>NZ_CP188251.1:0-5653601 GCF_049992945.1 Mucilaginibacter sp. McL0603 | reverse complement strand
ATAAGTTTTTATTAAAATCTTGATTTACAACCCCCCAACGACACATCCAATGGGGCTGTTACGGAACATCGAATATTCAAAAAAAAAGCTATTTAAAAAATTAAATTTTAAAATTTAATTGAATAATTTCATCATATATTAATGATATATATGAGGAATTATAAAATAAAAAACTTATATTTTGCACGAGTGGCAAATATTAGTTTCCAACAGTGTAAACGCTGTTTTTGCATTTTTCTCCTGCTTTTTTAGTTTGCTTTTCATAAATAATAATATTCCTTTTACGTTATTGGTGTATCAATAGTTGAGCCACCGTTTTATGTCATGAATGTATTAAAAGTTAACCGCCTGTTAATACGTTGAATAATTTTTTAACAGGCCATTTTTGTGGATATGACAGAATGGGCTTTACTGTCAATTGGCTGGAAAAAAAGACAGATTTGTCAGTATTCTCCAAATACTCCCCGCAAGGTGTTCGCAATTTCCCCCAGGGTGGCATAGCTTTCGACCGCAGTTAGTATAAAGGGCATTAAGTTTTGAGTTCCTTTGGCAGCTTCGCTCAATTGATGAAGGGCATCATTGACTGCAGCACTATCCCTGGAAGATTTTAATTCGGTTATTTTATCAGCCTGCATCTTTCTGATCGAATCATCCACCCTGAAAACATTCTCGGCAGGAGCTTCCTGTTGTATAAAACGATTGACTCCGACGATCACTTTTTCACCGCTTTCGATCTCATTCTGATATTCATAAGCTGACCGGGCTATCTCCTGTTGTATATAGTCCTGCTCAATGGCCTTAACGGCCCCGCCCATAGCGTCTATTTTATCTATATACAACTGTGCTGCTTTTTCCAGCTCGTTGGTTAGCTCTTCTATAAAGAACGAACCTGCCATCGGATCAACTGTGTCCGTTACTCCGCTTTCAAAAGCGATGATCTGTTGTGTACGCAGAGCAATTTTAGCTGCTGTCTCTGTAGGTAATGATAGCGCTTCGTCATACCCATTGGTATGTAAGGATTGTGTTCCGCCCAAAACTGCTGCAAGCGCCTGGGTAGTTACCCTTACTATATTGTTCATGGGTTGCTGGGCAGTCAAGGTTGATCCGCCTGTCTGCGTATGAAAACGTAGTTTCTGAGCGCCGGGATCGGTTGCACCCAGGTCTTTGGTAATATGTGCCCACATCCTCCGGGCAGCCCTGAACTTCGCTATCTCCTCAAAAAAATTATTATGGCAATTAAAAAAGAAGGACAGTCTTTTGGCGAATACATTTATATCCAGTCCCTTGGTTAAAGCTGCCTGTAAATAAGCCTTGCCATTGGCCAAAGTAAATGCCAGTTCTTGTACGGCTGTTGAACCTGCCTCACGGATATGGTAGCCCGATATAGAAATGGTGTTCCATTTCGGTACCTCCTTGCTGCAATATTCAAATACATCGGTAATAAGCCGCATGGAAGGCACTGGCGGGTAGATATAGGTCCCGCGTGCAGCATATTCTTTTAAGATATCATTTTGTATAGTGCCTGATAGTTGTTTCAGATCAGCTCCCTGCTTTTTGGCTAAGGCAATATACATGGCCAAAAGAATGGATGCCGTCGCATTGATGGTCATGGAAGTAGTGATGTTTTTCAGCTCAATACCGTCAAACAATACCTCGATATCCTTTAACGAATCAATTGCAACACCAACCTTGCCTACTTCACCCTCAGAAAAATCACTGTCCGAATCATAGCCAATCTGCGTGGGCAGGTCAAACGCCACTGAAAGGCCCATCGTTCCCTGGCTGAGCAGGTAATGATAGCGTTTGTTTGACTCTTCAGCTGTGGAGAACCCGGCATACTGGCGCATGGTCCAGGGTTTACCCCGGTACATATCTTTCTGAATGGCCCGTGTGAACGGAAATTCGCCCGGCAACTCGTTCATTGCTGAAGGTTGGCAATAAACTTCTTTAATTTCGATACCCGAGGTAGTCGTGAATTTTTTACCGGACATAAATTGATTTCGAATGTAGAATTTTCAATTTAAATACTTCCACGTTTTTTAAATGCAATATTTATAACACTTTTAAATATCGAATTCCGAAATCGAAAATCCGAAATCCGATATTAAAAGAATGCTTCCATATCTTCCCTTATGATGTTCAGGGCAATATCATAAGGATTATCGTCCAAATGGCTCAAATGTGCAAGTATAGTCTTGCTTAGATCCAGACCAGTGGCATTTGCAGGTAACCCTTTCACTGCATTGGTTATTATGCTCAGCGTATCATCTTTCACACGCTTCACGATGGCCCATGCACGGCTGCTTACATATATCTGTTGTGTGATGTTATGCTGAAACTCATTCCGTATCTCAGCTACTACAATACTGTGCAACTCAACCGCCGAAAGCTCGGTACCACCCACGCGTACGAGCATATTTGAGGGGTTCACTCTCTCAACAAATAGTACAATACGCTCATAAGCCTGAAAACGTAAAGGCAAAGTCTGACTGCTTATGCTTTTTTTAAGTTCTATCAATTGCAGGCTTTCCGACTTGTCCAGATAAGGCTTTAACAGATAAAAAGCCATATAAACCACGCCTACACCGGCAACAATCAGTTTTAAAATTTCAAGTAAGTAATTAGAGTTCATATAATTTAGTGTTAGGCTGAGGTCATAAATATTTGACAAAAAGCAAAAATCTGCATTTTACCTTATATTTGTATAGTTAATTTAAAATAAGATGAGTACAGCTGTTGAAACTGCATTGGCACCGGTAACCTTTACACAGGGCGCTATTAAAGAATTGAACAAATTAAAAGATCAGCAGGAACTGAATGATGAGTTCGGTCTGCGTGTGGGTGTTGAAGGTGGCGGCTGTTCTGGTATGAGCTATGTTTTAGGTTTTGACCAGCAAAAAGACGGAGACCAGATATATATGATCGATGGCATTAAAGTTTATATGCATAAAGCTCATGGCCTGTACTTAGCAGGTATGCAGATCGATTTCCAGGACGGGTTAAATGCCCGTGGCTTTACTTTTAATAATCCTAATGCCGCCAGTACCTGCGGTTGTGGCACTTCATTTTCGGTATAAATAGTATTCATTATAAGATTTTAGTAAGCATGCGTCAAAAGGCGGATGCTTTTTTATTTTTGTAACAATTATGATACAATTTTAGGTCTTTATATTGTAGCAGGCACTCTCTACCAATTGAAACTTTTTAGCTCCTATTAAATAACGAATAAAAAATTTCAGATTATCAGTCGCAACATCCTTTAAACTTCCTTCTGAATCGGAGAACGATCATAATACACAATTTCCTTTCGCAAAGGTGCTTGTTAAGCCAATTAAGTGTCTTTAAGCTATTATATAAAAAATTTAAAGGTAATGGCTTTGATGAAATCAAGCCTTTGTCTTTTTAAATTGGTCTTTAACTGAAATCTTAGTTTATTATTGCTGAAGGTGAAATTTATTTTAGCTAATTATAAACCTGTTTCAATTTATAACCACCTGATATAAATGCATTAAATAAACCGCTATCTAAAGAATCTTTTTTAAACCAATTACCGTTTAAGGTTTATCGCCTTTTGGTGAATATTTTTTATGCCTAATTAAAATTTAACTGTAATTATGAAATATTTTTACCCCCTGATCTTTTTTTTATTACTTACAACGGTTACTAATGCACAACTAAAACCTGGCTTTGACGCAAATGAATACCTTGAAATGCTACGTATATCAAGACAGCAGTTTAAGGATACACTGAAGGGAGACCCTACTCCGCTACCAGGTCAATATCGCATTATCTATCGTTCGCCGGAAGGGCCGTTAAAAAACAGGTGGGAATTATGGGTAAACACGAAGGGTACAGCAGTGATCAGTATAAGGGGTACTACAAAATCAGATGCCAGCTGGCTCGAAAATTTTTATGCAGCAATGGTGCCGGCAAGCGGACAATTGCATATCGATAATTCAACTAGCTTTAAATATCATCTGGCTAGCGATCCAAGAGCAGGGGTGCACATTGGCTGGCTGCTGGGTTTAGCTGATCTTTCAAAAACTATTATTCCTAAAATAATCTGGCTAAACGAAGCAAAGGGATATAAAAACTTTATCATTATGGGGCACAGCCAAGGCGCAGCTATAGCATACTTGCTACGCTCTTATATTGCTGATCTGCAAGCAACCCAGTTATTATCTAATAACATAACTTTTAAAACTTATTGCAGTGCGCCTCCAAAACCAGGCAATGGCTATTATGTATATGATTATGATTATCTCACACGTGGGGGATGGGGTATATCTGTAAGAAACGCTGCCGATTGGGTACCTGAAACACCTTTTTCTATTCAGACGTTAAATGATTTCAGTTCGCCAAATCCATATACCAATACAGATGAGGTGACAAAAAAACAAGCCTTTTTCAAAGAAGTTTACCTTGATCATTATAGCCAATTGAAAAAGAAGCCTGAAAAAGCCCAACAGGCAAACGAGAAATATTTAGGGACCCAGGTATACGTATTGATAAAAAAGTATTTACCTAAATTTACTGAGCCGGTTTATCTTCATGACAATAACTATACGAGCTGTGGTTCGCAGGTAGTATTGATGCCCGATAAAGACTATCGTTCAAAATTTCAAAGCGATCCGAAGAATGTTTTTGTACACCATATGTTTTGGGCATACTACTATTTAGCGCAGAAAGAATATTTAAGTCCACAATGATTGTAACAAACCGGCATATAGCTTAGTCATACAACAGAATTTATTTTGCGCTATGCCGGTAAAAACCTCTCTTAAAGAAAACATTGCGATAGCTTTACAATCTATTGCCGGTAACAGGTTGCGTACTTCGCTTACCTCGCTAATTATTGCAATCGGAATTATGGCGCTGGTAGGTATTTTAACAGCTATTGGTGGTATTGAACAGTATACAAATGATGCTTTTGCCGACTTAGGGGCTAATACCTTCACCCTGCAAAATCGGGGTGAGGGACTCAATTTTGGCGGTGGCGGACATCGTAAGGTCTATCCCAGCATCACTTACGAACAAGCATCCCGCTTTAAATCATTGTTTAGCCTGCCTGCTGTAACGGCTATCAACCTGGATGTAACCGGAACTGCAGTAGCTAAATACAGCAATCTTAAAACTAACCCCAATATATCAGTTACCGGCTCTGACGAAAATTATTTAGCCACAGGCGGTCGCAAACTGGGTTTCGGTCGTAATTTTTCTGCTTCGGAATTGCAGCATGGCGACAATGTGGTGATGATAGGTAACGAGATAAAAAAGCGCCTTTTTAAAAATGAAGATCCGATCAATAAATTTATATTTATTGGTAATTTCAAGTTTAGGGTAGTTGGTGTTTTTGCTTCAAAAGGATCAAGTGCTGGTTTTGGCGGCGATAAGTTTTGCATCATACCCGTGCTTAAAGCCAAGCAGATGGATACCCTAAAAAATATTTCATTCACAGTTACGGTAAAGGCAAGCAGTCCAAATACACTGGATGCCACTGTAGGTGAAGCTACTTCTTTATTCAGGAACGTACGTGGGTTGAATGTCCATAAAGCGGACAATTTTGAAATCTCCAGGAGTGACTCAATCCAAAAAGAGTTAGCCGGCCAGATAGCCGGAATGACAGCTGGTGGTGTGGTTATCGGTGTAATAACTTTATTAGGTGCGGCTATAGGTTTAATGAATATCATGCTTGTTTCAGTTACCGAGCGCACCCGCGAAATAGGTGTGCGTAAAGCTATCGGGGCTACGCCTGCTGTTATACGCAAGCAGTTTTTGATCGAAGCCATTGTAATATGCATTATAGGGGGTATAGGCGGTATTATATTAGGCATCGCCATAGGGAATTTAATCGCCGTGCAGATCAGTGGTACTTTCGTTATACCGTGGGGATGGCTTTTGGCCGCTATTTGTCTTTGCACACTGATCGGTTTGATATCAGGCTATTATCCCGCAAAAAAAGCTTCAAGACTTGATCCGGTTGAGGCGTTAAGATACGAGTGATTTCTATTTCGAATTCCGGATGTTTAATTTCGGATTTAGCACTTACTTTCAGTAGTTATGTATAAATTTTGAAGTCAAAAATTCGGCAATACACTTCCCACCGTATTTTTGTGCAATAAATTTATTAACTTGTAAACAATAAATTTTCTCGATTGTTTATGGGTAAGAAAGCCTTGCAGTCTAAATTTCCCTAATTTTTATCCGATACTTCCGTTCATTTAAACGCGCTGATCATGAATAAATAATACATAACTAATGTGCGGCAATAAAATTTAATTATCATGAAAAGGGGAAAATTAGTCATCTTAGTGATTGGCGTGGTGATATCCGGAATGACCAGTGTGTATGCACAAAGCAAAAAAGAAAGAATTGAAATTTTAACCCGGAAGACGGATAGTCTCGAAAAAGCTCTGTCCGTCAAAAATGAAAGTTTAGTTCAATTAGAAATAAAATTAGCAAAGCTGGAGGGTACGACAGATACTCATAATGAAGAAATAAAACGACTTGAAAATAAAGCTGACAGCTTAAAAGAAGCGCTTATTGTCAGGAATATGACTATTGAAAGCCAGGGATCCAAAATAACTCAATTAAATAAGGATATTAACGGATTACAGGCACAACAAAAAGAGTGGACCAGTAAAAATGACTCATTAACCGTTGAATTAAATTCCCTGAAACAAAGACCAGGTGATGCCGGGGTAACAACAGTTAAGGATTCAAAATCAACTGAGTCTCCGAAAGAAGAAAGAAAAGCAGGAAGTGTAGCCACTAGTAATAAACCAGATCCGGCAATAAAGAATTAATCGATCTTCCGAACATACAAGAGCCGGGGACCAGGATATTTTACTTACTGAGTCCCGGTTCCTGACTCTTTATTCCTGATTCTTATTTCAGCATTATATTCTTAAGCGGGTAATTGCTCAACAATTTTATCACATGAGGCAATTTCAATGCAGTTTTGAATGCTTCGGCATGCTTTAAATGGTGCATGTCGCTTGATATAAAATCCACCAGTTCATTATCTACCAGGCTTTCAGCCATTTTTTTAGCGTCTTTGCCAAAATATCCGGTTAGCGATATGGTATTGATCTGCAACATACAGCCCCAGTCGCGCATATTTCTTAATTGTTCAATATCCATATAAGGATATCTTTCGGGGTGGGCAAGGATTGGTTTATAACCCAGTTCCTTCATACGTAAAATAGCACCGACAGCATTAGGCGGCATACTGATGAATGAAAACTCAAAAAGCACGTAATTATCACCCATAGTCATCAACTTATGATCATTTATACGGGCATCAAAAGTTTCGTCGTAATAATGTTCTGCAGCAGCCTCTATTTCTATATCGATGTTTCTTTCTTTTAACTCAGCTTTTAATATTTCAAGTGAATTATTAATGGTTTCAGCAGTGTTTTTATAATAATCAGCCATTATATGCGGAGTAGCGATGATCTTTTTGATCCCCAGCTCCATCATCTTATCGATCAGCACTATAGAATCTTCGACATTACGCGCGCCATCATCTATGCCAGGCAAAACATGCGAGTGCATATCTACCCAAATGGGTTCATAATTTATCGCAACGTGAGCATCCTTCTTCTTAAAAAAGCTAAACATTTTTATCTGTTAGTATACTGTTCATTATAATATTGCTGATAGTGCCCCGATGTTACATCGCTTAACCATTCCTCATTAGCAAGGTACCAGTCTACTGTTTTCTCCAATCCCTCTTCAAATGTGATACTCGGAACCCAGCCTAAATCATTTTTTAATTTGGTGGCATCAATTGCATACCGCAGGTCGTGCCCGGCCCTGTCTGTCACAAAAGTGATCAATTTAGCTGATTCGCCTTCTGGCCTGCCTAATTTCCTATCCAATATACTACATAACAGTCTAATCAGGTCAATGTTCTTCCATTCATTGTGGCCCCCTATGTTATAGGTTGTCCCTGTTTTTGCTTTATGGAATATCACATCAATAGCCCGTGCATGATCCTCAACCCATAACCAATCGCGTATATTTTCGCCCTTCCCATATACGGGAACTGACTTATTTTGTTTGATATTATTTATAGCAAGCGGGATCAGCTTTTCAGGAAAATGGTAAGAACCATAGTTGTTTGAGCAATTAGAAATTACGGTATCCAATCCGTAAGTATCATGATAAGCTCTTACAAAATGATCAGAACTTGCTTTGGAAGCCGAATATGGTGAATGCGGATCGTAATTGGTTGCCTCTGTAAATATGCCGTTTTCATCCAGGCTGCCATAAACCTCATCAGTGGATACATGATAGAAACGGGTGGAATGATAACGATTTTTCCAGCTATGGCGGGCAGCATTTAACAAAGTTACGGTACCCACAACATTGGTCATCACAAACTCTATCGGGTTGGTAATAGACCTGTCTACATGCGATTCGGCAGCCAGATGAATAACCGCATCAGGCTGTTCTGTTTCAAAAAGATCATTTATAAACTCTGTATCGGTGATATCCCCTTTTATAAACCTATAGTTGGGCAAATGCTCAATGTCTTTCAAATTAGCCAGGTTACCCGCATAAGTAAGCTTATCCAGGTTAATGATGTTGTAATCCGTATAATTGGTTACGAATCGGCGAACAACATGCGACCCGATGAAACCTGCCCCACCTGTAATTATTATTTTCTTCATTCCCTATCCTAACCTATTTCTATAAAGGATTTTGCGATATATATTTTTCCCATGCCCATGCTGAGGACATCATAGTATCAATACCTAAATCTGTTTTCCAGTTTAATTTTTCTGCAGCTTTGGATACATTACCCCAAACCTGCTCCACGTCACCGCTACGACGTGGGCCTATGCTATAATTTAGCTTTAAGCCTGATACTCTTTCAAAGGTTTTAATTGCCTCTAATACTGAAGTGCCGGTGCCTGTACCAATATTAAACACATCATAGCCCGAAAAATTGTTGTTCTCCATTAGTTTTAATGCAGCTACATGGGCCTTGGCCAAGTCAACTACGTGTATATAATCACGAACGCAGCTACCATCCGGTGTATTGTAGTCATCCCCGAAAACGGTGATCTTTTCACGTTTACCGATAGCGGTTTGTGTGATAAAAGGCACCAGGTTTTGTGGTACACCAATAGGTAATTCGCCTATTAAAGCGGAATCATGTGCACCTACCGGGTTAAAATATCTTAAAGCGATCACTTTGTATGCTGATCCTGCTGAAACGGTATCGAATAATATTTCTTCCGCTATTTGTTTGGTATTGCCATAAGGCGATTGTGCAGGTTTGATAGGCGCCTGCTCGGTAACCGGTAAAACATCCGGCTGACCGTAAACTGTACAACTGGACGAAAACACAAAATTTATCGGCTTACCATAATAGGCATCCAATAAATTAACTAATGAATAGATATTGTTCCGGTAATATTTTAGGGGTAGTTGCACCGACTCACCTACTGCTTTAAAAGCTGCAAAATGAATTACGCCTGCAATATCAGGTTCAGCGGTGGCCAAATTTTTAACCGTATGCTCATCACTTAGATCAAGCTGGTGAAATACTGGCTTATGGCCTGTTATTTTAGTGATCTGATCTAAAATTTTAGGATGAGAATTGGAAAGGTCATCCACAATTACTGGTTCAAAACCGGCATTGATCAGCTCAACCACGGTATGTGAGCCGATATAACCTAAGCCACCTGTAACTAATATTTTTGACATTATTTTTTGTTGTAATAGGTAAAATCTTTATGCAGGATTTCTGTTTTAGGAAGTGATTTAAAATACTCATAAGTAATTTTCAAACCTTCGCTTCTTGAAACTTTTGGCTCCCAACCCAGTATAGCCTTTGCTTTGGTAATATCCGGGCGGCGTTGTTTTGGATCATCAGCCGGCAGTGGCAAACTAACCAATTGCTGATCGGTACCTGTTAGTTTGATGATCTCTTCACCGAACTGACGTATAGTGATCTCGTCAGGGTTGCCAATATTCAAAGGCTGTGCATAATCACTTAATAATAAGCGATAAATTCCTTCTATCAGGTCGTCAACATAACAGAATGAACGTGTTTGTGAGCCATCTCCGAAAACAGTCAATGGTTCACCTCGCAGGGCCTGTCCAATAAATGCAGGTAAAACACGCCCATCATTTAGCCGCATACGCGGGCCATAAGTATTAAATATCCTAACTATTCTTGTTTCGAGGCCATGAAAAGTGTGGTAAGCCATCGTAATAGCCTCCTGGAAACGCTTAGCCTCGTCATATACACCACGTGGACCTACAGGGTTTACATTCCCCCAGTATTCTTCGGGTTGTGGATTTACATTGGGGTCACCATAAACTTCAGAAGTAGAGGCGATCAGCATCCTGGCTTTTTTTGCACGAGCTAACCCGAGCAAATTATGTGTACCCAGTGAGCCTACTTTTAATGTTTGGATAGGAATTTTTAAATAGTCTATCGGGCTGGCCGGCGAAGCAAAATGCAATATGTAATGGAGCTCCCCCGGTATGTGTACGAACTTGGAAACGTCATGCTGGTAAAATTCAAAATTCTCCAGTTTAAACAGGTGCTCGATATTGCGCAGGTCGCCGGTGATCAGGTTATCCATGCCGATAACATAGTAATCCTCCTTGATAAACCTGTCGCATAAGTGCGAACCTAAAAATCCGGCTGCCCCGGTTATTAAAACACGTTTGCGATCTTTCATTTATTCAATTACTTTTCTGCCTATGCTATTATAGTAAAAACCGCAATCAATCATTTTTTGCAGATCATATAAATTACGTCCATCAAAAATAACTTTATTTTTCAGGAGATTTTCAAGCAAATCAAAATCCGGCGTTCTGAAAACAGACCACTCGGTAACGATCAGCAAAGCATCTGCATCTTTCAGTGCTTTGTATTGATTTTCAGCATAGCTGATCTGATCGCCCAATAAAGCCTTTACATTATTCATTGCTTCAGGGTCAAAAGCAACAACCGATGCTCCCGCTTTTAATAATTCATCGATCACATACAACGAAGGGGCTTCACGTATGTCATCAGTCTCTGGTTTAAAAGCAAGGCCCCACATGGCAAATTTTTTGCCTTTTATATCACCTTTAAAGTATTTTTTTAATTTCTCAACCAGAACTTTCTTCTGTATCTCATTAACCTTCATTACTGAGTTCAGTATCCTGAATTCATATTCATTCTCCTCAGCTGATTTGGCCAGAGCCTGCACATCTTTCGGAAAACAACTGCCTCCATAACCAATACCCGAAAATAAGAAGCGCCTGCCGATACGGTCATCAGCACCGATACCACGCCTTACCATATCCACATCGGCGCCCACCTTTTCGCAAAGGTTGGCAATCTCGTTCATGAAGGATATTTTGGTAGCCAGGAAGGAGTTGGCAGCATATTTTGTAAGCTCTGATGAACGCTCATCCATAAAAACAATAGGATTGCCCTGACGCACATAAGGTGAATATAATTCGCCCATCAGTTTGCGGGCCCGCTCATCCATTGTTCCTATCACCACACGGTCCGGTTTCATAAAGTCGTCAATAGCCACGCCTTCCCGCAAAAACTCAGGGTTAGATACAACCGCGAACTCCAAATCGGTGTGTTGTTTCATGATGGCAGTTACCTTATCGGCTGTGCCAACGGGTACAGTTGATTTGGTGACGATCACTTTATATTCTTTTAACAGTTTGGCAATATCTTTTGCGGCACCCAGTACATAGCTCAAGTCGGCAGCACCATCTCCACCAGGAGGGGTAGGAAGTGCCAGGAAGATGATCTTTGCATCTTTAATGGCCTCCTGCAGGTTTGTGGTAAAGCTAAGCCTGTTGTGGCTTATATTGCGGTTAAATAATAATTCGAGACCTGGTTCGTAGATCGGCACCTGGCCGCTTTTCATCATTTCTACTTTCTTTTCGTTGATGTCTACACAGGTAACCTGGTTTCCCGTTTCGGCTAAACAAGTTCCCGTAACTAGCCCTACGTAACCTGTTCCAACCACAGCAATTTTCATAGTATAGTTTGTTTTTTAGTGGTAATAAAATTATCATTGACTATCCAATTTTTTTAGCGGTAGTCATGATCGTTTCATACGTAATTTATTTTTATTGTTATTACTTTTATACCCGCGAAGGTAAGAATTTCAAACTCAATGTTACTGCTTTATAACTTAGCCCTACGGTTTTATTTCTTTTTGATAATGATAGCTGCTTTTTTTAACAAAAAGGCAAAACTCTGGCTCGATGGCCGGAAAAAAATCGAATATCAACAATTCACAAAAAGCGCCTGGTTCCATTTTGCCTCGTTAGGCGAATTTGAACAAGGCCTGCCGGTATTAACCAGTTATAAAGCTTCAAATCCTGATTTAAAAATAGTCATAACGTTTTTTTCGCCTTCAGGTTTCGAAATCAGGAAAAATACTCCGCTTGCCGATGCAGTTTATTACCTGCCGCTGGATACAAAACGGAATGCACGCAAATTGATAGCTGCAATAAATCCGGTAGTTGCTGTTTTTACCAAGTACGAATACTGGTACCATTTTTTTAAGGAATTGCATAAGCGGGATATCCCTTTGTATATTATTTCGGGCATATTCAGGCCAAACCAGGTGTTTTTTCAATGGTATGGAGGTCTGCATTGCAGAATGCTCAAATTTGTAACCCGTTTTTTTGTTCAGGATGAGGATTCAAAACTGCTGCTGCAAAAAATAAATATCGATAACGTATCGGTAAGTGGTGATACACGTTTTGACCGGGTTTGGATTAACGCGCAACAGCCTAAATCTTTCCCGGTAATTGAAGAATTCAGCAGGGGACATAAAGTATTTGTTGCAGGTAGCACCTGGCCGGAAGATGAAGTACTACTGGCAAGGCTGGTGCCTGATTATCCTCATTGGAAATTTATCTTCGCACCGCACGAGATTAGCGAAGAAAAGATCGACAAATTAATTGAACAATTGCCTCTTGATTCCAGTATTCGGTATTCTCAAATCTCAAATCTCAAATCTCAAATCTCAAATTACAGTGTTTTAATTATTGATAATATTGGTATGCTATCCTCCTTATATCAATATGGAGATATTGCTTATATAGGCGGTGGTTTTGGTGCAGGAATACACAACACACTCGAGGCGGCTGCTTTTGGTTTGCCCGTAATTTTCGGTCTTAACTATGAAAAATTTAAAGAGGCGAGAGACCTTGTAGAACTACGATTAGGTTTCAGTATCCATAACGAAAGTGAGCTTAAGAAAATTGCAGTTTATTTAACGGGAGACGAACTTAGGTATCAGCCCATCAGCCAAAAGATCAAAGCATATATAAGGGAACATATAGGGGCTACAGAAATGATCATGAGTTATATTCAAGATCATGGGTAGAGAATTATTTTGGCTAAAGCCCCAGCAGTGGTCAATAGCATCTTTTCCGTCGGCTAAAGTGGCTGTTGCACGACTAAGATGTTGAAAACTTGATTTGTTTAAATATCTGATTATTAGTATTTTGTATCATGCAAGGCAAAAAGACATATCAGGAAAAACTCTTTGTAAACTTTCAATTATCAGACTATGTGCCTGCTGATAATTTTTACAGGCGATTAAAAGAACAACTGGACCTTAGGTTTATTTATCCGTTGACAGCAGAATATTATGGAACAGAGGGCCAGAAAAGCATCGATCCGGTTGTATTTATGAAACTGATGCTGGTAGGTTATTTGGAGAACCTGAACAGCGACCGCCGCATTATCTCAGCCTCTCGTCTTCGGATGGATATACTTTATTTCATTGGCTATGATCTGGGTGAAGAACTGCCATGGCACAGCACCGTAAGCAGAACCAGGCAATTATATGGTGAACATGTATTTACAGCGGTATTTAAACGTGTATTGAAGCAATGTATTGATAAAGGAATGATATCCGGCAGAAGACAGGCTGTTGACGGTTTCTTTATTAAGGCGAATGCATCACTGGACAGCATGGTTGAAAAGGAAATACTGGAAGATGCAACAACTTTTGGCCGGGAACTAAAAGCCAATGAGGATGAAGATAAAGAAAGTCCTGTTCTAAAGCTTAAAGAAAAACAAGGCTGTGATGATAAAGGTCTAAAGCTTGAAAGCAACCCCGGTAATGATACCCATTATAGCCCGTCAGACCCTGATGCAAAGATGTCTGTCAAGCCGGGTAAGCCAACGGCTCTGAATTATCTTGGCCAGGTAAGTGTAGATACAGCTTCTCATATGATCACTTGTGCGAAGGTATTTTTAGCTGATAAGCGAGATAGCCAATGCCTGCCAGCTGTACTTACCTATTTGACAAGCAATTTGAAAGAGAATGATATTGCGATACAGGAAGTGATAGCTGATACCAACTACAGCAGTGGAACTGCATTAAAAACATTACAAGCAATAGGTATCACCGCGTACATACCTAACACTGGTAGATTTAAATTTGAACGTGAGGGATTTATCTATCATTCGGAAGATGATTATTATGAATGCAGAAATGGGAAAGCATTAACCTTTAGCGGGATTAGTGAGAACGACAAGCGTTATGTCATTGCCGGGAAACATTGCCAGGGATGCCCGTTTAAAAATATTTGCATAGGCGATAAAAAGTATATGGCTATAAAAACAACCATTGATAAGCCCTATTATGACCAGATGCATCTGCGGATGCAAACCAAAAAAGCTGCCCGGCTGATGAAAAAAAGACAAAGTACGGTTGAACCGGTAATTGGTACACTTGTTAATTATCTGGGTATAAAAAAGGTGAATTCAAAAGGCCTTGATCAGGCAAATAAATGCTTAAACATAGCCGCAACCGCTTATAATCTTAAGAAACTACTGAAATATAAGCCACGCACAATCAAGAGCGATTTACAAGAATTGAACAAGGCTTCAAAATTGCTAAATAAAGTCATATCAAAAGCAGACAAGCTAATTTTAAGTGATAATAATTACTTATCTCGATTATTTGACATCTTTACTAAACATCCGGTAATCAACTTCTAATTAGGCTCACTTTATTAAAAAAGTTGTGGAACGGTGGTCGTGCAACAGCCACTAAAGCCAACGGCAATGAAATTATAATTATTCCCACCCAATTTATGATTTACATTGGCTTTAGCCAGCCGAAATGATTTAGAAATTCATTGCTGCCCCCATTTTAAGGTTTCTGTTGACTTTAGCCAGCGGAAACGATTTAGAATTCATTGCCGTCCCATTTATGGGACGGACAAATAAAAGCTCTAAGTGGCTTCAGCCAAAACGAGCCAGCGACAAATAATCAATCCTTTTTTATTCATTTATTTTCAATCTTACCCATTATCCTTAATATTGCCTGCTATGGGCTTTTTGCAGATTCCGGGCTTAGGTAAGATACATTATCATGAATATGGCAGCGGCGATAAACCTATGCTTGCTTTCCATGGGTACGGCATGACCGGCAAACAATTCCATGTTCTAAAAAACTCTGTTTTATCCCGATACCATGTTTACGGCTTTGACCATTTTTTCCATGGCGAAAGTGAATTAGAAGGTTGGGACGAAAAGCAAATCCTTTATGGTATGCCCAAGGCCACGGTTAAGGCTTACTTAGATGAATGGTTTAAAATCTATGGCAAACAGAAAGTATCATTAATGGCTTATTCCATAGGCGCTAAACTGGCACTGATATTAGTTGAAGAATATCCCGACCTGATAGATGAAATTATTTTAATGGCGCCAGATGGATTGTCGGTGTATAAAGGTTTCCATTTTCTAACAGATCAGCCTTTGGGAAAATATTTTTTCAACCGGGCTACTAAAAGTAAATGGATTACTCCGGCTTTGTTAAGAAATCTAAAAAGGACACGCTTTATTGATGATAACCTGTATACCATCGCCTATAATGAGGTTGATACAAAAAAGAAGAGGCTTGATGTGTATTATACCTTGAACCTGATACGGCAACTTAAACCAGATACTATTAAAGTAGCCAAACTTATTAATCAGCATAAAATAAAATGCACTTTGATTTTTGGGCGGGATGATAAATTATTCCCTAAATCGGCAGCTGTGCCATTCATCGGTCAACTGGAAAATGCCAAAGTGCATGAAGTTCCATTAGGCCATTGGCTGGTAGTGCCGGCATTGGATGAGTATTTAGTAAATTTGTCTGAATGATACCTCAGCGCAGCAATCAATTGGTTAAAAAACTGTTTGCCCCTTACCTGGCTTACAGGCTGCGCAAAGCATTTAAAGTTTTAAAGCATAACGAAGTCAATATTTTACCAGGCCACTCTGTATTGCTTTTGTGTAATCACTTTAGCTGGTGGGATGGTTTTTTTGCCGGGCATTTAACGCATACTTATCTTCATCGCGATTTCCATATCATGATGCAGGAAGACCATATCAAAAAGAGGATGTTCTTTAATCTTTTAGGTGGATTTTCTATTAATCGGAAGTCCAAAGAGGTGATAAAATCATTGCAATATACCGCTGCGTTATTGGACGATCCTCAAAATTTAGTTGCAGTTTTTCCGCAAGGTGCACTGGAATCCAATCATATTGAGGAGATCAATATTGAACGTGGAATAGATTATATTGTAAAGAAGATCAAAGGCGATTGCCAGATCATTTATTACTCGGCATTTGTTGAATACTTTGAGAGCCTTAAGCCATCAGTATATTTTCACCTTTTAGATTGTGGTACCAACCGCAATTTTGATTATGACAAGGTAAAGGCATTGATAAATGCGCACCATAAAAAGGCCTTGAAAGATCAGGTTAATGCGGAACATTGATTAACTTGCTTAAATGATCCGCAATCAAAATAACGTATTTATCCGCTGGATTTTACACAATTATACCCGCTGGATAGTTAGCTGTCATTTTCATGAAATTATAAATAACCAAATTGAAATTGACCCTAATAAATCGGTTTTATTGATAGCGAATCATTTTAGTTTTTGGGATTCGCTGATATTATACATTATCAATCAGAAAGTTTTAAAAAAGACGTTTCACGTAATGGTGCGCGAGGACACCACGTTGCATTTAAAATATGTTAAATACGGAGGCGCATTTTCGATCAATAAAAAATCAAAGGAGATGTTGGAGTCATTAGACTATGCCGCAAAACTATTGGATGATCCGCAAAACCTGGTGTTGATATTTCCACAAGGGAAATTGTACTCTAATTTTGTGAATGAAATAAATTTTGAAAAGGGCATTATGAAGGTGATACAAAAAGCGGAAGAGAATTTCCAGTTATTGTTTGCCACAACATTTATACAGTACTTTAAGCACAAAAAACAGAGCGTTACAGTTTATCTTAAACAGGAAGAATATACAGGTAAGAGTTTTGAAGATTTAAAAAATGCCTATCAAAAGCATTATGAGAATACTAAATTGCAGCAAACCGAAATTGTGATATAAAGTGATCATTGTCATTTACGCCACTTTCTTTTTTATTATCCTGCGCTTTGCCGTAACGATTTTTAATTTTATTTCGGACCCCAAACTTCGCCGGGTAAACAAATCATATACCAACCTGGTATCCATTCTGATCCCTGCCCGCAACGAGGAAGAAAATATTTTAACGTTACTAACATCCATATACCAACAGGATTACAAGGATTATGAAGTGATCATTCTTGACGATGACTCGTCTGACCAAACCTATGCCATTTGCGCCGAATTTGCCGCAAAGCATTCTAATTTTAGAGTGATAAAAGGCAAGGAATTAACCGGGCAATGGCTGGGTAAAAATTACGCCTGTCACCAGTTAGCCAGGCAGGCAAAGGGCGAGTTCTTATTATTCCTCGATGCAGATGAACAGGTTTCTGATGGCCTGATCAACAGCGCCGTACACCGCATGCATTTTCGGAACCTGGCTTTGTTGAGCCTCTTCACTAACCAGAAAATGATAACCATTGGCGAAAGGGTAACCGTTCCACTAATGCATTACATCCTTTTAAATCTTTTGCCTTTGCGATTGGTATATCTCTCCAAAAATGCAAGTGTGGCAGCAGCCAGCGGCCAGTTTATGTTATTTAATACTGAGGTTTACCGGCAATACGAATGGCATAAAAGTGCAATGGACAAGATAGTAGAAGATGTGGAGATCATGAAACAGGTAAAAATTGCAGGCTTTAACGGCGAAAGTTTATTGGCTAACGGAATGATCACCTGCCGGATGTATACTAGTTACGGTGAAGCGATAAATGGTTTTGGCAAGAATTTTTTGGCCGCCTTTAATTATAATGTCTTCAGCTTCCTCATTTTTCTCATACTATTAATTGGTGGCCCAATGATGGTGATGATCACCTTAAATCTCCAACTGATAGCGATGATGATCGGCCTGATCATTCTGACGCGCATTATGATCTCATTGGAATCCGGCCAGAATGCTTTTATAAACGTTATATTGCATCCGCTGCAAATGTTCAGCCTGGTATTGATCGCTTTTTCAGCCATCCAAAAATATCTAACTAAAACTACCGAATGGAAAGGCAGGAAAATATGAGATCCCACAACCTTCTGAAAGAGGAATCCGCAAAAAGTAAAATATCCGTTTCTATCATTATTTTGTTTCACATTGTTGGGCTTATCGGCCTAAGTATACTGGCTACGCGCTTATTATTCCTTTATATAGTCCCTTTTCATTTATTACTGATGCTGGCAGTGGTTGTGTTAAATCATAACCATTTTGACGGCCGCTTTTTGTTTTTTGTATTAGTGGTGTTCGTTTTAGGATTTACTGCCGAATGGATAGGCGTTCACAAACATTGGTTGTTCGGGGATTACCACTATGGTAAAACTTTAGGGCTTCAATTGTTGGGCGTGCCATTGATTATCGGCTTCAATTGGTTTTTGCTGACCTATTCTACCGGAGTGCTGATGGACCGCAGCCGATTAAAAAGCATGTTTTTCCGGATAATAACTGGTGCGTTGTTATTGGTATTATTAGATGTGCTGATAGAATTAATGGCGATACATTTGGATTACTGGCGTTGGGCCAATGATGTTATTCCTGTAAAGAATTATATCTGCTGGTTTTTTGCGAGCGCTTTTATGCTGCTGGTATTTGAGTTGTTCCGTTTCAAAAAGCAAAGTATTGTAGCCCCTGTACTGCTGCTAACAGAATTTATTTTCTTCGGACTTTTATATCTACTCGCTATGTGCCATTTATCATAATAATTCGATAAATCGCAAAATCGTGTTTTAACAATTTTTGCCGTAAATTTGCATTCGTTATGGGCGATTATCAATTAAAGGTTACCATTGACCAGGATTCGGGCTTTTGCTTTGGCGTTGTGTATGCTATTGACATGGCCGAAGAAATACTGGCCGAAGATGGTTACTTGTATTGCCTGGGCGACATTGTACATAACGATGAGGAAGTAGAGCGCTTAAAATCCAAAGGATTACGCATTATAGAACATGACCAGTTAAAGGATCTGCATAACGAAAAAGTGCTGATCCGTGCGCATGGCGAGGCACCCGAAACCTACCGTTTAGCCCTGGAAAATAACATCATGCTGATCGATGCCTCATGCCCGGTGGTATTGAAACTGCAAAACCGCATCAAGACATCTCACGATAGTAACGAGAAGATATTAATATTTGGTAAGCATGGCCATGCGGAAGTGATCGGACTGAGCGGACAAACCAATAACGAAGCATTAGTTTTCCAGGATATTGCAGAACTGGATAATGCCGAATTGCCGCAAAAGATCACCCTATACAGCCAGACTACCAAAAGCACCGAGAAATTCTACAGCATCAAAAATGAGTTGATAGCCCGTGGTTACGAAATAAAGGCCAATGACACCATTTGCCGCCAGGTATCCAACCGTGATAAAGACCTGCCTGCTTTTGTAGCTAAGTTTGACAAGATCGTTTTTGTATCCGGGCGCAAATCGTCCAATGGTAAGGTATTGTTCGAGGTTTGCCGCAAACACAATCCCAATACCTATTTTATCTCGTCTTCTGATGAGTTGGATATATCCATGTTTGCACCGAACGACAAAGTAGGCATAGCCGGTGCCACCTCAACCCCAATGTGGCTGATGGAAGAGGTGAAAGCTGCACTGGAACAATACTAATAGTCTTATATTAGCCTAATGTCCGATTTCAGGCTTGAAGTTTTTTATACTGTTGCCAAAAGGCTGAGTTTTACCAAAGCTGCAGCAGAATTATTCATTACCCAGCCGGCAGTAACCAAGCATATTCACGAACTCGAAGAACAGTATAAAGCCAAACTATTTGAACGCAAGGGCAATCGTATCGTGCTGACCGATGCCGGTGAGTTGCTGCTCCATCATGCTGAAAAAGTATTTGAGCTTTACAGAAATGTGGCCTACGAGATCAACGCACTCAGTAAACGTAAAGAAGGTTTATTACGAATTGGGGCAAGTACCACCATTGCTCAATACATTGTTGCGCCGCTTTTAGCGAAATTCAGAACTAAATTTCCGGATGTACAATTGAGCCTGATTACGGGCAATACCACCCAGGTTGAAAAAGCTTTGCTTGACAAAGAAATAGAGATTGGTATCATCGAGGGCTATTCAAAAAACCCGGAGATCAGTTATCATGAGTTTTTGAAGGATGAGATCGTGTTGGTTTGCAGCAGCAAGCATCCTTTGGCAAACAGAAATTTATTAAAGCCTGATGAGTTAAAAAATATCCGCTTTGTGCTCCGCGAACAAGGTTCAGGTACATTGGAAGTAATTGATCATGCATTAAAGAATGCGGGAATTAACCACTCCGAATTAATTGTCGAGATCCGCTTGGGGAATACGGAGAGCATCAAATCCTATCTTTTAAATTCCCCTTCTATGGCTTTTCTATCTGTCCACGCCATTGTTGACGAAGTTAAAAGGGGCGAGCTTAAAATTATTGATGTAGAAAACCTATCCATCGAACGCAGCTTTTATCTGATCAGCTTACAAGGAAAAATAACCGGCTTGGCCGATCTGTTTTTTCATTTTACCCAGCACTATTCATAACTTTAAGTAATGGGTGATTAATATTTACGATTTGACCCGCGACCAATTGCTGCCCACTTTTGTGCTGTTAAAACATAAAAGAGATGGACGCAGCAGGGCTCAAAAACCACAAACAAGTATTACATTTAAATGATACTGCCAGGAAAATAATTTTCATACTGGCACTACTATTTTGTCTTTTCCCAATCATGTCGCCACCCATAGCATTATTACTTGGGTTGATATTGGCGCAATTAGTTGAGAATCCCTTTTCACACCTCAATCATAAAGCAATCAACTGGCTGTTAAAAATATCCGTTGTCGGCTTAGGATTCGGGATGAACATTTTCAGCGCCATACAGGCAGGCCGCCAGGGAATTTTATTTACAGTAGCATCAATCATAAC
The DNA here is from genome assembly GCF_049992945.1 of Mucilaginibacter sp. McL0603. Taxonomy (NCBI): domain Bacteria; kingdom Pseudomonadati; phylum Bacteroidota; class Sphingobacteriia; order Sphingobacteriales; family Sphingobacteriaceae; genus Mucilaginibacter; species Mucilaginibacter sp. McL0603. The sequence continues at coordinate 5,632,225 of NZ_CP188251.1, read as the reverse complement.
CGTATTAACAGTCGGCATCATTGCAGGCCGTTACCTTAAGGTTGATAAGCGAACTTCTTTCCTGATATCTGCCGGTACCGCTATCTGTGGCGGAAGCGCAATAGCGGCTTTATCGCCCGTTATAAAAGCGGAGGAGAAGCAAATTTCCGTTGCAATGGGTGTTATATTCATCCTTAACTCAATCGCTTTATTTATTTTCCCGGTTATTGGTCATGGGCTGCATTTATCGCAAACACAGTTTGGCTTGTGGTGCGCTATTGCAATACATGATACCAGTTCTGTAGTAGGAGCAGCTTCACACTATGGAGCACAGGCCCTGCAAGTGGCCACCACAGTTAAATTGGCGCGTGCACTGTGGATAATCCCAGTTGCATTTATTACCACCCTGGCATTTAAAACGGGTAGCAAGAAAATAAGCATTCCTTATTTCATCGGATTGTTTATAGTAGCCATGCTGGTAAATACCTATGTACCTTTTATAAAACCCATTGTACCTTATATCACAAGCATCGCCAAAACAGGCCTTACACTTACACTTTTCCTTATCGGCTCAAGCCTGTCTTTTAAAGTATTAAAATCTGTAGGCATTGTTCCTTTATTCCAGGGAGTGATGCTTTGGGTGTTGATCTCAGGAGTTGCATTATGGGCCGTAGTAACGTTGGCCTAATCATAATTAATAAAAGTGATTTCGAATAAAGATTCGAAATCACTTTTGCTTACACGGAGAATTTATTTCTTCAACGTTTCCTCAAACAGCTTAAATATCCGTTTATACTCATCGGCCCAACTGCTTGGTTCTTCAAACGCATGATCTTCTACGGGATAGGGGGCAAGCCACCAATTGTCTTTATGCAACTCTATCAACTTTTGAGTAAGTCTTATAATATCCTGGAAATTCACATTCTGATCTACCATGCCATGCAGCATCAGCAAATTACCTTTTAAGCCATTGGCAAAATAGATAGGCGAGCTTTGCCTGTAGGCCTTCTCATCATTGTAAGGCTCGTTCAATATCTCATCGGTATATTCATGATTGTAATGCGCCCAATCAGTTACCGAACGTATAGCCGCACCCGAAGTAAATACATCGGGCTCTGTAAACAAAGCCATCAGTGTCATAAATCCACCGTACGAACCGCCATACATGCCCACATGCTTTGGATTGACACCGTATTTAGAAACCAGGTATTTTACCCCGTCCACCTGATCGCTCAGATCCTTGCCGCCCATATGACGATATATACCTGTACGCCAGTCGCGCCCGTAACCTGCACTGGCTGTGTAATCAATATCCATTACATAGTAACCGTTATCAGCGAGCATATTATTAAACATAAACTCCCTGAAATAATAGCTCCATGAGTAAGTGACGTTTTGCAAATAGCCTGCACCATGCACAAACACCACAGCCGGTTTTGCGGGATCAGGATTTTTAGGTTCATAAACCCGTGCATAAACATCACTGCCATATCGGTTTTTAAATGTGATAATCTCCGGCGCGCGCCATGGGTAAGAATTATATTCTTCGCTGACAGAATTGGTGATCTGTACAGTCTTTGCACCCGGTTTATTAGGCTGCAGGTATAGCTCCCATGGTTTATTGGTATAAGAATAACGGATAGCCAGCCATTTTTCATCAGGCGAAAGAGTTATCTCAGTACCACCTTTCATCGACGTCAATTTAACAGGTTCACCACCAGTTACTGGTATGCGGTAAAACTGAGTAATGCCTGGATGCTCTATGTTGGCAGTGAAGTAAAATGTCTTTTTATCCTTTGATAGCTCCAAGGTTTGTACTTCCCATTTTCCGGTAGTCAGTTGCTTTTTGTCCCCTGTGGTTACATCGACCAGGTAAATATGTGAATAACCACTTGCCTCGCTTTGATAGTAAAAATGAGTATTATCGATCCAGCCTAAATTATCTGTGCCTGGCCCACCTACCCAGGCCTCGTTGCGCTCACGATCAAGCGGACTAAGTTGTCCATTTTCCGGGTTAAGTTTCATGATCCAGCGGTCTTTGTTATCCTGCGCATTGATCACAACCACTGCATTTCTACCATCTTCACTCCAGTATGGGCCGTTGATATCTATTTTCCGGTCCTCATTCTTTTTAGTGCGTGCTTCTAGTTCTTTTGGGTAATCTTTTACATAATCAGGCAGATCTTTTATGCCAGGTATATCTTTGGTCGAAATACTATAAACGGTATCCTGCTGCTTGTCAAAAATATAAGTCTCCGAAACTTCCTGCGGACCGCCAACTTTTTCCCTGTTGGGTATATCTTCAGTAAAACCTGATGCCGTAACGTAATCAGGAACGATGGTCAACTTTTCATCTTTAGGCAAAGTAACCAGACGATAAGTGATGTAATGTCCGTCTGGACTCAATTCTAAACCTCTGATGCGTTTATCATCTACATTGATCTCCTTCAATTTTTCAGGCTGAAGGGCTTTGCGGTCAGCAGCATTCAGCTTGTCGGTCTTATCTTTTTCTTTTATTATGTCGAACAGTTCCAGCTGCTGGTCCATCAGCCATTTTTCCTGTGTGTTAGCTGAACCATCACTGGTTTTGGCATCATTATTTTGACGGCCTTTTCTACCAGAAGATGCTTGTGCCTGCGAACCTGAACGCACAAAATTTGTTAGCTGTACCAACTCACCGCTATTTAGCTGTATCGCATACAAGTTATCGTTGCGAATAAATAACACGCGACTTTCATCACCACTAAAAACCGGGTTGCTTTCCCGTTCAACTGTGCTGGTTAATTGTATGATCTTTCCTTTAATGATATCAGAAAGAAAAATATCCCCGTTTTTTTCGAAAAGTTTGATGGTATGTTTTTTATTCCAGCTGCCGTTTGCTGATGACAATGCCTTTCGTTCATCCAAACTTACCTTCTGCGGCTTGGTATCATTAGGAGTGATGCTGTACAGTTCATTCAGGTCAACCTTTTCTGGATTCCAGTTGAAATAGACCTTTTTGCTATCATCGCTCCAACGAATATTTGATGGCGAGGTACCAATCCATTTCGGATCGCGCATGATCTTTTCAACAGTCAGCTTTTCCAGTTTTTGAGCAAAGGCATTGGCGCAGGCACTGATCAGGATCAGCGTAAATAATTTCTTCATGTTTTATTATTGAGCCGTGCAATTTAGCAAATAGATAATAATAGTATTTTAGCGGTTATATAGATAGAGTATGGAATTAAAAGGCAATGGTTTTATTATTCGCAGATGGAAAAAGGGCGATGAGGTCTCTTTGCAAAAGAATGCGAATAATCCGAAAGTGTTTGCCTGCCTGATGGACAGGTTTCCGTCGCCATATACTATGGACGATGCCATACTTTGGGTGAATAACCTGATCAACCAAAACCCGTTGGTCAATTTTGCCATTACAATTAATGATGAAGTAGTAGGTGGCATTGGCCTTGAACCCCGGCAAGACGTTTATCGCAAAACTGCCATATTAGGCTATTGGCTTAGCGAAGAACTATGGGGTAGGGGTATTATGCCCGAAGCAGTTAAATTAATAACTAATTATGCTTTTACCCAGCTTGATTTTATCCGCATCCAAGCCAGTGTTTATAGTAAAAATCCTGCTTCTATGCGGGTGCTCGAAAAAGCAGGATACGTTAAGGAAGGAATAATGCGAAACGCCGTCATCAAAAACAACTTGGTGATGGATGAGCATCTGTATGCGATTTTAAAATAATTCTTATCTCTTCTATTTAAATACAGCGACAGGCATTTTCCATTGTCAAATAAATCGCTGTAAAGCACACCGTTAAAAAACGACAATAATTTACGTAAAAATACTGTTACAATTCCCGTAGTAATACTGGCAGTTTCCCTTTTTGATGTCCCTAGCTTTACTAAATAAAGCCCCTACTATTTAACGGATGCAAAATTTAAATATCAAGGGGGAAGCCGAAAACCCATACAAGAGTAAGCGCCCGATAAGCCGAAAAGGGATATTGCAGAGTAGGCGAAAAATCTTATAACAATGAAAAATGCCTCAAAAGATCAGGCAGGCTGCTGCCCCGTACTTGACCCTAAACAACTTTGCGAGATAATGCATTTCAATTACAGGCTTAATTACCGGCCCGAATTAGAAGCATTTCGTGAGTTCGCAAATTTTCCTGTTGGAGTTGAAGTGAAATTTACATTTACCTACAAACGTTGTCCTGGCGATTTGTTACAGGGTGACCTTGTATACACCAACACTTTATTGCCCGGGGAAATTGTTCGTTTATTTACGTCTGACAGGCGCACAAAGTTTACACTTGATACAAGTTCTGATGTGGCCAATCGTAACGTTCAGGCTTCGGAAGAGAGTTTTCAGGCGCAGCAAATGAGCGATTCCATGTTTGATTTTACAAGCAAAGACAGTCAGAACTCAAGCTATAATAACAAATCGCATGTTGATGGGCATGGTGACGCAGGTGTTGATATACTGGGCTTTGGCGGCGAAGCAAACATGAGCGGCAACTTTAATGCTTCGGGTACATCTTCGTTTGCAAATGAACTAAACCAGCATGCACAAAGTAAGCACAATGAAACTGCAATGAGCACACGTAAATCTGCAAGTGTTTCTATTGGTGAAGTCCAATCGCGTGCCCACGCTGAAACATCGTCAGAAGATCAGTTTGAATCATCATCACGGGAATTTAAAAACCCTAATCATTGTCATGCGGTAACATTTTTGTTTTATCAAATAGATAAGGCCTATACAGTAGATTTCAGCTTAGATGCCATTACTATCCGTGTATATAACAATCAGCTGGATAACGCCCGTATTTCAGCAACTCCATTTGCATCAAGTGATGGTGTCGGTATCTTATCAACCAAAGTTTTGGCTACAAATTTTCCAAAAGCTGCTGTACAGGATAATGCTACTGTTATCCAAAGAGCCCAGTTTGCAAATGCCGGTTTTTTTAACCTGGATCAGCCGCCTTTACCGCAAGCTGTTATACAAAAAGTAACAGACATTGTGAAGGCCGAGCTTGTACAGGTTGGTTTGTTAAACAAAGATGGCTCTGTTTCTGACGGTGCCAAAAAGCAATATGGTTTTCATACATCTATGGCATTGCCTACTCCGGGAATTATGGTGAAAGGCTGTTTGGATGATTGTGATATCTGCGAAGAAGATGTACACGAATCAATAAAACTTGATCTCGAAAATAAAAAATTACAAAATCAACTGTTAAAACGTCAGATCGACTTACTTGACAAATCTCAGGAATATCGTTGCTGCCCCGGAGCTGAAATAGAAAGCTGAGCAGAAGTGATGTTTTAAAGTAACTGGTTATCAAAAACTCAAACTATCATAATTATATGCCAAACTAAACCTGTAAAAGGGAAAAGCTGAAAACCGGTAAAAGAGTAAGCACCCGATAAGCCGAAAAGGGATCTTATAGAGTAGGCCAAAAAAAATGTAGCACATGAAAACCGAACAAAGGGCACATGTTGAGAAAAAAGTAGCTTCTGTGAAAGCACATTACGCCCAACTAAGAGCAAGCCATGATGATTTTGATAATCTTCTAAAGCTCATTTATCGAAAGGGGTACACTACTCCTGCTGAAGCAATTTTTACGATAGGGATGATCGAAGCCATTGAGGTAGCGACACTCGGATTGGTTCAAATGCACCAGGCGCTCATGAATGGCGCAAAAAATGTGGTAGCGGAACAGGAAGCAGTACATGCCTGAAGAATATACTGCGGGTGTTTGCAAACACCCGCAGTATATATAATTTGCTTAGTTCACAATCCTTCCGCTCAGGTCAACCGTTTTTGCAAACGGATTTAGATATCTGTTGGCTAAAACAGCAAATTCAAGTCTTGTTACCGGGCGGTTCAAATCAAAGCTGCCTGTCAACCCAAATTGTGTTGCCCAGAATTTTTGTACGTATAGCTGCAAAGTTTTAGGATCTGTCAATGTATAATCACTTATCAGGGATAACAGGTTACCCAGTGTGAATTGAGCACCGGGTTTTTCTTTATTGAACCATAAAAACCCTCGCGTATATATTTCTGTCAGGGTAGGTTGTATTTCTTCAGTTTTTACAATATCATCCGGTTCAAAATGTATCTCGATGTTGTTGCCGTTGGTTTTTTGGATACCCCTCAATAAGCCCGTCGCGCACACTTGTTGTATCGCCCTGAAATAGTGACTCTTTTGAGGGATATCCGTAAAGGGAAGAAGGTACCCTTTATAATCCAGGATCTCGCCCTGAATTACTCTTACGCTGAGGTGCCTGGTAGTGGTTTTGAAAAATGCACAATAGGCGGCTATTGCACCAACACCCTGGCCTAATGTCATTTGGACAGATGGATTTGCTGTACTGGCATTTACATCTTTGCTTACCGAAAGGGCTTTCTCAGTTATTAATAGGTTATCCACATCCTTTAAAACCACTGAACCTAGAGGAATAGAATAAGCAGGAAAAGGTTTTTCTGCAATACCTGCTGGAACAGCATCTCCAACAGCAATTGATGTTCGGTATAGTTTTGACTCCCGGTCGTATGGTTTATAAATATCATCTAAAACCATTTTTACAGCACCCTTTGTTAGTTTGCACTCGATGACATAAGGCATTGGCGGCAAATGGTCAGGTGTGCCAAATTGATCGTCCAAACCTAAATTTTTATACCCTGATTCTGTTTGCAGATAATAAACTAAACCCAGCGTACGCAGCCTTGCACTTTTATATAGTTCATCCCCGGTACCCGGTTTTGGCTTGTCACTACCGAGCCAATTGATCATGTATTTATCATTCGGTATACTTGCATCTTTCAACATTTGCCTGGTATCTTTTCCCTTAAGCCAGGCATATAATGCCGGATCATATCCTTCGGGTTTGGGTATATTTTTATTTGCATTCCGACCGAAATCTTTCAAAATAGCTATCCAGATAATGTTTTCAGTTGCCTCGTCAAACTGCGCTCCCGCTTTTGCCGCTACCTCACCAGTATCTGTACCATCAATCACAATTTTGGCATCTACTTTTAATATCTCGCCATTTACAGTGATTGTGACTTCCCAACCTGTTCCGTCTTTTTTAATACCTGTCCATGGAGTATTTAGTTTGACGGTGAGGTTTTTTACCGTGTCGGTCATCTTTTTTAATATTCCCGCCGCAGTATAGGGTTCAAATCGCAGAATAGAATTATGCGTGGTATCGTAGCCTAATCGTGGCCTGTAATAATCGGTTACTCTTCGGCGGAATTCCCCCCATATTCCCGATGGTAAATTACGGTTAGCATCCAGTACGCACATACCGCCCATGGTCATGCTGCCGCCAAGCCAGGGGCCGGGTTCAACAAGTAATGTTTTTACTTTACTCCGTGCTGCTTGTATAGCCGCCGCCACACCGCTGGCGCCACCGCCAATTACCAATACATCGGTTTTGATGGTCTCCGCATGGGCAAATGAAAAAGCAAATAACAACAGGGGAGTTAATAATTTTCTGATCATCGGTTTTAATAAACAATGTGTAAACGCTAAATTATATTAAAGCTTGTCTATCACAAAAACAATCGCAGTTTGCCTGCCTGTTTAAAATTTTGAGAATTGTGATCTTGGCAATTAAATGTAAAATAGGTTAAATTGCGGACTAAATCAACTCACATCAAACTAAACTATGACTGACGAAGAGCTAAGATATCCAACCGGGAGATTTAAAACGCCTGTGTCCTATACACAACATGCGATAAATGGCTGGATAAATGATATCAAAGTATTACCAGGTAAATTACGTAATGCGGTGATAGGTCTGACCGAAAAACAATTGGACACACAATACCGCACAGGCGGGTGGACTATCCGGCAGGTAGTACACCACGTAGCTGACAGTCATATGAACTCGATCATTCGTTTTAAATGGGCACTGACAGAAGAAAACCCCACCATAAAAGCATATGAAGAAGCCGACTGGGCATTATTGCCTGATTATCGTTTGCCAATTGAGTCGTCTTTAAAATTATTGGAAGGAATACACCAGCATATGGTGGCCTTATTTGAAAATTTTACCGAAGAGCAATGGAACCGCACGTTTGTACACCCCCAATCTGGAGATACGGTGCCGCTTAAACGTAACCTGGCAATATATGCCTGGCACGGAAAGCATCACCTGGCACACATCACTGAAACTATAAAGCACTTTTAGTTTTGAAAGCAGACGGATTAATATTCGACCTTGATGGCACGCTTTGGGATGCGTCGGCCTCATGTGCAATGGCCTGGAATAAGGCTTTAGAGAATAAGGGAGTAAAGGATTTTGTGATCACTCAACAGTTGGCCCATTCATTTGCCGGGAAACTGATGGATGATATCTTCAGTCGATATTTTACCTTTTTACCCCCCGATCAATACAATGATATGGCAGCGGCTTATGCCAAAGAAGAGAAATTTCATATGAAAAAGTTCGGAGGCGAGCTTTATCCGGGTGTAAAAAATCAACTGGAACTATTATCAGAAAAATATCCACTGTTTATTGTAAGCAATTGCCTTACAGGATATATCGAAAATTTTCTTGACCAGCATCGACTAGGCAATTTGTTCGCTGATTATGAATGTATAGGCGTAACCGGCAAACCGAAAGCCGAAAATATAGAGATGATCATTTCCCGGAATGAGTTGCGTAATGCTGTGTATATTGGTGATACTACGGGAGATTTTGAAGCCGCTAATAAAAATAACCTGCCTTTTATTTATGCTGAATATGGTTTTGGTGAAGTTGTTGATGCACCGTATGCAATTAATAATTTTACAGAACTGGAAGAGGTATTGAAGAAGATATAAAAGATTTATTCACCCTCTTTCGGCTTGATATTCTTCATATTGAAGCGGGGCTTGTAAGCAGGCTTGGCTTCGGTATTTTCGGCAGACTGACCTGCAGCAGGTGTTTCGTCCTTTGGTTCTTCGGTTTTTTCCGGAACTGGCTGAGTGGTTTTGGTAACCCCAGCTTTAAATTTCGGTTTAAATCCTAGCGCAGGTTTGGGAGTTTCTTGTTCCCGCTTTTCAGTCGGTGTTTCAGAAGGTGCAGATTCAGTATTTGAAGGCTCAGCTGACTTTGTAACCCCAGCCTTGAATTTTGGTTTAAATCCTATTGCTGGTTTTGGCGTGGCTTGCTCTGGATTTTCAATCGGTGTTTCAGAAGGAGCAGGTTCTGTATTTGGTGATGGCTCTGCTGATTTAGTAACTCCTGCTTTAAACTTAGGCTTGAATCCTATAGCGGGTGAAGGAATAACTTGTTCAATATTTTCGACAGGCTTCTCTGGAATAAGTTCGGGATTTGATATTGTTTCAGCCGGTTTTGTTGCCCCTGCTTTAAAACGTGGTTTAAACCCCACATTGGCTGATGAAGGGGTTTCCGATAAAGTTTCATTTATCGTTTGCTCGGCCAAAGGATTTTCGATCGCTACTTTTTCAACCTTAACTTCCGGTGGGGCCGGGAAACGCAATCTTAACTTGTTGAACCAGTATTTTTTGGTGTGGTCAAAACTTTTTTCACCCATCTGTTCGAAGTGAACTTTAAATTCAGAAAAAAGAGAGGGTTCACCCTGTTCAAGGGAAACCAGGCTGATCTTTTTCTTCTGAAAAAATTCTTCGAATGTCATCTTTTTAGATTTACAATTAAGGAAAAATATGAGATATTGCCGTTTCCTATATTATGTACGCCATCTAATAGCTTACGTCTATATCTAATTTATTGAAGTGGATTCCTTTGTCAGTTTGCTTCCAGTCTTCACGCTCTTCATCGCTCGCATTCAATAGTTTAGGGAACCATTCCAATGGAAAAGCCTGTTTTTTTCCATCAGGTTTCTCAACAAAAAGTATCCCGTTAGAAAACGTGACCTTTACTTTTTTTTCTTCCTTACGTGAACTGAAAAGAGGCATAATGTCTGAACCTTGATTTATACGATTAAAGGATTCCCCTGATTCTCATCTCATAACTTAATCCAACTCAATCAACCAATTCCGAAATCGGACTTCCGAAATCCGAAATCAACTCACTCCGCCATATTATGGTATACCGCCTGCACATCGTCATCCTCTTCTAGTTTGTCGATCAGCTTCATTACATCGGCGACTTGTTCTTCTGTCACTTCATGGAATGATTGCGGAATACGCTCCAGTTTTGCTGATTTCACTTCGATCCCTGCTTCTTCCAAAGCTTTCTGCATTTTGCCAAAATCCTCAAATGCTGTATGAAGTACAGCAATATCATTGCCAGTTTCGTCAGCTTCAACAAACAAATCTTCTAAGCCGGCGTCTATCAGTTCTAATTCCAGTTCTTCCAGGTCGCGGTCGCCAGGTTCAAAAGTAAAAACAGACTTACGCGTAAAGATAAAATCAAGCGAGCCGGTTTTGCCTAAAGCGCCACCTGTTTTAGTAAAGTAACTGCGTACATTGGCAACAGTACGGTTGGTATTATCAGTAGCAGTTTCCACCAATACGGCTACGCCATGCGGTGCATAGCCCTCATATACAATTTCTTCGTAATCTTTTTCATCACGGCTCACGGCCCTTTTAATAGCAGCTTCAACACGGTCTTTAGGCATGTTAACGGCCTTGGAATTTTGCACGGCCGTCCGTAAACGCGAATTGGTATTCACATCGCCACCGCCGGCCTTTACCGCCATTACAATTTCTTTACCTAAACGGGTAAACTGAACCGCCATTTTGGCCCAGCGTTTAAATTTTCTTTCTTTTCGGAACTCAAATGCTCTTCCCATTTTTTTAAAAGTCAATGGTCCATGGTCTATTGTCCATGGACTCAGCTAATATAATACTTGTTTCTTTTATTTAACGTAATAAAGCCCTTTTGCCTTTATCCTTTCACCCTTCACCTCAAATTACGTTTTTCAAATTCTTCAGCATGTCTTCTGTCATCGGGGCCAGGTCATATTCTAATTTCCAACCCCAATCCTGTTGTGCATAGCTATCATCGATTGATTTTGGCCAGCTATCGGCTATCGCTTGTCGTGGGTCGCTTGCTGCATAGCTGATCTCAAACCCGGGGATCGTTTTCTTTATTTCATCCGCTAATTGCGTCGGTGTAAAGCTAATACCTGCCAGGTTGTAAGACGAACGTATGCTCAGTTTTTCTGGTGGTGCATCCATCAGCGTAATAGTAGCACGTATGGCATCATCCATATACATCATCGGCAACGCGGTATTGGCTGATAGAAAACTTTCATAACGGCCTTTTTTCAATGCTTCATGAAAAATATGCACCGCATAATCTGTAGTACCACCACCCGGATTTGCCCGCCAGCCTATTAATCCGGGGTAACGGAGGCTCCTTACATCCAACCCGTACTTATTATAATAGTATTCACACCAGCGCTCGCCTGCCAGTTTACTAAAACCATAAACCGTGTTCGGGTCCATCACGCAATATTGTGGCGTATTTTCCTGTGGCGAATGCGGTCCGAAAACGGCTATCGAGCTTGGCCAAAATACTTTTTTGGTTTTAAACTCAACAGCATAATCCAACACTTGTATTAACCCGGTCATATTAAGGTCCCAGGCCATTTTTGGTTTTTGTTCGCCTACGGCAGATAAAATAGCTGCCAGCAAATAGACCTGCGTAGGCTGATGTTTGGTAAAAATATGATGTAAATTATCTTTATCCAGTACGTTCACAAGCTCAAACGGCCCACTGTGCCGGATAGCATATATTGGACTATTGATATCCGAAGCAATAACCTGCTCGGCGCCGTGAATATTCCTTAAAGCGTTGACCAGTTCTGTCCCTATCTGGCCATTAGCGCCGATCACTAATATCTTTTCGCTCATGTAAATTCAGTTAATGCGCAAAGGTAGATTTTTTTGTCTGAACAGGAATTGACGATGCCGGTGAATTTATAGAATTTGAAATTATTAGCATTGTTTTTACAATTAATTAAAATTTGGCCTCGCTATGGTCCAATAAATTAAGATTCAGACAATTCGAAGTGGGATGTGTTTAATAAAAGCGAAAAAAATCGGATATTTGGGGTTCAATTAATTACATAATAATTTAAAAAATGAAACCTCCGAAGGAAGCTTCATTACAAATCAAAAACAAATCATTATAATGAAAGTCGCAGTTGTAGGTGCCACAGGATTGGTGGGCACTAAAATGTTGCAGATTCTTGAAGAACGCAACTTCCCGGTAACAGAATTGATTCCCGTAGCTTCAGAAAAGAGTGTTGGTAAAGAAGTAACATTCAAGGGTAAGCAGTATAAGGTGGTTTCTGTTGAGGATGCGATAAAACAAAAGCCCGACCTTGCTTTATTTTCAGCAGGCGGGAGCACATCACTGGCACAGGCGCCTCTTTTTGCCGAAGCCGGGACAACTGTAGTAGATAATTCATCAGCATGGCGCATGGACCCAACCAAGAAATTGGTAGTGCCCGAAGTAAACGCCGATGTACTGACAGCAGAAGATAAAATTATTGCCAACCCAAATTGTTCAACCATACAAATGGTAGTGGCTTTAAAACCACTTCATGATAAATATAAGATCAAAAGGATCGTTGTTTCAACTTACCAATCTGTAACAGGTACCGGTGTAAAAGCTGTTGACCAGCTATTTAACGAACGTAAGGGGATTGACGGCCCAAAAGCTTATCCATACCAGATCGACCTGAACGTGTTACCGCATATCGATGTATTTACCGACAACGGTTACACTAAAGAGGAAATGAAGATGATCAAAGAAACCCAGAAGATCATGGGTGACGACAGCATCAAAGTTACCGCTACTACAGTACGTATCCCGGTTGTCGGTGGTCACTCAGAATCTGTAAACATTGAGTTTGCAAATGATTTTGATCTGGCAGAAGTAAGATCAATTTTGGAAAAAGCGCCCGGTGTATCGGTAGTTGATGATGTAGCTAACCTGAAATACCCGATGCCTTTGGATGCACACGAAAAAGACGAAGTATTTGTAGGCCGTATACGCAGGGACGAAAGTCAGGCAAATACACTGAATTGCTGGATCGTATCTGATAACCTGCGTAAAGGTGCAGCTACCAACGCAGTGCAAATAGCAGAGTACCTGGTTGCCAATCATTTGATAGGCCAGCCTGCAGAAGTGTAAAATTTTTATTCGGATAATAAATTTGATAGGGATGATCGTTGATTATCCCTATTTTTATTTCCGGACTTTTACCTGTATCATGAAACCTCTAAACCTATTCCTGCTAACACTTTTGTGTTTTATTACTGTTGACCTGTCCGCTCAAAAGCCTAAAAAAATCAAAGATGATCTTCTCCAATCGTTTAGGGAAATTGATTGTTGGAACGCGCAAAAATCAACTGATAGTATAGGCGAAGTATACGATTCATTAGCCCGGGCAAATGATAATTTTTATAAAAAATTGAAATTTTATGGCGAAAGGTATCCGTTCACAATCGAGGAAAGATTCCCGGTGGAAGGATTGAGCTGTACATCGTCTGACGGCCTTTTTAAAATATATTCATGGGACACCGACCTCGGGGGTTTACAGCACACTTTTAAAAATGTTATTCAATATAAATGGGGAGAGCGAACCAATATAGTATTGGATACAACCCGAAACGGGAATAATTATGTTTGCAAATATGATAGACTTTACACATTGATTGTGGGCAACAAAACCTATTACCTGGCTACTTACTTTGGGATTTTCTCACTAAATGCAAGGGGAGAAGGGATGAGGATATTTACTATTGAAAATGGGAGATTAAATGATAAGGTAAAGCTCATAAAAACCAAAAGCGGACTAACTAATAAATTGTATTATTCCTACGATCAGCATCTTACAAATTCAGATAATATGAGTGAAATTACGCTTGAGTATGATCCTAAGGCAAAAACAATAACATTCCCCCTGATTGCTGAAAATATGTGGGCAACGGAAACGTACATTACCTACAAATTCAATGGCCAGTATTTTGAGAAAGTAAAAGGCGAATAAAGATCTTTAATACCATGAAAACGTTAAGCCTGGTTCTATTTAGTTTTTTGTGCTTCATTAGTTATGATCTATCTGCTCAAACACCTAAGCAGATAGAGGATGATCTTTTAAAATCATTTAAGAAGATTGATTATTGGAGACGATCAGATTTATATAGTAATGATACAAGCAGATATAACCCTGATTCACTTGGGGAAGAAAATGATAAATTCAGTAAAAAATTAATGTACTATACATCTAATTTCCCATTTACGCTTACACAGCCATTTAAATCCTTTGATTTTTCCGGATTAGGAATGATTGGGTCAGCAGATGGCAGATTAAGAATTTATTTCTGGGATACCGGAATGGGCGGCACACAAGTTGCCTATGAGAATGTGATTCAATATAAAAAAGGACAAAATACAAATTCAACTGGAGGGGCTAATACGGCTTATGATACGATATACACCTTGAAAAGGGATAGAAGGACATATTATCTTGCTATTTATTCTGCTAAAATGAGCAGTCAGGAATATATACATGGTGTGCAGGTTTTTTCAATTGAAAATGATACGCTGAATGACAATGTGAAACTTATTAAAACCAAAACTGGACTGCATAGCAATATTGAGTTTAATTATATTGACAACTCTGATGGTTCTGGAGAATTGGCTGAAATAGGTTACGACGAAAAATCTACAATTTTAAAGATACCTGTGGTTTTAGAAAATGGAAGGGCGAATGGAAATTTCATAACTTATAAATTTACAGGTCAATATTTTGAACGGGTGAAGAATTAAATAATCTTACATTAGCGCAAAAATTAATAAACTTGTCATTGCGAGGGACGAAGCAATCGCGAACTATACAGGGCGGACATGCACAGTCTGCGATTGCCACGCTCTCGCTCGCAATGACAATCTGAAAAAATGATCTCATTTGCTCACCGTGTTTTTATGGAAGTAGCTGCCAATTTGAGTTTCTCAAAGGCGGCTCAGGTGTTGTTTGTAACACAGCCCGCCATCAGCAAGCATGTAAAGGCTTTAGAAGATCAGTATAAAGTGCCATTGTTTGAACGCAAGGGAAATAGTATTCTGTTAACCGAAGCTGGCAAACGCCTGAATGAATATTTATTACAGGCTACTGAAATTGAGCGTAAAATCGAATATGACCTGTCCGTTCTAAGTAATGTGTCACAGGCAGCAGGTCATTTGCGGCTTGGCGCCAGTACCACCATTGCGCTATACATTTTACCATCCATACTTTCCGGTTTTCAGCGCGAATATGCTAATGTGCATGTGCAACTGGTTAACCGTAACTCGGAATATATCCTGAATGCATTATTGAACCACGAAGTAGACATCGGTATTATTGAGGTAGATAACAAGCTGACAACCGTTTCTTATAACCCATTTATGAGCGATGAGGTAATTCCGGTTTGTTCATCAAAAAGCCCGCTGGCGGGTAAATCGCTGACCATAAAACAGCTTTTGAAAACTCCGGTTGCACTGCGTGAACGGGGATCAGGTACTTTAAACGCCTTGTTGAAAGCATTGTCTGATCATCATATTAAACCAGCCGACTTGTCTGTTAAAATAAGACTGGGCGGAACCGAGGCCTTAAAGAATTTCTTACTGGCCGACCAATGCCTGGGCTTCATGCCGCGTCCCTCGATCATCCGCCAGCTGGCCGAAGGTGACCTGGTAGAAGTACCTATAGAAGGGTTAAAAATAACCCGTGATTTCTATTTCATCCGTCGCAAAGGAACCGAAGACTTCGGCCTTACCAGCAACTTTATGAAATATGCCCTGCAATACGTATAAAGGCAATATTTCTGAAAAAATCAAAAACCTTGCTTCCTGCCAAACGTAGTTTATAGAAAGAAATTTAATTTTCAATTAATAAACACAGATATTATGGCAAGTTTAAATGATCGTAAGGTAGCTATCCTTACAGAAGAAGGATTCGAGCAAGTAGAATTAACAAGCCCTAAGCAAGCATTGGAAGCCGCCGGGGCAAAAGTGGATGTGATCTCACCCAAAATGGGCAAAATAAAAGCCTGGAATGAAACGGAGTGGGGCATCGAAATTAATGTGGATAAGCAGTTGAGCGAGGCAAACCCTAATGATTATGATGCACTTATACTGCCGGGCGGTGTAATGAACCCGGACAAGCTGAGACAAAATAAAGAAGCTGTGGCGTTTGCATTCTCATTTTTAAAAGACGGTAAACCAGTAGCCGCCATATGTCATGGACCGCAACTATTAATAGAAACCGGACTGATAAGCGGACGCACAATGACATCATACCCATCGCTACAAACTGACCTGAGAAATGCCGGTGTACGTTGGATAGACCAGGAGGTAGTGGTAGATAATGGTTTAGTAACCAGCCGCACTCCGGCAGATCTGGAAGCGTTTAACCAAAAAATGATCGAAGAGATCCGTGAGGGCGCTCACCATCACGCATAACAATAAAATAGCAATTATTAGAGGCAGGGTTAAAAACCCTGCCTTTTTTTGCGTATCGGGTTTATATTTGCCACATGCCTCAAAAAAAAGCTGTGATCATTGGTGCCGGAATAGCCGGGATAGCAACAGCTGTCCGGTTGGCGGTAAAAGGCTACCAGGTTGAGGTTTTCGAGGCTAATAATTATGCTGGGGGAAAGATAGCTGAGTTTGAACAAGACGGCTTTCGGTTTGATGCGGGTCCGAGTTTGTTCACCATGCCGCAATATGTGGATGAGTTATTTGAGCTTGCTGGTAAAAAGCCGTCACAATATTTCAGCTATCAAAAGCTGGATACATTATGCCAGTATTTTTATGAAGATGGCAGTCGGTTAACTGCTTATGCTGATGAAGAGAAATTTATAAATGAAGTTGAAAAACTGACCGGTGATGCGGACGCTATCCGAAAACACTTAGAAAACAGTAGCCGGATCTATCAAATAAGTCGTCCTATATTTCTTGAGCAGTCGCTGCATCGCTTAAAAACCTATTTTACTTTTGACGCTGTACGCGCGTTGTTCCGATTACCTAAATTAGACACTTCCCGCACAATGCACGAGGCTAATAACAGCCTTTTTAAGGACGAGCATATGGTGCAATATGCCGACCGCTATGCTACCTACAACGGATCAGACCCTTACCAGGTGCCCGCTACCCTAAATGTAATACCGCATTTGGAACATCATTTAGGAGCATACTTCCCAGAGAAGGGAATGTATAACATTGTGAGCAGCCTGGTACAGCTTGCAGAATCAATTGGAGTTAAGTTTCATTATAATTCACCGGTTGAGAGAGTCATCCTAGAAAATAAAAAACCAATTGGTATAAAAATACGTGATTGTATTATTGAGGCTGATATTGTGGTGTCTAATATGGATGTCTGGTTTACGTATCATAAATTATTGAGCGATCATTCTCATCTTTTCCCCAAGAAAACACTGAACCAGGAGCGAAGCAGTTCTGCACTGATATTTTATTGGGGAATCAAAAAGAAGTTTGAGGAGCTTGATCTTCATAATATCTTTTTCAGCACCGATTATAAAACAGAATTTGAGCATATCTGGCAAAAGCAAACTATCCATCATGATCCGACGGTATATGTCAATATCAGCTCAAAATTTAAACCCGATGATGCACCTCCCGGTTGCGAAAATTGGTTTGTGATGATCAACGTCCCGGCAAACAAAGGACAGGATTGGGGCCAACTAATAAAAGAAACAAGAACTAATATACAAGAAAAGCTATCCCGTATTCTTAAAACGGATATTGCTGATTTAATTGTAGCCGAATCTGTACTTGATCCAAGGTCAATAGAAAACCAAACATCCTCTTACCAGGGCTCTATTTATGGTTCCAGTTCAAACAGCCGCTTCGCAGCATTTTTACGCCACGCCAATCGTTCAGTCAAAATCAAGAATTTGTATTTCTGTGGCGGAAGCGTGCATCCCGGAGGTGGGATACCATTGTGTTTATTGTCAGCGAAGATTGTGAGTGAGTGGATAAGATTGTAATAGGGCTATAAGATATTTTTAAACTACGGATGTGTTTGTATTTCGGGCAGTATGTTCGTCTTGTCAATGCCTTTTACTTTTGCCAGTACGCCTTCAAGCAGCGGTAGCGTATTATTAAGGTTTTTTGTTTTTATCAAAAAATTCCAGACAGCCTCGAATTTTTTCCATCCGCCCGCATAAAAAAAATGTTTCAATTTATGAGTGTGCAACTCATGTTTAAGACTGGCCTCAAAAATATTATTCCATTTATAAAACTGCTTATATGCCCACTCATAACCATTGGTTAGCTCATCGGCTGTGAGTTTTTTTGTTTCAAAAACCACATTTCGTGTATTATACATATCCCAGTTGCGGGTAAGTATTCTGTCCTGTTTTTCCATACTTCTGAATAGTTCAGTGCCGGGATAAGGTGTCAGAATATGATAAGTTGATGTAGTGATCGCGTTTTTGACTCCCCAATCCACTGTTCTTTTGAAAACATCTTTATCATCCTCATCAAGGCCAAAAACAAAGCTACCGTTTATCATTATCCCCAACGAGTGCAAACGGTTAACTGCTTTTGTATAGTCTTTTTCAAGGTTTTGTTTTTTGTTGCTTTGTTTAAGATTTTGAGGAGAAAACGTTTCGAAGCCCACAAAAAGACTTCTCAGGCCTGCTTCAGCTGCCTTTTCGATCAGGTTCCCTCTTAGTATAGAATCAACAGTAGCAGCACCCTGAAAAAGCCGGTTCATTCCCTTCATACCTTCAAACAAGGCTTCACCAAATAGGGCATTGCCCAGTAGATGGTCATCCAGAAAATATAGATGTCGTCCAGGTAACCTGTCAATTTCTGCGAGCGCATCGTCTACTTCCTGCGTATAAAAGGTGCGGCCACCTTCAAAAAAGGCATCCTTATAACAAAAACTGCAATGATGCGGGCAGCCCCTCGTTACTACAATTGAATTGGGTACCAGGTACAGGTGTCTTTTGATCAAATCCCTCCTTATTGGCGGCACTTTTTCGAGCGTTCGTATAGCGGAACGATAAACCTTTTGCGGTTTTTTATTTTTGAAATCTTCTAAAAATTTAGGAAAGGTATCTTCCCCAGGGCCTAGAAAGATTGTATCGGCGTGCGGAGCAGCCTCCAACGGAAGTGAGGTTACATGCAGGCCTCCTAAAATCACGTATGAGCCCATTTTGCGATAATGATCAGCCATTTGATAAGCACGGTAGGCATTAGTAATATAGACTTGTATCACAACAAGATCGGGTCTGTCGTCAAGGTTAAGCTTTTCGACATGCTGATCCTGCAAGTCGATCTCATCATCAGGCGCAAGATAGGCTGCTAATGTGGCCAGCCCTAAGGGAGGAAACAGAGAATATTTAATGGGGCGCCAAAAAGGATTTTCGGCTTCTGTTAAAGCCGGAAGGATCATTTTTACTTTCATCTTTATCTATTAAAAGTACTTTTAAATACAAAGTAAATTAAATTAATTTAGATCTCCAATAAAATGATGCGCTAAATGCAATAAATTTTAAAATGAATTTAGGCGAGTGAAGCGGGGTTATTGTTAGTTTGCCTGACTAGCTGTTCCAACGCATCGATCCATAGCGGCGAATCATTCAAACTCTCCACCAATTGTACATGCTCGCCGCCCAATGCTTTAAACTCGTCACCGTATTCTGTGGTCACCTCATATACGGTTTCAAGGCAATCAGCTACAAATGCCGGGCAAAATACCAAAAGGCGTTTTTTGCCCTCTTTTGCTAATTTGGCAACAACCTCACTGGTGTAAGGCTGTACCCATGGGTCGCTACCAAGGCGAGATTGGAAACAGATGGTGTACTTTTCCTTTGGGATATTTAATTTTTCAGCAATCAGCCTTGCAGTATGATACGATTGTGCAGAATAACAAAATTTATTGGCTTCGGTAAGGGTCTGGCAGCAATCGGCTACTTTTAAACAATGGCTGTGCGTATGATCTGATTTGATCATCTGGCGTTGTGGCAGGCCATGAAAGCTGAATAAAATATGATCGTAAGTTTCAGGCCGATATTTCAAAGCATTATCAACAAAGGCTTCGATCATCAACTTGTTATCATGGAAAGAATTTATAAAAGATATTGTTGGGGCTGTGGGCCATTGGCCAACTAATCCCATTACCTTTTCATAAACAGAACCAGTGCTCGCTGATGCATATTGAGGGAACATAGGTATTACCCGGATATCATCGACCAAAGCTGCCTTCAACCTTTCTAAAGCCGATTCGATATTCGGGTTTTGATAACGCATGGCAAGTTCGACAATGTATTGATCACCCAGGCGCTGCTGTAATAATTGCTGTTGCAATTTGCTGTAATGCAATAAAGGGGAACCGGTTTTATCGTCCCATATCTTTTGGTACAATTTAGCTGATTTTGGTCCGCGGGTAGGCACAATAATGCCCTTTACCAATAATGTGCGCGCTAACGGGTTGATATCAATCACGCGGGGGTCCATCAAAAATTCACGAAGATAACGGCGTACATCTGCAGTCGACGGACTATCAGGTGTACCCAGATTAACCAATAAAACTCCTTTTTTGCCCATAATATAGAGCTGCAAAAATATAATAAAGTATCGTGTTTACAGTAGTTTAAATATCAGCCGAATGTTATTTTGAAGGTTTGCTTACCTTTATCGGAAATGAGAAGAATCGGCTTATATTTATTACTGGTAATTTCCATAGGATGTACTAAGAAGCAGGCAAAACTAAACCTGACAATAAATCTTATAGATAGTAATCGTTCTGTAAAAATAAGTGGATTTGATAAAGCGGTTATTGCTGATATCGCCAGGGATACTGCCAATAATATCGGGCAAAGTTTGCTGCCTGTTTACAAAATGCCTGCTGACACGGACATGAAAGATTACCAGCAGGAGCAACCCGGTAAATACAAGTTTGCTGATACTTCAGTAGTTTTTACGCCCGATACCCCCTTTAAAAGAAAGCAAGCATACTTTTTGCGTTACTACCCGCATAATGAAAGTGAAGATGCCTGGCAATATATTAGGGACAAAAAGCGCCCCGGAACATTAGGCCATAAAGATTTGGTTTTTAGCTACTAAAAAACGAGCAGGCTATTGAATTTGAAATAAAATTTGTATATTTGCAGCGTAATTAAAAGAATTAGAGGGGGCCGTAGTCCCCTCTTTTATTTTACCTAAAAAAAATCGCTGCCCAAAAGTAACGGATGATGAATATTGAAAAAAGGGTAACCGAATTGGTTGAAGAAAAAATATCCGCTGAAGGGCGGACCGATCTATTTTTAGTGGATGTAAAAATGCATTCAAACGGAAGGCTGGTAATACTTGTTGATGGTGAAAAGGGGATAGGCATTGCCGATTGTGCGCAGATAAGCCGTCACGTAGGGTTCCATTTGGAAGAAGAAAATGTGCTGGAAGATGCTTATAACCTGGAAGTTTCATCTCCGGGTATTGATGCACCACTGGTATTGCCCAGGCAATATGTGAAAAATGTCGGCAGGCAATTATCCATTAAATTGGCTGATGGCAGTAAAAAAGAAGGTAAATTAACAGGAATAACGGAAGATGCCGTTATTATAGAAGAAGTGAATAAAGAAAAAGGGAAAAAGGCCGAAACAATAGAAGTTGTGGTGCCTTTTTCACAAATAACAGAAACAAAAGTTTTAATATCATTCAAGTAAAAAATGAGCAATATTAATTTAATTGAGTCTTTTCAGGAATTTAAAGATTTCAAGAACATTGACCGGCCAACTATGATGAGCGTACTGGAAGACGTTTTCAGAAGCATGATCAGGAAAAAGTATGGTAATGATGAGAATTGTGACGTGATCGTGAACACTGATAATGGTGACTTAGAGATCTGGCGCACACGTACCGTTATGGAAGATGGTTTTTCAGAAGATGATGATCTGGAAATTGAACTTGCAGAAGCAAAAACATATGATCCGGATTTGGAAGTGGGTGATGAATATATAGAGCAGATCACGCTGGAAAGTTTTGGTCGCCGTGCAATATTAGCTGCACGCCAGACCCTGGTTTCTAAGATCCTTGAATTAGAGAAAGACGAAGTATTTAAGAAATATAAAGACCGTGTAGGTGAAATAGTAACCGGTGAGGTTTACCAGGTTTGGAAAAAGGAAACATTGGTACTGGATGATGAAGGCAATGAGCTATTATTACCAAAATCAGAACAAATACCTGCAGATTACTTTAAAAAAGGCGATAATGTAAAAGCGGTAGTGAGCAAGGTGGATATGCTAAACAGCAATCCAAAGATCATTATTTCGCGTACAGCACCTGAATTTTTACAGCGTTTGTTTGAACTGGAAGTACCGGAAATATTCGACGGACTGATCACCATCAAAAAAATTGTACGTGAACCGGGCGAAAGAGCAAAAGTAGCTGTTGAATCATATGATGACCGTATTGATCCGGTTGGTGCCTGTGTGGGTATGAAGGGATCTCGTATACACGGTATCGTACGTGAGTTGAAAAATGAGAATATTGACGTAATTAACTTTACCAATAATTTACAACTATATATACAGCGTGCTTTATCTCCGGCCAAAATAACATCTATTAAGCTGGATGATGAGAAAAAAACAGCCGCAGTGTATTTAAAACCAGACCAGGTATCATTAGCTATCGGTCGTGGCGGACATAATATCAAACTGGCAGGTAAATTGACAGGATATGAAATAGATGTTTATCGCGAAGCAGATGAGCAGGATGAGGACGTGGATATTGAAGAATTCTCAGACGAAATAGAAAGCTGGATCCTGGACGAATTTAAACGTATCGGTCTGGATACAGCGAAATCAGTACTGGCTTTAACCGTTAATGAGTTGGTTAAACGTACTGATCTCGAAGAAGAAACTGTTAAGGAAGTTTTATCAATTCTGCAAGCTGAGTTTGAATAAACAGGAATAAGCAAAATTAAAATCGTATTTTTGCAGCAATAAAGCAGAGAAAGTAATAATAAATGTCAGACGACAAATCTATAAAACTATTTAAAGCAGCAAAGGAGCTGAACATTGGTACAGGTACCATCGTTGATTTTTTGGGTGGAAAGGGATTCAAGCTCGAAAAGCATCCCAACACCATTCTCGACGGTGAGATGTATAATACCCTGCTCAAGGAATTTGCTGCGGATAAAATTATTAAGGAAGAGGCCAAGCAGATAAGTATTGGGAAGATAAGGAAGGAAGAGCCTGGCCATATTCCTGAAAAGCCAAGTGAAACACGCCGCTCAAGGGATTTTGAAAATGAAGAAATTCTGATCAAAAATAGCGGGCATTTTACAGCTCCGGTTGAAAAACCGAAGCCAGAGCCTGTTAAGACCGAGGAGCGCAGTGATATAAGTTTACCTGGTGTAAAAGTAGTTGGTAAGATCGATCTGAATGCACCGTTCCCTGCTGCTGAGAAAAAAGAAGAGCCGGTAGTTGCTAAAAAAGAGATAGTTCCGGAAGTTAAACCAGAACCAAAGAAGGAAGAAATAGTAACACCACCACCGGCACCACCGGTTGTAAAAGCCGTGGAGCCTGAACCTGTAAAAGAGGTAAAGGAAGAAGTAAAAGAGATAAAAGAAGAGCCAGTACCTGTTAAACCGCCGGTTGTTGAAAAACCGGTAGTAGCAGAGACTCCGGCTCCCGTTGCTGAAGAACCTGAGGTTGATGAGGTAATTAGAGCCAAGGCCGCAAGGTTAACCGGCCCGAACGTAATTGGTAAAATACAGTTACCTGTAAACGAACCAAAACGTAATCAACCGATCGCTTCATCGTCAAATACCAATAGTGCTGCTGACCATAAGCGCAAAAGAAAGCGTAAAGATAGCCAGGGAGGCAGTAACCATAATAATCAGCAACAAAATCAACCACCTCAGGGAGTTGTTAATCCCAATCGCCCTGATTTCAGGAACAGGAGTGCAAATACAGGGCCTGCTGGAGGTGGTGGAAACCGTCCTGATTTCAGAGGTAATCGTAACAATACGCCTAACACGCCTAAGGAAGAGCCTTCAGAAAAGGAAATACAAGACCAGATCAAGGCAACACTGGCCCGTTTAAGCGGGGCCGGTAAGTCGGGGAAATTTGCTCAGCGTGCTAAGTTCCGCAGGCAAAAACGTGATGATGTTGCAGCAAGTGCTGAAGAATTGGCATTAGAGCAGGAACTCCAGTCAAAAGTATTGAAGGTTACCGAGTTTGTAACTGCAAACGAGTTAGCTTCAATGATGGATGTTTCTGTTACGCAGATCATCTCCACTTGTATGAGCCTGGGCATGTTTGTGTCAATCAACCAAAGACTTGACGCAGAAACATTAACCATTGTGGCTGATGAATTTGGCTACCAGGTTGAATTTGTAAAACCACAGGACGAAGAAGGTAACTTGGATACTCCGGATAATCCGGAAGATTTGATACCACGTGCGCCAATTGTGACCATTATGGGACACGTTGACCACGGTAAAACTTCATTGCTGGATTTTATACGTAAAACAAATGTTATAGGTGGAGAAGCAGGTGGTATTACCCAGCACATTGGTGCATATGAGGTAACATTACCAGATGATAAAGGAAAAATAACGTTCCTGGATACACCGGGTCACGAGGCGTTTACCGCTATGCGTGCAAGGGGTGCACAGGTAACAGATATTGTAATTATTGTTATTGCTGCTGATGATAGTGTGATGCCGCAAACACGCGAAGCCATAAACCACGCGCAGGCTGCAGGTGCACCTATAATATTTGCATTTAACAAGATAGATCGCCCGGGTGCAAATGCGGATAAGATACGCGAACAATTATCAGCCATGAATATTTTGGTTGAGGAATGGGGCGGTAAATATCAATCGCAGGAGATATCTGCTAAAACAGGCTTAAACGTAGATAAACTTTTAGAAAAAGTATTGCTGGAAGCAGAATTGCTCGAGCTAACAGCTAATCCCAATAAGCGTGCTATAGGTACTGTTATTGAAGCTGCCCTGGATAAAGGTCGTGGTATAGTTACTACTATATTAGTACAGGCCGGCAGACTAAAGGTTGGTGATCCTATACTGGCCGGCTGTTATAGCGGACGTGTAAAGGCATTGACTAATGAGCGGGGCCAGAGAGTTGATTTTGCAGGACCTTCAACACCTGTACAGGTGTTGGGTATGCAGGGCGCTCCAACTGCCGGTGATAAATTTAACGCCCTTGAAAGCGAAGTAGAGGCTCGTGAGATAGCCAATAAACGCCTTCAGTTACAGCGCGAACAAGGCTTACGTACACAGAAACATATTACACTTGATGAGATCGGTCGTCGTTTGGCGGTTGGTAACTTTAAGGAGTTAAATATTATTGTTAAGGGTGACGTGGATGGATCAATCGAAGCACTGTCCGATTCACTGCTTAAACTTTCTACAGAACAAATACAAGTAAACATCATTTCAAAAGCTGTAGGGCAGATATCAGAATCAGATGTATTGCTGGCTTCAGCTTCTGATGCGATTATCATTGGTTTCCAAGTACGTCCTTCTAGTGGTGCACGTAAACTGGCTGAGCAGGAACAGATCGATATCAGGCTTTATTCAATTATCTACGACGCAATAAACGAGATAAAAGCTGCAATGGAAGGCATGCTTGCTCCTACGTTTGAAGAGAAGATTGTGGCTAACGTAGAGATACGCGAAACCTTCAAGATTAGTAAAGTGGGTACAATCGCAGGTTGTATGGTACTTGATGGTAAGATAACGCGTAACAGCAAGATCCGGATAATTCGCGAAGGTGTAGTGATCTACACGGGTGAATTAGCTTCGTTAAAACGCTTTAAGGATGATGTGAAAGAGGTAAATGCGGGATACGAATGCGGCTTAAACATACACAACTTTAATAATATCGAAGTTGGGGATATAGTAGAAGCCTATGAAAATGTAGAGGTTAAACGTAAACTATAATACCTTATATAATAAGCTAATTGAAAAAGGCTCTCCTGATTGTGATCGGGAGAGCCTTTTTTATTTTAGTGATGTTTAACAATTCTGTGGTGTCTCTTAGCCACTTTGTGATACTTTTTGTGGTGATGTCTTACTTGTGCGCTTGCTGCCTGGAAACTGAAAGTTGCCAATAAAATGATAACCAAAACTTTTAAAGCTTTCATAATTAATAATTTGGATTGATTTAGTGTTGCAATTTTTAATTGTTTTACCGTATTTATTGAAAGAACGGATTAATAGTACTAAATACAGTAGAACCAATTAATACGATTCTGAGCGCCATTTGTTATTGTTATTGAAGTTATTTGTGGTAACAACATTGATACAGATAAAGACTTTTTGGTATGTTTTTAAAATAACTATTTGATTTATAACTAAAAGTATAGTATATTCCATCTTTCTCTTTTGTCATAACCAATTTATCCCATTTTAATGAAAAAAAGTCTACTTAAAATAGCTGCCCTGTGTTTTTTGAGCCTGTTTTTTATTGCCAAATCATTCGGACAGACTCCGTTGAATGATAGTTCTTATCTTCAAACAAGCATCACTCAAACCGTTTCAAATTTCTATAAATCAATTGGACAGCAATCAAGATTATATGACGGACACGAATACTTACCATACGATCCGCATACAAAGGGAAACGCCCTTTTTCCATATGATGCTCAGGGTTGGGAGCCGGGAGAAGTGACCTATGATGGCATACTTTATAAAAATGTACCTATGATGTATGATGTTTATAAAGATGCCCTTGTCGTACTTTTATATAATAAGTTTACCATGTTTAGCTTATTAAAAGGCCGGGTACATGATTTTTCTTTCTCCAATCATTATTTTATCAGGCTGGATGCAGATTCAATAAACAATGATAAATCAGGCATCGTATCTGGTTATTACGATCAGCTCTATGGTGGTAAGATTGAGATTTTGGCCAGGAGATCAAAAACTATCCAAAGCGCGCCAAATTCGTCAGTGCTCACTCTGGAGACTTTTTTCACTTCAACAAATGATTACTACCTCAGAAAAGGTAATATCTATTATAAAATCGGCAGTAAAAGTTCTATTCTGAATGTTCTAAAAGATAAAAAAAGTGAGCTTCAGCAATATCTCAAAACTAATAAAATCAAGTATAATGCCAATCCTGATGATGCTATGGCGAAAATAGCAGCCTATTATGATCATTTAACGAATTGAGCAACTTGATCTGTACATACGCACATAAACCAACCATACTTAAGATAAATTGAGCAAGGGAAAGTTCTAAGCTCTAACGAAATCGACTACTGAACCTTTATTCTAATGAAAAAAATTTACTTTTTGGGTCTTCTTTTCCTGTGTTGTTTTAAACTGGCAAATGGCCAGGACGGAGATAAAAAATTGATCAGCGTTAATTTTCAGCAAGCTAAAATCGAGCAATTTGCAAGCGAACTGGAATCAAAGACGGGTTATCATTTTTATTATGACCCGGTACAGCTTGATAGCCTAAAAATAACACTTCAGGCTACTGATAAAACGCTGGATGCAATATTGTATATGGCTTTTAGTAAAACCGATTTTCATTATGCCATCTCACAGCAACAGGTATTTATAACTAAGGGTCGGGAGATAAGAACAGGTTTAACAGCAGGTTTTTTTAATGCGCAACCTACCGCAGCAAATGCGCCCGCGCAAGGAGCAATAGTTGACTATACGGAAGAGTCGAAGAAGGTACCAGAGGCGACGACGGAGAACAAGCTGTACGAGATCGGCATCCGGACGAACAACATCAAGTCGGGGACAGCGAACCTGGCGGGCTATGTGAAGAACTCGAAATCGGGAGAAGGGATCATCGGGGCGAGCATCTATAACCCGGACACCAGGACGGGTATCGCTACCGACCAGTTCGGTTATTTCTCGCTGACCCTGCCGCGGGGACGCCAGACGCTGACGATCAAGGGCCTGGGGATGAAGGACACCAAAAGAAGGATCATTCTGTATTCGGACGGCAAGCTGAACATCGAGATGCAGGAACAGGTGACCTCGCTGAAAGAGGTGCAGATCTCGGCGGAAAAGGTAGCCAATGTACGCAGCGTGGAGATGGGGGTAAACAAGCTGGACATCAAGAGCATCAAGCAGATCCCGACGGCCTTCGGCGAAGCCGACATATTAAGGGTAGTGCTGTCCCTGCCGGGCGTGCAATCGGTGGGTGAGGCTACCACCGGCTTTAACGTACGGGGCGGCTCGGCCGACCAGAACCTGATCCTGCTGAACGATGCCACGATCTATAACCCCTCGCACTTTTTCGGTTTCTTTTCGGCCTTTAACCCGGATATCGTCAAGAGCATCGAGCTGTATAAAAGTACCATCCCGGAGAAATACGGCGGCAGGCTGTCCTCGGTACTGGACGTAGCCGACCGGGAAGGGAACAAAAAGAAATTCACGGGCACGGCAGGCATCGGTTTGCTGACCAGCCGGCTGAACGTGGAAGGACCGATCATCAGGGATAAGACCTCGTTCATCTTCGGGGCAAGGACGACCTATTCGGACTGGCTGCTGACGCTGCTGCCGGAAGCCTACAAGCACAGCTCGGCCTCGTTCTACGACGCCAACCTGGATATCAGCCACCAGATCAACGAGAAGAACAATATCTATATCACCACCTATCTGAGCCAGGATAAGTTCAGGCTGAACAGCGATACGGCCTATGGCTACCGTAACCGGAATGCCAACATCAAGTGGAAGCATAACTTCAGCAATAAGCTCTACAGCGTGTTTATGACCGGGATAGACGACTACCAGTACGATGTATCGAGCTCGGCCAACCCGGTAACCGCCTATAAGCTGAACTTCGAGGTCAAGCAATACGACTTTAAGGCGGACTTTAACTATTACCTGAACCCGAAGAACACGATCAACTTCGGGCTGAGCGCGATCAACTACCACCTGAACCCGGGGGATAATGAACCCAACGGAGAAAAATCGCTGGTGGTGCCGGATATCGTACCGGCGGAACAGGCACTGGAAAGCGCGCTGTATTTGGGCGACAAATATGATGTGACCCCGGAACTGTCGATCAGTGCGGGTATCCGCTACTCGCTGTACGCCTATCTGGGCCCGCAGACGGTGGACAATTACGCGCCGAACCTGCCCAAAGAAGGGGTGAACATCGTAGACAGCACGACCTATGGGAAGAACAAGGTAATCAACACCTATGGCGGCCCGGAGATCCGGCTGTCGGCACGCTACAGTTTGGGTGATAACACCTCGCTGAAGGCATCGTACAATACGCTCAGACAATACATCCACCTGCTGTCGAACACGACAGCGATCTCACCCACGGACACCTATAAGCTGAGCGATCCGAACATCAAACCGCAGTTTGGCAAACAGGCCTCGCTGGGGTTGTACCATAACAACCAGGCCAATACGATAGAGACCTCGGTGGAAGTATATTACAAATGGATATCGGATTACCTGGATTACAAGAGCGGGGCGACGCTGCTGCTGAACCAGCATATCGAGCAGGATGTGGTGGAGACGCAGGGGAAAGCCTACGGGATAGAGTTTCTGATCAAGAAGACAGCAGGAAAGCTGAACGGCTGGATCAGCTATACCTATTCAAGAACCTTCCTGAGACAGGCTGACCCGAATGCAGGCGAGCTGATCAATAACGGCAGTTTTTACCCGGCCAACTATGACAAACCGAATGATTTCAACTTTACCGGTAATTACAGGGTTAGTCACAGGTTTAGCGTTTCTCTGGACTTTACCTACAGCACAGGGCGGCCAATAACGTTGCCAATAGCTAAATATGAATATGCCGGATCGGAGAGGGTTTTTTACTCTGACCGGAATCAGTATCGTATCCCGGATTATTTCAGGACAGATATTGCATTAAATATAGAAGGCAATCACCGGGTGCATCAACTGACCCATAATTCTTGGAATATAGGGGTGTATAATTTGACCGGTCGTGCCAATGCTTATTCAACGTATTTCACCGAACAAGGCGGGGCTATAAACGGATACAAGCTATCCATATTTGCCAAGCCAATACCATTTATCAACTATAATATAAGGTTTTAAATGAGTATGAGCAAGTATTTATGTGCAATATCATTTTCGGCTATGGCAATAACAGCTTGTAAGAAGCCATATGCGCCATCAATTGCAGCATCAAACAGCAATTACCTGGTGGTTGAAGGTGTGATAAACAGCGGACAGGATTCAACTATTATCAATTTGAGCCGTACAGTGAATATTGCAGATACAATGAAAGCCAATCCCGAATTGGGTGCCCAGGTTTTAGTTGAGAGTGATCAAAATATTACTTATTCAATACCAGAGATTGGAAAAGGGAAATATGCATCGCCAGCCTTAAATCTTGACAATACACATAAATATCATCTGTATATAAAAACCTCAGACGGAAAAGAATATGCTTCGGACCCTGAAGCGGTAAAACCTACACCACCAATTGACAGCGTTGGTTTTATTACGCAAAGTAACGGGATACAGCTCTATGTCAACACGCATGATGATAATAATGCCACCCGATATTATCGTTGGGAGTATACTGAAACATGGAACTTCCACGCAAAATACGGGACCAATTACATTACAGACGGCACTAAATTAAAAGTTCGTACAGCCGAGCAGCAGATATTTACTTGCTATGGGAACCAGGTTTCAAGTACTACTTTACTAGGCTCCTCTGCTAAGCTGGCTAAAGATGTAATTTACCAAAGCCCGCTTACACAAGTCGCATCTACATCCGAAAAGTTAGAAACCAAATATAGTATCCTGGTTAAACAATATGCCTTGACAAGTGAGGCTTACAACTTTTGGCAAAACCTTAAAAAGAATACAGAGCAATTAGGAACCATTTTTTCTACACAACCATCAGAAATACCAGGTAATATACGCTGTATTACAAAGCCCTCGGAGCCGGTTGTTGGTTATATAAGTGTGACCAATGTTCAGCAAAAAAGGATTTTTATTACCAACAGCCAACTACCCGCCAACTGGATTGCTGTTTACCCTTATCAGTGTGAATTAGACACCTTATTGTATTGCCATGATAGAGACTGCCAAAACGATGTTGCACTATTTCTGCTTCCGTTGAATACCAGTGAATTTGCAATATATCCAATTGAGTCACAAGGTAAGGATGTCGGTTATCTATCTACAGATGCTCAATGCGCTGATTGTACAATCAGAGGATCAAATAAACAACCATCATTTTGGAAATGAAAATGGCAAAGAAAATAGTTTTTTTTATTGCTGCAACAACTATAACAGGTCTGGGGTGTAAAAAACCTTTTGCCCCGGCTATTGTCGCTGCGAATAATAGCTATTTGGTGGTTGAGGGTGTGATCAATCCGGGTGCAGATTCTACCATCATTAAACTTAGCCGAACTGTTAATGTTTCGAGTAAAATAACCGGTAACCCTCTACAAGGTGCGGCAGTTATTGTTGAAAGCGATCAGAATGCTGTTTACCCCTTAATTGAAGCCGGCATCGGAAATTATATATCAACCGGTTTAAATCTTGACAAGGCCCGAAATTACCGGTTAAGAATAAAAACAAGTGATAACCAGGAATATCTTTCAGACTTTGTTCCGGTAAAAATTACACCGCCTATTGATAGTATTGGTTTTAATGTAAACCCTGTTAATAATAGTTTGCAGGTTTATGCCAACACACATGATGCCACCAACAGCACACACTATTACCGATGGGATTATGACGAAGCATGGCAGTTTCAGGCTAAATATATATCGAACTATATTTCAGATGGATCTCAAATATTAGTTAGGCAGCCTAGCCAAAACATAACTATTTGCTATACAAATGATATTTCGAGCGATGTGGTATTGGGCTCATCATCCAATTTGCAGCAGGATAACATATATCAAAATCCGATAGCCCAGGTACCGTCTACATCAGAAAAAATAGAAATGAAATATAGTATCCTGGTAAGGCAGTATGCTTTGACCAGTGCAGCCTATACTTTTTGGACAGAATTAAGGAAAAACACAGAACAACTAGGAAGTATTTTTGATGCACAACCATCGCAGATAGAGAGTAATATACATTGTATCAGTAATACATCATTACCGGTAATTGGTTATATAAGCGTGTGTACAGTTCCGTCAAAACGCGTATTTATTTCAAAAAATCAATTACCTGATGAATGGCGGCCAACTTATCCTTATAGCTGCCCTTTAGATACTGTGCATGTTGGTTCAGACTTGTACATCAACACAATAGTTTTAAATCCGGATTTGTTTATACCAATAGATGGTTTTCCGCCTTTAACCCCATCAGTTTATACTACTACAAGTCGTGAATGCGCGGATTGTACAATAAGAGGAAAAAAACAACCACCACCATTTTGGCAATGAGAAAACAGAGTTATGAAAAGGGAGGCGTATATTTTGATTTTAATAATTTCAGTTATGGGATGTAAGAAACCGTATGCACCAGCTATTGTTTCCGCCAATAATAATTACCTGGTAGTTGAGGGGGTAATTAATACCGGTAGCGATTCAACAATTATTAAAGTAAGCCGGACTATTAAACTTTCGAGTAAGGCTACTGATAACCCGGTACTGGGTGCAGTATTGACAGTAGAAAGCGACCAAAATACAATTTACTCTCTAACAGAAGCTACTGATGGAAAGTATATATCAGCAGGTTTAAATCTTGATGGCTCTCATAAATATCGTTTAAGAATAAAAACCAATAGCGGGCAATATTTATCAGATTATGTGGAAGTGCTAAATTCACCACCTATTGATAGTGTTAGTTATGATATAAAAGGAACTGTTTCGGGGCCTGGAGTAAATATTTATGTAAGCACACATGATAACAGCAATAAAGTATTTTATTACCGTTGGGAATACCAGGAAACGTGGATGTTTCATTCAAACTTTCCGTCCTATTTTTATTCTAACGGTGATACGGTCCTAGGGCGCAACATGATCACAGACAATATTACCGATTGCTGGGCAAATAATATTTCAAGCACAATAGTTTTAGGATCGTCAGCCAAGCTATCCCGGGATGTAATTTTTGATAATCCTGTTATCTCTATTCCATCAACAGCTGAGAAAATAGAGGATAAATACAGCATTTTAGTAAAACAGTATGCTTTATCATTGGAAGCATATACTTTTTATACCAACCTGAAAAAAAATACAGAACAATTGGGAAGCATCTTTGATGCATTACCATCAGAGATCGAGGGGAATATACATTCTGTTAATAATGCGTCTGAACCGGTTATTGGCTATATTACTGTTGGCAGTACAACAAGCCAGCGCATATTTATTCAGAAACAGCAATTGCCTGGCTGGCCAACTACGCCATTTTATACTAATTGTCATCTTGCCTTTCCGGGGCAGTCATGCTGCCTTTATGTGTATCCCCCTGGGCCCCCTAACCAGGTGGACGCTTACATTAATTATTTAACAAATAACAACCCTAATCCTTTAATACCCATTGATGCGATAGGATTACCGGGCCACCCACCATTAGGGTACACAGCTGCATCAAGGGAGTGCGTGGATTGTACTTTAAGGGGAACAAATAAAAAACCAAGTTTTTGGCAATAATGAATACGTATATATACATATTAATGATTGGTCTTTGTGCATTTAATAGCTGTAAAAAGCCGTATTTGCCAACGGTTGTTGCAACAAATAGCAATTATTTGGTTGTTGAAGGCACGATCAATACCAGCCAGGATTTGACTGTAATTAAATTGAGCCGTACTACAGCGCTGTATTCTGACACCCTTACAAAACCTGAGTTAAATGCGACTGTAGAGATTGAAAGTGATGCCAATATCAGCTATCCGTTGACGGAAAGGGGTAATGGATTGCACTTTAAGGGGCACTAATAAGCGACCGAGTTTCTGGACCGACCAATGATGAAAACAAAATATATAATTTTTTTACTGCTATTAATGTCAGTGAGTATGTTAAGATGTAAGAAGCCGTATTTACCTCCCGTAGTAGCATCAGGTGCAAGCCATCTTGTGGTTGAAGGGATGATAAATACTGGTGCAGATACGACCATCATCCGTTTGACACATACGATTGCACTATCAACACCCGGTAGCGCAGCACCTGCCGAGACAGGCGCATCTGTGGTAGTACAAAGTGATGCTAATACCAGTTATCCGTTAACAGAAACAAGCGCTGGATATTATATCGAGGTAGGGTTGAATCTAAACCCATCCGGCAAATATCGACTTCAGATTACTACCGCTGATAACAAAGTTTATCAGTCTGATTATGTCGCGGCAAAAATTTCACCGGCGATTGACAGCTTGAGTTTCCAGGCTAAAAGCGATGGAATGGAAGTTAACGCCGCCACACATGACCCTACTAACAATACGCGTTATTATCGTTGGGATTATACCGAAACGTGGATAATTCATGCGGCATTTGATTCGCAGTTAATGTTGAAAACGGACCCTGTTGATACGATAGTATTCAGAGGTGCGACAGCTCAGATCTATAAATGCTGGCAGTCGGACAAATCAAGTGATATTATTTTGAATTCAACGGCAAAACTAACCAACGATATAGTGACAAGTCAGCCAGTTGGATTTATACCATCAAACTCTGAAAAGTTTACCGAACGTTACAGCATACTTGTGAAACAATATGCTTTGACGCCCGATGCACATGATTATTATCAGCAGCTGCGGAAAAACACAGAGCAATTAGGTGGTATTTTTGATCCGCAACCCTCGTCATTAACAGGGAATATACATTGTACTACTATTCCGGCAGAACAGGTTATTGGTTACATAACGGCAGGTACGGTTACACAAAAAAGAATATTTATCTCTACTTCGGCATTGCCTGTAGGAGCGCAATGGAGGCCGCTTACACCGTACAGTGGATGTTTATTGGCATCCTATTTATATTCAAACCCTAAAACGGGTAATAATGACGTAGCGTCCTACCTATATGCGCCCGGAACCATTAATATACCTGTTGAACCGATACAACAACCCGGGCATCCGCCAACTGGCTATACAGCATCTTCGGGCGTATGTGTGGATTGCACTTTAAGAGGAACGAGTAAGGCTCCTGATTTTTGGACAAGTCAATAGATACAGAAGATATTTTATTAAATTGAATAAGAATTTACAGCCAACATAAGACATTAATAACATGAAACAAATGATCAGTATTTTCAGAAATGTAACCGGAATTATTGCTTTGGCAATTTTAGGTTCATTTAGTTGTTCAGCCCAAACGCTAAACGAAATCCAGACGAGTTTTAATAACTACAGGCAACAAGCTCTGCAGGAGAAGATATTTGTTCATACTGATAAAGGGGCTTATCTCACAGGCGAAATATTATGGTTTAAACTTTATGTAGTGGATGGGAGCTACAATAAGCCATTAAATCTGAGCAAGGTTGCTTATGTTGAGGTGTTGGATGATAGCAATAACCCTGTAATACAAGCAAAGGTTGAATTACATAACGGGCACGGAAGCGGATCTTTATACATCCCGGTTTCTGTTAATAATGGTAATTTCCATTTCAGGGCATATACTAATTGGATGAAGAATTTTAGTCCTGATTATTATTTCGAGAAAAGTATTACTATAGTTAATCCACAACGTGCGCCGGTTGCCTCAGCAATGCCAGGCAAAACAGACTATGATGTTCAGTTTTTTCCCGAAGGCGGATATTTGGTAAATGGCATCAGCAGTAATGTTGCGCTTAAAGCTGTGGGTAAAGATGGTAAAGGAATTGACTTTAATGGGGCAATTATCGACCAAAAGAATGATACTGTTGTTCGATTTAAATCATTAAGATTTGGAATGGGTCATTTTGCGATTACACCTGCTGCAGGCAGTACTTACAAAGCAGTTATCAGGGTAGTTAATGGCGGTCCTGTAATAAAGAATTTTCCTGCGGGTAATAGCCAGGGATATGTGATGGGCCTAACCGATAATGGTTCGGGACAATTACAGATAAGTGTAAAGGCTAATGTAGAGAGTTCAGATGGCGGTGTTTATCTTTTTGCACATACCAGGCAATTAGTAAAGGTAGCAAAGCGGGCAGGTTTAATTAACGGATCGGCCAATTTTACTATTGATAAATCAGCATTGGATGATGGTATATCGCATATCACAATTTTTAATGGCGATAAACAACCGGTGTGCGAACGTCTTTACTTTAAGCGCCCTGTTAAAGGCCTGGCAATTGATGCTTCTGCTGATCAGCAAAATTATGGAACCCGTAAAAAAGTAAATGTCTCTGTTTTAGCCAAAGATCAATCCGGTAAGCAACTGAATGCTAATTTATCTTTGTCAGTATACC
The DNA here is from genome assembly GCF_049992945.1 of Mucilaginibacter sp. McL0603. Taxonomy (NCBI): domain Bacteria; kingdom Pseudomonadati; phylum Bacteroidota; class Sphingobacteriia; order Sphingobacteriales; family Sphingobacteriaceae; genus Mucilaginibacter; species Mucilaginibacter sp. McL0603. Next base: position 5,595,969 of record NZ_CP188251.1, on the reverse strand, counting down.
ATCTGGATGCCTATCAAACGGCCGATCCGGGAGATATTGCAAGTTATTTTTGGCTAAGCTCTGATTTGCGCGGAAATGTCGAATCACCGGACTACTATTTAAGACATAATAATGCGGATGTTGATGAAGCTGTTGATAACCTGATGCTAACACAGGGCTGGCGCAGATTTCAATGGGATGATGTATTAAAAAACAAACCCGCTGCCTTTGCATTTTTGCCCGAGTATAATGGTCATATTGTAAGCGGAAAAATGATTGACCCGGCAACTAATAAACCTGCAAATGAAGTGGTAGCTTATTTTGGCGTTCCGGGCAAAAGAGTTCAGCTATTTACCGCTGTAAGTGATTCGTCAGGAAGGTTATTATTCAATACCAAAGATCTATACGGTCCGGGTGAAATTGTTGTGCAAACAAACACACAACGGGATAGTACTTATCGGATAGACATTGCAAGTCCTTTTTCTGAGCAATATTCAAAAAACATATTGCCTGCATTTAATCTTACTGCCGATATGCAGAAGCCGCTTGAAACACAAAACATGGCTATGCAGATCCAGAATATTTATGCCGGAAGCAAGACCAGGCAATTTTATGAACCTGTTGTAGACAGTACCGGGTTTTATGGCAAACCTGATAAGGTTTACAGACTGGATGATTACACCCGCTTTACTACGATGGAAGAAGTGTTGCGTGAATATATAAGAGAGGTAAATGTATTTCATCCGCAGAAAAAATATGAGATAAGAGCGATCAGCGAGAAAGGGTTTTTAGAAGGGGATCCACTGGTAATGCTTGACGGCATACCTATTTTTGATATGAATAAAGTGATGGCGGTGGACCCGTTAAAAATAAAAAGATTGGATGTGGTAAAAGACAGGTTTTTTTGGGGTCCTGCGGATGCAGAAGGTATTTTGAGTTACGCTTCTTACAAAGGCGACCTTGCAGGTGTAGAGCTTGATCCGCACGCTGTAGTAGTTGATTATGAAGGCATGCAGTTACAAAGGGTATTTTATTCGCCGGCCTATGAGACGGACAAACAGGCTGCGAACCGGATGCCCGATTTTAGAAGTCTGCTGTTTTGGGCACCAAATATAAATACAAGTTTACAAGGTAAAAACCAGGTAACATTTTATACTTCAGACGAGGAAGGTAAATATATTTGTGTAATACAAGGTATTACCGCTAATGGTGAAGCCGGAAGCCAGTATTTTACTTTTGAGGTGAAAAAATAATAGTTATTATAAATTCTTAAGCCCCGGCAACGTATTTATGCTCTACCGGAAGTAATAGATTTTACCTGCCAAAATGATTTGAAGCCCTTCTTCACAAGAGAAGGGCTTCAATGTAAACCTTTGTATTGATATCTAATCCATGTTAAATTAAGTTCACTTTTTTGTATGCATTTTGTTACAAAACAGGCGGGATGGTGCATGTTTGTTAATGATTAATTATCAATAGATTAAGTAATTGTTCCAAGGCGATTTATTCAGAATTTCCACAGGATTGAGCCGATGTTTTGCTGAAAAATTGAAAGTTTATGATCAGCAGACTTTACCTAATTATTGTTTTTTTCTTATTTGCTTCGCTTGCATCAGCTCAGAATGCAATACTGAAAGGTAGGATAACAGATGGCACAAGCAATGAACCATTGCCCGGAGCTTACATCCATTTTGACAATTTAAACAAGGGGGCAGTTACAGATGCGTTCGGAAATTTTGAATTCGATAAGCTTAGCCCCGGAGAATACAAAATCAAAGTTAAATATATTGGTTTCGAGGAATTTGAAAAAGAGATAAATATTGCTGCCGGACAAGTAATTATTTTAAATATCCCATTAGCCGAACACAAAAAGGATCTTAACACAGTAAATGTGTACGGCAAACTGAATGAAAGTAATGAATCTTCTTCAAGGCAATCCGAAAAAAATGCTAATAACATTACAAATGTCCTTTCGGCAAGAGCAATGGAGCGTTCACCCGACCTTAATGCGGCAACAGCAATTACAAGAGTTTCTGCTGTAACCCTGCAACGTAACAGCGGATCGGACGAAGCATATGCAATTATCCGGGGATTAGAACCACGTTATAATAATTCCCTTATTAATGGTGTAAAAGTAACGAGCCCCGACCCTGTTTCAAGGTTTGTTTCATTGACTATAGTACCATCTGATCTATTAGATCGTATTGAGGTTAGTAAAACGCTTACACCCGAAATGGAGGGTGATGCAATCGGTGGTACCGTTAACCTGGTTTTCAAAGATGCCCCGGACCATGAATACTTTAAAGCAGATGTTTCATTAGGTTACAGTGCTATATTTTTTAATCGTAAATATGATAGCTTTGACGAAGGAGCTGTTCAAAGAAAAAGCCCGATTGATAGATTTGGAAGTGGATATTTAGCTCCGCCTGGTTATTTTTCAAGGCCCAACCTTGATTTTACTAAAACGACGGCGCCTCCAACTTCGTTGGCAAGTTTTACTTATGGACGAAGATTTTTTAATAACAAGTTAGGCTTTATTGTATCTGACAGCTATCAGAATCAATATTATGGTACAAATTCTGAGTTTAATATTGCCATACTCGATCCCCAAAACAATAATAGGCCGATTATCTCTGATGTAGCAAACAGAACGTATTCAACACAACAATTAAACAATGGGTTATCAGGACATTTAGACTATAAGTTCGACGATAAGAATAAAATATCGCTGGATAATGTTTTCCTCTATACATATATTGCCCAGGCCCGGTTAAGTATAGATACTTCAATTATAGGGGGTAATGGCGGTCGCGTTGGTCCGGGCACGGGTACGGTATATAATGATAACCGTTCTTATATCCAAAATCAGTATGTTGAAAATTTAAAACTTAGTGGCAAACATATCATTGCTAAACATTTTCAATTTGACTGGGCTGGAATCTACTCGAATGCTACAGCCAATTCGCCAGACAGGGCTGATCTGACATTAAATCACCTGATCAATCCTGATTTTACAAGTACGCCAAACTATTTTGATGCAATATCCAGGATATGGTCTAAAAATGGCAATAAAGATCTGAGCGCTACGGGAAGCTTAAGTTATACTACAGATTTGGGAGGGAATAATAACTCACTTCAATTGAAAGCAGGTGGATTATATCGCCACAGCACGCGTTTCAATAAACAAAATCAATATGAATTAAAGCCGGCGCCTGAGGCTAATGGTGTTAAAAGCCCGTTTACCGATATTTATAGTGCCAATTGGATAGTTTATAATGTCACCGGGAGTTTGCAAAGTGATGTTTCCAATTATACAGCATTTGAAGATATCACCGCTGGCTATGGACAGTTTAAACTAACATTAAATAAGTTGGATGTTATAGGCGGCGTGCGCGTAGAAGGAACCAAACAAGGTTATGATACTAATCCTGTAGTGCTAACCGTCTTAAGTAGCGAAAGAAAAACCTACACAGACTTATTACCAAGTTTGCAGTTGAAATACAAGTTAAATGATCTATCTAATTTCAGAGCTTCTTATTTCAAGTCAATTTCACGGCCCGCTTTATTTGAACTGGTTCCTACGGCAACATTTGGAGAAGCTACTGATATTAACGGTAACCCTTTTATAAAACATTCTGAAGCGGATAACTATGATTTACGATATGAGCTTTTTCCAAAGAACGAAGAACAGTTTTTTTTAGGGGCTTTTTATAAGAATATCAAAAATCCTATAGAATTTGCATTGCAAGGTCTTGACCAGGGAGGGCAGGCATCAACACAACCGCAAAATTTTGGTACTGCTAAAGTTGCAGGTGCTGAAGTTGTGTACAGCAGGTATTTTGGTAATTTAGGAATATCAGGTAATTATACCTATACCTATTCAAATATAAAATCTCCTAAAGTATATAACACTAAAACCGCTCAAGGGAAAGATACTAGTATTTTAAAGCCTCAAGACAGGCCATTGCAGGGGCAAACAGGCAATGTGATAAACTTATCATTATTATATAAAAACGATAAGCATAAGGAATTTATACAGTTAGCGTACACTTATACCAGCAAAACCATTCCGTTCATTTACAACGGATACGGCTACGATTATTATACACAGCCACAATCCTTTTTAGCATTATCAGGAGAGAAGCAGGTAAGCCGGCATTTTACACTTACTGCAAAGGTTAATAATATTTTAAATACGCCCACCACCGTTAAAATTGACAACTTGATACAGTCAAAAGACCTCTATAATGTGAGTTTTAATTTAGGTTTACGGTATTCGTTATAATTCAAAAATTATTAAGATGAAAACAAAACACATATATATAATACTAACAAGCATATTATCTATCGCTGTTACTTCTTCATGTAAAAAAGCAGAAGTAAATACGTTCACCAAAATCAAAATACCCACATCAAGCCCTATTGCGCCAGGTAACATCAGTGGGTTTGTAAAAGGCACGTTATTAACGGGGCAAACGTATTCGGTAACAGGAGACATTACAATAAAAAAAGGTGACACCTTATCGGCACAGCCAGGAGCCATAATTGTGGTAAAAAATAATGCTCAGTTTAATATTCAGGGTGTTTTGAATTTACTGGGGACACAGGACAGTCCTGTGTTTTTTAACTCAGACGCAAATAAGCCCGGTACATGGGGCGGTTTTCAGGCTGATAGTGCACAGGCGATTATTATTAAATGGACTCATGTTGACAATACCGGAGGCCCGGACGCTTCAGGAAGCGCGAGGAGAACAATTGTTGTTAACACAGTTGGAGTTCCCGTTGATATTGAAGATTCATGGTTTACAAACGGCCAGGATGATTTGATGGGCTTGTTCGGTGCTAAAGTAACCATTCTCCGTAATACCATTAGTTCATCAGGAAGTACCGATGGCGAAGGGATCAACTTAAAATCTGGTACAACAGGTGTAGTTGCATATAATGTAATATTCAGCCAGGCTGGCAGCGGGATAAAACTTGAAACTAATAAAAATATTCCTTTTCCTCAAACAGAAGTTGATGTTTATAACAATACGGTAGTTGCCGTTGGCTGGAGAAGAGGTTCTGCCGAGCCAGGGCGTGGAACATCTGTAGGGGTAAATGCAATAGGGCATATATATAATAATATTTATGTAAACTGTTATCATGGTTTAGAGATATTTAATGATGCCGATGTAGTACACACTACATATGGTAATAATTTATTTTATGCTACAGTTGATTCATTTACCGATCTTGTTGATCCAACTATTCAAATTAACTTAAGAGCCAATTTTTATCCGGCAGGAGCTTCAGGAACTCCGCAGCCTACTGACCTGATCTCGACTAAAGTCGGTAATCTTGACCCATTGTTCGTAAAATTCGACGGCACAGTAGCCGCTCCTAATGGATATCCAAATACTAATGATTTTCATTTGAAGACAGGATCACCTGCTTTTGGTGCAGGTAATCCAAGTTTTGATACTAAGCATCCTGAACTGGGTAACCAGGATATGGGGGCTTATACAACTGATGGTAAAGGAAACAAACACTAAATGTTTTCAGTATTTGAATGCAATTTAGCGTTGCTCATTAAAAAAATTAATCCAATGAAAACTTTAAAAAACACACTTAAATTAATCTCTTTCGCCCTGCTTCCTTTGTGTGCAATGGCTCAAAATCCAAACTATGTGGCCGATAAAACTATCCAGCTTACCGGTAATGGCGGTTATGATTATGCCTTTATTGACCAGGCAAATCATGTTTTATATGCTTCGCATGGTACTGCTGTGAACGTGGTCGACCTGCAAACTGAAAAACAGGTAGCTGTTATCGAAAACATGAAGGGGGTTCATGGTATAGCCGTAGTAAATGAATTGAACAGGGGCTTTATCAGCGATGGAAAAGGAAGCGCCGTTGTTGCGTTCGATACTAAAACATTCAAAACTATCAAAGTAATTCCCATAACCGGGAAAGATGCTGATGGTATTATTTATGACCCGTATTCAAAAAAAATATTTGTTTTTGGTGGTGATGACCACGCTGCGATGGTTGTTGACCCGCAGGAGTTAAAACAAATTAGCACTATAGAACTGGGTGGCGCTCCTGAATTTGCAGTGTCTGACGGGAATGGGTTGATCTACAATAACCTGGAAGATAAAAGCAGCCTGAATGTGATCGATGCTAAAGCAATGAAGGTGATAAAAAACTATCCGCTAAATCCTTGCGGTGGCCCTACAGGTTTGGCTATCGACAAAGATAATCAGCGCCTGTTTACCGTTTGCCGCGAAAATAAAGGCATGAGCGTGATTGACATTACTACCGGGAAGGTGGTACAAACATTGCCAATCGGCGCCGGTGTGGATGCGGTGATCTATGATGCAGCGAACAAATTGGTTATCGCTTCTAATGGTGATGGCACGGCTACTGTCTTTAAACAAAATACGGCGGATAATTATAGCCTTGTACAAACAATAACTACACAGAATCGCGCTAAAACTATGGCTTTGGATTTTTCAACACATAAGCTTTATTTCCCGGTTGTAGATTTCCAGAAAGGAACGAAGACCCAGATACCGGATAGTTTTAAGCTATTGGTATACCGTTTAAACTAATATTAATATGAAACGCAGAGATTTTGTACGAACTACCGCTCTGACTGCTGTCAGCGCTACATTGATACCTTCAATAGGGGCCTTGGCAGCGCCCCGGGTAACGCACCTGGAAAGTGAAGACCTGACCATGCTGCCTGCAATAAAGGATGAGTTCCCCCTGCATTTTATGGCATTGGGCGACTGGGGCAGAAATGGTGAATACGACCAGCTGGAAGTGGCCAAACAAATGGGGCAATGGGGTACTGATCATCCGAATAATTTTGTGATCTCATGCGGGGATAACTTTTATCCTTCAGGTGTGGTGAGTGAGAATGACCCTTTGTTTCATTATTCATTTGAAAATATCTATACCGCTCATGCGCTGCAGTGTGATTGGTACCCGGTTTTAGGTAATCATGACTATCATACAGATGTAGATGCGCAGGTAAGATATAGTAAGATCAGTCGTCGTTGGGATATGCCGGCCAGGTATTATACAAAAGAAGTCACGCTGAAAAAAGATAAAGAAATAAAAGGCGCCGAAAAGGAAAATGTAAAGGATAAGGTGCTTTTTGTGATGATGGATACTGACCCATTTTTGCACGAGAACAAAGCGGACTACGTAGAAACCGAAATGAAATGGTTAAACGAGACGCTCGAAAAGGCTTCGGCAGATGTAAAGTGGAAGATTGTGGTCGGTCACCATCCTTATTATACTGTTGGGCCGCGTATTACTAATTATGATACGCTGACCATGCGAAAAGCACTGGCTAAAACCTTCGAAGATCATAAGGTAGACATTTATTTATCCGGTCACGAACACTCGTTGCAGCACTTAAAACCTGAAGGGTTTACTCATCAGTTTATTTCAGGAGCGGGATCAGAGTTGACAAAAGTTACAGAAGGCATACCATACAGCCGTTTCCAGGCTTCTGAACATGGCTTTATGTATTTTTCGATAGATAGCACCCGAATAAATGTAAAGGCAATTAATTACACCGGGAAAGTTCTGTACGAAACGGAACTGAAAAAGTAGAATTGAAAAAGTTGGATTAAAAGGCCCTGGAAAACTTCCGGGGCCTTTTAGTTTATCCGAATGTCGTGAAATTAAAAAAATCCGATACAACCACCATAATTAAACTTATTGAAATACTTTTAAAAGCATAAATGCGTAACCAGCGTGGAATATCTCTTTAAAAAGGGCCACATTAGAATTGATCATATGCATTAAACTTTACAGCAGATTTTGATCTGATTTATACTTTCCTGCCCTCCAGGTTGTTGGTATACTGAATCAGCTGCCTGATGGCTGCCGTAAAGTGAACCTGAACGGTAAAAAATATTATGTATCGCCTGATGGTATTTATATGAAGACTTTACAGATCAGCATAATTTTAAAGGTTACCGCATTGTCAGCATACCGGCAGATGGCGAGCAGTAAAACTGATAAATAATTAACTATTTTTTATTCTTCCACCACCGATAGTTTTTGCCCAAAATGCAACACTGAGAGGGCGAACTACGTATAAGCAAACCGCGGGCCTATCCCCGTGCTACTATTAAACTTGGGTGTACGCAGCAATTATTAATAGTAATTAACAAATTATAAATATGAAAACCAAGCAAATTTCTTTTTGGCTAGCCGCTGTCGCTTTAGTGGCTTCCATGTCTTCCTGTTCAAAAAAGGGAGGCACAACGAGTATAAAACCGGTGATCCAGCCTTCACATCCAATTGCTGCGGGCAACATCAGTGGTTCTATAAAAGGAACACTATTAACCGGCTCCACTTATACCGTAACCGCTGACATAAATGTCAACAAAGGCGATACGTTATTAGCCCAGCCAGGTGCTATTATCATTGTAAAAAATAATTCACAGTTCAAAATACAGGGGGTATTTCAGTCTTTGGGTACACAAGCAAGTCCGGTAAGTTTCAATTCTGACTCGAATAACCCTGGTACCTGGGGTGGTTTTGCTTGCGACAGTGCACAAGAGGTAACAATTAAATGGACCAAAATATTAAATACAGGCGGCGCCGACAATACAGGTAGCGCAAGAAAAACACTTGTCGTTGACAGACCTATAACCGTAGATATTGAAGATAGCTGGGTTGAAAACGGTCGGAATGACGGTTTGGCTTTGTTTGGCGGCGCGAAAATAACCATTTTAAGAAATACTATTCAATCGGGGGGCAGTAATGATGGCGAGGCGATTGATATTAAAACTGGTTCTACAGGTAAAGTAGCTTATAATGTAATATTTAGTCAGGCTGGTACAGGTATAAAATTAGAAACAGACGCGGTGCTTACCGCAGACTTAACAAATGTTGACGTCTATAATAATACCATTGTAGCATGTGGATGGAGAAGAGGTGCTGCCGCACCAGGCAGTGGAGTTTCACTCGGGCTGAGTGCAAAAGGCAATGTTTATAACAATATCATAGTCAACTGCTACCATGGTCTGGAAATATTTCAGAGTGACGGCGCTAACAACGTTAATTACGGTTCTAATTTATTCTATTCAACAGCTGACTTTTTTGTTGATAACACACCTTTAACTATGACTCCTCCGGGCACAGCAATAACAGTTAGTTTAAGAGAAGATTATTATCCAGCCGGAGCCCTTGGTGTTGTTCAATCTACCGATATCATTTCAACAGGTACTTCAACAGGTGACCCGATGTTTAAAAGCTTTGATGGTTCATTTTTGAATCCAAATGGCGCTCCTAATAGCAATGATTTTCATTTACAGGCAGGTTCACCAGCTATAGGACATGGAAACACTGCATATAATGCCGACATGGGCGCTTACACATCTGATGGAAAAGGAAATTTACACTAAACATTTTCAGTAACTGAACTGAAAAAGTAGGATTAAAAGGCCCCGGAAGTATTTCCGGGGCTTTTTAGTTATCCGAATGTCCTGAAATCGTAAAAAATCGATACAACCATCATAATTGTATTTTATTGGAATAATTTTAAACGTATTAATGCAGTAATCAACTCGAAATCTCTCTTTAAAATAGGAGAGATTAGAATAGCATTAGAATTGATCGTTGCGTTAAACTTTGTAGCGGATTTCGATCTAAATTATACTTTAAAATAGAAAATTAAGTTTTTATAAAAATTATGAAAAGGTTATATAAATATGCCTCCGGATTTGCGCTGGCCGGATTGCTTTCAATCGCATTTGTTTCTACTGCTAACGCTCAGCGTGGGTTTCACGGCGGTGGCGGAGTACGTATCGGTGGTGGTTTCGGTCATGGTATCGGCTTCCATAGTGGTATCGGCATTGGGTTTCATGGCGGATATGGCTTTGGCTATTATGGTTATCCCAGCTTAGGATATCGTATCGGATTTTTGCCTTATGGTTTCTTCCCGTTTTATTATGGCTCCGATCTGTATTATTATTATGGAGGTGTTTTTTACAGGCCTTATGATGGCGGCGGATACGAAGTAACTGTTCCTCCCGTTGGTGCTGTTGTGCCAGCATTGCCAAAAGGTGCTTCATCTATTGTGATCGATGGTCAGCAATACTACGAGTTTAATGGGGTGTATTACCAGGCAAATGTTGATGACAAAGGCAAAACCAACTATGTGATAGCAGGTAAAGATGGTGTGCTGAATACAAATGGCGAAGCATCTGATAATAATAACCCACCGGCTCCGCAAGTTGGCGATATCCTGAATCAACTGCCAGATGGCTGTCGGAAAGTAAATCTGAACGGTAAAAAATATTATGTATCGCCTGACGGTATCTACTATGAAGACTTTACAGATCAGCATAACTTTAAAGGTTACCGTATCGTAAGCATTCCGGCAGATGACGAAAAACAAAACTGATAAAGATTATTAAGATGAATAAAAAAAGGCCCGGTATATCGGGCCTTTCGTCGTTAATGGCCTGTTTTTTACTTATGATCTGGCTTTAAATAGAAAATCGACTTGAGTTAAATAAACCTTTGGCAATGACTTTAGTCGAATAACAAAAGACATTTAGATAAAGAACTTTGATTATGAAAAAGTGGTTTAAATACATATCGGCAATAGCATTCACAGGGATGCTGACTGTTGCATTAATTACAAGTGCTGATGCACAGCATCGTGGTGGCGGTGGACACGGCGGTGGTGGTGGTTCTCATGGCGGCGGTGGGTTTCACGGTGGGGGTTCCCATGGTGGTGGCGGTGGAAGTTTCCACGGTGGTGGGGGTCACGGCGGAAGTAGTTTTCATAGCGGCGGCAATAGTTTTCATGGGAATGCAGGCGTGCATAATGGAGGTGCTTTTCATGGGGCAGTAGGTGGACGAGGCGCCTATGCTTATCGTGGCTCTGTAAGAGGCGGCGTAGTTGCGCATGGTGCCTATGGTTACCGCGGTGCCTACGGTAATCGCGGAGGTTATTATCGTGGCGGACGGTACTATGGCGGTTATCATGGTGGTTACTATCGCGGTGGCAGATATTATGGATATCACGGTTACGGATCCGGGTTCAGGTTTGGCTTTGGATGGGGATATCCGCACATAGGATTTTATTTAGGTGTACTGCCTTATGGATACTATCCATTTTATTATAACTCATTGCAGTACTATTATTACAGCGGTGCTTTTTATAGGCCGTACAATGGCGGGTATGAAGTAGTTGTTCCGCCGATTGGTGCAGCAGTTCCTTCCCTTCCTTCGGGTGCACAAGCGATCATGATTGATGGTGCAGAGTATTATGAATTGAACGGTGTTTATTACCAGGCAAGTGTTGACGGCAATGGACGGACTGTATATATCGTAGTTGGTAAAGATGGAGTGTTGAATACAGGTAGTGGAGGCAATGTTAATGATCAGCCTATGTCAGACAATGACGATCCGATCATGGATAATAATGTACCTAATAATAATCAAACCACAACTACAACAGCTACCGCACCTGAATTAAAAATAAAAGTAGGCGATGTGGTAGACCAATTACCCGCTGATTGCCGTAAAGTTACTTTGAACAACAAGAAATTCTATGTTTCGCCGGATAATGTTTTTTATGAAGAGTATCAGGATGCTAATGGTACCGGATATCGTGTTGCAAGTATACCCGGAGCGACTGATAATTGATTGTCAAATACTTCTGAAAAGAAAGGCCCCTGTTTATAGGGGCTTTTTTGTTGTCTTTGTCCCGTCCTTTAAAGAGGCCGGTAATTATTTAATCGCGATGAAAATTATCTTTAAAATTAAAAAAATTACCACCATGTAATCTAAAATCTAGCTATAAGAAAAATATGCGGTAGTTATTTTAAAACCCTCCTATGGCATCGGCTTTGCCCACTACTATGTATATAAATGTGAGAATGAGGAATTTGAGAATTAAAATATTTCTTTATAGTTTGATAGTTGCTTCATCAAGTGGCTTAAGTATAGGTTGCCATACATTCGACAAAACTCAGCAAGGCGCTTCAATCGGTGCCGGAACCGGGGGCATTGTTGGCGCTTTTATTGGTAAAACGGCAGGAAATACAGCCATGGGAGCCATTATTGGTGGAGCGGTTGGCGGTACAGCCGGAGCTTTTATAGGCCGTAATATGGATATGCAGGCGGCAGAGATACAACAAACTGTCCCCGGTGCCACGGTTATCCGCGAGGGTGAGGGCATTATAGTAAAATTTGATTCGGGCATATTGTTCGATGCGGGTAAAGCGGATATTAAACAGGATGCTGAAACCAACCTGAAAAACTTAGCTTCATCACTACAAAAAAATGCTGAAACTAATATATTGATCATCGGGCATACCGATAATGCCGGAACGCAGCAAGATAATATAGATCTGTCAGTACACAGGGCTTCTTCTGTAAAAAATTACCTGTTAAATGATGGCATTGAAGGCTCACGAATGAGAATTGATGGGAAAGCAGCAACTGAACCTATAGCTGATAATAGTACCGAAGCTGGTCGCGCGCAAAACCGCCGGGTTGAGATTGTTATTGTGGCTAATAATAAAATGAAAAAGCAAGCTCAGGAGTCGGGTGGATAAGATCAGCAATAACGAACATCGAATACAGAATTTTAAATGTCGAAGTGATAAAAGTATACTTAATATTCGAAGTCAAAGTTCATTGTTCTATATTAAAATAGAGGCAAAATAAAAGCCCCCTCACTCTTGCAGTTTGGGGGCTTTCAACCTAAACCTTATCACAATTAAACCGGCAAGATTGCCAGTTCAATTATTATAACGCAATTACTATACCATAATTGTAAGTTAATTTCATTTTTATTGTATGCACGTTAATTGACTAATTGAGAATGCCGGGCATCAAAAGAGGTGTGTTATTTTCTTTACAGAGTGTTCCATTTGCCATACACTTTCAATCTAAATTATACGTGTTTTGACATACCGCGTTTACGTAAATAAGCATCAAATAGAAACAGCCCCAATACCACATCAAAAAACAGGAATCCTTCTAATACCGGTTTATTCAAATAATTTTTTATGTCAGGAAGTTTCAGACTATCAGGCAGATGTCCTGAAATATTGACAGGCGTTAGGTGCAGTGTTGACAGTGCATAAATCACTAGTAAGAGAATGCTTACAATAAAAAACCCTGAGATGCCTTTAATAATACGCTTGTCTATCCCTGCTTTAAGGGGTTGTTGTGCGTGCTCTGCACGTATGGCTTCCATAACATTATAAGTGAAGGCCATTGGCGGTTCATCCAGCTCCATTTTTGAGAACTCCTGGTTAAGGGCCAGCAGCTCTTCGTATTTGCGCCGGTAAACTTCGTCCTGCGCAATTAATATATTAATGGCTTTCTTTTCCTCCTCAGAGCAAGTGCCATCAATATAGTTCCAAAGTTTTTCCTCCATCGTATTCATATCAGTTCTTTCACCTCGTGCTTTAAATTGCGCTCCAGCTTCTCTTTCAAACGTTGGCGCGCCCTGAATAGTTTTACTTTAACTGTGTTTGGCTCGATACCCAATGTATTACCTATCTCCTCCAGCGATTGTTCGCCCATATAAAACAAGGTGATGATCGCCGCATCATCAGGCAGTAATTGTGTTATCGCCTGGTTCAGGTAATATGACCTCGATTTATTTTCAACTGAATTACTGTCAAAACCAGATGAATGGTTCTCCAATTGAATATAAGTGTTCTCATCATCTATCGAGTCGGTGTCAACCCTTTTCTTCCGCAAAAAAGTCATCGCTGTTGTATAAACAATACTATACAACCAGGTGCTGAATTTGGATTGCCGTTGAAAGTTTGACAATGAGCGGTAAGCTTTAATAAAACAATCCTGTGCTATTTCCTCGGCATCCTCACGGTTTTTACTAAAACGCATGGCAAGCGTAAAAACAAAACGCTGGTGCCGTCTTATAAGGTCGGCGTAAGCTGCCTGGTTCCCGGCCAGGCTTTGTTCTATCAATTCTATATCTGAAAGCTTGCTTTGCATTATATACAACCTCTGACTACTTCTTCACTGCTAAGGTTACAGCCTTATGTAAATATAGTTAATTCTTCAGTAGCAGTTGTGAGTTGCAGTAGCAGTCATAAATTGGTACATTATCTTAATTAAACCCTGTATACATATTTATATAACTCTTTACTGCCACTCGCTACTGCCACTGCAACTTACAAAAGTCTGCAAACTTTTTTCAGAAAGAGTGTAACCTCCTCTAAAACCATGTCGTCATAGCTTTCAAATACACCGGAATGGTGGTTTGAGAACAAAAAATCATAACTTAAAAAAAATTAATATCATGAATAATTTAGATACCCCCGAATTCGGGATGATGACCGGAATACTTATTTGCCTTGGCTTCTTTGCAATGGTTTTTGGAATAGTTTACCTATACAAAAGAGAAAGAATGGCGATGATAGAGCGGGGAATGGATCCCCGAAGGTACAAACCACGTTCAGCACCATATCCGATTTTGAAATGGGCATTGCTACTTATGGGAGCGGGTGTAGGACTGTTGCTTGCTAATATACTCAGTCGTACACTTCTAAAAACCGCAGATTACGATGACGACAATGTAGCTATATACTTCGCCCTTATAGCCATATTCGGAGGATTAGGTTTATTTGCTTCTTACCGCATAGAAAAGAAAGAAATTTCTGATAACCCTGAGCAGGAATAATTTCTTAGAGCGAGGATTCAGAATCAAGAGTCAGGAAAGGTTCGGCTATGCCGGGCCTTTTTATTTTTATAATATTTCGATCTTGAATCCTGGCTCTTAAATCTTGATTCTGATTAAGAGTACTTCTCCTTGATCAAATTTAAATGATGCAGCTCGTGCCCGGCTGTCATATATATCAGTCCCCTGACACTTGTCGGCGCTTTGCTTGCGATCCCGCCGCGTAATAATTGTTCATCGCTGAAAGAACGATAAAGAAATAGATTCGATTCGCGCGTAGCTTTATATTCATCAGCCAGGCTTTTTATGGTGCGGCTGTTAAAATCAGTATTGTTTACATAGATATCCTGATCAAAACCTGGCAACTCGATATTATTCCTTGAAAAACAGAGTGCACGGTATGCGAATGTCCGCTCGGTATCGATCATATGACCAAGCATTTGTTTTAAGGTCCACTTGCCTTCCGCATAAGCATATAGGGCTTTTTCTTCGCTCATATTGCTGAACAGGTTATAAACGATATCCTTAGATTGTTCGAGCAGTTCAAGTACTTCCGGGCCCGGAACTAGGCTAATATAGTGCGCTGCAAATGGAGGATATTCATTAGGTTGTGGTGTGTGTATCATTGGTCAAGCTTTTTAGTACGATGCGAAATGTGGTTCCCTTGCCTATTTCAGAATCTTTTACAAATATCTGTCCATCGTGGTAATTCTCTACCATACGTTTAGTTAACGACAGGCCCAATCCCCAGCCTCGTTTCCGGGTAGTATATCCGGGCCTGAAAACGGTATCAAAATGTGAACGGTGTATCCCTTTTCCGGTATCAGTCACGTCAATATAAACCTGTTTTTTTGTTTTACTGCCGGATATTTCCACCTTTATATTTCCCGTATTCTCAATGGCGTTAACGGCGTTTTTAAGCAGATTTTCCAACACCCAATCAAAAAGTGGTATGTTTAAACCAGCCCTCAAGTAGGTATTACCTTCGATCTCGAAATTGATTTTATTGCTAACCCTTATCTTAAAATAATCAACAAAATCTTTTACCACGTCATAAACCGAATGATCTTCCAATACCGGTTTCGAGCCGATCTTTGAAAAACGGTCGGCCACGATCTCGAGGCGTTTGATGTCGTTTTCCATCTCGGCGATCAGTGGATCATCCTCGGCATTAAATTTCTCCTTCATCAGTTCGACCCAAGCCATTAAGGAGGAAATGGGTGTACCGAGTTGATGCGCGGTTTCTTTAGCAAGCCCCACCCAAACCTGGTTTTGCTCGGATTTGCGCGAGGTATTGAACGCTGTATAGGCGACCAGCAGGAAGATAGCAATAACCGACAATTGTATGTACGGGAATACTTTTAACTGGGTAAGGACAAACGAATCATGATAATAAACATACCAGTTTGCACCGAATACTTTTAGGCGGATAGGTTCATGTTGCAACTTCATCGATTCCAGTTCGTTTTCGAAATAAGCCGGATCATACTTTTTTTGTGATGCGCCTTTTATCCCTGGCAATTGAGGAACTTTGATGTATGTTTTGGTGGTGTCAAGTCCCCTGGTAGTAATAAAATCGCCTTTATCATCTACAATAATGGCGGGCACGCTTAAGCTATCGCGAACCGTAGAAACATATTGCAAAAAATCATTGTCATCAGCCGCTGTTATCTGTTTAATACTGAGCGCCCATATTTCTGCACGGGTATGTTCAGATTGCTTGATGCTTCTGACCAGGTACCGGGTATAAAATAATGAACCACTGGTTATCACCACGGCAAATGCGAGCAGCGAATATTTCCAGCGTTTTCTTTGTTGGTACGGGTTCATGTTTTAGTCGGGAAGTCCGGAGGTCCGAAAGCCGGGTAAGACGACTGGATACGGAACGCGGAAATCCTGACCAAATTACATAAAATTGTTAATTAATCGGAGAGTCCGAAAGTCCGGATAAGTCGGAATGTCCGCAAGAGAGCTATATAGTCGAATAGTTGATCGCACCTAAATTTACTTACCGCTGTTAATAGGCTAAAAAGCAAGATAAAAGCCATATTCTACTTTCTGACTTTCCGACTTATGCGGACTTCCCGACTAAAAAAATCTATCTTTGCCACATAATGTCAGATAAAAAAGTAAGGGTAAGATTTGCGCCAAGTCCAACAGGCGGCCTCCACTTAGGTGGCGTGCGCACCGTATTGTTCAATTATCTTTTCGCCAAAAAACATGGTGGCGATTTTGTTTTACGTATAGAGGATACTGACCAGAGCCGTTATGTAAAAGGCGCTGAAGAATATATATTGGAGTGCCTGGAGTGGTGTGGTTTGAAACCTGATGAAAGTCCGGTTACAGGTGGCAAATATGCGCCTTACCGCCAGAGCGAACGTAAAGCAATTTATCGTGAATACGCAGAGCGCCTGGTAATGCAGGGCCATGCTTATTATGCTTTTGATACCCCTGAAGAACTTGACCACAACCGTAAAGAGATACCAAATTTTCAATATGGCCATGCTTACCGCGATACATTACGTAACTCATTAACACTTAAACAACAGCAAGTAGACCAACTGCTGGCGGCTGGCGAACCGCACGTGATCCGCATAAAAATGCCTGAAAATGAGAATATCCATTTTGAGGATATGATACGCGGACATGTGAGTTTTGACACCAGCCAGAGTGATGATAAAGTGTTGCTGAAGGCTGACGGTATGCCTACTTATCACCTGGCAGTAGTGGTTGACGATTACCTGATGAAGATAACCCACGCCTTCCGTGGGGAAGAATGGCTGCCATCTGCGCCTGTACATTTGCTGCTGTGGGAATATTTAGGCTGGAAGGCCGATATGCCGCAATGGGCGCATTTGCCATTGATATTAAAACCTGACGGACACGGCAAACTAAGCAAGCGCGATGGTGCAAGACTGGGTTTCCCGGTATATGCTATGAGCTGGCTTGATGAAAAGACTGGTGAATTGACACCCGGTTTCCGGGAGCTTGGATTTTTGCCCGAGGCTTTTTTAAACCTGCTGGTAATGCTGGGCTGGAATGATGGTACCGACAACGAAATATTTACACTTGACGAATTGATTGAAAAGTTCTCTATTGAAAGGGTAAATAAAGCGGGGGCAAAATTCGATTTCGAAAAAGCTAAGTGGTTCAATTCGGAATGGATAAAGAGGTCGGATGCCAAAAGTCTGAAGTCGGATGTTATAAAAGTTTTGACTGATAAAGGAGTCGTAGTTAAAGATGAGAAACTATTGCTAACTGTTATCGACCTTGTGAAGGAACGCTGTACCCTGCTTCCTGACTTTTATCACCAGTCATCTTACTTTTTTGAGCAACCAAAAGAATACGACCTTGCTTCTGTTAAGCCTAAATGGACCGATGCTAAAACGGAATTCTTCAACGCTTTTATCAGCATGTTGGGCAATACCGAAGCATCTTTTGAACCGGCAGATTTAGAACAATCTTTCAAATCATTGGCTGAAGAAAAAGGCATCAAGGCAGGAGAACTGATGCTGCCGTTCCGCATTATGCTGGTTGGGGGCAAATTTGGTCCGCATGTGTTTGATATTGCTGTATTGCTTGGCAAAAAGGAAACCATTGGTAGAATAGAAAAAGCCCTGGAAGCATTTAATAATTAATGCTTCCAAGGCGTTAGTATCAAATTATATATTCTTAAAATATCGCTTCCGCAATTTTTCTTGTAGGGCCAGGATTACTCATAGTGTAAAAGTGTAATACAGGTGCGCCAAATTCGATCAGTTCTTTACATTGATTGATCATCCATTCAACACCCACATCTTTTACATCTTTTTCTGATTTGCAGTTATGTACTGCTTCACTCAAATCCTCTGGTATATCGATATGGAATATTTTAGGCAGATTGATCAGTTGCTTAGACGAGGTAATAGGCTTTAGTCCCGGTATGATAGGGACATTGATGCCATTTTCACGGCATGCTTTTACAAACTCGCGATATTTATTGTTATCAAAAAACATTTGGGTCACGATAAAATGTGCGCCCATATCTACTTTTTGCTTCAGGTATTTAAAGTCCGTTTTTAGATTAGGTGCCTCAAAATGTTTTTCGGGATAACCGGCTACACCAATACAGAAATCGGCATTTACCACTTCATGATCTTCATATAAATATTTCCCGGTGTTCATGTTCACTACCTGTTGTAACAGATCGGTAGCATAAGAATGTCCGCCGGGAGTAGGTATAAAACCGGCATCAGCCATGCGGGCATCACCGCGCAATACCAAAACATTATCGATACCTAAAAATTGAAGATCGATCAATGCGTTTTCTGTCTCTTCCTTTGTAAAACCACCACAGATCAGGTGAGGTACAGCATCAACCTTATACTTGTTCATGATAGCCGCACAAATAGCAACCGTACCAGGGCGCTTACGATAGGACACTTTTTCTAACAAGCCACTGTCGTGCAGTTTATAAATAAAATCCTCCCGATGATAAGTAACATCAATAAACGGAGGCTTAAACTCCATTAGGGGATCAATAGCATTATAAATGCTTTGTATGCTGTTGCCCTTAATTGGCGGTAATAATTCGAATGAAAAAAGTGTTTTGCCTTTGGCGTTTTGTATATGTTCGATTATTTTCATGCCCCCTGGCCCCCTAAAGGGGGAGTTAGTTTTATTTAATTATTTTATCAATAGTTTGTGTCAAATATAGCATAAATGCTCCCGTTTGTTCCCCCCCTTTAGGGGGTCGGGGGGCTAATAGTTCAGATTCGGTCCCATCCAGCGTTCAACAGTT
Source organism: Mucilaginibacter sp. McL0603 (assembly GCF_049992945.1). Classification (NCBI taxonomy): domain Bacteria; kingdom Pseudomonadati; phylum Bacteroidota; class Sphingobacteriia; order Sphingobacteriales; family Sphingobacteriaceae; genus Mucilaginibacter; species Mucilaginibacter sp. McL0603. The sequence continues at coordinate 5,576,527 of NZ_CP188251.1, read as the reverse complement.
TCTACTGACATGTTCTTACGCTTCGCATAATCTTCTATCTGATCTTTGCTGATCTTGCCCAAGCCAAAATAGCGTGACTGCGGGTGCGCAAAGTAGAACCCGCTCACAGAAGCCGCTGGTGTCATGGCCAAGCTTTCTGTCAGGTGCATATGTGCATTGTCTTCAGCTTTTAATAACTCAAAGAGGGTGGTCTTCTCAGTATGATCCGGACAAGCGGGATACCCTGGTGCTGGACGGATGCCCTGATACTGTTCCTTAATAAGGTCTTCCGCTCCTAATTGTTCTTCTTTGGCATATCCCCAGTACTCGCGACGAACTAATTCGTGCATTTTCTCTGCGAATGCCTCAGCTAATCGATCGGCTAGTGCTTTTGCCATAATGCTGTTGTAATCATCATGATCCTTTTCAAATTCTGCAACCAGCTCATCACAGCCAATGCCTGCAGTTACCGCAAAGCCGCCCCAATAATCAGGTACGCCGCTTTCTTTTGGTGCTATAAAATCAGATAAGGCATAATAAGGTTCACCTTTTACTTTTTCTGATTGCTGGCGCAGGGTATGTATTCTGGTCAGCAATTGTGTACGGGTTTCGTCAGTATACAATTCAATATCATCTCCCACACTATTAGCCGGCCAAAAACCGATCACACCATTTGCCTGGAGCAGTTTTTCTTTTACTATCTTATTTAACAGTGCCTGTGCGTCATCATAAAGCTTTTTAGCTTCGATACCCACATATTTATCATCAAATATTTTGGGATAACTACCACGCAATTCCCAGGTATGGAAAAATGGTGTCCAATCAATATACGGCACTAACTCTTCCAACGGAAACCCCTCAAAAACCTTAGTTCCAGTAAAGGTTGGTTTTGGTGGGATAGAACCGTTCAGGTTGATTTGCAGTCTTAAATTTCTTGCTTCATCAATGCTCACAAAGCGTTTGTCCGAACGTTTGTTCAGGTGCGCTTCGCGTGCTTTTTCGTATTCAGCTTTTGTGTTATTTATAAAATCGTCGCGCAGTTCCTTGTTCATCAGGTTGCTGCAAACGCCGACACTTCTTGAGGCATCCAGTACGTGAATAACGCCATGCTGATAATTTGGCGCAACCTTTACAGCAGCATGTATGCGCGAGGTGGTAGCACCGCCGATAATGAGCGGAATGGTAAAACCTTCGCGGTCCATCTCTTTGGCAAAGTGAACCATCTCATCTAATGAGGGAGTGATCAATCCACTTAAACCGATAATGTCAACTTGTTGTTTCCGGGCTTCATCAATAATGCGCTGCGCCGGAACCATTACGCCCAAATCGATCACCTCGAAATTATTGCAGGCTAATACAACGCCAACTATATTTTTACCTATATCGTGCACATCGCCCTTTACAGTGGCCATTAAAACCTTGCCGGCATTGGCCCGTGCAGCGGTTGTATCTTCGCCGGAGTCAATTACCCTTTGTTTTTCAAGTTCAATAAAGGGAAGCAAGTAAGCTACCGCCTTTTTCATTACGCGGGCAGACTTCACTACTTGCGGCAGAAACATCTTTCCTGCTCCAAACAGATCACCAACCACATTCATTCCATCCATCAGCGGCCCTTCGATCACTTCTAAAGGTTTGGCGAATTTCAAGCGAGCTTCTTCAACGTCATCATCCAGGTATTCGATAATACCTTTAACCAGTGCATGAGATAGGCGTTCTTCCACCGACCCTTTGCGCCATTCTTCATCACGTACGATCTCTTTGCCTTTTGATTTGATGGTATCAGCAAACTCAACCAGTCGCTCAGTAGAATCCGGGCGACGATTTAATAAGACATCTTCAACTCTCTCAAGGAGGTCCTTTGGTATCTGTTCGTAAACCTCCAGCATCCCGGCATTTACTATACCCATATCCAATCCGGCTTTGATGGCATGATACAGAAATGCAGAGTGCATCGCTTCGCGTACCACATTGTTCCCCCTAAAGGAGAACGAGATATTACTTACCCCTCCACTAACCTTTGCATGTGGCAGGTTTTGTTTTATCCAGCGGGTAGCTTCAATAAAGTCGACCGCATAGTTATTATGTTCTTCTAATCCTGTAGCTACCGTTAAAATATTCGGGTCGAAAATGATGTCCTGTGGCGGGAAGCCTACTTCGTTTACCAAAATATCATAACTGCGTTGGCAGATCTCTATACGGCGGGCAAGCGAATCAGCTTGTCCCTGCTCGTCAAATGCCATCACCACTACGGCAGCGCCATAGCTTAATATTTTGCGGGCCTGATCTTTGAATTTATCCTCACCCTCTTTTAAGGAAATTGAATTGACAATGCCTTTGCCCTGTAAACATTTAAGCCCGGCTTCGATCACTGTCCACTTAGACGAATCGACCATGATAGGCAGTTTGGCTATATCCGGTTCGGATGCGATCAGGTTTAAAAACTTCACCATTGCTGCTTCCGAGTCGATCATGCCCTCGTCCATATTCACGTCGATCACCTGAGCACCACCCTCTACCTGTTGACGGGCAACTACTAAAGCGCCTTCGTAATCCTCGCCCAAAATCAGTTTGGAAAATTTAGGTGATCCGGTGATATTGGTACGTTCGCCTATATTGGCAAAGTTGGTTTCGGGTGTTATGTTGACAGATTCCAACCCGCTTAAACGCAAGTAAGATTCTACTTCAGGTAGTTTACGCGGAGTTGCTTTTGCTGCTTTTTCGGCAATGCAACGGATATGATCGGGTGTGGTACCACAGCACCCGCCTACAATATTTGCCATCCCGAAATCAAGGAAATCCTCGATCAAATGTGCAGTTTCATGCGGCATCTCATCGTAACCCCCAAATTCGTTCGGCAAACCTGCATTGGGATAAGCGGAAGTATATACATTGGCTTTTTCAGAAAGTTCCTGCAAGTGCGGTCGCATTTCTTTTGCACCCAAGGCACAGTTCAATCCAACAGACAATAAGCCTGCATGGCGAACAGAGTTCCAGAATGCCTCAACTGTTTGCCCCGAAAGTGTACGCCCCGAAGCATCGGTGATAGTACCGGAAATCATGATGTTAGATGTGCTCCTGTAAAAATTGCGATCTTTGCCGGCATTACGGCATTCATTTTCATAACGTTTGATAGCGAAAATGGCCGCTTTGGCATTCAGTGTATCGAATATGGTTTCGATCAGTAACAGGTCTGAACCGCCGTCCACTAAACCACGCACCTGCTCATAATAAGCCTCCGCCAGATCGTCAAAAGTAACCGCACGGTAACCCGGATCATTTACATCCGGCGACATGGAAGCCGTACGGTTGGTGGGTCCGACAGCACCGGCAACAAAACGTGGACGATCAGGAAATTTCTTATTATGTTCATCAACCACCTCACGGGCAATACGAGCACCTTCGTAGCTTAATTCATAAGCCAGGTCCTCCATATGATAATCCGCCAGTGATATGCATTGTGTGCTGAAGGTATTAGTTTCGATGATATCAGCACCGGCATCAATATATTCCTGATGTATGGCTTTGATCACATCGGGACGGGTAATATTCAGCAGGTCGTTATTCCCTTTCAGGTCTGATTGGTGATCACGAAACCTTTCCCCACGAAAATCCTCCTCGGTGAGCTGATACCGCTGTATCATGGTACCCATCGCGCCGTCAATTACCAGTATGCGTTTCTCTAATTCTTTTCTAATATCCATTATTAATAGATTTGAGATGTGAGATATGAGACGTGAGACAGAAAATCAGCTCATCAATTCATATATCATCTTAGACCTGAGAATTAAATGGAGACATAAGAAGCAATACAATTGCATCTCATATCTAACATCTCAAATCTCATATCTAAATCAAAAGCTTATTTCGAAAAGTCGGTTATAAAATTGACTTTCGCTTATCTTTCCTATCCATTTTTGAGGCGGATAAGTAGAACGTAGCACCTTGTAAGCACAGGTTGCTAAGACATCGCAGGGTCTAATCCCTCCGTCTTTCTCTATAAGCCTCGCAAATTTGCATAATAAAGTTGTAAGTTCAAAATGCAGGGTGAATTGGTGTGTAGGGGGAGTGTCATTTTGGGAGAGATATTACGCCCTTTGAGACACTTGTATATGGCTTTAGTCTGTAAAGCCATATACAAGTATTTAGAGCTGCGCAATACGTTAAATAAAAAGCAACAAATTCGTAAGTATTGAATATATATATATGGCCACGTGATAGCAACACTGTTGGCAATATACACAGAAGTGGACTTAAGATGGATAAAATAGTTTTTATCCGACGTATTTTAAAGTCGCCGATGAGTGACGCTGACAGCAAATAAGTTATACCACAGCTTGGTATTGACAATATTAATTCGCCTAATAACAACAACGGGCCAACCCACCACGGCTCAGTAAAATCATTCCAGTCATTTTTTTCTTTATAAAAGAAAATGCTAATAACTGTTATATAAATAGGCCATAATAATGCTGTGGTTATCCAGACTCTTAAACTATATTTTAATGCTTGTTTCATTTAGAAGGTTTAGTATATGCTAATATACAACAGTTATATAGTAACACAAATAATAAGAATTGTCCAAATTAACGTGTCAATTTTGATATAACGGCATCAGTTAACCAAGAGAAATTTTTTAACTATTGATATGTTGCACACCGTTACAGGGTTACGCCCATTACCTGCAACACTTTGAAAAAATACTTTTAAACACCATTTCCTATTCTGCCTAAAGAGTGTCAACTTCGCAATTCCGATTTGTGATATATGAGTGTTCATTACAGAAAAATTGCTTTAGAATTAAACATTGCCGAAAAACAGGTAAGTACTACGGCTGCTTTGCTGGATGAGGGTGCCACCGTGCCCTTTATATCCCGTTACCGTAAAGAAATGACAGGCAGCCTTGACGAAGTGCAGGTAGCCGCCATACGCGACCGTGTACAGCAATTGCGTGAGTTGGATAAACGCCGCGAAGCCATTCTGAAATCGCTCACTGAAATGGGCAAATTAACTTCTGAATTAGAGAAGCAGATCAATGAGGCGGAAACGATGGTGTTGCTGGAAGATATTTATCTGCCTTACCGACCTAAGCGTAAAACCAGGGCTACTACAGCACGCGAAAAAGGTTTACAACCGTTGGCCGATTTGGTATTGGAACAAGGCAGGATTGACTTGGAATTAGAAGCTGCTAAATATATCGATGAGGAAAAAGGCGTAAACTCACTCGAAGAAGCGCTGGCAGGAGCAAGGGATATTATAGCCGAGCATATCAGTGAAAATGCCGAAGTACGTACCAAAATGCGTGCTTTGTTTTTGGAAAAGGGCACTTTTCAATCTAAAGTTATTGCTGGGAAAGAAGAGGCGGGGATTAAATACAAGGATTATTTCGACTGGACAGAGCCTTTAAAATCGGCGCCGTCACACCGCATATTAGCTCTGCGCCGTGGTGAAAAGGAAGAAATGCTTTGGCTGGATATCCAACCGCCAGAAGATGAGTCGGTTTATTTATTAGAGCAGCTTTTTATAAACGGCAATAATGAATCGTCGCAACAGGTAAAACTGGCGATAGCTGATGGCTACAAACGCCTGCTAAAACCATCGATGGAAACAGAAGTCCGCCTGTTCACCAAAAAACAAGCTGATGAAGAGGCAATAAGGGTGTTTGCAGAAAATGCGCGCCAGCTACTAATGGCTGCTCCGCTTGGTCAAAAGCGCACAATGGCTATCGACCCGGGTTTCCGTACCGGGTGTAAAGTTGTTTGTTTGGATGAACAGGGTAAATTATTAGAATACACAGCAATCTTTCCTCATACCGGGGCAGGCAGTGCAAAGGATGCTGAGAAAACGACCAGGCACTTAATTGAAAAATACAATATAGAAGCCATTGCAATCGGCAACGGAACAGCCGGCCGCGAAACCGAGCTTTTTGTACGCAACCTGGATGTACCAAATATCAATATTGTGATGGTGAATGAGAGCGGCGCATCGATCTATTCGGCATCTGATGTTGCACGTGAGGAATTTCCGGATAAAGATGTAACAGTGAGGGGGGCAGTATCAATCGGTCGCAGGTTGATGGACCCATTGGCAGAACTGGTAAAGATCGATCCAAAATCAATAGGGGTAGGGCAGTACCAGCATGACGTAGATCAGAATAAATTACAGCTATCATTGGATGATACGGTGATCAGTTGTGTGAACGCGGTTGGGGTTGAATTGAACACGGCATCTAAACAAATATTGGCTTATGTATCGGGCCTTGGTCCACAATTGGCGCAGAATATTGTGGACTACCGTAATGAAAACGGTGCTTTTAAACGCCGCGATCAGTTAAAAAAAGTAGCAAGGCTTGGCGATAAGGCTTTTGAACAGGCAGCTGGATTTTTGCGCATCCACGATGCAGAAAACCCATTGGATACTAGTGCCGTACACCCTGAAAGATACAGTTTGGTGGAGCAAATGGCGAAAGATCTCAATTGCTCGATAAAAGAACTGATGGGCAATACGCAACTGCGAAAAAGCATTCCATTGCAGAAATATGCTACTGAAACGGTTGGCTTGCCTACGCTGAATGATATTATGGCCGAACTGGCTAAACCGGGTCGCGATCCGCGTGAACAGTTTGAAGCATTCAGCTTTACAGATGGGGTAAATGCTATCGGTGATTTGAAGATAGGAATGAAACTGCCCGGCATAGTCACCAATATCACCAATTTTGGTGCATTTGTGGATATCGGTGTTCACCAGGATGGCTTGGTACATTTAAGCCAGATCACAAACCGATTTATTAAAGACCCTAACGAAGTGCTTAAAGTACATCAAAAGGTAGAGGTGACCGTAACAGAAGTGGACGTAAATCGAAAAAGAATCTCCTTATCCATGAAGGCTAATGAACCAAGGGAGCAACCAAAACCGAGGGAACAACCAAAATATCAGGCTAAACCGTTTACAGAGAGAAAAGCTCAAGATCAACCGGAAACGGATATGGCCATTAAGCTGGCAGCTTTAAAAGGAAAATTTAAATAAAGAATCAAAAGTGATAACAGTTTAAGATTGTCATGCTGAATGAAATGAAGCATCTTCTTCGACTTGCATCTTCGCCCTGTATTTTGAAGAAGATCCTTCGCAATGCTCAGGATGACAATTCTTTTATGTAAATTTTATTCCAAAGTGATCTGCCTCCTGATGCTTTCTTCTAATGAGATAAAGGTCTCAGTACGTTGAATTCCCTTTACGCCCTGGATGTTCTCATTCAGTACTTCGCGCAGGTGGTTAGTGTCATGACATACTATCTTGGCGAAGATGCTGTAACTACCGGTAGTGTAGTGTAACTCAACTATTTCCTTAACAGTTTTTAGTTGCTTAACAGCCTCATGATACTGTGATCCCTTTTCCAGATAAATGCCCAGGAATGCTGTAATATCGTAACCGAGCTTCTGTGGATCTACCTCCAGACTGGCTCCTTTTATTACACCCATTTCCTCTAATTTTTTCATCCGAACATGGATGGTTCCGCCGGAAACGATCAACTCTTTGGCGATTTCAGTGTACGGAGTTGTCGCATTTTTCATTAAAATCGACAAAATCTGTATGTCGAGATTATCAATTTCTAAATTTTGAGCTTTTCTGTGGGACATAAATTTTCAATTCGCTATTTAAATACAAGTTTAATTAAAATAAAATTAAAAATAAAAATATTTTATTGAAATATTTGCAAGAAATTGATACTCCTGTTAAATTTGTAATAAGCAATTGGATAAAGCTTACTGTTCTTTAAATAAAAAACAATGTTGGGTGGTGAAATTTTTGGCAGACACACCTCCTTGTCCCGGTGGCGGAGAATTTGGGAAACCCCTTTGGGGCTAACTACTCCTTGAAGGTTCGACCCCTTCCCCAACAGCTAGTTTAAGTTACGAGTAGTGAGTTTTGAGTAATGAGCGATCTTACTCATTACTGATAACTCAAAACTGAAGACTAATATACTGTAGGATGGTGAAATTTTTGGCAGACACACCTCCTTGTCGCGGTGGCGAAGGTTTTGGGAAACTCTTAGCAATAAGAATAACCACTTCGTGAAGGTTCGACCCCTTCTCCTACAGCCCTTCTCATAATTTAGGTTTATAATTGGTTAGTAAAGACCCCTGCCCATCAGGGGCTTTACTGTTTTTATAGGTTTCGTGTTTCTAAAAATCGCTTAAAATATCGAATAATGAATTTTGAACACCGAATTTCGAAATGCTGTTTACTCCATTATTCGAAATTCTATATTCGGTGTTCGATATTAACTGCTCAGGTTTTTTTTAAATGCAAACTGTGTTCTGCAAACTGCAAACTGATTATAAATGCTACCTTTATAGAAATTAGCTACGTATGATCCTCTTTTCAAGAAGAAATTTATTTTACAGCGATTACAAATGGAGTACCTATGTGCCGAATGATCCGCGTACAAATGGTAAGCCTGACGAAACGCTTTTTTCGAGAGAAGAAGGAAATGAGGTAGTTTATCTCATCAACAGATTGATGGCCCTTTGGGATTATCGTTTTGCCAATACAGGTAATAAAATGGAAAAGCTGATCCACGATAAAATGCCTGTTGAAGTTGCTACACAAGAAGCTGTACAAACCTGGCTTAAAGCAAATCTGAAGTTTTAAGAATTTATAATATCGAATAATGAATATCGAACGCCGAACCTGCCTGCCGGTAGGCGGGTATCGAAGTGGTTTTTTATTACTTCATCATTCGATATCCAAAATTCGGTGTTCGATATTTTTAAATTGGCCGATCACAAGTCACCCATCACAATTTCTCAAACCTCGCCGCCCAGCCACCGCCGGATGCCATTTTTATGTCCAGGTGATCTTTTGAGGTTACGGTTATTACTTTGCGTGTATAATCAGTTCCGTCACGGTCAGCATTTACGCCGTCTTCAAACAGGATCGCTTTATATTTTCCATCACCCAAAAAGGACAGATCGACTTTTATCTGGCGATTATCCCAATTGGTCATTGCTCCTGCAAACCAGGTGTTGCCTTTGCGCCGCGCTATGCTTACATATTCTCCAACTTTTCCGTCTAAAGCAACAGTTTCATCAAATACTGTGGGTACAGCAGCAATGAAATCAGTGCTTTCCTGCTCTTCCCTGTAAGTAGTCGGGTTATCAGAAAGCATTTGTAACGGTGCCTCAAAAATAGTGTACATCGCCAATTGGTGACTGCGTGTTCCCTGGCTCATCGGGTTGCTGTTTACAGGGCGAAAAGCTGCTTTTGAGGCATTGCGCATAGCGCCTGGTGTATAATCCATTGGTCCTGCCATCATGCGGATGAATGGGATACTTACATCATATCCGGGTTGATTATCTACTCCCCACTTCATGTTTTCCAGACCTTTTACACCTTCGCAATTGATCACATTAGGGAAGGTACGCTGCATACCGCTTGGTTTGTACATGCCGTGATAATCAACCAACAGATGATTATTATCTGCTTTTTGTGCCAGGTCGTATAATGAACTTACAGCCTTTTGATCATCACGGTCAATAAAATCTATTTTAAAACCCTCAACACCCATTTTCGAAAATTTTGCAAAAAGTTCGTCCGGATCACGGGTGATCGCATACCAGGTAGACCAAAGTATCACCCCTACGTTTTTCTGTTTACCATAATTAACGATTTCCTGAACATCCAGTTTAAATTTATTCAGATCATGATCGTCCGACCAGCCTTCGTCAATAATAATATACTCCAGTTTATTTGCTGCCGCGAAATCAATGTAATATTTGTAGGTAGGCACATTAATACCCGCTTTAAAATCAACATGACTGATATTCCAATCGTTCCACCAATCCCAGGCCACCTTACCGGGTTTTATCCAGGATATATCTTTCACCCTTGACGGCTCGGCCAGTCTTTGCATCATATCATTATTGGCAAGCTGTTTATCTTCGGTGCTGATCACCACAACACGCCATGGAAAACTGCGCATGCCCTTGGTTTTCGCAATATAATTTGCTCTTTTGCTTACCACGTAATTAATGCCTTTTGAAGCTTCTTCAGTAGGGTATGGTGCGAACACACCTTTTAGCCCATTATCCTGTGAGCCGGTTACATACATTCCTGGGTAATCCTGCAGATCAGCTTCAAGTATTGCTGCTTTTTTACCGTTGCCGAGATCCACCAACACAGGCATAAATGCTAAAGTGTCTTTTTTTATAGCTGAAAGGTTGATATTATCGTAATGTGATTCAAATGAAGTATTGAATTTATCGTGATTGCGGTAGTCATTTACAAATGGAAGAAAAGCCTTATCGTCATCCTTAAAATTAAAATTGGCCTCTTCATTTTTAACAGTGATATTCCCTTTCCTGACAGTTACAAAGCGATAAGCAATACCATCATTATATGCCCTGAACGCCAGACCATAATCTCCTTTAAATGTTAATACAAGTTGGTTATAATTATCCTTTACTTCAGCTTTTTTATAGATCGGCGTTTTAATTGCCTGGTTTACCGCTACGGTTTTTGCCGATTTTACCACAACATTTTTACCCAAAACATCTCCTTTATCCAAAGACATAGATATAATTGAGGGTAGTATCACATCCGTTTCCTCATGCTTCACGGACCAGCTTACAGTTTTACCTGTGGTAACAGTGATGTCGATCTTTCCATCGGGTGATTTTACCTGGTAAGTTTTCACGGATTGCGCAAAAGTGGCGATAGAAAGCACAGAGAATAACAAAACAAGGCTGCTAAGTTTCATCGGTATGGTAGATTTTAAATAAGAAAACGGTTTATACTTAGCCGAAACTAAATAAAAACCGTATCAATGACAATTTTATTTTTATAGTCCGTAAGTCAGTAAGTCCGCACAAGTCCGAAAGTTTAAAATATCTCCAACTTTCGGTCTTTCTGACTTTCCGACTAAATCAATTTGTCTGCTTGTATACCCTTACGTAATCAACATACATACTCTCAGGAAAAAGCGTTTCATCTACCACCTGACCAGGGAAATCGCCTGCTACCGCCAGGTTTAAAAGGATAAAGAAAGGCAGCTGGAAAGCGCCTGTGTTGTTGATGTCGCTTTTAATATTACCGGTTTGATATAAAGTGTTGTCAACATACCACCTGATCTCGTTAGCGTCCCATTCAATTGCATATAGATGATAATCGCCCGGAGTAGTGGAAGTGGTACTCCCATATTGCGCATGCCCGTTGCTATCCCAGTGCATAGTACCGTAAATGGTACTGGTATTGTTGATATGCTCCATTATGTCCAGTTCCCCGCATTGCGGCCAGGATACGGAGTTAATATTAGCCCCAAGCATCCAGAAGGCAGGCCACATGCCCATACCCATTGGTAATTTAATATTTGCCTCTATACGGCCATAGGTTGGAGCAAACTTGCCCTGGGTTTTCAGCCTGGATGAGGTGTAAGGCTGACCACCAACTACCTCTTTCTTGGCGGTGATCACCAAATTGCCATTGCTCACCGTGGCATTTTGAGTTTGATAGAACTCCTTTTCATTATTTACATTCAGGTTTCCTAAATCATAAGTCCATTTGCTGGTGTCAACGGCGGTGCCATCAAATTCGTCAGACCATACCAGGGAGTAAATAGGTTTTACAGTTGGTGTGGTATCTGTATTTACCGGAGTAACTATTTTGGTTGCAGGCAGGCCATCCTTTGAACAGGATAAAAAAGAAAAAAATAGAAACGATACAGCTATCGCGCTAAATATTTTGATAAAAGACATTCTTTGTATTGATAATGGCATACTTGAATTTTTTTTATACGATTTATATAATATTTGGTTTTAGATTACTTCGTACCTAATCCTAATGCTGTAATATAACCCTTGTTTGGGCGGCAGTTTTCAAAACGACTGTTATTAATAAAATCATAAAGTGCCTTTTTGATCGCTTCTCGATCTGCCGGTGTTGCTTTGCGGATTTCTTCGAAACTGCTGCGCGGCTTTTCAGTATATTCAATGATCTTATCGTAACCTGCAGGTATGTCAAAGGTGACAAAACCGGCCACGTTATCCATTTTTTTATAAGGCCAGTAATGCCAGCCTATGTTATTTTGTTCCAGTACGTTTTTAAATGCACCTACCCATTCATCTTTATTCTCTCCGGTTTCGCCGCAGTAAATAGGGACGTTGTACTTATCCCTGAAATCAATATAATCCTGTATTACTTGTTTAGTTGGGTCTGTCCAGTATTTGTGGAAGGTATAAACTGCTTTTGAATCGAAGGGTGGTCCAAAGGCTTTAAAATTGCTATCCCACTGTGCACCGCCTAATACCACCAGGTGATTTTTATCGACCTCACGTACGGCGGCGGTTATTTTTTTGTATACCGGTTCAAGATTAGGGTTCAGTTCAGCAGCATTAAAGTAGGTAGCGATAGGTTCATTCAACAGGTCGTATCCTAATATTGCAGTTTCATCTTTATAATGATCTGCTATCCTGCGCCAGATATCGGCTGTCAGTTTTTGACTGGCTTCATTTTTGAACAGGAAGGGATAGCCATAGCCATCATCAATATTATCCCCCGTTTGGCCACCCGGCGCGCTATGCATATCCAGTATTACATACATGCCTTCTTTTTTACACCAACCCACTACCGGGTCTAGCAATTCAAATCCCCTGTCGGGATCATTTTTGCCTAAATAATCTTCTTTAGTAAATAAGCGGTAGCTAAAAGGTATACGGATAGAGTTGACCCCCAATGTTTTCAGATAATGGATATCGCCTTCGGTAATATAAGTATGCAGGTATTTTTCCCAGAACTCGCGGGCTTCGTCCGGGCCTATTAATTCACTAATTGCTTCATTAATAAGCCTCGGTGAGTTGATGCTCTTAAATTTAAACATATAACCTTCCGGTATCAGCCAGTTGCCAAGGTTGGTACCCCGCATCAGGAAAGGTTTGCCATTGGGGTCGATTATTTCTTTTCCACGTACATTGATAAACTTACCGGTTTGTGCTTTCAAACATAATGGGAGACAAAGCAACGCTAATAAGGCTAGACGGATGACCGAACTCTTCATGAAATCATTTGTTAAATTAATATGCCTGCTGTTATACAGGCATATCATTAGGTTTGTAATTGTTGGTTAGTAAAAGCTAATGCAATATAGTATTATTTTAACTTAGTGTATAAAATACATTATTAAATAATTCTTTTTTGAATGTAAATTAATCTTAGCGTCGTATTTTTAACAAGAAATGTATACTGTTATTCGTTTAATGAACCTTATGAAGAATATAAAGAAATCCATTATAGTAACGGCGGCATTCCTGGTGATGTCCGTATCATTATTTGCCCAGAGTTTAAAGGTTGCAGTAGCGGCCAACTTGCAGAGCGTGATCAAAGTATTGGGGAAAGATTTTAAGCAGAAAACCGGTATTGAGATAGAGCCTATTGTAGGTTCATCAGGTAATTTAACCACACAGATAAAAAACGGTGCGCCCTTCGATTTGTTTTTATCGGCTGATATGGGTTTCCCGGAAACTTTGTATAAAGAAGGATTTGGTGCAAAGGAGCCTGCAGTATATGCTTATGGCAGCCTGATTATCTGCAGCACACAAAACATCGGTTTTGAAAACTGGGAAAGAGCTTTATTATCCCAAAGAATAAAAAAGATCGCGATAGCTAATCCCACAATTGCTCCTTACGGTAAGGCAGCCGAAGAATCACTTAAGCTGAAAGGCATACTGGATGATATTAAATCTAAGGTTGTTACAGGTGAAAGCATTGCCCAGGTGAACACGTATATTACCACAGGTGTAGTAGATGTAGGTTTTACTACACGTGCTTTAGTTAAAGATGCCGAGGGAAAGACAACCTTGTACTGGAAAGAGATCGACCCTAAAAGTTACACCCCAATAAAACAAGGAATGATCATCATTAAACAAACTAAGGATAATACCGATGCTCTTAAATTTTATGAATATATGCTAAGTCCTGCCGCTAAAGCAATATTAAAGGAATACGGGTATGGAGTATAGTGGAACAATTACAAAAAGATATGTCAAATTTGTTTTATTTTCTTTGTTAGTGATAGTTACTTCTTGTCAGCGGGATAAAGAAATAACACGACTTCTTAATAGTAACAAACCGGGAGAAATAATACAAGGGACGTACGAAGCAGGGATGTCAGGCGATAAAAAGTATGTTCCATTACTTTTGAAAGATGCAGACAATCCTGCTGTTAGTACTGCTTTGCATTTCAAAGGATTTAGTGTATATACGGAAAAGATGTATGCGTTAGAACGTATTTTGCACGTTAAACCACCTCACCCTTATAATGGTATATTGGTAATACCAGATTCTGTCAATATTAAATTTTACAACAATTATTGGAGAAGTATAAATAAACGATGATGGACTCTTTTAATTGAATTATTCTAGATGGATCTAACCCCGATATGGCTCACACTAAAATTGGCAAGCATCACTACATTGCTATTGCTGATTATCGGTTTGCCATTGGCTTATTGGTTATCAAAAGGCCGGTCGGTAGTAAAGATCATACTGGAAGCCATTATTACCATGCCATTGGTACTGCCGCCATCTGTGCTGGGCTTTTATTTGTTGCTGGCTTTTAGTCCGCGGCATGGAATTGGGAAATGGTTGCACGATACGTTTAATCTTCAGTTTGTTTTTTCTTTCCAGGGATTGATACTGGCTTCTGTGATCTATAGCATGCCCTTTATGATCGGCCCGATTAAATCAGCATTGCAGCAATTGCCTTTATCGCTTTCACAAGCCTCGTACACTTTAGGTAAAACAGAACGGCAAACATTTATTCATGTTTTGTTACCGAATATCCGCGCTTCCGTGTTAACGGCGGTCATACTTACCTTTGCGCATACATTGGGTGAATTTGGTGTGGTACTGATGATTGGCGGTAATATTCCCAATGTAACCCGGGTGGCATCCATTGCAGTCTATGACTCAGTCGAAAACATGGATTACGGTGCAGCCAATGGATATTCTCTGATTTTATTTTCAATCACTTTTGTAATGGTGATATCGATATTTGTGTTCAATAAATATAAAGCCAAAAGCCCTTTAGAATGATCAGCGTAGATATTGAGAAAAAGCTGAAGGCTTATAAAGGGCAACAGATGCTGAAAATTTCGGCACAATTTCAGTCGGGAAGTATTACTAAGATATTTGGTCCTTCAGGCGCAGGGAAGACCACTTTTTTAAAGATCATCGCCGGATTGATCGACCCCGAAAAAGGGGAAATTAAAGTTGATGATAATACCTGGCTTGATACATCGGCAAAAATCTTTCTTTCGCCACAAAAAAGAAGGGTTGGTTTTGTTTTTCAGAATTATGCCTTATTCCCGAATATGACCGTGCGACAGCACATGGAGTATGCTACCGAAGATAATAAATGGATAGATCGCTTATTGGCAATTGGTAAGCTGGAGACTTTTGCCAAACACAAACCCGAATATTTATCCGGCGGGCAACAACAACGATTGTCTATATTAAGGGCAATGGCAATTAAGCCACAATTATTATTGATGGATGAACCATTTTCGGCACTTGATCCAAAAATGAAATCAGAGCTCATTCCTGAATTGAAAACGCTTTGGAAAGAACTCGGCGCCACCACCCTGATAGTGACTCATAATCCACACGAACTGGAAGGTTTGACTGATGCCGAAATGGAGATCGATCCCACCTAAATAATCCTTATTTAAGCCCTTGTTAAATTTGATACCTTTGCACAGACAATGGAGGGACTCGTAACCAAATCAACCGGTAGCTGGTACCAGGTACAAACAGATGATGGGCAAAAATTTGATTGTCGTATCAAAGGTATTTTTCGCACCAAAGGCATTACTACAACTAACCCTATTGCTGTTGGCGACAGGGTGGAATTTGAACTGGAGCCTGAGCAGGGTACAGGGGTAATCACCAAACTCCATCAGCGTAAAAATTATATCATCCGCAAGTCTATCAACCTGTCAAAACAAGCCCAGGTTATAGCCGCAAACTTAGACCAGGCGCTACTTATCGTCACTCTTGCGTCGCCGCGCACATCATTGGGCTTTATTGACCGCTTTTTGGTCACTGCAGAGGCCTATGATATACCTGCTGCGTTGGTGTTTAATAAGCTCGATCTGTTTAGCGATGAAGGACTTGAAATATTGGCAGACTATCAATCCATCTATGAAAATATCGGTTATCCATGCTATGAAGTTTCAGCAATAGAGGGAACCAATGTTGACGAAATAGCTGAGATTATAAAAGATAAAGTGACCTTATTTTCCGGACATTCGGGCGTTGGCAAATCAAGCCTGATCAACTCATTACTGCCGGATCTGAAGCTTCGCACTACAGAGATATCTGAGTGGCACGACAAGGGCATGCATACTACCACTTTTGCCGAAATGTTTGAACTGCCACAAGGAGGGTATATTATTGACACACCCGGCATCCGCGAATTGGGCGTGATCGATATTGAAAAAAATGAACTAAGTCATTTCTTCCCTGAGATGCGGGCCCTGCTAAACCAATGCCGCTTCAATAGCTGCCGTCATATCAATGAACCCGGCTGCGCTGTTATAAAGGCAGTTGAGGAAGACAAAATAGAGCTATCCCGCTATGAAAGCTACCTGAGTATTTATCATGGGAATGATACAAGGGCATAAAAAAGTAATCATTGGGGCACCACAACTATAGCATAGGCTGATCCTTTGCTTGCAAGTTGAGTAGGAACGCCATTTTTCCAATAAAATGCACTCCCTCCGGCTTGACCAACGACATAAATATCGTCATTGTTTACAGCAATTCCATTTGCTGACGATATTGTTGAGCCGTTTGCCAGATTTGCTGATATTCCATTATTCCAATAGGTTGCCACAAAATTATAGGTAGTTGGGTCTTCTGCATTACCTGCCAAATAAAGATTGGTACCATTAAAAAAAATAGAATTGACAACGGATTCTCTATCGCTTTTTAAATATACTGGCATGCCGTTTTTCCAGTATGTTGCGATCAATCCACTAGTGGTACTGGTTGCACCTCCAAAATAAATATCAGAGCCATTAAATGCTATCGCGCTAGCCTCCGAGCCTAAATCATTATCTGGCAAAAATGATGCAACACCATTTTTCCAATAAGTGGCCTTTGAAAAATTATTAGACGCCTCTGATGAGCCCGATACGTAAATATTACCGTCTTTTACAGCCATCGCGGCAACGTCTACAAGTTCATTATTCGAGAAGATCGTTCGAACTCCATTTTTCCAAATGGTTGGATGAAAATCGCCTGAATAGCCACCCACATATATATCGTTTCCATTTACCGCGATACAAGTGGCCATGGAAAAGATTGTACTATCAGTAAGGAATGTGGGCTGACCATTCTTCCAAATCGTAGCTACATTTGAATAAAAGTTGGGGCCGACTACTGTGCCAACGACATACACATCTTTACCGCTTATAGCAATAGCATTTGCTTGAGATCTGTAGTTATAATCAGGCAATAAACTAGCAATTCCATTCTTCCAAACAGTTGCCTGATTCAATACTCTATCAGGAATAATTTGATAGCCAACTATATAAACATCTGGCTGGGATTTATGGGGTGTTTTTTCTTTTTTACAAGCTGCTAACAGTAGCACTACAACGAGAACAAAGGGAAACTTTATTTTGGCTATCATAAGGGAAGGTTGCGAATGTTTCTCTAAATTAAAAAATTAAAATAAATAATTATTTATTCATTTTTTTGGAGAGTAAATTTAAACAGTCCATTATGAGAGCAGTTTTACAACGCGCTACCCAGGCAAGCTGTACAGTAGATGATAAAATTACCGGCGCGATCAAAACAGGCTTCGTTGTTTTGTTAGGTATTGAGGATGCAGACACCGATGATGACCTGCATTGGCTAGCTCAAAAAATAGCGTCCATCCGGATTTTTAGTGATGAGAATGGCTTGATGAATAAATCGCTTGCTGATGTTAACGGCGATATTTTATTGATATCACAATTCACTTTGTTTGCGCAGACTAAGAAAGGCAACCGCCCTGGATTTACCCGCGCTGCGAGGCCGGACAAGGCTATTCCAATGTACGAGCAAATGATAAAAACATTGGAAGAGCTGACCGGCAAAAAAGTAGCCACAGGGATTTTTGGAGCTGATATGAAGATCAGCTTATTGAATGATGGACCGGTTACTATTATTATGGACACAAAGGATAAAGAGAATCACTAGTTTAGTAGCAGTGGCAAGTTGCAGTAATGTCTTATTTATAAAGCAAATAGAATGACGATAGAAGAGGCACAAAAAACAGTTGATAACTGGATAAAAACAACCGGTATCCGCTACTTTAATGAATTGACCAATACCGCCATATTAATGGAAGAGGTAGGCGAAGTGGCCCATATTATGGCAAGGCAATATGGTGAGCAGTCGTTCAAAAAATCGGATACGGAAGTGAATTTGGCTGATGAAATGGCTGATGTGCTTTTTGTGCTGATCTGCCTGGCTAATCAAACGGGGGTCGATCTGACGGAGGCTTTGGAGAAGAACCTTGAAAAGAAAAGTATCCGCGATGCAGACAGGCACAGGAATAATGATAAGTTAAAGTAGCAGTGGGTAGTTGCAGTGGCAGTAAGGTGTTAAAAACTGCCACTGCTACTTAAACCCGCAACTTAACCAGTCGCTCTCCTTCCAAAACAGGAATTGCGGTAGTTATATCTACATTCAGGCAGAAAGCGATATCAGCTTCAATACCTAATTTTTTCAATCGTTCGCTGTGTGACGTTTTAGCCAGATAAGCGTTAAGGTCGTTTTTGCCTAACCGGTAAAGATCATTGGCGGCTATTGCCGAATCATCGGTTTTATAATCGCCGGATTTTAGCTGCTCTACCACTGCTCCCGAAAACAAGGTGTCTTCCAGGTTAAAGTTGTTTTTCCAACCTGCACAAACCAGCAGGATGTTCTCGTTTTGCGTTTTGAGCCAGTTACACAAAGCGGTAAGATTTAGAAACGAACCGATCACCACTTTTTTGGCTGAGCGCGATAAGTGCAGTGCCTGGGTACCGTTTGTGGTAGTAAGCACTACAGTTTTGCCCGCCACTTTTTCTTTTGTGTATGAAAATGGTGAATTACCAAAATCAAATCCTTTTACAACCTCGCCGTTGCGCTCTGCTGCCAGCAGGTAGCCGGCTTGCTTATCGCGATAGGCCAGGCATTCATCAACTTCGGCAACAGGAATAATCGCTTCGGCACCATTCTCAATGCCGTAACAAATGGATGAGGTTGCCCTGAATATATCTACAATCACAACAATGTATTCCTCTACGTTGTAAAGGGATAGAAGAGCGGGGGATAAACAAACTTCAAGTTTAGCCCCCCGGCCCCCTGAAGGGGGAGAAAGATGATCGTCTATTTTCAATGGAATATTTATATTTTAATTTATTTCCCCTTTAGGGGGTAGGGGGTTTATTTATAGAAAGGTGGTTTTACAATCTTCGCCTTAATTTTATTATCCCTTATATTGATAAATATTTCAGTGCCTTCTTTGGCAAATTCGTTTTTTACATAACCCATGCCGATTGCTTTTTGTAATGAAGGCGATTGCGTACCCGATGTTACTTTACCGATTATATTTCCATCAGCATCAACAATTTCATAATCATGACGTGGGATGCCCCGGTCTATCATTTCAAAACCTACCAGTTTACGTTTCGTTCCGTCCTGCTTTTGTTGTTGTAAGGCTGCTGAATTAGTAAATTCCTTATTGAATTTAGTTACCCATCCCAGTCCGGCCTCTAATGGTGAAGTTGCATCGTCAATATCATTTCCGTAAAGGCAAAAGCCCATCTCTAAACGTAAGGTATCACGTGCACCTAAGCCAATTGGTTTAATACCGAAAGCTTCACCCGCTTTAAAAACAGCATCCCAAACCTTTTCGGCATCTTTATTATCTACATAGATCTCGAAACCACCGGCACCTGTGTATCCGGTAGCTGATAATAATACGTTATCGATCCCTGCAAATTTTCCCTTTTTAAAGGTATAATATTCCATTGAACCAAGATCAATATCTGTCAGGCTTTGCAATGCTTCGGCAGCTTTTGGCCCCTGTACAGCCAATAAAGAAGTGCGGTCAGAGATGTCTTTCATATCGGCACCATCGGTATTGAATTTTGATATCCAATTCCAATCCTTTTCGATATTGGAGGCATTAACCACCAGCATGTATGTCTTTTCGTCGATACGGTAAACAAGCAGATCGTCTACGATACCGCCATCTTCATTGGGCAAGCAAGAGTATTGCACTTTACCGTCATATAGTTTGGATGCGTCATTGCTGGTTACGCGTTGTATCAGATCGAGGGCTTTATCACCTTTTAAAATAAATTCGCCCATATGACTTACATCAAATACCCCCACTCCCTTGCGCACAGTCTCATGTTCTGCATTGATCCCTGCATATTGCACAGGCATATTATACCCCGCAAAAGGCACCATTTTGGCACCCAATCGAATATGTTTATCGGTTAAAGCCGTATTCTTCATAAAAAATTAATTGGTCGCAAAAGTAATAATTTGCTTTGGTTGTAATTGTTGCTTTCGTCGTAATTGTTAAAAAGGTTGTAATTGTTGGAGAGGTTGTAGTTGCTGGAGTTTATATATAGAGCCCCATACGGTTTTTCACTTCTACAACCTTTCTAATATCTACAACTTCTACAACCACTCTACAACAACGACTGATACATGGCAACTAAAATATCCGATACCTTGTTTACATCGTGTTGTTGCTCTATCAGTTTGCGGGCGTTTAAACCGACAGCCTTGCAATAATCTTCATCAGCTATGCAGCGCCTGATGGCCTTGAAAAACTCTTCGCGGTTATTGGCTATCAATATATTTACGCCATTTTTATAGTTAATTCCTTCTGCTCCGAGCGAGGTGGAGATGATACATTTTTGCATGGCCATCCCCTCCACAATTTTAACGCGCATACCACCGCCGGAAAGCAGCGGTACGATCATGATAGATTTACTGTTCACAAATTCCAGCCCGTCGTCTACTTCGCCTTGTATAAATATCTTGCCCATTACATCGTAATCATCAAATTCTTCGGGAATCTCATTGCCGGCTACATAGAAGCGTGCACGCAAGTCATCATTCACAAAATCATTATGAAAAGTTTTCAGAAACCACTCTATTCCTTCCCGGTTGGGCATCCAGTCAAGCGAGCCTAAAAAAAATAGGCTTGGAAATTCTGTTTTAGAAAAATCAGGATGATAATGATCAAGCTCGACCCCCAGGGGTACCATCTCTACCGGTACTGTTGCTCCGTAATGCAGCATAGCATTTTTATCCTGACCGGTAAATACCGCTATTGCATTAAATTTATTGATATGCGACAGTTCGTATTTCTTTATCCGCCGGGCCATCAACTTAAGGTAGAACTTTTTAAAAGGATCGGTCTTTTGCTGGGCCATCATTTCCCATATCTGGTGCTCGATATTGTGTGCACGATAA
Source organism: Mucilaginibacter sp. McL0603 (assembly GCF_049992945.1). NCBI lineage: Bacteria > Pseudomonadati > Bacteroidota > Sphingobacteriia > Sphingobacteriales > Sphingobacteriaceae > Mucilaginibacter > Mucilaginibacter sp. McL0603. The sequence goes on along the minus strand of NZ_CP188251.1, from coordinate 5,555,026 downwards.
ACCAGTTTGGATGTGCAATTTTTTCGCACTGCATCTACATATGGCGCCACAAATAAACCTTCAAACTGGATGATATCGTATTTGGTATTTTTTACCGTGCGTATTAACAATTTTTCAAATTCCTCGTCGAAATAACGATCGATGTTATAGGTGCTTTTACTGAAAATATCCAGTAAGCCGTCAAAGAGCGAGACACTGGTGTCTATATCATAAACGCGGTAATTGATCCTATCGAGTAGTTCATCCTTCTCTTCGGTTTCGTGAATATGTTTTTTAGCATTAAGAGAGACCAGGGATACCTCATGACCCAAATTAACCAGGCCGAGTATGGTATTGCAAACCACAATGGGATAACCCCCATTTTGAGGGAATGGAACGCGATGTGTCAGAATCAGGACCTTCAATTTTTGGTTTGGTGGTTTCAACAAATGTAAAAACCGTTAGCACCTAATCAAAACATCTTTTAGAAAATACTTAGTTGCGGGTCTGTTACCCTGAAGGTGCGGCGATGATAAGGTGTAAATCCCATTTTCAATACAGTCTCGCGATGTTTTATGGTTGGATAGCCTTTATTGCTATGCCAGTCATATTCAGGATGCTCGGTTGCAATCTGCTTCATAAAATCATCGCGATAAGTTTTGGCGAGAATTGAAGCCGCGGCGATACTGAAATATTTGGCATCACCCTCAACAATACATTGATGAGGAGTTTTTTTGTATTTATTGAAGCGGTTACCGTCGATAATTAAAAACTGCGGATCGATACTAAGCTTTTCGATAGCACGGTGCATAGCCAGGAAAGACGCGTTGAGGATATTGATCTCATCGATCTCTATATTGTCAACTAATGCTACGGCATAGGCAATAGCCTTTTCTTCGATCTCGGTTCTTAGCTTATATCTTATTTCTTCGGATAGTTGCTTGGAATCATTAAGCAGGGGATGGTCAAAATCGTGAGGTAATATTACTGCTGCTGCAAATACAGGTCCGGCAAGGCAGCCACGTCCGGCTTCATCACAACCCGCCTCAACCAATTCGTACTGATACCTTGCCAATAGCATATTGCAAAAATATGTTTTTTTGAGAAAGGTGGTTGATTAAGTTAGATTTAGTTGATTAGGTTAAGTGGTTTCTACTGACTCAATTTTTCAACTCAATCAACCATTCTAACTTAATCAACTATAAAACCTAAGATATCCTTATCGTAAGCAGCGTAATATCATCAATAGGTTTGCCTTTGATGATCAGGTTTAAGTGATCCAGCAGTGTCTGGTTAAACTTATCTGGCGAAAGGTTACCGTTATTTATTACGAAACTCAGCAATTTATCCTCGTTCCACAATTTTGGGGTGGGTACATCGTAATCCATTAGCCCATCGGTATAATTAAAAATTAAACTTCCGGGTTCAACATCTACTTCTCCCTGGTTTAAAAAGGGCAGTTCATCAAACACCCCAATCATAGTAGTGCCCAGCTTAAGTGATACAGCCTGGCCGTTGCTATATAATATAGAGGGATTATGGCCTGCATTTATAAAGTTTAGCTTCCTTGTATGCTCATTATATTTAGCCACAAAGAGGGTTATAAAACGCTCGCCTTTTGTGTTTTTTAATACGATTTGGTTCAGGCGGTCAACAATATTGGTGAGGTCATCCTCTACCGCGGCCCATGCACGTAAGCTTGCCTGGAAATTAGCCATCAGCAGAGCTGCCGATATTCCTTTTCCTGATACATCTGCTATACACCATAAAAACTCATGGTCGTTGATGCGCACAAAGTCGAAATAGTCGCCACCAATATTTTGATGCGGGAAATATTTGGCTCCTATCTCTACACCGGGTTCTTTATGCAATCGGAGTGGGATCAGCATATTTTGTACTTCCTGGGCAAGCTCCATTTCGCGCTTAAAACGTTCGGACTCCATCCGTTCACGGAAAAGCTTCTTGTTTTCCAAGGCCACAACAATCACATTGATTAATGTCTGGATAAAGTTCAGATCATTGTTCAGCATCTCATCGGTTGTATTAAAATCACCGATCAGGGCGTAGGCCAGGGCTTTGGTTTTATGATGGAAGGGGATAAAATAGTCGTACTTTTTTAGCAGGGGATCTTCGTGCTTCGATAATGGCGCCGGCGACTTGGTTTTCATTTTTTTGCACGCCTGATGCAATGTCTTGGCACTTTCAACATCGCCACCATAACTGGAAATGCATACAAAGCTGCCCTCATGCTCAATTAAAAAGCGTAGCTTACCTATCTGCAGATAATTCTGCATAATCACTTCGAGCATCTGGATCAGTACAGGTGTCGAAATGTTTTTGTTGATGGCCCTGGTAACTTCAAGTAATGAGTTTAATTCTGACTGCCTTTTAAGCAACAGCCGTATTAGCTCATCTTCCCCGGAGATTTCCTCGATACTTTGCATTGGTGGTTTAGAGACTGCTCAAAATAATGAATAAATTTTTTAAATACGTGTACTTTGTGATTTTATATCGAATGCATCCCTCAATCCCACAGTCACCAGGTTAAAGGCATATACCATTAGCATAATGGCCAATCCTGGTAATATGGCAAGATAGGCAGAATTCATAATAATGTATCCATAATGTTCTTTTATCATACTTCCCCATGTAGGCATAGGCGGTTGAGCGCCAAAGCCCAGGAAACTGAGCCCTGCCTCAAGCAATATAGCCGAAGCGAAATTTGATGAAGCCAGCACCAATATCGGCCCGATAATATTGGGCAAAATATGGCGACGGATTATGCGTGCGTTATTAAAACCCATTGACCGTGCAGCCTCGATAAACTCTACTTGTTTTAAGCCTAATACCTGCCCCCTTACTAATCGTCCCACCTCGACCCACATAGACAAGCCTACGGCAATAAATACTTCCCACAATCCTTTGCCCAATGCAAACGATATTGCAATAACTAATAGCAGGGCGGGGAGAGCCCACAAAATATTCATCAGCCAGCTTAATGATAAATCAACCCATCCGCCAAAATAACCGGCTACTGCACCCACTGTAATACCCAACAGCAGACTAATAATTACCGACATAAAACCTACCGCCAACGATACCCGCGCGCCAAGAATAAGCCGGCTCAATAAATCACGGCCATAAGTATCTGTACCCAACCAGAAGGTCCGTTTTATGATCTGTTCTGAAATAATTTTTTCGTCCAATTGTTTAGCATTTACCAATTTCGGTCCAAAAGCGGGATGCTTATTGACCAGATCAGGTAATTTTTTTCCGGTAATAACTTCAACCACGCTATACGCTTTTTTTTCCGGCTTATCTTCTTCCCCAATATACTCATCCACATAAATAGAGTCCATTGCAAAATGATAGCCTGTAATGGGGACATCTGTATAAAAAGAAGGCTGCCCATGTAACATTTTTGTAAATAAGTTAACGGTATCCACCGGTTCGCTTTTGCGGATACGCAGCATAGTGAAAGTAGCTCCTGGTTTTTTGATGCTGAGTTGGATGGTCATTTTATTGGCAAGCGGGGTTGAATCGGGCATTACCAGATAACCGAGTACAGCTATAAGTACTGAAAGTAAGATAAATACAAGGCCAGCAACAGCAATTTTGTTGCGTTTGAATTCTTTCCAGGTGCGCTGGGATGGGGTTAGTTCGGCCAATTGTTTTTAATAGATCAGTTGGATAAATATCGCGTATTTAATATCAAAAACAAAGTTTTATCGCACTACACGGCCTTTCCACACATATTTTCGGGTATTACCCATCAGGCCGATGTATACAAAATAAATAATATGCAGAGGGATAAGCAGTAGCAGTAAAGCTACCAGGCCTGTGCGTTTTAGAAATGCGGTAATAGGTACCAGAAAAGCCAGTTCAAATAGATACTTTAATAGAAACTGCAAGGCAAAAAGCTTGAAAAAATAAATATTATAGAAGCCTAACCCCGCATTAAACAGTAACGATAAGTTGAACAGCCAGATACTAACCGCTAAAGCAACTATTTTTTTGTCTTTATATTTAGTTGATTTGGATGCCCAGCGGCGGCGTTGCTGCAAAAACTCATTCAATGTATGTTTGGCATGAGTATACACAATTGCCTCTCTTAATTTTAAAAAACCGATGCGTCCGGGATAGCGCTCTGCTACCTTTTGTAGTAACAGTTCATCATCGCCAGATGCCAGATCGTCTATGCCTTTAAAACCACCAACTTCATAAAATACATCTTTGCGGTAGGCCAGGTTGGCGCCATTACAGGTAGATGCTCTTTTATTGCCGATGAACGAAGCTCCGATACCGATAAGGTAAGCAAACTCCAATGTCTGCATATATTCAAACAGGCTGCGTTCTTCAAAATAAGCTACTGGTGATGAGATCATTACCGAATCGCTTGTTTCAAAATAATTGACTATGGATGATAACCATTTATTGCCCATGCGGCAATCGGCATCTGTAGCTACCATTAAATCGCTTGTAGACATGTCAATTGCTTTAGCAATTGCTTTCTTTTTATAAGAATTAAGCGGTTTATCCTCATTTAATTGCAGCAGCTTTACTCCACGATCTGCATAGCTACGGATGATTTCAGCAGTGCGGTCAGTTGAGTGATCATCTACAAAAATGATCTCAGTAAGATTTTTGGGATAGTCCTGCGCTAGTATATCATCAATGGTATAATTTATCCGTGCTTCTTCATTGCGGGCAGCTATCAGTATGGTTACTTTGGTTGCAGGAGCATTGTTTGTATTTTTTGGACGCTTTAGATTTGCCCATCCTTTAATAAGATACACCAGTACTAAAAGGTACAGGGCTGTAAGTAATAATGATATACAACTAAGAAGCGCGATCAAAGAATTTGAGTTTTAAAACGAATACTGAACCTAAAATAGCAGGAATAATCAGATTGATCAGCCAGATGGATGATACCGCTGCAATAACTGCTAATTTTTGGTCGGTAATATAAACAAAAAAGGCAGACGCTGTCATACTACGCACACCAACATCGATCAGGTCAAGCGAAGGCAGGGCCGATTGGATAAAGAATAATATAAATACCATCATCATCATCTGGAAAACCGGTATTTGCGGCATTAATAAATGTATCACCAGGTAATACTGGAATGAAAAAACAAAAAAGCGGGCCAGGCAAAACCACATGATGTTGAGTAACTCGTGGAACCCGTAACGTCCTATGATGTCAAAAAAACGATGATATTTTTTAAGAAAACGGATCTTATTTAATAGCGTAACAAGCCAGCGAATGTGAAAATAAAATACCAGTATCAAAACAATAAAGCCAATGGCACCAACTGACAATCCGCCTGCCAGCCATAAATTAATGGGTTGATACGTAAAAGCAAACCACATCAACGCAATAAGGCCGAGCACATTGGTAATTACATTTTGCCCGAATGAACCTACAGCCATAGCAAATACACCATGTATGCGCCTGCGGTTAGGTAAAAACAATACCCGGCCACCATACTCGCCAATGCGATTGGGGGTAAATATGGCCCAGGTTAAACCGCAAAATACTGCCTCAATTGCCTCCCATGTAGTTATTTTAACCAATGTACGGGTTAGGTACTGCCACTTAAGCGACTCTAATACCCAGTTTACCACCATTAAAAATATAACGAATGACATGGTGACAATTACCTGACTACGACTGATGTGGCCTATCAGATTTTCAAATTGCTTTAGATTATCATTGTTGTTTACCCGATGATAAATAAAAATACCTGCTAAAACTAGAATTACAGCTTTGAGCAGGTAGGAGAATATTTTCTTGGAGGCAGTAGTCAACAGGTGAAAATTTGTGCAATGTTACGAAAAACTTTATAGCAGATGGTTCATGGTTGATAGTTCATAGTAATTGCAAAAGATACTTATTGTTCATCCTTTATTGCTATGAACTATCAACAATGACCTATGAACTAAATCTACTTCAGCCTTGGTTTCAGAAACGCTAAGGTATATCCGTAGGCATCTTTTGTTGCCTGGCTATCATAAATAGGGTTGCTCGGGTTGGCAAAACCATGATCGGCGTCAAACTGATGCAATTCCAATTTTTTACCGGCGGCTTTCATATCTGTCTCAAATTTGGCTACCACTTTTGGGTTGATCCAGGCGTCTTTGTTGCCAAAATTTCCTAATACATCTCCGTTTAATGTTTTTAGCTTATTTACATCCTGCTCGGGCATGCCGTAGTACATTACACAAGCTACATCCTGTTTGCCGGCTAAAATACTTGCCTGCAAACTCCATCCACCGCCAAAGCACCAGCCTATAGTTGCGATATGTGCTTTAGGGCCTACATAAGCTATGGCACCTTTAATAATAGCCTGGGCACGGTCTTCTTTTACCGCCTGCATGTATTTGCCGGCATCATCGCGGTTAGTTGCTACTTTTCCATCATATAGGTCAAGGTCAAGTATATTCACATCGCCCAGATCGTCGTATAATTTTTCCGATTCGTGTTTTATAAAATCATTCAATCCATACCACTCATGTATTACCAAAAGCCAATTATTGGTAGATTTTTTTGCTTTCATTTCAAAAGCATTGGCGTCTTTTCCATCGGCGGTTTTATAGGTAATAGCCTTGCCAATACTGCTTTGAAAGTGATATGGCTTTGGGTTAGGGTGTGATAAAACGAATTTTTTATCAGACGCCAGCATGGCAAACATTTGCGTAGATGATGTTGACTGACTGCAGCAGACAGCTACTTTTTTACTTTGGCTAAATGCAAAGGCACTGCAAAAGATCATCAAGGCGAAAAGGGATAGTGTTTTCATTGTCGTTGTGGTTTTGAGTAATGTTTATACAATATAAACATGAATTTGTTTATAGTTAACCTTAATTACGACGAGACATAGTGTAAATGTTGCCCGGCGATAAAACTTTATTAATTTTTTGACCAGCGGGGATGTGAGCCCCGGCGATGAAATAGATCCCGCTAAATTACCTGGTCCAATAGATATTTAAATTCACGACAGAATAAATTAGCCCAGGATCTCTTTAATATCATCTGCAGAGAGCGATTTGATAAAGCTTTCTTCGGTGGTGATGAGTGACTGGGCTACTTTTAATTTGCGATGTTGAAGCGCCAGTATCTTTTCCTCAACAGAATCTTTGGTGATGAATTTATAGATGAACACGTTTTTGGTTTGTCCGATGCGGTGCGTACGGTCGATTGCCTGCTGTTCCACAGCCGGGTTCCACCATGGGTCAAGGATGAAAACATAGTCGGCTTCCGTTAGGTTAAGACCTACGCCACCGGCTTTTATCGAGATCAGAAATACCCTTGTTTTCTCATCTTCCTGGAAACGTTTTACTACATCCCCGCGATTTTGGGTGCTGCCATCCAAATAAACATAAGGGATGCCTTTTTCATCAAAATAATTGCGGTAGATAGTTAGCTGTTTTACAAATTGGGAGAACACGAGTACCTTATGCCCGCCATCCAGCACGTTTGAAAGCGTGTGTACCACATCCTCAAATTTACCCGAGTCGCCCTCATACTGTTCATCGATCATAGACGGATGATTAGCGATCTGCCTTAGCTTGGTTAATCCGGTTAAAACCTGTATCTGAGTTTTAGCAAAGGTGCCGTCTTCCAAACTCTTCAGCAGTTCGTTGCGGTATTCTGATTTTACCTTCTCGTAAACGCTGGCCTGTTCATCGCTCATTTTACAGTAGAACAGGTTTTCTGTCTTTGGTGGTAATTCAGTTGCTACCTGTTCCTTGGTACGACGAAGAACAAAAGGTTTGATCAGCGCCTGCAGCTTGCGGGCTTTGTCTTCATCCTTTTTCTTTTCTATCGGCGTCACAAATTCGTTTTGGAAAAACTGCTGACTGCCCAATAATCCCGGATTAATGAACGACATCTGCGTCCATAGATCATTCACTGAATTTTCAACCGGCGTACCGCTCAGTATCAGCTTAAAGCGTGATTTTAGCTGCTTTACGGATTGGTAAGATTTAGATGAAGGGTTCTTGATATTCTGACTCTCATCAAGAATTATATAATCAAAGAAATAGGTCTTGAACAACTCAATATCTATACGCGTAATGCCGTAAGTAGTGATCACCACATCGTAATTGGTAAATACTTCCGGCGATTTGTAACGAAGCGTGCCCGTATGTACCATCATGCGCAGTTTGGGCGTAAATTTTTTAGCCTCGTTGAGCCAGTTATAGATGAGCGAGGTAGGCATAATAATAAGCGAGGTACTCTTGCTGCCGTTTGTCTCTGTGTCCTCTTTGTGTTTTTGCAGGAGGGCAAGCGTCTGTATGGTTTTACCTAAACCCATGTCATCCGCCAGACAGCCACCAAAATGATAATACTGCAAAAAGTGGAACCAGTTAAAGCCCGCTTTTTGGTACGGTCTTAAACTGCCTTTGAAACTATGTGGCATAGCAATGTCGCCCATGTCCTCGTAGTCGCTTAATTTTTGGAGTTTACGGCTCATGGTTATACTGGCCAATTCGCCTTCGGCCAATTCATTTACGAGGCCGATGTGATGGCGGCGCAATTTGATCCCATCGCTACCTTCAGAAAAATGTAGCAGGTTGCCGTATTGCGAAAACCATTTTTCGGGGATAACAGCTATCTCGCCGTTGGGCAGTGTAAACTCCTTTTTACGGTTAAGAATATGATTTTTTAGCTGGATGAAAGGTATCTTATAATTACCGAAATACACTACGGCATAAATATCAAACCAGTCGTTATTTTCGGTTACCTCGAGGTCTATTTTGCTGCTGCCAAACAGGTAGCGTTTTTGCCCTTCGGGTTGTTCTATTTCAAAGCTCTCGGCCAGTAGCTGGTCGTGGTGCTGATTGAGCCATTCAAATACTGAGAAGGAGCGGTCCTCATCCTCTACGGTGCCTGCTACTTCCAGGTTTTGGAACAGGGTGGATACGGTTTGCAGGCCAAGTTCCTCCAAAAACGTCAGCTTATTTTTCTCCCAGGTAACTGAACGTTTGATACGATGGAAAAGATAATCATCGCCATTGCGCTCCATCCTTACTGAAACCTGGCGTCCATCACCATAAGGAAAAATGTAGCCTGAATATTTAAAATAAAGCTGGAGTTGCGATGTGCCACCTTCAATATAGATCGGTTTTAAAACAGGTGTAGCCTCATGTTTTTCGGTATTGATGGTAAAGCCCTCGGCATAAACGTTGTGCTTCTCTATCAGCGGTGCCACAAATTTTTCAAAGTATGATTGCTCTGACGATCTTGGGATCGCGATATATCTTTTGTTGAGAAAAGGGACAAGCTTTTTACCTTCGATGCCTTTATCAAAATAATATAAAATATCATCCAGCAGCATCCATGCAGGTTGGTTACAGACAATCTCGGCATTTTTGAACATGAACTCGATGCGCATGCCCTGGTATTTGATGGTAGGGAAATACCTGATCTCCGTATCGTCACGCCTGAAGTGGAACAGCACCGAAGCTGGTTCCTCTGCTATTTGCAGTTTGCGCTCGGCAGGGTAGCCTTCCTTGCTCATGGAGTAGATCTGCTTGCCGGGTAATAGCGCCAGGGCATCGGCCATACGCTTTTCTATTTTTGGGCGGATGGTGTCAAAAAGCTGTTCGTTAAATATCTTACTGAAAAACTCGAACGGACGTATAGGTTTTTTATAGAACTTTTTGATGATATGGCCCTGCTCCATTTCCTCCAGCAGCTTGATCAGTTTAAAGTCCGTTTCGTCCAAAAATTCGCTGAATTCCTGTGCGGTATTTGAGAAAAGGCGTTGGTAGGTTAATGAAAATTCGCCGTTGGGATTTAGCTGAACTATGTGTGGTTCAAGCACATACGAGAGATACTCATGCCGGCAAACGGCATAAATTATCTGGCATGGTTTTGAACTGTCGACGCGTAACATTCTCTTATAGGTAAAAAAGTAAGAGAAGTTACATCAACAAAAAAATTCAAACCTAAACAGTTTTCTGCTTAATTAAAAGTAAATGGTGTTAAATAATTGTTAACACTGTGGATTAATCATTTGGAAATTGACGTTTGGTCATTTTTTTCCTTGGGAAGACCAACTTTGCGTAGCATTTCATTAGCCTGGGCAACTTTTTCAGGGAACAATACGACATCGTTATACTTGTCCAATGTTTCGTCAATACGAACAACAGGTACTTTTTTCTTATTAAGTTCTTTTATTGTTCTCATACCTCAAAATTAAACAATTTTCTTTTCACTACAAATGCTTCATAATCCGTCCCTTTAGCAAAAGGCTCCCACTCATTGTGAATCTGACCAAAAATTTCGAAGTCGCTTTGCGCATCTCCAAAATATTTAGAAATGCCCATTCTATAAAGTCGTGTTCGAGCCTTTGTACTGCCTGTAGCATAAACCAAGGTGTCAGGATATTTATCTGTAAAGGCATATAAAGTTGCCACAACAGTAGCTAATACGAGTTCACTATCCCCATTGTTCGAAATAACAATATCGTCAATTTGTTCTGTTTCAGAATTTTTATCTCCAAAGGCGAGGTTATATAAATCTTTATAGTTGGTTGGAGTAAACTGAATTAGTTTAGGGATTTGACCCTTTGGACCTTCACTGATAAACTCAAACGTAGTTAAATTATTACCAGCCTTTAGCTCGTAGCGGTCAAGTTTCATTTTTGGTTTAGGTTAGTATTGTTTAAGTAGTCGTAAATATAACTACTCACCTAATATCTTTTCATATATTCCATAATTCTCCTCATCAAAACAAACAAATATCACCTTGTCTATCTGCTGATTTGGTGACAAAAAATCTTTTACTGTTTTGACGGCAATTTCAGCAGCTTTATCTTTTGGGAAATGATAAATGCCGGTACTAATATTGGGGAAGGCGATGGTTTTTACTTTGTTTTCTACTACCAGTTTCAGGCTGTTGCGGTAGGCGTTGGCAAGTAATTCGTCTGCGTCCTTTTTGGTTCGGCTCCAGACCGGGCCTACTGTATGGATCACATATTTTGAGGGCATGTTACCGGCTGTAGTAATTACCGCCTCACCAACTTCACAGCTGCCCTGTTTGTTTCTTATTTTGATGCATTCGTCTAGTATGGCTTTGCCGCCTGCACGGTGGATAGCTCCATCCACACCGCCGCCACCCAGCAAAGAAGTATTGGCTGCATTAACAATTGCATCCACCTGCATTTTGGTGATATCACCCCGAACCAGTTCGATTCTATCATTCGCCATTATTTATCAACCCAAGGAAATAAGAATTTGTTTGTGCTTAATGATTATCTCTCCCAATGACTAATGACACAATGACCAATGACAATCAAATCTCCACTTCCCCTTCAAACACCTGCACGGCCGGGCCTTCTAAAAAGATATTGCTGAAGTTGGTGCCGTCGGTCTCAAAGCGGATGTTGAGATCGCCGCCTAATACTTTGATGGGGGTATTGAGTTTGCCGGTTTGATGGTTGTGTTTGGCCATGGCCAGAGCTACGGCTGTAACACCTGTTCCGCAGGCAAAGGTTTCGTCTTCAACGCCGCGCTCAAAGGTGCGCACAAAGTAACCGTCGTTTAATGGTTCAACAAAATTTACGTTGATACCTTTTGCTTTATAAGTATCATTATTGCGGATGGCGTAACCATCGCGGTAGACATTTTTATCCTTTAAGCCGGTAGCCATTTCGATATAATGCGGCGAACCGGTATTGAGCACATAAGCGTCTTTATCCTGGCTGATCTCGTTTACATCGATCATTTGCAGGCTCACCCAATCGCCGCTTGCTGAAATTTTGGCATAATGCGGCCCGTCGACTGCCAAAAAGTTAGTCTCCGTGTCAATCACTCCTAAAAACTTGGCAAAAGCAACAATACAGCGCCCGCCATTGCCGCACATGCTGCTTGGCTGCCCATTGGCATTGTAGTAAATCATCTCAAAATCATAGCCGGGCTTGTCTTGTAAAAACATCATGCCATCGCCGCCAATGCCAAACCTGCGGTCGCACAGGTGTGCTATCAGCTTAGGATCATGATGATTTACAATATTTTTCCGGTTATCAACCAAAATAAAATCGTTGCCTGCGCCCTGGTATTTATAGAATCTTATTTTCACTTATTTTGCTTAACTTTTAAGTAAATTTACAATTGGGCAATAAGCCCTGATAATCGTAAATTTATTACAGCCATCAATTTTAACAAATTTTAACAAAAATCCCTATAACTTAACATTGATTATGACGTCTTAATGGTATTAAATTTGACATGCTAAGTGTAACAGCATTAGCATAGTTAACTAAAAATGAGCAATTATAGCTTCATTATGATTTTAAAAAACAGATTAGAGAAAATGAAAAAATTTGGTTTAACAATTCTTACCGCGTTTTTAGGCGGTGCTCTGGCGTTAGGTACATACAAAGTGATCGAGAATAAGTATGCCGGCAACATGAGCCTGGAAGAAAAACAGAAAGTCTATTTTACAAATAACCCATTACCATCATCCAATTTATCATCGGCCGGGGAGGTTGACCTTACGGTTGCTGCCGCCGAAGTAACACCTGCCGTAGTTTATATCCGTACTACTTATGCGGCAGATGCGAGCAGCGGACAGAACCAGATGCAGCAATTATTTGGTGATATGTTTGGTCAGCGTGCAGTGCCACAGGGTCCGCAGATGGCTTCAGGTTCAGGTGTGATCATCTCTCCTGATGGTTTTATCGTTACCAACAACCACGTGGTTGAAAAAGCAGATAAAATTGAAGTGGTAACTAACGATCACAAACACTATACTGCGAAAGTGATCGGTACTGACCCTAATACAGACCTTGCATTGATCAAAGTAAGTGCAAGCGACCTGCCTATCGTAAAATTTGGTAACTCTGACGCCGTGAAAGTAGGCGAGTGGGTACTGGCTGTAGGTAACCCCTTCAGACTGACATCAACAGTTACTGCGGGTATTGTGAGTGCTAAAGGTCGTGGTATAGGCATTATCGGCAGCGAGGATCGCGACCAGCAATCACCTTTTGGGGGTCAACGCGGTCAGCGTAAACAACTGAACTCTGGTATCGAATCATTTATACAGACGGATGCGGCTATTAACCCTGGTAACAGCGGTGGTGCATTGGTGAACACTAAAGGTGAGCTGATCGGTATTAACTCGGCTATTGCTTCACAAACCGGGTCATACGAGGGTTATGGTTTTGCCATCCCTATTAACCTGGCTAAAAAAGTGTTGAATGATATTGAAAAATATGGTGCCGTAAAACGTGGTTATTTGGGTGTAAGCTTCAAAGAGCTTGACCAGGATGCGGCAGATGCCTTACACATCAGCAAAACTGTAGGCTTATATATTGACGATGTTGCCCAGGGCAGCGGAGCTGCACAGGCAGGCTTGCAGCATGGCGATATTATTACCAAAGTAGGTGGGAAAACTGTGTACGAGTCATCAGACTTGCAGGAGCCTGTAGGACGTTTACAGCCAGGCGATAAAATTGACCTGACCGTATTGCGTGGTAATGACGAAAAGAATGTATCAGTAACGCTAAAAGCGGATGCAGGTAATTTAGTTGCACGCCGTGGTGGCAGCAAATCATCTGAGGAACTGTACAATAAAATGGGCGCAAGCTTCAGGCCGTTGAGCTCAGCAGAAAAAGCTAAGTTCCATGTACGTTCTGGTGTGGTGGTTACACAGGTTCGTCCGGGATTGATGTTCGACGATACACAGATCCCTGTAGGCTCTATCATCACCAGCATAAACAAACAACCGGTTAATAACTCTGACGATATTAGCAGGGCACTACCAAGCCTGAGAAACGGCAACCTGGTAATTACCGGTTACTATCCTGACGGAACTGCGTTTAACAACGTGTTTCAGCAAGGTGATGGAGATCAGTAAGAAATAATAGTTTAAGTGATTAATAAATAGCAAGAGGCCCCCGATTTATCGGGGGCCTCCTTGTTTGTCTGAACCTTGATTTATAGGATTTAACGTTATCATTTGTGATTTAAGAGCGCTGTGCTGAACTCTTAAACCAGTGGAATGTTATTTTATTATGTCGGATTTTATCGTGAATGTACCTTGCCCCTCATATTCATAATTAGTACCATCCTCTTTTATAAATTCAACCTCATAGTTATCTGCATCGTATATTTCCAATATTACTCCAAGCATTCCTTTTTTGATTACAGGATTGAGGTCTTTAATCAACTCAAAGGTTTGATATTGCTTTAGCATATTATTAATTGGATAAGTTATAACCTCAAGCTGAATGCATGCAGGAGCGTGGGTTATAAATAAAAAAAGCTCAAATTAAACTTGAGCTTCTAATTGTTTGGCCACAAACAGATCATATTCCATTTGTAAGCCTAGCCAGTAATGGGAACTGATTCCTAAAATCTTTTCAAGCTTTACAGCAAGCCTTGCTGATATATTTCTTTTCCCAGCGAAAATTTCGCTTAAATGTTGGGGCAAAATGTCAAGAGATTTTGCAATATCCTTTTTTAGGATTTCTCTTGCTTCTATTTCCTCCTGTAAAAATTCACCAGGGTGGAATGCCTCTATTTCAATTTCATTACCGTTATGATCTAATACTTGATTATTATTCATAAAAGTATAACGCCTCCTGGACGATTAAAGTTACGAGTAGTGATTGTTTATTTCTTCTATGCAAATTATTTCTAATCGGCTACTCTGATTGTTTTCAATACGAAATATTAAACGGTAAGCAATATTCAATCTGATTGAATATTTACCTTCATATTTCTTTTCCTTCAATTTTTCAAAATGCAAGCTTTTGTTATTTCTTAGATCAATAGTATTATTTGCCTGTTTGATCTGAAACAATCGCTTTTTAAAAGCTATTAGCACTTCTGGCGGATATGGTGATTTTCCATGCACCTTTCCAATACTGGCCACTTCACCTAGAAAGCGGTCTTCAATGATTACCTCCATTGCTACGTTTGATTAAATACTGCTGCTTTGACTGGTTTTTTCATATTCATTGGATTTGGTTAATCAAATGTAAAAACAATTCATCAAATTACCAAAAAATGGTTAGTTTATTTTTTTATTAGTTATCCATCGTTTATTATTAATTCCCAGTTTAAGTTCCGAAGGGTACTTAATCTAAATTGAAAAACTGTTTGAATCAGAATTTTCACAATTACAGAATTTCCAGAATTCAGTAAAATTCTGGTTCAGACAAAAAATAAAGTGTAAACCTATACACGGATTACAGGTATAGCATCCTGTAGCAGATGTAGCGTAGCGCTACACCTCAATACTTACAGGTGTAATCATAATTTATTAAATTTGCTCCATGACGATCTGTGCCGGACTCGACTTTAATTTCCTTGATCAGGACCTGATATTATTACCGCAAAAAGCCATTTACTGGAAACAACAAAAAGCCTTAATCGCCGCCGATGTGCATTTGGGCAAGGTAGGGCATTTCCGCAAGGCGGGTATTGCCGTTCCGCGTAATATGGAGCAGAGTGATCTGGCTACACTGTCAGACCTGATATTTGAGCACAAGCCCCAAAAACTCATTTTCCTCGGCGACTTTTTTCACAGCGATATGAATGCCGACTGGGAATGGTTCAGGTTGTGGCGACAGCAATTCGTTAAGCTGGAGATCATTCTCATTCGCGGTAATCACGACATTATTAATGATCAGCATTATATCGATCTCAATATCGCACTGCATGATGAATTACTGATCGATCCTTTTCTGATGCTGCACCATCCGCTTAGCGAAGAGAAATTACAACAAACTGAGGGTTATGTGTTCTGTGGTCATATCCACCCCGGAGTATCATTAAGGGGCCGTGGCAGGCAAAGTATCACTATTCCCTGTTTCGCCTTTGGAGAAAGACAGGCCATACTGCCATCATTCGGCAGATTCACTGGCAGGGTTGCCATCCGACAGCAAAAAGATGATAGGATATTTGGGGTGCTGGAAGATAAGGTGATTGTAATAGGTTGATTAGGTTGGATTAAGTTAGACTAAGTTAGATCGGGTTCTATTAGTTTGATTATTTATAACCAAATCAACTTAACCAACCACTTAACTCAATCAACTAAACTTAGAACGTTTCTAAATAACGGTTTGCTTGTCAATTACCGCAAAGCATTTCTATCTTTTGTCATATAATAAATACTTTTGCTAAATAAATCTAAATAAGTAATGAGCGAATTTAAACAAACCTTTAACTCATCGCTGGGCAAAAAGCTGATCATGGCTTTAACAGGCTTGTTTTTGTGTACCTTTCTAATCGTGCACGTGGGGGGTAACCTGTTGTTGTTTAAACATGATGATGGTTTTGCATTTAATGTTTACGCCAATTTCCTGACGCATTTTCCGCCGATAGAGGTGGTCGCTTACCTGTTGTACCTGTCCATATTGGTGCATACCATTTATGCCATTGTGCTTACTACACTTAACCGCAAGGCAAGGCCGGTAAGATATGCTGTTACAGCATCTGACAATGCTACATGGCAGTCGAAAAACATGGGCTTTTTGGGCGCTATCCTGTTTTTGTTCATAGTGATACACATGAGTGACTTCTGGTACCGCTACAAATACAGTGGCAGTATGACCTACAAAGAATATCGGACTGATCTGTCATCGGGCCAAACCCAGTCGATTGAATTCAGTCCAGCCTCACCCGATTTTGAAAACTCGGTGCAAACGGTTAATAACTTTGAGATTGTAAGGGTGAAAGACCTGCACGACCGTGTCAAGACAAGCTTTAAGCAATGGTGGTATGTTCTCTTTTACGTGATAGCGATGGTCGCAGTAGCGTTTCACCTTAAGCATGGTTTCCAGAGCGCCTTCCGGACGCTGGGATGGGTGCATCGTAAGTATACGCCTATAGTAGAATTTGTTGGTACCTGGCTGTTCGCGGTAATCATCCCGTTAGGGTTTACTGCTATGCCTGTGATATACTGGATATTGTACCATAATAGTTAATTTAATCCGTAAGTCTGATAGACTGAGGTTAGTTAGAGTTTAGAATTTAGAGATTATAATTTCACGATATGAGTTTAGATGCTAAAATTCCAAAAGGCCCTTTAGCCGAAAAATGGAGTACGCATAAGTTTAACCTTAAACTGGTTAACCCGGCCAATAAGCGTAAATACGATGTGATTGTGGTAGGAACCGGTTTGGCGGGTGCTTCGGCAGCTGCTTCACTGGCCGAGCTGGGTTATAATGTAAAGGCATACTGTTTCCAGGATAGTCCGCGCCGCGCACACTCTATTGCTGCACAGGGTGGCATCAACGCTGCAAAAAACTACCGTAACGATGGTGACAGTGTTTACCGTTTGTTTTACGATACCATTAAAGGTGGTGACTATCGTGCCCGCGAAGGAAACGTTTACCGTTTAGCAGAGGTATCTGTAAATATTATTGACCAGTGTGTGGCACAGGGTGTTCCTTTTGCCCGTGAGTACGGGGGGCTACTGGATAACCGGTCATTCGGTGGCGCACAGGTATCGCGTACTTTTTACGCAAGGGGTCAAACCGGACAGCAATTGTTATTGGGCGCATATTCAGCTTTGAACCGCCAGATCAATGCCGGTAAAGTAAAAATGTACACCCGTAGCGAAATGCTGGACGTGGTTATTGTTGACGGCAAAGCACAGGGTATCGTAACCCGTAATTTGGAGACAGGCAAAGTGGAAACACATTCAGGTCATGCGGTATTGTTGTGTACAGGTGGTTACGGAAACGTGTTCTATTTGTCTACCAATGCTATGGGATGTAACGTTACTGCAGCCTGGAGGGCCCACAAACGCGGTGCTTTTTTTGCCAACCCATGCTATACGCAAATACACCCAACTTGTATCCCGGTAACTGGTGACCATCAGTCTAAATTAACGCTGATGTCTGAATCACTGCGTAATGACGGACGTGTATGGGCTCCAAAAACAGTAGAGCTTGCTCAGAAACTGCGTAAAGGTGAGCTGAAAGTAACCGACTTAAAAGAAGAAGACAGGGATTACTTCCTTGAAAGAAAATATCCATCATTCGGCAACCTCGTACCTCGTGACGTTGCATCTCGTAATGGCAAAGAAATGGTTGATGAAGGAAGGGGCGTAGGCTCTACCGGTGTGGCCGTTTTCCTTGACTTTGCTGATGCGATCTCCCGTTTGGGCGAAGATGCGGTAAGGGCAAAATATGGTAACCTGTTTGACATGTACTACCAGATCACCGATGAGAACCCTTACAAACAGCCAATGCGTATTTACCCGGCTGTGCACTACACCATGGGTGGCCTTTGGGTTGATTATAACCTGATGACCAATGTGCCGGGCTTGTATTGCTTAGGTGAGGCTAATTTCTCTGACCACGGCGCAAACCGTTTGGGTGCATCTGCATTGATGCAGGGATTGGCTGATGGATATTTTGTGATCCCTTATACTTTGGGTGATTACCTGGCAACTATCGGTCCAAAACCTATTGATGCCAATAACCCGGCTTTCGCAAAAACCAAGCAAGAAGTAGAAGAACGTATCCAAAAATTACTTTCATTAAGAGGTACCAAAACGGTGGATGAATATCACCGTGAGCTAGGTCACATCATGTGGGAGTATTGCGGTATGGCGCGTAACGAAGAAGGTCTGAAAAAAGCTAAAGTTTTAATTCAAACCCTGCGTGCTGATTTTTGGAAGAATGCCATTGTATTAGGCGAGAATGAAGAATTGAACCAATCGCTGGAGAAAGCAGGTCGTGTAGCCGATTTCCTTGAATTGGGAGAGCTGATGGTTGACGATGCACTGATGCGCAAAGAATCATGCGGTGGCCACTTCAGGGTTGAATCACAAACACCGGAAGGTGAAGCACTTCGTGATGACGATAACTTTGCATTCGTAGCCGTATGGGAGTATAAAGGCGACAACCAGCCTGAAGTATTGAACAAAGAAGTGCTGGAATTTGAAAATGTTCATTTAACACAAAGAAGCTATAAATAAGATTTGAGATGTTAGATATGAGATTTGAGACAGAGTGTTTCAGTTTCTTATATCTAACACCTCATATAAAATCTATATAACTATGCACAACCTGAAAGAATTGAAGATATGGAATAAAGCGATGGACCTTACTATTGAAGTTTATAAGGCTACCGCACAATTTCCTTCTGACGAACGTTTTGGTTTGACAAGTCAATCACGCAGGTCAGCAGTCTCAATTCCTTCAAATATTGCTGAGGGTGCCGGAAGGAACTCTAACAAAGAGTTTTGCAACTTTTTAGGTATAGCAAATGGTTCATCTTACGAGTTGCAAACACAATTGGTAATAGCGAACCGATTAAGTTTATTAAACGATGATATATTAAATGCTTTGTTAAAGCAAATTGATGAATTGCAGAAAATGAATTATGCTTTTCAACAAGTTTTAACTAAGTAAGAATTTAATTACAAGATTTGGTATTGACTTTGTAAAGAGCTATTGGCTTTATCTCAAATCTCAAATCTCAGATCTCAAATCTAATAAAGAATGAGTAGTGCTAACAACATGAACCTGACGCTGAAAGTATGGCGCCAAAAGAATGCGCAAACAGCGGGTAAATTTGTGACTTATAAAGCGGATGGTATTTCGCCGGATATGTCTTTCCTTGAAATGCTGGATGTGGTGAATGAAAGCCTTGTACACAAGGGAGAAGACCCTATATATTTTGACCATGACTGCCGTGAAGGTATTTGCGGTATGTGCTCGCTGTACATCAACGGCCATCCTCACGGACCAAAAAGGGCTATCACCACTTGTCAGCTGCACATGCGCAGTTTCCATGATGGACAAACCATCACTATCGAACCATGGCGTGCTGCACCGTTCCCGGTAATAAAGGATTTGGCGGTTGACCGCTCAGCGTTCGACCGTATACAACAGGCCGGTGGCTATGTATCTGTAAATACAGGTGGTGTACCTGATGCTAACGAAATAGCCATTCCAAAAGTAATTGCTGACGAGGCTTTCAACTCTGCTACCTGTATTGGTTGTGGTGCTTGTGTGGCTGCTTGTAAAAATGCTTCAGCTATGCTGTTTGTATCGGCTAAAGTATCTCAATTAGGTATGTTGCCGCAGGGTCAGCCAGAGCGTTACCGTCGTGTACAATCTATGGTAGCACAGATGGACGAAGAAGGCTTTGGTAACTGTACCAACACCCGTGCCTGCGAAGCAGAATGCCCTAAAGAGATCACCCTGACTAATATCGGCCGCATGAATAACGATTTCTTCAGCGCTAAACTGTTTAGGCAGGAAGAATTGCATGAGCAGTCGCAGGGAGAATAAAAAACTGCATTATATAGTAGCCGCCTTGAAGAAATTCAGGGCGTTTTTTTATTTTAATAATTTTAATACAAAAGGTTCAACCTGCTTCATGTACTTTTCAGGGTCAATGTTAGATAATATAATTACAGCAGAACACTTTTCTCTATTGACAGCCAACGAAGCGGCGCTACCAGCAGTGCCTCCATTATGCCAATAAACCGATGCTCCATCATTATCTATTCCCTTTGCCCATCCCATACACATCATTACTCCGGGGCGGACAGTAGCCATTTCCCGCATTTGCAAATCAGAAACTTTGTTGCTTGTATCCAGTACATTTTTTGCAAATCTCATCATATCTTCAGCAGTGGATATGATACCAACACAACCATTTAAAATACCCCCATCCCAATAGCCAACATGCCCCCCTTCGTTATTGATAGCTTTGGCTGTTCGTGTATTAAGTTCATTACTATCAAACGTTGAATTCGACATATCTAACTTATTAAAAATTCGATCCTCTACTAATTGAGAAAATGGTTTGTTTTCTGTTTTTGAAAGCACATAACTTAATACACCCATTCCCAAATTCGAATACAAAAATTCTTTGCCTGGCTGACTAATAAGCTCCAATTCCTTTGTTAAATAGGTAATCAACCTCTTCTCGTCATAATTCAGATATGGATTATCTGAAACATATTCGGGATAGGAGAAAAAGTTTTCGGGTAATCTTGGTAAACCTGAAGTGTGGCTTGCCAAGTGTTTTAATGTTATAGAAGGGTTTCCTTTTATACTAAACGATAAGTATTTACTAATCAGATCGTCAAATTCCACTCCGCTCTCCATAAATAATTGTACGAGGATATTCGCAGTGAAGACTTTTGTTATAGACCCCGTTTCAAATGATGTATTCTTATTGTCAATCTGTTTAATAACATTATTTTCCTTCAGCAAGCCAACATAGTCCATTAATTCGTTTTCATAAATACCAATGGATAACTCAGTATAATCAGGGAAAGCTGAAATTGAATCAATAATACTGTGTATTATTTGTTGTGTACTTGATTTTAGCATGATTTAAGAAGCATTATACTTTTACTCCTCCGCCCTATGCTTTTTATAACTCAACCAGATATAAAATGGCACTCCAGCCATCAGGAACAGAAAGCCATAATAAACCGTCTCTGCGCCAGATCCATAGATCTCCCATAAAGAATAAACAAAAGCCAGCAAGCCAAGTACGACCACGCTTACCCGACTGGCTTTATGCAAAGCATGCTTCTTGGTCCCAAGGATAATATAGGCACCCGCAGAAAGCAGGTAAGGTATCAGTATACTAAGAGTAGCTAACAGCAGCAAAAATTTAAATTGCTCTACCAGTCCTTTGGTAAAGTTCATCAGCAAAAGTAAGGAAGTCATTCCGCTGCTGATGGCCATACCGATGCCCGGTACACCTTTCTTATTTAATCTGCCAAATACACCGGGGAACAGTTTATCTTTTGCCACAGCATAAGGCACCTGTCCTTGTATCAATGTCCAGCCATTAAGCGCACCGAAAGCGGCAATAGCCACGCCCACACTCGCGAGGTATCTTGCAGCGGGGCCATAAATAATGGCAGCAGCATCAGCATAAGGCGTAGCGGATTGCTGCAACTGGGCAGCCGGAATAATACCCATAATGCTGATACTCCCCAGGATATAGACAATGGTCGAGATCAGCATACCCAGCATTGTTGCACGTGAAACGGTTTTCTCTGAATGTTCAGTACTGCCTGCCGGGATGGTAGCGGACTCAATACCTACAAAGGCAAACATAGTCATGGTAGCTGTGATGGTTATTACTGAAAAGATTGGCTTTCCGCTTAAATTAAAAGGATGAAAATTTTGTGTTTTTATAAAGAATAGACCACCAACGGATATCAAAACCAATGGCAGTAATTTTAAAATAGTAGTAACCAATTGAAATCTGCCGGATAAAGCTACCCCTAATGAATTGATGCCTGTAATTAACCAGATCGATGCTAATCCAATAGTGATAGCTGCCGCGGTATTGGTAGCCATGAATGGGAAAAATACGCTCATCGCGCTGATGAAGGAAATAACAATAGCCGCATTAGCTCCGCAGTTGGCTATCCAATATCCCCATGCTACCAGGAAGCCTGCAAAATCACCAAATCCGGCCCGTGTGTACACATAAGGACCGCCTGTTTTATTGGGTATCAACTTGCTAAGGTTGCTGAAAACTTTAGCGAGGAAGAAGGAGCCTATAGCGGAAAACAGCCACCCCAATAAACCGATGCCTCCGAAAGCAGCCATCGCAGCCGGCATCAGAAAGACACCGGAACCTATCATATTACCAACAACAAGCGAGGTGCTTGTCCATAATCCTAATTTGTTGGAAGTGTTTTGATCAGCCATTTATCGTGATAAAGAAACAAAGCTAATATACTAAATGTATTATAGTGGATGTGCATCAAAACAAGCCTGAACCATTTCGAATATCTATCCTTATTTGCTTCTGTTTAAAACTTGATATTTCAGAATATTTAGGGTTTTTGATCTAAATAAACTAGATTTTATTATGAATTTTTAAGGTATATAGTAAATATTGATAATAATTTCATATATTCAGCTACATTTTTATGAAAATTTATCAAAAACCATTTACTTTTTTAGTAGGATACTTCATAAATTACAATTTTTAATAAATAGATGGTCGTTTTTTAGGTGGAAAAGTATGCAGGAACCAGCTTATTTTAATCAGTATAGCCCAATCGATGGTGTTTGGGACGAGATGTACGGTGCCGACAGCATAAGAAGCCACTACAGTAAAGTGATAGATTATCTGTCAAAAGAGTCGACCGATGACCTTACAAGGAAAGAGGAACTGGCTAAAAGGCTTTTCATGAGCCAGGGCATCACCTTTACAGTTTACAGTAGCGGTGAAGGGATCGAAAAGATATTTCCTTTCGACATTATCCCCCGCATTATTACTGCCGAAGAATGGGCCTTTGTAGAGAAGGGAATCAAACAACGCCTTAATGCGCTCAACCTTTTCTTGAAAGATGTGTACAATAACCAGTTTATTGTAAAGGACGGGATTGTGCCTATCGATATTATTTACTCTTGTCCGCATTTTTTGCGTGAGATGTACCAGTTGCAGGTGCCCTATGATATTTATGTGCACATTGCCGGCATCGACCTGATAAGGGATCACGATGGAACATTTTATGTGCTCGAAGATAACTTGCGTACACCATCAGGCGTGAGTTATATGCTTGAGAACCGGGAGATCACTAAGCGCCTTTTCCCTGATCTGATGCCGCAGTGCGGTGTTCGAAGCGTAACGGGTTATCCAAACATCCTGTACAAAAACCTGCTATCGCTTTCACCAAGGCAGATCAGCAATCCTACCATCGTTTTACTGAGCCCTGGTATTTATAACTCAGCTTATTTTGAGCATACCACCCTTGCAAGGTTAATGGGTGTTGAATTGGTAGAAGGGCGCGACCTGGTGGTGAAGAATCAGAAAGTTTATATGAAAACCACCACCGGCCTGCAGCAGGTAGATGTGATCTACAGAAGGGTGGATGATGAATATCTCGATCCGCTAGTGTTCAATCCGTCAAGCATATTAGGTGTGGCGGGTATTATGGGTGCTTACCGTAAAGGCAATGTGGCTATAGTAAATGCGATTGGTAATGGAGTGGCGGACGATAAGGCGGTTTATGTGTATGTACCCGAGATGATCCGCTATTATCTGAATGAAGAACCTATACTTAAAAATGTACCAACTTACCAGTTGGGCAACGTAGATGAACGGAAACATGTGTTCGCCAACATCAACAATATGGTGGTGAAAAAGACCAATGGAAGCGGCGGATATGGTATGCTGATGGGCCATGCATCAACAGAGGAAGAAATAAAAGATTATAAAAAAGAGATACTGAAAGATCCGCGCAATTTTATTGCACAGCCAACCATCAGCTTATCAGCAGCACCATGCTATATCCAGGGTGCATTACAACCACGCCGTATAGACCTGAGACCTTATGCCCTGTGTGGACCGGATGGTATCGAAATAGTGCCCGGCGGATTAACACGAGTGGCATTAAAAGAAGGCTCACTGGTGGTAAACAGTTCGCAGGGTGGTGGCAGTAAGGATACATGGGTGTTGGCGTAGAAGTAGATGTGCAGATGAGAAAATGTGCAGATATGCAGATGGGTTAAATTTAAAGGCATTTATATAATCAAAATCCGAAATCGAACATCCGAAACTGCGAAGCTCTCTTGAGCACAATTAAAAAACAAACAAAAGCGAAAAATCCGAAATATCACAACATGTTAAGCAGAGTAGCAGCAAGTTTATATTGGTTAAGCCGTTATGTGGAGCGCAGCGACGGTATTTTGCGGATGCTCAAAATAAATTATGCATCGTCGCAGGATACAGTGCAGGAGTTTACATGGGAACCCGTGATCAGGATATTTTCCGGCCGTGGCGAAGAAACAGAGAAACTGGGTAATGACAGCCGGGCGGTGATCCGGCATATGGTGACAGGGAAGAACAACCCAAATTCCATATTAAATATTATTACGCTTGCCCGTGAGAATGCAAGAGGCGTACAGGAGCATATTACCAAAGACTTGTGGCAATGTCTTAACGAGTATTACCATACCGTAAAAGATGGTAAAATAGATAATGCACTTCGGAGGGATGATCCCATTAGTGTACTGGATATATTGATCAAACAGGTGATGCTATACTATGGCACGGTGGAGATAACGATGGAGCGTGGTGAGGGGCGTAGTTATATGAACATTGGTAAATACCTCGAGCGTGGGATACAGTCGGTAGATATTTTGGATACCAAATTTGGATCGATAGACGATAATCCTGACCTGCTTATGGATACTACCTACTGGAAACACTTGTTACAATCATTGGGGGGATATGAGATCTACCTAAAAACCTATCGTGAGGGCTTCGAGGCCGAAAATGTGCTGGAGCAGGTGGTGTTAAATAATGACTTTCCGCGATCGGTAATTTATTCGGTTAATCATATTCAACTTTATTTCGAGCGACTAAAGAACGATAGCAATATGGATAATTACCGTGAACTGTCATTCTATATCGGCAGGTTGCAAAGCCATATCAAATACAGCTCGGTAAAAACGATAAAGGATGAAGGCCTGCATTTGTTTTTGACGCAGATACGGAGCCAGCTCTTTGGTATTGGCGATGCCTTGAACAATCATTATTTTGCAAATTCCTGATAGATAATATATTAATACAATTTACTATGCCTGAATTTAAAATACAGCATGTCACCAAATATTCTTACCCGGCGCCGGTACGGGATGGTGCTAATCAGATCATTTTATATCCGATACAGGACGAATACCAGGAAGTAGTAAGGCAGGAACTGAATATTACCGGCGACCCGTCGATTGATACTTATATTGATTATTACGGCAACAAAGTGGGTAGCTTTACTTACAGTGAACCGCATTCATCGCTGATGATCAGTTCAAGAATATGGGTTGACACAAAATATAGACCGCTACCGGGCAACGATATTTTCCCGGCCCAGCAATGGGAGGATTTGAAGCATCTGCGCTATATGGTGCCATATATCGATTTTCTGAAACGGGAATATTTTGAGGGCTTTGATGAACTTAAGGCATTGGTTGAATCTGAAAAATCAAAGGATGATACGCCCTACCAGGTTGCCCTGCGTTTTTCCAGATATGTGTATGATAATTTTAAATACATAAAGGGGGTGACTACTGTTGAGACTACGTTGGATGAAATATGGAAATTAAAAGCCGGCGTATGCCAGGATTTCGCTCATATTTTAACCCTGATGCTCAGGTTAGTGAATATACCCGCACGCTATGTAAGCGGATATATCTGCACGCATCGAAATTCCACCATGCGTGGGGAAGGCGCTACACATGCCTGGGCCGAAGCATACATCCCTGATTATGGCTGGCTTGGCATCGACCCAACTAACAATTGTATTGCTAACGAAACGCATGTACGCTTAGCCGTAGGTCGTAATTTTTCCGATTGTTCACCGGTAAAGGGAATATACAAAGGTGCATCAGAGCATATGCTCGAAGTAGCAGTTTCAGTTGGCTACGAGGATGATGAAATTGTTAGTAATACAGAAGTTGTTGAAGTGCCCAAATTTAAACCTGTGAACGAGTTTGTAAAAAACAGTTACCAGCGCTATATGGAAATGATGCAGCAACAACAGCAGCAGCAATAAAAATAAAAGCCCTCTTGCAAAGCAAAGAGAGCTTTTACTTTAAATATTACAGGGCAACTTCCCGTTAACGTTGCATAGCCGGTCCACCGCCAGCAGGGGCACCTCCTCCAGTTGGGGCAGAATTAGTGTCATCCGGTACATCTTGATCCTGCTGTTGTTGATCTTTGCTTTTATCCTTCTTATTCCTTCCTGGTGTGCCGCCAAATCTATAAGATAATGTAGCTATATATACTCCGGTAGCAAACCTGCGCTGTGAGTATTGGTTTGAATAATAATTCTCTACAGGATTATTGTAAGTTACAGTATTAGCAAATTTGCGGGTATTTAACAAGTCGCGGCCGTTGAAGCTGAATGATAGTTTTTTACTGATATCATAACGAACACCCCCATCAATACCATATACAGCGTCGGCTCGTCCTTGTGGTATCACCTGCGGGCCCTGGTAATCACCCCTTATCTGGAACCCCAGCTTTTTGAAAGGCTTAATGTTGGCGGTCAGGTTGGCGTTCCATGAAAAACCGGATGTTGGTTGCAGGCCCAATGAGGGATCACCGTCAATGTTTTTATAATAGATGTTCAGGTTGCCCGTTAGATCAAAAGTATTTGACGGACTTACTTTGGCAATCAATTCATAACCGGCATTTGAAGCACTTTTTACGTTTTCAAATTGTGTTAGGCTGATCTCGGACGTAACCGGCGAGATGATCCTTTGAATATTATCGTTAGTAAGACGGTAGTATAAAGATGATGTCAAAGTAAGCGTCTTCCAATAATTAATATAGCTCAGCTCAAATGAGTGGATATCCTGTGGCTGCAAATTGGGATTACCTTGTGTATAATTCAGCGGGTCACTTTTATCGATAAACGGTGATATTTGGTTACCCCGCGGACGGGTTACCCTGCGACTATAGCTGAATTGCAGGGTTTGATTATCTGTCAGCTTTTCAGTCAGAAACAAACTCGGGTATAGCCGCAGGTAGTTTTGAGAATGTTTTTCCGTCAGCGTATCTGTTAAAGTTGTATTGATGCGTGCTTCCTCCAAACGTAATCCCGCCTGTATACCAAACTTTCCAAACTGCTGCTGATAGTTAGTATATATGGCATGCACCTGCTCATGATAAATAAAATGGTTACTCAACACAGGGTCATAATCTAGTGCCTGTGTTATAGAATTCACCGTATCAACCAGGTAATTGTTATCATTTGTGCTGAAAGTGCTGCGGTAACCCATTTCCAATTTATTATTGTTATTCAGTGGTAGCACATAATCTGCCTGCAGGTTCCAGTTGTGCTGGTGACCTATAATGTGATTGTTTTGCTGGTAATTATAAGCGCTGTCAGGATTATAAAAGCTATAAGCTGTATTAAGATAATCATATTCATTATCATGGCTGGTTGAGTAACCAATATTAGCGGTCAATTCCTCATCTTTTTTCTTGAATTTATGATTAAAATCCAGGTTAAAATCCAGGTTGGTACCGGTGCTGTGGGTGGTATTGTTTTGGACAAGCGTCTGTAGCAAAGCGCCATCATTGGTTATTTGCGTATTGCCGTTTTGATCGCGGTCACGGTCGCGGATGTTGATGTTATCTGAGAAGCTTATCGTAGTTTTTGGGTCGATATTATAATCAATACCACTGCGGATATTATGACCGCTGAACGTAAATTTCTGATCAGATACCTGATTTTGTTCTTGCTGGGTGTTGCTGTTTAAAAAGCCGGTTGTCTTGTCAGATGATCCATTGCCAATACGGTCAGCCTTGCGGTAACTGTAATTGGTATAAATGTTTATTTTACTATTTTGATAAGCCAGGTTAAGCGTGCCGTTATAAGTATTGTGCGTACCCACACTTGCCGAGGCCGAGCCATTAAACCCGATGGCTACATTTTTCTTTAAAATAATATTAATGATGCCAGAATCACCCTCTGAGTCATATTTTGCGGATGGGTTGGTGATCACTTCAATCGTTTCAATAGAACTTGCGGGGATAGATTGCAGAATATCGGTCAGGTCATTACCTGTTAAGGCTGATGGTTTGCCATTGATCAATACCTTCACATTGTTTGATCCTCTCAGGCTCACGTTACCATCCACATCAACCTGCACGGTTGGTATATTGGTTAACAGATCTGTAGCCGAACCGCCCTGGCTAACCAGGCTTTGGTCAACACTGAATGATTTTTTATCAATACCTACTTGTACCAGGTCCTTATGTGAAGATATTACTACTTCTTTTAAAACTCCCTTGGCAGGGCTAATCTTTATAGTGCCCAGATTGATTACACGATTATTCTCGCTGATACTGATATTATCTTTATGAATAGTCAGATAACCCGTGAAGCTGATCTTCATTGCATAAATACCATCAGCTAGGTCAGTTAGTGTAAAATTTCCATTTATGTCAGTCTGTAAATTTAAAGCCTTGTTATCCGACTTTCTTGTCAGAGCAACCGACGCAAATGGTAATGTTTGATTATTGCTGGCATCAATCAGTTTGCCTGATATGGTTCCAGAGCCTGCACTCACGGCAGATTGCTGTGCATTGGCTTCAAAAGCAAAAAATAGCAGAAGCGAAAAAAATATTTTATAAGCAGAATTAAAACTCATACAGCAAAAATGGCCTTTTTAAAATTTTCTTAGAAGGAAAGCTTGTAACTTTATTGATAAGAAAATAGCAGGCGGGGTAATTTTTTTATTACCTGCGTCTTCTAAACATGCTGATTAACAATATGTTTGAGGCTATGCCTTTTTTACCGTAGCGATCAATTCATTCATGGAAGGCACCTTGTCATATGCCTTTACCAGCTTTCCTTTATGGTCGTACACAGCAATATAAGGTGTAGTTCTTACCTGGTAATATTGCTGAACTACATAGGTATGGCCTTCAGTCCCAACGGTAATATTAGGGTATTTTGCCAGATCGAAATCACGGGTAAAGTTTTTTATCATTTTTAGCATGGTAAAATCTGTAAAAGTTACCATTACTATTTGTATGTCGCCAAATTGCTTCATTTCAGGTTTCATCTCATACACCAGGTGCTGGCAATGGCTGCAATCCGGCGAGAAATAGATGATCATTACCGGTTTGTTCTTTTTCAGATTGGCCGGTGTAAAGTAAGTACTATCGGGCCTTAATATTTTAAAGGGAGGTATTTTTGTAATATCCTGTTTAACCATCTGGGCCTGTGTGCATCCTGTTATGATGATCAGGCTAAAAAACAAAAGCAATTTCTTCATTATGGCGATAAATGTAAGTCTTTTTATCATTGTCAGTACTGATGCCACTGTAAATTTACAATCATTTTAAAATATTAACCATTGGCCTCCAGCATTTCAATCTGCCATGCAATATGTTCTTCGGTTATCGGATATAACGTGTTATTACGGATTGTATGATAAACTGCATCGAACAACTGCATATACTGGCCCCGTTCTGATTCAACTAACTCTGTGTTTTTCTGGTTGTCCAATCCCATAGTCACCAGCTTGCCCTCGCTGCCTGTCGGCTCAATGCCATATTCGGGACAGGTGGGCGATACCGAATTACCTAACTGTGCTTCCTGCACATCCACCCGGTCTTTAATATAACTTCCCAATGTGCCATGCACGACAAAAGCTGCCAATGGTTCCGCAATAAGTAGTCCCGAAGTTAAATTGACATTCAACTGATGAGGATAGGACAGGTGGTAATT
Source organism: Mucilaginibacter sp. McL0603 (assembly GCF_049992945.1). Classification (NCBI taxonomy): domain Bacteria; kingdom Pseudomonadati; phylum Bacteroidota; class Sphingobacteriia; order Sphingobacteriales; family Sphingobacteriaceae; genus Mucilaginibacter; species Mucilaginibacter sp. McL0603. Next base: position 5,524,833 of record NZ_CP188251.1, on the reverse strand, counting down.
AAAATAATCATTAACTTCAGAACCTTCCCGGTATGTGCCGGTAGTTTTTCTAAAACGTAATGGTCTACCGAAAAGACTGATTGCCTGGTCGATGAGGTGCGGACCGAGATCATAGGTCAAACCGTTAGGTGCCGAGCTTTTATTTTCCTTAAACAGTTTGGGACTAAGCATGGGCTTGTATCTGTCAAATCGAAAATGTACCTCGATAAGTTCGCCTAATCGGCCGCTTTCTATGACTTCTTTTACTGATAAGAAATCACTATCCCAACGGCGGTTTTGATAAACCATCAGGTGCTTATTTACCTGCCGGCTCAGATCGTACAGTTCTTTTACTTCGGCAGTGGTTGCTGCAATGGGTTTTTCGACCAATACATTTTTGCCTGCTTGCAAAGCCTGTTTAGCAAGGTCGAAATGCGTGTTATTAGGCGTATTGATAATGACCAGTTCGATCTCCTTATCACTCAACAACTCTTCTGTTTGGTTGTAGCTTTTTATGCCCGGATACCGTTGCACAGCCTTTTTCTCATGACGTTCAACCACAGCGCTCAATTCAAAACCCGGATGCCCATTAATAAACGGTGCATGAAATACCCTGCCGGACATTCCGTAAGCCATTAAACCGGTTTTTATAGGTGTTTTCATAAGTATCTTTTAATATTGAACACCGAATACAGAATATCGAATGATGAAGTAGTTACTTCGACGTTCATCATTCAAAATTCATTATTCGATATTATAGAATTCATAGCATGTTATGTACCGAAATTAATATTCATCCATCCCAATTGGCGAACCATCGGGCATGTTTAATGTTTCAGCAGGTTTAAATTTGTCCGGGTTGTTTTCAAACTCATTAATTTGCGATAAACCAAATAATAAGTTAGCCTTTTGTTCATTACCGGCTGTTAATGCAGTTTTATTCATCCATTTTTTCAGTTCATCAATTTGCAGCAGGGCGATGCCTCTTACACTCTCCGGTGCTTTTGTATTGGCAGCCAATTCCAATATTTGCTTTAAAGTCAGGTCGTTCACCAAACGCTGCAGCCCGCCTTTGTAGCCTGTCGGTTGCGGAGCTTTCCAGGTTTGGTCTACTAATTTGTTTAATACAGTATAAAGACCGGGTTGGGTATTATCTCTCGAATGATATTCAACCAAACGCGTTGCGCGCTGTGGCTCCAGCATAAATTCCAGCGTATAGCTTGCTACTGATTCGGCTGCAGCCATTGGGTCAAAAGTTAACCCGGTGCGCGATTTGAAGGTTTCCCTTGTACGCGGATAGCCGATAGGACGGGGAGGTATCTTTTCGATCAGTTTTTCCGGTAGGGCCAATGCATCAGGTGTTATGGTTCCCATTAAAGCGTTAAAAGCTTTCCATTGCTCTGCTGGTGGTACAAATTTGGTGACTGTTTGGCCGTCGTTTTTAAGGGCGAATGTATAATACAAGCCACCTAACATCTTCGATGCTGCTTCTACCTGGTAACGGTGCATCAGGTACATCGGTACCAATACTTCTTCCAGAGTAGCCATTGGGGCATCCTGTCTGATCGCTTTTTCTGAAAAATTGGCTAAAACATGTTTGCGGATATCCATCAGCCTGTTCAATTCGTCAGCTGCATTTGTGCCTGCATCCCAAAGGTGTGCTTGTGGATGAGCGCTACCAGCCGGCCGGGCATCATCATCCGAAATAAATAAATAGCCTTCCTTCAAGGTTTCGGTCATGATATCTTTTAACGCCTTGTCATCATCTGTTCCGGCAGGAAAATTCTGATAGCCATACAAAATAGCTCGTTTATCCCATCCGCCAATTTCAGTAGTATAAGCTTTGGTTAAATCAATTGTGCCGTCTGGATTTAAACTTACAACTGGTGGCGGATAATCCATTACTGATGCCCGGTTATTTACACTTGCCGTAAAGTTGTGCTGCATACCCAATGTATGCCCTACCTCATGTGCTGCCAGTTGGTGCAAGCGGGCGAGCGCCAGTTTCATCATTTTATCGCTTGTGGGTTTACCATCTTCATAAGGTTGTACCAGTCCTTCGGCTATTAAAAAATCCTGTCTGTCGCGTAATGAACCTAATGAAACCTGCCCTTTAATGATCTCACCAGTACGAGGATCATCAATGGATGAACCATATGACCAGCCCCGGGTTGACCGATGTATCCACTGGATAACATTATACCGAATATCCATCGGGTCAGCATCCTCCGGTAACAGTTTTACCTGGAAGGCATTTTTATAACCAGCAGCCTCAAACGCCTGGTTCCACCATGATGCTCCTTCCAGCAGTGCGGTACGAACAGGCTCGGGCGCGCCACGGTCAACATAATACACAATCGGTTTAACTGCTTCGCTCATTGTAGCCGAAGGATCTTTCTTTTCAAGCCGGTGCCGGGTTAGGAAACGCTTAACAATAGGTTTATCGATAGGAGTGGCGTAATCCATATATTCATTATCATAAAACCCTGAACGCGGATCAAACTTGCGGGGTTTATAATTACCATCGGGCAGTTTTATGAATGACTGATGCATCCTCACAGTAACAAAATCAGGATCAGGGGCAACAGAACTGATCTGAGCTCCGGTTCCGGTCCCCGCCAGGGTAACTATCGCTTCAAACTCTGTATTATCCGGGAAACTTTTAGAGTTAGGCAAGTAAATGGCCGACCTGCTTTCGTCTTCATGATAATTTCCCTGGTTATTATTACCAAGCCTGCGTGCCACCTGGTGACTATCGTGCAATAGAAAATGGGTAATATCTATCAATGCCCTACTGCTATCCTGCGCTTCGGTAGTAAATCCCCATAAAACTGATTGTGCAAATGCTTCTTCAACAGATTTTCGCTCATCAGCATTATTACTTACCGCACGGTAATTGTAATTGGGTTGTACCAGCAGTACCTTGTTGCCAATCCTGATAAACTTAACGATCCGCGAGCCTCCGATCTGCCCCCTGTCCATACCCAGGTCATTTGAACCAACCCCGGCGGGCAAAGAATTCACATAAAGAAACTCATTATTAAAACGATCAACCTCCAACAGTATCTGGCCGGTTTTCTCATTCCAATAGAAATTAAAGTAGCCGCTGTATTTGGTTAATCCTTTAGTTTTGGATTCGAACTCACTATTTTTTTGCGCTTTAATTGCCTGAAACGAACTGATAAGGAGAAAAAGGATAAAGTAAAATTTCTTCATTGGTGCGACTGAATTGAGCATTAAAAATATTGTTTTATTCAGGCTTATCCAATAAAAAAGGGTAAGCTGTTCACTTACCCTTTATAATAAATAGTTTATTCTGTTATTTCATACTTTTATGAATAGCCTGAACAGAATCAAGATGCATTTTTAGCGTTGGCAATGTTTTAGTAGCAAATGCTTTCAGATCGGGATCTTTACAATTTTGTGAAGCGTCTTCAAATAATTTTACTGCTTTTTTATGCCCGTCGAGCATGGCATTAATATAAGCCTTGTCAAAGGCCTTCCCGGATTTTGCTGCTAAATCGGATGCTGCTTTTTGACCTTCTGCGTCAGGCGTTAATGGTAATGAAATATTTTTAGTTTTTGCAAGCGCTGCCAGCTCATCACCGGCTTTGGTATGATCATTTACCATCATTGTGGCAAACTCTTTCACCCGAGTGCTTACTGCTTTAGTTTGGGCCATTTTACCTGCATTTACTTCGGCCTCACCATCACCTGCTGCTGTGGTTGCAAATTTTGCATCATCAGCAGTTACGGCTATTCCACCGGTTGCTGCGGCGTTTTGTGTAGTATCTTTAGTTTTATTCAAACTGTCTGCAGCATCTTTACTGTCCTTAACCCCGCTTTTACACGCCTGGAAAGCTAAGGCCGCCAGTGCGATCATCATAATTGAACTTAATTTTTTCATTTTCATGGTAGTTTATTGGTTGTTATAAATAGTTAACAATGATTACAGTATTAAGTTTCCTTTCTTTACTTCTTAAGAAAGTTATTTAAGTCATGTTATCTAAAAGTTTTCTTATTTTTGAACCACTAAAAAGCACATCAATATGAATTTCCCATCTGAATTAAAATACACCAAAGACCACGAATGGATAAGGGTTGAAGGTAATGATGCCTACATAGGTATTACCGAATTTGCACAGCACGAACTGGGCGATATTGTTTATGTAGATGTCTCTTCAAAAGGGAAAGAGGTGGCTAAAGAAGAAGTTTTTGGCACTGTTGAAGCCGTAAAAACAGTATCCGACCTGTTTATGCCGCTTACAGGTACTGTAAATGAGACTAACCCGGCACTTGACAGCCAGCCTGAACTGGTAAATACCGACCCGTATGGCCAGGGATGGATGGTTAAGATCAGCATAAAAGACGCTTCAGAAATCGCAGGTCTGTTATCAGCAGAGGCTTACCAATCACTTGTAGGTGCTTAATGTTTAAATGAAGATTGTTTTAAAATATCAGAGGCTCACTATTTTGTGGGCCTTGTTTGTTTTTTTGATGTGTTCCATCAAAATTAGCGAAAGTGTTAGCCATGAACCTTTATTTTTTCCGGGCTTTGATAAGCTGGTGCACAGCGGGTTCTACTTTATGCTGGTGATTTTATGGTGCAATGGTATTATAAGGCAACAAAAAGAACAGTTGTTATCGTATAAATCGGCAATTATAGTCACCATAATTTCCATACTATTCGGTGGCTTAATTGAGATATTACAATTAACCATCTTTACATGGCGCAGCGGCGAATGGCCAGATCTTTTTGCTGATGCAATAGGCGCCTTTATGGGGATTTTTAGCGTAATACTGATATCAAGGGCAGTAAATTATGAAAAAAGCTAAGTATATTTTTGTTTTGGTTGCGGTGATAAGCTTATCATCATGCGGTATCTTTAGAAAAGGCTGCGGATGCCCGCATGTTAGTAAGATCAAAGTAAATCCTAAATTCAGCAACACTTTTGCTAAACTCGCCTGATCTTCAGAAGAAAAGTCAAAAAAGAAGTCGAATTGTAATATAATTGTTCTTATTTGGATTTAATTTAAATAAGGTATACATTTGTTTGATTTAAGAATAAACAACATGAGGCTTTCACAACTTGAAGTAGGAGAAACTGGGATTGTTAAGGAATTTACTGACTTGGAAATGTCGGTAAAGTTGATGGAAATGGGATGTTTACCGGGCGAACAGATCACTGTTTCGCGTATAGCTCCGCTTGGTGACCCAATAGCCATTCATGTATCAGGTTACCAGCTAAGTCTGCGTAAAAGAGAAGCTTCAACGATTATTCTACATTAGTTATAATAAGTGAATGCTGATATAAAAGTAGCGCTTGTAGGAAATCCCAATACCGGTAAATCAACGCTCTTTAATGTACTTACCGGTCTCAATCAAAAAATAGGAAACTTTCCGGGTGTTACTGTTGATAAAAAAACCGGCTTTTGCGACCTGCCCGATGGGCGTCGCGCACAAATCATAGATCTTCCGGGTACATATAGCCTTTATCCTAAAAGCAGGGACGAATCTATTGTGTTCTCTGTTTTAGCTGATAAGTCAAATCCACTCCGGCCTGATCTGGTGGTGGTGATACTGGATGCATCTAACCTCAAAAGAAATTTATTACTCTATACCCAGGTAGCCGACCTGAAACTGCCCGTTGTAGTAGCCTTAAACATGATGGATCTTGCCAAAAAAGGCGGGATAACTATTGATGTCAATGCATTTGCACAGAAATTGGGTGTTCCTGTTGTGCCGATATCTGCCAGGAAAAATGAGGGGATTGATCAGTTAAAATCTGCTATTAATTACGCGAATAAAATAGCACTACAAGAAGATACTATTGATGTGGAGGCAATGGCTCCGCAACTGATCGCTAAAATAAGCGAAGAGATGCAGGTGGATAACCCATATTATGCCCTGCAATTGGCACATCAGCACGAAACCATCAATTTTTTAACGTCTGCCGAAAGCGACCGCATTGAAGAGCTGGAACAGGAGTTTAATTTTCATTCTCAAAAAGCCCAGGCATCCGAAACCATAGCGAGATATAACTTTATTAATGACTTGCTTTATGACACCGTAAAGAGGCAGGAAACGGCGCAGGACGAGTCCGTGAGCAATAAGATCGATAAGGTATTAACGCATAAAACCTTTGGCTTTATTATTTTCTTCGCCATCCTGCTATTTATTTTTCAGTCGATTTTTGCATGGTCTGCTTACCCAATGGAGTTGATCGGCGACTTGTTTGTATGGGTACAAAGCTCATTGCATACAATACTACCTGCTGGTCCGCTGACAAACCTTTTAGTCGATGGCGTGATAGCAGGCTTAAGTGGTGTAATGGTATTTATACCACAGATAGCTATCCTGTTTGGGTTTATTTCGATACTGGAAGATACGGGTTACATGTCGCGCGTTACGTTTATGATGGACAGGATCATGCGTAAAGTTGGGTTGAATGGTAAATCAGTGGTCCCGCTTATCGGTGGCTTTGCCTGTGCTGTACCATCCATTATGAGTACTCGTAATATTGAGAACTGGAAAGACAGGATGATCACCATAATGGTTACACCATTGGTTACCTGTTCGGCACGTTTACCGGTTTATACGTTGCTTATTGCTCTTGTTGTCCCTAACAAAAATGTTTGGTGGGTATTTAATTTGCCGGGGTTGGCCTTAACAGGGATGTATTTGTTCAGCCTTATTTCTGCTGTAACGGTAGCCTTTGTGATGAAATATTTACTGAAGGCACGTGAGCGCGGCTACTTTATTATGGAATTGCCGGTATATCGTATGCCCAGGTGGAAAAACGTTGGTTATTCGATGTACGATAGAGCCAAGGCATTTGTTTTGCAGGCAGGCAAAGTTATTATAGCGGTATCCGTGATATTATGGGTGCTTGCATCCTATGGGCCGGGTGACCGTTTTGAACGTATCGAACAGAAATACAAGCAACCACAATACGCACAGCATTTAAAACCTGATGATCTCCATCGCGTTGTTGCTTCTGAAAAACTGGAAAACTCTTATGCCGGAGTACTGGGTCACGTAATAGAACCAGTGATAAAACCGCTTGGCTTTGACTGGAAAATAGGCATTGCATTGATTACCTCATTTGCTGCACGTGAAGTATTTGTCGGCACGATGGCTACAATTTACAGTGTGGATGGCGATGCTGAGAAAATGGAATCCGTACAACAAAAAATGCATACGGCTAAAAACCCCGATGGAAATCCTGTATTTACAGTTGCTGTAGCATTCTCCTTAATGATGTTTTACGCCTTTGCTATGCAATGCGCCAGTACAGTAGCTGTAGTTTACCGCGAAACTAAAAACTGGCGCTGGCCGGCTTCTCAGTTTGCTTATATGACGGTGCTGGCTTATCTGGCAAGCTTGATTACTTACCATTTGTTGAAATAAGCTAAAGGCATAAAGCTGAAAGCGAAAAGCTTTTTCAAATAGTTTTAAGCCAGGGAAATCGCTTTTAAAACCTTATCGCTGATTTTTTGGCTAAAGCCCCTTTACCTTCTTATACTTTCCGCCCCATAAATGGGACGGCAATGAATTTTATACTTTTTTACTATTCATTGCCGTTGGCTTCAGCCAACGGACAACTGGAATCATTAAAATGGCTTTAGCCTCAAATTTATACGCCCGTCATCTAAAAGCGATTTCTCTGAGCTTTCAGCTTTGGACTTTCTGCTTTCCGCTCAAAAACAGTATTTTTGCAATGAGGTAAAATTGGATAAAGTAAAAGTATTAGAAAGGTATCTTCCGCCGGCGGCTGCGCCGCTGATAGCCCGTTGGATAGATTACTTTAAGTGTGAGTTTAAGATTTCCCGAAACCGAAACAGTAAGTTTGGCGATTACCGCCCGCCACATGCCGGAAAAGGCCACCGTATCTCCGTCAACTACGATTTAAATGTTTATGCATTTTTGGTGACTACTGTGCATGAGTTTGCTCATTTACATACCTGGAATGAACATAAACACAAAGCCAAACCACATGGCACGGAGTGGAAAACCAACTTCAAAAAAATGATGCAGCCCTTTTTTGAGCAGGAGATCTTTCCGCCTGATGTAAAGCATGCTATTGTAAGATATCTGAATAATCCTGCAGCATCAAGCTGTACTGATTTGCATTTATATAAATCGCTACGTTTATATGATGCGCCAAAGCCGGAAGCCCATCTTACGGTTGAAAAAGTGCCGATGAATGCGCTGTTTAAACTAAAAAATGGCCGTGTTTTCCGTAAGGAGGAAAAGTTGAGAAAACGCTATAAATGCACCGAAATACAAACCCGGCGGATCTATTTATTTAGCCCGATTGCAGAGGTGGAGCTGGTAGCGAGCTGATTTAATTCATAATTTTTCATACCTAACCCGATTTCATCCGTATAAGCACTGTATTTGATTTGTTCTAAATCTTACAGACATGAAAAAGAGTCTTATTATCCTGTTTTGCGCAATTGCATTTTTATGCTCATGCAAAAAAGAAAATCCTAATTCTGGTAATTCAGCAAGTAATCAATCCAATAATTCGGATAACTCTAATCAACCTACATGGATATCCGGTAAATGGGTTTTATACAAAATGGCAGATACTACTGCTTATGCAACCGCATATCCTTCAGTACAGGTTGAAACATTTGCAGGTGATACGACCTACAATTCTATCGGGTCGCCTAATTATACTTCTTCGGCCAGTGCCGGTACTTTAGTTGCTGATACGTTAAATTTTGCAACATCAACTGCCGGTATTAGTTACCAGGTGAACAATTATATTCAGGCGTTTACTTATTCTATTCCCAATTTAAAGTACATGATCGCGATACCGGCAGGGCCAACACTTGTTAAATCAATAATACAATTAAGCCCTACCACTTTTAAACTGGTTACGCCGGATAATTATGGGTTTCATGAAATTATAGTGGAGTATTATCAGAAGTTGTGATGTCTTTAATATATGGATGGTTCGAGTTTATAATTATGGTTTAAAAAGATCCTCATAAAAAGGATGACTTATATGTTTTTCGTTTGACCATAACAGTTTCCCATTTTCAAAAATTGCTACGCGGGAACGGTTTGTATCTGAATTATCAAACAGGTAGGCTTTATCAAACAAGCCAATGTGTTTTATTAAATTAATCTTGCTTTTCTCGTGCCTTCTTACAATATCTTCTCTTTCAACATGGTGCCCTAAATTAGTTGTGCGTTCTTCTACCCTTGTCAAATTATCCAGCATCGATTCTAAGGCAATGTAATAAAGTATTGTTTTATATCCCGCTGATTTTGCGGCCAAAACCTCACCAATTTCCGAATTTCCGGAAAAAGTTGTTTCGAACGCAAAATCGACATTTTGAATAATTGCTTGTTTTCGCCTTTCTAAAGCAACCCTTGCTGCTTTCACATGAAAACTATAGTTGCCAAACTCTTTTAAAGCAATTTCGTCTGGATTAATGACCGAGGATTTAATCCTTCCCTTTTGAATCAGGTATGAAGTAAGCGTAGTTTTGCCTGAGCCGTTGGGCCCACCAATAACAACTAAAGTAGGCATTTATTTGTCTAGTGGTTTGATAATCTCTTCCAATAAACGATAATCACTTGTAAGTTCCTTCCGGACTAAAAACTTAGCGCCATTAGGATATTCTTTAACAAAAAGATTTCCTTTTAGGGTTTCAGGATATCTTTCATTCCTATAGAAAATAGGTACACCGGCCTTAAGCATTTGCTCAGCACCCCAACCAGCACCTTCGTCAATAATACGTTGAGTTGGGTCTTCTTTGTAAATATCTTCAAGCGTCATCATAAATACTAAGTTACCACTAATATTTCAACAATTTCTCCATTATCTCCCCCAACCTCGCTTTTGCCAAAAACTGGTCCTCCAATGCCTTATTCATTGGTATAGCGGTATCTAGGCTTGCACAACGCATAATTGGGGCATCAAGCGATGCAAAACAGTACTCGGCAAGGTGAGCGGCGATCTCACTGCCAAAGCCATTGGTCAGCGTGTCTTCATGTAATATCAATACTCTGCCTGTTTTCTTTGCACTAGTTTCAACTGCTTTTTTGTCCCATGGTTGCAGGGTGCGCAAGTCGATGATCTCAATGGATTGTTCAAGGTGACTCTTTGCATATTCCAAAGCCCAATGAACTCCTAAGCCATAGGTGATGATACTGGCTTGGTTACCTTCTTCCACGATTCTGGCTTTACCGATTTCGATAATATATTCCTCATCATATATATCTTCACTGATACTGCGGTACAGATATTTGTGCTCAAAATAAATAACCGGGTTAGGGTCTTCTATCGCGGCAAGCAATAGACCTTTAGCATCTGACGGGAAGGCCGGATAAACGACTTTTAATCCGGGAGTTTTCGTAAACCATGCCTCATTGCTTTGCGAGTGGAACGGGCCTGCGCCTGTTCCCGCACCTGTAGGCATCCGGATCACCACATCCACATTTTCATCCCAGCGGTAATGTGTTTTTGCCAGGTTGTTGATCACCTGGTTAAAGGCGCAGGTTACAAAATCTGCAAACTGCATCTCTACTATTGCTTTGTATCCGTTTATCGACAAGCCCATCGCGGCACCTACTATCCCCGATTCACAAATAGGCGTGTTTCGTACACGTTCTCTGCCGAATTCTTCCACAAAGCCCTGTGTTATTTTAAAAGCGCCGCCGTATTCGGCTATATCCTGGCCCATAATCACCAGTTTTTCATGCTTCTGCATTCCCTGCCTCAAGCCATCGCTTATGGCATCAATATATCGTTTGCTAGTTTTATTGCCGGATGGATGCGTATCAGTGAAGTAGAATGGCTCGTACATATCGGCTATTTCTGTACTTACATTGGGTACAATATCCGGTTCGTTAAACACTTTCTCAATCTCAATATCAATAAGTGAAGTAAAAGCACTACGGATCACCTGTATGGATTCTGGTATAAGTGCACCCTCATCCAATAAAAATTTTTCAAAGTTAGTTACCGGGTCTTTTTCCTTCCACTCATCAAACAGATGCTGAGGAACATACTTAGTACCGGAGGCTTCCTCGTGCCCGCGCATCCTGAAGGTCATACATTCCAGCAAAATTGGTCGTGGGTTTTGCCGTATATCTTCGGCCAGTTCATTGATGGTATGGTAAACTTCTAATATGTTATTACCATCAATGGTTCTGCCTTCTATGCCGTAGCCAATTGCCCGGTCGCTTAATTGCTCACATTTATATTGCTCATTAACAGGGGTGGATAATCCATATCCATTATTCTCTATTAAGAAAATAACAGGTAGATTCCAGACCGACGCAACGTTAACCGCCTCGTGAAAATCCCCCTCACTTGTACCGCCTTCTCCAGTAAAAACCAGCGTTGCACGGTTTTTCTTGCTTAGCACATCTGCCAGGGCAATACCATCAGCCAAAGCCATTTGTGGACCGAGGTGTGAGATCATCCCGATAATTTTATATTGCTGGGTGCCGAAATGAAAGGATCGATCACGTCCCTTTGTAAAGCCGGAAGCTTTTCCCTGCCATTGCGCCATCAATCGCGAAAGTGGAATTTCCCGTGTGGTGAAAACACCAAGATTACGGTGCATGGGCAGGATATATTCATTAGGCTGCATAGCCAAAGTACTGCCTACAGCGATGGCTTCCTGTCCAATGCCTGAGAACCATTTGCCAATGCGCCCTTGTCTCAAAAGGATCAGCATTTTCTCTTCTATCAGGCGCGGCCATAATAAAGCTTTATAAAATGACACCAATTTGGCATTATCTATGTTTTTACGATTAAAAATCATGAAGCTAAACTACTGAAGTTTTTAAAACTTTGTATGTTTACATGATTTCAATCTTTATACTATGAAACGAACTTATACCCTAATTTTTTGCTTATTTATTTTAACCACATTAAAAGCTGTTGCTCAGGACTATGTTTTGCTGCCTGAGAACTTCTTTTTAAAAAAAGGGGATAAGCTCGATCTGCATTTGATAACCACCAACCAGCTTGTTAAACAGGATGAACTCAATTACGAATCGTCAAAAACGGCAAAGTTTATGGATTATGCCGGCTCAAAGAAAACAGACCTTGCTACATTAGCCAAGCCAAATGCTTCTCCAATACTTTCTATACCTCTTGCAAATGATGGATTGAATATGATCAGCATGGTGCGCAAACCTGTTGTTGATGATATTGAAAGCGATGATTTTATAAAAATATTGGAGGATGAGGGTTTCACCCAATATTCTGAAAAAGCAAAGAACAGCAGCAAAGACAGTTTCAGGGAGAGATACACTTGGTTCATGAAATCTTTGGTGCAGGTTGAAAAAAACAGCGCTAATAATTTTGATAAACCGCTGAATGAAGACTTTGAAATAGTATTAAAGGATAATCCTTATAAAGGTAATTATGGTAAAGACATTACTGCCGAAGTAAGATTGAAAGGTAAGCCAGCGGCAAATGTGGTTGTCACCCTTTTTATAGGGACGGCTACAGGTAAAGATATATTCGCACAAAAGCTATCGTCGGATAAACAGGGACAGATCTATTTCAAATTGACCAGGGAGGGTATCTATGTTTTACGTGCATTGTACCTGGAGCCATCAAAGGATAAAAGTGCCGATTATGAAACCTGGATGACCACCTATTCTTTTGCCTTCAGCAGCAGCGACGAAATGCCAAATACTTATAAGGAATTCGGGTTTGGGAATAAACACTAGTGAAGTCGTAAGTCTTGAGTTTTAAGTCTTAAGTTTTTTTTATGCTGACTTAAGACTCGAGACTCAGAACTTAAGACTCCCCATTCCGTTCGCTCCACATTTTGCTGAATGATTTCTCGGCAACTTTTGGCATCTCACGTAAGTGCCCCCAGGTGCTTTTGAAAAACCTTTTTAAAAGATAATTTTTTGTTTTTCCACTAAAAAAGTCTGTCAGCTTACGGCTAAGCATTCCTTTTTTCCAGATGGCCCAGCCCCATTGCTCTTTTTTAGTAAAAATCTCTGCTTTCACAGAATCCCTGCGGTTAAGTAAAAGCATTTTGTGTATATCGATCTTTACCGGGCAAACCTCGGTGCATTTACCGCACAGGCTTGATGCGTAGCTCAGGTGTTTAAACTCTTCCATGCCACGCATATGGGGCGTTATAATGGAGCCTATAGGGCCGCTGTAAGTAGTTTCATAAGTATGACCACCAATGTTTTTATAAACGGGGCAAGCGTTTAAACAGGCGCCACAACGAATACAGTACAGACCCTGTCTTTGATCTTTTTGAGCAAGCAGATTAGTGCGGCCATTATCTAGCAATACCACATACATTTCGTCCGGGCCGTCGGTTTCATCTTGCTGGCGCGGGCCGCTCAATATGGTGTTGTATACCGTTAGATTTTGCCCGGTACCATGGGTGGCCAGCATAGGCCAAAAAAGATCCAGATCTGCCATAGATGGTATGAGCTTTTCGATACCGACTATCGCAATATGTATTTTAGGGAAACTGATACTCAAACGCGCGTTGCCTTCATTTTCGCTTATGGCGATGCTGCCTGTATCGGCAATTAGAAAATTCGCTCCAGTAATACCTACATCCGCCTGTACATATTTTTCGCGCAGTAATTCTCGGGCCTTTAAGGTCAACTGCTCTGGCGTGGCATCTATTGGTGTACCGAAACGTTCATTAAATAATTTGGCAATATCTTCTTTGGATAGATGCATTGCTGGGGTAACAATATGATATGGCCTTTGCCCCAATAACTGCACTATATATTCGCCCAGGTCTGTTTCTAAGGATTCGATATGGTTACTCTCCAGATATTCATTCAGATGAATTTCTTCAGTTACCATTGACTTGGACTTGACTACAGTTTTAGCGCCTGCTTTTTTGATGATATTTAATATCTCACGGTTGGCTTCTTCGGCATCATTGGCCCATATCACTTTGCCGCCGCGTCTTTGAAAGTTTAATTCGAACTCTGGTAAAAACTTATCCAGGTTTTCCATCACTTTCCATTTGATCACATGCCCTTTGCGTTTGGCATTTTCAAGGTTGGTGATCCGGGATAAGCCCTTGTCAACCGCTGCATCGTATTTACCAATGTTGTAATTGATGATACGACGGTGGTCCATATCAAAGGCCTTATGCTCAGAGGCAACCAAAAACTCATCCGCAGTGCTTCCCATTTGGCTAAGTTAAGTTTTTTATAAAAAAAAGGGTAACAATAATGGCTACCCTTTGATTTTTTTTTAAGACTATGTTAAACGATCTTATTTTGTACCGGCATCCACCACAGGACGTTTATCCCTGTTGGCCAATTCCCAACCAGTATAATAAACCAGTTGTGCGCGTTTAGCTAAAAGCGGGAAATTGATCTTGCTTACTTCATCACCAGGCTGGTGGTAATCGGCATGCACACCATTGAAGTAAAAAATGATTGGCACACCATGTTTGGCAAAGTTATAGTGGTCTGAACGGTAGTAGAACCTGTTAGGATCATTAGGATCATCATATTTATAATCCTGCTCAATGTGGGTGTATTTTTTATTGGCATCCTCATTTATTTGGTGCAGTTCTTTACTCAGCATAGCTGATCCAATAGTATACACGTAGTTTGCAGAATCAGGCTTGCCTATATATTCAAAACCCACACGACCGATCATATCAATGTTCAAATCTGTAATAGTATTGGCCAATGGGAATACAGGATGATCGGTATAATATTCAGAACCTAATAATCCTTTTTCTTCACCCACATTGCCTAAAAATAAAATGCTGCGGCGAGGGCCATGGCCATCTTTTTTAGCTTCTGTAAATGCCCTGGCAATCTCCAGTATACCTGTTGTTCCTGAGCCGTCATCATCAGCGCCATTGTTTACTTTATCTTTCGCGTTCGGATCTGAAAGTAAACCAATGTGGTCATAATGTGCTGAGAAAACTAAAACCTCGTCCTTTAGGTCTGTACCAGGTAAATAGCCCAATACGTCTACAGCTTTTACATCTTTAGTTTCTATTTGGACATTTACTTTGATATCAGCTTTAAAAGATTGTGCCGGGGCAGTGGCACTTGCAGCACCGGTTTTTAACGCATCAAAAGTTTTACCGCTTGCTTTTACCAGTTGATCAGCCAATGCAGTAGTAATATTTACTACAGCTGCCAGTTGGCTTACGGGTTTAGCATCATCTGTTTTAATAGTTAAACGGCCTCCTAATACTGAAGATCCGAACTTTTTAAGCATGCCGGCAATTTCCGGATTGGCAGCTAATATCAAAGCCGGGTTTTTGCTTTGCAGATTTTTAATTATTTGCGTGCGTGCGGTGGATGGGCGGTAACTTGTGTTAGGTGTTTTACCGGCTTCAGGTTTGTCCTCATTTATCCATAATAGTATTTTTCCGCTAATATCGGTGTTGGCTATTTCGGCATCGGTTCCATAACCAACAAATACAACTTCGATTGCATTAATTGACTTATTTGCTATTGACGACCGGGTATAAAAATCCTGGCCATTTGTGAAGGTCTGGTCATTTAAAGTAAATGAAATTTTAGTAGAATTTTCTACTAATGGAACATCTAAAAAATATGAACCATTTACCGGAGCCTGTAGTCCCAGCTTTTTAAATTCAGTTGCAATGTAGTTTGCAGCTTTGTCAGCGCCTGGTTTACCGGTTTCACGGCCTTCAAATTCATCAGAAGCAAGAATGCTCAGATGTTTCTTTGCGTCTTCGGCATTAATGTACCTGGCGTACTTTTCAGGATCAGTGTTTTTTTGTGCATACGCGCAAGCAGTTAATGCAAATGCCGCAATGCATAAGGATAATTTTTTCATCAGTTAATGATCAGCTAATTATGAGAGATTTGTTAGTTAGAGACTAGTTATCAGTTAATTTCTGTTTTAGAGTTTAGAACTTAGTTTTTAGAATTTATTTAACACGCTATTTTACCAACCCGGTTTGCATGTCGCCCGCCTTCGAAATCAGTTTCCAGAAAAGTTTTTACGATCTTCTCAGCCTCGTCTATCGAAATAAAACGGGCAGGGATACACACAATATTGGCATTGTTATGCTTACGTGCTAACGAGGCCAGTTCTTCGTTCCAGCAAATAGCTGCACGGATGCCCTGGTGCTTGTTAGCAGTAATGGCAACACCGTTAGCACTGCCACAAATGAGTATGCCGAAATCAAATTCACCACTTTCAACTGCTGATGCAACGGGGTGCGCAAAGTCCGGATAATCTACAGAATCCGGGGAATAGGTCCCAAAATCTTTCAAATTATCAGCCTTTAACCATTTGGTTATAGCCTGTTTATAATCAAATCCGGCATGGTCTGCACCAATGGCGAGTTTTAAGTCGTTATTCATTACTCAAATCTATTTAATAAATTTAAGCAGCGAAGGTAAAGATTTTGTTAGAAACCCTTAAAGATTATGAAGCATCTGCTTCTTCAGCTTTTTTCCTCTTTCTTCTTTCCACAGCTGCTGCCACACCAATACTTAATTCATATAATAAAAGCAAAGGGATAGCCACAACAGTCATAGTAAGCATATCAGGAGTTGGTGTAACAACAGCTGCTATGATCAATATAATAACGATAGCATAGCGACGTGTTTCGCGCATGAACTTAGGCGTAGCTATACCAAGATTTGCTAAAATGTAAATCAGAATGGGTAGCTCGAACACTATTCCTGTAGCTAAGGTTAAAGTAGAAACAGACGATATATAGGAATCAATAGAAAATAAATTCTGAATACTGGCACTTACAGTATAACCGGCCAGGAAGTTAAGCGATATAGGGGTTATGATATAGTAACCGAACATTACACCGCTTAAGAACAGAACCGATGCATAAAAAACAAAACCGCTTGCTGCTTTACGCTCCTTTTCGTGTAAGGCTGGTTTGATAAATCGCCACAATTCATATAGCAAATAGGGGATACCCAAAACTAAACCGATCATCAATGATGAATCGATCTGCAGAGTAAATTGACCGGCCATTTCTGTATTGATCAATTGGATATTGATCTTACTGGGGCACATATCGCGATGAAGAAACTGCCCGAGGTCACACATCATTCTGAAAGTCCAGAAATTAGAATTGCTTGGCGCCATGATGATATGATCGTAGATCCAATCATAATATATGAATACGCCGATAGTAAATACGACAATGGCCAAAGCCGAACGGATAAGGTGCCACCTTAATGCTTCCAGATGGTCAAAGAATGACATTTCGCCCTCAAGGCTTTGTCCCTTATCTTTTATCGCTTTGATTATTTTATCGCTTGTTTTGCTCATTGCCGTATAAAAATAGCATTCTGCTATTCAGAATGCTATTTACGATTTAATTTACTAATGAAGATTTTTATTTAGTGAATTCGAAGGTATCCATAAACTTGGTGGTAAAATTACCGGCCCTAAAATTAGGGTCCTGCAATAATTTTAAGTGGAACGGAATGGTTGTTTTAACCCCTTCAATAACAAACTCACTTAATGCACGCTCCATTGTACTTAAAGCTTCATCGCGGGTTTGTGCCACGCATATCACCTTAGCTATCATGGAATCGTAGTTAGGAGGTATTACATAACCCGAATACACATGCGTATCTATACGCACACCATGCCCCCCAGGTGAGTGGAAATTGGTGATCTTACCGGGTGCCGGACGGAAATTATTGAACGGATCTTCCGCATTTATACGGCATTCTACCGCATGCATGGTTGGTTCATAATTTTTACCTGATATCGGGATACCGGCAGCAACCTTTATTTGTTCTTTTATAAGGTCAAAGTTGATCACTTCTTCCGTAACCGGATGTTCTACCTGGATACGGGTGTTCATCTCCATAAAATAGAAATTGCGGTGTTTATCAACTAAAAATTCAATTGTTCCGGCACCTTCGTATTTTACAGCCTTTGCACCTTTTATAGCGGCATCGCCCATCTTTTTACGCAGTTTGTCTGTCATAAAGGGAGATGGTGATTCTTCCACCAGTTTTTGGTGACGACGTTGTATAGAGCAGTCACGTTCTGAAAGATGACATACTTTGCCATATTGATCACCCACAACCTGTATCTCTATGTGGCGGGGATCTTCTACATATTTTTCCAGGTAAAGCCCGTCATTGCCAAAAGCAGCGGCAGATTCTGTACGTGCCGAATCCCAGGCCGGTTCAAACTCCGAATCCTTCCAAACTACACGCATACCACGACCGCCACCGCCTGCGGTAGCTTTTAATATCACCGGATAACCTATTTTATTGGCAATAGCAATTCCTTCTTTTATATCCTGGAGCAAACCTTCGGAACCGGGGATAGTAGGAACACCCGCTTTTTTCATGGTCGCCTTTGCAGAGGCTTTATCACCCATTGCATTGATCTGATCGGCAGTAGCTCCGATAAACTTAATGCCGTAATCAGCACATATGGCCGAGAATTTGGCATTTTCAGATAAAAATCCATAACCCGGATGTATAGCATCTGCATTGGTTAACTCTGCAGCTGATATAAGGTTGGGAATACTTAAGTAAGAATCGCGGCTGGCTGGAGGACCTATACACACTGCTTCATCAGCAAAGCGTACGTGAAGGCTATCCCTGTCAGCGGTAGAATATACAGCTACGGTTTTAATGCCCATCTCCTTACACGTACGTATAATACGGAGGGCAATTTCACCACGGTTAGCTATTAGTATTTTTTTAAACATAGTTTTAATGTGCAGATTGTAGATGTGCAGATGTGCAGATTACAAATATGCAGATAGAATAATCATTTGCACATTTTCTCATCTGCATATTCGCACATATTAAATAGGTTCTACCAAAAATAATGGCTGGTCGTACTCAACCGGCGATGCATTATCAGCCAGTATTTTAACAATACGACCTGAAACTTCTGATTCGATCTCGTTAAACAACTTCATCGCCTCGATAATGCATAATACGGTACCTGGTTTTATTTCATCACCTACGTTAACAAACATCGGTTTCTCAGGAGTTGATGAACGATAAAATGTACCAATCATTGGTGACCTAACGGTAATGTAGTGTGAGGTATCGGCAACAGGAGCAACAGTTGGTGCTGTTTCAGCAATCGCTGCAGGGACGCTGCTTGCAGCAACAGGTGCATGCTCATACATAGGCTGCGCAGGAGGAACGCCCGCGGTCACATAAGTAGGTGCCTGGTTGGTTTTTATTGTGATCTTAAAATCGTTCTGTTCAATTGAAACTTCATTTACCCCCGACTTTGAAACAAAGCGTATAAGGTCCTGAATTTGTTTGATATCCATGTTTGGAATAAATTGGTTTTTGAAGAATTATATCTAAGTTATATGTTAATGTGCAGATGTGCAAATATGCCAATTTCAGATGTGCAGATATGCAAATATGCAGATGAACAAGTTAGTTGATTTAGTAATTAACAAATTAACAAAACATATTTAATATAGTTCAAATTAAATAATCTCTATAATGAGCATTTGCACATCTGCATATTTACACATCTGCACATCAATACGCCCATTTTAAATAAATCGAACCCCATGTAAATCCACCGCCAAATGCGGCAAGGATCAGGTTGTCGCCTTTTTTAAATTTACTTTCCCACTCCCACAAACAAAGTGGTATGGTGCCATTTGTTGTGTTACCGTAACGTTCAATATTAATGATCACTTTATCGGCACTTACACCGGTACGGTTAGCGGTAGCATCAATGATACGTTTATTGGCCTGGTGCGGTACCAACCATGCAATATCGTCTGAATTTAGATTGTTGCGCTCCATTACTTCGGCAGCTACATCGGCCATATTGGTTACCGCGAATTTAAATACTGCTTGTCCTTCCTGGTATGCGTAATGTTCGTGGGCATCTATAGTTTCGTGAGTAGCCGGTTTTAATGAACCCCCTGCTTTTTGATGGAGAAAGTTACGGCCAGAACCGTCACTTTTTAATATCGAATCCAGTACCCCATAGCCTTCGGTATTTGGCTCAAGCAGGACAGCTCCGCAACCATCCCCGAAAATAATGCAGGTAGCACGGTCCTTATAGTTCACTATAGCCGACATTTTATCGCCACCCACTACTAATACTTTGGTATGTTTTCCGCTTTCAATAAACTGTGCACCTGTGGCCAGGCCAAAAACAAACCCTGAACAGGCTGCCTGCAGGTCATATCCCCAGGCATTTTTTGCACCAATTTTATCAGCCAGTATATTCGCTGTAGCCGGAAAAGGCATATCAGGTGTAGTAGTGCAGAATATAATCAGTTCTATTTCTTCGGCGCTTATTCCTCTTTTTTTCAGTAAGCCTTCAACGGCAGGTACTGCCATATCCGAGGTAGCAAGGCCTTCGCCTTTTAGTATGCGGCGTTCTTTTATTCCAGTTCTGCTTGTTATCCACTCGTCATTCGTCTCCACCATTGTTTCCAGCTCATGGTTAGTTAAAACATAATCCGGAACATATCCATTTACAGCAGTAATAGCAGCATGAATTTTATTCATTATATATAGATAGAATTTACTGAAATGCGTTTTTTATTTTATTCACAAGGTCGCTTTCAACCATATCTCTTGATAAAAGAACCATGTTTTTGATCGCTTCGGGACTTGATATCCCATGCCCAACCACTACAGGCGCATTAACACCAAGTATTGGGCTACCGCCATATTGCTCGTAATTAAAGCGGTCAAAAAAAGCGTCCTTTATCTTTAATTTAAGCCCGAGAACATAAAAGGATTCGGCCATTTTTAGAGCCACGTTTCCTGTAAAGCCATCAGCTACATATACATCTGCACTTTCATTAAAGAAGTCGCGCCCTTCTACGTTGCCAATAAAGTTGAACAGGTTAGTTTCTTTCATTAAAGGATAAGTGGCCTGGTAAAGAATATTACCTTTTTCCTCTTCTTCGCCTATGTTCACCAAAGCAACACGCGGATCTTTGATATTATAGACACATTGGGCAAACAGGCTGCCCAATACACCGAATTGAAATAAGTTTTCTGCTTTGCAATCCGCGTTAGCGCCTACATCCAGCAATATACCTACGCCACCTTTTAGTTTGGGTACAATGGTAGTCATAGCAGGGCGCGAAACACCCGGTATGGTTTTTACACTGAACATGGAACCCACCAGCATAGCACCAGTGTTGCCTGCTGATGAAAAGGCTTGTATCTCATTGTTTTTAAGCAACTGAAATCCCAGGCTAATACTCGAATTTGGTTTCTGAACAACAGCCTTGGTGGGATGTTCTGCCATGCCGATCACTTCGGTTGTGTGCACGAACTCGAAATGGTCGGAGCTGAAATTATTTTCGTGAAGAATGGATACAGCAATTTCTTTATCGCCAATAAGTACTAACTTTTGGTCGCCCGACAAAGCCTTACAAGCTTCAATTGCTCCTAAAACTGTGGCTTTGGGAGCAAAATCACCGCCCATAATATCTAAGCCAATCTTCATATTTGAAAATTAAACTTAGGCTACTGCTGTGTTTTCGATAAGGACTTTGCCGTTGTAGTATAAATTGCCATCAACAGTATAAGCTCTGTGAGGTAAATGTACGGCACCGGTTGTTTGACAAGTAGTTAAAGTAGGTGCTTCAGCTTTGTAGTGTGTTCTACGTTTTGCTGTCCTTGATTTTGAAAATTTTCTTTTTGGATGTGGCATAACTTCCTAATATTATATCATTTAATTTTTTTCAAAACGTCCCATCTTGGGTCCGTTTTTTCATCTTCTCCGCCATTGCCTGAAAGTTGATTTAACCGATCAATCATTTCTTTATCGCAATATGGGGTGTTCCCTTCATCACTACAAACCGCAATAAAAGGAGCGGCAACATTTACATATTCATAGATCAGCCCTGCAATATTGATCTCGTGATCGTTTTTTGACAGGGTGAGGATCTCTTCATTTTCATCAATATCCTCTTCGCTAAATTTGGCTATCTGCTGCTCGTGTATTTCTACAGGTTGCGGATACTCGGCCAGGCATTTGTCACACGCCATATTGATAGTTCCATTGATATGGAATGTCAGTATCAGCATGGTTTCCTGTTTGTCCAGTTCAACCTTACATTGCAGATCAGCCTTCTTAACAAGCGAATATTCGAACTCGTCAAAAAATGCATTTGTGATCACATAATCAAAAATATGCTTCCCCAGTTTTAGGCCGGTAAAAGGAATCGAGTATGTTTTAAGCGATTTCAATGAGCGACAATTAGCCCGCAAATGTATGGAAAAATAGTAATTGTTGAAAAAAAAGTTTAAATATAGAAAACCAGGTTTGAAGGGGCATAAAAAAAGCCGGTTTTGAGACCGGCTTTCGATTTATAAGTTTAGAATTAATGGTTCGGATTTTTGTCCCACCATAGCTTAGTGCCACCATTATCAGGGCCACCAAGTTCAGTGATACCGGATTGAACCCCTGTTGGGTTATTGGTAACCTCATCTGCCGGGAAGGGCAAACGACGAATGCCTGGAATGGTAGGGATAGTACCACCACTGTTATTAACCACTACAGGGAACAATTTGGGATACCCTGTCCTTCTATATTCAGCCCATGCTTCTTCACCATCAGGAAACATAGCGATCCATTTTTGGGTAATTATCCTTTGCAGACTTTTTTCGAATGGATCACCAAGATTCCATGCGATGGTAATATTGTTAAGATAAGGAGAGCCTGCACCTACACTGTTGGTGGCATTGGTTGGATCAACATAAGGAGCAGCTGTACTTGTAGCATCTGAAAGATATCCAGCTGGCATATTTACGCCTTTCTCCTGGAAGGCAACAGCGACACCTTGATTATAAAATGACTGAGCTGTACCACTGCCCATATTCCACCCACGTAAAGCCCCTTCAGCTTTTAAAAAGTAACTTTCTGAAGCCACCATTATCAGAATTGGTGTATTCGCTGCATCATTAATTAATGAGAAACCGGCATATTGACTACCACTACTTATATTAATACCATTCCGGATTCCTTTTTGAGTGCCAGGAACTGCTGTTGAAGTAAGAAAATAATTACTTATGCGCGGATCATTATAGCCTTTTAATATAGATTCCATCGGCGCTCCCATGTCTATGTCACCGTATGCATTAGTGATATTCCATATTGGATTTTGATAGCTTAAGCCATTTACCATATTTAAATAAGCACCGTCTGCAACCGTGCTTAATAATCCGTTTGGATCAGCCGCAGCCTTCTCAGCTTGTGTTTTTGCAGTTGCCGGATCTGCATAAGCTAAACGCATTGCCAAACGAAGTCGTAACGAATTGGCAAATTTCAACCATTCTTTATAATCGCCACCGTAAAACGTGTCAAATGGGGCTAGAGGTTTCGCACCGGGATTATCTTTTACGTAAGCAGTAAGTATATTTACAGCGGTGTCCAATTCGCTGAAAAAACGGGTATATATAGCTTGCTGGCTATCATATGGGATCGCAAATGCATTGCTTGCATATTTTGAGTAAGGTAGCGGCCCGTAAACATCGGTTACCCGATGCATGCCTTCTACCTTAAGAATAAGGGCGATTGCAACAAAATGCTGATCCTGCGGTCTGGCTAAGGATTTTACCGTAGCCCAACCGTTCATAATATTACCATAAGCCTGGTCAAAGGTTGTGGTATTCCATTCGGATTTCATAAAATAATTAGTATTATTCGGGCCGCCGAATGGGTCACCCGACATCATATAACCCGAATAAACATCCGCATTTAAGTTTTGCTGCAACTGGTATACATAATCAATAGGGCTAAAAATATTTTGCTGCATAACCGGAATAAATCCCCCAATATACTGAAAGTCGCCTCCTGCCTGGGCTTTGGTCACCAGGTTAGGATTCGTGTTGAAGGCGTCAAACTGTTTTGTACAAGAGCTTATAGCAAGAAGGCCAAGAGCGGCGCCCATACATAATACCCTGCTTTTTTTAAATATCGTTTTCATGTCTTATAATTTTGATATTAATTATTAAAATCTTGCTGATACGTTGAAACCCAAAGTTCTTACACTTGGTTGTCCAAACAGATCAATTCCTTGTAAGGTATTATTAGTTGAAAGGGTCGTTTCCGGATCGAAAGGAGCTTTGAGGTAAAAGAAGAACAAATTACGCCCTGTCAAAGCAACGCGTATATTTTCTATTTTGTTATTAAATACACTGCCCGGGAAGGTATATCCTAAAGCTGCTTCTCTGAAACGCACATTCGTGGCAGAGTAAGCATATGTCGCAAGGGCACCAGTGCGGCCACCTTGTACCTGATAATACTTTTGTACAGCGGCTAGGCTTGGCTGGCTGCCATCGGTAGCATTCCTGGCATTTGCTGAAGCTTGCGATACACCATATTGATCTAAATAAGCACCAGTCATATCCAATACTGTACCACCGAAGCGCCCATCTATTGTAAAAGCAAGATCAAAATTGGAAAGCTTGAATGTATTTGTCCATCCTAAGGAGAATCTCGGGCTAGGATTACCCACATCTTTATACGAGAAACTACCATTCGGAGTATCCTGCAGCTGAGGAAGACCGCCAACAACTACAACATTTCCGCTGGCGTCCCTTTTAAAGTCCTTGGCATAAATCTCGCCATATGGTTGCCCCACCCTTGCCTGTAATGAATAGCTGTCAAAAGCATTTCCAAATTCGAACTCATTATGTACAGTTCCCGTAGCATCAGTAAATAATGCTAGTACTTTATTCCGGTTCAGGGAAAATGTTACGGTTGAATTCCATTGAAGATCACCAGCGATTTTACCTTTATAGCCTAAACTGCCTTCAAAACCCTCGTTCCGGACGTTACCACCATTTACATAATAGTTGCTATATCCACCAGCAATAGGAGCAGGAACGTTGAACAGTTGATTGTGTGTATTTGTGTGATAATAAGTCGCATCAAAACTCAAATGATCATTAAAGAATCTCCATTCGGTACCAACTTCAAATGAGCTGGTTTTTTCAGGTTTTAAATTTGGGAAAGGTGCAGTCAGGTTAAAACTGAGAGAGCCATTAGTTATTGGGTATTGTGAAATAGCAGCGTAAGGCAAAAGCCCATTGCCGACATCAGAGTATGAAACGCGCAATTTACTGAAACTGATAAAATCAGGCATTTTAAACATACTACTCAAAACATCACTTAAACCCACAGATGGATAGAAAAATGAATTACCTACTGTATAACCTAAAGTTGAGGACCAGTCAGTACGGCCAGTTATATCTAAAAACAGATACTTTTTATAGTTTAAATCAACACTTGCGAAGACTGATTGTACTTGATTTTCTTGTTTAGTAGTTTGATTGAACGGGTTTCCTGAAGCAAGACTCAGGTTAGAAACATTGAAGAAATTAGGAATATTACCCAACTTTCCACCAAAACCCAGCGAACTATTTTGGTTATCCTGTATACTAGCACCTAAAGTGCCATTGATATTAAAATCATGCGACAGATCTCGGTTAAAATTGAGCAGCAAATCGCTGTAAACCTGATTAGACCCGCTTGATGTATATGTATAATTACCAGCCAAACCAGATAATAGTGTAGTACTACCTGCAAAAAGCTTTTGGTCACTGGTTTGATCGGCTTTATCCAGGCTTACGCGCGCCTGTAGATTTAGCCAGCTATTAAACTCGTATTTAACCAGTACTGTTGCCAGTAAACGATTTAGGCCCTGATTATTAAGGTTGCGGTACTGTATCCAATATGGATTTTGCAGAGCGTCGCCGCCCGCGCCTGGATTATTATAAGGAGTGATCCAATTTGGTAATTGAATATTCCGTGTTGGGTCGTATGATTCGAAGTTCTTATACTGGTTAAAGTCAGTTCCCCTTGGGAATAAATAAGTACTTGTTAAAGGGTTAAAATAAGTACCCACACCCGGTCTGTCAACCGTATTTTGGAAAATATAACTTGCATTTACATCAAGTGTCATTTTATCGCTCAACAATTTTGTTGTATTGTGAACTGTGATATTGTTACGAGTAAACGAGTTATTGGGCTCTATTCCTGTAGAATGCGTATTGGCATATGATATAAAAGTTTGGTTTTTATCGCTGCCGGTACTTAATGAAAATGAATTGATGGCATTTACACCCGTCTTAAAGAACTCTGATGGCTGGAAATTTGGACTACCAGCAACTTCCTTTGCGCCCCATGAATTGATAGCTGTGTTATTTGTAACACCAGTATCACCGCGAGCATATGTGGTTTGTAATTTTGGCGTTAAAACGGCTTTGTCAAATGTTGTTGACGAGTTGAGTGTTACAGATGTTTTACCGGCTTTACCTTTTTTGGTTGTAATCAAAATTACACCATTTGCGGCGGCACTTCCATAAAGAGCTGATGCAGAGGCGCCTTTTAATACGCTCATACTTTCGATATCGTCAGGATTAATGTTTGAAATACCATCACCGCCGTCAGGGCCATAGGAAAATGGTCCATTAGGCTGTCCACTGGTAAGAGGATTGAGAGGAACGCCATCAACAACGTATAAAACATTATTGTTTCCGGCGATGGATTTGTTACCTCTTAAAACCACCTTAGTTGAACCGCCCGCACCAGATGAACTTTGGGTTATCTGCAAACCTGATACTTTACCATCAAGACTGTTAATAAAGCTTGGGCTTTTGGCTACCTGCAATTCTTTACCACTTACGGTTTGTTGGTCGTAGCTTATAGATGCTGATGATTTGGTAATGCCCAATGCTGTAACTACTACCTCATTAAGGTTTTTCGAGTCTGGGGTTAATGTTACATTGGCAGTATCTCCGGTTCCTACAGTTACCTCTTTTACTAAATAGCCAACGTAAGTAAATACCAGTACATCTCCTGTTTGCGCATTAAGGGTATATGACCCGTCAACGCCAGTTTGTGTACCCGTACTTGTGCCTTTTATTTTTACAGAAACGCCCGGGAGCGGCAATCCTGTTTCATCCTTGACAATCCCTTTTATTTGAGCTTGTTCAAGGGCCTTTTTGTTTGGAGATATGTTATTTAACATACCTGCTACATTCCGGTGCTCAGCAGCATGGGTTTCACTCAAAAAGAGCAAACATAACGCCGTTAAACACCAAACTTTTGAAAATCGTAGAGTAGATTTCATAGTGTTTTTGGTTTTAATTAATGGTTCAGTTCAGTGCTTTTATTAGCGGGAGCCAATAAAAACCTTATAAAGGTATAAATCTTTATAAAAAAATTTAAAAAGATGTAACTTTTTTTGATTTTTATTTTAAAAAATCAGAACTAAAGCAAAAATTTAGTCTCTATCACGGGAGAGTTTCGTGATAATCAGTGGGTTTTCTGTGAGAACAGCTGTTTCCCGACGGTGTTTAACGATATGAAGAGCAGTAAATATGGCTTCACGGAAGGATATCTCTGAAGCAAGGTTTTTTCCGGCAATATCATAGGCAGTTCCATGATCTGGAGAGGTGCGTACGAAATTTAGGCCGGCGGTAAAATTAACGCCGGATTCAAAAGATATTTGTTTAAAAGGGATCAACCCCTGATCGTGGTACATGGCCAATACGGCATCAAACTGCATGTAAGTACCATTGGCGAAAAATCCATCCGCAGGATATGGCCCGAAAGCCAATATGTCATTTGACCTGGCTTCTTCAATAGCCGGTATAATAACATCTTTTTCCTCGCTCCCTATCAGGCCATTGTCGCCGGCGTGCGGGTTAAGGCCCAAAACGGCGATTCTCGGTTTGCGTATCCAAAAGTCCTGCTGAAGGCTGGTATCCATCAATTTTAGTTTTGCCAGTATCTTATCTGCAGTAATTGTTTCGGCAACATTTTTTAATGGTATGTGGCCGGTTACTACGCCTACACGCAAGGTGTCGCTCACCAAGAACATCAATGATTCAGCAGCGCCGGCCATTTCCTGCAAGTATTCTGTATGGCCAGGAAATTTAAATTCGTCGCTTTGAATATTATCTTTATTAATAGGAGCAGTAACCAAGGCATCGATGTCGCCATTCACAAGGTCGGCAGTTGCGCGTTGTAATGATAGCAAAGCATATTTACCCCCGATTTCACTAACTGTACCCAACTCGATCTTTACATCCTCTTCCCAGCAGTTGATCATATTGGGTTTTTTGTGCTGAGCTTGTGAAGGATGATTGATCACATGGAAATTTAGTTCGGCTGCATTAATTGTGCGGCGGTGAAAAGACGCCACTTTGGTGTGGCCATAAACTATAGGTGTGAAATAATCATATATATGGTTGTCAACAAGTGTTTTGATAATTACTTCAAGCCCTATTCCGTTAACATCACCTATACTAATACCTATTTTAAGTTTTTCTGACACGATTACACCGATTTGTTATGATTACACTGATTGATTGTCTAGCCAACACTTTGCGTCAACCGCACCCACAAACATACAAATAAAAGATTTTAGGCTTATAAAATCTGATTAAAGCACAAATATGACGTAATTTGCGCAAATAATTGAATTAATAATGTCATTGGTAAGAGCAAAAAAGCATCTCGGTCAGCACTTTCTTACTGATAAAAACATTGCGGCCAAAATAGTTGGCAGTTTGCAGTTGGCAGTAGGCTATACACAGGTGCTTGAAGTTGGACCGGGCATGGGGATATTATCCGACTTTCTTTTACAGCGGACCGATTTGCAAACTTACCTGATCGACATTGATACGGAGTCGTACGAGTTTCTTCAAAAAAAATACCCGCAACTGGGTGAACGTCTGATCAACGACGATTTTTTGGAGATGGATTTTAACAAGGTTTTTACGGAGCCATTCGGGATCATTGGCAACTTTCCCTATAATATTTCTTCACAGATATTGTTTAAGGTATTGGACAACCGGCAAAAGGTGATTGAAGTGGTAGGCATGTTTCAAAAAGAGGTGGCCGAACGCTGCAGTGCAAAAGCCGGGAGTAAGGAATATGGTATACTCAGTGTTTTTTTGCAAGCTTATTATAAAGTGGAATACTTGTTTACAGTAAAGGCCGGTGTTTTTAATCCGCCGCCCAAAGTGTTATCTGCAGTAATAAGACTAACCCGTAATAATGCGGAGCAATTAAACTGCGATGAAAAACTTTTCTGGCAGGTGGTAAAGGCTGGTTTTAATCAGCGACGAAAGACATTACGTAATGCGCTTTCATCATTGATCAACAAAGAAAAATTGACCGGTGAACCAATGCTTGATCTGCGTGCTGAACGATTGAGTGTAGACGATTTTGTTAATTTGACCAATAAGATCACTGCAAACCGGTAATGAAACACTTCTTATTCTTATCTATATTTATCTTGTTTTTTAGCTGTAGCTATGCCCAAAGGAGAGAAACTTCTGATTACAGCAATATTATCACTACAAAAAAGATCATACTGAAGTATCAGGATGATGAGGCTGATAGCTTGATGATCCCTGTGGTATCAGATAAATATCCGGAGTTAAAAAAAGCTTTGTGCGATACTAATTTATTTTTTGGCGACAATTTAGACACCATTATTCAACGCTACCAAAGGGAAAAAAGGGGCCATATCTTCTTTAGTTATAATGTAACTTTTGTAAATAACGATGTGATATCCCTTAAGACATATTATGAAATGACAGGTGATGATACGGATGGTGCCCAGCAATGGCTTACCTTAAATATCCATACGGGTAAAACTTATCCTATATATAAGGAAATTAGTCCGGAAGGATTAAAGTGGTTATACACCAACTATAAGGAATTATTGAAAAAGCGCATCTTAGATGACGAAAATAAGATAGACAAAGAAAAGATTAAGGAGAACTACACTGATATTTATAATGGTTTAATGGAAGCAGCCGATACGCTTACGTCTGATCAATTATTAAGAACCTATGTGTTTACAGATAAAGGAATTTGGTTTACTACAGAAAATATCTTATCCGATGATGTAAAAAACTTTGAGCCTGAAAGAGAGTGGTTTGTGAAATATGATAAGTTAAAACCGTATATATTGGCCGGTGCAATTGTGTTAAAATAAATGGAAAAGAAAAATATACTTATAGTTGACGATATACACCCCATTTTTATAGAGCAGGCGAAGACCCTGGGCTATCATTGCTATTATCAACCAACTATAAAATCAGAGCAAGCATATGAGATCATAGGCGATTACGAAGGATTGGTGATCCGTTCTAAATTCCTGGTTGACAAAAAGATTATCGACCTCAGTAAAAATCTCCGGTTTATTTGCAGAGCAGGGGCAGGAATGGATAATATTGATGAAGATTATGCCAGGGAAAAGGGGATTTTACTGATCAATGCCCCCGAGGGTAATATGGATGCGGTAGGCGAGCATGCTATTGGGATGCTACTTAATCTGATGAATAATATTAACCGTTCGGACTCTGAAGTAAGAGAGGGTACCTGGAATAGGGAAGCAAACCGCGGCTATGAACTAAAGGGGAAAACCGTTGGTATAATTGGCTACGGCTTTATGGGCGGCAGTTTTGCAAGGAAACTGTCGGGCTTTGATGTGAACGTGATCGCTTACGACAAATATAAAACCGGGTTCAGCGATAAATATGCCCGCGAGGTAAGCATGGAAGAAATTGTGAAACATGCCGATATAGTAAGTTTCCACGTTCCGTTAACTGCCGAAACGAAGGGGTTGGTTAATGATGAATATCTTTTCCATTTTAAAAAACCGATTTTTTTGCTGAATACCTCAAGAGGTAAGGTAGTGCAAATTAAAGCTGTTTTAAACGCAATAAAACAGGGAAAAATACTAGGTGCAGGTTTAGATGTGCTGGAAGTTGAGAAGTTCCCGGCATTGGCAGAACAGGACTGGTTTGATGAGTTGCGCCGATCAAATAAAGTGATACTTACCCCGCACGTAGCAGGCTGGACATTCGACTCTTACAGGCGAATCAGCGAAGTAATGGCAGATAAATTAAGTAAATTGAACGTGTGAACGGGTCTAATTTATCGGCCAAAAAATTTGGATATTAAAACTTAAATCACTTATCTTCGTTTTACTGATAAGCAAGACTATGTAGGCAATAGCCGATGTAGTCTTGTTTGTTTTTAAAGGAATCGCGTCCTTCTACATTTGGGAGGGCAATTTTTTTTTAGTATCAATTTACAAACTAAGAAATTAATAAAGGAGACTATGGCAGAGGTAGCATACTATACCAAAGAAGGTTTAGAAAAATTAAGGGAAGAATTACAACGATTGAAAACAACCGGCAGGTCGGCTATATCTAAAGCCATTGCGGAAGCAAGAGATAAGGGCGATCTTTCTGAAAATGCAGAATATGATGCCGCT
The DNA here is from genome assembly GCF_049992945.1 of Mucilaginibacter sp. McL0603. Classification (NCBI taxonomy): domain Bacteria; kingdom Pseudomonadati; phylum Bacteroidota; class Sphingobacteriia; order Sphingobacteriales; family Sphingobacteriaceae; genus Mucilaginibacter; species Mucilaginibacter sp. McL0603. The sequence goes on along the minus strand of NZ_CP188251.1, from coordinate 5,493,621 downwards.
AAAGAAGCACAAGGTTTGCACGAGGCTAAAATTTCGCAGATGCAGGAATTATTGGCCAGCGCGCGCTTGCTTGACGAAAGTAAACTGGATACATCAAAAGTACTGGCACTGTCTATTGTCAAGATAAAAAATATAAAAAACGGGGCTACCATGAGCTACCAACTGGTATCTGAAAGTGAAGCCGACCTTAAATCGGGTAAGATATCGGTAAGCTCACCAATTGCTAAAGGTTTATTGGGCAAAAAAGTAGGTGAAAAAACAGAGATAACCGTACCTGCGGGTAAAATGGAATTTGAGATACTGGAAATCAGTCGTTAGTTGATTGTGTGAGTGGTTGATTAAGTTAAGCAGTTTTTAAACTCAATCAACCATTCAACTTAATCAACACAATCAACCAAAACACAAAAATGACAATCTTCTCAAAAATAGTAGCAGGTGAAATACCGGCATATAAGGTGGCTGAAACAGTTGAGTTTTTAGCGTTTCTGGATATTAGTCCGCTTGCTGAAGGGCATGTATTGGTGATCCCTAAAAAAGAGGTTGACTATTTATTCGATCTGGATGACGAAACATATACTGGCCTGCAAATTTTCGCTAAAATAGTTGCAACAGGATTACGGAAAGCCATACCCTGCAAAAGGATAGGAGTGGCTGTTATTGGCCTCGAAGTGCCGCACGCGCATATCCACCTGATCCCTATGAACAATGTAAGCGACTTAAATTTTGCCAGACCGAAGCTGAGCTTTACACCTGAACAGTTAGAAGCTACTGCTGAAAAGATAAAGGAAGCTCTGCGGATGTGAAAATGTGCAGATGTGCAGATGTGCGGATGTGCAAATGATTTATAAACTCGATAAGAATCTGCACATCTGCATATTTGCACATCAAATAATTCTCTTCTGATTATCCTTCACAAAAGTGTCCCAGCCAGAATAAGATTTTTTGCTGCTGCTTTTTCCGGTACTTGTGCTGATCTTTTGAAAAGAATGGCACACGGCTACAGCAAGGCCATCGGTAGCATCCAGAAATTCGGGGGTTTCACTAAACTTTAATAGATTTTGCAGCATGGCTGCAACCTGCTCTTTGGTGGCGTTACCATTACCGGTTATAGACTGTTTTATTTTACGGGGCGAATATTCCGTAATAGTCACATTGCGGGAAAGTGCGGCTGCCATTGCAACTCCCTGCGCACGTCCTAGCTTAAGCATTACCTGAATGTTTTTACCATAGAAAGGGGCTTCTATTGCCAGGCAATCAGGGTGATAATTATCTATCAATTGCACGGTCTTTTCAAAAATACGTTGCAGTTTTAGCATGTGGTCGTCTATCTTTTCCATTTTAACCACGCCAAGACTGATCAGTTCTATTTTGGAGCCGATTTCTTTCAGGAGGCCATAACCCATAACCGCTGTTCCGGGGTCGATGCCTAATATTATACGTTCTTTTACGTTTATCTGCTCCATACACTACAAAACTAAATTTATACCGGGTTATTTTGCAGTATAGCCATATATTCTTTTCTGTCTATCATCCGTGCACCCATTGATTCCAGATGCTCTGTATGTACCTGGCAATCTATTAAAGTGTATTTGCCGCTGTTGCATAGATTGATCAAAGCCATTTTTGAGGCATTGCTTACCAGGCTGAACATGCTTTCGCCGCAAAATACTGTACCTATCTGCACTCCGTATAAACCGCCAACCAGATTATCCTGCTCCCAAACTTCAACAGAATGCGCGTAGCCTTCATTGTGTAAACGGAGATAAGCATTTTTCATATCATCAGTTATCCACGTGCCATCCTGATCTTTGCGACCAATAGCTGAACATGCGTCAATAACTTTTTCAAAATACTTATCCCGAGTAACAACGAACCTGCCTGATTTGATGACCTGACGCATGCTTTTAGATATCTTCAGTTCATCGGGAAACAACACAAATCTTTCGTGCGGAGAGTACCATAGTATTGGCGTATCATCACTGTACCAGGGGAATATACCACTCTGATACGCCAATAAAAGTCGGCTGGTTGAAAGATCGCCCCCCACTGCCAAAAGTCCATCCTCTTCAGCATATGAGGGGTCGGGGAATAATAAACGTTCATCCAGCCTGAATATCATCAGGCAAATTTATGCCTTCTTGCGTATTACCAGCTTTTTATTCTGTGCTTTTGCAATGCCATCCATGTATTGCTGCATCTCGGTATATTTTGCAGCGGGTATCACCTGGTTGTTCAAAACAAATTTAGCTGTGCTTACCACCTGGTTTTTATCCTTGTTGTAAACGTAGTTTATCTCGTAATTACCATAAGTGAATTTAAGACTGGCATTAGCCGGTAAAGTTTCTACTTCAAATCCTGTGGGTAGATCAATTGTAGTGGAACATGTCTTTATTCGTGGGTAGTCCCAGTAGTAATTGGTTTTCCTTTTTTCGAGTACCGGAACGCTAGTACTCCATAATAAAAATGCCGAAGGTCGATAGAATTGTTTATCGCCAGCCTTCACATCGCAAAATTGATCATACTCAAGACTAAGATCAATTTCTTTTGCCCCGTTCTCATCCTTTTCCGACTTGAAATCAAATGCCGAAGGTTGTTTAATATTCAAATTGCGTATCAAAAATTCTTTCTGATCATCCATTTTTCTAGCGGACATCGCTAAATACAACTCTCTGTACTCGCCGGTGCTAAATATTTTCACTTGTGTTTTCGCCCCACCTTCTGGATCCAATATAATATGCGCTTCGCTATTAAACTGATTCTCTTGCGCAGCACTTTTAGGTGTATTAACGAGCTTACCCCCATCTTCCGTAATTAGTAATGCATTACGATTTTCTGTGAATGATCCCAACACCCCAAATGGCATTGTGTTACTTGTGCATTCAAGCCACGTGGTATCATTTTTAAAAGGTACGCATAGAATAATATGATTAGAATAGTCAATGGGGAAAGAATATGTCGCTGGCTCTTCATTCTCGCCAGCATTTATCTTAGCATAATATGAATTTATATTTACCGCCTTTAGTAATGCATGCATATAATTAGATAATGCCTTACAATCACCATATTTCTTCTCATCTACAAATTGTGCCGGAAAGGGCTTTAATCCTCCCACCCCCAATTTGATATTTACATAGCGCATATTTTGCTGCATGTATTTATACAAAAACCGAGCTTTTCCTTTATCGGTTTTAATGGTATCAGTCATTGCCTTTATTTCAGATACTCGCTGTGGGCTTAAGTTACAAACATCCGCATTGAGCGCCTGCTGCCAATTTCCATAAGTCTGCCATGTGCTTATATTTCCGGGCAACCCGTAATATTCAAACTTGTCTTGTACGAACTCTATTCTAGGCATCACACACCATGCCATCGCCCCTTCTTCAAGTTTAAATGCTTTTAAATTTGAAACGGTCCAGGCATAAACCTGTTTGTCATGCTCATCACTTACTTGAGGCTTTATAAAAGTATTCTTGTTGAGATATCGAAAACCGGAATTGGCAGCTATGCTTACTTTGCAGGTAGAGTTCTGAATACTTTGTTCAGGCCCTTGAATACCCCAATCACCAAGGCCTATCAGGCTATTCTGATCTATCTCATAGGTCATTTCAACAGTAGTTGGATAGTTGGCAATGGTATGTCGGATTTCTTTGACACGGTCATCTGTTACCAATGATTCATATCCTTCGGCAACATGTTCATAAAGATCACTTTTATGATATTTTTTTATCAGGTTGCCTGTTGCGTCGTATATACGCATTTCGAAGGCGGTTACAGCACTGAACTTTCTATTATAAGGAAAACTGATTTCAGCCTCATGATTTCCTTTTTCGTTCAAAACAGTTACTATAGTATGAGCAGTATATATCTCTTTGCCAGGACCCAATACATTGTATTCCTCCAAATTATAACGCACTACCGAATTTGCATCATCTTTCAATGAATCAGGAATACCAGAAGCTTTATAAAGCTCCTGGGGGATATCTTTATTCTGGCTGTGGGCACTTACAACATTTAAAAAGCATATCAAAATTGTAAATACCAGGCACTTCAAATATTTATTATAGCACATTTCTTAGCTTTTTTTTAATATGATTTGTTCATTCAGCATTTCATGCATTTTCTTAAAAAATTCATGAAGTTCGGGATAGGTCTCTTTAAAATAGAGTGATTTATTGTAGTTTACTGAGAACCTTATAACCACGGACCCATCTTGCTCACCTACAATCCGTCTGAAAATAATACTATTATCAGGCATTGTCATGGTTATTGGTTTAGGCATAGCATCAATCTTATAGCCTGCAGGGATTTTATAAACGCCATTTATAGAATAATTGCTCTTATACCCAAAGTCGATGTCAGTATGGCGATTTTCATTTATGAACTGATTGGTCTCCAGAGTTGTAAATAAATTTGGATTAAAATAAATATAGTTTTCATCCGAGCCCGTAAGATCAAGATCAAAATCGAGGTTCTGTGTTAGTGCTAGTGTATCTACATCCATATTGTCAAATTTTATGGATGATATTTTTAAATTATTGTCATCATTGCGCAAATAGTCGATATATTTTTTTTCACCATCGGTTTTATATTTCTCTATTGCATAAGCACGGTCATAACTAAAGTTATTCAATTGAGCAGTCCCGTTCATCTTACCACCTGGTTTAATTTCGGCGTTTATTAGCGCCACGTATCTAACAGGATCGGTTTTCTGCAGAAAAACAAGGTCATATTTTTTATCTTCCTTATTAATAGATAGGCCAAAACTATTTAACAGGGTTTCAGGCACATCTTTATATGAATTGTATTTGTTTGTCGCATCAAGCAAATAATACCTTGCTGTGTCAATAGGTATATATACTACGGTTCTGTTAAATTGATACCTGCTAGGATAGGCAGGATTTACTTTGCCATTTTTCTTTGTGCTCACCAATGTTGGATAACCAGTAACACCCACTTTATGAAGCAAATGATATAGAATAAGATTTATTTCAGTAGAGTTACCTATTTTTTTATCCCATGCTTTTTGAGTGCCATCATTAGTATAGCGGACATCTACTTCATTCCACTTCATGTTTTTTTTAACCTCATCAAAAACATAAGCAATTTTTGCATCTTGTGAACTTAGGCTTTTTGCTTTGCTGATAATTGCGTCTTCGCCAGTTAGCTTCCGGTTAAACTCACCTCCAAAATCATCAAAACCAACTTCATTTTCTCCTATCTTTTTCCAGGTATCTGAATAAGTTTTTGAATTTGCTCCCGCATTAATACTTAATAGTTGGTAAAGTATGCGTTGATAATTATCATGGCGGGCACCCATATAAGGCTCATCCGGCAGGGAAGGTATATTGGACATTGCCTTAACATCAGGTGTGTTTTTTACAAATGGCATATTTACCATAACCAAATTCTTGTAAGTCAGAACTCCGGGTATGGAAGTATTTAATTCGCTGTAGCGGGTAGGAATACGATCCTGAAAATACCAATCCGGAAAGTCGTCAATCGATTCGGTCATTAAAGTATATTTAAACTCTATGATTGATCCTGGTTGCACATTTGGAAATGAAAAAACCAGTGCAGAGCGTTGTTTGTCAACGGTTTGGGTATAGATTGATTTTTTGTCGACTTTGATGATTTCAATTTTCCCGTCGTTAAGGTTAATTGTTTCGGCTTGTACTCTAGACATATTTTCCAAACCGCCGCCTCCCCAATAATCTATTTTAACATTTGCCTGGTCTTTGCCTTTTTCATTGAATATTTTAATGCGTACGTGGCGCTCGAAAACCAGATCATAGTTTACGGTAAATGAAACTGTGCCTTTATCAAAAAGCACTTCTGCATTAGCATCTTTTTCAAAATCGCAGGTCTTCATTTCAAGATCGGATTGGTCCACCTTGCCAAAGGGTTGTGTAGCAGGCGTGGGGGCTGTTTGCGCGTTGGCTGTAAGAGATACAGCACCCAGCAACAGCAGGGTAAAAAGTTTGTTCATTGTGTATGGTTTGGTTGGTTGAATATACTATTAAGATGTTTAAAATGTTATTTTTCCATAAAAAAAAGTAAGAGTTCTTAATGATATTGTTTTTTTAAAACGATCTGTTCATTCAGCATTTCATGCATTCGTTTGTAGAATTCACGCAACCCTGAATACTCCTCTTTAGGGAAAAGTGATTTATCAAACTTAATTACATAGTGAATTTGTATATACCCATCATCTTCAGCTGCTATTCTTTTAAAACTAATGCTTTTATCAGGCATCAATAAATTAACAGTTTTTGGTATGGCATTGAGTTTGTATCCAACAGGTATCTTATATCTTCCACTAATCACGTAATATCTGCGGTAGGTAAAATTAATATCAGAGTATCTATTCTCACTTAAAAACGGATTTTGTTGTAAAAGTGTAAATAGGTTTGGGTTAAAATAGATGTAGTTTTCGTCTGATGCAGAAAGATTGAGTTTAAAAGCGATATTTTGAATAAACGGTATTGTATCCTTTTCCGTATTTTGAAATCGAATAGAATCAACTTTCAAATCATGGTTTTCACTATATAAAAGCTCAGCGTATTTTTTTTCGCCAAGCTTGTCATACTGTAAAAGTTTATCTATTTTGTTGTAGCTAAAGCTGCTAATTTGAGTTGTCCCAATCATTTTTCCTTCGGGCATTATTTCAGCATTTACATACACGATATCCTTGGCGGGCACATTATCTTCAATAAGGATTAGTCCTGTTGATGGGGTTTCTACATTCATATATAGCCCGTATGTATTTAATAAAGCAAAAGGAATTTGATACCACTTATTGTCTTTTTCAGACGCATCAAGCACATAATTCTTCCCACTAACACTTACATAAGCTACCGTTCTGTCAAAATTTCTTGTTTCAACATCGTTAGCATCTATTCTTGAGTCAGAATCTGTACTTACGCCCAAGGGAGAAGTAACCAATCCGGATTGTGTTAACAACCGGCAAAGAATCAGGTTGATCTCAGATGGACTTCCTTTCTTTCTTAGCCATGCGTCATAGATGGGCTCCTGTGTAAATAAATTATCACTATCGTAACAACTCATCAAATCCTTGACTTTTTTGAATAAAAAGGCTATTTTTCCCTCTGGACTAAGACCTTTTGCCTGTTCAATTATTAGATCCTCACCTTTAAGTTTAATCTTTAACTGCTGGCCATAACCCTTTGTAAATATTAATGCGCTTCCTATATCCGTCCATGTATTCTTTATATTATTGGGTTTTTTGTCTGTACCGTAACTGGTTACGAATGAAAATGACACTGATTGCAGATTATTGATATATGAATCCATAAATGGTTCTTCGGGCAAAGAATGGATATTTGCCATTGCGACTATAGTATCTGCATTTTCAACCAATTCCTGCTTTACATGCAAATGGGAGGTAAAGGCACGGCCAGAAAGAGGTATTACCTTAATTTCGCTGAATTTAACAGGTAACTTGTCCTGAAAATACCATTCGGGTATAATGTTGGTGTAGCTTATCCATTGAGTATAGGAATAGTCTAAGATTGAACCATCCTTTATTGATGGAAACGAAAAACTGTATTGGGATCTCCACTTATCTAATTTTCGTTTGTAAATATCCTTTTTGTTTAATGGTATAATCTCAACCTTTCCATGATTCAAATTGATGGTTTCGGCACGTAAATCGTGAATTGATTCTATTTCATTATTACTTGGGAAGTCAATATTAATATTTCCTAAATCATATGCACTGGAGTTAAATATTTTTAAACGTATATGATGTTCCAATAGCAAAGAGCCATAGTCATAATGTGCCATACACGTATTAAATAGCACCATTGCATTTGCATCCTTTTCAAACTCACAGGAAGACAATTTGAGATCAGCAGTATCTACCACACCATAAGCCTGGGTTTGAGCTTTCAGTGAAAAAGTAACAGACAATAAAAAAAGGAGAGTAAATAATTTTTTCAAGCAATAAGGGTTGGTTAGGCCGAATATAATAATTTAAAGTTACTACGAAATAGTTTTAAATAAGGTTTAATTAATTTGAACTATGGCCAAAAAAACTGACTAATACGGATTAGCATGAGCACTTTACGGAGATAAAAGCACCAGAATTTAACGGTTTGCGATTTGTTAAGATTTGCCAAAACAGGTGTAGCTGAGAAAGCATCAAGTGTGATGCTACGCTACAGACAAATCACTTAAATAAAAACGCCTCCCAATATTAAGAGGCGTTTTTTGTTGGATTTCTATTCAGTTTAGAAAAACTTAAGTCCTACGCTCAAGGCCCAAAGGTGTTGTTTTTGGCCAAAATCTGGATTTATTTTAGTCAGGCCACCTTCATAGCGTAAGTCGGCAGTGATAGGGCCGATATCGACACCACCGCCTGCCTGAAAACCTAAAGTGCTATTGTTGTAATGACCAAAATCGTCAATAGCTCCATTGAAATTACCAGAAAGATCTTGACTCTTGCTTAGCGCATAAGTATACACCGGTCCAGCCATCAATCTGAAATTCAGGTCTTTGGAGCCAAATGAATGACCTAATAATAATGGAACACTCAGGTTTGTGAAATTTACCTGGGCTTTAAAGTTATTATCGGTGGTGCTAAATTTTCCACCAGTGCTGCTCAGGTAAAGTTCTGGCTGTAAATACCATGCATTTCCAAAACGTGCAAATGCACCTACCTGGTAACCCGTACGGGTTGATTCATTCAAATTATCGGTATTGATTTGCGAGAAATTTACACCGCCTTTAATACCGACAGAGAACTGTGCCTTTGCACTGATACAAACCGCTATCAGCAATGCGACACTTAACAGATACTTTTTCATTTAAATTCAAGTTTAGTTTATAAATAGTTAGATGTTTATTATGACAGGGGTTTAACAATTTGCGAGCCAAATTATTACTCCGGTCGTCAGCGATTTTTTCTATTTTTGCTAAAACATTTATTTGACAATGGCAGAAATCACCATAAGCAGTAAAGACTGGGAACGTGTAAAAATCAAATTACAACGCAAATACAACCATCTTACCGACGAAGAATTGCAATATAATGAAGGGCAGGAAGACAGCCTGATCAGTAGAATAATGGAGATGGTAAACCGCGACCGTAAGTACGTGGTATTTACCTTGAAAAAAGCCTTAGTCAATATAGATAATAACAGGCTTTAATAGGGGTAAAATAATAGCCATCGAGGCACTTAAAGTGCCTTATATGCTTATATATCAAACCTTTTAATTAATTTTATACTCTGCAAGTTTTTGTATAGGATTTGCTGTCTTTTATTTAAGTCTAATATCTCATATAGTGATGAAAAGTAATTATAAAAAGTGGGGTTTTGCGGCAGGTATTCTAATGCTGGCTGTAGGTATATGGGGTTTTAACGACGATCTTTTCCAGATATCAAAAAACCTGGATGTTTTTGCTTCTGTTTACAAAGAGGTTAATATTAATTATGTAGATGATATTAACTCGTCAAAGATGATAAAGACCGGTGTGGATGCCATGCTGGATGGTTTGGATCCTTACACAGAATTTGTTCCGGAATCAGAAATTGAAGAGTATAAGCTACACTATGTTAGTACACAATATGGTGGTATAGGTGCAGGAATTTTTGCAAGAGAGGGAAAAGTGTATATATCTGACGTGTTCCAGGGTTTCCCGGCACAAAAGGGGGATATCAGGGCAGGTGATCAATTAGTAAAAATTAACAATGTAGATCTTACCGGTAAAAACAACGACCAGGTTAGCCAGCTTTTAAAGGGTACAAAGGGCGCTACAATTAAGTTGTTGATCAAACGCGGTGAGGCCGAACCGGTTGAAAAAAACCTGGTACGTGATGAAATAAAACAACCGAATGTTACCTATTACGGTATGGTTGACGGCAATATGGGTTACATCAAGCTGGATAAGTTCCTGGAGAACTCATCTGATGAGGTGACCAATGCGCTGACCAATATCAAAAAGAATAATCCCAACGGAATAATCCTTGACCTGCGATCAAATGGCGGCGGTATATTACAGGAAGCTGTAAAAATTGTGAACTTGTTTGTGCCGAAGGGGGTAGAGGTAGTATCCCAAAAAGGGAAAATAAAAGAAAAGAATTTTACCTATAGTACCCAAAATACACCTACGGAGCCAAATTTGCCTTTAATCGTATTGGTAAATGGGCGTTCCGCTTCTGCATCAGAAATTGTTGCAGGTTCATTGCAGGATCTTGACCGTGCAGTAATCATCGGGCAACGCAGTTATGGTAAAGGGCTGGTTCAGCAAACATTTAATTTGCCTTACAATAGCCTGGTAAAGATTACCATTGCTAAGTATTATATTCCATCAGGCCGTTGTGTGCAAGCACTTGATTATACCCATCGTAAGGATGATGGCAGTGTAGTAAAAGTTGCCGACTCACTGATGCATGAATTTAAAACCAAAGATGGCCGTTCTGTTTATGATGGTGGCGGTGTTTATCCGGATATTTTTGTGAAGCAGGACCGTTTTGCAAACATCACACAGGCTTTGGTTTCAAAACTGCTCATATTTGATTACGCCACTATTTATCGTAATAGCCATGATAAAATAAGTGATCCGCGTGATTTCCACTTAACTGATGCTGAGTTTAATGATTTTGCGAAATACTTGTCTGGTAAAAACTATAATTATACCACTTCTACTGAAAAGCTTGTTAATAATCTAAAAACAGAAGCCACCAAGGAAAAACAGTTTGATAATATACAAACCGAATACGACGCTTTAAAAGCTAAACTGGCAAGCAGCAAGAAAAATGATCTGCAGCAAAATAAAGAGGAGATAAAACAGATTCTCGAAAATGAAATAGCATCCCGTTACTATTATGAAAGAGGTCGTTACGAAACCAACTTTAAGTATGACAAAGAGCTGGCGCAATCCATAAAAATAATGCAGGATAAAAACCAGGTTGCAGCCATATTAAAAGGGGATGGAGATTATAAAGTAATAGGCAAACCCCAACTTGCCATGATCGCTAAAAAAGTAGAAGACAAAGAGAACACTCAGGATCAATAATACGTAAACACTGCAAAATTATGTTGAGCAATTGAAAGCCTCTGGTCAAGAGACGTCGTCCCGTTATGGATTTTATTAAGCTTACATACAACCAAGTGCAGAAAAGGATTAAACTTTTTAACACAATTATTGTCATACCTACCAAATAGCAAATAATTAAATTAACTATATGAAACGATTCATTTTTACTGCAGCAATATTATTAAGCTGCTTAACATTTAAATTAGCTAATGCCCAGGTTCACTTAAGTGTGGGTATTAATATTGGCGCCCAGCCAGAATGGGGCCCTGTTGGTTACGATCATGTTGACTATTATTATATTCCTGATGTGGATGCTTATTATGACGTTCCGGCTCATCAATATGTTTATTTTCAAAACCATGCATGGATACATGCGGCTTATTTACCCGGCGCATACCGTAACTACGATATGTACCATGGATATAAGGTAGTGGTGAATCAGCCCAATCCATGGATGCACAATGCTAATTATAGGGCAAGATATGCAGGCTACAGGGGCCGTAGAGACCAGGTAGTTATTCGCGATAGCCATGATGCAAGATATCGTAACCATTGGCATGAAGATAATGGTAATCATTACGGCCATGATCACGGTGACGGACGCGGACATGGTGATGATCACGGACATGGCGATCATGGTGACCACGGACATGGTGATCATGGTGACCACGGTCATGGACATGATCGCGACCACTAAATCATAGTTTAAAAATAGATAACAGGCTTCTCCCAAAAAGAGAAGCCTGTTTGCTTTTAAAAGCTATTGGTTTTTAACGATTTGCTGATAGATTGCAGCAGCCCAGATGTTACCCAATGCTACAGAACCTTTTTTATTTGGATGCAAGTAGAATATGCCTTCCTGACCTTGCTCCGGATTGGAATCAGTAAGATAATTAGCTTTGAAATATTGGAATGCTTCTTCGCCGGATGCAAAAACATGTTTGGGATTACTTACCGAATATTCAGCAATCAGTTTATCTACTTGAGGAAAATAGCTTTGTAACCTGGTTAACCCCTCCTGTAAATAACGGGCACTATTGCAAGTATTGGGGCTATACCATGTTGGCCGCTGAATAATAATTTTGCACTCCGGGAAACCCGTTAACAGGCTATCGATGATAGTCTTTAAATTATCATGATATCGATCGGCAGATACCGGAGAACCATTAGGCCCATCGCAGGCACTGTCATTAGTACCCAGCATGATCGAAAATATGAGTGTGGCTTGTTTATCATCAAAGGCTTTAGCCGCCTTATCGACATTAGCAAAGACTGTATGCGTCGATGGTAAAAAATCAACCGTAGTAAAACCGCTTACCCCTTGATTTGAGAACTTGACTGTACCTATATCCTTTTGCTTTCGGAGCCAATCACTTGCAGTTGCAGGAGGTGCTTCTGTAGCCGGATCACTCAACTGCCCGCCCGCCGTAATGCTGTCGCCGATATAAACGATATTGAGGTTCTTTTTTTGGGCGATAAGCTGCGAACTGCTTATTAAAATCAACAGTACAAAAAGTAAGATATTATTTTTCCCCATAGTAATTATTAACTATGTCATTGATCCGCCAATAGGTGGAGGCAATCGCGAACCGTGCATAGCCGATATGCATAGTTCGCGATTGCTTCGTCGCGCCTTTCACGCCAACCGCCCTGCTCCTTACAGCAATGACTTGGTTTTTATTTTTATTTCCAATCTAAGCCCATGTTTTGGAACATGAATGACCATTTATCTGCCTGCCCGCTGATGATCTGCGCGGTTGACTGGCCTGCGCCATGACCGGCTTTTGTTTCGATGCGGATCAATACAGGAGCAGGACCTTTTTGATATTCCTGCAATCGAGCGCCAAACTTGAAAGAATGTGCAGGTACCACGCGGTCATCATGATCGGCAGTAGTTACCATGGTGGCCGGGTAATTAGCCGGTTTAAGCGCATGGTATGGTGAATAGTTGTACAAGTACTCAAACATCTCCTTGCTGTCCTCTGCGGTGCCGTAATCATAGCTCCATCCTGCACCTGCAGTAAACTGGTTGTAACGCAGCATATCCATTACACCAACTGCCGGGAAAGCCACCTTGCACAGATCAGGGCGTTGGGTCATAACAGCACCAATTAATAAGCCCCCATTTGATCCGCCGGAAATAGCCAGGTAATCTTTAGAAGTATATTTGTTAGCGATCAGGTATTCAGCAGCGGCAATAAAGTCATCAAAAACATTTTGCTTTTTCATTTTAATGCCGGCCTTATGCCAGTTCTCGCCATACTCGCCACCACCCCGTAGGTTAGGTACTGCATAAATACCGCCATGTTCCATTAAAACAATATTGGATGTACTGAACGCAGGTGTCAGGCTTACCCCAAAACCACCATAGGCATAAAGCAATAAAGGGTTTTTACCATTCATTACAGTGCCTTTTTTATAGGTGATGAGCATTGGGATTTTGGCGCCATCCTTTGATTTGTAGAAAACCTGTTTTGATTCAAATTGCGTAGGATCAAACTGCACCCCCGCTTTTTTATAAACAGTTGATTGGCCTGTGACAATATCGTATTTAAAAATAGTAGGTGGGTAAACGTAGTTAGTAAAAGTATAGTAAGTCTCTTTTTCTTCTTTTTTTGTGCCAAAGCCGCCTGCTGTACCTACCGAAGGCAATGCAATAGTACGCTCCAGTTTACCGTCCATACTATATTGCTGTACAAACGAGGTGGCATCTTTCAGGTACTCAGCAAATATCTTTCCACCCCCTGTTGATGCAGTTAGTACATTCTTGGTGCCCGGTATCAGGTCTTTCCAATTGATCGGTTTAGGATTATCAGCATCGACCGTTACAATTTTGAAATTAGGTGTATAAAGATTGGTGAGGATGTATAGTTTGCTGCCCACATTATCGAGCACGTTGTGCTGGTTGTCGAAATTATTCACCACGTTTACAATACCGCTGCCCGGTTTGCTCAGGTCCTGGATATAGAGCTCGTTACCTGTGGTGCTTTCCGCAGCGTTAATTACAAGGAAACGCTCATCCTCGGTAAGGTAAGCACCAATATACCGGCGTGGGGCTTGTTCTCCACCAAATATTAACTTATCCTGGCTTTGGGGTGTGCCTAATACGTGGTAATATAGTTTATGATATTGTGTCATGCCTGATAACTGGCTGCCCACTTTTGGTTTATCATATGTGCTATAGTAAAAGCCTTCGTTGCCTTTCCAGGCAATGCCGGTAAACTTCAGATCCATCAGCGTATCACCCACGATCGATTTATCCGTAGTTTTTATTACGATCACTTTACGCCAATCCGAACCACCTTCGGATAACTGGTAGGCGGCCATGCTACCGTCTTTGGTGAAATCAATGCCTTGCATTGAGGTGGTGCCATCAGCCGAGAATTTATTTGGATCAAGGAATATTTCGGGAGCGCCATCACCTATTTGTCGCCATAATACTGCCTGGCTTTGCAGGCCATCGTTTTTATAGAAATAGGTGTACTTGCCTTCTTTAAACGGGGCACTGTATTTTTCGTAGTTCCATAATACCTCGAGGCGTTGGCGGATAGCATCGCGGTAAGGTATCTGGCCCAGGTAGTTTTGAGTAACTTTATTTTCTTCTTTTACCCATTCTTTGGTATCATCCGCCCGGTCGTTTTCCAGCCAGCGATAAGGATCGGGCACAGGGGTGCCGAAATAGGTATTTACGGTATCAACTTTTTTGGTTTGAGGGTAGGGAAGAGGCTTTATATTCATTTGTTGTGCAAAGGTATAGCTGTTAATTAATGCAGCTATAGTAAATAAAAAAGTAATTTTTTTCATCGTGAGGCTGTTCGTGATTTTTTAAAGGTAGGAATTTAGCGGAAAAACCAAAACCACTTCTCAGCAACAAAAAAGCGACAGGTATTAACCCATCGCTCTGTATTAAATTCGAAATTCTAAACTCTAAATCCTAATTCTGAACTCAGACCTCTGAAATCTGACTTTCTGACCTCCGACTTCCGTCATCAAATTAAAAGCCTTACAGGTTCCTCAAGCATAGCTTTAAGCGTTTGCAGGAATGCCGAACCTGTTGCGCCATCAACAACACGGTGATCGCAGGTTAAGGTTAGTTTCATAACGTTTCCGGGTACTACTGCGCCATTTTTCACTACCGGTACCTGTTGTATACCGCTTACAGCAAGAATACAGGCAGCAGGAGGGTTTATAATAGCTGTAAACTCATCAACACCAAACATACCTAAGTTAGATATGGTGAAGGTTGAGCCTTCCATTTCCGGCAGTTGCAGTTTTTTAGCTTTAGCACGTTGTGCAAAATCTTTTACTTCGGCAGATATCTGGGTTAATGACTTGCCATCAGCAAAACGTACTGTTGGTACCAGTAAACCTTCGTCAACCGCTACGGCAACGCCAATGTTCACATGCTCGTTATAACGGATGCTTTCGCCCATCCATGATGCATTTACAGCAGGGTGTTGTTTTAAGGAAACAGCACAGGCTTTCAATACAAGATCGTTAAAAGATATTTTAACCGGAGCTACGTCGTTCATTTTACCACGTGCAGCAACAGCCTGATCCATATCAACAGTGATGGTCACATAGAAATGCGGGATCAGGAAGCTTTCAGATAAACGCCTTGTGATGGTTTTGCGCATCTGCGTAACCGGCTTGTCGGTATATTTTTCCTGTCCAACGTACTGAGGAATAGTGGCAGTTGCAGGAGCAGTGGCAGTTTTTTCAGGAGTGCTACTGCTACTCGCTACTTCTTTAGGCGCTCCTTTAAAGTCTTCCACATCCTTTTTGATGATACGGCCGCCTTCGGCAGATCCTTTAACGTCATTTAGGTTGATGCCTTTATCCTTTGCTATTTTACGTGCCAGCGGCGATGCTTTTACGCGGCTATCGTCACTTGAAGTGGCAGTAGTAGTAGCAGCGGCAGTTGTTTCCTGAGTAGCAGATGCGGCAGATTCACTGCTACTGCTACTTCCTGCTGCTACTGGGGCAGAGCCTCCAGTATCCTGTAACAAAGGAGTAATGTCGGTGCCTTCTTTACCTACAATAGCAATGATCCCATTTACAGGAGCAGCTTCGCCTTCTTTTGGACCGATGTATAATAAAGTACCGGCTTCGTATCCTACTACTTCCATGGTAGCCTTATCGGTTTCCACATCAGCTAATGAATCGTCAGACTTAACTTTATCGCCAACTTTAAAGTTCCATTTGTTAATAATGCCTTCTGTCATGGTATCGCTCAAGGCGGGCATACGGATAACAGTAGCGGGTATTTTTGAAGTATCAACCTTTGGTGCAGCAGTAGCGGCAGGTTTTTTATCTTCAACAGGAGCAGCTTCTTTCTTTTCGGCAGCGGGTGCAGGGCTATCGGCAGATAATGCCGCTTTATAGTCCTCGCCATCCTTACCTATCACACCAATAACAGCATCTACAGGAACAGCTTTACCCTCCTCTACACCGATATATAACAAGGTTCCGTCCTGGTACGATTCAAAATCCATCGTGGCTTTGTCAGTTTCTATCTCGGCCAATACATCGCCCGATTTTACCTTATCGCCCACTTTTTTATGCCATTTCGCCAATACCCCTTCGGTCATGGTATCGCTCATTTTAGGCATTTTAACTACTTCGGCCATATACTATTGTTGAATAGTTGTGTGTTTAAATCTAATAATAATTATAACGGTTAGCTCATAATAAAAGGATAATCCTTTTCTACATACACATCAGTGTATAGTTCTGAAGCTTCCGGCCATGGTGATTCTTCTGCAAATTTTACAGATTCGTCTACTTCGGCTTTTACTTTTTCTTCTATTTGCTCAAACCATGCTTCATCAGCATATTTCTTTTTCAGAATAGTGTCTTTAACCGCATCGATAGGATCTTTTGCTTTATAGCTTTCTAACTCTTCTTTGGTACGGTATTTCTGCGGATCAGACATGGAGTGACCTTTATAACGATAGGTGCGCATTTCCAAAAATGTCGGTCCTTCGCCTGCTCGGGCACGCTGAGCGGCTTCGTCCATTGCATTATGAACTGCAACCGGGTCCATACCATCTACCGCTGATGAAGGGATACCATAAGGTAAGCCTATTTTGTAGATGTCAGTTTGTATGGTAGTACGTTCCAATGAAGTACCCATGGCATAACCATTGTTTTCGCAAACAAATATTACAGGTAGTTTCCAAAGCGCAGCCATATTAAAGGTTTCGTTCAAAGCTCCCTGGCGTACTGCACCGTCGCCCATATAAGCTACGTTCACAAATTCGGTACCCTTGTACTTTTCAGCAAAAGCGATACCTGCTCCCAACGGGATTTGTCCGCCAACAATTCCGTGGCCACCGTAAAAGTGTTTTTCCTTTGAGAACATGTGCATAGAACCACCTTTGCCTTTTGAACATCCGGTAGCCTTACCATATAATTCGGCCATGATGGAATTGGATGATACACCTTTGGCGATAGCGTGCGCATGGTCGCGATATGCGGTGATCAAACTATCCTCGGGTTTCAGTACCGACATAGCACCGGCCAGAACTGCTTCCTGTCCGATATATAAATGGCAAAATCCACGAATCTTTTGCTGACCATATAATTGGCCTGCTTTTTCTTCGAACTTGCGCATTAATAGCATAGACTCATACCACATCAGGTAGGTGTCTTTATTTATTTCGATTGAACTCATCTGTAAACGATCAATTTCTTATTAAGAAGCGCAAATCTAATTATATCCTTGAAAATATCGAAACCGCAACAAATTTGTTGTAAAGAAATTAATGATATGATTATTAACTGATAAGCAATAGCTATCGTCCTGCAAAACAATTAGTTAAATTTATTAATTGTGCAACCATTTTAATTTTTACCTCGTATAATAGATTATGATATTTGAAAAAAAGGTGTCATTTATTTGTAATTATAAAAAATTAAGATAGTTTTGCAGCGTACGAAAGACATAACGTCTTGTTTTATAGCGCTCTGTTGTCCCTAATTCAACAAAGAAAAAAAGATTAAATGAAGAAAATTATCCTTGCGATTGCTTTGAGCCTGAGTATATGTGCGGTGCAGGCCCAAACAAAAGTTACCCCCCCTCAACCCGCTGCTACTGAAAAAGCACCGGACGAGCAGGATGGTTTAGTTAAAGAATATTTCTCCCAAATTATGGGGGTCGCTTTGTCGACCACCTCTAATGTTAAACTTTTTCAATTCGTATATGACTGGGTAGGCACCCCGTACCATTTTGGCGGTGAGTCAAGAAAAGGTATTGATTGTTCTGCTTTTACTAAAGAAGTATATAGTAAAGTATTTAACCTTACCATCAAACGTAACTCACGTGATATTTTTAGCATGGTAAGCCCTGTTAGTAAAGATGACTTGAAAGAAGGTGATTTGGTTTTCTTTAAAATACACAGCCGTAGCATAAGTCATATAGGTATATATTTAGGAAACAACAGATTTGCACATGCCTCTTCAAGAGGTGTAGCTATTAGTAGTTTGGATGATAGTTATTACAGCCGGTACTTTTATAAAGGAGGACGTTTGTTAGAGGCCTTTAAAAAGGAACTTGATGAATCGCCGGATGCTAGCAGTAGCAATAGCAACGCACAACAATAAATTTGAGATATCGGATGTGAGATATGAGAAAAAAGCTTATCATTCTGTCTGAAATCTAAAAGATATTTAATCCTTTCTTAACCGAAAGGATTTTTTTTTGTTATGAGATTATCTCTTTACCTATTCACAATTATAATAACATTAATGCTGGCCGGCTGCGAGCAGGATGGCTACGTAGCAAAAAAGCATGTCGTCCATAAAAAGTTAATTTCCACTAAGAAAGCTGTTGTTAAGTATGTTGTTGTGCATGATACCATCTGCATCGCCGCAGTAGGTGATATCATGCTGGGCTCTTCTTATCCGGATATCAGCAAATTACCGCCCGATAGTGCCAAAGGTAGTTTTATGCCTGCAGTAAAATACTTTGAAGGTGCCGATGTGGTCTTCGGTAACCTGGAAGGTACACTGCTGGACACAGGGATGCCGGCTGCCAGGAAGAAGAAACTCGATTCAGCCTACCTGTTCAGGATGCCAACGCAATATGGAAAGGTGTTAAAGGACGCGGGTTTTAACTTATTAAGTTTAGCCAACAACCACATTACTGATTTCGACAAAAATGGCTATGAGAGCACTGTTAAAACCCTGGATGCTTACGGAATAAATTATGCCGGATTGGATATCTATCCCCATACTGTTTTTACCCGGAACGGCATTAAATACGGCTTTTGTGCATTTGCTCCCAACGCACATACCCTGCCGCTGCTCGACTTAAATATTGCCGGACATATTATCCATGATCTTAAACAACAATGTGATATCCTGATCGTGTCTTTTCATGGAGGGGCGGAGGGTGCTTCTTATGAGCATGTGCCTTTTAAAATGGAATCGTATCTGAATGCCAAAAGAGGAGATGTGCATGTTTTTGCGCATGCTGCAATTGATTCGGGGGCTGATATTGTATTGGGTAACGGTCCGCATGTAAGCAGGGCGATGGAAAAATATAAGGGGCGATTGATCGCTTACAGTCTTGGTAATTTTTGTACTTACAAAAGTGTGAGTGTAATAGGTGTTTGCGGTATGGCCCCGTTACTGAAAGTATACCTTAATAAGAAAGGTGAGTTTATTAGCGGGAATATCATTTCGTTCAGACAAACACATGCCAGAGGGCTGATGTTGGATACACTAAACGGTGCAGTCAAACGAATCCAGTTGCTTACAGAAATAGATTTCCCGGAATCAGGATTGAGTATTGATGATGATGGATCAATTAATGTAGTCGATTAACGTTCAGGTTTGGTCGGCGGTGGTTTTTATCAAATTAATTCCTGCGAAGAAAAATAACAGGGAAATAATGCCCACTACTGCCAGGGTTGTAAATTGAGCATCGTGCTGTATAATACTAGCTCCGGTATAGATCAGACCGCCAATTCCTAATAAAGTAAGTATCCCTCCGAAAACGCGCTTTAAGTTCATATTGATGATATCGGTATTCGTATTTAGAAGAAAACAAATAGCGCACCAGAAAATAAAGTCTATATTTATTCCCTATAAAAACACCATTATGAACGCTCAAATACCTTTATTGATTGTTGGATTTATTGTATTAGTCATACTCTTCTCCTCATTTGTGACTGTAAAACAGGGCACTATTGCCGTTGTTACCGTATTTGGAAAATACCGCAGGATCATGCGCCCGGGCCTTAATTTTAAACTGCCGCTTATTGAACAGGTTTACAGCAGGATATCTATCCAAAACCGTTCAGTTGAATTGGAATTCCAGGCGGTAACCGTTGACCAGGCCAATGTTTATTTTAAAGCGATGCTGCTTTATTCTGTGCTGGATCAAAACGAAGAAACTATCAAAAATGTGGCTTTTAAATTTGTTGATGAACGTAACCTGATGCAGGCTCTGATACGTACTATTGAGGGATCGATCAGGGCGTATGTGGCAACTAAACGCCAGGCTGATGTATTGATACTGCGAAAGGATATAGTAGAACACGTAAAGGAGCAATTGGATACAATACTGGAAACATGGGGTTACCACCTGCAGGATCTGCAATTAAACGATATCACTTTTGATGAAGTGATATTGAAATCAATGAGCCAGGTAGTGGCATCGAATAACTTAAAGGCAGCTGCTGAAAACGAAGGCCAGGCTTTATTGATCACTAAGACAAAAGCAGCAGAAGCGGAAGGTAATGCGATTAAAATTGCTGCTGAAGCAGAGCGCCAGGCAGCACAGTTAAGAGGCCAGGGTATAGCCTTGTTCAGGCAGGAAGTAGCTAAAGGTATGACTGCTGCTGCCAAAGAGATGGAGCAGGCTCATATGGACACTTCAGTAATTTTATTTACGATGTGGACCGAGTCGATCAAACATTTTGCTGAGAACTCGGAAGGTAATGTGATATTCCTTGATGGCTCAACTGCATCAATGGAGCGTACCATGAAAGAAGTAATGAGTTTAAACCTTTTGCAGTCTGATAAAGTCAAAAAGTAAAATTTTTACTTTAATCAAATTTCATGAGGTTGATTTTTAGGAGGGCGATATGTGCTATTGCGCTGTATGTTGGCTGCCATCGGGTGGCTTCGGCACAGGAATATCGTCAGCTAACTGCTGAGGATTTTGGAGGTGCGCCGCAAACGCATTCATTAACGATAGCTTATACGCATTGTACTATTGATTTTAAGTACCAGGCGCATCGCAAAAATGGCTATTACCAGTTGTTTTTTAATATTCGACTGGTTATGAACCGGAATATGTCGTGGATGGATAGGTCGCGGATCACCTCATCACAAATGCTTGCCGAAGTATTGAAGCATGAGCAGGGGCACTACAATATTGCCTACATGGAACAGCAGGAATTACTTCGAGAGGTGGGCAGAACACGTTTTGAGGCCGATTACCTATACCGGGCGCAGGAAATATTTGATCGCATTGATGTAAAATACAAACAGTTAAACCTGGATTATG
The DNA here is from genome assembly GCF_049992945.1 of Mucilaginibacter sp. McL0603. Lineage (NCBI taxonomy): Bacteria > Pseudomonadati > Bacteroidota > Sphingobacteriia > Sphingobacteriales > Sphingobacteriaceae > Mucilaginibacter > Mucilaginibacter sp. McL0603. The sequence goes on along the minus strand of NZ_CP188251.1, from coordinate 5,472,043 downwards.
ATGAAGATACGCAGCATATGACTAATCGTGTGCAGCAAATTAGCTGGGATAAGTATTTTCAAAGGAAGCTGGAATATATGCCAAGGGATGAAGGGTAGGGTGCTTTTTAGGTATATTAAGGGCACAAAAAATTTATTAATAATAACTTCAATGCGCCATCGGCGCAAAATGTTGGTAACACCAAATAATAAACAATTTTGCATGCCGTAGGTACGCTACGATGTGTCGTACCTACGGCACGTATTTCTTGGCTTTTGCATTGTTGTTACCAACATTTGACCCCAATGGGGTCTGGCTATATTGCACATCAATGCGCCATCGGCGCAAAATGTTGGTAACCCCAAATAACAAACGATTTTGCATGCCGTAGGTATGCTACGATGTGTCGTACCTACGGCACGTAATTTCGGCGTTGCTTTGTTGCTACCGACATTCGACCCCTATGGGGCCTGGAAATGAGTTATGATTTTTTATAATCCGAAATATTCAACTGATGTTTGCAAAAGCTATACTTATGCTGCTGATTGGAACAAATAATCGTGAGGCGATCAGTAGCGAATTGCTGTACGAGGTTTAGGACCAATCTACACTCTTATATACCGAAGCCTTTCATAATACCACGCTGTGAGTTTTGGACAAAATTGATGATCTCATCCCTTTCAACCGTGGGCGCAAACTCGGCTTCAATAATATCCAGGGCTTTGGTTACATTATATTTTTTTAAAAATATAATACGATAGATTTCCTGTATCTCATTTATAGTAATAGCCGAATAGCCGCAGCGGCGCAGACCAACTGAGTTTATACCAACGTAAGATAATGGTTCGCGCCCTGCTTTGGTATAGGGCGGAACATCTTTACGAACCAGCGATCCCCCGGATATCATGGAATGCGCGCCTATCTCAACAAATTGGTGCACTGCGGAGGTACCCCCGACATAGGCATAATCATAAACATTATGTGCCCGGCCAATTGTACGGAGTTGGCTATGATCACATTATTCCCAATAATACACTCGTGCGCCACATGTACGTAGGCCATCAGGAGGCAATTGCTTCCAATTATGGTCGTATTTTTATCCAGTGCTGTTCCGCGGTTAAGGGTAACGCACTCGCGGATGGTGGTATTATTACCTATGCATACCGTACTATGTTCGCCACGATATTTAAGGTCCTGTGGTGGAGCTGAGAGATGATTTTTTAATTCTATTATTCTTTTTTTCAGATCGACAAAAAAGAGTGTTAACAAAACAGGCCCAGCCAATGCATACTTTCGTAAACATCTGGAATTTATGGGGATGGACAGAAAGAACTATTTATTCTTATAATCCGAAATATTCAACTGATGCTTACAAAAGCTATATTCATGCTGCTGGTTAGAGCAGATGATAGTGAGGCGGTCGGCAGCGAATTGCTGTACGAGGTTTAGGTACCAATCAACTCCTTGATTATCTAAATTAGAAGTAGGTTCATCGAGCATCAGCATTGGGGTATCAGAACAAAAGGCTAATGCTAATTTAAGGCGTTGTTTCATCCCGGATGAAAAATATTTGATCGATTTATGCCTTGCACCCTCTAAATTTAGCAGACCTACAACAGCTTCTTTATCCATTCCCGGACGGTAAGGCTTAAACTTAAAATGAAAGTCGGTCATTTCGTCCAGCGTGAACTCTTCTATCAGCTCTAAATAAGGCGCTGCAAGGCTAAGCTGATTGAAAATTGCATCAACTTCAATCGGTTTATTATTCAATAAATAATTGATAGTGCCTGTTGAAGGCGCCAGACTGCCATTTAAAACCTGCAATAAAGTAGATTTACCCGATCCGTTAGGACCGAGTATTGCATAAGTTTCACCAGATGTAAAAGTATAATCGATATTCCTGAAAATCCAATCCCGGTTAAAACGGCGGCCTATGTTCTGGAGGGTGATTTTCATTAGTTCATGGTTGATGGTTCATAGTTCATGGGCCAAGCTTGTAAATTTATATACTATGAACCATGATCTATGAACTATAAGCTCAAAAAGCTATATCCCAAATCCCTTCATGATACCGCGCTGTGAGTTTTGTACGAAATTAATGATCTCGTCCCTTTCAACGGTTGGTACAAATTCTGCTTCGATAATATCAAGGGCTTTGGTCACATTATATTTTTTCAGGAAGATGATCCTGTAAATCTCCTGGATCTCATTAATAGTAGTTGCAGAATAACCTCTTCGGCGAAGCCCAACAGAATTGATACCGATATAAGATAATGGTTCACGACCTGCCTTGGTATAAGGCGGAACGTCTTTACGCACCAGTGAACCACCGGATATCATACTGTGCGTACCGATCTCCACAAACTGATGTACGGCAGATGTACCACCTATAAATGCATAATCATATACATTGATGTGACCAGCTAATTGTACTGAGTTAGCAATGATCACATTATCACCGATCACACAATCATGCGCTACGTGTACGTAGGCCATTAATAGGCAATTACTACCTATGGTGGTGGTATTTTTATCCAATGCTGTTCCGCGGTTAAGGGTAACGCATTCGCGGATGGTGGTGTTGTCTCCAATGCTTACTGTACTTTGCTCACCACGGTATTTCAGATCTTGCGGCGGAGCAGAAATAACAGCACCCGGAAAAATACGACAGTTTTTCCCGATGCGGGCGCCATCCATAATAGTTGCATTTGAGCCTATCCAGGTACCTTCGCCAATTTCTACATCCTTATGGATAGTAACAAAGGGCTCGATAGTTACATTATCGGCTATCCTGGCCTGCGGATGTATATATGCTAAAGGTTGTATCATGCTTCTTTTTCTTTTGTCTTTTTTACAATCTGGGCCATCAATTCTGCTTCAACAACTATGCGTGAGCCAACCATGCCTATTCCTTTCATTTGTGCAATGCCCCTGCGTATAGGCGCTATGAGGTTGCAGTAAAATATTATAGTATCACCCGGAACAACCTTATCCTTAAATCGCGCATTTTCTATTTTTAAGAAAAGTGTAATATAATTTTCCGGATCAGGTACGGTATTCAATACCAATATACCGCCGGTTTGTGCCATAGCCTCTATTTGCAACACACCGGGGAACAAAGGCTGACCAGGAAAATGCCCTTTGAAAATCTCCTCGTTCATCGTAACATTTTTCAAACCTACCACATGGCTTTTGCTGATCTCTAATATCTTGTCGATCATCAGCATTGGCTGCCTGTGCGGCAATATTTTCATTATGTCAACGGTGTCATATACCGGTTTAGCATTGGGGTCGTAAACTTTTATGTGTTTACGGCTTCTTTCTTTCTTTATAAGGCCTTTTATCTTTTTGGCAAAAGCGATATTGGCCGCATGACCGGGCCTTGCAGCCATGATATGTCCTCTCAATGGCACACCAACCAATGCCAGATCACCTATCATATCCAGTAATTTATGCCTTGCAGGCTCATTCTGGTGACGAAGCTCAATATTATTCAATATCCCCTGTGGTGCTACCTTGATATCCTTACGGTTAAATATTTTAGCCAGGTGCGCCAGTTCCTCGTCGTCAACTTCCTTGTCAACAACCACAATCGCATTATTCAGGTCTCCGCCTTTGATCAGGTTGTGTTTTAATAACATTTCCAGCTCGTGTAAGAAGCAAAAAGTGCGGCACGATGCTATTTCCTTAATAAATTCAGATATGGTTGAAATACTTGCATGCTGGCTTCCCAATACCTGCGAATTGTAATCGACCATACAGGTAAAGCGGTAATCATCTAATGGCATAGCCACCATTTCTACCTTACGGTCAGGCTCAGAATAATGAATATTATATGGTATGTGGTAATATTCGCGGTCTGCTTCCTGCTCAATAGATCCTATGTTATTTATGGCATCAACAAACTGTACCGAACTACCATCCATTATCGGAGTTTCCGGTCCATCAAGATCGATTAGCACGTTATCAATTTCCAACCCAACCAAAGCAGCAAGAACATGCTCGATGGTACTTACACTGGCACCATTTTGTGAAATAGTAGTTCCGCGTGAAGTATCAGTTACGTTATCACAATCGGCATCAATAATTGGTTTCCCTTCTATATCTACCCTTCTAAATTTATAACCATGGTTTTCTGGTGCCGGATTAAAGGTCATGGTTACCCGCTCACCGGTATGTAACCCGGTACCAGATACAGAAACCGGCCCTTTAATAGTTTTTTGTTTTACATTCATTTTTTAATAATGTTCATTGGTTCCAGCTCAGTTGTTCATCGGTGAACTACTGAACTTCTTTTTTTAGTTCAGCAACTACTTTTTCTAATTCTAATATTTTCTTTTCTAATGCGGGCAAATGACTTGCAGCTACCTCCATGCGCATGTTTTCCAGGTAGCCGGAAAAAAATGGAATTCCACCCCATTTTTTGTTTTCCTCGGTAATATTCTTGTTAATTCCGGATTTGGCCATTATCTGGCTTCCTTTAGCAATATTTATATGTCCAACCATGCCCACCTGTCCGCCAATTACGCAGTTGTCTCCAACTTTAGTACTGCCCGAGATACCCGTTTGTGCCGCAATTACCGTATTGGCCCCTATTTCCACATTATGGGCTATCTGCAGTAAATTATCCAGTTTAGCGCCTTTATGTATAATGGTCGATCCCATCGTAGCACGGTCAATCGTGGTATTGGAGCCTATTTCTACATCATCACCAATGATAACATTTCCTATCTGGCTTATCTTACTATAAGTCCCATCGGGTTTAGGGGCGAAACCAAAACCGTCGCTGCCGATTATGGCACCTGAGTGTATGGTCACATTGCTGCCTATCACACAATCAAAATAAACGATAACGCCAGGGAACAGGGTTACATTATCACCAAGCGTCACATTATCTCCGATATACGTGTGAGGATAAAATTTACAGTTATTACCGGTTTTAACACCAGGGCCTATGTAAGCAAATGCGCCTATATAGCTATTTTCCCCAACCTGTGCAGATGGATGTATGAAGTTGGGCTGTTCAACACCCGTCTTATTTAATTTTATGGTATTGTATTTTTCCAGCAATACCGAAAATGCGCTGTAAGCATTATCGACCCTGATAAGCGTAGCCTTAATGGGCTCGGCAGGTACAAAGTCTTTATTAACGATCACTATGGACGCATTTGTTGAATACAAATACTGTTCATATTTCGGGTTTGCTAAAAATGATAGTGAACCGGCTGACGCCTCTTCTATCTTGGCCAATTGGCTAACGGTAGCAAAGGCATCACCTTCAACAGTTCCGTTCAGCATAAAACTTATTTCCTGCGCAGTAAATTGCATCGGGCAAATTTAAGTGTTAAAATTGAAGCAGCAAATTATAAATCTATCAGCCTCAATACGTTCATATAAGGGTTTTTGTATAGCAAAGAATATACTTTTTTACAGTTTTAGCCAAGGCCTCCAGGTTTGAATTATCACTGGCAATGGTAATGTCCTGTATAGTACTATCTTTCATTAAAATGCGGATACTTCCGTCACCCGGTTTATAGGCATTGTTCTTTATCGTATCGGCAAATACGAAGTAGCTCAATTCTTCTTCACTAACGGGATATTTCTTTTTGGCATTGCCTATTAAGTGTGTTATCAATTTTTTATCAGGAGGTTTGTTAGTAATATCCACATGATAAAGGTTACGTTGCATTAACATCCGACATAATTGGGAAAGAACAGGATCACTGTCATTGGCCCACACTTTTATAGCCGACATGATATCCGTATCATCCAAACTTGCAAATATCTCGATATGATGGTCCTTATTTATAAAATCATCTTTACTGATGGTATTTGCCAAAAAATGATCTAATGCCGGTGTTGCGAAAAGGCGTCGTCCGCTTAATGCCAGTTCGCGGCTGCGTTTTAATATTTTGCCAAGCAATTGTTCGGCAGCGATGACGGTTTTATGCAGATATACCTGCCAGTACATCAAACGGCGTGCTATCAAAAACTTCTCGATAGAATAAATACCTTTTTCCTCAACTGCAATATGATCTCCGACTACATTGAGCATCTTGATAATGCGATCAAAACTGATGACACCTTCTGATACGCCGGTAAAAAAACTGTCACGGTTAAGGTAATCCATCCTGTCCATATCCAGTTGACCCGATACCAGTTCGTGCAGAAACTTCTTATTATAGGTCCCGTTAAAGATGTCAATAGCCATAGTTAAGCGGCCATTGAATTGCCCGTTTAGCTTATTCATTAATAAGGTTGAAATATCCTCGTGCGAAATGCCTTCCACTATACTTTGCTCCAAAGCATGTGAGAATGGGCCATGACCGATATCATGCAGTAATATGGCTATGGTTACTCCTTCTTCCTCATCAGCCGTAATTTGATGTCCCTTACTGCGCAAGGTTTCAATTGCCAGCCCCATCAGGTGCATGGCGCCCAAAGCATGATGAAAACGGGTGTGTAAGGCGCCAGGGTAAACCAAGTGGGTCATTCCCAGTTGTTTAATATACCTCAGTCGTTGAAAATACGGGTGCTCAATAAGATCAAATATCAGCTCTGTTGGGATACTGATAAAGCCGTATACCGGATCGTTTATGATTTTCTTTTTGTTCAATGGGCGAAATGCTGTGCAAAAATGTTAAATAATAGTAATATTCTGTTTTATTATTGTTAATTTTTGTTAATTACTACTGATAAGCAATAACAAAACCCGTGCTTTGGGGTTATAATCGGATACAGAAAAATATTATGCAGGAAACGACAATATTATGGGCTGATGACGAGATTGACCTGTTAAAACCGCACGTGCTTTTTTTGAAAGAAAAAGGCTACAATGTAACCACAGTTACCAATGGTAACGATGCTGTGGATTCGTTCAAAAGTAATTACTTCGACCTGGTGTTTTTAGATGAAAACATGCCGGGACTGACAGGATTAGAAACCCTGTCGCAAATCAAAAATATCAATAATGAGGTACCTATCGTTTTGATCACCAAAAACGAAGAGGAATATTTGATGGAGGATGCCATCGGTTCAAAGATCGATGATTACCTGATAAAGCCAGTAAACCCCAAGCAGATACTGCTGACCATAAAGAAGCTCACTGAAAATAAACGATTGGTAACTGAAAAGACCACTATGGCTTACCAGCAGGATTTCAGAACGCTGGGAATGACGCTTAACGATAATTTGAGTTACCAGGAATGGGTGGATGTTTATAAAAAACTGATCTACTGGGAGCTTGAGCTTGAACGATTGGAAGACGAAGGAATGCACGAGATATTGACCCTGCAAAAGGCAGAGGCTAATGTGCAGTTCTGTAAATTCATTGAAAAGAACTATACCAAATGGATGCAAAATCCGGATTCGGCGCCAACTACTTCAACGCAATTATTTAAAAAGAAGGTTTTTCCGAAACTGGATGGCAAGGGGCCGGTATTTTTTATTCTGATAGATAATTTAAGGTTTGACCAGTTTAAGATCATCAATCCATATATATCAGAATATTTCAGGCTGGAGGAAGAGGATACCTATTATAGTATTTTGCCTACGGCTACACAATATGCCCGTAATGCTATCTTTTCGGGTTTAATGCCGTTGGATATGGAAAAACGGTTCCCGGATATGTGGCAGAATGATGAAGATGAAGGCGGCAAGAATTTATATGAGGAAAAGTTTTTGGGCGATCATTTAAAACGTGTTTTACGCAAAGACATCAAATACTCTTACCATAAGATATTAAACATCGACGAAGGGCGCGCACTTAATGATTCAGTAAGTAACCTGATGAATAATGAGCTGAATGTGGTGGTATACAACTTTGTTGATATGCTTTCGCATGCCCGCACAGATATGCAGATGATACGTGAATTAGCCAGTGATGATGCCGCTTACCGCTCATTAACATTATCATGGTTTGAGCATTCGCCGTTGTTTGATCTGCTTAAATTTTTAGCTCAAAAACAGGTGCGGGTGATTATTACTACCGATCATGGCACCATTAGAGTAAAAAATCCAAGCAAGATAATAGGCGATAGGAATACCAATACTAATTTGCGCTACAAACAGGGTAAGAATCTGAATTTTAATCCTAAAGAGGTGTTTCATGTTCGTAATCCTCATGATATTATGCTGCCCAAGCTGCATGTAAGCTCAAGTTTTGTGTTTGCAAAGAGCGATAGTTATTTTGTTTATCCTAATAACTATAACCACTTTGTTAATTTCTATAACGAGACTTTTCAGCATGGGGGTATATCACTTGAGGAAATGATCATACCGATAGTTACCTACGGGCCTAAATAAGTTTAATGTTTTAACTTTGGCACATGAATTTGCCTGTTAAAAGCATTGACGAACTAAAGGATGCTGCAAAGCAATTGATCGAATTCGGGGGTAAAGAAAAAATCTTTCTTTTTTATGGCGATATGGGCGCGGGCAAAACCACGCTCATCCAATCGCTATGCGAGTGTTTGGGCGTGCATGAACCGGTAACCAGTCCTACCTTTTCTATTGTAAATGAATATGAGGGGGAGAGGACAAGGGTATTTCATTTTGATTTTTACAGGCTTAAAAATCAAAGCGAAGCGTTGGATATGGGGTACGAAGAGTATTTTTATTCAGGTAATTATTGTTTTATTGAATGGCCCGGGAAGATCGCCGATCTGCTGCCACCACATTATATCCGTGTGAACATACAGGTTTTAGACAGTAACGAACGTCTATTAACTTGTGACAAAATTTAGTTTAACATCATCTGTTTTTTGCCTATCTTCAACACTCGGAAAAAATACAAATGAGTTCGGAGTTATACAGTGGATTTTCGGATGTTGCCAAGCAGGCAATGATGCAGCCCCAGGAGTCGATGCTGGAGGTGAAAAACAAAAAGAACAAGCTTTATATCGGTATACCCAAGGAAACATCTTTCCAGGAAAACAGGATAGCTTTAACACCTTTATCGGTAGCGTTGCTGATCAATAATGGGCACGAGGTAATGCTGGAAAGCAATGCAGGCCAGGCAGCCAAATTTTCTGATAAGGATTACAGTGATCAGGGCGCGCGTATTGTTTATGATACCAAAACTGTTTATGAGGCGAATATTATTATCAAAATAGCACCACCCACGCTGCAAGAGATCGAGTTGATGAAAACACATCAAATTCTCATTTCTGCATTACAACTCTCAACGCTTAAGGCTGACTGCCTGCATGCCCTGATACATAAAAAGGTTACTGCATTATGCTTTGAGCATTTAATGGACGAAGGCGGTTCTTTGAGCGTAGTTAGGGCCATGAGCGAGATAGTGGGTGCAACTTCTATACTGATAGCAGCAGAGTACTTAAGCAACGTATTTGACGGTAAGGGTTTAATGCTTGGTGGCATAACGGGCGTGCCACCCACTGAAATTGTGATATTAGGAGCCGGAACTGTAGGCGAATATGCAGCACGCACAGCCATATCATTAGGTGCTGAGGTGAAAGTTTTTGACCCATCTATTTATAAACTACGCCGTTTGCAAAATAATATTGGGACAAGGGTATTTACGTCAGTTGTTCAGCCAATAGTTCTGGAAAAAGCAATTACCACCTGTGATGTTGCTATCGGCGCTATGCGCACGGAAGACGGCCGAAGTCCCTGCATTGTCTCAGAAAGCACCGTGAGCCGTATGAAGCCTAATGCGGTAATTATTGATGTAAGCATAGATCAGGGGGGGTGTTTCGAGACATCAGAAGTGACCAATCATACCCACCCTGTTTTCCGGAAATATGATGTGATTCATTATTGTGTGCCTAATATTGCCTCACGTGTAGCGCGTACTGCCACTTATTCGCTCACCAACATATTTACCCCTATATTATTGGATATTGGAGAGCAGGGTGGCCTTAAAAATGTGATCTGGCAAAAGTCGGGTGTGCGCAATTCTGTTTATATTTATGAAGGTCATTTGACCAGTAAATACATCGGTGAACGCTTTAATATCCCTTGCAAGGACCTCGATCTGCTGATAGTTTCGCATCGTTAAAGGTCGTTTAAGCAAAAAATATCCCTTAAAATCAAGCTCTTAGGAAGATTTTAAAAAAATCCTTGTGGAATGAAAAAAGGTGGCTATATTTGCCATCCCAAACGGAGTGGTAGTTCAGCTGGTTAGAATACATGCCTGTCACGCATGGGGTCGCGGGTTCGAGTCCCGTCCATTCCGCCAAATACATTTTAAGAATGTTCAAAAGCCTTTAAATCATATGATTTAGAGGCTTTTTTGATTTTAAGCCCCTCCAAAGTATGCCGAATTATTCAATATTTAAGCGCGTCTTTCATGACGTCTTTAAAATTGAAAAAAAGACGCGCTGGAATCTTTGCAATAAACTGAATATCAACTTGTTTAGCGAGTGAACATCTTGATTAAAAGACGCCGCATTTCGACATTTGTTTTACCCTTTAATGTTCGTTATGTTAGAAAAAAGCTTCGGGCTGTTCTTCTTTCTGAAGAAGCCCAAAAATGAAAAAGGAAATGCCAGGTACATTTACCTGCGGTTAACAGTTGATGGCCTATCAAAAGATGTTGCCACCAAAAGGCAATGGGATAACCTTCGATGGAATGCATCGGCGGGACGGGCAACCGGATTGAAAGAAGATGCAAAAGCGCTTAACAGCTATTTGGATGTCATGTGCAGCAAGGTCTACCAAGCCAAAAAAAAGCTAATGGATGAGGATAAAATACTCACCGCAGAAAATCTCAAAAATGTATTGACGGGCCAGGGTGAAGAAAAGCGAATGATCCTTGCTGAGTTCAAGCACCACAATGAACAAATGAAAGCACTGGTTGGCCAGGAGTTCGCCCCTTCGACATTAATGCGCTATAAGACGGCACACGACCATGCGGCAGCTTTTATACGCTGGAAATATCAGGCGGCAGACGTTGAGTTAAAAGATTTGAACTATGAATTTGTTTCCCAGTTTGCATTCTGGCTGAAAAGTGTCAGGAAGTGCGGGCACAATGCAACGATGAAATACCTCGGGAATTTTAAAAAGATCGTATTGGAGTGCATTAAAAAAGGCTGGTTACTGAAAGACCCTTTCGCGGGGTTTAAAACTAACAGAAAAGAAGTGATCCGTGTTGCACTGACAAAAGAAGAGCTGAATGATATCGCTTGCAAGGAGTTTGAGGCCGACAGGCTCAACCATGTCCGTGATATTTTCCTTTTCAGCTGCTATACTGGATTGGCCTACGTTGATGTCTACCGATTAAGGCGTTCTGATATTGTTACAGGTGTAGATGGTGGCAAGTGGATCGTAACTACCCGGCAGAAAACAGAATCTGCTACCCGGTTACCTTTATTGCCGGCTGCGCTGGCGATTATGGCCAGATACGAGGATGACCCTAAATGCGTAAATAAAGGTTTAGTACTGCCGGTGCTTACCAACCAGAAAATGAATTCTTATTTAAAGGAAATTGCTGATGGGTGCAGGATAAATAAAAATCTGACCTTCCACATTGCCAGACATACCTTCGCAACCACCGTCACTTTAAGTAATGGCGTGCCGATTGAAACTGTCTCCAAAATGCTGGGCCATAAATCACTCAAACAAACCCAGCATTACGCCAAAATAGTTGACCTGAAGATAAGTGAGGATATGAATTTGCTAAAGTCAAAATTACAATCAACAAATTAAAATAAGCTCATAGATGGGTAGATTTTGAAAAATGGGTTACCTAAATACTTAGGAATCAAAGAACTTGCTATTCCATTTCGGAAGAGCAAGTCGATGATACTACAAAGCAATATTGGATACAAAAGTAACTTAGGATAACGCCGTGTTTTTAAACAGAATTAAGATGCAGTTCAAATTATAAAATATTGGGGTTTAATCGGCATATTAAAACCACTCGAAGCTTTTAAAAATTAGTAAAATGGAAAATCAATTGATACCTGATGAAATCATCATGAATAAAATATATTATATCCGCGGACAAAAAATCATGTTGGCAAGCGATTTGGCGGAATTGTACAATATTGAAACACGTGTTTTAAATCAATCAGTGAATAGAAATTTAAAACGATTTCCACCTGATTTCATGTTTCAGCTTTCGGAAGATGAGTATTCATCTTTGACATCACAATTTGTGATGTCAAAGAATGGACGTGGAGGACGAAGGGTATTACCTTTTGTCTTTACAGAACACGGCGTTCTTATGCTTTCAAGTGTTCTTAACAGCAACAGAGCCATAGAAGTAAATATTCAGGTAATGAGGATTTTCACGAAGATCCGCCAGATGCTTTTAGACAATACGGAACTAAGGCTTGAGATCGACAAAATTAAATCCAAGCTCAACAATCAAGATAAAAATATGGAAATCGTATTCCGCTATCTGGATGAACTGATTGACAGAAAGGACGAGCCGAAAGAGCGTAAACGAATAGGTTATAAACCTGACAATTTATAGAGACTTTCAGCGACTGAGCATTAATTGCCTAAAATGGATTTAGGTTGTTTACAGGTTATCACAAATCGTGATAACCTCAAAAGTACAGCCAGTACTTAACGCTCAACTATGTGCCTAAATATTTGTTCTTCCAAAATAGGATAGTAAGATGGCGTGGAGCACACATGGCTCCCAATGCGTTCACAGACCAAGAGCTAGACATGTTATCAGGTATATTGTCAAGTGGCAGAGCGATTAATGTCACCATTTAAATCATGCAATTTCTACTCGTATCCGGCAAATATTTGTTTTCAATATAGATCTGCTTCGAACACGTCATGGCTTAAACTGGAAAAAACTCTGCGATCCCGAAAAATACCAGTTGAAATATCCCTCTCCCGTAATTATGTAGCCAATACCGTTAACGCTCGCAAAAGCAGAGTAAAGGTTGATTGGGCCAAAAATCTTTTCCTTCAGGGCCCACTTGTCCGCTACAGGATCATATTCATAAACGTATGGCAAGCTACCACTATCAGTAATAGTACCGCCACCTACGTACCCTTTGTTTTGAACAGAAAAAGCGAAGCCTTGGCTCCGGGCGACATTCTGTGGAGGCATCGATAATTGCTTCCATGTTTCGGTCCCGAAATCGAATGACCATGCATCTGCTATATATGGTTCCGAACCTCCGGTTTGCGCTGCCCCGCCAATTACATAACCCTTATTATTCAAGGTGAATCCTATGGCCTCGTCACGCGGTAACCCTGGAAAACTCGTTGTCTGCTGCCAACTATCAGCCACTGGATCATAGCGCCATACATCGTTGGTCCTGACAATAGCACCGGGTGTATCCAGACTGCCTCCTATAATATAACCATATTTGTCTGAACTAAAGCATACCGGGAACATCGTGTAGGTGCCAGGAAATGAAGCTATCGATTTCCAGTTATCTGAGGAAGTATCATAACACCAGAAATTAGTATCGTATAAGGTTCCTGTTCCCATACCTACGTAGGCTTTTGTGCCGATACTAAAGGAATTCATAATATATGACGCCACCGGGCAATTGGCCAGCTGTGTCCATTTATCTGCACCAGGGTCGTATTTCCACCAGTCAGCCAAGGCATTATTCGTTGACTGCGATTTCCCTAGTCCGAAATAAATGTTTCCATTAATGGCGACAGCGGTTGCCCCGAAACGGGCTGGGCCAGGAAAATTATTCTTAGGTGTTAAATATCTGTAAACTATATAATTGCCTTGTACCACTGTTGAAAGATCATTACCCGTTTTGATAGTCAAGTTTCCCATATCTGAGATAGATACATTATCTCCTTTTACAACTAACTGTGTGGATGTGACCGAAACTACGCTAAGGGTCGCGGTGTCCAGCAATACCCGGTTGTTTGCTAGTACAGGATTAAAATATTGCCCCGTAATGGTAATTGTGCTACCTGGTATTAAACTGGTGTTATTCACAACTGACACTGAAGGAGGTTGAAGCGCTAAATAACCGTCATTACTTTTCAGCCCATCGATAATAACGTTAAAAAGATTAGATCTATTCAGAAGCGTATTAGGCACTTTAAAAAAAACACTTGTGGTATCAATGCGTGACGGATGAAGCGTTATATTTGAACCGAAGTCTATAGTTATATCGCCAGCGTTGAGGATCGTGAGCGAATCAATGGTTAGCTTAACTTCGTCGCCCCAAGTATAGGCTGAATATAAAGGCTCTATTTTCACCCGGCTCATGACAGGCGGTTTTGGGTTTATTCCCTGTTGGGTAGTTTCCTTTTTACAGGCTGATAAAATGGTAAGCAGAACAAATAATAAGGTTAGTATCTTTTTCATCGTGTGATAAGTGGCGGGTAAATATAAAAATAATTTAGGTGGTCACAATTACTAGTTGCGTTTCAGCTTGCACCATGCCGGAAGGCCGCGAAAGTGACAGGTGCCTAATGCAAGCAAGATCATTCGAATTTCCGGAGTACATTTGAAACAAATAGCTAGCGATCCGGGCCCAAAAATGCAAAAGCCTGTAATATTACGAATTAATGTTTTGGGAAGTTTTTGCAGTTTATTTAGCAATGGACGGGACTCGAACTTATCCCTCTAACACACACTATTTCAATATTTTACAGGTTTGCAAATGTGGCAATTCCCGAATTTTCCACAAATAATTTGCTACAGTTTAATTCCTAATGACTTAGGTAAAAATAATCATTAATGCTGATTGATGCAATATATACTATGATTAATAATTTCCGAAGTGAACGCTAAAATTAGTAACTGGGTCACTTACAATATTCATATTCTGGTTTTTGACCCGGTTCATCGGGTGCTCACCAAATTGTCACTAATTCACCCAAGAATTATGCTACTATAATTAACTATGTTAAATGACTATTTGCATAAGAGTTGCAGCTGAAATTCTGGCTGCCTTTTACGATGATCAATGCGGTATTCCTACGTTCTTTGTGCCTTTTTCGTTCAAGCCAAAGATGTCTCGGTATTTTAACTCATCATATATCGGCTCTATATCATTCTTTGGTATGGATGATAGTTCCATAGCGGAAAAATATTCATTTCCTAAAGTTGTCAAAGAAAACTCTGCCGGAATGATATCGTGTCGGCTTCCTAACATGATATTAGCCTGATCGACTATACCTAAATTGACCAGATCAAAAATATCCTGTTTTAGTAATTCCAAAGGAATTGGAAAAATGGCATTTTCATACCAACTATATGGTTCTTTCATTAATAGCGAGCCATCAAACTCGGTCTTTCTGCCGAAATAGCCTATGATGCAAAGTTTCCTGTAAGTAAAACTTTCAGCGGTGCAGAGAATCTGGTTGGCAGTTTCAGCGCTAAAGCTGCTGTCAAATGCCGCTTTCTCAAATATCTTTGATATATAGTAGATTTTTTTTCCTGATATTGATCCTTGCATTTTAAAAGAATGCCTTCGAAAAGTTCTTCGGCAGTACTGCGACCGTTCGTTGCGTCAAAAAAAGAATCAGTCCTTACATGATACCCACGGTCAAGCTTTTCTTTTACATCTGTGAGTATGTAAGCAGTGGAGGCAGCTACGCGCATTTCCTGCCGGTTCGAAAGTTGCCGGTTGATAACCTCTTTAATGCCAACCACAAAGGCTGCACCAAGTGCACCACCCAAAATTGCGCCGACCGGTCCGCCTATCAAACCAATTGCCCCGCCTACCGCGCCACCGGCGATCTCGGCACCTTTTCCTATAAAATCCTTAATTTTTTCGTTTTCCATTATGTTGAATGATCGAGTTTTGTCCTATGCCAAATTAAAGATCAGGTGATCTATGAACAAGATTTCACCTATCGCGTACTATTTTTTTTGCTTATATTTTTTGAAATAGTAAGTTTCCTTAATAAACGCATTCTGGGCAAAGGACATAAAGCTTATATTTTGATGGTGGTAATCAGCTTTTTTATTTTCTACAGAATCGCAAATTTTTGTATTATCCAGGAAAAGCTTGAGCTTTTCTTCACCAATAGCTCTTGTTTCCGATATCTTCAAGCTGGTCATGGGACTGCCGATATAATCGTCTTCAATATGCCTAACAATCTCATTCAATATTTTATGCCCGTCAGGTGAATTCATGATAATCAATTCAAAAAAGGCGATATTTTCTTCTGGATGATTATCTATCAGGTAGTTGATAGCGTACTCATGGTTAGGTTTATCTCCGGTTTCCAATACCTTTTTGTAAAAAGCTTCGCAGCTCCTGGAAGGATTAGAGGTCAATACATTATGCAAGGTTAGCCTATTGATCACTTCGATCTCATATTTTTTTTCAAGAAAGTTTATAACCGTATTTTGATCTTCGACATCAAAATCAGAGTAGGATCTCAATAAAAAGAAATTAGCGAATGCTGTTATCGCCTGGGGACCTGTGTTTAGGGACCTTATCAATTCTTTAGCCTTCTTATGTTCAATTTTCGCCAGGTAATCCTCAAAATTATTTTCAACTCTTGATAGTAATTCGCCTTCAAGCGCTGCCACTTTCCTCATCGCTTTTTCTGATGGCTTAAGCACGAAAAAATAATTGACAAGCGGAAGAATAACAACAATTATGGTCAGCAAAATGGATATAACTGCAAAATAGGTGGAAATGCCTGAAAACACACTACTATTGGCATTAAGCGCGGTTGTAATAAGTTCATTTTGGCTCTCCAATAATTTATTTTTCTTACTAAGCGCGTCGATCACTGAATCGGTTGTTACGGATGATGGCCTGTGATTAGGGGATGGGTTGACTTGCTTTGAAAGGGAAATATTGTTTTGGAGTATTAAAAACAGAATGCAAATTAGTTTATACATGGATAAAGGTTTGATCGACCTAAATTAAATTAAATCGATCAATAAACAGGATATTGTGGAACAACTACATGATCATATCCTAATTATTGTACATTACGCTCTATAATTTATCGCAATAGCATTGGTCAACGACAGTGCTCCTAAACCAATTAATGATGGAACTTAATCCCAAATTCGCCGACACAACATTAACCAGTTTTTTAGAATCGTGGACACCAGAACGCGTAGCGAATATGTCTTTAGCATCCTATGCTCATTTGGATGATCATGATTCCCTTTGCTATTGGCTGGAATATGGTACAAAATACCTTGGAGCCATAGGCCGAATCTCTTTGAATAAATTTGAACTATGGCAAATCCAAAATGATAAAGAGTTTAAAGACGAACGATATAAAAAGCATGGAGGTTACGCTTGGAATAGAAATCGTGGCGATGATCTTGATACCGCATTTAAAAACGTCCGGGCAATGGCATCCGAGATCGTCAGCCTTAGTCAAGCGGGAGACTGGAAAGCAATCGAGGAAATCCCATTTCATGCTATCGGGAAATGGAAGTTGGCATTTTTATTTTCCGGCAAGCAATTACTTCCGGTGTACAGTAAGCGGGCTTTGTTGGCTATCACTGATGGGTTAGGCTTGTCATTTAATAACAATTCACCGGTTTACGCTTTACAGGAAGCGATACTTTCTTTAAAACCTGAAAAGGAAGACGTGATCGATTATTCTTACCGGTTATATGACTTGTACGCCCGTGGGCCTGTAAAACCAAATTTTTATATCATCGGTAGTAAATATAGCGATGACAACGGAGACGATACTGTCTCGGTCATGAAGGAGTTCTTAAGCAGTAAAAGCGTTGCTATGGGATGGGTTTGGGGACATAATTTTTCGGCCTTGATCGGCGAAAAAAACAATGAAGTAAACGCTTGGGTAGCTAAACATCACAAGGATGCAAAACCGGCTATGGGTAAGGTAAAAGGGTATTTTAGGTTATTTTCTCAGATGCGATCTGGCGATATTATTGCTGTCAAATCACATGGCTCATTCAACAAATTACAGATCATCGGATATGCTCAGGTTGTCGAACGCAATGGGTCGGTTTATTTTTACGATACCAATTCGCTTGGGCACCATATTCATGTGGAATTCCTAGATGCCTCATTTGTCAGAAGTTTTAATTACAACTATGCCGCTACCATCCACCAATTAACAGCAGGTAAGGATGGAAATGCATTTTATGACATTTTTAACTGGTACGCGGAAAATGATCAATCCCCGGTTGAAGAAGACCCGCTGATCGAATCGGAACCAGATATCGAAGATGATGAGGGTGATGAAGATGGCTACAACCCCAAGAAGGAAGGCAGTTTTCAAAGGGGTGCTATCGCTGGCGCAACGGTAAACCTTGTACACAATCGTATACAGAACCGATTTTTAACCTATCTGAAAAATACGTATCCAAATCATTCCTGTAGCGGCGAAAAACGGTACATCGATGCCAAAAGGATAACTGACAAGGAATATATCATTTATGAGATCAAACCTTTTGCCAGCGTTTATACCTGCATTAGAGAAGGGATTGGGCAACTGTTTGACTATATGCATCGGGAAAATACCAAAAAGAAAAAGTATATAATGATCGTCGGGCCGGGTAAACCCAGCAAAAAAGACCTTCAGTTCATCGCTGAAATGAAAAAACTGGTCAATGTTCCGTTTGGTTATCTGGCGTTTGATGAAAAAAACTTAACAGCCGTTGAATATTGATCTATGAAAATGGCTATAGTTCCGCGTTACGCGGATATTTTTGATGAACCTGTTCCCGAGCTGGAAGACTTGCTAAGAGATATCTCTTCCGAAGTTATCATTGGCCTTTTGACCATGATCCAGGCGAAATTGCATTTAGATAGCGCTGATTTTAAGGTCCAGGTGGAAATTCTTCAGTTGTTTCTTCGGAGACAGCCTTTGGCAATACAGCACCGTATCGGCTTAAAAGTAATGGAGAGCCGCAAAGACAGAGGAGCTGATGCTTATGCTATCTTTTCGGAACTTCACACCCTGGAGTTTATGCATTACTGCCTTGGCCATTACCGGAAAATACCTATGGGGGACGATACGACCCCTGATCAGGAATTCAGGTTATTTAAAGCTTATATCATCTTTATTGAAAAACGCCAGGAAATTGATGCAGGTATATTTGATGAGAACAGGCATCACGCAGTTGATTTTTTTTATAAGAATACCTGGCCATTATTAAGCAGTCAATACGAGGCAGGAAACATCATCAATCCTTTCACGGAAATGATACGGGGCATCGTACTCTTTAATTTTTTAGAATATAATTCTCCTTATGCTGAAAATATCCGTCAGTTCCTAGCAAAACGGGGCCATACCAGTTCATGGAACTATGTTTTTGCCCTTCTTAATGTCATCCAACATTCCTGGAAACAGACGGAGCGCAACAATGACAAATCATCCAGCGCCATTATTTCGGTGACCGAAGAATTCAAGCCTTTGTTTGATTCCATTTCAATGGATGCACGGAACTATACTGCAACTTACGCCGTCGATCACCGTAATTACAGCGGAATAAAGGATAAACCAATATTTCGGTATGGCGAAGACAGCTATTTTATATTGAACTGGAATTTCTTCCATAATAAGCTTTACGAAGGCCTGCTATATGATCTTTATACGCATTCCGATATAGCATCAGCTGGGGGTTTTAAAACTTTCCCAAACTTTAAACAGTACGTTTCTGAGGAGGTTACGGAAGGTATTTTATTTAAAAAGTTATTACGCGCATCATTGCAGAAAAAACATAGCGTACTGCTTTTTGATGAAAAAACAACACAGGGATTTCCTGATGCCTACTACAGAGCAGGTGGCGATGTTATCCTTTTTGAGATCAAAGATGCCTTTTTTCCCGCGAACGCGATCAATACTACCTCTTTTCAAGCAATTAAAGATGCGATAGATGCCAAATACAATCAGGCAAATAAAGGTACAGGACAATTAATAAGTCAACTTCAGCACATAATAAATACCCCTTTCGAAAAAATAAAGGGTTATAAACATTCCCGGAATTTGACTATTTACCCAGTTATGATCTATACAGACCATTTTTTTAGTATGCCGGGCGTTAATCAATATCTCCAGGAGGCTTTCGTTGAAAAGATAACAAAAGCCGGAATGATGAATAAATTCAAAAAGATCCAGCCGCTCGTATTTATAAATATCCGATTTCTGATCAATCATTTAGACCTTTTGCGTAAGAATGGTACCGGATTTATTGACCTGTTTAAATTGTATTATCACGAACAGGCACGAACGCTAAAGAAGGTCCGGCGTACAGATGATCTAAACGCCTATTTTGATTGTTACCAAACGTTTGAAATGGCAGTAAAATACAAACATGGGGACATTATGTACCGGCAAGAAGGGTATGTTAGAACTGTCGTAGATACACTTGAATTGACGCAAGGCATGTCAGCGGGTTTGGAAGAAGGTAAATAAAAGGTCCACTTCAGATTTAATCTGTTACCTAATTACCTTTACACATTGAATAACCATATGTAAAATAATCTTTTGTATCTTCAATCGTAATTAAGCTGACGGAGAAGAACTTTATAGAAATGCTTGATAGCCTTCCGGCAGAACAAAAACAGCCATTTATTGACCATTTTGTGAAATCAATATTAGGTAAAGCCGATGCACCGCTGATCTTATCGACCAGCAAAACTGTTTCCAATGATGGAAGCCTGGAAGAAAGAATCAAACAGACGGCTGCAATATATGGCATTGATCCGCAACGCATCGACAGGGAAGAGTTTTTATTGGGCGAGCAGGAGATCGCTGCTTCCAAATTTCATGTAAAAGAAATTATACAAGAACATCTTTATAAAGAAAATACGACCGGGCAACGCAGTAAAAATGATGAACTGATTAGTTTAGGTAAATTCCTGTATACCACGCAAATGAAATTTGAGATTGAGCCAACGGAAGTACCTGATTTCATTTTAACGTCGGAAAAACTATCTATCGGGGTTGAACACTCCAGGTTGGAGGAAGGTAAAGCAAAAGCATATATCGCTGAACTTTGGAAAAAATATCTCAATCCTACCCTTGCATTGATTTTAGCTGAAACGCATGATCTAACCGGTGTTGGCAACCTCACCCTTGATACAGATATAAAGTTATATGATGACAAATCACTCCGGGATTTCAATAATAAAGTTATTAAATCTAACTCCCTACAGATCATAAAAGAACTGGCTGACTTTATCATGGCAACCATAAGAGGAACCAGCCCGGTAATTCCTGTATTTGTCAAAACATTTAGTTACCAACCTTCCAACGAACTATTTTGCCTAAGATACAATCAGGATTATTTTGTCCGGAATGATTTTACGGATATGGTAGTCGCCGGTGTTCAAAAAAAGGAAAAGCGGTTAAATGCCTATCGTCAAAATACCAATATTGACGAATGTTGGTTACTGTTGGTATACGGCGATGCCAGCCTTTCATCTGGTTTTAAAGTATCGGAACAATCGCTTACAACGGCTATAAGTAGTTCCTTTGACCGAGTATTTATACTAAATGCTTTTAATCAGGCTTGTTTTGAACTTCAAAGAGATACAGCCAAGCTTGTATATGTCGCGCAAAAACAATTTAGAGAATTAAAGATAAAACCGATTGCGCTTTAATTTTACTGCTATCCTATAATCGGCGGGCCGTTTCTTGGCAGCTAATTATAACTTTCTTTGCCGTAAAAAGAATACATGCTGTTATTCAATGTCCTGATCTAACTCATAATCATAGACAGGCTTTAATTCATAGATATGCAGTATTGCCTTCCCCCCAGGTACTTTGCCCACTTGTAATTTGATCTTTTCCTTTAACTCGAAATCTTTGTCATTTTCCGTAAAATAGTCGCTGACCGTCATTTGATAGGCGCAGGACAGCGATACTTTCGCTTTTTGTTTGATTCCCTCCAATATACCCTCGATTTGAAATATATCTTTTGGGGATAGATCGGTGTGTCGATCATCTGTAGCGTACAAGGTCATATCCCTGAAATTGCTGAACCTGAAAAAGGTATCATCGTCGAGGGCGACAATTTTATCTTCGTGAAAGTGCCTTTTGCCTTGTTTTGTAAAATCTTTTGGAAAAACACTAATCCGTTTGTAACCTTCCAGGTCAATATCTTCATTGCGCAATTTGATCACCTGTCGGGACCGTGAAAAGGGTAAACCCTTAATAAAATCCACAAAAATATGAGGCCTTTCATTCCAATTGTCGCCTTTGGCATCAACAAGTATTATGTCCTTATAGCCGATCAATGCGTAAGACAAATAATAGCTGTGCCGGGCATTAGGTAAGGAGTGGAAAAAGTCAAGAACTAATTCCTTCTTTTTATATCTCTGTTGGTATTCTTCGTCATCATCAGTTGGCTGTTCCTGCAAATTAACAAAGCCGGTAAAATCATACTCTTTCTTGATGGTGTCGATATAGGCATAATACTCAAACTCCTCGAAAATAAGACCTATCGGGTGTTGTTCCACAGCAGTATAGGTTTTCCAGCGGGGGTAAGTCTCGAAATCGGGATAGGCATCCTCGTAGGGATAATCGTCATCTTTAATATCCCGGACGAGTATTGGGTGATGCGTGGTTTTGCTATTACCTAAAATAGACAGCAATTTATTTTTTACAGTTACAACAGTCCTGATCTCGGTCGCCCTCGATCGTCGTTTGGTCACCAGTGATAATCCGAAAAAGGTAAAAAGTATACGATCATTTTTGGGCAGGAAGAGCATATCCTCCAAGGCTGCTTTCCCCCAAAGATAGAATTCCATTACGCCCAGCTTTTGCAATTCCTCCCGGAAGGCATCATGCGTTTTCTTTGAAACGTTGGCGGATACAGCCAAGATGTAACCATAAGGAGGTGTCTGACCGGCAGTGATATTTTCCTGGATGATCTTTCTTACCCGGATGGGTCCCAGATCTTGCTCCCGTTTACATTGGATCATCCAAAGATTGCCATTCATTGGATGTGCATCAGCCATTTCCTCAGTATCGTCTACGGGTTCGCGTTCTGCATAATTCCGTTCATACGCCCGGATATCGAAGCCGTCATCAGCTCCGCCACGTCCGGTGGCTTCAATACTCTGCCAATCCTTAAAGTCATAAATGAGTTGCCTTATCAGGTCTTCAAAACGTTTAGGGTCAAGGTCTTCGAAATGTATTTGGCCGTAAGTCCGGGTTATTGTGGGTTTAGTCAAAGCATTACAATTAATGATACCTAAGTTAAGGTAATTATTGTTATGGTGCGCAATTTATGCTCAGCCCTGTTGTGGCGACTATTCAATGAATGTACTTGTTTCGCCAAGTATGATACTTCAAGACAGCGGTTCCAGCCACTTTACACAGCCTTCTTAAATCG
The DNA here is from genome assembly GCF_049992945.1 of Mucilaginibacter sp. McL0603. Taxonomy (NCBI): domain Bacteria; kingdom Pseudomonadati; phylum Bacteroidota; class Sphingobacteriia; order Sphingobacteriales; family Sphingobacteriaceae; genus Mucilaginibacter; species Mucilaginibacter sp. McL0603. The sequence goes on along the minus strand of NZ_CP188251.1, from coordinate 5,448,855 downwards.
CCTAAAATCTCGGGGGGCTCTTACGGGCATCAATATTATATAGCCATATATAAAATAGTACGTAATTAGATAAAATCACCAAGATCAGATAAAATCGATTCACCTCTATCTTTGATTGACTTAAATTTGTGTTATATTTAATATTCGTTTACTTTACATTTTATTGCCAATTAATTACCACAATGAACTCCAATGGCTGCTGATAAAACATATATTTCTGCTAACGATCTATCATTTGCCGGGGTTTTACAGGACGTAAAGAAATCAAGAACAGCTTTGCAACCTATTTGGGAAGCCTTTACAAACGCATTAGAAGCAATCAAAATAAAGCAAACTATTGATATCTCTCTGATCGGAAACATTCAGGTTGATATTTTTGTCACCGAAACGACAACAGATAGTTTCGAATTTTCAAAACTATCAATTAGAGACAACGGAATCGGGTTTAACGATAGTGAATTTCAAAGATTCAACACATTCAAGCTAACATCTAAAGGGTATAAAAACTTAGGATCTGGACGAATTCAATTTGTGCAATATTTCGACAATACCATTTTGGAAAGCTATTTTTTGGAGGGCGAAAAGTGTTTCTTCAGAAAATTCACTATGTCTAAAAAAAAAGGATTTCTTGATAAAAATGCATTGGTATATCATGAATCTTGTGTTGAAATTGATCGACCAGCCCAAGTCACAACCACGTTGACATTCAACACACTACTTGAAGACAGTAATATATACAACAGCCTTAATGCAGATACATTTAAGGCATCTCTTTTGGAAAGATATATATCCTACCTATGTGCCAATAGGCTGTCGTTGCCACAAATTACTATTAACTTTCATGTTCAGGGCAAACTTCAAAATACCGTGAACGTTTCCAATAATGACATCCCAAGTATTGAAAAATCTGAAATCATCACACTACCTTACAAAGAGATATCCTCTTTTGGCGATATTGTCGCGGTAGATAACAAAAGTGAATCGTTCAAACTAGATGCTTATAAGATCAGCAAGGATATATTAAAAAGCAACGAACTGAAGCTGAGTTCTAAAGGTGAAATTATTGAAGAATCGGGGATTATGCTTGAAAGTCTGTCCGAAAACGACAACATCAAAGGGAACAAATTTCTTTTCATCGTTTCAAGCGACTACATTGATTCAAGGGATACTAACATACGCGGTCAACTAAACATCCCGTCAAAAGAAAGCTTTACTAAAGCAACGGGGGATCTCTTTTCCAACCAAGAAATTTTCGTTGAAGATATCCAGGAAGAAATAAATTCCACTATTACAAAAATGTATCCGGAAATAGAGGAAGTAAAGCAAAATCACTTACTTCAATTTTCCGAACTTAAGGAAATGTTTGGTTTAGATGAGCAAATTGCCCAGAGTATTAATATTTCGATTAATGATAGCGAAGCAAAGATTCTGGAAAAGTTTTATGAAGCGGAAGCCAAAAAGGCTGCCACAATAGATGCAAGTATTAAAGAATCATTTGATAAATTAAACAAACTTGACACGACGTCTGATACCTACAATGAAGATCTTAAAAAGGAGATAAATAAACTTGTCAGGACTATTCCCCTTCAAAACAAAACTTCATTAACCCATTATGTTGCGCGCCGTAAACTCGTGCTTGACCTTTTTCAGAAAATATTAGATCGTAGTCTGGAAGTTCAGCGATCGGGCCGGAATTTTGATGAAGCCTTGATTCATAACCTGCTTTATCAACAACATTCTGGTGACTCAGAAACCAGCGACCTATGGATCATTAGCGAAGATTTCATCTATTTTAAAGGTGCCTCAGAGTCGCAATTGGATAAACTTACGATAGATGGTAAAAAGGTTTTTAAAGACAAATTCACAGAGGAAGAAGATCGTTACTTAACGTCCTTGGGAGAAAATAGAAAACTTAAGCGCCCTGATATCCTATTATTTCCCGAAGAAGGAAAATGTATAATAATCGAATTTAAAACACCTGACACAAATATCTCGGAACATTTAACCCAAATTGATAGCTATGCAAATCTTATTAGGAATTACTCAGAAGATGAATTTCAAATAATTCAATTTTATGGATATCTAATAGGCGAAAGCATTGAACCAAGGGATGTTTTAGGACGAGTAAGTAGCTATGAGCATTCTTATCAATTTGATTATTTATTTCGGCCAGCCACCAAAGTAATTGGATTTGATGGACGTACCGACGGTGCAATTTATTCGGAAGTCATTAAATATTCAACGTTACTCAAACGTGCGCAACAACGCAATAGAATATTTCTGTCCAAATTAACTCACGGAACATCGAGCTTAAATTTATAGTTGTACCATTTGAACAAGAGACAATTATATGATTGAAGTTTTTAACTGTTATTCCAAACTAACACTTGATTCAACTGATTTTACCAAGATCCTTAAAGGAATAAATGAGGCGGGGTATCAATCAGTGATTTGGCAGTCAAAAATAAAATTTTTAGAAACGGCTGGGATTAAAAATCTTAGTAAAGAAATTTTAGATTGGATTGGGTATTATAATGTAAAAGGGACCAATTCATTCATTTATCGGACCGATCTATTCGTCGAGGATAAAACCGTGATATATATAACCAACGAATCTTCCGGGTTTTCTTCACCGGATCGCCGAATCGAAATTGGGGTTATATCTGATAGCACAACCTGGGCAAACGACATATTAATCCGATATGTCAAACAGTTTGAAGCCTCCTTAAAAGCAACGTTGATGGCCGTAAGGTTAGGCACATGGAAAAGAATTGGTTTATTTTTTCCAAGAATGACAAACTTGATACGCACGTTACTTATTATAACCTGTTCCGATATCCGATATTGACCGATATTGAATCCCAAGCTGCGTTAATCATAAGTGATAATAAGCTTAGGCAAATACTTAGAAGAATTGCAGAACATGAATCCTTCCAAACGCAACATGTCAAGGGAGAACACAAGGATTCCATTTTAGAAACTATAAACGAGCTGATTAATCATAGTCTGGTAACTACCAGGTATATCGTCAGCTGTAAAAAGAAGTCAACACCAATTGGCGTGGTGCAATCAAAGGAAGAACTTGGCAAATTTGTACTCAGTTGTCCGCATTGTGGAAGAAATTTTGCCGATGAACTGATTCAGGAAAGTTTTATTTTAACTGATTTAGGAAGACAAATGACCTCGGGAAGTCATTGGATGACAATTTTGCTTACCAGTTCGTTGATCGAATCCGGTATTCCAAAGGAAAGTATTATCTGGAACTTAACGCAGGATAGCGAAGAGGTAGACTGTGTAGTTCAGTTTAGGGATAAGACCTGGATTTTTGAACTCAAAGACAGGGATTTTGAACCAGGAGATGCGCACCCATTAACCTATCGTGCGGTTAAATTCAAGGCAACGAAGACGATAATTTTCACTACAGGTAAAGTCACAAAAGAGGCGCGTAAAGTTTTTCAGGACATGTCACATCATACTGTTGCTGGTAAGGCAAGCGTTAGTCCACTATATATCGAAGGGGTTGCGGCTCTTAAAGCAGTTCTTCAAACGCTTATCAATAATGAAACATTACTGTACGTAAGTGATAAAGCAAAACAGTTAAGCTTGTCCGCCGGACTTGACTTTTCGCCGATATTTTTGAATTTATTCGGAAAGTATCGCGTAGAACATAAAGGTGAATTCATAGAGGATGTTAATATTTTCCGATATTATTAAAACCCGACGCTTTTTAAGCCTAAGCCAAAATTTGACAGCAATGAAATACCAATATGAACCATTGGGTGATGAGTACGCATTTCAAACCTTCCTAAAGGATTTATTCAACGCCATGTATAAGACCGATTCGTTTGAAGAATATGGTTCAAAGGGTATGGTGCAGTTCGGTGTTGATATTTATAGTCCCGAACTTAAAATTGCAGTACAGGCAAAGAAAAAGGACTTGAACCGTTCTAAAGCTGCATTGATTAGAGAGTTAAAAGATGATTTTAATTCGACTGTCAAGTCAATTAGTAATTTTCCACATGATATTGAGCAATTCTATTTTGCTACAACAACAAACAGAATAGTTCAACTTCAGGATATCTGTATGGCGGAGAGCAAGTCCGGGAACAGAAAAATAAAATTCTTTTGCTGGATTGATATTCAGGCGCAAATCGCAAAATACCCTGCCATTAGAAATACGTACTACCCGGCGTTGAAAGAAAACAGGCCTAACTACGACGGTATTCAGAATGAAATCAAAGAAAAATTGATATTTCTGGAAAAGCTGATACGAGAGCAGATAGCAGCAGCACCACGTCAAAAGAAGGAATTTAGAACTATCCCAGATTGTGAAATTTTGCTTCCGTCAATAGATATTGATGGTCAGAAATTGCTTATTGCATTTATTATAAAAGCTGCGGCAATTCAAACGTTTAGGCATGTTACCTATAAAAAGTTTACATGTATCATAAATTTTAGCCACACATATACGCGATTTAATGACGGTACTGAGGGTCCTGGTTTTTCAATTCTTTGCGGGGAAGTCATATTTCTTGGAAATGTTATTAAATTGATGAAAATGTTTCAAAATAATCGTGAAAAGTTCTGGAGCTTGTATGAGCAGTATGAACTTGACAATTATTTCAATGCCATAAATTTTCGAATGATATTGTTACCGAACGAAGGGTTGACAAGTTATGATTTCGAATTTGACGAACAGACTGGAAGTTTTCAATTAACGCCAGTCAATAGCGAAGAACTGGATTACCATAAATTAAATTCTTTAAATTCAGTATTGCCATTTATTGGCTCTACGACAAGGTTTGGTATTAAGATTATAGAATTTGATGAATTGAAAGATTCCGCCGCTATCACTAAATTTATTTATTGTATGCTTTATGAAAACACTTTCAAGCTTTCCGATATCTTAGTAAATGTACATGATTTCGATGACTGGGATTTTGCTTATAAGGTCAAGGCGAAGGGATGACTAAAAATTTAATTCCGATAATTTTTGAATTACAAGTTCATTAAGATGAATCTAAATTAATGCTAATACCAATCTATATGCTAAATTAAATTATGGTCGAAAGCAAAGAAGAAATTTATCACGGTGTATGGTTTTTGCCAAATAGTCCAGTGAAAATCCAAGGGCACCTAACTGTAACCGATTTTGTTATTGAACTTCATCTGACAGATCCCACTAATCGGGACCTTTCTGAAAAAATTGCGGGAAGTGATATCGATGAGCGCAAATATCCTATAGTACATGGTTTGGGGCGTTTTGGAGAAAAAATAACGCTTTATGACTGCTCCGGATTTTTGGAAAGCTTTAACGCAAGGTTAATGCTCTACGGCGATGATTATTATAATGAATTCAATGAACAGAAATTTAAAATCTTAGGTGTACATATACCTAATTTTGACAATTGGATTAGAAGCGAAAGCTTTAAAAAAACAACCAGTCGTGACGGTTTTTCAATTGAATACCTGACACCCGAAAAACTAAATATAGTCCTTAACGATAACATTGATATCAGCATAGATTTTGAATGTTTTGTACCATCCACGGAGAAACGGAACAAAATCATCCTACATCAATTTGCATTGGTAAATCTCATCGCCAAAAGTGAAGAAGGGATGCTTTTAGCTGAACTCATGAAGTATTTGCTATATTTTCAGCAACTTGTTTCCTTTCTGTCGAAAGACGGCGCAAATGTTTCAGCTGCACGTGTGTATAACACGGTTGAACATTACAATAGAGATAAGTTTTTAGGTACAATGGTGTATGGTGCAACACCATTTAATAAATTTGAATACCCTATTCAAGATCGCCACCGGAAATACCTGGTCAGCAGGAACGATGTTCAGGGCAATTTGGATGTGTTTTTCGCAAACTGGTTCAGTTTCGCTACACAGGCACAGCATATTCTTAAACTAGTATTCCTGGATTATTTTTACCGCGGTGCTTTTGACGAAAATAATTTCTTAAATCTCATTAGGGCATTAGAAATATATCATATCTACAAATATCCAGGCAAGCCAATGCTTGATGCTGATTTTAAACTGAAGTTAACGGAGATTATTGCAGGGGTGCCAGAGGTATACAAAAAAGAAGTTAATGAGTATTTAGCGTTTAAAAATGAACTTACATTAGATCAACGGCTGTCAAAATTGTTTTCTGAAGTTAAGGGTAATAAAATCGGATTTGACTATATTTATGATGACGAATTTAAACGAAAAGTAAAGCAGTCTCGAAATTACTATACCCACTACAATCCCAATTTAAAAAACAAAGCAGTATCCGGAGATGATTTAGAGGCGTTAACAGTATCATGTCGCGCCTTAATAAACTACCTCATTTTAAAACATTTGGCGGTACCCGAAGACGTCTTAGAAAAACGATTTGAATACTATATCGAGAGTTCTTATTACTCTAATTATTTTTTGTAATGTCTGTGCGATAAGTAAATACCTTATATATTCATTACTCGCATTGATAATTAATTACGGCTTTTGATCTGCTTTAGCAAATGGTAGTATTGTTGTTGAGGTGAATAAGAATCCTGCAACCATTCAAAATTTAAATTGAACTGCTGTTCCCAAAGCTCAAGGCCTACACATGCCATACCCCACGCCGGGTCGAATTCATCAATATTCAGCAATTCTAAGGCAGTGGTTATTCGATCCTCTACATTCGGATGTCTCTTCCCTGAGGTAACCGAACTAAAATATAACATAGATAGTAAAGCGACAACTATACCACTGTTAACCGATTTAGGCCCCATAACTTTTGCACTTTGAATAGTATGAAAGATCGCTTCTTTGTCGGCCTCAATTTCGAAATTCAGGTAATGCGAATCCGGTGTATTCTCATTTAATTCATCAATATGTCGTTCAAGATGTGTAAGCTCATGTGCTAAAATAAAACTGACTGCTTCAGTATAACACATACTGGATTGCTCTACGTAGTTTCTATTTTCAGCCAAATATTTTTCGGGGTTAGGTAGCGCATCAATATCCCATTCTGAAAAATATGCGATTAGAGACTTACCATAATCAAACAGTTTCATCGCTTTATCAATTTCAACTTGACTGACAGGGTAAATAATCTTACCAGCCGCTTTGTTGAGTTTGGGATAATCTACTTTTTCTATATAAAGTATATATACCGCATAGGATACGCACCATAAGTAAGATAAAAATGTTTCATGCACGCAGATTTGTCGGCTATCTCCACTTACGCGGGGTGTATTTATCAACCCATCGCCTGATATGCATTCCTGCTTCAAAACCAAGTTAATCTTAGGATTTAGTTTTCCTTCGTCCACCAGCTTCTGAAGTTTTTCTTTGAAAGCAGGGTACGTATTGGCAAACATGTGTAGTACCATATTATGAACAACTCGAATCGGTTGCGTTCCAACATGATGATCTTTTAATTGATTAATTTCACCGGACTCCTGGAAAACCCAACTCTTTTTTATTTCTTCCATTTCTTCTTTGGGAATTGAAAGTTGCTTAAGTATGGCTTCTAATTCTGCATCATCCATAATTCAAATATTAAGTTACAATTTAAGAATTATGTAGCAAAGCATCATATAACAAATAAAGATTATTGGGTATACCTAAGAACGGCATTACCCAATGTTTTTGTAATCATGGGTTTCGAATAATGCAGGAGAAATATGTTTCCTATTAAATTGAAGTAATAGATTTTCAAAATCACTCAACCTTTGTCAATTCGGCTTAAACGTTCCAAAAATCTTTCACTTCGGCTAATATTCAGTCATAATGGGCCTGGAGTTAATATTTGTTCGAAAATAATCCCATGTGGGTCACTCCTATAAGCGAACATTATGTGATTCGAATCAACGACCATATTGCTAAACGCCTAATTTTCTAAGAAATGGTTATATAATTGGCCAGTGTGGGTCAATAGGAGTTCAGCCTCAAGTTAAATCTAGCTAACCAAATTGAACCACTCCTGATGGCCCTTCTTTTAATTAACCTCATTGTTATTTGATGATACGCTTTCATCAGCCTTTTTTCCAATCGCAGAAACGTTTATTTTTGAGTAAATCACCTACTTATGAGCGTAACCTATTTCAGACCCCGTGACCGCTTTGACTTTTCAAAGGATACCCTGGATATTGGCAATCCGGTGCAATGGAACCGGTCACATTTTTTAAAACACTTTTTTAAACGGGTGTTCGCCATCCCTGAGGATCGTATAGCGGAGTTTTACCAGCGCCACCTGGCTTATTATTTATCACATCATCCCAATGGTACAGAAGAGGTGTTCTTTAAGTATTTTTGGTCACTCGTCGAAAGGCAGCTAAAAGTTTTATTGAAGAAAGATGTCTATGATGATAACCATTTACGCAATGAGCGTCAATTAGCAAGGCTGCAAAAATTCACAGAGTTGCTGATCTCACTCGACCGCTGGAATTTCCATAAATCGAACGACGCGGTAATCGCACAACAGGATTCCGAAATCTATGTGCTTAAACAAGAAGTAATCCAGCTTAAAGCCGCTCTTAAAAAAGCAACTGCGCTGGAAACTGAAGGTTGTATCAATATTCCAGATGGCTACCGCAATACCGTATTAGACTTGTATTTACAAATGCAGGAATTGAAGACTCCTGAAGGAAAAGAGCTGATGTTTTCACAAACGCAAAGCGTTTGGACGAAGATGATCTGCAAGTATTTCCGCGAGGGTGGTAAGGAGATCAACCACGAAACTATACGCCGTTATTTCCCCACTGATAAGCGGGAACCGGGTGATAAACATGCCGATATTCCTGCAAAATCCAAGCTGTTTACGATTAATCATGCTAAAAAGCGGAGTTGATTATTGTTTTGCCAGTCACTTAGTCGGTTGTTTTGCTACTATGGCATTTATCTGTTAATCAATATTTTATAAACAATTTTAACTTTCCTCAAACCACTCCATTTTAACCACGCAGATTTGCGTGGTCAAGAAGGTTACGGTGTATAGCACACATTTGTACCAAAACAAATGCGATGCAGATCATTAACCACGAAGCCCTTAGCCAATGCATCAGGGATGCAGTCAGGGCAGAACTACAACAACACTTTAAAACAGGCGGCAGCCAGCCGCCGGATTCAGAAAAACTTTTATCCAAGCAGGAGCTTGCAGCCGAACTCGGCGTGTCACTGGTAACGCTTACTGACTGGATGAAAAAAGGCTTACCCTATTTGCGCCTGCATAAAAGGGTGTACTTCAAAAAAAGTGAAGTACTTAATGCCATGCAACAAACCATTAAAGATTAAGGAGGACGACAGATGAATGTGGAACTAATCACCCGCGAGGATCTACGGGATTTTAAAAACGAATTGCTCAACGAACTTAAACAGATCATGCAGCCGGGACAAGGGCAATCCAAGAAATGGCTGAAAAGCAGCGAGGTCAGAAAGATGCTGAATATATCACCCGGCACCTTACAGAACCTGCGCATTAACGGCACGCTACGCTTTACCAAAATAGGCAGCATCATGTATTACAAGATGGAAGACATTAACAAGATTTTGGAGGGTAACGGAAGATGATGCTCTCAAAAAAATTAGCAAGCTATAACGACCTGATCAAACGCATGGGAAGCGACAATCGGGTACTGGCAACTCATGTAAGTTTATTCACAGCTCTATTTATTTTCTGGCAACGCAGAGGCTTTGTCAGCCCTTTTGCCATCACCCGTAAAACGTTGATGGCTTATGCTAAGATCGCATCTATTGCGACTTACCACAAGTGTATCAGGGAGCTGGATGAGTATGGCTATATCCGTTACCAGCCATCTTTTCACCCGGCAAAAGGGAGCCTTATTTATTGGCCGGATAATCTTGAAAAAAATTAATCGAAGCAGTAAATGCGGAATTTGCCAGCAGCAGCACAACCAGACAACTGAACAGCTGGGCAGCACGAGGAGCATGAGCGACGAAGTGGAGCAAGTTTGTGTTTTTGCTTCACAAAAACTCCCCGGATGCCTGCGGCACCCGGGGCAAACTTGCCTTTATGCTCCCGTTGGTCGCATAAAGGGGAAGAATGAAATTGGATTTTTAATGGTCATTGATTAATGGAAAGTTTACCAGAAGGTAAAGATATACGGGCGAAAGATCGCCGAAAGCATAAGGGGGGCGCACCGAAAAAGACTATCAAAAGAGAAGCCTTTATCATGGTGAGGCTGACTGCTACCGAGCGGATGTTTATCGCCGGTAAGGCTAAGCGGGCCGGTATGAAGCTCAGTGACTGGTTTAGGGCTGCTGCTAAAAATGCAAAAGTGATGGAACGGCTGAAGCCGGAAGATAGAAGAATCCTGCACATGCTTACAGGTGCTGCCAACAACCTGAATCAACTGACAAGGCTGGCGCATACCGGAGGCATTTTAAGCATAGCACGAAAGTGTAATGAACTTCTGATAGAGATCGACCAGGCTTTAAAATATTTGAACGCAGATGATAGGCAAGATACCTAAACCGGGCAAGAGCTTTGGCGGTTGTATCCGGTACAATATGCTGAAACCGGAAGCCGAAGTTTTGTTGGCTGAAGGGGTAAGATATGCGCAGGTGAGTCAAGCCACGGCTGACTTTAACATGCAGCGAAAAATGAATCCCGGTTTAGGCCAGGCGGTAGGTCATATGATCTTAAGCTTTAGCCCAAACGAGGTGGAAAAAATCACCAATGAATTGATGGTTACCATTGCCGGTGAATACCTGCAAAAAATGAAAATTGGTGAGACGCAGCTGCTCATGATCCGGCACAGCGACCGGGCACATCCTCACCTGCATATCATTTATAACCGGGTCGATAATAACGGGAAAACGATAACCGATAATTTTCAGTGGAGAAGAAATATAAACGTTTGTAAGGAGCTCACAAAGGAACATAATTTATATCTGGCAAAAGGAAAAGATGCGGTCAATCGCCAGCAGTTAAAAGGCAGCGACCAGGTCAAATATTTGATTTATGATGCCATTCGGTCACAAGTAAAAAATGTTTACAGCATAGGAGAACTGGAGAGACGGTTACAATTAAAGGGAATCAGAACAGTATACAAACTCAAAAGCGGAAGTAACGAAATACAGGGTATAAGTTTTGGCAAAGACGGCTGTATGTTTAAGGGCTCTGAGATAGACCGGAATTTTAGTTATAGTAAGCTAAGCGGAACGATAGAAAGGCAGCAGGCAGAACTCAAGATGGCACACGAAGATCACCGGCAGATGGTAGCTGAACTTCGGCAGATAACACAAATGCATAAGCCAGGCGCATCGATGCTAGATACCCTGCTCCGGCAGGAAGACATCGGTCCGATCCCCTACATTACCCCGGATGAAGATGACGGCAAGTACCGCAAGAAAAAGAAGAAGCAAGAGATCAGCCGGTGATTTTTTTAAGGAATAAAGGAAATAAATAATAGAAACAAATGGGAACAGACAACAATATCAATAATGAAATTATAGACCAGTTGGTGATTAAAGTTAACGAACTGGATAAGCGGGAATACCCTGATTATTCTAAGGTGACAGTGGAGTTAAAACAATGTACGGAGGTTTTGAAAAGCGAGATAACAGAAGTAAAAGAAATACTGAAAACGGTCCCTAAGAATATTCCCGTTAAGTACCAGGTCACGCTAAGTTTGAAAACGAAAGAGATCATTGCTGCAAGCATCATTTGGTTTATGGTCACGGCGATACAGACGGGTGTCAACATATACTTATGGAAATCAAAAAGCAGTTTGGAGGCAAATGATTTGAAATATCGGGCGATCAGGCAGGTATTTCCGAAGCAAGCAGATTGGGTGGATAGTGTTTACCGGTTTAACGCTGAATTTATGATTAAACAAACAGATAGTTTGGAAGAGGCAGCCAAAGTCAATTCACGAACGCTAATCAAACGCGGGCTGGTGAAAAGAAAAATAAAAAGCAGACGGGCAAACTAACCAGAACTGAGTACCGACTATTTGTTTTTTAGCAATTCGACTTTTTCGCGCTCGCTTGCAAGTAAGCGCTCTAACAGAGCAACTTTCTCATCGTACAGAGCAACAATTTTTTCAATAGGATTGAAGTTGTTTTGAACTGAATGGTCGTGAAAATTATTGATATTGTTAAAGACCGAATCTTCTGTAAAATGCTTTATGCCCTCAACAGTCACTCCTAAGATTTTAGCAATCTTGATTAAGGCATCATCTTCCACATCGGCGCTTTGTTCAATTTTGGAAACGGCTTGCTGACTAATGCCCAGCTCCGCTGCTAAAGCCTCTTGCTTCATACCACGTAGCTCCCGGAGTTTAGTAATCTTTCTTCCAATATGTAAGGTCTCTGCCATAAATTAAAGGTATAAGTAATATGTAAAGGTAACAAACAACTCTTTAATTGTAAAGTACAACTGTATATGGTTCGGTACGCTATAAAAGGTCTTTTACTTTGATATGCTTGCTGGTACAGGCAGGCTTAAATCTTAGTGATATGCAAGCTACTGAATATACCAAATGGGACTTTTTGCCGATTTCCTTAACTGTGGGGGAAGCGCACCAACCTTTGATCGTCTTGGACGATTTTTTCTCCGATGATTGGCTGCCGGGACACCTCGAACGATTGCAAAAATGGCGGAATTATATTCTGAAAAATGATTACTACAAAGACCATAAAAACAGTCCTGCTGAACTCTTATATTTTTATCAGCTAAATCTTCGGTTGATTGACGCAGTATTCCTGCTCAATGAGAAACAAGACTCATGTAACCAAATAAAAGTAATTCCTGATTTGAATGAAGAGCGATTACCATGGAGGGACTATCCTGCTAATCTCAATGAATCCGAATTGTTCAATCCATACCTGGTCACCAAGCGATTTTTTAAGGATTATAATTTGCCGCAATACCGTGAAATGCTTTTTGACTGGCTGGAGTACGGTTTGTCTGCAAGTGCAGCTAATGAATTCATTGAAACTCGAGACCTGATCAAAGTCTATGAAAATCTGCAAAAATTGTATTCTGCAGCCTGGATGATCTATCAGCGTGAATCAGGTAAACCTTATTTAAAAATTGACTTTAACCAACTAGCTATGAAAAACGACAGTTTAACTTCTGCAACGACTGAAACCCAGCCTTCCCTTTATCAGTTAAATACTTCCATTTCACCAGATCGCGAACTCATACTTCGCAAAGTTGTTTCTGTTATTAAACATAAACTAACAACAGTCCAGTCGATCTTATACTTAGGGGCAATTCCTGGTGAGCCCGATAGAATCTTTTTATTGATATTAACATCGGGCGACGAACTCAATCAGGCAAGTTCGTTGGGCAGTATGATTGAAGAAAGTGTTCAGCCGGTTGCTGACGTAACGGCACTGGTGCATTATGCTTCAGCATTATTTAAGGGAGCCAGTGACGACAATCTGTTCTTCGGCAAGGCTTTACATTGTCCTATTATCTATCTATCGGGCGACCTGCTTTTACCCGTGCCTAAACCGCCATGTTTGTCGGCAAGTAAAGATGCCAGCTTCAATTGGGAACGCTGGCAGGAACAGGGCAGGGAGTTTTTACTTGGCGCAGAATTTTATTTAGAGAACAATGCTCATAAGGCGGCCCTGTTTTCTTTGCATCAATGCGCAGAATGCTTGTTAATAGCTGTCATTCGGGCAGTCTTGGATTACCGGATCAATAACCATAACCTTTCAAAGCTGTTACAAATCACACAGATGTTTACGACTGACCTGATTGATCTTTTCGGTTTAGATGTTCCGGAAAACAAGGAAATGTTCGACCTGCTTAAACATGCCTATGTGAACGTCAGGTACCGGGATATTTTTGAGCCGGATACTAAATCTGTAGCTGCTTTGTATCTGGTTACAAAGGATTTGGTTATGCTGACCAATAAAGTCTATGAGAAACACTTGATGATTACAACGGTCTAATGAAAGGTAAACACCAATTTTTCGACAAGGATGAGAAAGCCCTGGAAGATCTTAGGGCGGACTTCAAGTTCAGGCTAGTGGAGAAAATCATCAAACAGTTCTTTACAGAAAGTCTCGAGGCTGTATTATTAAAGAAAAAAGACATCGAAGATGGTGCCCGTTCGTTATCTACCATTGCGGATATTGCTGCACGGTTTAAAGTAAGCAAAGCGACCGTTCATAACTGGATGCAGAAGGGGACTATCCGGGGTACAAAAGTTGGCAAGAACCGCTATTTCACGGAAGACGAGATCAGGGCGATATTTTATTATTTGAAGAAATGACCCAAAAGCATCTGCGGCAGAAGGCTTCATACTTACGCCGTCAGCCTCGATGCTGCACAATCATGAGTGAAATTTGCTTCGCTCATAACACACCTGATTTTTCCCTGGTATAAAATAAATTCCCATTTCACCGCATCCGGCAAAGTTACCGACCGGCGGAATAAAATGTCAAGGCTACACAAGCGAAGCGTTTTGTATTGTTTTTTAGCGGCGCTTCGGCCTTGACACTTTATCCGCCTTTCGTTTTTGTTGCCTAAGAGGTAAAATTGGGATGGTGCGTGCAATGACGGCTTGAATACATCGCTAAATCGTAAAGACCTCAATTGATCAACCCCATATTCTTTCGAAAATATCATTAACAGAGTTCAAAAATTCGAAATATCCTAGTCGGAACGCTTTATGGCTATTTCTATACTACTCTTAAATGGACGATTAAATGACCTCGATGGTTTACAGCCTAGATTGGTTACCGAATTTGTTATGATTTAAACGGATTTAATTGCTCCGAATTTAGTTCCATCGGTAGTGGAATGTCCCCTTGAATTTAAAAAAAACGATTGTATTGGTCAGTAATTGCGCCACTATCCTGATTTTTTCATTTTCGGTATTAATCTTAAATTCCATTTGGATCATTGTATTTTCTTCGGGACAAATAATCGACAAAAATTTAAAATCTTGACCCAATACCAATTTGATTTCTTTGTTCGTATAAGCTTCTAACACTTCCTTTACCATTTGCATCATGCAAACTCCAGGTAAAATCGGGTTATCGGGAAAGTGACCCTTAAATATTGGATGTAATGGATTAAGTTTAATATGTGTTTTTACAATATCTTTCTCTATTTGCAAATCAGTAAAAGTAAAAAGGTGATGTTGCAGCATTATCTTTCTATTTTTTTTAAGCCAATGATAAAGTTAAAATTTGTGTGTGTAATACCAATTGTATCAGGTATATCACTAGTATAGTTTTTCATAATGGCCAGTACAATTGGTTTATGCGGAGATGAAATTTCCATTGCCTTCATTTCGGTACCATTTAAATCGGTAATGTAACAGAATGATCCTTTTTCCTTAGGAAATATGTAATACATGCTATTATCATCCTTACGTAAATACGCGTTTTGGGTATCTCTTTCAAGCAGCAATATTAGCTCGAAATCTTTTTTTAACGTTTTTATAACTGGCTTTTTACCCATCTGCTTAATTACGTAAAGTACCTTAAAGCCACCATTGAGCCTAAACTCAAAATCGAAGAATTTAAACCCTATCTCGTTTGAGAACACCATTCTTATACTACTATCAGGCAATGTTTTTATTAATAGTAATCCACTTAGGTGATGGCCTACCACGTCAATTTCCGCTTTATAAAGTGTGTTTTTAAAATCCGGCTTAAACTTTTGTATATAATTTATATTGCCTGTGGCAGGTTGCAGATTTTTATAAACCGACGAGCATCCTGCCAGTATAATTAAGCAGCTACTTAATAGCAAATATCGCATCGGGAATAGGAGTGTTTATTTCTCTGTTTGTAAAACGGATAATGGTATTATCACCGGAATTCTCGTCCATTTCAATTGTAGTTACCTCATAACCATTTTTTTCTATGATCACATTAATGGCTTTAAAAAACTCTTTTAGGGCTTTGTCTGCCGGCGTCAGCTCAATCAGATAGCTGTTCTTGTTTTCGTATGCTTTAGTTCTAAAATCAGGATTACTAAAAACTGTTCCCTGTATACAATCAATAGTTATTTTATTGATCTGTTGAAACAATTTGCTGGATTTAGTCGAAACCTTATTTTCTTTTTGTCCATCCTTAATATACATATTGTCTTTATTTAGGATCATTAGGTATTCAAATGGCTTGCTGTATTCCATCCGAAGCATGTTGTCTTTTTTGAACCAAAATTTTCCTTTCGATACAATTTTCTCTGAAAGCATGCTCAAGTTTTTTTCCTGTACAAAATCGCTTGTAATGGTCTCTGTTTTTTTGGCGATCACCGCAAACTGTTCCTTAAATTTAGGCAGTTCAGCAATAGGAGCGTATCCGGTGAGTTGAGCTTTTGCAGTAATTCCGTATATCAATATAGAAAGTACTAAAACTATTTTACGCATATGCTTGCAAATTTAACATCTTATCGAGCCTTAATATCTCATATCCGTTTATCTGAATATGCTTAATTATGGCAGGCAACACGGCTATAGTTGCGTCGCTCGTATCGTGAAATAAAAAAATTGAACCCGGCTTTATTTTCCTGACAACTTTATTTAATAGCATTTTTTCGTCTTTTATTATTGTATCCATTGAGCGTATACTCCAGCCAACCGGTATATAATTACCTTGAATAATTGCTTTTTTGAGATTGGGATTAGTAACCCCGTAGGGCGGTCTGAACAACTTTGGTGTTTTGCCAATTACGCCATTCATCGCCTCGTCCATCATTTGCATATCAGCCAGCATCTTTTTCGCAGAGAACATATCAAACCAAAAATGATGAGAAAATGTATGATTGCCAATAAGATGCCCTTCATTATAAGCCTGCTTTAATATCGCCTTGTTTTGGGCTATATGGCTACCTATGCAGAAGAAGGCAGCCTCTGCATTGACATCTTTTAATATCTTTAATATTTGAAGAGTATTCCCGGCAGTCGGACCATCATCAAAACTAAGCGCAATCACTTTTTTGCTAGTCTGTGCCGAGCAAATAACAGGGATAAAAAAGTTCGACCCTACGTAATAGCAGCCATAAAATAACAGTAATGAATATACCCCGGCTAAAATTATATAAAAGTAAACCGCGACGCTTTTTTCTACTATCTGAATAGCCACACTTAACAGTAGCAGACTTATAAAAAATATATTCGCATTCCTGAAATTTAACATGACGACATTAAAATTAAGGAATGATAAATATTTTGATAATGATTGTAGATAAGCACCTTGCTTATTTTACTCTTCGATATGCTCTGGCAATCTAATGCATCAGGAATACTGTTGCTTTTGATAATGTTTGCTCCCAACCATGCAGCGAAAGCAGTAGAGGTAGGATATTCACCGCATAGGTGCTTATAGTTTGCCGATGCTACCCCCTTAAATGTGGATTGCTGTAACCGGGAATAAACCCCATCATTTTTTACATCTCCGTTTTTACCCAGTATCAGTATATCAATATCTGAGTGGTTCATTGATTGGGAAACTAAAAAGGAGTCTATATGTTGTTGTATTTCTGCTAAATCTCTGGGCTTATAAAAGGAAATAACGGAGTCAATGCAAGCCAGGTTATCTGGGGATGAAGTATTGTAAAGTAAAAAGAAGGCGGCCCCTTCGCCATTTATGGTTCCTTTTGAATTTGTATTAAACAAATTAAGATTTGACACCGGCTGGGGTTTATATAAACCCAGCCTACTTAACACGATATGGCTCATATCGGTTATTTCGTCCATTCCGCCTACCAACACATTAGCGCTATTATTTTCGGTTAAGAACATCATGGCATCCAGTAGTGCGTTTTCAAAAGAGAATCCTCCACTAACAAATGTATTATTATAACGGGTGCATTTAACTAATAATGCCACCTGCGCGCCTATGGTGTTGTGGGTGGATTGTACGAATGCAACCGGGCTAACGGGCTCTTCGTCCTGCTCCACCATGTTAGTTAAAAAAATTCCGGTATCTTCAAGACAGCCATATGCTGTCCCGGTAATTATTGCATCCGGGTTGGCTATTTCCGCTTCTTTTAAACACGCTTTTGCAGTAGCCACACTCATTTTTATTATCCGGCTCATTCTCCGAATCAATTTCGGGTCAATTGCCTCACTATAATCAGGTTCAATACTCGTTAATCGGTTGACATTATAGGCAACCAATTCATTTAAAAACATTTGATTATCAAATGTTTTTTGTGGAGATATTGCTATTGTTGATCTGATGTACGCTTTCATTTTTTAAATCTTTGAAAAGACAAGTGATGAACAATTACCACCAAAGCCAACCGAATTTGATAAAACATGCTTTAGACCAGGCTGCCTTGAAAATTCTATTTCAGGTGCAAACGAAAACGCTGTCATTGGCTTCGTTAACCGCAAACTGGGATAAACAATCGCCTTTTGTATTGCCAATAACGAGAATACCGCCTCAACACCGGCACTAGCACCCAGTGTATGACCGGTAAACGATTTAGTAGAGCTCATTTTAGGATAATGCGGATGGAATAGCCGTTGTATAGCAGCGCCTTCCGAGCTGTCATTGTTTTGGGTGCCAGTTCCGTGGAGATTTATGTAATCAATATCTGTTGGCTGTAGGCCAGCCATGGCTAAAGCACCGGACATGGCCATATAAGGCCCGTCGCCGTCGACAGATGTTGATGTTTGATGATAAGCATCATTAGCATTAAAATAACCACTGAGGATACAATTAGTTCTTTCTTTTATTTTTGAAGCAACAGATTCTGACACCAACACAACGTAACCTGCACCTTCACCCAAATTAAGACCTTTTCGATTTTCATCAAACGGCCGGCAATATTGCTCGTCAAGGACCATCAGAGTATTAAAACCATTTAGGGTAAAGCGGGTGAGGGCATCTGTACCTCCGGCAATCACTGCATCGAGCATACCGTGTTTTATTAATCGTGCACCATACATAATGGCGTTAGCAGATGATGAACAAGCCGTACTTATGGTGCTGATATGATTGCTGACTCCCAATTTTTCAGCAACCATCGTTGTAATGCTACCGCATTCATGGTTAATAATATTTCTGAGTTTTCCCTTATTGCTATCGCTCAAAAAATCAATGAAAAATTCCTCGGTTTTATCTATGCCTCCTGCCGTCGATGCTGAAACAAAACCGGTACGCAGAGAGGGAATACTTTCCACACCAGAACTATCCCAGGCTTCCCGAGCCGCTATCATACTTAACATCGCTGTACGGCTTGTTTGAGGTGCAAACCCCGAAATTGCCGACAGCTCATTGTTATTTAACTTGACTTCAGCGGCGGGTAATAAATCGCAGTGATTGGTCTTTAAAAATTTAATTTTGTCAATCCCCGTTTTTCCTTCTTCTAAGGCATGCAGGCATTCCGCGACATTGTTGCCAATGCCTGTAATAACGCCCATCCCAACTACAAAAACAGAATTATTCATTTTAAGTGTTCTGCACTCTGTTCTCAGTTATGAATTCGGCCATCGTCCTTACTGATCGGAACACCTTTAACCCTTCTTCAGGGCCGGATACTTTAAGCTTATATTTCTGTTTTAGTAGAACGATCAGCTCCAGTACATCTAAAGAATCGAGTCCTAATCCTGCCCCAAAAAGCGGTTGGTCATCTCCAATATCTTCACGCTTAATTTTCTTCAATCTCAATTGAACTTCGATTTGTTCTTTCAGTTCGTCTATTAATTTATCCATATATATGCCAATTTTATCCTATAATTCTTCATCTGCTAAAATCTCCAGCTCAATGGTACGTGCTAATTTTTGAAGCGCCATATCATGGTTTTTTACAAAAGGATTGTCCATATCCCACACATAACCCGCCAAAACAGAGCAGATCATTTTTTTCACTTCGTGATTCTGCTTTTCGGCAAAAAATATGGTATCCAGTGTGCCTTCATACCAAGCCATTACATATGAGCGGAAAGTATTTACACCTTGCAACAGGTGTTTAGTGTATTCTTGTTCCCAATCCACATCTTCCCCTTTTAATTTACGGATTACCAAATTTGCCGCCTTTTGGCTTGACACAGTTGCTAAGGTAACACCGGATGAAAAAATGGGATCTAAAAATTCAGTCACATTGCCGGTTAATACAAAACCATCGCCATAAAACTGATCAGTTGTAGTTGACCAGGATTGCAAAATTCTGGGTTCGAAAACAAAATCAACACCATTTAAACGCTCAGCCAGGTGAGGCTGAGTAGAAATTAATTCGCGCAGTATCTTTTCATTATTACCCTCATAATTGCTAAAAAAATCCGGATTGCCTACAAAACCAACCGAAGTGATGCCGTTTGAAAATGGAATAACCCAAACCCAAACCCCGGGTTTATGTACAATTATGGTAATGCGGTTGGGCTCCTCATCCATTAATCGCTTCAAATCAACGGTATGTGTAAATAAAGCTTTACGCGGAGCCAGATTTGAAGGCTTATCAAGGTTAAATAAACGCGGAATTACCCTGCCATAGCCGCTGCCATCAACAATAAACCTGGCTTCAATTTTTGTTTCATTGCCACTTAGATCTTTAACAGTGGTTACAGAATCTGAGCCGTTAAATGTGATAGCCGTTACTTCTGTTTCATAACAAACCGGTACGCCCATCTTTTCAACGGTATCGGCAAGGGTTTTGTCAAATTCAGCACGCGGCACCTGCCAGGTCCAGTTCCATCCGGCAGTAAACTGATCGGCAAAGTAGTAATCACATATCTTGCCGTTTTTTACAAATTTAGCACCCGACTTTTGCTGGAATCCTTTTTCTTTCAGAGCATCAACAAAACCGGCTTCGGTAAGTGCTTCCATGCAGCGTGGCAATAAGCTTTCGCCTATTACAAACCTTGGGAATTTTTGCTTTTCAATAATTTTGACCTTAAACCCGGCCTTATTAATTATTGAAGCAGCAACAGTACCCGCCGGCCCTGCGCCAATTACCAAAACATCTAATTTCTCTATACTCATTGATATGTTTAATAGGTTCGAATTATAAGCTGCACCTTTCTAAGGTAGCGTTTATTTAAATTAAGCCCTGGGCCACTTTCCAATCTGTAAAAAAATCGGGGTTGGTTAGCTGAAGGGTAAATTTATCTTTACTTAAAAACACCTGTGTAGTTGAACCGGTTACTATCAGTTCGCCTGTCACCGGATTTAGTAAGCGATATTTAAAATTTAT
Source organism: Mucilaginibacter sp. McL0603 (assembly GCF_049992945.1). Lineage (NCBI taxonomy): Bacteria > Pseudomonadati > Bacteroidota > Sphingobacteriia > Sphingobacteriales > Sphingobacteriaceae > Mucilaginibacter > Mucilaginibacter sp. McL0603. The sequence goes on along the minus strand of NZ_CP188251.1, from coordinate 5,427,737 downwards.
TTTGGCGGGCTCACAAGGCACATAGATAGTTTCTATAATTATCCTATCGCCATAGCGTACAACCTGCTTATAATCGCATTGGATATTTACAACAGGCACAACATATCCATGAGCATAATAATCAAGATACTTCAAATTGTACTTTTTTCCAAAGGCTTCCCGCCCATCTTCAAAATATCGCACGTAATGCCCATGCCATACTATGCCCAACGAATCCACTTCACTAAACTTTACCTCCTGCTCGATGGTATGTATTAAATTCTTTTGCAACGAAATTTTATTAAATGAAATATTATATTTTTCCCAGACGCTTGGTAAGAAGTCACCTGCAGATGACGGTATACACAAATGAGTGTTTGTTTATCAAATAATTTAGGTTATAAGGTTAATTAGCCTTATATACTGTTATTTCCATTTATTCAGGTCCATCTCCTTTAAAGCAACATACAATGGTTTCGCCCAATAGTTCCTGAAGCCGGAGCCCTGACCTTTTGATGACTCATACTTAGTAAGTAAAACAGTTTTCGATTTTATATCGACAAAAGTTACCCATAAGCCTTCTTCCCCTGTCCCCCTATTCATGCCTTCAATAAAATACATCATGCCTATGCCGTCATTTTTCTGGAAGTCGTAGTTTTTAACTGCATTTACTATATCAGCTTCAGTTTTCTTGTGAAAATCATTTGGATCATTAGAAAAAAACTCTTTTTGGGCAAGTTTCTTGTTTGCATTAATACATACATCAATTGCGTAACTTACCGATGAACGACCTATTGCTTTGGCCACATTATATTTTTTTGACTCATCGATAAACAGCTGGTTCCATTGAACAAGAAATGAATCCCTGAATTCGTCCTTTGTAATAACACCTTCTCCCGTTTTTTTGACAACAGTCCAGGGGCTAAAAGCTAAAGTTGTATAAGAAGGGGTACCTATAAACGTTGTAAGGGAGTAATCCACACCAAGCCAGGTAACCGGAACTTTTTTATTAAAGACATCGGCCTTTGATTGAGCTATAAGATATTGCGAATTTGCGGCAATAAAGATTAAGGCTAACAGCCATTTGAAATTTGTGATAGGTTTCATTATTAAGTTTTAATTGGTTTAGTTTTTATTTTTTAGTGAATATTACGCTGGTGGAACAACTTATCCTTGCTCATAAAAATCATGATAATGCAGGTTATATTCTTTACCAAATGCCTCCCGCACATCTTCAAAATATTGTACCTAATGCCCGAGCCAAACGATGCCTAATGAATCAACCTCACTAAACCTTATGTCCCGCTCTACTGTATTCTTAAGTTTTTCAACTTGCCTTTTAGACATCATTAAATATCAGGTAGCGTATTAATTCTTACTCCAGCTTTTATAGTTATCTTCTATATCCTTTAATGTAGTGTACAATGGTTTAGCCCAATAGTTCCTAAATCCAAAGCCACCTGGTTTGCCTGTTTCATAGACTGTATAAAGCACCTTCTTTGATTTCATGTCAACAAAAGTTACCCATATACCCATTGATCCCATCCCTTTGCTCATGCCTTCAGCAAAAAACATCATGCCTATACCATCATTTTTCTGGAAATCGTAATTCTTCACCAAATCGGATATAGCAGCTTCATTTAATAATTTAAAATCGCTTGGATTATTTGAATAGAAATCCTTTTTGATAAGTTGCTTATTCGCCTGTAAAGTTACATCGATTGCATATTTTACTGACTCGCGATGTAACGCCTTAGCAACATCATATTTCTTTTGCTCATTAAGAAAAAGATAATTCCAAGAGTTAACATAGGTATCTCTGAATTCATCGTTTGATATGACAACATCTTTGGATGTAGCAGAACCTATAAATTTAGTCTGAGAGTAGTCGACACCCAACCATGTAACGGGTACTTTTTCATTAAAAATATCTGCCCTTGATTGAGCCATAAGATTTTGTGTATTTACGGCAATAAAGATTATGGCTAACAGCCATTTTAAATTTGTGATAGGTTTCATAATTAATTCAAATTGATTTAGTTTTTATTTTTTAGTAAATATTTTCATTTCGCATTTTGCAACTAATATCTCATTGCATTTAACGCTTCCAGATATTATAGTTACATCAAAAACTTGATTTATAATAGTAACATTGGTTTGTATAATATCTCCAACCTTAGGCTGCACAAAAATTTCCAGATTTTTAATAGCCGCTATATAACCAATTACAATAGGGGTATTACTTTGCAAGGTGACATACCCCAATCCAGCCGCTGCTGTTTGCGCAATGTTTTCTATAATGCCGGCTTCACTTAACTCCCCGTCATCAACAAGTACATTTTCTTCGGTAATTTTAAATATTGTGTTGGAACAGGTTTCATCGCAGCTAACCAATTTATCTATCATTACAAAGGGCGGCCTTTGCGGAATAATAGAGGTTATATCATCTTGCAATATAATCATTTCAACTATTGCCAAAAGTTATAATAGTTATACCATTGTTCGGGATATGCCTTGACCTTAATTTCCATATCTTCAACAAAATCGGCCATCATTTGCTGAACTACTACATCTTGTTCCAAATCCGGATATTCCTTCACTTCACTTGCAAAAAAATGATAATGAAAGGTACTTTCTTTCATACCATACACAAATGAAACCGGCACCCCAAACTTAGCTGCCAACATAAACGGCCCCAATGGAAATCGGGCGTCTTCTCCTAAAAATTTCAGTTTAGTAGTTTTATTACTTTCTAAATATCGGTCGGCTGGCATACATACCAGTTCGTCATTTAAAAAGGCGTTGCTGATCTCGAAGATATGAGACATATCGTCTTTAATAACAATCAGGTTCAGTACACTTTTACCTACTACAGATTCCATGTACTCCTTAATGCCTTCATCTTCGCCATCAAAAACCACCACGTTTATGCGGGCATCAATCTCATTTAATAAATGCCGGGCCGCTTCCCAGTTTCCGATATGTGCAGTTAACAATAAGCCCCCTTTTTTTAAGGATGCTATGTGATGTAAATTATTTATGCCATCAAATTCAAAGGTCAATTTATTAGGGATGCCCGACATTATAACAACCTTATCAATAAGGCTTTGCCCTAAAAGGTTATAGTTTATGTAAACTTTATAAATAGATTTTAAGGTATTGTAATTAAATTTTTTATGAAAGTAATTGAATGTGCTTTTTGTAGACTTATACGAGAATATTAAATAATATAATGTAACGAAGCGTAGCAGGAGATATGCAGGTAAAACTCCTCCTGTCTTTAAAACAAAAACAAAAATTCCATAACCTAAAGGCTTACCTTTTGATCTACCTTTCCAGGACGACATTACACCAGTTCTTTTTTACTGCTAGTCATCACATAATCGTAAAAATCCTGGAATGTAACAATGTTTATAAAATCTTCTGGTTTTACTTTAAATGGAAAATTACTTTCTATTACAACAACAAGATCAATATAATCCAGGCTATCAAGGTCAAGCGTTTCCTTTAAATTAGCATCCGGAAGCATTTTATCGGCATCAATTTCAAATTCTTCAGCCAAAAAGCTATTTATCTTTTCAATAATCTCTTCATTCTGCATTGCGGCGTAGGTTTAATTTAGTTTTTTAATTATTAGGGATGAATTTGTTCCTCCAAAGCCGAAGGAATTAGATAAAAATACATTTATTTTTTTTTCAATAGTTTTTTTTGCGATGTTTAATCTGGCCGAATCTTCATCTGGGGTTTCGAAATTGATGTTTGGGGCAACAAATGAGTTTTTCATCATCAACATCGAATAAACAATTTCACTTGCTCCCGCCATCCAGCATTCGTGCCCGGTCATTGATTTAGTTGAGCTAACTGGCGGATTGCCGGCACCAAAAACCTCGTAAATGGCCTTTGCTTCGCTTGCATCACCGGCTGGTGTTGATGTTGCGTGAGCATTGATATAATCTATTTCGGCAGCATTTAAGCCGGCATCTTTTAATGCCATTGAAAGGGAACGTACCGGCCCTTCTACAGTCGGGTTTGATATGTGGGCCCCGTTTGATGAAAACCCATAGCCTATAACCTCGCCTAATATAGTTGCACCTCTTTTGATGGCCGACTCAAGACTTTCTAAAATCACGGTTGCAGCGCCACCACTGGGCACCAGCCCGTCGCGGCCGATATCAAACGGACGAGAGGCTTTAGATGGATCTGACTCATTAACTGAAAATGCCGACAAAGCATCAAAGCTCCCCATGGCAAATTGATTGATCTCCTGAGCGCCGCCGCAGATAATGCAATCCTGCAGGCCTGCTTTTATAAATTGATAAGCCACCCCAATTGAGTGTGACCCGCTTGCGCAAGCCGCACTAATAGTGAAGTTTATTCCTTTCAACTTAAATATAGTTGCCAGATTCATTGTTACCGTTGAATTCATGGTTTGAAACACTGCACCAGATCCCATCATCATTGTGTTCTTCTTCTCGCGGACAATATCCGTCGCATCAATAACAGCCTTTGCAGAGCTATCATTACCATATAGTATTCCTACCTCATTTTGATTGAGGTAATCCTGATCGATGCCCGCTTGTGCTAATGCTTCGAGTGTAGCAACATAAGCGTATTCGCCTTGCTCAGGAAGCATAATACGTGAGCGCCTGTCTAAAAGTTCTTTTAAATTTGGTTTTTCAACGAACCCGGTCAGGCCTGAACGATAGCCAAACTCCTTTCGCCCCTTATCCAGGATTATACCAGAATGTCCTTTATATAAGGAATTGCTTACCTCATCCAGATTTTTCCCTATGCATGAGTATATGCCTATACCCGTAATTACAACCCTATTCATATACAGTAATCTCGTTCGCTGTCGTTTTTGATGTGATAAGAATACAAAAGCATATTAATCTTTAAAACAATTTAATGTTAAAATTATGTTGATCATTAAATTTTCAGGAATACAGGCCACCATTGATAGATAATATTTCGCCAGTAATATAGGCAGCTTCTGATGATGCTAAAAAGCCTACAGCATGCGCTACTTCTTCTGGTGTCCCAAACCTTTTAACGGGAATCATCGACCTCAACTCTTTTTCATCAAGCCCTTCGGTCATGTCTGTTTTGATAAATCCGGGTGCTACAGCGTTTACGGTTATTCCCCTGCGGCCAACCTCTTGGGCCAACGCTTTGGTTGCGCCAATTACCCCGGCTTTTGCGGCCGAATAATTGATTTGTCCAGGCAAACCTTTTAATCCTGACAAAGACACAACATTAACTATACGTCCGTACTTCCGGATTAGCATATCGTTTAAAACCAACCGTGTAACATAGAAAAATCCATCCAGGCTTGTTTTGATTACACTGTCCCATTGCTCATCTTTCATCCACATCATCAGCACATCGTCCTTAACCCCTGCATTGTTTACCAGTATTTCAATATATTTTTCGGTATTTGCTTCAATCCAACCACCCAATATTTTATTTATATCCGTTTTGTCGGCTACATCAAATCTTAACAACTCGCCGTCGCCGCCATTTTCTCTTATTTGACTAAGGGTTTTATCGGCCTCATTGATGTTCGATTTATAATTAACCAAAACATAATAGCCCATTTCGGCCATTTTATAGCAAATAGCTCTTCCAATACCTCTTGACCCCCCGGTTACTAATGCGCATTTCATGTGTTTGTACTTGACGAAAGGATGTTATAGATTTTGTGATAATTCAAGATTTTTAGCTTAGGTTGTTAGGTTTGTAGTTAACGTATTGTGATTACAATTACTTATTCAAGGTAAAGGTTACAGTGGCTATTTTTTTACTTCGTCATTTGCAAATTGTTAACTACAAACTTCCCTCAAAAATAAGTCAAATATTTCAGATTTTAAAAGTTAACTTCACTCAGATGGTTAACAGACAGCTTTAAACCGTAAAATTATTTATTGCCTGATATAGCATTAATCTAGAAAAAGCATAAATAACTTGGGCAAAAAAACTCAAATTGTTAAAACTTAATTAAATTTGCAAATAGAAATGAAGCCTTATTGCATTCCAGATTGTTAATGTATGTTCGCCGATTTTTAATTAATATCCAAGTGAAGAGCCATTAACATATGAGCCATTTTGAAGCGATTACCAAAAAGGTTGATGGTTTAAAAGTATGTGTAATTATTCCAACATATAATAATGCAGGTACACTTGCTGGTATTATTACTGATGTTGCGAAATATACAGAGCATATTATTGTGGTAAACGATGGTTCGACTGATGATACCGGTCAAATTGTGCAAGGGTTTCCTTTTGCACAATTGATAAACTATCCGGTAAATGTTGGTAAAGGCTGGGCTTTACGCAAAGCTTTTAAATACGCGGTATCCAAAGATTATGATTATGCGATAACTATCGATTCGGATGGGCAACATTTTGCTAAAGACCTGTCGGCTTTTATTGAAAGATTGGAGAGCATGCCCAATGCTATCATCGTAGGCTCGCGCAATATGGACCAGGCCACTATACCTGGCAAAAGCAGCTTTGGACATAAATTTTCTAATTTCTGGTTTAAAGTAGAAACCGGAATTAATTGCCCCGACACACAGTCGGGGTTTCGTTTGTACCCATTGCAATTATTGAAAGACTTCAAATTTATTACCCGCAAGTACGAGTTTGAAATTGAGGTGCTGGTGCGTGCGGCATGGAAAGGAATTGCCATAGGTGATGTGCCGGTAACAGTACATTACGAACCGAAGGAGACAAGGGTCTCACATTTCAGGCCGTTCCAGGATTTTTCACGGGTTAGTATTTTAAACACATTTTTGGTAATTATAGCATTTGCTTATATAAAACCCCGTGATTTCTTTCGCTCACTTTTCGGTAAAAAAAAAAGCAGACGGGCACTTTTCGAGCAATTATTAAGTCTTAACCATTCTGATCAACTTAAAGCCGTATCAGTCGGGATAGGCGTTTTTTCGGGAATACTGCCCATATGGGGATTCCAGATATTTGTTGGTTTGTTTCTAGCCGTTATTTTCAGGCTAAACAAAGCATTGGTTGTTATTGCTTCAAATATCAGCATCCCACCTATGATCCCATTGGTTGTTTTTCTTAGCTACAAAACAGGTGGTTTTTTGATGGGCGGTAAAAATACAGACATGGCTTTTACCATCCATTTATCGGCACAATCCATCAGTCAGCACCTTGAACAATATATTTATGGCAGTATAGCACTTGCTGTTATTGCGGGTTTACTGGCCGCCTTATTAACCTTTATCTTACTAAAGCTGTTCAAAAGAAAAGCGGTTTCGGCTTTTTAAGTCGGCATATTCACATGGAAAAAGCCCTGTTAATTATTTATAACTATTTCGAAAGAAACCGTAAAGTGTTCTACCTGGTATTTGCCGCAACGTTTGTGTTTATTACTTATTTTGCGTCACAAGTAAAGTTTGAAGAGGATATTTCGAAAATAATACCAAAAGACAAAAAGATAGAGAAACTTAATGAGATATTCCAAAACTCTAAGTTTATAGATAAGCTGGTGATCATGGTATCATTAAAAGATACCACAGCACAAACCCCAGATAGCCTGGTGGCTTATGCCGATGTTTTTGGTGCAGCGGTACAGCAGAAATTTAGCCCTTATATAAAAAAAGTAAATTTCAGGGTTGATGATGAGGTGGCTTTAAAGATGTTTGAAACCATCAATCAGCAGCTCCCCATTTATTTAAATGAAAAGGATTATTTGACCATTGATTCCCTTATCACCCCAGCAAAAATTAATTCAACACTGCAATATGATATCAGAACACTTTCATCACCAGCTGGCATTGGGTTAAAAAAGATCATTGTTAATGACCCGGTAGGCTTATCATTTATCGGCCTGAAAAAATTACAACAATTGCAATACGACAAAAACTTTGAGTTGTATGATAATTATGTAATTACCAGGGACCATAAAACCTTGTTGATGTTTGTCACCCCCTTATACCCTGCTAACAATACGGGTAAAAACGCCTTGTTTTTAAAGGGGATCGATAATATTTTAAGCGATTTAAACAATAAGGATTTTAGAAATATAAATGCCTCATACTTTGGTGCCATTGCAGGTTTCTCCGGTAATGCATTACAACTACGGCAAGACACCAACATTACGCTTAGTATTACAGTAGTTGTACTTGTTTTATTTTTAGGACTATACTTTCGCAAAAAGGCAGCACCCTTTATTATTCTTATTCCTGTTTTGTTTGGCGCCTTGTTTTCATTAACCATTATTTATTTTGTTAAGGGGAACCTGTCCATTATAGCCTTGGGTACCGGATCAGTAGTATTGGGAATAGCCATCAATTATTCACTGCATGTTTTCAATCACTACCGGCATACTAAAAGTATTGAACAGGTAATTAAGGATTTAACGCTCCCATTAACGATAGGCAGTTTTACTACCATAGGGGGGTTTTTTTGCCTGGAGTTTGTACAATCAGAAATGTTAAAGGATCTGGGGTTGTTTGCCGGGTTTAGTTTAATAGGTGCATCGCTTTGTTCATTGGTGTTTTTACCTCAGTTTATTTCTACGAAAGAGGAACAACGGCATCATAAAATAATACAGTTTTCCTGGATTGATAAAATAGCTTCGTACAATCCTGAATACAATAAATTTATTGTGATAGGTATTGTATTGCTCACTGTAGTTTTTGGGTATACCGCAAACTATGTAACTTTTGAATTTGATCTGGCCGACATGAGCTATATGTCGCCCAAATTGAAGCAGGCTGAAGCGAAACTGAACAGGATCAATAAGTTTTCGCTAAAATCCATCTACCTGGTTACCGAAGGCAAAACGCTGGATGAGGCATTGGTTAATAATGAAAAGCTCTCTGCTCAGATTGAAGCGCTGAAGGGAAAGAATATCGTTATCAAATACTCAGGAGTTTCTTCTCTCATTATCTCCGACTCGTTGCAAAAAGAAAGAATAAAGCGCTGGAATAAATACTGGACGCTGGAAAAGAAACAGCAACTGTTTGCAACTTTGGAGCAGCAAGGCACCGCTATGGGCTTCAAACCCGCAGCTTTTGATAATTTCAAGGCATTGCTTAATAAACATTTCGATGCGGCAGACCAACAAAATTTGGCCGAGCTAAGAAAAAGTTTTCTTGATGATTTTATTAATGAAAGGCCTGGCCATGCAACCGTAGTAACACTCGTGCAAACCACTCTCCAAAACAAAGCGGCAGTTTATGATGCTTTTAAGGATAACCCTAATGTAACTGTTGTCGATAAACAATACATCACAACCAAACTGGTTCAAATCATCAATTCGGATTTTACAAAAATAGCAGTAATGTCGTCTATGCTGGTGTTAATTGTGCTGTGGTTAACCTATGGGCGCATAGAACTTACGCTGGTTTCCTTTATCCCGATGTTTATAGCTATGATATGGATACTTGGACTAATGGGCATATTTGGGATAGAGTTTAATATTATCAATATCATTATTTCGGCCTTGATTTTTGGCCTAGGTGATGATTATAGCCTGTATATTATGGATGGATTGCTGCAGGAGTATAAAACCGGCAAAAAAATAATGTCATCCTATAAAACATCGATCTTTTTATCAGCTATAACTACTATAACAGGTTTAGGGGTGCTCATATTTGCAAAGCATCCGGCATTAAAATCCATCGCGTTTATATCTATAATAGGTATCTGCTGCGTGGTTATAATGGCGCAGATACTGATCCCGTTGTTATTCAACCTAATGGTAAGAAACCGTATCAGGGGAAAACGATTCCCCTGGACATTTTTCGGTCTGTTGAAAAGTGTTTTCGCTTTCACCTATTTCGTTACAGGCTGTATCATTTTAACGATTTTAGGTTTCCTGTTTAAATTAAACCCGTTTAGTAAGGAGAAAGGCAAACTTGTTTATCACTATATCCTTTCAAAGTTTGCCGGGTCAATGATTTACATTATGATGAATGTAAAAAAGAAGATCATCGATCAGAAGTATGCTAATTTTTCAGAGCCGGCGGTGATCATCAGCAATCATCAATCATTTTTAGATATATTGTCGTTGGTGATGCTGCATCCAAAATTGGTATTATTAACTAATAATTGGGTGTGGAACTCCCCGGTTTTTGGGGCAGTAGCACGTATGGCTGATTTTTACCCGGTAGCTAATGGTGCCGAGAACAGCGTGGAACTATTAGCCGACAGGGTTAAACATGGTTACTCTGTTGTGATATTCCCGGAAGGTACCCGAGCCGTGGACGGGGAAATTAAAAGATTTCACAAAGGGGCGTTTTACCTTGCCGAGCAACTAAACATTGATATTTTGCCGATACTGCTACACGGGACAGGTTATACCATGACCAAAGGCGATTTTTTATTGAAAGATGGGAAAATAACGATCAAATACCTGCCGAGAATAAAACAAAGTGATATTAGATTTGGAACCGGTTATTCTAAAAAAACCAAGCTTATCGGCCGCTATTTTAAAGAGGAGTTTAAACAACTGAGTATACTTATAGAACAACCTTCTTATTTTAAAGAGCAGTTGATATACAACTACATTTATAAAGGCCCCTTACTTAAATGGCAGTTAACGATAAAACTAATGCGCGAAAAAAACTATCAGCTTTTTCACGAATTGCTGCCTGCAAATGGGAAGATTCTCGATATTGGCAGCGGCTACGGTGACAGGGCTTATCTGCTCCATTTTGCATCAAAAGAAAGGGAATTTACAGGTGTAGACAACGATGAGGATAAAGTTGAGATGGCAAATAATTGCTTTAGTAAGGGTGACAAAATAAATTTTATTTTTGCCGATATATCGGAGTTCGCGTTTAAAAACTATGATGCTATAATCATGGTTGATTTTCTGCAACATATGCAAAAGGCAGCACAAAAGCCGCTGGTTGAAAAATGCATAAGCCACCTAAACCCCGGAGGAAAGCTTATCATAAGAACCGATAATAAAGATCTGACGCCAAATGTGGCAGCATTTAATCATACGAAATGGACAGTTATTGATCAGGTAAAAAATACATCTGATATTATTTTTGCAATAGATAAGAACGACTAAATTAATAATGGAGAATTTTGATATCCTAATAATCGGAAGTGGCATGGGCGGGTTAGTATGTGCCGATATTTTAGGCCGTGAGGGTTATAAAGTTTGTGTACTCGAAAAAAACAAACAAATAGGTGGCAGTCTTCAAACCTACGTACGCGATAAGGTAATTTTTGATTCTGGTGTACATTACCTCGGCGGGCTTTCAAAAGGTCAAAACCTTTATCAGATATTTCAATACCTGGGTATTATGGATAAGCTTAAATTACAGCAACAGGATGTTGATGTTTTTGACCGTATTCTTATTGAAGGCGATGACACGGAATATGACTTTGCCCAGGGCTACGAAAACTTTATTGCTAAACTGCTGGTAAATTTTCCGGATGAAGAAGAAGCGATACGCACCTATTGCGATAAGATAAAAGAGATCTGCAGTAAATTCCCTCTGTATAACCTGAGATCGACTAATGATTTTAACGAGAAATCGGATGTACTTGAAATTGATACGGAGGCCTACATTAATTCGGTGACCAGCAACACCAAATTACAAGGAATACTGGCTGCCAACAATGCGCTATATGCCGGCCAGGCAGATAAAACTCCTTTATATGTTCATGCTTTGATTCTGAACAGTTATATCGAGAGCTCATGGAAATGTGTTGATGGCGGTTCACAAATAGCAAAATTACTAGCAAAAAACATCAAGGAAAACGGTGGCAAAATTATCCGCAATTGCGAAGTAAAAAGGATCGTTGAAGAAAATGGGCTGGTAAGCTACGTTGAATGCCAGGATGGCGCTAAAATGTACGCCAAACAGTTCATTTCTAATATGCACCCGGTTAAAACTCTGGAAATCACTGATACCCCTTTGATAAAAAACGCTTATCGTAACCGGTTAAAGAGCCTGGAGAACTCTACATCGGCATTTACATTAAATATTGTTTTTAAGAAGGATACCTTTAAATATTTAAAACACAACTATTACTGCGGTCGCGAGGGTTACGTTTGGACCACTGCAGACCACACCGAGGATAACTGGCCCTTAGGATATGCCATATTTTGCGGCGCCTCATCAAAATCAGAAGAATATGCTGATGGCTTATCCATACTCAGTTATATGCGATTTGAAGAAGTGGCGCAATGGAAAGACACGTTTAACACTGTTTCCGATGTGAACGACCGGGGAGAAACGTATAACGAATTTAAAAAACGCAAGGCTGAAACATTGCTGGATGCCGTTGAAAGAAAATTTCCGGGGCTAAGAGATTGTATAAAATCGTACTATGTGTCTACACCATTATCATACCGGGATTATATTGGTAATGATGACGGATCGCTGTATGGAATAGTTAAGGACTACAAACACACTCTAAAAACTTTTATATCGCCCAGAACAAAATTGCCCAATTTATACTTAACAGGACAAAACCTTAACCTCCATGGGATATTGGGCGCATCAATGAGCGGTATTGTTACCTGTTGCGCTTTATTAGGTAATGATAATGTCATAACTAAAATAAGAAATGCGTAAGAAGAAAACCATGCTGCAAAAGCTATTGAAAGGCTTCTTATATGTTTTTTCGGGCTTTGTTGCTTTATTTTTAATTCTTGCTATTTATTTGTATTGTGTAGCTATTGATTATCCGCCAAAGCCAAAAGATATTAGTAGCGAGCAATTACAGCGAAGCGAACTATCTCCGGGTTTTTATACCATCAAAAACAACTGGTTCCGGAAAAGTAAAAGCGGCCTTTATGAGTTATATGTTGAAGGGCAACCTTTTGAGCGGGGAGTGATTAATGGGAAGCTTACGAAAGAGCAGGTAGTAAAGCAAGAGGATTATTTTACCTCACAGATCGTGAAAATGGTACCTTCCAAGTTTTATCGCTCCTTTCTTAAATATTTTGTTGCCTGGTTTAACCGCGACTTATCCAAAAATGTAACTGAAGAGTATAAGGAAGAGATATACGGTATATCACAATCAGCTTCGGATAAATATAAATATATAGGATCTAACTATCAACGTATTTTTAATTATCATGGAGCACATGATATAGGACACGCTTTACAGGGTATGGCTTTGGTAGGCTGCACATCATTCGGCACCTGGGATGCGCGGTCGCAAGATGGTACAATGATCATCGGCCGTAATTTCGATTTTTATGTGAACGACGATTTTGCCCGTGATAAGATCGTGGCTTTTTATAACCCTGCACAAGGGTATAAGTTTATGACGGTTACCTGGGGAGGGTTTATAGGGGCAGTTTCCGGCATGAATGAACAGGGCTTAAGCATCACAATCAATGCCGCGAAAAGTACTTTACCAACAGGTGCCGCTACGCCAGTATCGTTAGTTGCTCGTGAAATTTTACAGTATGCCAAAAATGTCAATGAAGCTCTCCAGATCGCTAAAAAACGTAAAATGTTTGTTTCTGAATCATTGCTCATAGGATCGGCTAATGATAAAAAGGCGGTTGTTATTGAAAAAACGCCGACTACGTATGATGTTTATGATCCGAATAGTAATTATATAGTTTGTACTAATCATTTCCAGGGCAATTCTTTGGTTCATACAAAAGAGAATATCGAACAAATGAATAATAGTGCTTCATTTTACCGGTATAATCATCTAATGGACTTGTTGAAAAATAATGGTAAAAACACCGTTCAAAAAACTATTGACATATTAAGAGATACCAAAGGATTAAATAACGCTAATATTGGTATTGGCAATGAGAAATCAATTAATCAATTTGTCGCCCACCATTCCATTGTTTTTGAACCTCAGAAATTAAAGGTATGGGTTTCAACATCCCCATGGCAGCTGGGAGAATTTGTATGTTACGACCTAAAAAAGGTTTTCGCCCTGAAGGGAATGAAAAAAGATCAGGAAATCATAGACAGCAATCTTACCATTCCTCCTGATACTTTTTTAAATACACGGATCTATAAAAACTTTGTGGCTTACAGGAATATTGTACAGCGTGTAAATGACGATAAAAAGATAGACCCAGATAGCTTAATTATCAATAATCCGCAATATTACAACGCCTATATAGTGGCTGGCGATTACTCATTTAAACTGAAGCAATTTAATAAAGCACTCGGTTATTATCAACATGCTTTAACCAAAGTAATCGCAACAAAAGAGGAAGAGGCATCGGTGAAACAAAAAATTACAAAATGCAATAAGAAATTGGGCGTATAATATTAATAGATAAATACTGATACCTAAATTTTGATTTGATTACTCTATGAACTCTAACATTTGGGACCATGCATTACAACAGTTGCATCTTCCTTTAACTAACCCGGTACTTATTTTCACGCTAATACTTTTTATAATTCTACTTGCACCAATTTTGATGGCGAAGATCAAAATACCTGATATAGTAGGGTTTGTTATTGCCGGGACCATCATCGGGCCTTACGGATTAAATTTGCTTACCAAAAACCTGGCAGTTGAGCTTTTCGCTACCATAGGGCTTTTATATATTATGTTTATTGCCGGTATTGAACTTAACCTTGCCGAGTTTAAAAGACAAAAGCACAAAAGCCTGATATTTGGCTTTTTAACCTTTTCAATACCTATCGTAATCGGTTTCCCGCTTTGTTATTATTTGCTTGGTTATCCTTTGCTTACATCCCTGCTTACAGCAAGCATGTTTGCTACTCATACATTAGTAGCTTACCCAATTGTAAGTAAATACAGAGTGTCTGAAAACGAAGCGGTATCTGTAACCGTTGGGGGCACCATATTGACAGACACAACCGTTCTTATTATACTCGCAATAATTATCGGTGCCAAAAATGGAGGCTTAACTTCAGCTTTCTGGTTACAGTTAATAACCTCTCTTACTGTATTTTTTCTGATAGTTTTTTTAGTCATTCCGGTTGTAGCGAAGTGGTTTTTCAATAAACCCGAAATCAATAAAACATCACATTTCGTTTTTATACTTACGGGCATGTTCTTTTCCGCATTTTTAGCACAAATGGCTGGTCTTGATCCTATTATAGGTGCATTTATTGCCGCGCTGGCCCTTAACCGGCTAATCCTTAGGCCGTCAAAATTATTCAGCAATATCGAGTTTATGGGTAACGCTATATTTATCCCTTTCTTTTTAATAAGCGTGGGGATGGTGGTTAACTTCCATGTATTTTTCGCTGGCTTGGGCGCTTTAATTGTAGCCATTAGCCTCACCATTGCCGCCCTTGCAGGGAAATGGGCATCGGCATTTTTAACCCAGAAAATATTAGGCTATTCAAATATACAGCGCAAACTTATATTTGGATTAAGCAGCTCGCACGCTGCGGCAACGCTGGCTATTATTTTAATCGGCTACAAAAGTAAAATTATTGACGATAACATCCTGAATGGTACTGTAGTACTGATATTGGTTACCTGCATAGTAGCTTCTATTGCCACTGAACACGCTGGTAAAAAACTGGCCTTAACAAAACACCCTGAACCTGCCGAAGTTTAAACGGTAAACGGTCGAAGCCTTCTGCCGAAATTTATATAAGTTTGATCTAAACAGATTAATTATGATAGCCGGTTTAGGTATTGATATAGTTGAAGTGGAGCGCATAGCAGAAAAGATAGAAAAGGATAACGGCTTCCGCGAATTGGTGTTTTCGGCAAATGAAATTGCCTATTGCGAAAGCAAACCCCACAAACAGGAGCATTACGCCGCCCGTTTTGCTGCAAAAGAGGCATTTTTTAAAGCGTTGGGAACAGGGTGGCTTAATGGTACTGCCTTTAACGAAGTTGAAATAATAAATAATGAACTGGGCAAACCAGAAATCGTCCTGTTGGGTTTAACTAGAAATACTGTTAACACTTTGGGTAATTTTAATATAATGGTATCATTAGCCCATATTAAACTGACCGCAACAGCGGTAGTAATTATAGAAAACATTTTGTAAGAAGGTATAGTTAATTAAGACGGTGTAGTTAATATTGAGAGGCACATGAATATTAGAAGATTTTTCAATTTCCCTTGAAGCTTCTCTCTCGGCTAAGTAATTTAAAAAAATGCAGAAAATACTGTAAATGAATTATTTACGGGTTTTTTGTCTCAGGCAAAATCAAATTATCATAAGGTTCTGTTAAACTTATGGGCAAAATTCAAACAGGTCAATAGGATGATCATAATTCATTGTGTTCGAACAATTTCCAATACAATCAACAAATATCCTGTCAAACATTTACCGGGTAAAATATTGGTCCTCGATGTAATTTGGGCTAAAGCCAAACTTGTTAACTGTTATCAGATTATGTTCATTTAACAATTGAATATCAGCGTGGTATGAAAATGCACTATAAGTTGTTCCGCGGATGATCTCATCGGGATGTGCAAAGTAAAGCGAATCGTGTGATACGCTATAAGTAAAATGTATGGTATCGTCGGGTGGACCTATATTGAATTTCATAAACCCCGTGCCATCGGCATTAAATTGGCACCAGGGCGAATTAATGCCGCGCACTACATAAGTAGAGGCCACTACTCCGTCTATATACTCGCGTGAGGTGTCGCCTTTTATTGCCCATCTGCCTACGATGGAACTTGATGTAGGGTTTGGACTATCTTTTTTTGAGCAGGCTGAAACGATTGCAATTAGCCCGCATAACATGATAAGGAAAGGTTTTTTCATAATGTTGTAAATATAATCAGCTTTGGTTATAATGCATTTTTATAATTAATTCAAAATATAATATGACGATCAATAAAAGTCGTAAATTGCAATAACGAAAATGTAGCTGATATCAGTTGTTTGTACTTGAATATTGAAGGCTTTCGTTCTTAAAATGTCATTGAAAGAAAGACAATTAATTTTAGATACAGCGTCAATCGTGGCGTCTTTTATTTAAAAGATATAAAGGACTGTGAATCAGCTATTATTAGCTAATGTTCGAGTCCCGTCCATTCCGCAAACAAGATCAAAGAGTTACATCGAAAGTGTAACTCTTTTTTTGTTTCTGATTTACTATTTATCACTACCGGTAATCACCAATCTTTTCCCTTCGCTGTGTGCGTTAAATTCCGGAGCGTACATACATTGAATTGTAGTAATGCCCGTTGAAAAATTGCCGGGTTGAGCGACCCGCAGTTGGTATTCAAAAATATAGCTCCCTTTGTTTAAATAGCTGATGAAGAAGTTTGTGGCCACATCTTTAGTCACTTCATAGTACCATAATCCGTCCTGATATTTATATTCGGACAATACACTTACCGGTTCTGTACCCGCAGGCCGCATGTCTTTTAGCTGAACGTATTCAAAATCACGGCCTGATTTAAGATGAACTACAACTTTGAGCAGATCCCCTGTTTTGGGCTGATGATTTGCATCAACGGCAGTTAATACAGGACCGGAATCAGTTTGCTTCAGAATAAAGTATTTGCGTTCCATCTGAATATCAGTTTTTGACGGAGTGATCTTGTCTAGTTGCTCCAGGTACTGCCAATGCATGGCTCCCCAGCTAATAGATTTGCCGTTATTTTTGATTTCCAATTTTCCCAAAGCTGGTTTTACTTGTTCGTCGGCCCATGTGGTTTTGATATAGCCAGTTCCGGCATCTGCTTTAATACCTGGTCTTAATTCTTCAAGCTCCTGTCCGCCAAGTTTGATATTGGATGTAGCATCTTGTGACAGCCAATCATCCTGCCTCATTAACAGGGCATAACAGGCAGCAGCAGTAGCTTTAGTTGTTTTCCAATCGTTGGTTTGTTTATTGCGTAACAGCCATATCTTCATTTCCTCTACTGCTTTTCCGTTTCCGCCGGCTTCTGTAAATAGTTCTATAAGCAAACACTGGGTTTCTATGGGTGATTCATACCAGAAGTAGCCTTGTAGATTTTTGCCCCAGTACATACCCAGGTTGTCTGATTGCTGTGCTGTTTCTTTTAACGATTTGATGATTGCATTTGCTATTAACGACTTACCATTACGCAACATAGTAAGGGCGATCATCCCTTGCTGGTAGACATTTTGGGTAAGCCACTGCTTTTCTGCACGTGCGGTGTAATTAGTAAATGCTTTTTTTAGTTCACCATTCATTTTTTGATCAGGATAATAGCTGCGGGCATACCATGCATGTATTTCTGTCGCACCTATTTCTCTGTTTTCATAACGCTGATGTGATTTGGCATATCTTTCATCTGTCAACAATTCATTGTCCAGGTAGCTTATAGCATTATCAGCTACTACCCGCAACTGTCCTCTTTTATCATCGGGAATATGCAAATGATATAATTGACCGATACCTGCTATAATATGCTGAGTGATATAGCGATCGGCTTCGTTGCCGCCAAACCAGGTGAAGCCGCCATTGGCCAGTTGCTTGTGTTGCAGTTTATCCAGGTTTGATTGAAGCTCGTTGCCCATTTTATTCAGGTCGAAAAGCAAAGCGATACGTTTCTTTTGTTCTGTTTCGTTCACCGCGTCGCGCAGCCAGGGTGTTTCTTCAAGCAGGGTGTATTTTAATTCCTGGTTGGTTTCAAGGTTCGACAAAAGCGCTGTACTGTTGCTGTTTTTCCATTGATCGAAAACCCTTTTTATGACCGGCATGTGATTCATAAGATTAGTAGCCAAGCTATTGGCGTAATAGCGGCTGAACACCTGCTCAGAGCACTCATACGGAAATTCCATCATATAGGGTAACGCCTGCACCGCGTACCAGGTTGGGTTTTGAGTATATTCAAGCGTGAGCGATTTATTTTTCAGGGTGGTACTGGTATTGTTCAGGAGCTTATCAAAAGTAAAGGTCTTTTCCTGCCCGGCCCTTATCATCATTGGCATTGATTCGGTAACCAGCATGCGGTTAGGCAGTATGGGTAGTGTATTTTCTTCTCCATCGCTGTAAGTGCCTGCGTCAGCAGTAAGGCGATAAGTTAGGGCATCCAGGTTTTGCGGTATTACCAATTTAAATGATACTGCCTTGTTGGTCAATGAAGCCACTTCAAACATTTGTTTTGCTTCGGCAGGGTTTACCAGCAGTAATACCGGCTGCATGTTTAGCGCATCGAAGAGTTGCAGGCTGACCTCACCTTTTAATTTATCATTCGTCAGATTAGCCAATCGGGCTGAGATGGTGATGGTATCACCCTCACGCATAAAGCGCGGCATATTGACGCTGATGCTCAATTGCTTTTGGGTGACTACTTCGTTCTCGATATATCCACTTTGCAGGTCCTTATCATGCGCAAATCCCCTGAATTTCCAGCGTGTAAGCGATTCGGGGATAGTAAAATCAATCAGTATCTCCCCCTTTTCATCAGTGTGTAACTGGGGGTAAAAGAACGCCGTCTCGCTAAAGTTTTTGCGTATGGTGACAGGATTTACTTTATTCGCAATCCTGATTTCCCTCATCACAACCTTTTCATATTGTTTAGCTTCGTTATCAGCTTTTAAGACAGGTGGCGGGAATTTTACCTTTGCAGTAGTGTAGCCGTTAAAACCGGAAACTACCATACTATTATTGTCTTCCTCCACTACCATTTTTACATCGCTATTACCAACAGGTTCATCTATCTTTATTTCCGAATTCGGGTCGCCCTTTACACTTTTAACGCCGGGATCCGCTACTTCTAATTCTTCTAAGTCATGAATAGGATATAACATATTCACAATCAGTCTTTGCCCTTTTTGTGGCGTTATTTTTCTGGGGATAAAATGTTTGCCACTAAAAACCAATACTGAATTTATAGGTACCCTGATCTTAAAATACCCCAATGAGTTGGTTACAGTGCTTATAGCTGTATTACCTATTTTTACTTTTATACCGGAAATGCTAACTTTAGTTCGTTTGTATACCACCCGCCCAATTACGTCAAAACCATTCTTGACCAGAACGGCGTTCTTTTTGTATCTGGCTTCATTTTTGTTTTCATTTATACGTATGGTCCTAAACGCTTTGGCGTCCTCCAAAAAGTCCGTGTAGTTTCCATTATCGTTACCATAATAATCAAAGCCTAGCATATTTATGCTCTCATAAGTCCGCGGTTCTATATAATCCGAAAAATAATGGGTATCAGAACCATCGTCAATCGTATTAACGGACGTTGAAGGGTCTATTTTCTCCCACTGGAAATAGGATCCCACGTAGGGTAGATAAGAAAACTCTTTTTCCCAGGTAGCCGCGGGCGTAATATCATCAAGCGAGGCATCGTACAATCCGGCCACAAGTTCCGATGCCTGTTTGTCGTTATTGCCAGTAATCTGTAGTTTCCATTGTTCTTTTTGTCCTGGCTGAAGTTTATCCCGGAAAGTTATCAGTCGAATATGAAGGGGTTTAAGAGTATCCCGTACTGTTATTCGCTGATAATAGTTGTAAAGCCGGTTTTCACTAATTGCGGTAAACTGTACGCAGAAGCTATTACGCTGCGTTGGCGGCACAGGTACGACGATCTTTTGGGAAGACCCCTGGGATAACGCTAATATCCTTGAAGAAAGCAATTTGGTACCATCATAAGTTTCAAACAAAACGCTGCAATTTTTATTGAGGCCTATGAAAAATACTGCCGATTCATGAGGGTTAACAGAAGTTGCTACTGGTACTATCCAATCCCGGATTTTTTGTACCGGGGCATGTTCCGTCACAAAGTTAATATACCTAATAATTGACGCAGTGTCCCCGCCTTCACTTTTGACGTTAATGACCACCTCGTAAACTCCCGGCGGCGATTTTAGCAGTTTACTCAAATCTATCGCGTTTTCATCAGTCTTCTTTAGTTCAAGCTGAAAGTCAATAATTTTTTCTCCCTGCTGCCAGTTTTTATATTCGTCTTCATGATCGTAGGAAAAATCTGGGAAGTCTCTTTTGAAGTCAGCTTTGCCGATCATCAGTTTATCCGGAGCCTCCCAAAGCCTTTCCTTATAAGAAACTCCCGGGCCTTTCAAAGCATAAATTCGAACGTTGGCGCTACCATTTTGCCGCTTATAGTTTGAATTATAGATCTGCACTGTCGCATTTAATCCTTGTGTAGTTATCACCATTTCAGGAATATTTGCTTCAAGTTGAATGGCCTGGCTACTTAACAGGATTTCAGTATTTGCAGACTGTGTTTCATTACTACCATCTGTTGCGTCAGCATTTATGGCAAATGTATAAGCTTCGTCCGAACCGTCTTTATCTACACCTGTGGCCAGAAATTTAATTTCGAATCTTCCCTGCTCGTCTGTTTTAATTGTGTCCGCAAGTATTTCTGTAACCGATGAATTCTTCCGAACAGCAAGTGTTTTATTTAACTTTACATTGCTGGACTCAAGAAGGTAAGCCCTAAGATTAGGTGCCCTCGTGATATGGTAAGCGATGCGGACGTTCGAAAGGCCATAGCCCGAAAAAGTATTTACTGTTCCCTTAACAGTAATACTATCGTTAAGCTTGGAACTTTTAGTAAATGGATCAAAGTCCACTTTGAAAGTAGGCCGTCTGTACTCCTCAATTATAACACCTATCGAGCCGGTTGATGTTGATATCTTTACGGTGCCATTCTGTATATTTTGTGGAATGGTAAATGAGGACGCGATAGTGCCGAATTCATTGGTTTGCAGTTTGGCGCTACCCAGTTGCTGCCCGTTTTGCCCCTTGAACTCAATATTCAGATCGGTCTTTGGCAGTATTTGACTTTTCCCATTATCGCTTTGAATCTGCAAAGCTTTGAAATAAATTGTTTGGCCCGGGCGATAAATTTGCCGGTCAGTAAAGAAAATGGTCCTGGTAAGCGGCTGATTATCCGACCATGCCGACGGTGAATAATAAACATATTGTTCGCCGCTCATTAAACGATCACCCTCATAACTTAATGAAACTGAAAAGCTGTTGCCCGGCATGCTAAAAATAAAACTCCCGTTTTCATCGGTAATACCAGAAACTATGATTGGCTTTTTATTGGCCTTGCCATAACTGTCAGGTTGATAGGTCAATAGCACTGAAACTCCTTTTAAAAGACTACCGGTTTCACGATTAACCACCCTTATCTCACGTACACCGCCTGGCCGTGTTCTTAGGGTATAGGCAAGACCGCTCACTTTAAAGTTTGTTAGTTGAATCAGGCTATCTTTTTGAGTCGTCTGTTTTAGCAAAAGCAGGTAGGTCCCATTTTTTAATGGATCAATTTTAAACTCGGTCGAATGTTCCTTGTAGTCGCTCGTATGAGGCAGACTTAATTGACGAACCTGTACCGGTTTTAAACTTTTAAGGTAGGAAAAAGTGGCTTTACCCGCCAGAATTTGCCCCATATTACTATCCATTTTTTTTATTCGGCTCACCTGGAGATCGGTTAAGAGATATATCTTGTAATTTATAGATGCAATGTTCCGGTAACTTAGCCGGGCAAGAAGTGGCTTTTCAGGAACATTTATATCTTCCATGGTTGCCGAAAGCGCTTTTTGAGTAATTGTTTTTATAAGATTAGCCGCATTTTTTGCGCCAAGGCTTTTAGGATAACCGGCAACCGCCTTTTGCAGGTAAATTAAAGCGGTGGCCAGGCTATCACCGTCAATGTAATATTTGCCTATAGTTACTAATGCGTCTGCCCTGATAACTCCCGCTGATGTATCTCCTGCAATAACTTTAAGATCTGAAATATACTGGCTGTCTTTGTCTTTAATTGAAGCCTTGCTGTATAAAAATGACAACCTTTTTAGGTCCAGGTCTGCAAGTGCCCTTTTGTTCTTGCTTTTCAGGTGGTAAGCAATTCCTTGCTGCAAATATTTTATCCCCTGGTACAGCGTCGAACTGGTGTCCGATGTCCTTACAATAAGGTTTGCAAATTCTTTACTTTCACCAAAAAAACGTGCGTCATTTACAGTGAAGGGCATTTTTGGTTTCGTTAAAGCGGGTTCTTCTGCTAAAAAATAATCAAGTGCCCTATGCAAAAGTAAATCATAAAGGGTAGGCCGTAAATTGCGGGTATTTACGTCACCTTCCAGCATCTCATTTAATAGGTCAATTTTCGTATCCTGCTCTTTTTCATCTTTCGATAAAGACAGTCGGTAAAGTTTGGTTGTTTGCTCAATAATTGTGGCCAGGTCCCAATTTCTGAAATCTACGTCTGCTTTCTCGAGCTTGCTTCGCCCTGCAAAGCGTTCGCGGTTTTCCTGATAATAATTCCAGTACATATCAGCCAAAAATGATTGTAATATTGGTTTTACCGGGTAGGACGATCTGTCAATATCGGATTTGAGTGTATTGATGACGGAAACTAAAGCATCATCTTCCAGATAAGTCTGAAACTTTAAATGGTAAATAACTGAACGGATAATTTGGGAGGTATTATTTTCTTTTCGGGCTAAGTCTTCCAGTTTTCCAACTTCGGAAAGAGCGGATTTCGGTAAGCCAACATCAGCCAACGAATCTATCTTGAAAATGATGTTGTTATAACGGTTTTGTGCACTGGAAAAATTGCACAAGAACAAACATAAGGAAATAAGAATTATCTTTAATAAGGCAAGGTTAGAGTTGCGCATAAGGTTTTAGGATAAGCAAACTAATATAGCTAATTGAGTTAAATGTTGCAAAATTGAAAAGCAATTAGTCGGATTTCCATTAGTGCACCTTATTATCAAACGTAAATACTCAATGTCATTCAAAGAACCAATATGTTCTAGCTAATACGATGAACATCCACATTTGCCTGCCTTGCGCTTATTAATAACTTTGTAAAATGCCTGCCCTGCAAAATATAAAAGTAGCTGTTGATGCCGTAGTTTTTGGATATACTTCAAAAGAAGGGTTATCTGTGTTGCTTATTAAAAGAAATATTGAGCCATTTAAAGGCGGTTGGGCACTGCCAGGTGGATTGGTAGGGGACAATGAATCACTGGAAGATGCTATACAGAGAGAATTAAAAGAGGAAACGGGAATCAGCATTAATTACCTGGAGCAACTGTACAGCTTTGGTAAACCCGGCCGCGATCCGCGTAACCGTGTGATATCTATCACATATTATGGTTTGGTTAAACCAGATGCCTTTGAGTTGCAAGCTGCAACAGACGCTGCCGACGTGGCATGGTTTAACATCAAAAAATTACCGCAACTGGCTTTTGACCATAATGAAATCATCCGTGTAGCCCATGAGCGATTAAAAAGCAAGATACTTTACCAGCCGGTAGGTTTTGAATTGCTGGAAGAGAAATTCCCGTTCTCTGAATTAGAGAAGCTATACATGGCGGTGTTAGATCGCCCTATAGACCGCCGCAATTTTAAAAAGAAGATCACCAAATTCGGCTTCCTGGAAGAAACAGACGAGAAACAGGCATTGAATGGTGCGGGCCGCCCGGGCAACCTCTTCCGGTTTAACGAAGAGAAGTATTTCCGCCTAACAAAAGAGGGAATCAATTTTGAAATATAATTCTTAAGTTTTTTTTAAAAAAAAGTAAAAAATAATTTGCGTATTTAAAACGCATATTTATATTTGCGTATAATTAACGCAAATTAGTCATGAAGACAGCAGTTATCATCGCACGTTTCCAAACACCATACCTGCACGAGGGCCACAGGCAATTGATCAGCCAGGTAACAGAAAATCACGCTAAGCTGATCATATTATTAGGTGTAAGCCCGATCATGGGTAGCCGGAAAAATCCTTATGATTATTATACACGTGAGAAGATGATCAAAAAGGATTATCCTGATGTGATCGTTTTGCCGGTGAGCGACCATCCGAGCGATAAAACATGGTCCGATAATATTGATCACTTACTAAAAGGCGTTTTCCCTGCCGAGCACTTTTGCCTGTATGGCAGCCGGGATAGCTTTATTCCGTATTATTCCGGCAAATTTGAAACCGTTGAATTACCTGAGCACGGTGATTATAACGCAACGGAATTACGTAAACAATATGCGGATAAAGTGTTTGATTCAAACGATTTCAGGGCCGGTATTTTGTATGCTTATTATAATCAATACACCAAAGTTTATCCAACGGTTGATATCGCATTATTCAAAAATAACAAGACAGAAATATTGCTGGGTAAAAAATCTACCAACAATAAATGGCGCTTTGTAGGAGGGTTTGCAGATCCTGAGGACGATAGCTATGAAACTGCAGCCAAACGGGAGTTAACGGAAGAATGTGGTGAAATGGAAACCGGCGAAATGACTTACGAGACATCCCGCAAAATAAATGACTGGCGTTACCGTAATGAGGCCGATAAGATCATTACCCTATTATTCAGCTGTAATTATATCAGCGGTACGCCGGCGGCGCACGATGATATAATCGACCTTGATTGGTTCAAAGTGACTGATCTGCCCCAGTTAATGAAAGATGGTATGCTTAGCGATGAGCATCATCAATTATTTAATTTTGTCATTACTAAATACCTAAACCTTTAATATCATGAAACGAGAAAATTTGATCCTTTTGGCTGATGCTTATAAATATGCGCATCATAAATTCTATTATCCCGGTACCACTCAAATTTACAGCTACCTGGAAAGCCGGGGCGGAATGTTTAATGAGACCGTCTTTTTCGGTCTGCAGTACCTTTTGAAAGAGTATTTGCAAGGCCCTGCATTTACACAACAAGACCTGGACGAGGCTGACAGTTTTTTGCAGCAGGTATTTGGCCGCGATGATGTATTTGATAAATCTAAATTTCAATACATCCTGGATAAATACAATGGCCAACTGCCCGTAAAAATAAAAGCTGTTGCTGAAGGAACAGCAGTGCCTACGGGCAATGCATTAATGACCATTGAAAACACAGATCCGGAATGTTACTGGCTCACCAATTTTTTAGAAACACTGCTGATGCAGGTATGGTACCCATGTACTGTAGCTACTTTAAGCAGCCAGATCAGAAAAGTAGTTACTCAATACTATAACGAAACAGCTACCGAAGGCGCTGAAAAAGGGATTGATTTTGTGCTAAATGACTTTGGCTTTCGCGGTGTAAGCAGTGTAGAAAGTGCTAAAATTGGCGGTGCAGCGCATCTGCTCAGTTTTAGCGGAAGTGATAACCTGGCCGGCAGCGGCATGGCTATTAATTACTATGATGCTGAAAAGGTTTACGGGTTAAGTGTACCTGCTACTGAGCACAGCATTTGTACTTTATTGGGCCGTGAAGGCGAACTAGAGATCTTTAAACATGTTTTGCGGACTTTCCCAACCGGAACTATTGCCTGCGTGTCTGATAGCTTTAACATTTTTAAAGCTTGTGAAGAATACTGGGGAACGGGGTTGCGAGATGAGATATTGAACCGTAAAGGTACCCTGGTTATTCGCCCTGATAGTGGCGACCCTATCATGACCTTGCTTAAAATATTTGAGATATTGTTCAGCAAGTTTGGCTTTACTGTTAATGCAAAAGGTTATAAAGTATTGCCACCGCAAATAAGAGTGATACAAGGCGATGGTGTAAACTATACCGAGATCAAAAATATGTACAAAGCCTTAAAGGATTACGGTATCAGCGCCGAAAATTTGGTACTGGGCATGGGCGGCGCTTTGCTGCAAAAGGTTGATCGGGACACACAAAAATTTGCGTTGAAATGCAGCAGTGCGGTTATTAATGGAAAAGAAGTAGCAGTTGAAAAAAACCCAACTGAAATGGATGCACAAGGCAACATTACCCCAAGTTTTAAAAAGAGCAAAGGTGGCCGTTTAAAACTAGTGAAGATTAACGGCACCTTTAAAACCGTAAACGAGCAGGAACATTTAGAATTAGCGGATGAGCTGCATACTGTATTTGAAAACGGCGAACTGGTTAATACCATCACCTTTGAGCAGGTAAAAGCCAATACAAATCATAAGGCCTAAACTTTTATGCTAAAAAACATTAGGCTGTCCATTGTCCTGCTATTTGCAGCTATACAACTTAAGGCGCAGACTGCCTTAAAACACGATACTTCGAACTTGATAAAGGGGGTGGTGGTGACTTACCAGGCCGATAAATTAACACCTGTTACATTTCTGAACATAAGCGGCAAAGACCTGCAAGCTAAATCAACCGGGCAGGAGCCTTCCTACTTACTTTTGGAAACACCTTCAATAACCGTATATTCTGATGCGGGAAGTACACAAGGATATTCCTATTTCAGGATGAGAGGAATTGACCAAACCAGGATAAACATATCATTGGATGGAGTTCCTTTAAATGAACCCGAAGATCAGGGTGCTTATTTTTCAAACTATCCTGATATTATAAATTCGGTAAGTAAAATTCAAATTCAGAGGGGTATTGGAACGAGTAAAAATGGAGTTGCAAGTTATGGTGGTAGCGTTCAGCTATTTTCTCCTAATCTTTACGATTCTACCTATACTACCGTTGGCTTTGGTTATGGCTCCTTTAACAGCCACAGGGCATTTGCTGAATATAATAGGGTAAAAAACAAAAAGGCATTTTATGTGAGGGCCTCTCAAATCTATTCCGATGGGTATAAATATCATTCCTCAAATAGTTCTCAATCTGTTTTTATGGGCGGCGATTTAATCTATGATAAATCGGCATTTAAAATGAATGTTTTAGTGGGCCATCAGCAAAATCAGCTAGCCTGGTTGGGCGTAGCTGAAGCGTTAATTGAAAAAGACCGAAGAACAAATTTGGATAGTAACGAAAGGGACAATTTCATCCAACTATTGGTACAGCTTCAACATGTGTGGCATCCTAATACCGCATCAAGCGTGCAATCGAGTGTTTACTACACCTATCTTAACGGCCATTATGGGTATAATGAGAATGCTTATTTAGGTTTGCCAACAACCAACGAATTGTATAACTATGCTTTCCTGTCCAACCTCATCGGCCTGTTCAGCAATTACACTTACTCCAAAGGATCATTTAACTGGACAACCGGGATCAATGGCAGTATATACGACAGAAGGCATATCGGTAGTTTAAATACAACTGGTCAGTTGTATGAAAATACAGGTTACAAAAACGAATTCAGTGTTTTTACCAAGGCCGATTATGCAATTGGTAAAGTAACACTTTTTGCCGATGTTCAATCGCGTTACGCCACGTTTGATTATCACGGCGATGTGCCTTTAAATAAAATGGATTGGTATTTTCTCAATCCCAAAGCAGGTTTGAGTTTTGCGGTTAATAATCATTCCACCTTATACTACAGCATTGGCAGAACCGGCCGCGAGCCTACCCGAAATGATATGTTTGGCGGCAACGATAATTTGTTGGCCGATAGTTCGGGCCACGCCATTATTGCGGAGAATGTTCCGGAGTATGTAATAGATCAGGAACTGGGCTGCGTCATCAGTCGGGCAAAATCAATTTTAACTTGAATTTTTACTACATGAATTTTAAAAATGAAATTGTGCTGAATGGACAATTAGGCCCTAATGGCCTGGCTCTTACTAATGAAGTAGACCGCAGTTACAGGACCGGGGCTGAACTAAGCGTCAACTATAAAATCGATGATCATATCCACCTCATCAACAACTCATCCTACAATTATAGCCGTATTAAAGAACAAACGGAGTCGTTTGCCCCCATACTGACGCCACCGGTTATTATTAACCAGGAAGTAACCTATAATCGTAAAGCATTTTTAATAGGTGTATCAGCACGGTTTCAAGGCCGGTCGTTCATTAATTTTGCCAATACTGCACAGGTTAACCAATACGTCACGTTAAACGCCAGGGTGCAGTATGACATTAAACACTTTCAGTTTGGTATTTTCGTAAACAACATTACCAACACCAAATACTTTAACAATGGCTATGTGGACACTGATGGTACAAAAAAATACTTTGTTCAATCGCCTGCAAATTTTTACACTTCGGTAAAATATACTTTTTAATGCATTTTTTTGAAATAACACAAACCGCTTTTACCATCATAGGTTATCCCATTAGTTATATTGAATTAATAGGAACAGTATTTGGCCTCATCTCGGTTTATTTTGCATCAAAGGCCAATATTTTAACCTGGAGCACCGGCATTGTTAATGAAATATTTCTCTTCCTTTTATTTTTCCAGGTACACCTTTATGCCGATATGTTTTTGCAGGTCTATTTTTTTGTAGTTACCATTTATGGCTGGTATAACTGGAACACTATAAGAGTTGAAAACAAAATAGCTGTTGTTAATGTAAAAGCACGCCGGTTAACCGCTGCTGTTATTATAGTTGGTTCAATAGTAATTGGCTTTCTCATTAAAAACATCCACACATACCTGCCTAATTATTTCAAGATTGCAGCGGCCTATCCTTTTACCGATTCTTTCGTAATGGTTTTGAGTATTGTCGCCACGGTTTTGCTCGCTAAAAAGAAAATCGAAAACTGGCATTTATGGATATTGGTAGATGCCGTTTGTGTAATTCTGTATTTCAAAAAAGGAGTTTATTTTCTATCTCTGGAGTATTTGATCTTTCTTGGGTTAGCGTCATACGGCTTGTATAACTGGAAAAAGCAATTGGCTAATGATTAAGGCATTTGTATTTGGAAAGTTTTTGCCTTTTCACAAAGGCCACGAAGCCATGATTAGCTTCGCCCTGACTAAATGCGATTTTTTATCCGTGTTAATTTGTTGCGACAACGAAGAAAACACTCCCGGTGAGGTAAGGAAAAACTGGATTGAAACTATTTTTTTCGATACCCAAAAAATGGAAGTAAAAATACTCCATTATGATAACGGGTTATTGCCAAACACTTCCCAAGCATCTTTAAGTGTTTCACAAATCTGGTCGGGCGAGTTTAAAAAATATTATACTGATTATAACTTGCTCATTACATCAGAGCCTTATGGCGAGTTGGTTGCCGGTTTTATGGGTATACAACACATCCCTTTTGATCTGGATAAAACCCGGCATCCTATTTCGGCTTCCGTCATCAGGAATGATCTTTTCTCCAACTGGCATTATTTGCCTACCGCGGTTAAGCCTTATTTCGCCGTTAAAGTTGTTGTTTTGGGAACTGAATCTACGGGGAAAACAACTTTAACCGGGCAACTTGCGGAATATTATAATTGCAGCATGATATTAGAGGTCGGCAGGGATTTAATTCCAGATTCAACCGATTTTACTTTTGACGATCTGCTTTTAGTTGCTAATGAACATGCTAAAAGAATAGATGATGCTATATTGGACAATAGCCCTTTATTAATTATTGATACTGATATTCATATCACAAAATCATACGCCAAGTTTGTATTTGACAGGGAATTGCCGTTTAACGAACATATCTATAACACTAACAAAGCCGACTTATATCTTTATTTAAATAACGACGCCACTTATTACCAGGATGGTACCCGGTTAAACAAAACCGACAGAGATTTATTGGATCAATCTCACAGGGAGATTTTAGCTGATCATCAAATTAAATTTGTGGAGATATCTGGCAGTTGGCAAGGCAGGTTTGAACAAGCTGTTTCGGAGATATCAAAACTCATTACAGATAGATCAACACTATAGCAGCTTATAATTATCCAATGTTTTCTGCAATTGCTCCCTGATCTGTTTCACCAATATCCTCGGCCCCAGCACCCTCATTTTTGAACCGAAGCCCAGGAGTTCCCTTTCCAGCTCAAAATTGAGGATTACCCGGATGCTGAATATCTTTCCCGTCTCATCCTCGTTTAACAGTTTTTGGGTATGATGCAAGGGTTTGGTGATCACATAGGGCGCGTTTTTGTTATCGATCCAAAAAATCACTTCACAATCGCGTTGACCGGGCGATTTGGTGACACCGATCACGTCATTATAATAGGTAGAAAAATCGATATCGGTGTTTTCGCGGTAAAGATCTTCATGCCCGGTGATGGATTGTATCCTGTCCAATGCTAAATTTAATAAAGGCTGGTGGCGTACGTGTGCAACGCCTAATACAAACCAGCGGTTGCGGTATTCTTTTAGCAAATAGGCACTAAAACAAAAAGTACTGGCCTCTCTTGCTTTAAAGGATTGATAGGTGACACAGATGGTTTTCTTAGCCACAATAGCCTTTCGTATCACCTCTATATATTCCAGCCCTTTCAGGTTATCGTTCTTTTCGAAGTCGATCACCGGGGCGCTGTGTGTTTTTTGGGTATATATCTTATCTTCCAGCTTGCTTACCATTTCGCTGAGGTCGGCAAAGTGGTTAAAGCCTTTGAATTGTTGCAGCAGGCTGGTTACCTCGCCCAGCACCTGCATATCCTGGTTGTTGAGGGGGATATTAGTGATGCTGTAGTTCTTGTCCTCGTAAGTGTAATATTTTTTATCAACTACGATGATCGGCGCTTCGTAACCGAGCTTGTTACTGCGCATCATCTCTATATCTGCCTGTATGGTTCTGCGGCTTACACCGGTCATGATGCCCTGGTATTCGTAAATGGCATCGGAACAGGCTTCTATCAGGTCATCCAGCGTCCATTTGCGGCGGCGGCTTTGCAGGCAGCTATCAATAGTGCGGTAACGGATCAGGGCATTGCGGTTGACAGGCATCGAAAAATATTTTAATAAATATGGCAATTATTTTTGCTGCGCATAAGCGCTGCGTAGTTTTAATTGCATTATTTTAGAAGATCTTATCACAAAATATGTTCAGCTTTTTCAAAAAGAAAGATCAAAAGAAACAAACAGAGCAGAAAGCTAATCCTTTATACGACTTTAAGTGGTACGATTTGGGCGAAGGTAATCCATTTAATAAGCGAATATTAGATATACGCTCGTTTACGCAACAGATGACTTCTACAACTCAGAATCGAAATGTCGCGGAACTTTTCTTAAAAAACAGAGCAGGCATCGGGCAGGAATATATCGGCTTTCGATTTAAAAATTGTATTTCAATTGATACAGAACTGATTTATCGTCATAACGGGGAAAAAGTCGAGGGCAGCGGCTACAAGGCGAAGGTCATGGAAGATAAATGGGATATTTATGCGTGGAATGACATTATTTATTTCGTTAGAAGTTGGACCGGCGACGTGGGCTACAAAGCCTTTATAACCTATAATCACCAAAGTTTTACAGTCTATAAAATTGAATTTGAGGGACAGAATGCAGCCCAAAGTGAGCAATCACTTGTGATCAATAATATACATTTTTTGTTGTCTACGTTGGCATTTAAAGCAGTTCAACCACACAAAATACCTGGGCATTTGATAACGCATGAAGAAATCGCTGCATATTCATTCGCATTATTCGGTCGCAATTGTTGGTATGCTACATACGATGATATAACTGATATTACAATGGTTATCACAGATAATTGATGTATAATAGTAACTAAGCATCGCCTGCAAAGGCCATTCATAAATTTCTAACATAAATTTTTCAATATATTTTCTACTGCGCAAATAGATTGCGCAGATGGTATTTTACTTTGTATCATAAAGCCTCACCCAACCCTCTCCAAAGGAGAGGGCTTTTAAAAGTGAGGTGAACTAAATGTTTTATTATAAATTAATGAACCCTCTCCTTTGGAGAGGGCAGGGTGAGGCAAAATGGAAAAAGAAAAAATAACCAACAACGAATTAAAAGCCTTGGGCATCAATGATGTGGAAGTATTGGTAAACTTTAGTCGCGTGGCTAATGGGTTGCTGAAGCATAATGTGATGGACAAAACACAAATACTGGCCAACCTGGAAGCTTTGATAGATGACCCGATGCCCTACGCCATGAAGAAAGGCGGTAAGTTTAAAAACCTGGCCGAAGATGTGATCGCCTTGCGTAAAGAGGGAAAGTTTATTAAGCAGCAGCGCAGCAATTTTGCCTTGAAAGAAGAAATAGCAGATTTCCCTGTTTGGGGCCTGGAACATATTGAAGTGGGCGCCTTAGCACAGATGAAAACAGCCATACAGTTGCCGGTGGCTGTCGCGGGCGCCCTTATGCCCGATGCCCACCAGGGTTACGGGTTGCCTATTGGCGGTGTGCTGGCCACTGCGGCCAATGCCATTATTCCCTTTGCTGTGGGCGTGGACATTGCCTGCCGTATGTGTTTGAGCATTTTTGATATGCCTGCCCGCGTGGTGGATACCGAAACCGACATGCTGAAAAACCTGCTGATTGACCATACCAATTTCGGTATTGGCGGGACTACCAAAAAGTACCATGATACCTCGTTGTTTGATAGCAAGACCTGGAGCGAAACCAAGGTGATCCGCAATTTGAAGGATAAAGCTTATGCGCAGTTGGGAACATCCGGCACCGGTAACCATTTTGTAGAATGGGGCGAACTGACCATAGCCGAAGGCGCTTTGGATGGCATCCCGGCAGGGGGGTACCTGGCTTTATTGTCACACTCCGGCTCGCGTGGGTTTGGGGGGAGCATTGCGGATTATTACTCCAAAATAGCCATGACCAAAACCAAGCTGCCACCCGAAGCGAAGCACCTTGCGTGGCTCGACCTGGATAAGGACGAAGGGCAGGAATACTGGATTGCTATGAACCTGGCCGGCGAATATGCCAGCGCCAACCACCACGAGATACATAACAAAATTGCCCGTGCGCTAAACCTTAACCCGCTTGTGCGTATTGAGAACCATCACAATTTTGCGTGGAAGGAGCAACTGGCCGACGGTACCGAAGTGATGGTGCACCGCAAAGGCGCCACCCCTGCCGGCGAAGGCGTGCTGGGTATTATCCCCGGCAGCATGAGCACACCCGGCTTTGTGGTGCGCGGCAAGGGCGATGCGGCCTCTATTAACTCTGCCTCGCATGGGGCAGGGCGACTGATGAGCCGAAGCGCCGCCTTTAAAACGCTGGACAAAGCCGCCATAGCCGCCAACCTGCTGGATAAACGCATTACCCTGATGGGCAGCGACATGGACGAAGCCCCCATGGCCTACAAGGATATCCACACCGTAATGGCTGCGCAAACGGATTTGGTAGAAGTACTAGCGAAGTTTGAGCCGAGGATAGTAAGGATGGCGGATCCGAAGGAGAAGCCGGAGGATTGAGTGATGTGTGGTGCGGTTATAACGCCAGCAACAGACTAGAATACAAATAACTATATTACATAATCTTTAACCGTTTGAAAGATGACCAATTACGATAAATGGACTAACTTCCTTAAACCTGAAACTTTAAAGGCAAATCTTATTAATGGCGCTTTTTATATAACATTATTTGAATCATTTAAAGATTATATAATAACATCTGTTAAGGATTTTTATATGTCAGGCTTTGATGAATCTGGATACACTTACAGTCCCGATTATATAAAAAACGTCGTAAATAAAAATAAAAGCGTTTTATATGCTTCATTAAATTGGCTAAAGGAATCTGAGGCGATTAATGATAATGATATTTTAAATTTCGAAAAACAGAAAGGTTTGAGAAATAGATTAGCACATGATATGATGACCTGTTTGATTGAAAATCAGTTCGATGATTATATAGAAAACTTATCCGAGTTAATGAGATTAAGAATCAAAATCGAAAAATGGTGGATAATGAATGTTGACATTCCAACTAATTCTGATTTTGACCACATGGAAATAACTGAAAATGATATTGTTACCGGTTCAGAGCTTTTAAATAAAATAATGATGGACATTATAACAGGTAAAGAAGGAGAGGCCGACTTTTACTATAATGAGTTTATAAAAAATAAACGAAGCTGATGGGAATATTTATTGTGATATGCTCAAATGTATCTTATGAAATAACATGAGAGCTTATAAATAAAGTCTAATCAAAGAAGTTTAAAATATTAATTGAAAGTTAGGAATGGAGGAAAACAAATACACAAACTGGCGTAGAAATGATTATAGGTCAAAAAGTTTACATATGATTATAGACGGATTTCAGAAATCCATCAAAGAACTTGAAAGAAATATAGATAAAATTCATTGGTACGATGGCGATTGGTTTATGGAAGAAAGTGAACCTATTTATGGGCTAGCTTTTATTGCTTTTCAAAATTATATTATTGGAAGTATAGCGGACATTGAAGGGACGACGAAAACTAAGCTCAACTATTATAAAAAAGACAAAGTTATTGATGGTTACGCAAATACAACTATAGAATTAATCACCACACTCGCAAATTACGCAAAGCATCGCGATGAAGGCTTGCATGACGGAACCAGGATAATTTTAGATGCATTTCATCTTAGGTATGAAAATGTTATATACTTAGATGAGGCAGCAATCTTTAAAGGTTTGGAGCTATTAGACGAAAACTGGAATCTATTTAAAATTAAAGAATATGTAACAGGATGGCGTGAATCATTATGGGCAACAAAAGATACAATAATATAAATTTATACTGTCCAGATATATGTTTAGGACATCACGATGCATCATAATACAATAACTAAAGAGTTAAAATAAATATTAAAAATGGACGGAAGATTAATTTTAAACCTTTCTGACAATGATAAAAGTTATTATCTAAGAAATGGCACTAAGCTTTATTATGAACAATTACGTGTGGCATATAAGGATATATTAGGCGGTGCGGAACGCCCTTACACTTATTTCGCTTTTGTCACACTGTGTTCGGCGACCTTGGAAGCATCGTTAAATTTTATTATTTTAAACTTTTGCCTGAATAAATATGGACCCTTAAAACTCAGGGAATACTACGAAAGCTATATTGGTTTGCGTTTTAAGAGTAAACTACATATAATTCCCAGCCTTTTGTCTGAGGGTAAATTGATAATAAATGAAGACAATCCATCGGTCAAACAATTAGAAATGTTAATTACGTTAAGGAATAGGTTACTTCATAATAAAGAAACATTGGAAACTTTCGATTTACCTCACTTGGGGTCGGAAATTATAGATGGAAATCTCGTGATTCCTGTATCAAACGCTAATATCGAATTCCAGATCTTAGTTAAAGATAATCCTATCGAGTCAATAGATAGAGACATGTGTTTGAAATTTGGTGAGGCATTAGGTTGCTTTAAAAAGTTAATAATGGATGCCGCTCTTACAGATACCTTTATCGCAAACGAGATGTTAATGTTATGTTCATGGTAATTGTTATTTCTCAGATTCTAAAGCCCTAAGTTAGTGCAGGCGTACCGCATGTATCCTTAAGAAATAATTAAACCTTACCATGTCCATAACCGAATCAATAGAATTACTTAAAGCATACAACGGGCCATTGGGGCTAACGCTGCATACCGGAGCAAGCGAGGAGTTGATAAAAAAGGTTGAAAGCACATGCGATGTTATCTTGCCTGATGATTTCAAGACCTTTTACCGTTTTACCGATGGTTTTGAAACAATCGAGGATATATTCAATATGATACCGCTTGATGAGATAGGGGAAAATCACAAAAAGGGCGACAATGAATTGTGGATAGCAGAATATATGATTTATAGCGATATGTGGGAGCTGGAAGTAAACCCCAAGGATCCTAATGATTATGCTATTTTCAACGTGGATGGTGAAAAAGAGAAAATTATATTAACAAAATCACTGGCTGAATTTATTGTACGTTTTTTAAAAGGCGGTGTATTTGAAACAGCAGGTTTATATGCATGGCGTGATGAAGTAAAAGCAAAACTTTACGGCAACACTGACCCCGAAAAAACAAAGCCATTGTTAGCAGTTTTCCGGGAAGGCCTAAAACTTGGGGTTATCTCAAAGGAGGAGATTGTCCAGCGGGCTGACTGGATTATTTCTACAGAAGATGAACCCGACTATTTTTTTATTGAAATATCTCTTAGTCATGATGTAAACGAGTTGCTAACTGTCTTAAATTCAATAGATGTCCCGGAAGATATTTTGCATCTGAGAGTAATTCTGGGCGTTGTGCACACCCAATTACTTATCAATAAAATAACCACTGATAAAGCCAGGGTTATACTGGATAAAATGGTTTATCGGTCAGAATTTACCCGGTACGAAAAAATAGAAATGTACTTTTTAACAGATGACTTTGATTGTTTAGATAGGAAATTGGATGATCGAACACGACAACGGCTTGACCAACAGGTGAAGCACTTCCTGGATAATTATGCACAATTCAACCTGTATAATTACAAAAACTGGGATAGTATAAATGCTGATTTAATAAAAACATTTGAGAGCAAGAAGGTAGAACCGGATATTCCCTATCAGACCCCTTACAAAAAGATCGGGGGTAAAGTAAAACGACTTGTTAAAAAAGCACAAATACTGCTAATTTGGATAGCTACAGTTGCAGCAGTCGTTGCTATTTTATATTACACAGACCCACCCGCTATATTTCCTGTGGCGATAGTAATTGCAGTATTTTTTAGCAGGAGGTATGTGGGTTCAGTACGTAAATGAAGATTCTCTACCAGCTAGTCTGGATGTTCCATCCCGGACTTAAAAACCGACGGTT
Source organism: Mucilaginibacter sp. McL0603 (assembly GCF_049992945.1). Lineage (NCBI taxonomy): Bacteria > Pseudomonadati > Bacteroidota > Sphingobacteriia > Sphingobacteriales > Sphingobacteriaceae > Mucilaginibacter > Mucilaginibacter sp. McL0603. The sequence continues at coordinate 5,390,505 of NZ_CP188251.1, read as the reverse complement.
TGTAATCCTCGGAGAGACGCTTGCTGTTACATAACAGCAAATGCGCCAATTTTTATAAAGATATATCTTTATAAAATTCCACACCTCGCCCCTCCCAAATTAATCAGGCAAGCTAAACCAAAAAGCCAGAATGAGGTCAGTACAAGATTCGAACTTGTGAACAATCCTTTTGCAGAGGACACCCTTACCACTCGGGCAACTGACCGTCAATAGTGGAGAACCCGGGTAACGATCCCGGATATCCGGATTTTCAGTCCGGCGCATACACCATGTTTGCTAATTCTCCAAAGCAAATTATATAGTGGAAATAAAAGGACTTGAACCTTTAACCATCACCGTATAAGGGTGCCGCTCTAACCATTGAGCTATATTTCCATTTTAAAATATACAGCGGCAATCGCCTGCTACCGCAACTGCTTCTGCAACTTTTTCAGTAGGGTAACCCGGACTCGAACCGGGAGCCTCCACATCTCCGCCAGCTGGCGGATAATCTGACCAATTGATATACTACCCTGAAAATGTCCCTAAAACAAAAAATCCCCTTAGATTTATCTAAGAGGATTTAAGTATTTTGTTTATGTTAAGTCAATACATAGCCTATCCTCTCTGATAAATCAGTTGGGGTATAAAACATAGTATTGATATTGTTTTCATGGCACAATGATACATAATTATTTTATAAATCAAGAATTTCTTTAATTATTTTTATTTATGCTGTTTGATTTTTCTGCCCTGATCAATTTTAAGTGTTTAAGCAATTTCCCCCTGGGTGTGAAACCATAGGTAGTATCGACATAGCAGGTAGAATCAATGCTGCATGGAGAGGAGTCGCCCAGTTGATCAACTTTCGCTTTAAATTGTCCTTCGGTAATGGTTTTGACGCTCGTTCCGTTACTTCCCTTAAATTCAAACGTACCACTTACGTGTTTCCCGTCATATGAAGTGATCACCAGTGTTCCCGTTCGCGAAAGGATTGTATCGTAGATATCGTCCCCTAAATTATATGAAATAACAGGCGCAGTAAGAGTTGTATCGGCCAGGCTATAAGTGCCGGGATAAGGATATCCATAGAAGACAATCCATAGACCCTCGCCGTTTATTTTACCGGCTTCAAGTACCAAACTTTCATCAAAATAATCAGCTTCTGGTTTTAATGATTTGTACACGCCGTCTACTTTATAAGAAATGTAATTATCAGGTGAAGGGCCCTTTTTACACCCGTAAATGGCCAGTACCAAGCCTCCGGCCAGCAGTATTTTTTTGATAAGGTTCATATGTCAAATATAATTTGTTGGTTTATAAATAGACTATACCCCGATCAAAAAGTTTAATTCGGTGCTAATATCTTTAGTTTTTAAGTATTATACATGCTACGGAGATGGAATACTAAGGCAATGCGAAAATGCTTCTCGTGACCTTGCAGCACAATCCGATAAATGTCCTGTGAGAGTTCGAGTCTCTCCCCTTTCTTTAAAATTGCTGGAAATAACTGACTTTAAAAATAATATGATCTTCTACTTGCGCAATTGCTTGTGGTGCGGTTAATTGACTATTCACCCCCCTATTGTAAATAAAGTAAACATAGCTAAGTGGCGAAAACTCCCATGCCAGGCGCAAATTATAAGCATTCGAATTATTTACGGTGTTCTTTTGGTAAAGTCCGGTAAATTGCAATCTTGGATTAAGTGCCAGTCGCGTCTGAAGTATCAATAAATTAACTGTTTTTGTTGTATTGTCGATGCCAACCCTGGTGAAGTAATTTTGATTCAATTCTCCCAGGAATGAAATGTGTGGACTGGGCGCGAATTGAATTTTATAGTCGCCGGTAGTCAGTTTACCATTAAAATAGGTGCCTGTTAATAAAGTAATATTAGCGTTTATAATTTTTGAAGGGTCTGTTTGAAGAAATAATTGTTGATTAAAATAGTGATAATCACCCGGAGCAATAGTTACATCCAGGGGAGAAAAGGCTGAAGTAAGATGCTGCCAGTATGATCCAATACCATATCCGAAGAAGCCACCATCTTTGAAATTGAACCATATCGGGTAGAAAGGCAGGTCGGCTTCCGCAAATTTTCCGGTTGAACTTGTAAAATAGACCTCGGGCAAGATACCCGGCGCGTAGGAAAGTAAAAAGCTTTTAAATGGTAATAGCTTTCCCCGATAAAAATAATTCATCCCGGGGGTAGTTGCGATAACATCGGTCCGCGATACAAACCCCATTTGTGGATCAAAGCTTTTTGTAACTATCGACTCGGTCCACCATATTTCATGACTGTTTGTATTATTGAAATATTGCACAATTCCGGCGAAGCCTTTCGCGCCTGTATTTGTCGTTGTTGATTGCGTAAAAATCGCATTGACCGAATTGGATTCATCAAGGCGAAAAAATCCATCTAATGTCGATTCTATATTAGCGGCCCCCGGTTGCTCTTTCAGAGAAACCATTCCTCCTAATCTACTCTGACCGCCAAAATTCTGAGAAAATCTACCCACAAAAAAATTAGTTTCGGGCCCTCCTTCATACCCCTGTTGACGGATAGCAATCGCCCCATAATTTGAGGATGAAGACCTATGTACAAACCTTCCCCCGCCTACTATTGGGATTGGGTTACCACTTGTGTCAAGTCCAATATTGCGGCTGTTGAAAGGCTGATAGTGCATCGATCCCCCCGCACCATCCCCGTTTACAGTGACTTGCACTCCAAAAAGGGAGGCGTTCTCCAAAAAGAATTGCCGTTTTTCAGGGAAAAAAACATTAAAACGAGTAGTGTTATTCACTTCCTGATCGGCATCAGCCTGGGCAAAATCAGTATTAGCCGTTAAGTCGAGCACGGAATTGGGATTAATAGCCCATTTCAGATCGCCGCCAAACTTCAGGCTGGATGAATGGGCTGGTTGAGTTGGGCCAAAATTGGAATAATGGTCGTTTGATACCAACATATACGGATCGACTATGATATTAGTCGATGGTGGGGGCGGTTGCAGGTTCGTGATTATCCCCGCATAATTCATGTGACTTGCTGTAAATATTCGCGGATAAGGTGAAAAGGCGCTTATTTCGTTTGATTGACGCCTGTTACGATAAGCATTAAAGCCCCAACTCTGGGTGCTATCGATACTCCTAGGATATCTTAATGTTTTCCATGGGATAGCCATTTCCGCAACCCAGCCACTATCGCTTCTCGTTGTTCTTACAGTCCATAAGCCATTCCAGTCGACGTCATAATAAATATCATCAAAAGAGAGCAAGTCACGCTGTACGCCATATGCGTTGGTAGCAAAAACGACAGCGTTTCGTTGATCGTTAAATGTATCGAAAGCCAGATCGACCAGGTCATGCCTCAATATATCAAAATCACGGGCAAAATCAGTCGCCATAATTGCCTTTTTACCTTTAGGGTCCTTGCAGATAACGCCGACATATAGGAATTTCTGATTGTAGAGAACCTTTATAACGGTCACAAATTGAGATGGCTTTCCCTGCATTGGCTCGACCTGTATAAAATCGGAAGCACCTTTAGTCAAGTTCCATTCCGGTTCGCTAAGTTCCCCGTCAATTTTCAAACTATTAATGATTTTGATAGCCTTCAATTCCCGTCGTATAGGTTTGGGTTTAAAAAAATCAGCATCCTGGCAAAAAGCCGGGGATGCGATTAATAATGTTAAGATTAGAATGTAAAGTTTAATCATTAGGACAGGTAATCGGTTTGTAGTCTAGGGCTATGCCGCCATTGGCATTGTGCTATAAAGTCAGCAAAACATCACTTTGCAAACAGTCATCATATTTTTTCTTATCAAATTTATAAAGATAGAGTGTTTTGTTAGTATCGTCCCAAAGAAAAGGCGACCGGAAAACTCCCTTTGCGCGAATTAATAATCTGGAACGTGTGAAAGTGATCGTTAAATGAATGGGAAACGTTCTAAGATTATTTGAAAGGATTACAATGTTAGAATCATTTCTCTTCTATCTGGCGCGATTATGCAGTTTAGGCAAAAGAGGGTATACTCGTAACCGCCAAACTTTTTTTAGGACAATACAAGGCGTGGACGTGAACGCCTGATCAAGAGTTTTACCAGCCATAATACAATATTTTTAGAGAGATGGCGCTTTTATGCTATTCAATAGCCAAAGATCAACCGAAAAGGCGCCGCTGCCTTTAATAATAATAATTAGCAGCAGGGACAGTAGTAATATAAAGTATTCAATGCCTTCCCCTTTCTTTTTACCTAGCCAATTCATCGTCCAGCCATCTGGCGAATGTACAATTAGCGCGCCTGTAAAAATGATAAAATTCCCTAAAGCGGCGAATCTTCCTATGCAACCCAATATTAAAGCAATACTGCCAAAAGATTGACCGATAATGATCAGCCAGCCAACGAATACCGGGATGTTTTTTTGTTTGATCCGCTTTAATGATTCGCGAATACCAACGCCTCCGCCCAAATCATCAAACCATCCCAATAGTTTTTGCATTCCATAAGGGAAAATAATGATACCCGTCACCACCCTGAGAAAAAGCAGCGTATAATCATCTGTGGTTTGTATAACCTCGTTCATCGTCTCTAAATTTAATCAATTAGATCAGTGCCGGCATAATATTGGTTGATATCGCTATCCTGTTCCATACATTGATCGCTGCAATTGCCATGATCAGTTGCACCAGGCTCTGCTGTCTATGCCCTTGAGTCGAAAGATATGTTTACCGGTGTTTACGGAGGTATACGATGACAAACTGCCTTCAATAAAGATAACAATTTATTAATATCTTCATTTTTTTACGCGGCATACTTTTGCGCCTATCAATTAACATTTATATGCGGATTATTACAAAATGGTTCCTCCTGCAATTATTATTTATTTCTATTAATGTTTGCGCACAAAACAAGATCAGGAAAGCAGTATTTATTATCGCCGATGGCATACCAGCTGATGTAATTGAAAAACTAAATACGCCAAACCTGAAACTGATTGCCCAACAGGGCCAATATCTGCGAGCCTATGTGGGTGGTGAAAAAGGCGGCTATTCTCAAACGCCGACTATCTCGGCCAATGGATATAACAGTTTGCTAACAAGCACCTGGGTAAACAAGCATAATGTTTGGGGCAATGATATTAAGGCACCCGATTATAATTACCGGACCATCTTCCGTATGCTTAAAAATGCCAATCCCGCCAGGAAAACGGCAATATTCTCAAGCTGGACGGATAACCGCACCAAGCTACTTGGCGAAGGGCTATCACAAACCGGCAATCTTAAAGTTGACTATGTCTTTGACGGTTATGAGTTAGACACTACAAAATTCCCGCATGACAAGGCTGACAATTATATGCACCTGATAGACGAGCAGGTCGCTAATTCTGCTGCGGCATGTATTAAAGATAAAGCGCCTGATCTGAGCTGGGTTTATTTGGAATTTACCGATGATATGGGACATCGTTTTGGTGACAGCCCGCAATATTACGATGCTATAGAAAAAATGGATAACCAGGTTGGTCGCATTTGGGAAGCAATACAGTACCGGGAAAAGCATTCTAATGAAGACTGGTTGATATTTATCACTACTGACCATGGACGTGATGAGCAAACCGGCAAAAACCATGGCGGGCAATCGGCCCGGCAGCGCAGCACATGGATGGTAACTAATTATCACCAGCTCAATAACTATAGCCGGTATTATACGCCCGGTATTATTGATATTACACCATCAATTGCCAGGTTTTTGAATATTAATATACCAGCCGAACAGTTGCGTGAGATTGATGGCACTTCCTTAATTGGCGCGGTATCTGTAGCCGTCCCTAACGTTAACTATGTTCAGGGGACATTAGATATTTCCTGGAAGGCACTTGATCCAAAAGGCAAAGTAAAAATATGGGTAGCTGCGACTAATAATTTTAAAGCAGGCCAGCCGGATGATTATAAGCTATTATCTGAGGTTTCGGTAAATGATGAGCATGCCCAGGTGTCAGTTAAAGATATGCCTTCGTCTTTTTACAAGGTCTGTATTGAAGCGCCGAGTAATATTATTAACCGATGGGTTATCATTCCAGATAAACAGTAAGCTCAACAAAATTAAACGATAATTTGCATCGAAAAGATAGTTTAGAACCTTGTAGCATTATTGAGCAAAACCCTTCAAATGATGTCATTTGAAGGGTTTTTTTGTTGCTGCACTGCCTCTGACGGTTAACCTTCTTGCTACTTCTTGTAACAGCTGGGCCTTTATCGTATATCCTAGTCACATCTTCACGCAGTCATATATTATTGCATGTCATTTTAATATCGGAACTATAATTGATTGACTGTTTGTAATATCCATATATTTATAATACTTTTATTTCGACCTAATTGAACCAGATTATTTTGAAAAAAATATTTGCAATAGCCATGCTTTTCGTCATCCTATTCAATTTAGGGGGATATGGCTTGTTTTTTCAATATGTGATCGATAGGTCAGACGCCAATATTATTAATCAGATTAATCATAATCGTTACCAAAATTCAGATCTGATTGAGGTTAAGATACCGGTTAATCTTCCTACTCTTCAGGACTGGACTGAGTTTGAGACGATCAGCGGGCAGGTGCAGTTTAAAAATAATAAATACAACTACGCGCAAATAAAAATGACAAGAGATACGCTTTATCTGCTTGTTATACCAAATCATGATCGTACAAAATTGGTCAATGCGAATATCATTTATGCAAAGCAGGTAAATGATATTCCGATGAATAAAAAATCGCATCTGCCATTAACAAAAAAGAGCATCAGCGAAAACGAATACAATTATATTTCTCTGCAATGTAAGGCACTGATACCGGCACAAATAAAAAAGGCCGCAGCTGATTATGCCTTTTCTGATATTATTAAATCTCCTATTGACGTTTCCGGTCAACCACCCGAAGGATCAGTTATCCTTTCTTAATCATTTTTTGTTCAGATATGTTCATGGGTGCTTTATATGCATTCATGTTTAATTGCGTAGCAATTCTTATTTCAGATTCATTGCATTTAATCTATCCCGGTTGGGAAGAAATAGATTAATAAGCTTCACGCAATCAGTCAACAAGCAGTCATAAACCCCGACAAAAAATGAATTATCTAATGGCACAAGTAATTGAAAGGTGAAAGTGCTGCCTTTGGTTTTAGAATCAGTTATTTATTAAAAATTTAATAATATGGCCCACATTAATGTAGATGAAAATCTACCCGGCATAAGGTCTTTAATGGCTTTTTGCCCTGCAACAGCCGCACCAATGGGTGAATTGGCAAATTTACTATTACGTTCAAACGAAGGTTTAAGCATGGCCGACAGAGAGTTGATCGCCACCCATGTTTCCTATTTAAATGATTGCTTTTATTGTCAGCAATCGCATGGCGCTATAGCTGTTTGTTATCTTGGTGGAAATACGGACCTGGTAGAACAGGTAAAAAAGGATTATGCTCATGCAGAGATCTCAGATAAGTTAAAAGCTTTATTATCCATTGCAGCAAGCGTGCAAAAGGGCGGAAAATTTGTGACCACGCAGCAAATAGAGGCTGCTAAAGAACTTGGCGCAACCGATAGGGATATACATGACACGGTACTTATCGCTGCTGCTTTCTGCATGTTTAACCGCTATGTTGATGGGCTTGCATCCAATACGCCTAGTGACCTTTCTTCCTATCCTTTAAGGGCGCAGCAAATTGCTGAGAAAGGGTATGGCAATCACATTTTTTCAAATAGGCAACCTGTTCCTGAAAACAAAGAAATAAAATAATGGGAATGCTTCTTCAATAACAATTAAAATCTTTCAACCAAAATCAACATAATGAGAAATAGATTACTTTTTATTATAATATGGGTATTGATAACCATAATTCCTGTTTCACTTTTTGCGCAAAATAAAACACTTAGTGGTACGGTTACCGCTGGTGATAATATCCCGGTTCCGGGCGCAACCATAGTAGTGAAGAATTCGTCACAGGCAGTAGCTTCTGACATAAATGGAAAATTTACAATAAGCATCCCGGAAAATGCTGTTGTGATCGTCAGCGCTATAGGCTATAAAACACAAATAATTAGTGTTTCAGGATTAACCAACCTGCAGATAAAACTAGCGGAAGATGTTTCCAGGCTCGATGAAGTAATCGTGACTGGCTTATCTACATCTGTTAAAAGAAAGAACCTGGCAAATTCTGTTGCTGTAATTGGTTCCAAAGAACTAAGTGGAACCGCGCCTGCACAAACATTTGATGCTGCTCTTGAAGGCAAAATCCCGGGTGCCAATATCAATGCCAATACAGGCTCACCTGGTGGCGGTGTTTCTGTAAAATTAAGAGGAGTGACTTCTGTATACGGTAATACACAGCCCTTATATGTTGTAGATGGTGTTTTTGTAGATAACACCGCCACCTCAGGCGGGCTGAATGCAGTAACACAGGCCGGAACTACAGGGGCAACATCTAATCAGGACAATCCATCAAGCCGTATCGCGGATATCAGAGCTGAGGACATTGATAATATTGAAATACTAAAAGGGGCATCTGCTGCTGCTATATATGGCTCTAAGGCCGCAGGCGGTGTAATAATTATTACCACCAAAAGAGGTAAACAAGGGAGAACAAATGTTACGCTATCCCAGGACGTTGGATTTTTAAAACCAATAAAATTATTGGGTGTGAGACAATTCACCGCGCAAACTGCAGCTACCTTACCAGGTGACTCAGCAACGCTGACTAATCAATTTCTTGCGGCACAATCTAAAGGGCAGATATATGATTATGAAAAAGAAATATATGATCACACCCCACTTACAACGAATACTGTATTAAGTATGAGCGGCGGAGGTGAGAAAACAGGATTTTATTTTTCCGTAGCACGAAAGGATGAGGGGGGTATCGTTGATCGCACAGGATACAACAATACCAGTGTTCGGTTGAATTTGGATCACAAAATTTCAGATAATATTAAATTAGGTGTGAGTTCCAACTATATAAATTCATCCGCAGACAGGGGTTTATTTGGTAATGATAATGCAGGTGTTACTACTGGCATAGCGCTTTCGTCAACACCGGATTTTGCGCAATTGCACCCTGACGCAGACGGAAATTATCCTAATAACCCTTTTGCTGCTTCTAACCCTCTACAGACAATTGCCCTGATGCAAAATAATGAATCTGTAAACAGGTTTATAATGGGCGCTAATCTTGAGGTGGTATTACAAAAAAGCAACAGGAGCAATACAAAATTTATCGGAAGAGGGGGATTTGATTTTTATAACCTTCAAACCAGCGTTTTGTTCCCGAGTGTATTACAGTTCGAAGCTGTAAATAAAGGCGAATCCATACAAGGGTCTACCAAAAACCTGAACACCAACTATATTTTTTCACTGGTAAATACATTTACACCATCGGATAAATTGTCGCTGACATCATCAGCCGGTATTACCCAGGAAACCGGCGATTATAATAACCTATTGGATGTAGCTACACAGGTTATTTCGGGCCAGTCTAATGTAGACCAGGCCGGAGCTTTAACCGCAACACAATTACGTACCAAATACCTTAACGGAGGTATATTTATACAGGAAGAAGCAAATATCATTAATGCCATTACCTTAACAGGCGGTCTACGTTTTGACAGGTCGAGCAATAACGGTGATGTTTCAAAATATTATCTTTATCCTAAGGCGGGCATTTCGTGGAATCTTACTGACATGGGTATAGTGAAAGAAGGCCTTTTTGAAAGCATAAAACTGCGCGCGGCTTATGGGCAGGCGAATAATGTCCCTGCTTATGGAAGCAAATTTACTTCGTTAGGAGTATCAAACATTGCCGGATTCCCTGGATTATTGGTAAACACACAGGAAGGCCAGGCTGATATTAAACCTGAAAGACAGGGCGAGTTTGAAACTGGGGTTGACTTTAGTTTACTTAAGGGAAGACTGGGGTTTGAACTGACTTATTACCAGAAAAATATTTCCGATTTTCTTTTACTGACAACACCACCACCTTCATCCGGATTTGCGCAGCAATGGGTTAATGCAGGAAACCTGACTAACCATGGTGTCGAATTAGGTATGAATGCACGGCCTATTGAGTCAAAAGACGTGGTATGGAATACTACTGTAAGTTTCTGGCTTAACCGTTCCAACGTAACGAAACTTATAGTACCGCCTGTACAGCTGGGTTCGGTTGGTGGTGTATTACTTGGTACTTTCCAAATAGAGCAGGGAAGATCAGCAACACAAATTGTTGGGCTTAACGGACATGGAGTGGGTCCACTGGGTGATACAGAGCCAACATTCCAGATGAATACTTATAATGAGGTTACTTTCTTTAAAAAACTAAGTTTGCGCTTTTTGCTGCACTGGAAATATGGGGGACAGAATGTTAACGTAACAACTCTTCAAAATGTATTTGGAAGTACAAGTGCAGATTACGATAAACCTACTCCATCCGGGTTGCCTTATGGTGTCACTCAATTAATGCAGGTTGGTTCAGATGCACATCAAACAGTAGAAACATCTACTTATTTGCGTTTCCGCGAGATAGGCTTATACTATACATTTAACAGACCGCCCGTTTCCTATATAAAATCAATAAATGTTGGGGTGTCTCTCCATAATTATTTCACTATAACCAAATATAAAGGTTATGATCCTGAGGTATCCAATTTTGGAACAGGCTTCTCATCTGGTATTGATATAGATCCGTATCCTTCAAGCAAACAGGCAGCCTTCCATATTTCATTAAGTTTTTAATTTTAAAGAACAATCATTATGCAAAAATATATCAAAAAACATAGCATCCTGTTTCTCGCTATTATCTTGTTTTTTACAGCGTGTAAAAAGGATTATGGCAATTTAAACAATGCAACGGTCGAAGACTTATCAAGTAATGCTTCGCAGAGTGAATTAAATAACCTGGTGAGTGGTACAGAATCAGGCATGAGAAATTCTCTTAATTTTTACCTTGATGATGTGAGTATTATCGGAAGAGAGACCTATCGTTTTTCGGGCTCAGAGCCACGTTATGTTTTAGACTTGCTTGGGGCCAATGACGCTACGCTAAACGGAAGCAATTTCTATATTACCTTTCCGTGGGCAGCAAAGTACAGGGTAGTAAAAAACTGTAATATCCTTATTCAGGCTGCTACCAATTCTACACATATAAATGATGCGCAGAAGAAAGGGTATATTGGCCTTGCCCGAACTATTAAGGCCTACCAACTTTTACTCAACCTTAATCTTACTTATTCAAACGGTATAAGAGTTAATGTTGCAGATCCAAATCACCTGAGTCCTTTTGTGACTTATGATGCCGGCTTAGCAGCAATTACTTCTTTGCTGGATTCCGCAAAAAATGATTTTGCCGGGGCCTCTGTTTCATTTCCTTTAGCAGGATTTGTTGGCTTCAGTGATGCAGCAGGGTTAACGCAATTTAACCGGGCACTTGCTGCAAGAGTAAGCGTATATCAAAAAAACTGGCAGACAGCTCTGGATGATCTGAACGCATCCTTTTTTGGGTTGAACCGTAATTTTAATATCGGCATTTATCATGTTTTTGGAACAGGCTCCGGCGACCAGTTGAACCCGGTGTTTATTCCTCAAAATCAAACTGGTGAAGTGAGGGTAGCGCACCCGTCTTTCGCTGCACAGATAGCAGCAGGCGATGATAGGATCGATAAAACCAGCCTTCGTACATCACCGGCAGCGCTTAGCGGGTTAAGCAGCGACCGCGATATTTGGCTATACACCTCCAGCACTGCTCCGATAGGCATTATCAGGAACGAGGAATTGATCCTGATTTATGCTGAAGCTAATATTCAGCTTAATAATTTACCTGAAGGGATTAAAGCGATAAATGTGATTAGAAACGGTCATGGGTTGGGAAGTTATACAGGCGCGGTTACACAGCCTGCTTTAATTACCGAGATGCTTAATCAGAGAAGATATTCCCTGTTTTTTGAAGGCCATCGCTGGGTTGATTTACGGAGGTATAACCTGTTAAATACCTTACCTATTGATAGGACTGGAGACGATGTGTGGTCATTATTCCCTTTACCTGTAACAGAACAATAAATCATTCTTAAAATCAGCTTTATGATCAGCTATAAAAAAATTCTTTTACTTGGTTTTGTGACAGCCTGTTCCTTACAGGCTATCGGCCAAAAGATTGCCGCTAGTTTTACGCCTGATGCATCAGGAGCAAATTTTTCGGGCAAGGTATTTTTATATCTCTCCAAAGATTCTAAGAGTCCGAAGGACGAAATGGTGGGGGTATACAAATTTCCATGTTTTTCCATTACCGTAAAAAATGTGAAGCCCAATGAAAAAGTAGTGTTTGATGATGCCGCTACGTTTTATCCCACTGTTCTTTCTGATATAGAAAGGGGAGAATACCATGCTCAGGTGGTATGGGACAGAAACGAAGGAGGCCGTTCCATCGGTGATAGCCCAGGCAATATCTGCAATGAGTCAATAGTGGTAAAGCTGACAAAGAACACCAGTCAGTCTTTTGATATCGTATGTAAGCAAGTAATTAAAGAACGGCCTTTTGTTGAAACCCAATTCATAAAAGAACTGAAATCACCTTCAGAATTGCTGACTACCTTTTATAAAAGGCCCACTTCTGTCAATGCGGCGGTACTGTTGCCGAAGGAATATTTTACTCAACCTACAAGAAAATTCCCGGTTCTATACTGGATCTCGGGATACGGGGGAGATTACCATGCATATTCAGGAAGGAACGATAAAAGTGCACCCATAGATACCACACCTTGTATCCGGGTTTATCTTGATGGCAATTGTCCCGGCGGACATTCGGTGTATGCAAACAGCGATAATAACGGCCCCTGGGGAGATGCACTTACGAAAGAACTTATTCCCTTAGTAGAAAAAACATACCGCACAAATGCTGCCCGCTTACTCACGGGCCATAGCAGTGGTGGGTGGACCGTATTATGGTTACAAACGCACTACCCTAAAGTGTTTATGGCCTGCTGGTCAAGTTCCCCTGATCCTGTTGATTTCAGGAGCTTTCAGCAGATCGATCTGTATCAGGATAAAAATATGTTTTATGCGAAAGACAGCACGTTAAGATTGGCAGGCACCATTGCAGGTCGTTTCCCGTGGATAATGATGAAAAATATGTATGACATGGAGCATGTGATATGGCGCGGCGAGCAGATGCATTCTTTCAATTTCGTGTTCAGTACAAAAAATGGTGACGGCACACCCCGCAGCTTGATTAATGAGACGACAGGGGACATTGATCCGGTAACAGTTGAGCATTGGAAAAACTATGATATTTCACTTTATGTAAGAACCAACTGGGAGCAGTTAAAACCCGATCTGCAAGGGAAAATAAGGGTGTCCGTCGGTGAACAGGATAACTTTTTATTGAATTACCCGGTGCATTTACTGGATAATGAGATGAAGAAGATAGATGCCGGATTTGTTTTCGGATATTATCCCGGCGATCATTTTACGGTATCCACGCCGGAATATAGAACGAGTGGATACCAGTTTTTGCAGCAGAAATATAATGAGTCGGGAATTAAAAATTAAAAACTATAACTTACATTATTATGCCACATATCGAACTTGAATCCCACTTACCCGGTATAACGGGACTGCTTGAATACAGAAAGGATACAGGCGAACCCATACGTGTTCTTACTCAAATTTTATTACGCGGACCGTCAACACTTACAGAAGCGGAGCGGGAACTGATAGCCAGTGTTGTATCGCATGGCAATCAGTGTAAATTTTGCACTGCCGCCCATACTGCTGCTGTTGATATGCTGTTAGGTGAGCATGCGACCTCCGAAATGGTGAAAGCTGATATTTCCACAGCACCGGTAAGCGAAAAAATGAAGGCATTGCTGACAATTGCGGCCCTCACAGGTAAAAGCGGAAAGCTGGTAACACCAGAAAATATAGCAAAAGCCAAAGCGGAAGGTGCCACTGACATCGAGATACACGACACCGTTTTAATAGCTGCTTTATTCAGCCTCTATAATCGTTATGTTGATGGTATGGCAACAGCTATGCCTGATAATGATAGCTATTTCACGATGCTTGCGGAGCGCCTGGTAAACCATGGTTATTCACGTTTGCCGCAGGGCTATGATCATTTGAAAAAATAGAAAATCTTAATTATGAAAGATACATTAATAATGAATGCCGAAATCAAACAAACAAGATCAGCTAACCTGGTGCTCTTGTTCATTATCTGTTTTGCGGGTAATATGTTCGGTGGGGTAATATCGACATTGATGTCGGTTTATCTGCCGGTAGTCGTAAAAGAATTGCAGGGAAATCAAAGCGAGAGTCAACTTAACGATATCAGTGCTTATATCAACTCCGTATTTATTTTTGGATGGGCAGCAGGCGGTTTCCTTTGGGGTGTTATTGGCGACAGGATAGGCAGAAAAACATCGGTTTTACTAACCATTGTCTGTTTTTCTGTATTTACTATTTGCACTGGCGTTATGCACAGCTGGTGGGGAATAGTTTTGTGCCGTGTCATGAGCGGTTTTGGTATGGGTGGTTTGCTGGTGCTATCATTTACTTTAATAAGCGAAGTTTGGCCCGAAAAAAGCAGGGCTGTTTTTACCGGCTTTCTTTCAATTTCCATCCCGATAGGCATTTTTTCTGCCGGTTTGATCAATTATCTTGTAACATCATGGCGGCAGGGCTTTATGGTGGGAATTATTCCACTGGTGATTGCCATCGCTGGTTTTTGGCTGATTAATGAATCAGAATTATGGCTTAATGAGCACGATGATCTGCAGAAACCAGCCAACCATTTATTTCATCCCAAAAACATCAGGGCAATTGTTACCGGCTCTGTCATTTTCGGTACTATGCTTATTGGTCTATGGGCTATATTTTCGTGGATGCCTACCTGGATACAAAGTCTGCTGACAACTGACGCGCATAAAGAACGGGGATTAAGCATGATGTTTTTGGGTATGGGTGGCTTAACGGGTGGCTTTTTCTCCGGATGGTTGGTAAACTTAGTTGGATTGAGAAGATCCCTCATCATGAGTTTTGCGGTTTGTTCTATATTGTCTTTTCTCCTGTTCAAAACCAATAGCTCTTTTGCTTCAATTATTTATGTGGAGATCGCCATTTTAGCATTGTTTTTTGGGGCAAGCCAGGGGATCCTTTCATTATATATCCCGCTTTTGTTTCCAACAGCTATCCGCGCTTCGGCGACCGGATTTTGCTTTAATATCGGGCGCCTGTTTACCGGTGCAGCTGTATTGATGGTTGGCGTGGTTGTGACGACCTTGGGCGGATATGGCAATTCGCTATTTATTTTTTCTATTGTTTTTATCATCGGTTTGCTGGCGGTATTACTGATCAAAAACATTCAACCAGATACTCATAACCAAAATAATTAGGAGACTACGTTATGGCACATATAGAATTACACAACGATTTACCGGGAATAAGAGGCCTGATGGCTTATCGCCCCGAAACTGAAGCGCCGTTGAATGCTTTGGCGGAAGTGTTATTAAGAGATGATAATAATAGCCTAAGTCGTGGCGAGCGTGAGCTTATTGGAGCTTACGTATCGTACTTAAACGATTGTTTCTTTTGCCAGAATATACATGGCGCAATGGCGGGACATTATCTTGGATGTAATATTGATCAGATTGACAAAATCAAACAAGATTTTAAAACCACGGATCTGAGCGATAAAATGAAGGCCTTGCTAAGTATCGCTGGTAGCGTACAAAAGGGGGGTAAAAATGTAACGGAGCAACAAATACAGGAAGCAAGAAATACAGGTACAACGGATATTGAAATACATGATACCGTTTTGATAGCGGCAGCGTTTTGTATGTTCAACCGTTACGTAGATGGCCTGGCGACGTGGGCACCAACGGATCGCCAGTTTTATATTAACAGGGCTCCTCAGCGTGCACTGGATGGCTATCAATCGAGTGTTTTTAAGTAAATGAAATATTAAAATATAGCAATTATGGCACATATTAAATTATTAAATGAAGAATTACCCGGCATCGTCGGTCTATTAAATTATCGGCCCGAAACAGCAAGGCCATTGCTTGATCTTGCCGAGACTCTGCTCAGAGGCTCTTCTTCACTTACAAGCGGAGAAAGGGAGATCATTGCAGCATCAGTATCTTACCGTAATGATTGTCACTTTTGCCACACTTCGCATGCGGCAGCGGCGGCAGCACATCTGGGCTGTGGACTTGGTTTAATAGACGAGATTAAGGCTGGTCTTCCAAATACGTCAGTTTCTTCTAAGTTGAGGGCACTATTAGACATTGCACATCAAGTACAAAAGGGAGGGAAGCATGTTACTGAAGAGCATATATCAGCAGCCCGTGAACAAGGGGCCACAGATCAGGAAATACACGATACGGTATTAATAGCTGCAGCATTTTGTATGTTTAACCGCTACGTAGATGGACTTGGTACCTGGGCGCCAGGACCTAATGAGGCATACGCCGAAATGGGCGAAAGGATGGCTCATGTAGGTTACGGGAAGTTCTAACTTAAGATACAAGAGCATCTTGACACACCAAAACTGCTTGAATCATTGATCAGGCAGTTTGGGCTTTTTATACCTTACCTTTGGGTGGTTTTTTCTCACTTATGCCATCAATGTACTTTCCGATAATCATTATTAATGATCCGTCGAGGAAATCCTCAGTACGCTGCATCCATTCATTCCCACTTTTATAAAGCATGGCTTGTTTGCCGTCCTTAAATTGAACCAGCCAAACCTTAAATTTCTTAAAAGTAGTGGACACGATTTGTATAGCCTGGACGGTTCCGTCCTTTAATTTTATTTTATGGTACATGATAGGATACTGATAGATTTTGGAGAATACTATATGAAAAACAATAATTTACTTAATAGAGGATGCTACTAAGGCTTTTCTAAAGCTAATATTTCCTTTTCCTTAGTTTCGAGCAGCTTGCCTAAACGCTGAATATTCTTTTTGGTGAAAAATTTCATTTTGACCATTTCCCCAACCCACCTTTTATTGGGCAGGCGCTTAATGATCATGGAGTTACCTGTATTGTTAAGTGTTTTGACCAGGAAACTATAAGGAGCCATCGCTAAAGGTGTTACCACCAGTGCTAAAGGGGAATTATAAATGTGGAGAATTACTGTGAAACTTATCATGGCGACTATGGTAAAGCAAAAAATAAGTACTTGTTTTAGTCATAGCAACATGATTGTGTTATTCCAATAGGTTTTAAACGTTGGCTGATTCAAATAATTGTGCCAAATAAATCAAAATACGCCCCTAAATGGCGCCGGTATGCAGCACCGGGTTTCATTTGTTGTGTTTATATTTGAGTATGGATGAGCTGATACAATATTTAAAATCTCATAGCTGGTTAACTTATGATGATGTAGAATACCGGCATTCTATAAAAGGGAACCGGTATCTTTTGGTCACCCTTGACCGAAACAAACTTTTAGCTGAAATAAAACACTTTCATAATAACCGGGAAGAAATTAATGATTTTGACCTGGGATATGTTAAACCACACATAATCCTGGATATACTTAAGACTTATCCGGATTATATTTGAGTAACTCAGTAAACTGTCATAACAAAAAGGGCCGCCTTCATAATTGCTTATGAGGCGGCCCTCTTCTATTTTAGTTACTGAAAACGAATAATCAGGATTGTCTAATTGGTTACAGTAAAGTTATCTGTGCTCACTACTGATTGTCCGGCTGTATTGACTGTAATTTTCATAGCGCCATTACCTGTGTTTGACGGAACTGCTACCGTAATGGTGGTACTGGTAACGCTTAATATGCTGGCATTAATTGTTCCGAAGGCGACACTTGTACCATAAGGAGAATTAAATCCGGTTCCTGTAATTGTCACAACGCTTCCCGCAACGCCTGACGTTGGAGAAAACGAGGTAATAGCAGGGGTTGCAACAGTGAATGTCCCTGGGGCCGTTATTGTTTGCCCGTTAATCACTGCGGAAATTTTTACTGCCCCGGCGCTTGTTCCGTATGGAACATTTACTGTAAGTGTATTTGCTGATGATGCATAAACTTGTGTACTGGATGTACCAAAATATACTGTATAATATTGGCCCGCTATAAATGACCCAGTAATAGTAACCTGTCCGCCTACTGCTCCGGATGAGGGTGTAAAACTAGTTATTGTTGGAGCAGTCACAGTAAATTTTTGTGAAGCTGATACACTGTTGGGGCCAGCTGCTAAAGTAAATGTATAACTACCCGCAGACAAATCTGTTGGCACAGTAAATGAAAACTGGTCACTACTATAAGGACTGGCGCTAACAGTTTCATTTCCTAATGTTGCCGTGATGGTTCCATAGTATGTAGGGAAATTTGTACCTGTAACCGTAACTATGCTTCCCGCTAAACCGGATGTTGGAGATATAGAGGTAATAGTTGGAGCAGTTACGTTGAAAGTCCCCGGCAAAACATTGGTTTTGCCGCTTACTACAACGGAGATCTGGAAACTATTGGTAGCAATATTAGAAGGCACGGTTGCCTGCATTGAAGATGAATAGTTGGAACTTATGCTTTGAGAAACACTTCCAAATAACAAACTGAGATCTGAATATGAATTATAGTAAGAGGGAAGATTATCACCGGTAAAGGTTATTAATGTGCCTATCGGACCGGATTTTGGTGAATAGTCTTTAACATTAGCCTGGATAGTAAAGCTATAGGGTATAGTACTACTTTGTCCTCCCACCGATACCTGAATGGGAACCTGGCTATCGTGGGCAGCAGGAATACCCGATGGTACCGTAACTACAATTTGTGTTGGCGACACAGACAGGACAGTTGCCTGAATGTTGCTAAAACTTACTCTAACATCAGTAACAGCAGCCGTAAAAAACTGTCCGTTTATAGTAATCTGGTCACCAGATCTTCCGCTTTGCGGAGAGACGGTGCTCGCGGTAGGCGTTGGCAGTGTTACAGAGGTTAATGTACCAAATGCCGTTCCTTTTTCATTTGTTATATATGCTCTTGCATATATGATAGGTTGGTAACTATTAGTTGCGGTAATGCCATCAACTTCTTTACTATATTGTCCTACCTGGGGGTTTGACCCCAACGACACTTTTGTACCTACAGTTTCATTAATGCCGGATGTTGTTGTGCTATAAACAAATCCATAATCTAAAACTTTAAAGCTGCCTGTACTTACAATATTCCCTTTAAATAAAACTTTGGTTGGAGAAAGTGCAGTTACTGAAGTAGTTTGTATTTCGGGATCTCGGGTTTTATCCTTTTTACAACTTTGCAGTTGAATTGATGCCAGCAGTAATATGATTATGCTAAGGCAAAGTGAATGTTTTTTCATTGGGGTTAGGTTTTAAAATTAAAATGAATATCCCAATCTAATTCCGTTTATTAAGCTTGGGCCAAATGTTGCCGAAGAGTTTTTTGTAGAACTATTTGAAGGAGTATTGTTTGTTGACGGAGTTGTAGTTACAGTTACATCTTTCCAATTAGTTTTACTGATGCTGTAATTAAACTCATACCCAAAAAAGAAGTGCTGGGCGATATAAAAATCAAAGCCTGTGAATAAGTTTAAACCATACCGGGTGTAACCATTCTGTTGTGTCCCTGTTATAGTAGTATTGTTATTAT
This sequence comes from Mucilaginibacter sp. McL0603, assembly GCF_049992945.1. Classification (NCBI taxonomy): domain Bacteria; kingdom Pseudomonadati; phylum Bacteroidota; class Sphingobacteriia; order Sphingobacteriales; family Sphingobacteriaceae; genus Mucilaginibacter; species Mucilaginibacter sp. McL0603. Next base: position 5,370,863 of record NZ_CP188251.1, on the reverse strand, counting down.
AATAACTGTAATACCAGGCATTAGTGACGGTAGTGGTTGATTGATTGTTACTAATATTCTCGCTCGACGATTTATCTGTTATTGATAGATCCGCCCCAATATAGGGTGACAATCTTTTTGTGCCCTTCAAGTGTTTTTCGATACCGAGGTTAAATCCCACCGTAGAGGATTTTTTCTCGTCATTACTGAAATAGGTATTGGTACCGTAGGGATTATTTACATTATTAACAGAATCTATTCTACTAATATTAAACCCCAGCCTTAGCGCAACAGTAGGAGAAGTAAAATACCTTAATTTGATCTGATTTAGCGAATTATTGAGATTTAATTGCCCATTAAACGGATTAACATTTAGTTCGGTTGTGAAACTTTTAGCTTCGGGCATTAAGCCTTTTGCAGAGTCAACTTTTGTGGTTTGGGCAAAACTTCCAAGTGTAGCAAGTACACCTGCCATGATAAGTATAGGTTTTTTCATTATAAAAAATTGTAATAAGTTAGACCGCAAATATATAACAAGATCACCTAATTTTGTAGGTGACTTTATAAAATAGTGCATTCTCCAATTTAAATGTTGAATGCAAGTGCCATGGACCGAGTGGCCGGGGCATTAACGGTGTAAGAATGATAAATTTCGGGTATGGTCAAAATAGTTTCCTTAAATATGAAATGGTACTTTAGTGTTTGTAAAGTCAGCTTGTCTATTTCCTATCATTAGGTTAAAACGCATATCATGAAAAAGTTTACGCTAATCGGCCTGCTTTGCACGGCCTTCCTGTTGGGCTATGGTTTCAGCCGTATAACTAACCCCGTTAATAGCGGTCCGCGCGTGACGGGCCTCGGCGGTATTTTTTTTAAGGCCAAAGACCCAGCGGCGCTGAAAGCCTGGTACAGCAAGAACCTGGGCATCCGCATGGGAGACTACGGTTCAAATTTTGAATGGCACCAGGGCATGGACAGCACAAAAAAGGGTTTTACCGTATGGGCGCCGTTTAAGGAAACCACCAAATACTTTCAGCCCTCTGAAAAGCAATTCATGATCAATTACCGCGTGGAAGGGTTGGACCAGCTTTTAGCCCAAATGAAAGCGGCGGGTATCCTGCCGACCGACAGCGTGCAAAAGACGAGCTATGGTAATTTTGTACACTTGATGGACCCGGAGGGTAATAAGATCGAATTATGGGAGCCCAATGATGTGGAATATGCCAAAATGGGCACCATCACCACCAAATAAACAGCAGCTATGTGTATTTTAGCCAACGCCCCTCATTTTCATGAGAGGCGTTTTGGGTAAATGATGGGGCTCGAACCCAAATCTTAGGTTCAGGTGATATTAGTTTTTATGTAACTCCAGTTCGCCGACAAGATTATTGGCATGCCCTAAAACATCTATACACCATAGTACATATCTGATATCCACACAAATTGTACGCTTATACTTTTTGTCGAAAGCGATATCTCCGCTCATTGCCTCCCAGTTTCCGTCAAAAGCCAGGCCTATCAACTCGCCATTGCCATTAATAACCGGTGAACCTGAATTGCCACCGGTAATATCATCATTGGTAATAAAGTCAACCGGAATTGTACCATTTTCTGCGTATTGTCCAAAATCCTTTTTCTTATAGGCATTAATCAATGAAGCCGGTAAATCAAACTCACTATCACCGGCTTTATATTTTGCCATTACGCCATCCAAAGTAGTTTGCAAGGGATATTGCTTATTATCTGTTGAGGAATAGTCCTGTACATTTCCATAGCTGATACGCATAGTAGAGTTAGCATCAGGATACATTAACTTATCCTGGTTTTTCTCCAAAAGGGCCTGCTCATATAGTTTATCCAGGTCTGCCTTCCTGGCCTCAAAATCACTAATCTTGCTTCCAAAAACAAGTTTAGTGTATATCCGTGGATTAAGATTAATCGCATAAACTACAGCCGGGTCATTACTCAGTGCGTCCATGGATGGGTTTTGCATAAAAGCACTTAATTTATCGGGCGCTATCAAATTGCTATTGGCCCACAGATAGTCGGCAAATTGTTTAAATGCTTCCGGGGCATTTCCGGGCGAATACTTACCTATAATGTCTTCAATAAATCCCGGATGCTGATCTTTAGGCACGTCTGTGTAATAAGCTGACATGATCTGTACGAAGATCTTTTTATCTGCAATTTCATTGTACTCTTTTTTGTAGTCATCATTTAATTTTTTCAGCTGTTTAGTAATGTCGGCTACAGCTTCGGCATTGTCTTTCTGGGCGTCCATTGCCCTTAAGCCGTAATAGGTGTTCAGCGCATTAATTACAAATCCCGGAGCTAGCAGACCTTCATTAATATAAGTGCGGTGTATAGCATAAGGTTCATACTTCGAATATAATTTCTTATAATCTTTCATTAAATCTGCATATGCGGGCTTGTCGGCGGCCCATTTTGCAAACTCAGCCTCTTCCTGCTGTTTTTTCTCATAGATGTTCAAACTTTTTAGCTGTTCAGTTTGTCCGATAAAGTATTTCCAGTAGTTAGCGATCTGGGCATATTTTGAGGAGAGACTTAGTCTTATGTCTACGCTTTTGCCCATTTCTTCTTTCCATGCTTTCAACCTGATGTCTCTTAGTTTTACAATCACCGGGTTAGTTTCTTCGGTTGCCAGTCTAACACCGTTTGAAGTCAAAAATCTGTCGGTACGGCCGGGGTAGCCGTAAACCATGGCAAAGTCTCCATTTTTGACTCCCTTTAAGGAGATAGGGAGGAATTTTTTAGGTGTATACGGAACATTGTCTGCAGAGTAGTCTGCAGGCTGACCATCTTTACCTGCATATATTCTGAAGATAGAAAAATCACCAGTATGGCGTGGCCACTCCCAATTATCGGTTTCACCGCCAAATTTTCCGATGGATTGTGGCGGCGCGCCCACCAGTCTTATATCGGTATATTTTTGATATATGTACAGAAAATACTGGTTACCGCCAAAAAACACACTTACTGCGCCGTCATATTTGGTACCCCTGGTAGCATTGGCTACAATTTCTTTACTGATACGCTGCAATTTCGTTCCGCGATCTGCATCGCTGGTGCCATCCAATGCAGAGGTTACCTGCGATGTTACGTCTTCTATCCTCACCAAAAATTCAACATATAAACCAGGTACCGGCTTTTCCTCATTGTAACTTTTTGCATAGAAACCATTATCAAGTATATCATTTTGCGACGTTGAATTGGCTGATATGGCCTCATAACCACAATGATGATTGGTAAAAACCAATCCCTTGTCTGATACTACTTCACCTGTGCAAAAGCCGCCGCCCAGGGAAACAATAGCATCCTTAATACTGGCTTTATTAATACTATACAGGTCTTCGGCTGTTAGTTTAAAGCCTTGTTTCTTCATCTGATCGTAGTTTTTGCCAATCAGCATGGGTATCCACATACCTTCATCGGCCTTTGCAAGGTCCGTAAAAAAGAAGGTAAGCATAAGCAATAAGATAAGGGTTTTGGTCTTGTTCATTGTGGTAGGAAATTAATTGTGATAGGTTAATTGTTTGCGCAAATTAATTATTTAAAAAGACATTTAATGCTTCTTTTCGCCGGCAAATAGCTTTTCGCCTGCTGGTATGGCTATCTGCAAATGGTTTTCGTCCGGTGGTTTTGGGCAGGAGTATTTGCCGCTGAAGGCACAGTATGGGTTATAGGCTTTATTAAAGTCGATCACTACACTGTTGCCATTAAAATCTTTCACGCTCATATCAATGTATCGTCCGCCGCCGTAAGTGTCCGTCCCATTGGTATCATCAGTAAAAGGAAGAAACAGGTAGTCCTTGTAATCGGGCAACTGTGCCAGGGCAATGTTCCGGTATACGGTCAGTTGCATAGGTTTACCCTTCAGCACAAATTTGAGCAGGGCATACCGTACATATTGCTGCCCTGTGCCGCTAAACACTGGCATTACAAAAGTAGCCTCGTTAGGTAAAAGCTGTTGTGTGGCCACTACCCGGTAGGTGCTGTCGGCATCATAAAAACGGAGAAAAGCCAGGTCGTCCTTTTTCAACGGCGAACTTGCATCAGTCAGGAAATCGTTCTTGTATTTATTGCGGAACTCCTCAATTTGGGCTTTGTAATCTTGTCCGAAGCATTTAAGGCCTGCCAGCAGAAGCAGCACGAGGCAATATTTCATTTTCATGTGATGGAAAGGTTTAGCATTATTTTTTAATGCAATATATTCAATATTGTAATTCGGTACAATATTTTTGTTTAGTTCGAACCACGATCCCCCGATTAAAAAGCCCGGATATGCATCGGGCCAGGCTTCATCTTTCTAACATGCTTTCGTTATCTCGCCCAAGCAACGCGCATGGACGGGAGGGTTGATTTCTGAAGGCTTTTTTGTTGAGGGTAGACGCTCAATTTTGTTTACGGTCAAGCAGAAGATGCTTGACCGTGCAGGGTATCTCCCTGTTTTAATTCACACCGGCTTTTGGGCTACCCGGAGCTATTACGGGCGGCGGGAATTTAACACTTGTGCTCATAAATGGCGACTTAACATCCGATACTGATAATTCGCCCACGTAGCCGTCCTTCTTCATCTTTTCGCTAACAACCGGGCGATACTTCTTTTCAGCCACGCAAAATAATATGGCTATGCTATGCTTGCCCGCATTATCTTTAATGGCGAACTTATAGGACTGCAAAGCATTCACTGCCGCCTCATCAAAACCATTGCCTGCGCCTTGTGCCACATTTACATCGCTTATCATTCCGTCATTACCCAGGTTAAAGTTCAAAACAACAACACCGCCGGTAAGTGTTTTTTGAGCTTGCTGCGGATATTCAATGTTGTTAATTATATGATTGTAAAAATGATTGGAGTACGGTGCATCTAAATAAGATGCCACATCAAAAATATAGGCCAAACGTTTGTTTTTGACATTTTTTGGATACATCATTTGTACAATAGCAGAAGCTGATGACGGGAAGGTATAACCGTACTTATCTTTGAGCAATTTTAAATCAGCCGGAGTTGATTTGCTTTTATAGTACCAGTTTGCCTCGCCGTTTTTTTCATAAATTACAACTTTGGCATTGGACATGTTATTATCATCACCCGGGAAACCAATGCCACTCTCGTCATACTCATATCCTTTACTGGTTAGGTTGACAGGGTAATTATAATTAGTTATGATTAATTCCCCTGCAAATTCGGGGTCCTTGCCAAGCGAATCGGTTTTAAATATGGAATAATCATCAGTGAAAAAATACACCCCGATTTTATAATTTTTACCTGCATCATCGTTAATGATTCCTTTATAGGCTTTAAATCCATTTAGCGCCATAGCATCCAGTTTAGGGCCCCCGCTCTTAACTACTTTGGCGCCGGTTATGTGGCGATCTTTATCAAGGGCAAAGCCCACTTCTACCAGCCCGCCCTTTTCGCCTTTGGCAGAGGTATAATGTATATTGTGATGTAAAAAATGATCTAATAGGTAATAACCATCAACATTTACAACAGGCAAAAATAATTTTCCATCTTTGGTTGTAAACAACGTGCTATCCTCAACTACCTCTACTTTAATATTGTGGTTTTTAAGTAGTAGCGATCTGTCGGCTTTAGTAATCGTACCGGCTTTATAAACAACCTTTTTATTTTTTTGATCAACAGAAAATTGATCAGTCGTGATGGTTACCCCATTTTGCGTGACTTTTAAATGTTTCCGTTTTACTGCATGATTTATATTAACCATAGCATATCTGCCTGCTGGTTTTATATTAGCAGGAATAAGGTCAACCCAACCATAAGTTTTACTGAATGCAAGGGTTGATGCGCAAAGTAATGCCACGCAGATTGGAATAGCTACCAGATACTTCAGCCTTGCCAAATTACCCGAACGTTTTTGATTTAGCATAATGATTCTCTTTTTTAACAGGTTATAATTGAAAAATGAATGCGTAATAGATGAACCGCCAGTTCCATAAGTGTTACTTACTAAAAAAGAAGAGTAGGTGAGGGCGTCGGTTTCATAAGCCGCAGTTTGTTCGTCGGCAATATATTCATGTACGGCTTTTAAACTGTTTTGCAGCAGGTACACAAACGGGTTAAACCAGTTCATGATCTTTAACAATTCCAGGAATATAATATCGGCCGAGTGTTTTTGCCGGATGTGCACCAGCTCATGCCTGATTATTGTATTGGCCCCGGTTGCGTTTGTACCAATAAAGAGATAGTTAAAAAACGAAAATGCAGCATCCGTGCCAGTTAAATAGATCACCCGGTGTTTGCCTTCTTTCACGCTTTGCACATTACGCGTCAGCTTGAATAAGGTATACAGTTTTATAAAAAGCATAAACAAAAAAACAGCTGCACCAATTAGATACACGTACCATAAACCGTCCTGTAAGGTAAAATGATGTTCAATTACAGGCGCAGTTGTACTTGTTATCGTTTGGGGTTCCTGTGTAATAATTTTTACTGCTTGTACAGGCCTGGCGTAATTGATTGTATTTACATGTTCTGCGGGCTTAACGGGCCTTAAGACGCCTATCTGCAAAACGGGCAGTATAAATGAAACTATGCAACTAAATATGAGGTAGGCGCGGTTTAGCTGGTAATGGGTATCACGGTTTAAAAATAAACAGTAGGCTAAATAAAATACGCCAAGATAAATATTAGCTTCTGCAAGGTAATACAGCCAGTTCATTTCTTTTTACTTTTAAGGTCTTCTATCAGTTTGGTTAATTCATCCAGCTGTTGTATATCCAGCTTCTTTTCATTGGCGATAAAGGATACAAGGCTTTCGTAGGAGTTGCTGAAGTAGTTGCTCATCATCTTATCGAAGGTGAACTTCTTGTACAGCGCCTCACTGATCAACGGAAAATACACATGCGAATTACCATAGGCTTTATGGTCAATAAAACCTTTACCCTCTAAAACCCGCACTACGGTTGATACCGTGTTATAAGCTGGTTTGGGTTCGGGCATCCGCTCGATGATCTCTTTCACTATGGCCTCTTTTAACTGCCATAATATTTGCATTACCTGTTCTTCTGCTTTGGTGAGTTCTTTAATATTCATAGCAAACTATTTTTATAGTTTGATAAAGGTAGAACTATTTTTATAGTTAGAAAACTATTTTTATAGTTTTTGTAAAAAAGTTTGAAACTGTGCAGCCAGGGCTTAGCAGCCCGTCAAGCGGAACGCTTAAATTAACCCGGCGATCGGGCCAGGCTTCATCTTTCTAACATGCTTTCGTTATCTCGTCCAAGGGTGACACGCTGGGACGAGCGGGTTTTTGAAGAAATAGGCTGAAAAATTTAACGCTCCGGGTTTCCTTTTAACTCAATGTTAGATTTGTTTAAAAACGAGGTAGGGTAATCATTGCGATGATTAATATCGGATGCTAATGCCCTCTCTAATTTCCCATCACAATTATCTGTGTCTTTAAAATAAATAACCTGTCCTTCTCTCACAATACATGTTAGATGTACGTGTTTACCTGTACTGCTGATCCAGCGTAACCGCTCCAGGTTAATAGCCATTTTGCGAACGATTCCAGGAGGAATTAAATAGCAATCCCCACTGCGTTGCCCGACTACTAAACGCATATGGTCCTGCAGATCAAGATATAATTTGGATTGCGGTTGAGATTTATCTATCAGACTTAAAAAGTCCGGGCTTTCGATAGCGAACTGTAGTTCCTTTTCGGCTTTGAACGACACGCCAAGATCAATTTTTGCCGCCGTATAAACGGAATTCAATTTACCATAGTGCATATCATTCATCAAACGGATCATTGCGTCAGTTAAAAAGATGTCAAACAAAACTTTTTCAGTGTCAGTACCTCCTTGTTCTACCAGGGTATGCAATTTGTCATATAACAATTGTTTGGGATGGTAATCATTGTGTGAAAGCCCATATAACTTTACGCAATCAAGCATAAGCATTGCTTCCCAGGCATGCGTTTTTACAGTATCAGGCGCCACCCAGGCTAATTTATAACCATTTTGTTTATAGAACCGTTCGACAGATCGGGGATAATACAAATTAGCCCTACTATTTTTAATAGTTAAAGCAATTGAGTTTTGAGCCTGTAGATGGCGTGGGATCAAGAGCATAAAAAAGACCGATAGTATAAACATGATCCCAGTGGCTTTTATCGTTTTAGATATCATATGTTTTTCATATTAAGGTTAAACACAATCGTTAATTGGTCTTTGGGTTTTATCATGCCGCCCAGTTTCCGGGGAGGTATAAGTTTGAAATCTGAAAAATTCAGATCCATTGATCCGGGTAAATGGATGATCCATATCCTTCAATTCATTAATCTTATAGCTGGTTTGGGCCTGGAGCAGGCTGATAAATCCCATGATACAGATCGTTGTCAGTTTAACAGACCATAAACGTTTCTTTTACGTAGGAGCAAGGAAAAATAAGCAGGGGTTTGTCCGGATGATCCATCATTCTCCGGGTTACACTTTCGCCAAAAACTTCCTGTAAGTAGCTTCGCCTGCGGTGTACGATGGCCATCAGGTCAATATTGACGTTTTTACACATTGTTTTAAGTGCGACAGCCACGTTGCCATCAATAATATTACGGTAAGTTATCTTAGGATAGTTGATCATAAATATAGCCTGGTCAATAAATTTTTCGTTCTTCAATTCTGCATCTTCTTTAACCCCGACAGTAGTTATTAGAATTTCTGCATTCGAATACTTCGCCAATCCAGATAAAAATTCCAGTGCTTTGATATCCGTATCTTTCATCAGGGTAGCAAATGCGATCTGTTTAAAAGGCTTAAATCTTACCTGGTATGGAATGACCAGCACCGGGAACACCGCATTGTCGATTATATCCCAGGCATGATCCCGTCCAAAAAAGCCGTTAAAATTATCTCTGTTATGCTCGCTTATAATGGCAAGTAAAATATCGTATTTTGACATGATGTCGTTTAGCTTAATATCAACCAATCCCTCCTGGCTGCATTGCTCAATGCCAGGTCGGAAAGTTTTTCCTGCCTTTTGCTCATCCAATGTAGTTTTCAGTTGCGCCACCAGCTCTCCAAGGTCATATACACTGTTTTCTTCACTGGGACGCAATGGCCATGAATTACGGTCAGTGGTTTCTTCACCGGCAGGTACTTCATAAATATTGCAGACCAAAAGATTAGCCCGGATCTTTTGGGCAAGTTCTAATGCGTAATGCGCAACATAATGGGCGTTGATGGAAAAGTCGGTCAATACTAATATCGTTTTCATTTAGTAAAGTTCATATTAAACTATCGGGTATTGAGTGACGGGCATCAGTGTTTATAATGACACGTATCAACTGTTTGTGGCAAAATATGACGGTCATCACTTTTTGAATTGAAACATATCACCTTTTACCATTTTAAAAGAATGATATTTGAATATGGAAAATGCAGCCTTGTTAGTTGCTATTATTGAAAATGCTATCGATGGTATCATTACCATTAATGATCGCGGCATGATTGAATCCATTAATCCCGCAGCTTGCAAACTATTCGAATATACTCCGGGCGAAGTGATCGGTAAAAATGTATCAATGCTCATGCCGCCGCCGGATAAGGTGCAACATGATGAATATTTGCAGCGTTACCAGCAGACAGGGCATGCGCACATCATAGGCATCGGCCGGGATGTTGTAGGGCTAAAAAAAGATGGCACTAAGTTTCCATTTAGATTAGGAATCAGCGAAGTGCAGTTTTTAGGCCGTAAAATTTATGCTGGTTTTATTCATGACATAAGCCACCAGAGAGAGGCAGAAGAACGGCTTAAAGAATATGCCGTTCACCTGGAAGAGTTGGTTGAAGACAGAACGCAAGACTTGAAAACCACCGTTGAAGCTTTACAAAACGCCAAGGAAGAAGTAAGTTCTTCGTTGGAAAAAGAAAGAGAGATGGGCCTATTAAAAAGCCGCTTTGTTTCCATCGCATCACACGAGTTTCGTACACCACTAACATCGGTGCAATTGTCGGTATCACTGATCGAAAAATATGCAGAAGCATTTAACAGTCCAAATATTATTAAGCATGTTCACAAGATAAAAAGCGCGATTGTCAACCTTACGTCGATATTGAATGATTTTCTTTCTCTGGAAAAGCTGGAAGCAGGTAAACAGGAGGCAGCCTATCATGATTTTGACCTGGTTGGGTTTTCAGAAACCATTGCTGAAGAAATGCAGGTGCTGGCCAAACAAAATCAAAACATTATTTATCAGCATACGGGTACGAAGAGCGTCATCAGGCTGGATCAAAATCTATTGAAGAACTGCATTGTCAATTTAATTAACAATGCGATCAAATATTCTGGCGAGAACTCCTTTATCGGATTTACTACTGAGATCAATGAGCGCGAATGTATCATCACCGTGAGCGATAATGGTATCGGCATACCCGAGACTGATCAAAAGCATTTATTCGAGGCCTTCTTTCGTGCGCATAATACGGGAACTATTCCCGGCACCGGCCTTGGGCTAAACATTGTGGCCCGCTATACCAACCTGATGAACGGGAAAATTGATTTTAAGAGCGAGGTGAACCAAGGAACATTATTTACAATAACTTTTCCAATGCCATGAGTAAAAAAGTACTGATCATCGAAGACAATGATGACATTCGTGAAAATGTGATTGAGATACTAGAGCTTGCTGGTTATGCAGTTACTTCAGCCTCAAATGGCAAGGCCGGTGTTGAACTGGCTTTTCAAGACACTCCTGATATTATATTGTGCGATATTATGATGCCGGAACTTGACGGTTATGGCGTGCTGTATATGTTATCTAAACGTCCCGAAACAATTGCGATTCCCTTTATATTTTTAACAGCTAAAGCCGAACATTTTGACCGTCGCAAAGGGATGGAAATGGGGGCTGATGATTACCTGACAAAGCCTTTTGATGACATGGAACTGCTGGCTGCGATAGAGAGCCGTTTGAAAAAGAAGGAGGGTCAGCAGGCCTTTTACAGCAAATCGCTGGATCGGCTGAATACATTGGTCGCTAAAAAAGATGGCCTTTCCGCGCTAAAAAAAATCATTGAGGAACGGAAAGCAAGAACCATCAAAAAAAACCAGGTAATCTATTACGAGGGTGATAAAGGGAACGGCCTGTACCTGCTGGTGAGCGGTAAAGTAAAAACAATCAAATTAGCAGAAGATGGCCGTGAACTGATGACTGGTATTTATGCGGCGGATGATTATTTGGGTATTAATGCTATGTTATCAAGTGAGGCTTATGCGGATACTGCAACCGCCCTGGAGGATAGCTTATTATGCCTGATCCCAAAGGAACAACTGGAGGAGCTACTCAATCTATATCCTGAAGTGGCGAGGGAGTTCATTAAATTGTTGGCAAACGATATCAGGGAAAAGGAGGATCAGTTATTGCAAATGGCTTATAATTCTGTACGTAAAAAAATGGCTGAATCCTTGTTACGCCTGCAACGCCAATCCGGTACAGATAATTTCAAGATAGCACGCGAAGACCTTGCTGCTATGGCTGCTATGGCTACTGAAACAGTAAGCCGTACTTTATCAGATTTTAAAGAAGAAGGTCTGATAGAAAAGACAGGGAGCACCATTACCATCATCGATCTTGCCCGACTGACCAAAATGAAAAACTGATGCAAATCATCTTTCCTTTTGACTGCGGTCATAGCCGCTGAACCACTGGAATACTACTATTGCAGGATGAAAGTAGTAGCATATAGTGTAAAACCCTATGAAAGGGAATCACTGGCGAAGGCCAATCAAAAAAAACATGATATCACACTGATCTTTAATTCACTCAGTTTGGAAACGGCTGTTTTTGCTGCCGGTAAACAAGCAGTAATGGTGTTTTCGACAGATGATGTTTCCGCTGAAGTAATCGATAAATTGGCAGGACTGGGGATAAAATATATTACCATTCGTTCAGCCAATAGCGATCATATCAATAAAGAGGCTGCAAGACTTTATGGGATCAAATTGGCGAATGCACCTGATGAAAAAGATATAGCTGCTCAATCTATCAGGAACCTGGATCTTTGGGAAAAGGATAAATGTGTGGGTAAAGCGTGTATTTGCGCAAAGGCGTGTCTGCGATAAGCCCGGCATAAAAAAACCTCCGGTTGTAGAGACCGGAGGTTTTTTTATGAGTGATATTTTATTAGAAGATATACAAGGCTAGCATCGTTAAATTGATCAGCACACTAAAAAGAAATAAACCCAACACAACCCTGATGCTGGAACCGCCCATACCGACAATAATATTGGCCAGGTACAAGCCAAAAGTAATGGGCAGCACAATGATTGATGCATTATAATAATACATGAGTACCGCAGGTATTGGCAGAAAAAGTACACCCTGTAAAATTAAAGAGAAGAAGAACCAGATGGTTTTGTTGTCAGCCTGGTGATCTGCTATAGCCAACAGGTTTGCCAGTGTATGATTTTTGACGGTGAAAGTGTTTATTGTAGTTTCCATAATTGCTATGATTTGTTTCTACAAATATCCCGCATATGAACTGCTCAGAGTATGACCGTTATCCTATAAAGAAGTGACCTAAAGCACTTTATTAAAAGGATTATGCAACCTGTAATAACGCTTGACCCTGATCCTGTAAACATCATATAGTAATGTAAAACCCAATATGGCAAAGGGGATAAAAAATGCGTGAAAACTGCAGTAACGGAACAAATAAGCTCCGGCTAAAGCACCGCACATAAAGAAAAAGATAATAGCAGAACGCAATTTAATCTTCACTTTTAACGCCGCCCGATCTTTTGTGTTTTTTTGAAGGATCTGGGCCATTTCAATACCGAGATCGGTAAACGTTCCGGTAAGATGTGTTGTTCTGACCACCGAGCCGGATACCATGGATACCAGTGAGTTTTGCATCCCCATAGCAAAAAGTAAACTGCCGGCGAAAATTTCCTTTGCAATCAGACTTTGATCATATCGATAGCCGCATAAAGCTACGCCGACCAGCATAACCATCTCAATTAGCATTGGAACAAGGTAAGAGAAGCGCTGGTTGCGCCCTATAAAAGAAACGATCAAACTTGAAATAAAGGCACCCGCCAAAAAAAGGAACATCCAGAGTGCAACCACCCTGGCAGTTTTCCAATCCTGCTGGGCGATACGCTCGGCAAATAAGGCGGCATGGCCGGTAACATTGGTGGTTAAAACGGAAAAACCCAGAAAACCGGCAGCATTTACAAACCCGGCCGTAACGCAAAGCAGTGAGGCTAATTTAACATTATGCGCATAGGTGCGTTTGGTGCCGAGGTGCCTTAACATATTCTATAAAAATCATCACAATTGATCAGGCACTTGCCGGAAAGACAAGCAGGGGAATAGGAATATGATTGGCCATCTTTTGCGTTTGGCTTCCTCTAAACAGGCTGTCGATAAAGTTATGTGAGCGATGCACCATAGCCAGGATATCGATATTCCCATGCTCGCACAGCCAATCTAAGCCGGAAACAGACGGGCGGGCTTTGACCTCGCGGTAATAGATATTCGGATAATTAGCGTTATCAGCAACTTTGACCATAAACTGATCGATCACACGCTGGAATGTAGCGGCGCGATATTCTTCATTATAGATGTGCGTAATTAATATTTCTGCATTTAATGGTCTAGCCAGACTAATCAATTTGTGGATGCATTCCATGTCCTTTTCCGGGTTCTCAAAGTCCGTAGCAAAGGCAATCTTTTTTACTGGCGTGATTGCAGCTGCGGGTGGAACAAGCAGCAAAGGTTTATTGATCTCATCGATCATCATGCGGCTATGATTGCCCAGCAATAAAGTGCTTAACCCGCTGCTACCATGCGTTCCTATAATAACCAGGTCAATGTTTTCACTATGTCCCCAATGGTTAACCATCTCTATTACTGTTCCGGATTCATTCCTGCAAGTAATTGATGGCTTGAAGCTTATAGTTTCTTCTTTACTTTCCAGCTTTTCTTTTAGCAGCTTTAATTCATCGCTGCTATCTTTTAACAGTAATTCAGAATCCTCCATCGGCCAGGAAACCAGTCCGGCCTGCGGCATTTCGGCAGGTATTGTAACTGCGTTACAAATCATCATATTTGCTTTAACCTGCTTTGCAAGGCTATAGCCATATACCAGCGCATGCTTTGCATTAGCTGAAAAGTCTGTTGGAAAGAGGAACTTTTTCATCGTATACAAAGCTGCTCATATTGAGTCGCCTAAAGAGTGATAACGGTCACTTTTTAGGGTGTTTGTTGTCATTTCGGGTAAAAGGTATATTTATTAAAAAATACATTTAATGCTTCTTTTCCCCGGCAAATAGCTTTTCGCCTGCTGGTATGGCTATTTGCAAATGGTTTTCGTCGGGTGGTCTTGGGCAGGAGTATTTGCCGCTGAAGGCGCAGTATGGGTTATAGGCTTTATTAAAATCTATCACTACACTTCCCGCCTCCGCAGGGTCTCCTGTAAGGGACGCTGCGGGGGCGGGGCGGGCTACTTATCCGTAAAATTCAACCTGCAAAGTATCGCAGGGTCCCCGTTGGGAGACCCTGCGAGGACAAAGGATCGGTATTTTCTTTCAACCTCCAGCTTTCCAATCAATATTACGGCTGACCATTGAGAAAATTGCCTTGTTAGCGTTAAAGGTCTACTACATTAATCTCCTTGCCCGACTCATCAAGCGTTATCATCTTTTTAATATTTTCGTTATGGGTGTTAACAACCACTATTTCGTAGTAACTGGTGTGAGTTTTATAATTAACTTCTTTGAAGTAAGTATTTGAAACTACTTTGAACCCCTTATAAAAGTCGTCAGCTCCAACTTTTAACATCGATGCTTTGGCTCCCTTGGGTAAGGTTGGGTTTTTCTCCTGATATTTTGCCCGCAGCATGGTTCCGTCAGCTTCAAACAGGCCATAACACTGAAAGTTATCATTTTTAAAACTAATGGTGTACCTTTCAACGTTCCCCTTGGTCGAGTTTAAATTATCTTCTTTTGTTATCAGCCAACCTTTTTTTAAGGCCTCTGGAGAGGTTTGATATGCCTGGACAGCTTTCGCATTCGGAAACTTTCGTTTTAAGGAATCGATAATTTGGCGGGGCGTGGCCTCAATAGGGGTTTTTGTAGATGCCGTCAATACGACGTCGTGCTCTGGGTGCTGCGCATACAGTGCTGCAGAAAATAAAGATGCTAATGCAAACAACAGGTACTTTTTCATGAGTGTTTTTTTTAAAATTGAGTGTAAATAAAGTTTATATTGAGAGTAACCGTAGATTCGACGGTTTAAATTTTATGCAATCAAATTTAAACACATAAAACGCGGGTATGCTAGAAAAGGCCCTCTATAATTGTTGCATTTTAGGATTTGAAACAATGTTAAAAATTATAGCTTTAAATCAGTCTGATACACCCAATTTTTTTGATGTTCTTTCACTTTTGCTAACCAGGTAATACCCGGCCGACAGACGCTCTTCTGGCCGAGAAGATTTTTCGGGATGAGCAATCAGGAGAGTTTCACCGGGCTGACATCCATACGCCACGAGGCGTGACTATAGAATTTCAGCACTCGCGCTTATCGTTGGAGGAATTCGAAAGCCGGAACACTTTTTACAAAAAGCTGATCTGGGTTGTAAACGCGCAGCCCTTCAAAGATCAATTTATATTTACCAATGCCATACCAAGTCCTGATTCTCCATTGTTGGTAAATTATTACTTCGTAGTTGATAATCTGATGCACTAAGTACTTAATGCTTCTTCTCCCCGGCAAATAGCTTTTCGCCTGCTGGTATGGCTATCTGCAAATGGTTTTCATCGGGCGGTTTTGGGCAGGAGTATTTGCCGCTGAAGGCACAGTATGGGTTATAGGCTTTATTAAAGTCGATGACTACACTGTTGCCGTTAAAATCTTTCACGCTCATATCAATGTATCGCCCGCCGCCGTAAGTGTCTGTACCGTTGGTGTCATCAGTAAAAGGAAGAAACAGGTAGTCCTTGTATTCGGGTACTTGCGCCAATGCTATGCTTCGGTATACGGTCAGTTGCATGGGTTTACCCTTCAGCACAAATTTGAGCAGGGCATACCGTACATATTGCTGCCCTGTGCCGCTAAACACGGGCATTACAAAAGTAGCCTCGTTGGGTAAAAGCTGTTGTGTAGCCACTACCCGGTAGGTGCTGTCGGCATCATAAAAACGGAGAAAAGCCAGGTCGTCTTTTTTCAAGGGTGAGCTTGCATCAGTAAGGAAATCATTTTTGTATTTATTACGGAACTCCTCAATCTGGGCTTTGTAATCTTGTCCGAAGCATTTAAGGCCTGCCAGCAGAAGCAGCACGAGGCAATATTTCATTTTCATTTGATGGAAAGGTTTAGCATTATTTAGTAATGCAATATATTCAATTTTGTAATTAGGTAATACAATTTTTTTGTTTATAATGCTTTACTATTTTCTGACTAACGTTAGGAATGAACGATTCCAGAGAATAGAATCAAAAACATTTCTTTATCTTCCACCTAGCAATTGACTTTTTACCAACCTAAATTATCACACCATGGAACCTATTTCAAAATGGACTAGATTTTTCAACTTAATAATTGACCTTTTAGTTGTAAGATTTGCATTATTACATTATGCTATTTACCCTCTTTTGCGAGTTGAATATCCTATCCTACTTACTTATCATGGATACAGTTTCAGATTGATATCTTATTTAATTAATGCCTTGGTGTTTATTATCTATTATTTTGCAATGGAGGCATCTACCGGATTAACAATAGGAAAATTAATTACTCAAACGAAGATTGCTACTGTATCAGGACATAAGCCAACTACTCGCCAAATTCTTATCAGAACACTTTGGCGGCTAGTTCCATTTGAAGGTATATCATGGCTTAATACGGGCATTAACGGATGGCATGATACTCAATCAAAAACAACTCTAGTATCAAAAAAGGCGGTATTAATATAAGCTAATATTCCAATCATACCCAGTCCAAATGACATTTGCCTGATTTTATTTAAGTTACCTGCTCCATAATATTTTGGAAGTAACAGGATGCTCGGGTTCAATTTCAAATTGATCTACATCCAATAGTATTTTTACGGTATTTTAGTATGTTATTTAAAATTCAATAAGATACGAAAACTTAAAGGTATCGGTTAGAATAGAAAATTTCAGAACCAATGAAGTTAAGCATAATTTTAAACTGTTGCAGATCAGATTATGAAAGAAGTTGCAAAAAATGTTTATCAAATAAGCCTGGGTATGGTAAACGCTTTCGTAATTGTAGACGACGGCCTTACATTGATAGATACCGGCAATAAGGGAAGTATGGGCAAGATTTTTTCCGCTTTGGAAAAGAATGGCAAAAACCCTAATGATATTAAAACAATAGTTTTAACCCACTGCCACCCTGATCATGCGGGAAGTGCTGCGGAAATACAAAAGAGGTTAAATATTCCGGTTTGGGCGCATACTGAAGATGCCAAGCTGATAGAAAAGGGAATAGCAGGAAGAAAGCCGATGATCCTTTCGCCTGGGGTTGTTAACCGGATCATATATAATTTATTTATAAAAAATACCGGCAATACCATAGAGCCGGTAAAGGTTGATAAGCTATTAAATGATAATGACATAATACCTGTTGCCGGTGGAGTCAGGGTGATTCATACGCCAGGGCATTGCGCCGGGCATATTGCATTGCTAGTGCAGAACGAAGGCCTTTTGATAGCCGGTGATATTTGCGCGAATGCTATGGGGCTCGACTTAAGCGCCGTATATGAAAATCGGGAGCTTGGTGTACAAAGTATCCTCAAAGCAGTAAGTTTCTCGTTTGACAAAGCTGTTTTTGGACATGGAAATCTGCTTAATTCCAATGCCAGTACAAAAATTAAAGAGAAGTTTAGTGTTGTTTAGTTGCATTTAGCCCGTAGGGGAATCGGACCCTAAGTTAAAGCTATCTCTTTAAATCTGCTGTGATCGGGCCAGGCTTCATCTTGCTGACATGCTTTCAGTATCTTGTCCAAGCAACACGCTTGGACGGGCGGGTAGCAATAAAAGTTCTTTCTATCACGTATTAATTTTTTCAACTTCTTTTATGGCGTCATCAATACTTCCATTTTGAGATTGAATCAGATAAAATTGATATTCCATTCGATCTATTATAGGGTAATAGAAGTTCGCATGATCTATTATACCAATGTTATCATCTATAAATTTATTTAAAGCCAGTTGCACTTTCTGTAAATTTTCTTCTGATTGTAGCCCAATATTATTTAGTGCATCAATTACTGTGCCGTCAAAACGATTGAAATCATTTGCCATAAACTCCGGGCGATTTGCCATTTTAAGAAGTTCCATTAATTGGGGAATATATTTTGAGTCACGCATAGTTCTAATATAGATTGCCTCTCTATAAAAGTCATAGGCTGGATTTTGCTGCGACAATAAATGATTTAAATAAAATAATGTGCCACTGTCAACATCTTTTTCAGTTAGATATTGTGATGCCATAATTCTTTGCGCACCGGGGCCATTTTCGTTATTCAATATTCCTTCCAAATAGGAAATCAAATCCGTTTGGACAGAAGAAGCTAGTTTGATACTATCAACAATCGCCCATTGAAGTTCATCCATTCCTATATTTTTTAGAAGTGCCATCAAACCTTGGTAATCCTGTGTCTTGTTTATATAATTAGCCAGCACTTTTCTGCGAACATATTCTGATTTCCTATGATCACCAAGATTTTTTAATATAATGGGAAAGGCGTCTCTGATTCCATGTTCAAGGGCGTAGTTGGCATTATTCCTCCAAGAAATATCATAAAGAACCCCCGCTTTGATGTTGATCAAAACCTTTTTTTCAACCGCTTCCCTGCCAGCTTGCGCTTCAATAATCGTAAAGTCAATTCCCTTCTCGTCATTATGTTTAAATTCGTCAAACAATGTAAAATCTAGGATTTTATTTTTATCAATTTGGAAATCGAATTTTTTGATGAAATACCAAATTGCAACGGTCGCGCTATCGCGGGTAACTGAGCTGGGATGATTAACACGCTTTTTAATGGCTCCGGTAATATCAGTTTTTGTAACTGTTTTTTGCACCCATTGATCAATATGTTTACGTTGCTCTTTAGAAACAGTAAGATTAGGGTGATTAGTAAGATTTTCTTTAATACGCCAAAATAAATACATATTGAAGTCAGGTCCCTCTAACCATTTAAGAGCTTCGTTTGATTTAACATTCCTATTGCCCCTTGTAAAATCACTTAAATAACTGAATATAGGTTCTTTTAAATAGATTTCTGACCTAAGATCGTGAGGGTTGTATGTCCATAGGTCATCACCTGATAATTCATCCTTCCCTATTAGTTTAAAAAAGCCAACTACTTCATTTCTAAACGCACTTTCTGAAAAGAGCAAATTAAAATTTTCCTGTTCTCTTTCTTTTAGAATCTTTTGGTGATCGACATTATTTTGATTGTCTAGAACAGACGTTTTTTCAATAATTTGGTCTGTCAAATAATTTAATATCGCATCATTTTTGAATTTTTGCCGATACCAGTGCATGCTGTTGTAAAATCCTAATACTTCTGAATTGGTTAGATTGTGAGCCAAGTATTGATTTACCACAAAATCAATAGTAGTCTTAGATAAAATGGGTTTAAGTAAAATTCCTTTTTCATAGGCCGAAATTGCCTTATCGAACAATATTTTTTTAAATGTCTCTGATTGCCTATTAATCGCTTTAAAAAAATCAGCAATAACTTCTGCCAAATGTTCTTCCGAAGCTCTCCCGTATTCTATATAAATATTATAAACATCATTTTCCAATTCATTTGATATTGGATATAAAGCAACCGCATTAGAAATTATTTTTTTAACAAATTCATCTTTTTCATAAAAATAAATCAACTTTCGATCAAACGGATTTTTGAATAATTGAAGAATTTTTTGAACTGCCCCAACCGAATCGGCTTTAATCAAGCCTTCTTTTAAGAATAAATCTTCATCCAACAGATGTATATTATCTCGATCACCCTGTTTGTAATCACCGGACACGCCATCGATAAAATAATCAATGTACTCGTTTATGACCCCAGCTTTTATGATCAACTGGTATATTCCTGACCGGATATATTGATTTGACCTATCGCCAAATTCGCTTATAATTTTTTTGACGAGTTCCTTATCGACAATATTCAACGACACCAGTGCGGAGACAGCAGCGTTAAAAATGTGCTTATCTGTAGGATTGCTCTCTATAAAATCTATAATAAATATTTTCGCGTTATCTAGCTCATTGTCATTTAATGTTAAGTGTTTAAGTAACGTTAACGCATTTAATTTTACCGTTCTTGAATTGTTTTTTTGCCGAAATTCTGTTATTAAATATTGATATGCCTGATTGACAGGAGCAAACAAGGCCAGTTCACGCTCTGTAAATTTATTTGATCTTAGCCAAACACCTTGCGTCTTATAATACTCGAACACCCTTTTAAAAATATCAAATCGGGTGGAGGGATCTATTTTATCAGGCTCAATCTTTATCAGTATTTCTGGCTCAATTTCTAAAATCCATTGAATTAGTGTTTTGCATTTATCAGAATTTATTATGCTCATCAAAAAAAACAATGTATTCACCCAACTGGGTTTCACGCGTTTGTTATTAAATGATAAAAATGCTTGTATCTCATTTATGTTTAAATCCTTTAACGCACTAGCAGCTAAAAATTCTTGAATGTTATTGTGTTCAAACCCCCATTTTTCGGTATCCGCTTCAATATTCTTAAATGCAGTTGAAAATTTTACCAACTGCACGTCGTCGTATATGGGAACTACTTTTAATAACTCATCATAATAAAGATAGTTTCTGCCTAAATATTCCATCGTCAACGCTATTCTTTGTAATAAAGAAAATATTTGCAGCTTTCTATCTCCAAGATTAGCTGTTAGTTTGAAGTGCGCGCGGTCAAATGCGATTCTCTCTTCAATAAACTTGTTCATTAGCGAAACCCGACTAATCTGTAAATTACCGTTCTGCTGAAATTCCTTTAGTAATAATTTAAGGAAAAAAGGTTGTCGAGTTAATTCACTATAACCTTCATAAAAGGCTGCTTTGATAAATTCCTCACCGTTGATATGATAGTTTGCTTGTGCATAGGCGTATAAAGTCGGCCCTAGTATATCTTTCATGAAATACAGATCGAATCCGCTTAAAGTGCCTCCGGGAACCTTATCCGGAAAATCATAAAAATTAGTTCGACAGGAAAGCACTATTCTTAATTCGGGATACACGTCAGAAAAAGAAAGTATTTTGCGCACCGCCGTATTGAAATTATGTGGCTGCACCTCATCTAATCCATCCATGATAATTAAGGCATTACTTTCAGGGATTTCTTTCCAGCCAACGGGTAAAAAATCCTCTATCGCATCATCTACGTAAGTGTTAAGACGGACGTATACCGGAACAAAAGGGCTTTCTAATTTCGCAAAAGCATGAGCAAGAAGTCCCAATTCGATGGATTTTCCAGAGCCTGCACTTCCTAATACTACAACACGCTTAAGCGTTGCTACAATGTCTGATAGCGTTTCGTTACTTTGTACGTCCCAATATTGCTGCGCAAAATCTTTAACTGGACGGTAAGGTATTAAAGACCTTGGAATGGCGTGCTCAATTATAGGAGCGTTATTAATAAACCTTGCAACATCTTTAAAAGTTGGCTGTTCGAGTTCCAATGCTGTCAAATACTCTATCTTTTGAGATTGCAAAATTTCATTTTCAAATTTATGGGCAAATTCAAATAGTATTTCATGAATATCATTATTGAATTTATTACTCTTGTGCTCATTCGGAATCGAGTTTATAATGCCTAAAGATTTAACTTCATCATAAAAGTTAGAAACTTTAAGATATTGCAATATTTCTTCTTTGCCTCTTGGACCTTTCGGTTCTTTGAAAAAAAAATGAATACTTATTTTTTCACCAGCCTCTTTTTTACGTAGAGCAATCCTAAACTCCTCTTCTGTGCCGGAGTCATATTCTGTTTCTGTATCAGGATTAATCCCTCCAGTTGGCGCGCCAAAACGCATCCATAAAATGCCGATGTAGATGTTATAATTAGAAAAACGAGAGTTAATTTGTTCCTGCGGCCTATCGCCCAATTCGCCGATGATTTCCCTCCAATCATAGATATCAAATCGTATCGGGGATCGTGACCTTTCTAAGACACGGTTAATACTGGCAGATACCTCACCCACCATATCTTTTTCAGTTGATACGTCGCCGGGACATGAAACAAAAATATTTACTGATTTAGTATCTAACATGATAAGATAGGTCTAAGCTAATGTATATAAAAATACAACTTTTATATAACATATCTTTCTTTGCTTTTTTCCACTCTTAATTTCTTCTTTTACTGAGAAACTCAAACTACAACAAAAATATTTATCGTTTTTAATCCAATTATCCTACTTTTGATTGACAGCACAATTGACAGTAAAAACAAAAAACCCTCGTAAGTATCTCACTTACATTGGTGTTTTGATAATCTAAGTAGCCCGTAGGGGAATCGAACTCTAAGTTAAAATCTATCTCTTTAATCTGCTGCTCATAGTTTCCAAACTACGTATTACCTATGCATGTAGTCTCCGAATGCAACAGTTTTTCTACAAGGATTCAAATTAAAATACTTTATCATTTCTTATCCACCAATAAAAAGCCCCTTCATTTTTTGTGCATCGGTTAGCTGCACCGGGTTGCTGCCATCGCTATCGCATAGCCAGATTTCGGCAGAGGGCCAGTTGCCTTTTTTGAAGGCTATTTTTTTGCCGTCGAGTGCGTATTCGGCATAGCCTGTTCCGGGTATCAGCGGTTTTTTTTCGGCGGTTTTTTTTATATTCATTTTCCATAGGCCGCTTTTCATTCCGTAAATAATAGTTTCGCCATCAGGCAACCACGAGGGGTAATAATTATGCGTGGAGTCGCTGGAAATATGGGTAACGTTCCGGCCGTCCTGATCAGCAATATAGAGCTGGTCCTTATTGGGATGTGGTGACACTGTTTTGTCAGTAGTTTCAAAAATGCAAACGGCTGTAAATCAGGCGTCCATAGGGGTGTTCACTGCGTTCATGAGGAACGTGAACGCCTTATCAAAAATGGAGCCTTGGGTAATAGGAAAGGATCTTAATGTTGTACCTTTAAAAAATTGCAGTATTTAAAATGATAGCAAGAGTTAATATTTGCCATTTCATTTTTTGGATGGGGATTATGTGTTGTCCTCATTTAACAATTGCACAGCAAGGAAGCCCCATAATTGCATTTGCCAGCGATACCCAGGCGCCCCTTTTCTTTGAGTATATAACCCGCAAAATAGATCATAATGAAAAAGCGACTGAACTGATCTTTAAGGATATTATCGCTATTCATCCTTCCAGTTTATTTATTCTTGGTGATGTGGTATCATTAGGTTACAGCAATGCAAAGTGGAAAAAGATGGATACCTATCTTAAATGGTGCGCTGATGATAGTATACCGGTTTATGCTGCTCTTGGAAATCATGAATTGATGCTGAATGCAAAGAAAGGAAAAAGAAAATTTCAGTCGAGGTTTCCAATGCACAACTTTACAGGCTATAGGGAAATTGTAGATTCTGTGGCTGTTATACTATTAAATTCAAATTTTAGTAAAATGGCAGATACGGACATTACAAAACAGGATAATTGGTATAAAGCTACAATAAAGGCAATGGACGATAATCCGGCAATAAAATTTGTAATAGTAGGCTGTCATCATTCTCCTTTTACAAACAGTAAAGTAGTTAGTCCATCTTTACAGGTACAGCAAAAATTTGTTCCGGCTTTTATCAATTCAAAAAAGTGTGTGTTGTTCCTTTCGGGTCATTCCCATAATTTTGAAAGATTTAACGTACAGGGGAAATACTTTTTGGTAATAGGTGGAGGCGGGGGCCCGCATCAGCCTTTGCTTTCGGGTAAAGAATTAACACCCGATATTTCTCATGCTTATAAGCCGATGTTTCATTATCTTGAAGTAAAACGATATGGGGATTCGATGCAGATTATATCCCGGCAACTAAAAGCTGACTTTTCTGGTTTTAACGATGGGTTGATCTTTAGTGTGACAAGATAATTCTGTTGAAAAAGCGACCTCAGAATCTATATCCGCCTACGAAAACTAATGCAATACTTTTATCGGAGAAACTACTGGAATAAAAATATTTTGCTTCGCTCCCGATAGAAAATCTATTATTTTTTAACCTGTGCCGGTAGCCGAAGGTTCCTGTAAAATCTGCCACTGACAAGGAAGATGCTTTGAAATTTCCCAAGTTTTCGGATGAAGCACCGTTGTGCAATATGGATTGGCCCATGGAAAAATTTATATAAAAAGATGTCAGCAATTTCATGGAAACAACCACCTGAAGGGGTATTGCTGTGTTTGTAATATGAACCTGATTGATCCCGGGTGCATTGAAAGTATATAACCGGTAATAACCAGTTTCAAATCCTAAGCTTAATAAATGTTCCGGTTCCCACATAAATCTGCCTGTGAATGAATAGTTGAATTCATTAACATAATTTTTTCCTATCTGCAGGTTGTTGAAATAAAAGTTCGGCCCAAATCCGGCATAAACAGCAAAATGATGCTCCTGGGGTTGAGCATTATTATTTGTTTGAGCGATGGAATGCGCTGAACAAGCAATGATCAAAATTCCGGTAATAATTTTTTTCAAAAGCATAATTAACCTTATTGGCAAGTTCTATAATCACTTGAGTCCATAATAATCGTATATTAAATAAGCAGGATAATCCGAAATCGCACCGTCAAAGTTCCCATCTTGCAGATATTTCTCAATAGTGGTCTTATCGTTTAATGACCAGGTATAAGTTTTTATACCAAGACTATGCCCCTTATTAACGTCATCCAGCAGCAAGCCTAATGTGAATCTTGGCCCAAAATATTTACAGTTATTGTCAATCGCATCTTGCAAGCTTAACTCACACATGCAAGGCAGATCGGCACCATAACTTGGTTGTTTACGATATTCGTCGATCACACTTGTTGAGGGGAGGTCAGCAAAGATCACCACATCCCGGTTCGCTGCATGGGCCCTGGCATACGCGTCCCTGACTATTGGCTCCATATATTTAAAAACATCAGGGTCTCCTTTTACATCCATCCAGAAATATTTCATAGTTGTTGAATCTACAAAAACCTGCAACGCCTGGGCTAAAGAAGGAATTTTTTGACCATCAACCAGTCTGACATAATTCTCTAAAAAGTCGAAAGTGTATAGATTAAAATCCCCATACACAGGGCCTTTCTGGGTCAGTCGGATATCATAATTAGCATCATGCATGCAGATGGGCACATTGTCCTTAGTGAGACGAACATCGAATTCAAGTGCGTCTACTCCATAGTCTTCATCATGCAAAACGCCGTTTATAGAGTTTTGTGCGTAGGGGGGATTGGCAGTAGTTTGCACACCGTGATGCGCAAAAATTACAAATTCATGAGTCAGCACATATTGGGAAAAGGGCCTTTTGTATTGCAGGCTGATAGCTTGGTTTGAAGGATTAAAATTACCTTTTAGCTGAAGATGGCTTACTATCCCATTCAACAGCAAGTCAGATGCCCCATCGGTACTGGCAACAGAAAATTTAATAGTACCCTGTGTCGCATTTTGCGAATATCTCCAGAACCCGGAAAATTGGATAGAACCGTTTGCCTGGTTGTAACCATATCCCAGGATGAAAAAAATCCCGTTCTCATTGTTACTAAAAAAAGAAATTTTATTTTTTGACACTTTACATACGAATTCTGAGCCCAGGCTTGAACTGCCGCTACTCAACGAATATATTCCTTCCATGTTTTTCATAACAGTATTAGAAATAGGCGTTGTGTTGATCAGATTGGCATTCAGGCCATTAGGTGGCAAAGTGATTTGATTCTTTGAACAGGAAAAGAATATCATCAATACCAGGAGCAAATATGTAAATCGATAATTCATGTTCATCATATTAAAAACTTAAACCCAAATCAAACTCAGGAACCCAATAACGATACTGGTTAACCGGAAAAGCCGGCCATGCAATGAGGTGGTATTTCAGGTAATTCATCTTCACGCCAAAAGACATTAGATGATTTTTCCATAATCTTTGCTCAAGAGTACCTGTCACGCTATATCCGTTCAAAAAAGAAGGGTAAGCAATCGTATAGCCCGCCTGAGTCTCGTGGAGTGAACTTGTTAAATACATATCACCTCTCAGTATTACAGCCATCTCTTTAAAACTGTATCCAACGCTGAGGGAAGGTTGCTGTTCCCAGATGGTTAAATTAGTAGTATAGCCAAAATGATTCAGGATGCCATAGTTGAAAGCAACCTGGTACCCGGCTCCAAAATGAAAATTATCGACTGAATAATTCCAAAATGGCCCGAAATTCAATCTGTACGAAATGATTAAAGTAGCAAGGCTTGCCTGCAAATTAAACCCGTAAGGCAAGGTATATTTCCCTGCATAGCCAAACATAGGAGCAGTAACAGTTTCAGTGGTCCAATCTTTTGGGACAACCACATATGCCAGGAAAAGACTCTGATAATATTTCCCTTTTGGAAGTGGCTGTGGCAATAAAAAACTTGAATTCTTTATATCAAATGAATCATTACCAGAATCTTTTTTCACATTTGAGTCCACTGTTTGCGCGCAATTATATTGAGCCGAAAAAAACAGCATTAAAAACAGAATAACTCCAAATTGTCTAAGATTTAAATGTAGCTTCATGAATGGCGTTTCAGTAGAACCTATAATTTAGCGACTGTAATACTATGCAAGGTTAATCCCTTTTTGTTTGGCTAATGCTATTTTGCCGGACAGGATTGGTTGCAATTTCGAATTTGAATCAACTACTATATTTTTTAAAGCAGATGAAAGCATTACACAGCTGAGAAGTTGTGCGAAATTTTCAGCAGTACTGTTATAGAATTATTATCTTAAGTTGATAATTTTAACTGTTTTGCAGTTTGTATATAGCTTATGGTTATAAGCCTAAGACCTATTTAGAAGAACACAGACAAAAGGTAAGAGCAAATTAAATGGACTTTAAAATATATTTAGACAATATTATTTACGGCCTCCAAAAATATGGGGGGATTTCAACCTATTGGAAGGAGCTACAAAAATATTTTATCGGATTGGACAATGTACATATCATAACGCAATCTGAAGATACGAGAATTTTGGATTCGGTAGGTAATGAATATAATATGACGTGTCAGAAAAATAAATTCATATTTGAAAACCTTTCCCGGGCCTCAATTCTTCGCTTCTTACCTTTCACAAAACGTTTACCTGCCGGGTCTCTTTATCATGCAAGTTATTATCGTACCTGCCTTCAACAAAATGTGGTGAATATTTACACTGTTCACGATTTTACTCACAAAAAAGGTTACTCGTCAAAGTTACCGAGGAAGCTGGTACATATTACCCTCACCAGCTTAGGGGTTAGGAATGCAGATGGAATTATCTGCATCTCTGAAAATACCAGGAGGGATTTAAAACATTATTTCCCTCAAATACCTGAAAATAAGATCAGAGTAATTTATCATGGGGTTAGTAAAGACTTTTTCCCGATAGAAAAAGAGAACAATGATATTACAGAGAGGTTTAATTTGAACAGTCCTTTTGTTATTTTTATTGGTAAGCGGCGGAGGTATAAAAATTTTGATATTGTTCCGCAAGCAGTTAAACAGGTAAGTGATTTAAAATTAGTAGTAATCGGGGGTGGGGATCTATCATCATCCGAAGTTAGAGATTTGGAAAACACCATTCCGGGCAGGTATGTTAAAATGGACAATGTCAATAATCAGGATTTAAACATCCTATATAATAAAGCGTTTGCTTTAATTTACCCTTCTATAAACGAAGGATTTGGGTTGCCAATAGTAGAGGCTATGAGTGCCGGATGCCCTGTTATTGCAACTAACTTGTCCTCAATTCCTGAAGTTGGCGGCAATGCAGTATTAATGATCAATGAGGTGTCATCTGAGGCTGTTACCGATAAAATCAATTTGCTCAAGAACCCTAATGTACGTGCATTGGTAATTAAGGAAGGATTTCATCAAAGTGGAAAATTCACCTGGGAAAAATGCTTTTCAGAAACATTAAAGTTCTACGAAGATATTTATAAACAAAAATTTAATGCCTGAACTGCCGGTTTATTCATCTTATAATTTTGATCCTGCTATTTGGAGTATAAAAAGAAGAGTTCCTGATGGGCAGGAACTCTTTCAACCAATTATAAAACCTAAATTATGAGAGAGAAAAGAGATGCAGAGGACGGAATCGAACCATCAATATACTGCCAAAACCAGCACCCTACATTATGTTATTGAATTATTATGGGACAAATTTAAACATCTTTTTTATATTTCCTATAAAGTCTATAGAAATTATAGTTTTATTTGAAATAAATCTTTTTTGCCTTTAATTTAGCAGATGAAGACGGGGTTTATAACGATATCAGATCGCCGGGAAAAATAAGCTTAAAGGTACTTCCAACCTCCGGTTCGGAGCTTACTTCGATTTTTATCCGATGAAAGCCCGCGATTGATTTTACAATAGGAAGCCCCAGACCAAAACTATCCTGCTGGAGTGACTGACTGAATTTTTTAAACCTGTTAAAGATGTGCGGCAACTGGTCAGGGTTAATACCAATTCCGCTATCAATAATTTCGACGACAAAAATTTTATTTACCGATGAACCTTGTATTTTTATGCTCCCGCCTTCTTTATTATACTTGATGGCATTATTGATCAGGTTAAAGAACAAATTGAACAATAAAAATTTGTTAACGTGTATCAGTTTCCAATCGCCGGGTATTTCAATTTGACAATTAATATTTTTTTCCTGGAAGCGGATAGAGATTTCGTCATAAACCTCTTGTATGAGTTCTGATAGTAAAATATCATCCTCTTTTAAGAACTGATCATTTTCAATTTGAGAAATCAGCAGCAAAGTTTTAGTAATGCTTTTTAAGCGGTTAAGTATTTTCTGCATTTCGAGCAGGCGCACTTTTGTTTCATCAACAATGTCATCCCGCTCAAACATATTTTCGATCTTTGACTGTAAAATGGAAATCGGCGTCATTAATTCATGTGAGGCATTCGAAATAAATTCGCGTTCCTTCTGGAATGTATTTTCAATAGTCTGGATCATTTTATGAATGCTGATATCCAGGTATTCAAAATCCGATGTTGTGGTCCTTACTTTCTTATAAGGTGTGTGATGAGGGAATTTATGCCCAATGAGTTTGGTTTTGATGATCATCCCCAATGGTCGCAATACATAAGTCGAATATATCTGGTCGGCAAGGATGGTTAAGAGTACCATGCCTAAGAGTATTTCAAAAGCTATACTTTGTAAAGGGGCTGTTGTTTCATTTATAGTGTCGACGCTTTTACCTATCTCGAGCAAATAATTTGTTTTATTAACTTTAAAATTATGACTCAATATCCTGTATTGGATAGTATCACCCTCAACAAGCCGGTTTTCATTAATAATGGTATCTATATTCTCATTTAATGAATCAACATCAATACTAACATATTCTTCCTTAAGCAAAGCATTGTAACTACCGTAGCTTTCTCCGTTCTGAATGTAGTTTTTTATGCCCGGTCCCTTTACAATTTTCAGTACCTTATCTTTTTGCCTGCGCAGCCAGTTATCTGTATAATTTCGATTGATATCCCTGATCAGGGTGGGTAGCAATAACACAAACAACACCACAATTACCAGTTTTGAAATGGTATTAAACAGCGTTAATTTGGTTCCGAGTTTCAATACTTAATTGTTAATGTTTATACGGTAGCCCAGTCCCCGCACTGTTTCCAGCCAGTCGGGAGAGCCAAACGCATTCAATTTTTTCCTGATGTTTTTTATATGCGCATCAATATAGTTGGAGTCATAATCGTCATTCACTATGCTTCCCCATATGTGCTCACTTAATTGCGACCGTGTGAGCGTCCTGTTTTTATGCAATAGCATATAAGCTATCAGATCAAATTCTTTTTTTGTAATAGTGCTAACTGTAGTATCCCCAAAAGAGATACTACGGTTGGTAAGATCGATTACAAAGTCGCCTAATATAACAGTAGAGTTTTTTAATCCGAATTTTCTTCTTGTAATAGCCTGCATCCTGCTTTGCAATTCAAGTAACGAAAATGGTTTTGCCAGGTAGTCATCAGCGCCAAGGTCAAGGCCTTTTATACGGTCGTTAACCTCGGCACGGGCAGTCAGTATAATACACGCAGCTTCAGGGTTATATTTTTTAGCTTCTTTAAGTAGATCCAGCCCTTCGTAGTCAGGCAATCCAAGATCGATCAATATAAAATCGTATAAGTTTGTTGCGATCCTTTCAGATGCCGACAAGCCATCAAAACATATTTCACAGATGTAGTTGCAGTTGGTTAAAAATATCTCCAACTCCGTGGTTAGTGCTTTTTCGTCTTCAACAATCAGAACATTCATACAGGTTAATAAAAAACGTAATAAAACGTCAGGTTATAAAACGATTCTTTGTGGTTTCTTAATATACCTTCAACGTTTACAGGTATGGAGTATCTATAAGCAAACTCAAATGTATAGTGAGGCCTGTTGTAAGCAACTGGAATTTTAAAGCTGTAATTAAGCATGTCGAAATCGCTGTTGCGCGCAGCATACTTTGACGGATTTATTGGAGGCCCTATTGGTTGATAATTACCAAGGTGGCCAGGATGATTTAAAGAATACTTTTCAACAAAGTTTTGAGTGCCCAAAATGATATTTATTCCGGGATTAAATGATAAATAGTCCTTATCATCAAATATGCTCCAATTTGTTTCGATGTATTTTGAGTTATTGATAGTAAGAAAAAAGTCGTTTGATTCGCCAAATAAATAGTCCAGTATAATACTGGATCTTAATATTTTCCAATCATAAGCGTTATTTACGTTGATATCGTTTGATGAGGCAGACTTAATGATGAGCGCATTCTTGTCAAAAATGAACCTGGTATAGCTTGCATTCCCCGAAAAGCCTGAGGAGACATGGTAAAAATACCCTGCACCGAGGTCAAGTTCATCAACGGCCGGTATCGAGCCTAGAACTTTGTAAGCCGAGCCATAAACAAATACGCCTGATTTGGAATTATAAATAACATCAGCATTTAAGAATGGGTATCTAACTGGCCCTGTACGGCCAAAAAAGCTTGCATCGCTGCCATAACTAACGCCTGCAGATACAGATCTTTTTCTAACCACAGTATCAGTATCTGCTGTTATCCTGGTCGGATCATTTATAAAAATGCGATGCCCGGGTATGCCGGCATTAGCATTCAAACAAATTGTTAAAAAGAGCAGGACGCAGATATACTTCATTTTAGTCAATACGTAATTTTATTAAAAGTGATATAGTTAATTGCCATTTCTTCTCGGTATTTCAGGTGGACGTTCCAAGCCCGGAGGCCTGCGCTGCCTTTTTGGTTTTGCTTTATTTGCAGAATTTGCATCCGCACCGTCATCAAGTTTCTCCGGTTTGGGCAAACGTTTAGCTTTTGCAACCTCTTTTACTTTCTTTTTATCGTCGGGGTCAGCTTGCTTTTGCTTAGTTTTTTTATTGAGTGTAGTGTCAATACTCAATTCTTTGGATGGTTCCAAACTAACGTAATTATGATTGTGATCAAGCTTGATTTTAGCAGAAGATAAACATGGTATGAGTATCAAAAACAGGACAATATACACAAACCACTTAATCATTTGGAAGAGAAAAACTTAATTTTTTTTTCAAACGTTATTAATCAAAAATTGGATAGAAATCTTCCGTATTTGTACTTCAGTTTGTAACTATAAGCTTTATATACCAAAAATGGAAATTTTTAAGCATTATAGACTGTTATCCAAAGGAATAATACTAATCTATTGTAACAATAATAAGGTTTATAACCCCTTTAACTACAGATTATACTGCGGGTATCTACAAAAGTTTATACAGTAAATTTTATGTGATGAGGGGTTTTGCTGCTGTTCCGGTTAAGATAAATAAGCAATTTCCCTGGAAGTATAAATCCGGTCATGATCATCAACAATAATACAGGCTAATTGCTGTAATTGATTGATCAGGTAAAGCCCGGCATTCACTCCCATTGACATCACTGGCGTTGCCATTGCATCAGAAAGTTCAGCTGTGGGGCTTACAATGCTTACACTTTTCAATACGCTAACCGGAAAGCCTTTTTTAGTATCAAGGTTATTTGGGTGTTTTTTATTGCTGATAGTAATATTCTTTTCGAAATTACCAGATGTAGCAACAGCCATATTACTGATATTGATATCAGCGTAAGGATGGTTGTCACGGCTTGGATCAGCTGTTGCAATAGTCCAGGGCTCATTATTAGGCAATAGGCCCCATGTCAACAGATCGCCGCCGGCATTGATCACACCGCTTCTTACACCCATCATTTGTAAAACATACTTAGCCCGGTCAGCAGCGTATCCCTTACTTATTGCGCCAAATCCAATGCGCATTCCCTTTTCTTTAAGAAAAACGGTGGTATTCTCCTGATCAACCAATACATTTTTGTAGTTGGTGAATTTTACGGATTTGCGTTCTATTTTTTGAACGTCAATTGCTTTCTCAGAAGTGCTATAGGTAATATCGAACGCACCATGTGTAAGTTCTGATATTTTTAATGAGCGTTCAACCAACCTGTAAATTTCTGCACTAACTTTTATAGGTTTGATACCTGCGTTACGGTTAATTTCATTGATCTGGCTGTCGTCGCTAAATGCACTCAGCAGTTTTTCAACCCGGTTTATTTCGTCAACAGCGCCATCTATGCAATTATCTGCCCCAATAGGGTCATTGCCAACCACACTTATTTCGAACAGATTTCCCATCAGGCGTACCGGACGCCTGAAAATATTTAAGTCGTTGTTGTAGGTTTTAACAGCTAACATGGGCAAATGAGTTTACAGGTATAATTAAAATCATCACTTTCAATTTTATAACGCCTGGGCAGAACACACCTCAAGCATTATTTATATCGAAAGTACAGCCCTATTATGAAAAT
Organism: Mucilaginibacter sp. McL0603; assembly: GCF_049992945.1. Taxonomy (NCBI): domain Bacteria; kingdom Pseudomonadati; phylum Bacteroidota; class Sphingobacteriia; order Sphingobacteriales; family Sphingobacteriaceae; genus Mucilaginibacter; species Mucilaginibacter sp. McL0603. The sequence goes on along the minus strand of NZ_CP188251.1, from coordinate 5,337,764 downwards.
AAAATGAAAACGGAGGCCCAGTTAAAAGAAAAATAAATTTTAAAGAAAACTGACAGCAGAATGATAATTAAGCGATGGTTCCCTCTTTTAGCATTTCGGCATTTTCGGCAAACTGTAAAGCTTCCAGTATTTCTTGTATGTCGCCATTCATTACTCCGGGTAAATTATACATAGTTAGACCGATACGGTGTTCTGAAACACGTCCCTGGGGATAGTTATAAGTACGTACTTTAGCAGAGCGGTCGCCGGTTGATACCATGGTTTTGCGTTTCTTGGATATTTCTTCCAAATGTTTTTGCAATTCCATTTCAAATATCCTTGAACGTAGTACCTGCAAAGCCTTATCGTAGTTCTTCAACTGTGATTTTTGGTCCTGGCATTGCGCAATTATGCCTGTTGGTATGTGAGTCAAACGCACTGCCGAATAAGTTGTGTTAACTGACTGCCCGCCTGGTCCTGACGCACAGAATAAGTCTTTTCGGATATCACTTACATTCAGTTCAATATCAAATTCATCTGCCTCTGGTAATACTACCACGCTGGCTGCAGAGGTATGTACACGGCCCTGGGTTTCGGTATCAGGCACTCGTTGTACGCGATGAACGCCGGATTCATATTTTAATGTACCGTAAGCATCTTCAGCAAGCACATTGAAAACAATTTCTTTGTAACCGCCTGCTGTTCCTTCGGTATAGTCGACCAATTCAGTCTTCCAACCGCGTTTTTCGCAATAACGCATATACATACGGTAAAGATCTCCTGCAAATAACGCTGCCTCATCACCACCTGTGCCACCGCGTATTTCAACTATAGCATGTTTTGCATCTTCCGGCTCTTTAGGGATCAGCATCAGGCGTATCTCTTCTTCTTTCTCGTCCTGTTGGGTCAATAATTCGTCCAGCTCCATTTTAGCCATCTCGCGGAATTCTTCATCCTTTTCGGTTGCTAAAATTTCCTTGTTGGCATCTATATTGCTCATGATGTTGCGGTAGATATTATACTCGTCAACAATTTTAGCCAAATCCTTATATTCCTTATTCAGCTGGGCATAACGCTTCATATCCGACATTACATCCGGATTGCTTAATTCGGCCTCCACATCTTTCCAACGCTGATTTATTGCTTCTAACTTCTCTAACATAATTATGGATCGCTATACTGCAGGTTTATACCAAACAGTAAAAAATCGCACAAAAATACGAAATTTTAAGGACTTTTTTATCAAGTATCAAGAGCGGATAATGTTATTACACAGAAGCCACAATTGGTTTTTCGAAGTATTTTAGTGTTAGGTCAGTGCCGTCAAATTCGGCGTAGGTAAAATAAGTTACCCATTCGCCCAGGTTGATGTAGCGGCTTTTTTCATCAAGCCTGATATCAAATGGCTTATGCCGGTGGCCAAAGATCAGGTAATCATAATATTTGGTTTTCAGCAGGTCTCGCGAGTAAGTGACCAGCCACTCCTGGTGTTCTGGGCGCAACTCATTTTTGTCTTTATTAGCAATACGGCTGTGGCTTGACCAGCGATTGGCAATCCCCACACCCAGGTTAGGATGAATACGCGCAAAAAGCCATTGGCAAAAATTACTTCTGAAAACCTTTTTTAATACTTTGTACATGTTATCACCCGGGCCCAAACCATCGCCATGGTGTAAGTAGAACTTTTTGCCATTGCGCTCTATTTCCAGTTCATTACTGATGATGACGGCGCCGAATTCTTTAGTAAAGTAATCGAACATCCACATATCATGATTGCCCTTGAACAGATAGATTTTTATACCTGCATCTGCCAGTTCGGCCAGTTTGCCTAAGAACCGGATATAGCCTTTAGGAACAACAGTTTTATATTCGAACCAGAAATCGAAAACATCACCCATCAAAAACACTTCGGCGGCATCAGTCTTTATCATATCCATCCAGCGAACCAGGCGGTCTTCGCGCTCGCGGCTCGAAACATAGCTGTTTGCACCTAAATGAAAATCGGAAGCAAAATAGAGTTTGTTGCGGGTTGACATCTGCTGCCAAAAGTAAGGTATTGAGGCGAAAGGTAAAAGAGCAGGAGAATATCAGGTTTTGGTCAAATTCGGATTTAATGCATTTTAGCCAATTCATAGTCCGATATTTGATAATCTAATATTCATTATTTAATTCCAATGAGCAATATCCTTCACATCCTCAACGGCGACTCTACCGCGTATACTTTTGAACAAACCGGGCTTGACGGCGATATATTGGTTTGGCGGGAAATACTTTCGCAAGGGCCGTTGCAGGAAGACATTTCATCTGCTGATTTTTGGAAGGCACGCGAAGAATGGATATCCAAGGCTTTTAATGACAGGCCTGAACATTACCAGGAATATGTGCTTAATCCACTGGCAAAGCTAAGTGAACCCTATGAGGAAATTACCCTTTGGTTTGAGTTTGATTTGCATTGCCAGCTGAATATGCTTGGCGTTATGGCAATGATGCGTAAAAGGACTGATCTATCTGCACCTGCAATATATCTTGTGTGCCCATGTGAATATCCTGGTGTCGCCGATTTCAGAGGGATGGGGGAACTCAACAGTGACCAGTTAGAGGATTTGTATGATGACCGGGAAAGGTTGAATGAATACGAATTCAATTTAGCTTCTGAAGCCTGGAAGCTTTATGTAAGCGGAGATGATGTTGCACTTGAAAAATGGATTGATGGCAATACTTTTTGGGGTGCCCTGCGTTTACTTAAACCCGCATTACAAGCCCATTTGCAAAGGGTAAGGCTGAACGAAAATGGCTTAAACCATATAGAGCAAAAGCTACTGGATATTTATAAGAACGGGATAAAAAATAAACAGGCTATTTATGAAGATTTCTGGAAAACAGAAAAGATCTACGGCATGGGTGACCTTGAAATTGATATTTATCTTCAAAGGCTTGCTGACAAAAAATTGATCGATCTGTAAATTATAATCTATACTAATTGGTTGTTACTGCAATAGTTGGGGTAGGGTCGCTTTCATTCTTCATCCTGTCCAGCGCCGTCACAACATACAGATATGTTTTGCCCCTTTGCGCGGTTCTGTCATCGTATTCAATATCATCAGTGTACTGAATGTGTATAATATATTTTGGATCTGATAAATTCACTTTTTCTGTTCCTAAAAAACGGTAGATCACATATCCATAGGCCGTTTCATCGTCTTTTGCGGTATCCGGGGCCATCCATTTTAATTTTACTCCGTTCCCTGTGGCTTTTAGCGTTAAGTTTTTAGGCGCATTTGGAGCAATTGAGTCGCGCCAAAGCATTACAGGTGGTAATGCGGGATATTTATAATAATTGGTTCGGAGTGAATCGGTAAGGCCAAGCGGATTTTTCATCAACGTGTTGTTGCTGAAAAATACACTGCCTTCTGTGCGGGGATTATTCCGCAGGTATTTTATTTGGTTTGGTATCTCGGCAGGGTTTTGAAATGCCCGTGTTCTGGGTTCGAATGCACGATATGGTGCATGACCTATGTATAGATGCCTGCCATAGGTATTATTACTCCACCAGTCAACCAATTTACCAAAGTCCATTAGTCTATCATTCATCGACCTGTAAAGCTGAGGAACAACATAATCAATCCAACCCTCTTTCATCCATTTGCGGGCATCAGCATACAATTCATAATAAGTTTCGAGCCCATGTGTGTCCGAGCCTTCAGGATTATGGCTTTTATTTGCCCAAACTCCAAACGGACTAACACCGAATTTAACATAAGGGTTATGTTCGTGAATGCTGTCATTCAGCATTTTTATTAATAGATCAACATTATTACGGCGCCAGTCATCAATATTTGTAAAACCTGCCGCGTAAGTTTTAAAAGTTTGTTCGTCGTTTATTCTCTGCCCATCAATTTTGTAAGGGTAAAAATAATCGTCCATGTGCACGCCGTCGATATCATAATTATCTACTACGTTTAAAATTACTTTTACAATATAGTCGCGAACCTCAGGAATACCGGGGTTAAATAATTTTATCCCACCATAAGTAAAAAACCAGCTGGGTTGCAGGTTAGTAATATGATTTGGACTAAGGCTTCTGAAATTGCTGTCAAAAGTTGCACGATAGGGGTTAAACCAGGCATGAAGTTCCATACCGCGCTTATGCGCTTCTGTTATCGCAAACTCAAGCGGGTCATAAAGTGGGCCAGGGGCCTGACCTTGTTTACCGGTTAGCCATTTAGACCATGGCTCAAGGCTTTTAGCATAAAAAGCATCTGCGGCAGGGCGTACCTGCAAAATAATTGCATTAATGCCGGCTGCCTGATCAGCATCCAATATGCCCAATAGTTCCTTTTTTTGTTTATCCGGAGATGCATGTACATCGCTTGGCCAGTCGATGTTTACCACAGTGGCTACCCATACGCCTCTAAACTCTCGTTTGGGCTCGGGCTTTATTACATGTGCAGTGTCTGTTTGTGCATGTGTTTTTAGAAAAATAAATAACAGAAAGGTGAAAAATATTAAATGTTGGTATAAACGCATCAGGAGGGCATTTTTAAAAGCTGCAAAGATATAAACTCATCAAACTGTTTTTTTATTATACCGACAATTAATACGGTTTTTGTGTTTTCACCTTTTTGTATTTATATTTAACCGTCGTTTACCTATAAAATCATGCTCAATGGCAGTAACATTGTCATAATTTTATCATTTTTACGTTTATTTAATTTAAAAGGATTGTAAACAATTGATCATTCTGTTTGTTACACCAAAAAATAGTAAAAATTTAAACGTTTAAAAGTCAAAATTATTCACTTTATTGATAGTGGGTAGTTTTGCTAAACAGACCTAATTAAACTCAAACTAAAACTAAAAAACCGTTATGGAAAATCAATCTGGGCAAACACCTAAAAAGAATTCGAATGTAATTTATTTTCTGATTGTCGTAGTTTTAGCTTTGCTGGGAACTGACGTATACCTGTATCTGCAAAAAAATAAATCAGATACTAAAATTGTGTATCAGGATGATGAGAGAAACAGATTGAAAATTGAATTGGATAGCCTTGAAGCACAAATTGAACAGGTAAACACCGGTAAGGCTAAAATGTCTGCGGCGATGAAAGCTAAGAACGATTCGTTGGAATCGAAGATCAAAGTTTTGCGTGTACAATTGGCAAAAGGCAAGCTTACGCATGCTGAGCTTGCAAAGGCCCAGGAAGATGTTAAGCAATTAAGGTATTTTGTAACCAAATATACTGCTGACATTGAAGAGCTCAAAAAGCAAAATACTACCCTGTCCAATGAGCGCGATACACTCAAGACCAACCTGGCCAGCACTACAGAAAAGGCAACCACTCTTGAAAAGCAGAACCAGGACCTCGATAGTAAAGTCAAAATCGCCTCGGTATTAAAATTGGCAAATGCCGATATTGTTGCCTACAAAATAAAAAATAGCGGCAAAGAGGTTGATGTAACCCGTGCAAGTCCCGCCAAAAAGATAAAGATCAACTTTACTGTTGCGGAAAACAACGTAGCAGAAAAACGCTTGCATGATGTTTATCTTCGTATTCTTGATCCTACAGGTAATTTAATTACTGATCCAAAAGATGCCGGAACTTTTAGCTCTGACGGGCAGGACCTTCAATATACCTACAAAACATCAATTGATTTTAAGAATGATGGCACTGGTTATACTATTGATTGGATTAACCCAACACCTCCATTTCAGAAAGGTACTTACACCGTGTTGTTGTATACTGATGGTTCAACAATGGGCAAAACTTCTTTTAGCTTAAAATAGTCTTTATAAAAAATATTGATTAAAAGTCCTGCTTATAACAAAGCAGGACTTTTTTTATAAACTTCAGGAAGCTTCAGGAAGACTAAAATAGAATGTGGTTCCTATACCAATAGTCGTTTCGAACCATACCTTACCGCCGGCATTTTCAATAGAGTTTTTTACAAAAGCAAGTCCAAGTCCGGTGCCCGAGCTTTTGGTGGTAAAGTTTGGTTCAAATATTTTTTCGCGCAGATTTTCTGGTATCCCGTTACCATTATCCTTCACTCTGAGCAGGATATTTTTAGCTGTGATCAAATGGCTGATCTCAATTATACAAAATCTTCCCTGCGGTGTTGCTTCAATAGCGTTCTTTAGCAGGTTATTAAAGCATCGTAGCAGTTGGTCTTTGTCGGCATTAATAAGAAATGGATTATCAGGAACCTGGTAAATGATCTTCACATTGTCCATTTGCTTAAAAATAGTAACAGCTTGTGTAAGCACTTCAAAAATATTCATTTGCTCTATCCGGGTATCAGGCATTTTTGCAAAGGCCGAAAATTCTGAGGCAATAGAGGACAGACTTTCAATCTGCTCGACAAATGATTTACTGAACCGTTCAAATTTCTGGTCAAATTTAGGATCCTTGTCTCTCCATGATTTCTCGAGTAACTGTAACCCTAATTTTAATGGAGTTAACGGGTTTTTAATTTCATGTGCTACCTGTTTAGCCATTTCGCGCCATGCGCTTTCTCTTTCTGACTGTGCAAGCTTTTGTGCGCTTCGTTCCAATGCAGCAATCATATTATTATATTCGGAGATCAATGCACCTATTTCATCGTTGCGCTGCCATTTTATGGGCTCGTTCTTTTGCCCGTAAATGGTTTTACTTAAGCTGTACTGAATAATATTTAATGGGTTGGTAATTTGCCTTGCAATAATAACTGCAAGCAAACCTATAGCAATAAAGATCAATGCATAGATGTTGATCATCGCATTAAGCAGCGAGCCTACACGGCTTCTATAATCAGCTTCATTTGAAAAGTAAGGTAATTGTAAATAGCCCAGGGTGCGTTTAGAATCTTTTATTGGTATGTAAGCCGCTTTATAATTCAAGTCGCCTATGATCTCTGTATGCAGGTATTCTGATTTTTGTAGTTTATTAAGATAGATATAAGCGGTTCCGTTTATCCGTCGTGCAAGTAATCCGTATTCATATATTTTAGGCTGGGTCGAAACCAGTTCGACGCCATTGGTATTAAATAGTGTTAAGTCGGCAGAATAAGTATTGGCAAATTCATCAAATTTAACCTGGAATTCGTCATCGACTTTAATAAACCCATTGTTGATCAAACCGCTATTTTCAAAAGCCTTGCCAATGCGAGCTATCTTATCACTGATTACATTCTCCTGTTGTTCGTTATACTGGTCAATTATAGACACATAGGTTATTATTCCGACTAATACAAGGGTAACAACTACTGCAAAAACTATAGAAAGTTGTATACGTGTTTTATAAAGTATTTTGTCAAAATTTAACCGGAGTGCCCAATGCCAATAATTATCCTTTATATACATTATCCTTATACGTGCCCATAACCATCTGATACTGATAACTGCAACCCCAAAAAACAGAAAGACAATGAAAAAGAAAGTGATTGATGTTATCGTATTCAAAATAATATCATCCGCCTTGCTCACAACAATAAGATTGCGTTTGGTGGGTTGATAGATTAAATGATTGTACCGTGTTAAAATGCCAAACCTTGATGGCTCATTACTAATAGTGCTTTTAAACAGGTATTGTTTAACCTTGCCTTTAAATTCATTATTGATAAGACTGTAAACATACAGGCCGTTTTGCGTAAGCAGCTTACCGTCTGTATAAAAGGCATACGAATAATCCTTAAAAACGTCATCTGGTCCAATTTGGCCGTCGATCAGTATTTCGGGGAATGAATTTTCACCATGTAAAAGTTTTGATTCTAATTCTACAACAATGGTTCCAACGTTGTCATCGTTTTTATATATGGGGAGCAATGCTAAATATTTTTGCACCCCAAAGGTTCCGTTATTGCGATAGAAATAATCAGAGACTTTGTAAAAGGATTCAAATTTGATCATATCTCTGAACACATTCAGATCATAGGTTTTGTCAGCAGATAATGCTTCTCCCTTATAGTTGAATTCGTATATCTTAAACTCATATTTTGCAAGGTATCCGTCAAAATATATTTTTTGAAAATGATCTTTTAAGTAACTGCTGTTGTGGCTCGAGTCTGTAAAGTATTGTTTGATAATAGGATCGTTGGCTATCTTTCTATCAATTTTTTGGAAGATCGAATTTGCCGTTACATCATCAGGACTTTCTAGTTGTTGTACAAATACTTTACGTGTTTCCTTTTCCTTGACAGCCTGAAAATGATTTAGTTTTATTGCTGAAAGAATAGCGCATAGCAGTATAATAGTGATCATGGCGGCTGAGGTTAGTTTGCCCTGATCATACTCATATGCATAGCCTCTTATAATTATCCATGCAGCCCAAAATGCATAAAACGCTGTAATTTCATTATCATAATGCCAAGCCATAATAGTGCCTGCTATTGCTGCTAATACAACAAATATGACCTTATGCGAAATGGGAACGGACAATTTGTTACAGACGGTTAACGAAATTTCTGTTAACAGATAGAAGATCAGAAAGCTGAAGCAAAGCATTAAAACTCCTAAAATGCTAAAGGCTGACAAGTTTAGCACATTGTTTACATTGAAGTTGATGTTTGAATAAAAAACCAATCCGTAAAAAAGTTTCAGCAATACGCTTGCGCTTATAAACAGAACTAATGCACAGGTTATTGCAATTGCATAACCTGCGATTTTATTATAAATATGCTTTAATAGTTTATCCTTATGCCGGTAGATGAAAATCAGAAACCAACTGATGCACACAATATTAATACAGAAATCACCTAATGTTGGAAAGAGCCTTGATGAGGTGTAGTTTGCTGAATTAAAGACCTCAGGCCGATGAGTAAACACCGGCCAGCCATAATGCAAATTGAGATACCTTATCAGAATTATAAATGTGCCTAATATCAGGATCGATAAAAAGATGTAACCTTTAAAAGCAAAATAATTACAGATACTATGGATAAGCAGGAATAGAACCATAGCACATAATATCCATATCCCCACTTCAAAATAAAAGAACTTATGACCGACTTCGTTCTGTCTTACTTTCACAGAAAAAAGGTAAGTGCCGTTGGTGCTATGCACCTCATAAATGTTTCTGTCAGTAAAATCTGCTATTTCAATATTATTGTCGTTCAGCAAATCTCTGGCAAAGGTATTTCGCAGATATTTATTTTGAACCCTATAATTTATTTTTACAGGTATAAAAAAGATGGCCGAAAAATTACCTTCGCTTTTTTTTATTACCTCATAATATCCGTTGGCTTCCTGCACAAATGAATAGCCTTCGCGTACAGCATCCGGGTGGTGTGGTATTGTCTTAACACCGCTCCAAAATACAAGGTGGCCGTTTTTGAATGTAGTGGCCCATATGTTTTCATCGGTGGTAAAAGCTTTAATGGTTTTAAGGGCCTCCTGTTCATCTTCATCCAGCGTTTTTAATTTATTAAAGCTCGTTTTATTGCTGATCACATCGTTTACAAGCTCTTCCTTTTTATTCAGGTTATTTTCGAGGGTTTGCCCGGTTTGGTAAAGATTGTTTTTAGGTGTATAAGTATTCTGGACGATGAGTGCCGTCAACAATAAACTGGCAAATAGCAAAGCCAGCAAAAGCCGTATTTTCGCGGAGGTTGTCAAGATTTAACAAGGTAGTTTAAAAATACAATATAAAAATAAAGCCATCCTGTTTTTACGGATGGCCTGTAATATTATTGTGGTAAAGCTGCACTGCTGGTTGCTACAGCCCTGTCAACCTTTTTGACCAGGCCCTGTAACACATTTCCCGGTCCTACCTCGGTAAATGAGGTCGCTCCGTCTTCGAGCATGTGCATAACGGTTTGTGTCCAGCGTACCGGCCCTGTCAATTGTGCTATCAGGTTATGCTTTATTTTAGCAGGGTCAGTATATGGTTTGGCATCTATGTTCTGATAAATAGGGCAAATTGGTTCTTTAATTTCGGTGTGCACTATTGCGTGTTCCAGCTCAACCCGGGCAGCCTCCATCAAAGGTGAATGGAAGGCACCGCCAACATTCAGTTTAAGTGCCCTTTTAGCACCGGCGGCGGTCAGCTTTTCGCAAGCGGCATCCACACCTGCAATAGTACCCGAAATAACCAGCTGTCCCGGGCAATTGTAATTGGCAGGAACTACTATATCAGTTAATTGATGACAGATATCTTCTACCGTAAAATCATCAAGCCCTAAAATTGCTGCCATGGTGGATGGTTGTATCTCACAGGCTTTCTGCATTGCATTTGCACGGGCGGCAACCAGTTTCAAACCATCCTCAAATGATAATGCCCCCGCTGATACCAGTGCTGAGAATTCGCCCAATGAGTGACCAGCCGCCATATCTGGTTTAAAATCATCGCCCAATACTTTGGCCAGGATCACAGAATGCAAAAAGATGGCAGGCTGCGTAACGTTGGTCTGCTTTAGATCCTCGTCTGTGCCATTGAACATGATATCGGTGATACGGAATCCCAATATTTCATTGGCTTTTTCAAATAGCTCACGGGCCTTTTCGGATTGTTCGTACAGATCCTTGCCCATACCTACAAACTGGGCTCCCTGGCCCGGAAAAATATATGCTTTCAATTTAGTTAATTAGTGATTAGAGATTAGTTAATTAGGTTTTATTAGTTGATTAAGTTAACTGATAAAAGGCGATTTGTGTTTTAAAGAAGTTTACTGATCACTAATCACCGATAACTGTTAACCTAATCTTGACGATATCAAATTTAGGAACTCTGTACGGGTTTTTTCTTTTAAAAATTCGCCGGTAAATGCGGAAGTTGTGGTAACCGAGTTTTGTTTTTGTACACCTCGCATACTCATGCATAAGTGACGGCATTCTATTACAATACCTACACCCAGCGGATTAAGTGTATCCTGTATACAATCCCTTATTTCATTGGTCAAACGTTCCTGTACCTGTAAACGACGGGCGAATACATCCACTATACGAGGTATTTTACTCAAACCTACTACGTGACCATTGGGGATATAAGCAATATGTGCTTTGCCGAAAAATGGCAGCATGTGGTGCTCGCACATAGAGTAAACTTCTATATCCTTTACTATTACCATCTGGCTGTATTCTTCCTTGAACATGGCCGAGGTAAGTATTTCTTTGGCATCAAGATCATATCCCTGCGTAAGAAATAGCATAGCCTTGGCTACCCTTTCCGGGGTCTTTAGCAAACCTTCCCGGTTGGGATCTTCGCCAATTTGTTGTAAAACGCCTTTATAATGCTCACTAAGATTATCTATCAGTTCCGGGTTATACCGGTCAATTTTTACATAACCGTCAATGCCGGCATCACGGTCAGGATAAGAATTTTTTTTACTCATTATTCAGGTTTAATCGCCGAAATATTCAGCGGAATTATTTTCGGTCTCGTACAATTTAACCGAATGCAGGAATACACCTTTGTGCTCTTCTATTGGGCCTTTTAACTGGTTGAATATCTCGATACAAAGTAATTCTGTCGAAGCCATTTTACCGGCCATAAAAGGAACGTCCAGGTTGATATTTTTATGGTCCAGCTTTTCTATCACGTGGTCATTGATAATTATCTTCAATTCTTTCAGGTCGATCAGATAACCCGTTGCATGCGTCACCTGGCCTTTAACAGTTACGAATAAGTTATAGTTGTGCCCATGCCAGTGTGGATTGGCGCATTTGCCAAACACTTCCGCATTTTTTTCCTCGCTCCATTCTTCACGGTACATCCTGTGTGCAGCATTAAAATGCTCTTTCCGTGTCATGTATATCATCATAATATTTCTTGGTGCAAATATACAAAACAAAAATAAGGGCTTTGTTCTATCTTAGCTGTTAAAATAAAGCTATTTATTTATGCGGATATTGGTTGTTGCTGCTACGGAATTTGAAGTCGGAGGTCTTGAGTCAGAAGTCAGAAGTCAGAAGTCAGAAGTCGGAAGTCAGAAATCGGACTCAAGACTTCCGACTCACGACTTAGAACTCCTCGTAACCGGAGTAGGTATGGTGGCAACTGCTTTTGCATTGGGAAGGCATCTTGCAACTAATAAATATGATCTGGTGATCAACCTGGGTATCGCAGGCAGTTTTGACCGGAATATTGCCCTGGGTGAAGTGGTTGAAGTTACCGAAGATTATTTATCCGAATTAGGCGCGGAGGATGATGACACTTTTTTACCGATAGAAACGTTGGGTTTTGGTGAAAGTGTATTTAAGACTGATACACGGCTTTCATCATATATTAATTCCGATTTAAGACAGGTTACCGCAATTACGGTAAATACCGTGCATGGTCATGAACCGAGTATTAAAAAGCTAATTACACGTATCCAGCCTCAACTGGAGAGTATGGAGGGCGCGGCATTTTTTTATGCTTGCAAGCAAGCGGGTGTTCCATGCCTGCAGATCAGGGCAATGTCAAATTATGTGGAAAAACGTAACCGCGATGCCTGGCAGATAGGGCCTGCTATCAAAAATCTGAATAGCTTTGCGATCGGATTTATTAAAGAGGTTGTACGTAGTACGTAATACGTTTTACGTTATTATCCTGAAAAGAAACGTACAACGTAGCACGTAAAACGTATAACATAATGAAATTGACTCTCGGCTTTTCGCCCTGCCCAAATGATACATTTATTTTTGATGCTTTAATTCACCATAAAATTGATACAGAAGGTTTAGAATTTGAGGTGTTTTATGATGATGTGGAAACGCTTAATCAAAAGGCATTTCGTGGTGAGCTTGATGTTACTAAGCTAAGTTATCATGCCTTTGCTTATGTAGCTAATCAATATGTGTTGCTGGATTCGGGTAGTGCTTTGGGTTTTGGAGTAGGACCCCTTTTGATTTCGAATTTCGGATTTTCGATTTCGGATTTAAATAATGCCAAGCACAAGATCGGGATTCCAGGAAAATATACCACCGCAAACTTCCTGTTAGGATTAGCATTGCCTAATGCTAACAACAAACAGGAGTTGGTATTTTCTGAGATCGAAGATGCAGTATTGAGCGGTAAGGTTGCTGTCGGCTTGATCATTCACGAGAACCGTTTTACATATCAAAATAAAGGGCTTAAAAAGATCATCGACCTGGGCGATTATTGGGAGAAACAAACCGGCTGTGCTATCCCGCTTGGTGGTATCGCAGCAAACCGGAAATTGCCTTTAGATGTTCAACATAAATTAAACAGGGTTTTGCGCAAATCTGTTGAGTTTGCTTTTGCTAACCCGAAATCAGGGTTGGAGTTCATCCGCTCGCATGCACAGGAAATGAGCGAGGAAGTGATGTATAAGCATATTGATTTATATGTAAATAAATACTCCGTTGATCTGGGCGAAGAGGGTAGGAAAGCGATAAACCTGCTTTTTGATACGGCTAAGGAGAAGAATATTATACCGGAGATAAAAGAGGAAATATTTTTAACCCCCTAACCCCCCTGAAGGGGGAATTATTTAGCTCAAAGTAATTCTTTAGGACTATAACTCCCCCTTTAGGGGGCTGGGGGGGGCTTAGTATAACAACTTATCATACGGATACCGTGCCGTATGTATCTCTTTCACATGTTCATAAAGTAATGCCCTGAACTCATCCACATTTTCCTTTTTCAGTGCTGAAATAAATATAGCCGGACTATTATTCTTCGCCATCCAGCTTTGTTTAAAGTCTTCCAAAGTTAATTGGGCAGCGTGCTCTTCCGGACTTGCTTGTATCGGTTTATAAGCGTCGATCTTATTAAAAACAGTGATCATCTGCTTATCCACAGCACCTAACTCTTTCAGCGTGTCATTTACAGTTCTGATCTGGTCCTCAAAGTTTGGATGGGAAACGTCTACCACGTGGATCAGTATATCTGCTTCACGAACCTCATCCAGCGTAGATTTAAAACACTCTACCAAATGATGAGGTAATTTGCGGATAAAACCAACGGTATCAGATAACAGGAATGGCAAGTTCTCTATCACCACTTTACGTACGGTAGTATCCAGCGTAGCAAATAACTTATTCTCAGCAAATACCTCCGACTTGGAGATCATGTTCATGATGGTGGATTTGCCTACGTTGGTATAGCCTACTAATGCTGCACGCACCTGTTGGTTCCGGTTTTTTCGCTGTGTTTCGTTCTGGCGGTCTATTAGTTTTAATTTTTCTTTTAGGACATCGATCTTGTTCAGGATCAAACGACGGTCAGTTTCAATCTGCGACTCACCCGGTCCACGCATACCGATACCACCCTTTTGGCGCTCTAAGTGCGTCCATAAACGGGTAAGGCGAGGCAACAAGTATTGCAGCTGTGCCAGCTCAACCTGTGCCTTAGCTTGAGCAGTCTGTGCTCTGCCGGCAAAAATATCCAATATCAGGTTACTGCGGTCAAGCACCTTTACCTGAAGTTCTCTTTCAATATTTCGTACTTGCGATGGGGTGAGCTCATCATCAAAAACCACCATATCAATTTCTTCGGAGGTAACAAACTCTTTAATCTCCTCCAATTTACCTGTGCCCACAAAAGTGGCCCTTTCCGCGTGTTTCATTTTTTGGGTAAAACTCCTGATCGTTTCACCGCCCGCAGTCTCCACTAAAAACGCTAATTCCTCCAGGTATTCTTTCTCCTGGGCTTCGGTTTCGTTGGGTGTGATAATACCCACCAATACTACTTTTTCCTGCTTCACAGCAGTATCATAAAATTTTTGTTTCATTCGATATTGATCTATCAATCAAAGTGCCAAGTTAAGGTATTATGCTTTAATACGGCTAAAATGGCAGTAAGTAAAATATTTTCTCTAACTTTATAGTATGAACAATGAACAGCAAAAGCTGCTTGAGCGCATCACACTTGTTCCTGATCTGTTAGGCGGAAAACCCAGTATCAGGGGATTACGCTTTTTAGTGAGCGATGTGCTCGAACTATTATCTACAGGATTATCTGAAGAAGAAATTTTAGTACAGCACCCTGTTTTACAAAAAGAAGATATACTTGCTGCTCTATTGTATGCTTCTCTTAAAATGAAAAATACTGTTGTAATCCATGCCGCCTGAATACTGGGAGATATGGCTTGATACTCAATTGTCTCCAATAATTGCAAAATGGATGTCAGAATATACAGGTTTCATTGTTAAATCTTCTTATAGTCTGAACCTGCATAATCTTACAGATACCGCCATTTATAATAAAGCGAAGTTACAAAGCAATGTAATTCTCATTTCAAAAGATGCAGATTTTCCTGAACTAATTAGTCGTTTAGGTTCTCCTCCCAAATTGATCGTCATTAAGAAAGGCAACTGTGATAACAGAGTGCTTTGGGAGTTTATTAAACCAAACATATTAAAATCAGTGAAACTGCTTATTTCATCCGATGTCGATATAGTCGAATTAGAATAACTAATTTACAACTCCTTCACAAACTCCTTCATCGCCATTCCCGGATCAGCCTGTTTCATAAAATTCTCACCTATAAGAAAACCATTAAACCCTGCCTTTTTTAATTGCTTGATTGTTTCGGGATTGCTGATGGCGCTTTCTGATATTTTTAAAAATTCAGCAGGGATATGTTCCGCCAATTGATATGATGTATCCACCGATACTGTAAAATCAGCCAGGTTGCGGTTGTTTACACCAATGGCGTCCAAATTAGGGTTGATGCTGCGTTCCAGTTCCTCTAAGTTATGTACTTCGAGCAAAACATTCAATCCCAGACTTTTTGCAAACGACGCTAGTTGCTGGATCTGCGCAGGAGTGAGGATGGCTGCTATTAGTAGGATGACATCGGCACCCCAGGCTTTTGCTTCCATTAGCTGGTATTCGTCGATCATGAAATCTTTTCGCAGGATAGGGATCTGGTTTGCACGGCGTGCACGTACCAGGTCTTCTTGTTTCCCCATAAAAAAATCAGTGTCTGTGAGCACAGAAAGTGCAGAAGCGCCTGCCGAGGCATAACCGGTAGTCACATCTTCAACAGTGACTTTATCATTGATAATCCCTTTTGAAGGGGATTTACGTTTAAATTCAGCAATGATCCCGGTACGGTTGGCATCCAGCAAAAAATCTTTAAATGACAGTACATCTCTTTTGAAAAACTCTGCCGTCTCCAGGCTTTTGTAGGATACATTTTGCTTAGCCGCTGCTACTTCTATTTTTTTATGTGCAACAATTTTATCTAAAATATTCATAAAGCATTTGGCAAGTATTACAGCTTGCCATTTATTTTTTAATAATTATTAAGGCAATTAAACCACTTCGGCAAACTGCGGGGCCAGCCAGTTTTGCATCATCGCCCGGCCATGTTCAGTTAGTACAGACTCAGGGTGGAACTGAACACCACGAACATCATATTGCTTATGACGAAGTGCCATAATGCTATTGTCCTTTTCGTCGATGGCTGTAATGGTAAAAACGTCGGGCAAGCCTTTTTCGTCTACTACCCAGGAGTGATACCTGCCCACGTTAAAGCTTTGCGGTAATCCTGTAAATAGCTTTTCTGCTGTATCTGTCACTCTGATTGGTGTTGCAATCCCATGCATCGGCCTGCTCAGATTATACAATTGACCACCAAATGCTTCGGCAATGGCCTGCTGACCAAGACAAACGCCAAAAATACTCTTTGTAGGTGCATACCGGGTGATCACATCCAAAAGCAAACCCGCTTCGGAAGGTATCCCTGGTCCGGGAGACAGGATGATATGACCGAATGCATCCACATCATCTAAATTGAATTTATCATTTCTCCATACCTCGCATTCCATACCTATTTCATGTACCAAATGCACCAGGTTGTAGGTGAAAGAATCGTAATTGTCTATTATTAATATGCCCCCCGGCCTCCGCATGCTGGCGGAGGAGGGACTATTTATATTATTACTTGCTGTCATTTTGCATTGTTATTAATTAAAACATTATAATTCCCCCTTCAGGGGGTTAGGGGGGTCAAAGTTCCTCCGCTAATTCAATCGCTTTTCTTAATGCCGCTATTTTGTTGTCCACTTCTTTCAATTCGCTTTCGGCAATTGAATCAGCCACTATGCCTGCGCCGGCCTGGTAGTGCAACGTGTTGTTCTTGCTCAGGAACGACCGTATCATGATGGCATGGTTAAAATCCCCGTTAAAACCAAAAAATCCGATTGCGCCACTGTAAAAGCTGCGTTTGGTTTTTTCATTTTCGTCGATGATCTCCATTGCACGGTATTTTGGTGCTCCGCTCAATGTCCCGGCAGGAAAAGTATCCGCCACAATTTTGAAGGAGGACACACCCGGTCTAAGTTTGCCGCTTACCTGCGATACCAAATGAATAAGGTGCGAATAATACTGCACTTCCTTAAATGCTTTAACTTCCACCTGCTCACAATGGCGGCTAAGGTCATTACGTGCGAGATCAACCAGCATTACATGCTCTGCTGATTCCTTAGGGTCATTCTCTAACTGGCGTGCTATCTCTGCATCCTTTACATCATCACCGCTGCGTTTAAAAGTACCCGCAATAGGGTATATGCTGGCCACCCTGTTTTTAATGGTGATCTGCGCCTCGGGTGATGAGCCAAATATCCTGAAATCGCCATAATCAAAATAAAACAAATAAGGCGACGGGTTAATGGAACGCAATGCCCTATAAACATTAAATTCATCACCTAAAAACTTCCTGGAAAACGGCCTTGACGGCACGATCTGGAATACATCACCTCTGTAGATATGTTTCTTCATCTTTTCTACAATCGCCATAAAATCTTCTCCGGTCAGACTTGATTTTTCTTCGCCATTGATCTGGAAATGATATTCCGGGAAGTTTTTGTTTTTGATGAGGTATTCTATTTTTTCTATACTGCCATTCTCTGCCCGCGTGTCGATTTGATTATGGAAGATATGCAGCTCATTTTTAAAGTGGTCGATAGCGATGATGTAGCGGTAAATGTGATACTGCATTACCGGTATCTTCTTTACATCGTCGGTGACTTGTTTTAGTTTGATAGTTTCGAAATGCTCAACAGCCTCGTGGGTGAAGTAACCGAATAGCCCGTTGGATATGATTTTGCCTGGAGTGTCACTCACCTCGAAGTTGGACAGGAATTCGCTGATATTTTCAACCAGGTCGAAAGAGCCTGGCTCTTTCGTTTCGGTTCGGCCATCGGGATAACTCATTTTCAGTTGCCCGTCATTAAGTATTAAACCACTGATGGGTTCGCAGCAAATATAGCTCAAACTGTTTTCGCGGCTGTGGTAGTCGGAACTTTCAAGCAGCAGCGAATTTGGATAAACATCACGCAGGCGCAGGTAAATACTTACAGGCGTTGTGGTATCAGCTAATAATTTTTTAGAGGTAGTTGTTATTTTGTAGGATTTCATTATGTTGTTTCAAAAGGATTGTAAAAAGCAAAACCCGGCGTTGGTTGGCGCCGGGTTCATATTAGGTTTACAATTGATTAGTAATTCCATCTCAAGAGAATATCCGGCTGCCAATTTTCATGGTGCCACCAGCTATAGTTCTTGTTGTTTTTAATCATCGCGGTGACAAATTTATAAAGAAATTTGAATTGCCAAAGTTTTTGTAAAAAAATTATTACTTATGACATTCCGAACAGCCCTCTTTTGCTCAATATTATGGTTACCACAATGATTACCAGTGCTAAAGTGTAAAAAATGGCTATGCTTTTATGTTTTAGCTCAGCTGCCGAGGCACGTTTGGATTTTGCATGACCAATCGTGATCAAAATCAGGGCGATGATCATCCCGGTAAGGTGCTCTACGGTCCAGTAACGGGTGGTAGCATCTTTCATCGTTTGACTGCCAAACTGAACAAAAGGGCTCAGAAAATATAGAACAATACCGATAAGCAGCTGTGTGTGTGCGGATATCATGGCAAACAGGTTGAGTTTACGATTACCCTCACTATATAATTTTTTACCCAGCCAACCGGTCCAGCTGCGGATGATAGCCAAAAGAACTAATAAAAGTACAATGTACCTGAAACCGGAGTGCAGGTGCAGGAAAAAGCTGTAAGCGTTCATGAGTTGAAAATTTCAACGAATATAGTAATTACTTGGCTTTTCGATGTTTTTCTTGTGGAGTGTGCCATGATAGGATAACACATGTGAGTGGATAAATGTATTATTTATTTTTTCTATATTCGTATTACCTATATATCATTAATCAACTTAAACCTTAAAATCATGGGATCACTTGGAGCACCTGAAATCATTTTAATTCTTATTGTATTAGGCCTATTTGCTTTATTTCCTGTATGGGGATATAGAGCAGGTTCAAAAAGGACCGTAGGCCCTGTAGGGGGCTTGTTACTGGGCTTGTTTCTAGGCTTAATAGGTATAATAATAATATATTGTACTGGCACTACTAAAGTGTATGACCCAAACCTTTATAATTACCAAGATCAATCCACAGCAGATGAATTGCAGAAATATAAGCAATTATTCGATAGCGGTGCGATCACTGAAGCTGAATATAATGTCCAGAAAGGGAGATTGCTGAATCAGTAGGTATCACATTGTTATTGAGAGGAGCGAAGCTTTAAAACCACAACAGTTACTTGAATACGATCCAATTGCGAATTCTGGAGGGTGGAGAGGCATAGTCTGCGGTAACACTGTAACATCTGTACCTCCTTACAGGTGTTACAGTAATAAAATGGAATAAACCGGAAAACTAAACTTCCCCATCAGCACCGCAGGGTTACTACCTATGCGGATGGGCTCGCCTGATAATGCCTCGTTACCTAACAAGGCAAACAGAATGGCTTCCTTTGCATCAGGATCAATACCAAGGCTGCCGGTATCTGCAATATCAGCTTTAGGCAAAAAGTGTTTAAGGCAATTGATCACAAAGGGATTACGGGCACCGCCGCCGCTGGCAAAGATTTTACTGTCGGGAGGAAAATTAGCCAGGATAAAATCAGCAATAGTTTTTGCGGTGAATTCGCTTAGTGTACTGATGATATCTTCGGGGCTAATATCTTTTACGCCCGATACCTGTTGGGCGTCTTCGAGGTAGCTGAGATTGAATAATTCCGGTCCGGTAGTTTTTGGCGCTTTTTCTTTGAAGAATGGATGATCGAGTAGTGCGCTTAATAATTTATCATTTACCAGACCCGATAGGGCGATCATAGAATCCTTATCATAAGGTTGATTAAAGTATTCGCGGCAGGCAGCATCGATTAGTGTATTGCCGGGGCCAATGTCGGTACAAACTACTTTATGATGATCACCATCCGCAGGCAGGTAGGTGAGGTTGGCTATGCCGCCAATGTTCAGTAATATTCTGTCCTCGCCCGGCTGGCTTCCTAATAATACATCGCCATATAATGCCAGTGGTGCACCTTCGCCACCTGCTGCAATGTGTTTCTGGCGGAAATCGCTGATGGTTAAAATGCCCGTTTTAACAGCAATATGATCGCCATCGCCTATTTGAAGTGTGGCATTGGGATATTCTGCCTGCTGATGTAATCGTTTGGGCGCATGGTAAATAGTTTGCCCATGACTGGCGATGAAATCCACCTCGCTTGGTTTTATGTTCCATTTAGCAAGGGCCGCCAAAACCAGTTCGCCGTGAAAAGTACCAATATAGGCATTGAGCAATGTGATCTTTTCAAGGTCGACCAGCCGGCGGGAAAATATTTCATGTACCTCGTTTTTAAAATGCTGTTTGTAGGGGATGGTGATAAATTTGATCAGTTCGAATTTGGTGTTCAATCCATTACCTGTAAACCTGCACAAAGCGATATCCAAGCCATCAAGTGAGGTGCCGGACATGAGTCCGATGCCTAATTTCTCCGGCTTTTGTGCGATGTTAAATAGGTTTTGCAGGTTTTGATTTAGCGCAGGCATTTTGCTGATAAAACTTTAAATGAAATATGCTTTCCTATAAGCAAACATATCTAATATATTTGTTTAAAACCCATACGTACATCAATTAAACCTTGACATGGCCCGATTAAATTTATTGGAAGAGACCCGGTATGAGAAGCTGCCGGTGAGTGTATTTGCAAACCAGAAAGAAGCGTCGTTATCGGTAGCGAAGCGGATCGCGGAGCTGATCCGTTCGAAACAGGCAGCAGGCGAAAAGGTAGTACTTGGCCTGGCCACCGGTGTAACCCCATTGGGCGTTTATGCCGAGCTGGTGCGCCAGCACCAGCAGGAAGGCCTGAGCTTTAAAAACGTGATCACCTTTAATTTGGATGAATACTACCCGATGAAGCCCAGGGCAGCCCAAAGCTATGTCACCTTCATGAACGAGAATTTGTTTGATCATATCGATATCGATAAAGCTTCGGTACATATCCCGGACGGGACACTGAAAAAAGAAGATGTAGTCGGCTTCTGTCTGGAATATGAAAAGAAGATCAGCGCATTAGGAGGCTTAGATCTGCAGATCTTAGGGATCGGCCGTACCGGCCACATCGGCTTTAACGAGCCGGGCTCGGCACCCAACTCAGGAACAAGGCTGGTGACTTTGGATGATCTGACCCGTAATGATGCCTCCCGTGATTTCGGTGGCAAGCAGAACGTGCCGACCAAAGCCATCACCATGGGGATCGGTACCATCTTCAAGGCCCGGGAAATTATCCTGATGGCCTGGAGCGCCAAGAAGGCACCCATCATCAAGAAAGCCGTGGAAGGCGAGATCTCAGGCGATGTACCGGCTACTTACCTGCAACTATCCCAGCATGTGGAATTTGTACTGGATACCGAGGCCGCCTCAGAGCTGACCCGCTTTAATACCCCCTGGCTGGTAAAAGACTGCACGTGGGATAACATGCTCAAAAAGAAAGCGGTGATCTGGCTTGCCGAGCAGCTGGGTAAACCGGTACTGAAGCTGACCGAAGAAGATTATAACAACCATGGCATGGCGCAACTTGCCGTAGAGCAGGGCCCGGTCTATAACATCAATATTGACATCTTTAACCAGATACAGCATACCATTACCGGCTGGCCGGGTGGCAAGCCGGATGCGGATGACTCGCAGCGTCCTGAAAGGGCCTTGCCGGCACGCAAGCGTTCGATCATCTTTTCTCCGCACCCGGATGATGATGTGATCTCCATGGGCGGAACGTTCATAAGATTAGTAGACCAGGGGCATGAGGTGCATGTGGCTTACCAGACCTCGGGTAATACCGCAGTATGGGATGATGATGTATTAAGGTATATGGAATTCGCCATCGACTTTAACCACAGCATAGGGGATGATAACAGTCATTTGAAAGGCCTGTATGAAGACATGCGTACCTTCTTCGATAAAAAGCAGCCCAACGAGATCGATACCCAGGAGATCCGCGATGTGAAAGGCTTTATCCGCAAGACGGAAGCCATCTCGGGAGCACGGTATGCGGGATTAAACGACGATCATATCCACTTTATGGCATTGCCCTTTTACGAGACCGGCAAAACGCAGAAGAGCCCGGTAACGGACAAGGATATTGAGCTGACCATGGAGCTGCTGCAAAAAGTAAAACCACAGCAGGTATTTGCAGCGGGTGACTTTGCCGACCCGCATGGGACACACCTGGTTTGCTTTAACATTATCCTGGCAGCCTTAAGAAAACTAAGAGAAACCGAAGACTGGGTAAAAGACTGCTGGCTGTGGATGTACCGCGGTGCCTGGAAGGAGTTTGAGACCTATGAGATCGAGATGGCTGTACCATTATCTCCGCAGGAAGTACTGAGGAAACGTAATGCGATCTTCAAGCACCAGTCGCAGAAGGACCGGGCGGTGTTCCCGGGGGATGATGCCCGCGAGTTCTGGGTAAGGGCTGAAGACCGTAACCGTGAAACAGCGCAGGCTTATGACCGGTTAGGGCTGGCTGAATACCAGGCGATGGAAGCGTTCGTCAGGTATGTTTTTTAGGGTTGTACGTTTTACGTGGTACGTTATACGTGCATAATTTAGAAAGATAGATCGGGCTACGGTAATCAAAAAACGTACCACGTAAAACGTACAACAATTTCGCAATAAACAATATCTTAGGGGGTTCAAATCTAAACTTTATCACTATGCAGAATTTTAAAGACCTTTTAATCTGGCAGGAAGCACATCAGCTTACATTGAAAATTTATGAATCATCCAAAGGCTTCCCTAAAGAAGAAACTTTTGGTATCACTTCTCAGTTAAGACGTGCGGCGGTATCAATACCATGTAATATAGCAGAGGGTTGTGGCAGGTATACATCCAAAGATTTTGCTAATTTTTTGCAAATTGCATTAGGATCAACTAATGAAACAGATTATCTGACTTTGCTGGCTAAGGATTTAAACTATTTATCTGAAGAAAAATTCGTTATACTTCAAGAACAGATCAATAAAGTGCGCGCAATGAATATCAATCTAATTGATAAAGTAAGAAAATAAAAAACGTACAACAGCCACTAATTTTACTAAAGGATATGCTAAAGCTTTATAAGAATATTAATAATACACTGCACTATTGGGAAACCTGGGATAAAGACGAAAAAACAGGAGTTGTACATTGGGGTACCGTAGGTAGTCGTGGAGAATTTTAGGAAAAAAATCCAAAAAGAAATTACAATCAAAAGTAAAGAGGGCATTGGCGAAATTGATATAGATGATCATTATACTCTATTGATTGAATTCGCAGTAGATGGCATGGGAAGTCCTGAAGATCTAGAAAAAAGAACACGACTTCAAAGTAAAATGAATGAAACTCTTGGATGGACAGGATTAGGACATTGTGACGGAGGGAGCATAGGGAGCGGAACGATGGAGGTTTGTTGCTATGTAGTCGATTTTGATACAGCAAAAAAGATGATCGAGCAAGATCTAAAAAGCACAGAATTTTCTAACTACACAAGAATTTACGACGAAAACGTATAACGTACTACGTAAAACGTACAACAAAAAAATGACCGAAATTACTACTAATAGCTCCGTACTAAAAAAGCGCCTCCTTTCACTCGATGTATTTCGCGGAATAACCATGGCTTCTATGATCCTGGTAAATGATCCCGGTGGCGATCATTCCTATGCGCCGCTGGAGCATTCCAAATGGAATGGATGTACGCCTACTGACCTGATATTTCCTTTTTTCCTGTTCATGGTTGGTATATCCATTGTTTACGCGATGGAAAGCCGGAAGGAAGTAACAACCGATCACAACAAATTAATTCTGCATGCTTTTAAGCGTACTGTAATATTGCTGCTGATCACCTATGTTATCCGGTTCTTTTTTCAACCGAACCTGGCTCACATGCGTATTCCGGGGGTATTAACAAGGATAGCTGTAGTTTACCTTATCTGTTCAATATTGTACATCAAAACATCTCAGAAAACCCGCGATTGGCTGTTTGTCATTGCTTTGGTTGGCTATTATATCATCATGACTTTTATTCCCGTTCCGGGAGTAGGTTATGCCAATCTGGAGCCTACAACAAATCTTGGTGCGTGGTTAGACAGGACAGTATTTACCACAAATCACCTTTGGGCCGATTCGCGTACATGGGACCCGGAGGGTTTATTGGGAACAATACCGGCCGTTGCTACCGGGTTATTTGGTATCCGGCTTGGAACATGGATCAAGCGCAAAGATCAGGAGGACAGCGTTAAAGTAACCTGGATGTTTGTCTACGGTGTTATCGCTGTGATGCTGGCTTTGATATGGGACCTATTTTTCCCCATCAACAAAGCCTTATGGACAAGCTCATTTGTTTTATATACCGGCGGATTGGCCACTATCGGTCTTGCTTTAAGTTACTGGCTGATCGATGTGCGCGGACATAAGAAATTTACTCCAATATTTGTTGCTTTCGGCGCTAATGCCATCACCGCATATATTTTGGCCGACTTTATCCCTCACTACATGGGTAAGATCAGGATCGGTGGCAAGCCTATTTACAATGTCTTATTTGCGCCCTATTTTTCGCCTGTTAATGCCTCACTGGCGAGTGCCTTATTTACCGTGTTTTGCATTTGGATAGTGATGTGGGTATTGTATAAAAGAAAGATCATCATTAAAGTTTAAATACTTTGAAACTAAATCAATTCGTTTACATCTAAATATAAAATCGTAATACTATTCATGAATTTCAATAGAAAACTCTCTATAGCTGCCCTGGCACTGTTTGTTGCGGCAAATGTTTCGTTTGCGCAGGTAAAGAAAAAGCCTGTTCCGTCGCCTAAAGAAAAGCCCGTTGCAGCGGCTACCCAGATAAAAGGCAACCTGTTGCCTGTTGACCCGAATGTGATCATCGGGAGGTTGCCAAATGGCTTAACTTATTATATCCGCAAAAATACAGAGCCAAAAAACAGGGCTGATCTATACCTGGTTAACAAAGTAGGTTCGGTATTGGAAACGGATGACCAACAGGGATTGGCCCACTTTACCGAGCACATGGCATTTAATGGCACCCGTGATTTCCCGAAGAATGAGCTGGTAAATTATCTGCAAAAAGCTGGTGTGAAATTTGGCGCCGATCTGAATGCCTATACTTCATTTGATGAAACGATATATCAGCTTCCATTGCCTACAGATAGCGTTAAAGTGTTTGAAAAAGGGTTTGATATATTAGCCAACTGGGCAGGTTACCAAACCTTCGACCCAAAAGAAATTGACGATGAGCGTGGTGTGGTTTTAGAAGAGGCACGCCTGCGTGGTAAAAACGCACAGGAACGTTTACAGCACCAGATATTGCCTGCGTTATTGAATAATTCGAGATATGCGGATCGTTTGCCTATTGGTAAAGAGGATATTTTGAAAACCTTTAAGCCTGAAACTATCAAAAGCTTTTACCATGATTGGTACAGGCCGGATTTGCAGGCGGTAATAGCAGTTGGAGATTTCGACCCTAAACGTGTGGAGCAGTTAATAAAAGATAATTTTTCGGAACTGAAAAACCCTGCTAATGAAAAGCCGCGTACCGAATATTCTGTTCCGGCTAATCCCGGTACTGTAGTAAAAATTGCTCTTGATAAAGAGTTCCCTTATACTTTGGCTGAAATCGTTGTAAAACATCCCGAGCAAAAAACACGCACTAAGCAGGATTATCTACAAGGAATGCGCGTGCAATTATTCAATGCAATGCTGAACGAACGTTTGGGTGAGCTTACCAAGCAGGCTGCTCCTCCATTCTTGTTTGGTAGGGCTGGTTACGGTGGTTTTATCGGTCACCAGGATGCCTTTACCTCTATCGCTGTTGCAAAGCCCGGAGAATTAGAGAAAGCAATAAAAGCTGTCGTTGCTGAGACTGAAAAGGCGCGCAAGTTCGGGTTTACTGAAACTGAATTTGAACGTGCGAAGCAAGATGCTTTAATCCAAATAGAAAATGCTTACAAGGAGCGTGATAAAACCAAGTCGGTAAACTTTGTACAGGAGTATCAACAAAACTTTTTACAGGGAGAGGCTATTCCGGGGATTGAGTTTGAATACAACTTCCAGAAAGACAATTTCAGCCAGATCAAACTAAGCGACATTAATGCATTGGCCGGTAAATATATCAGCGATAAAAATCGTGTGGTATTGGTTGAAGCCCCTGAGAAAGAAAAAGACAAACTACCAAGCGAAAAAACGCTGCTCGATTGGATAAGTGACGCAGGCAAAAATGTAACAGCTTATGTTGATGTAGTGAGCAACAAACCTTTGCTGGCGAAAGAGCCGGTAGCCGGAAAGATCGTTTCAGAGAAAAAGGATACATCTATTAATACAACTACACTCACTTTTGCAAATGGTGTAAAAGTGATATTGAAACCAACCACTTTTAAAAACGACCAGATATTGATCAGTAGCTACCATTTCGGTGGTACATCACTGGCAAGCGATGCTGATTTTACTTCGGTGAACATGGCTGCAGAAGTGATAGGTGGTAGCGGGATAGCCGATTTTAACCAGATCCAACTGGATAAAATGATGAGCGGCAAAAATGTCCACGTTGCACCTTATATCCATGAAACTGCGGAAGGCGTTAATGGAAGTTCAACACCTAAAGACTTTGAAACGGCCTTACAGTTAGTGTACTTGTATTTTACCCAACCGCGTAAAGATGCAGATATCTGGCAGTCACAAATATCAGAAACTAAATCATTGCTGGCTAACCGTAGTCTTGACCCTACAAGCGTGTTCCAGGATACGGTTTCGGCCACTTTGGGCAATTACAATTTGCGCCGCATGGTGCCAACGGCAGAATTGCTGAACAGTGCTAATCTTGATAAAGCTTACAGCTTTTATAAAGAACGATTTGCTGATGCAAACGGGTTTGTCTTTACCCTTGTAGGTAGTTTTAATGAGGATCAGATAAAACCATTATTGGAAAAATATCTGGGTTCGTTGCCTTCCGCTAATCGTGATGAGAGTTACAAAAATTTAGGAATCCATGCACCTGCCGGACAGATCACCAAAAAAGTATATAAAGGTATTGGTGAGAAGAGCAGTGTGGAGTTGGTATTTACCGGAGATTATGAGTACAACGAGAATAATAACTTGCAGATAGACGCGCTTAATGAAATATTGAACATTAAACTGATAGAGCGGTTACGCGAGAAAGAAGGCGGTGTTTATGCCCCACGTGTATTGGCAAACTTTGCGAAACTGCCTAACAGCAGGTACAACTTTACCATAGTATTTGGCTGTGCCCCGGAGAATGTAGATAAACTGATCGCAGCTGCTTTGGATGAAATAGGGAAGATCAAACAGAACGGTCCTGAAGCAGTGGATATTCAGAAATTTGTTGCCGAAGAAAGCCGGTCAACCGAAGTACAGTTAAAGGAAAATTCATTCTGGCAGGCACATTTATCATCCACATCTCAAAACCAGGAAGACCCGGAT
Source organism: Mucilaginibacter sp. McL0603 (assembly GCF_049992945.1). NCBI lineage: Bacteria > Pseudomonadati > Bacteroidota > Sphingobacteriia > Sphingobacteriales > Sphingobacteriaceae > Mucilaginibacter > Mucilaginibacter sp. McL0603. The sequence goes on along the minus strand of NZ_CP188251.1, from coordinate 5,310,069 downwards.
GCGGTGTTGCACCACATCCAAAACCTGAATAAAGTAACGGTTCAAACTGTTAAGGATGCTGCCAATAAATATTTGAGTGGTGATAATTTGATCAAATTGATTTTATTACCTGAGAAGAAATAAGAGTTTAATGCCGGGGATTGCAAATCTCCGGCATTTTTGATCCGGAGTTGCAAAACCGGACCAACGAAGAAACTCTTATTCAAGCATAAATAAAACAGCAATATCTGCTTTTATAACATATCCATAATGATGAAAAAGAAGGGGATATTTATAGTTGTAATTTGTATAGTTGCAATATCTCTAATTGTTTGTTATTTACCATTTTATATAAAGAGTAAAGCAATAAATGATTTGGAAAATCAAGGTAACTATCTGGTTCAAAGGGTTGAAGCATACAAGAAAAAGAATCACAAGCTTCCCCAATATTTGGAAGATATGCAGCTGAATTTGCCTGATAACTATCCGTTAAATTACAATACAACAAAAGATAGCGGAATATATGTAGTGTCGTTTCAGGTCGGATTTTTTAGGTCTATGGTGTATTATTCAGATCGTAAAGAATGGGAATTTCAAAAGTAATTGGATAACATAATCGTCGTGCTAGTCCAGATTTATTAATTCCCGACTAAAAAACAAGCGAAAATGCAATCCGAGAATAAATATCCCTCCTAACACCTTCCTTACAGGAGAGTGGTGACACTATTTTGTCACCATGCATAAAAATGCAAATAGCTGATTTACAGATGTTCATTTGTATGTTCACGCTGTTCATGCAAAAAACATGAACACCAATTTTTTATTTTGCAACCACAACTAATCTGCTATTTAAATTGTATGTTGAATTGTGATTACTACAGGACAGCAAATTATAGCAGAATGGTACAAACGCAAGAACTGGCACCAGTTCCCTTTCCAGCAGGAAATGGAGGAGGCTTATCTTGGCGGTTATTCTGGTTTGCTAAATGCGCCCACAGGCAGCGGTAAAACTTTTGCTTTGTTTCTGCCTTTTCTGGCTGATTATATCAACAAAAACCCCGGTACCTGGGATACGCGATCAAACAACGGCCTAATGATGCTTTGGATAACACCCCTCCGCGCACTAACCAATGACATTAAAAAAGCAATGCAGGAAGTGTGCGACGAGATCGGCATTCCCTGGAAGATAGGCACGCGTACAGGCGATACTCCCGCAGCTGAAAAACAGGCACTGAAAAAGAAACTCCCCGAAGTATTACTCACCACACCCGAAAGCCTGCACCTGATGCTGGCTCAGAAAGAATACTTCAAAATATTTCAATCCTTACAGGTAGTCGTGATCGATGAATGGCATGAGTTGTTGGGTACAAAGCGTGGGGTGCAGGTGGAGTTAGGCCTTTCACGGCTTCGCACCCTTGCTTTAGTTGGCAGTACGCAGTTGGCAGTAGGCAGTGATCAGCTTGGAAAAGAAAGCAAACTGCAAACTGCAAACCGCCAACTGAGAATCTGGGGTATAAGCGCTACCATAGGCAATTTAGAGCAAGCAGCAGATGTGTTGTTAGGAAATGATTTTCCTGCAGATCAGATCAAAATGATTCGGGCTCATATTGATAAAAAGCTGGTGATAAAATCTGTCATTCCTGAAAATATAGAGAATTACTCATGGGCAGGGCATATCGGGGTAAAGCTTTTGCCGCAGGTGATAGAGATCGTTGCCAAAAGCAGAACTACGCTGATATTTACCAATACCCGGTCACAGGCGGAAATATGGTATCACGCCATACTCGATAATTACCCGGAGTATGCTGGTATTATGGCCATGCATCATGGCTCGCTTGATAATGAATTACGCAACTGGGTTGAGCAGGCGCTGCATGCCGAGGCTTTAAAGGTAGTAGTGTGCACTTCAAGCCTGGATTTGGGGGTGGATTTTCGTCCGGTGGATACGGTGATACAAGTAGGCAGTCCGAAAGGCGTTGCCCGGTTCATGCAGCGGGCAGGGCGTAGCGGACATCATCCTGGGGCTGTATCGAGGGCGTATTATGTGCCCACGCATTCATTAGAGCTATTGGAAGGTGCCGCTTTAAAGCAGGGTATTAAACAAGGCATTTTTGAAAGCCGTGACCCTATGCTGCTCACTTTTGATGTGCTGGTGCAATACATGGTTACGCTGGCAGTTTCGGACGGGTTTAGAGCGCCTGAGCTTTTTAATGAAGTGAAGACTACCTATGCGTTCGCTGATATGAAAAAGGAAGAGTTTGGCGAACTGCTTGATTTTGTAACACACGGCGGCAATGTATTGGCGCAGTATGATGAGTTTTTGAAAGTAGAAGTTGATAATGGCCTGTACCAGGTAAAAAGTCGCAGGGTAGCTATGCGCCACCGGTTAAGCATCGGTACTATTACCAGTGATTTGAGTATCCGCGTAAAATGGCTAAGCGGGAAAAGTTTGGGAACTATCGAAGAATCTTTCATTTCAAAATTAAAACCGGGGGACAATTTTTGGTTTGCCGGACAAAGCCTGGAGTTTATCCGGGTAAAGGAAATGAGCGCCTATGTCAGAAAATCCAACGCCAAAAAGGGACTAATACCAAGCTGGATGGGAGGAAGGATGCCGCTATCATCGCAACTTTCAGCAGTTTTCAGGGATAAGCTGGACGAGGTAGCGCACGGTATAGAAAATGATGAAGAGGTGATCGCCCTTAAGCCTTTGTTCGAACTGCAGAAACAATTATCGCATCTGCCCGAAAGCCATGAATTTTTGATCGAGTCGTTCATGTCGCGCGAAGGGCACCACCTTATATTCTATCCTTTCGAGGGACGGTTAGTGCATGAGGGAATGGCTTCATTACTTGCTTACCGCATCTCCAAAATAAAACCGTTCTCATTCTCTATCGCCATGAATGATTATGGATTTGAACTCCTTGCCGATGAGCGTATCCCCATTGAAATGGCTTTGGAAGATGACGATTTTTTTTCTATAGATAACTTGCTGGATGATATCCTTCATAGCCTCAATGCAAATGAGATGGCAAGGCGGCGTTTCAGGGATATTGCGCATATAGGCGGACTTGTATTCACTGGCTATCCCGGTCAGCAGGTAAAGAATAAACATTTACAAGCATCCACCTCGCTGCTTTTCGATGTATTTAGCGAGTATGAGCCTAATAATTTATTGATAAGGCAGGCTTATAGCGAAGCCCTTGCTTTTCAATTGGAAGAGTTCAGGTTGCGTGCGGCGCTGCAACGAATAGTTACACAAACAATTATTCTCAAAGAGATAGACCGGCCCACGCCATTTGCTTTTCCTATTATGGTTGATAGTCTTGGGCGTGAAAGATTAACTACTGAAACGCTTGAAGAGCGCATAGCAAGAATGACCAGGCCTTACGACATGGATGGTATTGACGAACCGGAGAACAAAAAATCCAATAGAAAAAATAAACCCTCTAAAAGAGGATTCTAAGATGAGATACAACCCTCATAATAAGCAAAAACACAGAATGCTATGCGAAAATATGAAGGTTTAGGTTGTATCACAAGAAAAATCACACCGCACCTGATGCAGTGCTCTTCTTAAAATTTAATTTTAAGATTTAAAAGACTGATTAATCAAACAGTTTTTTTCCTCTTATAATTACTGTTGCAATAATTAAGATGATCGGTAAAACTGTGATGATAACGCCTACTACTGTGTATGTGTTCATGGTCTTGATTTATGGTAAAGAAATAAGGCAATTATTATGCCTCTTATTTAAAAAGCCCTTTAGAGATCAATCAGACACTTTTGCCATGCCAGAGCAAAAGAAGTAGTTTAAAAATTCGGGTATTATGTTCTACAAAAAAATCAATAGTATACTTTTTCGGGTAAATTTTTCCCCGACATATGATTGATAATCAGCCTTATATTAGCGGTATTTAAACATGCTAAATAAGGCCTTTATATTTTACACTATATCAACACAAAACCATGCCAAATGCATAAAAGAATATGCTTAATGACTTAATTTTGATAATTAATTTGTAAGGTTTCGTGAGAAGTTTCTACTAATAAATATAATAAAAAATTATACGAGATTTTGATAAAAAATATGAAAAAAACTAATGTAATTATTGCAGCCTTACTGATGATTATAGTGAGTGCCTGTGGCCATGCGCAATCAAGCGGAAAGGTTGTTCCAGGGAGTTCCGAAGACGTAAAAAAGTTTCCCGGAGCAAAGCCAAATCCATATTGGAAAACGGTGCTATCACCGGATGCCTATGAGATCATGGTAAACAAAGGTACCGAGCCTCCGTTTCATAATCCGTATTGGGACAATCATGAAAAGGGAACTTACATGAGCGCCGCCACAGGGCAACCCTTATTCAGCTCGGATGCTAAATATGATTCGGGTACGGGTTGGCCAAGTTTTTTCAAACCGATAGATCCCAAGGCAATTATGATCATAAAAGATTATTCGGATGGTATGGTGCGCGATGAGGTAGTAGAGCGTAGTACCGGTTTGCACCTCGGGCACGTATTTGATGACGGGCCTGCGCCAACAGGGTTACGTTATTGCCTTGATTCGTACGCCCTGAAATTTGTTAAAGCAAAATAATGGATAATAGAAAAGGCCCGTTGAGGGCCTTTTCTATTATTAAACTATCGGTTGATCATTCATCTTTCATTATTCTTTTTAGTGCAGTTTTTCCGCCCTGTTTTATTTGCAGAAAGTAAATTCCATTCAGGCCAAGCACGAAGCTTTTATTAAAGCTGCCATTCATGGCTTTATCGCTCCATATTAACTTGCCGTCATTGTCGGTTAGTTTTACTTCTGCAACGGATTTTGATGTAAGGCCAAACATCAGTAAAGTTTTACCTGAAGAAAATTCTGGTACCAGGTTAAGGTCTTTTATTTCCAGCTCTGCTTTTTCGCTACCGGTAATGGCTTTCAATTTTTCAGGCGATACGTCAGATACTCTAAAACTGACATAGGTATCAATGCCATCGCTCCCGGTATTGGTATATTCAAAACGCTGGACATTTCTGTGCCGATAAGATCTCATTTCACGGTCCCGCGTCGGGAAGTCAAAATCACGGTCTCTAAATCTGTCTCCATTTAACTTGTAGTCATAAGTAAAGGTTGAATCCTTGCCACCCATTCTTTTCATCCTGAATCTGAACATACGCCCAGTGGTATCTTTCCCAAAGCCGGGCATATTTGCCATTTCTGGCTCTTTGTCAATTCTGAAATGACGGTCCTCTATAACGATGCTTTTAGAAACTGTATCGGAAGCCCCTCTTTTCTTGATGATGATATGCTGCTGCCCGATACTTTCCGGCCCTCCCAGGTTTCCAATATCTTTCAAGGCTTGGTTGCGGTCATCCGCAGAAAGTTCTTTGATGTTTTTCCCATTGATGGTTGTATCGCCATTGGTTATTTTTATTTCCATATCCTTTGTGCCCTGGGCAAAAACCAAAGGGGGCAACGCCATAATAACAATGAGGCTTAAGGCAAAAATGAATTCGAAACCGGGTTTTATCCAATAGTTTTTCATTGCAGTAATTTGTTTTTAAGTGGAAATGAAGCTATCATGAGCAGCCTGATTTTAATATTAGCTCATGATGGTTCATGTGATTTTGGTTAAATTTGAATAAATCAAAGTTAACAAGCTATTCTATTACAAGATGTTAAATCTTTGACATCAGATGTTAAAAAGTGTTAAATGCAAGCGCGTTGCGTTTATTTAAAATATTTTTGTTTTTTAAGGAATGAAGAAAAAGAGTATAGGTTTTATTATTGGTTTAATGGGATTTGCACTTTTAGGTGTAATGTCCATGCAGTTGTATTTTTTGAGGCAATCTTATCAGATGCAATCCGATCTTTTTGACCGTTCAGTTAATGATGCGTTAAATAATGTGGTAAGCAAGTTGGTAAAGCGCGACGCTCTTAATTTTTTAAATAAAAAGGCGCAGATATTCGATCAACAATTTAAACCGGGGAATATTGCAAACCACCGTTCATTTGTAAATAATACTGAAAATAGTACGATAAAAACTTTTATTACCAAGCCAGAAAAAAGAAAACTGACTGCACGCGAACGGAGATTGAATTTGTTGCGTGATAGCCTTAAAAAAGTAATACTAAGCAACAAACTGGATGAAGAGTTTTTTAATATGGCCCAGGCAGGCGAATTAAATCTTCATTTCAGGTATGAAGAGTATACAGATGAATTTGGCAATATTCATCAACGTATGACTGACCCCAAAATAGTGAGGGGCCCGGCTAATCCGGCATTTACAAAAAAGCCTACCAAACTGCACAAGTACGATACTTTATTGGTTGATTATATCGACCCGCAATTTGGTAAACAGGTAATACCCGTAGTGCAGATAAATCCGTTTTGGGTACATGAACAGGATCGCAAAAAAAGCGAGCGCAGATTTAACGAAGTAAAGAAAATGCTCGAAGATGATTCGCTGCAAAATATACAGAAAGGTGGTAAAGCTAACGTAATTGAGAACCTGGCAGATGAATATCAGAAATCAAATGAGCCGTTGAAGAAGCGTCTTAGTCCGTTTTGGATTGATTCGCTGCTACGTTTTGAACTTCATAATAAAGGAATCTTTCTGCCTTTCGATTACTCGGTAAGTACTTTTAATAGTGATTCGCTGATTTTCACAAGTACCACCTATACCAGCGATGAAAAAGCAGACTTTATACCGGCTAACACTTACCAGGTGTCTATCTTTGGTAAGCAGGTGATCAGTGACCCTGGTAAGATCAAAATATCTTTTCCTAAAAAGAATTCTCTGATCCTTACCAGAATGACGGCCTCAATGGCTACTTCAGGAGCGCTGCTGTTAGTTCTGATTATTTGTTTCGGATACACTATTTTCTCTATCATCAGGCAGAAAAAAATATCTGAAATGAAAATGGACTTTATCAATAACATGACCCACGAGTTTAAAACACCGGTATCAACCATCATGATCGCCAGTGAAGCATTGAGGGATAAGGAGATTGTTGAAGATAAAAGTCGCGTTGCAAGACTCGCTAATATTATATTCGAAGAAAACCAACGATTAGGCAATCACATAGAACGTGTATTGAATATTGCCAGGATAGAAAAGAATGATCTGAAACTGGATATAAAGCAGCTGGATGTTAATGAGATGGTGACTACAGTGCTCGATAGCATGGCGCTTAAATTACAAAAGCATAATGTTATCGCTCACCTCAACCTCGATGCTGAAAAGGCAATGATCGAGGCTGATGAACTTCATTTTTCAAACGTGCTTTATAACCTGATCGATAATGCTATAAAATACAGTCCCGAAGTGCCGGAGATTACTATCAGCACATTCAATAAGAATGGTGAGGTAGTTATCCGTGTAGCAGATAAGGGGATAGGCATGAACCGTGACCAGCAGACCAAAATATTTGAACAGTTCTACCGTATCCCGACAGGCAATTTGCACGATGTAAAAGGCTTTGGTTTAGGATTAAGTTATGTTAATACCATCGTAAAGAAGCTTAACGGTACTATAAGCGTTAAATCAGAAAAAGAAAAAGGCTCGGAGTTCGAACTAAAATTCCACTCGGCATAAACCACATAGCATGAAAAAAATATTATTAGTTGAGGATGATCCGAACCTTGGTTTACTTTTACAGGATTACCTGCAGCTAAAGGGAAAATTTGAAGTTATTTTATGCAAGGATGGTGAAGAAGGCCTGAAAACATTTACCAGGCAAAACTTTGATCTGCTGATACTGGATGTAATGATGCCAAAAAAGGATGGGTTTACTTTAGGCAAAGAGATCAGGAAATTTAACGCCCATGTGCCTATTATTTTTGCTACCGCAAAGGGTATGATTGAGGATAAGACACAAGCCTTTAATCTTGGTGGGGATGATTATATTACCAAACCCTTCAGGATAGAGGAGCTTTTACTGCGGATAAATGCCTTATTGAAGAGGGTGAACAACAGTGAGAAAAGCGAAGAAGAAAAACAAACCCATTTTAAAATTGGCCGGTACAGCTTTGATTACACCTCGCAGATGATATCTGCAGGCGACGCGCAACAAAAACTATCTACAAAAGAGGCTGAACTGCTGCGTTTACTTTGTCTCCGTAAGAATGAGGTGCTCACACGCGAGGAAGCCCTGCTCAATATCTGGCACGATGATAACTACTTCAATGGTCGCAGTATGGATGTTTTCCTGAGCAAGATTCGTAAGTATCTGAAAGATGATCCAAGTGTGGAAATTATTAATGTGCACGGCAGGGGATATAAGTTGCTGATTAATTAAGGTCTCACCTAAGAGCTTAATTCCGTTCTGGATTGATGGCGTATTTTTATTGTCCAGACTCGTTTCGAAACCACAGTCTATGCAACAAGTTTGTTAATATGAGGTTGGAGTAATTTAGCTTAAAATAGATAAGTTTGTTTATCTCAATCAAAACTGATCTGAAATGAAAAGAAAACTACTTTTTTCCAGCTTATTAATTGCCGGAATAGCGGGTTCTGTTTTTGCACAGGAACCTGTAGACCAGGCAGCGGTTCAAAAGATCCGCGATGAAGGCCTCAACCGTTCAAAAGTAATGGAAACCGCCTTTTACCTTACCGATGTTGCCGGTCCGCGACTGGCCGGGTCTCCGGGCCTTAAACGCGCCCAAAACTGGGCGGTTAACCAATTAAAAAGTTGGGGCTTAGCTAATGCCAAACTGGAGCCATGGGGTAAATTTGGTAAAGGCTGGGAAGTAGAGAAAAACTATGCTGCTATTACAGTTCCATATTATCATGCTATCATCGCCATACCAAAAGCATGGACATCAAGTACCAACGGCCAGGTAAAAAGCGATGTGGTATTAGTAAAAGCTGATAGCATCACCGACCTGAACAATTACAAAGGCAAACTGGCCGGTAAAATTGTGATCATTGACAATAATACCAAGCTGACCCGCAGCACCAAACCGGATCTTGCACGATATACTGATGCAGAACTGGAAGAAATGGCTAAGGCGACGGCTCAGCCAAATCAGCGCCGGGCAATGGACCGTAATTCACCACAGTTTATTGCCATGCAAAAAACACGTGCTTTACGTGCTGCCATGAACACTTTCTTTGAGAAAGAAAATGTAAGCCTTATACTGAGCATGGCACGTGGTACCGATGGTACGGTATTTACTACCAATGGTGCATCTTATGCGGATACTGCTAAGGCAGCTCTGCCTGAACTGGAAACCAGCGGCGAAGATTACCAGCGTATACTGCGTTTGTTAAAAGCCGGGCAAAAAGTAGAGATGGAAGCTGACATAAAAACCCAATTCTTTACTGACGACTTGCAGGGATATGATGTAGTAGCTGAAATACCTGGAACTGATAAAAAATTAAAAGATCAGGTAGTGATGATAGGCGGGCATCTTGACTCATGGCACGGAGCAACTGGTGCAACGGATAATGCCGCAGGCAGCGCTGTAATGATGGAGGTAATGCGCATATTAAAAGCGATCGACTTTAAACCCAAACGTACTATTCGTATCGCTTTATGGAGTTCAGAAGAGCAGGGCTTGTTCGGCTCACGCGGATATGTGCTTAATCACTTCGGTGATCCTAAAACAATGGAATTAAAACCCGAACAGGCAAAAATTTCGGCATATTATAACCTGGATAACGGGACGGGTAAAATAAGAGGTATCTACCTGCAGGGCGATTCATCAGCCGGACCGGTTTTCAAGCCATGGTTTGAGCCTTTTAAAGATCTTGGTGCAAGTACTATTACCATCAGAAATACAGGAGGAACTGATCACCAATCATTTGATGCAGTAGGTATACCGGGCTTCCAGTTTATACAGGACGCTATGGACTATGGCACACGTACGCATCACAGTAACCAGGATACTTATGATCGCCTAAGTGAGGATGACCTGAAACAGGCGGCAACAATAGTTGCTTCATTTGTTTATAATACCTCGCAGAGACAGGAAATGATACCAAGAAAAGAACTTCCGAAGGCGCAAGGAACCAACTAGGAATAAAAGTAGGTTTTAAATGAAACTCCCGCTAAAAACGGGAGTTTTTTTATTGAAAAAAACTAAGGCGTTAGTTGCTTTTTATGTTTTTATTAATAACTTAGATTAACCAATTAGATCAGTGCAGAATAACCAGACTTCAGAATCTTATAAAATCATGGAAATAAAAGAATTAACCCGCGCGGAAGAGCAGATAATGCAGGTATTGTGGCAGCTAAAAAAAGGGTTTGTGAAAGATGTGATCGATACTTTGCCCGAGCCAAAACCGGCTTATAATACAGTATCCACATTTATCCGTATCCTCGAAACAAAAGGTTTTGTAGATCATACCGCATTCGGAAAAAGCCATGAATACTTTCCGATCATCAGTAAAGAGCAATACCAGGGATTTGCTACAGAAAAATTATTAAGCGGATACTTTGATAATTCAGTGAAGCACATGTTTTCTTTCTTTGTAAAAAAGGAGAAAATTGACTTGAAGGAAGCCGACGAAATCATGAAGCTGATTGAAAAACTTAAAGAAAAATAAGCAATGAGCTGGTGGCAATATTTATTACTGGTAAACCTTTACCTGGTATTGTTTTACGGGTTTTATACATTGTTGCTTCGCAGGGAAACCTTTTTCCATCTTAACCGCATTTACCTCGTATCATCAGCTTTATTATCATTTTTTATACCTGTTATACATTCGGATTGGGTAAAAAATCTATTTATTACCCAGAAGGTACAGCATACCATTGCACTTTATAGTGCGCCTATAATGGTTTATCATATTAAATCAATTGAAGAACATCATTTTACTATCGGACAAATATTGACGATCGTTTACTCATTAGGTGCAGCGGTCCTGATCATTAAGTTTATCTGGCAATTAGTATCACTTAAAAAGGTAATAGATGAACCCGAAGAGTCTGGCGCTTTTTCTTTTTTTAAGAGTATCAGATTAGGAACAAACTCAGGCGATCAGACTATAATAGTAGCGCATGAACAGGTACACGCAGATCAATGGCATTCTGCAGATGTGATCCTGATAGAGATCGTGGCAATTATTAACTGGTTTAACCCTGTCGTATATTACTACCGGTTCGGAATAAAACACATTCATGAGTTTATAGCAGACAGGCGGGCATTGGATGATGGAGTTGATATAGCAGAATATGCGATGCTGTTGCTTAGTCAAACTATAAAAGCGCCCACTCATCAGCTGGTAAATCCATTTTTTAACCATAGCTTGCTGAAGCAGCGGATCATTATGCTTCAAAAGAATCGTTCCCATTATATTTCATTATTAAAGTACTGCCTGCTTGTACCCTTATTTGTTTTAATGTTGGTACTATCGTCGGTTACTATAAGCAAAAGCAAAACGATTAGATTGATCAATAAAAAAATTGAAGAGATGTTCTCGACACCTGCTACGTCAGTTAAAACTGTAATTGTCAATAGGCCCGCACCTCCTGTTCCTGCTGCTAACATTATTAAGGATTCCGTAGAAAGCACATTTACGCTTGCCGAAGACAAAGAGCCAAACAAAACAGAGGAAGATCATACCTTAATGACGGTAGAAGTGATGCCTGAATTTAAAGGCGGAATATCTGAATTCTATAATTTTTTGAGCAAAAACTTACAATATACTGATGCCATGCTTCAAAAAAATATCCAGGGTAAAGTATTTATTTCGTTAACGGTTGAGAAAGACGGCTCACTCACGGATATAAAAGCAGTAAAAGATATTGGCGGTGGTGCAGCGGCAGCGGCTATACGTGTACTGAAATTGTCCCCCAAATGGGAGCCGGGTTATCAAAATGGGCAAAAGGTTAGGGTAAGATATACGCTCCCGATAAATTTTACAATTGTAAACGGAACTTTGAAGGATACTGCATCAGCAATTGTAAGTAATAAGGAGTCATCTGATTACAAGCCTGTTTATACTGCCGCCCCAAAAGACACAGTTAGAACCACCGGCACTACGATTATAGGGTTGGATACCCAAATGAATCCTTTATTTGTTTTGGACGGAAAAGAAATAGCTAATCTAAATAACTTAGATCCCAATACTATTGAATCACTTAGGTTAGTAAAAAGCAGTCCTGAGATTGATGGCTACGTTGATTTATATGGTAAAAAGGCATTGAATGGAGTTGTGGTTATTAGCACAAAAATTTCAGCCCAAAAGTAATTTCTGATTCATCAGCAGGTTATGTATTCCATTAATTTAGTCATTTCTAAAAGTTTTATATTTATACAAAATAAACCCTCATCACATGAACTGGAAACTCATATTTCAATTATCGGTCTTTGGATTGATAATGGCTTTTGGCACTATATCTCTAATTCCGGAAAAGATTGAACCTGTTTTTTGGGTGATGATTTTTATCTTTTGTGCCTACATCATTGCGAAAAGAGCTAGCAAAAAATACTTTTGGCATGGCTATTTTCTGGGCTTGTTTAATTGTGTTTGGATCACCGCCGCTCATTTTGTTTTTTATAACACCTATATTACTCATCATACAAGTGTGTTAAAAATGTCTCAGCAGTACCCAATTTTCCCTACGCATCCGAAAATAGATATGCTGATTATTGCCCCTTTTATCGGGATAATATCGGGTATTATAATCGGTCTTTTTGCGTTTATTGCTTCATTAATTATGAAGAAAAAGGTCGCAATTCAATAAATATTGGGGCTGATTTGATGAGCCGGGGCTATCTATGGATAGGTTAACAGCTCTTTTATTGTAAAAGCTTTAAGTTTGAGTTGTAAACTTTAGAATAAACATTAATTTTGCGCTATCAACATATTAAAAAGATGAAACCCTTTATATCAACATCAACTTACGGATTTTTAAACTACGTTGTCGCTATAACATTAATGGCGTCACCATGGCTGTTTGGCTTTTCACATGTGGGCGGTGCGTCATTGTTTCTGCCGCTGATATTTGGCTGGCTGCAATTGATCATGGCTATTTTCAGCAAACATAAATTCGGTTTCATGAATGTGTTCCCGGTGTCTATGCATTGCTTTATTGATGTAGTTGGCGGCTCTTTCCTGATGGCTTCACCTTTTGTTTATGGTTATTCATCACATGTATTTTTGCCACAATTATTGTTAGGAGGCCTGGTATTTTTCCTTGGAATATTTACTAAGCAGTCTCCTTTTACAGATGCACCTGAACATGTGTTTGGCGATGGCTTAACGACTAGCACAAGCGATGTAGACGAGCCAATGGCACACTAATAAGCAATTATCGAAACGACATAAAAAAAGCAGATATGAAGAATATCTGCTTTTTTGTTTTATAGTTACCTGGTCACCTATCGCATCTGTTAACGATGCATTTTAGGATTAAAAGCAATAAGGTGCCTTATATTTTTGTGAATAGCTGAATTTGGGTCGAAGCCATATTCCTCTTTATTTAGAGGAAGCGTCAATTTATCTTTTACCATTCTCAGAAACTCAAATAATACTTCCTGTGCCGGATGCGCAGAGATAGTAGGATAATAGTCCTTTTCGATTTTTGTCTTTTCCTGGTCGGTAACCAAACTGAATTGCCAGCCTTCCTGGTTATTAAAACCAAATTCACTTGCACAATTTTTTAGATCATACACATATTCTTTTGCCTGGAACTCTAATGTTTTAATCGTCATGTTTTCTATTTTTTCTTTTCTGGTAAGTCCATTCTTGATGAAGAAGATTTCCCTGTCTGATAATCAGAAGGCGCTTTTTTGCCAAGCGGATTAGCGGGTTTCTTCTTGTCTTTAATCATTTTTCGGTCTTTGCTCATGGTTATACTATTTAAGATCTATTTTTTCACAGCTCAACAGCTTGAAAATCAAAGTATTTATGTGGTCAATTTAGAAAGTAGGAAAGGATTACCGTAGCAGTATAAAGCGGGCCTTTGCAGACTATAAAGTCGATTTCTGGTAAGGTAAGCTTTAAATTGCGGTTGAAAGAAGATTAACAGGAATATATTTTTTTAGTGCCTGTAAAAATTGCACTAAATAAAAAAGGGAGTCGGTTTTAAAGCAACTCCCTTTTTGGTTAAAATATTCTCCTTTAAAACAGCATTTCCGGCGGAGGGGTTACACCTTTCAGACGCAGATAAACCACTGCCTGCCCGCGGTGATGTGTTTGATGCTCAAATGCTTTATTGATTAAAACATATTTGGGTAATTCTTTTCCGCCGCCTTTTACAGTTTGCTGCAGTTGCTCCACGGACATACCTTGCAACGCGCTGATCACGTAATCATAGCTATCCATTACTGCTTTTGTAGTCGCGTCTTTTGTTTGTGCAATAGTTTTCTCTGCAGATACCTTACCAAGCGGATTTGGTTTGCCTGTTGCAGCGCCAACTAATCCATAATTGCCATCAGTAAGGTGCAGCATTTGGGCGGCGAATGTCCTCATTTCAGGGGTTGGTTTAAAGGCATAGCCATCCTCTGGCATTGCATCTAAATATTTTTTGGTGTATTCTTTTGCCCGTTGCCAGTCGGCAATCATCTGGTCTTTACTTCCCTGGGCGCGTACCGTAACGCAAGTAAAAACTGTTACCAGTAAGGTAAATAGTAGGGTTAGTTTTTTCATGATTTTAATATTTTAGGTTTGATTTATATATCTAAGTTAGAGAATATTTTACCGAATAAGACAGCGTGGATTTGGAAAGGTAATGTTGAGTTATAATAGGCAAGGAATACGGTTTATCTATAACTGTTTATTACTAATTTCTACGATATTTTCTTGTTTGCTCAACAAAGCGATAGCCTGCGGCAATGTAGTTCGAAGGATTTCACACATAATTGCATTTGAAGTATTACCGCACGTTATCCATATTAATTTTGGCGGTACTCCATGTAGTTCAATTAGTTTGACAAAATCCTGATCTTTACTCATAAGTACAACATCGGCTTCCCGCGCTTGTAGAAATATCTCATAATCTTTGGCATCTCTTAAACCTAAGGAACGTAGAGATCTTGCAGACAGTTCAGGAAAATTAGTATTTATCCATGCAGCTATAAAAGGGGATAACTGCGCATCTACCCAAATGGTCATGCAGCTATAATGGCGTGGTCAAGTTTACTTCCTGCATATTTTAAAGCGGCTTCAATATCGCCAGGCTCAAGATCTGGAAGTTCTTGTAGTATTTGTTCTTGTGTCAGACCCGAAGCAAGAAGATCAAGTATATCAACAACGCGAATTCGCATACCTCTTATGCAAGGCCTTCCTCCGCATTGTGCAGGATCAGTAGTGATGCGTTCTCTCCAGTTGTTCATATACAAATATACATAATTTGAAGAAAATTATAATGGTACACGTCTTTACAAAAAAGCCCCGCTTTTCAGCAGGGCTCACACACATTAACCATTATAAAACTGAGCATAATAGCCAATTTTACTAATAGCTTGCTTCTTTACGTTTTCACACTGCTACGGGCAGTCTTTCTTTTCAGCTATTAAGAGCAACCCATAGAGTTGCCGCAGTTTAAACATTTATAGCAAGTGCCAGAACGTATAGTTGTATGACCGCATACGTTGCATGATGGTGCATCGCTTTGCACACCCATGCTCAGGTCAAGGCTCAGACCTTGTTTCTTGCTACCGGTATTTGCTGTTACTTTTTCAGGAGCAGGCTGGTAAACATTGCTGGTATCAGGATTGATGTCCTCATCTTCCATTTGCGGGTTGCCTATTACACCTTTTTGTTCAGTTATAACATGTACAAGGTCGGTGCGGTCAAGATATTCATAACCCAGCATCCTGAAAATATAATCGATAATAGAAGTCGAGCTCTTGATGTTAGCATGTCCTATCACCATACCTGCAGGTTCAAAACGGGTGAAAGTAAATTTCTCTACGTATTCTTCAAGTGGTACGCCGTATTGCAAACCAACTGACACAGCGATAGCAAAGCAGTTCATCAATGAACGGAAAGTTGCACCTTCTTTGTGCATATCCACGAAGATCTCGCCCAGTGTACCATCTTCATATTCACCTGTGCGTACAAATACAGTTTGCCCGTCGATGCTGGCTTTTTGAGTATAGCCACGGCGTTTGTAAGGCAGGCTCTTCTTTTGTACCACTCTTGACAACTGGCGCATAAAGTTCGTGTCCTTTGATTTTTCCATGATCGCTATTGCAGCTTCGATCACTTGCTCAGAGGTAAGGTCACTTAGCTTAACATTAGCTGCCTCGCCCAAAACTTCTTCAACAGAATCCAATTTATCTTCCGCATCTTCTTTCTTATCTGATTTGGTTGATAATGGCTGAGAAAGTTTGCAGCCATCGCGATAAAGTGCATTAGCTTTTAACCCTAATGTCCATGAAAGTTCGTAGCAATCTTTTATTTCTTCCACCTTAGCCTCATTTGGCAGGTTGATGGTTTTTGAAATAGCGCCGGATAAGAAAGGCTGCGCCGCTGCCATCATTTTGATGTGGCCATGAGCATGGATATAACGCTCGCCCTTGGCTCCGCATTTGTTAGCGCAGTCAAATATCGGGTAATGCTCGGTTTTTAAATATGGAGCACCCTCAAGGGTCATGGTACCACAGATGTATTCGTTGGCTTCAGCAATTTGTTTTTTGGTGAACCCTAATGAACGCAATACATTAAAATCAGATGCATTATATTGATCGGAGGTTAATCCCAAACGTTTCAAACATTCTTCGCCTAAGGACCAGATGTTGAATGCAAAGCTGATCTCAAATGCAGATACCAAACCTTTATCCAGTTTTTCCAATTCATCACTGGTAAAGCCTTTTGCTTTCAGCGTGTCCACATTAATATGTGGTGCACCTATTAAACTTGCAGAACCTTTTGCATAATTTACTATGGCAGTAACTTCATGCTCCTGGTAACCCAGGTTTTTCAAAGCCTCAGGTACAGCCTGGTTGATGATCTTGAAATAACCACCACCTGATAATTTTTTGAATTTAACCAAAGCAAAATCAGGCTCAATACCTGTAGTATCGCAATCCATTACTAAGCCGATAGTGCCTGTTGGTGCAATAACAGTAGTTTGTGCGTTGCGGTAACCATATTGCTCACCCATTTCAACAGCCTTGTCCCATGCATTGCATGCTGCTGAAAGCAGGTAATCCGGGCAATATTTTTGGTCGATGCCCGGAGGATGGATTTCCAGGTTTTCGTAGTTCTCGGTTGAATTATATGCCGCATAACGATGGTTACGCATTACACGCAGCATGTGTTTTTTATTTTCTTCGTAACGGCTAAACGGACCTAACTCACGAGCCATCTCTGCTGAAGTGGCATATGCAGTACCGGTCATGATAGCGGTAATTGCACCACCAATAGCACGTGCTTTATCGCTGTCATAAGGAATACCGTTTACCATTAAGGCCGAACCTAAGTTGGCATAACCCAAACCAAGTGTGCGGTAATCATATGAAAGTTGTGCCACCTCTTTTGAAGGGAACTGCGCCATCAATACTGATATTTCCAGTACGATGGTCCAGATACGGCATGAATGCTCAAAGCCTTTTACATCAAAAACGCGGGTATGTTCATTAAAATAATGAGCCAGGTTAATTGACGCCAGGTTACATGCAGTATTATCCAAAAACATGTACTCGGAGCATGGATTAGAAGCATTGATACGGCCACCTTCAGGGCAAGTATGCCACTCGTTGATGGTGCTGTCATACTGTATACCCGGATCGGCACAGGCCCATGCTGCAAAAGCGATATCGTCCCACAATTTTTGGGATGAGATGCTTTTTACAACTTTGCCATTCATACGGCCTTTCAGTTCCCAATCTTTTCCTTCACGCAATGCATGGAAGAAGTTGTTAGGTACACGAACAGAGTTATTTGAGTTTTGACCAGATACGGTACGATAAGCTTCGCCTTCATAGTCTGAAGAATAGCCAGCCGCTATTAAAGCAGCAACTTTCTTTTCTTCTTCAACTTTCCAGTTTACGAATCCTTCAATTTCAGGGTGGTCCAGATCAAGACAAACCATTTTGGCGGCCCTGCGGGTAGTTCCACCCGATTTGATAGCGCCTGCGGCGCGGTCACCTATTTTAAGGAATGACATTAAGCCTGAAGAATAGCCTCCGCCTGATAATTTTTCATTTTCACCACGGATCTTGGAGAAGTTAGTACCTACGCCTGAACCGTATTTGAAAATACGTGCTTCACGAACCCAAAGGTCCATGATACCGCCTTCATTAACCAAATCATCTTCAACTGACAGGATGAAGCATGCATGTGGCTGAGGGCGTTCGTAAGCTGAAGTAGATTTACTTAATACTTCGGTAATAGGATCAACATAATAATGCCCCTGCGGCTTGCCAGTGATGCCGTATGAGGTATGTAAGCCGGTATTGAACCACTGCGGAGAGTTTGGTGCAGCCAGCTGACCAACAATAGTGTACACGATTTCGTCATAAAATATTTCGGCATCTTTTTTTGATGCGAAATAGCCATAACGCATTCCCCAGTCTTTCCAGCAATTAGCCATACGGTGGGCAACCTGCTTAATGCTTTTTTCAGAACCGGTTGTACCATCAGGCTGCGGAACCATTGCCTTGCGGAAATATTTTTGCGCCAGGATATCGGTTGCTACCTGCGACCATGAAGCCGGTACTTCAACGTCATTCATTTCAAATACAGCGTCACCTGATGGGTTGCGTATTACCGAAGAGCGCTTCTCGTATTTGAATAGATCATATACGTTCTTTCCTTCTTTGCTAAAGTATCTGTCAACCTTTAGCCCTTTTCCGCCCGGAGCGGTTGCTTTTTTTGAAATGTGTTTGCCCATATCTATGTGTATTATAAGTTATTATATTGTTAAAAAATCCTTAGGGGTTTTTAATCAAATTTATTATTCTCATTAACGCTATTCAATTCAGAGTTTTCCACAACGTGTGAAGTCAAAGCTTATTATTATAAATAACACGTTGTAAGCATTTGTTTAACAGTTGGTTGCGTTTGTTGAAAACTAAAAAATGCAAAAAATATCAAACTTTTTCGCTTAATTTTGTTATGTTATTCGATTAAAAAACCAATACCTTTTAATTAAAATATAATGTCAGTTAAAGAATGTCGGAGCAGGCGCTGAAAAGACATTATTTATCGAAAAAATTAAATAATAATTAAACTAAAATAACGTTTTTTTCTCTTTAAAACAAGACATCAAAGGTTACGGAAATGAGGAAGATGATAGAAATTTACTGGGAATACTACTTTGTAAACCTTGATAAGTTGTTTATAAAAGTATGCCAGGCGGAAGTCTATTAAGGAGTTTGCAGTTTGGAGTGGGCAGTATGCAGCTTTTAAAATTTACTGCATACCGTACTCGCTATATTTAAGAAGTCTTGTACTGCTAACTGCGTACTGAAAACTGTCAACTGTTACTCAACAACACTCACTTTAAGCATATTGGTTTTGCCTTGTTTGGTGATTGGCACCGAAGCGGTATTAATGATTACATCACCTGCTTCGATCAGATTTTCTGATTTAAGTATTTCATTCACATCACTGATAGTTTGATCGGTACTTTCAAGTTTATCATAATAAAACGCTTTTACACCCCAAACAAGGCTTAGCGCATTCAATAAGTTTTTGTTGGATGTAAAAATGTAAGTGCTTGCTTTTGGCCTGTGGCTTGATATCTGGAAAGCTGTATAGCCGGATACCGTCATAGAAACGATCCCGCAAGCATTAGTGTGTTCGGCCAGGTAAACTGCCGAGCCGCATAAAGCATCGCTTAAATAATTAGCTGGTACTGGTGGTGTCTCTGGTTCAATAGTAGTATTATAGGGATATCCTAATTCTTCAACATTCCTTACAATTTTCGCCATTGTTTCAATAACAATGACCGGGAATTCGCCAACTGAAGTCTCACCGCTTAGCATTACTGCATCTGCGCCATCCAATACAGAGTTGGCCACGTCATTTACTTCAGCGCGCGTTGGGCGGGGAGTAGTGATCATTGACTCAAGCATCTGAGTAGCAACAATTACCGGTTTTGAAGCCGCACGGCATTTACGTGCGATCATCTTTTGCAATAAAGGCACTTCTTCAAGCGGCATTTCAACACCCAGGTCACCACGGGCCACCATTACGCCGTCTGTTGCAGCAATAATGCCATCAATATTATCAATAGCTTCTGGCTTTTCAACTTTAGCAATTACTCGTGCTGCTTTACCGCTGCGTGCAATAATGCGTTTCAACTCAACAATATCTTCAGCCGTACGAACAAATGAAAGGCCTATCCATTCCACATCATTTTGTAATGCAAACTCCAGGTTTACCAGGTCTTCTTCGGTCAAACTTGGGATAGATACTTTGGTATTAGGCAGGTTAACACCTTTACGCGATGTTAATATACCACCATGTACTACTTCACAAAGCACGCTGTCTTTTCTGTTGGTCTCTATTACGCGCATCTGTATTTTCCCGTCATCCAATAAAATGATCTCATTGGGTTTTACGTCCTGTGGGAAAGTATCATACGTGATATATATACGGTTGTCATCACCAATGCACTCGTGCGTAGTAATATTTATCTGCGTACCGTTAATCAAGTGAATACCGCCATCTTTTACCAATCCTATACGAATTTTCGGGCCCTGCAAGTCGGCAAGGATACCTACGTTTATTTTATATTGTTCGTTTATTTCACGAATAGTATCAATGGTTTTTTGGTGGTCTTCGGCTTTTCCGTGCGAAAAATTGAGGCGGCATACATTTACACCAGCCTTTATCATAGCTAATAAAGTATCTTTATTAGTTGATGCAGGACCCATTGTGGCGACAATTTTAGTACGGTTGTAGGATAATTTCATATTTATCAGGTTTAAACGGGGTCTGTTTTTCTATTTGTGAAAAAATAGTGTAATTGATACACTTCTAAAATTTGGCGCTAAAATAAAAGATTTTCGCGTGATTTAATTTTTTTTGGATCAATCTTTACGGCTGCAACAATTTCGGGTATCCTATTAAGCGCTGTTACAAGCTTTTCCAGGTCGTCATCGTCGATATAATTCTTTATCATTAAAAAATAATCTGCCCTTCGCATTTCGGGCACAAGGTAGCCATCTGATCCTTTATTAGCTATAAAATAAAAATCTGTTTCGCTGGCTTCCCAATGATATTGGTATAGCGAGAAGAATACCGGCTCTGATCCCTGCAGAATATCCACCTCAAGATCAGCGCTTTTCGAAAAATTGAAGTTTAAATATTTATTAATCAGGCAGCAAATACGATAATCTTTTAGCGAAGTTGTGATAGCAATTAACACAAAATCAAGATCGATCTCAAACTTTAAAGTTTTCCTGTTCAAAATCACTACTTTTACACCGCCAAAAATACAAATTGAAACCCTAGCAATAAAATATTGTTACTTGTATAATACAAAAGTTTTTAGATTTGATATTTGATAGATTTTATTTTTCTTTGCACTGAATTTTTATTAATCATTAAACTATAAAGAGTATGTCTGATATCGCTTCAAGAGTAAAAGCTATTATCGTAGAAAAATTAGGTGTTGACGAAAGTGAAGTAACACCTGAAGCTAGCTTCACCAATGATCTTGGTGCTGACTCGTTAGACACCGTGGAATTAATCATGGAGTTTGAAAAAGAATTTAACGTGGCTATTCCTGACGATCAGGCTGAAACTATAGGTACAGTAGGTCAGGCTATCGCTTACCTTGAGAAAAACGTTAAATAGAACTCCCTAATTTTTCTAAATGGAGTTTAAAAGAGTTGTAATAACCGGGCTTGGAGCACTTACTCCAATTGGCAACAGCGTTCCTGAATATTGGAACTCGTTGATAAATGGGGTGAGTGGCGCAGCCTTGATCAAAAGTTTTGATACCACTAATTTCAAAACCAAGTTTGCATGCGAAGTAAAAAACTTTGATGCAGATGCTTTTTTGGGCCGTAAAGACGCCCGCAAACTTGATCCGTTTGTACAGTATGCCTTATTCTCAACAGAGGAAGCTGTAAAAGATGCAGGTTTAGATTTTGAAAAGCTGGATACCAACCGTATCGGTGTGATATGGGGATCAGGTATCGGCGGTTTAAAAACCTTTTTAGACGAGGTGGTTAACTTTGCCAAAGGCGATGGAACACCACGTTTTAACCCATTCTTTATTCCGAAGATGATAGCAGATATAGCTCCTGGCCATATCTCTATCAAATACGGTTTACGCGGGCCAAACTTCACTACGGTATCCGCATGTGCATCGTCAAACAATTCGCTTATTGATTCATTTAACTATATCCGGTTGGGTAAAGCTAATATGTTTATAAGCGGGGGCTCTGAAGCGATCATTAATGAAGCAGGTATCGGTGGTTTTAATGCCATGCATGCTTTATCAACCCGCAATGATGATCCTGCTACAGCATCGCGTCCGTTCGATCTCGACCGTGACGGTTTTGTAGCCGGTGAAGGTGCCGGGACGATCATTTTGGAAGAATTAGAACATGCAAAGGCACGTGGTGCAAAAATTTATGCTGAAATGGTTGGCGGAGGCATGAGTGCTGATGCTTATCATATGACAGCCCCTCATCCTGACGGGCTTGGCGCAGCATTAGTAATGAAAGCAGCACTGGAAGACGCAGGTTTAAAGCCTTCTGATATAGATTATGTGAATGTTCACGGAACATCCACACCCATTGGTGACCCTCAGGAAGTTAAAGCGATAATGGATACTTTTGGCGATGATATTTATCGCATTAATATCAGTTCGACCAAGTCAATGACGGGCCACTTGCTGGGTGCCGCAGGCGCTGTTGAGGCTATTGCCGCTATATTAGCTACCAAATACGATATTATACCACCAACCATCAATCACTTTACTGATGATCCGGCTTTTGACCCTAAAATAAACTTTACGTTTAACACCGCTCAGAAAAGAGTAGTGAAGGTAGCACAAAGCAATGGATTTGGTTTTGGAGGACATAACGCTTCGGTAATATTTAAAAAGTACGAAGATTAAGTATATTGAATGCCAATTAGACGGTTTTATAAGCTTTACTTATCGCCCAATAGAAAATACGTAAAATCATTAAAGAATTTGCTCGGTTTTGTACCGGGCAATTTGTCTTTATACAGGCTGGCTTTTCGCCATAAATCTGTCGCTCAAAACGTAAAAAAAGGGGTTAAAAATAGTAATGAGCGCCTTGAATTTTTAGGGGATGCCGTATTGGGTAGTGTGGTGGCTGAAGTGCTTTTTAAACTTTATCCCTATGAGGATGAGGGGTTTTTGACTGAGCTTAGGTCGAAAATTGTAAACCGGGTAAATCTTAACCAATTAGCACGTAAACTTGGCTTCGACCAGTTGATCCAATATGATAACCGCATGGTGAATACTACACGCCAGGGCTCATTGCTAGGGGATGCGTTTGAGGCTTTAGTTGGGGCTATTTATTTGGATAAGGGCTACGATTTTACCAAGAATTTCCTTGTAAACCATATCATCAAATCGCACATTGATATCCACCGGCTTGAGCAAACAGAAACCAATTTCAAGAGCAAGCTGATAGAATGGTGCCAACGCCACGGTAAGGATATTACCTTTGAATTGATTGAGAACAAAGACGGCGAGAGCAACAAACTTTTTACCGTACAGGCCAGCATTGATGGCGAAATCATGGGCCAGGGCAAAGAATTCAATAAAAAGAACGCCGAAAAATTGGCCGCTGAAAAGGCTTGCGAGGCACTATCTATTTAATTTCAGATTTTTTGCTTTTGTTGATTTTTTTTAATGGTGCTCAAGGGCTTCGCCGTTTCGGATGTTCGATTTCGGATTTATTTTTTCAAATCTTTACTAATCAAACAAATCCTGAAATCGTGTCAATATAACTTCTGCAATTTCGCTTCCGGCCTGTTTTTATTTTTCTCGTAGTAGGCAAATTCTTTTTTGATGTATTGTATTAACTGGTAATCGTTCCATTCCTTCATATCCTCATAGGATGGTCTGTAGGTTACCATAAATTTATCGAGTTCATCATCTTGCAGCTTGGTAATGCTTTTTACCAGTTCCTTAGTGTATTTTTTATCAACCACGTTAGCTTCCTGTTCGCCCTTTGCAAATTCAGCAAAGTGTCTTGCTTGCCCGGGGGTTTTGCCAAAAAGATTATAAAGTCCGGTTAAAGGGGAATTTACAAATTCCCAAAAGGGAAGCGATTTGCCATCATTATAAATTCCTTCACTATGGTATTCTTTCATCATGTCATTTAATTCCTGCTTCTGTGATTTCTCCCTGATGGTTACCTGGTTAAGTTCTACCACCGGTTGCATATAAATAATGAGGTCATTATTGTTAAGGACTACTATTTTTTGCGGGGTGTAATTGTTTCTGGTGATCAGCAAGGTATCGCCTACAGAGGCTTTAATATTAAAGCCACCCAGTTCATCACTCATCATCAAAGTTTGGCTTTTCAAATCAGTTACCAGGGCCTGGGATATTCTTTCGGACGAGCTTTTCTTAAATACAATACCCTTGATATTTAAAACTTGCTGTGCAAAGGCAAAGCCTTGCAGGCAAAAAAGCAAAAAAACAGCACCTAATAATCTTTTAGTAAAGCACATTTCTGCAAAATTAGACAATGTATAACGCAAAAAGTGTAAAAAGATGTTAAAGGTGTCCGAAAGTCGGTAAGTCCGAAGTCCGCAAGTTAAATCTTTCGGACTTTCCGACTTTTGCGGACTTTCCGACTAAAAATCTATCTTTGCACATGATAAAATCAATGACTGGGTATGGCATTGCCAGTTTTGACTCGGGCAGTACAAAATATACTGTAGAGATCAAATCCCTGAATAGCAAATTTCTCGAACTGGCGCTTCGTATCCCAAGATCATTTTCAGAAAAAGAATTCCAATTGCGTAATGAATGCAACAAGCAAATAGAACGCGGTAAGGTTAGCTTATCTATCAATGTTGAGCAGGCTGATTCAATTGTGAAAGCTGCCGGAATCGATACGGCATTACTCAAAAACTACTATAATCAGCTAAAAGCTGTTAGTACTGAGTTGGGCGAGCCAGGAGGTAATTTATTGCAATTAGCACTTGGTCTGCCAGAAGTAGTGAAGTATGATGAAGATACGGTATCAGAAGAAGAATGGAAGATCGTTGAGAAAACATTTCACCAGGCTTTAGCAGCGTTTCAGCAATTCAGGACTGATGAGGGTAATGTGCTGGAGCAGGATGTTAAATACCGTATCGGTGTCATATTGAAAAACCTGGAACTAGTAGAAGTAGAGGAGCCTAAACGCATTCCATTGATCAGGGAACGACTTAACCAGTTTTTAACAGAAGCTATAGGTCGTGAAAGTATCGATCAGAATAGATTTGAGCAAGAGTTGATCTACTACATTGATAAGCTGGACATTACGGAAGAAAAAGTGCGTTTAAAAAGCCATTGCGACTATTTTGTTGAGACACTGAAAAATGCAGATGCCAATGGTAAAAAATTAGGGTTCATTTCGCAGGAAATTGGTCGCGAAATAAATACACTCGGCTCAAAAGCTAACGATGCCAATATCCAGAAACTGGTAGTAGGCATGAAAGAAGAGCTTGAAAAAATAAAAGAACAATTACTGAATGTTTTATAGTCACTTGTCATTGGTCATTAGTCATTTGAGAAAGTATTCAAGTGAGTTTGTGACTAATGACTAATGACCAATGACTAATATCTAATGACCAAAGAGGGAAAACTCATCATATTTTCGGCGCCGTCAGGGGCGGGCAAAACAACTATTGTACAGCATCTGCTCACTAAAATACCTGAACTGGAGTTTTCTATTTCGGCAACCACCCGAAAGGCAAGGGGAGATGAAAAGGATGGCAAAGATTATTATTTTATAACGAAGGAAGAGTTTTTGCACCTGATAGCCAAAAAGCATTTTGTGGAGTTTGAAGAAGTATACTCAGGTACGTTTTATGGCACCCTGCGTACCGAAATTGAACGTATTTGGGAGCTTGGAAAAACAGTAATATTTGATATTGATGTAGAAGGTGGCCTTCACCTGAAGAGAAAATATGGTAAATCGGCATTAGCCATCTTCGTTCAACCACCGTCATTAGAGGTATTAAAAGAAAGATTGACAGGCCGCGGAACCGATAGCGAAGAAAAATTGCAGGAAAGATTTGCAAAAGCTGAAAAAGAATTGAATTATGCTCCGCGATTTGATATTATACTAAAAAATCACGATCTTCAAACGGCATGTGTTGAGGCGGAACAGTTGGTGGGGAATTTTATTGCGTAGAGTTAGTTTGCAGTTTTTAGTTTGCAGTGCGCAACCTTATCTACAAGAATTATTTAATGGGTACATATAAGGATCTGTTATTGTATAAAAAAACTTTTGCTTTGGCAATGGAAATTCATACAGTTACAAAGAAATTCCCCAAAGAAAGAGATGTATTCGCTTACAGATCAGATTCGAAGATCATCCCGTTCAGCAAATATTTGTTTAATTGAGGCTTACCGCAAGCGTAAATATCCTAGTTACTTTGTGAGTAAGCTCACCGATGTTGATATGGAAAATAGCGAAACTCAAGGATGGCTCGAATTTTCCTTAGCATGCGACTATCTCTCAAGAGAGATCTATGATAAATTAAAGGAGCAATCCGACGAAGTCGGAAGAATTGTTCAATACATGATTGATAATCCTGGTAAGTTCGGCGCTGGATAAAGATTGCAAACTGCCTGCTGCACATTGCGAACTGTTATCTGCCAACTGCCAACTAAAAACTGCAAACTGATGAAGGTAGGTTTACTCTTCGGGTCATTCAACCCTATACATATCGGTCACTTAATCATAGCTAACTACATGGCTAATCATACTAAGCTTGATAAGGTGTGGCTGGTGGTATCACCCCAAAACCCGCTAAAGAAATATGGTGATCTGATCAATACCTATGATCGTCTTGAAATGGCTAAGCTGGCAACTGACAATTCAAGAAATATTGCTGTAAGTGATGTGGAATTAAAATTACCACAGCCTTCATACACTATCGATACCCTCACTCATTTAAAAGAGAAATATCCCGAACACGAATTTGCCATTATTATGGGTTCTGATAACCTGGGCACATTACATAAATGGAAAAACTATAAGATGATATTGCGCGATTACCGCATTTATGTTTATCCAAGGCCTGGATATGAAAATGCAGAGTTTGCGTCACACCCGTCGGTAACCATTACCATGACCCCGTTAATGGAATTATCTGCCACATTTATACGAAAATCATTATCTGAAAAAAAGAACGTGCAGTATTTTGTCCCGGATTCGGTACTTGAGTTTATTGAAAGTAAAAATTTGTACAGACACGGGTAATTATTACCAAGCAGGATAACTTTTAATGGGATTTGGCCGTTAAAGTCCTTTTCTACCTGTTTGTAAAAATTACTATCACTATGCAGCTCTCAAAAGATAACTTACAACATTTCGTTAACAATATGCCCGAAAAGATCGATGTTTTGGAGCTTTTTGATAAACTGCTATTAATGGCAAAGATCGAACATTCAACCCTGCAGGAAAATGCAAATTATTACCATCATACCGGAGAGATTGAGAAGGAAATTGATCTTTGGGGGTAGGGTTATAAATTCTAATTTCTAAAGACTAAATTCTAAAAATTAATTGCCTTTACCTTTCGCCTTTATCCTTTAACCAAATAAAGGTATTTTTGCTCTGTGAGCGAAAGAACCATTCTTAAACTGCAATTGCCTACCGACCCGCTGTGGGTAAAAAATGTTGTGGAAAGCAATATTGAAGAAATATTGACTGACCACGCCTTCTGTGAGCAAAAAGCCGCAAGCAATGCCATTACTTTAATTGTTCAAAATCCAAACCTGTCTGACCTGGTGCAGGAAATGACCGCCTTGGTGCAGGAAGAGATAGATCACTTTAAACGGGTACATGATATTATTTTAGAACGTGGTTACATTTTGGGTCGTGAACGCAAGGATAATTATGTGAACGAACTTAGAAAATTTATTATTGTAGGCGGCGGCAGGTCAGAGCAACTAATTGATCGTTTGCTTTTCTCAGCAATGATTGAAGCCCGCAGCTGCGAACGCTTTAAAGTGATGTCTGAGCATATTGATGATAAACAACTATCCGAATTTTATCATGAACTGATGGTTAGCGAAGCCACTCATTACAGCATGTTTATCCGCCTGGCAAAAAAATATGCGGACGGAATAGACGTGGATACGCGCTGGAAGGAGTTCCTGGAATACGAAGCCCGGGTAATACAAAACTACGGTAAAAGCGAAACTATACACGGTTAATTCGTCCATACAAACAGGTTAAATACCGATACTTCTTCAAATAGTCCTTCGGAATATGTTGATTTGCATATGCTTAAGTTAAGGGCTTATCAAATAATTATACATATTGCTGGCTGGCTGTTATTTATGGCCCTCCCGCTTTTGTTTTTATATGGTGGCCAAAGCAGTTTAGGTGTACTATTAAGCGTGCCATATTATTGGCTGTTCTGCTTCACGTACATTTTTCTTTTTTATTTTAATGCTTATTTGTTGATCCCCAGGCTGTTTTTAAGGAGGAAATATGCATGGTATATTGTCGTCACGATATTGCTGCTTGTCGGTATTTATTTACTGAAACCTTACGATTTGCTGCTGAGTACACAACGGAATAGATATTTCATATATATGCTGCACCATCGGTCGCCAATGCAGGATAGACTTTCAGGGTATAATATGCCACCACCTCTGCAAGGTGAACCGGGGCTTCATCCCGGAGACACGTCGTATCGTTTCGGTCCCCCCAATAGTATGCACGGTCCATTTGGTCCGCCAATGGCTCGTCAATTTCCATTTCGCCCTTTTGATAGTGTAAGTTTTTTTCTTTTTCTGATGATCATGGCTTTAAGTACAGCTATCAAGATCATTCAGCAATGGCAAATGACCGAACAGAGGGCCTCACAGGCGGAGGCCGACAAGGCAAGTGCTGAGTTATCATTTCTTAAAGCACAGATCAACCCACACTTTTTATTTAATACATTAAATAATATTTATACACTAGCGGTAATGAAGGATGAGCATGCGCCTGATAGCATCATGAAGTTATCTAACATTATGCGTTACGTAACCGATGATGCGACCGCGAATTTTGTGCCCTTGCAGGATGAGATCAATTGTATCAACGATTATATTGAATTACAACGCCTGAGGATAGGCGAAAAAACCTCTATCGACCTGTATATATCCGGTGATATTGAGAATAAACAAATTGCTCCGCTGATACTGATGACTTTTATTGAAAATGTATTTAAATATGGAATCAGTAAACATACCAGGTCGGCCATAGTTATAAAAATAATGGGCAATGAAACGGGTATTTCATTTTTTTGCCAGAACAGGATATTTCCTGAAAAGGATGAAAAGCAGCGGACAGGTATCGGCTTAAAGAACACAAAACAGCGCCTGGCTCATCTGTATCCTGGTAAGTACAAATTGGATATCGATACCGAAGCCCAGCTTTATACAGTTAAACTCATGCTGCAAACTTTATGACAAAACTTAAATGTATTGCAATTGATGATGAGCCGCTTGCTTTAAAACTGATAGCGAGATATGTGCATCAGTTTCCGGAGTTACAGCTTGTTCAAACTTTTGAGGATGCCTTATCGGGTGCAGAATACCTAAAACAAGGCACAACCGACCTGCTTTTTATCGATATTAATATGCCCGATATTACCGGTATCGAGCTGGTGAGATCATTGGAGAAAAAGCCGATCATTATTTTCATTACCGCTTATAAAAATTTCGCTTTTGAAGGGTTTGAGCTAGAGGCGCTTGATTACCTGTTAAAGCCCATTGATGCCAGGCGCTTTGCCAAGGCCGTTGAAAAAGCCATTGATTATTACAAGTACAAAAATGTCAGCCCGGAAGGGAAGCATGCTAATAGCCTGTATGTGTATTCGGAATACCGCATGGTAAAGATCAACCTGGATGACATTGAATATATTGAAAGCATGCAGGATTATATTAAGATACACGTGCGCAATGCAAAAACGATACTGACCCTTATGCCGTTAAAAAAAGTATTGGAAAAGCTGCCTGCAAATAAGTTCCAACGCATACATAGAAGCTTTATAGTAGCTGTAGATAAGATAAATTCCATCCATAACCGCAAAGTGCAATTGGCAGATGCCGAACTGCCTGTAAGTGAAAGTTATATGGATTTTGTTCGTAAATGGATGAAATTTAAATGAAAAAAGGCATTTAATCGGTTCATAATCACCCTTTACCGATACAGCCTCACAACGACTGCGCGGTAATGATAATTTTACATCACTAAGAATTTCATTAATAGCATATCGATGTAATATGGAACGGAAGAATTCTTGGATGTGTATTATAATCACCTTAAAAATTGATGTTATGTACAAAGCAAAAATCAAGCTTGTTTACAGGCAAGTGATAGACGAAACATCGGAAAGTGGTTTTGAAAAGGCCATATTTTATGCATCATATCAGGAGTTTTTACTGAAATCGCAGACCTATAATTTGGAAGGTAAGTTTAAAACTTTCACAAAGTTGAAAGCAAATGATGGCAGGGCAAACTCATTACATTATAAGCTGGGGTTTTCAGTAGTGCATTTCATAGCACAGCTGAATAATAAAATACCACAGATAAAGGATAATATGGGCAATAAACTTTCTTTTGATACTGCAAGGTTTGAGCTGATCGAGTCGCATATTGAAGATATATCCCTGCATAAAGTTGCTTTGAATTATGAAACAAACTTTTTTACGCTGATCGAGTTGATGGGTGAATATATGTTATTGGGGCCGGAAAATTTACCCGAAGACGGACGTTTCGAAACATTTGTGCTGCGGATGCAGCCTGATCTGTCGATAATAAGTTACCAGGAAGCAGAGCATCCACAAATTATGCTAAGTGCATCATAAATAATTGCCCCCTTTTTTCATAACAGTGTTCTAATGAGGCGTCAGCATAGAAATGTGCAGGCGCTTTTTTATTGCGGAATGATGCCGGCTACATTTTGCAGGTAATTATCCATCATGCCCATATCAACTACATCGTTCATGTAGCCGATATACATATCGGGCCTTACAATAATTGCCCGTTGCTTGTGCGGGTCAGCTTCGAAAGTATCAAATACATCCACATTTTTGCCTGAAGGCGGCAGATAAAAGAAATTGAGTATACCCGGATATTTATTGGTGATCCATTTAGCAAGAGTAAACAGGTACATTTCGTCAAATTTGCCTAAAACGATGAGGGTAAAACCGGGTTTGTTACACCATTCGTGCAAGTCGGTTTCAATTTCTTTTTTTTCATCATAAACTTTGAGGTAGGGGAGCCTGTCGCCCGCCTTAATTAGGGTGCCCTTACTTAAATGCAGATTAATGCTGCTATCGCGATAAGAGATGCCGGTTTGCGAAATGGTTCTGAAAAAGAAAGCTTTTAATTTTTTATTTTTCCATATTGTATTTAAAGCTTTAAACCATATCCATTTTTTAAACAATCTTACGAACCAATTGGCTGACATAATAACGTTAAATGCTTTGTCTGTACTGTTTAACAGGTCTTTTGCCACGGGCATGCGCTCAGCTGCATAGCTATTCAAAACATCGTTTTTGATTTGCCCGTTGATCACACCGGCCAGTTTCCACGCGAGATTGTAAGCGTCCTGTAAACCAGTATTCATGCCCTGCCCACCAACCGGGGAGTGGATATGTGCTGCATCACCTATCAGAAAACATCGCTGTACACGAAATTTTTCGGCCATACGATGATGCAGTTTGTAGGTGGTAAACCAATTATTCTCAACTATTTTTATGGTTGATTGGGTGAGCCTGGCCATATATGGCAGTACATCTTCCACTACGATATCTTCTCTTTCGCCAAATTCTGCAGGCAGATTGCCGATTATACGGTAGCAGTCATCTTCGGGCATGGGAAAAAAGCCTGCAAGGTCATTCTTGCCAAGATATAATTGAATATAATCACCGATTAAAAAGTCACCATCAAGCTTCAGATCAGCCAGGTAAAAAAAACTTGGATAGGTATCTCCTTTAAAAGGTACCTGCAATTGTTTACGTACCGTGCTGTGGGCACCATCGGCACCGATCACCCAATCGCATTTTAGGATATATTCACCCTCGTTATTTTTTAATTGTACGTCGGCATTATCTGCATTTTGCTGTAATGAGGTTAATGAGGTACTCCAGTAAACCGGGCAGCAGTTTAGTGTCAGATAATCAAGTAATGTTCGTTCGTTTTTGCTTTGCTGATACAACAGGACATAAGGAAAAAGCGTTTGTCCTGCTCCAATATTATTCAAGGATAATAAAGCTTCTTGTTTTCCATCCTGGTTAAAGGTTAGTCCTTTTGTTTGCTTACCATTTGGAATAATTTTATCCACCACCCCCATTTGCCGGTATATCTCGAGCGAACGGGCTTGTACGGCCAGCGCATTTGAATGTGTGGTAGGCCCCTGCTTATTATCAATGATAATCGGCTGGATACCATAGCGCAACAATTGAGCTGCCATCATTAAGCCGGATGGCCCGGCCCCTACTATTAATACTTTGGTATGTTTTTCAGTTATCGGCATTTAAAATCAGGCATGAAATAACAGGAAAATGGTTGGCCGCTTATGCAGATCGGGTACTTTTTGTTTCCAATCGGCAATGGTTTTGGTTTGTATAAATTCGTCTGCGGCAGTAATATCACAAGCAATGCAAAGTTTTGTTTTGGGTGCGCATGACTTTAGTATTTCCTCCAGCATAGGATTGTTGCGAAATGGTGTTTCGATAAACAACTGGGTTTGATTATTGCGCTGTGCAAGGGCTTCCAACTCCTTAATGCGTTTGCTGCGTTCAACTTTATCTATAGGTAAATAACCATGAAAAGTAAAGCTTTGCCCGTTAAAGCCCGAAGCCATTACGGCTAACAAAATAGAACTTGGTCCAACCAAAGGCACTACTTTAATGCCTCTTTTATGTGCCTCGGCAACTATTTCGGAACCGGGGTCGGCAACACCAGGACAACCTGCCTCGCTCATCAGGCCTACATCGTTGCCTGCAACTAATCCTTTAAAAAACTCGTTTATATGGGTATCGCGACTGTGTTTGCCATAATCGTGAACGATAAGTTCGCTTTGTGGGGTTTTTAGTCCGGCCTCTTTTAAAAAGCGGCGGGCGGTTTTTTCGTTCTCTACAATATATTCTTTCACCTGGTTAATGGTATCAACCAGGTATGGGGTAAACGATTTGGCAGCGGCCTGTTCGGCAAGCGGCACGGGTATTAAATAAAGGGTTCCGGCAGGCATATTGCAAAGTTGGCTTTTTTGTTGTAATTTAATACATCTTAATTGGGGTTTGTAAATGAAATCATTAGGCATCAATTGGTTTATAGAAGGATCGATAGATTTTGAGCACAAAAAATATATTTTGCTCGATTATCTGCAGGAGATCAACCGCCATTTTGACCGCAGTAAACTATATCCAAATCTGACTGACCTCATATTCCATTACAATAATTTACTCGATTTTAAATACAATAAAACTACTCTGCAACAATCCTTTCCGCAGCGAATGACTAAAGCTGATATTGAGGCTATAAAACTTACTTACCAGAAAATTATACAGGATGACAGCTCGATGGAAGAGATAGAAAGCATTATCTCTTATGCTTTGCACAAAATGAACCCTGCTATACAGACAGGCAAAGAAATATATGATTTTGTTGAGAGCCACTTGAATATCGACCCGGTAGGTTTAGTGCCATTAATGCCGTATAGTGGTTATTTTTCGCTGAGAAATGGCAAGGAGCATACCAATTGGGTATATGAATATAATATTACCATTTTTGAGAATAAGGACGATAAATTCAGGGGGATCAACATTAACTTTATAGATACTTACGAGCAAAGTATCACCAATACTCCCGAAGCTATTAAGCTCGACCTGATCAGAAAGCATAAGCATTTACCTAACCCGGCAGTGTATTATGTGGCAAGTGATATCAACTTTCCATTAGAACAAACCTTGCTCCCTGTAGCTAAAAGAAGTTTGGTGAAGTATATTTCAAGCGCAGCCTGAAGACGTTATACGTTTGACGTAGTACGTTTTACGTTTTTGTGTTTATGGAACAATTCGACGTATAACGTCAAACGTAATACGTACAACCTATTTAGCTTCCTTCTTATATTCCTCATTCAACCCCACAACCACCTCTTTGGTTACATCAAGACTTGCGTCACCATAAAGCATGGATGGATTGGCTTTTGAATACGTAAGAACAATTTTATAACCTTTTTGCTGGGTGTAGATTTTTAGATATGCGGCTATACGGTCGTAGAGTTTAGTGTTCTCATCTGCGCTTTCATCCTGTAATTGCTTTTGGGTGCTCTCGCCAAGCACTTGCAAGTCTTGCTGTTTTTTTGCCAGTTTCTTTTCGGTAGCTGCCTTTTGCATTGGCGTAAGAGATGACGCGCTTTTTTGATAAGCGGCAACTTCTTTTTGGAAGGCCGTACCTTTGGCAGCTAACTCAGACTGTGCCTGTTGTGAAAGGCTCTGCAGCTTTATTTTTACCGCTTTAAAATACTCGTAATTGTTAACCAATGTATCCGAATTAACAAATACTACAGAAGGAACGTCGCTCTTTGCGGGCTGACTAACAGCCGGCGAAGTTTGTGCATTAGCGGCTGCGGAAGCCAATATGATGGAGCAAGTGATTATTAATGATCTCATAATTTGCCAGTTCTATTCAAAGCTGCGAATTTACAGTTTTAAAATAAACGAGCAAATCTAAGTGCTTTTGGGCGATGGGTAGGGGCGTCACCTACGAGCGCAAGAATTGAATAGTCAGCTTAGATGGATTAATCTAAAAACTTATTCATAATTTCATGCCGACCCACAAAGGGCGTTTTTAGGCATATAAAATTATACACGTGTTTTATGATAGTTTTGGATTTTTTGTTTTACTATTTAACTTTTTGGTTCGATAAGAGCAAGGATAAACTTAGTTGGAGTACACCTATTCAACGTTCTTCATATGCAATTGGATTAATGACTATGGGTTTAGTATATTCCATTAATGAATGCTTTGAATTAGGAAAAAACAAGTCACTGCAATTTCACATTCCATGGTTTGTCTATTTAATCTGTGCATTGGCGGTAATGCAACTTTATGATTATATTTATATTAAAAGAAATAGGTACGAAAGAATTGCAACAGAAATACCTAAGAAGTTTAACATTAACGACGATACAGGTGCGATTATTTGTATTTCTATTGTAGCCTTATTTCTATTGTCCCCGTTTATTATGACAACAATTCTCGTACCATTTGGTGGGCATACAATAACACATAAATAATTTGGTCAATAACTAAGTGTCAAGCATGAAAATAAATTAAAACTAACACACTACCCCCAACATACAAGTCGTTTACTTGTTTCACTAAACAAAACCTATTTCAACTTAGCCAGCGCTTCCTTAATCCTTGGTATCAGATTTTGAATGTCCTGCAAAGTGCTTGCACCTACCGATGCCCTGAACCAGTTAACATCATCCCCGGTGCCGAATGCCGAGAATGGTACAAAAGCTACTTTTGCTTCTTTAATTAAATAGAAGTTGATATCTGCGGATGTTTTTAGCAGTGTGCCATCCGGTGTGGTTTTGCCGGTATAGTCCACTTTTAAAGTGAGGTATATCGCGCCCATCGGCTCAATAGAATCCACATTAAAGCCTTCTGCCTTTAACTGCTGGAAACCTTCGTGCAAAGTATTGAGGCTATTTTGAATGTTCGTTTTTAACCAGTTAAGATAGCTGTTTACCTTATCTTCTTCTTTCATGAATTTGGCCATAGCCACCTGCTCGGCCTTTGGCGCCCATGCGCCCATATGGCCTACAATGGCTTTCATGTTATTGACAATGTCTGTCGGCCCGAATCCCCAGCCCACGCGCACACCTGTTGAAGCAAAGCATTTAGACGCCCCATCAACAAATATCACGAAGTCTTTAAGTTCGGGACGTAAAGAAACCGGGTTAACATGCTCATGCTCACCAAAGGTTAATTGTGAGTATATCTGATCGTAAAGTATGTACAATGGTTTCTCGCCTGCTGCACGGGTTTTATTTTCGGCAATAACAAGGTCGCATATTTCTTCCAAATCCTTTTTGGTGAACATGGTTCCCGTAGGGTTTAATGGCGAACAAAGCGCAAGCAAAGCAGCACCTTTTAAATGCGGACGAATATCATCAGCCGTAGGCATAAAATTATGCTCAGGCCTGGTTTGCACGATCACGGCTTCGGCACTCAGCAAATCACAGTAGTGGTTATTGTTCCATGATGGTGCCGGGAAAACAACCTTTTCGCCCGGGTTTACCACAGCAAGATAGATAGAGTAGATCAACGGTCTTGAACCACCGGAGATCAATATCTGGTTAGTATTATAATCTAAATTATACCGCTCTTTAATAAAGTCCGAAACGCTTTCGCGCAGGTTGAGCATACCGTCGGCAGGAGGGTAGTTGGTTTGATTGGCATTATAAGCATCAACAATACCTTCTTTTAAAGGTTGGGGAATAGGATAGATGTTCGCATCAAAATCGCCGATGGTCAGGTTGTCGATGTTTTGCCCCTGTCTTTTTAGTTCATTGATCTCGCCTGCGATTCTTATAATTTCAGAACCCCTTAAATTCTGGGCCAATACGGAAATAGTCATGGTATTAATGTGCAAATTTTTGAAGTGCAAATGTGCAGATTTTAATTTGAAGATTTAATAGCCTGATTGTCACTTTTGGCTTGATGTGATGATTCAGAATAGCGTCGTGGCAAAAAGGAAAAATGAAGTACCTTGTAAGGGCTATTATTAATCAAGCTGATAAAAGAGATGATAGAGACTAGTGTCGTGTCAATTAAGAACTGACGTTTAGTCCAGAGTCTTGAGTCAGAAAAGCATAAAATTGACTTATGACTAAAGACTTGACCAGTTTTTTAATACACCAATATAAGAAATAACCCTGTATATTAACTAATCACTGATCTCTGATCGCTGATCACTAACCCAAACTGCTCTGCCAGTAGTTTGTAAGAATTCAACCTGTCCTCAAAACTCTCAGTAATAGTTACCGCAATGATCTCATCAACAGCATATTCGTAAGCTAAACGGGTTAGCTTCTCTTTCATTTCCTGCGGATTGCCGGTAATTACCCGTTTACGATTATGCATAATGCGTTCCTGCTCATTTACAGTGTATGTAACATTTTTGATATCTTCATAGCCTACAGGCGATAATCCCTTACCCTGCTCAAACTGGTTAAAGCGGAAATCCATTAAAGCCTGGTGGCGACGTATGCTTTCTTCATCTTCAGAACAATAAACAAAAATAGCTACGCTGGCAGCAGGTTCAGCCTGGTCTTCTGATGGTTTGAAACGTTCCCTATACATGGCAACTGCCGCTGGTCCGCCGATGGGGTTGATAAAGTGTGCAAATGATAAACCCATTCCAAAATGCGCGGCAAACAAACCGCTTTCGCCACTTGAACTTAATAACCACATATCCGGAACAGTTTGTACCTGTGGTATAGCCCTAATTTTAGATAAGGGGGTGCCCGGATCACCACGATCGTGAAAATAGTTGATCAGGTCGTACAGTTGTTCAATAAAATCCTGCTCCCTGAATTGGTTAGAGGGGTTAAGCATGGCTGCGGTCAGCCTATCTGTACCTGGCGCCCGACCCATACCCAGGTCAACCCGGCCAGGGAATAGTGCTTCCAGCATCCTGAAGTTTTCAGCTACTTTTAGGGCGCTATGATTAGGCATCATCACCCCGCCAGAGCCTATGCGTATGTTTTTGGTTTGACTGCCCAGGTAGGCTAAAAGTACTTCGGGCGTAGACCCTGCCAATGAACCTGTATTATGATGTTCTGATATCCAGAAACGGGTGTAACCAAGCTGGTCAGTATATTTAGCTAATTCGGCTGTTTCTTTAACAGCCTGTTCAGCAGTAACGCCCTTACGTACCGGGGATTGGTCCAATACGCTGAGGCGGATATTCTTTGTGTCCATAGATCAATATAAAACACAAAAGTACAGAAGGGGTTGTTGAGCGATTGTAAAGATTTGGGGAGGAATTTTGATAAACGCACAGGTATTTTTTATTATACTGCATTTTAAGCTTACTTGGGAGTTCGAAAATTGAGCATCATCAGACTACGAAAAAGTATTATATTTATTGAAACTATCCCTTATGTCTTGGACTTTTATAATTCTTTCCTTCCTATTATATACTGGTTCAGCAGTCTTTTCTTGGTTTAAAATTAACCCACATGAAAAAAGAAGCAAATGGGAAAAGGGAGTCGTTTTAATGGTGTGCTTTTCAGCTTTTCTTGGATTATATCTACAAGTATATTCGGGTTTGGAAACCAATAAAAAAGCGGGTTTGGAGACCACTCAACACCAAAGAGAGCTCCTGGAATCTCGCAAGATATCTGCCAACCTCTTTAGACAAAACCAGTCACTAAGGGATAGCGTTAGGAATATTTCTTCGGAAAATCATAAGATGCTTACGACATTATATAATTTTAGCTTTATCTATAACAAAAACAGTAAATATCAAGATAGCGTTAATAAGTATATCACTGGTGGAGATAACATTCCGCTGCTGACAGCGGAAGCGAATTTTGAGGAATTTTCAGACTTAAATCGTAAACTATTTAAGTTAGTTATTTCACAATTCTATATTTCTAATAGGGGTGATGTTCCTATTTACAACATTCACTACACCTTTTGGAACCCTATTGATTTTACAAATACGGAACGAAGCATCTCGGCAATAGGGAGTCATAACAAACATTTGCTTGCTGCTGATTATTCAAAAGAAATTTACAAGTTCCCTTTTCCTGAAAATAGGGATACTATTGAATTTGCATTTGAAGTAACTTGGACAGCAAGACATGTTAGAAGCTATACGACATTAATCGATTTAATAAAACTTTCTAATGGGGGAATTCGCGTTAAGCAAACCTATAAAAACGGAAAAGGAATTGTTTTTGATCCAACTTTAGTTACTTCGAACTAGACATTTTGGAGGCGAATTTTTTTTAAAAAATATTAGACACAATAGCCATTAGCAATGTAAATAAACTCTGTTGCGTAGAAGACGGAAGGGATTCAAAATATCAAGAATTACCCATTAAAATGATATAGAAAAACTACCTCACCGGTATAAGCAGGTTTTTTCTGTCCTTCAATTTCCATTTCAACACCTATAGTGGCTTTTGTAATCCCTCTTAAGTTTACGATAGCTGCAAGCCTTGCTTTTAATCTTACCCGAGTATCTACCAGTACGGGTTGCCCGAATTTAATGCTGTCAATAGCATAATTGATCTGCATCTTCAGGTTTTGTACATCAGCTATCTGGTGCCAAAAGTACGGCAACAACGATACCGTTAAGTAGCCATGCGCAATAGTTCCCCCAAAAGGGCCTTCATTTTTAGCCTTTTCGGTATCGGTGTGTATCCATTGATGATCGATGGTTGCATCAGCAAATTTATCTATCTGTTGCTGAGTGATGGTATGCCAGTCGGATACGCCAAGTTCTTGACCTAGATGAGATTCAAATTCGACGTAGTTTTTAATGATGATCATATATCGGTTATTGTGCTTGAGTGATGAGGAACATTAGTAATGGGGTAAAATTAATAAACTGAAGGGGATTATAAAATCAATCAACGATGATAAGAATTTTATGGCTAAATTTGATCTGAGCATTTAATTATGACTGTCGCAGCAATCAGAGAAAGATTACACGATTATATCAGTGCAGCTGATGATAAGCAGATCAAAGCTATCTATACAATACTTGAAGATCAGATTGTCAATGAGCCATATGATTGGTCAGAGGATAGGGAATTTGTCGCTGAATTGGATGGGCGTGTCAGAAGATATGAAGCAGGAATTGATAAAGGGTATACTATTGACGAAGTAGAAAAATATTTTGAAGAATTAAAGAAACAGCGGGCGAAGCGTTCAACCGTTTGAATCAGAATTTTCAGAATATAAGTATAGGATAAAAAATCACCACTTGTCCATCTCTTTTTTGAAATCTTCCCAATCCATTCCCTCGCCGTTTTCAATTTCCTTTTGCGCCTTTTCGATTTTCTCCAAAATCAAAACCCGATCTACCAGGTCGTCAACGGAAAATGTATCAGGCATGTGTTCAACAAGCTATAACTTTATTTTTGGGGATTATTCAATCTGCCGGCCTAAATGCCATAGACAAATTTACTCAGATTGGTGTGGATGTGCAATAGTTATTTGTTAATGATAACATCAGGCAGTAAGAGAATCAATCATGTACAAACTGAAACTCGTCTGTACTATGATTTGTATTAAAATAGCTATGTACGTGAAGTATCAGGCTGCCCACCAAAATTTCACCTCTGTAATTTACCTTTCCTTGCTGAGATATACACTGAAAATTTATCTGGTTCCCATTAATTTTATAAATGCCCTTGCTGACATATTTGTTGGTATCAGCAAACCATTTTTTTATGTCTTCTGGCTTACCAGGACTGGCAATTGAAATAACTTTCCCATTAGGGAAAAAACGCAAGTAATGATAGACATAAGGAGAATGTTCGTTGCCAGTTTGATGAGGCTTTGATTGATAAACGCCATCGGTATGGACATTAGCGTACTGAATGAAAGATAAAAGGGATACAGCAATAAGCAATATTACGAAAGATGATAGGATATTTTGGGGTGTCGAATGCATGTCCTTAAATTACATAAAAATCTGAATTTCCCCCTTTTGCTATTACAATTTAGCATAAACAAAGTATGTTTCATCTATTTCAGTCGTTGCAGGTTTGAAACAATGAAACAAGTGAAACGCTTTTGCTTTGAGTGGTCATATAAGCCTACCGCCTAATCAACCAATCCAACTTAATCAACTAACCTCACAAATCCCTTGACAATTAAACAAATTACCGTATCTTTGCAGTCCCGAAAATGCGGGGTATAATAAACGTTTAATAAATTTAAATAAAAGCAAGTGAATACGTTAAGTTACAAAACTGTCTCAGCCAATAAAAAGACCGTTAACAAGGAATGGGTTGTTGTTGACGCTCAAGGCGAGATTTTGGGGCGCTTGTCTTCTAAGATCGCAATGATCATTAGAGGAAAACACAAGCCAGGGTTCACCCCACACGTAGACTGCGGCGATAATGTAATAGTTATTAATGCAGACAAGGTAAAACTGACCGGAAACAAATTCAGCGACAAGCAGTATGTTTCTTACACTGGTTATCCAGGTGGTCAGCGTTTCATTTCTCCTAAGGAGTTAATGGCAAAGCATCCTACAAGAGTGGTTGAAAAAGCCGTTCGTGGTATGTTACCTAAAAATCGTTTGGGCCGCGCCTTATTTGGTAACCTGCATGTTTATGCAGGCGCCGAGCATCCTCATGCAGCACAAAACCCTAAAGCCATTTAACTGTTAATTTAAAAAGAGAAAAGAAATGCCAACAACTAACACTTCAGGCAGAAGAAAAACCGCTGTTGCCCGCATCTATTTGAGCGACGGCAATGGTGCCATTACCGTAAACGGTAAAGATTACAAAGAGTACTTCCCTACCTTACCATTACAATACATCGTTACCCAGTCGACAGAGGTTTCTGGCTCAACAGGTAAATTTGATGTTAAAGTAAATGTTGCAGGTGGTGGTGTAAAAGGACAGGCAGAAGCCGTTCGTTTAGCGATTGCTAAAGCTATTGTTGAACTGGATGCTGAAAAGAAACCTGCACTGCGCGCCAAAGGTTTAATGACCCGCGATGACCGTATGGTTGAGCGTAAAAAACCAGGACGCAAGAAAGCACGCAAGAGATTCCAATTCAGTAAACGTTAATCATCAAGGAGGACAACAACAATGGCAAGAACAACATATCAGGATTTACTGGATGCAGGTGTACACTTTGGTCACCTTACCCGCAAATGGGACCCAAAAATGTCACAGTACATTTTTATGGAGCGCAACGGTATCCACATTATCGATCTAAACAAAACCTTAACTAAGGTTGAAGAAGCTGCTTCAGCTATAAAACAAATTGTAAAATCAGGCCGTAAGGTATTATTCGTAGCTACAAAGAAACAAGCGAAAGATATCGTAGCTGAATATGCAAAAGGAGTAAACATGCCTTTCGTAACCGAACGTTGGTTAGGTGGTATGTTAACTAACTTCGCTACTGTACGTAAGTCGATCAAAAAGATGTCAAACATCGATAAATTGACTAAAGACGGTACTTACAGCAACCTTTCTAAAAAAGAAAGACTGATGATACAACGTGAGCGTATCAAATTAGAAACATTGTTAGGTGGTATCGCGGATCTTAACCGTTTACCGGCTGCATTGTTCCTGATCGACGTGAAGAAAGAACACATTGCGGTTTCAGAAGCATTAAAGTTGAATATCCCAACTTTTGCAATGGTAGATACCAACTCTGATCCGTCAAATATTGATTTCCCTATCCCTGCGAATGATGACGCTACCAAATCAATTTCATTGATCACCGGTATCATCATCAAAGCGATAGAAGAAGGCTTGGATGAGCGCAAACGCGAGAAAGAAGACGAAGCTGAAAAAGAAGCTGCTGCTGCAAAAGCAAAAGCTGATACAGCTAAGCCAGAAGCTGCTGCCGCTGCTGCACCTGCCGAAGGTGGCAAAAGAAAAAGAGTAACTGCTGAAGCAGAAACTGAAGCTCCGGCTGCACCTGCTGCTGAAAAAACAGAAGAGTAATATTTTGGTTGTAAGGGTTGCAGAGGTTGTAAAAGTTTTATAACCCCTGCAACCTTTGCAACTTCTACAACATTTAAAACATATTAAAATGTCTACATTACAAATAACGGCATCTGATGTAAATAAACTGCGCCAGCAAACAGGTGCAGGTATGATGGATTGCAAAAAAGCTTTGACCGAAACAAACGGTGATTTCGAAGCTGCAATTGATTTTTTAAGAAAAAAAGGCGCTAAGGTAGCTGCAAGCCGTCAGGACCGTGAGTCTAACGAAGGTGTTGTAATTGCACGTACATCTGCTGATGGCAAACGTGGTGTAATTATCGAGCTTAACTGCGAAACTGATTTCGTAGCTAAGAATGCTGAGTTTATTGCTTTTGCTAACGCGATCGCTAACGAAGCTGTTGAGCAGAATCCTGCTGATATCGAAGCTCTGAATAAATTATCTATTGATGTTGAGAATAGCCGCGTTACTATTGGTGAAGCTACTATCGATAAAACAGGTAAGATCGGTGAGAAGATCGGCGTATCAAAATATGAAGTTATTGAAGGCGAAAAAGTAGTTGCTTACATTCACGGTAACTATCGTTTAGGCGTATTAGTTGCTTTGACCGCTAATGTTGCCGGTGTTGAAGAAGCAGGAAAAGACGTAGCTATGCAAATTGCTGCCATGAACCCAGTTGCTGTTGACAAGGACGGTGTTGATGCTACTACAGTTCAACGTGAGTTGGAAATTGCTAAAGAGCAGATCCGTGCTGAAGGCAAACCAGAAGAAATGGTTGAAAAGATATCTATTGGTAAACTCAACAAATTCTACAAGGACTCAACCCTGTTGAACCAGGAGTTTGTAAAGGACCCATCAAAAAGTGTTGCTCAGTTTTTGAGCACGGTTGATAAAGGATTAACCGTTACCGCATTTAAGCGGGTAGCTTTAGGAGCTTAATTATTAAATCCCCACCGAATTATCGGTGGGGATTTTTTTTGCGAATACATTTCGTAGAGACCCAATATTTGTAGAGACACAAAATATTGTGTCTCTACAAATATTGGGTAAGCATAATCTTTAAGACGCAATGTATTGCGTCTCTACGATAAATGCATTAATTTGTAGCCATGACAACAGCACTTCACAACCTCCAGATTATCTCTGATGGCCAGATCACCAGAGGTAAAGCCGTTTTAGTTTCAAACGGGAAAATATTAAATATAGTAGCAGATAATGCAATCCCACAAGGTGCCGAGAAGATCGATCTGAATGGTGCTTTCGTTGCACCTGGTTTGATCGACCTGCAGATCTATGGCAGCGGAGGTAAGTTGCTCAGTATTGATACAGAATCAGCCACGTTGTTACAAATGGAGGGCGACCTGCTTAAACAAGGAACCACAGGTTTTTTTGCTACAATTTCGACTAACACGGATAGTGTAATCGAGCAAACCATTAAAGTAGCAAAGGATTACCGTGAAAATCGCAGGGGTAACTTTTTAGGTCTGCATCTGGAAGGCCCGTTTTTAAACCCGGTACGTAATGGTGCTCATCACAGAGAATATATCAAAAAAGCATCGTTGGACCTTGTACAGAAGTGGATTGAAATGGGAGATGGCGTGATCACGATGATGACCATTGCGCCAGAGTTACAAGACAAGGAAGTGATCGATTACCTAAATGACCATGGTGTGATCCTGTCGTCAGGGCATAGT
Source organism: Mucilaginibacter sp. McL0603 (assembly GCF_049992945.1). NCBI lineage: Bacteria > Pseudomonadati > Bacteroidota > Sphingobacteriia > Sphingobacteriales > Sphingobacteriaceae > Mucilaginibacter > Mucilaginibacter sp. McL0603. The sequence continues at coordinate 5,265,601 of NZ_CP188251.1, read as the reverse complement.
AATGCTACTTACCAACAGGGTAAATCGTTTTTAAACAACCCAATCAAAGCAGTTACCCATATATATAATGCTATGCCGCAAATGCATCATCGCGAACCAGGTTACATTCCTGCTATTTTTGAAGAGAAGCCCTATACCAGTATTGTTCCTGATGGCATCCACGTAGATTTTGTAATGGCAAGGCTGGCTAAACGGGAACTTGGTGACAAACTTTTTTTTATAACTGATGCCGTTACTGAAACTAATCATGGGCCGTATCAGCATCAGTTTAAGGTTGACAGATATGTTATGCCTGATGGTACTTTATCGGGATCATGCCTTACCATGCTGAAAGCAGTAGAAAACGGTGTGAAACATATTGGTGTTGACCTGCCCGAAGCAATTAATATGGCATCTTTGTATCCTGCGCAATTAGCAAGATTAAATAAAGGAAAAATTGAAGCTGGTTATGATGCGGACCTGATCGTGTTTGATGATACTTATACCGTTAAAAAAACATTTTTGGCCGGAAAACAGGTGGGTTAAACTAACACTATTTTAACACTGGATTTAAATTAATACTTTTGGCAAACTACACCGTATGAAATACAAGAGGATTCTATTGAAACTAAGCGGCGAGTCGCTGATGGGCGAGAGGCAATACGGCATCGATAATAACCAGGTTTTACAATATGCACATGATATCAAAGGCGTTTATGACGCGGGTATTGAGATCGCTGTGGTTGTGGGGGGCGGTAATATTTTCAGAGGATTAAGTGCTGAGAAATCAGGAATGGAACGTGCACAGGCAGATTATATGGGTATGCTGGCCACTGTGATCAACTGTATGGCCCTCCAAAATGCACTGGAAAGTATCGGCGTTGAAACCCGCCTGCAGTCGGCAATTAAGATGGAACAGATATGTGAGCCTTATATCCGTCGTCGTGCAATGCACCACCTGGAAGTAGGAAAGATCGTGATATTTGGTGCCGGTACTGGTAATCCTTATTTTACTACAGATACCGCAGCGTCACTGCGTGCCATTGAAATTAAGGCCGACGTTGTTTTGAAAGGTACGCGAGTTGATGGTATCTATACTGCCGATCCGGAGAAAGATCCAACTGCGACCCGTTATGATGAGATCAGTTTCCAGGAAGTATATGACAAGGGCTTAAATGTAATGGATATGACAGCCATTACACTTTGCCAGGAAAATAAATTGCCGATCATTGTGTTTGATATGAACAAACCCGGCAATTTTATGAAAATAGCTAAGGGCGAAAAAATAGGAACCCTGGTAAAATAATAAGAAGGAATCAAGACATAAGAATCAAGAATTAAGATCATTTTTTTAAGAGTTGAAATTTTTTATAACTCTTGACTCCTGACTCTTGTTTCTTGTATCTGTTTCTGAGCTAAATTTTTATTTTTGTACACAAAAAAATGAAACGATGAGCGAACTCATTAAAAAACAAGTTAGTGACGCCAGGGGCTTAATGGAAAAAGCAATTGACCATTGCGATGGCGAATTGCAAAAGATCCGTGCCGGCAAGGCAAGCCCAAGCATGCTGGATGATATTATGGTTGATTACTATGGCAGCCCAACCCCGCTTAACCAGGTAGGCAGCGTAAATACTCCTGATGCCCGTACCATTGTGATACAGCCATGGGAAAAATCCTTATTAAGTGGTATTGAAAAAGCCATTATGGAAGCCAACCTGGGTGTTAATCCGCAAAACGATGGGGTGATCATTCGTATCAATGTTCCGCCTTTAACAGAAGAACGTCGTCGTGATTTGGTAAAAAAAGCAAAAGCAGAGGCAGAAACCGGCAAGGTCGCCATTCGCAATATCCGCAAGGAAGCTAATGAAAAGATTAGAAAACTAAAATCAGAAGGCGTTTCTGAAGACGAAATGAAAACAGGCGAAGGAGAGATACAGAAGCTAACTGATTCGTTTATAGTGAAGGTAGATCAGCTATCAGAAGCTAAGGAAAAAGATATCATGACTGTCTAAATATTAAGGCAATGTCAAATTAAAGGGAATGAGCTACTTAAGCCGTTCCCTTTTTTTATTTTTGCCAAAGTCATGAAAGTACTCTTATCATATCTATCTGCCCATCGTTGGGTTGTTGTATTGGCCCTTGTTCTTGCAGCCTTTAACATTGGATTTTCTTTAGTTGATCCTTTGATTACCAGGAATATATTCGATAAATATGTTGTTCCTACTGATCATAGTACATCCAGTTTCGATCATAGGTTTTATGGAGCACTTGGATTAGTTGGTTTGGCAATAGGTGCCGCAATGGTATCGCGTATTGCAAAAAATTTCCAGGATTATTTTACCAATATCATTGTTCAAAAGACCGGGGCTAAAATGTATGCCGACGGATTAAAGCATTCTCTTGAGTTGCCTTACCAGGTTTTCGAGGACCAGCGTAGCGGCGAAACCCTTGGTATATTACAAAAAGTGCGTTTAGATTGTGAGAAATTTATCACTTCGTTTATCAGCGTATTATTTGTGAGCCTGGTGGGTATGGTGTTTGTAATGGTTCTATCCATAAAAATAAACTACCAGGTTACGTTAGTTTATTTAGGAGCAATGCCGGTTATTATGCTGGTTAGTATGGCGCTGAGTAAGCAAATAAAAACTATACAAAAGAGGATCGTAGGGCAAACTACAGCGCTTGCCGGTTCAACTACGGAATCTTTAAGAAATATTGAACTGGTAAAAAGTCTTGGACTTGCAAAACAAGAAATAGAAAGGTTAAATAAAACCACCTACAAAATACTCGACCTGGAGCTTACAAAAGTGAAATACGTGCGTAGCATGAGCTTTGTTCAGGGTACGGTTGTCAATCTTGTAAGGAGTATAATGGTGGTAATACTGCTGGTACTAATTTTTAAGGGAACACTGACTCCGGGTAGTTACCTCATGTTTTTATTCTACTCATTTTTCCTTTTCAATCCTTTGCAGGAATTGGGTACTGTAATACAATCATGGCGGGAAGCCGAAGTATCACTTGCAAATTTTAAGAATATATTGAGTACCCCAATTGATCCTAAGCCAGAGAATCCATTCATCATTGAAAATTTAGAAAGGCTCACTTTCAGCAATGTGAGTTTCAAACATTTGACAGCAAATCGTAATGCTTTAAATAATATCAGTTTTGAAACACGTACTGGTGAAACGGTGGCTTTTGTAGGGCCATCAGGTTCGGGTAAAACTACTTTGGTTAAATTGCTGGTTGGATTATATCAGCCTTTAGAGGGTGATATTTTATATAACGATGTGCCGAGTAAGGAGATAGATTTGGATCAGCTTCGTGAGAAAGTTGGTTTTGTAACACAGGATACCCAATTGTTTTCAGGAACTATCCGTGAGAATTTACTATTCGTTCGCCCGGATGCTACAGATGAAGAATGCATGCAGGCTTTGCAACGCGCTGCTTGCCAGACTTTGCTTGCCAGGGCCTCAAATGGTTTGGATACTGTGATAGGCGAGGGTGGCGTAAAAGTTTCCGGTGGCGAAAAACAACGTTTGTCTATTGCACGGGCATTACTGCGCCGGCCAGATTTGTTGGTTTTTGACGAAGCTACCTCATCTCTCGATTCGATAACTGAAGAAGAGATAACTGAAACTATAAGAGACGTTTCGGTGTTAAAAGATCATATAACAATTTTAATAGCGCACCGTTTATCTACCATTATGCATGCCGATACGATTTATGTCCTTGAAAAAGGAAATATAGTTGAGTCTGGCAAACATTTAGAACTCTTATTACAAAAGGGCCTGTATTATGCGATGTGGCGGCAGCAGATCGGAGAGAAGATCACTGCCGATACGTATTAATTAAAAAAAAACTACAAACATGTATTTGATCACATCTGCAATTGGCGGCACCTTTGGTTTAATCTTCCTGGTATTATGGGCGATGCTAAGCATTTACTCGCTCATTAATGTATTAAGGAATGGTAGTATCAATGGCGGAGCCAAGATGTTGTGGGTGGTGATCATTATTGTAGTGCCCCTTTTAGGCTCGCTCACCTATTTGTTCTGGCGAAGCGTAACTACGCTTTAAGCGGCGTTTACATCTGCCGTATTGATCTCATGCAAAGTAAGCGGGATCAATTTTTTTGTTTTAAGATAGGTTATGCTCACGATAAGCATTGTCATTGTACCACCAAAAATAACCGATGGAACAATTCCCAATAATTTAGCGGCTGTTCCGGATTCAAAAGCCCCGATCTCATTGGATGAACCAATAAACATGGAGTTTACTGCTGAAACCCGTCCGCGCATATGATCAGGAGTTAAAAGCTGCATTATAGTACTGCGGATAACTACACTGATACTGTCAAAGGCACCTTCAGTGAATAAAAAAATCAGGGAAAGATAAAAATTACGGGATAAGGCAAAGCAGATAATAGAGCAACCAAAACCGGTAACTGCAATAAGTAAGTTACGCCATGGCCTTCCCATAGGCGAAAATCTGGCCATGGCCAGCATAGTTAAAACTGCCCCAAGTGAAGACATTGCACGCATAATACCCAATCCCTGGGGGCCCACCTTCAATATTTCGTTAGCAAAAACCGGCAGTAATGCTACAGCACCACCAAAAAATACCGAAAAGAGATCAAGGCTCATCGCACCGATCATCATCTTGTTTTTAAATACAAAACTGATCCCTTCTGAAAGGCTATCCCAAATATTTTCTTTTGGGACAAATACGGGGGGATAGGGTCTCAACAGGTATATCAAAACAATGGAGAGCACCAGGAATACAATAATGACACTAAATGCTGCGGTAATCCCATAAAAACCATAGATCAGTCCGCCTGCTGCAGGACCTAATATGGACGCGATCTGCCAGCTTGAACTACTCCAGGTACTGCCGTTAGGATAAACTTCTTTGGGGATACTATGCGCATAGATGGTAAAGGTAGCAGGCCCATAAAATGCCCTTGCTAAACCATTCAAAAATATCATGGAATAAATAATTGGTACTATCCATCCTTTATGGAGATATGGCTCAGTACTTTTCATCGTCACAATAAACATAACCATTGAGGCGAAAAACACAAGAGAAGATATGGTAAGCAGCATCTTCCGTTTTTCAGATTTATCAGCAATATAACCACCATACAGGGCGATGCCAATGGCAGGTATAGCTTCGGCAAGGCCGACTAAACCTAATGCGAAAGCACTTTTTGTTAGTTGATAAATGTAGAAACCGACAACAACTGCTTGCATTTGATATGCAAATGTGAAGAAAAACCGCATCCCGATATAGGAGCGGAAATCCTTGTATCGCAATGCTGCGAAAGAATCGTTTTTGGGCTGACTATGATCTTCGTCTGACACTATTGGGTTTAGTATTAATTAATATGGCCGCAATTTACAATTTGTACGCATATCTGCATGAACAATATTGTTGTCGCTAAAAAAATACGAGTGAATGAAACGATTATCAGTTAAATCCATGCTGATCTATCAGATAAATAAGTGAGGCTATGGAGGCAGTACCTAATTCCAACTCTCGTTTATTTACATTTTCAAATACATCATTCGCAGAGTGGTGCACATCAAAATAACGTTGAGAATCAGGGTCAAATCCTATTAGAATAATACCTGGTGTTTTTTCCTTAAGCGGGCCTATATCGCTACCTCCACCGCCTATAACCAGACGACTGGAACCGTACGGTTCAAAAAGTTGTTTCCATGCTGTAACGTTCTTAAATTGACCAACCGAAAGCCCGGTAAAACCAAAACCACGTGGGGTAAATCCTCCCAGGTCCGACTCAATAGCAGCAATATGTTCTTCTTTGTTTTGAGCAGCCAGCTCAGCATATTTTATACCGCCTTTGTCGCCATTTTCTTCATTCATAAAGAATACAGCGCGTATAGTGTTTTTAGGACGATATCCTAAAGCTTTAAGAATACGTACCGCCTCAACTGATCCCATTACACCCGTTCCGTCATCATGAGCACCTTCGGCCAGATCCCAGGAGTCCAGGTGACCACCAACGGTGATGAATTTATTCGGATTTTCAGAGCCTCTTAATTCGCCTACCACATTGTAGGATAATGTGTCAGGAAGCATTTTGCAATTCTGTTTAAAATAGAATTTTATAAGCGGTAGCTTTCTTCTTCTCAACATAATGCTAAGCTGATCAGCTGCTTTGGTAGATATAGCCGCTGCCGGGATTTTTATGCCATCCTGAGCATACCTGGTTGCGCCGGTGTGCGGATAATTATCAAGGCTTTCAGTTAATGACCGTACGATCACTCCAACAGCACCATATTTGGCTGCTGCGGCCGGGCCTGCATTGCGTTGATCGCCGGCTGTGCCATAAGAACGAAGCGTTTCGATAAAACGTGGGTCAAATGGGCGATTGAAGAATACGATCTTACCTTTGATCACACTTTCGCCTAAAGTATCCAGTTCTTTTAAACTACGCACTTCTATTATGTTAGCTGTAATACCTTCTTTTGGTGTAGCGACTGACATCCCCAAAGCGGCTATAGGCACTGATATTTTATTTTTCCCATCAATGATCATCCCTACTTCCTTTGCACCCCTTACCCAATGCGGAACCATTACTTCCTGTAGATAAACATGGTCAAAACCATAACTTTCCATCAGCTTTTTACCCCATTCAACCGCCTTCTGTGCGTTGGCTGATCCACTTAAACGCGGTCCAATGTTCTTGCATAAATAATGAAGGTTGCTATAACATTGTCCGTTTACCAGTTCTTCATCATATATTTTGCGAAGCATTAATGAATCTTGTGCCTTGAGTAAAACGGTTGAAAAGATAAGAGCGAAAAGGAGAGTAATCTTTAGTTTCATTGAAAAAGATAGCTTTTTAACAAATGTAATATTTTGGAGGAATAATAATCATCAGGAAATTTTATCCCAGCTTAAACCAGCATTTTTTGCCTGGAAAGCCAATTGTAAAATTTGATTTTCGGGATGCGCAAGCTCTGGGTCTTTGGCAAAGATTTCTTCCACGCATTTACGGGCTTGTAATAATAATTGCTGATCCGTGGCAAGATCAGCGACTTTCAGGTCGAGCACACCGCTTTGCTGTGTGCCTTCAATATTGCCCGGGCCTCGCAGTTGCAGATCGATCTCGGATATCTCGAAGCCATTATTGGTTTTAACCATCGTATCCAGCCTGATTTTGCCATCATAACTTAATTTATGACTACTCATTAGTATGCAGTAGGATTGTTCGGCTCCGCGCCCCACACGCCCTCGTAACTGGTGTAATTGGGAAAGGCCAAAGCGTTCTGCATTTTCAATGATCATTACGGATGCATTGGGTATATTAACCCCCACTTCAATAACAGTTGTAGCTACCATTATTTGTGTTTCGTGCTTTACAAAACGCTGCATTTCAAAATCCTTATCCTTTGCCGCCATTTTGCCGTGTACAATACTGATGCGATAATCAGGCAATGGGAATTCGCGCGCCATTATCTCGGTACCATCCTGTAGGTTTTTAAGGTCAAGCTTCTCGCTTTCCTGTATCAGTGGATATACCACATATATCTGTCGACCTTTGGCAATCTCCTGTTTCATGAAACCAAACATTCGTAGGCGTTGATTTTCATAAAAATGAAGTGTTTGAATGGGTTTACGTCCTGCCGGTAATTCGTTAATTACAGAAATATCCAGATCGCCGTAGAGCGTCATTGCCAAAGTGCGGGGGATAGGTGTTGCAGTCATCACCAGGATATGCGGTGGTATTGTATTTTTTCGCCATAGTTTTGCACGCTGCTCAACTCCAAAACGGTGTTGTTCATCAATCACTACAAAACCCAGATTTTGAAATTGTACTTTATCTTCGATCAATGCATGAGTGCCTATCAATATTTTTAGTTGACCATTTTCCAGCTTCTCATGTAATACATTCCTGTCCTTCTTTTTTGTTGAGCCGGTTAGCAATGCCACTTCAATAAAACCATCGCCTACCAAACTTTTAATAGTTTGATAATGCTGGTTGGCTAGTATCTCCGTAGGTGCCATAATGCAAGTCTGAAAGCCATTATCAATAGCTATCAGCATGCTCATTAAAGCAACTACGGTTTTGCCACTGCCCACATCGCCCTGCAGCAAACGGTTCATTTGTACCCCACGCTGGGTATCCTGACGAATTTCTTTTAATACTTTTTTTTGGGAATTAGTTAGCTCAAAAGGAAGCTTATTGTGATAAAAATCATTGAAGTAATGTCCTACGCTTTCAAATACATGGCCTTTGAATTTTTGTATGCGCAGCAACTTGTTTTTGAGTAGTTTGAGCTGAATAAAAAACAATTCCTCAAATTTTAAACGATGAATAGCTTCGTTCAGCATCACAGCATCATCAGGGAAATGCATATTACGATAGGCATCCGCACGGCCCATCAGTTTAAACTGTTGAAGGATATATATCGGTAAGTTTTCGTGAATCTCTTTATTATGCTGCTCTAAAAGTGCTGCAGTAAGTTTTTGGAGACCTTTACTGTCAAGACTGAACTGCTTCAGCTTTTCGGTAGAACTATAAGCCGGTTGCAATGTCAGATTACCTTTTTGCTTGAGTGCAGCTGGCGAGTACAGTTCCATTTCGGGATGGGCCATTTGCGGTTTGCCATTGAATGAACCGGGTTTGCCAAATAGAATGTATACCTTATCAGTAACCAGGTACTTTTCAACCCATCTGATGCCCTGGAACCATACCAGTTCCATTGTTCCAGTATCATCCTGTACTTGTGCTACCAGGCGTTTTGTATGTTTTTCGCCTAATATTTCTTTGTGCTTTAAACGGGCAAGAACTTGTACATAAGGCAAGTCAGGCTGTATATCCCTGATCTTATAAAGTTTAGTTCTATCAATGTGCTTGTAGGGGAAATGCCTTAACAGATCTTCAAACGTAAATATTTCAAGTTCTTTTTTAAGTACATCAGCGCGTGTAACGCCAACACCTCTTAAATATTCGATAGGAGTTTGAAATATCTGTTTGTTCAATGGATGTTGATCAGGATTTTATAGCAATAACTGAGATCTCAACATTTACACTTTTTGGTAAAGCGGACACTTGCACAGTCTCACGTGCGGGAAACTGGTCAGTAAAATAAGTGCCGTACACTTCGTTAACCTGGGCAAAGGTTTGCATATCCGTTAAAAAAATCGTGGTTTTAACGATATTACTGAAACCAACACCTGCTTCTGATAATACAGCTTTAATGTTTTCCATTACTTGTTTGGTTTCTGCTTTTATATCACCAGAAACTATTTCTCCTGTAGATGGATTTGAAGGTATTTGACCAGAGACGAATACGAAGCTTCCAGCAGCTATAGCCTGGCTGTATGGTCCAATAGGTGCGGGGGCATTGTTTGTATTGATTACTTGTTTCATTAGTGTGGTATGTTGTTAGGGATAGTTTAGTGCTTTTTCAATATAAACCAATCAATCAATTTCCAGATAATGCCTCCAAGGAACATAATTATTGCAATGGCATTAATTACGTGCATCACTTTTAGATTAAAGCTGGTCGGTCTGTTCGGGTCTTTCTTCCTGAAAAAATACATGAACAAAATTAATAAAAAAAAGAAGGCTCTCCGAAACCGGAGAGCCTTCTGCATCATTATTATTTAATGATCAATTATTTTTGTTTGAACTCAACGCGACGGTTTGTTACACGTCCTTCTTCAGTTGAGTTATCAGCAATTGGATGAGTTTCACCAAAGCCTTTAACTTTTACGCGTTTTGAATCAACACCTGAGTTAACTAAGTAAGTTTTTACTGAGTTAGCGCGGTCTTTAGATAAACGCATGTTGTGAGCAGCAGTACCTTCAGATGAAGCGAAACCATCTAATTCGATAGATTTGCCTGCATTTGAACGTAGATCAGCTGAAGTAGCATCCAATACTGGGTAAGATGAAGTTCTTAATACTGAACTATCAAATTCAAACTGGATGTTAGAGTAAGCAGTAGCTGCACCGGCAACTGGTTTCCTAACGAATAATGAAGTATCGATTTTAGGGAACACAATTGGGCAACCAGAGCCATCAACAACAGTACCAGCAGGAGTATTTGGACATTTGTCGAATTGATCAGCAACACCGTCACCGTCAGAATCTTTCTTCAGGTCATTAACTGCATTTTCAACATTTCCTACACGGCCTTTTAAAGCTTCAACTTCCTGACGAAGAGCTGCATCATACAGTTCGTCATACATCATAGCAACTGGGTTTACCCAATCCAGATTCGGTTTTGTTTTTGGACCGAAAGTGTATTCTAAACCAGCATAGCCATAAGAGTATTTGTTTGAAGCAGGGTAGTTGGCATGTACACCTGTGAAATTAAATCCATCGATGAAGTTCTCAGTGTAACCAAGATTCAGAGCCCATGCATCAGCTAATCTGAATTTTACACCAGCGCCAACAGGGATAACTAATTCTTTAACGGAACTGCCGTCATGGTTTTTACCTGTTTGTCCTTTGTAATCAATAAGAAGATTCGTTTGATTGTTGTCAGAATAAGTTTTAGGCTGGTACCAAGCTAAACCTGCACCACCATGCAAGAAGAAATTAACACCATTGGTACGGTGTAAAAAGCTTAAAGATCCAACATTGACAACACCACTTAAAGTAGCTTGCCAGAATGAAGTTTTAAAGCTTCCAACATGGTCACCGTTTTGAGAATCTACAGTGTAACCCGGATTTTGGAATTTAGCTTCATCGCTGCCTTTAACATTACCACCGCGTACATCTACCTGCAAACCAAAAGCATGAGATAATTGATCCCTTAAACTTAAACCATATCCTAATTCAGGTTGATTATGGTTAAAGTTGTTAACTCCGCCTGTTGCTACAGAAGGAGCGGTTAAACCTACATTTAGACCGACACTAAATGTGTTGTACTGTTTTCTACCACCAAATACCTTGGCAGTAGTTGCCGCAGATGACATTTTTGCTGTGTCTGTAGGCTTTGCTGCTTTACTGGTATCAGTTTGAGCATTAGCCATCCCTACAGCCATCAAAGACGCAAATGATAAAGCGACTGTTTTTTTTAATGTAGAATAGTTCATAGTTTTAAGATTAAACAATTTAATTGTGATTTTTTTTCAAAATTAGTAATTATGTTTGAATTCATTACCAAACATTGTTCCAATTTTTATACTTAAGTTAATACAAATAAAATAAAAAAATTGTTTTCAAAAAATTAATAAAGCTGATATTAATGAAATACCTCCCTATAAATAATGAATTGTTTATAAATAATAGAAAAAGTTTCGTTTTAAGAACAAAAACCAATTCTGTAGTTGTTTTTCACTCAAATGACGAATTCCCTAAAAATGGCGATCAAGCATTTTCCTTTAAGCAAAATGCTGATTTTTTTTATCTTACAGGAATCGACCAGGAGCAAAGCATACTCATCTTATATCCCGATTGTCCTAATCCCCTATACAAAGAAGTACTTTTTTTAAGACAAACCAATGAATACATAGCTGTTTGGGAGGGTCATAAGTATACAAAAGAGGAGGCCAGAAAAACTTCGGGTATTGAAAATGTACAGTGGTTGGATGAATTTGATATTATTTTGCACACTATTATAAATTACGCAGATAATATTTATATTAATACAAATGAAAATGACCGCTACAGTCATTCAGTTCCGTATCGTGATCTGAGAATGTTTGAACAATTGCGCAGCAAATATCCGCTGCATCATTATGAACGTTCGGCTGTTATTTTACGTGACCTGAGAACGATAAAATCTGGAATCGAAGTTGAATTAACACAAAAAGCCTGTGCAATTACAAGGGATGCTTTTGTGCGTGTACTAAAATTTGTGAAGCCCGGTGTGACCGAGTATGAAATTGAAGCAGAAATAACCCATGAATTTTTGCGTCAACGTGCCACAGGTCATGCTTATAGTCCAATTATTGCTTCAGGTACAAATGCAAATGTGTTGCATTATGTAGACAATAACCAAGTTTGCAAAGATGGCGACATAGCACTTTTTGATTTTGGTGCCGAATATGCCAATTACAATGCGGATATGACTCGTTCCATTCCGGTGAATGGACGTTTTACTAAACGTCAGCGCGAAGTATATGATGCAGTATTGCGTGTAATGAAGGGAGCAACACAACTGATACAAGCCGGAGCCTTATTAACAGATTATCACGAAGAGGTGGGTAAAATGATGACCAGTGAACTGATCGGTTTAAAATTACTTGATAAGCACGACGTTGAAAAGCAAGATCCAAAAATGCCCGCATACAAAAAATACTTTATGCACGGTACGTCACATCATCTGGGTTTAGATGTGCATGATTTTGCCAACAGATACAAGCCATTTGAGACAGGAAATATTTTAACCTGCGAACCCGGAATTTATATTCCAAAAGAAGGGTTTGGTATAAGGCTGGAGAATGATATACTGATAACTAAAGGTGGTAATATTGATCTGATGGCTGATATTCCTCTTGAAGCAGAACATATTGAGGAGATAATGAATAACTAATATTTCGGATTTCGAATTTTCGATTTCGAATTTGTTTTCGCAGAATTGAAATCCACGAGAATTTAAATTCGAAATTGACCTTCCGAAGTTCGAAATCAAAAGTAATTTTCAACAAAACTGTATAAGTTAAACAGCGGGTCGGCCATAGCCTGAGTAATGGCCTGCTGTAACTTTACTTTATTAATATCGACCATACGTTTTTGCTGTATAATTTTATAAGCTTTTTCAGCCAGCAAGTACTCTTTTCTTTTATTTGTTTTCCCGATTGCAGATAAAATAAAGTCTGTTATTTCAGTAATTCCACCGTTTTCAGAAGCTATTGTTTTAAAGACAGGTATTTGTCCGCCTTTTTGTTGAACCATCTTTTTTAAATTATTGGCAAACACGTCTGCACCATCCCTGTCGGCTTTGTTTACAATGAAGGCATCGGCAATTTCCATCAATCCCGATTTAATACTTTGTATTTCATCACCTCCTTCTGGCACCAATACTACGAATGTAATATCAGCAAGACCGGCTATTTCAATCTCCGATTGACCTACTCCGACTGTTTCAATCAATACATAATCAAATCCCGCCGCCCGCAATACGTCTGACATCTCAATAGTTTTGGCTGATAGGCCGCCTAGTGAGCCACGTGTAGCCAGTGAACGGATAAATACATCAGGGTGATTAAAATGTGTTGCCATCCTGATCCTGTCGCCAAGCAATGAGCCGAGATTAAAAGGAGATGTTGGGTCAATTGCCAGCACGGCTATTTTGTTGCCTTTGTTTACAAGGGTACTGATCAGGCTATTTACTAAAGTACTTTTACCAGCACCCGGTGGGCCGGTTATACCTATAATAGGTACATTTTTGGTAAAATCAAGGTTTTTTAAAAGAAGATCTGCCCCTTCAAGATCATTCTCAACAATAGTTAAAGCGCGGGCAACTGATCTGAAATCATTACAACTAAACTTAATATTGCCTTTCGAACCTGACATTTATAGATTTCGTTAAGGTAGCAAAAATATAATGTATTTAAATAAAACACCTTATCGGCAGGCGTATTGCTGATAATAAACTGTTAAGAGTATAGGATATATTTATATTTGGCATTCAAAAAATAGGCACTTAGTTTCCCGATGGATTTAAAGAAAAGCATTTCAATAGTTATTCCTAATTATAATGGTAGAAATTTGATCAAAGAATATCTCCCATTTGCCAAAGAAGTTATTGAAAATGCCGGAGCTATTTATGAAATAATTATTGTGGACAACTGTTCAATTCTTTTAAATTCTGATGTTAAGCTTACACCTGGTTATTTTGAGCATCAATGGAAATATTTTTCGTTGCCTGATACATTTGGTGTGATGGGACGTATCATTGATATGGAGGGTGATGGAATACAGGATGCCGCGCGTATGCCGAAATTTAATGGGTTAAAACTAAAAACCGGGTATTTCTATTGCAGCGATAATGCGGATGATAGGCTATACACCATGTATTTGTCGGGTGCTAATGCATTGATCGATGCTGCTAAACTGAAGGAGATAGGTGGATTTGATGAGATATTCTCACCATTCTACAGTGAGGATATGGAACTGAGCATACGGGCCTGGCGGAATTTTGTATTAAAATATGTACGAAAAGTAAAACAGTATTCGCAGGACTATCTTCCCCAAAGTAGCGTGCACTAAATGAATAATAACCAGTATTTTTGACGGATAATGAAAACCTACTTCAGACTACTTTCTTTTGCCAAGCCGATTGAAAAATTTGCTATACCCTATATTATTTGTACCCTTCTGTATGTGGTATTCAGTTCAACGGTATTTGCCTTGCTGACGCCGCTTTTGAACACGCTTTTTGCAAATACAGGTGGTCCCGGACCAGTAATTACTCACATAAAACAGCCAGCTTCTTTTTTAGACCTGACCGGTTGGTTTAAATATTACATGCAATATTTTATAAAAACTCATGGTGCATGGGGGGCATTGCAATTTGTATGTGCTACTATTATTGTCACTATATTTTTAGGCAACCTGTTCCGTTATCTGTCTGCACGGATTATGGAAAACCTGCGTGTACATACCCTTTTGAATCTACGCAGTACCGTCTTTAATAACGTAATGGACTTGCATCTGGGTTATTTTAATAATGAACGTAAGGGTGACATAATTTCCAAAATTGCTTCTGATGTACAGGTTGTGCAATTTTCAGTTACAGCAACCTTACAGGTGATCTTTAAAGAACCCATGCAATTGATCGTGTTCATGGTGTTGCTTTTTGTATATTCAGTAAAGCTTACATTGTTTTCATTACTTGTTGTACCTATATCGGCATTTGTAATTTCACGCATCGTAAAGCGCCTGAAAGCCCAGGCTATTTCTGCACAACAAAGCTATGGTAACATGATCAGTTATCTTGATGAATCACTGCAAGGGGTTAAGATCATAAAGGCATTTAATGCCACGGATTTTATTAAAAATCGTTTTAACAACGAGAATAAAAGGTATTCAAAAATATTGCGTTCCATGGCTAAACGCCAGCAATCGGCTTCACCAGTTTCTGAAACACTGGCTGTAACCATGATCTCATGCATTGTTTTGTATGGCGGGTACCTTATATTAAATAATCGTTCTGACCTTAATCCCGGTCAGTTTATAGCCTATATCGCCATCTTTTCACAATTAATGCGTCCTGCGAAAAACATATCCGATTCATTCAGTAATATACATTCAGGAATAGCGGCAGGTGAACGGGTGCTGGCACTTATCGACGAAAAGCCATTAATAGTGGACGCGCCTAATGCAGTAGAAGTTAAAGAATTTAACGAGGGTCTACATTTTAATAATGTATCATTTGCGTATCAGGAACGGGTGGTTTTAAAGAACCTTAGTTTAACAGTACCAAAGGGTAAAACAGTGGCGCTGGTTGGCCCATCAGGTGGTGGCAAGTCGACATTGATGGATATGATCCCCCGATTTATTGAACCGCAATCTGGTGAAATAATGGTAGATGATAAGAATATTCAGAGTGTAACTATGAATTCGCTGCGATCTTTGATGGGTATTGTTAACCAGGAGACCATATTGTTTAATGACTCGATATTCAACAATATCGCCTTCGGTAAAACAAACGTTACTATTGAGCAGGTAGAAGAAGCTGCACGAATTGCTAATGCCCATAACTTTATTATAGAGACCGAAAAAGGTTACCAAACCAATATCGGCGATAGGGGAACAAAACTTTCAGGTGGCCAAAGACAACGTATTTGCATTGCCAGGGCTATTTTAAACAACCCACCGATCATGTTGCTGGATGAAGCAACTTCAGCACTGGATACCGAATCGGAAAAATTAGTACAGGAAGCATTAAACAACCTCATGAAAAACCGTACCTCGCTTATTATTGCCCACCGTTTAAGTACTATCCAGAATGCCGATATCATTATTGTACTAGAGAACGGTGAAATTGTTGAACAGGGAAAACACCAGGAATTGATCGCTAAAAATGGTTTATACAGGCGCCTGATAGACATGCAAACTTTCCAATAAATGGCAGCTGAGTTAGTCTCCATCACGTTATGTACCTATAATGGTGAAGCCTATATTAAGGAGCAACTGGATTCACTTATATCGATCAGACACATCCAAACTGTGAGATCATTATTGTAGATGATTGTTCGAAGTATGGTACCGTTGATATACTGAAACAATATGCGAATGAATTAAACTGCACATCAACAGCGAAAATTTAGGGTACACCAAAAATTTTGAGAAGTCGCGCTTTACCAGGAAAAAGAGAAATTTATAAGTGATAGAAAAACCGTATTTGGTAAAGTGTAACGGCTATCCTATAAAATAAAAACCCTCACATTTATTTAAATGTGAGAGTTTTTATTTGGTCAATATAATTTACTGGAACTTAACACCGATGCCAAATTGCCAAACCTGGTTGCGATAATCAGGGATAGGTGAATTTATATCATAGGTATTTGAAGATAGATCGATCACATAACGGGCATGTATATCTACATACTGATTCAGATCAATACTAACTCCGAATACACCGGCTATGTAGCTTTTATTGCTATTATCATAGTAATTATAATTAGTTTCTGAAGAACTGTTAAAGCCATTATCAAAAGTAGTACTACTTGAAATAGGAATATTTATCTGCGGGCCTATCAAAAAATTGAAACCGCGTACTATGCGGAATTTAGCCAGCAATGGAATATCGATATAGTTATTCCGCTGGGTAAGCTGACCGTCCGTTGTTGCTGCCTGGTAGCCTTTTTGTGAGAATAATACTTCAGGTTCAAAAGATAAAGGGTATACCAGAGGAATTTCGGCTGTGATACCTGCAGTAAATCCAATAATACTGCTTGTTCCATAATATCCATTGTAAGATGAAATAGTATTTGCAATGCTTACACTCCCTTCGATACCAAAACGGGGACGGTAAAAATCATCCATTTGGCGCTGCACAGGGCCACGGCGAACGTGGCGTGGGCCATAATAATAAGTTTGAGCGCTTACTGACCCTGCAACCAGCAGGCATATAGCTAAAATAAGAATGTGTTTCATTTGAATAAGTTTTTTATAGTTTGTTGTTTTTCCTTTTTTAGAGTAAAACTTAACAAATAGGTTTAGTTGTTGGTTGAAATTTTTTTAATTGGGGATTAATTTGAATTGAAACAATTGCAAATATTGGAATTGTGATAAACTGAAATAACAGTGTGTGCACATTTTTACACTATGCAAACCGTGTAACCCACCCGTAATTAATTAAATTTGAAGCCTATGACCGGATTTGAGAAACATTTAAAGCGCATCATCATATTCCTTTTGATCATTGGCAGCACCAATGTCTTCGCGCAACAAAGGCCAGGATATATAAATTCATTAAAGCAACAAAATCATTGGGCAGATTCGGTTTACAAAAAGATGAACCGTAAACAACGGATAGCGCAATTGTTTTTTGTAAGAGCGCATACTAATCGCGGGCAGGCTTATGAAGACTCGGTGGGCAATGTTATAAAAGAACAACAAGTTGGTGGACTGGTATTTTTCCAGGGTGGGCCGGTGAGGCAGTTAAACCTGATCAATAAATATCAGAAGCTTTCTAAAGTACCATTGCTTGTCGCGATGGATGGCGAATGGGGTGTTGGTATGCGACTGGATTCAACTATCTCCTATCCTTATCAAATGACGCTTGGCGCTATACAGGATAATTCACTGATCTATAAAATGGGTCAGTTTGTGGCTTATGATTTTAAGCGCCTGGGCATGCAGATCAATTTTGCGCCGGACATGGATGTGAATAATAATCCGGATAACCCTGTGATCAACTATCGCTCATTTGGCGATAATAAATATAATGTTGCTGCAAAAGGGATAGCTTATATGAAAGGTATGCAGGATGCGGGCTTGCTTACCACAGCCAAGCATTTCCCGGGGCATGGGGATACCAATACCGATTCGCACTTTGATCTGCCTTTATTGCCATTTAGCAGACAGCGCCTTGATAGTTTGGAAGAATATCCATTCAGACAAGCTATTAAAGCCGGTATAAGCGGGGTGATGATCGCTCACATGGATATTCCGGCGTTGGATTCAACAAAAAACCTGCCTTCTACATTGTCGCGACCGATTATTACCGACAACTTAAAAGATTCGCTTGGCTTTAAAGGGCTGGTTGTATCTGACGCGATGGAAATGAAAGCAGTAGTAAAATATTTCCCTGATGGAGAAGCGGATCTGCGTGCATTTTTAGCCGGTAATGATATTATCGAATTATCAGAAAATTCTGAACTGGCAATAACAACCATACGTAAAGCCGTTAGGCAGGGAAAAATAACCAAACCTGAGTTTGAAGCAAAGGTTAAGAAAGTATTGGCAGCCAAATATTGGGCTGGTTTAAATCATTATCATGAAGCGTCTCCCGAAAATCTGGTTCGGGATTTGAACCGTGAAAATGCTAAATCATTGGTGCAGCAGCTAACTGATGCTGCAGTTACACTGGTTAAAGGCGACGCATCGGCAGTACAATTAAGCCCCATAGCAAAAACAGCTATTGTGAGCATTGGTGTAACGGAGCCAACTCTTTTTCAAAAGGAATTATCTTTATGGTATTTGAACAGTGATACCTTTATTATTGGTAAAGGTACCCCGGCAGATGATCTGCTTGTTCTTTTGGATAAATTAAACCAGTATGACCAGGTATTTGTCAGTATCAACGATACACGTATACGCCCGGCAAGTAAACTGGATTATAGCAATGGGGTAAAGATATTTATATCAGAAATTGCGGCGCATCCAAATTCGGTGCTTTGCGTTTTTGCTAATCCGTATACGATCGCAGGTTTACCCGGTATAGAAAAAAGCAAGGCCTTGATAGCTGGTTATCAAATGAGTGATGAAATGCAACGATCGGCGGTAAAAGTTATCACCCGGATTATTAATCCTAAAGGGAAACTGCCTGTAAATATAAATATGTATTTTCAGTACGGAACGGGTGTGATTACGAAATGATTTTAAATTAAAACGACATGAGCACGAAAATAAGAGCAATTGTTACCGGTGCTACCGGCATGGTAGGCGAGGGTGTATTACATGAATGTTTGCAGCATCCGGATGTTGAAGCTGTTTTGATAATTAACAGGAAGCCAAGCGGTGTTGTGCATCCCAAATTGAAAGAAATTATCCACCAGGATTTTTTTGATATTTCGGCTATCGAGGATCAGCTCAAAGGATATAATGCCTGTTATTTTTGCCTGGGTGTTTCGTCTGTCGGCATGAAAGAACCGGAGTATTATAAGCTGACCTACACTTTAACCATGAATGTTGCTCAAACCTTAAGCAGGCTTAATTCTGGAATGACTTTTTGCTATGTATCAGGAGCCAGCACAGATAGTACAGAAATGGGTAAACAAATGTGGGCACGTGTAAAAGGTAAGACCGAGAATGACCTGGCGAAATTGCCATTTAAACAAGAATTCAATTTCAGACCAGGGTTTATGCTCGCGAGTAAAGGAGCTAAAAATCTCCTTCCTTATTATAAATATATTGCCTGGATGTATCCTTTCTTTCGCAGATTGTTCCCATCCTTAGTTTGCACTTTAGCAGAGGTAGGGCAGGCCATGATCAATGTAACTTTATATGGTTATGAGAAGCAGATTTTGGAGGTGAAGGATATTGTAGAGGCGGCGAAGAATTAGATTAATTTTTCCAAATGGAGCAATGGATTATTAAATCTTATTTAAAGAAATCTTCTTTATCGATGCCTAAATTATCGGCTACATCAGATATTATAGAAGATAATGTTCCCAATTTTATAGGATCATGATTGGGCACAGTAATATTGTGAGTGCTTTTTTCTGATGTTTTGGTTAATCTTATATGGCTCCCTTTTTGTCTGGTAATTCATATCCATATTTACCTAATATTTTTATTAATTCCTTCCCTGATAGGTTCCTTGGTGTCTTCATATTTGTAAGTATAAAAATCATCATCCTGTTTCTTTTAAATGTGATATTTTATCTTCAATAGGAAAACGACAAAGAGGAACGGCGTTGATTAGTAGTAATTTATACAGAGATGATTTCTTCTTTAACCAAATGCAGACGTATGATTTTAGGCAACTTATCATCATCAAAATGACAATGTACAGACTCGCGGATATTTGTTTTTAATTCATCTATAGTTTCAGCTTCAGTAAAGATAGACTCACCTATTGCTTTAGCGGTATAGCCGCCCTCCAACGCCTCTTCTACCAAGAAAAACACTTCATTCATATATCAAATTTACGTTTAATTTTTCTTTTTAACAGAAATCTTGTTTGTAATTATTCAGGGTGTATCCTCTGAGAATTTGTTTGTAGTTTTGTTAAACATGCAAAATTCATCTTCCCATAAATATAACGAAAAATTCCAGGAAGCGCTCAATAAACTGAATCCCGAACAGCTATCCGCCGTGGAGCAGATGGATGGGCCGGTTTTGGTAATTGCTGGTCCGGGAACGGGTAAAACACAGATACTTGCAGCGCGTATTGGTAAGATATTACTGGAAACCGATGCCAGCGCGCATGAGATCTTGTGCCTTACTTATACCGACGCTGGTGCAGTGGCTATGCGCAAGCGTTTGTTTGAGTTTATTGGTCCGGATGCTTACCGGGTGAACATTTATACGTTCCATGCTTTTTGCAATGAGATCATACAAGAGAACCTGGAGTATTTTGGCAAACTGAGCCTGGAGGCTTTATCCGACCTGGAATCGGCTATACTTTTTCGTGAGCTGGTAGATGAGTTTCCGAATGATCATTTATTGAAACGGTTTACCGGGGAGGTATACCTGGAAGCACCCAATCTGAAAAGTCTTTTTTCGGATATGAAAAAGGAAAACTGGGATGAAACAGCTATCCAAAAAGCAGTGCAGGAATATTTGGATGATCTTCCCAACAGGGAGAAATACATTTATAAGAGAGCGAATGCAAAAACCGGTGTAAAGGTTGGTGATCTTAAGCAAAAGGATATCGATAAAGTTCATGAACAAATGAAAAAGCTGCTTTCGGCAGTTAGTGAGTTTCAGAATTTTAGTAAAAAGATGACGGATCGCAGTCGCTATGATTATGATGACATGATCACCTGGGTACTGAAGGCTTTTAAAGAAAATGAAGAACTGTTACGCAGGTACCAGGAACGCTATCAATATATTTTGGTGGATGAGTTTCAGGATACCAGCGGATCGCAAAACGAGTTGCTGAAATTCATATTGAATTATTGGGATACACCCAACGTGTTTGTAGTGGGCGATGATGATCAATCGATCTTCAAATTCCAGGGAGCGAACATGAAGAACATCCTGGATTTTGCCAATGATTATGTGAACACATTAAAAACTGTTGTTTTAAAGCATAACTATCGTTCAAATCAACATATACTGGATATTTCCAAGGCACTGATCAGCAATAACCAGGAAAGGTTAACAACGCAATTAGCATTAGATAAAAATCTGCAGGCAGCACATCCGCGATTTAATGACCTGATTGTTTCGCCGATTATCAATGAATACGAAAATCCGTCGCAGGAATTGGTTGATGTTGCCATGCAGATCAAAAAGCTACTGGCAAAAGGTACTGAACCCGGTGAGATTGCGGTAATCTATCGTAACCACAGCCAGGTTGAGGAATTGATACAGTATCTGGATACTCAGCATATCGCTGTAAATACCAAGCGTAAACTGGATATTTTTACTTTGCCTTTTGGCGAAAAGATCATCAATATATTGCGTTATCTCGCTATGGAAATGGATTCGCCCTATAGCGGGGATGAAGTATTGTTCGAAATATTGCACTATGATTTTTTTGATATTCCTCCTATCGAGATCGCTAAAGCAAGTGTAGCTGTTGCCAAAGAGAACTTTGCAACCAGCAGAAACAATGAACCCAAAACTTCGCTACGTCGCTATATCAGTGAAATAAAGATCCCGGCACAACAGGGTTTGTTCGGTCAGCCTGCAGGGCAGGGAATGAAGTTTTTGATCGGTGATGTTGATTACCTGTTATCGTATTCGGCAAGTAATACACTTCAGCAGCTTTTTCAGCAGGTAATCGCTAAGATGGGCATCCTGAAATATATTATGCAGCAACCTAATAAAGGCTGGTATATGCAGGTGCTCACCAACTTCTTCGATTTTTTGAAAAATGAAAGCCGCAAGAAACCGGAAATTAAATTGCCAGACCTGATAGAGATCATCAAGGTGATGAAAGAATATAAAATAAGATTGCCTTTAAACCAGGTTATCTATTCTGATAATGGCATTAACTTCCTGACAGCACATGGATCAAAGGGGCTAGAATATGAACATGTTTTCTTGATAGGTGCAAGCAAAAAAATATGGGATGGCAAGGGGCGTAATTATGGTTTTAGCTATCCGGATACTCTAACCCAGGCCCCGGATGATGAGATCGCCCAAAAGGAAGAATCACGGCGTTTATTTTATGTAGCTATTACCCGTGCAAAACAGTGTTTATCTATCTCCTTTGCCAACAAGGACAATAATGGCAAGGAACAGGAAGCATCACAATTTGTAGGGGAGATTTTGGCCGATACCGATCTGCGTTTGCAACATCCGCATGTCAATGAAGATGTAATGACCGAATTTATAGCTACGCAATTCAGCGAAACAGATCATCCCAAAATTGAGCTGCTGGATAAAAATTATATCAACCTGTTATTGCAAAATTATACGCTCTCGGTAACTCATTTAAGTAACTACCTGGATTGCCCGTTGCGGTTTTATTTTCAATGTTTGATCAGGGTGCCTTCGGGTAAGAGTCCTTCGGCTACTTTTGGACAGGCGGTGCACTGGGCCTTGAACAGGATCTTTAAAATGCTGAAGGATAATGACAACGAGTTTCCATCGGCTGAGGACTTTATGAAGGAATTCCGCTGGTACATGTACCGTAACCGTGATTCATTTACCAAGGAGGAGTTTAAACTGCGGGTAGATTACGGTGAAAAAATACTTCCGGCTTATTATAATCAAAATGTTGGTGTATGGAACAAGATCGCGGTGACAGAAAGAAGCATCAAGAATGTTGAAGTAGAAGGCGTACCGATAAAGGGTAACCTGGATAAGATCGAGTTCCACGGTAAACAGGTTACTGTAGTTGATTACAAAACAGGTAAGTTAAAGTATGCAAAAGATAAATTCCGGAGGCCCACAAATGACGAACCTAATGGTGGCGATTACTGGCGTCAAGCTGTATTTTATAAGATACTGATAGATAATGACCGTTCCATCGATTGGGAGGTGATAAGCACTTTATTTGAGTTTGTTGAGCCGGTTAGTGAAGGTGAATATCACAAAGAAAAAATTGTGATAACACCTGAAGATATTACTGAGGTAACCGGGCAGATAAAAAGCGTATATCAGAAAATATTGGCCCATGATTTTAACACCGGATGCGGCAAAAAAGAATGCGACTGGTGCCATTTTGTAAAAAGCAATTTTAAACAGGTGGGTGATGTGATGCAGGAAGAAGAAGTAGAATAACAGATCAAGAAATAAATTATGAAATATTTTTTATCAGCGACATTCGTATTTTTAATATTACAGGTATCAGCCCAAACTACCATAAAGCAGGATGCTGCAATTAAACAAATGGTAGATGAGGTTTCATCTAAAAACATTGAAGCAACCATACGCAAGCTGGTGAGTTTTAAATCGCGCCATACTTTGGGCGATACCACCAGTAAAACCACTGGCGTTGGAGCTGCACGTAACTGGATAAAGGCCGAATATGAAAGGTATGCGTCAGATTCGCATGGCAGGATGACTGTTCAGTTTGATACCTTCACTCAGCCTAAAAGTGAACGTGTTAATACACCTGTAAAACTGAAGAATGTATTGGCCATTTTAAAAGGCACTGATCCTAAAGATAACAGGGTTTATATTGTATCCGGGCATTACGACTCGCGAATGAGTGATGTAATGGACCCCAACGGAGATGAACCGGGTGCAAACGATGATGCCTCAGGTACAGCCGTGTCCATGGAGCTGGCAAGGGTTATGGCTAAACGCTCGTTCCCGGCAACTATAATTTTTATGGCTGTAGTAGGCGAGGAGCAGGGGCTATACGGATCTACCCATGTTGCAAAACGCGCTAAGGCTGAAAACTGGAATGTTGATGCCATGCTGAACAATGACATCGTAGGCAATACGCATGGGATGGAAACTGATTTGAAAGATAACCGCAGTGTACGTGTATTTAGTGAAGGTGTTCCAACTATCGCAGCAGGCAATGAAAAGCAAATAGCAGGCTTAATTTCATTAGGTGGAGAAAATGATAGTCCATCACGAGAACTTGCCCGTTATATAAAAGAAACTGCCGAGCGATATGTTGACCAACTGGACGTAAAACTGATCTATCGACGTGACAGGTACCTGCGCGGAGGCGATCATATATCTTTTCTTCAACAAGGATATACCGCAGTGCGCTTTACGGAAATGAACGAGGATTTCACCCGTCAACATCAAAATATTCGCACCGAAAATGGAGTGAATTATGGAGATCTGCCGGATTATGTCGATTTTAATTACGTACAAAAAGTTGCCCGGATGAACCTTTCAGTTTTGGCTAATCTCGCATCCGCTCCGGCTGAACCTCAAAATGTTGGTGTGCTTACCAGTGGTTTAACTAACCGCACCCAGTTAAAATGGGATGCTCCCGCCAATGGTAAGAAGCCCACAGGTTATTATGTGCTGATGCGCGAAACAACAAGTCCATACTGGGAGAAAAAGTTTTATGTAACCGATACCCATGCTGACATAGCTTACTCAAAAGATAACTATTTTTTTGCAGTGCAATCGGTTGATGCAGATGGGCATGAGAGTTTGCCAGTGTATCCTAAGCCGGTGAGGTAAATTTAATCTTTCTAAAATGTCAATAGACTTAATAGATAGGGCGATATACTTAAACTCAAAAGGAGAAAGTGAGCCGATTGAAAGATTAAATAATTGGATAGAAGGGGCTGAAAGCGATGATGCTTCAGAATTCTTAGTAGAAGACGAAAAATATTATTGGAAAATAATTTCTTCTGACAGATTTAAGGATATCATTGACGAAGATATAACTGATTGGTTTTTAATTTATTCAGAAAGACGTGAATTTAGGGCGATGGGAAAGGTGCATTCGAATACAAAAAACTTAATTGGAGAAAAAACGGACCTTTATTTATCTTCACTCTGGATATTCAAATCCAACATTGAATCGATTAAAATAGAAGAGAGGCCAATATATATTTTCGCACCTTACAGCTTCAAGGCATCATTCGAACATTTAACTTATAATTTCAAACAGCTTTTAACAAAACTTAAAGACCCTAAGGTTAGTTTGATAGAATTTGTTAGTTATAAAATATCTAAATCGGGGCAAAGGCGTATAAGGTAACTGCGGTTCAATAATGCTGTAAGTCTGCTACTTCACACTCTTTTTCAAGACAATAAAATACCCCAATATAAATACCACCACAGCTACGCCAAGGCTCACAAAAATATCCTTAGTGAATATGTCGACGGTGAGTTGCGGCATGTCTCCTCCGGTGTTCATCCTATTTTTTACCAGGCCTTTTATCGTAAGCATGGGATGCGAATAAGGGTACAGGTATGCATATTTCCAGTCTACATTTACAAATATTACTCCGGCAATTGTTGCAATGAAACCTATGCCCATAGGCTTTAAAAAGTCGTGAAAAAGCAAGCTCAACAAAAACTGGATGGATAAAATCCCAAGGGATGCTAATAATAGTTTAAAATAAATCTGTGTCAGTAATTTCTCAATATGGTATTCATTAAACTTTAGCTCAGGTTTTAGCATACTCAGAAAATTGCCAAAGCCCAGTGTGAAAAGCATGAACAAGGCAAGACATAAGAACACCAAAAAGAATGCATAGAAATACTTGGCAGAATAGATCGACGATTTTGGTATTGGTAAGCTAAAAAGTGATTTCCAGGTATCGGCTTTATGTTCGATACTATTAACAGAGTAAGCAATAAATATGATGAGCATAGGCAGCAGCAATGATCCCATTACACGTAAGATCGCCCCGGCAAATTGCAGCCAAACCATCATACCAGGCATATTTGCCAAACGCTCGCTTTTATTAAAAAATCCTACAAAAAGTAAAAGGCAAATGAGCAAGGGTAACAAAACAGCGCTCCAAAAGCCCATTGTTTTGCGCGTTTTGTAAAACTCAGACCGGAACGATAGTAGAAATCCTTTCATTTACTCAGTTTTATTGGGTAATGTCTAAAAATAACTTTTCCAGGTCTTTATGTATTTTGTGGATACTATATACCATATAACCGTTTTTGTTCAGCAAGGTATTAACCTCACCCATCTGTGCTTTTGAAGTATAGGGAACAGATAGATGATTATCATTTATATCAGTTACATTCAGTCCCTTCTTTTTTAGAAAATTGGCTGCATCAACCGTATTATCCAATTCGATATTGATCTGTGGCTGACTAATTGCCTGTAAATCCTTAATGCTTCCCTGGAATAATAACTCTCCCTTGTGAATGATACCTACGTGAGTGGCCATCCGTTCCACTTCTGCCAGTAAATGACTTGATATAAATACAGTTTTTTTATGCTGGATGACCAGCCTGATCAATAATTCGCGCACCTCGATAATACCATTAGGGTCGAGGCCATTAGTGGGTTCATCAAGGATAAGCAATTTGGGATCTGATAATAAAGCCAGGGCAATGCCGAGGCGTTGTTTCATCCCTAATGAATACTTGCCGGCTTTTTTATGGGCTGCATCGCTTAAGTGCACCAATGCCAGCATTTCATCAACACGTTGTTCAGAAACCTCTAATAGCAGGGCCCTGTTCATCAGGTTTTCTTTTCCAGAAAGGTGAAGATAAATGGCAGGCTGCTCTATCAGCGAACCTATTTGTGAAAGTATAGAGATGCGGTTACTTTGCAACTCCTTATCAAAAACATGAATGCTGCCCTGATCTGTTTTTAGCAGATTGAGCAGCAATTTTATAGTAGTGGTTTTACCGGCGCCATTTGGCCCCAGGAAACCGTAGATACTGCCTTCGGGCACTTGCAAGGATAGCGATTTAACAACTTGTTGATTACCGAAGTTAAAACTTAATCCCTCCGTGCTGATTACCATAGTTTTTCTTTGGCAATTGAGCAAACAGTCTTAGCTAAAGTTACGCCTTTATAAAACAAAGATGTTGCATGTACTGCGGCAGAAGTTCCTTCGGTGTAAATCTTTTTTTGAGATTGATAACTTATCCCCATTACTAAAGCAAATACTACAGGTAATAGCAGTAGGATAAATGGATTCGAGTTTGTGATCAGCCTTTTCATTGTGTGATTGATTATGATACAAATAAACAGCGAAAGTTTAACCTGCTAAAACTTATTAGACCAACGGACGGGATTTGTAGATGAACGGACATTTTAGCGGGTAAAGGCGTTTATCGTAAATTTTGGCTGGTTCATCGGCAAAATAGATTACTATATATAAATATCCTCCTGCAAAGCACTTATTATATTACATTAGATGCAATGAAACGTAACTGGCAAATATTCTGGCATATTGTTTTTTGGGTTAGCGTTACCTCTTTTTTTATTTACCTCGCCTATAGTAACAGCAAAATAAGCAACGAAGAGCTGTTGGTCTATTTTGGGATTTTTAATTCTGTAAGTATTGGTCTGTTTTATCTCAACTACCTGTATCTGATTCCCAAGTTTTTAGATAATAAAAAATATAGATATTATACCCTTGCATTATTGGGTGCAATTATTGTTTTTGCATTGGGGAAATATGGTCTGGCTGTTATTTTTAAGCCTTATGCCCTAATGGAACATGGCAAACAAACTCCTTTCGGGAGTTTTATGCTCGGGGCATCCTTAACAAACATTTTTTATCTCTTCCTGAGCACGGCACTGAAATTTGCTATTGATTGGTTTTTAAATGAACGAATACAACGTGATTTGGAAAATCAAAGACTGAGTGCCGAACTGGCCTTCCTGAAATCACAGATCAATCCGCATTTTTTATTTAACTCGCTAAATAGCATTTATTCACTCGCATACCAAAAGTCAGATACCACACCCGAAGCCATATTAAAGCTATCAGAAATTATGCGGTATATGCTTTATGAAAGCAATGATAATAAAGTTGATCTGGCAAAGGAATTGCAATACCTGCAAAATTATATCGACCTGCAAAAGATACGTTTTGGGAACAAAGCCTTTGTTGATTTTAAAATTACAGGCGAGGTAGGAAATCAAAAGATCGTACCTTTATTGCTAATTGCATTTATTGAAAATGCTTTTAAGCATGGGGTTGCCAATGATCCGTCTTCGCCGATACTTTTGCTGATAAACCTTGATGGCACCCATTTGCATTTTTATATGGAGAACAAGAAGCATATGCTTAATCGTGACAATGAGGGAGGGATCGGGTTAAATAATGTTAAAAGAAGGCTTGATCTGCTTTATCCCGGGAAATATAGCCTAACTATACAGGACGAACCCAATATATACACCAGTGAATTATCATTAGTTTTATAATATGATCAGATGCATTGTAATTGATGATGAGCCTTTGGCGCTTCATATTCTGGAAGATTATATATCCAAAATGCCTTTTTTGCAATTGGTAAAGGCAACCACCAACCCAATTGAGGCATTACAATTGGTGCAGGAAGGCAATATCGACCTGGTGTTCCTGGATGTGCAAATGCCCGAGCTAACAGGCATACAATTTTTACGCATTGCTAACGGAAAGGCTAAAGTTATTTTAACCACAGCTTACCCACAATATGCACTGGAAGGCTATGAACTGGATGTAATTGATTATTTGCTCAAACCCATTGCATTCGATCGTTTCTTTAAATCAGTACAAAAAGCGCAGTCTATTATACAACCATCAGCAAAGCCGGAAGTAAAAGTAGAAGCCGTCCCGCAAAGCGACTTTTTGAGCGATTTTATTTTTGTGAAGACCGAACATAAAATACAAAAGGTATATCTGAATGATATTTTATTTATTGAAGGTCTGAAAGATTACATTTCAATTTTTACTCCTGCCGAGCGTATCATCACTTTGCAGAATATGAAGAAAATGGAGGATGCGTTGCCAGAGAAACATTTTATCCGGGTGCATAAATCCTACATCGTTTCTATCAACAAGATCGACAGCATTGAGCGCAGCCGGATTTTTATCAATGATAAAATTATTCCGGTAGGAGATACATACCGCGAAGAGTTTTTTAAGATTGTAGACGGGAAGAATATATAGCCCCCCAACCCCCTAAAGGGGGAGTTTTTGATTAGGATATAAGTCTAAACGTTAATTACTCCCCCTTTAGGGGGCTGGGGGGCAATGCTTTTCTTATCGCATTTTCAGCTTCCAGCACTACCTCCTCAAGTGGTCTTTTTTCGGGTTCGATAGGTGTTAAAACCTCCCATGTCATATTTAAGAAAGTATTTAAGGGGTATTGGCCATAGCGCACCATCTTCCATGAATTGTTGATGGCAATTGGTACTATCAGGGCTTCGGGACATTTTTTAAGAAGTGTTGCAATGCCGCCTACCTGGAAAGTTTTTACAGTTCCGTCTTTTGATCGTGTACCTTCCGGAAATATCATAGCCGACCATTTATTCTCCTTCATCCGGGTACCGAGTTTTGCAATTTCGGTAATTGATTGCCGCGAATCTTTACGGTCGATGTTTGCCGCGCCGCCGTGACGCAGATTATAAGATATAGATGGAATACCTTTTGCCAGCTCGATCTTCGAAATAAACTTGGCGTGGTATTTACGCAGGTACCATATCATTACCGGGATATCATAAAGACTTTGGTGATTAGCTATAAAGATGATAGGCCGGCCAATTGGCAGGTTCTTTTTATTGGTAAAATTTACAATATCACCCAACACGTAATAACTACAAACCAGGCAAAAATTCAAGGTATCAACAGAACGTTTATGCGCCTTATAACCAAATGCATTAAAGCAAATCCACTGTATGGGATGGAAAATAACCAATAGCAATCCAAAAAGGATGTAGTGGATAGGTGAAAGGATGTAGCCTAAAAATTTCCTCATTCAGGCAAAGGTAGGAATTGCTTGATTAAGTTGGAAGGGGTCGGATTAGTTGATTTCGTTGGACTAAGTTGACTGAGTTGATTAAGTTAGAAACATTTTAACCACTTAACTTAATCAACCCAATCTAACCTAATCAACTTACTCTGTTTTCAAACTCTTTACCGGATTCATCAACGCTGCTTTAATAGTCTGGAAACCGGACGCAAATAAAGCAGTAAGCAACATTCCACCGCCGCTCACGGCAAAAATCCACCAGCTGATGCTTGTTTTATCGGCAAAGCCTTGCATCCATTTGTTCATGGCCCACCACGCTACCGGACTTATGATCACGAAAGCCAGTACAATCAACCAGGCCATTTCGGTTGAAAGCAGGATGACGATCTGGCTCACCCTGGCGCCTAATACCTTACGCACCCCTATTTCTTTCGTTCGCTGATTGGTGGTATAAATAGCCAGGCCAAGCAAACCCAGGCAGCTGATCAATATCGATAATCCCGTTGCCCAACCCAATAATGCTGAAGTATTTTGTTCATTAGCATATAGCCGGGCAATGCTTTCATCAAAAAAGCTGTATTCAAAATCATCTTCCGGATAGACTTGCTTCCAGGCTTTTTCCATTGCTGCAATAGCCATTTTCCATTCATTGCCGGTTGCCGTTTGTGGTTTTAATGCGATGTGGAATGTACCGTTAAAATAATGATTGGTACTGGTGAGAATAGCCAGCGGTGCAATAGCGGCATGTATTGATTCCTGGTTAAAATCTGTCACTACCCCCACAATTTGCATATTGGTATCACCATTAAAATTGCTGATCACCTGGCCAACGGCGTCATGCGGGTTCTTAAAACCAATCTGTTTTGCAAGAGTTTGATTGATAAGAAAAGCTTTTGATGTGTCGCCGGGCATAAGATTGCGCCCCGCCAGTAACTTGATGTGATAGACTTTAATATAGTTCTCATCACCGAATTTCAAGCCAAGGTTTTCAATCTTGATCTCTTTTTTCCCGTCCTTATAGCCACCCTCGGTTGAATGAGAGTCGTCTGACGTAGGCGCGTCTCGGCCCATGCTTACCAGTTTAACTTGCGGAATAACTCTGAGCTTGTTGAGAAACACCTGGTTTAAACGATCCTGCCTGTTTTTCCATGGCGAATTGATGATAAGAATAGCATCTTTTTTAAAGCCAAGATCTTTGTGAACGGCGTAATAGATCTGCTTGCTCACCAATATGGTTGCCATGATAAAAAATTGCGCAATAGCGAACTGGATTACAGTAAGCGATTTTCTGAATAAGGCATTGCGTGTTTTGCTGCTGCCTTCATTGGCCTGATTTTTAATTGCCGAAACCGGTTTGTAGCCGGAAAGGATGAGTGCTGGATAAAATCCGGAAGCCACACTAACAACAATTACCAGTAAGATAAGAAACAGGATAATGTTGGGCTGAACAAGCGAATTAGCCTGAATACCTTGTGGAATAAAGCTTGCGAAAAATTTGAGTATAGCAGGAGTGCTTGCCGCTGAGATAATAACAGCTACAGAAGTGATCAGGAAAGTCTCAATCAAAAATTGGAATACAATTTGTTTGCGGCTGCTGCCCATGGTTTTGCGTATACCTATCTCTTTGGCCCGATTGGCAGATTGTGCCGTAGTAAGATTAATGAAATTGATGCATCCCAAAAGGAGCAGAAAAATCGCTATGCCCGATAGCTCATATAAAGTTGTTTTATCAGCAACGCGGCCGTTAAAAGTTCCATAGTTAGCGTTGAAGTGAATATCATCCAAGGGCTGCAATGCAAATGCTTCCGTTACACCCGGCCTGGACTGATTATTCTTTTTCATTATATCGTTCAATTGTGTCTCAATATGTGCCGTTGTGGTTTGAGGCGCTAACTTTACAAAAAGCTGGTATTCGGGACTTGTACCTCCCCAGTTATTTAAACGCAATTGCGCTTTTAGTGAGGGATTTGAAAAAGCTGTCGGAAATGAAATAAAGTCATGAAAAGTGAGATCGGTATTTTGTTTGATAGTTTGTACAATGCCGCTCACCATAGTCTTCAAAGTATCATACATCACTGTACGTCCCAGCATTTGCTCGTAGCTTACTCCAGGAAAATACTTTTCGGCTTGTTCAGATGTAAGTACCACCTGGTATGGTGCAGTTAATGCAGATTTGACCGAACCAGCAAGCCATTTGTATTCAATGAGTTTAAAATAATCACTATCAGCAACTATCACATTGTCCTGGATCTTAAAACGGGATGATGATTTGTTGCCATTGGGGATAGTTACGTTAGGCTGCGACAATCGGAATATTGGGGCTACCTGCTGAAGACCTGTTACCTGGGTTTTAGTGGCCCACGGCAAAGGTCCGCAAACACCGGCATTATAGCCCGGGCTGCCTGAAAATGAAAAGTTAGTTACTACGCGATAGACCCGATCACCATCCTTGTGAAACTTATCAAAAGTGAAATCGTAATGTACAATAAGGTAAATGACGAGTGCAGCGCTAATACCTATGGTTAAACCGATCACATTGATCAGCGTAAACAGTTTGTGCTTCCAAAAACTCCTGAATGCAACTTTAAAATAGTTTTTTATCATGTTTTTTTAAATCCTAAATCCTAATTTCTAAACTCTAATAACTAATGACCAATGACCAATGACAATTTACTCCGTTTTCAAACTTTTCACCGGGTTCATTAGCGCCGCCTTTATCGCCTGGAAGCTTACAGTAGCTAACGCGATGAAGATTGACATTATGCCGGCCAGGGCAAACATCCACCATGTGATGTGCACTTTGTAGGCAAATGCCTGTAGCCACTTGTTCATGGCCCACCACGCTATGGGAGTTGCGATGATAAAAGATATACTCACTAATTTTACAAACTCCTTGGATAGCAAACCCACAACCCCGGCAACACTTGCACCCAGCACTTTACGGATGCCGATTTCCTTTTGACGTTGTTCGGCGCTAAAGGCGGCCAGTCCAAACAACCCGAGGCATGAGATCAGTATAGCCATTATGGTAAATGAATTGATGATCTGCGATAAAGTTATTTCCGCCTCATATTGCTTTTGAACCTCTTCGTCAAGGAAAGCATATTCAAAAGGTACACCCGGCAGGTTCTTTTGCCATACAGTCTCAATCTTTCCCAAAAGCGCTTTATAATCCTTGCTGTCGGTTGAAACGGTAATAAATGAGAAAGCATTCGGATCGCCATTATAAAACAGCATGAAGGGACGTACTTCGCCGTGAAGCGAGTTGTAGTTAAAATCTTTCATCACCCCTATCACATCCACATAAGAAACCGGTCCGTTCAGGTACTGGCTATAAAGCCTTGCCCCAACGGCTTTTTCAGGCGTTAAGCCCAGCCGTTTTGCCAAAGTTTCGTTGATCAGCGTTTTTAAGGAATCCTTTACCCTGAAATCACGCCCGCTAACGAGTTTAATACCATTCGCTTTAACAAACTTCTCGTCCGCATCCATATTCTGGGCATCGATGGCGGTGGCCGCATTACCGCCTGAAAGATATACACCATGATCGCGGCCCACAAACTGGCTGAGGTAATTGTTTGATCTGCTTACCGCTTTTACTTCGGACAGTTGTTGAAGATCAGTAGCAAGGGGCGTCATTTTTTGTTGCGCGTCGCCGGTGTAAAAACTAAAAACAAGCTTTTGGCTCTTATCAAAACCAAGGTCTTTATTTTTGATATAGTTCAACTGACTGTAAATAATAATAATTCCTGTTATCAATATAATCGACAGCACAAACTGGAAAATAACCAGTGAACGACGAATACCCGATGCTGAAATATGGCTTGTGAAATTCCCCTTCATCACTTTGATAGCCTCAAAGGCGGAAAGGTAAAAAGCAGGATAACTACCGGCAATTAAACCGGTGATAATTACGATTGAACCAAGCATAATCCAGACACTATAATGTGCCAGGAAAGAAAATTGGATATCGGTATGCGTGATATCGTTCAGGTAAGGAAGCACAAGGAACATTAATGGTATGGCCAATAATACCCCGATAAGTGATAGTAAAAACGATTCGCCTAAAAACTGTTTGATAAGATCGCCTCTGCCTGCACCCACTACTTTCCGTACCCCTACTTCTTTGGCGCGTTTGGATGCACGCGCAGTAGACAGGTTCATAAAATTGATGCATGCTATTAGCTGAATCATTATCGCTATCAGTATCAGTATATATAATAGCGTCGGACTGATTGTTTTACTCAGCTCAACCTCGTAGCCGGGAGTAGTATGCACAGAAGTGAAAGGCTGTAGGTGTAATACTTTTTTCATTCCCAATGCTTTGAGCTGTTGTGCCCCGTATTTATTCAAAAAGTCGGGCAGTTTTTTCTCCAGTGCCTGTGCGCTTGCACCTGGCTGTAATTTGATATAGGAGCAGGCTAAATTATAACCTGCCCATGCGGTGTTGCTTAATACAAATTCACCAAAGCCGCCACTGCGCATGGTAACAAATATATTGGCAGCTATGCTCGATTTACCAAGGCTTTCATCGACCACGCCGTTTACCTTAAAATCATGTTTGCCGAAACCGTTATCAATCGTGATCACTTTGCCTACAGGATCCTCATTGCCGAACAATTTATCGGCCACAGGCTTCAACAGCACTAATGAATAAGGTTGTGCAAGAATATCTTTGGTGTTTTTACCATAAACAAAATGATAAGAAAACACATCAAAAAATGTAGAATCGACATATACCATGTCTTTTTCATAAAAAGACTTTTCCTTGTATTTCAGCAAGTTTTTGCTGTTCCCAAGAAGCCCTGTTGGTATAAGCCGTGTAAATTGTTTTACTTCGGGGAAATCCCGTTTAATAGCCGGAGCAATCGGAGGAGAGGCGGTGGAATTGTCGTGTTTGTCTCCCGTGATCTCCAACGATGACGTAACACGGTAAATATCCTTTGCATCTTTATGATGCTTATCATAGCTGTATTGATCCTGTACATAAAGCAATATGTACAAGCAACATAGCGTGCCTGTGGCCAAACCTATAATATTAATAAAGCTGAACGTTTTGTTTTTTAACAGAAAACGCAGGGCGGTTTTAAGATAACTTTTAAGCATAGCTACTTAATTTATTGTTGTACAACTAATTGAAATCGATTCGGACAGATTTACCCAAGACCGATGCCAAATAGTTATTTAATTGTATATCAATATTTTATGTATACATTAACGTTACTAATTCGTTCGGTTATGATACAATTAGTGTGCGTTTCTGGACCGTTGTGACCCGTCCTGATTTAGCTATACAGCGATGTGAGTTAAAACCCTCTCCTTCGGAGAGGACAGGGTGAAGCTTTATAATGTTCCCTCCATTTGCATCAGTCGTATTTTAAAAACCGCTGCCACCGAAACGGAATCGGTTATTTCGCCATTGCAAACCATTTTATAAACTTCATCAAAAGGAACTTTTTTGATAATGAGCTGCTCGGTATCCTCGGGTTCAGGTTCAAATTGCTGCAAGTCTCGGGCCAGATAGATGATACACAGTTCATCAGTTACCGAATTGGAGAGGTGCATGCGTTGCAATTCGATCCACTGTGACGCTTTTAAACCAGTTTCTTCCAATAACTCGCGTTTGGCTGAGTCTAACGGGGTGGCATTGAATGCTCCACCACCTTCGGGTATTTCCCAACTGTATTGATTCAAAGGAAAGCGATATTGGCCTACAAGGTAAGTGTTCATATCATCGTCCAATGGTATAATACCGATGGCAAAACCTTTAAAATGCACTTTACCATAGATGCCAGGATTTCCTGACGGATTGATTACCTGGTATTCAGTTAATCCGATCCACTGATTATCATAAATGATCTTTTCTGAAACGATTTGCCAGGGGTTATCTTCAGGTTGCTGCATGGGATAAAGTTAGTAAAGGCTTTTAAAAAATGCGTTTCAATTGTAACTTAGTACTACAACCACACTCTAATCAGTATTATGCGTTACTTCCTTTGCATCCTGTTTCCGCCGGCTGCGGTTTTAACAACCGGGCGTATCGGCGCATTTATTTTAAGCTGTATTCTTACACTTTGCTTTTGGATACCAGGGGTGATCCATGCTATATTGGTTACCAATGATTATTATGAGTCGAGAAGGCATCGCCAGTTAATGCGTGCTGTGAAAAGAAATAGGTATTAAGCCATTTGTTTCGCCGGGCTAATAGCAGATATTATAATCAGCCCGATTAACATACCCGAAAATGCTGTAACTATCACATCGCCATATTCATGAAGCTTTAGTCCTGTAAGCAGTCTGATAATTAATACAAGCAAGGTCACAGCTAATATTTTTACCCAGTAAGCTATAATTTTATTGTTTTGGGTTGATTGACCAATAGGCAATTGTGCGATTGCATAAAGGATAATGATCGCACCTGTTAATGAGCTCAGATGTTGTACAATATTATAAAAAGGAATTGCATAATGACCGACAAGAATGCGATGTGATAAATGGTGAATATGTTTTACAAAATATCCTGTCGGATGAGTGAAGCTATCCCAAAAACGTGAGAAGCTGCCCCTATAAGTATACAAACTACGATAGTAATTATATAGCTGCTGGAATAACTCTTTCCTGAGTTTTTAAACTGAGAGAATCGTTTATTGAAATAAGCAGGTAAATGATCTATCAATTTATCTTTAACGATATGATTATAAATAAGCAGCAATAACAATCCTAATGGAAGATCGAACCAAAACAAGCCTGCCCAATAGTGGCTGTAATAAGATGCTACTTTCATCCTGATGAAATATTCAAAATCAGGTGTAATGCTGCCAATCACTAATGCGGTAAGCGAGATCCGGCGTTTAGATAGATAATTGAACGGCAAAACCACCGCCGGATGTGAAAAGGTAAAGGGCATTTAATATGATTTTCTAATTTGTTTTTCTAAATTTATAATATGAAAAAGATAATCTGGCTGTTTATAATAACTTTTGTTTGCGTAACCATTGTTTATGCACAGGATGGCTGGGTAAGCCACAAAGCTGATAACAGAATATCCGTCAAATTCCCCAACGAGCCTAAGGAGGTAGCCGCAGGTACCTTTATAGCCCATGATAAAGACAGTGTAGGTTATGCGTTTACAGTAATCGATTTTGTTGCAGTAGCCGGTATTGATTCTGTCGCCCTGGCACCTATGAAAGATACCCCCGAATTTGCTGCGCAATTAAAGCAAGGCATGGGTTCAAGTCTTCCTGGCGTTACCCTGGATGATTTTACTATCGGTAAATGGAAGGGGTTTAGCAGCTATACCACTAAAGGTGTTAACAGCGCACAAAAAACAAAAATGTATACGTTCATGGTCCTTATTGGAAATAAGTTGTACAGTTTGTCAGCTATTGTCCCGGATGGCATAAGTACAAAAGGGCGGGATGACTTTTTTGCATCACTTACGCTTACCAACTAAATAGAAGTGAGTGGTTGATTGAGTTAGACTAAGTTGATTTAGTTAACAAGAGGAAACTTAATCAACAACTCACTCAATCAACCTAATCAACTATAACCCAAACGCTGCTTTTACCTTATCAACGTAATCCAGTTTTTCCCAGGTAAACAGTTCCACTTCAACTTTCAGTTCCTGTCCATTTGGACTAAAGAAACTTTTAGTAACCGTTTGACTTGGTTTACCAAAGTGGCCATAAGCTGCTGTTTCGCTGTAAATAGGGTTACGTAATTTAAAACGTGTTTCAATAGCGTAAGGGGTCATATCAAAAATGCTTTCCACTTTTTTAGCGATCTGACCATCGCTTAAACCAACTTTGCCTGTACCGTAAGTGGTCACAAAAATGCCCATTGGTTGTGCTACACCGATAGCGTATGATACCTGCACCAGCACTTCATCACAAACACCTGCAGCAACAAGGTTTTTAGCAATATGACGTGTAGCATAAGCAGCAGAACGGTCAACCTTTGAAGGATCTTTGCCGGAGAATGCACCACCACCATGTGCGCCTTTGCCACCGTAGGTATCAACAATGATCTTACGGCCTGTTAAGCCGGTGTCGCCATGCGGGCCACCAATAACAAATTTGCCTGTTGGGTTAATATGATATTTAATGTCGTCGTTAAACAGGTGGGCATATTTTGGATATTTCGCCTTTACACGCGGAATAAGTATTCCGATAATATCATCGCTGATCTTTTTCAGCATAGCTTTTTCTTCGCCAAAATCATCGTGTTGCGTTGATATAACGATGGCAGCAATGCGTGTTGGCTGATTGTTATCATCGTATTCCAGCGTAACTTGCGATTTTGCATCAGGGCGAAGGTACTTGATCTCCTTATTTTCGCGGCGGATAGCTGCCAGCTCGATTAAAAGTGCATGAGCCACGTCCAGCGCCAAAGGCATGTAGTTATCAGTTTCGATAGTGGCATAGCCAAACATCATTCCCTGATCGCCGGCACCTTGTTCCTGTTTTTCTTTACGCTCAACCCCCTGGTTAATATCAGGCGATTGCTCATGAATAGCTGATAAAACGCCGCATGAGTTACCATCAAACATATACTCGCTCTTGTTATAGCCAATTTTGTTGATCACATCACGGGCTATTTTTTGAACATCAAGGTAAGCGGTTGACTTTACTTCTCCGGCCAAAAAAACCTGTCCTGTAGTTACCAGTGTTTCACAGGCAACCTTTGACTCGGGATCAAAAGCTAAAAAATTATCAATTAATGCATCCGATATCTGATCGGCAACTTTATCCGGGTGTCCTTCTGACACAGATTCTGAAGTGAATAAATAGGGCATAAATGTTTTTTTAAGTATTAAGCTAACTATTAAAAAAGAAGGAAATTCAACGGGATTGCGGTAAAAAAAGAAAACCGGGTTTAGCACTTTTTTACGTGGTTGCAATCCAGTTCCGCGATCCTTTTATTTATAAGTGACCCGGAACAATCAAATCAGTCCACTTTCGAATGGCAAAAATAAAACAATTTTTCACAAAGCAGAAAATACGGTTACTTTTGACGGCGAAATTATAATTACTTGAAAAGGAAAGTCTTATTTATAATAAATCCGGTATCGGGCGGTAAAAGGAAGGATGAAGTGCCAGACCTGATACAAAAAAACCTGGACATCAATATTTTTGAGCCGACCATCGTCTTTACTACGGGGGCTATGCATGCCAGTGAACTTGCCCAAAATGCGGTTGGAAATTATGAGTATGTAGTAGCCGTGGGCGGCGATGGTACGGTTAATGAAATAGCCTCTTCTATTGTCGGTACGGATACAGCATTAGGTATACTTCCTTTTGGTTCGGGTAATGGATTGGCGCGCTTTTT
The DNA here is from genome assembly GCF_049992945.1 of Mucilaginibacter sp. McL0603. NCBI lineage: Bacteria > Pseudomonadati > Bacteroidota > Sphingobacteriia > Sphingobacteriales > Sphingobacteriaceae > Mucilaginibacter > Mucilaginibacter sp. McL0603. Next base: position 5,226,160 of record NZ_CP188251.1, on the reverse strand, counting down.
AGGTATCCCCATGGATACTGTAAAAGCTATAAAAACACTTAATGAAGAGCGTGTAGAAGTAATCGATTCAGCAAAACTGAATGGTCAATATTTTTTTAATATGGCCGGAATGGGATTTGATGCCCATATCAGCGAAGTTTTCTCGCATTATAAGACGCGTGGTTTCGGGGCATATGTCCGGTCAGCCTTTCGCGAGATAGTTAATTATAAATCAGAGAATTACCACATCGAAATAGACGGGGCTGCATATGAGCGTCAAGCATTTATGCTGAGCTTTGCCAACTCATCACAATATGGCAATAATGCCCACGTATCGCCCCATGCTTCCGTACAGGATGGGTTATTAGATGTTTGCATTATCAAGCCTTTTCCTTTATACAGATTTATTGAAATGGGCCTCCGCATGTTTACAAAAACATCAGAGGGCACCAAATATGTAGAAATCATCCGCGGTAAAAACATATTAGTTAAACGCAGCAAAGATGGACCGGTACACCTGGACGGTGAGCCACAGATTTTGGGAACCGAAACAGAAATAAACGTGGTGCCCAATTCAGTAAAGATAATTACAGGCAGCTCATTTAATAGTAATTAAAATTCGGATAATAAAAGTAGGCCGCCAGGAGGTGAATATAGTTAGCATGGCTCTGAATAGGATATCTTAAAATCTGTATCCGATACCAAACTTTGCATCTAAATTTATTAACGAACTGTTGTCGTCATTTTGAAAAGCAATAACTGAATGTACCTGTAAAAATGAATTGACAAATATAAATATCTTATTAAAATTGAATTTGTAACCGGTGCCCACGTTAATGCCTATTCCACTTTGTTTAGGCGTGATGGAGTTGGAGTAGTAATTAGTTTCAAAATCAGCAATTATGCCCGCATCAGCAAACAAGTATTTTAAAAAAGTAAAGTTGGCATATATAGGCACCGACAGCATCTTGATACTGCCTTTCTGTGGGGTAAAGTAAGGATTATAGGCATCTTCAAAATTCCGTAAGACATTGTTAACAGAGTACTCTAATCCAGTTTCTATGGAAAATACTTTTGTTATATTCCTGGAGTAGTTAAACCCATATATTTTTCCCACTTTCCCTTCGTAACCCGGACCGCCTATCCCAATTGAGCTAATAGTGTTTAAGCCTGCTCCATATACGAGTGAGAAATTGTTTTTTAACTGGCAATAGGCTTGGGTGCTTAGTAAAACTAAGGCTAAAAATATTAATTTGAGTTTCATGATAAGGTTTATTAAAGGTTGTAGTTCTTTTTCTAAACTTATGAATTTAATCATAAATAGGAAAAATATGTTTTATGCCTAAAATGGCGATACTTTAATTTAAATCCAATCAGTTACTCAATTAAATTTTTGATTTTTTTACTTTTGAATTTTAATTTAGCAACCCTATGTCGAAGAAATTTAAAGACTTTTCAGGTATCGTATATTCTACCGACTCTGAATACCAATACAATGGCGATACAGGTTATGCAGCATCCACCTTACCTCCGCAACAGCAAAATCTAAAAATATATCTTGATCGCAAGGGTGGTGGTAAAGTAGTTACCCGCGTTGCAGATTTTATAGGTAAAGAGGCAGATCTTGAAGCAATCGGGAAACAGTTGAAATCAAAATGCGGTGTAGGCGGCTCAGTTAAAAATGGAGAAATATTGATCCAGGGCGACTTTAGAGACAGGGTGCTTACTTTATTACAAGCTGATGGATATAAGGCCAAAAAGGCAGGGGGTTAGTGTATTGATAATTTTTTATACTTGGTTATAAGTTATTATAAATCAATAAATTAAGTAAGTGTAAAAAATACATAAAGTAAATAAATATCTTAATTTACTTGTTTCTTACTTTTTAAAACCGGTATTTTTGTGGCAACCAATTATATCGATTTTAATGAAAACATCTTCTAAAAGACTACCTGGTCTGGAGTACCTAAACCTGGACCGGGCAAAGGATATTTTTTACCAATTATCGGCTGCTCAACTTGTTGAAGCAGCTTTGCAAAGAAAAGAAGGCGTTCTTGCCGAGACAGGTGCACTGGCAATTGACACCGGCGAATTTACCGGACGCTCACCCAAAGACAGGTTTATCGTTGATGACGACATAACCCATGATACTGTATGGTGGGGAGAAATAAATATAAAATTTGACAGCGCTAAGTTTGATGCCTTATTGCTAAAGGTAACCGACTACCTCAGCGAACGCGAGATATTTGTTCGTGATTCATCAGCCTGCGCTAATGAAAAGTATCGTATTGACATAAGGGTGATCACTGAAAATGCGTATCAGAACCTTTTTGTACACCATCTGTTCCGTCGGCCTGAAGTAGTAAATGCAGCCACACAACCAGAGTGGACGGTTATCGCGGCTCCAGGTTTTATGGCCGATCCGGCTATAGACGGTACACGTCAGCATAATTTTTCTATCCTGAATTTCAGCAGAAAGATTGTACTGATAGGCGGAACCGGTTATACCGGCGAAATAAAGAAAGGAATATTTTCTGTTCTCAATTTTGTTCTGCCTCATGAAAAACAGGTGCTTCCAATGCATTGCTCAGCTAATACAGGCATTAAAGGAGACACGGCTATATTTTTTGGCTTATCAGGTACTGGCAAAACAACCCTTTCTGCTGATCCCGATCGCAGCCTCATTGGTGATGATGAGCATGGATGGAGCGATTATACTATTTTTAACTTCGAAGGAGGCTGCTACGCCAAATGCGCCGATCTGACCCCCGAAAAAGAGCCACAGATATTCAGTGCAATAAAATTTGGGGCCTTATTAGAAAATGTCAACTTTATCAAAGGGACTCGCGAGGTGAACTTCTCTGATATTGGCAAAACAGAGAATACACGCGTGGCTTATCCCATGTATTATGTAAATAATGCGGTAATGCCCTCATTAGGAGCATCGCCAAAAAACATTTTCTTTTTAACCGCTGATGCCTTTGGCGTATTGCCCCCTATATCAAAATTAACTACTGCACAGGCCATGTATTATTTTATTTCGGGCTATACAGCAAAAGTTGCAGGCACCGAGGCTGGGATAAATGAGCCTAAAACTACATTTTCGGCCTGTTTTGGTCAGGCTTTTCTGCCTTTGCATCCGGTAGTTTATGCCCGGCTTTTAGGTACTAAACTTAAGGAACATCATGTAAATGTATGGCTGGTGAATACCGGATGGACAGGCGGCCCATATGGCACGGGAAAAAGAATGAAATTGCAATATACACGCGAAATGATTACTGCGGCTATTAATGGTGAATTAGACCATGTACACTATCAGGGGCACCCGGTATTTAATTTGAAGATGCCTGTGAGCTGTCCGAATGTGCCTGATAATATATTAAATCCGCGTAACACATGGGTTGATAAAGACAGCTATGATGAGAAAGCAAATAATCTCGCCATGGCTTTTGTGAAAAACTTCGAACAATATGTTACACACAGCACACAAGAGATCATAAATGCAGCGCCATACGTAACTATATCAGTTTAGTTACATATTTTTTATCGGTGGTACTTGCGATTATTAAAAAAAATGGTTTTCATTGTAAAAAATTGTCCGAGAAGGGACAATTTTTTTGTTTGGTAACGTTATGTAAATCTGTATTTACAGGCGAATACCATACATTATATTAAATAATGATAAAGATTATCAGAAAAAGTTTTTTTATTTCATTAAAATTCTAATTTTGTTATCCCTTTTAACACGCACATTAATTAACTTTTTTATAAACAAAACTAAAACTAAAACTAAAAAGTAATGGCAACCGCACCAACAAAACCAACTACTCCTGTAAAAAAAGAAAGCTCAAGCAGTGCAACGGGCATGTTTGCAGTATTGGCTATACCTATCTGTATTATCGTCGGGATTTTGATCTTCCTATTTATATTGGGTAATCCGAGCCATTATGCAGGTGGTGATGTCGAACATGGCTTACCACAGGATATCTTCGGTACTGTACACAAAGGAGGCCCAATCGTACCGGTGATCATGTCATTTGTATTGATGGTAATTGTATTCTCTATCGAAAGAGCTATCGTGATTGGTAAAGCTGCCGGTACAGGCAGTGTTGACGCTTTCGTAAGAAAGATCACTTCATTACTTAACGCAGGTAACATTGATGCTGCCAGCGCTGAGTGTGACAAACAAAAAGGTTCAGTAGCCAACGTTATCAAATCCGGTTTGAAAAAATACCGCGAAATGGAAGCCGATAATACACTGACCATTGATCAAAAAACAGTAGCTATCCAAAAAGACATCGAAGAAGCAACTTCTTTGGAAATGCCTATGCTTGAGCAAAACCTTACTATCATTGCTACTCTGGTATCTATCGGTACTTTGAGCGGTCTGTTAGGTACAGTTGTGGGTATGATTGGAGCATTCTCTACATTATCTGCTTCAGGTGCTCCTGATACTTCTCAACTTTCAGCTAACATTTCTGAAGCGTTGATCAATACCGCGTTAGGTATCACCACTTCAGCTTCTTCAATCGTATTGTACAACTTCTTTACATCAAAAATTGATAAGTTGACTTATGCTATTGACGAAACTGGTTTCAGTATCGTTCAAACATTTGCAGCTTCACACGCAAGGAAATAATAAAATATTTTAGTGCTTAGTTTTCCTGTCCGGGTATTACCCGGACAGGTGTTTAATAACCTTACAAACACTATTATATTTTCAAAAATTATTAATTATGGCGAGGATAAAAATTCCCAGAAAAAGTACAGCGATCGATATGACGGCTATGTGCGACGTGGCTTTCCTTTTGCTTACCTTTTTCATATTAACAGCAAAATTAAAACAGGAAGACCCTCTGCGTGTTGATGTTCCGGCTTCAAGTATCAAGGTAAATGTCCCTGATGTGGATATGGCCACCATTACTGTAGGTCATGGCAAAGTTTTCTTCGGGCTAGAAGGTACCGATCTGCGCAAGTCGCTGCTTGAAGAGATGGGTAAAAAATATAATCAACCTTTTACTCCTGAAGAGATTCAGAAATTCTCAGTAATACCTACTTTCGGCGTGCCGATGAACGTAATGAAACAGTACATCAATTTAAGTACCGACGAGAAGAAAAAATATGTTGCACCCGGTATACCTGTTGATAGCACCACAAACAGTGAGTTATTTAATTGGATATACCAGGCCCGTATTGTTACGAAGAATCTTCATAACAAGGAGCTTAGATTTGCAATTAAAGGTGATTCACGCGAGCAATATCCTGAGATTCAAAAAGTAATTGATGTACTGCAAAAACAGACAGTCAATAAATTTAGTTTAATAACATCACTAAATCAAGGTAAGTAAGCTATGGCAGAATTAGATACCTCCGGGGGCGGAGGGAAAAAAGGCGGAAAAGTAAGAAGTAAGAAAGCCTCCACTCGTATAGATCTTACAGCAATGGTTGACCTTGCATTCTTACTGATCACATTCTTCATAATGGCCACCACCCTTGCCAAGCCCAAGGCAATGGATACATATTGGCCTGATAAATCTAAAAAAGAAGTTCAGTTACCTGTACCTGAATCAAGAACCATGACAGTGCTTTTAGGAGCAAATGATAAAATGGAATGGTTTGTAGGTGAGCCGGGTAAAACTGCACCAACAGTAGATAATTTTGGTAAAAACGGTATACGCAAGGCCCTTGTAGAAAAAAACAAGGAAATAGAAGCATCGCATGCTGGTCCTGATAATTTCATGATTGTACTTATCAAGGTAAGTGACAAGGCTACTTATAAGAATTTTGTAAGTATAATGGATGAGATCACTATTACTGGTATAAAGAGTTACGCGGTGATTGCGATCACGCCGGCAGAAGTAGCCCAGCTTAAAAAAGACCAGTTATACTAATAAATGCTATTTAACGTTAAAATTTAAAAGCCTAAAAGATGTTAGGATCAAAGTTAGACATACTGAAACCTGAATGGCTTGATGTCGTTTTTAACGACAGAAATAAAGCATATGGGGCTTATGATTTAAGAAAGTCGAACCCTAAAAATACTACCAAGGCCCTGGTTATCGGGATTGCAGTATTTGTGTTTATCTTGTCATTCCAAACCATCCTCAACTTTATTAGTGGCTTTATTCCAAAAGCTACCGAAAAAGTGAAGATAACCAATGTGGTTTTACAACCACCACCCCCAATTGACAAAACAAAACCACCTCCGCCACCTCCGGAACCACCAAAACCGAAAGTTGACCAGGTAAAATTCCCTCCTCCGGTAGTAAAACCCGATAACGAGGTAAAAGAGCAACCACCAACTGTAAAGGAATTGGAAGTTGCTGACCCTGGCCAAAAGACAGTAAAAGGTGACCCGAATGCTGATATCAAGATCGATGAACCAGTTGGTAATTCGGACGTGAAGCAGGTAACTGAGGAAGACCCGAACAAGATCTTTACAGCGGTTGAGCAGGAACCTACATTTGCAGGTGGTATAGAGAAGTTTTATGCATTCTTAAGAAACAATATCCATTATCCGGCTGTCGCAAAGGAAAATAACGTACAGGGTAAAGTATTTGTAAGCTTTGTAGTTGAAAAAGACGGCTCGCTTACTGATATTAAAGTTGTACGCTCTCTTGGAAGCGGTACTGATGAAGAAGCAATGCGCGTGTTAAGGAACTCACCTAAATGGAAACCAGGTATACAAAATGGCCGCCCTGTACGTGTGGCTTATACCATGCCAATTAGTTTTACTTTACAAACAGACGATCAATAGGATCAATGCCCTATAAATTTAGTTTAAGGCAAAAATCGCCCAAAAGGCGGTTTTTGCTTATTTTAGGCTTCGCTACCTTTATTGCTTGTGTTAGTCTTGGACTCATGTTCATGTTTTGGGATAAACTTATTCAAAAACTGGATATGGGTACTACAGAGCGAGTAGGAATTGGTGCGTTGTTTATAATATACGGATTATTAAGGTTTTTGCGATTATTTAAAGTAGATCCAGAGGATGAAGAATAATATAATAGTTATTTTATCGGGGATACTTTTATTGGGCACTCTTCAAACCTGTAAAAGAACTCCAGCCGGTAAAGTTTTTACTGATACTCATGACTCTGGTGAGGCGGTATTTGTTTCTGACGAATCATTTGCCCCTATACTCGACCAGGAACTGTATATTTTTAAGAATGATTACCCGAAGGCTAAGCCAGAAATAGTTTATAAATCAGAAAATGATGTTGTAAAATATTTATTAGCTGATAGTGCGAGGTTTTGTTTTCTTTCACGCAGTCTGAATGCTGATGAAGTAAATACGTTAAAGAGTCACAGTTTACCCGCAGTAGTTACCAAATTTGCTATTGATGCAGTGGTGATAATTGTAAATGTGGCGTCAACGGATACAGCTACTTCGGTTAATGAAATAAAGAAGATGCTTACCGGGCAAGCTAAAACAGACCGAAGCATAGTTTTCGATAACCCCAACTCCAGCCTGGTACGGTATTTGAAAGATTTTACTGGCGGCAGCAATCTGAAGCAAAAAAATATTTATGCTTTAAAATCAAATAAAGAGGTAATAGATTACGTTAGTAAACATCCCGAGGCCATTGGTATCACGAGCTATGGCTGGGTAGATGACCCTGACGCTGATTATGCGGGTGCTGCTAAAAAAGTTAAGGTTCTGGCAATAAAGGATGAAAACAGTAAAACCGCCCCTACGGAATACTTCAGGCCATCGCAAACAACACTTTATTTAAAACAATACCCCTTATTAAGGTATTTATACATTGTAAACTGCACTGGTAGAGACGGCTTGGGAAATGGCTTTGAACATTTTATTAAAGGCGATAAGGGCCAGCGAATTATTTTGAGATCGGGTCTTTTACCAATTGCAATTCCTGAAAGGAATATATTGATACGCAGTAATAAATTATAATTAAAAATAAACTATTGGATGTATTTCTTATCAATATAAAAAGATACACCATAGTTTAGCTCAATTGAAAAGTAAACAAATTTTAAAAATGAAAATTATCAGTAAAATAGCTGCAGCCGGATTGGGCCTGGTATTTATGGGTTCATCAGTGTTTGCGCAAAGCCTAGCCGATGCTAAAAAAGCTATTGATGCCGAGCAGTTCCAGAAAGCTAAATCAATGCTTAAGAATTTGGTTGTTACACAATCAACCAAAGATGAAAATTATTTTTACCTGGGTTGGGTATACATTAAACAGGATTACCCGGACTCAGCTAAAGCAGTTTTTCAAAAAGGATTAAACGTTAATCCAATTTCAGCGTTAAACTATGCCGGGATGGGCATAGTAGCACGTTTGGATAAAGATAATTCAGGCGCCAGCACCAATTTTAACAAAGCAGTTAGTTTGGCGGCTAAGGATAGCAAACCTTATGTGTACATAGGTAAAGGTTATTTGTTGCCAGATGCAAGCGGAAAAGTTGCTCCTGCTGATGCAACTGCAGCTTTGGATATCTTAACGAAAGGTAATACTGCCAGTGCGGTAAAAAGCAAAGACAAAAATGCTACTGCTGCATCAAGTGATCCTGAGTTATTTATTACAATGGGAGAGGCAGATCGTATCTTGTTAAAAAGTAATGATGCTTATACCAATTTCTCAACAGCTTTAACACTTGATCCAAGATCACCAGGTGCTAACGTAGCATTAGGTGTATTGTGGAAATATGCAGACAACTTTGAAGATGCTGAAAAGCAGTTCCAGGCTGCATTAGCTATCGATCCTAATTATGGCCCGGCTTACCGCGAATGGGCAGAAACTGACCTGCGCTGGGCACAAAGTGTACCTTCAAAAGCTTCTGAAAAAGTAAAGGAAGCTGCCGTGCAGTACAAAAAATATATCAGCTTAACAGATAATTCTCCGGAGTCGCAAATGCGTTATGCTGACTTCCTGATCAATGCCGGTGATTTCCAAACTTTACAACAAGTGACTACGGAATTAGCCAAATCGAGTAATTCAAATTTAAGAGCGTTCCGTTACTTAGGTTATGCTGCTTATGAAAATAAGGATTACCCAGCTGGTTTAACTGCGATGAATACCTGGATCACTAAAGCAGATCCGAAACGTATAATTCCACGTGACTATTTATATTTAGGCCGTTTGCAAATTGCGACTAAACAGGACTCATTAGGAATTCAATCATTGCAAAAAGCTTTACAATTGGATAGTGGATATGTGGACGTTTACCAGGATATTGCCAAATCTGATTTTGCGGCTAAGAAATACAAAGAAGCAGGTGAAGCTTATGACATTTATGCTTTCAAATCACGTAACGCAAAACTGACTGACCACTTTTACGCTGGTATGGGTTATTACTTCGGTTTTACTATTGAAGATCAAAAGACTATTAAAGACCCAAAGGCTCCAAGAGCAGATAGCGTGTTACTTGCAAAAGCAGATACAGCATTTGGCTATGTAATACAAAAAGCAGGTGCTAGTACGCCGGCAATAGCTTACCTGTACCGCGCGAGAATAGCTGACCTTCGTGAGACTGATAGAAATAATATTAAAGGTTTAGCTAAGCCAATGTATGAAAAGTTTATTGCGGCAGCTGTAGCTAAGGGCCCCCCGGCTACACAGCAGGATAAAGATCAGTTAACAGAAGCTTATGCCTATTTAGGAACTTACTACGAGTTTAAGGAAAAAGATGATACCAAAGCTGCCGAAAACTTCGGAAAAGCAAAGGATATTGACCCCGCCAATAAACAGGCGCTTGATTATTTTAAGCGCAAAGCAGGTGGCGGCAAGAGTAAATAATCTTCCTCCACAAAAATTAAAAGCCTTTCGATTTATCGGGAGGCTTTTTTATTATTGTTCCATTAGTATATTTGCACCATGGAAGTACAAAGTTTGCCTGTAAATTATTTGCCCATCATATTTCAAATGTTAGTGGCTGTGGGTTTTGTGGTTACCACCATGTTTGTAACGCACAAAATTGGTCCAAAACGTGTTACCAGTGATAAATTGACTCCGTTTGAGTCGGGCATCGAAGTAATTGGTAATGCCCGTACACCAATGTCTATCAAATATTTCCTTGTAGCTATATTGTTCGTGCTGTTTGATGTGGAAGTAATATTTATGTACCCATGGGCAGTTAATTTTAAAGAACTGGGCAAGGAAGGTATGGTAGAGATGTTCATATTTATGGGTACACTTTTACTTGGCTTTATATATGTTATAAAGAAAGGTGCATTGGATTGGGACTAAATTTAGATTGGTTCTAAATAATTCACCTGTGTACCATAGTGTGTTTTTTACATTGTAATTTATTGTAAATTTGTATACGTTTTAGCCTTTTGCTGTAACGTATTATGTTATTTATAGATCATGAGTGATATTCAAATTGTTGAAGCTCCTCCAGGTGTAGAAGGCGCAGGATTTTTTGCTACATCGCTTGATAAAGCAGTCGGTTTGGCGCGTTCCTATTCATTATGGCCGCTGCCTTTTGCCACATCTTGCTGTGGCATCGAATTTATGGCGACTATGGCTTCCACCTACGATTTGTCGAGATTTGGTGCAGAGCGATTGAGTTTTTCACCCCGGCAGGCAGACCTGCTGATGGTGATGGGTACAATTTCAAAAAAAATGGGCCCGGTTTTAAGGCAGGTTTACCTGCAAATGGCTGAGCCGCGCTGGGTATTAGCTATGGGGGCCTGTGCTTCAAGCGGCGGAATATTTGATACTTATTCGGTGTTGCAGGGTATTGATGAGATTATACCTGTTGATGTTTATATACCCGGTTGCCCGCCGCGGCCCGAAGCCGTCATCGATGGTTTTATGCAGATTCAACACTTGGTGCAAACAGAGTCCCTGCGCAGAAGGGATACCCCTGAGTATCAGAAATTATTAGCTTCATACGGCATCCAATAATGAGCAAGATAACCAACGAAGAGCTGCTAAACAGCATCAAAGCCCGGTTTGACAGCGATGTAACCAACATCAGCGAACCCTTCGGATTGCTGACCCTTGAAACCAGCCGCGAAAAGATCATCGACCTGCTGACCTTTTTAAAAACTGATGCTGCGTTGCAATTTATTTATTTGACAGATATAACGGCGATCCATTATCCTGAAGCTGAAAAGCAGATAGGTATTATCTATCATCTGCATAGCCTGGTGAATAATGTGCGTATCCGTATAAAAGTTTTTGTTGCCGATGGCGATGTGAAGATGCCTACGGCCACCGTACTTTGGAATGGCGCTAACTGGATGGAACGTGAAACCTATGACTTTTTTGGAGTAGTGTTTGAAGGTCATCCTGACTTACGCAGAATATTAAATGTTGATGACATGACGGTTTTCCCGATGCGTAAAGAGTATCCGCTGGAAGACCCTAACCGTGTTGATAAAAGAGATTATTTTTTCGGAAGATAATGCAAACCATTATGAATGACATTTTTAAAACAAATAATATAATTCATAATAGCCTGCATACCATTAAAAAACAAATTGTTTAATGCAGAATCATCCAGTATATACCGATAACGACCCGCAAAACGAATACTCAACGCTTAATCTTGGGCCAACTCACCCTGCAACACATGGCGTGTTTCAGAATGTGCTTACCCTTGATGGCGAGCGTATCGTAAGCGGCGTATCAACCATAGGCTACATCCACCGTGCTTTTGAAAAAATTGCCGAGCACAGGCCATTCTACCAGATCACACCGTTGACTGACAGAATGAACTATTGCTCATCGCCCATCAATAACATGGGCTGGCATATGACGGTTGAGAAGCTTTTAGGCATACAAATGCCTAAGCGCGTAGATTATATGCGCATCATTATTATGGAACTTGCCCGTATATCAGACCATATTATCTGTAATGGTGTATTGGGCGTGGATACAGGTGCTTTTACCGGTTTCCTCTATATGATGAAATATCGTGAGGATATTTACGAAATATATGAGGAGATATGCGGATCGCGCCTTACTACCAATGTTGGCCGTATAGGTGGTTTCGAGCGTAATTTTAATCATATCCTGTTTGAGAAAACGCGCAAGTTTTTGAAGGAATTTCCTGTTGCATTAAAGGAGTTTGAAGCGCTGTTTAACCGTAACCGTATTTTTGTAGATCGTACTAAAGATGTTGCTGCTGTTACAGCCGAAGAGGCTTTAAGCTATAGCTGGAGCGGTCCTTTGTTACGTGCTGCTGGGGTAGATTACGATGTTCGTGCGATGGAGCCATATAGCTCGTACGAAGAGTTTGATTTCGAAGTTCCTGTTGGCAGCAATGGCGATGTTTACAATCGTTTTTTGGTGCGTAACGAGGAAATGTGGCAGAGCCTTCGCCTGATTGAGCAGGCACTGAAAAAAATTGAGGGTGAGCCATCAGATATTTTCCATGCTGATGTGCCTGAGTTCTATCTGCCTCCAAAAGAAGAAGTTTATAATAATATGGAAGCGCTGATCTATCACTTTAAAATTGTGATGGGAGAGGTGCCGACTCCGAATACTGAGGTTTACCATGCAGTTGAAGGCGCTAACGGTGAGTTAGGGTTTTACCTGGTAAATGATGGTGGACGTTCGCCATACCGTTTGCATTTCCGCAGGCCAAGCTTCATCAATTACCAGATGTATGCACCTATGAGCCGCGGTATGCTGATATCGGATGCGATCATAAATATGAGTAGTTTAAACGTAATTGCCGGAGAATTAGATGCTTAAAGTAGAAAATACAGGCGTACCGGTTGAGTTTTCGCCGGCGTTGATCAAGCAGTTTGATGATATTGTGAGCCGCTATCCGAAAGGAAAGCAAAAATCAGGCTTGCTGCCTATACTGCATTTGGTACAGGCTGAGCTTGGCTGGGTTAGCCCACCTGCAATGGATAAAGTTGCTGAGTATTTACATATACAGTCTATTGAAGTATATGAGGTAGCCACTTTTTACAGCATGTACTTTATGCGCCCGCAAGGGAAATATGTGCTGGAGGTTTGCCGTACAAGTCCATGCTGCTTAGTAGGTGCCGAAAAAATAATGGATCACATCGAACAAAAATTGGGTGTGAAAGAAGGTGATGTAACTCCGGACGGCTTATTTAGCTGGAGAGGAGTGGAGTGTCTTGCAGCCTGTGGTTATGGTCCGGTTTTGCAGATAGGTCCTGAATATACGTTTTATGAGAAATTAACTAACGAATCAGTTGATACATTGATCGATAGTTTAAAGAAAAAAACGAATAATTAATAATAATGATAACGAAGAACAGGGTAATTTATGGTGATATAATAGTGTTGGTTGCACTTGCTGCGCTGTACTTTGTTACCGCACATTTTACCCAAAACGTACTGGCTATGAGTTTGGTAATATTGGTGTTGATTGGCAGGAGTATTTTCTGGCATGTCACCTGGTATAAGCAAACTGGTAAGATATATTGACGAAGCTTAAAATAATTAATATGGACAGAACAACCTTGGTATTGGCCGACATAGTATTTGTTATCGTATTAATTATGGTTTACAGCACTGATGGGCTAAAAACCTATCCAATTATCCTGGCTCCGTTCATTGTTGCAGCTTTTGCAACTTGTGTAATCAGGCATATTAATTATTATAATATGACTAAAAAGATTTATTAAATAGTAATGGCACGCAAATTACTTTTAGAACATATAAATGTACCCGGCATTAACACTTTTGATGTATACCGATCAAAGGGTGGTTATGCTTCTGTTGAAAAAGCACTGAAAATGGCCCCCAACGATATTGTTGAGGAAGTTAAAAAATCAGGCTTGCGCGGCCGTGGCGGTGCAGGTTTCCCAACAGGGATGAAGTGGAGCTTTTTGGCTAAGCCAGAAGGTGTTGCACGTTATTTGGTTTGCAATGCGGATGAATCAGAGCCGGGCACTTTTAAAGACCGTTACCTGATGACCTATATCCCTCACTTATTAATTGAGGGGATGATCGTTTCGAGCTTTGCACTGGGTGCTAATACATCTTACATCTACGTACGTGGTGAAATGATGCCGCAGATACGCATCCTTGAAAAAGCCATCGCGGAAGCAAAGAGTAAAGGATTTTTAGGTAAAAATATTTTAGGTTCAGGTTATGACCTGGAGCTTTATGTTCAACCGGGTGGTGGTGCTTATATCTGCGGAGAAGAAACCGCTTTATTGGAATCATTGGAAGGCAAACGTGGTAACCCGCGTATTAAGCCGCCTTTCCCTGCTATTGCAGGTTTATATGGCTGCCCAACTGTGGTGAACAATGTGGAATCAATTGCTGCCGTTGTTCCGATCATCAATGAAGGTGGTGAGGAATACGCAAAAATTGGTATTGGTCGCAGTACAGGTACCAAATTGATATCAGCCGGAGGTAACGTAAAGAACCCTGGCGTTTATGAGATTGACTTAGGTTTACCGGTTGAAGAGTTTTTGTTTTCAGACGAATATTGTGGTGGTATAGCCAATGGCAAACGCCTGAAAGCTGTGGTGGCTGGTGGTTCATCAGTGCCGATCCTTCCCGCAAACTTGTTCTTGAAAACTATTAATAACGAGCCACGCCTGATGAGCTATGAATCATTAGCTGATGGCGGCTTTGTTAGCGGTACGATGCTGGGATCAGGTGGTTTTATTGCTTATGATGAAGATCAATGTATCGTAAGAAACACCTGGAACTTTACCCGTTTTTATCACCACGAAAGCTGCGGACAATGTTCGCCATGCCGTGAGGGTACAGGATGGATGGAAAAGGTATTGCACCGTTTAGAATACGGCCATGGTAAGATGAGTGATATGGACCTGTTAGTTGACGTATCTAAAAAGATTGAAGGTAATACCATTTGTCCGCTGGGTGACGCAGCAGCATGGCCTGTAGCCAGTGCGATCCGCCATTTCAGGGATGAATTTGAATGGCACGTGACTAATCCGTCAGAAGCAACAACAAGAAATTATGGACTGGCACATTATGCCGATCCGTTGCCGAAGTTGGAAGAAAAAGTGGCGTAAGCCTCTGAATAAAAATAGAATTGTCATTCTGAGCAATAGCGAAGAATCTTCTGCGACAGACATCGCCGATGAGCAGGACGAAGAAGATGCTTCGTTCCTCAGCATGACAAAAAAGAGATAATATATTTTGACTTAATATAATGTCAGATAAACATAAAGTAACAATAGACGGTATTCCCGTTGAAGTAGACCCGGGGACAAGCATCCTGAATGCCGCAAGGCAGATCGGTGGTGACATTGTTCCGCCTGCTATGTGCTATTACTCCAAATTGCAGGGTAGTGGTGGTAAATGCCGTACCTGTTTGGTGAAGGTGAGCAAGGGTTCTGAGAAAGATCCACGCCCTATGCCTAAACTGGTAGCATCATGCCGCACCGCGGTGATGGACGGAATGGAAGTACAGAATATTACTTCGCCTGAGGTAATTGAAGCACGTAAAGGCATTGTTGAAATGTTATTGATCAACCATCCGCTGGATTGCCCTATTTGCGACCAGGCCGGCGAGTGCGATCTGCAAAATTTAGGTTTTGAACACGGCGCTGCTAAAACACGTTATGAGTTTGACCGTCGCACATTCCACAAAATAGATATCGGTGATAAGATACAATTGCACATGACGCGTTGTATCCTGTGCTACCGTTGTGTTTTTGTAGCTGACCAAATTACCGACCATCGTATCCATGGTATTTTAAACCGTGGCGATCATTCAGAAATATCTACCTATATCCAGGCTGCAGTTGATAATGATTTCTCAGGAAATGTGATCGATGTTTGTCCGGTAGGTGCATTAACCGATAAGACTTTCCGTTTCCGTAACCGTGTTTGGTTTACCAAACCTGTTGAGGCGCATCGTGATTGCGATCACCCCGGCTGCAATGGTAAAGTTACCTTGTGGTACAAAGGCGAGGATGTGTTGCGTGTAACCGCACGCAAAGATGTATATGGCGAAGTAGAAGAGTTTATTTGCAATACTTGCCGTTTTGATAAAAAGAAAACCAGTGACTGGGTAATTGAAGGGCCGCGTAAGGTATCAAACCACTCAGTGATCAGCTCAAATCATTATGAAATGATGCACCCGCTGCCGGTGGTAAAAACTAATCCGGTGTTGCAGGAAGCCAATAAAGAACAATTTGAACGGGAGACACGATTATAATGGAAACTACAGATATTATAGTAAGACTGGTACTGATTGTGGTGATATTCCTGATCAGTTTGGTGATCGCCATGTACTCCACTTATGCTGAACGTAAAATTGCTGCGTTTTTCCAGGATAGGGTTGGCCCTAACCGTGCAGGTCCATTTGGTATATTGCAGCCCTTGGCTGACGGTGGCAAAATGTTCCTGAAAGAAGAGATCATCCCGACCAATTCAAGTAAATTTTTGTTTATTGTTGGCCCTTCACTGGCTATTATGACAGCCTGTATCGGTACTGCAGTTATTCCATGGGGACAGCAGATCGTTATCGGTGGCCATGCTTATGACCTGCAGGTAACAGACATAAATGTTGGTGTGCTTTACATATTTGGTGTAGTTTCATTAGGTGTGTATGGTGTAATGATAGGTGGCTGGGCATCAAATAATAAATATTCATTATTAGGCGCGATCCGTGCTGCATCACAAAACATCAGCTACGAAATTGCAATGGGTCTGTCAATCATCGCTTTATTGATGACAACCGGTAGTTTAAGCTTAAAGGAAATAGCAGAACAACAGCATGGCTGGCATTGGAACATCATTTATCAGCCCCTGGGTTTCATCATCTTTATTATTTGTGCTTTTGCCGAAACTAACCGTACGCCATTCGATTTACCTGAATGCGAAACTGAATTGGTGGGTGGTTATCATACCGAATATTCATCCATGAAGCTGGGCTTTTATCTGTTTGCTGAGTACATTAATATGTTTGTATCATCGGCAGTAATGGCAACTTTATATTGGGGTGGTTATAATTACCCGGGTATGGATTGGGTTGCTGTACACGCAGGCCCGGTGGCGGCACCGCTTATTGGTACTGTGGTACTGTTTGCAAAAATATTCTTGTTCATCTTCTTCTTTATGTGGGTACGCTGGACAATACCGCGTTTCCGTTATGACCAGTTGATGGATCTGGGCTGGAAGGGTTTAATACCTATTGCCATAGCTAATATAATAGTAACCGGACTTTGGATGACATTTATAAAATTTTAAAGAAAGACATTAAATGGAATCATTAAGCAATAAAAAGAAGGTAATTGAATCAAAGCCACTCAATTTTGCGGAGCGGATATACCTGCCTGCAATTGTAAAAGGCTTGGCGATTACCATGAAGCACTTTCTGTTTAGGAAAGATGTGACTGTTCGCTACCCTGAGCAAAAACGTGAGTTCTCTGAGAATTTCCGAGGTATGCACTCACTAAAACGCGATGAGGATGGACGTGAACGTTGTACAGCATGTGGACTGTGTGCCTTATCATGCCCTGCCGAAGCGATCACCATGATCGCAGCAGAGCGTAAACCGGGAGAAGAGAATCTATATCGTGAGGAAAAATATGCAGCAGTATACGAAATAAATATGTTACGTTGTATTTTTTGCGGCCTTTGTGAAGAGGCTTGCCCTAAAGAAGCGATATATCTGGATGGTGATATTGTCCCTGCCGACTACCTGAGAAAAGATTTTATTTACGGTAAAGACAAATTAGTAGAGGCACCCTTAAATCAATAAAAGAAGTTTATAACTTTGCCTCACTTTTAGAGGCAGAGTTATATTGTAAATAATAGAAATGAGTATATTTTACTTTATCGCAATTTTGTCCATACTGTTCGCAGTATTGGTAATATCTGCAAAAAATCCTGTGCACAGTATACTTTACCTTATACTCACATTTTTCACTTTTACCGTGCAGTATGTTCTGCTCAATGCCCAGTTCCTGGCCGTAGTAAATTTTATTGTGTACCTGGGTGCCATATTGGTATTGTTCCTGTACACTTTGATGCTCATCAACCTAAACAAGGATTCAGAGCCAATGAAATCAACTATGGTAAAGATTGCTGCAGTATTGGGTGGTGGATGTTTGATGGTAGTAGTAATAGCAGCTTTAAAAGCCGTTGGCGTTTCACAACCGGTATTGCTTAAAGATCCAAGCCTTGGTTTAGTGAAAAACCTGGGCAAAGTATTATTCAACGAATTTTTATTGCCGTTTGAAGTATCGTCACTCTTGCTGTTATCAGCAATGGTGGGAGCGGTATTACTGGCTACAAAAGATAAAAAAACCACAGTGTGATGGATAGTTTTTTTAAAACCGTACAATCGGTACCGCTCAATCATTACATCTTATTAAGTGCTATCATATTTTCGATTGGCGTAATAGGTGTATTGATCCGTCGTAACGCGATCATAATTTTTATGTCGATAGAACTGATGCTGAACTCAGTAAACTTGTTACTCACTGCATTCTCAGTATATCGTGGAGATGCAACCGGACAGGTTTTCGTGTTTTTTGTTATGGCGCTTGCTGCTGCAGAAGTGGCAGTTGGTTTGGCTATCATAGTAATGATCTACCGCAATACTAATTCGATAGATATTAATGTGCTGAACAGGTTAAAGTGGTAAACAAATTTCGGATTTCGGAAGTTCAACCTGCCTGCGGCAGGCAGGTTTCGGATTTGGAAGATTTATAATATATAAACGTAAAACGTCACACGTATAACGTACAACTTATAACATGGATAAATATATCTGGCTTATTCCTATTCTACCTTTAGCTGGTTTCCTGATCAACGGACTTGGCCGTAATATCTTTTCAAAGGGAGTAATTGGCACTATCGGTAACCTGATGGTTTTGATTTCATTTGGCCTAAGTGTTGGGGCCTTTTTACAGATTAAATCTACAGGTACTCCAATTGAGGTTAGTTTATTCGATTGGTTTAGTGTAGCGTCCTTCAAAGTACAATTTGCTTTCCTGATTGATCAGTTGAGCTCCTTAATGCTGCTGATCATTACAGGCGTAGGTTTCCTGATCCACCTATATTCAGTAGGCTACATGCATCATGATAAGGGTTTTGGTAAATTTTTCTCTTACCTTAACCTGTTTGTGTTCTTCATGCTATTATTGGTGATGGGCTCAAACTACCTGGTGATGTTTATTGGGTGGGAAGGTGTAGGTTTATGCTCTTACCTGCTTATTGGCTTCTGGTATACCAATCCGGATTATGCCGATGCTGCTAAGAAAGCATTTGTGATGAACCGTATCGGCGACCTTGGCTTTATCATAGGTTTGTTCCTTATCATTGGATATTTTGGCAGCCTTACATTTTCAGATATATTTCCGAAAGTACCTGGCATGAAGGGTGGTGAAGTGCCTTTTACATTGATCACTATCCTGCTATTTGTAGGTGCGGTTGGTAAATCGGCACAACTACCATTATTTACATGGTTACCCGATGCAATGGCAGGCCCGACACCCGTATCTGCATTGATACATGCCGCTACCATGGTTACGGCAGGTGTTTATATGGTGGCACGCTCAAATATTTTATTTACGATGTCGCCAATCACCATGGAGATCATAGCGATCATTGGTTTGGCTACTGCGGTATTTGCAGCATTGATCGCACTTTCGCAAACAGATATTAAAAAGGTTTTAGCTTACTCAACTGTTTCACAGTTAGGTTATATGTTTTTAGGATTAGGTGTAGGTGCTTATACCGGCGCATTTTTCCATGTGCTCACACACGCATTCTTTAAAGCATTGTTATTCTTAGGTGCGGGTTCTGTTATTCACGCGATGAGCGATGAACAGGATATGCGTAAAATGGGTGGTTTGAAAGGTAAGCTTCCTGTAACGTTCGCTACTATGCTGATTGGTACACTGGCTATTTCGGGTATCCCGCCATTCGCAGGTTTCTTTTCTAAGGACGAGATTTTGGCTCATGCTTTCGCACACAGTACTACCATGTATGTGATCGGAGTGATAACAGCCATGTTCACTTCATTTTATATGTTCCGTATGTTGTACCTTACTTTTTACGGTAAGTTCCGCGGAACTACAGAGCAAGAGCACCATTTACATGAATCGCCACCAAGCATGACTGTCCCGCTTGTTGCACTTGCTATACTTTCTATAATTGGTGGTTTTATAGGTATACCGGAAGTATTGGGAGGTCATCATTGGCTGGAACATTTCCTGGCGCCTGTATTTGCAGCATCTAATACTTTATTACCTGAAGCACATTTAGCGTCATCAACAGAAATGACCTTAATGATCGCCTCAGTTAGCGGCGCGGTGATCGCTTTGATCTATGCTTATATAAAATATGTGAGAAAATCTCATGTACCTGTTGCTGATGGTGAAGAGCGTCCAGGTCTGATTAGCCTATCCTATCATAAGTTTTATATTGATGAGATATATGATTGGCTGATCCGCAAGCCGCTGGATGCATTATCAGTTTTCTTTTATAAAGTGGTTGATCTATTGGTTATTGATGGCCTGGTAAATGGCCTGGGTAAGCTCTCGGTAAAAACAAGCAAAGGCTTACGCCTTTTACAAACCGGTAATGTTGGCTTTTACATCTTTATGATGGTAGCTGGCATCATCGCGATATTAATATTTAGTTTAGTTAAGATATAACAATAAGCGTTTACGATATAAAAAATGACAGTTAGTATTTTACTTTTTTTGCCGATTGTTGCAGCACTTGTTGTTTTATTATTTAAAAACGAGGTGGCTAAATATGCTGCTTTAGCATTTTCTGTTGCTGAGCTGGTTATAGCAGGCATTTTTTTAAGCCGCTTTGTACCCGATGCTACTACGCAGTTTGCTGTAAATCTCCCATGGTTGCCAAGGGCAGGTATTTATTTTATTGCAGGTATCGATGGCATCAGTATGATCATGGTGATATTGACCACGTTGTTAGTGCCGCTGATCATTTTAACCACTTATAAGCATCAATATAAAAACGCCCCGGTATTTTATGCGCTGATCCTGTTTATGCAAGCCGGGTTGCTAACCGTGTTTACCGCATTGGATGGCTTTTTATTCTACGTAGGATGGGAAGCTGCCCTGATACCGATCTACTTCATTTGCGCGATGTGGGGTGGAGAGAACAGGATAAAGGTCAATATCAAGTTCTTTATCTATACGTTTGCCGGTTCGTTATTTATGCTGGTAGGTATTATCTACCTGTACATGCAAACCCCGTCAAAATTGTATGACCTGCATGCATTTTACGATCTGAATTTGACTGCTCACCAGCAAAGCTTTGTGTTCTGGGCTTTCTTCCTGGCGTTTGCCATTAAGATGCCTATATTCCCTTTTCATACCTGGCAGCCTGATACTTATACCGAAGCACCACCAGCAGGCACTATGATGTTGGCAGGTATCATGCTTAAAATGGGTATCTATGGGGTTATCCGCTGGCTGATACCTATTGCTCCGCTTGGTGTTCAGCAATGGGGGCCAATGGCGGTAATATTATCCGTTATCGGTATTGTTTATGCATCAATTATCGCTTTTAAACAAACAGATGGTAAACGTTTAGTAGCTTATTCATCTATCGCTCACGTTGGATTGATAGCTGCAGCATTGTTCACATTTATCCGTTCTGATGGTTCATTTATTTGGACATCACAAGGCTTACAGGGTGCATTGATACAAATGCTTAATCATGGTATTAACGTGGTTGGTCTTTTCTTTGTATGGGATATCATTAGCAGGCGACTTAATACACGCGAAATAAGTGAGATGGGCGGTATTGCCAAAGTCGCACCAAAGTTTGCTATCGCCTTTTTAATTATTGTATTAGGAACCGTAGCCTTACCATTAACCAATGGATTTGTGGGTGAGTTCTTATTGCTGAACAGCGTGTTCCAGAATAGTGTATGGCTGGTAGCTATAGCTGGTTTGACTATGATATTTGGAGCCGTGTATATGTTCAGGATGTATAAAAGCGTAATGCAAGGTGAAACTAATGCATTAACAGCTACATTTACTGACATCAGTGGTTCGGAGGTTTTGGTGCTTGGAATTATCTGTGCATTAATTATTGTTATCGGGATTTACCCGCAACCGATACTGCATTTGTCAGAAGCGAGTGTACATAACTTATTACGTTTAGTTTTCAATAAGACATTACCGGTAAAACCGTAGGTGATAAATTTTAAATCCTAAACTCTAAATTCTAATTTGAGTGGACGAAGGAACTGAATATGTTAAAAAGTTTGATCTGGAGGATAGGACATTTGATTTCGCCAATAATTGTAAGGAGTTTTTAAAAAAGATAGATAAGTCCATACATAACATTGAATATTATAAACAGCTTGTCCGTTCGTCAGGATCGGTTGCAGCTAATTTTATAGAAGCAAATGAAAGTTTTAGTCGTAACGATTTTGTGCATAGAATAAAAATTTGCAGAAAAGAAGCAAAAGAGAGTCGTTTATGGCTCAGACTAATAGATATAAATGAATTATCAGAAGCTCAAAGAGCTTTACTAATACAGGAGGCTACAGAACTAATGAAGATTTTTGGAGCCATGCTGGAAAAAATAAAGAGTAACTAGAATATCTGATTTAGAATTTAGAGTTTAGAATTTAGAACTTCAAAAGGAATGAATACCTTAATTATATTATCTGTTTTACCTATACTGGTGCTGTATTTAGGCCTGTTTAAGGCTAAAAATGCTTTATTGCCGGTTACCGTGATAGGTTTGCTTGTTGCATTAGGATTAGCTGTAATGGAATGGACAAAATCTAATAATGCCCAGCCAATTTTCCATGGCATGATGTTGTTTGACAACTTCGCAATAGCATTTTCAGCGATCACCATTATTTCTACAATACTGATATTGTTGCTGTCCAAAGAATATTTTGAAAAAATAAGCAGTCACGTTGCCGAATATTATGCCATTATTCTGTTCTCATTAGCAGGTATCATCGTAATGCTTTCTTACAATAATTTAACGATGCTGTTTATCGGTATCGAAATTATGTCGGTGAGCCTCTACATACTGGCAGGTATCAAAAAGAACGATTTTGCTTCAAACGAGGCTTCGTTAAAATATTTCCTGATGGGAGCATTCTCCACGGGATTTTTACTATTCGGTATTACTTTGATCTACGGCGCTACAGGTTCATTTAATCTGCAGGCAATACGCGACTGGACATTAGCGAATCCCAAAGGCATTGATCCGATGCTAGGAACTGGTATTATGCTGATCATAGTAGGATTATGTTTTAAAGTTGGGGCTGCACCATTCCATTTTTGGATACCTGACGTTTACGAAGGTTCACCTACATTGATTACCGCTTTTATGTCTACGGTAGTTAAAGTTGCTGGTTTTGCTGCTTTCCTGCGTTTGTTTTCAGAATGCTTTGCGCCAATGTCTGAATTCTGGATGCCCGCATTGCTCATCATCACTATCATTACCTTGTTTATTGGCAATATTACTGCATTATATCAGCAAAGCTTTAAAAGGATGCTGGCATTTTCCAGTATCTCGCATGCCGGGTATCTACTTTTTGCTATAGTGGCTTTGGGAAGTAGCTCCGCTAACGCTGTATTTATGTACTCCACGGCCTATTCCATTGCATCTATCATAGCGTTTGGAGCCCTGATACTGGTTCAGCAGCAAGCAAGTAGCGATAACTTCGATACGTTTAATGGTCTGGCAAAAAGAAACCCTTTTCTTGCGCTGGTTTTAACTATTTCAATGTTATCGTTAGCGGGTATTCCACTTACGGCGGGCTTTATCGGTAAATTCTTTGTGTTCTCAGGAGCGCTGGCACAATACCATACTACCTTAGTTATCCTGGCTGTTGTGAATGCTATTATCAGCATTTTCTACTATTTCAGGGTGATCATAGCCATGTATTTCCGCAGCAGCGAACGTGATGAAGTGACAGTACCCGGTTATTTCAGTTTTGTATTGGGATTGGCGGCTTTGGCAACTATTGTGATTGGCGTTTGCCCGGGTTTTATAGCCAACCTCATATAATCCGTAATTACAGTACTATTAATTAATTTTATATTAGTAGTTTTACGGAGATAGTGAATGGAACAATTCTGGGAACATCTTCAAAATTTAACAGACGCTCAATCCATAATACGGACAGGTGGCTTTTATCTTTTACTAGTTGTAATCTTTGCCGAAACAGGATTGTTTTTCGGTTTCTTTCTGCCGGGTGATTACTTGCTGGTTTTAGCAGGGATTTTATGCGCAGCCGGAATTGTCGATGTCCCCATTTATACACTGGTTATTTCACTGATCATTGCCGGAGTTTTAGGTAATTATGCGGGCTATTGGTTTGGTTACCGAACAGGCCCGGTTCTGTTTAAACGCAACGAATCCTTGTTTTTTAAAAAGCGTTATGTAACCATGGCTGAAGAATTTTATGCAAAGTACGGAGGCATGGCTCTTGTTTTAGGCAGATTTTTCCCTATAATTAGAACTTTTGCTCCTATCTTTGCAGGAGTGGTCAAAGTGGATTTCAAAAAATTCACCTTATACAATTTAATAGGCAGCATAACCTGGGTAAGCACTTTAACTTTAGCAGGGTTCTTTTTAGGAAGAAAATACCCTGATGAGATTAAATTTTACCTTAAGTATGTGATATTGGGATTAATATTAATTACATCTATTCCGTTACTTTTTGCTTACCTGAAAAAGGTATTTAGTAAAGAAACGACAGAATAGAATTTATAACTATAATAAATAATGAGTACACAGCACCCCTGGCATCAGGTTTCACCGGGCGAAAATATGCCTGACATAGTAAATGCAATAATTGAGATCCCCAAAGGATCAAAAGCTAAATATGAGATAGATAAAGATTCAGGATTGCTAAAATTAGACAGGGTTCTTTTTTCATCTGTAATGTATCCTGCAAATTATGGGTTTATACCGCAGACTTATTGCGATGATCATGACCCATTGGATATTTTAGTATTGTGCTCTGTTGATGTATTCCCGATGTCAATCATCGAAGCTAAAGTAGTGGGTGTAATGCATATGGTGGACAATGGAGAGCAGGATGATAAGATTATTGCGGTAGCTAAGAATGATATGTCTGTTAATTATATTGACGATTTAAGCGAATTGCCGCCGCACGCTATGAAAGAGATCGTTCGTTTTTTCCAGGACTATAAAAAGCTTGAAGGTAAAAATGTCACTATTGAACACCTTTTGGGTAAGCGCTACGCACATAAAGCGATATTAGAAAGCCTGGAATTGTATAAATCTACTTTTCCCTCGTACCAATAAATCAGTAAATGGGCCCTGATCTTGAAATAAACGGTTATTATATAGTTCTCACCGGGTGCCTGGTATTATTAAATGGCTTTTTTGTGGCTGCTGAGTTTGCCATGGTAAGGGTGCGGGGCTCGCAGATAGAAATTAAAGCTAAGGCGGGTAGCCGCACGGCAAAAGTAGCCAAAGGCATCATGGGTAATCTTGATGGTTACCTGGCCGCAACACAATTGGGTATTACCATTGCTTCACTGGGCTTAGGCTGGGCTGGGCAGGAGGTTGTTACCAAATTGATGCTGAACCTGTTTTCGATTTTTGGCCTTATTATAACTTCTCCGATAATAATAAATACCAGCCACATAGTGGCCTTCGTGTTCATTACTGTATTACATATAGTATTTGGTGAACTGGCACCAAAATCGGTAGCTATACAGCGGTCGGTGCGTACGGTAATGACTATTGCTGTTCCACTTCGTTTCTTTTTCCTTGTTTTCAGGCCTTTCATTTGGTTTTTGAACGGGTTTGCAAACTTTATATTGAAATCATTTGGTATAAATACGGTACCGGGTAGTGAGGCCCACCACAGTTCGGAAGAGTTACAGTACCTGCTTGAACAAGGTAAAGAAACAGGTGCTTTGGATTCAACCGAGCATGAGCTTATTCAGAATGTTTTCGATTTTAATGAGCGCGTTGTTAAAAATATCATGGTGCCCCGTACCAAAATATCAGGCGTAGAGATCGATACAAATCAGGAAGAATTATTAGAGATGCTGATAACCGAAGGTTATTCACGTATTCCTGTTTATGAAGAAACTATTGATAAGATAGTAGGTATTGTTCATGCAAAGGATGTTCTGCCCCTATTGGTTCATAAGAAGGTCTTCGCTATAAAAGATATTATCCGCAAGCCTTACTTTATTCCTGAAACAAAAAAGATAAACGATCTGATGGCCGAGTTGCAGCAAAAACGCATACAAATAGCTATTGTATTGGACGAGTTTGGAGGTACTGCAGGTATGGTTACCCTGGAAGATATTGTTGAAGAACTGGTAGGCGATATTCAGGATGAATATGATGAGGAAAAGCCTATAGTTGAAAAGGTAAATGATACGGAATTTATAGTAAATGCTCTTGCACCTATATATGATGTGAACAGCCATTTGCCACATGATTTACCCGAAGATGGAGACTTCGATACGGTTTCGGGCTGGCTGGGTGACATATTTGGTAAAATACCAGATGTAGGTGAGCAAAAGGAATCCAACGGCTATAATATTACTGTATTGAAAAAGTCGGATCAGAATATAGAATCGGTGAAGCTTGAATTGTTACTGAACGCCGAGGATACAATCGATCTGCATTAAAACCTCTTTTGGAAATGCAACTCTTTTATACACCGGATATAGATGCTGCATCTTCAACCTATTTTCTAAATGAAGAGGAAAGCAAGCATTGCGTAAAAGTATTACGTTTGCAACCTGGTGACGAAATTGAACTTATTGACGGACGAGGGAATTTTTATACAGCCGCTATAGCTGATGCCCACCCGAAAAGAACACAACTACGTATCGTTTCAATAGAGAAAGATTTTCATAAGAGGAACCATTATCTCCACATAGCGATAGCACCTACAAAAAATATTGAACGACTGGAGTGGTTTCTTGAAAAGGCAACTGAAATTGGCATAGATGAAATTTCTCTTATCATTTGCCAACGCTCTGAGCGCAAGGAAGCCAAGGTTGAGCGCCTGAATAAGATCATCACCGCGGCTATAAAGCAATCTATTAAAGCATGGCATCCGGTTTTAAATGAACCCGTAGCCCTTAATAAATTGATATCAACCCGATTTGATGGACAAAAATTTATTGCACATTGTGAGCCTGACGATAAGTTTACTTTAAAAGAGGAGCTCAAGCCATTCGGAAAATACTTAATATTAATTGGACCCGAGGGCGATTTTACACCAAAAGAGATCGGTGAAGCGTTAAATAATGATTTTAAAGCCCTAACTTTAGGTGAAAGTCGTTTACGCACTGAGACAGCAGCTTTAGAAGCCTGTTTTGAAGTGAATTTTTTGAACCGTGTATGAGAATCTTTTCATTTATAGCAGTACTGGCATTATTAAGTTTGAGCAGTTTTAATGCACCAACCTATAAGATGGCCAAGCTGAAGTATAATGGCGGAGGCGATTGGTATGGCGACAGGACCGCATTGCCTAACCTCATCAAGTTTTGTAATGAAAACTTAAAAACTAATTTCCAGGCAGAAGACGAAGTGGTTGATGTAGGAAGTGCCGAGCTATTTAATTATCCATTTATTTTTATGACAGGGCATGGCAATGTGATCTTCTCTGATCAGGAGGTCCGCAACCTGCGTAAATATTTAACCGGTGGTGGTTTTTTGCATATTGACGATAACTATGGACTTGATCAATTTATTAGACGTGAAATGAAAAAGGTTTTCCCTGAACTTGATTTTGTGGAACTGCCGCTTAATCATCCTATCTACCACCAAAAATATGATTTCCCGAATGGGCTGCCTAAAGTGCATGAGCATGAAGGAAAACGGGCACAGGGTTTTGGCCTGATCTACAAAGGGCGCCTGGTTTGTTTCTACGATTATGAGTGCGATCTGGGCAACGGATGGGAGGACTATGGAACTTATGCCGGCGATACACAAGAAACCCGCATAAAAGCCTTAAAAATGGGCGCTAATATGGTGCAATATGTATTAACTCAGTAAATAATAAATTCTAATCTCTAAAACCTAAATTCTAATATTGAATCTTACCAATCTCAGATCTCATATCTAACATCTCAAATCCAAAAGAATGTACCAACTAAAAATAAACGGCATAGATTATAAGCTTGAAAAAGATGAGGGCAAGCTATTGATCAATGGCAAACGGGTGAATATAGATATTCAGCAATTACAGCCTTCGATATTTCACATTTTGAATGATCTTAAATCTTATAACGCGGAAGTTGTAAGCTTTAACAGGGAAACTAAAATAGCCGAAATAAAAGTAAATGGTACTATCTATACTGTTGAAGCAAAGGATCAGTTTGATATTTTGCTTGACCAATTGGGTTTGAGTGCTTTGAATACTTCCCGGGTAAGTGAAATTAAAGCTCCGATGCCGGGTATGGTACTTAAGTTATTTGTAACCGAAGGCGCCGAAGTAAAGAAAGGGGATAACCTGTTTATATTGGAGGCGATGAAGATGGAAAATATTATCAAATCGCCTGCGGATGTTACTGTAAAAACTGTGAAAATAAAGCCTGGTGACAAAGTTGAGAAGGGGCAGGTGATGGTGATATTCCAATAATTGGCATAGCTATATTTTTGACTTTCAGGAATTTGATTAAAATAAAAAGGGTGCCCGTAAACGTTTACGGGCACCCTTTTTTACTGTTATAAGGTATATGTTTAGTGAGCTTTATATGGTTTAGCCTGTTTAACTCTGTAATGCGGTTTACCGCCAGGATTGATCTCAGGCTGGCCAACCATTGTCATTGCGCAACGGAAGCCAACTTCTGCACTCGACTCATCCTCGTTCATAAAGCGACGGGTTGCAGGATTTAACCAGTAAGCCAAATCATTCCATGAACCGCCTTTGAAGACTTTTGAATGGTCATTAACTAAAGTAGTTGTACCGTATAAAGTTGTATTTACAGAGTCTAGCGCACCCCTGAAATCAGGATTGTAAGGCTTACCTGCAAGTGAACTTTTCGGAGCAGCAACGGGGGCTACAGTAGTGCCTGCCGGCGTAGGGGTAGCAGCAGGGGGTGTTGTTGCATTTCCATTCGCATCTGTCGCACCAGCAGTAGTATTAGTATTTTGTGCCTGCTGTAAAGCGATCAGGTCGGCGTATTTCATTTTCTTTCCTGATTTTGCAGGGTCAAGTATAGGTTTTCCGTATTTGTCCTTAGCGTAATATCCTTTGGATGGATCTGAAAGGCGTTTGTCCTTGAATTCATTACCGCGGAAAGGGTTAAAGTCTTCAACTTCTTCGAAAGAGGTTTGACGATATGTATCCTGTACCCATTCGTTAACGTTACCCGCCATGTTATACAAACCAAAATCATTGGGAACGTATGAACGTACAGGAGCAGTAATATCGGCTTTATCATTCAAATAACCAGCTACACCCATGTTATCACCCAATCCACGTTTGAAGTTGGCTAATATTAAGCCACGTGTTTGTCTCTTGGCAGAGCGTACGCCCAAACCGTTCCATGGATATATTTTACCTGCACTTTCGTTTTCAAATGTGGTATTTCCAACCAGTGAAAGTGCTGAATATTCCCATTCGGCTTCTGATGGAAGGCGATAACCTTGTTTTACAATACCATCTTCCATACGTACAGGCCTTACTGCTTTACCACCACCTTTTCCAGTAGATGGTTTTGCATTTGGACTAATATCCGGTACCATGTTTTTACCATCGATACCAGGGCCTTTATATTGGCCGTTCAGATAAATAGCCGTATTGAAAGGGTCTTTACTATTTGCCGAACCGCCAGCCTGGGCACTTTTACCCTTGGCTCCGTTTAATTCTTGCCAGGTTTTTAATCTGCCGGTTTCACGAAGAATATTCTCATTCATACGGTCAGTTCTCCATGTGCAATAATCCTGTGTCTGATCCCAGGTTACACCTACAACCGGATAATCCTGGAATGCAGGGTTACGCAGATAATTATCTACATAAGGCTCGTTATAAGATAGCGGTTTACGCCACACAAGAGTGTCAGGCACCGCATTATAATAGTATTCGTGGTCGTCCGGGAAGGTTACACTTATCCAGTGTAAGTAGTCAAGCCAGTCCTGGTTTGACACTTCTGTCTCGTCCATATAAAATGAAGGGACAGTAACCCTGCGGCGTACATTGTTATAATCAAAAGTAACATCCTGATCGGCACTTCCACCCATTACAAATGTACCACCCTCAATTGGGATAACGCCCGGCCCGGGAGATGGATGCGTTTGTCTGAACCGCTCATATCCACCGTTATACTTATCGTTATAAGTGATACCGGTTTTTTGCGATTGGGGACGTTTACTGCAGCTGCTAACAAGGGCTCCTAAACCTAACAGCACTAAAGCAGTTCTCGTAAAAAGTATTTTCATATTTTTACTAATTAATAATGGGTAAATCTAAAAAATTGAATTAATAATTAAAATAATTAAACTCAGTTTGGTGCATTGATCAAATCTGAATGAACCTTGATATGGCTTTAAACGTAAAAATTCGTATTGAGTTACACAAATCTATTTTTTGTTGATTTGGTGTCGCAGAATCTTATGATTTTCGGCCTTAGTTTATCTCCAATCAATTAATTCTCAAAAAACAAAGGTTTTTTTTAATAGTAAATAATAAGCTATATTGCGCCAAATGATTTTTTTCAACCTAACCATTAAAAGAGTTTTCTTTTACCTATTACTTTTGTTGCCATCTGCAGCATTTTCACAATTAATAAACAGCGGCGGTACTACTACTACCAATACTAATGGAACAAGTTCAAGCGCAATACCTACTGCAGTACCATTTCTGCTTATCACACCTGATTCACGCTCAGGTGGGATGGGTGAGGCCGGTGTAGCTATATCACCTGATGCAAACGCAAATTTCTGGAACCCATCAAAGCTCGCATTTATTGAAGGCACTGATGATATATCTGCATCTTATAGTCCATGGTTACGTTCCCTGGTTCCTGATGTAAGCCTTTCTTATTTAGGATATGCGCATAAGTTGGATGACCGGAATACTATCGGAGCATCTATACGTTACTTTAACCTGGGGACTATTAATTTAACGGATAACAGCCAAAACAACCAGGGTACTTATACACCTAACGAATTTTCGATTGATGGCTCTTTTGCACGTACGTTTGGTAACGACTTTTCACTCGGCTTAACTTTAAGATATATTCACTCAAATTTGTATACTGGTTATGCTTCTTCGTCAAGCCAGCAAACTAAAGCGGGTAATGCCGTTGGAGCAGATATTTCATTTTATTACAGGAAACCGATCCAGGAATTTGGTAATGATGCCACATTTGCATTCGGTACTAATATTTCTAATATAGGCTCAAAGATTAGCTACTCTGATAACGGTACCAAGTATTTTTTGCCTACTAACTTAAAGATTGGAGTGGCTAATACCATGAATTTGGACGAAACCAATCAACTTACCTTCGCACTTGATCTGAATAAATTACTGGTTCCTACGCCCCCGATAAGGGATGTTGATGGAAATATTATTAAGGGTAAAGATGATAATGTATCGGTGCCAGCTGGTATATTCGGTTCGTTTTCGGATGCACCCGGGGGTTTTAGTGAGGAATTGCAGGAAATAAGCTTTTCGCCGGGTATTGAATATTGGTATAATAAGATGTTCGCATTAAGGACAGGGTATTATTATCAAAATCCCAATAAGGGCGGTTTACATTATTTTACTTTAGGCACGGGTTTCAAATACGAATCTTTTGCGTTTGATTTTTCTTACATTGCTGCCAGTCAGCAAAACAGCCCTTTGGCAAATACCTTGCGGTTTACACTGACAGCAAATTTCGGCTCGACTGATAATAAATAATGGGTAAAATAAAAGTAGGATTTGGTTTTGATGTACATCAGTTAAAAGCCGGGCACCCTTTTGTTTTAGGTGGAGTAAACCTTGAACATCATTCCGGGGCCTATGGACACTCTGATGCTGATGTATTAGTGCATGCAATATGTGATGCCTTGTTGGGTGCGGCAAACCTGCGCGATATCGGCTACCATTTTTCAAACAAAGATGACAGGTGGAAGGGCATCAGCAGTTTGATATTACTGCACGAAGTGACCAGTTTATTAAGCGAAAAAGGCTGGTCAATAGGCAATATTGACGCGATGGTATGCCTGGAAGCACCAAAAATAAATCCCCATATACCTGAGATGAAGGTGCACATAGCCAAAGCAGCAGGTATCAGTGAAGAGGATATCTCCATAAAAGCTACTACTAACGAGCAAATGGGCTTTATAGGCCGTGAAGAGGGGGTAGTTGCTTATGCGGTTTGTTTGTTAGAGAAGTTGTAAAAGTCTTAAGTTAGGAGTCCTAAGTCCAGAGTCTTTAGAATAGACGGTATAGAGACTTCTACTAGTGCACCAAAAAGTTGCCTAAGATTACTGGTAACGGCAGTAAAAACTGTTAGCATATCTTGCTATCAATGGTAAACGAAGAAATCCGCAACTCCACTTAGCTTCCGGTCTTCCCCAACTTTCGGACTTAAGACTATTCTGCCCGCAATGTTTTATCCTTCACACTCACGTTTCCTGTGCGTTTTAAAACACCCCATGCACTTAATTCGCCTTTTAATGCTTTGCGGATCGACTTAAACAGAATGTAATACATCAATTGCCTCCAGATAAATCGCTGCGGAATGATATACACCAGTTTTTTATAATCCTCTTTCTCCATTCTGAAAGCAATAATCGCCACAAGAAAATCAATCAGCACAAAAGCTACATAGTAAGTCAATATCTTACCAGGTTTGTCTCCTAATAAGCCGATAATCATCATCAGATCGGCCAATGGTGAGAATAATGGCAATATGATCTGGAAGATAAGAATATTAGGCATGCCTACCATTCCAAAGAATTTGTACTTTTTGTTAAACAGTGCGTCACGATTTTTCCAGAAACTTTGCATTACACCAAAACTCCAACGGAAACGTTGTTTTAACAAAGCATTCAATGTTTCAGGGGCCTCAGTATAGGCTATGGCTTCACCAGCGTTTTTCACGATATAGCCTTGCTTTAATATACGCATAGTCAGGTCACAATCCTCGGCTAAAGTATCTGTAGTGAAACCACCGGCGTTAGATATAGCTTCTTTACGGAAAGCACCAATAGCACCCGGAACTACAGTTATACTATTGATCAAGTCGAATGCCCTGCGGTCCATATTCTGAGCGGTAATATACTCGATAGACTGCCAAAGGGTGATCATATTGTTTTCGTTACCCACCTTTACTGTACCTGCTACAGCACCAATTTCCTTATCAGTAAAGTAAGTCATCAAATGATAAACCGCATCATTTTTTAGCTGTGTATCGGCATCTATACAAATCACAAAATCATAACTCGCCTGTGAAATGCCAAAGTTTAATGCAGAAGCTTTACCACCATTAGGCTTTGTAAGTACCTTAACCAACGGGTGATGGCCATAAGCAGCATTAACCAACTCATAAGTTTTATCCTTTGATCCGTCATCAATAAATATGATCTCGAAATGCGGATAATCTGTTTCTAAAAGGCTCTGGATAGTTTTTATAGCGGTAACTTCCTCATTATATGCCGGTACTATGATGCTTACATAAACAAGCTCTTTGTCGCTAAGTCTTTCTTTTTCTCCCTTTTTATCATCATAATACTGTTTTATAGCCAGTACGCCAATCAACACAACACGACCAATAGCAAGGAAAATAGCGGATAAAAACAGATATAATAAGAACCAGTTGCCATAGAAAAATCCCTGTATAAAAATATCATACAAAGTGCCCATTACACCGCTATTTGCATCATCCCTGATGGGAGGCATCAAATCAGCTTTGTTCTTGTGCAGAACATCTGCAATCGTGGTAAATTGATAACCATGACTTTTGAAGAAGTGGATGATCTCTGGCAGTGCCTTTACCGTTTCTTCACGGGTATCACCTCCCGCATCATGAAGCAATAGCATAGATCCTGCATCTTTTTGCTTAATGACACGCGCAATTATACTATCGGCAGTAACGCCAGGCTGCCAGTCCCAGGGGTCAATTGATTCGCCAATGGTGATGTAGCTTTGTTTCCGGCTTTCTGCTACCGGAATTACCTCAGCTAATGTCTGTGGTTCAGCATCCGCGTTGAACGGTGGTCTAAACAATATGGTGCTTCTGCCGGTAACCGATTCAATCAGTTTGCGGGTAGCATTCAACTCCAGGTTTACACGCTGTATACCTACTGCCGAAATATCCGGGTGGAAGAAGGTGTGGTTACCTATTTCGTAGCCTTCTTCGTACTCTCGCCTAAGAATAGAAATGTTTTTCTCAGCCATTGATCCCACTACAAAGAATGCGGCAGGTACATGTTCTTTTTTTAATATATCAAGTATCCTTGGCGTATAATCAGGGTCCGGGCCATCATCAAAAGTTAATACGATCTTTCCGGGCGCATAGCCATACCTCCTGATCACATATTTGGTAGGCAGTTTAATATATTTTTGGTTGGTGATGACATAATTGACGGTGTCCATTCCAACATTGATCTCGCCTGTAGTAGGCGTGGTCACCAAATCCAAAACTTCACCATCACCGGCATAATCTATCCTGTTGTTCAAACCTACAGTTTGCAATCTTTTGATATCAACACCTGTTTTTCTTAATGAATCAATTGATAGATTTTTCTGAAAGAACGACCACAATCTTGGGTCTTCGGCGCCTAACCTCCAGAGTGCCACACCACCCGTTGCCCAGTCATCCGCTTTGCGGATCACGTTAAAGTTGGTAGCTGCGTCGGTAAAGTAAACAGTATGCCTCAAACTATCCTGATCATAATAATTGTAATGCAGGTTGGCTGAATTTGGGTCGAATGTGATCTTGCTATTGTTTTCCTGTGCAAAGCTGATTGCCTGCTGGTAACTTATTGCTTTACCTGTGCTGCTTTCGGGCCAGTCATAGCCACCCGCCTGTACGGTAAATATTACTTTTTCGCTAGGTATCTTAGAACATACGGCATCCAGTATTTCCTCTGCCCAGCGTTGGTTTGAAAGGTCGCCAGAGTTAGATTCATCCGTGTGTTCATCAATAGCCATGATGAACAGGAAATCATTAAAATGCTGCAACTTGGTAATATCATATTGGTCATCATTAGGCCATGCATTGGTAGTTACCAGGAAACCCTGCGGATGTAATATCTCATAAAGTTCCTTCTCAAATGCCACGTAATCAGGATCGTTCCGGTCTTTAATATTGTCCAGTTCAAGGTTAATACCCTGGAAATGATATTTAGTTAATTGTACAGCAACACTGTTAATAAACGTTGTACGCAGCTTTTTGCTTTTTACTATGCGGTAAATATCCTTTGTATCAAATCCGCCATGTTGGGAATCATAGTTAATATAGTTGGAGATGGATACCAGTACCGGTTTTTTGTATTTTTTGTTAAGATTGGTTAAGCCGGTATCAATTTTGGCCGTTATTGTATCTGCATTTTGTGTTACCGTAAAGCCTTCAGTTATCACCATATCCAGCCTGGCTATATGGTCAACCAGCGAAGAATAGGCTTGTGGTTCCCAGGCACGATAGAATGCCGCATTAATACGGTCTTTATTGTTCGGGTGCTTGAGTTGATGTTGCTTTAGCTTACGTTTTAAAACACCGATACGTTCCGTATCAATTTTAAAGTCTTTATACTTTGTCGATCTTTTTAGTTGTTCTAATTCATCCTTAGTAAGCTTTTTTGGAGCAGGATTTAGATTGGGTAAACTGGGGTACTGCTTTGAGGTAACAGTTATTGCAGCAGCTACTACGGCAGCAGCCAGAACAATAAGTAGAAACCGGCTAAGCCATTTAAAACGCGTCCACCTGCCGGGGGTATCAGCTTGAAAAACCTGTTTTTCGGCCATTAAGATCTAATATTCTTAAAAGTATAATCGGTATTGTGATAAGAGTCTATTTATCGGCTATAGGTGCTTCAATTTTTGAAAAATCCACCCCGCACTTACAGTTTGTACCGCATCCGCTTTTGGCTGTAAGGCTTTTATAAACCAAACGGCCAACGTAAATGACGGCAGCGACAAAAAGTAATATCACTATGATTAATTGAATATTCACGTCACAAATTTAATACATTTTCTTATCTATATACGAATATACAACCGTAATAGTATAAGATTTTACTTTCGCATGAAGGCTACGGTGCTGCCCACCCAGTCAAAATCGTTATTATACCTAACACCAATCATTTTGCCACGACTTAAGCGTGCCAGGTTAATAGCAAGCGTCGGTTTACTTTCGCCATCAGGCCAAAGGAAAAGTAAGCGTATCTCCACTTTTACACCACCGTCGGGCGCTTTTACAACGGGTTCATAGTTTACTTTCTGCTGTAATATCCAATTCTCCGGGTCTTTTATATTCTTAATATCCTCAGAACTTACATCGATGATCACACCCTGGCCGGCGAATGAAAACAATGGCTTTAATACATAATTTTCAAGATCGGCAGGGATATTTTTTACCTGGTTAAGAAATTGTGTTTTTGGGATATAATCACCCTTTAAAAAGGGCATGGTAAATTTACTGATACGGTAAAACCAGTTGGGGTGTGTGATCCATTCTACATCAAACGCTTTACGGATATCTACCACCTTGTTAAAGATATCCGGGTCGCTTTCGATCTCATCAAATATCAAGCGGTTGTAGATTCGTTTTATTGGTTTTAACGCGCCATTTTGTTCATAGAATAGCTTGTTATCTTTCTCAATAAGGTCACTCAAAGAAACTATTGGTATACCGATTTGATTTTGGGTGATGTAAAAGTCGACTGCTGTTTTTTGCTCAGGGGCGTTTACATCCATCAGTACAACTTCATCCGGCTGGTAGGGGCCTATGATGGTTTTTTTAAGCAGGTCGATATACTCTTCGCCCTCAAGATCACTAAAGTAGATCGTCCAGTTTTCGGGTATGTCAAAAGTATCCCTGTAATGATCGCCCATGTAAACCTGGAAACCATATAGAGATGGAAACCCCTGCAGCTCGATTAGTTTTGGAACGATATTGCCCTTCTCATCCCGGCAAACGCCAAAGTCAAGTGCGATGAAATGCGGATGATCATTTTCATTGGCAACACTCCATTTTTCTGGGATCGCCCTTTCGGTTAATTGCTTAAAATCAGGTTGAAGGATAACATTGATAATGCCTTCGCCAGCCGCCAGAAGTTTATCCCGGAAATCGTCGGTTAGAAAGACAGGAGTCTCAGCAACGCGGAATGACACGGGGCTTTTCAGGCCATCATTCAACGACTCTAAAAATCCCTCGTATTTTTCGGGAGTAAAATTGTCGTTGAATGCTTTCCTGGCTGATGGATCCATATTGGGGAAAATTCTAAATCCTAAAAAATAAATTCTAAAAATTCTTAATTGTCTGAACCGTGATTTTTAGGATTAATATATTACCATGATTTAATAACAGTATAAAACAGTAATCAGGAAAATCCTTAAATCCTGAAAATCATGGTTCAGACAGGCTGCAAACTCAAAACCGCCTGGTCCAAAAAGTTTGGAATGATGGTATTTTGCGTGTGCATTATTTTATCCGGGTCTTCCAGGCGTTCCAGCATCTCGTTGTATTTATCCAGACCATGTTCTCCTACAATTTCTTTTTTCTTTTCTTCTTTTGACAGATAAGTTTGCATACCTAAAGCATCAGCTTCGGGGTGGAACTGTGTCGAAATAAAATATTCATTAAAACGGATAGCCATCATTGCCCTTGGCAAATTAACATGTGGGCGTTCCTTTTCAATAGCAAGCAATTGCATACCCAGATCAACAAAACGTTTTTCATTTGGATGGATCACTTGCCAGCTGCGCGAGTCGACTGAATAAAATGGATCTGCCAAACCATCAAAAACCGGATCCGCCAGTCCTGCCTTAGTTTGATGCACAGGCAGCACGCCGAATGAAGACGAACGCCTTGTATTGATCTCACCCAGTTGATATTTACGGCACATCAGCTGAAAGGAATGACACACAAAAAATGCATGTTTCTTTTGCGGATTGTTGGATAGGTTATGATCTTCCAGTTTGTCTATCAGGTTAAAATATACTTTTTCCCATGGTGTACCCTCTGTAATTAAAGGGTCGCCGGGACCGCCGCTTGAGATGTAAATGTCAAAATCTTTATAATCAGGAGCCTCGCATTTCCCCCGCACATCAAATATCTCAAAACTCAGGTTTAACTGGTTCTTTGCTTTGTACCGGTTCAAAATATCCTGGAAACCACGCATACCTTCATTGGCAATACCATCGTATAGGTCTAATATGGCTACTTTTATTTCCGGTTTATCTGTCATAATTTCATTTCTAAGATATGAGACGTGAGATATGGGATATGAGACAAAGAAGCAAAGTGCGCTAAATCTCAATACTCAAATCTAATATCTCACATCTATATTTATATTCCTTTTAAAGTTTGTGAAGTAATATAGTCCACAACGTCTGCAAAGTTATTATTTTGATTGTAAACTGCCAGTTGCCTGTCGGCCCCTGTGCCATGCTCCAGTATTTTGTGTACATATTGAAGATCATCGCGGCAGCCTAATTCGTCTACTACATCATCCACGAAATCCAGTAGTTCTAATACCAATGCACGTGTGTTTACCTCCATCTCCTTACCAAAATCTATCATTTTACCATCGATGCCATAACGTGCTGCACGCCATTTATTTTCATTGATCAACGCACGGTTATACGTAATAAACGACATATTTTGTTGGCGAAGCTTATACAATTTGGCCCATAAAGCCTGGAATAAAGCCACAAAGGCCATCGTCTCATCTATTAACATAGGGCAATCGCATATCCTGAATTCGATGGTTTCAAAGAATGGATGTACACGGATATCCCACCATATTTTTTTAGCGTTATCGATGCAGTTAGTTTTTACTAAAAGCTTGATGTAACGGTCATATTCTTCAATGCTGTTAAAATAATCGGGTATGCCTGTGCGGGGGAATTTGTCAAATACCTTAGTGCGGAATGATTTAAAGCCTGTATTCCTGCCTTCCCAAAAAGGAGAGTTGGTTGACAGCGCATAAACGTGCGGCAAAAAATAACGAACCTGGTTGGCAATATGTATAGCCAGATCGCGCGACTGTATGCCCACATGCACATGCAGCCCGAAGATCAGGTTTGAACGTGCCGCCTCCTGCATTTCATCCACGATCTCAAAATAACGGGGGTGATCAGTGATCAACTGGTGCTGCCAGTGCGAAAAAGGGTGTGTGCCCGCAGCGCCAATGCGCAGACCAAGTTCTCCAGCCAGTTGAGCTACGGTTCCGCGCAGTTTACCCACTTCCTTACGTGCCTCCTGGGTGTTGTTGCAGATATGTGTGCCCACTTCAACCACGGCCTGGTGCATTTCGGCTTTTACCTGGTCTTCATGTATCTTTTGGGCGCCATCAACTATCTTTTGCTCATGCGATTTCAACTCCCTGCTTACGGGGTCTATCACCATGAATTCTTCTTCAACACCTAGGGTAAACTTGTTCATAATTGGTTATTGGTTTAGTTATACCTTATAGCGATGGGTTTCAAACCCATCGCTATAAGGTATGTGGTATCATTTCTTAGCCGGAGCTTTTGGTTTAGCTACCTTTTTAGGTGCTGCCGCCTTTCTTATCGTTACTTCTGCACTAATAGCATGATCTATTTTACCTGTTTCTGCTTCTTTTTTACTGGCCTTTTTTTCTACTTTTTTCTCATGCTCCAGCAATGGCTGATTAGCTGCCCCGGTTTTCACATACTCGCCCCAGGTTAAATTATCATGATTATCCTTTTGCTTTTTAGCGCGCTCTATTGCATAATCAGCAGCGGTTTCAACTACCCAATCAAAGTTTTCCTGGCCTACACTGGTTACTTCGGCATCTGGGGCAGGGTTGCAGAAATCAATAGCATAAGGCACACCATTACGGATTGCAAATTCAACTGTATTAAAATCGTATCCTAAATATTTATTCAGCTTGATCACATAATCCTTAACTGTTTCTAATAGTTTTTTGGCAGCAGGGGCTTTACCGTGCTCGTAACGTAGATGGTGTGGGTTTCGTGGCTCATACTGCATAATGCGCACATGCTTGCCGCCAATGCAATAACAGCGGAAGTAATCTTCAAAAATGATCTCTTCCTGCAGCATCATTACGTATTGCTTGGTGAGATTGTATTTATCCCACAGCTCATCCAGGTTGTTGATCTGGTAAACTTCCTTCCATCCGCCACCATCGAAAGGTTTCATATAAGCCGGGAAACCTATATAATGGAATATGCCTTCCCAATCCAACGGGTAAGCCAGGTTGCGGAATGAAAGGTCTGTGGTATCATCGGGCAATTCTTTTGACGGCAGGATAACGGTTTTTGGTACCGGCACACCAATCTTTACAGCCAGTGCATTATTAAAAAACTTCTCATCAGCACTCCACCAGAAAGGGTTGTTGATCACTGCCGTACCACATATCGCCGCATTTTTTAGGGTAGCGCGATAGAAGGGCACGTCCTGTGATATACGGTCTACAATCACCGCATAATCCAATGGTTCTGCCTGCATCACTTTATCAATGCGCACAAACTCAGCCGTTATATTTTTTTCTGCTTTTTGGTTGATCCGGTCTACAAATGCCTGTGGGAATGAATTTTCCTGTCCGAAAAGAATGCCTATTTTTTTCATGGTATGATGGGTTAAATTCTAAATCTTTAAATATTAAAATCATTCTTCGCCTCACCTAAATCCTCTCCAAAGGAGAGGACTTTAAAGCCCCTCTCCCCTTGGAGAGGGGTTGGGGTGAGGCTTCTAAAAGCGTCCATCCGCTCCCCTGTAACACATCTAACGAATCGTTGACAGATAATGCGGAAACATCTCGCGCCAAATGGGCCAATCGTGGCTTGCATGCGGGCGGATATCCAGCCAATGATTAATATTTTTTTGTGCCATAATGTTTGACATTCTTCTGTTATCCGCCAAACAAATATCATGTTCGGCAGTGCCCAAAATAATGTTCATCTGCCAAAGCTCCAATCGGTCGCTCCCGGGTAAAAAATCGACCGGATTATTATAGAAAACATCATCATTATAAAACCCATCGACAAACTGCTTAATATCAAATGCACCGCTCATGCTGAATATGTGCGCTGTTTTATCCGGATGCTTTAATCCAAAATTAGCTGCATGGTAACCACCAAAGCTGCACCCTGCCGTGGCTATTTTGTTAACACCGGTTTCGTGCATGACCCAGGGTGCTAGTTCATCGTAAAGCATTTTGTCATAATAATTATAATTACGCGCCCTGTCGGTCGGATGAACACCTTTGTTATACCAGGTTAGCCAGTCCAAACTGTCCGGGCAGTATATCTTTACCAGTCCTTCGTCAACAAACCATCTTACGGCATCTATCAGCCCCTCATCTTTATTCTGATAATACCTGCCCTCTGACGTAGGGAACAAAATTACCGGGTAGCCACGGTCGCCGAATACCAGCATTTCCACGTCTAACCCCAGGTTATGCGAATACCATTTATGATATTGTTCTATCAAGATAGTGTTGATTTTTAGTACTGTAAGTTAACTTGTTTGATTTAAAAAGACAACATTCTGTCAATTTATTACGTAGATGCGATTTAATAAATTGATAAAACTATTTTTGTGCCCTTAAATATTGATTGAAGATGTATTGGAGTTGGAATGTGAGTGAAATGGATGTGACTGAACAAAAAATTACGATTAATTCTGATTCTTTGGATAGAGAGGTAACGGTCACTTTGCTGTTGCCCGAGAATTATGAGCAGTCTGAGCCGCTTAACCTATTGTTATTGAACGACGGCCAGGAGGCCGAAAATCTAAGAATAAAAGAAACCCTTGAGGGCTTATATAATACCCACTTTATAAAACCTGTGTTGGTTGCCGCTATACATGCAAGTGAAGAGCGTTTGCAGGAATACGGTACTGCCGGTAAACCTGATTTTAAGCAACGCGGTTCAAAAGCTGCAGCGTATACCCAATTTATCACTACAGAATTGCTGCCTGCTATTAAAAAAGAAACCGGGATAGAAGATTTTAACACCACTGCTTTCGCCGGGTTTTCGCTTGGCGGACTTTCGGCTATGGACATCGCCTGGAACAACCCGCAGTTATTTGATAAGGTGGGTGTACTATCAGGTTCATTCTGGTGGAGGAGCAAAGAGT
This sequence comes from Mucilaginibacter sp. McL0603, assembly GCF_049992945.1. Taxonomy (NCBI): domain Bacteria; kingdom Pseudomonadati; phylum Bacteroidota; class Sphingobacteriia; order Sphingobacteriales; family Sphingobacteriaceae; genus Mucilaginibacter; species Mucilaginibacter sp. McL0603. The sequence continues at coordinate 5,184,042 of NZ_CP188251.1, read as the reverse complement.
TAGGTAAAGGCTATACGGATAACGACCGCATTATGCACAGCATCATCAGGAATGCTACTGATAAACCTGACCTGAAATTCTGGCTGCAAACAGGTACCAGGGATGAAACTGCTGATAGGAATAAGAACGGTATTATCGACTCTATTGATGATACGGTTGACCTGATAAAAGAACTTGAAGACAAAGGCTATACCCGTCCCGCTGACATACGATACGTTGAAATGGTTGGCGGGGCACATAATGTGGATACCTGGGCTTATGCCATGCCTAAGTTTTTGGTGTGGGCGTTTGGGAGATAGATCAAAAACGCACATTTCCTGTATCAGAAGCGTACGGGGACAAATTTGCAATTCTGTATAAAATATTGATTGTAAGTTAATTAATTAATTGGCACGTGTTTGGGAATTCATTGGTAGTATTATGTAATTTGTTAATCAAATAATAAAGCAACCAATGGAAATTTTAAAAACATCAAAACTCTTAATTCTGCTAACTGTGATCATGCTTTCTGCAAGTTTAACTACCCGGGCGCAGGAAGGATACAAATATGTACCCGAATCGAAAGAGCTGTACAACAAGATTGTACACATGGATAGCGTGCTTTTTAACGCCTATAATAACTGCGACATGGATACGCAGGCTAAGATATTTGCGGATAACCTGGAGTTTTACCACGATAAAGGCGGCCTGTCTACCTCTAAAAAGGATGTGCTGGATGCCATCAAAGCAAATATCTGCGGCAAGGTTACCCGTGTGCTTGTGCCGGGGAGCATTGAGGTTTATCCTATAGCTAACTTCGGTGCAGTAGAAATCGGCCTTCACCGGTTTATCAATCACCAGGAAAATGACCATGAGTCGAAACCCGATAAGTTTATTTGTATCTGGAAACAAGCGGGAGACACCTGGCAGGTAACGCGGGTGATAAGTTTGCATTGATTTGAGGTGAAACGTTTTTGTCAGAACTCGAATTAATAGAATTTATAAATTTTCAGAATTCTGTTCATTCTTTAATTCGTTGAATTCAGGTTCAGACACCTCCGCAATCCGAAGTTTGTAAATCGGATAAGTATCCCGGTAGTCTCAGACTACCTGTTTATAAGTTCGAATCATGGTTCAGACAAATAAGCACGGCGACTAGGCCGTACGCACCCCACCTGCTATTCTTACGCAAATCACCTGCTGTTTTGTCGTAATTATACCCCCAATGTCATGGACCGTTTGCAGATATTTGTGATAGAAAGACCACAATCACCTTTTAAAAATTAATTCTATGAGAAAATTAAAATTACAGGTGCAAATGACCATTGATGGTTTTGTAGCCGGGCCAAATGGTGAGCTGGACTGGATGTGGATACCCGGCGAACGGGATGAAGCTGGTTTCAGGAAAGTAATTGAGCTTGCCGACAGTTGCGATATCATTTTGCTGGGACGCGGCATGATTCGGGAATTCATCGATCACTGGGAAAATGTGGTCGACAACCTACCCGATAGCCCGGAACAATCTTTGGCGCAACGGATGGTAAATATGCGCAAGATTGTTTTCAGCCGCACACAAACGGCTATCAAAGGCAGGAACTTAGAAGTGGAAAACGGAGACCTGGCCACTGCAGTACAGGCGCTGAAAAAAGAACCGGGCAAGGATATTATGGTTTATGGCGGCGCCAATTTTGCAAGTTCGCTGATCAGCCTGAACCTTATTGATGAATATTATATTTTCAGTAACCCGGTTGCCATCGGGAATGGACTTACAATTTTTAAGGAGCAAAAAGTGCTGAAATTAGAGAGCTCAACCGTTTACAAAAATGGTAAAATAATCAATAAATACCTGCCGGTATAAGCCGAGATGTATTTGCTCCCGCCCCGCAAGCGTCCTGACAGAGTTAATCTCGCTCGCTATCCGAAGTCAGAGACTTCGAACAGCGGATAGAATAGGGCTCACTAAAAATATTTTCAAATAAATTTGCGCAACTGATTGGTTGCAGTTATATTTGCAATCAATCAGTTGCAAATATATATGAGACGCGATATTTACCAGGCTATAGCCGACCCGACCCGCAGGGCGATCCTGACATTACTTACTGTAGGCGCCCTGACTCCCAACGCCATTGCCGTGCATTTTGGCAGCAGCCGACAGGCAGTGTCAAAACATATCCAGATTTTGGCCGAATGCGGCGCCGTTGACCAAACACACAGCGGACGCGAAATTTATTACCAGCTAAATATTGATAAAATGAAAGAGATAGACCATTGGATGGAAGCCTTCCGCAAGTTGTGGGAGACTCGTTTTGATCAGTTAGATAACCTATTAAACGAATTATAAAACTAAACAATCATGACAAACAATTTTGTGTTCGAACCAGACCTGGCCGCTAAAAAAATTCATATGATACGCGAATTTAACGCGCCGATTGAAAAAGTATGGAAAGCCTTTACAGAGCCTGATCTGCTTGACAAATGGGTAGCGCCGAAACCATGGACGGCCAAAACCAAAATATGGGATTTTACCGTTGGCGGAATATCGCTGTATGCCATGATTAGCCCGGAAGGTCAGAAACATTGGGTGTATGGTAAATTTACTGCAATAGAAAATGGCAGCTCCATTTCAATAATGGGTATGTTTTGTGACGGAAATGGTAATCCGGTTACCGATGGGCCAAAATCATACCGGGATACTAAATTCTCATCCATTGACGGTAACAGAACGAAGGTTGATACGGTGATTACCTTTGATGATGAATCTACCATCAAATGGTTCGTAGAAGGAGGCTTTAAAGAAGGTACCGTCATGAGTATGAATCAACTGGATGAATTGCTGGCCGCAGAATATGTCCAATAAATCACTTACAAAAACCAAACAATCATGACAAACAATTTTGTGTTCGAAAAAGACCTTGCCGCTAAAAAAATTCACGTAGTACGCGAATTTAACGCGCCGATTGAAAAAGTATGGAAAGCCTGGACAGATCCAGACCAGCTTGAAAAATGGTGGGGACCGAAGCCCTGGGTAGCCAAAACCAAAACGATGAACTTTACTGTAGGCGGCGCCTGGCTGTATTATATGGAAGGTCCGGAAGGCCAAATACACTGGAGCCATGTAAAGTTTACCGCTATTGAAAATGGTAGCCGTTTCGCGGCTGATGCTGCATTCTCTGATGAGAATGGTACCGTAGCTCCCGATGCGCCGGTAGGACACTGGGACAACAAATTTGTAGCTGTGGGCAATAAAACCAAGGTAGTGGTCGATATTCACTTCGATGATGAATCAACTATTAAAATGATGGTAGAAATGGGCTTTGAAGGTGGCTTTACCATGGGGCTCAACCAACTGGAAGAGTTGCTGGGATAGTTTGCAGCGTTTATTTTATTAATCAAAGTGCTGCTGTGATAGAAAAAAACATAACCAATTTTAAAAACGATTGCTATGCGAAAATTAAAATTACAAATGCAAATCACCCTCGACGGCTTCGTAGCCGGCCCGAACGGTGAGAACGACTGGGTGTTCCTCCCTGGCAAACAGGACCTGGAGGTTTTACAAAAGACTATCGGGTTCGGCGTAGAGCTTGCCGCCAGCTGCGATACCTTTCTGCTGGGCCGTAAACTGGCTGCTGCTGAATTCTGCAAGTACTGGGAAAACGTGGCCGACAATCAGCACGACAACCCCTGGCACCCTTTGGCGCAGCTGATAACCGATCATCGCAAGATTGCCTTTAGCCGCACCGAAACAACCCTCCCCGGCCGCAACCTCGAGGTGGAAAACGGCGATTTGGCTACTGCAGTACAGGCGCTGAAAGAACAACCGGGCAAGGATATCCTCGTTTATGGCGGCGCCGATTTTGTAAGTTCGCTCATCAGCCTCAACCTCATCGATGAATATTATATGATCGTCAACCCCGTCGCCATAGGTGCAGGCCTATCCATTTTTAAGGAGAGAAAAATACTGAACTTAGAAAGTTCAATAGCTTACAAGAGCGGGAAAGTGCTCAATAAGTACGTGCCGGTTCCAGTTGGCAGTTAGGAGCCTGCCTGCCGGCAGGCAGGTTGGCAGCTTGCATTTTACCCTATACCAATTAATCTCTTGAATGTATCAACATAAAAACCAAATTTATGAAACCATCATGAGCTACAAAAAACTAATACCGCTCATTATAGCTTCATTACAATTAAAAATCAAATTAAATACAATGAAAACCAAATTTTTGAGTGTTGCTCTTGGCATTGCCTTATCAGCAACCATTTTGAGCGCCAGTGCGCAAAAAAGCTATACCGAAGGCCTGGTAACCATCAAAACAAGTGCAGGTGGCCAGGCTATTGAAATGAAGGAATACTTCAGAAGTGATTCCATCGCTACAACATTTTCTGCCGGTCCTGCAAATATTAAGCTTTTAGCAGATGCTAACTACAAATTTTTTGCTGTAGTAGCTGAGGTAGCTGCTTTCAAATTAAAAAAAGCTGCGATTTATACACCTGATGAAATTGCTCAGGTTTTAAGCGGTTTCCCCACATTTACATTTGCTCCATCAACAGAAACAAAACAGATATCTGGTTTTAACTGCAAAAAAGTAGTGGCAACAGATACTAAGACTCAAAAGACTTATGATATCTGGATAACCAATGATATATCATTGCCCTCTGCTGTTATAGAAAAATATTATGCATCTATTGGAGGCGTTCCTATACAATATACATCATTTCAGAAAGGACCAGATGGTGTATGGGTATCTGCTGATAATACAGTAAGCAGCGTTTCTGATCAAAAGGCTCCTGCAGGCACTTTTGGCATAGCACCCGATTTTGATAAGATATCAAAAGATCAGCTTGACACTATGTCGCGCGGCGGTCAATAAACTTATTTCACGGTCCCTGCAGGGTCTCTCGTTGAGGACCCTGCGGTATTAAAGCAACTGGTACTTCAGGGTCCCTTATCAGGAGATCCTGAAGGGACAAAAAAATCCGTAACTTAGTGCTTTATGTCAGACAAGAAAAACCCCAAAGAAGCATCTAACATCTTTCATAGTATAATGAAGGCGTCTGTTAAGCCTCAAAATTTTGACCCGGAGAAATGCCCAAAATGCGGAGTGCTTGCTAATTTTATACCACCAACATCTAAGGATGGTCGAAATTTAGTAGTACAATTTAATTGCCCTAATGGTCATGAGTTTTCAAAATATATAACAGTAAAATAGTTGAATGAAACTTCACGAAATATATCCTCATAACAAATTTTTATTCTATACGGGTGCTATTCTGTTATTTATAGGCACATATTTGGATAATACTAATAAAGCAAGTTTTGGTATAACAATCTCTTTATTGATTGTTGGGTTTTTACTTATGCTGGTGAGCTTTAGAAAACCAAAACGAAGCAAGGACGTGGTCTAACCGGTATATTCCTGTCCCCGCAGGGTCTCTCGCAGAGGACCCTGCGATATCAAAGCGACTGGTACTGCAGGGTCCCTTATCAGGAGACCCTGCAGGGGCAAAAAAATTTCATTTTTTATTTGCTATAGCATTTTGCATTTCCTGGATTTCCGGGTCTGAATAGTTGCCCACGTAAATGTTCATAACACCGGTCTTTATTTTTGCATTATTCTCAACAACCTTGTGGTTGTTCGCCTCGCATAGTTACACGGTAAAGGACGGACAGACTTATTTATTACTTCCGGGCAACCATATATTATTTATGTACGTAACTGTATAACACCAAGTTATATTTCTGTCATTTACACTTAATCCTTACCGCTATTTTTCTATAAATAGGTTTATGGGCCTATTTGTTTTTATGTTTTCTGACTAAGTTGTTAACCCACGATAATAAGTACTAACAAGTGATCAGTTATGAAAATCTTTAAAACATGAAAATTATATTTAACCTAGCGCTGGCAGGCATGATTGTGCTTGCAGGCTGCAACAAAACCGCAATGAAGGATATTGCCCCCGTTACAACAACAAAAGGCAGCATGACTTCAAACACAACAGCTAACTTAAATTCAAACCCGAACGGGAGCGGTGGTATTATCCTTGTATACTACGATGGCAACCTGTTTCAAATGAACTCTAAGCAATTCACAGACCAACCGGCGTCGAGCTTGCTTGCGAACAACAAATCGATAAATATTCTTTACGAATCAGATGGATTTGTCACAGTGACCGATGCTATACAGGGTGGTGGTCCCGGTTATAACGCATTATGGCAGGAAGTGGATATCGTATTTAATACAGGGTTTGCGCCGCATCAGTTTTTGACCGATAATGACATTTTACCTGCTGCTGCCGGGCCTAATCCTGAAATTACCCTTGTTCCTACTACTGAAATATACAGGTGTGCCATTGTCCAGCACACTAAAGTTCAATAATATATTTTAATTGATTTGCCGCCTTATGGGTCACTATGGGGCGGCTTTTTGTTGGCGCTCAAAGCACGGTGGGGAGCCCTTTACGCAGCGAATACCGGCCTTTTCCAGTTGGCAGTCAGGAGCTGGCAGTTTGCTTTTTTTGCATTGGGATTATAGATGCACAAAGAGCGTAAGGTCTGCGCAGTATAATCCGCCAGCTGGCGGACCGCCCGGGCGCCATGCTAAACCAAATCACTCACGTTGCACATTTTGATGGCTATGTTGATAAAATACTTTAATATTTGGCTGGCTCTCCGGGTTTAGTAACTGATTCCAAAATAAACTTCCTTAGATCTTCTGTAGCCGATACCAGTGCATCTTTCTGCATATAGATCATATGCCCGCTTTTGTAGCCAATCCATTTTATACGATTTTTTAGTCTGCCGCTTGGATCAAGCTGCCCAAGCGTGTACCTGACATCAAAATAGTCACATGAACCATCAAAATATCCCGATTGGGCAAGTACATGGAGGTGTGGATTTTGGGCAATAGCCTGCCGCAAATTTTCACCGGTATGGTCATTGTCATAGTTCCATCCAGGTACGTAGCCAAACATAATGTATTTAAGGTCAGTTTTGTAATTCAGATCATTCTTTAAATAGATATTAATTGCCGGTGTAAAAGCATTTGCCCAGGCGGCAGCTTCGGCGGGGTAATCGGCTGCAGAACCGCCCGTCTGCCTGTCAATTCCTTTGTAACGAGAATCGAGCCTGCCTATCGTATAACCTTTATCGCGCAGTAGCGCTTTTTGAAACAGATTGCGGGGAATATTGAGGTTATATTCCAATATCAGTTTTTTGGGAAGACCGCTGTAGTGCGCAATTTTTTCGGCCATCTCATCCTTTTTCGCATCGTCCATAAAGCCCCCTTTGCAAAGCGCCGGTATTAATTGATTGATCGTAAAGTCTTCCACTTCGGGCAGTAGTGCCATTAAATCTTTTTGCTGAAGATCTGGTGCGAGCATGCCATGGTACCAGGCCGCAGCCGTAAAATACGGAAGTGGCAAAGCGACGCCTAATGGCCCGCTCCGGTCTATCCCAAGGTCAGTTGGTGATACCAATATTACACCATTAAGATACATTCCGTGGACGTTTTGGAGCTCCAGTGCCAGTCCGGAAACCCGGTTGGTACCTGAGCTTTCACCAATCAGGAACTTGGGCGAGGCCCACCTGTTTTTACGCGTTACAAAAGTATTGATCCATTCGGCGAGGTATTTGACGTCTTCATTTACGCCGAAGAATTTTGACCCCGGCGTATTCTTATCTACAATTCTGGAATAGCCCGTATTTACCGGATCGACATATACGATATCGGCGACATCCAGGATGGAGTTCTTATTTTCGCTAACGCCATAGGGTTGCAGGGGATATCCTTCATCATCAACATTAACCAGCTCTGGACCGGTATAACCGATTTGCATCCAACAAGAAGGCGACCCAGGGCCGCCATTAAAGGAAATTACCAACGGACGGCTTGATTTATCTTTTATATCATCACGTTCATAATAGGTGTAAAAGATCCCAGCAATGGGGCGTCCGTCTTCATCCCAAACAGGGATGCTGCCGGCTGTAGCCGTGTAAGTTATTGTTTTGCCGTTTATGGTCACCTGATGTTTGGTGGCAACGGAAGAATCAATCTGTAGCGACCGGTTCTTTGTTACGGGATTATTATTTTTAGCGGCTATATCGGCAATTGGAGCCAATGCCTGGCCAAATGACGCTTTCGTAATAAAGGAAAGAATCAGGACAAAAATTAAAGAATTTTTCATACAGGGGCTTAGATAATGTTGCAAAGTAAATTATTAACCAGCATCGGGCTTAAGCTTAGCCTGTTTTTTTATAATATTACCCCGTATTGACAAATGTGTGCAGCGTGTGCTAACCGTGAACTATGAACCATCGACCATTAACTCCATTGTTAACCTTTTATCATTATTGCTTTAATAATCAGGCAGCCACTTCCAAATTTCATATATTAAGCGTATCTTTGCGCCAAATTTAGAGGGGCATTTTCATGCAAAAAATAAGAAATATAGCGATCATCGCACACGTTGACCACGGTAAAACCACATTGGTTGATAAGATTTTACACAGTTGCGCCATCTTCCGCGAAGGGCAAGAAACTGGTGAATTGATACTGGACAACAATGACCTTGAACGTGAGCGAGGCATTACCATCGTTTCTAAAAACGTTTCGGTAATGTACAAAGATGTTAAGATCAATATTATCGATACGCCTGGTCACGCCGACTTTGGCGGTGAGGTTGAGCGCGTATTGAAAATGGCTGATGGTGTTTTATTATTATGCGATGCATTTGAAGGCGCTATGCCTCAAACCCGCTTTGTAACCCAAAAGGCTTTGGCTTTAGGCTTAAAACCAATTGTGGTTGTAAACAAAGTGGATAAAGAAAACTGCCGTCCCGAAGAAGTTTACGAACAAATATTTGAATTGTTCTTTAACCTTGAGGCTACTGAAGATCAGCTGGATTTCCCGGTAATCTACGGTTCGTCAAAACAAGGTTGGATGAGCACTGATTGGAAAAAACCAACTGAAGATATTTTCCCTTTGATGGATGCGATATTGGCAAATATTCCACCTGCGCCAGTTAGTGAAGGTACTTTGCAAATGCAGATCACTTCACTGGATTATTCATCTTTCGTAGGTCGTATCGCTATCGGTCGTGTTGCCCGTGGCACTATCAAAGAAAACATGCCGGTATCGTTGGTAAAACGTGATGGCACTATCCAGAAATCAAGAATAAAAGAATTATATACTTTTGAAGGTTTAGGTAAGGTTAAAACATCCTCAGTAAGCTCGGGCGATATTTGTGCGGTTGTTGGTATAGAAGGTTTTGATATTGGCGATACCATTGCTGATTTTGAAAAACCGGAACAACTGGCAGTTATCAAAATTGATGAGCCTACCATGAACATGCTGTTCACCATTAATACCTCACCATTTTTTGGCAAAGAAGGCAAGTTTGTGACATCACGTCACCTGCGCGACCGTTTATATAAAGAGATGGAGAAAAACCTGGCGTTGAAGGTTGTTGAAACCGAATCACCGGATTCATATCTGGTTTATGGCCGTGGTATCCTTCACTTATCTGTATTGATTGAAACCATGCGCCGCGAAGGGTATGAGTTACAGGTAGGCCAGCCGCAGGTTATCATCAAGGAAATTGATGGTGTGAAATGCGAGCCGGTTGAAACTTTAATTGTTGATGTACCGGGAGAAGTAGCTGGTAAGGTAATTGAGCTGGTAACACAACGCAAAGGCGATTTACTGGTAATGGAACCAAAAGGCGATTTACAGCATTTGGAATTTGATATCCCTGCACGCGGTATCATAGGTTTACGTAACAACGTGTTGACAGCTACAGGTGGCGAGGCAATTATGGCACACCGCTTTAAAGCATACGAACCTTGGAAAGGTACAATCCCCGGTCGTTTGAATGGGGTATTGGTATCTATGGATACTGGTAAAACCACAGCATTCGCAATTGATAAACTACAAGACAGAGGCCGTTTCCACATAGATCCGGGTACTGATGTTTACGAAGGACAGGTATTAGGCGAGCACATCCGCGATAACGATTTAGTGATCAACCTGACTAAAGGCAAGCAGTTAACCAACATGCGTGCTTCAGGTAGTGATACCAACGTTAGGATAGCACCAGCTATTAAATTCTCATTGGAAGAATCAATGGAATATATCCAGGCTGACGAATACATCGAGGTTACCCCCCAAAGCATCCGTATGCGTAAGATATACCTTAACGAAAACGAACGCAGAATAAATGCTAAGAAGTTTGTGAATCAATAATTTGATTTAGAGCCAAGAATCAAGATATAAGAGCCAGGAAAGAATCTTTTTCCCGGCTCTTTTTATTTAATTTATCTTTTGGTCTTGATTCCTGGCTCTTGACTCATGATTCTTCACTCATGATTTCTACTCTTTCCCATGATTCTTGTATCTTGGCTCCCGATTCTAAAAACTATGCGTTTACCCCGTATCCCAGGATTTGATCAGGAAGCATTCGAGAAGTATTTTAAAAATACGGGAATGTTATTTGTCGGTCGTATCGGCAGTTTGGTCATTAAAATGATCGTTGGTATCAGCGTAGCCAACTACCTGGGCAGGGGAAACAACGGTATCCTGGCGGGAGGTACGGTATATATCTATTTCTTTTCGGCTATTGCAACGTTAGGGCTCGATCAGTTTATTGTTAAGGAGCTGCATGCTTTTCCTGAAAATCGTGACCAGATATTGGGTACATCCTTTTGGATGAAAGTATTTGCAGGCTTTTGTTGTATACCGCTGATCTGGGCGGCATTTCATATTTACCCGGCAAAGGGGACACCTTATAGTTATGTATTGATTCTATCTTTTATTGGAGTAATACAAGCTTTTACGGTAATCGATTCGTACTTCCAGTCGCAGGTAAAGTCGAAGTATATCATGCAGGTTCAGATAGTGGGTAACCTGGTATCTGCGGCGGTTAAGATGGCGCTGATCTTAACCAAAATGCCATTGGTTTGGTTTGTTTATACTTATGCGTTCGATTTTGTTCTGATCTCTGTCGGGTATTATTTCACTTACCAACGGACGGACAGGGATATATTCAAATGGACCTATAACTCAATATTAGCGAAGAAATTACTGAACTATTCTTGGCCATTGATCATTTCGGGCATTATGGTAGCATTGTATATGAAGATCGATGCCATAATGCTCCAAAATATAAAAGGAGTGAAAGAAGCAGGTGCTTATGACACAGTTGCAAAGTTGAGTGAAGCATGGAATTTTGTGCCGTCAGTTATCGTTACTTCCTTATTCCCGGCTATATTAAATGCTCGTCGCGATGACGCCGACAGATATAAAAAAAGAATACAACATTTATACGACCTGATGGTTTACCTGAGTGTGCCCGTAGCCATAGTGATCACTTTTGCATCGCCGTTGATCTATAAATTATTTAAACCTGAATATGCTTATGCGGCACCAGTGCTGTCGGTTCATATTTGGTCGGGTGTATTTGTGTTTTTGGGTGCAGCCAGCGGGCAGTACCTCATCGCCGAGAATTTTAATAAGCTGACATTTGTACGCACGGGTTTTGGTGCGATAGTTAACATAGTTCTTAACCTTATACTGATACCTAAAATGGGTATGATGGGTGCTGCTATAGCTACATTGGTGGCTTACGCCAGTGCTACTTTTTTTATATTGGTTATACCAAAAGTAAGCGCCCAGGGGTTAATGATGTTAAGATCATTATTTTTAATTTCGCTGTTTCAAAAATTAATTAAACATTGAGTAAATTTTCATCGCTGCTGCAAGTTTTATCAAGTCCCAAAAGATTAAAGTCGATACTGTCGTTTAATCACAAGGGTTATCTGAATGATATCGGTTGGTTCAAAGCATTTGAGAGCCATTCGCCGGTTGATGGTGAGGGTAATCCTATCCCATGGGTAACTTATTCTTTTATTGATTTTATAAAAGAAAGACTACGCAAGCAGCATACGGTTTTTGAATTTGGATCAGGGAATTCCACTTTCTTTTATGCAAAATATGCAGGACTGGTGGTCTCTGTAGAGCATGATAAGGAATGGTTTGAAAAGATCGTCAAATCAAAGCCGGAAAACTCGGAGATGATCTTTTGTGAGTTAGTTAAGGGCGGCGATTACTGCCATATGCCGGTTAAACTGGAAGAGAAATTTGATATCATTATAGTTGATGGGCGCGACAGGGTGAATTGCTGCAAACAAGCGGTTAATGCATTATCGACAACCGGGGTAGTGGTATTGGATGATTCTGAGCGGGATAAATACAAACAAGGGGTAGATTTTTTGATAAATAACGGATTTAAGCATTTATCATTTAGTGGTATTTCTCCGGGTTTATTTTACCGTAAATCAACCTCAGTTTTTTATAAGAGCGATAATTGTTTGGGGATATAAGAAATGGCAGCAGACATAATCAGCGATAACGTTAAAACCGCATACGACGAGTTTTACCAGAAACATGACGAAGCATGGCGTATGCTAAGCGCCAAATACAAGGCGCAGCATATTATTGATGTATGCAAAGGGCATTCGTTTAATAAAGTATTGGAAGTAGGGGCAGGGGATGGCAGTATATTAAAGTTGCTGGCCCATCAGAACTTTGCGCCTGAATATTATGCCGTTGAAATTTCGGAAAGTGGTGTGGAGCATATTAAATCAAGAAATATTGCCAACCTTAAATCTGTACAAATATTTGACGGGTATAAATTACCTTTTGAGGATAATAGTTTTGATTTGATCATTCTCTCACACGTGCTGGAGCATGTAGAACACGAACGTTTACTACTGCGCGAGTTAAAGCGTGTGGCATGCTATTGTGTAATAGAAGTACCGCGCGACTATAAAGCAGGTGTTGATAACCGGATAAAACATTTTCTGGCTTACGGACATATTAATGTATATACCCCAACCTCGTTAAGATATTTATTACGCACGGAAGGATTTGAGATCGAAGCTGATCTTACCTCGATGATAGAACCAGAGGTGACTAAGTTTAATACCTACGTTAACCAGAAGAAACCGAAAAGTGTGGTGACCGATCTGAAGATCAGCACAGAATATGCGGTAAAAAGCGGACTGGTTAATCTTTTCGGTAAAAAGATGAGCGAGAAGCTGGCGAATGCCTATACGGTGCTCTGCAAAAAGGCAGATCATCAATTGGAAATATTCTAATCTACCTTATGCAAAATCTGGCCCCCATAGCTTTATTTGTGTATAACCGACCGGAGCATACACGCCGTACCATCAGTTATTTGCAAAAGAACCTGTTGGCTGAGGAGTCGCGCCTGTTTATTTTTTCTGACGGGCCGAATACGGAGACTGATAAGGCAAAGGTTGAAGAGGTAAGGCAAATGGCAAAAGAGGTAACCGGGTTTAAATCAGTAAAACTGATTGCGAGAAAAGAGAACCTGGGTTTAGCAAATTCTATCATCAGTGGGGTAACCAAATTGGTGAATGAGTACGATAAGGTGATTGTTTTTGAAGATGACCTGTTATCATCACCCTATACGCTGGACTATTTCAATGAAGGACTTGGCCGTTATGCAGATGAAGAGCAGGTAATGCATATCGGGGCTTATATGTATGATCTGAAAGACAAAGATTTGCCCGAGACCTTTTTTTACCGGGCAGCAAGCAGCTGGGGGTGGGCTACCTGGGCACGCGCCTGGAAATATTTTGAACCGGACATTGATAAGCTAACCGAGCAATTTAATAAACAAAGCATCCTGCGTTTTTCTATTGAAGGCACCATGAATTTCTGGAAACAGATGCGTGAGTTTAAAGCCGGAAAAAACAATTCATGGGCGATACGCTGGTATGCTTCTATTTTTTTGAGAGATGGCCTTACGCTTAATCCATCGCACTCTTTTACTCACAATATAGGGCATGATGGCACGGGCGTACATTCTAATATAGAGCATATGTATGATGTGCAAATCGCCAATCGGCCTGTAAAACACTTCCCTGAAGAAGTAAAAGAAAACGAACAGGCTTACCGCGCTATCCGGTATTTCTTAAGTCGCCGTAAAGGAAATCTGCTACAACGGGGTATGCGCTTTATGCGAAAGATGCAGGTGAAGTATTTGGTGAAGAAGTAGTAATAAAAAAAGGTGTCACTCTGAGCTTGTCGAAGAGCGGCGCGTAAAGGCCTGCCCACCATACTTCGACGGGCTCAGCATGACACCCTTTGTTTGAAGTTATTATTTCAAATCCTTCATAATCTCATCAATAGCCCTGTCTAATTGCGGGTCTTTATTCTCCAGTCGGTCGGTGAAGCTTGTTTTTACATTGATGTCTGGTGTAACCCCGTTTTTTTCAATATCCTTGCCATCCAAAGTAAAACAGCCCCACGCCGGTATGCGGTAAAATGAGCCATCAACCAAACCGCGACCTGTGGTGAAGATAATCCAGCGGTAGGTTTCAGTACCGATGATCTTCCCTAATTTTAGTGCTTTAAATCCCTGGGCTGTCATTTCTCCATCACTAAGCGTTTGTTCATTTACCAATAAAATAATCGGTTTTGCTGCAGGTGCAAAATTTGGCTGTGGGCTAATTTGTCCACCACGATACTGCCATTGTAAATAAGGCTTCTGCGATAAAAATTGCAACACGGCATCATGCACATTACCGCCTGTATTATATCTCAGGTCAAGTATAAGCGCATCTTTTTTGTAGGCGTCGTCTACCATATCCTGCAAAAATTCCTCCAAAGCTCCTGTGCCCATATTTTTCATGTATACATAGGCTATGCGGCTTTTACTTTTGTCGGTTACTACTTTACGGTTATTATCTATCCACTCATCATAAAGATCATCTCCCAACTGACCGCTCGACTCGGGGTGTACTTTTACCTGTATTTCTTTACCCTTTTGATCAAAAGTTAATGTCAGTTCCTTATCCAGTGATGGTTTGGTAAAGTAGAAGTTCCGGTCTTGCTTTTCATCAACAGGGGTGCCATTTACAGCTCTTAGACGGTCGCCTGGCTCAACATTGATGCTGGCTTTATCGGCGTTGCTGTTTTTTAATACAGAAGCCACTTTATATGGATCATCATTATCAAATACTATCCCGGTTTCCATGGTACGGTAATGCAGGGTTTTGCTCTCTTCACTGCCGCCAGAGTAAAATCCCTGGTGTGATGAGTTAAGTTCGCCCAGCATATCATTTAACAGTAAACGCAGATCGGCACGGTTATTCAGATACGGCAAGTAAACGCTATAACTATCATGCACTTTTTTCCAGTCGGCGCCGTGGAAATTACTGTCGTAATAATTTTCCTCTAATCCTGCCCATGCTTCATCAAACATCTGCCTGAATTCGCCATCGAGGTTCCTGTCAAACTTATATCCAAGATCTATCTTATCTATTTTGTTATTATCGATGTTGAGTGTGTAGATGTTTCCGTCGGCGATCAAATAATATTTGTCACCACTTGAGACAATATCAAAACCACGTGTATCTGGTCCGCTCACTTTTTCTGTTTTCGGATCTTCAAATGGTTGCAAGGTGGTGCGATAGGTGCCCCATTTTCCTTCCACATAATTCGAACTAAAATATACCAATGTTTTATCGCCTTTCTGGATCACATAAGGTGAGTTTTGATCGCCAAAGCTGGGCCCGATATGTTCCAGTCGTTTCATCAGGTCTTCGGTGTTAATTACGATATCCGCAGGTGCTTTTGGTGCAGGCTGCTCAGACAGTGGTTTCTTTTTGTCTTTATCTTTTTTAGCTGTACTGTCTTTCTTTTCTTCCTTAAACAAATCGTTGAATTTATCCATCCGGAATGCATCATCAAATTTTTGAAGCGGCATACGGTAAATACGGCTGTCATGACCACCATATGGAAAATCCGGGGCAGTACGTGAGGAACTAAAATAAATGTACTTACCATCAGGCGACCAGAAAGGCTCCGATTCAGAAACACCGCTATTGGTAAGGTTTAATGTTTTGCCTGTTTTAATGCCGTAAACAAAAATATCCGATTCAAAATTACGGTGCGCATTGTACACCACGTATTCGCCGTTTGGAGATATCATGGGTTGCGAATTTTGAATTCCCCATATCTCATCCTTTGCAATGGTTTTGCTGGTTAAGGTATTCAGATCAATCATCCGCACTTCCTCGCGACCGCTTAAATAAGCCCCTTGAGTATGTGCTTTATTTACAGATATTGCACGGTTATTTTGTTTGTCGTCAGTGATCTGTTTTTCCTTGCCGGAGCCGTCGGCAGCAATGCTGTACCAGTTATAATAACCACCCGATGTTTGGCTGAATATAAGTGTCTTATTATCAGGCAGCCATTTTACTTCGGCAGCACGCTCGGCATTGCCGCGCTCGATTTCACGCACAAATTTGCCCTCCACATCACTTACAAACAGTTCGCCCCTTGATACAAACGCCAGCTTTTTGCCGTCCAGAGATACGTCCACAGCATCAATTTTCCCTTTCACATCAAACTCCTGTTGTTTCGGTAGCACATCGTTACGGAATATGGTATAATTGATCTTCTGGCTTTGTTTGGATGCTACATCATACACATATAATTGGTAATCCTTCTCAAAAACCACCTTTTCGCCATTGGCACTTACAAATGGCCTTTTGATAGAAGTGGTGAACTGTGTTAAAGCAGTTTTTTTGCCGCTGATAAAAGTGTAGAGATTATATTCTTCATTTGCCTCATCAGATACAAAAAAGATGTTCCCTTTTTGATCGAGTGTAGCCCAGAAATCCTTGCCTATCCAGTCGGTGTATTGTTTATAGGCTTTGGTTTTAGGGTTGTAGGATTGTATATCGGGATTATAAGCGCCTTTGTACTTTTTGCGATTGGCAAAATATATGCTCTCCCAGGTATTGCTGAAAAACAACTCCCCTGTTTGCGGATGTTCAAATACACCGTGAATGGTATTAAAATAGTTGCTGAAAAGCCGTGTTGGAGTACCGCCGCCTAAGCCAATTTTATATTCGCTGAAACCATTGTAACGGGTTGAGGTAAAATAAATCGATTTGGAATCCCAGCTCCATGAGTCTACCTGGTCGTTGGCCTCATGATAAGTAAGCTGCTTTATCTCGCCCCCGGCAAGCGGCATCACATATACATCGTTATTGCCAAACTGGTTGGATGAAAATGCCAGCCATTTACCGTCTGGAGATACGCGCGGACTGGTTTCTTCGCCCTGCATGGCGGTCAGTCTTACCGCGACAGAATTGTTCAGATCGGTTTTCCAAAGGTCGCCTTCATAACTGAAAATGACGGTTTTACCATCGGGAGTCAGGGTTGGATAGGAAGCAAAATAGACTTCCTGGTTTTGAGCCTTAACAAAGCTTTGAAACAGAAAAGCTGAAAACAATAAAAGGTACAGTTTTTTCATACAGGTTGAAATTTATTTGAACTGAATAAATGTATTTTTGAAACATGCTAAAAGTAGTGCATTTAAACACCTATGACGGTAATGGAGGCGCAGGCAGGGCCTGCATCAGGTTGAATGATGCATTACTGAGCCAAAATATTGATTCTAAAGTAATTGTTCACTATAAATTTGGTAAAAATCCTGAGATAGGAGATTTTAATAAAAACTTTTTTCAAAAATATTATACTGCCGCCACAATTGTATTGGAGCGGATATGGGCCAAAAGATACCTGAAAGCACTAAAAACACCTTTTTCGTTTGCCTGGTTCGGGCGTTCGGTTATTCACCATCCGGATGTTAAGAATGCTGATATAATCCATTTACATTGGGTAAACCATGCGTTTTTAAACCCCTCGCATATAGCAGAGATCGCTAAACTGGGTAAGCCGGTGGTGTGGACCTTTCATGATAGCAATGCCTTTACCGGGGGGTGCCACGTGCGCTATACCTGCGATCATTTTGAGCGGGAATGTGGCAGTTGTCCTTTACTAAAGAATGAGTCGCCTGATGATTATTCACATCGTATCTGGACACAGAAGAATAGTGCCTATCAAAAATTAGATTTTAAGATCATTGCACCCAGTTTATGGATGCAGGCTTCGGTATTGAGGAGCAGCTTGATGAGGGGGAAAGCGATAGGTCAGATACCTAATACGCTGCCAACTGATGTTTTTAAAGCTGCTGACAAACAGTTTGCAAAAGAGAAGATGGGGTTTGCAAAGGAAAAATTCATTTTCTTAAGCGGATTTATGCCATCCAGGAAGGATTTGCATAAAGGCACCAGCTACCTGCTTGAGAGCCTGGAATTATTAAAGAAGAGGGTAGGTGTAAAGGCTGATGAAATTGAACTCGTTGTTTTTGGTAACCGGAATACGGAAGATGTTCCGGAATTTCCATTCAAGACCACCTTTTTAGGAACGATAAATAATGATGAACAATTGGCGCTTTGCTATGCCGCAGCTGATGCTTTTCTGATCCCATCACTTGAAGATAATTTACCTTATACAGTAATGGAATGCTTATCCTGCGGAACGCCGGTTATCGGTTTTACAACAGGTGGTATCCCGGATATGGTAAAGCATGAGTATAATGGCTATCTTGCTGAATATCGTTCGGCTGAAAGTTTTGCAGATGGCATGGAATGGATCATCAACTATCCAAATCGGCCCAAATTGCAGCAGCAAGCCAGGCAATCCATTATGGATAATTTTTCGGAAGATATTATAGCCAAAAGGCATTTAGATTTGTATCACAGCTTAGTGAAAGTTACGCAGTAAAAACCATGTTTCAGCCTAAATTAAGCGTCATCACAGTTGTCTATAACGATGTAATAGGCATTGAGCGGACAATGCTTTCTGTATTGAACCAGACTTATCCGAGCATAGAATATATCCTGATCGATGGACTTTCAACAGACGGAACATTAGACGTTATCAAAAAATACCAGGATCGCATCAAACTAATCAGTGAAAGGGACGAAGGTATTTACGATGCCATGAATAAAGGGCTGGCAATAGCTACAGGTGGTTATGTGTTGTTCATGAATTCGGGGGATGAGATCTTTGCACCGGATACGGTAACTAAGATTTTTGCCGCAGCCGATAACGCTGATATTTATTATGGCGAAACAGAAATGATCAATGATAAGGGAGAGAACCTGGGGCAGCGCAGGCATAAAACGCCTGAAAACTTTACCTTGAAAAGCTTTAAGTACGGAATGAGCATCAGTCACCAGGCTATTTATATCAAACGTTCCTTAACTGAGCCATTCGACCATAAATATGCCTTAAGCGCGGATATTGACTGGATACTCAACGCCGCTAAGAAAGCCAAAGTAATAGTGAATACGCACCAGTATGTAGCCAAATACCTGGTAGGCGGGATGTCAAAGAAAAAGCACCGCCAAAGCCTGATGGAGCGATTTGATATTATGAAGAAATACTATGGGTTGATGCCAACAGTATTCAACCATTTTGTAATTGCCTTTAATTTGGGATGGTATTGGTTGAGGAATAGGAGGACGAACGACTGACCGTTGATTTTTTGATTGGATTGATTACGTTGATTTTTTGATTGGATTGATTACGTTGATTTTGATGGAATGATCAATAGTAAAGGCAAAAAAATAGCGATGGGTTTAAATCCATCGCTATTTTTATGTAGTGCTTGCAAGACTAAGCCGCTTTCTTTTGGCTTTCCCCTTTTTTCCTGTAACCGGTGTAAGCTGCACCGCCCAGCGCAAGAATTAACAGAATTGAACCTGCCAGTGATATTTTCTCGCCGGTGTAATAGGATGCCGGGTGGAAAATAAATTCAACCTTATGGTTACCTACAGGTAATTGCGCTGCACGTAAAAGGTAATCGGCACGGAAATAAGGGGCCTCTTTTCCGTCGATATACATTTTCCAACCCCTATTATAATAGATCTCTGAGAATACAGCAACTGAAGCAACTGTACTTCCGCTTTCATATACCATATCGTCAGGAGAGTATTTAACCAATTTTATAGAGCCGTTTGGATCAAATCCTGATGCATCAGCGAGCTTACTTTTGAAACTTTGATCGACGATAGCCTCTTCTTTTGGAGCAAAAGCTGTGATCGCCTGCATTTCCTGGTCAGCATCTTTTACAAATTTTACACTTTTCACAAACCAGGCATGTCCGCAAGCTGTTCCATTACTCTTCATGCTCAAACTACCAGTTTTAGGGTCCTGTGTAATGATATATTTAACATTCATCATATCCAGTATATCCTGGTTTAGGCTTTTTGAAAACTGGTTGTCGATGATCTCATCAATGCGCTTCATCCTTGCAGCTGAATAGCCCCATAATGACTTATGGAAGAACGGCGTATAGGGATCAAATTTCGGTGCCTGTGTCAGGTCGACAACCTTGAAATCAGGGTCGGTATCGCGTTGAATAAATTGGTCAACTTCACGCGGTTTTGGCTGGGTATTATCTTCTTTTGCGGCAAAGTTTTCTTCTCTTAGGTAACGTTTATCTACCTGCCAAAGGTCAACTAAAATAAGAGCCAGGAAAGCTACCGATAGTATAGTAACATTGATCTTTTGTTTAAGGAAAGCCCACAGGATACCAAAAGCTATCACGATAAAAATCAAAGAACGAATTGCATCAGCCTGCTCCAGGTTTTGACGATCCCTAACCAATGCGCTGCCTACGCTGTTTGCCATACCGCTATCGCCCTTTAATGCTTGGGTAAGTGTAGTTATGCCGCTCGCCTGGTCGCTTGGTCTGAAACTTAAAAATATACCCGGTAATACGATCAATATTAAAGTAAGGCCGCCCGTAATATAAAAGGCGATTTTTAATTTTTTAAATAAGGTTGCTTTATCTGTGTTGGTAATGCTTTCATTAACAGCTAACAGGGCAAGTATCGGGAAACATAGGCCGGTTACTGCAAGTATTGATTCAACAGCGCGGAACTTATTGTAAAGAGGGAAGTATTTAAAGAAGATATCAGATACATAGGGCCAGCTGCCTCCAAATGATAAGAGCATCGTCAATACAACAGTACCTAAGAGCCACCATTTAAAACGACTTTTTACTACCAGTAATCCAAACACAAACAGGAAGCAGATCACGGCACCAAAGTAGAATGGTCCGTATGTTGATGGGCGTTTATAACCCCAGTACAATGAAAGACCAGGAATACCGGATATTTGCTGTGCGGCGCCTATTGCTTGTTCATCAGAAGCTCCTTTAGCGGTGAATACCTTTACAGTTTCTGAATTTGAATCAAATGATTCTGTGCCCGAACCACCACCAGATGCATTTGGAACCAGGAAGCTAAAGCTTTCTGCAACGCCCTGGCTGTATTGATACGCATATTCTTTATCAAGACCGTCACTTGGCTCAGTTGTATGTTGTGTCAGGTTAGATTTTCCACGATAAGTATCTTTGCCATATTCATAAGTACTCCACAGTGATGAGGCGTTAATTGCCAAAGCAATCAGCGTAGCACCTCCTAAATAAGCGATTGATTTTAGGTATTCAGAAGTTTTCTTTTCTTTTATTGCGTGGTACAGCTCAATGCCCACGAGTATTAATATCGCAAATAAAAGATAATAGGTCATCTGCACGTGGTTGGCTGCTATTTCTATTGCTAAGAACAATGCAGTTAACACTCCACCCAGCAAATACCGGCCCCGGAATGTTAAAATGATACTTCCTAATATTGGAGCGAAAAATGCGATAGCGTACGCCTGGTTGGAGTGCCCCGCGACCAGAAGAATTATATTGTACGATGAAAATGTAAACGCTAAAGCGCCCGCAGCTGCAAGCCAGGGGTTAAGTTTTAATACAATGAAAAGGAAATACGTTCCCAAAAGAAATATTAAAACAGTATCAATAGGGTTAGGGAATGTCGCTTTACCTGCAGAGATGATGTGTTTAGCGATATTACTTGAATAAGGTGCCCATATCTGGAATACCGGCATGCCGCCAAATATCTGGTTGGTCCATAAAATGGTAGTATCTTTTGCGCGATAATCGTTAATTTCTTTTTGGGTAGATTGAGCGCCTATTACATCGCTTTGGCCTAAAGTTTTGCCCTGGAATGCAGGTGTGAAATAGAAGAAACAAACAGCTAAAAATATTGCTACAACGGCGAAGTGGATGCCGTTTTTCTTGAACCAGTTATTCATTTAAGTTTTTTAATGGATAATATAATTCCCCAAAAATAGAAATTTGACTGAGAAAAGGAATTATATTTAATTGTCCAAAAAATTACAGTTCAGACTGATGTCGTCAGAACATCAGGAATAATAAAGGTAGTCCGGCCACTCCGATGATATAGGCAATGATCCCTGCTTTATCGTATTCTGACCAGTTTTTGCGCAGGCTAAAAACATTGTATACAGCCAATAATCCAAAAACCACCCAAAAAAACCAGTGTATTTTATGATGTGAAGCGAAAATGGCAAGGGCTACTGCTACAACAATATAATTAGTTGTGATCAGCGTGAATGACTCTGGTGTGCCATAGTGACGACGCTTGAATACCTGATTCGGTTGATCCCTCATTTATTTTATCTCTTCATAATCTACAAAGTCGCCTTCTGAATCGGGAACCTGGCTTTTATTATTGGGGATATAATCGACCTTAACCTTTCCGTCAGGTTGCTTTGGATTGCGATATTGTTGTTGCTGCTGACCTTGTTGTTGTGCTTTATTAACCAGACTTTGAAACAGCATGGGCAATAAGATACGGACAAGATTGCGTATGATATATAGAACAAGTATGGCTATGAGCAGGAAACGAATGAAATACATCTGAATTAAATTTGAGTTTACAAATATAAGGTTATAACGTTAAAAATGTTTGCATATGATTTCAGATGTGCAGATATGCAAATTTTGGATGTGCAGATGTGCGAATGTGCAGATATGCAAATGAGAGAATGGGCAGATGTGCAAATGAGAGAATGTGCAGATGTGCGAATGTGCAAATTTTGGATGTGCAGATATGAAAATGTGAAGATGTGCAAATGACGTTAGATTTACATTAAACTCATCTGCACATTTAAAATCCGCACATTTGCACATCTGAAATTTGCACATCAAAACCGTTCTTCCATCATCTTTTCAAGGGCAAACATTTCGTCGCGGAGTTTGGCGGCCATTAAAAAGTCCATATCCTTGGCTGCGGCAACCATTTCTTTTTTGGTGTTTTCTATTGCCTTTTTCAGGTCGGGTTTGGTCATGTACTGAACGATTGGATCAGCAGCCAGCGAAATGGAATCGGCCTCGACGTAAGCTTTTTGTACACCGCCTACAAAATCCATTACAGATGTTTGTTCCATAATAGATTCCCTTGATTTACCAACCGTTTTAGGGGTGATACCATGTTCCGCATTATAACTGATTTGCTTTTCCCTGCGACGGTTGGTTTCGTCCATAGTCACCTGCATTGAGTCGGTAATTTTATCGGCATACATAATTACCCGGCCACGATCATTACGCGCAGCGCGGCCGATAGTCTGTATTAGTGAGCGTTCAGAACGTAAAAAACCTTCTTTATCCGCATCCAAAATAGCTACTAATGATACTTCCGGCAGGTCCAATCCTTCGCGTAATAAGTTAATTCCGATCAGTACGTCAAACTCACCTAAACGTAAACCTCTTAATATTTCTACCCTTTGCAGGGTTTTTACTTCGGAGTGGATATAACGGCATTTGATACCCAATCGATCCATATATTTGGCCAGTTCTTCGGCCATGCGTTTAGTAAGGGTGGTCACTAAAACGCGGTCGCCCATTTTTATAGTTTTATCTACCTCATCCAGCAGATCATCTACCTGGTTAATTACCGGGCGAACATCAATTACAGGATCGAGCAAACCGGTTGGCCGAATTACCTGTTCAACCACCACACCACCTGATTTTTCCAGTTCAAAGTCGCCGGGGGTAGCACTCACATAAATAGTTTGAGGCGCAAGGCGTTCAAACTCCTGGAAATTGAGCGGGCGGTTATCCAAAGCAGCCGGCAAGCGGAACCCATATTCGACCAGTGATATTTTGCGCGAACGGTCGCCGCCATACATTGCCCTGATCTGGGGCACAGTAGCATGGCTTTCATCGATCACCATCAGGTAATCATCTGGAAAATAATCCAGCAAGCAGAATGGGCGCGCTCCAGGTTTGCGGCCGTCAAAGAACCGGGAATAATTCTCAATGCCTGAGCAATAACCCAGTTCACGTATCATTTCGAGGTCGTAGTTTACCCTTTCTTCCAGTCGTTTGGCTTCAAGGAAACGTTTATCATCAATAAATTGCTTTTTGCGTACTTCCAGTTCTTCCTGTATGGCCCATATAGATTGAGTAAAACGCTCGCGGGGGGCTACATATAAATTGGCCGGGAATACCACCATGTGGGTCATCTTTTCGATGGTTTTACCGGTTCCGGGATCGAATGTGCTTAATTCTTCAATATCATCCCCAAAGAATGAAATACGGTAGGCATAATCCAGGTAAGCCGGGAAAATATCCACTACATCGCCCTTTACCCTGAAAGTACCGCGTTTAAAATCGGCAGTTGTACGGGCATATAAAATTTCAACCAGTCGGTGCAAAAAAGCATTGCGGCTGATGCGTGTACCCGCAGCGAATTTGAAAACAGAATCTTTAAAGTCATCCGGGTTACCCATACCATAGATGCATGAGATTGACGATACCACAATTACATCCCTTCGGCCCGACATCAAATTAGAAGTTGTGCGAAGGCGAAGCTTTTCTATTTCTTCGTTTATCTGCAGGTCTTTTTCTATATAGGTGTTGGTAGTAGGTATAAATGCCTCGGGCTGATAGTAATCGTAATAGGATACAAAATAGTTAACCGCATTTTCGGGAAAAAACTGTTTGAACTCGCCGTATAGCTGTGCAGCCAGTGTTTTATTATGACTGAGTATCAGCGTAGGCTTTTGCGTTTGTGCAATTACGTTAGCAATAGTAAAAGTTTTGCCCGACCCGGTAACACCTAGCAGGGTTTGAAACGGATCATTATTATTTACACCTTCTACCAGTTGCTTTATGGCTTCTGGCTGGTCTCCGGTTGGCAGGTATTGAGAGGTTAAATTAAAATCCATAGATCGTTACAAAAATACGAATAATAGTGTAAAAGGTTTGCGTGTAAAGAGGCAACAACCGAGCTATAAGTGAGTTATTTACTGTCAGCTTTTTAAGGATCTTCATGTTTTTCTTAGTTTGATTACCAAAACTAAAAAGCACGAGTGACAGCACTATGTCAGCAGGGTTTTTAAAAAGGCAATTAGTGTAAAGTCAACAGTCTTTAGTCGTAAGTCATAAGTCAAATCTTACTCATTTCTACTTAGAAATCAATACTTTATACTCCGGCCTAAATGTCAGTTCTTAATTGACACGACACCAGCCAATTGTAATGCCGATACTAAACAATCGAAATTTAAATGAATTAAAACATGAGGGGCATTTAATTTATTGTAGTAACAAATAAAGATTGATAAATTTAATGACACATCCAGATGTTATAACCAGGCAAACTAATCTCTAATCACTAACCTATGCTTTTTGTACTCAACGAAACCAACACTATAGGCAACCAATTTTTGGCCGAACTGCGTGACGCAACTACTCAGCAGGATAGATTGCGTTTCAGGAAAAACCAGGAAAGATTGGGTGAGATATTAGCTTATGAGATCAGCAAGAAACTAAAATATACCACTGTAGAGGTACAGACGCCATTAGGTACCGCAACCCTCGATGTTCCCGAAGAATATCCGGTGCTCGGCACTATTTTACGGGCTGGATTGCCTTTTCACCAGGGGTTCATGAATTTTTTTGATAAATCGCCTTCAGCATTTATTACTGCTTATCGTAAAGTAAAGAAGACTGGCGCTTTTATCATTAATATCGATCACATCTCATCGCCCGACCTGGAAGGGAAGACCGTGATTATTTGTGACACCATGCTGGCCACCGGGCAAAGTATGGTATTGGTATGTAAAGAACTGATAGCTCAATATAACATCAAAGAGCTGCACATTGCTGCCGTAATAGCCAGTACCGAAGGAGTGGAGCATGTGAAAGCAAATCTGCCTAAAGCACACATTTGGTTGGGGGCGATAGATGAGGAAATGACATCGAAAGCTTATATTGTTCCGGGATTGGGTGATGCCGGGGATTTATCATTCGGGGAAAAGGTTTGATTGATTTCGGATTTCGGATGTTCGATTTCGGATTTATCTTTGTTTAATGAAGAAAAATAAGGTTGACCTACGCCTGCTCATCTGCGATTTTGAAGACATTAGTCATAATGATATTGCAAAATTATTAGGCATCGAGCCAGTACATACCCATATAAAAGGAGAGAAAAAAAAGTCCTAAAAACTCCGGTTCTCCGGTTTGGACTAATAACCTTTGGGCAATGGATAGTGGACTTAACGAGTTCGCATCGTTTGAACAGCAAATGAATAGGATATTAGATATTATCGAAGAAAAAATGGATGCATTTAAACTGTTATCTTCAAAATACTATATAGAATTTGCCTGTGCCATTTTTACTTACAAGGATAACGACGAAAGTACGCCTTGGGTACATTTAGAAAAGCGATACAACGAAATTGCGGGATTGCTTAATATAGAGTTTGACATTGATCTCTATGCCTGGTAAAAGCAATTAGATTAAATTTGTCGCACTTATTGTAGTATATCAATTATGGCTAATTCCGAAATCGAACATCCGAAATCCGAAATCAAAAATTACAAACATATTTTCTTCGACCTTGACCATACCATCTGGGATTTTGATAAGAATGCCGAGGAGACCTTGCACGAGTTGTATGGCATTTATGGATTGAAAGACTTGGGCCTCCATTCTGCCGATCTGTTCATCGAAACTTATACCCGCAATAATCACCGGCTTTGGGCGGAATACCATGTGGGTAACATCACAAAGGCTGAATTACGCGAAGCGCGTTTTAAAAAGACTTTTCTTGATCTGGGTTTGGATCACGAAATAATTCCTGTCGGTTTTGAGGATGACTATGTAATGTTGTGTCCAACTAAAACAAATCTTTTTCCCGGTGCGCACGAAACACTGCAATACCTGCAATCAAAATATACGCTTCATTTAATTTCGAATGGGTTTCGCGAGTCACAGGCAGTAAAGATCAGCAGAACAAACATCGGCGGCTATTTTCAGCATGTAATTATTTCTGAAGAGATCGGTGTAAACAAACCGGATAAAGCAATTTTTGAGCATGCCCTTAATTTGGCAGGAACAACAAAAAGTGAAAGCCTGATGATAGGGGATAGCCTGGAAGCTGATGTACGCGGGGCCTTAGATTTTGGTATGGATGCTATTTATTTTAATCCGGCGGGATTGGATAAGCCGGATGATGTGCCGGTGCAGATCAAGCATTTAAAAGAGCTGACTTCAATGTTGTAATGACACAGGCTGTAATTTGAATAGGAATATTTTGTAAATTTGTAATATGAAACAGCGTACCTATCGTATATTACTTACTCCAGAAGATGAGGGGGGATTTAGTGTTTCTGTACCTGCATTACCTGGATGCTTTACACAAGGTGAAACTATTGAGGAGGCTATCGAAATGGCAAAAGAAGCTATAAGCTTATATGTTGAAAGCTTAGAAGAAGATGGTGAACCTGTTCCCGATGATAGCCGAAGCCTTGAGTACTCATTAACATTCGCATCTTAAAAGGGCATGAAGTCCTATACTCCAAAAGAAATAGTTGCTATCCTGATAGCACATGGGTTTGAACATGTCCGTACGAAAGGTAGTCACCAAATTTTTATCAATAGGACAAATGGTAAAAGAACTGTAGTGCCAATGCATGGGAAGGATCTAAAGAAAGGTACCTTACATGGGATACTAAAACAGGCGGGTATTGAATTAATTGAAGGTGAATAATTTTTAAACTTCTAAATTCGAAATTGGATATCCGAAATCCGATATTTGGGTATCAATGAAGATCGGATCAACACGTAAGAAGATTGAAGCTGCACTGGATACTTACCGGAGCCGGCTGGATACTATTCCGGATGATCTGTTTAATGTTACACCGCCGGATGGGGGATGGTCATACGCCGAAGTGTATTCTCATATTTTACAATCTAACATCGGATCGGGGATTGCTATTGAAAAATGTACGCTAAATAGTTGTGTACCTACCTCAAAAGGCCTTTCATTATTGGGACTATTGGTTTTATCGTTTGGTAGACTACCGCCTTTAAAGGTAAAAGTTCCCCCAGCGATTGCTGCCAAAATCCCTGTTAAGAATATGAGCAAGGAAGAAACCCGCAATATGCTGATCAAATGCAGAAAGAAAATTAATGAAGTGACACCGCTTATTCGTGATGCATCGCCACATCGCCGGGTAAAGCATCAGCGCTTTGGCATGCTCAATGCTGAACAATGGCTCAAGTTTATCCTAATTCATTCCAAACATCATCTAAAACAGCTTGATCGCGTTGAAAAAAAGTTGCAGTCCCGATGAAACCTTTTACATTTAACAGAGTCTTAATATTCAGATAATCTGAATTACTGACATTTGTTAAATAACTCTGTATGAATTTTGAGTATGCGTATCTGATTGTTGTAGGACTGCTATTATTGGTAGCGATGTTCTATGTCAGCCCTTATGAACTAAGAGTAAATGAAGACGATGACGACGAATAGTCGTTATAAAAAACGGCTCCTTAACTGCATTTACCGGTATAAATTACCGGATGGCAAATTATCCCCCCAAATTTCATGGCAAAACGCGAAGTAGATATTGTAGTAATATCCGATGTGCATTTAGGCACTTATGGCTGCCATGCCAAAGAACTGCTTAAATACTTAAAAAGTATTAAGCCTAAAATGCTGATACTGAACGGCGACATCATAGATATATGGCAGTTCAGTAAATCGTATTGGCCCGAAGCGCACATGAAAGTGGTGCGTCGCATCTTAAAGTTCGTGACAGATGGCGTACCCGTTTACTATTTGACGGGAAACCACGATGAAATGCTGCGCAAATTTGCCGATTTCAACCTCGGATCATTTATGCTAAAGAATAAGGTCGTTTTAAATATTGACGGCAAAAAGGCATGGATATTTCATGGTGATGTATTTGATGTGACCATGCAGCATTCCAAATGGCTGGCTAAACTGGGTGCGGTGGGCTATGATACATTGATATTGTTGAACAGCTTTACCAACTGGCTTTTGACAGCATTCGGTCGCGAAAAAATGAGTTTTTCGCAAAAAATAAAGGCAAAATTCAAAGACGCCGTAAAATTTATAAACCAGTTTGAACAGACCGCTGCCGACCTGGCAGTTGAAAAAGGATATCAATATGTAATCTGCGGACATATCCATCACGCAGAGATCAGGGAGATACACGACACAGATCAACAAGGCTCGGTACTTTACCTCAATTCGGGGGATTGGGTAGAAAGCCTTACCTCGCTTGAATACCATAATAAGGAATGGACTATATTCAAATATGATCCGGCCGATTTCAGAAGTGATATTGACGAAGAAGATAAAACCGATGCTGAAGATCTGGACGCTAAATTAGATGTACGCAATTTGTTGGAGCGTTTCAGGATGGAGGCTTATTAGCTTCTGTTGGAAGGTTGGAAAGGCGTGAATGGGCGTGGCTTTCAATTATTTTATGATTTCATAATCTATTGATGGTTCGTTCTTTCTTGGAGGAATTAGTCGAACCAAATGTTTGACATACTGGCCGCCATTGAATTCAACAATATACATAAAGTGATCATTGTTAAAAGATTCTCCCCCGTTAGAAAGTCACGAGTCGCCTTTGCATGTTAACCGTCCCCTTTGGACTAGCGCCAGGTTGAGTCGTGCTTATACCCTATTTTGCAATTCTATCTTCCAAATAGTTATAAGGATGAATACTCAAATATGAACCAAAAATACATTCGTCTAAAAATGGTTTTCTTTTGTTTGAAATACTTATATCGCCCAAATGCGATAACATATGGAAAGCCATGGAAAGATCTAACGGTGAATAATTTTGATAAAGTTTGATGACGCTCTCCTGAACCTCATTAAAAACCAGCTTTTCTTTTTCGGTAGTAGGGTTGCTTTTTATAATTCGTTTATTCCCATCAGAAACGAAATTATCGAAATAGATGCTATAAACTGGTGCTATAACACTTATCTTAAGAATCAATTGGAATGGTTCATAATCTTTGGGTTTAGGTCGTTCGTAATTCTCAGTTAAAAAAACAGCTACAAATGACGGATTACAGTCAGTTAATAAAACAAATTCTGTTATTTCGATACTCAATTTATTTTTAAGCCCCTTTAATAGCTCTATCCATTGATAATTATTTTCATTGGCTTCTAAGCATACGTTGAGCAGTTTTATAAATAAACTATTATTTAGCAATTCGGGATCATTTAAAGTGATTCCTTCAGGATAATAACTATCGACAATTTTTATTAATTCGTTTATTTCCACTAGTTCAATGAATGTATATAATTATTGATGTAAACATACATGGTCAACTAAAAATTCGGACAAGGACTTGCGTACTGCCTTAGAAAGTCGCGTGTGGTCTTTAACACGTTAACCCAACCTCTTCAGACTCGCGCCAGTTGTGGGTGAATAAATCAATTTAAGATCTCAATTGGCTGAAAAAATATGTAAAGGACTTAATAATATACAATCAAGCTGATTTACTTTATTTCCATTGCTATCTTTAAAATCCAGGAAACCTAAAAGGGAATTTAAGATGCCGTTATTTACTGGCTTTTATTAACATAGCACCCTGCTTCCAATTCATAAATTAATGGTAAAACAAATAATTTACTTTCACCAGCCTTTCCGTTTATTCTGCGGGGCTACCATAAACCGTTTGTAGCCCCCCATCTGACGCAACGTACTACCAGAAAGTCACTAGTCGCCTTTGCACGTTAGTCTAACCCCTCAGACTTGCGCCAGTTGTGAGTAAATGTATAAACCTATTTGCTATTGAATAAACTGATACGTTTTTTTAAGTACAGTGCCTTTGCTGTTATCATTTCTTGGTTCCATTTCTGGAAATCGGGTTGTCAATGTGAGATTCTTATCGTCAATGTGTTTTAAGGATATGATTATATAATTCTCGGTGACTGGATCTCGATAAATACCTTCATATGTGTTCATATTATTTGCCAAAATCGTTAATCCGATTGTATCAACAAATTTTTTCTTAATGTTTATACCGTTAACGATTAGTTTATTAATGGTAAGATATAAGTTATCAAAATTTACATTTAATCCATTTTTCTGATAATGTTTGTTGCCTTTTTTTATCACAACTTCGAGTGAATCGTTACATCCTCGACAATGCCATGTACCATTGACATTAATATTTATTGTACCCGTAATAGGTTTTCCACTTTTTAAGTCGATTTGATTTGATTGTGCATAACATGTTGTACATGCTATAATTATTGAGCTCAGTATAATATATTTTTTCATATTCAAAAAGAGGTTGTTTCACCCTCGCAACCTGCAAATCTTATTAAATCACGAGTCGCCATTACCCGTTAACTCAACCCCTCACATTTGTGCCAGTTGTGTGGATTTTATTCATCTATCACCAAAATCCAAGCCCTTTCATTGGATTCTATTGAGCTCGATATCAACAGGAACCGGGACGCTTGAAATTGGAGCCTGCCATTCCTGAGGTCGTTTACTTAAAGTCCACCGCAACGTATTGTTAGCAGTCAACGTTGCTTCGAAAATTAAAAGCTTATGTTGCTGAGAATCAGAATAATACAAAATAATCTTATCCGGATTGCCTTCAGTGCCACCTATTAACGGTTCAACGCTCAAATTATTTATTGATTCTTTACCATTTTTTATGCTCTGGAAACCTCCTTTAAGAATATCCATTAACCATGGCTTTTCCTTAGTTCCCATATTCTTTTGACCTTTTTCTAGCTTTAGTGTAAATTCATTGGTGCCAATTTTCCACTTCCAAGTGCCAATATATTTGTCGGCATTTTTATCAGTCATATGGGTATTCGAATAATCAGTAAATTTTTTGTCCGGATTACTGATATCATATTCCTTTAAGCCTGACTGGTTATTTTGCTGAGCCATAACAACACCTCTAAAGCCTATTATAAGTAACAATACTATTTTTAATATTTTCATAATATTTATTTTCTATGTGTACAATCTTTATAAATTACAATCCTTATAAATTATATTGTTGTTTGAATCTTTGATAACGGTCTTCCATGCGTTAAATGAACTATCATCTCCCTTTAATAAAGTTAAACCTGAACCAGAAGCATTTAAAATAGCCAAGAAGCCGGCTTCATTTTGGGCTACAGTATTCGAAGCATTAACGTTATTATTATAAAGCGAATTAAATAATAATCCATTATTTGCAAAATATGTATCCCCCCAACTTTGAAATTTATGTGGATCATCAATCACAAGCGAGTAAGTTGTACCTGAAGCCGTTACTACCGCAAAAGTAAATGTACTGGTATTTTTTATAGTTCCATTTTTAACGTTAGCATATAATGTTCTCACATCCCCTGGTGAAAATATCGATAAATCATTTGGGTCGTTATCGTGATTATGTATAAATCCAATTGAATTACTTGTAATTAGTCCAGGAATGTTCCCGGAATTTACTCCATCTTTTCCAAGATTATTTAGATTATAACTGATTGTGCCGTTATTATTCTGAATGCTATAAGATGATTCGTAACTGGTATTTATATCTGCTTTTAATGCCTTCATTGCTGCTTGGAAGTCTGTATTTTGATTAAGTAATGTTATCTCGTTGCATGCAATAAGTGTAGTGTCGGCGGTTATCACGGTTGTAGTAGTAGTGCAAGGCTGCGGTGCCGGCGCGGGCGGTGGAAAGCCACCACCAGCACCTCCTCCGTCGCCGGGTGGAGCAGCCACGTTCGTGACAAAATGTACCGCGTCGGCATATTGGGAAGGCGGAGGCATGGCACATGGAACCGGGACAGGGGGAGGCGATGAGCCACCGGCTTCGCTTCCGTCGCCGTTGCATATGGTATAAAGATATACAGAGGATACCAATTCGTCATTTTCATAGGTATCCAGGTACCAGTCATCACAGGCAGCTACCTCATCTGTTTTTAAACGGGGGTCATTAACGCTTTGTATGCCCTGTCCGGATGCCGGCTTACCTGCGGACGGAGCCGGGATCAATTGGCCGTTTTTATAGCCATAGCTGCTAACAAACTTTCCAGCGGGCGTAAAGTACACCACCACCCCGCTAAAGTCAGCATCCCGTTTGCGGTAGGTATTAAGCGCAAGTTTGCTGAGATCATTTTTGAGATAGGCCGAATCGGCAATAATTGTCATGATATAGGCCTGGTATTGTGTGCTGTCTTTTAGCAATAAAAAAGAGCTGCGGCTATATTTTTGTTTATAAAGCACTTTGCCGCTGGTTAAATTTCTGAAAGCAGAACCAATCTTAGCGGAAGCCGGATCAATTGGGAGCTCTATCACGCCTGTTTTTTCCCTGGTATAACTTGCTGCGTGCTGCCAGTCGGGATTAATAAACTTACTGTAATTAAATACCGCAGTTGAGCTTGAGCCGACACTTTGTGTTGTAAGCTTACCCGCTGGAGCAGCGGATACCGGATAGGTGCTTTGGTACCATGTTTTTGCAGCGCTAACTGTTGGGTCATTAACAACCGGTTCCTTATTACTGTTATTTTCCTTTTTACAGCTATGGATTATCAAGGCGACGCTAATTAATAGGAATACCGTGATCAGCTAAAGAGCCAAAGGTTTTAGCCCGGGGTGTTTCATAGGATAGTGTAAGGTTTAGATTATTAGATTATTATAACGACTGCAAGCTAATTTAATGAAGCAAGTTTTACAACTCGTGTTTTCGCGGTATTTTAATGGGTGTTTTAACCTGTGGGAAATTATTCAAAAGCGATTCTATTAATTTCTTAACGGTTTTTATCTTTAGTAACTTGCTCCGGTTTGTTGCAAGGTTATTTTGATCCAAATCATCTATCATGAAAATACTTTACGCCATACAGGGAACAGGTAATGGGCATATCAGCCGTGCACGTGAGATTGTCTCGCTATTGCAGCAATACGGCGAGCTTGACCTGCTGATAAGCGGCACCGAAGCAGAAGTCTCCTTATCGCAACCTATCAAATACCGCCTTCATGGTTTTAGTTTTGTATTTGGCACAAGAGGCGGCGTAGATAAATGGGCCACTTTTAAACTAATGAACCTGCGCAAATTGTGGCATGATATGCACCACCTGCCTTTGGCGCAGTATGATCTTATCATTAATGATTTTGAACCGGTTAGTGCCTGGGCTTGTCGCTTGCAAAAATTACCTTCTGTTTCGTTGAGCCACCAATGTTCATTTGTATCGCATAAAACTCCGCGTCCTGCAAAGTGGAATTACGCCGAATGGCTTTTTAAATATTATTCGCCTACCACCCATCATATCGGGTTTCATTTTGAAAAATATGATGATTTTATACATACCCCGGTTATCCGTGGCGACATCCGTAACCTGGAACCTGTAAACGACGGGCACTATACCGTTTACCTTCCTGCATACGATGATAAAACACTGGTGAGTTATTTACGTAAAACAGGAAGTGTACAATGGCATATATTTTCAAAACGACAGAAAATGCATTACCAGGACGGAAATATTCAAATCTTCCCGGTTAATAATGAGTCGTTTAATAAAAGTATGGCAAGTTGCGAAGGATTGCTAACCGGTGGAGGATTTGAAGGCCCGGCCGAAGCATTGTATTTAAAAAAGAAGGTATTGATGATACCAATGATTGGTCAATATGAACAACAGTGCAATGCACTTGCAGCCTCCAAAATAGGTGTGCCTGTTATTCATGCTATTGACGAAGATTTTACTGAACAACTAAATAAATGGATAGCCGATGATAATAGAATTGAAGTTAATTTCCCGGACGAGACTGCACAGATCGTGGATAATATGATAAAGCGCTATGCAAAGCCCAATTCTTTTTGAGCTTACCCAGTTTTTCTGTTATTATTGCTTTCGAAATCTGTATTCATGATCAAACTGTTCAGGTCCTTTAGTCCGGTAAACATAGTGTGGCTGGCAATTTTTTTGTTTCTAATGCGAATAGGATTTGCCTCCAGGATGCCGGATAAAGCCGGATTCCCTTTTGCCGAGCTTTATTCAAGGCTCCTTATACCTGTATCCCGGCAACCGGTTATTTCACCTTTATTTAATTTATTCCTGGCGAGTGTATTGATTTTTTTACAGGCTATATTGATCAATTACCTGGCGAATAAGCATAATTTACTGGGTAAATCCACTTTTTTGCCGGCATTAATGTATATCACCACTTCGTGTATGTTTGCCCCCTTTTTAATGCTTAGTCCTACGATGGTATGCAATCTTTTATTGATATGGATGCTGTTCAAAATGTTTGATCTTTATAAAGGTGACGAAACCAAACCGATCTCCTATGATCTGGGGATGATTGTAGCTGTCGGCACTATGATCTATTTGCCATTTATATATATATTCCTGGTAATATGGATAGCATTGATTATTTTCAGGCCATTTGACTGGCGCGAGTGGGTAGCTTGTATAATAGGCTTTATTACCATATTCTTCTTCCTGGCGGTATATTATTATCTTAATGACAAATTAGGGCAGTTTTATGAAATATGGCGCCCGCTTACTACCAGGTTTACTATTCATGTTAATATTAACTACTATAATTACCTGGAGCTTATCCCGGTAATTATTATCCTGGTGCTGTGTTTTTTTACATTGCAGCAAAATTTTTACAAGAGTTATGTGCAAACACGTAAATCGTTTCAGCTGCTGTTTTTTGTTTTTTTAATTGCCGCTTTCTCATTTTATATCCGGACAGGTTTTTATCTCGATCATTTTTTGCTCTGCGCAGTGCCTGCGACGATATTTTTCTCATACTACTTTTTGAATGCCACCGGCCGTTGGTTTTACGAAAGCTTATATATTTTGCTGCTTGCCAGCATAATTTACTTTCAGTTTAACACTTTTTAACTTTTACATTCGTTCAAATTTCAGGGGTTATATTAGTTTTGTATCATGAAATTTGGAGTAGTTATATTTCCGGGTTCTAATTGCGATGAGGATATCATCTATGTATTAGAAAAAATTATGGGCCAGCAGGTTGTTCGCCTGTGGCATAAAAACCACGATTTGCAGGGTTGCGATTTTATAGTTCTGCCAGGTGGTTTCTCTTTCGGTGATTATTTGCGTTCAGGCGCAATAGCACGTTTTTCACCTATCATGCAGGAAGTTATCCAGTTTGCGGCCAAAGGCGGATACGTTTGGGGAGTATGCAACGGGTTCCAGATATTGACCGAAGCCGGCATGCTTCCGGGTGCGTTATTGCATAACAATAACAGGAAGTTCAATTGCAGTAATATTTATATACTACCGCAAACGTCCAATTCAATGCTTACCTCTCAGATCGATCCGCAAAGGGCATTAAAAATACCTATTGCACATGGTGAGGGTAATTATTTTGCTGATGCAGATCTTTTGAAATCATTAAATGATAATGACCAGGTATTGTTCAGGTATTCTGACGAATCGGGTAATATTACTGCCGAAAGTAATCCGAATGGTTCTATTGAGAATATCGCCGGCGTATGTAATGCAGGCCGTAATGTGTTTGGAATAATGCCGCACCCTGAGCGTGCAGCGGACAGTTTGCTTGCTAACCAGGATGGACTGGCTATTTTTGAATCCATACTATCATTGGTTAAAGCCTGATGGCCAACCTGGTTATTGATATTGGTAATACTCTTACAAAAATTGCAGTTTTCAGGCAGGATGAATTATTGCATACCGCACATTATTCAGCCCTTGAAGCCGGAACCTTGTTCGATTTAATAGATCAATACCAGGTAAATAAAGCGATCATCTCATCAGTAAAAAAGGAAACGGAAAACTGGCGGAGCGAATTGGCAAAGAAAGTTGATCTGAAGTATTTTAATGCTGAAATGACCGCCGGTGTGCATAATCAATATAAAACTCCTCAAACACTTGGGCTTGACCGCCTTGCTGCTGTCATAGGGGCTAATCAATTATATCGGGGAAAAGGCAGTTTGGTGATAGATGCAGGTACCGCTATTACTTATGACTGGGTAGATGCCGAAGGAAATTATTTTGGTGGTAGTATATCACCGGGATTAAATATGCGTTATAAAGCATTAAATTACTATAC
This sequence comes from Mucilaginibacter sp. McL0603, assembly GCF_049992945.1. Taxonomy (NCBI): domain Bacteria; kingdom Pseudomonadati; phylum Bacteroidota; class Sphingobacteriia; order Sphingobacteriales; family Sphingobacteriaceae; genus Mucilaginibacter; species Mucilaginibacter sp. McL0603. The sequence goes on along the minus strand of NZ_CP188251.1, from coordinate 5,146,908 downwards.
GGGCGCGTTGCCTTTAATAAATGCAGACGAGCGGTTTAATGATTTTTACGGAAATGACACCACATCTGCCATGCGGTCGGGTGTGCAAAACGGGATTAAATACGAGATGAACGGTTTTATTGAAAGCTATCAAAAGAGCCACCCGGAACTGAATATTATACTAACTGGGGGCGACAGTATTTTTTTTGATACTCTATTGAAAAATAGCATCTTTGCCCCCTATATTAAAAATGAACCTTATTTGGTTCTTAAAGGATTAAACGCAGCTATACAAAACAATAATGATTAAATATACCAGGCTCTTTATTACATTTTTACTTGCTGTTATTGTATTGCAAGCTAAGTCTCAATCAACCGCAACTACAAGCTCACCTTATTCACGTTATGGTATAGGAGACCTCAACGACCAATTGCTGCCACAAAATATAGGTATGGGTGGTATTTCTACTGCTATAAATACCATCAGCGGGTATAACAATATTAATCAACTTAACCCTGCTTCATATGGTAAGATCAGTTTTACTACTATTGACGTAGGCCTTTATACCAATGTAAGCACCTTTAGTCAGAATGGTTTACCCAATGAAGTTACTTCAAATACAAGATTAAGCCACATTTCTTTCGCACTTCCTATAACTAAACGCTCTGCATTGAGCTTTGGTTTATTGCCTTACAGCGAAATGGGGTACAGTTACAAACAGTCTTCTGTACGTAATGACAATGGTAAAGGGGCTGCTGATACCACAACAAATTATATTTACTCGGGCGATGGCGGTTTATCAAAATTATATTTGGGTTATGGGTTTGGCATTGGGAAACACTTACTATTAGGCGCTAACGTATCCTATATTTTCGGTAATTTGCAACAAGATCAATCAACTGAAATTCCTGATCTATATGGCACGCTGGATTCGCGTATTGAACAGAGTAATCATGTCAAAGGCTTAAATTATGACTATGGGGTTCAGTATTCTTTTGATTTCTCTGATACAAAACACCTGGTACTGGGCTATTCGGGCTCCGCTAGTTCAACGCTTAATGTGAACAGCACATATATAGTGAGCCAGTATACACACGATTCAGCCGGCAATGAAAACGTTCCTTCGGATTCCTTAGTCAATTCAAACACGCCTAATGCAAAGCTGCACTTACCTCAGATCAATCGCTTTGGTATTTCGTACCAGTATGATAACAGGTTCCTGATAGGTGCTGATTATACTATGGGAAAATGGTCAGACCTTACCATCGGTGGTGTGACACCAATAAACATCCAGGATAGTAAATTGTTTAATATAGGCGGTCAGATAACTCCCAACGTAAATTCATTATCTAACTTTTTTGCATTGATAGATTATCGTTTAGGATTTATTTATGAGCAAACTTATCTTAATGTAAATGGTGTTAGTATTAAAAAATACGCAGGTACATTCGGCCTCGGGATACCATTGCCACATGACCGTGCGTCATCAGCATTTTACAAAATAAACTTCTCGGCCGAAATAGGGCAGCGCGGAGCACTTACTCAACAATTGGTTAAGGAGAACTACGTAAACTTCCATCTAGGATTTACGCTTAACGATAAATGGTTCCAGCGGTTTAAATTTGATTAAACCCGGATATATGAGTAAGGCAAAACAGTTGTTCAATATATTTTTGCCGGTAATAATTGCTGGTATGGCCATATTGACGGGCTGTGAGAACGACTTGAAGGATCTGCGGAGAATATCTGCAAAGGAAGTAAATCAACAAGGGGAACGTTATACCGGCGTTGATGTGGTCTATAGCGACTCAGCAAAGGTAAAGGCACATATGACCGCGCCTGTAATGATCACTTACAAGGTAAAAAAACCTTATACCGAAATGCCCAAAGGGGTAAAAGTGATCTTTTACGACAATAATTTAAATGTATCGAGCACGATAACATCTAAATATGCTGTGAGGCGCGAAACTGAAAAGGTAATTGAGTTGCGTGATAATGTTGTGGGTACCAATGTCAAAGGCGATACTTTCATGTCTGATGAACTGATCTGGGACGAAACCTCTAAGCAAATACACTCCAATAAGCTAGTGCATGTAAAAATGGCCGATGGCAGTATTACCGATGGGACCAGTTTTGTAAGCGATGAGAATCTTAACCATTGGACCATGACCGGTGGAACGGGCATTTTCCATGTTAATAGCCAGGATATGGCGCACTAGCCTCACCCTGCCCTCTCCAAAGGAGAGGGTTCTGAAGATTGTGCAATAACTGAACCGTTAACAAAAAGTCCTCTCCTCTGGAGAGGATTTAGGTGATGCAATTTTTTGTGTTTATATTTTTACTAAAAGTTGTATCTTGCGCGCTCTTTTGAATAATTAAAATATTAATATTAAATAGGTTATATGGGTATAATGAGTTTTTTGCGCGAGCGGATGGGGAAAATCGTCGCAATAGGTATTGGGTTAGCGCTTTTTGCGTTTGTGGCTGAAGAAGCGATACGGCAGGGTAGTTCTATGTTTCATGATGATCGTAATCAACTAGGCGAAGTGGCCGGAGAAAAAGTTGCTTACGATGAATATTCTAAGCAACTTGAACAAAATATTGCTCAAGTTAAGCAACAATCTGGTCAGGCTACTATAAACGCACAGTTTACCGGTTATTTACAGGAGAACACCTGGAACCAGGCAATAAGCCAGATCATTTTATCTAAAGAAATTGAAAAGCTGGGCCTTACCGTAAGCGGTGACGAGGCGCAGTCAATGGTGTCAGGTAATAATCCTAACCAACAGATAGTTCAGGCATTCTCAAACCCCCAGACCGGTCAATTTGATAAAGCTGCGTTGAATACTTTTCTGAACAATCTGAAAACAGCAAAAGCTGATGATCCTCAAGCCGTACGCTGGACAGCTTTTATTAAGCAAATGATTGAAGCTAAAAACGGCGACAAGTATATGTCATTAGTTAGCAATGGCCTTTATGTAAATGCACTTGATGCAAAAGACGAGTACGAAGCTAAGAACAAGCTGGTTAATTTTAAATATGTTACACTTGATTATGCATCAATACCTGATAACAAAGTGACATTAACAGATGATGATTACCAGAGCTACTATGATGAGCATAAAGCTGAGTTTAAAAACAAACAGGAACTGAGAACTTTTGATTATGTGAGCTTTAATGCTTCCCCTTCAAAAGAAGATTCTGCAGCAGTTAAAGACCAGGTTGAGAAATTATTGCCTGCTTTTAAAAGCGACGCTAATGACTCGCTATTTGTACAGGTAAACGCCGAAACGAAAGTACCACTTGCTTATAAAAGGAAAGGACAGCTTGGCGATCCTAAATTAGATACGGTGATGTTTGGCGCACAAAAAGGATTTGTTTATGGCCCATATCTTGCAAACGGAAGTTACAAGCTTGCAAAGCTGGTTGATTCGCGTGTAAGCCCTGATTCGGTAAAAGCTCGTCATATATTGATCGATGCGCAACAGATTGGTGTGCAAAAGGCGCTTGCAAAGGCAGATTCTTTAAAGAAACTGATCGAAGGCGGCAAATCATTTGAGGAGCTGGCAAAAACATATTCAATTGATAAAAATTCAGGAGAAAAAGGCGGTGAACTGGGTACTTTTGGTCGCGGCGCTATGATCCCTGTTTTTGAAGATGCAGTTTTCAATGGCAAAAAAGGTGAGTTGAAGGTAGTAGCTTCACAGTTTGGTGTCCACCTGATCCAGATCGAAGATCAAAAAGGCTCTTCACCGGTGGTTAAAGTAGCTGTGGTAGATAAACCTATAACAGCAAGTGCTAAAACACAAGCGGTAGCTTACAGCAAAGCACAGGCATTTTTAGGTACGCTTACAAAAGATAATTTTGATGCAGAAACTAAAAAAGCTGGTCTTGTAAAGAAAACAGCTACTGATGTAAATGATATGGCATCAAGCCTTCCGGGCCTTGATAATGCACGTGAGGTAGTTAGATGGGCATTTAAAGCAGATAAAGGAAGCTTTGGTGACCAGGTATATATAGTTGGCGATCAATATATCATCCCTGTTTTAACAACAATTAAGCCTAAAGGCATATTGCCGCTTGATGTAGTTAAGAAGCAAATTGAGCCGGCTGTGCGCAATCATGCAAAGGCAAAACAATTAATGGATAAATTGCAGTCATCAGGTTCAACTATTGATCAGGTGGCCCAAAAGAACAACACAAACGTTGTTCCTGTGCAAAACATTGTATTTGCTAACCCTGCTATCCCAGGATTATCACTTGAATACAAATTGATAGGTACCATTTTTGGTTCGCAACCCGGCAAATTATCAAAACCGGTTGAAGGCCAGCATGGAGCATATGTGTTTGTGATCGATAATTTTATCAATCCGACACCGCTTAATAATGCTGTGAGAATTAAAGAACAGATCGGCCAGGCACTGCTTCAGCGTTCGCAAGGACAGATCTTTGACGCTCTGAAAGATAAGGCGAATGTAAAAGATTACCGTGCCAAGTTCATGTAAGGAAATTTAAAGTAATTTTGTAGCCGGGAACATATAGTTGTTTCCGGCTTTTTTGTTTTCTGGGGATTGCGTGGGGCGGATGGCGCATGGAGTAATAGGATTGCTTCATTGTGCCACAAATAATACCCGCCATGCGCCTCGCAATAACCGTTATAATGTATCGATCATTAATTTTAGGAAAATGGATATCCAGGAAAATATAGTAAACAAAGTGGCCCAAAGCGGGCTGGTTACACTGGACCCTGCTGCTTTTTATCCTGCAGGGGAGCGCGTAATATATGATATTAAGGATAATCTGTATATGGAACTGATGTTGCGTGAAAAGGATTTCAGGGAATTTGTGAAAACACACGACTGGACGCAATATGAAGGAAAGAACGTTGCGATTACCTGTACAGCAGATGCCATTGTACCGGCATGGGCCTATATGCTGATAGCAAACCGGCTGGCACCTTATGCAAAGGAAGTAGTGTTTGGTGACGCGAATGTGCTTGAAACCGTGTTGTTTGAAAAAGCTATGGCCGGGTTGGACGTTGAGCAATATCGCGACCAGCGCGTCGTTATTAAGGGGTGTGGCGACACAGAGGTTCCGGTTTCAGCGTATGTAGAATTAACAAAAAAACTAACGCCTGTAGCAAAGAGTATTATGTTTGGCGAGCCATGTTCAACTGTCCCGATTTATAAACGAAAAGACTAAATGACCTTCTTTTTTCCCAACAGGTAGCCAATGAAGAAATGCTTTTTACTGGCTATTGCCTGTTGCTGCCTTACCACACTTTTTGCCCAGGAACTTAGTAAAACCAACGAAGTTGCTTTTAAAGCAGGCGAAAAATTGAGCTATAAAATGAAGTATGGCATTTTCACCGCTGCCGAAGCTAATATCCATGTAGAGGATAGTCCGATACAATTTAATGGTCAGCCTGCTTATCACATCATTGCAGAAGGGAAAACAGCAGGAACATTCGATGTTTTTTATAAGGTGCGGAACAGATACGAAAGTTATGTGGACAAGAATACCCTGCTGCCTTATTTTTATGCCGAAAACAGGCGCGAATCAAACTATAAGCACACGGATAAGGTGACTTTTGACCATGAGAAGAAAACGATAACCGCGGCGAAGGGTACATTCCCTTATTCGGCAGATAAGGTATTTGATTTTGTATCGGCCTATTATTTTGCCCGTTGTATTGATGTTTCCAAAATCCATATCGGTCAAAAACTCGACCTGCAATATTTTTTGGAAGACGGCGTGCATACGCTGAGCATTACCTATGTTGGAAAAGAAAAGATGGCCTGCTCAATGGGCACTTTTAACTGTCTCAAATTTAATCCAACCATTATTCCCGGCCGTATTTTCAAAAAGGACAGTAAACTGTATCTTTGGATAACGGATGACAACAACCGTATCCCTGTAAAAGCGCATGTAGAAGTGGTTTTGGGAAGTTTAACGATGGACCTTACTGCTGCTTCGGGATTAAAATATCCTTTAAACCCGGCGAGCAAGGAGACGGATTGAGGGTGGGGTAGTCATTAGTCATTAGTCATTAGTCATTAGTCATTAGTCATTAGTCATTAGTCATTAGTATTGTTTGTTGAATCAACGCAATCAATTAATCAAATAAATCAACGGTCCATGATAGAAGTTGGCAGTGTTTTGGTGCATGAGGACGTAGTTAGAGAAAACTTTGTCTGCAATTTAAATAAGTGTAAAGGTGCGTGTTGTTTGGAAGGAGATTCGGGTGCACCTTTAAATCATGATGAACTGCATATATTGGATGAGATCTATCCGAAGGTAAAACCCTTTATGACAGCGAAGGGTATTAAAACCATTGAAGAGAACGGTACTTATGTAACCGACTTTGAAGGCGATTATACTACGCCTTGCGTCGACACCAATAAAGAATGTGCCTATGTAATATGGGAAAACGGCATTACCAAATGTGCTATAGAAAAAGCCTATGAATATGGCGTTATCAACTGGAAAAAACCTATCTCCTGTCATTTATATCCCATTCGTATTACCAAATACCCTGAGTTTGATGTATTAAACTACGACCGCTGGAGCATCTGCAGCCCGGCCTGTGCTTTTGGCGATGAGCTAAAAGTGCATGTCCACGAGTTTTTAAAAGGACCGCTGATCCGTAAGTATGGGGAAGAATGGTATAAGGAGCTGGAAGACCAAGTCGCTGAAATGTAATTTGAAAAATGATTAAAATAGAAAAGTTAACTCTAAATAGTCTCGATATTTTAATCAATTATTTTTTTCAAAACCAAAGTCAAATTGAAAAAGTAATAAGTGATTTTGGTGAAGTATCAAATAAAAATGGATATGGCACCACGTTCGTTAAACCTAAGAATCATCTTTTTAGTACTTTTTGGATTTTTGAAGAAAACTCAAAAATTAAGACAGTCGGTTTAGGTGGCCCTAATTTAGGATTAACATTAAAAGAATTATACTCTGTTTACCCTTGTTATACTGAGGGTTTTGTTCCTTATGATGATGAGTATGTGTATATCTTTTTCAAATCCGCAAAGTATAATCATACCCTTAGAATTACTTCTAAAGAAAAGATAATGTACAATAATCGAGTAATAAGTGATATGGATATAAATAGAATACAATTAAGCTTTTACGATGCTTCTGATTTAAACAAATAATAGTATTCTATCCTAAGATTTTAACCAACTCCGTTATCCTCGCCAAATGATGGTCGTCATGCTCAGCAACAAATAAAAACAAATCCATTGTCCGCATAGGAGTTTTCAGTCGCGGGTGAAGCGCTGACCTGAATATGGTTTCCTCATCTAATTTTTCAAGCACCGATACGGTTTGCGCCCTTATTTGCCTGAAAGAATTTAAAAGCTCTTCCAACGATTTTGCGTTATGATTTGCCAGGTCGGTCTTCCGGTTGGCCAGATCAGTAGGGCGTAATTCGATATCCCCATTTATGATATCTTTCAACCTTCCCTGCCAAAGCGGTTCAAGGTCGGTTAAATGTCCAAGATTTTCTTTTATCGACCAGGTAGAATCAATTTTTACTTCGAGTATGTTAATTCGTATCGATCTGAATTTTTCATCAAGCCTTGCCGGAGTCCCTTTAAGCCGTTCAATGATAGACGGAAAGATATTTTGTTCTGAACTGAAATCGAAACTTCTTTCAAACCACTTTACTTTTTTCATATGAGCGATGATAAGTGTAAGACTAAGTTATGCATGGATTTTTATTGATGCATAGCCGATCTGTTTTATGACCTGCATATGTAAATTTACTGGCTTATGTTCAAACGTGGTGACAGTACTTTGTCAGTATTGGTAAAATTGCAAATGCTTGATAATCATAATTTTATATGTAATCATTAGCGTTCAGCGCATTGTGAACGTGAACACTTGCAAGCCCAATGCCAACTTTTACAATTAAAATGGATAATATTGTACTGTAATCGCATTTACTGGATCAGATGAAAACAGCTTTAATAACCGGTATCACCGGGCAGGATGGGGCCTATTTAGCCGAGTTTCTGCTAAAGAAGGGTTACATGGTACATGGCGTAAAAAGGAGGTCATCCTTATTTAATACTGATCGTATTGACCATCTGTATCATGACCCACATGAGCCCAATGTGAAGTTTAAACTGCATTATGGTGATCTGACTGATTCTACTAACTTAATTCGCCTTGTGCAGGAAGTGCAGCCGGATGAGATCTATAACCTTGCTGCGCAAAGCCATGTAAAAGTGAGTTTTGACACGCCTGAGTATACCGCCAACGCGGATGGCGTAGGTACATTGCGCATACTGGAAGCTGTGCGCCTGCTCGGTATGGCGGAGAAAACCCGCATTTACCAGGCATCAACCTCCGAACTATATGGGCTGGTGCAGGCAGTTCCGCAAAGCGAAACGACGCCGTTTTATCCTAGATCGCCTTATGCAGTGGCCAAGTTGTATGGCTATTGGATCATTGTTAATTACCGCGAAGCTTATAATATGTACGCGTGCAATGGCATTTTGTTTAATCACGAGAGCCCAATAAGAGGAGAAACTTTTGTTACCCGTAAAATTACCCGTGCCGCCTCAAAAATTGTATTAGGTTTGCAAAATTGTCTTTATGTAGGCAATCTTTCGGCCCAACGCGATTGGGGGCATGCCAAAGATTATATCGAAGCCATGTGGCTGATGCTGCAGCAAGATAAAGCAGAAGATTTTGTGATCGCAACGGGTGTTACCACCAGTGTAAGGGATTTTATCAAAATGTCATTTGGCGAACTTGGTGTTGAGGTAGAGTTTAGCGGTAAAGACCAGCACGAGAAAGGAGTGATCATTGATGTTGACCAGCAGAGAGCAGAGGAGTTGGGATTGAACCTGGATGCTTTAAGATTTGGCCAGACTGTTGTTAAGGTTGATCCGGCATATTTCAGGCCAACGGAAGTTGACCTCTTGATCGGGGATGCTACAAAGGCAAAAGAGAAATTAGGCTGGGTGCCTAAATATAATCTGGAAACCCTGGTAAAAGATATGGTACATGCCGACCTGCATTTGGTAAAAAAAGATGACTATTTGAAAAAGGGTGGCTTTAAAACGCTAAACTATTTTGAATAAATAAGGTTTATAATCTAAATAATACGATTTAGTCCCCTATGAAGAAACTTTTTACTTGTATATCAATATTGCTATTATTTTCCGGCGCTGTACAGGCGCAATTAATGTATCAGCCTTATTCTTATCAATTTTATCAAAAGCTAAACAATAGCGTTTATTCTCCGTCAACTGACTTACATACTTCAATTAAACCCTATTTAATTGCTGACTCAAGTGCGATCAGGCCACTTTATGATTCTTTGCTAATGCTTAATGCGGATAATACAGGGAAAAGCTGGCTATACAGAAAATTATTCAGGCAGCACCTGATCGAAGTAAAAGACAAAGATTATACCTTTTACATGGATTATCTGCCTGATCTGCAAATCGGCCGGGATTTTTCCGAACCTAAAACCGTTTGGCTCAATACCCGTGGTTACCAGCTAGGGGGAACTATAGGATCAAATTTCTTTTTCTATACCAGTGGCTATGAAAATCAGGGAGTATTTGCCAATTATGAAAATGATTATATCAACAAGGTTGGTATGATACCTGGTGAGGCTTTTGATAAAAGTTATGGTAAGCCAACAAAGGATTGGTCAATGGTAACGACATTGATAGGTTATTCGCCGGGCAAAGTCATTACAATTGCCCTGGGCCAGGATAAAACATTTATAGGTGATGGTTATCGCTCCGTGTTGTTATCTGATTATGCATCAGCTTATCCGCTGCTTCGATTAAATATAAATCTGGGTAAAAATGTACAGTACATGGCCATGTGGGCCTACATGCAAGACCAGAATGCGACCCAATTTAATTCGTTTTCAAATAACAGGCGGAAATGGGGCGCATTTCATTATATCGACTGGAACATCACAAACAGGGCATCTATCGGATTCTTTAATGCTTTAATTGCCGAAGAAGCTAATGACCAGGGTCAATATCACGGGTTTGATGTTAATTATATTAATCCAGTATTTTTTGTATCCTCATTAGGGCCGTCAAATCCTGCACCTGATCATACTTTATTTGGCTTTAATGGCAAATACAAGGTGCTGGATAAAACAACCGTATATGGCCAGTTCCTTTTTGACCAGGTAGCATCATCGGATATTAATAGTAGTAGCAGGAGCGCATGGCAACTGGGTTTTAGGGGTTCCGATCTGTTTAAAGTGAATAAGTTAAATTACTTATTTGAATACAATACCTCTAAGCCATATACCTACTCTAACCAGTACCCTATTGTTAATTATGCGGAATTGAGTGAGCCACTGGCTGATCCGCTTGGAGCCAATTATAAAGAGTTTGTAGGCATACTTAATTATTCCATCGGGAAATTTGATTTGCAGGGCCAGATCAATTATGCCAAATATGGGCTCAATATTGAGAATATTAATTATGGGAAGGATATTACGCAGCCAGATAATGTAAATCTGCCACCCTCGATTGGCAGTACAGGGCAGGGACTATCAACGACTTTAAAATATGCAGAAGGTACGATCTCATATTTGCTTAATCCAAAGTACAATTTGCGGATAGAGGTTGGCGGATTGCTGCGCCAGGAAACCAATAGTGTTTCAGACACCAAAACAGCCATGATCACATTTGGATTAAGAAGTACTTTCAGAAACCTTTATCATGATTTTTAATTTCGACTTCACTCATGAAACATATCTACTCCATATATAAAAAGATCTTTGTTGTAATACTGAACCTGGTGTTGGCAAATGTGGTACTCGGGCAATCAGTTTATCAGCCCTATTCATACGATTTTTATCAAAAGCTTAATAATGATCTTTATTCAACAAGTACACGTGAGCATACCGCACTAAAGCCATTAATAATAGATTCTGTTCTTAGATTTCATTATGATTCAATAATGAATTATGGCGCAGATGGCAAACAACATAGCTTGTTGTATCGCAAACTGTTTAATGAGCATTTGATTGATTACAAAGGATCAAATTCTACCTTTTATACTGATCTGCTGCCTGATTTTGGTATAGGAAGAGATTTTTCAGGGAAACTTACCACCAGCACAACCTCAATGGGTTTGCAATTAGGAGGTACCGTCAGCAATAAATTGTATTACAATGTGACGGGTTATTTAAGCAGTGCTGTTGTGCCTGATTACCTGGCGACCTACATTAACCAGGTTGGTATTGTTCCAGGACAGGCTTATGCCAAAATTTACCGGGAAAATGGATATGATTGGTCGTACATTACGGCAACAGTATCCTATACGCCTTTCAAATACTTAAATATTTCCGCCGGGCGTGATAAAACTTTTATAGGGGATGGTTACAGGTCAATGTTATTATCTGACTTTGCATCGCCATATCCATTCTTTAAACTGACAGGTACCTTAGGGAATGTAACCTATATGGTGATGTGGACCTATATGAATGATCCTGCATTTACGTCACAATATGGCGCTGACAGAAAGAAATTCGGAGTGTTTCATTACCTTGACTGGAATGTGAACAACAGGCTGTCTTTTGGTTTTTTTGAAAACATTATGGGTTTTTTTACTGATGATAACGGTATAAAACGGCCTTTTGATGTCAATTATATCAATCCAATTATCTTTCTAAAACCGGTTAATAATGCAAGCGATGACCCCGATAAATCTTTACTAGGCTTTACAGGTAAGTACAAGATAACGAATGGCATTACAGTGTATGGGCAATTTGCGCTGAATGAATTCGTATCAAAAGACTTTTTCTCAAGTGACGGCGCGTCAGTTAATAAATATGGATGGCAGTTAGGGATTAGGGGGGCTAACTTATTTGGTGTAAAAAATCTGAACTACCTGTTAGAAAGTAATAATGCAAAACCATATACATACTCAGCGAGATCATCAATAGAAAATTATTCATCAAATAGTGAGCCGCTTGCGCATCCATGGGGGGCTAACTTCCGTGAGTTGGTGGGCTTGTTAAATTATTCATATAAAAGATTTGATTTTACTGGCGAAGCCGATTACGGGCACTACGGTCTCGACGTAGACGGCTTAAATTATGGCAAAGATATTTTCCAATTATACACCTCTCCGGCCAGACCTTATGGTAACTATATAGGACAAGGTTTAACTACCAATATGTATTTCCTGCAAGGGAAGGTGGCTTACATGCTCAATCCGAAATATAATTTAAGAATTGAACTGGGTGGCATATACAGGCAGGAACAAAATAGCGAGTTTAAAGACAGAACCTCAATGCTGACGATTGGTTTAAGAAGTTCATTCCGCCAGATATATAATGATTTGGCCAGTTATAAAACACATTAAGCTATTTCAAAATTATTGCCCGTCGGTTCATTATCCGAAGTGATGGGCTTATTAAAGATCCGGGCAATTTTTTTGTTATCTGTTCTCGTAGCTAATATTTGCTTTGTTTTCGATACCAAGCCGAAAAATCCTTTATTATTTACCTTTAAAAGCTCAAAATTGAGGCCTAAAATATATTGGATAGAAAGCTTTAGGTACATATAGGTTACTTTTGCACAGCATAATGCATAATTATGATTAATGTTAGTTAGTGTCGCCAATTGAGAGGCATAGTAGCCACTAAGCTTTTTTGCATCAGGAACAACTCTTTCATGCCGATCATGATAACCTACTGAATTCATAACAACGCCTACTTTAAAGCCATGATAACGAACACGGTTTAAATAGTCGCCATCTTCTCCGTAATGGAAAAAAATCGGATCAAAAACTCCAACCTTTCTCAAACATTCAATGGATATCAGCCAGAATGCCGCCATAACAAAATGTACATTATAGGCAGCTGCACCTGAATCTTCAAAAGAATCAATTATACATTTTTTACTAAGGGCGATACTTTCAAACTTTTTATCTAAGGCAGTCCCGCTACCATTCATTTGTTGTGGGCTTAATACACCATACTCAGGATGAGATTGGTTAAATTCTATTAATTTTCGTATGGTATCCTTTTCAACATATCCATCCTGGTTTAGTAAGAAAACAAAATCAGCCTGTGCTTTATAAGCTTTTATTATACCAATATTATTCGCTTGTCCAAAACCTAAATTGGTGTCCGATTTTATCAACTCCATCCCCGGATACTTGTTTTCGATAAATTCTATTGTTCCATCAGTAGAGCCATTGTCAATTAAAATAACATGCGGATGTACGTCTGACAATAAAACATCATGAAGGCATTTTTCTATCCATTTCATGCCATTATAACTAACAATGACCACAAAGATGTTTTTATCCTTCATATGGATGGAGTTAAGGATGAATTTTGGAAATCCAATTAATCAACTGTTTAAAAATCAACTGCGAATGTATTTTCAGTTAAAGGTACTGAACTTTTATAGAAAATAGCAGCAATTGCTTCATCATCAGCAGAAACACTATTTTGGCAAAAATGTTTTTACGGATCTGAATTAGTAATGATGAATCTATTAATTTAAGACGCAATAGTATGAGTGTTCCTCTTAATGCCCATCTTTTTAACCTGCTCAGCTATCGCATTTGCATCATAGCCACATTCGGCCCACAGTTCCGGCTGTTCACCGTGTTCTATAAATTGATCGGGTATTCCTAAACGAACAACTTCGGCATTGTAATTATTATCGGCCATAAATTCCAGTATAGCACTTCCCATACCGCCTTCAATGCATCCATCTTCAACGGTGATCACTTTATTGTATTTTGTAAACACCTCGTGCAGTAAACTTTCATCCAGGGGTTTCACAAAACGTATATCATAATGCGCAGGATAAAATCCTTCATTACCTAATTCGGCAGCAGCTTTTACAACTTCATTGCCTATAGCGCCTATAGATAGTATAGCTACTTCTTCACCATCAGATATTTTACGACCCTTACCTACAGGTATGGCTTTCAATGGACGTTTCCAGTCGACCATAACACCTGTTCCCCGCGGATAACGAATAACAAAAGGCCCCATATCATCCTGTTGCGCAGTATACATCAGGTTGCGTAGTTCTTCCTCATTCATCGGTGCAGATACCGTCATATTAGGTATGCAACGCATGTAAGCCAGGTCATAGGCACCGTGATGGGTCGGTCCATCGGCACCGGCAATGCCTGCTCTGTCAAGGCAAAATACCACATTTAGCTTTTGTATGGCTACGTCATGTATCACCTGGTCGTAAGCCCTTTGCATAAAACTCGAATAGATATTGCAGAACGGAATAAGGCCCTGTGTTGCTAAACCGGCTGAAAAAGTCACCGCATGCTGTTCGGCTATACCTACGTCAAAAGCGCGGTCGGGCATAGCTTTCATCATCATATTTAATGAACAGCCTGATGGCATAGCAGGGGTGATGCCCATTATCTTTGAATTTTGCTCTGCCAGTTCAATAATGGTATGGCCAAATACATCCTGATATTTTGGCGGTTGCGGCTTATCGGTCTTTGCCTTTTTGATTTCACCTGTTATTTTATCAAATAAGCCAGGTGCATGCCATTTGGTTTGATCCTTTTCGGCCAACGCATATCCTTTGCCTTTAGTAGTGATACAATGTAAGATTTTTGGTCCGGGGATATCACGCAGATCACGCAGCACTTTTACCAGGTGCTTTACATCGTGGCCGTCAATCGGTCCGAAGTAACGGAACTGCAGCGCTTCAAAAAAGTTACTTCTCTTTAAAAGAGTACCTTTTATGCTTTTTTCGATCTTTTTGGCGATCTTGAAAGCATCAGGCCCCATAGATGATATTTTTGTCAGCACATGTGCGATATCATCCCTGAAACGGTTATATGGTTTTGAAGTAGTAATATCAGTAAGATATTGTTTTAATGCACCTACGTTCGGATCGATAGACATGTTATTGTCGTTCAATATCACTAACAGGTTGGAGTTTTCAATGCCGGCATGATTAAGGGCCTCGAATGCCATACCTGCTGTCATTGCGCCGTCGCCAATTACGGCAACATGCTGGCGGTCCGTTTCTCCTTTATACCGGGAGGCTACTGCCATGCCCAAAGCAGCAGAAATAGACGTAGATGAATGCCCCACGCCAAAAGTATCATATTCGCTTTCGGCACGTTTCGGAAAACCGCTAATGCCTTTATAAACACGGTTTGTATGGAAATTATCCCTGCGGCCGGTTAATATTTTATGCCCGTATGCCTGGTGGCCCACATCCCAAACCAGTTGGTCATAGGGTGTATTCAGTATATAATGCAGAGCTACAGTTAACTCAACAACACCTAAACTTGCGGCAAAATGCCCACCATTTACAGATACAACATCAATAATATACTGGCGTAATTCCTGGCAAACTTGTTCAAGTTGGTCTTCGGTAACTTGCTTTAAATCAGAAGGGTAGTTTATTTTTTGTAGTAAATCACCGGGGGTTACCTGCATAGACATCCTTATAGAAATTTTAACTTACAAAGAAAGGCATTTTATTGCTAAAAAAATGATAAAATATCGTCAATAGTAAAATTGCCGGTCTTTATCAAATACCTCGGGTAGCGTTTCTTATAACCTATACGTACAGAATAAAAAATCAATAGTTTCACTAAAATTCTTAAAAAAAGTATTTCGGACGAATGCAATAGATGCGCTATCGCGGACGAATAAATTGTGTTATAAAATTTGCATATTAATTAAATAATATCTATTTTTCATTGCTCCATACCTAAATCTGTCATGAGAAACCTTATATTTTCAATCTTAGCCTTTTTCAGCATAACTTTTTTATCTGTCTCCTGTAAAAAGCAACCCGTAGATCAGTTATCACTTTTGCCACCAGCTACACAAACGGGAGCCAACACCTTTGGCTGTTTGGTAAACGGCTACGCTTTAATACCTCACAATAGAAGCATTGTTACAGGGCCTCTGTTGTCATGCGGGTATGGTTTGTATTCAAAAGGGTATCTTTTTAACGTTACCGGGGGAGCGAACGTCCGCTCCGGTAATTTGGCTACTGTATCTATACAAACAGATAGTCTTAAGATCAGTGAAGGTGAAACTGTGCCATTAACCAAGGATTATGTCCCCGGTTATGCCTCAGGTATCTATCTGGAAAATCTTCAATATCATATGACCAATGATAACGCAAGAGGACAACTAACGATCACACATTTAGATACCATCAATCAGATTGTATCCGGTACGTTTTATTTTAATGCAGTAAGTGCAAATGGCGATACCGTAAAAATAACGAATGGTCGTTTTGATATGCACTACAGACAGTAGTTATCAATTAATTCATAGCAAAAAAAATATTATAGTTACAATTCTAAACCTTTAAGCCTTATGAAAACTTCCTGTTTTGTAATGACATTTTTGATCATGACGCTTTTGTCCTGTAAAAAGCAACCTGTAGATCAGTTATCACTTTTGCCTCCAGCTACGCAAACGGGAGCCAACACCTTTGGCTGTTTGGTAAACGGCTTCGCCATAATACCGGGCAACAGAAGCCTTGTTACCGGGCCCCTATTGTCATGCGAGTACGGCTTGTATTCAAAAGGCTATTTATTTAACCTTACTTCGGGTGGCAAGGAACGCTCTGGTAATTTTGCATCTGTAACCGTTGAAACAGACAGCCTTAAGATCAGTGAGGGTGAAACAATCCCGTTAACAAAGTTTGGTATCCCCGGTTATGCCGCGGGTATCTATATTGAAAATCTGCCAATACAAACAACTAATGATAACGCCAGAGGGCAACTAACGATCACACATTTGGATACCATCCATCAGATTGTATCTGGTACCTTTTATTTTAATGCAGTGAATACAAATGGCGATACCGTTAAAATAACGGACGGTCGTTTTGATATGCACTACAAGTTTTGATGTGCGAAGCATTCAATAATTATCAATTAATCTGTAGCAAAAAATTATTTACAATTCTAAACCTTTAGGCCATATGAAAACTTCCTGTTTTGTAATGATATTTTTTATCATGACGGTTTTGTCGTGTAAAAAGCAACCCGTAGACCAGTTATCACTTTTGCCACCAGCTACGCAAACGGGTGCTAACACCTTTGGGTGTTTGGTAAACGGCTTCGCTTTAATACCTCACAATAGAAGCCTTGTTACAGGGCCTCTGTTGTCATGCGGGTATGGTTTGTCTGAACACGGTTATCTTTTTGGTATTACCGGCGGCGGTAAGGTTCGCTCAGGTAATTTTGCTGCTGTATCTATACAAACCGACAGCCTTAAAATCAGTGAAGGTGAAACTGTGCCATTAACCAAGTTTTATGTCCCCGGTTATGCCTGCGGCTCCTATCTGGAAAATCTGCCAACTCACATAACTAATGATGACGCCAGAGGGCAGCTAATGATCACACATTTGGATACCATCAAACAGATTGTATCTGGTACGTTTTATTTTAATGCAGTAAATACAAATGGCGATACCGTTAAAATAACGAATGGTCGTTTTGATATGCACTACAAGTTTTGATGTGCGAAGCATTCAATAATTATCAACTAATCTGTAGGAAAAAATTATTTACAATTCTAAACCTTTAAGCCTTATGAAAACTTCCTGTTTTGTAATGACATTTTTTATCATGACGCTTTTGTCGTGCAAAAAGCAACCTGTAGATCAGTTATCACTTTTGCCTCCAGCTACGCAAACGGGAGCCAACACCTTTGGCTGTTTGGTAAACGGCTTCGCTTTTATACCCGGAAACAGAAGCCTTATCACAGGGCCTCTATTGACCTGTCAATATGGTTTGTTTGGAAACGGTTATATTTTTAACCTTGGCGCTGGCGCTAAGGTTCGCTCCGGAAATTTCGCATCTATATCCATTGAAACAGACAGTCTTAAGATCAGTGAGGGTGAAACTGTGCCATTAACCAAGTTTGCTATCCCCGGTTATGCCGCAGGCTTCTATCTGGAAAATCTGCCAGATCACAGGACTAATGACAACGCCAAAGGGCAACTAATGATCACTCATTTGGATAGCATCAATCACATTGTATCCGGTACCTTTTATTTTAATGCAGTGAGTACAAATGGCGATACCGTAAGAATAACGAATGGTCGTTTTGATATGCACTACCGGTAATGATGTGCAAAGCATTGAATAATAAAATTTTACAAACCTAAATCTTCGGTACCTTGCTTTAAATCTTTTGCAATTCTTTCACCATTTACAAAGTTTAAACAGTAATTAAGTGTATATTTGCTTTATACGGCATAGAATTAATTATGAATACGGTTATTATTCAGTTAACGGACCCTAAGGCATACAAGCTTTTAGAAGACATGGAAGAATTAAACCTTATCCGGGTATTGAAGGAATCGCCAAAAATATCTTCAATACGCGGTCAGGTTAAGACACGTATGAGTAATGAAGAAATTGATACACAGCTGAGCGCAATCCGTAAAGAATGGCAGAGAGATTCCTGATCGATACATCTGCGGTAATCAAATATTTAAATGAGACGTTGCCCGTTAACGGATTATCTCTTGTGGATAGGATTGTTGACGAAGAAAGTACGATTTCTTTTATTACTGAAATTGAGCTACAGGCATGGAATCCTCCAAATCCGGAGGACCTTAAAATCTACCAATTCTTTATTTCAAGTTCTACAATTATAGGTGTTGATGATAATACTATAAAAGAAACCATACGGATACGCAAATTCTTTAAGCTTAAATTACCAGATGCTTTAATTGCAGCTACAGCAATAACTAATAACATGACTCTTATTGCAGATAACGACAAGGATTTTAAGCAAGTGCCTGAATTAAAATATATTAATCCCATAACAATTGCCGATTGAGTTTTAGGATGATAGGTACTCAAATTCAATTATGACCGACGATAGTTTTGCAATAAAATTACCCCAGTTTGAAGGTCCCTTTGATCTGCTGCTCTTTTTTATCGAAAGGGATGAGCTGGATATTCATGATATTCCCATTGCGCGCATTGCTGATGATTTTCTGAACTACATTCATCAAATGACCAGTTTGAACATGGAGCTTGCCAGCGAATTTATTTTTGTTGCCGCAACTCTTATGCGTATCAAGGCAAAAATGTTATTGCCCCGCTACGTTGCCGAAGAAGACGGAGAGCTGGACCCCAAAGCTGAGCTGGTAAGAAAACTGATCGAATACCGGAAATTTAAATTGATATGTGAAGAGCTGCGTCCGATAGAGGAGGAGCGCCTGAAACAAGAGAAACGCGGAAATATAGCATACGATCTGCAACAGATAGAAAAAACTGTGGTGCCGGGCGAGGAGCTTTCTGAACTGACATTATATAAATTGATGATGGTTTATGACAGGGTGACTAAACGATATGTGAACCGCACCGAAGAAGTTACGCATACTGTAGTACAATATCCTTATACTATCGAAAAGCAGAAAAAAGCGATCAACGATCTGCTTATGATCAATAAAAAGCTCGACTTTAAGTCCATAGCCGGCAATTCAGAAAACAAAGTGCACTTCGTTTATAATTTCCTGGCCGTACTCGAAATGCTTCAGCAGGAACTCATCGACATACAAATAGGGTTAGGTTACAATAATTTTTGGATATCTGTGAGATAGGATGTGAGAAATTAGATATGAGATGTGAGACAAAAGACATCAAAAATAATGTCTAATTCAAAAACGCAGGCAAAAATACGCCCGAACTGCAATCTTCATGTCTCATGTCTCAAATCTCACATCTCATATCTAATTTTTGCTAACTTAGCGCCGATTTTAAAGAGGCCATGAAAAGAGACAAATTGATATTTAAGCTGTTGGACGAAGAGCAGCAACGCCAGGAAGAAGGCATTGAACTGATTGCATCAGAAAACTTTGTAAGCAGGCAGGTAATGGAAGCTGCAGGCTCTGTAGCTACTAACAAATATGCTGAAGGCTTGCCTGGTAAACGTTATTATGGCGGTTGCCAGGTGGTGGATGAAATTGAGACCATCGCCATTGAAAGAGCTAAGCAGTTATTTAATGCCGAATGGGTAAACGTTCAGCCGCATTCAGGCGCACAGGCCAACGCGGCAGTGATGCTGGCTTGTCTTCAGCCCGGTGATAAAATATTAGGTTTCGATCTTTCTCATGGCGGTCACTTAACTCACGGCTCACCTGTTAACTTTTCAGGTAAATTATATCAACCTCATTTTTATGGGGTGAAAAAAGAGACCGGTCGCATCGATTATGATCAGCTTAAAGCAGTGGCATTAAAGGAAAAACCAAAACTGATCGTTTGCGGTGCCTCGGCTTACTCACGCGATTGGGATTATGAATTTATCCGCAAAGTGGCTGATGAAGTAGGTGCTCTGGTATTAGCTGATATTGCCCACCCGGCGGGATTGATAGCAAGAGGATTATTAACCGATCCGCTTCCGCATTGCCATATTGTAAGTACAACCACACATAAAACTCTGCGTGGCCCACGTGGCGGAATGATCATGATGGGTAAGGATTTTGAAAATCCATGGGGCTTAAAAACGCCAAAGGGGGAGATCAAAATGATGTCATCATTATTGGATATGGCAGTTTTCCCCGGAACACAAGGCGGGCCGTTGGAGCACATCATCGCAGCAAAAGCTATAGCCTTCGGTGAGGCTTTGACCGATGAGTATATGAAGTATATCGTACAGGTGAAAAAGAATGCTCATGCAATGGCTGAGGCATTTGTAGCCCGTGGTTACGAGATCGTATCAGGGGGTACAGATAATCATTTGATCCTCATCGATCTGAGAAACAAAAACATAACTGGTAAAGCTGCAGAAAACGCCCTGGTTGCTGCTGATATCACCGTTAATAAAAATATGGTGCCATTTGATGACAAGTCGCCGTTTGTAACTTCAGGTATCCGTGTGGGTACCGCAGCTATATCAACCCGTGGCATGAAAGAGAAGCAAATGGACTACATTGTAGAGCTTATTGATGCCGTAATAGTTGATCCCGAAAATGAACCTTCTTTAAAGAAAATACGTAAAAAGGTTCACAGGCTTATGGATGAGTACCCATTGTACCGCCATAAAGACCAGGATTAATTAAAGTGAGTAAAAATCAATCCCTTTTTGCAGAAGATAAACGTTTAAATGCACTCGGTGAGTATCAAATTTTAGATACCCCGCCCGAAAAGGATTTTGATGCCATTACCCGGCTTATTTCTCAAATTTGCAAAACACCCATTGCCCTTATATCATTTGTTGATGCTGAAAGGCAGTGGGTAAAATCAAGCATAGGGATAGACATTAAGGAGTTACCCCGTACTGGCGCTTTTTGTAACCAAACTATCCTTGATGATCGGATACTTGAGGTTGAGGATGTACTTGAAGATAAAAATTTCAGTAACAGCCCTTTTTTAATAAATGACCCGCAGATTAGGTTTTATGCCGGGGCTCCTCTGAAAGACCCGGATGGTTATCAGTTAGGAACGTTGTGCGTAATGGATATGGTCCGCAGGAAACTCACCGTTGAGCAGCTCAATGCCTTGCGCACTTTGGCCAACGAGGTGATGTCAAACCTGGTTCTGCGAAAACAGAAAAGGCTCCTTGCTGATTATCAATTAAAAGACCAGGATCACTTTAATTTATTCAATAGTTCATCTGAGATCCATTGTATAATGGATAAAGATTTTCGTATCCGGATAATAAATAATCCGGTTAATGCTATTCTTGGCTATACTCCTGATGAAGCTACGGGCCATATTATCTGGGATTTTTTCTCAGAAGGGGTAAGAGTTTCGTCCACACAAAAACTTAAAAGAAATCTTCAGTCTAAATCGACAGTAATTGAGACACCGGTTTTAACACATTTGGGAGATATCAAATGGATCGGCTGGTCATTTGTATTTAAAGAAGACAAGTGGTACGCCAGCGGCCGTGATGTTACCCATCAGAAAAAGGCAGAATCAGAATTAGATATACTTTCATTTGCAGCACGAAAATCGCCCAGCGGTATAGTGATCCGGGACAATCAGGGAAATATAATTTGGTTTAATGAGGCGTTTGAAAAGCTATTAGGTTACTCACTGGATGAGATAAAGGGCACAACGGTAGGTACGCGGATAATCGGTGAAGAAACTGATATGGAGATGTTTAATAGCGCTGTTGAAGCCTTTAAGCAAAACAAAGCTTACGAGATAGAGCTCAAAGTATACAAGAAAGACAGAACGCCGATATGGGTATCCATCGCCAACAGTCCGTTATTTAATGATAACGGCAACGTAGAGCGTCACATCAGCATGATGGTTGACATCAGTGAACGTAAAAAAGCAGAAGAGCAGCTTACTTTACTATCATTAGTAGCAAGCAGTACTACAAGCGGCGTTATTATTAATAATAAAGAAGGTAAAGTTGAATGGGTAAATAAGGCGTTCGAGAAAATTACCGGTTACGCTATTGAAGATGTTATAAACAAGCCATTGGGCGATAGGCTCAAGGGCGAGTTAACGGATATTTCTGTGATACAGAAGTCGCGTGAGCTTTCTAAAAATAAACAATCATTTGAAGTTGATCTGCTGGTTTACCGAAAAGACGGGCAGCCGTTATGGATATCAGTCATTAATTCAGTAATTCTTGATAACACTGGTCAGATCGATAAATACATCGAGGTGATCATTGATATTACTGCTAAAAAGAAATCCGAAATGGAACTGATAGCAGCAAAAGAAGAAGCTTTACAATTGAGCAGGGCAAAGGATATGTTCATTTCGGTAATGAGTCATGAAATACGTACACCGTTAAATGCTGTGATCGGTATGTCGCATTTATTGCTGGACGATAATACTGTTGAGATACAAAAAGAAAATTTAGGAATTCTTAAGTTCTCAGCAGAAAATTTGATGACCCTGATTAACAATGTGCTTGATTTTACCAAAATAGAAACCGGTAATATTGAACTGGAAAAAGTTAATGTTGATTTGCACGAGTTGGTTCAAAGTATTGCCCAGTCAATGCAGTTTAGTGCCAATGATAAAAACATATATATAAAATACACTGTTGATGAGGCTACACCTAAACATCTTTTAGGCGATAGTACACGCCTGTGCCAGGTATTGTTGAACCTGGTAGGAAATGCAGTTAAATTTACTGAAAAGGGTGGGATAACGATCGATTTGAGTGTTGTAGAACAAAGCGAAAGGGATGTAAAAATACGTTTTGCAGTTACTGATACCGGAATTGGTATTGCAAATGACAAAATAAATACCATCTTTGAGTCGTTCAAGCAAGCCGAAGCGGATACATCCCGTAAATATGGTGGCACTGGTCTTGGCCTTGCTATCACAAAGAAGCTGATAGAACTGCATGATTCACATATAAATGTGGATAGCGTACAGGGGCAAGGTTCAACATTTTGGTTTACTATAAAATTTGAAAAAGGATATATTAACACCGATAATAATAACAATAAAGTGGAAGCGGGATTGCAATTAAATGTTTTGGTTGTCGATGACAATCAAATAAACAGATTACTGATCAACAAAGTTCTGGGTAAATGGGGTGCAACCATTGATTTTGCCGAAAACGGTCTTGAAGCTGTTGAAAAGATCGAAAGCAAACAAAACTTTGATGTCGTGTTAATGGATATTCACATGCCTGTAATGGGCGGCTTGGAAGCGACAGAGATCATTCGGTCTAAAAGCGATACATACTTTCAGCAATTGCCTATAATTGCACTAACCGCTTCAATGCTGAACAGCGAGGTAAATGATATTAATCATGCCGGTATGAATGATTACATACTAAAGCCTTTTGATCCGAAAGACTTGTATGATAAACTAGCTAAGTACCAGAAGGTTAGTTGATTAGTTATCAGTCAACCGGTGATCAGTGGTTAGTTGAATTATGGTAAATAAAGTCAACGAAATCATAAAATCATAAAAATCAACGGTCCTATTCGGCATATGCTATAGTAGCAATACTTAGTTTCAGTCCTTCAACTTTCAGTAATTCTGCACCGCAGGCCTCCAATGTAGACCCGGTAGTTATTACATCGTCCACCAATATAACATGCTTGTTTATTAGTACTTCAGGATTTGTCAAGGTGAATACCTGTTGCATATTTTCAAATCTTGAAAAACGAGACCTGTGAGTTTGTGTTTCTGTAGCCCTGATGCGTACAAGATTCAGCTCGTTAAAAGGGATATTTAATTTTTGAGATAAGCCCGCCGCAAAATTGGTGCTTTGATTATAGCCTCTTTTACGAAGGCGGCTTTTATGTAAAGGCACAGGTACGATCAGATCGGCATTACTAAAAACAGGATTTTTAATTAACTGTTCGCCCGCAATATTTCCTAACAGATTTCCGATATTTTGAATGCCCCTGTACTTAAACTGGTGCATCAAATGCTGCATTTTGCCGCCTTTAGTAAAATAGCACATGGCGTAGGCAGCTTCCAGGTTGATCTTGCCCCAAAATTGCTGGGCAACGATGTTATCAGCTTTGAGATGAAAGTTTGTAAAAGGGAGATTATAGCGGCAATCGATACAAAGCAAATCTTCACCAGAAACCAGGCTTTCTCCGCAGGCTTTACACAGTTCGGGAAATAATAAGGAAACAAAATCAGCTAAATAACTTGCCTGCAATTTCATGCATTGAATTTAGCAGAAATCCGGCTATTAAGAAACTTTTGCTTTTTCTTTAATCGCTAATTGCCCACAGGCGGCATCAATATCTTTACCCCGGCTGCGACGAATATTGGTTATCACACCCTTATTTCTAAGATATTCTGCAAAAGCCTCGATCTTATCTTCGCCAGCGTTAATATAATTAGCAAAGGAAATGGGGTTGTATTCAATGATATTTACTTTACACGGAATGTGTTTACAAAACTTGGCAAGCTCGGCTGCATCCTGCAGTTCATCGTTAAAATCATTGAAAACAATGTACTCGTATGTAACCGCATTTTTTGTGCGTGCATAATAATATTTTAATGCCTCAGCCAAGGCCTTCAATGAATTTTGCTCATTAATAGGCATTATGGTATTTCGTTTTTCGTCATTTGCAGCATGCAGGGACAAGGCCAGGTTAAATTTTACCTGGTCATCGCCCAATTTTTTAATCATTTTAGCAATGCCCGCTGTTGAAACCGTAATTCTCTTTGGCGACATATTGAGTCCGTCTTCTGCCGTTATCCGTTCAACAGATTTTAATACATTCGCGTAATTAAGCAGTGGCTCGCCCATGCCCATGTAAACAATATTGGTTAGTGGGAGACCATAATTCTCTTTTGCTTGCTTATCAATAAGCACCACCTGGTCATATATTTCATCAGGATTAAGGTTGCGTTTGCGCTCCATATAGCCTGTAGCACAAAATTTACATGTAAGGCTGCAGCCCACCTGGGATGATACACAAGCAGTCATTCGTTCGGGCGCAGGTATTAAAACTCCCTCGATTAAATGATTGTCGTGTAAAATAAAGGAATTTTTTATAGTTTTATCCGCACTAAACTGTGAGTTGTTAATTTTTACATTATTGATAATAAAGTTTTCATCCAGTTTTTTGCGCAGTTCTTTTGAAATATTGCTCATATCGTCAAAAGAAAAACAGGATTTTTCCCAAAGCCATTCATAAACTTGCTTTGCCCTGTAACTTTTTTCGTCCATTTTAGTAAAATGTTCGTATAAGGCCTCGAGGCTTAAGCTGCGGATGTCAATTTTATCTCTCGTACTCTTCACTTTGCAAAAGTACTGAAATAAAAAAAGTCTGCCTTTTTTATAAACAATTCTTTTGTAATCTTTTAATTAAAGAACAATAATCAATAGTTGTTGTATGTAATTAATAGATTAAGAGGAAAGGATTGTAAGGGAAAGCGTTTGAGCACTAGGTTAAATTAAATTTTAATGAAGAGTTTTACAGCCGATTACGTTTTTCCAGTTTGTGCCGATCCAATTAAAAACGGTGTAGTCACCATAGACGATCTTGGTAAGATCATTTCAGTGACTGACAATCATGCCACGCAGGCAAAGAATGCCCATTTGGAGCATTTTAAGGGTATTATTTGCCCGGGCTTTGTTAATGCACATTGCCATCTGGAGCTTTCTCATCTTAAAGATAAATTAGTGCCCGGTCGGGGATTAATAAATTTTATCAAAGATATCCAGGCTGTGCGTGCTGCTGATAGCAGTACAATACTCAAGGCTGCTGAAAAAGCAGATGCCGAAATGTATGAGAATGGTATAGTGGCCGTTGGCGATATATCAAACAGCAATGCAAGTATCGCAATCAAAGCTAAAAGCAAAATATACTACCATACTTTTGTAGAGGCATTTAGTTTTTTGCCGGATAAAGCGCAGGAAACTTTTGATAAAGCACTTTCATTATTAGGCGAATTTAAACCGCAATCTTGCTCAATTACGCCGCACGCACCATATTCGGTGTCAAAAGAATTATTTAGGCTGATAAAAAAATACAGCGACAACAATACCAATCTGCTCAGCATACACAACCAGGAAAGTGAGGACGAAAATAAATTTTATCGCTACAGGCTGGGGGGCTTTATCGATCTCTACGAACATTTTGGTATAGATATCAGCTTTTTTAAATCACAGGCACGCAATTCATTGCAATCCATTTTGCCTTTGCTTACTAATAAGCAGGACATTTTATTTGTGCACAACACCTGCACCAATTTAAAAGACATTTACTTTATAAAGCGTTTTGACAGAAAAGTCCATTTTTGCTTTTGTCCCGGAGCAAATTTATATATCGAAAAAAAGCTTCCCAAGATCGACCTTTTTGTTGACCAGGGGTTTAACTTAACATTAGGCACTGACAGTCTCGCATCAAATACCAAGCTTTGTATACTGAATGAAATGAGGTTGATTCAGCAGAAATCCCCTTCGTTAAGTATTGAAAAGCTGATTGAATGGGGTACAATTAACGGAGCAAAATACCTGGGGATATCTGATGAAAAAGGCACCCTTGAAGAAGGGAAAACACCGGGACTAAACTTGATCACAGATTTGGATAATTTAAAAATTACTTCTGATACAAAGGTTAAGCGTTTGGTTTAGTGAAGTTGGAAATGTTGTAGAGGTTGTAGAAGTTTAAAAGGTTTATTTATTGAAACTATTAACTTTGCGATCTAACAATTCCAACATTTACGACTTCTATAACTATTACAACCATGATTCACCTGGATATAACAGTAAAGGGCAAGGTACAAGGTGTTTTTTTCAGGGGATCAACTAAAGCAGTCGCTGATCAGTTGGGTGTAAAAGGATATGTAAGAAATGAACCTAATGGCGATGTTTTTATCGCTGCTGAAGGCGATAAGGTGAGTCTTGAAATGTTTTTGGATTGGTGTAATGAAGGCCCCCAAAATGCCGAAGTAACTTCTGTTGAAAGCCATGAAGGCGAATTGAAAAACTATCGTAATTTTGAGGTAACAAAAAAGACGGTATTTTAACCCGTTAAAAACTAATTATTTCTATTTAATCATTGTCGACAGCTAAAAAATTTGCGGGCCAAACCGCTATATATGGGCTTAGTACTATTGCCAGCAGGGTATTAAGTTTTTTTCTGACACCGGTTTATACGCGCGCTTATGCCACTGGTGTATATGGTATCTTAACTACAATGTTTAGCTGGGTATCGATATTGAATGCCGTTATGGCGTTTGGTATGGAAACAACATTTTTCAGATACCTGAATAAATATAGCGAAAACAAAAGGCAAGTCTATAATAATGCTTTTGCTACAGTATTTGTAATTACCATTCTTTTCCTGCTTCTAACGCTTCCTTTTGTTGGTCATATAGCCGATTTTATTCAAGTTGGCGATAATACCCAGCATCACGATTTTGTGAGATATATTGATTATTTTATTTCCATATTGGTAATAGACGCGTGGTGTGTTATTCCTTTTGCAAAGATCCGGGCAGATGGCAAGCCAGGACGCTATGGCATCATCAAGTTCATTAATATCATAATTTTCATAAGCCTCAACCTCACCTTTATATGGTTGTTGCCATTTTGGATACATCACCATCTTGTAGGCTCGGATTGGATAAGTCAATGGTATGTCAAAGGGTGGGTTGGTTACGTATTCGTTTCAAACCTTATAGCAAGTATTATTACCCTGCTGCTTCTACTGCCTGAATTATTAAAGATCAGGTTCGATTTTGATGGTAAGATGCTTATGGAAATGTATGCTTACAGCTGGCCGGTATTGATCGCTAATCTTTCCTTTATTATTAATGAGAATTTAGATAAGCTGCTTTTAGGAAAACTCCTGCCACAGAATATCAGTGTGAGCCAGGTAGGCATATACGCCGCATGCGCTAAAATATCGCTGTTCCTCAGCATTTTCGTACAGGCTTTTCGCCTTGGTGCAGAGCCATTCTTCTTCAGTCACGCCAAGAACAAAAATTCCGGCCAAACATACGCTCGTATCATGAACTATTTTGTTATCACCGTCTGCATTATTTTTGTGGCGTTGGTGGCTAATATCGAAATATTAAAATATTTTGTGAAAGGGCATAATGCAAAACAAACCGCTTTGTATTGGACAGGCCTTGGCGCTGTGCCGCCCCTGGTATTTGGATACGTAAGCCTGGGCATCTATATGAATCTATCTGTTTGGTACAAGTTATCGGATCAAACTAAATACGGCTTATACATTTCGGGCATTGGGGCTATATTAACGATAGTATTAAATGTGCTGTTTATACCAAAATATAGTTATATGGCGTCGGCATGGGTATCATTAATTGCCTACACTGTTATGATGATTTTATCCTATTTATGGGGACAAAAAAATTATCCAATCCCTTATAATTTAAAAAAGAATCTGACTTATATCATAATTTCACTTATACTCGTTTACTTATCATTCTATGTATTTAAACGTAATATATTTGTAGGTAACGCGCTGTTAGCCATATTTGCAGGTGGCGCATTACTAATGGAAGGAAAAGAACTAAAAGCTATTTTTATTAAACGATGAACATCAGGATAATCAACAGGTCAAAAAATAGTTTACCGGCTTACGAAACTATACATTCAGCAGGCATGGATTTACGTGCCGACCTGGAAAGTTCTGTAAGGCTTAATCCGATGGAACGTAAGCTGATTCCGACAGGTATTCATATAGAGCTTCCCGAAGGTTTTGAAGCGCAGATCAGGCCGCGCAGCGGACTGGCATTTAAACATGGGATAAGCATTGTTAATTCGCCGGGCACTGTTGATGCGGATTATCGCGGTGAGATCAAAGTATTGCTGATCAATTTATCAACCGAGCCGTTTGAAGTCAATACAGGCGATAGGATAGCACAAATGATCGTGGCAAAACACGAAAAAGTAGATTGGCATGAAGTTGAAGTTTTGAATGAAACATCAAGGGGTGCGGGTGGTTATGGACATACAGGGATAGGATAAAATGAAACGAAAACTGGTTGTATTCTTATGGTGCTTACTGGCGCCGGTTTTTGTTTTCGCACAAAACAAAGATTCGGGCAAAGGCAACCGCGTGGTAATGGTTGTAGGTAAACCTATGACCAATAATGACAGCCTGATGGTGAGGCAGCTTTTCTTTTCGGCATTAAGAGAAAAAACGGTTGAAAATTTTCCATTGGCAACAGAAATGTTCAGCCAGGTTTTGCAGGTAGACCCGCAAAATGATGCCAGTATGTTTCAGCTGGCCAATATCAAGAAGCTTAAGAACGAATATACCGATGCACGTGACTTGCTCGAAAGAGCGGTAACCGTTAAGCCCGATAATGAGTGGTACTGGGTAGCCCTGGCCGATTGCTACGAAAAAAGCAATGAGCTTGATAAACTGGAGAATGTATTTAATGAATTGATAAGGATAAACCCGGATAAAGCGGATTATTATTTCGATAAGGCTAATGTTTATTTCCTCGAGAAAAAATATGATGATGCTTTGGAGGTTTACAAACAGGTTGAACAAATAACCGGTATAACTGATGAACTGGTCATCAAACGGCAGGCGATCTATCTGAAACAGGGGAAAGTTGATCAGGCAGCAGCCGACTTGCAAGCCATGATCGATGCAAATCCTACACAAATAAGATATTACCTTTTTCTATCTGAAGTTTACAATTCAAACGGATTGCCTGATAAAGCACTTCAAACATTGCTATCAGCCGAGAAGATAGATCCGAACAATGGACAAGTACACCTGGCGCTGGCTGATATTTATCGGGATAAAAAAATGCCTGAAGATAGCTTTAATGAACTGACATTGGCTTTTGCAATTCCTGATTTGGACATTGACCAGGAAATAAAGATCGTTTTAGGTTATCTGCCCAAATTTCCTGACCCTGGTGCAAAAGCAAGCGCACTGGAATTAAGCAGATTGTTGACAGTCTCTCATCCTGATGATTCAAGATCATATGCACTTTATGGTGATATGCTGCTGCAGAATGAAAAATATAAAGACGCTAAACTCAATTATAAAAAGTCAGTAGAACTAAATGGACAGATATACGAAGTAAGGGAACAACTGATAAGGCTTGAATTGGGAGATAATGACATAGATGGAGCAATAAAGGATGGCCAGGATGCTTTATCACTCTTTCCAAACCAGGCATGGCTCAACTACCTGGTAGGGGTTGCTTATCTGCAAAAAAAAGATTTCAAAAAGGCCCTGGAGTACATCAAAAATGCATCAGAGTTGGAGACACAGGATAAAGAGTTACTGGCCCAGTGTTTTTCGTCTATGGGTGATTGTTATCATTCATTAAATGATTTTCAAAAGTCGGATCAATCCTACGAAAAAGCGTTAGGATATAATCCGGACAATGCTTACACTTTAAATAACTATGCCTACTATTTATCAGTACGTGGCATCTCACTAGATAAGGCGGCCGAAATGTCGAAACACTCTAACGATCTGCAGCCCAATACCGCATCGTTCGAAGACACCTACGCCTGGATTTTATTTAAGCAGAAGAAATATGCTGATGCTAAAGTGTGGATGGAGAAAGCTTTGGCTAATGATAAAGATCACAGTGCAGTGCAATTTGAACATTATGGTGATATCATGTTCCAGTTAGGAGATACCGACACAGCGATAAAGAATTGGAAAAAGGCAAAAGACAATGGCGGCGGTTCACCTATTTTAGAACGAAAGATCAATGAGAAGAAATATGTTGAATAAGCTGTTTATCCTGTTTTGCGTACTCGCAATATTAAGTTGTAAAGCAAAAAAACAGCTCGCCGTTAGTCCAAAACCTACTGAAAAAATTAACCCCAACATCAGCAAATTAAATGCTATAAAGTCAGGACAAACAAATTTTACCACCTTTTCGGGCAAGGCACGGACAAAACTGGATATTAACGGAAGCAGCAATGATGTTACCCTGAATATCCGTATTCAGAAAGGACAAAAAATATGGGTTTCTGTAACAGCAATAGCAGGGATTGAAGTTGCCCGTGCGCTTATCACTCCCGATAGTTTATTAGTGATCAATAAGCTCCAGGGCTTATATATTCGCAAGCCATTCAGCTATATTTATTCGTTTACAAGTAAGCAGGTTGATTATAGCTCATTAGAGGCAATTTTAGTAGGGAATGCCATACCACAACTATTAAATGAAGATGCAAAAATGCAGGCTGATAGCGGACGTACCGTTTTATCTGGCAATCTGCAGGAACTGGTTTATAAACTGATAATAGGTGCCGATATGAAGGTGACCCATACTGAATTAGCGAATCAATCAGAAGGCCAGTCGCTGATTGTTGACAATTCTGCCTTAATGCCGGCGGAAAACCGGGTTGTACCATCCCAAATTAATATGTCATCAATGGCAAGTTCAAAAAAAGTACAAGTGAATTTACACTATATTAAGGCTGATTTTGACTTGCCTTTAGAGTATCCGTTCAGTATTCCTTCAAGATACGATCCGGCTAATTAAAATTTATATTTTTGGTTAATGAAATTTTTTAAAATATTATTCTTTTTGATCGGGGTTTTCATAGCTGTAAATGCACATGCGCAAAGCAGCGACGAATTAAAACGGCGCCGTGATAAATATAATGAGGAACTGCAAAAGCTCAACCAGGAGTATGAGGAAACTGCTAATAACAAAAAAAGCTCTTTAAAACAGCTTAACCTGTTGAAGGCCCAGATCAATCTGCGCGAAGAAAAGATCAGCAATATAAACTCACAAGTAAGATTATTAGATAATCAAATCTCTGAGAGTACTAATACCGTACATAGCTTACAAAGTCAGCTGGATCAGTTAAGAAAAGAATATGCTGCTATGATACTTTTTGCTTATCGTAATCAAAGCTCCTACAATAAGCTAATGTTTATTTTTGCAGCAAAAGACTTTAACCAATCCTATAAACGTTTAAAATACCTGCAGCAATTCGGGGCTTACCGCGAAAGGCAGGCACAATATATTGAAGGCACCGAACAGGATCTGCATGTGAAAATAAATGAGCTGGATAATACCAAAAAGCAAAAGAGTACGTTGCTAGTTGACCAGGTTAAAGAGAAGGAAACACTTGGTAAACAGCGGAAGGATCAGGTGCAGGTAGTAGCTGATCTTTCAAGGCAGCAAGGCCAATTAAAAGATCAGCAGAGAGATCTGCAGCGGAAAATAACCAGGACAAACCAGGAAATTAATGCAGCTATCCGGAGAGAAATTGAAGAGCAGAGAAGAAAGGCTGAAGCCGCTGCTAAAGCTGCGGCAGCTGCCAGTGCAGCAGCAGGTATACCTGTTAACAAAAATGTTACAGTCTCTAAAAAGACCATTACAAAAAGCTCCACAACAAGTGAAGTTTTAAATGCAACGCCAGAGGCAGCAAGATTATCAAACGACTTTTTAGGCAACAAGGGAAGTTTGCCATGGCCGGTTACAAACGGTGTAGTGGTACAGGGATTTGGCATCTTTGTTGTTGAAGGCATTAAAAGTGAGAACAATGGTATAGACATAAAAACCAACGAAAATGCGCCTGTAAGAGCAGTTTTTGAAGGAAAAGTGGCAGCCATAAACAATGTTTACGGAACCTATATAGTGATTATCATACATGGCGAATACTTTACGGTTTATTCAAATTTAAAATCGGTAAGTGTGTCCCAGGGACAGAAAGTGAGTACTAAACAGAACATCGGCGTAGCTGCTATGGAAAGTGCCTCGGGTATTCCGAAGGTTAATTTTCAGCTGTGGAAGGGCTCAACTCCGGTTAATCCGAAGATATGGCTGGTGCCTGATTGATAATTGTTTAAATTTTGTAGTATTATATTATCTATATTTGTAAATTAATTCTTATTGTATGTTTAGCTCTGTTCTATTGTTTTTGAATATTGGCGGACCAGAAATGATTTTGATCGTTTTTGTGGCATTGTTGCTTTTTGGGGGCGAAAAACTACCAGAAATTGCACGTGGTTTGGGAAAGGGGATAAGAGATTTCAAGGATGCTTCTGAAGGTGTAAAGCGCGAAATAACAAACCAGATTAATAGCTACGAAGAAAGAAGGCCAGAGCCTCCTGTAGTTGAAACTCCTGTAGTTGAGGCTCAATATGAATTACCTCCGGCCACCGAAGAACATAATGTGTCGGCGGAAGCAGAGGTCGAGGTTCATGAACATGATGTACCGAATCCGATTGCTGAGATACAGGGAGTAGCTAATACCCTTCCATATAATGAGAATCATGGTACAGTTTCAGAAAACCATATAAGCGAAGGTCATCATACTGAAGAGGCCGGTACTGAAACCAAACCAATTAAAACAACGCACTAATAAATAATCATAACATAAAACTAAAAAATCATGGGCTCATTAGGCGCACCAGAAATTATTCTGATCATCATTGCAATATTAATTCTGTTTGGCGGGAAGAAAATTCCTGAATTAATGAAGGGTTTGGGAAAAGGCATGAAAGAATTTAAAGATGCCCAGAACGGCGAAAGCAGCAATCCTACGAACGCTACTACAGAAGAAAAACCTAAAAATTAATCCGCATGGATTAGTTTAAATCCTTTCGGCTACGGCCAATGGGATTTGAAGGGATTTCTACTTATATCATTTTACTTATAAACTTATCTGCTGAAATTTCTATTTCAACGGATAAGTTTTTTATTTTAGGCCCATGGCTAAATTTTATTCCTCTTTAGATGAAATAAAGAGGGAAATACAAAGTGGCGGGATTACGGTTGAAGGATTGGTAAGCAGTTATCTTACACAGATCAGATCAAATGCTCATCTGAATGCTTTTAACGAGGTTTTTGAAGCTGAGGCACTTTCACGCTCAAAAATAATTGACGAACGTATCAAAGCGGGTACTGCAGGCAGGCTTGCAGGTATGGTAATCGGGATAAAGGATAATATCTGCTACAAAGGGCATAAAGTATCTGCATCTTCCAAAATATTAAAGGACTTTACATCTATTTATTCATCAACCATAGTAGAGCGTTTGCTTGCTGAAGACGCAATAATTATAGGCCGCTGCAATTGCGATGAATTTGCAATGGGGGCCTCAAATGAAAATTCTTACTTCGGCCCGGTTAAAAACTATGCTGATAATACCAAAGTTCCCGGCGGATCATCAGGAGGTTCGGCAGTTGCAGTACAGGCCAATATGTGCCATGCGGCTATCGGCACCGATACGGGTGGTTCTGTGAGACAGCCCGCATCGTTTTGCGGATTGGTGGGGTTAAAGCCTACTTATGGTAGTATCTCCAGGCACGGTGTTATAGCGTATGCTTCGTCTTTTGACCAGGTTGGTCCTATTACCCGTTCGGTTGAAGACGCTGCGCTTTTACTGGAAATTATGGCCGGGGCTGATGATTATGATAGTACATTGGCACAAGCACCTGTACCCTCATACAGTAAGAAACTTTCAACTGATACTTCTAAAAAGAAAATTGCTTATATACAAGAAGCCTTATCAAGCCCGGGTGTTGATACGGAAGTGAAAACCGCCCTTGTTCAATATATCGATAAATTGATCGACGAAGGTCATACGGTAAAACCCATAGCTTTTGAATTCCTGGATTACATAGTTCCGACATATTACATATTAGCCACAGCGGAGGCTTCATCCAATCTGGCAAGGTATGACGGAGTACATTACGGTTATAGAAGCCCTGGTGCAACCGACCTGCAATCCACTTACAAACGTTCGCGTTCAGAAGGTTTTGGTAAGGAGGTAAAGCGCCGTATAATGCTGGGTACATTCGTATTAAGTGCAGGTTATTATGATGCTTATTATGCTAAAGCACAAAAAGTACGCAGACTGATAAAAGAAAAAACAGATAGTTTGCTTGAGGAATTTGATTTTATTTTAACACCTACTGCGCCTGAACCGGCTTTCGCTATCGGAAAAACTGAAAAAGATCCTGTTGTAATGTATCTTTATGACATTTTTACCGTACAAGCATCATTAGCTGGTGTACCGGCTATTTCATTGCCTGCAGGGACGAATAAAGCGGGTTTGCCTTTGGGCTTACAATTACTCACGAAGCGTTTTGCAGAGCAGGAACTGTTAAATTTTTCTAAATATTTCTTAAAACTATAAAGAATTTAATAAATTAGTAAAGATTTTAGTTGGGCTTAGGCTATAAATTAAACCCCCTGGTAAGAATGAAGAGATTATTGATGTGTGCTATCTTGCTATTTTCCTTAAATGCTGTAAAAGCTAATTCCCTTTTTATCCCCGATTCTTCACGAACATCATTGCAGTCAGCAGGTGTACATGATACTATAATGGTACCGATTTTAAACGCGGCACCGATTAATAGTTATCAGGGTAGCATTTACAAACGCCGCCTGGATTCTATTAAAAAAGATGTTCCTCTTGATTATAACGAATATGTACAGAGCTATATAGATACATATCTGAATTATAACCAGCGAGATGATATAGGCCGTGTTTTGGGCCTCACCAAGTATTACTTCCCGATCTACGAAAAGGCTTTCCACGATGCAGGTATTCCTGAAGAAATAAAATACCTTTCTATAGTTGAGTCGCAGTTAAATCCTTATGCGGTATCAAGAGTAGGAGCAACCGGTCCATGGCAGTTTATGACTACCACTGCAAAATCGTATGGCCTTAATATGGATAATTATGTAGATGAGCGGCGCGACCCTATCCAGTCAAGTTATGCAGCAGCGGCTTACCTAAAAGATGCTTACCAGGAATTTGGTGATTGGCTATTGGCCATAGCATCCTATAATTGCGGTAAAAGCAATGTTATAAGGGCTTTAGAAAAAGCAAATGGCGCTACTGATTTCTGGTCGATCCGTCAATATTTACCGGCGGAGACAAGAGGTTATGTGCCTGCTTATATCGCTATGACTTATGTAATGAACTATTACAAAAAGCACAATATCGTAGAACAGGGTTGCAACATGTCAATGAAGACAGATACGGTATTGGTTAATAAATATGTTTCATTGAACAGTGTGTCGAAGGTTTTGGGTATTAATCTTTCACAGTTAACTATCCTTAACCCGTCATATAAAATGATGATCATAAATGGTAGCCCAGCTTCACCAAAAAGGATGGTAATACCACAAGCATCAAAAGAAAAATATAGTGCCTTATATGATGCGCTTAATGCCGACATGACATATAATAGGAAAAGGCATAATATGCCATTATATGTTAGTGATAAATTGATCAAAGCGCATCATCAGGAATCAAAGCCTGAAGCAGGTTATATAACTTATAAAGTTCATCGCGGCGATACACTTGTTGTAATAGCCAATAAATTTGACGGCTCAAGTGCCGGGGAGATCAAAGAACTAAACGGATTAAAAGGCTCGCATCTGCAGCCCGGAATGACATTAAAGATCAGCAAAATCTGATACGGAAATAATATTTTTAAGCCCGGTTCCGAACTAAATAAGAACCGGGCTTTTTTTATATCAGCTCAAAAAGAATTGTAATTTTGAGACTTGAATTACAAACCATGAATAAACCTAATACGCGTAAGCAGGACGCGTTGGATTACCATTCCAACGGACGTCCCGGCAAGATACAGGTAGTACCTACCAAGCCAACAAATTCGCAGCGTGACTTAACGCTGGCCTATTCGCCCGGTGTTGCCGAACCATGTTTGCAGATTGCCGATAACGTAGAGGATGTATATAAATATACTGCCAAAGGTAACCTGGTAGGTGTTATTACAAACGGAACCGCGGTGTTGGGTTTAGGTAATATCGGTCCCGAGGCAAGCAAGCCGGTAATGGAAGGTAAAGGTCTGTTATTTAAAATTTATGCAGATATCGATGTTTTCGACTTGGAAGTGAATGCAAAAACGGTTGACGAATTTGTAGCGATAGTGAAGGCATTGGAGCCCACATTTGGTGGTATTAATTTGGAAGATATTTCAGCACCAACCTGTTTTGAGATAGAACGCCGGTTAAAAGCCGAAATGAATATCCCGGTAATGCACGACGATCAGCATGGCACGGCTATCATATCCGGCGCAGCATTAATAAATGCCTGCGAGATTCAAGGAAAAAAGCTCGACAAAATAAAAATGGTGGTTAGCGGTGCCGGTGCCGCAGCGGTTTCGTGCTCAAAAATATACCTCTCGCTTGGTGTAAAGCAAGAGAACCTGGTGATGTTTGATATCAACGGTTTGATAACTCCTGAACGTAAAGATCTTGATGATATCCGGATGCAGTTTGCCACTACACGCAAGGATATTAAAAATTTGGGCGACGCAATGAAAAATGCTGATGTTTTTATCGGTCTTTCGGCGGGTAATGTGGTTAACCCGGATATGCTGCGTTCAATGGCAAAAAATCCCATTGTATTTGCCATGGCCAACCCTGTGCCCGAGATTGATTACGATGTGGCTATCAAAACACGCAAAGATATATTAATGGCCACTGGTCGTGCTGATTTCCCTAATCAGGTAAATAATGTATTAGGTTTCCCTTATATTTTTAGAGGGGCACTTGATGTAAGGGCTACCGCAATAAATGAAGAAATGAAGTTGGCGGCCGTACGGGCAATTGCCGAAATGGCTAAAAAAACCGTACCTGAAGCGATCAACCTGGCTTATAATACCAATAACCTGAAATTTGGGAGAGATTACATCATTCCAAAGCCTATGGATCAGCGGCTTATTACCGAGGTATCATCTGCTGTAGCAAAAGCGGCAATTGAATCAGGTGTGGCTCGCAAGCCAATTACTGACTGGGACGCCTACCTTGAGCAGTTAAGATTACGAATAGGAGCTGATGACAGGCTGCTACGCAATATCGCCAATAAGGCAAAACAAAGCCCTAAACGGGTAGTGTTTGCGGAAGCTGATAACTATAAAATATTACGTGCTGCTCAAATTGTGAAGGAGGAGTGTATAGCTACGCCGATATTATTGGGTAATGTTGCCAGGATAAAGAAGATCATTAAAGAAAGCGACCTGATACTGGATGATGTAGAGATCATTGATCCGAGGGAAGATTGCGCAAACTTTGATGAGTATGCCGAGTACCTGTATAATAAACGTCAGCGCAGAGGAGTCACACTATCTGAAGCAAGAAAGATGATTCACCAGCGTAACTATTATGGTGCTTGCATGGTTCAGTTTGGGAAGGCCGACGCATTAATATCCGGACTAACCAAAGATTATGTGTCAACTATTAAACCTGCGCTTCAGATCATCGGTACAGAAGAAGGAGTAAACCGGGTGGCGGGTATGTATTTGATGCTGACCAATAAGGGCCCGGTATTTATCGGCGATCCTACTGTAAACGTCGATCCTACTGTATCAGAGTTAGTAGATATTACTGTTTTGATCGATCGTTCTGTTAAACAGTTCAATATAAAACCACGCATTGCGATGCTGTCTTATTCAAACTTCGGCTCAAACGAAGGAGCTATACCGGTAAAAACACGCGAAACTGTACGTGTACTCCACGAAAAATACCCGGATATGATAGTGGATGGTGATATGCAGGCCAATTTTGCGCTAAATTCAAACCTGCTTGCAGATAATTTCCCCTTCTCCATATTGAATGGCGCACCCGCCAATACTTTGATCTTTCCTAACCTTGAATCTGGCAATATTGCCTATAAATTACTCCAGGAAGTTGGTGGCGCAGAAGCCGTCGGACCGATCCTTTTAGGGCTGAAAAAGTCAGTGCATGTATTGCAATTGGGCAGTTCTGTCAGGGAAATTGTAAATATGGTAACAATTGCAGTGGTAGATGCACAAGGAAAGGCCGAAAACGCAACCCCAGGCGCGTTTTCACGTACACGTCCCTAAATCCCCCCGATAAAATATGTACGCTTACATTGAAGGAAAATTGGCTTATAAAAGCCCTTCGTATGTGGTGATTGATGCAGGTGGTGTAGGCTATCATATCAATATATCACTTAACACTTATTCCAAGCTGAAAGATGCTGAAAGGTGTAAGTTATTTACCTGGCTTCATGTGAAAGAAGACGGGCATACTTTGTATGGCTTTGCCGATGAAGGTGAACGAAGATTATTCCTGCATCTGATATCCGTTTCGGGAATAGGCCCGAATACCGGGCGCATGATGCTCTCGTCAATTACACCTGAGGAAATACAAGCTGCAATTGTAAAAGGGGACATTCCTCTGATACAACGCATTAAAGGGATCGGCCCGAAATCGGCACAACGTCTTATTCTGGAATTACAGGATAAATTGAAGAAAGAAGGCCCTGATACACTGATTGCAGTACCGTTGAATAAAACAGTTAAAGAGGAAGCATTATCCGCGCTTGTTATGCTGGGCTTTGCCAGAAATGCCGTTGAGAAGGTGCTTGAGCAGGAATTGAATAAAAACAGTGGCGACTTAACAGTTGAACAGCTGATTAAGTCCGCCCTAAAAAGCTTATAAATTACGAATATTTTTACTATCACAATTGGTCCGGATTTTTACCCTAAAGGTTGTATTGATTCTATTGATAATTTCCGCGGTATGTGGTTTTAGCAATGCTTTTGCACAACAAATTCCGGGAGCAAAAAAAGATTCGCTAATTATTAAGACCCCTTTTACCGGGATTGAATCAAGAAACAATCAATTGCGCGAGGGGATTTTCGCACCAGACCCGCCGAATCTCGTACGCACTTTTGAATACGATGCAGCCACTAACCAATACATCCTGTATGAGAGGGTTGGCAATTATTTATACCGCCCACCGCGTTACCTTACCGTTACCGAATATTTATATCTTAAACAAAAGGAAGATGAGCGACTGTATTACAAACAGTTGGCAGATAACTATGGCTATCAATCGCAACAGCCGGGATTTATTCCATCGATAAATGTGCGCAGCCATACATTTGAGCAGATATTTGGCAGCTCGAATATTACTATCAGACCACAGGGTTCGGCAGAAATGATCATGGCCGGACAGATCAACAGCAACCAAAACCCGCTGTATAATTCGGCCCAGCGTAGTCAATTCAACTTTAATTTCGACCAGAAAATACAAATGAATGTGACGGGGTCTATCGGTGATAAACTGAAAATATCTACCAGTTACAATACACAGGCACAGTTTCAATTTGAGAACCAGATAAAACTTGATTATACAGGAACTCCGGACGAAATAATACAAAAGGTTGAAGTTGGTACAGTTAGTTTTCCATTAAATACCACTTTAATTACAGGTACCCAAGCTCTGTTCGGTATAAAAACTAAATTGAAGTTTGGTAAGTTGAACGTAACGAGTATTTTCTCGCAGCAACGCTCGCAATCAAAAACAATTACCATTGCCAACGGTGCGCAACAGGGTAATTTCACACTTACCCCTCCCGATTACGAAGCGAATAAGCACTACTTTTTGTCGCAATATTTCCGTGATAATTATAACAGGGCGTTGGCCAACATACCTATCATCAGCTCGAATATAAATATTACACGTGTAGAGGTGTGGGTTACCAACCGAACAAACAACACAACCGGCTCGCGCGATGTACTTGCCTTTATGGACCTGGGCGAGAACAAGCCATATAATAAGGCTTTAATACAGGGCGGACCGGGCTATAGCGGTTTGCCTGCAGGTTTTCAAGGACCGGGCTTTCCACAGCAATCGAACTCATTGCTGAAAAACTTACCGGCTACTACACGGCAAACCAACTCAAATTCTGTTATCAGTTATTTCCAGGGATCGGGTGGGAATGATAACTACGCCAAGCTAACGTATGCGCATAAATTGACGGATAAAGATTTTGTTCTGCATCCGCAACTAGGTTATATCTCGCTTAATTATCCTTTAAATAATGATGAGGTACTCGCGGTTGCTTACCAGTATACGGTAAATGGCGTGACTTACCAGGTTGGTGAATTTTCAACAGATATTGCAGTTGACCCATCCACACCAAAGGTATTGTATGTAAAGCTGCTTAAGAACTCATTACTAAAAACCAATTTGCCTACGTGGAAACTGATGATGAAAAACATCTATTCGCTGGGTGCATTTCAGATCAGCCCTAATAACTTCAGGTTGAATATAGCCCGTCTGGACGAAAAATCGGGCATAGCAAAACCTATAATGGACGAAGGTATTCATACCAAAAGTAAACTATGGATTCAGTTGCTTGGTTTGGATAATCTGGATGCGCAAAATGATAAAAAGCCTGACGGCTACTTTGATTATCTGGAAGGTATTACTATAGATTCGCAAAACGGTCGCATCATGTTCCCGGTATTGGAGCCATTTGGCTCCGATCTGGCCAAGCAGTTTGATCCCGGCGAACAGGATCTGATCAAACGTTATGTCTACCAGCCTATATATGACTCGACAAAAACTATAGCGCAGCAATTTTTCCCACAATTAAACAGATATACCTTAAGGGGAACCTATACTTCGCAGGGTGGTTCGGATTTTCAGCTTAATGCTACAAATATCCCGCAGGGATCAGTACTTGTTAATTCCGGCTCATTAAAATTAGTGGAAGGAACCGACTTTACCGTTGACTACACTGCAGGTAGGATCAGGATCATCAATCAGGCTTTATTAGCATCCGGACAGCCAATCACTGTAAATATTGAAAACAACGAACTGTTCGGTGTACAACAAAAGTCATTATTTGGATCGCGCTTTGATTACCAGTTAAATGATAAACTGGCCCTGGGCGCTACTGTAATGCATTTGACTGAACAGCCTATTACGCAGAATGAAATTGTAGGGCAGGAGTCTGTCTCCAATACCATTTATGGTTTCGACGTCAACTACAAATCCGATTCCAGATTGCTTACCAGGCTGGTGAACAAAATACCATTTATTACCACCAAAGTGCCTTCGTCTGTTGCATTCAACGGAGAGTTTGCACAATTACTGCCTGGTAGCCCTTCGTCCTTAAATTTTGCCGGTTCAAAAAATGGCACATCATACCTTGATGATTTTGAAGCCAGTCAATCCGTGATCGATATTAAAAGTGCCTCAACATGGCAAATCTCCGGTACGCCACAAATGATAACCCCGGATGCTCTTCAATTTAATAATCTGAGTTATGGTTACCATAGGGCCAGGCTGGCTTTTTATAATATTGATCCAACATTTTATACGGGAGGAACAATACCGGTTTCGCGTACAGAATTATCCAATCCATACGTAAGGGAAGTATTAGAAACTGAAGTATTCCCTAACAAGCAATCTGTTACAGGTCAGCCTTTAACCCTGCCTACATTTGACCTTGCCTTCTATCCGAAAATTCGTGGTCCATATAACTATAGAACTTCTCAAATAAATAATGATGGAACATTGGCAAATCCTCAGGGAAACTGGGGAGGTATATTCCGTGGAATATCAACCAGTGATTTTGAATCATTAAATGTGCAGTATATTGAGTTTTGGGTAATGGACCCTTTTATCAATAAACCAACTTCACGGGGTGGTGATCTGTACTTTAACCTGGGTAACATATCTGAAGATATATTATTGGATGGGCGTAAAAGTTTGGAAAACGGCCTGCCAATAAATGGAGACGCAAGCCAGGTTGATACTACGGTATGGGGTAAGGTTGCAAAATTACAGCCTGTTGTGAACGCATTTGATAATAACCCCAGCGCGCGCGTATTGCAGGATGTGGGGCTTGATGGTTTGACCGATGCCGAAGAGCAGAAAAAATTCACAAGCGTAGTACAGCAGGTAAAAGGAGAAGTAAACGCCCAGGCAGCAAGTGCTTTTACCGGTGACCCATCATCAGATGACTATCAATACTACCTGGGGCCACAGCTTGACCAGGCGGGAGCAGGTATATTGCAACGTTACAGTAAATACAATGGTACCGAAAGCAACTCCAAAACCGCCGAACAGTCACAGGCAGCACTTGGTATAGCTACGTCAGCGTCTACATCCCTGCCCGATGCAGAAGATGTTGACCGGGACAATAATATGAACCAGGGTGATGAGTATTTTCAATACAAAGTACCCATTACGCCACAAACTTTGGTTGTAGGGCAAGGTTATGTTAATGATAAGGTCACTTCGCAGGTTAAGCTGGCTAACGGACAAACACAATCAGTAACCTGGTATCAGTTCCGTATTCCCATTAACAATTACCAAACAGCAGTTGGGGGTATCCAGGATTTTAAGTCTATCCGTTTTATAAGGATGTTTATGACCAATTTTGCTGATACCGCCGTTTTGCGTTTTGCTACATTACAATTGGTAAGGGGCGAATGGAGAGCATTCAATTCAGAAAACAATCCGGCCAACGTAATTGCCGATCCAACTATAGTAAACCCGCCGCTTGATAATTCGGCACTGGATGTTGAAACTGTAAGTATAGAACAGAACGGTAACCGCACGCCTATACCTTACGTTGTGCCACCAGGTATTACACGCCAACGCAACTATAATAACGTACAAACAGATACTAAGTTGAACGAGCAATCGCTCTCTTTAAGTTTCACCAACCTGCGCGACGGCTATTCAAGGGCAGCCTTTAAGCCTTTCAGCAGCGATCTTAGGAAATACAAACGCATGCAAATGTTTATTCATGCCGAAGGCCCTTCCTTAAAAAATAATGATGTAAGTGCTTTCATTAGGTTGGGTGTTGATTATACAGATAACTATTATGAGTATGAAATTCCGTTAGCGGTAACGCAACCGGGCACAGCAGATCCCAATGCCATATGGCCTGCTGCTAATGAACTTGACCTGGAGCTGTCTTTACTAACCAATGCAAAACTGGCCCGTAACAATGCTAAACTTAATGGCCAGCCCTGGCCTTTAACGGTACCTTTTA
Organism: Mucilaginibacter sp. McL0603; assembly: GCF_049992945.1. Classification (NCBI taxonomy): domain Bacteria; kingdom Pseudomonadati; phylum Bacteroidota; class Sphingobacteriia; order Sphingobacteriales; family Sphingobacteriaceae; genus Mucilaginibacter; species Mucilaginibacter sp. McL0603. Next base: position 5,102,762 of record NZ_CP188251.1, on the reverse strand, counting down.
CTATCTCCGACGGGCATAATAAAATAACGATAAAAGGTCAGCCTGACCTGAGCAGATTGGCTGCTGTAATGCTGGGTGTACGTAATCCGCTTAAAACGGGGTCAACAACAGCCACTGATGACGGATTGAATAAGTCTGGTATTTTATGGTTTGACGAATTACGACTGACGGATTTTGATAATAGAGGCGGATGGGCAGCTACAGGCAGGTTCGATGCCAAATTAGCTGATTTTGCTACACTTACAGTATCAGGAAGCAAAACAACAGTTGGTTTTGGTACGCTTGATTCGAGACTGGAAGACCGGAGCATGAATGATACAAGAGTATATGATGTATCAGGTAACGTGGAGTTAGGTAAATTTTTCCCTGACAAGGCTGGCGTTCACATTCCATTATATGTTGATGTTTCACAACAGGTAAGTACGCCTCAATATGACCCGGCTTCCCCGGATATTGAACTGAAACAGACGCTGAATAGCGCAACAAGTTCTAAACAGCGCGACTCGATACAAAATGCTGCTGAAGATTATACGCTCAGAAAAAGTATTAACTTAACTAACGTACACAAGGCAAAAACCAACCCGACGGCGCCGAGCCATGTTTGGGATGTTGAGAATCTTAATGCCTCATATTCCTATACGGAATATGACCATCACGATTTTACAACGCTCAGCGATTTTGAGAAAACCTATCATGCTTCCCTGGCTTATAATTTTACTACTCAGCCAGTATATTACAGTCCTTTTCAGAAAGTTATAAAGAATAACTTATTGTCTCTTATTCGTGATATTAATATCGATCTGATGCCTTCGAGGTTAAATTACAGTATCAACTTTGATCGGTTTTATTCTGAAAACACCTTGCGTAATAATGATCCGACCAACCTGATCCCGATACCCACTACTTATAATAAGACATTTAACATTACAACAGTATATGGGTTGGGATGGAACCTGACAAAATCCCTCACCATGGATATTGATGCTACCAACCTGGCTACAGTGGATGAACCTGCAGGCAGATTGGATGGTTTAAAAAAGGACACACTATGGCATAATATATTAAGTTTGGGCCGTACCACCAATTATAACCATACGCTAACTTTTAATTATAATGTGCCGATCAATAAGCTTCCGTTTATGGATTGGACAAATTTGATAGCTCGTTATACTACCCACTTTACCTGGCAGGCACAACCGCTTTTCGCAATAAATGATCCTTCTTTTAACGTAGGTAACAGTATACAAAACTCACGTACTGTGCAGTTGAATCCTACATTTAATATGGTGACTTTGTATAACAAGTTCCCGTTTTTGCGAAAGGCAACCGATAAAAATAAAAAAGATGATGAAAGTAGCAGCTTGGGCAAAGTGCTTATCGGGTTATTGACGAGTGTTAAAAATATAAGCGCTGCTTATACACGTACTGATGGAACTTTCCTGCCCGGTTACTTACCTAACTCGGGTTTTGCCGGCCAGGATTTTAATTATGACGCACCAGGTATAGGGTTTTTATTAGGTAGCCAGAGTGATATAAGACAAAAAGCAGTGACCAATGGCTGGATAACCACTGATACTTTGCAAAACCAGTTATATGTGAAAACGCTGAATGAAGATCTGCACTTTAAAGGTACGCTCGAGCCGTTCAAATACCTGACAATCGATCTGATTGCTTTTAAAACTCAAGACCACAGCTATCAAACCAACTTTAAATATTTACCTGCTTCGGGTAGTTTCCTGAATCTTTCGCCTACAATAACAGGTGATTATACCATATCATACATGTCTATTGGTACTGCGTTTTCTAAAATAAGCGGGGTAGATAATTCATCAAGTGTATTCAATAAATTTTTGAGTGACCGGGCTATCATATCACAGCGGCTTGGACAACAAAATCCTAATTCATTATCATTAGCCAATGGCTATGCGGATGGGTATGGGAAAAATTCACAAAATGTTGTCGTTCCGGCCTTTCTTGCAGCCTACACGGGTAGAAATGCCACCAGCGTTGGCTTAAGTGGCTTCCCGGATATTCCTATACCTAACTGGGACATCAGGTATTCAGGCCTTGCGCATATACCTTTTTTAGCTGATATTTTTGAATCAGTCGACGTAAGAGACGGATACCGGTCAACTTATACAATCGGAAATTACACCACATTATTACAATACGCAGAAACGGGTGGCCATGTAAGTTCGCGTGATGCAAACAACGACTTTTTACCTATGTACCAGTTTTCTTCAGTTACAATTTTTGAACAGTTTGTGCCTTTGCTGGGTATAGATGTCAGGTTTAAAAATAATGTAACAGCCAACCTGGAATACAGGCAAAGCAGGGCGTTGAGCCTTAGTCTGTCTAACAGCCAACTGGCACAGCAAAATGAAAATGATATCGTTTTTGGGATTGGCTACAAGACCAAAAATTTCAGGTTCCCTTTCGGGCTGTTTGATGGTAAAAAGCTGAGTAACGATCTTACCTTTAAAGTTGATTTTTCGGTACGTAATAATAAAACGTTGATATACCAGGCGGATGTAGCAGGGGCTGAAATATCATCAGGTGCACAAAATATTACTTACCGCCCCGAAATTGATTATATGATCAACCAGCGGTTTACCATGAGTTTATTTTATGATTCAAACATTACAAGGCCATATACCTCGCAAACTTTTAATACTTCATTTGCCAATTTCGGTATCAACCTGAAGCTGTTATTACAATAAAAAACCGCCTGGTTGGGCGGTTTTTACATTAAATAAGCTCACTCAAAAAAATAATTAATCTACCTTATTAACTCTGCCCGAGCCAACAGTTCTCGAATCAACAACAGAAGCGTTGCCGCTATATTCAACGTTACCAGATCCTGTAATATGTGCTGATACGCTCTTTTCGGCTATAACATAAACATTGCCTGAACCGGTTATTACTACATTTGCCGATTCAGTTTTCAGGTCTTTGCCGTCCACTTGTCCGGAACCGCTGATCACGATCCTGGCATCGCCTGTACTACCGTTTAACTTGATAGAACCAGACCCGCTGATCGTAGCATTTAAATCACCGGATTTCACTGAGGTTTTGATGGAACCAGATCCGCTTAATACCACTTTGAAATTATCTGCGTTTATTACACCTTCTACAGTTGTCGAACCTGATCCGCTGTTGACAAGGGCATTTAATGATTTAGCAGAAACATAAACTTCGGCTTTGTGTACATTGTGTTCGTAACGGCCGTGGTCATGGTCTTTAAATCTGATCTTTAAAGTATTACCTTCAACTACGGTTTCAATATCATTAATGACATTGGAGTCGGCATCTACTTTTACACTCTCAGTTCCGTCAAGCTTAATATGAACGTTAAATGGCCCTGATGATGCAATTGCACTAAAGCCCGAAACCTGGCGGGTTTGTACGGAACTTTCCTGGGCCGAAACTTTTATTGCTGCTGCTGAGAACAACATTATTGATAAAATGGCGAAAACTATTCTTTTCATAATCATTGGATTTTAATCAATAGACGCGCTGCCAAACGTAAACGTTGCATTGCATGAAAGAATAGGAGTAAATGGTAATGACCTCTATTGTAAAGCAGCCTGTTCTTTTTGTTGTTTTTTTAGTTCTCTTTTCTGTTGGCGTTCAGCCCGGCGTTGTTTTCTTTGCTCTTTTTTTATCTGGTGCTGTTGTTTTTTTATAGCCATGTCGGCCATTTTGTTTTTAACATCCTTTTGCATTTTTTCATCAAGGCCTACACACGGTTTAATACCTGTGAGGAGGGTGTGCCAGATGTTTTTGAAAAAAGGGTAATCCTTTGGACGGTAATAGTTAACATAAAACGACCTCGGTATTTCGCCCGGTTTATCAGGATTGTCGTGTTTCAAGACCAATAAATTAGCATAAAGTGAAGCAATTGTCATGTGCTTTAGCTTATCATTTACGGTATCGGCTTTTAATACAGTTACCTTAAGGTCATTATATAGCAGGCTTATTTTACCTTTTGAAACACTATTATCACCAGTAATATCAAATTCATAACGTACCAATTTGCCTGAATTGATTTTGATCAGCCCCAATGGCATTATTGCAGGATTGAGAACAGAAAGATCCATCGGGCCTAAATCCCCTTTATAGGTAAAAGGCAAATTTTCGTCTGTTAAATTAAAAGTCAAATGCACATTAAGCTTACTGCGGTTCATAAAATAACTGCTTAAGTTTACTGTACTGATGTTGTTTTTCTGTAAGGCGGCTTTATTATTAGTGACGTTTAAAAAGCGTCCCGATGAATTATTAAATGTAATAGTCCCGGCTTTTTGAGATTTCTTACCAATTTCAGTGTAAGAGACATTGATATGGCTGGCATCAATTGTATCTATATTCAAATCGGCCCGTATCTCTTTCAACCCAAAATTAGGATAGGTTTTTTCCTTGTCAGTTGTTGCCGGTTTTTTGTTCGGATTAGTGAAAAGGCTTAACGAGCCCCTGGATAATATCAAATGTGATGCGTTAATAAGCCGGTATTTATGAAAAGTTAAATAATCAAAATTGCTGATCTGAAGGGAATCGAGATGAGCATCAAAACGGTCTTTTTCACTTTTCTCAAAAAACACACTGGTTTTCACAGGGTGGAGATCAAGCCCTACTACTGTTAATTTTGAAGTCCGGGTAGATAAACGCAGAGACTTTATTTTATAACTATACAGGCCGTTCGGCGAATGACCTGTGTAATTGTTCAGCTCGGCAACAATATCTCTGCAATATAGTATTCTTGATTTGTCGGCTTGTGTGGCCGAATCTATCAGCAGATCGGTTGCATTTAAATTCATCTCCTTTAATTCGGATATAGCCAGTTTATGCCCGGAGTAATCATTGTATTTAAAATTTACATCACTTAAGGATATCTCGCCGATATGAATAGACCGCAAAGATTTTGACATTTTTTGCCAGATAGTTCGGTGGTCTTTGGTTACTGTATCTTTTGAATGGTTAAGCTGATAACTTACATCTAATTCTGGCTGACTTAGGATGATCTGTCCAATATCCAGTTTATGATGAAAATATAGACTAAATGGATGTATATGCGATAAAATGAGACGCTTTACATGCAGCTCTACCAGGTTATTTGGCGCGAGGTGATCTTTTACCCTTTGATTGTATACGGCAGTATCAGGCTTTAAAACGATATTATAAATATCAATCTCACCCCTTATGATATGCAATTTAGCATCAGAAAAATCGATCTTATATAAGCCATCGCTACTGGTCAAAACAACATTCCGCACTTTTTTTGCTAATATCGGCGACCAGTATAGATTAACCAGGAATGATAGAATTAATATTAAGCCTACGAAGATGAGAAAAAAAGTAAGTAGCCTTTTTTGCCATTTATGTTTCAAAAAATCTACTGCCATTGACTATATAACGCTATTATTTTGTTTTTCAGCATCTTTCTTTCCTTTTTTACTTTCATCCTTTTCGCCGCTCTTTTTTATTGAAGGTACTAATCTGCAAGTTACAAATCAAAAACTGGTTTAAACATACTGTAATACTTTATACAGGAAACTTAAGAAAGAAGTTTTCCTTGTTCCGTCAACCTGTAACAACAATATCATGATTTTGTTAAATGCTGACAAACTGTCACTTTATTTCAAAAGATTATGTAATTTTGTTGCTCAAATTTTTTAATGATAATGGATTTGGTTGTACCGGATAAAACACACGACGAGAGCAGGCAAGGGGAGGCTTTAATACTAGAGCCAGTAAAAGGTAAAAACAATGGACGCAAACTTTATATAGAAAGTTATGGCTGCGCCATGAATTTTTCGGATAGTGAAATTGTTGCGTCTATTTTATCTGATGATGGATTTGAGACTACTTCTGATTATAATGTTGCAGACGTTATTTTTATAAATACCTGCTCTATTCGCGAAAACGCAGAACAGCGTGTACGTAATCGCTTAAGAGAATTTACTATAGCCAAGGTTAAAAACCCGGGTTTAGTAGTAGGTGTTTTGGGCTGTATGGCCGAGCGCCTGAAATCCAAATTTCTTGAAGAGGAGAAGTTGGTTGATGTAGTCGTTGGTCCGGATGCTTACCGTGATTTGCCTGCGCTTATAGGCAGGGTTGATGACGGGCAGAAAGCCGTTAACGTACTGTTATCCCGCGAGGAAACTTATGCTGATATTAACCCGGTAAGGCTAAACAGCAATGGCATTAATGCCTTTGTTTCTATTATGCGCGGATGTGATAATATGTGTTCATTTTGCGTGGTGCCATTTACCCGTGGCCGTGAGCGTAGCCGCGAACCGTTATCAATAATAAAAGAATGCACCGACTTGTTTAACCAGGGATATCGCGAGGTAACCTTGTTGGGGCAGAATGTAGATTCTTATAAATGGAGTAAGCCTCACCCTGCCCTCTCCAAAGGAGAGGGTTCTGAAGAAGGAATTTCAAATGAAGGAGAAGAAAAAGTCCTCTCCCTTGGAGAGGATTTAGGTGAGGCAACCGTCAACTTTGCTAACCTGCTTGAAATGGTTGCATTGATCAATCCTGATCTTCGCGTTCGTTTTTCTACTTCGCATCCAAAAGATATTACAGATGAGGTATTGTATACCATTGCAAAGCATGAAAACATTTGCAATTACATTCACTTACCAGTACAATCAGGCAATAGTCGTGTGCTGGAGCTAATGAATCGTACTTATGATCGTGACTGGTATATCAACCGTATTGATGCGATCCGCAAAATTATTCCGGGATGCGCCATATCAACGGATGTAATAACCGGCTTTTGCAGTGAGACTGATGAAGAGCACAAGGATACTTTAAGCATGATGGATTATGTGCATTATGACTTTGCCTACATGTTTATGTATTCTGAAAGGCCAGGAACCCTCGCAGCCAAGCGTTATGCCGATGATATACCTGATGCAGTAAAAAGCAGTCGCCTGAAAGAAGTAGTAGCCAAACAGCAGCAGCATTCTTATATCCGTTTGCAGTCGCAATTGGGTAAAATACAAAAAGTGCTGATCGAAGGTTTCTCTAAAAAATCAGATAAAGATTATTGCGGAAGAAGCGATGACAATGCCATGGTAGTTTTCCCGGTTAACGAAAAATATAAACCTGGTCAGTATGTGAATGTGGTAGTTGAGCGCACGACAACTGCGACCTTGATAGGTAAAATAGTGGAATAGAATCAAGAATTAAGAATCAGGAGTCAGGAAAGAATAAAAACTTTTAATGAAGCATAATTTTAAAGCATTAAAAATTTGGCAAAGATCAATGGACTTTACAGATTTGACTTATGATATTGTAAAGGCTTGCCAAGTGATGAACGTTTTTGCCTTATTGATCAATTAAACAGAAGTTCTTGTTCTATACCATCTAATATAGCCGAAGGTTCAGGTAAAAGAACCAAAGTTCATTTTGGTGAATTTTTAACAACAGCATTAACGTCCTCATTTGAGGCAGAAACACAATTATTAATATGTGAGCGTAGATCCTATGGCTCTAAAGAAAAATTAAAAGAATGTTTGGAGCTTGTAACAGAGATTCAAAAGATGATCTTCTCGTTCAGAGAATATATTTTGAGCGGTGATAATCCTTCTTGATTCCTGATTCTTAACTCTTGATTCTTAACTTAATATGGAAGTACAAGAAATTAAACAGCGGTTTGGAATTATTGGTAGTTCGCCTTTATTAAACAGGGCGATAAATATTGCCAACCAGGTTGCGCCAACAGATATATCCGTGCTGATCACCGGTGAGAGTGGTAGCGGGAAAGAAGTGTTTTCGCACATTATTCACCAAATGAGTCCGCGTAAGCATGGGCCATTTATTGCCGTTAACTGTGGCGCCATCCCGGAAGGAACAATAGATTCTGAATTATTCGGTCACGAAAAAGGGGCCTATACAGGTGCAGTGGGAGAGCGTAAAGGTTATTTTGAAACAGTAAATGGCGGTACTATCTTTTTGGACGAAATAGCCGAAATGCCTTTGGGTACACAGGCACGCTTGCTACGCGTATTGGAGTCAGGACAATACATTAAAGTAGGTTCATCTAAAGTTGAAAAGACTAATGTAAGGGTAATTGCCGCTACCAATGTGGATGTTTATGAGGCTGTTAAAAACGGAAAATTCAGGGAAGATCTTTATTATCGTTTAAATACAGTACCACTGCGTATCCCACCTTTGCGCGATAGGAAGGAAGATATTTACCTGCTTTTTAGAAAATTCACAGCTGATTTTACAGATAAATATCGCACCCCACCTATACAGCTTGATGAAGAAGCACAACAGCTTTTGGTTAATTATTCATGGCCTGGTAATGTGCGCCAGTTAAAAAATATGGCAGAGCAATTGGCTGTGTTAGAAAGAGACCGGTTGATAACAGCACCAGTAATACTTAATTATATTCCTGCCGAAGCAACAGGTAGAAACCTGCCTATGCGCCTCGACAATCAGCCTAAAGAAGATTTTTCTGAACGCGACATATTATACAAGGTTTTATTTGATATGAAGCGTGATATGAATGAATTGAAAAAGTTGGTAGCCGATATTATAGAACATGGTGGCGTTAGCACAAACTATGCTAATCATTCACAAACATTGAATCAACTATACCGTGACATTGAGTTGCCACAAGGCAGCCAGGATACACAATTTACGCTGCAGCATCCCGTTAATAATAACAATATCAGCAATGATACTTTCAATATAACACATGATGCTGAAGAGGTTGAGGAATCACTTTCATTGGTTGAAAAAGAATCAGACCTGATACGTAAAGCTTTAAAGAAGCATAAAGGTAAACGCAAACTTGCAGCTAATGAATTGGGAATATCTGAGCGGACCTTATATCGAAAAATAAAAGAGTTAGATTTATAATTGATGATAAAAAGAATATTATTTATCCTGGTTACTGTAAGTGCTTTGGTTTTATTTACCCAATCATGTACAATAAAACTAAGTGGCGCCTCAACACAAGGATTAAAAACTATCAATGTTGAGTATTTTGAAAACAATGCTCCCCTGGTTGTTGGTAATCTTAGCCAGAATTTTACTGAAGCATTGAAGGACCGCATTCGTACTACCACTAGTTTGTCAATAGTGCAGGGTGAGGCGGATGCTAAGTTATCCGGTACCATTACCGGCTATTCTATAGCACCGGTCTCTGTACAGGCAACCAATAATAATGTAGCCCCTATAGCAGGTGCAAACCGGCTAACCATTACAGTAAATGTAACGTATACAAATATTGCTGATAAAAAGAATAATTTTACACAGTCATTCCCTGCTTTTGCTGATTTTACCGGAGATATTGCCAACCAGGAGCAGGGGCTGATAGCAACTATTAATAAGCAGTTAACAGAAGATATTTTTAACAAGGCCTTTGCTAATTGGTAAGCAATTCGTAGTTTCAACCACGTGGATAAACACCTAAATAACGGGCATAACGAAGTTTTATGGAACCTATTGGCCAACCCGGCCGACAAGGGGCGTTTGCATGCTTCTGAATTGCAACAGCTGGTAAATGATTTTCCGCAGAGTGGTTTGTTGCATGCGTTACTTTCGCACGCTGATACCCAACAGAATGTAAGCCATGCCGCAGCTTATGTAAACCCGAAAACGTTATATATTCTTGTTAATTCACCTGAAATTTTAGCTGAAGTGTCTGATAAACAGATCATCCAGCAATTAAGTGATCAGGTAAATTATGCCGTTGTTGAGAAAGCCGGGGATTTACAGTCAGAGGAAGAACAGCAATCAAATAATTTTAGCGATACGGTTGAGGAAGAAAATTATCATCCTTTTACTGAGACTGAAAATAGCATTGTTGAGACAAATCATGAATTAAAAGCTGATGCCATAGAGGAACCAGCACCTGTTGAAGATACTGAAATCATTCACGATGAACCGAGTTTAGTTGAGACGGAACCGATACATGATGAGAGGGCCGAAGCCGAAAAATTCCCCCGTGGAGAAAGTGAAGATGTGATAGAATTGACTGACTATAAGATTGAGGCGGTTGAAAACACATGGGACGAGGAAGTGACAGCAGAAGCTATCCCGGATAAACAGGAGCATGAAGAAGTTGAACAGCCTGTTAACGAAATTGAAGCGGACGAACAATATGAGCAGGAAATAATCGAAGCAGATACTTCGGAGTATGAAGTAATACCTGAAGCAATTACCGATGAACCTGCAAAAGACACTTTACCAGAGGAAAGTTCCGAATCACCTGTTGAAGAACATGAAGCTGAAGTTACCCATGATATCCACGAGGATGAGTTATTAACCGAAACCCCTAGTTTCCAATTAAGCGAACAGCCTCATAGCATAGATGATGAGGTATTTGATGAAATAACGGGTATCGAAAATATCAATTTTGTACAGTCTGCCAAACCCCTGGATCTGGTGCCCCCGCCCACTGAAACACCAGTAATTGATGAGGAAGAGTTACCGGAAACAGTCAAAGAGCCTGTGACTGAACCCATAGTCCAAAAAGAACGTGCCTTGAATATGGATGATGAGGCTGAAAAATTGATTATTGGAAACATTGCCGCTACGGATTATTTTAGATTCGACAGGGCCTTTACCGAACGCAAACAGGCTGAACCAGTTGAAAAGGAATCATTTGTTGCGTCATCAGATACAGTTAAGGAATCCGCTAATACCGGATTGATACTGGCAGACGATAATAAGAATGTATCCAAATATGATGATGATACGATGCCTTATACCTTTATGTGGTGGTTAAATAAAACCCGTAAGGAACATTCAGGTATCTATCAACCTTTTAAACTGGATACATCACAAGCAATTCGTCAGCAGGGTGCTGATGAATTGCAGCAACAGTATTATGAAAATATCTTTCACCTGAGCTCGGTTGAAGAATTGGACAGAAGTATGTCGCATCCTACTATTGAATTTGATCCGAAGAGAAAAGAGGACAGGATCATTAAAAAATTTATAGCTGAAGAGCCACATATCAGTACGCCAAGCAGCGATAAACTGGATACTGAGAATAAAGCGAAAAAAAGTGCTGAAGACCATGATGAGCTGGTAACTGAAACCCTGGCACATATTTATGTGGATCAGATGCTTTATCACAAGGCCATAAATACTTACAAAAAATTGATGTTGAAATTTCCGGAAAAAAGCCGTTACTTTGCCGACCAGATTGAACAGTTAGAAAGAAAAACCAATTAATTATATAAAGAAATGTATTTGATTTTAGTGATCCTTGCCGTAGTAGTGTGTGTACTTTTAGGGGCAATCGTATTGATCCAAAACCCGAAGGGTGGAGGTTTAACATCCAATTTTTCAAGCTCATCACAATTGATGGGTGTACAGAAAACCGGTGATTTCCTTGAAAAAGGAACCTGGATACTTGCTATTTCATTAATGGTATTATCGCTTGCTATTAATATTTCAGTTAAAGGCAACTTAGCTAAAAATGATAACGGTGATATAGATCAGACAGTTAAAAAGGCATCTACACCAACAGCGCCTACCAATTCAGCGCCACTACCTTTACAAGCTGCACCAACAGGGAAAAAGAAATAGTTAGAGAATAGCAAAAATATTGAAAAAGGCTTTGGGTTATTTCCAGAGCCTTTTTTGGCTAAAACAATACTGACACGATGGCATTGTGATGTTAAGTCATCGTTAAGAATAAAAAACCAGTTCACCTAAATGTGACAATTGAACAGTTAACATGCCAATTTGAGACCTTACCGTTTGGTTGGCATAATTGATGTTCATTGCAACCTGCCCGGAATAACTATTCGGGTCAAAATTTTAAACTTTTTATAAAATTAAATTAGTATAACTATGGCATTAAACATTAAACCTATCGGAGACAGGGTAGTAGTGGAAGCTGCTGCCGCCGAAGAGAAGACTGCATCCGGAATCATTATCCCGGATACTGCTAAAGAAAAACCTCAACGCGGAACAATCGTTGCTGTTGGTGACGGTAAAAAAGATGAACCCTTAACTGTTAAGGCTGGTGACCAGGTTTTATATGGTAAATATGCCGGTACCGAAATTACCTATGACGGTAAAGAGTACTTAATTATGCGTGAATCTGATATCTACGCGGTGCTTTAATTAGTGAATGAGTGAGTTATTGAATTAGTGAGTTTTCTTAATTTAATGTTCATTCAAACAAGCAATCATTCAAAACATCAATTAAAAAAAATAATTATTGGGTTAGTGAAATAAATCAATCATTCACTAATTCACTAATTCAAAATTAAACAGACATGGCAAAACAAGTTAGATATAATGTAGAGGCACGTGACGCATTAAAACGCGGCGTAGATATTTTAGCCAATGCGGTTAAAGTAACTTTAGGACCAAAAGGTCGTAATGTGATCATCGATAAAAAATTCGGTTCACCTATTATCACTAAAGACGGTGTAACTGTAGCTAAAGAGATCGAATTAAAAGATGCTTTAGAAAATATGGGTGCACAAATGGTTAAAGAAGTAGCATCAAAAACTGCAGATATTGCAGGTGATGGAACTACTACTGCTACCGTTTTAGCACAAGCTATTGTAACAGCAGGTATTAAAAACGTAGCTGCCGGTGCAAATCCAATGGATCTGAAACGCGGTATTGACAAAGCTGTTGCAGCGGTTGTAAAAAACCTGCAAAGCCAGTCACAAACTGTTGGCGAAGACAATAACAAGATCAAACAAGTGGCTTCTATTTCAGCTAATAACGATGAGATCATCGGTTCATTAATTGCTGAAGCTATGGCTAAAGTAGGTAAAGACGGTGTGATCACTGTTGAAGAAGCTAAAGGAACTGAAACTGAAGTTAGAACTGTTGAAGGTATGCAGTTTGACCGTGGTTACCTTTCTCCATACTTCGTTACCAACGCTGATAAAATGGAAGTAGAATTGGATAATCCTTATATCCTGATCTACGACAAAAAAATATCTTCAATGAAGGAATTACTTCCTATCCTTGAAAAACAAGTACAAACTGGCAAGCCATTATTGATCATTGCTGAAGACCTTGATGGCGAAGCATTAGCTACTTTAGTAGTTAACAAAATCCGTGGTTCACTGAAAGTAGCTGCTGTTAAAGCTCCTGGTTTTGGCGATCGCCGTAAAGCAATGCTTGAAGATATCGCTATCTTAACTGGTGGTACTTTGATCTCTGAAGAAAGAGGTTTCAAATTAGAAAATGCTGACCTTTCTTACTTAGGTACTGCTGAAAAAGTACTTGTTGATAAAGACAATACTACTATCATCAATGGTGCTGGTTCAACTGAAGAGATCAAAGCCCGTGTTGGCCAGATCAAATCACAGATCGAATCAACTACTTCAGATTACGACCGCGAAAAATTACAAGAGCGTTTAGCTAAATTATCAGGCGGTGTTGCTGTATTATATGTTGGTGCAGCTACAGAAGTTGAAATGAAAGAAAAGAAAGACCGTGTTGATGATGCGTTACACGCAACCCGTGCCGCTGTTGAAGAAGGCATAGTAGCTGGTGGTGGTGTGGCATTCATCCGCGCTGTTGAAGCTTTGGTGAACCTGAAAGGTGCTAACGAAGATGAGAACACTGGTATCCAGATCATCCGTCGTGCTATCGAAGAACCACTTCGTCAGATCTGCGAAAACGCGGGTATCGAAGGTTCTATCGTAGTGCAAAAAGTAAAAGAAGGTAAAGCTGATTTTGGTTACAATGCACGTACCGACAAATATGAAAATTTGATTGGTGCAGGTGTTATCGACCCGACTAAAGTAGGTCGTGTAGCATTAGAAAATGCAGCGTCAATTGCAGCAATGTTATTAACTACTGAATGTATATTAGCTGACGATCCGGAAGATGAAAAAGGCGGCGGCATGCCTCCAATGGGCGGCGGCGGTATGGGCGGTATGATGTAACCCCCCAAAGCCTCAAGTCATAAGTTCTGAGTCCGAAGTCTAAGACTTTTGGCTTTAGACTAACGACTTTAGCCTAATAAATTAAAAGAAAATCCCTGTCTATTTTTTTAGACAGGGATTTCTTTTTTAGTGAACCATCGTAGCGTCATGAAAAAGTAAACGGACGGTCATCTGTTAATCAAATGATTAATTAAGTAATAATTTGATTGCGATAAGGTATATTTTTGTACAGCAAACCCAATAATTGATTATTGGAACTGCCGGGATGCAGAAAAGGCACAACATTTGAATAACCCCAGCCATGAAAGCGATTAATGATACCACTACACTTCTCAGGACCCAGATAGTAGAGTGGTTTTTTGTAAAAGGTCCTGAATTATTTGTAACGATCTACGGGAAATAATAAATTGTTAACTTTGACTTCTAATCTATGAAGCTCGAAGAATTTTACGCAGAATTTCACCATTGGCTAATCACACGCGGGCCAAATTATATCTCAGGCATTTTAATATTTTTAATAGGTCTCTGGTTCATCCGGTTTCTAAAAGTGCGTATGCGTAACCGAATGAGCAACCGGCAGGTGGATTCTACATTGCAGCCATTTTTTTTAAGCCTTACCATTACTACACTATATGTTTTATTAACCCTTTGTGTATTTAATATCATAGGCTGGGAGCTAGGCTTTTTGAGCGCCATCATTGCCTCATTTGGCGTTGCGGCAGGTTTAGCATTATCAGGTACTTTTCAAAATTTTGCTGGCGGAGTACTCATACTGTTACTAAAGCCATTTGAGTTAAAAGACAATATTATAGCACAAGGGCAGGATGGTATAGTTACTTCTATCCAGCTTTTTTATACAGTCTTAATTACGGGTGATAACCGGACGATCATCATCCCAAATGGAAAACTGTTTAACGAGGTGATCGTCAATGTAACACGTGAAGGTAAACGTCGGCTGGATTTTGAACTGAAGCTCGGTTATATAGTAGATGTGGAACAGGTAAAAGGTATTATCGACAATGCGATTAAAAATACCAAAGGGATAATCCGCAAGCCAGAACCAATTATCGGTGTGTATGCCTTAGAGATCGACGGTATCCGGTTTACAGTCCGTGTATGGGTTAACCCGGCAGATTATTTTGATATCAAGTTATTTCTGCAGGAAAAGATCGTGAAAGATTTGCGTGAAGCAGATGTAAAATTACCTAATCACCATTTACTTCCAGGAACCTGATTTAAATTTTCTGTTTAGCTTTTAATTCCAGGTAACGGTTAATAGTATTGATCGTCAGATTTTGTGGCGTACTCAATATAGACTGTATGCCATGCTTGGTCAGCTCTTTTACAATCAGTTTTTTATCGTAGGCGAATTTTTCAGCAATCGTTTTAATATAAATACCTTCCACATCTTTAGACGGCTGTTCGCTTAGTTTTTCAAGTTCGGTATTCTCAAAAAATACAACCAGGAGCAGATGGAACTTAGAGATCCGCTTTAAGAATGGTAACTGCCTTTCCATTGCCGACATGCTCTCAAAATTGGTAAAGAACACCACCAGACTGCGTTGCTTCAGCACATTGCGGATAGTGCTGTACAATAACTCCATATTGGTTTCCAGATACCTTGTTTTTTCATTGTACAGTACCTCCAGTATTCGGTTCAATTGTATAGGCCGCCTGTCTGCAGGCACTACGGCACCTAATTTTTCTGCAATGGTGATTAGTCCTGCTTTATCCTCTTTCAACAAAGCCACATTTGATAATACCAGGCTGGCGTTAATGGCATAGTCAAGCAGACTTAGACCCTCAAAAGGCATTTGCATGGCTCTCGACTTATCGATCACACAATATACATGCTGAGATTTTTCATCAGTGTAAACATTTGTCATCAGGTCGCCGCGGCGTGCGGTGGCTTTCCAGTTGACGGTGCGATAATCATCCCCGGCAACATAATTCTTTACCTGTTCAAATTCGAGACTATGGCCCAATCGTCTTATCTTTTTTACACCGATCTCGCTTAACCGGTTTGATATAGCCATCAGCTCATACTTACGCATCTGCAGGAAGGATGGATATACAGGTAATGTTTCTGCCTGGCTAAAATTATATCTCCGGCTGATGATCCCTAATGGCGATTTAACGTATACCCTGATATCTCCAAATTCATATTCACCACGTTTGGTAGGCCGCAAAATGTAATTGATCAGTTTATGCTGGCGCGTTGTTAAAACAGTTTTAAACCAAATATCTCTTTTCTGAAACTGGAATGGGATCTCGTCAATTATACCCACGTTGATATTAAATGGATATGAATTTTCGATATAGATACCCAATTCATTCTCATCACCATTGCTTAACCGCTCGGGGGCGTGACGTTTGGCGAATACACCTTTTGATGTGCGGTAAAGCATTAATACATCGGCAAGGAAAAGGAGTACCAGTGTCCAAAAGAATAATTCAGGAATGACACCCAACCATGGAAAAAAGAAGGAAAGTAAAAATAGTATAGCACAAGCTGTCAACCCGGCAAAAAGCCGGTTGGTTAAAAAGAGATTTTTGTAAAATAGGCTAAAAATATTTTTCACTCTGCTTAGCGTGGTACCTCAATTTTCTGAATAATTTGTTTCACCACCTCATCCGGACTAACGCCTTCCATTTCTTTATCAGGCGTAAGCATAATGCGGTGCCTTAATACGGCAGGGGCCACCCATACAATGTCATCGGGAGTCACAAAATCACGACCTTTGATGGCTGCCAATGCTTTAGCTGCGTTAACTATTGCCAGCGATGCACGTGGCGAACCACCGAGGTAAAGTGACTTGTTATTACGTGTTTCGTGAATGATTTTAGCCACAAACTCCAATATCTTGGGTTCTACAAAAAAGCCACGTACCTGTTGCCTTAACTCGATGATATCATCCTTTGTCAGGATAGGTTTTATATCTGCTAATTGATCATTTGTTTTTTGCTGATGTTGTTGCGTAATGATCATTATCTCTTCTTCTAATGAAGGGTATTTCACTTCCACTTTAAAAAGGAACCTGTCCAGTTGCGCTTCGGGTAAACGATAAGTGCCTTCCTGTTCAATAGGGTTTTGAGTAGCCAATACTATAAATGGCTCCTGCATTTTATAATTTTTTCCATCAATGGTTACCTGGCGCTCTTCCATTACTTCAAATAGAGCAGATTGTGTTTTGGCAGGTGCACGGTTGATCTCGTCTATCAGGATGATATTACCGAATATTGGTCCCTGTTTAAATTCAAAGTCGATGGTTTTGGGATTGAAAACTGAAGTACCCAATACATCCGATGGCATCAGGTCGGGAGTAAACTGTATGCGCGAATATTGGGCGTCGATTGCTTTTGCAATTAATTTTGCTGTTAAGGTTTTAGCCACACCGGGTACACCTTCAATCAGGATATGCCCATCGGCTAATATCCCGGCAATCAGCAAGTCAATCGTATCATGCTGCCCTACTATGATCTTTCCAAGGGTTGCTTTTATTTGTTCGACCGCGGCGCTTAGTTTGCTCAGGTCGGTTCTTTCTTCAAAAAGTTCGTCTTCCATATCTATCTGGATTGATTATAAAATTGTTCGATAAGTTGGTTTAGTAAAATAAGTTCGTCGTCTGTTATTTTTTTCTGGACGTTTATATAATTGATATGATTAACAAGCTTCACAATAAATGAATGCTCTATTCCTGTTTTTTGTGATAGCCGTTGTATGAAATCCATGTCTATTGGATTTGTCTTCAAATAGTATTTTGTCCGCACATGCTCCATAAAGTAAATTATTTTCTTTTGGGCAATGTTCATATTATTTCGTTGCTCATAATATACTTGCCCAACAACATTTGCAAATTCAACTGTCGAATTTCTCAAAGGCTCAATTATAGGAATAATGCGCTGCCTGCGTTTCATTTCGTAGAGAACAAATATTACAAGGCTAAAAAGGCTGATATAATAGGCCCATTGCAAACTTGGATAACTAAAGAATACCCTTAGTGGTGATGGATCTTCCATGATATCGCCATTTTGTAATTCATCCCAATAAATATTAGGTTGAATTGGAAGATAAGATAATGCTTTAGCGGCATAGTCGTCGCCTTGATTATTCAGTAAGCTGAAATTGGTAAACAACTGCGGATTGGCACATAGAAATAAATGACCTTTTCCATAACTAAAGCTGATAAAATTACTATGTCCCAATTCGTTTTTGCCGAGTACTATGGCGTGGGCTGTGTCAAAACGGCTAAAATATTCATTGCTGATATCCTTTTCGAACCGATAATTATTTGCTCGTTTTAATTTGCTGTTGGTGAAATTTAAACGCACATTTTTCTTTTCATATTCTTGTCCTGTACGGATATTCAGGGTATCAGCCAAAACCCCCTCCCAGCCAGCCGATGCGATAAACACAGAGTTGCCCGATTTGATATAGCTGACCATTTCCTTAAAGTCATATTTACTTAAAGAAACAGATTTTGATAGAATTAGATAATTGCTGTTAGTAAGCCCCTTATTATGAAACAGGTTATATAGATTTTGATTAGTATTGATGATTTTGGCATCAGGAAAAATATGCGGTAGTTCTTTGTAAAGAACATATGAGCCAAAGGGAATTTTGTCTTTATAATAAAGAGTTGGCTGCCAGTTAACGGGTGCAGGTTTATTATACTGTGCCACCAAATAAACGATAAGCAAAATGGTGGCTACAGAAAGGTATAATTTAAAATCTTTCATGCCACGTGCTTGTTAAAATTTTGAAACAAAGTATTGATGTTGGTATATACCTGGCTATCTATTAAGAATTCGCCATACCAAACATATTCAAACTGAAGTGTAAGCAACTTAAACGCAACCCGCTGCTCCTCATCGGTGAGTTCATTAATATAATTGCTGTTGGTTTTATCTATCTGCCATTTTACAAGTCCCGCATCACTAAGGCGTTTAAGGCTTTTTAAATAAAGCAATCGTACTGCAAAACGGTAATTATGTTTTGCTACGGCGTTCTCTATCTCTAAATCAAAGTTGATCTCGTTAATATCTTCAAAAAATTCAGAATAGGGTATAGGTGCTGCTGCGGATTTTCGCCTGAAAATATTTAGCACATTAACTCCCTGCGATTTAAATATAAAGAACACTAATGCAGCAACACCCCCAAGGAGTAATGAGATTTGGATGATGCCCCAAAACAAGCTCCAAAGGCTCGCACTTTTTTTCGGGCCAAAATTAAACAGGTGTGCTATCCACTGCCAAAACCATCTCCAAAAACGTGTCCACAGAGAAGTATCGCCGGCAGTAGTTTCTTTGTATTGAAACTCTGGTTGCAGGCTGTATTCTTTTAGCGCAGCCTGGTTAAAATGCCGGATGTTGACTTCTGCGGTGTCAGTTTTTAGTACAGCTTTTTCATGCTTAGGTATTACGGGCTTGGCAGTGTCACAATAGCCTGTGCTCACTGCCAGAATAAATAATACCACATATAAAAACAGGCGCATTTTAGTACTGTTCCGGCGTTACATCTGATTCGGGGTTGGCTGTGCCGAACTTGTTAATGCGTTCAAGCATGCTCGTACCTTCCTTACTTTCAGTTAAATTAAAATAACAAAGACAGGTAGCCACTATTATTAAAATATTGAGAACGTGTATAAATTGCTGAAGTATGGTAGTTATTATTACCGCAGTTACAGATATGGTAGTGCCCTTTGTAAAATGTAAAAATATGCTGCCTGCACCTATTATGGCTGATGGAATTGTTACGATCATACTTGCTACCGATAGTATAATGATTACAACCACCAATACACCAAAAGTTGACCACCAATTGTCTTTTATCAGCCTGAAACTGTGATTAAAGGCATAGCCAAAGCTGGTGTTTTCTATGATCATGATAGGAAGCACCAATGACATAACAGGGTAAAGATATATACCGGGTATAAGACAGAAGATAGAACCAACTATTACCAATAGGCCTATTACAAAAGAGCTGCCTAATGCTTTTAAGAAATAAAACTTAAAATATCCCCACATCTCTTCAGTATCAGGAACCTGGTTCTGTTTTACCTTATAGAGTGCCATAAAGGATAATACGACAACACTAATAGATACATATTCAAGTATCACGAAAAACATAGCCAGAAAATAAGTGGGAGTAAAAACTAAAAAAGGTCCAAAGCGATTATCCGCATCAAAGCTATTGGGATTGAAATTATTCACCCTCCTGATCATGTTGATCTGATTCAGGATGGATGTGGCAGTAGTTGCCAATAAAAAAAAGCCGCAGAAAATAAAAAAATATTTTAGCAGTGGCTTAAAATTCTGACGAACAAAAATGAAGGTATCATTAATGATCTCCCCGAAATCACGGGGTTTTGCGAGTTCAACGTTTGACATGTAAGGTTTGGTTTTTATAAAGTTTATTAGGATAAATAATTACGTACCAGATAATAAGGAAAAGGGACGTAGCTAATATAGTTATACTGAGCCATAAAGGCATTTCTGTATGCCGTGTAACAAAGCCTTCAAAAAAAGCTGCAATAATAAATAAAGGAACCAGCCCTATGGTCATTTTCATGCCGTTTTTAGCACCTATTTTTAATGATGCAAGCCTGGTATAAGTTTTTGGAAATAGAAAACTGTTGCCTAAAACCAAACCTGCAGCACCTGCTATAATAATTGATGATATTTCAATTGTACCATGTATCCAGATAACGAGGATTGATTGCAGGCCCAGGCCCTTACTGAAAAAATAATATTCAAATGAGCCCAGCATCACCCCATTTTGAAACATATAATAAATTGATCCCACGGAAAAAATAATGCCGCTAACAAATATCATAAGCGAAACAAAGATGTTATTTGCTGCAATTGAAAAAAACATCGAGAACTCGTCGTGACTTTTATATACACCAAATGGGTCACCTTTGGCAATGTTCTCATTGGTCATATCAACATAGGTTGGGCCTAATATTAGCCTCAAAAAGTTCTCATCGTACTTTGCAGAAATAGCACCTATCAGGCAAAACACCAGGAAAAAAATAAACGAATAGAGCAACTGCTTTTGATATTTTTTAAATAATAATGGCAGTTCAAATTTCCAGAATGTAATAAAGCGATTATTTTTTTCAGTTTTGTTTCTATAGATGGATTGATGGAGCTTAGCAGCTAATCCGTTAAGGTAAGCAGTTGTTTTTGATTTTGGATAAAAAGTTTTAGCATAAGCAAGATCGTCAATGATTTTGATAAAACGTTCTGCTATCTCATCGGGGTCATCTGTCGGTGATTGCTCAAATTGGCTCCACTTCTCAGCATTTTGTTTAACAAACAGCGGTTCGCGCATTAATTAGCTCATGTTTAATAATCGCTTAAAATAAATACAAAAACTTAATCTTTCAACTAAAAAAGTATATTAGCCTTAGAATTTATTGTATGCAAACTATAAGAATAAAAACTTCACAGAATATTGATATTGATTATGAGGTTGCTGGTTTGGGTGAGCGTATTATAGCACGTTTGATAGATCTGGCCATCTTTTTTCTAATATTTATCTTAGGTGTTTTCGTTGTAAGCTTGTTAAATCTATACGTAAATGGGAGTGTTGGCATGATAATACTCATCAGTATTTACGCTGCACTTTTTGTGTTTTACGATCTCTTGTTCGAAGTATTTATGAACGGACAAAGTATAGGCAAGCGGATCATGAAAATAAAAGTGATCAGTTTAGATGGGGCTCAGCCGCGTTTTGGTCAGTATGTATTACGCTGGCTGTTTCGCATAGTTGATTTTTTAATTATTGAACCCGGACTGATCGCATTAATAGTAGCCGCAGTAAGCGAAAAGCCGCAAAGAATAGGTGATATGGTTGCAGGTACTATGCTCATAAGAACCAGCCCTCGTACAAAAATGAATGATATCGTTTTTATGCCTTCGTATGATGGTTATCAGCCGGTATTTAAAGAAGCAGGACAATTAAACGATAAGGATGTTGAGTTGATACATGAGGTTATTAACTCCTATATTAAAACCGGCAATAATGTAGTGGTTTATAACATGGCGCTGCGTATAAAAGAACACCTTAATATAATGCCTCCAAAAGGGATGAACGATATGTTGTTTTTGCAAACTATACTCAAAGACTATAACCATATAAGCGCTCAGATGGAGACTTTATGATCCAAGTTATATAGCTTAAGGCAATAGCTCACCAGGATAATAGTACCTACTATCATAAACCCGGTTTTTTTAACAAAATGATTTTGGGTATCGAGATTAAAAAAGCTGCCGGTAATACCATAGGTAAAAAAGATAAGCAATGGTATAGCAGGTGGATAAAAAAGGAAACTTTTATGCAGATCCCCCTGTATCAGAGCAATAACGGAGCGTTGAAAACCACAGCCGGGGCAATCTATACCTGTGATATACTTAAAAGGGCAGGGGAGCATATGATCTTGTAACCATTTGATAAAAACCAAATGGCTACAAGATATTTGTGTATGTATCAAACTACTAATCACATTAAACCTGCGGGGGCGTATTAGGGTTATTAAATGGGTCCTTATAGTTTGCTGAAGGATCAAAAGGTCTTAAACCGCCTGCTTCTTTAGCTGAGGGACCTAAATATTGATAATTTCCAAAACCTAAAACTGGGTAAAAGACTACGCCCAATAAAAGTAACCCTACTGTAAAGCCTTCGCTTTGGCCAAAGCTTTTGCTTAATAGGTTAGTTGCCCAAATTAGGAATATAAAGCTGGTGCATGGAAATAAGAGCAGGAAAATCCACCATATCGGTTTGCCAATAATCTCAAGCAAAACAATAATGTTGTAAATAGGGATTATTGCAGCCCATCCGGGCTTACCTGCTTTTTCGAAAATTTTCCAGTGCGCGATGATCATGATCACTGAAATTATTAGAATTGGAATAATCAGCACACTTATAATTGCAAAAAGAGCCGCTACGCTTGAAGCCGATGACGAGTCGTAATTTCCCATTGTAAAGAGGTTTAAATTGATTGATAAATAGGTTAACTTGATTGAAAGTATTAAATAAGTTTTAAAATACGAAACCTTTGGTAAAAAAACATTCTCTTACTATTACGTAAGTTTGCCCCGATGAAACGCGAACAGATCTCCGTATTTGATATATTTAAAATTGGCATAGGCCCTTCAAGCTCGCACACACTTGGGCCATGGCGGGCGGCACAGCAATTTGTAGAATTGCTGGTTGAGCAGGATGTATTGAATTTAGTAACAGGGATAAAAATCCTGCTTTATGGCTCATTAGCCAAGACCGGTAAAGGGCACGGAACGGATATCGCTATCCTATTGGGACTGAGCGGTGATGATCCTGTTACCTTTGATGTGAATGCTATAGATGGCAAAATAAAAGACATCGAAACAAGCAATATACTGATGCTTGGAGGACGTCGTGAGATCGGTTTTTTTGTTGAGGATGATCTGTTGTTTCTTTACAATGAAAGTCTGCCTTTTCACCCTAATGCAGTGACTTTCCAAGCATTTTTGAATAATGGCAAAGCAGTTTCGGCAACTTTTTATTCAATAGGCGGCGGATTCGTAGTAAAAGAAGATCAGCAAGCACAATCTAAAAACGAAGTCGACCTTCCATTCCCGATAGAGACAGCCGGCGACCTGTTACACTGGTGCATAAAGACCGGTCTGAAAATATCCGGGGTAGTAATGGAAAATGAACTGGCGTGGAGAAGCGAAGCAGATACCCGTGCCGGTGTACTCAATATTTTCAGGGTGATGAAGGAATGCATGTACCGGGGATGTCATACTAGCGGTCACCTGCCAGGTGGGCTTAATGTAGCCCGGCGTGCTGCGAACCTAAACCGTAGATTGATTGGTAGTCGCCCATATCAAAATTATGATGAATGGGTAAAAGCGATAAGGGAAACAGGCAATGGTTTTCAGAATACCCTGGACTGGGTAAGTTGCTTCGCGTTAGCAATAAACGAAGAGAATGCCTCTTTTGGTCGTGTGGTAACAGCGCCTACCAATGGTGCAGCCGGGGTAGTGCCGGCAGTGTTGCAATATTTAATAGTTTTTTGTGACAGCTTTACCGAAGAAAAGATCATACAATTTATTTTAACGGCATCAGAGATAGGCAGTATCTTCAAAAAGGGTGCTACTTTATCTGCAGCAATGGGCGGTTGCCAGGCTGAGATAGGAGTATCATCTGCTATGGCTGCTGCAGCACTAACAGAATGTTTGGGTGGTTCACAAAGGCAGGTATTAATGGCTGCCGAAATTGCGATGGAACATCACCTGGGAATGACCTGCGACCCAATAGGCGGCCTGGTGCAGGTGCCTTGTATCGAGCGTAATACTATGGGTGCAATAAAAGCCATTACAGCATCGCAGCTTGCATTACAAACCAATCCGGATAATGCCAAAGTGAGTCTTGATGCCGTGGTGAAAACCATGTGGCAAACAGCATTGGATATGAACTCAAAATACAAGGAAACATCAGATGGCGGCCTTGCGATCAATATACCGATCAGCTTGCCGGAGTGTTAATGTGTCTGAACCGGAATTTATTGAATTAACGAATTCCCAGAATTTCATAGTGAAACTATTTTTTAGACAACCGTGCATCCAAAGCAAACGGCTCGATGCTTAGAATTTTTACATCTTTAAATGCTTCATGCATCGGATTGATGATGTAATTCCATTCGTCTTTTATTATTGCCGACGGTACTTTTAGCACCAATGCCTTTTGTTCGGAGAAAAATGTATTTCCGATACGTTGCGTTGAAACCGATATAGGATTGCTGTTCCAGTTACCCGGCAGGTCCTTTATCTCAATAGATTTAACCGGCGCACTATCCGGGAATTCGATGGTTATGAGATAATAATCTTTAGGGATAATGCCGGCCGGTATATGCACAAGTATTTCGATCGTACATAGCGCGCGGGAAGAGGAAGTATACAATGCGGCTACTCCTTTACCGTTCCAGCGCCCGCCCCTTAGTTCAGCACCCTGTCCGGTCAGGTCGTTTGCATAACGCTTTTTACATAGACGGTAAACGATCATGCGAATATGCCATGTTCAACACGACCCAACTCATCAGCAACCAGGTTAATACCGTAAGTAGTATCTAATAGTTCCTTCGGTTTAATATTACCCAGCGGAATGCTTTTGGTCGCCATCCAGGTATGAAAATTGTCTTCGTTGCCAAACACCTCAACACCTCTTTTATATAGCAGATCTATCTGGACGATCTTTTCAGAATAAATGGTATCAAAAGGCTTTTTCTCTTTTTTGTAGCGTTGGATAGTACGTTCTGATAGATGCAGATAAGACGACCAATCTTCTAAAGTGAAATTGATGCGATCAGAGATACTGTTCAAATAAGTAAACTCCACACCTTCTCTCAGCATGTTTACCATTGCTACAGAATCTTCTTCGGGTAATTTATATTTTTTTACAGCCATTTTTTTTGATTTATGACATTTGTCATCAAATTTATGAAATTTGTCGCATAAATGCAAGTGATTTTATAAATGAATTTATATCCTTTTTATTTTGACGTTTTAAACAGTAATTTAGTTTTAATCATGTCAATATATTTTCAGAAAATGAATTGTTATGGAAAATAATCAGCCCAACATACAATATGCTGCGCCATTTTTCATGGTATCAAACATGGAGGCCTCTCTGAATTTTTATACTGAGGGCTTAGGTTTTAGCATACTAAATACATGGACACCCCGAGGCAAAATTGAATGGTGCTGGCTTCAGCGGGAAGGCGGGCCGCTGATGTTGCAGGAGGCCAGAATATCAGAGAGCAAACCTTATCTTGCAGGTGACAAGCCAGGCGCAGGCGTAACCATATTTTACCAATGCAAGGATTCATTGACACTCTATCATGAATTTATCGACAGGGCAGTGGCTGCGCATGAGCCATTTGTTGGCAATGGATTATGGGATGTAAAAGTTATCGATCCGGATGGTTATCAACTACACTTTGAAAGCCCGACCGATGTCCCCGAAGAAACAAAATATTCTGAGTGGGTTAATAGCAAATGACATTGCCTCACCTAATCCTCTCCAAAGGAGAGGGTTTT
Organism: Mucilaginibacter sp. McL0603; assembly: GCF_049992945.1. Taxonomy (NCBI): domain Bacteria; kingdom Pseudomonadati; phylum Bacteroidota; class Sphingobacteriia; order Sphingobacteriales; family Sphingobacteriaceae; genus Mucilaginibacter; species Mucilaginibacter sp. McL0603. The sequence continues at coordinate 5,076,786 of NZ_CP188251.1, read as the reverse complement.
GAATAAAAAATTCTAAATGAAAAGGGAGACAAGTCCTCTCCTTTGGAGAGGATTAGGTGAGGCTATCTTAACTTTGCTATAACTACCGGCTCTAATAGATCAACCCAAAGCTGGTACATTTTTTCAGAAGGATGTAATCCATCACTGGCTATCAGTGAGGGGTTATTTGCTGCCAACCTGGATATGGTTGTGACATTTATATAGTTTACTTGTGCCACATTACTTATCTGTTTATTAATGGCATTAAATTGATCTATCTGCGGGCCAATGATACTATCGCGCCCAGCAGCAAAAGGAGTGACGCCCCAATCCGGAATAGATAATACAAAAACACGATTTTTATTACCGTCGGCAAATTTAATGGCGGTGTTTAATACTTGTTGAAATTTGGTACGGTAGTTATCCTGGCTTAATTGCTGATACTGATCATTAACGCCAATAAGTAAAGTAACAAAATCGAATTTTTTATCGGTGATGCCACTACTGGCAATGGCATTAATTAATTCGTCGGTTGTCCACCCGGTAACTGCTATGATTTTCGGAGGGTTTACCGGGTATTTGTGTGCCGTCAATTCTAATGCTAACAGGTTAGGATATGACTGATCAGCCGGGACAGATTGACCAATGGTATAAGAATCGCCAAGAGCAAGATATGTAAATGTGCTATCGGAAGCTTTAACGGTAGTATCAGCGTTGGTCATATTAGTGATAACGGGAGTGCTGTTATTGGCCTCTTTTGTACATCCGGTGAAAGTTAGTAATAGCAACAAAAATCGAACACAGTATCTTCATAATATCTCCATATCAAACAATACGGAAATATGATGTTTTAAGTTTTTTTTGATGTCTTCTATATCTGCTTCTTTGCCGAGTTCCTTTTGCATAGAGGTAACGGCTTTATCGTCAATGCCGCAGGGAACAATATTTTTAAAATAATCCAGGTCGGTATTAATATTAAACGCAAACCCATGCATAGTTACCCAACGACTGCAGCGCACACCCATAGCGCAAATTTTTCTTGCGTTTTCATTATCTGGATCTAACCATACACCGGTGTAGCCAGGATATCTTTCACCTTTCAGTCCGTATTGCGCCATGGTTAGTATTACAGCTTCTTCCAGTGTACGCAGGTAAAGATGTATGTCGGTAAAAAAATTATCAAGGTCAAGTATCGGGTAACCAACTATTTGTCCGGGACCGTGATACGTAATATCACCGCCACGGTTTATGAGGTAATAAACAGCATTTTTTTCTTTTAAGCCTTTTTCATCTAACAGCAAATGTTCTGGCTTGCCGCTTTTGCCCAAGGTGTATACGTGCGGATGTTCACAAAATATGAGATAATTAGGGGTTGATTCATCTTCACCATATTCGTCGCCCTCACTGGTTATTTTGTAGTTTCTTATCCGGGTTTTCAGTGCTACTGTTTGCCCGAATAAAACCTCCTGCCTGTCCCATGATTCTTTGTAATCGATCAAGCCCCAATCCTGGAAAGTTACTTTTTTGTTTTTCATATCCTATCCCTTTACGTAGCCTATCATGTAATCTTCATATTGCAGATAATCAACCTTAAAATCCAGATCGACAATATCTTTGCTCAAGTGTGCGTTTACTACACCTTTATCTGCAAAGTTAAAGGGCTCAAGCGATATATTATCAGCAAATGAAACTTCTTTTTGCCCGTAACATTTATAAACTGCTTCTTTGGCGCACCAACAAACATAGAGCTGCTGTATTTTGTGCTCATCTTTAATAAATGCCATTTCCTGAGGGCCCATAAATTTGTGCGCTATACGCTCAACTTTCTCTTTTATCTGTTCGATATCTATACCTACAGGTCGCGTTTTACTGATCATTACCGCTGCATAGTCAAATGAGTGGCTAAGCGATATATGATAAGGAAGATCAACCAAATAAGGTTTTCCATGCTCATCAGCCCGACTATCAATATATTCATCAGTATTCAGCATCTTGCGCAATAGAACGCGCGTACCTAACCAATGCAGGTGCCGTTTGCCGTGGCTAAGCTTTTCAACATAAGCCTTTTCATAAGCGTTCAACTGCAGTTGGCTGTACAGATCATCAGCTTTCTCTTCTATTTTCCAAAGAGCAAATTCGGTATTGTCATCAATTTGCTTTTTGTATGCTATGGCCATAATGTAAAATTGCAAAAAGGATGGCGAACTTAAACCAAATAATTCTAATTTAGGCCAAATATCACGTAGCATGATTTTATCCGACAAACGCATTCTTGAAGAAATTGATAAAGGTCATATCATTATTGAACCGTTTAAACGCGAATGTTTAGGCACTAATTCTTATGATGTGCATTTGGGTAAGCATTTGGCTACCTATCGCAACCGTGTTTTGGATGCCAAACAGCATAATGAGATCGATGGCTTTGAAATTCCGAAAGAAGGCTTTGTCTTACAACCTAACACACTTTACCTGGGTGTTACGATGGAATATACCGAAACACACCGCCATGTACCGTTCCTTGAAGGCAAATCAAGTACCGGCCGTTTAGGGATAGATATACACGCTACCGCTGGAAAGGGAGACGTAGGCTTCTGCAATACCTGGACATTAGAAATATCCTGCGCACAACCTGTAAAGATATATGCCGGTATGCCTATTGGCCAGCTGATCTATTTTGTAGTAGAAGGCGAGATTGAGACAATGTACAACACCAAAGCTAATGCCAAGTACAATAATCCCACTACCCGCCCGGTAGAGAGCATGATGTGGAAGAATAAGTTTTAATATAGTCAGTAGTGAATAGTTAATTGCTCACTACTGACTACCATTCATATCTTACTTGCCTGCAAGATAATATTTCTCCCAAAAGTCAACCGACTTTGATAGTTCGCTGCGGTCTACCGGCGCGCTGTTTCCGCCACCTCCGTGTCCGCCGTGACCACCACCATGGCCACCTCTTCCACCGCCACCGCCGCCAAATCCACCACCACTTCCTCCACGGGTCATGCCGTCATGTGCTCCATTATCTGCTGTTTGACCATGTTTTACGATGCCGTTTATTTTAAAATTAAAGGCCCACTCGCTTTTTGAAAGATCATCCACATGGAAAAACTTTAATGGTATAGCGGCTTCGTATACCAGGTTGCCATTTTCATCATAATCAATAGCTGTTTTAATGCCATAGGTGTTTGATGTGGTGATCGTTTCACCCTCAATATCTTTAAAGCCCGAAACCCTGATCTCTCTTAATTTTGTGAGACGTGCTTCTTTCAGGTCATCACGATCTTCCTGCGTTATATTTGTGTTTCCCTGCAGGTCATTTGTTTGCAATGCCGGATTATTCTGACTCTGATCACCAATGGGGAAAGTGATGCTGAAAGTTTCTTTTTTCTTGCCGCGAGTGTCGATGCTTAGGGTCAACCCTGCTTTTAGCACCCGTATTTGTTCACTGCGGTCATTAATGCGGATGGCCATGTAAAGATTTTCCTGGTCATTAGCGAGACTGTAGTTGAGTTGTTTTTCCTGGTTATAATAGCGTAGGCTGTCGCCCCACTCTTTGGCATCGCCATCAATAGTAATATTAGGCGGTGGTGGTTGTAGTTTGTTTTGTGTGGACTTATCCTGGGCAATACATAAGCTGACCATGGCTAATTGCAGTGTGCAAATGCCAAACCAACGAAAGGGGAGTGTATTCATAAATTTACTGTGATAATATATGGCGTTGTTTTACAGAAGCTAACAGTATTTTAATCTTTTTATTGCCGATTTTAGGTAAATTTGTCATTACATATGCCAACAGAAGTACAGGAAGAAACCTTTACCCTTGAAGAGCTGCTCACCAGCCTTAAGGAATTGCACCGCCTTATTTTATGGAACGATGATATCAATACTTTTGATCATGTGATCTTCTGTATGATGAAGTATCTTGATTACTCTGAAGCACAAGCTGAGAAAATAGCCTGGAAAGTACATAATGAAGGTAAGTGCGCTGTACTGGAGGGCTCATTCAATGAAATGGAGATATATCGTAAAATACTACAGCAGGAAGGATTGACAGTTACTGTGGAATAAGTCCAAAGTTCTAAGTATTTCAGTATTTAACCCAAAACTTAGAACTTCAGACTCAGTCTAAAATTAAATCATGTAATTCCATCCATGCGGATCAGGAGCGTTACCGTACCTGATACCATCCAGACTCTTTAATACTTTCTGCGAAAACTCGCGTGTTTTTGGGTCGCTTAAAAAGTATTCTTCGCCGTTGTAGCTCAATGAACCAACCGGGGCAATAGTAGCAGCTGTTCCGGCACCAAAGGCATCGGTAAGCTTGCCATTTTTAGCACCTTCCACAATCTCCGCTATTGATACACGGCGTTCCTCAACCGGGAAGCCCCAGTCGCGGGCCAATGTGATTACCGTATCACGGGTGATGCCTTTCAATATCGTATTTTCGTCGGTAGAAGGAGTGATCAATTTGCCATCCAGTACAAACATGGCGTTTGCGGCACCCATTTCTTCCACATATTTATGCTCTTTGGCATCTGTCCATATCAGCTGGTCAAAACCTTCCTCAACCGCCTTGCGGGCAGGCAGCATTGCACCGCCATAGTTTCCGGCTGATTTGGCAAAGCCCATACCACCTTCGGCAGCGCGGGTATAATGTGTTTCGAACTTAACCCTAAGTGTTTTTGAAAAGTATGGTCCTACAGGGCAGGTTAACACCATAAATTTATAAGTTGATGATGGTGCCACGCCCAAAAAAGCATCGGTAGCAAACATAAACGGCCTGATATAAAGGGAATGATTAGCATTTCCTGGTATCCAGTTACGGTCAACATCCACCAAAGCGGCTATACTTTGTATGAAAATATCTTCTGGTAACTCAGGCATGCAAAGGCGTTCTGCTGATTTATTAAAGCGCTCAGCATTTTTATCCGGACGGAAAACAGACACTTTACCATCGGCGTGCTTGTAAGCTTTCAATCCTTCAAAAAAAGCCTGACCGTAGTGCAAAGCTGAAATAGCAGGACTTAGCCCAATTTCAGCATAAGGGACTATCTCAAAGTTTTTCCATTCGCCATTGGCATAATCGGCCACCAACATGTGGTCAGAAAATATTTTGCCAAAGGGCAGGTTACTGAAATCCGTTTGCGCCAAACGGGAATTGGTAGTTTTTGTGATCTTGATATCCAGCGTCTCAGTCATAGCATTGGTTTATTAATTCGGAAAATGGCAAGTTAGGAAAAATTGATCATATTTGTCTAATTGAACCTAAATCATATGAAATTACTCTTATCTGCAATTCTCTTTTTTACAATAGGATTAAATATTAATCAAGCTCAACGACCATCGGCATTAAAAATCTCAACTTTTAAAAATGTACCTGACGATCTGATGGGTTGCGGAGATGATTGCTATTTGTCCGAGAAGGATAAAAAGCAAGATATACTTATTTGCAGGACTGATTATGCTACAGCACTAATTCATATTAATAATAAATCAATCCGGCTAAAAGCAAATGAAAAGATAAGTCATGATAAAAACGAAGAGATTTATACCTCAGATCAATATATCTTAAGTGTCAAAAAAGTCAATGTGAAACAACTTGACTCCGAATATTATCAATTCAAAGGTGTCATTACTATTAAATCGAGCGGTAAGATTTTATACCAACAACAAATAATAGGAGAGGGAGGTTGCTAACCTAATACGTCCTCAACCCAAGCCTTACCCCAATTCTCAATTTGCTCTGTTGTCCATAGTGAAGGATAAAATATGCGTTTCTGAAAACGCGGGGGCAGATATTTTTGCCAATTGGTGCCTCCGGTGGCTTTTATTTCATCAGGCTCGCGGTTAAGGTAACGTACGGCTGATTTGTAATGTGAAAGCGGCCAGTTCACGTTTACATTTACGTCCAGTTGGCGCAATTCATTCTCCAGTTCGGTGGTTGATTGCTGATTGTATTGCAATTGCTGTAACAGGGCACTAAAATTATGCTGTGTAGTGGCCTTCCCTAATTCTATAAAGATTTTGGAATATTTCTTTTCGAATTGTTTCAGTGTCAGTGTTTTTTTGCCGGTTGATAGCTCTGTAGCGCCAAATTTCCAGTAGAGGTATTCAAACTGATCTTCAATTGGTGCGCTGCGCAATTCCTCGCGTTTATCTTTGGCTACAAGGTTGATAAAATCGGTTGAATAAATTTCAATCATCCGGTACTGACCGCTCTGGAAACCACTGGCCGGGAGCAATGACATCCTGAAATGAAGAAACTGCTCTTTTTCCATCCCATCTACCATAATTTCAAACGACTGGATAAGTGCATCGAAGTACCGGTTGATACGTCTTATGCGTGCAGTGAAAAAATCAGCGGTAAGCGGTTGTTTTTCGGTGATCTGTTTGCACTCGTGCAGCACCAGCTTAAAATACAATTCCGTGATCTGGTGATACATGATAAATATCTCCTCGTCGGGGAAAGGTGTTTTAGGGCTTTGCAGGCTTAAAAGGGTATCCAAATGGATATAATCCCAGTAAGTTAAAAAATCGGCATGCAGCAGGCCGTCAAGGTAGGATATCATATCCTGGCCCATTGCTTCATATTTTTCCTGCAAGAGTGCCAGGCGTGTTTCTATTTCGGGAGTGATACTCATTGATTGGTTTATGCCAACAAAGGTAATAAAGCTTGCAATTACAGAAACAAAACAATTAACTTTATAGTTAAGCAATTACCATGAAAATAAATAAAATCCTGATCGCAGTTGACGATAATAAATATGCCGAGCACGCAGCCGAAGTAGGTTTTGATATGGCGCAGCTATTTGGCGCCGATGTTGGCCTTGTAAGCATTGTAGCGCCACTTATACTTCCTGAGTCAAGCACGGATGTAATAACCGGCTTACCAATGGAATCAATGAACATTGATGAAGCGGAACTGATTAAAATACAATCTGAGTCGGCAGAAAATGTTATTCAGCAAACCATAAAAAAGTTTGCCGGCGACCGGAAGGTTACCCATTTTACCGAATACGGCTCAACTGCCGATGGTATACTGAAATGCAGCGTAGAATTTAATGCAGATCTGATAGTGGTTGGCACCCACAACCGCACAGGACTTAACAGGCTAATAATGGGAAGTGTATCCGAACATGTAGTGCGCCATTCGCACGTGCCGGTGCTGGTTGTGCCTTTAAGGGAGGAGAGTTAGTTGATTGAGTTGGATTAGGTTAGAATAAGGTTGATTGAGTTTTTTACATCAACCTAATCAACCACTCTCACAATCAACTTAATCAACCAATATTAATAAAGCAATCTAAACTTTATGGTATGATCAATAGCTTTCAGTTCGTTTAGTACCTGTTTGCGGTATCCGGCTGTAACATCGGTGAGCACATAGCCTATCTGTGCGTTGGTTACCAGGAATTCACCTACAATATTGATATTATGCCTTGCCAATACACCATTTATTTGCGCCAGTATACCCGGTACGTTGGTATGGATGTGTATTAAGCGGTGGGTATTGTCATTACGTGGTGGCTGCAGATCAGGGAAATTGCAGCTCATGTGTGTTTTACCCTCGTTCATAAATGCGATTACCCTTTTGGGGATAAAATCTACATTGCGGGGGTTGTATTTCGGATCGTCAAATATAATGATACCGTTTTCGCATGCGGCTTCTGCCAGTTTGCGGCTTGCCACGCGACCGAAACAACCAATCACTTTTAATCTGCCTGCATTTTGTAATTGCTCCGGAGTAGGTTGATTGGCCTCATCACAAAACAATACACCTGCTTCTTCCAGGTATTTTTCCTCGATGCTTTCTTTCTGGCGAATGTTATAGCCTTCCTTGCGCATTTGTTCCAATGCCTCTTCTTCAATATCACCCACAACCAAACATTTAATACGATTTTTAGGGTAGGATATAGCACGCGGCAGCTTGTTGATGAACAAAAACTCATCAAAGCTTGGTGTAATATGGTCGGCTTTTTCGGCTACAGATTTGCGTTCGATATTTTCAGTATAGGCAAAGAATTTTTTGATCAGTCCGGATTCCTTTAACTGGAAATCAGAATAGCCATCGCCAATGCCGAATATCTCGCCCTGCAGGTTCATCTGCCTCAGCAGCTTTACTTTACCGCCTTCTTGTGATAGCGGATTTTCGCGGTCGTAGCCTACGATATTATCGTTTTCGTCAAACACAAAAGTGTTGGCGTAAATATTTTCCTTCTTGATATAGTACTCGGAAACAACCGGGGTAATAAACTCCTTAAAGCCGCCAGACACGATGAGTACATTGTCCTGGTGTTGTTTAAAGAAAGCGCTGTTGCGTGAGAACGAGGTAGATACCTTCTTTTTTAAATGGGTAATCAGTTGCTTTAAATGCTCACGATTGGCTTGCAGCAGCTTTACACGGCCTTCCAAACTTTCGCTGAAAGGTATACGGCCCTCCATGGCGGCGTTAGTATAATCCTCTATCTGCTGATAAATTTGCTCCCTGTCGGGATGTTTTCTTAGCGAAATACGTGCAAGCTCGTCCAATGCCTCAACCTGCGTAAATGTGCTATCAAAATCGATAATAAAGTACTGGTCCATACTGCCTGCAAAGGTGCAAATTAGTTGCGATGCATCATAACAAATGTTGAGTTTGTTGATAGAGTATGGAGAGTGTTGATAAGTCCTTGCAGAAAAGCGTATTAAATAGTTATACTCGCAAATACCTCATAATGCTGTACCTTCTCTTCAAACTCTAATAAGTAGTCGTTATCAATGGGGTAGTACTTGGCCTTTTCAAAGTCCTCGCCGGCAAAGTTTTTAATTACTTCCATATTTTCCCAATAGGTTATCAGGTTAAAATGAGCCTCGTCCCCAACAATATTTCTCAAAAATGTCAGGCCTTTAAAACCGTCAGTTTTTTGATAATCGGGGATAGCAATTTTTTCCAGTATTGCACTGTATTCATCAAATTTGGACTTGTTGGTTTTCCCATGCCATATTCTTGCTATCATCTTATTAATGTTGAACTGTAATTTCAACTATTGGTATTGTGTATTGTTTCAATGGTATATTATCTAAGGCTAATATCAACGAAAGAAATTAACGAGTGATGACATTACTCCCCGGTACTGCGACTATTTGTAATATCGGTAGCATTAATAATATTGCAGGCTGTGTCCAGTTCGAAGCGGTATTTTCTTAATTTTTTCTGCCCCGCTGAATCGATCCTGAATGAATAAATGAGCAAGTAGTAGCTGAGTTTGTTGTGTTCGATATTATAAATGTCCTTGTCATTATTAATAGCAAGATCAGGCCGCTGGCCATTTTCACTGTCGACGTATTTCTCCATAGTCTGCCTGCTATCGGCATTTGCACCGGCATAAGTCATCGAGCTATCCAGCGCGGTAGTGTAACGTCTTTTTTTTAATGCAGAAAAGGAGACGGATTTAAAATTCTTAGGGTTACTCAATTCTGTACGAATATAGATTTCAGCCACGTTCTCGGCTTTTGACTGCTGCTCATTGTGCACACAGCCGCATAGGCATATTGCCAATAGGAAAAGGTATTTCTTCATTGGGTTTAATCTGTCTGAACCGGAATTAAACGAATTTAAGAATTATTTGAATTTTATCCGGAGTATCAATTCTGTAAATCCTGGTTCAGACAATTTTCAATGCCACACAAACCTCTTTAATAGAACCGCTCAATGGCTTAAATTGAATATTGATGGCTTTTTTGATCTTACTGTTATCAAAATTCTTTGTCAGCGATGCAGCTTTTGCTGATACTTTATCGATAGAAGGAGCATTTCGGGTAATAAATGCCGCTAAAGCTGCCCCGCGCCAGGCTAGTTCCATCATCCACGGTTTGGCAAGTTTAGCTGGTGGTTCTATGCCGAAGCCCCGCGCTATTTCAGCAGTCAGTTCTTTATAATTATGGTTTTCGGCACTGATGATGAAACGTTCACCACTAATATTGGTGTTCATCAGGGTGATCATACATTTGGCAACATCTTCAACATCCACAAAGCCACCGCTGCCGGTAGTATAAAACTTAAGTCCCTTGCGTACAGTCTCAAATAATGCGCCACTGCCTTCGGTCCCGGCATTGACTCCTATGATAATGGATGGATTAACGATTACGGCATCTAATCCTTCCGCAATACCACGCCATATTTCCATTTCGCTTTCCAGCTTGGAAATGGCATAACCATCGGTCTCAATGGCCTGGTCGAGGTGATGATTTTCGGTGATCAATTCGCCGGGCTTGGCATCGCCAACAGCAGCTACTGAGCTTACATGTACTACCCGTATGTTATTTTTTACGCATAAATTTACAAGGTTAGCCGTGCCGGTTACGTTGGTGTAGATCATCGGCTCTTTGTCGGCCTGTTTTAATGAGACCCATGCTGCGCAGTTATAAACCTGTGTGATGCCTTCGAGAGCATTCTCCAGTGCAAAGATGTCCAGCAAATCAGCCTCAACCCATTCTATACTTGCTTGTAAGGAGGATAAAAGTGGAGGTATTTTTGAAGTACTGCGTTTAATACATCGGATAGGATTGCCTTGCAACACCAATTGCTTTGCCACTTCAGAACCCAGAAAACCTGTTGCACCCGTAACCAGTATCATCTTATTTAATATGTATTTTAATGTGCAAATATGCGAATAGATGTGCAGATGTGCGAATGTGCAGATGTGCAAATGTATGGATTTGCAAATGTGTGGATTTGCAAATTGATGAGCAGGCGACTGGAGTTAAGAAATTGGAAAATGCTATTTCAGATAAAAAAATCTGCACATTTACACATCTGCATATTTGCGTATTAAAAAAATCTGCACATTTGCACATCTGCACATCTGCATATTAAAATCTGCACATCTGCATATTTGCACATCAAAAGTAATTTGCACATCCATAAATGTCTTTATCTGATTTTTTTACGCCGATAGATCTTAAAAGCATAATGCCTAAAAATGGGTATTATACCAGTCATTTAGGGGATAAGATAGCGCACTTTTCAGTTGATTTTCCTGACCTGAATCAGAAAACGGATATTGCTATTATCGGTGTTCAGGATGATAGGAATGCGATTAATAACCCCGGATGCGCCTTAGGGCCGGATTATGTAAGAGAAAAGCTTTACCAGTTATTCGAAGGCAGCTATAAAACCAAAATTGCCGATCTGGGTAATATCCGGCAGGGAGCAACTATTACCGATACCTACTTCGCGGTTAAAACTGTGGCACATGAGCTGATAAAAAAGAATATACTGCCCATCATTATTGGCGGCGGACAGGATATAACCTACGCTCAGTACATGGCTTATGAAGAACTGGAACAAAAAGTTGACCTGGTAGTTGTTGATCCGCGTTTTGATCTTGACGATGAAACCGCAACAGAAAGTCTGGAGACTACCTCGGCATCCTATCTGAATAAAATATTTTTACACGAACCGAATTATCTATTTAATTACAGTAACCTGGGGTATCAAACCTATTTTTCGAGCCAGGAAAGTTTGCGGGTGATGGATAAGCTTTATTTTGATGTGCACAGGCTGGGCGAGATAACCGGACAGGTAGCAGTGACAGAGCCCATTATCCGTAATGCGAATATGATCAGCTTTGATATCGGGGCTATCCGTTCATCAGATGCTACGGGCAATGCTAATGCTACACCTAATGGTTTTTATGGTGAAGAAGCTTGTCAAATAGCCCGTTATGCAGGTTTTAATGATAAGCTAAGTTCGATAGGGTTTTATGAATTTAACCCGGCTTATGATAGTAATGGCCAAACGGCTACTTTGGTAGCACAAATGATATGGTATTTTATTGACGGATTTTACAACCGTAAACGAGATTTTCCGTTAAACCCTAAATCGCAGTATCTGATCTATAAAACCAGTTTGAAGCACGACGACCATGAGGTAGTATTTGTGAAAAGCAAAAAATCTGACCGCTGGTGGATGCAGGTGCCATATCCAACAGGCGGCTCGATGAATGAACGCTTTCACCTGGTGCCCTGCAGGTATGATGATTATAAGACGGCTGTTGCAGGCGAAATGCCCGATCTTTGGTGGCGCACCTACCAAAAATTAAACTGATATACAATTCATTAACAAAATAAACGTTATCAAAATCATTATTTAGACAGTATAAATGAAGAAATTACTTTTTTGCCTGTTGCTTACATTGCCTGTAATGGCGTTTGCACAGGTTCCGCAACCTTTTGATGTGGTTGGCAAGTTTGGTAGCCTGAACGCTAAAGTTTATATAGGTTATCAGTTGGGTTCGAATAAGGTGCTGGATTCGGCACAGGCGGTAAACGGCGCTTTTGAATTTAAGGGCGACATCATGTATCCGTCGCTTGCAATTATAGTGGTAGATTATAAGGGAGTAGGATCAGCCAAAATGGATATTGGTCCAAATTCGGATAAGCTGGTGTTATATCTTGAAAAGGGGAAGATCAATATCCAAAGCCCCGACTCAGCTTATAAGGCGCAGATCACAGGCTCACCAATAAATGATCAGTATAAAAAGCTGCTTGCTATTAATCAGGAAGCCGGAGACCGGACAAATAAGCTGATGAGTGATGCGGTAAAATCCAGCAATGATCCGGCAAATGCGAACAAAGCAGTTGATCAAAATGACTTGCAGGCAAAGCTAAAAGTGATACAAACAGATTATCATAATGCGCTTAAAGCCTTTATACAAGCTAACCCTGATAGTTATTTAAGCTTGCTTACAATTGGTACATTGGGTGGCCCTTCGCCTGACCCTAACGAGCTTTTACCTTTGCTGGACGGACTATCCAAAGATTTGAAAGACACTGAAACAGCCAGGACGCTCAGAAATGCATTAGAAAGTTTAAAAACTACCGCAAACGGCTCTATGGCGCCTGATTTTGAACAAGCGGATACGCTTGGTCACCCGGTAAAACTTTCATCTTTCAGAGGTAAATACGTGCTGCTTGATTTTTGGGCTTCATGGTGTGGTCCATGTCGCCAGGAAAATCCAAATGTTGTGAAGGTATATAATCAGTATAAGAATAAGAACTTTACGATAATTGGCATCTCATTGGATAAACGCGAGAATGCTTTCGCCTGGTTAAACGCCATCAGAAGCGACCATTTGGGTGGATGGACACAATTATCGGATCTTAAATTCTGGAACAATGCGGTAGCGCAATTATATTATGTGCAAAGCATACCAAAAAACTTTTTGATAGACCCTACCGGCAAGATCATAGCGCAGGACCTGCGTGGTGATGATTTGAAAGCTGAACTGGAAAAGGTGTTGGGTAAAAGCAATTAATTTTTGATTTCGGATTTTCGATCCCTAAATGCACAAATAATATTGCTATTATTGAATACTCAATAGGAAAACTTATGAAGAAATTGACTTTCGCAATTGCTGTATTATTACCGGCAATGGGTTTTGCACAGGACGGTAAGTATATTGTGCAGGGGACAGTAGGTACTTATAACGCACCGGCTAAAGTGTACCTGCAAACCTACGTTAAAGGGAAAACGTTGACTGATTCTGTTACACTAAAAGATGGTAAATTCCAGTTTAGCGGTTCGGTAGGTAATGTTCCTGTAGATGCATACCTTATTTTCAGTGAGAAAGGCACAGGTGCCAGTTACAAAGATTATAAGGAAATATACCTTGAAAAAGGCACTGTTACCATCACCAGCAGTGATTTGCTGAAAAATGCCAAAGTGGATGGCCCTAAAACCAACACTGAGAATATTCAGTACCAGGAAGCTGTGAAGCAGGTGAATGCGGAAGATGATGCGCTGGAAGCCAAAATTAAGAACACTGCACCAGAGCAAAGGAATTCAGATGCTTTTGAAAGAGATATCCATAGCGAAACAAAAGCATTGGAGGCGAAAGAAAATGCCATCAATAAAAAATTTATACAAGACAATCCTGGTTCTTTTATCAGTCTGAATGCATTGGAATCATTTGCTTACAGTAATGACTATGCTGACATAGCGCCATTATACAATGGATTAACTGATGAGGTAAAACAATCTGAACGCGGAAAAGAATTCGGCGATAGATTGCCTAAATTAAAAGCAGTAGCTATTGGCGCAACAGCCCCTGAGTTTGCTGAGGCTGATACGAGCGGCAAGGTGATCAACCTATCCTCATTCAGAGGAAAATATGTGCTGGTTGATTTCTGGGCATCATGGTGTGGCCCGTGCCGCAGGGAAAATCCGCATGTGGTAAAAACCTTTAATACGTATAAAGGCAAAAACTTTACCATATTAAGTGTGTCATTAGACAAACCTAATGCTAAAGATAAATGGCTGGCCGCGATCCATAAAGATGGTTTGACATGGACGCATGTATCCGACCTGCAGTTCTGGAAAAGTAAAACTGCCGATCTGTACGGCGTACGTGCTATCCCCCAAAACTTCCTGATAGATCCGGATGGCAAAATAGTCGGCAAAAATCTAATGGGTCTTGACCTTACAGATAAATTAGCTGAGATATTTGGTAAAATATAACAGTCATTGGTTATTAGTCATTGGTCATTGAAAAAGGCTGAGTTGCATAAAGCAGTTCAGCCTTCTGATTTAATTAACAAATGACTAATGACGCGTCAGCAAATGACCAATGACTACAACAAATCAAATCCAATATCTTTCCTGAAATACATGCCGTCATAATAGATGCGACTGGCGTCAGCAGTGGCTTGTTGCAGGGCATCAAATATATTATCCTGTAAAGTTGAGATCGCTAAAACTCGACCGCCGGTAGTGATCACATCATTTCCCTGCATGGAAGTACCGGCATGGAATACGTGTGAATCGCGAACGTTTTCAGTGCCGGTTATTACTTTATTTTTAAGGTATTCGCCTGGATATCCTCCTGCTACAATAACCACCGTGGCGGCAGTTTTGGCAGAAATAACCAATTCTTTTTCATTTAAGTTTCCTTCGGCAACACCTGTTAGCAGATCGACGAAGTCTGATTCTATTCTCAGCATTACGCTTTCAGTTTCCGGATCGCCCATGCGGCAGTTGTATTCGATTACGAAAGGCTCGCCCTCGCAGTTCATCAATCCTATAAAAATGAAGCCTTTATAAGGGATGTTTTCTTTCTTCAGTCCTTCAACCGTTGGGATGATCACCCTATCGGTTACTTTCTGCATAAAAGCGGCATCTGCAAACGGAACCGGTGAAACAGAGCCCATGCCACCGGTATTCAATCCGGTATCACTTTCGCCAATACGTTTATAGTCCTTGGCTTCGGGTAAAACTTTATAATTTACACCATCACTCATTACAAAGACTGAAAGTTCTATACCCTGTAGGAACTGCTCGATCACGACTTTTGAACTTGCATCGCCAAATTTGGCTTCGGTGAGCATTTCTTTTAGTTCCTGCTGTGCTTCCTGTAATGTAGTGCAAATTAATACACCCTTGCCGGCAGCTAATCCATCGGCTTTTAAAACGATGGGTAAGCCCTGGGTTGCCAGGTATGCTAAACCATCTTCTAAAGTGTCGCAGGTAAAAGTTTTGGAAGCAGCAGTTGGAATATTGTTCCTGAACATGAACTCTTTAGAAAAATCCTTGCTGCCTTCCAGTTGTGCACCCTCTTGTTGCGGGCCTATCACAGGGATGCTTTTTAGTTTCTCATCAGCCAGGAAAAAATCATGAATACCTTTTACCAATGGTTCTTCGGGTCCAACCAATACCATATCTACGGCATTGTCAAGGGCAAACTGGCCAATAGCTTTAAAGTCAGTAGCTTTTATATTGACATTTTTGCCGTATTGTGAAGTTCCGGCGTTGCCGGGTGCAATAAAAAGCTGGCTGCATTTTGGACTTTGGGCTATTTTCCAGGCGAAGGCGCTTTCCCTTCCGCCCGAACCGAGGAGCAGGATATTCATTCGCCAAAGATAGTTTTTAATGTGCAGATGTGTAAATAATGTGCAGATGTGTAAATGTGCGGATGTGCAAATTCATCCGATCTGTTTATATTTTGGGACAATAAATTTGTAATTATTACGATTCTTTGAGAGAGAGCAATTTTTTAAAACAGTTTAAAACAAATTATAGCCGTTAAAGATTATTTTTACAATATGTCTAAAAGGTTGGATAAATACCGCAAGTTGCCCGTTTTTCAAAAATCAGAAGAGATACTGGAACTGGCAAATGTTATAGCCGAAACTTTGAAAGAGGATGATAAAAAAGAGCACCTGGACAGTGAGATATTAAGTAATGCGATGATAATGCAGGTGAAAATTGCCGGTGCAGAGGGCGGTGGTTTGTATTCGCTCAAGATGCAGAATGCGGTTTTGATTAAACTGGCGGCACACGATATGCTTAATGCGGTAATATTTGCCGCGATGGTTGAGATAAATGAAGAAGATTATGTGACCCTGATGCGGGAAAAGGTTGAAGAATTCAGGCTGGCATTTGTTGATTGGATAAGGGGATTTGATAAAAGTTACGATATACCCGATAATTGGGCTATCCGTTTTGATGCCAGTACACCAGAACAGGAGAAACTGGAAGAGCTGATGTTTGATGAAGATAAGTTTTTTGATGATTTTGAAGATGATGATTTTGACGAAGATGAGGAGGATGATGTTTAATATGCAGATGTGTTAATAGATGTGCAGATGTGCGAATATGCAGATATGTAAATGGATTTGCAGATGTGCGAATGTGTAGATGTGCAAATGAAAAAATGTATAATGGATGTACAGATGATTTAATAGATGTGCAGATATGCAAATGGATGTGCAAATGTGTAGATGTGCAAATGAAAAAATGTATAATGGATGTACAGATGGTTGAAGTAAAAGAAATTCGATTTGAAAATTTGCATATCTGTGCATTTGTAAATTAAATTATCTGCACATCCGCACATCTGCATATTTGCACATTAAGAATTCCGCCCAAAAATGTACCTTTGCCTGCCATTATGACCTCATAAATTGCTATGGCGCAATTGTTGAGTTTGTAGGATTATATCAAATTAAATATGTTGAATTTTATAAGCAAGCTTTTTGGAAGCAAATCGGAACGTGATGTGAAAGGCATACTGCCGATAGTGGAGAAAATCAAATCTGAATTTTCAAAACTGGACGGTATCAGCAATGATGAGCTCCGTGCTAAAACCATAGCTTTTAAAGAAACGATAAAACAAGGCCTTGCCGGGATTGATGCTGAATTGCAGGAAATTAAGGACAGGATAGAAAATAACCCCGACCTTGATGTAAGCGAAAAGGTAGAGCTTTATACCCAGGCAGATAAGCTTGAAAAAGATCGCAACAAGGAACTGGAAGTGATATTAATGGATATCCTGCCGGAAGGCTTTGCAGTGGTAAAAGAAACGGCCCGCCGTTTTAAAGAAAACAAGACCATTGAGGTTACCGCAACCCAATTTGACCGCGACCTTGCAGCACGCAAAGGTAACGTAGTAATAAAGGGTGATAAGGCTACACACCATAATACCTGGCTTGCCGCCGGTAACGAAGTTACCTGGGATATGGTGCATTACGACGTGCAGTTGATAGGTGGTGTGGTATTGCACCAGGGTAAAATTGCCGAAATGGCAACAGGTGAAGGTAAAACGCTGGTAGCAACATTGCCTGCTTACTTAAATGCTTTAGCCGGACAAGGTGTTCACATTGTAACGGTGAATGATTACCTGGCACGACGTGACTCTGAATGGATGGGGCCTCTGTATGAGTTCCACGGGTTATCGGTTGATTGTATCGATAAACATGAACCAAACTCTGAAGAGCGCCGCACTGCATACCTGGCTGATATTACTTTTGGTACCAATAACGAATTCGGCTTTGATTATCTGCGTGACAATATGACACGTACCCCTGAAGAATTGGTACAGCGCAAGCTGCATTATGCCATGGTGGACGAAGTTGACTCGGTATTGATCGATGATGCCCGTACGCCTTTGATCATTTCGGGCCCTATTCCGCGCGGTGATGAACATGAGTTTTATGAACTGAAACCACGTATCGAACGCCTGGTAAATACCCAGAAAAGCTATATCAATGGTGTACTTAATGAGGCCAAGAAAGCGATAGCAGAAGGCAAAACCGGAACAGATGAAGGTGGTTTAGCATTATTACGTGCGCACCGTGGATTGCCTAAGAGCAAAGCATTAATTAAATACCTGAGCGAAGGCGGTAACAGGCAGGTTTTATTGAAGACGGAGAATTACTACATGCAGGATCAGAGCAAGGAAATGCCTAAGGTTGATGCCGAATTGTACTTTATAATAGATGAAAAGAATAACCAGGTTGAACTGAGCGAAAAAGGTATCGAGCTGATCACAGCTTCGGGTGAAGATCCGCATTTCTTTGTGATGCCTGACGTGGGTTCGGAAATAGCTGAGATTGAAAAATCAAACTTAAGCGCTGAGGAAAAGATCGCAAGGAAAGATACTTTGATGCGTGATTTCTCGATCAAATCAGAACGTATTCACTCAGTAAATCAATTGCTGAAAGCTTATACTTTATTTGAAAAAGATACCGAGTATATTATTGACGAAGGCAAGGTAAAAATCGTTGACGAGCAGACTGGTCGTGTATTGGATGGCCGTCGTTATTCGGATGGTTTACACCAGGCTATCGAGGCAAAAGAAAATGTGAAAGTAGAAGATGCTTCACAAACCTTTGCTACCATCACCCTGCAAAATTATTTCAGGATGTACCACAAGCTTTGTGGTATGACGGGTACTGCCGTTACCGAAGCAGGTGAGTTCTGGGAAATATACAAACTGGATGTTGTTGAAATACCAACCAACACCAATATTATACGTGATGACCGCCAGGATCTGGTTTATCGTACCATCCGCGAAAAATATAATGCAGTAGCAGATGAAATTGTACAGTTAACGCAGGCTGGCCGACCAGTACTGGTGGGTACTACTTCAGTAGATATTTCTGAGTTGCTGAGCCGTATGCTTAAGCTACGTGGTATCAAACACAACGTATTGAACGCCAAGTTGCACCAGAAAGAAGCAGATATTGTTGCTGAGGCTGGTAAGGCCGGTACGGTGACTATCGCCACCAACATGGCTGGTCGTGGTACGGATATAAAATTAGGGCCAGGTGTAAAGGATTCAGGTGGTTTGGCCATTGTAGGTACAGAGCGCCATGAGTCGCGCCGTGTGGACAGGCAGTTACGTGGCCGTTCAGGACGCCAGGGTGACCCGGGTTCAACACAGTTCTTTGTATCACTGGAAGATAACCTGATGCGTTTGTTCGGATCAGAGCGTATATCTAACCTGATGGTACGCATGGGTATTGAAGAAGGCGAGGTGATACAGCATTCGATGATCACTAAATCTATCGAACGTGCCCAGAAAAAGGTAGAGGAAAACAACTTCGGTATACGTAAGCGCTTGTTGGAGTATGACGATGTGATGAACTCGCAGCGTACGGTTATTTATGCTAAGCGTAAAAATGCTTTGTTCGGCGAACGTTTGGAAGTAGATATCAACAACACCGTATTTGATGTGGTGGCTGATGTGGTTACCCAATACAAAGAGGAAAATAACTATGAAGGTTTCCAATTGGAGCTGATCCGGTTGTTCTCTGTAGATACTGAAATTAACGAAGATGAATTTGCTTCAACGCATATCAACCCGTTGACGGATAAGGTATTCTACGAAGTAACTGCATTCTACAAGCGTAAATCAGAAGCAATAGCTAACCAGGCATACCCTGTGTTAAAAGATGTATTTACCACCCGTGGCGAGTATATTGAAAATATTGTGGTGCCGTTCACAGATGGTATTAATGCCCTCCAGGTTTCTGTTCCGCTTAAAAAGGCAGTTGAAAATAAAGGGGTAGAGGTATTTAAATCGTTTGAAAAGAGCGTGGTACTTTATCTGATAGATGATGCATGGAAAGAGCATCTGCGCGAGATGGATGAGTTAAAGCAATCTGTACAGAACGCAGTTTACGAACAAAAAGACCCATTGCTGGTTTATAAGTTCGAAGCGTTTGAGCTGTTCCGCCAAATGCTGGCTACGGTGAATAAAGAATTGGTGAGCTTCCTGTTCAGGGGCGGTATACCGGTTCAGCAGGAGCCAGAGGAAATAAGGGAAGCCAAACCTCAGCCTAAAACAGATATGAAAAAGCTGCGCACCTCGAAACCAGAATTGGTAGCTGAGGCAAATGGCATGCCGATGGATGATTTCAGAGAAACACAAAAAGCAACCCCGGTAAGGGTTGAGCAAAAGATAGGACGTAACGATCCTTGTCCTTGCGGCAGCGGCAAAAAATATAAGAATTGCCACGGCGTAGGGCAGGGGTAAGCTATATCAATATTGTCATCCTGAGGAACGAAGGATCTTCTTAAAGAGATAAGTCGCCCGTAGACTTGGTGGAGAAGATTCTTCACTATGTTCAGAATGACAAATAGGTTTTAATAAATTTATACTATGAATAAAGCAGCATCAATTTATAAAGCGTTTTTGCAATTAACCGGATGCTGCTTTTTTATTGTTTTATTTTTTACTTCTTCTGCCGTAGCGCAAACGCGTGGTAAGGTTGAGATAGTAAAAGATGCGAGGATAGATACTTTTGCCGCAAGGCGACTTGAATTGGCTAAAGCAGTTGGTGCTGATGGCGGTATGATCAACGGGTTTAGGGTGCAGATATTTACAGGGGCCGACAGAAAAGAAGCTTACAACACCCAGGCAAAATTCCAGGAACAATTTCCGGATGTGCGTACCTATGTGATCTATAATGATCCCAATTTTAAAGTGCGTGTCGGAGATTTTAGAACACGTTTAGATGCCGAGAAGATGCAGGACGAGCTAAAAAAATGGTTCACAGGCCTGTTTATCATCCAGGAAAAAATCAATCAGCCTAAACCGGAAACAGATGAATAAGGAAAAGATACAGGAACTTTCAAGCAGTATTTTTAACGAGGTAGTGGCTAACCGCCGTCACCTGCACTCGCATCCGGAGCTTTCTTTTAACGAAGTTGAGACTTCTGCTTATGTGGCCAAAAAGTTGGATGAATTGGGTCTTGAATATCATAGAATGGCAGAAAACGGTTTGGTTGCATTGATAAAGGGCAGTAAACCATCTGATAAAGTAATTGCCCTGCGTGCCGATATGGATGCACTGCCGATCACTGAAGCCAATGATGTTTCTTATAAATCTCAAAATACAGGTGTAATGCATGCGTGTGGTCATGATGCACATACTTCATCCTTATTGGGCACGGCAAAAATATTGACTGAATTAAAAAACCAGTTCGCTGGAACAGTAAAGCTGATCTTTCAGCCTGCTGAAGAGAAATTGCCCGGCGGTGCCAGTTTGATGATCAAAGAAGGTGTATTAGAAAATCCAAAGCCGCAAGCCGTATTAGGTCAGCATGTAATGCCTTTGATCGATGCTGGTAAGGTAGGTTTCAGGGCGGGCAAGTACATGGCCTCGACTGATGAACTTTATGTAACTGTAAAAGGAAAAGGCGGCCACGGTGCACAGCCACAACAAAATATCGATCCGGTAATTATTACTGCGCATATATTAACCGCTTTGCAGACTATCATTAGTCGCTATAATGATCCCAAGAGCCCCTCGGTGCTTTCTTTTGGTAAGGTGATAGCCAATGGTGCTACCAATGTGATTCCTGATGAAGTTTACCTGGAAGGTACTTTCCGTACGATGGATGAGGCATGGCGTAACGATGCCCACAAAAAGATGAAAAAAATGGCCGAAGGCATTGCTGAAAGCATGGGCGGAAGCTGTGATTTTAATATAATGCGTGGATATCCTTTCCTGATCAACGAAGAAAAACTAACTGCCGCAACCCGCGCACATGCCGAAGATTATTTAGGGAAAGAAAACGTGCTCGATCTTGATATCTGGATGGCTGCCGAAGATTTCGCCTATTACTCACAAGTAGCCGACTCCTGCTTTTACCGCCTTGGTACCCGTAACGAAAGCCGCGGTATCACCTCATCAGTACATACTCCAACATTTGATGTGGAGGAGGATGCTTTTAAAGTGAGTACTGGGTTGATGGCTTATTTGGCTTTGAAGCAGTTGGGGAATTGATTTTGGGATTACACTGATTATATTGAGATTACACCGATTAGATTATAAAATTTTTTGGTCTGCTATCAGGACAACTTATCCAATGCTGACACCTAATTAATGATTTTGGATTTAACTTATATTAAGGAAATTGCAGATTTTTCATTAACCTTAGTGCTAACAGTTTCAACAGTGCTATTAGCCATTTACACATGGAAATTAGTTGATGAAACAAGGAAAATGAGGGGAGAACAAATCAGGCCAAATATTTCGGTTTATTTCGAACATGCGGAAACAGACCCAACATTGATGTTTATCGTAGTTGAAAATAATGGACATGGAACCGCGTATGATCTTAAGTTTCATCCGTAAATAATTATGTTGACAGATAAGTCAACGGTTTAAATTCTGTTAATAAAACACAGCCAAGAGTTTGTAAAATTTCATCCTCGAGCTCTAAGCTCAACCCTGTGTGCTTAGCTGTGTAACACCTGTTTCATACGCGGGGTCTTGCCCACCAGTAAAAAAAACGGCTTTCTTATTAGAGTCAGGCTGTTATGCCTAGCTCCTTTAATTCGTTTTTCAAATGCTTAATACGCGTTTGGTTACGTCTGATCTCAAATTCCTCTACTGAAAAAGCCTGGTAAGGTTGCTGGCTGCTTAGGATAATATAAACCGCGTTCAGGATCTTATGTCCTATTATCAGTAGCGCTTTTTTCTTTCCTTTGCTTGCGGCCATGCTGTTATACTTTGCTCTCAGATAAGTTCCTTTTGTTCGCGTTGCTGCCCAGGCAGCCTCCACTAAAAGACTTTTCAGGTATTTGTTCCCATGCGTTGTACGCCCGCTCAGTTTTTTCCCTCCGCTCTCGTTGTTACCCGGGCAAATGCCTGCCCATTTAGCCAATCGTTTGGTACTGCCGAACGTCTGTTCTACTTTTGTTCCTGTTTCTGCAAGCAGTTTTACCGCTGTTAGTTTACTCACGCCTGGAATCGTCGTCAGCAGCCCTATGCTTTGCTGGTCTTGTTCCAGTAAGCTGTCTATTTCCAGCTGCACTACCGCTATCTGCGATTCCAGGTAGGAGATATGATGTTTCATCTGCTTCAGCATAAAACGATGACTAGGGGCCATTCTTCCTGTTATCGCTTTTAACAGCTCTGCTTTACTGGCTTTCATCTTACCATGATAACATTCATCGATCATCGCTTCAAGATCCGTCCTGCCTGTTATCAGTCCGTCGATCAGTTTGATTGCCACCGTTCCGCTGATATCCGACACCACGCTGCTTAGTTTAATGTTGGCCTCCTCCAGGATCTTTTGTATCCGGTTCTTTTCTGCTGCCATCTCCTGGGTAAGCTTCGTGGAATATCGGGTCAAATTCCTTAAATCCCGAATCTTCTCTTCGGGGATAAAGCTTGCTTTTAACAATCCTGCCAGCAACAGTTTGCAGATCCATTGACTGTCCTTTTTATCCGTTTTCCTTCCCGGAACATTCTTCAGGTGCCTGGCGTTGACCAGCGTAACTTTAAAGCTCTCATCCAGTATATTGAACACTGGCTTCCAGTAAACCCCTGTTGATTCCATCGCTACATCGCTAATCTGATGTAGCTGCAGCCATTCGCTTAATTCATTCAAAGAACTCGTGTAAGTATCAAAGGTTCTCGTCTCCCGGACGATCCCTTCTCCATCGATTGTAGCTACTACGGTCTTTTCGTGTACATCTAAACCGCAGCCTCGCAATACAACCTGTTCAAATAATACCACAGATGGGTTTGCTTCTTGATTCATCGATTTGTCTCCCTTTTAAGAAAGTTACAAATCTTTCAATTTACATGCCCCTGTGTGCGTTAAAAACTCATGTATGCTTCATATTACAAAAGATATAAAAGATCGTGAAAAAGGCGATGGCTCTGGTAGGCTTGGATTTATTGGAATCTTTAAACATGGAATGAAATATTGTCCTCCTGGCTTTACTAAAAGATACTTTATATTGGAAACGGTTAATAATTATAAAGCGAAGATGAATGACGAAGCACATTTTACAGTCAGTTATAAAGACGCTTTTAAATCACCTATCAAAGAGTCATTTAGTATAGCTGTAAACGAGATGTCAAATTGGTCAACAATTACACCATCTCCAACACACATAGGTAGAATTGCCGAAAGCCTTCAAGAAATAAGCAAGTCGTTGAAAAAGGGATAATGTTTTATTGGTAACTTTCAGCCACCTTTTTTATCACCCTATTCCTCTCTTTCAATAACTTAGTCATATAATTGGTCAGCACCAGCCAATTAAACACCCTACCCACTACCCCAAACGGCGATTCAAAAACAAAGATATCCTTCATTACAGTATGATCGTCAGCCCTGATAAAATGATGCTCATGACGAAAGGATTTAAAAGCGCCTTGTACCATTTCATCGGCAAAGAAATTGGGGCGATCAAACTCTGTGATCTTTGAGGTTAGCGTTTGCCAGATACCGAAATGCTTTGCCCGCCAGGTAACAGTTTCGCCCGGTTCTATTAGGCCGCTTGTTTTCCCTGCAATTGCTTGTTCACCGGTTTGCTTGGTCGATTCCATATGCAGATCGATACTCCTGGCCAGGTCGAAAACCTTTTCGATAGGTGCGCTGATCTCCGTTAAGAGTTCTATTTTGGGCATATGGTTTAGAATGCTTCTTTAGGAGAAGGATTCATGAGAATTATTTCTTTATAAATTTCACCTGGAATAATTTATCCCAATTTTTACCGGTAATAAATATCCTTTTGGTTTGGGGGTCATAAGCTATCCCGTTTAATACATCCGAGTTAAGATTTCTTTTATTTTGAGGATAAAGATTGGTCAGGTCTATTCTTCCGGTGACAGCACCGGTTTTAGGATCAATGATCACAATCGTGTTTTTCTCCCAGATATTGGCATACAATTTACCATCAATATATTCCAACTCATTGATGTTATTTATTGCACCTTCGTTATCATACACATCAATAAAGCCTGTCTGGCGGTAAGTATCTTTATCTAAAAACCAAATCCGGTTGGTGCTATCATCAGTATACAGTTTTTTCCCGTCGAAGGTTAGGCCCCAGCCCTCTACACCCACATGATATGGCAAGGTTTTCAGTAATTTAAATGTGTTTTTGTCAAACACAAAAAGAGACCTCGGGTCTTTGTAGGTTAGCATGATGATCTTGTCGCCGATGATGGCGCTGCCTTCCCCGAAATACTGGGTATCAAGTTTCGCCTGCATAACAGCTTTGCCAGTTTCGAGGTTTATCTTCAATAGTTTTGAATGATTTTGGCCAGTGCTTTCATATAAATACCCGTCATGATATAATAACCCTTCGGTAAACGAGCTGGTATCATGCGGATATACCTTTTCAATTTTAAAAGTATATTCTTCAGGAGCTTTTGCTGCCAGCAGAACAATATTGGTTGATATATCCTGGCTTTTGCCACCCTGGTACAGTTTCGCAGTTATTGACCTGGGCCCCAAAGGCATCGTATCCGTTTTTAAGGTTGCGGCAGATGAATCCTTTTTGGAAGCAAACCTGGCCGAATCAAGCAGGTAAACTATCGAGTCGGGCTTCATATCTGCAGGATAGCTGATCTTTACAGAAACATCCTGTCCCTGCTTATAACTGGTGCCGGCTTCGGGACTTATAGATAAATTGGCTTCCTGTGGTTTTTTATTGCAGCTATTACAGCCTAATGCCAGTACAACAACTGCTATTAAAAGCAGAACGGTATTATTTTTCATAGTTTAATCAAGCAGAAGGCCAAAAGGCATCTTCAATATGTTTTAGTGTATAATTAGCATTCTTATCAAACAAAATGGATACGATATCAAACCGCACTTCGCCCTGGTGATCCATCAGGTAAATATATTCATCTGCGGCTTCGGCCAGCAATTTTTGCTTACGATTGTCCACAAAATCTTCCGGTTCGCCAAATGCGTTTCCGGTTCGTGTTTTCACCTCGGCAAATATGATCACTTTATCTTTATAAGCAACCAGGTCAATTTCGGCTTTACCATGTGTCCAGTTCTCGTCCAGTATTTCGTAACCCAATCCTTCCAAAAATGTTTTTGCCAGGCTTTCGCCTTTTCGGCCCAGGTCGAGATGTACAGCCATTATCTGATGATCACTGAGCCTAAATAATCCGAAATACTTTTCTCCACCTTTTTCATCTGCATGTATTGGGTCAGCAAGATATCTGTATCTGCTTCTCCTTCGGCTCTCTGCAGTTCTGTACGCAATCCGTCTAAAATCTTACCCACCTTATGCTTTTTCAAATGAAATATCGCCCCCAAAATAGTGGCTTTCATATTCACTTGCTCGTCCGGCACCAATATTTTATGCATTTCGTACCAGTTTTCGCTTAAGGTATATTTCGTAGCTATCAGGGTAACGGACAAATCAACAATTTCCTTGTCCGGGTAGTGAATAAAAAATTGCTCATCGGGCAAAACGCCATTTTCTACTTCTTTGCTGTAGAGCTCCATGAATTTTTTACTGGGTTCGTGCTCGAAATCCACGTCGCTCAGTTCGGCTACCATAAATGGTCCGATATAGGTATTGGCGATGCCGTCCCAATCAATCATCTTGCTACCATAAAGCAGTAACAGGCGGATGATCTCTTTTTCTTGCGTAAAATCTTCCTTGACAGGCTTTTCGGGACTTATTTCCTCAGCAGCGGTATAATAATCGGCCTCTGCCTGTTTCGTAGCTTGCTGCTGCGAATCTTTTTTGGCCTTAGCCATGCGCATTTTGTTCAGCTCAGAAAGCAGTGCCCGTTCATCTATCTGTAATAAATGGCTGCAATCTTTAATGAACACCGAAGCTTTGATAGAATCCGGGATCTTGGCGATACTTTCTACCACTTCCCTTATCACATCAGCACGTTTTATCGGATCTGTACCAGCCTCTTTGAGCAGGATATCAGTTTTATATAAAATGAAGTCCTTGCGGTTTTTATCGATATGAGTTTTGAAGGCATTGGTACCCACACTGCGTACATAGGAATCTGGATCATGTCCGTCTGGGAAGAGAACCACTTTTACATTGAGTCCTTCTTCCAATATCATATCCAAACCTCTCAGTGAAGCTTTGATACCGGCCGCATCTCCATCGTACAAAATGGTGATATTTTTTGTGAATCGGCCTATCAGCCTGATTTGTTCGATTGTTAAGGAAGTACCCGACGAGGCCACCACATTTTCAATGCCCGCCTGATGAACCGAAAGCACGTCGGCATAACCTTCTACCAGGTAGCAATTATCTTCATCCCTTATTGCCTTTTTGGCGAAGTAAAGCCCGTATAATACGTTTGATTTATGGTAAATCTCCGACTCGGGCGAGTTGACGTATTTTGGTACGTTCTTGTCCGTTTTAAGCGTTCTGCCGCCAAAAGCGATCACACGACCTGTAAATCCATGTATCGGGAACATCACACGGCCGCGGTAACGGTCATATAATGAGCCATTATCACGCTTAACAGATAAACCGCTTTCTACTAAAAATTCCTCCTGGTAACCATCCTTTAAGGCCTGCCCGGTAAAGGCTTCCCATTGGTCGGGCGAGTAGCCTAATTCAAATTTCTTAATCGTATCGTTACTAAAGCCCCGCTCTTTAAAATAGCTAAGACCTATATTTTTGCCTTCATCAGTATCCAGTAAGCTTTCGTGAAAGAATTTAGCGGCATACGCGCTGACGATCATTAAGCTTTCGCGGCGAAGTTCTTCTTCTTTATTTTCAGACGCCTCTACAGTTTCCTCAACCTCGATGCCGTATTTTTTGGCCAGCCATTTTAGTGCTTCGGGATAGGTAAACTTTTCAAGTTCCATCAAAAAGGTGACGGCAGATCCGCCCTTGCCTGATGAAAAGTCTTTAAAGATACCCTTTGCAGGTGAAACCGTAAATGAAGGCGTTCGCTCATTAGCAAATGGCGATAGACCTACATAATTTGCTCCGCGCTTTTTTAACTGCACAAATTCGCCCACCACCTCGACAATGTCGATGGCTTCCATAATGCGGTCAATGGTGGGTTTGGTGATCATATTAGTTTGTTGTGCGCAAGGGCGTAATCACAAAAATAACTTTTTTACTTATCGCAGGGTCTTAATCGTATCAATAAATTTATAAACGATTGTAGCAGTAAGCATTATTTTGTCGTATCTTAATTTAGAGAAAAAAATCAATTGGACTATGAAAAAGATATTAATAACAATCATTGCGATGGGCGTGATGCTTGCTTTTTCCTGCAAGAAGGATAATCCGGTGCACCAGGCATTTATTGGTGCTAATTTTAATAATGCAAATTGGATAGCAGATCCAACTACCCAATTCCTTAATAACAGCAGGGATACACTGCTTGTAAAAGGATTTCATGCTGGTGGCGAGCAGAACATTACATTTAAGGTAAAATTTCGGGGCGTTGGCACTTATACCCTGAAAGCTAATGAAGGCTCATTTTATACAACAATGGGTAGTGATGTTGTAACAAGTCAGTATAAATTGGATACTACAAAGATGAATAACGTGCATTTTGATCAGTATAATGCGGCAACAGGTGTTTCAGCAGGAGGTTTTGAGTTGCATTTTATCAGAACGAGTGCTACAGGCTCTTTGGGTACTACACTTGATTTTACGAACGGACAATTTTGGATGCAGATACCTTAATTGCTTAAAGACTTCCGTTTTAAAAAAGTAACCGCAATACCCGCGAGCACAATAATGCTGCCTGCTATTTCTTTAAACGCCAACGTTTCGTTCAGAAAAAGCATGGCCCAAAAGCCTGCTATAACGGTTTGGCTTAGCAATGCGATAGAAACTTTGGTGGCCTCCAGGTAATTAAGAGAATAATTTATGGTGATCCATCCAACGAGCTGGCAAATTAATCCCATGCCTAACAGGCAAAGCCATGTTGAGGTGGAGAAATGGATCAGTTCGTTATGTTGTGAAACGCAGATGAGCAACAAAAAAACAGATGCCCCCAGCATATTATAAAACATAAAGGTAACGGTAGTTATCCTGCGCAAAATGCCTTTGGTGATCATGATATAAATAGCATAAAAAAAACTGGCGATCAAGGCGTAAACCAGGCCGATATTGAATTGCAAATGGAGGATATTGTTGTACCCTACCAGGATAATCATCCCAAAAATTGCGATCCAGGTACCTACCCAGAATAATACGCCCGACCTTTTGCGGAGTATCAAAAAGCTTAATAACCCCACCCAAACAGGTGCCAGGTTAGTTAATAATGTGGAAATGGTAGCGCTTATCTTTACAAGCGACAGGTTCCACACGGCGATATCGGCACCGAAAACCACGCCGCCAACAAGGGCCACTAAAAGGTCTTTTCTGTTGATTTTTAATTGTTTTTTATAAATGCAATAAGGCGCCAGGAACAGCCAGGCGATGAAAATACGGTAAAAACCTGATGTAATTGGCGGTGCAACAGCAAGCTTTACAAATATTGGCGAAAAGGAAATACAGATAATGCCAATAATAAGGCTTGCTTTAGGGTTCATTAATGGCAAAGGTAAAGTTTCTGAACCTGAATTTATCACCTATTGTTTATTCATTGGCGTTCAAGAAGGCTGCGCCGTTTATCGAATTAAGTAATTGCCAGAATTTTAATTGAAAATGTAGCACTGTGTATTTCATTCTGTTAATTCATAAATTCTATTAATTCCGGTTCAGACAAAGAGCAAATAATCGTATTTTTGCGCCTCTAAATATTTATTATGAGTCAGCGGACAAAGATCAAAGCATTGCTTGAAAGTGAGCAAACCAACATTGAAGTAACAGTTAAAGGATGGGTGCGTACCTTTCGTAATAACCAGTTTATTGCTTTAAATGATGGCTCTACCAATAGCAATATCCAGATAGTAGTTGATTTTGAGAACACTGATCCATCTATTTTAAAAAGACTTACTACAGGCGCAGCTATTAGCGTGGTGGGCGAGTTAGTTGCCTCATTAGGCAAAGGCCAGAAGGTGGAAGTAAAAGCCAAAACAATAGAAATATTAGGCGACAGTGACCCTGAAAAATACCCGCTTCAGCCTAAAAAACATAGCCTTGAGTTTTTAAGGGAAATTGCACACCTGCGTTTCCGTACCAATACTTTCGGGGCGATTTTTCGTGTGCGTAACAGCCTTGCATTTGCTGTGCATACATTTTTCCAGGAGAGAGGATTTGTTTACCTGCATACACCAATTATTACAGCATCAGATGCAGAGGGGGCAGGGGAGACTTTCCATGTGACCAACTTAAACATGGCAAATCCGCCAAGAATTGAAAACGGGGAAGTTGATTTTAAACAGGATTTCTTTGGCAGGGCTACTAATTTAACGGTTTCCGGTCAGCTGGAAGGCGAGTTGGGTGCAATGGCTCTGAGTGATATTTATACTTTCGGTCCGACTTTCCGTGCCGAAAATTCCAATACGACGCGCCACTTGGCTGAGTTTTGGATGATAGAGCCGGAGATGGCTTTTTATGACCTGGAAGATAACATGAATCTGGCCGAAGAGCTGTTGAAATACCTGATCGCATACGTTTTAAAACATAATGCAGAGGACATTGAATTTTTAACGCAGCGTTTAGCCGAAGAAGAAAAGCAGAAGCCACAACAGGAGCGTTCTGATATGTCATTAACAGAGAAGTTACAGTTTTGCCTGGATAATGATTTTCAGCGCCTGACCTATACTGAGGCTATCGATATATTGATAGAATCAACTCCGAATAAAAAGAAGAAATTTCAATACCCGGTTGAAGGATGGGGCACTGATCTGCAATCAGAGCATGAGCGTTATTTGGTTGAAAAACACTTTAAGAAACCGGTTATTCTAACCGATTATCCTAAAGCCATAAAAGCATTTTACATGCGCCAGAATGAGCCTGATGCAAACGGACACGAAACTGTACGCGCGATGGATATCCTATTCCCAGGCATTGGCGAAATGGTGGGCGGTTCTCAACGTGAAGAACGTTTAGAAAAACTGGAACAGCGCATGGATGAAATGGGCATACCAAAAGATGAACTGTGGTGGTATTTAGATACCCGCCGTTTCGGCGCTTGTCCGCATGCTGGTTTTGGTTTAGGCTTTGAGCGGATGGTGCAGTTTGTTACTGGTATGGGTAATATCAGGGATGTGATTCCTTTCCCAAGGTTTCCGAAGAATGCGGAATTTTAATAGAAAAATGAAAGCCCTCTCCAAAAAAGAGGGCCTTGTTATTTTACCTCCAGGCCTTATACTGATTGATCAAGCCATTAGTTGATGAATCATGACTGCTTACTTCATCATTGGTTCTTAGTTCAGGAAGAATTTTTCCGGCTAATTGTTTTCCTAATTCAACACCCCATTGGTCAAAGCTGTAGATGTTCCAGATAATACCCTGTACAAATATTTTGTGCTCGTACATTGCAATTAGTGAACCTAAAGTGCGCGGCGTGATCTTTTTTACCAATATAGAGTTAGTTGGACGGTTGCCATCAAATTCTTTAAATGGCGCCAGCTTTTCTATCTCTGCATCTGATTTGCCAGATGCTTTTAATTCAGCAACCACTTCCTCGCGGGTTTTGCCATTCATTAATGCTTCGGTTTGTGCAAAGAAGTTTGAAAGCAGCATCTGGTGATGTTCGCCAAGCGGATTATGCGACTGTGCAGGTGCTATAAAGTCGCAAGGGATCAGTTTGGTTCCCTGATGAATTAATTGATAGAAGGCATGCTGTCCGTTGGTGCCCGGTTCGCCCCAGATGATCGGGCCGGTAGAGTGGTCTACAGTGTTTCCGTTACGATCTACATGCTTGCCATTACTTTCCATATCTCCTTGTTGGAAATATGCTGCAAAACGATGCATGTATTGATCGTATGGAAGGATGGCATTAGTTTCTGTTTCGAAAAAGTTATTGTACCATATACCTACAAGCGCCAGTATTACCGGAAGGTTTTGCTCCAGTTCGGTATTTTTAAAGTGCTGGTCCATCTGGTGGGCGCCTGTTAAAAGCTCGGTGAAGTTTTCAAAACCGATGCTTAATACGATTGATAGACCAATCGCACTCCATAAAGAGTATCTGCCGCCAACCCAGTCCCAAAACTCAAACATATTTTTGGTGTCGATGCCAAACTGCTCAACCGCTTTGGCGTTGGTTGATAATGCGGCAAAATGTTTGGCAATATCTTTATCAGTAGCACCACCGGCTATAGTCCAATCCCGCGCACTATGTGCGTTGGCCATTGTTTCCTGGGTGGTAAAGGTTTTTGATGCGATCAGGAATAGTGTGGTTTCCGGGTTAAGCGGTTTTAGTGTTTCAACAATATGGGTAGCGTCCACATTGGAAACGAAATGCATGTTAAGGTGATTTTTGTATGATTTTAATGCTTCGGTTACCATTACGGGTCCAAGGTCAGAGCCACCAATACCGATATTTACAACATCAGTAATTGGTTTGCCGCTGAAGCCTTTCCACTCGCCCGAAATGATGGCTTCACTGAAAGATTTCATTTGTTGCAGCACCTTGTTCACATCGGGCATTACATCCTGGCCATCAACATAAATAGGGTTGTTACTGCGGTTACGGAGCGCGATGTGTAATACAGGCCTATTTTCCGTTACGTTGATCTTTTCGCCCGAAAACATGGCCTCTGCTGCCTCTTTTACCCTACATTCTTTTGCTAATTGTATCAATAAAGCAACGGTCTCGTCGTCGATGCGGTTTTTTGAGTAATCCAGCAGGATGTCATTGAATTGCGCCGAAAATTTTTCAAAACGCTGATTATCAGATTTAAAAAGGTCCTTAAGGTTTTTTGATGTGATATCAATGAAATGGTCGGCTAAATATTTATAAGCCTGTGTGGTAGTAAAATCAATGTTTGGCAGCATAATTGAATGGTTTTACACAAAAATAGAATTAAATATTCAGGTGAATGACAAATAAATTTTAGTGTTTTTTCAATGACAAAAAAAGTCGTTTAAGTGTTGAAATTACACCCGGTTTCAGTGTCAAAAACACACCTGCTTTCGGTGTCCAAATAACACACCATACATAGTGTTTGTTTTACACTGAAAAATTATTAAAATTTTAAAATAGTTTGACAATTATTTTGATTTTAAAAACAATTAAATCATATATTTGTCTACATCATAAATAAAAGTGTTATTTATAATCATTTTGTTAATCCGCTAAAAAGAAAAAATTTATGTTCGAAAAACTCTTTTTGCTTGTAAAAAATAACGCCGGGAAGGCTGTTATGGAAAATCCGGAAATACGCGAGAAAGACCGTGAAGCGGTAATCAATGATGCGTCAAGTTCTATTATTGAAGTCTTTAAAGGACAGATGGAGTCGGGTAAGTTAAAGGACCTTGTAAAATATTTCCAGTTCCCCGAGATATATAAGAGTCCGTTGACTACGAGTGTGGTTAATAAGTTTGCCAATAAACTAAACAGATTTTATAATATCGACCCTGCTTCAGCCTTAAACATTTCAAAATCTTTGATTCCGCCGGTAATGCTTGATCTGATTGAGCAAACAAAAGGCGAAAAGAACAAGGAATTTACATTAAGTTCATTTCTATCAAAAATTAATGGTAACCGTGCCGACCTGAGCATTATAGTAAACAGGTTGATGCTTGCCAGTTAAAGGTCTACTACCTATAAAAACGAGTTCAGAGGGGGTGTAATTAAGTTTGCAACCCCTTTGACAGTTTTAGCCTCACCTAAATCCTCTCCAAAGGAGAGGACTTTTAAGTTTGGGTATTATAACGACATTTTCGTTAAGCTCCCTCTCCCTTGGAGAGGGCTGGGGTGAGGCTACAATCATCTGCATATTTGCACATCTGAAATTTGCACATTAAACCTATATTTGCCGCATGACTAAAGAACAGATCCAGGATTTGAGGGATAGAGCAGCTTCCCTGAGGAGGCATCTTTGACATCGATAAGAAACTCGATGCACTACAAAAGGAACAAGAAATAACTGTTGGCCCCCATTTCTGGGATCAGCCTAAAGAGGCCGAAAAAGTGCTGGCTTCGATCAAAACAAAAAAAATCTGGACAGACGCTTTTCAGAAAGTAGTATCGGTTGTGGAAGATACCGGTGTGCTTTTTGAATTTTACCAGGCCGGCGACGCTACCGAAGCAGAAATGCAGGAGCAATTTAACGCTGCTACCAAAGCGGTTGAAGAGCTTGAATTTAAAAACATGCTTTCGGCTGAGGAAGACCAGCTGAATGCAGTTTTACAGATCACAGCAGGGGCTGGTGGTACAGAAAGCTGCGACTGGGCAGGTATGCTGATGCGCATGTACATTATGTGGGGCGAAAAGAACGGCTATAAAGTAACCGAGCAGGATTTTCAGGAAGGTGATGTGGCGGGCGTTAAAACCGTTACACTTCAAATTGAAGGGGATTTTGCCTACGGATATTTAAAGGGAGAAAATGGTGTACACCGGTTAGTGCGCATATCGCCTTTTGACTCGAATGCCAAACGCCATACCTCGTTTGCGTCAGTCTATGTTTATCCGTTGGTGGATGATACTATCGAAATAGATATTAACCCGGCTGATATTGAGTTTGAGACTTTTCGTTCGGGTGGTGCAGGTGGGCAGAATGTGAACAAGGTGGAAACTGCCGTACGTTTGTACCACAAGCCATCCGGTATCATCATCAAGAACCAGGAATCACGCTCGCAATTGCAAAATAAGGATAACGCGATACGCCTGTTAAAATCTCAATTATACGAGATAGAGATGCGCAAACGCCAGGAAACCAGCAATGCGATTGAAGGCAATAAAAAGAAAATTGAATGGGGATCACAGATCAGGAATTATGTGCTGCATCCATACAAACTGGTTAAAGACCTGCGTACGGATCATGAAACATCTAATGCAAATGCCGTACTGGATGGCGAACTGGATGAATTTCTGAAAGCCTACCTGATGGAATTTGGGGGGCCTAAGAGTTAATTCATTTTATACTATGTTCAATCGTTTAGGAGCTATATTTATGCTGGCAATGGTTTCGCAGTCGCTTTTTGCACAAGAGCAAAAGCCAATTCTTTTATACCCTAATGGTGTCCCTAATTCGAAAAAGGCGCCGACTACTTATGTGGAAAAGCGGGAAGGGTATAGTGTTAGTTTAGTGACGGATCCAACCATTACACCTTATTTTCCGGCAAAGGATAAAGCCAATGGCACTGCTGTTATTGTGTTTCCGGGAGGTGGCTATATCAACCTGACAGTAACCTACGAAGGAGCTGATATCGCACGAGAATTTAATAAAATTGGCGTTACCGCTTTTGTTGTAAAATACCGTTTGCCGAGTGATGAGATTATGGTGGATAAAACCATAGGGCCGTTGCAGGATGCACAGAGGGCAATACAAATAGTGCGCGAAAGGGCTTCAGAGTGGGGTGTAAAGCCTGATAAAATAGGCATTATCGGTTTTTCTGCCGGAGGGCACCTGGCATCAACTCTGGCGACACATTTTAAAAAAGCAGTAATAGCAAATACCTCAAATATCAGTTTGCGACCAGATTTTGCAATGCTGATCTACCCTGTAATTACTTTCGGACCGTTTGCTCATTCAGGCTCTCGCGAAAACCTGATCGGTAAAAACCCGTCACAGGAATTGATTGATTTGTACTCGAACGAGAAACAAATCACAACAGATACTCCACCATGTTTTTTGATACACGCCGAAGATGATAACACCGTGCCTGTTCAAAACAGTATTATGTTTTATGATGGGTTGGTGAATAATAAAGTAAAAGCCGAAATGCACTTATTCGAGGAGGGCGGGCATGGGTTCGGAATGGTCAACCCCAAAAACAAAGATCATTGGTTTGATTGGGCTGCAAATTGGTTGAATGAGAATGGGTTTTAATATTTTAAAAGGAATAAGACATTATTGGTGGTATTTATATTTTTCAGCTTATTGGAGCGCCTATAATTGGGGAGAGAAGAATACACCACAGAGCAATGCAATCAATTTATTATATTTAATTACACTTTTAGTTCTATCCGGGTTGTTACAGATTGCCCTTTTATTTGGAATTAAATTATCAGGAATGGCATTTATAGCCTTTTGTGGCCTGCCAGCACTTATTATTCCTTACTGGTCAATTTCAAAAAATAAAATGTATAAGGAAAGGCTAAGAGAGTATGACTATTTGAAAGCAAAGGAGTTTAATTATAAACGAAACGTGTATGTGATATCAGTTTTGGTTTTTGCAATTGCTTTGAATACAAGCATTGCGATAATACGAAATTTAGCAAGCAAGTGACTATTGCTAGCCTAATATCCTTAACATCTCATTCAACTCCGCAATCTTTTCCTCGTTGGGTTGGATTATAAATCTGGGCTGTATAAAGGAGGCACCTGGAATATGGAGCCTAAAATATCCTGGTGGCGTTATTCTATAAACAGGTTATTCCTAACGGAATTAAAAATAGTTATCAAAGCCGGTGATAGCTGAAATTAAGGCCAAGGGTAATTAAAGAGTAATTAATGGTGATCTCCGGTCATTATCTCCAACAACTCATTTAACTCAGCCACCTTTTCAGCAGAGCCCAGGTTTTCATAAGCACTAATCAAATTACGCAGTACCCGCCTGATGATATCCGCGTTAGAGCAAGGCTCATAAAACTGCTTTTCAGCTTTTAGATTCAGTTGTTTCAGGAACATGTCCACATCCCGGCGACCGAAAATAAAGCCTTTGTTAAAAGCATTGATGTAGAACAGGATGCCGCCTTCAAATTCTGTCTCCATCGTTTCATCCACATAAGCTAAAATGAAGTGCTGCGGCAGGTTTACGCCATAAACAGGTATGTCCAGCTTTTGGGCGATGATAGAATAAATAATGGCCAATGATATCTGATTGCCTTTTTTTGTTTCGAGCACCTGGCTCAGGAAGCTGTTCTGTGGGTCCTGGTGATTGGAGGTATTTCCGCTAAAACCATGAATATTGTAAAACACATGGTTGATCAGTTTGATCTGCTCGGACGGGCTGCCATCGTAGATCATCTGCAGCCAGATATCGCGTTTGATAGCTTCGATCTGGTTGATCAATTTTTGCTCATCCAGATCGGGATATTGATATTTATTAACGGTGATCACGCCTTGCAGCAGATCAAATGCACCTCCCTGGTACCAAAGCTTCAATTCCTCTTTCATCAGGCCAAACTGTATTTCGTGTACAAGGTCGACTATGCGTTCTTGTTGTATCGGGTCAAAAGCCTGTTCCCATGCAGATTCGAGGTATTCTATCACCTCGCCGCCATAGGAAACAAGTTTATCATGTATATGCTCAAATATTTCCCTGTCCGGATCGTCAAGCAAACGTATGAGCGAATTAATTACTTTAGGGTCTAACATATATTAAGTCTAAAATACTAAACCTTTTCTAATTTTACAGCCATGTTAAATTTCAGGTTCGCGAAGGATTACCTGCTGCACCGTATACGCGGAAAAAGCAGGCATGGGTTACATTCGCCTTTTGTTTACAGGCTGGTGGATGAGGTTATTTACGATTATAAATACAAAGATATTTACAATGAAATAGAAAGCATACGTACCGGGTTGCTTTCTGACAATCAGGTGATAACTGTAACCGATTTGGGGGCTGGCTCACACGTAAACAACAATAAACAAAAGAAAATAAGTGACATTGCGCGCAATGCTTTGAAGCCACCTAAACTGGCACAATTGCTTTACCGGTTAGTGCAGGACCTGCAGTCACGCAATATTATTGAATTAGGCACCTGCCTGGGCACAACATCGCTATATTTACAAAATGCCGCACCAAATGCCCAACTATTTACTCTTGAAGGCTGTCCTGAAACGGCAGGAGTGGCTAAGGACGTTTTCGATAAAGCTGACATAAATAGTATCAAACAAGTAATAGGAAATTTTGATGATACGCTACCGGGTGTGATCGACGGCCTTGATCAACTGGATTTTGTTTTTGTTGACGGTAATCATCAAAAGGATGCCACCCTGAAATACTTTGAATGGTGCCTGCCTAAAGTACACGAAAACACGCTGCTGATTTTCGATGATATTTATTGGAGCGAAGGCATGAAAGAAGCCTGGGAAATTATCAAAGCGAATCCGCAGGTAACAGTTACGGTAGACTTGTTTTGGATAGGACTGGTGTATTTTAAAAGGGGACAGGTGAAGGAGGATTTTTTGATAAAAATTTAATGATGTGCAGATGTGCAAATATGCTGATATGCAAATGGACTAATTATTATATGAGAAAAATTACTGCTATTGTCTGCGGATTAATATTATTAGGTTTTGTTGGGACATGTGTATATTTTGTTGGCGGTGTCAGTGCCACATATCCACCAATTAAGGAGTACAAATTCTCAGGCAGCATCGAACAAATTGGTCAATTTTTACAGTTCTTTTCAGAGTCAAATCCTTACTTAACTTATAAGATATCAATTCGTGATAGCAGTAATCTTGATGTTAGCTACCGGGATATTGAAATCAAACTCAAGGATAGTTCCAAGAATTTTTCATACGCCCTGGTCTGTGAAGAAAATGACGATAAATCGGAAACTATAATAAAACTTGTTGATGCTTTTAATGAAACAAATAATATCGGGGGATATTCAATCGAAAGCCAAGGTGTAAAAGAACTTCTAAAGCATTTTGAAAGTGATTTTATAATACCGTTTCAGAAAAGTGAACATATTGTAATAAGTCCCCAAAGTATAGGGTTCTGGGAAAAGATTTATTGAGAAGAAACTTAATTATCTAATCATTGGCGCATCAATATCAAAGGAAGCACAACTATAATTCTTGCATTCTAAATTTCGAACAAAAAAATGCAACTTAACCGAATCAACCAAACTAAACTATTATGCTAACTGAAGTAAACCCCAATAAAAGCGAATTGCTTCATAACATACGGCTTAGCGGTTCATCAATGCAGATTTTGAAATACCTAACATACGTATTCGTCGTTTTCTGAAAAATGGGTGTTTTTACGGGTAGTTATTGAAGAATATTACTTATAACTTCAATAATTATATTACCCTAACCAGCCTATTTTATGACCTACGTTGCCAACCTATACAATATTGGAATTATTGTCATAATTCCCACTTATTTTCTCCCAATGGAGTCATCTTGAAAATCCCTTAAAAAATCGAATTTACAATAGATTTTAAATTAAAAAATTCATTCGGTTAAAACAGATTGATGCACGTGGCCTATATGAAAACGACCATCTATAAACTTTGTATCACACTAATTTATTTATCGTTGAACACGTCCTGTTTGTTTGGTCAAGCAGGCGAACAAAATATTGATTCCTTACTTTCAAAATTAAAATTTTATCAGCTCACAAAGTCACCTTCCATGTTATTTGCACACTTTGATAAAAACGTGTATGTAAATAATGAGAATGTTTGGTTTACTGCTTATCTTCTGAATACTGAGAAAAATAATAACCCAACGGTACTTTCAGTACTGTTAGTAAATGACAACAAAAAATCAATTGTCCTTAAACAACGGTTTGTGATGGAAAATGGATTGTCGTTCGGAAATGTCTTGATCCCTGATACGATACCTCCAGGCAACTACAGCTTTTTACTCTATAATAATGTTTTGGCTACCGATAAGCCTATTGACAGCTTCGTTCAACCTATCACAATTAAAGCGACGTCTGCTTCCGGCATTTTAGCGTCCTTAAATCTTGTAGATTCAGTGCAATCACCGATTGGGGCATACCGGCGGGTACAAATAAAGGTCGCAAATAAAGAGAAACTGCCATTGCCAGGCGCGGAAATCTTCTTTCATCTGGGTGGAAACTCTGAGGCACTATCGTCTAATAAAATAAAGACCGATAAGAATGGAGAATACCTGCTTTCAATTCCGATCGATAAAATCAATGCAGGCTCAAATATTTTAACTGCAGAGGTCAGCTACAATAAAGAAATCAAGACTTTACAGATGGCTTTACCTGTAATAAAAAACAGGTATTCTGTAAAATTTTATCCTGAAGGAGGTAATCTGGTACATGCGACTAAAAGTATTATTGGCTGGGAAGCGAAGAATTCGTTTGGTATGCCTTTAGAAATCGATGGAATTTTGTATAAAGATAAAGTTCCCATTGATACTGTTCATACCGACAGGTATGGATTGGGTAAATTTAAATTGATCCCGCTTGTTGGAAGTAAATATGAAGTTAAGATAGGCGGTAACGGTAATGACACAGTTTACGCTTTGCCCTCAATATTATTGAGTGGGCCGGTAATCAACGTCGATAATTCGATAGCAAATGACTCGCTCAAAATCAGGTTAGTGAGCAAATCTCCCGGAAAGTTCTTTTTAATGATTCATAATTACCGGCAGTTTTTCTTTTATATCCCCATTGAACTGAATGGAGCTGGAAAAACAGTTTTGATTAATTTAAAAGATGTTCCCAAAGGTCTGAACTCCGTAACCATTTTGGATAGCATGCAAAGGCCGCTAATCGAAAGAATATTTTTTGCGCATTACGATACACGCATACCGATAAAAATATTGATCGATAAACCAAAATATAATACCAGGCAGAAAGTAAGCGTACGGTTGAAGCTCATTTCGGCGGACTCTGTTGTGGTTAAAGGAGGGGTATCGGTAGCCTGTGTTCAAAGTAGCCGAATTGATACGAAAAAAGTCAACGACATCGAGAGCTACTTTTATTTGAAACATGACCTGGACGATATCCCCTTAAAAGAAAGCTACATGGGTCAGAGTAAGGCTGACAGGATTTATTTAGAAGAAGTATTGTTAATTAAGGGCTGGAGACGATTTACCTGGCAGGAAATGATGCAAACGGAGTCCTCGGATACCGTAAACAAAATGCAGGTTATCTCGGCCTTCAACGGCGTGGTTACGCACAATGGTAAAAACGTCAATAAATCTACGCAGATATTAGTAATGGCAGATTCTGCAAGCAATTTCATTACGACGAATAAAAACGGGGAATTTTCTTTGGGTATTAAAAAAATGATCACCGCGCAAGACAAAAAAATTCATTTGTTGCTAAACGATAGATCCGAAAAAGGGTATTCAATAGCGATAAAAGATCCTTTTGACTCAATTAATAATACCCTGGTTAAAGAGTTCCAGCCACTTATTTATAATTTACCAGCAACGACCAACTCAACTGGTGATAATGATATAATAAATGGTTTTGAACATACGATCAATTTAAAAGGAGTAACCATAAAAGTCTTCAAGGACGATCAATTCGATAAGCCGCTGAAGGCCGTAGACCTGTCGAATTCTTGTGGCGATTACGTTTGTCGTTACGATTTCCTTAATTGTGTAGTTCACCCTCATGAGGCGGACAACCGAATGCCGGTTATAGGGGAGGAATACTATAATAGTCATGGCGTCAAAATAGTTTATAAAGGATGCCCCTTATTACCGCCTTTGTCAATGTTGACCGTAAATGGCATCTATTACAGCAAAGAATTTTATGGCTCCGACTACTCTCAATTTAGCCTTTCTGCACCGGACTATTTTTCGACTATTTATTGGAAACACTTAATTTATATTAATTCAAAAAACAATGTACAGTTTAGTTTTTATACGAGCGATATAACTGGCCCATTTAAGATAATAGTTCAGGGCCTGACCGAAAGTGACGTCATTTATGGAGAAAAAGAATTTGAAATAAATAGACCTTGAACCAAATTCTGAACCGGATTTTTTGAATTTGCAGAATTGCCCGAATTTTATGAGTTTGAATTCTGTTAATTCTTTAATTCTGAGAATTCTGTTTCAGACACATCAAAACGCTTGCCCAAGTCCAATATAAAATCCGCTTTGACGTGATTCGCCTGGTACTTTTTCGCCGATGCCGTAATCGGCGCGGATGCTGAGTCCTTTTTCGGTATCAAAGAAATAGCGTAAACCACCACCGTAATCAGGTTTAAGTGAGTTGAAACTAAAACTGCTATGGGCAACTTCACCTGTGCCTAAAAATCCTACAATTCCGATACGGTTGCAAACGCGATATCTTAATTCGGCCTGGCCTGCTATAAAGTTCCGGTCGCGGTAACGGCCATTATAATAACCACGCATCATTTCGTCGCTGCCTAATGTGGGTAACAAATAGAATGGTGAACGCCCGCCGGTAAGACTTTGTTCCTGTATATCCAGGCCTAATATCAGTTTTCTGCTTAGCTTAAAAAACTGTGAATATTCTATATTAAAAAATCCTCCCACGTAGCTATTATTGCTCAAAATGCCATGCATCAGATTATAATATGCCGTAATGATTATACCCCTGGTGGTGTAGGTATTATTATCCCGGGTATCGTATATCAGGCTTGGGCCTATGTAAACGCTCGCACCACCTGACTGGTCCTGGACTTGCGGATTAGTTTCAAAAAAGGTGCTAGTAGAGTCAGCATTGGCATATTTGTAATTAAAGCCTCCGGCTACTACACCGGCATAGAAGTTTTTGGTCACCATTTTTTCGGCATCGAAATTCAACTTAAAGCGTTTTTCATCTATCAGCTCACCATCGGCCTTACTGGTATTGTTGCCTATCCCATAAAAATTAAATGGAAAATGTGTATAACTGATCGCTGAATAAATATGCCAGGTGTTTTGCGGTGTCCAATAAGTATTGCTCAAACTAAAACGGCTCTGGCCTTTGGTGGTAATCGTGGCATAACCAAAAATATTGGAGACCTTGGTATTGTTTCCTCTCGTTGTATCGGTATAAAAGGAATATAGCCCTGCGCCTCCAACTTCCAGCCCGGTCTCTGGTGCAGAACTTAACACAGGTAACACCACAAAACTGCTGTGCTTTGTGCTGTCATTATCAAAATACATTTTCTGAACAAACTTTGGCAGCCATTTTACCTGTGCCTTTACGTGGTGTATGCAGAATAGAAATATAATTAGGGTAAGGATTTTTTTCATAGATCAGAATGCCGCTAAGATAAACTCAAATTCTGCATAGTTGTTCTGTCAGTTTGCTAATTTTGAATTTAAAACAGCAGATTAAACAAAATACCTACTTTTGCAGCAAATTAATACCGCTAATCCCATGAGCACTACACGAGGACCAATTTCGCAGTTTATTGAGAGAAATTATCTGCATTTTAATGCTGCAGCATTAATGGATGCAGCTAAAGGATATGAGACCCATTTGACCGAAGGCGGCAAAATGATGGTAACACTTGCAGGCGCAATGAGCACTGCCGAATTAGGTATATCCCTTGCCGAGATGATCCGCCAGGATAAAATTGATATTATCTCCTGTACCGGCGCTAACCTGGAAGAAGATATTATGAATCTGGTAGCACATTCGCACTATAAACGTGTGCCGAATTACCGCGACCTTAGTCCGCAGGACGAATGGGATTTGCTTGAAAATCATTATAACCGTGTAACTGATACCTGTATACCAGAGGAAGAAGCCTTCAGACGCCTGCAGAAACATATCCATAAAATATGGAAAGACGCAGATGACAAAGGTGAGCGCTATTTCCCGCATGAGTTTATGTACAAGATATTGCTTAGCGGCGAGTTGGAGCAATATTATGAGATCGATCCTAAAAACTCGTGGATGCTGGCAGCGGCTGAAAAAAATCTTCCGATTGTAG
Source organism: Mucilaginibacter sp. McL0603 (assembly GCF_049992945.1). Taxonomy (NCBI): domain Bacteria; kingdom Pseudomonadati; phylum Bacteroidota; class Sphingobacteriia; order Sphingobacteriales; family Sphingobacteriaceae; genus Mucilaginibacter; species Mucilaginibacter sp. McL0603. Next base: position 5,033,151 of record NZ_CP188251.1, on the reverse strand, counting down.
TACCGGGATGGGAAGATTCAACAATGGGAAATATTTTCGCATCGTATGTGATAAAAGGGCAGATAAAACCTACAACCATGAAAAGTGGTATTGAGTATATGGCCTGGCTTGCCGATTGGTATGTGAAGAACTCTGAAGGTAAGGGCATCGGCTTTTTCCAAATAGGCGGAGGTATTGCAGGTGACTTCCCGATATGCGTGGTACCGATGCTTTACCAGGATATGGAAATGCAGAATATACCATTCTGGAGCTACTTTTGCCAGATATCGGATTCGACTACCTCTTATGGCTCTTATTCAGGAGCTGTACCGAACGAAAAAATAACCTGGGGAAAACTGGACATTCACACACCAAAGTTCATAGTAGAATCTGATGCAACCATTGTGGTACCGCTAATTTTTGCATGGATATTAAAACAATAATTATATTTCAAAAAAAAGGTAATATTGTATTATCAAACCTGATTGATTCCACCTACTAAAAAAGAGCCAAATTACAACTTTAAAGTATGTTTTTGCATTTATTTAGAACGATTATAAATTATATATAACTGTCATTAATTTGTCAGCCATACTGTAATAAATTTTACTTTTGTGGCTGAAAAAGCGGATAAAAAGCATCCATCTTTGTCGATTTTCAAACATATAAATAAAAATTATTTAGCATAAATACACTTTATGAGAAGTATCTCATTGATTTTAAAACAATTTTCAAGGTCGGTTTTACTGGTAGCCGGACTTGCTATTTGTGGATTCTCTGCTTATGCCCAGGGAGACGCTGCCAAAGGCGAGGCCCTGTTCAAGTCGAAATGTACCACCTGCCATAAGCTTGATCAGCGGTTGATTGGTCCGGCATTAGGCCCGCAAATGCAGTCTGAAACCGACGACAAATGGCTGACCAAATGGATCCAGAACAACCAGGCGTTGATCGCTGCTAAGGATCCTAAGGCGCTTAAGATCTATAACGATTACAATCAATCAGGCATGACTGTTTTTGCAGATTTGTCTGACGGGGATGTAGCTAACATTATCTCTTATGTTCGTACAGAGTATAAGAAAATGCAGGCAGCTGTTCCTGCTGCCGGTGCTGCCACAGCCAAAGCTGAAGAATCAGGTCCAAGTGACCTTGTGATCTTCGGTCTGATCGGTGTGATCATCGTTGCTTTTTTAGTTATACTGGTGCTGAACAAGGTAATTGGCACTTTAGAGCGTTTGCTGTTAAAAAGACAAGGTCTTGGACTGGAAGAAGAACTTGTTGAAGTTGTTGTTCCTGCTGATCGTTATGCATTGGTAAAGAGGTTAGCCAAGAATAAGAAATTCGTATTCTTTGTTATCCTTTGCGGTACAATAGCTTTAGGAAGCTGGACATGGACTACATTGTGGAACACTAACGTGCACACAGGTTATCAGCCGGTTCAACCAATTAAATTCCCTCACGACCTGCATGCCGGGGCAATGAAAATCAATTGCCAGTATTGCCACTCAGGTGCTTACAAGTCAAAGAATGCTTCAATTCCTTCGTTGAATGTGTGTATGAACTGCCATAAGGTAGTAAAGACAGAGTCGCCGGAGATACATAAGATATATGATGCTTTAGGATATGATCCTGCAACGCAGAAATATGACAGTACCAAAACGCACCCTATGCAGTGGATACGTATTCATAACCTGCCAGACTTTGCTTATTTCAACCACTCACAGCACGTGAAAGTTCAGGGCTTAAAATGCCAGACTTGCCACGGACCGGTTGAAACCATGAAAGAGGTTTATCAATACTCACCACTTACAATGAAATGGTGTATTCAGTGCCACAAACGTACCGAGATCAATATCAAAGGCAACGCTTACTATGAGAAAATGGAAGCAGTGCACAAAATGATCAGAGATGGCCAAAAAGTAACTGAAGCCATGATGGGCGGTATTGAGTGCGGCAAGTGCCATTATTAATAATTATTTGAAAAAACATTACAGTTTATATAGCTTAAATGGACAGCAATAAAAAATACTGGAAAGGTTTAGAAGAACTAAACAACGAGCCGGAATTTGTTGAGAAAAATAAACACGAATTTGCCGAGCCTATTCCGATTGAAGAAGTTTTGAGCGGTGGTGGCTTAATGGCTAAAACACCCCGTCGTGACTTTTTAAAGGCATTGGGTTTTGGTGTAGGTGCAGTTACGCTGGCTGCTTGTCAGAAAGTTCCTGTACATAAATCGATCCCTTACCTGATCAAACCTGAAGAAGTAACTCCGGGTATAGCAAACTATTATGTTTCGACCTATGAAGGACACGCCATCCTGGTAAAAACCCGCGAAGGCCGGCCGATCAAAATAGAAGGTAATCCTAATGACCTGTTATCAAAAGGTGGCTTAAGCGGACAAGCACAGGCTTCCGTATTGGACCTGTACGATTACAGCCGTTTAAAGAATCCGGTTCTTAAGGGAGCTGATTCTACCTGGGATGAGGTTGATGCTTTTGTTAAAAATGAATTAACTGCGATCAAAGCCGGTGGCAAACAGATCAGGATCGTTTCATCAACTATCCACAGCCCTTCTACGTTAGCTGTAATAGCTGATTTTATTGCAGCTTATCCAAACGCAAAACATGTTACTTATGATGCGGTTTCTTATACCGGTATTATACAGGCAAACCAAAATAGCTTTGGTAAAGCAGTATTGCCGCACTACCGTTTTGATAAAGCTGACGTTATAGTAAGTTTCGGAGCAGATTTCCTTGGTACCTGGATTTCACCTGTTGAGTTCATGAACCAGTATGTTCAGAACCGTAACAACAAATCGCTCGAAAGCAAAAAGATGTCTCGTCATATCCAGTTTGAAACGGGTATGAGCCTTACCGGTACAAACGCCGATGTGCGTATCCCGGTTAAGCCATCAGAAGAAGGAATTGCTTTAGTTAATTTATACAATCAGATTTCCGGTACTACTTTACCAGGAACTAAAAAATTAAATAACGTTACTGCTGATAAAGCCATTACCATCGCTGCCAAAGAATTACAGACAGCAAAAGGTAAAGCTTTAGTGGTATCAGGTTCAAATGACGTCGCTACGCAGGTATTGGTTAATGCTATCAACTCTTTGTTGGGCAGCTATGGTACTACAATTGATCTTGATAATTACTCTAATCAATATGCAGGTAATGATCATGACTATACTGAGTTTGTAAAAGAAATGAACCGTGGCGAGGTTGACGCAGTTATGTTCCTGAATGCAAACCCTGCTTATGATTATCATAACGGCGCCGCTATAAAGGATGCACTGAAGAAAGTTCGTTTAAAAATATCTTTCTCAGAACGTAGTGATGAAACTGCGGCACTTTGTAATGTAGCAGCACCAAATCATTATTACCTTGAATCATGGGGTGATAGTAATGTATTGGAAGGATATTACACTGTAGTACAGCCAACCATCAACCCGGTATACAATACGCGTCAGGCTGAACAAAGCTTATTATTATGGTCTGATAATGCTGTTAAAGAATATTATACTTACGTAAGAAATAACTGGGATAAAAACCTGCTGTCAAAAGGCGGATTATCCGGTCAAAAAGGATGGGAAACATTATTACAAACAGGTTTTATAAAAGTAGAAGATAAACCAGCCGGTACTTATACTTTCAGCCGTGATTTGAATGGTGTTGCTCAAACTATCATTAACCAGGGCAATAAGCTGGAAACTTCAGCTGGTAAATTTGAATTGCAATTATACCAAACTGTTGCTATGCGCGATGGTAAACGTGCAAACAACCCATGGTTGCAGGAATTGCCTGATCCGGTATCAAAAGTAACATGGGACAACTTTGCTGCCATGTCTCCAACTGATATCAAAAAGCTGGGACATGTACAGGGTGATGTGATTACTATCGATGCAAATGGTTATTCAATTGCATTGCCAATATTATCACAGCCAGGCCAGGCACAGGGCACTATCTCTGTAGCTGTTGGTTATGGCCGTACACAAGCAGGTCCTGCGGGTAATGATGTAGGTAAAAATGCCTTCCCGTTCCTTACTTTCATTAATGGAACTTTCCAGGGGGCAGCGGTTGCGTCGATTTCAAAGACCGGTGATAATGTGATATTGGCTCAAACCCAAACACACCACTCGTTTGAAGGACGTAACGTAATACGCGAGACTTCATTTAAAGAATATTTAAAAGATCCGTCATCAAGCAGCGGCGAAGAGAGAAAACATAAACCATACGAAGATTTGTGGGACTCTTACGAACGCCCCGCTTATAACTGGGTAATGGCTATAGACCTCAATGCTTGTACCGGTTGCGGTGCTTGCGTGGTAGCTTGCAGCGCTGAAAATAATATCCCGGTTGTTGGTCGTGATGAGGTTCGCCGCCGTCGCGAAATGCACTGGATACGTATTGACCGTTATTATAGCTTTAATGATAAGGGCAAAGAAGTAACCGAAGAGCAGGAAATTTCAACATTGGAAGATCTTGACCATGTATCAGTAGTGCACCAGCCTATGCTGTGCCAGCACTGTGATCATGCGCCTTGCGAAACTGTTTGCCCGGTATTGGCGACAGTACACTCATCTGAAGGATTAAACCAGATGGCTTATAACCGTTGCATAGGTACGCGTTATTGTGCTAACAACTGTCCATATAAAGTTCGCCGCTTTAACTGGTTCAACTACTGGAACGACTCACGTTTTGACAACTACCTGATCAACGAACATACACACTTAGTACTTAATCCTGATGTTGTGCCTCGTTTCCGTGGTGTAATGGAAAAATGTTCAATGTGTATTCAACGTATCCAGGCTGGTAAACTTAAAGCAAAAATTGAGAAACGTCCGCTTAAAGACGGAGATATCAAAGTTGCTTGTCAGCAAACTTGCCCTGCAAATGCGATCGTGTTTGGAAATAGAAATGATCCGGATTCAGAAGTTTCAAAAGCATTGAAGAGCGAAAGAACTTATTACGTGCTTGAAGAATTGAACGTACAACCAGGTATTGGTTACCAGGTAAAAGTTAGAAATACAACTAATACTGAGTTAGAAGCTTAAATTATAAGATAGAGATATAGAATATGGCATCTCATAATGAATCAATAATAAGGGAACCGTTAATTACCGGTAACGACATCACGTATGCAAAAATTACGAATGATGTTTTGAGGCCGGTAGAAAATATGCCAACCAAGGCTTGGTGGATAGGTTTCACGGTCGCGTCGTTAGCTGCATGCCTTTGGGTGTTTGCAGTAAGCTGGACTTTTTGGTATGGTATAGGTTCGTGGGGTTTAAATAAAACAGTAGGCTGGGCCTGGGATATCACCGGTTTCGTGTGGTGGGTAGGTATTGGTCACGCCGGAACGCTGATCTCAGCGATACTTTTAATGTTCCGTCAAAACTGGCGTAACTCTATCAACAGGTCGGCAGAAGCGATGACCATCTTCGCGGTAATTTGCGCAGCTACCTATATCGTAGCACACATGGGCCGCCCATGGATGGCTGTATATTCACTGCCTTTCCCGAATCAGTACGGCTCATTGTGGGTTAACTTTAACTCGCCATTGATCTGGGACGTATTTGCGATATCAACATATTTCTCTGTGTCATTGGTGTTCTGGTATACAGGTTTGCTGCCGGATATGGCAACAATCCGTGACCGTGCTACCGGTATCCGCCGCAGAATATATTCAGTATTATCATTTGGCTGGACCGGATCAGTAAAGACATGGCAACGTTTTGAAACAGTGTCATTGATCCTTGCAGGTATTTCAACACCACTGGTACTTTCGGTACACACCATTGTATCCATGGACTTTGCTACTTCACTGGAACCAGGATGGCATACTACCATATTCCCTCCATACTTCGTTGCGGGAGCTATTTTCTCAGGATTTGCGATGGTGCAAACACTATTGCTTATAGCACGTAAAGTGTTGGGCCTTGAGAATTACATCACTATGTTCCACATCGAATCGATGAACAAGATCATCCTTTTAACAGGATCGATAGTTGGTGTGGCTTATCTGACAGAATTTTTTATCGCTTACTACTCAGGCGGCGAATACGAACAGTATACATTCTTAAACCGTTTTATCGGTCCTTACTGGTGGGCAGGTTGTATGATGTATGGTTGTAACGTATTGATGACCCAAATGATGTGGTTCAAGAAGGTAAGAACCAATATTCCAATTTCATGGGTGCTTTCTATCGTAGTAAATATCGGTATGTGGTTTGAGCGTTTCGTTATCATCGTAACCTCTCTGCACCGCGACTTTATCCCTTCAAGCTGGGCTATGTTTTATCCAACCTGGGTTGATATGAGCGTATTTATCGGATCTATCGGTGTGTTCTTTACCTTGTTCTTATTGTTTATCAGGGTAGCACCATCTATAGCAATGGCCGAAGTGAAATTGTTATTGAAGAGCTCAAGTGAACAGGCTAAGAAGAAATTAATTGAAGAGGGACATGTTGATCCGTCTCATGTTGAATTCTATAAAGAATCATTAACCAAATTTGACAGCGTTGAACTGTCAAAATATGAAAAAGTATAATAATGAGCAGTACTAAATTTATATTGGGCCTTTTTGACGATCCGGATGTAATGATGCATGGGATCGACAAATTACAAAAAAATAGCGTTCCTATTTACGATGTGTATACACCTATGCCTATCCACGGTATTGAGGCTAAATTAGGGGTTAAACCATCACGTTTAGGATTTGCTGCCTTCATGTTTGGCTGCCTGGGCGGTACAACCATATTCAGTTTGGTATATTACTTCCTGGTACATGACTGGCCGATAAATATCGGTGGTAAACCAGCCTTCGCAGTTCCGGATTTTATCCCGGTTACATTTGAATGGACAGTATTATTTACCGCTTTTGGTATGACGATAACGTTTTTCTTCTCTACTCACCTTTTCCCGGGCCGTGCGCCAAGGGTGATGGATTTCAGAGCGACTGATGACCGTTTTGTAATAGCCATAGACGCTAAAGGAAATATCCCGCATGAGGATATCACAAATATATTAAAAGAAGCTGGAGCAGTAGAAGTAAAGCATAACGATAGAAAATATGTTAGCTATGAATAAAATGAAAATATTGGGGTTTGCGGTTGTTACTATTGCTGCCACGGTTGTAATTACATCGTGCAAAGACAAAAGAAATACCGGATGGGAGTACGCCCCCAATATGTACGAACATATTGCGTATGATCCCGATCAGCCTAACCCGAATTTTAAAGATGGTAAGACTGCACAGAAACCGCCAGCAGGTACTATTCCAATCGGTTTTACACCGTTTGATTATCCAAACTCAAAGGATGGATATGAATTAGCTGGTACTGAAGTGAAAAGCCCGCTACCACAAACCCAGGCAAATTTTGCCGATGGCCAAGTATTGTTTGAACATTTTTGTTCGCCATGCCACGGTATGTCAGGCCAGGGCGACGGATTGGTTGTAGCACATGGATATCCGGCTCCTCCATCATACTCAAAAGGACAATCATCACGCGGTGGCGCTATGAAAGACCTTACTGATGGCAAAATATATCACACCATAACTTATGGCGTGAATGCAATGGGATCATATGCCTCACAACTTGCACCTGAGGAGCGCTGGAAAGTAATTATGTATGTACACCATTTACAAACTTTATAAGAATTATAATTTAGATGAAGACTCATAACAGTTTTGACGAGCAATACCAGTTTACCGGGAAAGTTAAATCCTGGAGCCTGATTGCTATAGTTATAGGTGTAATTACCATTATAGCCGGGTTATTGACCAATACGGAGCAAACATTTGATAATCTCTTATTGAATGGGTATTATTTTACCTGTGTTTGCGCAGCAGGTATCATGTTTTGCGCTATACAATACGTTGCGCAGGCGGGTTGGTCGGCCTCTATATTACGTATACCACAAGCATTTGGAAAGATATTACCAATAGCTGCGATCATATTATTTATCATTATCGTATGCGGATTATCATTTACACATACGGTAAATATTGACGGAAAAGATCACATACAGCCTTATCTATACGCCCGTTGGGCAACACATGATCTGCATGTGAAAGATAGCGGTATATACGATCACGTTATCGCAGGTAAAGAAGGTTATTTGAACAAACCATACTTTTTAGCCCGTATTTTTGCTATGCTGCTTTGCTATAGCATATTTGGCTGGTTGCTTCATAAATATTCAAATAACGAAGATGATCTGGGCGGCATGAAGTTTTACAACAAAAGTTTCGCAATATCAGCAGTATTCCTGGTATTATTTGGGTTTAGCATACCGGTATTTGCATTTGATACCATCATGTCATTAGAGGCACGTTGGTTTTCTACAATGTTTGGCTGGTATAACCTTGCCGGTTTATGGGTAAGCGGTCTTGCAGCGATGACATTAGTGATCATCTATCTGAGAAAAGCAGGTTATATGTCATGGATCACCGTAGACCATTTACACAACATGGGCTTATTTATGTTTGCTTTCTCTGTTTTCTGGACATATTTATGGTTTGCTCAATTCCTGCTAACCTATTATGCCAATATACCGGAAGAATCAGCATATTTTTTCATAAGATGGGAGCCACAGTTTATGCCATGGTTCTGGCTTAATATAGTGATCAACTTTGCTGCACCATTATTAGTATTGATGTCACGTGATTCAAAACGTTACGTCAGTGTATTGAAAACGATGGCTATTATTATAATCATAGGTCACTGGTTAGATTATTGGCAAATGATCATGCCGGGAACTATCGGTCCAAAGGAACACTGGTACACAGAGTTTAGTTTGATCGAACCTGGTATTTTTATCGGATTTGCGGGATTGTTCACTTTCGTGGTATTGAATGCGTTAAGTAAGTTTAAATCGCTTATTCCTAAAAAGCATCCATTCCTGGAGGAGAGCCTTCACCATCACATATAATATATTGCTAAATTTACAACGGGTAAAGAATACCAAACAGACATTAAAAATGGGATTCAAAAATTTAATAAACTCTAAAAAAATACTTTCGCTTTCTGCTGCGTTCATGCTGCTTGGAACCAATTTGGTTATGGCGCAGGATAGCAGCGGTGCAGCTGCTCAATCATCAGCAGATAAGGCTAATATGTGGGCGGGAGTAGGCTACTATGTATTGCTGCTGTTTTTAGCATGTACAGTGGTAGCTGTGATCGGTAAAATATTAAAGGTATATGACCTGAGCCTTCAAATGCAAGGCAAAAAGGGAATGAACTGGAATAATATCATAGGTATCATCTGTATCATATTCCTCGTAGTAGGTTTATACGGTGCATATTGGTCACTTACAGTACAAGGCAGCATGATCCTTCCTGAATCAGCATCTGAGCATGGTTCGAAGATCGACTTCATGTTCTGGACCACAACTATCATTACTCTGTTTGTATTTTTTATTACACAGATATTATTGTTTGGTTTCCTTTTCAAATATCGTGGGTCGGACAAACGTAAGGGTTACTATTTACCGCATAACAATACCATTGAAAAGGTTTGGACAATTATCCCGGCTATCGTTTTAACTATACTGGTTGTATTCGGTTTTTTCACCTGGAGAACAGTTACCAATGTTGATAATAACAAAGGTGATATCAATATTGATGTTACCGGGCACCAATTTGCATGGGAAATACGTTACCCGGGTAAAGATGGTAAACTGGGTACGGTGAATTATCAACTGTACACAGCAAACAATATTTTAGGAGTTAATTTTAAAGACAGGAATAGTTTTGATGATTTGAAGGCGGATACATTAGTGTTGCCGGTAAATCAAACTATTCGTATTAACATTCATGCTCAGGATGTGATCCATAGTGTTTATCTGCCACATTTCAGGGTTCAGATGAACGCTGTACCGGGCTTGCCAACCTTTTTTAAGTTTAAACCAACCATCACTACTGCTGAAATGCGTAACAGGTTAGATGATCCTAAATTTGAATACCTATTGTATTGCAACAAAATATGCGGTGGCGGTCACTATAACATGCAAAAAGTAGTACGTGTAGTTAGCGAAGCTGAATACCAGAGTTGGCTTTCACATCAAAAACCTTACCTGAGCGATCAGTTGAAAAAGGAATTGCATCTTGCAGACGCAGGTCAGCAGGATAAGGCACAAAACAGGATAGCATTAAATAATTAATCAAGTATAGCGATTATGTCAACATTAGCAGTTCACGATCATGGGGTAGTGGGTCACGAGCACGAGCACGAACACCATCATGGTTCTTTTATAACTAAATACGTATTCAGCCAGGATCACAAAATGATCGCCAAGCAATTCCTGATCACAGGGATCATAATGGCGGTTGTTGCGATGCTACTTTCTATCCTTTTCAGGATACAGTTGGCTTATCCTGACAAAACATTTCCATTAATGGAGACTTTGTTAGGACGTTTTGCGCCAGGCGGACGTTTGGATCCGGAGTTTTATCTTTCACTGGTAACTATACATGGTACCATTATGGTATTCTTTGTATTAACAGCAGGCTTGAGCGGTACCTTCAGTAACCTGTTGATCCCATTACAGTTAGGGGCCCGGGATATGGCTTCTCCATTTATTAATATGTTATCGTACTGGTTTTTCTTCATAGCCAGTGTGATCATGATATCTTCGTTTTTTGTACAAAAAGGCCCTGCTGGTGCTGGTTGGACAATATACCCTCCATTATCCGCATTGCCAAAAGCTATGAAAGGTTCTGAGCTAGGTATGACCCTGTGGCTGGTCAGTATGGTATGCTTTATTGCATCACAACTAATGGGTGGTATAAACTATATAAGTACTGTATTGAATATGCGTACCAAGGGGATGGACCTTTGGAAAATGCCTTTGAGCGTTTGGGCTTTCTTCTTAACTGCTGTATTAGGCGTATTATCATTCCCTGTATTAGTTGCGGGTGTGGTACTGTTGATCTTTGATCGTAGTTTCGGAACAAGCTTTTACTTGTCAGATATTATACTGAATGGCAAAATTATGCCGTATGAAGGTGGTAGCCCTATCCTGTTCCAGCACTTATTCTGGTTCCTGGGCCACCCTGAAGTATATATCGTAATTATGCCTGCGATGGGTATCTCATCCGAAGTTATTGCGGTAAACTCACGTAAACCTATCTTCGGTTATCATGCGATGGTTTACTCATTGATCGGTATCACTGTGCTGTCATTTATTGTTTGGGGGCACCATATGTTTGTAACCGGTATGAACCCGTTCCTGGGTGGTGTGTTTATGATCACTACGCTGATTATTGCGGTGCCATCGGCAGTAAAAACATTTAACTGGCTGGCTACATTATGGCGTGGTAATATCCGGTTTACTCCGGCTATGCTTTTTGCTATTGGTATGGTATCATTCTTTATTTCTGGAGGTATAACTGGTATTTTCTTAGGTAATGCTGCTTTGGATATTAACCTGCACGATACTTACTTTGTGGTAGCACACTTCCACCTGGTAATGGGCTCGGCAGCAATATTTGGTATGCTTGCGGGTGTTTACCACTGGTTCCCGAAATTATTTGGCAGACTGATGGACGAGAAATTAGGCTATCTGCACTTCTGGATAACATTTATTTGCGCCTACCTGGTATTCTTCCCTATGCACTTTATGGGTCTTGATGGTGTACCACGTCGTTATTATGCCATGACAGAATTCCCGGCATTTAATCGTTGGCTATCAGTAAATACATTTATTACCTGGGCTGCAATTGTTGCTGCACTGGCGCAGATAGCATTCATTTATAACTTTATTCATACCATTTTCTTTGGTAAAAAATCACCACAGAATCCATGGAAGTCAACAACACTTGAGTGGACCGCACCTATTGAGCATATTCACGGCAACTGGCCAGGAGAGATCCCAACGGTTTATCGTTGGCCATATGACTATAGCAAACCAGGTCATGATACGGATTTCATTCAACAGACAACACCATATTCAGAAACCATGAGCTCTAATTTACCTCATGATTTTGAAGATAATCCTGCCGGTTTGGAACACTATAATGAGTGGAAAAAAACGCAAAGATCAAGCGAAGAAGTAAAATAGTGAACGATGGGCAGTGATTGGTGATCAGCAACTCACTCAATTACTAATTCACTAAATCAATAATTAAATTATTCCTGATCTGATCTTTTAGGGTATCTGTTTTGGAGTCTTGAGTTCTAAGTCTTGAGTTTTAAGTAAGATCATTAAAATTGACTTATGACTCACTACTCCTAACTCAAAACTAAAAACGAGGTACCCTAAATTTTTAATATTTAGATGAACATAGCAGTATCCCAAAAAAGGTTCCAAAAGATCAATCTTATTACAATTGTTCTGCTTTTTGTATTGATACTTGCTGGCGGGGTAGTGCGAAGCACGGGCTCAGGAATGGGCTGCCCGGATTGGCCAAAATGCTTTGGCCGCTATGTGCCTCCAACCGAAAGCTCCGAATTACCTGCAGATTATAAGCAAAAATATGTCGCTGGCCGCGAAGCCAAAAATCAAAGATTTGCAAAAACACTTGATGTATTTGGATTTAGTGATTTAGCTACTCGTCTGCGTCAGGACAGATCAATATTAGTCCCCGAAGAATTTAATGCCGCCAAAACCTGGACGGAATATATTAACCGGTTAATTGGGGCTATATCCGGTTTGTTTTTGCTTTTGACGGCTGTATATGCTTTTAGCTATTCAAAAGAAAGCAAGTTGATTGTTTTTCTCAGTATTTTAAACCTGATCCTGGTAGGTTTCCAGGGTTGGCTTGGGTCGATAGTGGTATCAACCAACCTCGTGGCATGGATTGTTACCGTACACATGTTGCTGGCATTGGCTATATTGGCCCTGAGTATAACTACTTATCATTTGGCTAAAGCATACGGAAAACCCAAACTCGATACTATTCCTATCATCCATATTATAGCTTTGCTGGCATTGATTTTAAGTATAGTGCAGATCACTTTTGGTACAGAAGTAAGAGAAAAGATAGATGCTGTAGCGACCAGATTAAGTGGTTACAGGGATGGTTGGGTAAATAGTGCCGGACAAATATTCACTCAACACAGAGACGTGGCTATACTGGTACTGGTTATTAATATAATGCTTTATGCATTGATACGACGTCACTTTAGCAGGCACTCTATACAGCAGCAATTGATGAGTTTTAACTTTCTGATCATTATGCTGCAGATAGTTACGGGTATTGTTTTATCTTATTTAGCTTTGCCACCGTTTGCACAAACGCTTCATATTGTTTTTGCCAGTTTGATGTTTGGTGCACAATTTTATTTAATGCTGAATTTATATCAATCAGCAAACAGACAAGGGGGGTATAAATGAAGTGGAAAGATTTTTCTAAACTGATCAAGTTCAGGCTTACTTTCCTGGTGGTTTTCTCGGCATCGGTTACCTTCCTTATCGGAAGCAAGGCAAATGCTTCAACCCACGGTGTAATCAACTGGAAGCACTGGGGCATGCTTATTATAGGTGGTTTTTTAGTGACTGCAGCCGCAAATTGTTTTAACGAGATCATTGAGAAGGACCTTGATAAATTAATGAAGCGTACTAAGGATCGGCCAATCCCTGCCGGACATATGACTACCGGACAGGCGCTGATATTAGGTTTGATTATGGCTTTAGCGGGCACTTATTTATTAGGTAGCTTAAACTTGACTGCCGGTCTGCTTTCAGTATTTTCGATCTTATTTTACGCTTTTGCGTATACTCCGCTTAAAAGATTATCACCTATAGCTGTATTTGTAGGTGCTATACCAGGTGCATTGGCGCCATTTATTGGTTATGTAGCCGGTTACGGTACGGTAGACCAAATTGCTTTAATTGTTTTCGGTATTCAGTTTGTATGGCAGTTCCCGCATTTTTGGGCTATTGCCTGGGTATTGGATGATGATTATAAGCTGGCAGGATTCAGATTGCTACCTACGGGGAAACGTGACCTGGGAAGCGCTATTATCACCTTTATCAGCACATTGATTATGTTGCCGGTAAGTTTATTGCCGACTATTTATCATTATGGAGGATATTGGGTAGGAGGTGTGTCATTAGTTTGCAGTTTATTATTTTTGTACCTCGGTTTAATGCTTTTAATTAAACGAGATATTAAATCGGCTCAAAGACTGATGTTTGGTTCGTTTTTTTATTTGCCGGTAGTGCAATTAATGTTTTTGTTTGATTTTTTAGGAAAGTGAGATGATGGCTCAGATACAAGAAGAAAAAGACAGGTTAAACCTGTCGCCCAAAAAGTTTAATATGTGGTTGTTTATTTTCACCTCATTTATGCTTTTTGCAGCATTTACCAGTGGTTTTATTGTGTATTCGGGGGGCAGGGGACACGGAATAAATGTACAATTGCCTGATGTGTTTAAATACAGTACTGCTGTGATCATTATCAGCAGTATAACTTTATTTTTAGCATCAAGGGCCACAAAAAGGTTGGAATTTGCAAAACAAAAGCTTTTTTTGTGGTTAACCTTTGCATTAGGGATAACTTTTTGTTGCTTGCAGGTATATGGCTGGTATTTGCTGGCATATAAAATGCGGATATTTTTTACCGGCAATGCGAATGCTTCGCAATCATTTATTTATGTGTTTACAGGAGTGCATTTAATACACATTGTTGCTGGCTTGCTGGTAATAATTAACGCTTTAAGAAATGTTTATCGCAACACATCACAGGTAATCAATTTATACAAAATGGAAATGACATCAATATTTTGGCATTTTCTCGATATTATATGGATTTATCTATATGTTTTTTTACTTTTGAACCAATATTAATAACACAACAATCAAGTACAAATGAGTACAACTGTATCACAAATAGACGAAGTTAAAACAACGCCATGGGCGGGGGGAAGATCGCCTTTCGCTGTTGAGTATGGTAAAATGATGATGTGGTTTTTCCTCCTTTCGGATGCGTTTACCTTTTCATCATTGCTGATCTCTTACGGTGCATTACGTTTCAGTTCAAACGCGTGGCCGGCACCAGACCTGGTTTTCCAGTCGGTACCCGGAATGATTGAGCACGGGGCACCACTTGTATTTGTTGGGTTAATGACCTTTATATTGATCATGAGCTCGGTTACCATGGTATTAGCTGTTGAGGCTGGCCATCGTAATTCTAAGAAAGAAGTTGTTTGGTGGATGATCGGTACTGTTATCGGTGGCTTAATGTTCCTGGGCTGCCAGGCGTTGGAGTGGAACCATTTACATAGCGAGGGCTTTTGGTGGGGCTCAATACCGAGTATAGAAGAGCTGAAAACCCTTTTTCATGGTGCGCCATCAACTACTTATGCACATCAGTTTGCTAACTTATTCTTTACTATAACAGGTTTCCACGGATTCCACGTATTCAGTGGTGTTGTTATCAATATCATTATTACCATTAATGTTTTAATGGGTACTTATGAGAAACGCGGAAGCTATTTAATGATCGAAAAAGTAGGCCTTTACTGGCACTTTGTAGATTTGGTTTGGGTATTCGTGTTCACTTTCTTTTACTTAGTTTAAAAATCATCGTATGTCTTCAACAGAAACAACTCATACAGAACATCATGCCGAGGAGCATGAGGGCATGACCAGGAAAAGAATCTGGAACGTTTTCTTTGTATTACTGGGTATCACTTGTGTAGAGTTCTTTATAGCTCTTTATTTGGTACCGCACGGTCATATGACCTATCATAGTGCTAATCCAATATACATCGTTTTAACGTTAGCTAAAGCGTTCTATATCGTTGGCTATTTTATGCACCTTAAATTTGAAAAACTCGGGTTGGTGTTTGCAATCATAGTCCCTGTTTTGTTTATCATCGGTTTGATCCTTGTGCTTACAAATGAAAGCCACCACTGGATCGATCTGAGAATGTAATGAGCAAATTAAGCTTAATAAAAAAAATTCTAATCCTGGTAATGATCTTAGCTTTACCAGGATTTTTATATTATTTGCTAACCGTAAAAGGGGAGAACAGATATCATAGTCTGCCTAAGTTCGGTCCTAAAGAGTTAGCTAAAACTACCCATCGTGTTAAAGGCAAGGATATTCCTGACACTATTTATCATACCTTAAACGATTTTCGTCTATACGATCAGGATGGTAAGGAAGTCTCGTTGCATTCATTTGATAACAAAATATTTGTAGCTAATTTCTTCTATACACATTGCCCAACAGTTTGCAATGTGATGAATGCCAATATGGATAGTTTGGCGCAAGCCTGGGCAAAAAACAAAATGGTTTATTTTGCTTCGATCACCGTTGATCCTGAACGTGATTCGGTAAAAGCTCTTAAATCTTATACTAAGAAATTTGTCTCATTACCAAAATGGTCGTTCATGACCGGGGACACCGCTACCATATATCACCTTGCGCGTGAGGGGTTTTTGGTTAATGCACTGAAAGCCGGTAATGATGATTATATCTACTCAGATAAGCTGATATTAATTGATAGCCATAAAAGAATTAGAGGATATTACTCCGGTACCTTATTAAAGGATGTTTTGAGGTTAAATGACGAGATCAAAGTGCTGATAAAAGAAGAATTGTTGAACAGGGAGCAACCCTTATATTGATAACAAATGACTGATAAATTTATATTCCGTTTTGTGGCTGCGATATCTACTTTTGTATTTGTGGTAGTGCTTGTTTTAAACAGGCACCTGATACCTGCGCCTGCCACTGTTCCGTCATTTGTACCTTATTTGCCTAAGCTTAATGCAATATTGAATGGTACATGCAGCGTTTTGCTGGTGACCTCGCTTTATTTTATCAAACAGAAAAATATTACAATGCATAAGCGGATAAATATCCTGACCTTTTGCCTGTCGTCGTTGTTTTTGGTATCGTATATATTGTTCCACTATTTGAATCCCGAAACCAAATTTGGTGATTTGAATAGAGATGGCGTTTTATCACCTGATGAGCTTGCAGCTGTAGGGTCTGTACGTACTATATATCTAATCATTTTAACCTCACACATAATACTTGCTGCCGGTGTTTTACCATTAATACTATTGAGCTTTTACCGCGGTTTACAAATGCAGGTAGAAAAACATAAGAAACTGGTAAGATGGGCGTTCCCTATATGGTTATATGTTACTGTAACGGGGGTGATTGTTTATTTCATGATTGCGCCATATTATCCTTTTAGGTAGAAAATTGAAATAAACTCTAAACCCTAAATTCTAATTTCTAAACCCTAAATTCTAAACAAACTCTAAATCCGAAATCGAACATCCGAAATCCGAATTATATAAGTATTTTTGTAGCGATGAAAAGCATTAGAATATTCTTCGTTTCAGTTGCTTTCAGCCTGATGGTATTAGGCTCGCTGGGAGTGAAAGCGCAATGTGCAATGTGTACCACTGCTGTTGAATCTAACAACAAAAGCGGAAGCAAAACTACGCACGGTCTTAATAATGGCATTGTTTATTTATTGGCAGCACCATACCTGGCAGTAGCAATTGTGGGGATTATATGGTACAAAAAATATCGCCGCAAGAATGTTGATCTGAACATTCACCACGAGAAACTGAATTTAAATTAATAGTCAGCTCCCACTTTACTTTCGCTGATAAATTTCAGATATTCACGTCTGTAATACAACACTTTAAAAACACACTAGCAGGTAGTCCAGATCATGAGGCTTAACCCGGAAACATTTGATTTTTTAAAAAAGCTGGTTGCAAATAATAACCGCGAATGGTTCCAGGCAAATAAAGCTGATCATGATAAAGCCCGTGAAAATGTAATTGAATTTGCCGGGGCATTGATCAAACAATTGCATTTGGTAGATCCGCTGGTTGATGCTGAGCTTGATCCTAAAAAATGTGTTTTGCGCATTTACCGGGATATCCGTTTCAGTAAGAATAAAATCCCATATAAAAATAATTTTGGAGTAAGCATACCCACCTTGGGTTCAAAATTAGGAGGGGTAGAATATTATTTCCATATACAACCCGACAAAGCATTTATCGCCGGCGGATATTGGATGCCCGACACCGAACATCTAAAGAAGATACGCCAGGAAATTGACTATAATGCAGCTGATCTGAAAAAGGTTATTGATGATGCAGAATTCAGAAAACTCTTTGGCGATTTTAGAAAGCAGGAGCAATTAAAAACCATTCCGAGAGAGTATAGTGCTGATAATGAAAATATTGATTTGCTAAAGCTAAAAAGTTTCATAGTTTCACATCAGATAAGTGATAAGAACCTGATGAAAGCGGATGGAGTTGAATATATTGCAGATGTTTGCAGTAAACTATACCCGCTTAACATTTTCTTAAGA
This sequence comes from Mucilaginibacter sp. McL0603, assembly GCF_049992945.1. Classification (NCBI taxonomy): domain Bacteria; kingdom Pseudomonadati; phylum Bacteroidota; class Sphingobacteriia; order Sphingobacteriales; family Sphingobacteriaceae; genus Mucilaginibacter; species Mucilaginibacter sp. McL0603. Next base: position 5,014,873 of record NZ_CP188251.1, on the reverse strand, counting down.
AACGCACTTGCTTAACCATTTGTAAAACCACAAACCATGAAATTAAAATATTATTTATTAGCCGCTATTTTGTGTACAATGCTGCATTCATGCGTTATACTGTCACCCAAAAAATATAAAGCATTGCTGGCAGAGCGTGATTCGCTTTCAAACCACAATACCAGTCTGGAAGCACAGCTTTCAAGTTTACGGGCTGATACGATGAACCTGCACCACCAATTGGCAGACCTGCAAAACAATTATAACGCGCTTAACGCCAACTATAATAAACTGAATGATAATTATAGCAGCAGCTCGACAAAAGTAAGTCAGCTCTCAAGCGACCTACAAAAAAGGGAACAACGCCTAAAGGAGGTTGAGGATGCGCTAAAGAAACGTGATGCAGCCACCAATGCATTGAAGGATAAATTGCAGAAGGCGTTATTAGGTTTCCAGAACAGTGGATTAACAGTTGATATCAGAAATGGGAAAGTTTATGTTTCCCTGGCTGATAAATTGCTTTTCCCATCAGGCAGTATTGTGATTGATGAGCGTGGCAAGCAGGCATTAAATCAACTTGCTGTAGTAATTAATAAAGAACCGGATATCAATATAGCAGTTGAAGGCCATACCGATACTAAAAAAGTGATCAACCTTGGACAAATCAAAGATAATTGGGACTTGAGTGTATTACGTGCAACATCAGTAACACGTTACTTAACCGAGACACAAAATGTAGACCCTCACAGGCTTACAGCAACCGGCAAAGGTCAGTTTCAGCCGATCGATCCGGGTACAGCAGCTGATGCTTTGGCTAAGAACAGGCGTATTGAAATTGTATTGTCTCCCAAACTGGATGAGTTATATAATTTAATAAAACAATAAACCCCCTGGCCCCCTGAAGGGGTAATAATAAAACTTAGGCTCCTGAACAAGGGGCCTTAGTTTTTTGTTACTATCAGTAAATTCAAATCATGAAATCTTACGCTATCATTTCGGATATACACGGTAACTCTTTAGCCTTTGAGGCTGTTTTGAAAGATATCAGGTCGCGGGGAATAAAGCAGATCATTAACCTGGGTGATTATTTCTTTGGAGCGCTTGAACCGGAGGCGGTCGCCAATCTGATGCGTGAAAATGAAATGCTATGTATCAGTGGTAATACCGATAGGGAAATATTACAAGCTATCGATAGTGATTTTACCAAAGAAGGAATGGACAGAGTAAAAGCCGACTTGTCTGAAAAAAGTATAACATGGCTTCGAACTTTACCTAAAACTTCAACATGCGACGGATTATTTTTTGTTTGCCATGGTACACCCGAAAGTGATGATGAATACCTTTTAGAAAAAGTAACAGCAAAAGGTGTTTTTATTCATAATGATGAAGACCTTGTTAAACGCACTGCTCATATTAAGGAACGTATTATATTATGCGGGCATTCGCATGTAAACCGGGTGATTTATCTGAGCAATGACAAGATCATCCTCAATCCCGGCAGTGTAGGATTACCGGCTTACCTCGGTAACGGTGAGCATCGTTTTGCGATGGAATCTATGACGCCACATGCCAAATACGCTGTTGTACATGCTGATGGGGACCATGTCAGCATTGAACAGGTACTTTGCGCTTATGACTGGCACAAAGCCTCGGAAGCAGCCCGGAAAAATGGCAATGAGAAATGGGCCACTTTTTTACTTTATGGCCGTATGCCGAAGGAGTTGAGGGTGGAATGAGGTCGGATTTTGGATGTCAGAAGTCGGATGTCAGATGTCAGAAAAAAGAAAAATATGAAACTCTGACTTCTGAACTCAGTCCTCAGAAATCCAAATTAAATCTCATCTATCGTTTCCATTAACGTATGGAACAAGGCAAAGCGCTCTTCAAATTGGGCGTTGTGGGCCTGGTGTAATTGCTCCATTTGTTTATAGTAGAAATCACTGTATCGTTCTATAGCATCAGTATGATACTGGATGCAATAAGTAACACCCTCGTTTGGGGAATCAAGAACAGTTAATGCTTTATAGCTGTCAAAAGCACCCGTAGCCATTATGGCAGGGATATGATTATTTTTTATCCATAATAACCATTCGTCAATAATGGTATCGTCGACAATAAAGGTTTCGTTGTAAACTAACATGCGGCAAAAGTAGTTATTTAGAACCATAGATTAGAGTCAAGATGCAAGAGCCAGGAATCAAGATATAGATTAGAATCAAGATACAAGAGTCAAGAATCAAGATATGGATTTAGAGTCAGGATACAAGAGTCAAGAATCAAGACATGTATTAGATTCAGGATGTAAGAGTCAAGATATATTTTTAGAAGCTTTGTCTTGACTCCTGATTCTTAGCTCTTGATTCTACTCTACCTAAGAAGCATCCGGTTTATCACCCCTTAAAAGCCTGAAACGTTTCCTGGCTTCATTGATCCACAGGCTGCCGGGGTAATCGGTTATGATTTTCTGATAATAGATTTTCGCCTGGTCTTTATTGGCAAGGTGGTTCTCGTAAATGTCACCAAGCATAAATACAGCATCATCGGCCCAAAGGTTAAATGGGTGTTCGGCAACTATTTTCTTTAAAGGAGCTACGGCGTCATTAAAATCCTTTTGTTGGATCAGTATGCGCGCTTTTGCCATCAAGATATCATCGCTTAAACTATTATTCGGGTATTTAACATCGATACTATCTAATATCGTTACCGCTTTTTCTGGTTGTTCTGCAAATATTTGCAGATCGGCGCGGGCGTACATTTTGAGGGCACTTCCGGCAGTATCAGCTAATATATTATCTGTAATGAGTAACGATAGATTCAATGCATCATTTGCGATCAGTTGCGAAGTTGCAGCTTTTAATACATCAAGCTGGCCTTTGGCCCACTTAAAATCACCAGTGTAATAAGCAAGTTTTGCATTTCTGAATTTTGCATCCTGGCCGATGTTGGTATTCGGATAACCTGTTTCAACCTGGCCATACAATAAGGTGGCTTCCCAGGGCTGGTTATTCATAATGTATACGTCCCCAAGGTCAAGCTTGCAGCTATTCAGCAGGTTAAGCTTAATATTAGGGATATTGATTGCCTCTTCCAGTAGTTTTTGGGCATCATTTAGCTTATGCAGTTTAAAAGCCTGCAATTTGGCTAATCGCTGCATGGCAAAAACGGTACTGCCTGTTTTACCAAATTCATTTATCAGTTCCTGGTAGTCCTTTTCCAGGCTTAAAAGATCAGCTTGTGTGTATTTACCAGCCGTTACTAGTAGGTTTTTAGTATTGATCAGCTCAATTTTTGCCGGTATGTAAAGCTGGTTCTGTTTTCCCTTACTGATGATATATTCATAACCACGTATAGCGGGTTCATAGGCCTCGTCTGAAACAAATGTCTGGCATAGATCAAAAATACTGTTGCCGTCATCATTTTGTCTCCTGCTTAATGCAAGTGCCTGGTTTAGCGCCTGGTCATATTCTTTTTGCTGTAGAAACTGCCATGTAAGCAGATCTGTATAAATAATTTGCTGCGGATCTTTTTGTATACGTTTAAAGAGGGCGGCCTTCAGCATATTGTAATCATCCTCACCCTCATATAGAGAAGACAGCGTGTTTTCTGCCTGGGTGATGAATGCCGGATTGGATGGTAGAAAATTTAAATATTCTTCTGTTAGCGCCGGCTTGTCCCGTTTGTACCGGTACAGGTTAATTAATTCAAAAGAATATAGGTTATCGTTACGCAGTAATTTACGGCCCTGCTCAAATATTTTAATGGCATAATCAACATTCTCGGCCTGGTAAAACTGTGTTGCAAGGTTAGCAATTGCACCTGCATCTGCTGGCAGGTTTTTAAGCAGGTCGTCATATACGGAGTTGGCTTTATCTGTTTCTCCTTTTTGCGTATAAATGCGGCCGAGAGCTATGCTATATTGATAATCGCCCGGATGCTTGCGGAGCATTTTTTTGGCGATATTTTCTGCGTCATCAAACTTTTTTACACTTAATAACCCATTTATATAATAAGGAAAGTATACTTCATTATTCTGTTTATATAGCTTTTGATAAATGTCGAGCGCTTTTTGGAATTCGCCATTTGTGGTAAATTGCCTTGCCAATTGCAGGTCGTTTTCCTGGGCGAAAAGCCTGGAACTAAGCATAAACAGAAAGAAAAATGCCAGGATAATCCGCTTCATTAAATCAAAATTAATCAATTATTACCAATAGTGCCGATGGACAAAATGATTGTTACAATAACGCTATAATGCAGTAAAATTGTAGTGACATTTTGATTCCATTAAGTAATTTGATTAAGTTTAACATAATATAGTGGTTTGAACCGATTGCGTAAAATGCTAAACCGTTTAAGATTTTTATTTTTTATATCCATAATATCCATAACATGCTCCTGCAACCAGGAACATGTAAGGCAAATACCCATTAGTGATTTTTTTAAGAATCCTGAAAAGAGCTTTTTTAGACTATCACCGGATGGCAAGTATATCTCCTACTTAAAACCGTATAAAGGAAGGCAAAACTTATTTATACAATCGCTGGCTGATGGAAAAGAACAGATGGCCACTTCATTTGCTGACTACTCTGTTGGCAATTATTCATGGACCTACAGTAACCAGATAGCGCTCATACAGGATGTTATTTCGCTGGATGAGTTTAAGTTGTTTGCATTGGATGTGCCGACATTGAAGCTGAGAAGCATTCTTGCTTTGGATAAAGGGCGTGTGCGCATTTTGAATAATCGAAATAAGGGTGAGCCTGATGTGATCACCATAAGCATGAATAAGCGTGACCCGACAAACTTTGATATTTTCAAACTGAATATAAGAACCGGTCAGCTGCAACCCTATCTTATAAACCCCGGCAATATTACCGAATGGTTCCCCGACGACGATGGCAAAATTCGCTTGGTGAAATCTTCTGATGGAGTAGACGAGACCATTTTATATCGACCCAATGACGATGCTCCCTTTAAACCGATCATTAAAAATAATTTTATAAACAGGGTTCAGCCTATAGCTTTTACGGGCACTAAAAATTACTTCTATGCCTTGTCAAATGTCGATCGCGATAAAACGGCATTGGTGGAGATAAATGCTGAAAATGGCAAAGAGCAAAAATTAATATTTGGCTGTGATAAAGCCGACATCAGCACAGTAGATTACTCGAGAGATAAACACCGGCTTGAATTGGCAACCTGTGATGAAGCAAAACCCGGGAAGCATTTTTTGAATGAAGATATAGAGCATATCTATAGCAACCTATCACAACAGTTACATGGCACAGAGATCAATATTATAAACAGGGATAGTGCTGAAGATAAACTCCTGGTGTCTACCTATACTGACCGTAACCCCGGCACCTATTATCTGTATGAACGTCCTACAGGTAAATTAACCAAGCTCGGCGATAAGAACTCCAGTATCAAACCGGAAGAATTATGCGCTATGCAACCTGTTTCATTCAAAGCCAGGGATGGACTATTGATCAATGGATATCTGACGCTACCGCAGGGGACAAAAACAACCGACCTGCCCGTAGTAGTGCTGCCGCATGATGGGCCATGGAAAAGAGATACCTGGAATTATAGCGATGAAGTGCAGTTTTTGGCTAATCGTGGTTATGCAGTTTTTCAAATAAATTACCGTGGCTCTACAGGCTATGGCAAGGCATTTTTCCGCGCAGGATTTAAACAAACAGGCGGCAAAATACAGGATGATATAACCGATGGCGTAAACTGGCTGATCGGTAAAAATATTGCAGACCCTAAAAAGATAGCCATATTCGGGGCCGGATTTGGTGGATTTTCGGCATTATACGGCGTGTCTTTTCATCCGGGGCTTTATAACTGTGCTGTGGTACAATCCGGACTGATTAACTTTTTCACCTACATTAAAGATGTCCCCCCTTATTTGAAGCCCCGCTTGCAAATGACTTATGAAATGATTGGCAACCCCGAAACTGATGCAGAACAATTAAGGGCCATATCGCCGGTATTCCATACAGACAAAATAAAAGCCCCTGTGATTATTTTCCAGGGGGCTAAGGACGAAACTGCCAATATCAGCGAATTAAATCAGTTTGTACGTGAATTGAAGAAACAAAATGTACCCGTCAAATATTTTTTAAAGCAAAATGAACGCAAGGTTTTCAGGAATGAGCATAACAGGATGGAGATGTACACCGAAATAGAAAAATTCCTGAATGACAATATGCGGGTGAAACATTAAACCCGTTTGCAGATGAAGGCGCAGCAGAGTGTTTACAGAAAAAATTTTTCATTAATTATTGCTTTCCTGATCTTAATATCAGTAACCTTTATTATTGCGCTTTTTATTGCTTATAGTCTTACTTCCAAATATGTAGAGAATGAGTTCGCCGCAAAAAAGATTGATGTACTGGAGCAAACCATAAAACCATACAACGATTTTTTTCAGAACAGGATACCCGAAATAACCTTTTACCAGGGCTATCTTGATTCTGCTTCTGCGGCCAAGTATTCAGGGTCTGTTTTTAATGATTACCCTTTTGTAGTGCGCATCATTTTTTACGATGTGCAGATAGGAAGTGATCTTGAGGCAAACAGGGGATTGGATATAGGTATTAAGTCGATATATGAATATCGGTATAAAAACAAAGAGATCATCGGTGATAAGAAACACGGTCCTGAAAATTATAACGACTTTACAGCGATGGCTAACAAGCTGAATAGTTTTGTGACTTTTGCTGATACTTCGCGTGAACCTACCCAGGATGAAAAGTTCAAGACTTTTTATGACATCAGACCTGAGAAGATAACCTATTTAAATATACCAAGGCGCGAAGAGGTAAAACGCTATCGCGAGCTACAGAAAGGGACTTATCGTTCGTCCTTTTACAAACAAAACATGCTGACCTTTATTTTAAATCAGTATGCGCTTAAGGTGAAAAATACCCACCCGGAGTTGTATCGGGATGTCGCTATAAAGCCTGTTGTATATGATCCATTAGATAATGAAAACAATAATATAACCACAGAAGCAGCTTTCCCGGGTGCTTTTTCAGACTATAAGTTATATTTCAGTTCGCCTAAGGACTATCTTACTACAGAAACAAACCGCAGGTTTATGCCTATTGGTGCAATGGTTTTATTGATCTTTTGTTTCCTCGTATTAATTGGCTGGCTCATTTATCGTAACCTGAATGTTAACATGAAGCTGTTTAAACTGCAATATGATTTTATCAATAACTTTACCCATGAGTTTAAAACACCTATCAGTGTTATAAAAATAGCGGGTTCCAATCTACGCGGTGATAGTGATCTGAGCGAACGTCAAAGGAAGCATTATGGGAAAATACTGGATGAAGAAGCGGATAAGCTGAATGAATTAATGAACAAATTACTATCATTCACGCAGCTGGAGAATAAATCGATCAGCATTAAAAAAGAAGAGATTGATATAGAGGATTTTGTAAAAAGTTATATCGAAACGTTCAGGATAAAGTATCCGGATTTTAAAATGAATTATAAAGTGCATGGTATCAGTAACTTTTATAGCGATCCGGTGTTATTGGGTAGTATCTTTCAAAACCTGATAGAAAACGCTTATAAATATTCTAATCCCAGGCATAAAGATCTTTACATGAATATCAGCCTGGAAAAGAGGAATATCGTATTTTCATTTAAAGACAAAGGCATTGGCATAGCAAAAGAAGAGATAAGTAATATATTTAAGAAATTTTACAGGATAGAGAACCAGTATAATCAGAACGGAAGTGTGGGACTGGGTTTGGCATTCTGCAAAGAACTGGCTAATTTTATGAACGGAGAAATAACGGTTAACTCGAAGATTAACGAGGGATCGGAATTTATAGTTACTCTTCCTTATGAAACTGCCGAATAAATGATCACAATCAAATTATGGAAAAAGAAATTAAAATAGCGCTGGTTGAAGATGATGAAAACCTGCGTTTCCTGGTAGCTGAACGTTTGCAATCAGAAGGTTATAAGGTATTGGAAGCCGATAACGGGGATGATGCTGAAAAAATGATATTGGCAGAACAGCCACATATTGTACTGCTGGATTGGATGCTGCCGGGTAAACAAGGGGCTGATGTTTGCAGCGCTGTAAGAGAACAGGGCTTTGATAAGCTGGTGATCATGATGACCGCTAAGGCGCAGGATGTAGATAAGATCGAGGCCTATAACTTCGGTGTTTCTGACTATATCACTAAACCATTTAATATGGATGTGTTGGTAGCGCTGATCGATAATAAGATCAAATTTTCATTGAACAGCGAGAAAACCGAATCGTACAAGTTTGCCAATATGGAGCACCAACCCAATACGCATTTGCTGATAAGGGATGGCCGTAAAGTGGAGCTTACCATACTGGAGAACCGCATATTGCTTTACTTTTTGAAGAACAAGAACAAGGTGATCAACCGCGAAGAGCTGATGATGGAAGTTTGGGGCTATAATGCCGATGTAAATACCCGTACGCTGGATATGCATATTGTAAGGTTGAGAAAAAAGATCGAGAATAATCCTGATTCGCCAACTTACCTGCAAACTGTGAGAGGTATTGGATATAAGTTTGCTTATGAGGGATAGTACTGAAGCCGGATAATGGAAATATGAAACAATATTTCGTTTATATTTTGTTATGCAGTGATAATTCCTACTATACAGGTATTACTAATAACTTAGAAAGACGCTTCTATGAGCATCAATTGGGAGAAGATTCCCAATGTTATACCTATAAACGGAGACCCCTAAAGCTTGTGTTTTGTGAGAATTTTGGTGATGTAAACCAAGCGATCGCTTTTGAGAAACAGGTTAAAGGATGGCGGAGAGCTAAAAAAGAGGCCCTGATTAACGGGAATTGGGATTTACTGCCGGAACTATCAAAAACAGCAAAAAATTAAAAAAAGGGTGTCACACTGAGCATGTCGAAGTGCGGTGCGCAGAGGCCTCACCCGCCGATGCTTCGACGAGCTCAGCATGACAACGCTCTGTTTTGGTATAAAAAGAAACAAAAGGGTGTCACACTGAGCATGTCGAAGTGCGGTGTGCAGAGGCCTCATCCGCCAATGCTTCGACGGGCTCAGCATGACAACGCTCTGTTTTGGTATAAAAAGAAACAAAAGGGTGTCACACTGAGCCTGTCGAAGTGCGGTGCGCAGATGCCTTACCCGCCAATGCTTCGACAGGCTCAGCATGACAACGCTCTGTTTTGGTATAAAAAGAAACAACAGGGTGTCACACTGAGCCTGTCGAAGTGCGGTGCGCAGAGGCCCACCCCGCCAATGCTTCGACGGGCTCAGCATGACAACGCTCGATTTGTTTATGATTCCTTTCTATAAACTGTTGAAAGGATAAACTCCCCAAAGAAACTCTTCTGATCTATCACTCTATATTTATATTTCTTAAAGCATTTTTCAATCTCAGGTAACTTTTTGGCTTCTATCCGGCATATTAATCTGAAAAATAGGATCATTGATTTTAGCAAAAATGATTGCCACCATTTTCCTGTCGGCCTAAAATCGGTATTGAGCCATAGGCCTCCTGCTTTAAGTTGTTTATGCAGATGTGCAAATACTGTTTGCAGTGTTTGTTCTGTGAAATTATCGAACAGGAATGGGGTGATCAATACATCATAACTATTTTGCCCATCCGTGTTCTCAACCGGTTCGTTGATATAGGTTACCTGATTACTGCCAACATTACGGTTACGCGAAAGCGCCATCATCTTTGCAGATATTTCTACATAAGTGATCTTTAAGCCGGATGGATGCAATTTTGATATTTCCTCTAATATCCAGCCGGTGCCACCTCCTGCAATTAAAATATTGCTTCCGGGGGGGATGTATTGCAATAAATATATTTGCGCCCTGACTAAAGCCTTGCCATAAATCAGCCTTGAAAGCCGATCATAAAACCAGGCAGAATTATCGTAGTTGGCAGCCATATCACAATAGACGGTAAATTAAAGGATAGTTATTATATTTATTGCAGGTATCCTTCAAACATCGTCACAAATGAAAGCATTTTTTAACCTCATCGTAATCCTGGTAATTTTATTTTTCAATATATCGTCAGTATCTGCACAGCAAACTAAACCTGACGATAAGTATAACCGACAGGAAGTAATGATACCAATGCGGGATGGGATTAAACTGCATACGGTTATTTTCACGCCTAAGGATCAAAAAGAAAAATTGCCTTTCCTGATGCTCAGGACGCCTTATGGTGTAAATGATAATCCAAGCCCGGAGAGACAGGGCTATATAAAGGACATGGCTGAGGATGGTTATATTTTTGTTTTCCAGGATATAAGGGGCCGGTATTTATCAGAAGGTAAATATGCCATGATGCGCTTCAGTCGCGATAAAAAAGATCCCAAAGCAATTGATGAAAGCAGTGATACTTATGATACTATAGATTGGTTGCTGAAAAATGTGCCTGAAAATAATGGTAAGGCAGGAATGTATGGCATATCCTATGATGGCTGGACCACAATTATTGCTGCAACTGACCCGCACCCGGCACTAAAGGCGGTTTCTGAACAAGCCACCCCATCTGATATGTTTATGAATGATGACATACACCACAATGGAGCTTTCCGGTTAAGTTACGCGTTTGAGTATGCTTTTATGGAAGAAATATCCAAAACCGACTCGCTTTACCAATTTGGTAATTATGATACCTACAATTGGTATTTGAAACTTGGCCCATTGTCTAACATTAATAAAAAATATGTACACAATGTACTGCCAAGCTGGAATGATTTTACAAAACATCCTAATTACGACGAATATTGGAAGAAACAATCACTGGCCTACCGCCTTGATTCACCAAGATTGGCAATTCAGCACGTAAGTGGCTGGTGGGACCAGGAAGATATGGTTGGTCCGCAGGATGCTTATAAGGTATTGGAGAAACGGGATAAAAATCATCAGAACTTTATTGTAATGGGGCCTTGGCGCCATGGTGGCTGGGCCGGTGGCGAAGGTAAAAATCTGGGAAATATTAAGTTTGACGACCAGGCTACGGGAACTTATTTCAGGAAAGAAATACAGGCCAAATGGTTTGCCTGGTATTTGAAAGGTAAGGGAGATGGCAATTTTGCCGAAGCGATCAGTTTCCAGACGGGATCAAACCAATGGAAAAATTATACGGCATGGCCTCCTAAGGAAGCAACCGTAAAAAATATCTATTTCCATTCGAATGGAAAACTTTCATTTACCCCGCCTTCGGCAACAGAAAGTAAATTTGACAGCTATGTATCTGATCCGGCTAAACCTGTTCCGTACCGGGCAAGACCAATAGAAGAAACTTACGGACCGGGATCAAGATGGTATTTTTGGCTGACCGAAGACCAGCGCTTTGTACAAAACCGTCCTGATGTGCTGAGTTGGGAAACAGATACACTTACAGATGATATTACTGTAACCGGCAACCTGCTTGCAAAGATTTATGCCGCAACTTCGGGTACTGATGCTGACTGGGTGGTAAAACTGATTGATGTTTACCCGGCAGAATATAAAAAGGAACTCAAGATGTCGGGATATGAATTGATGGTGGCAGCAGATGTTTTCCGTGGCAGGTTCAGGAAAAGTTTTGAGAAGCCTGAACCGATGATACCTAATAAAGCAGAATTATACACCATTGATCTGCATGGTATCGATCATGTATTTAAGAAAGGCCATAAAATCATGGTACAGGTGCAAAGCACCTGGTTTCCGATCATTGACCGTAATCCGCAGAAATATGTGCCTAATATATTTGAGGCGACGGAGAGTGATTATCAGAAAGCGACGGAGATGATCTATCATTCAGCGGGTGCGGCATCGTGTATTGGTTTGTCGGTGGTGGAGTAGGGAATAGAGGCTGAAATACTTTGAAAGAGCTGCAGGAGGAGCTGACAGAATACGATTACGGCGCACGGTTCTATGATCCGGTCATTGGAAGGTGGACAACGATTGATCCGCTGGCGGAGAAAATGCGAAGATATTCACCTTATAATTATGTATTTGATAATCCGATTTCATTTATAGATCCTGATGGTATGGGTCCCGATAAACTTCATATAAAAGGAAGTAAGACAGCTACGGATAAAGCGAAAGCATTAATTAAGCTGGGGACTGGTGGGTTTTTTAAAGCGAATATCTCCAAAAGTGGTAACGTCACATTATCCGGCACTGGCAAAGGCGGCAGCATGACTGCGTCGCAGAAAGTTTTTACTAATGAGTTAAAAGGGATTATAAAAAATTCAAAGACTGAGACTGTAACAGCCGTCGAAAGCGACCCTAAAACTACTGTTGGAGATATAAAGACTGCAAAAATTGATGTAGACGATATTAATAAGTTTGGAAAAACAGGTGATTTGCTTACGAAACAAGGAGCTTTTATTCATGAAATAGAGGAGCAAGAAGAAATTCAAATTAACGGTCAAACGGATCAGGCAAGGGCTCACATAGACGCAACAAATATGGAAAATAGAGTAAACGGTTCTGCAAGTAGTCCTATTAGAAATTCGGATTCTAATGGTAACACAATTGTGCCAGTAACTAATCTTTCTAATGGAACCATTAAAAATGTAACTGTTGAAATCAATAATGGGAATGTCACTAAAGTTGATCAATAGTATGAGATATTTTGTATTTATACTCACGCTAATATTTACAATTTACGGCTGTCGGAATCAAAGTGGCATTTCCAAGTCAGAAAAAAATAAATCCCAATATAAAGTTGATTCTGTTTTTAAGAAATCGTTCTTAGACTTAAATTATACTTTAAAGTCAAAAAAAGTGATGACCAGAGACGAGATTACTTTCATTTATTTATCAACCTATTTGTCAGGTATCCAGATAGACGTTCAATCTTATTCTGGAGTTCCTGAACTTGATTCAAAAAAATTAATTGAATTTGAAAGTTGGTACAAGGAAAACAAAGACAGAATAATATGGGATCGAGTGAAGAAAGGATTAGAGATTTTAAGATCCACTCAAATTGATCAAAAACAAATAAAAGAGCTGGAATCTTTAAAAATTAATTAATTATTTCACGAAGAAATAAAATACAACAATAAAATTCCCTGGTCCTGGCGCAATGAAGCGCAGGGCGGTGTATAAAAGCTTCTCATGTCAGGTATATGAAGACAACCAAGCCCAGCAACAAACTGGGCTTTTACTTTTTATATGCCGTCCTTGATTTAGCATTTGTGATAAGGCCATAATACTGTAAAGGCGAGCGCTGGGCTATATTATTTCTTCCCCTTAAGGAGTTCCACTTTTTCGCGTTCGCTTGCCAGCAGCCGTTCCAGTAAGGCTACCTTTTCATCATAAAGCTCCACGATCTTTTCGATGGGGCTGAACTGGAACTGGTAGTTGACGACGGTATTGCCGGTGGCGGTGTCTGCATTATGCTGAATGTTATTAAAGATGGCTTCCTCGCTGAATAGCTTGATGGCTTCCGGGGTCACAACCCGCTCCCGCGAGTTTGTAACTCGTGTGATATGCAGAACAAAAGCTTTCAGCTTAATATCGAGCCTAACCACAGCGTTGGGCTTTACTTTTTTATAGGCGCCCTTGTTTTACCTGCCCGTGATACCCGCTCCAGGTTGGGAGGATTGGTTTATTTAATAAAATAAATTTTGCCAGAATCTTCCAGTTCGGAAATGATTTGATCGTCGTATTGAAATTTAAATAAGACCCACTCTGTATCTGGTTTATAAAATATAAATGAAAATCTTATAGGTTGCTTTTCATGTTTAACCAAATAGGTTAAAAGAACCAAATCAGAAGACGCGTCCTTTTCGGTAATTAGCACTTTGCCTTTGTAATTACCAATAAATCTCCGTGTAGAATCTAGTTTATTTTTCAAATTATCTAATTGATCAGGACTTGCTAGCAAATTGTTAGAGCTAAAAATATAGTCAACGGCTTTGGATGTACCTTCTTCTTTATACTTTTTAAAGAAAACCTCTATAGATTCATGGACTTTCGTTAAATCAATTTCCTTAGCCTGTTCTTTAGAATTAGCAATTCGAGATTGAGAATTTGATGAATGGCAACCGACCAGGCAGATTAACATAGCAAATAAAAAAGGTTTCATAATTTTATTAGGCGTTAGAGTGAAATATTGAATGTTGTGGGTTAATCCAAATATTCTGGATCTCATAGAAGCGATTCAAATTGTACAAGACGAAATAATTCTATTCCTGGAATATTGCCTACCAAATTGGATATGATTTGAATTGTCAAGGCTCTGTGATAGGTTCATAAAGCCAAAAGTATTGTTTAAAAAACTATTGTCAATATTTATCTTAATATATTTAATGCTATTCTTGGGACTATCCTGGTTTTAGCGTGCTGGAGAGACCATCTATGGAGTAGAGGATGTGTTCTCTATCTTTCCTCGGGGAGTTGCTGGCTGGTTAGCTGCTTCTGCAACAAGTGGTGACACTGTTTTGTCAGTAGTTGTAAAAAATTAAAGCCTTAATAATCAGATTTTTGTAAGTGTTCATGAGCGCGTCATATTGCTGTGAACGTGAACACCTGAAATAATCAGATGTACTTGCTAACCTGGTTAAATGCGATCACAAAAAGATATTGCAGGATCAATACGCCATCCATATAAAAGAAATAGTAATACTCATTCTTTTCCCATTTGGATTTAAAAATGAGCCAGCCTGTTAGTACTACGGTAAGGGTTAGTGCCCAAAAATCAGTGTTGAAACCATGGTTCCTAAAGAGAAATAGTAATGCTACATAGCCTGCAAGCAATACTTGGCAAAATAAATAAGCATTCTTTTCGCCCCAGGCCACGGGGATGGTTTTCAGGCCGGATTGTTTGTCTTCAAATAGGTCGCGGATGTCAAAAGGAATTGCCAATGCACAAATAAATAAGAATCGTTTGGCTATTAATATAGTTGTATCCCGCATGGATATGGTTGCCAGTTGTGCGGCTTGTGACTCCAGTACAGGTAACAGCACAACGCTCATCGTCCATACCAGAGTGATCATAATTAGTTTTAAACCGGGGATATTGCGTAAGCCAAATTTTTGGTCCCCTATAGTAAATAGCGGTAATCCATAACCGAAGGAGAGAATAGCCAAAAATATCAGCAGTATTTTAGATGCGGTAGCTATTAAAAAGAATAGGGGGATTAATGATAGCAGCGAAACTATCGTAAAAGTAACCATCAGCCTGTAGTGAGAAAAAAACCAGCGGATACGCCGGTAAGGGGATTTTTCAGGATGTTTAGGTTTACTAATCAGAATACTGAAATTATAAATACCAAGCGTTGAGGTAAACAACAGCCCTAAAACGGGATAAATGGGCTTTGAGCCGATAAGATAGAAGGTCAACAATCCCTGGGCGACTGCGCACAATGACATAAAAACATTGCTGAAGAGCAAGAAATCGAAGGCAGGCTGTAATAGTTTCCTCATTGATAGAATGAAAAAATGATAAGCCGCTTTTATGCCCGGTTTTGCAACGATGGGTCGGGGGAGGCTTTTAGTTCAAATATCGTAATCTCCGGCAACATTCCAAGCCTTCCGGGGTAACCTAAAAATCCATAACCGACATTTACATATAGTTGCTGTGGTCCTTCATGATAAAATCCTGCCCACTCGCTATAAATATATTGGATCGGGCTCCACTGAAAATGTTCGGCCTGGATGCCAAACTGCATACCATGAGTATGGCCAGCGAACATCACATCAATCTGCGGATAATGCGGCAGAACTTGCGCACGCCAATGTGATGGATCATGTGAAAGCAGTAATTTAACGGGTAGATCATCTGTGTTTTTTGTAGCCAGATCAAGTCTGCCGCGTTTTGGGAACCTGCTTAATGAACCCCAATTCTCAACCCCAAGTATGCCTATCTCGTCGCCGTTGACTTTTAAACGGCGATTTTCATTTCTTAGTAAATCCCAACCCATGTTTTTATGGGTATCAATAATATCCTGGAAGTTTTTATCCCTGGCTGCTTCAGTAGCCCAATTAGCATAATCGCCATAATCATGATTACCAAGGGACGAATAAACGCCAAGAGGTGCTTTTACTTTACTGAATAAGTCCTGATAACCATACATTTCATCAGATTTGCTGTTTACCAGGTCTCCCGTAAAAAATATAAAATCCGGTTTTTCCTTCATCAACATTTCCACACCACCTGCTACCGCTTTTTTATTATAAAAACTGCCTGAATGGATGTCCGATATCTGTCCTAATTTAATTCCATCAAACGCTTTTGGAAGATTGGGCAGATAAAGCGTGCGATGTTTTACACGGTAATCATATACGCCCGAAATTGTGCTATAAATTATCCCACCCAATGGGATGGAACCTGCAAGCAAACCTGCTTTCATCAAAAATTCGGAACGTGGGATATCATTCGGCCCCGGTTGTCTTATCGTTTGGCCTTTCGTTTTTGACTTTTGCTTAAACCAGATAATTAACCGCCTGATATCATCAATCAGGATAAATGGCAGAAACAAGACTTTTCCAATTGCCATCAGGAAGAATCCGAGCAAAAAAACCGAACGCACGCCAAGGCCTAATCGAAGAAAAATGCTCAGGAATATTCCGACTATAAAAATGAGGGATATTGCCCAATACCAAACGGTAAATGCTCGTTTATGCGAAAATTTCCATTTTTTCAGGCCGAGACGTATACCGCCTATAAGATAAAAGTCGGCTATTAAAAAGCCGACGCATATCATTATTATAGTAGGGAGTTGCTGCTCCATTAAATAAAAGTCGAATTAATAACGGTCATCATCAATATCCAGGTCGTCCTCATCCGGTTCCAGGTTGAACAGGCTGTTGAACATATCAGAAAATGCAAAGCCATTATCCAGGAATCCTTTATTTAACTGCGAAAACTCTGCCAAACCATGCAATACAAATTCCATCAACAGCAATTGTTGATTGGCACTCAGTTTAGGATGGAATTTTTTAACTAATTCCTTTAATCCAGCTACAGAGTTGAGTGTTTTTTTATACTCCTCAAAAGGTAAATCATCATTTAATAGGACAGTATTGCTGTCGCCAAACCAATTAATGATCTCAGCGTATGGATTAGGTGCTTTTGATTTTTTAACTTTTTCAGGATCAGGGAAAAATTGTAACAGCAGCGTTTTTATGGCCTTGCCGATCAGCATATTGGCTACTTTAGCCGGGCCTTCCAGCTCGCCTTCGTAAACCAATTCAATTTTACCGGTAATAGCAGGTATCACACCCAGGAAATCGGCAATACGTATAAAGGTTGACGATTCCCCGTTCAGGATCATCCTTCTCTCTGCATTACTTACCAGATTCTCAAAAGCAGATATAGTTAACCTGGCTGATACACCAGACTTTTTATCAATATATTCTGAACTGCGCGCTTCAAAAGCGATCTGCTCTACCATATCCTTTACAAGACCGTCGACTTCAATTGCCACTTTTTGTTCTGGTGATAGCAAAGCTTCCTGTTGAGTTATCTTTCGTGATATTTCAATAGAACGCGGATAATGGGTTAATATCTGGCTTTCGATGCGGTCTTTCAACGGTGTTACGATAGAACCACGATTGGTATAATCCTCGGGGTTAGCCGTAAATACAAATTGCAGATCTAAAGGCAAACGTAATTTAAAACCACGTATCTGGATGTCTTTTTCCTGCAGGATATTAAATAATGATACCTGGATACGAGCCTGCAGATCGGGAAGCTCATTGATCACAAATATTCCCCTGTGTGCACGTGGTATCAACCCAAAATGTATTACCCGCTCATCAGAATAATGCAGTTTCATTGTAGCTGCCTTAATCGGGTCAACATCTCCGATCAGGTCGGCAACGGTAACATCAGGGGTAGCCAACTTTTCAGTATAACGTTCAGAGCGATGTAGCCATGCAATGGGAGTATTATCTCCTTTTGTATTTACTTCGTTATGCCCGAACCATGAAATTGGGTTCAGTGGATCATCATATAGTTCGGATCCTTCAATGTATGGTACATATTCGTCCAATAGGTTAACCATCAAACGGGCAATACGTGTTTTAGCCTGGCCACGCAAGCCAAGTAATAAAATATTGTGCCTTGATAGGATGGCAGTTTGCAGATCAGGGATGACCGTATCTTCAAAACCTACGATCCCTTCAAAACCACCTTCGCGCTTTTGAAGTTGTAATATCAAGTTCTGTCTTAATTCATCTTTAACCGACCGGCTTCTGTAATCAGATTTTTTAAGCTGGCCTAATGTCTTTATATCTTTATTAGTCATTTGTCAATAGTCATTAGTCATTTTTCATGGGGTAGATAAGGATTTACACATCTGCATATCAGCAAATTCGCACATCACCTAACCGTTCTTCTTCTATTTTTAATATAGTCCTCAAAAATATATTCCCCTAAGCCATTTAGCGAACTGTAGAACGCTTTTCCTCCATTTGTCTCGGTAAATTTACGTACAAACTGTTGCAGGTAAGGATCTTTGGCGATCATAAAGGTGGTGATGGGTATTTTAAGCCTTTTACACTGTGCGGCCATATTGAGTGTTTTGTTCACTACTTTGCGATCAAGCCCTATGCTATTCTTATAGTATTTATTACCTTCCTTTAAACAAGTCGGCTTACCATCGGTGATCATAAATATCTGCTTGTTGTGCGTTTTACGGCGACGAAGCAGATCGGTAGCCAGCTCAAGACCGGCGTATGTGTTGGTATGATAAGGGCCCACTTGTAAGTACGGCAGATCCTGTAAAGTAATAGGCCATGCATCGTTGCCAAATACTACAATGTCCAAAGTGTCTTTCGGATATTTCGTCCTGATCAGTTCGGCTAATGCCATCGCTACCTTTTTAGCAGGGGTGATTCGGTCTTCGCCGTAGAGGATCATGGAATGGGAAATATCGATCATCAGCACGGTAGAGGTTAAGGTTTTATAATCCATTTCCTCTACTTCCAGATCACGCTCGGTCATTGTAAAATCGCCGATACCGTGGTTGATCTGTGCATTGTGGATAGACTGGGTCATGTCGATCTGGTCCAGACTATCGCCGAACTCGTATTCGCGACGCTCAGCATTCTTCTCATCGCCCTGGCCTGATTGCGGCGAACGGTGATTACCCTTCCCTGATTTTTTTAGTTTACCGAAAATTTCTTCCAATGCCGATTGCCTGATGCTTTGTTCAGTTTTCGCAGTAATGCGAAATTCGCCATTTTGATTATTTTCGTCTAAATATCCTTTTTGTTTCAGTTCATCAATAAAATCACCCATACCATATTCGTCATTGGTGATGTTATATTGCTTATCCAGCTCATTCATCCAGGCCAAAGCTTCGCCTGCATCGCCCGCGGTGTAGTTAAGCAATTCCAGAAACAACTTTAGTAATTCGTCAAATCCGCCTTTGGGAATTTGTCTGGGTGTAAATTTCGAAAACCCGAAGCCACGCATAATTATCCTTTCAACTATAAAGTAACGGATAAATTCTATGAAAAGTTTAATGCAAAAGCCATCGGAACTAAAATGTTAGGCACGTATGACAATCCTTTTTTAGTAGCAGTTGCAGTTTTAAGTTGCAGTGTGATTTTATCTATAAAATTTTACTGCTGCTACTGCTTCTGCCACTGCAACTTAGGATAGCCCAAGCAATCTACGGATATTATCATCATATGGAGGATTAGCACCACGCTTGCCGGCAACAAAAGCACCAACAGCACATGACTTATCTACTAATTGTTGCATTGGTTCGTTTTTTAATAATCCATTGACGAATGTTGCCAGGAAAGAATCTCCTGCACCAACTGTATCGCCGACCTGGACAGGGCAACCAGGTGAATCATAAAAATCATGGTCATGCCATACAATGGCACCATGTTCGCCACGTGTTACGCAAATGGTTCTGCTATGATACTTGGATCTAAACTCCATGATCTGGTCTCTCAAATCCCTGTTGCTTCCTCCAATTAATAATTTCGCTTCTTCTTCGTTCATTTTCACCACATCGGCCCGGGCGGTCAATGTTTCAATGGTGGATAGGGTATAGTGAGGTGCGCGGAGATTTACATCAAATATTTTTATTGCTTTGGTTTCATCCAATAGATTTAATAAGGTATCGCGTGTAGTTTTATCCCGGCAAGCAAGGCTTCCATATATAATAGCCGAAGCCTTTTCTGCAGCTTGGGTCAACAAAGCATCAGTTTGAATATTATCCCATGATACCGGTTTAGGTATTATGTAGGTAGCTTGCTGATTTTTATCCAGTTCAACTGTAACCTCGCAGGTAGGAAGGACCTCATCCCGTTGTATCAATTCAGAATACAAATCGCCCTTTTTCAGAAATTCAACCAGTTCATCGCCCGAAGGATCGCTTCCAATACGACTTGCAAAAGATACATCCACACGCTGCTGCTTCAGATGCATCGCCACATTCATGGGTGCACCACCGGCTTTCTTGCCATCTTCAAAAGTATCCCAAAGAATCTCACCGAAGCATAAAACGTTTTTCATAGGCTAATAGGTTATGGTACAAAGCTAAAAGCTTTTTAACTACAAATTGATTATTTTCGGATATGAAAGCACTAATAGTTTTTTTCTCCATGCTGCTCTGTTACTGTTCATCATTTGCACAAGATAGAGAGGCCGTTATGAAAGTATTGGAAGATCAGCGCCAGGCATGGAACCGGGGTGATATTGATAGCTATATGCAGGGCTATTGGAAATCAGACTCATTAGTGTTTGTTGGCAAAACCGCGCCTGTTTATAGCTGGCAAGGCACATTGGATCGTTATAAAAAATCCTATCCCGGTAAAGCTGCAATGGGCAAACTTACATTTGATATTATCCAGGTAAAAATATTGGACGATCATAATGCATTTGTATTAGGAGGCTGGCATTTAAAGCGAGAAAAAGATGCGCCAGGTGGATATTTCACCTTGTGGTTAAAGAAAATAAATGGTGAATGGAAGATAGTTTGTGACCATACATCCTAGATTTGAGATATTAGATGTGAGACAAGTGGGTGTAACGAATTTTTTTAATCCACGTCTTATAAATAATGGTTGAGATATTTGATAACATACGTAAGATATATACTTTCAGCAATGCCTGTCCCGAATTGGCTGATCACATCGAATTTTTTTCTGAATCTTCTATCGAATCAACTCAAAAGTATATTGGCAGTTCTAATTTCTCGGTAAAAATGTTCCCAAGCTGGACGCCTACTTTTTATATCAACCTGGGTGCTCCTTATTTAATAACAGTTGGTCAGCAGCAGCGCCGTATTAATTCAAAACAGGATATCCTGATCTTGCGTAATTCTATAGTTGAAAGATATAATAGCCCTTCGGATAATATTTTCACCGTCAAGTTCTATCCGGGGGGATTGGAGGCTGTTTTAGGCATCAGTCAGCTTAAATGTGTCGATCGAATTGTTGACCCCGGTGCTATTTTACCCTCAAAACTTCTGGATCAGATCAAAAAGCCAATAACATTTGCAGAGCGATGCGAACTGATGCAGGATTACCTGTTAAACTCATTCAAGGAGCGTCAGCAGAAAGACCATTACCTAAAGTTTGTTCGAGATTGCATTGATAATTATGGTTTGCCAGACATGCAATTAAATACCTGCGAAATAGCAGAGAAAATGTTTGTCACTTCTAAAACTATCAACCGTTATTTTAACCGTGTGGTCGGTATATCTCCTAAAAACTATTTTTCAGTTATGAGGGCACGTACGGCTTTAACTCATTATGTAAATAATCAAAAGGATTTTGCTCCCTATGATTTCGGCTATTATGATATGAGCCATTTCTATAAGGAAGTAGTAAAGTTTACCGGTAAAAAGCTTATTGAGCATGCCGCTTAAGATTGTCCGTTTTTTACTAAATATACTTATTCCAAAGCTTTTATTTTGTTGAAAAGACTTTACATGATGAAACGCTTACTATTAATAACAGCACTTATACTCTTCTTTCAGCAGATAACCATTGCCCAGCAAAAAGGATATACCCCAAAAATTGAACCGTGTGACTGCGCTTTTAAAGCGGATAGTAACCTGAAAATCCGCTGCGCCTATCTAATAGTACCCGAGAATCGGCATAAGCCCAATGGGAAAACCATCAAACTGCCTTTTATTTATGTTGAAAGTGGTAACCCCAATAAGCGTAAAGATCCGGTATTGTATACCGGGGGAGGGCCAGGGGCCAGTTCGTTGAGAAGTGTGAGGGGAAGTTATCGGCGTGCACTTCTAAAAAACAGGGACTATATCGCTTTTGAGCAAAGGGGCACCCAGTTTGCATTGCCCTGCCTGGAGTGCGGTGTGGTGGACGATGCAGTTAAAACAGCGTATCGAAAAAATTTGAATATTGACAGCATGGTATTAGAGGGCGTAAAAATGCGCCGTAAAAAACTTTTGGCTGATGGCATCGATCTGTCTGCCTATAATACCGAGGAAAGTGCAGCGGATATTGAAGATTTGCAGCTGGCCTTAAAAATTGATTCACTGAATTTGATGGGCATATCATATAGCGGGGGACTGATGATGACGGTTTTGAAAAACTATCCTCAAGGCGTCAGGTCATTAATCCTGGATTCCCCTTTGCCTGAATTTATAAATATTGATGAGGAAGAGCTGACCAATTTTAATGAAGCGCTTAACCAGGTGTTTCTCAGCTGCCAAAGGGATTCCCTGGATAAGGAAAAGTATGCGAATTTAAGGGCTGCATTCAGGGAGTATTTGACGTCTATCGACGGCAAAAAATTTACCATCAGTTATCGTGAAAAAAGCAGTGAGAAGGACGAGGTGATCTATTACTCACGCAATGAGTTGATCAGTGTAGTAAAAAACGCTCTTGAAGACTATCCCAGGATCAAAGATGTACCTTTTATTATTACGGAACTGATCAAAGGCAATCATCAGCTTTATATCAAAGCCTTATTAGATGGTGTCTTTTCGGGGAACAGTTATACATCGGCTATGCGGCTATCGGTTTATTGTTCCGATAAAATGGCTTATGCCCGGCCTGCCATCATCGCTCAGCAGGAAGAAATTTATCCCTATATGGCTGGCTTTCATGTCAACGATGTTTACGGGCCATTATGCGATTGCTGGAAAGTGCCTGCTATTAACGCATCGGTAAAAATGCCTTTTTATTCCAATGTGCCGGTATTGCTTGGCGCAGGAGGATTTGATGATGCCTGCAGGCCTGTATATAACGATATGATACACCATTATATGCCTAATAGCCAGCGATTATTATTTGTAAAAAGGCCGCATGCGTCCCTTTTGAATTCACACGCGGGTGATCCTTTTATAAGCCAATTTCTTGATCACCCCTATAAAAAAATCGAATCTGATATCAAAGATATCATCGCTTACTAAATCAATATTTACCATGAAAACACTTTTCTCCATTATTTTCGTCATGCTGTTTATATCAGCTTACGCGCAAAAAGATAATCGTATTACCATCGGCACCGTAGATACCATTAATTCAAAAATCCTGAATGAAAAAAGAACTATCCAGGTTCATGTACCCAATGGTGGAAAAGATGAGCATTACCCTGTGCTTTATATATTAGATGGAGAAGATCATTTTCTGTCTGCCGTAGCCATAACCGAACAATTAAGCGGTCTATTGCCGCCAATGATCGTGGTCGGAATTAATAATATGGGGCACAGTTCCCGCGAACGCGACCTGACACCAACAAAAGTTAATCCGAGTGCTATAGTGAATGCCGGTGATGCAAGATTATCAGGAGGGGGTGAAAATTTCTTCAGCTTTATAGAAAAAGAACTAATACCTTATATCGATTCGAAATACCCAACCGCCAACTCCCGGATATTTAGCGGGCACTCTTTAGGTGGATTAGCAGTTGTAAATGCTTTTTTTAATCACACGAGTTTGTTTAATGCCTATATCGCATTAGACCCAAGCCTGTGGTGGGATCAGCAGAGGTGGATAAAAAAATATGAAGGCGAAATATCGAAGCATGATTTTAAGAATAAATCCCTATTTGTAGGTATTGCCAATAATATTCCCCCGGGTATGGATACCATATCCATTTTAAAAGATACTGGTATTATCGCGCCGGTTACACAGGCAGTATTGCCTTTTGTACATGTTTTAAGGGATAATAAGCCCGCTGGTTTACGCTGGTCATCAAAGTTTTACCCCACCGAACGCCATGGCACAGTTGAATTGATTTCGGAATATGATGCCTTGCGCTATTTGTTTGATTTTTACTCGTTCAATACCAGTCAATTTAGTGGGCATCCTGAATTAAATGAGGATTCTGTTTTAGCTGCCCATTATAAAATGGTTTCCGAAAAAATGGGCTATACCGTACTGCCAACAGAAAATACAGTAAACGAACTGGCCTATGGTTGCATGGGGAACCACAAAATGGCCGAGGCTTATAAGCTTTTCAAAAGAAATGTAGATTACTATCCAAAGAGTGCTAATGCCTATGATAGTTTGGGCGATTACTATGTAGCATCAGGAGATAAGAAAAAAGCTATTGAGGCTTTTACCAAATCACTAAGCCTGCAGGAAGTACTGGATACACGACAGAAATTGAATGAATTGACGGGTAAAAAATAACTTATAGGTAGCGATGGGTTTTAAACGTTTTAAACTCATCGCTATCGTTATAATTTAACTCAATGCGGCCTGCCGGTAGCTAAGGCCCTATTCGCCCATTTTATAGCTACCTTTTCGCGGTATTTGGCATAATCGCCTTTAAAAGCCATTTTTAGCAAGCTGTCAACACCACCTTTCATAGCAAGATTATACAAGCTTGCAGCTTTACGGGTGAGGGAAGCATCCCAGGCACGGAGACTTAAAGAATAGGAACCATCAATATATTTCATCCAGTGCCAATAACCGGTAGGCATAAATAAAGTATCACCGTGTTCCAGGAAAACTTCTGTGCCTTCTACGCCTTCAAGTGCGGGGAATTTTTTTGTATCGGGATTAGCCACATCATAATCTTCCAATGCATAGGTAGCATTTGGGAGGCAGTATAAACGACGTTTCCATTTATTTTCAAACAGGATCACATGTTTACGACCGCCAAAATGGGTATGGAAAATATGTGGCAGATCAATATCGTAATGCAAGAAAGTCACTGAATTTGAGCCGCCGAAGAACATGGCCGGCATGCTTTCGATAAAGCCGCCCATCAAATCTTTAGGCAAAACAATATCATTTATTAACTCTGGTGCCTGCTTAAATATGTTAAAGAAGAAAATGCGCAGTTCGGTGGGTTTTGATTTGATCAAGTCGATATATTCATCAAAAGGCATTTCGGCAGCCCTTGCATTGATCGGCTTTGACGGATCGGCTTTTGAGTTATCGTACAAAGGAACTACCTTATTGCCAACAACTTCTTTCAGATATTCGGCGGTCCATTTTTCGCGTGCGGGCCAGCTCTTTGTTAAGCCCTTGATAACTAACGGACGGCGCGGCTTTAAATAGTTCTCAGTAAAATCTGCAGGACTGATCGTATCTACAGTATCAATAGGATGGAGGATAAAACTCATATGAATTGTCTCAAATCAATAATTAAATATAGACCATCAGGGAATTATCTTTTGGGCAATATTTGCCAAAGATAACAAGATAACGATTTATGAAAATTAATATTTTCGTCATTTAAACATGTAGCCAGGTTTTTATACCAAAAAGCCAGGGCGTTTTACGTCTTTACGCTCCGGGCTTTTCCAGTTTGCGGTTATCAGTTTGCAGTAGGCAAAAATGGATTGCTGTAGCTAAATGACAGTTTCATTTATTTTTTAATTGTGAGTTATTTAGGAGAAGACACGGGTCCCGGCTTGGGCGGTTTTTGGGAAATGGATATTTTTCTAATTATATCTTAGAAAAACAATCCGGATGCAATATGATCGGCATACAGCTTGCCATTTTGGGTAAGGTAGATGATCTGATCTTTTTGCAATATCCATTCCTTATCAAAAAACTCCACGGCTTCCTTTAATAACTGATCTGAGGCTCCTTTGGCTATATTGTTCAATCGGATAAGATCAAGGCCCCATTGAGTGCGTAACGAAGTCATGATATATTCGTTCAGTCGATTGTCTTCGGTTAGGATTTCAATTTCGGCGGGAATATCCTTTTTATTAATTGACTGAATATATTTAGCATTATTGGCAATGTTCCATTGGCGTTTTTCGCCGTCATAGGAGTGTGCCGAAGGGCCAATGCCAAGATATTTTACACCTTTCCAGTAATTTGTATTGTGCCTGGAGTAATGTCCCGGCAGGCTAAAGTTGGATATTTCATAGTGCTCGAAACCGTGATCCTGCATCGCGCCCATCAGTTTTATAAACTGTTCCGAACTTTGTTCGTCATTCATCGGCGCTTGTTTTTTGTTTTTGATGAATGATGCGAGGGCAGTTCGCGGTTCAACCGTCATAGAATAAGCTGACACATGGGGAATTTGCAGTTCAAATACTTTATCAAGGTTATAGATCCACTTTTGCTCGGTCAATAGGGGATATCCATAAATCAGGTCGACAGTTATATTTTCAAACCCGGCATCCTGCGCCCGCTTTACACAATTCTCCGCTTCTGCTGATCGGTGCACGCGGTTCATCCAGGTCAAATCATCATCAAAGAAGGACTGTATACCAATACTGAAACGATTGACAGGTGTCTGTTTTAACTCTTTTAGCTTTTGCGGACTCAGATCGTCGGGATTAGCTTCCAGCGTTATCTCAGCATCTGATGCGACTGTATGCAACTCTGTAATTGTATTGATAATCAGGTTCACCTCTTCGCCCTCCAGCAATGACGGCGTGCCCCCTCCAAAATAGATGGTTTCAATAGTCTCACCGCTCAGGAAATTCTTTTGAAGCCTGATCTCCTGCATCAGCGCCCGTAACAGCTCAGCCTTATAGGTTAACGAGGTGCTGAAATGGAAGTCGCAATAATGGCAGGCTTGTTTGCAAAAGGGAATATGAATGTAAATGCCGGCCATCTGGCAAAAATAGATATTATTACGCTTAAGTGTTTAATAAGAAACTTTACTATCAGATTGCTTATTAATATTCGGGTTAATGCACGGACATATTCCCTCGTCCAACAAAGGATTTTTATGTTTTTACAGCATCATTGATCACAAAGAATATTGGCCAGTGAAAGACTTAAAAGCCACCCGGACGGGGTTTTTACAGAAGATACATTGGCACATGAAAATGGAGCAGGTTTTATATATTCTTTGAAAGGCAATCCTATTCTAACAGATTTAAAGGCGACTTTTATCTCTTGATCCCTCTGACATTCAATATAACAATGCTGGAATGGGTAAAGCCCAGAGTTTTTCCGGGAATTGCACTTACGAAATGATTAAGATAACCGTCGACTATGCCCTTCATTTCATTAAGTGTAGCTTTTTTGAACTCAGGATAAGAAAATACCATCGATTTTCTAAAGATTAGTTTGCCGTGTTCGTCAACCCAAATGCTGAAGAAATACGAGAAATTTGCGTATGCATTTTTAATGGTAATATCATATTCAGGAGAAAGATACTGATCATCAGAGGTTACCTCATCGACAATGCTGTTATTTAACTCTTTTTTCTTAACGCTAACAACCTTTGGTCTTTTAGATTCGAGGACTACTGGTTGCGATGCAGCAAAAGCGCTATCTAAATTCATATTTGCCTGCATCGCCTTGTACTTAATATATAGAGTGTCTTTCGTCGTTGGCCGCCAAAGTTTACCCGTATCAGTATGTAATAGATCATGTATGTATCTATCAGAATAAAGTGTAATGAATACGTTAGGTTTTTGATCAACGATTATGCGATCCTCTACTTTGAGTACCTGAAATTTTAAACTATCCTTGTTCAAGGATTTTAGTTTTAGCCATGCCCACGCAATATTAAAAATAGAATCATGATCGAACTTCACCGGGGCGTCAATGAACATATTGCTGTCCGGATTAAATATATTTACTGATTCCGGAGAAGAAAATGACAGTCTCCATGAAGGTTTTAACCGATAACCGTCCTGGTTAAACGATAAGCCATTGTCAAATACACGTTTGACCTCGGTGTATCTAATACCTTTTATTGATTTTAAAAGTAATTTTGCATTTTTTTCCCGCTGCGCGAGATCCTCTTTAGCCTTTTCTTCCGGTGAGATGTGATGACATGCAATCGACAAGACAGATATCGCAAGAATTACAGGAATAATGGAATAGGTAATGATTTTCATATTCTGTATTGATAGATTTAGGAAGACATTAAAAGCCAATCTTAGTGAAAAATACCTCAATTCAAAAATCAAGCTGATAATTTTGAAGTGCATGGAGAATATCGGAGTCGAACCGATGACCTCTTACCGTAATTCAAAACCACAATTTTGGGATGGAATTTCAACCCACATTGTTACTTATTTGTTACTTTTTAATTGTAACTATTTGTAAATCAAAACAATACTATATTCCAGCCATTTTTTATGGGAGTATAATCCCTGATATAGTGGGATAGGCTAAAATAGTCAATGACTCGATTATAAGCATTTAAATTCAGTTTTAATTTTTTTAATCCGGCAGTTCCCTTTTTGATATTTCTTTAAGGTAAAAAAAACAATGCTATGCCAAAGATACTATATACTGACAGTAGCAAAACTCCAAGATACCATGTAGATTTTCCATGATTGCAGGTTAGTGATACTGTAAGTGTTCCAAAAAGTATCATAAAAATAAGCCCTCCTTTAAAGTCAAGATTCATAGGTGACGATGCGATAAAATAGCTTAGCATAATCAATAAGGGTGTGACAAATAAAGCGATCTGCACGGAACTCCCCATGGCAATACTTACACTGATATCAAGCTTGTTCATTTTCGCTGCTCTAAATGCCGCCATCATTTCAGCTGCTGCACCAACTATTGGTACAATGACGAAACCCACAAATGCCTGCGATAACCCCATTTTGGTACTTACTTCCTGAACGCTATCTACAAATATCTCACTGACCAGGGCAATACAGATGGCCGATATTATAAGTACGATTATTGATATGTTTACGGGCCATGTTGCAGATTCCTCACCGGCATTTTCTTCAGATGATTTGAAAAAGTTAGCGTGTGTTTTTAATGAAAATACCAGGCTGAGGATATACAGTACCATTAGCAGTATTGCGATTCCAATGCTGATTTTGCTTAAAATATTGGGGTCGTGTTTTGAAGAGACCTTGCTTAAGATGGTTGGCACCATTAGTGCAATACAAACTATAAACAATAAAGAAGATTGAATGAACGCGTTTGGACGGTTAAAGGTTTGTACTTTATACCGAAAGCCGCCTAACAGATATGATAAGCCCAGCATGAAAAGAGAATTGGTAACAATACCACCAACTATTGCTGCTTTTACAAGATCGATAAGATCTTTTCGTAAAGCAGCAATAAAGATGACCAGCTCTGTTAGATTTCCAAAAGTGGCATTTAGCAAGCCACCTACCGTGTCGCCGGTTTTGGCCGCGATCCCTTCTGTTGCTGATGACAAAAAAGCCGCAAGCGGAATAATGGCAAGCAGAGACAACAAAAACATGATCGAAGGCGACGCGAAATGCGTATATTCCAGCACCAGCAATACAGGAACGAAAAGAACCATCCAAAAGATTGGTTTGTTTTTAAGATCGGTTAAAAAAATTTCCATAATGACTGTTATTTATTGTGTCTTTTTTATGTTATTCTCAGCATTGCATTCTAGCGCTTCCGCGAGGAATCAAATTCCATAGACACAAGCCTTGCTATCAAAATCGCGGGATATAGTTGACCCACTAATGCTTCCATTGTAGTAAGGGATCTTGCAAGTGGCAGGATTGGTGTGATATCGCCATAGCCCATAGTAGTTAAAGTGACAAGGCTAAAATACATGAGCTCTTTTCTGTCGGAAGATTTTAAGCCATGGAAAGCGCCGCCATCTGCTTTGGCGATGATGTGATATAGAATGCCAAAGATGAAGCTTATTAAGAGATAAACCACAATAGATCCTTGTATGCGATGTATGGTGATCGGGCCTTCTTTAAATGTTTGTAACAGAACGATCCAACTTAGAAAAATACAATAGAGCACTATAGCAGCATCATCCAGTGTTTCAAACGTAAAAGAACGAAAAAACAGACCAGATCCCGATACCAGGAGCAATGTAATGAATGTGATAAGCGCTATACGTAGTCTGGTATTTTTTATATGCAAAAACAAGCCTGCAGAAAGAAGAGATATATAAAAACCAAGGAAAATAATTTTTGACCATTGCGCTTTTTGCCCAATAGGAATGATGATAAAAATTTGTACCACAAGTATGATCAGTAAAATACTGAGACTTTTTTCCTGGCCCCAGAATTGTCTAAATTTATGAGTCAGGTTATTCATAAGGTGGTTGATGTCTATATATTGATCAGTGTAAAATTACCTATAACAAATGATTTGTTCAATAAAATTAATTATTACTATAATCATTAAAAATTACCATAAGGCAACAAAAAAATTATTAAGATTGAAGCAACCCCCAACGCCCTTAAATGAGTAATTGTAAAAAACATAACAACAATGGAATTTACTAAAAATTATACAGCCCGGGAAGAACATATAGACGTACAGGGAATTATGGATGGGTTGTATTATCCCTTTTACATGGAGTATTGCCGGCACGATTTTATCAGGGAGATATTAGGTTTTGACCTCGAAACGGAAGCAAAAAATGGAATTTATATGGTACTATCACAGTACACCATTAAATTTCTACGGTCGCTCAAAAAAGACGATCAATTTAAGGTTACCTGCGAATTATTTGCTGATAAAAACAAACAACCTAAATTGCACTTTAAGCAATCTATTATTCTGAACGACAAAGTAATGACTACAGCCATTTTTACCGGCACATGTGTTCCGGCTAAAGGAGGGCGTCCTTTTTTACCTGATTCAATTGCAAAAATAATAGCAGAGGCTCCCCTGATTGAGATGGAAAATTTAAGATAATCTGGATGAGAGTGTATACTTTGTTGTTTAATGATGCTTATGTATGGCATTAATAAAATTTGACGTAATGTGATTGGTCATTATCTTATTACACACCATCCCGGCACCATAATTACTAAAGTGATCTTTATCGATCATATAAGGTATATCATTAGATATTTTAGGTGAAGTAACGTTGTAAATGTTAACGTAATTGGCTAATAATTTTTGATTTAAATATTTATTGATATGATATGAATCCTCATCTAAGTATTTATAACTAATATCCTGGTTGTATTCATTTTGCCAGGCGGCTAAGAATGGATAATTCCTTTTATAGGTTTCATTCTGCCCTATGATGAGGGTTTTTATTTTATACCTGGCAAAAAAAGCTATTGTAGTTTTTAGATCCGATATCAACCTGGCAGTATCCGTTATATTATTAACCCAATTGGCAGCTATTATTACGCCATCAATTTTAGCCGCATTATTTGTTACAAAATCTCTAAATATATAATTCATAAAAACGGTACACCTTGGTTCTCCTGTACTGTTAATGATCGGGAGACAGCCGCTTGATGTAGCTTGTAATAAGTGAATATCTTTTCTTAACAGCACCTCCCTAAACGATTGCGAGTATTGTGCAGCATGGCTATCACCCAATAGCAGTATGTTCTTTTTATTTGGGTCAAAGTTTATGCAAATGCTTTTATTAAAGTTATTAATGTCTCCTTTTTCTTTGGTAAGAAAGCATCCGGAACCTGCAAATTGTGCATTTGTTTCTTTTTTATGCATCTCTTTGTAGCTCGAAATGGTAGAAGTACTGCTTTTAAATAAGTAGTTATTGGTGGTAAAATGGCTTAAAGAAACTGTTATTAATAATAGAGCAAGACCCGTACCTAAAATTAACTTGTTGCTTTTATATTCATTGATCTCAACATATCTGTAAGAGAGATAAGCCAGCACCGTAACAATTACCATTAAGATTATCAAATTAACGAGGCTGGTTTGTATGCCAATATATAATGCAATAACATAAACCGGCCAGTGCCATAAATATAAAGAGTAAGAGATTTTGCCTATAAACTGAACAGCTTTCGTTTGCAGTAATTTAAAGTCATTATAGTTGGCTATAATTACCATAAAAGTGGCAATAACAGGTGCCAGGGTATAAATATTAGGCCAACTTGTGCTTTTTAACAATATAATACTAAGTAGTATTAATAGGTATCCTGCTATGGCAATGTATTTTTTGTACTTAAATTCTTTGATCAGATCCTCACTTAAAAAAGCTACCCCCCCAAAAAGCATTTCCCAGGCCCGGGTTGGCAAAAAATAGAACGATGCCGTTGCATCGTGTTTTGTCCAGGCAATTCCACCTATAAAGAATAAAAAAGTAAGACATATAAAACAAAGCATATACTGCATCTTTTTTTTGAAGAGCTTATTTAAGCCTAATAATAAAAAAGGGTAGAGCAGGTAAAATTGCCATTCGACAGACAAAGACCAGGTATGTAAAAGGGTATTATCGTCAGCAGCATCGAAAAAGTAATTTGTTGTTTTCCAGTATAGCATATTTGATAAAAAAGCTATGCTGGCTGCTGCATTTCGCTCACTTGTTTTATAATCAACCGGGAAAAAACAAAAAAAGCAGACTATAGTTAAAACTAAAATAAGAGTTAGCAGTGCCGGTACTATACGCTTTAAACGTTTACCATAAAAGTCAAGAATTGAAAAAGAATTTCTGTTGATCCCATTTATGATTATCCTGCTCATTAAATAACCGGATATGACAAAAAATATGTCAACTCCCGAAAAGCCTCCCCTGAAATAGATAATCTTATAGTGGAAAAGTAAAACGCCTGTTACTGCAATCGCCCTTAAGCCATTAATGTCATATCTGAAATTCTTAATGTGATTAATCGTTTTGCTCATCCATTAGTAGTGTTTATAAATGTATAATTTTAACTGTAATTATTAAAAAATGATCAGCTACGTTCAAATTTTGTCTCCCATTCAAATGTATCTAATAGACAATTGGGGTGAATTTAAAATAAAGCATGGTTAGTCACCCAAACTAATCATTTAACAAAACCATTGTATGGCTTATTTCTAAGCATTGCCCATGCACGGTCATAGGATACTATGTAGTGCAATATCACAATTATAGTCATTATAATGGCTGATTTTGAATATCCAAGATCGTATAGGGGCCAGGCTGATAAGCCAAATAAGCCCAATTCTAATAAGAGTCTTAAAATACCAGGAATAGCAACCGGTGCAGGTTTAGGATCATTTGGGATAAGAAAAATACCCCATAAAACAGCTGCAATTAAAGGCAGGCCGGGTGCTGCAATATATCTTATCCAGGGTTCTGTTAAATGCCACCCCCAACAACCTAAAATAATTAACATAACAATTTCCAATAAGAATCGTATAGCAAGGTTTGCAGGGTTAGTGTTCATCCGATTTTAAGATAAGGGTGAAATATTTGATCCATTTATAAAACAATCAAATATTCAGATAACTTTGTAATGTTTAACTAGTCATCCTGATCTAATTTATGCGCTTTATTGCTACTGCCTTTTTGCTTTTTGCCCTGCTTACGGGCAAAGCTTTTGCGCAACAAGATACATCAGGCTTAAAGGACGACGATACTTCATATGGAAATGGTGCACATCTTCCGTTTCTTGATTCTGTTGCACAGGCTATCCAGGCACGTGAACAATTTGTTTCTGATTCTTTGGAAACTTTGTATATCAGGCCAGCCGATCCGTTGCGCCATAACCTGTTAATTGACAGTCTTTTTAAAAAGTACTTATATAAAGGGTCAAATTTCCTGGATGTTGCACGTGCCCCAAAAAGTTTGTTAAGGGAAGGACATAGCCGCCAAACCCGCGATCAATGGGTAATCGTTGTCATTATTGGTCTGTTATTGTACACGGCTATTTTGAACCGTATAATGAGCAAGGATTTTTCTAGTGTTTGGCAATCATTCTACAGCAAGCGAATGTTATCCCAGGTGAGCAAGGAAGACAATATTATTAATTCATGGACTTTTATTGGCCTTTTCTTACTGTTCGGTTTAACTTTTGGCCTGTTTTTGTATCAACTGGCAGCATACTATCATGTTTATTATTATAGTATAAGCGGGGTGCGTCTTTTTATCACCCTTTCTTTAGACATACTTGTGCTGTTTGCGATCAAATTTTTAATTGTAAAGTTTTTGGGCTTTGTTTTTAATATCAATAAGCTGGTCGGCGAATATCTTTCTGTATTGTATCTCACTTATTTCAATATCACATTTGTTTTTTTACCTGTGGCGGTATGTTTCAGTTTACTTGCCAACCAGCTAATACCCTATATACTGGCAATAGCGCTTATTTTGATCGTGATTATTTTCATCTGGCAGTACTTGCGTAGTAGCGTTAATATTATTTCAAGCATTGTATTTCATAAATTTTATTTATTTGTCTATCTTTGTGCCCTCGAAATTTGCCCTATTTTAATTTTAATAAAGGCACTGCACATATAGGAGTTAGGTTTTTTATACTATAGATTTTGGAAGAAAGAAAGAAAAAGGTTAAAAGCATACTGGTTACCTTGCCAAAACCCGAGAATGATAAGAACCCCTATGCCGATCTGGCGAAGAAATACAATCTGAAGATTGATTTCAGATCTTTTATTCATGTTGAAGGTGTCCCAGCTAAAGATTTCCGTAAAGAAAAGATCAACCTGGCAGATTTTACTGCAGTAATATTTACCAGCCGTAATTCAGCAGATCATTTTTTCCGCATTTGTGAAGAAATGCGTTTTGAGGTGCCTGTAGAAATGAAATACTTCTGTTTGTCTGAAACTATCGCACTCTATCTTCAAAAATATATTCAATACCGCAAAAGAAAGATATTCTTTGGCAAACAAACAGCTGCCGACCTGGCTGAAGTGTTAAAAAAACATTCAGGAGAGAAATTTCTTTACCCATGCTCGGACGTTGCAGCAGAAGAAACACAAAAGTTTTTGCTTGATAATGGATACAACTTTACACCGGCTGTATTATTCCGTACAGTATGCAGTGATCTCTCAGATCTGGCAGAGGTATTTTATGATGTGATTGCCTTTTTTAGTCCGTCAAGTATCCAGTCTCTTTATAAGAATTTCCCCGATTTTAAACAAAATAACACTCGCATTGCCGCTTTTGGTGCTACTACGCACAAAGCTGTTTTGGATGCGGGATTAATCCTGGATATACCAGCGCCAACTCCCGGTGCTCCGTCTATGACTATGGCCATAGAACAGTATGTCAAGATGGTCAACAAATAAATTTATACTAATTTATTAGAACCCCTCTGCAACTTTCTACACAGGGCTGCCGTATAATACCCATATTAAATTGGTTGATGAGCATACTAATTTAGGTTATAGGTTAACGTGTTTATTACGAATAAACTATTAATTTATACTTTTATGAAAAAAATATTGTTCATTTAAATTTTTAAAAACAAACTTATATTTTTAGTAGAATTTAGTAGAATCTAGATGATTATATTTAACAAGCATAATGCATAACATTCACCTAATTGATTTAATTTAAAATGAAGCAGATATACTTTTTAATTACGGTTATTGCCGGTACGATGATGTTAAGCAGTTGTGGCCGAGGCGGCGACAGAGGCGAACTAACCGGTGTCCCTCAACGATCGTTCAGGGCCGAAGTCCCTTACGGTATGGTATATGTCCCCTCTGGTTCATTCCTGATGGGTCAAACCGACCAGGATGTAACATTTTCACAGATAGCCCAAACCAAACAGGTTACAATAAATGCCTTCTTTATGGATGAGACTGAGATCTCTAATTCAAAATACAGGCAATTTGTAAATTGGGTTCGCGACTCAATAGCTATCACCAGCTATATGCATGACGAAAAATATTTTATTAAGCCGGCTAAAGGTGTTAAAACCAACGGTAAAAAATATATCAACTGGACATATGTAAAGCATTATCCTATTTCATTTAGCGCGAGCAAGAAAGGCAATGCAGCTCATGCAGCAAAATTGCAGGGCATGTATTACCAGGGCGATGACCGCGTTTTTGATCGCAATGAGTTAGACGTACGTTTACTGAAATATAATTATTCGCTATTCAAATTGCGTAACGCGGCTGACTATAAGAACGATAAGAATAAAAAGAGATCCGATTTTATCTTCCGTGATACTGTTAATGTTTATCCGGATACTTTAGTTTGGCTTAGCGATTTTTCATATGCTGCTAACGAGCCAATGGTTGAAGATTATTTCTCTCACCCTGCATACCGTAACTATCCTGTTGTTGGGGTAACCTGGCGCCAGGCAAGAGCATTTAACGTATGGCGCTCACGTTACAATGACGCTTATAAAGATTCTCATAATTTGCCACATCGTGCACCATACAGGTTACCTACTGAATCTGAGTTTGAGTACGCAGCACGTGGTGGGAAAATCGGAACTGACTATCCATGGGGTGGCCCTTATATCAAAAACTCTAAAGGATGTTTAATGGCCAACTTTAAACCTGGTCGTGGTAACTATAGCGATGATGGCGGTACTTATACCGTAAACGTACGCTCATATTTCCCTAACGATTATGGCTTATATAATATGGCCGGTAACGTAGCTGAATGGACTTCATCAGCATTTGATGAATCTGCATCTACATTCGTTCATGACCTGGCGCCAACTTTTGATTATGAAGCAAAAGCCAGTGATTCACCTGTACTTAAACGTAAAGTAGTAAGAGGCGGATCATGGAAGGATGTGGGTTATTTCCTCCAAAATTCTACCCGTACGTATGAATACCAGGATACTGCTAAATCATACATCGGTTTCCGTTGCGTATCTACATACATGGGTCGCGACATTAAAGACAAACACTAATTATTTAAATCACTCAATTAATATTCAACTATTTAAACATTTATCATGGCAGGGAAGAAAAAACCTTACGGTATTACCAATATTGTATCCTGGGGCGCAACTGTTGTAATCATCGGATTATTATTTAAAATTCAGCATTGGCCTTATGGCGCTGTGTTCATTTCAGTAGGACTTTTAACAGAAGCTGCATTGTTCTTCATCTTAGGTTTTCAAAGAGATGCCGAGGAAGTACATGTTGATTGGACACGCGTTTACCCTGAATTAGACGAAGAATTTAAAGGCGAACTGCCAACAGCCACTGTTCGTGGTGGAGGCAATGGATCCAACACTCAAGCATTAGATAAAATGCTTGCTGATGCTAAGATCGGGCCTGAATTAATCGGAAGCCTTGGCGAAGGTTTAAGAACTTTCGGCGATAAGGTATCCAATATATCAAAGGTTGCAGATGCAGGCCTTGCTACTTCTGAATTCAGTTCAAAAGTTAAAACAGCAAGCGCAAGCTATGATAAACTGAGCGTTGCTTTTGACCAGGCATCAGCTAATTTATCAGAAATGGCAAATTCAAATATTGATTCAAAAGCTTATCATGATCAGGTAAATAACCTGGCAAAAAATCTGTCAGCTTTAAATGCGGTGTACGAACTGGAATTACAGGATTCAAGCGCACATTTAAAATCAATGAATAAATTTTATCACAGTATGGCTTCAACCATGCAAAACTTTAGCGAGTCACTAGAGGATTCACAACAGTTTAAAGTTGAAGTTGCACGTCTGTCTAAGAACCTGGGTTCACTGAACTCTATATATGGCAACATGTTGTCAGCTATGAGCCAGCCACGGTCTTAATAATTAATAGAATCACTTTAAAATTAAGTATAGCAATTTAACAAATGGCCGGAGGTAAAGAAACCCCTAGACAGCGAATGATAGGTATCCTATACCTGGTACTTTTGGGCTTGATTGCCCTCGAAGTACCGGAGAATTTGCTGGACTCATTTAAAAATATTAGTGATAGCTTGACTGCTTCAAAGAAGAATGTTCAGGTCGGTATTGACAATACGTTTACCGCGTTTGAAAAGACTAAACTGGTTGAACAAAAAGAAAGAGCCGCACCTATATATGAAAAAGCAAAAAAGGCTAAAGAGTTAGCCAATAGCCTGGATGCTTATATCGAATCATTAAAAACTCAAATGGTTAGCGAATCTGGTGGCATGAGCGAAGCTACCGGAGATTATGCAGGACGTGAAGGCATGGATTTCTCTGTCGACCTGATGGTAGACAGAAGGAAGAACGGTTATGAGCTGCATAAAAAGATAGACGCGACCAGGGAGCAGCTTTTAGCTTTGTTGGATCCAAAAGATCGTGTGGGTGTAAACCTGGCATTGCAGGCAGTAGCACCTAAACCACGCAATGGCTTCCCTACAAAAGATTGGGAGCAGGCAAACTTTGGTGAAGGTATCCCAATGGGAGCGGCTATGACAGCTTTAATAAAAATACAATCAGACGTAAAAAACTCTGAAAACGAAGTTGTAAAAAAGATATTGGGTAAAGTGGATCAGGCTGTAGTAAACCTTGATAAGTTTAATGCAGTGGCAGTAGCACCTACCAGCTATGTATTAGTTGGACAGCCTTATACTGCACAGGTATTCCTGACAGCGTCTGACTCACATTCAAATCCTACTATCACTGTAGATGGCTCTAAGTTAACTACTGATGGTGGCGTGGGAAAATATTCCGGAAGTACTGGAAGTGAAGGTATACACACATGGGTAGGTACAATTCAGGTAAGACAAAACGATGGTACGTTTAAAGAATATAAAACACCACCGCAAACTTACCAGGTAGCACGTCCGTCTGCAGTAGTTTCGCCTGATAAAATGAATGTGTTATTTATTGGTGTAGCTAACCCGGTTTCGGTTTCTGCTCCAGGTGTTCCCAAAGAAAAACTGCACGTTAGCATTTCTACCGGTTCCCTTAGTGGTTCTGCCGGAAAATATGAGGCAACAGTAAACGGTACCGGTGATGCAACTGTCACAGTATCCGGTGATATGAATGGTAAAACCCAGGTTTTAGGTTCAACATTATTCAGGATCAAACGTATACCTGACCCTAAAGCGCAGTTTGCAGGTAAGAGCAGTGGTAACACCAGTGCTGCTAACCTAAAAGCACAAGACAGGCTTTTTGCTAAATTGGAAAACTTTTACTTCGACATTAAGTTTGATGTAGTAAGGTTCACAATGGTTGTCATGAGACCTCGTCAGGATGCAGTTATTCTGAATAGTTCAAGCAGCGAATTAACACCGGCTATGAAGCAGGCATTAAGCACCATAAGCCCAGGTTCAAAAGTAATATTTGGTAATATTATGGCAACCGGCCCTGGTGGTCAACGCGGATTAGATGATATTATATTAAGTGCAAATTAAAAGCATTATGAAACCATCATGAGCCTCCGTTCAAAAAATAAAATGGATAAAAACGGCCCATGGTAGCTTCATCACCATTAAGAAAAAAATTATTGCGATGAAAAAGAGAATTTTGGTTATTGTACTTTGTTTAGCATGTGTGGCTGCTTTTGGGCAAAAACGCAAGAAAAAAACTACCAAAAAGCGTGCAGCAACAACTCAAACAGTAGCGGCGCCTTCAACAACGACTACTACTGAACCGGCTGTTGATACAGCTAAAAAGGTTGCTGCCGTGCCTTCAAAACCTTTTGACAGGCCTATGGATGGTTATTACAAAAAGACAAATATCTTTAGTGCAAAGGTAACCCCTTATGCAAACCTGCGCGAATCTGACGTTGCATATGCTAAACGTGTATGGCGCGAAATTGATACCAGGGATAAGATGAACCAATATCTTGCATCTCCAAAATTGCGTCTTATCGACGTATTGATGGATGCCATTGCATCAGGCGAATTGACTGCATATGATGCTACGCCAGATCCTAAAAACGACCCTAACGGGGATGGATTTACAAAAGGCTTAACGCCGGGCCAGGCCAGGAACAAAATGGCTGATAGTGTTGTGGTTGATAAATTTGATAAAAATGGTGACAAAGTAGGTTCAACTTTGAAGGCAGGTGACTTTAACCCGGACAGCGTGGTTAAATTCCGTATCAAAGAGGACTGGATATTTGACAAACAGCGTTCTGTATTTGAACCGCGTATTATAGGTTTAGCTCCATTGGTAAAAATAAAAGTGGGTGGTGTTGAAGGCGATTATCAGCCTGCATTCTGGATCTATTTCCCTGATGCACGCCAGGTATTAGCCACCAAAGAAGTGGTTAACCATAACAGCGATGCAACCGGCTTAAGCTTTGATGATGCATTTATGAAAAGGATATTTGCAAGCTACATAGTAAAAATATCCAATGACAAGGATGAGCGTATCAAGGATTATGCTCAGGGCATAGATAAGCTTTATGAATCCGAAAAAGTTAAAAAGGGTATGATGGATTGGGAACTTAATTTGTGGCAATACTAAGTTAAGTTTAATCTAAAAATATTACCAGAAGAGTCTTAAGCCGTAAAGGTTTAGGACTTTTTTGGTTTTAAGGATTGTTTCAGGAACGCGAGGAACTAAAAAGCACTCAGGATTCGGAACTCGCTACTTCTTTTCTAAAATAGGCTAAAATAGCATTTGCCTGTTTGGTATTTACTACTTCCTGTAGTTCCTCTCCTGTTGCTTCGCGGATCTTCTTTACCGACTTAAAGTATTTTAATAGTTTTTCGGCGGATGTTTTGCCTATGCCATCAATCAGTTCCAGCTCGGTAGCAAGTGTTCCTTTGTCACGTTTTTT
The DNA here is from genome assembly GCF_049992945.1 of Mucilaginibacter sp. McL0603. NCBI lineage: Bacteria > Pseudomonadati > Bacteroidota > Sphingobacteriia > Sphingobacteriales > Sphingobacteriaceae > Mucilaginibacter > Mucilaginibacter sp. McL0603. The sequence goes on along the minus strand of NZ_CP188251.1, from coordinate 4,974,218 downwards.
GCGGTGAAAAGTAATACCGAAGCGATGGGCTTCATCACGTAATTGCTGAATGATCTTTAGAGTCTCTGATTTTTTATCCAGGTAAAGGGGGTACTGATCGCCTGGATAATATAATTCTTCAAGGCGTTTGGCAATGCCGATAACTGTTACCTGCTTGTCTATGCCTAATAGCTTCAAGCTCTTTAAAGCGGATGATAATTGCCCTTTTCCCCCATCAATGATAATCAACTGAGGAAGCTCGGTGCCTTCATCTAACATGCGCCTGTAGCGCCGGTGAACTGCCTCTTCCATTGTAGCAAAGTCATTCGGACCTTCAACTGTTTTTACGTTAAAATGCCGGTAATCCTTTTTAGATGGCTTCCCATCCTTAAACACTACAATAGCTGATACGGGATACTTACCCTGGAAATTGGAATTGTCAAAACACTCGATATGCCTTGGCAATTGGTTCATTCGAAGATCCTTCATCATTTTGGTCAGCAGTCGCTCTGTACGTATTTCTGGATTTAGCTTCTCATACTGATCAATTCTCTCTTTCTTAAAGAACTGTACATTTTTGTACGACAAATCGAGCAGCTTCTTTTTTTCACCCAGCTTGGGTACGGTAAATTTTATCTTCGGATCATCAACGTTAAGATCAAAAGGTACAATAACCTCTTTCGAATGACTGTCGTATCTGGTCCTGAACTCTGAAATGGCAATTGTAAGCAGCTCCTCGTCGTTTTCATCCAGCCGCTTTTTCAATTCGATGGTTTGGGTTTGAATGATGGTGCCATTCATCACTTTCAGGAAATTGACAAAGGCATATTTTTCATCGGATGCGATATTGAAAACATCCACATCAGTAATAGACGAATTAACTACAGTTGACTTGCTCTGGTAATTTTCAAGCAGATCGAATTTTCGTTTTAGCCGGTGCGCCAGCTCAAAATTGAGATTAGCTACGGCATTATCTATATCTGCCTTCAGACTACGCACCACAGCGCCTATTTTGCCATTTAGGATATCCTTTATTTCCTCGATATTATGCTCGTAATCATCTTCGGTTTGGTAATTCTGGCACGGGCCTTTGCAGTTGCCTAACTGGTATTCCAGGCAAACCTTAAATTTTCCTGCATCTATATTTTGCCGAGTAAGAGCCAGGTTACAGGTACGCAAGGGATAGGTTTCTTTTATCAACCCCAAAATAGCATGCATCATACTGACGGATGCATAAGGCCCCAGGTATTTGGAGCCATCACGCACCATGCGCCTGGTCCAGAAAATACGCGGGAAATTTTCATTTTTGATGATGATCCATGGATAGGTCTTATCATCCTTCAGCATCACATTATACCTCGGTTGATGCTTCTTGATCATGCTGTTTTCCAGCAACCAGGCATCTATCTCTGTATCAACAATCGTGAAGGTGATGTTGCGAATCTTCGATACCAAAACCCTGGTCTTGGCATTTACATTAATATCCTTATTAAAATAAGAGTTAACCCGGTTTCTAAGGTCTTTTGCTTTGCCGATGTAAATCAGTTCATTATCAATATCCCAATACTGGTAAACCCCCGGTTTATGGGGTATTTTTTTTATCGCCGCCCTATAATCAAAATCATTAGCCATTAGTCACTTGTCATTGGTCACTAGTCATTGGTCATTAGTCATTTTGATTAGACAACTTTCCAATGAATTTGATGTATGCGTTTAGTTTAATATGAATGGTTTCAAGCTTCTGAAACAAATCTTGAAAAAGGTCTGCTGAGATAAGATTTCTTGTCTTTGCTTTTTTTAACCAGCTTTTTGTTTCAATGAGCGAGCCTCTGCTAAAGTAGCAGAAATTTTTATTTTCTTTATAATGATAACGTCCAAATCCTTCTGCTATGTTTGCTCAAATAGAATCTGCGGATCGGGCTAATTGCTTCCCCAAGGTATTTTTCGCGAAATATTCCCATTCTATAACTATAAACCAAATTTCATCAGCAAATTGTTCTGATAATGTATAAATTTCCAAATCTTCTAACCGGTTACTCATATAAACTATTGGATTACTGTACCACAACAAACCACCAATGACCAGTGACCAATGACCAGTGACCAGTGACCAAATCAGAATCCAAGTTTCTTATCGACATCGCTTGGTGGTGTCCCTGTGCTTTGTTCTTGTTGATCGTAAGCACCGCAATCCAGCGTAATAGTTAAAGGTGCTTTTGGCGGGTCGAAATCTACGTTCTTTTTAATGCCAAGCTCTTCGTTTGCGTATACCTTTTTCATAAACAAGGCAAAAATAGGCAAAGCAGTATTAGCACCTTCACCCAGGCTGGTAGATCTAAAGTGGAAATCCCTGTCCTCGCATCCTGTCCATACCGTAGTAACTAATTGCGGAACCATCCCTACAAACCACCCGTCAGAGTTGTCCTGTGGTGTACCTGTTTTACCGGCTACAGGATTACGTATACCATATTTGTACACCAGCCTTGAGCCTGTACCATTTTCTATCACACCTTTCATCATGTAGGTCATTACATAAGCGGTTTGGGCGTTCATGGCTTGTACAATCCTTGGTTTATGGGTATAAAGCACGTTGCCTTTTTTATCCTCAATGCGTAGAATAAAAGTAGGTTCGGTCCAGACACCATGATTGGCAAATACTGAGTAAGCGCCAGTCATATCGTACACAGAAGCATTAAATGTACCCAGGCAAATGGCAGGATATGGGTCAACGGGAGATGTTATTCCCATTTTCTTGATCAGGTTCATCACCGGTACTGGTCCAACCTGTTTCATTACATAGGCGGTCACATAGTTTTGTGAGAAAGCCAAGGCAGTCCGCAATGTGATCATTCCTGCTTGCAGATCGTAAGAAGATTGCTTAGGAGTCCACGGATCTGACCCCGGAACATCTATAGTAACAGGTACATTATCCACTTTCATACAAGGCGAATAACCGTTATCAACAGCTACAGCATAAGTAAACGGTTTGGCTGTTGAGCCCACCTGCCGTGTGCCGTTTTTTACCTGGTCATATTTAAAGTGTTCAAAATCTATCCCGCCAACCCATGCTTTGATGTAACCGGTTGTTGGGTCCATACTCATTAATGAGTTGCGGAGCAATAGTTTTGAATAGACAATAGAATCGATTGGCTTCATGGTCCTGGTGGTATCGCCCTTCCATGTAAACAGGTCCACCTTTGTAGGCGTATTAAAATCCTTGCGGATCTCTTCTGGTGACATGTTTTGTGCCGTGTCCGCTTTATAACGGTCAGAACGATGCATGCCCTGATCAATCAATAATTTGAAATTCTTGATGCTCTTTGAAAGCGTATATCCGTGCCAGTGATTGTTAAATTGTACTTGCAGGATTCGCATATATTCAGCCTGGGCTTCTTCGGCATACTCCTGCATCGTCAGGTTAATGGTGGTGTATATCTTTAAGCCATCCCGGTCAAGGTCATAAGGCGTTCCATCGGCTTTTGTAATCGATTCCTGGTCGAATATTTTTTGCACTTCCTTTTTTAGTACTGCGCGGAAATAAGGAGCGGGCCCGTCGTTGTGTGTAATCGGATTAAAATGCAGTCCCAATGGCTTGTTTTTAAAATCTTCCAATTGTCCCTCACTCAGGTAGCCCTGTTTCTCCATCAGTGTTAACACTACATTATTACGACGATTCAATGCCCTGTCCGGATGATTTATAGGTGAGTACGCACTTGGTGCATTGAGCATGCCCATTAACAAAGCAGCCTGGTCAGGGCTTAGCTTATCTGGTGTAGTGCTAAAGTAAGTTCTTGCTGCTGATTTGATACCAAAAGTATTATAAGCCCCAAAATTAACTGTATTTAAATACATGGTGATGATCTCTTCTTTAGTATAATGACGCTCCAGTTGTACCGCGGTGATCCATTCTTTCAATTTTTGGGTCATGCGCACAATTTTATTGTGGGAGGGCTGTTCAGTAAAAAGATTCTTGGCGAGCTGCTGGGTAATGGTACTACCTCCTTGTCTTCTGAAAATATTCAGGAAGATGATGCTGAAAAGCCTTTGAAAGTCGATACCCGAATGTTTGTAAAAACGCGCATCCTCAGTAGCTACCAGCGCATTGATCACATTGGGTGATATTTCTTTATACCTTACACTTGAACGGTTTTCCACATAATAGGTGCCGAGGGTCTGTTTGTCTGATGAAATGATCTCAGAGGCCTGGTTGCTTTTAGGATTCTCCAGATCGCGGAATGTAGGCAATGGACCGAAAACGCCCAGGTAAGTTGCTAAAATAAGCAATACCAATATTGCGAAACAACCCACGACGAATTTCCAGATGTATCCGTTGTATCTATTTATGTCTTGTTGTGCTAATTTTTTGTCGGCCATTTTTGTTGGTAGTTAATACGGGTCAATATTAATTATTTCAATAATTCTTTTTGATAATAATCTATATAACTGTCCAGTAACTTTTTATTGTTCAATTTATTTAAATTTTCTTGTGTAATGATAAAAAAGCTATAATTTTCCTTCGGCACCTTCATAATATCAGGCATCAGTGGGATAATAGCCCGGGCATATTCTTTAACTGCATCAAGACTATAAAAGCGACCGATATAAATCAATACATTGTCATTGCCTGCATTTGCCAGTTGGTGTGTAATAGTACTGCCGGCAGGGAAATTTGCCCGATTAAATTGCCCAATACCAAAACGCGATGATGCCAGGTTATAATTTACAGTAGCCGTATTCACATTCACCACAAAATAATAATTAGTGCTATCGCGCATTGAGAATATGGATGGCGCAGCAACTGGTTTAACGGCATTTGTGGGATGATTGTTTACCGAATCAGCTGGATTTGCTTCAGGTTTTTTTGTTATCGGGTCAATTCTTTGCTGGGCAACCTGATTTACCAATTGAGAACTATTATATGCTGCCACCTGATCCTCTAATGTTGGTCCCGATGCCTTAAATGGTACATCATTGGGATCATTGTTTAAGAGTGCGAATTCCTGGGCCATCATTTCTGTTTGATGCGCATCAACATAAGCCAAATGCTGTTTAACAAGTGGTGTGATCAGGTGGTCATTCGGGTATTTGCTTATAATCTGTGTCAAGTCTTCTCTAAATGGCCCCAGCTTTTCCAGGTGACCAGAAGCAATTGCCCTTAGATAAGCTAACTGGGATGAAAACTTGTTAATGGGATATTGGGCTGCCAAACTATCAATGCCGGCTATGGCCTCTTTATATTTCTTTTTTGAGTAATTGTTATATACCTTATTATATAAGGAATCTAATCCGGCATCAGCATTATTTAGTTTTTTGCTGTATTCCGGGTCAATTATTAATTTAGAATACACTGATTCCGGATAACCTTTTAGCAACTTGTTTTTGTATTCATCTGATTTTGCAGTGTTATCGTCGCTGTATAATCGATACAAATTATAATAAATGGTAGGTTTATCAGGTGCGTCCGGAAAGCGGGTTAATAATAATTCATAAGAAGTGATCGCTTCTTTCTTATCTCCAAGTACATCTCTGTAAAAATTGGCTATATCCAAATATGCTTTATAGATCCTGCCGTTAGATGCTGCAAGCAACCCGGGGGTTAACGGCAAATCTTTGGTCAACTGTTGCCGGTAGTTTCCTGCCGAGACATTACTGGGTGCATGTCCCGGTATGTCAACAGGCGCATCCGGGTCGCCGCTCTGCGGTATACTGCTGGTTATATTACTGCTCGCTCTGTTACTTCTGCGCCAGTTATCCTCTAATTTACGATTGCCCCACCTGCGTTTAAAATCATTATATCCCTGACTTATGGCGTTAGAGTTATAAAAATAAAAACTACTTCCGAAACCGCCGCTTTGCGGACCGCTGTTTGTTGAAGCATTTGTGGTTGCAGGTGCCAAAGCAGTTTGTTGCTGTAAAATATAGCGATTCACCATCACATCAATACGAGCTGTCCTGGTTTTCTCATCCAGTTTAGCCAGCATTTGTAAAGTATCTTCTCTTGAAATAATGCCATACCTATCGGCTAATAATTGCAGGTTATTACTTTTCTTTTGAACAGACTGGTAGCCAGAGTAATTGGGCGACAGGCTAAGCAAAGTGCTATCGTAATATTTTTTGGCACCTATGTAATCAGCTTTATCTTTAAAATAGATATCTGCAAGCCGTAGGTAGGAGAGGCCTTTTTGATTTTGGTTTTTCTGGCTGAAGCGCACCGACAAACGATAGTTTTTGATGGCATTATCAACATCCTTATTTGCCATGTATTGTTCGGCAATCTGGAAATAGATCTGGTCGATAAAGTCCTTATTATTATCGTTCTTTAGCATTGCTTTCAACCGGTCTATCCGGCTCATCTTAACATCATTTTTACGTTCTTCTATCCTAATGCGGTCAAGGTCTGCATTAAATGCCATCTCAAAAGAAGCGTTGCTGTTAGCCACCTTACTATAGTTTTTAACGGCATCTGTATTTTTGTTATTGAGTTCCTGTATCTGGGCCAGTATAAAAGTCCAGCGGAGCCGTTGAGATTTATTATTGCAATAGTGTACAGCCAGTGTCGCCATGGCTTCGGCATCGGGATAATCCTGCACATCTATATCGTACTGTAGTTTGGTAGCATAAATATCTGCTATATGAGTTTTCTTCTTCGGGTTGATGCCTTTTATAACTGAATCTATTATCACTTTGGCCTCAGGTAATTTGTTTAGATAGATCAGCGTTCGTGCCTGCCACGTTAATGCCTGTTGCACCAACTCGGTGTTACCAGGAAATGACCTGGGCACATAACTAAAAAATTCTACAGCCTGGAAATAATCTCCCTGCAGATAATTGGCCTTGCCCAAAACCAGGTAGGCATCGCCAATATAATGGCTTTGCTCTTTTATATTAATGATCTTATTGGCTTTCGCCTTTGCTTCGGTAAGGTCTTTATCTGGTGTAGATGAATCGGACGTGGTATCCTGGTAAACGTTCAATATCTCATTATAAGAGTCGACGAATGACAAAGCATAACTTTCCTGTTTTAGCCGGAGCAGTTCGTTTGCATTGAAAAGGATATTATAGTGAGCCGTTAAATTTTGCAGGCCCCGGTTAACAGCGCTTTGCTTTTCAAGTGAACATCCCACTACCAATAGCACAAAAACAAAGGGAATTATTCTTTTTAATACAGAAGTCTTAGAAATACGCCTCAAAGTCAAACCAGGGTTAAGAAAAGCCTTGCTAATTTACTAAATAGTATCGAATAGGATTAATAAATTTGCAGATGGCTAAAAATGAACAAGATGATAAACCAATGAATGCATACGCAAAATATAGTGGTATGGGTTTCCAAATGATTGCGATTATTGGCATATTTACTTTTGCAGGATACAAAATTGATGAGGCAGCCCATCACCAGGTGCGATGGGTAACAGCAATACTTTCGTTAATTGGCGTTCTCGTATCATTATATATAGTTATCGTATCTTTGAAAAAATAATTCCCTATAAATTTAAATGAAGATTCTTCCATCGATTTTGGCTTTCCTGGTTTTTACTCTTATCCTGGCTATACCTCCCGTTATTTTGCAATACAGCGGCAATGCTGATCTACTTGTCCCTCATTTCTGGCTGGTGTTTTTTTATATGTCGGCCCTTACTCTTTTTGTAGTCGCATTAATTTTGTTTGTACAATACAAAAATCAGGAATATTATGCACAGGCATTCATGGGAGGCACTACGGTAAAAATACTCGCATGTCTTGCGTTTATTATTATTTTTGCGGCGAAAAATAAGGTAAATAAGCATATTTTCCTTGCTGATTTTTTTTACATATATTTCTTAAATATGGGCTTTGAAGTTTACCTCTTGTTGCGTAACTTGCGGCACAAAAATTTAAGGTAGAAAACTTCATTTAGATGATAAACGGCTCGATTTTGAACTCAAAAATTTTTAGATTTTCTTTAATTTGTGCGTTTTTTTTGATTGCAGGCACATTCCCAAAGTTAGGTTTTAGCCAGGAAAAGGCCTCTGATAATAAGGAAAAGAAGTTTGATGCCAAAGAAGTAATACTTGAACATATTGGAGATTCTCACGCCTGGCCATTTGCGTTGCCTTTTGTAGAAGAAAGGCATATCCCTCTTCCGATTATTCTTTACACTGATAAAGGTTTGAAAATATTTTCATCCGGGCATTTGTATCCGGAAGGAGCAGTGTACAGCGATGGAAATCTGAGTTATAAACTGGAAGGCAATAAAATCAAAGCTGTTGATGCTTCCGGTAATATTGATGAGGCTGCATCGAAAAAGATAATTGATCTTTCCATTACCCGTAACGTGATCAGTATGTTTATGGGAATCGCCATTCTGCTGATCGTATTTTTAAGCGTATCTGCATCTTACAAAAAGCGTGAAGGAAAGGCGCCTAAAGGTTTACAATCATGGTTAGAGCCTTTGATACTTTTTGTACGCGACGATATTGCTATTCCTAATATGGGGCACAAGTATGCGAGGTTTATGCCGTTATTGCTTACAGTATTCTTTTTTATCCTGCTTAATAACCTATTAGGTATGGTGCCTTTTTTCCCCGGAGGGTTTAACTTAACAGGTAATATCGCTGTAACAGCAGTACTATCGGTTATTATCTTTTTTGTGGTGAATCTTAACGGTAACAAACATTATTGGAAACACATATTTGTGCCTAATCCATGGTGGTTGTTTATTATCATGATACCTGTAGAGGTTGTAGGTATATTCTCAAAGCCAATAGCTTTGATGATACGTTTGTTTGCAAACATTACTGCCGGCCACATTTTAATATTAAGCCTGATATCCCTGATCTTTATTTTAAATACAATTTGGGTATCGCCTGTTTCAGTTGTTTTTGTTGTATTTATGGATGCGATTGAATTGCTGGTAGCATTCCTGCAGGCTTATATTTTTACATTGCTTTCGGCGCTGTTCATAGGGATGGCTACTGAAGAGCACCATTAATTGAATTAATTACATATTAATATACACGTTTTAAATTATCAAACAATGACTGGAATGATTGGAACCTTAGCTCAGGCAGCTGTAGGAATGCACGGAAACATCGGCGCGCTTAGCGCTGGTTTAGCAGCTATCGGTGCTGGTATCGGTATCGGCCAGATCGGTGGTAAAGCTGTTGAAGCGATTGCTCGTCAGCCTGAAGCTATCTCTAAAATCCAAACAAACATGATCATCGCTGCTGCACTTGTTGAAGGTGTTGCTCTGTTCGCGGTGGTTGTTGCGGCCTTCCTCTCAAATTGAGGAACAAAAAATATCCCGGAGCGGTTGGCTCCGGGCTGTTTTAAACCTAGATTAGCTTATTTAAGAAAAAATATACAATGGATTTAGTTACACCCAATATTGGTTTAGTTTTTTGGACGACGCTTTGTTTTGCGATATTATTATGGTTATTAGGAAAATTTGCCTGGAAACCGATCCTGTCCGCAATAAGTGAGCGCGAAAAATCAATTGAAAGTGCGCTTTCAATGGCCGAAGCTGCCAAAGAAGAAATGGCACGCTTAACCAGTGAAAATGACGAATTGCTTAAACAGGCACGTGTTGAACGTGATGCCATATTACGTGAAGCAAAAAAGGTAAAAGATCAGATCATCAGCGAGGCTAAAGATGCCGCTAATGCAGAAGGTACCCGTATGATAGAGCGTGCAAGAATGGAAATTGATAACCAGAAAGCACTGGCCATGGCTGATGTAAAAAATCAGGTAGCGACCTTATCAATAGAGATAGCCGAAAAAATATTGCGCAAACAATTTGAAGACCAGCGCAAACAAGACCAATTAGTAGCCGAGCTAATAAAGGAAGTGAAATTAAAGAAGTGAAATTAATATAGATAGAAGAACTGAGATAGGAGATGTAAGATATGAGATAGCAAATGTTATCTCATATCTCACATCTCACATCTCACATCTAAATAGATATGTCTGAAACAACAGTTGCAACCAGGTACGCCAAATCATTGATCGATCTTGCGGTGGAGAACAAGTCCCTCGAAGAGACCAGGAAAGATATGGGGCTTTTTTCGCAGACTTTGCGGGCCAATTTTCAGCTACAGGCTGTTTTGGGTAACCCCATAATTGCCGATATTAAAAAGATCAGGATTCTTGAAGCGATATTCGCTGGCAAAATAAGCAAGGTTACTGATTCGTTTTTCAAGATCATGATCAATAAAGGCCGTGCACAAATCTTATATCCTACTGCAAATGAGTTTATTAATCAGTATAATGTAATTAAGCATATTGTGCGGGCTTATGTAACATCAGCTACTCCTTTATCTGAAGAGAATAAAAAGGAGATCATTGCCAGATTAGAAGCTGCAACAAAAGGTACTATCGAACTGCATACTAAAGTGGATGCAAACCTGATAGGCGGTTTTGTGCTGACAATAGGTGATTTGCAGTCAGATACCAGTATATTGGCCAGCTTAAATAAATTGAAACATGATTTTGCCCGTGGGGTAAATAAATAATATAAAACAAAACTCTAAATAAAATAAAAAATGGTAGAGGTTAGACCAGACGAAGTATCGGCAATTTTGCGTCAGCAGTTATCGGGCTTTAAGTCAGAATCTGAATTAGAAGAAGTAGGTACGGTACTTCAGGTGGGTGATGGTATTGCCCGCGTTTATGGATTAACAAAAGTACAATCAGGTGAGCTTGTTGAATTTGAAACAGGTTTGCAAGGTATCGTACTTAACCTGGAAGAAGATAACGTGGGTGTGGTATTGCTGGGGCAGGCTGAAGGTGTAAAGGAAGGTGATACCATTAAACGTACTAAAAAGATCGCTTCGATCAACGTAGGCGAAGGCATGCTTGGCCGTGTGGTAAACACGCTGGGCCAGCCAATTGATGGTAAAGGACCTATTGCCGGTAAAACTTACGAGATGCCTTTAGAGCGTAAAGCTCCGGGTGTAATTTATCGTCAGCCGGTAACCGAGCCTTTGCAAACTGGTATCAAGGCTATCGATGCGATGATCCCTATCGGTCGCGGACAACGTGAGCTGGTGATCGGTGACCGTCAGACAGGTAAAACTGCTGTTTGTATCGATACCATTATCAACCAAAAAGAATTTTATGCTGCCGGTCAGCCGGTATTATGTATCTATGTTGCCTGCGGTCAGAAAGCTTCTACCGTAGCAAACATCGTTCGTACGCTGGAAGAAAATAATGCAATGGCATATACAGTTGTAGTTTCTGCAAGTGCTGCCGATCCAGCTCCAATGCAGTTCTACGCGCCATTTGCCGGTGCTGCTATCGGTGAGTACTTCCGTGATACCGGACGTCCTGCTTTGATCATTTATGATGACTTGTCAAAACAGGCTGTTGCTTACCGCGAAGTATCTTTGTTACTACGTCGTCCACCGGGCCGTGAGGCTTATCCTGGTGACGTGTTCTACCTGCACAGCCGTTTGTTAGAGCGTGCTGCTAAAATTAGCCAGAATGACGAGATCGCTAAAGCGATGAATGATCTTCCTGATTCAATCAGAGGTATCGTTAAAGGTGGTGGTTCATTAACCGCATTGCCGATCATCGAAACACAGGCAGGTGACGTATCAGCTTATATCCCAACCAACGTAATTTCAATTACTGACGGTCAGATATTCCTTGAGTCAAACTTATTTAACGCTGGTGTGCGTCCGGCTATCAACGTAGGTATTTCGGTATCACGTGTGGGTGGTAATGCGCAGATCAAATCAATGAAGAAAGTTGCCGGTACCTTGAAACTTGACCAGGCTCAGTTCCGCGAACTTGAAGCTTTCTCAAAATTCGGATCAGACCTTGATGCAGCTACTAAAAACGTAATTGACAAAGGTGCACGTAACGTAGAGATATTAAAGCAAGGTCAATATTCACCTGTAACGGTTGAAAAACAGGTGGCTATTGTTTACGCAGGTACTAAAAACCTAATGCGTAATGTGCCTGTAAACAAGATCAAGGAATTTGAAAGCGAATATACTACACAGTTAGAAATGCGTCATCCTGAAACACTGGCCGCTTTAAAAGCCGGTAAACTGGACGACCAGATCACAGGCGTACTGGAAAAAGTAGCTAAAGAACTAGCAGAAAAATACTAATGTGCAAATGTGCGGGTATGTAAATGTGCAGATGATTGCATAGCCGTATATTTCCATAATAAATAATAAAAGCAAAGTAATTTGCACATCTGCACATCAAAAATTTGCACATTCAATAAATGGCTAATTTAAAAGAAGTAAGAAACAGGATCACGTCAGTAAGCTCAACGCAGCAGATCACCAAAGCTATGAAAATGGTTTCGGCTGCTAAGTTAAAGCGTGCTACAAATGCTATTATACAGTTACGCCCTTATGCTAATAAGCTGAAGGATTTGCTGGCTAACCTTTCTGCAAGTTTGGAAGATGGTTCATCTCCATTTTTACAGGAACGCGAACCTGCACGTGTGCTGATCGTAGTGGTTACATCCAATCGTGGTTTGGCCGGTGCGTTTAATACAAACGTGATCAAAACTGCTAATAACCTGATCGCTGAAAAATACAGCAACCAATTAAAAGCAGGTAATGTTTCTGTAGTAGGTATAGGTAAAAAAGGACAGGAGTATTACCAGAGACGTAAATACAATGTTATTGGTAATAACAATGAGCTATACAGTGATCTTACTTTCCTGAATGTATCTAAAGTTACTGAAAGCATTATGCAAGGCTTTTTAAAAGGTGAGTATGACCGTGTTGAACTGATTTATAACCGCTTTAAAAATGCAGCTGTACAATTTTTGACAGTTGAACAGTTACTACCAGTTCCGAAAGCTGAAAAGAAGAAACAAGCAAGTGCAACTCAAATTGATTATATTCTTGAGCCTTCGCAGGAGGAAATCGTAGAACAATTGATCCCTAAAAATATCAAGATACAACTATACAAAGCTGTATTAGACTCATATGCATCTGAACACGGTGCACGTATGACTGCTATGGATAAAGCAACTGATAACGCAGGTGAACTAATAAAGGCGCTGAAATTATCATACAACCAGGCACGCCAGGCAGCCATTACTACCGAACTTACCGAAATTGTGAGCGGTGCTGCAGCATTGTCGGCAAACTAAAAGCCTAACCTAACCCTCTCCAAAGGAGAGGATTTTATAAAGTTCTTAAAAAGGTTTCTCACACTCGGGAAGCCTTTTTTGTTTCATCACCTTGTCATTCCGATTGCGTAGCGAGGAATCTTCTTCACTATACAAATTGCAGACTTATCCTTTTTAGAAGATTCTTCACTCCGTTTCAGAATGACAAGGATGTTTGTAACAACTTCATTATCATGGGTTACAATTTATCGGTAAGAGGTATCAATTGAAAAACCAATTAAATCTTACGATCATGAAAGCAAGAATGTTACTGGTAATGCTGGCCGCCATTGCCTTACTGGCAGCCTGAAAAGGGAAAAGTTATAGATCATCAGCTGATAGTGCCATGTCTGCTACTGATTCTGTTTTGAACAAGGCAAAACTGGTAAAGACAGCGGATGTTAGCTTCAAGGTAAAGAATGTCAGAGAAACAGGAGAAGCCATAGGCCTATTAACTGATAAATTTGACGGAATGGTAATGCACCATCATATGCAGTCATCTGCTATACAAAATGAACGTGTTCATTTAAGCAATGATTCGGTTATGCTTGTCTCTTCATACAATACCACGGCTGATATGACTGTGAAAATCCCATCGGAAAAGCTTGAAGACTTTATTAATCAAGTAAATCATATGGGTATTTATATTAATTCCAGTAAGATGGACATAGAAGATCGTACACTGGATTATTTGTCGTCAAAGCTAAAAGCGGACAACCGTAAAGAATTGGTTGCTCAACAAAAATCGGGGAAAGTAACTTTAAAACATCCCGAAGACATTTTAACAGTAAAAGATGATATTGTCGATAAACAGATTGGCAATCTGAAAACAGATATCGAAGTAAATTATAGCACGATAAATTTGAGCTTTTATCAAAGCGATACCATTCTTAAGGAGATCATCGCTAATGATGATCCATCGGCTTATAATATACCTGTGCTCCAACGCATAGGGCTGGCTTTCGCCTCAGGCTGGGCAATTTTTATGGATATAATAATAGGCTTGATCAATTTATGGATGTTTATCCTTGCGGGATTAGGAATATGGGCGGCTTACAGATATTATACTAAGCGCAAAGTCCGTTTAGCTAATCATCCCGTTATATAAAATATTAAAACTATTATCAGTTTTTCGGTAAACATTTCTATTTTTGTCAAAAACATCAACACTTTAAGAATATGAGTTCAACAGAACATGCTAACGACGAACGCCACTATGTTTTATTAGTAGTAGCCATCATTATAGGCCTGGTTGGAGTATACCTTCGTTTCGCCGGTGATGCCGCATATTATTCATGGATTGCCAATGTGATTTTAATTATTGGCGTTGCTATAGCTTTAAAAGCTGTGTTTACCATTTTGGACTAAGTCCACGCAAAATATAAATCAAAAGGCGCTTAGAAATTTCTAAGCGCCCTTTTTTTGCCTGGTAATTCACAATAGAGATTAAGCACGTCACCTGATCCCTATTCACTAAATCTCTAATTATTGACTAATCTCTATTCTCTGGTCACTAATCACTAATCTCCGATCTCTAATCACCAATCTCTGATTACTCTACTTCGGCCTATATTTAGATTCACTCAATATCTTCTGAGCATCGTTATCTGCCATTAATTGCGGAAGGGTTACTTCAGGATGTTTGTCCATATACTGCCGCACAATTTGCCAGCCTGTCCACAGAGCTAACCTTGGCGCAGCCTCATTCTTCTCACCTAAACCCGGAGTGAAAGGTGCTTCACCCAAGTATTTCTGGATCTTTGCGTAATCAGTTTCATATAGCAGGTTTTCTTCCAAAAAGTATCCCCATATCTGTGATTTAAAATCATCACACCATTTCATCTGCTTTTCGGTATAGCCAATTTTGGTCGAATCAGCCAGATCGGGCAGCATCCTGTCCATAAAATACAATATTTTACCATTGTATACCATCCTTGAAAGTAAGGATTTGTCCTGGTCTTTTTCAGGGAACATGTCTTCACGGGCGATGATTTCAATCATACGCGGAGCTATATTGTCAGAGGTAAACCGGCGTGTTATATAGTGTGGCAAAGTCTCGGTAAGTGCAGGATAAAATCTGGAATCGGCACCCAAAAACATATCCAGGCCAATGGCTAAATAACCATCACCTATGGATGTTTGTGCCTGGAAGCCGGAAAAGTAAGCGTAAACCTTAGGTAAAGTCTTTTTAGGGAAATAATATTTAATATGCCTGAAGGCATCCGTCACTTCTTCATTTTGTTTATCCAGGTTAGGATATACTGAATCAACATCATGTTTCAGATCAGCATAAGCCTGTCCGTTAAACATTTCGTGTAATGGTTTAAAATAAGCGGTATCACCAATAGATCCATACTGCATCACACGTTCAATGTAATCGGCATAAAAAGGGCCATACTTCTTAAACATAGATATAGCCTGTGCGTCCATTGGTTTGGTCCGCATAGCATCCAGATCATGATCAAAGCGTTCGATCTTCACATTAACGTCAATATTGCTTACATCAACCTTTTTAGAACGGTCGCAAGCGGTTAATAATAAACTCGTCAGAAAAATTAGGTAAATTTGCTTTGCTTTAAAGGAGAAGATCATTTTTTGGTTCTTTTAGCAAAAATAGATTTTTACCCCACATTAACCTAAAGCAAATTGATATCAGCTACATATGAAGATTGCATTAGCACAGCTTAACTATCACGTAGGAAATTTTGAGTCGAATACAGCTAAAATTATTGACCATATACATAAAGCCAAACAGCAGGATGCTGACCTGATTGTATTTGCAGAATTATGCGTTTGTGGCTATCCGGCAAGGGATTTTCTGGAGTTTCGGGAATTTATCGGGCTTTGCGACGAGGCAGCCAAAAAGATTGCCACCGCCTGCAAGGATATCGCCTGCATCATCGGGCTGCCAACCTTCAACAATAATCCGGAAGGAAAAGAACTCAATAACTCAGCTTATTTTATTGAGAACGGGGAGGTAAAGGCGATTGTCAACAAAGCGCTACTTCCTAACTATGATATATTTGACGAGTACCGGTATTTCGAACCATCCACTCAGTTCAGTTGTATCGATTTTAAGGGCCATCGCATAGCACTGACCATATGTGAAGATCTATGGAACACTATTGAAAATCCATTGTATATGACGCGCCCCATGGATATGCTGATCAAAGAGCAACCGGATGTGATGATCAATATTGCGGCATCTCCATTCGCTTATAACCATGACGAAGAGCGCATTGCTATATTAAAAGATAATGCTAAACGCTATCAATTGCCTTTATTTTATGTGAACCACGTTGGAGCGCAGACTGAACTAATATTTGACGGTGGATCATTAGTATTTGGTAATACAGGCGAATTGCTTGATGAACTGCCATATTTTGAGGAAAGTGTGACCTATTATGTACTGGAAAATAAATCAGAGGTAAAGCTATTGCAGCCTTCTACCATGCGGGCAGAAAGGCAAAGCAATATTGAACAGATACACCAGGGACTGATATTGGGCATCAAGGATTATTTTTATAAATCAGGTTTTAAAAGTGCCATATTAGGATTGTCGGGGGGGATTGATTCGGCCGTAGTTTGTGCGTTGGCTGCTGAAGCGCTTGGTCCACAAAATGTGATGGCTGTATTGTTGCCCTCTCGTTTTTCGAGCGAACACTCTATTAAAGATGCAGAAGATCTGGTTAAAAACCTGAGGTGTAAACACGAGACCATCCCGATCAGGCATATCACAGAAGCCTTTGAAAGTACACTGCATCCACAATTCAATAACCTGCCATTTAATATTGCCGAAGAAAACATACAATCGCGCAGCCGAGCCGTTGTTTTGATGGCTATGTGTAATAAGTTCGGATATATATTACTGAATACATCAAATAAGAGTGAAGCGGCAGTAGGTTACGGCACTTTATATGGCGATATGTGCGGTGGTATTTCGGTTATTGGTGATGTATATAAAACGCAGGTTTTTGAGCTAGCCCGGTATCTTAACAGAAAGCGCGTAATAATTCCAGAAAATACCATAGCTAAACCGCCATCAGCCGAATTGCGCCCGGATCAGAAGGATACGGATTCATTACCTGAGTATGATGTGCTTGATCCTATTTTGACCGAATATATCGAAAACCGTTGTTCCTCCGGCGAGATCATTAAGATGGGTTATGATGAGCAAACTGTTCGCAGGGTTTTAAGGTTGGTTAATTTGGCAGAGCACAAACGTTATCAAACGCCTCCAATTTTGAGGGTTTCACCAAAAGCATTTGGCATGGGTCGAAGGATGCCTATTGTAGGTAAATATTTGTCGTAAAGGATCATAAAAAAATAAATTTCATGATTAAACCCTTTGAATCGTAAATTGTCTAAGTGAATATAAAGGTAAAAATAGCCATGAAAACACCATTCTATTCCGTACTCGCTTTCCTAATTATTTCAGGTTTATCAGCATGCAGTAGCTACAATTATTATACTGCCGGCCTTAACAAAACAAATATGAGTCAGTATCGGTCTTTCGCCATGATGAAGCCGGAAGAACCGGGGGGAAATAAACCTGCATCTAAGACGAAGGTCACAGCGGATCAAAAAATAAATGATGCGGCAATAGCTTCGCTGAAAAGCAAGGGGCTGAAGCTTCAAAACGATAATCCTGACCTTTTGGTTGTGTATATTGCTAAAGTTGGCAGGGGTTCAAAGACTGTCTATTACTATCCTGGCTGGGGTTACCCTTATTACGGGTGGGGCTATCCTTACCGTGGATGGGGCTGGGGTTATGGGTACCCGTACTATGGATATGGCTGGGGCTACCCATATTATGGCTGGGGAGGTTACGCATATGCGGTTGATAAAGAACATTACAAGGAAGGGACTATCATTATTGATCTGATAGATGCCCGCACTCATAAGGTAGTATGGCGAGGTTATGGCATTAGTGATGCTCATGACAACCCGCAAAAGAATATTGAGGAAATGCCGGAAATTGTCAAAGGCATCATAGATCAGTTGCAGTTAGCTCCTCCTGAAAAAGTAGCTCCTCCCAGCAAAGTAGCTCCTCCTAGCAAAGCATCCTAACTTTCTCACATAGTATTGTTTTAATTAATCCTCACTGTATCTTATGCAGGGAGGATTTTTTATTTACACGATTTTGGGATTATTTGCATTAAGGAACGTCCTTGATGGGCAGGCAGGGACGAAGGGTTGGAGCGAAGAAGCAATCTCTGCGTGCTTTTGTCTGAACCTTGATTTAGCGGATTACAGGATTTGCCTGATTGATTGTTTATGCAAGACTTTGCATGCAACGAAGCAACCTCTGGAATGCAAAGCGGATATGCATAGTCCATGATTGCTTCGTCGCTGCCGATACGCCGTCCGCACTACGCCTCACAAGGACGTTATGGCATCGTGTCTCAATTTTTAACAAACTTAGATCTTCCTACCAGCGAGTGGTCTTTATTGCTGGTCACTTCAACTATGTAGGTACCCGGTAAAATGTTGCCTACGTTGGTTTGCCATGAAGTATCTTTGGTGGTGCCCTGCCTGATGATAAGGCCAAAGCTGTTGATGATACGGATATCGTAAGCCGTATTGTTCTTCTTATCGGTTGGAGCAATATCCACGTTGATTACATTGTTTACCGGGTTAGGGTATAAAGTGATGTTGCTGTTGTCGTTGCTGCCACCCTGCCCGTTAAAGAGCAGATCAACCACTTTTGAATAGCTGGTGCTATCATTATAGTCTACTGATTTGAGGCGGTACAGGTTATCGCCTTTCAGCGGTTCCATATCGGCCAGGCTGTAGCTACCTGCCCCGGTGGAAGTAAAGCCGCCCACTACATCAAAGGTTTTGCCATTGTCGGTACTGCGTTCAACGGTGAAATGGGTGTAGTTGCCTTCGTTTTTGGCAACCCATGTTATTACTGCCTGCCTTCCGTTCTGGCCTTTATCAGCGTTAAAGCTCAGCAGTTGATAGGCCAAAGCCGGGTCCTGGCGAATGACCAGGGTAAAGCGGTGCTTGCTGTAGCTACCGGTATCCTTAGTAAGGCTGAGGCTGTAGGATGGGTTTTGGCGCAGGTCTACTGTATCGTGCTTAAAGGCGTCTGCCAGCAACACCTGGTATAGCTGGGGGATACCGGCCAGTTCCGTCACGTTCAGGGTATAATTGCCATAAGTTTGTGCGGTGGCATACATCGGTATACTTACTTTTTTGCCGGTTAAAGGCACCCAATTGATAGCCAAACGGGTATTATCACTTGAATAGCTGCTCAGGCTTACCTTACCGTCGCCCGACATATAGGGCGCATCTTCGTTCAGCACATATTTTGCCGAGGCATCCGGCCTGAAGCCGATATAAATATCATCGGTATTGATACTGTCGAGCGCCATTTGTAAACGCAGGTGCGACGGTGCAGCGGTGCCTGCACTGTTCAGCACAGCCATATTTCCCTTGGTAGCCATGAACAGGGTAGTGCCGGTATTCTGTGCCGTGGGTAACTTACAGCTTTCGTTGAAGATCAGTTGGGGATTGGCAGCAGTAGCCACTACGAAAAAGCCTTGTCCGCTTACAATATACCGGCTTGCATTGCCGGTAGTGGCGCCGCCCTGCTGGTAAGTATTATAGTTTTGCGTTTTGGGGTTCCGTTCATAGATCAGGTTAGATATATTAGATCCATAAATGCCTGAAGTATTGTTAGTTATATTGAAGGTTTCCCAGTCAATAGTGCTCGCATAGGGATTGCCCACCAGGTTGCTCCCACGCACGGCAGCATTGTTGCCGGTGGTATAGCCCAAATTGGCCGAAGCTGGTGTGTACCAGTCCCGCACAATTACCTGTCCCTGGTTAAGCGTGCCGGTGGTGGTAGTGGTGGCTGTCTGGGCGATATAAGTAGGGCCCGATTCGATTTCGATACCTGCAGCAGCCCTGTTCCCCCTGAAATAATACATGATACCCCCGCCAACTGGCAAGTAGTAGGGGTTGCTGGTTGCTGGTTGCCCGCCGATGACAGGATAAGACGGTGAAGTATTCAGCCCGTTTATTCCCCACCAGTTCCCGCTGACGAAGGTGGCATTAGAGGGCACCTGGTCTTCCCGGTACACAAAGATGCCGGGGTTATTGGGGTAACTGACTGATACATCAAAGCCGCCCGTAGCCAGGCTGATGCCTTTAACAAACATGCTGTTCTTCAGGTAGTTGATACTGTACACGTTGACGTTGGTTGCACCCACTGCCACGGTGGCCGCGTATACCGGTGAGGAACCCAGGCGGTAGCCGCGGTAGCCGGAACCAGAGCTGCCATCTACCTGGAGATAGCGCTCTACAGCAACCTGGCCGATGATACCCCCGGTTGTAATAGGGCCAACAGCGGCAGAATTGGTGGCATTTGACTGTAAAGTAAAGTTAAGCGGGGAATTTATAGTTAATATTCCTGTGCCAGTAATATCTACGCTCGCTGATGGGGCAATATTTATTCCGCCCTGTCCTGTAACAATAGGCGTGGCATTATTGTCAATTGTAAGGGAGCTATTAATAGTAAGCGTAGCCCCGCTGTTAACAGTTAAGGTTGCTGCATGTGCAGCGCCAAATTCTAAAAAATAAACACTTGCGGTTGCAGATACTATTGGTTCAGGTGAATTCTTTTTATTGTAAGCGTGCACTCCAATACTCGCGAGAACTGTTGAGCCGGTGGGTACAGTCCCTGTGCTCCAATTTCCACCATCGCTCCATGCGCTGCTGTTTTTCCCTGTCCAGAAATCATCTACTACACAAGCAATGCTTAGGGTGGTGGTAGCGGTATTAGTACCATTAGTACAGGTTACCGTATAAACTTGTGCCGCAGATAAAACGGAGGGCTTACCGCTTATAGTTCCGGTGGAGGTATCAAAATTAAGACCTGTTGCGGTTGTTAAGTTAGGGCTTATGCTAAAGTTGGTCGGCGAGCCTGTTATTGTAGGAACTAAAGAAGTTATATTATTGGTAGTACTTTGAGTAAAAACGTTAATATCGTTAGGGCTATAGGTTATAGTAAGGGTTGCAGTGCACTGTATAGTTATTGTAGTGGTGTTGCTTTTCCCGGCGGCATTATATGCGGTAACTTGATAAGTTACAGGGCCGAAAGCACCTGTAGGTGTGCCTGTGATCTCTCCGGTTGTTGTATTGAAGCTTAAGCCGGGGGGCAATATTCCGTTTAAATGGTACCCGCCTGTGGCCGGGTATTGAGTTAAGGTATTATTTGAGTAATCTGAAACATACAAATTGCCGACCTGATCTACAACAAAGCCGCGCGGGTCTTTATAAGTTCCTGCCAAATTTGTTAAAAACGAACCGGAAGCGCTGTAGACTGATACTTTCCCCGCTCCGGCGGTTGGTGTACCTACATCGGCCCCTGCTCCTGAATCACCAACATATATATTACCCCCTCCATCAATGGCTACCCCAAAAGGGTTGGTTAACCCGGTAACCAATGTTGATATATAGGCGCCGGTTGGAGAAAACTTGTATACACTTTTGGTGCTATTATCCACTACGTAAATATAGCCTGAGTTATCTATAGCCACACCTACCGGGTCGGGCAGGGCGATACCGTTAACAGAAAAGGCTTGTACGCCAGCCGAGTTATATTGGGATACCGTAGTGTTGCCCGCGTTGGCAATATAAATATCGCTTGAAAAGTCATTGGTGATACCGCTGGCAGCGCCCAGTCCTGATATGACTGTTGAAACATACGTGCCTGCTGAATTAAATACGGTTACATTAGCATTGCCATTAAAATTACCATTGCCATTGTTAGTGCGGTTATAGTTTAATATATAGGCATTGCCTGCCTGGTCAAATGCAATACCCTGTGGGTTTGATATATTGGTATTCGTATTGCCATCCACAAAGGTTGTCATAGTGTTGCTTGCCGGGTTGTATTTAGTTACAAGACCTGGAATATGGGCGGTGCTGCCATAATTGGCCACATAAATATTGCCGGATGGATCCATGCCCAGCCCCCATGGATGTTCTAACCCACTTGCTACCTGAGTGCCTGTACCAAAACCAAAAGCAGCAACTAGGCCGCCCGTATTAGTTGGTGTTATGGGGCTAATGTTTGTGCCAGACGGAAAAGTATACGTATTGGGTGAGTATGAAATATTGGGGGCTGTTTGCGCAAAGTTTTTTACAGACAGGCATAAAAATATCAATACTATAGCTAAGGCAAGTAAATGTCTTTTCATTGTGATTGGGCTAAGTCAATAATGTATAAGTAATTAGAGATCTAAGCAGATGCAACAATCATGCACTAAAATGCAGCAGGGGATTTTTTTTTGTTTTAGGCGTTGTTATAGGTGTTAAAACGTATAAAATAACGGGGAGATGCACTTGGGATGGTATATGCAACGTGGGGTTGGGGAATATTGGGTATTTTGCATTCCCCGCAATGTAGATTATTTCCCACAGGCTTTATGGGGGTATAAAATGCAGATTACCCTTGCGTGATGTTTTAATTTTTAAATAGCTTCTAAGTAAGGGTCACTGAATCCGTCTTTACCGGGCGCCCAGCGAAGCAGATTTAGCCCGACGGTACAGGTGGTAAGCAGCAAAAATACAAACAGCAATAAATAACATGTTAACCCAGGTATCTAACGGGCAGTTAACGTCCTGGAAACCGCCTATATCACATGGGTCGTCACCGGGGTCGCCCAAATCGACTGCGAAAGTGTTTAGTGTACTGATGAGTATGAGTACAATTGCGCCAAAAATAATTTTCAATTTCATGCAAAAAATCTATACTATTCAAAAACACACAGTTTTATTTAATTTAATTACTATAATTTAAATGCTGTAACGCTGCGTGTTATATTTTTATACAAAAATATTCTTGTGCTATTACAAATAGCGTGCCTGTATTGGTTACTTGCAAAATAATTAGCTTGCAGATTTGGACTACTAACAATAAGTTGCTGCGGGATTGAGCTTGGTTTATTTACCAGGATGACAATGATTAAGGGTAATAAACGTAGTCTAAGGGATTATTTAACCTTAAAACAGATTAAATACGTACTAGTATTAAGCTCCGATATCGTATTTAATTATAAAAATTATAATTTTATCCACTATGGCAATTTAAACACCTTGCAGGCTGATGAATAAACGCTACTTAGCATTAATTACAGGTTTTCTATTATTGCTTTTTGCAGATACCGCATTTTGCCAGCAGCCATTAATATCTGCAGAAAATAAAAGGGCGCTGGTTGATCTGTCGGCTAAATCAAATGCTTTATTTAATAAAAAGAGGCAGCAAGCTTTCTCATCTGCACAAAGCCATGGCTGGGTGCTCCGCCGTAAAACCAAACACGGGGGTGTCCAGGTTTTGCAGGGAGTAACTGACCGTGGATTTCCAATATATTTTGCTACGGACGATAACATCGTTTCGGCGGCAACAACAAACACTACTTTGGTGCAGCCGGGTGGTTCATTAGGATTAAATCTATCCGGATCGAGCACATTCCTTAACAATAAATTGGCAATATGGGATGGTGGGTCGGTTTACAGACAGCACCAGGAATTTGCAGGTAAAACCATCACGCTAAAGGATACATCAGAAGTTATTGATCATGCTACACATGTAAGCGGCACCATGCTTGCAAAGGGTGTGTATCCGCCGGCGAAAGGAATGGCCTTTAATGCAACTACGTTATTGTCATATGATTTTAATAATGACATTGCCGAAATGAGCACCGCAGCACCCAACCTGCTGCTTTCAAATCATTCGTATGGCGAATTAGGGGGATGGGTTTTTGATGATGGATTTAACAGGTGGGAGTGGTACGGGATACCCGGCGACACCGTAGATTATAGCTTTGGTTTTTATGGCGATCATACCCAGTCGTTCGATAAGATCGCTTATAATGCGCCCTATTATTTAATTATTGAAGCTGCGGGCAATGCCCATGCCAGCACAGGTCCCCCGGTTGGAGCTGATTACTACGGTTACAAAAGTGCCAGCGATCAAACCTGGGTTGATAAAGGTCCGCGTCCTGCCAATATAAGCAGCAATGACGGCTATGATTGCATAAGCAGTACTGCTAATGCTAAGAACATCTTAACAATAGGTGCAATTAACCCCTTGCCTTACGGGCCAACCAGTTCGCAGGGTATTACCACTGCCTATTTTAGCAGCTGGGGGCCAACGGATGACGGTCGTGTAAAACCCGACCTTGTTGGTAACGGATTAAACGTGTTATCAAGCGGGAGTAGCAGTACAACGAGTTATATTACTTTATCAGGTACTTCGCAGGCAGCGCCTAATATTACCGGGTCATTGTATCTGTTACAGGAGTACTATGCTCAAAAATATTCAGGGTCTTTTATGCGGTCAGCAACGCTTAAAGGGCTGGCCTGCCATACGGCTTTTGATGCTGGCAATGTAGGTCCTGACTATATATATGGCTGGGGCTTGCTGGATATGAAGAAAGCAGCGCAGGCCGTAACCGATAATGGGACGAAAAGCATGATAAAGGAAGCGACATTGGCGCAAGGTCAAACACAGACCTTCAACGTGGTGGCTTCCGGCAATGGTGCTTTGGTAGCAACTATATCATGGACTGATCCCGAAGGGAGCATAACGCCCGACGGAACGATCAATGACCGCACACCAAAATTAGTGAACGACCTGGATATAAGAATCAGTAGTGGGAGCCAAACCTTCAATCCATGGGTATTAGACCCTGATCATCCGTCGGCAGTTGCAACAACCGGGGATAATATAAGGGATAACGTAGAGCAGGTGTTTATAGCCGGAGCCATCCCCGGAAAAGCATATACCATTAAAGTATCGCATAAAGGAACTTTGAGATCAGGCTCGCAGCCCTATTCGCTTATAGTAACGGGGGTAGGCGGAACAGCTTATTGTGCATCAGCCCCATCATCCAGCGCCGACTCACGGATCAACAACGTAACACTTTCTAATATAAATAATACCCCTCCCGCAGGTTGTACTACCTATTCAAATTATACCAATCTAACATTGCAACTGGAGCAAAATAAAACTTACCCCCTAACGCTTACATTAGGTACCTGTGGTGCCAATTTTAATAAAATAGCTAAAATATTTATTGACTGGAACGGTAATGGCATATTTGACACAAACGAATTGGCAGCCACTACGAGTGTAGTCAGCACAACGGGAACTTATACTACTAACATAACAGTGCCTTCTACCGTTACTCCGGGGAATTATAGTTTGATGCGTGTAGTATTAAATGAAACCTCAGATCCATCTACTATAAATGCTTGCGGCACTTATGCCAAAGGTGAAACACAGGATTATAGAGTCCAATTTTTGCAGACAAGTCTTGATGCGGGAATAATTGCAATTGTCAATCCATCCGCAGGCGGTAATTGTTCAGGTACTACGCCGGTTACGGTTACTCTTAAAAACTTTGGTAGCGATACAATTAGCGCTATACCTATAAAAGTGACCATTACTGCTCCTGATAATACAGTATCCACATTTACTCAAACTTATACAGGGCCGCTCGCACCATCAGCCCAGGATAATTTTACGTTTACCAATGCATTTAATATAACAGCCGGTTCAACTTATGTTATTAGTGCTGCAACAAATTTATCCGGAGATTTAGTACCGGCTAACGACCAGATAACCCAAACTGTTTCCATTGATAACCCACCGGCAGCCACTAATTTATCAGCAAACTATTGTAATGCCAGTAATTCATATTTGTTATCGGGTACGGGTGATGGAGAAATGTTATGGTATAAAAGTGCAAATGATTTGATTCCGTTTGCGTATGGCGCAGCTACAACTACTACACAGGCACCTGTAGATAATGCCTATTATGCAGGCCTCAATGATTTTATTGGCACAGTTGGCCCTGCTACTAAAAATGTTTTTACCGCAGGCGGATACAATCAATTTACACCGGTAGTAAATGTGGTTACAAGAATACCTGTAATAATAGAAAGTGCGCGTTTGTACATTGGCAATTCGGGTAGGATCACCTTTAATGTTTCTGATGCCAGTGGCGAAATAGTTTCAACAGTAACTATTAATGCTGTTGCTACTTCATCTAACCCCGTGCCCGGTGCACAAAATGATGACCCTAACGACCAGGGACAGGTGTATAACCTGGACTTACTTTTGCCGGGAGCAGGAAGCTATACTATTAGTACAACTTATGATAATACCGCAACAATTTACAGGAGCAATAGTGGGGTAACTGGCTATCCTTTTAAAATAGGTGATGTTTTTAGCATCACAGGAAATACTGCCACATCCGGTTCGGATACAGCTTATTATAAGGGATTTTATTATTATTTGTATGATATTCATTTAAAAAGCCCTGGTTGCGCTTCTGTTGTTAAACAGCAAGTAACGGTTACCAAGCCTGTTATCACGCAGAATGGGACTACTCTAAGTTCGAGTTCGGCATCAAATAATCAATGGTATGTAAATGGAATTCTCATACCAGGGGCAAAAGGTCAAACTTACTCACCAACGCAGAGCGGTAATTACGAGGTGTATGTTACGCTGAGTAATGGCTGTGTTTCACAATCTGATAACTTTGTATATGTTATCCTGCCCAAAAATCCGGCTGAAAACGATATCGGACTTACGGTGTTCCCCGTACCTGCAAATAATCAACTAAATGTTTTATTTGCTGCAAAAACAGCTACCGAGTTAGACTTATCAGTGATCAATACTGCCGGGCAAACAGCTTACCTGGAGCGGAGAATGCTGGCTGGAGGGAACTTCAGCACGGTGATCGATGTTAATAATTTTGCGCCCGGCACCTATGTGCTGAAAATACTTTTAGGAGGTAAGTTATACAGTCGCAAAATAATTGTCTATCGATAGAGAAGAATGATTGGAAACTAGTGATCAGAGATTAGTTGTATTAGCCGGGTTTTTTAAATATCGACTAATACAACTATGGTCAATTCTTAAAAAGCATATTTTATGCCTAAACCCGGCGCAAGGTCAAAAAACGGGCCGGTAGCCAGCTCAAGTCGTGGGTTTAAGTCAAGGCTGACAGCAATTGGTGATTGGGGGATCACATATTCAAGCCCGATGACACCATCTACGCCCAATAATATCTGGCTGCTATTGTAAAATTCGTCATGGCCATATCTTTTATAATAACCCGCGCCAATAGCTCCTATATGTGCACCAAAGCCATAATAGAATCTGAATCCTTCCGTGCTGAAGGCTTGCTGATTGAGTTCATATAAGCCGGTGAAAACAAGTCCGTTTGAGCGGAAGCCAATAAGGCCCTCAAGAGAGGTATTGCTATCCATAAAATATTTGCCGGAGATGCCGTTTTCATATCCGCCAAATTTTAGTCCTATTGCGTACTGATAATCCGGTTTATACTCTTGTGCTTTTGAGCTGTTGCAAATAGATAGAAGTACTCCTAAAATGAGTAAAAAGTTCGTGGTTTTTTTCATAGAATTTTTCGCAAAGAACGTGAGTTTTTGCCATTTATTTTTGATCCATTCTGATTTGTGTTTTCAATTTGCTGATTATCAATATAAAAAGTTGAAATGATAAAGTTCGGGTGTAACTTTTTTGATACAGGATTTATGCTAATTCAGTATAGATAACCCAGTTTTCTATATTAGGATTTTATAAATTAGGCGAACCAATAATTGACCATATGCTAATTAAAAATAAGTCCCAGTTATTTCTTCTATTGATAGTTGTTTTTTTTATCCCGATTGGATGTGTGCAGGGGCAATTAGGTAAGGACAATGGTGGCGAATATCATAATGGAATGGTGGTTTGTGCTTATCCCGATGCAGCACAGGTAGGGCTAAATATCCTAAAAAAAGGAGGCAACGCCGTTGATGCTGCTGTGGCGGTACAATTTGCACTTGCTGTGACTTTTCCTGCGGCGGGTAACATTGGCGGTGGTGGTTTCATGGTTTACCGTTCGGCACAAGGTGAGACGAATACTTTGGATTTCAGAGAAAAGGCACCGGCTTCGGCGAGCCAGAATATGTACCTTGATTCGGCAGGGAATGTAATACAGGGGATGAGCTTGTCAACGCATCTGGCATCGGGTGTGCCAGGTTCAGTCGACGGCATGGTAGAGGCGCATAAAAAATATGGCAAGTTAAAATGGGAAGAACTGGTGCAGCCAGCTATAGACCTTGCACATAATGGCTTTAAGATCACTAAAAGAATGGCAGCTGACCTTAACCGCGAAACAGCAGAATTTAAAAAGCTGAATGAGGGGAAGAGCTATTTGTTAAAAGACAGTTTATGGCAGGAAGGTGATGTACTGGTGCAGGAAGATCTGGCTAAAACGCTGGAACGGATCCGCGATAAAGGCCGTGCGGGATTTTATGATGGGATAGTAGCCGACGAACTGGTAGATGAGATGCAGAGCGGAAAAGGACTTATTACTAAAGCTGATCTGCAGAATTATCATGCAATCTGGCGTAAAGCGCTTATAGGTAGGTACAAGGAGTATAAAATAATTACAATGCCTCCGCCATCAAGCGGGGGAGTGGCTTTATTGCAATTATTGCAATCAGTTGAGAAATATCCTTTAAGCAGATGGGGTTTTAATGCCGACTCGACAGTACAGTTGATGGTAGAGGCAGAGCGCAGGGTATATGCCGACCGCTCTAAATACCTGGGTGACCCTGATTTTTATAAAGTGCCTGTTGATAGTTTATTGAAGCCTGCTTATAACACATCGCGAATGAGCGATTTTAGTTGGGATAAGGCTACTCCAAGCGCAAGTATACAACCAGGCAAATTTGTTGCCTATGAAAGCGATCAGACTACTCATTACTCCATTGTAGACCATGACGGGAACGCTGTATCCATTACTACGACGCTAAACGGTTCATTCGGCTCAAAAATATTTGTTAAAGGGGCGGGCTTCCTGTTAAATAATGAAATGGACGATTTTAGCTCGAAACCCGGTGTGCCTAATATGTTTGGTTTGGTAGGCGGGAAAGCCAATAGTATACAACCCGGCAAAAGGATGTTATCATCTATGACGCCGACCATTGTTGAGAAAGACGGCAAACTATTTATGGTTGTAGGTACACCTGGAGGGTCGACTATCATTACTTCCGTTTTCCAGACGATATTAAATGTGCTCGAGTTTAACCAGGGCATGCAGCAGGCAGTTAATTCAAAACGTTTTCATCACCAGTGGCTGCCTGATCTGGTTTATATCGAAAAAGGTGCATTAGACAGTACTACCCATGCAAAACTGGAACAAAAAGGTTATAAAATAATTGATGGCGGTCCGGGCGGCCGGGTTGATGCTATATTAAAAACTAAATGGGGCTACTATGAAGGTGGTGCCGATCCGAGGGGGGATGACACTAAATTGGGATGGTAGCTGTTAGCTTATAGTTGATAGTTCATGGATCATAGTCAAAGGGTATCCGAATGAATAGGCGCTTTGTTGCTATGAACTATCAACCATTAACTATGAACTAAATTTGTATAATCAACTCACGTAGTTTAAGTTTGTCGGCAATGCCTAATCATATAAAACATCAGGAAACCATAGACTATTTTGTAAAGATAGTGTGGCAAACCATGGCTAATCGTTACAACCAGTTGGTTACCGAGTTCGGCATAACCCAATCTATTGGCTACCTGCTCATTAATATTGATGAAAAAGAGGGGACCACAGTCTCGCAGGCGGCATCACTTTTAGGGTTAAAATCAACCAGCTTATCGAGAATGTTAAGCCAGTTGGAGAAAACGGGGTTGATCTACCGGGAATCAAACCAGGGTGATAAACGTTCCGTTAAAATATACCTTACAGACCTGGGCAAAGAAAAAAGGCACCTGGCTCGTGGTGTTGTTAAGCAGTTTAACAACTATCTGAATAAGCATATTAATGAACATGATAAGGAATATCTTACCCAACTGCTTAAAAAAATAAATCAACTTACCATTAGTTATAAACCCGAATAGTAAAGGCGCTGAAATACGAATCTCCTGCTTCATCATCACTCTTACGGAATATCTAAAACTCTTTCAACTGATTATTTGCGGACACAGATACAGAACCGGGAATTACAGCGTTTAAAGGTATTAATTGTTAAAAAGTGTTAAGCAGTCGTTTTTGAATTTTAAAACAATAAATTTGCCGATTGAAATTAATGAGTAAGTGGCTGTTACCAATATTATTTATTTGCTGCATTGTGGTGAGCTGTACTAAAAGCGATAGCGGTTTAGCTAACTACAAAATCCAGGCTGCTAAGGACGATAAGATCGTTGCCGGTTATATCGCCGCCAACGGTTTAAGCGGCGTGGCCAAGAAGGTGAGTGACACCAGTGGCGTGTATTATATTATTGGGCAACAGGGGCAGGGGAATGATCTGTATACCTTATCAACATTGATAACTGTGGGATTTACCTGTAAAACATTGATAGGCCAGACACTAATTGAACAAACCAATGAATTCCATCCATCTTATACGTTGGGACAAACGATTTTAGGCTGGCAACAAGCACTGCCAAAGATTAAAAAGGGTGGTACTATCAGGTTATTGTTACCTTCGCGCTACGCTTACGGACCGTACCCTCAGCCAAACATAGGAATAGATACTGCAAACGCCATACTCGATTTTAATATCCAGGTTTATAATATTACGAATTAACTATAGATGAAACTAACACTTTTTGCCCTTTTTTTACTTTCTGTTATTGCCTTTGCATCATGCCGTAAAGCCAGCGATGAACCTGGTATCAAAGAATATGATCAGCAGCAGATACAAAACTATATATCAGCCAATGGCTTAACCGGAATGAAAAGAGATACTGCCGGTGGCGACACAACCGGGATTTATTATCAAATCCTCACACCTGGAACAGGTGCCCGTGTAGATTACCCAGATACGATATCTTATGTTTATACTTATCATTCATTTGATGGGAAATATTCTGTTACTGATACCGTGCTAAATCACGTTTTCGGATACCTTGGCCATGTGGGGCCTAATGGTTTAATGTTGGCTATTCGTAACGATTTAAAATACAAAGGTGGCAAAATTAGGATACTTATCCCTTCACATCTGGCTTATGGAGTAGATGGTTTTGGAAACGGGAGTAATACGGTAACTAACAACAGGTTAGCAGGCAATCAATGCCTTGATTATGTTATCAACCTCGTTAATAATCAGATTACTTACGATGATATGGTGCTTAACAATTATAAGACTGCCAATAATCTTAATGGTTATACTAAAATTCCACCAGTGGATCCTGTTACAGGTCAAATCAATAAAGCTGCCGGAATGTGGTATAAAATTATTACTCCCGGCAATGGCAACTCTATTAATGATAACTCAAGTGTAACATGTAATTATAAATTGTTATTGATGAATAATACTTATGCTGATACCAGTGCAGCAACAAATACAGCCACATTTAGTGATTTAAAATCGCTTACTCAAGGTGTGCATGAAGGGCTAAAGTTGGTGAAAGGTGGTAATGGGAGTGCAATTTCAATGCTGGTACCATCACGTTTAGGTTACGGCACCGCGGGCGCTTCGGGTATACCTGCAAATTCTTGTTTACGGTTTGAGTTTTACAATATTACTGTTACAAATTATTAAGCTATTTAGCTAATGCTTCTTTAAATGCCTTAAGGCGACGCAGCACAAAGGCATGATCGATAATGGGTTTTGGATATTTGCTGAAGTCAGCATCTCCGGAACCCATTTTTTTATGGCTAAATTCTTTACTTACCAATTTGTCATGTTGAACATAGTGAAACATCTTCTTCGCCCGGCTTCTTCGTTATGCATTTTTTAGAGGATTCTTCGTTATCACTCAGAATGGCAATGGCGTTTTTCACCTATCCATAAATTTCCTTTAATGCCATTGGCAAATCAGGGTATTTAAATACAAAACCATCCTTTTCAATTTTTTGTGCCGATACTTTTGTGCTGCCCAATACAAGAGTGCTCATCTCGCCCATTAAAAGCTTAAAAACAAATGCAGGTACTTTTACCGGCCATGCGGGCCTATGTAGTTGCTTAGCTAAAGCCTTTATCAATTGTTTATTAGTCACCGGCTCAGGCGCCACCATGTTATAAACGCCTGTCAGATTAATGTTCTCTATACCATAAAGGTACATATCTACTACATCCTGCCAGTGAATCCAGGGTATCCACTGTTTGCCATTGCCAAAAGGAGCGCCAAAGCCAAGTTTTACCGGCATGGCCATTTGCGGTAATGCGCCCTCGTCTTTATATAACACAACCCCGGTGCGAAACTTTAAAATGCGCAAGCCTAATGCGCGCCCTTTATCAACAGCATCTTCCCATTCCATGCAGCACTGTGCCATAAAATCTCTGCCGGGCAAACTTTGTTCAGTCAATAACTCATCACCGCGGTTACTGTAGTAACCTATTGCTGATGCAGATATGATGGTATTTATTTTATTAGGCTTGTTTTTTATCAGCCGGTAGATCATGCCAATTGACTTGGTACGGCTTTCGATTATTTCTTTTTTTCGTTTATCTGTCCAGCGTTTATCAGCTATGCCTGCACCTGCCAGATGGAGCACGGCATCAATGTCATCGATGCAATTCTCGTCTATCCGACCCTTAACAATATCCCATAAATAAGTTTTTACATTTGGGTTATTACCAGGCTTACGGCTTAAATAGCTTACTTGATAGCCCAGATCTATTAATTTATCAGTCATTAATTTACCGATGAGCCCCGTTCCTCCTGTAATGAGGATATGTTTGCTGTTTGATTGCCTTTGGTTCATGGGTAGCTACCTTATGCAATATGCTAATAATACACAGGTCAGTTGTTATTA
Source organism: Mucilaginibacter sp. McL0603 (assembly GCF_049992945.1). Classification (NCBI taxonomy): domain Bacteria; kingdom Pseudomonadati; phylum Bacteroidota; class Sphingobacteriia; order Sphingobacteriales; family Sphingobacteriaceae; genus Mucilaginibacter; species Mucilaginibacter sp. McL0603. The sequence goes on along the minus strand of NZ_CP188251.1, from coordinate 4,941,314 downwards.
AATGAGTGAATATTTTGTGTCCAAACATTATTATCTGTGGGAACTTTCGCATCTCTTAGTGCTTGCTTAAATGGCAGGCATTGCATAGGTATAACGTTTTTGATCGAATTATCCACGCAAATAGTATTATGTTTAAGCGTTTCTATCACACTTTGGGCCTCCGGATAACTTACCGGTGCTAACGTATTTAACAAGTGCGAAGACAGTTGAGCCGTAAGAAAAGGTAGTATAACAATGCTTGGCTTAAAGTTTTTGTAAATGGCAATATACATTAACAGCATTTGTTTAAACAATAGTACTTCAGGGCCGCCTATATCAAATTTTTTACCATATGTTTTTTCATTTAATAAACAAGCTTCGAGATAGGTGAGTACATCAATTGCTGAAATAGGTTGCAAATGAGTCTTTATCCAGTTTTGTGGGATTAAAATAGGGGTTTTTGAAGTTAGCGTATTAAACATTTGTAACGCTGTGCTACCCTGACCAATGATCATAGTGGCATTTAATACAGTAAGTTTTGGTTTCCCTTTGCCCAATATACTTTCTACCTGTTTACGTGCCATGATTCCGCCCCGGCCATTATCATTAATATCTCTTAACGTAATTATGTGTCGGCAATTTGTCTGCTCTAATGCTTCCATCAAATTTTGTGCAGACAAAGCGCCTAATGCAGCAAACTCAGAAGTTTGGGTAAGGGTATTAACCAGGTAATAGGCAGCATCGATATCTACGGGCAAAGGCTCGATATTTTGACGACGTAATAGATCGCCACCAATTATAGACACCACACGCGAATACGGGTTGTTTTTATAAAAATGGCCCTTATCCCTCACTAGACAAACTACCTCATGGCCTTTTTCAATCAGAACGGGTATCAGGCGTGTGCCTATATAGCTGTTAGCACCTGCGAGTAACACTTTCATGTTAATCTCAACAACAAAAAACCAAAGCTGTTTTTATAAATAGGTTTTAAATCCAGTAACACAGAACCTTAGGTAATAGCACTTAGTATTCTAAAACCACATGCGGCTTATAGGTATCCGTCTTCACTTCTGCTTTTAACTCATGCAAAATATTATATAAGCCGAAGTTGGTACGATTGACGTAGATAAAATGTTTTACGCCCCGGGCCTGTTTAAACTCGGGCATTTTGGATACTTTTTCGCCGAAGCCATACAGTTCGTCAAAGAATGCGGTTTCGCCAAAATCAAAGTGGTCGGTAATATAAGGTTTGGCAAACAAGCCGATCATTTGCCGATACATTTTGTAGTAAAATTCAATCTGAGCAGGCCTGTCATTTGGATGGATCATATCCAACTGGCGGAAAGCTTTGATCGTTTCTTCCCGGTTGTCCATCAGGCTGGTTGAGGTGAGCGAGAAGAAGGGATAATAAAAATCTTCGGGCATTTCTTTGATACAGCCAAAATCTATGATGCCCAGTTTACCTTCGGATGTGATCATAAAATTGCCGGGATGCGGGTCGGCATGCACAGCTCGCAGTTCGTGTTGTTGAAAGTTGTAAAAATCCCACAAGGCCTGGCCTATCTGGTTGCGTAACTCCTGTGATGGGTTAGTCTGCAAAAATTCGCGCAGGTGTTTGCCATCCAGCCAATCCATGGTGATGATGCGTTTGCTGGATAACTCGGGATAATACTTAGGAAACACAACATTATCCAAACCTGAACAGGCATTGGAGAATTCGATAGATCGCCGTACTTCCAATTCATAATCCGTTTCTTCCAGTAAGCGTTCTTCCACTTCTTTCATGTAGATGTCCAGTTCCTTTTCGCTCATGCCCAGCATACGGAAGGCAAATGGTTTTACCAGTTTCAGGTCGGACGAAATGGAATCACCAACACCGGGATATTGAATCTTTATAGCTAATTTTTTTCCATTCAATTCGGCTTGATGCACTTGCCCGATGGAAGCGGCGTTAGACGAACGGACATTAAACTTATCAAATATTTTATCAGGTGTTTTGCCAAAGTATTTTCTGAACGTCTGTACGATCAGCGGACCTGACAATGGAGGAGCATTATATTGCGATTGAGAAAATTTATCGACATAAGCCTGTGGTAACAGATTTTTGTCCATGCTCAGCATCTGCGCCACTTTAAGTGCGCTGCCTTTTAATTCACTTAATGATTCATAAATATCAGCAGCATTATCTTCATTCAACTCCGTCTTATCCATATCGGGATTAAAAAGCTTTTTAGAATAATGCTTAATGTAATTGCCGCCTATTTTAAAGCCTGTTTTAACAAATTTAGCCGAACGCTGTGTTTTGCTGGTTGGTATGCTGTTTTGTTCTTTAGGCTGATTCTCGCTCATCTTCATCTTTCTTAAATAGTTGTGCCAGCTTATGCGGAGTCAATTCCGTATAATCATTGATCACCAGGTCAACCGGGTGAAGGTTATTAGCATTGTGCGCCGTAGTTATTGCGACAACTTTCATACCTGCATCATTGGCAGCCTTTATCCCTGCCAGCGAATCCTCAAATACCACGCATCTTTCAGGTGGCATGTTCAGTTTCTCAGCCGCCTTTAGAAATATATCCGGGTTGGGTTTTGGTCTGTTCACCATAGATGTATTCACGATCTCATCAAAGTCACCACGAATAGGGATCTTGTTTAAGATGAAATCAATATCCTCGAAAGTTGCCGACGTGGCCATCGCCATTTTTACGCCATCGCTTTTCATCTCTGACAGAAAGCTCTCCAGTCCGTTTATTGCAACCACATAGGGGGCATATTCCTTCCTGTAAAATTCTTCTTTTTCATTAAGCAATTCTTTTAAACTGGCTTCATCCTGGTCGGCCCCGAAAAGTCTTTTCAGGGTCGTCATAATGGGCACACCACTTATCTCTGAATAATAAGTTTGCTTACTTAGCTCACCTAAGTTGTGCTTTTTAAAAAGCACCTGCCACGATTTAAAGTGGTAAGGTGTGTTGTCTATCAGGGTGCCATCCATATCGAAAATGGCTGCCCAGTTATATTCCTGTTTATACACCAAAGCCCATTTTTTCTGCGATACCACCATTTTTGGCTAAAAACTTGCCATACTCAAACAGGTTATCAATAGGTGAACGCTGAAACAGATCGAAGGTAACATTGACGCCTTTTTCAATGGCTTCATCAGTTTTTTCAAAACCGGTTGAACTGTCATTGATCCAGAAATGGAGCACAAAGCCAAATTGTACCCATAAGGCATCTTTATAACGTTTGCTGAAGAATTTACGATCAGATAATTCACCTGACTCAAGGCCTTCAGTTAATATTTCATTGCAGAAATTCTCGAATATCGTTCTTAACTCAGCAAACACCGGGGGCGTTGTAATGCTTTTGGGTTGTTTGTTTACGCTGTACACGGCGAAACTGCGTTGCTGCTTTAAAAGTTCGAAGAAAGCATAGAAGTAACTCAATGCCTTTTCGCGTGCTGAATATTGCGGCCAAACCTCTTGTCCTTTGATTTCGGCAAGTGTATTTGTGGCGATACCAGCCCATATATTTTGCTCAAGGGCCTTAAATGAGCCGAAATGATTATAAAATTCAGCTTCGGTCATTTCATTTTTTTTCGCGAAAACGTATACCGATTTGGGCTCTTCACCTTCGGTCAGTACGTAATCGACATAGGCTTTTTTGATGCTTTCAGTAGTAGCCATGATTAATTTATTTTGAGTGAATTGTCGTATAAAATTATGACTTATCAATTTTTAAAATGTCATACTTATCTATAATTAAACGGCAAATTTGCCCACTTGTTTTATGCTGTTTATCACCGGGAAAATGTTTACCTGATGTCAAATAATTTGCGGTAATTATGCGATAAGCTTAATTTATTGCAAATTTGGTGGTTAATTGATCTGCATTAGCGGCCCGAAATTATTTATATGAGTGAAAAAACGATATTGGTTTGGTTCAGGAACGATCTCAGGGTTCATGATAACGAAATATTGTTTGAAGCAACCCGGAAGGCGGATAAAGTATTGCCGGTATACATTTTCGATCCATTTTATTTCAAAACTACTGAGCTTGGATTGTTAAAGACAGGTAATATCCGTGCACGTTTTTTATTAGAATCCGTTGCTGATCTGCGCCATAATCTGCAGTCCCTTGGCGGAGAATTGATCGTTAAGACCGGAAACCCCGCCGAGATCATTCCGCTATTAGCACAACAATACCAGGTTAGTGAAGTGTATCATCACAGAGAAGTAGCTTTTGAAGAAACCCGCATATCGGAAGATGTGGAAGCGGCACTCTGGAAAATAAAACTGAACCTTAAACATTTTATAGGTCATACGCTATATCATAAAGAGGACCTGCCTTTCCCGATAAAGGATATTCCCGATAGTTTTGCTGTTTTTAAAAAGAAAGTAGAACGGGATAGCGAAGTGAGGCCATGCATAGAAACGCCGGATCATATTAATATTCCTGAAATTACTGATGCAGGAAACATCCCTACGCTAGTTGAACTCGGTTTGACAGAAGTTGTTGATGACCAACGCGCAGATTTTCATTATCAAGGCGGCGAAGCAACGGGCCTGCAGCAATTGACGCAGTATATTTTGAATAGTGGCCAAACTACTACAAAAGGGCCAAGGTATGCATCCCGGCTTTCGGCCTGGATATCATTAGGATGCCTTTCAATGCGCTGGGTGTACCGCGAGGTGACACAAGGCAGCCATAATTCCAACTCGCCGCTTGTGCTTGAACTGCTTTGGCGGGATTATTTTAGGTTCATGTTCAAAAAGCATGGCAAGCAATTTTTTAGTTCCGAAGAGATTACAGATGTGACTTCTGCTCAGGATGAGCTTTTTGAACAGTGGAAATCAGGTACTACAGGCGTTCCGTATATTGATGCCAGTATGCACCAATTGAACGCGACCGGTTATATGGACAATTATAACCGCCAGATTGTAGCAGGATTTTTAATAAATGAGTTAAAAGTGAATTGGACAAAGGGTGCTGCCTATTTCGAAGAGAAACTAATAGATTATTCGCCCGCAAGCAACATGGGTAACTGGGCGTTTGTAGCAGGTATAAATAATGACCCACGCGACAGCCGCTATTTCGTCGGGACTAAACAAGTTGCAGAGCTTGATACGCAAAGTCAATTTATAAGCACCTGGCAACCTATTTTTGAAGATGGCGATAGTCTTTCACCGGTTGTTCCGATATAAATAATTGAATTAAGTGTAATATTTCCTGATGTATTGCGTCTTAATATTATACCGATAGATCATGAATCCGTTTGAACAATATACGGTTATTATAGGAGCACTTGCCATACTTTTCGAAGGTATATCCTACCTGCGCGATTTTCTGCGCAAAATATTTCACCATAACCATTAATATCGTAACACTATCTGTAGGGTGTGTTTAAACCGAGATGTATAAGACATTCATCTTATCCTCAGAATCCAACTATAGCCGGTTTAGTAACGATTTTGAATATTGCAAGAAATTGAATATACTTGTGATAGCCAATGAGTTAAATCAGCATGAGAAGATCGTTTCTATTGATAATTTTGTTGTCGGCTCTTCTTTCGACATGTAAAAAAGATCAACTAACACCTGATGGAAAACCTTCAGCAGATGCTAAAAAGAATATTTTAAGAATAGATGCCAGTGCTGGGGCAAGCTATTATCTATCTGTTGCTGAATTTGATCCCAGTAAGGGGCAAAGCGTTGCTGACGCTACATATTATCTTTTAAAAAATGATCTGACAAGCCCTTATGAATGCGTATTCACTGCAACCCCTGGCAATATACTTTTCGTAGAAGTTTATACAACCGGACCTACCACAAGTTGTGATATATATTATAAAGGTATTAGGGTTACCTCAGATGGAGAAAGTGATATTTTTAATTCAAATAACGCAATTGCGCCCTCCCATACAAACATTACCTACCAAATACCCAACTAATTATAGGCACATTTATAGCAGGATCATTGGCTTGTTAGTGAATTCAGTCTGATAGCAGTATGGCAACAAAGGCCGGGCTGATGAAAAACGATTATTTTAAACCAATCGGTATATTATCCCCGTGCCATAATTCTATAAATCTCATTTTAGAGCAAAATTTTCTTTTTAAGCACACTAATAGGTAAGTTTTATAAATAAATTACAAAGTTTCTAAACCGATATGCTTAGATTTGTACCATCTTTAAGATTGGTTTTCAAATGGATCGCCTCAATTATATCAATAGCGGTAACGCTGCCTATATTAATTCACTCTACGAAGCTTATAAACAAGACCCCGAATCAATTGAATTTGGCTGGCAAAAATTTTTCGAAGGGTTCGATTTCGGACGTGAAACGCCTGTTCAGGCTATAGCGGGAGAAGAAACTCCTGTGCATTTTTTAAAAGAGATCAATGTGCTAAACATGATCAACGGCTACCGCACACGCGGGCACTTGTTTACTAAAACAAACCCCGTTCGTGAACGCCGTAAATATTTCCCCGGCAAAGAACTGGAAACATTTGGCTTAAGTGATGCCGACCTCGATACTGTTTTTAATGCAGGTGTTGAAGTTGGTATGGGCCCCGCCAAATTGCGTGATATCCACGATATGCTGGAACAAACCTATTGCCAGTCGATAGGTGCTGAGTACAAGTATATCCGCAACCCGATAAAAATAAAATGGTTTGAAGACCGCATGGAAAGCAAGCGTAATATGCCTTCGTTTGATACCGAAGAGAAGCTGAAAATGCTGGATAAATTGAACCAGGCCGTTGTTTTCGAAAATTTCCTTGGCACAAAATTCCTGGGTCAAAAACGTTTCTCGCTGGAAGGTGCTGAAGCTTTGATCCCTGCTTTAGATTCGGTTATTCAAAAGGGTGCCGATCTGGGTATACAGGAATTTGTAATTGGTATGGCACACCGCGGTCGTTTGAACGTGCTGGCCAATATCATGGAAAAAACCTACAAAGAGATATTTTCTGAATTTGAAGGTAAAAACTATGATGAAGAAGCAGGTTTTGGAGGTGACGTAAAATATCACCTTGGCTTTTCTACCGATGTTGTAACCAGCAACGGCAAAAATGTGCACCTGAGCCTTTGCCCTAATCCATCGCACTTAGAGGCGGTTGATCCGGTTGTAGAAGGCCTTACCCGTTCTAAAATTGATTTTAAATATAACGAAGATCATACCAAAATAGCTCCGATACTGATACATGGTGATGCTTCTGTGGCAGGCCAGGGTATTGTGTACGAGGTATTGCAAATGGAAAAGCTGGATGGCTACCGTACCGGTGGTACTATTCACCTGGTAATCAACAACCAAATAGGGTTTACCACTAACTTTAAGGATGCCCGTTCTAGTACTTATTGTACTGACGTTGCCAAAACAGTATTGTCACCGGTATTCCATGTGAATGGTGATGATGTGGAGGCATTAGTTTATGTAGTTAACCTGGCAATGGAATTCAGGCAGACATTTCATGATGACGTATTCATAGATATACTATGTTACCGCCGTTATGGTCACAACGAAGCGGATGAACCTAAATTTACTCAGCCATTATTATACAAAGCGATAGAGGCTCACCCTAATCCGAGGGATGTTTATTATCAGCAACTGCTTAGCCATGGAACGATTAATGAAAGCCAGGCAAAAGCTATGGAAAAAGGTTTCCGTGATCTGTTGCAGAAAAAGCTTGACGAATCAAAAGCAGAAGAAAGGTTTACTGAAACTATACAAATGTTTGAAGGCGCCTGGGAGGGATTGCACCTGGCTAGAGATATTGATTTTTCGGCACCGGCTAATACCGCTATTTCTAAAGAAGAGTTGATCAGTATAGGTAAAAAGATCACTGAGCTTCCGAAAGGTAAAGAATTCTTTAAAAAGATAGAAAAACTGTTTGACGAACGGGGCAAAATGGTGAACTCAACCCATTCATTTGATTGGGCAATGGGCGAATTGATGGCTTATGGTTCTCTGTTAAAAGAAGGTCATCCTGTAAGGTTAAGCGGCGAGGATGTGAAGAGGGGAACTTTCTCACATCGTCACGCAGTTTTAACACTCGCTGATTCTGAAGAAGAATATACACCGCTGGACACTTTGGATACCGAAGCTAAATTCACCATCTATAACTCCTTATTATCAGAATATGGTGTTTTAGGTTTTGAATATGGTTACGCCCTGGCAAACCCAAATGCTTTAACCATATGGGAAGCACAATTTGGCGACTTCTTTAACGGAGCGCAAATTATAGTTGACCAATACATTGCCAGTGCCGAAACCAAATGGCAACGCGGTAATGGCTTGGTAATGTTACTGCCACATGGGTATGAAGGACAGGGACCTGAGCATTCATCAGCACGTATTGAGCGTTTTATGGAGCTTTGTGCCGATAATAATATCCAGGTAGCTAATTGTACCACTCCGGCTAACTTCTTCCATGTTATACGCAGGCAGTTACATCGTGAGTTCCGCAAGCCACTGATCATTTTTACACCAAAAAGTTTGCTTCGTGCACCTAAATGTGTATCTCCGCTTGAAGACTTTACCGAAGGTAAATTCCAGGAAGTGATAGACGATAATTACGCAGATGCTAAGAAGGTAAAACGCGTATTGTTCTGCTCTGGTAAGCTATACTACGAGTTACTGGAAAAGCAACAGGCTGATCAGCGTAAGGATGTGGCTATTGTTCGTATTGAGCAATTGTACCCTACACCAGAACAGCAAATGATGAAGATCAAGGCTAAATACAGCAAGGCTACTGAGTTTATCTGGACACAAGAAGAACCAGAAAATATGGGTGCATGGCCTTATATGTGCCGCAAGTTCCGCAAGAGCGAATTGCAGTTGGATGTAATTTCACGTAATGAAAGCAGCAGTACAGCTACCGGATTTGCTAAGCAGCATATTTCACAGCAACAGCATATTATTGCCAAAGCTTTTGAAGCACCTGCCGGTAAAGCCGTAAAGGAAACTATTAAAAAGACAACAGAAAAAATGGCTAATGTAGCCGCTGACTAAAGGTTATACGTTCGACGTTGTACGTTATACGTCGGATACATTAATGCGAATACAGAAAAAACGTAGAACGTAATACGTATAGCGTAAAACGAAATAAAACCTACAACACCACTACTATGAGTTTAGATATAAAAGTTCCGCCGGTTGGCGAATCAATTACCGAGGTAACCTTGTCGCGCTGGCTAAAAAAAGACGGCGATAGTGTTGCGATGGATGAAGTAATTGCCGAGTTAGAATCAGATAAAGCAACATTTGAGCTTACTGCCGAAAAAGCCGGGACTTTAAAGACAATTGCCAAAGAAGGTGATGTGTTACCTATCGGTGCCGCTGTTGCCAGCATTAATGAAGGTGGTGCTGCACCCGCTGCCGCACAACCGAAACCAGAAGTGGTAGCTAATGCACCCGCTCCGGCACTTGCCGAAGCTGTTCCGGCTGCTTCTGCACCCGCATCGGGTGGAGGTTCATTACAGGTAAAAGTTCCCACAGTAGGGGAGTCTATTACTGAAGTGACTTTGTCACGTTGGATAAAAAAGGACGGCGATACCGTTTCAATGGATGAGGCCATTGCCGAACTGGAATCGGATAAAGCAACTTTTGAATTAACTGCTGAAAAAGCAGGTGTTTTAAAAACCATAGCTAAAGAAGGCGATGTGTTGCCGATTGGCGCTGTAGTTTGCACGATTGAAGGCGCAGGAAGCAGTGTTTCTGCACCGGTAACTCAACCTGTAGCGAGTGTTGCAGGTGCATCATCCGTAGCAGCTGCATCTACAGAAAAGACTTATGCATCAGGCACTCCATCGCCCGCCGCTGCAAAAATATTGGCTGAAAAAGGAATAAACCCGGCATCAATTCCCGGTAACGGTGTTGGCGGACGTATAACAAAAGCCGATGCATTAACTGCAGTTACTGCCGACCTGGTTTCTGAAAATCCTCAAGGCGGTAAGAAGTCCGACGTCGGAAGTCAGAAAATAGAAGTAAAGACTCAAGACTCAGGACTTAAGACTCAAGACCCATCGAGAGAACGCCGTGAAAAGATGTCGCCTTTACGTAAAACCGTAGCTCGCAGACTGGTGGCAGTGAAAAACGAAACTGCCATGCTGACTACGTTTAATGAAGTTGACATGTCGCCCATAATGGAGTTACGTGCTAAATACAAGGATAAATTTAAAGAGAAACATGGTGTAGGCTTAGGCTTCATGTCGTTCTTCACAAAGGCAGTTTGCGAGGCTTTAAAAGAATGGCCCGCAGTAGGTGCACGCATTGAAGGCGAAGAAGTAGTTTACAGCAATTTCGCTGATATCTCTATAGCAGTATCTGCCCCTAAAGGACTGGTAGTGCCTGTGATCCGTAATGCAGACAAGATGGGCCTTGCCGATATTGAAAAAGCAGTTGCTGCGCTGGCAGTAAAAGCCCGTGATAATAAATTAAGTCTTGAAGAAATGACCGGCGGCACATTTACCATTACCAATGGTGGTGTGTTTGGTTCGATGATGTCTACACCGATCATTAACTCGCCACAATCAGCTATTTTGGGTATGCACAATATTATTGAGCGTCCTGTAGCAGTGAACGGCCAGGTAGTGATCAGGCCGATGATGTATGTGGCCTTATCGTATGACCACCGCATCATTGATGGCCGTGAGTCGGTAAGCTTCCTGGTAAGGGTAAAACAATTACTGGAAGATCCTGCAAGATTGCTGTTGGGAGTTTAATAGAAATTATCTCATAAAATATAGAAACCGGGTTTTTTGTTGGATCTGTATTTTACAAGAAATAAGTATATTTGTATATGGCGAAAATAATTGTAGTCGATAAATCAACCACCAGAAGCAAACTTGATGCGGAGTTAACAAAGCTTCCCAATAAAAAAGCATCAATTGATCTGAATAAATATTTTGGTAAAATAAAGTTTGGCGTTGATGGGTTGGATTATCAATTAAAAATAAGAGATGAATGGAGATAGAATTGTTGTTGATACTTCATTAATTATCAATTTATTTAATGGTGTTAAAGAAGTTCAAGAGCTAATAACTGATCGTAATCTGTTTGTATCTATCATTTCTGAAATAGAAGTTCTCAGCTTTCCCAATATTTCTACTAAAGACTCGGAGTTATTAAAAAACTTTCTATCTGAATGTTATATTGTTGACATAGAGCCTACTATCAAAGAAATTACAATTGATATAAGATCAAGATTTAAAGTAAAACTACCTGATGCAGTTATAGCTGCTACTGCAATATATTTTGATTTGCCATTGTTCACAATGGATAAAGGCTTCAAAAAAATAACTGATTTGCAGGCGGTTATTTTGTCATTGTAAGCTTTATTTTTTTATTTAATCACCAATCTCTTCAACGCCGTTACACATCCAGAGTGCAGCCCTTCGTGAAACGGAATAAAACTAATAGCTTCATCAATATTAGCAAGCTCAACACCATAGCGTGTGGTCCATCCAGTGTATCCTTCAAAAATGTGATTGTTATAATCAGCCTCTAATTGGTCAAGTGTGCTGAATAAAAGCGTTTTGATGTTTTCTATTTCTTTAGCGTCAACCGGTCCTGCGGGTTTTGAGCCTGATTTATAAGCATTAATAAAGTCTTCACTAAGTTTTGGTGTTAATCCGGCCCTGATATAGCATACGCCTTGTTGAGCAGCTATCATGTGGCCCAGGTTCCAGATGATGTTATTATTAAAGCCTTCGGGGACCTTGTTTAGTTGTTCGATGGTAAGATCTTTTAAATTTTCAAGTAAAAAAGACCGAGTTTTTTTGATGATTTCAATTTGTTTGGTCATGGTGAGTAAATATAGGCCAATTCTAAATATTATCAATAAATTAGCACTTCAACCAGCCCTAAATTGAAACCTGAGATGACCTACAGAAAAGCGCTTACCGGCTTATGTATCCTGTCTGCATTTTTAAATTCCTGCAAAAACAATAATTCATCAGATGAAACTACTACCTGGAAAGTATATGGAGGCTCAAAAAAGTCACAGCATTATTCTTCATTAAAACAGATCGATACCACTAATGTGAATCAATTGCAAGTCGCCTGGGTTTACCATACTAATGATGCAGATACGGTGGCGCATTCGCAAATACAGTGTAATCCCATTATGGTTAATGGCTTGCTTTATGGCACTACACCTAAATTAAAATTGTTTGCTGTGGATGCTGCAACCGGCGTAGAAAAGTGGGCGTTTAATCCGGCAGGTAATACTAATTCATCACCCATGAGTTTTGGGATGAACAATAACCGCGGTGTAACCTATTGGGAAGATGGTGATGATAAAAGGATACTGTATTGTGCTGGCTCAAATATTTATGCTGTAAATGCGGAGAGCGGTCAGTTAATAACAAGCTTTGGTGATGGTGGCAAAGTTGATTTGCATAATGATTTAGGTCGTGATGCTAAGGATATGTACGTTACCGCAACATCACCGGGTATCATTTATAAAAATCTTTACATCATTGGCAGCAGGGTAAATGAAACTGCCGATGCCGCACCTGGTCATATACGAGCCTATGATGTAAAGACAGGGAAATTTAAATGGATATTCCATACCATACCTTACCCGGGGGAATATGGCTATGGTACATGGGAAGACAGCACCGCATACAAGCATATCGGTTCAGCCAACAGTTGGTCGGGTTTTAGTTTGGATGAGAAAAGAGGTTTGCTGTTTGCACCTACAGGTTCGGCGGCTTATGATTTTTATGGCGGCAAAAGGAAGGGTACGGGACTGTTTGCCAACTGCGTACTTGCATTGGATGCGGCCACAGGTAAATTGATATGGCATTACCAGGTGATACATCATGATATATGGGATAAAGACCTGCCTACTGCACCGGTACTGGTTACCATTAAGCATGATGGTAAAGATGTTGACGCGGTTGCACAACCCACCAAGCATGGGTTTATATTTGTATTAGACAGGACTACCGGAAAGCCTTTATTTCCGGTTAAAGAAACTACAGTGCCAACCAATTCTGAATTAATTGGCGAGAAACCATGGCCAACACAACCGATTCCATCATTACCTGTACCGTTTACAAGGCAGAATATCACTAGTAAAGATATTAATCCATATCTGTCCGATAGCTCAAAAGCAGAAGTGTTGAAACAGCTTAGCGGCTATCGCTACGGCAGCATGTTTTTGCCACCGGGTAAAAGGCCATCGATTATTTTCCCTGGCTTTGATGGCGGGGCAGAGTGGGGTGGACCGGCTTTTGATCCAACAACAGGTTTGCTGTATGTAAATGCGAACGAAATGGCCTGGATAATGACCATGATCGATTCAAAGCAGGAGGCACCTAAATCGGAAACGATTAATCAGGCTGGGCAGCGTTTATTTACCAATAACTGTATGGGCTGCCATGGACAGGACAGAAAAGGGACTGGGAATTTCCCGTCGCTGATCAATGTCGGATCAATGTATAAGGACGCACAAATAAATGCGATATTGCAAGGCGGCCGCAGGATGATGCCTTCATTCAAGCAACTCAGTGACCAGGAAAGGCAGGCTATTATATCCTATATCACCGAAAATAAAAAGACAGGAGTTAATGCCTTTATCGCCGCTCATAAAGCGGTTGACCCTTATTTGGATATCCCGTATCAGATGACCGGCTATAACAAATTCTTATCCAAAGAGGGCTATCCGGCTATCTCGCCACCTTGGGGAACTTTAAATGCCATCAACCTGAATACCGGAAAATTGGCCTGGCGTGTGCCATTGGGTAATGATACCGCATTTGCCCAAAAAGGCAGGCCGGCAACCGGAACGGAAAACTATGGCGGCCCGGTAGTGACCGCTGGTGGATTGATATTTATAGCGGCAACTAAGGACGGAAAAATAAGAGCATTTAATAAACGTAATGGCAAGCTTGTGTGGGAGGCAAAGCTCCCGGCATCTGGTTTTGCTACGCCAAGCGTATATGAAATGGGTGGTAAAGAGTATCTGGTAATTGCTTGCGGCGGCGGTAAGTTAAAGACAAAATCTGGTGACGCCTATGTTGCGTTTGCTTTACCAAAACAATAGAAGGCATTATAATTCGATTAAAATTCTCCCCTAACTGGGGAGATTTACAGGAGGCTGATTATTTTGTCTAAATTTGCAGCTTCAATCTATAATGAATGCCATTGTCCCATTCAAATAATCCTCTAACAAAGGAAAACCCGGATAAAGCTATCTGGTATTTTTTATTTTTCTGGACAGTTTTAAACGCCCTGCAAGCCTATACCTTAGAAATTCATGCTGACGAAGCGTATTACTGGCTTTATTCGCGTTTTTTAGATTGGGGTTACTTTGACCATCCGCCAATGGTGGCCATCTATATCAAAATTGGCGATAGCCTGGTACATAGTGAGTTTGGCCTGCGTTTGATGACGGTACTTTCAAGCACCTTGTCGTTGTATATATTATGGCTCATCGTAAAAAAGTATGCGATAGAGGCCAAATGGTTTATCCTGGTTGTATCGGGCGTGTTCATTTTTCACCAGTATGGTTTTACTACCACCCCCGATGCTCCGCTGTTCCTGTTCACCGCGCTGTTTTATTATATCTATCAAAAATATATTGATGATGATCAAATAAAATGGGCGCTATTGCTGGGAGTTATAATTGCATGCCTGCTTTATAGTAAATATCATGGAATATTGCTGGTTGGCTTTACCTTGCTATCCAATATCAAATTACTTAAACGTTGGACTTTCTGGGTGATCGCCGGGTTAGCAGTGATATTATATATTCCTCATATTTTATGGCAGATCGATCATGGTTATCCATCTGTTAATTACCATCTTTATGAGCAGTCCACCTATCATTACCAGTTTTCTCAAACCTGGACCTACTTTCCAGGGCAACTGTTAATGGCGGGACCGATCATTGGCGTCTTCCTGTTTTATTATGCGTTCAGGGCACGTATTAAGGATGCGTTTACCCGCGCATTGATGGTGAACAGCGTGTTTACTTTTCTCTTTTTCTTGTCGAGCAGTTTTAAAGGCGAGGTGCAGCCGCAATGGACATTGATCGCTTTTGCACCGCTGGTATTGCTGGTGCTTATTCAGTTTAAACAGGTAGGTAACTGGAAACAGTGGTTTCAATGGGTGGCTATTGTTAATCTTATATTTATCGTAGTCCTTAGGGTGATGCTTATTACTGCTTCTCCGCTGATAAGAAAAGTTGGACAATTAAAAAGCTTATTCGGATTTAAGCAATGGGCCTATGATATCCGGCAAAAAGTTGGTGATAATTATGTAATCCTGAATGATGGTTTCCAAAACGCATCAAAGTATGATTTTTATAATAATACTACTAAAGGTTTTGCCTATGATGAACGCTATTACCGGCTTACACAGTTTGATATTTGGCCTATAGAAGAAGGTATGCAGCACCAAAAAGCTTACTGGATGTCTAAATATCCTGTTAAAGGTTTAACTACAGATACGCTGAACACAACAGGTGGCTTATGGTATGGAGGCTGGGTAAATGATGTGCGCACTTATCAAAAGGTAAAAGTGGAAATGGCCTCCTACAAGATCAAGGCAAAGGCCGGCGAGAAAATAGTTTTCGATCTGAATATCACAAATCCGTATCCATACACAATAAATTTCAGCAATACTGGTTATGAACACCGGGTTATGTTTGAAGCTTGTTTATTTAAAGGACCGGATATTAGTGGTGTGCAGGAAGCAGGCAGTGATTTTAATGAATTGACATTAAAACCACATGAGAGCAAGCATTATAGCTTTACCTTTGTCGCACCAAAAGAAAAAGGTGAATATACGATCATGTTTTCTCTGAGCACAGATCCATTCCTGGGTAGCAAGAATAGCAGGATCATTAGTTTAATAACTGAATAACGAATACCATATATGAATAAAAAATTCTACCTCACCGCCTTTTTTTCCTTCTTTATAAGTGCCATGGCCATGGCGCAGACTACATTGGATGTTGATTTTAGCGGTTTAGGCTTCCTTGATAATCGCGAGTACAAAGATTTTGTATCCCGCTCACGAACCTATTCAGGTACTCGCGTCGCACTTGATTTTGGTCTTAATATAGATAGCCTGAATAGTTTTGTTGTGGGAGCAAATGGGCTACATGAATTTGGCGCGGTGCCTTTCTTTTTAAAGGTTGATCCGATAGCCTATTATCAGTTCCATAATAAGAACTGGCAGTTTAATATTGGTGAATTTTCCCGTACGGGTTTAATAGATAATTATCCCCGCGCATTGCTAAATGATACGCTTCAATACTACCGTCCCAATATTGAAGGTATGTTTTTGCGTTATCTCAGTAACAACAAAGACTTTACCGAAAGTTTGTGGATCGATTGGGTAAGCCGGCAAACCGATACCCAGCGCGAAGAGTTTTTATTCGGACTAGAGGGAAAATATAAGCCTGATCATTATGGACCGTTTTATATATCACATTATTTTCTGCTATTGCACGATGCGGGAGCGGCTATATTGACGCCCGACGATCATATCATGGATAATGGTGGTGCGCAAGTTCGGTTGGGATTAGATTTTAGTCATAAGACCTTTTTGGATTCCTTGTCAATTGAAGCAGGCGGAATGGTATCCTTAGAAAGAACACGGGGCGTTGATCAGTTGCAAAAACCACTGGGCTTTGTCGCCAGCGCTTATTTAAGCTATTGGAGACTTGCTATATTTAATGAGTTTTATGCCGGCGAGGGAAGCCATATTATTTATGGTGATTCCTTTTACGAAAAGAAATTTTATAACCGGCTCGATTTTATCATTACCCCATTTGTGGCTAGCCGTTTAAAAGGACAATTTATCTTCACAGTGCATAAAGACCCCGGCTATACAAGTAACCAGGAAGCATTTAAGTTGACCTATGATTTGGGTAGAAGGAAGATAGCGACGTTTAAAAATTAAAGTAGATATTTGACCATCTCGAAAAGATTCCAAATGGGGTAATCGGTTCCATAGTGGAGTATATCGTTTTTATATTTTATTAAGAACTTACAATAAAGAGTCAAAAACTCTTTGTCTTTGAATGAGTCTTGAAAAACATGTATATCCTTATCAGAAAAGTCAGTCAAATAGGTTGGCTTTGTGTGCGCAAATAGCAATATGAACTTTGTGAATTTATGATCATCTTGTCGTTGAACTATACTGTTGCCTGTGACCAAATTTTTAACATTAAAAGTCTTATAATCTTTCAAAGTTAAAGTGTTAGTTACATACGATATGGCGCTATTGTACTTATAATTATCATTTTGAGCGGTAAAATATCGATAAATAGGTTCTATATAGTATGTCATTTTTTCTTCATAAGCTTCCAACTCAATGAAGTCCTGGTTATTGAATTCATAAAGTATTATAAAAAACAAACAATATATAGTTTCAAATACATTGCCATTTTGTTCATCTAATATGATATCAGGTATAAGGTCTCTCATTTCTTTTGGAATAGCACTGAGAACCTTAAATGATTTTAGTATCTCATACTTGCTTAAAACTTTCTTTAGATGGCGTGGAATAATAAACCTAATTGATTTGAAAAAGTCCTCTATTATTTCTTGGTTAGAGTATGTCCTGCCATTAGTGAGCTTTACATCACCAGGAAAATGTGGTTGAAGTATTTTTTGAAGAGAAAAGATTTTCGGCATATTAAATGCAACATCAAAGACCTTTTCCAAATACTCCTCTGCTTTAACTACATCTTTATATTTTGTTTTTACAGCTTTTGTTACCGCTTCTTTATCCATTCCACAAAAAAATACAGTCTTCTCACCGTAAGTAAAAAATAGCTTTAATGCAGTAATGAGATTAAGTACATTTTCAGGTTCACATCTGTCTAAATCATCAACGAATACTAAAATTTTTTGTGCGCCAGCCTGTTTTAATATAAGTTGCTCAACCTCTATAAATTTCTCTTTAAATTCTTTATTCGTCTTATAAAAAGAAGGATTTTTGGTGTTGTCAATTGACTTACTAATTTGTTCTATAATTTTTTCACCGGAAATTTCTAGATCTAGCCCTATACCTGTTAAAAAGCCAGGGGCCTTTAATGTAATTCCACTTGCAAAACTTTTGAAAGCTATTAAAGCATCCTTCATGAAATTTTTAACAATTTGACTATTACGATTTAATCCATCAGTTAAGGCGTCGCAAAGGGACAATGCTAAATTTTCATCTTTCTCGTGCTCCCACGCATGAAAAAATATTGGTTTATAGATATTTGGGTCTACGTTGTCATTAATGTATCTCATCAAAGATGTCTTGCCACTACCCCAGTCTCCATAAAGAACCAACATTTTGCTTTTTTCTAATGCGGTTGAATTTTGTTCGAGAAAGATTTTTATAGCGTCCGCTTTAGTCAAAAAGTTAAAGCTGTCTTGTTCTTTGTAATTGTCGAGCTCTTGATTATGAAGAAGTTTAGGGTTCATTACTGTGATAAATTAGGTTAAAAAAAAGCCGTGTACATTTAAGTACAAGGCTTAAAGATAATTATTAAAACTGTGTTTTAGTTTCTCTCAATATCTCCGCTTCCGGATTTTGATGACATTACGCTTTTGGCGCCTCCGGTGTAATGCACGTCACCCGAACCGGAAATGGAAGCGGATATACTATTGCTGGCATTAACAGATGCATCGCCCGAGCCCGAAACACGTACGATGGTATTTGATGTCACCAAGCCTCTGGCCTCGAAATCGCCCGAACCGGAAACACTCACTGCTGAATTGTCGGCATGGCCGGATAATTTCACATCTCCTGAACCGGATATACCGCTTTCCAGGGTTTTTACATCAACTTTTCCATACAGATCTCCGGATCCGGATACTTTTAATCTTAAGGAATTAGTGTGGATGCCTTCTTTAAAGAAAACATCACCAGAGCCTGAAACGCCAATACTGTTCAGGTCTTTTGCAGTTACATAAACAGCTATCTTTTTATGGTTGCCAAAAAGATCGTCCCAGTGAAAGTTGTTATCGTTTTTATTATAAATTTTCAAAACACCATTATCCACCTCGGTGATGATATGATCGATAATATTATCAGGCGCTTCTACTTTTACGGATTCAGTTGAACCTTGTGTGATATAAACATCAAAGGAACCACCCAGGCTTACGGCATTAAAACCTGTTAAGTGACGGTCTTCTATTTTGGATACAACGATATCTGTTGAAATATGCGGAGCAGCATAAATACTGGCTGGTCCTGAAAGCAGGCTGACAGCCAGTAATATTTTAGTCAATGATCTCATTTTTTATTTGTTTACAGATATGACGCGGGTTAAGTTAAAAGGTTGCATGAAGTTCGCAAATAATCTCAAAAGATACATATCATTTACCTATAATATCGAACATCGAATGCTGAATTTCGAATAATGAAGTTAATACTTCAGTGTTAATTATTCAATATTCGATGTTCGAAATTATGAATGCTAGTCCATCAATATTCCGATGTAATAATTGAATGTGTCCACTTCTAAGTTGTCTTTTGTGGTCCCTTCAATATTAAGTGGTGTAAACCGGGTTGTGGGTTTGATGTATTGGTATTCGCCACCTTTTATTTTTACTTTGACAGGCATATTAAAGCCTTTTGCATCAGCCTGCCAGCGAACAGCCAGCTTACCTTCACGGGTTGTCATAAACTCAAGTATTGGCAGATTTCTGTAATGCAGGTACTGATCAAATACAGGTGACAAATTAGTACCTGATTGCTCAGTGATATAATTTACAATATCATCATAAGTAACTGTTTTATGATAAAAAGTCTTATTGAGACCACGCAGGATACCGCGCCATTTTTCATCATCGTTAATGATCGTTCGGATCATATTAAGCAGGTTTCCGCCCTTATAATACATATCGCCAGATCCTTCTTTATTGACATTATAAGGCCCTACTATAGGGCGGTCATTCACGATCAGAAAACGAGTACCGTGTACATATTCCTGACCTGCCTGTTTACCCCATTTATTTTCGACAAACAAGGATTCGGAATAATTGGTAAAGCTCTCGTGTATCCACATATCGCCCAGGTCTTTTGAGGTGATATTATTGCCGAACCATTCGTGACCACTCTCGTGTACTACTATGAAGTCCCATTTCAAGCCCCAGCCTGTTCCGGAAAGGTCGCGGCCTAGATATCCATTGTGATAGTGATTGCCATAAGCTGTTCCGCTTTGATGCTCCATACCCAGGTGATGCGATTCGATCAACTTATAACCATCTTCATAAAAAGGATATGGGCCAAACCAGTATTCAAAGGCTTTTAGCATAGGTTTGGCATTATCGCCCCATTGTTTTTTGGCTTTTTCAAGATTATAACTCAACGGCCAGAAATCAAGTGTTAGTTTACCTTTTTCGCCATCGTAAGTATCACTATAATGGGCATAATCACCTATGTTGGCTTCGATATCGTAATTATTTATCGGGTTAGCTACAAACCAATCGAAACGGGTATAACCATCTTTCAACTTAGTAACCTTGCGTAAACGACCATTGGAAATATCCTTTAAGCCTGTAGGTACACTTATACTAATCAATGCACTATCAACCTCGTCAGCCTGCTGATCTTTATTTGGCCACCATACGCTTGCACCCATTCCCTGGCAGGCAGTAGATACCCAAGGGTGACCTAATGAATCAACATTATATTCAACGCCGCCATCCCATGGCGCGCGCTTGGCAATAGTTGGATTGCCCGAGTAATAAACGGTAAACTCTTCTTTGCTGCCTTTAACAACAGGCTGCGGGAACGTAACAAATACGGCATTAAACTCGCGGGTATAAGGCAATTCCTGGCCTTTGTAAACTACTTTTTCCACTTTTAAGTTAGCGAACAGATCAAATTGTAGTTTAGTGAAATCCTGCGTAGCGGTGAATTTGAACAGCACATTACCGCTGATGAATTTATTGGGGATATCAAACTTCACATCCAGATGATAGTAATTGATATCATAACAGGTACGCAAAGGCGAAAGGTAGCCCCTCAATGAATCTGCACGGGTAAAAGTTTCTTTATTGGTGCCTAGTTGGGCAAAAGTGTTAAAGGCAATCAGTGTTGATGCCAGTACTGTTAAAAAAAGAGATTTCTTAGTCATAATATTTTATTTGTAGCCAAATGCAGAAGTTGCCAGAAGCGTCCGCGTATCAACTGCCTTTTTGTATGCCCGATAATTTGATATAATAATTAAATGTATCTGCCTCAAGGTTGTCTTTAGTCGCGCCCGGCAAATCAAGCGGTTTTAAGGTTGTGGTTGGAGTGATGAATTTATATTCGCCGCCTTTAATGCGCACCTTAACAGGCATGTCAAAGCCTTTTGCATCGGCTGTCCATTTGCAATAAGGCTTACCATTTTGCCAGGTGATCTGCAATGTAGCTAAATCCTTATAATGCAAATATTGGTCAAAAACCGGCGATAAGTTCATGCCCGATTGTTTATTGATGTAGCCAATGATATCATCATAAGTAACGGTTTGATGATAGAAGGTTTTATTTAGTCCGCGTAGTATGCTGTGCCATTTATCATCGTCGTTGATGATCGTCCGCACCATATTCAACAAGACCGATCCTTTTGAATACATGTCCCCGGCACCTTCTTTATTTACGCCATATACACCTACTATCGGACTCTTGTTGCCTATGTCCTGGCGCAGGCCGTGCACATATTCCTGTGCTGCTTTTTTGCCAAATTGACTTTCAACAAATAAAGATTCTGAATAGCAGGTAAATCCTTCATGTATCCACATATCTGCCAGGTCTTTCGCGGTGATGTTATTTCCAAACCATTCGTGGCCGCTTTCGTGGACAATAATGTAATCCCACTTAAGTCCCCAGCCTGTGCGGGACAGGTCATACCCGAGGTATCCATTTTTAAACTTATTACCATAGGCTACGGCACTTTGATGTTCCATGCCTAAGTGTGGCGTTTCTACCAGTTTGTAGCTATCCTCATAAAAAGGGTAGGGGCCAAACCAATATTCAAATGATTTGAGCATCGGTTTTACATTGGCATCAAATTGCTTTTTTGCTTTTTCAAGATCAGCCGGCAGCACCCAAAAATCAAGGTCTAGTTTGCCTTTTTCGCCGTTGTAAGTATCTGTAAATTCGGTATAATCACCAATATTGGCTGCCACATCATAATTGTTAATCGGGTTAGCCACGAACCAGTCGAAGCGGGTATAGCCATCATTCAATTCAGTTACTTTACGCAGGCGGCCGTTGGATACATCCTTTAAGCCTTTTGGTACGCTGATACTGATGAGCATACTGTCCACTTCGTCAGAGAGATGATCTTTATTAGGCCACCAGATGCTTGCACCTACGCCTTCGCAGGCAGTTGCTACCCATGGCTTGCCTATTGTATCCTGTACGTACATCACGCCCCCATCCCACGGTGCATTTTTGGCGATGGTAGGGTTGCCTGAGTAGTAGACCGTAAATTCATCGTGACTGCCCTTTGTTATGGTAGAAGGAAAAGCAACAAATACAGCATTGAACTCGCGTTTGAAAGGAACTTCCTGGCCTTTGTAAACTACCTTTTCAACTTTCAGATTATCAAACAGGTCGAATTGAAGTTTATTAAAATCCTGCGTAGCAGTAAATTTAAACAGGTTGCTGCCGCTGATGAATTTATTATCGATATCGAACTTCACATCTAAATGATAATAATTGATATCGTAACAAGTACGTAAGGGAGTGAGTGTGCCACGCAATGTATCACCACGGGTAAATTTGGTTTTTTCTTCCAAAAGCTGCGCATGAGCGCTACTATTCAATAAGACCAATATTGCCGCAAAGGCCACCAGTTTTTTCATGTCGTGTTTTTATTTCAAGTGCCATTAAGCAGGTACAGCGGCAAGCTACTGCTCATCGCTGTACCTGCTCCCGGCACCTGTTATTTATTTTAATACTTCTACATCAATAAAGCTGTCATCATAAACAGAATGCGTAGCTTTTATATAATCGCTTTCGTCAGCTTTATAAGGATTGTCAACAAATTTTTGAGGGTTGCGTGCGATCAGCGGGAACCAGGTGCTTTGTACCTGGATCATAATACGGTGGCCTTTTTTAAAGGTATGCAACACATCCTGCAGACGGAAGTTGATGTCTGTTTTTTGATTAGGTACCATTGCTTCGGGCTTCTCAAAGCTGTTGCGGAAACGTGCCGGCATCACTTCAGAACGCACCATTTGCCAGTAGTTGGAAAGGATGATGCTTTTGTTTGTCATGTAAGGGTTGTTCTGCTCATTTGGCGGATAAACGTCTATCAGCTTCACTACCCAATCAGCATCGGTGCCAGTGGTGGCCACTTTAAGGTGGGCCATGATCTCGCCGCCCAGGGTAACGTCGTCATTTAAAACATCAGTTTCATAAACCAGCACGTCTGTGCGGCGACCCGCAAAACGCTGATCCTCGCTCATGTAATTATGCGGGGTGAAACCCATGGTAGTTGAGTTATCTTCAGTATAAGGTACAGGCTTTAACGGGTCGCTTACAAAAGACATGGAAGTGCCTGCCGTAGGTTGGCTGTTGGCCAATTTACCATCCGCCCCTAAATATAATTTTTGGTGCGTAGCATTTGGTGCAGGCCATTTATCAAAAGTTTCCCAGTCCTTTTTGCCGGTATTGTACATATAGGCATTGGGCAGGCCCGAGTTTTTGTCGCCATTGCCTTTAAGGAAGTGGTTGAAAAATTTGGCCTCGATATTTTTCTGGTAAAAGGTAGCTACGCTGTCGCCAAAGTAAACGCTGGAGTGCATGGTATGCCCCGTCTCGCGCGACCAGCGCCCATGCCCGAAAGGCCCCATCACGATGGTGTTATAGGCGTTAGGATCTGATTTTTCAATAGCCCTGTGGATGGCCAGCGGACCGGTAAGGTCTTCGGCATCATACCAACCGCCAACCAGCATTACCGCAGGTTTTACTTTGCCATAGTGTTTGGGCAGATTTCTTTTTTGCCAGAACTCGTCATAACTTGGGTGGTTGACGGTTTCCTGCCAGAAAAAGTTATCGTGATAATATTTATCGGCGTTTTTAAGCGGGCCAAGGTCAAGCAGAAACTGGAACCCGTCGCGTGTGCCGGCATTCAGCATACTATACCATGCTTTTGTGGTGGTGTCTTTTTTCTGCACGCCAAAAACCGGGAAGGTGAAGAAATAGCCCTCAATAAAAGCGCCGTTATGGTGGAAGTCGTCAAAGAAGAAATCAGAGATAGGGGCCTGCGGTGATGAGGCCTTTAAAGCCGGGTGGTTTGACAGGATGCCCGCTGCCGTATAAAAACCGGGATAGGATATGCCCCATTGGCCAACGCGCCCGTTATTGTTTTCAACGTTCTTGATCAGCCAGTCGATAGTATCATAAGTATCGGAGCCCTCATCCACATCTTTCTTGCTTTTTTTATCATCTATTACAGGGGTCATATTGGTCCAGGTGCCTTCGCTTTTCCAGCGGCCACGTACGTCCTGGTACACAAAAATGTAGCCTTCCTTCATCATATATTCAGACGGGCCCAGGCGCGGTGGATATTTGCTTTCGCCATAAGGGGCAACGCTGTAGCAGGTACGCTGCATCATAACGGGATACTTGTTTTGCGGCGAAGCATCCTTTGGTATGTAAATAGCAGTAAAGAGCTTTATACCATCACGCATGGTGATATAAACTTCCTTCTTGGTGAAGTGCTCCTTCACATAGTCGCTTTGTGCAAAAGCACCTGTGTAAAAGCACAGGAGTGTAATAAAAAGTAAAGTAATTTTCTTCATTATGGGTTTTTTGATTTCAGAACCTAATTTAGTAAGTAATCTGTTATATAGACCAGTATATAGCAATCCTTTTACAATAAGGGTTAAATACCGGGGATTATCTGTTAATATATGGGTGGTGATGATTAGTTAACCGGCGATTGGTTAGTTAGTGATGACAATGTTCCTTTATTATTTAATATCGAACACCGGATAATGAATTTTGAATGTTGAAGTACCTGTGTGAAAGCTAATCACTGGTTAATTGATCGCTAAATTTTACCCTAACCCCCTCCTTCACCCGATTGCTGGGGAAGGCATCGCACTTGGCCCTGCTGTATATCGGACATCGAATAAAGAATATTGAATGATGAAGTGAATTTATAATCCTTAAGTCAACTAATCTCCAATTAAATCATCACTAATCCCTAAAATACTTACCTTTGGCGCACCAATAATTACATACTACTATGCAATATGATGTTATCGTTATCGGCTCTGGTCCTGGCGGCTATGTAGCGGCTATTCGTTGTGCCCAACTAGGATTAAAAACCGCTTGTATCGAAAAATATGCTACTTACGGAGGCACCTGCTTAAACGTGGGTTGTATTCCTTCAAAAGCTTTATTAGACTCATCCGAACATTATTATAACGCTTCGCATGCCTTTAAAACGCATGGTATCAACCTGGAAAATCTTTCTGTTGATATGGAGCAGATGATGAAACGAAAAGTAGATGTGGTGAATAAAAACACCAGCGGTATCAGCTTTTTGTTCAAGAAAAATAAAATAGATGGCATCCAGGGTATAGGTTCGTTTAAAGACAAAAATACCATCATCATTAAAAAACCAGATGGCACCAACCAGGAGATCACTGGCAAGAACATCATCATAGCTACTGGTTCAAAACCATCAACACTGCCTTTTATCAAGATCGATAAAAAACGCATTATTACTTCTACTGAGGCTTTGACCCTGACCGAAGTACCAAAACACCTGATATTGATCGGCGGTGGAGTTATCGGGTTAGAGTTAGGTTCAGTTTATAAACGTTTGGGTGCTAAAGTATCTGTGATCGAGTTTATGGATTCTATCATCCCCACGATGGATCGTGGGCTTGGTAAAGAATTACAGAGAGTACTATCTAAACAAGGCATGGAATTTTATACCGGCCATAAAGTTACCGGGGCCACTGTAAAAGGCAAGGAAGTTACCGTGACCTTTGATGCACCAAACGGTGAAAAGAAAGAATTGAAAGGTGATTACTGCCTGGTTGCTGTTGGTCGTATAGCTTATACAGATAATTTAGGTTTAGATAAGATCGGGCTAACTGTAGAGGAACGCACTAGAAAAGTAACTGTAGATGAGCACCTGGAAACTAGTGTTAAAGGCGTGTATGCTATAGGCGACGTAATTCGAGGCGCGATGCTGGCACATAAAGGTGAAGACGAGGGAACTTTTGTGGCGGAAAGTATTGTTGGGCAAAAACCACATATCGATTATAACCTGATACCGGGTGTAGTATATACCTGGCCGGAAGTTGCTGCTGTTGGTCAGACAGAAGAACAACTGAAAGAAAAGGGCGTAAAATATAAAACAGGCTCATTCCCTTTCAGGGCAAATGGCCGTGCGGTAGCGAGCGGTGACCTGGATGGGTTTATAAAAGTTTTAGCTGATGCTACTACTGACGAAATATTGGGCGTACACATGATCGGTCCGCGTGCTGCAGATATGATCAGTGAAGCTGTTGTGGCGATGGAATATCGTGCCTCTGCAGAGGATATCTCCAGGATGAGTCATGCGCACCCTACTTTTACTGAAGCATTTAGAGAAGCTTGTTTGGCTGCTACGGATAACAGGCCGATACATATTTAAGCCCCCTCTAAATCTCCCCTTGTAGGGGAGACTTTATATTCTGATTTAGGATTTCGGAATTCCGATTTCGGATTTTATTATAAAGAAAAAGCGACCTAAATAGGGTCGCTTTTTTATTGTCCTTTTTGGAAAGTATATAGCACTATACCGCTACCACGTGCTTGCCTTTTTTGTAACCTATAGTAGCAAAATATAGGATAAACAGATAAATCGGGATCAACATTGCATATGCAGATTGGGCAGACATCTTATCAACCAAAAATCCATATAAGGGAGGAAAAACTGCGGCTCCAGCAATACTCATTACTAATAAGGAAGAACCTATTTTTGTAAACCTGCCCAAGCCTGACAGGCCCAAAGGCCAGATAGCAGGCCACATTAAAGAATTGGCCAACCCAAGTAATGCAATGCAAAATACAGAGTAATAGCCGTGAACAATTAGCGCACATGTTGTAAAAATAAATCCTAAAACAGCGCATACAACCAATGCTTTTTGCTGGGTAATAATACGCGGTATGCAAAATATACCGATTAAATACCCTACTATCATCGAAACGAGTGTGCAGGTAGTGAAAAATTTTGCGGTTGATAGAGGTATATTCAATGAGGCACCGTAACTGATGATCGAGTCACCTGCAATAACTTCGGCGCCTACATATAAAAACAGGGCAATCACTCCTAATATTAAATGCGGGAAATTAAGAATACTGGTTTTACCGGCATTTGCAGCAGCAACATCTTTATCCTCGTGGTTAGTATCAATCTCCGGAAGGCTGACAAAGTAGATCAACACAGCTAAAACGATCAACACCACAACCATCAAAATATAAGGCACGATCACTCTTGAGGCTAATTTGTCAAGTTCAGCCGCTTTGTGAACCGCATCGAGGGTTAGTAATGTTTTCTTTAATCCGTCTATGTTTTTTAATGCAACCGCACCCAAAGCTATGGGAGCCAGGGAGCCTGCCGCCTTATTGAAAATGCCCATGATGCTTATCCGTTTGGCTGCACTTTCCGGAGGTCCCAAAATAGTTATGAATGGATTTGATGCAGATTGCAGAACAGCTAGTCCGGAGCCTTGCACAAATAACCCTAATAAAAAAAGCGCATAAGTACGTGTAATTGCAGCCGGGATAAATATAACAGCACCTATAGCCATAATAACGAGCCCCGCCGCCATACCATTTTTGAAACCAAGCATTTTGAGCAGCCATGCGGAGGGAACCGCCATTACCAGGTAAGGTAAATAAAAGGCTGTTACTACCAGATAAGCCTGTACATTGCTGCTCAGATCGCAGGCGATTTTTAAGTATGGCACCAATACCGAATTTAACCAGGTAACAAATCCGAAAATAAAGAACAACGCCGCTATAATAATGATAGGGTTGATTGCGGGCTTTTTAACGTCGGTGTTTTCGGAAATTGTAATGGTGGTCATATCTTTTAGTTAAGTTGTTAATAAGTTTAATAAGTTTCCAAAATAATTAAAAAAGTTGGGTTGTATAGCAGCAGGCAGAGATTTCCTTTTAAAAAGCAAAGGAATCATAAATAGTAGTATAATTCTTAAAGAGGAAACCATATTTTTATACCAACCTTATGGACACTTTTGTAACCGTTTTAACTGTACAATACCCCCAACAACTTTGGATAATCAAGGGAAGACTTGAATCGGAAGATATCCAATGTTTTTTGTTAAAGACGAATTAACAGTTCAATCTTATAATCTTTATTCGAACGCTATTGGCGGGGTTAAACTTCAGGTATTACAAGAAGACGTTGAAAGGGCGAGGGATATTTTAACAGAACTGGGTTATATTAAAGACGAACCTATTAAATCAGATCTGCTTACTCAAATTGATCAGAAAAAATCTTCTATCCCTTTTTTTAAGAGTATAAGCGCTGCTAACGGAATTATTCTTCTAACTGTAATTTTCGTTATCACTATTACAACATTACTATATTTTATTTTCAGGCCATCGTTATATGATATTTTAACGAGCAATTCATGGTGTGTTGACAAGATCTATTATAAAAGTACCCTTATTGGACCGAAAACTACTGGCATTTTTATAAAGATGACGACGGATAGAAATGGGGAAGCAGATTGCGATGAACAAATGAGCTTCGATAAAAATCACAGAATTACTTTACCTGGGGTAAATAGCAATAGTGTTGTTGGGCAATGGCAAGAAGGAGATGACATCATAATTACTGTTAATTCTTTTGAAAATATTTTTGCTGGCACTTATAAAGTAGATATCTCAAATAATCTTGTGACACTTAAATCAAAAACAACTGTGATTTATGCTCATCGAGACGATTACCGTATGCCGATGTCTTTCTAGAAAAATCATAGAAATTCCTGTGATATTATAAACCCAATTAAATTCCGAAATTCACCTCTCGTATAATACTGAATGAATTCTATGCTCCAAATACAGGAAAACGCATCCCTTAAAAATTTTAACACTTTAAAGTTTTTTCTTGAGCTTTTTCAACGAATTAACATCCGTTAAATCCTGTTGACGGCCGCTGCTAGTTTTATTTTTTATCAAATCATCCAATCCGATATAATTTATCATTAGTCCATCAATATCAATAATTGATTTATGGTCGTAGGCATCTTTAAAGTCTACACCGTCAATTTCATTCAAAATATCTATACGTAATGGGGGATACCCTATTTGGGTAATTATTCCTTTTTTCAAAAAGTCTTCTTTCTGCATTCCTAAAGATGCCATACCAAATTCGTTAATAGCTTTACACATCCTTTCGGCATTGTCATTTGATATTTCAATCCATATATCGAGGTCGCCTGTGTGTCGGGGTTTTCCATGAAAGGCTAATGCATATCCATCAACAATCATGTAGCTAACATGGTGTTTGTTCAATAAAGCGACAAAGTCTTCGAAATCCTGCTCCAGGTTCATGGATGAAGTTTTCTTTTAACTACCATAGTTTTATCCATTCTTTGCCCGGGCTTAAGGCTTTTTGATATGAGTTGAGTTACTGCAGCCATCCGTTCGTGCGCAGGCCTGGATAACCAATATTGCATGTCTTCTAGCTCTTCGTCAATATCTTTTAGTACTGCTTTTCTTACTACAGGTATTATTTTCATGATATAATCAACTATGTAAATATACGATTTTTCACTAGTATGATTGATTGACAGTCATCATCCTAAACAAACTCAATTAAATTTCCGAAATTCACCCCGATATAACGCTGAATGAACTCCATGCTCCAAATACAGGAAAACGTATCCCTTAAAAACTTTAACACTTTTGGTATCGATGCTTCGGCAAAATATTTTGTCGAGATCAATCGCGAAGAAGAATTGACCGAACTGTTTATGGACCCGCAATGGCTGCAAGTGGAGCGATTGGTGCTCGGCGGGGGGAGCAATGTGCTTTTCGTAAAGAATTTTGACGGATTGGTTATCCGGATGAATATCCGTGGTATTGAGCATCGCATCAATCACGAAGAGGTTTTTGTGGAAGCAGGTGCTGGTGAGGTTTGGAACGACCTGGTTAATTATTGTGTCGATAGGCAATATGCCGGTATCGAGAACCTGAGCCTGATCCCCGGATCGGTTGGCGCATCGCCGATACAAAATATCGGAGCCTATGGTGTCGAGTTGAAAGATGTGTTCCGCAGTTGCCGTGCTTTTGAAATTGCTACCGGCGAGTTTAAGAACTTTACTAAAGAGGACTGCTGCTTTGGTTATCGCGATAGTGTGTTTAAGAATGAATTGAAAAACAAGTACATTATTTTATCTGTAAAGTTCCGTTTGTCGCTTATTCCAAATATCAATCTAAAATATGGCGCGATAGAGCAGGAACTGGCTAACCGCAATATCAGTGAGCCTACTATTAAAGATGTATCCCGGGTGGTATCCCATATACGTGTATCTAAATTGCCAGACCCATCAACCATTGGTAACGCAGGAAGTTTTTTCAAGAACCCGGTTATATCTTCGGAGCAGTTTCAGCAATTGCAATCAAAATTTCCTGAAGTAGTAAATTATCCGGCTGGTGACGGGCTTGTAAAATTGGCCGCCGGATGGCTTATCGAGCAGTGCGGATGGAAGGGAAAAGTGGTCGGTCACACAGGAACCTGGAAGAATCAGGCCCTCGTTTTGGTCAATCACGGAGGTGCAACGGGCGAAGAAGTGTACAGTCTTTCGTCGCAAATCATAGACAGTGTGTACACTAAATTTGGCGTTTCGCTGAAACGCGAGGTGAATGTTATTAGTTAATTTTATTTCATAATAATTAATAATAGGCCCTCTTAATAGGCCCTAAAAAAAGCTTTCTACCTTACTTTTCCATGACGAAAAGCTTGCTATTCTATGACTAAACGACTGTTTTTCAGGATGTTTATTAATTTATTTCTTTTCTTGCGCGATTGCGCTTCGCTGTGATCTTTTACCGGCATGTTTAAGGTATATAAACGGCCGTTTTAGAAAACGGTATCATGTTTGTCTTATCCTGTGTACAAAACTTAACAAGAATGACAACAATCGAGTTTAACACCATGGTACTGCGTCAGGCAACTTCACTGAGGTCATATGCACTTCACTTTACCCGAGACGCAGATGATGCTAACGACCTTGTTCAGGATACAATGTTGAAGGCCATAACTTATTACAATAAGTTTAAAGAAGGAACTAATTTGAAAGGATGGTTATATACGATCATGAAAAACACTTTCATTAACAACTATCGCCGTTTTGTTAAAATGAGCACTTTTGTTACCAAGTCCGAAGAGATATCTTCAGCCAACTTGGTTTTCAGTTCAACAAAAAACAGTGGTGAGTCCAAATTTGTGATGGATGATATCAAAAAAGCATTGGATAGATTGCCGGATGACTATTATGTACCATTCACCATGTACTTTGAGGGACATAAATATCACGAAATAGCTGATCACCTCAGTATCCCTATCGGTACTGTAAAAACAAGAATACACGTCGCACGCAAGCTTTTGAAGAAAAACCTGAAAGCTTATGATAACGGAATCAAGAAGCCTGTGTACGCCGAAGACTAATTTATTATTTGACAACTCCATATATACTACCAAAGAACCTGCTACGGCAGGTTCTTTGGTTTTTAGGGGATTTTAGTTCTGGCTTGTTATTCAACAACGCCAATAATTTTACCTAAAAACTCTAACTTTGAAGGCAAAGCCCTAATGTAATATAAACATTTTATGAGTGACCTGCCTGTTTACAGCCGTGCCCAATTAGCCTTACGTAACGGACAGGATAAACCCGAAGTATGGATAGCTTATAAAGGTTTGATATATGATGTAAGCCGAAGCCGCTTATGGCGCAATGGTAAACACTATGAACATTGGGCAGGGCAGGATCTCACTCACGAATTAGCTGATGCTCCGCACGATGAATGGGTATTCGATCATTTTGATCCGATAGGAAAGTTGATTTAAAGTCGGAAGGCTGATGTCAGGTGTCAGAATAAGATTTCTGACACCTGATGCCTACAGTTTATAAAATTTCAAACTTAGATAAGCTAACAAATTGCGCTATTCTTGCGTCGATTTCCTGTTTTGTTAGATTTTTCAATTTTTCAGTTCCGAACGTTTCTACACAGAATGAAGCTAATGCCGAACCATAGATAATCGCATTTTTCATGTTAGTAAAATTTACTTCACCAACTTTAGCCATATAACCGATAAATCCGCCGGCAAAGGTATCGCCAGCGCCTGTAGGGTCAAACACATCTTCAAGCGGCAGGGCTGGGGCCGCAAATATTTTTCCCTCACCGAATAATAAAGCACCGTGTTCGCCTTTTTTTATGATAAGATATTTTGGGCCCATTGATAAGATCTTATTGGCAGCTTTAACCAACGAGTATTCGCCAGATAGCTGACGTGCTTCGGCATCATTAATAGTTAATACGTCAATCAATTTTATGGTTTCCAGCAGATCATTCAATGCAATATCCATCCAAAAGTTCATGGTATCCATTACGATCAACTTAGGACGTTTCTTCAATCTTTTAATGGCAGTTTGCTGTGTAGACGGAGCCAAATTGGCCAGCATCAGGTATTCACAGTCCTGGTACGCCTCTGGTATTATGGGGTCAAAATCTTCCAATACATTTAAGCCGGTTTCTAAAGTGTCGCGACTATTCATATCGGTATGATATTTACCAGACCAATAAAAATTCAGCCGTTCTTCATCGACCTGAAGTCCTTCGGTATCGATATGATGATTATGCCATACACCAATTTCTGATTTAGGAAAATTTTTCCCGATGATGCCCACCAGTTTTACCTTGTCATAAAAGTAAGAGGCAGCGAGACAAGCAAACGGTGCAGCGCCGCCTACAATTTTATCAGCTTTACCAAATGGGGTTTCAATGTCATCAAGGGCTACAGAACCAATAACTATTAAGCTCATTAAAAGAGGGTTTTAATTTTTTTGTCGCAAATATTGTGAAATTAACCCGGAAATAAAGCTTTTCTGTAACCGTGATAAAAAATATGCTGTTAACCTGCCAGATAGATATACTCTCATTAAAAATATTTTCAGGCCGGGGAAAACTCAAAATCAGCCATTTATGTCAAATGAGTAAAAAATGAAAATATTTTTTGTACAATCATTGCGAAATTATCTCAGAAATCATACTTTTGCACACTCCAAACCGGAAAATGATTCCTGAGTAGCTCAGCCGGTTAGAGCATCTGACTGTTAATCAGAGGGTCGCTGGTTCGAGCCCAGCCTCAGGAGCCTGAAAATCAATGATTTAACCCCACTCTGGCGAGTGGGGTTTTTTTATTTGCAGAAAATTTGCAGAAAAAAGACCAAAATAGATACAAACAACATTTTGCATAACTTTGCTGTTATACAGGCATTAAGCTTATAATAGCTGATTTTAACTGGCTTGTTCATGCTTTAAAAATGCACGATTACGTTCCTTTAAAGGAATCTGACTATAGTAAAAGGCTTAATTTCACTACAATCAAGTTATGCAGCATCTAAAAGAATTTCTGATCCGCATCCAAACTTTCAATCTACGGGTTATCGAGGATAATATTCAACTGGAATCGGGAACGAATGAAAAGAAGCGTGTAAAAGCTTATGACTTGACCTATGAAACTCAATATTATGACTCCTTTTCCTATAGAAGCGAACTAAGAGTATTAAAGGACATGGCCTTAATAGACCTGCTGACCTTAAACAAAGAGCGTATCCTACTCCAACTGGCCGAATTATCCAAAGTCCGCAAACGCTTTAAGGAGTTTTGGGGTAATTACCACCAGCATTATTCGGAGATGAATCTGGTTTATCACCGCTCTTTCATTATTACCGTCCGACTGGAATATTTATTTATTGTCAACAACCTGCAACCTGATAGTGCTGATATAGAAGTAACCGCGAAGTTTGCTGAAGATCTGGGTGATTCTGTTAAGCTTCGGGAAAAATTCCTGATGGAATTAATACACGATACTGAAAACTCAACTAAGGAGAAACGTGAAAATTTTGATCTTGAGAAATTAATACAAGCCAAACTGCAATCAAAAGAACAAATTGAAGCGGCAGAACTTGAAATATCAGAGGCGACAGTAATACCCGAAGAACTGCCAACTTCATTCAAAATAATCAGCCGATACCCGACATTTAAGGAGGGCGTAGCCTTGCAATTGCTGGACTTGTTTAATGGCTACTTTATCCCCGAAGATTATCCTAAACTTGAAAAATTGCTGTTAACGGATATAGTTCCCGAAAGGCCTTTAGTATTCCGGGGTTTTGCCAACCAGTTGGCCGATGCTTTCAAACAACTCTATGATGCAAATCTGATCGTTGGTTGCCTGATGGTAGATTTGGAAAAATGGATAGCCCCTAAGTTTGTGTATTTAGCCAACCAGCCTGAACCAAAAGAACTAACAGAGGGGTACCTGAACAGCCTAATGTCAACTAAGACCCGACCCTGCAAATCCCCTATCTTGAAAATTGAACTAAAAGAGGATAAATTTCTTATTCTGCCAGCAGCTCGTAACAAAAGATAACAAAAAATGAGGGGGTTACTGTAAGGTTACGCCTTACCTACTTGTAACCCTACAAAGCACCTCCCTAACATTGCAGCATTAAACAAAATTAATGTGCAATGGAAACAATCACTTTTGATCAATTACCCCAAGCGGTAAGTAAACTACAGGATAAACTGGAAAGTATCGAACAGCTTTTACTTCGGCAGCAGGAACAGCAGCCGAGTTTGGAAGAGCTGATGCCTATCACTCAGGCCGCCCAATTTTTAGACTTGGCAGTGCCAACCGTGTACAGTAAAGTATGTCGTAAAGAAATTCCTGTAAACAAGCGAGGCAAGCGGCTATACTTCTATCGATCCGAATTAACTGAATGGATTAAGTCTGGTAGGAAGAAGACAGCAGATGAGATCAGAGAAGAAGCGGTACAACAGTTGGGTATTTCTCGAAAAGGGTCTAAGACTATTTAGGTAAATAAGCATTTCCGGCTTTAGCCGAAATCAAAATCAAACCGACAGAAGAGCCATAAATCCCCGATACTTCGTATCGGGATACCACGACGGGCGTTAGCCCGGATGTGGGAGCCAGCTATGTTTTGGTGTTACCAAAACTTGCTGGCCCCATTCATGCTATCGCATTCATGGGGGGATTTTTAAGACAGGAAAGGATTTAAAGATGTTTGAAAAGCCAAAAAATAACAAAGGCGGCAGGCCGCCAAAAGAAATAAAGCGATTGCGAACACTTTCCGTTAAGTGTTCCTTTTTTGAGGGGATGCAGATTGAGAACAAGGCTAAACAGGTTGGTTTAAGCGTATCGGAATACTTGCGGGAAATGGGCTTGAAAGGAGCGGTAAAAATCAGGGTTAAAACTTTGAATCGAGAGGTATTACAGTTAACTGGAACACTAAACCACATAGCCGCCAATCTTAACCAGATCGCTAAAAAGCGAAATAGCTTTGATGAATTAAGCGTACTTGAACGTGCAAGGCTCAACCAGCAAAGTACAAACCTGCAACAGGTAGTTACGGATATTAAGGCCTATTTACAATGATTGGTAAGATAAGCACAGGTAAAAGTTTCCGGGGATGTTTGAACTACTTGCATGAAGGCAGATTACAACAGAGTAAAGCTTTGCAGGAAATAGAACAGGAGAAAAAGCAGGCGCAGGTTATTTGTTATAATCAATGCTTCGGTAATAAAAAAGAATTAATACAGCAGTTCAATGACGTGCGGTATTTAAACCCAAAGCTATCTAAACCAGTACTACATGCCTCTTTAAGCTTTGCCCATTCAGACCAGTTAACTAACCAGGATAAAATTAACATTGGTAAGCAGATGGCCAAAGACTTTGGATTTGAAAATAACCAGTATGTGGTTATAGAGCATTCCGACCAGCAGCACCAGCATTTACATGTTGTGGCTAATAGGGTTGGTTATGATGCCAAAACGGTTTCCGATAGCAACAACTATAAACGGATGGCAAACTTTTGCCGAAGTATGGAAAAGAAGCATCAATTGGAACAAGTGCTTAGCCCACGTAAGTTTCTGTCTAAAGAAGAAAGGATGTTGCCACGTCAGGACATTCGTAAAGACGTATTAAAAGAGGCTATTGCTAAATTCTTAAAGCAATCCACAACAATGAAAGAATTTCAGAATAAGATTACTGCAAAAGGTTATGAAGTCGAATTGGGCAGGGGTATCGCTTTTACAGATGCGCAAGCGGTCAGGTTTAAAGGCAGTCAGGTTGGTTATCCATTATTGAAAATTGAAAAGCAATTGGCACAAAACAGGCAGATGCAGCAAGAGGAACAACAAAAGCCAAGCCTGGCTCAACAACTCAGGGAAACGATTTTAAGATCGCAAAAAGAAGAACAATTGAAAAAACAACAAGAGGATAAACAGGAAATTAAACAATCGGGAGGATTTAGATTATGATAAACGAAACAAATTTTAATTCAGTGATGGAGGATTTTACCAAGGAATTACAGGCTGTAAAAGAGGTGGTTAAAGTATTACCTGCAAAAGTTGATGAACTATATAAAAAAGTAGATGGCTTTAAAAGCAAGATAGAGAACATACAGGTAACAGCGCCCGCGCCGGAATTATTACCAGTACACAATATTGTGGCTGATGGTTTTACCACCATAAAAAATGCTGTACAAAGGCAGCTTAATGACCTATTCACCAAAAACCGCATACTGGTATTGCCGGAGGATAGCGGTAAAAGCTTTTTAAAGATTATGGGCAAACGTTTTATGATTTTAACAGCCCTGGCCTTAACGGTTTGCATTATCTGCTGGTTTGGTTTCCGTTATTGGTATATGAATAACGAAAATACCCGATACCGTAATTCGTGGTACTGGAATTATATTAAACAGAATAAAATAGGCAAACAGGATATGGTTAACGACCTTGATAGTTTTAAGATAGCCGATATTAATAGTTATAGGACGGACAGCATAGAAAGATATCAAAAAGAACAGGTAACGGAATTGCGCATTAAACAACTTGAAAGAGAAGCGGATAGTTTGAAAGCATTAAAAAACCAGCCTAATTGATAAAAGCCCCCCATTCAGGCAAAGCAGGTTCATACATGACACGGCAAGAGTGAAGCTTCGCAACACACTTGCCCTTGCCCCGCCCACAAATAAAAACATCCTCATTTCACCGCGTCCGGCAAAGTTAGCGACCGGCGGATTGAAAGTTCAAGGCTATATAAACGAAGCAGCGTTGTTTGTTTTTTAGCGGTGCTTCGGCCTTGACCTTTCATCCGCCTTGCGCTTTTGGTGCGTTTATTAATGGTAAACATGTTAATTAATTCTCAATATATTTCTCCTATCTAAAATTACCAATTGATACGATCATTCATGAAATATGATCACATAAGAAATAGTGGAATTTGAAATAACAAAAAGTTAAATTATGTTAATTAACATATTGCCAGTTATTTAACGGCTAAATCCTTTGTTTCTTTACTTTATTAATGCTTACATTTATTATTTAGAAACTCACACTCATGACCTTATCAAATTTGCTCACTAAAAAGCGTTTAAATATTTTCCTTATGATAAATCTATCTGTGTACACGGCCTTTGGTCAAACAGATATAGAAAAAAAATCTAAAGGCATATATCGTGTTGGTTATCGTGAGTATAAATTAAAAGATACTTCAAGAAAATATAAACCAGGAGTTAGTAAAGAAAACGCTCTTTTCTTTCGACCTGTAGAAATGGATGTATGGTATCCGGCTAAAGTAAGTTCAAATAATTCCCCTTTGGCCTTTCGCTTTTTCGTGTCCTTAAATGAAAGAAGGGCTAACAGTTTTCAAGATAGTATAAAATATAACGGATTAACCGATGAGTTGATGCAACATTTCACTATTGCTGACAAAAACTCAAGTGGCTATTCAAAAACAATGAGCTACCCTAATGCAGAAGAAATAAAAGGTAGGTTTCCCCTAATTATTTACATGGCAGCCTATAATGGCATGAGTTATGAAAACGTTCCCCTGTTTGAAACTTTGGCAAGTAATGGTTATATCGTAATATCCATCAGTTCAATAGGCCGTTATCCAGGCAACATGACCACAAAGTACCCCGATGTACTTGAGCAGGTTAAAGATGCTGATTTTGCGGTGCGACACATGGACAACAAAAATATCGATACATCAAAAATTGGTTTGATCGGTTACAGTTATGGAGGGCTGGCCGGGATATTATTATCCATGCATAACCAATCTGTAAAAGCCATGCTTTCACTTGATGGGTCAGAAATGCACGCTTATGGTGAAGATAAAGAAGGGGATAAAGACTTTAACGAAATAAGAAAAAACAAATACTTTGTCCCCTCGGCATTGCAATTGCCATATGCTTATCTGGGAAGTGATAATAAGGACAATGACGGAGCTGCCGATAGTATTTATAGGTTACCAATACCAAATGGTATAAAAAATCGATACACCAGATTGCTCAATGCCGAACATGAGGATTTTAGTTGCCTTGCAAATTTCGGGGCGGTTGGCAATAAACAAATTTATCAACTGGTAAATAAATTGACTCTTGATTACTTTAGTCAGTATTTAGGTGATAAAAAAACAGCATTTGATAATACAGTAGGGGCTGTATTATCAGAACATACGGGAGCAACTACATTTAACAAGGCTCTATTAAAAATCACAGGTGCATCAGGTCGCATCTTGCTAAAAGGTAAAATCGTAGCAGCGGAAAGTAATAATAGGCCTGTATCTTATGCAAGTTTAGGTATTCCGGCAGGCGATAACGGTACTGTAGCAGATAGCGCCGGAATTTTTTCGCTATCGGTAGATGGAGCGTTAGCTAATGATATTGTCCGCATATCATCATTGGGCTATCAATCAAAAAGCTTTACGGTGAAGGAACTATCATCACTTTTATCAAGTCAATCCGTAATTACACTTAATAAACAGGAAAATCAATTACAGGAAGTTGTTATACAAGCGAAAAAAGTTCGTGTCAAAACAGTGGGTAACACCAGTAAATCAAAATTTTTTAGCGTTGGCTTTCCTTTAAAAGATCTTGGAAGTGAGGTAGGAGTAAAAGTCTCATTAGGAAAAAGAAATATGCTGTTACGCTCATTTAATTTCAATATCTCCTATCTGCGACTTGATAGTGCCACTTTCAGGTTTAATATTTATGCTATTAAAAACGGCATTCCATCGGAAAACCTACTAAAACAAAATATATTAATAGCTATTGGCAATAATGCTGGGAATTATAAAATAGACCTGACCCCTTACAGGCTTTTATTAAAAGGAGAAGTATTAATTTCATTGGAATGGATAGCAGGAAAAACATTATCTCAACATGGGAACGTGCAATTTTCAGCAGGATTACTCGCATCAAGCTATCATCGAAAAACTACCGAAGCTAAGTGGGTGCAATTTAAAGGGCTTGGAGCTGGGTTTAATTTGCAGGTACAGGAAGTTAAATGAAAGAATTTAAGAATCAATCTTAACGGCAGAGCCGATACATTACTATTCCATGCGTTTTTAACAATTCCATATTCACCACACCAGCGAAGATAGCCCACCGCCGGGATAAAAAGTAAAGGCTATACAAGCGGGCAGTTGTGTTTTGTTTTTTAGCGGCTTACCCGGCCTTGACTATTTACCCGGCTTGCGCTGTTGGTTGCTTAAGCGGTAAATAAGGAATGGGTGTTCATTAGCTTTCTGCGGAGTAACTGGCATACCGGCTAATTAGAGCAAATAGGTGTTTACCTTTTGTGTAACGATAAGACCCATTTTTTAGGTCTTATCATTACATAAGAAGTAAAGTATATTCTATTTAGCGTATTGGAGTTGTTTTGTCGTATTCATTACACTGGCATTACGCAGGTGTGAGTTTACAGGGGAAACCAATTTATATGGGCGGTTAAATGCTTCCTGTCTTACTTTGAAATAGTCAGCTAACTTTCTTATTACTTCTTTAGATAATCCCTTTTTATAATT
Source organism: Mucilaginibacter sp. McL0603 (assembly GCF_049992945.1). Taxonomy (NCBI): domain Bacteria; kingdom Pseudomonadati; phylum Bacteroidota; class Sphingobacteriia; order Sphingobacteriales; family Sphingobacteriaceae; genus Mucilaginibacter; species Mucilaginibacter sp. McL0603. The sequence continues at coordinate 4,901,231 of NZ_CP188251.1, read as the reverse complement.
CAAAATATCAGATACATAGCTTTTGCCAATTCCTAATATATCTGTCATATCTTGCGATTTCAAATGATGATCTTGCATAAATGAGCGTAGCAAAGTAATTGGGTCAGTTTCCTTAAATGTATTATGTTCCTCGTCGTACTTTTCAATTAGCAGCGTCAATAGATCGACTTCATCCTGTAGGGGCTCATTATTTTCTTGGGTAAGTAAAACTTCCAGTTGATTACAATATTGTTCGTATTGATTTTTGTTCCTGATGATGGTATATTTTATTGTGGTTGCTTCCATGTTAATAAAGATTAATTGTGTATTGGTCACCCTGTTTGCAAATCTTATCGTATTCCGCATGTGTTCCCATCCAACAGATAAATAAATGTGCCTGTTTTATCCCAAAAACATATTTGCAGATCATTCGGTAATTATTCCCGGCAATATCAAAAACAACCCGGCTACTACTTTTACCTAACAGGTCAGCAGTGTTATAGGTCTGTTTCATATCACCAGGCTGCTCCCAGTCTGCAAGCTTTAGTTTTTCTGTCCAGTCTTCAAGTGAAGTTTTACTTCTTGGGTGCTTGTGTGCAAAATCTTCTAAAGTTTGTTTTTTGATCAGATGGACTTTCATTTTCTCAAACAAAGATAAGTATAAGTTCACAAAAAGTGAACTTTAAAAATTATTTCTCTAAAAAATCCATGAGCTTTTCTGCCATATTCTTTTTGGCCACATTTTCAAAGCCTTTCCAATAGTTTTGTGTCGTGTTCATGGTAGTATGTCCTAAAGCTTCCTGCGCAAATTCCAAGCCCATTGTACGGGTAGCCTGTGTAGTAAACGAATGCCTGGCCACCATTGTACCTAACTTAAATGACAAGCTTAACTGATCGACCAGCTTCTGCATGTGCTGGTTAACAAAGCGGATAAAATTTTGATTAACCCGATGCCGCTCTTTGGCCGACATACTTGCCTGGAATATAGGAAATACATAATCATTAGGCTTGTCTTTTTTGTTGGCATACTTTTCAATGAAATTTTTGATATAGCTGGTCAAGGGGACAACGATAGGTGTCGGGTCTTCCTTTGTGGTATTTTTTGTCTTATGCCTTAAAAATGAAAAATAGGTATCATGGATATCTTTAAATTTTAGTTCTGCAATATCCCTGAAATTCATGCCGTTACATTGGTAACTAAAAAACCAGAAATCCCTGGCCTTTTCCATAAAGCTATCTTTAGCAACATCCGCAGTGTACAAAGCGTTCAGATCAGATGTTTCAAGCGCCTTTTTTACATTTTTGCCGTTCGGGATTTTATAGGTTTTAAAGGGATATAGTTCGGGGGAAACATCACCGGCGGCAATAGCTTTATTAAATATCGCTCTTAAATTTCGCATATAAATACCAACGGTGGTTTTGGAATTATTTTTAGATACCATCCATTGCTCATATTTATTTAAAACATCCACTGAAAGGGCGGCAAAAGAAATATGTGTAACTGGATTTTTTTTACCCTCACTTAAATAAGCAGTAATTGATCTAATGCTGCAATCGTAACTGGAGGCCGTTCCGATCTGTTCGTTTTTATCCAGCACTTTTACATAGGCTGCAAAATGCTCAATTACATTAGTGGTGCTTGCTTTAGAGCGGAACATTTTACGCTCGAATTTTTCAAAAGTAAAATTGTCGCCCAAGTCTTTAGCCAGGTCAGCGGCTTTTTGTATAATGGCATCCAACTCAATTTTAAGTTCTTTATGTTCACCTCTTGGCTTGACAGCCAAATAGGATTGTTCAAACTGCTCATTGCTTAGCTTGTGATCCGTCTTATACCACCGTTCCATTTTTGCGGTAAAATAAACGTGTAATTTCAAAGGATAAGCGCCGCTTTTTAACGCCCGCCTGGTATCTAAGTATAAAGAAACTTCTGCTTTCATGGTTTTAATAATTTAATGTATAAATTTGCAGAAACAAATAAAATATAAGCATCGCAACAAGAAGTATAAATTACTGATTTTCAGTATTTTCATTAATACAAAGATAAAAAATTTGATTGAATTATTTGCAGAGAATTTGCAGAAAAATGGGCAATAAAAGACAAAATATCACAAATTAAAAGATAGTGAAATATTCATAAAATATTGATTATCAATACATAGCAAATAAATACAAAATGACTGTATTGGTCAAAAAATGACTGTTAATCAGAGGGTCGCTGGTTCGAGCCCAGCCTCAGGAGCAAAATAGCTGGATACATTGTATCTGGCTATTTTTTTATCCGGTGGTATAAGGTCCTATTTTAAAAGCCTGGCTCGATAAACGCTTACCCGGCAGTCACAATAAATTCCCCTAAGAATTTCATTAAAATTTCCAATATTCCAAGATGGATCGAATTCATTATATGCAATTCAAAAGCGAACATCCAGATGTTCGCTTTTGTTGCAATGCACATATTTTATTCTATACAATTTTTTATATACCAATAAGTTATAAGTTTGGAACAGCGATTGAGCTAATTAACTTACTTGAAACCATATACATTCCATATTACCCTTTATGATGCTGCGTTCTTCGGAACGATATTTATCGACCTGACTTTTATCGTGCTTTTATTGTTCGTCAGGAAAGGAAACCAGCCTGCAAACCGGTTTCTGGCCATGGCATTGGCTGTTGTTGTTTTGTGGATAGCCAGGATATTGGGCATCGATATCGGGCTGTCAGCTTACATTACTAATTGGAGCCGGTTGCCGCTGCAATTTTCGCTTGCGCTTGGTCCCCTTATTTTCTTTTATGTGCTTAAAATAACCCGGCCGGAATATAAATTCCGGTCTAAGGATCTGCTGCATTTTAGTCCGTTACTGCTGGAATTGGGTGCCCAGGCATTGGAAGTTAAGGATAGTATAAAAACCGGCACAGCTACTTATGATACACAGACCTTTCAGCAACTGAACCCGGTATTGCAATTGCTGGCGTTTATTTCGGTCATAATTTACCTCTACCTATCTCACAGGCTGATAGGACGCTTTTACGGGCGACTAAAATTTAATGGGGGCGACCGGTACCGGCACGAGTTGCGGTGGCTGCATAAGTTACTGACAGGTTTCGGCCTGCTATGGCTGTTGTGGATACTCTTTGTAGCCGCAGACTATTTTTATTACAACTACCAGTTAGGCGCACAGGCTTACTATCCTTTGTATTTCCTTTTAGTGTCCATGATCATCTGGATGGCGGCGAGGGCCTTTTTAAGGCCGGAAATTGGCGTGCCGGCAGATACAGTACCGGTCTTAAAACCCTTACTGCCGGCAGAGCTAAAGCAAAAAGGCATATGGCTGAAGAAGGTTGTTAAAGAAAAACGCTATTATGAGAATCCTGAATTAAGCCTGGGCTCACTTGCTGAACAGCTTGACCTGCATACTCATGAATTGTCACGGGTACTCAATACAGCGCTTAAAAAAAGCTTCAATGATTTCATTAACGAATATCGCGTGCAGGCGGCGATCCGCAAAATGCAGGATTCGGCATATGACCATATAACCCTGCTCGGCATTGCATTTGAATCAGGATTCAATTCCCAAAGCACCTTTAACCGTATTTTCAAACAAATAACCGGAAAAAGCCCGCTGGAATATAAAAACGACCTGGAAAAAGAGCAGCCATCTTATAACTTGGGCAGTCAACCCCGCTCTGCGGCTGTAATTTCACACCCTGAAACCACCCCGAAGTGGTCTCAGGAGAAATTAAACCGCAACGCAATGTTTAAAAGTTATTTCAAAATAGCACGACGCAACCTAATGCGCAATAAAAGCTATGCCGCCATTAATGTTACAGGCCTGGCTGTTGGTATTGCCGTTTGTATGGTGATCTTTATCATTATACAATATCAAACAAGCTTCGATAATTTCCACGCAAAGAAGGACCGCACCTATCGTATGCTGACCGAATTTCGTTACGAAGAAGGAGGAAATATTTCTTACAAGACAGCAATCCCTTTTCCAATGCCTGTAGGATTGAAAACGTCTTTTCCCCAAATAGAACAGGTAGCTCCGATCTTTGCCAGTCACGACGATCAGTTGCTGATCGTTGACAATAATGGAAATACGGAAAAAAACTTTAAAGAGCAGCACGGTGTATTTTACATGAGCCCTTCATTCTTTAAAATATTCGATTTCCCCTTGCTTGCGGGTTCGTATGCCTCATTAAAAGATCCGAACAACGTATTGCTTACCAAAGAAACCGCAGAGAAATATTTCGGCGACTGGAAAGCAGCCATGGGCAGAACCATTAAACTGCAAATGGGCGGCTATATGTTCGAACACGGCGTTGATGTGTTGAAAGTTTCAGGCATTTTGGCCACTATACCGGCGAATACGGACTTTCAGTTGAAAGTTGTTGTTTCTTATGGAACAGGTTTTACCGGTGATTACCTGTCAAAATCCACCGATTGGGACGGAAATGTAGGCGGTTTTGGCTGCTATATTTTGCTGCCGCCGAACACTTCTGCCGACAATTTCAACCAGCAATTAAGAGCTTACTCCCACAAGGTAGAATCGCCGGGCAATAAAGACAGGCATTTTATACAGCCACTAACCGCGGTGCATTATGACACCCGGGTTGGCGATTACAGCAACCAAACAATCAGTCACCAACTGCTCAATGTATTGTGGCTCATCGCGGCATTCATCCTGTTGATTGCCTGCGTAAATTTTGTTAATCTCTCTACTGCGCAGGCCGTCAACCGCGCCAAAGAGGTAGGCGTACGAAAAGTTTTGGGGAGCAATAAATCCCAGTTACAGATCCAGTTCATCGTCGAAACATTTTTGATCGTAATAAGCGCTGTAATGCTTGCAGCAATTATTACAGTTTTTGCATTGCCTTCAGTGGGCCGGCTTTTAGAACTTTCGCTTGCATTCAACATATTCAGCAACCCGGCGATCATTTTATTCCTTTTGACGGTAACTGTCGTTGTAACCGCACTCGCTGGCTTTTATCCTTCCATTGTTTTATCACGTTTCAACCCGGTTAATGCGTTAAAAAGTAAGCTCACATCAAATACACAAGGAATTTCATTAAGGCGGGGATTGGTCGTATTTCAATTCATCATTGCACAGGTACTGATCATAGGAACACTCATCATAGTAAAGCAAATGGATTATTTTATGAACCAACCGCTGGGTTTTGATAAAGATGCTATCATCAATGTTCCTTTCCGCGTGGATAGTCTTCGCCTCAGCAGGCTGGGTTATTTAAAGAAACAGCTAATGTCAGTAAACGGTGTGCAGGCGGTAAGCTTTAGTTCCAATACCCCGGTTGAAAACGGCACTGATCTGTGGAGCGTCATCAAGTATAACCACGCAGTAAAACAAACAGACTTCGAGGTTATTACCAAATTCGCCGACGACGGATATGTGCCCGCTTATAAATTACCGCTGATAGCCGGCAGAAATATGCACCCGTCCGATACCACAGGAGAATTTTTAGTGAACGAGTCCCTGGTAAAAAGTTTGGGATTAAAAAGACCTGAAGACATATTGAACAAGCCTATGACCACCTGGCACGATCAGATCAAAGGAACCGTTGTTGGCGTATTGAAAGATTTTAATGACCGTTCTTTCCGCAATGATCTTGCACCCCTGCTGATCACTACAGACATTGCCATGTACAACCAGGTCGGCATAAAACTGACAACCACAAACATGTCTTCTACCATGCAATCGGTTAAAAAAGTATTCGACAAAACATTCCCCGATTTCGTTTATGAATATAAGTTTTTGGATGAGAAAATTGGAAGTTTTTACAAACAGGAAAATCAATTAGCGCAGCTATACAAAATTTTTGCAGCCATCGCGATATTCCTTAGCTGTCTTGGCTTATATGGTTTGGCCTCATTCATGGCAGTGCAGCGGATAAAAGAAGTTGGGATCCGTAAAGTGCTTGGTGCCAGTGCGGGCAATATCGTTTATTTGTTTTCGAAAGAATTCATCATACTCATTGCAATCGCCTTTGCCATTGCTGCACCTATTGCATGGTATTATATGCACCAATGGCTGCAGGATTATGTTTATCGCATCAACATCAGTTGGTGGTTATTTGCTGCAGGCGGACTCGCCGCAATAATTATTGCACTCGCAACGATAAGTTTCCAGGCAATAAAAGCAGCACTGGCAAACCCGGTGAAGAGTTTGAGAACGGAATAGTGAGTAGTGAAATTCTTATGATTCTCCCCAGTGGACAGAATTCGAACCACTTTTTAGAGCAACTAAAGTTCCTAAACAGCCTGAAAGTGGCTTAATTAAGTGGTTCGACTCCTGTACGGTGCTATCGCATTTTAAAATAAACTGTTGCAAGTGAGGAATTTACGAGGCTTTTCCGTTTACTGTCAATAGAAATAAGGTAAATGAGTTAAATCAAAAAACCGCTGTAAACGAATCTCAAAAAGCCTCCATCCGGTTTTTATAATTCTACAAATTCGCTGACATCATGGCCGGAATTGCCATTAAAATTAATTGACTGAACGTTCAATTAATTTATTAATTATAACCTAATATATAATTAACAAGATATCGGGATATTGCCCCCGTTATTCACAAGAGCAGATGCAGTCGGCATGTTTAAACATGCCCAGTGATAAGTACAATCACATCTTCTAAATGGGTTGCGACAAATCGATTATATCCTGATTTCAAATGAGCAATTAACCGGATCCCCTAACATTAAATCAAAAAACATGATAAACAAAAACTAGAATACAGGCTGGTTCTCAAAAAAAAACCGGGTTGTGAGTCGAAGCACATCCCGGCAATAATTTGAGCAAACCGTTCCCAATAAATTTTCGGGATAAATAATTTGGAATAATTGAAATAGAATCCTAACTCAAATCTTACGAATATAATGAATTTTACTTTTTTTAAGGCGGTATCCAATGTACTGCTTAATCTACAACTGGCCCTAACCCGCTTGAGGAAGGTTACCTGCCGTAACCCCATGTTATTTAAAAGCGTAATTATACGGGTAAATATAACAGCGCTGATAACTGCGATTACTTTAATGCAAACCAGTGCCGCCGTGCGTACTCACAAAATTTCTTTAGTTGAAAGAAACGTTACGATAACTTCAAATGATTCATTTACTATAAATGGTAAGGTTTCAGATGAAAAGGGCCAGCCTTTGCCAGGCGTTTCGGTCAAGATTAAAGGTACTGCGAAAGGTACGGTGACCGACGGGTCAGGAAATTACACCATCAAGGCGGACAATGGTGATGTTCTGGTTGTTTCGTTCATTGGTTTTGTTTCTCAGGAAATAACAATAGGCCAGACGGCAAACTACAATATCCAGCTGAAGGAAGATCCTAAAGCATTGACTGAGGTTGTGGTAACGGCGCTGAATATAAAAAAGGAAAAAAAATCGCTTACCTATGCATTACAAACAGTGGACGGAGAAACATTGGCAAAAGTGAAGACGCCTACTGCAATAGGCGGTTTGGTAGGTCAGGTGGCCGGTTTGGATATACAAACCACTTCTGACTTTTTTCAAAATCCGGGCATTACACTACGCGGGCAAACGCCGCTTATTGTTATAGACGGTATACCCGATCCTACCGCAGATCCGTATAAAATAAATGCAGACGATATTGAAAGCATTACCGTGCTAAAAGGGGCGGCCGGAGCAGCACTTTATGGTTCTATTGGTATAAACGGAGCGATTTTATACACTACCAAAAGAGGCAAAAAAGGAGTAACAGATGTAGAATTGAACTCTTCTACCATGTTTCAAACAGGATTTTTAGCAGTACCTAAAGTACAAACTCAATATGGGGCTGGTAATAATGGGATATATTCTTATCAGGATGGTAGTGGAAATGGATTAGAAGGCGGTGGTTGGATTTGGGGGCCTGCTCTTAACCAAAAAGACCCCAATACAGCCAGCGGCTATTTAGAACTGCCACAGTTTAACAGCCCCTATAACCCTAATGTAACGTATACCTACGATTTGGGCAACGGGACAACGGCTACCAGTCACTACCAGCCTCTTCCATGGATATCAAGGGGTACGAATAATGTCGATAATTTTTTCCAAACAGGTATTATGTCAAACAATAGTGTTTCGGTAACTACCAGTGGAGACAAAGGGTTTTTTAGAGTTTCGATCGCAAACAACTATCAAAAGGGTGTTGTACCCAATACGAGTTTAAATAATTCGTCATTCTCTATTGCAGGCAATTACAATCTTACCCCCAAACTAACCCTTGATGGGAGATTAAGTTACAACAGGCAATTCAGTGACAACATTCCAACAACCGGCTATGGCCAAAATACTTTACTTTACAACGTTGCATTGTGGATGGGAGCCGATATTGATATACGGGACCTTAAAAATTATTGGGTACCCGGCGAGGTGGGCCTGCAACAATCTTATTACAACCTGTCTTATTACAACAACCCTTATTTTCTGGCCTATCAGCAGCTAAACGGTTATCATTCTGATAAAACATTTGGCAACTTATCGCTCAATTATCAATTTACTAAGGACTTATCTCTTAAACTACGTTCGGGTTTCAATGCAAATTCTCTTAATGAGGACGAAGATTATCCATACAGCCTTATAGGCGGTAATCCAGATGGTAATTTTTCAACCGCTGATGCTACTCATTTTGATATTACTACCGACCTGATCCTAAGCTACAAGCATAAGTTCAGCAATAATTTTAACCTATCGGCAATTGCAGGCGCTAGCAGCTTTTTTAATGACGATAAAGGTTTAAGCACCTCAACTGATGGGCTTAGCATACCTGGTCAGTATTACCTGAGTAATTCCATAAATCCAATAACAGGATCAAACTACTTAGATCAAAAACAGATAAACAGTTTATATGCTAATCTCGACCTGGAGTTATACCACTTTATTTATTTATCAGGTACTGCACGACGAGACCAGACATCTACATTGCCCCTTGCGAATAATGCCTTTATATACCCATCAGGAGGTATTTCCGTCGTCTTGTCTGACGCATTAAAACTGCCGGAAATTATCTCATATTTAAAAGTCCGCACTACCTGGGCACAGGTAAATAGCGGTGCGATTAGCTCCACTAATCCTTATGCAAGCATCAGCACTTATAGTACTGCCAATAATCCTTATGCAAGCATCAACACTTATAGTAATGCCAACAAGTTTAACGGTGTATCCTCACTTAGCTATCCAACCAGCTATGATACCCCTAATCTTATACCCAACACTGTGCAGTCATGGGAATCGGGTTTGGCATTAGGTGTGCTGAAAAACAGAATAAATTTAGATGTTACCTATTTCAGAAATCTGGAATCTAACAACTTTCAAAACATTACACCTTCCCAGGCAAGCGGATATTCCATGCTGCTTGTAAATGCCAATGAATTTGTAAAAAAAGGATTTGAATTTGTGCTAAACGGCACCCCCATAAAAACAAATACTTTTCAATGGACATCGGGTTTTAACTTCAGCAATAATCATACATGGATCAAAAAAGTAACTAACGATACTTATGGCCCCGGATACTATAGCCAATACCTTAAAGTTGGAGACAGAATAGATAAACTCTATGTAAGTGAAGGTCAGTTTTCGGCTAATGGTAAACTTATTGTAGGAGCAAATGGCTACCCATTAAATGCTCTTTATTCAACTCCTATGGGGTACACTGACCCTAAATGGATATATGGATGGCAAAATACTTTCAATTATAAAAATATTTCCCTCAGCATATCGGTCGATGGCCGTTTAGGAGGCCTGCAATACTCTACGCTTAATGAAAAAATGGCATGGGGCGGGACCGCCCTTAGTACTGTAAATCAATATAGGATCGATGCCAATGCAGGGAAAAGCACTTTTATAGCTCCGGGAGAAGTAGTCATTTCGGGTAACGCCTCGTATGACAGTCATGGAAATTTACTTACCGACACCAGAAAATACGCGCCCAACACCACTCCTGTAAATTATATTTCCTATATGGAGTCTACAGGTGGCAACCCATATCAAAACAATTACTTTTACTATAGCGGTACTTATTTGAAATTGCGCACAGTATCACTTACCTACACCTTTTCGAAAGAAATGCTAAGTAAGCAAAAGGTATTCAAATCAGCCTCTGTATCATTAATTGGTAATAATTTACTGCTGTTCTCTAAATTACCAAATTCCGACCCGGACCAGCTGCTCGACAGCTATGAAACGCCTTCTACACGCAGTATAGGGTTTAATTTCAATCTTAAATTTTAACGTCAATTGTCAGTTATCTCAATCATTCATTTTTAAATTTATTGTATGAAAAATAAATATTGGTTACTAAGTTTCTTACTGCTGTTAGGATGTCTTTTTTCGTCTTGCAAAAAGTTTAGTTATTACCAAATAAATCCGAATCTTCCTACCCAGGCCGATCCTTCGCTCCTGTTACCTAATGTTGAGCAAATATTTTTTTCGACTATATCGGTTGAGAATGAGTTCAGCTGCCGTTATATGGTATATAGTGAAAGTGCAGATAATGGACAGTATTACGGCTGGACGAGAGGATCTTTCAACTACAACAACTTGAGCCAGGTTATAAAAATGGAGCAGGAAGCTGCGCGTGTAAATAAGCCTAATTATAAATACCTGGGCAAGTTTTTCGCTTCATACTTTATTGTAGGCACTACCCAAATGTTTGGAGATGTGCCTTATTCGCAAGCCGAACAATCCCTTATAAGTAACAACTTCAGCGCGGCCGCTTTACATCCAGCGTATGATAAACAGGAAGCCATTTATTTGCAGGTATTGAACGATTTAAAACTTGCCAGCGATTCGCTTTCTGATGCCGGAGGTGCAATTAATAACGATCTTATATATGGCGGCAATATCACACAATGGAAAAAAGCGATTAACTCCTATTATTTAAGGGTATTAATGAGTCTTTCGTTACATGCCAATGATGCCACCCTTAATATCACGCAGCGGTTTAACGAGGTTGTATCCAATCCAACCAAATATCCATTGTTTGCATCCAATGCCGACAATGCACAATTGCAGTACCATGATATTGCCGGAAGCAGATATCCTTATTATAATAGTAGTGAAGCCAAAATATACTACCTGATGGATAATTCATTTGTACAAATGCTTAAAGGGCTAAAAGATCCAAGACTTTTTGTATATGCAGCGCCTACAGTCAATGCAACCTCAGCCGGGCTTACTCCGACAGATTTTAATGCTTATAACGGTGTGCAGGGAAGTGCCGTGATTAGTGTTATTCAGCAACAACAGTCATCGGGGAACGTTTCTCAATTCAACTCCCGTTATTACTTCGAACCCGCTAACGAACCAAGCGTATTAATGAGTTATGCCGAACTACAATTTATTCTGTCCGAAGCGGTAATAAGAGGCTGGATAAGCGGAAATGCAAATAGTTATTATACAGCAGGGATAACGGCCGCGATGCAATTCTCCGATTATAATTTTCCTGCCGCGCAGGGGGTTCCTTACGTAGGCCAGTTATACACTGATAATGATATTCAAACCTATTTAAGCCAGCCGGTGATCCCATTAAAGGCCGGAACCGAGATACAACAGATAATTACGCAAAAATATATCAGTATGTTCATGAACACAGGGCTACAACCATTTTTTGAAAACCTGCGTACGGGCTTTCCGGTTTTTGAAGTTGCAGGGGCGGGGATAATAAACCAGGTGAATGGGGTGAATGCTGTTCCTAAAAGATGGATGTATCCTACAGATGAGATTGGCAATAACGCAACTAATGTAAATAATGCCATTAAGAGCCAATACCCGAATGGGGATAACATTAATGGCGTAATGTGGTTGCTTCAACCATGATGATAAGCATGGCTGCTTAGTTACACACACTAATAGAAAGATGAGGTCGTAGAGAATGCGACCTCATCAATTAATCAATGTTAATAATCGCTTAAAACATACTGATATATTAGCAAAAAATTAAGCCACAGAGGATACAATTCCTTTTTTAAAAGTATTTATATATAGCCCTATGAAAAATGTCGTATTATCATTAACATTTTACTAAGTTCAGGCCTGGCATCAGGAGAAGACGAGGTTGTTTCATAAGTCAAAATCAAAAGCTGATGTATGAATTAAATTTCGACAATTTTTGATTTTCTTACAAAATCTCACAAAAAAAAGGACAATTTTCAATTGGAAACGGCCCTTTTGAGTTAAGTGATAAATCCATTTCCAAATTTTATTGACGACCATTAGTCAAAATTGACTTATAAAAACAGCCTTATCTTCCTTCAAGAATTATAGAAAGTTTAAATTAATTAAACAATCAATCTATTATTAATTAAAATTAAAAATTCCTTTTGAGTAGTTTAGCTCATCACAATTATTAACATGGGTAGAAAAAGCCTTAAAGACATACGACAGATCGAAATTATAGAAATATTTTACAAGATAGCCAGAGAAGAGGGGTACGAAAACACATCAATAGCGAAAATAGCAAAGGTGATGGATGTTAATCCCAGCCTTATACTTCATTATTTTACCACCAAAGAAGATCTTACTTACGCTTTGATGGATTATATTCTTGAACGATATCTACTGATCTTTACAATAGAAAATAAGGAAAAAATTGTGCTTTCGGACTTGATCAATACAATTGAAACCCTTTTTTCCAAAAAGTGGAATTTATTATTTGACGATGGCTTATTTTATACTTTTTACGCTTTGGCATTTAGGGAAAAAATAATAAGAGAAAAATATAAAACTATCCTGGATTCACTTCGGCTGGCACTTGCATCTATGATAGAACAATGTCATACATGCAATCTGATAAATGTTCCGGATTACCAGACTGCTTCTGACTTAATTTTTGTCCTGGTTGATGGTGCTTATTTCTATCTTTCACTGGAAAAAGACAAAGAGGTTTATGATCAAAGGCTAGATTATTATAAAGTTAAAGCCTATCAAATTTTAGGAATAGATCCGTCAAGCTTTTCTAGCATCTCTATTGATTCTTATCTGACGACCTAAAGCATATACTCCTATAAACATCCATAGCAGATTAGCAACAACATTGGGCAGATCATTACTATAAACTGCAGTTATTACCAGACAAAGTCCCCCTATTATATTGAACAACTGGAATCCACGGCGCTCCGCCGTTATAACTTTCATACTTAATAATAAATAGCCCATTGTGCATAAAATCACGCCAAGCCAACCAATAATAATTAATATCATTAAGTATAAAGAGTATAAACATTTATTAATATAAATTGTGATATTTAGGTTGGTATACCGCTGAAAATGATCAGTCGTTCCGGGGCAACATGGAAATGTGTTCCGCTGATATTTGTCTACCGCGTAAATGATGTGTTTTGTTATTCTTAAAGTCTGAAGCGCCCGTATGTCAAAGTAACCTGTCGAATGTTAAGGGCATGTAAAGGCATAGTTAAATAAACTGAACATTCAGTAAAATTATTTTTACAATACTTTTTTTTAAAGCTAAAATTGAGCAATTTATGGGTAGAAAAAGTTTAAAAGAAGATCAGCAGAAGAAGATCATCGAAGCATTTTACAACATCGCAATCAAGGAAGGAATTGAAAATACTTCTTTTGGAAAAGTGGCAAAAGAATTAGAGATGCACCCCAGTCTCGTGGTCCACTATTTCTCCAATAAGGAAGAATTGCTGCTTGGTTTGATTGACTTTATTATTACCAGTTATAAACAAATCTATCAGCCGGAAAGCGCTGACGTCAATTCATTGGAAAGACTTACCAAAGTGTTGAATAACATATTTTCGAAAAAATGGAATTGTTATATCGATGACAGTATCTTTTATAATTGCTTTGCTCTTATTTTCAGAAATCCGCTGATCAAATCCCGCTTCAGGGAAATGCACTTGTTACTCCGAAGGTGGCTCAAAACCTTGATCCAGGAGTGCGTGGATCAAAAATTAATTCAATGTGATGATCCTGCACATGCTGCTGAGGTAATCTTTGTAATATCAGATGGCGCATACTATTTTCTAAGTATGATCGATGATCCAACCGAATATGATCGTTGCTCAGAAAATTACCGGGTGGAAGCCTTCAAAATCCTGGGGCTTAATTCGCATCAAACCAGCTAATCGTTTTTGAGGAAAAAAGTCCTGTTACTTCAGCCTTATTTAAGTATGCCAATCAAAAGATTGAAAGTTTTATAGATACACTATACCATTGCCAGTTTATTTTATCGAAGTATTGAGAAAATCAATTCAAACTGTTCTCAATCGTCGTCATCCTTGAACTGAGGGTCTGTTTTCAGGCCGAGCGCTTTTAAACCTTTTCCATGTGCCCCAAAGTACGCTTTCGGAAATGGCTGGTCACCGTGAACCGTTGACCACAGATATTCACTAAATAACAACGCATCTTTATCATTGAGATCGGGTTTGGAAAAATTCATTTTCGCTGTTAATGGCGCTAACCTTGAAGTAGTTTTACTGGTCATTTTTTTCTTTGGGGGGTTCATCTCGTTTATCGCAATAGCCGGCGTTAAAGAGGTATAACTAGTATAATCAGGATTTTCTTTAAAACATTCTGTCATTAAAGGCGCCATTGCCACTAATTGATTCATGGGCTGCACGCCAAAAATCTGGCAGATCGTATGCAGCACGGATGACTGGTTATAAAATTTGCTGATGATGGTATGACGCTTTACATAAGGGCCTGCCACAAAACAAACCGACCTGTGGCCATCTACATGGTCTGTTCCGCTTTGCGGGTCATCTTCATTCACAAATATGGCCATGTCTTTCCAAAAAGGGCTTTTTGAAAGCGCTTCGATGACCCTGCCTGTTGCCTGGTCATTATCGGCCACATAAGCGCGTGGAGCAGGCAGATTTTCGTCATACCCGCTGGTGTGGTCGTTCGGCAGATAAATAATGGTAAAGTCTGGAAAGCTGTCTTTTGCTTCATACTCCTTTAGCGCTTTAACAAATACATCAGCCCTTATTTGGTCCGGGATGGTCAAATTCCAACCGGGGAAACGCAAATCGCTATATTTTTCCAGACTTTTCGCCTGGTATCCGCACTTGTACCAGGTGGAATCGCTTTGATCTTTCCATCCATTGTATAAGTCTGTCCAGGTTTTACCTTTTGTCACATCCGCTAAATCAAACTCCCCGAAATTTCTGAAAGATATACCTTTACGCAACAGGTGATTCCAGATAAAACCACAACCAGCATAGCATAAAGGATCTGTGCCGAAGTCATATGCGCATCGTCCGCCTGAAAAATCTTTTTCGTGGTAGGGCGAAGTAATGCCCTGGGTTGCCCATTGATGACCGTCACTTGAGTTAACGCCGTTGCAATAATAATTATCTAACAGAACAAATTGATCGGCAAGGCTATGCGCATTTGGAGTTACCTGTTTGTCATATTCAACCAGCGCAGAGTCGCAGTTCCCTTTTCCAAAATCGCCTAATTCCTGGTCAAATTTTTTGTTTTCCCTGATGATATAGACAACATGTTTGATTGCAGAAGGCTCGCCTACGTTTACCGGAACCGGTTTTGGCCTGGCGTTTAAATTCGCTTCTGCCTGCGCTCTTAGCATTTCGATAAAATGAAATCCTTTCTCTGCTTTTGCAGTGTAGTTGTCCAATTGAGTTTTATTGCCGGGCAGTACAACCTTTTGTAAGGAACCCTGCTTCAACGGGGTCACATTACCTATAAACAGGTCATGCGCTGTAACGCATACTGCACCCGGAAATCCGCCACCTGCAATAAATCCATACGGACCTTTTTGCGGCTGCTGAGGGTCAATGAGGGCGATTGAATTATTACCTGCATTGGCTGCATATAATACTTTCCCGTTGGGGCTAAATGCTAACCCTGTTGTAAGGCTTCCATACGGAAGCGACGGATCAGGTTTGGTATTGATCGTTTGTACAACTTTAATTTTTTTTACATCTATCACGCTTATACCGTCACCGCTATCATCGCTTACATAAAGTAAGTTGCCATCGGAGGACAAAACCATTGATTCAGGGTAAATGCGGGTTTTGATCTCATGAATTACTTTTCTTGATTGAATATCAATTACCATAACAGAACCGCGCAACGCGATGGAACGGTCATCAACGGCAACTTTTGTTCCGGCAGATTCTTCAGTTCTGTCTTCCCTTTTAGGGTTGGGGCCGCCAAAATTGCTAACAAACGCATATCTTTTGTCGTTGCTGATAACGATAGCATAAGGGCAAACGCCAACTGGTATTTTGCTCAGCACTTTGCCCTTATCAATAGCCACAACTGCAACCTGGTTTGGAATAGCAAGTGCCACATAAGCAATGTGATCATCAACCAACCCTATTCCTAAAGGTGTTGTTGTTTTCTTGTTAACCGATAAATCAATTTCTTTTGTCAGTTTAAATCCGCCGGATTTACTAATGTTTCCTATGTATAAATTTCTTTGTGCGCCGGTGAAGTAAACGGTAGAGTCATCATTACTAACAGCCAGGCCGTACATCGAACCCGATTCGCCTTTTTCATACGCAAACTGATTAACTACCTTAAAGTTGTTCGCGTTAATAACAGCCAGACCTATATTGCTTTTTGAAACGAGCAATTTATTTTGGTGAACCAATTCCAGATTCAATATTCGGGTTCCTTTGGCTAAGTCCAGGCTTAGACCAGCAGGATTGAATATCTGGCTGTTAACAAACATTTTATCACCTGCAGAAAGTTGGTTCCATGAGGTGTCCGCAGGAGCTTTAACGTCCTTTCTTCGCTCAGGTGTTTCAGGTGCCTGAGCTTGCAGGTATTGACTAGCCAAAAGTAAAAAGGGCAAGCATAAACTTTTTATCAAAAGGGATTGTGGAACTTTCATATCTATCAGATGGGTATATAAATGTTAGTTAGTAATTTCTTCAATCGAATAATTGTGATACCCGGATTAAATTTTTCTCAGTAATGCGTTTTGCCATTTAACTTTCGGGAAGTTTTTTGATTGAACAAGTGTTCAACAAAAATAAGTAATGTTCACTAATGGTAAATTTTATTAATGTTAACAAAGTATGAAGTATTGTTACGCAGAATTACATGGTGATATTTGCTGGTTTTTGGATTGTTTATTAAATTTGATTGAAAGCGAAACGTTGCGATGCAAGATCAAAATGTGTTACAAATACGTAACAATGAAATAATTTAAGGTTGTAAAATACGGACAATTAGGATATTATATACACTGAGCTCTTTCTGTTAATTAGAGAGTCGCTGCTTTCAGCCCAGCCTCAGAGAAGAGCATTAATTAATCAAATGTCCCTTAAATGGGCACGAACCATTAAATGATTGCAGATAAAGACGTATATTTTCCTTCAAGCAGTTCGACTTTAGTCTTGCCCGGGCTACGTTTGAAAGAGAAAGCCTTTAGTGAAAAACTGAAGGCTTTTTTTTGTTTTATCACTACTTAGGGGATTACAAATCTTCAATTATTAAAGTTTGGATACGATATCCGGATTTGCGCACGGGTTTGGCCTGCATGAAAAAAGTAAGAACACTTCAAAAAATAATTGTTTTTTTCGCTACCCGGCTATTTTGTTTTCGAATTAAATTCTGTAACTTTCTGATCTATAGGTTGTAATACAAATCGCCAAACTATATGAAAACCAGGTATTCCATCGCAATAAGCCTGCTTACGGCCATTGGTTTTATTGCAACGCAATCATTTTATTTTCGGACAAAGAAAACAGACGTATCCGTACCGCGTACGTATTTCAAGACATTTCCGCGACCCACAGCTATTTGTGTGCCGTTATATAACGCAGCGGATACGGCTATAGACATTCCGGCGCTGAAAGGCTGGGGCAACTATAAATGGAAGATATCCCATGCATCCGACAGCGTTCAGTTTTATTTTAACCAGGGCATTAACATGTATTATGCCTTTCATGATATTGAGGCGGTAGCATCGTTTACCAAAGCCACGCGCCTTGGCCCCGATTGCGCAATGGCATGGTATGGCAAGGCATTGGCATTAGGACCCAATATCAATTACCCTAATGGCTATCGTGCGCCTTCAGGAGCCTACGAGGCTGCTGTTAAAGGTCAGCAGCTTTCGGTTGAATGTACCGGGCTGGAAAAGGACTTGATCAATGCCATACGCCAGCGTTACAGTGCGGACACAACCATAGATGTAAACAAGCTGAAAGCGAATTATACGGATGCTATGAAGCTGGTTTATGAAAAGCATAAAACCAATGCCGAGGCTGTGACGCTTTATGGGGATGCTTTGCTTTTGCTTCACCCATGGGATCTGTACGAACATGATTTTACGCCTAAAGCCTGGACGCTGCAGATTCGCTTCATTTTTGAGCAGGCGCTGAAGCTTTCGCCGAACCACCCCGGCGCTAATCATTACTATATCCACACCATGGAAGGCTCTGCAACACCTGAGCTGGCTTTAAAAAGCGCCAACTTGCTGGATACGCTGATGCCGCAGGTATCGCACCTAACCCATATGCCTTCGCATATTTATATTCGAACAGGCGACTATAAGAAAGGGATCACTAATAATGATGAAGCGGTAAAAGGCTACAAGTATTATCTCAAAGTGTATGCACCCGTTGAGAATGATTATCCCTTGTATGAGGCGCATAACGTGCATATGAAGATCAATTGTGCGCAAATGGCCGGCAATTATCAAATAGCGAAGGATGCTTCGAGGGACCTGCAGGCATCTATACCACCTTTTTACTACTCATTGAAAGGGGCTATGGGTAACTATGTACAGTATGTCTACATGGAACCCACCATTACCAACCTTCGTTTTGGGAAATGGGATGAGATCATTAAAACCCAGGTTGCCGATACCATGATCTTTGCCTCGCTTATTTCGCACTTTGCCAGGGGTGTTGCCTATAGCCGGAAAGGTGATTTTTCATCTGCGGAAAAAGAGCTGGGAATGCTTAATAAACTATTACCTGATAACTCTTTGAAAGATCAAATGATCTTTAGTCCGGCGGTTGAACCGGCTACGGTGGCGCAACTGATATTAAAGGGCGTTATTGCCGAAGGCCAGAAAAACAATATGGCAGCGATCGATTTTTTACAGCAGGCAGTTAAAGCTGAAGATCACCTGATTTATAATGAACCCCGCGACTGGCCGATCCCTGCACGGCAGTTCCTGGCAAACGTATTGCTTAAAGCCGGTAATTACGACGAAGCAATTGCTGTCTTAAAACGCGACCTGGTTATTAATCCTAAAAACGGCTGGTCGTTAACAGGCCTGCGATTGGCTTATACCCATACTCATAATAGCGTTGAGCTTGCACAGGTAAATACCCGACTAAAAGACGCTTTTAGTATAAGAGATGTAACTATTGAACAGGCGGTATTTTGATCTCGGTTTAGAAACTGAATGCACCATGTGCAATTCAAAACCGGACGGCTGAATGTTCGGTTTTGTTACAAATACACATTTCAAATAATATATAATTTTCTATATATCAATATATTGTAAATTTGGAACAGCGTTTGGGCTATCTGAATTACTTGAATCCCTATACATTCCATATCAACCTGTATGACCTGGTCTCCATGGGAACACTGTTCTCGGGGCTGACGCTTGCGCTGCTTTTAGGATTCGCAAAAAGGGTTGGGCAAACAGCCAACCTGTTTTTAAGCCTGGCCTTAGCCGTAATTGTACTGAAGACAGGCGGCCTTTCCCCGGTTCTTTTATCTGCGCTTGGTCCACTGCTGTATTTTTATGTACGACAGCTAACATCCTCTGAACAGCGGTTCCGGCGTAAAGATATGCTGCATTTTTGCCCCTTGCTCGCGGGATATTGGATGCCGGCCTGGATGATCTTCATTTCGGTTATCATCTACCTGTACCTGTCGCACCGGCTGATACAGGATTTCTATAGCCGCTTGCGGCCGGTGCTGATGGACAGGCCGCGTTTTGCGTTCAGGCGGCTAGAGAGGTCGTTACTGGTGCTCGGCCTGTTTTGTGTGTTGTCGCTGTTTAATGAGACTTTCAGTTTTGCTGTTGCTTTTGTACTGATCGGAATGGCAGCGGAAGTGTTGCTAAAACTGGATGGCACCGCTCAACTGGCAATGCCAATAACTGATAGATCGGATGCAAAGGAGAAGGGCCGTAGACTAAAGGAGGCGGTGGCCGCAAACCGCCTCTACGAGGATGCCGAATTGACATTGACCACACTCGCGGTGAAACTGGCTATCCATCCGCATGATCTGTCCCGGGTCATTAACATGGGATTGGAAAAGAACTTTAGCGATTTTATTAATGAATTCCGGGTTCGTGAAATTGTCCGCAAAATGCGGGACCCGGCTTACGACCGGCTCACCCTACTGGGTATAGCCTACGATTCCGGTTTCAATTCGCAAAGCACTTTTCACCGTGCATTCAAAGAGATGACCGGAAAAACCCCTGCGGAATATAAAAAAGAACTCCCAATTTATAATTTGACAGCTGCTTCCCGGCTTACGGTGGTAATTTCGACTGAGAAATCAAACCGAAGATTTATGTTCAGAAATTATTTAAAAATGGCGTGGCGCAACACACTGCACAACAAGGTTTACAGCGCGTTGAATATCGCTGGCCTTGCGGCGGGCATGTCAGTAGCGCTGCTGATTGGTCTATGGGTGGTTAATCAATATTCTTATGACCGTTTCCTGCCCGGCTACCGGCAATTGTACCAGGTTGAGATGAACCTGACCAGCCAGCACAACGGTACAAATACACAGACATCCATAGCACTGCCGCTAACCGAGGTTTTGCGTAAAGAGATACCCGGTATAAAGTATGTTGCCGAATCAGACGCAATAGGTTTAATGAACCACGGCCTTTTGGTTGGCGATAAAAAATTATACCTGGGCGGTGGTGCTGCCGGTGCGGATTTCTTTAAAATGTTTCAGTACCCTTTTGTCAAAGGCAATGCGAATTCCGCTTTTAAGGATATCTATTCCATCGTTTTAACCGAATCGACCGCCAAAGCATTATTTGGCGATGCCGATCCAATGGGAAGAATAGTGCGGTTTGATAATGCGCAGAGCCTAAAGGTAACCGGGGTGCTTAAGAACATTCCTAAAAATTCAACACTGCAATTTAATTATCTTACACCTTTTGCCTTTGCAGAAGCTACCCAGGATTGGGTTCGGCTCGGACGCACCAAGTGGACCTGGAACTCATTTTCAGCCTTTGTGGCACTGGAACCGGGGGTGACCTACGAGCAGATTGCCCCGAAGATCAGGGACATCGTGAGTAAAAGAAGCCCGGAGATGCGGGTAGCAAAGACTGAGGTGATCCTGCATCCTTTAAAAGATTGGCATTTGATAACTGATTTTAAAAACGGTAAACCGGTTGGTGGTTTTGTGGAATATGTGCGCCTTTTCAGCATCATCGGTATACTGGTGCTGGCTATCGCCTGTATCAATTTCATGAACCTTTCGACAGCAAGATCTGAGAAACGGGCGAGGGAAGTCGGAGTTCGCAAGGCCATCGGGTCAGCACGTATGGATTTGGTTTACCAGTTTTTGACGGAGTCCATACTGATCACATTTATCTCGTTTCTGCTGGGTTTACTGTTGGTTATGCTGGCCTTGCCGGCTTTCAATATTTTGACTGGCGCCGATGTTCATATTCCGTATGGCAATATCGGTTTTTGGGGTATCATGATTGTGTTTGTGCTGTTTACCGGTTTAATAGCGGGGAGCCGGCCTGCGTTTTACCTGTCATCTTTCAATCCTGTTAAGGTGTTGAAGGGCAGCATCCAAATGGGACGATGGGCATCCATGCCGAGGAAGGTGCTGGTGGTGGTGCAGTTTACGTGTTCCATCGCGTTGATCATTAGCACAGTGATTGTATATCAACAAATACAATACGTGAAGGACCGGCCGACGGGCTACAGCGCCGACAGGCTAATGATGACAGACATGAACAGCGACCTTTCCCAGCATTACGAAGCGCTGAGAAACGACTTGCTGTCTTCAGGAATGGTGGAGAGCGTTGCATCGTCAACCTCACCGGCGACGCAGGTGTACAGTCATTTTTCGCTGGAGAAATGGCCGGGCAAAAATGCAGGCGACGAAAATGTGAACATCGGTGCGATTTGGGTGTCGAATGAATACTTCCAAACCATGGGGATGACCATGGCAGCCGGCCACGCTTTCACGGGCGATTGGAAAAATGATTCGCTGAATGTAATCGTTAACGAAGCTACGGTACGGCGCATCGGGTTGAAGAACCCGGTTAACCAACTGATATCGTGGAACGGCAGCAATAAACCCGTAAGAATCGTTGGTGTGGTTAAAGATGCATTGATGGAATCGCCATATAAGTCTGTGGAACCTGCTGTTTTCGGGCATAATCCCTTCGGGTTTGTGGTGACCTATCGGCTGATGAAAAACGCTGGTACACATACAGCGATCGAAAAGATCAGTAAGATATTTGACAAATATAACCCGGCTTACCCCTACCAGTACAAGTTTGTGAACGATGAGTACGAGCACAAGTTCAACCTGGAGGTACTGGTGGGCAAGCTGGCGGGCGTGTTCGCCGGGCTGGCCATATTTATATCCTGCCTCGGGTTGTTCGGGCTGGCCGCTTACGTTGCTGAGCAGCGCACCAAGGAAATCGGCATCCGCAAAGTGCTGGGTGCATCCATAGCGCAGGTTTGGCTGCTGCTCTCTCGCGATTTTATTGTGCTGGTGGTGATCAGCTGCGTCATCGCTTCGCCGGTGGCGTTCTATTACCTGCACAATTGGCTCCAAAAGTACTCCTACCGCGTCAGCATCGGCGTTGGGGTATTTATCGCTTCGGGAATAGCGGCTATCATCATTACCCTGTTAACTATCAGCTTCCAGGCCATCAAAGCGGCATTGGCGAACCCGGTGAAAAGCCTTCGTTCAGAATAGCTTACTAGCCATGGAAAAGGTCGAAAGTCAACAATCTTTTTTTGCCATTCAAAACCGAACAACCTAACGTTCGGTTTTGTTACAAACCCCTATTGTGTTTCAACCATAATTTTCTATATGTCAGCATATTAGCAATTTGGAACAGCGATTGAGGTAGTTAAATTACTTGAATCCATATATATTCCATATCAACCTGTATGACCTGGCCTTCCTTGGAATGATTTTTATCGGGCTGACTTTTACCCTGCTATTATGGTTTACCAAAAGGATCAACCAGCCTGCAAGGCTGCATCGCTTGCTGGCGGGTTTCGGGCTGTTCTGGTTATTGTGGATACCTCTTAAAGTCGCGGATTATTTTTATTATCACTATCAATTAGGCATTTATACCTATTGTCCATTATATCTCTTTTTAGCTGCGGTAATTATCTGGATCGGTACGGAAGTATTGTCAAAGCCAGAGGCAATACAGAACGAAAAATCTGTTCCTGCACCCCGGGTTTCAAAACCATCGGCGGAACTGATGAAAAAAGGTAATTGGCTGCAGAAAGCCATGGAAGCGGGCCGGTTTTATCAGAATGCTGAACTCAATTTGCGCTCACTGGCTGAAACGCTGGATGTGCATCCCAATGAATTATCCCGTATCATTAATGTGGCGCTCGGGAAAAACTTCAATGATTTCATTAATGAATATCGCATCCGGGAGGTGATCCGGAAAATGCAGGACCCGGCTTATGACCGGATAACTCTGCTGGGCAGTGCATTTGACGCCGGCTTCAATTCCAAAACTACTTTTAACCGCGCTTTCAGGCAAATGACAGGGAAAAGCCCGGCAGAATATAAGAGCGATCTGAAAAAAGAGAGACCATCTTATAACTTGGAACCTCTATCCCAATTTACAGCGGTAATTTCGTATAACGAAGCCCCTCCAAGGTGGTCTTCTGAGAAATTAAACCACAATTATATGTTCAGGAACTATTTAAAAATCGCGTGGCGCAATATGCTGCACAACAAAGTTTACAGCGCGCTTAATATTGCCGGCCTTGCCGCCGGGATGGCTGTGGCCCTGCTTATTGGCTTTTGGATATACGAGCAGTATTCGTACGACCGTTTCCTGCCTGATTATGATCAACTATACCAGGTAAAGCTTAACTTTTATCATAGCGGTGAGATACGAACGCAAAGTGGATCGTCGCTGCCCCTGGTGGAAGAGTTCCGCAAAAACTATCCCGAAGTAAAACATGCGTCGGAAACGGACTGGGGAGGGCAGCATAGCCTTGTTATCGGCGACAAGAAACTTGACCCCTTCGGCTTAACTGTTGGTGCTGATTTTTTAAAGATGTTCCCTTACCCAATGCTGAAAGGAAACATTAATTCGGTTTTTAGCAACCCTAATTCCATCGTTTTAACAGAATCAGTTGCGAAGGCCTTGTTTGGTGACCAGGACCCTATTAATAGAACCATCAGGATAGATAATAAAAATAATGTTACGGTAACCGGTGTGATGAAAGATTTGCCGGTCAATTCCACTTTCCAGTTCAGCTATCTTTTACCCTATAGTTACTTAGAGCAGACCTATCCGGAAACTAAAAAGGAGCGCATCCATTGGCAAAACTATTCCTACCTTGAATATGTGGAGCTGCAACCGGGCGCGGATGGGGAAGCCTTTGAAAGCAAAATAAAAAATATCATTGCCAAAAATGTTAAGGATGAGACCACTAAAATTGAGGTGATCCTGCAGCCCGCAAAAAACTGGCGCTTAGTTACGCAGTTTAAAAATGGCAAGGCAACCGACGGTTTTATCCAGTATGTGCGCATATTTGCCATCATAGGTATACTGGTATTGGTGATTGCCTGTATCAACTTTGTGAATTTGTCGACCGCACGGGCCGAAAAACGAGCCCGCGAAGTAGGCGTACGAAAATCGATCGGCTCATCGCGACGGGATCTTATCATCCAGTTTTTGGGCGAATCATTGCTGATCACTTTTGTAGCGTTTGCGGTGTCGATAGGGATCGTTCAGCTGGCATTACCTTATTTTAATACCATAATATACGGCAATATCACAATCCCTTACAGCAATTTGACCTTTTGGTTAATCATGTTGGGCTACGTGCTGATAACAGGTTTGCTGGCCGGCAGCCGACCGGCTTTTTATCTTTCTTCTTTCAATCCTGTAAAGGTTTTAAAAGGCACTATTCAACTGGGCAAAAGGGCCACGCTTCCCCGTAAAATATTGGTTGTGCTGCAATTTACCTGTTCAATTGCTTTGATCATCAGTACACTAATCATTTATCAGCAGATAAAATATGCGAAGGACAGGCCAAAAGGCTACAACCCCGATAACCTGGTGATGATGAACAGCAGCGGCGATCTTAACAAAAATTATGATGCGCTTAAACACGACCTATTTCAAAGCAACCAGGTAGTAAGTGTTACCAAAGCAGCAAGCAGTATGACCTATTTCCCGGCCTCGTTCTCCATAAAGGACTTTCCCGGTAAAAAAATCGGCGAATCGCTGGAGATGGCTACTACGGCCGTTTCACCTGACTATTTTAAAACAATAGGGATGAAATTGAAATCCGGGCGTGATTTTGCAAACGCTGGAGGCCCCGATACCCTAAATATTATCTTGAATGAGGCTGCCGTAGAAAAATTCCGGTTAAAAGACCCGTTGAACCAACTGATCACATTGGATTATCGCAAAAGCCCAATGCGTATCATTGGAGTGGTAGAAAACGCGATCGTTGGGTCGCCTTTTTACGCGGCCGGCCCTGCTCTTTATGTATACAATCCAGGCTGGACGAGCGCCATTATGTACCGGCTTAACCCGAATGCCGGCAGGCAGCAGGCCATAAAAAAAATATCGGCAATATTTAACAAATACAACCCATCCTTCCCGTTCGATTACCGTTTTGCAGATGAAGCCTTCGCCGCGACCTATCAACTTGAGGCATTGGTAGGTACACTGGCAAGCATCTTTGCCGGGCTGGCAATATTTATTTCGTGCCTTGGTTTATTTGGCCTTGCAGCGTACGTAGCGGAGCAACGGAAAAAAGAAATAGGGATCAGAAAGGTATTGGGGGCATCGGTGGTGCAGGTTTGGGTTTTGCTATCGGCTGATTTTATAATGCTCGTTATTATCAGCTGTTTAATTGCATCGCCTATTGCTCTTTACTTTTTACATGGATGGCTGCAAAAGTTTGATTACCGGATCACGATAGGAGCGGGAGCATTTTTAATAGCTGCAGCTTTGACTATTATAATTACCATAATAACTATAAGCTACCAGGCTATCAACAGCGCGTTGACCAACCCGGTGAAGAGTTTGAGGAGTGAGTAGGATTGGCATTGGTCATTAGTCATTGGTCATTGGTCATTTGTGCAAAGCGGCTAACCTGGCAACTATTGACTAATGACCAATGACTAATGACCCGATCAGCATGCCAAAAAGAACTTAGGTCCATAAACGTGCGATCTGAGATTTAGTTGAAACACTATGGGGTGCGTTCCGGGGTGAGATACGGAACGCATTTTTATATACAGAATGTATTGCAAACATGCATTTAGCAATTATCATCTCGGCATAGGCTTTTACTCAAACACATGCCCAAAACCGCACATTGAGGCGAACGGTTTTAATACAGCGCAGTCTGTAATTTGTAATTTAATTAATTCAATATCAATTACTTATAAATTGCTGCCGGATCAGGTCAAAAGCCTTAAAGCTTTTCTGACCCCAAATACCCCGAAATACTACTTTGATATATCAGAAATATTTGGGAATATTTCAGTTAGGTATAAATGACTTATCTTTTTCTATTATTTGTTTATCATATTTGTCTATATCATTTTGAACGAGAAGTACTTATCTTCATTCAAAACCAACAGATCAAACCATTTAATCTTTATGGAAAATCTATTTAAAACAGGTCGTATTTTTTATGGTGTAGCTATTGCGGAGATAGGGATTCAAACAATTTATTATCACAATTTTCCTTACATAGTACCTCTTCCAAAAAATTTATGGATACCCGGCCTGATAACGCTTGCCATTATTGTCGGAGCTATATTTATTTTGGCAGGGACGTGCATTGTTTTTGAAAAAAAGACCAGGCAGGTTTCTCTCCTGTTTGGAGCTATACTTCTATTGGCATTTTGCTTTTACTATATCCCGTATGAGTTTTTAATAAGCACAAATTATATGCATTTCGGGGACTGGGAGAATGCTGCAAAAGAGTTGTCACTAGCCGGAGGAGCATTTGTTATTGCCTACTGTTTTCCGAGAAAAAATGAAGGCTCACTTACCAGGTTCCTGGGGAAGCTAATACCATTCGGGGCTGCTTTATTTCCGATAACTATCATCAGTTTTAGCATTGATCACTTCCTGTATGCAAAAGAAGCACAGGGTTATGTTCCATCATGGATTCCTTACCATTTGTTCTGGATGTATTTTGCCGGTGTGGCATTACTTGGGTCAGGTATAGCAATTATTTTGAAGATCAGGACCGGGTTAATTGCCGCTTTATTAGGAGTGATGATTTTTCTCTGGTTTATTTCCCTTCATATGCCCAGGGTAATGGCTTCATCTCCTGCCGATATAGCAGATGAAATTACCAGTGCAATTTTAGCGCTTGCATATAGCGGAACTGCTTTTGTCCTTGCCGGGACTGCTACAAAAGCCTAGATCGACTATATATTGCCGTGTTATCTTCCACTATTCTTACTTTCTGCGAAATACAGTAAAATAACATGAAAAGTACCGTAAAAATACGCTTGTCTATAAAGTATAAAGGCTTTATCTTTCAGGTACTTAACCTAAAGTAGTTTCGACCTGAGGTTTTACCGTTCGTTACCTTATTAATTGCAAATTTCTAAAAATATGAAACAGACCGTACTGACCATTATTACAGAAATTGATCCGAAAAAAATTGAGCAATTAAAAGGTATACTGGTCGAAATACAGGGCGATCTTTATAATAACCGGTACCTTCCCTTTTCAAAGATCAGTTTGGTGCATTTTGCCAGCTTTGTGATCGTTGATCAAACAGGATCCCCCTCACTGCTGGTATTTGAAAATAATTTTGACGGCGATCTATCGGATTACCTTGATCAGTTGCTAAGTGTTGCCGGAGTTGGCGTTGACCAGCTATATCAATGCTGTATTGGTTACCAGGCTGCGGAATTAAAATCATTTCTGACCTCACACGTCATCCCACCAAACGCATATCATATCGGGAATGTCGGTCGTGCAGCAAAGGATGTTGCCAATAACCGGGAGCTACGAAAAAAATTACAAGACTACCTGGACCAGCTTTTCAACCTATCAAAACCGGCAAATCTTTCCGAAACTCAGCTTCGGAAAAATATACAGGCATTCGCAAAAAGCGATATTGCGTCCGATTTGTCCGCTGAACTTCCTCCCCATCAAACGTTATCCGAAAGGGTAATACCATGGGTTCGGCTAATCATATTGGGGCTGGTGTTGGTTGTGCTTGCTGTTGGGCTTTTCCCGGTTACAATCGCTTTGATCCTGATATTACGTCATAAAGAAAAAACGGACCAGCCTAAGAAGGACCCTGCGTCACTTTCTCATGTCGATGCGTTAATGACCACTGAGAACCAAATTGCACAAAACCACCTGGCTAGTATCACCGATATCAAACCCGGTAAGTTCCGTCTTTATACACTGAAGTTTGTGCTATTTGCAGTGAACACAGTAGCAAGAATTGCAAATAAAGGAAAACTGAGTGGCATCCCGAGCATACACTTTGCGCACTGGTCTATCATCAACAATAAACAATTACTTTTCCTAAGCAATTTTGACGGGAGCTGGTCCAGCTATTTGGATGATTTTATTGATAAGGCCAGTCCCGGACTGACAGGGGTTTGGACCAACGCTGTAGGATTTCCTGAAACCCGTTTCCTTATACTTGACGGAGCCCGTGACGAACTACGCTTTAAAGCTTTTGCCAGGAACATGCAGATACCATCCCTTGTGTGGTATAGTGCCTACCCAGACCTCACCGTTCAAAATATTGATAAGGACAGCGCTATCAGGGAAGATATGTGGACAGACCTTTCCGAAACAGACACCAAAACATGGCTTAAACACTTCTAAATATGGCAACGTTAGATTTTTCAGACATCCAGGGATTTTTACTGACCTCTTATGCCAGCAATATGCCTTGCGCTAATTACCTGCTGTTAACGATCACTGATGCGCCATCATGCCGGAAGTGGTTAACTCAGATCTCCGGCCTGATCACGACAGGCAAAGACCGTAAAAGCGATTTTTCTCTTAATATCGCCTTTACTGCTCCGGCCTTTAAAAAATTGGGGATCACAGCAAATGATCTGCAAACCTTTTCGGCCCCTTTCCAGGAAGGCATGAGCACTGCGGTGCGGCAGCAATTACTGGGAGATTCAGGTAACAGCGCGCCCGATAACTGGTCGTGGGGGAATGCACAAAATCCTGTTGATATCCTGCTACTGCTGTTTGCCAATGGCGAAGAAGAACTCGGTAAACAAGTGACATTACGACAAACAGAGATCAAAGATAGCGGAGGTGTTACGCTGATCAAGGTGCTGGGTGCTGGTCGTCAGCCGGATTCGAAGGAACATTTTGGCTTTTTAGATGGCATTGGGCAACCTATTATCGAAGGAACCGGCAGAGAAGCAAAACAGCTAAGCAGAACGGGACATGCAACGGTTATTAAAGCAGGTGAATTTATACTGGGCCACGAAAACGAAATGTTAAAGCCGGACCCACTTCCGGTAGGACTGAACCTGCCTGCTTTCGGAATGAACGGCACCTACCTGGTATTTAGGCAATTGGAGCAGCATGTGCATCAGTTTTGGCAATACATAGACCAAGTGACACGTGATGCATCAGGCAATAGTGTGCCCCCGGAACAGGATAAACTGGGCGCAAAAATAGTAGGGCGCTGGAAGAGCGGAGCACCGGTTACTACCCATCCTCACACAGATCCGGAGATACCACCAGGAGTAAACCAGAATAATAATTTTTCTTTCGCGAAGGAAGATGATACAGGCCTTGGCTGCCCCATAGGCGCCCATATCCGCCGTACCAATCCACGGGATTCTTTATTTGATGACCCGGAGGTTTCCCTGCGTACAGTAAAACGACACCGGATCATCCGGAGGGGCCGCTCTTATGGCGACAGGTCTGCAAACGTATTCGTAGATGACGGCAAAGAGCGTGGCTTGCACTTTATTTGCCTGAACAGTAATATTGAAAGGCAATTTGAATTTATGCAACAAAGCTGGTCTAACAACCCGTCCTTTAGTGCATTAAATAATGAGACGGATCCCTTGATAGGGCAACGAAATGACGGGAACGTTTTTAGCATACCGGCCTGCCCGGTCAGGACAAGAATTCATGACCTGCCCGAATTTGTCACCACAAAAGGGGGCGCCTATTTTTTTATGCCGGGGATGAAGGCACTTAATCAATTGGCCGGTGGTCTTTAAGATATTTGGTGCTACTTTTCGGCAATTCAAAAAATTGTTAGAAACTGATTGATTGGTTTGGTGACAGTAATTTGTCAGTACTCCTTAAAGTATAAAATGCTGATTTGCAAATGATTTGTAAGCGTTCATGAGCGTTCATGCGCATGAACGTGAACACCAGTCTCATACGATTATTTTTTCTCATCGCTGGTGGATACCTGCGGATTTTCTCATCATATTGATCGCCAATAAACTCTACCGTATCTGCAAAATTTTCAACAGCACCCTTGTTATTGCCAGGCGCTAATTAGAGAGAATCATTTTATAAGACCTTTTATTCCTGTTACTGCAATTTGCAGGCCCACACAAAATATAAGGAATGCTATGATCCGGTTAAATATCACTTCTCCGTTTGCACCCAGATAATGTATCATGGTTTTTGTGTTGAGATAGAATATGTAGATAAGCATGCACATAAATACAATGGATAGCAGGATAGCTCCTGTATTGATGTAGTAGTCTTTTATACCGGACATCGCACTGTCTGCACTGAGCGTAAACAATACAGAGATAGTTCCAGCTCCGGTGGTAATTGGGAAAGTGATTGGGTAAAATAGTTTATTTTCTATATTCTCGTATCCCGAGTGTTTGGCCGCTTCTCCTTTATCACTTGTGTTACTTTCGTCTTTTTTATCAGATGTGAGAAATTCCCATCCTATTTTGCAGATCATAATACCTCCAGCCAATTGAATAATAGGGATAGAAATTCCAAATAATTCAAGTATCCAATGGCCGGCAAACAAAGAAACAGTACAGATACAGAAGGCATAGAAAGCTATTTTGCCCACAGCCTTTTTTTTCTCGCTTTTACTAAGATCAGTAAAATAAGGACTAATAATAAATGCTGATCCGATGGGATTTACTACTGGGAACAGGGCAATGACCCCAACAAAGAGCGAATGAAGAAATGTATGGTAAAAGGTAGGCATTTGAATAATTGTTCGATTAATGAGCTAGTCAACTGAACAAATATAAAAGTATTCATCTTCTAAAGTTTCATACTTAAATCACACGCTGGCAGATTTTCAATCATAAATCATGTATCACTTTAAAAAATGCAACCCTAAAGTCAGTAAGATATTTCATTGTTTGATTGATAATTCGCTTATTTTGTTATAGTTACAATAATTTATCAGGTTAGTGATACTTTGATTCATTTCACTATTAAAAATTAAAAGACATGAGAGCACAAATTATTTTTCGAATTGCAGCGGTACTTTTGATCACATGGAGTGCCAATAATTTATTCGGTCAGACAATGAAAACTGATACTATGCCCACCCTTGTTATAAGCAGCAAATCTGCTATTAGTCCAAAGGTCACCGAAGCGTTTGATGCTAAGTTTAAAAATGATGTGAATACCACATGGTATAATGCAAATAAAAACTACATGGTTAAATTTATGACACAGGACCAAAAAAATGCAGCACTGTATAATAAGAATGGATACCTCGTTTACCACATTAAATATGGTAACGCAAGTAGTTTGCCCAATGATCTGAGTAATATGATTTATAAAAAATATAAGGATTGTAAAATAACTACAGTAATACATATAGAGCAAGAGTCGCGATCCATTTGGGCGGTAGATTTGGAATATGGCCAATACCTAATATTGGCGCGTATAGAGAATGATCAAGTGCAAGAAATTCAAAGACTGCGCAACGGGGCAACCAAATAAAATTGGATTAGATTATTAGGATGGGGGCAGGAAATGAGGGCTATATTTCTGCCTGATTTATTTTCGCTGTAAAAGCGTTAAGTGCTCTTGAAATTTAAATTTTCAGGAAGTTTTTTCGAAAATTCAATTAGAAATCATCTTTTTAACAATAAAATGTTTATTATTTAACATTCTATGCTGTTTTTAGGTTCAATTTTTTTACCAAATACTCAATATTATTCAAAATAAGAAGAAAATCGTGATGGTTTCCTATTTTTTTGATGTAAAAAAATAAAATCTGATAAAAATTAAGCGGTTTTAAAACAATTTGTATAGTAAAAAGTTTATTTCAGTAAATTTATACTATTAATTAATGATTTTTTACTGACTTTTAATATCTAAGAATATGATTTTAATAATAATTTTATTGATAGTATTTGTGGTATTAGTAATAGCTGTAACTACTGCCTTAATAAATCATAAACCCAAATGTGATCATTACTGGGAAGACCTTAATAACGGTGTTTCCAAATGCAGCAAATGTAGTAAAACAATTTATCCTTATACTGGCAATAAAGAGGAAACAGAATTTGCTTAACCAAATCTAACCCTTATTTGTAATTAATGTAACGGTATCCGGCTACTTTAAGTATATTAACTTTTTGTTATGCAAACTGGCATTTTTTATAATGCCGGTATTCCCTTAGGAAAAGGCTCAGTTCCATATCTGGGCCCTTTATTTTGGATAAAATTTCCCAAAAGTTAATATCCTGCTGAGGTTTCTTTTTCTGCAAAATTAATTTTTTTTCTAAAAGCATACTGTAACCTGTTTAGATCAAACAATGTTTCATATTTAAAAGTGCAACAGGATACAACCTCTCCTTTACGATTTTCCATCCTTTCATCCCTTACTTTGTGTAGCGTATTCGTTGATCGCTGCAAAAATGCATACCAGGGAAACTATCATTTACTTAAACGGAAAACTATGTCAGCCTTTAAAAAAAAACAAATTGAACGTCGGGCAATTTTAAGTCTTATACTCGTATTAGCCACTGCAGGGAGTGCCGTGGCTCAAAAGAAACCAAATATCCTATGGCGCTAACCCGCGTGGTACTATTAACATAGATAAATGCTCACGCGCTGTAGCCTGGTTGGATGGACGCGATTATGTAACACCCGATGACATTCGCTTTATAGTAAATGATGTGTTACGACACAGGCTGATATTAAGCTATGATGCCAACACAGAAGATGTAAATGCCAATGCAGCAATCGATGAATTATTAAAAGCGGTGGCAGTAGCTTGATGCGATTCAGGCTATTATTCAATATTGATCTACCGGAAAATATATTATGTTCAGTTTCAACAAGCATAAGGAAACAGCATATCCTGCTGAAGTAGTAAATGAGGCAACAGATTTTGCGGAAAAATCCCGTCGATGGATAAAAAAGCACAAAAAACATATATCCATGAAATTTGAAATAGCACATAAGTGGGTCTTTCTATTGGCTGTATTGCCTTTTATAATATATGCCATATTGCCGGTTTTGCGTAAAAGAAGGGGCGGCATAGTTACCCCATTTTTGCAAAGGGCGGCATCAGTTTCTAATCAACACTTAGGAAGACGAGCGTGGATAAGTCGTAAAAACGCCTTTTCGTGGCTGATTTTGATACTGTGCTGGTTTTGTTTACTCGCAACAGCATCCTCTCCACGTTATGTGGGCAAGCCGGCTAAAAAAACTAAAACGGTAAGGAGCTTTTTGATCGTGACGGATATCTCATTCAGCATGGCAACAACTGGTTGGAATGTTGGCGGCAAAAGATTGAGCCGGTGGGACGCCATAAAATCCAACATGAAAGATTTTGTAAAAGACCGCAAAAGCGACCAGGTTGGCCTGGTAATGTTTGGCAGTAATGCCTATCTGCAATCGCCTTTTACAACTGATTTGGAAACCGTCAACTGGCTGATGGATCAAACCGAAGTGGGTATGGCCGGACAAATGACCGGCATAGGAAACGCCATAGCTTACAGTACCAAAATATTTAAACAGGATACCATTAAGCAAAAAGTAATGCTATTGTTGACAGATGGCATCGATAGTGGGCAAGGTATACCTCCGCTTGATGCGGCACAGGCTGCTAAAAGAGATTCGATAAAGATTTACACCATAGGTATTGGGCAGGCCAGTAATAGCGGAGGTTATGATCTGGATGAGAAAACGCTAAAGGAAATAGCCTCAACAGCTGATGGGCGATACTTCAATGCGATGAACCAGGGGCAACTAAAACAGGTTTATAATACGCTGGATAAACTACACCCGGTTGTGTATGATGAAGAAACCTACATGCCAATAGTGCTGCTGTACTTTTATCCATTGGCGGTGGCGGTTGTACTGGTGTTACTGGGCCAGCTATTTACTGGTATAGTTAGTTTGTTTAGGAAAAGCATATGAGTTGGGCCGAACTCAAAAATATCATCACAAAAATAGACTGGAAGGAATTTCATTTCATCCGACCCTGGGCTTTGTATTTATATAAAATAACTATTAGGATAGTTAGTATAAAAAAATTATTGTGTAACTTAAACAGGTGTTATGATCAGTTTAGCTATGAAAAATAAACCGGCACTTATTATAGCGATAGCTCTGCTTGCCTTTCTATCATGCAAGGAACATAAAAATAAAACGGTCGCCAGTCAGCCGCAGCAAGTCAAAGTGATAAAGGCATCGCTGGTCGATGCGGGCTTGTACCCCAAAAGCGGTGCCGCTTTTTGTCATCCGACAGGGCTCAAACGTTCAGACAGTGCTTTGTATATGAACGGAGGGGGTGGAGATTTTATGGAGACCATCGCAAATGCGACAGCTAAGAAAGTAAGTATTCCAACCGGAATGAAATACATACCGGGTGGGGAGTTTAGCATGGGTGGTGTAAATCCGGTTGGAATGGAAGGCGGAGGTCATGAGGAAATGGCTGATGCAAGGCCGGTTCATAGGGTGAAAGTAAATCCTTTCTACATGGACGCCACGGTAGTTACCAATAAACAATTTGCAGCATTTGTTAAAGCAACCGGCTATGTAACTGTTGCTGAACAAAAGCCGACAAAAGAGGAATTTCCAACTGCACCTGAGGAAAATTTAGTGGCCGGTTCATTGGTGTTTACAGCACCAAAAGAAAAAGTTCCGTTGAATGATTTTTACAGGTGGTGGGCATATGTAAAGGGCGCCGATTGGAGACACCCGGAGGGCGTTCAAAGTAATATAATTGGTAAAGACAATTATCCTGTTTTACAGGTTTGCTGGGAAGATGCCGCCGCTTATGCAAAATGGGCAGGCAAACGTTTACCAACCGAAGCTGAATGGGAGTTCGCTGCCAGGGGAGGACAATCAGGTAAACTATATGCCTGGGGCAATGAGCTGAAGCCAAAGGGCAAATGGATGGCCAATATATTTGAAGGATCATTTCCTGATAAGGATGCCGGGAAAGATGGCTATTCCGGTGTTGCTCAGGTAAAGCAATTTCCTGCGAATGGGTATGGTTTATATGACATGGCCGGCAATGTTTGGCAATGGTGCAATGATTGGTTCCGCTCTGATTATTATGAAACTGTTTCAAATAATAAATTAACCGTCAACCCTGCAGGACCTCCGGGTCCTTATGATAAGGATGAACCTGATACGAAAAAGAAAGTACAGCGCGGAGGGTCATTTTTATGTACCGAACAATATTGTACACGCTATATGGTAGGCACCCGTGGTAAAGGAGAGTACAGATCGGCATCAAATCATATTGGTTTCCGTTGTGTAATGGATGTGAAACCAGGAGGTACTAATAAACTGAGTTCAAATTAAACACATAGTTAAATTAATTTGATCAAACACGTTGCATCTTTTGAGGTGCAACAATGTAAGTAGCTTATCTGTAGGCTTCTGCACATGATATGGATTTACTTTGTATGGTATTAACAAATCATATTCAGCATTAAAAATTCATCATTATGAAACGTATCATTTTTTCAGCCATTTTAATGGCATTTACCGTTGGCGCTTTTGCTCAGATTAAAAGTGATGACCTGGCTATTATTCAAAGTGTTTATTCGAAAGACAAGGCGGATATTATAAAAAGCAAACTAAATTTAAGTGATGCGCAAGGCAAGGCATTCTGGCCTTTATATGACCAATACGAGGCAAAGCGTGTTAGCTTAAGCAATCAGCGCGTAGCCATTATCAACGATTATCTAAAAGGGTATGACAAATTGAACGGCCAGTCATCAACCGCCCTGATGACCCGTGTATTTGCAAACGATAAAGCTTTCACTAATCTGCAACAATCATACTTCCCTCAATTTGCAGCTGCTGTAGGTGGTAAAAATGCAGCTAAATTTTACCAATTAGAAAACTATCTGACACTGATTGTACGGCTGCATGTCCAGGATGAAATTCCATTTATCGGAGAATTAGATAAACAAAGGCATTAATCATGTTATAAAGGATCACGCGTTACAGTGATAATGTGTAATAATGATTGTTGGTATTATTACCGTAACGCGATTTTTTTTAAGAGGTCAATCCTATTTCAGAGTTTGCGGTTGCTGCCCTGATTATTTCATTCGTGCGGAATATTACCCTAATTACCAGATCAAATACAACATCTCGGCTTAAAGTGACAATCCGTTGTATGCCATGGGGCAGATATTGATTATTCTGATTTTCCGTTTCAATTACCCACTCCCAAATTAAAGCCAAACAGTAAATATTCCCTGTATCGTTGTATAAACATGTTGCATCTTTTGAGTTGCAACAATGTAAGGAGGCCTTTTAAAGGCTTTTATGTATAGTATCAACTTACTTTGCAGGTATTAACACTGTTTTTTAGAATGTAAAAATTAAAAAAAAACCATCATCATGAAACGAATCATTTTAGCAACCATTTTAGCGGCATTCAGCCTTAGTGCCTTTGCTCAGGGTAAAAGTTACGACCTCGCAGTTATTCAAAGTGTGTATTCAAAAAACAAGGCAGATCTAGTAAAAAGCAGTCTGACTTTAAGCGATGCACAAAGTAAAGCGTTCTGGCCTATATATGATCAATATGAGGCAGAACGGGTTAGTTTAAGTAACCAACGTGTGGCGATTATTGAGGATTATTTAAAAAATTATGACAAATTAACTGATGAGCATTCTGCAGCCCTGATGAACCGAATATTTGCAAATGAAAAATCTTATAATAATCTGCAACAATCATTCTTTCCAAAATTTTCAGGCGCTGTAGGGGGTAAAAATGCCGCTAAGTTTTTTCAAGTGGAAAACTATCTGCAATTAATTGTGAGGCTGCATTTTCAGGACCAAATTCCATTTATAGGAGAATTGGACAAGCAAAAGCATTAACGGCATAATGATTTTCTAGAATAAATCCTCAGCGTTAGTACCATCTAATTACCGATTGGACTATGTCACTATGCAAAAAGAGCACATTATATCTATTCTGCTTATACTGGTAATTACTTGTTTATCTGCCAGTGTAACCACGGCCCAGGACAAAGTCAAACAGAAGGTATCCTTGAAGGATTCTCTTGATGGGGCATTTGACTTGAGCAACGATATGATCTATTCAAGTGGCTTTTTGGTGATGCCTACAATTATTACTGAACCTTCCTTGGGAGGCATTGGGGGAGCACTTGTCCCGGTTTTTTTAAAGAAAAGAAATTCGGTGATCGATACCGTTAATGGCAAGATTAAGACTACTCCTGTAAACCCGGACATTACAGCGGCCATGATTATGTATACGGCCAATAAAAGCTGGATGACGGGACTTTTTCGATCGGGAACATTTGCTAAAGTAGGTATTACCTATAGGGTAATAACAGCGTATGGCGACCTTAACCTTAAATTTTATAATACTTTACCCG
Organism: Mucilaginibacter sp. McL0603; assembly: GCF_049992945.1. Taxonomy (NCBI): domain Bacteria; kingdom Pseudomonadati; phylum Bacteroidota; class Sphingobacteriia; order Sphingobacteriales; family Sphingobacteriaceae; genus Mucilaginibacter; species Mucilaginibacter sp. McL0603. Next base: position 4,863,269 of record NZ_CP188251.1, on the reverse strand, counting down.
TTGTAGGCAAAAAGGAGTTTAGTTACAACTTCAAAATCGTTCCTGTTTATTTGCAGGGGTTAAAGCAATTTAATAATGCTCATTGGAGCGCTGGTCTTCAATACCTTTTCCTGAATGCTAAAGTATCCCCGACTGGTGAATCTTTGCCACCTGTAATTGCTGACAACCAGCGAACCAGCATAATCAGTCAGCTGGGGGGGATTCTTCAATATGACCACCGGGATAACATATTTACTCCGGATAAAGGTATATGGGTACAAGGTAATTTTTACTGGTCAGACAGTGTCATCGGCAGTGATTATAACTCCTGGCGTATCAACTTTACTTTTATCGGTTTTACACCAATCGCCCCAAAATTATTTGGCGGCATACGGCTAGAAGGGCAGCAATCACTTGGAAAGCCGCCATTTTATCTTTTACCATACGTCAATTTAAGAGGTGTGCCGGCACTCCGCTACCAGGGGAATACAACATTACTAACAGAAGCGGAAACCCGCTGGGACCTTTACCGGCGCTGGAGCATGGTATTCTACGGAGGAACCGGCCTCGCCTATGATAGCTGGGATAATATGTTTGAAAATCCCCTTGTATATAATTATGGCACTGGTTTCAGGTATCTCATCGCACGAAAATTTGGACTGCGTATGGGGGTAGATGTAGCCCGGGGCCCTGAACAATGGGCATATTATTTCGTGTTCGGCAGTAATTGGTTCAGATAGATTTTACTGATAAAATATTCATCTGAAATTCAAGAAAATGGGAAAACTCACACTCAACATAAAAATAATTCTTAGTCGGAGCGGAGCAACAAAGTTTCGGCAAATGACACCCATTGCTGCTATCGATCCTTAGCAAAACTGAATATATAAATAGCTCCCGGATCAAGAATTGATCCATTTCAGTTAAAAACTCAAATACTATTTTAAATATTCTAATATGAAAAATCTTATTTTTTTAATGATGGTTGTCGCAATAGGATTTGCGTCATGCCAAAAAACGCCTGATTTAAGCCAGTTATCGTCTGATTTTGTTGTATCAACCAACCTGGATAAAAACGCATCATTTGGTAGCTATAAAACATATTTTATATCTGATACGGTCACCAACCTGGGAGGCAGCGGGGCCGATACAGTTTTGACTGACGCCGGCGCCCAACAACTTGTGACAACCGTAAAAAACAATATGGCGGCAAGGGGATATACCTTTGTTCCAAGACTCGCTCATCCAGACCTGGGACTAAAGTTAGGAGTAATAAAAGTTGTTAATGTTGAGGTCTTTTATCCTGGCTGGTGGGGTGGGTATCCCGGTTGGGGTTATCCCGGTTACTGGGGCGGCGGATATCCATATTATTATCCGTTCTCAACAGTGTATACCTATACCACGGGTACACTTATTTTGGATACTTATGATCTAAAGAACGCTACGACTACCCACCAATATGATGTTGTATGGAACTGCACAGCTTTTGGGGCCTTAGGTTCAAATTCCAGTGGTAATATCACAAGAGGGGTTAATGGAATTAACCAGGGCTTTATTCAATCTCCTTATTTAAAGGCTAATTAAATCAAATGTTTATTAACAAAAGATACATCGTCATGAAAAAATCAGCATATATACTCATCATATTATTAGGGCTTTGCAAATATTCACAAGCCCAAAGCTCAGCAACCAATCTGTTTTTTGTAGGTTATGAAGTGGCTATACCAACCAACAGCAATTATCTTACAAAGACCAGCTGGGCCGGCATGCGTTTCGATTACCGCTATATGATAAAACCAAATGTTTCTATTGGTATTGGTACTAGCTATAACTCTTTTAATCAATACTTTCCAAAGCAGACCTACCAAAGGGCTGACGGAACAGGATCTGTAACCAGCGATATGATAAGACATGTTTATACTGCTCCTATAACTGTAAGCGCACATTACTACTTTGAGGGTAACAGGTTAAAGCCTTATATAGGCATCGGATTAGGTACAGAATATGCAGAACAGGACGCATATTTTAATATTTATATCGTGCAAGCAACTAACTGGGGTTTTGTAGTAAGGCCCGAAGCAGGACTTACAGGAAATCTTGCCCGCAATGTCTCAGGCTTCCTGAGCGTAGCCTATAATTACGCAACCAACAGTGAGGATGCTTTTAAAATTAATCACTTGTCTCAGTTCCCAATAACAATAGGCCTGGTCTTTGCCGCGCCATAAATTCCTGGAACCATCAGCTATGAGAGTCTCAAAATGGATTATTTTAACATGCCTGATCAACTTTTTATTAGTTGTAATTGCTAATGCCAAGGAGGCTCCGGCTGGTAGAACGAGTGCGGAAGAACTTGCAAAAAAAATGTCGAATCCGGTGACTGCGTCGTCGGGCTTAAAACCAGATTTTGGGTTTAGGGGTGTTTTTACGTTAGTGTTTCCTAAAAAAACAGATAATTAGAAAAGTAAAAGTTAAAACATATTAATTAAACAATTAAATCAAATGTCATGAAAAATTTAAAGTATCGGAATTTAATGTTGATAGCAACATTGTTTATTTCAGCATGTGGGTCAACCACTTCAATAACGAGTTCATACAAAGCACCTGGTGTGGGCCAGATAGCATACAAAAAAGTATTTGTATCAGCGCTTACGGCGACCGCATCGGTTCGACAAACTGTTGAGAATAGTATCGCACAATATTTAGGTACAAAAGGAATAGCCGTGGTTAAAAGTACGGACGTATTCCCTCCGGATTTTCATTCAAGCGGGAATGATAAAGACAAGGATACTGTGCTTTCGAGGATGCGTGCCACAAATTGTGACGGCATCTTAACTACTGCACTCATCAATAAAGAAACCGAGGTTAGCTATGTTCAAGGCAGCGCTTACGGAGGCACATTTGGAGGATATTATCGTTATGGTTATGGCAGCTTCTATTCGCCCGGATATTATCAAACAGAAAAGGTATATTATATACAAACAAACCTGTTTGATGCCAAAACAGAAAAGCTGATTTGGTCCGCTCAATCCAAAACATATGAGCCGAGCTCATTAGAAGATTTTCTGCAAGGATATGAAAAAGCAATTTCAGAGCAGATGGTAAAAGACGGACTTGTAGCGCCAAGTTCTAAATAAACAAGTTTTAAATTGTTACTGGCGTCAATATTGTGATGAATAATATCAATAAATTTTTTATTGATATTTCCATTCATTAATGATTATGGTTGCCTAATGGATATCTATGCAAATTATTTAGTGGGCCAGAAGGGCGTGATTTTTATGTAAGGCAAGTGCCGGTATCGAAAATTTCACACCGGGCATACTGGCTAATTGTGCTTTATTATGCGGTTGGTCACTTGCAAAATCACACGCTAAAAGCGGGATGTCTCCGGAGATCACAGGTTACATTGGAAGCAACGATTCGTTTGCTGAAGCTGTTACAGATTTTGCTGCCGGATATGCAGATCAAAATGAAAAAGATTATTTGAAACTTCGCGAAGCGGCCGATCATAAATTAATCCCGGTACATAAAAGTGATTGACAGTGGCATTGATACGGATAAGGTTAAATTTTCTACTTCTGCTTTAGAAATTTGAATTGAAAGCCGGCTTCAGCGCCAGGTTGAACGAAAAAACAGACCCTTTTCCTGGTTCACTTTCAAGTGTGATAGTATTTCCATGTTGTTTAATAATTTCTGTGGCAATGTTTAGGCCCAATCCTGTTCCTGATATACGATCTTCATGAAAATGAAGCACCCTCTGAAATTTTTGAAATATCTTTAGTTGGTCATCCTTTGCTATGCCGATACCAAAATCCCTGATAGAGATTGTTGCAATATTCTTTTTTATGTTTTTACGATAAGTAATAATGATCTTATCAGCACGTGGCGAATATTTAATAGCATTGGTGATTAAATTAGTTAATACCTGGCCAATGCGAAATTTATCAGCATAAACATTTAATGACGAGTCTCCGGTTTTTTCAATGGTATGTGTGCCGTTTCCTGTATCTAACTCATCAATAGTTTGCTCAAGCAACTTTATAAAATCAAACGTTTCGGAATAAATGATCATCTTGCCATTGTTGATGCTGGATATATCAAGTAAGTTTTCAGCCAGTTTCAATAGCTTTTCACTCTGTTTTTGTATTCTTTCTGCATACAAATTAAAATTGGTGTTTTGATAAGCATCCTGTCTGGCTTCCTTTCCGATGAGTTGGGAATATGATTTAATGATCGTTATCGGTGTTTTTATTTCATGACTTGTAATGCTGATAAATTCATCCTTACTGCGCATCAGTTCAATATTGGCTTCCCTGTTTATTTCTTCATTTTTAAACCGCTCGCTGATATCAAGAATGGAACCGATAATTCTTACCGCCTGCCCAATCTCGTCCATAATCACAATAGACCTGATGAGTACACGAGCCAGTGTATTATCAGCTCTTTTGAATAAGAATTCTCCATCAAGGTTGAATGATTGCATGGCGCTTTTTATTTCGATAGCGGACTCGTCATTAAATCTGCTGCACCAAAAATCCAGGTCATAATGTGTTGCATTTACCGGCGGATAACCAAATAACATGCAGAAGCCGGCATTCCACCATATTTTATCTTGTTGAATTTCCCATTCCCACATCCCTTCCTGGGTTGTTTTTGAAAACCATTGGTTCCGCTCCCTTTCCTGTAATCCCCTTAAGCGCTCTTCAACTGCATCCATTACCGATGAAGCAAGTATTTTTAATACGGAGATTTGTTCTGTCGTCAAATCATGAGTTTTATAATCAAGCAGGGATAAGCAGCCAATGGCATAGCCGTCGTGAGTGAGAATTGGTGTACCCGCATAATAAGTATATGTTGGACGGACACCGGGAGACGATGGCGGCCAGTAATTGATCTCTTGAAGATTAGTGATGAAAATGTCGTTCTTGCCTTCAATAGTTTCAGCACAAATGTTCCCGTATCGTTGGCAATTTTCTATGTCACCTATGCCGGCGCTTGCTTTATAATATACTGTATCTTCTCCTACAAAAGCAATGATCACGCCCGGCATCCTAAAAATAAGAGCGGCCATCTGTACAAAATGGTCAAATATTTCTTCTGGAGCGGTGCCGGCTATTCTATAACTGGTAAGTGCATTGATACGTGATTTTTCATAATCCGGCCCAAAAACGGGATCAATAGTTTGTTTTTTTTTCATAAAGTCGAATTTTTCTGATGATGACAACTTTATCTGAAAAATCCATTTAAATATAGGTCGTTTAGCTACGGAACAGATGTGTAGACCAATATCCATATGTTGCAAGTTTTAATTTGATACACGATTGACAACCCGGATAATAATAATTGTTTAAAAAGATGAAATAATATTATAAATGCTTTCTTTTTATTAAAACGGTTTGTATATTTACTATTGATTAATGATACCCTATTGATTAAGTAAAATAGCCCAAGTGTACAGGTCTAGGTTAATTATAAATTATCGTTATAATTATAATTAATATGGAACTGTATTTTCTCCCGGATTGAGAGAAAAGCCTATTTATCCCCCCAAATAGATTTCACTTCCATTTATTGGTTTATGCGATGCCGGCAAATACTTGCTTGCATTTTAAACTGTCCATAATTATTTCAGCCACTATCTCAAATAATTAGATATCAAAGTAGTGTTCAACTAAAACAGGCTCAAAAGTGTCGTTCTTTATACTTAAATCATTTAGCATAGGCTGTCAGAAGTAGTTTATACTTTAAAAAACTTTGCATATTATAATACCCGATAAATTATAATATGAAGCAGGCCTATTGCTATTAAGTTATCACTGCACCTGAGTCCGTTTTTAATTTTTAAAAATAGACCTATGAATTTAAACCTATTACCATTTTTCTTCTTTTCAACCGGGTTGGCAGGATTGGGAGTATCAACTATCTTGATATCTTCGAGAAAACATTTATCACAAAACTTGTACTTAAGTTTATGCGTTTTTAGTTTAGCAATGTGCTCCGTATATAATTTTTGTTATACGGAGGGGGCACTAACCGATTTACCTTTTCTTTTTATTATTGCTAAATCTATCATTTACCTTGTTGCCCCATGCGCATACTTATATATACGTAATATTTTTTACCCCGATGATGTTTTCAGAAAATTTGACTGGGTACATTTTATTCCTTTCATACTAATCCTGCTGCTTCTGACCAACACAAGTTTGCGGAACCCGTCGTCGATTCAAAGAGCCTTGTCCGACAGTTCGGTCAATTGGTTCGTTAATACTTCACATGCCGATTTGTACTATGACCTGTCAATAGCCAAAAATCTTTTATGGATATTTTATACAGTATTGCAAAGCATATATATTATGAACTTTGAGCGGAAGAGAAGTCCGCATTTGCATTATAACTACAGATTACTTAACTGGGTAAAGATCTTTAATATTACTTTGATCGTTTTGTTTACTTCACTGCTTATTCAGCGAATCATTAATATTAGTTTTATCAGTCTTGATTTTGTGAATGATACTACTATGTCATTCATCCTATTGCTTACACTCACCTTTTTAATCTTTAATCCCCATATACTGTACAGTCTTGAACACACCAGTCTTAACTTAACTGATTATACCCGCCCTTTTACACGCGTGGATACGGATAATATAAATGATGAGGAATTGATTGTAAAGGTGCTTTTCAATACCAAAAAGAAAGACGAGTATCTGCTTATTTTAGATGACATAATTGTAAGAAACCGACCCTATCTGAATAAAGGAATAACTGTAAAAGATCTGGCAGATCAGACGGGAATACCTGCTCATCATCTATCCAACCTGATCAGCAGTGAGTTTGGGCTCCATTTTCAGGACTATATCAATTTAAAAAGGATAGAATATCTGAAAAATCATATTGATGATATTGAATGGAAGCGCCTAACCCTGGAAGGGATTTGCTGGGAAATAGGCTTTACCTCAAGAACTACCTTTTTCAGGGCATTTATCAAGTTTACCGGGGTTTCACCTTCAGAATATTTTAACGCCTTGAGAAAGAGCAGCACCAGTGCATAACAGGTACTTGTTTCATTTCCTTATAACGAGTTGTTCTACATTTAAAAATGCAACTGTTTTTTAAGTAGAACACTCGTTAAATTCAAAATTGTATAGTTGCTTTGTATTGTTTTACAGTACATTAAATAAGAGCACTTGAATTTAAGGATATGAAAAGCGAATCGATATTTTTTTTGGTTTCTTTTATTTCTCTTCAAATACCTTACGCCCTAAGAGTGCGCGCAAAAGATCCATTTGCATTAAACAGCGGTAAAGAAGGCTTACACATTTTCGCTGACTATAATTTTTATTTACCTGGCGAAAACCATCGTATTTATTGGGTACAGATTTTAACAGTATTGGTTATGATATATAAATTATGTGAACTAAAATATTACTAAACAGGAGTTAAGCATATTCAATATCAGGAGATGGCTAAAAAGAGATTCTATAGTAAATTTTTAATTAAGATCAAGCGGTTCCTTGCAATGTTGTATTTAATGTTGCCGGTTAAGACCGAGGCCAAAAATCCGGGTATGAGAGTAATTTACAAAAAAAAAAAAGCCCCGATCATAATCTGATAAAAGATGTTTTTTTAGCTACCGGAGACTCTGCAAGAATAGTTTGATACCTATTGTTTCAGTTTTAAATATGCACCAAAGCCATATCAAAAAACAGACTAATTTATTTGATAAGTATGTTCCTTTGTTTAGAAAAGCAATTGAAACATATGAAATCAGAATTGCAATATCCATATTGGCAGGTTGCTTTGCATACTTGATAAGTATACAAAAGGATTCGCAAATTAAGGGCTGATCGATTTCAAAATAAATTGAATTGTGAATACAGATTTTGCAACTAAAGGTATCAGTGACCTGTAGCGTAATATACCTATTGGCATAATTGTCATAATTTTAACCTGGTAGAAGTGAAGTTTTCTTCTTTAATGAAAAGTTAAGTGTGAAGCCGAAAAAATGTTGGAAGGTGTATAAATGAAGATAATCCAAGCGAATTGGAACATAGTATAAAAGTTATCGAAGCGGGAAGTATTATGAGGACTTTAATCAGTTATTTAATACTGGTATTTGCTATAAATCAAATTGCTTTGGCCCAGGTGGTGAGTCATCCAGGCGCAGGGTCGGCAGATGGCTGGCGGTTAATTGGTACAACTCAGGCCATGTCTACTGCAGATCATGACGGTATTATTGTGCAGGGGCCTTATAATAACTTCACAAGGGTAAAATTTAAAGTAACGAATGCCCCGCTTAGAATGGTAAAAATGGTAGTTACGTACGATGACGGAGCGCCCGATAATATAGAAATGCTTTTTGATATTTCACAGGGAGGGGAAAGCCGTGAAATTGCCCTGAGGGGTGCTGGCGAGCGTAAAATACGAAGGATTGACTTTTGGTATAACACTAAAGGGGCTGCAAATGGAAACGCCAATGTCTCTGTTTTTGGAATGAAATAATATAGAATGCCTAACCCCTATTTCAGATAGCTATAATGCCATACAAGTGACTCTAATACTTAATAATGTTTTACCAAGGCTCAATAAGGCTCTTTTCGGTGGACATAAGCAAGATGCCGACCCTTCAGATTAATTAAATACTGCAGCTGCCAGTTTTGAAAATGCAACGCCAGATTAAAATGGAACAGTATTTTTGCAGTTTCAAATTTTAATATGCTACGGCAAAAAAATCAAATTACTTCGCAATTTAAAATAATCCTACAAACTTTGTTGTGTGCTTAGTATTTCGTGGTAACTCTGCACATTTTTTTCATAGGTTGTTGGCCAGGCTCCAAAAAGCCTGGCTTTTTTAATTGCTCTGGACGGATCATGTGATCTTGCATAAAATTGTGAATGGATCATATGCAGGATTAGGTGGCCGTAGTTTCAATCCTGCCTTTGTAGAATTATTACCATATAACTATCTGTTGTTATTTAAGATTGTATCTGCATCCGATGACGCTTAGGTTCCATTTTTAAATGTGAAACAAAACTAAGCCTGATTATCGTGCATCTTGCCTGAAACAGTCTTTTATTTGAATTAAATATTGCATTGGCTGATATGTAAAAAAGCATCGAAGAATAGTGTTAAATCAGATTTTTCTACCTGAAAATATTAAAATGGAGAGGTAGTGGATGTTAAAGCGGCCAAATAGTGAACAGAAAAGAATAGATGGACAATAAAACATTAATATCATGAAACCGAAGTATTTATTTTACGTGATTCTCCTGGCTGTAATGCATTATGAAGTTGGCAGACTTATCGGTGACAGCCGGCCATCCGAAACGGATGAGTCATCTTATGAACAAAGCACGAAATTTACTCCCAGGGACAGCACCTTAAAGTTCCGGTCAGGACCAGAAGTGCGGGTTTTTAAATTACATAATAATCCCAAAAAGAAGTATAGATATAAGAATATATAATTATTTGGCGGCAGCAGCCTGATCTAATTTACCCATCTTGTCAAACATAACACGGAAGGTATTCCATGGCGTATTATCACTAACGGGCGAACCGGGCGTATTTGCATAATATCCGGTTAAAAACTGGGCGGGTGGCGACCATATTGTTTCTGCGATCCCATAAAAGCGGTATTTGAGCTCCCTGCTGGATAATGCTCTTGCGCGATACAGGTCTTCCACCTGGTTTAATGCTACCTGTGGCCGGTTCCAGGTACAGGTTACTACCCGGAACCCTTTTAGTGCGAAATAAACTGCCGTTTGGTTATCCTGATCGTATTGCCAATCACATATTACCACATCACGCGGTATCATATCAATGGCCCTGTAGGTATTGTTATAACTTGCTGCCCACATACCAATGCCGGTAGCGCGACCGTCTATCAGCCTGTCACCCCATATCCATAGCTCGCGGCCCTGTTCGGCAAGGTGATCGCGGATGGTTTGTACTTCATTAGCAAATAACACAGCTTTATCGCGGCCTCCACAGCGCGGGCATTTATCATCGCCCAAATAAAACACCTCATCCATACCCGCGTGGAAAGCTTTGGCTTCGAATACTTCCATCACTTCATCTACAATATCAAACACTATTTTATGTACACCGGGATGAAGCGGGCAATAACTTTTACAATAAAGGCCGTCAGCATTGGGCCATTTGTAATCTGCAGCAGCAGGCATCTTCACCCAGGGAGTTTCATCAAATTCAGGATATTTCTCCAATAATTTAGTGGTTTTGCTGGCCCACGATTGGTGTCCCAATAAGTTTATCTGCGGAATAATAGTAATGTTATTCTTTTTACAAGCCTCCACTATCTTTTTTACGTCGCTTTTTGACAGTGCTACTGAATCGCGTAATTCGGGATGACTCTTGTATTGGTAATCAAAATCGACGCGGAGCACCAGTGTGTTTACTTTGCGCGGAGCCAGTTCTTCATTAATAAATTTAATGAAATCTGCCAAACCATTGGGCCTGGGAGCTGCTATAATAAATCCCCGTACCTGGTAAGTGCTATCGGTTTGCTGGGCAAACACCTTGGAGCTAAACAAACTGATCAATATTAAAAGCAGGTAATTGTATTTTTTCATATCGCAATGGCGTTAACTGGTAAATCGAAAATAAGGTTGTACAAGTTAATGAAATGTCCATCTATCGAGAAACAATAATGTTGAGTAAAGGAAATTTTACGTGTGACGTAAATTATAATCCGATATTATTCATCAGGGAAGATGTAATTCAAATACAGGTCTAAAAAAGTTTCAACAACGTGTCCAGTTTTTGCAATCCCGATCTTCATTAAGATATAATTCAAATATTCAATAGTAATGGAACAAAGAATCAATCCTTATGAAAAAGGCCACAATAGTATGCGAGGTCTTTTTGGTTTATCATCAGGCCTGTCTAAATCGACAATCGAAAAATCACTGCAAGATTTAATCTCCTTCAGGGTGTCACAAATTAATGGATGTGCCTATTGCCTTGATATGCACTCAAAAGACTTGCGGGCAGAGGGTGAAACCGAGCAGCGTCTTTATATGATGGATGCATGGCGCGAAACGACTCTTTATACTGAACGCGAACGCGCTGCATTTGCCTGGGCCGAAGCAGTTACAAAACTTACTGATAAGAATGTGCCAGATAAAGTTTATGAAGATGCCAGGAAGCAGTTTTCTGATGAAGAGATAGTCGATCTGACTTTGGCAGTTATTGCCATTAATAGTTTTAATCGCATTAATGTTGCTTTCCGTGTACCGGCAGGAAATTACGTAGTAGGTATGCATGCTGTTTAAGTAGAATAGCATAAAAAAAGCGGATAACTGTAATGTCATCCGCTTTTTTTGGCGTAGATATAGGAGTCTTCAGTTATTAATATGCTTCATCCCATTTTTATATTGATTGGGATTATTGATCAGCGTTAGCGGTAATGAATCCAGTAACTTGATATAAAGACTGATCCCTTTTTTGATCTCCTCCAAGAAAACAAATTCATCGGATGAATGAGATCTTGCTGAATTGCCGGGGCCAATTTTAACTGATGGAATGTTTAACCATGCCTGGTCTGATGATGTTGGCGAGTGATAAGTTTTGCAACCGATGGCAATGCCCGTTTTAACAATCGGATGATCGGTCGACACCGATGAGGCACCTAATGAACCCGGGCGCGCCGTAACTTCTACCGAGGTATTCTTTTTGATAACATCTAGTATTTGCTGTTGGGTATAAGCATCATCGTGGCGTATATCCACCGTAAACTCGCATTTTGCAGGTACAATATTATGCTGCGTTCCCGATTTAATAACTGTAATAGTCATTTTAACAGGTGTTACGCCTTTTACTAATTGCGGGAATTGGTAGTCTCTAAACCATTCCAGGTCTTTCATGCATTTATAAATGGCATTATCTCCCTCTTCACGGGCAGCATGACCGGAACGCCCGGTGCAAACGCAATCAATTACCAGGTTTCCTTTTTCTGCAATAGCCATCTGAAGCAGGGTTGGTTCGCCAACAATACCCAGCTCAAGTTTACCTAATAACGGGAGGATTGATTTGATGCCATTATCGCCGGAATTTTCTTCTTCAGCGGTAGCGGCGAGGCAAAGGTTAAAACCCAGACCCTGATAACTGTAAAAGTGCAGAAATGCCGCGATCAACGCCACAAGACAACCGCCGGCGTCATTACTGCCCAATCCAAAAAGACGGCCATTGGCTATTTCAGGACAAAAAGGGTCGTTGGTATAGCCTTCGTTTGGTTTAACGGTATCCAGGTGCGAGTTAAGTAAAATGGTAGGTTTTGCCGGGTCATAGTACTTATTGTAGCACCACAAATTATTGCCTTTCCGGTTTGTTTTTATGGAATAACTGGCCAGGTATTCCTGAACCAGGTCCGCTGCTTTATCTTCTTCCCCACTGAAAGAGGGGGTTTTGATCAATTGTTGCAGCAACGATATCGATTCGCTAAAATGCAGGCCATCTAATTGCAGGCTTTCTTTTACTCCGAAAATGCCCGATCTTGCTTTTATTTCTTTAATCATAACAATAATCAGTTTACGTTTGGATCAAACAACATGGCGGTGCAAAGACAATTGCACCGGTTTTTACTTTGCAACACATCGTAGTTAACGCAGCTTTTACAACCTTCCCAGAAAGTGGATTCTTGTGCCACCTCTGAGTAGGTAACAGGTTCAAAACCCAGGCGGGTATTTAATTTCATAATCGCCAGTCCGGAGGTGATGCTGAATACTTTTGCCAGCGGATATTTATTCCTGGATAGTTCGAATACTTGTGTTTTAATTTGAGAGGCGATACCCTGGTTGCGGTATTTGGGTGATACGATCAATCCGCTGTTCGAAACAAATTTTTCATTGTCCCAGGTTTCAATGTAGGAGAATCCGGCCCATTCGCCATTTTCTGTTACGGCAACTATGGCTTTGCCGGCATCGATTTTTTCTATGATTGAGGCTGCTGATCTTTTGGAAATTCCGGAGCCTCTTGCTATTGCGGAACTTTCCATTTCGTGAATAATCTGGTCGGCAAAGACCACGTCAGCCGGGATGGCCGACCTTATAATAATTCGTTCATCTTCCATTTTTTTGGTTTCATTTCAGTTAATCTCTATGTTTTTTCGATTAGCTGTATTTTCTATCATGCCAAAAGAATGCCTATTCATTCATTAAGGGGCGAATTAGGTGTTTAAACCGTTTAAATAGAGGATTTATTTTAAAAGAGCAGAAAAGCAAAAAGAATTGCCTCTCAATTTGAGAGGCCTTTTATCAAATTAATCTGCTTTCGGAAAACAACACATTTAATTTTATATTGCATCAAAGAAATCTCATCACCAGCCAACCACATGAAGAAAATAAAAAGAAGAACGTTTATTAGAAATACGCTTATTGCCGGAGCAGGTACTATTATAGTTCCGCAAGCTTTGTTAGCAAAGGGGACCGAAAATTTAAACCCTAACCCGTCTGATGAGACGGCATCGGCAACCGGTAAGAAGATCATTGTGGCGGGAGCGGGTATTACAGGCCTTTGCTGTGCTTATGAATTGATGAAGGCCGGGCATGATGTGGTTGTACTGGAAGCATCGGGCAGGTATGGAGGGCATGTGTTTACAGGTCGCGATGGCTTATCGGATGGCCTATATGCTGATTTTGGCGCAGACCATATTACAAAACCGGGCTATGAACGATTTTTTGATTATGTTAATGAATTTAACCTGACTGCCATTCCTTATCCTAACGCAGAAGGCTCACAAGCGGCTTATGATAAGGATGCACTTAAAATGATAGGTGGTAAGTTTTATACAGCTGAACAGTTAAAAGATCCGGCTGTGCTCATCAAGTTTGGCTTTAATGATAAGGAAGTTCAGTTCCTGTCGCAAAATCCTATGCATGCTTTGAGTTCATTTTATCTTAAACCATACCTGGGCAAATTTACCGACCCTTATCAGCCATTTGGCGTGGACTATGATGATTTTGATAAAATACCTATTGCGGATATCTTCAAAAAGGAAGGTGCTTCAGCAGCAGCATTACGTTCCCTTGGCGGGAATCATACTTCTGCCTTATATTATTTATGGCGGATGGCCATCATGGATTTCCGGGGTATACCATCATCCGAAGGGGAGACTTTTCATTTAAAAGGCGGTAATGAACAATTGCCCATAGCATTCGCTAAGAAATTGGGCAACCATGTAAAATTGAACCATCCCATTACTGCCATTAAACACAGCAGTACAGGAGTGACGGTTACTTACAAAGCTTATGGCGTTGATGAGGAAAAGCAAATGGATGCAGATGTGCTGGTTAATTGTATCACGCTGCCCGTATTTAAAAATATCCCGGTAACGCCTGCTTTATCGCCCGGAAAGCAATATGTAGTGGATAATATGGCTTACTCTTCCCATCCTTTTTATGTATTTGAAGCGAGCACTAAATTTTGGCTCGACGATGGGTTCAAAAGTATCAATATGGAATTTGAGCACCCGGATATATCATCTATCTGGCTGGAAACAAACCAGGTTGATAGCAGCCGGGTTATTTTAAAGGCATTTGGTCCCGGCGGTATTTCTGCACAACGTGTTTTGGCTGCTTTCAGGCAGGTATATCCTGGCAAGCATAATACAATAGAACAAGCCCTGACATTCGATTGGACTAAAGATAAATTTGCCCCTGCATGCGAAATGGAGCCTTTCCCGATAGGTGAGATGCATAAATTTTGGCCGCAACTGATGATGCCCGAAGGAAGGATCTATTTCGCGGGTACTTATGCCGATAACTTGAGTCGTGGTATGGAATCCTGTATCCGCTCGGCACAACGTGTGGCAAAAGAGATCGATAAAATATAGTACATTTCGGATTTTTCGCTATTGTTTGTTTTTTAAGGGGCTCAAGAGGGCTTCGCCGTTTCGGATGTTCGATTTCGGATTTATTTCACCTCTTTCCCTCTTTTCTGCTTGCAGAAGAGAGGGATGTCGAGCGTAGCAATGACAGGTCCGAAGGACTCCTTTGGAGGTGAGTCAATTATGCGATATAAAATTAAAATGACAATGAAGCCAAAATTTATCTACCCATTTCTACTGCTCGGCTTATTTTTATTCTCCTTCATGAATTTTAAACCACAGGAAAATAACCCGCCTGTGGTAAAGATTATCTCACCTCAGAATAACAGCACATTTGATAGTAATGTACCAGTTACTTATAAGATAGCCGTATCTGACAAAGAAGACGGAGATTCTAAATTTGATGAGCTAAATGCCAAGGAAGTTTTGCTGGAGGTAAGGCGGATAACCAAATCGAAGCCTGCTTCGAACAAAGTAGTGCCGAGTGATCCCGGTCTTACAGTTATTATGACTTCCAATTGCATCAATTGCCATAATTTTAATTCGAAATCCATTGGCCCGTCCTTGTATGAGATCAACAAACGTTATCCGGTCACCAAAGCCAATACAGATACATTAATCAAACGTATCAGGGAAGGCTCATCAGGTTTGTGGGGTGGAAAAGAAAAAATGCCGACGCATCATGAATTGACTGTCGTTGAAATAAAGAATGCAGTACAGTGGATATTGAAAAACGCAGCAGATCCTAATGTAAGTTACTATACCGGGCTTGAAGGGTTCTTTCGGATTAGTTCTGCAAATAAAGGAGCTTATATCTTAACGGCTAGTTACACGGATCATGGTTTAAAAGATGTACCGGGAAAACGACTGCGAGCTACAGATGCGGTGACGATACAAAGTAAGTAGTATATTGTTAGTGCCCATTTGGTTTTTAGTTTGAATTTTGTAATTTTGATTTATGGAAACCGAAACACTTGAGGATTTCTATAAAAAGAAATTCGACTGGCTGCCAGATAATCTGCAGCAAAATATTGGGCATTTTAATGTTTTCAGGATGGCCGATTTTATTGGCCCCAATGCCAGGACTGTAACCCACAGCCGTAGAAACTTTTATAAAGTTAGCCTTTCACATGGCGATAATATTATTCACTATGCCGACCAGAGCATTAAATTGTCGGGTACAAGTCTTATATTTTTTAATCCGTTAG
The DNA here is from genome assembly GCF_049992945.1 of Mucilaginibacter sp. McL0603. Taxonomy (NCBI): domain Bacteria; kingdom Pseudomonadati; phylum Bacteroidota; class Sphingobacteriia; order Sphingobacteriales; family Sphingobacteriaceae; genus Mucilaginibacter; species Mucilaginibacter sp. McL0603. The sequence goes on along the minus strand of NZ_CP188251.1, from coordinate 4,847,239 downwards.
TCCCCTATAAGTTCGAAAGGATGTCTGATGACCGGACAGGGCTTTTTTGCATATTCACGGAATCATTCTTTACTGAAAAATTCAGAGGTGGTTTAAATGAGTTGCCAATGTTCGCTATCGGCGCAAAGCCTGTTTATGCACTGGATGAAAAGCAGGGCGATTATATACACGACCTGTTTGAAAAGATGCTGGACGAAATCAATTCTGATTATGCCTTTAAATATGATCTGATCAGGAATTACGTCAGCGAGTTAATTCATTACGCGCTTAAAACCCAACCTTCTGATAATTTATACAGGCATACGGATGCCAAATCCCGGATAACCTCGGTTTTTACAGAATTGCTGGAACGGCAATTTCCGATAGAATCCCCCTCACAGCGATTTTCATTGCGTTCGGCAAGTGATTTTGCCCAACGGCTGTCCGTCCACGTTAACCATTTGAACAGGGCTATCCGCGAAACCACCGGTAGAACCACTACCGACCATATTGCTGAGCGCTTATTGAGTGAGGCTAAATCATTACTGAAACATACAGATTGGAATGTTGCCGAGATCGGTTACTGCCTGGGCTTTGAAGAACCTACCCACTTCAATAATTTTTTCAAAAAACAAACTCAAACTACCCCATCTTCTTTTAGGAATGTTTGAATTTTGTAACCATTGGTTTGAATAATGTAATGCTCTGCGCTGCTTCGTGTCTTAACTTTGTTCTATGGAATCAGGAACGAAAATGGATAACAACAAAAAAGTATGGTTTATAACCGGAGCATCAAAAGGATTTGGGCTCAGTTTGGTTAAACAATTGCTTTGTGCAGGTGAACTTGTTGCCGCCACTTCCAGGAATCAACAGGAACTGATCAAAGCAGTTAATAATAAAAGCACTAATTTTTTACCCTTACAAGTTGACCTTGTTAACGAAAGCAGTGTATCATTGGCCCTGCAGCATACCTATGAAGTATTTGGACAGATAGATGTTGTGATCAATAATGCAGGTTATGGCATTGGCGGTGCTATTGAAGAACTTAGCGACCAGGAAACACGTCATGCATTTGATGTAAATGTATTTGCAACAATGAATGTGATAAGGTACGTAATGCCTTATTTGCGTAAACAGCGTTCGGGGCATATCATCAACATATCATCAATCGCGGGTATTACAGGCGGCATAGGATGGTCAGTTTACGCGGCTGCAAAACATGCAATTATTGGTTTATCAGAAGTGCTTGCCCAGGATGTTAAATCGCTCGGTATAAAAGTTACTGTAGTAGCGCCGGGAGCTTTTCGCACTAGCTTTTTAACCGGGGAATCATTAACCATGACCTCAAATCCTATCGAGGAATATGAAGATGTAAGGGAATCACATAAAAGATATTTAAAAATGAATGGCGAACAAGTAGGCGACCCACAAAAAGCGGCCGCATCTATTATCAAAATTGCCGGCGAGCCCGATGCACCGCTTTACTTGCTGTTGGGTGGCGATGCTTACAACAGGGCATTACATAAACTGGATCTTTTGCACTACGAGATACGTCAATGGGAAGACGTTACCTGCTCTACCGATTTTTAAGGTATCCTTAATTCAAGAGGATTTAAAGTGTAGCATATGTAGCGCTATGCTACACCTGCTACACTATTATTTGTGTACGTGGGGCATCATATCAGCTTATTCACCGCCTTATTTAGAATCCCAACTCCTTCTTCTAATTCCTTTAAATTTAAGGAAGCAAAACCCAGTCTAATGAAGCTGTGGTTGTCATTGTTATAGAAATAGTCGCTGCCATTGCTTAGGGATAGACCCATTTCAGCAGCTTTTTCGGATACAGAAGCTGCGTTCAGATTGTTCAGATATTTCATCCAGATAGCAAAACCTCCGTCTGGTATTTTGAAGGATACGTGGTTGCTTAATTGTTCATTCAGCAGTTGGCAAAGCACATCACGTCGCTCATGATAAATTTTATTCGCTTTTTTGAGATGGCGACCGATGTCGCCATTTTTTAACAGCTTAGCCATGGCTTCTTCCAGTAATTGCTCACCCTGACGATCTATCATCCGGCGGAGGCGTTTAAGCTGTACCATCAGATTCTGGGGTGCCACGGCAAACCCGATACGGATACCCGGTGCAATGGTTTTGCAAAACGAACCAACATAAATAACACTTCCATAATAATCAGCACTGGCAAGTGGCAATATAGGGCTGCTGCTATAGTGGAAATCATAATCATAATCATCCTCAATAATGGCAAAGCGATATTTCATTGCCAGTTCCAACAGTTGCATGCGCCGCTCTGAGCTTAATGTTATGGTAGTGGGCCGGTGATGGTGTGGTATCACATATAGCAGCTTTACTTTCTTCTTTTTGCAGATAGCTTCCACAGCGTTCAGATCGATGCCATACTCATCTACAGGTACTAATTCTAATTGTGCTCCTGCCTGTTCAAACACCTCGTTTGCTCCGGGATATCCCGGATCAGCCGCAATCACCACATCGTTTTTTGACAGCAATATTTGGGCAACGAGGTAGATGGCCATCTGCACGCCTTTGGTAATCAAAATATCATCGGGACTTACCTGCAAACCTCGTGTATCCGAAAGAAATCGTGCCAGCTCATTACGTAAGTTTTCTGAACCCTGTTCTGATCCATACATCAGGTATTTGGAGGTAAAGCGATAATTTCCGAAACGCCTGTATTCTCTCACTAAAAGCTCAACAGGAGCAAGACGCGTATCGGGGAAACCGTCATTAAAAATAAGATTACGCTCGGCCCCGGGTTTAAATAAATTGGGAAAAGGAACGCGCTGATCGTTTACATCAAAAAAAGTGCTGACAGGAAAACCGCTTGCTTCTTTGCTCTCAGACAAAGGCTTAGGCGTTATATCCGGCAGATTTTTTGCTACAAATATGCCCTTGCGGGGATATACATCAATCCAGCTTTGTGCATATAACTCATCATAAGCCGCCACTACAGTTTTACGATGTACATTTAATGCTTTGGCAAGTACACGGCTGCTGGGTAAAGCGCTCTCGGGCTTTAACGTTCCCCTGCGGATGTGTCCGATAATGCCATTAGTTATCTGGAGATAAACGGATACATGTAGGTTTTTATCAATGGATAATAGGCTTTCAATTACAGACATGACTGGACTACTTTGTTTGTATGTTCTGGACTATAAAAATAGTCCAATTAAGTCATAATTTAGTATAACAAAACAAAATATCTATGCAACTCAATTCAAAATTATCATCTCTGTATTTAAGATTAGCCATAGGCTCAGCTTATTTATGGGAGGTTGCCGACCGTCTTGGAATATTAGGGGCCAACGGTCACCCGCATGTGGGCTGGGGCGATTGGGCACATTTTATAACCTATGCCCGCCAGGTAATGAGTTTTTTGCCTGCAAGCTTTGTTCCCTTTTTTGCAACCATAGCCACAATTGGAGAAGCACTTTTCGGACTGATGATCCTGATCGGCTTTTTTACCCGGATAGCAGCCATCGGAAGCGGAATATTAAGCCTGTGTTTTGCCGTAGCTATGGCGCTATCATTTGGCATCGATTCGCCTTTGGGTTATTCAGTATTTACCTTAAGCGCAGCAAGCATTCTGCTGGCTACTTTGCCTTATTATGCATGGAGCGTTGATTCATGGTTATCTGCTAAATCGATCAATAGTCAGCTAAATGCTTACAAGGACAAGAGCAACCTGGAAACTATTAATTAAACCAAGTATTCATCATTATAACAATTAGAAAATGAAAACTGCATTATCAAATAAGCCATCATTACTTTTAGTGATCATCGCTTTTGCTATTGTTTATATCGTATGGGGATCAACCTATTTTTTTATACAAATGGCAATACATGGTTTCCCTCCAATGTTGATGGGTGCTTTACGGTTTTTTACTGCTGGCATATTATTACTAAGCTGGTGTTATTTTAAAGGGGATAAAATTTGGATATGGAAAAATATCATTACCTCGGCCGTTAGTGGATTACTGATGCTATTTATAGCTACGGGTGTTGTCATATGGGTTGAAAAAACTTTGCCAAGTGCCATGGTGGCTATCATGGTATCGGCTAATCCAATATGGTTTGTTGTGCTGGATAAAGTAAACTGGAAAATCAACCTGAGTAATAAAACCATAATGGGAGGCATAGTTTTAGGGTTTGCAGGCGTGTTGTTGCTTTTTGGCGAAGCTATCAGCAAGTCAATGTCTGGTACCATAAGCACTGCGCAACTATCGGGTTGGATATTATTAATTGTAAGCCCTGTAGCCTGGTGTGGAGGATCATTGTATTCCAAAAAGAGAGGAAGCAACGCACCGGCACGGGTAAATACTTCATGGCAAATGATCATTGCCGGATTGGCATTTATTCCAGCAAGCTTTGTTCATCATGAATATATATCATTCCATATCAGCCAGGTGCCGCCACAAGCATGGATGGCCCTTGGATATCTAATTGTGTTTGGTTCAATAGCCGCATTTAGCGCCTACGTTTGGCTATTATCGGTTAGGCCGGCTACTCAGGTAAGCACACATTCTTACGTCAACCCGGTTATTGCAGTGTTGCTCGGTGTTTTGTTTGCTCATGAACATGTTTCCGGTTTACAATTGTTTGGCTTGCTGGTGATTTTATTTAGTGTGTTATTAGTTAATGCTAATAAGTATTCTTTAAAAAGGCCAATGATCAATCTGCCCTGGTTTAATAAGAAGAAAAATGATAAGGGTTTTATAAAAAATATCAATGCTTGTGTGCCGACAAATTAAAATACCAACTATTGACTTGAATTACCTTTCAAAGGCGGGTAAACTTATCCGTCCTTTTCTTTAAACATCTACGCTCAATTGCTGTGATACGTTATTTATAGGCAGCGTAAACCAGAAAGTGCTGCCTACGCCAGTAGTGCTTTCCACACCAATTTTTCCTTCATGGCGATGTATAATCTCGGCCGAAAGATACAGGCCTATGCCAAAGCCTGATATATGCATGGTGTGCTTGCTTTCTACACGGTAATAACGATCAAATAATTTATCAATATCGTGTGGTTTGATGCCCATACCTTCATCTGTGATGCTGATTTTCACACGATCACCAACTTTCTGACATTGGATATCAATATGCTTGCCTTTTGGTGAATATTTAATTGCGTTGCTGAGCAAATTAGAAATTACCGAACCGATCTTATCACGATCTGCATATACCTCAAGTGGATCGCATACAGAAAGACCAATAACGTAGGTAGATGCGATCAATTTTACATCCTCGATCATCTCGCGGATCAATTGAGTGAGCTCAAAGCTTTGTTTTTCGATAAGCATCTTTCCCGATTCAAGTCTTGAGATATTAAGAAAACCATTGATCATATTGCTCATCTTTTTCACCTGGATATTGGCTTTCACTAATGCGCTGCTTATAAATTCATCTTCGCTATTACCCGCCTTTCCGAGCAGCATTTGCACATAAGCAGTCAATGAGGTGAGCGGGGTTTTCAATTCATGGCTCACCATGCCAATAAAATCATTTTTGCGTATTTCGTCTAATTTTTGTTCTGTAATATCCAGCATGGCACCAATAAAACGCACAGGATTATCCTGTTTATCAAAGTACGCCTTGCCTTTGGCCTTAACCCACCTCAGCTTTTGATCTTCCAGGCCAATGGTGCGGTATTCTATATCAAAATCACCATTACTTACTGATTTGATAAACGCATTATTAATGACCCTCAATACGCGCTCACGGTCATCCGGATGCAGGCCCTCTATAAAATCAGTTTCATAAGTAACAGTATCATTGTGGATTATTCCAAATAAGGTGCGGCAACGCTCGTCCCATTCCATAGTTCCTTTTTCCAGGTTCATATCAAAAGTTCCCAGTTCTGCGGCTTCTTTTGATAAACGAGCCTGTTCAAATGCCCGTTCCATTTCCTTCCTGGCATCTACTTGTTCCGTTACGTCAATTGCCACTACCATAATGGTTTTTGTGTTCCCACTATTATTTAGGGGTTGATAAATAAAATTAAAATAGAATTCCTGCAATTCACCATCATGTTCCAATAATGCCGGTGCCTCAGTACCGTAATATGCTTTACCAGATGTATAGACATCATCCAGCAATTGTAAATAGGGCTGCCCCTTTAATTCAGGTAGCGCAATAGCCAGGGGCATGCCTATAATGTTTTCGGATTTATTCCAAATTTTCAGGATCATGTCATTGGCGGTTTCAATTATCAGTTCCCTTCCTTTTAGTGTACTTATACCCACCGGAGCCTGCCTGAACATGTTCCGGATATTCTCCTGGTTTATATTGAGGCTATTGATCGCATGGACCTTTTCCGTCGTTTCTACACAGATAACCAACACCCCGCAAATATTGCCATTTAAGTCAGATATCGGGCTGTAAGAAAAGTCGAAATAGCAATCTTCTATATAACCATTCCGATCAAGCGGAACCATGAAGTTTGGAAAACTGACTGTATTCCCGGCCATCACACTTTTAAACATTGGCCCTATAATATCCCATATTTCTGCATAAGTTTCCCGGGCGCTGCTGCCCATGGCCTGTGGGTGTTTGTGGGTGCCATTAATTGGCCGGAAGGCATCATTATATAATTGAATGTAATCCGGCCCCCAGCAAATGAGTACAGGGAAATTGGTTTTTAACATCATGCTGACTGATTGTTTTAAAGCAATATGCCAGCTTTCGGGCGTCCCAAGCACATTCAAACTCCAATCCATCGAGCGGATCAAATTGCCCATTTCTCCACCGTCTCTTAAAAATGGGTAATCATTATTTTTCGACTGGTTGACTTGGGCCATATACATAAGATGTTTTAGCCTTTAATTTGAAAATAAAGCAATTAATTAAAGTGTACCCGGGATGCTTTATGAAACTAATTTCAATCTGATTTTGTTTGACTATCCGGTTGATTTAATAAAAAAAGAGACGATTGAAAAGTCGTCTCTTTTTACTCTGATAAGGTATTTGAGCAGATCAGGCTATCACTCTGCCCATAAATGGATCACTGAAACCCGGTTCCCCGATTTCTACCCGACCGGCGTATCTTTTTTCGAATGACTGATGTCCTGCGATTCTTACTCCGAAATCATACCAGTTATGACTGTCCTTGAGATCAAGAGCCATCGTTATTTTGCCAGAAGCGGGCAATACTTTTTTATGGTTATTACTTTTATAAGCATGATCGGTTATTTCAATGGTTTGTGGTTGGTTGGTTAAATTTGTCACTACCAATTCTATATTGCCGGTCAGTTTTTTACTGTCTGTAAGTGCGTGCTGATAATTAAAATCGATTTGAACTGATGGATCTTGGGCATTGCCTTTAAACTCGCGGAAAAATCCGTTTGGCCCGTAAACTCTCAAATGATAGTTCTTGTCTTCAAACTCAGCTATTGGCCAGGTATCTGCTAAAGTATCACCAGCAGTTAAACCGTATGACCATGTGCGTACATTTTCAAACGCAGTTTGCCCGTTTTCTTTTTGATGCAGGTAACTGCCCGGCGCATATACATTAAAAGGCGCGCCAACAGATTTATCTCCCCATACTTTATTACCGGCAGCGAATATCATTTCAAATGCGGTTTTATCAGCATTCAGTTTGCCATCTGCGTATAATTCATAAGGTAAAGCGCATGACGGACGAATTCCTTTTTCCTGCTGCGGTAAATACGGTGAAGCATGTGGCTCGCGATTTGCCTGGTCTATTTCCTCTTTAGTAAGCAATTTATAATCCGTAGGCAGTTTTTTGAATTGCGCTTTATGAATGCCTTCAACAAAAGGGATTCTTTTTACAAATTCAGGCTTCTCAATGTTTTCATTTTGATATGGCCTGAATGCGGAGGTAAGATCACCGCAAACGGTACGCCGCCAATCGCTGATATTTGATTCGGTTATCTTTTTGCCTGTTTTTTTGGATAAAAAATGTTCTAAAAATTGCAAGGTAGAGGTGTGGTCAAACACTTCTGAATTTACATACCCGCCCTTGCTCCATGGTGAAGCAATAACCAATGGTACCCTGAATCCAAGCCCGATTGAACATTCCCGGTCAAATGGCTCAGGAAAACCTTTCCTTTCCTTTTCTTGTTCCAGTGTAATAAAGTCAACACTTGTATCTATACCTTTAGAAACTTTTCCGGTGCTTTCTTTATGAGGATGAGGCGCCACAAATGGAGGCACATGATCAAAATAACCGTCGTTTTCGTCATAAGCCAGTATGAATATGGTCTTTTTCCATACTTCCGGATTTTGCGTTAAAATATCAAGAACTTCAGATACATACCACGCCCCGTACCATGCTGAACTTGGGTGATCGCTAAAGTGTTCTGGTGCTGTAACCCATGATACCGTTGGTAGTTTGCCGTTTTTAACATCATCCCGGAACTGATATAACACATCACCTTTAGGTACTTGCATTTCGCGTTCGGTGCCGTTATCATCATATTTAAAAGTGATCAGTTCGCGATGGTTCGGGTCATTTGAATTTGTGTCGAACGCCTTCAAATGCAAGGTCTTTTCATGGTCAGATAATTTATCAAACTGGCCGGCTTTATAAGTTTCTTTTTCTTTTTTAACACCTTCAAGGTACTCCTGCAATTCCTTAAGCTGATGTTTTAAATGATCGATGTGGGCATCACCGGCAGGTAAAGCATCAATCTTTTTTTGCAGATCGTCTATCATTTTAGGCAACTGCGTAGTCCTTTTCTCTAATGCATCAATATGTTTTGGGTGCAAATGGATATTGTATTGACCGAAAAACTCTAATGGATTATCCTGGAAATTAGACAGCCATGGATCTTCATCTCCGTCAAATCCTGTATCAATAGCAACTTCATTTTGGTAACATTTCCATGATATGCCTTGTTCCTCTAAACGTTCAGGAAAAGTTTTCCATTTCAGCGTGCCATAATCCATATCCTCGTTCCATACATGCGCCCTTGAATTTTCATGCTGTTCTTCACGCACTGTGCCTGTCCAGAAGTAAAGCCGGTTAGGATTAGTACCGGTTAATGACGAGCAAAAGTTTTGATCACATACAGTAAAAGCGTCAGCCAGAGCATAATAAAAAGGGATATCCTCACGGTTATGATAACCCAATGTTAACGGCATGTGGCGATATTCTTTGATGCTGTTCTTTTTTACGTTGAGCCATTGATCAAATTTGCCATCATTACGCGCATTTACCTGGTTGGCCCAGGAATGCGGCAGCGAACTCATCCAGGTCGCTTTGGTATTCTTTATATCGAGATGGAAAGGGGCATAAGTTTCGCCTTCGGCATTCGATTGCAGCCAAACTTTATTTTTGTTTGGCAGATCAATAGCGCGAGGATCATTGTAACCACGCACACCCTGCAGTGTACCATAGGTATGATCGAAAGAGCGGTTCTCCTGCATCAATATCACAATGTGTTCGGCATCCATATAGGTGCTTCCCTCAGCGGCGTTGATAGCCATTGCTTTTTGTATGGACGCAGGTATAATATTAGCAAAGCCGGTAGCACCGGCTAATAAAGCTGCTTTTTTAAGAAAATCTCTTCTTGAGTCGCTCATGTGAATTTTTAATGTGCAAATATGCAGATGTGCAGATTTGCAAGTTTTATATAAAATTATGAATCAAATATCATCCGCATATATGCACATTCGCACATCTGCATATTAAATTATCTTGCTGCAAAAAACTGCTCACTCAATCCAAAGGATAGCGTCATACCATTGCCTCCAAGTCCATTGATAACAGTTACTCCCGGCTCAGTTTCAATGATCAGTTCAGTTTGTCCATTCATCATTTTTGGATATATCCCATGCCATGATTGCATCAGCTTCCAGTCCTTAAAATTGGCGAACGTATGTAAGTAGTCGGTTATTAAATTATTAATAAATGCTTTATCAAATGGATCATGTACCAGCCCATATTCGTGCGAATCACCTATGGTCAACTCACCGCCTCCATTTTGTGAAACCATTACGTGGATGCCCCATTGCAGGTATTCTGCATATTGTTCCTCGTATCGTTTTCTTAATTGGGGTAATGACGGCGCCACCTGGAAACCCGGGTAATGGATCATAGATAAGCCGCCACATAATGACGGACCTATTCGCCAGCCATCAGGTTGAGCTACCAATCGCATCATTTGCAGTTTGCATTTAGTGATGTTGATTTCCAAAAACAATTCGGGATAAAGTGTTTCAAAATCAGCCCCGCTGCAAACAAATATTTCGTCAGCTTCCCAACTGCGATCCCCTGACATTACTTTTGGATGTTCTATCTTATTAATGGCTGTGTTCCAATGAAATTCAACATCGTATTTTTCTGCGAGATATTTAGCAATTTCTCCAACAGCCACTCTTGATTCCACAATCATTTCTTCACCGCTCCACAAAGCACCTTTCAAGCCGTTGGGATTAATAGCTCCCGATTTTTCAAGTGCCTGGGTAGGAGTGAGCAATGCGCAATCACGAAATGCCTGGTTTGCTTCCACGTATTCGGCTATTACCTGCAATTCATCGTCATGATAAGCCAGGTGTAACGAGCCTACCTCATTGTGCCATATCCGGGCCTCGGTACATATTTCTTTATAAATACTTCGCGACAGCATAGCTCTTTCAAACAATGGCCCCGTTTGCTGTCCGATGGGCCATATCATTCCAAAATTACGGATCGATGCACCAACGGCACGCTCATTACGCTCAAAGACTGTCACTTTATAGCCTCTTATGGCTAATGCACGTGCTGTAGCCAGGCCTACAATACCAGCACCTATAACTATTGCCGAAGAGTTTTTCATCAAAATAAATTATTTTTTAATGGTGATGAAGCTATCATGAGCCGTTTTTATTCATTTTATGAGCGGTGGCTCATGATGGATTCATACTGGTAAAATATTCAGTTGCTGTTCTTGTTGGTCTAAATTTTTCTTTCGTGCGCTACGCAGAAAATATAATAACGATAAAGTAGCGCATATCCCGCCGATCACTGCCACTGCCAGAACACTATTTTTAAAGAAAGTACCCCAACTCACACTAGGTTGTCCTAATTCTTTTATAAGTAACACACTTACACTACCCAGGTAACCCATTGAATCAGCTACATAAATCAGGAAACCTACATTACCTTTATAGTGAAAAGAAGCGAGCAAACGCTCAAAGAAAACAGCATTGTAAGGCACATAACCAAGGTAAAGCCCAAGTCCGGCCAGCGTCATCCAGACCATTGGACTGATGAGATGAAAAGTGAACAAAGCAGTAGCGATACCAATAAGTACACATCCCGAAATGATCATGACATGTATAATACTGAATGCTTTCAGATTCTTTTTGACCAGGATAAGCAAACTCATTGCTATCAAAACCGCTATGGAGATGATGGTATCTATTTTAGCATAAATGGTATTGTCTTTTATGCCCATGCTGTTCCATATTTCTACCTCAAAACTATCCCGTACATCGCGCATAATGGTTAGCAGCACATAAATGATCAATGTAAGAATGATCCCCGGTAGAAATCGTTGTAAAAAACTTTTACGCTCGGCAGCATCCATCGGCAGGCGTTTGGTACGCAGGCGTATATCCTCAGCAGTAGGGGCTGGCATCAGCTCTAATAAAAAAACAAATAGCAACAACGGAACAACAAATAACGCCCCGGTTATAAACGGCATATTGAATTCATTTACGTGGAATGAACTCATCAGTATACGTGCCACAGTTTTTACAAAGCCTGAAGCAAATATCAGACTGATGGATAATACCGCCGCCATAAACTCGGTTGATTTGCGTCCTTCCAGGTAACCAAAAACCAGGCCCCAGATCAATCCAAGCGGGAAGCCATTAATGAATAAGAAAATAATATTATAAGGTGCAGGAACAATTGCAAAACATAATAAAGCAAGCCAAGCTATACCGATCAGCAAGAGGATGTATTTGGCGCGTTGGCCGGGTTTTAGTTCGGATATGAATTTTATACCATAGAATTTACTCAAAGTATAGCCAATGATCTGCGCTATAACCAGCCAAACTTTATAATCGATGTGAAAGTATTGTTGCCCGGTAAAAGTGCCTGCCGCAAATGCCTTACGAAAAGCATACATGCATGTATAGGCTCCGAACGAAGAAATTGCCGCCATTAATGAAAGCAACCCATAGGGCCATTTTGCAACTTTAACTCTAAGCTGATCGATCAGTTTCATTTGTTATTCACTGATAATGTCCAATACTTGTGCTATATCATCGATGATATGAGTAGGATGGTATTCTTCCAGCTCTTCGCGGGTAAAGATGCCAGTGGTAACACCGATCACATAACGACAGCCAACATTTTGGCCTTCACGTACATCAACTTCAGTATCGCCTACCTTAGCTACTTCAAGGGGATCTGTAATACCGCCTTCATGCATCATTTTCTGGATCATAAAGGGATGAGGGCGGCCGAGTTCTACTTCATCAGAACCTACAAGATAATCAATCAGTCCTTTTTCGCGCCATTGAAGACGGTTGACAACGGTTTCGGCAATATCTTTTGAGAAACCAGTATTGATGCCTACTAAAATTCCCAGCTGATGCAACGCTTTAAATGTTTCTTCTACATTAGGAAGTGGCTCAATACCCGGTTCAAATTGGTAGAAATTGATCATTTGTATGATAAACTCATGATGAATATGATTTACCAATTCAGTTGAGATCTTTGATTTATCCTGCTCATGCAAACGTAGCATTTGGGTGATCGCCTGGTTTTTTTCGTAGCCCATAAGCGGGTTGATCATTTCAAGCGGGACATCATAATCGTATTTTTTTAATGCTGCCTGGAAAGCCTTACTTACGTTATGATCATCCTTTACCGTGGTGCCGGCTATATCAAAAACTACTAATTTTATGGACATGTATTGATTGTTAGAAAGTTGAGCAATACTAAACTTAGTTTATTAATATCGAACTAAATTTGTGTTAAGGTTTGGTTAAGATGTGACCAGAGATTAGTTAATCAGTGATCAGTTAATCAGAGACTAGTTAATTAGAGATTAGTTAATCAGTTTTGGCAATAGGGCATATTTTTTAGTTTTACAATAAAAATAGCACTCTCCCGGATATTCTCCAACTAATCTCTGATCACCAGTCGCTAATCACTCTCCCGAGATTTTTCCAACTGATCACTGATCACTATTCACAAATCACTAACTACTAACTCTTCTTCTCTTCGAAAAAATAGACCACCAGCATGCTGGCAGTTTGGCTGCCCAGGTTTTTAGGGGTGTGAGGTATACGCCCATCAAAAAGCATGGAATCGCCCTGGCTCAATCTGATCTTTTCTTCTTTAAACTGATATTCGATTTCGCCTGCTAAAATGTATTTATATTCAAAAGCATCAGTTTCAACCAAAGGCCTTGTGGCATTAGGCTCAAGATTCAGAATAACGATGTCTACTGTTGAGTGATCGATAAATCTGGTCAGTATTCGCTGGTAATGGAAACCGTTGGCATGTTCCTTTTCAAAATGTTCATACTCATCCTTACGTTTTATCAGGATAGGAGAAAGTTTACTTTTGGTACGGATATCTTTAAAAAACTCGTTAAGGTCTATCTCTAGCGCTTTAATTATATCTATCAGTACGATCAGCGAGGGTATAGTCCGGCTATTTTCTATCTGCGATATTAGTCCTTTACTTACATTGGCCAGGCTGGCAAGTTCTTGTACAGTAATATTTTTTTCGCGGCGGCGCTCTTTAATACGGTTACTGATCTGTATCAGTATGTCATCTTCCATAGGATTAGGTAAACGTAGTTATATTTATATTGGTATTAGGATTTTCCAAATTAAAGATAATTTAATTTAGTTTCCTGAATCAATCATGAAGATTTAATAATTTAATAATATCAGATGCCTTTATTTGTATAAACCTTTTTAAGTCTATGAATCGTCCCGCTTTAAAACCCGAAGATATTGTTGATGAGATTTTCGCTTTGTATGAAAAACATGGTGACGAGGATTACATAGGCGAACCGGTATCGCAGTTAGAGCATATGTCGCAGGCTGCTGTATTGGCCGAGGAAGAGGGTTTTGAAGATGAAGTTATACTTGCCGCATTTTTCCATGACATCGGCCACTTATGCGCCGAAAGTAATGAAGCAGAAAGTATGGACGGATTTGGAAATGTTGATCATGAAAAATTAGGTGCAGACTATCTGCGTGAACGTGGTTTTTCTGAAAGAATTGCTACTTTGGTTGAAAGCCACGTGATTGCCAAAAGATATCTAACCTATAAGCATCCCGAATACTACAATCGTCTATCAGAAGCCAGTAAAGCAACGCTTGAATTCCAGGGTGGGCGCATGACCGAACAGGAAGCTGCGGATTTTGAACAAAACCCAGATGCTGAATTATTTATACGCCTGCGCTATTGGGATGATACGGCAAAAGAGATTAATTTGCCAGTACAGAATATTGAACATCTTAAGTCAATGGCTGTAAGTCATTTATATAACAATAATTGATTTCGAGCCCTTCGAATATTAATTAATTGTAAGTCGACTGTAACGCTGCTGTTACAGAAAATGCCCTTCTTAACGTGTATTGCACGGAATGTTAAGCTTTCCTTAATATAAACTTAGTTTACAAATAATAAACTAAGTTTAGTATTGCTGCATGAAAATTATCCTCCTCACTCAATTAATTTAAGCAGATGAAACAGCTCTACATTCACTTTAAGACAATAATGGCGATAACGTTGTTATGTCTTGCCCCGGTACTTTTATTCGGGCAAACCAAGATCGGTGGTACCGTAACCGACGAGACTAAACAACCTCTGCCCGGAGTAAGCGTTTTGCTTAAGGGAACAACAAAAGGTACAGTAACAGATGTCAATGGTCGGTTTTTATTTACCGTTGAAAAAGGTCAGGTGCTTACATTTAAATTTCTTGGATATCAAAGCCAGGATGTTACTGTAGGTGATCAGACTGAATATAACATCTCCCTTGCTGCCGATAACAAATCTCTTAATGAGGTTGTGGTAACCGCTTTAGGTGTTAAGAAAGAAACACGCCGTATCGGTTATGCAATTCAAACAGTTAATGGTGACCAGCTAACTACAGCCCGCGATCCTAACCCGGTTAATGGTTTAATCGGCAAAGTAGCAGGTTTATCAGTAAGTGCAACATCTGAGATATTGGGGATACCTAACGTAACTATACGTGGTAACACTGTTTCGCTGTATGTTATTGATGGTCTGCCTATCAACTCGGATACTTTCGATTTGAGTCCGGATGACATCGAGACGTACACTGTATTAAAGGGCCCTGCTGCGGCTGCGTTATATGGTAACCGCGCAGCAAACGGCGCTATTTTGATCACCACTAAGAAAGGTAATAACGCCAAGAAAGGGCTTACTGTAGATATTAATAGCAGTACGGTGATGAATAAAGGTTTTCTGGCATTCCCACGTGTTCAGCATTCATATGGACCTGGTGAAAATACTTTTTATGAATTCGTAAACGGTAAAGGTGGTGCACGAGGTGGTGTGGATAGTGATTATGACGTTTGGGGCCCTTACTTTGCAGGTCAGTCAATTCCACAATACGATAGTCCTGTTGTAAACGGCGTTCGCCAGGGAACTCCATGGACAGCCCGTGGCGCTAATAACCTGGCTAACTTTTTACAAACAGGTTTCCAAACTAATAACGATGTTGCCATAACCTCTAACGGTGAAAACTATACAACAAGGTTTTCACTTTCGCAGCAACATCAAACGAGCTATATTCCATCACAATATCTGGATATAGCCAATGCCAACTTTTATGGTTCATTCAACCCGACTTCTCGTTTAAAATTTGAAGCAAGCGTAAATTTTAACAGGCAGAGCACAGACAATTTTCCTGATGTTCAATATGGCCCAAATAGTATTATCTACAACTTAGCTATATGGACAGGTGCCGATTGGAGTGTTAACTCACCGGATATTAAAGCCATTTGGCAGCCTGGTAAAGTAGGGGTACAATCTGAATTTGCGGAGTATACCCGTTACCATAACCCTTATTTCCTTACCCAGATTTGGACACGCGGGCATTATAAAAATGATACCTACGGATATCTGTCAGGTAATTACAAAATAGATAATCATTTAAATGTGGGTTTGAAATCACAGATTGATACCTATAACCTATTACGTACAGAAGATCTGCCATACTCGGCGCACCCATATGGACGTGAGGGTAATGAAGGCGATTATCGTGAAGATCGCAGGGACCTGTTTGAGAACAATACAGAGTTAAAGTTAAATTTTGACTACGGTGTTGCCCATAAATTCCTGGACATTTCGGGTTTGGTCGGTGGTAACTTACGTAGTTTTAAATATAACTCAAGTTGGGTATCAACAGATTATTTAAGTGTTCCCGGAGTTTATTCATTTAGCAACTCATTAAATCCGTTACAGGCTACCAGCTTTTATTCACAATTGAGAACCTTAAGCGGATTCTATTCAGTCGATTTTAGCTTCGGTAAATATGCTACATTATCAAGCACAGGTCGTGTTGATAAATCGTCAGCGTTCCAGAATGTGACTACTTATTATTACCCAAGTTTATCAGGTGCTACTGTAATTTCAGATTACATTAAATTGCCCGATTTTATAACCTTCTTAAAAGCACGTGCTTCTTACTCAAACGTACGCTCGGATGCTACAAGTCCAACTATCGGGCCAGCTCCATTTAACACCATTACAGCATTTGGAGGCGGCACCGGTCCATCATTATATGATAATCCTTTGGGTTATGGAACTACTTATAATACGCCTTATAATGGTCCAAATTATTCGCTTAATTCGGCCTATTCTACAGCTAAGCCTTATAATGGTCAGCCAGCAGGCTATGGCCCAAATAGCTTGTATCAGAATAATATTAAAACTTCAACCCGTGTTAACTACGAAGAAGGTTTAGATTTAAAATTCCTTCAAAATCGTTTAGGATTGAGCCTCACCGCATTCCAATACATTGACGGACCTCAGATCCTGGATAATCCTTTGTCTACTGCGACCGGTTATACCGACTATTACCTGGATGCCCTAAAAACCAAAAAAACAGGGTATGAAATCAGCTTAAGCGGCACACCTATCAAAAACATGGGTGGCTTTGGCTGGGATGTTTTAGTTAACTGGTCTACTTACAAAGAAGTATACACAGAATTGCCGGTCATTAACAATGTCCCTCAAACAGTTTATAATACCTTCTTTAAAAAGGGTGATCGCGTAGATAAATTTTACGGAAGTAAATTTGTAAGAACCCCTGATGGTCAAATTATAAACAGCTCTCCTGACGCAAGCGGTAAAGGTGGTGGCGAACCATTAGTTAACCCTGTTCCGCAGTACTTGGGGCACCTTGACCCTGATTTTACCTGGAGTATCTATAACCATGTACATTATAAGAACATAGGTTTAGGCTTCCAGTTTGATGGCTCGGTAGGTGGTGTTACAGAAGATTATGTATTTAATAAAACCATGCGTGGCGGATCTAACGCATTAACTGCCGAAGGCGCTTTAGGCGCAGCGCGTTACCAGGACTGGTTGAATTATCCTCTCAATAATCAAAAACCTAATCCAAATTATAAAGGCACTTATGTGGGCCAGGGCGTGCAGATATCAAATGGTGTAGCTCCAAATTATAATTCTGCTACAGGTGCTGTTTTAAACTACGGAGCATTACAGTATGCACCAAATCAAACAACTGCCCTGGTACAGGAGTATGTAAGCGAGTATTATAATGTTGACGAAGCCAACCTGATGAGTAAAACTTATGCTAAGCTGCGTGAAGTGACCATTGATTATACCTTTCCAAAAAGATGGTTGGAGCGCACATTTATAACTAAGGCTTCAGCTTCGTTATATGGCCGTAACTTATTGTATTTCTACAAAGACCCTAAGTTTAAGGATGTTGACCTGGACCAATATGCTAATACGCGTACAACGCTTACAGGTTTACAGTCACCATCTGTACGCAGTTACGGTATTAACCTAAAACTTTCATTCTAATTAAATTGGAAAACGAATCATGAAAAAGATATTTAAATTTTATTTACTGGCAGCATTAGTTATGGTGACGGTAAGCAGTTGTAAAAAAAGTTTTGAGGATTTGACTAAAAATCCCAACGTGCCAAGTGTTGTTCCCGCATCCTTGCTTTTAAACGGAGTATTAAACAATATGGTTGATCTTCCAGACGGAGCTTATGCAAGCAATGACCAAGGCACCTATGTATATAAAAATGCATCTAATAAAGCCGAAATATGGTGCCAGTATTATATCTATAATTACAATTACTATGGTAATAATACCTATAATTTTGATAATGGAGCCGATTACTACACTACATTAAAAAACGTTATATTAATGGAGGGTCAGGCTACTTCATCTGGCGGTGCCGCTGTTAATCCGTACGAAGCTATGGGGAAATTTTTCAGGGCTTATTTTTTCAGTAAAATGAGCCTGGAGAGAGGTGATATTCCAATGACCCAGGCCTTACAAGGTGCAGCAAATTTTGAACCTAAGTACGATACCCAAAAAGCGGTAATGGTACAGTGTCTTGCCTGGCTGGAAGACGCTAACGCTGACCTTGCTAAATTAATTGCTGACCCAAGTGTTGGAGGTACAGGTTTAGGCGCAACATTAAGCAGCGATCAGTTTTTTGGTGGAGATTTAACCAAATGGCAGAAAGTTGTAAATGCATATCACCTCAGATTACTTCTTCAATTAAGCAAGAAGGTAACATCTGACCCCGATATGAATATCGCTACAAAGTTTGCAGCCATCGTTGGAAATCCGACTACATATCCTTTATTGCAAAGCTCTGCAGACAACCTTCAGTACACCTTTGTTGCCCCTTCAAATTATTATCCTCAAACTCCGGATAACTTTGGGCAAAATGGTTCAAGACAAAATACATCACAAACCTATATTAAGTTGCTTACTACTTTCAAGGACCCAAGAGTTTATGTAACTGCAGAACCTGCTCGTTACGCCGTGGATAGTTTGCATCAGAGCCCAACAGATTTTGCCTCATTCATCGGTGCAGATCCCGGACTTGACCTTGGCGTGATGTATAACAACGCAGGACTTCAATTATATTCTTTCATCAACAGAAAGCATTATTATTCAACCTATATCGGTGAGCCAAGCATTCAGATCGGTTTTTCTGAACAGGAATTTAATATTGCTGAGGGTATAAACCGTGGTTGGGTTACAGGTAATGCTGAAGCACATTATATAGCAGGTATACAGACTTCCCTGGATTATTATAACATACCCACCACTCCTGCCAGCACTTTTGTTGCTTATTTCTATCGTCCGGGTTCATCAGATGTTAAGGCAGCTAAAAATTATGACACGTATCCTATCAATTTTGACTGGGCCACATATTATGCCCAGCCGTTGATTAAATATGCCGCTGGTGCTACAGGTTTGACACAAATATTGCAGCAAAAATACCTGGCACTATTCCGTCATGCTGGTTTAGAATCTTATTTCACTTATCGCAGAACCGGTGTACCAACCTTTACTACAGGTCCTGGTACTGACAATGGGCAGCGTATTGCTTTGCGTTTCCAATATCCTTCCAGCGAACGTACAGCTAATACTACTAACTATAATGCCGCATTACAAAGCCAGTATGGAGGTAATGACGACATCAACGGGGTAATGTGGATACTAAAATAACCATGGGTAATAATTATTAACAATTGGTAAATTACCAACAACTTTTAAATTAAATTTCAATAAAGGTGGGCTTAATATCCCGCCTTTATTTTTGTGGTATAGACAAGGTTTTTATTAAGTTATCAATTGAGTCACCTCCCTAAATAATTAAAACAATGAAAAAACCCGGGTTATTGTTCCTAACCTTAATTGTTGTATTACCACTATTTGCGCAAAGCCACAGAACACAAAATATAATAATAGTTACACTGGATGGTTTTCGTTGGCAAGAGCTTTACCGCGGTGCTGATTCTGCTTTGATCAACTCAAAATATACTGATACCAAAGCAGACATAAAGAAAAAATTCTGGGCCGAAACACCGGTGGAACGGCGCAAATTACTGATGCCGTTCTTTTGGTCAACTTTGGCAAATGAAGGCCAATTATATGGCGACAGGGATTTGGGTAATTGTGATGAAGTGGCAAATCAATATCATTTCTCCTATCCGGGCTATAACGAAATATTCACAGGTTTTCCTGATGTAAGGGTGAACAGTAACAATCCGGTGCCTGATCCTAACACAAGTGTATTTGAATACCTGAATAAACAACGGGGCTTAGAAAATAAAGTAGCCATTTTTGCATCATGGGAGGCATTTCCTGCTATATTTAATGTTCAGCGTTCGGGTTTAAAAGTTAATGCCGGGTATACCAATTTCGAGGATGTTAAGGCTGATGACCGCTTAAAATATTTGAATGAGATGCAGCATAAAGCGCCACATTATTTAGGCGATACCCGGATAGATTTTATGACCTATGAATTTGGTAAGGAATACTTAAAAGAATACAAGCCACGTGTATTGTATCTGGCTTTTGATGAAACAGATGATATGGCTCACGCGGGCAATTATAAAATGTACCTGACACAAGCGCACCAGGAAGATGCTTATCTGCAGGAACTATGGCAATACGTACAAACCGATCCGGTGTATAAAGATAAAACTACGCTGATAGTGACTTGTGACCACGGCCGTGGAGACGTACCTTTAGATGCATGGAGAAGCCATGGAGCCGGGATTAAAAATTCTGAACAAACCTGGGTTGCAGTTATTGGTCCTGATACACCAAGTGATGGCATTATAAAAACCCAAACCACTACTTATCACAAACAATTGGCACAAAGTATGGCCAAATTATTAGGTTACGATTTTAAAAATAATGCCGATCATGAAGTGGCCGATGCGATTGAAACCATTATGGCAAAAGATAAACCAGGATTAGGTAAATAGCATGATGAAAACATTTTTAGTTCTGTTAATTGCAGGCTTTGCCTGGGTTAATGCTAATGCACAACCAAATCCCGCACCGAAGCCACGGCACCGTTTCATAGTGATTGCCCACAGGGGAGATCACGTCATCTATCCTGAAAATACCCTTGCTGCCTATGCAGAAGCCATTAAAAATAAGGCTGATTATGTGGAGATCGATCTGCGTACTACAAAGGATAGCGCCCTGGTAAGTATGCACGACGCGACTATAAACCGAATGACAGGCGGAAAAGGCGCGATAAAAGACATGACTCTTAATGAGATTGAACAGCTGCAGGTAAAGAGTCGTGACAGTTTGGATAAGACTATTTATCGAGTGCCAACTTTTGAGCAGATCATCAATCTTTGTAAGGACAAAATATACATCTACATTGATTTTAAACAGGCCTCGGCGGCTGCTACTTATGCTGTGCTGAAAAAATATGGTATGGAAAAACAGGTTCTGATCTATATAAACGGGATACAACAACTAATAGATTGGAGGAGTGCTGCCCCTGATATGCCTTTGATGTTAAGCATGCCAAATAGTGCTAAAGATGTTGAAGGGATGAAAACGTTCATTAACCAGGCGAAACCTGATCTGTTAGATGGAGACTGGAAAGAATATACCAAGGAAATGGTTGCAGAAGCTAAGGGTATGAATTTACCCGCATGGCCCGATGCACAGAGTAAAGATGAAAGTGCAGCAATATGGGATCAGGCTATCGCTAAAGGCTTTACAGGTCTGCAAACAGACCACCCGGCTGCTTTGGTTAAATATCTGGAGGAAAAAGGATTACGATAATTAGACATAAGTTTATTGGTTTATATGGGCAACTTTAATAGATTTGGCCGTTAAATAAATCCCATCAATAAACCATTATGATCAAAGCACAATTTACATCAGCCTGTTTTATGGCAGCAGGCTTATTGATCGCAGGCACAGCAAATGCCCAAAAATCTGCACAGCAGTTTTCTCTTACAAATAAATCGGTAAAAGTATTCGTCACCGAAAAGGGAACGGATAACAGGTTAACACCAACAGAAACACTTCATTTTGAGGCTAAGCCCCAACCGGGCGAAACAGAAGTGGCTGTTTTTGTCGATCCGTCAAGGTCCTTTCAAACCATGCTGGGCATTGGTGGTGCATTAACCGATGCTTCGGCCGAAACTTTTTACAAGCTGCCGAAAGATAAGCAAAAAGAATTCCTGACAGCTTACTATGATAAGCAGAAGGGTATAGGCTATACATTAGGCCGTACTAGCATCCAAAGCAGCGATTTTTCGAGCGAAAGCTACAGCTACGTGCAGGACAATGATGTATCGCTTAAAACTTTTGATATCAGTCATGATAAAAAATACCGTATCCCTTTTATTAAAGAGGTAACGGCTGCAGCCGGTGGTAAATTAACCCTTTTTGTTGCACCATGGAGCCCGCCGGCTTGGATGAAAACCAATGGTAATGTTTTGCATGGGGGTAAGCTTTTGCCTAAATACGACCAAACCTGGGCAAATTTTTATATAAAATTTATAAAAGCTTACGAAAAGACAGGCATACCAATATGGGGCTTAAGCGTACAGAACGAACCTATGGCAACACAAACTTGGGAATCATGCCTTTATACCGCCGAAGAGGAGCGGGACTTTATTAAAAACTTTTTAGGCCCAACTTTATACAAAGCAAGTATGGCAAACAAAAAGCTGATCATCTGGGATCATAACCGCGATCTTCTTTATCAGCGTGCAAGTACTGTATTGGAAGATCCCGCTGCCGCTAAATATGTATGGGGTATAGGTTTCCATTGGTACGAAACCTGGACAGGCGCGGGCCCGAACTTTGAAGCTGAAAGGATAACACACCAGGCATTCCCCGATAAAAACCTGATCTTTACAGAAGGTTGTGTTGAAAAATTTGATGCAGATAAGTTAAACGATTGGGCATTGGGTGAAAGATATGGAACATCAATGATCAACGATTTTAATGCCGGTACAGTAGGCTGGACCGACTGGAATGTGCTACTTGATGAAAAAGGCGGCCCTAACCATGTCGGCAACTATTGTTTTGCCCCAATCCATGCAGATATTAAAAACGGTACATTGATTTATACCAGTTCTTATTATTACATAGGTCAGTTCTCGAAATTTATTAAACCTGGCGCCAAACGCATTGCAAGTGTAGCCAGCAGAGACAAGCTGCTTACAACAGCCTATATGAATCCTGACGGTAAAATTGCCGTAGTTGTAATGAATAAAAACGACGAGAAGATCGACTATTCACTATGGATAAAAGGCAAAGCCGCTAAATTAAGCAGTGCGCCCCACTCTATCGCGACTTTAATTGTAGAGTAAAGTTATTAAGCACTTAAAAGTAAAGCCCTTAAGAACAAAACTCTTAAGGGCTTTACTTTTAAGTAATATCTGGTCACTAATCACCGATCACTAATCCCCAAATCACTCAGTCTTCAAACTCTTTACCGGGTTTACCAATGCAGCTTTAAAGCATTGAGCAGTTATTAAAATGAATGCAGCTACAAGAATAAAGAAGCATACAAAAAGATATGGTATAAAATTTTGGTGAATTCTGTAGGCATAATTTTCAAGCCATTTTGCAGTGATGATGTATGCAATTGGCCAGGCAATGATATTTGAAATGAATATCAATACGCCATATTCTTTCAAAAAGATGAAAATAATACTTTTCACATCTGCACCCAATACCTTGCGTACCGCAATTTCTTTTGTACGTTTTGTTAATGTAAAAGCCACTACGCCAAAAATGCCTGTGAGAACTATGAGTAAATTTAAGGCCGTAGCAATATCAGTTGCCTTTTTTAATTGAAATTCGGATGTGTATAGTGCCTGAAATTTATCATCCATAAAAGTGTACTCAAATCCTGCATCGGGAAATTGTGTTTTAAATTCTTGTTGCAAAGCATTTATTGTACTATTAATATCGGATGTATTTAATTTAATGGAGAAGTAGCGATAGTTTCTGGTAAAGGGCTCGTTTACATTGGCTATGATAAGCGGCTGCACTTTATTTTGTAAAGATTCAAGATGAAAATCTTCTACAACCCCTGTAACTGTTTCTAAAGGCCCGTTCAAGCCACCTAATCTAAATGTCTTCCCTATGGCGGTGGTCCATCCCAAAGCTTTAACGGCAGCTTCATTCAGTACTATCCTCCCTTGCGAATAGTCCCCGCCATTATATTGTAAAAAAAAGCCCTCTTTAACATGAAGCCCAAATACTTGTGCAAAATCTGCATCTACGCCAATAGTTGCCATGTTTACCAAATTATTGCTATTTTGTGGGTACACCGTTACACTGCCACCACTATTGCCGTCCGGAATATCATATGAAAGTGATGCACTTTTTACACCGGGCACTTGCAACAACCTGGTTTTAACATTTTCCATTTTTACCACGCCTATTGAATCCCACTGACGAGGCAGTGACGATACGATCATTACCTGCTCCTTATTATAGCCAAGGTCTTTATTAAAAAAATAGGATACCTGTTTGGAAACAATAATGGCGCTAATAAAAACTATAATGGCCAAAGTAAACTGAATTACGAGCAATATTTTTCTAAGCGTTAATCCTCCTTTGCTGGTGTCTAGCTTTCCTTTTATTGCAGTAATGACATTTGCCGAACTTAATACAAATGCTGGATAAATACCCGAAACCAATCCAACAACAAGTACCAGGGCAACAATAAACGATACTTTGATAAATCCAAATTGCCAAAAATGATCGAGGGTTGTATTTAAAAGCTGGGTAAAGACAGGTAATAATAACTCATACAAACCTATTGACACAATACCCGCGGTGCAGGTTAGGATCAATGCTTCTGTAATATACTGAACAATAAGCTGAATTTTTGCGCCGCCAAATACTTTTCGTAAACCGATCTCTTTTAACCTGTATACGGATGTGCCGATACTGATATTGATAAAATTTATGATGGCTAACAGTAAAATAAAGGCAGCGACCAACGATAGTGTCGTGAGCATTTTTTGCACGGCGCTATTATTATCTTTTAAATGATAATTGTTCATAGCTGCCAGCTCAACTTTTAAATTCCCTTTTACAAAAGCGGGCTGATATTTCTCAAGGATATGTGCAAAGGGCTTTTCAAGATTATTGGCAGTAACTCCTTTTTTTAGCTGTAACATACTAACCATATAAACATTTGACCAATTATCACCCTTATCTCCACCCTGAAAATATTGATTGTTATCCATTGGCAGATACACCTGGTAAGGTGTATTTGTAAAATTGGATACCGTATTAAAAGGCAATTTTTTTAATACAGCAGTGATTATGAAATTATGTTTGTTACCATCAGCAGGTGTTTGTATGGTAATTTCCTTATCAATCGCATCTGCTTTGCCAAAAAACTTCATGGCAAAATCTTCAGTTACTATTGCTGATTGGTTATTACGAAAAGCCTGATTAGGATTACCGTATAACAATGGAAATCCATACATGGAAACTAAAGTGGTATCGCCTATTGCTATTTGGGTACGAAAATGCTTTTCTCCTACTGATACAATATTTACTACGGGGTCAAAACGGTAATAATTTTCAACCAGGTTTGGATATTCGTCTTTAATCGTTTTTGCCAAAGGGCCGAGAGTTGTGATCGGCGAGCCTGAATTTTCCTGTTTCCAATTGCTTTTTATTACATACTGCTCATTAATATTTTTTATGCCTGAGTTTACGCTCTCCTCATTCAAAACATATATCCCAATTAGTAATGAAAAGGTAATTCCTAAGGCAAGGCAGAATATATTTATAATTGAGAAGCCTTTATTCTTCCATAAGCTGCGCCAGGCTATTTTGAAATAATTTTGAAGCATGAGGTCTTAAAATAAGACCCTAATATACAAGCCCTAAACCCGAAACGAGAACTATCAAATGTTAAATACTAAGCCCTAAATGTTAAATTTTATGCATTTAGGGCTTTCAACTACTTAATCCGTCTTTAAGCTCTTTGCCGGATTAGCCATTGCTGCTTTTACCGAACGAATGCTTACTGTTATAAACGCTATCAGTATGGCGACAAATCCGGCTGCAATAAATACCCACCAATGCAGGTCTACACGATAAGCAAAGCTTTGCAGCCATTTGTTCATAGCGTACCATGCAACCGGTGCGGCAACAACAGTAGAAATTATTACCAATAATATCAGTTCTTTAGTTAGTAGTGATACGATGTTACTTATACTGGCGCCTAAAACTTTACGGATGCCAATTTCTTTAACTCTTTGTTCTGCTGTAAACGTAACCAGTCCGAACAAGCCTAAACAGGCAATGCTAATGGCAAGTACGGTAAAAATGAATAGCAGGTTACCTTGTTTCTGTTCTGTTTGATATTGGTTGGCAAAATTTTGGTCCAGGAAATGGTAATCCACTTTATTTTCAGGATCAAACTGGCTGTATACCGATTTTAAATAATCAAGCGCGCCCGGAATATTTTTGCCGCTCAAACGAACATAAAGGTTGTCTTTGTCATCAGCAGATTGTGGCAACACTAATTCCATTGGTGCAATTTTATGCTGTAGTGAATAAGTGTTAAAATCTTTTACCACGCCTACTATGGTCGACCATATGATCTGACCCTTGTCTACTCCGGTTCTTACACGCATACCTACAGGGTTTTTCCATCCCAGTTCATTCACCAAAGTGCTGTTCACTATAATGGCGTTCTGGCTGGAATCTGCTTTGCCCTTCATAAAATTGCGACCCTGCAACAATTTAATTTGCATTGCCGGGATAAAGTCTTCGTCGATTATCAATCGCTCAACTATTTTGGTATCAGATGCAGTGTTGCCATCCGGGCCGAAATTAAAACCAGTTTCGCCAATATCATTGTTACCAATAGGATTACCTGCCGCGCTAACATTTTTGATCAATGGATTTTGCAACAACTGCGACTTCATCGCATCAATTTTTGTGCGGGCCATTTTACTATGAATATGAAAGGTCAGCATTTGCGACTTGTTAAAGCCGAGATCTTTATTCATCACATAATGCAATTGCTGATAAATAATGCACGAACCGACAATCATCACAATAGTGATCACAAATTGAAAAACCACCAGCGATTTCCTGAAAAGTATGGTAGACGATTGGTTGCCCAATTGCCCTTTCATTGCTGGAATGGTATCGAAACGGGATAAAAACAAGGCTGGATATGTCCCGCTGATCAAACCCGAAATGAGGGCAAAACCACCAAATAAAAAAATGGATTTAATGATACCAAAATGCCATATATCAAGGCTTTTTCCTGACATGTGGTTGAAATAAGGCAGCGACGCCTGTATTAACACCAGCGCAATGCTGGTGGCGAGTGTGGTAAACAATACCGACTCCGAAAAGAACATATACATCAGTTGTTTTCTGCCTGAACCGATCACTTTGCGGATGCCGATCTCCTTTATCCTCACTGCTGAGCGTGCGGTGGTTAGGTTTACATAGTTGATCACCGCTATACTCAGGATCAGCAGGGCAACTATACTGAAAACATACACATATGTGATGTTGCTGTTATTACCCATTTCAAACTGCAGGTTTGAGTGCAGGTGTATAGAAGTAAGCGGCTGCAGTTCCATCCTGTAATGGACGTTCGCCAGGCCGGTTTTTAAATATTTATTATAAAAGCTAGCCGATCCAGCTTCTATCTTTTTGTAATCGTCAGAATTTTTTAGGAGAACATAGGTAAATACATGAGCATCATCCCACCTGCCGGTATAATTAGTATTAAATGACCGTAACGCGCTAAAAGTGAAATGCGAATTTGCGGGCACATCATCTATTACCCCGGTAACTGTATTGGCATCTTTATTTTCAAAGTATATCGTTTTATCAATTGCTGAAGAAACGTCCCCGAATAATTTAACAGCCAATGTTTTTGTAAGGACAATGGATTGTGGTTTTGCCAACGCTGTTTGCGGATCACCCTCTAAAAAATGATAGGTGAAAACATTAAATATGGCATTGTCCGTGAACGAGATATCATTTGCTGTGATCTGCTTATCATTGTACATGATCTTTCCACCGCCTTCCATATCAATGCGGATGGCATCTTCTACTTCAGGATAATCAGCTTTAAGGGCTGGTGCATAAGGCACAGCTGTAATCGGCAGGTCAAAGCCGCCGGTGTTCCATTTACCATGCTGAACTACCCGGAATATGCGATCTGCTTTTTCATTATAGCGGTCATAGCTTAATTCATCCGTTACATACAAGGCAATGATCCAGAATGCGGCTACGCCGACAGCCAGACCGCAAATGTTCACCAGTGAAAAGAACCTGTGTTTATTTAAATTCCGCCAGGCGATCTTAAAGTAGTTTTGTATCATGATGCTCAAATTCTAATATTTTTCAGTTTTTAATTGCCCTTTACAAGGTAACTTAAATTATGAGCCAAATCATGTGCCATAGTTAAATGCATTGATTATCAGTGTGATGTTAATCAATGCATTTATTCAACCGTCTGTTTTTGATACAAATGCTGTTCGGTTTTGGATGAAGATGTTATCTGTTAACCAGTGATTAGTAATCAGAGATTAGTCAGCGATTGCACTAATTACTGATTAACTGATCTCTAATCACAAATCTCTGATCACTCACTCTTCAAACTCTTTACCGGGTTTGCCAGGGCTGCCTTGATGCTTTGATAACTTACCATAAGCAAGGTTATGATAATAGCCGATGCTGCTGTCACTGCAAATACCCACCATGATAACTCTGCACGATAGGTGTAATTCTGCAGCCATCCCTGCATAAAGTAATAAGCAACCGGTGTAGCAATTAACAATGAGATAATTACCAGTACTACAAAATCGCGGGACATTAAGCGCCATAAACCGAAAACCGATGCACCCAATACTTTGCGCACGCCAATTTCTTTGATGCGTTGCTCCGCCATAAAGGATGCCATGCCGAATAAACCAAGGCAGCTGATAAAAATAGCCAGACCCGCAAAAGAACTTGCGAGTTTACCAATACGCTCTTCGGTTGCGAATTTTTTAGCATACTGATCATCAGCAAAATGGTAGGTGAATGGAACAGAAGGGGAGTAGGTTTTACAAGCCGCTTCAATTTTACCAAGCGCTTCATGGGCGCTTACATTTGGATTGACCTTTATGAGCACATCATCTGAAGAGCCCCGACTGATGTGAAAAATAGTTTGTTTAACCGGATCATACGGCGATTCCATCACCATATCTTTTACTACGCCAACAATGGTCAGGTCGCGTTTACCAATCCTTACCACTTCTCCAACAGGGTTTTTAAGTCCCATAAATTTTACGGCGGCCTCGTTCACCACAATTCCTAATGAGTCTGAAACAAATTTGCGCGAAAAATCCCTGCCATCCTTAAACTGCCAGCCTACTGTTTTGCCGTACTCAGTTGTTACGCCGATGTATCCAAAATAAGAGCTTGCAGATGGGTCTTTACCCTTCCAACTGATATCGCCCCTGTCATTATTTACCCCTGTGGTAGAGCTGGTTGATTCTGCCATTTCTGCTATTGCTCCGGACTTTAGCAGATCTGCCCGCAAAGCTTCAAAGTGTTTGTGCAGATCATCATTTGTCACTTGAATATTAACCAGGCCATCACGGCTATACCCTACAGGTCGATTTTTGGCAAATTGTATTTGTTTAAAAACGATGATGGTACCGATGATCAGAACCACAGACACAGTAAACTGGACAACAACCAATACTTTACGTGGGATAGCTGCAAACCTGCCTGCTTTGAAAGTGCCCTTCAATACCTTAACCGGATTAAATGAAGATAAATACAATGCGGGATAACTGCCTGCGATCAATCCGGTAAATAGTGTGAAGCCTATGCCTGCTGTCCAAAAAAGTGGGTTATCCCACAAAATGGTCATTTGTTTATTAGCAACACTATTAAACCAGGGCATTGCGACCCATGCCAGTAATAACGAAAAAACGAATGCCAGTGCAGCCACCAAGAATGACTCACAAAAGAATTGTTTGATCAATTGACCTCTGACAGAACCCACAGCTTTGCGTATGCCCACTTCCTTGGCCCTTTTCTCGCTGCGGGCAGTACTCAGGTTCATGAAATTGATGCAAGCCAGTAGCAATACAAATGTTCCGATGATACCGAAAAGCCATACATATTGTATAGCGCCGCCTGTATTGACGCCGTTTTTAAATTCGGAGTATAAATGCCACTTACTCATTGGCTGAAGGAAGATAATCGGATTGAACTTGATATCCTCCTTGCTCATTTTGCTCAGTTTGATGTCTTTTATTTTTGCAGATACTTTTGCCATATCCGCATTGTCAGCTAATTGGACATATAGGAACAGGGAATTGTTCCCCCAATCAGTTAATGATCGTTCATTACCGGGTGAATTGATATAATATTCCCACGGACCGATAAAAGCAACATCGTGTAAAGTGGTATTATTTGGCATATCCTCATATACGCCGGAAACTTTAAAAACATCCTTATTATCCAGTTTGATCACCTTATTCATCGGGTCGGTATTACCAAACAATGCTTTAGCTACGGATTGAGAGATCATCATAGATGAGCGGTCTTTTATCCCGTCACGTGTACCTGAAATCATCTTCAGCGAAAATATTTCAGGGGCCTCTGATCCCATAAAATTTCCGCTGTAGGAGATGTTTTTATCACCAACATTAAAAACATGTTTTTCTGTCCACGATGACAGGGCAATGTGCTTAAAATCATTTCCGTAGCTTTTTCGTAATTCTGCATCCAGCGGAAGCGAAATTACGGCACTTGTATTTATTGTGCCATCAAAGGTTTCATGCTGCATTGCAATGGCAACACGATCATAGTTTTGGTGATATTTATCAAAGGATAACTCATCCCATATCCATAAACCGATCAGCATAGCTACGGCCATGCCTACTGCTAGGCCGCCGATATTGATGAAAGAAGAAGCCTTGTTTTTGATAAGGTTTCTCCAGGCTATTTTAAAATAGTTTTTTATCATGACTGTAAAATTCCAAGTTCTAAATCCTAAACTCTAATGACTAATGACAACTGACCAATGACTATTCACTCCGTAAACTCTTTACCGGGTTAGCTATGGCAGCTTTTATACTTTGATAGCTTACCGTTAATAAAGTGATGATAACCGCACCTAGAGCAGTGACTGCAAATATCCACCACGAAATTCCTGCGTGATATTGATAACCCTGTAGCCATTGATGCATAAAATAGTATGAAACAGGAGTTGCGATGAGTAATGCAATAATTACCAGCACAACAAAATCTTTTGAAAGCAGCTGCCATAAGTTGAAAACCGTTGCGCCCAATACTTTGCGAACGCCGACCTCCTTTGTCCGCTGTTCGGCCATAAAGCTGGCCATGCCAAACAAGCCCAGGCAGCTGATAAAAATTGCGAGTATGGCAAATGCACTGGCAAGTTTTCCGATCCGCTCCTCGTTGCTGAATTTTTTAGCATATTCTTCATCGGCAAACTGGTAATCAAAAAGCTGCCCCGGAGCATATTTTTTGTAAATCGTTTCGGTGGCGCTTAATGCTTTGGCTGCGCTGACTTTTGGATTGATCCGGATATTTAACGGACCGGCGTCGATAGTGATATAAAAAATGGTTGGTTTAATAGGTTCGTAAGGCGATTCAACAATCATGTCTTTAGTGACACCGATTACCGTGTATGGTTTATCATCCCACCTGACGATCTGGCCAATCGGATTTTTAAGCCCGATATATTTTACAGCTGTCTCATTTATTACAATATCATTTAACACTGCTGGACCAGTACCTGAAAACTCTTTACCGTCTCTGAGTTGCCACCTGATGGTTTTTCCATACTCCGGGGTTACTGCGAACGTGGCGAATTCATCTTTCATATTGGGGTCCTTACCCCGCCAATTAAGACCACCGATTGTCCGGCTGCCTTTGGTTATTTGGTTGCCGGATTCGGCTACTTCCGAGATCAAACCAGTTTCGAGCAAGTCGTTTCTGAAGGCTTGAAAATGATTGTGAATATCCGCTGAATAAGGTCTTGCGACAACCAGCCCGGCACGGCTATAGCCGATTGGACGGTTTTTTGCAAATTGAACCTGGCGGAATACAATGACCGTTCCAATGATCATGGTTATGGAAAACGTAAATTGAATAACTACCAGGGCCTTGCGTGGCAACCCCGCCCATTTACCAGCCTGAACTGCGCCCTTTAACACTTTTACCGGCTTAAAGGACGAGAGGTAAAATGCTGGGTAGCTGCCGGCAAACAGGCCGCATAGTACGGCGAATCCTAATCCCAGTATCCAGAACACAGGCTCGGTCCACAAGATGGACAATTGTTTCCCGGCTAATTCACTAAAAAATGGAATTAAGAGTTGGGTTATAAATAGCGAAAGGCCAAACGCTAAAACTGCCAATAATAATGATTCACCTAAAAATTGAGCTATTAACTGGCCGCGCATGGAGCCCATCGCCTTCCTGATACCCACTTCTTTTGCACGTTTTTCTGAACGGGCGGTACTCAGGTTCATGAAATTGATACAGGCGAGTATGAGTATAAAAATGCCGGTTATACCAAAAAGCCAAACATATTTAATATCTCCGCCGGTATTTATCCCGTTTTTGAATTCGGAGTACAAGTGCCAGCGGCTCATCGGGTACAGAAATACTTCTGGTTTTGACTTTTTTCCGTCAGCACCGACGTTATTGAATTTTAACTGCCTGATCTTTTCGGAAACCGAAGTCATATCTGCTGATTCGGAAACTTGTGCGAAAATCTGGACGAAATTGTGATTCCAATCACCCGCCGATTGCTTTACGTCATCGGTGCTCGCGTATGCTTCCCAGGATGCGATGAACAACAAATTGTTGAAAGTGGTATTTGTCGGCAGATCTGCATAGACACCGGCCACTTTCAGGTTCTGATCATCTAATTTCAGAGTTTTATTGATGGGATCAATATTGCCATAAATTGCTTTAGCAACCGATTCAGAAAGAATAATTGCCGAAGGATCTTTCAATGCAGAGCGTGTACCCTGTAGCATTTTTAAGGTCAGCATTTCCGGCGCACCCGATTCCATGAAATTTCCCTGGGCGGATAGGCTTATATCTTTAAATGTGAGCTGATGAGGATTGGTCCATGAAGATAGTACGACCTGTTTAAAATTGTCCCCATAAAGCTGACGGAGCTGAAGAGCTACAGGCATGGGCATGGCTTTAAGGCTCGCAGTCTCACCATTCGACGTTTGGTTTTGCATTACCCGGGCAATCCTATCATAGTTTTTATGATATTTATCGAAGGATAGCTCACTCCATATCCATAGCCCGATAAGCATAGCAACCGCCATACCAACAGACAGACCGGTAACGTTAATAAATGTATGTGCCTTGTTCCTAACAAGGTTTCGCCATGCGATTTTTAAATAGTTCTTTATCATGATATAAAACTCTAACTTCTAAATCCTAAACTCTAGTGACCAACGACAACCGACCAATGACTATTCACTTCGCAAGCTTTTCACCGGGTTAGCCAAAGCGGCTTTTATGCTTTGGTAACTTATGGTAAGTAAGGTGATTGCCATCGCGCCAATTCCTGTTACTGCAAATACCCACCATGCCAGGTCTGAACGGTATTGGTAATTCTGCAACCAGTTGTGCATAAAGTAATAAGCTATAGGTGATGCGATCACTAATGAAATAATTACCAGTAGCACAAAATCTTTTGACAGCATGCCCCACAGGTTAAATACTGATGCCCCTAAAACCTTGCGCACTCCAATTTCTTTGACGCGCTGCTCGGCCATAAAGGATGCCATACCAAATAAGCCGAGACAGCTAATAAAGATGGCGAGACTCGCAAATGCGGATGCCAATTTGCCGATACGTTCTTCGTCGCCGAATTTTTTTGCATATTCTTCATCAACAAACTGGTATTCAAATGGCTGTGCCGGATTATATGTCTTATAGACTTTTTCTATTTTACTAAGTGCTTCGCTTGCACTCATCTTGGGATTTATTCTCAGGATAACAAAATCACCGCCGCCCTTTAACAGATGGAAAAGTGTTGGCCTAACTGGAAAATAAGGTGATTCGGATACCATGTCCTTAATCACACCTATGATATGGTACGGCACCCCATCCCATTTTAATGTCTCACCAACAGGGTTTTTCATCCCTATGTATTTTGCTGCTGTCTCATTTATAATAAATGCCAGCGAGTCGGTAGGGTAGGCGGTAGATAAATCCCGACCGCTTGCAAACTGCCAGGCAATGGTTTTGCCATAATCGGTAGAAATATCAATGTTTGGAAATTCAACGGCCAGCCCGGGGTCTTTGCCCTTCCAGTCAAAGCCGCTGTTGCTTGAATAGTTCCCGGTAGTAGGGCTGCCTGCCTCTGCTATGGATATGATCGCACCGCTTTTTTCGAGCTCGTCCTTCACAGCGGCAAACTGTTTATGAAGATCGCCGGTTACCATTGGTAAGGTGATCAGGCCGGCACGGCTATAACCGACAGGGCGGCTCTTGGCAAATTGTATCTGCCTGAAAACTACAATTGTCCCGATGATCAGGGTAACAGAGACTGTGAACTGTACTACAACGAGCACCTTACGAGGAATCGAGGCTAAACGGCCAACTCTGAATGTCCCTTTCAATACTTTGACCGGTTGAAAAGATGATAAATATAGCGCCGGGTAGCTGCCTGATATAAGTCCCGTTATCAGGCTGAAACTTATGCCCGCTAACCAAAACAAAGGATTATTCCACGGAATGGATACTGTTTTGCCGGCTATTTCATTAAAAAAGGGTAGGCTAAGCTGGGCAAGAATTATGGCGAAAATAAATGCAAACGCAACCACCAGCAATGACTCGTTTAAAAATTGATAAATAAGCTGACTGCGTAATGAGCCTATAGCCTTGCGGATGCCCACTTCTTTTGCTCGTTTCTCAGACCGGGCTGTACTTAGGTTCATGAAATTAATGCAGGCTAAAAGCAACACAAAAACCCCTATTATGCCAAATAACCAAACGTACTGAATACGCCCGCCAACAATAACCCCATTTTTAAAATCAGAATACAAATGCCAGTTCTTCATCGGGTTAAGGAAAACCTGGTTCTTTTGCTTCAGTTCAATTTTATTAACCTTATCTTTTTTGATATCGCGGATCTTGGCCGATACCTTATTTATATCAGTATTATCCGCCACCTGTGCATAAGTGAAATAGCAGTTGCAGCGCCAGGTATCTGCCTGTTTTTTTAGTCCTGCGGAGTTTGAAAACAGCTCCCATGGCGCAATAAAATCCACCCCGGAAAAGGAAGAATTTTCGGGCAGATCTTTGTAAACGCCGGTAACTTTTACAGTTTGATTATTGTCAATCTTCATTACCTTATCAATCGGGTCTGTGTCCCCGAAATAGGCTTTAGCGGTTGACTCAGAAAGCAGGATGGACGATGGGTCATTCAGCGCATTTTTGTTCCCTTTCAGCATTTGAATGGATAACATTTCAAGTGCTGATGGTTCAAAATAAGTTCCGCTCTTGGTAAGCTTCTTGTCGCCATGGGTAAGGATATGACCGTTATTATAGGTCGCCATGGTAACGTATTTAAAGTCGCTGCCAAAGCTTTTACGCAGTGCATCACCCATGGGCCAGGGCACATTATTCCCCGTACCTATTTCGCCATTCATCATGTTGTTTTGCAGTACCTGGGTAATACGGCCATAGTTTTTAAAGTTTTTGTCAAACGATAACTCATCCCATATCCATAAACCGATCAGCATAGCTACAGCCATACCCACTGCAAGCCCTCCGATGTTGATCAAAGAAGAAGCCTTATTCTTAATAAGATTCCTCCATGCGATTTTTAAATAGTTCTGTATCATGATACTTAAATTCTAAATTCTAATTTCTAAACCCTAAATTCTAATGACCAATGACAACTGACCAATGACTATTCACTCCTCAAACTCTTCACCGGGTTAGCCATTGCTGCCTTAACACTTTGATAGCTCACCGTAAGAAGTGTAATTATAACAGCACCCAATGCTGTCGCCCCGAATATCCACCACGATAATTCAGCATGATATTTGTAATTTTTGATCCAGCCGAACATAAAATAGTAAGCTACCGGGATAGCAATAACCAATGATACAGTCACCAGGATTACAAACTCTCTCGACATTAATCGCCATAAACCAAAAATAGAAGCACCCAATACTTTGCGCACGCCAATTTCTTTGGTGCGTTGCTCAGCCATAAAGGATGCCATACCGAACAGGCCCATACAACTGATAAAAATAGCCAGGATGGTGAAAAAGCCTGCAAGCTTGCCTATTCGTTCTTCATTGGCGAATTTTTTAGCGTACTCCGTATCTGTAAATTGATAATCAAACGGACTATCCGGATCATACTGCTTAAATACTGCCTGTATTTTGGTTAGTGCATCATGGGCGCTTAGTTTCGGATTTATTTTTATATCTACCACACCGCCCGGATTGGTCACTACGAAATATAGGGCTGCTTTAACCGGTTCATAAGGCGAACTCATCACCATATCATGTACTACTCCAATTATTTTGAATTTGTAATCTGGTCCCCAACTGACAACCTGGCCTATTGGATCTTTAAATCCCATAAACTTTACCGCGGCATCATTTAATATCATTGATGATGTGTCGACGAAAGTCCTCGAAAAATCGTGGCCATTATAAAGTTGCCACCCTACTGTTTTTCCGTATTCGGGTGATACACGTATAGTAGCAAAATCGTCCTGTAAGCTGGGATCTTTTCCCTGCCAACTGAGTCCGCTATTGTTTGACCATACATCAGTAACCGGGCTGCCGGATTCGGCCATTTCAATTATCGTATTTGATTGTAAAAGGTCATTTCTCATCGCCGCAAAGTGTTTATGAACAGCGTCATTTTTCATCACTAATTGTATCATGCCTGTACGCTCATAACCTACCGGCCGGTTTTTTGTGAATTGTACCTGCCTGAAGACAACTATAGTTCCGATGATTAACACGGCGGAAACAGTAAATTGCAATACCACCAATATTTTACGTGGTAAAGCCGCTAAAGGCCCTGCCCTAAAAGTGCCTTTAAGTACTTTGACAGGTTGAAATGATGACAGGTAAAATGCAGGATAACTACCTGCAATAATACCGGTAATGAGGCTGAAACTTAAAACGATCAACCAAAACAAGGGACTTCCCCAAAGTATAGACATTTTTTTATCTGCTACCTGATTGAACCATGGAAGTGTAAGCTGAACGATCAGCAATGAAATCAAAAGGGCAAACACTGATACCATTAGCGATTCACTAAAAAATTGGCTGATCAGTTGCTTGCGAAGTGAACCCAGTGTTTTTCGAATACCGACCTCTTTGGCCCTTTTTTCGGACCGTGCGGTACTCAAGTTCATGAAATTGATACAGGCCAGCAACAAAACAAAAAGCCCTATTATAGCAAACATCCATACAAACTGTATGGCACCGCCGGTATTTTTACCATTTACGAACTCGCTGTATAAATGCCATTTGCTCATGGGGTGCAGAAAAACTGCAGCTTTAAAAGTAAGCCCTACCTTATCGCCATTGCCGGCAAGCCCTACCATCTTAAGATCCTTAATGTGAGCCGAAACTTTATTGATATCGGCATTAGGGTTTAACTGTGCAAATATTTGCCATGAATTATTGCCCCAGCGGGTAGCCGCGTTTTTTAAATATGGTTCAGTGGTCATATACATGTCCCATGGCATTATGAGGGAAAGGTCTTTAAAATCGCTATTATCTGGTATATCCTCATATACCCCAGCTACTTTAAGAGTCCAGGTATTATCAATCCTGATCATCTGGTACATCGGATCGGCGTTGCCAAAAAGCGCTTTTGCTGTCGTCTCAGAAAGTAAAATTGACTTGGGATCGGCTAAGGCTTTGCGGGTGCCTTTCAACATTTTCAGGCTGAGCATGTCAGGTGCTTCGGGCTGCATGTAATTACCCTGGCGTGTCAGCTTTTTATCACCATGCGACAAAATATGCTCATTAGTCCAGGTGGATAACACTGCGTATTTGAAATCCTTATTAGGACCTGTATAATCCTGCCGCAGTTTTATCCCTAACGGAATTGGAATAGCTGTTTGTGTGCCTACAGTACCATTAAAGGTTTGGTGCTGCATTACCTGTACAATTCGGTCGTAGCTTTTAAAGTATTTATTAAAAGATATTTCATCCCATATCCATAGGCCTATGAGTATAGCCACAGCCATACCTACCGATAGGCCGGTGACATTGATAAATGTATGCGCCTTGTTTTTTAACAGGTTACGCCAGGCGATTTTTAAATAGTTCTTTATCATGATATTTAAATTCTAAATCCTAATTTCTAAACCCTAAAGATTAAGTTCTGATTACCTGATTTCTGGCTACTAATCACTCCGTTTTCAAACTCTTTACCGGGTTTGTCAAAGCGGCTTTTATTGCCTGGTAACTTATTGTGCTTAATGCTATTGCAAGGGCCAGCAAACCCGCAATGCCAAATACCCACCAGCTGATATCTATCCTGTATGCAAAATCCTGCAGCCAATTGTGCATGATCAGCCACGAAGCAGGAGCGGCAATTACAAATGATATAATAACAAGCAGTAAAAAATCTTTTGATAGGATAAATACAACATTCTGTACCGAGGCTCCAAGTACTTTGCGTATACCTATTTCCTTTGTGCGCTGTAAAATATTATACGCTGATAAACCGACCAGGCCGAAGCACGCGATCAATATGGCAAGGAAGGCGAAAAGCGTAAACATTTCGCCAAACCGCTGATCGCTTTGGTATTGAGTATTAAAATCGTCGTCGAGAAAATAATAGTTAAAAGGATCTTTAGGGAAATAACGGTTCCATGTAGCTTTAACATTAGCTATTGTGCCCTGCAGATCACTAGTTTGCAGTTTTAAGGAATAAGCCTGATTTGCATTTAAGCGCAATGTTATCAACTGTGGGTCGATGGGTTTTTGCAAGCCGAGATGGTGAAAGCTTTGTACCACGCATATTACAGTCAGTGTATCGCCAGAGGCTATCTTTTTACCTATAGCATCCTGCGGATCTTTGAAACCCATTTGGGCAAGCGCCCTGTCATTTAGTATAGCAGCCTTTTCATCAGTTTTAAAATCTTTTGAAAAATTACGCCCTGCCAATAGTTTCATTTCGAACTGCGGGATAAAATCATAATCAATACCTAAACGATAAAGCGTTGAGGCGCCCAGTTCTGAATGATCGAGGCTTTTATAGCTATTTGTCCAGTATATTTCCTTACCCATTACACTGGTGGATATGGTCATGCTTTTTATACCCGAATTTTTAAGGATCTCGTTTTTGAAGGGTTGTAATGTGCTCCAATACACCGAATCGCTGACAGTTTGCACACCATCAAGTACCAGCGTTTGATTAATATTAACTCCAAGTTTTTGGCTCCTCATAAAATTGACCTGCTGGTAAACGATGATCGTACCTGCTATCAGAACTACGGAGATACCAAACTGTAAAATGATCAATCCCTTTCGCAGCACCAACCCGCCTGAAGTGTTTTTAAAGGCGCCTTTGAGGACTGCTACGGGTTTATAATCTGATAATACAAAAGCAGGATATAATCCTGACAATAATGTGCCGGAAATAAAAATAACAGAGAATATAAGCCAGTATTTGCCTGACATAGAAAAGCCCGACGCAACATCTTTACCCATCAGGGTATTGAACCAGGGGATCAGCGCAGCAACGGCAATGCCGGCCAGCAAGATGGAGGTAAAATTTAACAGGATGTTTTCGAGCATGAACTGCCTTACCAGGTTGCCTTTTGCTGCTCCTAAAACTTTACGTACCCCAACTTCTTTTGCACGTTCGACTGAGCGTGCGGTGGACAAGTTGATGTAATTTATCCAGGCTATGCCCATGATGATAAAACCGATCAGGAACATAAAATTGACACCGCTCCCATTACCATTTACTTCGGCTTCCTGATTGTAGTTGGAGTTGAGGTAGATATCGCTTAGCGGAATGATGTGCAATTCATCTCTTACATTATTTGTTTTGAACCCCTTCTTGTTGTTGATGTATTTATCGGCAAAGGCAGGCATTTTGGCCTGGAACTTTTGAAGATTAGTGCCGGGCTTCATTTGCAGGTATACATAGAAATCGTACCAGCCGATAGCTGTATTAGCCGAATCGTCTTTATCTCCACCCTTTGCCAATATTTTGCTTAGTGTTGAATAAGAAACAAGGTAATCGATAATCAGGTGCGAGTTTTTTGGATAATCCTTAAATACGCCGGTTATCAGCAAGGTTTCATATGGGTTTTGGTTACGCGCGATCAATGTTTTGCCAACCACATCATCGGTACCAAAATACTTTTTGGCCATGCTTTGCGAAATGATGATCTTATCAGGGGCATTCAAAGCCGCAGATACGTTGCCGCTGTATAACTGTACACCGAGCATATCAACTGATGAAGGATCGGCGTAATAGCCTTTTTTTTCAGAGAACTTTACATTTTTGGCATCGTTACTTAATAAAAGTTCATCGTCTATCAGCCTGCAGTAATTCTCAACCTCGGGATAATCCTTTTTCATCAGCGGCCCGAAAGCAGGATAGGATGTTGCAGATTGCCACAATAGTTTCCCCTGTTTGTACTGGTCCAACCGTATACGGACTATTTGAGATGTGTTTTTTTGAAACGTATCATAGCTTCGCTCATACGATACATACTGAAAAATAAGCAAGCAGCAAGTGATGCCTATAGTAAGCCCGAGGATATTCAGTGTAGTATATCCCTTCCTCTTAAAAAGATTGCGCAGGCTAATGATGAAATAGTTACGTATCATGATGTTTAAATTCTAAATCCTAATTTCTAAACTCTAAGGATTAGCAGTGATTAACTGATCCCTGGTCACTAATTACTCCGCTTTTAAACTCTTCACCGGGTTAGCCAATGCTGCTTTGATACTCTGATAGCTTACGGTGAGTACGGTTATTAGCAATGCGCCGGCGGCTGTGACAGCAAATATCCACCAACCCATAGCTGAACGATATTGGTAGTTTTGCAGCCAGCTATGCATAAAATAATAAGCTATTGGCGAAGCGATTAACAGGGAGATAACAATAAGTCCTATAAAATCTTTTGAAAGTAGTCGCCAAAGGTTGAATACTGAGGCGCCAAGCACTTTCCGTACACCAATCTCCTTTACCCGCTGCTCTGCCGTGAAGGATGCCATGCCAAATAGCCCAAGACAGCTGATGAAAATGGCAAGGCTTGCAAATGAGCTGGCCAGTTTGCCTACGCGTACCTCGGTATCAAATTTTTTGGCGTAATCGTCATCAGCAAAATTGTATTCGAACGGCGTAGAAGGGTCATATTTCTTAAAGATAGCTCCGATCTTGTCAATAGCCTCGTGAGCGCTTGTATTGGGATTGAGCCTTATATCGACATTCGTTAATCCTTTGCGCAGGTAGAAAAAGGTTTGCTCCACAGGCCGGTAAGCTGACTCAGTGATCATATCTTTTACCACCCCGATGATCTTATATTTACCGCTACCAATCCAGGTAATGGTTTGGCCTATAGGGTTTTTGAACCCCAGGTACTTTACACAAGCTTCATTGATAATAAAAGCCGATGAGTCGCTCGGGATGGCCGGATCAAAATCGCGACCTTCTTTTATTTCCCATTTAACGGTTTTACCGAATTCAGGGGAAATACCTAAACTCTTGAAATTTTCCTGTAAGGCAGGGTCCTTGCCTTGCCACATAAATCCGCCGTTAGTAGTGTTGCCATCGGTTATACGGGTCTCCGACATTGATACTGATGCAACTACACCGCTTGTCATCAGGTCGTTTCGTACTGCATCGGATTTTTTGGCGATAAAATCAGTTTGCAGCGGCACGACCATGAGAGCGTTGACATTATAGCCAATAGGACGATTTTTAGCATATTGCACCTGGTTGAAGACAACGATAGTGCCAATAATTAATACAATGGAGACGGTAAACTGCAATACCACCAAAACTTTGCGCGGTACCGAAGCCAGTCGGCCCGCCCGAAAAGTGCCTTTCAATACTTTTACCGGATTGAAAGATGACAGGTACAACGCAGGATAACTGCCGGCGATAAGTCCAGTGAATAATGTGAAGCCTATACCAACCAGCCAGAACAACGTGCTACCCCATGGCATCGAGATTTTTTTAGCGGCTACCTCATTAAAGAATGGCAGGCATAATTGCACAAACAATATGGCGAACAGGAATGAAAAAGCAGCAATTACCAACGATTCGCAATAGAACTGGGTGATCAGCTGGCTGCGGCCTGAACCCACCGACTTGCGTATGCCTACTTCCTTGGCACGTTTTTCGGAGCGGGCTGTGCTCAGATTCATGAAATTGATGCAAGCCAGCAGCAGTACAAATACACCGATGATACCAAACAGCCACACATATTGTATATCCCCTCCGGTATTTACACCATTTTTAAAATCGTTGTACAGGTGCCATTTATTCATAGGGTGAAGGAAGATGACAGGTTTAAACCGCGCATCGCTGTTATGAGTGCGGACCAGGTCCTTCATCTTAATGTCTTTGATCTTGTCTGAAACCTTATTCATATCCGCATTATCAGCTACCTGAACAAGGGTCTGGAACCAGCTTGCACCCCAGGGATTATTAAAGCGGGTATCATAATGCTGGTCTTTAACTAATAATTGCCACGGAGAAATAAAGGCCAGGTCGCCAAATGATGAGTTTTTAGGAAGGTCCTCATAAACTCCCGTTACCTTAACCGTCAGCACATCATCATGGTCTATTTTGATGATTTTATTCATCGCGTCGGCATCACCAAATATAGCTTTGACCGCCGATTGGGAAAGTAATATCGAATTGAGATCATTTAAACCATTGCGGCTGCCTTTGATCATTTTCAGCGATAACATATCCGTAATACCGGGCTCCATAAAATTGCCGCTGACTTTCAGGTTTTTATCGCCAATGGAAAAGATGTGCCCTCCTGCCCATGAAGACATGATCACGTGCTTAAAATCGCCGCCATATTCATTGCGAAGCATAGCACCCAGGGGATAAGCCTGGCTGTTCCAGGTATCGGTCTCATTGTTTATCCATTGGTTTTGCATCACTTGCGCAATACGGTCGTGGTTAGGAATGTTTTTATCAAATGATAGCTCGGTGTACATCCATAATCCTATCAGCATGGCTACCGCCATACCCACAGCAAGGCCGCCAATGTTGATCACTGACGACGCTTTATTTTTAAGGAGATTTCTCCAGGCGATCTTTAAATAATTCTTTATCATGATTTTAAAACTCTAAACCCTAATTTCTAAACTCTAAAAACTTGAGCCCCAATGACCAATGACTATTCACTTCTCAAACTCTTCACCGGGTTCTCCAAGGCAGCTTTTATACTTTGATAACTTACGGTAAGTAAGGTGATTGCAATGGCACCCACAGCGGTCGCGGCAAACATCCACCAGGAAATATTGGTGCGATATTGGTAATGCTGCAACCAATTGTGCATAAAATAGTATGCGATTG
Organism: Mucilaginibacter sp. McL0603; assembly: GCF_049992945.1. Lineage (NCBI taxonomy): Bacteria > Pseudomonadati > Bacteroidota > Sphingobacteriia > Sphingobacteriales > Sphingobacteriaceae > Mucilaginibacter > Mucilaginibacter sp. McL0603. The sequence goes on along the minus strand of NZ_CP188251.1, from coordinate 4,803,665 downwards.
GCGAGGCAATAAGCTGGGATATAACAACCAGTAGTACAAAGTCCTTCGATAGCATACCCCAAAGATTGATGACTGATGCACCCAACACTTTACGTACACCTATTTCTTTAACACGTTGCTCGGCAACAAATGAAGCAAGGCCAAACAGGCCAAGGCATGATATAAAAATGGCCAGTCCGCCAAATACTGCTGCAAGTCTGCCGATGTTTTCTTCGGCCGCGAATTTTGAGGCATACTCCTGGTCGGCGAATTTGTATTCAAATGGAGCTGACGGAATTATTTTTTTGAAAACAGCTTCTATTTTAGGCAAAGCCTGGCTTGCACTAACATTGGGGCTGATTTTTATATTGATCTGGTTGGTGCCCACATGACCTTTAACCATAAAAACAGTAGGGTACATTGGCTCATAAGGCGATTCCATCACCATGTCTTTAACTACACCTAAAATTTTATAATATTTAACCGGCTGATCCTGGAATTTCCAGCTTATATCTTCGCCTACAGGGTTTTTCAGCCCCATATATTTAGCGGCTGATTCATTGATCACCATACCTGACGAATCTGTAATAAAGTTACTAGAGAAATCACGACCGCTTATAAATTGCCAGCCGACTGTTTTCCCGTATTCAAAAGTTACAGGCAGCGTACCGAACTGGTCCTGCATATTCGGGTCTTTCCCTCTCCATTGAAATCCACCGTTACCTGAAGCTATTTCGGTAACTTTTCCATAAGACTCAGACATTTCTGCTACTACACCTGTATTCTTAAGTTGGGTTCTCAGGATATTATACTTCCCATCAAAATCGCTTGATTTTTTCTCGATCATGATCAGTCCGTCACGGGTATAACCTACCGGACGATCTTTGGCGACCTGCACCTGCCTGTAAATAATAATGGTGCAAATGATTAAAGCCACAGATACTGTAAACTGCATCACCACTAAAACCTTGCGAGGGATGGAAGCAAACCGGCCTACTCTGAAAGTCCCTTTTAATACTTTAACAGGATTGAAAGAAGACAAATACAATGCGGGATAGCTTCCTGCTACAATACTTGTAATAAAAATAAATGCGATGCTTAACAGCCAGAAATAAGGACTCTGATATGGTGTTTTTATCAGTTTAGCTGATATATCATTGAACCAGGGTAGTGATAACACTACTAAAATCATCGACAAAAAAAACGACAGCAGAACTATCAAAAATGATTCGCAATAAAACTGGCCGATCAATTGTCTCCGTATTGAGCCTACGGCTTTTCTGATACCAATTTCTTTGGCCCTCTTTTCTGAACGGGCCGTGCTTAAATTCATAAAGTTAATGCAGGCCAGTAACAATACAAATGTGCCAATGATGCTTATCAGCCATAACATTTGTAAAGATGTGGTATCCGGTTTGCCATGTTTAAAATTATGCAGGTGCCAATCGGACATAGGAAGTAAAAAGACCTGCGGATTTTGTTTGACTTGCTCTTTCAGGTTGCCCAGGTTTTTTAACTCGACATCTTTGATATTTTGAGAAGCTTTTTCGAAACTGGTATTCGGATCGATTTCTACATAAATTTTTAGGAAGTGGTTTTGCCAATCATTTAATGCCCGCTCCTTTATCCAGGGATTGTCGGCGATCCATAAATCGGTAGGTGAAAGGAATTTTAAATCCTTAAATTGAGAGTTCAGCGGCAGATCTTCATATACTCCGGTAACTTTTACATCAAACTTATTATTGATCTTCATTACCTGGTTTATAGGATTCACATCGCCAAAAAAAACTTTGGAGGTTGATTCGGACAGCATAATTGAATATGGATCTTTCAGCCCGTTTCGTGAACCATAGATCATTTTCAAGGTCAGCATCTCAGGAGCATCAGGGTCCATGAACAGTCCTGTTCTTGATATTTTCTTCTCGCCTGCCGATAGGATATCATCAACATCCCACGACGCCATTACTATATGTTTGAAATTGTTTTTGTAATTGGTTTTTAGCTGGGTCACCATAGGAACCTGTAGTGAATTGTTTATCCCAGTTTCACCGGTACGGGTATCTATAAGCCGCGTTCTTACCTGGGCAATGTGGTCGTAGTTTTGGTGATACTTGTTAAACGACAACTCGTCCCAAATCCATAAACCAATCAGCATAGCTACAGCCATGCCTACAGCCAATCCACCAATGTTGATTAAAGAAGAAACCTTGTTTTTAATGAGGTTTCTCCAGGCAATTTTTAAATAGTTTTTTATCATGATGTTTAGTTCATTAGTCATCGTTAACTGCCAGCTGAAAACTATCAACTACTTCTATTCATCCTTTAAATATTTAGTAGGGTTGGAGGTATGCGCCTTAAATATGTGCCACGAAACGCTTACTGCGGTCATGACGATCAGAGCAATGAACGAAATAATAAGCGGATACAATGAAACAGCAGATTCAGGTGTAATCTGGTTAAACATAGTCCTGACAAGCCACCAGGAAACAGGCAAACCAAACAAGATGGCAAATCCAATGGCGAAAATAAATTCCTTATTTATAAGATAAATGATGTTTCCTATGCTTGCTCCAAGCACCTTTCTTACACTTATTTCCTTCATTTTTCTACCCAGTATCAGTAAGGCCAAACCGAAAATGCCCGATATGGAGATAACGATCATTATTAAGGAGGCTGCGCCCATTACATCCGAAACCTGGTCAAACCCCTTGATATATTGATCAAATACATTATCCTGGTAATAATATTCAAAAGGCAAATTAGAATATGCCTTTTTCCATACCTTTTCTACCTCGGAATGCGCATTTTTAAATAAGCCGGATGCTGTTTTAATATAAACAAAATTCACATCTTCCGGCTTACAGCCCATTAGCACTAAAGGGGTCACCGGTGATTCGAAATTTTCGAAATGGAAATTGTCTACTTCGCCGACTATTTGATATTGGTGATTTTCATATTCAATGTTTTTCCCTATGCCGGTTGTCCAATGCATCTGTTTCAAAAAGGCCTGGTTAACCAATACAGTTGTTGTTTTATCTGTTTCGAAATCAGGATTCAGATCTCTGCCTTTTGTAATACTGATGCCTAACTGAGTTGCAAAACCCGGTAAGGCATTTATACCCTGTACGGTTTCTTCTTTCCCTTCGGTTTTGATCACCATTTGTTTGGAGTAGTTACCGAGTGACTGAACCGATCCGGAAACTGATTTAACAATGCTATTATGCTTCAGCTCATCCTTAAAAGCTTCAAAATTGGCCGATTTATCAAGCGTTACCACCACATTATTCGCAGGATCATACCCCCAGGGTCTTACTTTTATCTGCTTTGTTTCATTTATAAAAGCCAGTGTGGTTGAAATGGCTAAAAATGTAAGAAAAAATTGAAAGCCTAAAAGGGCTTTTCTGAAGCGGTTATTGCTGCCTAATTTGCTGTTGCCCTTTATGATGTTTATCGGTTTAAAAGCTGATATATAAAATGAAGGATAAGCAGCTCCGCTTAGTGCCGACACAATTATTAGGACCACTAAGGCGACCCAGGTGCGATAATTGTTAAATAGATTTTTTGCCAGGTCTATATTGGCTATTTGACTAAACCAGGGCAGAAAAATGTACTTAGCTAAAAACAACCCCACAATTATTGCGATGGTGCAAAGGATGATATTTTCTAAAATGAACTGGTAGATGATCTGTTTTCTGCTGCTTCCCATCACTTTTCTGACGCCAATCTCCTTTAACCGTGTTGAAGCAGAAGCTATGGCAATATTCATGTAATTGAAGTAAACCAGTAATAAAGTGGCAATGGCAATTACTACCAACATAATATAACCGGCTATATGCGTATAATTAAAACGTTGGTTGTTTACATTATAGGCGTGAAAATTCATTGTTCTCAATGGCTGAAAATGGAAGGCAGTGATCTTATCATCCTTATTTGCGGCATTATATAGCTGTAAGTATTTTTTACTTTGACCATTGATAGCAGTCAACGATGCTTCATTGTCTGCTTCCACAAATGTTATGTCTGTGCTCTGAACCCAGTCGCCGGTTTTATCCATTCCTAAAGAAGCCATTTTACTATAAGGAACGAGAGCTGAGAAATACCAGGAGGTCTCCATAGGTCGTTTATCAAATACCCCCTTAACCGTAAAATTCACAATCGTTTCCTGGCCATTTTTGTTAAACCGCACATTTACATTTTTACCTACCGGGTTTTCTTTTCCAAAAAGTTTTTCTGAAAGCTCATTGGTGAGTACTATTCCATCCTGATCAGTAAAACGCAGCTTATTTCCCCATTTAATTGGAAAATTAAACATGCTGTAGAAGGCATCATCAACAAAAGTTACGCTTTCTCTGAACACGTTATCACCTTGTTTAATTATCACCCCTGTATAACTGACCCGTGCAGTATTTTTAATTTGTGGGAAATCAGCCTTCAGCATAGATCCCAAAGGGGCGGGCGAATTACCCCACAATTGCTGATTCCCGTCTTTTTGAGAAACTCTTTCAATAACAAAAAGACTGTTAAGTTTATGATGAAAGTTATCCATGTGCATGGACCAGTCAAAAAACTGAAATACGACCATGCAGCAGCCTACGGCCAGTCCAAGTCCTAAAATGTTAATTGCTGACGATAACCTGTTTTTTGCAAGGTTGCGCAAGCCTAATTTCAAATAGTTTTTTATCATGACATTTTAGTTTACTTGTTAATTGGTTTACTTGTTCATTGGTAACTAATCTCTAATCACCAGTCTCTGATCACTATCACTCAGATTTCAGACTCTTTACCGGGTTCATTAATGCCGCTTTGATAGACTGGAAACTTACCGTAAACAGAGCTATAGCTATCGCAACTATTCCTGATAAAACGAATATCCACCAGCTAATCGGGATTCTATAGGCGAAGTCCTGTAGCCATGAGTTCATTCCGTACCACGCTATTGGCGAGGCGATCAGTATGGCTATTAACACCAGCTTTACAAAATCTATAGATAACAGAGTCGTAATATTACTTACCGTTGCACCAAGCACTTTGCGGATGCCGATTTCTTTGCTGCGCTGCTCGGCCATAAAGGCAGACAAGGCAAATAAACCAAGACAGGCAATAATAATAGCCAGTACAGCAAAGCTGGTGAATATATGCCCTGTACGCTGTACGTCGGCATACATGTTGGCAAACTGCTCATCAAGGAAGGTATAACGGATGGGTTGATCGGGTGAATATTTTTTCCAGACAGCAATGATATTCGTCAAAGTGTTCTTCATATCCGTACCACCGACCTTTACCGATACGATAGAAGGGCTAAGGCCAAAATTAAGTACAATTGGTTCGATATGGCCGCGCATAGATTCGTAATTGAAATCTTCTACAACGCCAATAACGGTGTACTTTCCATACCCGTTAGTGATCCGTGCACCAATGGGGCTCTTTAGGTTAAGTTTTTTGGCCATGGTCTGATTAATAATAACCGACCCTTGTGTGTCCGCGGCCATCGCATAAGAGAAATTTCTCCCCTCAACCAGTTTCATGCCCAATGTTTTTAGATAAGTATCGTCTATTTGCCAATATTGTCCGCCAACTCCTGCATCCAGCTTTGTTCTGCCCTCTTTATAAAAAGTATTACCATTTCGTTTGGTGCCTTCAACGGGTAAGTAATCGCTTATAGATACATTTTTTACCGACGACAGCTTAAGTAATTCATTTTTAAAACTTTTTACATTTTTATCACCCAGCGTATTGGTGCCCTGTATAACAACGACCTGGTCCTTGTCAAAACCCACCTTTTGATTGAGAATGAATTGCGTTTGGTTGTAAATAACAACAGTGCAGATGATGAGGATAATAGAAGCACTAAATTGAAAAACGACCAGACTATTCCTTAGTATTGAATTTTTACTGCCTGTACTGATGCTGCCTTTCAATACCTGCACAGGTGTGAACCCGGAAAGATAAAAGGCAGGGTATAAGCCGGCAACTATGCCCACAATGAATGCTGCAGCTAATAAGAAAGGCACCAGCCACCATTCATTCCATGGCATGGATAATGTTTTTGAAGCCAGTGTATTGAAGTATGGAAGCAGTGCCCAGGCTAATATTAACCCGATCACAAAAGAAAGTACGCTATAAACTATCGACTCAGCCAGGAATTGATTAATAAGGCTGCTGCGATATGAACCTACTACCTTTCTTAAACCAACCTCTTTTGCGCGATTGGCTGATTTGGCCGTTGATAGATTGACAAAATTGATGCAGGCTATAACAAGAATAAAACCTGCGACAGCGCCGAACAGCCAGATAAAACGCACATCCCCATGAGGCGTGTTGTCATAAATATCATATGAATACAAGTTGATATCAGTAACATTTTGCAAATGCAGGGAGAATTTTTGAGTTTGCTTTTCCGCATCTTTTACCCCATCTTTTATCATTACCGGGAAGTAATAATTCTTGATGATATCATTTGTCATCTTCTTTTCAAATTGAGCGATGTTGGTTCCCGGGCGCAACTTGATATAGTCGGGGTAGTTGCTGGCATCCCAGTTGTTTTGCTCACCCTGGTAAAACTCTACGCCTTTTAAAGTCAAAAAGAAATCAAACTTTCTTAGATGAGAAGTTTCTGGAATATTCTCCATTACACCGCCTATCCTGTACGGCTTGGTTTTATCATTATTCAGGTACATTACCTGTCCCACAGGGTTCTTACCCGGGAAATATTTATCCGCTTTCCGTTTTGATATAACCATGGTTAAGGGTTCTTTCAAAGCAAGCTCGCGTTTGCCATAAACCATGGGCAGTTGCAATACATCCAGCATTTCCTGGTCGGCGTAGGTAAAGCCCTGCTCGTAAGTGTTCTGTACCTGGTCGGCACGCCTCACCTCATTGCTCCCGGCTTTTTCGAAGAGCGAATTAGGCATCAGTCTACCCGATATTTCCACTTCCGGAAAGTCAGATTTCAAGGCTTTGCCCATTGGAGCGGGCCAATCAGTTCCCTTTTCTATTTTCCCCTCGGTATTGTAATATCCAACAACGCGGTAGATCCGATCCTTGTCAGGATATGATTTATCAAAACTGAGCTCGTCTTTTATGTAAAGGCCAATCAGCAAACAGGCAGCAATGCCAAGCGCAAAACCACCGATCTTGATAGCGGCGTACATTTTTTGTTTTCGTAGTTGACGGATGGCAATCTTTAAATAATTCTTTATCATGACCGTATTGATGAAGTTGACTAAATATTAAAATTAACCTGAATGAATTTGAAGCGAACAGTCAAATCAAGTTAACAATATCATGCCGATATTTCAATACGCTGATATACAATTATTTGTGATAATTATTATTGCTGGAGTTGTAACAAAAACGAACACTATCCGTACGGATATGAACTGCTATAATCTCGGTCGTGGTGAGGTCAAACAGAATGAGAACATAATAATTAAATATACGTACAATCAAACGGTTTTGATAAAGCATGCAATGACAAGTATTATGGATCTGATTACTAATTCAATAAATAAAACTGATATTAGAGTATGAAAAATTTTTACTTGTTATTGGTCGGCCTGATTTTCTGCTTATCCGCGAGTGCTCAACAAACTCAATTCAGGGTAATTGGTTACGTACGCCTACAAAATATTATCGATGGCGAAGCCAATAAAATTGATTACAGTAAGATCACACACTTAAATATTGCATTCATCAATCCCGATCCGGCAGGTAATTTTGCTCCAATCTTTGGATTAAAAACATTTGTAAATAAAATACACCAAAATCACGTAAAAGTATTTGCTTCAATAGGCGGCGGGCTTGCGCCTGATTATTATTCCAGCTTATTATCCGATGCTAATCGCCAGGTTTTTACAAAAAAATTGGCGCAACTTACAGAATTATATGGCCTGGATGGAATAGACGTGGATTTGGAAGGCGAACGCATTGATGCAAATTACGAAAGTTTTATTACAGGGCTTGCGTCTGCGCTTAAACCCAAAGGAAAGCTGTTAACTGCAGCTGTAGCCACCATATACAAAACCAGGTATACTGACAAAGCCCTGGCTCAATTTGATTTCATCAATATCATGTCGTATGACAAGACAGGCCCATGGAAACCAGAGATCGCAGGGCCTCACGCACCGTATCAAATGGCTGTAGAGGATATGAATTACTGGGCGGGTGAAAAACATATAGCCAAAGAAAGGCTAAACCTCGGCTTACCGTTTTATGGTTATGGTTTCGGGCGCAATATACCTTCTGAGTTATCTTTTAAAGAGGTCGCCATTAAATATAGCTGGGCCCTAAATACTGATTCGGTAAATTTTAAAGGCGGCGGTGCCTTTTATTATAACGGAATCCCTACCATAAAAAATAAAACCACCCTGGCTTTACAAAAAGCGGGTGGTGTAATGATATGGCAATTATTACAGGATGCTCCTGGTACCAATTCACTGCTTGGCACTATAAACACTGTAATAAAATCACAAAGTAATTAGCCTATTTGGCTTTCATTTCTTGTAACAGTGTGAGTATTTTATCCAGTTTGTCTACTTCAATTGCGTTCAGGCGTTTTTGCAATTCTTCTATTTCCTCTTTAGCCTCGCAATTGGTTCTGTAATCTGCATCAGCCTGCGCGCGGTCACGATCGCTCTGGCGGTTTTGAGCCATCATGATAATGGGAGCTGCATAAGCCGCCTGTGTAGAGAAGAGCAGGTTTAGTAAGATATAAGGATATTCATCCCAATGCTTTACATATGCTACCACATTCAATATCATCCATATCGCAACAATGACAGTTTGAATAATAATAAAGCGCCAGGAACCCATCCCTTTTGCTACCGTATCAGCAAGGCGTTGTCCAAAAGCGAGTGATTCCCTGTGCAGGTCGTGCCATGTTTTTTTGATTGTCATAAAGTATAGTTCATTAATTAAGTTTTCTAAATATAAATAAATGTCTCAGGCATAAAAAAAGAGTTTTGATGCTTTTCAAAACTCTTTTTCGCACTTATGTTAATTGCCGTAATATTAAATATTAATAAGAATGGTAATAGTGGTGGTGATGGTGACCATATCCCTCACGGACAACACACCCTGAGGTTACTGATGCTATAAATATGGCTAAAAGCGCTAATCCTGCAAATTTCCTTTTCATGATATTTTGATTTTAGTTGTTGCCTGAACTATTTTCTTTTTAGCAGTTCAGTATAATTTGGATTGAATTATGGCGGAAAGGATTAATGTGTGTAGACATTTTGATATAATTCTAATGAAGTTTTAATCTGAAAAATAGTATGACATCGCTTTAAGCTAATTTTTTACCATTTTTGCAACCTGATATGCAAAAAGGCAAGCTGTTAATTATTGACGACGAGGAGCGATTGCGAAATCTGCTTGCCCGTATACTGCAACTGGAGGGCTATGATGTAATCACGGCAGCAACGGGTAAAGAGGGTTTGCGCAAGTTACAGCAGGATATTTTCCAGGTGGTGTTAAGCGATGTTAAATTACCCGATAGTAATGGCATTGCACTTACTGAGCAGATAAAAACCAATTGGCCTGCAACCGAAGTGATCGTGCTTACGGCCTTTGGTACTATAAACGATGGTGTTAAGGCCATTAAATCGGGTGCTTTTGATTATATCACTAAAGGCGATGATAACGAAAAGATCATTCCGCTGGTGAGTAAAGCGATGGATAAGGCCTTATTGCAGCAGCGCGTACAAGAACTGGAAGGTAAGCTGAACGACAAATTCGGTTTTGATCGTATCGTTGGCAAATCGGCTGCCATAGCCGAAGTAGTTAAATTGGCTCAAAAGGTAGCCTTATCAGATACAACAGTTTTACTATTAGGCGAAACAGGTACAGGAAAAGAAGTATTTGCCGAAGCAATACACCAGGCAAGTAACCGCAGCAGCAAATCATTTGTAGCGGTAAATTGCAGTGCTTTTACGAAGGAGTTGCTGGAAAGCGAATTGTTCGGCCATAAAGCAGGCTCATTTACGGGGGCTGTGAAAGATAAAAAGGGCTTGTTTGAAGAAGCTAATAACGGGACAATTTTTTTAGATGAAATAGGAGAACTCGACCATGAATTACAAGCCAAATTACTGCGCGTGCTTGAGTCGCAGCAATTCATTAAAATAGGAGATACCAAACCAACTATTGTAAATGTGAGGATATTGGCAGCTACTAACCGGGACCTGCAAAAAGAAAGTGAAGAAAATCATTTCCGCTCTGATCTTTTTTATCGTTTATCTGTTTTCCAGATCACTTTGCCGGCATTGCGTGACCGTAAAAAAGATATCAGCTTATTGGCTGAATACTTTATGTTGTATTTTGCCGCAAAGGTGAAAAAGCAAATCACCAGTTTATCTAAAAATTTTATTGAACAACTGGAAGCCTATAACTGGCCGGGAAATATCAGAGAACTGAAAAATGTTATCGAGCGTGCAGTAATCCTTTGCGATAGTAATGAATTGGATGAAACACTGCTTCCTTACGACATACAACATATCCAACCCGCCCGTACCAACCAGGCATTATCTGCATTTGATCTTTCATCAGTAGAGAAATTACATATTCAGCGTGTGCTCAACCATACCCACGGTAACCGTGCCGAAGCCGCCAGGCTTTTGAATATAGGTATTGCCACTCTGTATCGTAAATTGAAAGAATACGGCCTGGAATAATATGATTTCGGAATTCGGAATTTCGATTTCGGATTTTTACATGATTCTGGGAATTCTTTCATTCTATAAGTCCCAGTTCGGATAATGAGCACAATTTTTAAATTCTGCAATTCTGGTTCAGACAATAGACAAATAATTTATATTTATCCCAACCAATTATATCATCATGAGTTCCCGTAGAGATTTCTTACAAAAATCGGCCTTGCTTGCCGGAGGCGGCCTGATGGCATCAGCCTTAAACAATCATGCCTTCGCTATTTTTAAAACCAGGATAATGCCTTCCGATCAGCTGAATATAGGTGCTATTGGTGTTAATGGCATGGGGTGGGCCGATACAACATCAGCTTTAAAAATACCCGGAGTAAACCTGGTGGCGATATGTGATGTAGATAAGAATGTGATGGATAAGCGGATGAATGATCTGGCTAAAATGAATTATGACACCTCGAAGGTCCGTCGTTATGACGATTACCGTGAGTTATTGGATCAGAAAGATATTGACGCTGTTATTATTGGCACGCCCGACCACTGGCATGCCATGATTATGATGCATGCCTGTGAAGCCGGAAAGGATGTTTATGTAGAAAAGCCGGTAGGAAATTCTATTGGTGAATGCAGGGCGATGGTAGCCGCACAGCAAAAATATAATAAAGTAGTGCAGGCAGGGCAATGGCAGCGCAGCCAGCAGCATTTTAAAGATGCGGTTGATTTTGTACAAAACGGACAGTTAGGCAATATCCGCACAGTAAAAGTGTGGTGTTACCAGGGTTGGATGAGGCCTGCACCTGTGGTTCAGGATAGCACACCACCTACTGGTGTAAATTATGCGGCATGGTTGGGCCCGGCTAAAACAGTTCCCTTCAATTCAAGTCGTTTCCACTTTAATTTCCGCTGGTTTTGGGATTATGCCGGAGGGCTAATGACCGACTGGGGAGTACACCTGTTAGATTATGGCCTATTGGGTATGAAATCACCTATACCTAAATCTGTTTCGGCTTTAGGCGGAAGATTTGCTTATCCTGATCTTTACGAAGAAACACCGGATACATTAACCACTTTATACGAATTCGATGGATTCAATATGGTTTGGGATTCGGCTATGGGGATAGATAACGGCTCTTATGGCCGTGACCATGGCATTGCTTATATCGGCAATAATGGTACACTTATCCTGAATCGTGAAGGATGGGAAGTAATTGAAGAGCGTCAAAGCAAAAGTAAAGTAAGCAAGCCTTATGTTGCCAAATCTGATAACGGCCTGGATAAGCATTGGGAAAACTTTGTAAGTGTAGTAAAATCGCGTAAACTGGAAGACCTGCATTGCCCTATACAGGCAGGTGCGCATGTTGCTACTGTGGCACAGATGGGTAACATAGCCTTCCGCAGCGGGAAGAAATTGGAATGGAATGAAACTGAAGGTATTTTTACAGATCATTCCATTACCAGGCAATATCTGATGAAGGAATATCATAACGGATATAAACTGCCTAAAGTTTAATTAACGCAGCAGTAGTTTATTTATCAGTGTAAAGCAAAATGCTCCGTTATCGGTCCTGCAATAAAAATTATGAATAGGGACAATACGCTTAATATCAGCATAATAGCGAATAGAAAAATACCAAACGTTGCCGAATCAGTTTGCAACGTACCTGAAGATGCGGGTATATACTTTTTCTGTTTCATTAATCCGATGATCATCAAGCCGCCCGCGATAGGTGCAAAGCGTCCGCATAACATAGCAAAAGATGTAGTAAGGTTCCAGAATACGGTATTATTACCCAGGCCTCCAAAATTAGACCCGTTTCCGGAGACAGACGACATGTATTCATAAAACATAGTGGTAAAACCATGTGCACCTTTATTGCTAAGCCATCCTAATGTATCGCCGCCGCCACTTTTATTTACATAAATGAAACAAGCTACGGCAGCCAGCGCAATGGGAACAAATATCAGCAGCACATTAACTGCCACGGCTACCTGCATTTCTTTTGTGCTTATTTTTTTCCCGAACAATTCCGGTGAACGCCCGATCATCAGTGTTCCTATAAAAACCGTGATCACCAAATACATAAACATATTAATCCAGCCTGTTCCCAGTCCGCCAAAAAAAGCATCTATTTGCATCCCTACCAGCATGGCTGTAGCCGATAGCGGCATGTAGCTATCGTGTACAGATGCAACCGTTCCGGCAGGTATAGCAATATTTTCGGCGCAATAAAGAGCGGAATAATTGACGCCGAAACGGATCTCTTTGCCCTCCATATTACCTGAAGACTGATTAATCCCCATAGCGGCTATCCTGGGGTTTCCGGCGGCTTCTGCTTTTACTATAGGTATGGCCAGCATGAATAATCCTGTTGTCATCACTCCAAACAGCATCCATGCAAATTTCTTCCGGTTAAGGTAATAGCCAATGAAAAATATAAATGCCACCGGTAATAACAGCACGATAATAAAATGAACCACAAAGGTTGCAAACACGGGGTTTTCGAAAGGGTGGGCGTCGTTAGCACCAAAAAAGCCGCCACCGTTTGAGCCGAGTTCCTTAATTGGTATCATCGCGGCAACAGGGCCTGTGGCTACATTTACAGTGTCGCCCTGCAATGTGATTATTTTATGGGGCCCGCCGAAAGTCATTGGCATCCCACCGAACATGAAAATTACTGCTACAACGACCGATAATGGTAATAGTATCCGGGTACACGATCGTAAAAAGTCATTAAAAAAATTGCCGATCCCGGTACCGGGATCGACTGTAAGACCTCTCACCATAGCAACGGCAGCGGCCAGGGCGGTAGCGGCACTTACAAACTGTAAAAATGTAAATACACAGGTTTGCGAAAGATAGCTGGCGGCGCTTTCACCTGAGTAGTGCTGCAAATTAGTGCTGGTTAAAAAACTAATTACTGAGTTTAATGCCAGAGACCATTCCATTCCCGGTATATGGGCCGGATTGAGAAAAAGCTTTCCCTGTAACATTAAAACAATAAATGCTGGTATAACCCATACCAATTGGATTGTTAATAATGCCTTCAGATATTGCTTCCAATCCATTGATTTTTCGAAATTAACCCTGCATATCCTGAAAATCCAATTTTCAATAGGTTTTAGAAAATCGAGGAAGCTTTTATCACCATTGTAAATACGTTTCATGTAAGCTCCCATTGGAATTGCCAGCAGGAGTGTAAAAAGGAAAATTAGAACGAAGCCAAAACTGTCAGAGATCATTTATTTGATTTATATAAATATAAAAAGATTGTAAGAGTGTGTTTGATGAAAATCTGGTGATTTATTGAAACTAAAGGAACTAAAAAAGGGAGATAGAACTATCTCCCTTTAAGCATTTGTATTATTTCGCGCTTTCTGAATATAATTCCTTGATCTTATATTTCCGGAGTACTGTATCATATTCATTCAGTGCATCATCGTTTTTAAACTCGGCTTGAACACTGTTTCTAAATTTGTGATTTGCTGCAAAAGCCTTGTCAATGTTTTCCTCTGTAAGCATAACTATTCCGCTATCTGCTTTAGTGCTAAAATATACTGTGCTAACTGGTTTGAGTCCTTTGTTCTGTTGAGTTAGCCTGTCATGTCTGTATAGGTAAAAGCCTTCAGTATCAATAATCTGATAAACTTTATTATCCTGGAACCTGTAATCCTGGTTGTTTTTCCTAAAACCAAAAATCTCCTTTTTTAGGAATGTTTGTTTATTACCATTGCTGATAACAGTGATCGTATTCCCTTCCAGGAAATCGTGAATAGCTATTTTATCCCCTTTAGTGATGCTTCCATAACTTAGTTTATGGTTTTGGTAATCGGTGAATGTTAAATATAATCCATCTGATTGTTGTTGGGCTTTGGATTTAAGGGTAATTCCAAATGTCAGGATGATAACCATGATCATCGGTAACTTAAACTTTTTCATTTTAAATAATTATTTTGTACTTGTAATTAAGCAGTTGTTACTATCAGCAACCGCCGCTTTTATTTGTAATTGCCATGCCAAAAGGATGCCCTGAGGGGTGAATTATAAAGAAAATGGCTTTTAAATAGATATTAAGCCTCTTTTTGAAAATTTGAGACTTCAAATGTCATATCACTTTGATAGGGGTTTTATCAATATTATAAGGCCGGATTTTAGGAGCAAGTATTGCCGGCAAAAGTCAGGGTACTTAATTTTAGTTTAAAAAACTTTCTTGAATACCGTTATTTTAAAGGATATTGAAAGTATCAAACCGAACGGGTTTTGTTAACTCAGCAAGAAGAACAAAAAGCAACATTTGAGATTACCCCGCTACAGAAATCTACATCTGTACAAAACCTGGCATAATGGCCGGAAGATATTAACCCGAAAAAATAATTCTCTTTTTGATAAGAACCTATCAATATGATAGTGAAATGCATCCTAATTACTCCACTTAATCCCGTCTTATTTACTGTAAAGTACTGAAAAGGAGAATATTATCAATCCGGTGAATTTGTTGGCATCCGCTTAGTATAGTGTCTTGCAAATCAAACCAAAAATGAATAATATGCATATCAAGATCTCAATGTCGGCCTTCAGAAGGCGAGTCATCCCTATACGAGATAATCATCACTTGATCAAATATCAGAGGGAATTCAATTAACTATTTAATTCACAAAGCTTTGCTGATAGACCACGCCATAAAGGCAGGGATGTTTTATGAAAAAGCAGCATTTAAAAAATAAGTCGAAAGACATATTAATAGTCCTTTTTTTGTGGCTCGTGGCAATATCAATAGTTTATCTGGTCTATTTAAAAATCAAGTTGTTTTATCACGCTTAAAATATTAACAATTAATCAATTCACCATGGATGTTATTCTCACAATCGTTTATGTACTATGCTTCATAGTCGTATTCTGGATATTCTTCAAATCAGTTAATTACTTCGAAAAAATATAATATCATGATCGCATTATTCATAGTATCAATTGCAGTATTTATATATATGGTTTATGTGCTGCTCAACCCCGAAAAATTTTAACTCTTACTCTCAATCACGATGAACACAGAATTTATAGGTATTATTTTTATGTACGCGGCAACCATTGCCCTGGCCATTCCGCTGGGTAAATATATTGCCAAAGTATTTAAAGGAGAAAAAACCTGGCTCGACTTTATGTCGCCCCTTGAAAGATTGATCTTTAGATTTAGCGGCATCGACCCTAAACGTGAGATGAACTGGAAACAGCACCTGAAGGCTTTGCTAACCATCAATTGCCTGTGGTTATTTTATGCGTTCTTCTGCTTGTTGTTCCAGGCGCATTTACCACTTAATCCGGATGGTAACCCGAATCAAACACCTGACCTGGCATTCAATACCGCTTTAAGTTTCTTGACCAATACTAACCTGCAGGATTACTCAGGCGAAACTGGCGCAACTTATTTTACGCAGACGTTTGTATTTATGTTCCTGCAATTTGTAAGTGCAGCAACGGGTATTGCCGCTATGATCGTGGTTTTTAGAGCCATGAAAGATAAAGTAACCGATAAACTCGGTAACTACTGGGAGTTTTTTGTAAAAGCCATTACCAGGTTATTACTGCCAATAAGCATTGTGGTAGCTATTATCCTTGCCTTTAATGGTACACCTACCAGCTATAAAGGCAAAGCAACACTAATGAGTTTGCAGGGCGATACGCTACATGTTTCACGCGGCCCCGCTGCCGGCATGATCGCCATCAAACAAATTGGTACCAACGGTGGTGGCTGGTTTGGTGCTAACTCGGCTCATCCGCTTGAAGACCCTAATTACCTGACCAATATTGTTGAAAATATCGGTATTATATTGATCCCGATAGCTTTAGTATTTGCGCTTGGTTATTACCTGAACAGGAAAAAATTATCCTGGGTTATTTTCGGTGTAATGACGTTTGGGTTTTTAGTTATGCAATTTACGTCTATCAATGCTGAGATTGGTGGCAACCCTGCAATAGCACATATGGGAGTGAGCCAGCCTGGCGGCGCAATGGAGGGCAAAGAGGTCCGCTTCGGTCCGGCTGCATCCGCTTATTGGGGTATTTGTACCACTGTTACATCAAATGGATCGGTAAACGCCATGCATGACAGTATGCAACCAATGTCGGGTATGGCGCAAATGTTTGATATGATGATCAATTCCTTTTACGGAGGGGTTGGAGTTGGCTACCTTAACTTTTACATCTTCATCATTATTGCAGTATTTATATCCGGTTTGATGGTTGGCCGCACACCTGAATTTATGGGGCGTAAAATCGAGGCCCGTGAGATGAAAATTGCATCGCTGATCGCTTTGCTTCACCCTTTTATCATATTGGTGGGCACAGCACTGGCATCTTATATATTAGTCCATTTCCCCAATATTAATTGGGCCGAAAAACCATCTGCATGGCTGAACAACCCCGGTTATCATGGGTTTTCTGAAATGCTGTACCAATTCACATCAAGCGCCGCCAATAACGGTTCGGGGTATGAAGGTTTGGCTGATAATAGTATTTTCTGGAATGTAAGTGCAGGGATTGTGATTTTCTTAGGACGTTTCCTACCAATTATTGGCCCTGTGGCTATTGCTGGGATACTGGCTAACAAAAAGTTTATCCCCGAATCGGCAGGTACGCTTAAAACCGATACCACAACATTTGGTATCATGATACTTGCTGTGATATTTATTGTAGCAGCTCTGTCATTCTTCCCGTCACTGGCTTTAGGTCCAATTGCGGAACATTTTTCATTAAAGTAATCTGAACAAAAAAATGAGCACAAATCAAAATACATTATTCCATGGCGATCAGGTAAAAGATGCGTTGAAGCACGCGTTCATCAAACTTGATCCCCGCAAATTGGTGCGCAATCCCGTAATGTTTACTGTGGAGATAGGCACTGTGGTAATGCTTGTAGTAACTATTTTTTCTTTTTCCAATGCCGGCCAGGGTAGTTTCGGTTATAATTTTACCATATTCCTGGTTTTATTCCTCACTGTATTATTTGCCAACTTTGCTGAAGCTATAGCCGAAGCAAGGGGCAAGGCACAAGCAGAAAGCTTGCGCAAAACCCGCGAGGAAACACCTGCACGTTTGCTGGTTGATGGCCAGGAAAAGCAGGTAATGTCATCCTTATTAAGAAAAGGCGATGTGTTCGTGTGTGAAGCAGGTGATACCATCCCCACCGATGGCGAGATCATTGAAGGTATAGCTACCATTGATGAATCTGCAATTACAGGCGAATCAGCCCCGGTAATACGCGAATCAGGTGGTGATAAATCATCAGTGACTGGTGGCACAAAAGTATTATCAGACCGTATCAAGGTAATGGTAACCACTCAGCCCGGTGAAAGCTTTTTGGATAAGATGATTGCACTGGTAGAAGGTGCATCACGCCAAAAAACACCTAACGAGATCGCTTTGACTATCCTGCTTGCAGGGTTTACGCTGATCTTCGTTATCGTGTGCGTTACTTTAAAACCATTTGGCGATTATGCTAATACCCCTATCACTATTGCAGCATTTATATCATTGTTTGTTTGTTTGATCCCTACCACTATCGGTGGCCTGTTATCGGCCATCGGTATTGCCGGGATGGACAGGGCATTGCGTGCTAACGTGATCACCAAATCGGGTAAGGCAGTGGAAACAGCAGGCGATCTGGATGTTTTATTGTTGGACAAAACCGGGACAATAACAATAGGCAACCGTAAAGCTACCCAGTTCTGGCCTGCTACCAGTGTCTCTCCTGAAGAATTGGTCACAGCATGTGTCCTTGCATCCCTGGCGGACGAAACACCTGAGGGCAAATCAATTGTAGAATTGGCCGAGCACAATAAGAGTATACCGTCTATTAAAGCGCCAAAGGATTCAGTATTTATCAAGTTTACTGCTGAAACCCGCTCAAGCGGATTGGATACACCTGATGGCTTAAGAGTGCGTAAAGGTGCATTCGACTCTATCAGAAATATGGTGCTGAAAGCCGGCAATCCATTCCCTGATGGGGTAGAAGACAGGGTTAAGATCATTGCATCAAACGGTGGTACACCACTGGTAGTAGCTCAAAACGAAAAAGTGCTGGGTGTAATAGAGCTGCAGGATATCATCAAAACCGGGATTTTTGAACGTTTTGAGCGCCTGCGTAAAATGGGTGTAAAAACCGTAATGGTTACAGGTGATAATCCTTTAACTGCCAAATTTATTGCTGAAAAAGCAGGTGTGGACGATTTTATCGCTGAGGCTAAGCCTGAGGATAAAATGAACTACATTAAAAAAGAACAACAAGGCGGTAAACTGGTAGCCATGATGGGAGACGGTACAAACGATGCCCCTGCTTTGGCCCAGGCAGATGTTGGTGTTGCTATGAACAGTGGTACACAAGCTGCTAAAGAAGCCGGTAACATGGTCGATCTGGATAATGACCCTACCAAGCTGATCGAGATTGTGGAAATAGGTAAGCAATTGCTGATGACCCGCGGAACGCTGACCACTTTTTCTATCGCTAATGATGTGGCTAAGTATTTTGCCATCGTTCCGGCCTTGTTTATGGTATCGATACCATCATTAAGGGCGCTAAACGTGATGGATCTGCACAGCCCGCAATCGGCTATATTATCAGCCGTGATTTTCAATGCGATCATCATTCCGTTACTGATACCGCTGGCATTACGTGGTGTGGAATATAAGCCAATTGGAGCCAGCGCATTGCTTCGCCGCAACCTGCTGATCTATGGTTTAGGTGGTGTTCTTATTCCATTTGTAGGTATAAAATTAATAGACCTTGCAGTGGCGCTATTCATATAATTTTCAATGTATCATATCTCAAAAATTAAAATATGAAAACTTACATATTGCCATCGATAAAATTGACTATCATCTTGTTGGTGATTCTTTCAGGGTTGTACCCACTGGCCATAGCAGCTATCGGTAAATTAACCCCCGGTCACGGCGATGGCGTGACAGTGACTTACAAGGGTCGCGAGGTTGGCTTTGCCAATGTTGGGCAAAAGTTTACAAAAGATCAGTATTTCTGGTCACGCCCATCGGCGGTAGATTATAATGCAGCAGGGTCTGCTGGCTCAAACAAAGGTCCAACCAACCCTGACTACTTACACAAAGATGTTCAAGGTCGTATCGACACTTTCCTTAAACACAATCCAACAGTAAAAAAAGAGCAAATACCTGCTGAACTGGTTACTGCCTCAGGCAGCGGGCTTGATCCTGATCTGTCACCAGCCGGAGCAAAGGTGCAAGTAGCACGTGTTGCAAAAGCGCGTGGTATGTCTGAACAACAGGTTTTGGCTTTAGTCGATAACCATACAGAAAAACCATTATTAGGCTTATTTGGCCCTTCAAAAGTTAACGTTCTGAAACTGAATGTGGCTTTGGATGAGCTGAAAAAGTAATACCACTATGGTGCAGTGTTTAACCGTCTAAACACTGTACCAGGTACTCTTATAAAATTAACACGTATAAAATGAAAAAACAATTACTTACAATAGCTGCCATGACTGCTATTGTCCTGAATGTGCATGCACAACAGCAGGATACTACAAAAATTAAAGCCAAATCAGATACTACAAAAAAAGTAGCAAAGTCTGAGCCATTTGCTTTTGGCGATTTCACATGGTTAAATGGTAATGATCGCAGGCATTCAGCACTACTGGACTCTAAATATTTTACTGGTCGTGTTTTGCTTGATGTTAATTATACCGCATCAAATAATAATCCTATTGACCACACCGTGGTCGGTTCTACGGCATTGGCTCGAGATCACGAAGTTGAAATTTCTACCGCAGCTTTTGGTGGCGACTTTCATTATGACAATATACGGGCAAGTATACTTACCCAATTTGGTACACGGGCGACAGTGGTACCACGTAACGATTTAAGTGTTACCCGCGGTCAATATGACCTGGCTACTGCTTATCGTTATTTAAGTGAAGCAAATGCTGGTTACCATTTTGATGTATTGCATGGTATCAACGTTGATGCCGGTATATTTATGTCATACGTTGGCTTGTTCTCATATTATAATGCAGAGAACTGGGCCTATCAGCCATCTTTTACATCTGATAATACTCCATGGTTTTTTAATGGTATCCGTGTACAAATCTTCGTAACAGATAAATTTAAAATTGAACCCTGGTTAATTAATGGCTGGCAATCTTATGGTATGTTTAACAGCCAACCAGGTGTAGGCGGTCAACTTTTATATCGTCCGTTTGAATGGTTGGAACTTTTAACCAATACCTATTATGGCGCTGATACACAGGATAAACCAGGAAGAAAGAGATTCCACTCGGATAATAGTATTGAAGTCCGCTATTATAAGAGCACAGATAAAAGTAGCTTTATTAACAGCGCAGCATTTTCAATAACAGGTGATATTGGTTTTGAAAAGGGTGATGGTGTTAATGGCTTTCATGCTGACCCTATAAAAGGCCCGGCCCAGTATTTTGCCAGCGGCATGATCTATCACAGGATGGTAATGAATAAAGGTCACTTAGGCTGGACATTTGGTGGTGGTGTGATCAATAACCCTGGCAGGTACCTTGTTTTGTATCCAACAGGAGACGCGAACCCGATCCCTGCAATTAACACAGGTGCTATAGGTTCACATCCATTTACTGCCAACCCAGGTGACCAGTTTCATGGATATGACTATTCAACTACAGTTGATTTAATGCCTAATGATTACCTGACTTTCAGATTAGAGGTAGTACACCGTCATGCAAGTGTACCATATTTTGCAGGACACGGTGGAGTAACTTCACCTGACGGATATAATACTACACCGGTTCCATCAGATTTTACACCTGACCTTGTACCATCTGAAACACGTTTTATTGCAGCTTTGCTGGTACGTTTTTAAAATAATAATGCCAAAGCGATCAATGGTGACCGCCTTTATAATAAGTTAATAATTAATAAAATGAAAAAGTTTAAGTTAGCGGTGATAATTATCATCATGACGCTTGGATTTATCAAGAATTCACCCGCCCAAACGCAATCAAGTGGATTATATTTAACCTACAGTGATTTTGTAAACCACAAATTAAGTTACGGTTCTGACGGATCACAAAAGAACAAAATCGTCCTCCATGATTTTTTTGAAGGAAGTAATGTGACCCTTATCAGCAATGGTAAAAAACAAACATTCGCGAAAAGCGAAATTTTTGGCTACCGCGAAAATAACCGTGATTACAGATTTCAGAATAATAAATCCTACGAGATAGTGGATACAGAGGGATTTTACCTGTATAAGAATGACAAGCTTGTTCAGGGAAGCAAAGGGCTGAAACCTGTTAGCACAGCGTATTTCAGTACAAAAGCCAATGCTGAAATATTACAACTAACGCAGCAAAATATAGACAAGGCTTTTGCTTCAAATTATAAGTTCAGAAATATGGTACAAGAAGAATTT
Source organism: Mucilaginibacter sp. McL0603 (assembly GCF_049992945.1). Lineage (NCBI taxonomy): Bacteria > Pseudomonadati > Bacteroidota > Sphingobacteriia > Sphingobacteriales > Sphingobacteriaceae > Mucilaginibacter > Mucilaginibacter sp. McL0603. Next base: position 4,781,608 of record NZ_CP188251.1, on the reverse strand, counting down.
AAAACTGACAATGATCTGAACCAATATGATAATGCGCTCAATAAATATCAAATAAAAGAGTTGTTTATTGAAAGCAGCAAATAATGCAAATGCTTGAATAAGCATTTTTAAGATAAGCGTGGGCCTGATTTATAATTACTTGTTTAGTTGTTAATTGTAAATTTGGTTTGATTGGGGTCCATGCTAAAGAAGGGGGTGCTTGCACCCCCTTTAAATGGTTTAAACAGAATACTAATTATAAATGAATTTGGAATATAATTCATGAAATTATGAGTGAAGAAAACAAAGAGCAATCGGTTGAACATTTCCTGGAGCTGATCAAACGATCAAGGCGCGGTAAGTTCAAGATATACATTGGTATGAGTGCTGGTGTAGGTAAAACTTATCGTATGCTGATGGAGGCACATGCCTTAATGAGAAATGGTATCGATGTCAAAATCGGTTACATTGAAACGCATAAGCGAAAGGAAACAGAATCACTAATAGAAGGCTTGCCTATTATTCCCCGGCGCAAATTGTTTTACAAAGGCAAGGAACTGGAAGAAATGGACCTGAAGGCCATAATAAGCCTGCGGCCTGAAGTGGTAATTGTAGACGAGCTAGCGCATACCAATATTGAAGGCAGCCAGAACGAAAAGCGGTGGCAGGATGTGCGGGATATTTTAAACGCGGGCATCAATGTGATCAGCGCAGTAAATATTCAGCATCTCGAAAGCCTCAATGAGGAAGTGGAGAAAATAACCGGTGCTGCGATCAATGAACGCATACCAGATAAGGTATTGCAATTGGCCGATGAAGTAGTAAATATCGACCTGACGGCTGATGAATTGATAGACAGGCTGAAGGAAGGTAAAATTTATGATGAGAAAAAGATACCGCTTGCGCTAAATAATTTTTTTCAAACCGAGCGCATATTGCAATTGCGCGAAATGGCCCTTAGGGAAGTAGCCCACCAACTGGAACGCAAAATAGATACAGAAGTGCCTAAAAACATAAAGTTGCGGGCAGAATTATTTTTGGCTTGTATTAGCACCAATGATGAATCGGCCAAAATAATCATTCGCAAAACTGCCCGGCTGGCTTCTTATTATCGCTCCAAATGGTATTTGGTGTATGTACAAACATCAAACGAAAGCAGCGATAAGATCAACCTGGCATCACAGCGTCACTTGATCAATAACATGAAAACAGCAACGCAATTGGGCGCTGAGGTGTTAAAGATAAAAAGCGATAATATTGCCAAAACCATTTGGGAAACGGCTGAAAAATATGAAATTACCACTATCTGCATAGGCAAACCCCGGTTTAAATTCTACCAGCTGGTGATGAAAACTGCTGTGTTTACACAGTTATTGAAAAAAATGTCTAAAACTGATATAGACTTAGTAATACTGTCATGACAATTAAAAACAAACTTCGGGCAGGCTTTGGCTTCCTTTTTCTAATGGCATTTGTTTGCTGCGGATTATCCATTTGGTTCCTAAACCGCTTATCAGCTGATGCCAGTGTCATCCTAAAAAATAACTATGAATCAGTAAAGTATGCAAAAAATATAGGTAGCGCATTAGAAAAGAATGAGACAGAGCTTGACGCATCACAGATTAGCATAATTGAAGCCAACCTTCTTAAACAGGAACACAATATAACGGAGCCCGGCGAACAACAATTGACTGATTCATTACGCTCCAAATATGAACAGTTGAAATTGTCGGTTAATACGCCCCAAAAACAGATTATTTTACGGGCACAATTACGTAAACTGCTTTACGATATAATGCAAATAAACATGACCGCCATAGAGCACAAAAATGCCGTAGCCAATAAGACAGCCGGTAGTGCTACCTTGATTGTTGCTTTGATCGGTTCATTTCTGTTTCTGGTATCTTTCAGCTTTGTAGTTAATTTCCCGAGCTATATTGCTAATCCTATACGCGAACTAACCGAACGCATAAAGGAAATAGCTAAGCGAAACTATCAACAGCAATTAAATTTTAAATCGAACGATGAATTCGGTGAGCTAGCGCAGGCATTTAATACCATGACCTTTAAGCTGGCTGAGTATGAAAATAGTAATCTGGCCAGCATCCTGTTTGAAAAGAAACGGATAGAGACAATAATCAACTCGATGCACGATGGCATTATCGGGTTTGATGAAAAGTCATTTATCATATTTGTTAATGAAGTGGCCTGCACACTGATAGGCATGACAGAAAGTAATCTGATAGGTAAATATGCGCCAGATGTAGCGCTGGAGAATGACCTTCTGAGGAACCTACTGGTAACAGATCAAAACAAGATGAAGATATTTGCCGATAACCGTGAAAGCTATTATTCTAAAGAGGTGTTATCGGTCACGAGTAAAGAGAAGGTGATAGGTAAAGTTATTATTCTGAAAAATATCACTGAATTTCAACAACTTGATGAAGCAAAAACAAACTTTATTGCCACAATATCACATGAGTTGAAGACCCCCATCTCATCTATCAAAATGAGTCTAAAATTACTGGAAGACAAGCGAATAGGAGAGGTAAATACCGAACAAAAGCAATTATTGGGAAATATTGACGACGATGCCCGTCGTTTATTGCAGATCACAGGCGAGTTGCTTGATATGGCGCAGGTTGAAACAGGAAAAATAAACCTGAATTTTGGCAGCACACATCCTCAAAATATTGTGGATTACGCTGTAAAAGCTGTAAAATTCACAGCCGATCAAAAACAAGTAGCCATTAATGTAAAATATGATCAGGATCTTTCTGATGTAAGGGCCGATCTGGACAAAACCACCTGGGTTTTGATCAACCTCCTTTCCAACGCGATCAAATACAGTCACGAAAAATCTGTTGTTGACCTGGAAGTAAAAAAATCAAAACTTGACGAGATCGAATTCTCAGTAAAAGACCATGGACAGGGGATCGAAAACAAGTATCTATCGCGCATTTTTGAACGGTACTTTAAAGTACCCGGCGCTACGGTAGATCAAACAGGAACAGGGCTTGGTTTAGCTATAGCAAAGGATTTTATCGAGGCACAATCCGGTAAAATAGGTGTTGAGAGCGAATTAGGTGAGGGCAGCAGATTTTATTTCACTTTGAAAAGGATTATTTAATAATAATCCACACTTTTGAAGTGAAATATAGTGCCTAATGTTAAGACATCTTTTTGTTTTTGTAATTTTTTCATTGTTTTTGACTTCAGCTTTTGCGCAAACTCAGACAGACAGCGTGAACAGCCATCCGACTGTTGATACTGTGGTCAAACATTCACCCACTGACAGTGCAGTTAAAAATTCAAAAATTAATACTAAAGTTAAACATCCCCATGCTGGTCGCATAAGCAAACAATCGACGGTTGACAGCGTAATTAAACATCCGTTAGTTGATAGTAGTGCAAAACAGCCCCCCGTTAAAAAGGCAGCTAAACTTCCCGCCGTTAATACAGTTGTTATTAAACACTCCCCCATAAAAACCCTAAGCGATGAAAGATATAATATTTTACTGAATGGGAGTGATTTTGATGATATGGCATTGGTTGGTGCCATGAACCATTACCCCTTACCTGATGAAGCACTAAAATATAAAGTACAGATCGGTTTGAATCCCGGTCAGATCACGAAGTTAAAAGATATAGCAGAGGAACTTCATCGTAAAAAGGTAGAGATGGGACAGAATATTATTAAAAATGAAAAAATGTTGGATAGTTTGTTTCACAGCAAACGGGTAATAGATGGTACCATCATTTTTTATTCAAACCGTTACGGATTGTATCTCGGCGAAATACGTAATGCAGTTTTACAGGCTTGTTATAAAACCGAAAATATTTTGAGTGATGACCAGATCAAAAGGCTTGAGGCTGCGCGAAAAGGTCATTGATCCGGGAATTTGAAGAGAGAGCTGATCCCATCAAAATTTTCAAATTGATAATATTGCCATTTGATTTGTATAAATTTGCAGCCCGTAACAAAACGTATGAAGATCACTTTTGATTTCGAAAAGCCTTTAGCTGATCTGCAACTGCAGATAGATAAAGTAAAACAGGTTGAAGAAAAGACCAAGGTGGATATGTCTGCAACAGTAAATGAGCTGCAGGAAAAATTTGAAACCACTAAACACCAGATATATTCTCATCTAAGCGGCTGGCAAAAAGTACAGATATCGCGTCATCCGGAAAGGCCCTATACTTTACAATATTTAGAGCTGATGTGTGATGATTTTATCGAGCTGCACGGTGACCGTACCGTTGGCGATGATAAAGCGATAATCGGTGGCTTTGGCTCCATAGGTGGCGAAACTGCTATGTTTATTGGTCACCAGAAAGGCCGTAATACTAAGGAACGTCAATACCGTAACTTCGGTATGGCAAATCCGGAAGGCTACCGCAAAGCTTTGCGCCTGATGAAACTTGCCGAGAAATTTAATAAGCCCGTTATTACGCTGATTGATACACCCGGAGCATTTCCCGGTCTTGAGGCTGAGGAACGCGGACAAGGCGAAGCTATCGCTCGCAACTTACTTGAAATGTCAGTACTGCGTGTGCCGGTTATTTGTGTAGTGATTGGTGAAGGTGCCTCTGGCGGTGCATTAGGATTGGCAATTGGTGATAGAGTATTTATGCTCGAAAACTCATGGTATTCGGTAATATCTCCTGAAAACTGCTCCACTATTCTTTGGAAGACATGGGAAAATAAGGAAAGAGCAGCCGAAGTTTTGAAGCTGACATCCAATGAAATGTTTAAAAATAAGCTGATTGACGGAATTATAAAAGAGCCTCTTGGCGGGGCACATCAAGATCCGGTTGCAATGGCGACTACATTAAAAAAGCACCTTCTGAAAGACCTAAAAGAGCTTAAAACACGTAATGTGGATGAACTGGTAACCGAAAGAATAGACAAGTTCTGCTCGATGGGTGTAGTTGTTGAGGATTAGTAGAGGTAAAAGGATAAAGGCAAAGGTTTTTCCAGGTCCTCCTGCATAAAAAAAGGGGCATTGCCCCTTTTTTTATGGTTTTATTTTTAGTCAATATTACTTACCCGTATTATAAAAGAATTGTGCGGTTACAATTTTCCCGTCTTTGACCTCATATACGCACAATTCGTCCATTGCATTTCTGCCCTGGTCCTTAAAAGTTATATCAAAATTCATAGTGCAGGCAAAAAAATTACCGCTTACAATAGGGTCCGAAATATGAACGCTGTGCAATTGTTCAACAGAACTGTACCAGCGATTTGTACTTTCTAAAACGGCCTTTTTGCCAACTGTTTTCCCCGTCATTGGCGAACCTTCTGGTTCAATACTGATGCTGTTATCATCGTACAATTCATTGATTGCATCCATATCTTTGCCTTCGCGGCATAGCTGTACAAGCCTGTTTGCAACTTCTTGTGCATTCATTGTTTCCACTTGAGTACTCATAGCTTTAAAATTTATGTGTTAATATCCAATGTTAATTACAGTTAAAAACAACATTTATTTTTGATGGTTTTATTTGGTTGATTAAATTTTTGTTAAAAAAAACGTTGTTTTACACTTTTTACAAAAAGCTTTTGATAACAAAAAAATCATCCTATATTTGCATTCCTTTTCGGAATGGATAACAAACCGATAAAGATTGCCTGATAGTATAATGGTAGTACGACGGTTTTTGGTACCGTTTGTCTAGGTTCGAATCCTGGTCGGGCAACAAAAAGATTTCGGATTTCGGATTTTCAATTTCGGATTTTTCCGGTTGATGAGTCGAAATCCGAATTTATTTTTTAATAAGGTGTATAGATAATTCCGAAATCGAAATTTCGAAACGGCAAAGCCCTCTTGAGCATCCTTAAAAGATAAACAATAGGCGAAAAATCCGAAATAAAGAAAAATGCCATTACAATTCAACCCCATTAAATTATTTTCAGGTTCCGAAAGCCCGGAATTGGCAAATAAAATTGCAAATGCTTATGGCAAGGAATTAGGAGAGGTTGTTCTTACACGTTTTAGTGATGGCGAATTTCAACCGCATTTTAATGAGACAGTACGCGGATGCGATGTATTTTTAATACAATCAACCAATCCGCCTACGGATAACCTGATGGAGTTGCTAATGATGATCGATGCCGCACGCCGTGCATCAGCACATTATGTAACCGCAGTTATTCCATATTTTGGATTAGCCCGCCAGGACAGGAAAGATAAGCCACGCGTGGCGATAGGCTCTAAACTGGTTGCTAATTTATTGGTAGCAGCAGGCATCAACCGCATTATGACAATGGACCTGCACGCAGCTCAGATACAGGGCTTTTTTGATATCCCGGTTGATCATTTAGATGCATCTATCATTTTTGTGCCTTATATCAAAAGTTTAGGGTTGGGTAGCTTAACCATTGCCTCGCCGGATATGGGCGGATCATACAGAGCGCGCAGCTTCGCTAAGTTTTTTAATGCTGAAGTGGTGATCTGTGATAAACGCCGTAAACGCGCAAATGAAATAGAATCAATGACTTTGATAGGTGATGTAACCGACCAGGACATTGTGTTAATAGATGATATCTGTGATACGGCCGGTACATTAGCTAAAGCGGCAGCGCTGATTATGGAGCGCGGGGCACGTAGTGTAAGGGCTGTTTGCACACATCCTGTATTATCAGGTAAAGCATACGAGACTATTGAGAATTCAGTATTAACTGAACTGATCGTTACGGATACTATACCGCTTAAACATCAGAGCAGCAAAATAAGAGTATTATCAACTGCTGAATTGTTTGCAAAAGCAATAGAGAACGTGAACGAGCACGGATCGATCAGCCAGTTGTTTAAGGTGGATTAAGCCTCACCTAAATCCTCTCCAAAGGAGAGGACTTGAATAGGGCACGTACATTGAATTAATAATTTCTTGCTTAAGCCCCTCTCCTCTGGAGAGGGGTTGGGGTGAGGCTAACAAATAAATATAAACAAATGAAATCAATTGCTATTAGCGGTTCTCCAAGAGAGAACGTAGGGAAACGCGACGCTAAGGAACTGCGTTATCAAGGCTTAGTGCCTGCAGTACTTTACGGTGGGACAACCCAAACCCACTTTGCAGTGTCCGCAGCTGATTTGAAACCCGTTGTCTATACTCCGGTTGTTCATTTCATCGACATTACAGTTGCTGGTGTTAAATCACAGGCTATTATTAAGGATATCCAATTCCATCCGTTAACCGAGCAGATCCTGCACGTAGACTTTTTGTTATTGGATGAGAAAAAACCTATCACTATCGAAATTCCAATCCGTTTAACCGGAACTTCTCCGGGTGTTAAAATGGGTGGTAAACTAGTTCAGAAATTGCGTAAACTGCGTATCAAAGCTTTACCTAAAGATCACTTAGATAATATCGACGTGAGCATTGAAGGTTTGGAAGTTGGTAAATCAGTACGTGTTGCTGACCTTAAATTAGCTAAGCTAACTATTACCAATGCTATTGAAGATACTATTGTATCGGTAACTACTTCACGTGCATTACGCCAGGCTGAACAGGATGCTGTTGCAGGCAAAAAATAAACTATGATTGCACCGATTAGGGTGTGATTACACAGATTAAACAGCGATGAGTTTATACTTATCGCTGTTTTTGCTTGAAAACAATATCTTCGCAATTTTAAATTGAACAACAAACATTTTCTTCGCCTTTGGCAAAAGCCGGTAGTTATGAAATATTTAATAGTTGGTTTGGGTAATATAGGTCCGGAATATGCTGATACACGGCATAATGTCGGTTTTATGGTGCTTGATGAACTGGCGAAGCAAGAGAATGCGAAGTTTTACAACATGCGTCTGGCTAATTACACCGAAGTATCCTACAAAGGGCGTATGCTTTATTTAGTTAAGCCAACTACTTACATGAATTTAAGCGGAAAGGCTTTAAATTACTGGATGAAGGACCTAAAGATCCCTATTGAAAATGTGCTGGTGATAGTTGATGATATCGCATTGCCTTTAGGCACTCTGCGGCTGAAACCAAAAGGAAGTGCCGCAGGCCATAATGGATTGAAGAATATCGAATATACTTTAGGTCATAATAATTATGCCCGCCTTCGTTTTGGCGTTAGCGACAATTTTCCGAAAGGCAAACAGGTAGACTATGTACTTAGTGGCTTTGATGATGACGAACTGCCGGAATTGCCCGCTCTGATAGAGCGCTCTATTGAAATGGTAAAAAGCTTTGCCACTATCGGCACAGAACTTACCATGACTCGTTACAATAAATAAAAGCTTGTAATACATGCCTAAACCTATCCCCCCTAAAGGGTGATTTTATGCTTCCATACGTTAAAAAATGTTAAAATATTAATTTGGCTGTAACGGTTTTATACCTTACACGTCATTTAGCCTAAACCCTCTTTCATGAGAATTTTTTTACTTGCCTTATCCTTCTGCTTATTGTCAACATTGGCGATAGCTCAAAATGCACCTCAAACTATTACTATACAAGGAACAGTGATTGACTCGGCCGACAACAAGCCGATGGGATTTGTGACTGTTGCCCTGCAAGACGCCAAAACCCATAATGGAGTAAAAAGCGGCTTGACCAAAGATGATGGTACATTCGCATTGAAACCGCCTGCAAACAATTCTTATGAAATCGTTTTGGTATTTGTTGGTTATAAGAATAAAACAATACCTGTTAACAGTGCAGGCAACACAATTGATATCGGTAAAGTATCGTTATCTCCATCATCAAGCCAATTAAAAGAAGTATCGGTTACAGCTGCAAGGCCATTGATGAAACAAGAGGTTGACCGTATTGCTTATGATGTACAGGCTGATCCTGATAGTAAAGCATTATCTGTTTTGGATATGATGCGTAAGGTGCCACTTTTAACAGTAGATGGCAATGATAACATCCAGCTTAAGGGCAATAGTAATTATAAGATACTGATCAATGGCAAGGAATCTGCCCTGGTGGCTAAAAACCCTTCGGATGTGTTAAAAGCAATGCCCTCTACTAATATCGAAAAGATAGAAGTTATAACAACGCCACCAGCGAAATATGATGCCGAGGGATTGTCAGGGATCATTAATATTATCACCAAAAAAAATGCTGACCAAGGGTACAACATAGGGTTCAATAGCCGTTTTAATTCGGTATTCGGGGCTGGTTATAATATCAACGGTACACTTAAACAGGGGAAATTTGGTATGTCATTATTCGCTGGTTTTGGCAGTAACGGAGACCTGACTACCGGTTTTGGGAATTCACAAAATATATCAAATGGTAAAACTACCATTGAGCAAACCGGCACTAACAGGCAGAAAGGTAACTTCCATTACGGCGGTACAGAATTAAGCTATGAAATAGATACCCTAAACCTGATTACGGCATCAGTAGACCTTTTTGGAAACGATCAGCATCAAAACAGTAACCAGGTTTCAAAAACGGAAACATTGGGAACACCAGCACAGGGGTATATACCTGTAGAAGGTTATACTTTGCAGAACATCAATCACGGTACCTTTACCGGTTTTGACGCTTCAATTAATTACCAGTTGGGTTTCAAAAAATCGAAAGACGAATTACTGACTTTCTCTTATAAATACAGCTACGCCCCTAATAAACAATTTAATGATAACGTATTTAGTGACAGGTTCAATTACCAATATCCTGATTATCAGCAATATAATGATGCTGGTGATAAAGATCATACCATACAGGTAGATTACGCCAGTCCGCTTACAAAAACGATATCAATTGAGGCAGGTGCTAAAGCTATCCTGCGGGATAACTACAGCAATTACCATGTAGACGACCGCGATAGCCTTACGCAACAGTACATGACCAACGACACGCTTACCAATAATTTCACTTATCACCAGAATATTTACAGTCTGTACAACTCCTATCAGTTAAAGCTGGATAAGTGGACCGGCAAGGCAGGGCTGCGTTTAGAGCATACGGCTATCAGCGCTGATTTTACTTCTGCAGGTGTTACTACCGCGCCAAGTTATAATAATCTGATTCCTTCTGTATCTATACAACGAAATTTTAAAACCAGTAGCCTTAATTTCGGCTTTACGCAGCGTATACAGCGCCCGGGTATATTTCAGCTTAATCCTTTCGTCGATCGTTCAAATCCCAATTTTGTAAGCTCTGGTAACCCTGCTCTGAAACCCGAATTGGATAATACCTTTGAGCTGACCTACAGCAATTTCACTAAAAACGCGATCAATGTTGGGTTGAGTTATGCTTTCTCTAACAATTCGATACAAAATGTATCCACACTGCACCAGGAACTTGTAAACGACACATTAAAAACTGTTACTTATACCACTTTTGAGAATTTAGGAACCAATAAAACTTTGGGGTTGAATGTGCATACCAATATGAACATAACCAAACAATTTACCTTTAGCCTTAACGGACAGGTAAACCATATATGGCTGAGTGGTGTATTGGATGATAAAGCATATCGTAACGATGGATTTACCGGCAACGCTTTTGCTAATTTGCGTTATAAATTTAACAATGGCTATGCAATTGCATTCAACGCCGGGTATTTCAGCGGTAATGTGACGCTGCAGGGTAGCTCGAGCCCATTTATTTTTAACCAGTATCTGTTTTCGAAAGAGTTCCTGAATAAGAAGCTGACCCTGGTACTTGTAGCTAACAATCCTTACAGCAAGTACAATACTTTCAGGTCGACCACTACTGGAGCTGATTTCTACCAGACGTCTTACAACCAAAATTATTACCGCTCTTTTGCATTCCGTATCAACTTTAAGTTTGGCAAGCTAAATGGCGACATTAAAAAGAACGAGCATGGCATACAGAATGATGATACCAAAGGTGGTGGTAAAAGTTCAGGCGGAAATCAGTAATTAAGAATCAAGATGTAAGAATCAGGAGCCAAGAATCAGGGTGTAAGAACCAGAAGCCAGTTTTCTTTAATATCCTGATTCCTGACTCTTTGCTCTTGACTCGGGTAAATGTAACTTAGCGGCATGACCATCATGGGCTACAAAAAATATCATTGCACATGATAGCTTTATCTCCTTTAAAAAACAATTAATATGATAAAAACGTACGGAATTACCAATTGCAATACAGTAAAAAAAGCATTAGACTGGCTTAAAGCAAACCATGTAGATTACGAGTTCCAGGATTTTAAAAAACTGGGTGTCACGCCTGAAAAGTTACAGGAATGGAACGATAAGGCCGGTTATGAAAAATTCCTGAACAAACAGGGCCTCACCTGGAAACAACTCGACCCGGAAGTAAAAGAAAGTGTAAAAACATCAGCCGATGCATTAAAATTGCTGCAACAAAAAACCAGCATGATCAAGAGACCGGTTATTGAGGATGGCAATTTCCTTTTCTTCGGCTTTGATGAGGAAGTGTATAAAAAGCATTTTTTGAAGTGAGAGTTGATTGAGTTAGACTAAGTTGATTGGGTTGAATAAGTTCGCCTTAACCTAATCAACTTAGTCAACTACTTAACTCAATCAACCCTATACCGGTACACCTGTCGTCCTATATTGCCCTTATCATTAATACCTTCTATTACCACACGGTAGTTGCCGGCTCCATCGGCATTATAATAGTCAAATGAGGCGTTGCCGTCTTTATCTGTTGTTAGTTCTGGTTTCCAGTAAATAGTACTCCGTAGATCAGGGGGGGTGCTGATTATATTGCTTTCATATTTCGGTGAGTAAAACTCACGGGCTTTGTAATAGCCTTGTATAGTAATAGGCAGTATGCCTACTGCTATCATGTCCTTTGGTTGTGAACCAAAGGTTGTAGTAAAAGAAAGAACGCCTTCATAATCTGGCCCCATTTCATTTTGAAAGACCTCTATCGTTTTTATTGACCCGGTATTTATTAAGTCAATATCGAAATCTTTAGGCATTTCAACACCATTGAGAACAATCAGCGGACGTTTTGAAAGGTATCCGGGTCGATGTACCAGTATTAATAATTTTACACTAAGTGGGCCACCATATCCTATTTGCTTATCAGTAATTACTTTATCAGGAAGGCCATATTTTGAATTAGTGACCACAGGATTCTTCCTTGCTTTTATTTTTACTTCCTTTAATATCCTCCCTTTTCCCAATCCCAGCTTATTCAGCTCTTCTTGCTGTTTTTCGTTATTTTCAAGATAACTGGCTGGTATTATTGTATTTATATCCGTTTGTGCGAAAGATTTACGGATATCCATTGGTAAAGCTTGGTCTGCATTATAAATAAGCTTGGTGTATTTCTTCCCTTTGGCATTGGTTGCTTGCAGTATGAGTTTGGCACTATCAGTAAATAATAAGTTGTCAAATAGAAAATGTCCCTTATCATCTGCTGCGGTATTGATTAACGATTTAGGTTGAAAAGAGATTAAAGCTACCGGTGCTTTGGCTAATGGCTTCCCGAATAAGTTTTCAGCGGTACCACTTATCTGCAGGGATTTTTCCGGTTGCCAGGCAAGGGGAGGGTAGCCATCAGCCATAACCTGCTTCCACTCAAACTTTCTATAGCCATGTGTCAGCATTACCAGGTCAAGATTTTTTAGTTTCTCATCCGTGATACTAGTAAAATAATAGTTTGGTTGCTCTACTGTGCCTTTCAGGTCCGACGTTAACAGGAGGTCAGTCAAAATGGTTGTTTCCGTATTCTCATCAACCGGTACTTTATTTTCATCGATCACCGAAACGGAGAAGTGTCCCATGACCGCTGAATCAGCTCTGTTTTTTGCATTGAGTTTAATGTTGACTTTTCCCCTTATATTATAATTAGGTTTATCGCCTTTCAAGTTTAAATTCAACTGATCGAAGTTTTGCACAAACATTAATCGCTCGGCTAAAGGCTCATTGGTTTGGGAAAACAGGGTGACGCGTGTGATGCCTGTATGCAGGTGCCTTTTCAATATCTCTAAAGTAGTTGCCATACTGTCCAGCTTAACTGTCACAGTTGTAGCAAATCCCGCTGAATAGATCAATAGGATATAATTTTTTCCTTTGTTCTCTTTAAAATAAGCTGGATTCGCTTCAATTTTTACCGTTGCCTTGGGGAGAGAATCATTGTTGATGGATAAAGCAATTCCTTTTGTATCAACTAAAGGCAGATCAATGCTGTTCTGCGTACCGTCAGCAAAAGTGATATTAGCTTTATAGGTTTTACCGGCTTCGGGAGATAAATAAAAACAGCCCATGCCTAAATAAGCAGATGCGAATTCTGTAACAGATTTACCAGTATTATCTACTACAACCCCTTTCGCTCCAATTCCCAAACCATTAACCCCAATAGCTTTAAAAGCTATTTTTGAACGGATACCATTGATCAGATTACCCCCTTCAGCAAAGAATTGGATATCAGCTTTGGCATTAATCGGTTTTGATCTGGCCGTACTGCTTTCGGGTACTTTTTGATTATGGACCGAACCAATAGGGATAGTTTGCTCAAAATAATTACCCTCGTTACGTTGCCATCGGGTGTAAGCACGTATGCGGTAATTCCCTTTCGGCAAAGTATCGGGCAAAGCAAAATCACCCCATCCCAAGCCGTTAACCAATGGTAGTTTGATGCCTTGAGAAATCTTATTATCAATACAGATCAGATCCACATGCAAAATGCCGCTTAACTGTGACAGATCAAGCCGCTCGCCCATGGTCACATAGGCTTTAAAATAGATGGTATCGCCTGTGGCGTAATAGGGTTTATCAAAGTGTAAGTAGGCTTTTTCGGTGATGTGAGTAGAAGAGTAAGTTTTAAGCTTATTAAATACATCCTTACTTACTGTTTGGCAATAAGCTAAACCATGCAAAATGATAAGTAGCAATATGATCGAACACCTTTTCATTGATAATACTATTTAATTAACTTTATACCGATACACCTGTCTGCCTATATTTCCTTTTTCATCAATGCCTTCTATTACTACACGATAATTGCCAGTTCCATCAGCATTATAATAATCAAATGAGGCGTTGCCGTCTTTATCAGTTACCAATTCTGGTTGCCAGTAAATGGTGCTGCGCAGATCAGGGTGATTGCTGGTTATATTGCTTTCATATTTTGGTGAGTAAAATTCCCGGGCTTTATAATAACCTTGCACTGTAATTGGCAAAATGCCAACAGACGCAATGTTTTTTGGGTTAACCCCGCCTCCCTTTTTTGTTGTAATAATTATTACCCCATTACCACCAGCCATGCCATAAATACTTGCACTGGCATATTTTAACACTTCTACTGTTTCTACATCCCCGGGGTTAATTCCATCAATATTTGGCGGGGGATCCCCAGGATTAGATACTAATTCAACGCCATCAACCACTATTAGCATCGCACGGCTATAGGCGCCCATACCCTGTATGAACGGAGTACCCCCACTGAAGCCAATGCCATGTAGTTTGCCATTTAATAACGTTGAAAGCGATGGGCCGTATCCTATATCCTTACTATGCAACACCTGGTCTGCATGTCCTGCCCCAGCCAGGCTCTGCGTTTCATATTTATCATCTGCTTTTATGCCCCTAATTTTCACTTCTTTTAATATCTTCCCTTTTCCCAACCCCAGTTTATTTAATTCTTCCTGTTGCTTTTCGTTATTTTCAAGATAGCCGGATGGGATCACAACATTTATATCTGCTTGAGTTGAAGTAGTAAGGTTTGTTATAGATAGTGGTTTATCCTCATTATAAACGAGTTTAGTGTATTTCTTTCCTTTGGCATTGCTTGCCTGCAAAATCAATTTGATGCTATCAGTAAATAATAGGTTGTCAAAAAAGAAATGGCCTTTATCATCTGCTATGGTATTGGTTAACGACTTGGGTTGAAAAGATATCAGGGCTACCGGCGCCTTGGCTAAAGGCTTTCCGAATAAATTCTCGGCAGTACCACTAATCTGCAAGGATTTTTCCGGTTGCCAGGCAAGGGGAGGGTAGCTATCAGCCATAACTTGCTTCCACTCAAACTTTCTATAGCCATGCGTCAGCATTACCAGGTCAAGGTTTTTCAGTTTCTCCTCAGTGATACTGGTAAAATAATAGTTTGGCTGTTCTACTGTGCCTTTCAGGTCCGACGTTAACAGGAGGTCAGTCAAAATGGTTGTTTCCGTATTCTCATCAACCGGTACTTTATTTTCATCGACCACCGAAACGGAGAAGTGTCCCATGACCGTTGAATCGGCCCTGTTTTTTGCATTGAGTTTCATGCTGACTTTTCCCCTTGAAGAATAAAACTGTTTATCGCTATTTAAGTTTAAATTCAACTGATCGAAGTTTTGTACGAACATTAGCCGCTCACATAAAGGCTCATTGGTTTGGGAAAACAGGGTAACCCGGGTAATACCGGTATGCAGATGCCGTTTCAGGATTTCTAAAGTAGTCAGTATGCTATCCAACTTGACTGTAACAGTTGTGGCAAATCCACCAGAATAGATCAGCAGGGCATAATCTTTTCCCTTGTTCTCTTTAAAATAAACCGGACTCGCTTCAATCTTTACCGTTGCTTTTGGTAACGAATCGTTATTGATAGAAAGGTCAATTCCTTTTACATCTGCTAAAGGCAGATCAATCGTGTTTTGGGTACCATCGGCAAAAGTGATATTGGCCTTATAAGTTTTACTTGCTTCCGGTTCAAGATAAAAATAGCCCATGCCTAAATGCGTGGAAGCAAAGCTTGTAACTTCTCTCCCTGAATTATCTATCACAACACCTTTTGCTCCAATTCCTAAACCATTTATGCCAACAGCTTTTAAAGCTATTTTTGAGCGGATACCGTTTATTAAATTGCCACCTTCAGCAAAAAACTGGATGTCTGCCTTTGCATTTACCGCTTTTGACCTGGCTGTACTGCTTTCAGGTACTTTTTGATTATGCACGGAGCCAACAGGTATAGTTTGTTCAAAATAATTACCCTCATTACGCTGCCATTGGGTATAGGCCCGGATTCGGTAATTTCCTTTCGGCAAAGTATCAGGCAGCGCAAAATCACCCCAACCCAAACCATTTGCCAATGGCAATTTGAGGCTTTGTTCGGTCTTATTAGTAGTACCTATCAGATCGACATGTAAAATACCGCTTAATTGCGACAGGTCAAGCCGTTCACCCATGGTCACATAAGCTTTAAAATAGATGGTATCGCCTGTGGCGTAATAGGGTTTATCAAAGTGTAAGTAGGCTTTTTCGGTGATGTGCTGATCCGCATAATTGCTAAGTTTGGAGTAAATAGCATAATTTGAAGCGCTGTTCTGTGATGGTTTATAGTCCACCGGTAAAAGCTCAGCTACGCGTTTTCTGCCCCAATAACCTGAAAATAATAAACTGTTAGGATTAATGATGCCGCCATTGTCATCAAACAGCGCATGTGTTGAATTGAAACTTATAATAGTTGTTGCGGTGTTATAAGAATCATCTAAATGTGCAGTTTGGCCGTTTTTGGGGAAATGATGATCTTTATTATAGGTGATATGTAATGCATCACCAGCACATCCTAAGGAATATATCCCTTTATGTTCAGTGGGCTCCATGATATCCTTTTGCTGTAAAGGGATATCCAGCAATGCCGGGTGTTGCTTGGGCTTGCCATAATTTGCATACTGAAGTACACGAAATCCTTCTTCACCCAGCCGGTTGCTAATTAAAGCACGTAAGAAATGCATTGACGAATTGTTATAAACCGCCTGCCGCATTTTTTGCCAATCTCTTTCCTGCGTTATTGTTCCTTTCAGGCTTTCGAACAAAGCAGAGCCTTCATAATGGACCTTTTTCGTGTTTGCATCAATTTTTTCAAGCGTAAAATTGCTCAATAAGTATTTTATCCTATATCCTAAGACATTATTTTCGATCTCTATGAAATCGTAAGATGATGCAGTAAGTGTATTAGTTTTTACATCATAATCCAGGTCGATAACGTCAGGATTCTTTATTTTGCACTCGCCGGCAAGATCTGATGAACCCAGGAATTCGGTTTTGAACCATTCGTAATTTCTTTTCCTGTCAGGATCTTCTTTTTTTGGCTTTATACTTACTTCTTTTAAGGCAATAGCTTTTGGAGTTAGTTCTATGTCATTTAAAATGATATTGCTGTTGCTCACTTGTATAGTCTGACTATAAGTTTCAAAGCCTACAATAGATACGACCAATTTATATTTACCAGGCTGTGCATTATGCAATTCGAAGGTGCCATCATTAGCTGTTTTGTTGCCCACCAAAGCATTATCTAAAAACACAGTGGCATCGGCAACCGGTTTTTTGTCAGCATGATTTAACACTCTGCCCGAAATATTAAACTGTGCGAAACATTCCAGTGGGAGCAGAGCTACCAGGAAAATCAGGATTTTAAAAACTTGGACAATTATAGTTTGTGATCCAATAATTTGATGTGGACTCAATTTGGCGGATGCGGGAGCCATTGCCATAATAATTCGGTTTAAATTGGTTTATGCAATTTAAGTATAACTTTTCGATAAAAGGCCACCGTGTTTTCACGGTAATTTTAAAAAATGACTAATTAGTAAGTATTTGGTATATAGTATGGTTTATGCAGAGATAGGGCCTTCTCTCCTTCAAAAATTAACCGTTTTGTAACAATTAATTTACCCTTTATCCAGTTACTTAAATTTGTATTAATTTGCGCTTCAATAATTAACTAAGCTAAAATGAGATTTAAACTTTTAGCCAGTATTTCGCTGGCTTTTTTGACCGTTGCAAGTGCAGTGAGTGCACAACAACGTACGCCGCCTCCACCCGAGCCGGTAGCACCCGGTACCAATTACGATTATCACGAAACTTTTGGCCCTCCATTCTTTACCAAAAATGGTAACGAATACCGTGCTGCTGATGGTGCACCCGGTTCTAAATACTGGCAAAACCGTGCTGATTACCAATTGGCTGCCAAATTGGATGATCAAACCAATGAAATTACTGGTTCTGAAATATTAACCTATACTAATAACAGTCCTCAAAAGCTTGGCTTTTTATGGATGAATTTAGAGCAAAACCTGTTCAAACAAGACTCAAGAGGTTCAGCTATTGTACCTTTACGTGGTGATCCACCGCAATTGCAAAGCCGCAACTGGGGCCGTGGACAGGTATTTGACGCGGGTTTCAAAATCAAGTCAGTAGAATTGATCGATCTTAAAGGAGCTCAAACTGAAGTGAAGTTCCTTGTGAATGACACCCGTATGCAGTTGTTTTTACCAAAAGATGTTACTCCAAACGGCGGACAAGTTAAACTGAAAATAGAATATTCATTTATTTCGCCTGATTATGGTTCAGACCGTATGGGTATCCAGGATACTAAAAATGGTAAGATATTCCAGGTGGCACAATGGTACCCGCGTATGTGCGTGTATGATGATGTGGAAGGCTGGAATACCATCCCTTATACTGGTCCGGGCGAGTTTTACCTTGAGTATGGAGATTTCGACCTGACCATTACTGCACCTGCTAACCATATCGTAGTAGCATCTGGTGAGTTATTGAACCCACAGGATGTTTATACACCTGAACAATTAAAGCGTTGGGCACAAGCTGCACAAAGCGAAAAAACAGTTGTTATCCGCTCAGCTGATGAAGTAACACAAGCTTCTTCCCGTCCGGCAGGTAAAAAAGAGCTGACCTGGCACTTTAAAATAAAGAACGCACGTGACGCTTCATGGGCATCTTCAGCTTCATTTATTATTGATGCTGCTAAAATGGACCTGCCAAGCGGCAAAAAATCTATCGCGATATCAGCCTACCCGGTTGAAAGCGATGGTGTTGATGCCTGGGGACGTTCAACTGAATATGTAAAAAAATCTATCGAATTCAACTCGAAAACATGGTTTGAATTTCCTTATCCTGCTGCTACTGCCGTTGCCGGTATTGTTGGTGGTATGGAATATCCGGGTATTGTTTTCTGCGGATATAAAGCTAAAAAAGGAAGCCTTTGGGGTGTGAATGACCACGAGTTTGGCCATACATGGTTCCCGATGATCGTTGGATCAAACGAACGTCTGTACGGCTGGATGGATGAAGGCTTTAACACTTTTATCAATACCTTATCTACTACTGATTTCAACAACGGAGAGTATGCACGCAAACCAGGCGATATGCACAAAATTGGTGACGTATTTACTAAACCAGGTCTTGAAACCATACTGAGCCAGCCGGCTAACCTGAAAGAACGCAATACAGGTTTATTACTATATGCTAAACCAAGTGCAGGCTTAGTGATGCTTCGCGAGCAGATACTGGGTCCTGAACGTTTTGATTTCGCTTTTAGAACCTACATTGCAAGATGGGCATTTAAACACCCTACACCAGATGATTTCTTCCGCACAATGGAAAATGCATCAGGCGAGAGTCTGCAATGGTTCTGGAGAGGTTGGTTCCTGAACAACTGGCGCTTGGATGTTGCTGTACGCGACGTTAAATACTTTAATGATGATCCAACTAAAGGTGCGATGATCACTATTGATAACCTGGAGAAAATGGCTATGCCAGTAACACTGGAAATTAAAACAGTAAGCGGTAAAACCGACAGGGTAAAATTACCAGTTGAAATTTGGGAGCGTAACAGCACCTGGACTTTCAAATATCCTTCAACAGAAGAGATACAATCGGTTACTTATGATCCCGATAAAGTATTGCCAGATTACAATCCAGATAACAACGTTTGGACAAAGAAGTAGTTGATTGGTTGATTAGTTTAAATGGTTGATTAAGTTAACTATTCAACATAATCAACTTAATCCAACCCAATCAACCCAAAATATAGAACCCGGCTTTTTCGCCGGGTTTTATGTTTTGTCTCACTTAAGTGTTAAATTAAATGTTAAATCCAAAACTATTGGTTTATATAATGAGTTTTTAACCTATAATTACACTATATTTATTTTTATCTATGAGACAGCTCTACTTACTGGTAATTACACTTTTACTGGGCAATGCCCTTTATGCCCAATCATTGATAAAAGGGAACGTGGTTGAAGCGGGAAGCAACACCAAACTTGCTGACGTTTTTGTAAAAGACATCACCAATAAACAGATCACGTTGACAGACAAATCGGGTAAGTTTGAGATCAGATCAGAAACCGGGCATATCCTTGTATTTACAACCCCGGGTTATGTTGATGATACCCTGTATGTGGTTGATCTGACGCAAAAACATGTCGAACTAAAAACTAGAACCATTGCCTTAAGTGGAGTAAACATTACCTCATCCCGGCTACCGTTTGACCCACATAAAGAATACCCCGACGTGTACACGAAAAGCAAGGTGTATCCGCTATCACCGTCAAGCTGGTTTAGTAAGGACGCCCGCGATGCCCGTAGACTGAAACATTATTTTGAACACGAAGAGCAGGAAAAAAAGGTTGACGAGGTATTTAACCGCGTGTATGTAGGCAGTATAGTGCCATTGAAAGGACAGGATCTGGAGAATTTCATGACGCTTTACCGCCCAACTTATGATTTTATCACCAGTAATAATAGTGAATCACTGGCCGTGTATATTAATGATTCTTACAAAAAATACCAGGCACTGCCGCCCGACAAACGCCAATTGCAAAAGTTGAGCGGGCAACAATAATTATCATGAAAAGGAAAATAATAAGTTTGGTATGGCTTTCAGCGTTGCTCGGGATGATCTGCACCAGCTGTTCCCGCAAATGCTACTGCACACCAACACCCGCAAGGCTGGTACCAAAAGTTACGATGCCATCATAAGATTTCGGATTTTGGACTATAATCTTTATCGATCCTTCGACTTTGAATTTCTGACCTCAGACCTCTGATATCAGACTTCTTCTTTTTACTTCAAATACTTTTTCGGGATAGGGTTATCCTTACGTTCGCCATCGTAAAACCATCCTAATATCCAAAAACGTGTTCCATCAAAAAATAGCTCGATGCTGTTAATGCCACGTTCGATGATTGGTCCGCCAGGCTCGTTGCGCGACTCATAAGTACTCCATACATGATAGATGCTGCCAAAGTTTTCGACCTTACGGGATATCTCCTTTTCATAAAAGCCATCCTTCTCTAAATACGCATCCGAGCGGCGATGATACTCCTTCAAACTCATATAATGAAATGTCAGTTTACCATTTTTATTGATGCTTGCCGAGCCAACACTTACATCGGGCCAGTGGATCAGGCTATCGCGTTCGTAACTCACTTTGCCGCCTTTTTTAACGGTCACCACATCATAGTAAGCTTTTATAATACCGTTTAGTGTGCTCACATTGTCGCTGTATTTGGTAATGGGTTGGGCATTGGCGATTTGCAGCAGGCTTGTCAACAAGATGAGCATCAAAATAGGAAAGGTTTTTTTCATAATATGTGGGTTTATACTTACTAATATAGGTTTGAAAATCAATAAATTAAAAACAAATACCAGGTAGATTGTTATTATACAATAAACATACTACCACTATGAAAAAGAAAATAATGAGCATGGTATTGCTTGCAGCAATGCTCGGAATGCTAAGCGTGGGTTGTGCGGCAAGGCATAGCGCACCGCCACCACCACCACCTCCTCCGGGAGCACCAGCACCTCCACAATAATTGAGGGGAAAGCCTTTAATCTGTATAATCAGGTTAAAGGCTTTTTTAGTTATCGTCTGAACCATGATTTAAGGATTTAATAATTCTTTTAATTCGGTTTACCCGCAGGATAATACAACATTTCAACCTTCCAACTTTATAACCTTCCAACTCTGTACAGCAACGAAAAAACTTTTTCATCCAACCTCTTGAAAATCAAAAAATAAGTCCGTACTTTTGCAGTCCTTAAAATAAGGATAAAACAGAAAAGACAAAAAAGCAAGTAAATGCCTACTATTCAACAATTAGTTAGAAAAGGTAGAGTAGCTCTGGTTGACAAGAGTAAGTCGCCAGCGTTGGACAGCTGTCCACAGCGAAGAGGAGTATGCACTCGCGTGTATACCACTACCCCTAAAAAACCAAACTCAGCAATGCGTAAAGTGGCCCGTGTGCGCTTAACCAATGGAAAAGAAGTGAATGCTTATATCCCTGGTGAAGGTCACAATTTACAGGAACACTCTATTGTTTTGATCCGTGGCGGACGTGTGAAGGATTTACCAGGTGTACGTTACCACATCATCCGTGGTGCATTAGATACATCAGGTGTAGCCGGACGTAACCAACGCCGTTCTAAATATGGAACTAAACGCCCTAAACCAGGACAGGCAGCTGCTCCTACAAAGGGTGCACCAGCTAAGAAAAAGAAATAATTAAAGGAGGATAGCAAGCAATGAGAAAGTCAAAACCTAAAAAAAGAATCCTTCTTCCTGATCCAAAATTCAATGATATTTTGGTAACCAGGTTTGTAAATAACATGATGTTTGACGGTAAGAAATCTACCGCATACGCAATATTCTATAACGCTGTTGAAATAGTTGAAAAGAAAACCAACGAAAGTGGCCTTGATACCTGGAAAAAAGCGTTAAATAATGTAATGCCAGCTGTTGAAGTTAAAAGCCGCCGTGTTGGTGGTGCAAACTTCCAGGTGCCTACAGAAGTTCGTCCGGAGCGTAAAGTTGCTTTGGGTATGAAATGGCTGATCAGCTATGCACGTCGTCGTGGCGAAAAAACCATGATGGAGAAATTAGCAGGCGAGATCATCTCAGCTTCTAAAGGTGAAGGCGCTGCAGTGAAGAAGAAAGAAGATACGCACAAGATGGCCGAGGCTAACAAGGCGTTCTCACACTTTAGATTCTAATAATTAGCGAATGAGTGAGTTAGTGAATGAGTGAATATTAAGGCTCAATCACTAATTCACTAATTCACTCAATCAATCATTGAATATGTCAAGAGATCTTAAATACACAAGAAATATAGGTATTGCCGCTCACATTGATGCCGGTAAAACCACTACAACCGAACGTATACTTTATTACTCGGGTGTTAGCCACAAAATTGGTGAAGTGCACGAAGGTGCAGCAACAATGGACTGGATGGCACAAGAGCAGGAGCGTGGTATCACAATTACCTCTGCTGCTACAACTGTAGGCTGGAAATACCGTGGCCATAACTACCACATTAACATCATCGATACACCGGGACACGTGGATTTTACCGTTGAGGTAAACCGCTCGTTACGTGTATTGGATGGATTGGTTTTCTTATTTTCAGCAGTTGACGGTGTTGAGCCTCAATCTGAAACTAACTGGCGCCTGGCCAACAACTACAACGTAGCACGTATCGGTTTCGTAAACAAAATGGACCGTTCTGGTGCTGACTTTTTAAATGTTGTAAAACAAGTAAAAAGCATGTTGGGCAGTAATGCTGTTCCACTTCAGTTACCTATCGGTGCTGAAGAGCACTTTAAAGGTGTTATCGACCTGATCAACTGGAGAGGTATTGTTTGGAATGAGCATGATAAAGGTATGACCTTTACCGAAGTGCCTATCCCTGAAGATATGATTGAGGAAGCAACTGAGTGGAGAGAAAAACTGCTTGAATCAGTAGCTGAATATGATGAAGGCCTGATGGAGAAATTCTTTGATGCTCCTGAAACCATCACGGAGCGCGAAGTATTAGACGCTTTACGTAAGGCTGTTTTGGATGCCAAGATCGTTCCTATGGTTTGCGGTTCATCTTTCAAAAACAAAGGTGTACAAACCATGCTTGATTATGTAATGGAATTATTGCCTTCACCTTTGGATAACAAGGGTATCGTGGGCCATGATCCTGAAACAGGCGAAGAAATATTACGCCAGCCATCAGAAAAAGAACCTTTTGCAGCATTAGCATTTAAAATTGCAACTGACCCGTTTGTTGGTCGTTTGTGCTTTATTCGTGTATACTCAGGTAATTTGGAAGCAGGTTCGTATGTATATAATATGCGTTCAGAAAATAAAGAACGTATCAGCCGTATATTCCAGATGCATGCTAACAAGCAAAATCCTATCCCTAATGTTGGAGCTGGTGATATTGCTGCGGTAGTAGGCTTTAAGGATATCAAAACAGGTGATACACTTTGTGACGAGAAACACCAGATTGTGTTGGAGTCTATGAACTTCCCTGAGCCGGTTATCGGTTTAGCCATTGAGCCTAAAACACAGGCAGACGTAGATAAATTAGGTATGGCTTTAGGTAAATTATCTGAAGAAGATCCAACATTCCGTGTAAATACAGATGAAGAAACCGGCCAGACTGTAATTTCAGGTATGGGCGAGCTTCACCTGGACATTATCATGGACCGCTTAAAACGTGAGTTTAAAGTAGAAGTAAACCAGGGTGCTCCGCAAGTTGCTTACAAAGAAGCAATTACAGGTACAACCCAACACCGCGAAACTTACAAGAAACAAACTGGTGGTCGTGGTAAATTCGCCGATATACAAGTTATCATATCTCCAAATGACGAAGGTAAAACTGGTCTGGAGTTTGTAAACGAAATATCTGGCGGTTCAATTCCGCGTGAGTTTATCCCATCTGTTGAAAAGGGCTTTAAAGCTGCTATGGTGAACGGTGTATTAGCCGGTTTCCCACTGGTAGGTATGAAAGTTCGTTTAATTGACGGATCATTCCACGCAGTCGATTCAGACGCTTTATCATTTGAAATTGCAGCCCGTAGCTGTTACCGCGAAGCATTGCCAAAATGTAAACCGGTATTGCTTGAGCCAATCATGAAGATAGAGATATTAACCCCTGAAGAAAACATGGGTGATGTTATCGGTGATATGAACCGTCGTCGTGGCCAGCTTTTAGGTATGGATTCACGTGCAGGTGCACAAGTAATTAAAGCAACTGTACCACTTTCAGAAATGTTTGGTTATGTAACTCAGTTACGTACCATTACTTCTGGCCGTGCTACTTCAACCATGGAGTTTGATCACTATGCTGAAGCCCCACGTAACGTACAGGAAGAAGTAGTTGCTAAAGCAAAAGGTAAAAAAGCTGCTGCAAACGCATAAGTTGATGTGAAAATATGCAGATGTGCAGATATGCAAATATCATCCGCACATTTGCATATTCGCACATCTGCACATAAATTAACAAACCACTAACTCTAACAAATAGCTCTTAGGGTTGGTATAAAAACAAACAAAATGAGCCAAAGAATCAGAATCAAATTAAAATCGTACGATTACAACCTGGTTGATAAATCAGCTGAGAAGATCGTAAAAACAGTAAAGCCTACGGGCGCTGTAGTTAGCGGACCGCTTCCGCTGCCAACTGAAAAGAAAGTGTTTACCGTATTGCGTTCACCGCACGTAAACAAAAAGGCACGTGAGCAATTCCAGTTATGCTCTTACAAGAGATTATTGGATATCTACAGTTCAAACTCAAAAACTGTTGATGCTTTAATGAAGCTTGAATTGCCAAGCGGTGTTGAAGTTGAGATCAAGGTGTGATAGTACCGGAAGATCAGATATTACAAAAAGCCATTCTGTAAAGAGTGGCTTTTTTTGTTATACGGTAAAATGTTTTTAATTTTATAAACTACTAGCCGTATCTTGAACCTTTATCTTGAACCTTTATGACAATATGAAGTCGGTATACATAATCATTGTCGCATCATTTTTTTCTATAAAAGCATATTCACAAAAAGAATCCCCAAAAATAGATTCCACAATTGAGTCTCTGCGGACTTATTTATTAAAAAATATCAAATATCCCGCGACTGAGCTCAAAGCTTATACGCAAGGTAGAATGATTATTTGTTTTAAGTTAAATAAAAATAAAATGATTGATGATATTCATTTTGTTAGGCATCTTACAAGCGAATGTGACTCAGAGGTTTTGAAAGCAATAAGGAGTTATTCTCAGGCATTATCATTGCCTTCTGGCGAATATACAATTGGACTGCAATTTTTTATACTTTTTGATGGGAAGCCTGATAGTAAAATTATGCCTTTTGATAAAGACCTTTACAAAAACTTTTTATTTGAACTAAATGTGACGAGTGAAAGTCCAGAACAACAAAAGAAGAGTATCATAAATTGATAAATCAAAGTCTGATAGTACCGGAAGATCATATTAAAGAGGCCAGTCTGAAAAGATTGGCCTTTTTGTTGAAATTACTTATATTTGAGTTATGAGTACTTATGTGATACATCCTACGGCGGAACAGGAAAAAGTTGTGAAAGCTTTTTTAGAAGCATTGGATATACATTTCGAAAAAGAAGATGAATCTCTACCCGAGCAGGTTCTTGAAGGAATAAAGCGTGGCCAGGAAGATGCTGCTACAGGGCGATTTATAACATTCGAAGAATTCAAAAAGAAATATCCCGCAGCATAACCAATGCAATTTGATGTAGTCTTTACTGATGAAGCGGACGATACGTTTGATTCGATAGGAAATCAAATTTTAAAGAGGTGGGGTGAGCGCGAGCTTTTGAATTTTAGGAGGCGTGTTTACGATGTTGTAGATGTGATAAGTAGGTCTCCTTTGATTTTTCAAACCGTAAGCAATAATGAAAACATACGAAAAGCAGTTGTTCACAAAAATTGTTCGATGTTTTATGAGATTAAAGAGCAAAGAATAGATATTCTCTTCTTTTAGGATAATAGGCAACAGCCTATTTTATAAGTTATTAGTAAACGGCCAGTTTGAAAAAGATTGGCCTTTTTTGCATTTTTCCTGCAACGATTAAAAATTCCAGGCGTCTTTTATCTAAACCGGATAAAAAGATGCTTAAAAATTACTTCAAAATCGCCTGGCGCAATTTGCTTAAGAATAAAGTTTATTCTTCTATTAATGTGCTGGGGCTCGCTTGCGGTATGGCAGTAGCCATGCTGATAGGTTTCTGGATGTACGACGAACTGACATTTGATCATTATCATGCAAACCACAAAAAGATAGCACAGGTAATGATTACCCAAACTTTTAATAACGAGACGGGAACGGGTCAGGCCATGGCTATCCCGCTTGGGTGGGAACTTCGCAATAAATATGCCTCTGATTTTAAATACGTAACCCTCACCTCATGGAACTTCGGGTTCATTGTTGGCACAGGCGAAAAAAAAATGGCTAAATCCGGTATGTGGGTTCAGCCCGAATTCCCTGTAATGATGGGCCTGGAGCAACTGAGCGGTAATTTGAAAGGATTGGCCGACCCCTCGTCTGCGCTGATAGATCATTCACTGGCCATCGCGCTTTTTGGCAACGATGAGGTGGTTGGTAAAACGGTTCGGATGAACAATAAATATGATTTTAAGGTGGCCGGTGTTTACAGGGATATTCCTAAAAACTCATCATTTAATGACACACATTTTCTCTTGTCCTGGGATAAATACATGAGCACTGAGACCTGGTTGAAGCGTGCCTCAACTCAGTGGGATAACCATAGTTTTCAGATCTTTTTGCAGATGAATGACAATGTAGATATGACCAAAACATCTGCTAAGATCGAACTCATCTCGCAGAAATATGTGAAGAAGGAAGAAGGTAATGAACATCTATTGCTGCACCCTATGGATAAATGGCGGCTGTACAGCGATTTTGAGAACGGCAAAATCAAGGGTGGACGAATCCAGTATGTTTGGCTTTTTGGTATTATCGGAGTGTTCGTATTGTTGCTGGCTTGCATCAACTTTATGAATTTAAGCACAGCGCGGTCTGAAAAACGTGCCAAAGAGGTAGGGATTCGTAAAGCTATAGGCTCGGTACGGAAGCAGCTCATTGTTCAATTCCTTAGCGAATCAGTATTGATGGCTGGCCTGGCACTGGTATTTGCAGTAGTAATAGTGCTTGCCACATTGCCTTTCTTCAATGTTATAGCCGATAAATCAATGTCCATCCCTTGGTCTAACGGGATATTCTGGCTGGTAATTATCCTCTTTACGGCTTTCACCGGTTTTGTATCGGGCAGTTATCCTGCGTTTTATTTGTCAGGATTTAATACGGTAAAAGTTTTAAAGGGCACTTTTCGAGTTGGACGTTTTGCTGCTTTGCCACGCCAGGTACTTGTGGTATTGCAGTTCACGATATCGGTAACGTTAATTATTGGTACGCTGATCGTTTTCAGACAGATACAATATGCTAAAAACCGCCCTGTGGGATATTCGCGTGAAGGGCTGATCTCGATTGATATGAGCACGCCTGATCTATACGGGCATTATGATGCGATAAGGAATGATCTGATCAATACCGGTGTAGTAGAGAACATGGCCGAGTCATCAAGCCCGACCACTGGGGTTTATAGCAATCAGATTGGATATGAATGGGATGGAAAAGAACCGGGAACCAACCCGCTTTTTGGGACCATAGCTGTCACCAGGGATTTTGGTAAGACCATCGGTTGGCACATACGACAGGGGCGCGACTTTTCAAGAGATTTCGCAAGCGATACAAGCGCTATGGTACTGAACCAGAGTGCCGTTCAACTGACAGGTTTTAAGGATCCGATAGGTAAGATAATTCGCAAAGATAAAAAAGCATACACTGTTGTTGGTGTAATCGACAATATGGTCATGCAATCCCCGTACATGCCGGTGCAGCCTACTATCTTTTTTGTAGACTACAATTGGGCAAATATTATCACGATAAAGATAAAGCCAACTGCTCAGTTGCAGGGAGCACTGACTAAAATAGGCGGAGTTTTCAAAAAGTACAATCCCGCCAGTCCTTTTGACTATCGCTTCACAGATGAAGAATACGCCAAAAAATTCTCAGATGAAGAGCGCATTGGCAAGCTGGCATCGATATTTGCTGTGCTTGCAATATTCATTTCGTCATTAGGTTTATTTGGACTGGCTTCATTTGTGGCTGAGCAACGTACCAAAGAAATAGGTGTTCGCAAAGTATTAGGCGCATCCGTATTTAATTTATGGAGAATGCTTTCTAAAGATTTTGTAAAACTGGTGATCATATCATGTATTATTGCCACGCCGTTATCATGGTATTTCCTGAGCGGATGGCTCAAAGGTTATCAATACCATACAACTGTTTCCTGGTGGATATTTGTAGCATCATGTATAGGGGCTTTGATGATCACATTGATGACAGTGAGTATACAAGCTATAAAAGCGGCAATTGCTAACCCAGTAAAGAGCCTAAGAACGGAGTAACTCTTTTAATGTACAGAGTAAAGTGTAAATAACAAAAAACCATCCCTAAAAGATGGTTTTTTGTTATTTATATCGTTTAATAAGATCAGCGAAATCCACTAATCACCACAAATCAACGGTTACCCTCGGCCTAGCAACTCGTCCAGTTTATTGCGTTCGGTTTGCAGTTCGCGAGCCAGTTTCTTTTCTTTTTCGTTTGCTTTGGCCTTGAAGTTGCGATAATCCTCTTCAATTTCTTCATACAACTCAGTGCGGTGTTTGGCTTCGTACTTGTGCTTTGCAATTGTTCCCATTACAATTGCCAATGCAACCGCTAAACCTACTATGATACAAATCATTATCAAACTGTAAGTACCTTTAGACATATCGATACCAAGCAAGCTGATTGAATCATTTTTTGCAATAGCCTCTGTTAAGGTTCGCTCTTTTGCACGTACAGATGCTTTTAGACTATCTACTGTATGGTTTGCGCCGGCTTGCGTGCCCTTTGCCTGGCTGCGTATCAGCTTTATCGAGTCACTTACACTCCTCCAGAACGCAGTGATAAGAGGTTGCTGATAATGATAGGTTTTGGTCAATAAATATAGATACTGACCATTGAGGCTTTTAGCATTTAATTGTGTTGGGTCTATTTGATCTTTCAAGCTTGCAGAATCATTGTTCGCCGGAGTTTGTTGTGGAATTGTAGATTGAGCTTTATGATAGCGAATAACTGGTCTTGATACCGGTGGTGTAGCCGTGTTTACAACGGCTGCCTTTTCGGGTTCGGCCTTTTTTTCGATCGGTTTTTCTGAAGCAGCAGTTTTTGTAGAATCCTGTGCTTTTGCAGGCGTTACTGCACACAAAAAAATTAATAAAAAGAAAAATAGATAACCGGGTAATAAACGCTTCATCATTCGTAATTAAATTAGACTGTTAAGTTAATTAATAATTAATTAACCTGTGCAAAAATGTTTTTATTGTCTTTATACTGATTTTGATGAATAAAGGATATGCTAAATTAAAGAAAAATGTAAATGAATATGATTAATGGAATATCAAGCCTTAGTTATAATTGTCTCCTCATACCTATATTAGCGGAATGAATATCGGTATTATTGGATTGGGCGATATGGGACGCCTATACGCAAAGGCCTTTGCCAAAGCAGGTTATACGGTTTGTGGCTGCGATCTTCCGTCAAACAGGGCTAAGCTGGAAGAAGAACTTGACCCGCTCGGCATAAAGATAATGGACAATGGGGGTGATGTAGCCCGTGCCAATGACCTTATTATTTATTCTGTTGAGGCTGACCGTCTTGAAGAGGTGGTGGCTGCTTATGGCCCGTCAACCAAATATGGAGCCATAGTGGCTGGCCAGACTTCGGTTAAACACCCTGAGATAGCCTTATTTGAAAAGTACCTTCCTGCAGACGCACAGATAATCACCTTCCATGCCATGCACGGACCGGGTTTTGAGCCAAAAGGGCAGAAGCTTATCCTGATTAAACATCGTGCAGATGAGGCAGCTTATCAGCGCATGTTTGATCTGTTTACTGCTGTGCAAACCGATATTGTAGAGATACCTAATTACCATGAGCACGATAAGATAGTTGCCGATACACAAGCTGTAACTCATGTAGGTTTCGAGAGTATGGGAACCGCCTGGAAAGAAGCAGGTTTTTTTCCCTGGGAAAACGGCTCTTATGTAGGTGGGATAGACAATGTGAAGATATTGACTACCCTACGTATATTCAGTTATAAAGCACACGTGTATGCAGGACTTGCTATTTTGAATCCTTACGCGCGCCAGCAGGTAAAGCGTTATGCCGTATCAGAATCCGAATTATTTAAGCTGATGATAAAGGAAGAAGGAAAAGCCTTTAGGGATCGGCTATACCGTGCACGTGATTTTGTTTTTCATGAAAGCCGTAAGCCGATTATGTTGAGCGATAAGGTGATGAAGGAGTTTTCGCTTTCGCAGAATCATGAATTACAAAAACCAAACTCACATTTGAGTATATTAAGTATGGTCGATGCCTGGTACCATTTGGGCGTAAACCCTTATGATAACCTGATCGCACAGACCCCACCTTTTCGTTTACGTTTGGGTATTGCTGAGTACTTATTTAAAAATGAGGAACTGTTAGAGGAATCTATCGAAGCCGCTTTGTACGATAAAACCATCCGTGGTGATGATCTGGAATTTCATTCGGCAGTAAGAGAATGGTCGGCCATTATCGGTTACGGTGATATGGAAGGCTACAAAAAGCATTTTAATGACGTACAAGCCTTTTTCAAAGACAGGCTTGAAGAAGGCAAAACGCAAAGTGCTGAATTGATCAGAAGGCTGATGAGTGAATGAGATTAAGGAATTTTGTCGTAATGAAATGCCATTACTTCTAACAAGACATGTTTAGCAGGATCTTGTTGTAGTCTAAAAATATAGCTAAATGAACTTTCACCCTTCTGACCGTTACTTTTTAAATAATATGGATGATTTCTGATTTCAGCAGCGATATTTTTAAGGACACTTGTAAAATCGTTATTTTGAACGAAAATTATAACCGCTACCTTTGAATCTCGCCAAGTTAAATATCTATCAAAAAGCTGTGAAATTGTATCAAGAAACAATTTGAAGCCGTGCCAAAATTTACACTCTGCTACAAATAAATTAGACCCATCTTTTGAATATTTAAGAATAATATCAGTTTTACCACTCCTGTTAAAAGTTTCACCAGTAGCTGTAACAGCATCGTATCTTGTTTCTAATATAAACAAGAATTGATCTCTTAAACCTTCTTCATCCTTTCCAATATACAAAGACGGCTTACGTTCCATGCTTTTCCCCGAGTCATATATGATTTTTAATATGTCGTCATACATGGAATTACTCATTGTAGGCTCTGGTGCGAATTGTTGACTTTTACTAACGATCGGTTGAGGTATCTCCCTTTTTTTAATTAGCGGCGGCGTAAATATTGATTGAGTTCCTTTGTCGATCGGAATATTTATTGCAGCGAAAAAATCATTTTCTTTTTGGAACTTGAGTTTTTGATCTGAAAAATAACCGTTGATCAAAATATTAAGTCCATAATTCCAGCCTTCGGCATCTCTATTTGCATTATCCAAATTTGCAAAAGCTTTATTTTTTGCTGCTTCCTTTTCCTTAAAAAATTCTTCAGGACTTTGATTGTATAATTTAAAGCTCAGTGATACCTTTTGTGTTGATTCATTTACACTGATATCATATGATGTCATTTCCCATCTACTCGGGTGTATTCTGAAAATTGCTGCCGAACCAGAAAACGAATAATTAATATTGAATTGATAAGTATCTACCTGATATTTTTCCCCGGGGTAGCGACCTTCACGTGATTCTTTCGAAATAACAGGTTTATCTGTAGCTTCACTTTCAAAATATACTGTTAATGGTTCTAATTTATATTTTGCATATAAGAAGTCTTTGAATTCTTGCTCGTCTACTCCTAGTATAAATTCTTTGGATTTTGTTTCAATTTCACTTTTTAAGCTAGTCTTGAGCCTGTCACCCGCATCAAAAATGCTTATTTCATTAAATGCTCTCATTAAACTCCTCCAAAGTAAAGATAAGTATAGGCTATTTCGCGCTAAACAACGTCCACGGATAAGCTTTCATATCACGCAAATACGGGCTCATCCAATTATATTCAGGATGTTTGGCAAAATAAGGTTTAGCCAGAAAATCATCTCCTGACGGATGTCCCATATGTGCCCAGAATTGCATTTTTTGGGCTAAATCGGTTGTGGTTACCTTACCTTGTACAGCACCCATTGGCCAGTATGGGCCTTCGTTCCAGGCAGGTTCACCCCTTGGGTCCTGATCTATGTGCCCGTCTATTACACAACGGTCCAGCACATTTTTGTTATCTATAGCGCTGTACGTATCACCCTCAATGGTCTTTCCGGTATTTGCATCCAGTTTGCCCTTGTAATCAGCAGCTACCAGTTTTTCCATCCGCAAGCGGCGGGCATTGGGTGAACTGGTTTTGTCATTTACATCGAATGTTGTCTCTTCTTTTATCAGTTTAGGATCGATCGGGAAGTTAGAACCGATAATAGCGGTATCCTTTGATCGCCATACCTTATAATCTTTTAGTCCCAGTTCCAGTTTTGCCACCTCGTTGGTTTTGGTGTCGCCGATAAGCCAGTCGTTTGCATAACCGCCGTTATTGTCTGCGGTCATGATCTTTACGACATCATCAATACTATTGGCATACTGAGCCGCTTTGCGGGCGCGAACAAACTCGGGGGTTTTAGTAGTATCGAATCCTTTAAATTGTGTTATAGTAGTTTCAGTAATGAGTATACCGCTGCTGGTGATCACAAAATCGTCGCCACTGTGAATAAAGCCGGGTGCGCAATCCATCAGCATATGATTTCCTTTGGCAGGTTTAATATCGGCGATTACATTCCATCGCTCACCTTCGATGTAGTCTGTCCAATTGTTATGTGCAATTACAATTTTGCCATCTTTGGTATAGCGACCGTTTGCAATAAAGGCACTGCAATTGCCCGGGGCACGATTATCTCCGCTGCCCGGTTTGGTTTTGTTCATCAATTGCGGCAAGTAGTAAGAGGACAGGTCGATATTCGCATTCAACACGACCAGATCAAGTGAATCATAATTCATACCTTTCGCCCTCAAGCCTTGCGACATACCAATTAACTCCTGCTGATATTCGGTATCGATCTTATTCCACATAAACCTTCCTGCTGCCTCGCGGTACCATGCCCAGTTTTTATTGGTGGTATGTGGAAGGTAAAATTGAAACACCTTTATTAAGGTATCGATCTCTTTTGCTACCAAATATCCATGCTGGTAGCCAATATCATGCGGTGAGCCTTCCAGGTGGACATAGATCCAACCATTCTTATCCTTACGACTGGCACCTGCAAGCGGATCATGTGGTTTGGGTTTACAACTGAAAAATATGGACAATAGAATAACAAGCGCGGAGAGTTTAAAGATTGCTTTCATGATCAGTTAATATGATGGATGAATATAAGAAATTAATTACTTAATTTTGTTATATGACAACGCTCACGATTGAAATACCGGAAAAAGTTCAAAAAACGCTAACTGACCTGGTTGAACAATTGGGTGGGAAAGTGATCAAAACAAATTCAAAAGAGTTAGATAAGAAACCGGAGAAGTTATCCCGAAAAGAAAAAGAGTATTTAAAAGGATTAGAGGAAGCGGTTGAATTTGTTAACCTGCATCAGCGGGGAAAGGTGAAAGCAAAAACTATTGACCAGTTTTTAAATGAGCTATAGTATTGTTACTACACCATTTTTTGAGAGAGAGTTTAAAAAACTCTTTAAAAAATACATCTCACTACAAAACGATTTTCATAAAGTCACCAAAGTTCTAAAGGAGAATCCCCAGTCAGGTGAATCTATTGGCAATAATTGCTATAAAATCCGGATGAGCATTTCTGCAAAGAACAAAGGCAAATCTGGTGGCGCCAGGATTATTACTTATGTGAAATTTGTTAATGAAGAGATTTTCCTTGTATCAATCTATGATAAATCCGAATTGAGCAGCATAGCTGAAGAGGAAGTATTATTTCGAATTAAAGGCATCAAATAGTATAGTCACTGGCTAAATACGCCGCATAGTTAAGGCACTGAAGGAAAAAGAAAATGGAAAGTAATATGCCGCCGGTTCATCCGGGTGCAATTCTGAGGGAAGATATTTTAAAAGAGATGAAACTGCCCATTACCAAAACGGCTGAGAATCTCCAGGTAAGCCGTAAACAACTATCGGAAGTTGTGAACGAAGGGGCCGCAATTTCTGCAGAGATGGCAGTACGCCTGGAAGATGCTTTTGGGGTAAGCGCCGAATTTTGGCTTGATATGCAGAAAGCCTACGATATATGGAAGGTAAAACATAGCGGACGGGTACATGGTATTCGTCGGATACCGTTTGATCCTATTGGCCATGCTTCTTAGATAGATTGGCGTATAGATGAAAAAGAAAACCTTTACTTCCAAGGAAAAGCAAATATTAAAAGACCTTGAGGAATCTATCAAATGGGTTAAGTTGCATCAGGTAGATAAAGTGAAAGGCAAAACAATACAGGAATTGCTGAATGAGTTTTAGACAGTAATTTTATTTTTAATTGGGATTACCAGACTTCCAAAGTTTTTAAAACTTCCGAAGTCTTTTTATTTTAAAACAGGCGTGAGTTATTTATTGACGTTGATTGTAGACGCTCACCATTGCTTGCATTCAAAGGTGGACACTTGAATGGGCGCGAAGCATTAATAGAATTTGTAAAATATTTCAGACAGCCCATCATTTAATCCCCAGCCTATGTGTTGGGTGTCTTCAAGAATCTGCAGGCAACGCTGTTCAAACAAACCTGGCAAACCTTCGTCGTATGTGATTTTCAATGCCTTGGCAAAAGTGCTTTCAATGCTATTATAAAAGGTCTCATTCATATCACCAAATTCATTTGTAAACTTTATACCAGTTTCAACATAAAAAAGCATGAGATCGATCAATAATTCAGTTGAGGGGTCAAGTTTTTTAAAATCGCTAATGCTCTGTTTTCCTTTACTAAGACTGTAATCAAATCCTCGCTTTGGATAAAATGCTTCATAGACCTTAACCCGGTATTTTTCCAATAATCCGCCTTCGTCGGGGTTAATATAAAAGTCAAGATACTCTTGTACGGATTTGTTTTTTTTGTACAGATCAGAAATAATTTCTATAAGCGCTTTTTTTTCGAACCTGGCAAGTTTACTTTTAATGGACATTACATTAGGTTTTTGTACAGATGAACTAATTTTAGCTTGTGGCGGATGTTTTTTACCGCACCACTTTGCGGATGATCGGGGATAATACCAACCATAAGTTGTAGTAAACTATATCAGCCAGAGATCAATAGTTTTTAATGACTTAGCATTACGATCAATTACATATCCCATTCGGCGCGGCTTTGCGTTATATGATTCTGTAATTTCTTTGCAGCGTCTGCCGGTAATTTGCCCGCAAATTTTTCGGAGAGTTTTTGAGTAGAAGTGCTTTCTTTTTTCAGGACTTTGATCAAATGCAACTTTTCCAGCTCATTTAATAAGCTATACGCATTTTGATTAGTAATCTGTATGAGCAAAGTGTCCATTTATATCCTTATTATCTAAGACAAATATACTCAATTAGGAAGAAAAAATTTCAAGATAAGAAACACCTGAAATTTTTTATATCACCAGACTTTCGAAGTTTTCAAAACTTCGGAAGTCTTTGTATTTTTAATGCCTAAATTTATCCAATGCTTAACCCAATCTATTACGGATGAAATATCAACTAAAAGATTTCAATAGGAATATCCCAGATCAGGAATTGTTAGAGGATTTAACCAGGGTTGCTGGAAAATTGGGAATTACTAAGCTTTCATCAAGAGGATATGATAATAATGAGGGGAAATATAGATCAGCAACAATAAGCGCTCGATTCGGAAGTTGGAATAAGGCAATAGAAAAAGCCGGACTAAATTTGGTTCATCAGCGAGAAGTTTCTGAAGAGGACTTATTTAAAGACATGGAAACTGTGTGGTCAAAGATTGGAAAGCAACCAACATAGAGATATGGTAGGTCCTATTTCAAGATATTCTACTTATCAATATGAGGCTAAATTTGGAACTTGGAGAAAGGCGCTTGAGGCTTTTGTTGAATATGTTAATTCCGAAACGGGTTCTGATCAGGAAAAGGTTAATGTCGAAGATGCCTTAGAAACTGTACAAGAAAATGAAATTGTTTTTAAACACAAAACCAAAAGAGTTCCAAATGAAAGGTTAAAAGTTCAGATACTGATGAGGGATGGGAATAAATGTAGGCTTTGTGGAATTACAGTGACTGGTAATGATATACATTTTGATCATATAATTCCTTGGTCAAAGGGCGGAGAAACAGTATTAGAAAATTTACAAATACTTTGTGCTCTACATAATTTAGCTAAAGGTAATTTAGAATATACTCCTAATTGAGCATTAGGGGCTATTAAACTCAATCCAACCCAATCAACCGCTCTCTCAATCAACCAAAATCCTCCTCCAAAATATTTATAAAAAAATAACTTGTTATCTATTTGAGAATTAATCTAAAATATCTATCTTTGCCGTCCCTTAACGGGGAATAATATGTCTTGAACGAGGCCCTACTGCTTCGATGGACACAAACAAAATAAGAAAATGTCAGGAATTATTGGTAAAAAAGTAGGAATGACCAGCATTTTCGATGAAACAGGGAAAAACATTCCTTGCACGGTAATCGAAGCTGGCCCTTGTGTGGTAACACAAGTTCGTTCTGTCGAAACAGACGGCTACGCTGCAGTTCAGCTAGCGTATGGTGAGAAAAAAGAAAAGAACACCCCTGCTCCCTTAAAAGGTCACTTCCAAAAAGCTAACACTACGCCAAAACGTAAGTTGGTTGAATTCAAAACTTTCGTTGACGAAAAAACACTTGGTGATACCATCACTGTAGATATTTTCGCTGCCGGAGATTTTGTTGATGTGGTAGGTACTTCAAAGGGTAAAGGTTTTCAGGGTGTGGTAAAACGTCACGGTTTTGGTGGTGTGGGTATGCAAACTCACGGTCAGCACAATCGTTTACGTGCACCAGGTTCATTGGGTGCTTCATCATGGCCTTCACGTGTATTTAAAGGTATGCGTATGGCCGGTCAAACGGGTAATGTTCGTGTTAAAGTTCAAAACTTAGAGGTTTTGAAAGTTTATCCGGAGCAAAACCTGATGGTAGTTAAGGGTTCCATCCCAGGAGCTAAGGGTTCATTGGTAATAGTCGATAAATAAGATGGAAGTTAAAGTATTAAACGTATCAGGTAAAGAAACAGGTGCCAAGGTGCAGCTTTCTGACTCCGTATTCGGTATCGAGCCCAATGATCACGCTATCTACCTTGATGTGAAACAATACCTGGCTAACCAGCGTCAAGGTACACACAAAGCAAAACAGCGTAATGAAATTGCAGGTTCTACCCGCAAATTATATAAACAAAAAGGTACAGGCGGCGCCCGTGCCGGTAGCATCAAATCACCATTGTTTAATGGTGGTGGTCGTGTTTTCGGTCCTCAGCCCCGCGATTACAGCTTCAAGTTAAACAAGAAGCTTAAATCACTGGCCCGTAAATCAGCTTTATCATATAAAGCTAAAGATAACAGCATTGTGGTATTGGAAGATTTCAGTTTCGACTCGATCAAAACCAAAAACTATATTAAGCTGGTTGCAGACCTGAATGTTACCGATGTGAAAACATTATTAGTATTAGGCACTGCAAATGAAAATGTGTATTTATCAAGCAGAAACCTGAAGAAATCAAAGGTGATCACAGTTGACCAGTTAAACACTTATGATGTGTTAAACGCAGGTACATTGTTATTAACTACAGGCGCTGTTAAAACTTTGGAGGAAGCATTAGCTAAGTAATTATGGAAATTTTAAAGAAACCCTTACTTACTGAAAAAGTAACTCAATTAACCGAGAAGCTGAACCGTTATGCTTTCAAAGTTGATCCCAGAGCCAACAAGATCCAGATCAAGGGTGCAATTGAGAAAATGTATGGTGTTAATGTTACCGCAGTAAACACCATGAGATACGTTGGAAAACTTAAGAGTCGCAATACTAAGGCAGGCGCCGTTTCTGGCCGCTCAGCTACTTATAAGAAAGCGATCATTACGTTGAAAGACGGTGAAACAATAGATTTTTATAGCAATATATAAAAACAGACATGGCAGTTAAAAGATTTAAACCGGTTACTCCGGGTACCCGCTTCAGGATTGACACTGATAGTTCGGATATCACAACAAACGTCCCTGAAAAGTCGTTGGTTGTTTCATCCAACAAAAGATCGGGCGGACGTAACAACAGCGGTAAGATGACCATGCGCTACATGGGTGGTGGTCACAAACAAGCATACAGGTTGATCGATTTCAAACGTAATAAATTTGATATCCCTGCAAAAGTAGCTACTATCGAGTATGATCCTAACCGTTCAGCACGTATAGCACTGTTACATTTTGCTGATGGTGAGAAAAGATATATGATCGCTCCTGAAGGCTTAACAGTTGGACAAACTGTGGTATCAGGCGAAACAGCAGCTCCTGAAGTTGGTAATACTTTACCACTAAAGAATATCCCGTTGGGTTCTATCATTCATAACATTGAATTGAACCCTGGCCAGGGTGGTACTATCGCACGCAGTGCAGGTACTTATGCCCAGCTTTCGGCACGTGATGGCAAATATGCTATCATCAAATTGCCATCAGGCGAAACACGTATGATACTGTCAACTTGTTTGGCAACTATCGGTACCGTTTCAAATGGCGAAAGAGCTAACGCGGTATTAGGTAAAGCTGGTAGAAAACGCTGGTTAGGCCGTCGCCCAAGAGTTCGTGGTGTTGCCATGAACCCGGTAGATCACCCTATGGGTGGTGGTGAGGGAAGGGCCTCAGGTGGTCACCCACGTTCACGTAAAGGGATTTTAGCTAAAGGCTTCAAAACCCGTGACAAAAAGAAAACATCTGATCGTTACATCATTGAAAGAAGGAAGAAATAATGGCTCGTTCAATTAAAAAAGGACCTTATATAGATCATAACCTTGAGAAAAAGGTTGTGACGCTGAATGATTCTAATAAGAAATCAGTAGTAAAAACGTGGTCACGTCGTTCCATGATCTCTCCTGATTTCGTTGGTCATACATTCGCAGTACATAATGGGAATAAGTTTATTCCTGTGTACGTTACAGAAAACATGGTTGGTCATAAGTTGGGCGAATTTGCGCCGACCCGTACATTCCGTGGTCACGCAGAGAAGAAAAAATAACAAGTAATGGAAGCAACAACAAAAATCAAAAAGTCTGTATTAATCAGACAACGCAAAGAGCAGGAAAAAGCTCAGCAAGGAGGAGCTTCTGCTGCTAAGTTACAAAACTGCCCTACTTCACCGCGCAAAATGCGTTTGGTGGTTGACCTTATCCGTGGTGAGAATGTTGAAAAAGCATTGTACATTTTGAAATATACCAATAAGGAAGCTGCTATACGTGTTGAAAAATTATTGCTATCAGCGATTAAAAACTGGGAAGCAAAAAATG
Organism: Mucilaginibacter sp. McL0603; assembly: GCF_049992945.1. Taxonomy (NCBI): domain Bacteria; kingdom Pseudomonadati; phylum Bacteroidota; class Sphingobacteriia; order Sphingobacteriales; family Sphingobacteriaceae; genus Mucilaginibacter; species Mucilaginibacter sp. McL0603. The sequence goes on along the minus strand of NZ_CP188251.1, from coordinate 4,741,519 downwards.
AAGGCAAACGTGTTGAAGACAGCGCTTTATTTGTAAAAGAGGTATCAGTAGGTGGTGGCCGTCAGTTAAAAAGACTGCGTCCTGCTCCACAGGGCCGTGGATATCGTATCCGCAAACGCTCAAACCATGTAACTCTTATTGTGGATAGTAAAAACGATAACAATTAATTTAAATGGGACAGAAAGCACATCCAATAGGTAACAGATTAGGAATCATCAGAGGTTGGGATTCTAATTGGTTCGGTGGCAATCATTATGCCGATAAATTAGTTGAAGACGAGAAGATCCGCAAGTATATTTCAGTACGTATCGCTAAAGGCGGTATATCTAAAGTAGTTATCGAGCGTACATTGAAACGCATTACCGTAACTATCCACACTGCCCGTCCGGGTATTGTGATCGGTAAAGGCGGCCAGGAAGTTGATAAGATCAAAGAAGAGTTAAAGAAACTGACCAAAAAAGATGTTCAGATCAACATCTTCGAGATCAAACGTCCTGAACTGGATGCACAATTAGTTGCTGAAGGTATAGCTAAACAGCTTGAGGCTCGTATCTCTTTCCGTCGTGCAATGAAAACTACTATTGCTTCAACCATGAGAATGGGTGCTGAAGGAATAAAAGTAATGACATCAGGCCGTTTAGGCGGTGCTGAAATGGCACGTACAGAACAATATAAAGAAGGAAGAATTCCTCTGCATACATTCCGCGCAGATATTGACTATGCATTAGCAGAAGCGCTTACTACTTATGGTAAGATCGGTGTTAAAGTATGGATCTGCAAAGGCGAAGTTTATGGCAAACGCGATTTATCTCCAAACATTGGTGGTACAAGCAGCGCAAGCGGTAAAGGTGGCCGTCCGGAAGGTTCTGCATCATTTGGCGGTCGTGGCAACGAAAGAGGCGGCGAACGTGGTGGTGAGCGCAGAAGCAATGACAGAAGAGGTGGTAACCAAGGTGGTGCCGGTGGTGGTCAAAATCGCGGTGGTGGTCAAAATCGTCCTGGTGGCGGTCCTGGTCAAAATCGTGGTGGCGGCGGCGGTGCTAATCGTCCAGGTGGACCAGGCAGAAGATAATTTAATAGATAATAGATTTGAGATGTGAGATATGAGAACTGTCTTTTCATCTCGACTTAAAAAGTTAAGTGATAAATTAATAAGATAAAAGATTTTGATAGGAGATTGTAGGTAAATATTCCGGGTCTCAAATCTCAAATCTCAAATCTCAAAGCTTAAAATACAATGCTACAGCCAAAAAGAACGAAGTTCAGAAAAATGCAAAAAGGCAGAATGAAAGGGATGGCCACTCGTGGTGCTGAACTATCATTTGGTTCTTTCGGTGTAAAATCACTCGAGTCGGCCTGGATTACCAGCCGCCAGATCGAGGCTGCACGTATTGCTGTAACACGTTTTATGAAACGTGAAGGCCAGGTGTGGATCAGGATATTCCCTGACAAACCTGTAACCAAAAAACCAGCAGAAGTACGTATGGGTAAAGGTAAAGGTGCTCCGGAATACTGGGTTGCGGTAGTACGCCCCGGAAGGATCATCTTTGAAGCCGAAGGTGTGCCACTGGAAGTTGCTAAAGAGGCATTACGCCTGGCAGCTCAAAAATTACCGGTTCAGACCCGGTTTGTAACACGTAGAGATTACGTAGAGGCATAAATTAAGTTAGCAGTTTTGAGTTTGCAGTTATCAGTTGATATAGTGGGCTTGGAACTAAAAACTCAAAAACTAATATAAGAAAATGAAGAACTCAGAAATTTTAGAGCTAACGACTGAAGAGTTGACCGCAAGAGTAGGCGAGGAGAGGGCTAACCTTACCAAGCTTAAATTTGCCCATGCAGTTTCGGCCATTGAGAATCCAACCCGTATCAGTAAAGTACGCAAGGATATTGCTCGTTTAAATACTGAATTAACAAAGCGCAAAGCTGCGCCTGCTTCTGAAAGTAAATAAATTTTTTAAGCATCGAAATGGAAAGAAATTTAAGAAAAACACGTACCGGCCTGGTAGTCAGCAATAAGATGGATAAATCTATTGTGGTTGCTGTTGAGCGGAAAGTGAAACACCCGATCTATGGTAAGTTCGTTAAGAAAACTACCAAATTTATGGCTCATGACGAAGCTAACACTTGTGGTGTTGGCGATACCGTATTGATTATGGAAACCCGTCCGTTGAGCAAAAACAAAAATTGGAGATTAGTTCAAATAGTAGAAAGGGCTAAATAACTATGGTACAACAGGAATCAAGATTAAACGTAGCCGACAACAGCGGTGCTAAAGAAGTTTTAGTGATCCGTGTGTTAGGCGGTACCGGCAAAAGATATGCTTCTATCGGTGATAAGATAGTAGTTACCGTAAAGAGTGCTTTGCCTTCAGGCAACATTAAAAAGGGTACTGTATCAAAAGCCGTAGTGGTTAGAACCAAGAAAGAAATTCGTAGAAAAGACGGTTCATATATCCGTTTCGACGACAACGCAGCCGTTTTGTTAAATAACCAGGACGAGCCAAGAGGTACACGTATCTTTGGCCCTGTTGCAAGAGAGTTGCGCGAGAAACAATTTATGAAAATTGTATCATTAGCTCCGGAGGTATTGTAACATGGAAAAGAAACAAAATGCAAAACCTGCAAAATTAAAGATCCGCAAGGGCGACCTGGTACAGGTTATTGCAGGTGATTCAAAAGGATCACAGGGTAAAGTATTAGAAGTAATAATTGAAAAGAGCCGCGTTATTGTTGAAGGTGCCAATATGGTATCAAAACATACAAAGCCAAACGCTACCAGCCCTAATGGCGGTATCGTAAAACAAGAAGCTGCTATACACATTTCAAACCTGATGCTGGTTGATCCTAAATCAGGAAAAGCCACCCGCGTGGGCAGAGCTAAAAATGCTGCAGGCAAATTGGTAAGAGTAGCAAAAAAATCAGGGGAGGAAATTAAGTAATGGCAACTGCAAAAACGTACATACCAAGACTAAAGTCAAAATATAAGGACGAGATACGCACTGCGCTGAAAGATAAATTTCAGTACAAAAGTGTAATGCAGGTTCCTAAACTTGAGAAAATTGCAATCAACCAGGGTGTTGGCGGTGCTACTACGGACAAGAAATTGATCGAAAACACCATCAATGAGTTAACTACTATTACTGGTCAGCAGGCAGTTTCATCAAAATCAAAGAAGGATATTTCAAACTTCAAATTGCGTAAAAATATGCCGGTAGGTGTACGTGTAACTTTACGTGATAATACAATGTATGAATTCCTTGACCGTTTAATTGCTGTTGCTTTACCACGTATCCGTGATTTCAAAGGCATTAACGATAAAGGTTTTGACGGAAGAGGAAACTATACGCTGGGTATTACCGAGCAGATCATTTTCCCTGAGATCAACATTGATAAGATCAACAAGATACAAGGTATGGATATTACCTTTGTAACCTCTGCAACAAATGATGTTGAAGCATTGGAGTTGCTGAAAGAATTTGGTTTACCATTTAAAAATCAGAATAAATAATGGCTAAAGAAGGTGTAAAAGCACGTGAAGTAAAACGCGCTAAATTAGTAGCTAAATACGCTGAAAAAAGAGCAGCCCTTAAAGCCGCTGGCGATTACGAAGCATTAGACAAATTGCCTAAAGCTTCATCACCGGTAAAATTGCACAACCGTTGCAAATTAACTGGTCGTCCCCGTGGTTATATGCGCCAGTTCGGCATCTCACGTGTAACATTCCGTGATATGGCGTTGGCAGGCAAGATACCGGGCGTAAAGAAAGCAAGCTGGTAATTTACGTTGAACGTTTGACGTGATACGTTATACGTTCATCAGGAGAGAGAAACGTATAACGTTAAACGTATTACGTACAACAAAGAATACGAACCGATGGCAGGTCTACGGATACCACCATCATAAACAATAAATAATGAATACAGATCCAATCGCAGATTATCTTACAAGAGTAAGGAATGCTATTAAAGCCAACCATAGGGTTGTTGAAATTCCTGCATCAAATCTGAAAAAGGAAATCACGAAAGTGCTTTTCGACAAAGGTTACATTGCCAATTTTAAGTTTGAAGACAATGGTCCTCAAGGTACTATTAAGGTAGCTTTGAAATACCATCCGATAACTAAAATCCCTGCTATCCGCAGCATTTCGCGCATCAGTAAACCAGGTTTGAGAAAATACGCAGGTACGGCAAATTTGCCACGTGTATTAAATGGTTTAGGTATCGCTATCCTATCAACCTCAAGAGGTGTAATGACCGATAAAGAGGCACGCCAGCAAAATATTGGCGGTGAGGTATTGTGCTACGTTTATTAATCAGTAAAGGAGAAATTAACCAATGTCAAGAATAGGAAAAGCACCTATAGCATTACCTTCGGGAGTAACTATTACAGTAAGCGACGCAAATGTTGTTACTGTTAAAGGACCTAAAGGCGAATTGCACCAGGCTGTTGACAGTGATATCATTGTTGAACAGGAAGAAGGAAATCTTGTTGTAAAACGTCCTTCCGAACAAAAACGTCATAAAGCATTACATGGTTTATACCGTGCGCTTTTAAATAACATGGTAGTTGGCGTAACCCAGGGTTACAAGTTAGAGCAGGAATTAGTTGGTGTGGGTTACCGCGCTACCAACACCGGCAATACACTTGACCTGGTTTTAGGTTACTCACACCATTACGTGTTTGAACTGCCAAAAGAAATTAAAGTTACAACCACTGCTGAAAAGGGTAAAAACCCAACCATTATCTTAGAATCTATAGATAAACAACTGATTGGCCAGGTAGCAGCAAAAATACGCTCGTTACGTGCACCGGAGCCTTACAAAGGTAAAGGTATCAAGTTTGTTGGCGAAGTATTGAGAAGAAAAGCAGGTAAATCAGCATCTAAAAAATAATCGTCATGACAGGTAAATTATCAAGAAGAGACAGAATTAAAAAGGGGATCAGAAAACGTATTTCGGGATCTTCAGAGCGTCCGCGCTTGTCAGTGTACAGGAGCAACAAAGGTATTTATGCCCAGATCATTGACGATGTAACAGGTAAAACTATCGTATCAGCTTCATCTTTATCAAAAGATTTTGCAGCTACAGGCAACAAATCAGAACAATCAATTGCTGTAGGCAAAGCGGTTGCTGCAAAAGCAGTTGCTGCAGGTATCAAAGATGTGGTTTTTGATAGAAACGGTTACTTATATCATGGCCGTGTTAAATCATTGGCTGAAGGTGCACGTGAAGGCGGTTTAAACTTTTAATCGGAAAGAGAGATGTCAACAATCAACATAAAAAGAGTAAAAACCAGCGAGATCGAATTAAAAGATCGCCTGGTGAGCATACAGCGTGTAGCCAAAGTAACCAAAGGTGGCCGTACATTCAGCTTTTCTGCCATTGTGGTAGTAGGTGATGAGAACGGTGTAGTTGGTTACGGTTTAGGTAAAGCAAAAGAAGTAACTGAAGCAATTGCTAAAGGTATCGATGATGCTAAGAAGAACCTGGTAAAAGTGCCTATCATTAATGGTACTATACCTCACGAGCAAATAGGTAAATTTTCAGGTGGTTTTGTTTTCATTAAACCAGCTGCAAATGGTACAGGTGTTATAGCCGGCGGTGCAATGCGTGCCGTATTGGAGTCAGCAGGTGTACACAACGTATTGGCAAAATCAAAAGGTTCATCAAACCCACACAACGTGGTTAAAGCAACTGTATCAGCATTAGCGCAACTGCGTGACGCTGTTACTGTAGCACAACACCGCGGAATTGAATTAGGAAAGGTATTTAACGGGTAATCATCATGGCAAAAATCAAAATAACCCAGATTAAGAGCGTGATCGATAGAAGTGAGCGCCAGAAAAAAACTGTTGAGGCTTTGGGCTTAAAGAGAATCAACCAGAGTGTTGAGGTAGAAGCTACCCCTGCTATCATCGGTATGGTACGTAAAGTTAATCATTTGGTAGCGGTAGAAAATATTTAATATCATGAATTTAAGTAATCTTAAACCTGCAGAAGGTTCTACTAAAAATAGAAAAAGAATTGGCCGTGGTACTGGTTCAGGCCGTGGTGGAACGTCAACCCGTGGTCACAAAGGCGCTGGTTCACGTTCAGGTACAAGTGCAAAGATCGGCTTTGAAGGCGGTCAGATGCCTTTACAGCGTCGTGTTCCTAAGGTAGGTTTCAAAAACCCTAACCGTGTGGAGTATGTAAGTGTAAATCTTGACGCTTTACAAAAATTAGCCGAAGAACACAAAGTTTCTGCGGTAGATTTTGCAACTTTGAAAGAACATGGTTTGGTTTCAAGAAACGACCTGGTAAAAATATTAGGCCGTGGCGAACTGAAAGCTAAACTGGAAGTTAAAGCACATGCATTTTCTGCTACTGCGCAAAAAGCTATTGAAGCAGCAGGTGGTACTATCGTAAAGTTGTAAATTTCAATGAAGAAATTATTCACTACACTTTCCAATATTTGGAAAATTGATGATTTAAGAGTGCGTATTACTAACACACTCTTATTTCTTTTAATATATCGCGTAGGATCATACGTGGTTTTACCCGGTGTAAACTATGCTTCTCTAAAGACGCCGCAGGGAAAAGAGGGGCTGGTAGGGTTGTTGAATATGTTTGCAGGGGGTTCGTTTTCACGTGCTTCTATTTTTGCGTTAGGTGTAATGCCGTACATTTCGGCTTCCATCGTTGTGCAATTATTGGGTATTGCGGTACCTTATTTTGCCAAACTGCAAAAAGAAGGTGAAAGTGGTCGTAACAAACTAAACCAATGGACGCGCTACCTGACTATAGGTATTACAGCGTTACAGGCTATTGGTTATGTACGTTCACAGATTACTCCTGAGCAGATCAGCCCGGTTATGGGTGTTGCTGCGTTTAACATATTAGCAATTTTTGTATTAACTGCAGGTACATTATTCGTAATGTGGCTGGGTGAAAAAATCACTGACAAAGGTATTGGTAATGGTATTTCACTGATCATCATGGTGGGTATCATCGCTCAGTTGCCCACTGCGTTTATAGCTGAATTTGAAAAACGTAATGGTGGACAAGGTGGTTTGATCACTTTCATCGTTGAAATTTTAGCACTTATTGGTGTAGTTATGTTTACTATCCTGATTGTTCAGGGTACAAGGAAGATTGCTGTACAATATGCTAAACGTATAGTAGGTAATAAACAATACGGTGGTGTTCGTCAGTATATTCCGTTAAAAGTGAATGCAGCAGGTGTAATGCCTATCATATTTGCACAAGCTTTGATGTTTATTCCGGCTACTATCCCACAGTTTTTCCCTTCATCAGCAACCAATCCCGTAGTAATGGCTTTGGCTAATTACAATTCATGGGAACATAACTTACTGTTTGGGGTACTGATCATTGTATTTACTTATTTCTATACAGCTATTACGGTTAATCCTAACCAGATGGCTGACGATATGAAAAAGAACGGTGGCTTTATACCGGGTGTTAAACCAGGCAAGTCAACTGCAGAATACATAGACGGTGTGATATCAAGAATTACTTTACCCGGATCGATATTCCTGGCAATAATTGCGATAATACCCGCATTTGCAACAATGGTTGGTGTTACCAATATTTTCGCAAGGTTTTTTGGTGGTACATCACTGATCATCCTGGTGGGTGTGGTTTTAGATACATTACAACAAATAGAAAGCCATTTGCTGATGCGTCATTACGACGGTTTGATGAAGACTGGTCGTATAACAGGACGTACGGGCATACCGGCGTCGGCTGGGACGACACCGCCGGTTATCTAATTTAATAACATGTCAAAGATCCTCTATAAGTCTGTCGAAGAGATAGAACTCATAAGAAAAAGTTCTTTACTTGTTTCAGAAACATTGGCTGAAATAGCAAAAGTTATTGCGCCCGGTGTAAAAACTATTGAATTAAATAAGCTTGCCGAAACCTTTATCCGTGATAACGGAGGGATACCGGCATTTCTAAACTATAATGGGTTTCCGTACTCACTGTGCATATCTTTAAATGACCAGATCGTACACGGATTTCCGGGACAGCATGTGTTGGTGGAAGGTGACCTCGTATCGGTTGACTGTGGTGTTGTATTAAACAAATACTACGGCGACTCGGCTTATACCTTTGCTATAGGCGAAGTGGATGAGATGACTCAAACATTGATGCGTGTTACTAAAGAATGCCTTTACCTCGGTATTGAGAAAGCAGTAGCTGGTCAGCGTATTGGCGATATTGGTTTTGCAGTACAGGAGCATGCTGAAAAGCATGGTTTTGGTGTAGTAAAGGAATTGGTGGGACATGGTGTTGGTTTACACCTTCACGAAAAGCCAGAAGTACCTAACTACGGTAAACGCGGATCGGGCACTAAACTGGAAGAAGGAATGGTGATCGCTATTGAGCCAATGATCAACGCAGGGCGTGCGGGAGTGAAGTTTTGGAACGATGGCTGGACAGTATCAACTGTTGATAAGAAACCATCGGCACATTATGAGCATACTATAGCTATAAACAAGGGCAAAGCAGACATACTTTCGACGTTTTCATATATTGAAGAAGTTTTGAAAGAAAAAGTAAATAATTAGAAAAAATTTATTTAATTTTGCAACCCGGTTTTAAAGCGGATAATAAAGTAATAATCAGTAAAATATGGCGAAACAATCTTCGATTGAGCAGGACGGAACGATTCGGGAGGCATTATCAAATGCGATGTTCAGGGTTGAACTGGAAAATGGTCATGAGATTATTGCACACATATCCGGTAAAATGCGCATGCATTATATCAAAATTTTACCTGGCGACAGAGTAAAACTGGAAATGAGTCCGTATGATTTAAGTAAGGGTAGAATAACCTATAGATATAAATAACAAAGAGATGAAAGTTAGAGCATCCATTAAAAAACGCAGCGCTGATTGCAAGATCATCCGTCGTAAAGGGAAACTTTATGTGATCAACAAAAAGAACCCTAAGTATAAACAACGTCAGGGGTAATTAAAAATATTGTAACGATTCGTACAACGGTAGCCGCCGTTCGACGTTACTTAAAAACAAAGGAAAAATATGGCAAGGATTTCAGGTATTGATTTACCAAAAAACAAACGCGGAGAGATCGGACTTACTTATATCTACGGAATAGGTCGCTCTACAGCTCAGGATATATTGAACCAGGCTGGAATTGATCTTAATACCAAAGTACAGGATTGGAACGATGAGCAGTTAACTGCTATTCGTGGTATCATTAACGATCAGATCAAAGTTGAGGGCGCGCTGCGTTCAGAAGTGCAGTTGAACATCAAACGTTTAATGGATATAGGTTGCTACCGTGGTACCCGCCACCGTAAAGGATTGCCTTTGCGTGGTCAGCGTACTAAAAACAACTCACGTACCCGTAAAGGAAAACGTAAGACTGTTGCTAATAAGAAAAAAGCTACTAAATAGTAAATAGATTTGAGATGTTAGATTTGAGATATGAGAAGCATATTCGGTCGATCATCTTAAATCAATTAAGATAAGAAGATAAAAAAGGATATTGATGTATTTGAAATGAGGCTTAAGTCTCACATCTCAAATCTCATATCTCAAACCTCAAAAAAAGATGGCTAAAGCTAAAAAAGTTACCAAAAAGCGCGTTGTAGTTGTTGAGTCGGTTGGCGAAGCACATGTGAATGCTACTTTTAACAATATCATCATTACCCTTACCAACAAAAACGGTCAGGCTATATCATGGTCTTCAGCAGGTAAAATGGGTTTCAAAGGTTCTAAAAAGAACACCCCGTATGCTGCTGGACAAGCTGCTGCCGATTGCGGCAAAGTAGCTTATGATTTAGGCTTACGTAAAGTTGAAGTATTTGTAAAAGGTCCAGGTGCTGGTCGTGAATCAGCTATCCGTACTTTACAAACTACAGGTATTGAAGTGACTACCATTCAGGATATTACACCGCTTCCTCACAATGGCTGTCGTCCTTCAAAAAGAAGAAGAGTTTAATTAACCCAAATTTTTAAAGCTAAGATTCATCAGCTACAGGCTGCGTGATACTTTAAAACACACAAAATGGCTAGATATACAGGTCCAAAATCAAAAATTGCGCGTAGGTTCCGCGAGCCGATCTTCGGTCCGGATAAGGCGTTAGAAAGAAAAAATTATCCACCGGGTATGCATGGTGTCTCAAAAAGAAGAGGCAAGCAATCAGAGTACGCGGTTCAGTTGATGGAGAAACAAAAAGTAAAATACACTTATGGTGTATTAGAACGTCAGTTCGAAAACCTGTTTCACCGTGCATCAGCTAAAGAAGGTATCACCGGCGAAAACTTGCTTAAATTCTTAGAAGCTCGTTTAGACAATGCAGTTTTCCGTTTAGGTATTGCACCAACACGTTCAGCAGCACGCCAGTTAGTAGGCCACAAACACATCAATGTAAACGGAGAAGTAGTAAACATTGCATCATACAGCTTAAAAGCAGGTGATGTGATCTCAGTTCGTGAGAAATCAAAATCATTGGAAGCAATAAGCAATTCGGTTGCAGGCAGAAAGATTAATAAATACAGCTGGTTAGAATGGGATGCTGCTAATTTAACAGGCAAATTCCTGAACTATCCAAACCGCGATGAGATTCCTGAAAACATCAAGGAAAACCTGATCGTCGAGTTGTACTCTAAATAAGATTTGAGATTTTAGATGTGAGATTTGAGACGAAAGTCAAAATCTCACATCTCATTTTCAAACATACACAAGAAAAAAATGGTTTAAGATAAGGGTTTGAAGAAGAGGCGGTAAAGTCTCAAATCTGATATCTCACATCTCAAATCTATTAACAAGTAAACAATAAACAAAGGATATAAATGGCAATTTTAGCATTTCAAAAACCAGACAAGGTTATCATGCAAAAAGCGAACGATTTTGATGGTACGTTCGAATTTCGTCCATTAGAACCAGGCTTCGGTATAACCATTGGTAATGCTTTACGTCGTATCTTACTTTCATCCCTGGAGGGTTATGCTATTACTTCTGTACGTTTTTCAGGAGTAAATCATGAGTTTTCAACCATCAAGGGTGTTGTTGAGGACGTTACCGAGATCATTCTGAACTTGAAGCAAGTTCGTTTGAAAAAATCAGGTGATTCCGGTGATTCAGAAAAAGTATTCGTGATCGTTAACGGTCAGGACGCTTTTACTGCCGGCGACATTACCAAGTTCTCAAATAACTTTACTGTTTTGAACCCAGATCTTGTGATCTGCAATATGGATTCATCAGTAACACTTGAAATTGAGCTCACCATCAACAAAGGTCGTGGCTACATTGCAAGCGAAGAAAACAAAAACCCTGATGCTAATGTAGGCGTGATAGCTATCGATTCTATCTACACACCTATCAAAAACGTAAAATACACTATAGAAAACTATCGTGTTGAGCAAAAAACCGACTATGAAAAATTAGTGCTGGATATTGCTACTGATGGTTCTATACACCCTGAAGATGCTTTGAAAGAAGCAGCCAAGATCTTAATCCAACACTTTATGTTGTTCAGCGATGAGAACATGATGCTGGAAGCTCAGGCTAAGGAAGAAACTAAAGAAGTTGACGAAGAAATCTTACACATGCGTAAGATCCTGAAAACTGAACTGGTTGACCTTGATCTTTCTGTACGTGCATTAAATTGCCTTAAAGCTGCTGATATCCGCAGCCTGGCCGACCTGGTTTCATACGATGTAGCAGACATGCTAAAATTCAGAAACTTCGGTAAAAAATCACTGACTGAAATTCAGGACCTGGTTAAATCAAAAGGATTATCTTTTGGTATGAACCTGTCGAAATTTAAGTTAGACGAAGAATAAATTAGATATGAGATTTTAGATGTGAGATATGAGACAGTGTTTCGATCATCACATCTGAAATCTTAAAAACAACAAACCGGGATAACCAGGCATGAGTAAGAGAACTAATCTCAAATCTCATATCTCACATCTCAAATCTATAATTAAAAATGAGCGAGGGCATAATTCCCGGGCTTGACTGAGGTAGGTCGCCTGACGGTATGCACGTGCAAAAATTAAAAAACAATGAGACACGGAAAAAAAATTAACCATTTAGGCCGTACTGACAGCCACCGCAAGGCGATGCTGGCAAACATGGCTTCATCGCTTATTTTACACAAGCGTATTACAACCACTTTGGCTAAAGCAAAAGCTTTACGCGTATATGTTGAGCCTATACTAACCAAAGCTAAAAACGATACCACTCACTCACGCCGTACAGTATTCAGTTACTTACAGGACAAGGAAACAGTAACCATCCTGTTCCGCGAAGTGGCTGAGAAGATTGCTAACCGTCCGGGTGGTTATACCCGTATCATCAAAATGGAAAACCGTTTAGGTGACAACGCGGAAATGGCACTGATAGAATTAGTAGATTACAATACTGTTTACGGTAAAGAAGCTGCTAAAACTGAGAAGAAAGCAACCCGTCGTCGTGGTGGTTCTGCTGCTAAAGGTAAAGCTGCTGCTGCACCTAAAGCTGAAACTGCTGCTGAAGTAGCCGTTGAAGAACCAAAAGCTGAAGCTGCACCAGAAGTTAAAGAAACTCCTGAAGCACCAGCTGCTAACGAAGAAAACGCTGAAAAAGGCGAATAATTAAACCTTTTCAGTTAGAATATTAAAAACGCCCTGTCCGCCTGAGTCGGATGGGGCGTTTTTGTTTGTATCTATATCTAAGTCATGCCGATTACTATGACATAATGTAAGTGTTTCACTTTGTTTCATTCTGTTGCGGTTCAGAAACCGAACGAACACCTGTCGGCTACAGGGAAATCGCTTTTAAACAGGAGGCACCTATGGAGCCTAATCTTATTCTCAATTGATTCTACAAACAGGGTGCTCCTATCTTTGGTCTAATAAAGCCAATCCTGCAATATTATTATTGTTTGAAATGGGGGGTCTGGGGGGTGTTAAAAACTAAAAACTTTGTGGAAAACGTTATTATAAAAGGCAGGGTGAACTTTGGCTCCTTCTGCTGATAGGAGTTTTAAAAGCGGTTTCCCTGTTGTAAGTTACCATTTGTGACAGGCGAGTGTGAAAAATGATTATATTTACCTTACCAAACACTCACAATGGCCTTATCCAATATCCTATCCAAACTAAACTGGCGACTGATGGTGATACACTTTATAGCCTGTTGGTTTTTTATTTATGCGTTTCAACAACTTAGCGTACTGCACGATCCTGAATTTTTTAAGGAAGTTAGAAATATTAGATCAAGTGCAGTTCAACGTAGAATATTTTATAATGCAATTTGGTTTAGTTTTAGTGCGGATGCTGGACTTTTAACAGGGTTTATCATCTCGTTGGTACTGTCAATAAAACATAAGTGGTATTGGCTCAATTCGGTGATTGCTTTTGTACTGATAGCACTCCTGAAATGGTTTGATTTACTTGGATGGGATTACTTAAAACATATCTTCCTAAAACTCGGTCTGCTATTTAAATCAAATGCCGAGTATTTCCTTGCCAACGGGCTCGTTATGCTGGTCATCGGGCTATGCCTATTTTTCATGAGGTGGTCTATCAGGTTTATAAACGGGGATAAGCAATCCCTGTCCACTTCGTCCATCAGTTAGCAGTTCAAATATCGGACGGACGGAACAGTAGGGTTACGTTCCTTCATAAATTGTATTAATGGTACCAATTAGCCTCACATGAAAGCAACTTTTCAGTTTTTCAAGAAATACCCGATATCTATCATTTGTTATATCTTATTTACCTGGCTATGTTATGATACTTTAAAAATACGAGTGCACTTTCATAAGATAATAAAAGACCACCTCGATGGACTGGGGAGGATTGCTATGGGCAAGGCAGTAGCTTGCGATGATTTATTCTTCGTTATAATTTCAGGTATATTCTTCCTGGTGATCCTCGCTAACGCCATAGTCAGAAAAGACATTGTTGTTTATGGATCGTTGTGCCTTATTATTGTAATTCAGGCTTTGGTTGCTTTAAACGCAGGATGACACGCACTTCTCTTCGCGTTAGGGATTGCAACGGATACCTGCCCTCGTGGCTAATGCTTGTGTAGTATGAGTGGAAAGCCTGGCATCCGTGTGTGGTAGGCTTGGGGCAGGGTAAACGGTGCAACGCCCAAAACCAAGTTCAGCGTTAACTGGCCTCTGCGCACCGCACTTCGAGTGCCTCAGTGTGACAGCCCCTTCCTTTTATTGCTACTATCAACTGCCACTGCTACTCACCATTCACTCCTCACCACTCACCTCCTTTTCTGCCAACCTGTCACTAATACTATTCACTTTTCTGACGAAATAATATCCAATTTGAATGTCATAAAGCCCGTTTTTCTGCCAAATTGATATTGGCATAAGCCTTGTTATTAATGGGTAGGTTAAAATATTAAAAAAGGAAAAATCAATCATATATGTCTAAAATAATTGGAATCGACTTAGGAACAACGAACTCTTGCGTTGCAGTAATGGAAGGTAACGAGCCTGTAGTTATTGCCAACAGCGAGGGTAAACGTACTACGCCCTCTGTTGTAGCGTTTGTTGACAACGGCGAGCGTAAGGTGGGTGACCCTGCCAAGCGTCAGGCTATTACCAACCCTACAAAAACAATTTATTCTATCAAGCGCTTTATGGGCAACCAGTTTAGCGAGGTTAGCAAGGAAGCGGCACGCGTACCTTACAAGGTAGTTAAAGGTGATAACAATACACCGCGTGTTGAAATTGATGACCGTAAATATACTCCTCAAGAGATATCAGCGATGATCCTTCAGAAAATGAAGAAAACTGCTGAGGATTTCTTAGGTACAGAAGTTACCGAAGCGGTTATTACCGTTCCGGCTTATTTTAACGATGCACAACGCCAGGCTACTAAAGAGGCCGGTGAAATTGCTGGTTTAAAAGTTCGTCGTATCATTAACGAGCCTACTGCTGCTGCCCTGGCTTACGGTCTGGACAAAGCGCACAAGGATATGAAGATCGTTGTGTTTGACTGCGGTGGTGGTACGCATGACGTGTCAGTACTGGAATTAGGTGATGGCGTATTCGAAGTAAAATCAACCGATGGTGATACTCACCTTGGTGGTGACGACTTTGACCACGTAATTATCGACTGGTTAGCTGACGAATTTAAGAGTGATGAAGGCATTGACCTGCGTAAAGACCCAATGGCTTTACAACGTTTAAAAGATTCTGCTGAAAAAGCTAAAATCGAGCTTTCAAGCAGTCCGCAAACTGAGATCAATTTGCCATATATTACTGCTGCTGACGGTATGCCTAAGCACCTGGTTAAAACATTAACCCGTTCTAAATTTGAGCAACTGTCTGACAGTTTAATAAAACGTACCATTGAGCCTTGTAAATCAGCATTGAAAAGTGCAGGTTTAAGCATCTCTGATATCGACGAGATCATCTTAGTAGGTGGTTCTACACGTATCCCTGCTATACAGGAAGCTGTTGAGAAATTCTTCGGTAAAGCACCGTCAAAAGGTGTTAACCCTGATGAGGTAGTTGCTATAGGTGCTGCTATACAAGGTGGTGTATTAACCGGCGAAGTAAAAGACGTATTGTTACTGGATGTTACCCCGCTTTCATTAGGTATTGAAACTATGGGTGGTGTAATGACCAAGCTGATCGAGGCCAACACTACTATCCCAACCAAGAAATCGGAAGTGTTCTCTACTGCATCTGATAGTCAGCCTTCTGTGGAGATACACATTTTGCAAGGTGAACGCCCGATGGCTGCACAAAACCGCACTATAGGTCGTTTCCACCTGGATGGTTTACCACCAGCACCACGCGGAGTACCACAAATTGAAGTTACTTTTGATATAGACGCTAACGGTATATTACACGTAGCTGCTAAAGATAAAGCTACAGGTAAGGAACAGAAGATCCGTATCGAAGCTTCATCAGGCTTAACTGATGCTGAGATCAAGAAGATGAAGGACGAAGCTGAAGCTAATGCTGAGGCTGACAAAAAGGCAAAAGAAGAAGTTGAAAAACTGAACTCTGCTGATGCCCTGATCTTTACAACTGAAAAGCAACTGAAAGAATATGGTGACAAGATATCAGCTGATAAGAAAGCACCTATTGAAGAAGGTTTGAAGAAGCTGAAAGAAGCTTATGCCTCTAAGAATCTTGATGCAATTGAAACTGCTCAAACTGAACTGAATGCTGCATGGGCCACTGCATCTGAAGAGATGTACAAAGCTGCCGCAGACTCAGGTCAGGCACAACCAGGTGCTGATGGCGCCGGAGCAGGTGAACATGCTCAAGGCGGAAGCTCTGATACTGTTACTGATGTTGACTTCGAAGAAGTTAAGTAATTAAAATCCATCATATATAACGAAGCCCGTTCTGAATTTCAGGACGGGCTTTTTTTGTGATTATCTATTTGGCGAATAATTTAGGAGGCACCTATGGAGCCCAAAAAACATTCACGAACATTTTCTATAAACAGGGAACTCCTATGGAGTTAAAGTCTTTAAAGCGTAATACAAGTCCACTCCGTATTCTAGGTTTACCATATATCCAAATTAATTTAAAATTGCTTTTTTTCAGGCTGATCGTTTGTAGTTATCCACATACATTTCACCTCTTTTTACTAAGGAGAACATTCGGAGGATCAGCTTGAATTTAACATTGTTTAATACCAGTGGATAGCATTTGTTTTTGAACTTTCTTTCGGCATATGCTTTGAGTTCAAGGTCATGCGCTATCGCTGTTTTTGCAGCTTGATTCAACTCCTGTTTCAGTTCCTTATTTGCAAGTTTACTGACCCTTGTGCGGCCTTTGACACTTGTTCCCGATTTATGACCAAATGGAAGCACACCCACATACACTGCGTACGTTCTTGCATCCGGGAAACTGGTAAAGTTTTCGGTATAAGCGATGGTCATCCATGCATTTATTTTACCGATGCCCTTGATGCTGGTTATTATCCGGTAGTTTAACAACATAGCGTCATTGGCTTTAACTATTTCCATTATCTGTTTCTCCACCTGGTTTATGTACACCGTGTTTGATTTCATTTTTGCCTTACTAACACGGGTAATTGTATCGGCTGTCTTTATCTCGTACATGTGCTGGCGCTCGCTTAATGTGCTTTGCAAGCCCGCATTTTCCCGTACCAATCGTTTACGAAAAGATAAGAGCTGTTTAAGTATCAGGATGGTTTTATCCAACGGCCTTGAAGGCTCAATGTCTTTTATCCTTTGTTCACCATATTTGCTGATACGAAAGGAGTCGGCCTCATCACTTTTCCCCCTGGTCATACCCATGGAGTTTTTTATTTCAAGTCCAGGCACCCTGCAATATGAAATAGAAAAAGCCTCGCAAAATTGAATGAACCTGTATTCATAACCACCCGTGTATTCCATCACTATCAGGGTTTCTTGCAAATCGATGTTATGAGTTTTACACCACTTCTGAAATACCTTGAACCCCGCAGAACAATTGTCGATTTTGATGTGCTGCCCAAGCTCGTAACTACTTACGTCCAGTGTCAACTTCGACACATCCACCCCCAGAATAACATTCCACTTTCTCATACGTTTATAATTTAAGTTTATAAAGATTGCCTTTTGCCGAAAAAACCTTTGTTGTAGCAAGGTTAGTATTCTAGTTGGGCCTTGGGCAATCATAAAGGGCAGGGACTAATACGGAGCATAGTTCTGTAAACTTAGTAGGAGCTCAAGTTCACCCTGCCCTTTATCATAACGTTATTCACAAAGTTTTTAGTTTTTAACACCCCCCAGACCCCCCGTTTCAAACAATAACAATATTTATAAAAAATACTCTTAATTAGACCAAAGGTAGGTGCCTCCTTTAATCAAGCGACTATTCAATAAAATCAAATAAAAATCTCTCTTCAAATGGTATTTCGAACTTCTCTAACAATTCGTGATATTCTTGTTTGAATGTTTTTTTCTGATGGTGGGCTTCTTGATTTAAAACATATTTGATGACCGCATCAATATGAGATTGGGAATAAGAAAATACGCCATATCCTTCCTGCCAATTGAATTTTCCTTTCACCCAATTTTTACTATTGATGAATTCATTGCTTTCTATTTTAATCTCTTTTACAAAGTCTGAAATTAAAACGGTTGGCTTAAAACCTACAAATAGATGTACATGGTCTGGCATACAATTAATGGCAAGCATTTTAGCCTTCCGATTTTGCACAAGACCTGTAATATACTTATGCAACTCCTCTTTATGCTCTTTGGGAATTAAATTTTGCCTGTGCTGAACTGCAAAAACAAACTGAAGATAGATTTGTGAAAAGGTATTGGCCATGGTTGCTTAAAAGTATTAAAATTAAAAACTAAACCTATATTTAGGGCAATGAAAGTTAAATGCCTCCTTATCTTATTCTTAAATATAAACATAGTCCACGCACAACAAATACATTTACAAGGTAGTATTGTTGATGCACAATCTGGCTTACCTATTCCCAGTGCAACGGTCAGTATTCCATATAAAAATCTATTTTATCCAACTGATAACGAAGGGAAATACAATATCAATGATGATAAAATAACGCAAACAGATTCTATTAATATATCCTGTATAGGTTATAAAACTCAAATGGTAAGAGTTAACAATTTGCAACCTGGTAGTATCATTAAATTAACTCTTTTAGTAAAAGCGTTACAGGAGGTGAAAATTGGAATCAATCCGCCTGCGCTTATTAAGTGTGGCAGCAAAATGACATCTAAGAGGCTTTGGTCTGCCTTCTTTCCGTTAATGGAACAAGCAAGGTTTATGTCTGGTTCTAAAAATGAAAAGGGAATTATACAGTCAGTTGGGTTTTATTTGGGAAATGGGGGGATATTTGACGCTAATAAGGGTGGGGACGTTACTGCGCCATTTAGGGTAAGGTTATATGGAGTGGATACTGGTGGCGTACCAGGCAAAGAATTAACAAAAGATGTCATAATTGTATCCGCTAAAAAAAATAATGCATGGTTTGATATAGATATATCAAGTTACCATATAGAAAACCCTGACAGCGGATTTTTTGTAGCATTCTGCTTACTTGACTGGGAATTTTATAAAATAAAAAAAGGTTATGAAAGCGGGTCTCCTCAAGGGACAAACTATAGTGGAGATGTTATTACGCCACGTTTAGGCATAACTAAGAATGAACTTAAGGAAGAAGGACAATCCTACCTTGGTGATAATACCTATTGGGGCTGGCAATGGTTAAAAGACACTTTTAACAATAGCTATATGATCCGGGCAGCAATTGCGCCGGATTAAAAGGGTCTTAAAACAAAAAATCCCGCCTTTAGGGCAGGATTTAATAAATATTTTAGGTATTGATTAAGTCCAAAGTTTGGATGGATATGTTCCGTTGTTAACCAATTCAGAAATGCTTTTCTGTACGATCGGTTTATCTTCCTTATAAGTAACGCCAAACCATTTTGAGGCAGTTGGGATCACTTTGAAAGAGGCTGTTTTGGTTTTGATCAGTTCATCAGCAGCCAATGGGATAAAGAATTCAGCTTTTGGATTGGTCTCATTTGCCTCAACAAACTTCTTGAACATCGGCTCGCTTTGTTTGAATATGGCAGGTGTAAACCCCCAGAAGTTCATGGACACACGGGTATCATTTGGTAATGAGTGTTCGCCTGTTGCATCTTTATAAGCTACGGTGCCATCTTCTTTAAAGTATACTTCGGTACGCTCGTTGATCTCTACCATGTTACCTTTCTCATCAACCTTACATACTCCGCGAGATACAGAACCGTAATCAGATAATGTTTTATCAACCTGGTAACCAATGATGGCATATTTGTCATCTGCTACTTCGGTAGTCAGGAATTTTGCCATTTTTTCAAAAGCGTCTTTACCGTAATAATCATCAGCGTTGATCACGCAAAAAGGTTCTTTAACCTGGTTACGTGCAGCTAATACTGCATGCTGTGTTCCCCATGGTTTTGATCTTTCGATCTCTTTATTGATGCCAAAAGGTTTTAGATCATAGCTTTGGAAAACATAATCAGTTTCCACACGGCCTTTTAGTTTTGGTTCGAAGATCGCCTTAAAGTTCTCAGCAAACTCTTCGCGGATGATGAAGCTGATCTTGCCAAATCCGGCGTTGATCGCGTCGTAAATAGAGTAATCTATAATAGTTTCGCCATTTGGGCCAAAACCATCAATTTGTTTCATGCTTCCATAGCGGCTGGCCATACCTGCGGCCAGTATCAGTAGAGTGGGTTTCATAGTTGTTTAAGGGTGCCAGTTTAGCACGTATCTTATAGGTGTTTATTATGTTTAATATCAAATAGCACTTATACTTAAAATGTTTTAAGAAAGTTGAGGTATATTAATTATTTAATATACCGGAAATCCTGCCCATCCTTAACATTTAAAAGAACTTCATATATCAGACGTATCACATTGTCTACGTCTTCTTTATGTATCATCTCAACCGTAGTATGCATATAGCGCAATGGCAAAGATATTAAGGCCGATGGCACGCCATCATTTGAATAAGCAAAAGCGTCGGTATCAGTACCTGTTGAGCGTGATGAAGCCTGGCGCTGGAAAGGAATATCTGCTTTTTGTGCCGATTCGATCAATAACTTGTTAACGTTGTTTTGTACCGCAGGAGCGTATGACACTACCGGACCTTTACCACAAGCCAAATCACCCTGGGTGATCTTACTGATCATCGGTGTCTGGGTATCATGAGTAACATCAGTTACGATGGCCAGGTTAGGTTTAATATGATGCGCGATCATCTCTGCTCCACGTAAACCAATCTCTTCCTGAACAGCGTTGACGATGTATAAACCAAATGGTAATTTCTTTTTATTCTCTTTAAGTAAACGAGCTACTTCGGCAATCATAAAACCACCGGCACGGTTGTCCAATGCGCGACCGACATAGTAACGGTCGTTAAGGATCATAAATTCATCTTCATAGGTAATTACGCAGCCTACGTGAATGCCCAGTTTTTCGACCTCCTCTTTTGTGGTACACCCGCAATCAAGAAAGATGTTTTTTAATGTAGGTGCTTCTTCTTTTTCACCCGAGCGTGTATGGATAGCAGGCCAGCCAAATACTGCTTTAACTATACCATTGTCTGTATGGATATTTACCCTTTTGGAAGGCGCTATCTGGTGATCCGAACCACCATTGCGTATCACGTAGATCAAACCGTCACTGGTGATGTAATTTACAAACCATGATATCTCATCGGCATGCGCCTCAATTACAACTTTGTATTTAGCTTTTGGGTTGATGATGCCTACAGCCGTGCCATAGTTATCTACATAATGCTCGTCGATGTAAGGCTTAATGTAATCCAGCCATAATTTCTGACCTTTTGATTCAAAACCGGTAGGTGAGGGGTTGTTGATATATTCTTCGAAAAAAGCCAACGAGGATTTATTTACCACAGCAACGTGCTGCTTTTTTTCATCTTTCTTTTTAGACATAACTTTTAAATGAACTGTTCTTAGTAGTTAACGGCAAATATAATAAAGCTTGGCGTAAAGCGGTGTGTTAACAAACTTTAGAGCTATTGTATATTTATTGTTATTGATTTAACACAAGGTTTATCTGACCTTAGTTTCTTTGCACGAGTAAATTTTTTTCAAGATTAGTTTAGTTGATTGAGACCAGTTTGATTCGGAGATCAAACTGGTTCTTTTAAAACCTTCTCCAGTATCTCATAATCAAAGCCATTTTTTGAGAATAACTTACCAGTATGATTATATCCGGCTTTCATATAAAAGCCTATTGCCGATACCCGCGCATTACACCAGATAGATGTACCATTTTCTGACTTTGCAAATTCTTCAACGCGGTTTAACAAACTATTACCGATCTCCATCTTTTGAAACTCATGTAATACAGCCAGCTTGCGAAATTGAAATATGGTTCCTGTTTGAAAAAGAGAAATGATACCCACCAATGCATTATCTGTAAAAGCCCCGAAGTGTACGCCATCATTATCCTCATCCAACTCCATCTCATACAGCTTTTGGGCAGGGTACAAAACTTGCTGCCGTAATCGCCAGGTTAATTCAGGACGTATTTGTTCAATATGAATATTCATAGACTACTTCAAAATCCGAAATCGAAAATCCGAAATCCGACATCATAAAGGAATATTCCCATGCTTCTTCCTCGGATTATTTACCACCTTATTCTCCAGCATTTTGAAGGCATGGATCAGCTTGATACGGGTTTCTGATGGTTCTATCACTTCATCAATAAAACCACGTTCAGCAGCACGGTAGGGGTTGGCAAATATGTCAGAATACATTAATTCCTTTTCGCGCCATTTGGCTTCTTTATCATCGGCTGTGGTGATTTCCCGCTTAAAAATAATTTCAGCAGCGCCTTTGGCACCCATTACGGCTATCTCTGCTGATGGCCAGGCAAAGTTCATATCAGCGCCTATGTGTTTGGAGTTCATCACGTCATAAGCGCCTCCGTAAGCCTTACGGGTGATTACTGTGATACGTGGTACCGTAGCCTCACAGAAAGCGTAAAGAAGTTTTGCTCCGTTAGTAATAATAGCATTCCATTCCTGGTCCGTTCCCGGTAAAAAGCCCGGTACATCTTCAAATACCAACAGAGGGATATTAAAGCTATCACAAAAACGTACAAAACGTGCTCCTTTAGTTGACGAATGAATATCCAGTACACCGGCTAAAAAAGCAGGCTGATTAGCTACTATTCCGATGCTTCTGCCTGCCAGTCGTGCGAAGCCTACCACTATATTTTCTGCAAAATCCTTGTGTACCTCTAAAAACGAATCCGTATCTATCACCTGGTTAATTACATCACGCATATCATAAGGCTGTGAGGCATTCTCCGGCATAAGGTCGGAAAGTTTAGGGCGTAATTCGTTGCTGCTTTCGTATGGTAATGCAGGTGCCCTATCCTCACAATTCTGAGGCATGTAGCTCAATAACTTTTTCACATGCTGTATAGCTTCGATCTCATTAACACAGGCAAAATGAGTGACGCCTGATTTGGTAGCGTGAGTTGTTGCTCCGCCCAATTCCTCAGAAGTTACTACCTCATGCGTAACAGTCTTCACTACATTAGGTCCGGTTACAAACATGTAAGAAGTATTCTCCACCATCAATATAAAATCTGTAATAGCAGGTGAGTAAACAGCTCCCCCTGCACATGGCCCCATAATAGCAGAAATCTGTGGTACTACTCCAGATGCCATTGTATTGCGATAAAAGATATCAGCATAACCACCTAAGGATACCACACCTTCCTGTATACGTGCACCGCCTGAGTCATTTAACCCTACAACCGGTGCTCCGTTTTTCATAGCAAGGTCCATAATCTTGCAGATCTTCTCTGCATGGGTTTCTGAGAGTGAACCGCCGAAAACTGTAAAGTCCTGCGAGAATACATAAACCAGTCGACCGTTGATAGTTCCATAGCCTGTTATTACACCGTCGCCAGGGTACTTTTCTTTTTCCATCCCGAAATCGGTGGAGCGGTGTGCTACCAGCATCCCGATCTCCTGGAATGAGCCTTCGTCCAATAAGAAATGAAGGCGCTCACGTGCTGTTAACTTCCCTTTTTTATGCTGACTTTCTATCCGTGCATGGCCGCCGCCTAACAATGCTTGTTCGCGTTTATGTTTTAGTGCTTTAAGTTTCTTATTCACAACCCAGGTTTATAATAATGAATTCGTTAAAAATAGTAATTATCAAGCTAAAACCTTCAATATACGCTGTTGTATGTATTTATGTTGATGTAAATAATGTGATATACTCGTTATTTACTAAATTTATCCCAATACCTGCATATGCTAAGACGATCAAAAGACGAACGTACGCTTAAAGAAAATCTGTTACTGGCGTCATCCACCGCCTTTGTATCTGGTGCTACCAATGTGATCGGTGTTATTGCTTTCCTGGCATTTTCCAGCAATATCACTGGTCACGTGGCTAGCCTTGCACGGCATTGGGCCGAAAATAACTGGCACGAGATAATCCTGTTTTCTATTTGGCTGCTGTTATTTTTTTTGGGTGCTTTTCTTGCTAACTTTTTAATACGATCTGGTCATGATAAAAGTAATTACCGGGCGCACTCGAGGCCGATCATTATTGAGATCATCATCCTTTTATTTGTTGCTGTGTATGGCGCCAGGTTTTATGCCGAATCACAAACCGAGCGCGAAATTATCATCAGTGTGCTTATATTTTCGACGGGCTTACAGAATAGTATGGTCTCCACCATATCGGGCGGATTGATCAA
This sequence comes from Mucilaginibacter sp. McL0603, assembly GCF_049992945.1. Classification (NCBI taxonomy): domain Bacteria; kingdom Pseudomonadati; phylum Bacteroidota; class Sphingobacteriia; order Sphingobacteriales; family Sphingobacteriaceae; genus Mucilaginibacter; species Mucilaginibacter sp. McL0603. Next base: position 4,717,272 of record NZ_CP188251.1, on the reverse strand, counting down.
ATCATCACACTTGACGGGACTGTTTACCGATTTAGGCGGTGATGTATCTGAGTGGCTGCATCCACGATCAAAAAAGACGAGCGTAGTAAGGAACCGTATTTACGTCCGGCTAACAGTATTGGCTTTTTATTTTTTTGGCGGAATTGCGGGTGGATACTTTTTTAATGCTTATGGATTTGTGATATTTTATTTTATCCCCTTGATTTTACTTGCAATATTATATTACGATCTTTCAACAGTTGCATTACATAAGCTGATGCGTGTATTTTCATCCTCAGCAAAAACATAAATTCGTAGCCGAAATATAATTATTTTAACATCAATCCCTATGTGCGCCCAAGAAAAGAACCCAGTTCATGATACAAGTCATATCACTTACCAGAGCCTGCTCGACGGTAATGAGGAATTTATAAAACATGCCCTAAACTCCGACCCGGATTTTTTTAAAAAGCTAGCTATCCAGAACCCTCCGGTTTTATGGATAGGTTGTGCTGATAGTCGTGTACCTGCCAACCAGATCACCAATACTAACCCGGGCGAGATATTTGTACACCGTAACATTGCCAATATGGTGATACATACAGATATGAATATGCTATCAGTATTAGATTACGCGGTAAATGTATTGCGGGTAGAACACGTAATAGTAACCGGGCATTATGGTTGTGGTGGCGTTGTTGCTGCTATGAGCAATAAAGAATTTGGCCTGATAGACAACTGGTTACGACACATAAAGGATGTATATCGCATACATGCCGATGAACTTGATGCTATAAAAGATGAGAATGAGCGTACCAATCGCCTGGTTGAGCTAAATGTGGTTGAGAATGTCTACAATCTTTGCAAGACTTCTATCGTGCAAAATGCCTGGAAGAACGGGCAGGAGCTAAGCGTTCACGGTTGGGTATACAGCATCAGCACAGGTAAAATAACAGATATGAATGTAAGTACCAGCAATAATGATAAGCTGGATGATGTGTTTAAGTTCAAGTAGGATTTGAGAGAGTCAAGAGTATAGAATCAAGAGTCAAGAATATAGAATCAAGAACAAAGAGTCAGAAGTTCAAAATTTTAATCTCTTGATTCCTGACTCTTAATTCTTGATTCTAACTTTATATTTCTTTACTCAAAAACGGATACCTGTAATCCCTAGGCGGATCAAATGTTTCTTTGATGGTACGTGGTGATACCCAGCGTAACAGGTTGATCATTGATCCGGCTTTGTCATTTGTGCCTGATCCTCTTGCACCGCCAAATGGCTGCTGACCAACTACTGCTCCCGTAGGTTTATCATTGATATAAAAGTTACCTGCTGCATTGCGTAAGCGGTGTGTAGCTTCGGCAATAGCGTAACGGTCTTGTGATATGATTGAACCTGTAAGCGCATAGATAGAAGTGTTATCCACAATATCTATCACCTTATCAAAATCCTTATCCTCATACACGTAAACGGTCAGTACCGGGCCAAATAGCTCTTCGCACATGGTTACATAGTACGGGTCATCCACACGGATAATGGTTGGATCAATAAACCAGCCTTTGCTTTTATCGTAATTACCACCGGTTACTACCTCAACACTCTTGTCATTTTTGGCAGCATCAATATATTTTGCCAGTTTATCGAAGGATACTTCGGTGATAACGGCGTTAACAAAGTTCTCGAAATCCTCAACCGGACCAACTTTAAAGCTGGCCACATCGCGCTGAACATTTTCTTTAACAGCCGGCCATAATGATTTAGGGATATAGGCCCTTGAAGCAGCAGAGCATTTTTGTCCCTGGTATTCAAATGCGCCACGTACCAGTGCAGTGCTTACTACATCGGCATCAGCGCTTGGGTGGGCAAGCACAAAGTCTTTACCACCTGTTTCGCCTACAATGCGTGGATATGTTTTGTATTTATGGATGTTGGTACCAATAGTTTGCCAGATGTTCTGGAATACTTTGGTTGATCCTGTAAAGTGGATGCCTGCAAAATCAGGATGGTTAAATATCACCTCACCCGCAACCGGACCGTCAACATAAATTAAGTTGATCACACCATCAGGTAAACCGGCTGCTTTAAATACTTTCATGATCACGTTAGCGGCGTATATCTGCGGATAAGCAGGTTTCCAAACCACCACGTTGCCCATCATAGCTGCTGACGACGGTAAATTACCTGCGATAGCTGTAAAGTTGAAAGGAGTTAAAGCAAATATAAATCCTTCCAGCGGGCGTTGTTCTAAACGGTTCCAAACTCCTTTGCCAGAGATGGGTGGTTGCTGCTGGTAAATCTCCGTCATGTAAGATACATTGAACCTTAAAAAGTCTATCAGTTCACAAGCAGCGTCAATCTCGGCCTGGTAAGCATTTTTAGACTGGCCCAGCATCGTAGCTGCATTGATCTCGGCACGGTATGGGCCTGCGATCAGGTCGGCAGCTTTAAGGAAAATGGCAGCGCGTTGCTCCCATGCCAGGTCTTCCCAGTCGGCTTTTGCAGCTAAGGCAGCTTCAATAGCTTTAGTAACATGCGTGGCATCACCCTCAGAAAAAGTAGCCAGTAAATGTTTATGATCATGTGGCGGGCGTATCTCCAGTTTTTTGCTGGTACGTACTTCCTTACCACCAATATACATAGGTATATCAATTTGTTTTGAGCGCGCTTCGTCCAAAGCGGCTTTCAGAGCTGCACGCTCCACACTGCGCGGGCCATAGTTTAAAACAGGCTCATTTTGCGGTGGCGGAACGTTGAAAAATCCTTTAAGCATAGGGTTAATTATTGAGTGCGCAAAGATAACGGTAAATGTGCAGATGTGCGAATATGCAGATGTGCAAATGTGTTTTGTGACAAAAGGTGGATGTGCGACCGCTGATTTTTTTGATTTCAGGATTTCGCTGATTTATAAAAAAATAATCAACGCGATCGTCTAATCATATTAATCAACGGTCGGTGTTCGTTCGTTTTCTAAACCACACCACCTTGAAACAGCATGAAACAGTTATTCAATCCCAATTTTTACCTAATTTTATACTATGACCATCGAAGTCATCCAAACCATCTGCCATAAATTGCCCGGAGTAACCGAGAGCATTAAACTGGATGTGCATTTATGCTTTAATGTCGGTGGCAAGTCGTTCCTGTTCACTCATCCGGATGGTGTACCGCCTTCGGCTTCATTTAAAGTGCCTGATGAGGATTTTGAAGAAGTGAGTTCAAAAGAGGGACTGGATCCACATCCTTATATTGCACGATATAAATGGGTACTTGTTCGGGATATCAATAGCCTCGCTGCAAAAGAGTGGGAGTATTACATCCGGCAATCTTATGACCTGATCGCTGCTAAATTGCCTTTGAAGATTAGGGCTAAGTTAATTAAGTTAAGTGGTTGATTAAGTCAGCTCAACCTAGTCAACTCAATCTAACCTAATCCAACCCAATCAACTCACTCATTACTTTCTCAAATTAATGATACGCAGATAATATGATCCCGGGTTTGCTACAAAAACGCTGGGACTACGCAGGGTGACACCATCCGGGACAAAGGTCATCTTGCTGACAGGCGATATGGCATTATATCGCTCGGCATAGACGTTAAGAACAACGGTACTGTCTGACATTACCTGGTACGCCGAACTATCCAAATTTGCCCCTTCTTTTATGTAGACTTTATTATTCGTACCGAAATCAAAATAATCGCCGTTTTTGCCGATATAATTGGAGCCGGTTACAATAGGACCTACACCCGAAACAAGCGAATCATTCACCAGTTGCCATTTGCCAACGATTGAGGTAGGGACCGCAGGCGATTGATTGCTTTTTTTACAGGAAAACAAACCTGATAACACAAATAAGGCAGCAATAAACAGGGGTGGATTTTTCATAATATAAAGCTTTATATCACAATACGTTAAAGACATAAAGAGTGCTACAAAGGATAAGCGCTATTGTTAAAGTGTTCGTTCGTTTTCTGAGCCACAACGGAACGAAACAGCATGAAACACTTGCATAAACTGTTCCACTTTGTTTCGCGGTGGCTCAACCTAAAAACCGTACGAACGCCTCCAAATCCCTGTTCAAATGGCCTGTGGGGCATCTTATCCAAACTTTAATTTTTTTGCATCTTTTTTCTGCTGTTTCCGTATAAAAGTCCGGGTGTAAAAGCCACCTATGAAAAAATAGTTTTGGACTTAAAAATCAATATGCGTTATGCCTAATGTAGAAGATATTTACAAAGAGTACAGGGAACTTGTGTTAAAAAAGGCCCAGGACGAGATCAACGGGCAGAGATTCTCATTTACTTTTACGTCAGACAAGGAGGGTACTTTTACCCTTACCAACAATGAAACCAAGGATATGATCGGTGGTTCATTTAAGCTGAGTGTAAATAATGATGGGTTGAATATTTTGATGGATTATAAAGGCTTTTATATTACACAAACCTTAAAAATAGATAAAGGCGAAAGTACCATTGTGCGTGAACCTAACAGCGGCAAAGTATTTTTGACCGGCCACAAGCTGGATATGAAGTAAAAAGTAAATAGCTTTTTACCATTTCAAAAACTTACTTGTAGAGACAAATACACATCGTTAACGGATTAATTTCTACATCCGTTACCCAGTGTGGGTATGAGTCTCTTTTTTATTTAATTTTTACTTTGCTGATAATCAGAACATTTTGAACCTAACCTAACATTTGGGTGGGGCTGGTGTAATTGTTGCCTTATCTTAGGCATGAAAAAGATCGCCCTACTTTCGCTACTAGTAACACTTTCAATGTCAGCATTTGCACAGTTCCCGCTGGGAAGCAATGTGCAAAAGATAAAAGCTTATTTTGCTCAAAATATCCCTTATGCTTCGGCTCAAACATTTAAGGCTGCAAAAGGTGATGCAATTTGCTTTACGAAAGTAAGGGTGGTAGGTGATTATACTTTCTACTTTGATTATAATGGTATCTGCACAGAATATGTGGTTACTTATGACCGTCAGGACATGAAAGACGTAGTAAGCCGTTTTGACAGTCAGTTCTGCAAGTTGCAAAATACCAAATGGGTATCTGAAGAGGGTTCATTTGCGGTAACATTAGTACCACCAACTACAGGCCAAAACTTTTTTAGTATTGTTTACAATCCTACGGTAGCCACCAATTTCAGAGAAAATACGCTGGCGTCGAATTAATAAAAAAGACATTCTCTTATACTGCAATCGGCGATTGATTTGCAGTTACATAACCAAAACCACTAAAATGTTCTTATTTTAGTGGTTTAATTTTTTAACCCGGTTATGAAAAAAATACTTTTAACACTGTGCCCCCTATTACTGTTTATATGTGTTGCTAAAGCCCAGGTGCAGGAGCAAAACCCGACGGACCTCTCTAAGAAATTCTTTGAAATATATGCCGCCAAACCAATGGATGCTATTGACTATCTCTTTTCAGATGTGAAAAAAATCAGACAGGTAAATGACGATATCACCGCAATAAAGAAGAACCTTAAAATGACCATCGACCAGGGTGGCGTTAATAATGGTTATGAGCTGATCACCGAAAAAAATATTGGCAATAACTTTAAGCTACAGAGCTACATGGTGAAGTACGACAAGCAGCCAGTACGTTTTATTTTTATTTACTATCGCCCAAAGGATGCCTGGAAGATATACACTTTCCAGTTTAACACCAATATGGATGAGGAACTGACCAGCGCAGCAACTGTTGATCAACTGAAAGAGAATAAATAATAATTCATTTGTAATGAGTACGATAACTCCCATCTTTCGCATTTTTGATTACGATAAGGCCATTGAGTTTTATGTAAACTGGCTCGGCTTTAAGGTAGATTGGGAGCATGAATTTGAGCCAGGCACTACACCTAAATATATACAGGTCTCATTACGGGACCTTGTATTGCATCTTTCAGAACATCATGGCGATGCAAGTCCGGGTACGCACACAAGGATAAATGATTTTGAAGGACTTAAAGCCTACAATAAAGAACTGAACGACAAGAAATACAAATATGGCCGTCCGGACATAGAGGTTCCCGAATGGAATCAAAAAGCCATTTATATGACAGTTCATGACCCCTTCGGTAACAGGATCACTTTTAATGAGGAAGTTGATTAGTTAGATTAGGTTGGATTAAGTTGAATGGGTTAACTACCTAACTAAATCAACCCACTTAACTAAATCAATCATTTGCACATCTGCATATCCTCACGTCTGCACATCAAAAATCATTCATTCAGCATAAATTTAGCCACACCATCAGCAGGTTTCCAGTCGCTTTTGGGCTCATAGTAATGCCATATCAGGGCTGATACTTTTCTTATCAATATATCGGCCTCGTTATCCGGCACCCATCGCTGGTCTTTATCATTATTGGTGATGATGGAAAATACATAATCGCCATGCGGGGCATTTACCAGTACGGTTTCTGATTTTGATTCATCTACAGCGCCTTGCTTGCTTATAGTATGTACATAGGGTGGTATTTGCGATAATGCCTTATCATCCCAATAAATACGACCGAGATTTCGGTACATCCTTTCGCTGGCAGCCGGGCTCACTGCTTCACCATTTCTTATCATTGTAAACAAGCGGCACATCTCAAAAGGCGTAGTTACTCCCCAGCCGTATTTAGCACGAATAGCCTCACGTCCTTTTACCCTTGAGTTTACCCGCATCACTTTAAAGCCGTGTTGATCCAGCCAGTTATTGATATACTCACCGGTGACGATCTTCTGCAGCCAGGTGCTCGCCGTATTATCGCTCATCGTGATCATCAGCATGGCAACTTTACTTACTTCAATGGTATCCTTATCCTTAAAGGAACCTAATATATCCTCGCCCGGATACAGCAGCGAATCGCGGTAGATCAGCTTTTGATTATAGGCCAGCTCACCTTTTTCTATCTTATCCATCACCCCGCATTGAATGCTTACTTTGATCATACTTGCCGTCGGGAATAGCGTATCGGCATTAATAGCAGCGGTTTTGCCGGTCTTTAAATTTTTAACGTAGATACCTATTTGTCCATTAAAACCTTTAACTGCATTTTGCAGCTGGGCGGTCAATTTGTTATCAGTTTGAGCAATGGTGGTAGTAGAGATTATTAAAAGAAGAAAAAGTAATTTATTTTTCATATCTGAATTATACGTATTAAGGTATTGGCATTATGGGCATACTAAATTAAATAAATTTCGTAAATTTGAGTATGCAAATTCAGGTGGATATTGGTTTTGATGATTTGATAAGGATAGTGAAGGAACTTCCTAAAGAACAGCTATTGAAATTTAAAAAGGAACTTGAAAAGCAGAATACCAACGATACACAATTACAGGATTTAGAATCTTTTTTGCTTACGGCTCCAACTTTTTCAGATAAACAGCTGGAAGAAATTGGGCAGACGAGAAAAGCTATTAATCAATGGCGGAAAAAATAGTTTTAGCCGATACCTCACTTCTTATTGATTTTTTTAGAAAATCAGATAAATCAAAATCACAATTGGTATCCTTAATAAGAAAAGGTTATACATTTTGTATTTGTGTAATTACTGAATATGAAATTTATTCAGGTGCCACAGAACAGCAATTAGAATACTGGCAGGAATTTCTTAAAAAAATAACTGTTATTAATTTAGATCAGGCTGCTGTTAAAGAAGCAGTTAATATTAATAATCAATTAAAAACTAAAAGAAAACAAATTGATCTTGCTGATCTTTTTATAGCAGCAATAGCTGTGAGCAACAATCTCCCTGTTGCGACCTTAAACAAAAAGCATTTTACAAGGGTTGAAAGTTTGCTTTTGGTTGAATAGTTTACTCACTTTGCTGTAGTATGAATATCCTGCGCTGGCTTTTATTCCCTTTTTCCATATTGTATGGCCTTGTGGTAACGATCCGCAACTGGTGCTATGATGGCGGTATAATAAAAAGCCAAAGCTTTAAAATTCCGGTGATATCCGTTGGCAACCTGGATATTGGTGGCGCAGGTAAATCGCCCATGACAGAGTACCTGGTGCGCTTATTTAAAGGAAAATATAAGTTGGCTACTCTAAGCCGGGGATATGGACGGGAAACAAAAGGATACCTACTTGCTGATGCAGATAGTACGCCTGCCCAGATAGGTGACGAACCTGCACAGTTCAAACATAAATTCCCGGAAATAACTGTGGCAGTTTGTGAGAAAAGGGTGGAGGGGATACAACATTTGTTGCCAAATCATAACCTCATCATTTTAGATGATGCCTATCAGCATCGCGCTGTTAAACCGGGATTCAGTATTTTGTTGTTTGATTATAACCGGATAAATAAACCCCGTTTCCTGATACCTGCAGGTAATATGCGCGAACCGATTAGCGGGCGCTGGCGTGCCGATGTCATCGTGGTAAGTAAATGTCCGGAAGAGTTAACGGCTAAAGCACAGGCCTATATCGAAGAACGAATAAGCCCTTTGCCTTACCAATCATTATTTTTTACATCTGTCTCATACCTGTCCACGCAAGACCTTGCCGGAAACCGGACGGACACCATAATAGATGAGGATACCACTGTGTTTTTGCTGACAGGTATTGCAGGCCCTAAGCCATTAGTGCAGCATATCAAAAAATATACTTCAAAAGTGGTTCATCACAATTATCCCGATCATCACCGTTTTAGCTTAAAAAATATCAGTAAACTTGCCGATGAATTTTCTGCCTGTACTACACAAAAAAAGGTGATCATTACAACAGAAAAGGATGCACAACGTTTATTTGAACACGAACTGCAGCCGGTTATAAAATACCTGCCGGTACAGGTGTTGCCTATAGGTATTCGTTTTTTAGATAATGGCGGGCAACAGTTTGATCAATTAGTTACAGAATATGTTAGAGAACATACAACAAACCACCTCATACATTAAAAGCCGCATCGGCGATTTTGAGCCTGAAGTAGGTATTATATTAGGAACAGGACTTGGAGAATTAGTTAGCGGTATTGAAGTTGAAAAACAACTGATGTACTCAAATATCCCGGATTTCCCTATATCGACATTAGAGTTCCATTCGGGTAAATTGATATTTGGCACACTTGCAGGCAAAAAAGTGGTAGCCATGCAAGGAAGGCTGCATTATTATGAAGGTTATACCATGCAGCAGATCACTTTCCCGGTTAGGGTGATGAAAATGCTGGGTATTAAAACGCTATTTGTATCCAACGCCAGCGGATCACTTAATCCTGATTTTAAAAAGGGTGATCTGATGATCATTGAAGACCATATCAACCTGCAGCCACATAATCCACTGATCGGTAGAAATGAGGAGGAGCTTGGTCCGCGTTTCCCGGATATGAGCCAGGCTTACAGGCGCGATCTGATAGACAAAGCACTTAATATTGCAGCCGACAACAATATTACCTGCCATAAAGGTGTTTATGTAGCTGTGACAGGCCCAAACCTTGAAACCAGAGCCGAATATAAGTACCTGCGGATAATCGGCGGTGATGCAGTAGGGATGAGCACAGTACCAGAGGTAATTGTAGCCAACCATATGGGATTGCCGGTATTTGCCATATCAGTATTAACTGATGAGGGTTTCCCGGAAGTTTTGCATCCTGTTTCGCTTGAGGAAATATTGGCCGTTGCACATGAGGCTGAACCAAAAATGACATTGATACTTAAAAACCTGATTGCCGGCCTTTAATGCATAACAGATCAAGATATATCCTTTTAACGATGCTGATGTGCCTGTCGGCATGTTTTTCTTTTGCACAGACGGTACCTCCGCCGGGTTACAACAATCAGCCAAGGAATAATGGTTTTCCGAGGGATACATCGTCCAATACTAATAAGAAGGCTCTTACAGGTGACCAGGAGATTGATGCTCAAAGAAAAAAGGAAGAGAAGAAGCAGGATTCGGTAATTTTTACATCAAAATTTATAAGAGTAACCAACGAGCGCTTATTGAGCGATAGCACCCAGGTGTTCCCCATAGATACAGGCATTGTTAATTTTGAAAATTATAGCCCATTATATCAGGTCCGCAGCCCTAAAATAGGCTTGGGCAATCTGGGCCTTGCCGAGCGTAATTTGTTATTTGAACCAAGTAAAACTATTGGCTTTGATGTAGGGGAACATTTTTTGGACGCCTATCTTTTTACCCCGGAGGATGTGCAGTATTATAAAGCCCGTGTACCTTATACCAATCTATCCTTATTTTGGTGGGGCGCTAAGGAGCAGTATTTTAAAGCAATTCATACCCAAAATATCAACCCGCAACTGAATGTTGGGTTTAATCTTAATTTCATAGGATCTAACGGTTTCTATCCAAGGCAAGCCGGCAGTGATTTTACCGGAGGACTATTTAGCTGGTATGAATCAAAAAGTAAACGTTATAACTTGCTGGCCAATTACACCTTTAATAATCTGAAGGCACCTGAGAATGGTTCGGTACAAAATGATTCGATCTTTACTACTCCTCAGCACACTTATGCTACAGCACAGAATGCACCTGTACGTTTATATAACTCAAGCGATAATATACGCAAAAATGGATTTTACATTAAACAGTTTTACTATATAGGTAAGATAGATACCACATTAAAAGGCGCTGACAAATCAAAGATATTGCCCACGCAGCGTGTTTCTTATACCTTAAACTATAACAAGGAGAACTACAAATTCTTGCAGAATGAGCCGGATATTTACAATGTGTTTCCTGATTATTATTACAGTTCATCTTTTTCACGGGATTCCCTTACGGTATCTCATATACAAAATGCCTTTTCCTATAGTTTCTACCTGAGGGGCAAATCTACAGGTGTAATAAAAAATGAGTTAAAGCTTGACGTAGGTTTAGCGCAGGATTATTATCACTATCAGCAATTTGTAACTGATACAGTTACAAACGCTAATTTTTCGCGGATGGTGCTGAATGAACGTAAACAGGATAATTCTTTCCAGGATATTACACTCAAGGCAAAAGCAGGCTATCGTTTTAGCGACAGGATATTGCTGGATGTAGATTTACAGCAGATAGCTGTGGGGCGTGATTTCGGCGATTTTCTGTACGAAGCAAAACTGACATTATCCGGGGGCAAAAAAGCCGGCAGGATCATTTTAGGAGCCTATTCGCAAAATAGTTCGCCGCCGCTCGTTTATACCGACTGGATATCTAATCATTATATTTTCCATAACAGTTTTAGTAATCAGAAAACAACCAGCGTATCATTCAACTACATTAATGATCCCCTGCAACTTGACCTTAAGGTCGAGTACTTCTTAATTTCTGATTACCTGTATTTCGAAGCCCAGCCTAATGGTATTGATGCTACACCAACCCAGTTGCATAGCCCTATCAATTTGTTGAAATTGAGTTTAGGTAAAAGTTTTACCTGGCGCAGATGGCACCTGGATAATTATATAGTATATCAAAAAACCGATTATCAGAATACATTACGAACTCCAGAACTGTATACCTATAATAGTTTATATTATTCCCATCTTTTATTTGGTGTGCTAAATAGTAGTTTTGGTATTAATGTACGTTATAACACACCTTATGTGGCGCCTTCATATGCAGTAGGCCTGGGTCAGTTTTACAATAGCAGTCCAAACCTTACATTCTCCTCATATCCTGTAGCTTCGGTGTTTTTTAAAGCCACATTGCTACGCACCAACATATTTATAATGTATGATTATGCCAACCAGGGATTATTTAGCAAGGGATATTATATGGTCAACCGTTATCCCGGTCCCAACAGTTTGGTTAAGATAGGGATTTCGTGGTCGTTCTATAATTAAGTGTGCGGTTGGCAGTATCCAGTTTGCATTTATTTATGGATATAGGGCACTATGCTAACTGCAAACTGCCAAGTGCTAACTGCAATCAGGTTTTCTGCTTCTTTTTCTTCGCGGCGGGAAATAAAACGTTGTTCAATATCAGCCGGTAACCGGGAGAGTTGGGATGCAGTTTAAGATCAGTAGGGGGATCGCCAACTACATGCTGATAATCTTCAGGGTCATGACCTCCATAGAAAGTCCACTGACCTTTGCCGTATTCACCATGAATATATCGGGCCTCATTGCCGGTCTTCATTTCGCCCATAATAGTAACGCCGGGCTTGAGCAATTTTTCATTAAAGGCAGTGGTCAGTCCCATAAAGCCTTTGATCACTTTATCATGATTTTGAGTAAGCATGCTCGGTACCACATCCCATTTTGCTGAAAAATCAAACAGAGTGAAAAAATCTTTCGTTCTGTCTACCTGGCGGGTAGTGGTCACATCAATATTGCTGAATTGATGTGACATCGGGTTCATATCCAGATTAAAGTTCTGAAAAGCAAAAGTTTGAGTAAAATCCAGTTTGGATTGTGCATCAGGCTCGGCAGCATCGCCATCAAACATGCTCTCGCAGATGTCGGTATTTGATGCAGCCAGTGCAATATCAAAAGTATCTGTTCCTGAGCACATTGCAAACAGGAAACCACCACCCGAGCAGAAATCACGTATGTGCTCTGCCACAGCCAGTTTCATCTGGGATACTTTTTTAAAACCAAGTTTATGGGCTGTAGCTTCCTGAAACTTTACATCATCATTGTACCATTGCGCATACCTGAACGAGCCATAAAACTTGCTGTATTGCCCTGTAAAGTCCTCGTGGTGCAAATGCAGCCAGTCGTATTTGGGCAGGTCACCTCTTATTACTTCCTCATCATAAACTACATCATAAGGTATCTCGGCATATTTTAATACCAGCGTAACGGCATCATCCCAGGGTAATTTATTTTTTGGTGAATAAACAGCCATTTTGGGAGCTTTTTCCAGTTTTACCAGGTCCATATTCACAGAAGGGTCACTTACCTGGGTAAGGATCTCACTCACTTTGGCGTCTGGCAATACCTCGTAACTTACACCGCGTATTTTGCATTCATCTTCAACAGCCTTATTGTATTTCAACATAAAGCTCCCACCACGATAATTAAGCAGCCAATCTACCTCTTCGCCATTTTTTAATGTCCAGAAAGCTATACCGTACGATTTTAAATGATCTTTTTGCTCCTCATCCATTGGGATAAGAATTGAAGCCGCTTTACAAAGCATTGGCAAAAATGTAAATGCCAAAAACACAAAGCATAAAACAGGAAGATTTTTTTGAAATGACTTCATTCTCAAAAATAACGAATAATTATTGAGGCTATTATGATTTTAACGGAATCGTTACTCACTTGGTTTGGCATTCAGGTTTGTGAGATCCTTTGACTCCCTTTGTTCTTTTGGAATTTTCATGAACTCTTGATAGCTTGAATTGACGTAACCGGCAAAATTAAACTCCGGACTGGTATATGTATCGACGGTAGGAGTATACAAAATGATGAAATTGCTCATTTCTTGTCCTTTAAACGGAACATAATCCTTCAGGTTATCAGGACTGAATTCTCTGGCGATTTTTTGTTTTAGCTCTTCGTCTTTTCCTAACTGTATGTCTTTTCGTTTCTTTTTGGCATCGGAATGTGAGTCAAACAAATTCATGGTAAGCCCACCCTTTAAATCGCCATTTGCATCTTTTGAATAAACAACAGTTTGACCGCCGAACGGAGATAAAGTAGGAGGGGCAGTCAGGCTGCCAAGCTTTGTTTGTTGGTCGTTTATTGTAACGCCTTTTAGATTAGTACCTTTCAGGTCCATCAGGATTTCAGTCGAGCTGAGATCCTTCACATATAATGTATCGGCTTCATATGCAAATGAAGAAAAAGTGACCAGGTCGCCTACATGGGCACGAATGGCAAACAGACCGTTTTTATCAGTTACCGTAAAAACATGAGTGCTTAAATTCTGAATGCTTACCCCGGCAATAGGTATGCGGGTTTTATTCTCATATACCCGGCCTGTCAAATTACCCTGAGCATAACTTATAGTGACAAGAAACAGAAACCCTAATAGAAATAGGAACGAACGTAACAACATAAAGACTAATATAACGCAGGGGTATTATAATAAAAGATTTATTGCGAAATAACGAATAAATAAGAAAATTGGTATATCATAATTGTCACCTTTCTGCTTTCGCCTTTAACCTTTCTCCTTTTTTACTAACTTTGCACCCTATTAAATATTGAAATGAGTAAAGCAATAATTAAAACCGAAAAGGGCGATATGACCGTAGAATTCTACGACAAGGACGCTCCAAATACTGTAGCGAATTTTAAAAAACTGGCTACATCAGGATTTTACAACAATGTAACTTTTCATAGAGTAATACCTAATTTTATGATACAGGGCGGTGACCCAACAGGCACAGGTGCAGGTGGCCCGGGTTATAAAATTGATTGTGAACTGACGGGAGACAACCAATATCATGATCGTGGCGTATTGTCGATGGCACATGCAGGCCGCAATACCGGCGGATCGCAATTTTTTATCTGCCATAGCCGTGCTAATACATCACATTTAGACAGGAATCATACCGTATTTGGTAAAGTGATTGAAAATGTTGATGTGGTGGATGCTATACGCCAGGGTGATAAGATTTTAGGAATTGAGGTGATAGAAGATTAAATAAAAGTTGAAAATGTTAGAGTGGTTGTAGTAGTTGAAAGACTGTTGACCTTTTTAACTCTTATAACCTTTATAACTATTACAACCATTATAACAATAAACAATGAATTTACGTGGAATAGTATCGGTAGCAGGAAAACCGGGTTTGTGGAAAGCACTCGCGCAAAATAAAACCGGGTTTATCTTAGAAAGCCTTGATGCTCAAAAAACAAAGTTAGTAGCTAACCTGTCTACCGCTAAAATAGCAGCTTTAGATGAGATTACCATTTTTGGGGAAGACGAGGATATCCGCTTGCTTGATGTGCTTGAGCGCATGAAAGCGATCAAAAATGTTCCTGAGGCTAAAGCTGATGGTAAACAGTTGAGAGAGCTTTTCAGAGAAGTGGCACCGGGTCATGACGAGGAAAAAGTGTATGCCTCTGATATGAAAAAGGTAGTTTCGTGGTATCATATCATGAAAGAGTTACCTTTATTCAGCGAAGCTGCACCAACTGAAGCTGTAGAAGAACCAATTGCCGAACCAGAACCGGTTGAAGCCGTTGAAGAAGCTAAACCAGCTAAGAAAGCAAAAGCTCCGGCTAATGCTAAAAACATAGAAGAACCTGCAGCTCCCAAAGCAGCAAAAGCGAAAAAGAAATAATAAATTTCTGGATAATGTCACTTAACGAATAAGGCCGAATTTGTTTCGGCCTTATTCGTTATATTTGTTTTTTAGCAATCCACATGTACGCATTTCTCGTCGGCAAACTCCGGCTCAAACGTACTGTGACTGATGGATAGATGCTCCAGGCGGTGCCTAAGATCATGTTTTATATTATCGAATGAAGTTACTGCATTCTGATCGATCACCAGGTGTGCAGTTAGTGCATTTTCGGTAGTACTTAATGCCCAAACGTGGATATGATGTACATCAACCACGCCTTTGCATTTCATTAGTTCTTGTTTTATCTTATCAAGATCCATTTCCTTAGGCACACCGTCCATCTCCAAACGTAGGCTGTCGCTTAATAAACTCCAGGTACCTTTCAATATTACTATGGCTACAATCAAACTTACAGCACTGTCAATCCAGTATATGTGGGTAAAGTAAATGATCAGTCCGGATACTACTACACCAAATGATACAATGGCATCTACTGCCATGTGCAGGTAAGCACCTTTCACATTCAGGTCTTTGTCTTTATCCTTAACAAAAAGCCATGCAGTAACAGCATTGATGCCAATACCTGCAAAAGCAACCCAGGCCATAGTGCCGCCAGCAATAACTTCCGGATGTATAAACCGCATTACGGCTTCGTAACCGATAAAACCTACAGCTATAAAAAGTACTAAAGCGTTAAAAAAGGATACAATAATGGTTGATCTTTTATAGCCATAAGTATATTCACTGTTTGAGCTTACTTTGGTTAGTTTAAAAGCTAATAAAGCAAGGGCAAGGCCAGCAACATCACTCAGGTTATGTCCTGCATCGGTTAATAGTGATAGCGAGTGGCTCCACAAACCAGCCACTACCTCGAGTACAACAAATGCGGAGTTTAAAATAATACCAACAATAAATGCGGTATTTAAATGATCAAGCTTAGGGGCATGATCATGGTGGTGATGACCATGCGAATGTGAGTGGCCATGCGAATGACCATGATCGTGTGTTGCTGACATTCAGCAAATTTAATGTTTAAAAATCAGATTTATGATCCACCTGAAAAAAGCGAAGTATAATATGATAAGTAATAACAAATATTTTACAGCATAATACAGCTTGATGTTATACGCTTTGATGCGTTTGCCAAGCAGCCTGATAGAATAGATATATTTGAATACCTTATTGATATTGCCTGTTTTATCATTACCCATATTGGGCGATGCAGCGGCAGCCATTATGAACCACCCGAAAAACTTGTTCCATCCACGCCCGAACATGGTTTTTACTGGTCGCTCAATATCACAAAACAGTATAATGCGGTCTACATCTGTTTTATTTTCAGCATGATGGATGTAAGTTTCATCAAAGATCACATCGTCACCATCTTTCCAAAAATAGCTTTGCCCGTCGACTACAATATAGCAATCTTCAGAGTTTGGGGTTATCAATCCTAAATGATACCGCAACGAACCTGCATAAGGGTCCCGGTGTTGTAGCAGCTGACTTCCGGCTGGCAAAACAGCAAACATGGCTGCTTTGATGGATGGAATACCCTTTATCAATTCTATAGTTTGCGGACAATGTTTTTTTGCTGATTCGTGAAAATCATCATACCATTTCAGATAAAAGCGTTTCCATCCCCGCCTGAAGAATGAGTTGAAACCAACATCATTATATTTATTCGATCCTTTTATCAGTTCTTCACGTTCCAACTGCAATGCTTCATCGCGTATGATTTGCCATTTATCTTTTAACACCTTAAGCTGCGGAAAATTGGCAGAGCTGATGTATGGTTTATTTTCCACTGCAGACAAGGCATACATCGGCATATTGA
This sequence comes from Mucilaginibacter sp. McL0603, assembly GCF_049992945.1. Classification (NCBI taxonomy): domain Bacteria; kingdom Pseudomonadati; phylum Bacteroidota; class Sphingobacteriia; order Sphingobacteriales; family Sphingobacteriaceae; genus Mucilaginibacter; species Mucilaginibacter sp. McL0603. The sequence goes on along the minus strand of NZ_CP188251.1, from coordinate 4,700,285 downwards.
TGGGTGCCATGAACGTAGAATGATCTGTAAGCTGTCTGAAAAACTTATATCTTACCTTTCCTCTATAGTGTACAATAATGGTCGAGATGATCAAAATGTAGAGGATGATGAATTTTACTGAGACCAGTTCTGTAAATATTTGATGCATATGGACAGGGAGTATCACCCAAAGTTAGGAAAGTCCAAATCTTAAAATGCATTTATTTGTCTATTTAAAAGGCTATTTTACAGAATGCTGACGATTTATGTTAAACGACTAGGGGTGATGATAGGGCTCTCCTTTAATGATAGTAAATGCCCGATATAGCTGTTCTGCAAAAAATAAACGTACCATTTGGTGTGAAAATGTCATCCGCGAAAGTGATAATTTATCATTGGCTCGTTGGTAAACGGATGGGTCAAAGCCATACGGGCCTCCGACAATAAAAACCAGGTTAGTAACCGAACCGACTGCCTTTTTATCAATATAAGCTGCAAATTGGGAAGAGGACAATTCCATGCCTTTCTCATCCAATAAAATTACATAATCAACAGCCGATAGTTTTTTTAGTATAAACTCAGCTTCTTTGGCCTTTTGTTGTTCCTGGGTAAGTGCTTTGGTGTTCTTTAGTTCTGTTATTTCGGCAACCTCTATTTTAGTATAATGCTTCAATCTTTTCAGATACTTATCAATCCCCTCCTTTAAATAAGCATCTTCGGTTTTGCCAACTATCAGAAGGGTTATTTTCATTTTTTTGTTGTAAAGTTGTAAAGTTGAACTATTGCAAAGTTTAGCACATTCAATCCCAAAATTAAAAATAAATCAGTGGAACAGAATATCATTAATGACTATAGGCAAAGAGCAGTAATAGCGGAGACAGAAGCGAGCAAATATCAGAAGCTGGCTAATACTTATTCGCTTTACAGATTGGTCGTATTTGGGGTATTTATATTGTCAGTTTGTTTAGCGATCAGTTTTGATGAGATCATTATTATAGTCATAGCCACATTAATATTAAGCATATGGTTTAGCTGGCTGATCAAAAGGCAAAACCGTTTTGAGGCATTAAAGAATTACTTTCTGGATGTTAAAAAAGTAAATGAAAATGAGATAAATAGTATTGTCAGCAAATCAAACATTTACCCTAATGGTTCATGGTTTATTGATGATAAGCATTATTATACATCTGATTTGGACATATTTGGAAAGGGTTCTTTATTTCAGTTGATGAACCGGGCGACAACTTTACCGGGGGAGATTAAGCTGGCTACATGGCTAAATGCACCTGCGTCTAAAAGTGTTATCTTACTGCGCCAACAAGCAGTTGAGGAAATTGCTAAAAAAAATGATTGGAAGATCGATTTTCAGGCCCACCTCTTATTCTCCCTGAAACAACAGAAAGAACAGATAAAAAATTTACTTGAATATTTAAAAATTCCAGTTGAATTAGAAGATCAGAAATGGCTGAACATCTATAGTAAAGTTGCTCCTTATTTATTATTGTCAGCCATTATAGCAGCAGTCTTTTATACTCCGGCACGGTATTTTGTTGGACTAATTATTTTGAGCAATTACCGCATTGTTTCATCAAAGTCAGACAGTGTAAAGAAAACTGACTTGATCGCAGGAAGAATAGGAACAACACTGGCTCATTTTGTATTTGCTTTCAAGAGTATTGAAAATGAAGAATGGCAGTCGGAATACTTGCAGAAAGTATCAATGAGAATTAAAGGCGAAGAAAGCGTGGCTGTTTCTGACAAAATAGCAGAGCTTTCCAGTTTGATCAATAAGCTTAATGCCCGTTTAAATCTGGTTGTTGGCTTTATTCTGAACACCTTTTTACTTTGGGATATTCGCCAGGTTATTGCCATTGAAGACTGGAAGCGTAATAATCAGCAAAGTTTGGAAGAAGCGTTTGATGTGATCGCAGAATATGAGGCGCTCATCAGCATGGCGGGTTTACGTATTAACTACCCGGACTGGTGTTTACCTGAGATCATAGAAGGAGGAAATTATACTTTAACAGCTAATCAGATTGCTCACCCTCTAATTAACATAAACAGCCGTGTAGCCAATGATTATGAATTAACGAATACTTTTAATATCGATATCATCACCGGCTCTAATATGGCCGGGAAAAGTACTTTTTTACGCACTATTGGTATCAATACTGTATTGGCATTGTGTGGGGCGCCAGTTTGTGCAGATACCATGCGGTTATCTGTAGTTACGATTTTAAGCTACATGCGGATTAAGGATTCCCTGAACGAAAGCACATCTACTTTTAAAGCCGAACTCGATCGATTGCAAATGCTGTTAGCTGCCGTTGACAGCGATACCAAAATTTTCTTTCTGATAGATGAAATGCTGCGCGGAACCAATTCAGTTGACAAGTATTTAGGATCGAAAGCAGTAATAGAGCAATTGATCAGCAAAAAAGGAGTGGGGATGGTTGCCACGCACGATCTGCAGATAGCCGAATTAGAACAAAAGCATCCTGATTATATCCGTAACTTTTATTTCGATATACAGGTTAAGGAAGGCGAAATGTTGTTTGACTATAAAATCAAACACGGCGAATGTAAAACCTTTAACGCTTCATTATTACTCAAACAGATCGGTATTGATGTCAACTCATAATAGATTGGCATCAATCAGTGCAATCAATTAAAAATCGGTGTAATTATATAACAAAAAATGTGCAGACGATCACTCATCTGCACATCCAAATATAGGTTGACAATCAAATATTATCTTCCACCAGGGCCGCCGCTGCCAGGCGAACTTGAGTCTCCTTGTTTCATATCATCATTATTAACACCTTTTTTCTGTTGCGGGTTACTGAAGGTTGTTTTACCAAAGCTGTAGCTAAACGTTAAACCAACCGAACGGAATGGAAATGCGAATGTACTGCTCTGAGAAAGGCCCGGACTTGAAATATTGGTGTTGAAATGTTTATATTTATTAAACGGTTCTAGTGTATTGATACCCAAAGACGCTTTTTTCTTGAGGAATTGTTTACGCACACCAGCACCCAATATACTGAATGACGGATTGGTACCTTGTATGGTACGGCGCGGTGAATTTTCAACTGCAAAAACCTGGGCTATAAAGCCGCTTTTCAAAGCCACTTCGGCCATTAAAAAGGCATTGTACTGTACATATGTACCGGTTTGTGTAAAGTCATCGACATATTGAGGGTACGGAGTTGGGTTATAAGTATAAGCATTGATGCTTCCGCGTATGGTCAGGATATTGATCGGGTTGATCGATCCAAAGAAGCTTGCACCAAATGAGTTGTTTAGTGCAGCATTTTGAAAAGTGCTTATTGTACCTGGTTCGTCGGCTAGTGGCGTAGCAATGCTTTCTATCATATTACCTGTATGCTTGTAATAAACCGAAAGATTGATAACAGATGACTTGATGAAAGTATTGTAGCCTAACTCAACAGTTTGAGATATTTCCGGCGCTAAGTGTGGGTTACCTTGTGTTTGCGCCAGGACATTGCTGGTATTAACATACGGGTTAAGAAACTGCAAGCTTGGCCGGGTAATACGTTTGCTGTACGATAATTTAATCGTTTGCGTTGAGCTGATCTGTCTTTGGATTGTTAAACTTGGAATAAATGTGTTGTAATCATTGTTAAAAGCTTGCAAATCAGTTTGTCCAGCTGACTGTGGTACCCCATGTATATTTGTAATTTCGTCTCTTGCCCCGGCAAGTATTGAATAGCCTTTAGGCAGGGTAATGGTTAGTACTGAATACCCTGCGGTTACATACTGGTTATAATCGTAAGTGCTTGAGTTAAGATTATCGAATATAAAGTCATCCGGATTTGCAGGGTCCGGAGCAAAAAGATCTGAGTTACTGCTTAGTTTCCTTATAATTTCTTTACCGCCCGCCTCTAATTTAAATACCTTATTAATGGGTAAAGTATAATCAATTTGCAAGGTATATTCATTATTTAAACCATCGATATTATTCTTTTGATTAGCATACTGTGAAGTATAAAACGTTGTATAGTCTGTTACAATCTTGCTGTGACTCCATTGAGTAGAGATATCCAGTTCTTCACCTTCTTTTTTAAACTTACGCGTATAATCAAGGTTCCAGTCAAACCCACCAAACGTATTGTGCCCTATGTTATGGCTCTGATAGGCATAGCTAGAGGCAGGGTGAATAGAATCTATCAGCGAAGATTTTGTAGTACTATTTGGGTCAAACCCACCCTGGTTCAAACGTATGTTACTATGTATACTATTGAATGCGTTGAAATCATAGGTTGCCGATACGTTGCCGATAGCACCATGCCTTTTTAAATAAGTTGTGCCATTTGATTCAGAAGCAGTATGACGAATAAGTGTGTCCCCTGCTGCATTGTATCCCTTAATATCGTTATTAAAACTTGTCAGCGAAGTTTGTGGCCATGTTAAGTTGCCGCCTGCGTTCATACTTAAGCTAAAACGGTTTTTATTGTAATTCAGGTTAAAGTTACCGTTGTTTTGACGTGTACCGATACCGCCGCTAACCGAGCCGCTGATGCCAGTCATATTCTTTTGCTTGGTAATGATGTTGATAATACCTGCTGAACCCTCTGCATCATATTTAGCCGATGGTGAAGTAATTACTTCGATAGTTTTGATCTGATCCGCAGGGATGGTTTTCAATACATCTGATAAGCTTGCTGATGAAGCTCCTGTAGGTTTTCCGTTGATCAGTACACGTACATTCTGGTCGCCTCTTATTGCTACGTTACCATTGATGTCAACAGACACCAACGGCACTTTCTGAAGTACGTCCGAAGCGTTGCCGCCTGCTGCCGTTAGGTCTTTTTCGGCGTTATAGACTATTCTATCAATCTTATTTTCAACAAGGGCAGCTGTACCGGTTATTTGTACTTCCTTTAATGATTTTTGACTTGGCGCAACCCTTATTATGCCTACGTTTTTGTCTGGTTTTGAATCAGTGGTGACTATGCCGTCAACAAATTTATCAGGGTAACCAACATAAGCTATCCTGAGCTTATAAGCACCCGGGTGGAGGCCCTCAATCTTAAAATTACCTTTTTCGTCAGTCAAAACACCATTAATCGGGGCTTTTCCTGTGCTCCTGAAAACACTGACAGAAGCATAGTTGAGCGGTTGTTTGTTGATAGAGTCAACCAGAGTACCGGAGATTTTCCCTACTATGGATGATCCACCTCCAACTCCAAGCTGCGCCCTGGCTGAAAGAACTGAACAGAATATTATTAAAAGTAAAAGTATACGCTTCATTTTAAATCATTTTCGTAATTGGAGGTGAAATTAGATTAAATGTTACAGCCAAAAGCTCTTTTTTTTGCAATTAAGCCCGTTTGTCACTTATTCGTTACCTCGGCTTAGTGTTTAAAGTACAATATCGCCTAATTCGCTCTCCGTTATTTAGTTAATTAAAATCTTAATTTGGAAACATAACAATTCACCAGATCAGAATTGGACATCTATAGAATTGTTGATTGGCCCTGATGCAGGTTTTGGATAAACAAAAAAAATGGGCAAAGACAGAAAGTATCTTTGCCCATGTTATTACATTTTCTAAAGCACAATATTCACTATCCTGCCTTTTACCACGATTACCTTTTTGGGTGTTCTTCCATCCAGATATTTTTGTACGTCGGCATTGGTAACCACAGTACTTTCAATAGCTGCCGGGTCAAGACTTAAGGATATATTGAGGTTCATTTTTGTTTTGCCGTTTATAGAAATAGGGTAGGCAAACTCGTCCTCGATCAAATATTCGGCATTGAATTTTGGATAAGGTGCATACGATAAGGTGCCAGGCTGATTACCTAATAATACCCATAATTCCTCGCAAATATGCGGCGCATAGGATGATAGTACTACTACCAGCTCCTGCAAGATGGCTCGTTTGTTACATTTCAGGTCCGTCAACTCATTTACTGCGATCATGAAACTGGATACAGAGGTGTTGAATGAAAAACGTTCAACATCTTCCTCTACCTTGCGAATAATCTTATGTAAAGACTTCAGTTCGGCTTTGGTAGCCGCATCTTCTGATACACGGAAATTAAATTGCTCATCATGGAAAAGCTTCCAGAATTTACGCAGGAATTTAAATACCCCCTCGATGCCGTTCGTGTTCCACGGTTTGCTCTGTTCCAATGGGCCCAAGAACATTTCATACATACGCAAGGTATCAGCTCCGTAACGCTCGATCAGGTCATCGGGATTAACGACGTTGAATTTGGATTTTGACATCTTCTCGACTTCAATACCACAGACGTATTTGCCATTTTCTAAAATGAAATCAGCATCAGCGAAATCATCCCGCCATTTTTTGAATTTGGTTATATCAAGTATATCATTCTCTACAATATTCACATCTACGTGCAATGGAGAAGTGCTGTATTCTTTTGTTAGTCCTTTGGAAACAAAAGTATTTGTACCGCGTCCCATTTCATCAATTAAACGATATACAAAGCTCGACCGCCCTTGGATCATCCCCTGGTTGATTAGTTTCTTAAATGGCTCTTCCTCAATCACTAATCCCATATCCTTTAAAAACTTGTTCCAGAAACGGCTGTACAGCAGGTGACCAGTAGCATGTTCTGAGCCACCGATATACAAATCCACATTCTTCCAGTATTCAATAGCTTTTGGCGATGCAAATTCTTTATCGTTGTGGGCATCCATATAACGATACCAGTACCAGCTTGAGCCAGCCCAGCCTGGCATGGTTGAATGCTCGTATGGATAACTTTCGCCACCCTCTAAATCTTTTGTCTTCTGACTTCCGTATTTCCAATCCTTAGCCCTTGCCAGTGGCGGTTCACCAGTTTCAGTAGGCAGATATTTATCAACTTCCGGTAATATTAAAGGCAGATCTTTTTCATCGATCAAATAAGGCAGGTCGCCTTTAAAGTAAACAGGTACAGGTTCACCCCAATAACGCTGGCGACCAAATATAGCATCCCGCATTCTGAAGTTTACTTTGGCTTTGCCTGCACCTTTTTCTTCTAAAAAGGCGATTAATTTGGCGGTAGCTTCTTTATAACCAAGTCCATTCATGAAATCCGAATTGATGTATTTTCCTTCCTTAGTCGGGTCGGCTTCAGTTTCGATGTTTTGTATATCGATGATCGGGATTATGGGCAAATTAAAATGTTTGGCAAAAAGGTAATCACGCTGGTCGCCTGATGGTACGGCCATTACAGCACCTGTACCGTATCCTGCCAAAACATAATCAGCAATGTAAATTGGCACTTTTTTATTATTCGCCGGGTTGATCACATAGCTGCCCGTAAATGCGCCCGATACCGTTTTGGTATCTGCCATACGGTCAAGCTCAGATTTCTTTTTGCTTTGTGCTATGTAGGCATCAATTTCCGCTTTTTGTTTGGGCGTAGTTAATGCAGGTACTAGTTCATGTTCAGGAGCCAATACTATGAATGTAACTCCGAAGATGGTATCTACCCTCGTAGTAAATACTTCGATAGCCTCACCCCGACCCTCTCCAAAGGAGAGGGGGGGGGCTCCTCCTTCATTTGAAGTCCTCTCCTTTGGAGAGGATTTAGGTGAGGCTTCAATCGGAAACTTCACACTTGCGCCCACACTTTTGCCTATCCAGTTCCTTTGCATTTCTTTTAAAGGTTCCGGCCAATCTATGGTGTCAAGTCCCTGCAATAAGCGTTCGGCATAGGCGGTGATGCGCATGCTCCACTGCATCATTTTCTTTTGCTCAACAGGGTATCCGCCACGCTCGCTAAAGCCGTCTTTTACTTCATCATTTGCCAATACGGTTCCTAAAGCGGCACACCAGTTAACGGTGCTTTCGCGCAGGTAGGTAATGCGGTATTTTAATAGCTCGGCTTGCTGTTCTTCTTTAGTAAATGCTTTCCATTCATTAGCGGTAAAGGTCAGTACTTCTTCATCGCATACAGCATCTATGCCTGTCGATCCGTTCTGCTCAAAATGCGCAACCAGCCTCTCAATTGATTCAGCCTTGTCTGCAGCTTTATTATACCACGAGTTGAACAGTTGCATGAAAATCCACTGTGTCCACTTATAAAAATCAGGAGAGCTGGTGCGTACCTCGCGGCTCCAATCGAATGAAAAGCCGATCTGGTCCAGTTGACGACGATAGGTAGTGATATTAGCCTCGGTAGTAATAGCAGGATGCTGACCGGTTTGTATGGCATATTGCTCAGCCGGTAAGCCAAAGCTGTCGTACCCCATTGGGTGCAGTACGTTAAAACCTTTTAAACGTTTATAGCGCGCGAAAATATCAGAAGCAATATAACCCAGCGGGTGGCCGACATGCAGTCCCGCACCTGAGGGATAGGGAAACATATCCATCACATAATACTTGGGTTTGGAAGAGTTATTATCAGCCTTAAATGTTTGATTCTCGGCCCAAAACTGCTGCCACTTTTGCTCTATATCTTTAAATTGGTAATCCATTGTCGTAATTTCCGCGTATGAGGTTGCGAAATTAAGAAAAATGACGGATTAGTTGAGTAAGTTGATAGAGTTAAGTGGTTGATTAGGTTAGATTAGGTTGATTGAGTTGATTAGGTTATGAGCAAAGTTTTGTTTTGTATTGGATATTATTATGGATGAAAGAATTGTTGCCTTTAGAAAAGAGGCTGAAATAACACAGAAACGATTTGAATAATGATTCACCAACCGACCAGGACTCTCGGCATCAAATCCGTCAAAATCAACTCAATCAACCTAATCTAACTCAATCAACCAATCAACTTTCGCGTAAAAACTTAACACCTTCTTCAATAAATTGCTGCCAAATACCATCTGGTTGCCATACATCTTCAATGAAATCCTGCATTGATGTTTCGGTTAATTCATTTATAGCAAATAAGTATAAGCCTGTAAATACAGATGCACGATAATTGGCTGCGCAGTGAACCAGTAATTTTTCTTTACTATGATTATTCATAACCCCAATAAATTCTGCCAGTTCCTCTACCTGTGGGTTCTCAAATATTACAGGGATATGATGGTAAGCTAGTCCCAGATTCTTTACTGACAAAGCTTCATCCGCCAAAGCATATTTGCCATTTGATAAACCAAGATTGACTACTACCTGGTAACCATCATCGGCAATGGATTGTAACTGCCCTTCTCCCGGCTGTCCGGAACAAGCCAGGCGATCTGACACCTGGTGGAAATTATATATAGAACTCATATAGCAAAATTAGTTATTTAAGCCGGTATCATCCAGTCAACTATCTGCATCAATTAAGGTATCCGGTTTTTCTTTTTAAGAAATGATAATTTGACATAATGTGCTGATAGATAATTTATTACTTAAGATATATCAAATTAAAAACACGCTGATATTTTCGCTTATAAAGAAACTATTTTATATTTTTTTCGTACAACAGATATTCATTTAATTTAAAAACCCAGAAAATCAATTCCTTATCATGAAATTAAAACGTATCTCGATCGTGGTGTTAGCCTGTGCAGCTTTGAGCTACACATCATGTAAAAAATCAAGCACTACACCTACTTTAAGTGCACAAACGGTGAGCACCCAGGTGGCTTTAAATCTGGCCCAAACCTTATATGGTGGTTTTGGTGCATTTGATGTTACCCAAGGTTTAAATGCACCTTTAACTGTTGGCGTGAGCCGTAACCAGATCAGGCTGAACATGACCAGGGGCCGTATGGGCATCAATACCGTTACTGAAGACCCTACTTGCGGTTTAGTTGCAGATACTACCCTGGACTATACTACCACTGTAGATAACACCACAGCTTCAATTAAGGGTAATATCAAATTTACTTTTACCTGTACCAATGGTGTAGCATCAGGCTTTAATATCACAGATAACCTGAACATTACAGAATCAACCCCAGACCTATCGGGTTCTTATATTTTTGCAGAAAACTTTACTGTGCAAACTACACAACCAGGTAACGACAATGCTCCGATCTCATTGAACGGCACAATGAGCCTGAGTGATAACCTGCAATATAAAACAGGATCAAAAGCTACAACCAATGAGTCGTACAATTACACGCTTACATCGATTATGCTTGATCCAACTTTGGGTGATATTACCAGCGGTACTGCTACGTTCTCAACCAAAGGCACTAACTCTTCTGGTACATGGAATTACACTGGTACAGTTGTTTTCCTGGGCCAGCATGTGGTGAAAATCACTATTAATGGTGAAGCTCATACCATCAACCTGTTAACAGGAATGGGAAGTTAATTAAATAAAAACATTAATCAGGAGCTCTCTTCTTAGCGGAAGGGAGCTTTTTTATTTGTGCTTTAGTCATCCAAATTCTTATAATTGTTAACGCATGAAGAAACTACTATCCAACCTTACCTTCCAGGTAATTGTGGCCATATTGCTGGGCGTTATTGTGGGGCTTTATTTTAAACAATTTGGCCCGACAGCGCAGCTGATTAGCAATAAGTTTATTGATATGATCAAGATGCTGATACCATTTATCATCTTCTTCACCATTGTTTTGGGAATAGCCGGCATGGGCGATATGAAGAAAGTGGGTAGGGTTGGTGGTAAAGCGATATTATACTTTGAGATAGTGACCACCTTTGCACTTATTATGGGGGTTGCTTTGGCTAATATCATTAAGCCGGGTAGCGGGCTGCCTGCGCCGCATGGCGCGACTAATGCCAAACTACAGGTGTACCAAAAAGCTGCCGCCGAAATGAAATGGGGCGAGTTTTTTGCTCATATCATCCCATCCAACATAGTTGATGCATTTGCCAAAGGCGATATTTTACAAATATTATTCTTTGCTATCTTATTCGGCTATGGTCTCAGCTTATTAAAGGAAACGGGCAAGCCGGTGGTCGATCTTTTTGAGAAGCTGAACAAGGTGCTTTTTAATATCATGGGCTTTGTGATGCGGCTGGCACCTATTGGTGCATTCGGGGGCATGGCTTATACCGTAGCTACTTATGGTATTGATACGCTTGGTCCACTATTAAAGCTGTTGGGCGCGGTGTTTTTAGCTATGCTGCTGTTCATTTTTATTGTGCTGAATGTGATCAGCTTTATTTACAAATTCAGCTTATGGAAATACCTCAAGTTCATCAAGGAGGAAATATTGATCGTGGGTGGCACTGCCTCATCCGAAACCGTACTGCCCAGTATGATGGAGAAGATGGAAAAATTTGGCTGTTCAAGGTCGGTAGTAGGTTTGGTTATTCCGGCTGGCTATTCGTTTAATCTGGATGGCACTACAATCTACCTTTCTATGTCGGTGATATTTTTGGCGCAGGTGTTTAATATCCCCTTGTCGTTGGAACAGCAACTGGTCATCATAGGCATCTTAATGGTCACCTCCAAAGGTGCAGCAGGCGTAACAGGAAGCGGTTTTATTGTGCTAACATCAACATTAACCGCCATTAAAGTGATCCCGGTGGAGGGGGTGGCACTATTGCTGGGGGTCGACAGGTTTATGTCGACAGCAAGGGCGCTAACCAATATGATTGGTAATGGTATAGCTTGTATCGTGATCGCAAAAAGTGAGAAGGAGTTTCATCCGGTTAGTGCAGAAATTCTTAAAGGGAGTTGAAATATCGAAAATCGGATGTTGAATTTCGAATGATGAAGTTGAACTTCGGTATTCATAATTTAGATTCCCTCATTAGATATTGTGAATCTGGTAATCTGCATATCATTTTTACAATCTGATCATGATAAAAGCCGGGCGCAATCGTAATTAAATAGTTGTTTTAAACGTTCGAAATCATATAAAACACACTATTATGAAAACAGAACTTTCAAAAAAAATAATTCGGTTAATTGTATTTTTAGGTTTAATAACCTTTGGTATAAAAGCAAGTGCGCAGGAATATGTTGCGCCAACAAAACCGCCTGAAACAGGCAGGTCGCAGGGAGTAAAAGTAAAACTGATCAGCAATGCCGGATCAACACGGACCTATGTGCTGATATTTGCGCCGGGTGACGAGGTGATGTCGGGACTGAAAGAATTTGCCATGAAATACAATGTTAAAAGTGCGCATTTCACAGCTATTGGCGATGCGCAAAGGGCCAAAATCGGATGGTACGATAGGTCAAGAAAAATGTTTAAAGTGATAAACATTGATTATCCATCAGAGATCACCTCATTAATAGGTGATATTGCTATTTTTAATGGAAACCCCGTAGTGCATGGCCATATCAACCTTGCTGCAGAAGATGGCTCCGTGCATGGCGGCCATCTGCTGGAAGCGTTTATATCACCCACGCTGGAGGTGATGATGACAGTTGAACCTGTGCAGCTTAATAAGCAGATGAGTACCGAATTTAACCTCTCTCTTATAGATCCCGGTTTAGAACAATAACTATAGTGCAAGCCTACTGTAAAGAACATAGTGATTGAGCAAAATTTAATTTGAGATTAAGTGCAATAACTTTAGCTTTGCGCCTACATAATAAAATCTATGAGCGTTCTCGTAAATAAAGATTCTAAAGTTATAGTTCAGGGTTTTACCGGCAACGAAGGCAGCTACCACGCATCGCAAATGATCGAGTACGGAACGCAGCTTGTTGGTGGTGTTACCCCTGGTAAAGGCGGTCAGACCCATCTTGACAGGCCTGTATTTAATACAGTAGCAGATGCAGTTGCCAAAACCGGCGCTGACGTATCCATCATCTTTGTACCACCCCCATTTGCAGCTGACGCGATTATGGAAGCAGCAGAGGCTGGTATCAAAGTGATTGTTTGTATCACCGAAGGTATCCCGACAAAGGATATGATCCAGGTGAAGGAATATATTAAAGGCAGGGATACCCGCCTGATCGGGCCAAACTGTCCGGGTATTATTACTGCTGATGAAAGCAAGATCGGTATTATGCCGGGCTTTATTTTCAGAAAAGGTCATGTAGGTGTGGTTTCTAAATCAGGTACCTTAACTTATGAAGCGGTTGATCAGGTAGTGAAAGCAGGTATGGGTATTACTACAGCTATCGGTATCGGTGGCGACCCGATTATCGGCACACCAACCAAAGAAGCGGTTGAATTGCTGATGAATGATCCTGATACACACGGCATCATTATGATAGGTGAGATAGGCGGAGGCATGGAAGCTGAAGCTGCACGCTGGATAAAAGAAAATGGTACTAAGCCTGTTGTTGGTTTTATCGCCGGCCAAACAGCTCCTCCGGGACGCCGTATGGGTCACGCTGGTGCAATTGTTGGTGGCGCTGATGATACTGCTGCTGCTAAAATGAAGATCATGGAAGAGTGCGGTATCCGCGTGGTAAAATCACCTGCTGATATAGGCGCTGCCATGGCTGAGGAATTAGCTAAGCTGAAAGTGAAAGCATAATTAGAGGTTAAAGCTTAAAGGTAAAAGGCGAAAGGTTTTTATCTTCATAAATATTTAAATCCCGGTAAGAAATTGCCGGGATTTTTTTATTTGTGTCAGAGCCTCAATTTTTACGTCTTTGCGAGGAACGAAGCAATCTCTAAACTATGCAGATCAGGGAGAACGGATTTCTTAAGGAACGTATAGTTTGTACTCCATGGTTCATGAATGTCCTATGTAGAGATTGCTTCGTTCCTCGCAAAGACGATTGCAAAAAATCATGGGAATCATATAATCAAGCGAATCATGATTCGGACAATATGCCCCCCGTGAAAACTAATGCCGGGCAAATACGATATCATTTAAATAAAACAATGAGGTTAGATCCATTATATTTGCTAACGGACTTTAATCTTTGTTATGTACCTAGAAGTATATGTGTTTAATGCGCCTATTGTGACTGAAGAACAAATTTACGATGAGGCGACTCTACCTGACTTCCCTGATCTTGATATTTTAAAGAAAAAAGTAGAAGAACAAGTTCCCGGCATTAAATGGTTAGATGCAAAAACTGGGCAGATTTATACTTCAGGCCACCAGGGACAGTTGTTATTTGACAATAACAGGAAAGCTATTTATTTCAGAATAACAGGCGGCGATGACCCAATAAAACTAGTTTTGAAATTGTGTGAGGTTAATGGCTGGACATCCTACACACCTGAGAACGGGCATTTTCTCGAGAAAAATTTAGACAGTGTGGAATACTGGCGGGAATACTGCACTTATCAAAGTACCATTTACAATTTATTTTATAAGAAAAAAGGCTAGAGATTAGCCTGATTAACCTTCCCGATCCATTGACTTGCATAATTCGGGGATTGCTTCGTTCCTCGCAAAGACGCGTTAAAGAAATTGTCCGCAAGTGTTTCATGGCACAGTTACTCCGTTACGGACGGACAAAACAACCCTTCGTCAACCCTATGTAAACAAGCGCTTACCTCCAAATCAAAACGCCATTCCTGCCGTATATTTGTTATAATCAGTGAAAAGTCAAACACTAATTCACTCAATCAATAACGGCGAAGCCTTCTTGAGTGCCTTAAAAAAACAAATCACTAACGAAAAATTCAATAATTAAAATTCATGGAATACAATAAATTAACGCCCGAAGAAGAACGGGTAATACTATACAAAGGGACTGAAAGACCATTTACCGGATCTTTATTAGATAATCATGCACATGGCTTATACGTGTGTAAAAGATGCGATACACCTTTATATACTTCAGAAACCAAATTTGAATCACATTGCGGCTGGCCAAGTTTTGATGATGAGATACCGGGTGCAGTAAAACGTGTTCCGGATGCGGACGGACACCGTGTAGAAATAGTATGTGCCAATTGCGGTGCGCACCTCGGTCACGTTTTTGAAGGAGAATACATGACTCCCAAAAATACCAGGCACTGTGTAAACTCAGTTTCGCTGAAGTTTGTGCCTTTGGAAGATTAAGTTAAGTAGTTGATTAGGTTGACTGAGTTAATCAAGTTGTTTTTTTAGCAACTATTTAACTCAATCAACCTAATCTAACTTAATCAACCATTCAATTTTATTTCGCTTCCTTTTCAAACACATTCATCCACACCAGTGCAGATAATATCCCCCCAACAATCGGTGCAACTATGAAAAGCCATAGCTGATCCAATGCTTTACCACCGGCAAATATTGCAGGACCAAAGCTACGTGCCGGATTTACTGACGTGCCTGTAATTGGTATAGCAACCAAATGTATAAGTACCAGGGTAAGTCCGATAGCTAATCCAGCCATTGAGGAATTACCAAAGCGTGAGTTGGTACCGAAAATCACGAAGAGGAATAGAAAAGTAAGCACCGCTTCGGCCAGGAATGCTGATGCTGTGGAATAGCCTCCAAGATACCCGGGCCCCCATCCGTTTGCTCCAAGGCCCCATTCAGGAACAGCAGTAAATCCGGGACTGCCTTTCATAAGTGCATATAATATTGCTGATGCGATTGTAGCGCCAACAAGTTGGGCCACAATATATCCAACGGTATCTTTTCCGCTTATTTTGCCGGCTACCAGCATAGCTATGGTAATAGCAGGATTAATATGGCAGCCGGAAATTGGACCGATGGCATAAGCCATTGCAACAACAGCCAAGCCGAATGCAAGCGCAATACCTAACATACCAATGCCATTTGGGGCATCAGAAAGAATTTCAGCAGGGATTGTTTTTCCGTTGACAACCGCCGCACCGCAACCAAATAACACTAAGGCAAATGTTCCGATAAGTTCAGCTAAATACTTTTTCATAGTGGATGATTTTGAATGTTTATGAATGGCTTTTATTTTGTTAAAATGCTATCAGATATGAAATTACAAACAAAGTTTACTGGATTTTTTAAATGATTCTATTTTTCTTGCAGAATAGAAGTTGCACATTAAAATCTGAAACTTTAAATATGGTTGTTCATAACTAAACATGATGTTAAAAACTAAGACTAACATCGTAATATCATCATCCGCTATCTTTGGAAGTACAAGTTCTTTAACAAACGCTATCAAAGGTTGCCGGGTTAAAAGCCGGCATTAAAAGGGAACCATGTGTAAATCATGGGCTGACGTGCAACTGTGGATTTAGTTATGAGTTTTGAGTATTGAGTTATGAGTTTTTCATCATAATCGGATACTTACTACTCAGAAATAGTGGGGTTTTATTAATTAAGTTATGTGTATTTCTACTCAAAACTTACAACTTACCACTCGAAACTAAAAAAGCCAGACACCTGCCAGGATAGCTTGTCAAAACTTTCACGAATAAGGTTTTGGCGAAAGCCCTGTCTCCAGTACTTCCATAAGTACCCGGTTCATTGTCTTTTGTCGACTCCTAAAAAATAAAACGACGAGGCATGAAACAGGAAAACGAAGTATTACTCCGGGAGAACAAGGATCGGTTTGTGATCCTCCCCATCAATTATCCCCGCATCTGGGAAATGTACAAAAAACACGAGGCCAGTTTCTGGACTGCCGAAGAGATCGATCTGTCTGACGACCTGAAACATTGGGAAAATCTGAACGATGGGGAAAGGCATTTTATATCGCACATACTGGCTTTTTTTGCCGCAAGCGATGGTATTGTGAATGAGAACCTAGCAGTAAATTTTATGAGTGAGGTGCAGGTTCCGGAGGCAAGATGTTTCTATGGTTTCCAGATCATGATGGAGAATATTCACTCTGAAACTTATGCTTTACTGATCGATACTTATGTAAAAGATCCGGCTGAAAAAGATCGCTTATTCCATGCTGTTGATACCGTGCCTGCCGTACAGAAAAAAGCAGAATGGGCGCTCAAGTGGATTAATAATGGAACATTTGCACAACGTTTGGTTGCCTTTGCAGCGGTTGAGGGTATTTTCTTTTCGGGTAGTTTTTGCTCTATTTTCTGGCTTAAAAAACGTGGTCTGATGCCGGGTTTAACATTTAGTAATGAATTGATCTCGCGTGATGAAGGTATGCACTGCGAATTTGCATGTCTGCTGTACGGTATGCTGAGCGAGAAACTATCTAAGGAAGAAGCCACAAAGATCATTACCGACGCAGTAGAAATAGAAAAAGAATTTGTGACCGATGCCTTGCCTGTCAACCTAATCGGAATGAATGCGAAACTAATGAGCCAGTATATTGAATTCGTGGCCGATAGATGGCTGGTAGAATTAGGCTATGACCGGGTGTATAATACCACCAATCCATTTGATTTTATGGAGATGATATCCCTGCAGGGAAAAACTAACTTTTTCGAAAAACGCGTAGGCGATTATCAGAAAAGCGGAATCTTAAATACAGCTACTGAAACCAAATCATTCACCCTCGATGAGGACTTTTAACTAATCACTAATCTCTGTTCACTAATCACTATCCCCCATGTTCGTAATAAAAAGAGACGGTAAAAAAGAAACTGTAAAGTTTGATAAAATAACAGCACGCATCGAGAAGCTGTGCTATGGTTTAAACCCAGCATTAGTTGATCCGATTGATGTTGCCAAAAAGGTGATCGAGGGTTTATATGATGGAGTAACCACTTCTGAACTGGATAACCTGGCAGCAGAAACAGCGGCTTCGTTAACCACAAAACATCCGGATTATGCCTTGCTGGCATCTAGAATCGCAGTATCTAACTTACATAAAAACACCATTAAATCATTTTCGGAAACCATGCGCAGGCTGCATGATTATATTGATCTAAAAGCCGGTAAAAGGGCATCACTGATAGCAGATGATGTTTGGCAGGTAATTAGAGAAAATGCTGAGTTACTGGATAGCACTATTATTTACGACCGTGATTTTGGCTTTGATTACTTCGGATTTAAAACATTAGAAAAATCATATTTGCTGAAAATTGATGGTCAGATAGCTGAACGGCCGCAGCATTTATTTATGAGGGTATCGGTAGGTATCCATAAAGGTGATATCGATAGCGTCATCAAAACCTACAACCTCATGAGCGAGCGTTGGTTCACGCATGCTACACCTACATTATTTAATGCGGGCACACCGAAACCTCAAATGTCATCCTGCTTTTTGTTAACGATGAAGGATGATAGCATCGACGGTATTTATGACACGCTAAAACAAACTGCCAAAATATCACAAAGCGCAGGTGGGATAGGTTTAAGTATTCATAATGTGAGGGCTACAGGTTCCTATATCAGTGGTACCAATGGCACCAGTAACGGTATTATCCCGATGCTGAAGGTATTTAATGATACTGCGCGTTATGTAGACCAGGGCGGCGGTAAGCGCAAAGGAGCATTCGCCATTTATTTAGAGCCATGGCATGCGGATATTTTTGATTTTTTAGATCTGCGTAAGAATCATGGTAAAGAAGAAATGCGTGCCCGTGATTTATTCTACGCACTTTGGGTATCCGACCTGTTTATGCAGCGGGTAGAGGCTAATGAGGAATGGAGCTTATTTTGCCCGCACGAGGCACCAGGATTGGCTGATTGCTGGGGAGCTGAGTTTGAAGCTTTATATACCAGATATGAAAGTGAAGGCCGTGCCCGTAAAACTGTAAAAGCGCAGGATCTGTGGTTTGCTGTACTGGATGCACAAGTTGAAACAGGTACGCCTTATCTGCTATATAAAGATGCCGCCAATAGTAAATCGAACCAGCAGAATTTAGGTACGATCAAAAGCTCCAACCTATGTACCGAGATCATGGAATATACATCCGATAAGGAAGTAGCGGTTTGTAACCTGGCATCCCTGGCTCTACCAAGATATGTGATTAACGGGATTTTTGATCATCAGAGATTATATGAAGTGACTTACCAGGTTACCTTGAACCTGAATCGGATTATCGATAATAATTATTACCCGGTTGAAGAAGCGCGTTACTCCAACCTGCGTCATCGCCCGATTGGTTTAGGAGTACAGGGTTTGGCTGATGCCTTCATCCTGTTGCGTTTGCCATTTGAAAGTGACGAAGCCAAACAACTGAATAAAGAAATATTCGAGACTATTTATTTCGCTGCCATGACTGCTTCAAAAGACCTTGCAATACAAGAAGGGGCTTATGAAACCTTCAAAGGTTCACCGTTATCAAAAGGTAAATTCCAATTTGATATGTGGGGCGTAAAACCAGACAGCGGCAGATGGGATTGGGAAAACCTTCGTTTGGATGTGATGAATCATGGCGTACGTAATTCGTTGCTTGTTGCCCCAATGCCAACTGCATCTACCTCGCAGATATTAGGTAATAATGAGTGTTTTGAGCCTTATACTTCTAATATCTACACCCGCCGTGTATTAAGCGGTGAGTTTATTATCGTTAATAAATTCTTGTTACGTGACCTGGTGAACCTGGGTTTATGGAATAATGGAATGAAGGATAAGATCATCACTGCAAATGGTTCTATACAAGATATTGCTGAGATACCACAAGAACTGAAGGGCCTGTACAAAACTGTATGGGAGATCAAGATGCGTAATATCATCGATATGGCTGCCGATAGGGGCGCTTATATCTGCCAGTCGCAGTCACTAAATCTGTTCATCAATTCACCTAATGCATCCAAACTGACATCTATGCATTTTTATGCCTGGAAGAAAGGCCTGAAAACGGGTATGTATTACCTGCGTACACAAGCAGCATCGCAGGCGGTTAAGTTTACGGTAGAGAATCAGGGTGGCAAGAATATGGAGCCAGTAATCCCAGAACATGTACAACAAATGGCCGATGAGATACCAGTTGGCCCAAGTTGTTCAATGGACGAAGGCTGTGTTACTTGTTCAGCATAAATTTTTTAGTCGATTGTCGATAGACCATAGTCGATGGTAATACGTAATTTTGCCTGTAACACTATGGACTATCGACCATGGACTATTGACTAATGAAATGACTCATACAAAGCACGAAATAGTTCGTTGCGAACGCTGCCAGTCGCCATTTGAATGTAAAGCCAATTCATTCACCAAATGCCAGTGCACAAAAGTGCAGCTGACACTGAATGAAACGCAATACATCAGCGAAATGTATGATGGATGTTTGTGTGCAGGGTGTTTGCTGGAATTGCAAAGGGAATATAGTAAAGAGATGGGGATAAATGGGTAAACAACAAATCAGAGCATAATTCAGAGCCTGTCGAAGAGTGAGCATAAAGACCGCTCTCATACTTCGAGAGTTTCAGCATTAACATCCTTTTACGTAATAATATGTCGACATTTTTTTTACAAATACATTGCGAGTTTGATAACTATTATTCTACCGTGATAGAAGATGATGGTCGTGTTTCTTACGCTTATTTATATGAGGGGGAGGACATCATAGGGGATGTTTGGCTCTATAACCAGCAGCAAGCACCCACTACTTCTTTCTGGCGAGCAGAAGATATGCCCTTTTTAAATCCAACGGAATACCTAACTCAAGATGCTGCCATAAAGCCCATAATAAATGAAAATGAAGTAAGGTGTGAATGGACTGAATCCAAAGATGATGGATTGATAGAGGTTGGTATTTACATCCACGACAAATTTATCGCTTCTATCACATCGGGTTCCAAGCCTGGTTGGTCGGTATTGGTGGTAAAAGATGGCCCGCTGGCATTGATCTATTAATTAAACAAAAGCAGTACATCTCATGCTATATAATCGAAATAGATTCGAAGCCATTAATTGTTTCTTTCCAGCTTCCGGACTTTTCCGACTTTCCGACTAAATACCTATCTTCGACCCCCGAAATCATTCTGAACTCAAATGAAATTATTAGAAGGAAAAACCGCACTCATTACTGGTGCATCAAAAGGTATAGGTCGTAAAATAGCTGAAAAATTTGCTGAACATGGCGCCAATGTGGCATTTACTTATCTGTCGTCTGTTGAAAAAGGACAGGCTTTAGAGCAGGAATTGCAAAGCTTTGGCACTAAGGTAAAGGGCTACCGCTCTGATGCTTCTAAATTTGATGAGGCCGAAAAACTAATAAATGATATAGTTGCTGATTTCGGTACACTGCATATTGTAGTGAATAACGCGGGCATCACCAAAGACGGCCTGTTAATGCGCATGACCGAAGAGAATTGGGATGAGGTGCTGGACGTGAACCTGAAATCGATCTTTAATGTGACCAAAGCTGCTTCAAAAATTATGATGAAAAACCGCTTTGGCGTGTTTATTAACATGAGCTCGGTAGTGGGCGTACAAGGTAATGCCGGGCAGGCCAATTATGCGGCTTCCAAGGCTGGTATCATTGGTTTTTCCAAATCTATAGCAAAGGAATTAGGCTCAAGAAACATACGTACTAACGTAGTAGCCCCGGGTTTTATCAAGACTGAAATGACTGAAGTGTTAGATCCTAAAGTAGTTGAGGGCTGGGCTGCTGCTATTCCGCTTAAACGTGGCGGCGAAACTGAGGATGTAGCCAATGCTTGTGTTTTTCTGGCATCAGATATGGCGTCTTATATTACTGGGCAGGTAATTCCTGTTGATGGGGGAATGTTGTAGGATTTCGGATTTCGGAAGTTCGATTTCGGATTTTTTTATTTCTTATAATGTGGAATTTTGATTTTGGAGGATCAAAATCTGAACTGGGCGATGTTTTTTCATGAAGGAAGAATTTATTTCGGAACAAATACAAATTCCGAATAATAACCTAACTTAATGGCATGAAAAACCTAACCTTTTTGCTTATTCTAATTCCTTGTATTGTTTTTGGACAAAAGAAAAAGGAGCTTCCTCCACCACCTCCAACGCAGGAGGATACAAAAATAGCAGAAAAGCCTAATCAATGTTTAAATAGTGGCCAGTATAATGCTAAGCAGCGACGTGCATTTTTCCCGTTTAATGCTGCAACGACTGTTAAACTAATATCATTTACTTATAGGGATGTTGTATATACTCCTATCGCCGTGAATAATTTTTTAATCGATTACAATAAAGTACGTGAGACTAAAATATTATCAGGTGCTGGTATCGACTCGCTAACCGATCTCTTATACAATGTAGGTTTTACACCTATTAAGGGAAAACTACCTTTGGGAGTTGCAATGTGTTATGAACCCAGGAATGCCATATTGTTTATGGATGGTGATGGAAAGGTTACACAATATATTGAACTGTGTTTTACCTGCCATGGCTATTACCTGAGTTCAAAAAAGATAAAATATACCGTATACTGCGAACAAAAATACGATTTGCTTAAAAGCTTTTTCCTGATGCAAGGTATCAAATACGGAACAATACTTCCAGAACGTGAAGAATAGGTTTATCAACAGAATTTGCGACATCTCACAATAATTTCGCATTTTGCGAGTAAACGTAAAACGTATCACGTAATACGTACAACGTAAAAAATATGCAGCTTTTATTTTCAGTAACATGGGGAACAGTTTCGGGGTGGTGGACACCTGTTTGCCTGTTGCTTGGTTTACTGTATGGGTGGTTGATGTATCGTCAGCCTGTCAACCTGGGTAAGACTGCCTGTTATGCATTATTTGCTGCAAGAGCTGTAGCTGTATTTATCCTTTCATTTTTACTGATTGCTCCTCTCATCAGGTCTGTGGCTTATAATCCGCAGAAGCCATTGATACTGATCGCGCAGGATAATTCAGAATCTATTAGGCTATTTGGCCTCACCCCAAACCCCTCTCCAAAGGAGAGGAACTTAAAAGCTGATCTTTCCCAATTAAAACAACAATTAGGCGACCAGTACGATGTACGGGAGTTCAACTTTAGTGGTGATCTCAAAGAGGGTCTGTCTAATAAATTTAATGGTAAGCAGACCAATATCTCATCAGCTATACGTCAGTTAAACGAGCGTTTTGTAAATCAGAATATCGGCGCACTGGTACTGGCCACTGATGGCTTGTATAACCAGGGGAGTGATCCAAGGTATGAAGCGAAAAATCTAAAAACCAGCATTTACACTATCGCTTTAGGTGATACAGTTGCAAAACGTGATCTGCTGATAGGTAATGTCAACTATAATAAAACAGCCTATTTAGGCAATGATTTTGAGGTGGAAGTTTTGGCAGAGGCTTACCAATCCAAAGGTGAGAATCTGCGCCTGACGGTTTCTGAAGATGGCAAACAAGTATTTACACAAATCAATCAGGCTACATCAGATAATTTCAGAAAAGTTATTCCCCTCAAATTAAATGCGGATAAAAAGGGTGTACGCAAGTTTGTGTTCAACATAGCCCCGGTTAAAAACGAATTATCGGTACAAAATAATACAGAAACTATTTATGTAGAGGTGTTGGATGCCAGGCAAAAGATATTATTGCTCTACAATAGTCCGCATCCGGATATCAGTGTCATTAAACAATCAATAGAAAGTAACCGTAATTATGAAGTAAAAACAAGCCTGCTTAGTGATCTGCCTCAGTTAAAGTTAAGTGATTACAGCCTTGTTATTTTATACCAGGTTTCGGCGGGTAGTTCTGGTACATTGCAAAGTTTTATTACGAAAAGCAAGTTGCCGGTTTGGTATATGGTTGGTGCACAAACAGATCTGCCGAGGTTAAATAGCGAGCAAAAGCTGGTGCAGATCAATTCGGCCAGAAGCGATATGCAGGAGGTTTTTGCGCAGCCGGTAGCAGAATTTTCATTATTTACCTTATCCGATTCGACCCGTACAAAATTAAGTAGGCTACCACCTTTGCTAACTCCTTTTGGCAATTACAGTAGTAATGGCGCGGGACAGGTATTGTTCAAGCAAAAAATAGGAGAGGTGACTACACCTTACAATTTGTTAGCATTCGCTGATGAGAATGGTAGCCGGATAGCTGTCTTAACAGGCGAAGGTTTATGGCGTTGGTCTTTGGCCGAATATAATACTTACGGCAATCATAACGCTTTAGAAGAATTGTTAGGTCAAAGTGTACAATACCTTACAGCAAATAACAATCATCAGCGCTTCAGGGTATATCCGGCTAAGAATGTATTTGATGAAGGAGAAAACGTGATATTGAATGCAGAATTGTATAATGAGGCATTGGAACTAGTCAACACACCTGATATCAGGATCGAATTAAAAAGCAGGTCGGGTAAAAACTATAGTTTTCTGTTTACAAGGAATGGGCAAAGTTACCAGTTGGATGCCGGTGCTCTACCTGTTGATGAATATAGCTATACTGCATCCACAAAATTAGGAGAACAGGCATTTACTGCAACGGGGCAACTAACCATTAAGCCGTTGAACCTGGAAACACGCCAAAGCGCAGCCGATCACCGTTTGCTTTTTGATCTGGCTAAACAATCGGGCGGACAGATGTTGCAGCCTTCACAAATAAACCAGCTTGCTGACCTGATCCGTAAAAATGAGAATATCAAAACAGTGGTTTATGAAGATAAACACTATAGCGATCTGATAGATTTGAAATGGATATTTGTGTTGATACTGGGATTACTAAGCCTTGAGTGGTTTATTCGTAAACGGGAGGGTGAGATTTAATTCTCATTTCATAACGAATTTATTACCAAATAAATTCACCCGTATTTTCAATTTGAAGTAAATTACGGGACACATTTTAAATCGAATTGATTAATGCCCATTGCTAAGGTCCCCAGTATTGGAGATAAGGAACATCATAAATTATTAGGGTTAGATCATCTGAGGGCATTCGCGATATTATATGTTATACTGTTCCACTACCAATTTTTTGGACACCCTGCCTGGGTAAAAACAATCGCCGGCTTTGGCTGGTCAGGGGTTGATCTATTTTTCGTATTAAGCGGCTTTCTGATATCCGGACAATTGTTTGGAACAATTGCAAAAGGCAAACAGATATCCTTAAGTGAATTCTTTATAAAAAGGTTTTTCAGAATAATTCCGCCTTTCCTATTTGTCGTTATCTTATATGCCTCATTCCCGGCTTTGCGCGAATGGGGGCATCTGTCACCTATCTGGAGATATCTCACTTTCACCCTGAACTTCGGGCTTGACTTAAGAAGATACGGAACCTTCTCACACGCCTGGTCTTTGTGTGTGGAAGAACAATTCTACTTTTTCCTGCCGCTTTTATTTGTATTGTTCAGCTATTTTAAGATAGGTAGTAAAGCGATTTACCTGCTGGTAGCATTATTCATTGGCGGATTTATTATCCGGTTTTGGAGTTGGAACCATTTTATAGAACCTGTCCTGTCAACAGACAATTATGGTGCATGCTGGAATGAATATATCTACTACCCAACCTATAACCGGCTCGATAGCTTGTTGGTTGGCGTAAGCATAGCTGGCCTTTACACTTTTTATCCATCAGTAAAAGCAATGGTGAATAAGTATTGTAACCTGGTGATGCTTTTTGGTATTATTTTGTGGGTGATAAGCTACCTGGTTTGCAGGGGGTATTCTACCTATAATACAACCATGTGGGGCTTCCCTTTAATAGCAGTATCTTATGGACTGATCCTTGCGGCAGTTGTTTGTCCTGCAAGCCCGGTTTATCGTTTCAAATCATATGTCACAGCGCAGATCGCCACACTTTCCTATTCCATGTACCTTACGCATAAGATAGTTATTCATGTAGTTCAAAACCTTATAGAAAAAGCAGGCATGGATAAAAACAGTAATCTTACTATGCTTATATGTCTAGTGGGGATTATAGCGGGTGCTTTGTTATCAAGATATTTAATTGAAAAACCAGCTATGTACGCGCGGGATAGACTTTTGAAGTCAGATATCAGAAGTCAGAAATCAGAGGAGAGAGTTCCTATCAAGATTTAGAAAATAAGGGCCGTGCGATTCCCTCCTTGGGGAGGGTAGGGAGGGGTTTCTTGAACTATTCAAGTTAAGAACAATATATTAATTATTCAATCCAACAAACTCAGATCAAATTCCTTTGGTAACCTAATGGTTTTATCAGATTTAACAATTTCAATAATTTTACTTTCTAAGGCTCTGATTACGTTTTGCATATCTTTCTTCATCTCCGTTTCAGTAAAACGAATAAAGCCTACACCCAGGCTTTCTAGTCTACGCTGTCTTATTTCATCTTTCACAAAGGCTTCCTCATAATTATGGCTCATGCCATCAATTTCTATAGCCAGCATCAAATCTTTGCAATAAAAATCAACGATGTAATTATCTATACACCGTTGTCTGTCAAAATCAAAACCCCAGAATTGATCATCCTTCAATTCATTCCATAATAGTACCTCTCCGAAAGTCATATCTTTACGAAGTTTTCGTGCTAAGGCTTTTAAATTTTTGTTATATGGAATTATTTTGGGCATGAACAAAATCTGTTAACCCCTCCCTACCCTCCCCGAGGAGGGAATCGCGCGAGGCCACTGCTATTTCTCTAAGAAAGTCAATCCTTCTTCTCCTTGACTATAACAAAAACATCCTCATTATCTTTTTTCATGAGGTACTTTTCGCGGGCGAATTTTTCGAGTTTTTCTTTGTTGGTGGTTAGTTCATCCAGGTCCTGGTGAACTTTGGCATTTTCTTTTTGGTAGAAATCGCGTTCCTGCTCTAATTTGCTAACCTGCTGATGGTATTCGTATTGCGAGAACAGGTCGTTCCTGTCAAAGAATACCATCCATACTAAAAAGGCAGTGCTAACTAAAAAATATTTGTTCTTGAAAAGGTTAAGCAGGCGCATCATTGCCGATTAGTAATTTTAGGCTAAAGCTATCTAATTATTTTGAATGGTGCAAGTGTTGGTTGATTAGGTTGATTGGGTTGACTAGGTTGATTGGGTTTTATTAAGTTGATGGGGTTGGATTAACTTCTATGTTATGCAGTTGATAACCTAATCAACTACTTAACTCAATCAACCTAATCAACTTAAAAACTACCGCCTATTCCCATCAGATCTATTTCCACCGGATCTATTGCCACCGGATGGGTTTCCGCCAGTTCTATTCCCACCGAAACGCCTTTTACCATCTCTGTGGCCGGATGACCGTGGAGGGCGTTGCTGAGCTGAACCATTTTTTCCCGGTTCCATCTTTTTAGCCACAAGGGTAGGGCTCATTGGGTAAGGATGTTCCTCATTCACCGGGATAGCTTTGGCTATCAGTTTATGAATATCTTTCAGAAAGTCAATTTCTTCCTCATCACAAAACGAGAAAGCGATACCGCTTGCACCTGCACGACCGGTACGACCGATCCTGTGTACATAAGTCTCAGGTATATTTGGTAATTCGTAATTGATCACGTGGGTCAACTCGTCTATATCAATACCGCGAGCTGCAATGTCTGTAGCGATGAGTACCCTTGTAGTACGGTTCTTGAAATTGGTTAGCGCACGCTGCCTGGCATTTTGCGATTTGTTGCCATGTATCGCTTCAGCAGTGATGCCAACGCGGGTAAGGTCTTTAACCACTTTATCAGCACCGTGTTTGGTGCGGGTAAATACCAGGGCTGTTTTTATGGTTCTGTCTTTTAACAGGTGGATCAGCAATGAGCGCTTATCCGATTTTTCTACATAAAACAATGACTGCTGTATAGTATCCGCAGTAGACGATACCGGGGTAACTTCTACTTTCTCCGGATTTCTTAATATAGAATTGGCTAATTGCTGAATTTCATTTGGCATGGTAGCCGAGAAGAACAGCGTCTGCCTTTTAGCAGGAACTTTGGCGATGACCTTTTTTACATCATGCACAAAACCCATATCCAGCATACGGTCGGCTTCATCTAACACCAGCATTTTAATATGCTCCAGGTGAACAAAGCGCTGGTTCATCAAATCAAGTAACCTGCCTGGCGTTGCTACCAGAATATCCACACCACGACGCAAAGCATCAGTTTGTGGATTTTGCGATACACCACCAAATATCACCAGGTGTTTTAAACCTGTATGTTTGCCATAAGCGGCAAAGCTTTCGCCAATCTGGATAGCCAGTTCGCGGGTTGGGGTTAATATAATGGCTTTTATGGTCTTCTGCTCTTTGTGCTGCAGCCTGTCCTGGTATAAAAGCTGTAGAATAGGTATAGCGAAGGCCGCCGTTTTACCGGTGCCGGTTTGGGCGCAGCCTAAAAGGTCTTTATGTTCTAGTATAATAGGGATGGCTTGTTCCTGTATAGGAGTAGGGGTGGTATAGCCCTCTGTTTTTAAGGCCCTGAGGATGGGCTCAATCAGTTTTAAATTTTCGAATGACATGTAATGTATCTAATGTATAGTGCCAACGCGAATGCATAAGCAGATCTGTAGTGTTTTTCGGCGATCAACCTTAAGCGAACGGGTAATTATTTTGCAAAGGTACTCTTTTTATTGGTAAGTAATATTGAGGATATGCTTATCAAAAAAATAGGATGCTGTAATGATAAAGTAATCAGTGGGTTAATAGCGTTTTGGATGCAACGGATACTGGCCTGTGGCTAATGCTTTATGCCGAATGAATGAAAGCCCAGCCCAAAGGGTAACGCACAAAAGCAATTTCATTTTAAGTTATTGAGAATCTCTAAACTTAATCCGGCCGCCTCAACGTATACCTCATCGAATTCATCTGAATCAGTTATACTGATACCCCCTTCAGGTTCAAGAATGGCGTCATTCAAAACAATCTTAAAATTGAAATCTTCTGAATTGGCAACTCCTTTTTGCTGGTAATGACCTTGTATTAGATTCTCGTATTTCATATAAGAAGCGTTAGGAATCAGTACCCCACCAATTACTCCCATACTTTCATCAATTATTTGAAAATCAGCTCCTCCAATTATATTTTCATCTATGTAAATAGATCCTTTCATTTTATACAGTTTAAAGCAAGATACTTCAATTTCCAATAAACAAAAAGCCCCGACATAATCGAGGCTTTACCAATAATTATAAAAGCTTTTACCTTTCAGCTTTCGCCTTTAACCTTTTACCTTATTTCTTAGCGTATTTAAAATTCTTACCGATAAACTTAGCGCTTTCGCCCAGTTCTTCTTCAATGCGTAGTAACTGGTTATATTTAGCGATCCTGTCTGAACGGGAAGCTGAACCGGTTTTGATCTGACCGCAATTCAATGCTACTGCCAAATCAGCAATGGTAGAATCTTCAGTTTCGCCAGAGCGGTGGCTCATTACCGAAGTATAGCCATTAGTTTGTGCCAACGATACCGCGTTGATGGTTTCTGTTAATGAACCGATCTGGTTTACTTTTACCAGGATAGAGTTGCCAATATGCTCGTCGATGCCTCTTTGTAAACGTTTTACGTTGGTTACAAACAAATCATCACCAACTAATTGAATTTTGTCGCCAATTTTATCGGTCAGCAATTTCCATCCATCCCAATCATCTTCTGCCATACCATCTTCGATAGAAATGATAGGGTATTTTGCCGCTAATTCAGCAAGGTAATCTGCCTGTTGGGCACTGGTACGGATAGCACCTTTTTCGCCTTCAAATTTGGTGTAATCGTATTTGCCGTTTACGTAGAACTCAGACGCAGCACAATCAAGCGCAAGGCATATTTGTTCGCCTGCTTTGTAACCTGCTTTTGCTATTGCTTTCAAAATAGTTTCGGCAGCATCTTCGGTACCGTCAAAAGTTGGGGCAAAACCGCCCTCGTCACCTACAGCAGTTGAAAGACCGCGGTCGTGTAATATTTTTTTCAGGTTGTGGAATACTTCGCTTCCCCAACGCAATGCCTCAGAAAAAGAAGGAGCACCAACCGGCATGATCATAAACTCCTGGAATGCGATAGGTGCATCAGAGTGAGAGCCACCGTTAATGATATTCATCATCGGGATAGGCAATGTATTTGCATTAACACCACCAATGTAGCGGTATAATGGCTGACGGCTTTCCTGTGCCGCAGCTTTAGCAACAGCTAAAGAAACGCCCAAGATAGCGTTAGCACCTAATTTGCCTTTGTTTTCTGTGCCGTCAAGTTCGATCATTAAAGCATCGATCGAATTTTGCTCAAACACATCAACACCCTGCAGTTCTTTGGCTATAATGTCATTTACATTGGCCACGGCTTTTAAAACGCCTTTGCCCATGTATACGGATTTGTCGTTATCACGAAGTTCAACAGCTTCATGCGCACCGGTTGAAGCACCCGACGGTACAGCCGCACGGCCTAAAGCACCATTTTCGGTTAAAACATCTACTTCGATAGTAGGGTTACCACGCGAGTCGAGTATCTGGCGGGCGTGAACATCAATAATTAAGCTCATCTTGTATGATTTTTAGGTATTCGAATTTACTTAGTGTCAAAGGTACACTATAAACATATATTTTTCAAATATACAAATCATATTAACTTCGGGTAAAATAAAATTAATGATTACGACGATTTAATGTTGGGATTACATTGGGGAGGGTTGTACGTGATAAGTTTTACGTAGTACGTTTTTCTATTTCCATACAACACGTATAACGTATAACGTCAAACGTACGACAAAATCACTCCCACTTAAACGTCTTCACCGCTACTACATAAATACCGACAAACCAAATGCTCAGTATCAGCAATTGATGTGACACATCTACAAGCGAAGCGCCTTCAAATGCTACTTTTCGCATGGCTTCGTTGAGGTGGGTTAGCGGTAATACCCTGCTGATGGTTTGCAGCCATTTGGGGAATGCCGTAGTTGAAAAGAATGTACCTGATAACAGGAATTGCGGCAGTGTAATGATGTTCGAAAACGGTGGCACTGAACTTTCGTTTTTGGCTACGCCTGAGATAATAAAACCAAAGCCCATAAATATAATGAGACCGATAGCCGATAGCAGCAGCATATTTAATACCGTGATAAAACCATGTATCAGCGTGAAGCTAAATACGAAATGCCCAACACAAATGATAAACAATGCCCCTAACAAAGCAAATACGATACGTGCCAATGCCTCGCCCAAAACAATGCTGAAACGTTTTACCGGCGTGGCAAAAAAGCGTTTGATCACCAGGGTTAACCGCAGACTAAGGAATACGAATGCCGTACCAAAAACTCCGCTGCTTAGTAGCGAAAAGCCGAGCATGCCGGGTAATATAAAGTCGATGTATTTATATTCGCGGCCTTGTATGGTAGTTTCGTTAACCTCTGCCAGTTTAGGCTGATCCTTATTGAGTGCAGCGTTTATTTGAAACAGGATATTATTTAAAGCTGATTTCAGAATAGCGCCTTTGGATGATGCCTTGGTGTATTGCACATCAACCGTAAAAGGGGGTTTTTGCGGTATTTTGTTTCGTAAAGCAGATAATGGGGGATAGATGGTCCAGCCACCTGTGTGATTTGCCTTTATGTCCAAAATAGCATCGATAGACCCTTTTGAGAGGTTTTTATTCATCTCATCAGCCGATTGATCTTTGATGAGGTTCATCATTTTGTCCTTCTGCAAAATCTTATAGATCGCGTTGGTGGTATCACAAGTTTTGGCAACGCCTACATCCACCGTAACGCCGCTGCCCCCGATATTGGCAAACACCACAATAAATATCAACGGAAAAACCAGGCTGAACACCACCGCCGAAGGGCTGCGTAATATCGATCTGAAACTGGCTTTCGCTATGGCAAGAGTGGCTCGTGTATTGCTGTAAGGTTTATTATTATTTGTCATTGGTCAATTGTCATTAGTCATTGGTGAATAGTGAGTGGTAAGTATTGGAAATTTGCTAACTGCAAACCCGAAACTGCAAACTACTCTTCCCGCCATTCCTTCCCGGTCATGTTGATGAAAACATCTTCCAGATTGGCAAGCTTAACTTGTTTCGGTCGTTCGAAACCGCTTGATACCAGCTTGTCAATAAAATTGTCGGGAGTATCAATGTCTATAATGCGCCCGCCATCAATAAATGCGACACGGTCGCAAAGTACTTCGGCTTCGTCCATATAATGTGTTGTAATTACAACGGTAGTTCCATTATTACGTATCTCACGGATCAGGTCCCAGAGGTTACGGCGCGCCTGCGGGTCGAGGCCTGTAGTAGGTTCATCCAGGAAAATGATACGGGGATCATTAATAAGGGTAGTGGCAATAGAAAAACGCTGCTTTTGTCCACCCGAAAGATCTTTGTATTTGGCCTTGGCCTTATCTGTTAATGCTACTTTTTCGAGCATTTCCATGGGCTTTTTGTCGATACCGTATAAGCCGGAGAACAGTACGATCAATTCTGATAAATTCAGGTTGGGGTAATAGCCTGCCGCTTGTAACTGCACACCGATGCGTTTTTTAATACTGTCGGCATCTTTATCTATAGAGAAGCCATCCACCATGATCTCGCCCGAGGTTTTATCCCGTAGCGTTTCAATGATTTCGAGAGTAGTTGTTTTGCCTGCACCATTCGGGCCGAGTAAGCCGAATATTTCACCCTCGTATACTTCAAAACTGATATCCTTAACGGCTGTAAAATCGCCGTAATTTTTAACCAGGTTTTTTACAGTGATGATCGGTTGTCTTGCCATGCTGTAAAAGTGCAGCAGATTACTGATATTTCAATGAGATTCTCGGTAAATGGCAGAATTTTTACGGTGAAGGGGGATACGTTATACGTGTGACGTTTTACGTATTACGTTTTTGCTATTGAGAAAACTTTTATGCTAACTTAATAGATTAGCAAATGAACGGGTAAATGTCTCCAGTCTTTCGAACAGGAAATTATGAAATTGTACTAATGTTTTCATTGTATACTAATTATGCAAAAAAACAAAACAGGTATTAAGTGGAATACCTGTTTGTGTTAAATAATTGTTTATTTATGTTAAGTTTTATTTTATCAAGTGGCCTATTGAATGTATAACCGCACTGATGTGTTGAGCAGCGTTTGCAGCCAGGTGAATAATGTGGATTAGAAGAATGGTTTTCATGATATTGTTTCGTTTTAATACCACAAATATGTACTCGCCCACAAAAAACCGTTATTGCTTTTAGGCGAACATCGGTAAATTCTCGGTGAATGAGGGGGGCAATTGGATGAATCGGTGAATTTTCCGGGTGCTTTGAGCAGGAAACTTACGAAGTTTTCAAAACTTCGTAAGTTTTTAATAATCAGTATAAAGATCAGCCCTGAACCTTTTGGCTAATAGACCGGTAGCCTTACCAGGATCAATATCTGCAACCAGTACGCCAACTTCAGAATATGGCTGATGCGCTATGCAATTACCCTCAGGATCTATAATAGAAGTGGCTGATTCAGGGTATTTCATGGTATAATTGCAGCTTGCAAAGTAAATGGTGTTTTCTATCGCCCGCATCATGATGGCCTTTTCGTAATAAGGACTGTCCTTATGCCCCCATTCAGTAAGCTTTTTACCTTCGGTATCGCTACCTGTGCAGTGTGGGTGGAATACAATTTTAGCATCCCTGCGGGCGGCCCATCTTACCGATTCGGGATACCGGAAGCCTTCGTGGCAAATAGTGATACCAAACTTAATCCCATTTACTTCAAATATACTTCTCTCGGTACCGGGGATAAATAGCTCGTCTTCAGTTGGGGGGGATAACTGGTTTTTGGTTTGACGGCCTAATACTTCACCTGTATTTGAAATTACGTAGGCTACATTTAATACACCATCAGGATGGTCCCAATCCATTGGTAAAATAACTGCGATGGAATTTTCTTTTGCCATTGTGCAAACCTTTTGCAATGCAGCTTCCAATTTTTGAGGAGAATGCACCTCAACCTCAAATCCCATCCCACGCAAACCGGGGATATAGGATTCGGGAAAGCAGACGATCTCCGCCTTTTGAGCCGCGGCTTCCTTTAGCAATTTCTCAAACCAGTATAAACCATCTTCTATTGATTTTGGAAACGGGGGCGAGGCTAAAGCTATTTTCATAACGGAACCTTGAAAACTTAATTCTTTTGCATCATCTTCACAAAGTCATCAAACAGATACCTTGAGTCGTGCGGACCTGGTGATGATTCCGGGTGATATTGTACTGAAAATGCTTTTTTACCTTTTACGCGGATACCTTCGATTGATTTATCATTCAGGTTGACGTGAGTGATCTCTACTTTGTCAGATGCTCTTACTGCTTCCGGCACCACACCAAAACCATGATTTTGAGAAGTTACCTCGCAATGGTCGATGATCACATTTTTTACCGGGTGATTTAACCCGCGGTGACCATTGAACATTTTTATAGTAGGGATATCGTTGGCCAGTGCCAGTAACTGATGACCCAGACAAATGCCAAACATCGGCTTATTTGCTTTCAAAATATCTTTTACAGTTTCAACCGCATAAGGCATAGCCGAAGGATCACCAGGGCCGTTTGAGATGAAGTAACCATTCGGCGCAAAATCCTTTTCCATTTCTGCAAAAGAGGTTTTGGCTGGATAAACTTTAGCATATACGTCCCTGTCGTGGAAATTGCGGAGGATATTTTTCTTTACACCAAGGTCAAGCACTGCTACACGGTAGGTCGCATTTTCTTCTCCGAAAGTATAAGTCTCGGTAGTAGAAACCTTTGATGAAAGCTCCAGTCCATCCATAGAAGGAACCTGGTCCAGTTGCTTTTTCAAAGCATCAATATCTAATATCTCGGATGAAATGATCGCATTCATCGCACCTTTGTCGCGAATATGCCTTACCAGCTGACGGGTATCGATATCAGAAATAGATACGATGTTTTGCTCCTGGAAATAATCCTGTATAGATTCTTGTGCCTGTTTGCGGGTATAATAGATGTTATAGTTTTTACAAACCAAACCGGCTATCTGTATATTTCCTGATTCAACTTCTTCTTTAGCAATACCGTAATTACCGATATGCGCATTAGTGGTTACCATGATCTGCCCGAAATAGGATGGATCAGTAAAAATTTCCTGGTAGCCGGTCATCCCGGTATTAAAACAGATCTCGCCGGTAGTTGTTCCTATCTTTCCGGCAGCTTTGCCATAAAATACAGTTCCATCAGCCAGTAATAATACTGCGGGTAACTTGGTGAAGTTGGTGATCATAACAATAAAAAAATGAATAGTTTATGTGCCGGTTCAACTGGGGTGAAGCTCCGTGAAAACAGTTGAAAGAAGTGTTGCGGGCAACTACCGGATTCACGCCGCAAAAATAGGATTTTATTTCGGAATTAGAAAGTGAGATTTTGGATTTTATAACATTCCAATTGATAAGGAATCGATGTTTCCTGCGTTTATGTAATTAATCTAAAATCACTTAATGTCACGATTGTTTTTTAAGTATTATTTGGATGTCACAAAATACAATGTGGTTTTCTGTATTTTGTTTCTTATCATAACACCCAGCATCGTCGAATTCATTGTGCTTTTTGGAACGGTAGGAGTTGTTGCTTCCTTTATGGCTTATAAGTATTTCCAAAATATCGAATACTACTTTTATATTAATTGTGGTTTGTCAAAAAGGAGCTTGCAGTTGAAAACCTTTATAATTAACCTGGCCGCATCTTCAATTATCCTGATAACAATATGGGGCATACGTTACAGGTAAAATCTATTTCGCACAACTTTGGAGATAGAAATATATTTTCAAATACAAGTATCGAATGCAAGACCGGTGAAGTAATTGGTATTCTTGGCAGAAACGGAACGGGTAAATCAACTCTTTTCAAGATTCTTTTTGGGGCATTAAAGCCGGATAATATTATGCTTCATCTTGATGAACTGTTGATAAGAAAAAGTGCTTCTTTTAATAATTTTATTGGCTATCATCCCCAGGAAATTATGTTACCAAAGGGGTTGAAAGTAAATGATCTAATATCTATTTACATAAGAGATAAAAACAAGCAGGATAGAATATACAGTGCGTATGGAATAGGTAATGTTCAAAATGAACGGGTTAGAAACTTGTCGCTTGGACAACAGCGATATTTGCAATTTCTTTTGGTATTAAACCTTGATCATCATTTTGTTTTGCTGGATGAACCATTCTCGATGGTAGAACCTTTGTATAAAGATCTGATCAAAGAAAAACTTACTGAGTACAAATCACATAAAGGATTTATAATAACAGATCATTATTACCTTGATATTTTAGATGCCTCGGACAGGTTTTATTTAATTAAGGATGAAAAGATCATTCCTTTGTCAGAATCGGAGG
This sequence comes from Mucilaginibacter sp. McL0603, assembly GCF_049992945.1. Classification (NCBI taxonomy): domain Bacteria; kingdom Pseudomonadati; phylum Bacteroidota; class Sphingobacteriia; order Sphingobacteriales; family Sphingobacteriaceae; genus Mucilaginibacter; species Mucilaginibacter sp. McL0603. The sequence goes on along the minus strand of NZ_CP188251.1, from coordinate 4,664,518 downwards.
ACCTGGTTAAGTTTGGGTACCTTTCTAATCAATCTATTATTTATTGATATTAAAGATTTTCATAATTCCGAAATCGAAATCCCGAAATCCGAAATAATAAAATTCTACCTTTGTTCTCCATAAAAACCACCAGCATGTCTGTAAATAAAGAGATCAAAAGAGTTACCACCCACATTTTGCAGGAAATGAAAAATCATGGCGAGAAGATAGCCATGCTTACCGCTTATGATTATTCTATGGCTGCTATTGTTGATGCGGCCGGTATGGATATTATTTTAGTGGGCGACTCAGCCTCCAACGTAATGGCCGGGCACGAGACCACTTTGCCGATCACATTAGACCAGATGATCTATCATGCTTCATCTGTGGTACGGGCTGCAAAAAGAGCGCTGGTTATCGTTGATCTCCCGTTTGGCTCATATCAGGGAAACTCGAAAGAGGCGCTTAACTCTGCCATTCGTATTATGAAAGAAGCCGGTGCGCACGGCGTAAAAATAGAAGGTGGTGTTGAAATAGCCGAATCAGTAACACGCATACTTACAGCAGGCATCCCGGTAATGGGACATTTGGGATTAACACCGCAGTCTATCTACAAATTTGGCACTTATACTGTAAGGGCGAAGGAAGAAGCCGAAGCACAAAAATTACGTGAAGATGCTTTGAAACTACAGGAACTGGGCTGTTTTGGCATTGTATTGGAGAAGATACCCGCACAGTTAGCAAAAGAAGTTACGGAAAGTGTGCACATACCTATTATAGGTATAGGGGCTGGTCGTCATTGCGACGGACAAGTTTTGGTACTGCATGACGTACTGGGTATTAATAAGGAGTTTAAGCCAAGGTTTTTGAGGCAATATGCCAACCTATATGATGTAATGAACGATGCCATTAAAAACTATATAGGCGATGTGAAGTCGAAAGATTTCCCGAATGAGAAAGAACAGTATTGATGTGCAGATGTGCGGATATGCAGATGTGAAAATGATAATTTGTTCATGGTTGGTGGTTGATGGTTCATGGGCGGGAAGTGTTTAGTCAACTGCAAACCCGAAACTGTAAACTTTTGCTATGAACTATGAACCACCAACTATGAACAACTGATGGGCAAAGTCAATATTAAATATGTTAGCCAGGAAATAACCGATAAGGATATTCTTTTCGAGGATAATCACCTGATCGCAGTGAATAAACGTGCGGGTGATATTGTGCAGGTGGATGATACAGGGGATGAGTCGCTGGATGAGAAAGTAAAGAAATATATCGCCAAAAAATATGATAAACCCAACGGCGCTTTTTTAGGGGTGGTCCACCGTTTGGACAGACCAGTAAGCGGTGTTATCTTGTTTGCCAAAACCAGTAAAGGGCTCGACCGTATGAACCAGCTTTTTAAAGGCCGGGAAATACAAAAGACCTATTATGCTGTAGTGCGCAAACGCCCCGAACCATCAGAAGGCAATTTGATACACTGGCTGGTGAAAAATCCACAGAAAAATGTGACTAAAGCGCATGATCATGAAGTGCCGGGCAGTCAAAGATCAGAATTGAATTACAAATTAGCAGGTGAACTGGAAGGGTATTATTTAATAGAAGTTAACCCCATTACAGGTCGCCCGCACCAAATACGGGTGCAATTATCCACCCTGGGTACGCCGATAGTGGGAGACAATAAATATGGCTATCCCCGTGGAAGCCTGAAAAACAGTATCTGCCTCCATGCCCGCAGGCTACGTTTTATTCATCCTATCAAAAAAGAGCCTGTTGAAATTGTGGCGCCTTTGCCTAAAGATGGTTTTTGGGAAAAGTTTGAGGGATTGATAGAATAAAGATGGAGGTTTTCTCTCAGAAGAAGGGGAGAAACTCTGTCGATTTTATCTTTTTAATCTCAAAAAATATATTGTGGAGGTGATCAAAATCAGCATCTGTGGTTATAAACCTTAGGCCTAATAAGGCTGAAAGCGAAGCAATCCATAAATCATTCTTTCCCATATTACGTGGGGTGTCAAAAGGGTATTTGTCAAAGCTTTTATTTGATCGTTGTGAGTATGCGTCAATTTCGGCATAAATATTCACAGACGCTTGATTGATCTCAACTATATTGACCTGATCTAAAAAGACATCAAGCAAATGAAGTCTGTTTGTCCCCCATTTTTTCCGAAGTGCTAATGATTTAATTTCAGCTTCTGAAACAATTGAAAGATATATCGGTGAATTATCTGGATTAATAAAATTTATAATTCCTGTGAAATCCTTTGCCCTAATAATATGCAGAATGATATTAGTATCCAGTAAAAGATTCATTATTTGTCATTATCAAGCTCGGAAACTAAGTTGTCCCACTCTTCTTTCGTAAAAGCCTCTGCGACAGGAGTATTTTCCAGAGCTTTGATTAGGTTTAAATTGTTTTTATTTGTTTTGTGACCGAAAGCAGTGGCACCACCAGCAGCTAATATCTCTTCTGGAGAATACGCCCGGTGAGTTTTAAACGAACCCTCATTGGCAGAAATATTTGATTTCATTGCTTTCGTCCTTTTTCTTTATCAAAGATAAAAATAATTCCATCTATTTTTAATAGCTAATTTATTACTTCTTTAACAATGCTTTCGCAATTTTATCAAAATGCCCACATAAAACAGACATATGCCCATCATATGGAAAAGTAACCAATTTGGCTTTAGGTATCCGCGGAACCATCCATTCGATTACTTCAATGGGTACGGTATTATCTTCCTTGCCATGAAAAAATGTGATCGGGAATTTTATATCTTCTAAATTAAATCCTAACGGACGGATAGGGAGCCGCACATCCATCGCTACGCCCTTCACGTCACGAAAAGTTTCATCGATACCTTTTTTTGATAATGTTAGCCTGTCATTTTGCTTAAAGACCTCGAAGTCGGCTTTGGGCATATTTTTTTCTGCACGGGCCATAATGTCCTCATCCGGCATTTCCCTGTATTTTCTCATCCTCTTAAGCATAAGAGGCAGTAAGATGGGAAATTTGTCGGCCACCTTCCAAAAAATGCGATGCTTTAAATCAAGGTTGTTTTTTACCTCTGGCTGGTTCATTTGCCCGGCGCCAGAGACAATTACAGCGGATGTTAGCCGCTCAGGTATTTTTAAAGCGCAAGCTAACGTATATGGCGCACCACCAGAATAGCCAAGTATGGCAAACTTATCCAGTTTTAAGTGGTCGGCAAGTGCAAGTGTATCTTGTGTCCAGGTTATAAAAGTGCGATTTTTATGAACATCTGACCGACCCATGCCAGGCCTGCTGGGCGATATCACCCTGATATTATGCTTCATAAATGCTTCTGCACCTATCATCAAAGGCTCAAGACAAGAGGATGGAGTGCCATGGAAATACATAACCGGATAGCCATCTTTTTTCCCGTACTCTATAAAGCTTAGTTTACGTCCATCCGGTAGGGCGAGAGATTGATATGCTACCATAAAGGCTAAAGGTAGGTTTTTGGGCGGAATTATTATCCGGATTCTGTTAAGTCAATAGTCCTTAGTAGTAAGTCATAAGTCAGATTTTGTCCATTTTTTGACTTAGAACTTAAGACTCCCGACTCAAGACTATAGCTGGGTTACCTTCGCCCATATCTTTTCGTCTACCCAAACGCCTTCTTTCAAGCTTTTTTCCCTCGTTCTTAAGGTGTTTTCTCCGGGATAAAGTATTTCTTTTCCCTCACCTTCGGGCCTGCTGCTTTTGGTATAGTCGAGGATGGTTTCAATGATCATCTCAGTCCTTACACCCGCATTAGGTTTTATACAAATGAAAACCTGCGATACCCCTGATTCTGATCCACCATCGGTAACATCTGCTGTTGATCGCCCCTGGCTCAGAACCGTTGCTAACAGATCCAGTACTAATGACAGTCCTGAACCTTTCCAGAAGCCAATCGGTAAGGGCCGTAGTGATTCAATAATGGCAGCCGGGTCAGTAGTCAGATTACCATCTTTATCATACCCGCCGGGCAAAGGCAGTTGCTCATTTTTTGATTTATAAAGATTTAGCTTTCCGAATGAGTATTGCGAAATGGCCATATCCAATACCACGTGTCCGTCCTTACGGGGTACAGCTATAATTAAAGGATTATTGCCTAACCGTGCATCGATACCACCCCATGGCGGCATATTGGCAATGGTATTAGTAAAACAAATGCCTATCATACCCGCTTCCGCAGCCTGCCAGCCGTAAGTACCGCCACGCATCCAATGGTTAGTGTTTTTAATGGCTACGCAGCCTATTCCATTTTCGTTTGCCAGATTGATGGCCCTGTCCATGCAGAAAGTAGCATTTAGTGTACCTGCACCAAGATGCCCGTCCCATTGTTCAATAGCACCGAAACCGCCTTCTTTTGTAGGCCTTACATTAGGAATGATAAGCCCATCCTTTACATACTGAACAAAAGTTGGGAAACGGTTAAGTCCATGCGTATATACACCATCACGACTGTTCTCAGCAAAAATGGTAGCACTTTGCTCGGCATCACCTTCCTCAAAATTGAGAGACAGCAAAACCCGCTTAAATTCAGATTTTAGTTTTTCAAAAGGAATAAGCATAGTTGATTGGTTGAATAAGTTGATTGAGTTAGATTAAGTTGAATAGTTAACCAAATCAACCATTCAACTTAATCTAACCTAATCAACTAAATTACAAACTCGCCATATCAATCACAAAGCGGTAACGCACATCACCTTTGATCATACGTTCGTAAGCTTCGTTAATATAGTCAATATTAATCACTTCAACATCGGAAGTAATGCCGTGCTCGGCGCAATAATCCAGCATTTCCTGGGTTTCTTTGATACCGCCTATTAACGAACCTGCAATCCTTCTGCGTTTCATAATAAGGTTAAATGCAGCCACTTGCGGTGCTTCCGGCGGAACACCCACTAATACCATGGTACCGTCCAGTTTCAATAATGGCAGGTAATCATTGTACTCATGCTGAGCCGAAATGGTATTAATGATAAAATCTAATGTGCCTGCAGTTGCTTTCATTTGTTCAGCATCTTTAGTCACCAAAAAATGATGGGCGCCTAATTTTTCAGCATCGGCTTTTTTAGATGGAGAGGTACTTAATACCGTTACTTCTGCACCTTTTGAAGCTGCCAATTTTACAGCCATGTGGCCAAGTCCGCCTAAACCTACAACACCTACTTTATGGCCCTTGCCCATTTTCCATTCCATAATGGGTGAATAGGTAGTAATGCCTGCGCAAAGCAATGGCGCAACACCTGCAAGCGGTAATTTATCCGAAATATGCAGTGTATAATTTTCATCAACAATGATCTGGTTTGAGTAACCGCCGTAAGTAGGGCTACCTCCTTTATCGAGTGAGTTGTAAGTGCCAATCATGCCTACATCGCAATATTGCTCCAATCCTGCCAGGCAACTTGGGCAGTGACGGCATGAATCAACAAAACAGCCAATTCCTGCTGTTTCGCCTACTTTGAATTTAGTTACATGGTCACCAACTTTGGTGATCTTGCCAACGATCTCGTGTCCGGGTACCATCGGGAAAATAGAGCCTCCCCATTCGTCGCGCACCTGGTGAATATCAGAGTGACAAACACCGCAATATTGTATCTCTATTTGTACATCATGAGGGCCAACCTCGCGACGCTCAAATTTAAAGGGCTCCAAAGGGACTTTCGCTTTTGGTGCCGCATAGCCTTTTGCTGCTATCATAAGTTTTAGTTTTGATTAAATGTGTGGCAAACTTAATAACATAGCTACGGATTTTTTGTAATTATAAAACCATATTAATTTTTTTCAAAAGCTAATTCAGGCTCATAAACTAAATGGTAATTTTTATAGTTATATATTCGTCGACTGGCACCCTTTAGCGGGGATTTTTTATTTTTGTAGCCAAATCAAATGAAATTTAAATTTCCATTATTCTTTCTTTGTTGTTTTGTAGCTATTGGCTTGACAAGTAATTCATGCAAAAAAAGCGAACAGGATTATCTGCAAACGCTTATTACTAATGGTAACTGGCAGCTTTCTTCTGTATGGGTAACTCATTACACCGGTGCCGTCCCTGATTCTACAGATACACTCAATACCAACTGTGATTCAATCCAGCTTTTTAAGTTTAACATGGATAATACATGCACCTATACCAATTTTGATTGTATCGCACAAAAATCAAGCGGGCATTGGTCATTTACTTCGGATAAACTTTTTTTTAATTCTGATATGGTTTGCCAGGATTCCACCAGTTCTACAAAAAAATCTATGCCATTTCAGACTGCTAAAATCATGAACCTGGGACAATATTCATTAGTGTTGCAAACAGGCGATTTGGAAACTTTTTATTCTCCAACACAGAAGCGTAATGTTACACAATATGGATTTGTTCGTCAAAAAACTCAATGATGTGTTGTTTAGAGACATCAAAATTTTATATTTGAGTCGTTCTATCTGTGTGTGAACGTTTTGTATTACTTTGCGTATAGTATTAAGGATACCCGAGTGAACAAAAGGCGGTTAAATAGGTTATCGCTATAATTAAAAAAAGGATAAACATTGTGTGTAGAATTGAACAAAGTTCAATAACCTTATCACCGCTAAAAAAAACAACATATTCTAATGAAAAAGAGGATTGCTATTTTTGCTTCCGGTTCTGGTTCAAATGCTCAGAAAATAATGGAGCATTTTAAACGCAGCTCCGAAGCCGAGGTTGTACTGATACTAACTAACAATCCGCAAGCCTACGTGTTGCAGCGTGCCGACAATTTCGAGGTCCCATCGCACATATTCACACGTAATGAGTTTTATAATTCCGACGATGTAATTAAGCTACTGAAAAACCTGCAGGTCGACCTCATCGTACTGGCTGGTTTTTTATGGCTGGTACCACCATCATTGCTCAAAGCCTTTCCCAATAAAATAATCAACCTGCACCCCGCACTATTACCCAAATATGGTGGTAAAGGCATGTACGGCGACCACGTGCACCGAGCCGTTCTGGATGCTAAAGAAGAAGAATCAGGTATTACTATTCATTTCGTAGACGAGAAATTTGACGAGGGCGAGATATTGCACCAGTCGCGCTTCAAAATAGAGCCCGATGATAATTTGGAAATGATCAAATTCAAAGGCCAACAGTTGGAGCATCAACATTTCCCAAGGGTGATTGAGAGTTTGCTGCGTAAAATGAAAAGTTGATTATAGAGATCAGAGGTCAGTTGATTAGAGATTAGTTAGATATCACTAAATAAAATTGTATAAAAAATAAATGGCGTCATTTACTGAGCTTGAGGTTTGGAAAAAATCACGAATATTAAGAAATACGATAACTGAGTTAGTTAAATCATTTCCTATCGAAGAGAAATACCGGTTAACAGACCAAATTATTCGATCATCCAGATCCATAGGAAACAATATTGCTGAAGGTCACAGTAGGTTTCATTATCTTGATGCATCCAAATTCTTAATCAACGCAAGGGGTTCCGCAGGTGAAACAATAGATCACCTAATTGTTGCATTTGATAATAATTATATCGATAGTCAGACACTTGAAAATCTAAAAAGAGATTGTGAGGAGTGTATGAAAATGATAAATGGTTATATAAGTTATTTAAGAAAGCAGGCTAATAATTAATAACGAATTTGAGCTTGTGGTTCAATAAATACAATCTTCAGCTTCAAAATTGTAATTAACTAATCACTAATCTATAAAGCGAAAAAAAACTAACCTCTACCCTCTAATCTCTAATCCCAAATCACTACCTTTGCGGCTTTAAAAATAACGTGTAGATGAGCCATCCTGTTCAAATAAAAAATGCTTTAATTTCAGTTTACTATAAAGACAATCTAGAACCTATCATCCATGAGCTGAAACGCCTTGGAGTAAAAATATATTCAACCGGAGGAACGGAAACTTTTATCCGCAATTTAGGTGCTGATGTAATAGCTGTCGAAGATCTGACTTCATATCCTTCCATCCTTGGCGGTCGTGTAAAAACATTACATCCCAAAGTGTTTGGTGGTATTCTGGCAAGAAGAAATTTCGAGAGCGATGAGCAGCAATTGGCACAATATGAGATCCCTGAAATTGACCTGGTAATTGTTGATCTTTATCCTTTCGAAGAAACTGTAAAATCAGGTGCCGGACAGGATGATGTGATTGAAAAGATCGATATCGGTGGTATTTCACTAATCCGTGCAGCAGCCAAAAACTTTAAAGATGTAGTGATCCTTGCTTCAAAGGACGATTATTTGGAACTGGGCGAGATTTTGAAAACCCAAAATGGCACAACAAGCATTGATCAGCGCCGGTCATTTGCTCAAAAAGCATTTAATATTACTTCAGACTACGACACTGCAATATTTGAATATTTTAACCAGGACGAGCAGCTTCCTGTATTTAAGCAAAGTATTCAAAAAAGCCAGGTTTTACGTTATGGCGAAAACCCGCATCAGCAAGGTGTTTTTTATGGCAACCTGGATGCTATGTTCACAAAATTGCATGGTAAAGAACTTTCCTATAATAACCTTGTAGATGTCGATGCAGCGGTAGCCTTGATCGACGAATTTACTGAGCCTACCATCGCTATCTTAAAACATACCAATGCCTGCGGAATAGCAAGCCGTTCGTTTATAAAAGAAGCCTGGATTGATGCTTTGGCATGCGACCCGGTATCAGCTTTTGGAGGCGTAATTATCTCTAACGAGGAGATCGATGCAGATACAGCCAGGGAGATTAACAAGATATTTTTCGAAGTGCTTATAGCACCGGCTTATACGGATGAAGCTGTTCAGGTATTCAAAGAGAAAAAGAACCGTATTATTTTGATACGCCAGCCGGTTGAATTGCCTATAAAGCAATTTAAAACTTTGTTGAATGGCGTGATCGAACAGGATAAAGACCTGGTAATAGAAGGGCCAGACCAAATGAGAACTGTTACCGAAAAACAGCCAACCGAACATGAATTGAAAGATTTGTTTTTTGCAAACAAAGTAGTTAAACATACCAAATCAAATACCATCGTATTTGCTAAGAATAATCAGCTGATGGCAAGCGGCGTAGGACAGACCTCAAGGGTTGATTCGCTTAAGCAAGCTATCATTAAAGCCAAAGAGTTTGGGTTCGATCTGAATGGCGCAGTAATGACCTCCGATGCATTTTTTCCGTTCAATGATTGTGTTGAAATTGCAGCCGAAGCAGGCATCACAGCAGTGCTCCAACCAGGCGGTTCCATTAAGGATCAGGACTCGATAGACATGGCCAACAAAAAAGGTATTTCCATGGTAATGACCGGGATACGCCATTTTAAACATTAATTATAAATAAAACGTAATAAGTTGTGTATTTTAACGCTTTTTAAATAACAACTTTTACATTTATTACGTATAATTAATTGCAACTTTATAAATCCTATTTTATTGAAATAAACACCAATGGGTCTATTTAATTTTTTCACACAAGAAATAGCTATCGATTTAGGTACTGCTAATACCCTCATAATACATAATGACAAAGTAGTTGTCGACGAACCATCTATCGTGGCATTTGATCGAACAACAAACAAAGTGATCGCCATTGGACGTCAGGCCATGCAAATGGAGGGTAAGACCCACGAAAATATCCGCACAGTGCGCCCGTTGAAAGATGGTGTTATCGCAGATTTTAACGCTGCAGAACACATGATCCGAGGCATGATAAAAATGATCAACAGCGGTAAGGGCTGGTTCTTCCCGTCCCTGCGTATGGTGATCTGTATCCCATCAGGTATTACCGAAGTAGAAAAACGTGCGGTGCGCGACTCGGCAGAAATTGCAGGAGCAAAAGAAGTTTACCTGATACATGAGCCTATGGCCGCTGCTGTAGGTATCGGGATTGACGTAGAAGAGCCAATGGGAAATATGATCATCGATATCGGTGGTGGTACTACTGAGATCGCGGTTATCGCTTTATCAGGTATCGTGTGCGATCAATCTATCCGTGTTGCGGGTGATAACTTTGATTCAGATATTGTTCAATATATCCGTCGTCAGCATAACATCATGATCGGTGATCGTACTGCCGAGAAAATTAAGATAGAAGTTGGCGCAGCTTTACCTGAGCTTGCTGATCCACCTGCGGATTTTGCAGTACAGGGACGTGACCTGATGACAGGCGTGCCAAAACAGATCATGGTATCTTATACTGAGATAGCGCACTGCCTTGACAAATCAATCTCTAAAATAGAGGAAGCGATATTAAAAGCACTGGAAATTACTCCGCCCGAATTATCTGCGGATATTTACCAAACCGGTATCTATTTAACAGGAGGCGGTGCATTGCTTCGCGGACTTGACAAACGTGTTGCAGCTAAAACTAAACTGCCTGTTCACGTTGCAGAAGATCCTTTGCGTGCTGTAGTTCGCGGAACTGGAACCGCACTTAAAAATATTGGTAATTTTAAATTCTTAATGCAGTAATTAAGACTTGAGATGTTAGATATGAGATTTGAGACAAGGCTAGCTTATATTTAACATAAGGATGTTTTCTTGTAATTAATTATCCCACATCTCAAATCTCATATCTCAAATCTGATACCCGATGCGTAACCTCCTGATATTTATCACTAAGTATAACGCATTCTTTTTATTTCTGATCTTCGAATTCAGTTCGCTTGCTATTTACGTTAAGTACAACTCGTTCCAGAAGGCAAGTTTTATCAATTCAACCAACAAGGTAACGGGTGCTTTATATACCCATGTAAATGAATTGTATGATTACCTGTCCCTGCGCGAAATCAATGATAGCCTGGCTAATGAAAATGCCCGGTTGCGCAACCAGTTAAAGACCTCGTTTTATGTTGATACCCTGGGCAAACGTAAGGTGGATGATACAATATACAAGCAGCAGTATACCTATGTTGTAGCCCAAGTCATCAATAACTCAATAAACCGCAGTAATAATTACATTACGATTGACCGCGGCAGCAGACAGGGTATTGCTAAGGGAATGGGTGTTATTTGCAGCTCTGGCCTGGTAGGAAAGGTTGTTTTTGTGGGTGAACATTTATCCATAGTACAATCCCTGCTTCATAAAGATTCAAGATTTAGTGCCATGCTGGCAAAAAATAAGGAAATAGGATATATTGAGTGGAGCGATGATCTTGACCCACACAAGGGTTATTTAAAAGATGTATCCAATAATGCACAGCCAAAACTTGGGGAACAGGTAGTAACCTCAGAGTACTCTCTTTTCCCGGCAGGGATACCTATAGGCAAAGTGAGTAACCTGCATACCAAAGCAGGTGGTTTTGCTTTGAATATGGAAGTACGGCTCGCAGTAGATTTCAGCAAATTACAATATGTGGATGTAGTGATCAATAAACTGGCTCAAGAGCAGGCGGGATTGGAGGCCCAACAAAAGAAAGATGAGTAGAACGATTCTTGTTAACCTGTTAAGGTTTTTGATACTGGTTTTTTTGCAGGTGTTTTTATTAAAAAATATCACCCTGTACAACCTGTCTACGCCTTATCTGTATATTATGTTTATCCTGTTGCTGCCTTTTGAGATACCTAATGTAATGCTGTTTGCCTTGTCGTTTATTTTAGGACTAACCATTGACTCTTTTTATGATACACCGGGTTTGCATGCAGCTTCATGTGTGTTACTCGCTTTAGTAAGGATATTATTTATAAGCATTACCGTACAAAAAGACGGCTTTGATAACGAACCCGAACCTACCCTCAATGTAATGGGGCTGCGCTGGTTTTTTACTTACGCCTTAATACTCACTCTTGCCCACCATTTTTTCCTGTTTAATCTTGAAGTTTTTCGTTTTTCCGAAATGCCATATACACTAAGCCGCTTTGTGCTGAGTTCTATATTTACAGTATTTTTAATGTTGCTTTCAGGATTTTTATTTTACAGAAAGAAAGAGCGTAAATGAACAGTTTTTTTGAACGACGCTATATTATTGCGGGCACATTTATAACATTGATCCTTATATTGCTGGCGAGGCTGTTCTATATACAGATCATAGATGACAGGTACCTTTTATATGCGCAAGGTAACGTGCTGCGGCGAATTTACCTAAACCCTGCCCGCGGTCCCATTATGGATCGTAACATGAAGGTGTTGGTTCAAAATGAGCCTTTTTATGATGTTATGGTGATACCCAAGCAGGTAAAGCCATTTGATACACTTGAGTTTTGCAGACTATTAGGAATAGATAAAGGCGATTTTGATAAGCGGTTTGAAAAAGCAATCAGATATTCTCCCAATTTATCGTCCGTTTTCGAGAAACAATTATCCGCGCAAACCTATGCAGCTTTCCAGGAACGGTTATCAGAGTTCCCGGGTTTCTTTTCATCCACTAGGTATTTACGTACCTATCCGGATTCCGTTGCTGCGCAATTTTTAGGTTTCATTGGGGAGGTAACCGATCGGGACATGAAGAAGTCGGGCGGTTATTATCATCCCGGGGATTATATAGGCGTTACCGGTGTCGAGAGGTCATATGAAGATGTGCTTCGTGGACGCCGTGGTGTACAAAACTTAATGGTCGATTCACGCAACAGGCCCAAAGGGCATTATGCTAATGGAGCTTATGATACTACTGCCATGGCCGGTGAAAGATTGATATCATCATTAGATAAGCGCATACAAAGGCTTGGTGAAAAGCTAATGCAAAATAAGGTTGGCAGTATCGTAGCCATTGAGCCTTCAACCGGAGAAATACTTTGCTATGTAAGCAGCCCCACTTACAACCCCAATCGTCTGGTGGGACGCGAAAGAGGAAATAATGCTGCTGCATTATACAAAGATCCTTATAAACCATTTTTTATCAGGCCGATACAGGCCTACTATCCTCCGGGCTCATCCTTTAAGCCGCTTAGTGCTTTAATAGCTTTGCAAGAAGGGATCATTACCCCACAAACAACCTATTATTGCCCGGGGTATTATTGGGCAGGTAACCATAAGGTGCCGTGCTTTCACTTGGAAGCGCATGGGCTGGTCAATCTGAGCAGCGCTGTAGCCGAATCTTGTAACGGCTATTTTTCAATGGTATTTGAAAAGCTGATGAATTTTTATGGTGCTAAAAACACTTCAACTACCTTTTCCGGCTGGAGAGATAATGTTTGTAAATTCGGTCTCGGTTCAAGACTTGGATTGGATATGCCAAGCGAGGGAAAAGGGAATGTGCCTACTTCTAAATATTATGATAAGATATATCATCCGGGTGGCTGGCGCTCAAGTACTGTTATTTCGTTAGCTATCGGGCAGGGAGAATTACAAGCAACGCCTTTACAGCTTGCAAATATTGAGTGTACAATTGCCAATCATGGATTTTACTACAAACCTCATTTAATTAAAGCAATTGGAGATAAAGAGGTGATTAGGGCGGAGTATAAGGTGAAAAATAGTGTAGGTATAGACTCAAACTATTTTGAACCGCTTATCGATGGTATGCAGGCTGTGGTTGATCATGGTACGGCTTTCAGATCCAAAATACCCGGCATCGTTATGTGTGGTAAAACTGGTACGGCACAGGTACATGGTGAAGACAACTCAGTCTTTGTGGCATTTGCTCCGCGGGATAATCCAAAGATTGCGATTGCTGTGGTGGTAGAAAATTCAGGAGAAGGTGCAAAGTGGGCAGCGCCTATTGCCAGTTTTATAGTTGAAAAGTATCTGAAGGATAGTATTTCTGTTCGTGAGTCTGGTATTACCACTCAGGAATTTATTAATGCCAACAGACTTCCGGACCTGGATATGTATAACCAACAACCAAAACCTAAGGCATCAGCCAAAGACTCACTTAAGCATGCAAAACCAGATAGCGGTGTTAAAAAAGCAGCTTTAAAACCAGGTCAGCAAAAAAGTAAAAATAAGTATACAGCATCGGCATATCCAATAAAGCGGAGGGAAGATGAATAATAACCAGCAGCAACGCGGCTTCTTTTTCAATGTAGATTGGGCCATTGTATTCGTTTACCTGGCATTATGTACTATTGGTTGGCTAAATATCCATTCGGCAGTATTTGATGAAAGGCATCCCGGTTTTATGGACCTGGATACCAATTATGGTAAGCAGTTTATTTATATTGTTGTAGGAATAGTTACCGGTATTGTCATTCTATTACTCGAAAGTAGATTTTTTAGCACGTTTGCACCTGTATTTTATGGTATAGCTGTTGTATTGCTTGTGGTGGTTTTAGTTGTAGGGCGCAACGTAGGTGGTAACCAGGCCTGGATATCATTGGGTGGTGGTTTCAGATTGCAACCCTCCGAGATAGCCAAATTTGCTACCTGTTTGCTTTTAGCACGATATCTAAGTGGAACAAATGTACGGGTAACCGATCCAAGGTCGTTTTTGATTGCCGGGGCGATCATAGGTTTTCCGATGTTGCTGATCATGCTTCAGCCTGATGCAGGTTCAACACTTGTTTTTAGCTCATTACTGTTTGTTTTGTACCGCGAAGGTATCTCACCTTACTTTTTAATACTTGAAGGGTTATTTATTGCATTATTTGTACTCACATTAAAGCTCAATAATTTAATTTATATAGTCGTAGGGCTTATTGTTCTGGCACTAATAATTGTATTGCTTTTCAGACGTAACAGGAAGGCACTCCCTGTAATAATCACCGGGCTTGCTATATGTATTGCTTTTGTTTTTAGTGTTAATTTTCTTTATACCAAAGTTCTTAAGCCGCACCAGAAGGTACGTATCGATATTGTATTAGGTATTACCAGTGATATTAAAGGAAAAGGTTACAACGTTAACCAATCTAAAATAGCTATTGGTTCGGGTAAGTTTTGGGGAAGGGGTTATATGCAGGGCACACAAACTAAATACTCATTTGTACCCGAGCAAAGTACCGATTTTATTTTTTGTACAGTAGGCGAGGAGTGGGGTTTTGCAGGTGCTACAGTGGTACTGGGCCTGTATCTGTTCCTTGTATTGCGGATCATCAGGATCGCTGAACGACAACGGTCGCCATTTTCGCGTGTATATGCTTATGGTGTTGCCTCAGTTATATTCTTTCACGTAGTGATCAATGTGGGTATGACCATTGGGATCGTGCCTTCCATTGGTATTCCGCTACCACTTATCAGCTATGGAGGTTCGTCATTGCTCAGCTTCACCATTATGCTGTTTGTGCTGATCAAGCTGGATTCAAACCGTATGGGAATAATTTAGATTATAACCTAAAGTTTAAGAATATCGCCTTGTAAGGAGTTTGTAAAATTTGTCGGTTGTAGCTTGTTTACTTTCCCAGTTGTTTTTAACAGCGTAGTTGGTTTTTAGGAATTTGTCAGCCTCATCAAACGAGTTGAAGCGATTTAAAATATCAATTGCTTCGCTGTAAGCCAGGTTATAACCATTAAACAGATCTTTAATATAAAGAAGCTTATCATTCAGAGTGATTGCCTGTTTAAGATCAGTGATAGGCTGGCCATTTACATGTTCAGCTATCCTGCTGCCAGCATTTTTTAGCTGAGCCGATATCCTCTGATTAATAGTAAGAGTTTCTTCCTTCGGTTCCTCTTTCTTATGTTCAACAACCTTAGTTTCTTTTTGCTCAATCGGTTTGATCTCGTTAGCAGATCGTATTAATTCATTTTTCGCTTCAACAACGGGCTTAGGTACTTCTGCTACTACTTCTTCCTCCGGCTCTGATATTTCTTCTTCAAGAGGCTCTTCCGGCTCTTCATCCTCATTCTCCCAATTGGGTATATCATCCAGTGTGAGTTCATGCCTGATTATTTCAGGTTCTGACTGCCTTATATAAGAATAATCTGTACCGGTATCATCGCCCCTCAAATCGATATGCGGTACCGGGTTTTTATTAGTGTCAACAGCCGATGTTTTAGGTTTTACAGGCTCAGCAGGCGTATCAGGTGGTAATGCAGCAATCGGTTGTTCTTTTACAGGCTGAGTTTCCGCAGTAGGTTGTACTTGTTGTACAACTGGCTCAAAATATTTTTCTTCAGTAACAGGTATAAATTTCTGAGGTGGTGTGTTTTGCAAATTGAGCTTCTGCAATACCTCGGAGTGGTCTGCCAGGAAACGGGCATTTGCCACAAAGAGTTCAAGTTCAAGGTCGTTCAGCTCATTTTCATTCTCAACCAAATAATTATACTGATCGTTCAACTCTTTTATAATGATACCGATCTTTTTAAAAACTTCCTGCTGCTTCATAGCGGTATGTTACAAATACTTATCAAAAGTAACATTAAATTGTGATATTTGCCGGTTATAAGGAGTTTGAAATGCTGTTTAGCGAAGATGTTTTTAAGCGCAGAAATGAATTGGGAGGGAGTATCGAAGTTATTTGTGGCTCAATGTTTTCGGGTAAAACCGAGGAGTTGATACGTAGGTTAAGACGTGCCCAGATAGCCCGGTTAACTGTTGAAATATTTAAGCCCAGAACGGATACCCGCTATGATGAAACAGCTGTTGTATCTCACAATTCCACTTCAATTCAATCTACACCTGTTGATTCTTCTTCGGCTATATTATTGTTAGGAAGTGATGTACAGGTGGTGGGTATTGACGAAGCCCAGTTTTTTGATGATGAGTTACCGAATGTTTGTACTATACTGGCTAACAAAGGAGTCCGGGTGATTGTAGCAGGCCTGGATATGGATTTTAAAGGGAAACCCTTTGGTCCCATGCCTAAATTGATGGCTATTGCCGAGTCAGTAACCAAAGTACATGCAGTTTGCGTTAAATGCGGTAACCCCGCATTGTATTCTTATCGTTTGGTGCCCGATGCCGGTACCATTTTATTAGGCGAAAAGGAAAGTTATGAGCCACGTTGCCGCGCCTGTTTCTACGGAGTTGATCAGGATTGATATTTTTAATTACTTCCAATTATTTCACGGGTTTTTAATTTAAAAGAAGCTGCATCTAAAACAAAATGGGCACCTTCTATTGTTTATACCATGTCAGCACATAAACAATATCAATTTTAACCTATTTTATTTAAGATCATGAGCAAAAAAATTATGGTGATTGAAGATGACCGGGACATCCGTGAAACCATAGTTTATGCGCTTGAAGATGCAAAATACGAAGTAGTATCTTCTGAAGACGCCCGTATAATTAAGCACCTGGATAAACATAAACCCGATTTGATCTTACTGGATTACTGGTTGAGCGATTGGAAAAGCGATGCCAATGGCGAACAGCTAAGCAAGCAAATAAAGACAAACCCTGCTACCAGTCATATACCTATTGTGATAGTTTCGGCAGTAAGTAATGTAAAAGAGGTTGCCGAAGCCGGTATGGCAGATGCTTATCTCCATAAGCCATTCGACCTGAAAGAGCTATTTAAAGTGATTGAAAAGTTTACAGGTAAAGGCAAATAAGCACTAAAACTACCTCTCTCCATATTTTATTTTCTCCTTATTGGCCTTAAATGAAAAAATCGATTTAAATTTAGAAGCCAATTTTAAACACGAAAAGACAATATGAAAAGATTTTTTTACCTGTTACTGTTCGCGGTAATGCTAATAGCTGGTACTTCATGCAAGAAGGAATCTAAACCCGGCAATAATTCCGGGAACGTTACCGGAAATCCAGTAGGAGTAGACCCACCCACCGGAGCCAACGACGGTGTCACCTTTATAAATGCCGGTAAATCGGTGATATTCAACCTGTATGCGCCAAGTAAAACTTCGGTATCAGTAATAGGCGACTTCAATAACTGGACCGCCAACACAGCCTCCGCCATGAAGAATTCAAAGGATGGTACACGCTGGTGGGTACAGATCGATAACCTCGACCCAAGTAAAGAATACGCTTACCAATACCTCATAGACGGCAACCTTAAAGTAGCCGACCCATATACCAATAAAGTGCTTGATCCGGCTAATGATCCATCGATACCCACTTCGGTGTATCCCAATTTAAAGGCCTATCCATCCGGCCAAACCGGTATTGTGAGTACCTTCTGGTACAGTGCCCCGGCTTATACCTGGAAGACTACCAATTTCACTCGTCCGGCTCCTAAGAACCTGGTGGTATACGAGTTACTGGTGCGCGACTTCGTTGGAACCCACGCTTATAAAACTTTAACAGACACCTTAAATTATTTAGTCCGACTTGGTGTTAACGCCGTCGAACTAATGCCCGTAAACGAATTTGAAGGCAACGACTCATGGGGCTACAACTCCAACTTTATGTTTGCGCTGGATAAATACTATGGTACCCCGAATGACTACAAAGCCTTTATCGATGCCTGCCATGCAAAAGGTATAGCTGTGGTACAGGATATTGTTTTAGAAGATCAATTCGGTTCATCCCCACTGGCACAGATGTACTGGAACTCCGGAGCCAATGCCCCTGCAGCTAATAACCCGTGGCTGGATGTAACCATTATGCACCCTGATGGCGTCGGCTACCAGATGAACCACCAGAGCACAGCAACACAGAATTTTACCAAAGACGTAATGAAGTACTGGATGCAGGAATACCACATAGATGGCTACCGCTTTGACCAGGCTAAAGGCTTCACCCAAACCAACTCAGGAAGCAGTGAAGATGCCTGGGCAGCTTATGATGCAAGTCGCGTAGCTATATGGAAGAATTATAACACCTACATGAAAAGCATCGACCCTAATTTTTATGTGATACTTGAATACTTTGCCGGTAACCAGGAAGAATCTGAACTGGCCAGCGAAGGTATGATGATGTGGACCAACCTCAGCACCCCCGGCGAGCAGGCTACTATGGGATACCCAACTGGTCCGGTATGGGATATATCAGGCTTATTTTATGATGGCTACGGCTTTACCGCGCCATATGGTTTGGTGGCCTATTTTGAAAGCCACGACCAGGAGCGCCTGCAATTCAAAAATGGCGCTTACGGTAACAGCTCCGGCAGCTATAATGTTAAGGATCTGCCCACAGGCCTCAAACGCGACGAATTGGGTGCCGCATTCATGTTCTCGTCCCCCGGACCAAAAATGGTTTGGCAATTTGGCGAACGCGGCTACGACATCAGCATAGATAACGGCGGCAGATTAGGCGACAAAGACCCCCATTGGGAATACATGCAAGACCCTAACCGCGCCCACCTGTTCGGCCTTTATGCCAAAATGATCAAGTGGAAGATCAACAACCCGGTATTTACCACCACCAATTTTAGCTATAGTTTAACCGGCGCATTTAAATGGATACAGCTAAAAGGCACCGACGGCACCAACGTAGAAGTAACCGGCAACTTTGATGTAGTACCACAACCCGTAAGCGTGGCCTTCCCCGCTACCGGCACCTGGACGGATAACATCACCGGCACCACCATCAACGTAACCTCGCTGCCCTACAACACCACCATGCTCCCCGGCGAGTACCACGTATACAGCAACACACCACTTAAATGATGCAGAAATAAAAAAGCCTCAGCCAGCGCGATTCCCTCCCATGGGAGGGTAGGGAGGGGTTCAACAAGCGACAAGAACTACCCATATACAAAGGCCGGTATTCACCAAGAGTACCGGCCTTTTTCATGCCCGCCAACCAACTGCCAACCGCCCCCCGCCAACCGCCACCCCAAAAACAGTAACCATTTCCCCAAACTTCCGTTTAAATACCAACCATTTTATCACAACCGCAAAAAATGATGCTATGAATGCACATAATGGTCGTTACCGTCTTGTTTATCTTTTGCTGTTCCCCTCTGTGTTTTTCATGGCTGATTGCACGGGGAACGACAAATCAAAGCACGGCAGCAATACAACCGGAACCATACAACCCGGCGCAAAGGTCGACCTGGTTGACCCTATAATTATCCACGTTGACACCGATTTTAAAATAACCGCACTAAATAAAGTAATAGCCGCTACATCTAACGATCAGCCCAATGCCGATATCCTAACCGACCTGCTTACCGGGTATCTTAAGGATTGCTACAACGCCAATAAACGCCTGCCCACAAGGATAAAAATAATATACCAATCCAAGCAGCAGGCCGACGAGATCAGCAACGGACTTAACGATGCCATCTCCACCGTACAGCTGGATATGATGGGCTACCTCGAAGACAACGGCGCAAAAGAACTCAACTTTAACTACCCCATCCTGTTCCAGAAACGTTTCTGAACCGTTGATTTTTCACTGATGATTGTTTTCTCAATGGCGTTCAAGATGGCTTTGCCGTTTTTGTGATTTCGCTGATTTCGCAGATAAAGTATGGCCTATGTTCACGTTCACAAAATGCATGAACGCTCATGAACATCTGTGAACATACTGATAATCAATTTATTGTATTTTGTTGGGTACTGACAAACCACTGTCAGTACTTTGCAGGGGTGCTAAAACCTGCCTGGTGGTAGGATGTAATTGGGTGCTTAAAGGGTAGGGCGTTGCCACGACTGTTGATGTAATATGGCCGGGGTTAATTATGGGATTAACAATTCAAATATTCTCAATATATTTAGGTCACTTAAACCATCGAAATGAAATCTTTGCTATTATCACTTTTACTCCTTCCTCTATTTGCATTTGCGCAAAACGATAAAGACGAAAATCCACTGCATAAACTTGGGCCTAATCCGATATTTATCATAGACAGCGTAAAAATCACACGTGCCGACTTCCAAAAATTCAGCCCTAATACAATAGCTAGTCTTGAAGTTCTAACAGACACTGACGCAACAAAAAAATTTGGTGATACCGCTACGGATGGCGCAGTTATCATACTAACTAAATCAATGGCCAGACGAATATATTCTGCTTATTTTAAAAGAAAATCTGCGGCCTATGATAGTCTTTATTCGGCAGCGAAATCAGATAGCTCTTTTCTGTATATCGTAAATGACAAAATAAAAACAGAACAATTCGAAGGCGACCTGACTGCTATTAATGATGAAGTATTTATCTCCCTGGATATTTTAACTGCCGATGATCTAAAGAATAAATACAATATAACTGACAGGCAAATAGGTGTGCTTATAAAATGCCGAAAGCCAAAGAATGTCTTTAACGCAGATCAAAAATATTAATTTCGGTTTTTAGGTTGATGCGGTTTGGACGGGAATGGATATTTTCATTTTGTCTTAACCAGAATTCATAGAATTTAAGAATTAACAGAATTCAGGTAATTCAAAGAATTCGAAAAATTCGGGTTCAGACATTACAGATAAAAGAAATGAAAGTAAGTTATCCGGGCATGTTTTATTACTGGACATTGTATAAGTGATTGTATGATAGGAGCCGTATGATGCGAGAGTATCACGTACGGTTCTGTGAGAGACTTGGGGCTGAAATGCCCTTGCCTACTTGACCGCGGCGCTACGTAAAATAGGGTGTTTTCACGGGTTGTTGATTGGTCAAATTTAAGTATCTTAGATTCAAATACTTATATAAGTGTCGGCATTAGTTGATCCCTTGATTAATAATAGTAAACAGGCTCTGTTTGCTGCTATTGAAATTCATAACAAGCCAATTTTTTCATACAGGTACCAAGTATGTTCGATTAGTTTAATAAATGCCTGGGAATTGCTATTGAAGGCATTTATAGCAGCATTTAGGCCCGATGTCAAACTTATTCTAAATGATGGTTCAACAAAGCCATTTGAAGAATGTATAGCTTGTGTTAAAAGCTCATTGGATAATAGTTTCCTACTTGAAGCAGAAAGCGTTGAACGCCTTTATGAATATCGATGCCAATATATTCATTTCTATGATGATAATATTAATCCCGTATTATACAGTCTATTTGCAAAAAGTGTTCAGTTGTATTGCAGGTTTTTGCTCAGACACTTTGGTATAGACTTGTGCGAAGAAGCAAATCTAATATTATTGCCAGTTGGATTTAAGCCACCAGTATCACCCATAGATTTCCTTTCCAATAAATCAAACCTCAAGGAATCATCTACTGCGGTTCGAGAATTTATATCTAGTGTCATAGTATCAACAACCAAATTAAAAGATGAAGGCATTGAAGAACCAATATTGTATACTTTCACGATGTCGCTTGTTAATGAACAAAGAGTAAAAAATGCAGACATAGTAGCTGCTCTTACTAAAGACAAAACATTAGAAACAGTTGCTCTTGAAAATGTTCTAAGTAATGTTAGAATATCTAATGATGAAAGTGCTAAGCTTATTAGAGTTGACGAGGAGAGTTTGTTTCGAACTGTGTTTACTCAGTCTAGTAAAATGGTTTACAAAAAAGCATGTCAAATATTCAGCGATTTAAAACAAAATAGGCGCTACCATGATATTATGGGTTTAGCCAAAAAAGATGGTAACTTATACAGAATAAGGTATCTGGATATACAAAATCCGACAGGGGCAGGCCAAGGTTTTTATAGCGAAGAAATATATAGTGTATTAGCTAAGTATTATACAAAAGGAAAATTGCAAGTTGCTGTGGAGGAAGCTGGTCCAAAATCATTAGAACAACAATAATGACCAAATCTGTAACAGATCAGTAAAGAAAACCATTTGATAATTAAAGAAATATTATTGAACTAATCCATTAACAAATTCTATCGGAGTATTATAAAGATTGATTTTATTCTGGCTTTCATAATATAGAATATTTCTCATAGGTCTAGTAAAATACACGGCTCGCTTAAGCGAAGCATTGCTTTTTTTGCCGTATTTATCTAATACATTATCAATTATATTAATTGTTTCAGAGGAAAGGATATTACCGAAATCATTATCCATGTTAAAAATATCAGATGGTTTATAAATAATAAAACTAGTTTTTGAAATAAATCTAGTTTGCAAATCTGGGATACTATTCTTTAATCTATTAATATGTAAATCAGTGCAATATGGGCCATCTTTCTGCCTTATGATATAAGCATTCGTTAATCTGTAGCCCAGTTTTATAAAGCTATTATATTCAATTAAATAAAATATTTTATGAAGTGCAAAATATGTCAATTCATTTTTGCTAAGGATGTATGAGACTATGGCCAATATATCCTCTTTAATAATGGATATATTCTTGGGCTTTGCTTTCTTTTGATATAAATGTTTGAAACTGTCATGAACGAACTGATAATCTGATCTTTGATTTGCAAAACTTCTGTGGAGCATAGCTCTTTGGCCAGGATGATATAATGGAATTAGCTTTCTTCCCCACCATTCATTCATGGTTCTAACATCTTTTTTTAAAGAAAGATTATGTTGTTCAATAAGAGACAATGCGTGTAATGCAGTAGCCCCAAGTGCAACAATTATATCTGGATTTACTAGCTCAATTTGTTTTTTTAAGAAATTTAAGCAATTAATTACTTCTTCTTTTAGTGGTGTTGAATTATTCCCGTCAGCATCTTTTGGATTGCACAGAACAGCATTTGTTATAAAAATTTCTGTTCTATCAAGACCGGAAAATTTAAGTAACTCTTCAAAATTGTGGCCTGTCTTATCTCCGTGTAGAGGAATTGCTAATTGATCCGCCCCAAGTCTGCCCGGTGCCTCCGCAATGAACATTAGTTTAGAAGATAAAGGCCCCGACGCTCGACTAAGAATTCTTTGACTATTATTCATGCGGTGACATAAAACACAGTTTTTTACGTCCGTACACAGTGAATTAAAATCCTTTTCAGCTTCGCCATTATTAAATAGGTCCTCCATTTATTAGCCTTCTAAATTTTGATGTTGTTGAATTATAATAGGCGTGAGTCGAATGAATTACTAATTTCCCAGGCTCATAATCCGTTTGTTCGCAAATATATTGTAGTAATTTAGAAAGGCCAATGTAATTTCCAAATGCTTTATGAAAATAGTCGTGATTCCTGTAAACGGCAATTAAATCTAAGGAATTGTTATTCTTTGATATTTCACCAAATTGCCAACAAGGCGCACCTATTGGACGAATATTAGACTCAATATTTGCCGCAGTTAGGTGAAAAGTTATATAATGTTTAGAATTAGAATTGCCATTTAATGCGGTTATGGCATTCTCCAATTGGTTTTGGGTTGTTCCCAATCTGTTTGAATTAGGGAACTCAATCAGTCTTTCAAAATAAGTTCCCCATTTTTGATTATGCATGCGTCTTGATCTTCTATAAATAGAAATATATCTATTATATAAGTCTTCTCGATCTTCGACTCTTGAAGCAAGCTTATATGGGAATATAGTATTTATTATATTGTTTATCTGATCTTTATTTTGATTTGTAACCAAATTTGGACTATATCTTGCAATCCAATCATCTAATTCAATGTAATTGCAGGGGTCAAGTATTTCAATTAATAAATTATCACCACTATTATTTATCAAAAGCATATTTGAAACAGCGTGCCATGCATCAAAGCAGGTATTTAACGTAAATATTTGAGCCATTAGTTTTTCCCCATATAAGTTAATTTGCGATTTTTAAGAGATACATTTACCCGTCCTCCATTATTTTTAACCAGGTCATGAAAAACTTTATATGAGCCCAAAATTGCAACCTCCCATTGCTTCTTACGTACGTCCCTAATTTCAATGTCAGCGACTAATCTCTGTACCAAATCCAAAACATCTGTATCAACTCTTTCAGTATATTTAAATAGTTGATGATTTTGAGAATGAGTAAAAATTAATAATGTTATCAGTTCTTCAGTTATTGCAGATCGTGCCCCGTCTTCAACTTCATCAACTGTGTCTTCGCTTTTTCGTTTATTACTGAGTAGTTTCCTTATGACGGGTGACCAACCCAAGTATGCGATATAACCAAAATGAAAGATGTCATGAAATCTATATTGATCACTTTCATAGGCGTTATCGGTAATTGGATCACCAATTCTTTGACCATCTTTAAGAATTTCAACCTTTAGTTTCCCTTTGTCGTTATATTCCTTAAAAGTAATTTCGAATTCTGGCTCAAAGCGCTCATTTACTGAGTAATTATCATCAAATATTATAAAATTCTCATTGCCGTCATCAAGCCATCTATCATGTATCTTATTTATATTTTTTTTAGCAATATCCTCCAAGAAAAGATCATTTTGAGAAGCGATGTTAGCAATGTACCATAAAACATCACCTAATTCTTCAGTTAGGTTTTTTTTAAAAGCTGTGTATGATTCCCCATCTCGAATTTTCTTTTTTAATTCTGAAATTACCGATCCAGTTTCACCTACAATACCTAGAAATGGAACTATTATGTCGTGTTCTTTTGGAAAAGTCTGTCGGGTTTTAACAGCTTCTTCTTGATATTTATTGAACTCCATTGGTTTTATTGTGATTTGAGATTTGGAATTTAAATATATTGATTATTTGATAGTTAGCATACCGTTAAAACACCCATTTTTTGCAAACATTAGAATGGTGCTCTTGACTATAAGTATATTTGAACTATGTGCTTAGAATCTATTGATTGGGGAAACGTTGCTGAATGGGCAGCAGCAGCCGCAGCAGGAATAACCGGTTATCTTATTTACCAAACGCTGAGGGAAACACGAAAGTTAACAGTTGAACAACAAACGGTTACCGAGGAGCAAAGAAAAATAACCTATCTCCAACAACTGAAATTCATTTATGACATAAGACCTGAATTTGAGTTAGTTAAGTCGGGCGTCTTTAACGAATTCAATCTTATATTGAAAGAGAATGTAGCTGTAGATTTAGAAACTGTCAATGTTGGAGATGGTTATGACAACGCGTTCAATTCTATTGATAAAATTGAATACCCGACCATAAGACGGCCTATACCGATCTTGAAAGAAGATGTCTTTAACGTTTTGCAACAAAAAGAGATTGACATTCATGTGTTTTATCAAGATGAACTCGGGTACAAGTATTGGCAGTGGATTCATGGAGGCCACCCTGATCTTGTTATTGACCCACCAATAATGATTGACGTGAATGACGATCCAATTAAAATGAAGCCGCCTGAATTAAAGCAATTTGAATAAATCCTCGTTGTCGCTGTTCGCCTTGTGTACTTACACCTTAACGGACGGACAGTATGAAAAATGCTTATATTTACCTTACCAAACACTCACAATGACCTTATCCAATTTCCTATCCAAACTAAACTGGCGACTGATGGTGATACACTTTATCGCTTGTTGGTTTTTTATTTATGCGTTTCAGCAACTTGCTTTTCTGCATGATATAGAACTTTCAAAAGCTTATATGAGCACTAAAAGTACTGACAACAGCAAGATGCTAGCTATAATAAAGCGTTTTGGTTACAACAGAATATATATCGAGACGCTTTGGATAAATTTAGGTGGGCCGGTAGGATTTTTTACAGGCTTCGTTATTTCGCTGTTGATATCATTAAAAAATAAGTGGTATTGGCTCAACTCGGTGATTGTTTTTGTAGTGATATTTTTACTAATGAGATATGGTTTACTTGGTTGGCATTATCTAAAACAAATTTTTCTTTCACCTGGCGATCTTTTCAAATCTATCACTGCCTATTTCCTCACCAATGGGCTTATCATGATGGCTATCGGGCTATGCCTATTTTTCATGCGGTGGTCTATCAGGTTTATTAATGGGAATAGGTATGTTTAAACAATATCAATCTGTAATATTAACTGAAGATATCAACCCGGTAATTAAAAAGGGAATGGTGGGCGTCATTTTAGAAATATGGGATAAAGATACCTACAAGGTTGAATTTGTAAAGGATGATGCTACCAACCACATGTTCAATGGTAAAGCAACATTTACTCTTAAATCTAATGTACTCCGCGTTAAGGATTGCAGTGAATACCGTCCGCCAGTTGGCGGACCGCCCGCTTCTATCAGCGGGAACGCCCTAATTTAGTTTGCAGTTAAGGGTTGGCAGTTTGCAGTTAATCATAGTCATCATTTAATCCTGAGAATCAAGGTTCAGACAATAACTGCCCTAATTCAGTTGGCAGTTAGGAGTTGGCAGTTTGCAGTCAATCATAGTCATCATTTAATCAAATCAATCACAGTTCAGACAATAACCCCGCCCTGCACAGTTCGCGATTGCCTCCGCCTATTGGCGGATCGCAATGACAACCATATTTTATGACATAAAAAATACCATTTGGTATAATTTATGCCGTAATATTGTACCATAATATTCATCAGCACAAATAGGCTTCTGCTGAATATTTAAAGGGTTTAGTATATCACTAAAAATACCGATTGGTATAATTTATGACCGGATTTGCAAGAAAACTACTGATAGTAACCGTTATAGGTGCCGCCATAATGGAACTGATTGATACATCAATAGTAAACGTGGCCCTCAACTACATGAGTGGCAACCTGGGCAGCACACTCGAAGACACGGCATGGGTGATCACCAGCTACGCCATCGCCAACGTCATCGTCATCCCCATGACCAGCTTCCTCACCAACCTGCTCGGCAGGCGCAGATATTATATTGGGTCTATTATCCTGTTCGTGTTCTGTAGCTACATGTGCGGGCAGGCAGGGTCTATCTGGGTGCTGGTATTCTTCAGGTTCTGGCAGGGGATGGGCGGCGGTGCATTGCTGTCAGTTTCGGCAGCCGTGGTGTACGAGCAGTTCCCCAAAGAAAAACTGGGACTGGCAAGCGCCTTATTCGGCATCGGTATATTTATTGGTCCTACAATTGGTCCAACGCTGGGCGGCTTTATTGTCGAAAATTACTCATGGCCCTGGATATTTTACATCAACGTACCCATCGGTATAGCCACCGCCATATCCTGCTACTTCCTGCTGCCCGAAGCGCCCAACCGGGTAGTCAACGGCAACGGCAGCAGCAAACCAAAGATAGACTGGCTGGGCATTATCCTGCTCACCCTAGGCGTAGGCAGCCTGCAAACCATCCTCGAACGCGGCCAAACCGACGACTGGTTCGCTGCCACCTACATTGTAGTGCTGGCCGTTACAGCCGCCATATCCCTAACCGGTTTTATACTGTGGGAGCTGCACGTACCCAACCCCGTCGTCAACCTCAGGGTATTCAAAAGCCGCACCCTCATGATAGCCGCCGTCCTGACATTTGTGAGCGGACTGGGCCTGTTCACCACCGTATTTCTCACCCCTGTATTTGCACAGCGTTTATTAGGCTTCACGCCATCGCAAACCGGGTTATTACTATTACCGGGCGCCATACTGGCACTGGTAGCACTGGTCGGCTCGGGCAGATTGTTGCAAAAGGGCGTATCACCGACCATCCTGATTGCAGTGGGTTTTGTGCTGTTCATCTTTTTCAACTGGCAAATGTCGCTCATGAGTTTAGATACTTCGGCGCGTACCATCAGTCTAACGCTCATCATCCGCGCGGTCGGGATTGCGCTGCTGACGGTTCCGCTGAGTTCATTGGCAGTATCGTCATTACCCCAGGCCGATATTCCGCAGGGAACCGCGTTAAATAACATGATGCGGCAACTGGGCGGGTCGTTTGGGATATCCATCGTCAACACCTACTCAGCCCGGCGCACCGCACTGCACCGTACCGACATGCTGGCCAACATCACCGACATCAACCCCCTGGTGCACGATCGCATAACCCACTACACCACCTATTTCCAGGACAAAGGCAAAACCCTCTGGGACGCCAAACGCTTGGCCGTCGACGCCATCGATATAGCCGTAGTAAAGCAATCAACCCTGCTCAGCTACCTCGATTCGTATTTACTGATCGGATTATTGTTTGCCATAACCCTCCCTTTACTATTATTTGCAGTAAAGCGGAACAAGGGGAAGACTACAAATGTTATTGTGCAGGATCACTAAGGGGTGGTTGATTGAGTTGATTAAGTTAAGTGGTTGATTGAGTTGATTAGGTTATTTATTCTGATTAACAATTTAACCTATTCATTAATTAAAACCTAATCAACTTAATCCAACTCAATCAACCCAATCAACAAAAAAGAAAACATATCAAAAGAAAATA
Source organism: Mucilaginibacter sp. McL0603 (assembly GCF_049992945.1). Taxonomy (NCBI): domain Bacteria; kingdom Pseudomonadati; phylum Bacteroidota; class Sphingobacteriia; order Sphingobacteriales; family Sphingobacteriaceae; genus Mucilaginibacter; species Mucilaginibacter sp. McL0603. Next base: position 4,635,725 of record NZ_CP188251.1, on the reverse strand, counting down.
AAAAATGAAAACATCAAATAACACCATCCTCATCACCGGCGGCAGCAGAGTTGACTCACCCCGACTACGCTACGCTGGTCGACCCTCTCTCCGGCAAGCCGCAAAGAGGGAAAAAAGTTTATTAATATTTTCTAATCCCCTCTTTCCGCGCAGCGAAGAGAGGGTGGTCGATCCGCCAATAGGCGGAAATGACCGGGTGAGTAAAAGCGAGGGCCAGGGATGAGCAAAAGGAGCACAAACACGAAATGAAACGCGCCCGTCAGCAGACCAGCTTCGGCCGAAATCAGGCAAAACGATGCTGGGTAAGTGCGGCTGCAGGGCATAGCAATATTTGCTGAAGCGATGGTCGGAGGGAACGAAGTGGGGCAAAGTTTTGCAGCCCAGGTTTTGGCTGATTTGCAGCGCAAAGGCCCGTGCGACAAAGAAGCAAGCGTCGGCTGACTTGATGTTTGGTTACTTTGCATCTAAGGTAAAGTAACAGCCCCCGCGGCAATTGAGCGGGACGGAATATTAATTGAAACAAAAAATATCTAAGGAAACAATACACATCAAAAGGAATAAAAATGAAAACATCAAATAACACCATCCTCATCACCGGCGGCAGTGCCGGTATCGGGTTCGAAATGGCGAAACTATTTTCAGAAAACGGTAACCAGGTCATCATCACCGGTCGTAACCAGGAAAGAATGGCCAAAGCCATCTCCAAACTAAAAAACACCAGCGCCATAGTAAGCGACGTATCCAACGCCGAAGACGTAGAAAAACTGGTAGCACAGCTAAACAAAGATTTCCCAAAACTTAACGTGGTGATCAACAACGCAGGCAGCGCCAACTACTACGACATGACCCAACCCGGCATCAACGCATTCGAAAAAGCCAGCGAAGAAATACTGACCAACTACCTATCCATCATCCGTCTGAATGAACTGCTGTTGCCATTGTTAAAACAACAATCAGAAGCTGCTATCATCAATGTCTCATCCATTGTAGCATTTGCTGCAAGGGCCAACAGTCTGCCTACCTATGGCGCCAGCAAAGCCGCACTGCACTCCTACACCAACAGTTTGCGCATCATGCTGGAAGAAACACCAATAAAAGTATTTGAGCTGATGCCACCACTGGTAGATACTGAATTCTCAAGCGCAATTGGTGGTGCCAATGGCATCCCTCCAAAACAAGTAGCTGAAGACATGCTTACCGCCATGCAGAACAACGAATACGAAATACACGTAGGTAAAACAGCAGATATATTTAACAACTTTTTCCCGCTATCACCCCAGGCTGTATTGGCAATGAATGGGAAAGCAGCAGCCGAATAACAGGAGGGAGCCATCATGGAAAATGAAGCACAAATCCGTGACGCTTTAAATACGCACTGGCAGGCATCAGCAGATGGTGATGTAAACACCGAACATGATATTTACGCTGATGATGCCATCTGTGATTACCCGCAGTCGGGCGAGCGAATATTCGGACGAAACAATTTGCAGGCCTTGCGGAGTCATCACCCGGGTAAACCGTCAGGCTTCAATGTCAGGCGGATAGTTGGGAAAGGTGATCTCTGGGTAACAGAATACATCATCACCTACCAGGGCCGACCGGCATACACAGTAAGTATTATGGAGTTCAGTAACGGTAAGGTAGTGCACGAAACCCAGTATTTCGCAGATCCATTCGAAGCACCGGGCTGGCGAAGTCAATGGGTTAAGATCGTGTAGCAGGTCGGGTTGATTAAGTTGATTGGGTTAAGTAGTTGATTGAGTTAAGTGCTGGTTGATTAAGTTGATTGGGTTAAGTAGTTGATTGAATGTTAGTTGATTGGGTTAAGTAGTTGATTGAGTTGATTAGGTTATTTATTCTGATTAACAATTCAACCTATTCATTAATTAAAGCCTAATCAACTTAATCTAACTCAATCAACTTAATCCAACCCAATCCAACCCAATCTAACCTAATCCAACCCAATCTAACCCAATCTAACCTAATCAACTTCCAATCACCTCCCTATCGTAAAAAACATAGCCACCGCAGCGGCACCCATGGCAATAAAGGTGATCCACAGTAAAGTGTGGGATAACAACCCGCTTCTATACTCACCCATAATAGCCTTATTACGGGCTATCTTCAATATCAAAAACAACAGAGGGACGGCAGCCACACCATTCAGCACGGCAGCATAAACCAGTGCTTTAACCGGGTCGATACCTACAAAATTGATTATCAAGCCTATGATAGTGGCAATGGTGATCACCCCGTAAAAGCCATGAGCTTGTTTCAGTTTAAAATTCAGACTGGCGTTCTGGTTAGATGCTTCGCATACCGCATAAGCAGCTGAACCTGATAGTATAGGCACAGCCAGCATTCCCAATCCGATGATACCGATGGAAAATATCAGCTTTGCCAAAAAACCAGCGTTGGGGAAGGAGTGAACCAATGGCTCAAGTGCTTTGGCAGCATCGGCAGCGGTATTAATATCTTTCACTCCGCTTTGGTGCAAAACGGTAGCACCAACCAGTAAAATGCACCAGGTAGTGATCTCCGAGATGATCATCCCGGCATTATTATCCAGTCGCATACGGTGAATAATGTTGCGGCTTACAACGGGTTTACCGTTGTGGTTCGGATGCTTTTCTTTCTGATCTTCTACCTCCTGTGATGCTTCCCAAAAAAACATATAGGGCGAAATAGTAGTACCCAACACCCCGGTAATAATAAACAGGAAAGCAAAACTAAACTCGATATGCGGTACAACGCTGGCTTTTAATACAGTACCCCAGGGCTGATGCACAATAAACGCCGTAATAGGGTAGGCCAGCAGCGCCAGTGCCAGCCACTTGAGTATCCTCGAGTAAACTTTGTAATTGGTAAATATCTCCAGTATCAATATGGTAGCTGTAAACAGTAAGGTTAAAACCGCAAAAGGAATAGGTATCAGCAACGCCGCTGCCGAAGCCATAGCGCCAATATCGGCGCCTATGTTGATGGTATTAGCCACCACCACCAGTGTTACCACCGCGTATAATACTCGTTTGCTGTAATGCTCTTTCACCACGGCAGCTATGCCTTTGCCGGTTACCAGGCCAATACGGGCACAGGCTTCCTGCACGGCAGCCATAAAAGGCAGCATATACAGGGCAGTCCAAAGCTGACCGTAGCCAAATTTTGCTCCCGTTTGCGAGTAAGTAGCAATACCCGACGGGTCATCATCCGCAGCACCCGTGGTAAGACCGGGACCTAATAGCGTTAAAAATCTCCAGAATTTTCTTTTCTTTAGTTCGTTTTCGGATGGTGAAGGCATAACCAGTAGTTAAGGGGTATTAAAAAGGTGAATGCAGACGAATTGTCTTGCATAAAAATACATTTGTTTTGATTGTATTAACACAAATAAGTACTAATTGATTTGAGGAAGATTTGTCCGGCAGTGTCCATATTACATTAACTCAACGTGAGTTCGATATAAGAGCGGGCATTATATTGTGGTTAAATTACTGACCCATAGGGTCTACCGCTTTGTAGCGAAGATCAACAGTAAGAATTTTTGCCTCGTAGAGGCTACCCTTATCCGGGAACCCCGCATATTGCCAGCGGAGGGTAACCTCTACGAGGCAAAAGAATGCTTTTCTTAGCTTCTACAAAGCGGTAGACCCTATGGGTCAAACTATTGATGATGTAACGTACATCGATTATCCCGAACTCACGTTAACTTAATAACGAACGGACAAACACAATACTTTTTATATTTGTTTCAAAAATGAACCAATCCATTGATATAAATAACCGTGAAGAACTGCGCAGGCTATTAATGACACTTGAGCCTGATACCGTACCGCTTTGGGGCAAAATGACACCTCAACAAATGGTAGAACATCTGGTAGACCAGGTGCAATGGACTAACGGCAAAAAGATACCCACCTGCGATGTATCTGCCGAAAAAGCCGAACGGAGTAAACGGGTGATGATCTATACCGATGCCCAAATTCCGAAGAATGTATTTTTAGGCGATCTGCCCGAGCAATACCAATACCCGGATATCGAAGCGGCCATTAACCAGCTAATGATGGAGCTGGATGAGTTTGACCGCCATTTTAAAGAGCCTGGCATCACGTGTATCCACGGCGGTTTTGGGCCAATGAATCATAATGAATGGGTGATCTGGCACAATAAACATTTTACGCATCATTTAAGGCAGTTCAACTTGATCTGATCAAACCCCGTATTTAAATTTTAAAGATGTCATCAACAGATAACGCTGAACTAATAGAATTTACAGATCTGAATTTTTTCCTGGTTCACAGTTTGTTAAATGAATCGAAAATCAACGGGTATGATTTCATACAAAGGACAATCGATGATTGGAACACCGGTATAAATAAGTTCTTAAAGCCAGGTGAAAAATTATGGGGACTGGTTTTAGCAACAGATCTGATCGCCATAGGCGGTATAAATCGCGATCCCTATGTCGAAGATATAAATATCGGGCGGGTTCGTCATTTATATATTCAAGAGGCTCACCGGAGAAAAGGTTACGCGACTATATTGATGAACGCCATCATTCATGCAGGGCGGCAGCATTTTACTGTTCTCCGACTGTTTACTGATAATCCTGCTGCAAGCGAATTTTATGGAACTTTAGGATTTCAAAAGATCAATGGACCTAAAGTAAGCCATATCCTAAATTTCTGAACTATGCTTTGCTTCGCTGTTCGAAGTTTATAAACTTCGAACGCCTATGCCTGTAGTTTGTAACTACAGGCAGGAATACATTATTCAAACTTCTTGTTATCTGACAACCCTTTCCAATTATCCGAACGGAACGAATTAACCGGGAAACCTTGCTTATTGAAAAGATTGGCATCGATGGGGGCGTCGGTCCAGGCGTAACGTACGGCTACGGGTTGTTTTACCTGATCGCACCATACTTTAACTTTATTGCCGTCAACGATGGTCGCTTGTGCGAAGTAGAATTTATGGTCGGCCCCTGCCAGTTCAAAGCCTTTCAGGTAGTTGTATTTATCTTTTATAATGAGTCCACTATCAGCATGTGTAAAACTTACTTCGGCATAGCCGTTTTTAAAAACTGCGGCACTAAACTGTGGACTCTCATAAAAACCGGGAAGATGATAGGTCATGGTTAGCGCTTTATTCGCCAGCCTTAAGCCTACATCGTATTTGTCTCTTGGATGAACATTATAAGCATCGCCAATATCAGTAGTAACCGCCATGCCGGTGTTAGGCAGGGATAACGTCATAGTTTGTGATTCTCTTAGCTCGGCCCAGTTACTGCCCTTATCGCTACCCTGGAAACCGCCAAATGAAGCCAGTTGAACAAACAGAAAGGGCATATCCTTTTTCCATTTATTGCGCCAGTCCGTTATCATCAGCGGGAAGGAAGTTCTGTATTGAAAAGCCCTTTCAACGTTGGCTTCTCCCTGGTACCAGGTTGCCCCGGCAATGGCATAAGGTATCAAAGGGTTGATCATGGCATTATAAAGCGTATAGCCGGTATTGTTTGGCAGGTAATCAAAATGATAGGGTTTGCTCAGATCGGGCATATTGTGCCAGTGATCGTCTGCCAGGTTTACTGTGGTATCCGGGAAGCTTACATACAAGTCATTACCCGCACCGTTTAAGCCTACACCAAACCATGCAGGATTTTTTTGTTGCGATTGCAGTTGTATCAGCAGACTGTTATCACCGTTTTTCCATGTCCCGGCAGGCAGTTCAAATTGTGCATTGGCAGGCATTGCACCATTGCTGATCAATTTTCCGTCGATATAAATGGCCATATCAGCATCGCTTTGCCCTAAACGCAGGGTTGATTTACGTGTAGAGTAAACGCTATCCAGCTTAACAGTCCGCTGCATATACCCCTGACCGCGGTAAGAGTATAATCCCTGCCATTCCCACGCACCGGGAGCATTGCCTTTTTGCCAGGCATCAAAGAATGAAGCAGGCTGGGCCGCCAATTGTTCAGGCGTATAATTAACCACCTCTTTGCCACGATAGGCATAATTCCTTAACTGGCCATCGAGCCTTTTTTTAACATCATCCCATGTAGCAGGAAGTTTTTTTGCAGCATCGGTCATTTCTGGATTATTCAGCAGGGCATCCTTACTTATCCAGGCCTCTACCTGTGTCCCGCCCCAACTGCTGTTGATCAGTCCCACAGTAACATGCAGCTGTTGTGCCAGCTTCTTTGCAAAAAAGTAGCCTACAGCAGTAAAATCAGCAACGGTATTGGTATCTGCCTTTACCCACTGACCGCCGGCCAGGTCTTTCTCAGGTTCCAAACTCATCTTATTAGGCACCTTGAAGTGACGTATAGGCTGTTGTGCAGCGATCTTTTGTTCAGCTTTAAACCCGAGAACGCTCTTTAAAGGCAATTCCATATTCGACTGACCAGAGCAAAGCCAAACCTCGCCCAGCATCACATCGCTATAGATTACTTTTTCTTTTCCTGATGTAACCTTCATGATATAAGGACCACCGGCGGGCATCGGTTTTAATATCACCCTCCAGTTACCCTGTTCATCAGCTTTTGCACTTGCAGATTGCCCGTTGATATTAATAATGACTTTAGCACCCTTGTCGGCCCATCCCCAAACGGGTACGTCCTGGTTACGTTGCAGCACCATGTGGTCGCCAAAAATTCTGGCAATAGTTAACTGTGCCTGGCTTTGAAGAAACAGGCAGCATATAAAAAGAGTGATAAAAAAAGATCTCATGCAGGTTTTAGTTTGGAATTGAAATGCCAATATAAATCAATAAGCCCTAAATGTAAACCTAAAAAGCGCTTTATATAAGCATTGTTACCAATTGAGGATTTTATGTTAAATGCGTATCAGTATATGGTATTATTTTGCCTTGTCAACATTGGTAGCATAATCCATTGCCTGCTGAAAGGTGGTTACCCAGATGTTTTTTTTATTCTTTTTTAAATAATCCAATAGCTCCCGGTGTGCATCGGCAGATATGGTAAGATAATCGCCGCCAACACCATGAAGCATCAATATACCCATGCCGCCGCTCTGCTCAACCCGTTTAACAAAAGCAATGAGCTTAGTTCCCGTTGCATTGTCTTCTATTCCGTAGGATGGTATTTGCAGCAGATCGAGGTTTTTAAAATTAGTGATCACCGCATCCATATCACCTCCTACACGCGCATACTTAACCAGGCCATATTTTCTGAGTGTATCAACATAACTTTTACCATTGCCAACAGTGGTTTCAGTACAGGGATAGGCATAAGTGCGGGTGGTTTTGCCATCAACGGCATACAAAAAATGGTTCATTACATCTATCTCGCGGATCATCTCATAAACAGTATAATTATCAGAAATAACAGGGTTGTCATTCCCGCTTGCGCAGGGATGATAGATGGTGTGATTCCCCAATTCATGCCCTTTTTTACTTAATGCACGCCATTTGGGTATGGTTTGTTTATCAATATCTCCCGTCAGAAAAAAGGTAGCCTTCAGATGGGCCGCATCCAGTTGTGGCACGGCTATATCTAATTGAGACTGCAAAGCATCATCATAGGTGAGTACAATAGCAGCCTTTTTGTCACCTGGCCATTCAATTTTTTCCTGCGCTTGTGCGGCAAAATTTAACAGTGATAGAAATAGAATAAGTCTTTTCATGATCAAGGATATTGGCGTAAACAAATACGATAATAAAAGGATTTATTACAGGCAAAAATATTCGGCAAGTATTATTAATTTCAATCGGAGATCGATTGATCAGGGAGGTGACATACTGGAGAATAGGTTCAGCACCAGGTATATAAGAGTTTACAGATCCAACCCGTTATGGATCTCAACATTCGCGCACATAGAAGTGCCCTTTAGCACCAGCACTTTATCAGAATTTTTGGTTTGATATTTATTATTACGGTAATCGTCTACCACTGCAAAAAGTTGCGACAGGTCTGTTTCTATGCGCCAATCGGCTGGTACTGCTATTGTAGTTTCGCCGAAGGCCTGTGAAATATCCAGTATAGCTGTACCTATAATGTCTGCATTGGTAAAGTCAAGCTCTGTGCTTCCAAACAGGTTGTTGATCTTTCCGCCTTTAAAATCTTTTGAAAGGATGGTCTTCTCGATACTGCTGAAAACAGAGTTCACGTTTAGATGATCTTCGTTATTTGGGATTACAGTTGGTTGAAAGTTCATGGCCTTAAATTTTAATGTGACTCAAAACTAAGGCGATAACGAGGCGAATAAAAGTTAAATCTTGTTAAATGATAAATGAAGTCGGTGAATGACGGGATTGAGTCGGTGAAAAATAAATAATCCAATTACTTATTATCCAGTTTATTAAAATAGTCCCTAAAATACTTTGCAAATACCCAGGCCGAATATTCATTAAGGTGGATACCGTCAGCTGTTCTGCAGATCGAGATCAGGCTTTCAGGTACAGGGACGTATTTGGCATCCGGGAAATTACGGGCATATCCTGCCCGTATCGCCTTAGATAATGGCAGGTCCAGCAGTACTTTGTTCACGGGCATTTGTAAAAAATATACCTTCGAACCCCTTTTTTCAACCGCATCCACATAAGCTTTTAATTGCGAAAGACTCCTTTTTATCATGTTGGTATCCGGATGACTGTATGCATGCTTCTGTACATCAATCATTGCTTTGAAAAAGGTGCCATTCTCCGTGTTATTCATATTGGTATCAATAACCTTCTTCGGCTTTTTCCTGTTTCGGAGCTTTCCCAATATTACGGATAAGGGTTGATCCCCTGACCTCAAGATAGGTATATACAGTTTTTCGGGATAAGTAAAACCGGGATCGAAATTTTTCTGAAAGCTTTCTTTTACCTCGTTAAACGAAAAATTTGTTTCAACAAAAATGAGAGGCGGTATCTTTTTCTTCATTAACAGAATTTTCAGGCCATCCTGTGCCCCGCCTCCTCTAAAAGAGAGGTTGTATATGCCTCCTATGCTATCCACGTCAATCCTTTCTGCCAATGATGAACCAACGATAACGCCCATCAAAGTATCGGTATTGCCATACAGGTAACGCTCGGCCGTTATGATATTTTTCTGTTCGTTGTACTGGCCAGCGTTAACAGCATTATTATTGAAATGAATAACTAATGTGTATCCAACCAGTAGTACTAACGTGGTAATAGCCATACGTTTTATCATACTAAAATTGGAAGTAAATAAATGACCCGGAAGGTCCGCTGTTAACAATGATCATGAACAATAAAAAACCATAAAACAGGTGCTGGTACTTATAGAACCACCTGGTCTTGTTAACCTTAAACACATAAAATAAGTGAAACAGGATAACAGGGAGCGAATACATGGTGATTAAAAACAACATGATATACTCATTGGATATACTTTTATTTTTACCAATAAACTTAAGGTACTCTATTGCATATTCAAAATGAGGCAGTTTAAAAAGCAACCAGGCAAGGGTCACAAAACCAAATACAATAAAGCCTTTTGCAATCTTTAACAGGGTAGTTTGTTTAACAGGCTTGGTTACCTGGCCCACAAACCTTTCAACAGCAAGCGCCGATCCATGAAATGTTCCCCATACCAGGTACCTCCAGGCTGCCCCATGCCATAAACCACCTAATATCATGGTGGTCATTAAATTGGCATAGGTCCTGATATTGCCTTTTCTGTTGCCACCAAGCGGGATATATAAATATTCTTTAAGAAAAGTAGAGAGTGAGATATGCCATCTTCTCCAGAATTCAGAAAAAGAAGTAGAGATATACGGGAAGTTAAAGTTTTGGATCAGGTCAAAGCCCAGTAATTTTGCCAGTCCTATCGCTATCAGTGAGTATCCTGCAAAATCAGCAAATATCTGGCAGCTATAGCCAAATAACATAAAGATGAGGTTTAACGGCGAGTACTCGATAAAATAGGGATAGGTAATCCAATAGGTTTGTGTACTCAGATTATCAGCAACTACCGTCTTCAAAAAATACCCGAGGACCAGCGTTTTTATGGCACTTTCCCACTTGATATCCGGGAAGTGTTTTTCTTTTATCTGCGGATAAAATTCATAGGCTTTTAATATCGGTCCCGAAACCAGGTGCGGGAAGAATGAGATAAAAAACAGGGTCTTTATAGAATGTTGTGTGACGGACTTATCAATTGTGAGGTAATCTCTGTGTTTATTTGAATAGACGTCAACCAGCAAGCTGATCCCCTCAAACGTATAAAACGATATCCCAATGGGCAGGGGTATGGTTAAAAGAAACTGACCAATATCGTTTGTAACAGGGAAAAATGTAACGGATATAAGCGGACTATACTTAAAAATAGCGAGTATAGTAATATTGATAATGACACCAGCGGTTACATAAAACTTTCTTAACCCCTGGTTACCATATACAACCTGGTAACTCGTAGTGATATTGATAGCTGCCGAAAACAACAAAAGCACAAGTAAAACGGGCTGGTTATAGCCATAAAATATCAAACTGGAGATAATTAAAATAGGTATCTGATATTTTTTTAATTGCGGAATGTAGAAGACTAAGAAGGTAACTATAAATAACTTAACAAAAATAAAGCTGTTAAATAGCATGCGACGGGGTTTAGGTTATAAGCTATTGTAGTTTATCAGTACTAGATCAAATTTCTACAAACACTCTGAAAACAATGCATTAGGGACAAAAATAACATTTTTACCGAAACTGACGAGATCGTACAATAATGATTTGTTTACAATAATTGCCTTTAATCAATCTTATAATTCTTTTTTAGATAAGCGATAAGATGAGTACAATATATACGGTGATCTTCAAGCAAGTTGATATAGTTTTTTAATACTATGGTCATCATCCAGCTTTGGTTGTAAAAACCATCTATCTTTTCTTTATCATTTGTGATCAGCACCCGCGTGGATGACTTGTTTGATCTTGTTAAATGAAGTCGGTGAATGACGGGATTGGGTCGGTGAAAAAATAAATCAGTTTTAATTTTAGGCGGCAACACAGCGTTCTAATTGCGTTGATCAATTATTTACTCTCCAGTTTATAAAAATAATCCCTAAAATACCTGGCAAGTACCCAGGCAGAGTATTCATTAAGGTGGATACCATCAGCCGTTTCAAAATTTGAAGTCAGGCTGTCAGGAATAGGGACATATTTGGCATCCGGAAAATTACGGGCATATGCTGCCCGTATTGCCTTAGATAACGGCAGATCAAGCAGTGCTTTGTTCACAGGCATTTGTAAAAAATACACCTTTGAACCTCTTTTCTCTATTGCATTTACGTAAGCCTTTAATTCTAAAAAAGTCTTTTTCATCTTGTTGGTATCCGGATGATTGTACAGATCCTCCTGTTTACTCAGCATAGTCGTAAAAAGAGGATTGTTCTCCGTATTATTCATGCTGATATCAATAATCTTCTTCGCTTTTTTTCTGCTTCTGAACGCTCCTAAAGCAAAAGATACAGGTTGATTTTCTGACCGTAGTATAGGTATGTGTAATTTTTCGGGATACTCAAAAGCGGGGTCAAAATTTTTCTGAAAATCCTCCCTTACACGGTTAGCCGAAAAATTTGTTTCAACGAAAACAAATGGTGGTATCTTTTTTTTCATTAACAGTATCTTCAAACCATCCTGGGGGCCATATCCTCCAAAAGATAAATTATATATTCCACGGATACTATCCACCAATACCCTTTCGGTCAATGATGAGCCGACAATAACACCTTTTAAAGTATCGGTATTACCATACAGGTAGCGCTCGGCTTTCATAATATTTCGTTGTTCACTGTACTGGCCTGCGTTGAAGGCATTGTTATGGAAATGAATAATCAACGTGTATCCAACCAGTAATATCAGTGTGGTAATAGCTATACGTTTTATCATACTAAAATTGGAAGTAAATAAATGATCCGGAAGGGCCGCTGTTAACAATGATCATGAACAATAAAAAACCGTATATCAGGTACTGATATTTATAGAATACTTTGGTTTGATTGACCTTAAATACATAAAATAAATGAAACAGGATAACCGGAAGCGAATATATAACGATTAAAAACAGCAGGATATACTCATTGGGTATACTCTTGTTTTTCCCGATAGACTTAAGATATTCTAACGCATATGAAAAATTCGGCAGTTTAAAAAGCAACCAGGCAAGGGTTACAAAACCAAATACCATAAAGCCTTTTGCTATTTTTAGCAGGGTGGTTTGTTTTACCGGCTTGGTTACCTGGCCAACAAACCTTTCAACCGCAAGTGCCGACCCATGGAACGTTCCCCATACTAAATAACTCCAGGCTGCTCCATGCCACAATCCACCTAGAATCATGGTGATCATCAAGTTCGCGTAAGTTCTGATATTCCCTTTCCTGTTACCACCCATCGGGATATATAAATATTCTTTAAGAAAGGTAGACAGCGAGATATGCCATCTTCTCCAGAATTCGGAAAACGAGGTAGAGATATATGGAAAGTTAAAGTTTTGGATCAGGTCAAAGCCCAGCAATTTTGCTAATCCTATCGCTATCAGGGAGTATCCTGCAAAATCTGCAAATATCTGGCAGCTATAGCCGAATAACATGAAGATGAGGTTTACCGGCGAATAACCAATAAAGTAAGGATAGGTGATCCAGAAGGTCTGCGTGCTTAGATTATCTGCCACTACTGTCTTCAAAAAATACCCGAGGATCAGCGTTTTTATGGCACTTTCCCATTTGATATCCGGGAAATGTTTTTCTTTTATCTGCGGATAAAACTCATAGGCTTTTAATATCGGTCCCGAAACCAGATGCGGGAAGAATGAGATAAAAAATAAGGTCTTTATCGAATGCTTTGTAACTGATTTATCAATCGTCAGGTAATCCTTATGCTTATTCGAGTAAACGTCAACCAATAAACTGATCCCCTCAAATGTATAAAACGATATACCTATAGGTAGGGGTATGGTTAAAAGGAATTGACCAATATCATTTGTAGCAGGGAAAAATGTAGCGGATATAAGCGGGCTATACTTGAAAACAGCAAGCAAAGCAATATTGATGATAACACCCGAGGTCACATAAAACTTCCTTAAACGCTCTTTACCATAAACAACCTGGTAACTTGTAGTGATATTAATAGCAGCAGAGAACAATAAAAGCAACAATAGAATAGGCTGGTTATAGCCATAAAATATCAAACTTGAAATAATTAAAATGGGTATCTGATATTTTTTTAATTGTGGAATGTAAAAGACTAAAAAAGTAACTATGAATAACTTGACAAAAACAAAACTGTTGAATAGCATCTGAAGGGGTTTTATATTATAAAAAGTAATTATAGTTCATCGGCACACCGCCAGATATTCAGCATGAAATTTTATTAGACCAATAATAAATCACGACCCATTTTGACGGGAATTCGGCATGAAAATTGGAACCGGGATAATCTATTTCACAAAATTATTGTATCCGTTCTTAGCCCCTTCGTTCCCTTAATTCAACGAAACTTGACCTGCAATTTTTCACAAATATTTTGAAGACAAAGCATTGGGGGTAAAAATAGTATTTTTACCGAAATTGATGAGGCTGCACAGTATTAATTTATTGTAATATTTATAATAATTACCTAATCTGCCTCATAAGTCTTTTTCAGGAAGCAATTGAATGGGTGCAGTATTTAAGGTGGTACTCCTTTTAACTTAGTTCAGGTAAGCACCGAGCCATTCGAGGTAACGTTCCCAGCCTTCTGTGTGGTCGTAAGCTGCCTGGTTACAGCCAATGAAGCCTTCGTGGCGTACAGTTAAGCGTGTGCCACTATCAATCGGGTCGATGAGATAAGTAACCCTGGTATCGCGTCTGCCAAGTACCGGGTAATCCCAATCGTACCTGCGTGTTATAACAATTTTGTGAGGCTTTGCAAGCTCAATGAATTCTCCGCTTGCAGGTAATGCAGTACCATCCGGAAGTAGTACATTTAAGGTCCACGTACCACCTGCACGGAGGTCTGCCTTCCAGTCTCTGATAAGGTAAACTTCAGGTAATCCCCACCATGTCTCAACTTCATCTGTGATCAGCGCATTAAAAACTTGTTCTGGTAATCCTGCAACATCTGCCATTGCCAATATGATGCCTGTTTCCCTGTCGGCCACTGCTTTAGGAGAAAGTTTCTTTATATCGGTCATTTTACTTTGTGCTTAGTTTAAAAGCAAAGATCAATAATTCCTAAATATTTGAATGAAGTCCCATCCTGTTTCCTTCGGAGTCAATAAAATGAGCAATAAACCCGAACTCGCCATTTGCACCGTTCTTTGATTTAGGAAGAAGAATTTTTCCACCAGCTTTTTCAATTCTCGAAAGCGGTATGCTCAGATCTTCACCGCGGTCCATGTAAATGATTGCGCCCTTTTCATTGGGTTCATAACCATCGCCTTCAACAATTGCACCACCCGCACCCTGTCCTTCCATCTCGAGGGGGAATATAGCATACTTACCTCTTGGTATAGGCACCAAATTCATTGTTATGCCAAAAATAGTTTCATAGAAATTTTTTGCCCTGTCGAAGTTTTTTGCAGGTATTTCAACCCAATACATCGTGTTTCTCATCTTATTGGTTTTTGTTTGATTTGTTATAAAACAAAGGTATTGCCTTTGCCAGCAACTGGTAATGTGCAAATTAGACATTGTTAGGGGTTGATTTGGACAAGGATGTTTGGTAGGTTTGTTTATGATGAAACACGTCTCTATTTTGGTTCCCGAAGGTGATGGAAGCCTGATCGATATTATTGGATCCTATAAAGCATTTAATAGGGTCAATAAATATATGATGGATAACGGCAGGAAACCGATGTTCACCGTTCAATTGGTTGGCACAAAGACCCTAAGCATAGATGGCGGAATATTTTCAATTAAACCTGAGGTAAGTTTGGAGCAGGTAACCAAAACAGATTTGGTCATTATCCCCGCTATGGGATGGAATTTCTCAGCAACTTTAGCTGCCAATGAACATTTATTACCATGGATAGTTGATCATTACAGGCGTGGTTCCGAGGTAGCCAGTATGTGTGTTGGTGGGTTTTTACTTGCTTCAACAGGACTCTTAAATGGCAGAAGCTGCTCAACCCATTGGATGGCAGCCGATACCTTCAGAAAAATGTTTCCGGAGGTAAATCTTGTTGTTGAAAAGATCATTACCGACGAACACCGGATATATACTAATGGTGGCGCACTTTCATTTGTAAATCTGCTTTTATATTTAATTGAAAAATATTGTGGCAGAGATGTAGCTATTTTTTGTTCAAAAGTTTTTGAAGTGGATATTGACCGTCACTGCCAATCCACCTTTACAATGTTTACCGGGTTAAAAGACCACCAGGATGAAGAAATAAAAAAAGCACAATTATTTATCGAAAGTAATGTAGATAAAAAGGTATCTATAGAAGACCTGGCAGCCAGGTTGGGTGTAGGCAGAAGGAATTTTGACAGACGTTTTATAAAAGCTACTTACAATACACCGGTTGAATATTTGCAACGTGCGAAAGTAGAAGCAGCAAAAAAAGCATTAGAGCTAAGTCGAAAAACCATTAATGAAGTGATGTATGACGTAGGTTATACAGATTTGAAAGCTTTTCGTGAGGTGTTTAAAAAGATCACCGGATTAACCCCTTTAGACTATCGGAATAAATATAACAAAGAAGCGTTTGCGGTGTAAGTCCAAATTACCCTTTGTTGCAAAAAATCACCACTTCCTATTACATAATATCCTGATGATTGCCATACCCTATAAAACTTATACGATCTCCTATAAGGCGTGTATGGGCCTAAATTGTGATTGTTAAGCAAAAACAAAGCTTCCGGTGCTACCATATTTCGTTTAAATTTTAGCGAACTAACGAAATAAAGCGATTAAATATAGTTCGTGTTTTTTGTAAATAATTAATAATCAATATGTTGATATAATGGCACTGCTTTGGCATAAGAAAGAGCGGGAAGGTTAATATTATAGGGATCTGCTAAACGAAAAAAAGATGGAAATGATTTTTGTTTTTACCCACCTCGTTATGATTATCTGCTCAGCTGGCATTATATACATGTCAATTGCATTCGGCAGTAAGAATGAAGAAGAAGAAGAAAAGAAACCGGCTATCCCCGATGCTGAAAATCCGAAACCCATACAGGTAGCTGCAGGCTATTTAGAAGCTTTTGCAAAAATAACGTCTTGATGTAAACTGCGATACCCACAAATTAAATGAATTGCTTTATGACCAGCACAGGACATGTTTATTTAAAGAAGAAAACTATAAAACACATTTTTAATTCACAAATGGCAGTAAGAAATGTACTTATTGCCATTACATTTTGCCTGGTTTATTTGTTAGGTAAACATTACCACCCAATTCATAGCCCATCTGTATATGGTACAGGAAACATTAAGCATACAAAATATAGATAAAAGCATTTAGCCTATATTAAATCCATTCACTATGAGACAATTAGTTATATCAAAAAGTATTACCCAACGGGAGTACAAGTCGTTGGATAAGTATTTCAACGAGATAGATAAGATAGATTTGATAACAACACAGGAAGAAGTAATGCTTGCCCAAAAGATCCGCGAGGGTGATCACGCAGCATTGGAACGTTTAACCAAAACTAATCTGCGGTTTGTTGTATCGGTAGCAAAGCAGTATCAAAACCAGGGTCTTACTTTGGGCGATCTGATCAATGAGGGCAATATGGGCCTGATGATCGCTGCCAAACGCTACGACGAAACAAAAGGATTCAAATTTATTTCATATGCGGTATGGTGGATACGTCAATCTATCATTACAGCCATTGCCGAGCACGCACGGATGGTACGTTTACCTTATAACCAGCTTACATTATTGAGCAAGGTTTATAAAGCACTTGCAAAATTAGAGCAGGATCATGGCCGTAAACCATCCGTTGAAGAGTTGGCCGAATACCTGGAAATATCTCCCGAAAAAGTTGCGGAGATGTTAACCAAATCCAATTACAATCTTCAATCCATAGATGAGCCTTTTAGAGAAGATGACGAACATACCTTATTAGATATTCTGCAAAATAATGAATTATGTACAGATCGGTATGTTGTGCATGAATCTGTTACGACGGAAATACAGCATTCACTAAAAGTATTGAGTAAGCGCGACAGAGAATTGTTGGTATTGTTTTTTGGTTTAGGTACCTTCTCTCCGCTATCCCTTGAGGAAATTGGCAAAAGGTTCAACATTACAAAAGAACATGTAGGCAGACTAAAGGAAAAAGCGCTGAATAAGCTTAGACATTGTTCAAATGCTTCAGTTTTAATGTCTTGTTTGAGTTAATAGAACAACCAGATATATGATCCATACTACTTAATCCTTAATTGATACATTGAAACAATAAGTTATTTAAAGCAACTTTGTATTGTTGAGTTCAGCTGTCAGTCTTTCTTTAATGTATCAATACTATGAAAACCAGGTTTAATTTACTTTCTGCAATGCCAGGCGCTTATACGCCTTTATTAGAGTTCGATAAAATATTGGCAGATAGCGAACTGGATCCTATCCAGCACGAAATGATCAGGATACGTACATCGCAGATCAATGGCTGTGCCTATTGCCTTAATGCCCACACCAAAAACGCCCTTAAATATGGTGAACATCAGCAGAGAATATTTGTAATGAGTGCCTGGCGCGAAGCCCGAAACTGGTTCAGTGAAAAAGATCAGGCAATATTAGAACTTACCGAAGAAATAACGCTTATTTCACAGCATGGTGTTAGCGATGCCGTATTTGACAAGGCAGTTGAGTTATTTGGCGAAAAAGTTACCGCACAGATCATACTGGCAATCGTTGCTATGAACTCCTGGAATCGTTTAGCAATTGCATTCGGTAAGCATCCCGAATGAGTAATAACAATCTATTTATTTACCTATGAAAAACAACTATTAACAATATGACAATAAGACTATAAATTTATTTTGAAACGATCATTTCAAAATAATACCTTTGTACTGTCAATCATCAAAGACAATTAAAAGAAAATGAAAAATTTAACAAACAAAGTAGCCGTAGTTACAGGTGGTAATAGCGGTATAGGTTACGCAACTGCAAAGGAACTAGCCGAAGAAGGTGTAAAAGTGATCATAACAGGTCGCAACAAAACAGCTATCGAAAAAGCGGCAAACGAGCTTGGCGTAACAGGCATTGTTTCTGATCAAAGTAAATTAGAACAGATCGATCAGTTAGTTGCTGAAGTAAAAGGAAAATTTGGCAGGGTGGATATCCTGTTCTTAAATGCCGGTTTGGCAAGTTTCGCCCCTGTTGAATCTGCTACGGAAGAACACTATGATCAGATCATGAACTCGAATGTAAAAGGTGTTTACTTCACTGTTCAAAAATTTCTGCCAATAATTAATGATGGCGGTTCAATTATCTTCAATACCTCAGTAAATGCTGTTCTGGCTATGCCCGATAGCAGTGTTTATGCAGCCAGCAAAGCCGCTGTATTATCGATCAATAAAGTATTGGCCCGCGAGTTAGCTTCCCGTAAAATACGTGTAAACGCTGTTTCTCCTGGCCCTATTGAAACGCCTCTTTATGGAAAATTGGGACTGAGCGAAGAACAGGTAAACGGTTTCGGCAAAGTATTAGGTGAAAAGATATTGCTTAACCGTTTTGGCAAAGCCGAAGAGATTGCCCATGTAGTGAAATTCCTTGCTTCAGATGAATCTTCATTCATCACCGGATCAGAAATTACCGCCGACGGTGGCTTAACAGTAAACGCAGTAATATATTAATTTTTTTGTCCTTATTTGAAACATTCGTTTCAAATAAGGACATCCATTCACTCTAAAACAATTAAAAAAAAATGAAAAGATCAACAATCCTCGGCTTATCATTCCTGGTGGGAATGATTTTAAGCATCAATGCGTATGCACAATCTGATGCTAAACCGGCATCGCCACCGGCAAATTTTAAAAGTGCAACGGCCCATGTAAATGGGATCAACATTCATTACGTAATAGGAGGGAGTGGCGAACCCCTGGTTTTGGTTCATGGTTTCGGTCAAAACTGGTACATGTGGAACCGATTGTTACCGGAACTTTCAAAACACTTTACTGTTATCGCACCGGAACTGAGAGGTTTAGGTGAATCCGATAAACCAGATAGCGGCTATGACAAGAAAACAATGGCCAGCGATATACATGAATTAGTAAAACAGTTAGGTTATAACAAAGTCGATATTGCCGGTCATGATATTGGTATGATGGTAGCTTATGCATATGCTGCACAATATCCCACAGAAGTAAAAAAACTGGCTTTACTGGATGCCATTATACCCGGTGTTGAACCTATCTATAGTGAGTATTCGGCTAAAGCATGGTGGTGGGGTTTTTATTCATGGCCCGCTTCAGGCAAATTGGTTGAAGGGAGAGAAGGCTTGTTCCTGACTAACTTCTGGCCGGTTGTAGGCTATGTTAAAGATCCGTTCACTAAAGAAGAAACTGCAGAGTTTATCCGCGCCTACTCAAAACCTGGTGCAACTACAGGAAGCTTCCATTGGTTTGCCGCTTTTAATCAGGATGTGATTGACAACCACGAGCTAATTAAACACAAGCTGGAAATGCCGGTTTTAGCAATGGGCGGTGACCACAGTACCGGTGGTTTTTTTGCAGATCATATCAGGGTGGCTGCTGTTAATGTAACAGGAGTTGTAATTAAGGATGCTGGTCACTGGTTAGTACAGGAACAAACTGCGCAGGTGCAGCAGGCATTGCTTGATTTCTTCCTGGCTAAATAAAACCCGAATGCCGGTGCAGATATGTAAATTTGTGAGGATTGAATTATGGCAAGGAATAAAGAATTTGATGAAGAAGAGTTATTAGAAAAGGCAGTTAACCTTTTCTGGAGAAAGGGATATAATGCTACATCAGCGCAGGACCTGGTTGATGAACTAAAGATCAACCGGTCCAGCCTGTATAATACCTACAAGGATAAGAAAACACTTTTTCAAAAATCACTCAAAAAATACCAGGAGCAGCAAACCGCTGCCGTGATCACTATGCTGGCTAAAGCTGATGACCCTGAAAAGGCCATCAAAAAGGTTTTTGCAGCTCTTATAAAAGAAAGTAACGAAGATACTACCGCAAAAGGATGTTTTATGGTGAATACAGCTGTTGAACTGGCCGGGCAGGATGCGGAAATAGGTGCGCTGGTACACAATAATAATAAAAGTGTTGAGGACGCTTTGACAACAACAATAGAAAAAGGGCAACAGATGGGACAGTTCTCAACCAGGAATACTGCCCGTGCTTATGCCCGGTTTCTTTTTGGTAACATCAACGCTTTAAGAGTTATTGCGCGTTCCGGCGCTGATAAAAATGCGTTAAATGACGTTGCCGATATCGCATTAGCTGCTTTAAAATAATTATTTCTGATAATAAATTATTCAGGACCTGATGATCACCCTTAATAACTGGTCTTTTGATAAATAAGCGCCGGTCCAATGATGCATCGTCACTAATTTATTCCCGGTAATTGACTTATGAAACCAAATGAATAAGCATTACCTCGCTTAGGAAGTAATTTTTTACCTCCGTAAAAGATAAAAAGCTATTAAAATACTCTATATATGAAAGACGTTGAAGATATAACAGACATAAAACTATTTGTAGATGAATTTTACAGCAAGGTTCGCAAAGATGAATTGATAGGCCCTGTGTTTTCTTCAGTGATCACCGGCGACTGGCAGCCTCATCTGGATAAAATGTATGCCTTTTGGAATGCTGCTTTGTTTGGTGTAGCCGGTTTTAAAGGAAATCCATTTGCTAAACACGCACCACTGCCTATCGCGCAACCACATTTCGATCGCTGGCTTGAACTATTTGCCGCAACCATAGATAACCATTTTGAAGGCCCGGTGGCTGAGGATACAAAAAACAGGGCGGGACTAATGGCAGCAATGTTCGTTTATAAATTAGGGAAAATGAGTGGCGGTCCCGATAAAGTAATTGTTTAAATATCACAATGAATGAATAACCAGCGATCACAAGCGATCCGGGGAATAGCAGCTATTTTCTGGCTTGGCTTTTTTATGGCGATCAGCTTTATGGAAGCACCACTAAAATTCACCGCACCGGGCATCACCGTAGCACAAGGTGTACAAATAGGCCGGATCGTTTTTAGTGTATTGAATAAATGCGAATGGGCCTTTTTGTTGCTGATCGTAATAACTTGTTTCGTTGATCGTCCGCGTACGCCGGTACTGTATTTTATTATAATAGCTGGCATAATTCTCCTGGCAGAGACTGTCTGGCTGTTACCGCAATTAGATATCCGGGCAACCCAATATATATCAGGGCATCAGCGGCAGGGTAAAGACATTCACTGGATATACATCCTTTTAGATATAGTGAAAATACCGCTTTTATTCATGATAGGCTGGCAAGAGGTCGCCTGTAAATGGCAGTCTGCCAAAACTTGAAATTAAATTTTATAATCTATGAGATTTCAAAGCTTATATCGTCCTGGCAAATACAGCACAGATTCAGTTTTCTGAAAGAAGGAGCTGATTATATTGAAGCCTTAAAAAATGTGTTTAATGATAGTCCGATATATCTTTCTGGTAATACGAGGATGATTTCCGGCCTTGATTTAGGTAAATCAGTATATTGGCTCCGCAATTTGTTTGACTTTGAACAAAGCACTCATGCTATCGCTTATGCCAGTTAACCTGCAAAATAAACGCCCTGAAGTTGCGGTGATCGGTTCCGGTTTCGCCGGGATCAGCGCGGCCGCTTACCTGGCAAAAGGAGGTTGTAGTGTGGATGTCTTTGAAAAAAATACAACGATAGGTGGCCGCGCCAGGCAATATCATACCAATAATGGCTATACTTTTGATATGGGGCCCAGCTGGTATTGGATGCCGGAAATTTTTGAGAAGTTCTTTGCAGATTTTGGTCATAAGCCATCGGATTTTTATCAATTGCAGCTGCTTGATCCTGGTTTTTCGATAATTTATGGTAAAAATGATGTACTGAATGTTCCGGCAAGTTTTGATCAGTTAGTAGAGTTATTTGAGTCCATTGAAAAGGGCAGCGCCGACAAGCTAAAGAAGTTCATGACAGAGGCATCCTACAAATACAAAACAGGAATGGGCAAGCTTGTCTATAAACCAGGATTGTCTTTGTGGGAATTTGCAGATTTTTCACTATTCAAAGGACTTTTCAAACTCCAGGTATTTACATCGTTTAGCAAACACGTAAGAAAATACTTTAAGGATCCGCGCCTGATCGCCCTGATGGAATTTCCTGTGCTTTTTTTGGGTGCTATGCCTGATCAGACACCTGCGCTTTACAGTTTGATGAACTATGCAGGTTTGTGTTTAGGAACCTGGTACCCGCAAGGAGGCTTCGGAAAAGTGATCGATGCGATGAAGCAGGTGGCTGAAGAGCAAGGGGTAGTATTTCATACGGATGATGAAGTTGATAAGTTAATGATCGAAGACTCCTGTATCAAGAGACTGATAACTCAAAAACATATAAAATCTTATACAGGTGTGGTCGCTGCTGCCGATTATCACTACGTGGAGAAAAACCTATTGAGTGCGGAATATCGTAACTATTCCGAAGAATATTGGGACAAACGTGTGATGGCACCATCAGCCCTGATTTTTTACGTTGGAGTAAAAAAGAAGATAAATAAGCTAAGGCATCATAACTTGTTTTTTGATGAGGATTTACAGCAGCATGCATATGAAATATATAAGCAACCTAACTGGCCGCAGAAGCCATTATTTTATGTATGCTGTGCTTCTAAAACTGACCCTTTAGTTGCCCCCGCAGGACATGAAAACCTGTTTATACTGATGCCTTTGGCGGTCGGTTTGGAGGATAGCGAGGATATGCGTGAGCGTTATTTTGAATTAATTATGGACCGCCTGGAGGCTTATACTACTGAAGATATTCGTAATTCTATGGATTATAAAAAGAGTTATTGTATTAAGGATTTTATACAGGACTATCATGCTTACAAAGGCAACGCTTACGGGCTGGCTAATACCCTGATGCAAACCGCACATTTAAAGCCTTCCGTTAAAAATAAGTCGATCGGGAATTTATTTTATGCAGGGCAGCTTACAGTTCCGGGTCCGGGAGTACCGCCCGCTATTATTTCCGGTCAGATAGCCGCGGGACAACTATTGAATCATCTGGAGGGCACGATATGAAAGAAAGATTTGATCGGCTATCAGCCGAGTGCAGCAAGATCACGACCAGGAGGTACAGCACCAGCTTCTCTTTGGGTATTTATTTTTTAGACAGGAGGCTGCATGATCCCATCTACTCCATCTACGGCTTTGTACGCCTTGCGGATGAGATCGTCGATAGTTTTCATGACTACAACAAACCATACCTGCTGGAAAAGTTTAAGGTGGATTGCTTTGAAGCGATAGAGCAGGGGATCAGCCTTAACCCGGTACTTAATTCTTTTCAGCGCGTGGTTAGGCAATATGAAATTGATCATCAGTTGATTCATCTGTTCCTGCGCAGTATGGAAATGGATCTGGAAGAAAGCCGTTATACAGCCAAAAAGTATGAAGAGTATGTATTAGGTTCGGCCCAGGTGGTAGGCCTGATGTGCCTTCGGGTATTTGCCGGTGGCAATGAAGAGATTTATAAGCATCTTGAGGTCCCGGCTATGAAATTGGGTTCGGCATTTCAAAAAGTGAATTTCCTGCGTGATACCCAGGCCGATTACTCCCAGCTTAACCGGACCTATTTTCCGGGAGTGGACATATTGCGCTTTACTGATATAGAAAAGCAAAAGATTGAGGCTGATATAGAAAACGAATTCGCCGAAGCATTAAAAGGTATCAGGCAATTACCCGCTTCATCAAGAGTAGGGGTATACCTGGCTTACACCTATTACAGGAAACTCTTCAATAAAATACGGCAGTCTACCGCAAAGGAAATATTATCAGAGCGTTTCAGGATATCTAACGGACAAAAATTCCTGTTGATGTTTGATTCTCTTATCCGTAATAAAATTAATGTCTTATGAAAGCTGCCAAACTAAAAAATGCAATTAAGGGTTATATAACCAGCATTAAGTATTAAGCTGAAGACGAAATTAAATGCCGAAGCAATGAGTGAAAATGTAATTTTAGTAGATGAACAGGATCAGGTGATCGGTATTATGCCAAAAATGGAAGCACATTTGCAGGGGAAACTTCATCGTGCTTTTTCAGTTTTTATATTTAATAGCAAGGGAGAATTGTTATTACAGCAACGCGCTGCAGATAAGTATCATTCGGGCGGCAAATGGTCTAATACTTGCTGTAGTCATCCCCGTTCGGGTGAGGACACTCTTGCTGCTGCGCACCGTAGATTATTTGAAGAGATGGGATTAAAGTGTGAACTGAATGAGGCGTTCAGCTTTATCTATAAAGTAGAAATGGATGGGGGCCTTATTGAGCATGAGTACGACCATGTGTACGTTGGCCTTAGCGATGTACTTCCTGTGCCTGATCCGGGTGAAGTAGCTGCTTACTGTTATCAGAATATGACTGAGCTCGAAGAAAAATTAATTAGCAAACCAGATCAATACAGCGAGTGGCTGAAGATATGTTTCAGTCGGGTCAATAACACCTATCATTTATTGATTTGATCATGAAGATACTTATAGATATTGGCTTGATTATAGTCGCCTTTCTGTCGATGGAATGTGTGGCATGGCTCACTCATAAATACCTGATGCACGGTTTGCTATGGATACTTCACCGTGATCATCATCGCAAAGAACAACAGGGCTTTTTTGAGCGTAATGATTTTTTCTTCCTGATCTTTGCACTGCCCGGTATTGCCTGTCTTACAGTCGGTTCTGCTTATGGTGTCTCTGTGGTTTTATGGATAGGTATAGGGATCACGCTGTACGGTTTTTGCTATTTCCTGATACATGACATTTTTATTCATCAGCGCTTCAGTATATTCAGGAATACCGATAACTGGTATCTGAAAGGGATACGCCGGGCACATAAAATGCATCATAAACACCTGGATAAGCACGATGGCGAATGTTTTGGCATGTTATGGGTGCCATTTAAATATTATATGGAGCCCGGTCAAAAAGCGGCCAAATGAAATACACTTATTTGTTGATCGACCTTTGCTCGGTATTGGTGCCGTTCATTTTCTCATTTCATCCGGGTGTTCGATTTGATCGTACCTGGAAGTCACTTATTCCAGCCATAATTATTACCGGATGGCTTTTTGCCATGTGGGATAGCTACTTCACATTTTTGGGCGTGTGGGGCTTTAACCAACGCTATATTACCGGTATTATGTTCGGAAACCTGCCATTGGAAGAGGTTTTGTTTTTTATCTGCATACCCTTTTCCTGCATATTTACTTTTTATTGTTTAATAAAACATATCAAAGTCAACTTATCGCTAAATACAGCTGGCTGGATCAATCTGTCTGCTGTATCTATCCTTGTCCTCCTTGCGGGTTTCTACCATGAACAGGTATATACTTTTTATACTTTTATTTTCCTGGCGATCCTGATCGCCATTGCTCATTTTATATTACAGGCTGAATGGCTGATACGCTTTTACTGTATCTACATCATTTTGCTGGTGCCTTTTTTTATCGTAAATGGTCTTTTAACTGGAACGGGCCTGGCAGAGCCGGTAGTTTGGTATGATCAAGAGGAAATGATCGGGGTCCGTTTACTTACTATTCCTATTGAAGACTTTTTCTATGGGATGGCGCTTGTATTATTAAACTTGCTGATCTATAATTTCCTGGAACAGGGAAGCCCTGCTAAAATCGAATCTGAATAATTCATACCTGTTCCATATTCAAATATGGAACACTTCCCTACTTGTCATATCCCCTTATTGTAATACCCGTTCAATAATTTTATGTGTTATTTGATGCGGCTGTTCCGGTGCGCATTGACAAATCGATAAAAAATGTATCTCAGATCATTTACTTTTTTTTTGAAAGGGCTAACTTATATCGGCCTGGTATTTACAATTATTTTATTCGGTTCGGCAAATAGCTATGGATGGGTTTACCCTGAACACAGGCAAATTGCCTTGCTTGCTATCCAAAATCTCAACCCTGAATATCGTGCTATCCTGGACAGGCTTTGGACCGAAGCGAGTAAGAAATATTCAGACCGGCTTACAGAATCGGTAATAGATCCGGGGCAAAGCATCAAACCCGCAAAACTTGATTACGCCTCCTGGACCGCCATCAGCGGAGATCATAGCTGTTCGCCACAGCTCATGTTAAACACCATTTTACATTCTGATTGGATATTAAAAGTTGCAGATATTGCTGCGCAATTGAAAATAGATCTCGCAAATGCAAAAACCAGGTATCAGGAAATTAATGCCATCCGTAATTCAGATATAAAGCTCCAAAGGGCAGATATGGAATATGCTACAAGGGCCGGCTCCAATAATGTTCATTTCCTTTTGGCCCGCCCAAAATTCGATACCGACCTGGAAGAATATCTTACCGCCTGTCTTTCACACGGTGCCCCGCTTAACGCCTTAGGCGCTTATTCATGGTTTCATATCAGTGCAACCCAAAAGGCTGCAAGATATGCAAATGAGAACCTGCCAGCTGATGAAAAAGAAGCTTTGATCCTGGCTGCTCTTGCTGATGAAGCATTTGCGTTGCATTTTCTTGAGGATTCCTTCGCAGCAGGCCATATTGCAGGCACATGGGGCAATGCTTCTCTTCGTAAAGGAACGCATGATTATTACAATGAAAAAGGCATTGAGGTTGTTTCATGGAATGGGAAAAGAATGATCCTCAAGGGGGATGCATATATGCGCCCGGAAGATGCTGCGATTGCTTCTGCTAGTGTGAGGTTAAGCCTTGAACAGTTTCTTGATGCTGCAAACGGTAAATTGCAATTAGACTACAAGAACAATAAAATTTCTTCTACTAATCTTCCTGATACTTTAAACATATGCAAAAACAATGTGATGCCAGTTCATACAGGAGATTTCAAATATATTAGGGAGATTTTAACCAGAACCCCTGTACCGGGACTGGCAACAGGCTTGGGTGAACTTCCCAGGTTCCGTTCAGAAATGGGCACGTTTATAGGTGTATCTTCAGCATTAAACAGCGACGCAATATCCGGTGGTTTTGGTAAAAATCAGACACAGGCGGGCGCAATGGCAGGAATTGAGGCCAATATACGTTTCGGTTTGGGGCTGGAGGGCGTATTGAATGAAGCAGGCGATGGTCTGGTTTATATTCAATTTGGCTGGAAGATAAATGGTTCATCAACAACCCAGTTTGTTAATCCGGGTATTCAAAACCATGAAAGTTCAATTACATCGGCTATTCCCGGACAATCAGCCTATAATTTTAGACTACGTCTTCCTTTCTGGCTAATCCCAGGCGATTTGCTGATTGCAGGGCCAATTTTATATCTTATCTCACCCGAAACCTTAACTAAGATGGCCGTAACCGCGGGCAATGGGGGACTTATTCCGTGGCAGGCTGGAATAGCGACTGAGATTGGTCGCTTTCAGTTTGTCCTTGGTAGAGAGATCGGAGTTTCATTATTCGGCTTGAATACGCCAATACAGTCACTTTTAATTCCTATTGGCAACAAACAGGCCACATTAATATCTTATAAATCTACTCAACTCGATTTTCCAATACTCGAGTATCAGCCATTTCGCAGATCTTTTTCGCAAGTGCAGAGCTCAAGCCTGCTCGTTCAACTAACCGGAGGTGTTACGATTCCTCACCACGCCGCAGTTATTGCACCGGTCGACGCTGCACTCCCGGAGTTAAAATCAGTATATCAAATTGGTATCAGGATCGTATTTGACTGGAGACATTATTTTTAATAAGCCCGTAATTTTTAAAAAATGCAATTAGTCAAACAATCAACTATCAATTTATCAATATGTTGTTTTAAAGTAAAATCAGAAACGTGTAATCGAATAAATATCAAAAAAATTATTAAGATTCGATCCTTTTTAATTTAGATGTGAATAAAAATCTAAATGCAAATTGCTTATTTACAGATATTTATAAATTATGTTCAAATTTTTTGAAATGAAATCGTGATCAAATGCTAATGAGAGATTATCTTTATAATCTCATTTAAAGATTGAATGGTTAAGTTATTTGTAGGTGGGTTCCCGCTGGACATGGAAGAGATAGATTTGGTAAAATTGGTTATGCCATTCGGCCAGGTCAGTACTATAAAGATAGTTAGGGATAAAAAGACCAGAATTTGTAAGGGTTATGCTTTTCTGGAAATGCATGACCGGGAAGCAGCCGAAGAAGTAATTAAAAATTTGAGCGGCTATCCAATAGGAGACCGAACTCTTAGCTTAAGCATAAGGGAAGAAAAAGCTACGGACCAGAGTCAACCACTCCCATCAGCTACAAGAGTTAGTCCAATGGTAAAGTATACCAAAGTGGAAAGGTCATCTGATCCTGTAAAAAAGAAAAGACCCAGGAAATAGTTTGGTTATTGGCTGCAGAATTGCTTTCTGTCAAACCTTACGTGTTAAATAAATAGGCCGGGGCTTATTCTCAAAACAGCTTCGCTGATAACTATTTTGTGTTTTCATTTCAGTTACTCCTTCCGGATGTTTTTTTCAATTCAGTGGCTAGAGACCTCGCCCTCCCCCGGGGTGTTTAACGATCTGATTTTCCATAACAGTTAAATATTGGTTTCATTTTTAAATGTGCCACGTCATTAAGCTCAATCTCTATTAAATTATTGGGGGTTACAGCTTACCTTGGAGTATTATTATTATTATTAGTGATACTCATAAGATTTTCTCATATGATAGCTACAAAAAATATTACCACGGAACGTATATTTTATTGTTTGTTGCTTTTATTCATAATTACCGGATATAGCAAACCCGTATATGCGGCATCGGGCGATACTTCAAAAACTTTGGTTGTGCAAATTTCAACGGATACAACAGCAAAGATAACGCCGATAGATTCAACGATTGTAAAAAAGAGGTTTTGGCGGGCTTCCGGCGAATTAATGTTAGCGCAAATAATACCCTGGGCATATAATTACTTTGTACGCGATGCTGAGTTTGCGCACGTTACATTTGCGAGCATAGGACATAATTTGAAGCTGAGCAATTGGGAGTGGGATGATAATAACTTTACTACCAACCAAATCGCACATCCTTACCAGGGAAACTTGTATTTCAATGCATTCAGATCTAACGGTTACAGCTTTTGGCAATCGGCACCTGCCTCTTTTGCAGGCAGCTTTATGTGGGAAGTAGCTGGTGAAACGCACCCTCCTGCGCCTAACGATTTTATTAACACCAGTGTAGGCGGTATAATCCTGGGCGAAATGACTCATCGTGTATCAAACCGGATCATCAATAAAAAGCAGCGGGGTGTGAAAAGACAGGTGAGCGAAGTGTTTGGGTTTTTGATTGATCCGATGGGTGGATTTAACAGACTCTTAGATGGCAAGTGGGGCCGGGTATCTACTGTACCCTTAACAGATCTGGATACAATGGCTATGGCAGGAGAATTAGATATAGGTGCCAGGCAGATCAATGAACATACCGGTAATCTGTTTACTAAAGGAAAAGCAGGTTGGTATGCCCGGTTACGACTATTATATGGAGACCCTTTTAAACCTTCAAAAACGCCATTCAATAACTTTGATATCAAGGTTGAGTTGGGTGATGATGATACTGCAAAGATAAATAATGTAAGTGTGAACGGACTTTTGTCTTCATGGGAGCTTAAGTCTAATGAAAAGGAAGACCATATAATGTCACTTACGGCCAATTATGATTTTTATCATAATTCATCATTTGAGTATGGGGCGCAATCTGTCACCTTTAGCCTGTATTCTAAATTCACGAACGATAACGACGTTAATTTTACCACCAGGATTGGTGCAGGTGCTGTAATACTGGCTGCTGTACCCGATCCTTACTTATACTACGGCGAGGGCAGAAATTATGATTATGGTCCGGGCTTTAGTTTGATAGGCCAGGCAGGTATAATGGTAAAGAATAAGCTTGCTTTTATATTTAATTACAAAGGCGGTTGGTTTGTAACGATAAATGGTAATAGCTCAACTCATTTTTTGCATACTGCCTCCGGCGAAGTAAGGTACAAGATATTTGACAAATTTTCTATAGGAGCTGAGGGCGGCTATTTAATTTTACGTGGCGACTATAGGGATTATCCCGACTATACCAGCAAATATCCTTTCGTCAGGTTATCAATTGGATTTAGAATTTAGGATATGGTTTTGGAGTCGGGTCTAAGTTTGCCTGGCAATTGCAGCCTGATGTTGCTTATCGTGCATCAAAACTTTTGCAAATTGGCCTTGGCTATCGTTACATTTCCATGGATTATAATGATAATAAATCAGGAAGTGATAGGTTTTTATACGCATGAACGAATACGGTCCTCAAATCCGGATAGGATTAATTTTTAACTATAACATCATAGATCAAAAATGTGAACCTTCTTGAAACATCGAAGTTTGAAATCCCAACCCGGAAATTTCTGTATGCTCTGGGGTGTGTTATAACTTGTGCATTCATTTTAATGATGACCCATGGTTCATGTTATGCGCAGGAAGATACCAAGACCCAGGATTCTATACGTTTAGCTAATGAGGTTGATATTTCTGACATATTTAGAAAGTGGGGAAAAAAACCAAAGAAAACTGTAATAGATACGCCCCGGCAAGGTGTAAAAAATCTTTCTCTGATACCGATCCTTGGCTATAGCCCCGAAAATGGTTTCTTGATAGGAGCAGCTATAAGTGCCACCGAATTTTTGGGAGACCCCAAAATAACCAAACTTTCTACCGCAATGACAAATACGTCATTAACATCAAAAGAACAGATAATTATAAATCTGAGATTTGATATTTATACGACAGATAATAAATGGTATATATCCGGAGATAATCGTTTGCTGTTTTTTACACAGCCTACTTATGGGTTAGGCATATATGGCCTTCATAATCAACATTATACTTTTAGCTGGAATGGTATAAGCACAACAACTCATGACAGCTTGGAACAACCGCTGAACTATAACTATTTACGGTTTTATGAAACCTTCCTGAGAAAGGTAGCTAACGATTGGTACGCAGGAGTTGGCGTGATGGTAGACATTGATACAAAAATTGAGGATGAATCGTTGCGACTGGACTCACCTGTCCATCTCACCTCACATTATATTTATTCAACTGAATATAATTTTAACCAAACACATTATTCCGCAAATGGATTATCACTGCAGGTTATGCACGACAGTCGGGACAATCCGGTGAATCCTTACAAAGGATCTTATTTTAATGTAGCTTTTCGTGTCAACCCGAAAGCTTTAGGAAGTTCACAAAACAGCACAGTTGTTTATTATGAATACCGGACATACATCGGCGTAAATAAAGCAAAACCGGCCAATTTAATAGCATTTTGGCTTTGGGGTGCAAGTGTCACATCGGGGCGTCTTCCTTATTTGGATTTGCCGTCAATTACCTGGGATACTTATAACCGATCGGGAAGAGGATATATACAAGGCAGGTTTAGGGGTAACGATATGATTTATGGTGAATCGGAGTTCCGTTTTCAGCTCAGCAAGAACGGTTTATTCGGAGGTGTAACTTTTGTGAACTTTACAACGGCCAGCAATCCGTTGCCATATTCTAATCAACCTCTTTTTAATACAGTTGCACCGGGATACGGCTTCGGGCTTCGCATTAAAATGAATAAAGTTGACCGCACTAACATTACTGCTGATTATGGGAGAAGCTACGGGTTTTCGGGCATCTATTTAAACATAAGAGAAACCTTTTAATTGCAATCAGGCGCTCTTTCATTTATAGTTATTTGCTTAAATCCAGAACCCTTTTCAGTATAAAAATGTTTAGTATGATTAGTTCCAGGATAGTAAACGATATCCACAAGAAAACCTTTTAGTATACTGATTCTTCGGAGATAGAATTTAATTATTTCTGCTCGTTAGTTGATTCCAAATCAATACCTTCTTTTTTAAAAGCATAATACAAATCTGTTAAAACCTTAGTCTTTGTATTTTCCCAATTTCTGGATTCTCCGCACCAGAAGTAGCACTTAATACTTATTCCGGCCGCCTGAATGCTTACGATATTAATAATAGGCTCGGGGTGCTTTAATACACCGGCGCTATTTTTAAAAACATCTTTGATCAACTCGTATACGGCATTCAGATCGGCTTTATATTTGATCATCAAACTGATATCCATAATACGTTGCCCGTTGTTTACCGTCCATTTAATTAAGGCATGAGATAATATTTCGCCATTTGGAATAATTATATCCGGTCCGTTGCTTGTGTGTATTCTGCTTGATCGTATGCCAATATCCCTTATAATACCAGAAAACCCCATTACTTCTATCGAGTCACCAATACGCACTGGTCTTTCTATGGAGATAATAATGCCCGACACGAGATTATTTATAAGGCTTTGAAGTCCAAATCCAATGCCCACACTTAAAGCGCTTATGATGATTGCCAATTTATCTATCGGTATACCTGATGCTGCAAATCCGAGTATTAAGCCGAAACTGACGATACCTATTTTTAATAATAGCTTAGAGTTTTTAAGACTGCTAAACGCTTCTCTGTTTATATTATAGCCATACTCGGTCAAAACTGATGCTATCCTGCTGATTAGAGTCGATACCCAAATAATGATAAAAAAGATAACTATACTCCAGGGCGTGAAAGCAGCCTTGCCCACCTTGATCGGATTATTCAGAAATAAAGAAAGACTGGCAGTTAATCCATCTAAAATATTCAGATTGTCGAGCACAATACTTACCCATACAATAAATGAAAACATATTTAAAAGAATTGTAAATTCTCTTAACAAAGAATCAATTTCAGTATTAAAGGAGGTAGATGCCTGAGTGTGAATAACTTTAAACAGCATTTTTATCAGGTCTGCAAGTATCTGGGTAAACAATATTAAAGCAATAGCTGCAAAAATGAGGTAAGACCCCGTCATAGTAAGTACTTTAGAAAGGCTGGAGTAACCTAATAAATTATAGACCAGAGAGCTGGTACCAAATATTACAAATAATGCCAAAAGTATTTTTGTCGTGTATCCATTATGAAATGAGTAGGTTTTAATAAGCTGGTAGGCGTAGAAGCCAATAAATACACATAGCATATTAATTACCATGGTAATCCATCTTTCTGCTAAAGAGGAATAAATAAGCACATCTGTTGCCCCTATTAAAAAAAACACCACTGAAGAAACCAGCCACAATGACTTTAACTTGCCGGGGATATCGTTATTAGAAATAATTAGTAACGTAATAATGATTCCAACTAAAGCCCATACCAAATCTAAAAATATCAACGGAGGGCTTTTTAAAATAAACGGTATAAATGAAACGGAAATAAGCAGGCTGCTTAAAAATGGCTGCCGATGCAAATATCCTTTCAGATCATCAACATCAACAGCTTGCTTTTTTATAAAATAGTTTATCCAAAAGGCGATCAATAAACAAGCTATTATTATAACAACTATAAAACCAGCCTGATTACTTATATAATACTTAAAAAGCAGATCACTCCTTGATAATGTTTCTTTGATCGCCACAATGAAGGAACGGGGATAGTTAGCGCTGCGGGCATTAAAAAGCCCGGGCTCATCCTTGTTCCATAAATTTTCATTAAGCTCTTCCATTTTGCTCCATGCTTCTCTACGCCTGTCTGAAACAATAACATTATCATTGGTGAACTCTCCTTGTAAATTCTCCAGTAAAACTGAATTTCTTTTATTGATGCTATCGATCTTGTTCCACTTATTAATCACCAGCTCGTATTCTTTTCTCAGTTCGGGATGTTTTATCATATCGAAGCTTTTGTAATGGGTTCGGGAGTTGGAAAATGCAGAAGTCATACTATCTACTTTCACATTATAAGTCACTTCCTCGCTAATTCTATTTCGTAGCCTGTTTAGTTCTGCATTTACCTGATTAAGAAATATATAATTGGATTTTATTTTGCGATAATTTACCCGGTCCTGATAATTGTTAAAATCCTGCTGCAGATCATAGAGGGAGGCGGTAATAGTTTCGAGTTTTAGACGGAGAGTTTTAAGCTCGGTCTCACTTTCCAGCTTCGGAAAAATTTGATTGGTTTGGCTATTCTGTTTTTCCAGCTCGCTCATGACGGAAATCACGGTTGTTTCGGGAACAGGCAAGCTTTTTTTTACACTATCAACAGGTTGACTGTAACCTCGCAATAATGTAAAAAGTATAAAAAAGACCAGGACGGTAAATTGTTTCATTTATTGCTTCCTAATTTATATTTGTTTCCTTTTTCTTCGATTTGCCAATAGGTATACCCACTGTTAAATAGAGCGACCTGTTATACTGGGGTGGTGATGCTTCAGCAGTTACAACATCCACCAATCCGTAATAATATCTCATCTCGATATTCATTCCGTTGCCTCCCATAAGCCGGTAACCTAAACCTGCCACTAAGCCTGCATCCAGAGGCCGAAACTGATCTTTGATCTTCAATTTATAGTTGAGATCATCCTTATCAATTACCTTGTTGGTAAAATCATCAAAAGCGTTATATCGCAATCCTAATTGTGTGCCTCCCTTTACATAAAAGTTGTTTTTGAACATATATTTTATCATCACTGGCACATTAAAATACTCGAGTTTCCTGGTAACACTTCCACCTTTGAATGCACTATCAAGGAGGGCATTATTAAGAGAATATACCGGCAGGTCACCGGCTCCCAGGGCGGATTTTACAATCACCCCGGTATTTAACATCCATGCAGGGTTATTAAATTTGAAGTCGAAATAAAAGCCCAAATTAAATCCGGTATGACTATTGGCTCCCGGTAACCCTTGCATGGTAGACCAGTTGAGGCCACCATCCAACCCGAACTCCACCTTCCCCGAATTTAACTTATCGCCTAACAAAATAGATATCAGCACCTGTGACTTTGCAGAAAAACCAAGAATCAGCATAAACAGGATAAGCAGATATTTTTTCATTCCCCAATAAATTTACAGGCCAAAACGATATTGTAGCCCGGTTAAAAACTGCTGACGGCTTCCCAGAAATCCATACTCCGCCCTCGCCATAAAGTGTTTATTTAGCTGAAACTGACTGCCTACGATGAAATTCCAGGGATCCTTCACCCTTTTGTCCAGCGAATATTGGATGGTTGAGTTGGAAAGAGTGCTGAGCGCGCCGTCCGCAGCGTCTAAGATGTTACCTGCACTAGTTAAAGCAGTATTTGCCGTTTGATACTTTGCCTTATTTACCGGATTGTTTTGTTGTGGAGGCGTCAGGCTATTCCACCAGGTATCAACCTGCGTTTGTGCGTCTGTTACTTTTTGCTGGCCGGCATCAACTTTTGCCTGCATGCTTCCATCAGCAGGTATTACATCTTTTAACGCAATCGATCCCTTGGTTCCGCTGGCAAGTTTTACCCTGAACCCGCCAACCCAAACCGCAATATTTTGATCAGGTTTTTTAAATTTGAACGTTTTACCTACGCGGGGGCCAAACACAGTAACAAATGCAGGTTTTTCTAATGCGCTCACGTCCGACCAGCTAAAGTTCATATCCAGAGCCACCCAGCCGCCCCCCACACCTATCGTGGGGGTGAATCCAAATCCTAAGGTTTGGGCTGTGAAATTAGCTGTGGTGTTGTAATTGAATATTTCGTGCCAAGTGTTATTGGCATCGGGTATCCATATCCCAAAACCAACATTCGTAGATGGTTTTGAAGTAGCAAAAATTCCATATACATTTAAGAAGGGTAGTACCCAGACATCAGGCCTTATAGTTATCGAATTCGTTTCTGACGTAGCCTTATCAAAACGTATTATTTGATCAAGGTTGTGCATCGTGCCGTTATTAAAACCAACACTAAGATTTTCTATAACCAGGTCTGATTTTTGCCAAAGGTAATTTACGCTCACGCCTGCTGAATAAGGTAAATTATAACCTTTCTTAGCCACTTTTTTTCCCCAGATCGGCAGCATATAAGGATAATCCGTTTTTTGGAGACTGTCCTTCAGTTCATTTTCTTTACCAACTTCTTTATTGGTGTATACTTGTCCAAAAGCAGTGGAAGAAAAAATAGTGAGGAAAGACAATAGTATTGCCGCACTAAAAAATCGCTTTTCATTATTTGTGTGTAACATAAGTAGTATTTTAAGGTGATCACTGATGTACCGTAATAAATTGCGGGTATCATTAATGCCGACCCCTGAAGCCGCCACCGCCGCGCTGGAAATTACCTCCGCCGCAGCACTGGAAGTTTTGAAATTTTTGTGTTTGTTGCTGGCCTGTGTTTCTGGCTTTTTCAGAATTATTTAAATTCTGTTGCGTTGCCTTGTTTTTATCTGCCGAATCCCAGCCGCCATTATTATACTGGCTCCAGTTGCCTCCATTGTCCTTCTTATATACATTGCCATCCTTAGCGAGACAAATCCACCTTCTGCCCGTAATGTTTAAAAATTCCATATGAATAGTTTTACTAATTCAAAGCTAAACAGAAGTAAAAGTTAACAGCCATTTGTTGCCGGATGACTGGTTGCATTTTTAAATATGAAACTGATGGAGGATATTATCCCCCTTCGAATGCAAAAAAACCTCTTTCTCCGCCTTGGGCGAAAAGAGAGGTTGGTCGAATGGAGCAACGACCGGTCCAAAGGAATTACTTTGGAGGTGAGTTGAATAGCAAAGCAATTGTAAAGAAGCCTGCATAACGATCAAACTGTATTATTCTCTTTACTTTACTACCCGGACCCTCCCGACTTCCAGGTCTTGTCAACCACAGCTGCGGAGAGAAAACAGCGACCACCAACGCGGTGGCCACTGTTTGTTAAAATGTCTGCCCGGTGTTTTGAATTAATTTTTTTGGTCAATAATACTATCATCGCGGAACCATTCAATCCCTGGCTGCAAATCTTGCCGCTTTTTCCAGATCAGATGCTTTCTTTTTATCAGCCTGGCCAGCAGCAGCTCCCGGATGGGTTTCAATTTTTACCTTATCAAGCTTCCCGCTGAAATGAGCCGGCCCGCCATAATTTGCAACAGGCGTTCCATCATCTGTACCCACATCAGCAAGGTCGTCTACAGAAAATATTCCCGGTTGTGTCATAGCTACACGTCCGCTAGCTGCTTTAGCGCCATCTATAGTAATGGTTCCTGTTCCGCCTTTTCCTAAACCGCCGCCATCGTATTTAAAATCATACACAATGGTATGCTTACCCGGTTTGAGACTTTGGGCAGATACGACGTTGTATGCCGACAATCCGAGATAATTGTACGTAAATACTGGCCGGCCAGCTTTAAGGTAAAATGAAAAACCGCCAAACCTTCCTCCCTGTGCAACCATAACGCCATTAGCATTGGTGGCAACATCCACCTCACTGGTAATTGTGTAAGATGTATTTCTGGTACTGATAAAAATATCTATGCCCATTCCTTTCATTCCTTCACCATATGTAACAGATGTTCTCGCTCCCATAACATCAGGCCGTCCAACTGCCTTTGCATCTGTTCTTTCCAGCGTGCGGTCATCAATAGGAAGCACATGATATTTCTCGGCTTCCGTCATAAACAATGCCTGAAGCTCTTTCAGCTTATCAGGATTTTGAGCTGCAACATCAGTCGACAGGCTGAAGTCATCATTTGAATTATATAATTCCCATGGGTCCTTGTCCAGGGTTTGACTGGGCATTCTTTGCCATGCCGGCCTGTGAATAGTTCTGGCATACCAGCCATCACTATATATTGCCCTGTTGCCAAACATCTCGAAATATTGAACGGTATGCTTTTCTTTCGCATTAGCATCATTAAAACTGTACACCATACTTGTGCCTTCAACCGGGTCCTGTTCAATGCCATTCACCGTTTTAGGCGCCGGTATTTTACATGCTTCATACACCGTTGGAGCCACATCTATGACATGTGTAAACTGCGTACGAATCTCCCCTTTCGCTTTAATGCCTTTGGGCCAATGAATCACCATACCATTGCGTGTGCCACCAAAATCAGAAGCAACCTGTTTTGTCCAGGAAAAAGGAGCATCCATTGCCACCGCCCATCCTGCAGCATAATGCGGATAGGTGTTTGGTCCGCCCCATTCGTCATAATGCTTCATCATATCCTGTAACGATTCACGCACCCCATTGAAATAGGTCATTTCATTGTACACTCCATTCATAGTTCCTTCAGCACTTGCCCCATTGTCACCAACAATATAAATGAACACGGTATTATCCATTACACCCAAATCCTCAATGGCCGAATAAAGGCGCCCAATCTCATGATCGGTATGCTCGCCAAAACCAGCGTACACTTCCATCTGGCGGGCAAACATTTTCTTTTCATCTGGTGATAATTTATCCCAGTCTTTTATGTCCTTGGGTTTAGGAGCCAGCTTAGCATTTTGCGGAACGATGCCAAGTTTTTTCTGGCGCTCCAGTGTTTCTTCCCTCAATTTATCCCAACCCTGGTCAAATTTGCCTTTGTACTTATCTATATATTCTTTAGGTGCGTGATGTGGCGCGTGGGTGGCACCTGTGGCAAAATACATCATGAAAGGTTTATCAGGTGTAAGTGCATGTTGAAAACGTACCCAACTGATGGCCTGGTTTGTCATATCGGTAGTGAAATGATAGTTCGGGTCTTTTGGGACTTCTACTTGCGTAGTACCATCATATACTAATGGTGCCCATTGATTGGTTTCGCCACCAATAAAACCGTAGAATTTATCAAAACCCGAATGAGTGGGCCAACGATCTAAAGGACCAGATACAGAAATTTCCCACGGTGGTGTTTCATGGTACTTTCCAAAAGCGGCTGTGCTGAAGCCATTTTGGCGAAGCACTTCGGCCATTGGAGTAATGGATTGGGGTCTTATGCCATTGTTACCCGGAAAAGCAGTCGCGGTTTCCATGATAGAACCCGCATTGTTGCTATGATGATTATACCCGGTAAGCAGTGCCATCCGTGTTGGCGAGCAGAGTGAGGTAGTGTGAAAACGGGTATAACTGAGACCTTCCGCTGCAATTTTATCGAGTACCGGCATATTGATTGGCCCTCCAAAACGACTGGAAGCGCCAAAGCCCATATCGTCAATTAAAACCACCACCACATTCGGTGCGCCTTTAGGTGCTTTTACTTCCCAGCGTGCCGGTGCTTTGGCATTGCGGGCATCCAGCTCTTTGTAAGTTTGACGGGGAGGCTCATGGATGGGAAGCACCGTTCGGTCCAGTGAATCCGTAGGACTGGTCCCTTCCGCCGTTTCATTTGTTTGTGTTGCAGGTTGCTTACAACTGCTGAAAATGCCAAGCGTTGCAACGACAGCAAGACTCAGGATGGTGATTTTGATTTTCATTTTTGTCTGCATTTTGTTTTTTACCTTAAAACAAATTCTAATTATCACTAATACACAGCTTTGTAGGGAACTGACCAGGTCA
Organism: Mucilaginibacter sp. McL0603; assembly: GCF_049992945.1. NCBI lineage: Bacteria > Pseudomonadati > Bacteroidota > Sphingobacteriia > Sphingobacteriales > Sphingobacteriaceae > Mucilaginibacter > Mucilaginibacter sp. McL0603. The sequence goes on along the minus strand of NZ_CP188251.1, from coordinate 4,596,252 downwards.
AAGCTATTAATGAAAGGCTACAATAAGCATGGATGTATTTTTGTACATGTAGCATATTTTAAGATGAAACTATATTTAAAATATGTTATACCGAACAACTTCCTGGCGACTCTGTAATTAGTTATTCTGTTGTCAAAACTGACTGGGTATCGTATAGGGATTTATTTAATTCAGAAGAGATCCTGAATCCTTTTCAATATAAGGATGCTAAGTGCAATTAATTCCAAAGAAGTAGTGACGATAACCTATCGAACTTATGCGAATAGGTGCTCCATTTGAGTTGTCAACTGGCCAATATTTTTGCGGATTTATAATATTAGTGTTGTTTGATAAAGGAATAAATGAGTTAAAGCAAGAGCGTGTCAGGGTTGGGAATAAAGTTCAAAAATGCCTGGAATTTAGCATAATAGTTCTTCATATTGAGTTGGTAATAGTATGCACCGCGTTTTGATCCGGCCTTATCTTTTTCAGCTAATTTTATTAATAGTCCGGTAGCTAAAACTCTTTTACTGAAGTTTCTTTTATCTATTGTGGTATTAAAAACGCTCTCATAAAGGATTTGTAATTGTGGGATCGTAAACCTGCCGGGCAATAGTTCAAATAAAATTGGGTGCAAAGCCGCTTTATAACGTATTCGTCTTTTGGCTGTTTCAACCATTTCCTGTTGATCAAATATCAGTTTAGGAGTACGTTTTAAAGGGAACCATTCGGCATGGTAATCATTACTTAGCTGTGTTTCATACTTGTGTATATCAATTAAGGCAAAATAAGCAGTTGATACAGTCCGTTCTATCGGGTCGCGTTGTGTGTCACCAAATGTGTGCAGTTGCTCAAGATAAACCCCTTCTAAACCAGTAAGTTGCTTTAATATTCTGTTAGACGCCTGGTCCAGACTTTCATTCGCCTGGACGAACCCGCCCATTAAGCTCCAGTTCCCTTTTTCTGGCTGAAAGCCTCTTTTTATCAAGAGGATCTTTAGTGTTTCACCGTCAAATCCAAAAATAATGCAGTCAACTGCCAATAGGAGCCGGGTTTGTTTAGAATACTTTTGCATTTATAAGTAATTGGTTAAGCAGTTAAGGCAAGGCAAATGTAATGTATTGTGGCATGAAAAAATACAACATCGATTTTAAACAAAAACACATTTAAAGGCTATATGAGTAGTTTAATAGCGTGTTTATCACACTGATAAAGCTGATTTTTTTTAGTTTTATTTAACAATTTTTTACTTCGCTCTCAAACAGGGTCATAAACCACCCTTAAAATTATAAGTCAACACTCAAACAAAATCCGGGATATTAATAACTTGCATAGGAATGCATGATGATCAACTTTGGTCATCATACATTCTTTTACAGGAATCTATAAAAACAATCATAAATGAATTTTAATAAATATATAATTTGCTGCTGCGTTGTTTTTGCTACTGCTTTATTAACAGGTATACAAAGCTTTGCTCAGCATTTAACTGCTTCGAGATCATATTATGTTAGCTTGAGTGGTAACGATAATAATCCGGGCACTAAGAAATCTCCCTTTAAAACTCTTAATAAGATAAACAGTCAGCAACTTGTGGCAGGTGATACAATTTTTTTCAGATCGGGACAAGTTTTTAACGGAAGCCTGTTACTCACTCAAGCTATTAACGGAGCGGCAAATAAGCCTGTTGTAATTACCTCTTACGGTGGTGCACATGCTACTATTAACGCTAAAGATAGCGTTGGCGTTAAAGTTTATAAAGGGCAATATATCAAAATACAACATCTTTCACTTGTTGGTTCTGGTCGTAAAACAGGGAATGTGGAAGATGGGCTTGCTATTAATAATTGTATACAAATCTCTGTTGATGATCTAAATATTTCGGGTTTCCAAAAATCCGGCCTGCGTATCTTCTCTTCAAAAAATGTTGTTGCAAAAAAGGTATTCACGCATGATAACGGGTCGGCAGGTATTACTGTAGAGAGCGCTTATCCTAAGCGGGAGAGCAGCGATATAAAGATTCTGGATTGCCGCGCCGAAAATAATCCCGGCGACCCAACCAATCTGACTAACCACAGCGGTAACGGTATTGTAGTGGGGAATTGCAAAAATGTATTGATAGATCACTGCACAGCAACAAATAATGGTTGGGACATGCCGCGTATTGGCAACGGCCCGGTAGGGATATGGGCCTATGAGGCAGAGAATGTTGTAATTCAGCATTGCCTGTCTTATCGTAACAAAACCTCTAAAGGTGGTGCAGACGGCGGTGGCTTTGACCTGGATGGCGGTGTTACTAATTCTATTGTGCAATATTGTGTCTCTTATGAAAACCAGGGCTCGGGATATTGCATTTTCCAGTATTGGGGAGCAAGTTCATGGCATCATAATATTTTCAGGTATAATATTAGTGAGAATGACGGGACAGTTTCTGACTCACAAGCCGGTTTATATGTATGGAACAGCTCTGATGATGAGAAACAGTTTTATGATTGCGATGTGTATGGAAATATCATTTATAACTCAAAAGTAGCGGCAATCACTTTCTCAGAAAAAAGCGAGAGCAAGGGGATACGTTTTTATAACAATGTATTTGTAGGCAAGGATTCACTCATCAAAGGAATAGATAAAATAGGCGATGTCAAATATCAGGGCAACAATTGGTGGAGTATTGAAAGTGGTTTTAAAATTGATGATATAAAAGACCTTAAAACTTGGGCCGAAAAGACAGGGAAAGAGCAAAAGGATGGCAAAATAGTCGGATTGAATATTAAACCGGATTTTAAGAGTCCCGGAAATGCTGCAATTACATCAGCTTCCCAACTGAAAACATTTACTAATTATCAGTTTCCGGCAAATTCAATTTTAAGAACAAAACCAGTTTATACCGATAAGACCGGTATCAGCAAAATAAAATTATAACACCAGGCGAACTCATCACATTATTGCCATGGAACTTTATAGTACTGGAAGAAAAATAAAATAAATAAAGCTTTGAAATACACAGTTATTGCACTCATTGTGAGCTGCACAATATTTTTAAAAATGGATGCTTTTGCACAGGCATCTGATCTGTCAGTTGATGGTAAATTATATGATACTGATAAAAACCTGATCAATGCCCATGGTGCAGGGATGCTTTATCACGATGGTATTTATTACCTGTTTGGCGAGATTAAAAAAGGAACTACCTGGCGCGTAGCTAATCAAAGCTGGGAAGATTACCGGGTTCCGGCTGGAGGGATATCCTGCTATTCATCAAAAGATCTTAAAAACTGGAGATATGAAGGCGTGGCATTAGCCCCTGTAAAAGGTGATCCCAAGAGCGATATTGACACTGGTAAAGTTATAGAGCGCCCAAAAGTTATTTATAATACCAAAACAAAGCAGTTTGTGATGTGGATGCATATTGATGCTAAGGATTATTCTTATTCACAATCAGGCGTAGCGGTGAGCAAAACTCCTGCCGGGCCTTATCATTATATCAAGAGTGTAAAGCCTAATGGCCAGATGTCGAGAGATATGACCTTGTTTAAAGATGATGATGGCAAAGCCTATTTGATCTATTCATCCGAGCAAAACAATACGATGCAGGTTTGTCTGTTAAGCGATGATTATCTACATCCCACAAAAACTTATAGCCGCATATTAATTAACCGTCGTCGCGAGGCGCCTGCTTTGTTTAAAAATAATGGCAAATATTATTTAATCACTTCTGATTGCACGGGTTGGTCGGCCAATGCGGCAACTTATGCTATTGCTGATAAGGTATTAGGGCCATACAAAGAATATGGTAACCCCTGCAAAGGACTGCGAGCAAATACCACTTTCGAATCGCAAAGTACTTACGTGCTGCCTTTGAAAGAAAAAAACACCTACTTGTTTATGGCTGATCATTGGAATAAAACCGACCTTGAAAAATCAGACTATTTATGGCTGCCACTAAAGGTTGAGAACGGGAAGGTTGAAATTATAAATGATGCGAAGAAATAACATGATAAAGCTTAAGGAGTTAACCGGATGAGCCACTAAAGACAACGTAACCATTGATAAAAGCAATTAATTGAAGATTTTAAATAGAACGGAATGGAACGCATCGCCTTTAAAATGAAACTCCTGCCCGGCTGTGCTGAAGAGTACAAAAAGCGCCATGATAAGATATGGCCGCACCTGGTGATCCTGCTTAAAGAAACTGGGATCAGCGATTACTCCATTTTTTTGGATGAGGAAACCAATATTTTGTTCGGCGTTTTAAAGGCAGATAAGGTAAGTGAAATTGATAAACTTCCGCAAAATCTAATTATGCAGGAATGGTGGGAGTACATGGATGATATTATGGAAACCAATGCAGATAGTTCGCCTGTAAGCACGCTATTGAAAGATGTTTTTTATTTACCTTAGATAGTACCAATTAAACCATGCAAAATAAAGCCAGCCTTAAGATTGGGCAGGTTCTGCTCTGTGCGATAGTTTTTTTATTTGCTTCAACGCTTTACGCTTAAAAAAGATACAATTAACGTGAATTGAAATGATCAGGTAACTGTATCCAAAACCCCACCGCCAAAATGAACGCAATCCAGGATTGATCCGTTGCATATTCTAAATTGGAACTACATAGAGAATAGATTAACAATACTATCATCACAATTTGAAATAAATTGCATCATTTTATTATCAATCAAGCTTCGCAAATATTGATATACATAAACATGCCGATTTATACGTAATCATATTACTAATAATCTATACGATCATATATCAACTAAGAACTCACAAAAGCATTCTGGTTTGTATGTTAATTGGATAGATTATTAGAACTTATGCTCAACAGTTTCGTGTTTTTATTGCAGAAATTCCTAACGCACAGTTGTTGAATGAATGAAGTATACTTCATAATTTAAAATAAACTAAAAAATGGAAACAACTTTTTTCTCTAAAGCCATTATCCGGTTTTTATTACTGGCTATGATCCTGGGATTTTCTGAAACAATTCTTGCCCAGGCGCCACCGGCATTACCCGACACTTCAAAAATGACCTATAACCAGATATCAAGTGGTTTGAAATTATATGTGTTCCCGGCCAAAGGACAAAGCAAACAACAACAAAAAAAAGATGAATTTGAATGTTATAAATGGGCAATGGAGCAATCAGGCATTGATCCGTTGAACCTTCCAAAAGTTGCGGTTGCACCTGCTGAAACCGGGCCTACCGGTGGCGCTGTTAAAGGTGGCGCCAAGGGAGCTGCGGCAGGTGTTGCCATTGGCGCTATTGCAGGCGATGCGGGTAAAGGAGCAGCTATTGGTGCTGTCGCCGGCGGGGTAGCCGGTAGAAGGGCGGGGAAAAATGCACAAAAGCAACAAAACCAGCAGGCACAGGCAGATGCGGCATCTAAAGAACAGGCAATGAAGGACAGTTTTGTAAAGGGTTTTTCAGCATGCATGGAAGGAAAAGGATACACCCTCAAATAGCAGTATAAATAGATTGGTAGACTATTGTCTTAAACTAAAGAATGATTTAAAGCAAACATACACCGCAATAAAAAATTAAATCAAATTATGAAACGAGTGATATTATTAACCGTTATAGGTATTGGCCTTATTTCCTGCACTTCTTCTACCGGCAAAAAAGAAAGTGAAAGCCTGGCCATTGCTAAAAAATATATGGAGGCCGTAGAAACTAACAATCCGGCAATCATGGAATCTCTTCTTGCAGATAATTATATGGGGTATGGCCCCTCTGTGGGTGATTCTACCAACAAGGCAAATGCACTAGCTAACTGGAAATATAATGCTGCCAATTTGTATGAATCTATTAAATATACCCGTCATCAAAACATAGCCGTAACCATTAAAGAAGGCGAACAAGCTGATCAGGGCGACTGGGTTTCCAACTGGGCTTACCTCACCATTAAATACAAAGGCGGAAGGGGTACTGTAAACGCATGGGTAAATGCCATATACAAGATAGAAAACGGTAAAATTGTACGTAGCAGAACTTTTTATAATGAAGCCGACGTGCTGCGGCAATTAGGTTATTCGATGATGCCGCCACAGGATGGGGGATTCTAAATTCTTCACATATGAAAGCTTTTGGGTTAAACTGCACGGTGCCTTCCCGAATTTGCTGTGCACATGATCGCGTATGATGAACCGGCGGTCATAAAAACGCACGGAATGAAACCATTTCTTTATAGCTTTCAGATATCCGATTTTACCAGTAACTCTGGCTCGCTATCTTATGCTTAATGATAACTGTTGTGCCATATGTATACACCAGAGTATACCGCCGAGATTAAAGAAGTCCCTCGTTTAGCGATTAATCTAAAGAAATTCTGAACAGATTTTGGGGATTCTAAAGAGATTCTGAAGTATTTATTAAGAAATTGATATATTAAGATTATCAAATTAATTAATTGAAAATAGGACTGGAATTATAAATAGTATTGCAAAAATCAGGTTCATATGGTTTAAGGCTTTACTGTATATGATGGACGGGGAAGAGGCAAACATGCAAACATGATATTGTCGATAGATGGTAAACAGGTTGGTCAAAAGAGAATCGAACGCACCAATAAAAACTTTTATTTCACTTTAAAACTAATGGGTGAAAACTAACCTACGTGACGCCATGCGAATAACAAAATCGATTATCAAAACTGTTTTGTCGATTCCTTTTTATATTTCATTGCTGATACCCAGGCGCTATGACAATATACCTGATCTTCCAGGGAGTATTAAACGACCCCGTAAAGCAAGGGGCAAAGTAAAAGTATATAAGGCAAAGAATGCCGCTTAAATGATAATACCAGTTTGGCAACCTGTCTACTTATGCAGACCGCGCAATATGCCTGCCACATTTTAAGTTTCTTGCTTTTCGGATTGATGGCAGGCTATGCTACAAATACTAATTCAAAACGGATAATAATTGGCGGCGGTGTTCCGGGTGGCATTTCAATAAATGCACGATTGGTAAGCGAGGTTACCACAGCCACAGCCTGTGCCATATTGGTGCTATCGTAAAAACTAAGTTTTGTCTTGAATATTATTGGTTTCAATGGATTTGATCCCGCTGACATACAGGTAGAGGTTTTGGTAGTTAGTAGATACAAATCCCTTCCATCTGCTGCGGCAGCACGCCATTATAAGGCTGGGAAATATAGATCGTCGGCAAATTCAGGTTATGAAAGATATCAATATTGATTTAAATTGTTACTTAACATCCCCCAACCTATACACGTGAGGCTGGCTATATACCAGAGTGTACTGCCGAGATTAGAGAAGTACCCGTTTAGCGATTAAATCTAAACGAATTCTGAACAGATTTTGGAGATTCTAAAGAGATTCTGAAGCATTTATTAAGCGATTGATATCATAAGCTTATCAAATTAATTAATTAAAAATTGAGCTGGAATTATAAATAGCATTGCAAAAAATCCGGTTCATATGGTTTCAAGTTTTACTAAAAATCTTAAAAAATACTTACTTTCTGTTGTGTTGATGTTACTTGCATCAACTGTTTTTTCACAAGGCATTATAAAAGGCAATGTTACAGATGCAAAAAATGGAGAAACACTTATTGGTGCTACTGTTCATATTGCAAATGGTGATTCTCAATTAAACACTACAGTTAAACTGGATGGTGTATATGTATTTAAAGACGTGCCTGCCGGCACTTATAAGTTGCAGATAAAATTTGTTGGCTATAATGAATCAAAAGAATATACGGTAGAGGTAACAAAAGATAATACGGTTGTTTTGAATGTAGCGATGGTTGATAACTCAACATCACTTAACGAAGTAGTTATTATGGAGCATGCAGGCAGGGAAAGTGACAGATCAGCAAGAAATGTTGAGAAGAATGCAAATGTTACTATGAATGCAGTATCCGCACAGTCAATAGCAATTTCTCCCGATGTATTGGTATCCAATGTACTTGGCAGGGTATCAGGTATATCTATTGACAGAAGCAGTACCGGTGATGCTCAGCATGTGATCATCCGTGGTATGGATAAACAATACAATACTACGCTTATAAACGGAATTAAAATCCCAAGTCCGGATAATAAAAACAGGTACGTGCCCTTGGATATCTTTCCTGCCGGATTAGTAGACAGGTTAGAGGTTTATAAAACTCTTACGCCTGATATGGAGGGAGATGCATCAGGTGGTGTGGTAAACCTGGTGATGAAAACCGCTCCGGATAAATTAAAGATCGATGGTGAGGTAGGTACAGGCTATAGCCAGATATTTTTTGACAGGCCTTTTGCAAGTTTTGACCATAGTTCGGTTAACAGCAAATCGCCGGGCGAAATAAACCCTGGCGGTATTGCTACACCAAACGATTTTCCATATCAAAACCTTATTACTAAAACAGCAAACCCTGCACCAAATTTAAATGCAAGCTTAACTATTGGTAATCGCTACCTGAATAATAAGCTGGGAGTGCTTTTCTCAGGAAGTTACCAGAATTTATACCAGGGCGATAATAGCTTTGTTGCAAAGCAAACCAATACGGTAGCTGCGCCTGTTAATACTTCTCCACAATTGGAGGAACTCGCTTTTGAAAGTGCTTATAATCGCCAGTATTCATCACAGCTACAGCGTTTGGGTACTATTGCATCTGTCGATTATAAATTCGATTCCAATAATACGATTAATTTATTCGCTACTTATCTGCAGTTAAACCAATACAGGGTACGCCAGACTCAGGAGGATACTTATGGAGGATATACTTATCAGGGCTATCGTGGTACATTTTCCGTTGATAATTTAACAGAGACACGTAGCGATTTGCAAAATATTTATAATATAGCACTAAGCGGCAAACACACTATATTTGAACCCTTCTCCATCGACTGGACTGTTGCAGATTCAAAAGCCACACACAAACTGCCTGATGATGCCGAGTTCGATACGCAATACGGCACCAGCCCCACATCAACAACCAGTCAGGCTACCGGTAATCCGAATGAGCCCAATGTTTCAGTGGCACAAGGAATAACCAACGGCCCCACACTGGTTCAGAATGAATCAAGAGAGTGGTTGCACAATACAGACAAAGATATATCAGGCTATTTAAACCTGCACTACAAAGTAAAGCTATTTGGACGCAAGGCTACATTTTCGGCAGGTGGGATGTTCAGACACAAAACCCGGGACAATTTTGCGAATAAATACAGTTTGCCTAATGCCATCGTAGATGGCGTGCCTGAAACCTACACTTCTATCCCAGCTGCAAAATTTTTGTTTACCGGGGCTGATACAGTAAATGCAAAAGGCTCATCAGCTACAGACGGCAGAGTCTATACTTTTACCGAAAATGTGCAGGGCGGGTATGCCATGGTAAAATATGATATCAGCGAGCATTTGAATGCAATAATCGGCATACGGGCCGAGCATACTTATCAATATTATATATCCCAGCTTCCAGCAATATTTCCGGGTAAAACTTCAACCAACACTTATACCGATTATTTACCAAGCGTTAATCTGAAGTATTTGCTTACAGACAATCAGGATCAAGACTTGAGAGCATCCTATTATAAATCTATTCTTCGCCCAGCCGCCTTCGATCTTGTTCCCGGCAACGATGATACATATGACGAAACTTACACACATGTGGGAAACCCTTATTTGCAGCATACAGTAATTGATAATTACGATTTAAGATATGAGTTTTTTCCCGGCGTATTTGACGAATTCATGCTCGGTGGATTTTACAAAAACCTTATTAACCCAATTGAAACAGTTCTCGACCTCTCAAAATTACAATATATTCCTGAGAATTTTGGCAATGCCCATAATTATGGCGCTGAATTGGAAGCCAAAAAATTCTTTGGTAACATTGGTGGATCGATCAATTATACCTACACCAAATCGAAAATAACTACTTTAAAGAATACCTATCTTAACGACGTTGCAACCCAGGTTGCCCAAACCAGGCCGCTGCAAGGCCAGGCCGAAAACATCGCTAATGCATCCTTATTGTATAAGGATCAGAAACTTGGTTTGGATGCTCAATTAACATTGTCTTATATCGGCGAGCGAATACAAGCAGTATCTGCCTATTATAATTTGGATACCTGGGAACGCCCATCGACCTATCTTGATCTTTCGGCTCAAAAGAAGATTGGGCATCATTTTATTATTTATGCCAAGGCCAATAACCTACTTAATACGCCTTATCAACTGGTTCTCAAGCAAAATAATACATATAACTATACTGGTATAGCAAAATACCCGCATCAAGAGAGCGCTGCCTACACTACTATTCAATATGATCAATTCTACGCCCGCTACAATTTAGGGGTTAAGTACAATTTTTAAACAAGCAACAACAATTAATAGAATCATTAAATCCATCCCCATTTTTATGAAAAAGTTACAAATCATTATGTTAGGAATATCGCTTTTAGCGCTTGCTGCCTGCAGTAAGAACAACGACAAGGCGATAGTATCGGTGCCGCTTTTGCAAGTTGGTAAACCAATCAGTAATTCGGGAACATTACCGGCAGGTACTTATAAAGGTACCATGCTTGCGGGTCAAACTTATACTGTAGGCGGTGACATTACCATTAATGCAGGCGATACACTTTTAATTCAGAAAGGTGTTAAAATTAACATGACCAACGGCGCCAACTTCATTGTAAACGGTGACCTGGTAAGTCTTGGTACAAAAGATGCACCGGTTACAATTACTGATCCGCGCAGAACTAAAACTACGGGCACATCTGTAGTAGGTCAGGATTCTGCTTATGTTGGCGGCTGGGGCGGTATTTATGCTGGCCCGACAAGCAAACTAGTGGTTCTTAAATGGACTCACCTTGATTTCGGTGGTGCAGCGTTAAAGGCCCTTCCTTTTCCTAATTCAAATTCATTGAAAGTAGGTGCCCAGTATATTTTATATTTCATGAATCCTGCCGGTCTTTTTATAATGGAAGATTCATGGATGTATGGCTCACCTGATGATGCAACACGTTTTTATGGCGGTACTTATAACATCATGAGAAATACCATGGAAAAATGCGGCAGCAATGGTGGTGACGGCTTTAATGCTAAAGGTAGTGCTATTGGTAATATGGCTTATAACCTGATCATTGGAGGTGCAACAAATGGTACTAAATCAGCAAGTGACGGTACTACAGCAGGCGAGTGCCAGTTTACCATGTACAATAACACTTATATTAATGACGGTTTCAGGAATAATGGTGTTTATGGCGCAAGAAGCGGTTCTGTTGAAATAGAAAACAACTCAAGGGCATTGGTTTATAATAACCTGATAGTTGATTGTGATTTCGGTGTACGTATAGCTGGCGGTCCTGCTGGCGCAAAAGTTTACCTGGCAGATACTACTTACAACGCTTCAAGCATAATTAAACAAACTGCTTATGGTTATAACTTCTATTATGCTGACAATGCTGCTATGGCAGGTCAGTTTGTGCCAACAAACGTTGCACAGCCGGTAGTTACTCATCCACAGGCTACTGATATCCCAAATATGGCTGCTTTCTTAGGAAAGACTTATACTTTCGGATTGGTTTATGACGGTACTTCACTGGTAGGGCAAAACAATCCTATGTTTGTAAACTATCCTCTTCCTGCTGCCAGCAATTTCTGGCTTACACAGGCATCAGTTGACGGTTATAACTTCCGCTTACAATCTGGTTCTCCTGCTGCAGGTAAAGGCACAACTACTGCTTTCACTCCAATTACTGCAGGTATACCTCTTGATGCTAATTTTGGTTCAAGCGGTATAACTCCTCCGGGAAAAGATATGGGTTGCTACCAGTTAGACGGTACAGGTAACCAACACTAATATTTATTGTTATTAATGAAATATAACATCTTTAGCACAACAACCCTTAAAAATGGGTTGTTGTGTTTTTTAATACTCACAATACTCTCTTGTAATAAATCGGGTAACGCAGTATTACCTGTAAAAGATACAACCGTAGTAACTCCACCGAAACCGGTAGAATTTCCAAAAACATCATATAACCCTTCTGCGCTGGATACTACAAAATTGTTTAATAATGTGCCGGTTGTAAATGCCCTTGCCCGCCAGGATCTTCTGGAAGTATCCGGTGTAGCTGCAAGCAGGATCAATCCAGGAATATTATACATTCACCAGGATAGCGGTGACCCCAACCAGGTTTACTTAACCGATGGGAGTGGCGCTAATAATGGAACACTTACTCTAACCTCAGTAGGTAACCGTGATTGGGAGGATATAGCCGTTGGCCCTGGCCCCGTTGCTGGTGTAAATTATATATATGTTGGGGATATTGGCGACAATGATTCCAAATACAGTTCGGTATTCGTATATCGTTTTCCTGAACCAGACCTGACAGGTAAAACCTTGCCCTATATTTCAGATATCACTACAGTCGATAAGATCGAACTAAAATATCCTGACGGCCCCGGCAATGCAGAAACGCTTATGATTGACCCTCTGACCAAAGACATTTATATCGCCAGCAAACAAAGTAATCTTTCAAAAATATATGTTGCCCGTTATCCTCAAAGTACAACTTCTGTTACGGTGATGACGCCGGTAGTTCAATTGTATTTTAATAAAGCAACGGGTGGTGATATTTCTCCGGATGGTACTGAGATCTTGCTCAGAAGTAATGAGCTGATATGGTATTGGAAACTTCCAGCAGGAACAAGTATATCCGCAGGTTTATTAACTCAACCAGAAGTTGCACCATATGCTAACAATGAACCGCAGGGTGAGGGTGTTGGCTTTGCGGCAGATGGTTCTGGATATTATACCGATACAGAAATTAAAGGATACCCCGGTAAAGTGTCCACCATGTCTTTTTACAAAAGAAAATAATCTGATAAAGATCTTTTTGACTTATACAATTTATGAATTTTATATATCGCCAAAAAATATCGATAGCAATGATCAACTCTCTGATCATTGGTCTAATGCTTACCTTGTGTTCGCACCAGGGTTATAGCCAAAATAAAGGGGCTGAAGTAACTAATATAGTTTTTACTTCTGATGCGCATTATGGTATTACCCGCGCTAAATTCAGGGGAGATAGTAATGTAACCGGTCACAAGGTAAATGCAGCTATGATCCAACAGATCAATGCGATGCCTTATCTTACCCTTCCGGAAGATAGTGGTGTAAATGCAGGTAAAAAAGTTGGCTATGTGGATTACATAATAGAGGGCGGCGATATCGCTAACCGTATGGAGATACCTAACCAAAGCGCTGCTGCATCATGGGCGCAGTTTGAAACGGACTACATGCACAAGCTTAATTTGAAAGATGAGGATGGCAAACATGCTAAATTATTAGTGATTCCTGGTAACCATGATATTTCAAACGCTATCGGGTTTTCCAAGCCGATGAAACCCTTAACCGATCCAACATCAATGGTTAAGATATACAATATGATGCTGAAGCCAGAAAAACGGTTGACTAACAATAGCTATAATTACGCTACGGATAAAGTCAATTATTCCTATAACATAAAAGGCGTACACATACAGTTTATTACCTTATGGCCTGATTCCGCCGAACGTATTTGGATGCAAAAAGACCTGGATACAGTGGCAAAGAATACACCGGTAATTATTTTTACACATGATCAGCCTGAATGTGAATCCAAACATTTTACCAACCCATTGCCGCCCCATAATATGACCATTGAGAATCGGTTTGAAAACCTTACTGCAGAGTATTATAAAGAGGGCGTTATTGCATCAAAGGATGATGGAGCAACAACTATTGAACAACGCGGCTTCGTGAAATTTTTAAAAGACCATCCCAATATCAAGGCCTATTTTCATGGAAATAGCAACTGGAACGAATTTTATAAATACAAAGGTCCGGATAACGATGTTAATTTAAACGTGTTCAGGGTTGATTCGCCGATGAAAGGCAAATTTTCCGCGAGTGATGAAACCAAACTTTCATTTCAGTTGATCACATTAGATACTCAAAATAAACTACTTACCGTAAGGGAGTGTTTATGGAACACCTCGCCAATGGATGCCAATGCCAAAACCGTAATCGGAGACAGCATTACGGTATCTTTAAAAGTAGATTAATTTTGTTTATAGTGCTGCCTCACGAAAACGAGTAGTTTTTTACAAGAGAATGCCTTACCAGTTCAGGGTAAAAATATGCTCACCATTGTCTGAACTAAAGTTATATACCGGTGTGATACCTGATTGATCGCATATTTTTTTAACGATAGATAAGCCTAATCCATTATTTCCCGGATCATGGCTTTCTTTATAAAACCTGGTGAATACTTTTTGTGTATCCAAAGGTTGTTTTTTACCCGTATTAATGACCTTTAAAGTGCCAAGCTTTAATTCAATATTAGCTGAACCGCTGATAAAATTATGCTTGCATGAATTGCTGAGAAGGTTACTTAGCATAATATCGATCAATTCAGGACTGGCATCAATATAAGCATCAGACAAGTCGGTTTTCAATTCAATATTTTTGCTGGCCCAAAGTTCGCCAAATTCTTTTATCTTACTTTCCAACTTGTTTTTTAGATCGACAAGTGATTTTTTGTGGAATTGAAGGTTATCTATTTTAGCGATGAGCAGCAAAGATTGATTTAACCTCGACAGGCGCCTCAAAGCCTCATAAGCAATAACCAAATGCTCGCTCTGTTCGCGGCTTAGGCCATCATCCTGGATAAGAAGATCGAGTTTTGAGCGCGTAATTGCTAAAGGCGTTTGTATTTCGTGCGAGGCATTTTCGGTAAACTCCTTCAGTATCTGATAGCTTTCAACAGATTTTTCAGTATTTGTTTTGAGGTTTTCTATCAAAAAATTAAACTCTTTAACATTCGTTTTCGGAAAGTTAAGCTGATATGGGTTGATGATACTAAAGCCACGCAGTTGATTGATGGAAGAATAAAAAGGCCGCCATAGCTTACCCATTATAACTCTGTTTATTAACAACACACAAATGATCAAAATAAAGATAGTTGCCAGGGTTATATTGGAAATGGCAATCGACATATGCCTGGTGCCTTCCAGCGGACTGGTAATACTTACAAGGTAATTTTGGTTATTGACGTAAGTTACATAAGACAATCTTCTGGAAATATGCAGCTTATCTTGTTCTTTGATAAACGTTTGAACTGTTGTAAAGTAAGGTTCAATATTTTTTTCGTTGATTGCTTTAAAGCTTACCGTTTCATCATCAAACGAATTGAGTATCGGAATTTTGTGATTTTTTTCAATGTAAGTTTGTATCCTGCCTTTTACCCTTACTAAACTGACATCAAGCTCTTTGGTAAGCGCCTGTTTAATTAAAAAGTATGATCCAACGCTTGAAATGATAAACACAAGCAGCATAACAGAAACTGAGTAAAGGTTGTATTTTGCGATAAGTCTCATATCCCGGGTACTTGAGTTTTTACTGAAAATCTGTAAC
This sequence comes from Mucilaginibacter sp. McL0603, assembly GCF_049992945.1. Taxonomy (NCBI): domain Bacteria; kingdom Pseudomonadati; phylum Bacteroidota; class Sphingobacteriia; order Sphingobacteriales; family Sphingobacteriaceae; genus Mucilaginibacter; species Mucilaginibacter sp. McL0603. The sequence goes on along the minus strand of NZ_CP188251.1, from coordinate 4,580,855 downwards.
CCATTCCATAAACCGCTGAAATATAATCCGGGCAGCCTTTATCGATCAGCTTCTTACGCAAATTCTTGATGTGGACATAAATCAGGTCGTAGTTATCGGTCATATCCGCCTGATCTCCCCACAAATAATCTATTATCGATTGCTTGGTTACAACTTTATTTTTATTACTGATAAAATATAACAACAGGTCAAATTCTTTGCGGGTAAGCTCAATATTGCCGGTATCAGTTTTTACATATTTATCCTGCACATTCACAACCAGTTTATCTACAATCAACAGATCATTGCCCTCAAAATTCCTTCGCCGGTTAATGGCATGCAGCCTTGCTGCAAGTTCCGGCAAATGAAATGGCTTGGTCATGTAATCATCTGCTCCGAGTTCCAGCCCAAGAAGCTTATCATCCAATGAGTCTTTCGCTGAAATAATTAGCACGCCGCAATTTTTCTTGATCTCCTTTATTTTTCTTAGAATTTCAAATCCGCTACCTACAGGGAAGGTGATATCCAATATTACGCAATCGTATTCAGAATCTAAAATACGATCACGGGCTTCACGAATGTTATCTGCAATATCACATAAAAAATTGTTTTGACTAAGATAGGTTTTGATGCTTTTAAGTAGCTCAGGTTCGTCTTCAACAATCAATATTTTCATTCGTCGTATATTATACTATGTCTAAGTTCATTTTCGCTTGCGGCAACTTTCATGTTAAAGTAATAGCAAAATCAATCAATAACAGGTGCTATTTAACCTTACTCTGTAATAATTATTATTACTCAACAGTTATCATGTCTAAAATTAATAACAAATTCTGTCGTGATTTTGTATAATGTTGAAATGATTCGGGATTAGGAAAAAAGCGGATCTTTTAGCGATCATGATAACATTGATTGGCAGCATATCGAAAATTGATAATATAGGTTAACGGAAACCATAGGAAGGGATCAGAAATTATTCAAATACACCAACCCTCGCTGTTAATAGCTAGCAACGACCAAAATTAAAAAAGCCTTCAGGAATTAATCTGAAGGCTTTTTGTGGTGCAGACTTTAATTATAACACACCATTTCTTTTACGATTTGAAAAGATTAGCGGATTTAGACCTGAATTGAAAATGGTTCAAGTCTGCATATTCATAGTATGATACCGAACTTCAGGCTATATAAAAATCGTCGGTTAAGTAAAAAACGGTATCAATAAAGAAAAGAATGCCATTAGCGGAAAGTACATTCTCATCGTGCAGGTCCTCAAAAATTAACCCCAAATCGCTGTTGATGTAATCGTTATTGCGATGATTGTGAAAATTGTTGTATTCCAGAAACTCTTTTACGGCAGTAAGATCGGTAGGTTCGGAAGTCACGATAAACTCCTGCATCACTACCGCATTCAGTTCACCGGTAATCATTTTGAAACCAAGAAATGTATAAGCGGTGGACGGGAAGAAATAATTGTGAATGAGCAGGCTGTTGAAGTAATCGAACCAGCATTCGTAAAAGACACCCGCGTTGGTCTTGACGACATGCGATCCGTCAAGCCGGTAAACCTTTTGTTCCGCACCTTCACTGATAAAATCACTTTCCCAGATTGCTGGTGTGTAGATAATATTCTCTTGCTCAGCGAACCCTAAGAGTGCTGCTGTTTCTTCACTTTTGATCCGCTGCTGTTTTTCACTTGCGAAGCTTGTTTCCGCATCTGGTCTAAGGAAACGCTGGATTTTTTTGAGTTGGCTTGCTTGGCCAGCCGGTTCATGTCCGAGAATGATATGTTGTAATTCATCTTTGATGTTTTTCATTCATAATCAATAATCAAAAATACGTTTTTTTGATCAATTTGAAAACGAGGCGAATGATAAGCAACAGTGGTTGCTATAAATTTAAGAGATGGCAGAGAAACCAGGTTTTATGCACGCAAATATTCAACCGTTTCCTTGCTGAATACGGTTAACTCTATTGGACATCGAACCCAAAACCTGTTTTAATTGCTATTTAGGCTGTTTGAAAAAAATCGAAAAATAAAAAACCTCGATTCCAAGCAGGAATCGAGGTTTTTTCGGTTATGTGGGATTAGCTGGAATCGAACCAGCGACACAAGGATTTTCAGTCTTTAAATGTTGTCACCTTAATACGGTGCAAAACCGGCTTGCACTGGTTCGAGTCCAGTTCTGACCTCTGATATTTTCCTATGGTGCAACGGCAGCACGTTTGATTTTGGTTCAGAAGATCGTGGTTCGAACCCATGCAGGAAAACGCATTATTCAACAATAGTGATAGGCAGAAAAATTTGTCTGAACACTGAACTTATTTTTAACCCGGCAATAAATTGGGTGAGGGATTGGCATGTTCTTAAATAAAGAAATATCTGTGTGTCTTTGTCAGAGGTAGTCGCAGACTACGTGTATAGTGGGTCAGAAAGCCGGGTTACATCAATTTCCTTGCAGCAGAGTTAAAGCGATAGCTTGAAAAATGCTGCCAATGCTTCCTCTTATTCACTGGAAGAGAGTTGAAGGCCTGCGAACAGTGCGCGGGCCTTCAACGGTCAACTATGTCCGATTTGGTCTTTCGAGATATCGACTGGAAACCTGCTTATGCTTCCCGTCGCGCCAACAGTGGTCAGCACTTCCGGTACGCACATATTTTTTGTTGACTGTGCGAGACCAGCGACATTGTTGATCATGGGACAAGTATCGATAGAGTGTATGGCAAAGGCGACCCCAAGGGTGGTGATCAATGAGCACAGCACCGAGTTCTCGATTGTTAGTTCGTTCGGATTGTTCGTAATTCTTGTTTGATTTTAGTAATAAAATCATCCACCACTGCGCTTCCCTTATGCCCTCGCCATCAGGCGATCCTTTTTATTGTTTAATAGCCTTTCCATTGCCTGCAGTGGTGCGACCAAACACAGGTGCCGGGCCAAGCAAATACCCACCGTCTGCGACAAACTCGGAACCAGTTGAGAAGCTGGCCTCGTCGGAAGCGACGAATAGCGCCAAACGCGTGATTTCATCAGGCTCCGCTATGCGGGGAATCGCCAAATCCTTTACCTCCGGCGCCGCAATCCCTGAAGTGTCCAGGCCAGATGCCATGTGAGTACGGACAGCACCTGGGTGGATGGAGTTGACGCGGATATTATCCTGTCCAAGCTCCAGCGCCGCAGTCTTGGTCAGCCCACGTCCGCCCCACTTGCTGGCCACATAGGCACCAGCTCCCCACATGCCGGTCATACCTGCAGCCGCGGAGATATTGACGATGGAGCCGCTTCCTGCCTTGCGCATTGACGGCACTACGGCGCGGATTCCCAGGTATGTGCCGGTCAAATTGATGTCGATCACCTTGCGCCAGGCCACCGGCTCGGTCTCTGCAATCGGTTCGAAGTGGACAATGGCCGCATTGTTGACAAGGACAGAGATTGACCCGAAGGTATTCTCGGCGGCGGCAATTGTCGCTGTCCAGTCTTTTTCGCTTGTAACATCAAGGAGAGAGAAGATAACCTTATCACCCAGCTCGTCGGCGAGTGCCAATCCCTCCCGCTCAAGTACGTCCGCGATCACGACATTCGCTCCCTCCGTGACAAATCCTCTCACCATACTTGCTCCCAATCCCCGGGCACCGCCCGTGATGATCACTGTCCGCTTATCGAAACGTTTAATGACTTTTCCATTCGAATTGTCCATAATGTCTGTTTTGAATTAAATAATAAAATTGAAGTTTGGAAATTCAAAGATACTCCAGGAGAAAGGCGCAAAACGATGACAAATGATAAAAAAAACTGTTATCAAATGATAACAGAACGAGAGGGCAATAAATAATGTAAAGCAGCGACCTCTATTTTTTCGCTGCCTGATGGCGTATCCGGCTAAGGGATTCCTTAGTTATGCCAAGATAAGAAGCAATCATGTGCTGCGGAAAACGTTGCAAAAATTCCGGATACGTCGTTGCGAAATCGGAGTAACGTTTTTCAGCCGAAAAACTAATTGAAGCGGACAATCTTTTTTGGGCAGCAAAAGCATGATGTTCGTCTAACTTCCTTACCCATTCGATCAGAACCGGAATTTGATTAAGCAGGGCCAATGAGTCGGGTTTTGTAATGAGCAGCATTTCGGTATCTTCCCAGGCATCAATATTATAAACCGAAGGAGTGAGCATCACAAAACTTTCACGATCTGCAGCCCACCAATTTTCAATTGACAAGCGAACAATATGTTCTACACCTTTATCATCAACATTATATTGCCGCATAGCACCTTTAACTACAAAGGCACTGTATTTGCAGACCTGGCCCTCCTGCAAAAGGTATTGCTTTTTTTTTATTTTTTTAGGTGCAAAAGTATTTTTAATCAGCTCTACCTCGCTTTCTCTAAGCGGTATTGAGGTATAGTTATTGATATGTTTAATAAGAGACTCGTGCATTAATTTCGTAATGAATATATTTTACAAAGATAGATTTGAGGCAGACAATTTTCTCCTAGGCAGTAAATCAAAAATATTCTTTTATTTATAGAACTGGAGGTAATGAGAAAATGTTACCTCCAGTTTAAATTTCTTGTTGGCCGTGGATAATGACACTGTATTAAACAGGCTTAGCCAGGTAAGACAAATAGGCGATTGTTTATATGAATTTCTAAAAGTAAACTATCATCAAAAGCTTGCAGAAATCTACTTTCGTTACTTCGCAACCCCAACAACACTCTCCAATTCCAATTAAAGGGGGCTACCATGTCACGTTAGTCCGGATTTGCAATCCCGGACTAAAAAACAAGGGGATTTGCAATCCAAATAACTCCAATTCCTCGCGTAAGGGATAGCAATGGATACCGGCCACTGCGCGTAATGCCTGCAGGCGTATGAATGGATAGCCCGGCCCGCTTCTATCAGCGGGATACGCCCTATTGGAGTCAAAAGTCGAGAGTTCTAAGTTTTAACCAACCCCGGACTTTCGACTCAAGACTCAAATCAATCCTTCGGATCCGCCATCCTCACTATCCTTGGCTCAAACCTGCTAATTAATTATGGAAATGAAATCTTTTAAATATTAGTTGTAAACTTGACTGTATAATACATAACTTTGCTTTTTAAATTAATTTAAATGCAGAGGCAAGGAGAATCCCTGATTGAACATGGACCACGTTTGGTCATCATCACCGTTACCGCAGTATTTTGCGCGTTGTTAGAAATAATTGATACCACCATTGTAAACGTAGCGCTAAACAATATGCGTGGAGGTTTAGGCGCAACTTTAAACGAGATAAGCTGGGTAATAACCGCCTATTCTTTAGCAAATGTGATTATTATACCCCTAACCAGCTGGCTTTCGCAGCAATTCGGCAGAAGAAATTATTTTGCGGCGTCCATCGTTATTTTTACGGTTTGTTCTTTTTTATGCGGTAATGCGCATTCAATAACAGAACTGATCATCTTCCGGTTCTTACAGGGAATGGGCGGCGGCGCGTTGCTGGTTACTTCGCAAACTATCATCACGGAAAGCTGGCCTCCCGAAAAAAGAGCCATGGCCCAGGCCATATACGTTTTAGGAATTATCGTGGGGCCAACACTTGGTCCGCCTATAGGTGGTTACATCGTTGATAATTTCTCATGGCCGTTTATCTTTTACATCAATATCCCTGTTGGAATAGTTGCAACCTTGCTTACATTGAACTATGTAAGAAGCCCTAAGTACGAACAAAAGAGGTCTGCCAGAGAGATCGACTGGCTTGGCATCATTTTGCTTTCAGTAGGTATTTCGTCCTTACAGTACGTTTTAGAAAAAGGGCAGGAAGATGACTGGTTCAACAGTCAATTGATTGTTACGCTTTGCATTACTGCATTTTTAGGATTATACCTGTTTGTCTGGCGTCAACTGGAAACCAAATTTCCCGTGGTTAATATAAGGGTACTTAAAAATGGCAATTTACGGATGGGGGTTATGCTTTCTTTTGTAATGGGGTTTGGCGCGTTCGGTTCCACCTTCGTAATTCCCCTGTTTACACAATCACTATTAGGATGGACAGCCCAGCAGGCTGGTGTATTACAATTACCAAGCACGTTATTTACCGCAGTTATGATGCCTGTTGTAGCTACCTTAATTCAAAAAGGTGTTCAGCAAAAGTATCTGATTGCAATAGGGATGTTTATATTTTACATTTTTTGTATGCTCTGCTATAGAATTATTGTGCCGGATACCAGCGCGGGCGATTTCTTCTGGCCATTAATAGTAAGAGGGTTCGGTTTGGGCTTATTGTCTGTTCCGGTAAGTACAATGTCGCTATCTACTTTAAAGGGACAGGAAATTGGCCAGGGAGCTGCTTTTACAGGCATGATGCGACAGCTGGGCGGTTCATTTGGTATCGCTCTTATATCCACCTATTTATCACGTGAAACCAGCATTCACCGGGTAAATGTGGTAAGTCATTTAAATGTGAATGATATAAATGTTCAAACAAGGGTTGCGCAACTTGCTGCCGGGATGCATACCCATGGATTGGACAGCTTAACTTCACGTAATACCGCTTATGAAATGATGGATAACGCTGCTATGAAGCAGGCGACATTGCTGTCTTATATGGATATATTTATGATGGTCGGCATAGTTTTTGTGGTTTTTGTACCCCTTGTATTATTCATCGTTAAGAAATCTAACGCAAAGGTCAGCCTGGCAGATGCCGCGCATTAATTTCTTACCCGTTAAATAGACTAGTTTAGTATATGAAACCATTAAAATTTATTTTACGTCCTTTATTATTCAGCTTCCTGTTTATACTTGTTTCTGCAACACCTGATGACAGTAAACAAACCGAAAAAATACATGACGCTGCTGATGTTTTAAAAGATTTCAGCAAAATGAAAGAAAGCATTCCCCACAATTTGATAGCGGAGTATGAGGGCATTATTATTGTGCCCCATTTAATTAATGCGGGTTTTGTTGTTGGTGGAAAGCGTGGGAAAGGTATTGCAATGGTGAAGCTTGACGATGGGAAATGGAGCGATCCTGTTTTTGTTACCCTTACAGGCGGAAGCTTTGGTTTGCAGATCGGTGTTCAATCGGTTGACCTGGTATTAGTTTTCAGGCATAAGGGCGCTTTGACGAAGGTAAAAAATGGCGATTTTACTATTGGCGGAGATGTTTCAGCCGCAGCCGGGCCGGTGGGAAGAAGCACTTCTGCGAATACAGATTATAAGCTGGAAGCAGAAGTTTATAGCTACTCCCGCAGTCGTGGCCTTTTTGCTGGTATAAGCATAAACGGGTCAAACCTGGGGATCGATAAAAAGGGTAATGCTGCTTATTACGGTTCTTCTATCAGTTCGAGTGATATTTTCGAAACAGCCAAAAGCAATACCGAAGCGGTTGGCCTGCTAAAAGAAGCATTGGGCGCGATGTAAAACAAAAAAGAACAAAGGTTTTGCAGATAAAATATGCGCTGACCGTAAATGCCCGCATTTTGGAACAGAGATACTGGAAAAGGGGCCGGCAATTAGTTTGTCCTATGTGTAATTTGACCGCAGATCTGCAGAGTTTAAAAATAAATGACAAAGAGTAGCTATAAAAAAATGCCCTCCACTCGCTGTCGGGCATTTTTACCTAAACCTTATCACAATTGCAAGCGTAGATACCTGCAATAATTTGAGTTGTAAACTTAATTTTAATATTACGTGATGGACAAATGTATCTCTAAAATTTACATTTGGATGAAATCCATTTAAATGCAAAACCGTGCGAAGATCAATAATCCTTGTTTCGGCGGATCAAAAGAAAACCTCAAAGGAAGAATAGTCAGGCGAATCATTAAAAGATTAACACAAGTTTCAACCAATTATTGGGAGATTCATTATTTTTTGAAATTCCGGCCAAAAGGTTTGGATAAATTGCCCATGAATGGAATCATGCCTGCGGAGCTGTTCAGCCACTTTCCCCTGGTTCATTTCTTTTACGGAATTAACCATATGGCTAAAAACTAAAAAGGACTTGTTTTCAATCGGTGTTTCATAGTGAAGGGCTAAGTAATCGGTAAAAGGGTGCAGAATCTTATTAATTTCCTGTTTTAAACAGGGCCCATTTATACTGTAAGGTGACTTTAAGAATTTTTGTATAAATAAGGTTTCCTTCCTGTTGTATTGGTGAAATCTCAAATAGTTATAATAAATATATCTGATCCCATTAATCAAATTTGTTTCGCCTGCCGGTTTGAACACATCAGTGGCCATACGCGAAAAGCATAGCAGGCAACATTGCATCAGCAAATCTTGTTTGCTTTGAAAATGAACGGAAAGTGTCGGGACGGAAACATTTGTTCTTTGGGCTATTTGGCTTAAGGAAACTGTTTCAAAGCTGGCTTCACTTACTAATTCAATGGTTGAATTTTCAATGCGCAATGGGAGGTCCATTTGATGAATGTGCATTTTCGTAGATTTTAATTTACCACCTGTCTTTTACCCTGAAAATAGCTTTTCATTTCAGCAGATTTTTAGATATTATGATGCATATTCTCTATAAATCGGGTTAGAACGGAAAACCGGGTGTTATATTGACATAACAAAGCAACAAAGTTATATATTTGATAGTCAATTATCAAACTATTTTTTAATTTTTATTACTTGTGGGTTAAATTCTTCCTTTTCTAAGTATAAAGCAATAGTAACGTCATATAAAAGTATAAATTTAAATTATAGTATAGTATTTAACTATCATGTATATAACTTTGTTTTGTGTTTATATGGACACAGACAATTTAATCTTTAGAGTCATGAAAACCACATTCAAAATTCCAGCAATTCTTTTAGCTTTTACAGCACTTTCTATCAGTGCAAAAGCTCAAACTACTACAACCACTACAACTACTTCTACTCCCGGCAATTCAAATGGCATACGCTATAGCATTGGTGTAGATGCGGGAATACCTACGGGCAAATTATCGGACACCTATAACTTCAGCATCGGCGGTTCTTTACAGGTTGATATTCCGGTGATGCAGAATTTATTCGTTACCGTCAACGCGGGTTATAACAGCATTCAGGGGAAAAACAATATTAATATCAATGGGATGGAATTTAACCCAACAAATATCCAGTTATTACCCGCTAAAGCCGGCTTAAAATATTTCCTCATACCTAATTTCTATATACAGGGAGAAGCTGGCGCTGCTTTTTTGCTAAACAAATCTGATTTGGGTGATGATAAGTCCGCAGCTTTTATCTATGCACCTTCAATTGGTTACCAGTTTCATATTGGCGGCAATAGCTATATTGATGCAGGGGTTCGTTATGAGGCCAGCACCAAATTTAACAGCGTAGTTGACGACAGCAAAGTAAATTTCTTTGGCCTGCGTGTAGCTTATGGCTTTTAACCAACAGCTTGTGATGAAAAGAAGGGGCCTGATGCTCCTTTTAACAATCTGAGAGCAATTACCCTCCGGAATATGAAAGTCAAAATCGGCATATAGTTATATGATTATAACTATATGCCTTAAATCATACTGTTTTACCCGCCACGAAATTTGCAGCTTCCTTCACTAAGTCTGAATTAGCTATCACTAAAGGTTCTATAAACCATCATAGCTGGGCTATCCTTGAATAAATGAAATTTAAAACCCATCCATATATTAAAGCCATATTTTTCCTCGTATTTCTTATACTGAGTCAGGTTCATGGCTATGCACAAGGCACGATCATAAAAGGGGTAATTAAGGATGCCAAAACAAAAGCAGCGCTTCCTTTTGTTACCGTTGCAGTACCGGGCAGCTCGCAAGGTGTTAATACGGATAATAGCGGACAGTACAATATTGCCATAACCGGCACCTATACCCAGATTAAAGTGTCCTTTGTAGGTTATAATTCCGTAATAAAGAATATTATTCCCGGAAGAGAACAATCCATTGATTTTTCTTTAACAGCTAATAATACCTTATTAAAGGAGGTAGTTGTCAAGTCAGGAAAGAAAAAGAAATATACCAATAAAGATAACCCGGCCGTTGAACTGATCCGCAAAGTTATTGCACACAAAAAGAGTAACCGTCTGGAAAGCTATGATTATTCAGAATATAAGCAATACGAAAAAATGGTGATCTCACTAAGTGACCTATCGGAAAAATTCAAAAATAAGCGCATTTTCAAAAACTATCAATTTCTGTTCCAGGAACAGGACTCCACTGCAATTGGCGGAAAGAATCTGTTGCCACTGTATATGGATGAGAAATTATCAGATAACTATTACCGCAAAAACCCCTATACAAAAAAGCAGGTCATTACAGCTGATAAACAAGTTAAGTATGACGAAAACTTCGTGGATAACGCCGGGCTCAATACTTACTTTAACCGTATGTATCAGGACATTGATATTTATGATAATAATGTCACTATGCTGAGTAACCAGATATTGAGCCCAATTTCTGATAATGCCCCTGCCTTTTATAAGTTTTTCATTACGGATACCATCAAGGATCAGACACCACAATTGATAGAATTGAGCTTTACGCCACGGAGCCAGACCGACATGTTGTTTGAGGGACGCATATATATTACAATGGATGGAAACTATGCGGTTGAAAATGCAGTCTTATCGGTAAACAAACACATCAACCTGAATTTTGTAAGGCAGCTGCAGGCAGCCCTTGAATTTGAAAAAAATCCTGACGGGAAATACCATTTGAGTAAAAGTGATCTTAAAATAGACTTTGGTATTGATAAAAATAAAGGCGGAGGCATTTATGGCGAACGGGAGGTGACTATCAAAGATTTTGTGGTTAACCAGCCGCGAAATAAAACTACTTATGAGGGGCCGGCCATTGTGACGGCACCTCATGCGGATGAAAAGACGGACAATTTCTGGCAGTCAAACCGGTATGATACACTTACTACTGCCCAGGCAAACATTTATAAGAATATCGACAGTCTTCAAACCATTCCCTCATTTAAAAGAACGATGGATCTGGTCACACTCTTACTGGCAGGCTATAAGAATTTTAAATGGTTTGAAATGGGGCCCGTGAATTCATTTTATAGTTTCAACCCGGTTGAGGGTTTCAGGTTAAGATTAGGTGGCAGAACAACCCCTACGCTGAGTCAGCGTTATTATTTCGAAACTTACGGTGCCTATGGTTTCAAAGACGATAAGTTTAAATACTTTTTAAGCGCAACCTATTCTTTAAATAATAAGTCCATTTATAAATTTCCCCAGAACTATTTAAGAGCAAGTTTCCAGCATGATACCAAGATCCCGGGGCAGGAACTGCAGTTTGTTGAGGAGGACAATTTCTTACTTTCCTTTAAGCGTGGTGATAATGATATGTGGCTTTACAATGATATTTTCCGCCTGGATTATGTCCGGGAATATGAAAGCCACTTTTCTTATAAATTGGAGTATAAGAACTGGGATCAAACTCCGGCAGGCGCACTTTACTTTAACAATATTCAAAACGGTGCGCTAAATAAAGTTGATGATATACGAACGTCAGAAATATCTGTCGAGCTTAGGTACGCCCCATACGAGAAATTTTACCAGGGAAAGCTTTACCGTACGCCGATACCGGACAAATACCCAATTTTTACACTTAGATACAATGAAGGTTTTAAAGATTTGCTCGGCGGCGATTATAATTATCAAAACATTACAGCAAACATATATAAGCGGTTTTACCTTTCCCAGTTAGGCTATACAGATGTGACGATAGAAGGCGGCAACGTATTCGGGCAGTTGCCGTTCGCTTTACTGGATATTCACAGGGCTAACCAAAGCTATGCTTTTCAGTTCCAATCCTATAACTTGATGAATTTTCTGGAATTTGTAAGTGACCATTATGCGAGCATCAATATTGATCACAGTTTTAACGGGTTCATTTTTAACAAGATCCCATTATTACAAAAACTCAAATGGCGGGAAGTGATTGATTTTAAAGGTTTGTGGGGCGGAATAAGAAATGAGAACAACCCTGCATTGCATCCTGAATTACTCCGCTTCCCGGTGGATGGCCAGGGTGTGCCCACTACTTATGCTTTAAATGGCACACCATACCTCGAAGGAAGTGTAGGCATTTCTAATATTTTCAAATTACTGCGCATTGATTATGTCAGGCGCTTCACTTATCTGGAGCATCCTGACGTGGCAAAGTCTGGTATAAGGTTTTTTGTAAAGTTTGACTTCTGAGACCCGCAGTTTATCATTAAAATAAAAAGTATGAAACTTATTATCATTGGAGGAGGATTTGCTGGTTTAAAGCTGACTCGTGAATTAAATAATATAGCGGGTATAGATATCCTGTTATTGGATAAATTGACATTCCATCAATTTCAGCCTTTATTTTACCAGGTAGCAACGGCGAGTATTGAAGCCACCAATACCTCATTCCCGCTGCGTAAAATATTTCAACATAGTAAAAATGTGCGGATAAGGATAACCGAAGTATTGGAAATCATTCCGGAGAAAAATATGGTGATTTCAGATAATTCCGAATATTCTTATGACCGGCTGATTATAGCAACCGGTACGGAAACTAATTTTTTCGGGAACCAGCAAATCAAATCGCTGGCCTTTCCAATGAAATCTACCCTTGAAGCGCTTAGACTAATGAACAGGATCATTAATAATTTTGAAGATGCGCTGGATTTAACGAACAGGGCTGATCAGGAAACGATCATGAGTATCGCAATTGTAGGTGCAGGCCCTACGGGGGTTGAACTGGCTGGCGCTCTAGCCGAAATGAAAAAGAATATACTCCCCAATGATTATCCTGATCTTAACCTAAACCTGATGAATATCTATCTGCTTGACCACAGCAGCAGACCACTGGCAGCGATGAGTGAAAGATCGGGTCAGGACGCCAAAAACTACCTGGAAGAAATGGGCGTAATATTAAAGCTTGGTACTGGTGTACTGGAATTTAATGGTCATGAGTTGCTTTTGGATGATGGTAATCTGCTGCATGTAAAAACAGTGATCTGGGCAGCCGGGGTTAAAGGAGTGCTGCCAAAGGGAATAGAGCCGGAAAGTATGGCCAGGGGAAACCGCATCAAAGTAGACCGGTTTAACAATGTTTTAAAATACTGGAATATATGCGCTATTGGTGATATTGCCTATATGGAGACGCCACTTTACCCCAAAGGTCATCCCCAGCTTGCCAGTGTCGCCGGCAGCCAGGCAAAGCACCTGGCAAAAAATATTAAACGCCTGATGAATAATCAATCAATGATCCCTTTCGAATTTGTTAATCGCGGGGTCATGGCAACAATTGGTAAACGTAAAGCGGTCGTTGATCTTACTAATCCAAAGATGCACATAAAGGGAAGATTAGCATGGCTGATCTGGATGTTTCTGCATCTTTTTCTGATACTGGGGGTTAAAAATAAGGTTCAGATTTTCATTAACTGGGTTTATAAATATTTTACCGCCGATCAGAGCCTGCGGCTGGCACAAAGGATAAAAGGCAGAACAGAAGAGCTTGAAGACATTAAGCCCCATAAAAACAGCATTCCTTCGGTATAAAGTGATAGCCTGATATACGCCTGCCGCTCAATTTATTTGCTGGCCGCAGATCAATTATCATAGGAATGTATAAAAGTTATAGACTTGATAGTCAATATTCATACTATTATAAATGTTTTGTATTTTTGGGTTTAAATAACAATAAAAATTAACGTAGCAGTATACAGGCCGCTTTACATAACTATTCCAATAAGATGTATAAACTATTCATTATAGCACTTCTTTTGGTAATCAAGGTTCATCCTTTATTAGGGCAAAATGAATGGAAATTAAAGACTGAAAAGGAAGGCATAAAGGTTTACGCTGAAGTTGTCCCGGATTCAAAAATTAAGGCCATAAAGGCTGTAGGCGAATATAACGCTACAGCCTCAGAACTGGTTGCATTGCTGATGGATATAAAGACATCGCCAGATTGGGTTTACCATGTTAAGTCCTGTAAAATGATTAGTCAGGTATCCCCCTCAGAACTTTATTATTACCTGGAGATCAGTGTACCATGGCCTGCAAGTAACAGGGATCTTGTAGTTCATTTAAAAGTTTCCCAAGACCCTGATACAAAGATAATAACCATAGACGCACCGGCTGTACCGGGGTTGGTACCCATAAAAAAGGGTGTAGTCAGGATAAATGAATCTATCGGTAAATGGACGATCACACCATTAGGTACTGATCAAATCAGGGTTGAATATATGGTGCATGTAAATCCGGGCGGTTCCGTGCCCTCATGGGTGGTCAATTTGTTTGCTACCGAAGGGCCATTAGAGATTTTTAAACATATCAGGCTGGAACTACAAAAGAATGCCTATAAGAATACGGTCCTTTCCTATCTTAAAAATTAGCTGAAGAATACTATGGATAGGATACAAATTTTAAAAAGCACCTGGCAGATAGTTAATCACAAACCAGTGATCTAACGCCTGTGAGGAAGGAATATATGGAAGAAAGAAAGGAAAAGAAGGACCATATCCTGGATGTTGCTGAAAGGATGTTTTCAGAATTGGGATTTGAGAGAGCATCGACACGGGCTATCGCTGGTAAAGCTGATGTAAATATTGCAATGCTGCACTATTATTTTGGTTCAAAGGAAGGATTGTTTTTAGCAGTTTTTGAACGGAAGATTTCCTCGCTTAAAAGTTTACTCCAAAATGTAGGCAATTGTGACACACTCTCGTCATGGGGTAAGATGGAGACTTGCATCGATACTTTTGTTGACAGGTTTATTGTTAACAGCCGTATTCAAAAACTAATTAACCGGGAAATTTCATCCGGGAAAAAATGGAGTCTTACGGATAAGCTTACGGATATGTTTATGATCAACATCCTGGAGTTTAAAAAAATATTAATAGAGGGCATTAAGACCGGAGATTTTCATGCCTATGCTGACCCTGAAATGGTGGCAGCAACGATATTTGGAATAAGAACCTTTGTCATAAATACACCACAGCTTTCCTCGCTATTATTCGGCAACGACATTACGGATAAATTTCTGGCAGAAGAAGTCAAGCCCAGGGTAAAGACCTTTATAATAACATTATTGAAAGCTTACTTAGTGAAAGATCATGATTACACAAACAAATAAACCCGTTACCCGAAAGCTATTTAAAAAAATAGCACCACCCTTTTACCGATCCGCTACTGCGTTAATTGTAACCAGCTTAATCATTTGTACAAACGTCTTCGCACAGGAAAAAACCCTTACGCTTGATGAAGCTGTTAAACTTGGAATTGAAAACAGCAAGATCCTTAAACTTTCACAAAGTAAAATAGATCAGGCTGTATCCCAATATAATCAGGCAAAGGATAAGGCATTGCCTACCGGAAGCGCAGGGTTGACTTATTACCGTGCTGAAACACCGGTTAATAGCCTGGCATTTGGAGGTTCAACGATTTCCATACCTAAAAACACAAATCTGTACTTAGGCACTGTCTCATTGAATGAGGTCATTTTTGCAGGTGGCAAGTATAAGTATGCCCAGGAGTCTACTAAACTGTTGACACAAGTTTCCAGATTAGACGCGGACAAGGATAAAGATCAGATTACCTATGATGTGATCAGTTCATTTTATAACCTGTATAAAGTATTGCAGAGCAAAAAAGTAGTCGCCCAAAATTTGAGTTCTATTGATCAGCAGATTAAACAATCCCAACGTTTCTTTGATCAGGGCCTGGTTACCAAAAATGATGTGCTCCGCTTTCAATTGCAATATGCCAACGTAGAATTAAACGGCATCGATCTGGAAAACAATAGAAAGATCATCAATTTTAATCTTGATATTTTGCTTGGGCTGCCGGAAACCACTCAAATTAGCATCAACCAGATCCGGGAAGCCGATCGCCAGGTTAATTCTTTGAGTAGTTATATTGATACTGCAATGCTTAGCCGTCAGGAGGTTCAACAATTGCAATTACAGTCAAAAGTGGCTGAAACCAATATAAAAAGCATCAGGGCAAATCGGCTTCCTACGCTTTCTGCCGCGGCCAGCGGTTACTATGCAGATCTTGCTGCCAACCCATTGCCTAAATCAGGCAATTACATTACCCCGGTAACGGTAGGTTTAACTTTTGGCTGGAATTTCTCATCGCTATGGACCAACAAGAACAAAGTGAGCGAGGCTAAGATCCAACGCGAACAGGTGAGCATTAACCAGGGGATTACTGCTGACAATATCCGTAATGATGTTAACACGAGCTATGAAAATTATACCACGGCCTTAAATAAAATTAAACTGCTTCAAACTTCCATAGACCAGGCAAGTGAGAATGATAAGATCCTCGAATCGAAATATAAAAGCAATATAGCTTCGGCAACAGACCGGGCAGATGCCGAAATACTACTATACCAGGCACAGATCAACTTAGAACTGGCTAAAGCTGATGCAGGACTTGCTTATTATACCTTACTAAAATCAACCGGAAAACTTAATAAACAATAAAAATAACTCCAAGACAATGACACAGGAACAAGAAACACCACCCAACAAACCGAACAGGATATTACCTATAATCCTTGGAATTATACTTATAGGAGGTATCTTTTTCGGAATAAAGGAATACATTTATTACGGTAAACACGTTGACACCGATGATGCACAGATTGATGGGGACATCAGCCCTGTTGTAGCACGCGTTGGCGGCTATGTAGATAGTATTTATTTCCAGGAGAACACCCATGTTAACAGGGACCAGGTGCTGGTACAGATTGATGACAAAGATTATAAGATCAGGCTTGAGCAGGCTTTAGCGGCTGAAACCGGGGCAAGCGCAAGTATCAATGTTGGCCAGTCGGAAATTTCTGCTAATACCGCCAGTTCCTCCAGTGCAAAGGCTCAGGTAACATCTGCAGCTGCAAGGCTGGACAAGGTTACTAAAGATTACCAGCGTTATGCCAACCTGGTGAAGGACGGTTCCATTACACAGCAGCAATTTGACCAGGTAAAGTCTGATCTTGAGGTCGCTCAGGCAAATTACAATGCAGCCCAGGATCAGTACCAGGCGGCTCTTGAACACGTTGGAACAACCCGCAACCAGTTAAATGTTACGCATACAGGTGTATCACAAAGGCAGGTAGATGTTAACTACGCGAAACTTCAGCTTTCTTATACCGCCATTAAGGCGCCCGCAAGTGGATTGGCCTCCAAAAAAAGCGTTCAGGTAGGTCAGCTGGTCCAGCCTGGCCAGACCTTATTTTCTATTGTAAATGATAACAGTACTTACATTACCGCAAATTTTAAGGAAACACAGTTGGATAAGATCCGAAACGGGCAAAAAGTAGAAATTGAGGTTGATTCTTATCCTGATCTAAAGCTATCGGGTTCCGTTTTTAATTTTTCTCCCGCCACAGGTGCTAAGTTTTCTTTGCTGCCACCAGACAATGCGACCGGTAACTTTGTAAAAGTTGTTCAGCGGGTCCCAGTTAAAATAAAGATCCTTGCAGATAAGGAAACCATGGCAAAACTGCGCCCCGGCATGAGCGTAAATGTTTCTGTAATCATTAAAGATTGATGTTAATCTTCTTTGAAAAGAAAAAGCGGAGATCCCTGATTAGAGATCCCCGCTTTTTTATGTGCTACATATTAGGACTAGCTGCAAATTGCCTATAATTTAAAATTTGGCCATCATTTTAAACGGTCCTTGAAAAAGGATAAGGTCAGGGCCCAATCTTTTTTAGCAGCAAATGATGAATAAACGGAATGTTCCTTACGGGATTGATTATTATCATCAGCGATATATTCGTAGACATGCTTATGATGCGTATGTTTTAAAGCGTTAACCTGATCATAAACCTTATTATGGGTTGATTGTATTTCAGGTTCGTTACCATAAAAAAGCATGATGCGATCCAGGCTGGGTGCATTGCCCGTAAAACCTCCTATGCCATTTTTAAAGTAGGCCGCCGCCGCTAAATGCGGCAGTACTGTGTCTGCCAGAAAAGAAACCCTGCCGTCTGAAAAAAATCCGGCACAACCGATTTTGTCCTTTATTACTTTATCTTGCTGCAATAGCCAATTGTAAGATGCTTTTATATCGGCTGCTAAACCATTTTTTATAAAGACAGCATATTGAGGAAGGATAGTAGGTTTTACAATTTGATTAGCGCTGAGCCTTGCTGTAATCCGGCCATAAAGATCAGGCGCTACAACGGCATAACCTTTTTTGCGAAACGCTTCAGCAACATCACGTAAATGTTCCGAAATGCCAAAAGTTTCCTGCAAAAGAATAGCAGCAGGAAAATTACCACGACGGTCAGGAAAGGCTGCATACAAGTCAATTTCAGAACCGTCAGCTACTTTTACTTTATTGAACTCATGATTAATCATATCGAATGATTTAATTTCATTAATCTGTTATTTATTTGAGGATCAAAATCGGCTGATTAGCATTTACTGCAAGGGCATTGGTAATACTTTTATGAGTTAAATTACTGAAGAAGCTATAATGACCCGGTAGAGCTATAATAAGTTGAACTTCATTGTGTTCACTAAAATCAAGAATTCCGTGAACAACATTTTTGTCTTCGGAATAGTGAACCCGGTAAGAGTAGCTTTCGAGCATCTCTTTAAGCGCACCGGTATTTTCTTCTTCATGTGTACTGTTTATCTTTCCGGGATCTACATTTAAAACAATTAATTTAGGATGCAGCCATTGTTGTGATGACTGTAGTCCTTTTAAAATGGCCAATCTGGAAACAGCGGCAAAATCGCAGGGGACCAAAGCCTGTTTGATATTTTGGTAGTGCAGGCCTGCAGGAATAATCAATACCGGAACCGTACTCGTTTTGCTAATACTGATCACTTGTTCCCCAATAGGGCTGTGACCCTCCCTGGAGCTATGATCGCTTCCAATCATGATCAGGTCTGGTCGTTCGGCATCTATTGCCTCATGAATGGCCCTTAACAATGGGAGGTCACTGATGCCTGATTCTACTCTGACAGAAGAGCTGCACTTCCTTAGTAATTTATGGGCGATAAATTTTACATTGCTTTCGATTTTTTGCCTTTCATCACTTATTTCTTGTGCATCCATCTGTACAAAATCCGCCGAAGGCAGCAATTGTGCAGCCATAGAAGTGTAATATGATTTCAAAAGTATGATCCTTTCAACAGGAACATCCTTCACAAAGTCTGTTGCGTAGCGGATAACATTTCCGGACGTATCTGAAAAGTCAATGGGTATAAGTAATGTATTCATTTTAATCTTTGTTTATCAGTTTTACTTTTTATTTCATTGAGATTTAGATGAGCAAGCTAATGTTTACCTAACCTCAATAATCTCATTACAAGGGCGATTAAAAAGGCAGCAAGCCAAAACCAAAGCGTGAAAACCATTTCCCGTTCGAAAAAACCAATAAGCTTAATCCATAGCCTCTTTATGGATTTTTTACCAATTTCCATAGCACTATAAATATACAAATAATTAGTCAATAAATAGATAATCAAGTATACAACCTTTATGGCAAATTTTTTTATTCTTTTTTTAAATTACTCACCATTCTGCTGATGAGTGACACCCCATTTTGCAAATCTTCACAGGCAATTTCCTCTGAAGCCAGCCCATAAACTTCTGCTACCCAGGGATGCAAGATCTCCTTTAAGGTTAGCCCTTCCTTCGTTAAGAAAATCAGCTTATTTCGCCTGTCATTTTTATCAGCCAACCGTTTTACCATCTTACGTTTGATCAGGTTATCCAATAAATAGGTCATACTGGATTTATCCCTTAAAGTCCTGTCAGCGATTTCCTGCTGATTTAAGCCATCTTTTCTCCATAGGATACCCATTACTTCCAGCATTTCATAAGTGAGATTGATACCATGGTCCTTTATCTTTTTCTGAATATATTTTCTCGTGAAATTTCTCAGCTCCTGCATTAAATAGGCAAGTTCTACTGCAAGCTCGGTATTGGTTTTATTTTTTTCCTGTGTTATCATGAATTATCAAATTTAACCATTTCAATGCTACACTATTCAGGCGGATTTAGCGGGCCGCCTTTGAAAATTAATACATCGTTTAGATCAACTACGAAAATAATATAAAAATTCAATCAGTATTAAAAAATTAACAGATTGATTTTATAGGATAACAAGGTTATAAATAATAAAGTTATCCTGTTTCCCTAATGAGCTGCATCAGCGAGGCTGATTTTATTTTTACTTTTTGCGACAAATATGAGTACTACAGGGACAAAAATCAGGAACATGACGCCAATCCATAAAAAAACATCTGTGTAAGAAAGCAGGGTAGCCTGAGTGTTTACGGATCTGTCAAGCATAGTATAAGCGGTTTGCCGTGATGTTAAACTATCTAAGCCACTTTGGTGCTGTACGTGTGCAGCTAATTGAGCTACACGCTGTTGTACATTCAGATCGTAGGAAGGTAAATGAGTTATCAGTACATTCCGGTGAACTTGTGTTTGCCGGTAAACAAATGTCGAGATAAGCGCTACACCAAAAGATCCGCCCAACTGGCGCATCATGCCTGAAAAGGCTGCTCCCTGCCCAATTTCCTGTCCCTTTAAGGTAGATAAGGCCATCGTACTGACAGGTACTGATAATAAGCCCAAACCCAAGCCACGCACCATAAGGATCCAGAAGAAATTCCCGCTGCTGGTTTCAAGTGTGAGTATGGAAGATGCGTACATGCTGTAGATGAAAAATATCGTTAAACCAATTGCTATCAAATACTTTTGGGGCACACCCATTTGTATCAGCTTCCCAATCAACGGCAGCATGAACATCACAAATATGGTGGTTGGAAGTTGAAGCATGCCTGCCTGCATCGCTGTCCAGCCAAGCAGTGATTGCGTGAATAAGGGAAGGACAAAAGATGCTCCGTAAAGTCCAAAACCCAAAATGAAGGATAGCATTATCCCTATCCTTAAATTGGGGTTTTTTAAGACCCGCAAGTTAACAATAGGATATGCATACGAGAGTTCCCGCCATATAAATGTTAAGATACCTAATGTAGCGGTCGCCGTAAGTACAATGATTGTTTTACTGCTGTACCAGTCATCTTCCTGCCCTTTTTCTAAAACGTATTGCAAAGACGAAATCCCAATGGTTAATAATGCAATTCCCAACCAGTCTACCTGGCTTACCGGCCGCTTTTCTTCGTACTTGGGGCTTCTTACAAAGCTCAATGTAAGCAATGTTGCAACTATTCCAACAGGGATATTGATGTAAAAGATAAAGGGCCAGGAATAATTATCTACGATGTAACCGCCGAGTGTGGGGCCAAGCGTAGGACCCATAATGACCCCAAGCGTGTAAATAGCCTGGGCCATGGCTCTTTTTTCGGTTGGCCAGCTTTCTGTAATAATGGTTTGGGAAGTTACCAATAAGGCCCCTCCGCCTAAACCCTGTATAAAACGAAAAATCACCAACTCCCAGATAGAAGTAGCGTTTCCGCATAGAAAGGAACAGACTGTAAAAACAATTACTGAAGCGGCAAAGTAATTCCGCCGGCCAAATTGCTGGGAAAGCCAGCTGGTCATTGGTACAATGATAACGTTTCCCAATGAGTAGGCGGTAATTACCCAGCTGATCTCGTTCAGGGTGGCCCCAAGATTACCGCGCATGTCATTGATCGCCACATTTACTATCGTCGTATCAATGATTTCGAGCAGGGCACAAAAAACAGCCGTAATTGTAATAATAACTCTCCTATAACCATACTCTACTAAAGAAAATGAAGATGCAGAATTCATATTTTTTATAATTGATGAATAAAGTTATATATTTGATGGTCAATTATAATACTATTTATTTTTTTTATAATTTTGTATGACACTTCTATTATAATTTAAGTGCATTAAGGCCTTGAAAGGGGAACCAGCTGATAGTTTAGCAAGTAATGATCTGCAAGGCCATTTAGAAAGCTCTTCCTGAACCATTCTTTAAAAGGTTCTTTAGGATCATATAGCCAAAATATGGTTTTAAAATTCTGGTAGTTTCGCGGTTAATTTTTTTTTAATCTTTTATTAAGTCCTGCCAATTTATTTGTATCATCAATTAAACAACCTGATTCATTCAGCATCGAAAGATACTCATGATAAAATTGCGGCTTAGGGTTTAACTATTCCCGGTTGAGCTATATTGTTGTTTAGTTTTAGACGATCATCTGTACAAACCATGACTAGAAAAGTACCACAGTTAGCAGCAGCTATTTTATTGTTTATGACAGTAGCTTACGGCAGTTTAGCAAAGCCGGTAAACAAATTCACGTACCAGCAGCCAATTTATACCCTGCTTGATAGTTATAATGTTCAATGGGATGTACCCGGCCCGGGTTCGGCACAATCTATGCCATTGGGCAATGGGGATATTGGGCTTAATGTATGGGTTGAAAAAAATGGCGACCTTGTTTTTTATATCAGTAAAACCGATGCCTGGGGCGGCGAACTTGACGCCCAAAAAGATGAGTGGATGAGGCAAGGCGGTGTACTGATGAAACTGGGAGCCATCCGGGTGTCAGTAAGTCCCAATCCCCTGGTTAAAAGTTCGGTCTTCAAACAAATACTGAAGCTTAAAGATGGTGAAATATTAGTGCAGGAAGGGCTAGGGAACTCTGCGGTTAATTTCCGGGTTTGGGTTGATGCCAATCACCCGGTAATACAGGTAGAAACTAAAAGCGCCAGCCCCGTCACCGTAAAGGTAAAGCTCGAAAACTGGCGCGCCGGTTTAACAGATACAGTTTTAAATGATCAAAAAAACCGTGTAGCCTGGTATCACCATAATTCAGCAACAACTGATCCGCACCTGGCCAATTTGACCTTTGGCGCCATGATCAAAGGTCATGGATTAATTAATCAGGACAATGTGACCATGCAGTCTGCAAAATCGGTTACTGCCCAGCGTATCTCTATTTATCCCTTAACATCTGTTGCAGGCAGCGGCCAACAATGGCTTGATAAACTTGAGCCGCAGGTAAGTAAGCTTGAAAAGCTTAAGCCAGAGCAAACATATATCGCCCATCAGCAATGGTGGAAACAGTTTTGGCAGCGCAGTTGGGTATTTATACATGGCGATACGCTTGCCAATAAAGTTACGCAGGGTTATGTTTTACAGCGTTTTGTTACGGCATGCGCAGGCAGAGGGGTATATCCAATAAAATTCAACGGGTCTATTTTTGTAGTGGATAACCCGGCAAAAAATGAAAATGCTGATTTCCGTGCGTGGGGCGGACAGTATTGGTTCCAGAACACCCGGCCAATGTATTGGCCACGGCTCATGGCCGGCGATTTTGATATGATGCTGCCATTATTCAACATGTATGCCAATATATTACCCGCTAACGAAGCCCAGGTTCAGCAATATTATCATCATGGTGGCGCTTACTTTGCAGAGACTGCTCCTTTTTGGGGCGGGCTCAACTTTATGGGTCCTGATGTAAAGGCCAATTATACCAACCACTACTTTACGCCAATACTGGAGCTGAGCATGATGATGCTCGACTATTATGAATATACTGGTGATACAGTTTTTGCGAGGAAAACTATGCAGCCGGTGGCTGCAGCCGGATTACAATTTTTTGATCAGCATTTTACCCGCGACAGTACCGGTAAGCTTTTACTTGACCCGGATAATTCTATTGAAATGTTCTGGAAAGTACATAATCCCGCACCCGATATTGCCGGTTTGCATGCCGTACTTAGCCGGATGATGGCATTACCTACCAGTATGGTTGATGAAAAAACGCGATCGCAATGGCAAAAACTCTATAATGAGCTGCCACCTTTGCCAATGGAAAATACTAATGGTAAAACTGTGCTTTTACCTTATACCGGCCCCCAAACTGCAAAATCATTCAACAGCGAAAACCCCGAACTATATGCCATATATCCTTTCAGGCTTTATGGTTTGGGTAAGCCCGGCCTGGATGTGGCTGTAAATACCTTTAATGCGCGTAAACAGCGTGCAAAAGGTTGCTGGGTTCAGGACCCTATTCAGGCGGCCATGATAGGGGATGCTGATGTGGCTAAAGACTATGTGAGTTTTGCCTTAACCCGTAAAGATCCTCATTTTAAATTCCCTGCTTTTTGGGATAAAGGAAATGATTATAGTCCCGACGAAGATAACGGCGGTAACGGCGAGAATGGCCTGCAGCAAATGCTGATGCAGGTAGATGGCAAAAAGATAATGCTTTTGCCCGCCTGGCCCGTCGGCTGGGATGCCGTTTTTAAACTTAATGCCCCATACAACACGACTGTAGAGGGTAAGGTGGAAAAGGGAAAGCTTACTAATCTAAAGGTAACACCCGCGAGCCGCCTTGCTGATATTATAGATATGACTAAAAAGAACTGACCTTATGAAATTTATTTTAAGTTTACTTTTAAGCTTATGCATTGTTATACAGTTAAAAGCAGGTACAAGAGTAACTTGTATCGGGGCAAGCATCACCTACGGATATGGACTTAAAGACCCTTTAACGCAATCATACCCGGCGCAACTGCAAAAATTATTGGGGAATAATTATGTGGTCAGCAACTTTGGCGTAAGCAGCGCCACGATGCTGCATAAAGGCGACCTGTCTTACTGGAATACACAGGCCTGGCAGCAGGCATTGCAAAGTCGGCCTGATATCGTGTTTATTGACCTCGGGGGTAATGACAGCAAACTGATAAACCGTGTTCATTTAAATGAATATGAACAGGATTATCATGAAATGATTCAATCTTTGGTGCATCTGCCATCGCATCCACGCATTGTGCTGCTGTTGCCAATACCTTCGTTTTTAACAGATACCAACCAGATAAATGATAAGGTAATCGTTAATGATATTATCCCCCGCATCAGGCGTGTAGCTTATGATGAACACCTGGAGGTGATCGATATGCACTCCATGTTCCTTAACCATGAAAGCTGGATGCCAGACAAGATCCATCCAGATCTGGAAGGGACTGCAATGACTGCCAAAAGATTGTATGATGTGATCATCCAGCCAAAAGATATCAGCTTTGATATTTTTAACAAAATAGAGCAGCCCTATAAAGTGAGTTCTTTTTATGGCTATCCCTGTGCCGAATTTACTATTGACGGGAGGGATTGTAAAGTGGCCAAACCCAAATGGGCGGCTGTAGGGCATCCGTGGGTGTGGAGGGCGCGATTTTGGGGTCACGAGCCACAAACTGACATCGCTTTGCTCGAACGTGGTTTCCATATTGTCTATTGCGATGTTGCCGAATTGCTTGGCAATAATGAAGCGATAAGCCACTGGAATAATTTTTACAAAATGCTCAACAATGCCGGTTTAGGTAAAAAAGCTGTACTTGAAGGCATGAGCCGGGGTGGTATCTACATTTACAATTGGGCGGCTGTAAACCCGGACAAGGTAGCCTGTGTTTATGCTGATAATGCTTTGCTTGACCTGCGTTTTTGGCCGGATACTGCCATACTTAAACAGGATTATCATTTAACAAGCGCCGGGCAGATAGGCGCCTTAAAAGCAAGTCCGATAGATAAAATACCACAGATAGTAAAAGGCGGTTATCCCATGCTCCACATTTTGGCAGATGAGGACGAAGCGGTCGATCCTTCAAAAAATACGCTTTTGTTTGAACAGGAGGTAAAAGCACTTAATGGATCGATAACGGTTATACATAAGCCTGGTTTTAAGCACCATCCGCACAGTTTGCCCAATCCTGCACCGATTGTTGAGTTTATTTTAAATGCAACAGGATACCAAATACCCTGAATAGTTTGTATTTTAGTGGTTAAAATGGTATCAATATTTATTAAATTAATACCAATTGCTTAGCTCACTTTCATTGCGTTATTGCTTATATCGTGCTGCAATTTTTTGAAATGTAAACTGTTTTATTGTAATTTAGCCATTGCAGTTACCTAAACAGGGTTCTTGTTTTTTGGCCTAAAATTATAAATTACAGAGCAGATACTTGAGGTATAATGCTTGGGGGTGTACTTATCGACATGAGATTTTTTTTATTGGGTGTAGTCGCGGCTATTTTATTGAATGTCCTTTTCATATTGCCAGTCAATGCGCAATCATATGGGCTTGGTTTTAATAGTCACGAGGTAGTACAGGATAAGCGTACTACATTAGATCTGGGCCTGGACAACATATCTCCAAAAGATAACCTCGAAGTCTCTTTTGATCTTTCCTTTATTCCCAATCACGAAATTTACTTCGGTTACATATTAAGGCTTATTGGCGATGACAAGCAAAACATCGATTTAGTATATGATAACCAAGCCAATATCAGGCATTTCAAAATAATTATAGGTGAGCAGCTTTCAAAAATATCGTTCAATATTGATGACAAGTTATTATTTGAACACTGGAACAGGCTGAGGATATTGATAGACTATAAGAACGATAAGCTCACCGTATTTTCTGGCCGTGAATCATTTTCAGAATCCGGTCTTCATCTGAAGCAAAACACCAACTACAAATTACTGTTTGGTGCAAACTCTTACCGCCAGTTTCAAACCACCGATCTTCCTCCCATGAAATTAAGGGATATTAGTGTTTTGCAAGGCAACAAACTATTATCCAACTGGCCGCTTGACGAATGGCAGGGCACTGTGGCCAATGAAACAGTGCATCAGAATAACGGAATGGTGAAAAATCCTTTATGGATAAAGGCACGCCATCGTAACTGGCAAATGGAAAAGGAATTTACAGTACCCGGCGATGCCAGCCTGGCCTTCGATGCCGCAAACGAAATGGTCTACATCATTTCACCGGACTCGTTGGTTACATTCTCATTAAATAAAACGCCACAGTTAAAAAGCGTAGCTTACCGTTCGGGAAGGCAACCATTAGTGCCAGGCGACCAGGCGTTGTTCAGCAACGACAAACTGTATTATCTTTATATAGACCAGAAGGTCATAGCCACTTATGATATTAAAGATCAGCGATGGAACAAGGCTTTCAAAAACCCGGAAACCAATAATGGTCATCTGAATAAGTTTTTTTGTAAAACAGATAGTTCCATATATACCATTGGTGGATATGGACAGCTGGTATATAAAGACAGTATCAAACGTTACAATGTAATTACCAATACCTGGCAAAATATTAAGGGTAAAGGAGATGTATTTACTCCCCGCTACCTGGCCGGGTTGGGCTCCAATGCAAACGGCGACACGGTTTATGTTATCGGCGGATACGGCAGCGCATCTGGCCAGCAGATAGTAAACCCGCGTAACCTGTATGATATGATGCGTTTTACGGTTAAAGATAAAACGTTTAAAAAGCTGTTCAATATTGATGTAAAAAATGAGGACTTTGTATTTGCCAACTCTTTGGTAATAAATGGGAAAGACAAATCATACTACGGCCTTATTTTCCCTCAGCATAAATTTAATTCAAATCTTCAGCTCATAAGCGGGTCACTTGATAAAGGAGTGTATCATTTGGTGGGGGACACCATTCCTTACCTGTTTCATGACAGGCGCTCCTATGCCGATCTGTGTTATTTCCCCCATAGTGGCAAATTCCTGGCTGTTACTCTTTTTAAAGAAGATCAGCAAACAAGGATCAAGATATATTCGCTGCTGAGCCCGCCCGAGCCTTTAACTAATCAGATCGCAGAAATTGCTCCTATAAATTATTTCCTGTGGATTACGATTGGGTGCACAGTTGCACTGGCGCTTGCCGGCTATCTGTTGATTTATTGGCGTAATAAAAAAGTAGCGGTACCGGTTCAAGGGGCACCAAAATCTGCCGAAGAAGTGCCCGTGAATATTAATCCTATCGAACAAGGTCTGTTAGCAGACGGCGACGATCATTACAGGGATGTCAACAAGAACGCTATTTTCTTATTTGGCGATCTTCAGCTTTTTACACCTGATGGGCAGGAGATCACTAAATATTTTACACCGCTGCTAAAAGAATTGTTCCTGGTTATTTTAATGTATTCGGTAAAGCTGGATAGGGGGGTAAGCTCCGAAAAACTGAATGAGATACTTTGGTTTGATAAATCAGAAAAAAGTGCGCGTAACAATCGTTCGGTTAATATTGCAAAGCTCAAATCGCTGCTTGATAAAATGGGATACTGCCATTTATCAAAAGATACCGGCTATTGGAAAATCGAAATCGATTACAGCTACATACGGGTTGATTATCATAGCTATTTGAATATTGTATCAAATAAGACCAAACTCAATAAAGAAAAAATAATACTGCTTACCCACATTACCCAAAGGGGTAATTTTTTATCAAATATTGAATATGAATGGCTTGATACTTTCAAGTCAGAAGTGTCTAACGAAATAATTGACTCATACATTCTATTTGCAAACAGCATCCAAATAGCTGATGATCCGGAGTTTTTAATAAAACTGGCCAATGATATTTTCTATTTTGACCCGGTTAACGAGGACGCTATGATCATAAAATGCAAAGCTCTGGCACATATCGGAAAACATTCCCTGGCGAAAAACGCTTTCGAGAATTTCAATAAAGAGTACAAAGCCATTTATGGAGAAACCTTTGAAAGGGATTTTAATTCAATTCTTGAATAATTTTGTTACAAACATCATTTTCTTTCCCTATTAATCAAATATTAATAGTTCATTAAGCTTTACAGGCAATTTTGGAGCTGTAAACCAATTATAAATTTCAACAAATGGTTATTTCTGTTTTCCGGTTGCTAAAGCCGGTCGTTTTCTGCACTTTGATAAGTATTACCGTGGCAAATAAATGCGTTGCACAAAGTACCGATGGTAATCTGAGCTATATTGATCCCCGCATTGGTAATGTAGGACAACTATTGGAACCAACACGGCCAACCATGCACCTGCCCAATCAGATGATCAGGATGTATCCCAAAAGGGCTGACTATATTGATGATCAGATCTCCAGTTTCCCTTTGAATATGGTCTCACATAGGCTGGGAGAAGTTTTCGCGATAAAACCCGACAACTCACCGCTTACGCCTGGCTCTTGGGATCAAAAAATGCCTTACGACCATGATCTTGAAGTTACCCGCCCCTGGTACTATTCAACTTACCTGATTGATAAGGACATAACCGTTGAGTTTACCCCTGGCAAAAAAGTGGGCATGTACCGGTTTTCTTTTCCGGCTAAAAGTGTTGCTAAAAGCCTCCTTTTCAACGTGTATAACAATGGCGAGGCAAAATGGAGCTTTACAGGCGGCAATGAGATTACCGGCATGGAGACCTACCATGATGATATTAAAATTTATGTGTATGGGCAATTCAATGCAAAAGGAACGGCAGGTGTGATTAATAACAATACGTTATCAAAACAAATCTCGATAGACGGTAAAAGTGCTAAGTCGTATATTACGTTTACAGTCGGCACACCGGACGTTATTGAGTTTAGGTATGCTATATCTTATATAAGCCCCGAGCAGGCAAAGCAGAACTACAAAAACGAGTTTACCGGGGTTGATTTTGCTGCTTTAACGCACGCTGCTAAAAACGCCTGGGCAAAAGTGGTTAACCAAATCGGGATAGAAGGCGGCACAGAAGCACAGCGCCGCTCCTTTTATACCGCACTATACCGCAGCAATGAGCGTATGGTGAACATCAATGAAGACGGGCATTACTATAGCGGCTACGATAAAAAAATACATGAAAGCACAAGACCATTTTATGTTGACGATTGGGTTTGGGACACCTACCTGGCGCTACATCCGTTAAGAACTATATTAAACCCGGCTATGGAGTCGGATATGTTAAACTCCTATGTAGACATGTACGAGCAAAGCGGATGGATGCCTACTTTCCCGGTTTTGTTTGGTGATAACCCGTGCATGAACGGTTTCCACTCTACAGTTATGTTCCTGGATGATTACCGTAAGGGGATTCGTGGTTTTGATATAAACAAAGCCTACGAAGGTGTTCTGAAAAATGCAACCCAGGCCACTATGCTGCCATGGAAGAACGGCCCTAAATGCGAGCTTGATGATTTTTATTATACCAAGGGTTATTTCCCTGCGCTGCAAAAGGGAGAAAAAGAGACTGTAAGCCTGGTGCATTCTTTCGAGAAAAGACAAGCTGTTGCAGTAACGCTCGGTGGCAGCTATGATGATTGGGCAGTTGGCCAGTTAGCAGCCGAATTGGATAAACCAAATGATCAGGCCCTGTTTGCAAGGCGCGCCACCAATTACAAAAACCTGTGGAACGACGATAAAAAGATGTTCATTCCCAAGGATAAAGATGGCAACTGGATCGATATCGATCCTAAATTTGATGGCGGCCTGGGCGGGCGCGATTATTATGATGAAAATAACGGCTGGACCTACCTGTGGCAGGTTCAGCATGATATCAGCGGCCTGATCAATTTAATGGGCGGCAATAATAGTTTCCAGAACAAGCTCGACCAAACATTCCGTGAAGGCCTTGATCGCAGCAAATATGAGTTTTGGGCTAAATTTCCTGATGCTACCGGTTTGGTAGGTCAGTATTCCATGGGTAACGAGCCCAGCTTCCATATCCCATACCTGTATAACTACGCAGGAGCCCCCTGGAAAACCCAAAAACGTGTACGTTTTTTGCTTGATGTGTGGTACAAAGACAACATTTTCGGTATCCCCGGCGACGAGGATGGTGGGGGCATGTCGGCCTTTGTGGTTTTCTCCTCAATGGGATTTTATCCTGTTACGCCTGGTAAGCCTGTTTATACCATTGGCAGTCCTGTTTTCAGTAAGGTCACTATCAATCTGTCCAATGGAAAACAGTTTAAAATGGTTGCGCATAATTGTTCGGTGATCAATAAATATATTCAGAGTGCTAAGTTTAATGGCCAGGTTTTAAATAAACCATGGTTTACACATGAGCAACTGATATCCGGTGGAGAACTTGAACTTGAAATGGGCCCGAAGCCCAATAAAAACTGGGGCATCTGATCTAAACAAAAAAACAAACACATATAAAATTTATCCTGATGAAAAAACAAGTTTTTAGCATCTTGCTGCTACTGCTATGCGCTGTTGGATATGGCCAGCAAAAGCACAGTAAAACATCCGCATTTAAAAGTTATAAGGGCCTTGTAATGGCCGGTTACCAGGGCTGGTTCAATGCACCCGGTGATGGCGGTAACCGTGGCTGGAACCATTACCTCTCTCATGGCAAATTTGAACCGGGTAGTACCAACATAGATATCTGGCCTGACGTAAGCGAGTATAAAAAAACTTACAAATCACCCTTTAAGCTGGCCGATGGCAGTGATGCTTACCTGTATAGCTCGTATGATGCATCATCCACTGATACTCACTTTAAATGGATGCAGGAATACGGGGTTGACGGTGTTTTTGTACAGCGTTTTATTGCTGATGTGCAGCGCGGAGCCGGTCGTCATCATAACGACGTGGTTTTGGGCAATGCGCTCAAATCGGCACAAAAATACCACAGGGCAATTTCACTGATGTATGACCTTTCGGGCATGAGGGCCGGCGGCGATTCCCTGGTAATCAAAGACTGGAAGCACCTTGTGGATAGTATGCGATTAACCAATCGCGGCAACAATCAAACCTGGTTGTATCATAATGGCAAACCGCTGATCGCGGTATGGGGTGTTGGCTTTAACGATAACCGCAAATATAGACTGGCAGAAGCGGAGCGGATTATTGATTTTTTAAAAAATGATCCTGTTTATGGCGGATGCGCCGTGTTACTTGGGGTACCGACTTACTGGCGCGATTTTGGGAGCGATACCGAAAAAGAACCGCACCTGCATGATC
Source organism: Mucilaginibacter sp. McL0603 (assembly GCF_049992945.1). Lineage (NCBI taxonomy): Bacteria > Pseudomonadati > Bacteroidota > Sphingobacteriia > Sphingobacteriales > Sphingobacteriaceae > Mucilaginibacter > Mucilaginibacter sp. McL0603. The sequence continues at coordinate 4,549,225 of NZ_CP188251.1, read as the reverse complement.
TGTTGCGCAAGGTGGATATTGTCCATCCCTGGTTTGTGGGAAGGTTTAATGAAACCGCATACCCCGCATTTCAAAGCCGTATTGCCGATGATATTGACTGGTGCAAAGCAAATAAGCTTGAATATGTACCCACTGTTTTTCCAGGGTTTAGCTGGCATAATATGAACCCCCACAGCCCGCAGAACCAAATCCCACGCAATAAGGGCCATTTTTACTGGAAACAAATTACGGGAGCCATCAAAAGCGGTGCCGATATGCTGTATGTAGCCATGTTTGATGAGGTGGACGAGGGCACAGCCATCCTTAAAGCATCAAAAAATCCACCAGTTGGATTAAGCACTTTTGTTACTTATGAGGACGGTATCCCGAATGATTATTATTTATACCTGACGGGCTATGCCGGTAAAATGCTTAAGAAACAAGTTCCCCTGCAGGAAAATGTTCCCCCGCCGGTTCACAAATAAATTAATTGTAACAAAATCTGAAAATACTGATGCCTGTTAATGCATTATTAATCACTTATTAGTTACCCGGCATAGTTTAGTCTTGTAAATCATTAATAAGCCTGTATGATAAGGCATGCTGCAGGATTATGTTAAAAAAATCACTTTTATCACGTTGTAACATCGTATGAAAAAAAAGAACACCCTGATTTTGGGTCTTTTAATACTAACGTTTTGCTCATTTAACAAACCGGATCAGCCCGCAAAATCTCCTTACAAGAATGCTGCCTTGCCGGTGGATGAACGGGTTGCTGATCTTTTAGCCAGGATGACTACTGCCGAAAAAATCAAGCAACTGGATATGTACTGGGGGCACGAGGTTGCCAATATGAAAGGGCACGAAGCTGAGTCAATGTCAGATAGCGCAAAGATCAATATTGGTACGGAAGGTATTGGTTCGGTACATGATCTTTATCCTTTAAACGCAACTGTCACTAATCAGATACAGCGTTACGCACTCGAAAAAACCCGCCTGGGCATACCCGTTTTATTTATTGAAGAGGGGCTTCACGGGTATGAAAGTTTGGGCAGCACCACTTTCCCAACGCCAATAGCTTTGGCCGGGGCATGGGATACAGCCATAGTACATAAAGCAGGACGCGTTATAGCAACCGAAGTACGTGCACATGGCGTTAATATGATATTGGGTCCCGTACTTTGCCTGCCGCGCGATCCCAGGTGGGGGCGGGTGGAGGAAACCTACGGTGAAGACCCTTACCTGGCTGCCGCAAATGGAGTAGCTATGGTAAAAGGTTTACAAGGGAATAAATTAAGTGATCCTGATGCGGTAATATCTGAGCCAAAACATTTTGCCGTACATGGTATACCCGAGGCCGGAAGTAATACTGCCCCTGTAAATATGGGCGAAAGAGAGGCCCGTTCATCGTTTTTATACGTATTTGAAAAGGCAGTTAAAGAAGGTGGTGCTTTAGGTATGATGGCTGCCTATAGTGAGATAGATGGCATTCCCTGTGTAGATAACCGCTGGTTATTGAAAGATGTGCTGCGTAAAGAATGGGGCTTTAAAGGTTTTGTATTGTCTGATCTTGGAGCTATAAAGATGTCCCTAAATAATCACCAGATTGCATCGAGCCCTGCTGATGCACTTGGCCAAACGTTTACGGCCGGGTTAGATATGCAGTTTTATGATTTTCCGCATGACCAATTTTTAGATGCCATGACGCAGGCTTTAAAAAATAAACAGCTGTCTTTAAGTGATCTTAACAGGGCGGTATCAAACGTGTTGAAGGTTAAATTTATGCTGGGCCTGTTTGATCATCCTTATATTGATGAAGAATTACTTAAAAAAGTAAATCATACCGAATCAAGCCGTGCCTTAGCATTAAAGGCTGCGCAGGAAAGTGTCAGCTTGCTGAAAAATGAAAATTCACTTTTGCCATTAGGGCCGGGCATGCATTCAATTGCAGTTATTGGTCCGCTGGCTGAGAGTACTTACCTGGGCGGATATGCTAATAAGGAAGGCAAAGGTATCGCTATAGTTGACGGTTTGAAACAAAGGGCCGGGAACAGCCTGGACATTAAATATGAAGAAGGTTACTCGTCAGATACATCCGCTGCAACACAAACCGAACTATTGCAAAAGGCAATAAGTACAATTAACAATGCTGACGTAGCCATAGTTGTTTTAGGTGAGGATATAAAAGAAATAGGCGAGGGCAAAGACCGCTCAAATCTTGACCTGAACCAGCAGCAAACCCGACTTATTGAGGCGGTGTATAACACCGGCAAACCTACTGTGGTTGTGCTTTTCAATGGCCGTCCTTTATGTATAAACTGGGTAGCCAAAAAGATTCCCGCCATAGTTGAATCATGGTTTTTGGGTGATATGGGAGGGCTGGCTATTGCCGATGTATTACTCGGAAAAGTTAACCCTTCAGGCAAGTTACCGATGACTTTCCCGCGCTCAGTAGGGCAATTGCCTTTTTATTATAACCATAAACCCACCTCAAGACACAAGTATGTCGATCAGGATACCTCGGCATTATTTCCTTTTGGGCACGGTTTAAGCTACACTACTTTTCAGTATTCGGGTTTAAAAATTACACAGCCTCACATCCCGCTTAATGGTTCCGTTACTATCAATGTCAGCATAAAGAATACCGGCAAAGTTGAAGGTACAGAAGTAGTGCAGCTTTATCTTCGGGATGTTATTGCCAGCGTTACAACGCCTGTAAAGTCATTAAAAGGATTTAAACGCATTACCTTAAAACCAGGTGAAAGCGGCATAGTGCAGTTTAATATAGATAACAAGGAGTTAATGCTTTGGAACAGGGAGATGAAACAGATTGTTGAACCCGGCGAGTTTAAAGTTATGATAGGCAGCTCTTCAGAAGATATAAGAGCAAGAGATAGTTTTTATGTGAAATAAGCTTGATGTCAGATGTGCGGATTTCAAATGTGCGGATGTGCAAATGATAGATTAGAAAAGTTTAAAAATAAATTAAGACATTTTCCACATAGAAAAGATATTCTGGGGTAATTAAAATAAACCGGAATTTAGTTGATGTTATCAGATACGTTGATAGCGTGTGTGTCCGGGGTGAGATACGGACACACTTATTTAAAATTGATCAGTAAAAAACCCCCGCGATCTTTGGTTCGCAGGGGTTTTTGCATACTGTTGTTTTGTTTAATTGTACGGCTTAACAAACGATTTATTTACAGCACAGGCTTGGTTGGCCGTGTTGCTGTAAGTGGTATAATACCTTTAAACATTTTGGCGCCATCACCCGTAAGCCTTAAATAATAATCTGAGGAACAAGGAGTACCATCCTCATCAAGCGATCTGAAATTTGAACCGGCCGGAACAAAATCCTGGGTTTCAGCAGTTTTGGCGATCTGGTTGCTTTCATTATACTCGTCAAACATCGAGATATAAATACCCTGGCAGCCAACTCTTTTCATATTATAAAATTGCCTCCACATAAAATCACCATGTGCCCGTTGGCGGGCACTCAGATCACCGGGTAAAACACAGGGTTGGTAGTCAATGCCATTGCCATTACAATACGCCTGGTCGGCTTTGTTTACGTTGGCGAAAAAGCCGTCAGATTCATTTGCATTGCCAATTCTTCCAACCATCCAGGGCGACAACATATCAAAAGCCCTATACGTGTTTAAAAAATCAGGACGGGAATCACTGTTCTGATCACGCCAATGCGTGGGTACGCCGCCAATTACATAACAGCCCTTGCTTTGGAACCATTTGATCACATTAAGACAAGTTGCTGCGGTAAAATTGTGGTTATCGTCACTAAACCCAAAGCCCCAGATACATACCACCGGTTTACCATTTTGCATGGCATAAGCAGATGATGCAGTAAGAGCCGACATTTTGGTTGTCCAGTCGGTTTCCATTTCTGTAGCCATGTTTGTCCAGCCGCTTACATCGTACATGATATAAAATTTAACACCGTTCTTTTCGGCGGCTATTCTTACTTTGGTGGCCATCGCATCACGGACCGGTCCTTCAAGGCCGCTTGGATTGAAACGCTGCAAAGCCGCACCGTCAATACCATAGTCTTTCATCCATTTAAACTGTATATCAACAGTTTGGTCGCTGAAAGATGAAAATACCCTGGCCTCGCTGCCATTATTAAGGTTAGCATAGTCTGTTTTAAACGTACTGGTATAATCACGTACGTCCGGCCATGCCGATATAGCGGTATTGGTTGGCGAAGGTGGGTTTTCCCATATGTTTGACCAATGCCAGAACCTGTTTATGGGCGAGCCGTCGCCAATAGCAGCAAACCAGCCCTGATAACCAACAACGACTTTCCCCACTACATCACCTACCGGCGAAGGGGTAAGATCGACTGTAGTAGTATCCGTTTTTGGCGGTGCTGGGGTAGGAACATGTTTTTTTGAACAACTACTAACTACGGCAAACAGCGTTATCAGTAACAACGCCTCAAGATTTCTTCTTCTCATGTTCTTTAGTGTTTGGAATGTAATGTATTTATTCGTTAGATGCATTTATTTTTTTATACCTGCTAAGTCTGTTTGAATAATTTTTCTGATAGTACCATCGGCGTTGTAATAAAGCTTATTTACACAGATGGATCTCAGCCAATCATTATGTGAAAGTGAACTGTTGTGATAAAATGCATACCATTGCCCCTTAAATTGAACAATTGAGCCGTGGTCAGTAAAGCTGTCTGTGGGGTCGATGTATACGCCCCTGTATGACCATGGGCCAAGCGGGTTTGTACTTGTGGCATACCGCATTCGGTTATATTTGCCAGCCTCATTAAAATTATCCGCGTATGACAAGTAATACAGTCCATTTCTTTTGTGTACCCATGTTGCCTCGTGAAAATCAGTAAGTCCCTGCATGGTTTGCATTTCGCCGTCAATTTCCATCATATTATCCTTAAGCTTTCCACCTTTACAAATATTTCCGCCACCATAATAGAAATAGGCTTGTCCGTCATCATCCACAAATACACATGGGTCGATTAGTGATTCGAGCCCCGGTATGTATCCCTGCGACTTAAAGCCGCTTGCAGGGCTCTTGCTGGTTGCCACACCTATTTTCCATGTATTGCTCCAGTCCGTTTCGCTTGGATGCGGGAAATAAAAGTAATAGGTGCCGTTTTTATAAGCACAATCAGGCGCCCACATAAATCCGCCTTCTGGTCGCCCCCATGAAACATCGCTGGCACGCAGTATTTCCCCTTCATCTCTCCATTTTACCATATCGTCCGTCGAATAAACATGGTATTGATCCATCAGATCGCAACCACGGGGAGGGTCTATGTCATGGGATGGATATACATACAAACGCCCATCGGCCCAAACGTGAGCTGATGGATCTGCTGTATAGATCTGCGCAACAAAAGGATTTTTAAATCCATCGCCTTTAGCATCCTCAACAACTGGTTCCGGCGTATTCTTGTCGGCATCGCCTTTTTTTGAACACCCACCTGTTGCCATAATCAACGCTGTAAAAAGGATGATATGAATTGTTTTTTTGTTCATAAGATGGGTCTATATGATTGGCTTAACGTCAGTTTACTTGCTTTTTATCGCACCGGTTGGTACAACCTTTTGGATAGTACCATCAGCATTGTAGTAAAGTTTATCCACACAGATGGACCTTAACCAATCCTGGTTTGAAAGAGAACTGTTGTGATAAAATGCATACCATTGACCTTTGAACTGAACTATTGAACCATGGTTGGTGTAGCTATCGGTAGGGTCCATGTATATACCCTTATAGGTCCAGGGGCCTAAGGGGCTGTTACTGGTGGCATAGCGCATTTGATTATGTTTGCCATTAACATCATGGTTATCTGAGTATGACAGGTAATAAATCCCATTCCTTTTATGTATCCAGGTTGCTTCGTGAAAATCCTCAAGGCCTTCCATCTTCCGCATTTCCCCATCGATTTCGATCATATTATCCTTTAGCTTGCCGCCTTTACAGGTGCCACCGCCGCCGTAGTAAAAGTAGGCTTGTCCGTCGTCATCAATAAAAACACATGGATCAATCATAGATTCGAGCCCTTTGATATATCCCTGCGATTTAAAACCGCTTGCCGGGTTTTTGCTGGTAGCAACGCCTATTTTCCAGGTATTGTTCCATGCTGTGCCGCTTGGATGGGGGAAATAAAAGTAGTAGGTGCCATTTTTATAAGCGCAGTCGGGTGCCCACATAAAGCCCCCTTCAGGACGCCCCCATTCAACCTGGCTTGCCCGTAATATTTCACCATGATCCTTCCAGTGCACCATATCATCGGTTGAATAAACATGGTATTGATCCATCAGGTCGCAGCCGCGAGCAGGGGCAATGTCATGAGATGGATATACGTACAGGCGTCCGTCTTTCCAAACGTGGGCAGATGGATCGGCTGTATAGATGTCTCTTACAAAAGGATTGCCAACTGCATTCGTATCCGGCTTAACCTGGGCAAAACATGAGGTGGCCGATATGACGCAACTTATAACTAATACTGCCGATAGAAATGTTCGCTTATTCCTGCTTGTTGATATTCTTAACAAATTATATTTATTCATTATTGATAGTGTTTTAAATGGCAGAGAGATATGCTCCCTGCCATTTTTGATTTATTAAATTGATGCGGTTAAGAATGATTATTTTGATATGAACCGCAGGTCATCTATACCGGTAACAAGATCAGCATGATCTTTACTAGTGGTAAAAAAGAAGATGCGGAAGTGGTCAATTGCTGTATAATCGGCACCGCCATCGCCGGTTTTGATGGACTTGTCAAAATCGAGCGTTATCAGGTTCCATCCATTCTTCAAATTTGGTATAAGCGGAGCCACATCCCAGGCCGATTCGTTCACATCTGATTTTCCGGAGCTGGTGATCTCAATCGAGCCATCAGCTTTAAGCAGGGATACATCCGATACGTACCACCAGAATTGGAACCTGCCGGTAGATTCGGTAAAGGTTGTGTTAAGCGGTGCGGGTAACTGTTTTATATACTGCATGAAGTCGCCGCCGTTGGCAATTGTATTTTTTATATAGCCGGCGCCTTCTTTTTGACCAGTTGTTGTAATGTTAACATCACCTACCGTTTCCCAGCCATCTTTAATGTCGCAAGCATCAAACGGAACCGGTGGAGGCGCTGGAGCTGCCCTGAATACAAAGTCGTCCACTCCGGTAACCAAGTCGGCATGATCTTTAGTTGTTGTAAAGAAAAATATGCGAAAGTGATTTATGGCTGAATAATCTGCCCCGCCATCTCCTGTTTTTATAGCGTTGCTAAAATTAAGCGATATTTCATTCCAGCCGTCTTTTAACGTTGGTATTAACGGGGCTACATCCCAGGCCGACTCATTGACATCCGACTTTCCTGAACTTGTGATCTCGATTGAGCCATCAGCTTTAAGCAGGGACACGTCTGATACGTACCACCAGAATTTAAACTGTCCGTTAGTTTCATTAAGTTTGGTATCAAGTGGCGCCGGTAAATCCTTAATAAACTGCATAAAATCTCCACCATTTGCTATCGTATTTTTGATATAACCTGCTCCTTCTTTCTGTCCTGGTGTTGTAATGTTTACATCGCCGACTGTTTGCCAGCCATCTTTAACATCAGCATTGTCAAATACTACAAGAGTAGGATCAACAGGTGGCGGTGATGTGGTATCAACCGGCGGAGGTTTGAGCATTGAAGTATCCCTTGACTTGTATACCTCCTTTTTACAGCCTGTAGCTGCAAGTGCTATAGCGAAGATGGAACATACCATCATTATTTTTATTAATCTCATTTCCTTTTAAGTTTTAGGTTTACTGATTGGGTACATCTATCTGTATTACTTCAGAAAAATTGGAGCTTTTAAAACTGTCATTCAAACGGACACCCACTCTTACAAAGAATGTTCTTCCCGCAATAAGATTAGGAACCGTTAAAGTGATTGATTTATCAGCAGGGGCCAGATCGATGAAATCCTTGTTAATTGTTACTGCATTAGCGTCTGAAAAATCCCTGATAGAGGCACCTGCGCCAACCAGTTTAGTGGTGTTTACATAAGGTTGCGTATCAATAATAGTTGGCAAGCCAGCTACTACCGGGGCATCGATATCGAACTTTAAGGTCAGCGTTGTTCCAACCAGTTCATGCGTAAAGTTTTTTATCGCGATGTAGGGCGTAAGCACAAAATCATGCGAGCTACCCTGTTTGATATCCATTTTCAAACTATCATAAATGGGCCAGAACGCACCGCCTTTGGGGATAATGCGATAGGTACCCTTAAACAGTTTGGTATCCTCAAAAGTGCCGTCAGATTTACTTGGTATAAATTGAGGGGTAGGAGTAGCGCTCCAGCTTATTTGCTCAAGCTGTACCTGAATGCTGTTTTGTGATGTTTCAAAATTGGCATTGGTAGTGGCGTCTATTAACCTGCCTTGAAAGGAAGCATTGGGGCCCGGATAATTATCTATTTTTGTACATGCAGAAACTGCCAGTATACCTGCGCCCAATAAAAAATTGCTAATCAGCTTTTTCATATCTTAAAATTTTATATTCTTAATAATTAGGGTTATTAGGGAGTAAATTTGGGTTCTTTCCAATTTGGTCGCCCGGCAGCCCTTCATAATAATATTGTTTCTGGAAAGTATATTCCCGGTTATATAGCTCAGGTTCGGCAAGGAAAATGTATTTATTCTCGTTAAATACGTAATAAGGCATCAGTCCTTTAAAATGCGCGCGGTCAAGCACCGCATCGGCAGTGCGCCATCTTTTCAGATCCCAGTAGTATTGATTCTCAAAGGCGAGCTCCATACGTCTTTCCTTACGCACTTTATCCAGGTCGATAGAAACATATAGTGTTGCACCTGCCCGGTCCCTTAACAGGTTAATGGAGCTTAATGCATCAGCAGTATTGCCCAGTTCCATAGCGGCTTCTGCGCGGTTCAGCAATATTTCACCGTATCGCAGGTCTATCCAGGGCTGCTCGCTTCTGTTCAGATCAACTGCGGCCTGGGGCTTATTGTAATCAACATATTTGCGTACATAAAAACCTGTGCGCGTTAATTCATCGCCTCCCGTCCACGGCCCTGTAAAGCCAATAATCTGCATGCCCTGGTACAATGTTTTTGTATCGCCGGCAAGTATATATGAGCGTGAGTTGGCCGGTTTTGCAACCTCTGCTGCTGCGGTTCCGCTAAATGACGGATAAATGCCCCTTTGCATATCAAATGTAAGCCCTCTTAAAGTTGCTCCAGGGAAATAAACGGTAGCCAGCAATCTGGGTTCAACTCCCTGCATTAATTCTGCACGGTTATTAAAACGCTTAGGTGTACCGTCGGCGTTGGTTACCGGCAAAGTTCCCCAAAGGCTTACAAACTCCAGCGTAGGGTATGAACGAGTAAGCGCGTTAGCTGTCATATAACGCGGAGACATGGTAGCGTCCCAGCTATGGGCTGTATTATTAGCAATTGAGTACTGTTTGATGAAAATATTTTCCGGGCTTCCGCTTTTTAGGAACAGATCAACATAGTTCTGTACCTTATCGGGATTTGCAGTATAAAGCGAATAATGGCCTTCAAGTAGTTTAGCGGCATCATAAGCTGCCTGGAAATAGGTATTTGCTTTACTGACAGGGATACCTACCAAACCCAGTGAACGCGCCTGCCCGTCAACAAAGTTTACTGAGCCGTATTTGGCAACACATGCTGCATATAACATGGCCCGCGATTTTAATGCCGCTGCAACGTATTTGTTAGCCCTGCCTGCATCGCTGGTTTCTGGCATCATCTGGTAAGCCAAATCAAGCTCCGCCCCTATAAAATCCCATGTAGCCTCTTCCTTGTCACGGTGCACCTGGAGTTGTGATAAAGGTGCCCCCGGATCTTGCGGAACTTTTATGATCGGTACGCCACCATAACGCTTGGCCAGGCCAAAATAATAGTACGCCCTTAAAAAGTGGGCTTCGCCCAACAAAGCATCAACTTTGGGCTGGGTTAGTGCAGCAGCATGTTTGGGCAGCTCGTCTATCAGGGTATTCACGTTCCTGATATCGCCATACGGCCAGAAACCAAAGCCGCCGGTAATATTCATGCCGCTCCAGGGGCCAACCTCTTCGCCTATACATCCGGCTTCGTTAAAAAAGCTCATCCAATCATTACCTCCGTGTAAAAAGCCTGCGGGGTTAGCAGCACCGTCATTTGTGCTGGGCGTGTATTTGAAATCCTCGATCGGTAAATTCTGGTATATCGTCGCTAAAAACGATTTAACGCCCGCTTCACTATTATAGATAACGTCCGGCGTAAATATATTCTTTGGTGGTATATCCAACCGCTGGCAGGAAGTTACCGAAGCTGCCGCAGTGATAGATATTGCTATTATTAATTTATGTATACTTTTCATATGTCAAATAATTATTCGTTAATAATTTGCCTTTTAAAGGCCTTCATGAGATACTCCGCAGTTTAAAAGGAAACGTTAGCTCCGAAATTAAAAGTCCTGTTCATTGGATAGGTGTATCCCTGGTAGGCTACTGCGAAAGGATCCGGGTTATCTGCATCTCTCGGATTAGGGCCCTGGTGCTCCGGGTCATAGTTCTTCAACTTGGTGAATGTTAACAGGTTGTAACTGTTTACATATATCCTAAGTTTTTTAAGGCCTACATGTTTTAAAACTGAAGGCGACAGGGTATAACCAAATTCAAGTGATTTTACACGCAGGTAACTGGCGTCCTGTATAGCTTTTGTACCTTGAGCACTTGGCGAACCCATTGCAGGGTAAAATCCTGGCACCCATTTCGTGTTGGGGTCGAAAACGTTTGCGCTGGGATCTACGGTATGCCAGCTATCCAGGAAACGGGTCAACGAGCTTTGGCCATAATTCAGCGGCGACGCAAATTGTTCGCCGTATTGCACGTAAACCCCGGCAGCGCCTTGCAATAGCATATTCATATCAAACCCTTTGTAATTTAAGCCCAAACTAAAGCCATAGTTATACAATGGGATATCGGTAGTTGCAATAGGATGGTTATCCTTACTATCTATCACTCCATCACCGTTCCAGTCCTTATAATAGTAGTCGCCGGGAACCACATTGTTATTGCCTCCGCCTGTGTTTACACCATAATTGTATATCTGGTTGTAACTGGTAAACTGCCCGGCATATTCAGGGCCCCACCAAACGTTCTGGTACCGGTTGGTTTGGTTTTCTACCCAGTTTGAGTATTCGTTGCCCGACTTGGTGCGGAGAGTAGTCAATTTTTCCAAGCGCGTTGTACCTATATTACCGCTAATATTTACACCCAGCTGGCCAAATGTATTTCTGTATGATAAGCTAAAATCCAGGCCTTGCACCCTGTCGCTGTCATAATTGATCTGCGGCACATCTGCACCCACTGTTCCGGGTAAAGCTGTAGAAGGCGTGGCCGGCAAACCTGTTCTGTCGTTTCTGAAAACTTCTACAGTTCCGTCAACTTTTCCATTAAATAAGCCGAAATCAAGAGCTATATTCTTTATAGTACTTACCGGCCATGTTAAACCGGGATTACCCAGTTTTGGCGCTGATCCGTTCACTGCACCGGGGCCAAAAATATAAGAGTTTATCGGGTAGGTATAGCCGTTTACATAATTGTATGCCTGTCCCTTTTCGTCACCGACTTGACCGTAAGAGGCCCTGAGCTTCAGGTTGGAAAGGATGTTTTCAGAAATCAGTTTGCGGAAAAAATCTTCTTTGGTTATAACCCAGCCTATTGATGCGCCAGGGAAGAAGCCCCATTGATCGGGACCCGGCTGATACAAACTAGTGCCATCCTGGCGAAAGCTGAATTCAGCAAGATATTTTCCTTTAAAATCGTAGTTAAAACGTCCTATATAACTCCTGTGAGCAGCATCCTGTAAAGCATTGGGATCCATACCACCAAACATGTTAGTTGTCAAACCACCGAATAAATACTCCACGGGGATTTCAGTATCCCGGGAAGCACTAAAATTATCAGCGGTTTCATGGCTTTGCTCATAGGTAACCATAGCGGTTATATTATGGTCCTTGAAAAAAGTATGCGCATAATTTAATGTTAGCTGGCTTAAGGTATTAAAATGTGTATAATAAGCCCGGGTTATGCGCGAAGGTGAATTTACAACGCTTGGTATATAAGCATTATTAGCTGCGTCATAAGTATATAAAGAAAATGTATTTTTTAATTGATTATAGTCATTAACTCCGTAATCAATATTAAACAAAGCCTTGGCAGACAGCCCGGTTATGCCGGGTATGTCATACGTTAGGTTTAACTGGCTTGTAAAGCTTTTATTCTTGCTCGTCGTTGAACCTACTTTGCTGTCATCTGTAAAAACCGCGGGATTCATGTTATCATGCATTACAGCGGGGTATAAAGGATTGTCATTAGCATAGATCGGGTTCGTAGGGATCTGATTCCAGGTATACTTATAAACAGTATACTCCTGGGTATATGGCTGATTTTTTTGATCCATCCAGCCTGATGTCAATACCTGTGCCTTTAACCCTTTGGTAATGTTTGCGGTAACGTTTGAGCGGAAATTATACTTGTCGTAGTTTAAGTCTCCGGTTTTATAGACACCGTCCTGTTTCAGGTAACCAAAGTTGAAAAAATAGCTGATCTTATCATTTCCACCATCAATATTTAAATTGTGACTTATTTCGTTGGCTGTTTTCCTGAAAACCATATCCGACCAATCGGCTGATTTGTTAGTACCATCGAGCCATGGTTTCATATCGGCATAGGAGAATTGCGGAGTTACATTATTGGCAAAATTACTAGCGAAATCACGCTTAACTTTCTCATTTGTTAACATCATATAATCTACCGCGTTTACACCCTGGGGCATCCCTAAAAATGACTGGATTGCATCATTAAACGAATAATTGATGTTCATTTTTCCGTTTTTTGCGCCTTTTTTGGTCGTGATCAAAATAGCGCCGCCGGCAGCCCTTATACCGTATATAGATGCGGCAGCGTCTTTCAGTACCGAAATATTTTCAATTTCGTTTGGATCCATCCGGCCTATTGTTGACTGGTCTCCGCCGATTACACCATCAATTACAACCAATGGGGCGGATGTATAACCCCTGATATTTAAATTGTTAGCATATGATCCTGGTTCGGAAGTTGTTTGAACGATACGTACACCCGGTATTTTACCGGTTAGCATGTTTATAACGCTTTCGTTTTTTGTTGTGATGATCTCTTTATTTTGAAGCGTTGAAACAGAGCCGGTTATTGTTGCCCTCTTCTGTACGCCGTAACCCACAACGACAAGTTCATCAAGGCCCTTGCTGCCGGTTTTTAGCGCAACGATGCCATTTTTCAGATCGGTCGCCTTAACTTCCTGACTTAGATAGCCAATGTAGGATATTATCAGGGTTGCATCGTTCCCGGAAACGCTGATGCTGAATTTCCCATCTTTGTCGGTAACGGTACCAGCATTAGTACCCTGAACCCTGACACTTACCCCGGGAAGGGAGTTCCCATCGGTGAAATCTATTACTTTTCCGCTGATAACGGTTTGTTGGGCTAACAAACTAAGCGGAAAAAGAAGGAAAAGTATAAGTAAGTATTTTGTTTTTTTCATATCTCTTGTGTTATGTTTAAGTTTATTGGTTTGGTTTACCGTGAATAAATAGTGCATACAGCAGCATACTTACGGCGGGTTAGGTTCGTAATTGTACATGATCTATTTGGTTGATTAATTAATCACCTGTTGCTTTATGAGAGGCAACGGATGTTATAGTTGGTTTATAATAATGACACAAAAGAATAGGCGATCATTAATAAAAAATAAATAATAGATTAATTTTGGCCGGAAAATCACAAAAAAAACCGGCTTTTTAAAATATTGCAATCGATTGCGGCTTTTTATCGTAGCGAGATAAAGCCAGAAGGGTATAGTTCAATCAACCAAACGTCAAAGACGTGTGCTGTATCTGCATTAATTGAAATTGTGCCATTTTCTATGAAATACTTAATAATAGTATGAAGGCGGACGCGTCTTAAAAATTCAGATTCCCCTACGGGGACATAGTATTGATTCTAGAAACTTCTCCCCAGGGCTGGGCGGAATTCGAACCAATTTATTAAGGATTTAAGAACAATTGCAAGTTCACAACGATTTGACATTCCCAACCTTAATTGTTAGTGGATCTGTTTCCGATTAGGAAAATCTTAATTAAGTGCTTGGAAAGTATAGTTCAACAAATTATTATGGAAAGCTGACAGAAGCGGATCGTCCTTACCAGGTGACTACAAGTCTAAAAGATGCCTAAATATAACAAAAAAGGTCTTTTTCGCAATGAAAAAGACCTTTTTATATCAGTGGTATCAGCTGGAATCGAACCAGCGACACAAGGATTTTCAGTCCTTTGCTCTACCAACTGAGCTATGATACCATCCCGTTGGGGCTGCAAATGTACTCCGTTTTTTCATTTCTAAAAACTTTTTTTGAAAAAAGGTCGATCATGCACAAAATTCAACCCAATCAACTTATCCAACTTAATCTAACTCAATCAACTAACTCTTAACATTTCAACTTTCCAACTGCCGCCCCTTTGACATTTCAACTTTAAAATTAACTTTGAGAAATTTTACTATGCAAGCATAATGATTGGGCAGGTCATATTCATCATCATTTTAGCAACAGCCGTTTATCTATTTAGTAAAAACGTAGCTAAGATCAGGCGTAATATACTGCTCGGTAGGGATACTGATCGTTCTGACCGCCCGGCTGAAAGGTGGAAGACAATGGCTAAAATTGCCCTTGGCCAAACCAAAATGGTGAAACGCCCCTTTGCTGCAGTAATGCATTTTTTTATCTATGTTGGTTTTGTTATCATCAATATCGAGGTGCTGGAGATATTGATCGATGGCGTATTTGGATCACACCGCATTTTTTCACGCCCGCTGGGAGGCTTATATGGATTGCTGATCGGTGGTTTTGAAATATTGGCCGTTCTGGTGCTGGTTGCCTGTATCACATTCCTTGCCCGCAGAAATATTGCCCATCTAAAACGCTTTAGCGGCGTTGAGATGACATCATGGCCAAAATCCGATGCAAACTATATTCTCATCATCGAAATATTGCTGATGACCGCCTTTTTGACCATGAATGCTACTGATCATAAACTGCAGCTGTTAAACTTTGGTCATTATATCAAAGCCGGTAGCTTCCCTGCAAGCACATTTATTGGTCCGCTATTGCCGGACAGTGCTAATGCACTTGAAATGATCGAACGCGGCTGCTGGTGGTTTCATATTATCGGAATACTGGCTTTTCTGAATTATCTGCCTTATTCAAAGCATTTTCATATCCTGCTGGCTTTTCCGAATACGTATTATTCAAACCTCCATTCAAAAGGAAAATTTACCAATATGGCATCGGTGACCAATGAGGTAAAAGCCATGCTCGATCCTTCATTTGTACCTGAAACTGCTGGTGAAATAGCGCGTTTCGGTGCAAAGGACGTAACCGATCTTACCTGGAAAAATTTGATGGAAGCCTACACTTGTACAGAATGCGGTAGGTGTACTTCGGTTTGTCCGGCTAATCAAACAGGTAAACTGTTATCCCCCCGCAAAATCATGATGGATACGCGTGACCGGGTGACCGAAGTAGGCAATAACCTGGATAAGAACGGCAAGGATTTTAAGGATGATAAGTCATTATTGGACAACTATATTACGCGCGAAGAGCTTTGGGCTTGTACTACATGCAATGCCTGTGTAGAAGCCTGCCCGGTAAATATCAATCCGTTAGAGATCATTACCGAAATGCGCAGGTATATCGTAATGGAAGAATCACAGGCACCGGCAAGCCTCAACAATATGTTTGGTAACGTTGAAAATAACGGGGCGCCATGGAAGTATTCAAATGCGGATAGATTTAATTGGAAGGAGAGTTCATAGATCATAGCTATGATGCGAAACTTAATAAGATATTGATATAAAAATATAACTATTATCCATGGACTATCGGCTATGGACCAAATCATGAACCATGAACCATGAACTACTAACAATCCCCACCATGGCCGAAATGGCCGCACAAGGTAAAGAGCCTGAAATATTGTTCTGGGTTGGATGTGCTGGCAGTTTTGACGAACGCGCACAGCGGATAACACGTGATATTTGTAAGATACTGAACCATGTGGGTATCAGCTTTGCAGTTTTGGGTACGGAAGAAAGCTGCACAGGCGATCCTGCAAAACGCGCAGGTAACGAGTTTCTTTTCCAGATGCAGGCGATGATGAATATACAGGTGTTGGATGGCTATAACATCAAAAAGATAGTGACTGGTTGCCCGCATTGTTTCAATACTATTCGTAATGAATATCCCGGGTTAGGCGGGAATTACGAAGTGATCCATCATACTCAATTAATTCAGCAATTGATCGATGAGGGAAAACTGAAAGCTGAAGGAGGCGAAAGTTTTAAAGGGAAACGCATTACTTACCATGATCCATGTTACCTGGGCCGGGGGAATAATGTTTACGAGGCACCGCGTAAAGCTTTAGAGGTTTTAGATGCCGATCTTATTGAAATGAAACGCTGCAAATCAAATGGTTTGTGCTGTGGGGCAGGGGGAGCGCAAATGTTTAAAGAACCTGAGAAAGGCAATAAGGATATCAACGTAGAACGGATGGAAGATGTACTGGAAAGCAAAGCAACAGTAGTGGCTGCAGCTTGTCCGTTTTGTATGACTATGTTGCGCGATGGCGTAAAGCATTTCGAGAAGGAACAGGAAATACAGGTACTGGATATTGCAGAGATCACCGCCAGAGCAAACGGCTTATAGTTTTTCCTCTTTAAAATATTTTATTGCATTATTCAGACTATCTAAACGCTCCGGAGAGAATCCCTTTACAGGGATGCTCAACTCGGTCGACATGGAATCAATATTACCTTTCGGATCATCATAAGTCTGTACTATGATATCGTCCCGCAAAGTCTTAAATTTTAACCGGCTGCCCGCTGCTGTTTCCTGGTAATTGACAGTGTCAAGCTGTTTTAAATTAAAGGAGTAATATAGCTGCTTACCATGTTGATAAGTTTTTCTAAAATGGATAAAATGCTCGGGTGTAACGCTGATCTCCCATTTCTTTAATTTGGCTTCTCCTGCGGGATTGTAAGCATCTGTGAGGCATTTGTTACTCCAGTCGAGCCATTCTTTTTCGCCCATTGCGGGGCCAAAAGCGCAGAAAAATACAGCTGGGAGTATAATTAACAGGGTAATGGGTGCTCTTTTCATATTATTGAGAATTGATCTTACCATGACAACATCTTTTATATTAAAGTTAATAAATTGAATATTTTTGTAAATGCAATTTTCTGAACAATCACGGGTATGGGTATATCAATCGGATAGAGAATTATCTGATGAACAGGTAAAACAAGCACTGCATCAGTTAAATCTGTTTGCCGCTGAATGGACTGCCCACAATCATCAGTTAAAGGCCAAAGCTGAGGTGAGATACAACCGTTTCCTGATATTGATTGTTGACGAAAGCCAGGCAGGCGCCAGTGGATGCTCCATTGATAAGTCCGTCAATTTTATGAAACGCCTGGAACAGCAATTTGGTATCAACCTGTTCGATCGTTTTAATCTTGCCTACCGCGATGGTGACAAGGTATTATCTGCACACCGTCCTGAATTTGAAGAATTGATAAAGACCCGTAAGATCAACACAAATACCATTGTATTTAACAACCTGGTACAAAATCTGCAGCAACTGGAAAGCAAATGGGAAGTGCCATTTAAGGATAGTTGGCATGTGCAGTTATTTGGCGATCTGGCAAGTTGATAGTTTACTCGGATAACTAATCACTGTTTTCCAATCTCTGATCGCTATTTGTCAAATCCAAAATAGAATTATTAATTTTATTCATTATGGGACATTTCGACGAACGCATAGATGCATATATCGCCAAGTCGGCTGATTTTGCAAAACCTATTTTAATACACATCAGGCAGGTGGTTCACCAAGCCTCGCCTTTAATAAATGAAACCGTTAAATGGGGCATGCCCTTTTTTGACTATAAGGGGCCGATTTGCATGATGGCCGCGTTTAAACAGCATTGCGGCTTCGGATTTTGGAAAGCATCAAGATTAAATGATCCCGAAAGATTGTTACAGGGAAGCGACGAAGAAGCGGCTGCCGGCAGTTTTGGCCGCATTAATAAAATAGAAGATCTGCCTTCCGACGAAGCCTTGATAGGATTCATTCATCAGATGATCGCGCTTAATGAAAGCGGGGTTAAAGAAGCCAAAAAGCCATCAGCACCAAAACCCGAACTATCTATGCCTGCTGATTTTGATAAGTTGCTCAGAGAGGACCTGGGGGCAATGGGAAATTATGAAAAATTCAGCCCATCATGCAAGAGGGAATACCTGGAATGGTTTGCCGAAGCTAAATCCGATGCCACCCGCGAAAAACGAATACAACAAGCTTTAGAGTGGATAGCCGAGGGGAAGACCAGGAACTGGAAGTATAAATAGTAGTTGATTGGTTGAATAGTTGATTGAGTTGGATTGGTTAAATGGTGTGATTTAAGATCTTAATAACGTTTTGCCTCTTGATTTGAATAAGTTACTACTTGGAAATACTGATTCTGCTTTTCGATCAGTAAAATTATTTAGGCCTTTTGCCGCAACTTCATCTATCAATTGTTGATCAATTTTATAAATCGTTATATCCAATTCTTGACTTGATGAGATATTGCTTACATCGATGATGAATATTTTTTTATGATTAGATATTCCTGTTATTTCCATGCTGAGACGCATTAACTCAACAATCGATTCTGAACTTAATCCAGATGTCTCAAGAAGTATAGTATCATTCACTCTTAGCTCATTAAATAAACCAATGATAACGTGAGCGAAATATCCGTCAGGGTTAATTTTGATTTTGGGAGATATTAAAGACCGAATTTCTTCAAGTATCTGCTTCGCGGGCTTTTTCCCTATTTTCTGTATATAAGATGGGGTTTTTATTGCCTCTTTAAACGGAAAATTGATAAAGCAAATGTTGTCTCTATTGTCAAAGATTGACGGTATAATCTGGCCAGGGGTGGCAAGTACAAAATAGGCGGAATCAAAATTGTAGTTTGATAAGTTAAAATCTTCGGGCCGGATAATTGATTTCATGAAAAGGTTGGCGCCACATTAATGGACTTTAAACGGCAACAGCAATCCAAAATTGTTCGACAGTAGTAAACTTCATAATTCGATATTAAATATTCGATGTTCGATATTTATTTTTCTCCATTGGGAGCAAGACACTCAAAAATCCAAGGGCCCTAACCTCCTCATATTTTTCCGTATCAAATACTGCCGATGCCTTACATGGTCACTTGGGTTGGTGGGTGACCATTTCAATGGATCAGGAAATATAGAGGCAATGGCTGCAGCCTGGTAACTGGTCAGGTCGCTGGCTGATTTGTGAAAATACGCCTGAGATGCGGCTTCTACGCCATAAATACCATCACCCATCTCTATTTCATTCAGGTAGACTTCCATTATGCGTTTTTTGCTCCAAAATACTTCGATTAGTACTGTGAAATAAGCCTCGAAAGCCTTGCGTACATACGAACGACCCGGCCACAGGAATACATTCTTGGCAGTTTGTTGCGAAATAGTACTGCCGCCTATTAACTTGTGGCTATGCGCATTTTTGTCAATTGCCTTTTCCATAGCTTTAAAGTCGAAACCGAAATGATCCAGAAACTTCTGGTCTTCGGCAGCAACAGCAGCACGCTTCATAGGGTCGGCTATGTCATCGAAGTCTATCCATTCTTTGTCGATCTTCCATTCTTTCCCTGCTGATTTGCGCTCAAATCCACGGGTGACCATCAACCAGGTAATAGGTGGGTTTACAAAACGATACAGTATCACCCATAAAATAGAGATAGCGAAAAATAATATGACGGTGATTTTGAGTATGCGAAGAATAAGCTTTAGGAGGCCACCGCGAAATAATCCCTTTGATTTTTGCGATCCGGGTTTAGGTTTGTGGGTGGCCCTGTTACTTTGGACATTTTTCATCGCCTAAAAATAAAAAATGCTACGCCTTCGCAGGCATAGCTTTATAAAAGATTTTTGAATCATTTCTGTTAAATTTTCGCAGGGCGATTTATTGAAATTTTTACGAAAAAGAACAGTAATAGTTTCTTAGCAAAGAGTATTATCCGTTTTTTTAATGAAGAGCAAAGCAGAAAGCTGCCTTTACGCCTACCTGGCTATAACCTCCTCCCGGCTCAGGGCGATTTTCATAGAAAGCGCTTAGATCAGTTGAATTTCTTCCTCTGAAACCCAATGGAAAGGAGTAACCGGCACCAAACGAGTAAACAAATGCGGTGGACTTGTATGTGTAATCGGAACTGTAACTATTTACATTGAAGGAGGCACCCGCCAGGCCTTCAATAAAGAAACGCCGGGCAGGGAAAATCTTTAGTCCGGCTTCAACCGGGATAAAGGATGCAATATCACCGCTGTAATAACCACTATAACCGTATCCATAATCATCAAAGCCCACATCATACCCGCCGCCTGATACGTAAAAGGTATACCCGGTTGAAAATAGTACGCTTACGGGTGATTGTTTGATTGGCATTTCGAGCCCAACTGAAATCCCTCCTGCTTCTGGAAAATAATTCGATACCGGACCTGTGGAAAACCCGGAACTGATGCCAATATCCAATTTCAATGACCGGGAATTATTAAAGGGATAATATTGTGCGCTTGCATGATAAGCAGCCCCTAATAAAATTGCGATAAAAAGTAACGTTTTTTTAATATTCATTTTAATAACAGATGCGGTCAAAAGAAAATAACAATGTTAGCTAAAACGAATTTTTAAAAAAGTTAGTTTTCGCGCTGCCAAATTGTTACATAACATTAACAAACACTCAGACTTTGATAAACAAAAAAGGTGCTTAGTTTGCACTAAACACCTTTTTTTAAATTCTAATATCTAAATTCTAATTTCGAAATTGAACATTCGAAATCCGAAATTCAAAATTACTCTGCTACAACTTCAAACGGAACTTTTACTTTCACTTCTTTGTGCAGGTTCAGGTTAGCGGTGTATTCACCAATAACTTTAGGCTCTGCATCAAAAGTGATACGGCGACGGTCAACATCAAAGCCTTCTTTTTTCAAAGCGTCAGCAATTTGAATAGTGTTGATAGCACCGAATATTTTACCGCTTTCGCCTGCTTTTGCACCGATGGTCAGTTTTATACCTTCCAGTTTAGCTGCAATAGCATCAGCATCTTTACGGATCTTTTCTTGTTTGAATTGTGCCTGTTTTAGGTTTTCAGCTAAAACTTTGCGGGCAGATTCAGTGGCCTGTTGTGCAAAACCCTTAGGGATTAAGAAATTGCGGCCATAACCTGGTTTTACTTTAACGATATCGTCTTTCTCACCGAGGTTTTTTACGTCTTGTTTTAAAATAACTTCCATTGTTTAAACCTCCTGATTATTTTAAAGAATCTGTTACATAAGGCAATAAACCGATGTGGCGTGCCCGCTTAACAGCTTGTGCCACTTTACGCTGGAACTTTAATGAAGTACCTGTTAAACGGCGTGGTAATACTTTACCCTGATCGTTCACAAACTTTAATAAAAAGTTAGCGTCTTTGTAATCGATGTATTTAATACCATTCTTTTTGAAACGGCAGTATTTTTTACGGTTATCGTCCACCTTGGGAGCGGTAACGTATTGGATTTGGTCGTTTGCCATTATTTTGCTGCCTCCTCTGCTTTAACGTTTTTCTTTTGATTGAAGGCACCACTGCGTTTTTTCTCATTGTATGCAGTGGCATGCTTATCCAGTGCAATGGTCAAGAAACGAAGAACGCGCTCATCACGCCTGAATTCAATCTCCAATTTGTTAATTAAATCACCCGGAGCCCTGTATTCAGTTAAGTGATAGTATCCTGTAGTTTTCTTTTGAATAGGATACGCTAATTTCTTCAAACCCCAATTATCCTCCTGGACAATTTCGGCTCCGCCATCAGTTAATAACTTGCTATATTTGGCAATGGCCTCTTTAGCAGTTTCTTCTGACAGCAACGGGGTTAGAACGATCACGGTTTCGTACTGTTGCATTATTATACTTGATTTTTAATTAATTACCCGCTATTACGGGGCTGCAAATGTAGATATAAATAATTAATTTATAAATAGATATTTGAAATTTTATCAAAATATGTGTTGTTGCTTTTTGCCAAAACTTACATAACATTGTAAACATATAAGCATATAAACTGTAATATAGAAAACCATACGATTATGTTACTCACAGATATTGAAATGGATGAGACATTAATAGTTAATGCCTCATGGGGGCCGGAAGGTGATGACTGGGAAGATGAAGACGATGAAGATCTTGAGGACGAAGATTTTGAAGACAGGGTAGAAGACCTTGACGATCTGCACGAGATACAGGTTGATGATGATCTGGGCGAACCCTATCCCGAAGATGATGACCATCTTCCGGAGGATGATGATTAAAGATCTTCAGAATATTATCAACAATCCATTTACCGGGACTTTAACTTAAGGCATATTCTTGCTACCTTAGTGGCTGTGGAGAATTTTATTGTTTCAGCACGAAAATACCGTCCGGTTACCTTTGAAAGTGTTGTAGGCCAGCAACATATAACCAATACGCTAAAAAACGCGATTAAAAATAATCAGCTGGCACAGGCATTTTTATTCTGCGGACCGCGTGGTGTGGGCAAAACTACCTGTGCCCGTATCCTGGCCAAAACCATTAATTGCGAGAATTTACAACCTAATGGGGAGGCTTGCGGTGTATGCCCTTCGTGTACTTCTTTCCAGAACGGAAATTCATTTAATATTCACGAACTGGATGCTGCATCCAATAACTCAGTTGATGATATCCGCAGCCTGATTGACCAGGTACGCATACCGCCACAGGCAGGCAGATATAAAATATACATCATCGATGAGGTGCACATGCTTTCGCAGGCTGCTTTTAATGCCTTTTTGAAAACATTGGAAGAGCCGCCGCATTATGCTATATTTATATTGGCAACAACAGAAAAGCATAAGATACTGCCTACCATATTATCCCGCTGCCAGATATTCGACTTTAACCGGATTAAGGTGGAGGATATGGCTAACCACCTGGCATCGATCGCCCAAAAGGAAAGTATTAAATATGAGAATGATGGCTTGCACATCATCGCCCAAAAAGCGGATGGTGGTTTGCGTGATGCTTTGTCTATGTTCGATCAGATCGTTAGTTTCTCTGATGGCAATGTTACCTACCGTACGGTAATTGATAACCTGAACATACTTGACTATGATTATTATTTTAACATTATAGATAGCCTGTTAAAGGAAGATACCGCTGGTACATTACTGCTTTTTGATGAAATACTATCCAAAGGTTTTGATGGTTCTCATTTTATATCAGGTTTGTCAGAGCATTTCCGAAATCTTTTAGTGAGTAAGGATACAACAACTTTAAAGTTGCTTGAAGTAAGCGAAGGTATTAAAGCAAAATATTTGCAGCAATCCCAGGCATCTTCAGTTTCGTTCCTGCTTTCGGCCATGAATATTGCCAATCAGTGTGATTTAAGTTATAAGCTAAGCAAAAATCAAAGGCTGCAAGTAGAACTGGCCCTGCTCAAAATGTGCCATCTGCCGTCGGCATTCAATATGCTGACAGCCCCTGCTGCTGAAATGTCTGCTACGGCCGGGCAATTAAAAAAAAAACCTGATACCTCAGCCCCAAGCCAGCCAGTAGCCAATGAAGTATCGACATTAAATAATCGGCCCCCGATCATTCCTGTCGCAAAAACGCCTGTTAATGAAAACGAACTGATAAAAAATGCCAGCGAACCGGTAGCTGCTGAAAAGCCAAAAGTATTTATTCCCAATCTGAATGCTGCTTCAACATCGGTTAAAATACCGTCCCTGAAAAATTTAGGCAATGCTACAGCCGCAGAATTAGCTGAAGAAGAAGATCCTTATGTTAAGGGTGATGCAAAGGAAGATTTTACGATTAGCAGTTTTTTGAAATTCTGGAGCGATTATGCTGCCAAAATAAAAGCTGAACGTAATATGAGCCTGTTTACTATTTTTACGGCTAATGCACCGGTTATGCTAAAGCCTTATCAGTTTGAAGTTGTAGTAGCCAACAAGGTGCAGGAAAATCTTTTCCGCGATGAAAAACCCAGCCTGATGAACTATTTGCGTGTAGGCCTCAGGAATTTTGATATTGAAGTAAATACACGGGTTGATGAAGTAAAAGCTGCCAAACGGCCATATACCAACACCGAAAAATACCAGCATATGGCAAGCAAAAATCCACAGCTTGCTGAGCTGAGAAGACGTTTTAATTTAGATCTGGATTAATATTACGGTTCACCGCGGCCTGTCATTTTTAGGATATCCTTCCTCATCAAGATCAGTACGACTGTCTTCAGGAGTTCTTGATAGTATGTCGTCTATCGGGTCAACTTCTACAATTTGCCCATGATCAACATGCATACCTAACTGACTCACATCCGTTTCAAGTGATTCATTTGGAATATATTCATCCACAGCATCAAATGGATTGGCTTCATCATAAGTTGAATCCATATCAGCGCCATTTTTTACTGAAGTATTATAAGGGTCAGGATGATCATAATCAGGATCGTTGCTTTCCACATCATACTCAAAGCTATCATCATCTGCATTATAATGCAGATCAGTGGCATCAGATTCTTCTCCTAAACTATTCTTTAGTGACTTGTCCCTGTCCTGATTTTCATCATCAAACTGGGGGTAAAATGTCTTCCTGGCCATAATCATTGTTTTATAAATAAGTAAACAATAAAATTACAGTAAAGGATTTTAAAAAATGATATTTAATTTAGTGGAAATAGTTGATCTCTTTACGATAGGAAGCTATAACACCGACTGAAAACTTGACACCTACAGTAAATTGGGAAAAAGAATCATTAAGATGGCCGGATCTGAATCCATCAATTTCATCTCCAAATATATAATTGTACTGGTATCCGATGTCAATTTTGATATTAGGCTGCAAATACTGGTTAAATATTTTAAACTCATACCCCACTCTCAAAGGTAAAAACGTTTGATTGCTTTTGTCCTCACCAGGGGTGTAATAACCCGGAATTTGCGTAGAATACCTGTTAATGCTGGTAATCTTACCATAAATGATGCCTACCCCTGCACCAGCATACAAATTTTTCATTGAGTTGGCAAAATCACTTTGCGAGTAATCAATTACTTCCCCTAGTTGAAACTGTACCCTAAATGCATAATATTGATAATCGGCAGAAAACTGCCTTCCTAACTGATCATTGACTCCTCCTCCGGCCAGCTTACCGAATTGGCCTTCGAGGATATAATTGACAAATGGGGTTTGATTAAAGTCTATATTAAAGCTAAACGCCTGCGTAGATTTTTTTGTAACTACATCACCATAAAACTGATTAACACCCGCTGATGCACCAACATCAAATTGTGCAAACTCGGCACCCACCTGTGCTTTTGATATAATGACTGAGAAGCATATAATCAGGGTTAAAAGCGTGGCTTTGGCGATAAGTTTTACCATGATTTAAGAGGCGCTTTCAATGGATAAGAAGATGATTTTTAGTGTGTAACAATTTTATAAAAATAACTTTAATAACTGAACACTGAAATTAAATATTTGTTTACACTGCTATTGCTATTTTCAATAAACTATTTAATGAAATAGGTAAGTCATTTTTATATATTTGGAGCCATTTAAATTAAAAACAATACTACTATATGTCAAAAATTAAAGTAGCAAATCCGGTAGTTGAACTGGACGGCGATGAGATGACCCGCATTATATGGAAGTTTATTAAAGATAAGCTGATCACCCCTTATCTTGAGCTTGACATAAAATACTATGATCTTGGTTTGGAATATCGGGATGAAACAGATGACCAGGTAACCATTGATGCTGCTAATGCCATAAAAAAATATGGTGTTGGTATCAAATGCGCCACTATTACGCCTGATGAAGCGCGTGTAGAAGAATTTGGTTTAAAACAAATGTGGAAATCACCTAACGGAACGATTCGTAATATCCTGGATGGTACTGTTTTCCGTGAACCTATCGTAATGTCAAACGTTCCGCGTTTAGTGCCTAACTGGACTGCGCCAATATGTATCGGCCGTCATGCTTTTGGCGATCAATATCGTGCTACTGATTTTTTGACCAAAGGCAAAGGCAAGCTGACCATTACTTTTACACCTGAAGACGGTGGAAAAGAACAATCATTTGAAGTATTCAACTTTAAAGGTGATGGCGTAGCATTAGCTATGTACAACACTGACGAATCAATAAAAGGATTTGCACGTGCGTGTTTTAACCAGGCTTTGTTAAAGAAATGGCCTTTATACCTATCAACTAAAAACACCATTCTTAAAAAATACGACGGTCGTTTTAAAGATATTTTCCAGGAGATATATGAAAACGAATTTAAGCTGGAGTTTGAAGCCAACCAATTAACTTATGAGCACCGTTTAATTGATGACATGGTTGCTTCTGCTTTAAAATGGCATGGTAATTTTGTTTGGGCTTGTAAAAACTATGATGGTGACGTACAATCGGACACAGTTGCACAAGGTTTCGGCTCATTGGGGTTAATGACCTCAACATTGGTTACTCCTGATGGCAAAACAATGGAAGC
Source organism: Mucilaginibacter sp. McL0603 (assembly GCF_049992945.1). Lineage (NCBI taxonomy): Bacteria > Pseudomonadati > Bacteroidota > Sphingobacteriia > Sphingobacteriales > Sphingobacteriaceae > Mucilaginibacter > Mucilaginibacter sp. McL0603. Next base: position 4,522,517 of record NZ_CP188251.1, on the reverse strand, counting down.
TGAGGCTGCACACGGTACAGTAACCCGTCATTACCGCGATCACCAGGCTGGTAAACCAACCTCAACCAACCCAATTGCTTCTATTTTTGCATGGACAAGAGGCTTAGAATTCCGCGGCTTACTGGATAATAACCATGAGCTGATCAAATTCTGCAAAACGCTGGAAGAAGTTTGTATCGAAACAGTTGAAAGCGGCAAAATGACCAAGGATTTGGCTATCACCATTAAACCTAAAGTAGAACACGGTAAAGATTATTTATATACCGAAGAGTTCTTATCAGCTATCGATGAGAATTTGAAGAAGAAGCTGGGTAAGTAAAAATTTGTCTTTAGATAGTTGAACCCATTTGTAATTACAAATGGGTTTTTTGTTGAACTATTTAGTTATTTTTGGACTATGAAATTTACAGCAGTTATCGAGAAAGGCGAAAATGGATGGTTTGTAGGGCAAGTGGAGGAATTACCTGCCGCCATCTCACAAGGTAAAACCATTGAGGAATTGAAAAAGAATCTTTTGGATGCTATAAAATTGCTACTAGATGCTAACAAAGAAATCACGGAAAAAGAATATTTAGGTAAAACAATTATTAAAGAAGAACTCGATTTAATATAATGAAGCGTTCTGCTTTAATAAAGCACCTGGAGAAGAATGGATGTAGTCTTTTACGTGAAGGCGCTAATCATGCCATTTATATTAACCCTGCCAATCAAAAACAAACAGCCGTTGGACGGCATCAGGAACTCGATAATTTGCTTTGCAAAAAGATCTGTAAACAACTTGAAATTCCTTTTGTGTAATAATTTAATTGTACTATGTCAGCATTATATCCTTTAAAATTCAAAACCATATATAAAGACAAAATTTGGGGTGGTCAGAAGATCAAAACTTATCTGCACAAAGACTTTGGCAGCCTGCCTAATTGCGGCGAAACCTGGGAAATATCAGGTGTGAAATCAGATGTTTCAGTAGTGGCGAATGGTGAATTGGAAGGGGAGTCGTTGGCTGATCTTCTTGAAAAATATAAAGACCAATTAGTTGGTAAAAAGGTATATGATCATTTTGGAAACATCTTCCCGTTACTGATAAAATTTATCGATGCCAATGATGATCTGTCGATACAGGTACACCCTAATGATGAACTGGCTAAAAAACGTCATAACTCATTTGGTAAAACCGAAATGTGGTATGTGATTGAGGCTGATAAAGGATCAACATTAATAACAGGGTTTAACCAGCCTGTCACCGAACAGATCTACCTGGATAAGTTTAACAACGGTCATTTAATGGATATCCTGAACCGGGAAAATGTAACAGCCGGTGATGTTTTCTTTTTACCTGCAGGCAGGGTGCATACCATCGGTAAAGGTTTGTTAATCGCCGAAATACAGCAAACTTCGGATATCACTTATCGTATCTATGATTTTGATAGGGTGGATGATAATGGCAATAAACGCGAGTTGCACACCGAGGAAGCCCTTGCAGCTATCGATTACCATTTTTATCCTGAATACAAAACCAAATATCAACCCGAAAAGAATAAGGATGTTCACTTAGTAACATGTCCGTATTTCACAACCAACATAATGGATTTTACAGAAAGCACTTCAAAGGACTATTCAGGCCTGGATTCTTTTGTTATCCATGTATGTGTAGCAGGGGATTATGTAATTGAAGCTGATGGTAAACAATATCCTGTTAAAATGGGAGAATGCATCCTTTTACCAAAAACCATTAATTCAGTTGAATTAAAAACTACCAACGGGTTTAAAATACTGGAAAGTTATATTGAGTAACGAGTTATTAGTTTTGAGTAATGAGTTGTGAGTTATTGTGACTATACTCACAACTCATCACTTAGCCCTCATTACTAAATTAAACCAGTTTAATAGCAAACTTAGTGCCCTCATTCACCGTGCTTTCCAGGCTGATGGTACCGCCTAGTGCTTCTATCTGGTTGCGGGTGATGAACAGGCCTATACCTTTGGCTTCTGGATTGTGGTGGAATGTCTTATACATACCAAATATGCTATCGCCATAACGGTCCAGATCTATACCCAGTCCATTATCCTCAAAATACAGATAAACGCTTGAGCCTTCCCCGGCCGAACTGCATCGGATCACTGGTTTACGATCCGGGTGACGATACTTGATCGAGTTGGTCAACAGGTTTTGGAAAATACTTTCAAGGTAAGCTGGAATATAATTCACTTCAGGGCACTTACTGAAATCGTATTCTATATCTGCCTGTGTAGTATTAATATTGCTCTCAAGGGCAGATAATACATTTTTAAATATCGATTCCAGGTCAAGCAACTTTTTTTCCTTGCCGATCTCGGTTTGTATCTTAACGATCTCGCTCAAGTGATCGATGGTGGTTTTAAGACTCTCGCTTATTGACTTAATGTGGGAAAATATTTCCTTTTTGTCGCCTTCTTCTGCTGTCTGCTCGTGCAAGTTAACCATGAATTGCAGGTTGCCGGTATGCGAACGCAGATTGTGCGAAACGATATAGGCAAAATTTTGCAGGCGTTTATTCTGGTCACTTAACAAAGTAACTGCGTTTTGAACGTCGAGCTCCTTCTTTTTTATGTAATCGATGTTTTGGAATATACATCTGGCAGTTATGCATTGGCCATACTCATCAATTACAGCAACACCTTTTGCACGTAACCATATCTGGTTATTTTTTGCTGTACGGAATAAAAGTTCAAGATCAAAAGGCTGCGAATATTTGATGATATTATCGATAGCCCTGCTCATGATGTCACGATAATGCAGTTCAAAGAAACTTACTGTTTCTTCAATGGTCAGCTTTACCGTATCCTGCAGCTCAAAAATATCATAAACCTCACGGGTAAGTGAGAGCGTCATGCTTCTTACATCGATCTCCCAACCACCTATCTTGGCTATCTTGATCGTTTCCTTAAATAGAAAATCGTTACGGTTGGCCTGTAACCTTAAAAGTTTAAAATCATGTATATCGACAATTGAACCGGTGATCTTCGGTTCATTTTTATCGCCCCATTTTTTTACGGTACTTTCAAACCAGCGGTAGCCGGTCCTTTTAGTTAAAAGGCGTACCAATACAGTCTCTGCCGGGTCATGCAGATGTTTGTTGAGGGATTTTAAGAATACAGGCTTATCCTCATAATAGAGAATATTTTCAAAGAAAAAGTCATAAGACGAAGGGATATCCCCGGCATCATACCCCAAAATGGTATAAAACCCGGAAGACCACTTTACGTCTTTAGTGATGATATTATACTCCCATATCCCCGCATTTATGCTATTTATTAGCTCGGTAACATGGAAATCGCCATCATAAGAAACTTTGTCTTCTTTGGTAAAACTCATACCTTCAACTGGTCACAACAATTTTATGATGGTTAGTTAAATATTAATCATTAGTTCGGCTTAATCAGGGTTATCCGTTATCGCAAGCAATAGTGGTCGGATATTACAAATTAGAGGCCAATAATCTCAAGCAAATCCACATCATTAGATGCTTTCTTTATTTGCTTCATTTACAATCCGTTATTTTACGTAAAAAGCCCCCTATAAGTTCGGTTTTATACAGGGGTTTCACGATTTTATTTATGGTTGGGACTTAAATGTGGGCAATAAATTTCCCATATTTTATTGGCGTTCAAAGCTGTAATTGTGATGATCGGCTATTATTTTTTATAAATTCTATTCTAAAACGTCATTTCTATTTAATCAACAACACTTTTCTTTTCTAATTTTTTATGTATATCTACTGTCTCAATTAATGCGGCTGATCCATACCACAGATGCAGTTCCATTACCAGCGAACCTGCCTTTATTGCAGGATCAGTTTCTGTCAACTTTTTAGCTTCCTCAATACTGGTCACGTTGAAAATAAATATCCCCTTTATAGGTTGATCATCTAAAAACGGACCTGCAACAATTAATTTACCCTCAGCAGCGAGCTTTGTGATATTTTTTAGATGTGCTTTTTGCGTTCCGCCCTTGCAACTGAGTCTTTCGGCCTGTTTGGTCCGGCTTTTAAAAATGCCATTACATAGGTTTCCATCCCATATTCATCGGCCCCTAATTTCTGAGCCAGTTGGGGGTCATATTGTGAATTTTTAGATTGCGCGAAGCAATTGGCACTGGTTATAAGCAGCAGTACTATGATCAGGTTCTTTATCATTGCTTAGTGATTGGAGGATTAAATATACTAATCCTTAAACCGATTCTCAAGTTCTTTTAGTGCACCATTTATCCAATGGTTGGGTGAACATCCATTTCATTTTATTGATCTGTTTTTAGCCATTTTTCGTGCATAAGTTTAGCTTCTTCATGACTTAAAACTATCTTCAGTAAAGCTTTCTTCATAAGCTATCAACAATTCTTTTCTCTGTTCTTCATTCAGAGAATCAAAAAGATTTCCATTGTAATTATCATTCATTTTTTGGGATAATCTATATTGCTAAAAATAACAAATTTATAATTCTAAGTTCCACAAAAAAGCCGAGAACAAGCCCGGCTCAATATCAATCTAAATTCGAAATTGAAAATCCGATATCCGAAATTCTAGAGATTTCCCCTTAATTCCTGTTCATGCTCAATAGCTTCAAACAAAGCTTTAAAGTTTCCTGCCCCAAATGAGCGTGCACCTTTACGCTGGATGATCTCGAAGAATACCGTTGGCCTGTCTTCCAGTGGTTTGGTGAAGATCTGCAAAAGGTAGCCTTCATCATCCCGGTCAACCAAAATCCCTAACTCCTTTAGTGGTCCAAGGTCCTCATCGATATGGCCTACACGACTTAGCAAATCATCATAATAAGTTGTAGGAATATGCAAAAACTCAACGCCGCGCTTTTTTAATTCGGTAACGGTATCAACAATATGATCTGTAGCCAATGCGAGGTGCTGAACGCCTTCACCCTCGTAAAACTCAAGGTATTCTTCAATTTGCGACTTCTTTTTACCCTTGGCAGGCTCATTGATCGGGAATTTAACATAACCGTTCCCGTTACTCATTACCTTGCTCATCAGGGCTGAATACTCGGTTGAGATCATTTTATCATCGAATGTCAGGATGTTTTTAAAGCCCATTACCTCTTCGTAAAAGCTCACCCAATTGTTCATTTTATGCCAGCCTACATTGCCTACACAATGGTCTACATGCTTCAATCCGGCAGGTTCCGGGTTATAGTCTGTCTTCCATTCCTGGTAGCCAGGTAGGAATATGCCGTTATAGTTTTTCCGTTCTATAAATAGGTGTACCGTTTCGCCATACAGCTTAATACCGCTCGTGCGAACTTCACCATGCTCATCCTTTAAGATTTGTGGTTCCTGGTAAGGCGTAGCGCCACGTATAGTGGTTTGCTCAAAGGCGCTGTAAGCATCATCAACCCAAAGAGCTAATACTTTGACACCGTCCCCATGCTTTTTAAGGTGATCGGCTATAGGATGATCAGAGTGCAGGGGAGTGGTCAATACCAGGCGAATTTTATCCTGCTTTAATACATACGACGCTCTATCCCGCACCCCTGTCTCAGGCCCTGCATAAGCCAGGCTCTGGAACCCGAAGGCCGTTTTATAAAAGTGTGCCGCCTGCTTGGCATTGCCTACATAAAACTCAACGTAATCGGTACCGTTTAACGGTAAAAAATCCGTTGTTTTTTGTTGTTTATTTATGGTTAATGTTTCCATTTTCTTTTTGTTTTGCCTCACCCTGCCCTCTCCAAAGGAGAGGGTGGGAAAGTGATTTTATAAACGGTTCTTTTAAAGTCCTCTCCTTTGGAGAGGATTTAGGTGAGGCTTACTCACTCAGCCCAACTTTTATAATAATTCTCATCTTCAATCTTTATCGCATCCTCGGTTAACATCAATGGTCTGAAAGGGTCTATCATCACCGCCAGTTCATCAGTTGATTCTTTGCCGATGGATTTCTCTACACTGCCTGGATGCGGCCCATGTGGAATACCACCAGGATGCAGGGTGATCTGCCCCTTTACCACGCTCTTCCGGCTCATAAAATCACCATCTACATAATACAATACCTCATCGCTATCCACATTGCTGTGATTGTAGGGTGCCGGTATGGATAGGGGATGATAATCAAACTTGCGCGGTACAAATGAGCAGATCACGAAGTTGTTTCCCTCAAATGTTTGATGCACTGGTGGTGGTTGATGCAGTCTCCCTGTTATCGGCTCAAAGTTGTGTATCGAAAATCCATATGGATAATGATAGCCGTCCCAACCGATAAAATCGAAAGGATGTGTACCATAGATATAAGGATAGATGAGCCCTTGCTTTTTGATCAGTATTTTAAAATCACCTTTCTCATCATGGGTTTGCAGATTAGTAGGTAATTTCAGGTCGCGCTCACAATAAGGGGCATGCTCCATCAGTTGCCCATATTGGTTCAGATACCTTTTAGGCGATCGTATCGGGCTAAAACTTTCTACTATGAACAGGCGGTTATCCTCCGTATCAAATTCCATTTGATAAATGGTACCGCGTGGGACGATCAGGTAATCACCATACTCAAATTTGATATTGCCGAAACCAGTTTTTAAAGTACCCGAGCCTACGTGGATAAATATCACTTCATCAGCCTGGCTATTCTTATAGAAATAATCTATCATCGATTTGCGTGGTGCAGCCAGTGAGATATGCAGATCGCTGTTCACCAGTACAGGTTTGCGACTCTTTAAATAATCATCCTCCGGCTCAATTTTAAAACCGATGAGGCTGGTATGTTTCAGGTGCTTTTCGCGTGCTATCTTCGGCTCAACCGAATAAGGTTCGCCCAAAGTTTTTACAATAGTAGGCGGATAGGCATGATACACCAGCGAGTAAAGGCTCGAAAAACCCTCCGTAGATACCAGTTCTTCGGCGTATAAAGTGCCATCCGGCTTACGAAATTGCGTATGCCGCTTAGGCGGGATCTTCCCTAATGTATGGTAGACAGGCATGGTTTTAATTGTTTGAAAGTTGGAATGTTATAAGGTTGAAATGTTTTTATAATCAATCACTTACGCCATTCTGCTATAAAACGAATATGTAGCTATAATAGTTTTAAAAGCTCGCTGTAAGGGGATAACTTTTCAACGTTACAACCTTACAACTTTTCAACACGAAGTTAGTATTGCGCCAAAATGATCTTGGCAAGCACAGCATCCCTGAAAGAAGAGGCATCACTCATAGAAGTAAGCCCGAGGGAGAATAGAAAATGTGTTTGTATGCTCAGCATGGTTTTCTTATACGAAGTTAAGTGTATTATGTTTAATATGCAAGCATAGTATTGGTTGAGTAGGTTGATTGAGTTGGATTAAGTTGATTAGGTTGAGTAAGTTGATTATGTTTGGGGACCAAACCTTAATAATTATGGCTTCATTTACTGAATTGGAGACTTGGAAACAAGCGCGAAAAATAAGAATTTTCATATCTGAAATAGTTAAACAATTCCCATCCGAAGAAAAATTTAGACTTACCGACCAAATAATTAGATGCTCAAGATCCATAGGTAATAATATTGCAGAAGGACATGGCAGATTTCATTACCAGGACAATACCCGCTTTTGTATCATTGCAAGAGGGTCACTTTCTGAAACGCTTGATCATATCATTATAGCCCAAGACGAAAACTTAATTTCAGAAGATATCTTTAATAAATTTCAAATAGAATATGCCCGATGCCTTAAATTACTAAACGGTTATATCCAATTCATAAAAAAGAAAAAGAACAATGAATTAGAATAACCAACTAAATCAAACCCAATCAACCTAATCCAACTCAATCAACTTATTCAACCCAAAAATAATTAGCTTTGCTCCACCAATCTGCTAAATATGAAATTAGTATCCTATAAAACTGAGGACGATGAACACCTGGGCATTTTTGTGAACGGGCATATTTATAACCTCAACTCGTGCCATAAGCTGATCCCCAATAATATGAACGAGTTTTTATGGGGAGGCGATGAACTGATGGATCGCGCTAAAAAGGTAAATGACGATATCGCTTCGGGTAAGCTGGAGGCTAAGGAAGAATTATTTTTTGAGTTAATTGCCCCGGTTCCGCACCCCACATCGTGCAGGGATGGATATGCTTTCCGTCAGCATGTGGCGGTTGCAAGGCGTAACCGCAAGGCACCCATGATACCCGAGTTTGACCAGTACCCCATTTTCTATTTCACCAATCACAATGCCATACAAGGCGCGGGTGATATTGAGTGCATGCCCGACCATTTCAATAAGTTGGATTTTGAACTTGAAGTAGCCGTTGTGCTCAACAAAAAAGGCCGCAACATTAAAGCTGCTGATGCGGATAGCTACGTTGCTGGCTACATGATCATGAACGATATGAGCGCGCGTACCCTGCAAATGGAGGAAATGCTGCTGAATCTTGGCCCGGCAAAAGGGAAGGATTTTTCTACCGTGATCGGTCCGTGGCTCGTTACGCCTGATGAACTGGAACCTTACAAAATAGCCCCTAAAGCCGGCCATACAGGCAATAATTATAACCTGACTATGAGGTGCCATGTAAACGGCAAAGAAGTATCCAACGGTAACATGGGGGATATGGACTGGACCTTCGCTGAGATCATTGAGCGTTGCGCCTACGGCTGTGATGTACTGCCAGGCGATGTAATAGGCTCTGGCACAGTAGGCACAGGCTGCTTCCTGGAACTGAACGGCACAGGCTTATTAAACGATCCTAACTATCAACCCCAATGGCTGCAACCCGGCGATCTGGTAGAGATGGACGTAACAGGATTAGGCATATTAAGCAATGTAATAAAAAAGGCAGATAGCGATTTTTCTATATTAAAATTGAAAAAATAACCACCATGTCATTGCGAGGAACGAAGCAATCGCGAACCTTACAGGGCGAATATGCATGGTCTGCGATTGCCACGCTATCGCTCGCAATGACATATTATATTATGTAATATGTTATCTATAAACGTTAAAAACCTCTCCACTCCCGAATTACACAACTACTTGCAATATGCCATTGCACCACGGCCCATCTGTTTTGCATCTACAGTGGATAAGGATGGGAATGTGAACCTGAGTCCGTTTAGCTTTTTTAATTTGTTCAGTACCAATCCGCCAATTTGTGTGTTTTCGCCATCGCGCAGGGTGAGGGGTAATACTACTAAACATACGCTGGAGAACATACTGGAGGTGCCTGAATGTGTGATCAATATTGTTACTTATGATATGGTGCAGCAAACTTCGCTGGCCAGTGTGGAGTATCCCAAAGGCGTAAACGAGTTCATCAAATCGGGCTTTACACCTATTGCATCCAACATGGTAAAACCACCCCGTGTCGCTGAGTCGCCCGTGCAGCTGGAATGCGTGGTGAACGAAGTAAAAGCGTTAGGTGATGGTCCCGGTGCCGGTAATTTAATATTGGCAGAGATCAAGCTGATCCACATTAACGAAGCCATTTTGGATGCCGGGGGCACAATAGACCAGGAGAAACTGGAATTGGTAGCACGCCTCGGTGGTGACTGGTATTGCCGTGTATCAAAAGATAACCTGTTTAAGGTAGCCAAACCTGTACGTACCATTGGCATCGGTGTGGATAGCATCCCTTATGCCATCCGCAATTCAAACGTGCTTACGGGCAATAATCTCGGCCAGTTAGGCAATGTGGAAGTATTACCGGGTGATAATGAGATCGAAGAATATTGCCAGTCTGATGAAATAAAAGACCTCCTTGATGCCACCATCGGCGACAACCAAACCCGCGAACTGCAACTGCATCTCAAAGCCAAACAACTACTGGATGAAGGCAGGGTAGAGGAGGCGTGGAAGGTGTTATTGATCGGCTAACAGATTAGTTGCTTCGGTAAAAACATAACTCTTATTGCTTACTGATACGATTGGCGGCAGATGGGTTTTCTGGAATATATCATACCCCGTTTTAAGGTTCCGCCAAAAAGCGATGTTGGACGACGAGGCATAGGTTTTCATGTGTGCATCATCCATCTTAAAGGGTAATATGTTTAGTTCGATGGATTTTTGTCCGTGAAGGAAAGCCTCATAAACCAGGGTATAAATTTCGTCGATAACAGGATCAGTCATGGCAAAGCAACCTATAGAAACGCAATCGCCGTGTATCATAATGGCATCCCCGGTGTATTTTAATTTTTTTTCGAGCGCATTGGGATATCCTATATTGATGGATAGATGAAACGTACTCATCGGGTTGAGCTGTGACGGCTTGATAGTATAATACCCCTCGGGACTTTTGTTGTCGCCATCCTGTTTTTTTGTACCCAGCCCACCTGAGAAATTGCAAATGTCATAGCTTTTAAACAGCTTGTATTCCTTTCCCGAGTATACCCAAACCTGTAGAGTATTGGTTTCCTTTATTATCCTGAGGTAAATATGTTGATTATCATCCAATCCCATAGCATGTAGACTTTTTTGCAATCGTGGCCAAACTTTTCCCCGTATGTCGGCAGCACGTTTACTATCGGGTATATTGGATTGGGTGTTGACAAGCAAAAATAGGCCTATCAGTAAACTGTGGAGGATTTTAGGCATTGGGTTACAGGTTGATACAGATAGATACAGGCAAACTTGATGCCAATGGGAAATAGGGGGAATGGGGAACTGTCCGGTTGTCCAAAAGGTATGGGCCTGGAAAACGGACGGACAGTAAAGGGGCTGTAATTATGAAGTTGTTTTAGGCTTCTTCTTTACAGTGATATCGGATGATATTAAATTCAGGAGCATGATTTGTTTGTCTATCCAGGCGTATTTTTTGTAAAGCTTATCCGTCTCTTCTTTGGCCGACATGGATATGTGCTGGCTTTTCTTATTAAAAAAGACATCCATGTTCTCCAGACCTCCATCCATCTGCCATGGGCTATAAGATCCGCCTTTTTTATACATATCTTTAATGGATTTGTCACGTGCATCCAAAACCGGTACGATCGAGATAAAATAGGGCAGCGATTTGCAAACATTTAACTGCCTTTTGATGGTTACATTATTACAATCAAAATTTATGATGAAATACTTGCCTTTTTGCTTGTAGAAAATAAGGTTGTTGATTAGTTTGTAGCCTAATTGTGTGGTGCAATTTGAGTAAATGATCGGTGTATCAGGCCGGCCTATAATTAAACATTCCCCGCAATAGCTATGATACCATAATATGGTGTCTACATTCTCATTTCTAAGGGAATCAATTTTATCCTTGCTTAATTTTTCAATAACTAATTTTTGCGAATAAGCATAACCGTCCAATAACATCAATAATAGCAATATTGAATAAAATTTCATTAGGGGGCCTAAATAATAGCTGTTCAATTTATGAAAAAATACTGAGCTTTAAAAAAAATGGATAACCAAACGGAGGTCTTATAACATCACGTCATAGCAATGACGGCGGAGAGTGTGGTACTCAGCATGACACCCTTTTTTCAAAAGAGTTTCTGACACCGGAAATCAGACGTCCGACCTCATTAAATTCCCAGCACCTGCTTTAACTTGGCATATCCGGTTTTGCTTACGGGTATCTTTGCACCTGATTTAAGTATGGCGATGTGGGCATCCTTTTCATAGGGGTCTATACGGGTAATATCCTGTATTTTGATGATGTAGGAGCGGTGTACACGAACAAACTGACTACTATCGAGGGTCTGCTCAAAAAAGCTCATGGTCTTATTTTTCAGGTATGATCCTTCTTTGGTATGTACGCTTACGTAATCATCGTCGGCCTCTAAATATTCAACATCTGCAACCGGGATGATCTTCACCTTAGTTCCTGTTTTCACCACAATACGTTCATGCTGTGCAGGTGATTGTGCGGCGGTATCCAGCAGGTTTTCGGTTTGCCTTGCAGGTTGAGGCGCAGGCGCCTGTGCTAAAAATTTCTCAATCGCCTTGTTAAAACGTTCCTTACTGAAAGGTTTTAACAGGTAATCAACCGCGTGGGTTTCAAAAGCCTTGATGGCATATTCATCAAAAGCGGTGGTAAATATTACTGATGGTGGGTTCTCAACTAACTCCAGCATTTCAAAGCCATTGATCTTTGGCATCTGTACATCCAAAAAGATCAGATCGGGTTGATACTGTTGTATCGCTTTCAGGCCTTCAAAGCCATCATTACATTCCTGTAATACTTCTATTTCGTCTTTAAAATTCTGCAGATATTCAAGTACAACCATTCGTGCCAAAGGTTCATCATCAATAATCAGTACTCGTTTCATGCTTGCGGAATTTTAATAATTGTTGTAAATATATTATCATTTGCGTGAGTTTCAACAAGGTCGGTACGGGCAAAAAGCAAATCGAGCCTTCTTTGCACACCGCTCAGCCCAAAACCGGTGCCTCTTCTCGGCCGGGCAGTAGTGGGATCGTAAGGGTTTTGGATTATGATTATAAGGTAATTATCATCCCATTCGGCCCTGATGCTTACCGTTACACTTTCAGTAGTATCATATAAGCCAAATTTAATGGCATTTTCAACAATCGGCTGCAGTATCATTGGCGGTAGGGTACACTCCTGGCATTTGGTATCACAGCTGATCTCGGTCATTAAGCGATGACCGAAACGCACCTTTTCAATATCAAGGTATAGTTGCAGGTGCGCAAGTTCCTCAGTCAGCGTTACCTGCTGCTGATCGTCTTTCTTTAAGGTACCACGCAAAAAATCAGAAAGCTGGTGAATCATCTTCCGCGCTTCATCAGGCTTAAAACCGATCAGAGCATTAATAGAGTTAAGGCTGTTGAACAGGAAATGCGGTTGTAGTTGCTGGCGCAGGTTATATAACTCTGCATCACGGGCAAGCTTTTCGGCTTCGGATTTCCTTTTTTCATTTTCTTTCTGATCCAGTTGAGAATACCAGATCATACTGATCATGGCCATCCATCCCACAGCCAGGAAATTGGTAAAGAAACGAATGGTTAACGACTGAACAACGAAATTGCCATAAACCGGATTGCTGCTAACGTAAGGAAGTATCCAACGGCATCCCAATGAACAGGCACCTGCCAGGGCTACGCACCATATCAGAATATTGATATAGCTGCCTTTGCCGGGCTGAAAATATCTAAGGTTGTTATTGATGAGCCAGCACGCTGCACCAAGCAATATGGAGCTGATAAGGCCATCTGTTAAGGCGATATACCAGGTAAAACCGAAACCATGCACCAGGTAAGTTAACAGGGCGGCCCATACAATGCCTCCTGTTAAAAATGCTGTGCGTAGTTTGGAAAATGTTAACTGCGTATTAGCCAAAACGTGTTTTTTTTTATTTTGATTAATTATTTCTAACGCCCAACAAGGCTGATTTATGATGCGCCCAGGCCATATAAAGTTCAGGATCAGGCGCTTCGTGTATCTGATAGTATAATTCGGTGCCATCGGACAGGTCATTCAACGGATTGATCTCGGCTACATCAATAAACTTCCATTGTACCGGCTGACTTTGATTATTCATAAAGCTCTCCTGGTTATTGATACCCATCGTGGTTGCTTTTTCAAATGCCTGATGCTCGTCATTGGCATTTATCAGTCGCAGTTGCTCATCAAACTGGGCATGGTGCTTACCATCGCCGCTGATGATCCTGAACACTATTTTTGCTACGTACCAATTCATATCAAAAGAAATTTTAAGATTAATAGCTGCGGATATCTATCCCGGCAAAAATGGAAACACCTTTAAGTACCAGTATTTTTTCGCTACCAACGCCGGCAGTGCTTCTCAGCCTTTTATCATCCACGCTGGCAAATACTGCAGCAACATCTGATACCACCTGCCAGTTAGACGGTACCACTATTTTAGTACCACCGAATATCTGGGTGATGTCAAGTATAACCCGACCACTGATATCGGCCTGTGTCAGATCAAGTTCGGCACCGCCAAAAATGTTTACTATATCTCCACCTTTAAAATCTTTAGATAGAATGGTTTTTTTAACCCCGCCAAATACTGATACCGCATCCAGGTAATCATCGCTATAACTGTGTTTTGCTTTGCCGGTGAAATCGGTATTGGGCTGAGGGGGAGTATTGGGGTCGACAGGATCTGCCGATGTTACGTTTGGATCAAGCCCTTGATTTCCGTAAGCCCATTTATCCCAATGCTCTTTATTTTTGTCCCACCTGTTGCTGCGTTTTAATATCAGCCATAAACCAAATATAATGATCATTAGAGGCCAGGTGATCCGCCCCACATCACGACCTGGCAAAGCGGAGTTTAACAACCAAATTATGCCAACAAGTACCATAATTAGCCAGCCTGAATTTCTGAAATTATGTTTAGCCCCACTGTACGCACCTATTACAATTAATAACATAGGCCAACTAATGAGCCAGAAGGGAAAAAGAACCATGTCCAGTTGATGAAGTAGCAACACTGCTCCAACAACCAGTAGTATGATCCCCGCGAGAGCCTTATTATTCCGGGGCCTGTTTTGAAAATCTATATCGTTGCTCATGCTATTTATCCTATTTTAAATCTAATCTCAAAGCTAAAGTAATACTAAGGGCGAACCTATCAAATATTGGCGATATTAATAAACATCTCGGTAAGTGGGGATAAATTGTCGGTGAAAAATTATTAAAGTTTAAAAATTGTTTATGGCGGCAGTATTTACTGTTAATTTATACTTACTTCAACACTCCAGTCGCTGCCACTTGCTATGTGGTTGGTCTTTGCGAAATCCCCCTGGTTTAAGGCAAAGGATAGTTGCAGCAAGCTATTTAAGTAGGCCAGTGGTTTTCCTTCGGCTACTTCGCCAAATGTTTGGCTATAAGGCATATCTCCTTTGTATACAGGCTTGTTTTTATATAAAAGGGTTACATGTACGATATCACCATAATGTGGCTTTAATTGGTTGAATAGAGAATCCGGGATATTGGTCCAGACGTTCCCATATTGTACATCCAGGATGGAGATATTGCCTTTTAAAACCTTGCCATCTAAAGTCGCTTTCTGATAAGGAATGCTCACTACTTTTTTTGGCAGTAAAGGGCCAACCTGCTCATAAGTAATTACCCCGGCTGCCAGGCGTGCACCTGTATACGCATATACATCGCGACCGTGAAAGGTATAAGATTTTTGTGAGTCTTTTCTGCGGTTTACGGCCTCATCAATTTCTCTTATTTCAGCAATACCTAATGATTCGGCGATCAGGGTTAAGGTACCATTATCAGGAGTAACAATATAGTGACCAGACTTTGTTTTTAGCACGACAGATTTGCGGGTTGTACCAACGCCCGGGTCAACAACGGAGACAAACACTGTTCCGGCAGGCCAATACCTTACTGTTTGTTCGAGGCGGTAAGCGGCTTCCCAAATGTTGTAGGCAGGTATCTCATGGGTAAGGTCATACAATTTCAAGTCAGTTGAGACTCCGTTTGCCACACCCTTCATGGCCGAAACAGCGCCATCTTTAAGCCCAAAATCAGACTGAAAAACAACGATCTTGTTTTGTGCGAAAGCAAGTTGCGTAAAAACTAGTAATACGAAGATGAACGTAACTGCTTGTAAAAATCTAGTCATCAGAGTGCCTGGTTAAATTAAGCCTACAATTTAGTGGATTTGTTTGAAATGGGTATAGTTAAAATTTTGATTATTGATTGTTTGAGGTAGTAGTGATATATTGTGGCCGCCTTATTACAATGATGATGGAACAAGAATTTACAATTTCTAAGGGTCTGAAAATCGTTTATAGTGCATTAGCTATTTTTTTAGCTGGATTTGCATTTTTTCTTTTCAGCCTTGATAACTCCAAAGCTGGTCCCGTTGGGTTGTTAATACCAATATTCCTATTGATTTTTGCTTTTATTATAATTGTAAACCAGGTTAGGAGTAAAGTCATTATATCCGATATCAGTATAACAAGAATTAGTGTTTTTTCTAATAAAGAATTACTATTTACAGAAATTGAAGGTTGCAGAATTGGTCAGAAGGTAATTTACATCGAGCCCGTTTCGCCCTTAAATTCCAAAATAACGATCAATAATTACATAGATTTAAGAGATAGTGATGAATTGGTAAAATGGCTGAAGGAACATTTTACTGATTTGGATGCTGTAGACTTAAGTAATGAACAAAATAGGCTATTACAAAATCAGGACTTAGGATTAACAGAAGAAGACCGTACGGAAAAACTGAGCAGGGCAAAACAAATTGCTATAGCCTATAATATCGTAGGCTTTGCATTAGGGTTTATAATTCTTCTTTTAAAGAATAATTATTTGGCTGCGATTTTAGGGATACTATGTCCATTAGCAGGCATTATAGTTATGATATTTAGCAAAGGATTGATAAAATTTGTATCCGATAGCAAAAGAAGTATTTATCCATGGATTGTTTTAGGATTTATGACTCCGGTAATTACTATGCTGATAAAATCTATAGGTGATTATTCTATATTCAGATATAATCATTTTTGGCTTCCTTTTATACTTGGAAGTTGCGTTATTTTTATCTTGTTAATCGCCATCGGACTAAATAAATCTATAAAGTCAGTTGTAGTACAAGTTGTCTTTATGCTTATTATTTCGATTATCTATACATATGGGGCTACATTGCAAGCTAATTGTGCATTTGATAATTCTAAACCAATAATATTGCAAACGACTGTTGTTGGGAAATTTTTTCGCCACAGCAAAGGAACTGACTACTACTTGACGATAAGCCCCTGGAAAGACGGACCACAGCCTCAAGATATATCTGTTTCTTACTCAATTTATGAAAAAACAACTCCGGGGAGTTTAATAAATGTAAGTTTAAAGAGAGGAACATTAAATATTCCATGGTTTTATATTGATAAATAAACTCGCAAGCTTACATCACAAAAAAGCCGGATAAGTTTTTACTCATCCGGCTCATAATCACTATTAATCGTATTGTTTATGTTATAGCTCCTTAAAGCTGCTGTCTTTATATTCGGTATCAATGATATTGGTATCGGCCTTTTTATGTTGTCTTAATATCATCCATGTACCTGCTGCAATGATGGCTATTGGCCAAACTACACGGTCGGCATTGTCAAAGTTTTCAGTGAATAAAAATGCCATACCTAAAATGATCATTATCGTAGCGAGAGGCTTCCTGAAATGATGTTTAACACCTGAGTACACGCCTACGGCAATCAATATCATTGGCCAGCTAAAAAGCCAATCAGGTACAAGATCAAACTGACCGATAAGTAATAAGCTACCGATAACTAATATAATAGCACCTACAGTAGTCCTGTTTTTGTGCTGTTGTATGTTGGGGTTTTCTATGATCGTTTTCATTGTTTTGAATTTTAAATCTTACTCAAAACTACAGCGATAGCACAGATACGGCAATCAAATGTTGGTGGTATGCTTAAAGAAGTCGGTGAGGAGTGATAAAGGGTCGGTGAATAGATGTTTAAACTTTGATAAGGAATGGGTGTCATGCTGAGGCACTCGAAGCATAGTGGGCAAAGGCCCCTGCGCTCACCCCTCGAGTGCCTCAGGGTGATACCCTTTTTGTTTATTTATAAAGCAGGTTCCTGCTGGCTGAGGCAATGGAAACTGCCCAATCCCCAGATAATATCTGTTGAATCAATGCCAATCACTTTTCTATTAGGGAAACATTGGGTTAAAATATCCAATGCCTTGTCGTCATTTTTAGAGCGATAAGTAGGCACTACCACAGTTGCATTGCTGATATAGAAATTAGCATAAGAGGCAGGTAAACGCTGACCGTCATAGTAAACCGCATCAGGCATAGGCAGTTCTACAATATTCAATTGCTTGCCATTCAGCAGGCGCATGGTTTTAAGGGTGTCGAGATTTTCCTGCAGGATATGGTAATTCTCGTCGTTTTTATTTTCTTCAACTACGGTAACCACGGTATCCTCGTTTGTAAAACGGGTAATATCATCAATGTGGCCATCGGTATCATCGCCTATAATACCATCGCCCAGCCATAATACCTGCTCAACACCATAATAGCTTTGCAGATAAGCTTCTATTTGCTGCTGATTTAAATGCGGATTACGGTTTTGGTTAAGCAGGCAGGCAGTAGTGGTTAGCACAGTTCCTTTGCCGTTAAAATCAACTGAGCCACCTTCCATCACAATACCGGGATGATAAACCGGCAGGTTAAAATGCTTCGCAATTTTGGTCGGGATCACATCATCCAGATCATATGGTGGATATTTATTACCCCAGGCATTATATCCCCAATCAACGATTACTTTTTGTTTGGTATCGCTATTGATCAGAAACGCAGGGCCATGATCGCGGCACCATGCATCATTGGTTGGAAATTCAAAGAATTCTATCTTTTTAAGGTCGACACCAACAGACATCAATTGCTCTTTGGCAAAAGCAGCCATTTGTTCATTAACTACATTAATCCGAACCAATTCGCCGTCGGATACTGCTTTGATAAACTCACAGTAAGGCTTATAGATCGTGTCGATCTTTCCCGGCCATGATTCTTCCTTGTGCGGCCAGCTAAGCCAGGTAGCGGTATGTGGTGCCCATTCGGCAGGGAAATGAAATCCCTGCGAAGCAGGTGAATTAGAAAAATCAATCTTCATCGATCAGGCGTTTTGTGATGGGCTGATAGGAGTCAATTCTTCTGTCCCTTAAAAATGGCCAGTGCGTACGGTAGTGGTCCGTTTTTGACAGGTCAAGTTCCTGCACAATTACTTCTTCATCAGTATGTGATGCCTGATGAATGATACTTCCAAAAGGATTGGAAAAGAATGATCCGCCCCAGAATTTTAACTCTTCTTCCTGCCCAACACGGTTAACGCTTACTACGTGTACACCGTTGGCCACTGCATGAGAGCGCTGAATGGTTTGCCATGCGTTATATTGCTCAGTATTGGTAGCATCGTCCTGGCTGGTTGCCCAGCCGATAGCTGTAGGATAAAATAATATCTCGGCACCCATTAGTGCAGTGATACGGGCAGCTTCCGGATACCATTGATCCCAGCAGATCAATACACCTATTGTAGCATACTTAGTTTTGAATACTTTATAACCCAGATCACCGGGGGTAAAGTAGAATTTTTCATAAAAGCCGGGATCATCCGGGATATGCATTTTGCGGTATTTGCCGAGGTAAGACCCATCAGCATCTAAAACAGCGGTAGTATTATGGTAAAGTCCATGAGTACGCTTTTCAAACAACGAGGCTATAATAACCACATTTAATTCTTTAGCTACTTTGGATAGCTCATCTGTAGATGGGCCGGGAATAGCTTCGGCCAGCTTAAAATTGTCGTAATTTTCTACATCACAGAAATACAGTGAAGTAAATAACTCCTGCAAGCAAACAATCTGAGCGCCTTTTGCAGCCGCTTCACGCACCTTTACAATCGCCTTTTGCAAATTCTGCTGTTTATCAGCTGTGCATGACATCTGCACCAAACCAACCTTTACTTTAGCCATTCCCCTTAATTTTTGTGCAAAAATAAGATTTAAATATTAACTGATTTGTCAATTTCTATCATCGGTGGCATAAACACATTAACCAATCGGTGAAATCATTATGACATAATCGGTGTAATCAAAAAATACCTACTTTTGCAGCCGATGACAACATTTGAAGAAACCGTAGAGGATAACCCCAATCCCCGAACCTGGAAACATAAAGTTTGGAATGTAACCAAATTACTTTTAAAGCTCGCAGTTACTTCGGTGTTGTTATGGTATGTATTTAGTAAACAGCCAATCGGCGAAATTAAAGACAGGCTTTTGCATGCCAACTATTGGTGGATGCTGGCAGCTATATTGATGTATGCCTGCTCTATGATTGCCTCCGCATGGCGCTTGCTTAGCTTTTTCAAATCAATTGATTTACGTTTAGATCCGAGGTTCAATCTAAGGCTTTATGCACTTGGAATATTTTATAACCTGCTTTTGCCAGGCGGCATAGGTGGCGATGGCTATAAAATCTACCTGCTGCATAAGCGATATAATTTGCCTGCAAAAAGAGTATTTTGGGCTATTGCATTCGACCGCCTGAGCGGCCTTTGGGCTATTGGATTGATCGTTGTTGCACTTACGTTGTTTATTCCTCAAATTCAGGAGCAAATACACATTGCTATTCCAATGGCGATATTCGTTGTTGGCTCGGCTATTTACTATATAGTAGTAAAAATATTTTTCAAGGATTTTACCAGGCATTTTTTTAAGGGCCATGCTAAAGCAGTTATCGTACAGTCGTTCCAGGTATTGGCTATTCTTTGCTTTTTGATGGGGCAAGATTTTCATGGGAAATTTGCGCCTTACCTGCTGTCATTCCTGATTTCCGCCTTAGCTGCGGTAGTGCCTATTACTTTTGGTGGCGCAGGTGCACGTGAAGCTATCTTCGCGCGTCTTTCACCCATATTTAATATGAATGTTGGTTTGGCGGTATTCCTTAGCGTATCGTTCTACCTGGTATCGTTGATCGTGGCATTATCCGGACTTTATTATGTAATTCGTCCAAGCAGGTTGGAAGAAGGGCTGCCTTCAATCGGAGAAGATGAAGCAGTTGATAAAATCAGCAATTGATTTAGACGGATTACCAACTTATCAGATCAAAAAAGCAACCAAAATTCTTAATTTTACGTTCTCTTAGTAAACCTACTGAACGTAATGAGTGATTTTAATAACCCGCAGGTTGCGGCACTACCCCGTCATTTAAAACAATTTATCGTAAATCAGCATTACGGACATTATACGCCTATTGATCACGCTGTTTGGCGCTATGTTATGCGTCAGAATTACAGCTATCTTAAAGATGTAGCTTATTACCCCTACATACCGGGCTTGCAAAAAGCAGGACTGACCATTGAAAAAATACCCAACTTACAGGAAATGAACGATGCCCTGGGCAAAATAGGCTGGGGTGCAGTTACTGTTGATGGCTTTATCCCTCCTGCTGCTTTTATGGAGTACCAGGCCTACCGGGTATTGGTAATAGCGGCTGACATACGCCAGTTAAATCATATTGAATACACACCAGCACCTGATATTATTCATGAATCAGCCGGGCATGCACCTATTATTGCGGATAAAGACTACCACGAATATTTGAGTTATTTTGGGTCGATAGGAGCTAAGGCAATGTTTTCGGCACAGGACTTTGAATTGTATGAAGCGATCAGGGCTTTATCGATCTTAAAAGAAATGCCTGATGCTGATCCTAACGAGATAAAAAAGGCTGAGGACTTACTTGCTCATCGCCAGGAAAATATGGGTGAACCGTCTGAAATGGCTCTGTTGAGCCGCCTGCATTGGTGGACAGTTGAGTACGGTTTGATAGGTACTTTAAAAAATCCAAAGATATACGGAGCAGGTTTGCTATCATCTATAGGCGAGAGTGTAACCTGTATGCAGCCGGATGTAAAAAAAATACCTTATACCATTGATGCTGTTAAGTATGCTTATGATATTACCAAGCCACAGCCGCAATTGTTCGTCACCCCAACTTTTCAAAACCTGATTGATGTACTGGAAACTTTCGCCAATACGATGTCATTCAGGGTAGGTGGGTTATATGGGTTAAAAAAAGCAGTGGAAAGCAAAAATACCTGCACGGCAGTGTATAGTTCAGGTTTGCAGGTGTCAGGCACATTTTCTGATTTTGAGAAGTTTAAGGATAATCAGCCATCATACATTAAAACTACCGGGCTAACTATTCTTTCTTTCAACAATAAACTATTAAAAGGTCATGGTAAGGATTATCATAAAGATGGATTTGGTTCACCTGTAGGAAAATTAAAAGGAGCAGCTACGGCGCTTGAAGATATGACTGCTGACGAATTAAGCCTTTTAGGCGTTGAGGCAGGCAAACAATCGGTGTTGAATTTCGAAAGCGGAATTACAGTAATCGGAACTGTTAAACATGTGCTGGCTATCGATGGCAAAAACCTGCTGATCACATTTACTGATTGCACAGTACAAGGTGAGAATCGTGAAATATTGTTCGATCCTTCATGGGGTGTTTATGACATGGCGGTAGGCGAAATAATCACATCAGTTTTTTGTGGCGCTGCAGATAAGGATGCCTATGAAGAGATTGTTTATAAATCTAACACCAATACACATCATGTTCAGTATGATGCCAGAACAAGGGAGCTTCATCAGTTATATCAGCAGGTAAGAGACCGCAGGCATACAGGCGGTGATTTTGGCTTTTTGGGTAATGTGTGGTTGCGGCTTCAAAAAAATCATCATGATGATTGGCTTTGTGCGTTGGAAATATTGGAAATATTGGACCATGAAGAAGTTGAAAAAAAATTAGCTACGGAGATCAGAACCTTCCTTGAAAATAAGGCCAAAAAAGAACCCGAACTGAAAAAACTGATCAACGATGGGCTTTATCTTATCAAACATCCGGTGGAACAGAAGTTGGTGGTTTAAGAAAATTAATATCTTAGCAAAAATTAAAATGTTCCCCCTTTAGGGGGCTAGGGGGTTTATGAATATTATAATAACAGGTGCAAGCAGTGGCGTAGGTTTTGAGGCGGTGCTTGAGCTTATACTTACCAATAAACATAAGGTGATTGCTTTAGCACGGTCTGAAAAAAAGCTGGGACGATTACTTGAAATAGCACAGGGACTAAATCCTGAATGCGAGCTTTACCCGGTAGCTTTTGATATCGTGCATGATGACTATCATGATCTGATACAATTTATCAATAGCCGTTTTGACGGCAAGGTGGATATACTGATCAACAATGCAGGGATATTAATTAATAAGCCTTTTACTGAATTATTGGAGACTGATTTTGTGGAAATGCTGCAAAGCAATTTCATCGGCCATGTGCGCATCATTCAAAGTTTATTACCGTTAATGCCTGCAGGTTCGCATATTTTGAATATCGGTAGCATGGGTGGTTTCCAGGGTAGCGCAAAATTTCAGGGATTATCGGCTTACTCTGCCAGTAAAGCGGCCTTACATACACTTACAGAATGCCTGGCACAAGAATTAGTTGAACAACAGATCAAAGTAAATTGCCTGGCATTGGGTTCGGCACAAACAGAGATGCTTGAAAAAGCCTTCCCGGGATATGAATCGCCGGTAATGGCTTTTGAAATGGGTAAATATATTGCCGATTTTGCACTTACAGGGCATAAGTTTTTTAATGGGAAAATATTGCCTGTTGCGGTAACAACACCTTAAAGTATCAACTACTTTTTTACAAAATAAAGGAAAATAAGAAAAGTCACTTCAACCTGCGCCAGCCAAAAGATAAACATCCATCTAATCAACTCATTTTTGGCATTTCGGATATCTCTGCAAAGATCATGTCCGAGACTCCTGATATCTTTCCGGACATTAGCAATGTCATCTTTTATCGCTGATTTTTTGCTAGCTACGGTCACCGATTTTTATTTCTTTAAGAAAGCTAAGACTATAGCCAAAGTTGCACCAACTTGTCCTATCCAGAATATAAACATCCACTTAACTGAATTGCTGATTTCCTTACTAAGATCATATTTAACCTTTGCAAGATCATCTTTTGTAGCTAATGTTTTAATAGTTGCTTCCACAGATCGTTCTGTTTTATTATCAATGTATTTAAAGATGGCTTCAGTTGTATCGCTACCTAATTTATCAGATAACAATTTATACAGCCTGGCAGTTTCTTTTGCTTCTAAGTACATAACAAATATAAGGTTTAGGATTTTAATTAAATAATGCAGAGACAGCACATTACTGCCCCTGCGGTGATAGGTTTAGGTATAATTATGATAAGGCTAGGTTATTATTTCTTTAGTCCGATCTTCAAAAACTCGTTCACTACAACTTCGGTCACGTAGCGTTTGTTACCGTCTTTATCTACATAACTTCTGCTGGCCAATTTTCCTTCTACAGCAATTTCATCACCTTTTCTTAGTAAATCTTCGGCCAGTTTTGCTTGTGCGCCCCACAGTACCAAATTGTGCCATTGGGTATCTGTTATTTTTTCGCCCTTGTCATTTTTATAAGTTTCATTTGTGGCGATGGCTATTTTTGCCAGCTTTTTGTTATTATCAAAACTTTTTACTTCGGGGTCCATACCCAGGTTGCCTACCAGGCGTACGCTGTTTTTTAACGTGTTCATGTGCTTTTCAATTTTTAAGTTTTTATCGATTCAATGACACAAAGTTGGCGGGCGGCACAAAATTTATTCGGTTAATAATCATTTATAGTCGACAATTTCCATTTGTAAGCGTTTGCAAACGAATAATATATTACCTACCTTTATTAAATATGAACGAAGAAAGACTTTGCCTTGATTGCGGAGAAGTACTGCACGGTCGTGCAGATAAAAAGTTTTGCAACGACCAATGCCGTAACAATTATAATAACCAATTAAATAGCAATAGCTCCAATCTGGTGCGTAACATCAACAACATATTGCGCCGCAACCGCAGAATAATAGAAGAGCTGAACCCATCAGGTAAAACAAAAACCACACGAAAGAAAATGACTTCGAAAGGTTTTGATTTTGAATATCATACCCGTACTTATCAAACGCAGAACGGTAAAATCTATCATTTTTGTTATGAATATGGTTACCTACCGCTTGATGGTGATGAAGTGCTGCTGGTGAAAAGAGAAGATAAGATCGATTGATTAGATTTTATCAGTTTTGATCTCGTTAGTTTCTTGCCTTTTACTTGCAAGCAGCCCCAGGCTCATGATGATACTGGTGCCCAGTATCACGACAAATAACAATCCGGTTTCCACTCCCTTTATTTTTAGCTGTTGAGGCAAGTTATAATATAGTAGTACGCTTACCAACCCACGAGGTACCAATACAAGTTCGGGTATCAGGTCGATTTTGGCTACTAATTTAATATACAGGAATCTGATCAGATAAATGGCTAGCAATATCGCGCCACCACTAATCAATATAGATATATTTTGTAGTTGATAAACATCCATTGAAAAACCAAACAATACAAAGAAAAATGTGCGCATTACAAATGCGCTTTCTCCCGATAGTTGCAGCAGTTGCTTTAAATCGAAAGCATATGTAGGATATAAAAAATATTTGCGGAACCACGGTATCCTGATTCTACCTGCATTATTCAGGAACAGACCGAGGGATAACACCACGATAAGTGCTGAAAGATGATAAGATTGCCCTACAGCGTAAACCAGGGTTAGTAATGAGATTATCAGGAAGAATTTGATGTGATGTTTGATATGCCCGATCAGATATAACAGGAAAACACAGGAAATTGCGGCGAATAATAATATCATCAGTAACTCAATGCCCAAACCTGCGAAGGCTGGTATATCAAATTTGGTATTATTGATAGCAAAATTGAAAAGGACAATGGCCAGTATGTCTGAGAAGGACGATTCATAAATGATAAACTCCCGCTTGGCTTTGCTAATGCCTGCTGATGATGGAATTGCGATAGCGGAACTGATCACACAAAAAGGAATTGAGTTAACAAAGCACAGGTAAAAGCTCTGGCCGGTAACATACCCGATCAGTAAAGTAACAGAAATACAACTGAGCAGTAATATAATGAGTGCTGAAAAAAAGGTCTTTTTGATAATGGCATTTTTTTGCTGACTGTATTTGAGTTCAAGTGCCCCCTCCAATACAATCAATATTATCCCCAGGGTACCAAGCGTGGGTAATATCCTGATAAAATTATAGGTTTTGAATCCAAAATAGTCCACCGCCTGTTTAATGATGATACCTAAAAAAAGTAGAAGTAATACAGCTGGAATTTTCGTTTTCCCGGCAATAAGATCAAACAGGTACGAAAAAATTACCAGTCCGCTTAAGATGATCAAGGTAGTGTACGTGGTCAAAATCGAATCGGTAATTTAAGTACAACATTATTATACTAATATATAGTAAATTTTTTGTTGAACTGAAAAGTCGTGTTAATTACGGCTCATCTAGTGTCGTGTCAATTAAGATTTGACGTTTAGCCCTGAGTCTAAAGTCTTGAGTTCTAACTAAAATAAATAGTAAAATCCGACTTATGACTTACGACTAAAGACTGTTGACTTGACACTGGTATAAATAACTCAGATATCACTTAAAGGTTCATACAAATATCACATAAATAATACCCGACTTATTTTACAAAACTATGTGGTTGCCTTAGGTGTTAGTTCATCTATATTTGCATAAAATCTACATATGCCACATCTATTCTCCCCTCTGAAAATAAAAAATATTGAACTAAGAAACCGCATTGCTGTTTCACCTATGTGCGAATATTCAAGCACTGATGGATTTGCTAACGACTGGCACCTGGTCCATTTAGGAAGCAGGGCTGTAGGCGGCGCTGCATTAATTATTACCGAGGCTACCGCAGTATCTGCAGAAGGCAGAATAAGTCCCCGTGACCTGGGTATCTGGAAAGAAGAACACATCGAAAAATTAAAACAGATAGCAAATTTCATTCATGAACATGGCGCTGTTGCAGGTGTGCAACTGGCACATGCTGGTCGCAAGGCAAGCCATAATGTGCCATGGGAAGGTGGTAAACAAATTCTTTCTGACAAAGAAAACGGTTGGAAGTCATTCGCTCCAAGCGCTGTTCCTTTTACTCCAGATGAGGAAACGCCTTTGGAACTTGATAAGGCAGGTATTGAAAAAGTTAAAGCTGACTTTAAAGCTGCGGCAGCAAGAGTATTAAAAGCAGGTTTCAAAGTGATAGAAATACATGCTGCCCATGGTTATTTGCTGCATGAATTTTATTCGCCTCTTAGCAATCACCGTACAGATGAATATGGTGGTTCATTTGAGAACCGTATCCGTTTATTGTTAGAGGTGGTTGCAGCTGTTAAAGAAACATGGCCTGCAGAAAATCCTTTATTCGTGCGTATATCATCAAGCGACTGGACTGAAGGCGGCTGGACCGCGGATGATTCAGTTAAATTGGCAACAGCGCTGAAAAACGCTGGTGTTGATTTGGTAGATTGTTCATCGGGCGGAAACGTGCTGGCCCAAATTCCTTTGAAACCAGGATATCAGGTAGAGTTTGCAGAAAAAATCCGTAAAGAAGCGGATATATTAACCGGAGCAGTGGGGTTGATTACCGAAGCTGTTCAGGCTAATGAAATTATTCAAAACGGGCAGGCAGATATCGTACTATTGGCCCGTGAAATGCTGCGTGATCCTTATTTTCCGTTAAGGGCGGCTCATGAATTAGGCCAGGAAATCAAATGGCCGGTTCAGTATGAACGCGCAAAATGGTAGCTTTATGCTTTTAAGTATAATCGTTATAAACTTAATATAGTATTACTACTAACTTAATTCCATTAGAATACATTCACTTAAAATAATAAAAACATGAAACGCACAGCAAAAGCCCATTGGAAGGGTACATTAATGGATGGTCAGGGTCAAATCACTACCCAAAGCACCACTTTGAACAATACTCAATATTCGTTTAAAACACGTTTCGCAGACGGAGTTGGCACTAATCCTGAAGAATTAATAGCTGCTGCACATGCAGGTTGTTTTACTATGGCTGTTGGTGCGGCTCTAACCCAGGCAGGTTTTACTCCGGGTGATCTAAATACTGAAGCTATTCTTGATCTCGATATGGTTGCCCTGCAAATTAACGGAATACAGCTTAACCTGGTAGGTGCAGCTATTCCTGGTGTTTCTGAAGATACATTTAAACAGATTGCCGAAGGTGCGAAAGCCAATTGTATTGTATCAAAAGCCTTGAGTGTGCCTATTACTTTAAATATTCAATACAGTTAATACTTAAATTACAACCCTCTTAGGAAAAGAGCTTTGGGCATACCGAAGCTCTTTTTTTTGTAAATTGAATTAAAAATGTAATTTTAGTATAATACTTTTAGTAATGTAAATAATATATATTTATAGTCTTATATCTAAACTGCATTGTATGATCACAAAGGGTGTCAAATTTTGGCTCTTAACGGCATTTATATTTTTATTAGCATTTCAAAGTATAGCGCAGCCAAGGCTTCCACAAGGATATTATTGGAAAAAGCTACCCAATGGCCTGGAAGTGGTGGTAATTGAAAACAGTAAGGTACCTCTGGCAACGATAGAAATTGCCGTAAAAAATGGAGCATATACCGAAGGCCCTGAGTTTAGCGGCTTATCACACCTGTTTGAGCATATGTTTTTTAAAGCCAACAAGGATTATCCTACCCAGGAAAAGTTTCTGAAACGTACACAGGAACTGGGCGCCTTCTGGAACGGAACTACCGGGGTTGAACGTGTAAACTATTTTTTCACCTTCGACAGAGATAGCCTTAAGGCCGGCCTCCAGTTTATGAATGCGGCTATCCGTTTCCCGATATATCGCGAAGAAGATATGAAAAAGGAAAGGCCCGTGGTTGATGGTGAGTTTCAGCGTGGGGAGAGTGATCCCGGGTTTCAACTCTGGTATGCCGTACAACAACATCTCTGGGGTGATCTGATCACACGTAAAAATGCAATTGGTATACACGAAGTGATCAACACCGCTACACCGGAGAAAATGATGATCATTAAAAACAGATATTATTTTCCTAATAATAGTTTACTGACCATTTGCGGTGATATAAAGCATGAAGATGCTTTTGCACTTGCTGAAAATATTTTTGGAAGCTGGGAGAACAGTGGCTTTGATCCAATACAAAAATACCCGATACCAGCTTTCAAACCGTTGGAGAAAAGCGATTATTTTGTAAAAGAGACTACTATAGCACAAACGCCGAATATGATGTTTTCGTGGCAGGGCCCTTCTTATCTTACTGACTCAGCTTCGACAGTAGCTGCTGATGTATTTTCGACCATACTCGGTCTAAACTCATCTAAACTACAGCAGGCATTGGTTGATAAAGGACTAGCATCAGGCGTATCTTTTAATTACACTACCTGTAAATATGTTGGACCTATAGATATGTTTGCTGTACCTAACCCGAATAAACTTAAGGAGTGTTATGCTGAAATAATGAACCAGGTAAGCCAGTTTGCCAACCCTGATTATTTTACCGATGAACAGTTAAACGATGCAAAAGCTATTCTTTTAAGAAACAGTATTCATAATAAAGAAAAGCCATCAAGCCTGCCCGGTCAGGTAAGTTATGACTGGTGCAGCACTTCGCTTAATTATTATACAGATACAAATGATAACTATCAAAAAGTAACCCGGGAGGATATAGTCAGATACGTTAAGAAATATATTGCGGGTAAACCAATGGTAGCGGGTTTGATCATTAATCCGGAGCTAAATAAACAACTTAACGCCGGGACATTTTTTGCAGCCAAATAACCTAACCAAATTACAATGAAAAAGAAAATATTTATACTATTTGTAGGTGCCGCATTATTCGGTATGCAATCGGCGAAGGCACAGCAGGCTTATGAAATGATGGTAGATGGGGTAAAGGTTATAGTACAGCCGAGCGGAAATGATATTGTTGAGATACAAACTGCGATAAGAGGAGGTGTGAGTAATTACCCTGCTGATAAAAGCGGTATCGAATCATTAGCAATGACAGCCTTAAGTGAATGCGGAACACTGAAACACGACAAGAATAGCTTTAAAAATCAACTGGATAAAGTAAGCGCAGATGTTTATGGCTATAGCGGCAAGGATTATTCCATTATTAAAATGAATTGCATAAAAAGCGATTTTGATGTTGTTTGGCCACTATATGCTGAGGCAATAACACTGCCCAGTTTTGACCCAAAAGAATTTGCACGCATTAAACAGGATGCTATTAATAACCTGAAAGAGACAGAAGGCCGCCCTGATGCAGCCATTGATAAATTTGCTAACAAGGTGGCCTTTGAGGGGCGTGATTATGCAAAAGACCCCGAAGGTACTGTCGATATCATTTCAAAGATCACTCCCGAAGAAGCAAAAGCCTACTATCAATCCATATTGATACGATCGCGAATGCTGATAGTGGTTGTTGCGAACCTGGATAGAACGACTATCGAACAAAAAGTGAGTCAGTTGCTTGGCACTATAAAACAAGGGGCACCTTATGAATTAAAAAAATCATTTTTCAGGGCTTATAAAAATACCTTCTCAGCCGAACCCCGAGACCTGGCGACTAATTATGTGGAAGGCATTACCAGCGGCCCTATAACCGGCACCCCTGATTTTGATGCTTTTAATGTGGCCATGCGTATATTTGCAAATCGCCATTTCCTTGATGTGCGTACTAATAATGGCTTGTCATATGCACCGCAGGCCTGGTTTAATTATGGCTCAGTATCTGTAGCCAAATTTGCAGTCTCTACCACCCAGCCAGATAAATACATTGCCGTATTTGATACATTAGTAGATAAAGTAAAAACAGAAGGCTTTAAGCCCGAAGAAGTGGCCGATATGAAAGTAACCTACCTCACAGGGTTTTATTACAGGCAGGAAACAAACAGTGCACAGGCAGCCTCGCTGGCGACAAACGAGATATTATTTAACAACTGGCGCCGCTCGCTTACCTTAGTGAATGATGTAAAAAAGCTGACTGTTGAGGAAGTAAATGATGCTTTTCGAAAATATATCGGGGATATAATATGGGTATACCAGGGCGATCCAAAAAAAGTTAATCCTTTAAATTATACTAACGGAACTTTGCATAAAGCGGATAACCCGGTAAATCAGTAGAAAAAATTGAAATCATTCAGAAGGGAAAGGAAGATCAGGATGCCAATGCATGCTCTTCTTCCTTAACTGTACCTATAGTGCCTACAGGTAAAGTAAAAAAGAATTCGGTGCCCTGACCCAGGGTGCTTTCTACCCATATTTTGCCGTTGCATTTTTCTATCAGGTCCTTGCAGAATAACAGTCCCATACCCGTACCAGATTCGTTGTTGGTTCCGGTGCCGCTATCAACTTTGCTCTTAAATAATTTATTGAGTTGCTTTTCTGACATACCAACTCCAGTATCTTTTATAGATAATAACAGATAATTATCATCCTGGTAATGGGCGGTGATTGTAATTGTATCGTCTCTTCGTGAGAATTTAATTGCATTTGTAATTAGATTACGGGTAACAATACGGACAGAGTTTGGATCTGCCGCAACCGTCATATTTTTCGAAACTTTATCTACCAGTCTTATGCCTTTTTCCAGGGCTTGTTCATGATAATTGCTTACCTCGTACGATACAACATCTTTAATAGGGAAGCTTTTTGCCGAACTGTCAAAATTCTCCATCTGGCTGTTTATCCAGAATAGCAAAGTGTCTAAAAAGTCAGATGTATATTCCAGCTTTTTTAGAGACTGCGGTATCATCTCAAGGAATTGCTCATGCGATATGGTATCGTCTACCAGAAGGCTAAAAAGCCCGCGCAGCGTGCTTAAAGGCGCCCTCAGGTCATGCGCCAGTACTGATATAAGCCTGTCCTTTAAATTATTAAGATCGTTGAGTTTTTGGGCCTGATCATTCAGGTCTCCCTTTTGTTTTATTACTTCAATGTTTTTATCTTCCAGTATAGTATTTATCTTCTGTTGTTTACGTTTGGATCTGTAATAAACAATCAGAACGGCAGCCATTCCTAAAATAATGATAAAGAATATAGCACTTAAAAGTCCTTGTCTTTGTATCTTTTGTTGGTAAAGATCGTCCTGTCGCTGATGTTGCGCGGCCAGTAATCTTTGCTTCTCTGCAAAATCAGATTCAAGATTATAAGAAGTTAATTTCTGAACACTTTCATCACTCTTTAAGCTATCTTTTAATCCATTGTATACTTTTTGTTCTTTAAATGCTTCCTGAAATCTGCCTAATCCACCAAGAGACTCACTTAATTGCAATGTAGCATTAGTTCTGTTAGATAAGCTACCTAATTTGTTTGCCAGATCCTGGGCTTGTAAAGCATATTTGTAGGCCTTTTGATAGTCCTTTTGCATATTATATACTGTCGCATAATTGATATAAGCAACGGCTTTATTATAGTCGATCTTCGAATCATTTGCAATTTTTAGTGCTTCAGCAAGATAGTTTAGCGCAACATCATATTGTTGTTTATAAGCATAGCAAAGGCCAAAATCGGAGGCTAATAAACTAAGGCCGTTCTTGTCATCCATTTCCCTTGTTAGCTTCATTGACTTATTAAGGTAAACAAGGGCCTGGTCATATTTTTTCTCGGCCATCAATATTTCACCTATATTTTCATAGGCGGTACTTACACCCATAACATTCTTTGATTCTTCCCATATTTTTACCGCACGTTTATAATATTCCATTGCCTTGGGATATATCTCCATTTCCTTCATTTCTTCGCCGATGTTATTATAATCAGCTGCTGAAGAGACCCGGTCATGCAATTTAATATTAAGGGAAAGTGACTTAAAGTAATTATCAAGGGCATATGACGACTTTCCGATATTATCAGAAACCATACCCATATTGTGATAGCTTTTGGCTATCCCATTCTCATCCTTAAGCCACTTGAATATATCAAGGGCTTGTTTAAAGTAACCCGAAGCGAGTTCATAATCGGCAAGATTATTATACATACGGCCTATTTCAATATAACAGCTTCCCAGGCTCGCCTGATTCTTCATGTTAACATATAATAGTTTTGCCCCTGTAAAATTCTCTTTAGCTTTGTCGTAATCGCCCTTCGATACATATACTCTCGCGGTTGAGAGCATTCCATCGGCAATACCCTTTTTATATTTTATGGCTAATGATCGTCCTATGGCCATTTTACCATAATATAAAGTACTATCGGGATTTACGTCAATAAACTCGGAAGCTAATTTGTTTATACGGTTAATGGTTACAGTATCAGTGGGGTTATCTTTGTTGGCAAGTGTACTGGCTAATAACGTACGTAGACTGTCAACCTTGAAATTAGCCAGGTTATATGCACCTGAATAATAAGACGCATTATTAGCGGCCGATGCCGTTAGCCCGGTTAGCAAAAAGATTAACGATAAGGTAGATATTATTTTTTTGATACCTGATAAAAACATTGAATACAGTTAAAGCCGCCTGACCATAGCAAAAAAGGCGTTAATGGTATTCTAACAGCCTTAAATGCATTTACTTATGACTTATACGTAAAGAAGGGGTGTTTTTGTTATAGGGCACTATGAACAAATAAAAAACCCGTTCAATTTTACTTAAACGGGCTTTGTGTATCGAATAAATTCTTTTTCTATTTTGAAAGCACATTTTTCCAGCTCACCAGGTCGCCAATGATCTTTTCAAGCTGATCAGAAGGTACGCGTTCCTGTTGCATGGTATCACGGTAGCGGATAGTTACGGTGTTATCTTCCAATGTCTGATGGTCAACAGTAATGCAAAAAGGTGTTCCGATAGCATCCTGGCGACGATAACGTTTGCCAATGGCATCCTTTTCTTCGTACTGCAGGTTGAAATCTACCTTTAGCTTGTCCATGATCTCACGGGCTTTTTCGGGTAATCCATCCTTTTTGGTCAGCGGGAAAATGGCTGCTTTAACTGGTGCCAGGCAGGGGTGAAGCCTTAATACAACACGACTATCTTGTTTCTCGTCAGTGCTCAGGTCTTCTTCCTCGTAAGCATTAATCATTGTGAGCAGGAACATACGATCCAAACCGATTGATGTTTCTATTACATAAGGAATATAATTTTGGTTGATCTCGGGATCGAAATACTGCAGTTTTTTACCTGAGAATTTCTGGTGCTGGCTAAGGTCGAAATCGGTACGGCTATGTATACCTTCTACTTCCTTAAAGCCAAATGGGAATTCGTATTCAATATCAAAGGCAGCATCGGCATAATGTGCCAGCTTAGTGTGCTCGTGATAGCGATATTTTTCGGGGCCGGTACCCAAAGCAAGATGCCATTTCAGGCGCATCGTTTTCCAGTGCTCAAACCATTCTTTTTGAGTGCCAGGGCGAACGAAGAACTGCATTTCCATCTGCTCAAACTCGCGCATACGGATAATAAATTGCCTGGCTATCACCTCATTACGGAATGCCTTTCCTATTTGTGCAATACCGAAAGGGATTTTCATCCTGCCTGATTTTTGCACATTCAGATAATTCACAAATATGCCCTGTGCCGTTTCCGGACGCAGGTAAACTACATCTGCATCATCAGCTACAGCACCCATTTGTGTACTGAACATCAGGTTAAACTGGCGCACATCTGTCCAGTTGCGGGTGCCGCTCACCGGATCTGCTATTTCATGTTCAATAATGAGTTCTTTTAAGCGTGGCAGGTTGTCACTTTTCAGTGCTTCGTCCATATCATGCTGCAATTGTTCTGCTTTATCTGTTTTGCCATCTTTGTCATAGCGATCTATCTTATCCTCTAATAATTGATCGGCACGGTAACGCTTTTTTGAATCTTTATTGTCGATCATAGGATCGCTGAAACCATCCACGTGACCGCTCGCTTTCCATATTTTTGGGTGCATAAATATGGCCGAATCGATTCCGACAATATTATCGTTCAATTGCACCATTGACTTCCACCAATAGGTTTTGATGTTGTTTTTCAGTTCGGCGCCATTTTGGCCATAATCATAAACTGCGCTCAGCCCGTCATATATCTCGCTCGAAGGGAAAACAAAGCCATATTCTTTAGCGTGCGATATTACGTTCTTAAAAAGTTCGTCGGTGGAATTACTCATAATAGCGCAAAGATATATTTTTTTGATTTCGGATGTCGGATTTTCGATTTCGGATTTATTTTATGCTTTTATCGGTAACTTTATATTATCAATTGACCGATTATGAAAGGGTTACTGTTTGCAACTCTCTGTTTTTATGCTCTTGCTGCTACCGCACAAAGTAAAACAGGAGAGGGGAAAGAACTCAACATATATGCGCGCGATGGCAAAACAGTAATAGCGAAGGTAATTGTCAATTCACCGGCTTCAAGCAAATTATTTCTTATCAAATCGATCCAGAAAAAAGATAGTGCAAATAATTATGTCACTACCTTTTATTTGGGGAATAAGGAGGCAGGCCCGTTACTGGACACACGAATATTACTAAAATTCAGTAAACCTGTTATTTCTGTTACACCATCTTTTTCCGCTGCATTTCATAATATGGATGGACTCGCCGAAGATCATAATACCTACGTATTTAAAGCCGGACGTTTAGAGCGGGATGCCGGGAGTGTGATCGTGATCTCGTTTGTAATTAAAAGCAAGGATAGGGTTATTACAGAAATGTCCGGTTTGGATGGGATAATACCTTGAATTTTTCTTGTCTGAACCGCTGATTCAAATGATTTCCCTGATTTCGCAGATTATAATAATTAATCAGTGTCATCTTTTAATCAATTAATCAATAAAATCTGTGATTCAGACCTCTGATAAATTTGTCTCAAATCTCCTATCCCAAATCTCAAATCTAAAATTTACATTTGAAGCATGAGCATCAGCGTTGAATCATTGACCAAAATTTACGGCCCGCA
Source organism: Mucilaginibacter sp. McL0603 (assembly GCF_049992945.1). Classification (NCBI taxonomy): domain Bacteria; kingdom Pseudomonadati; phylum Bacteroidota; class Sphingobacteriia; order Sphingobacteriales; family Sphingobacteriaceae; genus Mucilaginibacter; species Mucilaginibacter sp. McL0603. Next base: position 4,487,206 of record NZ_CP188251.1, on the reverse strand, counting down.
AAAAGCTGTTGATGGTATTTCTTTTACTGCCTCGCCGGGTGTATTGGGTTTCCTTGGGCCTAATGGTGCAGGTAAATCCACTACGATGAAGATACTTACAGGTTTCATCCCGCAGTCATCTGGTAAAGCTTCTGTATGTGGCTTTGACGTGGAAACGCAGGCTTTGGAGGTGAAACGTAATATTGGTTACCTTCCAGAAAGCAACCCATTATATCAGGATATGTATGTGAAGGAATCCCTGGCGTTTATAGCCAATATCCACCAGATCGATCAGCCTGAAAAACGTATTAATGAAGTTATTGAACAAACCGGGCTTACACCTGAGCAGCATAAAAAGATTGGTCAGCTATCAAAAGGCTACAAGCAGCGTGTGGGTTTGGCGCAGGCTATAATACATGATCCGCAAGTGCTGATACTGGATGAACCAACCTCTGGTCTTGACCCAAACCAGTTGATTGGTATACGCCAATTAATACGCGACCTGGGCAAAACTAAAACTATTATTCTTTCAACCCACATTATGCAGGAGGTTGAAGCCGTATGCAGCCAGGTGATTATTATTAATAAAGGTAAAATTGTAGCTAATGATTCATTGGATGGACTGCGTAATAAGAATGGCGGGAAATCGTTGGAGAATATATTTATTGATCTGACTAACTAATAGGTGTTGTAGAAGTTGTAAATGTTGGAATGGTTGTAGGAGTTTTGATATTATTTTTAAATAATTACAATCAGTTATGCCAATGAACAGCTTTGAAGACCTTGAAACCTGGCAAAAATGCCGGCTACTTAGGATTGATATTGCTTTATTACTTAAGCAATTTCCGGATGAAGAAAAGTATAGATTAATTGATCAATTAAAGCGAGCTTCAAGATCGGTAACAGCAAATATTGCTGAAGGACATGGAAGATTTCACTATCAGGATAATTTAAAGTTCTGCAGGAATGCCCGTGGCTCATTAAATGAAATACTTGACCATTTAATTTGTGCCCATGATGAATCGCTTATAACAAGTCAACAATTACAGGATATGAGAACAAAGTATAACGAATGCTATCGTTTACTTAATGGATATATTGCTTTTCTAAGTAGGAAAAAAGAATAAAATATTTGTCCGCTCTAACTTATCACAACATCGATAAATCACTCCCGTTATTATGATCACGACATTATAACTTTTACAACCTTTACAACAACTACAACACTTACAACCATAATGAAACAACTATTACTTCCCCTATTCCTTTTCTGCACTTTTAAAATCTACGCCCAAACCGAAATCACCAAAGCGATCAGCACCGGTTTTGAATTAGCTATCCCGGCAAATTCAGTTTATAATGTTGGAACTGGGTTCTCAATAAAAGGTGAGCTGCCAATAGTAGCCCCCGTTAGTTTAACATTGACGGCCGGATTTACTGCTATGTTTTATAAAAGTAACTTATTCAACTCGTCCCGTACGCCGGGAACTGCAGGGTTTATACCATTAAAGGCAGGTATCAAATACTATTTTAATAAAGGTGTTTATGCCGAAGGAGAAGCAGGCACAGCAATTGAAACTAACTATGAGAAACAAAGTGTATTCGCATTTTCCATAGGGCCGGGTTTTATTGTTCCGGCAGGGGAGGACAGTGGGGTGGACATCAGTTTTAGATATGAAGACTGGGCCAACAAGCTAAGACAAACAGCCATTCGCATAGCTTATCGCTTCTGATAATCATGCAATTTTTAAACTTTTTCAATCCCTTTTTGCATTAGCGAATATTGTTGTATTTTCGGCAGCTAAGATCCCCTTCATTATAGTGTATAGCATCTTAAAGAAAGAAATTACCTCATACCTTAGTTCGCTGGTAGCCTATGTTACCATTGGTGTGTTTTTATTAGTGCTGGGATTGTTCCTCTGGGTATTCCCTGACTCCAGTATTTTGGATTATGGTTACGCCAGCCTGGATAGCCTGTTCAGCACTGCGCCTTATCTTTTTATGTTCCTGATCCCGGCCATTACCATGCGCTCGCTGGCTGAAGAACGGAAAGAAGGCACGTTTGAACTACTACTAACACGTCCGCTTACCGATTGGCAAATCATATTGGGTAAATTTTTTGCCTGTGTGCTGCTGGTGCTTTTTGCGTTGATACCTACGCTGGTTTACTATTATTCAGTTTATATGCTGGGTACGCCGCAAGGTAATATTGATACCGGGGCTGTTATAGGCTCCTACATAGGTTTGTTTTTGTTAGGGGCGGGGTTTGTAGCCATAGGTTTATTTGCCTCATCCATCAGCAAAAACCAGATCATTGCCTTTACTATCGCGGTTTTTGTTTCCTTTTTTGTTTACAGCGGGTTTGATTCGTTAAGCACGCTGCTTTCGTTACAGAACCTTGGTTTGCAGCATTTGGGTATTACAGAGCATTATGCATCAGTAAGTCGTGGGGTATTGGATACACGTGATCTGGGATATTTTGTATGCCTCAGTGGTTTGTTCATCTGGTTTACATTATTTGTGATCAAAATACAAAGACAAAAATCGGCAAATCAGAAAGGAATGTTAGGTGGATTAGCAGTGATCATTATTGTAGGCCTGATATCATCCTATGCGTTTACCAGGTTTGATTTTACCAAAGAGAAAAGGTTCACTATATCTAAAATAAGCCGTGGCCTATTGGATAGTCTTCCTAAGGGCGTTAAGGTAACCGTTTATTTGCAGGGCGATAATTTCCCGGCTGCGTTTAAAAGATTACGGGGCGCCACCCGTGATATGCTAAATGACCTTCAGGCATATAGTCATGGTAAATTGCAATTTGATTTTACTGATCCTTTAAAAGGGTTAGCCGGTGATCAGCAGCAGCAAGCTATACAGGATCTTGGAGAAAAGGGGATAGAACCTACTAATCTGAGCGAAAAAACAGATAACGGACTGACACAAAAGCTCATTATTCCATATGCAATGGTATCCTCTGATGGGAAACAAATAGCGGTGAAATTATTACTGAACCGCATCGGTTTATCGCCTGAGGAGCAATTGAATAATTCTATCCAAAACCTGGAATATGCTTTTTCATCAGCCATTAAAAAAGTAACAACAGGAGGGAAGCCTGAAGTTGGCTTTACCGAAGGGCATAATGAATTAAGCGATGCACAGCTAAATGACGGCATGAAATCTCTGTCCGATGGTTATGCGGTAGGCCGGGTTGATCTGAAAACCATACCTTTTGCTGAATTGGTAAAAGTAAAGCTGCTGGTTATCCCAAAACCTGATAAACCATTTACTGAACTCGAAAAATTCAAGCTTGATCAGTATGCGATGCGAGGGGGCCGGCTGCTATGGACTATTGACCAGGTAAGCGCCGAACTGGATAGCCTTCGCGGACATGGTGGAGATCAATTAGCATTCAATAAACAATTGAACCTGGACGATATATTGTTTGTATACGGCGTGCGTATTAATTACGACCTGGTTGCCGACATGAACTGCTCGCAAATACCGGTGGCGACAGGTAACGTAGGCGGACAGGCACAAATACAAAACGTACCCTGGTTATTTTACCCGGTATTGATACCAACATCAAAAAACCCGATAGTAAAAAACCTGGATGGCATTCATACCGAATTTATCAGCACTATTGATACTATCGGAGAAAAGGGTATTGAAAAAACTGTTTTGCTTAGTTCGTCGCCTTATAATAAGAAATTTAATACGCCTTACCAATTATCATTACAGATGCTGGAGCAGGAACCTGATCCAAAGACATTTGTAAATCCACCTAAAACTGTGGGTGTACTATTAGAAGGCAAATTTAAATCTGACTTTTTGAACAGGCCGCAGCCCGAAGGTTTGACTGAAAAGATCGAATCGTTGTCCGAAAGCAAACGTACCAAAATGATCGTGATCAGCGATGGTGATGTATTCAAAAACCAGGTAGGTAATGATGGCTCAGCGTACCCGCTGGGATATGATCATTTTACACAGCAAAGCTACGGGAATAAGAACCTTTTATTGAATATTGCCGACTATATGACCGACGATTCGGGCCTGATTGGATTGCGTACCAAAGAGATACAGATACGCCTGCTTGACCGCGCCCGGATACGCAGCGAAAAACTCTACTGGCAGGTTATAAATAATGTTATTCCTTTGGCATTTGTGTTAATATTTGCTATTTTTCAACATTATATCCGTAAGCGGAAGTATGCTCATTAAATTTTATACTTTTGGTTGATTAATACTATTTAAACATGAGATTTATAGTTTCAACATCCACATTACTCAAGCAATTGCAGTCTGTGAGCGGTGCTTTAAGCAACAGTACGGTATTACCTATACTGGAAAACTTTTTGTTCGAGATAAAGGATGGAAACTTGACTATTTCGGCTACGGATCTGCAAACCAGCATGACCACGTCCTTAACTGTTGAAGCAAAGGAAAATGGCCGCATAGCAATACCATCACGCATTTTACTGGACACCCTAAAATCATTACCCGAGCAGCCTATCGCTTTTAATATTGACGATAATACATTTGCTATAGAAATAAGCGCAGGGGATGGTAAATATAAACTGAGCGGTGAAAATGGCGAGGACTTTCCGAAGATACCCGTTGTTGAAAATGCATCATCAGTGAACCTTCCCGCATCGGTTTTAGCCGAGGCTATTAACAAGACTATTTTCGCTGTTAGTAATGACGAGCTTCGTCCGGCTATGACAGGGGTCTATTGCCAGTTGTCTACATCTTCTTTAACTTTTGTAGCAACGGATGCCCATAAATTAGTGCGTTACCGCCGAAAAGACGCAAAAGCAGCAAGCACAGCATCCTTTATTTTACCAAAAAAGGCGTTAAATTTGCTTAAATCGGCTTTGCCCTCAGAAGATATCAATGTATCTGTTGAGTATAATAGTACAAGTGCGTTCTTTAAATTTAGCAATATCAACCTGGTTTGCCGTTTGATAGATGAGCGTTATCCTGATTATGAAGCAGTTATTCCTCAGAATAATCCGAATAAACTGACTATAGACAGGCAGTCATTTTTGAGCTCACTCAACCGTGTAGCTATATATGCTAATAAAACCACACACCAGGTTAGGTTAAAGATCAACGGAAGTGAATTAAATATTTCATCAGAAGATATTGACTTCGCTAATGAGGCGCATGAGCGTTTAACCTGTCAGTATGATGGCGAAGATATCGAGATCGGCTTTAATGCACGGTTTTTGATAGAAATGTTAAAGAACCTGAGTTGTGAAGAGGTGATGCTTGAAATGTCGACCCCTAACCGCGCAGGATTATTGTTACCGCAAAACGGCGATGAGAACGAAGATGTGCTGATGTTGGTGATGCCGGTAATGCTTAATAGTTATGCTTAAGTTGTAAACTTAAATTATAAATCCAAATCCAGAGTCCGGTGTACAAACCGGACTTTTTTGTTCGACACAATAACAAAACCGATTATAAGCAGTTATTATTGCAATTAGTTAATATGATTATAAGGTTATTAGCGCTGCTAAGCATTGTTTTTATTTTAGGTTTATCATCCTGCAAAAAAAATAATGACGCGCCTACGATTAAAACCACCGACACTCTGATGGTGATTAATGCATCCGCAGATACGGTTAATTTCTACCTGAATGGCACCCGGCTGGATAATAATACAGATTTGTCCCCCGGTATTGCTTCAGTTTATTATCCTGTTCCCTCCGGTGCGCAGACTTTCCAGATAAAAAAGAAGTTTGACCCAATAACCAGTGTAGTACAGCCACTGTTCAGTATAACATCCCCGGCAGATGGTCATCCGTATCATTCATTATTTGTAGTGGATGAAACCCAGGCAAATGCGTTTTTTACTGTAGATACGCTGGCATTCCTGGTTGATACAAGTACAATTAATACAACATGCTATGTGAGATTTGTAAACGCATCCGTAGATGCTGGCAGTTTGGATTTTGCGGCGAATAGTACAAAATTTAGTGACCAGGCATTTAAAACGGGTAGCGGCTTTAAGCATGTCACTGTAAGTGCCAGCACAGATACCCTTGCGACGATCAACGTATATCATGCAGGCCAAACCACGCCGATCATAAGCGGGCATTATTCATTAATTCCGGGCAATGCATATACTTTTTGGACACAAGGGAAGTTAAATGGAACTGGTAATTTGATATTTAGCGTAGAAGCTACAATAAATTCTACCGGGATACAATAAATTGTACTTACTAACTATGAATTGAAAATGTATAAAAGGCACAATAACAGTTTATTGATTTTTCTTTTTTTATTTGGCGTTGTGTTTGTAGTGATGCCGTTTATTTCGTCATGCGGTAAAAGTGGAACTACAGGCCCAAGCTCGAATATAGAATACCAGATCATAAATGTAAGCCCCGGCCTGGGTTCAGTCGATCTGTATGTTAACTACATCAAAGTAAATACATCATCTTATTTTTACCCAACACCTTCAGGATATTTTTTTCTTAATTCAACCCAATTGCCTTTCCAGATAAGGCCGGGTACTACTTTAGTGCCGGGTACCCAAACCTCAAGTGCTAATTATTTTACCCTGAATGATACATTGAAACCTAATACAAGGTATACACTTATACTAACAGGTATAAAACCTGATAGCACTTATATTTTTCTGACGGATACTTCTTCGTCCCCAAGCCGCGGTAGGGGTAAGATACGGTTTGTCAATGCCTCTCCGGGCTCAACCGGCTTTGATATAACGGCAAATGATACTTCCCTTTTTTCAAATATAGCTTATACCAAATACTCTGCTTATAAAGAAGTGCCTGCCGGCACGTACGAGTTTAAAATGTATCCTACCGGCACCGCTACACTTTTAAGAGATGTACCTAATGTGACTATACAGGATGGGCGATTATACACTCTTTATTGTTATGGACTGGCAAGCCACACTGCCGATACCCTGGCTTTTAGTTCAGGTTTTATTACCAACAAGTAATCCGGGTTTTATTTATATTTTTGGCAAAAATTTAAGCAATTGGAACTCATTAAACACCTGATAGACTTTATCCTGCATATTGATAAACACCTGGCCGACATCATCAGCCAGTATCATGCGCTCACTTATCTGATATTGTTTGTGATCATTTTTGCAGAAACTGGTTTTGTTATTACCCCGTTTTTGCCAGGCGATTCACTGCTTTTTGCTGCGGGCGCCTTAATAGCCGGGGGTAATACAGGTTTAAATATCTATTTGCTCGCTGTTATCTTGATCATAGCCGCATTTACAGGTAATACGATAAACTATTTATTAGGAAATTACCTTGGGCCTAAAGTGTTTAAAGAGAATAATAAAATACTTAAACTGGATTATTACCTCCAAACCAAAGCTTTTTTCGACAAGCATGGGGGCAAGGCTGTTATATTCAGCCGTTTTATGCCGATCATCCGTACCATTGCACCTTTTGTTGCCGGGGTAGGCCGTATGCCGTTTTTAAGATATAGCCTTTATAATATCATTGGTGGTGTATCGTGGATCATTGTATTCCTGTTTGCAGGTTACTTGTTGGGTAATGTGCCGTTCTTTAAAGCACATTTTTCATTAGTAGGTATAGCGATCATTTTAGTTTCTGTTATTCCGCCGATCATAGCAGGATTAAAAAGGCGACCAGCTAAAGAGTCTGTTTAATCACTGATTTTTCCAATTCTGTACAAAGCCGCTTCACGCTGAATATTTTTCTTTTCATCAGCAGATAACGGCTTACCGATCAGTTTATTCAGATCTGGTTGCCCTGCATCCACCCAAGCCGAGAACCAAAAGCTGCCAACTTCCAATATTGAAGAGCGCATTCTTCGAGCTACCATGCCTTTTAAAGACATCTGATAAGCTTTGGCATAAGCGGCAGAATAATCCTTTACATTTTTACCTGAACGCTTTATTGTCTCATATTTTTTGTCTGGAGGGAAGGTGCTATTCAATCTCCGTTCAAAAAGCAATACTGAATCCACGCATTTAAATGAAGCACGGCAAATTTTGAAAGCTTCGTTCAAAGGATTTTCAATATACCGGGCCTTGCCGACGTAATAATTGTACTGGTCGCTAAACAATTCGGGAATACGGCTTTCCCATAATGCATGTATGCCATCCTGATGGGTTAACTGTCCATTATAGTTTTGGGTAAGGTGTAGTGGCACATGGGCATCAGCAATATAATGACCCAGGTTAGCTGAGGTTTTGAGTATGGCTGTGGTGTCATGTTCCTTAAAAGCTTTTACCAGTTTATAGTACTCATACTGGATCTGCCAGGGGACTGTCCCATATTTTGCCAACGTATCGGCAGTATATTTTTTTGCGGCATCATCCCATTTTACAGGCATCTTCATAAAAGGTTTCTTGCCATAATGGTCAATATTCAGGTAATGTCTGGGCGCTTCCAGCGAATCTACATAACGCTTTTTGTCAGGGTCGATAGCATGTTCGGTAATAAAATCAATATTCGCCTCATAAAATCCCGCCATTGCTTTTGGCAATGTAAAAACTGCTACATGATTTATTCGCCTGTGTGCAAAGAAGCCCCACGATGAACAAGAAATAAGAATAGCCAAAGCAATAATGCTCCTTGCAACAGGTTTCATATCCAAATATGCTCATTTTTGGTTAGATTGAGTTGATTAGGTGAGCGGTTGATTTAGGTAAGAATCGCATTTTTTGAAGGAAACTTAATCAACTTATTCTAACCCAATCAACTTAATCAACAAATTTTTAAAAACCCATTTGATAATATAAATATTCGTCATATATTTGCAGTCCTTAAATAAAAAAGAATAATTAGCTAAAATGGCAAATCATAAATCATCAATAAAAAGGATCAGAGCAAATGCTGCGAAGCGTCTGCGTAACAGATACCAGGCTAAAACTACCAGGAACGCCATCAAAAAATTAAGAGGCACACCTACTAAAGCAGAAGCAGCTCCGCTTTTAACTAAAGTGATATCTATGCTTGATCGTTTAGCTAAAAAGAATGTAATCCACAAAAACAAAGCTTCGAACAATAAATCAAAGCTGACTAAGTTTGTGAACGGCTTAAAATAATTAAGATATTCTAATCATATAGGAATAGCGATGAGTGCAAACTCATCGCTATTTTTTTTGGACACGATTTTGGGATTATAAAGACACGATTTCAGGATTTTAGTGAATTAAAAGACTAAAGAAATAGGAGATGATATCAAAAAAATCATTATAATCGCTAAATCGTGTATTCGTATTAATGAAACCTTATCAAGACAAGATCAGCATAAAATCCTGGGCTGAAGAAGACCGACCGCGTGAAAAGCTAAGCACCCAGGGCCGCCGGGCTTTAACCGACGCAGAACTCATCGCCATATTGATCGGCTCCGGCAGCCGTACAGAATCAGCAGTTGAACTGAGTAAACGTATCCTCCATCATTACGATAATGATCTGAATAAGCTGGCTAAAGCATCCATCAACGAACTTTCTAATTTCAGAGGAATAGGAGAGGCTAAAGCGATCTCTATTATCGCCGCACTTGAAATAGGCAGGCGCAGGGATGATACTGAAAGCAAGGCAATAGAAACCATCATGAGCAGTCGGGATGGTTATAACCTGATGCGTCGCTACCTCGTTGATCTGAACCATGAAGAATTCTGGATCATCCTGCTTGGACGATCAAGCAAAGTGCTGGGTAAAGAATTGATCAGCAAAGGCGGCTTGGCTGGAACAGTTGCAGATCCGAAAATTATATTCCATACTGCGTTGCAGTACCAGGCAAGCAGCATTATGCTAATCCATAACCATCCATCAGGTAATTTAAAACCTAGTCAGCAGGATATTAGCCTCACCAAAAATCTATCAGCTGCCGGTAAGATGCTGGATATTCATGTAATAGACCACCTGATCATTACTGATAATGGCTATTTCAGTTTTGGTGACGAAGGCCTTTTGTGACTAAGTCCGGAAGTCGGCACAAGTCAGAAAGTCCGTAAGTGTTTTTCTTCTTTTCATCTTTCGGACTTTCTGTCTTCCCGACTTCCGGACTAAATCCTATCTTTGCCGATTATCATTTTGCTATAATGAAAATTTCTTATAACTGGCTTAAACAATTTATTGATACCGATAAAACTCCCGAACAATTTTCGCAGATATTAACTGGCATTGGGCTTGAAGTGGAAACCCTGGAGAAAGTGCAGGCTGTACCCGGTGGATTGGAAGGCCTGGTAATTGGCTACGTTAAAGAATGCCGCCAGCACCCAAATGCGGACAGGCTGAAAATAACCAAAGTAGATGCAGGAACAGGAACTGAATTACAGATCGTTTGCGGTGCATCTAATGTAGGAGTGGGACAAAAAGTGGTGGTTGCTACTGTAGGCACAACTGTTTACCCAACCAAAGGCGAACCGTTCAAGATCAACAAATCAAAAATACGCGGAGAAGAATCTGAAGGAATGATCTGTGCCGAAGATGAAATTGGATTAGGTGAGTCGCACGAAGGGATTATGATACTGGATGCCAACGCCCTAATAGGCGACCTGGCTAAAGATTATTTTAAACTGACTGATGATTACCTCTACGAGATCGGTTTAACACCTAACCGCGCTGATGCTGCATCACATTTGGGTACGGCAAGGGATATCGCAGCGTTCTTAAAAACCAACTTCACTAAACCCGATATTTCAGGCTTCAAAGTAGAAAACACTAGTCGTAAAATTGAGGTGGTGGTTGAGAACGAAACAGCATGTCCACGTTATGCCGGTTTAACTATTTCGGGCATTGAAGTGAAAGACTCACCAAAATGGCTGAAAGAAAAATTAGCTGTAATTGGTATTCGATCTATCAATAACATAGTAGATGTAACCAACTATGTATTACATGGCCTGGGCCAACCGTTACATGCTTTTGATGCTGATGCCATAAAAGGCAATAAGGTTATTGTGAAAACTTGTCCGGAGGGGACACTATTCAAGACTTTGGATGAAGTGGAACGTAAGTTATCTGCGGATGACCTGATGATCTGCAACGCTGAAGAGCCAATGTGTATTGCCGGTGTTTTCGGGGGTATCAATTCGGGTGTCAAAAGCTCAACAAAAAGTATATTTCTCGAGAGCGCTTATTTTAACCCGGTATGGGTGCGTAAAACATCTAAGAGGCATGGCCTAAAAACAGATGCATCATTCCGCTTTGAACGCGGTATCGATCCGGATATCACGGTGTTTGCTTTGAAATATGCGGCCTTGTTGATCAAAGAAGTAGCCGGCGGTACTATATCATCCGAAATATCTGATATCTACCCAACACCTATCAAGCCTTTTGATGTTGATATTACCTATCATAACGTGCACCGTTTGATCGGTAAATCTATCGAACATGAAGAGATCAGGTCAATTATTAAGGCGCTGGATATCGAGATCATAAAGGAATCGGAAGAAGGTTTGTCTTTAAAAGTACCTCCTTATAGGGTGGATGTAACCCGCGAGGTGGATGTGATTGAAGAGATACTGCGTATTTACGGTTACAACAATATCGAGATACCAACCCAGATCAGGGCTTCATTAAATAATTCTGTAAGACCAGAAAAGGACGATGTGCAGAACAACATATCCGATCTGTTGACTGCAAATGGATTTAATGAAATATTATCCAATTCGCTAACCAAATCTGCTTATTCAAGTGATTTGGATCATGCTGTTAAAATATTGAATCCTTTGAGTAATGACTTGGATGTGATGCGTCAAAGCCTGTTATATTCCGGATTGGAGGCGATTGCCTATAATCAAAACAGGAAGAACACTGATTTGAAATTCTATGAATTTGGTAAGGTGTATAGTGTAAAGGAAGAGAAGTATATTGAGACGCAACGTTTTTCTGTCTTTCTTACCGGTGCTGATAAAGCTGAACAATGGAACCAAAAGCCACACCCGGTTTCTTTTTATATGCTGAAGGCGGTTGTTGATGGTTTACTGGATCGGTTGAATATCAAAGATATAATAACTGAAGATGCTAACTGCAGTAAAATGGCCTTTGGTTTGCAATATATGAGGAATGGTAAACAATTGGTTAAGTTCGGATCTGTTGCAGCAGTTTCATTAAAAAAGGTAGACCTTGAGAAAGAGGTCTTTTACGCTGATTTTAATTTTGATCTGATCCTTGCTGCGGTAAGAAAGAATGTGATCATTTACCAGGAAGTTTCAAAGTTCCCGGCAGTAAGGCGTGATCTGTCTATGCTGGTGGATACGCAGGTTACTTTCGGTCAGCTGAAACAGATCGCACAAAAAACAGAACGGAAATTATTAAAAGATGTAAATGTATTTGATGTTTACCAGGGAGATAAGCTTCCGGCAGGTAAAAAATCATACGCTTTAAGTTTTACTTTACAGGATGAAGAAAAAACTTTGACAGACAAGGCAATAGATTCGGTTATGCAAAAATTAATTTATAATTTCGGTAAAGAAGCAGGAGCGGAGATACGTAAATAATTATTGAATTAATGAATTAGTGAATTATCGGGTTGTTGAATCAATATTTTAATTGCCCGGTACTGAAAAAATAAATAATTCAATAATTCAATAAATCACTAATTAAAATGCCAACGGTAGCTGAACAGTTAAACAGAGTTGTAGAGAAGACAGAGCGCTTAATTGAGCTTTGCTCAGCGTTGCAGGAGGAGAATGATCTACTGAAACTGGAGAATCAGACACTCTCGTCGGCATTAAAATCAGGCAAAGAAAAGAGCCAGGAATTGGAAGAAAAATTGCGGGTAGTGAAAATGGCGAGGTCTTTTTCAGAAACTAATGAAAAAACACTTGACATAAAGCAAAAAATTGACGAATTTGTGCAAGAAATAGACAAGTGTATTGTGTTACTGAAAAAGTAGTGCAAAAAGTGAATAGCTCAAATGGGAGAAATCTCAATAAAAATAAATATTGCTGACAGAGTTTACCCCTTAAAGGTAAACATGGAGGAAGAAGAAATAATACGCAGAGCAGCTAAGCTGATCAACGACCGGATAAAAGAATACCAGGAAAATTATGCGGTCAGGGATAAACAGGATCTGCTTTCAATGGCGGTGTTGCATTATGCAACATCATCCTTAAAGGCGGAAAAAAAGGTGATGGTAGAAGATACAGATGTGGCGGACAAAGTTTATCAGTTGGACCATCTGTTGTCTGAATTTTTCTCGAAGTAATAAACGTTCTTACACATAACGAGCAAATTAAGATTTAACCGCAGTTAAATTTTAGGTTTCACTATTAAAAACTTAACGCTTCAATATCAGCGGATCACAAACGGTATACGTTACTTCATTGTATTTAACGACATCCAGGTCCCACCATGTTACTTGAAGTTTTTCAATACATGACACTTAAAAATTAGTTGCGGTTTTTTATTTATATAAACTTAAAATGAACTCTGTATTATACATTATTATCGGATTACTTGCCGGTGTACCCACGGGTATCGTTGTCGGCCGCTTCCTGCTCAGGAAGCTTTTTAAAGACCAGGAATCATCAGCACAAAATAAAGTAAAAAAGATTTTGAAGGATGCGGAGAACGATGCTGAAATATTGCGGAAAAATAAACTCCTTGAGGCAAAAGAGAAGTTTTTGCAGATGAAGGCTGAACATGAGAACGAGATCAACTCAAAAAATAATGCCATTAATCAGCGTGAGAACGGCGTAAAACAAAAAGAGCAATCATTTAATCAGCGTCTTGAAAACATGTCTCGCAAGGAGTCTGAACTGGATAATGTGCGCAAAAACCTGGAAAGACAAACTGAAATTGCGGTTAAAAAGCAGGAAGAAGTTGAGCACTTGAAACAACAGCATGTAGAACAACTGGAAACTATAGCTGGAATATCTGCCGAAGAAGCAAAAAATCAATTGGTTGATAACCTGCGTGAGGAAGCACGTACCAAAGCCATGATGCAAATCAAGGATATTGTTGACGAAGCGAAACTTACTGCCACAAAAGAGGCAAAGAAAATAGTTATCCAAACAATCCAACGTACAGCTACCGAAAGTGCCATTGAGAACACGGTATCTATTTTCAATATCGAAAATGACGAGATCAAAGGTCGCATTATTGGTCGTGAAGGAAGAAATATCCGTGCGCTGGAGGCCGCTACCGGAATAGAGATCATCGTTGATGATACCCCGGAGGCGATCATTCTTTCAGGCTTTGACCCGGTAAGACGCGAAATTGCACGTTTGGCTATGCACCGTTTGGTGACCGACGGTCGCATCCATCCTGCACGTATTGAAGAGGTGGTGGCCAAAACCAAAAAGCAGATTGATGAAGAGATAGTAGAGATAGGCGAGCGCACAGTAATTGACCTGGGTATCCACGGCTTACATCCCGAATTGATCCGTATGGTTGGCCGTATGCGTTACAGGTCATCTTATGGACAAAACTTATTGCAACACTCACGTGAGGTAGCTAACTTCTGCGCTACAATGGCAGCTGAATTAGGCTTGAATGTGAAGCTGGCTAAACGTGCAGGCTTATTACACGATATTGGTAAAGTGCCCGATGATAATCCTGAACTGCCACACGCTATTTTGGGTATGCAACTTGCCGAAAAGTATAAAGAGCATCCCGAAGTTTGTAACGCAATAGGCGCCCACCACGATGAAATAGAAATGACATCAATGCTGTCGCCGGTCATACAGGCTTGTGACGCTATATCAGGAGCGCGTCCCGGTGCACGTCGTGAAGTGGTTGAAAGCTATATCAAACGCTTAAAAGAGCTGGAAGAATTGGCTCTGTCTTATCCTGGTGTTGAAAAGACATTTGCAATACAGGCTGGCCGTGAGTTGCGTGTAGTGGTTGAAAGTGAAAAGATCAGCGATGCGCAATCAGAGATATTAGCTGCTGATATATCCAATCGCATCCAGACAGAAATGACCTATCCGGGCCAGATCAAGGTAACAGTGATCAGGGAAACAAGGTCCGTTGCGTTTGCTAAATAAATAAGAACTCTCCAGAGCCTTCTCCATTGGAGAGGGCTTTTATTATAATGGCGAAAAATCAAAATTCAAATCAAAGTAAACCATCGGGACTGGTCGAGATGCGCCCGGTAGATATTTACTTTGCCAAATACTCCGAAAGCCATCAAAACCCAACAAATAAGCTGATACATTGGATATGCGTACCATTGATCGTATTTAGTTTGTTTGGTTTACTGTGGTCTATTCCATTCCCGTACCTTAAGTTTCTGGGCTCATACAATGGGTTTTTTAATTGGGCCTCTTTCCTGATCGCGTTCAGCATTTATTACTACTACAAACTATCGCCTGTGCTGTCCTATTTTATGTTGCTCGTACTAATGATATTTAGTTTCGGGGTAATAGAACTGGCTGACTGGCAAAAGGCAGGTGGTCCTGCATTATGGCTGGTATGCCTGGTATTGTTTGTGCTATCATGGATCGGACAGTTTATCGGGCACAATATAGAAGGTAAGAAACCATCATTTTTGGACGACCTGAAGTTTTTACTGATCGGCCCGATATGGCTGTTGCATTTTATTCTAAAGAAATTTTCAATTAAGTACTAGCGTCGTGTCAATTATGAATTGACGTTTAGTCCTGAGTCGAGAGTCTTAAGTGTTGGGTCAGAAAAAGTACAGAATTGACTTAAGACTTAAGACTCTCGACTAAAGACTTTTGAATTGATACTAGATACTGTTTAGTACGATGATCTCGATTGCATCGGTTACGGATTTGCACTTGTTGACAGATGCTTCGAGCGAAAAAAGAATGTCCCGGTGCTTGATTAATTTAATAGCATCTTTTTCATGGGCGAACAGATCGGCAAGTGCATGGTAATAAACCTGGTCGGTTTGGTGTTCATGATCCTTTATCAACCGGCACGATTCAAGCATGGCTTCAGTATCTGTTATATGGCTTAATCCGTTGATGAGTTTTTGGATTTCAGTACATGACAATTGAATATATTTTGCCATCTGGCTCATTGCCGGTATAAAGATTTCTATCTCATAAATATTCATTCTCCCTGCGGCTTCATGTATATTATCCGCGACATCATCAATAGCAGATGCCAGTATATGAATATCTTTACGGTTAATAGGGGTAAAGAAAACTTTATCTAATCCTAAGTATACTTTATGTGTGATATCATCGCCTGTTTCCTCAAGCGCATTAATTTGCCTGTATAAGGATTCACGGTCTTCTTCAGGAACGGCATCCACAACGGCCGAAAGTAGCTCCGACATTTCCACAATGTTTTTGCCTGCCTGGTTAAATAGCCCGTAAAATAAAGCGCGGTGTGAAAAGAAATCAAAAAACAGCTTGCGCATAGTATCAAATTATAAAAAGCTAAAATACGCTCGCTATATTAAGACATCATTAAAGGAGAATAACTCAATGTTAAGAAATTGTTATTTTAAGGAGAAAACAATCATTTGCTATTAAATAATTGATCTTTAAATAGTTACAACATTTTTAACTATTGATTTATGTGATTTAACTGGTGGGGATTTGTTTCGTCAGGTTAAAGTTAATGTTCGCATAATATTACCAAATGTTAATCATGTCTTAACATTAACGTAATGCTGGCTACGCATTTTTGAGCCGAAATTTAATTTAACCTTACCCAGACATGGAAAAAATGTTTACGAAACTCACGGGATCAATACTAATATTGGCCCTTTTATTAGTTGGCTTTAATGTTAAAGCGCAAACTACTTTAGCGTCAAACACAACGCTTAAAACCACAGAGGCTAAGAAAGATTCAGCAGTTATTGCCGCTACTGCAACTAAACCTGCCGCAAAAACAGAAGTAAAAGCTGCAGCTAAACCTGCAGATGCTGATACTACCTGGCACCCACAAAGAAGATTATGGGGTTACGCATTTGGTGATGCTTACTATGTACAGCACGCACCGCCGCTTACTTCTTCACAAGGTAAAGAAAACAACTATTACCAGGCACAAACCGACAGAAATGCTTTCCAGTTCCGTCGTTTGTATTTAGGCTACGATTATGATATTAACAAAAAATTCAAAGCAGAAGTATTGTTAGCATCTGAGCCAAACGAAAACACTACGCCTACAACTTCTACTTCAGGAATTCCTAACGGTGATAACCTTGCAGATGGCAGAATGTCATTCTACATCAAAAACTTTAACTTACGTGTTAGAGAAATTTGGAATGGTACTGACTTCGTGATCGGTGAAATGGGAACACCTGGTTTCGCATTAAATGAGCCGGGAACTAACGCTCCTGTGTCATTATCGGAATCAACCTGGGGTTATCGTTCAGTTGAAAGAACCATCACCGATTTCCATAAAAACAACTCTTATGACGTAGGTGCTGCTTTACAGGGAACTTTTGATCCTAAAACTAAAAACTTTGGTTATGTATTAATGGTCGGTGATAACACCACGTCAAACTTAACAACAGTTTACAACCCTAACAACCCTGCAAGTCCAACAAACCCTAACCCTAACACCGGTTTCTTTAAAATATTTTATGGCGACTTGTGGGGTAAATTCCTCGATAAAAAATTATACGTGGATTTATATGCGGATTATGCAGAAACTTCATCTTCTGTATCAAGTGCAGCTGTTGCGTCAGGTATTATCGACCCTCAGGAACATAACATGTTTAAGCTTTTTGTGGCGTATAATGCCAAGCCTTTTACAATAGGGGTTGAAGCTTACACTCAAAAGCTTAAAAATGCAATGATCAATTCTGTGGATAAAACAGTTCATGATGCAACAGTGAATGCTATTTCATTCTGGATCCGCGGTACAATCGTTAAAGACAAATGGGGTTACTTCGCCCGTTATGACAACTATAACCCTGATTCCAAATTTGATAATGCTGCTAATTATTCAGTTAACGCTAATGGTTACAGCTCATTTGATCCAACTACTAAAGAACAATTTGTTACAGCTGGTTTAGATTTTACTCCTGCTAAAAACATCCACTTTATGCCGAACGTCTGGTTTACTCAATACAAAACTCAATATGATCCAACTCATGCTGGTTATGTACCTGATAACCATACTTTGGTTTACAGAATGACTTTCTTCTATACATTTGGTAAATAAGAACAAACAATTCAAAACATAAATTAATCAAACCATGAGAGTGATCAAAAACCTTAAATTAGCAGTTGTAGCAGCAGCGGTATCGTGCATATCGTTAGCAGCTTCAGCACAGGATAATACCTTATTAGGAGCAGGCAGTACCTTTGTGTACCCGCTCTTCTCGAAGATATTTTCAAAATATACTGCTTCTAAAGTTAACTACCAGTCAATAGGCTCAGGTGGCGGCATTTTGCAACTTACCAACAAAACTGTTGATTTCGGTGATTCAGATGCTCCATTGAATGCTGATCAGACAGCTAAAATGAGTGCTGCTGTTCTGCACATCCCAATGACTTCAGGCGCTGTAGTAGTAACTTACAATGTACCTGGTGTTAAAGGTGGTTTGAATCTGAGTGGTAAAGACCTTGCTGATATCTATTTAGGAAAGATAACCAACTGGAACAGCCCTGAGATAAAAGATGCTAACAAAGGCGTTGCTATCCCTGATCTTCCTATCGTGGTTATTCACCGTTCAGACGGTAGCGGCACCTCATTTATTTTCACTGACTACTTAACCAAAGTAAATGCTGATTGGGCAAAGAAAGTTGGTAAAGCAAGTGCTGTAAACTGGCCAGCCGGTTTAGGTGGTAAAGGCAGCGAAGGTGTTGCTGGTTTGGTTAAACAAACTCCTGGCGCTGTAGGTTATGTTGAGTTAGCTTATGCTAAACAAAATAACATGCCTTTTGCTAACATCCAGAACAAAAGCGGTAAATATATTACCCCAACACTGGAAGCTACTACTTTAGCAAGTAATGTAACTATCCCTGCTGATTCAAAAGTATCAATCACTGATACTGATAACCCTAAAGGCTATCCTATTGCAAGCTTTACCTGGGCTTTGATCTATAAAGAACAAAACTATAATAGCCGTTCTAAAGCACGTGCTACTGAATTATTGAAATTGCTTTGGTATAACATTCACCAGGGACAAGCAGAGTGTGCACCTTTAAATTATGCGCCACTTTCAAAATCTGCTGTTAAAGTTGCTGAACAAATACTAAAATCAGCTACTTACGACGGTAAGCCAATATTATAATTAATTAGAATCAGGAAACAAGAGTCAAGAAACCAGGTTGGTTATTTAAAAGTCTTGACTCTTGAATATTGGCTCTTGATTCTATGAATTACCAGCACCGCAAAGGGTGCTGGTAATTGTTTTGTAATAACAACCAGGAATTTATGGAACCATCTTTAGCAAACACCGGCAAAACGATGAATAACAATGCTGATAGTCTCGGCTCCGACAAAAAACAGGTTACAGCGATGAAAAATACAAGATTAGCCCTTTCCAACAGTCAGCTAAAATGGGAGATCACATTTAAGAAGATCCTGATCATCATGAGCGCTATTCTGTTACTTGTTGTATCAGGCATATTGATAACGCTCATTGTTGAATCCTGGTCCTCAATTAAAACATTGGGGATTGGCTTTCTTTGGGGTAAGGTATGGGACCCGGTAAGCAACATTTACGGAGCTTACCCATTTTTGATCGGTACATTGCTTACGTCGTTTATAGCATTGATCATTTCAATCCCTTTTTCATACGCTATTGCCATTTACCTGGGGGAATACAATCCCAAAGGATGGTTGTCGGATCTATTAAAAAATACTGTCGAATTAATCGCCGCAGTCCCATCTATTATATACGGTTTTTGGGGTATTGCTGTTTTGGTCCCTTTGGTTCGCGCTCTAGAGGTCAAATTTCATGTGTTGCCCTATGGTATAGGTATTTTTACTTCCTCATTGGTACTGGCTGTAATGATCATTCCGTATGGCGCGTCACTTGGTATCACTCTAATAAGGATGGTTCCGGCCGCATTAAAAGAGGGTGCCTACGCATTGGGTGCTACGCGCTATGAGGTAATTCGCAGCGTAATAATGCCTTATACACGTTCTGGTTTATTTGCAGGCGTTTTATTGTCATTAGGCCGGGCATTAGGTGAAACAATGGCCGTAACCATGCTTATCGGTAATACAAGTGCCATACCTACCAGTATTTTTTCACCGGGTAATACTATGGCCAGTGTTATAGCAAATGAGTTGATTGAAGCAGATCATACTGAATATTTATCAGCGCTAATAGAACTGGGCTTGGTGCTATTCATCGTAACTGTCATAATTAACCTTATAGGTAAAAGAATAATTTCCAGATTCACTAATCAATAAGATCTATGGAACCAAAATTAGGCATCCGAAACGCAAAAAGTTTGATCTTTAAGTGGGTAGTGATATTTTTTGCCTTTATAATCACTGCACCGCTGATAATTGTATTGGCATATATTGTTAAACAAGGGATAGTACAGGTAAACTGGCATTTCTTAACCAACGTACCTGTTCCTGTGGGCGAAACAGGCGGAGGTATCATTAATGCTCTTGTCGGGAGTTTCCTAATGGTAATAATGGCATCAATAATTGCTATACCGGTAGGTATTTTCGCAGGTATTTATCTAAGTGAAAACCCCAGAACGAAGCTTGCTTATTATAGCGGACTTTGTGTTGATATTTTGCAAGGGGTACCTTCAATTGTTGTGGGCATTGTAATGTATTTCTGGTTAGTGAAACCAATGGGTGGTTTCTCAGCAATAGCCGGCAGTATAGCCCTGGCAATAATGATGCTGCCTATAGTGATCCGGTCTACCGAACAAACTTTGTTGTTGTTACCCCCTTCACTTAAAGAAGCAGCGCTGTCATTGGGTGTACCGTATCATCGTGTTATTTTAAAAGTAATTGTACCTTGTGGTTTTGCAGGTATCTTATCCGGTATAACTTTATCGATAGCACGTATTATCGGTGAAACTGCCCCATTGTTGTTTACTGCTTTAGGCAACAGATATTTGTCATTTTCTGTGGGTAAAGAGATGGAAAGTTTGCCTCACCTGATATATACCTATGCAACGAGTCCTTATGACGACTGGCATGACCTGGCATGGGGAGCGTCCTTTATATTATTAGTATTCGTTTTGACATTAAACATAATCACTAAGGTTTTAACAAGAAAATGGAAAGTACAATTGTAAGTGCTGAAAATATTAACGCGTATTATGGCGATAATCACGCTATAAAGAATGTCAATATCAAGATAAACAGGAACGAGGTTGTCGCGATGATGGGGCCGTCCGGTTGCGGTAAAACAACTTTCTTGCGCTGCATCAATCGCATGCACGAGCTGATTCCCAATGCCCGTGCCGAAGGGATTATGAAACTCGATGGCGACGATGTATATAAGATGAACGTTATTTATGTTCGGTATAAGATCGGAATGGTTTTTCAAAGGCCCAACCCGTTTCCGAACCTCAGTATTTATGAAAATGTGGTAGCCGGTTACTTGCTGAATGGAATTAAACTTCCAAAAGCAGACAAGGATGTCATAGTTGAAAAATCTTTGACTAGTGCAGCTTTGTGGAATGAGGTCAAAGACTCACTGCATAAAAAAGGTACGTTCCTTTCAGGCGGTCAGCAACAGCGTCTTTGTATTGCCCGTGCTATAGCGATGCAGCCTGAAGTGATCCTGTTTGATGAACCAACTTCAGCTTTAGACCCTATATCTACCTCAAGTGTCGAAAATCTGTTCCACGAACTGAAACAAAACTATACGCTTATCATCGTAACACACAATATGCAGCAGGCCGCACGTGTAAGCGACAGGACAGCATTCTTTTACATGGGCGAACTGGTAGAGTTTGACGATACAAAGATCATGTTTACCAATCCCAAAGATCAGCGTACACAAAATTATATCACAGGCAGGTTCAGTTAGCCCCCTAACCCCATGAAGGGGGAATGAAGGAAAACTTAAAAATGTTAAATAAAAAATTAAAATAAACCAATTAAATGTTCCCCCTTTAGGGGGATAGGGGGTAAACCATGGCACCAATAGAAAATGAAATAATATCTCTTAAGAAAGAGCTGATTAATATGTGGATGCTTGTGCAATCACAATTGAACAAGACCCGCGAAGCAATGACCAACTTTGATAAGGACCTTGCCCGTGAAATATTGGTAAAAGAGAAAAGGGTTAACTCATTTGAGTTGAAAATAGATCGCGATTGCGAAAATATATTCGCTCTGCATTGTCCCGTAGCTATTGATCTGCGCTTTTTATTGGCTGCGCTAAAAATAAACACCAACCTCGAACGTATAGGGGATATTGCTGCCGGTGTAGCTAAATATGTGATCGAGTCGACTACAAATTTTAATGAAGCCGCATTGGAGAGCACATCTATACTGCGTATGTTTGACGAGGCTATTGCCATCCTGACTGATACCCGTACAGCATTTGAGAATGAAGATACTGCTCTTGCCCGCAGCATATTTAAAAGGGACGAAGTATTGGACGTTGTGAACAGGAATGCTACAACCAGCATTGCCGAAGTAATAAAAGGCGATTCTTCTATGCTTACTGAGGCATTGTTTATGCTGTCGATCATCCGTAAACTGGAACGTATAGGCGACCAATCTAAAAATATTGCTGAGGAAATTATCTTCTACGTAGAAGCGAAAATACTAAAACACTCAGGTGCCTCAAGAGGTAAATAAGTGTAAGGATAAATTATTGATTAATTTAACTGCGAAGAGGTGCTTGTTTTGAGCACCTTTTCGTTTTTTATATCTTTTTATTTGTTGGGGTTGTTCAGACCAAACTTATTCACTATAAAAAATGGCTCGTTGTAGCTATAATATCCTTTAAAAACTACACATGTTAGGTAAGCGATTGTCCCCTCAGGTTGTTTTTTAAGTAAGCTATATTCTTTTGCGTTTTTAAAATGATAAGGACTTATAAACTCTTTTGAGTACTCTGGTAATTCAATGGCGATACCATAATCGTATTGGTTTGCTATTAGAAAATGTTTCTTTTCCAGATCGTTCATTATTAACCCTGCATCTTGTTTGAAAATACCACGATAATTAGCTTTTAAAACAACAGTATCAACCCCGTTTTTGAAATGCAGGTTTGTTAAAAAATTAGATGTCTGTTGTCCGGCAATGTGCTCCTGCACTTTTGGAGCTACATTTATTACTATAAGATCAGGCATTCCGTTATTGTCAAAATACTCATTGAATACTACACAAGTCAAGTAAACAGTAATACCCAGGTTGGCCGAATTTAGGAAATGATTGTCATACGCAGCATCAAGTAGCGGTGCGCTATATTTTTTAGTGCAGTTTTCAGGCTGAAAGACAATTTCACTACCAAATTTGTATTTGTAAATACTTCTTGGTGACTTTTTTAAGGTTATGAGTCTGGGAGGCGCTTCAATAATATCATGCAAAATGGCTTTTATCACGATAGTATCCTTGCCACTTCTGAACTTTATATTTTTAAGAAAGTCGCATTGTGTTTGCCTGGTCGGATTTGTTTGCGCTGTGATGCCGTAGGAAAATCCTACTGAACATAAAATTACTATCAACCATCTCATAGTTTAAGGATTTAGGTTTTATAAATTTAATAAGTTATTAGCTAACAACTCGTTAATCCAACCAACCCCACTACAAATTCTTCCCCAACTTCTCCAATATATCCTGAGGCACTTTTTGCAGATCCAGTACCAGGAAACCATCTAAACAATCGGCAAACTTAGGGTCGATATTAAAGCAGATGATCTTGGCATTTAAAGCGATGTACTGACGTAACAATACCGGCACTTTCATGCTCCTGCTTTCTACTTCTCCAATCAGGTTATCCAATCCTTTAAAGCTGTCTTCGCCCGACATCAGCAGGTCTGTATCGATACTCGAAAAATCAACCTTAAACTTTTTACGTGGCTTTACATATTGTGCCAGTTCGTCGTCGAAATGGTTACGATTGATATAATCGACAATAAGCGACTTAGAGAATTTTGAAAACGCATTGCTGATACTTACCGGTCCGATCAAATAACGATATCTTGGATTATCGATCAAATATTTCAATATACCTTTCCATAGCAGAAATAATGGTAAAGGCTTTTGCTGATACTCTTTACGGATGAATGAACGGCCAAGCTCCAGGCTCTTTTTTAGTACCGGTGTAAATTGTTCTTTGATCTTGAACAATTCGGTAACATAAAAGCCTTTTTTGCCCAGACTGTAAAATATCTCATCGCCCATACCTATGCGGTAAGCGCCTACTATTAGCTTGGCATCTGTATCCCAGATAAACAGGTGATTGTAGTAAATGTCATATTCATCCAGGTCCACGCTTTTATTAGTGCCTTCGCCTACCTCCCTAAAGGTAACCTCACGCAGCCTGCCAATTTCGCGTATAACATGGGGTATGTCTGAAGTGGGTACAATAAACACTTCGTAGTTTTTCTCAACCCATACCCTGTAATCCTCGCGAAGCGGTTCTATTTCTTTTTCTAATACAGATGCTGGTGTCTCCGGCGCTATCTCCTCTGCCTGTTTCTTTATTTTGAAAAGATTACGCGGATTAAATATCTTCTTTTCCTCTTCAAGCCCTGTCCCAAGTGCATAGGTGCGTGCCCTTAAAAAGTTGAGCAGCCTGGTGGAATTGTTATGGTCAGGAATATCCTCTACATTAATAGGCTTGCCTATACGCAGTTTAATGGTATGCCCTTGCTTATTGAACAATTCCGATGGCAACTTGGCTGTACGTAACGCCGGATGGATCATACTGAGCAGATTGAACAGCAGCCCATTATTGCCATGGAAGTAAATAGGTACAACAGGCACCTTTGCCTTAGCTATGATCTTGCCCACAACAGGATGCCACATACGGTCGGTGATCTGTTGTTGTTCTACTTTAAAGGTAGATACTTCACCTGCCGGGAATATGCCGATAGGCGTACCATTATTAAGTAATTCTAAAGTGTTCTTTAACCCGCTTATGCTCGACGAATGGTCTATATTCTCGAAAGGGTTTACGGCTACAAAGTAATCGCTCAGGTTAGGTATTTTTTTGAGCAGGAAGTTGGCCATTACCTTTGAGTCGGGCCTTGCCATGCACAGTATCTTTAATAACACCATGCCCTCTATACCGCCATAAGGGTGATTAGCGATGGCGATAAAAGCACCATCTTTAGGTATGTTTCTTAACTCGCGTTCATCAAACTCAATATCTACACCGCATCCCTCTAAAATTGCATCTACAAACTCAGGACCTTGTTTGGGCTGTGCCTGTGCAAACAATTTGTTCACCTGGTTTATCTTCATCACTTCCATTAGCAGGGCCGCCAGTCCGGGCATTTTCAGCTTATCCAGTTTGGTTGCCTTGGCAAACTCTTCAGTGGTTATTATTTTCATCTACAGTTTTAAAAAATAGTTTTACCCCCTCCGTGTCCTTAGGTCGACACCTCCCCCTGATTTTAGGTGGAGGAAGGGAGGGAGCATGAATTTTTATCGAATAAATATCTAAAAATTTATTTAATTTACACTTGTTTCAACCTAGACCATATGCGATCAGCCATTAAAAACTACTTGTCCCTAACCAAAAAAGATTGGAACGGTTTGGTAGTACTCCTGATACTGATTGTGTTGATCCTTACTGCGCCTTATATCCTTCAACCCGGTCACAAAGATAATACAATTAATCCTAAAGAGTTCAATAACGCCCTTGAGGTACTCGATCGCGCCAAAAAATCACAGTCGGCTGACCAACCCGCATTCTACAAAAAAGCAGCACCCGGTACCATAATCGACCTGAA
Source organism: Mucilaginibacter sp. McL0603 (assembly GCF_049992945.1). Taxonomy (NCBI): domain Bacteria; kingdom Pseudomonadati; phylum Bacteroidota; class Sphingobacteriia; order Sphingobacteriales; family Sphingobacteriaceae; genus Mucilaginibacter; species Mucilaginibacter sp. McL0603. Next base: position 4,461,483 of record NZ_CP188251.1, on the reverse strand, counting down.
TACTGCCGATACAGCCCAATTAACCCAATTACATGGTATAGGTGCAACATTTGCCAAACGTATTGTTAGCTACCGCGATAGGTTAGGAGGGTTCATTAACAAAGAACAGCTGAAAGAAGTATTTGGGATTGATTCTGAAAAATATGCAGGCTTGCAGTCGCAGGTTAAGTTTGATGCCGTGCACATTCGGAAGATCGACATAAACAAAGCTACTTTTGATAGCCTGAAGCATTTCCCGTACCTTACTTATAAGCAGATGAATGCTATTATCCAGTTTCGGGAGCAGCACGGCGAATATGCTTCTTTGGACGATATGCGAAATATTGCCATCCTAAATGACGGAATTTTGCGTAAAATTGGGCCATATTTAGTTTTCAAATGATAGAGCAGCAGATCAAAGCAGCCATACGCGATATTCCTGATTTCCCGAAGCCGGGCATTACCTTTAAGGACATTACCCCGATACTGAAAGACCCCGCTTTATGCGAAAACGTGGTTGACGCCTTTATTGAAAAACTGAAAGGCATCCGCATTGACGTGGTAGCAGGGGTAGAGAGTCGTGGATTTTTGTTTGGGTTGACATTAGCTACCAAACTCGGTGTCCCTTTTATCCCCGTGCGCAAAGCCGGTAAGCTGCCCTATACCATCAAGCAAAAAGCCTACAAACTGGAGTACGGCACTGCCATTATTGAAATGCATACCGACGCCTTCGAACCCGGTCAGCACATACTGATACACGACGACCTATTAGCCACCGGCGGCACCGTAACCGCAGCCAGCGAACTCATCACCGAAATGGGCGGCATCGTAGCCGGCTTCGCCTTTGTGGTAGGTTTAGGCTTCCTGAATGGCAAAGAACGTATTGCACCGCTGAGTGATAATGTGATCGTGTTGGCGGATTATTGAGTAGGGTTGATTAGGTTGATTGGGTTGGATTAAGTTGATTAGGTTGGCTGTTTTACTCCATTAACTTATTCAAATCCGAAATCGAAAACAGCGAAGCTTTCTTGAGCACAACTTAAAAACAAACAAAAAGCGAAAAATTCGACATCCGAAATCAAGCTGTCCCACTGTCCCGGTACAAGACAATAAGACAAGCGGGACACTACGGGACAGTAACTATCCTTCGGAAGCCTACCAGTTCAGCTATTTCATTTTTGCAACTTTAGCTGTAACTTCACCTAAAACCTTATTGCAATGTTGAACTTAATTACCAATCAATTTTATAACCCATATTTTATATGGACGCTTAGAATAATAGTTACTATTATAATTATCTACGTTGTAAGAAAGTATAGGCAGGCTAACAAGTTAAAATAATCTTATCCCTAACTCATATATCATTACCGTCAATAGGGGAACCTCACTGTCCCACTGTCCCGGTACAAGACAAGAAGACAAGCGGGACACTATGGGACAGTAACAAGACATTCTCACCACCATGTCATTGCTGTAAGGGTTTAGTAATTCGATGACAGAATCAGGTATTTTTATTTGTTGTTTAGGGAGACCATATCGATAGGTTTTTTGCCATTGATACCCTGATGAGGTCGCTCCCAGTTGTAGTAAACGAGGTATTTTAGGAGTTCATCTTCTAGTTCTTCCAAACTGTCAAAGTCTGTTTCCTCAATAAGGTCTTCTTTAAGTGTACGCCAGAAACGTTCCACCTTGCCGTTGGTTTGTGGGCGGTAAGGCTTCATGTAACGTCGTTTAATACCTGTTTCTACCAGCATTCTTTCAAATGGATGATTGTGCTTATTCTGGCTAATAGCTGTACCAAACTCAGGGCCGTTGTCGGCAATAAGTTCTTCGAATTGTATGCCGAACTCCTGTTTGAGCCTCTGCATACAGCGCATAGCTGTAAACATGGTTGTTAAAGCGGTAATGTCTCCCATCACTTCTGCCCAGGCCAGGCGGGAATAATCATCTATGACACACAGCAGGTAAAGGTTCCTATGCTGACCTCTGATAACACTTTTACTTAAGTGATGGCAGTCAATATGTCCTAATTGGCCCATACGTTCCTTGATGATCTTTCGCTTTACTTCTTTATCAGTCGCCGTTAACCGGTTTTGATGATGTCGCTTCAGGATATTATACACCCCTGACGGAGACGGTGTAAATTTATCTGATTTTTGTTTAAGCTGACTGGCGATCTCAAACTTATTGCAGCCCCGCTGCCGCAGCATCAATACCTGCTGTTCATCCGCATCAGAGGGTCTGCGGGTCTGATACTTCGGCCCGCGTTTACCCGGAAGCAGATCATCCGGATTCCCGGATTGTTTATAGCGGTTATAATACTTCAGGAAACTGCGCCTGTCTGTATGATTGGCTTCATAAAACTCTTTCGCCAGTTTATACTTAGGGTGATGGCCTAACTTTACCTGTTCATAATCGGCAATCAGTTGGCGGTAAGTCTGTAAATAGTTCCTCTTTAATGTCAGATCATTTGTATTGATTCGCATAACGCTTAACTTTAAATTATATAAAGCTAATTCTGTTACCGAATTATCTGACCTTTACAATTGCGAGGTACGAAGCAATCGCGAACTGTACAGGGCGGACTTGCATAGTCTGCGATTGCCACGCTATCGCTCGCAATGACAAGTATTTAACTGTCCCACTGTCCCTGTACAAGACAATAAGACAAGCGGGACACTACGGGACAGCCCGTCATTGTGCGGAGATTAGTTGATGAAATATTTTTATCTTAGCCCTACCAACCTGAGTCACAATGAAAAAAATACAAACTCTCTTTTGGATAATATTGCCATTTGCACTTATAGGGTATCTTATTTATAAAATAGCCATGAACTCATTTACAGATCATTTTCTGGGTTCTAATCCGCAACACATAAAAGCAGTAATTATTGATGAAAAGAATTTTATGGGAAATCACCCTGTAGACCCCAAATTCTCATATTCTTATTCATTCAAGATTAATGGGACTCAATACAAAGGGAATACTCACGATACTTCCCTTAAAATTGGTGATACTGTTGAGGTTGAATATAATAAAGACCATCCAGGCATAAACAAACCATTACATCCTAAAGAATAAAATCTCACCTCACCAAATAATCCCCCAAATCCCACCCCTCATTCCGCTCTTGCTCGGTAGCGTTCACCTCTAAAAAGTCTGATACCACGAAGCGGGTTTTGTTGATGAGCAGTTGCAGGTCGGTGGCTTTTTGCTGCCAGTTGGTGTAGGCGCTTACGTCGGGGTATAGCTCTACACGGTGGCGTGAGACAGCCAATGCACTTGTCTGAACCATGATTAAACAGATTAAATGATTAGCTTGATTTTAACGGGTAATCATAGTAGTCAACCAATCATAAAAATCATAGTTCAGACAATCAAAAAATCACTTCGTCACCAACGTAATACTCTGCGTGGTATGCGCGCTAAAGTAGCCGAGCACGGTTGGGGTAAAGTTGCCTGGGGGATTGGATGGCGCTATCTGTCCGCCGGGGTTATCGGCTTGTTGTTGGGATAGGGTAAACCAGTAGGTGTATATCGGCTTATCAACGCATTGCATCTCTACGGTTACTACATCGCCGGGGTGGATATCAATATCGTTTTGTTGCAGGTTAAAGTTTACGTACTTGCCGTTAAAAAACTGGTCGTCAAAAGCAAAAACTCTTTTTACCTGTATGTGGTTAACGTACATTATAAAGCGGTAATAGTTGGGTTCAGTTCCGGGGTCCTGGAAATAAACGGTGATCATCCGCGTATTATCTTTATTATCGAAAATATTAGAGGCTGAGGCTATCGAGTCAAGCACTACTAAATTAGGCATGGTGGAGTTGGCGCTATAGGTTGTTCCGCCGGTAACCACACTCATGGTATAGCTGCGGCCGTCAATGCCACCTAATGAATCAATAGAATAATAACCAGGCGATGTTTCGGTAAAATTAATTATCCGGCCGTGGTGGTTATCCATAGTAACCGTCGCCCCGGTAACAGGCGGGTAAGTGTTGGTGCTGGTAAAAGGCACATTGCGACTAAGCTTTACCGACTGCGTGCTCACCACGTCGATAAAATTGGCTTCTATCACCAGTTTGCCCGACTCGTTCCCCAAATCAAGCTGGATCACCTTTTGGCATGAGGAGGCTATCAGTGCCAGGAGCAGTAGAGCTGTATAATATTTTAAGTTGATGATCTTCATACGCTAAAATTTAAAGTTCCAGGTAACGGACGGTATAAGGGTAGCAAAAATGCTGGTTTCCACTGCTTCTGTTGTGTTAGGCACTGTTTTGCTGTCGCGAAAAGTTACCGAATACGGGTCGCGGTGCGCATACACGTTGTAGATACCAAATGTCCAGCTGGAGTGGTATTTCTTATGCTGTTTACCCTCCAAAGTAGCACCGATATCCAGCCTGTTAGATGATGGCAGTCTGTACCCGTTACGCTCCGAATAAGAGTACGTCGTCAATCCGCCAATATTGTATTTGCCTGTAGGATAAGTAACCGCATTACCCGTACCATAAATAAAATCAGCCGAGAAGCTCCAGCGTTTATTCAGCTGGTAGATACCTACTACGGAGAGATCATGCGTACGGTCCTGCGTGGCGGGGTAGTAGTGGTCGTCATTAATTTGCGGGAACTTTCTTTCAGTTTTAGACAGGGTATAACCTATCCAGCCATTAAAACGGCCATATTTCTTTTTCAGGAATAGCTCTAACCCATAAGCTCTGCCCGAGCCGTACGTTAACTGCGATTCCACATCCTGGTTCACCAGTAATTGCGCACCGTCTTTATAGTCGATCTGGTTTTGCATCCATTTATAATACACCTCGGCCGAGAACTCGTAGGTATTATCCTTAAAGTTTTTGAACCATCCGGTAGATACCTGGTCGGCAATTTCGGGCTTAATATTGTTACTGCTCATAACATACAGATCGGTAGGGGTATTGGCTGTTGAGTTGCTGAGCAGGTGTATATTCTGTGTGTTACGATTGTACGAGAACTTGAACGAGTTGGCATCATTCAAAGTATAGCTTGCCGAGAAGCGTGGCTCCAAATTAACATAGCTTTTTACCAGCTGTCCCGAGGTAAAGGCCTTTGTACTGGTAACATTACCCGCATCGTCATAAGTATTAAAAGTACCGGGACCCAACAAAAACATCCCGCTTAAGCGCACACCGTATAAAAAGGTGAGGTTATTATTGGCTTTCCACTCATCACTTACATAAGCGGCATTCTCAAACCCATAGCGTTTTTGTACGCTGATATTATTAAAGCTGGATGATGCTGAACTGGAGATATTGCCCGGAGCGATATCATGGTGCAAAACGTTAAAGCCAAATTTAAGCGTATGGTTATCGCCCATAACATATGCCAGGTCTTCCTTCAGGTTAACGTCGTTGATCTGCGAGGTAGCTTTAAAATCTTCGTTACTCAAAAAGCTTTGCACCACATAACTATAATTACTGAAGATGACAGACGTGTTGGAGAACAACCTGCTGTTGAACACATGGTTAAAACGGATAGTACCCGTAGTATTGCCCCAATTGGTACCGAAAGTACCCTTCAGCCCCAAAACATCCTTGCCAAAATATCCCGACAGGTAAATGGCGTTTTTATCATCAAAGTGGTAGTTGGCCTTGGCATTCAGGTCATAAAAATAAATAGAGCTGCCACGAACGATGGAGTCGGACGATGCTTTCAGGAAAAAGTCGACATAAGTACGCCTGGCGCTTATCATAAACGAACCTTTATCCTGCACTATCGGCCCTTCAACCTTAATACGCGATGAGATCAAACCCAAGCCACCCTGTACAGTATAGTCCTTATTGTTACCCTCGTTCATTTTAATGTCCAGCACAGAGGAAAGTCGACCGCCAAACTCGGCAGGCATACCACCTTTGTACAGCGTTACATCCTTTACCGCATCAGAATTAAAGGTAGAGAAGAAACCAAAAAAGTGGGAAGCATTATAAACAGTAGCTTCATCCAGCAAGATCAGGTTCTGATCAGATGCGCCACCACGTACATAAAAGCCGGTATTCCCTTCGCCGGATGATTTAATACCGGGCAGCAGGGCAATGGTCTTTAAAATATCCTTTTCGCCTAACAAAACAGGCACCTGGTTTATCTGCGCCATATTCAGCTTCTCAACACCCATTTGGGGAGAAACAATATTATCATTATTAGGTCGATCAGCACTTATCACTACCTCTTTCAAATCAGTCCTCGTTTTAAGCGGCAGATTGATCGCCTCGTTTTTGTGCAGAGATATTTGTTTCACAACGGGTTCGTATCCCGTATAGGTATATAATAAGGTATAATTACCCTCAGGAGCAAAGATGGAGTAGAACCCGTAGCTATTGGTAGCGGTACCGCTTTGAGGCAGTTCCTTTATCCGTACGGTAGCGCCGATGAGTTGTTCGCCCGTTGCAGCGTCAGTAATAGTACCGCTAATAGCGAATTTTTTTTGGCCGAAAGAGGTAAGTGCAAGGAGTAGGAATAAAAAAGCAAGTAAAGTTTTGGCCATTCAGTAAAATTTGACGCTAAAGTAATTGTATTACAGATACCAATTAGCAGATTTTGTTACTGTATTTGTTAAATATTTGTTAATCATTTTGCTTGTAACATAATATGACCTGTAAATTTAGTTAGTTATCAGTTAGTTATAAAACCTTACGAAAGATGTAACTTGTTGATTACTTATCCGTGAGTTTACTCACCCGGTCATTTCCGCCTAAAGTCGGATCGAGCGCCCTCTCTTCGCTGCGCGGAAAGGGGGCACAGGCGTGAGTCAACTATACGAGCAACGATCTGTCTTGTATTGCCCCCGGGTGTCCTGCTTGTCTTATTGTCTTACAGCAGGACAGTGGGACAGGGCTTATTGGTCGAATAGCAATTTTTGAGTTTACCAAAGTGCCTTAACCAGATCAGTATAAAGACTTATTTTTTCATCAACAGATAAAATAACGGCTTTTTCTTCCATTGCCGTTGCTATTAACAAACGGTCAAATGGATCGCGGTGGTCTTCTAAAAGCGGAACTCTGTTGTAATTATATATGTGCTGATTTTGAATATTAAGGAATGTAAAGCCATCGTTGATAGCCTGCTGATAGACTTCTTCAATTGTGGCATAAAAAGCTGGTAATTTTCCTATCTTTTGCTTAATGCTGATCTCAAACAAACTAACCTGGCTAAATAAGATAGTGTTGTCCGATTTCTGGATCTCTTTCATTACTCTTTCAGGAATTTTTGGGTTGTTTTCCTGAAACCAGATTAAAACATGGGTGTCTAAAAGATAACGAACACCAGCCATTACATGTAATCTTTTAGATCATCTAATGGTTCATTAAAATCGTCCGGTAATGATACTTTACCTTTCAAGCCTCCGGGGATTCTTTTGCCTGCAGTGTTTTCATCATCCTTAGTAAGGAAGGTAATGATTACATCGGTCTTTGACTTAACAGGGGCATCTTCATTCATGATGATCTTCCCCTTCTCGTAATACCCCTTTATAGCCGTAAGCATAATAACTCTGTTTAATACAAATATACAATATCTGAAGTTTAAATAAAAAGTGTCTCATACTGTCCCGGGTGTCTCGCTTGTCTTGTCTTGTAACGGGACAGTGTGGCAGTAGCATAACCTTACCTCGCAATTTCACCCGAAGAATGTGAGTTGATATTTTTTTACCAAAAGCGTTGAAATTCAATATAGTTATGTATAACTTTATTATACTTTTCAATATCTTATTATAAAATCTGTCCGGCAAATTTAATACCCCGACGTATCCAAAATTTACCTCCAACCTTAGATATTATTTCCCGGCTATACGCTGCTATCGTTATCAGGCGGTAAAACGGGGGTTCATGTGTACTTGTAAACTATTAGTAATCATTTTTTAACCAATTAAATGAGAAGACCATGGTATCTGAAGACAAAATCACACAGCTGAAACAGTCCCTGCGCGGGAGAGTAATTCAGCAGAATGACGACGATTATCATACTGCCCGCAAAGTGTATAATGGTATGATAGACAAATGCCCGTTATTAATAGCTAAATGCACCGGTATTGCCGATGTAATTACGGCAGTGAACTTTGCACGGGAAAATGATCTGCTTACGGCTGTAAGGAGCGGAGGGCATAATGGCGGAGGATTGGGTTTATGTGATGACGGACTGGTGATCGATCTCTCGCAAATGAAAGGCATCCATGTTGATCCGGATGCAAAAACAGCCTGGGTAGAGGCTGGTTGTACACTGGGGGATGTTGATCATGCAACACATGCCTTTGGTTTGGCCACTCCAAGCGGGATATTCTCAACCACGGGAATAGGCGGCATTACCTTAGGCGGGGGCCTTGGGCACCTTACGCGCCATTACGGTTTGGCTATAGATAATTTATTAGAGGCAAATGTAGTGCTGGCTAATGGCAGCGTAACAAAAGCAAACGCCGTAACCAACCCGGATCTTTTCTGGGCGCTTAGAGGCGGTGGTGGTAATTTTGGTGTGGTTACCTCTTTTGTGTTCAGGCTGCATCCTTTAAGCACCGTATACGGAGGGCCAATGTTATGGGAGCTTGATGAGGCCGAAGAAGTGCTGCGATGGTATCAAGACCTGATAAAAACCGCTCACTATGATCTCAACGGGTTTTTTGCATATCTTTCTGTTCCGCCGGGGCCACCATTCCCTGAGCATCTGCATGCAAAAAAAATGTGCGGTGTAGTTTGGTGCTATAGTGGTGACCTGGAAAAGGCGGAACAGGTATTTGAACCTATTCGTAACTTTAAAAAGCCTGCCCTTGACTTTGTAGGCCCGATACCGGTACCTGCATTAAACAGTATGTTCGATGCGCTGATGCCACCCGGATTAAACTGGTATTGGAAAGCCGATTTTGTAAATGAGCTGAATGACAAAGCAATTGCCGCGCATTTAAAATATGGCCCGCAAATGCCTACTTTGCTTTCTACCATGCACATGTATCCTATAAATGGTGCTGCCTCAAGAGTAAGTAACAAGGATACTGCCTGGAATTACCGCAGCGCAACGTGGGCCATGGTAATTGCAGGTATCGACCCCGATCCGGCAAATAATGATAAGATCACCAGGTGGGCAAAGGACTACTGGGAAGCTTTACATCCTTACTCGGCAGGCGGTGCCTATGTAAACTTTATGATGGAAGAAGGCGAAGACAGGATAAAAGCAACTTATGGTGATAATTACGAAAGACTTACAACCATTAAAGCAAAGTATGATCCGGATAATTTGTTCAGGGTAAATCAGAATATTAAGCCGGCTATGCATTTGGCGCATCATTAAGGCTGGGAAGTATGATTTGAATTGACTCACCCGGTCATCGGTTCATTTTATCAACAATGTCATTAAGTTATAAGTTAAGGATTTGCGAGCTTTTAAATATCGAACATCGAATGTTCAATGCTGAATAATGAAGTAAAAAACATCTGCGTTCGAAATTCATTAATGGATATTATCAGTGCCTATTTTTGTTTAACTTAATGACATTGCCCGACTACCCTCTCTTTCTGCCCGAGGCGGAGAAAGAGGGTTTGTTTTTTTAGACTCCCCTCTTTGCGAAGCAGAGGATGAGTCAACTGCATTTTATTTTTTACCGGCGGTCTTGTCTTTGTTTGCTTTTTCCTGGCCGATGCCCATAGTCAATGCAGTTAGCCCTGCCATGCTGCCCAGTTGCATAGTATCAATTGCCGAACTGGGTACAATAACAATGGTGGAGTTTTGCTTCAAACCTTCGTAGAGCATATTCATCGCCCTCAAATGTAATGCCACCGGGTTGTCTGCGTAGGTTAGGGCTGCTTCTCCAAACTTTTCGGCCACCTGTTTCTCAGAATCCCCCAAAATTACCCTGGCCTGCCGTTCTCTTTCTGCTTGTGCCTGCATAGACATTGCGTTCTCCAATGCGCCAGGAATCAAAACGTCTTTAATCTCCACAGAATTGACATTGATACCCCATGGTTCTGTGCGTTCATCAATAATTTTTTGCAATATGCCACTAATTTTCTCCCTTCCCTCAAGCATGTCTGATAACATGGTCTTTCCGATAACATCGCGCAATGCGGTTTGCGAAGCCCAACTAATTGCACCTTTATAATCCGCAACCTCCAGGGAAGCTTTTTTCGGATCCAGCACCTTCCAAAATAGTACGGCATCCACATCAACAGGTACGGTGTCTTTGGTAAGGGTTTTCTCAGCTTTAAAAGATGTTGTGATCACGCGGGTATCAATCCAATATGGTATGGTATCCAGGATGGGGATAATGAAAAACAATCCGGGCCCCCGGAGAGACTGAAAACGACCCAGGCGCAATACTATGGCCTTCTCCCATGGATTAGCAATTTTGATAGATATAGCAATTAACAAAGCAACTACAAAGGCGCTTATCACAATGATTGTGCTTGTGGTAACACCCGAACCCTCATATGCTGTCCTTGCCCATACAATACCAATACCAAAAATTATAACAAATATGATTACAGGAAACGAATTTTGATTTCTCATATCAAACCACCTCCTAATTGGTTGATATATTGTATAATAAAGATAATTAAATTGTGACCTTGATTAGTAATAGCAATCACACATTTTGCAGCCAGGTATCTTGCTTAGAATAACCTGGTGTCAAGTCAACAGTCTTTAGTCGTAAGTCAAATTTTATGCATTACCTTACTCAGAACTCAAGGCTTTAGACTCAGGACTAAACGTCAGTTCTTAATTGACACGACACTAGTAGAGTAACTGTCTTGTGCTGTCTTGCTTGTCTTATTGTCCCGGGACAGGACAGCGGGACAATAATTGCAATTACTATGCATGCATAATAATTGTTTTTGTTTAAATTGCGAACGATAATATTTTTTTATGGATAATGATGCTACTGCAACATTTGCAGGATATGATTTCTCTATTTCTGAAAACCAGCAGATGGTTGAACAAATGGCTAAAGACTTTGCCGAAAAACACATCAGACCACATGTAATGGAATGGGACGAGGCACAGCATTTCCCGGTAGAACTCTTCAAAAAGTTAGGCGCACTGGGCATGATGAGCGTATTTGTGCCAGAAGAGTATGGAGGCTCCGGCTTTGGTTATTTTGAATATGTAACTGTAATACAGGAGATAGCAAAGGTTTGCGGATCGATAGGGCTATCGGTAGCGGCGCATAACTCGTTATGTACAGGTCATATCCTCAATTTTGGCACTCAGGAACAGAAAATGAAATGGCTGCCCAAACTGGCTACCGCCGAATGGCTGGGCGCCTGGGGATTGACCGAAGCCAATACCGGATCAGACGCCATGCGGATGAGCACTACAGCTGTATTAGATGGCGATCATTATATCGTGAACGGATCAAAAAACTGGATAACGCATGGTAAATCAAGCGGTGTAGCCGTGGTAATGGTGCGTACGGGCGAAAAAGGAAGTTCAAAGGGCATATCAACCCTGGTAATAGAAAGAGGTACTCCCGGCTTTAATGCCGGCAAAAAGGAGAACAAGCTGGGCATGCGTGCATCAGAAACTACCGAAATGATATTCGACAATTGTCGCGTACCCAAAGAAAACCTGCTGGGCAACGAAGGTGAAGGCTTTAAGCAAGCGATGAAAGTATTGGATGGTGGGCGTATATCTATAGCCGCATTAGGATTAGGTATAGCCAAAGGGGCTTTTGAAGCTGCGGTGGCTTATTCTAAAGAGCGGCACCAGTTCGGTCAGCCGATAGCAAATTTTCAGGGCATATCCTTTAAACTAGCAGATATGGCCACACAAATAGAAGCGGCAGACTTGTTGCTGATGCAGGCCGCAGATCTTAAAAACCGCCATCAACCTGTAACCAAGCAAGCAGCCATGGCCAAGTATTATGCATCAGAAGTAGCAGTTAAAGTGGCCAATGATGCCGTACAGATATTCGGCGGATACGGCTATACCAAAGATTTCCCGGTAGAAAAGTATTACCGTGATGCCAAGCTTTGCACCATAGGCGAGGGGACATCGGAGATACAGAAGATAGTGATTGCGAGGGAAGTTCTTCGATGAGAAAAAGACAATATCGAATGATGAATTTTGAATGCCGAATATTGAAGTAAACACTTGTTCAGTCGGTATTAATCTAAAAGAGCTAAATTCCACTATTGCTTGCAAAATTTAATTCGTGCATTTTTGTATATAAACGTAATCTTAGGAATTATGGAACGCATTGTATTAGAAGTGGATGGGGCATTAGCCAGGGCATGGAAAAATAGTTCGCCAGCCTTAAGATCAAGTTATGAGCGTCAAATAAGCGATCTGTTAAGAGGGCTAAAAGAAGCTGAGTTTGATAATTTACTTAATAAGGCGGGAAAAATCGCAGAAGCAAACGGACTTACTGAAGAAAAATTGAATGAACTATTGAATGACGAAGAATAATCTATTTGTAATTGATACAAATATTCTGATTAGTGCTTTTATACTGCCACATTCTATATCCCGTAAAGCATTAAACAAGGCCCGCAAAGAAGGGTATGTTGCAATTTCCCAGCAATCAGCGGATGAGTTTACTGAAGTTTTTATTTATTACAGGCGACCAGGATTTATTAGTATTAAATCCTTTTCAGGATATCCCAATAATGACATCGGCTCAATTTTTGGCGGCTACGGCTATACCAAAGATTTCCCCGTAGAAAAGTATTAACGCGATGCCAAACTATGCACCATAGGCGAGGGAACATCAGAGATACAGAAGATAGTGATTGCGAGGGAGGCGTTGAGGTAGTTTTTGGATTAGTCAATAAAACAAATAAACAATTTTTATCATTTTTGCGTAAAGACGTAAAACGTATGGATACTGTAGTTATAAGGACGGAATTGCATGATCTTATTAACCATGCTGATGATAAATCACTGGAGGCAATTTATACAGTTGTCAATGAAGCAGAAAAAGTTCATGAATGGTGGAAGGATAAAGAACTGGTAGCAGAACTGAACCGCCGTTATAGTGATTTGATAAGTGGAAAAGATAAAGGAATGAATTTGGAACAAGCCACAGAGCATTTATTGAACAGATTAAGATAGATGCCTGCTCAGGTTAGATACTCATCAATCGCTATAAAAGAATTAGAACAATCATCAGATTGGTATGAAGATCGATCAACAGGATTAGGAAAACGGTTTGTAAAAACAATCAGGGATACTTTGGTAGCATCGTCAGCCAATCCTGAAGCATTTCTTAAGACTAAGGGATATTTTAGGGCAAGTTGTAATTAAAGATTTTCCATTTATTATCATATTCAGGTACAACAGGGCAGAAAATACTATGTATGTTTTGCATGTTTTCCATACCAGCCGTAATCCAAAGCTTAAGTATAAAATAAAGTCGTGATCTTCACTAAGGTCGAATATCCAATTTCGAAGTAACTTCATCATTCAGTGTTCGATATTCAGAAAGTTTTGATTTTTAATATTCCTATTTGAAAATCAAAACTTTGTCCGTACCTTTGACGTCCCTGAAAGGAGGTATGTAGGAAATTATGATCATTATCAACGTAAAAGACGGCGAATCATTAGACAAGGCACTAAAACGCTTTAAGAAGAAATTTGAAAAGACTGGAGTTTTAAGAGAACTTCGCAGTCGCCAGGCATTTGAGAAAAAATCTGTGACCCGTCGTCACGAGGTAAAACATGCCATCTACAAACAAAATATGAACTTAGAAACAAACGTCTAATTCTTGTTAAAAGAATTTTAAGTTTTTTTTCCAATATATATTAAAACTATTTGTACATTCATTCTCCGGGTGTACAGATAGTTTTTATGTTTTTAGAGCGGTTTATACAATATATTAAATTCGAAAAGCGGTACTCTCCGCATACAGTCTCCGCTTACCAGTCAGACCTTGATCAGTTTTTTAAATTCCTGAATCATCCTGAAGAAACGGTAAGCAATCCTGCCGAAATTACTTATCAGCATATCCGCAACTGGATGGTGCATTTGATGAGCGAGATGACCGCGAGATCCGTTAACAGGAAGATTGCTACGTTACGCAAATACTTCAAGTTCCTGCTTCGCGAGGGATTGATCACCAATAATCCAACTTCCAAAATTCAATCGCCCAAAAATGTTAAGCATCTTCCTGTAGTGGTTGAAGATGCTAAACTCAGTGCTATGCTTAATGATGGCGAAGTGTTCGGCGATGACTTTGAAGGTACACGCGATAAACTGATTATCGAGACACTTTTCGGCACAGGCATACGATTGGCCGAACTGGTTAATTTAAAGGAGCAGGACATCAATCTGTATGAAGATACTATAAAGGTTTTAGGTAAAAGGAACAAGGAAAGGATCGTCCCCGTAAACCATGAACTGAAGATTTTGCTGGAGAAATATATCGAGTTAAAGAAAAATCAAAATTTTCATAACAATTCCGTAACGTTAATCGTTACAAATAAAGGATCCGATGTGTATCCAAAGTTTATTTATTTAATAGTGCAGAAATACCTCTCTTACATATCAACCCAGGATAAAAAAAGTCCACACGTGCTGAGGCATACATTTGCAACCAGCCTGTTAAACCGGGGAGCCGATTTAAATGCTATAAAGGAGCTCCTGGGCCATGCAAACCTCAGTGCCACCCAGGTTTATACACATAATTCAGTTGAGCGATTAAAGTCTATTTATAAACAAGCCCATCCAAAGGCGTAATTCAAGGAGGAAACATGAAAATTACAGTGCAGTCTATCCGTTTCGATGCAGACAAAAGATTATTGGATTTTATTCAGAAGAAAGTCAATAAGTTAGATCAGTTTTATGACAGGATCATTAGTGGCGAAATTTATTTACGATTAGAAAATGTAGAAGATGTGGCAAATAAAATAACGGAAATAAAACTGTCGATACCGGGCGTTCAATTATTCGCAAAAGAGCAATGTAAAACCTTTGAAGAGGGGACTGACCTGGCGGTTGAGTGCCTTCGCAAGCAAATAGAAAAACATAAGCAAAAGAAAGCACTAGTTGCTGAGACTTCAAAAAAAGCCGCTATACTGGCAGAAAACGAAGAATATTAATAAAAATTCATATAAAAAATCGCGGAGATCGACGGCTTTTAAGGCCGTCGATTTTTTTTTGCAAAATAATTTTGTCCGGGTTTAAAATTTTGTAAATTTGCAATCCCTTTCGGAGAGGTATGCAAGCCTCAAATTTTATTCAAAAGGGTTGTTCATTAAAATACAAAATTTACGCCTGTAGTTTAAACTGGTGGTATTCAGGAATATTTTGAAAACTAACAGTAAAAACAAAGGCAATAAATCTCTTTAGCTTAGCTGGCGGACCCTTGCAAACAGGTATGTGATCAGGCGAAAAAGTAGATAAAAAACGCCTCCTTAGCTCAGCTGGTAGAGCAACTGACTTGTAATCAGTAGGTCATTGGTTCGATCCCGATAGGAGGCTCTGTTTATTTAGTGAGTGAATTGCTGAATTAGTGAATGAGTGAGTGATGAACTCGGCAATTCACTAATTCGCTCAATCACTAAATAAGCTTGGGGGGATACCAGAGCGGTCAAATGGGACGGACTGTAAATCCGTTGCTTCGGCTACGAAGGTTCGAATCCTTCTCCCCCCACTATTTTTGAATGAGTGGATTAGTGAATGTGTGAGTAATCATTCATTCGATAATTCACTCATTCACTAATTAACAAAATGCGGAAGTAGCTCAGTTGGTAGAGCGATAGCCTTCCAAGCTATAGGTCGCGAGTTCGAACCTCGTCTTCCGCTCTGTTAAACAGTGGGCAGTCGGCGGTAAGCAGTTGGCAGTAATTAATAACTGATAACTGCAAACTGATAACTGCAAACTGAATATAAGCCGACGTAGCTCAGGGGTAGAGCACTTCCTTGGTAAGGAAGAGGTCATGGGTTCAAATCCCATTGTTGGCTCGGCGTATAAAAACGACAATTAAATATAAAATTAACCTACAAAATTTTTATAAATCATGGCAAAAGAAAAGTTTGACCGCAGCAAGCCGCACTTAAACATCGGTACAATCGGTCACGTTGACCACGGTAAAACAACCCTTACCGCAGCTATTACCAAAGTATTGGCTGATAAAGGTTTCTCAGAAGCTCGTTCATTCGATTCAATCGACTCAGCTCCTGAAGAAAAAGAGCGTGGTATCACTATCAACACTGCGCACGTTGAGTATTCAACTGCAACCCGTCACTATGCACACGTTGACTGTCCAGGTCACGCGGATTATGTGAAGAACATGGTTACAGGTGCTGCTCAAATGGACGGTGCAATTATAGTTGTTGCCGCTACTGATGGTCCAATGCCTCAAACTCGTGAGCACATTCTGTTAGCCCGCCAGGTAGGTGTGCCTTCATTGGTTGTGTTCATGAATAAAGTTGACATGGTTGATGATCCGGAATTATTAGAATTAGTTGAAATGGAAATTCGTGAATTATTATCATTCTACGAATATCCAGGTGATGATATTCCTGTAATACAAGGTTCAGCTCTGGGTGGTTTGAACAACGATCCAAAATGGGTTGGAAAAATTATGGAATTAATGGATGCAGTTGATGCACACATTCCAATTCCTCCACGTTTAACTGATCTTCCATTCTTGATGCCTGTTGAAGACGTATTCTCGATCACTGGTCGTGGTACCGTTGCAACTGGTCGTATCGAGCGTGGTGTTATCAACTCTGGTGAAGCTGTTGACATCCTGGGTATGGGTGCTGAGAACTTAAAATCAACTGTAACTGGTGTTGAAATGTTCCGCAAGATCCTTGACAGAGGTGAAGCTGGTGACAACGTAGGTTTATTGTTACGTGGTATTGAAAAAACTGATATCCGTCGTGGTATGGTTATTTGCAAACCAGGTTCAGTAACTCCTCACACAGATTTCAAAGCAGAAGTTTACGTATTATCAAAAGCAGAAGGTGGCCGTCACACTCCATTCTTCAACAAATACCGTCCGCAATTCTATTTCCGCACAACTGACGTAACCGGTGAAATTACACTGGCTGAAGGTGTAGAAATGGTTATGCCAGGTGATAACGTTACCATCACTGTAAAGTTGATCAACGCTATCGCTATGGAAAAAGGCTTACGTTTCGCTATCCGTGAAGGTGGTCGTACCGTAGGTGCTGGTCAGGTAACTGAGATATTAAAATAATCTAGCCTGACAACCCTTAATGGGGTACAAGGAATAGGTTAATTTCTTGCAAAGTACTTAGTCAAATTTGGCTAAGTACTTTGTTTACTAAAAGGAAGTTATAAGTTTAAATTAAAAACGGGAATAGTTCAATGGTAGAATAGAGGTCTCCAAAACCTTTGATCAGGGTTCGAATCCTTGTTCCCGTGCATAATAAGTAACAAAAAATGGCTGCAGTAACAGAGTATATTAAAGAGTCTTACATCGAGCTAACCCAGAAAGTAACCTGGCCAACATGGCGCGAGTTACAGAATAGCGCGGTTGTTGTCTTGATAGCGGCAATAATTATTGCTTTAGCTATATTTTTTATGGATCAGGCAATACATTTTGTGCTGGATAAATTTTATACATCATTAGCCTAATTTGTATACAAAGATGAGCGATCAATTGAAATGGTATGTGGTAAGAGCCATCAGTGGTAAGGAAAAAAAAGTGAAACAATATATTGATGCCGAAATTAATCGTTTGGGCATTACCCATTTAGTTCCACAGGTTTTAATACCTACTGAAAAGTACTACCAGATGCGTGATGGAAAGAAGATCGCTAAAGAGCGTAACTTTTTCCCTGGATATGTATTGATGGAAGCAGCGCTGGACGGAGAACTTGAGCACATCATTAAAAATATAAACAGTGTGATAGGTTTCCTTGGCGATAAAGCCGGCAATGCTATTCCGCTTCGTCAGGCAGAAGTTAACCGTATTTTAGGTAAGGTTGACGAAATGAGCACACAGGGCGAAACAATGAACGTACCTTACTATGTAGGCGAAAGCGTAAAGGTAATGGACGGTCCGTTCAATGGTTTCAGCGGTGTGATAGAAGAGGTAAACGAAGAAAAGAAAAAATTAAAAGTAATGGTAAAGATATTCGGGCGCCGTACGCCGCTTGAATTGAATTACATGCAGGTTGAAAAAGAATAATAGAATTTCGGATGTCGGATGTCCGATGTCGGAATTTTATAATTAAAAATATTAGATTTCTTAATGAGGTTTTTCAAATTCGAAATTGAACATCCGAAATCCGAAATCAGCAAGATCTTAAATGTTACATAGCTTCCACTTATAACATTGAGTACTATTTAAAATTAACAAAATGGCAAAAGAAATCGGTGCAATGGTTAAGCTTCAGGTGAAGGGCGGCGCTGCAAATCCATCTCCTCCAATTGGACCTGCTTTAGGTGCAAAAGGTGTGAACATCATGGAGTTCTGCAAGCAGTTCAACGCACGTACCCAGGATAAACCTGGTAAAGTGTTACCTGTTGTAATTACTGTTTATGTCGATAAGTCATTTGATTTTATCATCAAAACCCCTCCTGTAGCAATCCAGTTAATGGAAGCAACAGGTATTAAAAGTGGGTCGGCTGAACCCAACCGTAAAAAAGTTGCCAATGTAAATTGGTCACAGGTTGAGACAATCGCCAAAGATAAAATGACTGATTTAAATGCATTTACAGTAGAATCAGCCATGAAAATGGTGGCAGGAACTGCCAGAAGTATGGGAATTACCGTATCTGGTACGGCTCCCTGGAACTAAATTGATTTCGGATTTCGGATTTTCGATTTCGGATTTTTTAAATCTCAAATCTCAAATCTCAGATCTCAAATCAAAATAAATTAATTTATACAAATCAGTTTAAGACAGTGGCAAGATTAACAAAAAATCAAAAAGCGGCACTATCCAAAATTGAGGCTAATAAGGCATATTCACTACAGGACGCATCAGCTTTAGTTAAGACAATTAACTATACAAAGTTTGATTCTTCTGTTGATATAGATGTTCGTTTAGGTGTTGACCCACGCAAAGCCAATCAAATGGTGCGTGGTATTGCAACATTGCCTCATGGAACCGGTAAAACTGTACGTGTATTAGTGCTTTGCACACCTGACAAAGAGCAGGAAGCAAAGGATGCAGGTGCAGATTTTGTAGGTTTGGATGACTATATTGCCAAGATTGAAGGCGGATGGACTGACGTTGATATTATTATTACTATGCCAAGTGTTATGGCTAAGGTTGGACGTTTGGGCCGTATTTTAGGTCCGCGTAACCTGATGCCTAACCCTAAATCAGGAACTGTAACTACCGAAGTTGGTAAAGCAGTTACTGAGGTAAAAGGTGGTAAGATCGACTTCAAGGTTGATAAAACCGGTATCATTCACGCATCAATAGGAAAAGTATCTTTCCCTGCTGATAAAATTTATGAGAATGCTTTAGAAGTATTGCAGATTATCTCAAAATTAAAACCATCAGCAGCTAAAGGAACATATTTCAAGAGTATTCATATCTCTTCAACTATGTCGCCCGGAATCGAAATTGAAACTAAAACAGTAGCGGGGATTTAATCATGAATAAAGAAGAAAAACACGAACTTGTTCTTGCCCTTACTGAACAGATTAAAGAATACGGTAATTTTTATATTACTGATACCTCTGATCTGACGGTTGCAAAAATAAACGATATCCGTCGTAAATTTTTCGAAAGCGACATCACCATGCAGGTGGCTAAAAACAGCTTGATTAAAAAAGCTATGGAAGCCGCAGGTGGTGATTTCAGCCCGATATATGATGTATTAAAAGGTTCATCATCAATCCTTTTTTCAAGATCAGCAACTGCTCCGGCAAAGTTGATCAAACAATTAAGGAGAACAGGTGAAAAACCAATTTTAAAAGCAGCTTATATCGATTCGTCTGTATTTATCGGCGACAAACAGTTGGATACTTTAGTTAACTTAAAATCTAAAGAACAACTGATCGGAGAGATCATCGGATTACTGCAATCACCAGCTAAAAACGTTATTTCAGGTCTGCAATCAGGCGGAAATAAACTGGCAGGAATTGTTAAAACATTACAAGAAAGAGGTTAACGAACACCTAAAAGTTCGCAATTAAACAACAAACGTATTTAAAGTAAAAATTAAAATAAAATGGCAGATTTAAAATCATTTGCTGAACAGTTGGTAAACTTAACAGTAAAAGAAGTTAACGAATTAGCTCAGATATTAAAAGACGAGTATGGCATTGAGCCTGCTGCTGCAGCTGTTGCTGTTGCTGCTGCTCCTGCTGGTGGTGGTGACGCTCCTGCTGCTGAAGCAGTTCAAACAGCTTTTGATGTTATTCTGAAAGAAGCTGGCGGCGCTAAATTAGCAGTTGTTAAATTAGTGAAAGACCTTACTGGTTTAGGTTTGAAAGAAGCTAAAGATCTTGTTGACGGTGCACCTAAAGAAGTTAAAACTGGTGTAACTAAAGAAGAAGCTGAATCTCTGAAAAAACAATTAGAAGAAGCCGGAGCTGTTGTTGAAGTTAAATAACTTCAACCAGCAAAAATAGCATAAGACTCCGACCTGTTTTGGTCGGGGTCTATTGTCGTTTATAATAATTAGATGTGAAGTTTAGATAACGGGAAGTGGATATGAGATGTGGGATTTTCACCAATTGGTTTTAAATCTGTTTCATATGTCTCAAATCTCAAATCTCACGTCTCACATCTTCAAGAACATCTACAACAGTTTATTAGTAAACTAAAATTATAATCCCTTGGCAAACAAAATCGATCAAAGAGTAAACTTTGCAACCAGCAGAAAGGTATTAGATTACCCAGATTTTCTGGATGTTCAGTTGCAATCTTTCCAGGAATTTTTTCAATTGGAAACCACCTCAGACAACCGTCATAAAGAAGGGCTGTTTAAAGTGTTTGCCGAAAACTTTCCAATCTCAGATTCAAGAAATATCTTCGTTTTAGAGTTTCTTGACTATTTTATTGACCCGCCACGTTATGATATACGCGAGTGTATTGAGCGCGGCTTAACCTACAGTGTGCCACTGAAAGCGAAACTTCGCTTATCATGTAATGACGCTGAACACGAAGACTTTGAAACAATAGTACAGGACGTATACCTGGGAACCATCCCCTATATGACGCCTAAAGGTACTTTTGTTATCAACGGTGCTGAACGTGTAATTGTATCGCAATTACACCGTTCTCCAGGCGTGTTCTTTGGTCAGAGCCGTCACACTAACGGTACAAAACTTTATTCGGCACGTGTTATCCCTTTCAAAGGATCATGGATCGAATTTGCTACAGACGTGAACAACGTGATGTATGCTTACATTGACCGTAAAAAGAAATTCCCGGTTACTACATTGCTTCGTGCTATTGGTTATGACTCTGATAAAGATATCTTAGAGTTGTTCGAACTGGCTGATGAAGTGAAAGTGAGCAAATCAGGCCTTAAGAAATATATTGGCCGTAAGCTTGCTGCAAGGGTGCTCAAAAAATGGGTTGAAGACTTCGTGGATGAGGATACAGGTGAAGTTGTGTCTATCGACCGTAACGAAATCATCCTTGAGCGTGAAACCGTATTGGAAGACGACCATATTGATATGATCATTGATGCAGGTGTGAAAACCATCATCCTGAACAAGGAAGATGCTTCAACCAGCGGTGATTATACTATTATATACAATACATTACAAAAGGATACTTCAAACTCAGAAAAAGAAGCGGTTGAGCATATCTACCGTCAATTACGTAACGCTGAACCACCTGATGAAGAAACAGCTCGTGGTATCATCGATCGTTTGTTCTTCTCTGATAAGAGATATGACCTGGGTGATGTGGGCCGTTACCGCATCAACCGCAAACTGAAACTGGATACATCAGACGAGACTAAGGTTTTAACCAAGCAGGATATTATTGCGATCGTTAAATACCTGATCAAACTGATCAACTCAAAAGCTGAGGTGGATGATATTGACCACTTGTCAAATCGTCGTGTTCGTACAGTAGGTGAGCAATTATATGCACAGTTCGGTGTAGGCTTGGCACGTATGGCCCGTACCATCCGTGAGCGTATGAACATTCGTGACAACGAAGTGTTCACACCAACCGACCTGATCAACGCACGTACACTGTCATCAGTTATCAACTCGTTCTTCGGTACTAACCAGCTTTCACAGTTTATGGACCAAACCAACCCACTGGCAGAGATCACGCACAAGCGTCGTCTGTCAGCCTTAGGGCCCGGTGGTCTGTCACGTGAGCGTGCAGGTTTCGAGGTTCGTGACGTACACTACACCCACTACGGTCGCTTGTGTACTATCGAAACTCCTGAAGGTCCGAACATTGGTTTGATATCTTCACTTTGCGTACACGCTAAGATCAACAATTTAGGTTTCATCGAAACTCCATACAAACGTGTTGATAATGGTGTTGTAGCTGTTAATGAACCAGTTGTATACTTATCTGCAGAAGATGAGGATGGAAAAACCATCGGTCAGGCTAATGCAGTATATGATGATAAAGGTGTATTTGCTACGCCACGTGTTAAAGCACGTTTCGAAGGTGACTTCCCGGTAATTGAGCCTGAAAGACTTGATTATATGGACATTGCCCCTAACCAGATCACGTCTATCGCAGCTTCATTAATTCCGTTCCTGGAACATGATGATGCTAACCGTGCCCTGATGGGATCAAACATGCAACGCCAGGCCGTACCATTATTGCGCCCTGAAGCGCCAATTGTAGGTACAGGTTTGGAAGGCCGTGTAGCAAAAGATTCACGTACACTGATCAATGCTGAAGGCAATGGTGTAGTTGAATACGTGGATGCCACCGAGATCCGTATCAAATACGACCGTAACGAGTTAGATCGTTTGGTATCATTTGATGGCGATACACGCGGTTATCTTTTAACTAAGTTTAAAAAGACCAACCAGAGCACAACCATGAACCTTAAGCCAATTGTTAAAAAAGGCGAAAGAGTTGAAAAAGGACAAGTGCTTTGCGAAGGTTATGCAACACAAAATGGTGAGCTGGCATTAGGCCGTAACCTTAAAGTAGCGTTCATGCCTTGGCAGGGATATAACTTTGAGGATGCGATCGTGATCTCAGAACGCGTTGTGTCACAGGATATATTTACTTCTTTACACGTTGAAGAATTCGAACTTGAAGTTCGTGACACTAAACGTGGTGAGGAAGAACTGACTCCGGATATCCCTAACGTATCAGAAGAAGCCACTAAAGATCTTGACGAGGACGGAATTATCCGTGTTGGTGCCGAGGTTAAAGAAGGTGATATCCTGATCGGTAAGATCACTCCAAAAGGTGAGTCTGATCCTTCACCGGAAGAAAAATTATTACGTGCCATATTTGGTGACAAAGCAGGTGATGTTAAAGATGCATCATTAAAAACTCCTCCATCAATCAATGGTGTGGTAATTGATACCAAATTGTTCTCACGTGCTAAGAAAACTTCAAAGGCTGAAGAGAAAGCTCAGCTGGAGAAACTGGATACCAAGCACGAAAAGGCAATGAAAGATCTTAAGAATATTTTGATCGACAAATTATTCGAGATCGTGAACGGTAAAACATCACAAGGTGTTTACAATGTTTACAAAGAGTTGCTGGTACCAAAAGGTGTTAAGTTCACCCAAAAAATATTGGTTGAGTTAAACTATGAAAACGTTAACCCAACTAAATGGACCACTGATGATGATAAAAACGACCTGATAAAACTCCTTCTTCATAACTATGGAATAAAAGTCAATGAAGAACTGGGTGGCTACCGTCGTGATAAATTTGCTATTAGTGTAGGTGACGAGCTTCCATCAGGTATTGTGCAAATGGCTAAGGTTTACATCGCTAAAAAGCGTAAGCTTAAAGTGGGTGATAAGATGGCCGGTCGTCACGGTAATAAGGGTATTGTTGCCCGTATCGTACGTGACGAGGATATGCCATTCCTTGAAGACGGAACACCTGTTGATATCGTATTGAACCCGTTGGGTGTACCATCGCGTATGAACCTTGGACAGATCTACGAAACAGTTTTAGGCTGGGCAGGTAAAGAACTGGGCATGAAATTCGCTACTCCGATATTTGATGGGGCAACTCACGAAGAAGTGGAAGAGTGGGTTAAGAAAGCCGGTTTACCTGAATCAGGAAGAACTTACCTGTATAACGGTTTAACAGGCGATCGTTTTGACCAGCCAACTACAGTAGGTATTATCTACATGCTGAAACTGGGTCACATGGTTGACGATAAGATGCACGCACGTTCTATAGGGCCATACTCATTAATTACACAACAACCATTGGGCGGTAAAGCACAATTTGGTGGTCAGCGTTTTGGTGAGATGGAAGTTTGGGCACTTGAAGCATTTGGTGCGTCAAACATTCTGCAGGAAATATTAACCGTTAAATCGGATGATGTTATCGGCCGTGCTAAAACTTACGAAGCTATCGTTAAGGGTGAAAACCTGCCAACACCATCAGTTCCTGAATCATTCAACGTATTGGTTCATGAGTTAAGAGGTTTAGGTTTGGATATCACGTTAGAATAATTCTATTATTCAATAATTAAAAACAAAGGAGACTATGTCTTACAAAAAGGATAATAAAATCAAAAGTAACTTCACCACTATTACCATCAGTTTGGCTTCACCTGAATCCATTCTTGAGCGTTCAAGCGGCGAAGTTTTAAAACCAGAAACTATCAACTACAGGACCTACAAGCCTGAGCGTGATGGTTTATTCTGCGAACGTATTTTTGGTCCGGTTAAAGATTACGAGTGCCATTGCGGTAAATACAAGCGTATCCGTTACAAAGGTATCGTGTGTGATCGTTGCGGTGTTGAAGTAACCGAGAAAAAGGTACGTCGTGAGCGTATGGGACACATTAACCTGGTAGTTCCTGTTGCGCATATCTGGTATTTCCGTTCGTTACCAAACAAAATTGGTTACCTGCTGGGCTTACCAACCAAAAAACTCGATCTGATCATTTATTATGAAAGATACGTAGTTATCCAGCCTGGTATTAAAGAAGGTGATGGTATCCAGCAAATGGATTTCCTGACTGAAGAAGAATACCTTGATGTTTTGGATACTCTTCCAAAAGAAAATCAGTACCTGGATGACAAAGACCCTCAGAAATTCGTAGCCAAAATGGGTGCTGAAGCTTTAGAGGAATTATTGCGTCGTTTAAATCTGGACGAATTATCTTATAACCTTCGTCACCAGGCAGCTAACGAAACTTCTCAGCAACGTAAAAACGAAGCTTTGAAGCGCTTACAGGTTGTTGAGGCTTTCCGTGATGCAAAAACCAGGATCGAAAATAACCCTGAGTGGATGATCGTTAAGATCGTTCCGGTTATCCCGCCTGAATTGCGTCCGTTGGTTCCATTGGAAGGTGGCCGTTTTGCTACTTCCGATTTGAATGATTTATACCGTCGTGTAATTATACGTAACAACCGTTTAAAAAGGTTAATCGAGATCAAAGCACCAGAAGTAATCTTACGTAACGAAAAACGTATGTTACAGGAAGCTGTTGACTCATTATTCGACAACTCACGTAAGGTAAACGCTGTAAAAACAGAAGGTAACCGTGCTTTGAAATCACTTTCAGATATCCTGAAAGGTAAACAAGGCCGTTTCCGTCAAAACTTATTAGGTAAACGTGTTGACTATTCAGCCCGTTCGGTAATTGTTGTAGGTCCAAACCTTAAATTACACGAGTGCGGTTTACCAAAAGATATGGCTGCCGAGTTGTTTAAACCATTCATCATTCGTAAAATGATTGAAAGAGGTGTGGTTAAAACAGTAAAATCAGCTAAAAAGATAGTTGACCGTAAAGACCCATTAGTTTGGGATATTTTGGAAAACGTACTGAAAGGCCACCCTGTATTACTAAACCGTGCGCCAACGCTGCACCGTTTGGGTATACAATCCTTCCAGCCAAAACTGGTTGAAGGTAAAGCTATCCAGTTACACCCGTTAACTTGTACCGCATTCAACGCTGACTTTGACGGTGACCAGATGGCTGTGCACGTACCGCTTGGTAATGCCGCTATTTTGGAAGCCCAAATATTGATGCTTGCATCGCATAACATCCTTAACCCTGCAAACGGTACACCTATTACAGTACCATCTCAGGACATGGTGCTTGGTTTGTACTACATAACCAAAGGCCGTAAAACTGATGCTGGTCGTACTATTAAAGGTGAAGGCTTGTCATTCTATTCTTCTGAAGAGGTTATTATCGCTTATAATGAGCGTAAACTTGACCTGCACGCCTTTATTAAAGTTAAGGCTAATGTGAAAGAAAAAGATGGCACCATTGTTAATAAACTGATTGACACTACTGTTGGTCGCGTGTTATTTAACCAGCACGTTCCAATTGAGGTAGGTTATATTAATGAGCTATTGACCAAAAAATCATTACGTGATATTATTGGTGATGTAGTAAAGGTAACTGGTATGGCGCGCGCCGCTCAGTTCCTGGATGATATTAAGGAATTAGGTTTCCAGATGGCATTCCAGGGTGGGTTATCATTTAACCTGAAGGATATTAATATCCCTGCTGAAAAAGTTACTTTGATTGCTCAGGCTTCTAAACAAGTTGAAGAAGTTATGGGTAACTATAACATGGGTTTCATTACCAATAACGAGCGTTATAACCAGATCATTGACATCTGGACACGTATCAACAACCGTTTGACAGCAAACGTAATGGAGATATTGTCAACAGATAACCAGGGCTTCAACTCAGTATACATGATGCTTGATTCTGGTGCACGTGGTTCTAAAGAGCAGATTCGTCAGCTTGCAGGTATGCGTGGTCTGATGGCGAAACCGCAAAAATCAGGTTCAGGTGGTGAAATTATTGAGAACCCTATCCTTTCGAACTTTAAAGAAGGTTTGTCAGTATTGGAATACTTTATTTCAACTCACGGTGCCCGTAAAGGTTTGGCCGATACCGCTTTGAAAACTGCTGATGCTGGTTACCTGACCCGTCGTTTACATGACGTGGCACAGGATATGATCGTAGGTGAAGTGGATTGCGGAACGCTTAGAGGTATTTTCACCACCGCATTGAAAGATAACGAAGACATTGTTGAACCTTTATATGACCGTATATTGGGTCGTACCTCATTACATGAAGTACATGATCCTATCACAGGTGAGCTATTGGTTTCAGCAGGCCAGGATATAGAGGAAGAAGTTGCCAAGAAGATAGAAAATTCACCACTTGAAGGTATTGAGATACGTTCAGTATTAACTTGCGAAAGCAAACGTGGTGTATGTGCATTGTGCTATGGCCGTAACCTTGCAAGCGGTAAACGCGTGCAAATGGGCGAGGCTGTTGGTGTAATTGCTGCACAATCCATTGGTGAGCCGGGTACACAGTTAACGTTGCGTACATTCCACGTGGGTGGTACCGCATCAAACATTGCTGCTGAGTCACAGATTAACGCTCGTTTTGAAGGTATTATTGAATTTGAAAACGTTCGTACGGTTCCATTTGAAACTGAAGAAGGTAAAGTTGAAGTAGTATTAGGCCGTTCAGGTGAGTTCCGTATTGTTGAGCAAGGTAGCAATAAAGTAATCATGACCAATAATATTCCATACGGCTCATACCTGTATGTAAAAGATGGCAGCAAGATCACCAAAGGCGACCGTATCTGTTCATGGGATCCATATAACGCGGTAATTATATCTGAATTTGCCGGTGTTGTTCAGTTTGATGCAGTATTGGAAGGTATAACTTTCCGTGAAGAATCAGACGAACAAACAGGTCACCGCGAAAAGGTAATTATTGATACCCGTGATAAAACAAAGAACCCTTCTATCCATATCACCGATTCAAAAGGTAATCTGATAAAAGGATATAACATCCCGGTAGGAGCACACATTGCAGTTGATGAAGCAGAGAAGGTACAAACCGGACAGGTTATTGCCAAGATTCCACGTTCAACCGGCAAAACACGCGATATCACCGGTGGTCTGCCACGTGTAACTGAATTGTTCGAAGCACGTAACCCATCTAACCCGGCTGTAGTAACCGAGATCGATGGTGTTGTAACCTTAGGTGGTGTTAAACGTGGTAATCGCGAGATCACTATCGAATCAAAAGATGGGCAGATCAAAAAATACCTTGTTCCATTGTCTAAACACATCCTGGTACAGGATAATGACTTTGTGAAGGCTGGTATGCCATTGTCTGACGGTTCAATTTCGCCTGCTGACATTTTGGCTATCAAAGGTCCGGCTGCAGTACAGGAATACCTGGTAAATGGCATACAAGAAGTTTACCGTTTGCAGGGTGTGAAGATCAACGACAAGCATTTTGAAGTGATCGTGCACCAGATGATGCAGAAAGTACAGATTGAAGATGCCGGCGACACCCGTTTCCTTGAAAAAGAAGCTGTTGACGGATGGGACTTCATGATGGAAAATGACGATATATATGATAAGAAGGTTGTTGTTGAGCCTGGTGATTCAAATACACTTAAAGCAGGTCAGATCGTTTCAGTAAGAAGACTCAGAGATGAAAATTCTATCTTGAAACGTAAGGACTTGAAACTGGCGGAAGTAAGAGATGCTATACCTGCAACTTCAAGTCCAGTGCTGCAAGGTATTACCAGGGCATCATTGGGTACCAAATCATTTATCTCTGCCGCATCATTCCAGGAAACTACAAAAGTACTGAATGAAGCAGCTATAGCGGGTAAGAAAGACAACATGCTTGGCTTGAAGGAAAACGTGATCGTAGGTCACCTTATCCCTTCAGGAACAGGTTTGCGTGTATACGAGAACATCCGCGTAGGTTCGCAAGAGGAATTTGATCGCCTGATGGCTTCAAAAACCGAAGAAGTTGAAGCGTAAGTGAATTCTTTTTAATAAGTTTGTAAAGCCTTCTGTGAAAATGGAAGGCTTTACTATTTTAACAGCACCCTTATTTTGAAATAAATTCAGTTTTTAACACATTTGATACTTTAAGCCGGTTGTCAATTAATTATAACTATAGGCCTATCAGGACTTTATATTAAAGTTACTTACCTTGAAAACACATCAACTTACAATTGTCGGGTTAGGATATGTCGGA
This sequence comes from Mucilaginibacter sp. McL0603, assembly GCF_049992945.1. NCBI lineage: Bacteria > Pseudomonadati > Bacteroidota > Sphingobacteriia > Sphingobacteriales > Sphingobacteriaceae > Mucilaginibacter > Mucilaginibacter sp. McL0603. The sequence goes on along the minus strand of NZ_CP188251.1, from coordinate 4,432,431 downwards.
CTTCCTTTAGCGATAGAATTTGCGAAAAAATATAAAGTTATAGGATTCGAAATTGACCAAAACCGCATTAAGGAGTTATCTGATGGCGTTGATCAGACAAATGAAGCTGACTTAACTGCCTTAAAAGATGTATTAATATCTTTTAAAAAGTACAATCACGGATTAATATTTTCATCAGATATTGCAGACATCAAAACAAGCAATGTTTATATTATTACAGTTCCTACACCAATAAATCAGTTTAAGGCTCCTGATCTTTCGCAATTACTAAAAGCTTCTGAAATGATAGCTGGGGTTCTGAAAAAAAGAGACATTGTAATCTATGAATCAACCGTATACCCAGGCTGCACAGAGGAAGAATGTGTTCCTGTTTTAGAGAAATTCTCGGGTTTAAAATACAATCAGGATTTCTACTGCGGATACTCACCCGAACGCATAAACCCAGGGGATAAGGTTAACACTTTAACAAAGATTAAAAAGGTCACTTCAGGATCAACTCCCGAAACGGCCGAAATTATTGATCAATTGTACGCAACTATAATTACTGCCGGTACCCATAAAGCATCGGGCATTAAGGTTGCTGAAGCGTCAAAATCTATAGAAAATGCGCAAAGGGACCTGAATATCTCGTTCGTAAATGAGCTTGCATTAATTTTTGATCGTATTGGTATTGATACGACTGAAGTAATAGATGCGGCGGCCACGAAATGGAATTTTTTAAAATTTAAACCAGGATTGGTTGGCGGACATTGTATAGGTGTTGACCCTTACTATTTAGCTCATAAAGCAGAATCTGTAGGTTATCATCCCCAAGTAATACTTTCAGGGCGTAGGGTAAATGATAATATGGGGATGTTTGTCGCCAATAAAGTTATAAAACTTATGATCCATAAAGGTCATAAAATTCAAGGGGCTAAAGCGCTAATACTTGGTGTTACATTTAAGGAAAATTGCCCTGATATACGAAACTCCAGGGTGATCGATATTTATTCAGAATTAAAACAATTCGGGCTTGATGTAGATGTGTATGACCCGCATGCTAATCATAGTGAAGTGGAGGAGAAATATAATATAACGCTGCTTAAACAAGTTATTGATTGTCAGTACGATGCAATTATACTAGCTGTCAGCCACAAAGAGTTTCTGGAATTAAATTTTGAAAAGATTAGAAAAGGTAGCACTGCAGTTATTTATGATACCAAATCTGTTCTTGATCGTAGCTTAATTGATGCCCGCCTTTAGCATATTTTAGCGATTATCAATAAAACAATAATTACTTTTTGATGTTTTAAAGTCCTGTTATAGGCTATTAAAGTGTTTTTATTTACTTAATTTGCACCGAATTTTGTCACAAGATAACAAAGTATAATGTGGTTTCCTTGACCACGATTAGAATAAACTTAATGAATAAATTTAGACTCCACTTATCTGTAATTGCGATTTTTTTATGTGTTCTGGCGTACAGCCCGGCATTTTCTCAATCTATTCCGCAAAATTTGTCAGGCATCAATGTAGATGATCTTTCCGATGGACAAATTATGCAATTAATGCAAAAGGCCCAGGCAATGGGGCTAAGCGATTCGCAAATTATACAACTTGCTCAAAGTAGAGGTCTGCCTGACTCACAAATACAAAAGTTGCAATCGAGAGTTGCTGATTTGCGTAAGAAAAGTGGTGGAACTAACAATGCCATGGGCGGCTCAGATACAAGTCGTCAATCATCACGCAAATTAAACTATACACCAGACACCACCAACATATTAAAACAGGCAAATCCATATGATTTTTTTGAACAGTTAAAACCCCAAATATTTGGTGCCGATTTGTTCAGAAACAGCAATAGGAATACCTTTCAGCCCAATTTGAAACTAGCGACTCCTGTAAATTACATCGTTGGCCCTGATGATCAGATTAACATTAATGTTTATGGAAATTCAGTAGCCGACTGGAGCCTGGATGTTTCGCCTGAGGGTAATATCAATATTCCGGGAGTAGGGGTATTGAATGTAGCCGGTAAAACTATGACAGAGGTGGCAGCAATTATAAAAAGTAGACTGGCAGCTAGTAATTATGCTATTGGCAAAGGAACTAATGTAAAAGTGAGTTTAGGGAATATCCGTAGCATTAATGTGGTTTTGCAGGGCCAGGTAATGAAGCCTGGAACATACACCTTGCCATCACTATCATCGGTGTTTAATGCTTTATATGCAGCTGGTGGCCCTAACGACGTGGGCTCATTCAGGCAAATTGAGGTGATCAGAGACAATAAAGTGATCCGTCATGTCGATCTGTATGATTTCCTGGTTAAGGGGAGCCAAAAAGACAATATCTCTTTACAGGATCAGGATGTGATTCGGGTTCCATCGTATAAGGTACGGGTACAGCTGAAAGGTGAAGTAAAGATTCCCGCCTTATTTGAAGTTTTACAAGGTGAAACGTTGCAGAATGTGCTGGACTTTAGTGGCGGATTTACTGATGAAGCTTATACTACACGCATTAAGGTTGACCAGGTGAATGATCAGCAACGAAAAATTACAGATGTACTTGAAAAAAATTATGGCAGTTATATTCCGGTGCGTGGAGATAAATTTACAATAGATAAAATAATTGACAGATACGAAAATCGCGTGCAAATTGAAGGTGCTGTTTTTCGGCCGGGTAAATTTGAGCTAAAAAAAGGGATGACGCTTTCGCAATTGATCAAAAATGCAGGAGGAGTAAAAGAAGATGCATTTACAGGGCACGGAAGCATAACCAGGCTTAACCCTGACAATACACCGCAGCAGCTATCCTTTAACCTTCTGGATGTGATGAGCAAGCCTTCCTCAGATATCTTATTACAAAGAGAAGATAGCGTAACCATCGCTTCTATATTTGATTTACGCAATAAGTTCAACGTAACTATAAAAGGAGAGGTAAGAAATCCCGGGGATTATTCTTTTGCTGACAGTATGAAAGTTACTGATCTCATTATTAAAGCCGGTGGTTTAAAAGAAGGTGCAAGCGGTAAGCGAATTGAAGTGTCACGAAGGGTCTTCGACAGCGATCCAACAGTATTAAATAGTAAGGTTGCCCAAGTATTTAGCGTGAACGTGGATAATGGCTTAAAGACAATTGATGCGAATTTTTCACTTACGCCTTATGATATCGTATCGGTATATAGTTTGCCGGGATATGAAGTTCAAAAAGTAGTAAAGATTGAAGGAGAAGTATTATATCCTGGATATTATACAATTCAAAACAAAAATGAAAGAATATCTGATATCATCAAGAGAGCCGGAGGATTGACTAAATCTGCTGATGTAGACGGAAGTAGTTTAAAAAGAGATAATGCTGCTGTACTTGGTATTGACAAAACGAAGATAGATACATCTGAAATAAATCAGGAACGAATGGCGAATTTTCAGAGACTACAGAATGATTATAATGTGTCTTCATCAAATGGAGCAGCAAGTAATGCATCTGGTAATAATGGTGCATCAAAAAAGGATAGCATTTTTAAACCCCGCAATAATTATATTGGTATAGACTTGCGAAAGATATTACAAAATCCAGGAACCAAGGAAGACCTCATTTTAGACGATGCAGATGTACTAAGGGTGCCAAGGCTACTACAAACGGTAAGGGTAAACGGCGAAGTGCTATACCCAAGTGCAATCGTATATAGCCAAGGGAAAAGCTTTAAAGGATATATTTTAAATGCAGGTGGCTTTTCGCCAAATGCCTTAAAACGAGGTGCCTATATAGTTTATCCAAACGGAACGGTGCAAGGGTCAAAAAAAGTACTGCTTTTTTTTAACAGCCGTCCTAAGGTAAAGCCGGGGAGTGAAATTTACGTACCACAGAAACCGGAGTCCAAGGGAAATACCACCCAGGAAATTTTAGGGTTTACAACAGCTCTTGCATCATTAGGAGCAATTATATTAGGTATATTAAGTTTAAACAAATAAGGGTTAAAATCAAAATACGCTATTAATGACCCAGATCAATAACGAAAAAGGTACTGCCACGGACGAAATATCACTAAGGGAAGTTATTCTTAAAATTAGTGAATGGAGGAAGTATTTGCGGTCAAAATGGAAGATCATTTTAATTGCCTGTTTGGTGGGGGGAATTTTAGGGCTAGGTTATTCTTATAGAAAGAAAACGATATATAACGCTAATTTGACTTTTGCTTTGCAGGATGATAATACCACATCCAGGGGACTAGGAGCTGCTGCTGGCTTAGCCAGTCAATTCGGGCTTGATTTGGGCGGAAACAACGGTGGTGGAGCTTTTAATGGCGATAATCTTTTGGAGCTGTTAAAATCACGCTCGATGATTGAAAATACCCTATTGACTCCTGTAAGTATTAATGGAAAAACACAAACTCTCGCCGAATTGTATATCGATTTTAACCATTTACGAGACGATTGGACGAATGCACCTTTAAAAGATGTCAAATATTTACCAAACGTTGATCGCTCTAAATTTACCTTAAGTCAGGATAGCGTTTTGGGTAGTTTCTATAGTGCTATATTAAAACAGAATCTAAAGGTTGAAAAAGCGGATAAGAAACTAAGCATAATCGCTATTGATGTAAGTTCTAAAAACGAATTATTTTCTAAATACTTTACGGAAGTACTTGCAAAAACTGTGTCTGATTTTTATATAGCGACAAAGATTAAAAGATCAGCCCAAAATGTTAATGTACTTCAGCACCAAACGGATTCGGTTCGCAGTGAGTTAAACTCGGCTATTCATGGTGTAGCATCTTCGTCTGATGCAAATCCGAATATAAATCCTGCATTACAGATATTAAGGGTTAATTCTCAAAAGCGTCAGATTGACGTTGAAGCTAATACAGCGATTTTAACTGAGTTGGTTAAGAATTTAGAACTTTCAAAAGTTTCCTTAAGAAAAGAGACTCCGTTAATACAGGTAATTGATACCCCGATTTTGCCATTAGAAAAAGTAAAAGTGGGCAAGTTAAAAGGTATTGTATTTGGAGGATTTATAGCTATGTTTTTGACCGTCATCGTGCTCACGGCTCGCAGAGTTTTGAATAAAATTATGTCACCCGATGATTAAGAGAAAATAAGGCGTTTACTGACAATACCAGATTGGGATGCTGGCATCGAATGACCCGCGGAAAACAATCTTTTAATAAAAATACTTCCAGATATTAGAGAGAACAATGCAATGATAGATATTACTAATAAAAGTATATTAATAACCGGCGGAACCGGATCCCTAGGGAAGGCCCTTACAAAAAGAATCTTAGCGGAATGTCCCGATCTTAGAAGGCTGATTATTTTTTCCAGAGATGAACAAAAGCAATATCAGATGGCTCAGGAATATCCAGTAAATGAATATCCTCAACTACGTTTTTTTATTGGCGATGTGAGAGACAAAGAAAGATTGATCAGAGCATTTAGGGGCGTTGATTATATAATACATGCAGCCGCAATGAAACACGTTCCCATCGCCGAGTATAATCCAGATGAATGTATTAAAACGAACGTGATTGGCGCGCAAAACGTCATTAATGCATGCCTGGAAACCAATGTGCAGAAGGTGGTTGCTTTATCAACGGATAAAGCATGCGCACCAATTAATTTATATGGCGCCACTAAATTAACGTCCGACAAACTTTTCATCGCAGCAAACAATATTAAAGGGGATAACCCTATTATATTTTCGGTAGTTAGGTATGGAAATGTCATGGGATCAAATGGTTCAGTAATTCCCTTTTTTCTTAAGAAGAGAGGCGAAGGAAAGCTACCGATCACCGATCCGAATATGACGCGCTTTAACATCTCGTTAGACGGCGGTGTCGACATGGTTTTGCATGCATTGGATAATGCCTGGGGCGGAGAAATCTTTGTCCCTAAAATTCCTTCATACAAAATTACTGATGTAGCGTCTGCCATTGGGCCAAATTGTGAGCAGGTAGTAGTCGGAATTAGGCCAGGGGAAAAAGTTCATGAAGAAATGATCACGCCATCAGATTCATTTTACACTTATGATCTGGGTAAGTATTATACTATTTTACCGGCAACGCATAAATGGAATATTGAAGAATTTAAGCACAAATTTAATGCTAAGTTAGTACCTCGGGGATTTGCTTATAACTCAGGCGAAAATACAGAATGGGAAACGATTGATACCTTGAAAAAATTAATTAGAGAACACGTTGACTCAACTTTTGAAAACTAATGGAAAATGACGTTATTCCTTATGGTCGTCAAAATATCACAGAAGAAGACATCAAAGCTGTTATAGAAACTTTGAAATCTGACTATTTAACACAAGGGCCTAAGATAGCAGAGTTTGAACAGGCATTTGCGCGTTATTTAGGTGTTAAGTATGCAGTTGCCGTAGCAAATGGAACAGCAGCGCTTCATTTATGTACTTTGTCACTTGATGTTAAAAAGGGCGACAAAGTTATTACAACGCCAATAACTTTTGTTGCATCAGCAAATTGTGTTAGGTATTGCGGCGGAGAGGTGGTTTTTGCAGATATCGACCCGGAAACCTATTTATTGGATATAGATGCTGTCGAAGCCCTGTTGAAAGCAGCGCCAAAAGGAACTTATAAGGGTATAATTCCGGTGGACTTTGCTGGCCGGGCGATAGATTTGGAAGCGTATAGAGCCCTTGCAAATCAATATGGGCTATGGATCATTGAAGATGCTTGCCATGCGCCAGGGGGATATTTTCTCGATAGCAAGGCTCAAAAACAATTTTGCGGGAATGGCAAATTTGCTGACCTTTCAATTTTTTCTTTTCATCCAGTAAAACATATAGCCTGTGGCGAAGGTGGTATGGTCACTACTAATGATGAGAGATTGTATGAAAAACTTTTACAGTTACGTACACATGGTATTATTAAATCGGAAGATTCCTACAGCAATAGCATTGAGTTTGCTGGTGGTGAACGTAGCTACCCTCTTTGGTATATGGAGATGCAATTTTTGGGTTATAACTATCGCCTGACTGATTTTCAAGCTGCTTTAGGCATAAGCCAATTAAAACGGGCGGATGAAGGTTTAAAAAAAAGAAGGCAAATTGCTGAAATTTATTATAATGCTTTTCGGGACAACCCTTTTATAAAAAGGCAATCCGGGATCATCGCCGGTCATGCATACCACCTTTATATACTGGAGGTTGAAAATAGACTAGGTCTATATAATTATTTGAGAGAAAATAAAATATTCGCCCAAATACACTATATCCCCTGTCATTTGATGCCATATTACCGGGAGTTAGGCTGGCAGGAGGGCGATAGGCCAAGATCAGAGGAGTATTATAAATATTGTATTAGTCTGCCTGTATACCCAACCTTGAATGATGATGAACAAAATTTTGTTATCAATTGTATAAATGATTTTTACGTAAAACAATGAAAGTTCCAGTTATAGAGTCTGAGCGCCTTTATTTTGTGCCTGTTTCATTAGCTCATTTATCCCAGCAGTACGTTAACTGGTTAAATGACAAAGATGTCTACAGGTATATGGAAACGCGTGGAAATTACTCTTTGGGAATGCTGAAGCTGTTTCTGGAAGAATGTGAACAAAGCAATAAGTTATTTTGGGCTATACATTTAAAATCAAATGAGCAACATATCGGGAATATCAAAATTGACCCTATAAATTTAATACATGGGAACGCCGAGTATAGCATTATGATGGGACGAAAAGAAGAGTGGGGAAACGGGTATGCCATAGAGGCATCGGCAAGAATATTAAAATATTGTTTTGATGAACTTAAACTAAGAAAAATTACGCTTGGAGTTATAAAGGAAAATACGGCAGCCGTCAAATTATATGATAAACTTGGATTTAAAATTGAAGGAACTTATCAAAAGCATGTTATCTATGACGGCAAGTATCATGATGTGTTGAGAATGGCGCTATTTAATTCAAATTTTGTTTATGGAGATCAGTAAATTAATACTGGGGACAGTTCAATTCGGAGTCCCCTATGGCATTAATAATCCGAACGGTAAGCCCTCTAAAGATAAAGTTAATGAAATCTTACGAGCTGCATATAAGGCTGGTGTAAGGTTACTGGATACCGCCGAAGTTTATGGTAATGCACATGAAATTATTGGCCATTTTCATCAAACATATCCAGATAATATTTTTGGTGTAATTACAAAAATGCCAACAAAGAGTATTCCCGAAAATATCGATGATAAACTTCAACAATATTTAGATGAATTGCATATAGATAGATTACACACCTTGATGTTTCATTCATTTGCGGGGTACGATAAAAATAAAGCTATCATACCAATTATTAAGAAGCTAAAGCAGCAGAATAAAGTAAAATACCTGGGAGTCTCGATATACAACAATGATGAATTCAAAAAAGTTATCAGGGATGAATCAATTGATGTGATTCAACTGCCATTCAACGTTTTAGACAATAGCAATTTCAGAGGAGAATTAATCGAGCAAGCAAAAGAACTGAATAAAATTATACATACGCGTTCTGTATTTCTTCAAGGTTTATTCTTTAAGGATATTTTTGATCAAAATCCAGTAGTGATGGCTTTATATGATCAATTAAAACAGATAAGAGATATCGCCGGCGAGTATAAAATATCAGTTGGGACATTGGCGTTAAGCTATTGTTTATCTCAACATAATATCGACAACGTATTAATTGGAGTGGATTCGATTGACCAGCTAACAAATAACTTAATCGCTCAAAATTATAAATTATGTGACGAAGCTATTAACAAGATAGACGAAATAAAGACACATAATGTGAGCTTTTTAAATCCTTCCTTATGGACATGAAGACCTTATTAATCACCCAGGCAAGAACGGGAAGTACCCGGCTACCAAATAAAGTGCTCAAAGTTATTGAAGGAAAGACGGTGCTTGAAATTCACATTGAACGGTTACAGAAATGTAAAAATGTATCGCAAATACTTGTAGCTACAACCGTGGACGAAGCTGATGACATTATCTACAAAATGTGCTCATCCATGGGGGTAAATGCCTTTAAGGGATCTATAGACGATGTATTGGATAGATTTTATCAGGCGGCAAAAAGTATTCGTCCTGAATGGGTAGTAAGGGTAACTTCTGACTGCCCATTAATTGACCCGTTGATAGTAGATGCGGTTATTGCATTGGCAATAGTTAATGACGCGGATTATTGTTCAAATACATTAATTGAACACTTTCCGGATGGCCAGGATGTTGAAGTATTTAAATTTTCAGCATTACAAAAAGCATGGCAACAAGCGGAATTGAAATCAGAAAGGGAGCATGTTACACCTTATATTCGAAAAAACACAAATTTTAACGGTGGTAAACTTTTTACGGCAGTTAATTTTCCTTGCTGGACTAATTTCTCCGATATCAGGATGACGATAGATGAGCCTGATGACTTCGAACTTATAAAAAGGCTTATAAATGATTTGGGGGTTAACGAAACATGGATTACTTATACCAATCATATCATAAGTAATACACTGTATACGATCAATAAGAATATAATTAGAAATGAAGGTTTTTTGAAATCTTTGAAAAATGACTAATAAATATGGGAACAGGACAAGATTTATATAAAAAAGCTAAGAAACTAATTCCTGGTGGAACGATGTTGCTTTCTAAAAGGCCTGAAATGTTTTTACCAGATTTTTGGCCTTCTTATTTCTCAAGAGCAAAGGGTTGCAGGGTATGGGATTTAGACGGTAGAGAATTAATAGACATGTGTATCATGGGTATAGGTACAAATACACTTGGTTATGGGAATGATGAGGTGGATGCTGCAGTCATGGAAACCGTAAAAAAAGGTAATATGAGTACTCTGAGCTGTCCTGAAGAGGTTTACCTCGCAGAAAGGCTGGTTGAAATTAATCCCTGGGCAGATATGGTCAGACTTGCACGAAGCGGGGGTGAGGCTAACTCAATTGCTATCCGCATCGCAAGGGCAGCTTCGGGCAAAGATAAAGTAGCTATATGCGGCTACCATGGATGGCATGACTGGTATCTATCTGCAAATCATAATGGAACCGATGATCTTTCAGGCCATTTGCTTCCGGGCTTGAACCCTAAAGGTGTCCCTAAAAACCTGAAAGATACTGTTTACCCTTTTCATTATAATAATTACGAAGAATTATTATCTATTGTTGAGAATAACGATATCGGCGTTATTAAGATGGAAGTAGTGCGCAATTTTGGCCCAGAAGATAACTTTTTGCAAAAAGTTCGCGATTTGGCTACTGATAAAAATATTGTGTTAATTTTTGACGAATGTACTTCTGGTTTTAGAGAGACTTTTGGTGGCATTTATAAAAAGTACGGAGTTGAGCCGGATATGGCTATGTTTGGTAAAACTATAGGCAATGGTTACGCACTAACCGCAGTTGTAGGGAAAAAATCAGTAATGGAAGCCGCTCAGACAACCTTCATAAGCAGCACTTTTTGGACCGAACGCATAGGGCCAACAGCCGCATTGGCCACTTTAAAAGTAATGGAGCGTGTTAAAAGTTGGGAAACCATTACCACGATAGGGAAAAAAATGCAATCTGGATGGCAAGAACTGGCCGATACTCACAATCTATCTATTTCATTGGCTGGAATACCGGCCCTAATTACGTATAGCTTTGATAGCGAAAATGCCTTGGCTTATAAAACATTGATCGCCCAGGAGATGTTAAAAAAAGGGTTTTTAGCGAGTACCAATTTTTACGCGTGTACGGAGCATACTGATAAGGAATTTGAATTATATTTCAATGCTTTGGACGAAGTTTTCAAGTCAATTTCGAAGTGTGAACGCGGCAGCGACAATATCAATGATTTATTACAGGGGCCAATCTGTCATTCCGGGTTTAAACGACTGAATTAATTGAAAAAAAATAAAATATTAATCAGGGTTGATGGCAGTACAAAAATAGGCCTGGGTCATCTGGTACGTTGCATTGCTTTGGCGCAGATGCTTAAGAGCGATTTTGACATATCATTTGTTTGTATAGAGATCCCTTCAAGTAGTCAAAGGGAAATTAAGGGCCTTGAGTTCAATTTAATTATTATCAATAAAGAAGAAGAATTTTTATTATTCGTAAACAATGAGGTGATAGTGGTATTAGATCACTATGGGGCTGATTCAAATTACCAGAAAAATATTAAAAATAAGGGATGTAAATTGGTATGTATTGATGATTTGCATGATAAAGTCTTTTTTGCCGATTTAATTATCAATCATGCCCCGAATGTTGTCCCATCCGATTATATGGCTCAAGTGGATACACAGTTTGCTTTAGGTCTGGATTACGTATTGCTGCGCCCTGCCTTTTTAAAAAAGGCAAAAGAAACTATAACTTATAAATCAATAAATACTGCTTTTATATGCTTTGGTGGCGCCGATGTTAGAAATATTACCCAAACTACTGTTGATATACTTAAGAACGATGCTAGGTTTAAGAAAATAATTATAGTTACTGGAGCGGTATACAATTATCTAAGCCAACTGGAACAGTCAATTAGTAATGATAAACGATTTTTTTCATACAATTCGATTGATTCTAACACAATGACCAATTTAATTGAAGAAGCACAACTAGCTATTGTACCTGCCAGCGGTATTTTACAAGAAGTATTAGCCATTGGATGCAAAGTTGTTTCGGGTATGTATGTAGAAAACCAAAAAAATATTTTCGAAAACTATAGGGCGTTAGAGGCTTTTCAAAGTGCAGAAAATTTCTCCGATACTGACCTTATTCGAGCTATTGATGCATCATTTAAAGATAAAAGTACTTTTGTAAATAAATTTATTGATGGCAGATCAGGTGAAAGATTATTAAGGCAATTTATAGAACTTGGAAAATGAAATTATCTTTACTAATGTCAGGCAATCTTGGATTTGAAAGTTTAAAAACCCTGTATAAAACAAACCACATTACTTTTATTGCAACTGATTCTAAATCTGATGCGATAATTACGTTTGCTCGCGACAATCACATTCCCCTGTTTACAGGCAATCCGAGAAAAGGAAGATTATATGAGTTTGCAAGTAAATTCGAAAATGAGATTCTTTTTTCGATTAATTATCTTTATTTATTGGAAAAGGATGTTATTGATTTATTTCGTTATCCAATAAATTTCCATGGCAGCTTATTGCCCAAATATAGAGGACGTACGCCACACGTTTGGGCGATAATTAATAATGAAAAGAAATGCGGCATTACTGCTCATTTTATTGATACTGGATGTGATACAGGCGATATGGTTTTGCAAGAGACGATTGAGATTTCAGATGAAGATACAGGGAATGATATTTTGTCAAAATATATGAATAGCTATTCATATATTATTAACAAGGTGCTAATTTTAATAGAAAATAACAATGTTTGCAGAATTAGACAAAATGATCAACTTGCAACTTATTTTGGAAAAAGAACAGCTGATGATGGAGAAATTGATTGGAATTGGCAGAAGGAAAGGATCAGGAATTGGGTAAGAGCACAAGCTTATCCCTATCCCGGAGCATTTACGTTCATTGACAAGCAAAAAATTGTTATTGACAAACTAGAATACTCTGAATTAGGTTATAATAATGATATTCCCAATGGTTCAATAATTCAAGTTAATCCGTTTATTGTGATCAAAACTTCTAATGGTGCAGTTAAATTGACGCAGATCAGAAATTATGAAAAAGAATTATTTTTAAAAGGTAAAGTATTAGGAAATGAAAATAGGCAATTACAACATTAGTGAGAAAAGTCCTGTACTTATTATTGCTGAATTATCAGCAAATCATAATGGTAGTTTAAAAAATGCTTTGGAAACCATTAAAGCAGCAAAGCGCGCAGGTGCTGACTGTATAAAATTGCAAACATATACAGCCGATACAATAACAATTGATTCAAAAAAAGATGATTTTAAACTAAAACAGGGGACTATTTGGGATAATAAATATTTTTATGAATTATATCAGGAAGCATATACTCCGTGGGAGTGGCACAAACAACTGTTTGAAACCGCTAGTGCTGAAGGTTTGATTTGTTTTTCTTCTCCATTCGATTTTTCAGCAGTTGATTTGTTAGAAGAATTAAATACACCCGCCTATAAAATAGCATCTTTTGAGATTACGGATATTCCCCTTATAGAATATGTAGCGTCAAAAGGAAAACCGGTAATTATATCAACGGGAATTGCCGAACTTGAGGATATTGAGTTGGCACTTGATGCGTGTAATAGGATTGGCAATCATGATATTGCTTTATTAAAATGTACGTCAAGTTATCCAGCGCCGATAGAGGAGGCGAATCTGCTGATGATAAAAGACATGGCCAAACGATTTAACGTGGTGACAGGTCTTTCAGACCACACTATGGGTAGTACAGCTCCTATTGTAGCGACGATTCTCGGTGCTAAAATAATTGAAAAACATTTTATACTTGACCGTTCAATAGGCGGCCCGGACGCTTCATTCTCAATGAATGAGCTTGAATTTACAGAGATGGTAAAGGCTATTAGAGATGCTGAAAAGGCAATTGGTAAAGTAGATTACGCATTGACCGAAAAGCAGAAAAAGGGGAGAGAATTTTGTCGTTCCTTATATGTAGTTGAAAATATGGAAGAAGGAGAAAGAATTACAAAGGAGAATGTAAAATCTATAAGACCAGGTTACGGGTTACATCCCAAATACTATAATGATATTTTAGGAAAACAGATCAAAAGATCTTTGGAAAAAGGAGAAAGGTTTCAATTAAGCTTTGTTAAGGACGAAACTCAGTGATCTCATATGATCAGTAAAAAATAAGTTTTCATCTTAAGAAATATAAAAATTTATCATTTGCATTTAGGAAATCATAACTTTTATCATCCGATTTTTGGTCAAGTTAATTTTTATTAAAAGTATTCTTTGAGGCCAATTTCAATATTCACAGTGCCGCTGTTGAAAATTGATTAGGGCTACGGAATGTGTTTGCGAATTTTTATCTTTCAAAGCATACCGTAGATAATCCGGCAAAATCATTTAACTATACAAATTTTAAGATACTGCTTTTTTAAAAGCAATTACTTACCAAATATGATTAATATAATAAAGATATATTTTTGGCAGTTCGTTTCTATTTTATTCAATTTCGCTTCCATATTTGTGGTAACTCCATATTTAGCGTCTAATCCCAATTTATATGGCATTTATACTTTAGTTACAGCGGCTGCCATATTTTTAACTTATGGCGATTTTGGATTTTTAGGCGCCGGAATGAAATATGCTTCTGAATGTTATGCGCAAAAGGACTTAAAACAAGAAATTAGAATTATTGGGTTTACTGGTTTTATTTTTTTATCGTTTGTTTGCCTGTATGCAATATGTGTTTTCTTGATTTCCTTTAAACCTGAGCTTTTGATTAAGAATTTGATTAATACCCAACAAATTCAAATTGCTAAATGGCTTTTGATTATACTTTCTGTATCGTCTCCTGTGTTTATGTTTCAGAGGGTCTTACAAATTATATTTGCAGTAAGATTAAAAGATTATGTCTTTCAAAAAATATTAATTTGTGCAAACGCTATCAAAATTATATTTGCTATAATGCTTTTTGGACATGGAGGTTATCCAATAGTTTATTATTTTTTATTTTCTCAGGTATGTAGCTTACTAGCCGTATGTATTGGTTTTTGGGTTGTTAAAAGTAAACTTGGTTATGATCTCAGGCTTTTGCTAAAATCCTTACGGTTTAACAAAGAGTTATATAAAAGAACCAGCAGTTTAGCATTTGTTTCAATTTTCTTAACTATCAGCTGGATAATATACTATGAGTTAGACCCTTTTGTGATATCTAAATTATTGGGTCCCCAATACATTGCAATTTATGCAGTGGGTTTTACCTTAATGGAATATTTTCGATCCGTTTTTGGAATAATATTCAGTCCATTTATCGCCAAATTCAATTACTATGTAGGACTAAAGGACTACGAGGGGTTAAAAAAATTCTTTATTACCGTCTTGATTGTTGCACTCCCATTAACTGTACTCCCCGTTCTAGCCATTTCTATAACTATCAAAACATTTATTTTAACCTGGGTGGGCGCTTCATATGCAGCGTCAGTCCCTATTGCACAAGTATTAGTTCTCAGTTATCTATTTAGTTTTATTATATCACCCTCCGGACTTCTTGTAATGGCGTATGAAAAGGCGAAGAACCTATATCTTATAAGCGCTTTGCTGCCATTTATTTATTGGATGGGGGTCTTTTTTACATTCCGATTTATCGGGTTACAATCATTAGCTGATTTTAAATTTTTTTCTTTCCTGGTGGTGGCAAGCACATATGTTGTCATAATTGTGAAATTATTGGACTTAGAATTTTGGTCTTTCCTATGGAAAATTTTATTGCCGGCTTTATTGCCGGTATGTTTTTTGGTGGCAGTGTTATATTTAACCAAAGGGGTTTTACCGGAGGAAAAGAGCAAAATCAACCTATTTATTTATTTTGTTTACAATGGGGCAGTAATAAGTGGAGGGCTAATAATTTACTATTTCTCTTCTATTACTTTCAGAAAGAGCATTAATTTGTTGATATCGCCAATTTCTTCAAAAATAAATAGCATTAAGTCAACAAAAGATTAACTCTATACTTTTGCTACCTTTAAAAATAGAGTTAATAGTATACGGGATAGCTTGAATTCATTTAAAATGCCTTTCTGTTTGAATCCAAGGCTGAATTATTAGAAAACAGTACTAAATAAAGATTAATGATTGCTTTAAATAATAATAAATTAGTTAACAAAAAATTTTCAAACGTTTTTATAGTAGAGAACAGAAATTTATGGCAACAAGATATTTTTAAATGCAATAAAAATACTGACTTGGTTTTGTGTTTGGATTTTGCCCTTAAAACTGAGTTGCAAATTGCCGGCTACCAGGTCGAATTTTTAGATCATCTTGTAAGCAATGAAGTGCTTGAAGGTCTAAATTTTGAAATGTATGAATTTTTGGATAACTGGTTTAAAGATGAAAAGGGTAAAGATTTATTAAATTATAAGGGATTCAATTTAGGAGATTCCCATTTGCTCTTTATACTTAATGAGGTCGATTATTTTTGCCATTTTTTCTTTAATATCATTGCTTTAAAATTTATAAGTTATGAAAAGTTATTTGTTTCTGTTGAAGAGCCGCATATAATAAGTTGCCTGGACAAATTTGAGTTACCTTATTCATTAATCAGTCCTACTCGGGTTAAAAAAGATTCTGTTTATCTGTTTCCTATTTTAAAATGGATTTCGGAAAAAACTCAAAGGACTACCTGGTCATTTACTTTCAAAAATAGTATTGCTAATTGTTTTGACCTTGTTTTTAGAATAACCGATCGATTTTTAAACAGAGGTAAGAAATATATTTACATTCATAAATATCATCCTACCATGCAAATAGTGAAGCAATTGCAAACTATTAAGGGCATACAATTAGTATTTAATAATTATTCTGGTTTAAAAGATATTTGGAATGAACGGAGGGTTCATTATAAACATAAAAAGGATAATTTTAAGATTGCTGATTCCCTGCGACGGGATTTTATTAAAACCAGGTGTTTTAAATGGTACTATGACAATTATCCGTTAAGTGAATATTTGTATGAAATAATAGACAAAATACTTGAACAAAAGCTCAAATTAACCATCGATGCTGCTGATAGTATCAATGACTTCTTTAAAAGATACCAAATCGACTTAATGATCCCGGTTACTAATTTATGGGTAGAAAATAGGCTGATGATGGATTATTGCCAAAGAAAAAATATTCCAATTTTTATGATTCTAAATGGCATATTAATTAATTCATTTTTCAACGATGCTAAAGACAGTGATTATGTCAATTGCTACAGCGAGTCTATAAAAACAAATTATTTTAATAGTGCAGATTATGCAATTCCATTGGGTGATGCAAGGATGGACAAATATGTCAATTTAGTTAATAAAGAGATCAATTATGTTGACCCGGTATTAATAATTGGGGCAGCGGGATTTAGCCCGATAGATTTAAATTCATACTTAGCGTTTGAATTTGATTTTCTTTTTGACATATTAAATAATGTGCAAAAACTATCAAAGACAGGAAAAAATTCGAAAGTGATTTTAAAGGTTAGGGGTAACGGTTACGTTGATCTTTATAGCTCATTTATCAACGAATATTTTAATGACCTTAATGTAGAGATTACCCAGGCTCAAAATTTTTCTGAACTTATCGTAAAAGCAGATTTATATATCAGTTTTTTTTCTCAAACGATTTTCGAAGCCTCGTGTCTGGGTATTCCGGTAATATACTATAAAAAGGACACCCATTTTATGCATGAGCCCTTTAACAATAAAAGTGAACTAATGACTGCAACCAATGAAATTGAATTAATGCATTTATTTCAGTTGTTTTATGAAAAGTCTCCCGAATTTGAATTATTTAAATCCAAAGATGTTATGAAAAAATATATAGGATATTTGGATGGCAATAATACAAGCAGAAATGTTGAGTTTATAAGAAATCTGGTTAATTCAAATTAAGAAGTCGATGATTGAGCTAAATAATTCTAAAAAAATAAAAATATGATTGATAATTGGTTACCCAAACAGGTAATTACAAATGTAGAGCAATGGGATAACAGTTTAACTAAATTTTATCCTGATGCCAAACAATGGATGGATAATCCTAGAACCTATTTGACACGTCTTACTGTGGATTGTAATTACTTGAACGCAGTTAAACAATTAGACTGGGATAAGTATTTATTTGAAAATTCAACCGTTCTGGATATAGGATGTGGAGGGGGTTGGCTAACCGGATATTTATCAGCTAATAAAAAAATAAGTAAATTGATGGCGATTGATTCAAGTATAAATTATCTTGAAACTTTTTTACCTGTGGTCGTTGATCAGATGGGGGGTGATATTTCAAAGATACGGTCCGTGCAAGGATTTTTTTCCCCTGTATTATTAGAGTCAAATAGTGTAGATACTATAGTTATATCGTCAGCTTTGCACCATGCTGAGGGGATCTCGGGAGTTTTGCAGGAATATAAAAGAGTTTTAAAGCCAAATGGTTTTTTATTGATATTAAATGAAACACCTGCTGCACACCTTAAATATTTATTCAGTATATCTCGGGCATTTATAGGCATATTTTGTTCAAGTCTTTTCAAAAATTATAGAGAACATGTAAAAAAAATATCGGCCGGAGGATTTCTTTATGATCCGTATTTGGGAGATGTCGACTATCCTGAATGGTATTGGAAAAAGACAATTGAGAACGCCGGTTTTACGCTTGTTGATGTACATAATACTCAATTGGCAACAGTAGTAAACAGTAAGGGGCGTTCTTTAAAACATTTTATCTGTAGGAAATAAAATCCGAATTAATGTTTTGGTTACAAATACTGCAATTGATAAATTAAATAAAATCCGTATATAGATGATGTATAAGATTTTTTATCATATTATAATTAAAAATTGATGTTCGTGCTGAAGATATTTGCAATATTATTTGAGTCCCTGAAGTATTACTTTTCCAGAGTTATACAACTGGCAAAATATCAAAGTCGGTACCCTAATTGTAGATTTTATAAAGGGGCAGTTCTAATAAACAGCAAACTTGGCGACTATAATGTTTTATTTCAGAATACCCAAATTATTAACTCAACTATAGGGTCACACACCTATATTCAAAAACGTTCGACGGTTAATAATGCTAAAATCGGCAAGTTCTGTTCCGTAGCTTCAAATGTTAGCATAGGCCCCGGAATGCACAAGTTGGATGGCGCGAGTACACATCCTGCATTTTATTTAAGAAATACACCTTTGTTAAAAAAATATAGTAATCAAGACGAATTTACTACCGCAAAGCAAACACTTATCGGCCACGATGTATGGATTGGCGAAAATGCCATCGTTTTAGATGGCGTAAATATTGGCACAGGTGCCGTTGTAGCCGCGGGAGCTGTTGTTACAAAGGATGTTGCGCCATATACTATTGTGGGTGGCGTACCCGCAAAGATAATAAAAACCCGTTTCAGCGGCTCTGAGATTGATTGTATTTTGAACTCCAAGTGGTGGGATAAAAATGAGGAATGGTTAATAGAGAATTACAAGAGTTTTAATGATATCTCTGATTTTATAAAATTAGTAAATGGCAAACTATCTTAACCGGATCAGATTTATACTTTTTTACTTTTTAAACGCGAGATCGTTTAAATACCTGGCCTATAAAGCGGTGATTTATCCTTCTGTCAGGATAAATGGCAAAAAGTATATAAGTATTGCTGACCGCGCAGTGGTTCAAAGATGCGGTTGGCTATTTGCTTTAAAAATAGGGGACGTGAATCCGGTATTACATATCGGCAGAAATTGCGCAATTGGCGATTTTTCACATATAGTGGCGGTAGGCGAAGTCATTATTGAAGATAATGTACTGATTGCAAACAACGTATATATTTCGGATAATGTCCATGCTTTTGAGGATGTCAATAAGCCCATAATGAATCAAAAAGTGCGCTTTAAAAAAGCGGTAAAAATACAACAAGGTGCATGGCTAGGGGAAAACGTCTGTGTAATTGGTGCAAGCGTTGGTAAAAATTCGGTAATAGGAGCTAATTCGGTAGTAACTAAGGACATACCTGATTTTTGCATTGCAGTAGGTAGCCCTGCCAAAATTATCAAGGCATATCACTTTGAAACCCAAAAATGGGTTTCTATAGAATAATTAACAATGAAAAATATTTTAATTACGGGGGGCGCTGGATTTATTGGCACTAATGTTTCGAAGAAATTAATCGGACATGGTTATAATATTACCATACTTGACAACTTTAATCCCCAAATACATGGTACAAACAGGGAGATTATTGACGCCTTGAAAGATAAGGTGCAATTAATTATAGGAGACGTAAGTGATAAAGACACTTTTTACCGGGCGTTAAAGGGACAAAATGCGGTAATTCATTACGCCGCTGAAACCGGTACAGGTCAATCAATGTACGACATTTCCAGATATACGCAAGTAAATATCCAAGCCACAGCTATATTATGCGATTATTTAGTCAATGAAGATCACGATATCAGTACAATAATTGTAGCCTCTTCCAGATCTATATATGGCGAGGGGAAATATCACTCCTCAATTCATGGGAGTGTTTACCCTGGTGCCCGTACATATAATTCGGTAAAACAGAGCTTTGAAGTCGTTTGCCCCATAAGCGGCAAAAGTGATTTGACGGTTAAAGCTACCGATGAAAGTTCAAAGATACATCCTTCATCTTTTTATGGTATAACAAAGCAGGTTCAGGAACAAATGATCATCCTGGCGGCAAGGCTAAAAAATATTAATGGATTTGCATTAAGGTATCAAAACGTATATGGCCCGGGCCAGTCTTTAAAAAATCCTTACACTGGCATACTTTCGATATTTTCAAGGTTAGCCTTGCGTAATGAAAAAATAAATGTTTTTGAGGATGGCCTGGAAAGTCGCGATTTTGTTTATATAGAAGATGTCGTTAATGCTACAGTAAAATGCCTGGATCAAAACATTTCTGGGCAGCATATCTTAAACGTAGGAAGCGGCCTAGGGATTAGTGTTTTGGAGGTAGCTAATGAAATAGTCACCTATCTTAAAAGTAAATCGGAAATAGTCATCTCAGGGGTATTTCGTGAAGGCGATATACGTCATAATTTTGCTGATTTATCGTTAGTCAGTAAAATCTTGGATTATAAGCCTAAATGGACATTTAAAGAGGGCCTCTACGAATTTTTGGATTGGGTTTTATTGCAGAAAGATATTCCTGACAGCGTAGAAGATTATAAGCTATCATTGACGGAGCTGGAAGAAAAAGGGTTATTAAAATGAGAGATAAACTTTATCTTCCCCTGGTAAGTGTCGTATTTACAAGTTATAATCATCGGGAATATTTACAGCAGGCCTTGGATAGTTTAGTTGATCAAACGTATAAAAATATTGAAATCATTGTAGTAGACGATAACTCTACAGACGGAAGCAGGGAAATCCTCTTATCGTACAAAGATATTCCTAATATACAGTTGCATCTTTTGGATAAGAACACTGGTAGTTATGTAAAAGCGAGCAACTATGGTGCGGGGTTTGCCAAAGGTGATTATCTAATGTTTGCCCAATGTGACGACTTTGCGGTGCCCGAACAGATAGAAATGTTGATGAATGCATTTTTTAACAATACGACTGTAGGTGTTGTCTTTTCTAAAAGTAATATGGTAGACGAAAATGGCAATGTTTATTCAGACGACTATGTAGGACGTGAAAAAAGCTTTAGAGAACGGTGTATTAATAATACGATTATTCAAGGTAATCAAATGCGGGAATTTCTTTCGTTCGCTTGTGTTATACCGAACTTGAGTGCAGCGATAATAAAAAAAGAACTATTTGTTTCGCATGGCGGACTTTCAACTCAATACCTCGTTGCGGCTGATTGGGCATTCTGGCTAACGTTGTCAGAAAACACAGATTTTTATTATATCACTGTTCCATTAAACAACTTCAGGCAGCATTCCACTACTATAAGAAGTAAAATAAAATTGGCAACCCAAGTGGTAGAGGTTTATTCAATCTTTTATGAACATATAAGAAAATATCGTTTGGTTGGTGAAAATAAGAGAAGAATGCAAATTGGCGCCGCCTCGGTATGGTTTTGGTATTTTTTGGAGAATAAGTTGCCCTGGATACTAAGCTTTCCTTTACTTCTGAGAAAGACCTTTCGCTTTGAAAAATTTAATTTATACTATTTGATGGCAGGGTTCTTTAAACACTTAAATGAACATTCTGTTAAAGTTAAATAAGCATGAGTTTGAACTATACAATTATGATAATTTATTCTTTTTATGCTTAATAACAAAGATCACTTGAATCGAAATCAATTCAGAAGCTTGTCCGGCAATGTCATTAACAAATAAAACGTACAAATTTTCTATTATCATACCTACTTATAACCGCGCTGCTGACTTGGATCGGTGTCTAAATTCGCTGGCCGATCAGAGTTTTAATGATTTTGAAGTAATTGTATGTGACGATGGATCTATTGATCACACCAGTCAGATAGTGGACAGATATATAAACAAATTAAACCTCGTCTATATCCGGTCAGATAATTGGGGAGGTCCTGCCAGACCACGTAACATGGGTATCGCTGCCGCTAATACAGAATGGCTTTGTTTTTTAGACTCGGACGACTGGTATACCAATAACCGGTTAGAGTATTTATCAAAACTTGATTTAGATAATTATGACTTAATTTATCATGATTTAACAATTGTAAAAGACGGGATACCCGGCAAGGCGATAAAAAGTCGGCAACTTAAAAATAATGCATATCATGATTTATTGTTTAACCTCAATGCAATACCAACATCCTCGACATGCGTCCGCAAAAGTGCAATTGTCGAGGCGGGGGGCTTTAGTTTAAATAAAGAGATAGTCGGTTTAGAAGACTTTGATCTGTGGATGAAAATCGCCATGAAAGGCGTTAGAGCTAAGTATTTACCGGTTACTTTGGGATATTATGCTATCGGTAATGATAACATTACATTTAAAGACGAAAGACAAATCCAAAGGTTTAAAGCTTTGTATGCGATGTATTTGCAGACATTGAAAACATTTAATGAAAAAAGGAAAACCAGTGGTGCATTAGATTACCAGATAGCATATGTGTACACTCAGGGAAACCAAACCGGCAAAGCGTTGCCTTTTTTAATGCGTTCATTTCTAAAGGGAAGTATTTCCATAAAAATAAAATCAATTTACAAATTTTTTATATGCATCCTATAGAGGCAACTTGCATATCCAGCTGGATTAAATAACAATTTCTTGTGTAATAAACAGCCATGCGGTTAAAAAAATATTGACGTTAATGTTATCATTCAGCACTATAAGTGGTCAGCAGCTTTATCAACCTAGAATAATCATAGGCGTAACCTATGCTATGTTTTTTCTTCCGTACAGTGGTACCAGTATTCCTGCTTATATTATTGCTTTATTATTTTTAGTTGTAAATCTGGCACATCTCAGGTTTAAAGCCATTGATGCGGTTATTCTGTCTGTTATATTAGTTTGGTTTATACTAAAATGTCAACAATCATCACTAGCCTCAGCAGTTACCTTACTTAGATACTACTTCGGATTTTATATCTTTTACTTATTCTTCAATAATCTCAGTTTTAAATTGAATTTCGAAAAGTTATTATTCTGGATCAGCGTAGTGGTAATAATTGAAGCATTTTTAATTAATACAATATTACCGCCCAACCTGTTGCCAAATTATCCTAAAAATGAAATGGTTGAAGACGCCTTTAAGACCCAAATTCTAGGATTTTATCAACGTCCATACAGTATCGGGACCAATTCCAGCATCACAAGTACTATTTTAGTACTATTGCTCTTTTGTATAGAGGAATATAAACAAAAAAGCGGGCTTAAAATTCCCCGAAAATTGCTGGCTATTGCAACTTTTGCTGTTGTTATTTTGGGCTCCGGAGTAGGATATATTTTGTATCTGCTGTATTTAATTTATCGAATTAATCCGTTTAAAAATATACTTCGGACAATCATTTCAATTTCAGCTGTGTTAGTCGTTTATGTTCTTCTTTTTGTGGTTGATATTGGGGCAGCGGGTGGTCTTGACAAAATTTCAAATGTATACATGAGTTTTTTATTTGATTTTAAGGCAGCGCAAATAGACGATACGTTAACTGCTTTTAAAAGCGACGTAAGCTTTTGGCTAATTGGCCAAAAATTTGACGATCCTAAAGATTTAATTATTTGGAGCGATTTTGCATGGGAGAATCTGTTTTATTGCACTGGCTTAATTGGCTTTATTACAACCATAATAATTTTTGTAGTTAAAACTAATCGGTTTAATTTGATTCCGTTGATTATTTTTGCCCTTGGCGCCATACATTATGGTGCAATGTATTCGTTGCCTGGTCAATTACTGTTAGGATATTTATTTGCAAAATCGTACACAAATTTTGTAAAGGAATATGTCAAAAAAAATAGCAGAAAGAGTGCATTACGAGTAATTGAAGCATGAAAACGAATAGTGATTCGGGCTATATCTTATTCGGATCTATATATTTTTTTAAACAATTATTAAGTTTGAGTACTAAAATAAATGACTAAACTAATAAGCCTAATTATCCCAACCTACGGCAGGGATAACGAAGTAAAAGAACTGCTTTCATCATTGGAAAAACAAACTTGTGATAAAAATGATTTCGAGATAATAATTGTTGACCAAAACGATAAAATTAATTTAAGCCCAATTGTAACTTCATTTTCCGGCAGCTTAAATATTATTCACCATAAAAGCTCGGATAAAGGAATAGCAAAAGCAAAAAACAAAGGAATAAAGCTTGCCAAAGCGCCAATTATTACTTTTCCTGACGATGATTGTATGTATTATCCCGATACAATTGCCAACGCCTTAAATTATTTAAATGATCATCCTCAAATTGATATCCTTTATGGTCGTTTATATGACAGAAAGACGCAGAAGAATATAATGCGCAATTGGCCTCAAAGGAATAAAGAGGTCAATATTTTCAATTTTCATTATACCTATTCGGCTGTAACAGCATTTATAAGGCGAAATAATATTATGTTTGATATTAATTTTGGCGTAGGCTCATCTTATGGGATAGGTGAAGAACTGGATTATTTGTTGCAAACTTTTGAAAGAAAGCTAACAAGTTTTTACACTCCCTCTGTTGATATATGGCACCCGGAACTGAATCCAGCTATAATGAGTACCGAAAAGGTATATTATTATGCAAAAGGCTTTGGAGCTATTTGCAGAAAACATATCAGTTTTATTATGTTATATACCTTTTGCATGT
Source organism: Mucilaginibacter sp. McL0603 (assembly GCF_049992945.1). Taxonomy (NCBI): domain Bacteria; kingdom Pseudomonadati; phylum Bacteroidota; class Sphingobacteriia; order Sphingobacteriales; family Sphingobacteriaceae; genus Mucilaginibacter; species Mucilaginibacter sp. McL0603. The sequence goes on along the minus strand of NZ_CP188251.1, from coordinate 4,407,577 downwards.
CTAATGCATTTCAAATTTTGCAAATTGTAAAGTATATAATTGTGTTCAACAGGATGCTTGCATATAAACGGTGGCTGGGACTTAAAGGTAGAATTGTGGGCTTCATCAGCTTTAAAAAAATGTAGCGGGAATGCCAAAGAGATATAACAGCCTTTGCAGAAGAGACGAAAATTTTATAATATGATGTTCGACATAACCGGAGCAATAGTTCTCTATAATAATGACGAGAAAATATTATTTGAGGCGGTAAACAGTTTTCTAAACACGAGCCTGAATGTTAAGTTATACTTGGTTGATAATTCTCCGACGGATGAGCTAAAAAAATTTGGAATTGATCCCCGGATAGAATACTCACATCACCCATCGAATCCAGGTTTCGGATCTTCTCATAACTACGCCATTAAGAAAGTAATCAACCTTACAAAATTTCATTTGGTTTTAAACCCGGATATTTACTTTGATAACGGGGTAATTGAATCTTTGATTTATTATTTGGAAAGTAATGACGATATAGGAGTAATCATGCCCAAGGTATTGTATCCGGATGGCAGCAATCAATATCTTGCTAAACTCCTGCCTACGCCATATGATTTTGTCGTCAGGCGATTTTTGCCATTTAAAGCGCTGAAAGAAAAAATGTCGCATAGATTTGAATTGAGGGGATATGAATACAAAAAAATCATGGATGTTCCTTTTTTGTCCGGGTGCTTTTTGGTATTCAGAACCGATGTTTTAGAGACGGTAGGAGGCTTTGATGAGCATATATTCATGTATACTGAAGATATAGATATTTGCAGAAGAATTAATAAAGCAAATTTTAGGTCCGTATTTTACCCGGAAGTTCAGGTATATCATGATCATGAACCAAAGTCTTTTTTAAGTTTGAAAACGTTTAAAATATATTTGAAATCAGCTGTCTATTATTTCAATAAATGGGGGTGGTTTTTTGATTCAGAACGAAAGGAAATTAACGATAAGACATTATTACAAATAAAAAAATGACCATTGGAATAACAGGCGCATCTGGATTTCTAGGGACAAACTTAAAATCATACCTTTCAAAAGACAATTGTATGGTTATTGAGGAAATACCCCGTCAGGCCCTTAGGCCCGATTCCGCAATAGAACTTGTTGAGTTGGCTTCAATCGTTCATATGGCAGGAAAAGCACATGATCTGAAAAATGTCTCTGACCCTGCCGAATATTATCAGGTTAATTTCGAATTAACGAAAAGGCTGTATGATGCATTTCTGCTTTCGAGTGCACGAAAGTTTATTTTTATAAGCTCTGTAAAGGCCGTCGCAGATCACCCGGATGGGATTCTTACAGAGAAGCATCATCCGGTTCCGGAAACGCCCTATGGAAAGTCAAAACTTCTTGCAGAAGAGTATATTCAAAAGCAAAGACTGCCAGCTGGAAAATCCTATTTTATCTTGCGCCCATGCATGATACATGGCAGGGGAAACAAGGGTAATTTGAACCTGTTATTCAAATTCGTAAGAAAGAGGATACCATACCCCCTTGCCGGATTTGATAACAAAAGATCTTTTTTAAGCGTGGAAAATTTGTGCTTTGTTATCAAAGAGCTAATCACCAGAGAGGATATTGAATCGGGGGTCTATAATGTAGCTGACGACGCGACACTATCAACCAACCAGGTTATCAGCATCATTTCATCCACATTAAATATAAAAACTCCGCAATGGAAAATAGATCCAAAGATTATTGCATTTTTAGCCAAGATAGGTGATAGGCTGCAGCTCCCTTTGACAACGGAGCGATTAAGTAAACTTACTGAGGATTATCAGGTCAGCAATCAGAAAATTAAACAGGCTATAAAAAAAGAGCTGCCTCTGACGGCCGCACAGGGGATAGCAATTACTATACGATCTTTTGATAATTCTTAAAATCGATCATATTATATTTATTCAGCTAATTCCAATCTAAAAAAATCGTATGCTATTAAGCCCCAATATATAATTCGGGCCCAGAAGTAAATTATTTAATAAGTCAGGTAAATTTAATAGTTAAACCAGGACCGATCAATCTGTAATATCAAATTATCTGACGTAGGTAAATTCGTATTTTTGGTTCGGTATAGACTATATCGTATTTCGATGGGAGGCGGACAGACGATTTGTGACCGAAAAAATTCTTCAAAAATCAAAATTCACCTGTTGTGTTAATTGATTTTTTATTTTATAATTTAGTAATAACAAGAACGTTCAATTAATTATCATGAAAAGTAAATTTTTACCCCTACCCCTTGCACTACTTTTGTTTTGCCAGACCGGCTACTCACAATGGTACAAGAAACAATTTGTAATAGGATCCTTTGCTGATCCGAGAATTTTCGGCGTAAATCGTGAAATTAGTCCCGCTAAAGATTCTATTTCGTTTTCTCTGGCTAAAGCGGCGCATATTAATCTTTTGTCCGGTCCGCAATTTTATAATGGAGCGCAGGATTTTAGTTTAATGGATAAGACTCTGGGTCTGGCCAGTAAATATAATATGCATGTTATGGTAGTTGATAGCAAGCTCCAAGTTACCAGTGATAAATTTTCCGGCGACGATGCCCAAAAGGTCCTTGCGCATTTTAAAACTCTTGACGCCACGAAAAGGGAAGCACTTGGCGGCTATAGCTTCGGTGGCGAATTTCCGCTTGCCAAGTCGTCAGTGGTAAGAAAATGGGCAGGATTTTATAATAACGGCGACTCCGACAGACCTGGCTATACTTACCTTTTACCCAGCTACGGATTTTCTAGCAGAAGCGCCTACGAAGAATACCTGGATAGCTACTTAAATGAAAAAGACCCTAATGCAACACTGCAAATCGTAGCATACGATTACTATCCATTTCTTTCTCCTACTTTAATGGCATCTTATTTTTATAATTTGGGCATTATTAAAGAAAAAGCGGGGAATCGACCTTTTTGGTATTATATTCAATCGACGGTAAAAAAATCTCTCCCGGATATTAATAATTATCAATTGAAGTTTATGGCCTTTTGTCCTTTAGCGTATGGCGCAAAAGGCGCACTTTACTATACCTATGAAAGTTTGCCTGCAAAATACAATCTAAATTACTACGATGCTATTATAGATCCAGCCGGAAAACCAACCGCTAAATATTACCAGATAATGCCTATCAATTATTATCTAACCAACATAGCAGGACCGATCATAATGAAAAACGCCTGTGTAGGAACCTATCATGTTTCCAAAAGTCCGACGAACGAAGACATTCCTGACAAAGATATTTTATCGAAAAGGAATGAATATGTTGTAGGCATAAGTAATGCTAACATCCTGGTTGGGATTTTTAAAAATCAGCAGGCTAACGGATATTTTTTGATGCTGATTAATAAATCTTCTAATGATATTTCCAGATTAAAGGTCGCTGTCCCTGGGAGTAAATCAGTGACCGAATTTCCACCATCAGAGAATTATCATGGGCAAAAAGATAAAACCAAGCTCTCGACGGACAACGGTGGCGGCAGGACGAATTTTAGTATAAATAGGCTTCCGGCTGGTGCAATGACTATTGTTGAAGTTGACTGATTTAAAATGCATATTGCGCTATGCCAAGGCATGAAAATAAAGAACTAAGCCCCTGATACGACCCAAATTTAAAATAAGAGGGCTCAAGACATAAAAAATTATTTGATAATTTTGTAAAGCCTTCTGTAAAGAAAGAAGGCTTTACTATTTTTATACTATGGAAGAACAAAATGAAAATCAATTAAATATTGAGCTTTCTGAAGAAATTGCAGAAGGCGTTTATTCAAACCTGGCAATTATCACACACTCTAATTCAGAGTTTGTACTCGACTTTATTCGTGTAATGCCCGGGGTTCCGAAGGCAAAAGTAAAGTCAAGGATAATTTTAACCCCGGAACACGCAAAGCGTTTATTATCAGCTATTGAAGATAATATTGAGAAGTTTGAAGCAGTAAATGGGAGAATAAAGATACAAGCGGAACCAACTGGATTCCCAATGAATTTTGGAGGTACCATGGGACAGGCATGAGGCGTTTAATCCCCATTTCTTTAAAAAAATCATTATTGCTTAAACAATATGATGCTTTTAGTGTATATAATGTGTGAAATTGCTTGGAATTCGGTAATATTAAGAAATTGGAGCAATAATTGTCAATATAAGTAAAATACTAATATGTAAATACTGATAAATATATCTAACCTAAAAATTTAACGATGAATACATCCAAGAACGTTCTTCAATTCCTTTGTTTCCGATCCCCCTACGGCGGCAGTTTTTTTAAATCATTATTAAGGTTAGAACAAACACTTAAAAATGATGATACCGACATGGTTTATTTATTTCATGTTGATACTTCAGATATTGATTGGGTGCAAGACCTTATTAAAGAAGGTCGGAATATTTATTTTTTAAGCGGTAATTTTTCTAAGGATATTTTTATTATAAAAAACATCCTTGTTAAGCATAATATAAAATATATTCATGCTCATTTTGCAGGTGCAAGGTATTTTTTCCTATTTAATATAGTAAAACGCATATATGGTAATAAATTATTAATCATAAGACATTTAAGAAATCATGATCAACCAAGAGGGGCGATCAGTGAAGGACTAAGAAAAGTATTAAATCATGTAGATTTATATATTGGTTGTAGTGAATCTGTAGCAATTGAATTCCAGAAGAATTTTAAGCTTAAAAATGAAAATGTCACTTTTGCCACCAACGCGATCGATTTTAAAAGATTAGATAAATTTGAGACTCTCAACAGAAAAGATTTTAAAATCAGTTCCAATACTGTTGTATTTTTAATGTTTGGCTTTGACTACCTTAGAAAAGGTGTGGATGTTGTATTAGAAGCTATGCATAACCTGGTAATACAAGGACATGACGTTTGTTTACTATTAAGTTTATCTGTTAACAGGGAATCGATCGAATTAAAGATTAAGGAGCGCTTTCAGGAGTTACCCGAATGGTTAAGAATTTTGAGCCCCCGTGATGATATTGCTTCCTATTATCAACTTAGCAATTACTTTATTTCTGCAAGCAGGGAAGAGGGATTCTGTAATGCATTGGTTGAGTCTGCATATTGTGAAAGACCAATTATTACCAGCGATATCCCCGGTCCCCAATCATTGTGTATTCCACATACTTATAAGTTCCAGTCAGAAAATATTGCTGAACTGCAAGATGCTATGATATCTCTTATAGCGTTAACAGAGGCGCAGAAAGAAAAGATCGTATCTGATCAGAAAGACTATGTTGTAAAAAACTTCGATTTGGATCAATGGGCCAGGACAATTTCCAGCATTTACAAAGATTTGGGGAAGCCAGGCCGCCAGTTTAAAGATGCCATGGAAGGCAGTATACTAGAAACAGCTTGATTTTATTTCAGGCCGCATCTTCGACATTTTTCCTATCATTCAAATTCTTTCAATTTGGAGGCACGAACACAACAGTGCTTCTAATATCTTGATTGCAATTTGATAAATACCTTTGATATTTAAAAAGACTTTTAATTATATAGCACAAGTTTGGGTTATGGGTTGATGTCTTTTTTTGCCTATTTTTGCATTCGGAAAAATGGTGATATTTAAATAAAGCATTCAGGAAAATTATATAGAAAAGCACGGATAATCTTATTATGGAAAAAAACGCAAAAATATATATAGCAGGGCACCGGGGCATGGTGGGTTCGGCCATACATAGAAAACTGCAAAAGGAAGGTTTTACGAACATAGTTACCCGCGTTTCTTCAGAGCTTGATCTTCGTAATCAGAATGATGTTGCCCGGTTTTTTGAACAGGAAAAACCCGATTATGTATTTTTGGCAGCTGCAAAAGTAGGAGGCATAATAGCCAATAATACTTATCGTGCCGATTTTTTATATGAAAATCTTCAAATACAGAATAATGTGATCCATTCATCTTATTTGAATAGTGTAAAAAAACTGATGTTTTTAGGTTCAAGCTGCATTTACCCAAAGCTGGCACCACAACCATTAAAAGAAGAATATTTACTTACAGGGTTGCTTGAGTCCACTAATGAACCCTACGCTATAGCCAAAATTGCAGGAATTAAAATGTGTGATGCATATCGTGCACAATACGGCTGCAATTATATTTCGGTAATGCCAACCAATCTATATGGATACAATGACAATTACCATCCGCAAAACTCGCATGTTTTACCGGCATTGATTCGTCGCTTCCATGAGGCTAAGGTGGATAATAAATCCGATGTTACTATTTGGGGAACAGGATCTCCCAAACGTGAGTTTTTATTTGCTGATGACCTTGCCGAAGCATGTTATTATTTAATGCAGAACTATGACGAAGAGGGTTTGGTTAATATTGGCACCGGCGAAGACATCTCGATCAAAGATTTGGCTATACTTATAAAAGATATTATCGGTTATGGAGGTGAGATCAAATTTGATACTTCAAAGCCCGACGGCACCCCACGCAAGCTGATGGATGTTTCAAAATTACATAGCAAAGGCTGGAAGCATACCATTGAACTGGAAGATGGAATCAAATTAGCCTACCAGGATTTTTTATCTCACCAGGCTAGATTGGTTTCGAACCAAAACTAATCTGATATTCGATAACAGGATAAAAATCACTTATGACAATTGAATCAACACCACTTGAAGGTTGTGTTATCATTAAACCAGCAGTTTTTGGCGATGAACGCGGATACTTTTTTGAGAGTTTTAATCAACAAAAATTTTGTGACTTAACAGGATATGATACCGTATTCATTCAAGATAATCAATCATATTCAACAAAAGGAGTACTCCGTGGATTGCATTTTCAAACGGGCGACTCGGCCCAGGCTAAATTAGTAAGGGTTGTAAAAGGCGAGGTGTTGGATGTTGCGGTTGATTTAAGATCAGACTCAGTAACTTACGGGAAGCATTTTGATATACGACTTTCTGAAAACAACAATCTGCAATTATTTGTTCCACGGGGCTTTGCTCATGGTTTTGTAGTATTAAGTGAGGACGCTATATTTCAATATAAATGCGATAATTACTATGATAAGTCAGCAGAAGGGGGCATACATTATGCCGATCTGGATTTGGCTATAGATTGGGCATTACCTCAAGATCGGCTTGTAGTGTCTGCCAAAGATGTTGAGTTACCTTATTTTAATAACATTGGCCAATTAGGCTTTTAAAATAGATAAATGAACAATATTGTTGTTTTCGGGGCCTCGGGCCAATTGGGTCAATGTTTAAAAAGTGTCGCTGGGGTAAATGGAACAACTGCAATTTATTTTCCTGCCGAAAATGAAGCGGATATTTTAGATATGGCTGCTTTAGGAAAAGTCTTTGAACGCTATAAACCATCGTGGTGTATTAATTGTGCTGCTTATACCGCTGTTGATAAAGCTGAAGATGACATAAACCTCGCCAGAAAAATAAATAAAACCGGGGCTGAGAATTTGAGTAGATTATGCCTGGAATATAACACAGTACTTATTCATACTTCAACCGATTTTGTGTTTAAGGGTGATAAACCTACTCCTTTGATGGAAAATGATCCTGCAGAGCCCGAAAATGTTTATGGCTTAACTAAGTTAGAGGGTGAACTGGAAGTGACAAATCTATTGGAGAAATATTTTATTTTGCGCACCAGCTGGCTATACTCTGAGTATGGTAATAATTTTGTTAAAACGATGCTTAGATTGGGTGCCGAAAAAGATGAATTGAAAGTTATTGCTGACCAAACCGGTACGCCAACTTATGCAATGGATCTGGCTGCGTGTGTTTTAGATATCATAACTGCTAATAGTAAAGCTTACGGCACCTACCATTATAGTAACGAAGGCGTGGCATCATGGTATGATTTTGCAAAAGCTATTTTTGATATTTCCGAAACAAAAATAAAAGTGTTGCCTATCAGAACGTCTGAATATTCCTCGCGTGCAGTGCGTCCTTCATATTCCGTGATGGATAAAACAAAAATAAAACAGACTTTTAATATCGAAATTCCATATTGGCGCGATAGTTTGATCACTTGTATTAATAAACTTAAATCCTAATGAAAGGTATCATTTTAGCCGGCGGCTCGGGTACGCGACTTTTCCCTATAACAAAAGCGATAAGCAAACAGCTTATGCCTATCTATGATAAACCCATGATCTATTATCCGTTATCGGTTTTAATGATGGCCGATATACAAGAGATACTGATCATTACTACACACGAAGACAGCGAAAGCTTTAAAAGGTTGCTGGGTGATGGTCATGAATTAGGTTGTCAGTTTGAATATGCGGTACAAGCCGTTCCTAATGGATTGGCGCAGGCTTTTGTAATAGGTGAAAAGTTTATAGGTGATGATAAGGTTGCACTAATACTGGGAGATAATATTTTTTATGGCACCGGTTTTGGTGAATTGATAAAAGGCTTTAATGATGTTGATGGCGCTGCTATATTTGCTTATAGAGTTTCTGACCCGGAAAGATATGGCGTAGTAGAATTTGACAGCGAACTCCGGGCTTTATCCATCGAAGAAAAACCATTGAAACCAAAATCGTCATACGCGGTACCCGGATTGTATTTTTATGATAACGACGTGGTTCAAATTGCAAAAAATATAGCGCCCTCTGTTCGTGGTGAATATGAAATCACTGATGTAAACAGGGCTTATCTTGAAAGCAAAAGATTACACGTAGGCGTGATGGACCGCGGTACAGCATGGTTAGATACAGGAACATTTGACTCCTTAAGCGATGCAACAGAATTTGTAAGGGTGATAGAGAAACGCCAGGATACCAAAATAGGCTGCATTGAAGAAGTAGCTTATCGTCATGGGTTTATTGATAAGGATCAATTAAGCGCGCTTGCAGATAAATATATCAAAAGCGGATATGGCATGTATCTGAAAAACCTGCTTCAATAAAATAGTTCCTTAATGATATTGTCAATCAAATCAGGCTCATCGGCCATAAACCATTTGATTTCCTTATCTTTTCTGAACCAGGTAAGCTGGCGTTTGGCAAATCGCCTGGTATTTTGTTTGATAAGTTCGACAGCAGTATTTAAATCAATTTTCCCATCGAGGTAATCGAATAATTCACTGTAACCAACAGTATTTAATGCATTCAGGTTGCGATATGGCAAAAGAGATCTGACCTCTTCTAAAAGGCCCTGATCAATCATGTCATCAACACGCTGATTGATACGTTGGTACAAGATGTCTCTTGGTAAATTCAATCCAATTTTTATACAATCAAAATATCTTTTATTGATTGTAGCTTTACGGTAGGATGAAAATGGTTTGCCGGTAGTTTCAAATACTTCCAAAGCCCTGATCAGTCGCTGTGGATTATTTAAATCTACCTGCTGGTAGTAAACAGGGTCGGCGTCTTTTAGTCTATTCTGCAAAAAATCAATACCTTTTTCTGCAAGCTCCTGGTTAAGATTACTCCTGATGTTTGCATCGGCGACAGGAAGTTCGTCAAAACCTTGTGTTACAGCTTGAATAAACAATCCTGAACCGCCTGCCATAATTACTTTATCATGCGTTTTAAAAAGCTTATCGAGTAACTGCAACGCTTGCTTTTCAAAATCACCAACATTGAAATTTTCAGTAACAGAATGAGAATTAATAAAATGGTGTTTGGCCTGTGATAATTCTTCAGCACTTGGTTTAGCTGTGCCGATGGACATTTCACGGTAAAACTGACGCGAATCTGCTGATATGATCTCGGTTTTAAGCTGTTGTGCCAGCTTAATGGCTACAGCGGTTTTGCCTGCTGCAGTAGGTCCGGCAATAACAATAAGTTCTTTTTTAGGAGATTGCTGATGGCTCATGGCAAAGAATCATTAAAATTAAGATAATGAACCATCAGCTATAAGCTGATATTAATAATCATCGCCATGCTGAGGATGCTCTTCATCCTCAAAGCCCTCGTTATCCGAAAACTCATTTCCGAACTCATCTTCTTCCTCTTCTGGTGCCTCATGAACATCATCAACCTCTACTTCGTCTTCAGTATCCAATATCTCTGAAAAGCCTTCTTCGGCCTCTTCGGGTGTAAACTCCATCTCGTTCAGGAAATCAAAATCTTCACTGGCAGGCGGAAGTACAGTTGGATTAAATACGTTGCCAAACTGTTTTGGAGCTTCTCCTACTGATTTAATGATAGCAGGGTAGGTGGTACCAGGTGTTTCATCCAGGATGATCTTTAATAATTCAACATGAAAATCAAAAGGCCGGTCGAAATTAAAGGTATAATAAAATTTCTGGTGCGGGTCATCTATACGATTGCTCAATTTTACTTTATCCATCAATGCTACTCCACGATCAATTCTGCGCTGATTAGGTAAATATGTAATTTCCTCGCCTTTTATCCATTGGTCATTACTAATATAAAAGGATGAAGGAAATTCAGAATTGTAACCAGTCGACTGATGTATTGCCCGATGAAGGTCCTCGAAGCTTTGATTGGATTTAACATCAATCTCTCGTGTTACGTCATCGTAATCTTCAAAAGTAACCTTGAATCTGTATAGTGCCATTTTTATATGTAGTGATTTACAAAATTAATGCTTTTTAATTTAAAATGTGTTTGCCACAACTTTTAAGCCAATTTCTGAGCCTTTGCGTATGGTAAAGTCAAGCGCGGCCTCGCGCGAATTTGGAATTTCTCCCTCCAGGATGGCTTCGCGTATCTGATTTTTAATAATTCCAACTTCCCGCCCTTCTTTTATACCGAAAATATGCATAATATCAATTCCCGTTATGGGCGGCTGCCAGTTGCGTATATTATCTCTTTGTTCAACATCTTTTAACTTTTGTTGAACAAGCTCAAAATTTTTCCTGTATTTTTTTACTTTATATTCATTTTTTGTCGTAATGTCTGCTTTACACAACAGCATAAGTGCCTCAATGTCATCATTGGCTTCAAATAGCAATCTGCGCACTGCTGAATCAGTTACCACATCTTGTGCTAAAACAATGGGCCGTAAATGAAGCTGTACCATTTTTTGTACAAACTTCATTTTATCATTTAGTGGTAATTTTAGTTCTGCAAATATTTTAGGCACCATACGGGCGCCCTTGTCTTCGTGCCCGTGAAAAGTCCATCCATGCCCTGGCTCAAAGCGTTTGGTTGCAGGTTTGGCAATATCATGCAGGATAGCGGCCCAGCGTAGCCACAGATCATCCGTAGTAGTAGAAATATTATCTAATACCTGTAAGGTATGGTAAAAATTGTCTTTATGCCCTTTACCATCAATATAATCTACCCCATATAAATTAGCCATTAACGGAAATATTTTATGAAGCAAACTAGTATCAAATAAATAAATAAAACCGACGGATGGCTTTGGCGAAAGGATGATCTTATTTAATTCCTCCGTGATCCTTTCCTGCGATATAATGCAAATGCGTTCAACAGTCTCTTTTATAGCATCAATAGCAATTGGATCAATTGTGAAATTCAATTGAGATGCAAAGCGAATAGCACGCAGCATGCGCAGCGGATCATCAGAAAATGTTTCAATCGGATCAAGCGGTGTTCTGATCAATTTTTGTTTAAGGTCATTAACCCCATTAAACGGATCAAGCAACTCGCCAAACTGAGTGGGATGCAGCGCAATTGCTAAAGCATTTATAGTGAAATCCCTGCGCTTCTGATCGTCTTCAAGCGTGCCATTCTCCACAATAGGTTTGCGTGAGTCTGCACGATATGATTCTTTTCGGGCACCTACAAATTCTACTTCCACATCCTGATATTTTAGCATAGCTGTGCCAAAATTTTTGAAAACGGAAAGTTTTACTTTCAGCTTTTTTGCAACACTCTCAGCAAATGAGATTCCGTTACCAATGATTACAATATCTATGTCTTTTGATGGCCGATCTAATAAAAGGTCACGTACAAAACCACCAATTACGTAAGCATGCACGTTTTGCTCAGCGGCAATAGTGCTTAATACTGTAAAGAGTGGATGTTGCAGGGATTGTTTCATATGATATCAGGCATTGCTACGGCAAGGTGCAATTCAAAATCTATAGCAAAGGTCGTAATTAGTGGGTCTAAAATCATAAATAAAATTAACGGCGTATAAATTCAAAACGGCCGTCAGGATTGAGTCTCATTATGGTAGACGGTTTTTTCTGTTGCATATCATGCTGTTCCCGGTCGACTACATAGTCAACGCCATCTATGATTTCCTGTTCAATTTGTCCGAAATTTTGTGGCGATGGCTTTCCGCTTATATTAGCTGATGTAGAAACCAATGGTTTGCGCAACCGTTGTATCACCTGCTGACAAAACTCATGTTTTGCCACCCTAACGCCAACACTGCCATCAGCACTGATCAAAGCGGGTGAAATATTTTTAGCACCGGGCATAACTAATGTGAGCGGGTTCTCCGCATATTCGATCAGATCGTAAGCAATAGAGGGGACTTCTTGTATATAGCTTTCCAGTTTATTTTCAGTATCCAATAAAATGATCATGCTTTTTGCCTCATCACGTTGTTTAAGGGCGTATATCTTTTTAATGGCTTCTGTATTAGTAGCATCACAGCCTATACCCCATATGGTATCGGTAGGGTAGAGGATGATCCCTCCTTCTTGCAGTACTTTTAAAGCTTTAGCAACTTCGTCTCTAAGCATGATTTAAATATAAGCTCAATGTGTTAACAATTTCCATCTCATCTAATAGCTGCATACATTTCGGGATGCCATATAGTTTGCAGGTATTTCTTACACATGGTTCGCATTCTAATTTGCCTGCACGCAATACAGTCAGCTTTTGTTTATTATAAGGGGCGGTGTTAAACTCATTGCCCGCACCAAATAATACTATAGTCGATGCACCCAATGCATTAGCCAGGTGCGCCGGTCCAGAATCGGTAGTTATTACCACTTTTGCCGAAGCCATTAAATTACACAAGCCTTCGAGGTTGGTTTTTCCGGCATAATTTTTCACTTGCTCATCATTTCTTGCATCACTTAACAATTCATCAACATATTCTTTTTCTTTTGGTGCACCAACCACAATAAATTTAGCAGTTTTAAATGTGTTTGTAAGCAGGCCGATAAGCTGCTTTCCCTTATCGATAGGCATCCTTCTCGAGGTCGCTTCTGAGTTAAAGTTAATTACTACCAGGTTGTCTTGCTGTTCAATTTCTTTGGCATCAAGTTTAACCGATCTCTCAGTGATCTTTCTACCTGCAAATTGTTCCAATAATGAGATATATTCATCAGTTCGGTGCAGGTTTGCCGGTTTTTTATAACTATTCGTCAGCAGGAAAAACCGGCCTTCTTTGCCAAAACCAATCCGCTTTTTAGCCCCGGTCGCCCAACCCATTACTGCTGACGAAAGCGAATCGGGCAAGCAAAAGAATAAGTCATAATTTTCAATACGAAGTGTTTTCCCGAACTTATAAACTCCGTTTAAGCCTTTATACTCTTGTTTAGAAAATGAATGAATTTTATTCAGACCAGATATCAGATTGGCTATACCATTCAGCTCTTTTTTGATAATTACGTCGATCTGTGCATCAGGGTAAAGCTGCTGAACTGCATTGACAAATGCAGTGCTCATCACTACATCGCCAAGCCAGTTAGGCAGTCTTATCAGAATATTCATATAGAAGGATATGAGATGTGAGATGAATAATCTTAGAATGATTGAATATTTCTTCCAGAAATACAGAGTCTCATATCTAATTAAACAGAAACGTTGTTTTCTCTTAATGCATCATTGAGTGACGTTTTTTTATCGGTTGACTCTTTTCTTTTTCCTATAATTAATGCGCATGGAACTTGAAACTCACCCGCCGGGAATTTTTTAGCATATGAGCCAGGGATAACTACCGAGCGTTCAGGTACAAAACCTTTATATTCTCTGCGTTCCTCAGTAGTCACATCAATAATTTTGGTAGATGCAGTCAGAACTACGTTAGCGCCTAATACGACTTCTCTCTCCAGATGAACACCTTCCACCACTATTGCCCTTGATCCTAAGAAACAGTTATCTTCAATAATAACCGGTGAAGCTTGTACGGGTTCAAGAACGCCACCGATACCCACCCCGCCACTTAGATGACAATGTTTACCTATCTGTGCACATGAACCCACAGTAGCCCAGGTATCAACCATAGTACCTTCGTCTACATAAGCACCGATATTTACATATGATGGCATCATGATAACTCCTTTTGCCAGATATGCACCATAACGGGCAATGGCATGAGGCACTACACGCACACCTGTTTTTTTATAATCGGTCTTAAGTTTCATTTTGTCATGAAAAACAAAAGGCCCTGCTTTAATTTCTTCCATTTTTCTGATAGGAAAATAAAGAATTACCGCCTTTTTTATCCAATCATGTGTATGCCAACGATTGCCTATCGGCTCAGCTACCCGTAATTCGCCCTGGTCAAGGCTATGTATAACAGTTTCAATAGCGGCGGTATATTCGTGATTTTCTAACAAATTTCTGTTTTCCCAAACCTCTTCGATTAGTTTTTTTAGATTTTGCATCGGTAAATTAAACTTTTTGACAAATTAAAGGATTTTAAGGGAATTTGTTTACTGATAATTAATGTATGATTAAAAGTATTAAAAAATGTAAAAGCAGCTTGTAATCCCAATAGTTAACAAAGTTTATAACTTTGCCATAATAATTGTTGTACAATAATTGATATTAATGTAATGCCTGAAAAAGAGAAACTAAGAATAGACAAATACCTTTGGGCAATAAGAATATTCAAAACACGTTCGTTGGCAACTGAAGCATGTAAGGCAGGCAGGGTGAAGCTTGAAGGACAAAATATAAAACCGTCGCACGAAGTAAAAATTGGTGAATTATACCAGGTATCTAAAGGGATAGAACGAAAAGTTATCAAGGTAACCGGACTTTTGGAAAACAGAATGGATGCAAAAAGTGTCATTGGTTTTTATGTTGATGAAACCCCGATTGAACAAACTCATGGATATAAGTCAATGTTTCAGGCACCATTATTAAAAAGAGATAGGGGAACAGGGCGGCCAACTAAGCGGGACAGAAGAGAAATTGATGGTATGAAAAATGATTTTTTTGATGACCAGGAGAAATCGTAGTCATCGCAAATGCGCGTTAATTTGAGGAGGAATTATTCTTCACTTTTAATAGAAAAAATAACAAGTTTACTAATTTAACCAGTTGAGTTTAATCATAAAAAAACGTTTATATATCTAAACCACTTATACGATTCTGTTGGCCACTGTTTTAATCAGGCTATTAACAGATTGACAACCTATAGTATATGATAATATACCCTATTGTATTAGTTGCATTTTTTATATCGATGCTGATCTTTTTTCGTATCGCTAGTCATTATAACATTGTTGACCATCCGAATGAGCGCAGCTCGCACAATGAAAGAACAATCAGAGGAGGTGGAGTAGTTTTCCTTTTTGCCGCCGTAGTAGCGGTAATTATGCACCATGAATACTGGTTGCCAATAACAGGATTATTTGTTATAGGAATCATCAGCTTTATAGACGATCTGATCACTCTCTCAAACAGGATAAGAATATTAATACATCTGGCGGCAGTATCACTTTTGTTTATTTATATAAATGCCTTCTCACTTCCTATTTACGAATGGCTTATTTTATACTTTATAGTTATCGGTACTATTAATGCTTATAACTTTATGGATGGCATTAATGGCATCACCGGGGCTTATAGTTTGGTAGTGCTTGGTGGTATACAATACGTTAATCTATATCAAATAACTTTCGTTAATGAGGATATGATCTGGCTTCCTATGCTCGCCTGTTGTGTTTTCCTGTTTTTTAATTATCGCAAAAAGGCAAGGTGTTTTGCCGGAGACGTAGGAAGTGTGACCATTGCGTCCTGGATAGTTATGTTATTGATCAAACTGGTACTAATTACAGACAATTGGTCGTATGTACTTTTCCTGGCTGTTTACGGAACTGATTCGGTTTCAACCATAGTACATCGCATATCCCTCAAACAAAATGTGTTTAAAGCTCATCGTTTTCATTTATATCAAATAATGGTTAATGAACAAAAGTTTTCTCATCTCAAAGTTGCCCTTGGCTATGCATTATTACAGGCAATAATTATTTCTTTTATTATTATATACCCCTCACAAGCGACCTTTGGATTGTTTACCATAATATTGCTCCCTTTATTAATCATTTATATATTATTGAAATCTATTTTTATGAAAAAAATAACTATTAAGTAAAACTTGTTAATATTTGGCGGTTTTATGAGTAAATTTAAAACCTTTAACAATCAATATTGTTATTAAATCAATGTTAGGTTAACTGATTCTATTTACAAGTCAGATTGCTTTGTAACAAAAATGTTGAATAGCCATCATGAAAAGCAGGTAGATTTTTGTTAAAATTGATTTTTAGTAACGAACAGCCTATTTATATTTATTTTTTGTTTAAATTTATCTGTCTATATATACATCATCTACAAGGCGCTTATGAAAAAATACTTACTGTTTACCAGGGTCGTACCAAGGTGGTTTATAATGCTTGTTGATCTTTTTATTGTAGGCTGGTCTTTTTCAACTTCTTATTTTATTGTCGAGAGATTTGAATTTATTAATATCCTTCGTGGATATTTTTTCATTTTTACAGGTTTGTATGGTGTAATAGCTGCCTTGGTGATGTATGGCATGCGTATACATATCGGCCTTATCAGGTATTCAAATACACGTGATGTTCTGCGTATTTTTAGCTCTGCTTTTTTATCCAGCTTGTTGTATTTGTTGGTCATCAATGTATGGGTTGCACATATAGTACATGTTAACCTTGTTACAATTAATTTAGTGCTGCTGATAAATTTTTCAGTATCAAGTACTTTGCTCATCTTGTTACGTACTACGGTTAAAAGTGCATTCTTTTACCTTACCAATAATACTACAGCAAAAAAAACCGTAGTGTTAATTTATGGGTCAGATAATAATGCAGTGCTTGTTAAACAAGCGCTTGAGGCCAGTGCTAATACCAATTTTGCAGTAGTAGGTTTTGTTGATGATGGCAGTAAAAAGATAGACAAGGAAATTCAACAGATAAGAGTATATCACATAGATAAGCTTGCCAAACTAAAGGAGAAGTATAATGTAGATAAGCTTATCATCATGAATCAGCATCTTGATGAACATGCTAAAAAATGTGCTCTTGAACAATGCCTGTCACTGGGTATACAAGTGCTTACTGTACCACCCTCAGATCAGTGGATATATGGCAAACTTAACCTGCAACAGATAAAAGATCTTAAAATTGAAGACTTATTACAGCGCAAACCTATAAAAATAGATAATACCAAAATATCGGAAGATCTGCAAGGTAAACGGGTTCTGGTTACCGGGGCGGCCGGCTCCATAGGGTCCGAGATTGTGCAACAAGTATTGGGCTATAGGCCGGCTATCGTTATTTTGTGTGACCAGGCAGAATCTCCACTGCATGAAATGAAGCTGGAGGTAGAGGAAAAATTCCCAGAAGTTCCTACCAAAATATTTATCGCCGATATCAGAAATTATCAGCGAATGCATAAGTTATTTTCTGATTTTCGTCCTGAAGTTGTCTTTCATGCGGCAGCCTATAAACATGTACCAATGATGGAGGAAAATCCTTCAGAAGCAGTACTGGCTAATGTATTGGGCACTAAGCACGTTGCTGATCTGGCAGTGATATTTGGTACCAGGAAATTTGTAATGGTATCTACTGACAAAGCAGTAAATCCATCCAATATTATGGGAACTACAAAGCGTATCGCCGAAATATATATTCAATCGCTTAAAAATAGTCCGATGAATAATAGGCCTGGTATACCACCAACCCGCTTTATTACCACCAGATTTGGAAATGTTTTAGGCTCTAATGGTTCAGTGATACCACGTTTCAGAGCGCAGATACAAAAGGGCGGTCCGATAACGGTTACGCATCCCGAAATAACGCGTTATTTTATGACCATACCTGAGGCTGTGCAATTGGTACTTGAAGCCGGAACAATGGGTACAGGAGGGGAAATTTTTATATTTGATATGGGGCAGCCTGTAAAGATCACAGATCTGGCTTTAAAAATGATCAAACTAGCTGGATTGCAGCCAGAAAAAGATATCAAAATTATATATACAGGATTAAGACCAGGTGAAAAACTATACGAGGAGTTGCTGAATGAAGGCGAACGTACTATGCCTACACATCACCCTAAAATCAAAATTGCGCAGGTGATAACTTATGTTTATGAAGCAGTGAGCGCAGATATAGAAGAATTATTGGCTTTGAACAATAAGCAGGATGATGAGGTACTGGTTAATAAAATGAAAGAAATAGTACCTGAATTTATTAGCAAAAACTCGCAATTTGAATATCTTGATTATAGCGGCGATGAAGAAGAGATAGAAGTTTTTGCAAGGTAAACTCAATTTGAAAAAAACAAAAAGGCACCTTGATATCAAGGTGCCTTTTTGTTTTTTAAATACTTAGTAATTCTTTTTTGATTCTGAATTTCCCCAAAGCTTGAAAGCAGACAGCGCCTCATCACGCAATAATTGAATTATCTGCAACTTGCGCTGGTGCATAGGGCGTTCTAATTCCAGATATATAAAATGATCATCAAAGCCAATGCTGGCAGCGTCAGCTTTGGTATTTCCATAATATATCGTATCGATGTGCGCCCAGTAAATAGCACCAAGGCACATCGGGCAAGGTTCGCAACTTGTATAAATTATACATCCTTCCAGGTTATGGGTACCTAATCGATGACACGCAAGTCGTATTGCTGATATTTCTGCATGTGCAGTCGGATCATTTTGTTGTACTACCTTATTCGCACTGCTTGCCACAATAACGCCGTCCTTAACGATTACTGCTCCAAATGGTCCACCTGCCGATTCTTTCACATTCTGCTCGGATAGCTCGATAGCTATACGCATGAATTTTTCATGACCCTGCATTTCCATATTTATTCAAATTAAAAACCCCGGTTGTAAAACCAGGGTCATATATTTTAGCCTGCTAAAAAGAAAAATTACTTCTTATCTTTTGCATAAGCATCATTCAGTTTCTTTAAGAAATCGGCAGTTACATCCATAGACGGATCTGCATAAAGCAAATTTACATTTCCGGATTGAAAAGTTAATACCATTTTATAGCCATTATCTTTTGCATATTGTTTTGTAAAGGCGTAAACTTTATCATAAAGTTTCTTACTTTCATCAGACTGATCATTCTGAAACTGAGCACCGGCATTTTGCTGATATTGCTGAAACTCCTGTCCTTCGCGTTGAAGGCGTTGCTCAGTTGACGCGCGTTGGTCGGCACTCATGGTGTTGGCTCCTTTTTGATATTCGGCATACTCACGTTGAATCGCTTGCTGTCTTGCACCAATATCATTTTTTGCTGCAGTTCCTTTATCATCCAAACGCTTACGCATATCTTTTGCATACTCATATTTAAGCGATATGGTATCCTGGTTTATATATACTATTCCGCCTGTGGCCGCAGTTGAAGTACCAGCAGTGGTTGAAGTGCCAGCAGTTTTGTTTTGATTGCATGCAACTACACTCCCGGCAAGCATTAAGCCTAAAGTTAGTTTTGTTAAAAAAGAAGACTTGATTTCCATTCTCTAAAGTTAAAAAATTTTGACAAAGATAAACTTTCGGTTGAAGTATCCTAATTCTCAGATATGTAAATATGGAGATATACAGATACGTGTATTTTGAGTAAGAAAAGTCTTTGTTTTTTGATTTTGACTCATAAAAAAAAACTGGTTTTGCGTGGGAAACTATTTGTAAATCAGTCTCAAGTTCCTCATTTGTACACTTGCATATTTGGACAGTAATAAATCGGCAATTAGTACATCTTTTTATCCACAAAGATGCCCGATATCTGGCCGAAATTGTGTATTTTTGAAGGTTATTGTTTCACACAAATATGAGCGAAGAAAATAAAGACAAATCCAATTATTCAGCAGATAATATACAGGTTTTAGAAGGTTTGGAAGCGGTGCGTAAGCGCCCTTCGATGTATATAGGCGACACTGGCGCCAAGGGCTTGCACCACTTAGTATATGAAGTAGTTGATAACTCCATAGATGAGGCGCTGGCCGGTTACTGCGATAACATTAAAGTAACTATCTTAAAAGATAACGGAATAAAAGTTGAAGATAATGGCCGGGGTATTCCTACAGGCATTACTACAAAAGAAAAGCGTTCGGCATTAGAAATTGTAATGACCGTATTGCACGCGGGCGGCAAGTTCGATAAAGATACTTACAAAGTATCGGGAGGTTTGCACGGCGTGGGTGTAAGTTGCGTTAACGCACTATCAACCCATTTAACAGCCCTGGTTTATCGTGAAGATAAAGTATGGACACAAGAATACGAAAAAGGGAAACCACTATTTGATGTAAAAACCATAGGTGATACACAGAAAAGAGGCACCACGATCATTTTCAAGCCTGATCCGGAAATTTTCACATTAACAACAGAATATAAATATGATACACTGGCAGGCCGCTTGCGCGAACTGGCTTACCTGAACAAGGGTATACGTTTATCGCTATCTGATGAGCGTTATCCAAATGACGACGGAACCTTTGTTACAGAAGATTTCTATTCAGAAGGAGGGCTGCGGGAGTTTGTGAAATACCTGGATGGCACACGTACATCTATTATACCTGAACCCATATATGTAGATGGTAATAAACAGGGGATTCCTGTCGAGTTGGCCTTGCAGTACAATGATACTTATACAGAGAACGTACACTCGTATGTAAATAACATTAATACCATCGAAGGTGGTACACACGTTGCAGGTTTCCGCAGGGGATTAACCCGTACTTTGAAGGCTTACGCTGATAAATCTGGCCTGCTTAAAAACATGAAAGTGGAGATAACCGGTGATGACTTTCGTGAGGGATTAACTGCTGTAATTTCTGTTAAAGTAGCCGAGCCACAGTTTGAAGGACAAACCAAAACCAAATTAGGTAATAACGAGGTAATGGGTGCCGTAGATATGGCAGTAGGTGAGATATTGGGTAATTACCTGGAAGAAAACCCACGTGAGGCTAAAATGATCGTTAATAAGGTTATTATAGCGGCTACAGCCCGTGCTGCTGCACGTAAGGCCCGCGAGATGGTTCAGCGAAAGAACGTAATGGGAGGATCAGGACTTCCCGGTAAATTGGCCGATTGTGCCAACAGTGATCCATCAGTTTGCGAATTATTCCTTGTCGAAGGGGACTCTGCGGGTGGTACAGCCAAGCAGGGTCGTAACCGCGAATACCAGGCTATTTTGCCATTAAGGGGTAAGATTCTTAATGTTGAAAAAGCAATGGAGCATAAGATATATGAGAATGAGGAAATAAAGAATATGTTTACCGCACTCGGGGTAAGCATAGGTACTGCAGAGGATGATAAGGAATTAAATATTACCAAATTGCGTTATCACAAAATAGTGATCATGACGGATGCTGACGTGGACGGATCGCACATTACTACGTTGATCCTCACTTTCTTCTTCCGTTATATGAAGGAATTGGTTGAATTTGGTTATGTATACATTGCTACTCCACCATTATACCAGGTTAAAAAGGGTAAGGAAATGGAGTATTGCTGGAATGATGTACAACGTGATGCGGCCATACAACGCCTTAAAGGTAGTGGTAAAGAAGACAGCGTACACGTACAGCGCTATAAAGGTTTGGGTGAAATGAACGCCGAACAGTTATGGGAAACAACCATGAACCCGGATACACGTACACTACGTAAAGCTGGTATTGAGAACGCGGCGGAGTGTGATCATACTTTCTCTATGCTGATGGGTGATGAAGTTGCACCACGCAGGGACTTTATTGAAAAGAATGCAAAATATGCCAGAATCGATATATAAGTTTCACTTTTGAGAGTTCAAATAAAACAGAAAGGCCCTGCTTAATTGAGCGGGGCCTTTCTGTTTAAAACGTGATCATTCTAATTATATTCGAAATTTGATCGATTTCTTTCCATAATCAATTACCGCTTTATATTTCATCAGGATATCGCCGCCTAAAACGCCTAAGACTTCGGGTTGATTTAATTGACGATAAGCGATATTAATGCTTGAGAGATCAAGTACAGCTACTTCAAAATCAGGTATTTGTAGATCGCCAATATACATACCGCCAATAATTGCTGTTGATGAAGTCATATTATTTGTTCCCAATCCGGTTGATAATCTATCGCTTGATGTAATAGCTATGTTATCACCTGATTGAATAAAGATATCATGATCAAAGGCTGTTTTCGAAGCGCCGGTATCAAGCACTAGTGTAAAAGGTTTACCGTGTATAGTAATGTTTACCAATGGGTGAAAGCCGTCACCATGAAGATCAATAATTTGGAGTGGGACAGTTATTATCATTTGCAATAATAATCAATTCAATCAATCAGTAATTCATTAATTGATCAGAATGGATAACCGATAGCCAGGTTAAATACCCGGTTATTGAAATCAAATTTTAAAGGCGCTCCTTCGTAAGGCTGACGAATTGGAACGCCAAGATCAGCCCGGAATACCAAAAGGGTTAGATCAAATCGTAGGCCGAACCCTGTATCCATTGCCATTTGACTCAGGAAATTTTTGCCGAAGGCTCCTCCGGGCAATCCTTCATGTGAATGCAAATTCCAAATATTGCCGGCATCTACAAATAAGCCACCATATACAATACTGAATAATTTTGGTCGATACTCTACGTTTGCCTCAATTTTTATGTCACCAGATTCGTCTGGCAAAAAACCACTCGCACTGGTAATATCCGTTCCGGGCATATAACTTCCCGGTCCTACGGACCTTGCCCTGAAACCACGCAAACTATATGATCCGCCTATCGAAAATTGTTGGCTATATGGCAACTGAGTAGAGTTGCCATAAGGCAAGCCAACACCAACAATAATCCTGCTGGCTATAGTACTATTCGGTCCGGTCTTATGAAAGTACCTAAACTCGTTTTCAATTTTTATAAACTGATTGAAAGGCAGGCCGAATAGCGTGCTCACTTTTCCTGCTAAAGTATCAGCACCGGTTATTATTCCATAAAGATTGCCTGATAGTGTGGCCCTGCCACTATAATAAATTGTATTTGTTTTGAAGGTTTCATTTGTATTAGTATAGGTATAACTGTAAGCTGGCCCGAATGTAAACTGCTGGTCAATTACATGGGCTAGGGTAGGATTACGGGTGTGTTCTATGCTGTCTAAATATTCCTGTGTAACATTAGCAGGCTTGGTAAGTGTTACGGTCAACAGACTTAAATCATGTGTAACATGTGCATTTTGTTTCCAATTATAACCAAAAGAGGCATTAAATGAATTGAGCGTATATAGATTGACCCGATCGACCAGAGTGTAGCCCGCAGTTAATTCAGTATGAGGAATAAATGCATTATCCGGATTAAAGTTAAAAGGGCTAATGAACCTTGGCCATGTAATTGTGGGTTGTATACCAAACTGGTAAACGTTATATCCGCTATTCTGCCCGGAATATTGCACATCCGTACTTGCAAATAACTTTACTTTAAATTCTTCTGCACCTTTAAATGCGTTCCTGTTTTTCCAGCTTAGACTGATCTGAGAACCTACATAATTTGCAGTAGTGGTGCGGCCAAGTAGTTCAAATTGAAGCGACTTTTTTGGATAGGGGGTTAAAAAGTAATAAATATCAAGCTTTGACGAATCTGTTGAAACATCTTCAAAACGATTTTTAACAAACTTAAAAGGCCCCAGGTTTATAAACCTGCTTAGTGATTTATTATGGTCAGAACGATTATATATGTCTCCCGGATGTAGTAATACGCTATTTTTAAAAGTGAAAGGTCTATATGTTTTTTTAGTATCAATAACATGGTACCAGCGATAGGTAACTGCAGAATCTAATTTAAGCGCAGTGTCCCTTAAAGTATAATGCGGATATAAGTAGATATTGTTGATCCTATAGATCCGGCGTGCCTTGTCTGGTGTTTCATTCTTCACTTTAACATAAATATCCACCTGGTGATTGGCAACAGTACTGTCAACCCTCATGATCAGGTAATCCGGGGAGAAGTAATAGAAGCCTTCTTCTTTTAACCGGGCATCTATTCTTATCCGCTCATTTTTTACTACATCAAGGTTATAATTATTACCCGATACGAATAGGGTTTGTTTGGCAGTACCGGCAACAGCCGTATCCACATCGCCTTTTTCATTAGGGAAAACTATTTTGCGAATAGTGTACGTTGGACCTGGCTGTACAGTATATATTGCTTTTGCAGTTTTACCTTCGCTTAAAGTATCGCCAACAACTTGCGACTGAAAATAACTTTCGTTCTGCAGTCTGTTTTGCAGTATATCACTGTTCTTATTTACATCAACATCACTGATCAACACAGGTGGCTGACCAAGTCTTGTATTTATGTAATGCCTTAAACCTTTCTTTTTTGTAGTCCTGGTTTTATTATAAATATAAAGTTTTACACGCATCCCAAGTATGGTCGAGTTTGGTTTAGGTCTAAGTAAATCTTCTAATTCATCCTTAACAGCTTTAGTATCCTTCTTTTCTATATCCTCATTTTTATCGTCAATTTTTATTTCACCACCGGTGTATAATTTTTGCCCCTTCTGCAGGTATTTGGTATTACTGCAAGCATTAAACAATACGAATGAAAGAAAAAGTAGATATTTTAAATATTTGTTCATGGATGATGGTAAGCACTAATTAGATTGTTCCTTTTCTTTTTTTAGTTCTTTTTGTTGCTGCTTATACTTTTTCTCTTCGGCTTTTTGGGCAGGTGGTGTTTTGGCAAATATTTGTTTAAAACGATTATAGTCAATGGTTAATGAGAAGCCCACTCCCGTTTCAACTATCTGTCCCTCAACCACTACAAATTCATCTTTACTATAAACACGCAGCATATAGCGCCCATCCCTGCTTAGTTTGTAATTTGCCGAAACATTTCCCGCTATATTGTTGGCCTTTTCGCCGGGTTGGTTACCTTCCAGATTAAAGTCGTTGCCCACACTCACCGTCAATCGGTCACTAAAGAAATGTTTGGACAAACCGACGCTTAGATCCGTTCGATTCTGGGCTGTACCGGATGAATAATCTTCGCCTGAACTTATGCCAAAACTCAGATCGACACCAGCAATGAGGTCACCTGCCATACGGTTAAGCTGATCTGCTAAAAGACTGCTTACACTATTTCTTACCATGCCTTCAACTGTTGTGCCTCCACCCTGGCTCTGGAGAGGGTTGTCGCCTATAAAATGCCCCAAAACCAATACACCAAGTACTTGCTTATTTAATTCGTTGGGATCTTGCCTTATTTGACTTAGTCTTGAATTGACGGTGGTAATTACTTCTGAGGATACCATGTAGGTACTATCGGGTAATACAATGTCGAAACTTATGTCCGGTTTTAATAGTTCATTTTTAAGATTCAATTCTACATTGAAAGGCAGCAATTGCTTATACTGAGTTTGATTATCAGTTCCGGCTAATTGATTGCTAACCAAATCAATAGGAGGGACTTTGGCTACATAAATAGCTGTAAAATTAATATTGGCACTGGTTGGGTCACCTGTCCAGGTTAGAGTACTGCCTTTTTTAAAGATAAATTTACGGTTGACAGCAGCGTAGGATAGATTATAAGAACCTTGTTCAATAGTATAAGTACCTGTCAGGTTAGTTTTCCCACTGCGATCGATCCCGCCATTCAACTGGGCCTCGCCTTTTATATGCACCACATCGCCATTGTTTTGATCAATGACAATGTTAAAGCTGGCGTTCTTGTTTACTTTAATATTAGCCGATACATCCATGCCTCTAAGACTTGTTTTTTTAAGTGAGTCCAGTTGTTTTGCTAGTAGAATGGAGTCGGTTTTAGGTGCATTCGGATCAATAAACTCAACTACGCCTTTTCGGTCCTCAACACTTGGATCGTTAGTTGGCAAGACAATGGTGAGGTTGGTTTTATCATTAACAGTAAT
This sequence comes from Mucilaginibacter sp. McL0603, assembly GCF_049992945.1. Taxonomy (NCBI): domain Bacteria; kingdom Pseudomonadati; phylum Bacteroidota; class Sphingobacteriia; order Sphingobacteriales; family Sphingobacteriaceae; genus Mucilaginibacter; species Mucilaginibacter sp. McL0603. Next base: position 4,381,571 of record NZ_CP188251.1, on the reverse strand, counting down.
ATTAGCATCAACCACCGGGGTGTTCATATCGCCGCGTATCTTAATATTACTGTTGAGATAAAGTTTTCCGTAATACAGTTTGTTATCTTCCTGGGTTGAGTTGATAACCCTGAAATTGTCCGTTTTAATATCTACCCCAAAAGCGAAATCTGTATAGGTCTTGGTATCTATAGATCCGGATATTACTGCCTTATTTCCTGTCGAATCAACCAATGTGAAATCATTAAAGCGGATACCATCATTATTAAAAGTGATACTTTCCCTCGGAATGGTAAAATAAGAGTTGAGCATAGAGACATTGAAGCCTACCTTATTAAAGTTGACATCGCCCCTTATGGATGGTGCAGTTGTTGTACCAGCAATTTTTAATTCACCGCTAATATCCCCCCTGGACTCTTTAATACTCCCAAAACTAAAGCCCTCAATGCTCTTCATATTCAGCTTTACTATTTTCAAATCGAGGTCAAATTTGCTTTCCGGGCTTGTATAATATATACCGTCAAGATTAACCTGGTTACCTTTTCCTGTTATAGCAACATTAGCTGCAAATGCATTTTGAGTTTGATTGTTTACATTGACAGCTATATTGCCAACAGTATCACCTCTGAAACTGAAATCGTTAATATTTAAAGCCGCAATAAATTGTGGTGACTTTTGGAAATCACTGATCTGTGCATCACCATTGATCACGCCCCCAACCTGTAATGAATCCTGCTTGGCAGCACGTGTAAATGTTTCGATATGGAAATTATGAAACTCAATCTTGATAGGGGAGTTCATTTCCTGCGAAGTGCTGTTTACGCTCAACACCTGGTTATTATTGGTGATGGTAAAGTTTTTTGCATATAAGCCTTTGCCGCCAAACTGCAAGGCATTATCAGCATTTACCGCCCAGGTGGCATAGTCAAGCATCAGGCCGTTTTGCAGAAAGCTGAACTGATATTCATTCTGTAAAATACTAAATACGCCGGCGATGCGGTACCGTTCTTTTTTGTCAGCATCATGCACCTGTATGCTAATATTTAATTTATTGTTTTGTGCCTTACCGCTAATGCTGGTATACAATAAGTTGATAGAGGAGGACGTCTTAATCTGATCAGCTGTCAGACTATAATTTAAAGCATTATTATTGGTATTAATAGCCAGCTTCATGTTGCTGATATCATTTGTGCCGTAGACTGCTTTTGGTATGGCTCCGTTAACTACAAACTCACCGGTTTGGCTATCAAAATGCCCCGTTATAAGTACAGGTTCAAGCTGTTTCAGATCAGGAACCAATTGGCTAACCAAAGGCGTTTTTACAAAGTGGATATCAAATGAAAACTGTTGCGGGGAGTATTTAGGCTTAACTTGAGCAATAGTAGTTGTATCGCTGGCAGCATTTGTATTAAAATATTTATTGATGACATCCTGCATAGCAGGTGCAATTTCTGTCAATCTATATTTACCCACCATGTGTGCACTTAGTGCGGGGGTTTTCAGTCGCAAACTACTGCTATCGGCATTAGCAGTTGAAACAAAAGTTACCGTGTCTATTTTAACCCGTTTGTCTTTAGTAACGAGCAAAAGGTCTGTTGCCTGGATATCAGCATTAAGGTAGTTCGGATCAGCTGTAGGCACGTTTGCCACTATTTTGCCATGGAATCGTGTATAGTCTTTAACCAGGTTTAGATGTTGCAGGTTGATGCTGTCAATAACCAATGTGGCATTTACCGAAGGGTATTTCTTATTCATGTTAGCTTTAGCATCAAGGCTGAAGTTGATGTTAGGGTCTTTCATTCGGGCAATGGCGGTATAACTGCCATTAACCGCTGTGCCTTTTAATGTTAGGTTTTTATAGGTGTATCCTTTCACATTGGCGCTTGCAACATCTCCGCTAAATTGCAGACTGGCTTTTTTAGGGTCGGTCCCGGTACCGTTTATATTGGCCGATAGCGTGATGTTACCCACGGTTTGCGGCTGCTTGGTCAAGGTGCCAACATTCAGATCATTTACGTTGATATTGGCTGAATATGTAGCATTTGGTTTACTGCTGCCGTTTTTCATTTGCGCAGTTAAGTCAACATTTCCCAGGCTCGATTTGAGTGCCATTTTAGTATTGAAGTTGGTCATGCTTCCTTTGAAATTACCTTTCAGGTTCAATTTTTCGGGTATGCTGACATTGGATGGTATCATTCCTGCCGGAACAACTTTACCTAGGTCGGCACGGCTGGTATTGAAATCAGCAATAGTTAAATCGAAATAAGCTTTATTAACGTTTGGCAGACCTTTCATTTTGGCCGAAGCTTTAATATGCGTATTGTTTAGTCCGCTAATCTCTAATGATGGGATATTCAGGTCATTTACTTTGCCGATAACTTTACCATTGATCTTAAATACAGCATTGGGCGAATGTTTAAATGGTTCCATTGTAGACATGGTGGGCATCAGCAGCAACACATCTTTTAATCCGAGGCGACTGCCATTCAGATCGGCATTGATGCGTATTTGCCCTAAGTCCTTACTGATATTGGCCAATGAAGGATAACCCACCTCTAAATGTTTTTGAATAACAGTTTGAGGCGTCTCCAGGTATAAATTATTTAAGTATGATTTATGCTGACCATAAAAAAAAGAAGTATGGAATTTTTTTATTTCCAATCCGCTTTTCTCATTAAAGGTCAGACTGCTGATCTTTCCTGATATGGTATCGGTGCTGTATGCTAAATTCTCCAGATCAGCATTCAGATCCCGGATATTCATATGCGCATAGTCCAAACCTTTGATAATCGGTTTTTGTGCGTTATTATCAAACTGGATGTTGTCGTTATTAAAAGTTATCTTCCTTAAAACTGCCGCCCATCCTTTAGTGCTTTGTGGCTTGGCTACCAGTGTATCCAGTTTCTTTATGGTTTTTACCACAGCCTTTTTTACCGTTTGTGGTTTGGCAAACGTTAGTGAGGCCCTTGTATCATCAAGAGATATGCTATTAATATCCGCAACCTGGTTTTTGAGGTCAAGCTTATTCATCTCGACCAAAAATTTGCCAAGGCTTACATTGGCAGCCATTTCGTTACTGCGATAATCGACCTTAATTTTGGATATATCTATCGTGCCCAAATTAAGAGTCATGTTCATGGGCTTGGTAGCGGTATCCACCGTTGCAGCCTGCGCAATTGACGAACCCGCCGGGGTTTGTATTATTCTGGCATCTACACCTGATAAAGTGATTTTTGGAATGGTAAAGTTCATTTTATCCATATCAAAATCCGTAATGCGGGTATCAAAATGACCTAATATGAATTTTACATCATTACCGGTAGTGAGGTCTTTATAGCCGATATTTATCCTGTCTAAAATGATCTTATCCAGCGATATTTTCATGGAAGAAGAGGTGTCTTGTGGAGTTTCAGGTTTTTTTGGTCCGCCATTAAAAGCTTTAATGATATAGTCGAAATTAAAAACGCTATCCTTTCCCCTGTACACATTTGCGGTAATGCCCTGCAGATTGATCTCGTTCACCTCCAATTTATTACTAAGAAGCTTTAATAAACTAACATCAACTTTTAGCTGATCACCGGCTATCAATGTGTCCCTTTTCTGATCCTCAAAATAAACGCTATCTAATACGATCAGCTTTGGTAAGCCCAAACTGATATGGCCGATTTTAACTTTGGTATGTATTTTATTTTGTAAGTAGGTTACCGTTTTGTTTTTGACAAAATTTTGTACCGATGGGATCTGGATCAAAATAAAAATTAGCAGTACTAAAAACAAGATACTACCAATGATCCACAGGATGGTTTTTAGGGCTATACGGCCAAATCTTTTCAACGGTAAATGTTTTTCAATGGTTGCTTTATAACTACAATGGTATCAAAGAGCTTGGGTTGAAAATCCAATTTACTCAATTTAATAACATTGATATAGTTTTTCAACAACTGTCAGCGATAACTTGTTTTTTAATAGATTTGTATTCACCCGGAATAGTTGAAACAGATTAGTTATGCCTGATTTTTCGCACTTACACGTTCACACCCAGTTCTCCTTATTAGACGGTGCTGCTGATATATCCAAATTGTATAAAAAAGCAGCCGCTGATGGGATGAAAGCATTGGCAATTACTGACCATGGCAATATGTTTGGTGTGTTCAAGTTTGTTGCTGAAGCAGGCAAGCATAATGTAAAACCTATTGTAGGCTGTGAGTTTTATGTGGTGGATGATCGCCATAAAAAGCAATTTACCAAGGATAAAAAGGATGTACGGTGCCATCAATTGCTTTTAGCAAAAAATGCCGAAGGCTATAAAAATCTTGTAAAACTGTGTTCTTTAGGTTATATGGAGGGGCTTTACAGCAAATGGCCGCGTATAGATAAGGAACTCGTACTAAAATACCATAAGGGATTAATTGCTACTACCTGTTGCATTGGGGCATCAGTACCGCAAGCCATACTGAAGAAAAGTGAAGATGAAGCGGAACAGGAATTTAAATGGTGGCTGGATCTTTTTGGCGAGGATTATTACATAGAACTGCAGCGACACGATATTCCTGAGCAGAATACTGTTAACGCAGTACTTTTAAAATATGCCAAAAAATATAATGTAAAAGTGATCTGCTCTAATGATTCGCATTACGTGGATCAGCAGGATGCAAACGCGCACGATATTTTGCTTTGTGTTAACACAGGTGATATGCAAAGTACGCCCATAGCAACCGATGAGGAAGGTGGCAAAGGGTATCGTTTCGGTTTTCCAAACGATCAGTTCTACTTTAAGACCCAGGCAGAAATGGGCAAGCTGTTTCATGATCTGCCTGAATCCTTAGATAACACTAACGAAATAGTAGATAAGGTTGAAGTATTAAAGCTGAAGCGGGATATCTTACTGCCCAACTTCGTTATCCCTGAAGAATTTAAGATACATAACACGCCTGATGCTGACACCCTGAACCAGTGGGAGTATTTAAAGCACCTCACCTTTATGGGTGCAAAGGAGCGTTATAAAGATATAAGCCCTGAAGCGGAAGAACGCATCAACTTTGAGCTCTTCACTATCCGTACCATGGGTTTTGCCGGGTACTTTTTGATCGTAGCCGACTTTATAAAAGAAGGGCGCAATATGGGTGTTTTTATTGGCCCGGGCCGTGGGTCGGCAGCCGGTTCGGTAGTTGCTTATTGTACGGGGATCACCAATATCGATCCATTAAAGTATAATCTGCTATTCGAACGTTTCCTGAATCCAGATCGTAAGTCGATGCCCGATATTGATACGGACTTTGATGATGCAGGCCGGCAAAAAGTGATAGACTATGTAGTTGAAAAATATGGCAAAAATCAGGTAGCGCAAATCATAACCTACGGTTCAATGGCTGCACGTACCAGTATACAGGATGTAGGCCGTGTGCTGGATATGCCGTTATCGGAAGTAAGTGCCATGAAGAAGCTGGTGCCCGAAACTTTGGGTATTACGCTACGCGGCGCTATTGACCAGGTACCAGAGCTGCAGCAGATATATAAAGATCCCGGTTTGAAAGGTATTGTGCTCCGCGAAGCTGAAAAACTGGAGGGCTCGGTACGTAATACTGGTGTACACGCGGCTGGTATTATTATAGCACCCTATGACCTTACTGATATTGTTCCGGTAGCTACTGCTAAAGACTCTGATCTGCTGGTAACTCAATTTGATGGTAGAGTGATTGAGGATGCCGGTGTAATCAAGATGGACTTTTTGGGTCTTAAAACCTTAACTATTATTAAGGATGCTTTAAGGCTGATCAAACAGAATCATGGCAATGACATCGACATAGACTATATCTCCCTTGAGGATGAGGAAACTTTCGAACTTTATCAGCGGGGCGATACCAATGGCACGTTCCAGTTTGAAAGTGACGGTATGCAAATGTACCTGCGCGATCTGAAGCCCGATAAGTTTGAGGACCTGATCGCCATGAACGCGCTTTATCGCCCGGGCCCAATCGAGTATATACCTAACTTCATAAAACGTAAACACGGACAGGAACCGATCACTTTCGACCTGCCCGATATGGAAGAATACCTGGGCGAAACCTATGGTATTACCGTTTACCAGGAACAGGTGATGCTTTTATCGCAAAAATTGGCAGGCTTCAGTAAGGGAGATGCCGACGTATTGCGTAAAGCAATGGGTAAGAAGCAGATAGAGGTGCTGAACAAGATGGAGGCCCAGTTCATGAACGGTGCAACCGCTAAAGGGCATCCTAAGGATAAACTAACCAAGATTTGGAACGACTGGAAGGCTTTTGCGCAATACGCGTTCAATAAATCGCACTCCACCTGCTATGCTTTTGTGGCTTATCAGACTGCTTATTTAAAGGCGCATTATCCGGCAGAGTACATGGCTGCAGTATTGAATAACCAGAACAGCATTGAAAAGATATCTTTCTTTATGGAAGAATGCCGCCGGATGGGAGTACATGTATTGGGTCCGGACATCAATGAGTCGGATATGGCATTTGCCGTGAATAAAAAAGGCGAGGTTCGTTTCGGACTTACCGGTGTTAAGGGGGTAGGTGATAAAGCGATAGAAAGTATTATTGAAGAGCGTGAAGCAAACGGACCATACCAATCGGTATATGATTTTGCCAGGCGCTCTAATATTCGTTCTGTAAATAAAAAATCGTACGAAAATTTAGTTTATAGCGGGGCTTTTGATGAGTTTAAACTAAACCGTTCCCAATTTTTTGCGAAGACTGAAAATGGCATACTTACAGGAGTAGAACGCCTGAACAAATATGCTAACGATTATCAGAATACCCAAAGCAGTTCGCAATCATCACTATTTGGAGGTTCGGTGGCGTCTTATATCCCGGAACCACCTATGCCAGAGGCGGAAGAGTGGCCGTTGATAGAGAAATTGAAATATGAAAAGGATGTGATCGGTATTTATTTGACCGGGCATCCGTTGGATAATTACAAACTGGAGTTGCAACGCTATTGCAATACTACAGTATCCGACCTTAAACTGATGCAAAAAGCCCGTTCAGGTGAAGGCGGTGATGATATAAAGGCAGCTTTTGCAGAACTGCGTAAGAGGGTGGACTTGAGTGTGGGTGGACTGATTGCAAATGTTCAGCATAAAATGACAAAGACCGGTAAACCGTTCGGTACATTTGTGTTGGAAGACTATAATGATTCCTATGAATTTGCCTTATTTGGCGAAGATTATATCAAATTCAGAAACTTGCTGGTTGATGGTTACTTTTTACACCTAAAAGGTAATATCGAAGAGAAATTCAGGCAAAAGGATAACTGGGATCTGCGTATAGCTTCGATGTCACTACTGTCTGAAATGCGGGATAAGCTGATGAAGTCTATGACCGTTTGCCTTGAACTGAATGCGCTTAACAGCCAGCTAATGGATGAAATAGAGCAAATTTTAGAAAATAATAACCAAAAATATCCCGTTAAAAATTGTACCCTTCGGTTTTTAGTGAAGGATGTAGAGGAGTCAATACTTGTTGAACTACCTTCAAAAACTTTTAAAGTAAACCCAAGTGACGATCTGATGGCTGAGATACAGAGTTTAACCAATGCAGAGCCGGTACTTAAATAATACAGCTGTTAATAAAGTTATAGTCAGTTAGTCAGGTGTTAATAAGTAATTTTAGTATCGTTCTGACAAAACGCTACATTTATTGTCACCGCAAGGTTACAGTGTCATGCGTAAATAATACGATTGTCACATTGTCACAGTGGTACTTGTGGCAAACTATTTGAATAGTATATATTTGTAAGATATAATTTAAAATTAAAAAAGATCATGGCTTTAGAAATAACTGATGCAAACTTTGAAGAACTTGTTCTCAAATCAGATAAACCGGTTTTAGTTGACTTTTGGGCAGAATGGTGCGGTCCATGTCGTATGGTAGGTCCAGCAGTTGAAGAAATTGCAAAAGAATACAGCGGCAAAGCAGTTGTAGGCAAAGTAAATGTCGATAACAACCCAGGTATATCTATGAAGTTCGGCATCCGCAATATTCCTGCTTTATTGTATTTCAATAAAGGCGAAATAGTGGATAAGCAAATTGGTGCTGTGCCAAAATCAGTACTTGCGGGTAAGTTAGACAAGCAATTAGCTTAATATAAATAAAAATATAGAACGGCCCGTCTTGAATGTTATTCAGGACGGGCCGTTCTGTTTTGCACTATTATGATCGCATAAAGAATAGTGGTTGGATAATAAATATCGGATCGGCAAGTTTTTATTTGAATACATAAATCAGTTGCCTTACATTAGCGATTATGCCCAAACTAAGTGACGAACAACAAATACGGCAGCTGGCTAACCTTGAGTTGCTGGCCCGGCAGGTAGTTGAGGGCTTCATAACGGGTCTGCATCAAAGTCCGTTCCATGGGTTTTCTGTTGAGTTTGCCGAGCACAGGTTATATAACAATGGCGAATCGGTAAAAAATATCGACTGGAAATTATTAGCCCGCACAGACAAACTGTTTGTAAAGCAGTTTGAGGAAGAAACCAACCTGCGCTGTTATATGCTGCTGGATACTTCATCATCAATGAATTACCCGGATAGGGGAATCAATAAATTACAATTTTCCATTTATGCACTGGCTTCACTAGCCTACTTATTCAAAAAGCAACGTGATGCTTTTGGATTGTGTCTTTTTTCGGATAAGATAGATTGGATAAGTGCAGCGAGGTCTACATCAAAGCATTTATTTTACTTGTATGCCGAGCTTGAAAAAGCCTACAATCAACCAAAAACAAACGCAACTACTGATATTACAGGAGTACTGCATCATGTGGCTGAAGAGATACACCAGCGATCAATGATCATTATTTTTAGTGATATGCTGGAGAACGGATACAGTGATGAAAAGCTAAAGGCACTTTTTGCTGCTATACAGCATTTAAAATACAATAAGCACGAGATAGTTATATTTAATGTAAACGACCGGAAAAAGGAACTGGACTTTGATTTTGACAACCGCCCACACCATTTTGTAGATATAGAAAGCGGCGAGGAGATCAAAGTGCATCCTAACAAAATACGCGAAGCTTACCGGGCAAATCTTGATAATTACCGTCATCAGCTTGAATTGAAATGTGCCCAATACCATATCGACCTGATCGACGCAAACATTCATGATGGTTATAATAGTATACTGAAGGCCTACCTGGTTAAGCGTAATAGCATGATCTAAAGGCTATTCGTGTAAAGTTTAAGCTTTGTGAAATTATATCAATCAATTTTAGTGCGATGCTGTTAATGAATAAACCATATTGTTTGTATGAGAATTTCCGTTGAACGAAAACCTGTAAGAGTTAATCCCGATCCTAAACGTGTTATAGCCAGATTCTTTTTTAATGGGAATGATAGAGCAAAAGAAGTGATACAGCGAGTGATGAGTATAGATGAGGAAATTACTTTCGGCATTGTTTCACCTATATTGCAGGAATATTCCAAGCGTCACCGTAATATTACCCGTATCTTAAGCCGTCATTGCAGCAAACTAAAGCCTTTATTTGCCGAGTTGAACATAGATTATGATACACTTACTGTTTATCGTAAATTGTTGATTGGCTCTTATTTTACACATGAATATTCAATAGAATCAGCAGCGTTTTTTAATCCGTCCATTGTAGAAGATCCGGATCAGAGCGAACTACAAGATGGTGAGAGGCGTGTGATCATTAGCTTCAGGGCAGTAGGCGAGGGGCATATTTCATCTATTACTTTCAGACGGGCTCTTATTGATAAGTTTAATAACATACAGGTTATTCCATCTGGCAATTATATTGATGAGGCCGAAATTGTTCGAAATGCTGTTTATAATAAAAAGCTGTTTTTCGAGAAGGCAGTAACTACCCAGATCAATATTGACGTTCTGAAAGAAGTGGAATCGCAGCTCGACGTTCACTTTGAATATTCAAACCTCCGCCGCATTATACAAGATTCGCAGCAATTACAGGAGAATGATATGCTGCGGTTGGAGTACGATAAAATTTTATGGCTGGCTGATTCATACTACGAGATCGTGTTTTCAATGGACACGGATATATCAGACAGGGTAATATTCCCAATATCTGAGTATGAGCGAAAGGGAATTGAAGACGCACGCTTTGTTAAGTTTTTTAATGCAGACGGCACATCTACTTATTACGCTACCTACACAGCGTATGATGGTTCGCTGATTATGCCCAAACTATTACAGACGAACGATTTTTATAATTTCAGGATAATGCCCTTATATGGCGCAGGTGCACAGAACAAGAACCTTGCATTGTTTCCACGGAAAATAAATGACAAATACGTCATGATATCGCGTATTGATGGCTGTAATAATTACATTATGTACTCTGATAAGATCAATATCTGGGAAGAACCCGTCTTACTGCAGCAACCCAAGTTTTCATGGGAATTTATACAGATAGGCAATTGTGGATCGCCCATTGAAACCGATCATGGCTGGTTAATGATCACGCACGGTGTAGGGCCTATGCGGAAGTATGCTTTGGGTGCAAGTTTGCTGAAGCTGGACGATCCTACAATTGAAATTGGAAGGTTAAAAGAACCACTCCTGATACCTAACAGTGAAGAGCGTGAAGGATATGTACCAAACGTTTTATACTCGTGTGGCGCCATAATACATAATAATAAACTCATCATTCCTTATGGTGTTTCTGATTCATCCACAGCCTTTGCCGAGGCAGATATGGATGAGCTGATCGATAAATTAAGGGATGATTGGGCAAGTTAAGCGAGGATCTGACAGTATAGTTTGAGATAATCTTCGGTCATTTTTTTGGCTGAGAATTTTGAGTTTGCCCATTCGTAACAATCTGGTCTGTTGATTTGGTTTATATTATCAACTGCCTCAATTGCCTCATTAATATTATTTACCAAAAAACCTGTCTTATTATGCACGATTAATTCAGGCATCGCACCTTTGTTAAAAGCTATGACAGGTGTGCCGCATAGCATAGCTTCAGCCACGCTTAAACCAAATGGTTCATTAAAATTAATGGGGTGCAATAAGGCCTTTGCTTTTCCTAAAAGATCCCTTCTTTTTTCAGGACCTGCATGGCCAACATACGCAATTTGATCACCCAATCGGGGTCCTATTTTTTCCCTATAGTAATTTTCATCCTGTATAATACCGGCAATGATCAATTTATGCCCGCTTCTTTTTGCTATATCAATTGCCTCGGCAGTGCCTTTGTCGTGGTGTATACGTCCAAAATATAGCAAGTAATCTTCTGATTGCGGAACAAACTCAAAATCAGTGGTATCTATACCATTATAAACAGTTGCGAGGTAATTTAATTCAGAACTACGATCAGTATTGCTAATAGATACATAATGATTTGTAGCATTATACTTCTTATATACTGCGACGATTTTAGGCGACGAAAAGCCGTGGATAGTAGTGATCATTGGCGTTTTGATCAGTCTGGAATAAGTGAGCGGCAGAAAATCGAAATTATTATGGATGATATCAAAATCTGAAGCCTTTTCCATCAGGTTACTGATATGCAGGCATTCCAATACCTTGGCATCCTGGTCTCTGTCCTCTTCATAGCCTTTTTCGCAAATGGCATCCAATTTACCGGTAGTAATAGAATCACCAGTGGCAAAAAGTGTGACATCGATCCCCTTTTTTATCAGTCCTTCCGCAATATTTGACGAGATCTGTTCCCACGGGCCGTAATGCCTGGGCGGAGTACGCCAGGCAACAGGAGCTAATATGGCTACTTTCATTTAGCAGGCCTCGAGTCGCTGATCAAGCTTATCGTATTCATATTCCAGTTCAAATGCGTTCAATGTGGTAAGATGCGATATCAGGTAAGCCAGCGTACTCTCTGCTCCCTGGTTACGGTTAATGCCTGTTGGTAGTAAGCCGTCGCAGCAACCTTTGGTTTCATGATCGTACAAAGGAGCACGCAACGTATTTTCTCCAAGGAACCATTTATAGGATAAAAACATTTTCTCGATATACTCGGGTTTTTTAAATATCTGGTAAGCCTGGAAATGCATCATCACCATAGCCATTGTCTCAATGGCCTGCTGATCAAAAGTAGGGAATGTACCGCCTCTGTAATACCAGCCATCATTCCCAACCGGGCTTAAATATCCGTTTGAAAGAGTCAGGTTGTCCAGGAAGGCCATTGTTTTAAGTGCGATCTGCCTGGCTTTCTCATTCCCGGTAATTTCGCATGAGTACAGTAGTGCGAGCGGCAATATGGCGTTATCATAGGTCATTTTATCCTCAAACCATTGCCAATCTGCAGATTGGGTTTGTTCGTAAGCATCAATCAAAGGTTGAGTAAGCCTTACCAGTTCATTTACCAATCCCTCGTCAGTCGGAAATGCTTTTAAGTACAAGCTAAGTCCTATGATGGTATTGGCCATTCCTCTTAAATGTTGCAAAGACTTAAAATGCGGTATCGATTTCTGAAACAATTCTATAGCAAATTCACGATAAGAGTTGCTGGCAGCACATCCTATTAAGTAACCTAACGACCATATCGTACGCCCGAATGAATCTTCAGAACCAATTTCATCCAGATATTGGCGATTAAAACTCAGGAAATTTCTAAAATTGCCATCATCGGTCTGCATATAGTGGATGTAACTCAAATAAACAGGTAAAAGTTCAAAAGCCTCCTTGCTTTTATTCCGTTGATAAGCCATCAGGGCCATAATGAGCGCCCTTGCATTATCGTCCAAACAATAACCTTCTTTTAAATTGGGTATGCCATATTTTGCGTGTTGTACAATACCTGTATCATCCGTTAAGCGCAGTACATGGGTGAGACTGAATTTCGGCATGACCTCAGGATCAACAATACTATTTTTAAATATTTTATCGCTGAAATCATGAGTAAGACATGCTGTTTGCGCCACTTTAATGAACTCAGCGCCGGTATTTGGCCAACGTAGGTGCAACCCATATTCGTAAGCATTTTCTTTTAATTCTTTCAGTGCTGCGTCATGCTCAAGTAATTCATTTACTATACAAGCCAATGCATCAGAATCTTTAAAGTCAAATAGCCGGCCGCGGTTGTTAGCAAGCAATTCAGTAGCATGCCAATATGGTGTTGAAACTACAGCAGCGCCTGCACCAACTGCATATGATAATGTCCCGCTGGTGATTTGCGCCTCGTTATGGTAAGGCGTTACATAAATTTCTGCCGCAGTTAAATAGTCGATCAATTCCTCTTCCGATACAAATTTATTGATAAACGCCAGATGATTGGATACATTGAGTTTGGCGGCCAGCGTTTTTAAATGATCACGGTATTCTTCTCCCGAACTCTTAATTACACCCGGATGTGTGTTGCCCAAAATTACATACATTACATCAGGATGTTTTTCAACTATAGCAGGCAAAGCCTTTATTACAGTCTCTAGTCCCTTATTACGGCTTATCAAACCAAAGGTCAATAAAACACGACGGTTTTTAAAGACGTTAAGCTGCTTAACAGGATTATTTTCCGGTGCTTCCAGATCGGGCACACCATGTTCAATGATCTGTAATTTTTCGGCAGGAATATCATATATAGTAGTCAGGAATTCAACAGCGCGTTGGCTCATCACAACGATCTTTGATGATTGCTCAGCAATTTCACGAATAATGATTCGCTGTACATAACTTGGTTCCTTTAGTATGGTGTGTAATATGGATATCAAAGGTTTTTCAAGCCTATGTATAAGCGGGAGGATATATATGCCGCTTTCACCGCCATAAATACCAAATTCATGCTCCATTATACATGCATCAGCCGCACTTGTATTAATGTAATTTGCCGCTTTTATATAATCCTCTTGTTGGTTCTGACGGATCACATATTTTACCTCCTCCGGATATTCGCATTCCTGCAGGCTTTCAGAATCGTTAAGTGCCACTACAAAGCCCCCATCCGACAACTTCTTGCGTTGAGAATAATTAGCATTTATAGCACGCATTAAATTTTGGTTAAAGGTTGCAATGCCGCATTCACGTGGAGGGTAGGTAGATATATAGGCAATTTTCATAGATAATATCCTGTTTTTGTAGGTGTTACTAAAAGAACACGTAAGTGTATATTATTGTTTAAGTAATGGCTTAAAAAAAGTGCATCAGTGCATATAAAATCGCAGTTTCAATACATTTTTAGCAATAAACCATTACAGTATAGTATATTTTGCATAAACCATGCCAGTTAATTATAAGTATAATTTATAAACTAATAGGAATGTTTTCAGCCAATCCTGACTGAAACCTGCTTCTTTATAATGTCAAGTGGATCGTGCTGTTTATGCGGAAACAGCTATAGTGAAAGTAAATACATCCGGGATGTTTACGAATGTACCAAATTAAACCGGATAAGTAACAAACTAAATACAATTGATGCCATTGCATGATTTTAAAAAATGAAATCAAAATGTAGATTTGTGATGACTACTTTTTATTACCTCTTTTATTTTAAATAACATCTAATGGACGACATCCAGATCAAAAAGCAATCAAAAAAATATGATGCGATTATTGTTGGTTCGGGAGCAGGTGGCGGCATGGCTGCATATGTACTGGCCAATGCAGGCTTAAAAGTTTGTTTACTCGAAGCCGGACCGAATTATGATCCCCGTGAAAATTCTTCTCAATTAAAAAATCCATGGGATTCTCCACGCAGGGGTGCAAGTACTAAGTTCAGGCCCTTTGGCGATTTTGACGGATGCTATTGGGGATGGGAAATAGATGGCGAACCATATACACAAAAAGATGGCAGTAACTGGGAATGGTGGCGTGCGCGTATGGTGGGTGGACGTACCAATCACTGGGGAAGGATATCACTGCGCTTCGGACCAAAAGACTTCAAAAGACGAAGTATTGATGGGTTAGGGGACGACTGGCCGATCGGTTATGAAGATGTAAAACCTTATTATGATAAAATAGATAGATTAATTGGCGTTTTTGGCACTAATGAAGGATTATACAATGACCCGGACGGTATATTTTTGCCACCACCGAAACCAAGACTTCATGAGCTGTTCATTAAAAAAGCAGCAAGCCATGTTAATGTTCCTGTTATTCCATCGCGCTTATCTATCCTGACCAAAAAGATAAATAAAGACCGCGAGGCTTGCTTTTTTTGCGCCCAATGTGGTCGTAGCTGTAAGGTTTACGGTGATTTCTCATCATCATCAGTATTAGTAAAACCTGCTGTTGCGACCGGAAATGTTGATTTGATCGTAAATGCCATGGCGCGTGAGGTGCTGACTGACAGGGAAGGGCTTGCCACTGGTGTTGCTTATGTCAATAAAGAAGATATGCAGGAATACCAGGTTTTCGGGCGCACGGTGATATTGGCGGCCAGTGCCTGCGAAAGTGCCAGGTTAATGCTTAATTCAAAATCGACCAGGTATCCTAATGGTATCGGTAATTCGAGCGGAGCAGTAGGCAAATATCTGCATGATTCAACCGGTGCTGATATGGGGGGTATTATACCTGAATTGTTCGACCGTAAACGTTATAATGAAGACGGCGTAGGTGGTATGCACGTTTATACCCCATGGTGGTTGGATAACAAAAAACTGGATTTCCCACGCGGTTATCATATCGAATACGGTGGTGGTTTCGGAATGCCATTATACGGTTTTAACTGGGGTATTGAGAATCTTAACGGAGCTTATAAAATTAAGGGCAAACAAAAGGAAGCTGGAGGTTACGGAGCATCATTGAAAGAAGATTACCGTTATTTCTTTGGAGCACACGTTGGGATGGCAGGCAGGGGAGAAGGCATTGCAAGAGAAGATAGCTATTGCGAAATAGACCCTAATGTTGTGGACAAATATGGTATCCCGGTGTTGCGCTTTAATACTAAATGGAGCGACTATGAGATCAACCAGGCTAAGCATATGAAGGAGACTTTTAAAGAGATATTGCATAGCATGGGTGCAGTGGTTACATGGGGAGGTGATGATGGTCCGCATAATAACTATGGATTGCATAACCCGGGCAACATTATTCATGAGGCCGGAACGGTGCGTATGGGTAACGATCCTAAAAAATCACCATTAAACAAATACAGCCAGGCACATGATGTGAAGAACCTGTTTTGCGTGGATGGCGGACAGTTTGTATCGCAGGCGGATAAAAACATAACCTGGACAATACTGGCGCTTTCTATGCGTGCATCTGAGTATATAATTGATCAATTAAAGAAACAAAATATTTAATCCTTTATCATGGATAGAAGAGATTCCCTTAAAGCCCTGATCGTTGGTGGTATATCAACCTCGGTATTGCTGGATGCTTGTAAACAACCTGCTAAGGAAGAAACTGCAAATAAAGAAGGCGCCGGTAAAATTCCTGACCAACCAGACAGGATGGCTGAAGAAAAGCTGGCTGATAAGAAGATTGCAGATGAGCCTAAGTTTTTCACTGCGAGTGAAATGACTACTATTACCACATTAGGCGATATTATTATCCCGAAGGATGAAGTAAGCGGTAATGCATCTGATGCAAAAGTGCCGGATTTTATAGAGTTTATTGTAAAGGACATGCCCGAGCACCAGGTACCTATGCGTGGCGGCCTGCGCTGGCTGAATATGCAATGTCTGAAACGTTTTGATAAAGCATTTAATGATTGCAACCATACCCAGCAAATGGAAATGGTTGACGAAATAGCATGGCCTAAAAAAGCAAAGCCCGAAATGCACCAGGGTGTTGCCTTTTTTAACCTGATGCGCAACCTTACCGCAACCGGATTTTATACTTCCGAAATAGGCGGAAAAGATGTGGGCTACATGGGTAATGTGCCTAATCAATGGAATGGCGTACCTGATGATGTATTAAAACAATACAACATGGCTTATACTGAAAAGGAACTAAAAGAATGTATAAGTTTTGATAAGAAGGCATAACGTATTACATCATCTAATCATAACATAGACTTAAAATACGGGATACTACTTTTGCGGACAGTTAGATACTGAAGATTTCAAATCAAAGCTGTTCTTTATTTCAGTATTTAAGATCAGTTAAGAGTTAATTAATAAGGAGGGGCTTTAACCCTCTTTATTTGTTTATATACCTCCCATTTCAGAAGTACAGTAATTAATACTTTCGATAATTACCTCACAAGCTTTCCTGATCTCATCATGACTAATGATGAGCGGAGGTACAATCCGCATGGAGTTGCTGCAATGCAAAAACCAGTCGACCACTACACCATTTTCAATGCATCGGTCAATGATCTTTTTATTTAGTTCAAAGTTTTCGAGTTCGATAGCAAGCATCAGGCCTTTACCCCGGACTTCTTTAATTGCAGGGTGTATCAATAATTGAAGAAATAGATCGGCTTTACTATCTATCTGCTCTACCAAGTTTTCATTTAGCAATACTTCAAGTGCGGCTAATCCCGCAGCACAACATACAGGATGCCCGCCAAAGGTTGTGATATGGCCAAGTATAGGATTCTCTTTCAATGCTGACATTACTTCTTTAGAAGAAATAAATGCCCCCACCGGCATACCACCACCTAATGCTTTAGCCAGTAACAATATGTCAGGCACAATATCAAAATGCTCAAAGGCAAATAGTTTGCCTGTACGCCCAAAGGCGGCCTGTATCTCATCAAGTATTAGTAAGGCGCCGGTTTGAGTACAGCGTTTTCTTAAGACCTGCATGTAAGTTTTATCCGGTACGCGGATACCGGCTTCACCTTGCAGCGTCTCGATAATTACACAAGCGGTCTCTTCGGTGATCAGTTCCAGGTCCTCAATATTATTAAAATCAATAAAATTAACGCCTGGTAGGAGCGGACGATAGGCTTGTTTATACTCCTCGTTCCCCATTACACTTAATGCCCCTTGTGTGCTGCCATGGTAGGAATTGTAACAAGATATGATTCCGGTGCGGTTTGTATATCTCTTAGCCAGTTTAAGGGCGCCTTCTACTGCTTCTGCTCCCGAGTTAACAAAATATACCGAATTTAAATCTGCAGGAAGTACAGACACCAGCTTTTCAGCAAAACGTACCTGGGGTGATTGGACATATTCACCATAAACCATCAGGTGCATATATTTGTCCAACTGCTCTTTTATAGCATTGATCACGTAAGGATTACTATGACCGAGGCTGCTTACTCCAATGCCCGATATCAGATCGATATAGGCTTTCCCTGCCGCATCATACATATAAACTCCTTCTGCCCGATCAAATTCCAGCAGGAGAGGGAAATCAGTGGTTTGAGCATTGTTGGTTAAAAAAAGCTGGCGAAGGGTAAGCATGTACAAAAATAACAAAGGCTTGCATACCTGAGTATACAAGCCTTATAAATATCATCGTTGCAAATTTTATGGATTGGGTTTTACAGGCTCGCTACGCTCTGTAAGCTGCTTTATTAGTTCATCAGTAAACTCACGTTCGCTTTTAAATATTTCACTCACTTTTTCGGGAGGTAATATTTTTAAAAACTCATCGGTGTAATATTTACGGGTGTTAACCAATTCACTTTCATAAAACAGCTCTTTCTGTATCTGCTCGGTACCGTTAGCCTGTGATTTTGAATTATTTAAACGTTTTTTAACCCGTATGGCTTTCATCGCATCCTCGTATCGACGGAAAATAGGCCAAAACCTTTGCGATTCATCCGCTGAAAGATTAAGTCTTTTGCTTATATATTGCTCCCTTATTTCTTCTACCTTATTAATACCGCCTTGCTGTCTTATAATCACCCGTTGTTGATAATTCGGTGGACGACGATAGACAGGACGTGGCACCTGTCCGAAGATTTTGGAGCCAAAGCTCAGTAATAGAAATATGATAAAGATATGTTTGGCCAGTTTGTACATGTTATTGACTGGTGTCTAATTCATCTTGCAGATCATTGCTTAAATTACCTGCGTTAACTTGTTTGCTTTCGTCAATTAATGTACGAGTATCTGTGGCATCAACATTTTGTTGAAGATAGTTCTTTATTTCATCAACTGGTATTGTCGACAACGATCTATGTAAAAAAGAACTGTTATGCTCGTCTACCACACTGGTGCTATTCTGGCTTAAAAAGATAGTTGCGCCCACCGCTAAAGTAAGGCAGGCCGCTGTAGCATATTTAAAGGCAGAGGATGTAAACAATTGCCTTATAATGCCTTTTTGTTTTACAACAACTTCTGATTTAATGCTTTCCTGTTGATTAACAGTCTTATCTAATATATTTTCGATAAGCTTATTGAAATAGCCATCTGGAATAGCGAATGCTTCATCAGATTCGCTTAAAGACTCCTCCACCGTTATCCTGCTTTGTATTTGCTGGCTCAGCTCCTCAAAATAACCTTGTGGTACAGCAAATCCTGTGGATTCTTTATCAAGAGCCTCTTCAATATTTATGCGGGCGTTAATATTATCACTCAATTCCTCAAAATAACCTTGCGGTACAGCAAATCCTGTAGCTTCTTTATCAAGGGTCTCTTCAATACTTATACCGGCATTAATATTAGCACTCAGTTCGTCAAAATAATTTTCGGGCACAGTAAATCCTTGTAAAGGCGCGGCATCGTTCTTTAATTCATCCAATTTAATAAACGACACGATCTGCTGCTCCAGTCCATCAAAATAGCCATCAGGCACCGTAAACGGGTTACTTGAGTTAACCTGTTTAAGTGACAGATAATCATTTAGCCATTCCCTATTTCCTCTTTCGCTGTTCATATCTTTATATAGATGAAACTAATGTCCAAAGGTTTAAAGTAAAATTAAAATTTAATCTCTTGATAATAAAAATGCTTCGATTTTTTTTACTGCAAGGTGGAAGGATGCCTTTAATGCGCCAACACTTGTTCCCAGTACTTCGGACATCTCTTCATACTTCATATCATCATAATACTTCATATTAAACACCAGACGCTGCTTTTCGGGCAATGTTAATATGGCCTGCTGTAATTTAAGCTGTGCCTGGTCGCCATTAAAATAGGTTGAATCAGCCAATGTATCAGCCAACTCATAAGCTACATCATCCAACGGGATATTATTTTTTTGCTTCTTTTTATTCAGGAATGTAATGCACTCATTTGTGGCAATACGGTACATCCAGGTGTATAATTGAGCATCGCTCCGGAAACCCGGAAGGTTTTTCCATATTTTAACAAAAGTATCCTGTATCAGGTCATCTGCATCATCATGGTCAATTACCATACGACGAATATGCCAATAAAGCTTTTGCTGGTATTTTTTTAATAGCAAGTTAAACGCCTCATTCCGGGTCTTTTCATCCTGAAATTTGCGCAATATCTCTGCATCATCAACCTGTACCGACATTTATTACTGTTTATATTTTTACTGTGCCGACGGCGAAAATAGCTATAATTTATTTATTGTAACAAATCGATTACCTGTTGCGATGAGTTTTGTGTATCCACTTTATCGATCACTTTGCTGATCACGCCATTGCCATCTATCAGGAACGTGGTTCGTGCTGTGCCCATATACTTTTTGCCATACATATTCTTTTCAACCCAAACGCCGTACTCTTCAACAATTTTCTTGTCAGCGTCGGCTATCAGCGGGAAAGGCAGGCTGTATTTAGTCTCAAATTTTTTGTGTGATTTTTCGTCATCCGTACTTACACCAATTACTGCAAATCCTTTCCCAAGTAATGATTGATAATTATCACGGAAACTGCATGCTTCGGCAGTACATCCGGGAGTGTCATCTTTTGGATAAAAATAAAGTATTACATTTTTGCCTTTAAAATCGGATAGGGAAACGGTTTTGCCGTTCTGATCTTTTGCGGTAAAGTCAGGGGCCTTTTCGCCCTCTTTTGGTTTTGCCATATTATCTGAAAAAGTAAGCTGTAAATTGCGAAATATTATCTCTATTATCAGTAACCGTTAAGTCAAATATATGTTTACCGGGAGTGATATCCTTATCAAATTTATAGCTTAATACTTTGGTCTTATAATCCCATTCCATCAATACCCATTTGCCGTCTATTTTGCCGGCATAGCTTTTTATGCCTGATAGGTTATCGCCAATTTTAAAGGCTATACGTTGCATAACAGCCATATTGCTTCCGTTCCTGATATTTAATGGATGTATAGCTGGTGGCACTGTGTCTACCCTGATATAATAATCGCCAAATGTACGTACACTGGCCTTGATGAAACCATCGTCATAAGTACCTCCTTCGCAAACGCCATCTGTATTCACAATCACAGCTTTACCGATATATTTGCTTATAGATGCGTCAGGCTTTATCCATAATTCATAAGTATCATTAATAGGCGTAAGGCGATTATGGATACGGTAAACATTCGAGAAGGTGCCCGGCTTTTCTGGCAGCGTTGACCAGGTAAAATTCAGATCATCATACAGGTTGCTAACAGGAACAATCACTTTTAATTTATCATTACTTAACTCATTTTGTTTATCATAGCGAAATAATGTGGTAGTTGCTGGATTGAGTGTTTGGATAACTTTAGGCTGGGTTGATTTTACCTTTAATTTTAATGATGATGTATTGCCTGCTATATCTTTTACCACATACTCAATCTCGTGTACGGCATCGTCATTAAAATTGATCAAACCACGATTAATGGATTGCGGGTAAAGCGATATTTTGCTGCCGGGTAGTATGAAACACTTTTGTATAAAGCGGTGGGAAGTTAAAAATGTGGGGTAATCAATATAAGCATTGATAGAATGTGTTTGATCAAAGGCAAATCGCTCGACTGCAAATGTATAAACCGTTGTCCCGTCCAGTTTCAGTTCGATAGAATAGATACCATTATGATTAAATGAGGCGCTATTCATGTCTGTAGCAGTAATGCCAAATGCTGTTTCACCGATGACATTAATCACCTGTGGTTTTGCCAGGTGGTAATGGCCTGCTGCACCTGCTACCGCCATAAACTGACGTGGTGTTTTTTCGCTGAACGGTGCATCGCCTAAATGATAGATACAAATTGTGCCAAGGGTAGGGGGCACCCTGTCGGGTATAGTTAATCCGAAAAGCTGCGGGTTGATAGTTTGCTCGGTTTGGGTGTCCCTGATCTCGAAATGAAGATGCGGCCCTGCCGATGCGCCTGCATTTCCAGACCATGCGATCACATCATCTTTACAAACCCTTGCCTGTAAGGGTGGCAAATTAAAATCAACTTCAAAACTTTGTTGCTGGTATTGCATGTTGTGTACCAGTTGTTCCAGCTCGGGACTAAAACGTTCAATATGCCCGTAAACGGTAGTATAACCATTAGGGTGGGTGATATAAATAGCATTGCCAAAGCCTCCAAATTGTACTCTTAGCCGCGAAATATAGCCATCGTAGGCCGCATGAACGGGATAACCTGTCCGACTGTTAGTCTTAAAATCAAGCCCCGAATGAAAATGGTTGGGCCTTAACTCGCCGAATGAACCTGCGGTACTTGGTGGAAGATCTAAGGGATATCTGAAAAAGTTTTTTGGGTATTGTTTGGTTTGAACAATGTCTTGCGCATAACAACTAACAAACAAACCAAAAGAGATAATGAGCGTAGCAAATAGTCTTTTTATCATCCTTACTTAACGTAGAAATCAAGCATTTTTACATTTTCGAGGTAGGCTTCCAGATGATCGCCAATGTTTACTTTACCCACACCTTGAGGAGTGCCGGTAAATATAAGGTCGCCTTTTTTGAGTGTGATGTACTTCGATACAAAAGCTATTATATGCTCAAAAGGGAATAAAAGATCTTTGGTGTTGCCTTGTTGTTTTGTTTCCTGATTGATGTCAAGCTTAAAATTCAAGTTATAGATATCACTGAATTTTGATTTCGGTACAAATTCACTAATTGGCGCGGAGCCATCAAATGCTTTGGCCAGTTCCCAGGGTAATCCTTTTTCCTTGTGGCGTTGCTGTATGTCCCGTGCTGTAAAATCAACTCCCAGTCCAATCTCATCAAAATAACTACCCGCGAATTTCTCACTGATATGTTTCCCTTCTTTGCTGATCTTCAAAACGATTTCAATTTCGTGATGTATATCCTCAGAAAAGCTGGGGTGATAAAATGGTTTGTTTTCTTTGAGCAAAGCTGTGTCCGGCTTCATAAATATCACCGGTACGGTAGGCACCGGGTTATTCAGTTCTTTGGCGTGCTCGGCGTAGTTGCGGCCAATGGCAATTATCTTCATAGAATGGTATATAAATGCCCAAAGCTAAAAAAATGAGTTGATTAAGAGAACGGTTGGTTTAGTTGATTAGGATAATTTGACTCATTAAGTCAATTATAACACAGAAATACGCTTTATTACCGATTCGGTACCGGCAACAACCCTAACGAAATAGAAACCGCGGGATAACCTGTTGTTAACCGGATAGGAGAAAGTTTGCTCGCCAGAGCCAATTCTTTGTGAAAGCAGGGTGATGACATCGTTGCCAAGTACATCCATTACTTTTACAGTAACAATTGCATTTCGCGACAGCACATATTTGATATTAATTTGATCAGTAATGGGGTTGGGGTACACCTGTACATCGGTCAACAGCTTATCGTCAGTGCGGATAATGTTAATTTTTGTGGCAGAAGTTGCTGCCGGCTTTAGTGGAGGTAAGGCCAAATGCAGGCTATTTTTAGAGTAGGGTGTTTTTGAATTAATAAGCTTGTTTTTCTGAGCGTGAAGTGCTGTTGTATCCGCGTTTTTTTTTGATCCGCCGGCAAAGGCAAAGTTAATGGACATTGCAAGCGCAATTATTAGTATCCACGAAAATGTATAAGTATAACTTTGCCTCATGCTCAAATATCCTGTACAAAAATATAAATAATGTGCTCATCAATTCAAAGCCCGCCCCTTTTATAAATCATTTTAACAAAATTTAACAAAAAAGGTTTATTAATCACATATTTGCGCACTTTTATAGATAGATGTAATATTGACACTAAGATTATAAAATTAACATAAAATATTAAAAATAAACTATTTTTATAAGTACTAAATGCATAAAGATTTTCAAAAGCTAACACTCGCCGGACTGCTCATCAGTTTGGGTATCATTTACGGTGATATTGGTACATCGCCGTTATATGTATTTAAAGCAATTGTTGGCAAACAGCAAATATCAGAAACCTTAGTACTTGGAGGCATATCCTGCATTTTTTGGACATTGACCTTGCAAACCACTTTGAAATATGTAATAATTACCCTGCAGGCGGATAACAAAGGTGAAGGCGGCATATTCTCTTTATTCTCCCTGGTACGCCGCAAGGCAAAATGGTTAATTGTGCCTGCTGTAATAGGTGGTTGTGCATTATTGGCAGATGGTATCATTACTCCTCCCATTACTATATCGGCTGCGATTGAAGGGCTTGAGGTCAAATTCCCGCATTTGCATACCGTTACTATTGTCATTGCCATTATTGGTGCTTTGTTTATTATACAGCAATTTGGTACATCGCTTGTAGGCAAGGCTTTCGGGCCCATTATGTTTCTTTGGTTCGGTATGATGGGGGTATTAGGGCTTGCTTTTATTATCCAAATGCCATCTATCATTAAAGCACTAAATCCATATTATGCTTATGAACTGTTAAGTAACAGTAATTATGATGCGTTCATTATTTTGGGTGCAGTATTTTTGTGTACAACCGGGGCTGAAGCCCTGTATTCTGATCTGGGCCACTGCGGGCGTAATAATATTCGCATTAGCTGGATATACGTAAAAAGCTGTCTGGTTATCAATTATCTGGGGCAGGGTGTTTGGTTGCTTAGCCATAATGGGCAAATTCTTAATCTGAACTTGCATAATCCTTTTTATGAGATCATGCCAGGTTGGTTCCTGATCTATGGTATTGGTATTGCTACGATTGCGGCTATTATTGCCAGCCAGGCCCTGATTTCCGGATCTTTTACACTAATTGCTGAAGCAGTACGGCTTAACTTATGGCCAAAAGTTCGCATCAATTATCCCACTGAGCAGAAAGGGCAATTATATGTACCAAGCGTTAACTGGCTGCTTTGTGCCGGATGCATAGGCGTGGTATTATTATTTAAACATTCGGATAGGATGGAGGCTGCCTACGGCTTAAGTATTACTGTAGCCATGTTAATGACGACCATATTGGTGTCTAAATTTTTGGCAAAAAAGAAGTTCCCAAACTATGTTATAGTTATATTCCTGGTGGTTTATATATTTATTGAGGGTACATTTTTGTCGGGTAACCTGGTTAAATTTGTTCACGGTGGCTGGTTCACGCTATCGGTGGGTGCGGTTTTGTTTTCAATAATGTGGACGTGGCATATTGCGCGCAAGATCAGGAACCGCTATGTTAAGTTTATCAATATCGAGGATTACTATGGTATTCTTAAAGAATTGAGCGAGGATGAAACCGTACCTAAATATTCTTCTCAACTGGTTTATTTAACGAGTGCTAATTTCGATTCAGAAATAGAATCAAAAATTATCTATTCTATTTTACAGAAGCAGCCAAAACGTGCCGACGTATACTGGCTGGTGCACGTGGACGTGGTGGATGAGCCTTACAGACGTGAATATGAAGTTAATTTCTTAGTGCCCAACAAACTTATCCGGATTGATTTTAAACTGGGTTTCCGGGTTGAGCAACAGATCAATCTGCTATTCAGAAAGGTAGTTGAAGACCTGGTGAAAAAAGGTGAAGTAAATATTACCAGCACCTATAAATCATTGAGCAAACATAAAATTGTTGGTGATTTCAGGTTTGTTGTAATTGAAAAAGTATTATCGCGCTCTCATAAACTTTCTCTTTATGAACGCTTTATTATGGCATTTTATGTATATCTGAAAAAGGTCAGTTTATCCGAAGAGCGTGGTTTCGGCCTCGATCTGAGTTTTGTGACTGTTGAGAAAGTACCGCTGATGCTTACAGATCCTGAAACAGTGGAAATTGGACGGGTAAATTAAGTTTTAGTTAGAAAATCTAAACAAACACATGTGGCATAGTACTACTTTACTTGTATTTTAGCTTATAAACCAAAATTATACTGGCGAATACAAAGGTGATTACATTAGCTACAGCAACGGGTAAGCTATGGCTCATCAACCCGTACATCAGCCACAAAAACGTACCTGCTGTAAACAACATATACATGTAGAGCGATATGCCCGAAGTGTCTTTTGTTTGTATGGTTTTTATGGCTTGTGGCAAAAAAGAAACTGTAGTGCCAAAGGCAGCCATGTAGCCAATAATATCTGTGTAGGCAAGGTTTTTCATGAGATATTTATTTATAGTGATTTTTAAAACAATTACCTCTAATAAATGACTTTTGCAACTTAGTGCAACATTTTACTCCAAACCCTCTATAGTTTTAACTTTATCCTTGCCTAATACGCTGTGTTTGTAGCTGTAGGTAAAGTAGATCACCAGGCCGATGATCAGCCATACCAGGAAACGTATCCAGTTAGTGTAACCCAATTCGGTCATCAGGTAAAAACAGCTTAAAAGACCTAAAACCGGTATCAGTGATAAATTCTTAATAAAGGCAAGTACTGTTAGTACTGCTGATAGTATAATAAAGATAAAGAATGGGAAATTTTCATGGGCGTTTTCGCTCGTGAATAATCTCAGGATGTCATTCCTGAAGAAATACATTCCGGCGATAAAAATAACCGGTATTATCCATTTTGAATTGATGTAAGGAAGACGAAAACGACCAGCTTGTGCTGCTTCACGCGGCAACAATAGTACGCCACCACAAACCAATACAAATGCAAATAAGGTGCCTATGCTGGTTAGGTCGGTTACAATAGTAAGGTTCACAAACAATGCGGGTATTGCCACTACAAAACCGGTTACAATAGTTGCAAATGATGGTGTGTGATATTTGGGATGTATTTTCGAAAATACTTTTGGCAATAAACCGTCACGACTCATGCTCATCCATATACGTGGCTGGCCCAACTGGAATATCAGCAATACACTCGCAGTTGCTATAACCGCGCTAAAGGAAATGATACCGCTTATTTTGCTTAAATGTACCTGGTTGAATACATAAGCCAACGGATCACCTACTGCAAGGTTTTTATAGTTCACCATGCCTGTAAGTACCAGGGCAATCAGTATATAAAGTACAGTACAAATAATAAGAGAATAGATCATCCCTCGTGGCAAATCGCGTTGTGGTTTCTGACATTCTTCTGCCGTGGTTGATATGGCATCAAACCCAATATAGGCGAAAAATACACCGGAAACACCTTTCATAACCCCGCTAAAACCATTCGGCATAAAAGGGTGCCAGTTGGCTGGTGTCACATAAAAAAATCCGATGGCAATAACTGCTATTACAATGGCTATTTTTAATATTACCATTGCATTGGTGGCCTTTTTGGTTTCCCGGATACCAATGTACACCAGGTAAGTAATAATGACCACTATCAACAAAGCAGGCAAATTGGCTATAAATTTAACACCACCTAAACCAGGTGCCGACTCCCATGCAAGGGCGCCCTGTTTAATCATATCGGTTATCTCGCCAAGTTTGTGGCTTCCTGTTAGTTCCTGCAGCTGTTCATGAGCTTTAAATGCCGTAAAATAATCCATGGTAAGGTATTCCGGCAGGTGGATGTGAAAACCCTCCAGCAGATTAACAAAGTACGTGCTCCAGGATATGGCTACCGCAATATTACCTATAGCATATTCCATTAGTAGATCCCAGCCAATTATCCAGGCTATCAATTCGCCAAAAGAAGCGTATGCGTAAGTGTAAGCACTGCCTGCAACAGGTATACGTGAGGCAAATTCAGCATAACAAAGTGCAGAAAATCCGCAGGTTACAGCTGTAATTACGAATAAGATGGTAACACCCGGACCTCCGTTGAATGCAGCCAGGCCGATAGTCGAAAATATCCCTGCGCCAACCACGGCTGCTATACCCATCAGGGTAAGATCTTTTACATTTAATTCCTTTTTCAGATGAGAACCAGAGTGTTCGGAATCACTAAAACCGCTTGCAACGTCAGCTAATATTCTATTAATAGATTTTTTACGGAATACACTTTTCGACATCCAATTTAAATATTAAGGCTAGTGTCAAGTCAACAGTCTTTAGTCGTAAGTCTCAAGTCAATGTTGTACTTTTCTGACTCCAGACTCCAGACTTTCGACTCAGGACTAAACGTCAATTCATAATTGACACGACACTAGGCCCAAACATAGGTATTTTTTTGCATTGAATTAAATGGCATATCTATTAACTTGCGCCCATGAAAATGAATATAAATGAGGTATTACGCAGTATAAAATGGCTGTTGATCCCTTATTTGCTGATCTTATGTATCTGCCTGGCAATTAAACTGGTTTACACACGCGAGGAGATCTATTTTACGGTAAATGGATTAAATAGCCCTCTAGCCGATTTCCTGGCCCCCTATGCTACCGACCTCGGTAATGGGTGGACAGCCATCGTAATATCGGCTATATTAGCGCTATTTAGCTACCGGAAGGCATTTATTTTAGCCACTGCTTACGCTGTTACTTCCATATCGGCCCAAATATTAAAATTCATTTTTGATGCGCCCCGGCCAATGCTGTATTTTAAGGATCAGTTGAACCGCATTCATTTTGTTAAAGATGTGGAGATGTTAAGGGTTCACAGCTTCCCCTCGGGACATACCGTAACTGCTTTTACTATGGCTGTGATTTTTACCTACTGGAGTAAGAATAAAGCCTGGGGACCTGTGTTCTTACTTATTGCTGTTATTGTAGGCTATTCGCGTATGTATTTGAGTGAACATTTTTTTGAAGATGTTACTTCCGGCTCTGTCATTGGTGTAATTATTACCTTTATCTGGCTTTACTGGCTGGATAACAAAGCATTTTTACAACGCCCCAAATGGCAAAGAGGACTACTTAAGCCTCATCCCAACCCTTCTCCAAAGGAGAGGGGCTAAAATGAAGATTTAATTTCTTATTAGAAGTCCTCTCCTCTGGAGTGAATTATTCACATTATTATTGTTTTCAAAGGCGTTCATGAAGGCTATGCCGTTTAGGTGAGGCTTAAGCAAACTCGTTGCTGTCTCTTTTTCTGAATATAAACCAGGCTATTACAAATATAACCAGCACACCACCGCCAATTTCAAATATTGAAACAGTGCTGATAGAGTGTGACGCACTGGTATCAGTATACTGGTCATTACGCTGCAGCTCTGGCGAAAGCTTTATGGAAGCAAAATAGGCGTTTGATTCATTTTTAATCAGGTCTTTGCGCACCTCAGCATAACCGAACTCAAATGTATAAGTAGCGTCCTTGGTGTAAAGCAGTACGAAATTTCTGTACTGGTTTTCGCCATTTGGATCCTTGGTTAACAAAGTAAATGCTTTTGCTTTCAAAGCACCAATAGTTGTATCACGAACATTTTGTGCACTTCCGTTGCCGCTTTGGCTCTGTATACCATTAACGTATTTTTTTAATACTGCGTTAAGATCTTGTTCCTTCTTGAGCGGTTGATTTCCTTTAGCGTTGGGTTCGCGGATGGCCATCATATAACCAAGGTCTGTATTGGCTGAAAATATCTGCTGACCTAATGTGTCTTTTTTGCTATAAGATGATGGTAATGATATGCTTACAAGGTTGTCAACTTTGACTGATTTTAACGATTGGCCGAATACTGCATTCATTGAAAATAGTATACCAAATAATATAATTAGCTTTTTCATATTGTTTAATAAACTCTTTAAAACGCAAAAAGTTTAAATCTATTTCCAATAAGTAAATTGAATATGTATATAATTATCTGATAATAAGTATTTTATATGTATAATTATATTGGCATTTTACACTTCGGCGACAATGAAAATGTAAAGGATCAGGAAAATCTGTCTGCAATCAAATTGAAAACTATTGCACTTACTTATAGGTATTGCTTTTTCGTATTAGGAAATAATTTATTAACCTGGTAATCAAGGTCATCCTTTTTATGAGGATGATTTTTGAGAATTACCCACAACTAAATCACTTTTAGAACGTAGAAAGCCGTGTTCGAAAAAGCTCCTTCCCCTGTTGCATATCGGAATAAAAGAATCTTAAAAATGATTTAAGATTCGTACTGATTAATCAGTTAAGCTGTAAACAAATAACAAACTATAAACTTTATCAATTTTTAACAATGAAAACAATTAAACATCTGGTTCTATTAACCGTGGCTTTTGGTGCATTAACTTTAAGTTCATGTAAGAAAGACAAAAAACAGGATCCGGCCCCGACGGGTACACTTACAGCTAATGTTGATGGAACTGCAACTACTTTTAACACACACGCATTCGCGGGAACAGGTACCGTTTTGGGTCAAACTTTTACAACAATAGAAGGTGTGTCTGCTGCCGGCGACACTATCTCGGTAACGATCGCTGGCGCTATTAAAGTAGGAAAAACTTACAGCGCTGCTATTGATGGTTCTGATAACGAACCGCTTTTTCTGTTTACACCAAAAACAGGTGATCAATTTATCAATGATGACGATAGCGCCAACAATAAGGTGAGCCTTACTATAAGCTCTGCAAGTTCAACTGCTGTAGAGGGTACATTTACAGGCGACTTGGTAGAAAATATTATTGTTATTGGCAATGGTGGCCCTACTCTGGCTAAAAAGTCCGTAACTAATGGGAAGTTTAGTTTGGCCATACAAACCCATCCATAAATTCAAAGCTAAATAAGATTTGATATTTATAATAAGAGCAGGGTTCTCCGAGAGGGGCCCTGCTCTTAATCTTCTAGAGATATAGTATCCTTTACAACTTATCCATTTCAGACTTCACAAATTCAGCCAACTCTTTTACATATGATGCGCTGAAATCAAACTTGATGCCCGCTGTCTCATATATTTCCTTAATGGTTTTGGTATAGCCAAGTTTAAGAGCATCTAAATATTGCTGTAAACCCTTTTCAGGATTTTCCTTGTAGTTTTTCCATACAGCTATAGCACCTAACTGAGCCATACCGTATTCGATATAATAGAACGGTACTTCAAAAATGTGCAGCTGTTTTTGCCATAGGTTGGCTTCGGCTTCTTTATGGTCGGTCCAATCGGCAAAACTGGCTCCAAAGCGTTCGTATATCTGCAACCATGCTTCGGTTCGTTGGTCATCCGTATGATCCGGATTAGTGTAGATCCAATGCTGAAACTGGTCGACCACAGCTACCCATGGCAAAGTTTTCAATACATCAAAAAGCTGATCACGTTTGGCACGCTTCAGATCTTCTTCATTATCGAAATAAACATTCCAGTTATCCATGGATATTAACTCCATCGACATAGAAGCAAGTTCTGCTACTTCTGACGGGCAATGTTTGAAATCATTTAGCTCGAGGTCTGCAGTCAGGAATGTATGAACGGCATGACCGCCTTCGTGAACCATGGTAGTCAGATCCCGGAAGGTATTGGCCGAATTCATGAAGATGAAAGGTGCGCCGGTTTCTGCAAGCGGATAGTTGTAACCGCCCGGTGCCTTACCCTTGCGGCTTTCTACATCAAACAATTGGTTCTCTTTCATGATCTCCAAACGCTCGCCTAAATAGCGACTGATATTGCTAAAGCACTGAATGGATTTCTCTATCAGCTCATTACCATTCTGGAAAGGCTTTAAAGCAGGTTTGCCCGATACATCCACATCCAGGTCCCATGGTTTAAGAGTTGGTAATGCCAGGGCTTTTTTACGTTTTTCAGCTTGTTCGTGCAATATCGGAACGATCTCTTTCTCAATCGCTTCATGGAAAGAATAACAATCCTTCGGGGTATAATCAAAACGTCCCAATGCCTGGAACATGTAATCCCTGAAATTTTCGAACCCGGCATTTAAGGCTACTTTATGCCTTAATACACGTAATTGATCAAATAACTGATCAAGCTGGTCTTTATCCTGCAAACGGCGGGCTGTTATTTTCTCCCAGGCTTCCTGTCTTTTGCTGCGGTCGGTATCCTTTAATATTACAGCAGCCTGTTCTAAAGTAAACTCTTTATCACCGATATGTACCGACATAGCACCTGTGATAGATTGGTATTTTTGCTGCTCTACCTGTATCTCGGTTTGCAGCGGGATATTTTCTTCCCTGAAAAGCTCCAATGCCTTTTTTATGCCACGCAGGTAGATGAAATATTTCTCTTCATGCAGTTTATCGGCCCACTTGCTGTTTACCAGTTTCTTATTTAGCTCATTGCTGTAAGGGGCAATCTTCGGTTCAATTTCAGTAGCAAAATACTGGAATTTTTGAAGCAGCTCTTCGCTCATAGTATCGCAGGTCATGCGGATATAGCGCCAGGCAAAATCTTCTTCTAAAGCAGCCTCCAGTTCGCTTCGGTCATGCAGCCAATGTTCCAGTTCCTTAACGGAATTGACAGGGCGTTCGGTTAATTCTTTTAAAAGCGGTTCTATGCTTTCCCATTTTATTTCGAAATTCTGGGGAATGTATGTTCTTGTTTTTTTATGGATCATGGTATTTGATGTGCAAATGTGCAGATATGCAAATATGCGGATTAGTAGGGAAGTCGAGAATAGTTATAGGTTTAAAAATGTCTTCAAAAACTAATATTTAATTCCCGCTGACATAATACCAATTATTTCCAAGGTCTTCAATCTGGTATACTTCATTAAATATTTGTCGGATCAAATAATTATTTTTTTTGCTATTCTTTATTTTCACAAAGCCACTCATACCATCCGGAACTCCTCTAAATGTAAAAAACAAAACAGCATTTGCTTTTTCTTTATTTGTGACCAAAACTTCTCCTCCACCAACAGACAAAGACTGATATCCGGATGGAAGCATATATAAATAGCTAGCGGAATCTGGTTTGGCCTTAATAGCCAAATCGGAGGCTACTTCATATCTATTGTAGTAAAATGAAAATTCCAGTCTATCCTTAATCCAATTTAATGGAAGTAAAATTACCAATACAAGAAAAAGTATATTGATACAAAAAGGAATAAATATATACGAATACAGATGCCTTCTTCTGATCCAAAATACCAAGCTTACAATCAGTACAACGCTAAAAAGCACAATGATTCCGATTTCTATAAACCCATATATCATCCATAATTCACTCCAAAACTTTTTCCCATACATAATGGAAAAAAACAAGAGTAATGAGCTTATTATCGATAGTTTGAATAATGGTGTTCTTATTATATTTTTCATTAAAGATTAGTTGATAAGGTAGTGGCTATAAATTTAATAATATATTATTCAAACTTATAAGACCATTTGCCTAAAATCTCCGTTTTTATGAAAGCATTTTCCGACTTTCTAAACCTTCTTATACAATGTCTCCGACATCAATTTTATCCCATCCTTATAACTGGTTGGTTTAAAATTAAAGGCCTTTTCAAATTTATCCGAATTGAAATTGTAATCGTGATCGTACTGATAGTACATTTCAACAGTGCCCATCACTGCTTTCTTAAATAGACCGAACGTCCACAACATAGCCTTATTAACCGCTATATATTTAGGTTGAACCCCATAAATATTGGCAGCCATTTCCATGTATTGTTTGCCGGTTAATGGCGCAGAGGTAGGCATATGCCATATCTGGTTGTCGCTGCTGGTATTTTGTCCCAATAGGAACATACCCTTGCCCATATCCGGGATGTAGCTGAAGTTGTGCAGTTTGTTAGGATCACCTATCCATTGTGCACTTTGCTTTTTGGCGTATTTATCCAGCACCATCATATCTACAAAGCTGTTCATATTGTCTGTTCCGTAAAAGTCGGCACCACGGGCTATGCTGGCTTTTATATTTCCGGCTTTTGCTTCGTCCATTAGCTGGGTGGCAATTTTAGCACGTACTTCGCCTTTTACACTGCATGGGTTGTAGGGTGTGGTTTCGAGCATTGGGCCGTTAACAAGACCGTACATATACACATTGTCAAAGAAGATCAGCCTTGCCCCGGTATCCTTACCCAAATTGATAAAGTTTTGCATGATGATGGGCCATTGTTGCTGCCAAATAGTTTTGTCATACACCAAGCCTGCTGTTAAGTAGATCACTGTTGATCCCTTTGAGGCTTCCAACAGTTCATTATAATTCAGCAGGTCGGCTTTTTTCCAGGTGATGTTTTTACCTGCAGGCTGGATAGGCTTGCGGCTAACCAGGCGGATAGTTTCGTTGTTGTTTGTTAATTCGCGGGTAAGTGCATTGGCTACTGCCCCGCCGGCTCCTAATATGGTATGCATTCTTTTTCTGTTTTGATTGATACAAATGTATTGGAGCCTGGTTGCTCAAAACGTTAACAAAAGATAAGAATTCAAAGGATTTCCGATGTCGGATTTCGGAGGTACGATTTCGGATTGCCATATCCGGATTAAATAAGTCCGAACTCAGACATCCGATCTCTGATATCACCTCACCGTTTCCAATATCCTCTTCCTTATTCGCGAAAGCGAAACAGGGGTGATGCCCAGGTAATTGGCGATGTAATGTTGCGGCATGCGTTGCAGTATCTCTCTGCCGGTGCTTAATAGTTGCAGGTAACGTTCTTCAGGTGTTTGGGTAACGAAGGCTGTAACCCTATCCTCGTAGCAAATTAAGTAATGTTCCGCTAATAACCTGCCAAAGCGTTCCATTTTATAGGCCAGCATGGGATTGTTCAGCATCTGATCCATGTCCTCTTTGGTAAAGGTGATGAGTTTGGTGTCCTCTAAAGCTTGTATGTAAACATAACCCGGTAAGCCTGTCAGGTAGCTTTTATAGGAACTTAGATATTCGTTCTCGAAGCTGAAATAACCTGTAATTTCCCCGCCATCTTTTACATGGAAATACCGAACCGAACCCGTTAGGATAAACCCCACCTTGTCGCAAGTTTGTCCGTACTCGGCAAAATAACGTTTCTTTTTAAGGCTGCTGAAACTGAGGTGCTGAGTAAACAATATCCATTCAGCCTCATTAAATTCGACATACTTTTTAAGCTGTTCCCTGAAAATTTGAAGTGCTACAGATGAATCCATATCGTAAAGATAGCAATCCGGAGTCAGAATGAACTCTAAACCCTAAACCCTAAATCCGAAATCGAACATCCGAAATCCGACTTCCGACTTCCGAAATCATCTTATCCATAGCCTGTCCAGTAAAAAGAATGCCGCAAATACCACGCTGGCTATGCCATTGGTTGTCATAAAGGCAAAGTTTACCCGACTCAGGTCGTTGGGTTTTACAAGGCGGTGCTGGTAGATCAGCATGGCGCAGAAGAAACCTATCCCGATATAATATGGCCAGCCAACAGTAGTGAAAAATACAGGCATCACTATAAATGCTGACGATAGTATGTGTAAGAAAGTAGATAATCTTAAAGCATTTACCTTACCTAAATAAGCCGGGATCGAGTGCAATTTCTCATTCCGGTCAAAATCTTCATCCTGTAAGGCATAGATAATGTCGAAACCGCTTACCCAGCAAAGTACTGATAGCGAGAAGAATACAGGTAACAACGCGAAAGCCCCGGTTACAACTAAATAAGCACCAATAGGGGCAAGGGATAACCCTAAACCCAATACCAAATGACAAAGTGCAGTAAATCTTTTAGTCGCACTATACCCCAATACCACCAGCAAAGCTACCGGTGATAAGAAAAAACAAAGCCTGTTGATGAACCAGGTAGTAATGATAAACAGCGCGCAATTAATAATGGTAAAGGTCA
Source organism: Mucilaginibacter sp. McL0603 (assembly GCF_049992945.1). Lineage (NCBI taxonomy): Bacteria > Pseudomonadati > Bacteroidota > Sphingobacteriia > Sphingobacteriales > Sphingobacteriaceae > Mucilaginibacter > Mucilaginibacter sp. McL0603. Next base: position 4,345,972 of record NZ_CP188251.1, on the reverse strand, counting down.
ATGCTGCTGCCGGACTGATCCTGCCTGCCGGGATATCTCTTACCTTGGTACGCGGGTTCTTAGCATCAATATTCCTATCCAAATAACGGTTAAATGCCATAGCCGAATTACGGGCAAACACCATACAAAACAGCATCAGCACCAGTTTTAACCAATCGAAATGGTAGCTGGTAGTAGTAACTGCCAAAAAGAAGCCAATAAAGGCAAATGGCATGGCAAATATGGTATGTGTAAAAGTTACTAATGAAAGGTATTTTTTCATATACGTTATAATAATGAATATCGGATGTCGAATTTAGGATATCGAAGTGTATTTCAAATCTTAATTATTCGAGATTCAGTGTTCGATATTTAAATTCTTCTGATTCCACTCGGGTACTACAAACTGCTTATTCACTCCATCTATAAATCCCAGCACTTCGTCCCGCCCCAATTGTGTTTCTGCAGAGGTGATAAAGATAGGTGGTATTTCCTCAAATGCAGCTGATAATGCTTTTCTAAACTTAGCCACATTCTGATCTGTTTTTATGGATGATTGCTTGTCTGCCTTGGTAAATATCAGCACAAAAGAAAGTCCTTTTTCGCCTAACCAATTACAAAATTCAAGATCTATCTTCTGCGGCTCAAGGCGACTGTCGATCAGCACCATTACGCATTGCAGGCTTTCGCGCTTATCTAAATAAGTACGGATAAACTTATTCCAATCCTCCTTTTTGCTTTTAGATATACGGGCATAACCGTAACCGGGCAGATCCACCAAATACCAATGCTCATTAATGTAAAAGTGGTTAATAAGCTGTGTTTTGCCTGGTGTTTGCGATGTTTTGGCTAATCCCTTTTTAGCTACCAGCATATTGATGAGGGATGATTTCCCTACATTCGATCTGCCTATAAAAGCGTACTCAGGCTTTAACGGCGGCGGCAGTTTGGATATCTGGGTGTTGCTGCAAATGAATTCGGCAGATTTTACAATCATGGTACAAAGGTACGGGGAATTGTTGGAAAGTTGGAAAGTTGAAAAGTTGTAAGGTTGGCTGTGTTATTTTTATTGATGTTGCCTGACACTGTTTTTGACTTTTATATCCAGATTTGCATAACTTTCAAACATTACAACTTTTCAACCTTACAACAAAATGAACGATTATACAGTACCTGCAAACTCCCGCATAGGGCATGTGCATTTAAAGGTGAGCGATTTGCAACGGTCGTTAGATTTTTACTGCGGATTGCTGGGTTTTGAATTGATGATGAAATATGGTACACAGGCAGCTTTTATATCTGCCGGAGGATACCATCACCATATTGGATTAAATACCTGGCACAGCAAAGACCAGCCGCCTGCACCCGAAACCGCACCCGGTTTATTCCATACCGCCATACTATATCCCGAACGCAAGGATTTAGCCATTATACTGCAACGGTTGATTGACGCTAAATACCCTATTACCGGCGCCTCAGATCATGGTGTATCAGAAGCTATTTACCTGGATGACCCCGACCATAACGGTGTCGAACTGTACTGGGATAGGCCACGTGAGTTTTGGCCCAAAGATGATAACGGAGATATGACCATGTTTACCAAAGCATTAGATATACATGGGTTGTTGGCTTTGGCAAAATAGTGTCATAACACAATTCTCTCTTCAGAGGACTATCTGCATATTTTATGATTTACCCCATCCGGGGTAACATGTCGGTAGAAAAAAGATACGGTAATAATTTCTTGCGGTAGGTGCAATACATTTCCGACATTGTTATTCGAAATGCATATTCAGGTATTGCACCTATGGCGCAAAAAATCATTTTAATTATTGTGCTACCAACATTTGGCTCCCAGAGGAGCTGCTTTTCTAGTGAATAGATACGGAATGTATTGCCTATGCCACTGTCCCGTCCCGGGGGCAATAAGACAAGCGGGACAGCCGGGACAGTTGAAGTAATCCATCAACCCAGGAAATAAACATTATAAACATTTAATAGTTAATACATTTGTATATAATCCGTAAACCCCATGAAAGCTGCAGTTTTACACCAATTAGGTGAAGCTCCCAAATACGAGGAATTCCCCGCTCCCGTTTTGCAAAGCACCGACCAGGTGGTAATAACTGTTAAGGCGGCATCGGTTAAAAATTTAGATAAAGGCAGGGCCAGTGGTATTCATTATGCCAGGCATACGCATTTTCCTGTGGTGGTAGGTGTTGATGGAGTGGGTGTTTTGGCTGATGGTACGCGGGTGTATGCTACAGGCATTACAGGGATGATAGCCGAGAAGGCGCTGATAAGCAATAAAGGATATGTCGTGCTGCCCGATCATATTGATGATGTTAGTGCAGCTGCTTTGCCCAACGCCATTTTGGGTGCTGCCATTGCTTTAAAATATCGGGCCGAAGTAAAAGCAGGCGATACCATTTTAATAAACGGAGCAACAGGTGTAACCGGGCAGGCTGCCGTGCAGATAGCCAAATATTATGGCGCCAAAAAGATCATCGTTACGGGCCGTAATCCTGAGTTGTTAAATCGGTTATTGCAATTAGGGGCCGATGAGATTGTCTCGTTAAAAGATGACCACGAACACATCATTGCCCGTATTAAGGAACTGCATAGCACCGGGCCTATAAGCGCTGTGATTGATTATACCTGGGGCCATCCGGCGGAACTTATTTTGACTGCCCTTAAAGGCAGCGGATTGCATAACGTAACCTCAAAAGTGCGCTTTGTAACCGTAGGTAGCATGGCAGGAGAGGAAATCACCATATCATCGGGGATGTTGAGGAGTTCGGCCATTGAAATATTAGGCTCGGGATTTGGAAGCATACCTGCTGATATAATGGCGAAATTACCGCTGGAGATAATACCCGAAATGCTTCAGCTGGCCGCTGAAGGCAAACTCAAGGTAGAAACATTGATCAGACCATTATCAGAAATAGAAACCGCCTGGCACGAGCATGTACCCGCAGGTAAGAGGTTGGTTATTGTGATGTAGATAAATTATCATATTAACCGTCCCGCTGTCCCGGTACAAGACAACAAGACAAGCGGGACAGTTCAGTATTAAATTAATCTTTTGGTTCCCAAAGCTCAATAATGTTCCCTTCTGGATCGAGCACATGGACAAATTTGCCATAATCATAGTCCACAATCTCATCAACAATGGTCACGTTTTCCTTTTTTAGTTCATCCACCAGCGCAACGATATTTTCTACCCGGTAGTTAATCATAAATGGCTTGGCTGACGGATTGAAATATTTGGTATCCTGCGGAAACGTGCACCAGGATGTGGATCCTTCTTTCGACGGATCATCGGCCTGCCGCCACTCAAACGTTGTTCCCCATTCACTGACGGGCAATCCAAGGTTTTTGATGTACCATTCGTTCATTCCTTTCGGATCATCGCATTTAAAAAATACACCGCCAAGGCCTGTTACTTTTTTCATATTCAAACGTGTTGTATGATTAAGAAAGTGAAATAAAAATGGAATAAAATATTATTTATTGTATTGATAATCAATGTATAAATAATATTTAACATCAATTAAATATTTCTTTATCACAACCTCTTGAGCAATTTCGATCTATTTTTGGATATTACCAAATCTGTTTTCAAATCATCTAATAATGCTGTACAGAGCGGACAGAACGGAGATTGCTTCGTTCCTCGCAATGACGGGTGGAGAATTATCATAGCTGCCCCGGCTTGGCTTGCTTGCCCCGACTGTCTTGTCCCGGGACAAGTGAGCCACCCGAGCCAGTAACCAATTAACAAAATCAACCAATCAACTTAATCCAACCAATCAACCATAATCCCTATATTTGAGGCCGAATGAGCAAGACTATAATACCTTATACCGAAGAGCAGGGCACCAAGAAGGAACAGGTGGCCGATATGTTCAACAACATCTCCAAAACTTACGATTTCCTGAATCATTTTATGTCGCTGGGTATCGATATCATCTGGCGCAAAAAGGCTATTAATGAACTGAAAAAAGATCAGCCTAAATTAATACTGGATGTTGCTACCGGTACAGGTGATTTTGCCTTCGAAGCCCTTAAAATATTAAAACCCGAAAAGATAGTAGGGGTGGATATATCACGCGGTATGTTGGATATTGCTGAACAAAAGATAACCAAACGCAACCTAAATGATCGTTTTGAGGTAAAACTGGGTGATTCGGAAAAATTGCCTTTTACAGATAACGGTTTTGATGCAGTTACCGTGGCCTATGGCGTGCGTAACTTTGAGAATCTTGAAGTGGGTTTGGCTGATATTTTCCGTGTGCTGAAACCAGGCGGTAAAGCGGTGGTGCTGGAGTTTTCAAAACCTAAGGTATTCCCGGTAAAACAACTGTATAATTTTTATTTCAATTATATTACGCCGGGTATTGGCAAGCTGTTTTCAAAAGATGCAAGGGCTTACACTTATCTGCCCGAGTCGGTAGCTGCTTTTCCTGACGGGAAAACCTTTACCGGCCTGATGGATAAAGTAGGTTTTAAAAATACCAAATGCAGACCGTTGGCGTTTGGTATCTGTTCAATTTATACGGGCGTTAAATGAATAAAATCATATACCTGACCATCGTATTTATTTTTTTTTGCAGCAAAGCGATCTTTGCCCAGGCACCGGCATGGGGTGGCGGCGCCGATCAGAACGATATCAGCTTTGGTTTTACCTTTCAATATATAAGCAGCTATTTTAAAATCGATAAAAAAACCACCTGGCGTGAGCCTTTCTATGATGCCGGGGTGAACAAGATAGTTACTCAGCCATTAAACAGTATCAGCTCGCCAAGCTCGCCGGGGTTTGGTGTAAGCTTTCTTTTACGCTACCGTATTAGCGAACACCTGGAAGCACGTACCACACCCGGTTTAATATTTGCCGACAGGACAGTAGATTATACCTATCCAGATGCCTCACAGGATGTAAGCAAGCCGGTACAGGCAACCATGATTGAATTTCCGTTATCCTTAAAACTAAAATCAGACAGGATAAATGATCTGAGATATTACGTGCTTGCAGGTATAAAATATTCCGATGCCATCGGCGCAAAAAAAAATCAACCTAATACCGATCCTGTAGATGCCATCCTGACCAACAAAACAGGCTTCGGCTCTTATGAGGTTGGTCTTGGTTGCGATATCTACTTCGAATATTTTAAATTGATACCAGAAATAAAGTTGTCTAATTCGTTCGGCAACTTGCTTAACCCCGAAAATACCCCTTATGCAACGCCTATCAGCAAGCTATCATTACATACGGTAACGTTTAGCCTGTGCTTTGAATAATCTGCAGATGTGCGGATATGCAAATGTGCAGATGAATAAAATAAATAGCATAACCTTTATTTTATGACTTTCTGGCTATACCAATTTTCAAACTTTCTAAAAATAAATACCTAATTTCGATGACGATTTATTTACCTATGTCAAAGATCGCCTTAATAACAGGCGCCACCGCAGGGATCGGTGAAGCCTGTGCACATGTATTTGCCCGAGAGCGATATGACCTCATACTAACAGGTCGCAGGACAGACCGTCTCGAAAAATTATCAACGCAATTAAAAAAAGAATATAATGTTGATTCAAAGCTGTTAACCTTTGATGTACGTGACCGCGAGGAAGTGATCAGTAACCTGGAAGCCCTGCCTGACGAATGGAAAAAAGTAAATGTGCTGGTAAACAATGCCGGCCTTAGCCAGGGACTTGACCCCATCCAAAACGGCAGCTATGATGATTGGGAAACCATGATAGATACCAATGTAAAAGGCTTGCTTTATGTAACCAAAGTAGTATCCAACTGGATGATCAGCAATGGGTTTGGGCATATCGTCAACTTAGGATCTATAGCAGGTAAGGAAGTGTATCCAAACGGTAATGTATACTGTGCAAGCAAACATGCCGTTGATGCTTTAAACAAAGGTATGCGCATAGACCTTTTGCCTTACGGTATAAAAGTAACAGCAGTGCATCCCGGAGCGGTAGAAACAGAATTTTCGGAAGTGCGTTTTAAGGGAGATAAAACAAGGGCTAAAAAAGTTTATGACGGCTTTGAACCCCTGGTAGCAAAAGATATTGCAGAAACGATATGGTTTGCCGTATCTCGGCCGGCACACGTAAATATTAACGAATTAATAGTAATGCCAACCGCACAAGCCACGGCCACAAACATCTTCAGAAAATAAGACGATGTGCAATTAATTTGTAAAAAAAATATAAAAGGAGAAATTCAAGTTTGAAAATCCGATATTCGAAATAATTCAATAATGAGTTATTAGATATTTTATGATAGAAAAAATACTAAATTCAAATCCGGTATTCAGGCTAATCAATAATTCAGTAATTCAATAATTAAACAGGATGTCACTTATAACACAGATAGATCAGGATATAAAACAAGCCATGCTGGCCAAACAGGAAGCAAGGCTGAGGGGCCTTCGTGCCATAAAATCTGCATTACTGCTTGCACGCACAGAAAAAGGTGCTTCGGAAGATATTTCGCAGGAAACAGAAATTAAAGTGTTGCAAAGACTGATCAAACAACGTAAAGAATCAGCAGACATCTATAAGACCCAAAACCGCGAAGACCTTTATAAGATCGAAGTGGAAGAGATGGAAGTAATTGAAGGCTTTTTGCCCAAACAAATGGAACGCGCAGAAGTTGAAGCTTATTTGAAGGATCTCATCGGCAGGGTAGGAGCTACGTCTGTAAAAGATATGGGCAAGATAATGGGTGCAGCTAATAAGGAACTTGCAGGCAAAGCCGATGGAAAAACAATATCTGAGCTTGTAAAGCAATTATTAGGATAAATAATGGCTATAATTGTTGCAACTCAATTTCAATAAACTATTTTTATAGCGGATAAACTAATATTGATCCTGGATTAGGATTTGGGAACATTGATTAATACTTAATTTTTACAACTTTTATGGATTTCGTGCTTAAAGAGGAACATGGCTATAGTTACATCGATGAGGGCGAAGGTGAAGTACTTTTATTATTGCACGGCCTGATGGGGGCATTAAGTAACTGGGATGCTGTTATAGAGGAATTTAGTAAAGAGTACCGTGTTATTATACCCATTTTGCCGATATATGATCTGCCGCTGCTTACCACCGGTGTAAAAACACTGGCTAAACATGTGCACAGGTTTGTAAACCATTTGGGACTTTCTAACGTAATCCTATTAGGCAACTCTTTGGGCGGGCATGTTGGGTTGATCTATTGTATCAATCATCCGCAGGTTGTAAAATCGCTGATACTTACAGGCAGTTCAGGATTATATGAGAATGCTTTTGGTGGATCATTTCCACGCCGTGAGAGTTACGATTTTGTAAAAGAAAAGGTTGAATACACATTTTATGATCCTAATGTTGCAACAAAAGAACTGGTTGACGATGTTTTTAAAACAATTAACGACCGTAATCGCGTAATAAGGATATTAGCAATGGCAAAATCGGCCATACGCCATAACATGTCAAAGGATCTGCATAAGATACATATCCCGGTAGCGTTAATATGGGGTAGAAATGATAAAATTACACCTCCGGAGGTAGCAATAGAGTTTAATCAGCTATTGCCGATTTCGGAGTTATACTGGATAGACCATTGCGGGCACGCGCCTATGATGGAACATCCGGAAGAGTTTAACAGGCTTTTGAGAGCGTTTATAGAGAAACATAAAGTAAAAGTAAAGGTATAACCATATGCTTGCAGTTGAGCTGATTGCCGACACGATTCCACCGGTTCACACTTCTGATACCATACAGAAGGTAATGGACCGCCTTGCGGAATTCAGGTTGAAGCACCTGCCGATTGTAAATGAAGAGCAGTTTCTGGGCCTTATAGCCGATACCGACCTTGTAGGAGAAACCGATTACCAGGTACCTATAGGTTCGCTGGCATTATCCCTTGTAAATCCGTACGTACGCGAAGACCAGCATATTTATGATGTGATCCGCCTGTTTTATGAGCAACAGCTAACCGTTGTACCTGTGCTGGATACCAAACAGAATTACCTGGGCCTCATCTCTATCAATAACATGAATGAATACTTTGCCAAGCTCACATCTGTAACAGAGCCTGGAGGTATCATTGTACTTGAGATCACCAATAAAAATAATTCTCTGGCCCACATGGCGCAAATTGTAGAATCAGACAATGCACAAATATTGAGTTCATACGTTCGCACTTTTCCCGATTCAACCCGGATGGAAGTTACTCTTAAAGTAAACAAACTGGATATTTCGGCTATTACCGCTACATTTTTGCGTTACGAATACGATATAAAAGCTACTTTCAATCACAGCGATGATAATGATAACTCAAAAGATCGCTACGACTCATTGATGAATTACCTTAATTTGTAAATTAATACAGGTCCATGGTCAATAGTCCATAGACCATGGGAAAATATAAAAATCTAAACTATGGACCATGGGCTATCAGCTATGGACTTCATAAAAAAGTATGAAAATAGCAATCTACGGCAGGCCATTTAATGATCCGGGTGTAATACCTTATATACAGGAGGTATTTGACGTACTGGCCCAGCATAAGGTTGACATCTACGTGCATAAACAGCTTCATGATCACCTGGACGGCAAGATCAAAGGTGTAAAATATGAAATTTTAAAGGATAACAATTTCCTGCGCAAGTCTGTTGATGTGCTGATCACACTTGGTGGTGATGGTACCATGCTGGATATAGTAACCCTGATATGCGACTCAGGCACACCGGTTATTGGTATCAACTTTGGTCGTTTGGGTTTCCTGGCAAGTGTCAATAAGAATGATATATCCGCAGCGATATATGCAGTAGTACACAAAGAGTTTACTTTAGATAGCAGGGAATTATTAGAAATAGACTCCGAAGAAAAGATATTTGGCAATGACAACTTTGCATTGAATGATATTACCATTCATAAACGTGATGATGCAGCCATGATCACCATGCATGCCTTTCTGAATGACGGGTTTCTAAACTCTTATTGGGGCGATGGTATTATTATCTCTACTTCAACAGGTTCAACAGCCTACTCGTTAAGCTGCGGAGGACCTATTTTGTTTCCACAATCTAACAGTATCGCCGTTACACCAATATCTCCCCATAACCTTAATGTACGTCCTATCGTATTACCGGACAACAGCGTACTCTCATTTGAGGTAGAGTGCCGCAGTGCCAATTACCTGGTATCATGCGACTCAAGAACGGCAATTATTGATAAGACAATGAAGTTCGATATCAAAAAAGCCGGGTTTCAGTTAAATCTCATCAGGTTAAATAATGAAAGCTATTTATCCACTTTAAGGAACAAATTATTGTGGGGCCTTGATGCCCGCAATTATTAATTTATATTGATGCCCAGATTTGTAAGTTTTTTACTCCTCATTTTCATATCCACTACTTTACACGCTCAAACCTGGGAAGTGGGCGGCTTTGCAGGTGGCTCGGCCTATATGGGCGATCTTAATCAGTATAATCCTGTAAAGGTTAGCGGTATTGCGTTGGGTGCTTTTGTACAGCGCAATTTTAATGGCTATTTATCAGCTAAAATTAATTATACCTATGGGCAGATAAGCGGGGCTGATAATACATCATCCAATCCACAGCTAAGGGAACGTAACCTCAGCTTTACAACTCAGCTGAATGAGTTAGCCCTGATAGGCGAATTTAATTTCTTTAAATATATCCCCAAAGTCGGTGAGAACAGGTGGACACCTTATATCTATCTTGGTATAGGTGCAGTAGGGTATAATCCGCAAGCCACTTACCAGGGACAGAAATATGATCTGCGCCCTTTGGAGACTGAAGGCGAATCTAAGCCATACTCTAATATCGCAGCTACTTTTCCATATGGCGTGGGGGTTAAATATAATATAGCAGGTGCATGGAATTTATCTGCCGATATAGGATACCGCAATCCATCAACAGATTATCTGGACGATGTATCAGGAAAATATGCTAATCCTGCCAATCTAAAAAGTGATCTTTCAAGAGCTTTAGCCGATCGTTCCGGTGAAACAACCGGTAATTATATTGGTGTTCCCGGCACTCAACGCGGAGACCTGAGGCCAAAGGATACCTATATGTTTGTGGGCTTCAGTATATCCTTCACCTTTTTAACTTCTAAGTGCTATTATTAGCATTTCCCTTTCCCTGATCAAATAAAGTAAAATCCATTAGTGTCCTATATTGTCCTGCTGTCTTGTAACTGTACAACAAGACATAACAGGACAGTTTAATCGCCTTGTACGATACTATTATCGTCACTTCGTCTATTTTAACAAATAATATTTCTTTTATACAATAATTAACAAATTATATTCGTTTTATTTGTATATTACGAAACAATAAATTGTTTAACCTAAAATCCTAAAGTCATGGCTGAGTTAAATGCATCCGAAAAATCAGGCAAAAGAAATTCACGCAGGACACAAGCCCCACGTATTGATCTTACTGCCATGGTCGATCTCGCTTTTTTGCTGATCACCTTTTTTATAATGGCAACTTCATTGGCAAAGCCCAAAGCAATGGACCTGGCTATGCCGGTGGGGGAAAATGAACCCGTCCCCGAAACACGCACAATGACTATTTGTCTTGGCAAGGATAACCAGGCACTCTGGTATATGGGCATGCCCGAAAGGCCCCTGACATCTCCGCAACTGGTTAACTTCAGCAAAACAGGTTTGCGTACTGCGCTTATAAATACAAGCAAAAGTGTGTTTGAGAAAACTGGAAAGCCGATGATCGTCGTACTGAAACCGAGTGCACATTCTGTTTATTCCAACTTCGTATCAGCTTTGGATGAATTGAATATCACCAATATACAATCCTATGCCGTTGCACAGATATCACCAAAAGATATCGATATGCTTAAACAGCAAAAGGCCTTTTAAACCAACCTTATCTCGTGTTTAATCGCCGGTGTTCATCAGCAACATTGGCGATTTTGTGTTTTTATAAGCTTTTGAGCCATATTTAAATAGAAATTTTGTGGGCATTTTCTTTTTATCCTGCATACTAAAAAAGTACAAAGTAAGTTTTACCTTTGTACCCTGAAAAAAATGGCATAAGTTGTTGAAAGTACGGTTAAATGGGATTTAAGGACCAGATTGATTTATTAAAATTACCACAGCATATTGCGATCATTATGGATGGTAATGGTCGTTGGGCTAAAGGTAAAGGCAAATTAAGAGTATTTGGCCATCGCAATGGAGTGCTTTCTGTAAGGGATGTTGTTGAAGGTGCCGGCGAGATAGGAGTAAAATATATCACCTTATACACATTTTCGTCCGAAAATTGGAGCCGTCCTAAACTGGAGGTTTCAGCAATAATGGAGCTTATGATCAGTACTATTCATAAAGAGATCAACAACTTTATGAAAAATAATGTACGTTTGAACGCTATCGGCGATCTGAAAATGCTACCCGAAAAATGTTACAAGGAGCTTGCGGGTGCGATTGATAAAACTGCTAACAATACAGGTATTGTACTTACACTAGCTTTGAGCTATAGCTCCAGGCGCGAAATTGTACAAGCCGCAAAGAATATTGCCAGCAAGGTGCAGAAAGGGGAGTTGGATATCGCAAATATTGATGAGGAAACTTTTGAGAATAATTTATATACCAGTGGGATGCCTAATCCGGAACTATTGATCAGGACGAGTGGCGAATACCGGATAAGTAATTATTTATTATGGCAAATTGCATATGCTGAATTGTATTTTACGCCTAAACTATGGCCCGATTTCAGAAGGGAAGACCTTTACGAAGCCATTATTGATTATCAAAAACGTGAGCGGCGTTTTGGTATGATCAGCGAGCAGCTCAACTAAATTTTTACTTTTAACACTTTTTAACAACTGTATAAATTATTTTTAGCCCACAAAATATTCGAATGAATAAATTTCTTTTTGCTATTCTTTTCTCGGTAATAAGTACTGCCGCCATTGCCCAGGTTTCTAATCCCAGACCCTCGTTATCTAAATCGATACCTGCAGATAGTCTGAGTTATTTAAACCCTAAGGATTATATTATTGGCGGTATTTCCGTTTCCGGCACAAAATACCTGGATAAAGATGTATTGGTACAGATATCAAAACTTAGTAAGGGCGACAAGATCAATCTGCCCGGCGAACAAAACGCTGCAGTGATCAAAAGAATGTATGATCAGGGACTTTTTGATGATGTACAGTTAAATATCACTAAGATCAACCTGGATACAATTTACCTTGAAATTGCCGTAGTGGAACGGCCGCGCTTATCGAGGATGCATATAACAGGTATAAGAAAAGGTGAGATAGAAGATCTGCAAAAGAAATTGAGTGATAAAAACTCAAAAATTGTAAATGAAAACTTACTAAGTACTACAACCGCTATCATAAAAAAACACTTTAATGAAAAAGGCTTTTTGAATACGACGGTTACCATTAAACAAAGGAAAGATCCGGGAGATGCCAATAGTGTCATATTGGATGTTGCAGTTGACAAGAAGCAGAAAGTAATGATCAATAAGGTCATATTTGAAGGTAACACAGCATTCTCAAGTAAGAAACTTAAAAAATACCTGAAAAAAACCCGCGAGCGAAAATGGTATAATCTATTCGGATCGAAAAAATTCAAGAACGATAAGTACGAAGAGGATAAAACAAACCTGGTTACCCAAATGCAGGATAAAGGTTATCGTGATGCCCAGATAGTAAGTGATTCTGTCTGGAAAAATGATGAGAAAACTGTAAATGTTAAAATAAAGGTGTATGAAGGCCATAAGTACTATTTCGGAAATATCACATGGTCTGGCAATGCACGTTACCCTACAGCGCTTTTAAGCAAGTTGCTGCGTGTTAAAAAGGGCGATGTTTTCAGCGAAGAGGAACTAAGTAAAAGATTATCTGGTCCTACGCCTAATAACGACGACGTTTCTACCCTTTACCTGGATGGTGGTTACCTGACATACAATGCTGACCCCGTTCAGACAAAAATTTATAATGACACCGTTGATCTGGATATAAGGATATATGAAGGGCCTCAGTATACCATTAACCGTGTGCTTCTTAAAGGTAATGATGTTACCAACGATAAAGTGGTAATGCGTGAGATCAGAACAAAACCGGGACAGAAATTTAATAAGGAATTGCTGATTCGCAGCACACGTGACATAGCACAGTTAGGTAACTTTGACGAGCAAAAAACCGAGCCAAAGCCAACCAATATCAATCCTGCTGATGGTACTGTTGATATTATCTATAATGTGGTTGAAAAACCATCAGACCAGATCGAACTTTCAGGTGGTTTTGGTGGCGGACAAATAGTTGGTACGCTGGGCTTAACATTCAATAACTTCTCGTTAAAGAATATTTTCAACTTTAAAGCTTATAAACCATTGCCAAAAGGCGACGGGCAGAAATTGAGTTTGAGAGGCCAATCAAGCGGTCGTACCTATCAAAACTATTCCTTTACATTCTCAGAACCATGGCTAGGTGGTAAAAAGCCTATCTTCTTTGCATTATCGGCATATACACAGCTAAGCTCTACCGGTCAGTATTATGCTAAAACCGATCCGAATTATAATAATTTGCGCATAAATGGTATTGGTGTTACATTAGGTAAACGTTTAAACTGGCCTGATAACTATTTCCAGTTAAACTATTCATTAAACTTTGACCACTATAATCTGGATAATTATCCTGGTTACATATTCCAGAACGGAACGTCGTATAATATTAAATTAACGCAGGAAATAACCCGTAACTCTCTTGATGCACCGATATTCCCTACACAGGGGTCAAACATCAAACTTACGTTACAAGGAACACCGCCGTACTCATTATTTAATAATATCAACTACAAAATAGCAACTCCGGAAGAAAAGTATCATTTTGTAGAATACTACAAGTTTAAATTCGATGCACAATGGTTTCAGAAAATTGTTGGTAAGCTGGTTTTGATGTCGCAGGTTAGGTTTGGTTACCTGGGTGAATATAATTCCATCGTTCCTCCATCTCCGTTTGAAAGGTTTAAATTAGGCGGTGATGGTATGCAGAGTTACCAGTTTTTACAGGGTAGTGATATCATTGGTTTAAGAGGTTATCAAAACTTCTCTATTGTTCCGGAAGGATCAAATTACAATGCAAATAACAATCCGGGTAGTCCGATATACGACAAGTTTACGCTTGAGGTTCGTCACCCCGTTATTGCCAGTCAATCGGCAACAATATTTGTGTTGGCTTTTGCTGAGGGAGGTAATGTTTGGAATAGCTTCGATCAATTTAATCCTTTTAATATCAGGCGTTCGGCAGGTATTGGAGCACGAGTATTTTTACCTATTTTTGGATTGCTCGGATTGGATTATGGTTATGGCTTTGATAAGATACCTGGCAATCCAGGTGCAAATAAAGGACAATTCTCGTTTTCAATTTCACAGAGCTTGAACGGCGGATTTAATTAATTTGAATGAAGAAAATAATTTTATTATTGTTTCTTACGTTTACAGCGTTTACAAGTACATTTGCTCAGCGTTTCGCATTTGTCGATTCAGACTATATATTAAAACATATGCCTGAATATGCGGCTGCTCAAAAACAGTTGGCAGCGTTATCAGATCAATGGCAGAAAGAAGTGGACGGTAAGTCTCAGGAGCTTGAACGATTGTATAAATCATATGAGGCTGACCAGGTTTTAATGACAGCGGATATGAAGAAACGCAGGGAAGTTGAAATTTCCGATAAGGAAAAAGGTGTTAAGGACTTTCAACGTCAGAAATTTGGTCCGGATGGCGAACTTTCAAAAAAGAGCACGTCTTTGATAAAACCCATACAGGAACGGCTTACCAAGGCAATACAATCAGTTGCCGAAAGCGATGATCTTGACATGATATTTGACAAAAACAGTGAGGTGATTATGCTATATGCTAACCCGCGATATGATAAAAGTGCGGATGTAATAACAAAACTTGGCCTTAAACCCGGGGTATTTGCCAGGTAAAGCTATTGTGAGCCTACGCTGATTAGCAAAAATGAAAGAGCGCTCATAATAGTCTCATAATCATTGAAAACAAATAATATATTTGAAAAGCTTAAAAATAAAATTGAACTATTATTAAACACAAAAAGAAAAAATGAAAAAAGTATTTAAAGTTGCTTTAGTTGTGGCATGTATCGTATTTGCGGGAAATATGGCTAAAGCTCAAACCAAAATTGGTTACATCGCATTAGACCAATTGGTTGATCAGATGCCAGAGACTAAAACTGCTATAGCCAGTATTACGGCATATAACAAACAATTCATTGATCAGTTAACTACAATGAATAACGAATTGCAGTCAAAAGGCCAGGCTTACCAGGCACAACGTTCAACTATGACAGATGCTATTCGTACATCCAAAGAAGGTGAATTAGCGGATCTTCAAAAACGTTTCCAGGATTATCAGACTACTGCTCAGCAGCAAGTTGAAGCCAAAAGAAATGAATTAGGTAAACCTATTATCGAGAAAGCACGTGCTGCAGTAGCACAGGTAGCTAAAGAAAAAGGTTATACTTATGTGATCAATTCATCACAAACTGACCTGGTTGTATCACCTACAGGTGATGACCTGATGGCTGAAGCTAAAGTCAAACTGGGATTAAAATAAGAAATCGATAATAGATTCATATTTAAAAGCGTCCTGATTACGGGCGCTTTTTTTATTTTTACAAAGTGTTAAATAAACAACCTATAGGTATTTTCGATTCGGGCTATGGCGGGTTAACCGTTTTCAGGTCAATTGCCGATCAGCTTCCCGGTTATGATTATATTTATTTAGGTGATAATGCAAGGGCGCCTTATGGCAACCGGTCATTTAAAACTATTCATGAGTATACATGGGAGTGTGTACAGCTGCTTTTTGAAATGGGATGTCCCTTGGTAATCCTGGCCTGTAATACAGCATCGTCAAAAGCCCTCAGGACAATTCAGCAACAGGATCTTAAAAATGAAGATCCTTCAAAAAGGGTACTTGGAGTTATCCGCCCTACAGCAGAAGTGATAGGAAATTATACCCAAACAAAACAGATAGGCGTGCTGGGAACAAAAGGTACCGTTCAATCAGAGTCATACCTTATCGAGATCAATAACTTTTTCCCGGATGTAAAAGTTCATCAACAGGCTTGTCCGCTTTGGGTACCGCTTATTGAGAATGGCGAGTCTAACCAGCCCGGAGCAGATTATTTTGTGAAAAAATATCTTGACCAGGTGTTAGCCCAGTCCGATCAGATCGATACGATATTGTTGGCCTGTACACATTATCCTTTATTACAGGAAAAGATCAGTGCTTATCTTCCTGCTCATATTAAAGTTGTACCGCAAGGCGATATCGTTGCAAAAAGTTTGAAAGATTACCTGGAACGCCATCCTGAAATGGAACATAAATTTACCAGGGGCGGTACCCAACAATTCTTCACTACATCAGATGATACTGCAGATTTTGATCATCATGCTTCGATCTTTTTTGGCGAACAGGTGAGGTCAAAATATATCCCTCTAAAGTAATTCGGAGTAATATTATTATACATTGTCTATAAACTTAATCTGATTTATTAGACAGTATTAATTAAATATTTCCGGGCATTTGTTAAGTTTGCAGTTAAAGCAAACTGATCCTTGAACTTTTACATTAAATATTTCATCATCGCTGTTGGCCTGTTTGCTTTTTCAGGCTTCTTTGCACTATTTGGTGTGTATGCTGAGCGTAAAGTGTCGGCATTTATACAGGATCGGCTTGGCCCAACTGAGACCGGAAAGTTTGGCTTGCTTCAGACTTTTGCCGATATGCTAAAACTGCTGATTAAGGAGCTGATCATACCTGCGGCTGCAGATAAGTTGCTTTTTATGCTTGCCCCGGCAATTATTTTTATTGCGGTGTATATGGGTTTTGCAGCAATACCCTGGGCACCGGGCATAGCACCATCCAATCTTAATTTGGGTTTGTATTATATTTTTGCGATCCTTTCAATAGAAACTCTGGGTATTCTAATGGCGGGTTGGGGATCAAATAATAAGTTCTCTATATTAGGTGCAATGCGGTCTGCTGCGCAGATCATATCTTACGAGATACCTGCCGGTTTTGCTATTATTTCAGTAGTGATGATCGCGCAATCGTTAAATTTGCAAACTATTTCGGCTCAGCAGGGGATACTATCAACAGAAAAGGCAAGCTTTTTAGGTATATGGGATGTATCGCATAATGGAGGTATACTGGCCTGGAATATTTTCAGGGCACCGCATTTAATTATTGCTTTTGTGATCTATTTTATCGCGTCATTAGCAGAAAGTAACCGGGCACCTTTTGATATACCCGAGGCTGAATCAGAACTGGTTGCAGGCTTTCATACCGAATTTACCGGCATGCGGTTTGCCTTCGTTTTCTTGGCTGAGTATTCCATGATGTTCCTGGTATCAATGGTTGGGGTGATATTGTTTTTGGGTGCATGGAACACACCATTGCCCAATATAGGTTCAGTCCGGTTAGCCGACTGGACAACAGGCACAGCCTGGGGTATAATATGGACGGTGGTTAAAGTGTTAGCATTGGTAGGCGTTCAAATGTGGATACGCTGGACTTTACCAAGATTAAGGGTAGATCAATTAATGAACCTATGTTGGAAAGTATTAACCCCGTTAGCATTTTTATGTATGCTGATATCAGGAGTGTGGCGGTTGTGGGGGATGTGAGGTTTTATTTCGGATTTCGGATGTTCGATTTCGGATTTAAAATAATAGTATAAAAGATCAGTAGTTCAGACAGAGATTAGTGTTTAGGATTTAGAGTTTAGAATTTATATAATCAGTGATAAAAAACGCAATAAACGGACTTACTACTGCATGGAAAGGTTTAACCCTTACCATCGGGCACCTTTTTGCGTCGAATTCTAAAAGGAAAATAACGCCGGTAAGTAACGATAACTACTTTAAAAACCTGGAAGGGACAAACACCATACAATATCCTAAGCAGGAGTTGCCTATTCCGGAAGTAGGCCGTTACCAGTTAGAGGTAGAGATTGATGACTGCATAGTTTGTGATCTTTGCGCCAAAATATGCCCGGTTGATTGTATTGATATTGAGGCTATAAAAGCGACGGAAGCCATCGGTCAAACGTCTGATGGGACAACTAAACGGCTTTATGCCGCTAAGTTTGATATTGATATGGCCAAGTGTATGTACTGTGGTTTGTGTACCATTGTATGCCCAACGGAGTGCATCATCATGACCAACCAATATGATAAAAGTGTATTCGAGATAAAAGACCTTACCTATGAATTCTCGGATATGACACCTGAAGATGCTGCGGAAAAACGCGCTTTGCTCGATAAACAATTAGCCGAGCGCCAGGCTGCCAAGTTAGCCGCTATGCAAAAAAAGGAGGGCGGAGCATGACCTTAAAGGCATTGTTTTACCTGATGGGATTTATGACGCTTGCTTCGGCAGTATTTGTGGCAGCCAGCAAAAACCTGGTGCGCAGTGTTTTTATGTTTTTTGTGACGCTGTTAACTTTGGCCGGTTTGTATGTACTGGCTTTGGCTGATTTCATTGCCATTACCCAGATCGTAATTTACGTAGGGGGGATTTTAGTACTGATCCTGTTTGCCTTTATGCTGTCCGGCAAAGAGACATTGGCCAACTTGCAGCAACAGAGCAGCAATTTTATCAGTATAAGCAAACTGCCTGCACTATTGCTTGCAGTATTGTTTTTTATCGTGCTGATCAATATCCTGTTTAAAAGTGACATCAATAATTTACAATGGGTAAAAGAAGCCGTTGCCGGGAAAAACACATTTACCCCAACCGACAATACCGTGAATAATATTGGCATCAACCTGATGACCACTTATTTGCTGCCATTTGAGGCGATATCTATTTTATTGATGATGGCATTAGTAGGCGCTGCCCATTTATCACGAAAGGAGAATAAAACATGATATCTTTATCTGATTTCCTCCTGGTAAGCGCCGGATTATTTTGCACAGGCATATACATCATCCTTACAAAAAGAAATGCCATACAAATATTAATCGGTATTGAATTAATGCTGAATGCAGCCATATTAAACCTGGTAGCATTTGGCAAATACGACCGCTTCAATAACGGTGGACAACTTTTTGCCTTATTTGCCATCGTACTTGCAGCAGCGACAACAGCCGTAGCTTTGGCAATCATATTAAATGTTTACAAGAAATATAAAACGATCGATCCCGGAAAGATTGATGAATTAAGGGATTGAAATGAGCACGTTCAAACACAATAAAAATATAAAGAATGTCGTGCTGAGCTTGTCGAAGTATAGTGTGCATGGCTTTTACGGGCAAATCCATCGACAGGCTCCAGGTGACAAGGTTATTTTATGCATGCTCACTGTTTTATTTTTCTTGTTTCTGTCAGAAAACACGCTGGCCCAAACTAAAAATGATACTTTAAATGATAAGGTCGTTTATATAGTGAACGGAATCCCCGTGTCAAAAGATAAAATAAACAACGAAGATATATTAACAAAGGATGTTATAAAAGGGCCGTCAATTGCTGCATTGCATTCTGAAAAAGAGATAGACAGTGTAATTTTGATTATAACTAAATCCTCCGCTATTACTCAATACCAAAAAAAATTCGGCACCTTTTCAAAGAAATATAAATCCTATTTGGATACCCATCAAAATAATGATGAGGATTTTATTTATGTACTTGATGGTGTTCAGCTAAAAGGAAAGCGAAATGATATAATCAAAACACTTTATGAAATCCCATCTAAAAAGATTAAAGAAGTAGGATTTAACAAAAAACAATCCACAGACGGAAGCGCGACACTGGTAATTATAAATACTAAACAATAGCATTGGAAGACTTTTTACAAGCAATAGATGCCCTAACCGCACGCTTCGCACTTGCTGCAGTGGTGTTGCCTTTGCTTGCCTTTGTCTTTAATTTTTTTATTCCGGGTAAAAATAATAAGGTGGCTGGTTGGGTATCTACCAATGCCATTTTGGGGAGTTGTGTACTTTCAGTATTCGTGTTTTCAAAAGTATGGAACCAGCACCAGGTGCATCAACAACAACTTTGGTTTACCATAGGCAGCACAAAATTATACGGCGGCATTTTACTGAATAATCTTTCGGTACTAATGCTGTTACTGGTATCGCTTATCGCTTTGCCGGTACATATTTACTCGACAGCTTACATGAAAGAGGATGAGAACTATAAGCGCTACTTTACTTATCTCAGCTTTTTCTGTTTCAGTATGCTGGCGCTGGTAGTGGTGGATAACCTCATTTTATTTTATGTGTTCTGGGAGTTAGTAGGCTTTTCTTCTTACCTGCTCATTGGTTTCTGGTTTACCCGACCTAAAGCCATAATAGCCAACAAAAAGGCCTTTATCATGAATCGGATAGGTGATATCGGTTTGTTGACGGCCATTATTATTATCTATGTCGTATTCCGGACTTTTGATATTGATCAGCTTTTTGGCGAAAATGCGCTGGTCAGATCAATTCCGTTTCAATTACCCGGTGGCTGGCAATATGTGGCATGTGGTGGTATATTTTTGGCAGTCGCAGCTAAATCGGCACAATTTCCTTTACACACCTGGTTGCCTGATGCTATGGAGGGACCGACATCTGTATCAGCCCTGATCCATGCAGCTACTATGGTGGCTGCCGGCGTATTTTTATTGGGTAGAGTTTATCCAATATTTACAGAAAGCGAATTGAATGTACTTGCCGTTATTGGTGCCTTCACAGCCTTTATGGCGGCAACTATTGCCCTCACTCAAAATGACCTTAAACGTATCCTGGCTTATTCTACCATATCTCAATTGGGTTTTATGGTGATGGCAATGGGGATTGGTGCGTATGCATCGTCACTGTTCCATTTAGCTACTCATGCTTTCTTTAAATGTCTGTTGTTTTTGGTAGCAGGCATCGTTATCCACGAGGTGCAACATATTAAAGACGAATATAAACTGCATATCGATCCGCAAAATATCCTGTATATGGGTGGTTTGAGGAAGAAAATGCCGCTTACCTTTATTGCTTGTTTAATAGGAGGCATCGCATTAGTTGGCTTGCCGCTGACTTCCGGGTATTTATCAAAAGATGGTATCCTGATACAAGCCTTTGAATGGTCTGAAGGTAAAAGCTGGATTTATAAATTGATACCGATAGGAGCTTTGATCACCAGTTGGTTAACCGCGTTTTATGTAGCCAGACTGATAGTTAAAGTATTTTTTGGTGAATTTAAGCTGGCCGAGATCAATCCTCATATCAAATTGCACATCGGTGATGGTAGTTGGCAATACCGTATATCTCTTGTTTTTTTGGCAATCTGTTGTTTGTTTCCGATATTTTCGCTTAATCCGGTTTTATATGAACATGCGTGGCTGCTCAACGGCTTTCAAACAATTACTGGACTCGATAGGGTAAATATGTACCATACCATTATCCCGGCAGGATTAAATATTTTTAGCATATTGGTTATATACTGGGCATACTCGATTTATGTAAATCAAAAGGCATTACCATTACCCGAAAGCGGCTGGCTGTTCAAATTCTCCTATCACGAATGGTATATTGACCAATTTTATAACCGCTTTATTATTGCCCCGGTTATGGCTTTAAGCAAAGCTGCCCAATGGTTTGATAAAAATATCATTGATGGTTTTATACATTTGCTGCAACGAACCGGTATATTTTGTTCAAAAATTGCAGACTGGACCGACAGGCATATCGTTGATGGTATATTGCATGCAATAGCATCGATTGTATTGGGGATCGGTAATTTTGCCCGTAATTTTCAAGGCGGAAAAGTACAATATTACCTGTTTAGTATGCTGGCAATTTTACTGGCTATATTTTTATTTAAAATACTTGTTTAGTTAGATATGATTATAGATATGAGATATGAGATTTTAGATGTGAGATTCAAAAAGGATTGTGCATTGTTCTTTTTAAGTATAAAGTGTGGTGATATACAAATATCTCATATCTCATATCTCACATCTCATATCTCAGGATTCACATCTCATATCTCACATCTCAAATAATGAATATATTATCACTCCTGATATTTACACCTCTGCTGTTTGGTTTACTGATCATACTACTGCCATCGGCATGGCGCGCAAGCTTTAAGTATATCACACTATTAGCTACCCTGATACAATTATGTATCAGCATATGGATGTATCTCCACTTTAAAACAGGTGCTGAATATGCCGGGATCAATAATGAAGGCGGGTTTCAGTTTATGCAAAAGCTCCCCTGGATAAATCTCGACCTCGGTACTTTAGGCAAAATGCAGATCGATTACTTTGTTGGGATCGACGGTATATCCATTGCTTTAGTGGTTATGAGCTCTTTTGTAATGGTGATTGCTGCCCTGGCTTCATGGGAAATAAAAAGTAATCTTAAGGGCTTTTTTAGCCTTTTCTTATTGCTCAACACTGCAGTAATAGGAGTTTTCTGTGCACTGGATTTCTTCCTGTTCTATATTTTTTACGAGCTGATGTTATTGCCGTTATATTTCCTTATCGGTATGTGGGGCGGAGCAAGACGGGAATACGCTGCTATCAAATTCTTCTTGTATACGCTATTCGGTTCAGTGTTTATGCTGCTCGTGATGATCGGTCTTTATTTATCGGTAAAAGATCCTGCTACAGGCAATCATACTTTTAATATCATCCAAATGATGAACCCTGCCAACTATGATGCGAATTCGGTATTTGCAGTGCTTGGGCATAAAACATTGTTAGGTATGCCTGCACGTACAGTTGGCTTTGTGGTGCTGTTCATTGCTTTCGCGATAAAGGTGCCGGTGGTGCCCTTACATACCTGGCTGCCGGACGCACACGTTGAAGCACCAACGCCGGTTTCTATTATTCTTGCCGGAATATTATTGAAAATAGGAGGGTACGGTATTATCCGGATATGCCTGGGTATATTCCCTGATATAGCTGTATCCGGCGCTTTCTGGCTCGGATTGTTGGGTGTAATTTCCATACTGTATGGTGCATTAAATGCGCTTGCTCAACGCGATTTGAAACGAATGATTGCCTATTCATCCGTATCACATATGGGCTTTGTATTATTGGGGGTAGCATCATTAACTGCCGAAGGCATCAGCGGTTCGGTAATGCAAATGGTAAGTCATGGATTTTTAGCTACCATGTTGTTCTTCTTAGCCGGGGTGGTTTATAATCGGGTGCACGACAGGGATATTTATAATTTCAGAGGCTTGGGAACATTGATGCCTCGGTATACCACCTTTATCATGATCGCATTTTTTGCCTCATTGGGATTGCCGGGTTTTTCAGCATTTATTGGGGAGGCTTTCGCATTAGTGGGAGCATTTGAATCTCCTTCGATAAACGGTGCTTTGCCTTACTGGATGGCCATTTGTGGATCAATAGGTATCTTACTCAGTGCCGCCTATTTTTTATGGACATTACAGCGAATGTTCTTCGGATCATTATCCTTAAAGGGGGGCGATGTCTGGAAGACGGCGCTAGTAGACCTAAATATGAGGGAAACGGTTACCTTATTGCCATTGGCGTTTTTAACACTGGTTTTAGGAGTAATGCCTTCACTGGTTTTTGATAAGATCAATGATTCAGTGTTGGCATTAGTTCATTCTTTAGGAATTAGATAAATATTTTTTAGTTGAGGTTTATGGAAAACCCATACAGTAATGCATCCTTAGTTTAAATGCTCCTGTTAACAGGATGCATCGTACCAAAGATTGTATTACTTAACTAAAAAATCATGTTTAGAAAATTATTAATGGCAGCAGTTGTTTTTTTTATAACAATAGCAGCAAAGGCAGAAGATCAAAAGATCGCATCAAAAGTTCAAAAAGTTATAGTGTTTTTGAACGGGGCACAGGTAACGCGCACAGCAATGGTAAATGTGAGTTCAGGTACATCAACATTAGTTTTTGAGAATATCTCTCCGGGTATTGATGCGCAAAGTATACAGGTGCATGCCGACGGGGAGTTTACCATACTTTCTGTAGAACACGAGATGAATTATTTCAATGCTCCCGGTAAACAGAAACAGGTAGAAGATCTGATATCACAACAAAAAATCATAAAAGACCAGATCGACTTAAAAAATGGTTACATTTCCATCTACGAGGAGGAAATCAGTACATTGCGAAAAAACCTGACATTAAGCCCTCAAAATGTGAATCTGGATGTCATTAAGCTGAAGCAAGCTTTGGATTTTCAAACCGGCAAACTGACTGAGATCAGGAAAAAGGAACAAGACATTAATAATGAGGTGGCGGTATTAAATGCCGAGTTGCAAAAATACAACCAGCAATTAAATGAAATAAACAGAAACAGCGGTATTGCTACAAGTAATATTTTGGTAACCGTTTCTTCAAAAACTAATTTACAATCAGAGTTTTCTCTAAGTTATCTTGTTCGCAACGCAAGATGGGCTCCTATTTATGACATCCGTGCTAAAAATGTAAATAGCCCCATCACTATATCCTATAAAGCTAATGTAATCCAACAGAGTGGCGAAGATTGGAAAAATGTCAAACTTACCTTGTCAACAGGTAACCCGGCTGTCAATAGTATCAAGCCCGAATTAAATCCATATTATTTAACTTTTGCTCCAACATATGCTCCAAGTGCTTCATTAAACGAAGTAGTAGTTGTGGGGTATGGAATTGAGCGCAAAAAGGATGTTGACGATGAAAATTCCGATAAACAGCTTAATGAACCGGCCATAACAGCATCAACAATTCCGTTATCGGTAAACCAAAAAGAAAATCAAACCAACGTAGAATTCAATATCGATAACCCATATTCTATCCCGACAGATGGAAAACAGTACCTGGTAGAAATTAAGAGTTTTGATATCGATGCCACCTATCAATATGCTGTTGTGCCTAAAATATCAATAGATGTGTTTCTAACCGCCAGGATTATTGATTGGAATAAGTATAATTTCTTGTCTGGCCAGGCTAATATTTATTTTGAAGGTACTTACATCGGAAAATCTTTTATCAATACAAGCTCCATGGCTGATACACTTGGGCTATCATTAGGCGTTGATAAAAGTATTGTTGTGACCCGTAAACCCGCAAAAGAGTTTACTGAAAGACGGGGTCTAGGATCTGACAAGAAAGAGACCCGTGACTGGAAGATAGAAATAAAGAATCGCAAAAATCAGCTTGTTAATTTATTGGTAGAAGATCAGGTACCTGTTTCTAAAAATTCTTCAATTGATGTGGAAACACAAGAATTATCAGGCGGCCAACTAGATAAAGAGACAGGAAAGATTGAGTGGAGCTTCTCTCTCAAACCACAAAACGACAAGAAAATAGAATTAAAATATTTGGTAAAATATCCTAAAAACCAATCACTAGTAGTATTATAGCAAATAATGAACGATCTGTTACCATTTTTACCCGAACAATTGAATCAAGTTTTTGACGGCATCAAATACTTTATGCCCGAAATTTACTTATCCGCTTTGTTTCTGTTGATACTGGTAACAGATCTTTTGTTCGGTAAAACTTCAGGATGGTTATGCAAAACAGTTGCCTGTGTTGGTCTATTGCTGGTAGTATTTAAAGACCTTGACCAGTTCAAGTTAATACAAACTGACCCACATTTGTTTTTCAGCCACATGCTGTTGCTGCATAAAACGTCATGGTTATTTAAACTGATGATTGATGTTTTAGGGATCCCACTATTATTGTATTTTGGATGGGACGATGATCTTAAATCTCATAAAAAGGGATTATCCGATTTGTATTCCATATCCATTGCAGCAGTTTTTGGTATGCATTTAATGGTGATGTCGGTCAATCTTCTATCCATCTATCTTTCTGTCGAAATGCTTTCCATTGCATCTTACCTGATGGTTGCTTATCGCGCAGGAAATGGACTGAGCAGCGAAGCCGGATTAAAATATGTGCTTTTCGGCGCTGCGTCATCAGCAATTATGCTGTATGGTATATCCTTGTTATATGGTTTCGGAGGCACGCTTGATTTGATTGGTGGCAACCTGATACCCGGTTTGATGCATGTTAACCCGCTGGCCGTTACTTTAGCGTTGACATTGGTATTAGCCGGAATAGGGTTTAAATTATCGTTTGTACCTATGCATTTTTGGGTGCCGGATATTTACCAGGGAGCACCTTCACCGGTTGCGGCTTTTTTATCCACGGTAACCAAGATTGCCGCTTTTGGATTGCTGATCAATTTCTTAATCCCATTTATATCAACCACTTCTACGCCATGGACAGCGTTTGATTTCCAATTGTTTTTATCCATTGTAGGCATAATTACCATGATTGCGGGAAATTTTGCTGCTACACTTCAGAATAATATCAAAAGAATGCTGGCTTATTCAAGCATCGGGCATACAGGTTTTGCACTGATGGCTATAGTAACATTCACTACTCAGGGAATTTCAGCACTCACTTTTTACCTTTTAGCCTACGCATTGGCTAATATTGGGGCGTGGATGCTGGCAAGCTATTTTTCTAATACCGCGCAAGCAGAGAATATTGATGATTACAAGGGGCTTGGTTTTAAATATCCGCTTGCTGGGGTGTGCTTCGTCATTATCCTGATATCACTCACTGGCCTGCCAATCACCGCCGGATTTTATGGCAAATTTGTAGTGTTTTCTTCGGTTTATGCTGTTTATCAGTCGGGCCATAACATTTGGCTACTTTTATTGATGATAACCGGAGCGGTAACAACAGTCGTTTCTTTATTCTATTATATTAAGGTTCCACTTAACTTATTTCTGCGAAAAACTGATAGAACCCCAGGTTTTGCCCCATCAAACTCATTTCTGCTCACTTCAATTGCAATTATTACATTATTGATTGTTCTTTTAGGAGTTTTCCCAGATATTTTGATTAAATAATTGTAATTGTCAAAAAAATCAATGTTTTCTTGATATTATTTGAATAAATCGTTCATTTTTTAGAAAAAGCAGTAATTTGGCAGTCCGCAAATAAACCGACTTTCTAAAATTATGAAACGTTATTTTCCTTTTGCCCTCATTGTAGGTATATTAATACTGACCTTTATTTTTCCGTCTGTTGAGTTCCACAATTCCGGTAACCCTAAATTTAACACGGGAGATATTGCCTGGATGTTAATGTCGACAGCTTTGGTTCTGATCATGACACCTAGCCTTGCCTTCTTTTATGGTGGTATGGTAAATAAAAAGAACGTAATATCAACCATGCTCCAAAGTGTTATTTGTATGGTAATCATTACGGTAATGTGGGGAATTGTAGGCTTCAGTCTCGCTTTTGGTGATACGCTGGGAGGTGTAATTGGTAACCCATCCACCTATTTTATGATGAAAGGCATGCTGGGTAATGCAACCTGGAAATTGGCTCCAACAATACCATTATTGCTTTTTGCCATGTATCAGTTAAAATTTGCGATCATTACTCCGGCTTTGATCACCGGAGCATTTGCGGAACGTATACGGTTCAATAGCTATATCATATTCCTTTGCCTGTTCTCTATTTTTATTTTCTCGCCTTTGGCTCATGCCACATGGCATCCTGATGGTATTTTATTTAAACTTGGCGTGCTTGATTTTGCAGGCGGCACGGTAGTACACATGTCTGCAGGTTGGGCAGCTTTAGCATCGGCATTATATCTCAAGAGCCGAAGTGAGGCTAACCACGCACCTGCCCGTGTTACCTACGTAATAATCGGTACCGGATTATTATGGTTTGGCTGGTTTGGCTTTAATGCCGGTTCAGCCTTTGGGGCCAATCATTTAGCTGTAAATGCACTAGCTACCAGCACTACCGCATCCGCAGCGGCGGGTTTAACCTGGATATTTTTTGATATGCTGTTAGGACGTAAACCGTCTGCTATAGGTACTTGTATTGGTGCCGTTGTCGGACTGGTTGCCATTACACCTGCGGCTGGTTATGTTTCGGTACCGCATTCACTGGCTATAGGCATTATCTCGGCAGTGGTAAGTAACCTGGTGGTTGAATGGCGTACACGTACTTCAATTGACGATACGCTGGATGTGTTCCCATGCCACGGAGTAGGTGGTATGGTGGGTATGCTGCTTACAGGCGTATTTGCCAATAGAAATGTAAATCCAGGAAATACAACGGGGGATGGTTTGTTTTTCGGCCATACACATTTGTTTTTTGTACAATGCATAGCCCTGGTGGCAGCATCGGTATTTTCCTTTTTCGGTTCGTTGTTGTTATTAAAGATCACTGATATGATATCCCCGCTTCGTGTTTCAAAAGAAGAAGAGGAGATAGGGTTAGATATTAGTCAGCATGGGGAGAAGTTATAAAATTATAGAGACGTTGAGGATGGCGTCTCTATAATTTCTATTTGACCCTTTTCAATTCATAATGTTGCCCCTCATCATCGGCAATTGCTTTATCAAATCTTCCATCCGGCCCTTTTACAAATTCTAAATCCGCTTCCATTATTCTCAAAAATAAATGATGGTCGTTTTGCGAATACAATCTCGTTGGTGGTAAGTTCACTTTCGGGGCCTCAACCATTAATTCCCCATTTACAAGTTTTATTGTAGCCGTGTATTCCGGCCCTTCCCAAATGCCTTCAAACTGTTTTAATTGCTCTGTAGATAATTTTGCAGTGCCACGATAAGGGATGTAATTTTCCCAATATGAAGGAATGGTGATCCCCGTAAACTTTTGAACCAGTTCAGTGAAAATACTTTCACCATTAGCGCTGTTACTCATGATAATTAAAGCCGTCTTTTTCTCAGGATCAGCGATCATATAATGTACCCATCCCATGCCGTGTCCTTCTTTGAAAAACGCCCTCCCATAGGGAGTTTTAAAAAGGCCCCAGCCAAGTCCGTATGATAGCTGTATAGCATCATTGTCTCTTGTTGTATCGGCAGTATTTAATGAAAATATCTGCTTTTTTGAGTTAATAGCTATCTGTGGAGAAAGCATTTCATTCCCGAATTTATCAGAAAGATTTTTCTTCTGCAGTACACCTGCTATGAACCGTGTGTAATCGGCAATAGTCGTCTCCATTGATCCGGCAGCAAACTGCTGTTTATACCGGTCTTTTGGTAGAGTATCTTCTTCAATGCCATGACCATTGGCATAATCGCTTTCAAATCGCTGTTGCCATACAAAGCTTGTCTTAGTCATGTGCAAAGGCGCAAATACCTTTTCCCGCGCCAGTTCTTCCAAATTTCTATGCGTAATGGTTTCAACCACCATTTGCAATAACATTATCCCTTCTCCGGAGTAAGAATAATGCGTGCCGGGAGTAAAGAAGATACCCATCTTCTGAAAATTATTCGGGTCGCTGTTGCGCCAGTTCGGGAATCCTGTGGTATGACTTAAGCAATGACGTGCGGTGATTAATTTCCACCGATCATCGCCTGCCAGTTCCTTGTAATTATCGTATTCGGGTATTGGTTTAGGCAGATAAGAATAAAGTGGTTTGTCAAGGTCGATGATACCTTCCTGCGCCAGTTGAACTACAATATATGCAAAAAGAGGCTTGGCTAGTGAGGCCGCATAAAAGCTGGTTAAAGTATCATTTAGCTCATTTTTTGCTTTGTTCTTATAACCATATGCCCGCACATAAGTAGGTTTGTTATCATTGATGACACCAATACACAAACCAGTGACCCCGGCTGTATTCATTAATTTTTTAGCAGTTTGATCAATAAACTGAGTGGAGATAGAACCGCCATCTGGTTTTTTGATATTTTTTTGTTGTGCAAATAAGGGTTGGGCAGCGATACCCAATAGCAGGATAAGGAGAGTTTTTTTCATAACTGTGAATGTTTTGAGGGGGGATCGTGTCTTTAGATGGATATTTTTCAAGATGGTTTAATCGCCTGATTCTATTTAAGATAAGAAATAAATAATAACTTTATGCCATCACATGCAACCTCAACTTATGAAAAAAATTCTACTTTCTATCCTGTTATCAGGCTTGATTCTGAACCTTTACGCACAAAATCCACTTGCCGACAGCGGCGTATTCCTACTGCACAAATTTGAACAACATATCGGTAAGGAAACTTATCATATTACCAATAATAAAAACTCTAAAACCTACACTGCCGATTTTGAATTCGTCGACCGTGGTTCACCAGTTCCTTTAAAAGCTGAACTGAGAGTGAACCCTGTATTAGAACCGCTACGATTGAACATCAAAGGTAATGTGGCACGCGGTGCAACTGTTAATGATGAGATCAGCATAAGCGGTAGCCAGGCACATGTTAAAGTGGATGATTCTGTTTACGACAAAAAGATACAGCCGCTTACTTTCCCGATAGCCGGGTACGCGCCTACTATTGTACAACAAGTATTGATACAATACTGGAAAAAGCATCACGAACCAGCCAATATCAATACGCTGCCTACCGGGTCTGTACAGATAAAAAGAGATGGTTCCGATACCTTAACTTATAATGGAAAACCATTGATACTGGAAAGATATACTATCGGCGGACTAATATGGGGCAACGAGTTTGTTTGGACAGATAATCAAACCCGGTTAATATGTGTCATCACCAATGACGCCGAGTTTGACAAGTTCGAAAGCGTGCGAGAACCTTATGACTCTTTGTTATCAACGTTGATAGGAAAGACCGCAACTTATAGTATGCGCTTGTTCACCAAATCGGCTATGATAAAAACTACTGCTGATAAATTGATCGCTATAAAGGGTGGAACAGTTGTAGATGTGGTAAACGAAAAGACCATATCCAATGCCACCGTTATCATCGAAAATGGCATCATTAAAAAAATAAGTAAAGATGGCGAAGTTGCTATTCCTGCCGGAGCAAAAATCATTGATGCTAAAGGTAAAATGCTGTTGCCCGGTTTGTGGGATATGCATGCCCATTTTGAACAGGCAGAATGGGGCCCGGCTTATTTAGCAGCCGGAGTAACTACAGTGCGCGATTGCGGTAATGAGTTTAGCTTTATTAATGCGATAAAAGATGCGATTGACCAGGGCAAGGGGGTAGGGCCTGAGATATTAAAGGCAGGTATTATTGATGGAAAAGGGCCGTATGCATTAGGCATTATACAGGCCGCTACCAAAGAAGAGGCTATACAGGCTGTGGACAGATATAAAGAGAATGGTTTTGTTCAGATCAAAATCTATAGCTCGGTGAGACCGGCTACAGTAAAATATATTTGTGATGAGGCACATAGATTGGGATTAACAGTAACAGGACATATTCCTAACGGAATGACCTTGCAGCAGGGAGTTGATTCAGGCATGAATATGGTGAACCATGTTCAATACGTGTACTCCGTCATGAAAAGGAACAAAGATCGCTCAATAGATTTTAATGATTCTACCAGTATTGCTGCTATTAATTTTATTAAACAGCATAACGTTGTGATTGACCCAACTTTGGGTGTGTTTGAAATGAGTTTCCGTTCTGTAAAAGATGATATCACCACTATGGAACCTGCATTTTATACCTTGCCATTACCGTTGCAGGCTTTGTTAAAAAATACCGGCCAGGATTCGACTGGGGCCAGAAAGTTTAAACCCCTTTATGAAAGTATGGTGCAGATTGTAAAGAAACTGCATGATGCGGGGGTAACTATCGTAGCCGGAACCGATCAGGGTTTTCCAGGCTTTAGTGTTGCCCGTGAATTAGAATTATATGTTCAGGCTGGATTGACACCGGCTGATGCCCTGCAAACTGCTACTATTATACCTGCGAGGGTGATGAATGTAGATAAAACCACCGGATCAATTGAGGAGGGCAAGCATGCCGACCTGATCATTGTGGATGGCGATCCGCTGAAAAATATCCGCGATATCAGAAATGTGACTACGGTAGTAAAAGGTGGCCATGTTTACAATCCGGGGCAATTACACAAGTTAGTAGGATTTAGTAAGTAATAGCCCATAAGCCCCCTCTAAATCTCCCCCGGATGGGGAGACTTTATTTGTCTTTTAAAGTCCTCCCTACCGGGGAGGATTTAGGTGAGGCTATACCACCCACGGTTTCCTCATTTCTCTGCCCCTTAATTTGTTGGCTTCATCATCATTGATAAATTCCTCTTTAATGGGGTCCCAGTGCAGGGGGCGCTTCAATTCATAAGCCAGGTTACCCAAATTACAAACCGTAGCTGTACGGTGGCCTATCTCTACATCGGCTACAGGTTTTGTGCGTTTGCGCATTGCTTGCAGGAAATCTTTGTAATGATTTTCGCTTTTATATACATGCTTTTCGTTGTCGCCGATAACCCTGTCTTTTAATTCTGCGGGAGTGGTTTCCAGCTTTCCGCGTACTACATGTATCTCGCCTTTTGTGCCGATAAAATGCACGCCGCTATCACCTTTTATTGGCTCATGCGTCATAGTAATCCCATTAGCATACTGATAGGTTAAAAACTGGTGATCTTTATCAGGAGGGGTGATCAGAACCGGGCCGCTGCTATCCATATCAAGGCCCCATTGAGCAATATCAAACATATGAGCGCCCCAGTCGGTCATAAAACCGCCGCCAAATTCCTTATAATCGCGCCAATGCGCCCAAAACTCATCTTTTAGTCCGGGTGCCAGGTTATGGTTATAAACCTGTGGTACATTTGGCCCCAACCAGAAATCCCAGTTCAGGTCAGATGGCACTGGTTCGGCAGGTAAATTATAAGGTACAGGAGGACCACCTACATTTACTTTTACCGTTTTGATCTCACCAATATATCCGTTACGCACCAGCTCCACAGCCTGCCTGAATTCGGGCCATGAACGTTGCATACTGCCAGTTTGAAATACTCTTTCATGTTTTCTTGCTTCCGTTACCATTGCCCGACCCTCATTAATAGTTAATGAAAGGGGCTTTTCGCAATAAATATCTTTCCCGGCCCTGGCAGCAAGTATGGCAATCACCGAATGCCAGTGATCAGGAACTGCAATAATAACTGCGCTGATATCTTTACGGGCCAAAAGTTCCCGGAAATCGGAGTAGGTAGTACACCCCGGATACTTACTTTGCGGAAATTTATCGGCATAATATTGATTAACCTCATCAGCAAAGCGTTTTAGTTTACCACCGTATACATCAGCAGCAGCTACGATCTTTACTTCTCCTGTATCTAAAAAATATTTCTTCAGATCCATAGCCTGCTTGCCGGTTCCGATAAAGCCAATGTTAGTCAGATTATCCGGCATAGTACGGCTCTTGCAGCCAAAAACAAAATTTGGGACAAGTGTAAAAGCGGAAAGGATCGCAGTTTTTTCTATAAATTTCCTTCTGCTAATAGCGTTTTCACCGCCGGGATTTTTTTTCATAATTGGCTATAAATAATTTAAGATGTTGGATAGGATGGCTAAATATAAATTTAAATTGTCAATGTTATATTAATTAAATTAGGTGCCGCCAAAAGCCTGAAAGCAATTATAAACCGGTAATAAAAATATTACATAAAACATAAAATTTATGACCAAAAGAGGTATTGTTCTGCTATTGTTATTTGCCTTCGTGAACGTCAGTTTATTTGCACAGCAGGGCGGATTATTAATATACCATAACATACAAACCGATAAAAACGGCGATATAGTTCCGTGGTACAATGCTGATCCGGCAATAGCGTATGACCATAACCTGCATACGATATGGAGCTTTTGGTTCAATATGCTGCGGGATATGAATGGGTTGCCTTACTACATGAACCACCAGGTATGGAATCCGAATTTTGACGACCCGCGTGGGATAGGAGGTGACCAGTTTATGATGGCGATCTCGTCATGGCGTTTATTGTATGCCTATACCGGGGATGAAAATATAAAGGAGAATGCTTGCTTTTTAGCTGGATACTACCTTACACACGGTTTGTCGCCTGCCAATTGTAAGTATCCTGATATTCCTTTCCCTTACAATACACTCATTTATTCGGGGGTATATGATGGGGATATGCGCAATGGTAAGGATGTAGCGCAGCTTGACAAAGCAGGATCGTTGGGGTTAGAGTTGATTCATCTTTATAAAATCAAGAACGATCCGATATTTCTTGATGCGGCTGTAAAAATTGCTAATACGCTTGCCGCTAATGTGAAAACTGGTGATGCGGATCATTCGCCACTGCCTTTTAAGGTAAATGTGTACACAGGTAAGACCGTGTTGCTGAATACAACGGACAAGCCTTATAACAATGTAAAAGACACTGCCTGTTATACCAGCAATCTCACACCTACTCTGCAAATGTTTGATGATCTGATCGAACTGAAAAAAGGAAATATTGCAGCTTACAAAATAAGCTTTGATAAAATACTGGCATGGGCAAAGAAATATCCGGTGCAGAATAACAAATGGGGCCCATTTTTTGAAGACGTAGGCGAATGGAGCGAAACGCAAATAAACGCTATGACCTGTGCCCGTTATATGATGGAACACCCACAGTATTTTCCCGAATGGAAAACACAGGTAAAAAACATTATCAATTGGGTACATACCAATTTCGCGAATGATAAATGGAAGAAATATGGTGTGATCGTAACCAACGAACAAACTGTTTATCCCGTTCCGGGAAACAGCCATAGCGCAAGGCAGGCAGCAGATGAATTATTGTACTCTTATCTCTCAGGTGATACGTCCCTTTATACTAATGCCATCCATGAATTGAATTGGGCCACCTATGCGGTTGATGTAGATGGTAAAAACTGTTTTCCTACTGATGAGCCCTGGCTTACTGATGGGTATGGGGACTACATACGACACTATCTGAGAGCGATGGCTACCTATCCGGCATTGGCCCCCGCCGAAGATCATATTCTTTCCACAACATCGGTCATCCAGCAGGCGGATTACAAAGGCTATCTAAAAAAATTCATCTACCTCAATTTTGATAAAGTGGATACAAATAAGGTGCGTTTGTTTTATCGCACATTTGATAAGCAAGGTACCGAGACTATCCGGATGAAAGCAAAACCATCAGCGGTATTGCTAAATGATCAACCAATGAAAGAGGTCAATGCAGACGAAGGATATACCTGGAATGCTTTGGAAAAAGGTGGTGTATTAACAGTAAGAAGAAAGAATGGTGATAAAGTAATTGTGTTGAATTAAATGGAATCCATGCGGCTAGCAATAGTGATTATAATATTACGTATCGATTATTTTATCATTGCAAAAAACTATCAGGCTAAAATAAAGGTAAATTCTAAAAGTGAATATTAATGCAATCTAATGACATTGTTAATTTAAAGTTCCAACATTAAAATAGTACTTTTGCAGCCTCATTACCAATCATGAGTGATCAGATTAAACATGAATGCGGTGTGGCATTTATCCGCCTTTTAAAGCCACTCTCTTATTACCAAAAAAAATACGGCACTGCGCTGTATGGGCTAAACAAACTTTATCTTTTGATGGAAAAACAACACAACCGGGGCCAGGATGGCGCAGGCGTTGCTACCATTAAATTAGATATAGAGCCGGGTAAACGTTATATAAGCAGACACCGCTCAATGGCTTCAAATGCTGTGGCGGACATTTTTGAATATATCCAGAAGAAATTTGCCGATATCCAAAAAGAGCAACCAGAAAAGCTGAACGATGCGGAATGGCTGAAGGAAAATGTAAGTTTTACCGGCGAGGTTTTGTTAGGGCATTTGCGCTACGGAACTCATGGTAAGAACAGCATTGAAAACTGTCATCCATTTTTAAGGCAGAACAACTGGCAAACACGTAACCTGGTTATCGCAGGTAATTTCAACATGACCAATGTTGACGAGTTGCTACAGCAACTATACGACCTGGGCCAGCATCCTAAAGAAAAAGCTGATACCATTACTGTACTGGAAAAGATAGGCCACTTCCTGGATACTGAAAATCAGGGATTGTTCGACCAATATAAAAGAGAAGGCCACGATGACAACATGGAGATCAGCAAGCTGATAGCTAATGATCTTGATGTTGCGAAGATATTGCGTAAATCTGCTAAGAACTGGGATGGAGGATATACCATTGCAGGGATATTCGGTCATGGTGATGCTTTTGTAATGCGCGATCCTTCAGGTATCAGACCAGCCTTTTATTATTACAATGATGAGATAGTAGTTGCTGCTTCTGAGCGCCCGGCACTGCAAACTGCCTTTAATATTCCGATTGAGGATATTAAGGAAATACAGCCCGGTCATGCACTGATCGTTAAGAAAAACGGACGAATCAGGGAAGAGATGTTCAGCGAGCCACTTGAGAAAAAATCATGCTCTTTTGAGCGTATTTATTTCTCGCGCGGAAGCGATGCATCTATTTACCGCGAACGTAAACAATTAGGCCGCCTGCTCTGCCCGCAGATACTTGACGCAGTAAACAATGATATTAAGAATACCGTTTTCTCATACATACCTAACACTGCCGAAGTGGCTTTTTACGGTATGGTAGAAGGGGTGCATAAATATATCAAGACTTATCAAAAAGAACGCTTGCTGAACCGGGAAGATAAGATAAGTGATGAGGAATTAAATGAGGTATTGTGCCTGGCACCACGTATAGAAAAGATAGCTATAAAGGATGTTAAGCTCCGCACTTTTATTACCCAGGATGCTGACCGCAGCGAGATGGTAGCGCATGTTTATGACACTACCTACGGCTTGATCAAAAAAGGCGCAGATACTTTAGTAGTATTGGATGATTCGATTGTTCGTGGTACTACTTTAAGACAAAGCATATTAAAAATACTGGATCGTTTGGGCCCTAAAAAGATAGTGGTAGTTTCATCTGCACCGCAGATCCGTTTCCCTGATTGTTATGGTATTGATATGTCGCGCATGGGCGAATTTGTTGCTTTTGAAGCAGCTATCAGCTTACTAAAAGAGCAAGGCAAAGAAGATATTATCCTTGGAGTTTATCAAAAATGTAAGGATAGTGGCTCACTGCCTAAAGAAGAGGTCGAAAATTATGTAAAGGCCATTTATGAGCCATTTACTGATCAGCAAATATCAGATCGCATAGCAAAGATCATCACACCTAAAGAGATCAAAGCAGAAGTAAAGGTAATCTACCAAACATTGGATAATCTGCATGCAGCATGTCCAGATCATACCGGTGATTGGTATTTCTCTG
This sequence comes from Mucilaginibacter sp. McL0603, assembly GCF_049992945.1. Taxonomy (NCBI): domain Bacteria; kingdom Pseudomonadati; phylum Bacteroidota; class Sphingobacteriia; order Sphingobacteriales; family Sphingobacteriaceae; genus Mucilaginibacter; species Mucilaginibacter sp. McL0603. Next base: position 4,308,900 of record NZ_CP188251.1, on the reverse strand, counting down.
GTAATTTCCCAACACCAGGTGGTAACAAAGTAGTTAACCGTGCTTTTGTTAACTGGATGGAAGGAAAGAATCTGAGAGGATATATGTAATTAGTTTCAAGTTCGAAGTCCTAAGTCTTAAGTTATATTACTTTTGACTTAGGACTTCAGACTAAAATTAGCTGCTAAAAGGTGCAAAGACATAATGAGTTACCAGCTTATCAAACAGTATAAGCGACGCTATGATCAATGCTATGCCGGCTACCTCATTAAGCCGGTGAACAAATTTAACAGAGATCTTATCCCGTAGCTTGTTAGCATAAAATGCTTTGGTGGTATCAAGGCCAAACTGAACAACCAATATGGTCAGGAACATAACTGCAATCTTCCATGATCGATTGGGCACGCTTTCAATGTACAGTGTACTTGCCGTACCTATTACAACAGTCCAGTGAAATAGGAGGGTTGGATTTAAGATACACATCAGGAAACCCTTAAAAAAATATCCTGTGCGTTTTAAACGAGAAGGTACCTTATTATCATAATTAACTTCCGACTTTTTGAACAGATAGTAAATACCCAAAGCAAAAAGGATAACACAACCTACTATTCCCGCATGTTGCTTATCATGGCTCGAAATATCAAAATATTGAGACCCAAACAAGATCGCGCCAACAAACACTATATCACTGGTAACCACGCCTAAAGCCAGCGCTACACCCGCATGAAAACCCTTTTCAATGCTTGTTTTTATTAATGCAAAAAAGACCGGACCTGTCAAAAACGTGAGCACTAATCCTACCCCAATCCCTCTGATTACAGCTTCTATCATTAATTTTAGGCTTTGGAATGTTGGTTGCCGTTAGCCGGGAACGAATATGCGATTTTTAATAGGTAACAACCAAACTTAAAGTTGGGATTTTATTATTAAAAAGTATATATCGATTTTATAAAAATAATCTTTATGTTAGTGGTTTCTAAACACTGAATTTCCAACCTAAATTAGCAATGGAACAAAACAAATCAAAAAGCAATTCTTCAGCCTTTTTTACACTAACAATCGTTTTTTTCTTTTGGGGCTTTGTGGCTGCCAGTAATGACATCCTGATCCCGGTATTTAAAGAGAAACTTCATTTGCAACAATGGCAATCACAGATGATCTCGTTTGCGTTTTATGTAGCGTATACAGTCGGAGCAATAATTTATTCATTTGTATCTAAACTTATTGGCGGAGATATTTTGAACCGCTTGGGATATAAAAATGGCATCGTACTTGGTCTGATAATTTCAACTATTGGTGCTTTGATGTTTTATCCTGCTGCGCAAACAGCATCGTTCGGATTGCTGATCACTGGCCTATTTATTATTGGATTGGGATATTCCCTCCAGCAAACAGCAGCTAATCCATTGGCAATTATTATGGGTAACCCCAAAACAGGTTCCCAAAGGTTGAACTTAGCAGGAGGAGTTAACAATTTTGGTACTACTATTGGCCCTGTATTGGTTAGTCTTGCCATTTTCGGTTCGGTAGCAGCTAAAACACATGTAGCAAGTATTGAGTCCGTTAAGTATCCATATTTAGTATTAGGAGCCTTGTTCCTGATTGTTGCCGTTATTTTTAAATTCTCGTCAGTCCCTAACAAAATAGAGAAAATAACTGAAGAGGATCATTCAAACGGCGAAGTAGCAAAAGTAGATGTTCCTGTTGCCCCTCCGCGCAAAAATGCCCTTAAATATCCGCAGTTAGCTTTAGGTATGATTGCAATATTTGTTTATGTAGGTGTTGAAGTTTCTACAGCAAGTAATTTGCCGGAGTTTATGAAAGAGAAATTGCATACTGCTACCGGTGATATTGCCCCTTTCGTATCTCTTTATTGGGCAAGTTTAATGATAGGTAGATGGACAGCTTCGGTAGGAGCATTCAACTTATCAAGTATCATGAAAAAAGTATTGAAGTTGGTCATGCCTTACATTGCATTTCTGGTTTTCCTTTTAATAAACAAGCTCGCACAGCACGATGTTACACCATTTTATATTTATCCGGCTGTAATTGTTGTGATGATTATAGGGGATTTACTTAGTAAAGGTAATCCAGCGCGTCAGTTATTGATTTCTTCAACTCTTGCTATAGTTGCTCTCGCAATTGGAATAATGACTGGTGGTATGATTAGTGTTTACTCATTTATCAGTGTCGGATTATTCTGTTCTACCTTATGGCCAAGCATCTATGCTTTGGCAATTGCAGGATTGGGAACACATACAAATGAGGGATCGGGCTATTTAATTATGATGATTATGGGTGGTGGTATCATTAGCTTATTGCAAGGTTACTTGGCATCACCCAATTTACTTGGTATCCAACTGTCATATATTGTAGGCATCATGTGTTTTGCGTACCTCGCATTTTATGCAGTAAGGACAAAGGCTGTCCTAATCAAACAAGGTATTGATTTTGATGCCATAGAAACAGGAGCAGGACACTAATCAATTATTCATTAGCTCATTGGTTCATTAGTTCACTTGTCATTCCTGGTTACTAATAAACCAATGAACAAGTGAACTAATGAACTATTTAATGACTAAATTAAGTTTCGATCATATTTTTATGAACCTGGCAACTGACCTGGCCAAGCGCTCACATTGCGTTAAGGCACAGGTCGGTGCTGTTTTGGTTAAGGATACGCGTATTATTTCTATAGGCTATAATGGCCCGCCTGCAGGCACACATAACTGTGATGAGGAATGGCCCGAAACGGGATGCCCGCGGGATGCACGTGGTAGTTGCTCGCTGGCTTTGCATGCTGAAGAAAATGCCATATTATACGCCACTAAGAATGGCGCTAATCTGGACGGATCAACCCTTTATACTACATTATCGCCTTGCTTACCTTGCGCCAGGTTAATATTTTCGGCAGGAGTAAAGCATGTTTATTTCATGAAATCATATGCAGAATATAAGGGCCTGCCCAATGATGAGGGTGTAGATTTTTTAAACCATTTTGGCGTGAAAGCGGAGAAATTTTTGGGTGGTGATAAGTTGATCAGTGATAGTTTATACTTTTAGGATTTAGAGTTTAGGATTTAGAAATTATAAAATCACGGTAATCCTTTAATCAGGTAAATCATGGTTCAAGACAATAATGGATTAACCTTATCCAAAGCAAAGTCTAACTGTTCATCCGGTGTCATATTGGTATTATCCAGTATAATAGCATCTTTAGCTCTTACAAGCGGGCTTTCTACACGGGTAGTATCCAGGTAATCACGATGGGCGATGTTTTCAAATACTTCCTCAAGAGTAATGTCCGGATTTTTTTCATGTAATTCTTTGAATCGCCTTTCAGCACGCACTTTAGGGTCGGCTGTCATGAATATCTTAAGCGGCGCATCAGGGAATACCGTAGTGCCAATATCGCGGCCATCCATTACGATATTCTTTGATTTGCCCATGCGTTGCTGTTGCTTTACCATTTCGTGCCTTACTTCTCGCAAAGCGGATACACCGCTTACATTATCCGATACAGGCATCTGGCGTATCTCGTCCGATACTTCCTCATCATTTAAGGTAATGTGGGTCTGGTAATCCCGCGAATGGAAGTTGAGATGGATGTTTTTTAGAGCTTCCGCGATCTCTTCATGATCGTTCAGATCAACTGCGTGGCGTAAAAAATAAAGCGTTACTGCACGGTACATCGCGCCGCTATCGACGTAAATAAAATGAAGCTTTTGGGCTAATGCTTTGGCTAAGGTGCTTTTACCGCATGAAGAATAGCCGTCAATAGCTATCACAATATTATTGCTCATTGGGTAGCTAAAATAATAAAAATTTGTGAGTGGTTGAATGGTTGAATAAGTTAAGTCGTTAAATGGGTTGCCAAAAAAATAACTTTTTCCAATCTAACTTATTCAACTCAATCTAACTCAATCAACCATTCAACTAATTATTTAAATTTGACGATGAACTTTACTAAAGCCGACCTGCAAAAGGAGGTCACTTATAAAACATCAAGAAGCGGAGGAAAAGGCGGACAAAACGTAAATAAAGTATCCAGCAAAGTCGAATTATTGTTTGCTATCAATCAATCGACATTGTTTACTGACGAAGAGAAAGCCTTGCTATTAACAAAGCTCCAATCGCGGTTAAACAAAGATGGGCACGTGCAGGTAGTATGTGAAGAGGAGCGGAGTCAGTATCTGAATAAGGAAAAGGCACTTGAGAAATTGCACCTGATATTAGTAAGAGCACTTCATAAACCCAAAGTGCGAAAAGCAACCAAACCCAGCAAAGCCATGATCGCCGCCAGACTGGCGAATAAGAAAATACAAGCCAGCAAAAAAGAAAACCGGAAAAACAGCTTTGATGATTAATTAAAACGGTACAATAGAGTAACTGATCCCCATTGATGTGATTGTACCATTTGTTTTACATCTTTTGTATGGAATATAGCGGCAGCATCCAGCACAAAGCGTTTACCCGAATAACCAATACCCAGCTGATTACTGAAAACAAACCGTTCAGGGTCTAACGTGATTTCCATGCTATTAGGATTCCTTGAACCAAACAGACTACCCTGTACTGTTGCATCATAAGCCACCACATTAAATTGTGGTTTATAATAAAAAAATAATTCGTGGCTGTGTAACGAGGTAACTGAACTTGATTTTATGGCCGTACTTTGCGTGCTTACTGAATTAAATAATTGGTTAAAATCACCCAGCCGAAGGAGTGGGCCAATGCCGGCGCCGGTAAAACCATTACCCAGGTTTGCATAGCTTGTCAGCGAAACATCTATCCATGAGCCGCGTGCAAGTAACCTGTTATATTCTGCTGAAAGGTTTAATTCCCAATTATTGTCTATCTGGTATTCCCAGCCAGATGGATGATAAAAGCCAAAATTATCGTGTACATAATCCTGCACTTGCTTACCATACGCATCGGGCCCTACCACCCCAATCTGGCCCCCTAATTTTAAATTACTTTCATTTTTATACAGGAGATTAAGTGTTGATCCAACGTATAGATAAGCAGCAAAAGGGCGGTCGATATATCTCGTATCGTCCTTTCCACCATAATATATGCTGCCGCTTTGCGGGTTAAATATTTTCTGACCTGCCTCGAAACCCAATACTTTGTTTTGAAGCTCGCTGCCCGCATTAACTTTTAACGCATGGCGATAATAAATAAAAATACCATCGGTATAATACCTATCTGAGCCCTGTCCAAGATAAGAGTCATTATCACTCTGTGCGCCAATCTCGTTGCTATGTGACTGAGAAAATGCCTTGCAGCAACAAATAAGGCATACGAAGAGGCAAAATAGTTTATAATTCATAAGGGTGTTGAAGAAACAAAGCCGAAAATAAAAAAAGCTCCGATGAAATCGGAGCTTTTGTAAACTTAATCAATATTTTTTTATTTAAAGGTATATCCTACGCTTATACCACCGGCAGGTATGAGGCCTTCATCGTACAGGATAGGTGTAAATGCTACTCTAAAGCTTAATCCCTTTTGTTCCGGTTGATAACGATACCCAATAGAACCTGTGGCTACGAAACCGGTTATGTTATCAAACTGCCACGTTTTACCTTTGGTATCACCCGTCGAGTGGAGGAATGTGGCCCCCCCACCGACCTCTATAAAGGAACTATAATTGCCTATCAAAAAGTTGAGCTGGAATGGAACCGTGACGACCTTATTACCACCCGAGATGAAGCCGCCTACACCAACGTTGTAACCCCATCCGTCCCGCTGATCGCCGAATCGCGAATCATAGTTGAGCGATATCGCAAGGCCAGCCCCACCAACTTCCAGGTAAATGTTCTTGGCTTTTATTTGACTTGCATCAAGGGTATCCTGTTGCATGGCTGTAGTGTCAGCTTTCTTCATTAATGTGCTATCTGATTTCTTTACCAGGGTATCGGTCATTGTTTTAGTAACAGTATCTCTTATGGTTCTAGTTACCGTATCTCTTATAGTCTTGGTTACGGTGTCCCTCAGTGTCTTCGTAACCGTATCTCTAAGCGTTTTGGTAACTGTATCTCTCTGGGTTTGGGTTATAGTGTCTGTTACTACCTTAGTAATTGTATCTTTTTGTGCATTTTTAGTAATTGTGTCGGTTGCTGTTTTAGTAATAGTATCTGTTACTCGTTTAGTAACCGTGTCGGTTACTTTTTTAATGACCTCTGTTGTTGCAGGTGTATCTAATTTTTTAGTTTCTGCAGGTTTTGCGTTAACTCCTGATGGTGAGCCTTGAATATAGCCTCCCTTTGCATCTTTTACCTGGATCAAGCCATCATTAGGTGGGGCAACTATTGTAGTGTTTCTGTTGGTCATACCAAAGTTTCTAACCTGTATGGTACCATCTGAAGGTGGGGCAACAATTGTAGTAGTATTATTATTAAAAGCCGGTGGAATATTTTTAATCTCATCCTGGCTTAAACCATTAGATGCGGTATCCTTTTTTACAAGAGGGCTGGACATTGACACTTTGGTGGGTACACCATTTATCATTACAATAGTATCTGTATTAGCTGTAACCCGATGTGTGTCGGCTGTTTTATCCGTATCACAAACCATCCGGGTGCTTGCTGAAGCTTGTAATTTCAGCCCTAACTGAAAAACCAGTAGTAGTAATAAGATAACCCTGCCCCTTAGTGTAAAACGATTATTCATTTATAGATTATTTATTATGTTATTAGTTTAGCTACCGCGTATTACGTTACTGGTAATCAAAAAGTTTCAGGCGTACAGCTAAATGTAAAAAAGTATAGCCCTGCTGTGGGCAGAGCTATACATAATAAATTAAAAATGAGCTTGTTTTACACCGGTATTAATTCATTACCGGGCTTATATCTTCTTTAGTGGAGAGGTCTAGGGGATCATTTACCTTCTGTTGTAAAAGCGCCATATTGATCACCTCTTTCATGTCGGTAACATAGTGGAACTTAAGGTCTTTTATATAATCTTCCTTAATTTCAAGGATATCTTTATGGTTAGATTTGCAAAGAATGATTTCCTTAATGTTGGCACGTTTGGCTGCCAGTATTTTTTCTTTGATACCACCAACAGGCAAGACACGTCCGCGCAGGGTGATCTCACCTGTCATGGCTAGATGCGGTTTTACTTTGCGTTGAGTGAAAGCGGAGGTGAGTGCAGTAAGCATAGTAATGCCTGCCGAAGGGCCGTCTTTTGGTGTAGCGCCAGCCGGTACGTGTACGTGCACATCCCATTGATCGAACAGTTTTGGGTTGATGTCAAAATCTTTCGCATGAGCCCTTAAATAAGCTAACGCAATAGTTGTTGACTCCTTCATCACATCGCCCAGGTTACCGGTTAAAGTTAAACGGCCTTTGCCGGGGCTTAAGCTTGCTTCGATAAATAATATATCACCGCCAACGGAAGTCCATGCCAGACCTGTTACTACGCCAGCTACCTCGTTCCCCTCGTAAAGATCTTTATCAAATATGGGTGCACCTAATATTTTTTCTACTTCCTTTTTAGTAACTAAAGGTGTATGGAGCTCGCCCATGGCGATATCTTTTGCTACGCCACGTACCACAGAGCCTATTTTTTTCTCAAGTGAACGAACGCCTGATTCGCGGGTGTAATCTTCAATCAATTTTTCAAGCACGTCATTTTTTAAAACAACATCCTTGGGTTTTAAACCATGTGCCTCACGTTGCTTAGGTACCAGGTGCTGTTTAGCTATCTCGATCTTTTCCTCGATCGTATAACCGCTCACATCGATGATCTCCATACGGTCAAGCAGAGCGGGTTGGATACTGCTCAATGAGTTTGCCGTCGCAATAAACATTACGTTTGAAAGGTCGAAATCAACCTCTACATAATGATCATAAAAGGTGCTGTTTTGCTCAGGATCAAGTACTTCCAGTAAGGCTGATGATGGGTCACCCCTAAAATCATTGCCCACTTTATCTATCTCATCCAGTATAAATACGGGGTTTGCTGCACCTGCCTTTTTTATAGCCTGGATAATACGGCCCGGCATTGCACCGATATATGTTTTACGATGGCCTCTTATCTCAGCCTCATCACGTATACCGCCTAAAGCCATACGTACGTATTTGCGGCCTAAAGCTTTTGCGATGGATTTACCCAGAGATGTTTTTCCAACTCCCGGTGGCCCAACCAGGCAAAGGATAGGTGCCTTCATATTGTGTTTTAGCTTTAGTACTGCCAAATACTCGATAATGCGTTGTTTTACCTTATCTAAGCCAAAATGATCTTTATCCAGGATTTTTTGTGCCCGTTTCAGATCAAAATTATCTTTTGTAAAGTCGTTCCAGGGTAGGTCAAGCAACAGCTCCAGGTAATTGATCTGAACTGAATAATCAGCTGCTGCAGGATTTGTTCTGGCTAATTTTTCCAGCTCTTTGCCAAAGTGGTTCTGAACCTCTTTACCCCATTTTTTACTGATCGCCCGTTTACGCAAGTCTTCGATTTCAAGATCAGGCGAATTGCCTCCAAGCTCTTCCTGAATAGTTTTTAGCTGCTGATTTAAAAAATAATCACGCTGTTGTTTATCCAGATCAATACGCACTTTGCTTTGTATCTGGTTTTTTAACTCGAGCATTTGCAGATCAAGTGTGAGGTGCTCCAATACAAGCTTTGTTCTATCACGCAAATTGGCAACCTCAAGCAGCCTTTGTTTGGCTGTCATATCGGCATTCATATTTGATGAAATGAAATTTATCAGGAACGAAGTGCTCTCAATATTGCGAATTGCTATACCAGCTTCGCTCGGAATATTTGGCGAAAGCTGGATGATATTCATCGCCATGTCCTTAATGGACGAAACCATGGCTTTGAATTCTTTATCTTCTTTAGGCTTTATTTCCCTGAAAGGTTCAATTGATGCCTTTAAATAGGGCTCAGTCTGTACCTCTTCTTTTAAAAGAAAGCGTTTTTTGCCCTGGAGAATAACCGTAGTATTTCCATCGGGCATTTGCAGCATCTTTATGATTAATGCTATTGTACCAACTTTATTTAATTGATTAAAAGTAGGGTCCTCAATAGCCACATCCTGTTGGGCAACCACACCAATCATCCGCTTGCCTTTATTGGCGTCGCGTATCAGTTTGATCGATTTATCTCTGCCTACCGTAATAGGGATGACAACCCCCGGAAATAATACGGTATTGCGTAATGGCAATATGGATAGTATTTCCGGAACTTGTTCATTATTCATTTCCTCCTCATCCTCTGATGACATCAGAGGGAAAAATTCGGAATCTTCGTTTATAATTGGTAGTGCATTTTTAAAATCAAATGGATCAAAACTCATCAAATACCCTTTCTGTCTGTTTAAAAAACGTCATAATGTCAGCCTGCAAAATTACAGGTATAAAAAATATGGGTAAAAGTAATTATTTACCCGAAGTGTAACCATAGTTCAAGACCTATGCCAAGATATGGCACGACCGAACGTTGTATGTTAATTAATTATAAACCAATGATTATTTGTTGTTTATATTAGTAACTATCTTTTTATTAAAAAATGCATGATAATTTTTGCGGGTGAAAAAAAGTCAGCAAGGTTTTTGTTAGTATGTTTAGTGAACATTTAAACGTAGTTTTTAATAAAATGATACGTTTATATAATATTTTGATACAAAATAAGTTATTAAATGCACAAGGTAAAGTTTTCTATTTTTGTTCACGAGCAAAACTCTCAATGAAAGTACCGGTAATACTGTCTTTTTTGATTATTACTTCGCTAAATGCATCCTTTGGCCAGAACGCTTATTTTAAGTTGGGGCAACAGGCTTTTTTTGACGGAGATTTTAAAGCGGCAGTAAGTCACCTGGAGAGGTCGTGCATTATTGACTCAACGAATGCCAGCGCACTATGGATGCTGGGGTATTCTTATTACCATAGCGAAGACTATAAAAAATCGATACAAGCTTATAACAAAGTGATTGCGCTAAAGCCAGCTGATGGTTCTGCTTATTATTACAGGGCCAGGGCAAAAAGCTATCTGGCCAAAGAACTCCAGCTAAGTGATGCTGATAAGGAAAAGTATCTTTTAGGCGCTATAGTTGATTTTACCAAAGCCATCGCTGTAGATCCTACAGATACACAGAACAATACCAAATTCTATCAAAACAGGGGTATTGCTTATAGGGAATATGGGGATTTTAAAATTCAGCCGAATACTAAGTTTTACGACAAAAACCGTGGTATTAATTCTTTAAGAGCTGCTATCGTGGATTTTGATAAGGTTTTGGCAGATAACCCAAACCGGCAAGATATTGCTTCGCTGAAAGACCAGGTGAAAAGTAAACTTGCAACTGCTACAGCGGCTAATGCGATCGTGCGTCATTAATTTATTGAGCCGCTGATCTTATAAATATCGGTGCCCAATACTCTTACCCTTTGTTTTTTCTGAATTAGATAAAGTGAGTCGGGAAAGTAACTCAACTTTTCAAAGCTTTCATACAATATGTTTTTTGTATGGTTAACTATCATTATCCATTTTAGCCGATCACCCTCTCTTTTTATAACGATCCGTTGTGTTTTTAATGAAGGATCTTTTGCTTTATAGATCAGGAAATCATCAGTAGTTTGCACATAATAACTAGCTTTCCACGCAGGTTTATTTATATCCGATTCACTGAACAGGCTTAATTCAGTCCCCCAGTTAGGTACATGTACTTTTTTGGTTTCGGTAATACTGTTATGCACTACCGTTTTATTTACCAATGGGTTTAATTTGCTCAGACGTGCAGAATCGGCTTTGAAATATCCTTTGATATCAAAAAACTTCATGGTATCAGTTGCCGAATGGCTGTCGCTTTTGCACGAATTAATAGCCAGCGATAAAACAAAGCCAGCTATTAAGTAAACAGTTATTTTATTTAATGGCTTATACCAATACATTTCCGCTCATTTCTTTAGGAATAGCAACGCCTATCATTTTTAAAATAGTAGGGGCTATATCACCCAATTTACCATCCTTTACCTGTTTTACGTCATTATCAATAATGATGCACGGTACAAGATTGGTAGTATGCGCTGTATTTGGCGAGCCATCATCGTTGATCATATAATCGGCATTGCCGTGGTCAGCTATGATGATGAATGAATAACCATTTTTTATACCTGTTTCCACAACATCCTGGGTGCAACGATCGGCTGTTTCAGCAGCTTTGACCACCGCTTCAAACACACCGGTATGGCCTACCATATCTGTATTAGCAAAATTAAGGATCACCACATCGGGCCAGCCGCTTTTCAGTTCAGGAATGATCGCATCACGAATACCTTCGGCGCTCATTTCGGGCTGAAGATCATAAGTAGCAACTTTTGGCGACGGGATTAATAAGCGTTTCTCATTAATAAATTCCTTTTCCCTGCCTCCGGAAAAGAAGAAGGTTACGTGAGGATATTTTTCTGTCTCTGCGATACGTATCTGGTTCTTGCCGGCATCCTGTAATATTTCGCCCAGCGTTTTTGTAAGGTCATCTTTGGTAAATATCACCCTGACATTTTTAAACGTTTCGTCATAGGTAGTCATGGTGATATAATGCAGGTTGAGCGGATGCATGTTTTGCTCAGGAAATGATTTTTGGGTTAATGCCTGTGTGATCTCACGCCCGCGGTCGGTCCTGAAATTGATGCATATTACCACATCATCGTTTTTAATTACAGCTATTGGTTCACCTTTATCATCAACCCGGACAATCGGATCAACAAATTCGTCGGTAACCCCGGCTTCGTATGATTCTTTTATCGCGCCTAAGATATCCTTAGTCGGTTTCCCTGTGCCGGTAACCAATAGATCGTAAGCTTTTTTAACCCTTTCCCAGCGGTTATCACGGTCCATAGCGTAATACCGGCCGATGGCTGATGCAATCTTAACAGGTGTTTTGCTGATATGATCTTCAAGCTGGCCCATAAATTTTACACCTGAATTAGGGTCTGTATCGCGTCCATCAAGAAAGGCATGTACATATACTTTATCCAGATTAAATTGCATTGCGGCATCACATAGACCTTCTAAATGTCTGATGTGCGAGTGTACACCACCATCTGATACAAGACCGATGAAGTGCACATCTTTATTATTCCTTTTAGCGTATTCAAAGGCTTCCTTAATTACAGGATTAGTTGGGAATTCATTATCATCCACTGCTTTGTGAATACGGCCCAGTTCCTGGTAAACAATGCGACCTGCGCCTAGGTTCATGTGCCCTACCTCAGAATTACCCATCTGTCCGGCAGGTAATCCGACGGCTGTGCCTGATGCTTCGAGTTTTGAATTGGGATACTTTTGCAGCATCGAATCAAAAAATGGCGTATCGGCTGCAAGTATCGCGTTAGACTTGTCATTGCGGCCATATCCCCAGCCGTCAAGTATTATAAGTACAACTTTTTTGTTTTTTTCCACAATGCAAATATAATGGCAACGTTTAAAGATTAATAGGCGTTTAACATTAATAATTTACTATACGAACTTGTTCGGTATAAATTCAATTTATCAATATGAAGCTGCTTTATGTGCTTTTGCTGATTTTACCACTGTCTTTTATATTCGCTCAGTCTAAAGATGTAATTGATAAAACCGCTGAATTAATTAGACAGGGGAATGTACATGAACTGGCCGGCACTTTTTCGTCCAGCGTTGAACTTGCTGTTTTGGGCGAAGAAAATGTTTATTCGAACAAACAATCCGAAGCTATTCTAACTAACTTTTTTAAGCATAATCAGCCCATAGCTGTAAAAGTAATTCACAGGGTCACATCAAATGCGAATTATCGTTTTGCCGTACTCATGCTTACTACCAATAATGGTGTATACCGTACTTCCTTCTCCTTAAAAAACGTCAACGGCCGGTTTGAACTAAATGAATTACGTATAGAGACCGAAAAAACAAAATAATCACCAATTGTTTATACTTTTGAGTCCCGAAAGATATCGGTATAAACATCAAAAGTTTGGATAAACAACTCATACATCATTTTATAGCCAATGCCTTAGCCGAAGATGTAGGCGATGGCGATCACACTTCACTGGCCACAATTCCTGAAGACACCATTGGCAAAGCAAAACTGCTGGTAAAAGATTACGGCATATTAGCTGGCGTAGAACTGGCTGTTGAAATATTTAAACAGGTTGACAATAACCTGAACGTAAATATCTTTTTAAATGACGGTGCCGAAGTAAAACCAAAGGACATCGTTTTTGAAGTAGAAGGTAATGCCCAAAGCATACTTAAAGCCGAACGTTTGGTGCTTAACTGTATGCAACGTATGTCAGGCATCGCGACAAAGACCAGGGAGATCGTGAATCTGCTTAATGGCACAAATAGCAAAGTATTGGATACACGCAAGACCACACCCGGTATGCGCTATCTTGAAAAATGGGCAGTAAGGATAGGTGGGGGAGTTAACCATCGATTCGGATTGTATGATATGATTCTGATCAAAGATAATCACGTGGATTATTCTGGCGGTATCAGGCAGGCTATTGAAAATACCCACAGGTACCTTGAAAAGCTGGATAAAAAATTAGCTATTGAAATAGAGGTGCGGAATCTGGAAGAATTGGAACAGGTTTTACAAACAGGGGGTGTCAATCGCATTTTGTTGGATAATTTTAACCTTATTGATCTGTGCCAGGCTGTAAATATTATCGAAGGAAGGTATATTACCGAAGCATCAGGCGGTATAACGGTTGATAATATCAGGCAATATGCTGAATGTGGTGTGGATTATATTTCGGTAGGGGCGTTAACACATTTTGTAAAAAGTTTAGATCTGAGTTTGAAGGCGGTTAATTAGAGATTAGTGATCAGTTTATCAGTGAACTGTTAAAATTAATAAGACTACTTAATCAGATGTATCAGCCAGTGATTCAGAAAATGATAAAATTCCGTTTAATAATAACCAAAGTAGTTACTACAATATCATTTTATTAATATTGTGCAGAAATGATAAACGTTTACTCGATTTGGGCACTCGTATTAGCCTATCTTGTAGGGTCAATCCCTACTGCTGTATGGATAGGCAGGGCGTTTTATGGTGTTGATGTACGGGAATATGGCAGCGGCAACGCGGGGGCTACCAATACTTTCAGGGTATTGGGGAAAAAAGCAGGCATCCCGGTAATGCTTATTGATATTTTAAAAGGATTTACAGCCACCAACCTGGCTTATTTTATAGGCGTTTCCGTTACTGGCGGACCACACTCGGTGCCTTTCATTAATTTTGAATTGGCTTTAGGTATAGCGGCAGTTATGGGTCACCTGTTTCCGATTTTTGCAGGTTTCAGAGGTGGCAAAGGGATTGCAACATTATTTGGTATGATACTGGCCATTCACTTGCAGGCAGCTTTGCTTTGCGTAATTGTGTTTATTATCGTATTGCTTATTACCCGGTATGTATCGCTTAGTTCTATAATCGGCGGCTTCACTTACCTTATTGGTGTCACTTTTGTTTATCCATTATATATCCGCTCGGTAATAATTTATGGGATGTGCATTTGCGCGCTTATATTGGTTACGCATCAGAAAAATATAGAGCGTTTGCTCAAAGGCAAAGAATCAAAAGTAAACCTCTTTAAGCGCAAGGAATCTGCTGACGAAGCGTAACTTGCCTTCTAAAAGATCCTCAAAATGCCCAAACCTCAATTTTTAAAAGCAAAGTGGAACAACCTGTTAATGCTCAATTATGAGGTTGATCCTGATATTTTAAATCCCTATTTGCCCCCGTTTACAGTACTTGATCTTTGGCAAGGAAAGGCATTGGTTAGTATGGTAGGGTTTTTATTCCAGGATACTCAAGTTCTGGGTGTGAAATGGCCGTTGCATATCAATTTTGAAGAGGTTAATCTGCGGTTTTATGTAAGGCATTTTGATGGTGCTGAGTGGAAGCGCGGCGCTGTATTTGTAAGCGAAATAGTGCCTAAGCGCGGAATTGTTCTTATTGCTAATAACCTTTACAAAGAACATTACAGTGCTATGCCTATGCGCCACAGCATTAATCCGTTGACAAAGGATAATACTCAATATATATATGAATGGAAGCTTGACGGCAGGTGGAATCGATTGGGCGGAACAATAAATAATCAATTGGCTATTATGGATGCCGGAAGCCAGGAAGAGTTCATCCTTGAGCATTACTGGGGGTATAACAAAATAGGTAATAAGCTGACTATGGAATACCAGGTAGAGCACATCAGTTGGAATGCGGGGTCGGTAACTGATACCATATTTGATGCTGATATTGAAAAACTGTACGGTAAAGAATTTGAGCCCTACTTAAGTGTTAAACCTTATTCGGCATTTTTTGCGGATGGTTCAGATATAGTTGTCAGGGGAGGACGGAAGATCCAGTCTGATCCGTCACTTACAAAACAGATTGCACTCCAATAAAAATTCCTGATGAAAACTTATAAAAAAGGCTCCTCATTATGTGGGGAGCCTTTATATTGTCAGCAATACAATGCTTTTAATGTAATACCAATGTTTGCTTACGGTCAGGACCTACTGAAAGATATTTAACCGGAACACCTAATTCTGCTTCCAAATAATCAATATATGATTTTAATCTATCTGGTATTTGAGAAAGCTCTGTTATACCTGTCAGGTCCTCGTTCCAGCCATCAATTTCCTTCAAAACGGGCTCGGGGCTTACTGAGCAAATATCATAAGGCATATAATCTATTTTTTCGCCCAGGTAATTATAATGGGTACAAGCGTATATCTTATCAAAACCACTTAAAACATCAGCCTTGGTCATTACTAACTGGGTAACACCACTCAGCATGATAGCATATTTTAGTGCAGGAAGATCGATCCAGCCGGTACGGCGTGGCCTGCCTGTAGTAGCACCAAATTCGTGACCGATGCGACGCAGTTCTTCACCAGTCTCATTATTCAGTTCAGTAGGGAAGGGGCCACCACCAACACGTGTGCAATATGCTTTAAAAATGCCTATTACATCACCGATCTTGCTTGGTGCTATTCCAAGTCCTGTGCAAGCACCTGCAGCAGTGGTATTGGATGAGGTAACAAATGGGTAAGAACCGAAGTCGATATCCAGCATGGCGCCCTGTGCGCCTTCTGCTAATACTTTTTTGCCTTGTTTCAGGTAATTGTTTACCAAATGTTCCGAATCAACCAACGGGAACTTCTTAAGTAATTCAATGGCCTCAAAAAATGCCTGCTCGCGTTCTGAAAAATCAGGAACTTCGCCATACAATGCCTGTAGCATAGAAGTATGCTTATCAGTTAGTTTTTGGTAGCGCTCTTTAAAATCGGGTAAGGTAACATCGCCCATGCGTAAACCATTACGCCCGGTTTTGTCCATATAAGTTGGCCCGATACCTTTTAAGGTTGAACCAATCTTACCTTCACCCATCTTCTTTTCAGAAGCTGCATCCAGCAATTGATGGGTTGGTAATATCAGATGCGCTTTTTTTGCGATCACCAGGTTCTTTTTTGCAAAAAGATCATGACCGGCATCTTTCAGTTTTTCTAACTCTTTCCTTAGAGTAATAGGATCGATCACCACACCATTACCAATCAGGTTAAGCGTGTTTTCAAAAAATATACCTGAAGGGATAGTATTTAAAACAAATTTCTTTCCGTCAAATTCAAGTGTATGCCCGGCATTGGGGCCGCCCTGGAAACGTGCGATCAGGTCATAATCTGCACTCAGTACATCAACAATTTTTCCTTTACCTTCATCGCCCCATTGGAGGCCTAATAATACGTCAACAGCCATTAATTTTTTATTCTTTTTTTATAATAATCGTCAAATGCTTTTGTAATAACTTTTTTTACTTCAGGCCATGTTGTACCATCCAATGTTTCGGGATCGGCATCGTCTTCGGCATCAGCGAAATAGATTATTGATCTGATCACTGCAAAGGTATCATCATATCTATATCTATCATGATAAAATTGAAAAAGATTGTCAAGTGAATAAATTTTCAGGAGTTTAGCAATGTCCCAAAAATCCTTTTTCATCCCACGGCCTTTAACTGTATTGAGTTTTAAAGCGATTAGATCTTTGATATCAGCAAATGGAATACCATCAATCAATTGCACGGGATTCAAGAAAGGGTCACGGACTGAAACAAAATCAACTTTTACATTTTGGATAATACATTGGTAAATCGATTTAGTTCTTTCATTTGTTGTGATGATTTTACCAAGGGAATCTTCTAATGCTTCAATTAAAAGATCTTTTTCGAGAGGCTTATCACTAAAAAAATCTAAATCAATTGATTTTCTATGACCAAGCAAAAGTGAGAGTGCGGTACCACCAACCAGTCTGAATTGCTTCAGTTCCGGCAATGCGGATATTTTTTTTAGAAGTTCCAGTGTTGCAGGTTCAACCGTTTCTTCTCGTAACATCTAAAATCGGTAGGTTTAACTTTAAACAAAGTACAGCAAAAATTTATACTAATATCTGACAGCCAAAGGGCTTGCAGTGATAATTCTTTTACTTTTTTAAAGCCGTAATAATTTAAAATATTTATAAAATCGTCCGCAGTGCCTCTTTCAATTACCTTTTCAACAACGTGTCGCGCATTCTTTTCAAAGTCGATTTTTTCCATATCGACATCCCAAAATGCCTGTTTGCTTAAAACCGGTTTATTCATTTTTTATACTTTTCTTTCACAAAAGCCCGCCCTAAGTTTTTCACAATTACCATAAAGGTTTAAGGAGTGGTGCTTTATTTCGAATTTTAATAATCCGCCCATCATACTTTGTATTTGCTGTATACGCGGATCGCAAAATTCAACTACTTTACCGCAATCAATGCAGATAATATGGTCATGTTGTTTATAACCGTATGATTTTTCGAACTGGGCCATGTTTTTGCCAAACTGGTGTTTGGTCACCAAATCGCACGAAACTAATAGTTCAAGTGTATTATATACCGTAGCGCGGCTGACACGGTATTTTTTATTTTTCATGTGGATGTATAGTGACTCCACATCAAAATGGTCGCTGCGCGAATAAATTTCTTCCAATATGGCAAAACGTTCAGGCGTTTTCCTGAGATTTTTATTTTCGAGGTAAGCCTCGAAAATCTTTTTAACCATGGCTATGGTTTCTTGAGGCATAATGAATTATTAAAGGGCAAAGTTATTAAATAAAACAGAATCAAGAGATAAGAATCAAGAACCATGATAAAACCCAAACAGATTAATTAATCTTGGTTCCTGAATCCTGCTTCCTGACTCTTTCTTTAAGAGGCCTTCTCAATGGCCGAATCAAAACGATTTACAGAAGTAACACCTCTTACTTGCTTCAAACGCTTTATCAGGTTATCCAGGTGTTCGGTATCATTTACGTATACCATTATAGAGCCTTCAAAAATCCCGTTATCGCTATCAACTGTGATAGAACGCATGTTCACTTTAAAATCGTTTGATATAACGGTGGTCAGTTTATTGATCAGGCCCACATCATCAATTCCCGTTATGCGTAATCCGGTCAAAAATGCCAGTTCCTGTTGATTGGTCCACCTGGCTTTTACAATTCGGTAACCATAATTGGCCATCAGTTTAGCTGCATTAGGGCAGTTGGTACGGTGTATCTTAATGCCATCACTAACAGTGATAAAACCAAACACATCATCGCCCGGTATAGGATTACAACAATTGGCCAGCTTGTAGTCAATTTTTTGCATATCCTCACCAATCAGCAGCATATCGCTGTCTTTGGTTTTGATATTGCGTAGCAAGCTTTGCACCTGCTCAGTTTCTATCTTGTCCTGCGGTTTGTTTTCAATTACTTTTTCTGAAGCCTGGTATTCTTTCAGGTCCTTCATATCAATAATGCCCTGGGCTACATTAAAGAACAGGTCCTGTGTAGAAGGTAGTTTAAAATAATAACTGATCTTGTGTATATTTTCAGAGTTGTAAGTGATCTTCAACGATTTCATCTTACGCTCCAATATCTCCTTACCTTCGTCTGCTACCTTACGCTTCTCTTCTTTTAAAGCTGATTTTATCTTGGCTTTAGCCTTAGCTGTTACTACGATATTCAGCCAGTCTTCTTTCGGTGTTTGCTTGCTCGAGGTGATTATCTCTACCTGGTCGCCATTTTGCAGTTTATAACCCAGCGGCACCAGTTTGTGGTTCACTTTGGCGCCAATACAACTTGCGCCTACGTCGGTATGTATCTCGAAAGCAAAATCAAGCGCTGTTGCATTTAATGGCAACTGTATAAGGGCCCCCTTTGGAGTAAAAATGAATATCTCGTCAGAAAACAAGTTCATTTTAAAATCATCCAGGAAATCAAGTGCGTTTGATTCCGGGTTTTTCAGCATATCGCGTACTTTTTGCACCCATTGGTCGAGCCCGCTATCGGTTGATGATTCCTTATATTTCCAATGTGCAGCAAAACCCTTTTCCGCGATCTCGTTCATTCGTTTGGTACGTATCTGTACCTCAACCCATTGGCCGCGTGGGCCCATCACTGTAGTATGTAATGACTCATACCCGTTTGCTTTGGGCGACGATATCCAATCGCGCAGGCGGTCAGGATTAGGGCGATACAAGTCCGTAACTATGGAATAAGCTTTCCAGCAATCTGATTTTTCATTTTCTGGTGTACTATCCAAGATGATCCGGATAGCAAAAAGATCATATACCTCCTCAAAAGGTATCGCCTTTTTCTTCATTTTATTCCAAATGGAATGGATAGACTTTGGCCTGCCGAATACATCGGAATTCAAACCCTGGCCTTCCAGTACTTTTTTTACCGGTTCAATAAAATCCCTGATAAATTTTTCCCGCTCGGCCTTTTTCTCATTCAGCTTATTTTTAATGAACTGGTAAGTTTCGCGTTCCATGTATTTCATGGACAGATCTTCCAGTTCTGATTTTATGGCATATAGCCCAAGGCGATGTGCCAGCGGGGCATACAGATAAACCGTTTCTGACGACAGTTTAAGCTGCTTGTCGCGCGGCATAAACTCCATCGTGCGCATATTGTGCAGCCGGTCGGCCAATTTTATCAATATTACCCTCACATCATCTGCAAGGGTAAGCAGCATTTTACGGAAATTTTCCGCCTGCAGCGAGCTGTTGGTATCAAATACGCCCGATATTTTGGTTAGGCCATCAATGATTTTGGCTACTTTCTTTCCAAATTCCCTTTCAATATCATCCAGGCTTACTGCTGTATCTTCAACCACATCATGTAACAATGCGCATACAATTGAGGTAGTACCCAGCCCGATTTCTTCCGCAGCGATCTGGGCAACAGCAATAGGATGGTAAATATATGGCTCGCCTGATTTACGGCGCATATCTTTATGGCTTTCAAGTGCCATATCAAATGCCTTACGTATCAGCCTTTTGTCGCCTTTTTGTAAGGTAGATTTACTGGCACGAAGCAAAGCACGATATCTTTTCAGTATCTCATTCTTTTCGGCTTCTATATCGATCACTAAATCTTTCATGGTCACATCCACGTATAATATGTTAACTTGCAATAAATAAGAATAATTGCAGGTTGTAATTTTAATACCAAAAAAATTACGTTAATTTTGTAATACGTAAAATTATGAAATTTATTGGTTTTCTTTTGTTGTTGTTTTGTTGCCAGGGGGTAGTAAATGCCCAGGAGCAACAACCTCGTACAGTAACTACTGGCAAAAATGATACCATCAAGACCTATCTTACCAATCTTGACGGTGAATTGGTTCCCATGATTGTTACACCCGAAATTAAGATAGTTGACGTAAGGATATTCAAAAGCAAAGCTGACCGTGATGCTTATAATAGATTAAGGTACAATATCTACAAAGTTTTACCTTATGCTAAATTTGCCGCAGAAAGATACCAAAAACTACAGCGTAGCCTGGCTACAACAGCTGATAAGAAAAAACAGAAATTAATGGTTGATACCTGCGAGACAGAAATTAAGGACCTGTTTAAAAAAGAAATTGAGAACCTGACAATTAGTCAGGGAGAAATACTGATTAAGCTAATTGACAGGCAAACAGGTACTACAAGCTATGCAATGGTCAAAGAATTGAAGGGCGGATTGAAGGCATTTATGTTTCAATCTGTTGCCCGTATTTTTGGCCATAATCTAAAGGAAACGTACGACCCTAATGAAGAGCGGGATATTGAAGCCATTCTTCAGCAGGCGGGATACTATTCCTATCAAAACTAATAATGGATAATAACGACATCTACCAGTTTAATATACAAAGATTAGACGGTGAAGAAATAAGCTTATCCGATTATCGGAATAAGGTACTTTTGATCGTTAACACCGCATCTCAGTGTGGTTTTACCCCTCAACTTAAGGATCTTTCGGCTTTAAAGGACGAATTCAAAGATCAGGATTTTGAAATACTGGCCTTCCCTTCAAATGATTTTGGCGGGCAGGAACCGCTGGAGGGCAAAGAGTTGGCTAAATTTTGTGAGGATGCAGGAGCCAATTATCCTGTTTTTGAAAAGATACGGGTCAGAGGTCCATATGCACATCCGCTGTACCAATTTTTTGCTGATAAGAAGCAGAATGGTAAATTGAGATCTGTTCCCAGATGGAACTTTCATAAATTTTTGATCAATAAAGCAGGTTTAGTTACCGATTTCTTTTATCCGTTTACTAAACCCACTTCTTCAAAGATCAGGAAGAAGATAGCACGCTTGCTGGCGGCTAAATAATAAAGATTTAATATGCTTAAATTAGATATATTGGTTTTGCCGGTGCATCCCGATGATGCTGAACTGGGCTGCGCAGGTACTATTTTGAAAGAAGTATCATTGGGCAAAAAAGTGGGTATTGTTGACTTGACCAGAGGAGAACTGGGTACCAGGGGATCGGCTGAGATCCGTGACCATGAGGCTGCGGAATCAGCTAAAATATTAGGGCTTACTACAAGAGATAATCTTTCATTGCCAGATGGCTTTTTTGAGAATAAAAAAGAGCACCAGTTGAAAGTGATCGAAGCTATACGCAGGTTTAAGCCCGAAATAGTAATTACTAACGCTTATCATGACCGCCATCCCGACCATGGGAGAGCGAGTGATCTGGTAGAGGATGCGTCATTTTTATCCGGACTACGCAAGATAGAAACTTGGTATGATGGGAACAAGCAGGAAGAATGGAGGCCAAATTTGGTGCTGCATTTTATCCAGGATAATTATATAAAACCCGATATACTGGTTGATGTGACCAATCATTGGGATAAAAAGATTGAAAGTATTCATGCTTTCGGCTCCCAGTTTTATAACCCTGACTGGGAAAATGAACCTCAAACTTATATCTCGTCCCCTGACTTTATACAGGTAATTGAAGCCCGGGCCAGGGAGTTTGGAAAAAGTATCGGTGTGAAATATGCTGAAGGCTTTATTTCAAGAAAAATCCTGGGAGTAGATAACCTGTTTGCTCTTAAATAAGAAAAGCCCCGATTTTTTGGGCTTTTCTTATTTATGCCTTCACATATTCAAAGCGATTATTATCGTTGCTTCTTTCCCTGCGCAATTTGTTTTCTTTGGCAAGTTTCAGAAGTATACCAGATAATTCAGATGTTTTGAATTCAGAATCGTAATTCTCTTTACAATAATCAGCAATATCAGATATTGAGTGCCTTGCAGTAAAGAAATCAGTTGCCAATAGTTGGTTTAAAATTTTAGTAGCTCCGGGTTTTTTTCGGCCAGCAGGAGAGTAGTTTTCATCATCATCACCAGATCTTGGTTTACGACCACGTCTGCTTAGTGCATCCCCATTATCTGAATCTACCCTATCAGATTCGATTATTGCGTCCAAAAGACGATCAATAATTCGCACCTGTACCGCTTCTGAACGAAACGAATTTACTACTTCAGATACTTCTACTAATTGTTTTTTTAATTTTTCGATATGCTTGCTCATGATCGTTGTCGACTTCCCTACTTAAGTAATATATAAAATGTAAAACTAATCCACATAATAATTAGAAATATTGCCTATTGTGGTTAAAAAATAGCATATATTAATATATGGATATTTAGTTAACGTAAATTGACATATTTAGTATCAAGAGGCCAAAAAAAAGCACCTATTATTGATTAAACAGGTGCTTTGTAGCAAAAATATTACAATAATATTATAATATACCTAATATATGCTCTAACACTTGAAGCCCTTCATCAATATGAGCCTTATCCATGATCAGTGCCGGCCTGAAACGTATAGTGTGATCGCCGCATCCCAGGAACATTACATTTCTGTTCATTCCTTCTTTAACGAACTTATCCCGTTTTGCTTTATCAGGAAAGTCAAAGGCTGTAAGCAGTCCCCTGCCTCTTATATTAGTCACAAGGGAATTTCGTTCAGAAATTTTTATTAGTTCGTTTTGCAGGTACTCCCCAATTATAGCAGCATTGTTGCAAAGATCATCTTCTGCAATAATTTCCATTATTTTTGATGAGCGTACCATATCCACTAAACTACCACCCCAAGTCGAGTTAATACGTGAGGATACATTAAACACATTGCCTTCTACTTCATCCACCTTCTTACCTGCCAGAATGCCGCACACCTGCATCTTTTTACCAAAGGCTAATATATCAGGACGAGCATTTTCGCCAAAATGTTCGTGACACCAGAACTTCCCTGTGAGGCCTACTCCGGTTTGCACTTCATCATAGATCAGCATGGCATCGTTTTCATCAGCCAGTTGCCTTAGTTTTTCTAAGTATTCCTGCCTTACATGGTTATCGCCACCTTCGGATTGTATGGGCTCGATGATAATAGCACAGATGTCGTCCTTATTTACTTCAAAGGCTTTTTTGATCTGTTCTATTGATAAGGCTTCCCTTCTTAATAGATCTTCATGATTACTGTCTGAGTATGGAAAATTGATCTGCGGGAAGGATACTCTTGGCCAGTCGAATTTGGCATACCATTTTGTTTTAACGGGTAAGGTGTTGGTTAAACTCAAAGTATAACCGCTCCGCCCATGAAAAGCGTGCTCGAAGTGTAATACCTTAAAACCTTTTTCTTTGGTATAGCCTTTTGCAAAATTCTTTTGCACTTTCCAATCCATTGATACTTTAATGGCATTCTCAATAGCCAATGCTCCGCCAGAGATAAAAAAGGCGTGTGGCAGGTACTCAGGAATACCTACGCGGTCAAAAGTCTCCATAAACTGGGCATATTGCTCGGTGTAGATATCTGAGTTGGAAGGATTAGTTAATGCTGCAAGCATCAGATTCTTTTTGAACACTTCATCATTCACCATTTTAGGGTGATTATAACCTAATGGTACAGAGGCAAAGCAAGTAAAAAAGTCAAGGTAAGTGCGTTTATGTTTAGCATCGTACATATATACGCCCTTGCTTTTTTCCATGTCAAAAGTAAGGTCAAAGCCATCGGCAAGAATGTGCTTCTTTAATGAATCATGAACATTTTCCGGAGATACTTGCAGCTTGTACATACATTGTCGGTTTATTCCAAATTTACTAAAAAAGTGCTTAGAAACAATATTTGAGCGGTTTTTGAACCGATTGGAGAAAAAGTAACTTTAAATTGTTTAAACCTATATTTTGGACTGATTGTTAAAATAGTTCTAAGGATTTTTTGATAAATATTTTTAGTAAATTGGTAGAATTCTGCTTAAGCCATGTCTAAAAAATGAAATTCTTTTTGTTTTTGCTACTTATTATTTTCAGTCAAATGGTTTCGGCTCAGAATGCGGATTCTGTGTCGAAGATCATATTCGAGTACGGAAAGGGCCATAATTCATGGGGCCCTGGTGTTTATGGGAAAGGTGAACGAATTGAAATAACTAAGTTTGCCAATGGGAATTTTAAAATAACAAAATATCAGCTAATTACTTCCAGTGCAGGTAGTACCGGTGATAAATTCACTAAGGATACAGTGTCTTTTAATGTACAAAACTACCCGGTTATTTCAAAAATGAAAATCAAGAATTTGTTCCTGCAATTAAATGTCTCTAAAGATAATTTTAATACCTCCTTTGTCTTTCCTTATTTGAACAAACCAAGCAAGGAGAAAATATTAGCCGTTGCACGACGGATAGATAAATATGAGGACTTTACCGATGAATACTCAGAAAAAGAAGATAGGGATCGGTGGATAAAAGAAATGACAGGCTTTAACAAACTTAATGCGTTTTTATATGAAAAAAAGCCTGATACTAATTTATTACCCACAGTTATTTCAGACGTTTGGCATTATGTGAGGGTGTTATGTATAAATAGGCGAGACACTATCAAGTTTCAAAGTGAGCTTTATGATCTTTTAGCGCAGCCTTTTGAAAAGTTTAAGAATGGGAGTTATAGCTCAGATAGGATTATTGCTAACGTGGAAATAAATACTTCAATATCAGTTTTATTACCAAAACGATCATTGCTAAGAAAAGATATTGATCTAAATAGTTTAACAGAGGAATACTTAAAATGGTATATGGAAGAGAACCTTAAATTTTAGTGAACTTGTCTTTCATCCCCAATAACCCCCAAATACCACCCGTATGAATGGCCAATATCCGGCTGCCAGGTTTAAAATAGTTTTTGGTTGCCAGATCGTATAAGGCATACAGCATTTTTCCGGTATAAATGGGTTCTATTAATATCCCTGTTTCAGCAACAAATTGTTTCACAAATTTGATAAGCTCATCATTTACTTTTCCATATCCGCCAAAGTGGTAATCTGTTTGAAGATGGTATTCTGAAGGTCTTTCTAAAAAATTATCAATGTCAGATCTCAGAAATTCGCCGTTTTTTAATACCGGTATTCCGTGGAATTGAGTCGGAAGTTTTCGTTCGGACAATCCATTGATGATACCTGCCGCAGTAGTGCCCGTTCCGCAGGCGCAAAAGATATGATCGTATGTTTCTGGTAATTCATCAATTAACTCGCTGCATCCTTTTGTTGCTAATGCTGATGCACCACCTTCGTCAATAAAGAATGCATTGTTATCCTTAGCAAAGTTCCGTTTAAATAGAGCCGGTTTATCGCTATAACTTTCCCTATCTGTAAATATTAAATTCATGCCATGTAAACGGCATAAAAAGAGCGTATCATTATTCACTTCTTCGCCGCGTACAAATCCTGTCGACTTAAATCCAAATTTCGCAGCAGCAGCTGCAGTAGCCAGTAAGTGGTTGGAATAGGCCCCGCCAAATGTTACCAGGTGTGTTTTGTTTTCGGCTTGCGCCTGCTTTAACAAGTATTTTAATTTACGCCATTTATTACCCGATATGACAGGATGGATCATATCATCGCGCTTAATGAAAACCTTTAAGCCTTGTTCATCAAACAATTGATGCTGAATTTGATGAATTGGGCTAAAGATCTCGAAATCGATATTCATTAAGCAAATTTAGAACAAGTATCCATCAATCATCAATAGTCTGAAAAAACGAGTACTTTTGCCTTATAATGATAACCGAAAACGAACTATTAGAGCAGGAAGAACAGGACCTATATGAGCACCTCCGTATAATAGTTGACAAAGGGCAATCGTTGTTGCGCATAGACAAATTTTTAATGTCACGCGTTGAAAATGCGTCGCGCAACCGCATTCAAACCGCTATTGAACAGGGGAATGTACTGGTTAATGATAAGTCTGTAAAATCCAGTTATAAGGTTAAGCCTCTTGATGTTATTTCGGTTGTATTACCTCATCCACCAAGGGATACCGAGGTATATCCTGAAAACCTACCCCTGAATATAGTTTATGAAGATGATGATGTGCTGGTTGTAAATAAGGAAGCGGGAATGGTAGTTCACCCTGGCTATAACAATTATACCGGAACGTTGGTGAATGCGTTGGTTTATCATTTTCAGCAATTGCCTACGCTACCTGGTAATGATGGAAGGCCGGGATTAGTCCATCGCATTGATAAGGATACCTCTGGTTTGCTGCTCATCAGCAAGAATGAGCGCTCTATGACCTACCTTGCCCGCCAATTTTTTGAGCATACTATCACCCGGAAATACCTTGCCCTTGTTTGGGGTGATATTGAGGAGGATGGAACAGTAAGCGGATACATTGGACGCAGCGTAGGTGACAGAAGGGTGATGTCTATTTATGATGATCCGGAAAAGGGGAAATGGTCTGTAACACACTACAAAGTCTTGGAGCGGTTGAATTATGTGACCCTGATAGAATGTCAGCTGGAGACAGGGCGCACACACCAGATTCGTGCCCATATGAAACATATCGGGCATCCTTTGTTTAGCGATGCTACCTACGGAGGCGATAAAATATTAAAAGGAACGGTGTTTAGTAAATACAAACAGTTTGTTGAGAATTGTTTTGAGTTGATGCCCCGGCAGGCGCTGCATGCACAGACATTAGGGTTTAAACATCCAACCCTAAAAAAAGATATTCACTTTGAAGCGCCTTTACCGGCTGACTTTGAAGCAGTTTTACAAAAATGGCGTAAGTATTCTAATACAGATGCGGGAATTTAGAGTGAGATATGGGAACAAAAACGCATAAAAAATATTAGTATAAAGTATGAGCCAAATCCTAACATCTCCTATCTCACTTCCAAAAAGCTTAAGTATGGTGCCCTTGTTTATCAATTTTAATGGCGAGCTAATACGTGCCGACACCAAACTATTTACTACAGCTAACCGTGCTTTTAATTATGGCGACGGTTTGTTTGAAAGTATGCGGTTGATGAAAGGGCAACTTAAATTCGCCGACCTGCATGCCGACCGCCTGCAACGGGGGATGAAAGCCTTGAAAATTGATGGCTACTCACAGATGGATGCCTGGTTTTTGAGGGAGAAGGTGGAGCAGCTTGCGCTGAGAAATAAAATTAAACACGGTAGGTTACGCCTTACAGTTTACCGTGATTCGGAAGGATTATATGCACCTACACAAAATAAGATGGGGTATTGTATTGAGTTACAGCCCTTAGACGAGCCACGCTATTTTTTGAACGACAAGGGCCTGATCATGGATATTTTTACTGACCTGACCAAGCCGACCAACTTTCTGTCGAATATTAAAACCTGCAATTCATTGATTTATGTATTGGCAGGTGTTTATAAAAACCAAAACAAGCTTGACGACACCTTTTTGCTTAATCAAAATGGTTTTTTGTGCGAAGCCAGCAGCTCTAATATTTTTGTTTGGTATAAGAATCATTTGTACACCCCCGCTTTAAGTGAGGGTTGTGTGGAAGGGATAATGCGGCAGATCGTAATCAAATTGGCTAAAGAAAGCAACATCCCATTTACCGAGGCTCAGATCAATCCGGATATATTATATGAAGCCGAAGAAGTGTTTTTAACCAATGCCACCAAAGGCATACAATGGGTAATGGGCTTTGGAGTAAAGCGTTATTTTAACCGTTTGAGCAAAGGGTTGATGGAGGAACTGAATAAAGTGTAAGTCTGTTTCTGGATTTTATTTATAGGTCTTTCTTGTTTATATTTAGAGAATAAACCTAAACGCCGTTATGAAACCTATAACCCTATTATCTATTATTTTCTTAGCTATAACCCTTCTTTCCTGCAATAGAAGTCCTTCAATAAATCATACAACAAAAAAACCGGATGTGCCTAAACCGCTTCAGGATGATAATAAAGATTTTAGTCTTGTAAGTAAGAGCAGAGGAGATAACCTGGTAGATGCGATCTATTTCGACATGGTTAAAAAGAATTCTGACCTGAGAAAATTGGAAGACAAGATGGAACAATTTAATGCGGGTCGACTGGATAGCCTGAAGGCATTTAAAGAATATGATTCAAAATCTGATGAGTACTATTATGCCGCATTTGCAAATCTAGATCGCATCCAGGATTCAGTAATAAAACAAAGGCTGCGTGAGATATTAATAAATAGCCAAAAAAGATACGTTGAAAAAGTATCAAAGTTTACATCTATCATAAAAAGGATGGATGATGAACAATTAAGCACAGCTAATTATTATCAGACCCTAAGGATAGTGGCTTCATTATCTGTAATAGAAGAATACCAAAATAATGGGTTCCCAGATAGCAAAAGTGCAGACGCTATTTCTTCTCAGTCATCAAAACTAAATGCGCAAACAAAAAAGCTGGCAGAGAAGTATGAGGCTAAGGCGCAAGAGAAGAAGTAAACCTGTGGGTATGACTTTAGTTTTTTGAGTTTATACAGCAGTTGTGCTTTTAACATTTTCTAATATACCATCCCAAAGAGACAATCGCTCCTGTAAAGCTTCTTTTACAGCTTCAGTAGCTTCAATCCATTTGCTGTCATCATTGCCGCAGAGCTCGGCTGTCATTTGGTAAGCCAGTAGTGAGTGATGTTCGCCATCGACTTCGATATGGCGTTCGAGATAGTATAATAGCGTATCAACTTTGCCGGGAAATTGTTTGCTGATCTCTTTAACCATGCTGATGAACATTCCTGGTATCAGGTCTTCGCGTCCGAAAGTAAATACTGCAGCCTGCAGATAGGGTTTACCGGTATCAATCACATCAAAAGTATGTTGTACAAATCGGCGGGCTGATGCTGGTATGTTGGCGATAATAAGCGCTTCGTCAATATTTTTACCCCATGCCAGTTCATTGAACAGGCTATTAATACCAATCTCTGAAGATCCGGCTTGATTCATTGCTTCAAGGTATAATTCAAAATGACTGGTGCGGTTTCCTTGGGCATCCACATCGCTTTCTTCGCCTAAAACAATTTCATTAATGAGGTAGCGGGTATTTGCATCGCCTACAGGCATCCAGGGGATATTAGTGCTGGTAAGCGTTTGTTGTAATGATTTTAACAGAGACATAAAATCCCACACCGCAAACACATGGTGCTCCATAAAAACATTAAGGTCATCTATTGTCCGAATGTTTTTATAAAGTTCGTGTTGTATCAGCTGTTGACGTAAAGGCTCAATTTCGGCCTTTAATTGTGCTATTCTATTTTCTCCGCTCATTATCATCCGGCAAAAGTAGCAGTTAATTGCTTTTAGGATAACCGATTAATGATTTATGACGAAAAATTGATGGTGGATAAGGGTAGCCCCTATGGGGCATAATGGATTTTGTTTATTTTCTACAAAGCGGTTGTTCCTACGGAACATTTATAACCTCACACCCCTCAAAAATTCAGCAACACCCATACGTTTTTTGCCTTCCATCTGGATATCTGTAAGGATAACAAATCCATCTGTGGCGCTGACTTTTAAGAATGTCCTGTTATCCGAAAAAAACTCTCCGGGTTCTGATTCTGTTTCAGCAATTTCATATTCCGCTTTGAATACTTTCAGCATTTTATCATTCAGCGTGGTATATGCTGTTGGATAGGGACTGAGGCCCCTTATAAAATTATAAACCTTTTCGGCAGGCTGGTTCCAATCGATCTTGCAATCTTCTTTAAATATTTTGGGTGCATGTTTTATTTCAATGCCTTCAGTTAAATGTTCCTGGGGGTTTTCGGTATAGCGACCACTTTCAACAGCTTTTACAGTTTTAACGAGTAATCCGGCACCTTTATCCATCAGGCGGTCATGGAGTTCGCCGGCTGTTTCATGACCGGTAAGTGTGATTTTTTCGGTGAATAATATGTTTCCGGTATCGATGTCGTGTTTTAAAAAGAAGGTAGTAACGCCGCTTTCTTTTTCACCATTGATCAATACCCAGTTTATAGGGGCTGCGCCACGGTACTGTGGTAATAGCGAAGCGTGCAAATTGATAGTGCCCTTTGGGGGCATGTTCCAAACTGCTTCGGGAAGCATACGGAATGCAACCACTACCTGCAGATCAGCCTGGAGCGCGTATAGATCATTCAAAAATTCTTCGTTCTTTAATTTTTCAGGCTGAAGCACTCTCAATCCGTTTGCTACAGCATATTGCTTAACTGCACTTTCGCTCACAACCTGGCCGCGACCGGCCGGTTTATCCGGTGCCGTAACTACGCCAACAATCTCACAGCCTGCCTCTATTAAAGCATTCAATGATGCGACGGCAAACTCGGGCGTACCCATAAAAACAATTCTCATATGCGATGTAAAGTGCTTTTAACTCTTATAGTTTAGTTTTTGTTTTGTAGAAAATTTATTACTGGTATAATAAATACTTTTTACGCATCTCTTTGTACCTGCTTAGTGCAGGCTCCCAGCTTTTCCTGATCTCTTCTTCGCTTTGTCCCGCTTCAATTTGCTTTCTTAACTGATCAGTACCAGCCAATTTGGAAAAGTAGGCATTAAAAAAATGCGCCTTGTCCGGAAAAGCATTGTATAATTTTATCAGCCACAATATATCGATTTTTTTGCTAATCCGGAACTGGTTCACATCATAATGTCGCAGATCAATGCCGTAACAGGTCTTTTCTTTTTGTGGCGGATCTTCACTCATCCCCGGTATGCCAACCGGTGTAAATGCAAACTTGAACTGTCCGCTTAACAAGGGATGTCCCAATACCTGGAAAGGAACCAATGTCCCTCTGCCTAAACTAAGGGTAGTGCCCTCAAACAAGCATACACTAGGATAAAGCAATATGGATTGTGCTGTATTAAGATTGGGTGACGGATTAACAGGCAAAGTGTAAGGCAAGTCATGGTTATACCCCACCATTTTGATGATCTTTAATTT
Organism: Mucilaginibacter sp. McL0603; assembly: GCF_049992945.1. Taxonomy (NCBI): domain Bacteria; kingdom Pseudomonadati; phylum Bacteroidota; class Sphingobacteriia; order Sphingobacteriales; family Sphingobacteriaceae; genus Mucilaginibacter; species Mucilaginibacter sp. McL0603. Next base: position 4,277,375 of record NZ_CP188251.1, on the reverse strand, counting down.
GCATTGTACATGATTTTTAAGCCATCCTTCGCCGTTGATCATTTGGGCATATTCTGCAATAGTCAATCCGTGAACAATGGGCAATTGGTCAAGCCCAACAAATGATCGGTAGGTAGTATCCAGCATCGGGCCATCGACATAAAAACCATTAGGATTTGGGCGATCTAAGATCATTAACTCCACATTGTTTTCAGCACAGGCTTCCATAACATAATGAAGCGTAGATAGGTAAGTGTAAAAACGAACCCCAACGTCCTGTATATCGAAAACCACTAAATTAAGACCTTGCAGGTCAGCAGGGGTAGGCTTGTAATGCTTTCCATATAATGAAATTGCAGGTATCCCTGTTTTTGGGTCGACGCTATCATTCACAGTCGCACCATTACTTGCATTACCTCTGAAACCATGTTCAGGACCAAAGATCCTGGTGATGTGAATTCCTAATTTCAATAGGCTGTCAATACTTGATACCTCATTTTTGCCGATAATAGAAGTCTGGTTAATTACCATGCCGACGTTTTTATTTTTCAGATAACTAACGTATAAATCCGTTCTATCGGCACCGGTGAGCAGAGGCTCTTGTGCGTAAGAAATGGTGGGCAGGCCAATATTTAGCAGTAAAATGAAAAGGCATATTTTTTTCATAAAGCGGTATATTTTTGCGGGTAACAGATTCCAGATGTGAAATAACACATAAAACCGAATAATGTCAGTTCAATTCAGCCGAAATCTGCATATTTGCTAAAGTACAAAAATCATCCTGCATTGAGTTTCGCCTCCTTTATATCTTCCCGAATATCGTTCAAATCGAACCGCACCTTTTCAAAACTGATCGTGCGGATCGCAATTATAGGTATTATGCTCGGGCTTGGTGTGATGATCTTGTCGGTGGCGATAATTAGAGGCTTTAAATCAGAGATCAAACAAAAGCTGCGTGGCTTTGCAGGCGATATCCTGGTACAGAAATTTGATAATAATTATTCTGACCAGAACACGCCTTTTACAATTGACAAGGGTTTGATCAAACAAGTTCAAGCCAGCCCGCTGTTTACACATATTATGCCTATTGCCAGTAAACCTGGTATTATTAAAACCCGCACTGAGATAGAAGGGGTGATAATGAAGGGCGTTAATAAAGATTATGACTGGACCTATTTTAAGAATATACTTGTAGCAGGTAAAGTAATTGACTTTAAGGATTCAGTAGACGCACAAAAGCAGGTCATGATCTCAAGCTACACAGCAAGCAGGCTAAAGCTAAAGGTAGGGGATAAGTTTTTGATGTATTTTGTGCAGGAGCCATTAAAAAAACGCCCATTTTACATTACCGGTATTTTTGATGTTGGCGTTGCGGATATTGACAAGAGTTTTGTGGTTGGCGATCTTTCATTGATCGTAAGGTTAAATAATTGGCATCCGGATGAAATAGGTGGATATGAGTTGAGGGTATCGGATTTTAACCGTTTGGATGAGGCCAATGACTTTTTGAAAGATAAAATGCCGCTGCAGTTGAAATCATATACCGTTAGTGACTCTTACCCAACTATTTTCGAATGGTTAAAACTGCTTGATGTAAATGCACAGGTAATGCTGATATTGATGCTGATTGTAGCCACAATCAATATGATATCTGCTTTACTGATCATCATCCTTGAGCGTACATCGATGATCGGTATTTTTAAAGCGATGGGGGCAGGGAACTGGACCATCCAAAAGATATTTTTATACAATGCTACCTATCTTATCGGCATCGGGCTATTATTAGGTAATGTATTCGGATTGGGGATAAGCTTGTTTCAGTACAACTCGCATTTTTTCAAGTTGGATGAAGAATCCTACTATATGAAGTTTGTACCCATAGAGATACACTGGACAGATATGGCTCTTTTAAACCTTGGTACGCTCGTGATTTGCCTAATGGTACTCATTATACCGTCCATGCTTGTTACCAGGATATCACCTGTGAAAGCTATACGGTTCAAATAAGACACGATTATAGGATTTATTGGATTATAAGGATTAATAAAACACGATTTTAGGATTTGATTGATTAAAAGAGGCAGCTGATATGGTTAATCAATCAAATCCTTAAAATCCCAAAATCGTGTCATTTTTTCTTTGGCTGGAAATTGAATTTCAGATTAACCCCACCCGCACCAAATTTGATCTGCTCTGATCCTAATCCATCAAGCGGGTATTTTAGGAAAGGTTCAATGATCAGTTGATTGCGACCTACTGAGTAGCCCGTACCAAACGAAAAGTTTAGCGTTTTTGCAAAGTAAAAGCTGTTAAAGCTTTGATGCACAGATTGATCGGAGGTTGACGATACGTTGGCTGCGAAAGGAAGACTATAATTATATGTTGAGGTATAAGTCTCATTTATAAATGTGCCAGAGCTTAAGCCAATAGAAATATACGTGGGGCTTTTTTCAGGATTAAACTCATATTTCAGATTCACCGGGACATCTAAACCTACCAGGCTGGCATTATAATTTTTTAAGGAAGGAGTAACAGCGGAGTAAATATTCTGACCAGAGGCAGCTAAATAACTGGCAGCAACGGTAGCAGTTGCTGGTGCCACTGCTGCTGCATTTAACCTCGCGTTATTATTATCAGGCGGTAACTGATTGCCATAACTCAAAGTATTTTGTGCGATGGTAACACCGGTAGAAAGATTAAGGTTCCGGCTTAATTTAATATCGGAGGTAACACCTGCGCCAACATTTAGCTGACTACTGCTGCCCTTGGCGTAATTAAAATAGGTGGCAGCATATACGCCAAAATCAACAGCTTTATTAGTGTTTTTAGCTTTCTCAGGCTTTTTATTGTCCACAACATTATCATCAGAAAAAGGTAACTTATTGGCTTTCTTTACCTCTTCCTGCATGTTTACCCCAGGCTTTGCAGCTACAATAGTTGACGATTTAACAGTTGGTTTAATGCCGTTGTCGGTTTTTATATTGTTGTCAATTTTATCCGGATTATCGATTTTGTTAGCAGCAATCTCCCGATCCTGAGATTTGGACTGATTTGTTGCTGTTGTTTCATTTATCGCACGATCATTTTTGGGCATATAATTGTTAGCAATAACATTTTGATTATCCGCTTTAGCCTCATTCTGATTTGTTGAGACAGGTGATGATGGTTGCTGATTTGTTTTAACCTTGTTGTGTTTTTGCAAGTGATCGGAATGCGTAGCGTTAGTTGCAAGATTTTGGTTTTGCAGACTGTTAATAACGCTATCTGCTTTGCTATTGCCTGCAATGCCAGTGTCTTTTTCTGTTCCGAATGGTTTTTGCGCCTGGTAATTACTCGGTTGTTTTTTATTGAGTGCCGCATTTTGTTTTGTTATCGGCTTATTGCTTATCCACCATACACCCAGGAAAAGCAGGAGCAGCGCCGCTACCGTGGAGCCCCACCAAAGCCAGGCCACCGCGCGGCGTTTAGCCTTCTCAGGGTACTTTTCCCTGAGCAACACCCAGCCTTCATCAGCGTGTTCGTCTTCATAATTGTCGAACACATCCCTGATGCGGTTTTTTAAGTCGTTATCCAACTGATCGTCCATGGTTTTGTGTTTCGGCAATTATTATTTTTCTTAATTTCTCTTTCGCCCTGCTTAAATAAACCCTTGATGAGCTTGCGGGGATGTTAAGCATACCGGCAATTTCATCATGATTATATCCATCAATCTCATATAAATTGAAAATTGCAAGTTGAATAGCAGGTAATTCTTTCAACAGGCTTAGAATATCCTGTGCATTTAAATGATCAATAGCATTAACATGACCAATTATAGGACCGGCGTTTTCCAGTTCTACATTTAACTGGTGTTTCAGATCTTTGCGCCGCCTGTCTATCGCAGTGTTCACCACTATCGTACGCAGCCAGGCTTTAAAAGGTTTGGCGATATCATAATTTCCCATCGAATTAAACGCCTTGATAAAAGCGTCGTTTACCACTTCTAATGCATCATCCCTATTCAGGCTGTAACGTAAACCTATACCCATGGCATAGCCATAGAATTGCTTATAAAGCAGTTCCTGGTATTTTAAGCTGCCTGCTTTGCATTGCCTTATCAGTTCATCTTCGGCAATACGATGGGGTGGATGCATTAAGTGTTATTATTCAACCTATAATTCAATTAATTTAATTGTTCGTAGTGGTTACGATACAAATAGCAATATCGCTACAGTTAGCGAAAATATTTTTCAATATAAGCACACAATAAAAAAGCCGGCAACATAAATGCCGGCCCAAAGTGTAATTATAAAGTATATTAGTTACTTGTTTTCTTGAGGTTATATCCCAAAACCAATGTATCAGAACTTGATGCATACATGATCAGGTTTGTACCATCATAATTGTACAGATAGTATCCGCTTAAATGTGTTTTGGTTACAGCAGCCGTTGCCGAATAAGTTTTATCATTAAACAATATGTATGGCCCGCTAACGCCAAATGTTCCGTAGCTACCTGCATGCAGAGTTAAGGTATCACCCGTAACTGTATAATTAAAAGCAGGGGTCTGCAAGTTTACTGTAATGGTAGCTTTTGTTGAATCAAAAGGAACCTTATCGGTGTGCCTGTGCAAAAGTTTAAACTCCCCGGTAAAAATCCCTGATGGTGCAGGTGCTGGAGCCGCGGCTTTCGGGGTTTTTAAACACCCGGTAGCAAGAATCGTTACTAAAGAGAAAAGGGAAAGTAATTTAAGTTTCATCTGACCAGTATTTTCTACCAATACGAAAGTTAATTCTTTAACGCTACAAACTTTTGCATATTTTATAATTTTTTTGCTTCGTCCCAAAATACATCCATCTCGGCAAGGCTCATATCATGTAATTGTTTGCCGTTTTCTTTTGCCTTGTTTTCGAGATACTGGAAGCGCTTGATGAACTTCCGGTTAGTTTTTTCAAGAGCATCTTCGGGATTGATATTTATAAAGCGTGCATAATTGATCAGTGAAAAAAGCAGGTCGCCAAATTCACTTTCGGCTCTGTCGTGATCAATGGTACTTTCATCTTCGGCATTAAATTCATTTTTAAATTCCTGCAGTTCTTCTTCCACTTTTGCCCAAACCTGGCTTTTTTCTTCCCAATCAAAACCCACGCCTCTTGCTTTTTCCTGGATACGCGATGCTTTTACCAAAGCAGGCAACGAGGCAGGTACACCACCTAAAACAGATTTATTACCTTCTTTTAGTTTGATCTGCTCCCAATTACGTTTTACATCGTTTTCATCATTTACTTCTACGTCGCCATAAATGTGCGGATGCCTGTTGACCAGCTTATCACAAATACCGTTTAAAACATCGGTAATATTGAAGTCATTGGTTTCTGATGCTATGCGGGCATAAAACACAAGATGAAGCATAATATCGCCCAGCTCTTTTTTTATTTCGGGCATATCTGCGCTTAAAATGGAATCAGATAACTCATACACTTCTTCAATAGTAAGATGCCGAAGACTTTCGAGCGTTTGTTTTTTATCCCAGGGACAGTTTAAACGCAGATCATCCATTATAGTAAGTAAACGTTCAAACGCAGTTGACGGTGTAGTGGCAGTTATTGGTGCTGTTATTGGCATATCTTTATTTTTGCGAATGTGCAGATATGCAAATGTAGTTAATGTGGGAATGTGCAGATATGCAAATGTGCAGATTTTTAGTTGTGTGAATAGGAATACTATGCCGGTGCCACCGTCGATTTAGTGGATCTGCAAATCATCTAATCTGCATATCCGCACATTCACGCATCTGCACATTTAACTGCCCTGAGCATTTCGCGTTTGCCTGGCGCTCCAGGAGCCTTTTCTATTTTTAATCCTAAACTTTTTAATGTGCGTTTCAGGTTGCCTGTAATGGCATAGGTGACAAATATTCCTCCGGGTTTTAAAAAATGGATGGTATGTGTAATTGCATCTTCGTCCCACATCTCAGGCTGACGAGCGGATGCAAAGGCATCAAAGTAGATCACATCATATTGACTGTTAGTAGTGAAATTAGTCAGTTTGCAATGGGCCGTTTGCAATTGGCAATAAGTATTTATTTTAACAGGATGTTTTAACGAACCAGGATATTCATTTATAAAGCTATCCCATACCGATGCCGATACATATTGATCATATCCGGTTTGGCTTATTAATTCATTAGTTAAAGGGTAGGCTTCTATCCCTGTGTAATTAAGATTGACCTTGTTATCTGTGCAATAGTCAGCACTTAATAAAAAATTGAGACCTGTTCCTAAACCAACTTCCAATACGCTTACCTCAGCCCCTTCTAAATCTCCTCCGCCAGTTGACGGAGAGACTTTTAATTTATATTCTAAAAAATATTGAAGTCCTGACTTTAGAAAAACATGCCGGCTTTCCTGCAACGCACCATGCCTTGAATGATAGTTCTCGCCGACTTCGCTGTTATAAATTGTTTTGGAACCATCGGCAGTGGTGACTATTTGTAGTTCATGGTTCATGGATGATAGTTTATGGTGTTTTATAAATAATATAGTGTCGTGTCAATTAAGAACTAACGTTTAGTCCTGAGTCTAAAGTCTTGAGTTCTAAGTAAGGGAATGCATAAAATTCGACTTATGACTTACGACTAAAGACTGTTGACTTGACAATAGTATTAAGGTAGTATTGTTACTCTTTTCAAATAATAAAAGGCTATTAACTATGAACCATCAACTATGAACAATTATTTAATCTCCGATTTCTGACTTCTGATTGCCGACCTCTGTAACCGCTTCTCCAAGATCATAAACCGGTACAGTAGTTATCTTGCCCGCAACAATGCTGCTGGCGGCAGCTGAACGATAGCCTGCTGCACAGTGTACAACAACGGGTTTATCTGTAGGTATCTCATTCAGTCGTTCACGCAATTCCGGTAGCGGAATGGAAATGGAATGTTCAAATATTTTCCCTTCATTAATCTCGCCCCAGTTACGCACATCAACAACAGTGTAATGATCAGGGTGAAAAGTATAATCTTCAGTATCTACTTCAGGCAATTTTTCAAGACCAGTTGTTGGGCTTAATAAAGCAGCCTTTATATTTTTTTCGTATCCGATCTTGGCTGCTTTTTTTATGAGTGTATCCATACTAAGCTCATCTGCAGCAATTAAGTAAAAAACTTCATCCGGCCCGACAATTGAACCCAGCCAGGTTTCAAATTTATTGCCATCCTGTATATTGATAGCACCTTTTACATGGCCATTTTTAAATTGATCCTGCGGACGGGTATCAACAACAAGTACACCAGTTTGCAAGGATGCGTTATGTTTAATTTTAGGGACTGAAGCAATACTTTTAGCAAATGGTTCAGCGCCTTTTTTGTTGATATCCACATCGTGACCAAAATATTTTGGTATAAATGGCTGATCGGCCACAAGAGTTTTCACAAAAGTAAGTTCATCCATCAGCTGTAAAGCATAGTTTTCGCGCAGTTCGCGACCTATGGTACTTTGCAGGTCGGGACTAAGGTTTTTACCACATAACGAGCCTGGGCCATGTGCCGGATAAACAACAACATTTTGAGGAAGATGCATCAGCTTATCGCGGGTAGAATGATACATTTGATGTGCCAGCTTTTCTTTGGCAGCAGTAATGTTTCCAACATTTTCACGCAGATCTGGCCGGCCTACATCCCCAACAAATAATGTATCACCTGTAAATAGAGCTTTATCATTTCCGTTTTCATCTTGCACTAAAACACAGATAGAATCAGGCGAATGACCAGGAGTATTAATAGCGCGAAGTTTAATATCTGCCAGTTGGATCACTTCGCCATCATCAAAAGTTTCGTGCGGGTATACAGCGCCAAGCAATTTACTTGCATAAATGGTCGCGCCTGTTGTTTGGTGTATTTCCAGATGTGAACTTATGAAATCGGCATGTGGATGCGTTTCAATAACTCCGGTAATATCTGCATTATTGAATGCTGCAAACTCATAATAGGGCTGTGGGTCCCGGGCCGGATCGATAACGATCATTTTTCCTAACCTGATTACTGCGTATGATGCGTGTGCTAAACCCTTATCGTAAAATTGATGAATTATCATATATTATTTGCTGCAAAGATAACTGTTTGTTGCAGAGGTTAGAATTGACTGATTGTTTTATTGATGTAAAGTTTGAATTCAAACTACTGGTTTGCTCCTATAAGTGTTCACGTTCATGCGCGGAATACCTGTGAACTCCTATTTAATAACCTGGTAATAAATTAGTTAATTTTTTTGTGTAATTGATTTACAGGTATTACAGTAATTTTTTTTTAATACTCACCAATTCCAGTGTCAACACTAGAATTTATTTAAGGTTTAGCATCTACGCTAAACTTAGCAGGTGGTAACCGTAGTGTAATTTTGGTACAATTTGTACCAATGAATTTAATTTTGTATCTTTATCTCAATCTTAAAATCGAAGAAAATATGATGATAAAGTAAATGAAGGTTAAAATAATTAAGACGGCAACCGCTAAAGAAGTGGATGCACTGATTAGAACAGGCAAACTATCAGAAATGCCGTCTATACAACAGGACTGGCGGTTTAATTTCGATAAGGAATTAAAGAAGTTAAAAAATGCAACAGGATACCTTTTGGTAACGGAAGAAACGCCAGAGGTAATAGAAGGGTGCATGATATTCCAGCTGATAGGTGAGAAAACGCCTTATATGGCCTTTGTTGAAGTAGCCCCTCACAATAAAAAGAATGCGAAAATGTACGACCGTGTGGCAGGATGTTTGATTGCCTTTGCTTACCAGTTGAGCGTAATAGAGGGTATAGGTGATTATAACAGCATGTTGCAATTTGATGTGATGGAAGAAAAGAAAGAAGACGAGGTTAAGTTAATGGCCTTGTATTCTACCAAATATCATGCGAAACGCTGGGGCGGTACAACGATGGTTATTATAGATGAAGATGGAGAGGCCCTTGTTAAAGAGTATCTTTCACAATAGATAAGATTAAGGTAATGGATAAATTAAAAAAGATCGTAAAGCGAGTTGGAAATACCGGGAAAATCAAAGCTGTAGATTTGACTATCGGGCCAAACGACGGGCATAACAGGAGCGAGGAAAAGGCGACGGAAATAGCGGCCCTGGCCAAACTCCATAACAGCAAGCGTTCTCCGGAACGTTTACGCAGAAATGCGATGTTAGCTGTTCAATACCGGATGGAGCATTATGTAAATGATGACCAGGTCACCTATGAAAACATTTATGCAATTGAGGATTTTGTAAAGGATTTTCTAAAGGTTTTGGGTATTAACAAAGGTAAGTTTGCCGGTTACATTGAAATGGATGGTTCAAACCTGAACAAATATTACAGGAGTGACAGGCGTTTTAATACGGAGCTTGCGCTGAAATTTGCTTATTTCTTTCATACCCCGGCAGATCTGTGGCTGAAAGTTCAGATAAAAAATGAATTACTTCAACTACAAAAGGAAAAGGAAGCCGAAGAAAAATACCGCAAATATGACTACGAAAAATTATTGCAAATTGCCTGAGAAGTGATTTGCAATGTTTTTTTATTTAAAACACCAAAACCCGGCTTTCACAGGCTTTGACTTATAACTCGTCGCCAATTGCTGCGTCGACGCTGCAATTTATTTAAAGATTAACGTCGGTGCTAAACTTGGCGGGGACTATTTGTCATATCTTTAACGTGATTGGGTATGGCAAAACTTCACCGGTTTGTATCAACGCCGCTGGATTGTCAACAGTAATAACATGAGCGTTGGCGAACCCCGCACGGTAAACCCGGTAAAGCGAATAGTTAGCACCCATTTTAAACATAAATACCCATTCTTTATCAGATAGATATAAGACATCCTTTTCGTTTGACGGTGTTCCTTTCACGTCGATGAATTTGTTAATACCACTTTCAACATAACTGATGTCATAAGGAAAGCCGCTTTCCTCATGTTCGTTTGCCCATACAATTGACGAAAAATCGTTCTGTTGTTGAATAAGAAAGTTATAAACCAATTCTTCAGACCAATATCCTATATCGCTTCGTACTCCTTCGCTGGCTATTTCGGCATACTCCTTTGTCGGGGCATTGCTTGCCGCCCAGAACGATCTTTTTTGAACTGTTAAGCTGGACGTGGCCAAGCTTGATGCCGGATAATGTGGTGTAAAAGGTGTTGTGCTTTCTTGTTCCTGATGATTAATATCATCATCACGTTCAACGTCTGAATACAACTCAGTCTTAGCCGTTACAATTTCTTCCGCTGAATCGTCAAAGGGCAGTTCTTGCTTCACTTCCTGAAACTCTAAACGCTGCAGATTAAACCCCATAGATATAAAATAATCCGTGATCTCCTCCTCATCTAATTCAAGTAACAAGCGGAGTTCGTCATTAAGGTTTCTGATATCCAGTATAGAAATGAGTTCGGGAATCAGCACAAACATGGTTAACGGGCTTTTCCACTTGCCTTTAAAATACAATTTATTTGCCGCTCTGTAAATCGTCAACGAAGTACCCTCAATAATTTCCTCCTCGTCCTTGAACGTTAGTTTAATCTCTGTAGCAATGAAAAAATCAGTGCGCTCAATCACTGCTTTGATACGCTTGAATTCATTTTCAAAATCTGCGAAACGCTTCCTTTCACTAACTGCTGCGAGGAATGGAATAATTGCCCATAACTTGCGTTTCAAGGATAATTCTTTTATTATGGGTTCCTGTCCAAAAGACGGAATGAATTGGTCAATGATTTGGATATCAAACAATGCTACCATTGCCTCAAATTCAGGTGTATTTGTTTTACAATTCTCGGGGAGTAACATTACTTTCAGCTTTTCCGAAGAAGTGTTAAATCCTGCAATTTTGACCAGCTTAAGTTGTTTTATTGGTTCAAATTTTAAATTTGTCGCAGGTAAGTGGTTCTTTTCGGCCCAGACACTTATTAATTCCTTGTGGTCGGCGGAGAGGTCAGGGGTCAATGTTTCCAGTTTATTGTAAATCTGTCCAAGCCGTTTCTGATCTGCTTTGCTGAGGAGTTCGCCTTCTTCCATTTGATCTGCCATTTTCTCGAGGACGGAGAGATAATCTTCCAATGTTAACTGTTTTTTAAACCCCAACAGCTTTTTCCAATCTTCCGAAAGTGGTTCGGTATAATCGAAAACAGGAAGAAACTTGCCTGCCACGTCCATGGTTTCCTTGTCATTGAGAAAGACTTCTGAGGCTAACTCGCAGTTATTAAGCGATGTCGGAAATATAGGCGCGTTTTTTATACACCAATTAAAGAAATTTACCTGTAAGGAAGTGGTGTTTTGCCAATTAGCAATACCCGTGTCTTCTGTTCCTCTTTTAAAATTGGTTTTGACGACCCGTTCCCAAAAGAGCTTCGAAAACTCATGACCAGTCGAAAACTCCAAAAGCGAATAAGTGGTAAGCCGATATTTTGTTATGGGGTTGTGATAGACGCCCCCTCCATATGAATTGTATTTCTGAGTGCGGTTTTCATCAAAAAATGTGGTGAAATCAATATATTTTTCACGGGCCTCATCGGGTTTTAATGAAATTACCTGTAATTGAATGTCTTGCACCACACCCAGCTTTAGTAGGAACGTTTTCCATTCACTTACCATATCACCTGGGCGTTTATATTCGGTAGACACATATCGGCAAACATTATTGACCTGTTCAAGCCTTAAAACCGGTTCATAAAAATTAGCGAGGTAACATCGTTTAGCTGCCAATAAAATTTCTGCGGTGGTGGATAATCTCAGATCTTTCAGCTTTTCATAATGTTCATCCAACAATTCGCCCTTTTTGTGCTTATCAAAGAGATAACGAGTAACTTGCAAATAATTATTTTCGGTGACCGCTGTTTCAATATTACCGATCAACTCGTTTTCCAGATAGGCTTCATCAGACGGATCTTTAACGCCCATTTGTTCCAGCCAGTTTCTTGTAGGTGGATCATTTTCAATATCTATATATACATCAGGATCGATAACTGTGACCGACCCCCCAAACTCCGTCTGGTAGGCTACAGACGGGAAACAGACAGATCCTGGATTCCTTAATTCATTGTCTGCGGTAATAATAAAAGGTATTTCTTTAAGTCGTTCTTTCCACTTTCCACTCGTATCATTCCTGCTTTTTTCTGAAAAGTACGTGATCAACGAGAAATTTTCAGCGGCGCTATGGCTATCTGTAAACTCGTTCGAAAGAAAGAAAGGTTCGAGCCAGTCTATATCAAAAACTGTAGCACCCCAACGTTCAAGTATCTCCTTGTGTTGGACGGAATTATGCACGAATGAATGCTCAGTGAAATTTGTGCCTTGCTGCCTGTTTATGAATTCAATAACGGTTACAGGGTCTATGAATGTTAAGGCTGACAATCCGGTATTGTCTATAATTAGATCGGCAGGCTTCATTAGTACCGACGTAAGTGATGGTATGAACGCGGTTTCCTTGACGGATTTTTCTAGCGCACTATTAAAAGCAGACTTTAACTCGTTTGGCGTTGCTCCGAATGTTGCCGGTAGTAATTGAAGCAACTCGAATTTATAAACCGAGCCAGCTAAATCTCTTAACCATTGCACTATTTTTTCCGCTGTCAATTTCATTAACCATTGATTCCAAATCCGGTCCTCATGTAAAGCTTCGCGTGGTGCATTTGTGAGAAAGCTGCCATTTAATAAAAAAGGAAAATAGAAATTTGAAACTTTAGTAGGCAGATAGGTAAAAATCAGGCTTTCGTCTCGCCCAAGTGCTTTTATTTTGCTGTCAACAATCTGGACGGCGAAAGACAACTCAGTAAAATCCGCTTCTTTAAGTTTATCCGGCGTTTTATCATCTTTTTTCAATTCCCTTTTGGTAGATTCCGGAATAACGATATTTTCGAATGTTTTAACTATCCAAGTGCTGATTTCCCTACCATTGATTAATAGCGAAACGCTATTATAGCCCTCATCTATGGACCTGATTCTCTTTTCTATAGTAAAAGCATCACCGCCGTCCCTCGATACAGCAATTTTCTTCACCCGTCTCAAAAATAGTAATATTTGTCCGTCTGCCAGCAATTCCTTCAGCTCCTTTTCTAATTCATCAGTTTTTTCCGTTTCAATTACCGTATTTACCAAGAACGGATTTTCCGACAGACTCTTTTGAATATCTTCCGACATTTCGCTAATTTCCGTCCATATCGGAATGACTTGCCAAGGCAACACGGCAGCATGGTAATTTTTTTCAAATCTGAACTGGTAGCCGTTTGAAAATATTGACACTCTTTCGGATTTGCCAAACACGGATTTAAAACCTATACCTTTATATCCTGTCTTAGTTGGATCTGCTTTTTTTGTGCTCGACCCGGCATTTGTGAGCGATTTGATATCCTCATCCGAAAATGCTTTACCATTGTGGGAAACAATAAGTGCATCATCGATAAAATCAAAATAAACATCGTTCCCGGTATTCGGTGCAGCATCGTCTGCGTTTTGAATCAGCTCAAACACAAATCGCTGGCTTTCCGAATATATATCAGTAGAAACTGTGTGCAAAAGATTGACCGCAAGTTGCGCTTGATCAGGATCTGCATAGACTGAACGTTTCATAAACAGTTCGTCAATAAATTGTTTTGGGCTCATTTTGATGTGATAAAATCAGGTTTGAGAAAGATTTATATATTTAAATCCAAAAAAACGTTTTTTTAAGTGGAAGGCAAGTTCTTAATAAATATCGTCAAAACGAATATATTAATATGAAATTTCCCGTCAAACTTCCCCCGCGAGTTTAGCCTAGAGTAAATCGTAGAAACCGAGCTGCCTTTTTCAATACAACCCAAACCACACCCCATCAACCTTAATACAAATAATCAGCCCGATATTACAAAACATCAAAAACAGCAAAGCCCGATAAAAAACCAGGCTTTGACTTATAACTCAAGACTTATAACTTAAGATTCAGAACTCAATTACCAAACCTTCGTTCTATCCTCAGGCTTTTTATACATTTTATCACCGGGCTGTACATTAAACGCAGCATACCATGCATCAATATTGGTTATTGGCGCATTTGTGCGGTATTGCTCAGGTGAGTGCGGATCAACAAGAATACGTTGAGCTGCGGCTTCCGGACGCTGTGAACCACGCCAAACCTGTGCCCAAGATAAAAAGAAACGCTGATCAGGTGTAAATCCGTCAATTTTGGTATCAGATTGGCCTTCTTTTGTTTTCTTAAAGGCAGCGTAAGCCACGTTCAATCCACCAAGGTCAGCCAGGTTTTCGCCCAGGGTAAGTTTGCCGTTTACATGAATGGTATCCAAAACAGTAAATGCATTGTATTGAGCAACCACCTGGTCGGCACGGAATTTGAATTTATCGGCATCATCTTTTGTCCACCAATCGCGTAATGTACCGTCACCATCGTACTGACGACCCTGATCATCAAAGCCGTGTGTCATTTCGTGACCGATAACAGCGCCTATACCGCCATAGTTTACGGCATCGTCGGCACCAAAATCAAAAAATGGAAACTGTAATATACCTGCCGGGAATGTAATATCATTATTGGTTGGGCTGTAGGAAGCATTAACAGTAGGCGGACTCATACCCCAGCGCGCTCTATCAACAGGTTTGCCCAACTGACTGGTAGAATAATTATATCTCCATATTGATATGCGGCGTAAGTTGCCCGCATAGTCATTCCGCTCGATCATTAAACCGGCATAAGGCTGCCATTTATCCGGATAACCGATCTTCACTGTAAACGCAGCCAGTTTTTTAAGTGCCTTTGCCTTGGTGGCATCGCTCATCCAGTCGAGGTGTTGTATACGTTCGCCTAATGTTTCTTTTAAGTTATTCACCAGGTTTACCATGTATTGTTTGGCGGCGGGCGTGAAGTATTTCTCTACATATAATTGGCCCAGTAATTCGCCAATGCTGCCATCCACCAGTCCTGACATACGCTCGTCGCGGGGCGTTTGTATTTTTTGTCCGCTTAAAGCACTGCTGTATTCAAAATTTGCTTTTACAAATGGTGAACTTAATGCTCCGGAAAAACCCTTTAGTATGTTCCATTTCAGATAGACTTTCCAGTCTGCTACTGATGTGGAAGCAAGTAAATCATCGGCTGCTTTAAAGAAATCGGGCTGTGCCACCAATACAGTATCCTGTCCGCTTACCTTCATCAAAGGCATTAATTGCGACCAGTTTAAATGTGGTGTGGTTTTATCAAAATCAGTTACCGAAAACTTATTGTAGGTTTTATTAGGATCGCGCATGGCTACACGGCTCAATTGTGCTTTGGCCAGCGTGGTTTCCATCGTAAATATTGTTGCAGCATTTTTTTCCGCATCGGCCTGGCTTGTGCCTGTTAGAGTAAATAGCGTTATGATGTACTGCCTGTAGGCATCCTGTATTTTTTTGGTACGGGCATCATCCTTTAAATAATAATCCCTATCGGGTAAACTGATGCCTCCCTGGTTAAATTGTACAATATTTTTTGTGGGATGTTTTGAATCTTGTCCAACACCAAACCCAAATAATGGGTTGCCCTCGCCATTTGTACGTTCATAAACGATTTCAGCAATAACACCGTTCAGATCAGCCACTTGGTTGATGCGGGCCAGATCGGGCTTTATGGGGTTGTAACCTAGCTTTTCAATAGCAAGGCTGTCCATGCCACTGGCATACAAGTCACCAACACGTTGTTTCAGGCTGCCTTTAGGTAAGCCCGGTGTTTTACTTACTTCTTTCAGTAAGCCAAGTAATTTATCCGTATTTTCCTGGTGAAGGATATTAAAGCTGCCCCAGCGTGTTTCTTTGGCAGGGATAGCATTTTGCTTGATCCAGGTACCATTGGCGTAATCAAAGAAATCATCGCCGGGTTTAACTGAGAGATCCATGTTAGCCGGATCAATAAATTTTGTGGGAGGGTCGCCGGCATTCTTTTTACCACCATCGGGTGTAAATGCCACTGCAGCCAATACAACTGCGCCTGAAAGCATCAGATATTTGAACTTCAATTTCATGTTAGTTAGTTGAGAAAAGTTGAAGTTAATAATTTACCTGTAATAGATGCAAAACAGAAAGGACAGTTTTTAGCGGTTGAACCAGCTGACTAATGTGTAAAAGCCAATCTTCCGCAGCAGAACATCCAATATTTTGTGGCTAAAGTTCATTTTCATAGTTTTTATGTAGTACAACGTTATAAACTATGCTATTGTAAAAATATTGTGATAAAGCGCCCTTAAATCTCTTTCGTTGCTGGCTTAGAACAATTAGTTTATTAAAACGGTCATACGCAATTCCTACTCATTGCGCAAACTTCTTGCTGGATTGGCCAACGCGGCTTTGATGGCCGTATAACCTACCGTTGCCCATGCGACCAGGATTGAGCCTATGATGGTTATTATAAAAAGCGCGGGACCTAAATTTAAACTTCGGACAGCGGGGCAAATAAAAAAGTCGAAATACATAGCTTACTATTCTGTCTTCAAACTTTTTATCGGGTTTGCCAATGCGGCTTTTATAGATTGGAAGCTTACCGTTAGTAGTGTGATCAGCATGGTCACAATAGCAGTACTAATAAATATCCACCAGGAAACATCAGTATGATACTGATATTTGTTCAGCCAGTTATGCATGAAGTAATAAGCCACAGGCGAGGCAATAATTATCGAAACAAATACCAGTATGGCAAAATCTTTCGATAGCAATTGCCACAGGCCGAATACCGAAGCGCCAAGCACCTTGCGTATACCTATTTCTTTAACACGCTGTTCGGCCATGAATGAAGCCATACCAAACAACCCAAGACAGCTGATAAATATAGCCAGGCCGGTGAAGGCGGTTGCCAGCGTACCTATGCGTTCTTCGTTACCGAATTCTTTGGCATATTCCTGGTCAACGAAATGATACTCAAATGGCTGTTGCGGATTCTCGGTTTTTAACACCGAAGCAATGTTGCTGATAGCTTTACCAGCGCTCATTTTCGGGCTGATCTTTAGCAGTAAACAACCTCCCGGCCATTTCGCTAAAAAATAAACCATAGGTTGCACCTGTCCATAAGGCGAACGGTTAATGATGTCTTTAGTTACGCCTATGATCCTAAATTTTTCCCCAAAAAAGGTTATGTAGTTTTCTGTCGGTTTTTTCATGGTCATAAAATCAGCTGCTGCCTGGTTGATGATCACCGCTGCTGAATCGGAAAGGAATGATCGCGAGAAGTCGCGGCCTGCGCTAAATTCCCAGCCAATGGTTTTGCCATAATCGTATGAAATATCGTCCTGGCTGAAACTGGCATCCAGATGGGGGTCTTCTCCAGGCCATGCGACGCCGCTGGTAGTACCAGCAACTTTGTTAGGTGGAGCATCTGCTTCGGCCATTTCCGTTATTGTGCCATTGCTCGCAAGGGCCTGTTTTATCACATCAAAATGTTGGTGGAGTTCATAAGTTCGGACGGGTATGGCAACCAATCTGTCCTGGATGTAGCCTACAGGGCGGTCTTTGGCAAAAAGTATCTGCCGGATAACCACAAGGGTACCGATGATCAGCACAATAGAAACTGTAAACTGAAGTACCACCAGTACTTTACGCGGGGCCGAAGCCAGCCGCCCGACCCGGAACACCCCCTTTAATACCTTCACGGGCTTAAATGACGACAGGTAGAGTGCCGGGTAACTGCCGGTGATAATTGCGGTGATGAAGCTGAGACCAATTCCGGCGAGCCAAAACGCAGGGTTGTTCCAGGGAATGACGATTTGTTTACCGGTCAGCTGATCGAATGCTGGAACACTTAACACGACCAATAGGATGGAGGCCAAAAATGCCAGCGATACGCAAAGTAACGATTCAGTGTAAAACTGGTATATCAATTGGCTGCGGGATGAACCAATTGCCTTGCGAATACCTACTTCGCGCGCGCGTTTCTCAGACCTGGCTGTACTTAAGTTCATGAAGTTAATACAGGCCAGCAGCAGTACAAACACCCCTACAATACCAAACAGCCACACATATTGTATTTTGCCACCAATGTTTTTTCCGTCCTTAAACTCGCTGTACAAATGCCATTTACTCATCGGCTGCAGGAACAGCGCCGGTTTCGCTTTAGCTGAAACCGGTTTTAAATGCCGCAGCTGTTCATCCCTGATTTTTAAAGATACTTTCCCGAGGTCGGCATTATCAGCCAATTGAACATATAAATTAACTTTGCCTGGCCCCCATGGCTCGCGCATTTCGCTCAGTCTATAATCTGTATAATAACGGTCCCAGCAACCAATAAAAGCCAGACCGGCAAGCGTGGTATTTTCAGGCAGATCTGCATAAACGCCGGCTACTTTCAGGTTATCCTGATTGTTCATCTTCAATACTTTAGTCATGGGGTCCGCATTTCCGAAAAATGCCTTAGCTGTCGACGCTGATATCAATATAGATGATGGGTCCTTTATAGCATCGCCCCTCCCCTCAAGCATATTTAGTGTGAACAGGTCCGGACCGCCGGTTTCCATAAAGGCCCCTTGTTCAGTCAGTTTTTTGTCGCTTAAACCCAGTATATAATCTCTCGGGAGCGTCGACATTACTACAGACTTAAAATCGCTGCCATAGTTTTTGCGCAGCGCGGCTGCTAGGGGATATGGTACCTGGAACGAGGTTTTCACTTCGCCATTATTGGTCACATTTTGTGCCACCTCCGCTATATGGTGATAATTATCGTGATACTTATCAAAGGATACTTCATCCAAAACCCACAAGCTGATTAGCATTACCACTGCCATACCCACTGCAAGGCCACCTATATTAATGAGCGACAATGCCTTATTCTTAATAAGGTTGCGCCATGCGACCATTAAATAATTTCTAAACATATAGTTGCGATTTAACTTGTCGTGAGGCCACTTTGGCGTGGTTTCATGTCTCGAAATTACAGCTGCAAACCTGGAGCGATGTGTCAAATTATAAAATGGTAGTTCTTTTTTATATTCCGCAGGTGTTTTTCCCGTCAGCTCTTTGAATGCGCGGTGAAAGGTGCTTTGGGAGTTGAACCCGGAATCATAGGCGATGCCCATCAGCGTTAAATGATCATAAGCATGGTCCTGCATTTTTTGCGCTACTTCAGCCACACGGTATTCATTGATAAAATCATTAAAGCTTTTTTTGAGCGCAGTATTAATTATCCGGGATAATTCGTGCGTCGTCAGACCAAGCTTGTCAGCCAGCGAGGTTAAGCTTAATTCCGGGTCCTGGTAATATCGGTTCTCCTTAACGATCCTCTTTAGCCAAATACCTTTTTGCTTCAGATCAGCAGTGGATGATGGTCTTGAGACAAGCGCCTCCGCTTTCATCCCGGCCTCTGGTCTTAAATGGGCTACTACTGCGATCCAAATAATGTCTCCCATTAAAAGTAGATACAGGGGATAATAAATACTTATGCCTGATTGGTAATAATAATATACCGCTGTAAAGGGTATCCACAACAGCCATAACAGTCCCAAAACGGTCAGTAAGCGATGCAGCCAGCGCAATTGATGGTGGTAGCGGTCACTCATCTCGTTAAATTTCAGCCCTTGATAAAAGCGTTTTATCAGCCTATGAGAGAAATACAGGTAGGTGATGACCGAAATAAACGCCAACACCGACAATACAGGGTTTAGTTGCTGAAATGCCAGCTGAACGCTTAGCTCCAGAAACAACGGACTAAAATGCAAAAGGTCCTTGAAGCATAACTTAAATTCAGGTCGGGTAATTTTGAGGACATAAAAGTAAATGAGGGGTCCAAGTGCCAGTGAGAACCGGAGCGGTATACAGGCCCAAATAGGAAAAATGGCTGCCAACCCTATGTCAATCGCTAAAATGCGGGCTGTCCACAAAACACTAATCATCAGGGCTAACGCCAAATACTTATTAGCTGAATGATAAGCCCGCTTGCTGAATCCTAAAAGCAGGGAGAAATTTATTCCAATGATTATCGCTACCAGAAAGGCCAGGTCAAATAGGGTAATATGGAATATGTACGGCTTCAATAGTCCTTATCAGATCAATAGCTGTTTCAAATCTATAAAATTATTAAAAGATAATAGGCTGATAAGCAAATCAATTTGCTCTCGGTGTATTAAAACCGAAGGTTATATGTCCTCTATCGATTTTTTTTGTTCAGACGAAGGCCTTACAATTTAATCAGAGGCCCCGAGGGGAAACGAACCCCGTTGAAAATCATATTAAATTTGTGATAGAATACGTAACCCATCTACAAAGATTAAGGCTCTTCGGGAACTATCAACTATGAGCCATGAACTATTCGCCGAATTCTCTATTTTTGCACGCTATGAGTATTTCTAAAACGTATCAGCCCAAAGAAGCAGAAGATAAATGGTATAGCTATTGGTTAAAGCACAAGTTTTTCAGGTCGGTGCCTGATGAGCGTGAGCCTTATACTATAGTCATTCCGCCGCCGAATGTTACCGGCGTTTTGCACATGGGCCACATGCTGAACAATACAATTCAGGATGTATTGATACGCCGTGCCCGCATGAAAGGTAAAAATGCCTGCTGGGTACCTGGAACTGATCATGCCAGTATTGCTACTGAAGCCAAAGTTGTAGCCATGCTTAAAGAGCGCGGCATCAATAAAAAAGACCTTAGTCGTGAGGAATTTCTGAAGTATGCCTGGGAATGGAAAGAAAAATACGGTGGTATTATACTTGAACAATTAAAGAAACTAGGCGCATCCTGTGATTGGGACCGTACCCGTTTTACAATGGATGATGACCTGTCTGAAGCGGTGATCGATACCTTTATCCATCTTCATAAAAAGGGTTGGATATACCGTGGTGTACGTATGGTAAACTGGGATCCGCAAGGGAAAACTGCAGTTTCGGATGAAGAAGTTATTCGTAAAGAAGTTAATCAGAAGCTTTACTATATTAAATATGCGGTAGCCGGTGAGCGCGGGGCGGATGGCGAAAGTCAAAAATCGACTTCGGACTTCGGACTTCAGACTTCAGACTTCCTTACCATTGCAACCACCCGCCCGGAAACCATTATGGCGGATACTGCTATCTGTATTAATCCTAATGATGAAAGGTATAAGCATTTGCATGGTAAAAAAGCGATCATTCCGTTAATAAATAGAGAAATACCGATCATCCTGGATGATTATGTGGAGATGGATTTTGGTACGGGATGCTTGAAAGTTACACCTGCACATGATCTGAATGACTATAATCTGGGTATTAAGCACAACTTGCCGGTTATAGATATTTTGAATGATGATGGAACGCTGAACGAAAAGGCAGAGATACTGATAGGCGAGGATCGTTTTGCCGCCCGTAAAAAGATCGCTGTTTTGCTGGAGAATGCACACCAGTTGGCAAAGGTCGAAGACTATAAATCGCAGATCGGGTTCAGTGAACGTACTGATGCGGTGATTGAGCCGAAACTATCCATGCAATGGTTTTGCAAGATGGAAGAAATGGCCAAGCCCGCACTGGATTATGTGTTGAAAGGTGATATTAAACTGATCCCGGATAAGTTTGTAAATACTTATAAGCATTGGATGGAGAATGTTCATGACTGGACAATCAGTCGCCAATTATGGTGGGGACAACAGATACCCGCATGGTATTTATCGGACGGACAATATGTAATTGCTAAAAATGTAGATGAAGCTTTGGAGTTGGCTAAGGGGAAAACTCAAAACTCAAAACTTACAACTACCGACTTAAAACAGGAAGAAGACGTAGTAGATACCTGGTTTTCTTCATGGTTATGGCCGATATCTGTGTTTGATGGTTTTAAAGATCCGAATAATGATGATATCAATTACTATTATCCAACTAATGACCTGGTAACTGCGCCGGAGATATTGTTTTTCTGGGTAGCCAGAATGATCATGGCGGGGCATGAGTTTAGGGGTGAATTGCCTTTCAGAAATGTTTATCTGACCGGTATTGTACGTGATAAACTGGGCCGTAAGATGTCTAAATCATTAGGTAACTCACCTGATCCGCTGAACCTGATTGAAGAATATGGTGCCGATGGTGTAAGGGTGGGGATGCTGTTAAGCTCACCTGCTGGTAATGACTTGATGTTTGATGAGGAGCATTGCAAACAGGGCCGTAATTTCTGGAATAAGGTTTGGAATGCCTTCAGTTTAGTTAAAGGTTGGAAGGTAGATGATAATCTTGAAAATCCGAATAAAATAGCTAGCGAATGGTTCAAAAGCCGCTTTAGTCAGGCCTTAACCGAAATAGAAGATGACTTTGCCCAATATCGTTTATCGGAAGCATTAATGGCTACTTATAAATTGGTATGGGATGACTTTTGTGCCTGGTATCTGGAGATGATCAAACCGGCTTATAAGCACCCTATCGACAGGGAAACTTATACACAAACAATAAAGCTCTTCGAAGATATTTTGAAAATCCTTCATCCATTTATTCCGTTTATCACTGAGGAGCTATGGCATGATGAAGTTTTCGGGAAACGGGGCGAAATGGATTGCTGCATAGTTGCCCAATTACCAAAAATTGAGCAAATAAATGCCCATTTGCTGGAAGATGTAGAAATAGTTAAACAGGTGGTTACGGATATCCGCAACACCCGTAACAGTAAACAAATATCTCCGAAAGAAGCGCTGGCTTTATCGATAAAAGTAAACTCAAAAATTAGTTATAGTCAATATGAGCCTATCATCCGTAAGATGGGTAATATCAATGAATTCAATATTGTTGATGAGAAGGTAAATGGTGCGGTTAGTTTTATGGTATCGAAAGACGAGTTTTACATACCGCTGACCGGGAATATAGATACTGCTGCTGAAACTGAAAGACTGACCAAAGAGAAAGAATACCTGCTTGGATTTTTAAAATCGGTAGATGCAAAATTGGGTAACGAACGTTTTATGAACAATGCCAAACCCGAGATCATCGATAACGAATTAAAGAAAAAAGCGGATGCTGAAACTAAGTTGAAAATAATTGAAGATAACCTGGACTCTTTGGCAAACTAATTGTGTATAACAATACAATCTTGAAAATTAATGTTTGTGAATCTTTCCGGGCATCGTAATTTTAAGAGTAATTTTACACATCGGTAAAGCCCTGTAAATGAACAGAGACGTAGGTTTTTTTAACTTCTCAGTAAATAAAATATTAACCAGGGATCAGACCATCCTTGATCAGGCCCGGATACGTTTACTATACTATGGTTTATGGCTTGCAATTATTACTGTTGCGGCAATATTGGCTACACTTTATATCCAGCATCGTCAGATACTCAGCTACAGCACAAGTATGCTGCTATTAAGTATCCTTATCCTGTTCAAATATTTAACATTTAGGCCAAGGTGGGGCATCATATCACATATTTTGCTGGTACTGGGTACCATGGTCAATCTTACCAATGTGTTTATTACGCTTCAAAGCGTAAATATTGTTACTGCCCAAATCACTCTTCTGATCATCGTATTTAGCTTTTATATGCTCGGGCAAACCTGCGGACTATTTTATTCGCTGGTTAACCTGATTCCCATCCTGATATTTTTGGTGCTTGAATATGATAATACCTACTTTATACCTTTAAAGCCAAAGGTGGTAGACGGATCAACCATGATCATAGCCATTTTTGCCAATTTTATATTTATAATATTCATTCAAAATCACTTTTACCGGGCATTTATCAAGAGTATAAAGCAGTTGAAAGCTACTGCCGAAGAGCGGGGAAACCTGAATGTAGAGTTTGAGAAAGCAATAGAAAAAGTCGAGAAATCATCCCAGGCAAAATCCGAATTCCTTTCTACCATGTCACATGAGATACGGACCCCTATGAACGCGGTGATAGGAATGACGAACTTACTCATAATGGGTAACCCAAGGCCAGATCAGAAAGATAATTTGGATATCTTAAAATTTTCTGCCAATAACCTGTTGGCATTGGTAAATGATGTACTGGATTTTAACAAAATCGAATCGGGCAAAGTGGTGTTTGAAAATCTCAAGTTTAACCTGGTTGAGCTGATGCAAAATGTATGCGGGGGACAAAAGCTGAAAGCGGAAGAAAAGGGACTTAATTTTATATTGGAGATAGATGATAGCCTTAGAAACAGGGAGTTTTTTGGTGACCCGACCCGTTTGACCCAAATCGTTTTCAATCTGATAAGTAATGCTATTAAGTTCACCCATACCGGAAATGTTTGGGTGAAAGTTACACAGCTTGAAGATCGGCATAATACAGTTACAGTCGATTTTGCTGTTAAAGATACCGGCATAGGCATAGAAAAAGAAAATCTTGATGCCATATTTGAGCCTTTTACACAGGAATCTATAACTACTACGCGTCAATATGGAGGTACCGGTTTAGGGCTGGCTATAGTAAAACGCCTGTTGGAGCTACAAGGTTTACAAATGAGCGTTTTAAGTCAGCCGGGAATAGGTTCGGAATTTTCATTTAATCTGGAATTCCCTGTTTCAACCGAAACCGCTACCGAACTGGCCGAAAAACAACCATTGGTATTAAACGGGAATGAAGGCATGAACAGCCTCCGTGTGCTGATAGCAGAAGACAACCTGGTGAATGTGATGCTGATGAAGAAGCTGTTTTCTAAGTGGGGCATTACGCCAACCATTGCCGAAAATGGTGAGCGCGCAGTAGAGATAGCTCAATATGGTAATTTTGATATTATCCTGATGGACCTGCAGATGCCGGTAATGAATGGATTTGATGCAGCTGTTGAGATCAGGAAAATACGCGACCCTAAAAAAGCCAACACGCCAATCATCGCGTTAACTGCATCGGCACTGTTAGATATTAAAGAACGTGTATTTAGCTCGGGGATGAATGATTATGTCTCAAAACCGTTTAAGCCTGATGAACTGCGTGAAAAAATGCAGAACCTGGTGACTACAGTTATTTAGAGCGCAATTTCTTTATAATCGGGCAGGGCTTCAATAAACTGATATTTTTCATTTATAAAATCAATACGGCAGTAGTAATGTTTTAAGCCGTTACTTACAGCGAGCAAGGCCACCTTGTGCACCATATTGTATCGGGCAACCTGATCAAAAACCTTTTGGCTGATATTAACAGAAGGTGCTTTGCATTCAATCAATAATATCTTTTCACCCGAAGAATTGAAAACCACAATGTCCGTTCGTCGGGCATTTCCATGAAGCTTTAATCCTCCTTCCAGTTTGATCAATGATTTCGGATACCCTTTTTGATTGATGAGGTACTGTACAAAATGCTGCCTCACCCATTCTTCGGGCGTGATCACGATATGTTTTTTACGGATATCGTCAAACAATGTCAGCCGGCCATTTTGCTCAGTGATCTTAAAAGGATAGGGGGGTAATTCAAGTGGCTGTAACATGGCCTCAAAGTTAGTTGATTGGGTTGAAATGGTTATAAAAGTTGTAAATGTTATAAAAGTTAAATTGGTTTTTACAACGCCCCTTTCGACATCTTCAACCATTACAACCACTACAACATTTCCAACGTCTCCAACTTCCCCAAAAATAACTACTTTTGAATTCCAGTATGACTGCCGACGATATTATAAAAGACCTCAAAAACCGCAAGTATAAACCGCTTTACCTGCTGCATGGCGAAGAGCCTTATTTTATCGACCAGGTAAGTAATTATGCCGAGCATCAACTGCTTTCGGAAGCAGAGCGTGGGTTTAACCAAACGGTATTGTATGGTAAGGATACTGATATTATGGTTGTGCTTAACGCGGCTAAACGTTACCCGATGATGGCCGAATACCAGGTTGTGCTGGTAAAAGAAGCGCAGGATATGAAGTGGGGGAGGGACGATGATGATAAAAAAAGCATCAATCCACTGCTCAATTATCTTGAGAATCCCTTAAAAAGTACAATTCTTATTTTTTGCTATAAGTATGGAAAGTTTGACAAGCGCAAAAAAACGTACAAGGCGATTGAAAAAAACGGAGTCATTTTTGAATCGGCTCCGCTTTATGATAGCAAGATACCGTCGTGGATAGAAGCTTTTGTTGCCGGGAAAAAATACCGGATCGATCCGCAAGCCTCAGCTATGCTGGCCGAATATTTAGGCAATGACCTGTCTAAAATTGCTAACGAGATGGAAAAGCTGATGTTGAATGTTCCAGTTGGGCAAACGATCACCTTGCAGCATGTACAGGATAATATTGGTATCAGCAAAGAATACAATGTTTTTGAACTGCAATCTGCATTAAGCAGGAAAGACCCTTTCAAGGTAAACCAGATCATTAATTATTTTGAGGCGAACCCAAAGGCTAATCCAATAGTGCTGGTATTAGGGAATCTGAACAATTTTTTCAGTAAAGTGCTGCTTTATCATTATGCCAAAGACAAGTCGCCGCAAGGCCTGGCGCGGGAATTGGGTGTAAGTCCTTATTTTATAAAGGATTATGAATTAGCGGCCCGCAATTATAATTACGGAAAATCGATGCAAATAATTAGTTTGCTGCGCGAATATGACCTGAAAAGTAAGGGCGTTGATTCAAATTCGGGCAATGGTGAACTGATGAAAGAATTAATGTTTAAAATTCTTCATTAATTTAAAACAAACCCTTAGAGAGATTGTTACATGGCAATAGAGTAAGCTTAAATAATAAGTAATAAAGTTTTTTATAAATATTAATTTATAATTTATACCCAGTAAATAAAAAAATGTGCACCTTTACTATTGACTCCCATTGGCGTTACAAAGTGATGTTAAGCACTGCATCTTAACTATTTAAAAATTTAATTAATGAACATTTTCGTAGGAAGCCTTCCTTTCAAAGTACAGGAAGCAGATTTAAAAGAACTCTTCGAAGCATTTGGAGAAGTAAGCTCAGCAAAAATTATTAACGACAGAGAAACCGGGAGAAGCAAAGGGTTTGGTTTTGTTGAGATGACGGATGATGAGGCAGCAAAAAAAGCGATTGCCGAATTGAATGGGAGCGAAGTTGCAGGCAGAAACATTGTAGTAAACCAGGCTGAAGATAAAAAGCCCAGAGACAACAGCAGAAGCAGCGGTGGTTACGGCGGCGGCGGTGGTAACCGTGGCGGTGGTGGCGGCTACGGCGGCGGTGGCGGCGGTGGTTACTCAAGAGATAACCGCAGGAGCAGATAATTCTGACCAGATTTGAATAGCGCTACGCCTGGCGTGGCGTGCTTATATATTAAAATCAAGGAAGTAGATACTTCCTTGATTTTTTGCGTTTTATTTTTGCCTATCTCTAATAGTACGCTACATCCGCAATCGCAGTGATACGGAGCGGCCCAACGCTAATACAAGGCCTGGGTCAATTGTACTATCACCATCTTTTTGTACCCATCCCCTGTCTTTATCCTTCAGTAATCCCACTTTTTCGCCATCCAGCATTAACTCAAGCTCGGTAGTATACTGATCAATCAACTTACTGTTAATGATCTGATACGTATGATCCGTATCATTAAATGTTATTCTTAATTGTAATCCCATATCCTCTATCTTCCGACTGTAAAGATAAAATTGTTGGCGATATATTGTCAATTTTTTCTTAAAAAGAAATATCAAAAAATATTTACTATTTGTGTATCAATATAGAATGAATAAATAGTTATTTTCCCTGTGATATAAAATTGAACCTTCATCAAACTAAAAACCATGGAAGAACTGGCAAAACAGGTTAAGATATTAAAAATATACGCCATCGTATTAACCATTATTGTGATTGCGTGTATAGCAGCTGTATTTAAAATGATGCATACTGACGGGCACTTTAATGAAATAACAGCCGGCAGAATTAATATAGTTGAGCAGGATGGTAAATTAAGAATGGTGATCAGTAATCACGAAAATCAGCATCCGGGCTCCTATAATGGGAAAGACCTGCCTAAACGGGACAGACCAGCGGGTATGATATTTTTTAATGATGACGGTGATGAGTGCGGCGGGCTGGTTTATGATGGAAGCAAAAAAGGAGCGAGCATGACCTATTCCATCGATCAGTATAAGAACGATCAGATCATGCAGGTACAATATGCGCAGGATAAAGAAGCCAGCGGACTAAATAGAAGTTATGGGCTAAAGCTGTGGGACCGGGATGACCGTTTCCCTACAGGCAGACTGATTGACTATGTAGACTCCTTGAAAAATCTAAAAGATACCGGTGCTTACAACGCTGGTATAAAAAAAGTGCGTGCCGAGGGATGGTTAGGTAGAGAACGGCTTTTTGTCGGAAAAGATTCCGATGGTGAAGTGGGATTATTTTTGCGGGATGACAAAGGCACACCCCGCTTAAAAATATACATCAATAAACAAAATCAACCGGTTATTGCAACACTGGACGATAAAGGGAAAGTGATAGCAACCAGGTAAAGTATATTAATAACCTAGTTATTCTTCAGGCCCAACTTGTGATTAGTGTAATCAACCATGTATTCATTGTTTAAAAAGAACTCAAGGCTTATGACGGAAAAGTTGGATTGAGATACCCGAGGATTCTCAACATAAGTAATGTTTTCGGTAGCACTCGTAGTATATGTATAGCTAAATCCCTGCGTACTAGAGAGTGATACATTGGTGTTGTTCGGCAAGAGTAATGTGGTATCAGCTGCGGATGTGTCTTCGAGATAACTATAAGGTTCGGTACCTGTATCAAATATTGCATCAGTAGCAACCGTCTTATTGTTATAAGTCAATGATACTGGAATAACAGGTGCATAACCATCGCCTGGCCGATAGGTTAATTGATGCATTATAAAACCGCTTGCTGATGAAAGATCAGACGCAGTTAAACCTAATGTAACTACGCCAGGCACATAAGTGCCCTCATACGAAAAATTGTTCGTGCCCAGGGCTGCCATCTTAAATCCTTTAGTGAGGCCTGTTCCGGGATCGAAATAACTAAAAGGACTTGTAATATAGGCATTATTGGGGAAAGTAACATCGTATTCGGGGGACACGCCTAATACGTCAAAGTCATGATGTGTAGTAAATACCTTGCCGTTACCATCTACTGCTTTGTAATACAAAAAGAATGGCAGGCGCTTTATAACGATATTGCCATTATCATCGCCTATGGTCACATTGGCATAGGCCAGGTTACCATAAACCTTGTCTGTGGTATTCGCATCATCACCATATTCAATTGTTGATTTTTGATTATAAATAGTGATCCCGTTCACAACGGTTGAGTCCTGCGTAAAATTAAAACCTGTACTGGTGATCATAGATGAAGGCAAAATACCGTCGGCGTCAATTACAAAACCGCCAGAGCCTGTATCAAACACCAGGTAGTAATCAGAATTGGTAACATCAAGTGTTCCTATTTTCGATACATAGGTATACGCTAATTTATAAATGGAATCAGTAGCCTCATATAACCCAAATTTTGTAGGAGTAGCATTAGTAATTACAGGAGTAGGTTTCACCTGGTTATTATTATCCTTTTTACAGGAAGCTGTAGCAAGAACGATAACTGAAACAGAAACAAATAATAGTCTTTTTAGAGGGTAGGTTTTTCTCATATATAAGGGGATAATATGTTTTACAGTAACTTGTTTTTATCGGTTTTATTATGTGATAAGTCTATTTGTGAGTTTAAACATTAAAGCAGGTCATTCAAATATACACCAAAAAGCAAAATCACAAGTGTAACAAGTCTTTTACCGGTAGCCGGCTAAAGCCGTAGCCTTCGGGTAATTATTCCGATTTTAACATCATGTTCATTTCTGTTTCTCCGGGCTTTTTCACATTTTTACTGAAGTAAAATCAACTATCATGAACTATTGGCTCATCAAATCGGAACCTCATAAGTACAGCTGGGAACAATTCAATAAGGATGGCCGCACCATGTGGGACGGCGTGCGCAATTTTGCTGCCCGTAATAACCTGCGAGCGATGAAAGAGGGCGACCTGGCTTTTTTTTACCACAGCAACGAGGGTAAAGATATAGTCGGGATTGCTAAGGTTATTAAAGAGTCATACCAGGATCCAACCACAACTGATCCAAATTGGCTGGTAGTCGAATTTGCTCCTTTTGAATCTCTAAAAAAATCAGTAACACTTGAACAGATCAAGGCTGAACCGTCATTGAAGACTATGGAATTGGTGCGCCTGGGCCGTTTGTCTGTAAGCGCTGTGAAACCAGAAGAGTTTGATAAGGTATTGGAAATGGCTAATAGCTAATGGATAATAGTTCATGGTTTATAGCACGTGTTAATTACTTGAAGGGATTAGCATCGTTATCAGCAATTTTGCTTTATACAATTACCGTTAATGCACAATCATCCGCATTCAAGGGACTGGAAAACCTGTTTGAAACACCCGGGAACTATGTGGTTTATCACGTTGACCACCCACCTGTAATAGACGGTAACATCAATGAACTAGTTTGGCAGCAGGTCAACTGGACAAAGGAGTTTGTTGATATTGAAGGATCGGCAAAGCCTAAACCCACATACCCAACGAAGATCAAAATGCTTTGGGATGATAGCTGCCTTTACATTGCCGCTCAGCTAACCGAACCGAATGTGTGGGCCACCCTGAAGCATCACGATGATGTTATTTTTCATGATAATGATTTTGAATTTTTTATTGACCCGGCTAATACCGCCCAACCTTATTACGAAGTTGAGGTAAATCCATTGAATACGATTTTCGACCTGCTTTTAACTAAACCTTACCGGGATGGCGGTAGTCCATTAAGTAACTGGGATTTGAGGGCTTTAAGATCAGCAGTGAAGATACAAGGCACTTTGAATGATCCCTCTGATAAGGATGAAGGCTGGACGGTTGAAATGGCTATACCTTTTAAATCGCTTGTCTCAAATCTCCGGTCTGGCACACCACACGACGGTACAATGTGGCGGATCAATTTTTCCCGTGTTGAATGGGATACAAAAGTTGTCAATGGCAATTATGTTAAATTAAAAGATAGTTCAGGAAAAGCACTACCCGAACATAACTGGGTATGGTCGCCGCAAGGTGTTATTAATATGCATTATCCTGAAAGGTGGGGTTACCTGCAGTTTAGTAATAAAACTCCCAATTCTGTAACGTTTAATTTACCTTATGCTGAACTGCAGAAACAATATTTATGGCTAATTTACTATCGCCAAAAAAAGTGGTTTATTGGACACCATGAATATGCGTTAACGCTGCATGATCTGGGCATTGATGAACACGCCGGCATCGACAAAAAAGATAATATCTTAAAACTGGAAGCCACCCGGCACCAGTTTATGGCATGGATAACAGATAGTGAAACTAAAGCGACATGGGCCATTAACCAGGACGGACTTATACAGCGAATAAATAATCAACCTCATGAATAAACGCGAATTTTTAAAAGCAAGCATCGTAGCCGGATTAGCCACACAATTACCTATAAAAAGTGAAGCAGCAGCACATTTACCTTCCAGCAAAAAAAAGAAATGGAAGAATTGGGTTTGGACTAATCCTAATCAAAAAGATATGGATGATGAGCTTAAAACGCGTTATGCTGCATTTAAAGCCGCCGGTATCACCGGGATATTTTTTGAGGCTGATAGCGAAAGGCATTTCCGTGCAGCAAAAGCACAGGGTATTGAGACGCACCGCTGGATATGGACCTTTAACCGTGCCGAATTAGTTGGTACACACCCTGAATGGTACAGCAAAAACCGTAATGGAGAGTCATGTGCGAATCATCCGCCTTATGTTACTTACTACCGTTGGCTTTGTCCATCCAGGCCCGAAGTGCAACAATATTTGGAGCAACAGGTAAATGATATTCTGAATAAAGATTACGTAGATGGTATCCACCTTGATTATGTGCGTTATTGCGATGTGGTATTACCAGTAAATCTTTGGTCTAAATACAATATTGAGCAGACCAAAGAATTGCCCGAATATGATTTTTGCTATTGTGATGTTTGTCGGGCCAAATTTAAAAACGATTTTGGTATTGAGCTTTCTGATATTCAGTTTCCTGAAGCCAGCCTGTCATGGCGTTTGTTTCGATACAGAAATATTACCCGCGTGGTAAATAGTCTGTCTGACATAGCAAAGAACCATCATAAGGCCATTACTGCCGCGGTATTTCCAACGCCCGAGGTAGCCCGACGCAATGTGCGCCAGGATTGGACAAATTGGAGACTTGATGCTGTTTGCCCGATGATCTATCACGGATTTTATAAAGAAAAGGTAAGCTGGATAGGGGATGCGGTAGCCGAAGGTGTGCATTTTTTGGCTGGGTCATTTCCATTATATGCGGGTTTATACCTTTCTGATTTTAAGAGTGATGATGAAATACGCCAGGGGATTCAATACGCGTTAAAAAACGGGGCAGCAGGTGTATCACTTTTCGGTAACGTGAGTGAAGGTAATGTGCTGAATATCTTAAAAGAGGAAACCGGTAAGCTTAAAGCTTAATCTTTCTGCTCAGCGAAAAATAGAGCTTTCAGTTCTGTAGCATCATCGGGTTTCATTTTTCCACCCAATATCAGGCGCAGCTGGCGGCGGCGCAGTGCCCCGGCATATAGCATTTTATCTTCTTCAGTCTCCGGCTCAAGTGCAGGTACGGGTATGGTGCGACCGCTTTGGTCTACTGCTACAAAAGTATAATAAGCCTCGTTGCTCTTTAATTTGGTCCCTGAAGGGATGTTTTCAGCCCATACATCCAAACGCACTTCTACCGAAGTTGTAAACGCGCGGGTTACTTTAGCTTCGATGGTTACTACATCGCCCAGTTTGATAGAGTGTTTAAAGGAAACATTATCAACAGAAGCAGTCACCACAATACGGTTGCAATGTTTTTGTGCCGAAATTGCTGCTGCAATATCCATCCAATGCAGCAAACGCCCACCCATCAGGTTATTCAATGTATTGGTATCATTGGGCAATACCAGTTCATTCATTATAGTATGTGATTCCTTAGGGTTTTTGGCTTTCATGGCTGATCTTTTTGCAAAGATACGTTTTAAGGGGCTTTTTGAAGACGATTTAAGTGTCACGGCATGAACACTTTATTTTTTGCCGGTATTTAAAACCTGGTAACCCACCAACTCTGTCCATCTTGCTCCTGCGGGATGGTAGTAAACTAATATTTGATAGTTATTTTCAGTTTCGAAGTGTGAGCCTTCAAAATAAGTATTATCAGGTTTATCAGAACCATTAGGTACCCAAACGTAAGCATAGTCATACACGCCTTGCTTTAAAAGCAGTTGTGTGCCATAACGATTTCTTACTGCATCATATTGAAGCTTGCTGTTTTCGTCAATACGGAAATTGTTAAACTGACCCACAATATATGCCGAGCCATTGCCGCCTGGTTTAGTGCTGGCTAACGTAAAGTACATGTGCGCATAATCAGCATCAATAGCTGGGTTGCTGCCGTCCTGGTTACCTATGTAAAAGTTGCCGCCATTATCATAATAAAAGGTATAATTAGGCTGATCAAGGGTGGGGTCGGTCAACAGGATAACCGTATTGGCTGTATCACGATAAATATGTAAAATACGGTCCGAATTAAGCTTTAAACTCCTCGTATCAAAATGCCTGAACTCATTTAACCCTTGAAAATCATTTGTGCTCAAATCATTATAAACTAATGATGTTCCGTGTATATTGGATGGTTGGTTGCTCAGCTGCCCGGTCTCGCTGCGTGCATTTTGCATGATGAATGTACGGATATCATAACCAGGATTTTGTACCCTTAAAGCGCCGTAATTGATCTGAAAGTTGATCTTCTGATTGGTCTGCCTTAATGAATTATCTGATGAAGGAACCACTTCGGCCATAATGGAAACCTTTGAATCGACCACATAAAAACGCTGAACAAGCACTATTTTTGAAGGATCATTGTCCTCATATACTTTCAAAACATAATTTCCTGATAGCTTGGGTTTGATATTATCATTAGGAAATTTGATATCGTAATGCGTGTATTTTTGCAGTGTTGTTGATGAATAATTATAATCACGTATCTGATCTTCAGTGAAATTTTGCAGATATTCTACTGGTGAAAGATTGGATGAATTCCAGGAATCATCGCAATGTTCAATAGTGTAATAATAGTTGCGGCTGCCACTACTCAGATCATCAAAATCCAATTTCAACTGCTCGCCCGAATTAAGGCGAATGAGCGGAAAAGAAGGGTTCTTCTTAGTGTTATAAAATTCTACACTTTTAATCTCAGGACGAAAAACCTGGTTATTGTAAGCTGATTGGGCAAATGAGATTGAAGCGGTAAGTAAAATAATAGAGACAGAAAGTATCCTTTTTATCATTTTATACATTGTGTAAAGGTTTATTAACACCTGAACGGCATGGCTGTTCATTTAGTATCTCACTACCGCTAATCTTTAACTACTGGCTTACGCCTCTAACTCCAGGATATGTTCAGCTAAGGCTTCCCATTTTGTCTGCACCTCTTTTAGCTCCAATTTCTTCAGCTGATAAGTTTCAGTTACATCCTGGGCTTTTTGGGCATCAGTATATAATTTATCATCGGCCAATTGCACTTCAAGCTGTTTTACTGTTTTTTCAAGGTCGCCTATCTGCTCTTCCATCCTGGTCAGATCCTGATTCAATTTTTTAAGCTGTTTCGACTTTTCATCGTTAGGTTGTTGCTTAACCGCAACAGGCTCTTTCTTCTCTTCTTTTTTAGGTTGAGGAGCAGGGGCGGGAGTTTTAGGTTCCAGCTTGCGTTTGCTGTTCCATACATCAAACTCTGCATAAGTACCCGGGTATTGTTTTATTTGCTGATCTTCAATGAACCAGATCTTATTTGCAATATTATCAAGGAAATAACGGTCGTGCGATACTACGATGAATGTGCCTTCAAATTGTTGTAATGCCTGTATCAATATGTTTACTGATGCTATATCCAGGTGATTGGTAGGCTCATCCAGTACAAGGAAGTTGGCATCGGCAGTTAGCGCTTTAGCTAAAGCAACGCGCGATTTTTCACCTCCGGATAATACTTTGACCTTTTTAAATACATCATCGCCTGTAAATAGAAACGAACCCAATATTGTGCGCAGCTCTGTTTCTGTATGTTTCGGTGCAAATGACTGGAGTTCCTGTAAGGCAGTATTTTCAAGATGCAGGGCTTCTAACTGGTGCTGTGCAAAAAACGTTTGTGATACGTTATGGCCGGTTTCAGATTTACCTGCGAAATCTTTATCAGCTCCGGCAATGATACGCAACAGGGTAGATTTACCTTTACCGTTAGCACCTATCAGAGCAATTTTATCGCCTTTTTCAATAACTGCTTCAGCGCCCGTCAAAATATCAATAGAGGGATATTTTTTGGTGATATGATCAAGCGTCACTACATGGCGACCTGATTGTTTTGAAAAACGAAAACTGAAATTTACTGACGGATTATCATCATCCACGTCGTCCACGCGATCCATTTTATCGAGCATTTTAATACGCGATTGGGCCATTTTCGCTTTTGAGGCTTTGGCCCTGAAACGCTCTATCAAACGTTCTTCCTGCTTAATTTTTGATTGCTGGTTTTTAAACTCACCACGCTGTATTTCTTCGCGCAACGCTTTTTCTTCTAAATAGAAAGAATAATTGCCTGCATAAACAGTCAATTTGCCTTTACGTGATTCCACTGTACGGTTGATCACCTTATCTAAAAACCACCTGTCGTGTGATACGATAACTATTGCACCTTCAAATGCCTTTAAATAATCTTCCAGCCATACAATGGATGGTAAGTCAAGGTGGTTGGTTGGCTCATCCAGTAATAATATATCTGGCGCCTGTAATAATATTTTAGCAAGCATCACCCTCATACGCCATCCACCGGAGAATTCACTCAGTTTGCGGTGTGTATCTGGTTCACTGAAACCTAAACCGGCTAATATTTCGTGTGCCTTATACTCAATATTATAACCGTCCAGTACTTCAAACTCGTGTTGTTTATCGCTGAGTTTGTGCAGCAGATCTTCAGTGTATTCTGTTTCAAGTTTTTGTAACAGTACTTCTATCTCATCATGCAATTGATTCTGACGCTCAAAAGCCTCCATCGCTACATGCAATATGTTTTTATCAGAAGAGTAGGATAGCAGATCCTGGTTAAGATAACCCATGGTAAGGTCCTTAGCCATGGATATAGTGCCCGAAGTTGGTTTATAGTCGCCAACTATAATTTTAAGCAGTGTGGTTTTGCCTGTACCATTGGCCCCGATAAGGCCTATTTTTTCACCGGGTTTAATATGCCAGTTGGCCTCATCATACAATGCCCGCGCACCGATCTCGAACGTAAGATTATTAATAGCTATCATTTGCGCGCAAAGATACTTTTTTAAGCTGAAAGCTTAAAGACCAAAGCCGAAAGCTTTTTGGTTTCAATGTAATAATATACTATATGAGCTTTCAGCTTTGCGCTTTCTCCTTTGAGCTTATTCATTCAAACTGTTAACTTCGCGGCATGTATCAGTTAATAAAGCCACTGTTGTTTCTGTTTGATCCTGAAAAGATGCATTACTTTGTTACACGTAACCTGAAACGTTTTAATCGTTTTCCGGG
This sequence comes from Mucilaginibacter sp. McL0603, assembly GCF_049992945.1. Classification (NCBI taxonomy): domain Bacteria; kingdom Pseudomonadati; phylum Bacteroidota; class Sphingobacteriia; order Sphingobacteriales; family Sphingobacteriaceae; genus Mucilaginibacter; species Mucilaginibacter sp. McL0603. Next base: position 4,240,932 of record NZ_CP188251.1, on the reverse strand, counting down.
CGGTGCGGCATTCAGCAGGATGTTATGGAATATAGAGGATGAAGAGCTTGAAAGAGAAGTATTCGGATTGAAATTTAAAAACCCGGTAGGGCTTGCAGCAGGATTTGATAAAAATGCCGAACTGATCGTCGAAATGGGTAACCTTGGTTTTGGTTTTGTGGAGGTTGGTACAGTAACACCCTTGCCGCAGCCCGGCAATTTAAAACCAAGAATGTTTCGCCTTCCGGCGGATAAAGCGCTCATCAACCGTATGGGTTTTAATAACCTGGGAATGGATGTGGCTGCTGAAAGGATAGCCGCTTATCGGCGTAATTCAAAAGCCCAAAAAGGACTGATGATAGGCGGCAATATCGGTAAGAATAAGGTGACTGATAATGAAGATGCCGTTAAAGATTATATTAAATGTTTTGACAGATTGTTTGATGTGGTGGATTATTTTGTAGTGAATGTAAGCTCCCCCAATACGCCCGGACTACGCGCATTGCAGGAAAAAGAGCCTTTAACTAAGATATTGAACACCTTACAACAGCGTAACGCTAAGAACGGTATAAGCAGGCCTATTTTATTGAAGATAGCGCCGGATCTTACTAATGAGCAATTGGATGATATCGTGGATATTGTAAAGGAAACAGGTATTGCTGGTGTTATAGCTACCAATACAACCATTATACGCGATGGGCTAAAATCAGAGAAATTGAGCGGCGAAGCAGGTGGACTAAGTGGTAAGCCTTTAACTAAGAGATCTACAGAAGTGGTACGGTACTTGTCGCAAAAGTCAAATGGCGCATTTCCGATAATAGGCGTGGGTGGAATTCATTCGCCTGAAGATGCTATGGAGAAATTGAAAGCCGGGGCATCGCTTATCCAACTTTATACCGGTTTTATTTATGAAGGTCCCGGCCTGGTAAAAAGAATCAATAAAAAAATCCTGTCGGCATAAACCAACAGGATTTATAGTTCTTGAAAATTCGAACCCCCTGGGCGAATTATTTTCCTAAAGCCTTATCTAAAGCTGCATTGTTTTTAGCGATCTGGCTGTTTTTTGGTTCAGCAGAACGGCTTCCCTGTTCGATGTTGGTAGCAAGCTTAAGAGCCTGTACTTCTAAACGGGATACAGTTTTATTTTTTCTGTCTTTTCTTTTTAAACGAGTAACGCCCATGGTGTTGTAATTTTAATTTTTTAAACCTTGAGGTCGGGAGCGGATTCGAACCGCTGTAAAAGGTTTTGCAGACCTCTGCCTAGCCACTCGGCCACCCGACCCTTTTTAAGGAGTGCAAAAATAGTAAATTATTTATTGCATGCCAAGTTTATTATTTCATTTTCTGGTTATTTCTGAACAGAAAAGTGCAGTAGCTATAGCCACATTTAATGATTCGGCCCCGCCAATGCGTGGTATAGTGACTGCTTTATTTACCAATTTTTGTATTTCGGGGCGCATGCCATTGCCTTCATTCCCCATTACTACGAGTCCATCGCTGCCAAAGTTGGTATTATAAATATCTTCACCATCAAGCAATGCGCCAAATATAGGCAGTTTTATTTGGCCCAAAAGTCCAATGAGCGATGTATAATGTACTTTTACTCTTGACAAGGAGCCCATACAGGCTTGCACTACTTTTGGATTATATACATCTACCGTATCATCCGAACAGATAATGTTTTCGATACCAAACCAATCGGCAATACGAATTATCGTACCCAAATTACCCGGATCTTGTATGCCATCAAGCACTAATGAGAATTTTCCTTTTAGCTGTTCGTGCTTAAGAACAGGCCATTGAGGTATCTTTAACAATACTATTACTTCCTGCGGAGTTTTTAAGCTGCTGATCTTCTCCAGGTCTGTAACAGAAATTTCACATAAGTTTATTTTTTGGGATAATTTCAGCACTTTTGGGCTGAATGCGTTGGTATGGTAAACAGCCTCTATCTGGTATGCAGAATTAATGAATTCGGCTATTGATTTATGGCCTTCAACCAGGAAAAGCCCGTGTTCGCGGCGAAACTTTTTATGTTGTAATGACTTTAGTAAATTGATCTGAGATTTTGAAAGCATATATAAAACCTAAAGGTTATCGCCTTACAATATTAAGTATTTTACTCATCTTTCTGGTCACCGGCTGCAGCTTAACCCATAGGCTTAAACCCAACCAGGCGCTTGTAAGGAAGATAACTATAAAAGGTGTTGATAAGGAATTTTCAGAAGCTGCTGTAAATTACGTTGATAAAGAACAGCAACCCAATAACTGGCTTAACCTGAAGTTTTATTATTGGTTCAGTAAAAATGGGAAAAGAGATATAGGTGAAGCTCCTAATTTGCTGGATAGCTCCCTTGTAGAATTTTCAAGATTACAGATCCAAAAGTTTTTGCAGAACAAAGGATACCTGAAAGCCAAGGTAGCGGATAGTATCAGCGTAAAAAAGAAAAAAGCAGAACTGATATTTACTGCAACAGAAGGGCCAATGTTTAGGGTGCGGAATTTTACTGATAGCATAGCCGATAAAAAAATGCAGGGCTTATATCGGGCTAATAGAGCAAAGCTTTCACATATAAGGATTGGTGGACGTTTTGATACCGATAGTCTTGCTGCTCAAAGGGACGAAGTATTCATGCTGATGAAACGCAATGGTTATTTCGACTTTTTCAGGCAGTACATCACTTTTAATTCGGATACTACTTATAATAAGGGAATTGCAGATGTCAATATGATCATTGATAACCCGTTAGGTAAATCATCCCATCCAATTTATAAGATCAACAATACGCTGATCACCATTTCAAGCAGCAATGGCCGTACGCCGGGAAAGCCTGATACGTTGCAGGTCGATTCACAATTCAGGTTTGTGGATTACTCCAAAAAATTTGGCCCCAGGATCGTTACTATCTATATTTTCCAAAAGAAGGGAGATTTGTATAATATTGACAAACAGTCATTGACAACCAGTCGCCTGTCTGAACTTAATGTGTTTAGAAATGTGCCGAATCCCACCTACGAGAAATTACCGGATAGTACGAATCGCCTAAATAGCAAGATTGATATTGTGCCGTTAAAGCAAATGTCAGACAGGGTAGAGGGCGAGTTCCTGTTTAATGCAGGGCGTTACGGGTTTAACGTTGGCAATACATTCACAGATAGAAACTTATTCAAAACAGCGGCTATATTCCAGCTTAAATTTAACTACAGCACGCTGTTCGATAGCGGTTCTTCTATAGGCGGTCATATTGAAAACCAGGAGTTTAAACTTGGCGCTACTGTTACCTATCCGCAAATATTGTCTCCTTTTAATTTGCCCATATTAGGTAAATACGGTGTGCCCCATACCACTTTTTCAAGTAATTACTCCCTGTTTTTTCAAAAAGGTTTGGTTGAACGCGAGGGGATTTCCAATTCTATTACCTATGATTTTACCGAAACACCCGATAAGGTACATACTTTAACACCAATAAATATTGAATTTTCAAAAGGTACTATTGATCCGGTTGCAAAGGAGCAGTTATTGAAAGAGAATTTCTATTCATATGTTTACTTGATAGGCCGTACAGTATTTACATTTGGGAGCCAGTATAGTTATCAGCTAAATGCCAATAAATTAAATTCATATAAGAATTTTTTATACTTCAAAGGGGCGTTAGACGTAGGCGGCAATACCCTTTCACTGTTGAGTAATATATTTAATACCCCCAGAGATACATCCGGAGCACGCACAATTTTTGGTTATACTTTTGCACAATATACCAAGGCTGAGATTGATCTGCGATTTTACAAAAGCCTCGGAGGTGAACAGCAATTGGTTTTCCGTCTTAATCCCGGAATTGGGATTCCATACGGGAATAGTACACAACTGGTATTTGAAAAGAACTTTTATACAGGCGGGGCAAACGATATCCGCGCATGGTTACCACGCACTCTTGGTCCGGGTAATTTTAACAGGGCAAGTTATGGTGTAGGACCGACGGCAGACACTACCAGGCTTCGCTTAAAATATCTTGATCAATATGGTGAAATAAAGTTTGTAGCCAATGCTGAATACAGGTACAAACTCGCTGATAATTTTTTCGGATCAAAGTTAAAAGGTGCATTCTTTATTGATGCCGGTAACGTATGGCGATTACATAACGACCCTGAAACCCCGGGCGGCCAATTTAAATTCAATAACTTTTTTCAGTCGACAGCTATAGGTATAGGAACAGGTTTGCGCTTCGACCTCGGCTTTTTCATTTTCAGGTTTGATGCCGCGCTCAAGTTTAAAGATCCTGAGTTTACCGGAGCAGATCAATGGGTGTTGATTAAACACTTTGACGAATTATTCCATTCGGGGGAATTTAAAAAGGAGTACCAGCAAACTAACACTGATAACTTTAATTTTCTACAACTCAACTTCGGTATAGGACTGCCATTTTAGCCCAACCCAACCCTCCCCAGAAGGGAGGGCATTGTATAAGTCTCTCCGCCGGCAATGTTCTTAAATTAAGATCTCTTTCTTTTTTTGCCCTCCCTTTTGCAAGCAAAATGGAGGGCCGACCAGCGTAGCGTAGTCGGGGTGGGTAGATGTCGCCAATGCATTAGCGTCAATGCTGCTTGCATATTTTACCCACCCGGTCTTTGCTTTGCTCGACCACCCTCCCTTTTGCAAGCAAAAAGGAGGGATTTTAGATTCATTTTACTTTTATTGCTTAACTTAATGACATTGCCCTACCGGTGGAGATTTAGAGGGGGCTACTTAAAGATTCCCTTCAATCCATCAATAATACTCTCAAAAAATGTTGGAATGCTTAAACCCGCATGGTGGTTAAAATACAGGAAGATAATAAAGATGATGATCGCAATGATGACAAATTTTTTGAACAAATAACTCAGCAACACCAATAGTACAGGAATCGCCAAAAGCACAATCCAACTAATATGGATAGGCGTTAGTTTATCATCGGTTTTATAAACGTAGTATAGGATGGAATGCGTACCTGCTTCATTCACATGTTTTACATATAAGAAGCTTGATTTGTCGAGCTTATGCTGGTAAAAAGCAGTGCCCCTGTTAAATCTTAAAGATTCCTGGAAGCCATCGATAGTAAAAGCGAATATTCCGTTAACATTTTCAAGAACATTATTTGCAGTGTCAACAGCCACAATAGCGATTTCGTTTTTCGCAAATGGATTTTCCTTGACAACAAAGTGATTAATGGTGATAGCATCGGCAAAAGAAATATTTGCAGATAAGGTAAACAGGCTGATAATCAATAAGAACTTCTTCATAGGTTCAAGAACGCAATAACAAAGTTAGTGTTTTGCAAGTATACTCAATCATAAGTTTATATTGATCAACCTCATACTTGGTGAAATTTGAGTTGTCGCAATATGGCATTTATAATTTGGATCGATCTCTAATGATTGTATATGATAAATAATATCATCATAGACCACGCTTTCGTTTGAAACATCAACTGATGATAATGGCGTATGGAAGCCACTTCCTATGGCTTTTAAAACAGCTTCCTTGCGTGTCCAGAAATTATAAAAGCCATTAAACCGCTTCGGATAATGATCGATCTTATCCCATTCATTTTTGGTAAAATAGTTTAAATAATCATCCAGATCTATCTCTTTTATCTGTTCAATATCGATCCCAATTTGTCCGGTATCAGTTCCGCAACAGATCACCATATTTCCTGAATGAGCAATATTAAAATCAAATTCAGCATTAAAATATGGTCGATGATAAGTATTATATTTTAGATGGGACAAAGTGAAATCACTCTTAAACTTTTCTAATAAATGTATCAAAAGTAATTTTCCAGCTATGGACAATTGCCTGTCTATCCATTGCCTTTTGCGTAATGCCTGCTGCCGTAATTTTTCGGGGAGCAACGCCAGTTTATCGGCAAGTTCCTGTTCGCTCCATGGGTAGTTTATTTCGGTATAGCAGCAGATGACCATCAGTTTAATATTAGCACAGAAAGGTAATAAAAGATTTATATTTTGTTTTGCATAACAGCAATAAACAATCTTTAATATTGATGTATAAACCTTCCGCTATTCTTGTTGTCTATATCAATACCTTAACAAAGGAATAGGTACTGTTTTTATGAGTGAGCTAAGTATTGTAATTGGTGCCGATCGTCCGGATCTGATCAGAGAGGAGACCCTTGTAACTTTATTTTCCGCATCAGCGCAGCAATATGCGAATAAAACTGCACTTATTTTTCATGACCAGCAATTAACTTATGGCGAGCTCGACAGATGGAGTGATGTAATAGCCGCTTATCTCATAAAAAATGGCATTGGTTGCAAAAGTAATGTTGGCGTGTGGTGGCAGCGTGGGTTTGAATTACATGCAGCCATTCTGGGTATTATAAAAGCCGGTGCCGCTTATGTTCCTGTTGATCGGGAAATACCTGCCGAAAGGGTAGAGGTGATCATGGAAGAAGTAGGCGCTACCGCCTGCTTCAGTATGCAGCAGTTGAATGTGCAGTGCAAATTGCTGCAAGTGCCCCCCAGCCCCCTAAAGGGGGAGTTAAAAACTGCTTCTCCCCCTTTAGGGGGCGGGGGGGCTGGTCCTCAACCCAATGATTGCGCTTATGTATTATATACTTCGGGCAGTACAGGTAAACCTAAAGGAATCCCTATCAGCCATAAGCAGATTTGCCATTTGGTGAGGGCTGAGCAAACTGTATTTAATATTAAACCAGAGGATAAAGTATACCAGGGATTTTCCGTGTCATTTGATATGTGGTGCGAAGAAACCTGGATCAGTTATTTTGCCGGGGCAACGCTTTGGGTAGCAGATAATACAACATCAAAAGCCATTGATGAATTAGGCGACACACTAAAAAAAGAAAATATAACTATACTGCATGCGGTGCCAAGTTTGCTTGCTGTGATGGAAGATACGATACCGTCATTACGGTTGGTTAACGCAGGCGGCGAGGCGTGTACGCCACAGGTTTTAGCGAAATGGGCAAAAGAAGGTATTAAATTTTATAATAGCTATGGCCCGACGGAGACTACGGTTACTGCTACCATCGCTCAGCTAAATCCAGGTGATAACATCGTGATAGGACAGCCATTGCCTAATTATAACCTGGCTGTGGTAGATGACAAGTTAAATTTGTTGCCATTCGGCGAAGCAGGGGAGCTGGTTATTACCGGCCCGGGGGTATCAAACGGATACGTGAAATTGCCTCAGCTAACTTCGGAGAAATTTGTTCAAAAGCCCGCTTCACTTGCTGAGTTACCGGGCGATAGAGTCTATCGTACAGGTGATGCAGCTATCATTAATCGGGACGGATCCATAGATCTGCAAGGACGGTTTGACGATCAGATCAAGTTGCGTGGTTACCGGATTGAGTTGGGGGAGATTGAAGCCTGTTTGAACGGGATATCAGGCGTAAGGTCGGCAGCTGTTGCTGTGCGTAAGGATAGCACCGGGCAGGAACAACTGGTGGGTTATGTGGTAATGGAAGACCAGGTTTGTATTGAAGAAAATCTTTTCAGGCTTGAATTAGGTAAAACATTGCCATCTTACATGGTGCCTGGTACAATAGTTACCCTGCCCGAAATGCCCAGAATGCCCAGCGGGAAGATCAACCGTAAGACTTTGCCTATGCCTGAGTCTTTTACCATCGATCCAAATAGTGATGCACAGGAAGCACTTGATCTGGATGCCCCTGCACATGACAGGATAATGGCTGTGCTTCGCAAGACATTCCCGAACAAAACCATTGACCCCTCAATGGATTTTTTTGATGATTTGGGCGGACATTCCTTGCTGGCAGCTGGTTTTGTATCCCAGTTAAGGCGTGATGCAGGCTTACCGCATGTCTCGTTAAAGGATGTATATATCCACCGGCCCATCAGTACGTTGATCGATGCATGGGACAAAGAGCCGCAGGAAAAAAGCACAAGGGCAAGTAACTTTAAAAAAGTGCCTTTCTTTCGGCACATTGCATGTTGGCTGGCACAAACAGTGTCACTGCTGATTATTTACGGGCTTTTTGCGTTTCAGATATTTATCCCGTACCTGGGTTATTACTATGTGGACCAGGAGACGGGCGTAGTTCTTTATTCTATTATTACTTCACTGGTATTATTCTCATTTATCCCGCCTATTTTCACTGTGGTGTGTGTTGCAACCAAGTGGCTGGTTATCGGCAAAATGAAAGAGGGGGATTATCCGCTATGGGGATCATATTATTTCAGATGGTGGTTTGTAAAAACTATGCAGCGTTTGTTACCTGCGCAGTTTCTTAATGGTACGCCGCTTTATCCGTCATACCTGCGTATGCTGGGAATGAAAATTACCGAAGATGCGCAGATCAGTGATTTTAGCTTTGGTGCAGAGGACCTGATCTCTATTGGCAGCGATGCCAGTTTAAGTTCACAAACCAGTCTGAACAATGCTTTTGTAGAGGATGGAATATTAAAATTGCGCAGAATAACTATTGGAGACCATGCTTATATCGGCAGCAGTGCAATAATATCAGGTGGTACAACAATAGAAGATTGGGGTGAGTTGCAAGACCTGAGCCATTTGCAGCCGGGTGGGACTATTGCCGAGGGCGAGGTTTGGCAGGGTAGCCCGGCGCAATTAAAAGAGAAAAAAGATATTGCCGATCTGCCACAGCCGTTACCAGTATCTAAGGCCAGGCGCAGAAAATATAAAATGATCTTTATCCTGTTTATTTTGATCTTTCCATTCATCATTCTGCTACCGCTCTTGCCGACTATCATCACGATTAACAAACTGGATAATGCTGCTGATGATTATGATTTTACCTATCTGATAGGTGCGCCTGTTTTGGCCGTGATATATCTCGCGTTATTTGCTGCTGAAACTATTATTATTACCCGGCTTTTACAGCGGAAAGTAAAGCCTGGCAAATTCCCTATCTATAGCATGTTTTATGTGCGCAAATGGTTTGCTGATCAGCTATTATCATTAAACCTGATCGTAATGCACCCTATTTATGCTACTGTATTTGTTTCTAGATTTTTCAGGGCGTTGGGAGCGAAGGTAGGCAAGGATACGGAGATATCTACAGCCAGCAATGTAACTCACCCATTACTGGAAATTGGCAGCGGAGCTTTTGTGGCTGATGCGGTTACATTAGGCGAAGCCGACGTGCGTGGTCAGCAATTAATATTGGATAAAACGATCATTGATGGTTTTAGTTTTGTAGGTAATAGTGCACTGATACCACAAGGTTATCATTTGGAAGGTAATATGCTGATTGGTGTATTATCAACCCCACCTGATGCCCAACAAATGGCTGATAGCAACGCACGCGATTGGTTTGGTTCACCGGCTATTGCACTTCCGCGCAGGCAGGAAAGTAATCCGTTCCCGCCGGAGCTGACTATTCGCCCAAAACGCCGGCGTAAAGTGGCAAGAGCAACGGTTGAGTTTATACGTATCATACTGCCGGAAAGTGCTATCATCTGTTTTTCTATCCTGTTTATAGCCTATGGGCATGACTTGTTGGTTGAAAAACCACTATGGAAGATCATCCTGTATTTCCCATTCTACTACCTGTTCTTTATGGGCATCCCGGCGTTCTTACTAACTGCCTTATTGAAATGGACATTTATAGGCAAATACAGGCCACAGCAAAAACCCATGTGGACCTGGAAAGTATGGCGCAGCGAAGCCATCACTTCAACCTATGAGGCATTGTCTATCCCATTCCTTTTGGAATATATGCAGGGAACACCCTGGTTACCCTTGTTTATGCGGTTGTTGGGTGTAAAAACCGGTAGAAGAGTATGGATGAATACTACAGATATCACCGAATTTGATATGGTGACCATCTGCAATGATGTGGCCTTAAATGCCGATTGTGGTCCGCAGACACATTTGTTTGAAGACCGTGTAATGAAAGTTGGACCGGTGAAGATAGGGGCACGCAGCAGTATTGGTGCAGGAACTATTATCCTTTACGATAGTGAAATAGGCGATGACACCAAAATCGAAGCCCTCTCATTAGTAATGAAAGGTGAAAGGCTTGCTCCTGGAACGGATTGGACCGGCAGCCCGGTGAGGCCGTTATGAGTCTTTAGTCGAAAGTCCTGAGTCGATAGTTAATAATCTATTTCTATTTTGCGAATAGGACTTTCATTCCGGTTACCTGTTTAATGCACCTGGCAGGCTTTTTCTCATCTTGTATAATGACCCGAAAAGGGCCATCACCTGTGGGTAAAGGCTTGCCATCCATTTGGTCAGCAAGGATGATAATTCTGTCGGTATATGCTTTATCCAGTTCGGCTAAGGCGAAAATAACCTGGTAATTATCACTGGCCGTGATTAACAGACATTTTGTAAGGTTTTTCCCTTTTAGGTCAGAACCTAAGGTCACGCCCGCTTTTTTCAAAATATCGGCTAAAAGTACACCCGAATAAGTGTGGTCATGGCCATCTTTGTCCTTCCTGACAACAGTTGTTTGCGTGAATTTCTGCAGATCAGCGTCATTTATTGCCAGGGGTGACGTAACCTCGCCATCAATGTGAACAGTGGCTTGTTTTTCGGTTGTTTGTGCCTGAGTAGCAGTGGCGGTAACCGTCAGACTAAAGCAGGCAATAAGAATAATAAATAGTTGTTTTTTCATGGTTGAGTATTTATTGAACTAAGTGTATCAATCAGACACAACACTTTACAGATCAAATTTGCAAATTATTTACGATCTTCTGGAGATATGCTCTCTTTTCTATAGATCAGATTTATTATTGAAAAAAAATTAAAAAAAATATTGCGCAAGTAAATGCTTGCGCTTATATTTGCAAGTACTTACTTGTGCAATATGAGAGCCAGACGTGATGTATATCAGGCGATAGCCGACCCAACCCGAAGAGCGATAATAAGCATGATTGCTGATCAGCCTCATAATGTGAACACCATTGCCGAAAAGTTTGATGTTAGCCGGCAGGCTATATCACTGCATGTTCAGATCTTGACTGATTGCGGATTAATCGCTATTAAACAAGTTGGCAGGGAAAGATTTTGTGAGGCCCAATTAGATCAGTTGAGTGAGGTATCTGTTTGGGTAGATCAATTCAGGCAGCATTTTGAGAATAAATTAGACGCTTTAGAAACATATTTAGAAAAACTCAAAAAAGAAAGATATGGAAAACCTAAAAAGTAGCACGCACGACCGGGAAATTACTATTTCAAGGAAACTGAATGCCCCGGTAGATCTGGTTTGGGAAGCATGGATCAAGCCTGAACATATTGCCAACTGGTGGGGACCTAATGGATTTACAACCACCATTAGCAAAATGGATCTAACCGCTGGTGGTGAATGGAACCTGGTTATGCATGGCCCTGATGGAACAGACTATAAAAACAAAAGCATATTTAAAGAAGTAGTTCTCTATAAAAAGATAGTTTACGAACATGTTTCGGCTCCCAGGTTTGTTTCAACCATAAGTTTTGAAGCGCAGGGTGAACAAACACAGCTTACCTGGCATATGCTTTTTGAATCGGCTGAACAATTGATCCCGGTAGTGAAAACCTTTAAGGCAGACGAAGGATTAAAGCAAAATGTAGAAAAACTGGAAGTATACCTTGCCGGAATGAAAGTGAAAAACAAGATCTGAAATCCTAAAAATAACTCGGTATGAAACGGGTCACAACTTTAATATTTTTAATAATTACATTTATGAATACGGCAATAGCTCAGAACGGAAAATATGCCAGTGTTAACGGTTTACACATGTATTACGAAATACATGGCACCGGTAAACCTTTGGTGCTGATACATGGCGCGGCCTCAACTATCCAAACCACTTTTGGCAGGTTGATACCAGAGTTGGAAAAAACGCATAAAATAATTGCTGTGGAATTCCAAGCCCATGGGCATAGCGATAACCGTGATGGCAGGCCGATAACTTTTGAACAAGATGCTGATGATGTGGCCACATTATTACAGCAATTGCATATTGATAATGCCGATATATTCGGCTTTAGCAACGGTGGCACTACCGCGCTGCAGATTGCTATCCGTCATCCTAAATTGGTTAACAAACTGATCATAGCTTCATCCATGTATAAAAGGGCAGGGGTAGTGCCTGAATTTTGGCAGGGCTTTAATAACCCGGATTTTGGGGTTATGCCTGACGCGTACAAGCAGGCATTCTTAGCAGTCAATCCCAGCCAGGATGCATTGCATATTATGTTTGATCAATGTGTGCAAAGGATGCTGCACTTTACAGACATACCTGATGCGACTATCAGCGCCATACAAAACACTACGCTGGTAATTATTGGAGATAAAGATGTGCCATTGCCAGAGCATGCAGTTGAGATGTATCGCCGTATGCCACATGCCAGCCTGGCTATTTTTCCCGGTGGGCATGGTGCCTACATGGGGGAGTTAACTACATTAAAGACAGCACATAATCCTCCGGCAGCTTTGCCTGTGATAGAGGATTTTTTGAATTAAGAAACTGGCTAAAAATATTTCATTCATTGCCGTTGACTTCAGTCAACGGTGAAGTAAAGGCCTCTATCTGGCTTTAGCCGAATTATTCAGGCGGATATTGGGCTAAAGCCACATGTTTAATCCACTATTCCGTTGACTGAAGTCAACGGCAATGAACTTACATCATTAGTTTAAATCAAATAATAGACAGCTTCTGAGATCCAGATCAATAATTAGAAAGGTAAGCAAAGTTTCCAGTAAGATCCCGCTTACTATATCTCTGATAATTCTATATTATCCCAGGTTTGCCTTTTGTAGTATCGGAACATGATCCAGTTGATAAACAGGAAAGGGATGATAGCTATCCATACTACCATTTCCCAGCGCATCAAGTAATAGTGGCCAAATCCAAGGCTGGCTATAAGGGCAAGGATCATTAAAGAGGTGATCATTTTGCCGCCGGCCTGTTTAGCAATCACAGGTTTTGAAAAAGGCAATCCTTTCACCATAAACAATGCCATCAGCATACCATATACCAGGCTTACCAGAAAGGCGAGGATCAAATCGTTGATGGCCTGTGGCCCCCACATTGCAATAATTATAATGCTCAATACCAGGCAATAAGGTAAAAAGTAAAGGGTGACGATCGCCTTATACATACCGGATAATATTTTACCGGGTTCATCGATAGGCATTGCATAATAGACCCAGGCAGATTTATATTTTTCGGACATGGATATATTCATGAGTATAGATGATAATATAAATGTACTCAGATAGATCAAAAGAACGTAATTATGACCGTTTTGCAGCTTATCTAATCTTTCAGATATATCACCTTTGCCGTTTAATGCAATAAATATAAAGTAGATAGGAACATAAGCAAATGAGGGGTAAACTTTCATCTTAAATTCGCGGGTACGGGCAGCCAGTTTCCATGTGATCCTGAACCCGGCATTTTCGACAGGATCAGGTGCGATAAGGTTGGAGATCTTTTCTATTAAACTGAATTTTCCCACCTTTTTAATTTGGGTCGAAGTATTCGTATTACCATCAGAAGTTGCAATGATGGATAAGCGCCTGTTAAAACCGGGGGCCAATACTTTAGCCACAAACCATAAACCAGCGACAGGCAATGTGAGCCCGATGATAGCCAGTACACTGGTGATCATCCCTGAGCGGGACGAATGTATCAGCAATTCGTTCAAAGCAGCTATCCAAACCGGGGGTAAACAATAAGCCCACCAGTGCGAAAGCAGGTTAACATTACCCAATACGGATACATTGATCAGCCTTGGCAACAGGTAATAAGTAGCAAATATCAATACCGAAAATCCTATCTGGAAATAGCTGATAATATCTTTAAAGCGTTGCGGGCTCACTGATTTCATTAGCAACAGGTAAATGATATTCACCATAAAGATGCTCAGGAATGTGGCTTCAAGTATTTGTATAAAGAAGACAGGCACAGCCATTATACCATCAACAAAGCCTACGATTATTAATGCCGGTAAGCCTTGCAATAAAGCCAATCGCAATACATAAATGCTGATATGCAATATACGTGATACAGCTATTGTGCGGTCATTAACTGGTCGCGGCAGCAAAATAAATTGGTCGCGGGTGTCTATCAATACGGTCGTAAAATCTGATATCAGCGTAATTGCCATCAACATCATAAATATGATGAAATAATAGGTTTCACCAACGTAGGGCATACCGTCTAATGTCAATACCAAACCTATAAGAAATCCCATTAACAGGGTAAAGAAGCTAGTGAGCCAGGGCGATTGCTGCCCGTTGTTTTTGGCATTTTTACGGGCCGCGAACATGGCCTTGGGCCTGCGGTTGTCCATTAACAGCTTTACGCGCAATATTTCGTTTAGCTGATCTGTATCAACACCGGTTTTCGCTAAAACAGGGTAAAAGAAAGATACGAGACGTAAAAACAGTTTATCCATCGATAGTAACATTAAAAGGATATTGTTCATACTTTAATCAAAAGCATTAATAATGGCGTCCGTTTCATTTGCCTGGTCTTCGCGGCCGGTCAGCTTAGAGAATATCCGCTCGAGCGTATCGCTATGATTTTGTTTTAATGATTCGAAAGTGCCGTCGGCTATGATCTCACCTTTATTAATAAGTAGTATTCTATCTGACACTTTCTCCACCACATCCATCATATGCGAGCAATAGAAGATCGTTTTGCCTTCCTGTGATAGCCTCATAATTAACTCCTTGATCATAATCACCGCATTGGCGTCCAAACCAGATAAGGGTTCATCCAGTATAATGATCTTGGGATTATGAATAATTCCGGATATGAGTAACACTTTTTGTTTCATTCCTTTGGAAAACGTATCCATGCGGTCATCACCATTTATACCAAGACCAAAAGCGATCAGTAATTTTTTAGCCCTGTCGTGTAAGGTGGCTTCGTCCATGCTGTACAATTTCCCGATAAAATCCAAGTACTCCATGGGAGTCAACACATCGTATATCTCTGCATTTTCGGGAACATAGCCAAACAGCTTTTTAATACCGAGCGGATCAACTGCCATATTGATACCATCCACAATCACTTCACCCTCAAAATCAGGAATAAGGCCGGTCAGAATTTTAACCGTAGTAGATTTACCGGCGCCATTTGGGCCGATATAACCTATTACCTGTCCGGGATAGATATCCAATGAAAGTCCTTTTAAAACCAGTTTGGAGCCGTATGACTTGGAAAGATTACGGATCTGGATGAGGGGTGTTTCAGCCATAAGTATGTGTTAGAATGTGGCTGTAAGTTATAAAAAATATGGTTAGGGTGATTGGGTAATTATATCGAATAGCATGTGGGTTTACTCACCCCGTCTTCCGCCTAAAGGCGGATGGACGACCCTCTCTCCGCTGTGCGGAAAGAGGGTAAAAAGAAAATATTGAAATTGGCTTTTCCTTCTTTTCGGCTTGCCGAAGAAAGGGATGACGGGCGAAGCGAAGTCAGGGTGAGTAGAATCTACGATATTGCTACAAATAAACCGGCACAAAATTTTCATCTGCCAACTCACAGTTGACCCGCATAGATGTAAAAGTGATGTCCCCAAAGATATTGGCTATGGCTGTATCGGCAGCATCACGACCGGTGGCTATTTTAATTAGTCCGTTCAGTGGTACCAATTTGGTAGCATCAAACAATATCCATTCTTCACCAATATATGCCTCGAAACATGCGTGAAAATCAGCAGGCTCTAATTGATAGGCATAACCTGTAAAATACCGTGCCGGAATGGTAAGTGCCCTGCAAAGTGCAATACCCAAATGTGCAAAATCACGGCATACACCGGCTTGTTGGGTAACAGTATCATATGCAGATGTTTGTGCGTTTGTAGAGCCGCTGCGGTATTCTACATTTGTATGTATCCAGTTAGTAATAGTCAGCACCTTTTCGTATGCGTCATTAATATGCCCGAAAAGATTATTAGCCAGTCTGTAAAGTTTATCCGATTGGCAATAACGACTTGGATACAAATAAGGTAATACCAATGGGTCCATTTTTCCTATGAGAATCTCTTCACGTCCGGTATGGTCTTTTATTTCAAAAGTATTATCAACGGTAGCTTTATAAGTGATCCTGACATTACCCTTTTCCTCTATCTCCAGGCGGATAATGCGGTTCTCGCCATTGACAGAAAACAGCTCTTCTACTTTTACATAAGGTTCAATAGTAAAAGTTTCCTCCAGAACTGCCTGAGTAGGCGTTCGTAAGGCATGAATATTTAATATCAGCGTTCCCGCGGACCTGATCTTATATCCCATTTCAGCGGAAACATTGAATTTCATATTTTTTGGTTGATTAAGTTTAATTGGGTTGATTAAGTTATTGTAATAATAATCTTCTAAAGGAAATTCAACTCATTCAACCACTCACTTAATCAACTCAATCAACAGTATTATACTTTTTCGTTATGTGGCAATTTTGCAAATGCAGCCTCCATCCAGTCTTCTGAGATATCTTCGAGCGCTTTTTTTAGCTCTTCGGCCCATTGGGCAGAAATATCCTGGAGATCTTTTTGTTCATAGCGCTGTTCGGCGATCTCGTAAGTATCCTTTTTGTAGAGTATCACATCTATCGGGAAGTCAACATTATTGGAACTTACCCTTGTCGAATCAAACGACAAAAACCCCGCCTTTAAAGCGAGTTTCATGCTTGTGTTTTCTGTCAGCGTTCGGTTAAGTATAGCCTTGCCATGTCCGGAATTACCGATGATCACGTAAGGTGCACCCTGTTCCAATTCTACCCAATTCCCTTCAGGAAAAAGCAAAAACAACTTATGTTCAGTATCGTCCTTTAGTTGGCCTCCAATGATGGTGTTCAGGTCGAATTTAAAGCCTGCTTTTTCAAGTGATACTTTGTCTTCTTCGGCAACCCGTTTGATCTGCTGTCCGAAAGCATTGGCGGCTTTGTACAGTTTGTTAAACTCCTGACTCTCCAATTGTTCCCTGAAATATACTACCGCTTTATCCCTTACAGACCGTAATCCGCTGGTCATGATAAAAAGAGAAAAATTATCTTTTTGTTCTATAAATATTTTCTTTTTGATAGCTGTTTCCGTCCCCGAAGTAATCAGCGTATCAGCAATGGCTACCAGCCCCTCTTTAACTTTAATTCCTAAACAGTAGGTCATCTTTATAATCCGTATTGAAAAGTAATACAGGGTGCCAAAGTAAATAAATAAAAATGATTTGAGTGATGTATTTATGCATAATAACCCATCAGATCAATTCTTTTCATAGATTAAAAACAGCTTCTTGTCTATGCTTTTTGTATGCGTATCTATTACGTACGTTTCCTTAATACATTATTTAAATAGTTATTTGATTGGGGTTTTAAACCTTAGGCAGTGTAACTATCTGTCTATAAAATAAATCTGCTGCAGTTATTTGGATATAATAAAATAATCACTATCATTGTGTCACAATGACACTAAGTTGTTTTGTTGAACCAATAAACCAATTTATCCCTCGCTACTAATTGAGGGAACAAATCAAAATAATCCTGAAATGAAGAAAAACTTATTCTTTTTGCCGACCATAGCCTTGATGGCTTGCTTGGTCAGTATTAATGCGTCTGCACAGACGAAAGCTCAGCCCGCGGCAACCCCGCAGCTTGGGAAAAGCCCGGTAAAAGATGTTGTTAAAGCCATGACTCTGGAAGAGAAATCCAAACTGGTGGTAGGTATGGGCTTTAAAATGCCCGGAGCACCGAAGCCCACCGCAAAACAAATGAAAGAGGGTGTTGATATCGGCGGATTTAAGCTGCCTCCGTCTGACGAGGACGCTTACAATATCCCTGAAAAAGTACCAGGCGCTGCAGGTCGTACCCATGCCATTAAACGTTTGGGAATTCCATCAATTACCGTTTCTGATGGCCCGGCAGGTATCCGTATCGACCCTATCCGTAATGGTGATAGCTCAAAAACTTATTATGCTACAGCTTTCCCGGTTGGTACGTTGCTGGCATCCTCATGGGATCCTGCATTGGTGCACCAGGTTGGTGCCGCATTCGGTAGTGAAGTACATGAATATGGTGCTGATGTGCTGTTAGGCCCGGGTGTAAATATCCACCGTAACCCATTGGGTGGACGTAATTTTGAATACTACTCTGAAGATCCGCTGGTAACCGGCCGTATTGCTGCTGCTATGATCAATGGTATACAATCACAGGGTGTAGGAACATCTATCAAACATTTTGTTGCTAATAACCAGGAAACTAATCGTAACAGCGTAAATACGATTGTAAGCGAAAGGGCTATGCGTGAGATTTATCTGAAGGGGTTTGAGATCGCCATAAAAAACTCACATCCATGGACAGTAATGTCATCTTATAACAAATTGAACGGAACTTATACATCACAACGCCGTGACCTTTTGACCACCGTATTAAAGAACGAATGGGGCTTTAAAGGGTTAGTAATGACCGACTGGTTCGGCGGGCGAGATGCTGTAGAGCAAATGAATGCCGGTAATGACCTATTGATGCCGGGTAATCCGCAGCAATCAAAAGCTATTGTTGACGCAGTGAAGAATGGCAAATTAAGCATGGCACAACTTGATGCCAATGTTACCAGGATATTGAATATCATCCTGAAATCGCCTGAGTTTAAAAAGTACAAATATTCAAGCGCACCTGATCTTAAAAAAGATGCACAGATTTCCCGTTCTGCGGCTGCGCAGGGAATGGTGTTGTTAAAAGATGAAGGCCACGCTCTGCCTTTAAAGGCTAAGAGTATAGCCCTTTTTGGTAATACTTCATATGACCTGATTGCCGGCGGCAGTGGTAGCGGTAATGTGAACAAGGCATATACCATTTCGCTGGTACAGGGTTTAGCCAATGGCGGTTACACAGTTGATAATAACCTTAAAAACTCATATGAATCGTATTTAAAAGATATAAAAGCAAAACAGCCGCATAACGCAATGTCATTCTTTATGCTGCCTCCGCCACCCCCACAGTTGGCCATTACTCCTGAAGTGCTTGCAAAAGAAGCTAACGATGCTGATGTGGCCGTCTTTACTATTGGCCGTAATGCCGGTGAAGGTGCTGACCGTAAGGTAGATAATGACTTTAATCTTTCGACTGATGAAAAAGCTTTGATTAAAAGTATTTCTGATGCCTTCCATGCAAAAGGTAAAAAACTGGTAGTAGTATTGAATATTGGCGGTGTAATTGAAACAGCAAGCTGGAGAGATCAGGCTGATGGCATCTTGTTAGCATGGCAGCCAGGTTTGGAAGCAGGTAACGCTATTACAGACGTTTTAAGTGGAAAAGTAAACCCTTCTGGCAAACTGGCAACCACATTCCCGATGGATTACCAGGATGTGCCCTCGGCGAAAAATTTCCCTGGTAAGGATTTACCAATGCCGGCAGGAGAAAAGCCAGGCATGATGGGAGGCAGGCCATCTGAAGTGACTTACGAAGAAGGCATTTATGTTGGCTACCGTTACTACAATACTTTTGATGTAAAAACAGCCTATCCGTTTGGATATGGTTTATCATATACCAACTTTAAGTATAGTGACCTTAAACTGAGCTCAAAAACTTTTAACGGTACAATTACAGCGACCATTACTGTTACTAATAATGGTGATGTAGCAGGCCGTGAGGTAGTAGAGCTTTATGTTAGTGCGCCTCAAAGCGGTTTACCTAAGCCAGAAGAAGAGTTAAAAGCTTTTGCTAAAACCAAATTATTGGCTCCAAAAGAATCACAAACTATCAACCTGACATTATCTGCGAAGGATCTGGCATCATTTGATACTGCTAAATTATCATGGGTGGCACAGGCAGGTACTTACGAGGTAAAAATTGGTGCTTCTGCAACGGATATTAAGGAGACCAAAAAGTTTGACCTTGCGAAAAACATCGTAACCGAAAAAGTACATGATGTATTGCAGCCACAAGTAGCTATTACTGAGCTGAAGAGATAAAAAAAAACTGGTGTCAGGTCAAAAGTCTTTAGTCGTAAGTCTTAAGTCGGTTTCGCATTTTTCCGATCCCAGACTCCAGACTTTCGACTCAGGACTAAACGTCAATTCTTAATTGATCTGATAACAGTCATTGATCTTTGCATATACCCGGTTGCTTAATGGTAACCGGGTTTTTATTTTAAAATACTATTTTTAACAAAACTTTCAGCCCTGGAAACCTCAGCATCACAAAATACAGTAGTTAATAAGCCCCCAACCATTGATTGGATCAACAATTTAAAGGTGATCTCTCTTTTTGCTGTTATTGTGCTGCATACGGCCTCGTTGTTGTTGATGGATTATAAAAAGTCACCACTTAATCATTGGCTGGTGGCTGATTTTTATAATGCTTTGGTCCGTTTTGCTGTGCCTGTTTTTGTAATGATAAGCGGAACATTGCTTCTTCATCGTGAGTATGAACTAGGCGATTTCCTGAAACGACGCCTTACCAGGGTAATTTGGCCTTTTCTGTTCTGGAGTTTTGTTTATATCGGTTACTCCTGGTATAATGAGGATATTGCTTTTACAAATGATGTATGGGCAAATATTCATATCATTTTGCATCAGCTTAAATATGGTGCTTTTTACCATCTGTGGTATGTATATATGCTGATTGGCCTGTATCTGTTTATACCGGTGATTAGCAAGTTTGTGCAGCATGCAACAGAAAAAGAGATACTTTACTTTTTACTCGTTTGGTTTGTGGTGACGGCCTTTAGTCAGCCCTATTTATCAAGATTTCAACCACAAATAGATGTGCATTATTTTATAGGGTATTTGGGTTATTTAGTATTAGGGCATTATCTTGCTTCAAAAGAATTACCTAAAGGAATTAAAACTCCATTGATCATTTATTTCTTCGTTTGTCTTATTGGAATTACGATTGGTACCTACTTCATTTCAGCAAACAATAGAGATCTTAGTACAGCCATGTATGAACCACTTGGGCCATTCATTATATTGTTTTCATCGGGCATATTTTTACTCGCCCGGGTAACGGTTTTCAAACTACCGCAATCCTTGGTTAAAATTCGTGACCTTGCAGGGGGGCTTAGTTTAGGTATTTATTTGTGCCATGCCTTGTTCCTTGTTTTGATCGATCAATGGTGGGGTATCAGTTATAAATTATGCAATCCCGTTTTTAGTATTCCCATCACCGCGTTAGTTTGTTTTATCCTGTCCTTTTTGTTGATCTTCATTATTAGTAAAATACCATTTATTGGTAAATATATTGCAGGATAAGCATTTAAATAAAAACAGTATTTAGCTGAGCCTCAAATTTTTCGTATCTTGCGGGACATAATTTAGACTATTGACATTCCAGGAATTTAATTTTAACGAACACCTCAACGAAGGTATCCTAAGCATGGGATACAATACGCCCACGCCTATACAGGAAATGGCTATACCTATTGTATTAGAGGGTAAAGACCTTATTGCCTGTGCACAAACCGGCACCGGGAAAACAGCTTCTTATTTATTACCAGTGCTTCACAAGATCGCTGAAGCAGGTGAGGGGCATAAAATAACTGCACTTATATTGGCACCTACACGCGAACTGGCTCAGCAAATAGATCAGCAGGTAGAAGGTTTGGCCTATTTTACAGGTTTAAGCTCAATAGCGGTTTATGGCGGTGGCGACGGCATTGTGTATGAACAGCAACGCAGAGGCATACAAAACAAGGTAGATATTCTGATCGCAACACCGGGAAGACTTATTGCCCACCTGACTTCGGGGGTGCTTAAGCTTGACCATATCAAATACCTCATATTGGATGAGGCCGATCGAATGCTCGATATGGGTTTTATGGGAGATATCATGCGCATCATACGCGATATACCTGTGCAGCGTCAAACGCTTCTGTTCTCGGCTACCATGCCGGGACCTATTCGCAAATTGGCCAATTCTATTTTGCGCAATCCGGAGCAGGTCAACCTCGCTACTTCTCAACCTGCAGAAGGTATTAATCAGCAGCTATATAAAGTTCATAATGAACAAAAATCAAAGCTGGTAACTTTCTTGCTTAAAAACGGCAATTACACCAGTACCATCATATTTGCTAATACGAAGGATGAAGTAAAAAGACTGAACCGCGAACTTAGAGCGGCGCATATTAAGGTAAGCGCGTTCCATTCCGATTTTGAGCAGAATGAGCGTGAAAAAATACTACTTGATTTTAAAAATCGCGATCTGCCCGTTATTATTGGTACAGATGCGCTGTCGCGGGGAATTGATGTTGAAGGTATTGATTTAGTGATCAATTATGATGTGCCATCCGATCCTGAAGATTATATTCACCGCATAGGTCGTACTGCACGTGCTGAAACTACAGGCACAGCTATTACCCTGGTAAATGAACGCGATAACCGGAAACTAAAAACAATTGAACAACTGATAGGTAAAGAGATCACCGAAAATATACTGCCTGCTGAATTGGGGGAAGCCCCGGTTTTCAGAGATCGTAAACCATCTGATGGCCGCAACAGGAACAGAAATAATTTTAAGAAAAGAAAAAATCCGGGGAATAAAGGATCTGCCGCGTCAGCTTAGTGTGATTGTCTATTGTGACTTTTCAATATTTCATCAGTAAAATGCTTTCTTGATTTAGGTTTCGAGAACTTTTCAGCATTGAATGATTGTGAATTCCCTTTTGGAATGGTCAGGCTTTTCCAGTTATTATCAGCTACCATCTTGGCTATGTATACCATTTGCCCAATATGATATGGATAATGAGCCAATTGCCGGTTAATGGCCTCCATCACGGTATGCCCCTGGTTACGGATATAAATTATCTTTTGCAGATCATCCTCCTCCAATTGCTTTAATGAATTAAGCATACATTGCCAGCCTTCGTTCCATTTCGCCAGCAACTCTTCTTTAGATCGGATATCATTTTCAAACTCAGCATCCCTGTTGCGCCATTCTTTTTCTCCGTCTGATGTTAAAAAGTCCGTCCACCTGGAAAGCATATTGCCCCAAAGATGTTTTACAATAGTTGCTATGCTATTACTCTCATTATTAAATTGCCAGAACAATTTTTCTTCGGGCAATTGTTCCATCGACTTTTCACCAAGCAATTTGTAATATTCAAACTGTTTGATGGTACTTTCTAAATAATCGCCTTTCATAATATTCGAAAATTTGCAGTATCTAATACTAAGATACTGCAAATATGAGAGTGCAGTTATGCCAAGTCAACTTTTACCTGCTCAAATTTTCTCCAGAAATAATATAGCGCAAAAAGCAAAGCTAAAAATACCACTGGCAGTATGACAAAGGCAGGGTTATCATTAATACAGGCATGAGATACAGCTGTGCCTATAAGTGTAAAAGAAAAGCCGGCAAATGTCCATTCTTTGATCGTTCTGAATTTATCCTGCAACAGAGCAATTACACCCAAAAGCTTGAGAACAGCCAGGAAACTCATCAGATATAAAGGGTAGCCCATTGCCTGCATTGCATCCACACCTGCTTTTGCCTGGGTTAATCCTCCTATTGCATCCATTACATGAAAAAGGCAGAAAAGGATATTAAGCACCCAGTAAGTTATTTTTATGGTTTTAGCGCTCATGATAATTTCTTTTTCTGATTATTTAGATTGATTGGGATCATAATTTATCATCCACCTGATACCGAATTTATCAGTAAACATTCCAAAATAAGCACCCCAAAATGCTTTGCTAAAAGGCACTTCTACTTTTCCTCCGGCCGAAAGCCCATTGAAAAATCGGTTACCTTCATCCTCACTGTCGGGTGATATAGATAAACTGAAATTATTGCCTTCTTTCAAAACCTGGCCTTGCGATTCCAGAATGTCGGTCGCCATTAATGTATTTCCATTCCCGACAGGTAATGAGATATGCATCAATTTCTCCTTGTCGGATGGCTGCATTTTGTCGCCACCCGGGGCGTCTTTAAAACGCATTAAACCAGAGAATTCAGTTCCAAAAACTGATTTGTAGAAATTAAAAGCTTCTTCGGTATTACCGTTAAAGTTTAAATAAGAATTTACGATTGCCATGATCTTAGTCTTTTAATTGGTTATAATTCAAGTTATAAAAATATTATTAATCCTGTTCGTTTTTATGGTAGTTAAACATCCAGCCTACGCTATATTTATCTTGAACCATGCCAAACATATCTCCCCAAAATTTGATTCCCAATGCATCGAGAATTTTTCCACCTTCCGAAAATCGTTTGAACAAAGTATTGATCTCTTCTTCGCTGACGCAATTTACTGAAATGGAAATAGAATTGCCATAAATGTAGCCTTCAGGCCCGGTCATATCTGTGCCCATAATTGTTAAAGGACCTTTTATTAAGCTTGAATGTACAATATGTTGTTTCATTTGCGGGGCACATTGGTCACCCATTGGTGTATCCTCAAATGTCATAAAATTAAGTTCTCCGCCACCAAAGCAATTTTGATAGAAGGTCATCGCTTCACGGCATTTGCCATTAAAGCCGATGTATGGATTAATCGTTGTCATGCTGTTTGAGTTTTTAAGTGATTTGCAATATTTTTTAATTGATGAATATGTCTTTGAGTATGAAATAATGAAAAGGAGATCCATTCTACCCGTGTAAGCGCGCCAAGCATCGGCATTTCAAAACCGGTACAGGTAGCGCTTAGATCTTCTGTACCAGCAACAATTTTTATTCCGTCCAGGCTTTCTGCCAGCGATTTAATAAGCAATGCTTTAGTTTTCGGATCATTTGACGGAATAATAAAATCCGGCGATTTCATTTTGATGTTCATATTCAAAAAAACTTCGCCTAATTGTTTTACATGCTCAGCGGGGTTTCTTTCAGTGAGCTTTGTGGGACCGGTTATATTTTGCAGGCATCCGGATAAAGACTTCAAAACATGTTCGGCTACTTGTCCGCCTGTCCAGCTATCTTCGAACGGGACTACATTTATATTTTCCTGGTCAAACAAATTCAGGGTATTTAATAAATCCTGTTTTGTGTTTGTTAATTCACTTTGCAGATCGTTTTTCATATATATTTGGTTTACCTAATTGAATGATGCAAATTAGTGTCAATAAACCGGTTATAAAACGCGTAAATACGACAATCGAAAGGGTTGTTTGCGACAAACTATTTTATCAGATAATTTATGAAGACAGTTTCCATTCTCGTTCCGGAAAGCGCTGTTTTGCAAGGCGTTGCTGATCCCAGGTATATGTTTACCGCGGTAAACGAATTTTTAAAGAATGCAGGCAAACCACCCTTATTTCATGTGCAATTAGTTGGGCTTACCAAAGAAGTCAAATTTAACGGCGGTGCATTTTCTATCCATCCTGATTTATTGCTTAGTGAAGCAAAGAAATCTGATCTGGTAATTGTACCACCATTAAGCGGTGATTTGAATACAGCCATAAAATTGAATAAAGAGTTTCTTCCATGGATAGTAGAGCAATACAGCCGCGGAGCAGAGGTAGCTAGTTTATGTTTGGGTGCATTCCTGTTGGCATCTACCGGGTTGCTTAATGGAAAAAAATGTTCAACCCATTGGTTATTCGCCAATGAATTCAGAAATATGTTCCCGGAGGTTGAATTGGTTGATGAAAAAATAATCACCGAAGAAGGGCATGTTTACTCAAGCGGTGGAGCTAATTCTTACTGGAACCTCCTTTTATACCTGGTTGAAAAATATACTAACCGCGAAATGGCCATCCTGGCGTCTAAATTTTTTGTAATTGATATGGGGCGAAATGACCAGTCGCCGTTCATTATTTTCCAGGGGCAAAAAGATCATGAAGACGAGGTGGTTAAAAATGCACAGGAATACATTGAGAACAACTTTCATAACAAAATATCTGTTGACGAATTATCCGATAAATTCAGCATAGTACGCCGTACGTTTGAACGACGTTTCAAAAAATCAACACATAACACGGTAGTCGAATATATTCAGCGTGTGAAAATTGAAGCGGCCAAAAAGAGTTTTGAGAGCAGCCGGAAAACTATTTATGAAGTGATGTATGATGTTGGGTATACCGATATCAAAGCGTTCAGGGACGTATTTAAAAGAATCACCGGTATGCCACCTGTTGATTATCGGAATAAGTATAATAAGAATGCAGTTGTGGCTGCCTGAGTTATTTATCCGGCTCAAAATCAAGGGATACTGAATTCATGCAGAATGCCTTAATTAGCTCAATTGGAATAACCTGGTGTCAAGTCAATAGTCTTCAGTAGTAAGTCGGTTTTGTGCTTTTCTGACTCCAGACTTTCGACTCAGGACTAAACGTCAATTCATAATTGACACGACACTAGTATATAGTATCATTCTGTTTTTTGGGTATTGCTACTACTGCCACCAAACATCGAAAATATTTTTAGGATTGCCGGTATGCCCGCGCCTAATGCGGTTATATAAGTAATAACGTGTGAATATGCTTCCTGCTGAGAAGCAAATAAAAATACCAGTATAGCTAATATAACCAGGCTCATCGGCGCTTTCATATTCCCCCATTTACCATTGTCCTTTATCTGTTCTTTAATACGATTGATCTCTTTTTGACCTATGGCAGTCAATATAAAATTTCTAAAGCTTTTATTAAACAACAGCAGAACGCCATCATGCTTTATGATCAGCCCTTTGCATATCAGCATGCTCAGATTAAAACTGTCAGATGAATTAACAAGACCATCTTCGGCAAGGTCATATAATATAAATTTTTCTTCACGTGTGAGCGATTGCCATATATCAGTATAAAAATATTGTGATGTAAGCTGCAGTTTAAATATCATCGAATCTGTGATCTGTGCTTTGATTTCCTCTTCCGGCAATATTGAACTGATTCCCTTATCCATATATTTTAAAGATATCTTCTGCATTCTATGTAAAAAGCGACTGTACTTAGTTTCTTCCATTATGGCCCTATCGGGCATTTGAGTGCCTTCGGGAATTTCAGAACTTATAAGAGGGTCTATTACCACTCTAAAATTACCTAATAACGCATGCCATCTCCCTAGTTCGCTTTCGGGTATGGGGTTGTTTTGCTGCTGGCTAAATGAATCAAGAAAAGTTAACGGATGCATCGTTGAGATAATAATCACTTTGTTATTTTTTCTCTGCATCAATAACTCTTCAAGCAGATCAAGCTTTATCTTATTTGCAGATGGATCTTTGATATTATATTCAAAATGATTAATAATGGTAAGTGAATGACCGCTAAGAATTTCTTTTTTATGCCTTACCCAACTGATATCAGATTCTCCGTTTTCTACTGATATCTTCATCATATCAGCAATAAAAACATTGACCTTTGATGGGTCTGCATCCTCGAGCACAAGCGGCATATCGTTATTGCTCTTTATTTTTTTCTTAATTATCTTATATTTTAGTTTTGATAATGTATTTGACCCCGGCGAACCAACAATTAATACCAGTTTATTGAATTTATTGTTTCGCAATAATTTACTATCCATTTGTCCCCATCCTTCAGTAGGGTGCAGATTTAAAGCAAATAGCTTCCTGATGACCTGATGGATGATATAATAAAACATAAAAAGCATCCCAATAAGCAGAAACCAGAAAAGTAAATGGGGAGATCCATAGCTGGTACTTGATAGTGAGCTGATTGTGACATACTTATTTGAACCTATTTTGTAAAATGTTTGTACAGGAGAAGCATCACTACAATTCCTATTCAATTTTGAAAAATAAACAGTACTATCAATAGACGGCAAATCAAGATTGTTATTTTTTACTTCTGCGCTATTTACCTGTAGCCGGAATGTGTTTAGTATCGCTGCTGTCAGAAAATCTTCATGTTTATATGCTGAGATTGATGTTAGCCTGGCAACAATTTTATTTCCTGTGTCGGCTTTAATAGAGTCAATAACTAATTCGTCAAAATAAACGCCTGCCGTAAAAATCTGATTGTTTTTAAGGCTATCAAGTCTTTTATTGACGGCTGTAATATCTTTTCCTGTAAAATACCCTTTTTGTGATAAAGCTTTTGCAAAATCTAATTGCCTGTAGCGCGTATCCAGGTTTTGCTCATAATTATAGGAAAATATAAAAAAGAATGCTACCGATATGCCGCTGGAAATAATAAGACGGGTAACAACCATTAGCGCATAACTGTGAGTGAATGTCCATGAAAAGTTGAATTCTATCTTGTATTTACGTGCTTTTGCCAGCAAAGATTGTCCCCAAATAAAGATGAAAGGATAGACGCCTATTAAAATCAATTGATATAAAAAAACGTAAATGACGTGCCCTCTAAGGTTAAACCAGGCCACAATATCTATTACCAATATGAATAGTGATAGCCATATTATAGCTGTTTTTTTAAAATTGTATTTATAAGGATCGGTGTTTTTGTATTTGCCGGCAAAAATGAGATTTAAGAATAAGGAAGTAAATACAACGGAATCAAGCAGAATATATACGTATTCCAGGAAAGAAGAAAAATTAAAAAAGATCACCAATATCAGGATCATAAAGATATTGGCAATTATGGCCAGGTTATATTGATGGTGTGATCTCACATGGGGCCCTATCCAGGAGGTATCAAAATGCTGTTTCTTAAAATACGAATGCCTTGACGATACAAAAAAGACAACGCTATACTTGATAATAAGAAATATAAGCAGAAAGATGAGCATAGATAAAGTAAAAGCGTAAGCTTCGGTATCGCGCATGTCGTTGTATTCGAGATCCTCAAATATTATTGTGAAATAAGATAGATTGGGCAGGGGCTTTATTTTTACATTGTATTGTCTGCCATAATATTCGGCTTTAAAACAGGTGTCAGATTGGGCAGCGATACAGCTTACCAGCTCACTGCTGTCAGCTAATTCATCTTTAAGGTTCTCATTCAGATTGCGATTTGGCCTGGAATGATAAAGCACCCGGCCGTAATTATCAATAATAGCAAATTGATATCCATCGGGCATTATTACGCTATCCAGGCTTTTCACCGTAAATGTCATCCCCACAACCTGTGTATTTTTAAAAGATTTTTTTGCGATTACTGTTCTGAAAATTCCCTCCGTACGTGAAACTATCTGATCAATATAAAATTTAGGATCGCTGGTTTTATTATAATTACTTACGATGGCATTTTTAAAGTAGTTTCTTTCGTGATAATCAGACTTGGGCTCATTATTTGAATCGATACTCAGATTGGTTTTTTCTATACCCGAATTATCAAGCCAGAAAATTTGTTTCACATCAATCCCATTTGAGGCTTTTCTAAATAACAGATCATATTTTGTGAACAATAACTCGGGTATGTTGCCGGAGTTTTGTGTAGACGGAATTAATCGGCCATTTTTTATTGTTGCAACCCAATTCCCACTCGCATTATATAAAGTATCATATCTGATTATCGTTTTTTCTTTGCCTCTTCCCAGTAAATTGACATCTGTATCTTTTTTTTGGTGAATTTTATCAATGGTATCAAGCAACTTATAGGCATTGTTAATTTCTTTTTCAAACGCATCAGTAACTTTTGTCGCGAGCACATTTCTCGAATAAGCGTCCTTGGGATAGGATAAATCATCTCCGGATTTGGTACCGGAATAAGACAATTTCTCTTCTTTAAAACTAAAATGATACTTAAACAGCACAAAGAACAGCAGGGACATCAATATCATAGATACTAATACTGACGCGATCCCGTCATTTACTGTGACTCTATCTTTATTGCCCATATGGTAAAGCTTTATCCACGGCAATGAGACCAGCATAATGATCACGGCTGTTAAAAGCATGAGCAAAGCCCATAGCGGCAATTGGTTTTTCTCTTTTTGATAATTGCTATCAGAAACCAACCCGGTGATTAACCATTTGTTATTAGTATATGTGTATGCAGGATGAGAAAATATCTTATAATCCGTTTCGCCAATTTTAAGGCTGTGGACACCTGGCGTGGTAATTTTGTTTTTTACATTCAGTAATGAATCGGGATCTGTAAAATTCAGGCCGGACGGAAAACTTTCGTAAAGCTTTTTATTTTTGACAAAGACAAGGTAGTTATCGAAGACATCCGGAGGTAAAAGGGGCTTGAAAAATTGTTCAAAATCAAATTGGATGCCGATTACTCTATTATCTATTGTATCACTTCTAAGCAGTTTGCCAACATTTGAATAAGTGTTATTAATTCTTGCTTTTTTAGCGAGTATTGTAAACTGGGCGCTAACGTCAATATAAAACCTGATATTATTTGATATGTCTTCCCGAATAAATATCGGGGTATCACTCTTACTGCGATTTGTGCTATTAGTACGCCTGTGCCTGTTAAAATATTTATTTGCCTGTTCGGGAAGCAGTATAGTAAAATATGTTTTAGGATAACCACTAATATATTCCCTTAGCCCGCTAAGCAAACTATCCTTCTTTTTAATACTATCCCTGCTGATATTAATATAAGGCGGCGAGTTTTTATCATAATTCTCCAGCAAATTGGCAATTTGCGTAAAACTGTTTTCAATTTTTGTATGGATGTTAGTATCAATTTTGCGCAAACACCGGAACCGTCGTTCTTGTACGGCTTTTTCATTGTTAGGAAGATAGATGAAGAAATAACATGCCCCCAAAGAGATCAATATCAAAAGCGTAATTAAAACGCTAGCCTGATTTTTGCCAAAAGAGAAAGATTTCAGCATAGGTTGGTTTATTTATGTCATGATCAGTTTTGATTGATCGGCTATATTAGCAGCAGTTTTATAGACTATTATTAATCAAAGTATAATAGATCGGGAAGTAAAATATTATTGTGTATGAGTAATTTATATAAAATTAAATGATATATATCCATTAAACAAGGGTGTTTACACGGTATTTTTTGCGTAATACCCGCACAAGCTTTATTATATAAAAAATATGATTGTCCTGTGCAAAGTTGTCATTAAGGACAATGAACGCATATTTTATTGTTTTTTTGGAAATTTTGACAATGTTTATAAAGAGATTTTACCCCCACTTATCCTTAGTAAAATTGAACTTCTCATATAAACCTATAACTAAAAATGTAAGGTTCACGTAAAAGTCTATTAATAAATGCAATTATAGATTAACGCTATTAAAACCTGATTAGTAGAACTTTAATGGTTAAACCAAACAACTTGATAGGATCTGTGATAACACGAGGTGTTAAATATTTTTTCACTATCATTTTACTTACAATATCTGCTTGTTTATTTGCCCAGAATCAACAATTACATTTTGATCATCTTGGGACAGAAAACGGCCTTTCCGAGCTAAATCCAAATTGCATATTGCAAGATGGCCGCGGATTTATCTGGATAGGTACTGCCGATGGGTTGAACCGCTATGACGGATATAAGTTTAAAATATTCAGAAACGATGTTAAAGATATTACTACTATCGGTAATAATTTCATTCAGGATATTATTGAAGATAAAAGCGGTAATATTTGGGTTGCCACAGTTGGGGGCGGTTTAAATAAATACGACAGAAATACTAATCGGTTTCATCGTTACCTGCATAACGAAAAAGATAAGAATAGT
Organism: Mucilaginibacter sp. McL0603; assembly: GCF_049992945.1. NCBI lineage: Bacteria > Pseudomonadati > Bacteroidota > Sphingobacteriia > Sphingobacteriales > Sphingobacteriaceae > Mucilaginibacter > Mucilaginibacter sp. McL0603. Next base: position 4,209,513 of record NZ_CP188251.1, on the reverse strand, counting down.
CTGTCAAGTAATTTTATCAGTAAGGTAGCACTTGACGGTTCGGGTAAATTATGGGTTGCTACGCAAAGGAGTGGCTTGAACCTGTTCGACCCTAAAACTGGTAAGAGTGTACATTATCTTAATAGCAGTGATCCAAAAAGCATTGCAGATAATGATATCATAACTGTTTACAGAGATCATAATAATGATGTATGGGTAGGGACAATGAGCAACGGTCTTAGCCTGTTTGATCGCGAAAACAATAATTTCGTTAATTTCAAAAATATTCCAACTGATAAGGAATCAATATCCGGGAATAAAGTAACCGCCATTTTTGAGGACAGTAAACACCGCCTGTGGATAGGTACACAAGAAACAGGATTAAACCTTTATAATGCAGGCACAGGCAAGTTCAGACATTTTGTAAATGATCCAAATAACAGTAGTTCGTTAGTAAACAATAGTATACAAAGTATTGCTGAGGATGACGATCATAATTTATGGATAGGAACTGAGAATGGTGGCTTGAGTATATACTATCCGGCGTGGGAGCAATTCTCCAGTTTTTATCATGATGACGTTGACAATACCACTTTAACCAGCAATTCAGTAGATGTAATTCTAAAGGACAAGAACGGCAATATGTGGCTTGGTGTTTATGCCGGGGGTATTAACCTGTATAAGAAAAATAAAAGCGATTTTATGCACTATAAGCATAACTCGCTGCCTTATAGCCTTTCAAATGATTTTGTACTCGGCCTTTTTGAAGACAAAAATTATAACATATGGATAGGCACGGACGGCGGTGGATTAAACTTGTTTAATCTCAAGTCGGGTAAGTTTACAGCTTACAAGCATAAGGACTCTGATAAAAATAGTATATCAGGTAATAATATACTTGAGATCAAGGCAGACGATCAAAATAACATATGGATAGGTACATGGGGTAATGGCGTAAATATAATGAACCCCGTTACCCGAACCTTTAAGGCTTTTAAACATAACCCGGCTGACCCGAATAGTTTAAGCGGAGATAACATTTATGCCATAGCACAAACATCCGATAAAAGGATATGGCTTGGTTCTTTTGGGGATGGTTTAAATTTGTACCAACCACAAACCAATAGCTTTATTCATTATAAAAATGATGAAAATGATCCTAAAAGTATCAGTAGTGACAGGATCAATGCCCTGTTAAGTGATAAAGAAGGAAATTTGTGGATCGGTACAGACAATGCCGGTATGGATCTTTTTGATGCGAAAACGAACACATTTGTACGTTTTCCGCATAATGATAAAAAGAATAGTATCAGTAACAATACGGTTCTTGATCTGATGCAGGATCATCTTGGCAAAATATGGATATGTACATTGGGGGGGCTTGACCGTTTTGATCCGGTAACCCGTCGCTTTACCATATTTAAAACAAAGGATGGTTTGCCTAATGATTATACGCAAGCCATATTAGAAGATGATAAGGGACAATTATGGATAAGTACCAACAATGGGATATCCATGTATGATCCCCAAACGAATAAATTTAAAAACTTTACGATAGAAGACGGTTTGCAAGCGGATGAGTTTAAACAACATTCAGCTTTGAGAAGCAGTACAGGAGCCTTCTATTTTGGTGGGGTAAATGGTTTTAATTCATTTTTTCCGGAGGAAGTATTCCAGGGTGCATATAATCCGCCGCTTGTTTTTACGGATTTCCAGATATTTAACAATAGTGTAGAAGTTGCAAAAAACGATAGTGATGATTCGCCGTTAAAACAGGATATTTCCGAGACAAAATCTATTACATTAACACATGATCAATCGGTTATTTCATTTGAATATGCATCCTTAGATTATTTGTCGCCAACTAAAAAGAAATATGCCTATATAATGGAAGGCTTTGATAAAGGGTGGAATTATGTAGGGAACAAAAATATAGCAGCTTATACTAATATTCCTCCCGGTGATTACGTGTTCAAGGTTAAAAGCCAGAATAGTTCGGGGCAATGGTCTCCACAGATTTTAAGCATAGAGGTTACAGTTGTACCACCGTTTTGGCTTACGTGGTGGTTCGAGTTTTCGGTTGCTGTATTTGTGGTATTATGTATTTATCGCATCTATATGTATCGGGTTCAAAGTATCATCAGGCAAAAGGCGAAACTGGAGCATGAGGTAAAGGAACGTACCACGGTAATAGTGCGCCAGACTGAAGAAATGCAATTACAATCTGAAAATCTGCAGGCCTTGAACGAGGAATTGCAGGCCCAATCAGAAGAATTGCAGACAGTTAATGATGAATTGCTGGCACAGTCAGAGGAATTACAGGCTCTGAACGAGGAATTGCAGGCACAATCAGAAGAACTTCAGGATCAGAAAAATCAGGAATACCAGGCCAGACAAGAGGCTGATAAAGCCAACCAGGCTAAAAGTATTTTCCTGGCAACTATGAGTCATGAGATCAGGACGCCAATGAATGGTGTGATAGGGATGGCTTCGTTACTTTCGGAAACTAACCTGACAAGCGAGCAACGCGAGTATACCGAAACTATAGTCAATTGCGGCGACAGCCTTATTAATGTAATCAACGATATCCTGGATTTCTCGAAAATAGAATCAGGTAAAATGGATATTGAGGAAGAGGATTTTGATTTGCGCCAGAACATTGAAGAGATAATGGATATATTCTCGCAAAAGGCTGCAGAGCAACATCTTGATCTTATATACCAGATCGATTTTAACCTGCCACGTTATGTAATAGGGGATAGCCTTCGTCTTAAACAGGTGATCATCAATCTGATCAATAATGCAATAAAATTCACGTCACAGGGTGAAGTATTTATAAAAGTATTTTTATCCAGTATTGTCTCCAGTAATGAAATAGCGGTTGGTTTTAGCGTTAAAGATACTGGTATAGGTATTCCAGAGGATAAACTTTCAACTTTATTCCAGGCATTTTCACAGGTTGATTCGTCTACCACCCGCAAATATGGCGGTTCAGGTTTAGGGTTAATTATTAGTGAGCGCCTGGTTAAATTGATGGGTGGTAATGTGTGGGTTGAAAGTAAAGTGGGTGAAGGGTCGACTTTTAACTTCACAATACAGGCTAAAACAAGCACTAAATCTGCTCCTGAAACACCGTTATTACATAGTATTTCAAATATCAAAGGGAAGCGGATACTGATAGTTGACGACAACAAAACCAACCTGGTGATTTTAAAAACCCAATTGGAGCAGTGGAATCTTATGCCTGTAACCTGTACTTCTGCACATGAGGCTATAAAAATCCTGACTGAGGATACAGGTTTCGACCTGGTTATTTCTGACATGGAGATGCCCGATATGGATGGGGCAGGCCTGGCAAGTGTAATTAAGAATATGCCTAATCCGGTTCCCGTTATTATTTTAAGCTCGATAGGTGATACAAGCCGCAAAAAATATCCTGGCTTGTTCTCGGCTGTACTCATAAAACCGGTAAAACAGAATCAGCTATTAAAGAGTATTTATGCTGAACTGGGTGATCTGAGGGAAGCCATACAGGTAGAAGAAAAACCAGGCAATGTTCTTGATGTCAATTTTGCAGAGCAGTATCCGATAGATATCCTGATAGCGGAAGATAATCCTGTCAATCAAATGCTTATAATGCGCATATTGGCCAAACTAGGTTATAAAACCATAATTGTCAATAATGGACTTGAGGCATTGCAGAAGGTTTCAGAACAAACATTTGATGTGGTATTGATGGATGTTCAAATGCCTGAAATGGATGGGTTTGAAGCCACAAGAAATATCCGCCAACTTGGTATAGAACAGCCTTACATTGTTGCAATGACAGCAAATGCACTTGCGGAAGATCGTGAAATATGTCTGAAGCAGGGTATGGATAATTATGTTTCCAAGCCCATGAAACTAGAGCTCCTGGTTTCTGTTTTAAAGGAAGCACATGCTATCAAAAGAGGTTCAATATACTCAAAGATCTGATTATTCCATTTTCCACTGTAGCCATTAGCTTATCGAATTGATTATTAGATACAATTCAGTTAAAGTAACTTTACACTTTTTTTATTTTTATATTAAAAAACTGTAACAAAAGAGTTACTTTGGAGCTTTTAAAGACCAATGATGAACCTTCATCGCTAACAAAGCCGGATATTATAATGAAAAAAATTTACACATTTTTGATGTGCCTTGCCATATTGCATGCGGCTAAAGCACAGGATAATAAACTAATAAAAGCGAGTATGAACAAGGTAAGACTTGAGTTTATGCTTGATGCTGAAGGAAAGCCGGTTTATTCGGTTTATTATGGCGAAAAACCGGTTATTAAACCCTCTGCTTTGGGTTTTACTTTAGCTAATGACAGTGCCTTTGATAAACATTTTGAGCTAACTGGGTCTGAGCAAACTTCAGTAGATGAGACCTGGAAACCGGTTTGGGGCGAAGTAAGCAGTATTCGTAATCATTATCAGCAGGTAACTATTCACCTGAAGCAAAAAGATAGCCCAAATAGGCTGATGAATATTGTTTTCAGGGTATTTGAGTATGGCGTGGGTTTTCGTTATGAATTTCCAAAGCAACCTAATCTGAAATATTTTGTGGTTTCGAACGAGTTGACGGGATTTAACATGGCAGGCGATCACAAGACTTTTTGGATACCGGGCGATTATGATACTAATGAATATCCATATACCACTTCAAAAATAAGCGAGATCGATAATAGACAACTGGTAGCTTCATCAACTGATATAGCAGTAAGAGTAGCTCCTGATGCTTATGCCGTGCAGACGCCGTTAATGATGAAAACAGCCGATGGCTTGTATATCAATATACATGAAGCTGGATTGGTGAACTTTCCAGCCATGCAATTGCATGTTGATCGAAGCAATTATCAGCTTACTGCTAGTTTGGTGCCAGCTCCTACAGGCAATAAGGCCTATGTACACGCCCCTTTTAAAAGTCCGTGGCGTACTATTATTGTGACTGATAATGCTGCGGATATATTAACCTCAAAATTGATCCTGAATCTCAATGATCCATCAAAAATTGAAAATACATCATGGATAAAGCCAATGAAATTTGTGGGGGTTTGGTGGGAAATGCAAACTGGTAAGGGTACCTGGAATTATTCAAACGATGCTGATTCGCTCGATGCAAAAGGTCAACTTATACCTAATGGCACACACAGTGCTAATACAGCTAACGTGAAAAAGTATATTGATTTTGCTGCAGCTAATGGTATTCAAGGTGTTTTGGTAGAAGGATGGAATGTGGGCTGGGAAGATTGGTTCGGTAACTGGAAAGAAAACGTTTTCAGCTTTGTTACCCCATATCCTGATTTTGATGTAAAGGAACTAACGCAATACGCTGGATCAAAAGGCGTACACATAATCATGCATAACGAAACGTCCGGCTCGGCTACCGACTATGAGCGTCAGATGGATACAGCTTATCGCTTTATGAATAAGTATGGCTATACTTCTGTAAAAACGGGTTATGTAGGCAAAATCATCCCCCGTGGCGAACATCATGATGGGCAATGGATGGTGCAGCATTATGTCCGCGTAGCGCAAAAAGCAGCTGATTATCATGTCATGTTGGATGCTCATGAACCTGTAAGGCCTACGGGATTACAACGCACCTATCCAAATTGGATGGCTAGCGAAGCAGGCAGGGGTAATGAGTATAATGCATTTAGTACCGGAAGCAAACCAGAGCATGAAACCATTATGCCATTTACACGCTTAATGGGCGGACCAATGGACTATACTCCGGGGATATTTAGAATAAAAGGTTATAGTAACGTTCCAGATAGACAGGTACATACTACTTTAGCCAAACAGCTGGCGTTATATATCACTATATATAGCCCTTTGCAAATGGCTGCTGACCTGCCCGAAAATTATGAAAAGCATATGGATGCTTTCCAGTTTATAAAAGATGTAGCCGTTGATTGGGACGACACAAAGATACTGGAAGCAGAGCCGGGTGATTATATCACCATAGCCCGTAAAGCAAAAGGGACATCAGACTGGTTTATAGGTGCAGTCACAGATGAAAACAATCGTGATGAAAGCCTGAGCCTAAACTTTTTGGATAAGGGTAAAAAATATGTAGCAATAATTTATGCCGATGCAGATAATGCTGATTGGAAAGAAAATCCGGAAGCATACCAGATCAAAAAATACCTGGTAGATGCGAACACAAAGTTAAACCTGAAATTAGCCAAAGGCGGCGGGGCCGCAGTTAGCATAAAACCAGCTACTTCTGAAGATAAAGGATTAAAGCTTTATAAATAAAGGTACTCTTTTCAAGTTCAGCGTTATTCCAGACGGAGTGATAATGGGGAATTAATTAAATTTAACCACCTCAAAATTAGAGGCTGCAATTGTGCCAAGTCTCTGCAAGTCATCATTATTCCAGCGTTCATCCGGTGCACCGCTGATATACATATTGCTGCCGATGTCTGCTAATATCAGGCCATATTTTTTCATGGCGGTTAATATAATTTGAAGATTGGCAGAGTAACCGCTTATATCAAAGTTTGCTTTCAAGCGTATTTTTGCTCCGAAAGGTAAGGAGCATTGTCCGCCGCTGCTATTTACGCTATGCCGGGCAGGAGATATGTATGCCGGCTTTACATTTTGCGATTGCAATGTGAATCAGATAGCATGATTTCAAGTTTTTCTTGTACAAGGGATAGGTCATCCCAATAGATCCAATGCGGGTTCAGATGCAGGCCACCGAATTTGAGGTAAAATACGAGGTATGGATTCTCAGGAAATATACCAACGCACAAACTTTTAGCTTTTTGATCCTTAAGCCAGGTTAATAGTTTCTTTAACAGCGCACTGCCAATTCCTTTGCGCTGTTCGTCTTTTAGAACATAAAAGCTCTGTATTTCTGCATCTTTATCATAACGGGTGGTCAAATGCCCGGCGATAAAGCCTACTATCTGTTTATCCTTTATTGCTTTAAAAACAATACGTGGTAGCTTAGCGCTTACTGGTGATTCGCCATCAAAATACGTATGCCAGCGGTAAGTACGAATTTCAGGATCAATAGCAATGGCGTCCATATGCTCAGAGAAAGATTGTAATTTGCTTTCAATCTCAACCCTGGCCAATGCATTAATATCTGCCGGTGATGCAACTTCTATACGGATCATTTGTTGAACTTTAGGTTATAAATCAGATCGGTTTGGCTAATTCATATTCAAATTATGCCCTGCTTTTTGCACGATCACTTTTATGGCTTCTGCTATAAATTTTTTGCCCCCGGCATCCGGGTTTACTTTTGTATATCCCTCATATAATTCATAACTAACGCCACCGTGGCCATCATTTTTAGCATTTAGCTTTCTTTCATCGTTCTGATATTCTAAATAACCATCCCGAGAAATACTGCTGATCGCCGTTTCGTCATTATTGAAAGCAATATGCCCTGCATATTCTATCTTAATAAGATGATTGTTTGTGTTCTCTACTATAGTTGTGTGCTTTCGGCCAAAGCTGCAGGCAGCCAATAATGCAATACCCGCTACTAGAATAGCGATTCCTGATTTTTCCATATCGTTTCTTTTGATGGTCATTTAATAATTAGCAAAACAAACTTATGTAAAATATTAGTACTATCCAATACATAGTACTATAAATTATAAAATAAATTCACCAGGGAATATTTATATATGTGTCATTTTAACACAATCTGAAAATAATACTTATTTTAGACCGACCATTTTTATTAAAGACCATGAGAAAAACAGGTTTCGTTTTACTGGCAGTTATGCTTGTGTCCAGCATTAATGTGTTTGCGCAAGACCAGGTGAAAATTGCCAACGGTACATTAGAAGGTACTACTAACTCGGCTACAGGTATCCGTAGTTTTAAAGGTATTCCGTTTGCAGCCCCTCCGGTAGGAGATTTGCGCTGGAAAGAACCACAGCCTGTGCAAAACTGGACAGGCGTGCGTAAAGCAGACCATTTTGGCAATAATGCTATGCAAAAGAATGTATTTGGCGATATGATGTTCCGTTCAGCCGGTATGAGTGAAGATTGCTTATATCTGAATGTATGGACGCCCGCAAAATCATCCAAAGAAAAATTACCGGTATTGGTTTACTTTTATGGAGGTGGATTTGTTGCCGGTGATGGCTCTGAATCGCGCTATGATGGCGAAAGCATGGCTCAAAAAGGCATTGTAACGCTTACTGTAAACTACAGACTGGGTGTATTCGGTTTTCTTTCGCACCCTGAATTAACAGCCGAGTCTCCCCATCATGCATCAGGTGATTATGGATTGTTAGATCAGTATGCAGCTTTAGAATGGGTGAAAAAGAACATTTCCGCCTTTGGCGGTGATCCGGATAAGGTGACTATTGCGGGTGAGTCAGCAGGTTCAATAGCAGTATGTGCACAAATGGCATCACCTTTATCCAAAAACCTGATCGCAGGTGCTATCGGTGAAAGCGGCGGTATGATCAACCCGACATTACCAGCTATCCCACTGGCTGACGGTGAAAAGAACGGTGTTGCCTTCGCTCAAAAAGTAAATGCATCTTCATTAGCTGCATTGAGGGCTATTCCGGCAGATCAGTTATTAGAGTTGGCATCAAAACAAGGTAATCCACCTATGTCGCCAACGGTTGATGGCTATTTTTTAACAAAAACGCCAGCCGAGGTATTTGCAACAGGAGAACAAGCTAAGGTACCTTTATTAGTAGGTTGGAATTCAGCAGAAGTTCCTTACCAGGCATTAATGTGGGGCGATTTGCCGACACCAGAAAATTATCTGAAAAAATTAAAGTCATTATATAATGATAAGGCAGATGAAGTATTAAAATTATATCCCGGCTCAACCCAGGACGAAGTAATCAAATCAGCAACTGAGCTGGGCAGCGACCGTTTTATCGTTTACAGCACCTGGAAATGGGCCGATCTTGCCGCGCAAACCGGAGGAAAGTCAGTGTATACCTATGTTTTTGGAAAACCCCGTCCGCCAATGGTGGCAGCTATGGGCAATGCTAAGGCTGGTTTAGCAGGTGGTGTAATAAAAGACGGAACTGATGATGCAAAGAGCAAAGCACCAGCTCCATACACAGGAGCGTCTCACGCCTCTGAAATAGAGTATGCTATGGGCAACCTGGCTGGCAATAAGGTTTATGATTGGAAACCGGAGGATTACAAAGTTTCGGCAACAATGGAGGATTATTTCGCCAACTTTATCAAAACGGGCAACCCCAACGGCAATGGGCTTACTGAATGGAAAGCCAATAAAGGAAGCGTAACACAAAGTATAAACATCAACGTGGAAACTAAACTGGAGCCGGTTGCTACAGCGCGGTATCAATTTCTTGATCAGATTTATACAAAGAAATAACACAGAAACCCTAACTGTTATATATATACAAAAGCTGTCTTATACATTTTAAGACGGCTTTTTTTATAGGGTTATATTACTCCCGGGATTTTATAGATTTGTTCCCGGCTGAAATAACTGCTAATGGATTTTAAAACACCTGAACTTCGTACTGTAAATGTAACACGCTATGTAACTCCACTGCGCGAAGGCGGTTCGTTGCCTGCTATAGCCGGGGCGGATGATGACTTCCTCTATGTGATCAAATTCCGTGGTGCGGGGCAGGGGGTGAAGGCGTTAATAGCCGAACTGATCGGTGGTGAAATAGCCCGTGCATTAGGTTTAAAAATACCAGAGATTGTGTTTGCCAATTTGGATACAGCCTTCGGTCGCACTGAGCCTGATGAAGAAATACAGGATCTGTTAAAAGCAAGCGTAGGTCTTAACCTGGGATTACATTATCTATCAGGAGCTATTACTTTCGACCCGGCAGTTACAATTGTCGATGCAAAACTGGCTTCGCAGATAGTTTGGCTGGATTGCCTGCTTACTAATGTTGACCGGACTCCGCGAAATACCAATATGCTCACCTGGAATAAGGAGCTTTGGTTGATAGATCACGGTGCTGCATTATATTTTCACCATTCGTGGGATAACTGGAAGGAGCAGGCCGTTCGTCCGTTTTTACAGGTGAAGGATCATGTTTTATTATCCAAAGCAACAGAATTGGAAACAGTAGATGCAGAATTTAAATCCATTTTAACAGCTGAGCTCATCCATTCTATCGTTTCACTGGTCCCGGATGAGTGGATAAAAGGGGAGTGGCTGGAAGATCCTGATGAAGTGCGATCAGTTTACACACAATTTTTAGAAACACGTTTAGCGGCATCAGCTATTTTTGTAGAGGAGGCAAAACATGCAAGAGAATAACTTATTTGAGTATGCCGTTATCCGCGTGGTGCCGCAGGTGGAGCGCGAGGAATTCCTGAATGTTGGGGTGATACTTTATTGCCCTAAACTCAAATTTCTGCAATGCATGTGTGCAGTAGATGAGGCACGCCTCTGTTCTTTTTCAAATAAAATTGATATTGATGATCTGAAAGGTCACCTGTATTCCTACGCTCAAATTTGCCATGGTAGTAAAGATGGCGGGCCGATAGCTCAGTTGGATATGCCGTCGCGCTTTAGATGGCTTACTGCAACGCGCAGTACAGTGGTGCAAAGTTCAAAAGTACACCCGGGTTTATGTATTGATCCGCTTGAAACACTTGAAAAATTATACGCCCAGCTGGTGCTTTAACCGGAAGGTGTTCACGTTCACAACAACGTGAACGCTAATAAATATTTATGAACGTCCTGTTTATCAGTTAATTATGTTGTTGGTGGTACTGACAAAATAGTGTCACCACTGCCCGTGCGTTAAGTACTTATACCTATTTCAGGTCAGGCTAGCCTATAAAAAATTGCTGACTGAGGATCTTGCCTTCTTTTACTTTGTAAACACAGAGCTCATCAACGTCCATATGCCCTTGTCCTTTAACATCGAATGACATTTTTAGACTTAAAGTAAAGTAGCTGCCCGCAATAATTGGTTCGGATAAACTAATCTTGTGAATAGTGGTGACGCGCGATAAAAAATCTTTCTCACGCTCCAATAAGGTGGTCAGTCCTTTTAAAGGCTGACCACTTGTATTTAGCGGGTCGATACTTTCGGCATCTTCTGAAAATAGTAGCTGGTAGGCTTCAACAAACTTTTGTTCGCTGAGCATTTCTTTTAAACGGTTGGCAATTTCGTGGATAGTGAACATGAATAGAAAACCACGGTGGATGGTTATTGTTTTCTCATTTTGTCATTGCGAGCGTAGCGTGGCAATCGCGAACTTTGCATCTTCGCCCTGTATGGTATGCGATTGCTTCGTCGCTCACTCCTCGCAATGACAAAAGAACATTACACAGCTATGCTGTCAATACCTTTTTGCAACGCAGTTTCTTTCAGATCAGGCATACTGGCACCCTCTACCCTGAAAGTCGTAATATCAGTCAGGCCTATAAATCCAAGAACTGCTCTCAGGTAGGGTTCCGCAAAATCATAAGATTTCATCGGCCCATCCGAATAAACGGCGCCTGATGCGATAGCAAGATAAACCTTTTTACCCTTTACCAAACCTTCAGGCTGACCGGTTTGATAGGAAAATGTTTTGCCTGCGCGAACAAGATGATCCAGCCATGCCTTGAGTGCAGAAGGGATATTGAAATTGTAGATCGGTACGCCAATCACAATTATATCGGCTTCCAATAGTTCCTGAATGGCCTCGTTAGAATGTTGAGTTGCTTCCTTATATTCCTTTGTATCGTTTTCAGCAGGCGCAAAGAAAGCGTTTAAGTGCGATTCTTCCAGGTGCGGATAATGCCGCTCAACAAGGTCGCGCAATTTAACCGTGCTTCCAGGATATTGTTCAGTCAATTTTTCAATAATTGCATTTGCCAATTGTGTGCTGTTTGAGGCTGCGCCCCTTGCACTGGATATAACATTTAGTATCTTTTTCATTTTTGATTTTTTATAATAGAGTTATCAGATTAAGCGGTTTTTAAAAGCTGATTTTGTTTATGATAAGTGAAATAGGAAACCAGCATCAACACCAGGAATATTACTGGCATCACACGGTAATTAACCGGGTCGCCTGAAGCGGTGTGCGCAATAAAGGCCGATATAAAGGTGATCACAAAGCCGGCATAAACCCATTCTTTGATCTTTGCAGATACTGGTGCGATCAGCAGGATAGCACCTAAAACTTTTCCGATAGCCAGTTCAACCCTGAAATAATCCGGGTAACCCAAATGGTGGAATGCTTGCACCATCGCATCCTGTGTTAAATAAGCATAGGCCGAATAGAACATCATTAAGCCGACTATAGCTGTTGTTATCCAATAAGTAATTTTAATTGCTTTCATTATTTTATTTTTTGATAAGACAAAACTATGTACATTTGCTTATAAAAAGTTAGTACTATACAAAAGGTTAGTAGTAACCTTTTGTATAGTGGAACTGTAATCAAGTATAAGATCATGGGACATATTCATTCAAAAGAGGAGTGCACAAGGGCATTAACCGGTATAGGTGATGCACTTTATGTTGTTGGAGGCAAATGGAAACTGAGGGTCGTTATTGCTCTTAAAAGTGGAAATAAGCGTTTTAATGAACTGCAGCGTACCATCACCGGTATTTCGGCAAGAGTATTATCACACGAACTGAGGGAATTGGAAATGAATGGTTTTATAAAGCGGAACGTTTTTACCCAAACCCCTGTGATCGTGGAGTACGAACTGACAGAGTACAGCAATTCACTCGACACTGTTTTAACGGCCTTAAGTGAATGGGGTATTATGCACAGGGAAAAGATCAGGCAGGAGAGATCGGTAGCACAACCGGTTGAGATGGCGGAATGATCTGTATTTTTCCTCAACTTAACGTAACACCCAACTCCAGCGCCTTTTTATATTTTTTCTTGTTGAAGGTATAAAGAAAAGGCGCCCTGTGCGGCCCGATGTTTCGTTTCTCGTTAAGTTTGGTGATCAATCCAAGAAATGCCATCTTCTTTGGGAAATTTCTTATGTCCAGTTTTTTACCAAGAATGGTTTCATACACGGCGTGTATTTCAGTGAGCGTAAACTTCTCAGGCAACAGGTTTTGGGCGATCGGCTGATAATATAATTGTGACCGCAAAACTTGCAACGCATTTTTCACCATTTGGTTATGATCGAACAATAATGAAGGAATTTTATCGATATCGTACCAGTCACATGAACGGTCCATGAATCCTGGCTGCGGTTTCGACAGTGAAAAATCTGTTATAGCGTAATAACCGATAGAGATCGTCTGATCTATCAACCAGCTTGATTTTAGTTTTGTCAACACGGTATCCTTTGCAAACCTGTCCAAATCAAAATCATTGAATTTTACACGGTCAGGGCCTCCGAATGTTTTGTATTGCTGCAGATATAAACCCTTTATAGATGTTCTTTCCTCAACGATCCTGCTGGCGGCTTCATCCATAGTCTCGGTTCGTTTTATATACCCTCCGGGCAGGCAAAGCCCGTCAAGGCCTTCAAACTGCGATAGTAAGATTTTCAGCCGGTGGTCATGATAACCGAATATGGCACAGTCTATACATACGTGCGGAATATAGGTTTTATACCCGTTTACTATAAAATCTTCAAACTCTTCCAATGCATTCATAAGCTACAAAAATAATTAAAAATTTCTATTTGATAAATTTTACCAAATAGAAATTTTTTACCTACATTCGCTAAATTGTAAATTTTACCAAATAGAAATTCTTTTAAATATTATAAACACAAAATTGTACTAGTATGAGCAAATCTATTCAATTCCCGATTTCTTTGCCGTTTTTTAAACCAGCCGGCGTGCTATTTTTCTGCTTGCTTTTATCGGCGTCAGTATTCGCGCAAAGTAAACGCGACACGACGAGCTATATCCAGACAGTAGATATCAAAACAGGAAAAATCGATACGGTATTAATCGCTAAAGGTGATTATGAAGCGCCCAACTGGCATCCTGACAATTACCTTGTCCTCAACTTTAGAGGCAAAATGTACAAGCTGGACCTTGCTGCCAAAGCGTTAACCGAAATTAATACCGGGTCAATTAATCAAAACATGGATGACCACGGGCTTTCACCGGACGGCAAATGGATAGCAATAACCAGTTTCGATATGAGCAACCCTTCACAAAAAGGTTATAAATTTTCTATTTCTATCGTACCTGCCGCAGGCGGGCAACCGAGGAAAATAATAACATCCCAGGATCTTTCTTTTTGGCATGGATGGAGCCCTGACGGCAAGACATTGGCCTATTGCGGAGGGGACTTTAGTAACCTGGATGTTTACACAATACCGGTGGAAGGCGGCACTCCGAAAAGACTAACTGAAACCCCGGGGTTAGACGACGGACCCGATTACTCTCCTGATGGCAAGTATATCTATTTCCATTCGTACCGTACCGGACATATGCAAATTTGGCGGATGCACCCCGATGGCTCGCAACCGGAGCAAATGACCTTTGATGAAAATGCCAACTGGTTTCCCCATCCGTCACCCAATAATAAATGGATCGCTTATATTGCCTATACTACTGACGAAAAGCAAAATCATCCATTTGGTAAAAATGTCAAACTCCGTTTGATGGATCTCAAAACAAAAGCTATCAAAGATATAACGCCTGTATTTTACGGCGGCGCGGGCACCATCAACACGCCGTCGTGGAGCCCTGACAATAAAAAGATTGCTTTTGTAAGCTATTCGGTTAACTAATGTTAAAAGTAAAGGTGCAGGCCTTAACAAGCCCTGCGTTATTGCTGCCTTTAAAAATTAAAAAAACTCAACAGAATTGATATGAACAGGAAAACGTTTTTACGACAAACCGGCATGATTGCCGCAGCAGGCATGCTGTACCCGTCGCTTAGCCGCGCTGTAGATTTTATTATGCCCAAGAACGGTGATGCTATTGGTCTGCAGTTGTACACTGTTGGCGCCTTGATGGACGCCGACACCAAAGGCACGCTGCAAAAGCTGGCGGCAATTGGTTATAGGAACCTGGAAAGTGCCAGTGGCTCAAAAGGTCTTTACTATGGATATAAACCCAGGGAATTTGCCAGTATGGTAAAAGACATGGGAATGACCTGGCGCAGCGAACATGTGGGAGGAGTGCCTTTTACCTTACCCACGTTGATGAAACTTGCCACTAACGCGAAAGACTCCGCCCAAATAAAGAAGTATGCACCCATGATTGAGCACATGCCCAAATCGGCTAACCTGCAGGACAATGCCCGGCAATTAGCCGACGAAGCAGCGGAGGGTGGACTGGAATACCTTGTATGTGCAGCAATACCAACAAAAACGATGGACGATGTTAAAATTGCGGTAGATGTGTTTGGCAAAGCTGGAGAAGCATGCAAGAAAGCCGGAGTGCAATTTGCGTTTCACAATCACAGTTTTGAATTTGTGCCGATAAACGGGGTATTGCCTTATGATTACATAATGGCCAATACCGACAAAGATTTGGTAAAGAGCGAACTTGACCTTGGCTGGGCAACTGTTGCCGGGCATAACCCTCTCGAGATATTTAAGAAATACCACGGCCGTATACCGCTTTGGCATGTGAAGGATATAGACAAAACCACAAAAGAGCCCGCAGAAATCGGCAGCGGCTATATTGATTTTAAACCAATTTTTGATGCCAGGCATACATCGGGCATGAAATACTTTTTTATTGAGCAGGACGGGCCGCCAAAGCCAATGGAAAATGTTACTAACGACTACAACAATTTGAAAAAAATGCTATCGTAGCAACAATTATTTCAGGTCCATGTTGGTGTTGTCACCTGTCGTGTTGGGAAGATGGCCAAAACAGGGAGTTGTCATTCTGAGCGAGAGTGAAGAATCTTCTTCATCAAGATTTTACGGTGAAAAGTATAGCGCATACTTAGTAAACGCAGAAGATTCTTCACTCCGTTCAGAATGACAAAATGAATAGTGTTGTGTAATGCCCCTCATATGTTAATTCTTGTTAAATAGTGTTAAATAGCTGTTAATCAGCAATTGTTGAGTTTTTTTAGTATCGTCATTAGTATACATTTGATATACTAAAACCCGACATCATGCTGAAAAACTATTTAAAAATTGCCTGGCGCAACCTGCTTCGTCACAAAGCTTTTTCCTTCATTAATATCGGAGGCCTGTCTATAGGTATTACAGCCTGCTTGCTCATTTCATTTTATGTCAACTACCAGCTAAGCTTTGATACTTATCACGCCAAGAAAGATAGGATAGTTCGTATTACCAATATGATGCGTACCCCCGAGAGTGATAATGTCACTATCGCTTTAACGCCAACACTTTTAGCAACAGCCTTAAATCATAATTACCCCGAGGTAGAAACGGCAATTCGTTTTGAGCCGGAACAAGCGGTTATGAAAGTAAATGATCAGTTATTCAAAGAGGAATTTGTCTATAAAACCGATGCGAACCTGTTTAATGTGTTTGATTACCAATTGAAGGAGGGCGATCCCGCGCGGGCTTTAACAGATCCGCATAGCATAGTAATTACCGAATCATTGGCTAAAAAGTATTTTGGTATTAACAGCGCAATGGGTGAAAATATAACTTGCAATAAAGTGCTTTATCGCGTATCGGGTATATTGGCGGATCTGCCCGAAAACTCGGACCTGAAAATAAATGCCCTGTTACCCGGCGATTTTTCAAAGGTCAAAAACTGGATGGACGATGACTTCGCTGTATACACTTTCGTGCTTTTCAGGCAAAAACCTGATTATGCAGCCCTTGCCAATAAACTGGCCATCATATCAAAAAAGGATATTCAGCCCGAATTAAATAAAATGGGCGCCGTAAAGTATTCCATGAAATTTAATATTGAACCATTAAAAGATGTACATTTTATAAGCAGTAACCTGGGCGATACCGTAAAGGGCGACAAACAACTGGTTTATATCTTCTCGGTACTGGCAATGGTGATATTAGTTATTGCCTTGCTGAACTACATTAACCTGTCCACCGCACGCGCTACGGAAAGGTCCAAAGAGGTTGGTGTACGTAAGGTGAACGGAGCGTTGCAATCAAGCCTTATAAGACAGTTCCTGTTCGAATCGTTTTTTGTAACACTTATTGCTTTGTTTATCGCCATTGCATTAATGTTTGCAATACTGCCATTTTTAAACGGCCTGCTGCAAACCAATATATGGCCCTCATGGTCAAACTATAGTTTCTGGATCATTTGCGTTATAGTTTTGGCATCATCATTATTAACCGGACTTTATCCGGCTTTTGTGCTATCAGCCTTTCAACCTATAACAGCGTTGAAGGGAAATATTAAATATGGGACTAAAGGGCTAACCCTGCGAAAGGTAATTACCGTAACACAATTTGCTGCAGCAACGGTAATGATAGCCGGGGCTTTTATCATGAACCGGCAAATAAACTTTGTACAGCATAAGTCGCTGGGTTATGTACAAAACCGGGTAATGGAGATTTCGCTGCCCGATGATTCTGTGGCTTTGCTTCGTGTAAATTCGTTTAATAATGCTTTGCGACAATTGAGCCAGGTGAAAGGTACGGCGGTTCAAACCGGGCTATCGGCTGCCAATAATGGCGAAACGCCAAAAGCCACTACCATGCTGACCGCAAACGGAGTGAAAAGGGAATTAATGTCGAATTACTTTTCTGTGGATGAGAAATTTATGCCCTTGCTGGATATGAAACTGGCGGGCGGAAGAAATTTTTCTAAAGATATAACCACTGACAAAAAAGAGGGTTTTATAGTGAACGAGGCTTTTGTACAGCAAGTAGGGTGGAAAAATCCTGTTGGCCAGGCTATTGAAGGTTTTGATCATAAGGGGTATGTGATAGGAGTGGTCAAAAATTTTCATTATGCCTCTATGCATAACCCAATTGCACCATTGGTTATGGTTTATACTTCCATGAAAGCTACTTCTATTTTGGTAAAGATCGATCCCAATGATCTTAACTTAGTGAAAAGTACCTGGCATAGCTATTTCCCTGATACGCCTTTTACTTATTCCTTTTTGGACGATGTGTTCAATAAAGTTTATCAAAAAGATATCACCAGCATTAAACTGTTTAACTACTTTACTATCCTGTCCATTTTACTATCATGTCTGGGTTTGTATGGTCTGGCATATTTAATGGCTACACAGCGTACAAAAGAAATAGGCATACGCAAAGTATTAGGTGCGGCACTAGGCCAATTATTGGTATTACTGGCTAAAGACTTTGTAAAACTGATTGCCATTGCCGCTATTTTAGCCATACCTGTAACCTTGCTCATCATGAACAAGTGGTTAACCTCTTACGCCTATCACATTACTATCAGCTGGTGGTTATTGCTGATGCCGGTATTTGCGATATTGATGATCGCGATATTGGTGATTAGTTATCAAACTATAAAAGTTGCGATTACCAACCCCGTTAAAAGCCTAAAAAGCGAATAACTCACCTACACTGGTTTGCATCCTGAAACTTACGAAGTCTTAAAAACTTCGTAAGTTTATCCTGAGCCTCACACCAAAGTAAACTTGAGCCTCACACCAAAACTCACCTTGCATTTTCGTTGCACCTTTGTTATGTAATTAACAAATCGAAAAAATGAAGAAAGTAATATTGGTTACCGGCGCTTCTGCCGGTATAGGTAAAGAGTTTGCAAAAGAACTATTGAAAGATGGGCATATCGTATACGGTGCTGCCCGTAAGGTGGAGAAAATGGAAGATATTCGGATGCTTGGCGTAAAGATCCTGCAAATGGATGTGACCGACGAGGATTCAATGGTAAAGGGTGTTAACACTATTCTAAAGGCCGAAGGCAGGATAGATGTGCTCATCAACAATGCCGGATTTGGTTCATACGGATCAATAGAGGATGTGCCTATTAGCGATGCCCGGTACCAACTGGAAGTAAATGTATTTGGCGCCGCACGATTGATACAATTGGTGTTGCCCGCAATGCGTAATCATAATTGGGGACGAATCATCAACATTTCATCTATTGGTGGTAAAATAACTACACCGCTGGGCGGATGGTACCACGCCAGTAAATTTGCGTTGGAAGGACTGAGCGATAGCTTGCGCAACGAAGTAAAACAATTTGGGATCGATGTAGTAGTGATAGAACCGGGCGGTATAAAATCTGAATGGGCAAGTATTGCCGCAGATAACCTGATGAAAAACTCCAAAGGCTTAGTTTACGGACAGCTAACCCAAAAGTTTGCCACCTCACTTAAAAATACAGAGGCCCAAAATGCCGAACCCGGAGTGATTGTTGACCTGGTGCGTAAAGCTATCGAGGCCAAACAACCTAAAACAAGATATCACGGCGGATACATGGCAGGTACAGCCTTATTTATGCGCAAAATTCTTCCGGACCGCTTATTTGATAAAATGCTGATGATGCAGTTGAAGTAATCAATTATATTTAAGCTCATTTATGATGGAAGATAAAAGCCATATCTTATATAACAACCTGCTTTATTCCTGCGTTGATCAAAAACAGCGCGGTAATGAGCAGTTTATTGCCGAACATGCCCTGGGATATATTATTTCCGGCGAAACACAGTTGTTCACTAATGAAGGAACAAAAATATTTAAAGCTGGCAGCATCGGCCTCATCCGCCGAAACCAACTGATCAAATCAATAAAAGTTCCTCCGCCGAATGGTGGAGAATTCAGATCTGTTAATATATTTCTCGACCAGGGATTTTTGCGCAATTACAGTGCAGAAAACAAATTGGAGCCAGTTGGAAAATATACCGGCAATTACATTCGCATATTAGCAGATGATCCATTCATAAAAGGTTATTTTGATTCGCTTATGCCTTATTTCGATCCGGCTGCGATATTACCCAACGCACCCCTGGCCGATCTGAAAACAAAAGAAGCGGTCGAGCTATTGTTAAGACTTGATCCCAATCTGAAGGATTTTCTTTTCGATTTTAGCGAGCCTTATAAGATCGACCTCGAAGCCTATATGAACAAGCATTATATGTTCAACGTACCCACAGCTCAATTTGCCCAGCTCACCGGCCGCAGCCTGGCTAGCTTTAAAAGAGATTTCGAGAAGATATTTCAAACATCTCCCGGTCAATGGCTACAACAAAAACGGCTTTCAGAAGCGCATTATCTCATCAGTCAAAAAGGCCGTAAACCATCAGAAGTTTACCTGGATGTTGGATTTGAAAACCTCTCACATTTTTCTTATTCCTTTAAAAAAGCTTATGGGGTAGCACCGTCAATGATTTGAGAATTTCATGTATAAATCATTGAAATAGCTTGAAATATCAAATTTTATCAGGAGGCACCTATGGAGCCCAAATATCCTTATTGTGTTTTCTATAAACAGGGTATTCCTAACGGAATAAAAACTAAATTGCCAATCAGCTCCGTATTCTAGGTTTACCATATATCCAAATTAATTTAAAATTGCTTTTTTTCAGGCTGATCGTTTGTAGTTATCCACATACATTTCACCTCTTTTTACTAAGGAGAACATTCGGAGGATCAGCTTGAATTTAACATTGTTTAATACCAGTGGATAGCATTTGTTTTTGAACTTTCTTTCGGCATATGCTTTGAGTTCAAGGTCATGCGCTATCGCTGTTTTTGCAGCTTGATTCAACTCCTGTTTCAGTTCCTTATTTGCAAGTTTACTGACCCTTGTGCGGCCTTTGACACTTGTTCCCGATTTATGACCAAATGGAAGCACACCCACATACACTGCGTACGTTCTTGCATCCGGGAAACTGGTAAAGTTTTCGGTATAAGCGATGGTCATCCATGCATTTATTTTACCGATGCCCTTGATGCTGGTTATTATCCGGTAGTTTAACAACATAGCGTCATTGGCTTTAACTATTTCCATTATCTGTTTCTCCACCTGGTTTATGTACACCGTGTTTGATTTCATTTTTGCCTTACTAACACGGGTAATTGTATCGGCTGTCTTTATCTCGTACATGTGCTGGCGCTCGCTTAATGTGCTTTGCAAGCCCGCATTTTCCCGTACCAATCGTTTACGAAAAGATAAGAGCTGTTTAAGTATCAGGATGGTTTTATCCAACGGCCTTGAAGGCTCAATGTCTTTTATCCTTTGTTCACCATATTTGCTGATACGAAAGGAGTCGGCCTCATCACTTTTCCCCCTGGTCATACCCATGGAGTTTTTTATTTCAAGTCCAGGCACCCTGCAATATGAAATAGAAAAAGCCTCGCAAAATTGAATGAACCTGTATTCATAACCACCCGTGTATTCCATCACTATCAGGGTTTCTTGCAAATCGATGTTATGAGTTTTACACCACTTCTGAAATACCTTGAACCCCGCAGAACAATTGTCGATTTTGATGTGCTGCCCAAGCTCGTAACTACTTACGTCCAGTGTCAACTTCGACACATCCACCCCCAGAATAACATTCCACTTTCTCATACGTTTATAATTTAAGTTTATAAAGATTGCCTTTTGCCGAAAAAACCTTTGTTGTAGCAAGGTTAGTATTCTAGTTGGGCCTTGGGCAATCATAAAGGGCAGGGACTAATACGGAGCATAGTTCTGTAAACTTAGTAGGAGCTCAAGTTCACCCTGCCCTTTATCATAACGTTATTCACAAAGTTTTTAGTTTTTAACACCCCCCAGACCCCCCGTTTCAAACAATAACAATATTTATAAAAAATACTCTTAATTAGACCAAAGGTAGGAGCTACCTGTTTATAGAAAAGATACACGCCACAGCAGGCTCCGTAGGTGCCTCCTGATTATCACATTTGTCTGGCTAAATTTTCTATTGATTGGATTTCACAAATAGATTTTTCTATATTTGTGTATCAACCATAGCGTCATGATAGTAGCAATGGTCCGCATGGGGTTCTAAAACCCGGGACGAAAATTTCTGATCCTTTTTCTTCAGCATTATATCGCTGAGCAGTTTCACTTATTACTACTTTTTTCATGATAACAACACAAACAGCTACTGCGAGTAAGCTATCCAGAACATTTACACTTCTAAAAGAATCGCTCAGGGGTGGTAATCACGATTTTACCAAAGGCAGCATCCGGCGGGCAGTACTATTACTGGCTATCCCCATGATGCTCGAAATGGCCATGGAGTCGGTTTTTGCCCTGGTCGACCTTTATTTTGTTGGGCATTTACCACATAGCAGCTATGCCATCCAAACAGTTGGCCTTACGGAATCATGTTTATCTATAATCTATTCCCTGGCAGTAGGCATGAGCATGGCAGCAACAGCCATCGTAGCCCGCAGGATAGGCGAACAAAACCCTGTCGAAGCGTCAAAAGCCGCAATGCAAGCGATTACTGTCTCCATATTGTTTAACCTGGTTATAGGTATTGCCGGTTTTTATTTTGCTACTAACATATTAACCATAATGGGTGCCAGCGCCGAGACCGCCAGACTGGGCACCAATTATACCCGCATCATGATGGCCGAAAGCCTCATCATCGTAATGCTGTTCTTAGTGAATGGCATATTCAGAGGTGCAGGCAACGCAGCCATTGCCATGCGGAGCCTTTGGATAGCCAATATAGCCAACATCATTTTATGCCCGGTATTTATCAATGGTTTGGGTCCCATACCTGCTTTCGGTTTAACAGGTGCTGCCATTGCTACAACTATTGGCCGGGGTACAGGTGTTGTCTATCAGCTTTACCACCTGTTTAATGGTAAAAATATCATCAAGGTTCACCTGGCCTATTTAAAGCCACATTGGGAACAAATAAAAGCTATCCTTAAAATCGCCATCCCAGGTATAATGCAATTCGTGATAGGATCATGCAGCTGGATATTTTTGGCAGAACTGGTAGCAACGTCCGGCGGCGATCGGGGCTCGGCCGGGTACCAAACGTCTATCCGCATAATGCTATTTTTTATGCTCCCTGCCTGGGGAATGAGTAATGCAGCGGCTACATTAGTTGGACAAAACCTCGGCGCAAAAGAATCAATGAGGGCCGAAGACTCTGTTTTAAAAACGGTTAAATACAATGTGATCTACATGGGTAGTGTTATGCTGATTACCTTTTTAGCAGGCAGCTACCTTACAGGCTTTTTTACCAATGATGCCGGAGTAAGGGAGGTAGCCACCAAATCATTACATATCCTAAGCGCAGGATACATCTTTTATGGGATAGGCATGGTAATGATGAGCGCATTTAACGGCGCGGGCGATACCTGGACAACTACATGGGTTAATTTCTTTGGTTTCTGGCTTTTCCAGGTACCACTGGCCTATGTGCTCGACAAATATTTCAAAATGGGTATAACCGGAGTATTTTTAGCAATACCCATAGCCGAAACTTGCATGGCTATAGCAAGCTTCCTTCTGTTTAAAACCGGGAAATGGAAAAATGTGAAGGTGTAGGATCAAACCGGATGTTTTGACATTAAGCTTAGGATCAACGACATAAAGTTTAATAGCTTTAGCAAATTCATTCCCGGCACATGAAAAAGCTGAAGCAAATTTTTAATGAGGTTAAAACGAATTCATCCCACACCCCGGACGAGTTAAATCAGCTGCTTTGGCAGTTGATATGTTATTCGCCCAAAATGCCGGTGCGCTTACAGCAACAGCAATTATTGGATGAAGCCGAAAAATTTACACTGAAAGCAAAAGACGAATATTTTGCTCACCGGGACTTGAGTTTTACCGGTTTTAAATGGGGGAGCGGCAAGCATAAGGTATTGATCACCCATGGCTGGGGATCAAAGGCCGCTGATTTTGCCGAAATGATCATCGCCTTGCGTGAAATTGATGACCTTGAAATTATTGCTTTTGATGCACCCGGAAACGGCAGTTCAGAGGGTGAGTTATCCAACCTGCTTTTATTCATTGAAGCTGTTAACGCTATTATATCAAATTTTGGCAGTCCTGATATTCTGATAGGTCATTCTTTAGGTGTAATGGCAAATGTGATCGCAATAAGAGAAACGAAGATCAAGCCCTCATTACTAATTAGTTTTACCCCATTGATCAGATTGAAGGAAAATTTCGAAGCAACCATGAGTGCTGCCGATGTATCACGTTCGGCACAGGATGAGTTTTTCAAAAGCTTCGAAGCTCATTTCGGTAAACATGCTGATCATTATAATTTACATGATCTGTATGATTTTGATGGCAAACACTGGCTGGCTTATGATCAACAGGATATAATTTCTACTTATACTTTTATGGAACAATTTTTAAATGCAAACGTTTTGATTGAAAGTCATAACTATGATGGCATTGGTCACGAGAAAATGATAAAATCGCTTGAAGTGATTGGTGATGTGGTAAGCCTGGTAAAAGAATTAATACAGAGAGTTTAAGATTGATAATATCATTATTTGTGGTTCTTATTCAAATTTCATTTTCAGCATAACAATTTGAATCCGGTTGATGATAATCTGCAGAAATATCACAGACAAATCCTATAAGCAGCTATAAATTCGCGTTACCTGAAATAACTTTTGTGCAATTTTTATTATATATCAACTAATACATATAATTTATATTATTTGATATAAAAAATACTTATATTGGCGCTAAAAGTTTGGAGAGCAAATTCTTAACCATTAATAAAATAATGTATAATATATTTGTATGGAATCTTTAAAATACCTGGTTGAAAAAGGAGCTCAGATAATTTTTACTTACTTGATTTGGTCCGCCATCGGGATTTTTAATCTGGTTTATGCAGGTCGCTATTTTATTTTAGAAGTAACATTTAAACTTAAAAGCCAAATAGGGGGCTTGTTTAAAGTTACGCACGGGAAAGCAACAGGCAAAAGGATAACCGGATGGTGATCCTTATTAGTTATATTTTTTTAAAATTGAATTTATTAATATGTCAAACTTAATTTCTGATCCTGTCGCACCTATAGAGGAAATTTTAATTACTCAATGGAAGGAAATGCTGAATCTTAAAGAAGTTGGCCTCGATGATGACTTTTTTGATTTGGGGGGAAACTCTTTGTTGGCCATACGGGCGATCACGATGATAAATAAGGAGTTGGGATTTAAGTTAGCAGTAAGCACAATATACCAGCTATCCACCATCAGACAACTAGCCTATAAAATTGAACGTTTTGAATCAGAAGAATTGAAGTCAATAGTTCTTTTAAAAGAAGGCTTTGGTACTCCTTTATTTATCTTCCCCCCATGGAGCAGCTACCCAACAATTTTTAATGAATTTGTACAAACATACAATAAGAGTAATCCCATTTATGGCATTATTTATTATGAAGATGCAGATGATTTTCCATTCAAAGATCTCCACGAATATGCCAATTACCTTGTCGGTGAGATAAAAAAACTCCATCCACAAGGACCTTATAGCCTATTAGGTTGCAGCATGGGCGCCCGGACGATTTTGGAAGTAGCAATGCAGTTACAAAAATCGGGGGATAAAATCGAGTTTTTAGGTGCTATCAGTCATTATCCATCTTATCCGTCTAAAGGTTTACTATTGAATCGCAGAGTTCTTGATGAGATAAGAACCTTAGTTAAGATTGATCTTAGACTTAAAATTAAATATCTGCGTCACAGATTACCTCACTTTCTTAAACTTCTGGTTACCGGCAATAATGCTGTCCAGGAAATAGTAATAGAAAACGGCGCACAAAATCAAATTTTGGCAATACATGAGATATATGATCCTAAATCAAAATATAATGGCGACCTGGTTTTAATATATGAGACAAGTCCGGAAGGAGTACCATCTGAACTAACTAAATCCCAGGTTTACAGAAATTCTATTTTTAAGTTATTGTGGAAGCAGTATGTAACCGGAAATATTATTGCAAAAATAGTAGAATGCAAGCATAATGACTTTTTCAAAAAGCCTGCCGTTAACCAGGTAGCTGCAATTGTTGAATCCTACGCGTCGTAAGCGAAATGGTCTCGGTTTACAAAAACAATACCTTTTAAGCTGATGTGTTGGAAATTAGGAGATGTTCCGGCGATTTTTTAAACGAAGAAGCCTCACATTAGCGAGGCTTCTTGTGTTCCCGACGAGATTCGAACTCATATCAGCTGAACCGGAATCAGCAATTCTATCCATTGAACTACGGGAACAATGTGGCAAATATAGAAATTTACTATTTAAATGAACTGGAATAGTCTGATAAAGCTATGACAGATTTTATATACTGCGAAAAAAGCCCCGGTTTATAAAATCCGGGGCAACTCATAGGTAGCAAATAAATTTTTTAACTTCTGATATGCTAAAATTCAGAGTATTCCATAGGATGCAGGAAAACAATATCCATGTGTGAAACATTGTTTTTATACTCATCCATTGCGACAAGAGATTTCCATTTCGGATCATTGCCAAATGCCTGCCAGTGTTTTTCTCTGTCAGCCTGATTATTAAAAGTGGTCATATACATCAGATTAGGCATGTGACTTCCTGAAATTACTTCTGAGTAGAAAACAGCGTTGAAATTGAGATTTTTGAATATGCCGATCTCATCGCCGTTGTTAAACATGTGCACTTTATTGGCATTATATTTTTCTGTTGCGCTTTCATAACTGCGTAATTCATAAACCCTTTCGCTTTTTGAAGCGCTTAAGTTAGGTACTGCAGGTTGTGGCATGCCCGGAAATGCTTGTAAAATAATTGTTTCTATGCGGGAATAGGGAGCATCTTTGTAATCGGCATCAACGTATTCCTTACCATCAGATAGGTATAGTTTATCATTTTGCAGTTTCTGATCTTCTTCTGCCAGTTTGTCAAGTGATGCAAAAGGGATAAAAACATAAACCCTCTTGTCCGTATCAGTTTGGGTAACTGGTTTAAACACCCCGACATTTTTTACTCCTTGCCGGTGTAGCGCAGGTATTAACGCTTGCCGAAAGTACTGGTCAAGTTTGTTTTCTTGCGATAGGGTTTTGTAATGATAGACTTTAAGCTTATAGTAACTACGTGATTCTGCTTTAGCCGTCATTGCAAGGGAAAAGCAAATAATAACGGTAAACGCTTTAACAAAAATCGTCGTGAATTGAGATTGATTTTTTTTCATGGTAAACATTTTTACTTTAAATAGAATGTCCATAAAGGGACGACCATTTCGTGTAAAAATAGATTACAGAAATTGTAATCAATAAATCTGTACTACTAATAAATCAATTAGTAGGTTTTGTTTTATTAAGGCTCAATCTCAAAACTGCATCTTGTTTTCGGCAAAGTGACACAGGCCATCTAATAAATTACTAAGCTCTGTTCCTTTATCAGTCAGCGTGTAATCTGTTCTTGGCGGATTGCCTGGTATACAGTCTTTATGTATCAGTTCGTGCTGTTCTAAAAATTTCAGTCTGTCTGCTAATATATGATCACTAATGTGTTCCAGGTCTTCCCTTAGGGCGGTAAATCGAGTGTTTCCTTCTTCGATACTAAAAAGTACTTCGGTCATCCACCTTTTACTCAATAAATAAATCAACTCGCTAAGTGCACACTTCTCTTCAAGGAATGATTGATTATAATAATTCGTTGAACTGAGTTTTCTCTCTGACATACTAATTTTTAAATGAGTTACTAATTACTTGTTATTCTATTGGTTACAAAAGTCATTTATCGTTCTTTTGTGCCGTTGTATGCTATTTATCAACGTAAAAAGCAACCATTTTAATATAGGACGCAATAAAAAAATTATAATTAAAATAAAATATTATGAAATACCGCAAATTAGAAAACACCGACCTTACACTATCAGAAATAACCTTTGGAGCGTGGGCAGCAGGCGGATGGATGTGGGGTGGAACTGAGCGTAAGGATGCGATCGATGCGATACGTGTTTCTTATTCACTGGGGGTAACTTCCATTGATACAGCGCCGATTTATGGACAAGGGACAAGTGAGGAAATTGTAGGAGAAGCAATCCGGGGGATATCCCGTCACAGTGTTCAGATACTGACAAAATACGGTATGCGTTGGGACCTGAAAAAAGGTGATTTTGCATTCAAAAGCAAGATGAATAATGGTGACGATATCGATATCTATAAGTACGCCGGAAAAGAAAGTATTATTAAGGAATGTGAAGACAGCTTGAAACGACTGGGTACTGATTATATAGATCTGTACCAGATACACTGGCCAGATTCAACAACACCGATCGAAGAAAGTATGGAGGCCGTTGTCAGGCTGATAGAACAGGGAAAAGTACGCTATGCCGGAGTATGCAACTATAATGCGGCTCAAATGGCCGAAGCTGCAAAGTATATTGATCTTGCATCTGACCAGGTACCCTACAGCATGGTTAAACGGTCTATTGAGGAAGAATTAGTGCCTTATTGCCTTGAACATAAAAAATCAATTTTGGCCTACAGCCCATTAGAGCGGGGACTTCTGACCGGTAAAATAAAACCAGGCCATGTTTTTGCTCCTGGCGACCATCGCAAAGAAGTTTCATTTTTTCAGGAAGAAAATTTAAAAAGAACAAATGATATCCTCGAGCTATTAAAGCCGATTGCAGCTGAAAAGAACATAACACTTGGTCAACTCGTATTACTATGGACACTTGAGCAGCCAGGCATCACTATCACTTTGGTTGGCGCGCGTAATAGCGAACAAGCCATCGAAAATGCTAAAACTGTAGATAGTAAACTTAGTAAGGAGGAGATACAAATTATTTCAGGGTATCTCGAAAACTTAGAATTGGTAAGTTGAATCTCTTGCATCTGATACCCCAATCTTTAATGTAAATCAATACAACGGGATACTAGCATGATTGCCTGTATCTCGTTGTTTCTCCGTTAGCACATAAATATGCACCCTATAATTACTAAACTGCTTGATACTAAATTTAATCCAAAACCCGAACCGGCTTTGAATGTATTTGCCTACAGGTCGCTGATGAATGATTTTACCCGTATAGCTACCTATTCGAATGACGGCATTGTTAAAGCAAAAAAGATTACACTCACCCCTGAAGGCATTCCGCCTTTTAACCTGAGGATATATTATTCTGGTAAAGCCGGATTAAGCCCGGTTTTGGTTTATTTTCACGGTGGTAACTGGATCAGCGGCGATGTGCTGCATTGCGAATCTATATGTGCAATGCTTGCAGAAAATAGCCATTACACAGTTGTCTCTGTTGACTATGCACTTGCGCCAGAGTGGAACTTTCCGACACCTTTATACCAGGGCCTTGCAGTATTAGATTGGATTAAGGAACGGGGAGCACACTTCGGTATAGATAGCAGTAAAATAGTTGTAGGCGGAGATAATTCCGGAGGCAATATTGCCGCGGGTTTGATCCACTTAGCAGAAAAGGAAAGGGATATCAGGCTATTCGGTCAGTTATTAATATGCCCGGCGCTGCACTATAGATTTGATACGTCATCCTACAACAAATATGGAGAAGGATATTTTATTTCGAAAGAACTTATGCAGCGTTCCTGGAAAATGTATCTGGGCGACATGGGAGAAGCTTATAACGAGCTGGCATCGCCATTATTGACAGGGTATGTAAGGCATGTACCTCCAACGCTTCTATACACAGCCGAATTTGATCCGTTAAGAGATGAGGCGGAACTTTATGCTGAACGGTTACAAAGACAAGGTATTCCTGTACATTTCAAAAATTTTAAAGGTGTCGCTCATCATTTTTGGCAGATGGATGCTATCCTGGATACAGCACGTGACGCTCATTCTGAAGCAGCACAATGGCTTGCACGCCTGAACAAAGTGCAAACGGCCCGTTGTGTCGTTTAGAAAGATATCTGTTATCGTGAACCGACGCCTCTTTTCGTATCTGCTATGCGGTCGAAAAAAATATAGAGTCTAATTATACATTAAACCTGAAATGCATGATGTCACCGTCCTGTACCACATAGGTTTTGCCCTCAATGGCTAATTTACCTGCCTCTTTAATGGCAGCGTCTGAGCCGTTAAATTTCACAAAGTCCTCATATTTAATTACCTCGGCACGGATAAACCCTTTTTCAAAATCGGTATGGATCACACCTGCAGCTTGTGGTGCAGTAAAGCCTTTAGTGATAGTCCAGGCGCGCACTTCCTGCACACCGGCTGTAAAGTAAGTAGCCAGGTTAAGTAGTTTATATGCGGCTTTGATCAGTTTGTTTACACCTGATTCAGTTAATCCCAAATCATCCAGGAACATCTGTCTTTCCTCATAAGTTTCCAGCTGTGAAATTTCAGATTCGATCTGTGCCGAAATGATCAGTACTTCAGCGTTTTCCGCTTTTACAGCAGCCTTAACCTTTTCAACATAAGCATTCCCGGTATTTACCGATGCTTCATCCACATTACAAACGTACATTACCGGTTTAGCGGTCAGCAGCCATATATCAGCTATGTATTCCTGGTCTTCTTCAGCAACAGGCGCGGTACGCGCAGATTTACCTTCCAGCAAATGATTTTTATAGATAGTCAATACATCAAAAGCCTTCTTGGCTTCTTTGTCACCACCTGTTTTAGCCATTTTTTCGATCTTGCTGATCTTTTTCTCAATCGAATCAAGATCTTTCAACTGTAATTCAGTATCGATGATCTCTTTATCACGTATCGGGTCTACAGAACCATCCACATGGATCACGTTATCATTATCAAAGCATCGCAATACGTGAATAATGGCATTAGTGGAACGTATGTTAGCTAAAAACTGATTACCTAAGCCTTCGCCTTTGCTGGCGCCTTTTACAAGTCCGGCTATATCCACTATTTCAATGGTATTAGGCACCGTATTCTTCGGCTCAACTATTTCAACAAGCTTATTTAAGCGCTCATCAGGTACTGTAATTACGCCTACATTCGGCTCAATAGTACAGAACGGAAAATTAGCCGCCTGTGCTTTAGCATTTGATAAGCAATTAAAAAGTGTTGATTTACCCACATTTGGCAAACCTACTATCCCGCATTGTAAACCCATATTTTTAGAATCAAGATTCAAGAACCAGGAATCAAGACAGAGTGAGATTTTTTAAATCCTGGCTCTTGAATCTTGCCTCCCGGGTCTTTTTTTTGCCGCAAAGATAACAGAAAAATTCTGCCTGAGAATTTGAAAAAATAAACGACTTTTGCCCAGCGTTACCCAAAAAATTATTAGTCACCAATGTAAAAAAAAGAGGGCCTTTTTATGGAAGAAATGGTTGAACAAATAGAACTATTGCTGGAGCAAAATGACGAACATCAACTCCGTGAATACTTAAACAACCTTAATATATCAGACGTAGAGATACTGATAGGTGAACTTCCGGATTATGGCCCCCGGTTTATAGAAATATTGTCGATCAACCGCGCGGTTAATGTATTCCGTATACTTGATTTCCCCGTACAGGAGCGCATTCTGAAAAAACTTTCAGGGCCCAAAATAGCTGAACTCATCAACGAGCTTCCCCCTGATGATCGTACCGCTCTATTTGGCGAGATGCATAGCGATACCGTAAAAGTATTGATACAGCATTTACCTGTTGATGACCGCAAGGAGGCTTTAAAACTATTAGGCTATAAAGAAGACAGTGTCGGGCGCCTGATGACACCTGATTACATTGTTATAAAAAAGATATGGAATGTAGATCGCGTATTAACACATATTCGTAAATATGGCAAGGATTCCGAAACCATCGATGTTGTTTATGTGATTGACAGTAACGGGGCTTTGCTGGATGATATCAGGATACGCGAAATATTGCTTGCTGAGCCTGAAACCAAGGTAAGCAGCCTGATGGACAATCGATTGATCTCACTAAACGTAAATGATCCGCAAGAGGAGGCTATCAATGTTTTCAGGATGAATAACCGGGTTGCTTTGCCGGTTGTTGATGATGGAAATATTTTATTGGGTATAGTAACTGTTGACGATATCCTTTGGATAGCCAACGAAGAATACACTGAGGACATACAGAAGATTGGTGGTACGGAAGCGCTTGACGAGCCATATCTTGATATCAACTTGTTTAAACTGGTTAAAAAAAGGGTTGGTTGGCTCATTGTTTTGTTTTTGGGCGAAATGCTGACTGCTACAGCTATGGGCTATTTTGGAGATGAGATAGGAGTGGTGGTTGCCCTGGCTTTCTTTTTACCGCTTATTATATCAAGCGGAGGCAACAGTGGTTCCCAGGCGTCAACATTAATTATCCAGGCTATGGCTTTGGGTGAAGTAACAGTTGCCGATTGGTGGAGGGTAATGCGTCGTGAACTTATTTCAGGATTGATGCTTGGAGTTATCTTAGGTATAATAGGTTTTTTTCGAATAACTATATGGAGTTCGTTTAGTACGATTTACGGACCTCATTGGCTGCTAATCGCATTTACAGTTGGCTTAGCATTGATAGGGGTAGTGCTTTGGGGGTCATTAGCAGGCTCGATGCTGCCGTTGGTAT
Source organism: Mucilaginibacter sp. McL0603 (assembly GCF_049992945.1). NCBI lineage: Bacteria > Pseudomonadati > Bacteroidota > Sphingobacteriia > Sphingobacteriales > Sphingobacteriaceae > Mucilaginibacter > Mucilaginibacter sp. McL0603. Next base: position 4,177,253 of record NZ_CP188251.1, on the reverse strand, counting down.
TGAAAAGATTAGGTGCCGATCCGGCAACATCCTCAGCGCCTTTTGTTGCTACACTAGTTGATGTAACCGGGCTTATAATCTATTTCACTATTGCATCATTGGTTATGCATAACATATTACACCCTCCGGCACCTCCTCATGCTTTAGTACCGGCACATACGTTACTGTACAACGTTGCACATTAGAAAAAACAAAAAAGCCCCCGACATATCGGGAGCTTCAGATGTATAGTTTAGTTAGTCTTAAATTTCGAAAGAGAAATCATCATCAGCTGCTTTTGCGATTTCGGGTGATTCGCTCATCTCATAGCGTTTTTCTACAACTTCCTGGTTGGCTTTGATGTATTCTACAGTGTCTTTCAGGCCTTCGGCAAATTTTTCAAAGTCCTCTTTGTACAAAAAGATCTTATGTTTAATAAAAACGCCGTCCTCCAATCTCTTTTTACTTTCAGTAATTGTAATGTAGTAGTCGTTGGACCGTGTTGCTTTTACATCGAAAAAATAAGTTCTCTTGCCGGCCCTAACCTTCTTTGAGAAAACCTCTTCACGCTCTCTGTTTTCAAAATCACCCATATAAAAAATTGTAATTAGTTTTTGATCGGCATAAATATAAATAAATTTTCAAAGTACAAGTATTAAAAACAATATTGTTGAATGTTTTTCAAACAATAGCGTATATTTTTTGGTTATGGGTCGATTTTTTAGACGTTTTCCTCTTCTTCCAGCAGTTGTTTTTCATACAACTCAAAATATACCTTCTTTTGTTGCATCAATTCGTCATGCGTGCCTTGTTCAACTATTTCGCCGCGGTCCATTACTAATATCTTATCGGCATTTTTTATGGTTGATATCCGATGGGCGATAATAATACTGGTCTTATCCTGCATAATACTGCCCAGGTTATTCAATATTGCTTCTTCCGTGCGGGTATCCACGGCAGAGAGGCAATCATCAAAAATTAATATCTGAGGGTGTTTTACTATCGCCCTTGCAATAGAAACACGCTGTTTTTGTCCACCAGATAGCGTAACGCCGCGTTCGCCTATTAATGTCTGAAAGCCTTGTTCTAACTCAATAATATTATGATACACTGCGGCATCCTTGGCGGCCTGTTCAATAATCGGCATATTAAGTACATCAGCGCTGAAAGCAATATTATTGGCAATGGTGTCAGAAAACAAGAAAACTTCCTGTGGCACAAAACCCACTTGCGAACGGTAACCTTCAAGATTTAACTGTTGTACCGGCTGATTATCGATTAGTATTTCTCCGCCGGTAGTATCATACATCCGCATGATCAAATTAGCAATGGTTGATTTTCCTGATCCTGTACGGCCAATAATAGCGATCATCTGTCCCGGTTCTGCAACAAAGGATACATTTTTTAAAGCCTGTATGCCGGTATCGGGATAAAAGAAAGATACATTATTAAAGCTGATCCTGCCTTTGATTGTCTCTACAGCAACGTTCGGCGAAACGATCTCAGGCTGCTCATCCAAAAACTCATTGATCCTTTTTTGCGATGCCGCTGCTCTTTGCACCAGCGATGTTACCCATCCCAAAGACATTACCGGGAATGTAAGCATATTAAGATATACAATAAACTCAGCAATATTACCTGGTGTTATAGTTCCCTTCATCACTTCCACACCGCCTATATACATAATGATCACATTACTTAAGCCTACCAATAAAAGCATCGTCGGGAAAAACAGGGCTTGTACCTTAACCAGGGCCATGGAATGCGTTTTATAGGTTTCGCTTTCAATCGAAAAACTCTGACGGACAGATTCCTCTCTTACATAAGATTTAATAACCCTGATACCAGAGAAATTTTCCTGTACAAAGCTGGACAATACTGATAAACGCTGTTGTATTTTCTCGCTGCGGAAATTGATAATGTTGTTTACATAATAAATTGTCATTGCTAACACCGGCAGAGGCAGAATGGTAAATATAGTTAGCCTTATATTTACTGTAAGCATAAAGCAGATCGCGATGATAAAAAGCGTAATCGTATTAATAGTATACATGATACCCGGACCCAGGTACATGCGCACCCGGCTCACATCTTCTGTTACCCTGTTCATGAGGTCGCCTGTATTATGACGACGATAAAAGGCTAAGGATAATAATTGATAATGGTTATAGATCTCATTTTTAAGATCATATTCAATATGCCGGGACATCAGAATGAGGGTTTGCCGCATCAGGAAAAGAAACAGCCCCCTCAAAAGCGCCAATGCAAATACTATTCCGCCAAAAAGCATCATGCTGGAGCCAAATATGTCATAAATAACAGCTTGCCTATCGAAACCAGCGAATAAATGGTATAAGGAAATATTTTCAGCTACCAGATCAACTGCGATACGGATAATTTGGGCTGGAAATACCCCGAAGATATTTGAAATAATAACAAACAAAATACCCGGTATAAGCCGCCACCGGTATTTATAGAGGAATTTATTTAAATAAGAAAGACTCTTCATGGTTCTTTAACAAAGGTAGTGTATTAGTCCGTAAGTCAGAAAGTCGGCAAGTCAGGAAGAAGTAATTAGATGTATTGCTAACTTTCGGTATTACCAACTTCCGGACTAAGATATAATCAAATTAGCGTTATTATTGGTCATGGACTATGATTCTTAAACACTCAATAATTCAGTAATTCACTCATTCGCTAATTCGCTAATTAAATTAGTTTGTCACAACAAAAAAAACCCATACTTTTGTCAGGTTACCCTACACAATTACACTACCGGGAATGTCAGATCAAAATAGTAGCGAATCAATCTTTGGCCAAATGAATGCTTACGGTCATCAAAAGATCGTATTTTGCAGCGATCCGGATACTGGCTTAAAGGCTATAATTGCTATTCATGATACCACACTGGGTCCTGCTTTAGGCGGAACACGCATGTGGGCCTATAAAAACGAAGCTGACGCCTTAAATGATGTACTGCGATTATCAAAAAGCATGACCTATAAAGCTGCCGTTGCTGGTCTTAACCTTGGTGGCGGTAAAGCGGTTATTATTGGCGATTCACGCAAAGACAAAACAGAGGCACTGCTGCGTAAATTCGGTCGCTTTATAAAAAATCTTAATGGCGAATTTATAACAGCCGAAGATGTGGGCACAAACCCAAGGGATATGGAATATATCCGCATGGAAACACAGCATGTAATGGGTGTCCCCGAAAGTATCGGCGGCAGTGGCGATCCGTCTCCTATTACAGCGTTGGGGGTTTTTATGGGTATCAAGGCTGCGGTAAAAGAACTTTATGGCAACGATAATTTAGCAGGCCGTTCTGTTGTGGTGCAGGGTATAGGCCATGTTGGTGAAAACCTGGTGCGTTTGCTTCGCGATGAAAATACTATGGTATATGTGAGCGACATTAATGAAGAACGCACAGGCCAGGTAGCAAAAAAGTATGGTGCCAAAGCGGTGTCTAATAATACAATTTTTGATCTGGAAGCCGATATTTATTCACCATGTGCGCTGGGCGCAACCATTAATACGCAAACAATAAGCAAGCTTAAGTATTCAATAATAGCAGGTTCGGCAAATAACCAGTTGGAGGATGAATCCATACATGGGAAAATGCTGGTCGAAAAAGGAATATTATTTGCCCCCGATTATGTGATCAATGCCGGCGGTGTGATCAACTGTTATTCAGAATTGATGGGCTTTAGTAAAAAGCGTACCTTGCAGCTTACTGAGAATATTTATGAAGCCACACGCAATGTGTTGAAATTATCAAAAGCCGAGAATATCTCGACCATTGAAGCGGCCGATAAAATTGCAGAAAAACGTATATTAGATATTAAAAAAGTAAAATCAACCTATTAAAATAATTAATTACCAGGGTAAAATCCTAAATCGTTCTTTATATCATGCTAAACAGAAGACATCTAAGAGTAAAAGTATTACAGGCGCTATACGCCTATCATCAGTCGGACAATAAGGAGATAAAACAGCACGAAAAGAACTTGCTTCAAAGTGTTGATATGGTATACGAAATGTATATCTGGATGCTTTCCTTAATTTCGGAGGTGGTAAGTTATGCAGAAAATGATGCAGAAGAGCGTAAAAACAAGCACCTGCCTACTGCGGAGGACCTGGTCCCCCAACTCAAAATTCTCGAAAACAGGTTTATCACCTCATTAAGCCAGAACCAGGAGTACCTGGGTGCAATAAAAAAGTATAAAGTATCCTGGACTTTTGAACCTGAACTGGCCAAATCATTATTTACCATTCTTAAAAATTCACCTGAATATGCCGAGTATCTTCAAAAAACAGGTGATACTATCCAGACTGATAAGGATATCATTAAATTCATTTTCAAAAAGGTAATTCTGAAGTCGATGCTTGCTGAGCAGGTTTTTGAGGATAAGTTTATCTTCTGGCCCGTTGATAAAGATGTATTGCAGGCACTGATAGCAAAAACATTCAAGAATTTTTCTAATGACGATCCTAAGCTGAATAAACTGGCGGAAGTTACAGGCAATTGGGTTGAAGACAGGGAGTTTATTGTTAACCTGTTTCAGCAAAGCGTGCGTCATGACCAGGAATACCAGGAAATGATTGGCAAAAAAACGCAAAACTGGGAACCTGAACGTATCGCTATGATGGACACTTTACTAATGAAAATGGCCATTGTAGAATTTGTTAATTTTACATCGATCCCGGTTAAAGTGACTATAAATGAATACCTTGAAATATCAAAGGAGTTTAGCACGCCTAAAAGCAATTCATTTATAAATGGTATTTTGGACAAAATTTTATACGAATTAAAAGCCGATAACACAATAAAGAAAGTTGGGCGCGGCTTAATTGAAGAATAGTGTAACTTTGAACTAATAATAAGCAGCGAATAATTATTAAAAGAGGATTTACAAATGATCAAAAAACTGTTTTTAGGTATCATGGCATTAAGCATGCTGGTAGCCTGCAATAATTCTAACAATCAAACAGCAGATGGTTCGGCTTCAACCACAGCGTCAGCAACTGATGCCCCGGTAATGAAGTTTGATAAGGAAACACATGATTTTGGTAAGATCAAAACAGGTGATAAAGTAACCTATGATTTTAAATTTACCAATAATGGCAAATCACCTCTGATCATTAAGGATGCAATCGCTTCGTGCGGTTGTACTAAACCCGAATGGCCCACTACCCCAATTAAACCTGGTGAAAGCGGAGCTATAAAGGTAACTTTTAACAGTGTTGGAAAAATGGGTTTACAGGATAAGCAGATTACAATAACAGCTAATACCAACCCGGCACAAAACCTGGTTCATTTAATTGGCGAAGTGACAACAAAATAATTATAAATAGAAAATGATAGCAACAATTTTATTACAAGCTGGCGGCGCCGGCGGTTTAGGCAGTTTTACCTCTTTTATTCCCCTGGTGCTGATCGTCGTGGTATTTTATTTTTTTATGATACGCCCACAGGTTAAGAAACAAAAAGATCAGAAAAAATACGTTGAGGAACTAAAAAAAGGAGATAGAGTAATCACAACAGCCGGTATCCACGGTAAAATCATAGATGTTGCAGAAACTACTTTTTTGGTTGAAACTGAAGGCGGTCATAAAATTCGCTTTGAAAAATCAGCCATCTCATTAGAATCTTCAAAAGCATTAAATACGCCCCCAGTTGTAAAAAAGGACTGATTTAAACAGGGATAGCTCAAAGCGTAAAGCTGAAAGCATGAAAAATAAAATTATAAAGCTGAAAGTTTAAAGTGCAAATGCCTTTAGCTTTCAGCTTTTAGCTTTTACCTCAAAAATGGCATTTGTAAAATTATCGGCAACAGAGCGGCGACGTTTATCGGCATTTTTTACGTGCCTGATATTAGCTGCAGTTGCATGGGTTTTTACAACACTGTCAGGTACTTACAACTTCACTGTAAAAAAGGAATTATCCTATAAAAACGCTCCTGAAAAACGAGCTTTCCACTCGCTGCAGCCTGATACGATCAATACTACCATGCAGGGCACAGGATGGCAGATGCTGTTTTCCAGGATGAACAATGAGGATAATACGATTACGGTTGATCTGCAAACATTAGAGAATAAGGATTATGTTGTCCTGAGTTCTCAGCTAAAACAGATCAACGACAGAAAAGAATTTGACGAACAGATTGTTGGCTTTAACCCGGATACACTTTATTTTGATTTTTCTAACAGGGCTGTTAAACGGATTCCGGTAAAATTACTGACTGATATAAGTTACCAGCACCAGTTTTCGCAATCTAATAATGTTGTTATTACACCGTCTTATGTTACGTTAAGTGGCCCTGCAAACATTATTGATAATATAAGAGCCTGGAATACGGATTCACTGATACTAGATAGCGTTAATGAAACTGTCAGGACACGCGTAAATATGCAGCCCGCTAAAGAAGGAAATGTGAGTATTTATCCAAAATCAATTCAGCTCGTACTACCGGTTGATGAGTTTACCGAGAAAACGATATCCATACCGGTAAAACTGATCAATAACCAGAACTATTATAAGGTAAAGATATTTCCTCTGAAAGTCAATGTCACTTTTATTACATCATTGAACAGGTATGCAGAAATGGATGAGGAACTTTTTGAGGCATCCGCTGATCTGACCCTCTGGAGTGATCGTGATTACACAACTTTGCCGGTAAAGCTTACCCGCATCCCTGCATACTGCAAAATAGTAAAGATCGAACCGCAAAATATTGATTTTATAGTTAGAAAATAGATGCTGAAAATAGGTATAACCGGAAACATCGGAGGTGGAAAAACCACTGTAAGTAAGATATTTGAAATACTGCAAGTACCCGTTTTTTATGCTGACGATGCCGCCAAAAAGGTAATGGTGGAAGATCTGATCCTGATCGATGAACTAAAGACAGCTTTTGGTACCGAAGCCTATTTTAATGATGGTGAATTAAATAGAAAGCACATTGCAGACATTGTTTTTAATAATGAAATTCAGCTGAATAAATTAAATGCTATTGTTCATCCTGCCGTTTTCAGGGCTTTTGATGCATGGACAGCAACAATAAAAAACGCGCCTTATGTGATGAAGGAAGCGGCTCTTTTGTTTGAAAGCAGTTCCTATAAAATGTGCGACTATAGCATAATGGTTACCGCACCTTTAGAATTGCGTATACAGCGGGTAATGGCACGTAATGGTTTGACACGCGAAGAAATAGAAAACCGCAATGCCAGGCAGTTTTCCGAAGAAAAGAAAGCCCAATTAGCTGATTATGTGATCCGCAATGATGATACGGAATTAGTAATTCCACAGGTACTGAAGTTACACAGGCAGTTTTTAGACCTCGCCAATAAATGATACTGGAAGATTTTCTCTACTACGATACCAACGGATTATACTGTAAATATGGCGACTTTTATATCGACCCGCAGCAGCCGGTAAAAGTTGCTGTTATATCTCATGCCCATGCCGATCATGCGATAGCCGGAAACAACGAAGTGTACTGCACCGAAGCTACCGCAGCGTTTATGCAACTGCGTTATGGCAAAAATGCAGCCAAAGCTTTTAATATAGCAGCGTATCATCAGTCTTTCACTATTGGTGGAATACACATAAGCTTTATATCTGCCGGGCATATTTTAGGTTCTGCACAAATATTAATGGAATACCAGGGTGTAAAGTACCTTTATACTGGTGATTATAAATTACAGCCAGACGCTACCTGTGAGCCATTGGAATGGGTAAAAACAGATGTGCTGATAACCGAAAGCACATTTGCCAACCCGGATATCCTGCATCCCGATCCCATAACCGAGATACAGAAACTAAATGATATTAAAAGTAATATCATGCTTGGTGCTTACGGATTGGGTAAAAGCCAGCGTTTAATTAATCTCATCACAGAATACGCCCCGCAGAAGACATTGCTTATCCATCACCGCATTATGCCATTAAATGCTGTTTATGAAAAGTTCGGTTTCTCGCCTGGGAAATATCAGTTATACAGTCGCAAGCTGATGAAGAACCAGCAAGAGTATGTGTACATCGTTCCACCCTTTACATTCGACAGCTATTCAAGGGCGACAGGGGTGAAGCGTCTGTTTGCTTCAGGCTGGAAGAATCTGCAGGTAAACCAAAATGATACCCTATTTATCTCTGATCATGCGGACTGGAATGACATTCTGCAGGCTGTTGAACAAACACAGCCAAAACAGGTATGGACATTACATGGCGATGGCAACCATTTGAGAAAACATTTCGGCAACACTATCTTTGTGAAACTGTTAAATTAAAGATGCTGATAGAGAATATAGATTATTACATCAATGAAGATGGTAATTTTGTGTTTACTAAGGAATACCATTTAAAGCGGGGCTTTTGCTGTAAAAACAAATGCCTGCATTGCCCCTGGGACTACGGAAAACCAAAGGATAACAAACAAATTAAGAAATAATCGGCATCTTTGTATTAAGCACGCACTAAGCAAGGGTTAGTCATGAAGATTGAAGAAGAAATTCAAAGCACCAAATTTGACGATAACTTTCATAAAGCAGTTATTAATCTTACCTATACTTATGGTTGGTTAAATAATTCTTTACGCTGCCATTTCGAAAAACATAACCTTACCGGTCAGCAATTTAATGTGCTTCGGATACTAAGGGGGCAATATCCCAATCCCGCTACTGTAAATTTAATAAAAGAACGTATGCTGGATAAAATGTCGGATGCATCTCGTATTGTTGACCGCCTGGTGCAAAAAGGCCTGGTTTCACGCTGTACTAATAATAAAGATCGCCGTGCTGTAGATATACACATCAGCGATGTAGGATTGGATATTTTGTCAAAAATGGATGTAGAGTTCAAGGCAAAAGAGATTCTTCAAAATAACCTCACCGAAGAAGAAGCCGGAAAACTAAGTGACCTGCTGGACAGGCTAAGAGGTAATTGATTTCGGATTTCGGATTTTCGATTTCGGATTTATTTAATCTTGTCATTCCGATTGCGCAGCGAGGAATCTTCTTCGTCATGCATAGCAAATAGGCAAAGCAAAGAAGATGTTTCGCTATCGCTCAACATGACAAGTTTTTGAGTTATTTACAACTCACTCACAAACGCTATTAACGCAATTCCAACCCCCAACAATACCGCTACCATTTTCCGCACAGTAAACTTATGATCTGAGCTTGATTCGAACAGTATGGTAGTAGATATGTGCAGGAATATCCCGATCACCACACCCATAATGCGGCTAAAGTATTGCTGTAAATTACCAATACCACCGGTGCTCAGAGCATTGCTGAAAAAATAACCAGCCGGCGCCATAATAGCGAAAAGTACTATATAAAACACAGTTTTGTTTTTACCTTGTTGATTAGCAAGTAATACAGTAGCTAACGCAAATGCTGCAGGAATATGATGTATCGCAATACCCCATACCAACTGGTTTTGATTGCCTTCTGCTAATGGCATACCCTCTAAAAACGCGTGGATGCACAAACTGATTAGGATACCAAACGGAAACGCTACATGCTCATGACTGGGTTTGTGCATGTGTCCATGCTCAATCCCTTCTGAAAATTGTTCCAGCACGATCTGGAATAAAAAACCGATCAGTATAAAAACACCTACATAATTATCATTGCTATGATAGGCATCGGGTATCAGGTGCAGCACAGTGATGCCAAACAGGTAAGCACCACTAAATGATAATACCAGTTTTAAGTTTTTGTGATTATCGCCTTTAAACAGAAATACGGATATGCCGCCTGTAAACGCGCCTAAAAACAATACGATTACTTTCCAGAGAGCCATTAAAAATTGGGTTGTAGTTTTTTAAATAATAACGAGAACAGCCACCCGACAAGAATGCCATATAACATTCCTACGGTGACATCAATAGGGAAATGTACGCCAACGTACACTTGTGCAAAACAGATAGAGCCTGCCCATAAAAAAGCCCAGAGGCATATCCAGCGCCACTTCCTGAAAAACACGAAACTCAAAAATGCAGCCATAGCAAAATGGTCAGTAGCATGGGTAGAAGGGAAGCTATAACCAGTTCCGCATGGTATGCGGATAATTGCTGTTTGTGAAACTATCGGATCGCGGCAGGGCCTCAGACGTTTCACATTGTATTTGAATATACTTGCGCTGGTGAAATCGGCAACTCCTGCGGAAAGAGCCAGTAGTACAATAATAATGGCTCCCACTTTTTTATATTTCCATAAGCAAAACGCCAGGATGAAAATATAAAACGGTATCCAAAACAGTGGATTGCGCAACAAAGGCATTAACCAATCAAAAAGCGGATTAGTTAGATCGTGGTTAATAAAATGAAATAAATGCCGGTCTAATTGTACCAGGTGTTCAAGCATTGGCCTTTTTGCAAATAAATATTAAACGGTCTGAATAATTGCTGTCAAATTTCTCCAGGCTGTAGTTTCCAAAATTAGCGATTATTTCAAAACCGCTTTGTGCAAAAAAACGCTTAAAATCATTCAAAGTAAAAGCGCTTACCATTTCCTTAAAAGTATAACTCTTGTTCTTATCCTCAAAAACTATCGCCTTAACAATTTTATTGTTGCTGACAGCCTTCTGAATATGAAAATCAACACCTTTTATGGTTTTTATTTCTTCAGGAACAAGACAATCAAGCACCTTGCCGGTGTTAAAATAATCGATCACCAATAGGCCGCCAGGTTTCAAAGCCCTGTTGAAGTTTATTAAAGTTCGGATATGCTCTTCGTCTGTTTTAAAATAACCAAAACTGGTAAACAGGTTAAAGGCCATATCAAAATAATTGCAGTAGGATAATTGTCGCATATCGTGAGCAAAAAAATGAAGTGTATCATTTTCAAATTGCCTGGCATAACGGATATTCTCTACAGAAAGGTCTATGCCTGTAACATCATACCCATGTTTATTTAAATAAACAGAAAACCTGCCGCGGCCACAAGCGATATCAAATAGTTTGGCTTGTGACTGAGGCTTTAAATGTTCACATAAATTGTTTACGAAATACTCGGCCTCGGCATTGTCACGTTTATTGTATAACAAGTGGTAATACGGAGAATTAAACCAGTCGTAAAACCATTCATTGGTCATAGTGTTTTTTGAAAGTCACAAATATAGCCAATTAATAAAGCAGGGTTTTTAAACAATCAGGATTTATACCGCTTATCGGTCAAATATTTTTAATTTTGCGCTTTAATAATTCAACACATTGACTTTAATAAAATCAATTTCGGGTATACGCGGCACTATTGGCGGTGCGACAGGGGATGGATTAACTCCTTTGGATATTGTAAAATTCACTTCTGCCTTTGGTAGCTGGGCTTTAAAACAATCCGGTAAGAAAAAAATCGTAGTCGGTCGTGATGCACGTATATCGGGCGTAATGGTTAATAACCTGGTCATTGGCACCTTGCAGGGATTAGGTATTGATGTGATCGACCTGGGCCTTTCCACAACACCGACTGTTGAAGTTGCAGTTCCGTTAGAGCAAGCTGCCGGTGGTATTATACTGACAGCCAGCCATAATCCAAAGCAATGGAATGCGTTGAAATTGCTCAATCAAAACGGCGAATTTATAAGCGATGCTGAAGGTAAAAAAGTACTTGAAATTGCTGAAAGCAGTGATTTTAAATATGCCGATGTAAATGATCTGGGTAAAGTGATTGTTGACAATAGCTATTTGCAAAAGCACATAGATCAGGTACTAGCTTTGCCACTGGTGGATGTTGCTGCAATAACTAAGGCTAATTTTAACATTGTAATAGATTGCGTCAACTCTACAGGCGGCATTTTTATTCCTGCTTTATTAAAAGCGTTGGGGGTGAAGACTGTTCATGAATTATATTGTGAACCTGATGGTAATTTCCCTCATAATCCCGAGCCATTACCAGAAAATCTGATCGAACTTTCGCACGAGGTGGTAAAAGTTAGGGCAGATCTGGGTATAGCTGTTGATCCTGATGTTGACCGTTTAGCATTTGTTAATGAAGACGGCAGCATGTTTGGCGAGGAGTATACTTTAGTTGCCGTTGCCGATTATGTATTGAAGAACAAAAAAGGAAATACAGTATCCAATCTTTCATCAACACGCGCATTACGCGATGTAACAGAAAAGGCTGGCGGCGAATATCACGCTGCAGCTGTAGGTGAGGTGAACGTGGTAAATAAAATGAAGGAAATAAATGCCGTAATAGGTGGCGAGGGTAATGGGGGAATAATTTATCCCGAATTACACTATGGCCGTGATGCTTTGGTAGGTATCGCATTATTTTTAACCCACCTGGCAAAGTATGGCAAAACAGTATCCAATTTAAGGAGCACTTATCCGGGTTATTTTATCTCAAAAAATAAGATCACCCTAACGCCTGAGATGGATATTGATAGTCTATTGCTTAAAGTTGAACAGAAATACAAAAAACAGCCTCATTCAACCATAGATGGCTTAAAAATAGAATTTGACAAAGAATGGGTACATTTGCGTCGTTCAAATACAGAGCCGATCATCCGTATCTATTCCGAAGGAAACTCAGAAACGGTAGCCGATAATTTGGCGAAAAAGATCATAACAGATATAAAGGAAATTCTTAATTTAAAGGGATAGGGTTATTATAATTAGTGAATTAGTGATTGAGTGAATTAGTGAGTGGAGAGAAGGAGATTTCTAAATTACTATTATATTTAGCTATGGAAAACTTTGGAAAGAATGAATTTGCAGAACAATTTAGAAGTCGCACAAAGAAGTTTGTTATTGATAATATCAAACTATATAGATCTTTGCCGAAAACTGAAGAGGCAAGGATTATCGGAAAGCAATTGTTAAGATCATCATCATCTGTAGGAGCTAATTATAGAGCTGCTTGCAGAACGCGCTCGCAAGCAGAATTTCATTCTAAAATATCAATTGTTGTAGAAGAAGCAGATGAAAGCCTTTTTTGGATGGAAGTTTTGATAGAAGCTGACATAATTAAACAATCGGAAATAGTAGTTTTAATGAACGAAGCTAACGAAATTCTAAAAGTGACATCGTCAGCCCGTAAAACCATATCAGAAAAGAACAATTCAAAATTTAATAAATAATTCCATTATTCACTCATTCAATAATTCACTAACTCACTAATTGACTAACCCATGCGTGTTTATTTTGATAATGCTGCAACTACACCGATAGATCCCGAAGTTTTGAAAGAAATGTATAAGGTGATGGAGAACAACTATGGTAATCCATCTTCTATACATGCGCATGGCCGCGAGGCAAGATCACTGGTTGAAAAAGCCCGCAAGACAATTGCTAATCTGTTACATACTTCACCTGCCGAGATATTTTTCACATCAGGGGGCACTGAAGCAGACAATACCGCTATCCGTTGTGGCATAGTGGATAATGGAGTAAAACACGCTATCTCAAGCCGTTTGGAACACCATGCTGTAATTCATACCCTTGAAGCGATGGAAAAGGCTGGTACCATCAAATTAAGCCTTGTTGATACCGATAATAAAGGTAATGTCGACTATAATCATCTTGAAGAATTATTGAAGAATAATGACCGTAGCCTGGTATCCTTAATGCATGCCAATAATGAATTGGGTACCATCAGTGATATGGAACGTATTGGTGATTTGTGTGAACATTATAACGCGATCTATCATGCCGATACAGTGCAGACTATGGGTCATTACAAGCATGATCTGAGTAAATTAAAGGCACATTTTATGGTTTGTGCAGCGCACAAGCTGCATGGACCTAAAGGAGTTGGCTTTTTACATGTCAATCATCGCATCAAAATAAAACCTTTTATATACGGCGGCGCGCAGGAACGTAATATGCGCGGTGGAACAGAAAATGTATACGGTATTATTGGCCTGGCTAAAGCACTTGAAATTGCTTATGCTAACATGGAGCCAAACCATACGCATATCCAGTCGCTTAAATCTTATATGATCGATCAGTTGAAGCAAAATATCCCCGGTATCGATTTTAACGGTGAAACTAATCCTGATACAAGTTTATATACGGTGTTAAATGTATCATTCCCTTGCAGCGATATGGCGGATATGCTGCTGTTTAATTTGGACATCGCTGGAATATCAGCATCAGGCGGCAGTGCATGCAGTTCGGGTACGGATATCGGTTCACATGTGTTAAATGCTATTGGTGGCGATTCGACACGTCCGTCAGTACGTTTCTCATTCTCAAAATATAATACTAAAGAAGAAGTGGATTATACCGTAGCTAAATTAAAAGAATTGTGCATGGCTTACGCATAGCGTAGTGCATAAGGCGATTTAAGGTTAAATTATTTCTTTTTGAGAAAAAAATAAAAACAATAGGGCAATACTAAGGGTTTATACTATAACATCAAAAGGATAAACCTATGTTAACCACTAAAAATAAATCGAGCCAAAGGCAGAATAAAAATAATCAACAACAAACCCCGGGGCGCGGTAACATGCCGAAGGAAAACCCCGGAAAACAAACATCTAAAGAAGAGATACTTTACCCTCATGAAAGCGAGGCTGCCCCACAAAGAGAGGGCGCTGATGCTTCGTATACAGAGCGTAATGATGTAACTCCGCCTAACAAAAAAGAGTTCCCCTCAGTGGGACCGGCAAAAACAGATTTTGAAAGCCGCAAACTGGGTAGAACTACTGGTCGTATGATCGGCCATGAACCGGGTACCGAGGGTATCTAATAATTATTTTCTTAAACGTAAGAATAACAAAGGTTATCATCAGATAGCCTTTGTTATTTAATCGAATTTTAACAAGTAAATTCCCCAGGCAGGATTTGCTTTCAAAATATAAAGCAATGATGAGTGAATATTTGGATCCTGCTGATGAACAGGATAATAACAAGCAGAGAGAACAAAATCAATCTGCCGATAAAAAGAAAAATGCAATAGGAAAAAGTAAAGAATCAAACAAGAAAAAGCACTTCAACGTATTGCATAAGGATGGGAAACTTGCCGATCTTCCTTATAATAATGAACCCGGTGGAGGGTCGTTAGAAGGAACAGTAGGTATAGGAACCTAAAAAAATCAGGTTATCAGGAGAGAAAATAGCCTGATACATAAGAGAGCAATAAATGAAATGCTCAAGCCAGCTTGCAAAAAGGCTGACGTGCGCTTAACTGGCGTGTAAAAAGGAAAAAGGCTTTGAGATTTCTCAAAGCCTTTTTCTATAGATTAAAATAATGATCTTTTTTAATTCTGCATCATCTTTAAAAATGTTGCCAGCTTCTCTTTCATCTCTCTGCGGTCAACTATAAAGTCGAGGAAACCATGCTCCTGCACAAATTCAGCAGTTTGGAAACCTTTTGGCAGATCCTTTTTGATCGTTTCTTTAATAACGCGTGGTCCGGCAAAACCAATCAGTGAACCAGGCTCAGCAATATTGATATCGCCCAGCATTGCATATGATGCTGTTACACCTCCCGTAGTTGGGTCGGTGAGTAAGGAGATATAAGGTATTTTAGCTTGAGCAAGTAAGGCTAGTTTAGCGGATGTTTTAGCCATTTGCATTAATGAGAACGCGGCTTCCATCATTCTTGCGCCGCCAGATTTGGATATCATCAGGAACGGCATTTTATGGGCGATACTATAATCAATAGAACGGGCAATCTTTTCACCTACTACTGACCCCATCGAACCGCCAATAAAGTTGAAGTCCATACAGGCAATTACAATATCCTGGCCATCAATTTTTCCTACACCTGCGCGGATGGCGTCATTAAGACCGGTTTTATTAATGGTTTCAGCTAGTCTGTCGGTATATTTTTTGGTGTCCTCAAAGTGCAGGGGGTCACCTGAGCGTAAGTTAGGATCCAGTTCTATAAACTCATTATCATCAAAAAGAATAGCGAAATATTCTTTTGAGCCAATACGGATATGGTATCCACAATAGTGACAAACGTATTGGTTCTCAACTTGCTCTGTGTAGTGTAGCGGCTTTTTACAATTCGGGCATTTATTCCATATGCCATCGGGAGTTTCTTTCTTCTCCTCAGTAGTCGTAATTATGCCTTTTGATTCTCGTTTAAACCAGGTCATTTCGATATCTGTATCTTCCAATTTATTGCAAAGAAACGAAAAATATTATACAAGTAACGTTATATGGATGTAAAGCTTAAAGTAGTTGTAAATGTTTCAACAATCAGCAATTATTGATACCAAAATTAAAATAAAGCAATTCTTGTATCAAATTTTCAATAATTGGACTTTCAATGCCCCAATAATTTCAAACGTTTCAAAAATTGTAACTTTTTCAACAATTTTAATCATTCATAATCATTAATTTATAACTTCGAGCCCCAAATAAACACTAATGGATTTAAAAAATTATAAGGGTGTTCTGCACGGTGACCAGGTGCAGGAGCTATTCGAGATCGCTAAAAAACATCAGTTTGCTTTACCTGCTGTAAACGTTACAGGAACCAATACGATTAATGGTGTTATGGAAACTGCCAAAGCAGTGAATTCACCAGTTATTATCCAGTTATCACATGGCGGTGCGCAATTTTATGCAGGTAAATCAATGGACAATGCGCAACTGCAGGCTACTATTTTAGGGGCTGTTTCGGCTGCAAGGCACGTACATCTTTTAGCTGAGCATTATGGTGTAGCTGTCATTATGCACACAGACCATTGTGCAAAAAAATTATTACCATGGATAGACGGATTGCTTGATTATGGCGAGAAATTTTTTGCCGAAACAGGTAAGCCTTTATTCTCTTCACACATGCTGGATCTTTCAGAGGAGCCTTTACATGAGAATATTGAAATTTCAGCTAAATACCTGGCGCGCATGGCCAAAATGGGTATGACACTTGAGATTGAATTAGGTGTAACCGGCGGTGAAGAAGATGGTGTAGATAATAGCGGAGTAGAAAGCCATCGTTTATATACTCAACCTGAGGACGTGGCCTACTCTTATGAAGAACTTTCAAAAGTGAGTCACCGTTTTACTGTTGCTGCTGCTTTTGGTAACGTACATGGTGTATATAAACCAGGTAACGTGAAGTTACAACCTATTATCTTGCATAATTCGCAGGAATACTTAAAGAAACAATATAACCTTACTGCTGAGAAACCGATCAACTTTGTATTCCATGGCGGATCAGGTTCAACACAGGAAGAGATACGTGAGGCAATTTCTTACGGTGCCATCAAAATGAATATTGATACCGATATGCAATGGGCTTTCTGGGAAGGTATTAAAGATTTCTACAAATCAAAAGAAGGTTATCTGCAGTCGCAAATAGGTAATCCCGAAGGCGCGGATTCTCCTAACAAAAAATACTACGATCCACGCGTATGGTTGCGTAAAGCGGAAGAAAACTTCGTTAAACGCCTTACATCCGCATTCGAAGATTTGAATTGTATTGATGTAAATAGCAAATTATAAAATTTTCTTTTTCCATAATAAAAATGCCGGTACAAACTATGTACCGGCATTTTTTGTTGAGCCTTTAAATTATACCAATTTATTATGGCTAAGAATAAGAAAAATTTATTCGAACAGTTTGCTAACTGGGCAACAAATGCCACGGGGAGTTCAACAGCATTTATTATTGCTATTGTAGTAATAATTGTTTGGGTAGTAACCGGTCCGCTGTTTAAATACTCTGATACCTGGCAACTGGTTATCAATACCGGTACTACCATTGTTACTTTTTTAATGGTTTTTTTGATACAGAAAACTCAAAATAAAGATTCAAAAGCCATACATTTGAAGCTAAATGAGATACTGGCCTCTCACCAGGGAGCCAGTAACCGCATGGTTGATATTGAAGACCTGACTGAGGAGGAATTAGATCATTTACATAAGTTTTATGTGCAATTATCTGACCTTGCAGAGAAGGAGGACGATCTGACTTGTACACATTCGATTGATGCAGCTGAAGAAAACCACCGACTAAAACTAGAATCTTACAGAACTAAACCACATTACAACAATGCCCGAAAAAGTATTAGTAAAAAGAGCAACTGACCCATCTGATCTTGAAAACGTTTTTGCCATAAGGCGTGAAGTTTTTGTAGGCGAACAAAATTGCCCGCCCGAACTGGAATGGGAACACGAAGAAGAATCCAATCACTTTTTAGCAACGGTTGATGGCGTACCCGCAGGAGCATCACGCTGGCGCAAAACGGATAAAGGGTATAAGCTGGAACGTTTTGCCGTATTAAAAAAATTTAGGGGGAATGGAGTAGGGCAGGCTTTAGTACAGGCTGTGTTAAACGACCTCCCACCTGAAGCAGATTATATTTATCTGCATGCCCAGGTTGATGCAGTAACCTTATATGAACGATTCGGTTTCGAAAAAACAGGACCGGAGTTTGAAGAAGCAGGGATCAGGCACTATAAAATGATAAAACGATAGTTACCCGAATACTTTTCCTGAATAATCCATAGCTTCCTGCAATTTATCCATATTAAGCCCTAAGTTAATTCTTTGTGATTGCAGGTAGGAGATAATGTTTTCGGTTGCGATATTGCCTGTAAGCTCATCCTTGGCCATTGGGCAGCCGCCATATCCTTTCAATGCGGCATCAAAACGTTTACAACCACTTTTATAAGCAGCTTCAACTTTAGGTTTCCAGGTATCTGGTGTAGAATGCAAATGAACGCCCCAGGTTGTTTCCCTAAAGTTACCTGATAAAGACGAGAATAAACTTTCTATCTGTTCAGGTGCCGCGATACCGATGGTATCCGCGAGCGAAATATACTCAACGCCCTCATCAATTAGTTTTTTGGCCCATTGTAATACAATATCATTATGCCATTCATCGCCATAAGGATTGCCAAAACCCATAGACAGGTAAACCAGCAATTTTTTTTCTTTGTTATCGCTCAGCGCTTTTATTCGCTTTACAATTTCAAAAGCTTCAGCTATGCTGGTATTAGCATTCCGGTGCTGAAAGGTTTCTGATATTGAAAAGGGAAATCCCAGGTAAGTGATCTTTTCATATTGAACCGCTTCTTCAGCTCCCCGGTAGTTAGCAATAATCGCCAATAACTTTGATTTAGAATTACTAAGATCAAGTTTTTCTAAAACGGCTGTTGTATCCTGCATCTGCGGTATTGCTTTTGCCGATACAAAACTCCCGAAATCAATCGTATCAAATCCCACCTGCAACAGTAAATTGATATAAGCAGCCTTTACATCAGTAGGTATAAAACCTGTAATTCCCTGCATTGCGTCCCTTGGGCATTCGGTAATTTGTATGGGTGATGACATCAGAAGCAATTGTTAAAATTTAGGTTGATATATGGCTGATTTATGTTCAATTCCTTCATTCAGCTCGGCAGTCAATGTGCTTAGATACCGCTCAAAAGAAGTAATAACTTTCCTGGCATCTTTTGCCACCCATTTCGTGTCACCGGTAGCCTTTTGATGCATGTCATATAAGGTTAGCCTGCTGTTACCACTATCTGTCGGCCTGAAAAATACGACATTGTGAACGGTATAACGATACCGGCCATTTTTCATATCAATAGTGATAGCAAACTGCACACTATACTGCTCCACATTATCCAGATCAGTACCCGTAGTAACCGGATTGATATTCAGATCCTGGGTGGTTGTAAATATCAATTTCCCTTCTTGCTGGTACCCATAGGTTTGCTGGAAATTTTTTCCAGCCATAAACTGCAGGGCGCGTAAAAATATTTCGCTGACTTTAATACTGCTATCTACCTTAACAATTTTTTGATAGTAGGCATTATTCCCGTCAATTTGCAATTTAACAGAATCGGTCGGGGGTTTTACAGACCCACTATTAGCCTGGGAGATTTTAACAGTTCCCTCCTGGGCATAAGTTGTTAATGTTATAAAAGCTAAAATGATGCTTAAAAACAATATTTTCATAACAGGCATATTTAAAGCTAATATAGCAGCTTATTTCCTTATTAATCACTATTTGGCAGAGGTTCAGCGTCCTGCGGAACTGCCTCCTTAACAAACCTTCTGATGATCAACCGTGAGCCGCCATTATAGCTGATATAACTTCCTACCCAATTGATAAAAACAACCACTTTATTTCTGAACCCTAAAAGTGAGATCAGGTGCACAAACATCCATACTACCCAGGCAAAAAATCCCTGGAATTTGATCTTGCCTAAATCTGCAACTGCTTTATTACGACCGATGGTAGCTAATGATCCTTTGTCAAAATATTTAAAAGATTCAGTAGTTTCACCTTTTATTAAATGCAATATATTTTTACCGGTTGTTTTACCCATCTGTATAGCCACTTGTGCCACACCCGGATGCCCTTTTGGAGTATCATTGGTGATCATGGCTGCTACGTCGCCAATAGCAAAAATATTCTCGAAGCCTTCAACCCGGCAAATATTATCCGTTTTGACACGATTGCCCCGCATAATAATGTCCTTATCTAATCCTTCAGGCACACTGCCCATTACACCTGCTGACCAGATCACATTCTTGGTCCGAACACTTTTACCACCTTCAAAAGTGATAGTTTCCCCATCGTAGTTATCCACTTTTACGTTCACCAAAACTTCCACACCCATTTTGGTCAGGAAATCTTTTGCTGCCGCAGATGCTTGTTCAGACATGGCGCTTAATACCCTTGGCATAAAGTCTACCAGGTAAACTTTCATTTCATCCTTTTTTAATTCTGGGTAGTCTTTGGTAAGGATGTTGTTTCTTAACTCGGCTAATGCGCCTGCTAATTCAACACCTGTCGGGCCTGCGCCAACCAGCACAAAATTCAGGTAAGGTTCACGCTCTTCTTTAGTTGCCTTTAATACTGCTTCTTCCAGGTGTTGGAGTAACATGTATCGCAGATCAAGCGCCTCTGGAATAGACTTCATCGGCATAGCATGATGTTCGATATCCTTATTGCCAAAGAAATTGGTGGTTGAGCCTGAGGCTATGACCAAATAATCATAGGCAATTTCACCAATAGTGGTATCAATTGTATTTTTCTCAGGATTTATCTGTGTTGCTTCAGCCACTCTGAAACGAAAGTTTTTTTGATCGTCAAAGTTCTTTCGCAGTGAGAATGCAATAGAGCCAGCCTCCAAACTACCGGTTGCAACCTGGTAGAGCAGGGGTTGGAAAGTATGATAGTTATGCTTGTCCAGCATTAATACATCAACAGGTTGGTCGGCTAATGCTTTGGCTACCTCGAGGCCGCCAAAACCACCGCCTATAATTACTACTTGCGGAAATCTTGATGTTTCTGTCGCTTTCATTTTTAAATGTTTATATACATTCAAGTATAAACAAAAAAGGCTCCAAATATTATTTGGAGCCTTTTTATAAAATTTACATGACTTTATTTCAGGTCTTTTTTACCGAAATCGACAATTACCGGAGTTGCAATACAGATGGACGAATATGTACCAAAGCATACACCCACCAATAATGCGAACGAGAAGCCACGGATAACGTCACCACCGAATATGAACAATACAATTAACACGAATAATACGGTCAATGCAGTGATAATAGTACGGCTTAATGTTTTATTAATCGCGTGATTGATCACTTCCTTAGGGTCATCAGTTTTTGAATGATGCAAATGCAGGAACTCGCGGATACGGTCAAATACAACCACGGTATCATTGATTGAATAACCAATTACTGTCAGTATGGCTGCTATAAACGACTGGTCAATATCAAGGAATGGAATAACATTTTTAAATATCGAGAAGAAGGAAAGCACCATAAGGGCGTCATGTGCGGTTGCAACCATCGCACCCAAACTGAACTGCCATTTACGGAACCTGATTAGTATATAACCAGAGATAACGATAATTGCGAAAAGCACAGTCCAGAAGGCAGATTTTTTAAGGCCTTCAGCTATCGTGGCCTTTACTTTCTGGAACCTGATAATATTAGTACTGGTAATTTTTGTTGCAGGCTGCTGGCTTAATGCGTTGATCAGTGTAGTTTCAACTTTAGCATCGGCAGAAGTACTGTTATCTTCGATCAAATATTTGGTAGTGATCGCAATTTTATCAACTCCGAAAGTTTTTACCTCGCTTGCACCCAAAACCTTATCAATTGCACCATGTACAGTCTCGGGGGTTATATTCTTATTATCAAACTGAACCACATAGGTACGGCCGCCGACGAAATCGACACCGTAGTTAAAGCCCTGATAGAACATAGATCCAATACCAAGGGCAATAAATGCACCTGAGAATATGTAAAATTTGAAACGATTTTTTACGAAACCAAAGTTTGCATTTTTGAAAGTGTGTGAGCTCCATGGGTTTGAGAATTTAATATCCCATCCTTTGGTGATCATCCATTCAAAAACAAGTCTTGATATAAGCAATGAGCAGAATAATGAGGTAATGATACCGATCATTAATACTACCGCAAAACCTTTAATAGGGCCGCTACCAAATACTAGCAGGATCAAACCTGTTAAGAAGGTACTTATGTTGGAGTCTAATATAGACGACAAGGCATGTTTGAAACCGTCGGCAACAGCGAGCTTAATGGATTTGCCCAAAGCCAGCTCCTCCCGCACACGTTCATAGATCAGTACGTTGGCATCCACCGATATACCCAGCGTTAGCACGATACCCGCAACACCCGGCATGGTTAATACCGAGCCAATGCTGATCAATACGCCCATCAGGAAGAATACGTTGATAATTACCGCTACCACCGCAATAGTACCTGCGCGGTTGTAATAAGCGATCATGAATATCAACACTACTACGAAACCTAAAACGGATGAAAGTAAACCTGCATGGCTGGCTTGCTCACCTAAAGTTGGACCTACAGTATCTTCAGAAACAATCAGAGCAGGAGCAGGTAAACGACCAGCTTTTAATACGTTGGCTAAGTCAGTAGTTTGTTCCTGGGTAAAGTTTCCGCCTGATATAGATGAAACGCCACCAGATATCTCGTTTTGTACACTTGGAGCTGAGTAAACGTTATCGTCCAATACAATGGCAATAGCTTGCGGATCTTTATGTGATGGGCCAGGCGCTGCAGCGGCAGTTACTTCTTTCCATTTTTGTGCACCCTGTGGGTTCATGTACATGGTTACTTCCCAACCGCCTTTAGTTTGGTCGATATCACTTCTTGCGTCGTTGATAACATCACCGGTAAGTACAGGACCGTTATCAGCACCAGCTAATTTAATAGCGTATAGTTCAAATGTTTTGGTTTTTTCTATTGCCTTAACGTCCCACAAAAATTTCATGCTTTGCGGAATGATAGCTTTAACTTCAGGGCTGCGCAGGTATGCATTAACCTTTGCAGTGTCTTTTTGATCAGAATAACCAACAACTGGCCCCGGGCGTAATTGTGGTTGTCCGTTTTGTCCTTGCCCTACTGCTGGTTGCAAAACCGCAAATAGTGGATTTTGCTGGGCCAACTTGGCCTTGCTTCCTAACAGAGATGTATCTTTGGAAGCACCTTTGTTAACTTTATTTAATAAAGATAAAGCGCCACTTTTAGCAGTGGTATCTTTTTTAGCAGCTACGTCTTTAGTTGAAGCTTTAGCAGTATCTTTTGTTACTGTTTTGTTTTTTGCAGCAAGGAAGCCGTTTACATTGCTTAATACCTGGTAAGCCTCGGCGTTATCATAAGTTTGATAAAACTC
Organism: Mucilaginibacter sp. McL0603; assembly: GCF_049992945.1. Classification (NCBI taxonomy): domain Bacteria; kingdom Pseudomonadati; phylum Bacteroidota; class Sphingobacteriia; order Sphingobacteriales; family Sphingobacteriaceae; genus Mucilaginibacter; species Mucilaginibacter sp. McL0603. Next base: position 4,153,669 of record NZ_CP188251.1, on the reverse strand, counting down.
CAGTTTTGCAGTACCCTGTAAAAGTTTACGAACACGTTCTGGCTCGGTAACACCAGGAAGTTCAACCAATATCTGGTTCCTGTCACTTAAAAGCTGAATGTTTGGCTGGGTTACACCAAATTGATCTATACGGGTGTTTAATACAGTATAGGTTTGTTTTACCGCCACACTTGCCTGTGCTTTCAGGAAAGTTTCAACTTCAGCATTGGTAGAGTTGTATTTGATCTCTTGCTGATTTGACTGCGTTGCAAACAATGAAGCCAGTTTACCATTAGGGTTCAGTCTTTCATATTCGTTAACAAACAATGTGATGTAATCGCTCTGGCTGGTACGGCTATCAACATCAGCTTTATCCAAAGCCTGAGCTAAAACAACATCCGGATTATTACCAGATAATGCCTTTACCAGATCACGAAGCGATACCTGCATGGTAACACTCATACCACCCTGTAAGTCGAGACCTAACGCCAGCTCCCTGCTTTTGCAGTATTGATAAGTGTGTTTTAGTACCGGATAAACCGGCTGTGTTTCCATTGAGTCCAGGTATGCTCTTTCTTTTTTTGCATTACCTTTCGCGTATGCTTTTGCATCACTCTCCACCTTGCGCGCTACCCATGTAAATGAAAGCTGGTATAAACATACCGCTGCCAGCAGAATGGCGAAAAATTGAATAACCCCTTTACCTTGCATTGTAAATTATAATATGTAATAAATTAGTTTATAAGCTTTTTTAACAAGACGGCAAATCTAATAAAATTTTATAAGCATAAAATTTTATATTCAAACAATTTAAAGCTTTTAAATGTTACCGCCTGTCCAACGTGATAAATGAATAAGGGAGTTTGTTTTTCTCATCAGGCTGATGATCTTCACGTTCAGTTTCTTGCCATTCGTCATAATTGATCTCCGGGAAAAAGCTATCAGCATCAAATTTCTGATGGACTATGGTGAGATAAATGCGATCAGTAAGGTGAATAGATTGTTTATAAATTTCGGCTCCGCCCACAAGAAATACTTCTTCTTCACCGGCGCATAATGCCAAAGCATCTTCAATAGATTTAACAACCTCACAACCCTCAATAGTTATATTCTGACGGGTAATAATAATATTTCGGCGATTGGGCAAGGGCTTGCCAACCGAATCATAGGTCTTGCGTCCCATAATTACTGTGTGACCTGTAGTTATATTTTTAAAATGTTTCAGATCGGCAGGCAAATACCAAAGCAATTGGTTGTTTTTACCGATGGCATTATTTTCTCCGATTGCTACTACTATCGTTACTGTCATCGATTAATTCTAATAATTCGTTTGATTAGCCATTGTTTGATTTCCTCAAACCCAATATCTCCTTTGCTCGCGGAAATGGTCATTTGATATTTTTCATCTTGCGAAGCTATAAGATCGATATTATTTTCAAACAAAGTTAATCGCATCAATGCATAAGCAGTTCGCTTATTCCCATCTATAAAAGGGTGATTGATTATAATGCTTTCAAAAATTGCGGCGGCTTTCTCAATTGGTGTAGGATAGAGGTCTTGTTGATCAAAGGTTGCGTAAGGTCGATAAAGGGCAGCTTCTAAACCTCCTAAATCTCTGATGCCTTTGCTACCGCCAAAATTATCTATTAAAGTATTATGAACGTAATGAGCTTTTCCTAAGTCAATCATTGGGCAAGCTTTTGAAGCAACTCCCTATCTTCAGAAATGATTTTTCTAAGATTATTGACGAGCTTTATCTGGTCCTCAGATTTAATTTGTAATTCTTTTAAAAAATCTAAGACATCCGGAAGTACAGTTTCAGGTACCTGATCGATTACTTTTTGTATTTCGGTTTTTATCTCAACAGAAGTCATATACAAATTTAAACAAATTTAATCAGCTACACTGCTACCGCTCCTTTAATATGCGGCCACGGATCATAATTCTCCAAAGTAAAATCTTCAAACTTAAATTGAAAGATATCCTTCACATCCGGGTTTATCTTCATTGTTGGCAACGGGCGTGGTTCGCGGCTTAATTGGAGGTTCGCCTGTTCTATGTGATTATTATAAAGGTGGGCATCGCCGAAAGTATGCACGAAGTCGCCAGGCTGCAGATTGCATACCTGCGCCATCATCATGGTTAGCAATGCATATGAGGCAATGTTAAAAGGCACGCCCAGGAAAATATCCGCACTGCGTTGGTATAATTGACAGGAAAGTTTGCCAACTAGTTCCCCCTTTAGGGGGTTAGGGGGCTCCACATAAAACTGAAAAAGGCTATGGCAGGGCGGAAGTGCCATTTTCTCAACATCGGCAACGTTCCATGCAGAAACCATAATGCGACGTGAGTCGGGGTTATTTTTGATCTGGTTCACCACCTGGGTGATCTGGTCTATATGTCCGCCATCAGGTTTTGGCCATGAGCGCCACTGGTAACCGTACACTGGTCCAAGGTTTCCGTGCTCGTCAGCCCATTCGTCCCATATGCGCACACCATGCTCTTTCAAATAGGCAATATTGGTATCACCCTGCAAAAACCATATTAACTCGTGTATGATCGATTTAAGATGTAATTTTTTTGTAGTAACCAACGGGAAACCATCCTGCAGATTAAAACGCATCTGGTAGCCAAACACACTCAGCGTTCCTGTTCCGGTACGGTCATGCTTTTGGGCGCCATTGTCCAAAACATGCTTCATCAAATCGAGGTATTGTTTCATTTTAGTTGGTTGATTAAGTTGACTGAGTTGACTAAGTTGATTGGGTTGAAGTTTTATTTAACCTTTCAACATTCCAACCTTGCAACTTTACAACAATTCAAAATACAAAGAAAAATAATCTATTTTTGGTATCCTACGGATGTTCAAAAATACATCTTTGTTAATCAATCTGAATGATCGTATTTCCAAACGCCAAGATCAATATAGGCATCAATATAATTGACCGTCGGCCTGATGGCTATCATAATATCGAAACCATATTTTATCCTCTACCCATTTATGATGCGCTCGAAGCTTTGCCCGGTGATGAGCTTACTTTTAATTCTTCCGGCTTAGAGATACCGGGCAGGATAGAGGATAACCTTTGCATCAAAGGCTATCATTTGATCAAAAAGGATTACGATCTGCCTCCGGTAAATATCCACCTGTTAAAACACATCCCGATAGGGGCAGGCCTGGGTGGTGGCTCGGCTAATGCCGCGTTTTTTATCAAATTGATTAATAATTTATTCAGTTTGGGGCTAACAACCATCCAAATGTTGGATTATGCCCGGCAGTTAGGTGCCGACTGTGCTTTTTTTATAGAGAACAAACCTTTGTTTGCTTTTGAAAAGGGCGATCAGTTTGAGTCGATAAAACTTGATCTTTCAAAATATAAAATAGTATTGGTAATGCCGCCGGTTCATGTATCAACAGGGGAGGCTTATCGTGGAGTAAGACCGTCTCTTGTAAAAGATTCTCTTTATGATCTGATATTGGAACCGATACAAGAATGGAAACATTTTATTAAAAATGACTTTGAAGAATCTGTCTTCAAAAATCACCCATCAATAAGAGGAGTAAAGGCTGCCTTATACGAGGCTGGTGCCATCTACGCCAGTATGAGTGGAAGTGGAGCGTCTGTATTCGGTATATTCGAAAAAACACCTGATTTGTCGGAACTGGAAAAAACAAACCAGGTGTTTTATTAATATCGGATTTCGGAATTTCGATTTCGGATTTTATTTCAATCTGAATTTTTGATAAGATTGAAGATTTGATAAGCGATATCAAATTTCAAATTAGTCATTTCTTAATTCCGAAATCGAAAATCCGAAATCCCAAATCAAATTCCTGCATCATCCGTAACTCCACGTCCAACTGCCTCTACCCAATCACGGTCGCCTAATCCTTTGGCTACAGCGCTTAATAGACGGTTGTGGATCAACGTTCCCATCGGCATAGGGGTTTCACTTTGCTGGGCTAGCTTAAATGCCAGTCGGGCGTCCTTATAGCCCAGTCGCGCTTTAAAGCCTACAGGCTCATATTGTTTGTTAGCTATCAGCTTCCCGTAATTTTGATATATCGGCGCATTGAAAATGGTTGAACCAAAAAAGTCAGCAACCTTAGTTCTGTCCAGTCCGTGCTTCTCAGCAAGCGTAAATGCTTCGGCCATTATTTCAAGAGACGACATGATCATGAAGTTTCCTGCGATCTTTACAACGTTGGCTCCACCCGCGTCTTCACCAAAATCAATTACACCCTGACCAAGGCAATCCAATATTGGTTTGGCCGTTTCTTTTGCCTGTGGACTACCCGATACACATATCCAAAGTTTCTTAGCAGCTGCAGCTTCCGGGCGACCAAAAACCGGTGCCGCCAGGTAACTGCTTCCTGCACTTTTATGCTGATCAGAAAGTTTCTGAGAAACGTCCGGAGAGATGGTGCTCATGGAAATATGAAGAGCTCCTTTTTGTAAGGTCTGTAATATGCCATCAGTACCGGTTGTGGTTTCTGTTACCACGTCATCATCGGACAACATAGAGATCACTATCGACACATTGCTTGCCGCCTCCGCCGGGGTTTTACACTTGGTGATGGACGATTGTTCCAGCTCGTTTGCCTTCTCGTTACTGCGATTATAAACCTGCAATTGATGACCTGATGCGAGCAGATTTTTGGCCATGTTTAAGCCCATATTACCGAGCCCGATAAATCCTATTTTCATATTGGTGAATTGTTTTTAAAGGCGATGTTTTGTTGCATATAAAATTAACTGATGTATTCCCTGTCTTCGTCACTTAGTGTATCAGATTTCTTTTTTAAATTATCCATCTCTTCATTTTGACCGGGGATGTATTTTGGTTTGCCGGGTCTGCCAACAAGCACACCGATGATAAATGAAACTATGGCAACTATCAGGAGTACTACCAATTTGGAGACCCTGAAATCTGCGAACAAAAATGTAAAGAGTACCTTGTCGGTATTTTGCATGATCACTACAGTAAGCAACACTGTAATGAAAATAATGAACATCGTTTTTATCCTCATGATAATTTCAATTTAAACACTTGTGAAATGTGCGGTTTTTAAATGATAGAAAATTTGTTGCGTTTTACGCTTCTATAAATTTACGAAAATGAAGAAGGGATGAGACAACTTCAGTAAAATATATTGCCGGCCTTTTTCGGAATAATTCAAAAATTAAAAACTTGAACAAAGACCTGAATGTTCAGACCCAAGCCATTGAGGTTTTTTTCACTCCGAAAAAAAAGAAAGCCACAAGCTCCAAAAAAAATGACCTCTGATATTGAAATTGAATTGTGTTGCTCGCATTCAAATTCAGCTCTGTGAGATTCGATTTTTTTGCCCTACAAGTTTTGTCCCGCATATAATTTTCATCATGGGAGCTAATTTTTAGAAATCCTGTATTTCAATGTCAATACACTATAAGTTGTTTGTATTTTAAAATCATGTTTGTGGATTTTATATTTATATAACCTGTCATAAAAGCCTCATTATAAATTTTTTGAATATCATATTTTTGGACAATTTGTCGAAATGCTAAAAATGTTAGTTTTTGTTTATTTTTGATTGCTATATTTACTCAATTAATACTTTTATTAATCTATATATTTATTTGATTATTAATAATATATATATTATTAAAATTTTAACTATTCAAAAAATAATGAATTATATTATCGCTTATATGGCTATATAGTGCAAATTTTTAAGTCTGTCAGAATACTCAATTCAGAACACTAATTAGAAAATGAATTTTGCGCCTGTTCGAACGAAATTTATTTAGCGAGGTATGAACATGGGTTCTTATCCCGGTCGCTTAAAACGCTTTAAAATGCTTTTGGTGACAAGCCATTTCTATGCCCTACCCCACCGTGAAGAATGGAGAATACCGGAGAAAGTAGCAACTATAGTAAGAGATGCGAGGTGGTATGACAGGGGAGTTATTAACGATTTTTCCTCTTGATGATCTGCTTTTGAGCGACAGGGAAAAGGAAGATAGTAGACAAAATAATAACAGCGCCGACCCAAAATCCCGTGGTCATTTTGTTCATATCACCAAAAAAAACGAAGGACATAATAATACCGTACACCGGCTCAAGGTTAGTGATGAGTGCTACCCTGAAGGCAGAAAGTTCGCGCATTACGGATACTCCGGCTACATAAGCAAGCGACGTGCAGATGGTTCCAAGAAGGAAAAGATAGCCCATATCTGCACGCTGTAACAGCATGGATTTATCGTATCCGTTGGTTGCCGCAAGGAAAATAGATATCCATACAAAGGCTCCGGTCAGTTCATAAAATGCGATCACCGGTGCTTCATGATGCTTGATCTGCCTTGAATTTATAATAGAAAAAAGACTTGCGCATACTGCACTTGTTAGGCCTGCTATGATACCCTTAGTGTAATGTGATTCAAATTTGAATATAATAAGGATACCCGTTATGATTAATAACCCTGCAATGATCTCAAGCTTTGAAATTCTTTTTTTATTGATCAGCGGCTCGAAAATCGCCGTGAATAAAGTGATGGATGACAGGCATACCAGGCTTATGGAAACGGTAGATAATTTGATGGAAAGGAAGAATAATATCCAGTGACCACCCACCAAAGCACCGGTACATGCCAGCTTAATAAAGGTGCTTTTGCTTACCTTAAATGCTGTCTTGTTAAAGTTAAAATATAGGAACAAAGAGACCGATGCGATCAGTACTCTGTACCACACCAACTGCACTGCGGCTATACTGATAAGCTTACCTAATATGCCTGTAAATCCCCATATGAAAACGGTGAAATGGAGTATCAGAAGATTTTTGTTGAGCGGAGCAGGTGCAACTTGCCGTGGCATTATTTAGGAGCTTTTACAAGTAAATAATAGCCAAAAGCACCAAATAATACGTTTGGCATAAAAACAGAGAACAATGGCGGGGCACCGCCTTTTATAGAGAATACCAGGGCAAATCGTTCAACCAATATATAGGTAAAGCATAGTATAATACCAAGCCCCAGTGGTAAACCAATACCACCGCGTACCTTACGTGATGATAGCGCAACGCCAATCAGCGTAAGTACATACGTGGATAACGGGTATACAAAACGGTGATATTTTTCAAATAGCATGTCGGTAAGTTCGCCTGTTCCTCTCAGTTGCGCCTTTTCAATATTTTTATTGAGTACACTCATGGACATGGCGCTGTATTGATTATCGCGCACTTCAAAATCTTCGGGGCGCATATCCAGTGTGGTGTCCTTAACATTGCCGTGCCAAACCATGGTTTCTTTCAGGCCATTGATGTGCCTGTCGGAGTAGGTTCTCATCTTCCAGATTCTTTTAACAGAATCATAAGTAATATTGGTCGCCACTAACTTTTGAATCAGATCATCACCATTAAACTTCTCCATTATGAAGAGGTAACCAGTTTTGGAAGTATTATCAAACGATTTTACATAAACATATGTCTGCTTATCCAATTGCATATGCACTTCGTTTTTTGTCGGATCGGAATCACTGAAGTGTGAATTTTCAAAATCTACCTTCAACCTGTTGGTAAAGGGAATAAGGTACACATTAGCAAAAAATGATACAATAAATATTAGTGTGGCAGTAATAAAATATGGTCTTAAGAAGCGCGAAAAACTAGCCTTCGAAGTTAAAATCGGAACAACTTCGGTTTGGTTAGCCATTTTAGCAGTAAATAATATCACCGCCAGGAAATTGATTAGCGGGGATAAATAGTTTAGATAAAAGGGAATAAAACCGGCATAATATTGCAAAGCGATATCGTGCAGGGTGCTTTGCTTTTTCAGGAAGTTGTCAAGGTGTTCTGATATATCAAACACCACCATTATAACCGAAAATATAGACAGCGTAAACAAAAAAGTACCCAGGTACTTTTTAATTATATACACGTCAATTACCTTTAGGTATCGTTTTAAAAAAGCTTTCATTTATAGTCGTTGACCTAAACGGTTAACCATGATTTTTTTCCAGTTATAAAATTCGCCTGCGATGATCTTTTCACGTGCCTGTTTCACCAACCACAAATAGAAATGCAGGTTATGCAGGGTAGCTATTTGTGCGCCTAATATTTCGCCCGAATGTATTAAGTGGCGAAGATAGGCTTTTGTATAGTTTGTATCGGCAAACAAACTACTGTCAGCTTCTATAGGCGAAAAATCATTTTTCCACTTTTCATTTTTTATGTTAATAATACCTTCTTTGGTAAAAAGCATACCATTGCGCGCATTACGCGTTGGCATTACACAATCAAACATATCAATACCTAATGCAATGTTTTCCAATATATTTACCGGCGTGCCTACACCCATCAAGTAACGCGGTTTTTCGTACGGCAATATATCACATACCAATTCGGTCATGGCATACATTTCTTCGGCCGGTTCACCAACTGATAACCCCCCAATGGCGTTCCCCTCGCGTTCAAATGAGGCAATTACCTCTGCCGATTTGGTGCGCAGATCTTTATATACCGATCCTTGTACTATCGGGAATAGAGTTTGGCTGTATCCATATTTGGGTTCTGTACTGTCAAACCGATCGCAGCAGCGTTTAAGCCAACGATGGGTCATTTCAATTGACCTCCTTGCATACCCATATTCGCAAGGATAAGGCGTGCATTCATCAAATGCCATAATAATATCAGCGCCTATTGTCCGCTGTGTATCCATTACATTTTCGGGAGTAAACAGGTGTTTTGAACCATCAATATGGGAACGAAACGTTACACCTTCCTCTTTTATTTTCCGTACTTCTGTTAATGAGTAAACCTGGTAGCCACCGCTATCAGTTAAAATAGGTTTATCCCAGCCGTTAAAACGATGCAGACCGCCAGCTTTTTCAAGTGTGTCCAGGCCTGGTCTTAAGTATAAATGATAGGTATTGCCTAAAATAATCTCAGCTTTAATATCATTTTTCAATTCATGCTGATGAACTGCCTTTACTGTTCCGGCAGTGCCCACAGGCATAAAAATCGGGGTTTGTATAGTGCCGTGATCGGTTGTGATTTCGCCTGCGCGGGCTTTTGATAATGGATCTTGTGCTTTTAAACTAAATTTCATTGCGAGGCGCAAAATTAATCATTTATATTGTAGATGTTTGAATGTTTTGAGTTTACAAAATCATGCCATAGGGGGCTTTGTAACAAATTATAATAATTTAACACATTTACTATAACTTTTCAACATTCCAGCCGTTCAACCACTCTGCACATAAATTCTCGCAGTTTTTTAACAAATTTGTCTCAGATATACTAATCAATTTGGAAACCTATATACCCGACACACTATTTATACTATTAACGCTCAGTTTTATAGCCCAGCTATATTACCTTATTAACTATCATAGTCGGCTTAGGGCTTATAAGCCGCCAATTGAGCCACAGACGGTAAATCTTCCCGTTTCAGTAATTATAAGTGCACGCAACGAAGAAAAAAACCTTATCGAGAACTTGCCATCAATCCTCGGGCAAAACTATCCTGATTTTGAAGTAGTAGTAATTAATGATCGTTCAATTGATGATTCTGAGAATATATTAAAGGAGATTCAAGAGAAATATCCACATCTAAAGATTGTTACGGTAACAGAAAATGACAGGTTTAAAACAGGCAAAAAGTTTGCCTTAACAATGGGTATCAAAGCATCTAAAAATGAATACCTGTTATTTACTGATGCTGATTGCCGCCCTGCTTCATCAAACTGGATAACCCATATGGCGTCCAATTTTACCGGATCGACTCAAATTGTACTGGGGTATTCACCTTATTATAGATCCAGGAATTTCGTTAATCCATTTGTTCGTTTCGAAACCATAAAAACAGCCATTAATTATCTTTCTACTGCGCTTGCCGGAAATCCATATATGGGTATTGGTCGTAATTTAGCATATACAAAGACACTGTTTTTTAAAGGAAAAGGATTTGGCTCGCATATGCATGTAATGTCGGGTGATGATGATCTGTTTATCAATCAAAATGCTAAGGCTGATAATACAGCTATAGAAATTCACCCGGATGCTTTTACTTTTAGTAAAGCAAAAAGCACTTTGTCATCATTTTATATACAAAAAAGAAGGCATATGGGTGTAGGCAAGCTTTATAAAGATAAACACCGCAGAATGTTGAGTTTTGATGCGTTGACTGGATTTTTATTTTATATCTTGCTCATATTATGCCTGATTTTAAATTACGATCCATGGCCGGCATTGGGATTGTTTATTTTTAGGTGGATAATACAGATGATTATATATTATAAAGCGTTCGGAAAATTAGATGGTAAAAATTTATTATGGAGCTTACCCATTTTTGACCTTGTTTATTACGTTTATTTAAATATTTTTGGAGTGATAGGCACTTTTATAAAAACTACTCAGTGGAAGTAAACGCAAATTTTACCGAAAACGCAAAGAATGATTTTCACCTTGTCGTGAAAGCTCGCGAAGGGAACCAGAAAGCATACGCCGACCTGATGCACAGGTACAAGGATTCTATTTATTTCATGGCGTTAAAAATGGTTAACAACAAGGAAGATGCCATGGACCTTACAGTGGAAACCTTTGCCAAGGCATTTGAAAAACTCGATAAATACCAGCCGGATTATGCTTTTAGCACATGGCTGTTTCGCGTTGCTACTAACAACTGTATCGATTTTATCCGTAAAAAGAAATTGAATACCATGTCCATCCACGGAATGGTGGACGATGACGGAGAGGAAAAAACATTACAGATAAAGGCAGATGTTTTGAATCCTGAGGAGACCTCCATCAAAAAACAACAAACACAGGAATTAAAGGTACTAATAGAAAGCTTGCCGGCCCGTTATCGCAACCTGATTACCCTGCGTTATTTTGATGAATTGTCATACGAAGAAATTGCCCAGCAACTGGATTTGCCTTTAGGCACAGTTAAGGCGCAATTATTTAGGGCAAGGTACCTGCTGGGTAATATCATTAACCGTTTTAACAGGGATGACATCTGATATTATACTCAAATATTTCCCCGATCTAACGCCCGAACAGCAACAACAATACCGGCAACTACCCGAATTATATCAGTACTGGAACAACCAGATCAATGTGATATCCCGCAAGGATATTGATCTGTTATTTGAGCGTCATGTGCTGCACTCATTAGGTATAGCTAAAGTAATCTCCTTTTTGCCCGGCGAGAATGTTCTGGATGTTGGTACGGGCGGAGGCTTCCCGGGTATACCACTGGCCATCATGTTTCCGGATACCCAATTTTATCTTGTTGATTCCATTGGCAAAAAAATCAAGGTGGTTAACGAAGTAGCCAAAGCTATCGGACTTGAAAATCTTAAAGCCGATCATATAAGGGCAGAGCAAGTGCCCGGTAAATTTGATTTTGTAGTATCAAGAGCGGTAACCCAACTCAAGGATTTTTATCCATGGGTAAAAGGGAAATTTAGTAAAACATCAAAGAATACTATTTCAAATGGTATTCTATATCTCAAAGGCGGTGATCTTCAGCAAGAGATAACTGAATCTGGTTTAGCCGTAAAACAATTTCATCTCAAAGATTATTTTGAGGAAGAGTTTTTCGAAACCAAACAGGTTATCTACGTAAAAGCATAATACCAGCTCCTTTTCAGATACTAATAGCCTAATGTCATGTCAGTCATAAATTAACATTTAGTCTGGAGTCGAAAGTCTTAAGTCAAGAAATAGACAAAATGCGAACTTATGACTTACGACTAAAGGCTATTGACTTGACACTAGCTCCTGCTGGTCTTCGTGGTATCCTTCTTTTTCCTCTTAAATAAGTCTAATGGATTTGGCGGAGGCGGTGGTCCGGCAGGTTGTGTGGGCTGCGTTGTTGATCCGCTGGTTTGTGGCGCATTGCTTTTGGCAGTGCTGTTATTGTTAGCCGTGGTATCTTTTTTATGTTTCTTAAACGGATTGATCTTTTTAAATAATTCACCAGGTGGGAGTGGAGGAGGCGGACCCCCTGCCGGCGGTGGTGGTGGCTGGCTTTGTGAAAAAGCGTGGGTAGAAACACATAAAGATGAAATGAATAATGGAATTATAACCAGGTATTTCAGCTTTGCCGAATAAACCGATCCGTTTTTACAGTTCGTTTCCATACAGTCTTATTTTGATAGGTTGTTTATCGAAGATATTAAAAATAATTCTCTGTAAACTACAGATCAAAAAGCTTTTATGTTAAATTATTATAACGTTGTAGATTTTTTTTGCTAAAAATTTGAGCAATCAAGAAATTTCACATATTTTCAGACCTGCGTACCTGAACTTTTAAATATGTCATTACTTCACCAGATAGGGTTATCTTTTATAAAAAATATTGGCCCCGTATTAGCCAAGTCATTAATTACACATTTTGGTGATGCAGAACAAGTGTTCAAAGCATCCAAATCGAAACTACTGCATGTGCCTGGCTTTGGTGAAAGGAGGGCTGGTGATCTTGATCTGTCCTCTGCATTATTGCGGGCAGAAGAAGAGCTCCGGTTTATAGAGAAGAATAATATTGACGTTATTTTTTATTCAGACAAAACTTATCCCAAACGTTTAAAAAACTGTGCCGATGGGCCAATATTATTATACGCAAAGGGAAATTTTGATCTGAACCCGCGATACGTGATCAGCATTGTAGGTACGCGTAACGCTACTGAATATGGCAAGCAATTATGCAGACAATTGGTTGAAGAATTGCAGCAATATAATACATTGATCGTTAGTGGATTGGCGGCAGGTATAGATGTTTGTGCACATAAAGAAAGCTTAAAGCAAAATTTGCCAACTGTTGGTGTACTTGGTCATGGCCTCGATAGAATATATCCTGCTCAAAATCGCTCTACTGCCGATAAAATGCTCGAAAATGGTGGATTAATAACAGAATTCCCATCAGGAACTATACCTGACCGTGAAAATTTTCCGCAACGTAACCGGATAGTTGCTGGCATGGCTGATGCTACTGTTGTAATTGAAGCCAGTATTAAAGGTGGTGCGCTGATCACTGCCGAAATAGCCAATTCTTATAACAGGGATGTTTTTGCTTTTCCGGGAAGGGTAGACGACGAGTTTTCTGAAGGATGTAATTTCCTGATCCGCAATAATAAGGCCGCCTTGCTAACTTGTGCTGCTGACCTGGCTTATAGCCTTGGATGGGAGGAAGTGGATGAGACCAAACCAGCCAAAGAGCAGTTAACCTTATTTATGGATCTTTCAGCAGACGAGAAGACCATTTTTGATATTATTCATGAGCATAAATCGCCGCTGGCCATCGATGATCTCACTATTAAAACCAATATGCCAATGAGCCAACTGGCAATGAATTTGTTAAATATGGAGATGCAGGGTTTTATACGCTCTTTACCAGGAAAAACCTATTGCGTAAATTAAATTTTCTAATTCATTATTGGGTATTCAACATTCGATGTTCATTATTCTCAGCGATCCTTTGGTGAGCTAAACCATGCCAGTTTTCCTAAATCCTGGCTAACTTCTTCCCAGGTATCAATTTCAAAGGTGATCAGTGCAATAGCTCCCGGCGATATCTCGCGCGAATCCCCGGTATAATAATCCAGTAATTGATTTATGCCGGGATTATGCCCAACTAAACCAATAAAATTATAATCATCAGAAAATTTATTGATGATAGCCAGCAGGTTTTTCTGACTTGCATCATAAATTTTGGCATTTTCTTTAGGTTTGGGTAATTCAAGATGCTCCGCAATTATATCGGCAGTAGCCTGGGTACGTATTGAAGGGCTGGTTATAAGAAATTGAGGACTAATTGATTCACTGTTTAATCGCTCAGACATCAAAATAGCATCCTGGGTACCGGAATTTTTCAAAGGCCTTTCGAAATCGCTATAGCTCATATCGTGGACTGCTTTGGCATGGCGTATTAAAAGAAGCTTTTTCATACCTAAACAATAAAATCCGTTAACTAATTGTTTGCAAAATTTACAACTGTATCGTCAGGAATATCTTTCATGCATTTAAAATGCCCGAGTGGGCATTTTTCGAGCCCGAATTTTGAACATGGCCTGCAGGATATATTGATACCTATCACTTCTGCATCCTTCACCATATAAGGTTGTACACCAAGCAATTCAGGTACGGTTCCGCCCCATATGGATGCTATTGGCTTATCAAATGCCTCGGCAATATGAGTAAGGCCAGTATCAAAACCGATTGTCTTTTCCGCTTTTGAAACCAGGAAAACTGACTCATCAAGTGAAGTTGTACCACATGCATTGTAAATGTTGTCTCCAATGGCATTTGCTATTTCCACCCCATTGGCTTTGACATCTTCTCCGCCCAATAAAACAACCGGCTGATTGATTTGTCGGCATATACTGATGATCTTTTCATTAGGCATCCGCTTGGTAAAATGCGTTGCCCCAATCACAAAAGCGACATATTTTTCCTGGTGGGATGCTGGCAACAATTTCTTCAAATCATGCTCAGCTTTTACATAATAGTCTATTGGTTTGCCGTCATTTTTTACACCTAAAAATTTTACCGTTTTTAAATAACGTTCAACCAGGTGAATAGGAGGGACAAGTTTTAAATTAAACTTCAGGCTCAACCATTTACGCAATCGTTGTTTTTTGTAAGTAGATGATTTGATCCCCGTTCTTAACTTGATTAATGACGTGCGCAGGTTATTATGCAGATCTATGATGTAATCGTACTTTTCTGCTTTTATTTCCTCAATCGTTTCTGATAAAGTTGGTTTTAATAGCAGTAAACGATCAAGGTAAGGATTGTTGTCGTAGATATATTTGAAAGCAGATTTTGTCAGAAAGTGAATTTCTGCATCCGGCAATTGCTTTTTAAGGCAGCGCACCACAGGCGTAGTATAAATAATATCACCCATTGAGCTAAAGCGAATAACCAATATCTTCATGGTATTATAATCAGGTGATCTGGTTTCTGATCTTTTGAATAATAGAAGTTGAGGAGTAGCCTTCAACAAAATTAATGGTCTTTACCTCACCACCGTTGGCTATTACTTCTTTGGCGCCCACAATATTTTCGATCGAGTAATCTGCACCTTTTACCAGTATATCAGGCATAAGCGTAGTAATCACATTAATCGGCGTATCCTCTTCAAAAACTACAATAGCATCTACAAAAAATAGCGCAGCCAGTAACGCCGCCCTACTATTCTGATCATTAACTGGCCTATCTTCGCCTTTTATTCTTTTTACTGAACTGTCTGAATTTAAGCCGATAACCAATTTATCACCTAATTCAGCAGCCTTTGCCATATAAGTAATATGCCCGATATGCAGCAGATCAAAAACGCCATTGGTGAAAACTATCTTTTTGCCTTCCTTTTTCCAGGTAGCCATCGAAGCCTGCAGCTTAGACAGATCACTTATTTTGCTCAGCAGCGTTTTTTCCAGATCGTTTCGCATATTGTCAGAATTCGTTATCAACCGCTTTACACATAATATGCCCGATCAAAATATGCATTTCCTGTATTCGCGCGGTAACATCAGAAGGCACGATGATATTCAGATCGCATAATCCATTCATTTTTCCGCCATCTCTGCCGGATAAGCCTAATGTTTTGCAATTAAATTTTCTTGCGGATTTAAAAGCATTCAATACGCCTTCACTATTTCCACTTGTTGAAATGCCGATAAATAAGTCGCCGGGCTGGGCCAACGCTTCCAACTGGCGCGAAAAAACATATTCATAGCCATAATCATTGGCGATAGATGTAATTGCAGAAGTATCAGTCGTTAAAGCTATACCCGGTAGTGGTTTGCGATCTTTAACAAAACGACCGCTTAATTCGGCAGCAATGTGTTGGGCATCGGCAGCACTGCCGCCGTTCCCGGCTACCAAAACCTTGTTGCCATTTTTTAAAGTACTCGTGATCATTTCACAGGCGGTTTCAATATCGCCGGTAAGTGTCGCAATTACCTTTTGTATTATATTTTGATGATCGTTAAGTTCTTCGATAACCATATTTTCTAATTGATTTAGAGTCCTTTTTATTTAGAATTTAGAGTTTAGTTTTTAGAAGTTAACTTCATCTTTCTCTATATCATTAATGATCTCATCGATCGTAGTAGTAGCGCTGCCAACGCGCCTTATTACAATTGCAGCGGCATGATTAGCCAGTTCGCAAGCATCCTCTATACTCAAACCGGATGCTATAAAATAGGCCATTGTTGCCAAAACAGTATCGCCAGCACCCGTAACGTCAAATACTGCGGTCGCTTTTACAGGCAATAATTTATAGGTGATTTCATCCAGGATAGCCATACCTTCTTCCGATAAGGTAACAACAAGATATTCAACCCCAGTTTGTTTAAAAATAACTTTGGCAGCTTTTTGCAGGTCCTCAACCGATTTGATCTTTTCGGTTTTAGCAGCTTCAGCCAGTTCTTTCCTGTTTGGTTTGATGATAAAGGCACCTTTATATTTTTCGTAATCCAGTCCTTTTGGATCGATGATCACTTTTTTCTCTTTTTGTTTTGCCAGATCGATCAGCCTTTGGGTCAGGTCTTTTGAAAATAGTCCTTTCCCATAATCCGAGAAAAGCACAATATCAGCCTCATTAATATAATGATCCAATTTATCAGCTAATTCATCTTCCAGTTCGCTGCGAACGGGGTCAGTAATTTCCCGGTCTACCCGCACCAACTGGTGGCTGCCAGCCACGACCCTTGTTTTGACAGTAGTTGGTCTTTGGGTATCTTTTATAATAGCATCAGTAGCAATGCCTTCGCTTTCCAATATTTCAATCAGGCGTTCGCCGAAAGTATCATTACCTATCAGTCCGCCTAAAGTTACATTAGCACCCAAAGCAACCAGGTTTTGGGCCACATTAGCTGCCCCACCCAAGGTTGTCGACTCACTTTTTACGTTCACAATTGGCACAGGGGCTTCGGGTGAAAGCCTTGTAGCATCGCCCCAGATGTAATGATCGATCATCAGATCGCCGATCACCAGTATAGCAGGCGGTTTTTGTTTTTGCTGAATGGAACGTATTTTGTCTAAGAGCATTTTAATAATTTATCATTTTTAATTCGAATTTCGAATTTTCGATTTCGGATTTTTAAATGGGATTCATTCAAAGAATAATTTCGAAATTGAACATTCGAAACGGCGAAGCCCTCTTGAGCCCTTTTAAAAACAAACAATAGCGAAAAATCCGAGATCAAACACCTGTTTTTTTTAATTCGAACACTTTTTTAATTTCTTCCAGAGAGAACGCATTTAAGCACATTTCCTTATTCAACCCGCCTTTTCGCGCCGCTAATATACCATAATGCATATCTAAAAAACCTTCCTTGCGGTGAGCGTCAGGGTTAATAGATAGCTTGACGCCTTTATCCAACGCATATTGGTGCCAGCGCCAGTCGAGGTCGAGCCTTAACGGGTTGGCATTTATCTCGATCACCACATTGTTGGCAGCACAGGCATCGATTACTTTTTTATAATCAAATTCATACCCTTTACGGCTTAATAATAATCTTCCGGTTGGATGCCCGAGTATGGTTGTGTAAGGATTTTCAACAGCTTTAATTAACCGGACAGTTGCTTTATCCTTGTCCATTTTCAAATTGGAATGAACAGACGCCACAATAAAATCAAATTTTTTCAATATCTCATCAGGATAATCCAGTGAACCATCGTTCAGAATATCCGATTCGATGCCTTTAAATATGTGAAAGTCGTTGATCTTCTTATTTAAATGATCTATTTCTTCGTGCTGCTGCAAAACACGTTCAATGCTTAAACCTTTGGCATAAAAAGCGCTTTTGCTGTGATCGCACATACCCAGATATTCCAGCTTCAGCTCGTTCCGGCAATATAATGCCATTTCCTCCAGCGTATGGATGCCATCGCTCCAGGTGCTGTGATTATGTAATGTTCCTTTAAGATCGTGGTAGGTAATAAGATGTGGCAAAGTATTGTTGGCGGCCTTTTCAATAAAGGTATCTCCTTCGCGCAGTTCAGGCGGCATCCAGACCAGCCCGGCTTTCATATAGATCATTTCCTCATTTTCAGATTCTTCGATACTATCGTTTATCCTCGCCATAACAGCTTTTACATGATCTTCGCCGCCCGTTTGCCTGAATAATTCATCGTAAAAATACTTAACACCAGTAACCTGAATGTCTACTAATAGACCTTTATCTGTTTCGCCATTTATATGGTCGCCTTTAACTGTCAAATTATCAATAATGCCAGATTCAGCTAATGCATCCAACGCTATTTCCCTGTTAAGTGTGCCAACCAAAAAGGTAAGTTCTGTAATTATTTCGCAGCAGCGACGATATTCACCCGTGGTCTTTACAAAAGCATCCGGGAATATATCTTTTATACTTTGATAAATATCGTTAGCCATGGGCTCGACCTGGGCGTACAGAAATTTGCCGTTACTTGCCATCCGGAATTCGATAGCTTTGCGTATTTCCTCTTGTGTTTTTAGCCCGAAGCCTTTTGCCTCAACCAGGCGGTTCTCGTTGCAGGCATAAAAAAGCTCACCAATATTTTCAATTCCAAGGTCATGCCATATAACGGCTATTTTTTTAGGACCTATGCCCTTAATACCCAGCATTTCAACCACACCTTCGGGGGTTGCAGCCAATAGATCTGTCAACTCCGTGATAGCACCAGTCTCTAGCAGTTCTGCGATCTTTGTAGCCGTGCTTTTACCAATGCCGTCAATTTTTTCAAGCTCCGCCAGTTTTTTACCAGCTACCGGGTAGGGCAGTTTATCAACTTTAAAAGCAGCATTAGCCAACGACTTAATTTTAAATGGATTTTCGTCGTGAAGTTCCATTAACTGAGATAGCAGTCGGAGTGTACGGGCTATTGGTTTATTTTCCATTGGATTTGAGCCGGTAAAAATACAAAAATGTCATAGATTATGGTTCATTGCTCATAGCTGATAATGGATTTGTTTGCCATTTTGTTTGAAAAAAATCAGGCCATATCCCTGAGAATATGGCCTGAAATATAATGGCTGTGAACTATTGTCTATCGGATCACAATATCATAAGGCATCCGCATTTGTGGAGTCTTCATCATTTGGGTAACACCTTTTATTTGTTCATAGTACCTGTAATTATCACCCAATTCAGATTTTACAAAATGCGCTTTCATCTGGGTGTTTATGTCTGAACTGAATTTGTTAAACACACCTTTCTTTTGTTCTGGATAGGGGACCACTGTGTATTTTTTGATGTTTGCTTTTTTAGCAGCAGCGTGGATGGCATCATTAATTGTGCCCAAGCGATCTACTAATCCTATTTTTACAGCCTGTTTACCAGTCCATACGCGGCCCTGACCAATACTGTTGATATATGCCTGTGTTTTATGGCGTCCCTCAGCTACAGCTTTGGTAAAATCATCATAACCACGGTTTACACTATTTTGCAGGATCAATTTTTCTTCAGGGGATAATGGCCGGCTAATATCGCCCCAATCAGCATATTTTCCTGTTTTTACACCATCAAAGGTAATGCCCAGCTTATCATTAAATAACCTTTGCAAATTAGGAATAATGGCAAAAATACCTATAGAACCTGTAATAGTATTCGGTTCGGCGATGATGGAATCAGCTGCACACGAAATATAATATCCGCCCGAAGCTGCAAGGTCACCCATGGATACAATGATCGGTTTTACTTTTTTGGTCAGCATTACTTCGCGCCAGATCACATCTGATGCCAGTGAACTTCCGCCCGGAGAATTTACGCGTAACACCACAGCTTTTACATGATCATCCAATCTCACCTTGCGTAGCGCTTTTGATATGCTTTCTGATCCGATAGTATTATCATCACCATCACCGCTATTGATCTCACCTGATGCATAAACAATTGCTATCTGGTTTTTAATTGTTTTTTTATCATCATCCCCGTCATCGGCTGAATTATTGCTCACATAATCACCCATTTCCACACTATGCAGGTCTTTTTTAGCGCTGATTCCTGTACGTTGTTTCAACTCATCTAAAATCTCGTCTTTATATCTTAAACCATCAACCAGTTTGTATTTTAAGGCATCTTCCGGAGTCTGAATGCTATAATTATTGGCGATGTTAAAAAGTGAATCCTTGCTTATTTTACGGCTGTTACTGATACCTGTTAAGTAGTAATCATACAATGAGCCCAGGTACGAATTTACCTGCATTTTATTGGCATCACTCATTTTGGTAAGTATCAGGGGCTCAACCGCGCTTTTATAAGTGCCTACCTTAACCACTTGTATTTCGATTCCCAACTTATCAAGTGCTCCTTTTAAAAAAGTGATTTGTGAGCTGAATCCCTTGAATTCAAATATGCCTTTAGGGTTAATGTACACTTTATCTGCAACGGATGCCAGGTAATAAAAGCTCTGGTTATAAGCTTCTGAGTAGGCGATGATAAATTTACCTGATTTTTTAAAATCTATCAAAGCATCACGTATCTCTTCGGTAGTCGCCTGGCCCGAAAGCATGTAGCTTTGATCAAGGAAAATACCTTTTATATTATCGTCGGTTTTTGCCTTTTTAATATTGGCCAGTATATCGTTCAGCCCAAGAGTTTTGTCTCCGTCAAGCCCTAAGAAATCGAGCCCTGCAAAAGGGTTATAAGGGGTACGTTCAGGTATTTCATGCGTAAATGCAATATGCAGGATTGAATCGGAATCAATTTCAACATGTTTATCGCCCCTTGCCGCTACCACTATACCAATAAGTAATACAATTAGAATAATACTGGTTAAAATAATCCCCACCATCGTGGCGAAAACAAATTTGAAGAATTGTTTCATTAAATATTATAAATCTTTTATCTATGCAAACTTAGCAATTCAATACGGATAATATTAAGAGCTTTATCTATAATATTTGTTACAACAATGATTGATGTTTTTTTGTTACTAGGGAGTAATTTAGGTGATAGACAGCTATTTTTACAGAAGGCAGTAGATCATATTGAGGCTGATATTGCTCTTGTTATTAAGCGGTCGTCCATATATGAAACCCAATCATGGGGCAAAACGGATGAACCAAATTATTTAAACCAGGTAATACAATTGAAAACTGATTTAACTCCGCAAACTGTGCTTCAAAAAGTATTGCATGTGGAAAGTGTTTTGGGCAGAAAGAGAGAAGAAAAGTGGGGTTCACGTACAATCGACATTGATATTTTATTTTATGGATCACAGGTTATTTGTGAAACGGGACTTAATATACCACATCCCCAGTTGCATAACCGCATGTTTACTTTAGCACCATTAAACGAAATTGCACCAGATTTTATTCATCCTATACTTAATAAAAATATTTTTGAGTTGAAAAATAAACTTAAAGATAACTTGATCGTAAAAAAGTTATAATTTTGATCTTATACTAACTAATTATTTTATAGCCTAAGCATGTCTGATAGCCCACCAATTCCAGATCTAGATCTTTCATTTTTGTACGAAATTGCTGACGGTAGTGATGAATTCATTGTTGAATCCATTGATATGCTTTTACAACAGGCACCCGAATTTCTGCAAAATATTAATCAATCAATAATTGCCAGGGATTGGGTGACTGCGGCCGGAGTTGCACATAAACTAAAACCTTCTATGGGATTTTTCGGAATGTTGGTATCCCAGGAATTACTGCAACAAATAGAAATTCTTTGCAAAGAAGGCGGGCAAGAACCAGATCAAATATCGGCTAAGTTTACCCAGGCTAAGGAAATTATTGAAACCAATTTGGCTGCACTTGTCCTTATCAGGGACGAAAAAAAAGCCAGTCTTTAAATTTTATGTAGTTTAAAGCTGTAGCTCTCCATAATAAGATTGGCTAACAGATTTTTGCAGGCTTGTTCAACTTTTGCATTTGCTGCTTCTTCATTGTCAGCCTCAATTTCAAGCGAAATATGTTTGCCGATACGCACATTATGTATTTCGGTCAATCCAAGATTTTTCATACTTCCGGTCACAGCTTTTCCTTGCGGGTCAAGTATTTCCTTCTTTGGCATTACGTCTATTTCAGCTTGAAATTTTGTCATTAGAAAATTTGAATTGGATGATGGATAAGGTGATATACATAACGATGATCACCGGAACTGCCGCAAATTTAAAAAATAGTATCAATATTGCTGAAAAGAGCAGTAGCAAATAGCGATAAATATTTTTATTAAAATCGCTGTTTTTGAATTTAAGCGACATCATAGGTATTTCAGCCACTAAAAGCGTGCACATCACTACGACAAAAACAGCCAACCCATAGGGATTTAAAATATATTGCGAATAGCTGTAATGGTATTCTAAAATAAATGGGAATGATGCTATCAGAATGGCATTAGCTGGTGTAGGTAAACCTATAAAACTTTCAGCCTGTCGGGTATCATTATTAAATTTAGCCAACCTTAACATGGAAAATACTGCAATCAAAAATGCAATAAAATTTAACCAGGGACTTACATGCGGAATTTGAGGTGTTTGCAAAAACAATTCATACAATATGGCTGCCGGTAAAACACCAAAGCTTACCATATCGGCCAATGAATCAAGGTCTTTACCTATACCAGAGAAGGATTGCAATACGCGTGAGGCAAAGCCATCAAAGAAATCAAAAATAGCAGCCAGGAACAGGGCATAGGCAGCAAAAATGAGATTTTCCTGGAATGCAAAAACTATCCCTATACAGCCGCTAAACAGATTAGCACAAGTTATGGCATTCGGAACATGTTTGCTTACGCGCTTCTTCATTTTGGGTCGAAGATATGCAGGTTTTATGAAGAAATCATGAAGATATAGGAAATCTTATACCTTCATGATTCAAAATTATTAAGAATTCATTGAGATCAGGAATTCTTCGTTGGTTTTTGTGCCTTTTATCTGGCTTTGCAAAAATTCCATCGCTTCCTGTGAATTCATATCTGCCAAATGATTACGTAATATCCATACACGTTGTAAGGTGTCGCGGTCAAGCAACAGATCATCACGGCGTGTGCTCGATGCAGTAATGTCAATAGCAGGGAATATACGTTTGTTAGATAATTTACGATCCAGTTGTAATTCCATATTACCGGTACCTTTAAACTCTTCAAAGATCACCTCATCCATTTTTGAACCGGTCTCTGTAAGGGCAGTAGCTATAATGGTTAATGAACCGCCATCTTCGATATTACGGGCAGCACCAAAGAAACGCTTAGGTTTATGCAACGCGTTAGCATCAACACCACCAGATAATATTTTACCTGATGCAGGAGCAACGGTATTGTAAGCACGGGCCAAACGGGTAATTGAATCCAATAGGATAACCACATCATGACCGCATTCTACCATACGTTTAGCCTTTTCAAGTACGATATTGGCAATTTTTACGTGACGCTCGGCAGGCTCATCAAATGTTGATGATACAACTTCAGCACGTACACTGCGGGCCATATCAGTTACTTCTTCCGGGCGTTCGTCTATCAGCAGGATAATCAGGTAAACTTCGGGGTGATTTTTGGCAATCGCGTTAGCAACGTCCTTTAGCAGCATAGTTTTACCTGTTTTTGGCTGAGCTACGATCAAACCACGTTGACCTTTACCAATAGGAGAGAAGAGGTCCATGATACGGGTTGAGTAATTGCCCGAATCCGTAAACAAACCTAACCTTTCAGACGGGAAAAGCGGCGTTAAGTGATCAAATGGTACACGGTCACGTACTTCGGCAGGTATACGGCCATTAATGGCCTCAACACGTACCAAAGGAAAATATTTTTCACCTTCTTTTGGCGGACGTATGCTTCCGCGTACTGTATCGCCAGTTTTAAGGCCGAATAATTTTATTTGCGATTGCGATACATAAATATCGTCAGGAGAAGTAAGGTAATTATAATCTGAGGATCTTAAGAAGCCATAGCCATCCGGCATGATCTCCAAAACACCTTCGTTTACAATAACATTATCAAAATCCAGATTGATAGCAGGCTCCTGTGCTTTTTGCTGATGACCAGGACTACGGCGTTCAAATTTTTGCGGACGGCTTTCAGTTGCAGGTTCTTCAGATCTGACAACAGATTCTCCGCTTTGTTCACCAGAATCACCAACAGTTTCAGTTTTGCTTACTTCATCAGTAGGATTTTCCGTTTCTTCCTGCTGCGGTTCGTCATCTTGCAGGTCAAACAGGTTAGTATCATCTAAAGGAACCTCTACGCGAGGTTGATTATTTGTAGTTTTTGCAGTACGTATTCTTTTACGGGTTCTTTCGCCGTTTTCTGCAGCAGCAGCAGGAGCAGCCGCTTTAATTTCAGAATAGTTATTTTCAACGGCGTTTTGTTGCGCGCGGGCAGCTTCAATCAGTTGATTTTGTTCAACGATTCTGCTTATCAACTGAGGTTTTCTAAGTTCATCAGCTTCCGCGATACCTAAACTCTTAGCCATTTCGCGCAACTCTGAAACGAGTTTGTCGTTCAATTCGGTTGTATCAGACATGATATAAATAATAGTTCAAAAGGAATATTTTATTTGAGAGAAATTATCTTGCAATTTTGCTTACGCAACATCTAAAAATTAAATAGATTATGTGGATTTTTAAATTGTTTCTTTGGTGCAAGAAAAATTCAAAGGATAACATTGCAATTCTACTCAATTAATTTTAGAAATCAAAAATTTTGGAAAAATATGTTTATTAAATGAACACTTAGGTTATTTTTTAGTTTTTTTGCATACCCAAAAAAATTAAAGCCTGCACATGATATCCCGTCAGCAATTAATTCAACAGATCAAACAAAAAAAGTCGTTTTTATGTGTAGGGCTCGACACTGATATCGATAAAATACCAGCGTTTTTAAAACAATATCCCGATCCGATCTTTGAATTTAATAAGCGAATTATCGATGCTACACACGATCTGTGTATCGCCTATAAACCTAATGCTGCATTTTACGAGAAACATGGTGTAAAAGGTTTGCAAAGTTTAATAGCTACCAGCGAATATTTACCTAAAAACTGTTTGAGTATTATAGATGCAAAGCGCGGGGACATTGGAAACACATCCGGTATGTATGCCCGGGCCTTTTTTGATAAAGAAGCGGCAGGCATGGACTTTGATGCTATAACGGTTGCACCATATATGGGTAACGATAGCGTAACACCTTTCCTTGCTTTTGAAGGCAAATGGGTGATCGTCCTGGCGCTTACCTCATCAGTTGGAAGTAAGGATTTTCAATACCTGAATACAGATAATGGGCTTCTTTATGAAGCCGTAATAAAAAAGGCCAATACCTGGGCCGGTGCCGACCGTATCATGTACGTAGTAGGAGCTACTAAAAGCCTCGAGTTTGTGAACATCCGAAAACTGGCACCCGATCATTTCTTGCTGGTACCGGGCGTAGGTGCACAAGGTGGTAGCCTGGAAGAAGTATGCAAATATGGCATGAACAAAGATTGCGGCCTCATCGTCAACAGCTCAAGGGCCATAATCTATGCATCAAACGGTGAAGATTTTGCCGAAGTAGCCAGGGCCGAAGCTTTGAAAGTTCAGCAACAAATGCAGGCTGAATTGGAAAAGGCTGGGGTAATTTGATGTCGGAACAGACTTACGAAGTTTTCAAAACTTCGTAAGTCTTGCTTTTAGGTAAGCTTCAACTTTAGACGTTTGTTTATTTCTTGTTCATCTAAAGACATTTTATGGTGGTCAATAAAACTATCCAACCCACCAAACCATTCTATAACTTCTTGCTTACTTATTGTCGTTTCTTTGTTGGATAAATAAGCAGTATAAGATGAATATTTATAGTCCTCCATATTTTTAACAAGACCAGCAATCACAGGATTTTGATGTATATAAGTAATTATTGTAGTGTAATAACTGTCAGACGTAATTTCTGATACTTTATATCTGCCTTGAAATAAACTTCCAACTCTTTTATATTTCTTATTAATAGCTTTTGAATAGGAAATAAAGAAATTTTTTATTCCTCTTTCAAACAGCGTTTCGTCATTAATTCTGATAAAAAAGTGAAAGTGGTTGGGCATCAAACAATAGGAATATACTTCACAAAATGGAGCTACATATTTCTTAAATTGATTAAGAAAATAGGCGTAGTTTTGGTTTTCAAAGAAAATGAGGTCTTTGTTATTACCCCTATTGTACAGGTGATAATAGGGGTCAGAATTAATTTTCACAATGTAACAAACTTACGAAGTTTTTAAAACTTCGTAAGTTTTAACTTCTGACGTCCGACCTCTGGTATCCCTTTACCCAAACACCATCGTCCGTTCAGGATATCTTACTGCATAGTTTGAAACCATATTCCTGATATAGTCATTCCCCGGGTAGGGAGTAAGGTAGTTTTTAAGTTGCTCCAGGTTATCAGCATCAAAGTAGTGAGAGATATAGCCCATACCGTAGAACTGACCTTTTTCTATTAGTATACAGCTATGTTCGTCATCTTTCCGGCCTTCATCACGGATAGCAAAAGTAGGTAGAGCTTCTTTAAGCTCATCAATGGCGAGGTTTACTCTTTTATTATAAGTAACAGTACTCTCAACTCCTTCGCAGGCACACACATGCTGTTTAGCTCCTGTGCAAGGCTCGTTGTTAGTTTGAACAAAGCACAGTTTCGGACAAAGCTCAAAATCTTCGATCAGGCGGTTAAGCAAATTGCGTCCATCGAGCAGCGAGTTACAGGTATATAATGGCTTGGATAGTTTTCTCCGTTTATCAACTGCCAGTCGCAGATAGCCATTTTGGTCCTCAAAGGCATATAAGCCATAAGCGTGTTCAAAACGTTTTAGCGAACGGTTATATTTAGGCCATAGCCGTTTGATCTCTATTGCTTCCAATACAAATGCTATTAGTTCAGTGCCGCAGCTTTGGTAAGTAACATGATGAATATTACGCAGAAACTCTTGTCTTTGCAATCCCGGATTATTGCCGGTAAAATGACTGCAAACCCTCTTTTTTATACTCCTGGCCTTGCCTACATAAATTACTTTCCCCTTATCATTATGGAAATAATATACACCGGGCGTATATGGTAATAGATCAATATCCTCTTTTGGCAAATTGGATGGCAACGCCTGTTCGCGCGACCGCTGCTTAAGGGCCTCGCCAATATGGTTTCCCGTATCATTTTGCAACAGGATCGAGAATAGGGTAGTTGTAGCTTCCGCATCCCCCATGGCACGGTGGCGGCTTTCATTCCCGATTCCCAGGTGGCGACACAGCTTACCGAGACTGTAAGATGGCATTCCCGGTAATATTTTTCGGCTCAGCCTTACGGTGCACAATTTATTGCATTGCAGATCGTACCCGGCAGTAGTTAAATGATAACGTATAAATGAAAAATCGAAATTAACATTATGGGCGATAAATATTTTGCCATGCAAAAGGTGATAAATATCTGCCGCTACATCCTCAAACTTCGGGGCATCCTGCACCATTTCGTTGGTGATACCTGTAAGGGCACGGATATAAACAGGGATATCCATACCAGGATTAACCAGTGTACTATATCGCTGTGTTATTTTTTTGCCGTCATGAATACATATAGCAACTTCGGTTATGCCATTAGAGCTGGCATGCCCTCCCGTAGTCTCAATATCCACAATTGCGTACATACGTCAAATTTAGCGATTAGTTAATCAGAGATCAGTAATTAATTAATTTTTTTGTCCGGAAGTCCGCGGAAGTCGGAAAGTCCGAAAGCAAAAGAATAAAATAACAAAAGAAAGACCCGATATAATTACCGGGTCTTCTACAATATAATTAGTCTTACGGACTTGCGGTCTTTCCGACTTTCGGACTCAAAGAAATCACTTTTTCTTCGCTTGCACCTGTTGTTGCTGGCGCATCATTTCTTCCATTTTTGAAGCAAAGCCTGATTTCTTTTTCTTTTCCTCTGGTTTCTTCTTATTCTCCTGTATCTGGGCATGTATCTTTTTATCGTCCACCATAAACCTGATCAGGTATTGTTGAAGGAAGGTAAGCATGTTTGCCAGAAAGTAATAATAATTCAAACCTGATGGATAGCTGTTCAGTGTAACCAGGAAGATAATCGGGGTGATATACCCGATATATTTCATTTGTCCTGTAGCACCTGATATCTGGTTGTTAAAATAAGTATAAACCAAAGTAGATATGGTCATCAGCAAACACATCAAGCTGATGTGGTCGACACCAAAAATAGGTGCAAAACTGATTACAGAATCATAAGTAGAAAGATCATGCATCCATAAAAAGCTTTGACCTCTTAGCTCAAATAAGCTCGGGAAAAATTTGAAGAACGCGATCACAATAGGCATTTGTATCAGCAATGGCAAACATCCGCCTAAAGGATTAACACCTGCTTTTTTGTATAATTTCAAATACTCCTGCTGTAACAAAGTTGGGTTATCATCACCCACTTTAGCTTTGATCTCATCCATTTCTGGCTTCAATACGCGCATCTTAGCCATTGATAAATATGACTTGTAGGTAAGCGGCGAAAGCACCAGTTTAAGTACTACGGTTAAAGCCAGAATGATAAGGCCATAGTTCCAGTTAAACTGTTTCAGGAAATTAAATACCGGCAGTACAGCGAACTGATTAATATACTTTAATGGTCCCCAGCCTAAATTTACAACCTTTTGCAGATCATACCCTTGTGCTTTCAATACAGAGTAACTATTAGGGCCGAAATAGAATTCTAATGGAACTGAACCATCGGCACTGCGGGTAAAGGCCAGGTTTGCTTTCATCTGCTTCACATCGGTATTGTTGGTTACATCGGTGCTAACAGATAAATCTGATTTGTCAATTTCTTTCTTTGCTATCAATACGCTGGAAAAGAAGTGTTGTTTAAATCCAACCCATTGCATTTTTTTATCAGCAATTGTTTTTTGATCATCTTTGCTTTCACTTAGCAAATCAACCTCTTTATCGGTATTAAAATAATAAACAGTAGAATACTGACGCTCCTGTTTCACGTCCTTTTCCTGTTTAGGCAAACTTGACTCCCAGTTCAGATTAAGGGTATTACTGTTAGCGATTACATTATCGAGCCCGGTTTCTTTAATGGTTAAACCAAGTTTAAAACCGGTTCCATTTAAAGCATACACATAATCGATATACTGGGTAGGGCTATAACTTAAACGCATTGTAAATGTTGACGAATCTTTTTCGGCAACATTCAGGCTGGCGGCACTTGGAGTAAAATAAAGATCTTTGGTGTTAATATTTTTACCAGGAATATTTAAGGTTAAACCAAATTGATTTTTTTCGCCATCAAACAATATTAACGGCTTCTTGTCAAACGTTTTATAATTTTTAAGTTCGACAGAGTAAACACGGCCACCGTGGGTACTTAATTTTACCCTAAGTTCTTTATTCTCAAGCGTGATCAGCTTTTCGCTGCCAACCGTAGCGGCGCCAAAAGGAGTTTTTGAAAGTACGGCGGAATCAGCTGCTGTAATTGCTTTTTTGGTAGTATCAGCTTTTACTACTGTGCTTGCGGTTGTTTGTGCTGCTTTTACTCTTTTAATAGAGTCTTGAACCAGTCTTTCTTTTTTTAACTCAGCATCAGAGGGTTTCAAAAGAAAATAAGACCCCAGCATGATTAAAACTATCAGGACAAACCCTGTTATTGTATTCTTATCCATTTTATTGTTATCGTACTTAACTACTTTTTGCGGGCGTATGCCAACGAAGCGGCGACAAAGTTAACAAAAAGTGGGTGAGGATTAGCAACTGTTGATTTTAATTCCGGGTGAAATTGTCCGCCGATAAAAAACGGGTGATTTTTTAGCTCTACGATCTCTACCAGGCCATTATCCGGATTGATGCCTGATGGAGTTAACCCTGCTTCTTCGTATTGTTTCAGGTATTTATTATTAAACTCATAACGGTGGCGATGGCGCTCGGAGATATGCGTTTTACCATATATCGCTGCTGCTTTGCTGCCTTTTTTCAGGTCACAGGCATAAGCTCCCAAACGCATGGTGCCACCTTTATTCTTTACCTTCTTTTGTTCTTCCATCATCGCAATAACCGGGTGTGGGGTATGCTCGTTCATTTCGGTACTGCTGGCGTTCTTCAAGCCTAAAACATTACGACCAAATTCGACTACCGCACATTGCATACCGAGGCAAATGCCAAAGAAAGGAATATTGTTCTCACGCACATAACGGATCGCTTCAATCTTGCCCTCAAAGCCACGTTCGCCAAATCCAGGTGCAACTAATACGCCGTGTAGGTTTTTTAAACGTTCAATAGCGTTTTCCGGGGTTAATTGTTCTGATGGGATATATTCCACCTTCACCTTGCATTCGTTTCTTGAGCCGGCGTGTATAAATGATTCTGTAATTGATTTATACGCGTCAGGCAGCTCAACATATTTACCAACAAGGCCGATGCGTACTTCTGATGTTGGGTTTTTTAAACGACCCAAAAAGTCTTTCCAACTTTCCAGGTTGGGTTCAGTTGCATGAGAGAGTTTTAGCTTGGTCAACACCGTTTTGTCCAACTGCTCCTTCAACATTAGTAACGGTACATCATAAATGGTCGATGCATCTATAGACTCGATAACCGCGTTGATATTCACATTACAGAAAAGTGCAATTTTTTTGCGGATGTCCTGGTTAAGATGGTGTTCTGTACGACAAACCAGGATATCCGGTTGAATACCATATTCTAGTAGCATTTTAACAGAGTGCTGGGTTGGCTTAGTCTTTAACTCACCAGCGGCGGCAAGGAAAGGTATCAAAGTTAAATGGATAACCAATGAATTGCTGGAGCCAACTTCCCATCGGAATTGTCTTACTGCTTCAATGTAAGGTAGTGACTCGATGTCGCCAACGGTACCACCTAACTCGGTTATCACGATATCATAATTGCCGCTTTCGCCCAACAATCGGATGTTTCTTTTTATTTCATCGGTGATGTGAGGAACAACCTGCACAGTTTTACCTAAAAATGCGCCTTCACGTTCCATGTTGATCACATTCTGATAGATACGGCCCGTGGTAATATTATTAGCCTGAGAGGTCGGGGCATTTAAAAAACGCTCATAATGGCCCAGGTCAAGGTCTGTCTCGGCACCGTCTTCAGTTACATAGCATTCACCATGTTCGTAAGGGTTCAGTGTTCCGGGATCGATGTTGATATAGGGGTCGAACTTTTGGATCGTAACGCGATAGCCGCGCGATTGGAGAAGTTTGGCCAATGAGGCAGAAATAATGCCTTTCCCTAACGACGAGGTCACGCCGCCCGTAACAAAAATGTATTTAGTCATGATGTTTGTGTGTGTTTGGAGCCAGTTTTTATACCAGTTCCGAATGTTTGTGTACGGGATACAAAAGTAGCAAAAATTTCAGAATTCAGGATGATAAATCACAAATGTTGAAAAGGATTGACGATGTGGATAAGAGAAGATGGTTGTAAAGTTGGAATGTTTTAGGTTGAAAGGTTTTCTATTTTTTTATCTAAACCATGATTTCATGATTGTAATAAGGTTTAGTTGAAAAATATATTTACTACTTATGCCTCTAATTTTGGCTGGGGTTAAAGTCGGCGCTGTCGTCAGCTTTTTTTACAGGTGGCTCGGGTGCCGGTTGTTTAAGTCGTTCGCCTGTATTATATACGAGGGCCAGGAGTACCATATCTTCTATGCTGGGATCCTTAATTGCGATATATTGATCATATACATCCTTTTTATCGGCAATATAACCGGCAAATGCCTTTCTGCCTTTCTTATTTCCGGTAAAAATGGCGGATGCATCAGTTTGTATAAACACAGCAGTATCACTGTTTTTGGTAGCATACCACTTGAGATTCGTGGTGCTGATGTGAGTCGTCATGTTGTTTATGGCAACAAATGTCTCATATAAGCTGATCTTTCCCCGTTCCAGCACTTTCATAAAAACCACCTCGTCATCGCCCAAAAAAATCTTCCGGTACCATATCGATTTATCACCGGTATAAAATTCTCTAAATTTATCCTTGGTGATTTTTTCTGCTTTTCCATTTTCAGAAGTCGTGTATTTGTAAGTTGAAAACGTGGTGCGACCTATGATTTTACAGGGGATGGTGTCGTTATTAATGGTAATAACCCGGTCGTTATTTTGTGCCCCGGCGGTAAGGAACGTCACTAAAAGTGTGATTAAAGTGATAAGGTTAATTTTCATGGTTTAGGTGTCATACTGTTATTACAAAGATAATTCATTTCAATAATTTTCCAAATCTGCCGGCGTATCAATCGAATAAGTTTGTCTGAACTGTGATTTTATTGATTTTTTGACTTACTATGATTCTTTAGTTTTATTACTCATAGTTTTCATCTAATCATTTAAATCACAGTTCAGACAACTTTTTCAAATCTTCTGGCGTATCAATAGCATAAGTTTCCAGCTCCGTTTCAGCTACTTTGATCTTGTAGCCATTTTCTACCCAACGTAATTGCTCCAGGCTTTCAGCTTTTTCCAGGGAGGATACAGGCAGTTTAGTGATCTGCTGTAGAATATCGGCACGATAACCATAAATGCCGATATGCTTAAAATAAGTAAAATGCTGCAGCCAGTTTTGTGGCTCCTGTCCGCGGATATGCGGCAGGGGAGACCGTGAAAAATAAATAGCTTCCGAATGTTTATTGATGATAACCTTAGGCGAATTGGTATTATGTAATTCCTGTTCGGTCAGTATTTTTTTAATGAGGGTGGCTATTTGTGTATTCGCATCATTAAAGCAAGTGATTAGTTTGGTGATCTGTTCCGGGTCGATGTATGGTTCATCACCTTGAATATTGATGATCACATCGTATTCAGAATGTTTTAACGCTACTTCAGCACAACGGTCTGTACCACTTTGATGGTCGGGTGAGGTCATCACCGCTTTGCCGCCAAATTCATGCACATGCTCAAAAATCCGGTCATCATCCGTAGCCACAATAACTTCTGATAAATGAATACACTTTTTAGCCTGCTCATATACCCGCTGAATCATGCTTTTACCGGCAATATCAACCAACGGCTTACCGGGGAATCGTGTAGACGCATATCGCGCAGGAATAATACCGAGGGTTTTCATTGTGAAGTTGTACGTTTGACGTAATACGTAATACGTTTTTATAAAATTGATTTCAGAACGTATTACGTATTACGTAACACGTATAACCAAAACTCAGAACAGTCCGTTTATTTCTCTTTCAATTTTCTCTACTATCGCAGCCATATCTTCGGTATTATTGGCGAAATCGAGTTTGTCCTTATCCAATATCAGCAGTTTGCCCAGCTTGTAACCCTTTATCCATTTTTCGTATTTCTCGTTCAGTTTGGAGAGGTAATCCAGCCGGATACCGATCTCATATTCGCGTCCACGGCGTTGGATATTGTTTACCAATGTAGGTACTGATGCTTTTAAATATACCAGCAAGTCAGGTGGTTTGATGAAAGAGGTGATATTATCAAAAATTGCACGGTAGTTTTCATAGTCGCGGGTGGTCATCAATCCCATATCATGCAGGTTCTCGGCAAAAATATACGCATCCTCATAAATAGTGCGGTCCTGTATAATATTGCGGTTACTTTGCTGAATGTCTACTATTTGCCTGAAACGGCTGTTCAAAAAATAGATCTGCAGGTTAAAGCTCCAGCGTTTCATATCGCTATAAAAATCTTCCAGGTAAGGATTGTTATCTACAGCCTCATAAAGAGGCTCAAACCCATAATTTTTTGCTAATAATTCAGTAAGCGTGGTTTTACCGGCGCCGATGTTTCCTACAATAGCTATGTGCATTCGTTTGTTTTAGTTCCTGGTTGATTGTTGATGGTTCATAGCGTTCTCAAAAGAGTTTTAAACCACTTTAACTACGTTCGACTAATATACACCATGAACTATGAACTATCAATTTTTTGTTCATAGTTCATAGTTAATTGTTCATTGCTATATATAAAACATACCCTATGATGCAAATAAACTAGCCTATGAACTATGAACCATTAACTATGAACTTCTTAGAAATTCTTGAATCCTATAATTTCTCTTATCTCGCGGATAGTTTTTGATGCGCTTTCGCGGGCCTTGATTGCTCCATGACGGGCAACCTGGCGCAGATAGGATGAATCCTGCTCGATCTCTTTTATTTTTTCGCGGATAGGGGCAGTGGCAATGATCATATCCTCGGCCAGTTGTTTTTTCAGGTCGCCGTAACGTATCTGGCAGGTATTATAAAGATTATCAAAATGCTCATAAGTATCCACCGATGAAACTACTTTCATCAGGTCGAACAGATTTTGTATTTCAACAGGTTTTTCCTGGTTCTCAGCAGTAGGACCGCTGTCAGTAACAGCCTTCAATACTTTTTTACGGATCACCTCTGGTGTATCTGATAAATTAACCACATTAGATTCTCCTTCTGATTTGCCCATTTTCCCCTTGCCGTCAAGCCCCGGAATTTTTACCAGGTTATCGCTGAAGTTGAAAGCATAAGGTTCAGGAAAATATTCGTGATTATATAAACGGTTAAAGCGGTTGCCAAATGTACGTGCCATCTCCAGGTGTTGTTCCTGGTCCTTGCCAACAGGTACTTTTGTAGCCCTGTGTAACAGTATATCTGCAGCCATTAAAACCGGGTAGGTTAGTAATCCGGCATTCACATTATCAGGTTGTGTTCGAACTTTATCTTTAAATGAGGTACTGCGCTCCAACTCGCCCAGGTAGGCGTTCATGTTAAGGTATAAATACAATTCAGCTGTTTCGGGCACATCAGATTGTACATAAATAGTAGCTTTTTCAGGGTCGATACCAGCCGCCAGGTACTCTACCAGCACTTGTTTTACATTACCATGCAGGTCAGAAGGGGTGGGGTGCGTAGTTAACGAATGCAGATCGGCAATAAAAAAATAACAATTATATTCATGCTGCATTTTTACGAAATTTTGGATGGCTCCGTAATAATTCCCTAAATGCAGTTTCCCGGTAGAACGTATACCACTAACAACAGTTTCCATGGGGGCGAAAGTAAGGAATTTTTATATTTTTGATGGCGATGAAATTGATATTGAAGAAAGCCCATAATTACTTGTATGTGGCCAGCGTTGCTTTCTTCTACTTTTTATTATACCCGCTGCTGTATTATTTTTCGCGTAAGCCCGCTAATTATAAATACATGAACATGTTAAGACGAACATGGAGTTTTTTAAGCTCAGCATGCGTGGGGATTTTTTACCGGTTCACTTTTGAAGTGCCTATTGATCGCACAAAAACTTATATCATTTGCCCAAATCATACCTCCAACCTTGATATATCAGCAATGAGCCTGCTGGTAAAAAGTGATTTTAGTTTTATGGGCAAGGAAGAATTAATCGAGGGCATTGTAACCAGGCTATTTTTTAGAACGGTAGATGTAGCCGTTAATCGTGATAGTAAAATATCATCTTTCAGGGCATTTAAAAAGGCGATAGAAAAGCTTGAAAATGGGAGTACGATGATCATTTTTCCCGAAGGGGGGATAGCTGATGATTATCCGCCTGTATTACATTCTTTTAAAAATGGCCCATTTCGCTTAGCTATTGAAGCTGGAATACCAATTATACCTGTTACCTCGTTAAATACATGGAAAATGCTTTGGGATACCGGTACGAAATATGGCAGCAGGCCTGGTATTTGTAAGGTATTTGTACACAAACCCATCGAAACTGCGCATTTAACAATGGCCGATACAGACAAACTGCGCGATCAGGTATATCAAATTATTCAGCAAAGATTTGAACAACAATAGTTTATTGTTTGAAGTTAATGTTCAAGATGATTTGCAATTTTTAATGACGGTTCTTTATTTTTGGAAACGATGATACTCCCCTTGAAAAAAATCCATCGTACATTTTACAGGTACAGCCTGGCCTTTATTTTTTACGTGCTATGGCCCTTTATCTATTATGCCTCGCGTAAGCCCTCCCGTTATCCAATGCTGAATGTGTTGCGAAAAATGTGTGCCTCCTTTAGCTCAACCATATCGGGGATATTTTATCGGACAAAATATGAAGAGCCCATTGATTGGTCCCGAACTTATATTGTATGCCCTAATCACACCTCCAACCTGGATATCATGTCGGTAAGCTCCGCACTGAAAAATACATTTTGTTATATGGGTAAGCACGAGTTGCTTGACAATCCATTATTAGGGATATTTTTCAGGTCAATTGATATTCCGGTAAATCGCGACAGCAAAATCTCCTCTTATAAGGCATTTAAACAAACAGGCGAACGTTTAGAACAGGGAATGAGCGTGGTGATATTTGCAGAAGGAACTATTTCTAAATATTATCCACCTCAATTACAGGAATTTAAGAATGGCCCTTTCAGGCTTGCTATTGAATTGAAAATACCTATTTTACCTATTACTTCACTCGACACCTGGAAGGTAATGTGGGATAGCGGCAGTAAATATGGCAGCAGACCGGGGATTTGTAATATATTTGTACACAAGCCTATTGAGACATCCGGTATGACGGTTGAAGATGCTGACTTGCTGAAGGATGAAATTTATAGGGTGATAAAACAGAAACTGGACGAACATGACCATTGATAAAGAGACAGTAGAAAAAGTAGCTCATTTAGCAAGGCTTGAACTTGCAGAGGATGAAAAGGAAACATTGATAGCTGATATGAGCAAGATACTGGGTTTTATGGCCAAGTTGAATGAGATAGATACGTCGGGCATTGAGCCGCTGGTTTATATGACCAGTGAGATCAACGTGTTGCGTGAGGATGTGATAAAGCAGGAAATTACCCATGAGGAAGCACTGCAAAATGCCCCAAAACACGATGAGAATTATTTTTTGGTTGCTAAAGTGATAGAGAAATAGTCAGAAAGTCGGGAAGACCGGAAGTCCGAAAGACGAACTTCTGGACTGAACATCTTACCGACTTATGCGGACTTTCCGACTTACGGACAAAAAAATAATTCTCTTGTAACATTTACCCCATCATCACAGTCAAACCAAGAAATACGAATGAAGCCATTAATTACTATTAAAGATATCGGGCGAAAATATGTGATCGGGTCTGAGACTATTCATGCACTAAAATCGGTATCCTTAACCATTAATAAAGGCGAATTTGTAGCCTTAATGGGGCCATCCGGTTCGGGTAAATCAACCCTGATGAATATTCTGGGTTGCCTGGATACGCCCACAAAAGGTGAGTATATTCTTAACGGCATTAATGTAAGCCACATGACCGATAACGAACTGGCTGAAGTGCGTAACTCTGAGATCGGATTTGTTTTCCAGACATTTAATCTATTACCACGTAATACAGCATTAGATAATGTGGCTCTGCCACTGATCTATGCCGGAATCAATAAAGAGACAAGACAAGATCGTGCAAAAACAGCACTTCAGAATGTTGGTTTAGGTAACCGTGTGGATCACAAGCCAAACGAGCTTTCGGGTGGTCAACGCCAACGTGTTGCTGTGGCCCGTGCACTGATCAATAATCCTTCAATTATACTTGCCGACGAACCTACTGGTAATTTAGATACCAAAACATCTATTGAAATAATGGGCCTGATAGAAGATATCCACGCCAAAGGCAATACGATTATTTTAGTGACACATGAGGAAGATATTGCCAAACATGCTCACCGGATAGTGCGCATGCGTGACGGCCTGATAGAAAACGATTATGCCAATACCGAAATTCAAAAGGTGGACAGGAGCAAAATAATCCAGGAGGCTGAAGTCCCTGCTAAATAAATATACTTAACAATTCGAGCATATCCTTACCACAAACTCTGCCAGGTGGAGAGCTTCTTCAGGTGATACAGGGTCACCATTATTATTGCCGATAATAAGTGTATGATTAACTATTTCGATCACGAAATCACTTTCCCTGATATCCATTACCGCATTCCTGAAATTACGGTCAATGGCCGAAATTGCTTTTTGATGATCATTCACCAATACATAAAAAGTATCGCTGAATGCCTTATCTTCCGCAAAATCCAGTTCGATAGGGTGTATCAGCTCCAGTATTTTATCGGTTATTGTTTCGCGTCTTATCATCACACGCCCAAAATCTTTTTTTAAATACGCTAATGCCCAGGTTTGGTATTCGTAACGATCGATAATACCACCGCCTTTGGATGGGCCCATTATTCGGGAATGATTATCTGTAAATAGCGTATAACAATCATTATTGATATGTTTAATTACAAATGAATCTCTTACTGTAACATCGACATATCGCCTGAATACTTCGAAATTTTCTAAATGGAAATTAATATGACCTGTTGGCTGAAAATTGAATTTAGCCTTTATTGCTTTGCAGGTATCATCAAATCTGTCAATGGTTTCTGAGTTAAGACCGACAGTATCAAATGGATAGTTCATTCACAAGTATAGGACACGATTTTCAGGATTTAAAGATTTTTTTTGATTTTTATTTATTAATCACTAATTCGCTAATTCAGTCATTCAATAATTATTTATACGCTGCCATAGTACCACAGGAGCAAGCACAATCCTGGTCAGTTATACCAAATTTTTGCAGGAAATGCCCATAAAAGCCGATGCGGTCGTTCATGCTATAGATACCTTCTCCCTGCCCGCATTCTACTGCTCCGTTGATTATATTGATAGTCATACCAAAACCCGGTTTACGATTCTTGGCCTTATCATCTGCATTTGGCTGCCATTTACCTATCATTACATCATGCGCTGATGGCTTATAGGTTTGCGGGGTCATCCAAAAATAAATGGCGACCTTAAACGCGATCACAGAGTCAGTCTCCACCAGGTCAGGATTATTTAGCAATACGCTCTTATCTCCAAAAATACAATCTGATGCATAACCGTAATTGCCATTATAACTTAATTGCAAAGGACCGCGGCCATAATATTTTTTGCCCGCAACTGCAGGGTAATTATCATTTTCAGCAACATAAGGCAGCGTAGTATTGCTCTCATGGATAAACATCAATCCGTCATCATACTTTCCATTCTCGCCATGCCTGGTTTCGTGAGCGATGTTTGCAAAAAATGCCGCCAATTCTTTTTTATCGGTTTGGAGGTCTTTTTCGCTACAAAAATTGCCATAATCAACAATATAAGAACTGTCGGGTTTCTTTTTTGCCCAATCCTCATTCCAGTCTTCATCCTGACGAACAACTACAGATTTCCTGGTAGATTTATCTGTTCGCGTGATTTGATAAACTGATACGGCTCGTTTAACCACCTTTATGCGGATATTTCCCATCTGATCGATGGCTTTTACAAAAGCTGCATAGCTATAAAATTTGTCGTGCTGAGGGAAAAAATCGTTAAATTGCTGTTCACTCAAAAAGCTGCTAACTTTTATGTCGTTTACCAGTGCTTTTTTATTGGCTCCACCGCATTTAAAACTAAGGACTAATAATGACGATAAAAGGATAAGAGTGGTCTTGGCTAATACAAAAGTAGATCTCATAGGATAAAATTTATTCCAAAATGGAATTTTAATGATCATCGATAGACGGATCAAATTTAATAACATTAATGAGACCTAAGAGTTTGCTTAAGCTTGCTCTAAACTTCCTGATAGAATAACTGTTAATCAAATGTTAAAATAAATCTGAACTTGAATGTTCAAAATCCATATCAAAACTATAAATTAGACATTGAACATTCTGAATTAGAAATTGAATGAAAATTTATACCAAAACGGGCGATAAAGGATATACCTCTCTAATAGGAGGCACGCGTGTGCCCAAACATCACCTGCGTATAGAAAGCTATGGCACAGTGGATGAACTAAACTCCTACATAGGGTTGATACGTGATCAGGATATTACGACTCATGATAAGCAATTGTTGAAAGAGATACAGGACAGGTTATTTACAATAGGTTCATCACTGGCTTCTGATCCCGAAAAGTCTAAAATGATCATTCCTGACCTCCATGATGCTGACATTGAATTGCTCGAAAAGGAGATGGATGCAATGAATCATAATTTGCCCGAATTGCGTCATTTTATTTTACCCGGGGGTAATAATGCCATTTCATTTTGCCATATTGCGAGGTGCGTATGCCGGCGGGCCGAGCGGCTGTCAGTACACCTTTCTGAAGAAAGCCAGGTAGATAATAAGGTAAATATTTATCTGAACAGGCTAAGCGACTACCTTTTTGTACTGGCCAGGAAGATTGGAAACGATCAAAAAGTGCCTGAAAATCAGTGGATACCACGTGTGTGAAATTTTAGAGAAAAATATTTGATAATCGATTTAAAAATATTATACTTTTGCCAAAATTTAAATTTACCTTCTAAATAAGAATAGTATATGTATTGGACACTTGAATTAGCATCGCACCTCGAAGATGCGCCATGGCCTGCAACAAAAGATGAATTAATTGACTACGCGATTCGTTCAGGAGCGCCCGTTGAGGTTATTGAAAACCTGCAGGCCCTGGAGGATGATGGTGAGCCGTATGAAAATATTGAAGAGATATGGCCTGACTACCCTACAAAAGATGATTTCTTCTTTAACGAAGACGAATATTAATCCCGGCTTTAGTCGATAATGGACCCTGTTATAATGCAGGTTTTTTTATTTTAAACCTTTTTTAATGATTGTAGTTATTGATAGAGAGTCATTTATCAATTTAAAACAATCATAACATGAGAGGTTTACTTTACATTATTGCCGTTATTCTGATAATCGGATGGGCAATCGGAGTTTTTGCTTATTCAGCAACCGGAATAATTCACGTTCTTTTAGTAATAGCAATTATTGCATTGCTTTTGGGCGTGATCAGAAGGGCCTGAGGAATCTCAGGATAACAAAAAAATAAATAGCCATACTTTATTATGAAGTGTGGCTATTGTTTTTTAACAGGAATTCAGCAATAGCTATATCCTCAGGAAAGGTGATCTTGATATTTTGGTAACTGCCACCGATCAGGTTGATATTAACACCGGTCTGCTCTACCACGCTGGCATCATCAGTAAAATTAGCATGATAGGGTTGCTGATAAGCAAATTTTAATTGTGAAGCCTGGAAAGTTTGAGGCGTCTGGATCAGATATATCTCATCCCTTACCAGACTTACGGATCGGTTGTCTTTGATCTGTCTTACAGAATCGCGACTTTTTATCGCCACTATAGCATTGCCATATTTCGCCGCACATTCATAGGATTCATCGATGATCTCTTTATAAATCAATGGCCTTACCGCATCGTGCACAGCCACAATTGCATGTTCATCATTAATTAAGCTAAGTCCATTCTTAACCGAATGAAAACGAGTTTCACCACCGCTTATTAGTTGATGAGGTATATCAAATTGGTGTGTTTTGCACAAGTTATTCCAATAGTCATGAGAATCGGAAGGGAGTACCACGATGACCTGTGGCTGTGTCTGGCAATTGTAGAAGGCATTAATGGTATGCATTAATACAGGCAAGCCATTTAACAATAAGAATTGCTTGGGAACTACCGAATGCATTCTGCTGCCCGATCCACCGGCAACTATAATAGCGTAGTGCTTAGATGTGAGATCTGAGATGTGAGATGTGAGATTCGGGTCGCTCATGGGATATAACCTCTCTTTTGGACAATGTGAGATTTGAAATGTCTCAAATCTCACATCTAATATCTCAAATCTAAATTATATTATCAGCATAGCATCACCATAGCTGTAAAAGCGGTATTTCTCTTTTACGGCTACTTCATAAGCATGCATCACATACTCGTATCCGCCAAATGCACTTACCATCATCAACAAGGTAGATTCAGGTGTATGGAAATTGGTGACCATTGAGTTAGCTATACTAAAATCATATGGAGGGAAAATAAATTTACTTGTCCAGTCATTAGCAGCTTTTAAGCTTTTTCCGGCAGATACAGCCGACTCGATAGCACGCATAGATGTTGTACCAACGGCACATATCCGGCTTTTTCTTTCGATGCCTCTATTTACAATATCTGCTTGTTTCTGCTCGATAATGAACTGTTCTGAGTCCATTTTATGTTTGGTCAGATCTTCTACTTCAACCGGGCGGAAGGTGCCAAGGCCAACGTGTAAGGTCACTTCGGCAAACTCAACACCTTTTAATTCAAGGCGTTTCATTAGCTCGCGACTAAAGTGTAAACCAGCGGTAGGGGCCGCAACAGCGCCTTCGTGCTTTGCAAAAATAGTCTGATAACGCTCTTTATCCTCAGCTGTAGCTTTGCGTTTGATATACTTAGGAAGCGGTGTTTCGCCCAAAATTTCCACATTTCTTCTGAATTCTTCATCCGTGCCATCAAACAGGAAACGTATAGTACGGCCACGCGATGTGGTATTATCCACTACTTCAGCGATCAGCAGATCGTCATCACCAAAATATAATTTGTTACCTACGCGTATTTTACGAGCAGGGTCAACCAATACATCCCAAAGGCGAAGCTCTT
This sequence comes from Mucilaginibacter sp. McL0603, assembly GCF_049992945.1. Classification (NCBI taxonomy): domain Bacteria; kingdom Pseudomonadati; phylum Bacteroidota; class Sphingobacteriia; order Sphingobacteriales; family Sphingobacteriaceae; genus Mucilaginibacter; species Mucilaginibacter sp. McL0603. The sequence continues at coordinate 4,111,324 of NZ_CP188251.1, read as the reverse complement.
TGTTTAACTCTCTTAGTAAGAAAACCTCGATGGTGGCGCCGGTCTTTTCCTTATTGCCATACATACGGGCCGGAAATACCTTGGTATTATTAAGGATCATTACGTCCCTATCATCAAAATAATCCAGTATATCTTTAAAAATTTTATGCTCAATTTTGCCCGAGTCCTTATGTAATACCATTAAACGCGATTCGTCGCGGGTGCTGGCCGGTGAATTTGCAATCAGTGATTCAGGCAGGTTGAATTTGAATTGAGATAATTTCATATTAAAACAAATGGATTTTTAGGGCGCAAAGATACGAATAAATTTGCATAATTAATAGATTTTTTTATAGATTACTCGGGTTTATTTAATTAACACGCAACATCAAAAATAGTGTGATAAAAAGGTGTAACTATATTGATATTTGATAGTCTTAATTCGGATAATATTAATCAAATAATCGGTATAATCATAGTGGTCTACCGGTCTAATCATGCAGTATGATCTTTTTAAAACTTTTCCGCGAAAGCTTTTTGTTTGCTTATGATGCATTAAGGCAAAATAAGTTGCGCACCATGCTGTCATTGCTTGGGGTTACCATTGGTATTTTTACCATTATTGCAGTACGGTCGGCAGTGGATACTTTGCGGAATAACTTACAGCAAAGTGTCAATAAGCTTGGAAGCAACAGTATTTATATTCAAAAATGGCCGTGGATAGGGGGAGAAGATTTTCCATGGTGGAAATATCTTCAGCGCCCTGTACCGAAGCTAAGGGATTTTGATGAAATACAACGCCGTTCTCAGACAGCCGAAGCGGTATCATATGAGATCAGTATTGATAACCGGGTTGTAAAATATCAAAGCAATACCGTTGAAGGCGCCCAGATCGATGCGGTTTCGCATGAACATAACAAAACCTGGAATTTTGATTTCAAGGAGGGGCGTTATTTTACAGAGATCGAATCAAGAACAGGCGCACACGTAGCTATTATTGGTTATGACATTGCAGAGAACCTTTTTCCGGATGGAAATGCGCTGGGCAAACAGATCAAAGTGATGGGCCGTTATGTATCTATAATAGGGGTGTTTGCAAAAGAAGGCAAGGATATTTTAGGTATATCAGATGATAAGGAAATACTGCTAACGCTGAATTTTGCAAAAAACATTGTGGATATACAGAATGACAAATATAATCCACAGATAGTAGTAAAAGGAAAGGATGGCCTTACTGACAGTGATGTCGAAAGCGAAATGGAAGGATTAATGCGATCTATAAGAAGACTGAAGCCTGGCCAGGAGGATAATTTTTCATTAAATAAAACTACTTTACTTACTAATCAATTAGACATAGTATTCCATATATTTAATATTGTCGGTCTCATTATTGGTGGTTTTTCTGTTTTGGTTGGAGGATTTGGAATAGCCAACATTATGTTCGTTTCGGTTAAAGAGCGTACAAATATCATAGGTATCCAAAAGTCACTGGGTGCTAAAAACTACTTTATCCTGCTTCAGTTTCTGATCGAATCCATTATTCTTTGTCTCTTAGGTGGAATCATTGGTCTTTTCTTTGTGTATTTAGCAACAATTGGTGTAAAGGCGGCTATCGACATCAGTGTGGTGCTTGATATGAAAAACATTATAGTCGGCATAGGTACATCAGTTAGTATTGGTATCATTTCAGGCATAGTGCCTGCATATTCGGCTTCACGCCTCGATCCGGTTGAGGCAATACGATCAAATTAAGTTGACAAGTGTCAAGTCAACAGTCTTTAGTCGTAAGTCATAAGTCGAATTTTATGCATTCCCTTACTTAGAACTTAAGACTTTAGACTCAGGACTAAACGTCAGTTCTTAATTGACATGACACTAGTTTGGTGGTTGGTTGAGTTAGTTAAATGATAGGTAGCTAAACTCAATCAAACCAATTTTGCTTATCTCATAAATTTTACAAATAGTAAACTTTGCCGTTATTTATAATATAGGGATTTATTTTACATTTGTTACGTATAAAAAAAACGTCTATGTCGGATACAGCACAATTAAAAATAGGAGATAAAACTTATGAGCTCCCCGTTATTGAAGGTACTGAAGGTGAAAAGGCTATTGATATTTCAAAGCTAAGGGACCAAACGGGATATGTAACGCTGGATATCGGCTATAAGAATACAGGAGCTACCCAAAGCTCAATTACATTTCTTGATGGCGAATTAGGGATACTTAAATACCGCGGTTATCCTATAGAGCAGCTTGCCGAAAAGTCAAGTTTTATTGAAGTTGCTTACCTGCTTATTTATGGCGCATTGCCTACACAGGAACAATTGAGCGACTTTCAATACCAGATAAGCCGTCATACATTGGTACACGAGGATATGAAGAAGTTTTTTGATGGCTTTCCGTCAAAATCTCACCCAATGGGACAGTTGTCTTCATTGGTTTGCTCGTTATCCGCTTTTTATCCTGAATCGTTAAAACCCAACCAAACCGACGAAGAGCTTAACCTGAGCATCATTAAAATGCTGGGTAAGATGGCTACCGTTGTTTCATGGATCTATAAGAAATCACTGGGGCATCCATATATCTATCCAAAGAATAAATACGACTATGTGACCAACTTTTTGCATATGACCTTTGGTCAGCGTACAGAAGAAGTGGTAATAGACCCGGTTGTGGTGAGTGCAATGAATACTTTGCTTATCCTGCATGCCGATCATGAGCAAAACTGTTCTACTTCTACGGTAAGGATAGTTGGTTCATCAGAATCTAATATCTACGCCTCCGTATCCGCAGGTATTTCAGCATTGTGGGGACCGTTGCATGGCGGTGCTAACCAGGCGGTGATAGAAATGCTGGAACGCATAAAGGAAGATGGGGGAGACACTGATAAATGGATAAAAAAGGCAAAAGACAAAAACGATCCATTCCGTCTGATGGGATTTGGACACAGGGTTTATAAGAATTTTGACCCGCGCGCAAAGATCATCAAGAAGGCCTGTGACGATATCCTTGAGAAATTAGGTATTGATGACGAGGTACTTGAGATTGCCAAGAAACTGGAAGAGCATGCTTTAAAAGACCCATACTTTGTTGAGCGTAAACTGTATCCAAATGTTGATTTTTATTCAGGTATCATTTATCGCGCATTAGGCTTCCCTACGGATATGTTTACCGTATTATTTGCATTAGGACGCTTACCTGGATGGATAGCACAGTGGAAGGAAATGAAAGAGCACAAAGAGCCTATCGGTCGCCCACGCCAGATCTATGTAGGCGAAGTAAATAAGGAGTATACAGATATTAAAAAAAGGGAATAGCCCTTAGTAAATAAATAATTTAAGCCGGACATGAAGATGTCCGGCTTTTTTGTTGAAGAAATAATCAACGGTCCAACAAAAAACCCGCCCCGGTATACCGGGGCGGGCTATTCAATTAATCAACGCTCTGTTTTTTATTGTTTTACTAACGAATAAGTAAGATTATTTAAATTGATTGTAACTAAATATGTTCCTGTAGCAGGAACAACAATATTATTGTTGTTCGCCTGGTCAAGTACACCGGCAGTAGTTACAGAACCATAATTGGTACCCCAATCATGATTTTTTCTGAACTTAATCCCTCCACCAGCTGTCAGATTAACTACAACGCTCCAGGTTTGAGTGCCGTTATTATATTTCATATCAGTATCACTCTGATAACCGGATCCAGCTGGCCAACCGCCTGGAGATCCATCGCCTACAACACTCCAAAGTGTGGGAACCATGGTCAACGTGTTTTTATTTAAATCCAGAGTAAGGAAATTGCTTGTAATGCTCACATTAGGATCAATAGTGGCTAAAGTTGGCGCGGTGATATTTGTTTGAGAACTAGCTTGAGTAACTATAATGCTGTCTTTGGGAGTAGTTTGTACTGTGCTGGCAAAGCCGTAGTTTCCGTTGTAGTTTAATGTTGTGGGTATTATTTTGAAATCCTGATTTCCAGATCCTGATTTAAAAGCAATAACACCTTTGTATATACCATTGCTGGTAGCAGATAATAAACTGTCCAAATTTGTACTGGGCACACTCCAACCTTCATAGGCTCCTGCTATATAAATGGAAGACGTAAGTGGATATGGAGTAGCTGCAATATTTAATTCATTAGAATAAATGGGAGCAACACTAGTTCCTATAGAATGCTGAATCCTCACTAAAATTTGAGAGGATTTATTTGGTGGTAGTTTTAATTTTAATAAAAGTGTATTAAAATCAATTGTAGAATACCCTTTTGAAAGTATGTTGACACCAAGGACTGTTGATACGGGGTTTGCCCAATTATCGCCCATTGAATCAATTTGCAAAGTATTGGTTACACCTGCACTATAACCATAGCTTGCCTGTGTAAAATTAAACCTGATAACAGAGGTTGTATCGTTTTGATCTGCTTTTAACAATACAATATTTTGAATTGATGAAGTAAGTGCACCGGCTTTTCCGCTATTTGCCACAACAAGCTTTCCATCTTTTTTACATGCTGATAGCATGAGCAGGGGTACTATGCTCATCGCTAAAATATTTCTTAGAATTTTTTTCATATCAATATTTTTAAAGATCTTTTAAATTTTGATAGGGATAAGGATTAGCTTATCCCTATTATTTTAATATCCTGTATTCTGTTTAAGATTAGGATTTGCTGTTACGTCTGTTGAAGGCAGCGGATATAATGCCCGGTAGTCTGCTATAGCAGTACCTGCCTGAACACCACCTTTAAACGGCCATAAATAACTTCCGCCTGTAAACATGCCAAAGCGGATCAAATCGGTACGCCTGGTAGCTTCCCAATACATTTCTTTTGCGCGTTCATTTATAATATCGCTTAAAGCAATACTGCCCACAGTAGCAGCTTGTGCACGTGTGCGTAATGCATTAAAATATTGTAAAGCAGTACCGGCATCACCTCCTGCACCTCCACGTAATACAGCTTCAGAATAGATCAGGTAGATCTCGCCTAAACGGAACAGTGGGAAATCAGTCGATGCATAAACACCACCGGCTGACGCGGGAGTGGTACCTGTTGAAGTAAGGTTACTCCATTTTGTTACCGCAAAACCTGATGTAAAAGTTGATTGATCGGTAGTATTTTCAGTAGCGCCGTTTGTATAAAACATAGCACGCTTATCGCTGACGCCTGTATAATCACCGAAGATTTTAGGCAGCACCTGTAAAGAGTGATTACCAGCCCACCCACCATTGGGCACACCAAAGTTTCCTGGACCCATTGCGGTGCTTATCGAACTATTGATGATAAATGTAGTACCACCATAATTTTGTGTGTTAACACCATCGTATTGGATCGGTAAAATCACCTCAGGATTGTTTACGTTATTATCTGCCATGAATAAGTTTTTGTAAACCGGCATAAGCGTATATCCTGCCTGGATAACTTTATTAGCATAAGTAATAGCATCAGTATACCGTGCCGTACCTGTGTAAACCTGTGCGTTCAAATACATACGTGCTAACAGTGCCCAATCAGCTGCCTCATCTGCACGACCGTACATACCAGCCTGACGTGGTTTAACCAATAATGGGTCGATAGCCTTTAATTCTGATTCGATGTAATCAAATAATTTTGCCCTGCTTATTTGTGGAGGGAAAGTTTTACCAATAGGCGAAGCTTCCGTAACAAAAGGCGGGTTGCCGAACATATCCATCAGAACCCAGTATTGATAAGCCCTTAAAAAACGTGCTTCAGCCCTGTAATAGCGTACAGTTGTGGCATCATTGCCTGTTATGTTGCGGCTTGCAAGATTAGCATCAGATGATTCATTGATAAACTGGTTGGCCAAAGTTATCTGGTACAAGCTACGATCATACAGACCCAACAGAATCACATTGTTCGATGTCCAATTGTTGTTGTGGAAATCAGGTAAGCCAGGGTCATTCCATACACATAGTCCTTCATCCGTAGGTAATTCCTGTGCATTCCAGTATAAGCGGATAAAATCAGATGTTCCCGGATCTATACCTGCTATATCACCTGTTCCCGAACCCGAACTGCCTGTAGTGGCAAATGAACCGTAAACTTTAGCAAGCCCTTCGGTGTAGCCCTGTAAACTACTGAAAGCCTGATTATTCGTCGTAGTGTTAATAGGATACCTGTTAAGATTTTTCTCACAGGAAACAAGAAATCCTGTTATAGAGATCATTAACAAAGATTTTTTTAAATAATTTTTCATCTCTTTAATTTTTTTATATTATAAACCAAGATTTAATCCTAATGTATATGTTCTCGGCCTGGGGTAAATATTGTTGTCAATGCCTGAGGCCACTTCAGGGTCAAGGCCTGTGTATTTGGTTATAACAAATACGTTCTGGCAATTCGCAGTGGCCCGCAGTGTAATATTTTTACTGCCGAATATCTTTCCAAAGTTATAGCCAATTCCGAGATTATCCATTCTCAGGAAAGAAGCATTTTGTACGAAATAATCACTTAAATAATTATATCCTGTAAAACCGGTTTTATAAATGTCAGTTGTGGCATTGTTAACAACACCGGTATTGTTGCTAATACTACCTGCTGTGCCAAGGTTGGCAGCAACGTTATTATAAACGTAGTTGCCAATGTTAGCACGTAATACAGTGCTTGCGCTCCATTTTTTATAACTCACTTGCGTGCTAAATCCCATAATAACGGGTGGCAAAGCAGAATGATAGTGATATTCATCTTTTGCAGTTATTGCACCATCACCATTTAAATCAGCATATACACCTTCAAGCGGCTTGCCATTGGCGCCGTAAACTTGCTTGAATACATAAAATGTACTAGGAGTATAATTAACAGAATTGATTTGAACGTAATTTCCTGTTCCGCCAGATATATTACCTGTTTGTGCGCCAGGGTTTGTAGGGTCAGGAGCCAGGTATAAGTTGGTAATAGTAACTTTATTATAAGCAATGTTATAATTAAATGACCAGGTAAAATCATTGGTTCTTACCGGGATCACATTTAAATTCAGTTCGATACCATGACTGTCTGAGTTACCAACGTTGGTTGTTAGCTGATTTGTAAAGTTGGTACCAGCCGGGATAGGAACGGTTGCAAGTAGATTTTTTGTTTTACGTGTGTAAAAATCAATACTACCATAAATGCGTTGATTTAAGAAACCGAAATCAAAACCGGCATTAAATGAATTGGTTTGTTCCCATTTTAAGCTGGAATCGTATGCTGCAGGGGTATAACCATTATAATAAACATTATTAAAAGGATACCTGTTATCGTTGGTAGTTAAAGAATAAGTTGGTAAATAACCATAATAACCTATTCCATCCTGTTGTCCAGTAACGCCGTAACTTAAACGCAATTTCAGATCAGACAGGACATTATTGTTTTTAAGAAAATCCTCCTGGTTGATATTCCATGAAAAGGCTGCTCCCGGAAATACACCCCAACGGTTTTGAGGAGAGAATTTTGATGAACCATCGGTTCTAACTGATCCCTGCAAGGTATATTTTTCATCATAGGTGTATATTAAACGTCCGTAATAGGATATAATAGTATATTCACCCTGGCTGTAAGGATAAAGCGGGGCAGCACTTCCTGGCTGCGGTTGGCCATTCGCGCTTAATGGCTGATAATTATAGTTTGTTGCTAAAAAGTTATTGTAGCTATAACCTGCTTGTGCATTAATACTGCTTTTTATATCCTTGAAATTATTGGTATAATTTAAATAATATTCGACTACTGTATTGGTGTTTTTTTGCTGGTAAGGCGTATTTCTTCCTAAAGTAGTAAAAGCCTGTGCCGCATCAGCAGGAATATAATCGACGCCCTGACCCTTTGAAACATCATAGCCAAAGTTTGCATTTGCACTTAAGGCAGGAAGGAAAGGGAACTTATAGTTAATATTTGCATTACCAAATGAGCGGTAAACCTGGGACGTATTGTGGTCATCTTCTAATACGCCAAGAGGGTTTCTTGGAGCATTCGGGTTAAGGGTATTTACTTTTGTAACTGAGTCTGTAGTATAATATTCAGTATAGCCCCTAAATGGAGATCCTTTAGTATATACAGGTTGAGTAGGATTAAATGATACCGCATCTCCAATAGCAGCCTGGTTGCCAAATCTGGATGTTTGGTAAGCGCCGTTCAGGTTCAGATCAATCTTAAGCGAATTATGTAAAAATGAAGGATTTAAACGCAATGCAGCTGTAGTACGTTTAATATCATCTGTTTTTAAGATGCCATTTTGGTCAGCATAGCCAACAGATACCCTGTATGGCAAAAACTTATAAGTACCTGCAACAGCTAAATTATTAGTTGTTCCAAAAGCGGGATGATAAATTTCTTTTTGCCAATCGGTATTTGCACTTCCTAAAGTACTTGAAAGCGTTGGATAGTTTGCTGCAACATACTGACGTAATTCGTCAGCAGATAACACCTTAATAGTATTTGCGGGCGTAGCAAGTGAGGTTGCTGTTGTAAAAGTTATTTTAGGAGCACCTGAAGCTCCTTTTTTAGTTGTAATGATGATAACGCCGTTTGAAGCCCTTGAACCATAGATAGCGGTTGAAGCAGCATCTTTTAATACTGTAAATGTTTCTATATCATCTGGATTGATCAAGCTTAAAGGATTGGCCGCACCTGCGATGGTTGATTTACCATCTGAAGTCTTGTAGGGCGCAAGTGGAACACCGTCAATAACTATAAGGGGATCATTACTTGAATTTAAAGAAGCACCCTGACGTATGCGAATTGTGCTTCCGCTACCAGGTGCACCACCGTCGGTTGTTATTGAGACACCAGCTACTTTTCCCTGAATTAACCCTTCTGGCGTGTTAACCGTACCAGTTTGAAAATCCTTTGAATGAACAGTTGTGATTGCACCTGACACATCCTTTTTACTTTGTGTACCATAACCAATAACAACAACTTCATTTAAAGATTGAGAGGTAGGCGTTAGTTGAAAAGAAATATTGGCGCTTGTCCCATCTGCAATAGTGATTTTTTTTTGCAATGCAACATAACCAACAAATTTTGCGGTTACTGAATAGTTACCGGGTTTTACACCCGAGATAGTATAGTTACCATTACCATCAGTGACTGAACCAATGGTGGTGCCGTCAACTGTAACAGTAGCGCCGGGAAGGGGTTGGTTGGTCTCGTCAAGCACCTTGCCTTTTATGCTTCCGGTTTGTGCAAATGCCATTACAGACATCATCAGAAATGCACAAAGAAGCATGTACTTTTTTGAGTAAATTTTTCTCATACTTTTTACTATGTGTTTGAATAAAAGTGGCGTTTTACGCCGGTTGTAAATTGGTTTGTTAACTTTGCTGAAACAGCTCGTGACTAATTTACACTTAGAAGTAATAAATCCAAATTTTATATAAAAGATAATTTTCAGTCATTGACAAGCCTGTTTTTAACTTTAAAGAAATATTTATTTGGTCGATTTCTAATGATAAAAAAATATTTTTTTATAGCTATTTTTATTAATAATCACGGTTTTATATCTAAACAGTGTGTGGAAATTACACATTTGTTAATTTTACTTTAATGAAACACTTTCCGGGAACGTTCCCGGAAAAATAACTGTTATCTGGACAATTTAAAATGAGAAAAAAAACAATTTTCTGCGCGTTTTTGATTTTCGGTCAATATTTTTTGTCGTTTGCACAGTTAAAAGTGACCTTTAAAACTGGTAATTTACAAGTATCAAAAGTGTCTGATGCACACTTATTCCTGGCTGGTGATTTTAACAACTGGAATCCTGGTGATAAAAGCTTTGAACTGGTGCAAAATAATGACGGATCATACCTGCTTTTAAAGACCTTGCCAAAAGGGAGTTATAACTTTAAAATAACAAGGGGTAGCTGGCAAACGGTAGAGTGTACTGCTCTTGGAAAACCAATTGAGAACCGCAGTACAGTCATCTCACACGATACAACAATAGTAATGGATGTTGCGGGTTGGCAGGATAATTTTAAGCCCGCGGAAAAGAAGCATACTGCCAGCGCCAATGTTCATATCATCAATGAAAAATTTGATGTTCCACAGTTGGGCAGGCAGCGAAGGATATGGATATATCTTCCTCCTGATTATGATTCATCTTACAAAAAATATTCCGTGATCTACATGCATGATGGTCAAAATTTGTTTGATGAATATACATCCGGCTACGGCGAGTGGGGGATCGATGAAATAATGGATGGACTTCCGGCAAAAGATCAGTGCATTATTGTAGGTATTGACCATGGCGGCGATTATCGAATATCAGAGTATGATCCTTATGATTCAAAATATGGAAAAGGGCAGGGAAATGAATATATTGATTTTTTAGTGAAAACGTTAAAGCCATATATCGACCAACATTATCGTACTGAAACCAATGCAAATCATACCACCATTGCCGGCAGCTCTATGGGCGGATTGATCTCTATGTATGCAGCCTTAAAATATCCTGATGTATTTGGTAATGCAGGTATATTTTCGCCCGCTTTTTGGATTGCGCCGGATATTTATAAATATGCCAATGAGAAGAAACTAAGCAGTAAGCTTAGGTTTTACTTTGTTTGTGGTGATGCAGAGAGCGAAAGCATGGTGTCAGATATGAAAAAGATGGACAGCCTGATCCGCTCAAAAGGGATAAGCGAAAAAAACTCGCCCACAGTGATTATAAAAGGTGCCAAACACAACGAAAAACAATGGAATGGTGATTTCCCGGGATTTTATAATTGGCTTTTAAAGTAGTCGGAAGTCGGAAGTCGGAAGTCGGAAGTCGGAAGTCGGAAGTCGGAAGTCGGAAGTCGGAAGTCGGAAGTCGGAAGTCGGAAGTCGGAAGTCGGAAGTCGGAAGTCGGAAGTCGGAAAAAAATGCGGTATGAAATTACAAAATAGAAATTCAATGGCCCAATAAATGTGGGCTTTCCTAACACTAATCTAAAAAAATCCCGCAATCAGCCTTCCGAATTCAATAGATAAAATCCGACTTCAGTTCTCTGACATCCGACTTCTGACATCCGAAATCAATCACCATCCTGACTGGAATATAACCAGGTTTCGTTATTACCGACCGGCAGGTTCACCATTTCACCGCGATTTAGTTGCCACCAGAAACGTAAACGTGGTTTTTCGCGGTTACCAATTTCATTCATCGAATCAGCGTCGTACAGGCGGCCATTAGCCATTACGTATTTGATTTTTTCGCTATTACGGATATCTGCCAAGGGATTATCATTTAAAACGATCAGATCGGCTAATTTGCCAATTTCCAATGAACCTATTTCTTTATCCATGCCAAGGTAAGATGCACCATTAATTGTTGCACAACGTATAGCTTGTAATGGTGACATGCCACCTTGTGTCAGCATCCATAACTCCCAATGTGCACCTAATCCTTGTAACTGCCCATGCGCACCCAGGTTCACTTTTGTTCCACCGTCGGCGATTTGTTTTACATATCTTGATACCTCTATATGCGCATAGTCTCCGTATTCTGTAGTCAGCCTGCGGCGGGATCGTGCGTCAATAATAGTTTGCGGTGTGAAATTAAGCAAGTGCTCATTTTTCCAAACGTCGGTGCGGTCGTACCAGTAATTTTCTCCGAATAGTCCTCCGTAACATACAATAAGGGTAGGGGTATAACCCGATTTGCTGGCATTCCAAAAGCTTTTTACATCTTTATAAATCGGTACAACGGGTATGTTATGTTCAATCCCTGTATGGCCGTCTAATATCATGTTCATATTAGTGAAAAAGGTTGAACCGCCTTCCGGCACAACTTCCATCTGTAGCTGGCGTGCAGCTTCAATAATTTCCTGGCGTTGCTCACGACGCGGCTGATTATAACTTTTAACCGAGAATGCACCAACCGCTTTTAACCTGCGGAGATTAGATAATGCATCGCCTAAGTTATTAATCACTACTTTGAAATCACCGTCGGCCCCATATAAAATTGAGCCGGTTGAATATATCCTTGGCCCCACCATATGCCCCGATTTTACCATTTCTGACTGGCTGAAAACCATTTCAGTATTTGTCGACGGGTCATGAGAAGTAGTCACCCCAAAAGCGAGATTAGCAAAATAGTTCCAATCCTGTTGTGGGGAAATCCCATCCGGACTTGGATGTAAATGTGAGTGAACATCAATTATGCCCGGCATAATGGTTTTACCGGTCAGGTCATAAACTTTGGCATCGGCCGGTATTTGTACATCAGCGGCTTTTCCAATTGCAACAATTTTATTTTTATCAATAACTATAGAACCGCCTTCAATTACCTCATCACCCTTCATGGTAATGATCCTGGCGTTTTTAAAGGCAATTTTTCCATCAGGGATATCACTTTTCAATTTCAGGTTAATATCTATCCCAACGGTATCAATAGCAGGGGTTTTATCATCCGCTCCATCAATAAACGGGAAAGCACTTTTTATATCTCGTGTAAAGTACTTAGGGCCTAATGTCCACATCAATCTTTGGCTGTCCTTACTCCAATGGATATAAGTACCTGCGTCTCTGGTTAGTTTGTTTAATGGTATAGCCTTGTTACTGGCAGAAAGATCTTGCGGGCTCCCGGTGTACACCATCGGAGTGAGGTAACAGTTAAACAGCTCAGTAAATGCCATCCATTTACCATCCGGGCTTGGTACAAACTGTGTAGCATAAGTAGAGGTGTACAGCGTTTTTTGATTAGCGCCTGTAGTATCGATTACCTTGTATGCTTTTTTCTCACCTTCACGGCTTTGATAGTATATTTTAGAGTCATCGGTTGAAAATTGTGGCCATACGCCATTGTTGATGATCATTTTTGGCTTACCTCCAGTTGCCGGCATGATATAAATACCTGTATTTTTTCCAAATGAATAGCCCAACAGATCATTCCCTTCTCCTTTTCTGAAAATGATCTTGTCGCCTTTATTCGAAAATTTGGGGGAGTAATACAATCCTTTTTCAGGAGTTAACCGCGTCACAAAATGTGTGGTCAGATCAATTTTGTTAACAGATCCTTTTAACTCATCGTTCCAATCAACATATATCAGCGATTTGCCATCCGGACTGAATTGTGGTTCATATTCAAAATCAGCTGTGCTATCAATTCTTGCAGGTATGCCATCGGGCAACGTTTTAATATAAATATATCCGGCAGCATTAAATGCAACTTGTTTGCCGTCGGGAGAGGTGGTCAACTGGCGTATCATTTTTACAGGAAATTCATCCTGGAAAACCCGCTGTGGAAAATGAAGCGCATCTGTAATCGTTTGTTGCGTGGTAACCTCGAATGGAATTTGTATTGCGTTTAATGTGGTAATATCCAAATTCCATATCTTACCTTTTGCATAAAAGATGATGTTCTTGCTATCGGGTGTCCAGTTGAAATTTGGATATACACCAAAAATGGCCCAGGTTTCCTGCTGGTCCTTTGAAAGATCATCATATACAGGCCATTCTTCGCCTGTTGCCAGGTTATGCAGGTATAATACTGATTTTAGTCTTACCCGTTTTACAAAAGCCAGTAACTTGCCATCAGGTGATATTTGTGGACGACATGCACCGCCTGCGCTTCCTGTCACTGTTTCTATATCTCCGGTTTCGCGGTTCAGTCTTTTTATAGCATATATTCCCTGGTAAGGGTCTTTATTATATTGGAAGTAAGGACCTGACGTAACATCCTCACTCCAGTAAACATATTTACCGTCAGGTGATACAATAGGTTCACCAGCATCCTGCTGATCGTCTTTACGTTTGGTTAACTGGATACCTTCTCCACCTGTTTTATGATATAACCACATTTCGCCCGCACCCAATGAACGTATACCGGTAAAGTGTTTGCGTGCTACAAAGTACTGTCCATCAGGGGTCCAGGAAGCGTTGTTTAGCAATCTGAAGCTTTCTTTGGTGACAGGGTGCTTGTTGGTGCCATCACTATTCATGATCCAGATATTATCTCCGCCATCTTTATCGCTGGTATAAGATATCTGTTTGCCATCAGGGCTGTAACGGGGTTGAATTTCCCAGGCTTTGCCAATGGCAAGCGTAGTGGCTTTACCACCCTTTATGGGGATAGAATAAATATCACCCAATAAGTCAAATACAATATTTTGGCCATCCGGACTCACATCCAGGTCCATCCAGGTGCCTTCGTCAGTGGTAATAGATACTTTTTTTGACGGACCGGGGGGATTTTCCACATTCCATTTTTGGGCAAATAAGGAGTTGGTTAACAGGATAAATATGAGGAGTGCAAAATATTGTTTCATCAGCAGGTCGTTTGAACTGCGAATTTAGAAATATTGTAAGCAATTAGGATTCTGAATATTCGATTTCCAATTTATCTTACTTGCCAATTACTAAATCCGAAGTTGTAAATTCGACATCCGAAATTAAGCGATGACCATACAGGAAATATTAAAGCATTATTGGAACCACGACAGCTTCCGGCCTTTGCAGGAGGAGATCATCCAGTCTGTTTTAATTGGGCGTGATACACTTGCATTGTTGCCAACTGGTGGTGGTAAATCTATTTGTTTCCAGGTACCGGCTTTGGCTAAAGAGGGGATATGCATCGTTGTATCACCTTTGATCGCCTTAATGAAAGATCAGGTAGAGAATCTTAAGGCGAAAGGCATTGACGCGGTATCCATTGTAACCGGGATGAGCAAACGGGAAGTAGATATTGCCCTGGACAATTGTGTTTATGGTCAGGTTAAGTTTTTATATCTCTCGCCCGAGCGTTTACTTTCAGAACTGGTACGGGAGCGGATCAGTTACATGAATGTTAATCTGATTGCTGTAGATGAGGCGCATTGTATATCCCAATGGGGGTATGATTTCAGACCGCCATACCTGCATATTGCCGATTTGCGTGATTTGCATCCCAACGTACCTGTATTAGCACTAACGGCAACGGCTACTGCAGAAGTACGCGATGATATACAGCAAAAGCTATTATTTAAACAACCTAATGTTTATCAGCAAAGCTTTGAACGGAAGAATATTAGCTACGTAGTTCAGCATGAAGAAAACAAACTACGAAAACTTTTGGATATTGCCAGAGGGGTAAAAGGAAGCGGAATCGTTTATGTGCGCAGTCGTAAGGAAACTGCTGAAATTGCCAAATTTTATGATGAGCATGGCTTTAAAGCCGACTTTTATCACGCAGGATTGACGATGGAGCAACGCTCTCTGAGACAAGAAGATTGGAAAGCGAACCGTACCCGCATCATTGTGGCTACTAATGCCTTTGGGATGGGTATTGATAAGTCGGACGTTCGCTTTGTAATCCATAAGGATATGCCCGAAAGTCTTGAAGCTTATTACCAGGAAGCGGGCAGAGCAGGGCGTGACGAGCAAAAGGCTTATGCCGTGTTATTGTATAATCACGCTGATCGTATTAAAAATGAAAAAAAGCTGCTGACCAATTTTCCTTCGGTGGATGAGATCAAGCTGGTTTATCATCATTTAGGCGGCTATTTTCAGTTAGCTTATGGAACAGGTGAGGGAATTAGTTTCGATCTTGATATAGGGGATTTTTGTTCACGCCATAAACTTGATCCGGCAAAAACTATTAATGCCCTAAAGTTCCTGGAACAAGATGACTACCTCTCATTTAACGAAAGCGTGTTTTTGCCGTCACGTTTCAGGTTTGAGGTGCCGAATGAAAAACTATACAATTTTCAAATACAAAACTCCTCATGGGACCCCTTTATAAAGACGTTGTTGCGTTCATATGGCGGCTCATTTGAAAACTATGTTCGTTTGCGTGAGTATGATCTGGCCCGTCGAAGCAATCTAAGCGTTCAACAGGTAATAGAGGGCCTTAAACAATTGCAGGAAATGGGGATACTCAACTATCTTCAGCAAACCGATCAGCCGCAGGTAACTTATCTTAGGCCACGCCTGCAAAATAATGAGCTTATTATCAACAAACGATATATTGAAGAACGCAAAGCTGTTTTTCAAAAGAAAATGGAAGCAGTATTTGCCTATGCCGAACACAAGAAATGTCGGAGCCAGATGCTACTCGCTTATTTTGATGAAACGAACGTTGATAAATGCGGCATATGTGATACGTGTCTGGAAGAAAAACGCCAAAAAAACCTTTCCGAAACAACAGATAATATCACTGATGAGATAGCCCATCTGCTGAGTGTTGAAAACCTGGGTATTAATGAGCTGATCACCTCTCTTAAGATCGGAACAGAAAAAGACCGAATAGAGACCATCCGCCTGCTATTGGATGCCGGCAAGATAAAGACAGACGGAGAAAAATACTATTTGTAGACGCGAATAAGCTGATTAAATCAATCAACTTATTCAACTCACTCTAACCTAATCAACCAATCTCTAATCACTGATTAACTAATCACTGGAGAACTCACCGACCCATTTCCCCGGTTCACCGGGAAAAACCCCCTGTACAACTAATAGAGGCCATTTTGCTGTAACGGATTTTAATTGAGATCGTCTTATTGGTGTATTTGAAAACAAAATAACTGACAATCAAAATATTAAATATCATGAAAACAAAAATTTTTTCCTTCGTAGCTATTGCAGCAGTAGTATTAGGAATAGGAAACACAACTTTCGCAGCAACCAAAAATGATTCAGCCGCAAAGAATAATGAAGTTAGCACAGTGTTAACTAACGTTAGCAAGATCAACAAAATTGAAGTACGTGGAAACGTTGAGCTTTTTATATCAGACGACACAAATGACCAAGTAAAAGTTTACAATCGTTACTATGCCGAAAGTGCATTGGTACAAAGCCAGAACGGTGTTTTACGCATCAGCTCTTATGCAGCCGAAAAACTGGTAGTATGGGTTAAATCAAGCCAGTTGAGCTCAATCACCGCTTATGATAATGCTGAAGTAAAATCATTCGGTAAGATATCACCTATCGAAATGGATGTAACCTTAAACGATAATGCTTACGCAAAATTAGATGTAGACGGTTACAGCGTGAATATCACAGTAAACAATCGTGCAAAAGCTGACCTGACCGGTAACGTAACAGAATGTAGCTTAAAATACAATCGCTCAGCTACAGTAAACAGCACTTACTTCACTGCAGAACACATCACAAGAACAATCAGCGATAACAAAAAGACTGAAGACCTGGTAGTAATATTATAATCCCCACTTGCAAAAGTTCAACATATATGTCGCAAGCCATTCGTAGATCGGGTGGCTTTTTTTATTGGTGTATCGTCCTGAAAAAAGGCACACAAAAAGGTTGTAAAAGCTACTGACCCTTACAACCTTTTTACAATTACAACTAATCTCTAATCTCTGTTCACTGATTAACTGACTACTGCGTATCCCACCAAACCCTGCTGGTTATTTTATCGCCGCCAGGTATGCCTGCTACTGCAGTAGTATAATTTGTAGAATTCACCTGTTTATCAACTGTTGAATATTCCATTCGCCTTGGTACAGCGCCAGGAGATTGGCTGCCCGGATAAACAACACCTTTTAATACCGGATAACCGGTACGCCGGTAATTAGACCATGCTTCATATTCATTAAAGAAAGTAGCTATCCAGTATTGTGTATTGATCATGTTTAATCCATTTGCATCCTTGTAAGGATTCGCATCCAGGTAAGCCTGTGCATCTCCATCACTAATAGTTCCCGCATCACCATAGGCTGATAACATGGCCATAGCAGCTAAAACACCATTATTATAATGTGTTTGAGCACTACCGCCAATGCCCCAGCGTTTTGCAGCATCCGCTAATAGAAGTTCAGATTCAGCATAAGTCAGAATCAGAGTAGGTGCAGTGGCATTAAATATGATAGGGCTGGGGCGCGAATATGCGGCCAGGCTTCCAAGAACACTATAGGCCGGATTAAAGGGAACGCCGGGGGAAGCAGGATTGCCCAGATAATTTTGAATCCCATTGGCCGCATTCCCACTGTTATAACCATTGGGTAAACCATATTGCTCTGCAGGAACAGATGAGCCGTTTGATGGATCACCACCCGCTTCAAAATCCAAGGGATATACGTATGCTAACACAGGTAAACGGGGGTCATTATGTACTTTAAGGGTATCTATAAAGGTTTTACTGATCTGCCCGTCTAATTGTATAGCACCGTCTTCACCAATACCACGGTAGATCCTGTTAATGGTAAGCGGGTCATTTGTGCCATGCTGAAGGATCGCGTTGTCAGCATTGCTTTCCATAGTATGGCCTATTACCTTTTGTACATAAGTTTTGGCGGTAGCCGGATCAACCTTGGTCAGGCGCATAGCCATTCTAAGCAATAGGGTATTGCCAAATTTCTTCCACTCACCAATCTGGTCATCCGCACCCGAATAAAACTGATCGCCAGTGGGTTTATCAGCATTTACGTCAAGGCTGTCCGTTGCCTGTGAAACTTCTTTTAAAAGATCGGCATAAATGTCCTTTTGTTTGTCATACACCGGGAAGTAAATAGATTTGGTATAAGCCTGCCCTGCGTTAAAATAAGGAACATCCCCATATACATCAGTTATACGCTCAAATATCAGGGCCTTCATTATTCTTGATATCTGGTGCAGGTTTTTGTATTGCGGTTTGCCTGCTGTATTGGTATAAAGATCTACCGCATACTTTACCCCGTAGGTATAAGCATGATCAAAAAATGAACCCCAGCCACCCGGGCTTAACGAATATTTATCACCAAAATAATATCCCGAAGTTGATGCCCAGTGCTGAATATAGCAACCTGCCCCCTGTATTTCGGTTTCTTCTACCTCGATAGCATTATCCGTACTGCCTGTATAAAAAAGCTGTGTTGTTGTTAAGATATTATTAGGATCAAATAGGTCAACAGATACAGCATTAGGGTCGGTATTGGTTTTTAAAAGATCTTTCTTGCACGATGCAAAGGCCGTTATTATAACAGCGGTTGCTAATATATATATAGGTTTTAATTTCATGTTAAGTAGTTTATTACGTTTTCCAATAATCATCTTAAAATTTCACGTTTAGGTTAAACCCAAATGTCCTGGTATAAGGTACCGTAGCTTGCTCAATGCCTTGTGCGCCATTTGAATAATTAGATTCCGGGTCAATATTCGGAGTATGCTTCATAAAGGTAAGTACGTTACGTGCAACAAAACTTATGTTGATACCCTGTATTTTATTGTTGAACGCGCTTGCGGGAAATGTATAACCCAATATGATCTGCCTTAATTTTATAAAGCTGGCATCATAAACAAAAATGGCAGGATTAAAAGTTGCTACCTGGTTATAATAATCTTGCGGGAAAAGCTCCTGGTTACCATATCTTAGATCTCGTCCTGCAAGAGTTTCCTTTGAAAGCCCATAGCCATAGCCATACCAGTTAGTGCCTGAAAATATCTTTCCGCCAAATTTCCCGTCTACCAGGAAAGAGAAATTTATACGCTGATATCTTAATTCGGTAGTAATACCGCCGTAATATGGATCAACGCCTGTTCCCACATCTTTGTAAGTAGTACCCGCCTCCGGAGCACCTGTCTCAGGATCGATTATTATTTTGCCATTGCTGTCGCGGGCAGGATCTGCGACCAATATCTGGTATGCAGGCTTACCAACTACCTGCGACATGTAGGCTACACCCAGTCCTTCATCTTCTCCGGCACGCGAATAACCGAGCGGATAATTACCCGCGCCTTCTGTAAGTGATAGTACTTTACTATTATTATAGGTGAAATTAAAGGTTTCCGTCCAG
Source organism: Mucilaginibacter sp. McL0603 (assembly GCF_049992945.1). Lineage (NCBI taxonomy): Bacteria > Pseudomonadati > Bacteroidota > Sphingobacteriia > Sphingobacteriales > Sphingobacteriaceae > Mucilaginibacter > Mucilaginibacter sp. McL0603. Next base: position 4,091,661 of record NZ_CP188251.1, on the reverse strand, counting down.
GTAAATTTACTTGTTTTAACAGGTGAACCTGATGCTAAAAACTCAATACCTTTGTTTTGTAAGCTACCTGAATTGAGCAAAACAGCATTATATCCGGATGCTTCAGATGTAACGGCCGGAATAACTTCTTTACTCAGTTTTTTATTGTATAACGTAATATCCAAATGTAGCCTGTTTTTAAACAGGTCCATTTCAGTACCTATTTCAAATTCTTTTGATGTAGAGGGTTGCAGGGCAGCATTAGGCACCGTACCGCCGTTAGATATATTTCCAATGGGATGACCATTCAGATTGCCTATATTATTATAGCCCAATAAAGTTTGGTAAGGCGCATCAGCTTCGCCACCTGTGTTTGAATAGCCTACCCTTAATTTACCCATGTCCAACCAATTTGCATGGAGCAGTTCGGAGAAAACAAATGAACCGCTTATAGAAGGGTAAAAATAATCTGTTTTACCCGGAGCTAATGTGGAATACCAATCATTACGCCCTGTAGCAGTTAGGTATAAATAGTTTTTATAAGAGAAATCAAGTGTTCCATAAAGTGATTTATTCACTACAACCGGATTATTTTCAAATTCAGTTGGGCTGGCCAAATTGCCTACTGTATAAAGATACGGAGTTTGAAAAGTATTACCCGTTGCAACAAGGTCATCAACAACATGTTTCCGGTAGCTTGCACCGGCAAGAGGCGAGAGTGCAATATCTTTTGTCACTGTAAATTTTTTGCCAATTATTGCATCCACATTTAGTTCGGTTGATTTCCTTGCCTCCTCTGTCATAGCGCCATCAGGTTGATAAGCTGTGCCGTTGGGTGTTACGTTTGTATTTCTGTCATTTATGAAATCCTCACCTGCACGTAATTGAAGATATAAGCCATTATCGAAAGTGTACTTGGTATCAGCTGAACCAATAAAGCGGCTACGGCTTGTATTATTGATAAACTTATATGCTGCAAAATATGGGTTGGTAGTATATGCATCATCCAAAAATTGATTTTCAGAACCATCAGGCTTATAACCCGGAGCTAATGAGGTTATATTTACGTTTGGTGGAAGAAACAGCGGGGCAAAATTCAAATTGCCGGGCGCATCAGATATGCTTGGTCTGTTGTGAGTATATGCATTTACATATTGTGCCTTTAACTGGACTGATAAATGCTTGTCTAAATTAACATTTGCAGAAAGTGAAAAGGATTGCTGCTTGAATCCGGCATTAGGTATAATGCTATTGTTATGCAGATCATTTGCCGAAAACCGCAGGCCGCCATCGTCAGCAATTGATTTACTAAACGACACAGTATTACTTATAAAACTACTGGTTTTATAAAAACGAGCCATATTACCTGACACGGCAGAATAAGGCCTTTGCACGCCGTCAAATTGGTATACATTCGATCCATCCAGCTTCGGGCCCCAGCTTGACAGGCCCAATTCAAAGGCGTCAGTGCCACTGGCGGGTTTTGTTCCCTGCGAACCCTGGCCGTATACTTTTTGCCAATCGGTGTTATCAACCACATTTTGTATCTGTATGTTAGAGTTCACTTCAACACCCAGGCCTTTTACATTTTTCCCCGATTTGGTGGTGATGTAAATAACACCTTTACTGCCACGATAACCATATAATGCCGTAGCTGCTGAGCCCTTTAATATGGAAATATTCTCTATATCATCAGGATTAATATTGATAGTGCCGTTCCCGCCGTCTGCACCACCATAACCTCCTCCAACATCCGTTTGAGAATAGGTGTCATTCTGCATAGGTATACCGTCAATTACATATAGAGGCTGATTACTACCCGTCAGATCAGAAATACCGCGAATTACAACGTTTGAAGAACCACCGGGACCGGTAGCAACAGTGCTGACATTAACGCCGGCCACTTTGCCTTCAAGTGCATTCACAAAATCCGGTTCGCGCGCCTCGGTAAGTGTCGCACCTTTTACTACGGTTTCAGAATAACCAATGGCGCGCCTCTCTTTAGTAACACCTAATGCTGTAACAACAACATCTTTTAACTGGCTTGCATCCTGTAGTAGTTTAACGTTTATTACAGTTTGTTTGCCTATCAGTATTTCCTGTTTTCGATAACCGACATAGGAAAAGACTATCGTAGTTGATGCACCCGGAGAAATGGAATAGTCTCCATTTACATCGGTAGCTACAATAGTAGTTGTGCCTTTTATAAGTACCGTAACGCCTGGTAATGGTTCATTGGTTTCCCCATCGGTTACTTTGCCCTTTATGGTAGTTTGTGCAAAAGCTGTACCTGCAACCAACAGGATAAGCAATGCATTAAAGAGGCAAATTTTTAAAGAATGAGGAAATTTGAGATAGTAAAGGTCTTGTTTCATAGTTTGAGATTAATGGTAACTAATAGGTTAATAGTACTTTAAAAACAATATGAAAGAACAAATAGGTTGTAGAAAGACTGATTTTTAGAAGATAAAATTGTCTTTAAAGAAATAGTCAAAAGCTTAAACTAATAAGTAAAAAGCTATGACATAGCTAATATAACAATAAATCAGCTTTAAAATTTATACAATTAGATTTAAAATTTATACAAAATGCTTTTTATGAGGATAATAAAGGTGTCTGCTGGTCTTTCTTGAATCTTATAATAGCTTTTTCACCGACCAATTTCGGCTGTTCACCGGGAAAATATGGCCATACATCTAATAGTCGGTATTATGCTGTAACGTTTCTTTTTTGGTGAAGTCTTATTGGTGTATTTGAAAACAAAACATTTGACAATCAAAACATTAAATATCATGAAAACAAGAATTTTATCCTTCGTAACTATAGCAGCAATAGTATTAGGAGCAAGCAGCACAACCTTCGCAAGTACCAAAGATGGCGCATCAGTAAAGAACAATGAAGTAAGCACCGTTTTAACAAACGTAAGCAAGATCAACAAAATAGAAGTTCGTGGAAACGTTGAACTTTATATATCAGACGGCTCAAGCGACCAGGTAAAAGTATATAACCGCTACTATGCAGAAAGCGCATTAGTTCAAAGCCAAAAAGGTGTATTGCGTATCTCTTCTTATTCAGATCAAAAATTGGTAGTTTGGGTTACTGCAGAACAATTGAGCGCAATTACTGCTTATGACAACGCCGAAGTAAGATCATTTGGCAAACTTGCACCTATCGAAATGAACGTTACCTTACATGATAATGCATATGCCAGGTTAGACTTGAACGGTTATAGCGCAAACATCACCTTAAACAACCGCGCAAAAGCAGATCTTATTGGTGATGTAACTGAATGTAACTTAAAATATAGCCGTTCAACCACTGTAAACAGCACCAATTTTGCTGCAGCCCACCTTACCAAAACAGTTGACGGAGCAACTAAAAACACTGACGAAGAGTTGGTAGGTCTATAAACCGCACTTTTGCAAAAGTTCAATATATATGTTCAAAAGCCATTCTTGTAAATCGAATGGCTTTTTCTATTTTTGATGTAACCATTACCGCATCAGTCACGTCCAATAAAGAAAAATCCAATGAAAAAAGTATTATTAAATGCAATATTGTTCACTACCGCTATCTCGCTTACTGTATTATCATCGTGCAGGTTTGGCTGTGTGAAGGGATCGGGTCACCAGGTTACCCAAAGCAACAGGGTTAGCAATTTTACAAGAATTGATATTTCGGGTGGTTTTAAAGTAAACCTTAAACAGGATAGTAGTCTGGGTATATCCATTACTGCCGACGATAACCTGATGAAATATATCCGCACCAGTGTTGATGGTAACAGATTGCATATTTATACAAAAAGAAGTTTGTGTGGCAGCGGTGAAATGGTGATCAATATCGGTGTAAAAAGCCTCGAAAGCATTAAATCATCAGGTGCAATAGACCTGAATTCTGACGGAAAATTAGTTACAAAAGATCTCTATCTTGGACTGAACGGTGCCAGCAAAGTAAATATGGACCTTGACGCAGCCAATGTAACAACAGAGGGCAGTGGCTCGGCCGAGATTAATTTAAAAGGCGAGGCCAGTTCTCACAAGGTTAGTTTATCCGGCAGTGGTAAAATTTATGCCCTGGATTTTGTGGTAGGCAGCTATGATATAGAAACCACAGGGGCCAGCCATTGCGAGATCAATGTGCTGCATGATCTGAACGTTAATACCACCGGAGCGTCCGAAATTCAATACCGCGGCAACCCTACTAACGTAAATAACCATAAAACAGGCGCATCATCACTAACCAAGATCAATTAAGATTTTTAATATTTTATTCTGTCGAAGCCTCGGAAACGGGGCTTTTTTAATAAATTTTTAGTTATTTAATAAACAAGTCTTTTTGGCTCCGGACACTCTGTTTATAGGAAATAATGTAGCCATATGTTTTGGCTCCATAGAGCCTCCTTTTAATTTTCGGATTAATTTTTTATAAAATTTTAATACCTTTGCACTCCCAAAACAAGTGCATGCTTCGCCTTTAATAGCGTGACAGACATGGGACTTTAAGTTAAACATTACGCGGAAAAAGATGAATATTTCACAAGAAAAAATTGACAAGCTAAATGCTGTTGTAACCATCAACATTAAACCCGAAGATTACCAGCCAAGGGTTGATAAAGCAATAAAAGACCATGCTAAAAAAGCAAAAATGCCAGGTTTCAGACCAGGTATGGTTCCTCCGGCGCATATCAAAAAGATGTATGGCAAAAGCATATTGGTTGATGAAGTGAATAACATGCTTTCTGATACATTGAATAACTATATCAATGAGCAACAGCTTGAAGTATTGGGCCAGCCATTACCAAAAATGGATGACAGCAAACAATACAACTGGGATTTTGCTGATGATTTTGAGTTCAATTATGAGGTTGGTTTAGCACCTGAGTTTGATATCGATTTTTCATCGAAAGATAAAGTGACTCAGTATGTGATCAAGGCTGATAACGAAACACTGGAGGCCCGTATCAAAAACATCCGCAAAAGCTATGGCAAAATGACAAATCCTGACGTATCGGCAGACGGAGATGTGCTTTATGCCGAATTGGTACAGCTTTCCCCGGATGGTTCTGTTTTTGATGGTGGTATCACCAATACAACATCGGTACGTTTGGATCAGGTGCAGGATGAGAAGATCAAAAAATCACTTATCGGCCTGAAAAAAGATGATCAGGTTGTGCTTGATATTCAGAAAGCTTATAATAACGATGGAGCACGCATTGGCGCTATTTTGAAAGTTGATGAAGATCTGGCAACTGATATAAAATCAAAATTCCTCCTAACGGTTAAAAATGTGAACCGTTTGGAAGAAAGTGATTTAAACCAGGAGTTCTTTGACAAATTATTTGGTGAAGGTACAGTAACTACTGAAGCAGAATTCAGGGCTAAAATAACCGAAGAGGTTGAGTCTATGTTTTCACAGGATGCTGAACGCAAATTGCAAAACGATCTGTACAACCTGAGCATTGAAAAAGCAAAATTCGAATTGCCTGATGAGTTTCTAAAACGTTGGTTAAAAGCTACGAACGAGAAATTAACCGACGAGGAATTAACCGGCGGTTATGATGATTTTGCTAAAAACCTGAAATGGACACTGATCGAAAACAAGATTATTAAGGATAACAAGATCGAGATCAAATACGAAGAGGTTTTTGCCGCTGCAAAGCAACGTTTGGATGCACAGTTCAGAATGTATAGCCCGCAGCCGCTTAGCGATGAGCAATTAGGTCAGTACACTGTTCAGTATTTACAGAACAAGGATGAGGCTAACAAGATTTTTGAAGAAGTAAAAGCACTTAAGGTATTAGATTATCTTAAAAGCATAGTTACTTTGGATAAAAAAGAAATATCTGATAAAGACTTCAAAGAGCAGATCGAGAAATAAGAGAATCGGCGTAAAAGCGCTTTTTGATAACATTTAAGTACTAGAACCAAAGCAACTCATTATTACGGGTTGCTTTTGTTTTTACGGTTACCTTGTCCCCGCCTTATAATTTTTACCTTTAACAAACTTTACCTGAGTAATTGTATTCAACTAAAAACTATATTTAACGCAATTAAAAATCAGAGGAAAAACAAAAAATCATGGACAATATCGATAAGAATGAATTCAGAAAATACGCGGTAAAACACCATCGTATTAATAGCATTTATGTAGATAAATTTATTGCAGGCGTTGAAAGAAGCAATTTGCCATCATCAATTGCCACCACATCGATGACCCCATATATCATCGAAGAGCGCCAGTTAAACGTAGCGCAAATGGACGTGTTTTCACGTTTAATGATGGATCGTATTATATTTTTGGGTGATGCTATTTATGATAACATTGCTAACATTATACAAGCGCAATTATTGTTTTTGCAATCAGCAGATAGCAAACGCGATATCCAGATCTATATCAATTCTCCGGGAGGTTCGGTATATGCTGGTTTAGGTATTTATGATACCATGCAGTTTATATCAAACGATGTGGCGACTATTTGCACAGGTATGGCGGCATCAATGGCAGCCGTGTTATTATGCGCTGGTACAGCCGGAAAAAGAGCTGCATTACCACATTCACGTGTGATGATTCACCAACCATCAGGCGGTGCGCAAGGGCAACAGTCAGATATCGAAATAAGCTACCACGAGATCACCAAATTGAAAAAAGAATTGTACCAGATCATTGCTGATCATAGCGGTGCATCATACGAAAAAGTAGATAAGGCCTCTGATCGCGACCATTGGATGATAGCTGAAGAAGCCGTAGAATTTGGTATGGTTGATGAAATATTGCGCGGAAGCAAAGGGAAGAAATAACAAACAACAGCTTGATTAATACGTATTAATAACAGCGAAACATCGAAAAACGTTGTAAAAGTGCGGGTAATTAACTAAGTTTGAAAATACACTATTAAAATGAATAAGAACAGCAAAGAGATCAGATGCTCGTTTTGCGGGGCTGGTAAGCAGGATTCATTGATGCTGATTGCTGGTTTGGATGCGCATATTTGTGATAAATGTGTAAACCAGGCTAATGAAATATTGGCTGAGGAGTTGAAGGTACGTAAGGTAAAAACATCGCCTTCGTCGCCTGCTTTATTAAAGCCTGCCGAAATAAAAAGTCATTTAGATCAATATGTAATTGGTCAGGATGATGCGAAAAAAATTCTTTCTGTAGCGGTGTATAATCACTACAAACGCTTAAATCAGCGTATTGAAAAGGATGAAGTAGAGATTGAAAAATCAAACATCATTATGGTGGGCGAAACAGGTACAGGTAAAACTCTGCTTGCCAAAACGCTTGCCAAAGTCTTAAATGTGCCTTTCTGTATTTGCGATGCTACTGTACTTACAGAAGCCGGCTATGTAGGAGAGGATGTGGAAAGTATCCTTACCCGATTACTGCAGGCTGCCGATTATGATGTAGCTGCTGCAGAAAAAGGTATCGTTTATATTGATGAGGTAGATAAGATCGCCCGTAAAAGCGACAACGCCTCTATTACACGCGATGTATCCGGAGAGGGTGTTCAACAGGCGCTGTTAAAGATATTGGAAGGTACAATGGTTAATGTTCCGCCTCAGGGTGGCCGTAAGCATCCGGATCAGAAAATGATCACTGTAAATACAAACAATATTTTGTTTATATGCGGTGGCGCTTTTGATGGTATCGAAAAGAAAATAGCCAACAGGCTGCGTACGCAAACAGTTGGTTACAAACTTTCGCATCATGAAGGTGAGATCGACCTGAAAAATCTTTACAAGTACATCACACCACAGGATCTAAAATCTTTTGGGTTGATACCTGAGTTGATTGGTCGTTTACCGGTGCTTACATACCTTAATCCGCTGGATAGGGAAGCATTGCATAATATCCTTACCGAACCTAAAAATTCATTACTTAAACAGTATAAAAAGCTGTTTGAATACGAAGGCGTAAAGCTCGAGTTTGATAACCAGGTGCTTGATTTTATTGTAGATAAAGCAATGGAGTTTAAACTCGGCGCACGTGGTTTGCGTTCAATTTGCGAAGCGATCATGATCGACGCTATGTTTGAGTTCCCTTCTAAGAAGGATACCAAGCGTTTGAACGTAACGCTGGATTATGCACTGGATCAGTTTGAAAAATCTGACCTGAAAAAATTAAAAGTAGCTTAACAACAAGGGCAGTTTAAAATATTATCTTTGTTAATATCACAAAAACCCTGGTGTAGCGCCGGGGTTTGTTGTATAGCCCCCTTGCCCCCTGAAGGGGGTATAATAGTAAAAAATATATTGAACATATTAAAAGTCCTCTCCCTTAGGAGAGGATTTAGGAGAGGTTTATGAACGAAGAAAAAGACATCAAAAAAGACGAATTAGACCCCAGGGAAGTAAGCAAAATAGAAACTCCTGTAAAATCGGGTCTAAAAACCAAAGAGGCCATCGTAGCCAATTGGTTGCCACGTTATACTGGCAGACCATTAGCAGATTTTGGTGATTATATTATCCTGACCAATTTCTCAAAATACCTGCACCTATTTTCCGAGTGGAATGACAATGCACCTATTGTTGGTCTAGATAAACCAATGCAAAGTGTTTCGGCCGGAGGTATCACCATTATCAATTTTGGTATGGGCAGCTCAGTTGCAGCAACCGTGATGGATCTGCTTACAGCCGTTAAACCTAAAGCAGTGATCTTTTTAGGTAAATGCGGCGGACTTAAAAAGAAGAACAATGTAGGCGACCTTATCCTGCCTATAGCAGCCATCAGGGGCGAGGGTACATCAAATGATTATCTGCCTGCCGAAGTGCCCGCATTGCCCGCATTTGCGCTGCAGAAAGCTATTTCAACCACCATCCGTGATTTTGGCCGTGATTATTGGACAGGTACCTGCTATACCACCAACCGCAGGGTTTGGGAGCACGATAAAAACTTTAAAAAATACCTGAAAGATCTGCGCGCTATGGCAGTGGATATGGAAACAGCCACTATTTTTACTACAGGCTTCGCCAATAAAATCCCAACAGGTGCCTTATTGCTGGTATCCGATCAGCCGATGATTCCTGAAGGTGTAAAAACAGCAGAAAGCGATTCGAACGTGACAGAGCAATATGTTGAAACACATTTAAGAGTAGGGATTGAGTCGTTAAAGCAATTGATCAACAATGGCTTAACGGTTAAGCATCTTAAATTTTAATTTTTAGTTGATTGAGTTAGATTAGGTTGGATTAAGTGAGTGGGTGAAATTTTAAATACTTAATTTTGCTGTTGATTGACATTTTAACTTATTCAACTCAATCAAACTTAATAACCAATCAACTAACAAATGTGGTACAATAATATACTTGAAACTATTGGTAATACGCCGATGGTTAAATTAAATACGATCACTAAAGATATTCCGGCTACCGTTCTGGCAAAAATAGAAACTACCAACCCCGGTAACTCTATTAAGGATCGCATGGCGCTTAAAATGATAGAAGACGCCGAAAAAAATGGATTGCTTAAACCAGGAGGTACTATTATAGAGGGTACATCAGGAAATACCGGCATGGGCCTGGCTATTGCAGCGGTTATAAAAGGGTATAAATGTATTTTTACCAGTACCGACAAGCAATCAAAAGAAAAATTTGACGCGTTGCGAGCATTTGGAGCAGAGGTAATTGTTTGTCCAACCAACGTTGATCCGGAAGACGCACGTTCTTACTATTCTGTTTCATCCCGTTTAGAGCGTGAAGTACCAAACTCTTGGAAACCAAACCAGTACGATAACTTATCCAATTCGCAGGCACATTACGAGCAAACCGCACCCGAAATATGGGAACAAACTGAAGGTAAAATAACTCACCTTGTGGCAGGTGTGGGAACCGGTGGAACTATCTCCGGTATTGCTAAATATCTTAAAGAAAAGAACCCCGCTATTAAAGTAATCGGTATAGATACCTACGGCTCGGTATTTAAAAAATACAAGGAAACGGGCATTTTTGATAAGGATGAAATATTCCCGTACATCACCGAAGGTATAGGAGAGGACTTCCTGCCCAAAAATGTCGATTTTGAACTGATCGATCATTTTGAAAAAGTAACCGATAAGGATGCCGCCTTAATGACTCGTGAAGTAGCACTGAAAGAAGGAATTTTTGCCGGCAACTCAACAGGCTCGGCAGTTGCAGGCGTATTGCAGCTTAAAGATATGTTTAAAAAAGGCGATGTAGTAGTAATCATCTTCCCGGATCACGGATCGCGCTATATGGCCAAAATGTACAACGAGGATTGGCTACGCGAACGTGGATTTTTAAAGGACGAAAAATTGACGGCCAAAGACATCATCAGGAAAAAAGAAAGCCAGGAGATCATTACTATCGACTGTGAGAAAACGGTTATAGAGGCCATAAACACGATAAAATCACTCAATATCTCACAGATACCCGTTACCCAAAAAGGCATGGTGATCGGTAAGATTACCGAAAGCGATATTCTGGATGCCCTGCTTGAGAACCCATCCTTAAAATCGCATCCGATCAAGAGCATCACTACAGCACCATTCCCATTTGTTGATTTAAATACATCTATTGATAAGATATCATCGATGATCAATAAAGACAATATTGCTGTTCTGATAGAGGACCAGGGCAAAATCGAGATAATTACTCAGTATGATATCATTAATGCGATATCGGCGTAATAGGCGAAAGGTAAAAGGATAAAGGTAAAAGGTTTATATATTGAATATGAGTATTTTATCTTTTTATAGAACATCTGCACATTTGCATATCCTCACATCTGCACATCCACTCACCATTTCTTAAATATCACAAACACCGCCAATACGATCAAACAGAAGCCCACAAGATGATTCCAGGCTAGTTTTTCAGTTCTAAAGAAAACCGTGGTAAATATCATAAACACCGTAAGCGTAATAGCTTCCTGTATGGTTTTTAGTTGGACGAGGTTGAATGGTCCGCCATCACCTTCATATCCGGCCCGGTTGGCAGGTACCTGGAACATATATTCAAAAAACGCTAATCCCCAACTGATCAGGATAACTGCCAGTAATCCGAGATTTTTGCCCCATGAATAATCTTTGAATTTTAAATGCCCATACCAGGCGAAAGTCATGAAGGTGTTGGAGATAAATAGGAATAGGATGGTTTTTAATCCACGCATAGATCAGAATATTTATTACAATACTAAATATAACGCCATTTTATTTATGATTATGATGCTATAATTTGCACATCTGCATATTCACACATCTGCACATCCAAAGAATCACTCCAATCTCTTCACCGCTAACTCTTTTTTATAAACCTCATTCATTGCAGGTTTAGGGTTAACGAGGAGAAAAATTCCGGTACCTTTTTCACGTGCATAAGCAGTTTCAACTTCACCTATTTTAGTATAGCTATCAAGCTGCGATTCGAATTTTTTGACATTGTCACCACCTTTATCGTCCACATAAATAATATAATGCGCATTCAGGTCATCCGGTGCCCAAAGGGTAAAGCTGCTGTTAAGGCAGGCCACATCTGGTAAGTTATATTTTTTTCCAAAATGATGTATGGCACCCGCTTCCCCATAATTATCTGCATATATCTGCGTGTTCTTTTGCTGTTTAGGAGTAAGATTGTTATAGGCTTTGGCTACCTTTTCGGTCATTTCCTCCCAGCCCAGCATATCGCCGTAATCCTGGGTTAACGGATGTACTTTCTGATCTTCCCATTTAATATTAAGATTCATATTTTTCCCCGCAAATCTGAAAACAGAAACTGTTTGATCTAATGAAAAAACAGGCAGTGCCAAAGGGAATAACAAAAGATTAGGCAAAGTAAAAAATAAAATGGCGATAGTACGCAGTACATAACTCCTTGCTTTCATCCATCGCTCAAAACCATAGGCTCCGGCAGCAAAAAGCATTGGATAGGCACCGAACAGGTAATAGTTTTTACCATTCATTTCGAGCAGGAAAAGGAATATCAATATAAATGCAAAAGCAAGAAACTGGAATTTACGTAGCCTGGGTGAGAATAATAAAAATCCAAATCCTATCAGCCACACAAATAATGCAATGCCATTAACCGTTAATTGCTGCTTGATAAAATCTGAAGGGCTGATATAATCCAGTTGCTGTGACCGCAGGTTTTTCATGTGGGTAACAACCGGTAAATGATGTTGAAACTGCCAGATGATATTGGGCAGAAACAATAATAAAGCGATAAGTGCTGCGAATAAGATATGCCTGGTCCAAAGTATTTTACGCTGTTTGGTTATCAATAATCCCAGTATAAGGGCGATGGCAAAAAAAGCCATGGTATACTTGGTTAATAAGCCAACACCGATCACTATTCCCAATAGGTAAATATAAATAGGCAATGAGGTGTTGAGATAGCGGATGAGCAGATAAACTGTTAGCACCCACCATAATTGATCAAAAACAACGGGCTGAAAAAGATACCCGCTTGCTGCAAAGGCCGGCGAAAATATGAGTGCCAGGCAGGCTAATGCAATAGCAAATTTTTTCCCGCCCAATTCAATAACAATGAGCCCGGTAAACCAGATGATCAATCCGCTAAATATGGTGCTGAATATTCTGGTGGCAAAAACGGAATCTCCGAAGATAGTAGTACTGATCTTTGCCAATAAAGCAATAAACGGTGGAACTTCTTTAAATCCCCAATCAAGATGATCGCCTAAAGCCAAATGCAAAAGTTCATCCCGTTGAAATCCAAAATGGGATATAGCCAACAGGTTTAACCCTATTTTTATAGCAACAAAGATCAGAATGAAATTGGCGTATTTCGGTTTATTATTCTTATAGCTATGCAAGTTTATAAGGGTTTCTATAAAGATAGATATTTGAGCTGAAAGGTGAAAGCCGAAAGGTAAAAGGTTGTTTTTATACGATTTAAACCGTTCGCCTTTGACCTTTATCCTTTCACCTCGATTTATATTCTCTTTATATCAGCTCCGAGCGCTATTAAACGATCATCAATATGCTGGTAACCGCGTTCTATTTGCTCTATATTGAAAATGGTTGATTTTCCTTGTGCCGATAAAGCTGCGATTAACAAAGATACCCCTGCACGTATATCAGGCGAGGTCATAGAAATACCCCGCAACTGCACCTGTTTGTCTAAGCCTATTACAGTCGCTCTATGCGGATCGCAAAGAATGATCTGTGCACCCATATCCAATAGTTTATCCACAAAGAACAAGCGGCTCTCAAACATTTTCTGATGTATCAATACCGATCCTTTTGCCTGTATAGCTACAACCAGAACAATACTGAGCAAGTCAGGCGTAAAGCCGGGCCACGGGGCATCAGCAATGGTCATGATAGAACCATCAATAAAAGTTTCTATCTCGTAATGCTTTTGTGCGGGGATGTAAATATCATCGCCACGGCGCTCTAGCTTTATGCCTAAGCGTTTAAATGTATCCGGGATAATGCCCAGTTCGTCATAATGAACATCTTTGATAGTGATCTCAGAACCGGTCATAGCTGCAAGCCCGATGAATGAACCTATTTCGATCATATCCGGTAGCATACGGTGTTCAGTTCCGTGTAGCTCAGTCACCCCTTCAATTGTCAACAAATTTGAGCCGATGCCGCTGATTTTAGCGCCCATGCGGTTCAGCATTTTGCACAGTTGCTGCAGATAAGGTTCGCAGGCGGCGTTGTAAATAGTGGTAGTCCCTTTTGAAAGTACAGCTGCCATTACAATATTTGCGGTGCCTGTTACTGATGCTTCATCCAGTAGGATATAAGTTCCTTTTAGATCGGACGCATCTACATTAAAGAAACCAGTATTGGGGTTATAGTTAAATTTTGCCCCCAATTTTTCAAACCCCAAAAAGTGCGTATCTAATCTGCGGCGGCCAATTTTATCGCCTCCCGGTTTTGGTATAGATGCACTGCCAAATCTGGCAAGCAATGGGCCTACAATCATGATAGAACCACGCAGGCCGCCGCCTTTGGTTTTAAAAGTATCAGATTCAAAAAAATTAAGATCGATATTTTTGGCTTCGAAACTATAAGTATCAGCAGCAAGTTTATCAACCTTAACACCCATATCTCCAAGCAATTCTATAAGCTTGTTAACATCCTTTATATCAGGTATGTTGCTGATCGTTACTTTTTCGGCTGTTAAAAGTACGGCCGACAGTACCTGTAGCGCCTCGTTTTTTGCACCCTGAGGTATAATTTCGCCTTTAAGTGGTTTGCCACCGATTATTTCAAATGCGTTATTCATAGTTAGTTCGTAGTTGGTAGTTCATAGCCAGATTAGCTTGATTAAAACAGTTTATTAGTTGAGCGTTGCAAAGATTGTAAATAATACTTTATTACCATGAACCATCAACTATGAACAAATCAATATTTTCTAGTGCCACCACTACCGCCGCCATTATTACGGTTACGGTTATTTTGATTATTGTTATTTCGTGGATTGTTATTGTTGCTGCGCCCTTTGTTATTCTGGTTGTTGTTAGTGCGTCCCCGGCTGGTACTTTGGTTATGCGTATTTGCGCGATACTCAACCCGTGCAAGGTTTACATTCTCCTCCAGTTTTAACTGCCCACCGGACATTGCCCTTAAATCAGCCAGGATGGTTTCATCTGCTACGGAGTCCTTATTCCACTGTACATAAGCCATTTTCATAAAATTGGCAACAGCCTGCACCATATGCTGCTTGCGTTCAGGTTCGTCTATGGATTTAGCCTTCTCAATCATCAGTTCAATGGTTTTGCCATAGTGCTTGTATTTTATACGTTGATGAGGATATTTTAGAGGCTCTGGTTTAAGATGGATCGCATCTGGAGCGGGCTTAGGATACGGTGCATCCACATCGATCTGGAAATCAGAAATGATGTGCAGGTGATCCCATAATTTGTGCTTGAAATCGGCAACATCCCTCAGGTGTGGGTTCAAAAAGCCCATCAGGTCTATTACTACCTGGGCATAGCGGTTACGTTCTTCTTTGGTCGGTAATGCAACAATATACTTAACCATATTTTGCACATTGCGACCGTATTCTGACAATATTAATTTATTCCGTGTGGAATTATAATCAAATTGTGGCGTTGTTTCTAAAGCCATAAAATTAGTTTTAATGAAGATTTATCAATTAAAATTAGCGCAGATCCCCAAAAATTAAGGGCGGCTAAAGTTGAATATTTATTGAAGTAAAGCAAAGATAACGCAATTGCACCAAAGTGCAAATTATTTGTCACCAATCATTAATATTGTACTCAAGATTAAAACTTTACTGCCTTGCAACAAATCACTCATATTGATATTTACAGGTTCAGCATCCCGATGGAACCTTTTACAATCGCTACCGGGACTATGAACCACGCCCAGAATGTTTTTATACGTGTACATACTGATGCAGGTTTCTACGGAGTAGGAGAGTGTTCTGCTTTTCCGATGATCGTCGGCGAAACACAGGATACCTGCCTGGTAATGGCGCGAGAATTTGCCCAATTATGGAAAGGACAGGATGCGTTGGACTTACCTGCCCGGTTACAACAATTACATGATTTTACGGCTGGTAACAGTACTATTAAAAGCGCTTTTGATATGGCCTTATATGATATTGCTGCTAAAAATGCCAATTTGCCTTTATATAAGTTTTTAGGCGGAAGTAAAAAGAGGGTCGAGACCGATATTACGATTGGTATAGCAACGCCCCAACTAATGGCAGAAAAAGCCCTTGAGTTTAAACAAAGCGGAGCAATAATTTTAAAAGTAAAGTTGGGAAAAGATGCTAAAAGCGATGTAGAATGTATAAAGCAAATACGTGAAGCGATAGGGGGTGAAATAAAGATCAGGGTTGATGCCAACCAGGGGTGGGTTTTTGATGATGCAGTTTATGCCTTGCAAGCAATTGGGCAATATGATATAGAATTTTGTGAGCAGCCTATGCGCACCTGGTATGATGATCGTTTGCCCGAATTGAAAAAACTATCTCCTGTAAAGATTATGGCGGATGAAAGTGTTTATAATCATCATGACGCCCGTAAGCAGATCAACAGCAATTCATGCGATTACATTAACATAAAATTTTCCAAATCAGGCGGTATTTTCGAAGCTAAGCAGATACACGATCTTGCGGCTGAAAAAGGCATTCCATGTATGATGGGAGGGATGCTGGAGAGCCGTATTGCATTAAGCGCCAAATTACACTTTGTTTATGCAAGTCCAAACATCAGGTTTTATGATATGGACACCTGTATGTTGGGCCACCTGACCGACCCTTGCATCGGCGGAGTGACCTATGACGGATATTTTTTAAATATTGATGATGCATCCGGTATAGGGGCTGATGCTGACGAAGGCTTTTTGGCTGATTGTGAAAAGTTTGTTGTTTAGAAGATTAGTGATCTAAGACTAGTGATTAGTTAGAGAATTACTAATCACTAGTCTCCAATCTCTGATCACTATTTACCACTCAACTCCGCAAAATATTTGTGAAACAGAGGGATGGTCTCAATACCCTTGTAGTAGTTAAAAATATCATATTTCTCGTTTGGCGAATGCAATGCATCGCTATCCAGCCCAAAGCCCATCAGCACAGTTTTAATGCCTAATTCGGCCTCAAAAAGGGCTACAATTGGAATACTGCCGCCACCACGTGTTGGGATAGGGTCTTTTCCAAATGATTCAGCTATTGCTTTCTGTGCAGCTTTAAATGCAATGCTATCTGTAGGTGTTACAACAGGCTCACCGCCATGATGCGGGGTAACTTTAACTTTTACATACGGGGGAGCTATCTTCTTAAAATGATCAGTAAACAGTTTAGTTATTTTGTCAGACCCCTGGTTAGGAACAAGTCGCATCGAGATTTTGGCATTCGCTTTTGATGGCAATACTGTTTTAGCACCTTCGCCAATATATCCGCCCCAAATACCGTTCACTTCCAATGTAGGTCGTGTGCCGGTACGTTCAAAGGTAGAATAACCTTTTTCTCCCCATAATGCGTCTACTCCAAGGTCTTTTTTATATTCATCCTCGTTATAAGGGGCATTATTTAGTGCTTTGCGCTCTTCAGAAGTAAGATCAAGCACATCATCATAAAACCCGGGTATGGTAATATGATTATTTTCATCATGAAGCGAGGCTATCATTTTTGCAAGTATAGTAGCCGGATTAGCCACCGCACCACCATACACACCCGAATGCAGGTCGCGGTTAGGACCGGTTACTTCAACTTCAAGGTAGGATAATCCTCTAAGTCCGGTTTCTAAAGAAGGATTTTCCATGCTGATCATCGAAGTATCTGATATAAGTACAACATCAGCTTTCAGCCGTTCTTTATTTGCTTTTACAAAAATGCCCAGATTCGATGAGCCAACCTCTTCTTCGCCTTCTATCATGAACTTAATGTTGCATGGTAATCCACCGTTTTGGATCATCAATTCAAAAGCTTTTACATGCATGTAAAACTGGCCTTTATCGTCACAGGCACCGCGTGCATATATTTTACCATCACGTACAGTTGGTTCAAAGGGAGGTGTTTTCCAAAGTTCAAGAGGATCAGGCGGTTGAACATCGTAATGTCCATAAACCAAAACCGTTGGTTTTGACGGATCAACTAGTTTTTCGCCATAAACTATCGGGTAACCGGCAGTTTCACATATCTCTACATTATCGGCACCGGCATCACGTAATTTTTGTGCTGTATAGCTGGCTGTTTTAAGTACAGCTGCTTTATATTTTGGGTCAGCGCTAACTGAAGGGAAGCGTAATAATTCAAATAATTCATCTAAAAAGCGCTGTTTATTGTGCTCTACATATTGCTTGATATCTTGCATAATTATCAATTTGAAGCAAATATAGCTTTTATGAGAATAGTCAGATTTATTTGGAAATGTTTTATGCGGAAATTCCACGTAATTTCCTAAAAACCATAATTGGCAGAAGAGATTTAAAAGGGCTGTAATTTATAGGTGGATGGGTGTTGCCTTATAATTATAAATGCTACTATGTTCAAAACACTGCATAACATTTCCATTGACTTAAAACCTTATTTTTAAGTCAATAAATCCAGGTTTGGCTTTATCCGGAGAAATTATTGCATATGTATCAATTGCTCAATACATATGCAATCCCAATATCAGTATCTTAAAGTAAATTATTGATATTGAGTCAGTTGCTAATTGTTATTGATTAGTCAGCAGTACCTAACTGAGTTTTGTCATGAGCTACCTTAGCGCTTCTTGCATCAGCAGTAGCTAGTGAAGTTCTGCTGTCAGCGGTAGCTAGCGAAGTTCTGCTGTCAGCAGTAGCTAGCGAAGTTCTGCTGTCAGCAGTAGCTAGCGAAGTTCTGCTGGCAACAGCAGTATCAGTTTTAGAGGTGAATGCTGATAATGTTCCAATGCTCGCGATTAATAGTGCTCCAAAGATTACCTTTTTCATGTGAATGTGATTAATGGTTATAGAATTTGATGGTTAATAAATTTCTGTTATTGATTAGTCAGCAGTACCTAACTGAGTTTTGTCATGAGCTACCTTAGCGCTTCTTGCATCAGCAGTAGCTAGTGAAGTTCTGCTGTCTGCAGTAGCTAGCGAAGTTCTGCTGTCTGCAGTAGCTAGCGAAGTTCTGCTGGCAACAGTATCATGTTTGCTTTTAGCTGAATCTTTTTTAATTGTAGTGAACGATGATAACGCGCCTGCGCTTAAAACAACAAGGGTAACGTAGATTAATTTTTTCATGCTTTGAATGTTAATTATTGAATGGTTGTATATCTAAATGGTTAATTTATTCTACTTAATTAAAACACCCTGTTTTTTTAACTTATTTACCCTCTTTTCCGCAATTCAATTAAAACCTGGTATTGCTCAGAACTTGTTGCATTTTTCTTAATTATATAAACTTTATAAGTTATTAATAGCCTGTTTTTTATCGTTTATTGGTTTTTTTGCTATTTTGGCCCTTTTTTAATATAAATCGTGTTAAAAATTTAACACAAAAGAAACAAAAACGTAATCAAAAAACGGCTTATAAAAAGCTATTAATTAATAGTTTACACTCATTAACTAAAGTAACTAGAACAAATATAATGAAGTTTCCAACAAATAAAAATTTTACTAAAAAAATATTTAACGCATCATTTTTAAATCTTTTACGTATTAGGGTTTATTGTTTTGACTTTAACGCAGCTTGTAAGCCTGTCCCTGAATTAATGAAAAGAGTTTATTTACTTGTGTTTTTTCTGTTTATCTCTTTATGCAGAGTGTATGCTGGCATATCTATTGTCGGTAACCAGGATACAGCACAGGTGAACTTATTGAACAGGCAGGGCTTCAGTATCCATTTAACAGATCACGAGGAAACTATCAAAAAAGCTCAACAAGCCCTGGAATTAGCTCAAAAATTAGATTATAAAAATGGCATAGCCGAATCCTACAGAATATTGGGGATTGGCGAATTTTATTCTAATAATACTACTTCGGCAATTGCTGACTATCTGAATGCATTGTCGTACTTCAAACGGGCTAATAACCTGCTTGGGCAAGCGAGTGTATATAATAATATAGGAAACCTTTATTTGGATATTGACTATGATTCGTCATTGGAATATTTACAAAAAGGATTAAAAATGGCCCAGCAATTGGGGAATGAAAAGTTAACAGCCAAAGCTTATCTGAATATCGGGAATGTTTACCTGAAGAAAAAGAATTTTTCTCTTTCATTAGAGTATTATGATAAAAGCCGGAAACTATTTGATAAAATAAATGACCCTGTAAGTTTGATTTTAATTCTTCAAAATACCGGTGTCATAAATTACAAGTTAAAACAATATGATAAGGCGACGCAGCTATTGCTTGAGGCCAACCGCGAGGCAAAAAACAAAGATATGAACACGTCGATAGGGAAAATTGACCTGTCACTTTCATCATTATATATTGAAAGAAAAATGTATGCTGAAGCTGCGAAGTTTCTGGAAGAGGGGATTGGTTATGCCCAGGTTACCAAAGATGAAGACCTGGTGGCTGATTTTACTTATAATTTATATGAATTGGAATCCGGCAGGAAAAATTATCAGCAGGCCTTAACCCACTTACATTCCATTTATAAAAGAGATAGTATACTACAAACCGGTACGCTGGCTTCTGATTTAACCTTGATGAAGAAACAACAGGATCAGCAGGAGAAGCAAAGGGAAAATGAATTAATTATTGAAAAACAAAAAAATGACCGGGTAAAGTTCTGGTGGGCTGCATCGTGTTCAGGTATGCTGTTAATAGTGATAGCATTGTTATTTGGTAACGTGAAACGTAAAGCAAAGACCAATGCAAGGCTTACGGAGTTGAATGGCGAGGTCTCAAGGCAAAAAGATAACCTTGACCGCATTAATCATCACCTTGAAGAAATAATAGACGAGCGTACGCGCGATCTTCAGATTAAAAATAAAAAGCTATCCGAATATTCATCTTATTTATCGCATCAGATACGTGGCCCTATAGCCACCCTTAAAGGTTTAATGAACCTGGAAAAAGAAGGCCTTGTCGATCAGCGCGAATGTATTAACATGATGGATAAATGCGTATCAGATATTGATGACAAGATAATCGATATGACTGATATCCTTCACGACCCAAAGCGTACCAGCTTTTAGGTCATTAGTCAATCGTCACGTCAACAGTCTTTAGTCATAAGTCTTAAGTCAATTGTGTGCTTTTCTGACTCCAGACTTTCGACTTAGGACTAAACGTCAATTCATAATTGACACATTAGTAGTTCTTTCAGGACTCATAACTTAAAACCACAATCACGGCCAGTTAGAATGTATTTGTGCTTCTATCAATCCAAGATAAACACAATACCACGAGATCATTTGCAATATCAGCAAATTGCGGTGCTTATTGTTGTAGCCCTCGGTTTCAAAAGCAAGAGTTTCGTCACCAGCTGTTACAAAGTATCTTACTTCCCCTTTTTTGGGTGTAAGCTTTGATTTTAAAAGATCAAATACCTTGATCTTTAATTTACTTTTAGGGTCATGAATGGTTTCTTTCTTTAAAGCACCATTTTTTGGAATGGAAACAAGGAAATTTAGCATCACAATTATACATAGGTGTAATAATAGTGATACAATAGTTACTCCAAAATTCCTTTTAGAGGTGATAGTTTTAATTATTTAGTGCCTATTTTATTCAGTCTTAATTTTAAATTGTAAAAATTAAGATTATTTCCTTATATTTAATATAAGCAAATAATCTCACGTCCATTTTTGTATAATAAATGGATAAATTAAATTACAATGTAGGGTTTACTAAACAATTGGCTGACTAAACAGCAATTGAACTCTTGTTACGAAGTTCTTCATACAATTCAATCACTTTGCGCTGTAAGTTTGCAATTTCAGCTTCACGGTCAGTAAGTTTCTTTTGGATAAGATTAAGGTGTGAAGGTGCAATTTCAACTTGTTCGTTGTCTACAGTTAGTAATTGAACTACGCTTACTTCATAAATGTTTGCGATTTGTTCAAGACGTGATAAGTTGACATCAGTAACGCCGGTTTCAATTTTTGAAAAGGCAGGGATCGAAATACCCAAACGATTAGCGATATCTTCTTGGCTCCAGCCATGTTGATGACGTAATATACGGATACTTTTACCAATAGACTTGTTGGTTGTTTTTTTGTTTAGATCGCTCATGTTAGTTTAGTGTCAATAGTTTAAGGGTTGGAACATTATACCAAACTACGTGCCATTGTTTTTTATAGTTAAATCCAGGCGATTTTACTTATAAAGCAATGAATTTGGGCAATCCATGGGGAAATTATTCTACAAATGCGAAAAAAATCTAAATAAAATTTAATTAATCCTTAATGAATTAATGTATTTAGCAATAGTGTTTCCTCTGATTGAGTATTTAAAAATGCTATAAACAATTAGTTAATTATTAACAATCCGCAGTTTAGCAAATTTTAACAATAATTGTTTTTGACCTATTTCTTTGAAGAATATGGTAGCTTTTATATCAGGTTTATTGCCTTCGAGACTTATCACTTTGCCATAGCCAAAACGCTCGTGTTCTACTTCCATTCCGACTTGCAGGTTCCCGGTATCAGAAGGTGCAAAACCGGCTGACGGCACATGGGCCTTTGCCAGTATAGAAGTAGTTTTAACCGGTGTTGTAGCCGGCTTTGGTTTTGAGAACGTATCCGTATTTCGCTTGTTCCATGAATTACGTTCGTCGTCAAAAAATGGATTATTGCTGGCCGTCGGCTTGGCGGTAAAATCCAGTTCCAGGTAGCGGGCATCAATCTCATCCAAAAAACGGCTCGGTTCGCAACTGATCAGCGTACCAAACTTAAAGCGTGAGGTAGCATAGCTGATGGTCAGTTTACTTTCGGCGCGTGTTACAGCCACGTAAAACAAACGCCTTTCTTCCTCCAGGTCACTGCGCGAATTAAGTGACATTTGCGATGGGAAAAGGTTTTCCTCAAGCCCGACCACATTTACATGCGAAAATTCCAGTCCCTTGGATGAGTGTATGGTCATTAAAGAGACCGTATCGACATCTTTATCATCGCCTTTATCATCATTGGTTAAAAGGGCCACGTCCTGCATAAAAACTTCTAGTCCTTTTTCTTCGATGTCTTCCCTTTCTGAAAATTCCTTAATACCATTCAATAACTCCTGGATGTTCTCGTAACGGTTCAATCCTTCTACAGATTTATCCTCGTAAAGATCTTTGAGCATACCTGCATGCTGCGCAATATGTAAGGCAGCATCGTAGGCAGATAGTGTTTTAGTGATCACCTGGAAACTTTGTATCATCGTACCAAAAACACCAACAGACGCCGAACTGCGACCATCAAGGTATTTGGATGGTTCAATAACAACTTCCCAGGGAGTTATCTGGTGTTGGTCTGCACTCAGGATGATTCTGTCAATCGTAGTATCACCTATACCTCTGCGCGGGTAATTGATCACCCTTTTCAAAGCTTCCTCATCATTTGGATTGATCGTAAGTCTGAAATAAGCTATTAAGTCCTTAATTTCTTTACGCTGATAAAAGGATTGCCCCCCATAGATTTTATAAGGGATATTCAACTTGCGCAAAGCCTCTTCCATTGAGCGGGACTGGGCATTGGTGCGGTACAGTATAGCGAAGTTGTTCCACTTTAATCCTTTGGTCGATCTTTCCTGCATTATACCTTCAGCAACTATCTTACCTTCCTCATTATCGCTGAAGGCTCGCATTACTTTTATTTTATCGCCTTCCTCTTTTTTAGAAAACACTTCCTTTTTAAGCTGCTCCTTATTATTGGCGATGATGCTGTTGGCAACATTTACAATATTCTGGGTAGAGCGATAGTTCTGCTCCAGCTTAAATATTTTCAGGTCAGGATAATCCTTCTCAAAATTCAATATGTTTTGGATATTTGCGCCACGGAACGCATAGATACTTTGCGCATCGTCCCCAACCACACAAATATTCTCATTAACAGCTGCCAGTTTTTTAACAATGAGGTATTGTGAAAAGTTAGTATCCTGATACTCATCCACCATCAGGTACTTAAACTTGTGCTGGTATTTGTTTAGCACTTCTGGGTTTTCCTTCAGTAGCCTGTTGGTCTGGAAAAGCAGATCATCAAAATCCATAGCTCCGGCCCTGTAACAGCGACTGGCATAGGTCTTATATATTTCACCTAATTGCCCGCGCCCGGTGGAGAAATCATCAGCCTGTATCTGTTCGTTCTGCATATATTCCTGCCAGGATATAAGGTTGTTTTTGGCGGCCGATATACGGTTGTACACAAAATTTGGATTATACAGCTTATCATCGAGGCTCATCTCTTTTAAAATAGCCCTGATCACACTTTTGCTATCATCTGTATCGTAAATGGTGAAATTGTTTGGATAACCTATCTTATCAGCCTCTACACGCAATAATTTGGCAAAAACCGAGTGAAAGGTGCCCATCCATATATTTTTAGCCTCAGCGCCTACAACGTGCATAATACGCTCGCGCATTTCTTTGGCGGCTTTATTGGTAAAGGTGAGTACCAGTATATTAAAAGCATCAACACCGCTGGCTATCAGGTGTGCCACACGCATGGTGATTACCCTTGTTTTTCCCGAACCTGCGCCTGCAATGATCATCACCGGTCCCTTGGCCTGCAGTACTGCGTCCCGCTGAGCCGGGTTTAATCCTTGTAAATAATCCAAAATCTTTTCCTCTTTTCTATGTCTGCGAAATTAAATTTTTAAGGCGAAAGGAAGAAGAATGATTTCGGAATTCGGATGTTCGATTTCGGATTTTATCTATTCTGCTCTTGCAAAGCCTCAAAAGGGGGCCGCGAGAACTAAAAAGGTAAAACATCTAATTTGTAAGCCAGACGGCAGATTTATATATTTGCTAGTCATAATCAATTCTTAAAGTGAATAGGAAAAAGGAATCCTTATATCGTAAAGAAAATAAAGTGTCTTTAAGTTGCAAATACTATGTGGTTAAGGGTGGTGATTTTCGACATGAACGCAACACTAAGCAATTCCTAAATAATGAAGCCTCACACGCCCCTATGCATAGTGGACAATTCGGATATGATTATACTCCCTTGTTCAAATTTTTATTGTCGAAAGTTGGTAAAGACTGGGATGAGGTATTTAGTGAAGCCAATTCACGATTAGACAAACAAGAACCTATCTTTTGGATGGTTGCAATACATGCTCACGAAAAAAAAGATATAATTAGATGCGGTGAAAGCTCGTATTATTCCGGACTATTTGTTGATGAAAATGGCTTATTGCAAAAAGTTAATCCCGTAGCCAACGTTGATCATCTTAAACCTGCATGGTTCGAGACAATTAGTTTTAATGGCGAAGCTGTGTAAAGCTCCTGCGCTAGCGGAGGGCTCAAGAGGGCTTTGCCGTTTCGGATGTTCGATTCCAGATTTATTATTTGACCCCCGCAGTTTCTCTTTGCATAGGGTAAGGAAAAGAATAAACCAGTTGTTGAAATACCCATTGACCATTCTGCAGAATGAGGGTGCCTGTTAGCCTGATCTGATATCTAACATCCAAACCCCCTTTTTCAATTTCATTTATAAGGTTTGAAGATTCCTGTGCCAGAGCTAATAATTTCAGACGGTTATCCGTTTCCTTTTTAAGAATGTTATTTATCTGACCCATCCCATAACCATAGGCTATCTCTTTATTGGGAAACTGCAAATAAGCCGTTCCGGCCATAGCAAACAAATAAACATTGCCCGCTTTTTGTAAGTTTAGTTTAGTTGTATCTATAGACAAGTTAAGCCAGTAAGCCCAGTCATTTTTTATGAGGTTTTTTGCTGCGCTTATTCCTGAGACCCATTCTTCTGATCCGGTTCCCAAAACGAAAATATCCTTTGCGAATAAATGGTTGCCAAAACTTTCAGTCATTGTGGTGTCGCGTTTACTATAACCGGCTTGAAAGTCTCTGAATACTTTTTTGATGGCGGGAATGTCCTGTGCAAAACTAAAGCAGGGCAATAACAGCAGGAAGCTGATTGCAAGTAATTTGTATGGTGAGTTTGTTTTCATAGCGTTTATGACAAACGCTGAAAAGAAAAGGTTACAGCAGGCTATAACTTATTTATTAACAACAATTTAGAATACGTTATAAATAAAAAGACCGGATCTCTTAAACCCGGTCTTTAATATATTTAGGAATTACCTTTCAGCTTTCGCCTTTATCCTTTCACCTTATTTAGCGGGCGCTTTCCAAACATTATTTTTCAGATCGATATCAGGTAATTCCCTGTTTGGATCTAAAACAATGCTTTTTATGGCTGATTTGGATGGATATTTAAATTTCCATACACCACCACGTTGCCAAACGTTTACCGGCAAGTGCAGGGTTTCGGTAGCGCCATTTTCCTGAGTAATCAACAGGTCAACAGGCATTGCCATTTTCTCTTTATTTACTAAAGTGATGATAGCGCCTTGAGTCGGATCATTTTTTACATAATCAACCGCTTGTACAGCCTGATCGATTTTCCAGGTAGTAAAGAACCATGATTTCCAGAACCAGTTCAGGTCTTCGCCCGAAGCATCATTCATAGATCGGAAGAAATCATAAGGAAGCGGGTGCTTAAGCGCCCAGTGTTTAATATACTCATTGAAAGCATAATCAAAACGGTCCGGACCTAAAACCACATTACGCAGCATATCCAAACCTAAAGCTGTCTTAACATAATACTGACCATAATCTCTTAAGCCGATCGCCTCAGGCGGGGTCATAAGCGGGTCTTTACTGTTTTTGAATTGACGCAAAATGGCTTGAGCACGTTTTGCAGTATCATTGTATTCGCCGTGGTTGAATTGCTCGGTAGCGTATTCGTTAATAAAGGTGTTAAAGCCTTCATCCTGCCACATATATTTACGTTCGTTTGAGCCAACGATCATCGGGAACCAGTTGTGACCAATTTCATGAGTAACATCACCCCAAAGATTGCCGTTTTTTAAATTGCTTAAGCAGAAGATAATACCCGGATATTCCATACCTAAAGCCACACCTGATACACTTACTGCGGAGTTCCATGGATATTCGAAATATTTTTTAGAGTATATCTCCATGCTGTATTTCAAGTACTCGGTTGAACGTCCCCATGAATCATTTCCGGCACTTTCAACAGGGTAGGTTGACATTGCAATACCTTTTCTCCCTGAAGGAAAATTCACTCTTGCTGCATCCCATATAAATGCTTTTGATGCTGCCCATGATACATCACGGCTGTTCAGCATTTTAAAGTGCCAGGTTTTGTTGCCTGTAGCGTTATCGTTTTTACCAATTTCTTCAGGTTTAATGATCATTACGGTTTTATCGCTGTTGCGTGCTGTGGCCAAACGTGTTTGCTCAGTAGCTGAAAGCACCTGCGCACCGTTTTGCAGATCACCTGAACCAACTACAGTCATATTCGCAGGGGCAGTGACGTAATAATCAAAATTGCCGTATTCGCAATAGAATTCACCCAGTCCCATATATGGTAAAGTATTCCATCCTTCTACATCATCATACACACACATGCGTGGGTACCATTGTGCAATTTCGTATACATAGCCGTCTTTAAACTTCTTGCGACCCATACGGTCAGCACCATAAAATGGTATCGAAAAGCTGTAGTTTACTTTAACGGATATTTTATCACCCTTTGAACCAAGTGGAGTACGCAAGCGAACCTGCATGCGTGCATCGGTAATCACTGGTTGAACAATATAAGTTTGATTTTTATAAGTTACAGATACCGAAGCAATATGATAACCACCAAGACTGAATCCTTTTACGTCGAAACGGTCGCCGGTGTAAGGCGTAACATCCGCACCGCGTGAATCAGGTTTAAATAAATTCTGATCGAGTTGCAGCCATAAATGATCTAACTGGTCGGGGCTGTTATTGGTATAGGCAATGGTTACCTCACCATTGATGGTAGTATCCTGTTGTGCTTCGTTAAGTGTTGCTTTGATTGTATAATCAGCACGGTTTTGCCAGTAATGTTCGCCTGGGTTGCCATTTGCCGATCTTGTATTACCACTTGTAACAGGCCAGGTAATAGGGCCAAAAAGATCCTGGTGGTCGTATTTAATGGAGTCAGTTGCGCTTTGGGCAGATGCATTGATCGCAAGCAGCAACATGAGGCCAATACCCGCCGCGTGGTTTAATTTAAAACAGTTCATTATTGAGATTTTGATAATTTGGGCGCAAATAAAACAAATTAATTTGAAGATGTATTAATTTGAATCTGTTAAAAATTGGGAATGTGATAATTGCACATTTTTAAAACTTTCAGATTACAAAATTCTTAGATTGAATATGCAACTTCGC
This sequence comes from Mucilaginibacter sp. McL0603, assembly GCF_049992945.1. Lineage (NCBI taxonomy): Bacteria > Pseudomonadati > Bacteroidota > Sphingobacteriia > Sphingobacteriales > Sphingobacteriaceae > Mucilaginibacter > Mucilaginibacter sp. McL0603. Next base: position 4,063,903 of record NZ_CP188251.1, on the reverse strand, counting down.
GTACTATTTTTTTATCTATGAATCGTCTAGCTAATTCCGCTTCGCCTTATTTATTACAACACGCTCATAACCCTGTTGACTGGTACCCCTGGGGACCGGAAGCACTTCAAAAAGCCAGGGATGAAAATAAGCTGATCCTGGTAAGTATTGGCTATTCAGCCTGCCATTGGTGCCATGTGATGGAACATGAAAGTTTTGAGGATGAGAAGGTAGCTGCGGTAATGAATGAATACTTTGTATGTATTAAGGTGGATAGGGAAGAGCGACCCGATGTTGACCAGATCTACATGAGTGCCATACAGTTAATGACCGGCAGGGGCGGCTGGCCGCTAAATTGTATCTGCCTGCCCGATCAGAGGCCGATTTATGGAGGTACATATTTTCGAAAAAATGATTGGGTAAGCCTGTTATTTAACTTAGCTGATTTCTATAAACAAAAACCTGATGAAGCAGAAGACTATGCTGTAAAATTAACAGAGGGTATCAGGCAATACGAGTCGGTTCAATTTATAGAAACCCAATCTGAATACAGTCGCAAAGACTTAACAGATATATTAAACAACTGGGAACGCTATTTTGATAAAAAAGAAGGAGGAATGGGATCATCACCAAAATTCCCAATGCCTAATAACTGGCAGTTTCTGATGCGGTATGCGCATTTAATGGAGGATGAAAGCGTTGCAAAGCAAGTGAAGTTGACACTGCATAAAATGGCTTTCGGCGGGATTTACGATCATATCGGTGGCGGATTTGCAAGGTACTCGGTAGATGGACGCTGGCATGTGCCACATTTTGAGAAAATGCTTTACGATAATGCTCAACTGGTGAGTTTATATTCAGAAGCATCAGTATGGCAACATGATCCACTTTATTTCCAAATTATTGATGAAACGATAAACTTTATAAAACGCGAATTGACTTCTCCCGATGGTGGTTTCTATTCTGCTCTTGATGCAGACAGTGAAGGAGTAGAAGGCAAATTCTACACTTTTACCAAAGATGAAATTGAAGCGATATTAGGTGAAGATGCTGACTTGTTTTGCATCTATTATCACGTTACTGACGATGGTAATTGGGAAGAAGAAAATACCAATGTGTTTTTCAGGAATGAAAGTGATCTGCAATTAGCAGAAAAGCTTGGGCTGACTATAAACGAACTTACTTCTAAAATAAACCCATCCCGGGACAAAGTTTTAGAAGCACGCAGTAAAAGGGTAAGACCAGGTTTAGATTATAAAATTCTGACTTCCTGGAACGGGTTGATGTTGAAAGGCCTTTGTGAAGCGTACCGCGCATTTAATAAGCCTGAATATCTTGAACTGGCTTTACAAAATGCAGGCTTTATAATGGACAATATGATTAGTTTGGGAGGGAGGTTGATCCGTATATATAACGATAAGGATACTTCTGTATCGGGCAATAGTTGGAAGGGTGCATTTTTGGATGATTACGCAAACCTTGCAGACGCCCTCATCGCTTTGTACGAAGTGACGTTTGATGAGCAATGGCTTCATACCGCAAAAAAATTGACCGATCAGTCTATCGCACATTATTATGATGCGGGAAAAGGCATCTTTTTTTATACTGCAGATGACGACGAACAACTCATCGCCCGCAAATCAGAAATTATGGATAGCGTGACACCTGCGTCCAATTCGGTAATGGCAAATAATCTGAAAAAACTGGGCTTGCTGTTTGATAATGAAGGCTATCTTGATATATCGGCACAGCTTCTTCGAAATGTGGCACCGCAGATGGCAAAGTATGGGTCTTCTTATTCCAACTGGTGTATGCTGTTATTGAATGAGATATTCGGAACAAACGAAGTTGCTATAACCGGCGAACAAGCTGAACAAAAAAGGATTGAATTAGAAAAAACGTACATCCCTAACAAAATTATGTTGGGCGGTAAAAAAGGAAGTTTACCTTTGCTGCAAGACAAGTTTGCAGCTACCACGCGCATATTCATTTGTAAGGACAAAACCTGTGGTTTACCATCTGAAAATATCGAAGAGGCATTAAAACAAATTTGGAATTAAAATACTTATCAAAAAAAAGATAGAATGAAGATTGAACCACAACACGTAGTGTCATTAACTTACGACCTGTATGTTAAGCAGGAAGATGGCACTGAGGCTTTAGTAGAAAGCGCTACTGAAGAGCAGCCCCTTACTTTTTTGTATGGAGCAGGGCAGATGTTGCCTAAATTTGAGGAAAATCTGAGCGCCCTTTCTACAGGTGACAAATATGATTTCCATCTTGCGGCTGACGATGCTTATGGTCATTATGATGACGAAGCTGTTGCTAACCTGCCTAAAGAAATGTTTAAAGGAACTGAAATTCCTGAGATAGGCAGTGTATTGCCTTTACAGGATAATAATGGTAATCATTTCCAGGGACAGGTAGTATCTATCGCCGAGGATTCTGTTATAGTTGATCTTAACCACCCGATGGCCGGTCAGGATCTGCATTTTAAAGGCAACATTCTTAATGTACGCCCTGCAACTCCTGAAGAGTTATCTCATGGTCATGCGCATGGTCCGGACGGACACCATCACCATTAATATTTAGATATCATATGTTGAACGCTGAATTTTGAAGTTTTTCTTCATTATTCGGCGTTTTGCATTTGACGATCTTGATTCCCGCCAAGAAAATCGAGCCCGCCGCTTTGTGTCACTTTGCATCTGATAACAATTCGCGATACCACAGGCTCTCCATTGTAAGTAGCTGGTATAAACTGCTTATCTTCTTCCTTAAATAATTTAACATCCATATTGATAGTCTGATCAAAATCATATGGGTCACAAACTGTCCGAACTTTGTACGCTGCCAACCTGCCTAATGGACTGATGAGCAATTCTATCACTGCTACACAACCAGTTGTGCTGTATTGATAAGGGCTAAATGGAATTTGATATAAACCCAGGTAAGGGAGATAACCGTAATATCGTCCGCCGGCTTTTACAGGTTTGGTTACCTTGTCAGTGTCAGCTACGTCTTTGTCAATAAAATACCAAAAATCAGAAGAGTTTTTGTATTCTGGTGCTTCATATTTGAGAGAATCCCGGTCATAGTTATACATCTGCATCAATTTCCCCTGTGGATTATAAAAACGCCATAAACCCGTTTTCTTATTTTGCGTATAATTACCCATAGCAATAGGCATTTTACGTTTATAAAACGCCTCATAAGGCCCGTTTTTTATAAGTTCGTTACTTTTCAGCACAGTAAATTGCTCGGTAACATTATCGTTCAGCCGGTTCTTTTTTTCGATGGTTTCCTGCGCAAAGCAGTTGACGATAAAAAAAATGCTTAGTATAAATAGTAATATCTTTTTAAAAGGCATATCAGTGGCGGCCAATATAGCCATCCTTGCGGAAATTTTAAAAAATGGTTAGTTGAATGATCTGTGATTAGTCATCAACTTAATCTAACTCAATCAACCTAATCAACTCAATCCAACCAAAATTAACTAAACTTGTAAAGCAAAAATAATTCATCAGTATGTCGCCCTTATCCGATACTTCATCTTATAAGCCTGTCAGTTTTTCTGAAACCACCATCACCGAATTGATGATACCCTCTTACTCCAACTTTGGCGGTAAGATACACGGCGGTATTTTATTATCATTAATGGATAAAGTGGCCTATGTATGCGCTGCTAAACATGCCGGGAATTACTGTGTAACAGCATCCATCGATACAGTTGATTTTCTACAGCCGGTTGAGGTTGGGGATTTGGTATCATTAATGGCTTCGGTAAATTATGTAGGTAAAACTTCGTTGGTGGTGGGTATAAGAGTTATATCAGAAAATATTAAGACCAATAAGATATACCATACTAACACCAGTTATTTTACCATGGTGGCAAAGGATGAGCAAAATCAACCCGTGCAGGTTCCGGGATTAATGCTTGAAAACCGTGATCATGTACGGCGCTTTTTTGAAGCCCGACGCCGCAAGCAGTTAAAGCAAAATTACAAACAGGAGGCAGAGGAAATAAAAGTTCCTGAAAGCGAAGAACTTTGCAGGCAAATGCTTGCAGATGAGCGTTGTATTATATCCGGGTAAATTGTATATTTGAAATGAGTTGGCAAATTTGTTCCTTTTTTACGTTGATTAAGTTAAATGAAGATCTTTATCAGATTGGTATTGGTGCTGATGATCCAAAAGGAAACTTTTGCCCAATCTGCTTTACAAGCAACTTCACCCAGGGATACGGCATTTGCAGTACAAAAGACTGTTGACTACCTTAATGATATTTCCTTCAACATGTACCTCAGTGCGCCCGATTCTGCGCGTGCTATAGCTGAAAAAGCGCTCCTTTTAGCAAAAAAAATAGAATATAAAGCAGGCATCGGCCGTAGTTTTTTAAATATTGGCTATGTTTACTGGTCGCAGTCATATTATCCTGTAGCCCTTGTATTTCTCAATAAGGCACTGACGTACCTCCCGCCGGATAAGCCATTGCTGCTGTCTGATTGCTATGAGATAACAGGCCGTACTTATGCAGATCTTGGTGATTATAAAAAGGCGTTGCTTAACCTCGATATAGCAGAAAAGTTTGCAGGTGACAACACCGGAGAATTGGCGGAAGTGCATAGTGAGCGTTCATATGTTTATATGGTTCAAAAAAATTACGAACAGGCAATTAAAGAAGCCAATGAGGCATTACAGTTGAATAAAATAGCGAAAGACAAAAATAATACACCGATACTTTATGGACGTTTAAGCGGTATTTATCGTAATCTAAAAAATTATAAGGCTGCATTGGCTTACTCAGACACAGCATACCGGATGAGTTTGACAATACGAAATAACCGACTGCGAGCTAAAACACTGGTTGAATACGCCAAAATATACAATGATCTCCACGATTTCGGGAAAGCGATAGTATATGCAAAAAAAGGAGAGGCGCTTGCCGATAGCGTAGGCATTGTTGATGCTCTGTCATCAGCCTGCAAAGAATTAATAAAAAGCTACGAGCAGCAAAATGACTTGAAGCAGGCAATGGCTTACCAAAGTAAGTATATAGATATAAGAGACAGCATGAGTAGGTTCTATAAAAAAGGACACACAGCACTGCTACAGGACTATTTTGCGCTGAATAACAGACTAAATGATATTGCAGAATTTGAACGAAATGCGCAGCAGATAGAAGCCAAAATGAAGGAACAGCGTATTATTATCTTTTCGCTTACCATATCACTGTTGGCTGTAATAGGTATATTTTCGGTGACTTATTATTTTTATAAGCGAAAGAAACAGCTTAATGATCAATTGATCATGAAACATCAGGCATTACTCGAACATAAGCGATTGATAGAAGTACAAACGGCCAATCTCCAGTCGGTAAGTAAGATAAAAGATAAACTACTGGCAGTTATAGGTCACGACCTGCGTACACCGCTTGCCAATTTGAGAAATATCCTGGATATGTTTGAAGCAGACTATATCTCAACAGACGAAATACACTGGCTGATGAAAGATATTAACCCGTTGGTAAAAAGTGCTGAGTTAACTCTTTCAAATCTGATGGATTGGGCAGGTAACCATATAAAGGGCAGGAGTGTTAATTTAGCAAGGCTGGATATATTTTTATTGGGTGTGGAGATGGAACAAACATTTAACCATGCTTTGCAGCGTAAAAATATCGAATTTATAAATCAGGCCAGCGCCGGACAGGGTGTAGTAGCTGACGAAAACCACATCAAGGTGGTATTACGCAACCTGATAAGCAATGCCATAAAATTTACTGATAGCAAAGGTTGTATTAAACTCAATTCGGTCTATAAGGAAAAAAGAGTTATCATAAGCGTTCAGGATAATGGAAAAGGGATGAGCGCTGATGAAGTGGAAAAATTATTTTATCCGCATACACACTTTTCACAACCCGGTACCCTTGGCGAGAACGGTATAGGGATAGGATTGCTGCTATGTAAAGAATTAGTGGAACTTAACGGTGGAAAGCTATGGATAAGCTCAAAATCAGGTAAAGGAAGTACTTTTTTCTTTAGCCTGCCGCTCAATAAAGAGTACGCCTGATAAAATAAAAACGACAGTTATTGTAAAAAGAGAGATACAAAGTGTACTCTCTTTTTTATTTTACTGAAATTGCTGAAAAAGTTCTATAGCTTTTATCAATGTAATTTATAATTTAGTAAACCAATTATTAGTGTAAACCAAACACCTTGCTGATGAAAAATAAAATACCGCGCTGGCTTATTGGCCTTTTTTTAAGTTTAAGCCTGTTTAATGTTAATGCAATTGCTCAACCCAAGTCTCTAGGCATATTTGATGATCAATCGGATGTTGGCCCGGTAAAGCATAAAGGCAGCGGCACTTATGATAGTGCTTCTCAACAATACCACCTTGAAGGCTCCGGTACAAATGTTTGGGGTACGCACGATGAATTTCATTTTGTATGGAAAAAAATGAAAGGCGATTTCATATTGCGTGCCAATGCCGAATTTATTGGTAAAGGAGTTGAAATGCATCGCAAAATAGGATGGATGGTACGTTCATCTCTTGATACCAATTCAAAACACATTAATGCCGTTGTACATGGTGATGGGTTGACCTCATTGCAGTTCAGACGTACAGTTAGCGGTGCTACAGAGGAAATAAAATCAACCTTAACACATGCAGATGTTATCCAGCTGGAAAGAAAAGGCAATACCTATATCATGTCAGTCGCACATAAGGGTGAGACCTTTGTCACCGAAAAATTGGACGATCTGGATTTAGGAGATGATGTATACGTAGGCTTGTTTATTTGCTCACATAATCCGGACGTAAGTGAAAAAGCTGTATTTAATAATGTGCGCATCGTAGTTCCTGCAGGCAAAGACCTGGTTCCTTATAAAAGTTATTTAGGCAGCAGTATCGAAATACTCGACCTCGAAAATCAAACCAGTAAGGTAATTTACCAGATCCCAAACTCATTACAGGCACCAAACTGGACAAATGACGGTAAATCTCTTATCTACAACCGCGATGGCAAACTTTACAATTTCGATCTGGCTACGCTAACGCCAAAAGAAATTAATACAGGTGTGGCATCAAAAAACAATAATGATCACGTTATATCATTTGATGGTAAAACGCTTGCAGTAAGCAGCGGTAATGGCGAAAAAGGCGCTTCAGTTGGTTTTACAGTGCCGATAGGTGGAGGCGAGGCTAAGCAAATAACACCTACCGGTCCGTCTTATATGCATGGCTGGTCGCCCGATGGTAAATATATTGTTTTTTGCGGCGACAGAAATGGTGAGTATGATGTTTATCGTATCCCGTCTGGTGGTGGGCCGGAAGTGCGTTTAACCGATGCCAAGGGTCTTGATGATGGCCCTGAATATAGTCCGGATGGAAAATATATCTATTTCAATTCTGTACGCAGTGGACTGATGCAGGTATGGCGTATGAAAGCTGATGGCAGCGAGCAAACACAACTAACCAATGATGATTTTAACAACTGGTTCCCACACGTATCACCGGATGGTAAATGGATAGTTTATATTACGTTCTTGAAAGATGAAGTATCGCCTGGCGACCATCCTTTTTACAAACATGTATACTTAAGGGTAATGCCGGTAGGCGGCGGCCCATCAAAAGTAGTGGCTTATCTATATGGTGGTCAGGGTACTATCAACACGCCGTCATGGGCGCCTGATAGCAAGCACCTGGCTTTTGTAAGTAATTCAAATCTCTTATTTCCGATATTTCCGATAGGTAAATAATAATTAAAAATCACCCTAAAACATATAAAAATGGATACTTCACGCAGAGATTTTATAAAAAATACCGCTATGGTGGTAGCAGGATCAGCTTTGTTGTCAAATGATATTTTTGCTTCGCCCAAAAAAATAGTACGCGTTGGTGTACAGCTTTATTCGGTACGCGATGCCATGCATACAGATCCTAAAGGCTCGCTCAAGAAATTGGCGGATATGGGATACATCCATGTAGAGCATGCCAACTATATCGACAGAAAATTTTATGGTTACACACCAAAGGAATTTAAAAAGCTATTAAATGACCTGGCTCTGCAGATGCCAAGCGGCCATACAGTAATGACTGCACATGATTGGGATACTTCTAAAAATGATTTTACCGATAAATGGAAATATACCATAGAGGATGCTGCGGAAGTAGGACAACGTTATGTGATCAGCCCATGGCTGGATGAAAGTCTGCGTAAAGATCAGGACGGATTAAAACGTTTTATGGATCAGTTTAACAAATGCGGCGAATTGTGTAAAAAATCAGGAATGAAGTTTGGATATCACAACCATAATTTTGAATTCAGCACGAAGGTTGGAGACAGCACTTTGTATGATTTTATCCTGAAAAATACTGATCCTGACCTGGTTGCCCAGCAAATGGATATCGGTAATATGTTGGGCGCAGGCGGAATAGCTTTAGACCTGCTGAAAAAATACCCCGGTCGTTTTGAATTAATGCACGTTAAAGATGAAATAAAAAGTACTACCGGCCAGGGCATGGACGGTTACGATAGTACCGTATTAGGCACTGGTGTAATGCCGGTAAAAGAAATCGTAAAAGAAGCAAAAAAATCGGGTGGTACCTCTCAATTTATTATTGAGCAAGAGTCCTATCAAGGCAAAGATCCATTTGATTGTGTAAAAATTGATTTACAAACCATGAAAAAGTGGGGTTTCTAGCTAATCTTTTTCTAACTTACTTGCTGATTAATTAGTTACGTAGAATCAGAAAAATTAATCAATGATTTTTCTGATTTTTTTTGTTTTCTATTTAATAATGTCAATTATACATCTATATTGTACCCGGCAATTTTTGAAAAAGAGCCGTAAACCAATTTTTAAATAAGCTTAAATATGGACAGGCGTACCGCAATACGGAATCTGGCAATAGTTATAGGAGGTGCAGTACTATTACCTGCTTGTACAAAACATAACCCCATTGCACACTTCAAGCATTTTGATATCGATCTTGATCAGCAAACATTGATCACGGATATGGCTGAAACCGTTATCCCCAAAACCAATACTCCGGGAGCGACTGATCTGAATCTGTATGGCTTTATCATGAAAATGATGGATGATTGTACCAAAAAGGAAGATCAGCAAACATTCTTAAAAGGAATGAGAGAGTTTAATACCGTGCCTCAAAAATTATTTAAGAAAGACTTTGCCGCTTGCACCAAGCAACAAAAAGAAGAAGTACTTAAAAGTTTTGAGAAGAAAGACAATGGTTATTCAAAAGACCTGCTCTCATTTTACAATACTGTAAAAGGCCTTACGGTATTTGGCTATACGGAGTCCAAATATTTTCTGACTAAAGAGGTGGTTTATGAATTGATTCCGGGTAGGTATAATGCTTATTTCCCGGTTAAAAATTTGAAGGCATAATATAATGGCTAATTTAAATATCGATAGCACTAAGGAGCGGACATTTGATGCAATTGTCATTGGCTCAGGAATGAGTGGTGGCTGGGCAGCAAAGGAACTGACGGGTAAAGGTTTAAAAACATTGATGCTGGAACGCGGCCGTGATGTAAAACATTTAAAGGATTATCCCACCACTAATTTATACCCATGGGAATTTGAACATCGCGGCGAAGTGCCGATGGACATACAGGAAGCCAATCCTATAGTAAACCGTTGTTATGCTTTTCATGAAGATGCCATGCACTTCTTTGTGAAAGATCATGAACACCCATATGTTCAAGATAAACCGTTCGATTGGATACGCGGCTACCAGGTAGGCGGTAAGTCCCTGCTTTGGGCAAGGCAAACCCAACGATGGAGCGATTTTGATTTTGAAGGCCCGGCACGCGACGGTTTCGCAGTTGATTGGCCTATCCGCTATAAGGATATTGCCCCCTGGTACAGTTATGTTGAGAAATTCGCAGGCATATCAGGAAATAAGGATGGCCTTGCCGAACTACCCGATGGCGAATTTCTCCCCGCTTTTCCCCTAAATGCGGTTGAGGATTACTTTAGCAAACATGTTAAAACAGCTTATAAAAACCGCCATGTGATCAGTGCGCGATGTGCACATCTTTCCAAACCAAACCAAATACATTTGGATCAGGGACGTGCACAGTGCCAGGAACGTACGCTTTGCCAGCGCGGTTGCCCGTTTGGTGGTTATTTTAGTGCTAATGCGTCCACTATACCATGGGCTTTAAAATCAGGTAACCTTACTTTAAGGCCGTTCTCCGTAGTTCAATCTATTATTTATGATGAGCAAAAGGGCAAGGCAACAGGTGTACGGGTAATAGATACCAATACCAAAGAAACAATCGATTATTACGCCCGCATCATTTTTGTAAATGCGGCTGCATTAAATACTAATCTTATTTTATTGAACTCTACCTCTCATCGTTTCCCTAATGGTTTAGGTAATGATAGCGGCGTGCTGGGTAAATATTTTGCCTTTCATAACTATTCGGCGCACATTGGTGCCGAAGTTGAAGGTTTTGAAGAATGGGCAACAGATGGCCGCAATCCGGCCGGCGGTGGTTATATCCCGCGTTTTAGGAACGTTTATAAGCAGGAAACTAATTTTCTTCGTGGTTATGCTTCCGGTTTAAGCGCTTACAGAGGCCATAAACGTAGCTGGGACGGTGTTGGAGAAAGCCTTAAATCAAATCTGGCTTCTAAAGACTACGGCCCATGGCATGTAGGATCGCATATGATGGGCGAAACTATCCCCAAAGCAAGCAATTTTGTCGCACTTGATTCTCATCAAAAAGATGCATGGGGCGTACCGCTACTAAAAATTTCTGTCGATTACGATGATAACGACGAAAAGATGAGGAAGGACTATGTAGAGCAATTAACGGAAATGTTCACAACTGCCGGTTTTAAAAATATTAAAGCTGAAACGAATAGCCAGGCGCCAGGTTTAGATATTCACGAAATGGGTGGAGTAAGAATGGGGCACGATCCTAAATCATCCATGTTAAATAAGTGGAACCAATTGCACGCTTGTAATAATGTTTTTGTAACGGATGGGGCAAGTATGACGTCTACTTCATGTCAGAACCCCTCACTTACGTATATGGCATTTACCGCAAGGGCGGCCGACTATGCAGTGAGTGAAATGAAGAAAGGAAATATTTAAGATTAGAGATTGGTTGACCAGTGATTAGAGATTAGTTGTTTGTGCATATCCAAAATCATGAGAATTACTTTAATTCTTAACAACATTTAAAGGAAATATATTTATACAAAATGCCCCAAAAATAGGCTTAGGGCGCAATAAAGCTGTTATTGTGTTAAAAAAACACAATGGATTATTAAACAAAAATTTATTTTTTATACATTAGTCGGACTAACCAAATAACCAACAAGAATTATGTCTACAAATACATATGACGCGATCGTCATTGGCTCAGGAATTTCGGGTGGCTGGGCAGCAAAGGAGCTAACGGAAAAAGGATTAAAAACCATCATGCTTGAACGTGGTCGTGATATTGTCCATGTAAAAGATTATGTGAACGCCAGTAAAGCGCCGTGGGAATTTGAACACAGGGGGGGGCGTACCGAGCAAATGGTGAAAGACTATCCCGTACTTAAAAGGGATTACCCATTAAACGAGACCAACCTGGATTATTGGGTAAATGAAAAAGAAAGTCCATATGTTGAAGTAAAACGTTTCGACTGGTTCAGGGGATACCACGTTGGTGGTCGCTCACTAATGTGGGGACGTCAAAGCTACCGTTGGGCCGATGTGGATTTCGAAGCTAATTTAAAAGATGGCGTTGGTGTTGACTGGCCTATTCGTTATAAAGACTTAGCACCATGGTATAGCCATGCCGAAAAATTTGCAGGTATATCAGGAAACAGGGATGGTTTATCCATATTACCTGATGGCGATTTTATGCCGGCTATGGAAATGAACTGTGTTGAAAAGGACGTAGCCGCCAGGATGAATAGCATTTACAAAGATGCAAGACATATGATTATCGGCCGTACGGCTAATATTACTAAACCACTTCCCGGAAGAACAAACTGTCAATACCGCAATAAATGCTGGTTAGGTTGTCCGTTTGGCGCTTATTTCAGTACGCAATCATCTACATTGCCGGCAGCAGTAGCAACCGGTAATTTAACTGTTAGGCCATGGTCAATCGTAACTAAGATCTTATACGATAAGGATACCAAAAAAGCTAAAGGTGTAGAGATACTGGATGCTCAAAACAACAAAACCTATGAGTATTATGCAAAGATCGTTTTTGTAAACGCGTCAACTTTAAACTCGGCTTGGGTATTAATGAATTCTGCGACTGATATCTGGCCTGATGGTTTGGGTAGCAGCAGCGGAGAGCTTGGTCATAACCTGATGGATCACCATTTGGGTGTTGGTGCTGGTGGTGTGGTTGAAGGATATGATGACAAATATTATTTCGGCCGCAGGGCCAATGGTATTTATATACCTCGATACAGAAATTTAAATAGTGAAAAACGCGATTATATCCGTGGCTTTGGATATCAGGGTGGTGCAGGAAGAGAAGAATGGGGCAGAAGCATCCCTGAAATGAGCATAGGCGGCGGATTTAAAGATGCCTTGTCTGAACCGGGCGAATGGACTATGGGTATCGGCGGTTTCGGTGAAACATTACCATACCACGAGAACAGGGCTTTCCTTGATAAGACCAAAAAAGATAAATGGGGACTACCGGTATTGGCTATTGACGCAACAGTAAAAGATAACGAAATGAAAATGCGTATCGATATGGCCAATGATGCTAAAGAAATGCTTGAAAAGGCCGGGGTTAAAAACGTACACACCTTTACCAGTGAACCAGTTCTTGGCCGTGGTATCCACGAAATGGGTACAGCACGTATGGGCCGCGATCCAAAAACTTCTGTATTGAATGAATGGAACCAGGTTTGGGACGCTAAAAACGTATTTGTTACCGACGGAGCGGCAATGGCTTCAACAGCTTGCCAAAACCCATCATTAACATATATGGCATTAACAGCCCGCGCAGCAGATTATGCAGTGAAAGAGTTAAAGAAAGGGAATATTTAACGTTAGAGATTAGTTAACCGGTGATTAAAGATTAGAGAATGAATATTTAAAATCATGAAAATCTTATAACGGCATAGCCCTCTTGAACACGATTAAAAACAATTAAACTGTGGAAAATCATGCCAATCATGGTTCAGACAAACAATCACTAATTCAGTAAATTAATAATTATAAATACATACGCCAATGACGGAAAAACCTAAAGATACCCCTGAAAATCCCACCAGGCGGGATTTTATCAAAACAACTTCGCTTGCCGCGGCAAGTTTTATGATCGTTCCACGCTTTGTTTTAGGCGGCAAAGGGTTTATCGCCCCAAGTGATAAACTGCAGGTTGCAGGTATAGGTGCCGGGGGTAAAGGTGAAAGCGATATTTACAATTTTGCCCAAAGTGGTAAAGCAGATATCGCATTTTTATGTGATGTGGATGACCGTCAGGCGGCAAAGACTGTTTCGAGGTTCCCTAAAGCTAAATATTATAAAGACTGGCGCGAACTGCTGGATAAAGAGCACAAACATATAGATGGAGTTTCAGTATCAACTCCGGATCATAATCATGCCATTATAGCATATTCGGCTATGCAATTGGGCAAGGGCGTTTACGTTCAAAAACCAATGACCCATGATATCTGGGAGGCCCGTTTATTAACAGAAGCTGCCAAAAAATATAAAGTAGTAACCCAAATGGGTAACCAGGGGGCATCAAATGATGGTACCCGCCAAATGGCTGAGTGGTATGATGCAGATATTATCGGCGACGTACACACTGTATATTGCTGGACAAACCGTCCGGTATGGCCACAAGGTATAGCATGGCCACAACCTAATCCAAATATTCCTAAAGAATTGGATTGGAACCTTTGGTTAGGAACTGCTCCGCAAAAAGATTATGTTGATAAATTAGTGCCATTTAACTGGCGTGGATGGTGGGATTATGGTACCGGTGCATTGGGTGATATGGGATGTCACCTGGTTGAGGCCCCTTTCAGAGTATTGGGTTTACAATATGTGAAAAATGTACAGGCCAGCGTAGGAACCGTATATGTGGATGAATTTAAACAAGGACATTTCCCCGAAAGCTGCCCTCCATCAAGCCATATTACACTAACTTTCCCTAAAACTGATAAAACCAAAGGTGATGTTACTCTTCATTGGATGGATGGTGGTATCCAGCCTGAAAGACCGGATGAACTAGGTCCGAACGAGCGTTTCCCTGGTGAAGATGGTAATGGAACATTATTCATCGGTACAAAAGGAAAAATGTTTGCCAGCACTTATTCTGATGGAGCAACATTGTTGCCTTTGGCACATTCTAAAGAAGTAACTGTTCCCCAAAAATATGACCGTGTACCCGGAGGTGCAAATGGCCACTATAAACAATGGGTGGAAGGTTGTATAGCCGGATATGGTAAAATGGAGATGAGTTCATCATTCGAGAAAGCCGGTCCGCTTACTGAAGCCTTATTAATGGCTAACTTAGCTGTTCGCGGGCATGATCTGAAAGGTGGCCGTATTAAATACGAATGGGATAACCAAGCCATGAAAGTGACCAACTTTGATGATGTAAACAAATACGTGAAACGTAACTATAGGGATGGATTTGTTTTAAAAGGATAAGTGGATGCGCAAATATGCAAATGAGAAGATGTGCAAATGATTCCTTGTAACAATTTTAAATTATATTAGTACTTTCATTAGTCAAACCAATTATAAAATCAGTAATTCATTAATTTCAGTAAATCAATAAATAAAATGAATAGAAGAGATGCCATAGGAAGAGTGGCCCTGATAATGGGAGGTACCCTTATTGGTGCTGAGTTCCTGGTTTCGGGCTGTAAGCCCAAAGCCACAAAAGTAGCAGACCTGTTTGATACAGATCACGTTGCTTTTTTGAACGAAGTGGGCGAAACTATTTTACCGGCTACAAGCACACCGGGCGCAAAAGCTGCTGATGTGGGCAACTTTATGGCAATAATGGTAAGAGATTGTTATGAGCCTGCCGATCAGGATATATTCGTAAAAGGATTAGGCAAGATCGACGAAGCAAGCGACAAGAAATTCGGCAAGAAATTTTTGGATTTAGATGCAACTCAGCGTACTGCATTGCTAACCGATTTGGACAAAGAACAAAAAGAATATTCAAAAACTAAAAAGCCTAAAGATCCAAACCACTATTTCAGAATGATCAAAGAGCTTACATTGTTAGGCTATTTCACATCAGAAGTAGGATGTACTAAAGCATTACGTTATGTACCGGTACCGGGAAGATTTGATGGCTGCATTCCTTACAAAAAAGGTGATAAAGCCTGGGCATTGTCCTAGCATTTAGGTTGATTAAGTTGAATGAGTTGATTAGGTTGGATAGTTTAATTCTAAAACTTAATCAACTCATTCAACTTAATCCAATCAATCGACTCAACTAATACAACTACACGAATAAACATAATTTATGAGCAAAAGAAAATTGCGCATGGGTATGGTTGGCGGCGGTAAAGACGCTTTTATCGGTGCCATACACCGCATTGCTGCAAATATGGATGGCCTGATAGAATTGGTTTGCGGTGCGCTCAGTATCCATGAAGACGTGGCAAAAGAAAGTGGTAAAATGCTTTTTTTGCCCGAAGACAGAACATATACCAGTTACGAACAAATGATAGCTGCCGAAGCTAAAATGCCTGCGGATAAACGCATGGACTTCGTAACCATAGTAACACCTAATTTCGCGCATTTCGCTCCTGCAATGCTGGCATTGGACAACGGCTTTAATGTGGTGATAGAAAAGCCTGTAACCTTTACTTTGGATGAAGCAAAACAGCTGAAAAAGAAAGTAGAAGAGACCGGATTAATGCTACTGCTTACACACACTTATTCGGGCTATCCGATGGTAAAAGAAGCTAAGCAGATTGTAAAAAGCGGCGTTTTGGGTAAGGTGAGAAAAATTTATGTTGAATATCACCAGGGATGGTTGAGCAAACTATCAGAACGTGAAGGTAATGCGCAGGCCGCATGGCGTACTGATCCTAAAAAATCAGGCAAAAGCGGTTGCATGGGCGATATAGGTACACATGCTGCACATCTGGCCGAATATATTTCGGGGTTAAAGATCACCCAAATGTGCGCCTCATTAAATACCGTTGTAGAAGGAAGATTACTGGATGATGACGGGGCTATATTGTTACGTTTTGAAGGTAACGCTACCGGAACACTTTCCGCATCACAAGTTGCTGCAGGTGAAGAAAATGCGTTGAAAATACGTGTATACGGAGAAAATGGTGGCCTTGAATGGGCACAACAGGAGCCTAATACATTAACATTAAGATGGATTGATAAGCCTGCACAAACAATAAGAGCAGGTTCAAATTATACCAGCTGGGAATCAACTTACGCTACACATAACTGCCGTACACCGGGAGGCCATCCTGAAGGATACCTTGAAGCATTCGGTAACTTATACCGGAACTTAGCATTGACATTAAGTGCTAAACTGAATAACGAAGAACCGCACAAAGAATGGCTGGATTTCCCGGGCATTGATGATGGTATCAGGGGGATGGCATTTATTGACAATGTGGTTGCTTCGAGCCAGTCAGATAAAAAGTGGACCGATTACGTAATTAATTAAATTTTATACCTGCATAACTCCCTCTCCTTTGCAGAGGGTTGGGGTGAGGCTAACTAAACATTATGAGAACCATTAAAGGACCCGCAATATTTTTAGCGCAATTTATAGGTGACCAGGAACCATTTAATAATTTAACATCGATATGCAAATGGGCGAAGGGCCTGGGCTATAAA
The DNA here is from genome assembly GCF_049992945.1 of Mucilaginibacter sp. McL0603. Classification (NCBI taxonomy): domain Bacteria; kingdom Pseudomonadati; phylum Bacteroidota; class Sphingobacteriia; order Sphingobacteriales; family Sphingobacteriaceae; genus Mucilaginibacter; species Mucilaginibacter sp. McL0603. The sequence goes on along the minus strand of NZ_CP188251.1, from coordinate 4,047,082 downwards.
GGTGTTCAGTTACCTACCAATGACGCACGTTTTATCGACCTTAAAAAAGCTGCTGAAAGCAAAACCTATGCTGATGAAATAAAAGGACAAGTAAATGCTTGCGGTTTAGAAATAACCGAGCTATCTACACATTTACAGGGTCAACTGGTTGCTGTAAATCCCGTTTATGATAGTTTGTTTGATGCATTCGCACCGGATCAATATAAAAATAACCCTTCTGAAAGGCAGAAATGGGCTGTTCAGCAGGTAAAATATGCTGCTAAGGCATCACAGAATCTGGGTTTGAACGCCAGTGTGACTTTTAGCGGTGCTTTACTTTGGCCAATGATGTATCCATGGCCGCAACGCCCCGCCGGCTTGGTCGAAACCGGGTTTGCCGAATTAGCAAAACGATGGACACCTATTCTTAATTATTATGAAGAATGTGGTATCGACCTATGCTATGAAATTCACCCGGGTGAAGACTTGCATGATGGCATTACTTATGAGATGTTTTTAGATCATGTAAAACAGCATCCGAGAGCTTGTTTATTATATGATCCGTCACACTTTGTTTTGCAGTGCCTGGATTACTTGGAATATATTGATAACTATCACGAACGTATCAAAATGTTCCATGTAAAGGATGCAGAATTTAATCCGACAGGGAAACAGGGCGTTTATGGAGGTTACCAGAATTGGGTTGACCGCGCTGGCCGTTTCCGTTCATTGGGTGACGGGCAAGTTGATTTTAAAAGTATCTTCAGTAAACTAACCCAATATGATTATACCGGATGGGCGGTATTGGAATGGGAATGCGCATTGAAGAATTCAGAAGATGGTGCAAGAGAAGGCTCCGAATTTATAAAGAACCATATTATAAGAGTTACCGAAAAAGCTTTTGACGATTTTGCAGCTTCAGGATCTGATGATGCATTTAATCGCAGACTGCTGGGATTGGACTAAGTAATGAGGTTCTTATAGACAATAAGAAACCAATTAAACCTAAATTATAGCTCATGCAGACTATTAACCGTACACAACTTTTTCGGGCAAGTTGCCTGGCGCTTCTTGTTACATCCCTTTCATTTGGCATACGTGCCGGCATCCTTAATCAAATTGGATCGCAATTTAATTTAGATAAAACCGATTTGGCTTCTATAACGGCAACAGCTTTCTGGGGATTTCCTATAGCAGTTGTTATTGGTGGTATGATAGTAGATGTTATTGGCATGAAACGATTGCTGGTAATGGCATTTTTATTTCATTTAACGGGTATTCTTCTTACAGTATTTGCAACAGGATATTGGACTTTATTTATTTCTACTTTACTTATAGGCATTGCTAATGGTACTGTTGAAGCTGCTTGCAATCCTTTGGTAACCACTTTATTTCCAGAGAGCAAAACAACGAAGCTTAATCATTTTCATTTATGGTTTCCAGGTGGAATATTCATTGGTACACTCATTGTATTATTATTTACTAAGCTTAATTTAAGCTGGCAAATACAGGTAGGAGTGATGCTGATTCCGGCTTTAATTTATGGTTACCTGTTTTCAAAGTTAGATTTTCCTGTTACTGAGCGGGTTTCATCTGGTGTTTCCATGGGAGGAATGTATAAAGCAATTGCGTCACCGTTATTCATATTTATGTTTGTTTGCATGTGCGGCACAGCGATAACAGAATTATATACGGAACAATGGGTACCAGTATTGCTGAAGAACATAGGAAATCCAATACTTATTGTTACTGCAACATCGGGTGTAATGGTATTAGGCAGAGGTTTAGCCAAACCCGTTCTTCATCGTTTTCCACCACAAGTAGTATTATTAATGTCGACAACAATTGCTGCCATCGGATTGTATCTATTATACTCCTCTATCGGAAATGTTTTCATTGATGCTATTGTATTTGGAATAGGTGTTTGTTATTTCTGGCCGACTATGCTGGGATTCGTAAACCAAAACCTTCCCAAAACAGGAGCATTAGGACTAAACTTGATGGGAGGGGCTGGTATGTTTGCCGTATCTATTTATACTATCTACATGGGTAAGTATTATGATAGTATTGTTCAGCAAGCCAACGGAGATAGCAGCTTTGCAGGACAGAAAGTTTTATACGTAACACTCTTTATACCTATAGTATTAATAATTGCTTTTGTTGGTCTGGTTTTTTATATGCGGACAAAAAACAAAACACAGCCTTTACAACAGGTAGCAGTGTAAAAAAAATTATAAATTGCGCTTAATTAATTAAGCATAAATAATACAATCGATTCTCATGAAAAAAACATTCATCATCTTCGGCTTAAGTCTGGTAATAGCTGCCTGCGGTAACAATAAATCAGGTAATGGCTCTACTGCCGATAGTACATCAGCAGCCAATAAAACCGCAGTTGCAACAAGTTCAGATGCAGCCCAGGATACAGCAGCAAGTCATAATGGTACAGAAAAAGCGGGTGGAACTCCATCATCTCCAGGTGCGCAACTGATCGCAAGTTCAGATTGCAGCACTTGCCATAAAGAACAGGAAAAATTGGTAGGGCCGGCTTTTGCAGATATAGCGAAAAAATATACCTCTTCAGACGCTGTTATTGATACATTAGCTAGTAAGATTATCAATGGTGGCAGTGGCAACTGGGGCACTGTACCAATGGCCGCACACGCGTCTATTTCTAAGGATGATGCCCGCACAATGGTAAAATATATCTTATCCCTTAAAAAATAGCCTCATCTGTTGATGAGTACAAAGGCAGGTAACCTGACCAGTTACCTGCCTTAAATAAAAATTTCCTTCCATCCTAAATTTAAATTATGACCGCAGGTATCCGAGTTAAATTATCTACCATGATGTTCCTTGAATTTTTTATCTGGGGATCATGGTTTGTGACGATGGGCACATATCTTGCTAACAATCTACACGCAACCGGTTTGCAAAATTCCGGAGCATACGCTACGCAATCCTGGGGAGCTATTATAGCACCTTTTATTATTGGACTGATTGCGGATCGCTATTTTTCTGCTCAGAAGATCTTGGGTATTTTGCATTTAATGGGCGCAGCGTTAATGTGGTATGAATCTACAGCATCAGACTTTTCGCCATTTTATCTGGGAATATTGGCATATATGATAATTTATATGCCTACCCTGGCGCTTGTTAACTCTGTTTCTTTCAAACAGATGAAAAACCCTGATAAAGAATTTCCCAGCATACGGGTTTTCGGAACAATTGGATGGATAGTTGCAGGGTTATTAATTGGCTGGCTGAATTGGGAGCATGCCGGAAAATTATCTCTCACTTTTGAAATGGCAGCTATCGCTTCGCTGATATTAGGTTTGATAAGTTTTACATTACCAAATACGCCACCGGCAAAAAGGGGACAAAAAACAACCCTTGGCGATATTATCGGACTTGACTCGATAGGGCTGCTAAAAAACAAATCATATTTGATATTCTTCCTGGCGTCGGTCGCTATATGCATTCCATTAGCATTTTATTACAACTACACCAATCTCTTTCTAAATCAAATTGGAATGCAAAAAGCTGCAAGCGTACAGTCGTTAGGGCAAGTGTCGGAGTTCCTGTTTATGATTGCAATGCCATTCTTTTTTGTAAGGCTTGGCGTTAAAAAGATGCTGGCCATGGGCATGCTGGCCTGGGCGCTACGTTACTTGTTTTTCGCCTATGGCAATTTAGACAGTAATTATTGGATGTTGATTGGCGGTATTATTCTTCATGGTGTTTGTTATGATTTTTTCTTTGTGACAGGCCAAATCTATACAGACAGACTGGCTGGCGAACGCTTTAAAAGTGCGGCTCAGGGATTTATAACCTTAGCTACCTATGGAGTTGGTATGCTTATCGGATTTTATATCTCAGGATCAATAGTTGATAAGTGGCAGACATCTCCGACTTCACACAATTGGCAGTCCATCTGGCTAATTCCGGGCGGAATAGCTGCTGTAGTATTAGTATTATTTATGTTGCTTTTTACTGATAAAAATCGCACAGAAACACAACCAGGTTTAGATATTGAAGAACCTTCACCAAGCGCAAGATAAATTATAAAACATGGGTAATCAGCAAAACCGCAGGTCGGTAATAAAAAATTTGCTTGCCGGAACGGCGGCAGTAACCGTATCAGGTATGTTATCATCATTTACCAAACCCGAAGACAATGAGCAAGGTTTTGCACCACTTAAAGGCAATATCAATCATTCGGTAAGCCCATGGTGCTACAGCGATTTAACGCTTGACCAACTTTGCGTAGTGGCAAAAGAAATAGGTATCACGGGTGTAGACCTTTGTGGCCCTAAAGACTGGCCTACCCTGCAAAAACGTGGTATGCATTCGCCTATGTGCAATGGTGCCGAGATCAACCTCACTGATGCATTTGGCGATAAGCAATTTCATGCTACGCTTCAGAAAAATTATTCTGAAATGATCCCTCTTGTAGCTAAAAATGGTTACACCAATCTGATCTGCTTTAGCGGAAGTCGCAGAGGCAAGAGTGATGAAGAAGGCTGGAACAATTGCGTAGAAGGTCTTAAACCATTGGTTGCTTTAGCTGAAAAACATAAGGTAGTTTTATGTATGGAGTTGCTGAACAGCAAGATCGACCACAAAGACTATCAGTGTAGTAATGTTGAATGGGGTGTTGAGCTGGCTAAACGCTTAAACTCTGAAAACTTTAAACTGTTGTTTGATATTTATCATATGCAGATAATGGAAGGTGATATCATAAGAAATATAACCGACTATCACCAATACATTGCACATTTCCATACTGGCGGTATTCCGGGCAGGCACGAAATAGACGACACACAGGAACTTTTTTATCCTGCAGTAATGCGTGCAATTGTGGCTACAGGTTTTAAGGGATATGTTGGACAGGAGTTTGTTCCTAAACGTCCGGATAAAATAGCGTCGTTACGTCAGTCTATCCAGATATGTGATGTGTAATTAAACCAAAAATCTATCTAAACAAATATAATATGACTACGAGAAGAACATTTTTAACCCAGGCGGGATTAGCCACAGCAGGTGTATTGTTAGCACCACAATTGCTTAAGGCAGCAACTGCTCATACGCCGGGTTTACAGCTATACTCATTACGCGATCAATTACCAAAAGATGTAAAAGGTGTAATTGGCAAAGTCGCAAAAGCAGGCTATAAAGAAGTTGAAACCTTTGGCTATGATGCAAAAAATGGTTATTGGGGCTTGCAATCAAAGGACTTTAGTAAGTTATTAAAAGATAACGGTCTGACCACTCCAAGCGGTCACTATGGTATCGACTCATTTTTTGGCAAAGGTGACACTGAAGATCTGAAACGTTATATCGAGGTGGCCAATACTATTGGTCAGAGCTATGTGGTTATTCCATCCTTAAACGGTGAGTTTATCAAAACGGTTGATGAGTGCAAAGCTGTTGCAGAGAAAATGAACAAGGCTGCAGACATATGCAAAGCATCTGGATTGAAATTAGGTTATCACAATCATAATTTTGAATGGAAACCCCTTGGTGGAGGAGCTACTTTTTATGATACTATATTAAAAGAAACCGACCCTAAATTGGTACATATGGAAATGGATATTTTCTGGGTAGTACGCGCTGGACAAGATCCAATAAAAATATTTGCGGCGCACCCGGGGCGTTTTGCATTGGTTCACGTAAAGGACAGGGATAAAACTAAGCCTGACATTAATACCGAGATAGGTAAAGGAAGTATAGACTTTAAGACGATTATTCCTAAAGCGCGGGCTGCAGGTGTTAAGCATTTCATAATGGAGCAGGAAAACTACACCAATATTGATCCTTACGTAAGCATCACTGAGAGCTGCAACTATATGAAAAACACCTTACATGTTTAGTAACTGATTTTTAAACCAAATTAATTAAAGATGAAATTAACGTTCATATTAACCGCACTGTTAGCAGGAAGCACGGTTATGGCTTTTGCACAAACTAAACCAGAGGAAACCGAAACCTGGGAACCAATACCCAAAGTTGTTACGCCGGGTGCTACTTTCAAGGATGCACCATCTGACGCTATTGTTTTATTTGATGGTAAAAATCTGGATGAGTGGGTTCAGAATAATGACGGTTCACCGGCAAAATGGGACGTTGCTGATGGTATTATCACAGTAAATAAGAAATATGGCAATATTGAAACCAAACGTAAATTCAACAGCTATCAGTTACACATAGAATGGCGTGTGCCTGCTAATATTACCGGTACAGGACAAGCACGTGGCAACAGCGGTATATTTTTAGCTTCAATAGGCAAAGGTGATGCTGGTTACGAATTACAGGTTTTAGATTCGTATGAAAATAAAACATATGTGAACGGTATGGCGGGCAGTCTTTACAAACAGGCTATCCCATTAGCTAATCCGGGCAGAAAACCTGGCGAATGGCAAACCTATGATGTGATCTGGAATGCTCCTGTATTCAACGAGGACGGTTCCGTGAAAACTCCAGCACATGCAACTGTATTCTTTAATGGAGTATTGGTTGAAAATAACTTTGAGCTAAGGGGCCCGACACTATACATCGGTACTCCATCTTATAAAACAGCAACACATGGCCCATCTCCGATAAAATTACAAGCTCATGGTGATAAAAGCGAACCGCTTAGCTATCGTAATATCTGGGTAAGGGAACTTTAATTCTCAATAAGGAAATTAATAAAAGAGGTTGTAACTTGAATAGGGACAGCCTCTTTTATATTTGTTAATAAATGGAAAACCAAAGCAAAAACTAAATCTATGAATAAGGTAATCAAGACATTATTAGGGGTAATCCTCATAGTTCAGGGTACATTAATAAAAGCAAATGCAACACCACCGCAGCAACAGTATTATGAATTGAAAGTCTATCACGTAAAAACTCAAAATCAGCAGGATAGGCTTGATAAATATTTGAAGGATGCTTATATGCCCGCATTACACAAAAAAGGGTTGGGTAATGTAGGTGTTTTTAAAACTCTTGAACAGGACACGGATAAACGTGTCTATGTTGTGGCTGCATTTACCAGCCTGGCACAAATAGAAAAAATAGAGACCGGTCTGATGCAGGATAAAGAATATTTGGATGCAGGTAAAGATTATCTGGATGCCGCGTATAATGAGCAACCCTATACACGTATGGAAACCATTGTATTGAAGGCATTTCCAAAATGGCCTGTATATACTGTTCCGCAGTTAACAGCCAATAAAGCCGACCGTATTTATGAATTACGCAGCTACGAAAGCCCTACAGAGAAATTGAATATTAACAAAGTAAAAATGTTCAATGATGGTGGTGAAACCGTGTTGTTTAACAGGCTTAAATTTAATGCTGTATTTTATGCCGAAGTGTTAGCTGGCAGTCACATGCCTAACCTGATGTACATGACAACTTTCGAAAATAAAGCAGATAGAGATAAACATTGGGAAACTTTTTCTAATGACCCTGAATGGAAAACTCTGGTGGCAAAACCTGAATACCAGCACAATGTATCAAAGGCTGATATTATCTTTCTGCATCCTGCTGAATATTCTGATTTTTAATAAGAATGTTATGAATGAAGCCTGAGAAACGCGAATATGATGCAGTAGTAGTAGGCTCAGGTCCGAATGGGCTTGCGGCTGCTATCCTGATGCAGCAAAACGGGCTTTCGGTTTTATTGATAGAAGGTAAAGAGACGATAGGCGGGGGAATGCGTTCAGTAGAACTCACACTTCCCGGCTATCTTCATGATATTTGTTCCGCTATTCATCCTTTAGCAGTTGCCTCTCCTTTTTTTGAAACACTTCCGCTTGCCAAACACGGACTGGAATATATTTATCCGGAAATAGCTGCTGCACACCCATTTGATGATGGTACTGCAGCAGTTTTAAATCATTCAGTTACTGATACCGCTGCGACTTTTGGAATTGACAGGCAGGCGTATATTGATCTGATGCAACCGGTTGTAAATGCCTGGCCTGGTATCGCGCCGGATGTATTGGGACCGCTTCATTTTCCAAAGCATCCGATAGACATGGCTGGGTTTGGGTTAAAAGCATTAAGATCTGTTGTTTCCGTTGCTGCTCGATTTAAAACAGAACAACCGAAAGGCCTTTTTGGCGGAATGGCTGCTCATGGTATGCAGCCATTGTCCAACTTAAGTTCAGCAGCCACAGCGCTGGTGTTATTATCTGCAGGCCATTTAAAAGGATGGCCAATACCAAAAGGTGGTTCACAGCAAATAGCGAATGCTTTAGCATCATACTTTATTTCGCTTGGTGGGAAGATAGAAACCAATACTTATATCCAATCATTGGACCAGTTACCATCATCAAATGCAGTGTTATTTGACGTAACGCCGAAACAGCTTTTACAGATAGCAGGTCACCGTTTTTCAACTATTTATAAATGGCAGTTAGAACGGTATCGCTATGGCATGGGCATTTTTAAAATGGATTGGGCATTGGACGGACCGATACCTTTTGCAAATGATGATTGTAGACGTGCCGGTACAGTACACATAGGCAATACACTATCAGAAATTGCAACCTCCGAGCAATTAACCTGGGATGGCAGACACCCTGAAAAACCTTTTGTTTTGCTGGCCCAGCAAAGTCTTTTTGATGCCTCAAGAGCACCTTCTGGTAAACACACCGCATGGGCGTATTGCCATGTTCCTAATGGTTCAACTGTAGATATGACTGAAGCCATTGAAAAACAGATTGAACGTTTTGCCCCCGGTTTCAGAGATCGAATATTGGCAAAGCATGTCATGAACTCAACCCAAATAGAAGAGTACAATCCCAACTATATCGGTGGTGATATCAACGGTGGCGCATTTGATCTGGGCCAATTATTCACACGGCCAGCTTTGCGATGGTCGCCCTACGGAACATCAGCGAAAGGGTTATATATCTGCTCGTCCTCCACGCCTCCCGGAGGTGGTGTGCATGGCATGTGCGGATATCATGCGGCTAAACGTGCGCTGAAAGATGTTTTTGGTATCAGCGTTAAGCCTTTGCAATAAATTATTTCACTTCCATCACTTTTGACCTCTGCGATATCCCATTTTCGTTAAAAGATTCTATCTGGAAATAATAAGGCAGACTTTTCTCCATTCCGTTAAAGAAATATTCGTTTTTGCCATAAATCATGATGTTGCTGTATAGTTTATCAGGAGCTATACCCATATAAATGGTATACCCGATGGCATTATCAACAGGTTGCCATCTGATCCACGAATTTCTCCGCTCAGCATCACCGCGAAGCACCATAAAATCTTTAACCGCATCTGGTTTTGCCCCGGCACCTTTGCCAAATACCCTGAAGCCGGATAAAGCAAATTTTCCTGTTGGCATGTGGACGTTCACGATCTTTAAATAGCGAGCTTTTATCGGTGTCTTCAGGTCGATATAATCATGCGGTACATCTGTTTTATTTTGGCTCTTATCAACCAAAACCTTCCAGTTTTTGCCATCCAATGAAGTATAAATGATATACTGTGTATAAACACCGGATGATTTACCCAGGAACTCAGCGTCCTGGTCAGCATAATTTATCTGTATGGCATTTACGGTGCCAGCCTCTCCTAAATCAGTTTTCAACCACTCGCCCTTATTGGCTGTTTTTGCACACCAATAAGTTTTGATGTCTTCATCCACTGCGTAATTAGGTTCAAAGCCGCCAAGTGTAGAGGATACTTCAACAGGCTTGTTATAATTCAATATCATCCACCCAGTAAAATTACTTTTCAGGTGATCTTCCTTACCGGTCGGTAAATATTGCGGGTAATCACCATAAGCGGTATTGCAATAAAGCACGCCGTCGTTATCAAAGCCCGCGGGCCAAAAACCGATGCGTCGTTCAAAATTATTTTTGACATTAACCACCATGGTCGAGATGTGCCAGTAATTACCAAATTTATCCGCCCAGGTAGCTCCATGCCCCGCACCTTTGACAAAACCTCCCGGTTTGTAAGAAAATGGATTATGTTTTTGATAAGTAAATGGTCCCAATGGCTTATCTCCTACAAAAACACCATCTGCATATCCACGGCCCTCTGTTCCTGATCCTCCGAATTGCAGATAATATTTGCCATCGTGCTTGTTCATCCATGATCCTTCCATAAACCCGCCTAAAAACACATTGTCGTTATTTTCGCCGAAACGTTCCCAGCCATGTTCAGTATAATCCAAGTGAAGCGTCTCTACTTTTGGGCCGATGGGTTCAAATGTTTTCCGGTCAATTTCTTGTCCGTATAATGGCAATGTATTGCTCGATCCGTGATAGATATAAACCCTACCGTCATCATCAGCAAACATCCCCGGGTCCCATGCACCTACTTTAAAATAATCTTTAGCAGGCTTCCATTCGTTTTTAGTCGGATTGGTGCTCATCCACAAAGTGAAATCTTTATTATAGGTCGATCCGATAACCAATAAGGTATCACCCAAAACCAATGTTGCCGGTGCGCATAACTCATCCCCCTGGTTCTCATTATAAGGCCTCAAAAACCTGCGAGAAACGAAGTGCCAGTTCAGCATATCGTCGCTATACCAATAACCAAACTGATTGGTTGAGAACAGGTAATATTTTCCTTTAAATAAAGTCACGGTAGGGTCAGCAGTGGCTCTGTGCTTACCCCATTTTGAAAAGTCCTTGAATGGTGTATAACCATAATCCAGGTTAAGCGGGTTACAGTAAGTAAGTCGTTTTTGCTGAGCTTCTGCCCGTACAAAAAAGCAAATAAATGAGATCAGTAATAAATGATTGGCCAGTCTTTTCATCAAGAATAAAATATACAGGTTTATGTAGGGGAAATATTGGGCTAATATAAGCGGTTTAACAGGTTAAAGTGATTATAAATTATAATTCTCTATTAGACTTACGAAGTTTTTAAACTTCGTAAGTCTTTCGCTATCTGTCCATTATCATAAAATCTGTCCGGTATCGATCACTTTTTTAAAAATTAAAACTTGTAATTAATTGATTTTTAAATAATTGAGTTTGGTATCAGGCTTGCCAAGTATTTATACAAAAATACCTGACATGGATATCGAAATTACAGAGGAAGTAATACAGCAAAAACGCAAAAAAGGGGTCGTTATTGGACTAATAGCCGTGGCTATTTTGATACTATGCATAGTGCTGATCAGGACCTGGCTAAAGTCTTCAGTAAATAATTCAGAGATAACTACAGCTAAGGTACAAATAGGCAATGTGGAGAATACCCTGAATGCTACAGGCGAGGTATTGCCCGAATTTGAAGAGGTGATCACCAGCCCGATTAATGCATCTATCAAAAATGTGGTAACTGACGCCGGAGGAAAAGTAAAGGCCGGACAATCGATTCTAACACTGGATAAATCAGCTGCTGAGAATGATTATGCCAAGCTGAAATTTCAACTGGAAACCAAAAAGAACGAGATCAGCAAATTAAAACTCGACCTGGATAAAAGCTACTTCGATATACAATCAAACAATGATATTAAACAATTACGCATTGGCAACCTGACTGGCGCTGTTGAGAACGCCAAAAGACTATATAAAGCAGGAGGTGGTACACGAGAAGATATCGAGCAGGCTGAGCTAAACCTGAAAGTAGCACAACTGGAAAAGAAGCAGATAGAGAACGAGATCAAAAGCAAGCAGAAAACCATGCAGATAGAAGAAAAGGAAGCAGAAATTGCGGCTGCAATACAACAAAATGATCTTAACGAACTGCAACGTAAATTGAACCTGGCTAATGTGGTAGCCACTCGAACCGGCGTGGTAACTTATGTAAATAAAAATATTGGCGCTAATATAAAAGAAGGCGAAATACTTGCCCGCATTGCTGACTTGAGCAGTTTTAAAGTGACAGGAAGCCTTTCTGACAATTATATTGATCAGCTACATAATGGTATGCCGGTTATTATACGCTTTAATGATACTCAATTGCGGGGTAATGTATCAAACGTCTATCCTTCTGTGCAGAACGGCATCATCACTTTTGATATCGAACTAGAAGAACGCAACAACAAGCAGCTACGCCCTAATATGAAAGTGGATGTTTACCTGGTTACTGCGGTACATAACAAAGTATTGCGGGTGGCTAACGGTCCGGCATTTAAAGGCGCAAGCCCGATGGATGTTTTTGTGCTTAGCAATGGTAAAGCCGAAAAGCGCAGTGTACATACCGGTCTTAGCAATTTCGATTTTATCGAATTAAAAGATGGTATTGAAGAAGGCGATGTGGTGATTACATCGGACATGAGCGAGTTTAAGAATTCAAAGGAATTGACAGTGAAGGGGGAGTGATCAGTTGATTATGTTGGATTGAGTTGATTAAGTGAATAGTTAAATCACGATAATCCTTAAATCCTGAAAATCAAGGTTCAGACAAAAAAGATTCAGACAAAATGAAATACATATACCTCATATTATTCTTACTTTACAGCACTACAGCATTTTGCTCAGGCGGTCCTGATACGATCAGGCTTTCCTTGCGGGATGTGGTTGAACTGGCCAAGGGTAATTCTATCGCTGCAAAGCAGGCAGTTACCACCCGTGAGACCAAATACTGGCTATGGCGCACGTATAAATCTAACTATCAGCCGCAGTTATCATTAAGCGGTAATTTGCCTGGCTACAGCAAAACGAGTACACAGGTAATTCAGCCTGATGGAACGATCTTATTCCAGCCGATACATAATGATAACTCGCAACTGACACTTAATTTCAGCCAGAGTATCACGGCTACAGGAGCCACTATTTATGGTGAAAGCCAGTTACAGCGGTTTGACGATTTCGACAGGAATAATGTGTTATACAATGGCGTTCCGTATGCAATTGGGATAAGTCAGCCGCTGGGACAATATAATAGCCTGAAATGGGACAAGAAGATACAGCCTTTATTATATAACGAAAGTAAACAGGCTTATATAGAAGCACAGGAACAAATATCGATCACGGTAACGGGCTATTTCTTTGATCTGCTGCTGGCACAGGTAAACTTGCAAATTGCGCAGACGAACTATACCAATACCGAAAATATCCTGAAGATCGCAAAAACTAAATTTGAACTCGGAAAAATAACAAGAAATGAAATTTTACAGCTTCAGCTGGAATTGCTGAACTCGAAAAAAGCGGTGGGTATTGCCAGGCGTGATATGGAAATTTCCACATTAACCCTGCGTAGCTATATTAGCAGGGAAGGAGACGACCGTATTGCGCTTGTAGTGCCCGAAACCATCAGTGATATGAACGTTTCATCAGACAAAGTTTTAGCCGAGGCTTATTCAAACAGATCTGATGCCATTGCATTTATTCGTCGTATTGCCGAAGCCAAACGTGATGTTGCAGTGGCTAAGGGACAAACAGGATTAACCGCCTCATTAACTGCTAATCTGGGTTTTTCAAACAGCGCCACTAATATTCCGGATGTGTACCGTTCGCCACAAAATCAGCAACTTGTACAATTGACATTTTCCATACCTGTGTTGGATTGGGGCAGATCAAAATCAAAAATAAAGACCGCTGAAGCTAACGAGCAATTTACACAATACGCAGTTGAGCAGGATAAGCAAACCTTTAAGCAGCAGATAGTAACACAGGTAACGCTATTTAACCAGATGAAGGAGCAGGTAGGCCTTACCGCTCAGGCTGACAGTATTGCGGGTGAAAAGTATAAAATAGCCAAGGAGCGCTATGTTTTAGGTAACCTGAGTATAACTGACTTAAGCATCGCTTTCCAGGAGAATGACCAGGCTAAAAGGGATTACGTGGCAGCGTTGCGCGATTTCTGGGGGGCATATTACCAATTACGTTACCTGTCCCTGTTCGACTTTGAAAAAAATGAAAAAATAGCTTATAAATAAAATCAAATAACCATAAACCAATATGATACGTTTACAAAACATTGAAAAAGTTTACCGTACCGATACGGTTGAAACACTGGCGCTTAATAAAGTTAGCATCGAAGTAGCAAAAGGCGAATTTTTATCCATTATGGGGCCATCAGGCTGTGGCAAAAGCACATTGCTTAACATAATGGGTCTGCTGGATGAACCATCAAAAGGAGATATCCGGATAGATCAGCAAAAGACCGATAACTTGTCCGACAAGCAACTGGCACATTTTCGCAATAAAAAGATCGGCTTTATTTTCCAGAGCTACCACCTGATCAATGACCTGCAGGTATTGGATAATGTAGAATTGCCTCTGCTTTATCGCTCAACTACAGCCAAAGAAAGAAAGCAATTGGCCACTGAAGCATTGGCGAAAGTAGGATTAGCAAATCGGATTAAACATTTCCCTTCACAGCTTTCAGGTGGACAAAAGCAGCGTGTTGCTATAGCCCGTGCCATAGTTGGTCGACCAGAAATTATTCTGGCGGATGAGCCCACCGGTAACCTGGATAGCGCCATGGGTAATGAGATCATGGATATCCTCCTTCAATTGAATAAAAACGACGGCACAACCATCGTAATGGTAACGCATGATGAAAACATGGCGCACAAAACCCATCGTTTGGTACGTCTGTTTGATGGTTCCCAGGTTCAATAATCACTATTAAGATTTAAGATCATGCTTAAAAATTATTTTAAAATAGCCATCGCGGTTTTAAGGCGAAGAAAGTTCTTCACTTTTATCAGCCTGTTTGGTATCAGCTTTACGTTAACTATTCTGCTTGTTTTAACAGCCTTTATAGATAAAGTGGTAGGCGACAATTATCCTGATAAGAAAAGGAATAGGTCACTATATATTTCAAAAATATCACAAACGGGCAAAGAGAGTATGTCATCAAGCCCTCCATCTTTTTATTTTTTAGATCATTACGCAAGGAGTTTAAAAACGCCTGTTGCGATAGCTATTTCTTCGGGCTTTAGCGGTACTAATACTTATGTGAACAACAAAAAGATCGCCGTCAATTATAAATTTACTAATGCTGAGTATTGGGATATATTGGAATATGATTTCCTGGAAGGCAAAGCTTTTAATAAGCAGCAGGTTACCAATGCTGAGAAAGTAGCAGTTATTTCTGCAGATATGAAAAAGGAATATTTCGGCGATGCTACAAGTGTAGTTGGTCAATATATCGAGGCTGATAATGTAAAATACCGGGTAATAGGCGTGGTGCAAAATGTACCGATAACCAGTTATATGACCTATAGCGATATCTACCTGCCTTATACAGTGGCTAAAGACGGCGCCTATAAAACCAACAAGGGTTATCAGGCAAACTATTATGGCATCCTACTGGCCAATTCTACCGCTGATGTAGATAAGATGCACAATGAATATGAGCAGATGATAAAAAGACTACCTCCCGAACAGAAAATGTTTACTCACGTGTTTAGTCATGCAGATAGCTATGTTAGAGCCTATGTAGATTCTGGTGATGAGAACCATTCGGGAACATTCATCGTGATAACAGCTATAACTATTTTTGTGTTCATATTGATGATACTACCAACTTTAAACCTGGTGAATATCAATATTACACGTATCATGGAACGGTCGTCAGAGATCGGGGTACGTAAGGCGTTTGGTGCGTCATCAAGTACATTAGTTTACCAGTTTATTGTCGAAAATATCATACTCACTTTATTGGGTGGATTGATCGGGATCATATTATCCTTCATCGTATTACAAGTATTAAATAGCGCCCACTTAATTGCTAACCTGGAACTCAGTATCAATTTCAGCGTGCTATTTATCGGGCTGTTGGTTTGTTTAGTTTTTGGCTTGGTGTCTGGTGTTTACCCAGCGTGGCGCATGTCTAAACTGAACGTGGTAACCGCCTTAAAAGCGCAATAAACTGATGTTAAATTATTAAAATTAAAATATTATGTTCAAGCATTTATTTAAACTGATCTGGAATAAAAAGAAACAAAATTTTTTATTGATGTCCGAGATGTTTGTCTCATTCCTGGTCATCTTCGCGGTGTTTACGCTGATGGTATATTATTACAACAATTATAAAAAACCTATCGGATTAGATTATCAAAATTTGTGGGTGGTTAATTATAATAACACCTATCAAACCCATAATACTGATTCGCTCAATATCTATTATCAAAACCTAACGCAAACCATTAAATCCTTGCCACAGGTAAAAGAGGTTAGTTATTGCAGCGATAATGTTCCTTTCTCACAAAATCAATGGACCGGCGATGTGCATTATAAAAATGCCAGTCCCAATGCAGATAATTATACAGTAGATGATAACTACAGGAATACATTAAATATGCACCTATTAGAGGGCAGATGGTTTAACAAAGCTGATGCTGTTGCCAAAACCCAACCGGTAATTATTAATGATGACCTGAAAGAAAAGTTATTTGGTAACGAAGAAGCTATTGGCAAGTTTGTAGGTTCTGAAGCTGGTAAAAATGATTTTCGGGTGATCGGAGTGGTGCAAGGCTTAAAAGCTAAGGGCGATTATTCACCAGCCAAAGCTGCAATTTATAAAAGAACTGATACAGGCTCGCATCGCTGGCTGGGTAAAATTATGATCAAAGTTACTCCCGATGCTGATGCGGCATTTGAAGGACGCTTAGATAAAATGCTGTCCAATTATATGAAAAAATCCAACATCGAAATAGAGCATATGCCTAATAAACTGAAGAGTACCAATCTTTTCAGCATAGTCCCAATGATTGTGACACTGATCGTAGCTTGTTTCCTGGTAATCAATGTAGCTCTTGGGCTATTTGGCGTGTTATGGTATAATATCAATAAAAGGAGGGGCGAGATCGGCTTGCGCCGGGCCATTGGAGCTTCAGGAAAATCAGTATCATCACAATTAGTTTCCGAGTCGCTTATACTGGCAACATTATCATTAATACTAGGCACGTTCTTCGCTGTGCAATTTCCGCTATTAAATGTATTCAACCTGCAGGCGAGTATTTATATAGTGGCGATGATCCTGTCGATCATCTTTATTTATTTGCTGGTATTTGTTTGCTCGTTATATCCAGGCAAACAGGCGGCTGCTATTTTACCGGCTGTGGCTTTACATGAAGACTAAATAAAAAGCAATTCCCTCTTTCCGCGCAGCGGAGAGAGGGTCGACAAGCGTAGCGATGTCGGGGTGAGTTAACACGATTTGCTTATACTTGCATACTATAACTATGATACTAATAATTGACGACGATATTGCTGTACGCACCTCATTACTCCTGCTCTTTAAAAGCGAAGGCTATGAGGCTGAGGGGACAGCCATGCCCGGCGAAGCATTGGGGACCATCAAAAAGAAAGTCCCCGAATTGATCATCCTCGATCTTAATTTTTCTATTGATACATCCGGACAAGAGGGGTTGACCTTATTAAGCAGTATCAAAAAGATCAGCACAACTGTCCCGATCATACTGATCACCGGTTGGGGAAGTATAGAATTGGCGGTCAAAGGCATGAAGCTGGGTGCAAATGATTTCATCAACAAGCCCTGGAGTAACGATCATATACTGCAATCGGTTAAAACGCTGATAGACCTGCAGGATAAAAAGGCAGAGCATCGTACTCGCAAACAGTTAGATAGTAAATATAATTTCCAGCATATCATTGGCGAAGACCCCAAAATGCTGGATATATTGGAAACCATTGGCCGTGTTGCTGGGACGGATGCATCAGTGTTAGTGATGGGTGAAAGCGGTACAGGTAAAGAATTGATCGCGGAGGCCATACATCATAATAGTTTACGGCGTAATAAACCGTTCATCAAAGTAAATCTGGGCGGTATCTCTACTTCTTTATTTGAGAGTGAAATGTTCGGGCATGTGCGCGGGGCATTTACGGATGCTCGTTTTGACAGGATAGGCCGTTTCGAGATGGCTAATAAAGGCACGATCTTTTTGGATGAAATAGGCGACCTGGACGCCAGCAGTCAGGTGAAGTTATTACGTGTATTACAGGATCGTACCTATGAAGTATTAGGTAACAGCCGTACCAAAACTGTGGATGTTCGGATAGTATGTGCTACTAATAAAGATCTTAACGAGATGGTAAGCCGGACAATCTTTAGGGAGGACCTGTTGTACCGCATCAACCTCATTACTGTTTATTTACCCGCTTTACGCGAAAGGCCAAAGGATATTCCATTGCTTGTCAATTTCTTTATTAATAATCTCAAAGAGATATATAATCGCCCATCATTATCAGTAGCAAACAGTGCGATGAAATGGTTGCAGGGATTGCCTTTGCCCGGCAATATCCGTCAACTGAAAAATCTGGTGGAGCGATCTATTCTGGTCAGCAAAAAAGATGTATTAGATGTAGATGATTTTCGGTCACAGTTAGAATTATCCCCGGTAAAAAAAGGTAATTTGCAATTGCCGGGAGTTGGTGCAATTACGCTGGAAGAAATGGAGGTCGAGATGATTAAACGGGCACTTGACTATCATAAAAATAAAATAGCAAGAGCTGCGAAATCGTTGGGCCTTACACGCAGCGCATTATACCGGCGATTGGATAAATACCAGATACCTTACGATGAAGCTGAGGACTAAATATTTACTCTTTGTCATCATCCTGCACCTCATAGCATTGGTGCTTACCTGGTTTATCTTTGCGCAAAAAAGGATCTACTTCATAGTTTCGGAGGTATTTATTATCATTTCCATTATCATTGCATGGAATTTATACCTGCAACTGATAAGGCCATTAAAATCTTTGATGCAAGGTGTGGATGCCATAAAAGACCGTGATTTTAATGTGAAATTTCTGCCCACAGGAAAATATGAGATTGATCAGCTGATAGGCGTATATAATCAAATGATCGACCATCTGCGCACCGAACGTACTTTACAGGAAGAACAACATTTTTTTCTTGAAAAACTGATCTATACATCACCTACCGGGATCATTATATTGGATTATGATGGGAATATCAAACAGATCAATCCTAAGGCAATGCAGATTTTATCAATTAACGAAGAGGAACTGATCAATCGCTCTATTAATGATCTGCCCGATGCTTTTATTAAGCATATAAAAGAGCTGCATTCTGGTGAAACAAAAACCATCAAACTCGGAGGGGCCACAACTTACAAGTTACAAAGAGCACAATTTATCGACCAAGGTTTTTCGCGTGATTTTATCATGATAGAAGAACTAACCGCTGAGATACTGGCGGCTGAAAAAAATGTATATGGCAAAGTGATCCGCATGATGGCACATGAAGTAAATAATACCATTGGTCCGGTAAATTCCATTATCCAATCAGCCTTAAAAACCAATAATTTGTGGGAAGGTCACCATTCTGACTCATTAAAAGATGCTATGCAAGTGGCGCTTGATCGTAACCAGAACCTCAACCTGTTCATGCGCAACTTTGCCGACCTGGTAAAACTGCCCGCGGCGAATAAAAAGCGCATTGACCTTAACCAATTACTCATTTCGGTTTCCAGGTTAATGCAAATCAAAGCGTCTGAAAAAGATATCAAACTGGAACTGGAAATTACTGATGAGCCATTCTATGTTTCTGCAGATGAACAGCAAATGGATCAGGCATTGATCAATATAGTAAAAAATGCAATTGAAGCTGTCGAGCAAAAAGGCAGTGTTAAATTCACCACCAATATAAGATCAAGACAACTTGTGATCACAGATAATGGCAAAGGCATCACCATTGAACAAAGCGAACAGCTATTTACACCATTCTACACCACCAAAAAAGATGGGCAGGGTATTGGGCTTACTTTGGTGCGCGAAATACTGGTAAATCACGGTTTTGAGTTTTCCTTAAAGACAATAAAAGAGAAGCAAACCGAATTTACCATCGTCTTTAAATAAGCTGCAAAAAATACTGATTTAGCAGGCAGATTTTTTTTAACTTGGTATCGTAACAAGCCCAACACTTGTGACTAAATCTCCAATATGAAAAAACAACTGCTGGTTTTGTTTTTATTTCTGCTATGCTTTCAAACAGGCTTTCCACAAAAACAAGATAATCAGTTCCAGGTCAGGGGTTTCCATTTAGATCTCAGGATACAGGTAATGCCAATGCCGGCTTTAAAGGCATTCGCGAAAAAGTTGAGCGATGACGGCATCAACACACTTATTATGGAGTGGGAGGGAACTTACCCTTTCGAAAAGCACCCGCTAATTCCGAATCGCTATGCCTATACCAAAGCAGAGATCGTTGATTTTGTGAAATATTGCAACGATTTAGGCATCGATGTGATCCCTTTACAACAAAGTTTCGGACATGTGGAATATATCCTACGTAATGAAAAGTATAAGGAATTAAGGGAAGATCAAAAAGATTATTCGCAGGTTTGCCCGCTGCAAACCAAACAAGATAGCGCCCTTTTTAGCGATCTGTATACCGAGTTGGCATCAACCCATACTTCAAAATATATTCATATTGGTGGTGATGAAACCTATTTGCTTGGTCATGATGAACGATGCAAAGCAAAAGTGGCAAAAGAAGGGAAATCGAAATTATATATTGATTATATCAGGATGCTGTGCAACATCGTGATCAAGCTGGGTAAAACACCGGTTTTGTGGGCCGATATTGCTCTTAAATACCCCGATGCAATCAATCTGCTTCCAAAAGGCACGGTATTGGTCGATTGGAATTATGGCTGGGATATGAACAATTTTGGTGAGCATCAAAAGTTAGTTCGGAGCGGTTATGAGATATGGGGAGCACCGGCCTTGCGATCACATCCTGATAATTACTTTTTAACCCAGTGGGAGAAACATTTTAACAATATTCACAACTTTGTTCCGAAGTCCAGGGAGTTGGGGTACAAAGGAATTGTAATGACCTCATGGTCTACTTCGGGAGCTTATTCATCAGTTTTTGAGACGGACGAAAATATAACCGATTTGTATGCGATAAGGCATGTATACCCGATCAGTGGTTTTAACATACTTTTAGCCGCTTATACAGAAAGCATAAAATCACCAAAACCACTCGATATAAATGGTTTTATAAAAGGCTATTGCAAAAAACAATTCGGGTTTGACGAAAACCAATCTTTGGTATTTTGGAAAGCATTGAAAACTGCGCCGTATCAAATAAGGCAAGGCGAAGTGGTATCGCCACAACCGATTTCGATAAAACAAGTATTGGATAGTACGATACAGGCAGCAAAAACTTTAAGTTCACTTAATCCGACAAAAAACCAGCAGGAATTTGAACATTATCGTTTAATGACTGATATTCGGATACATTATCTGCAATATGAGGAAATTGAAAAGACTGCTAATTCTGCATCTTTTGATACCCATGAGATACCGGCGATCCTTACGCAATTAGAGGGTCTAATGTCAATTGGTAATGAATTGAATAAAAGGTTTATCGACCTGAACAAAGATTACCTTTACCCGGCAGAATTAGCACAGGAGAACGAACTAAGAAATGTTAAGGTACGTTTGCTATATCAGCGTTTGTCCCGCAAAAGATAGATCATGCAACTAAAGATATTTAACGGACAGATCATTACTCCTAACGGGATTTTAAAAAACGGAACTGTACTTGTTGAAGATGGCAAGGTCATCGAAATAAGCAGTTCAAATATCGATGCTCCCGGTGCATTAGAAATAGATGCAAAAGGTAAATATGTATCACCTGGTTTTATCGATATCCATATACATGGAGGGGGTGGGCATGATTTTATGGACAACACCATTGAGGCCTTCCTCGGAGTAGCTCAACTACATGCCAAATACGGTACGACCGCCATGCTGCCGACAACTTTAAGTTGTGAAAAAGCTGATCTGTTAGAAACACTTCGCATTTATGATGAAGCGGATAAATTGAATACAAATGGGTCGCAATTTATAGGCATCCATATCGAAGGGCCTTATTTTGCCATGAACCAGCGCGGTGCACAGGATCCACGATATATTCGTGATCCTGATCCCAATGAATACAAAGAAATATTATCAGCCTCAAAAGCTATTAAAAGATGGAGTGCAGCACCTGAGTTAAAAGGAGCAATTGAATTTGGTCGTGAGATGGTATCTCATGGGATTTTACCTGCTATTGCCCATACCGACGCAGTTTATGGAGACGTAATAGAGGCTTTCAATAATGGTTATACCTTAGCCACACATTTTTATTCGGCAATGTCGGGTGTTACAAGGCGTAATGCTTTTCGTTATGCAGGTGTTGTTGAAAGTGCTTACCTGATCGATGATATGGATGTGGAAATCATTGCAGATGGAGTGCATTTACCAGCGCCATTACTCAGATTGATTTATAAAATAAAAGGCCCGCAACGTACAGCTTTGATTACTGATGCTATGCGTGCCGCCGGTATGCCACCTGGAGAAAGTATTCTCGGCAGCAAAAAAGATGGCACTAAAGTAATAGTGGAGGATGGTGTTGCGAAAATGCCTGATCGTAATTCCTTCGCGGGAAGTGTAGCCACATTTGATCGTTTGGTGCGCAATATGATCAAGCTGGCGGAGGTGCCCCTGATCGAAGCCATCCGCATGGCAACGGAGACTCCAGCCCGGATTATGGGTATTAACAATAGAAAAGGAATGTTAACAATTGGCAGGGATGCAGACATTGTAATATTTGATGAAAATATCCATATTGCCGCCACCATTATAAATGGTAAAATAGTATATACAAATTCATGATAAAAGAGTTAAAGACTGATAATTTAGACTTAAAAATATATCTGGATAGAGTGAGCATGGGGGCTGCAGCTGCAGCTATGGTTGCTGAGCGAATAACTCAGCTGCTGACAGAACAAGAATTTGTTAATATAATATTTGCATCTGCACCTTCACAAAATGAGTTCTTAGCCTCTTTAATTGAGCAAAAAGATATTGAATGGGCACGGATTAACGCCTTCCATATGGATGAATACATTGGATTGCCGGAAAATGCGCCTGAAAAGTTCGGTTCTTTTTTAAAAGAAAAGATATTTGGCCGCGTTCCATTCAGATCATTGAATTATATCAACGGTAACGCTCCCGATGCATTGGCAGAATGTGGTCATTATGCGGAACTGTTGCTTCAATACCCGCCGGATATAGTGTGCTTAGGAATTGGCGAGAACGGGCATGTCGCCTTTAATGATCCGCATGTGGCTGACCTCAATGATCCGCTGGAAGTAAAAATAGTTGATCTTGATTTTGAATGCAGGCAGCAGCAGGTAAGCGATGGCTGTTTTAAAAATCTGAAAGATGTGCCATCGCATGCAATTACGCTAACCGTTCCTGCATTGATGGCAGGCAGATATATCTATGGCATTGTGCCCGGTAAAAATAAAGCAAGGGCAGTTTATCACACTTTGTATGATAAGATCAATGAACAATGTCCTGCATCAGCACTGCGAAGGCACCCACAGGCTGTTTTATTCCTGGATGACGGTAGTAGCGCATTGGTAAAATATTAAATCAAATTAATACAACCGATTATGATACCTGTAAAAAAAATATCTCTTGATAAGGCCGGCCAAAGCCGAAGGAAATTTATTTACAACATAACCACAGCAGTTGGTACAGGTATGGTATTGTCTTCGCCGTTGATAAGCAAGGCTGCAGGTTTTGTTAAAAGGAATGATCAGTATACCGTAAAGCAGGTGATCGACCTGTTTATGAAGCAAGTGCCCGGCGCCCCTTTTCCAAATACGGTGGATACGTTAAAGTCTGGCAGTCCGGATACTGTTATAAGCGGCATAGTTACCAGTATGTTTGCCACAATAGATGTGATCCGCAAAACGATTGATCTGGGAGCCAATTTCATCATTGTGCATGAACCAACCTTCTATAATCATACGGATGCAACCGATTGGTTAAAAGACGATGATGTTTATCAGTATAAAATAGACCTCTTAAACAAACACAATATTGCAGTTTGGCGTAACCATGATACTATACACACCCTTAAACCAGATGGAGTAACAAAAGGCGTACTGGCTCAGTTGGAATGGCAGCAGTATGCAGGTAAGGATATTCCTAATATCCTCACATTTCCTCAGACGACGCTAAAAGATCTGATCGCCCATGCTAAAGATAAACTGCATATTGAAAAAGTAAGATTTGTAGGCGATCCTGATCAACAGTGTACCAAAGTACTTTTTATTCCCGGTGCAGCTGGTGGAACGCGTCAGATAGGAGCCATCATCAAAGTAAAACCGGATGTTTTGATCTGTGGTGAAATATCCGAATGGGAAACGGCCGAGTATGTACGCGATGCAAGGGCCAAAGGTGATAACATTTCGCTGGTAGTATTGGGCCATATCGCCAGTGAAGAGCCCGGCTCTGAATTCATGCTGCAGTGGCTCAAAGAAAATGTTCCATCCATCAAAGCAACACACATTTATTGCGGTAACTCGCTGTCGTTTATGTAGAAGGGGTTACAAACAATCAACTTTCTCATCAGCAGAGATAAAAAAAATCCCTATTGAAAGATATTTTAAAGGACTTATTATTTTCAAAACTAGAGTTCTATGTCCTGAATTATCAGGTAAGGCAATGCCACTTTAGTTTTTGGGCCGTCTGGTTTGTCTTGTAAAACTATCATTGAGGCAAGTATAGCCCTTGAGACATGTGTTTTTACTTGGTTCTGATTAAAGGTTAATCCAAATCGATTAGATCCTTCTTTTGAACTGGTCTCACCTTTAGCCTCAATATATAAAATCTCATTCTTGTTTTCAGCTATTAAATCAATCCCTCTTTGTGTCGTTGTACAAGAATTTCTAATAATGTATCCGTTTTTGGCTAAATAGTTTGAAAGGTTGTCTACAATTTTATTTTCGGTAAGCATTTAGACGCTACTTCTTGTTCAATCTTTCCACTGTTTTTATTAATACATCGCTATGCTTAAATATCTCATCAATTCCACTGATTTCAAATTTGATCTCTTTTTTATCTTCATCAAGTATTACAAGAGCTTTTTTATTATTTAGATGCAAGCGACAAATGGTTTTTCTGTTATTGTCATCAAGTAAAATAGCGAAATAAGATTGAGCGTCCCTATACGTGATTCTTTTAGCATCAATAGTTTGTCTCAATATTGATTTTACAATATAGAACCCCTCAAGTTCTTCCTCTGTGGTAATAATATTTGATGCAGGATTTTCCTGAGCCTCTTCAATTTTTATGGCTTCCTGGGCATCTTTTTGCTTTTCCTGATTCAAAGCAGATTTTAATCTTTCGTTGATGGTGTCATTTATCAATTGAGTAAATGACCTTTTAATTATAGGTGCAAACTGCTCTTTTATTTTTGCAGTTAATACTCCCGGATATACTTGCTTAGTGAAAAACGCAACAAAATTTTCTGATGGCAAATTGATTTCTTTGGTGAGAATGCCCTTTAGCTCATTAAGATATTTGAGCTCACTTGCTGTGTTAGTTATATTTTCAACATCAAAATATGATTTGTGAAACTTTTTTAGTTCTGCAATTTCTACATCTTTTATTTCGCTTAACTTAAATTCAAAAAATGGTGTAGTATCCATTTTGTTTCTTTCAACTAAGTCTGTATAAAAACGATATGTCATTCCATTGGATAATAAACCGAATTTGGCTTTGGTCGTATGGAAATATCTGAATAATTGTGAATTGTGAGGATCGAGATTCTCAAGATGATGTTTACATTCAATTAAAATCGCAGGTTCTCCATCTTTCATTATAGCATAATCGACTTTCTCACCTTTTTTTATACCAATATCTGCAACAAATTCAGGATTCACTTCAAATGGATTAAATACGTCATAACCCATTATTTGAATAAAGGGCATTATTAATGCATTTTTTGTAGCTTCTTCTGTCTGAATTTGGGGTAGCATTTTTTCAGCGCGCGTTGCGAGCTGTAAGATCTGGTCTTTAAAGTCCATTGTGATATTAATTTTAGGTTTTTGTTAAATATATATAACAAAATTCATATATCACTTATTATCAGCGAATTTTGTTATTCGTACTGTAGCGCATAAATTCTAAAAACCTTTGAACAAAAAAACAACCTTGCAATGGCTGAAAGAAAATGTTCCATCCACCAAAGCTGCACACATTTATTGCGGTAACTCGCTGTCGTTTATCTAAAATGGCAAAGCCGCTATACCTAAAGATATAAACTCAGTATACTTTTATAGATAAAACTTTGTATTTTTGATAATGAGTAAAATTAAATCAGCAAAGATCAATTACGCTATTCCTGGAGATGCGATCCATCAACAAGAGTTTGAACTGATGATAAAGAAAGCTGAAAACGGGACATTTCATTCAATGAATACAGTTAAAAATGAAATGGCAAAATGGAAAGCCAAATACTCGAAGTAGTAGTTAGCGATATGGCTTTAACACGCCTTGAACAAATTTACGAGTATGGTATTGAAACATTTGCTTATACTGCAGCAACTGTGTTTATTGAAGAACTTATCCTGCTTATAGAACAACTTTCTATAAATCATCTTTCACATCCTGAATGCAGATACCTTGCTACTAAGTCTAAAATGTATCGCAATTTAATTTATGGCAGTTATATCGTAATTTATCGAATTAGTCCAAAACGTGTTGAAGTATTAAATGTTTTGCATAACAGTAGAAGTATATCCAACATTAAAACTTCAAGAAAAATAAAAATTTAACTAGCCTTTTGTATTAAAGTTTAATCCCATTTATATTTCCACATGGCAGAGAACTACATGTGCTAGAAATATTAATCCTTTTGCAGTTTATAATACAACACCACTATCCCTGATGACAATGGGGTAGCTTTTACGAAACTAAGTTTCTGTTTATCTTCAAGTGTGTTAAATATCGGCATTCCTTTACCAATAGCAGCCGGATTCACAAACAAATGATATTCATCAATTAGTCCGGCTTGGATAACAGATGAAGCAAAGTTTGCACCCCCGTACATAATAATGTCTTTTCCGGGTTGATTTTTTATTCTATTTACTTCAGTTACAAGATCGCCTTTAGCTAGTTCAGTATTTGCCCATTCCGATTTGTCGAGAGTTTTGCTAAATACAACTTTGGGAGTATCCACCATTTTCTTTGCAAACGAATATTGGGGATCTTCAGGGTTGGAAGTAATATCTGTCCAGTAAGGTATAAAACCTTCGGCAAGTTTTCGCCCCAACAGCATTGAATCTGATGAATCGGTCAATTCTGTTACATAATTAATGAAATCGTCGCCTGCTTCCCAGGTAATCCAATCCATCTCGCCATTTGGGCCGGCAATAAATCCATCTACTGATATCTGTACCTGCAATTTTAACTTTCTCATAGTTTTCGTTTTAAGATGATATATACAAATATATATGTCTTAAACAATCTTGAGTGAGCTATCAATCCGACTATCATGCGGGTGGATCGCGACAAATAGATGATTAAGTATCACATACATCCCGTAAGATCGTTTTATTTTCCCAGATCAACAGAATTGATGTCTGAAACAAACTGATCCGGTGTCTCATTAGGGAAACCATCCCAGGTCCGCAATACCTTGCCATGTTCATCAACCAGTAAAGTAAAAGGAAATTTACCATCAGGGTTATACTGGTCGGCCAAAGTTTCGTTAAGCTTTACCTGCTCTTTTGGCAATTGATTCTTTTTTTGACGCGGAAAATCTGCCCGTACCAAAACAAGGTGACCAGAGGCGTAATTTTCAAAAGTGTTCGATTCCAGTATTTCTTTTCTCAAACGTATACAAGGCCCGCACCAGTCTGATCCCGAAAAATTGATCAGGATCAATTTATGATTTTGAGATGCTTCTGTTTTTGCCGTATTAAAATCGCCCAACCAGCTAACGCTTGCCGGGAAAATCATTATTAAATAGATCGCTAATAATTTCATACAATATATCTTATTTAAATCCTAAACTTAATGAAACTACGTCAGACACAAGGTCCGTAGTTTGTGTATAATGACCGTATCTTATTTCCATTTCATGCAGCCCTTGCCACCCAAACACTCCTTTAGGAGGCGCTATTCTGAAGCCTACCCCGAAAAAGTTACTCTGAAACTTTGAATATTCATAGTTGCTGGTATAGTATTGATCATCGGGAGTATGTACTCCGTAAGGAGCAAAATATTTAGCAGCTGATTGATTGTAATATCTGTAAAATGGTGAAATTGAAAAGAACGGTGTTACTTTATATGGTACTTCAAGCCCTACCGTGTTCGATCGGATTCCCCAGTTATCAAAATAGTAACGATAATAGGAGCGGAGAATTATATTGTCTCCCAGAAAATAGTTGGCTCTGAAACCAAGCGGCAGTTTAAACCTCGAAGATGGCAGCTTTTCAACCACCGCGGTATCCCTGTTTGCAAAATATACCCGGTGGAAAGGTAAACCGAGATAACCTTGCTGAGTTACCACATCCCCCAAAAACATAACCTGGAACCTTGAGTTCAACATCTGCGAATAAGAGAAGGACGCTGAAAGTGTCGTTCTTGGGCTGCTCGGGATGTTTGCCTTGTTATCTCCACCGCTTCCACTTGCGCTCGTAATAACAGTAGTTGTCGATTGAGGGATCAATTCAGAAGGATAAATGAGTTTAACCTGATCAAAATAGCCTTGTAGTTTGGCGGTAAACTCACCGCTTTTGTCATTTGTTTTTTTCGAAAAATGAACGTCGCCACCTAATGACTGATAGTTATACTCTCCTGAATAATAAGCCCCAATTCCAAAACTGCTTCCTTTTTTAGCGTTTTCCACCGTCCAGTCTACAGAAGGGTATATTCTTGTTCCGCCAGTTTTTGATGCACCGGTTATCGACACATAGGCCTGTGATGCAGAAGTATGGTAATCAAACCCAAAACCAGTGGAAAGCGTATTTTTATTTAGTGAATTATTATACCATACTAAGTTTAACGTCAGTCCATTAGAAATATCTGTAACCCGTTCGGTACCAATGCCGCCGGTTACTGCACTATGATCACCATTTTGTGAATAATAGCTTGATACAAAGTCTATTTCATCTACACGCAAACTCCTGGCGTTATATCCGGTACTATCCTGGGTGACCGGCTTATACAAGCTAAAATAAGGCTTATTACTGACGCTTGTATCTTGCTTAACTTGTGAATAAGCGCTAAAACGGCATATAACTGCGAATCCGATAACGGATAAAAAGATTTTTCTCATAAAATAATGATTCCGCTACAGATAATTAATTACAACCACAACCGCCACCCGTTTTTCCGGCATTGGCACCGGACGCGGCCTCGCGATAAGATTGAAAATTCAACTCATTTTTTTCTACTTTCCGGTTTCCCAATGCCATTTCAGAATCATTGAGACGATACTTTTGATATTCCTTTAAATGCACGCACGACGTGACAGATAAAGTTAATAGGAGGAAGGCCAGCACTACAGCACATTGTTTTATCATAATAGGGGTACTTTAAGATTAATATTTTTTGATGTATATAAATTGTTGTCATCATCAATGATAACAGCTTCTATATTTTTCATTTGGTTGATCATGTCCAGTCCGATATTAATTCCCATGATCATTACAGGCGTCGCCATTGCATCAGCAATCTCAGCACTGGTAGTAATAATAGTAACGCTTTTAATACCAGTAACGGGTAAACCTGTACGTGGATTAATGGTATGCGAATATTTTTTACCATCAATCGTAATAAACTTTTCATAATTGCCAGATGTAGCTACAGCCATATCGGTAATACTTAGGTAAGAAAAAACTTCATGTGACGAATCAGGATTAACAATACCTATGGTCCATTTTTCTCCGTTCGGTTGGGTTCCCCAGGCAGACATATCTCCTGAAGCATTGACAACTCCGCTTACAACACCTTGCTCTATCATTACTCGTTTGGCACAATCAGCAGCATAGCCTTTACCAATACCGCCAAAACCAATACGCATACCCTCTTCACGTAAAAAAACAGTGCAATTTTCTTCATTCAGGATGACATTCCTGAAATTGATCAGCCTAACCATTTTTTTCGCAGTATCTTTATCAGGGAGAGAGGTCATATTTTGATCGAAATTCCACAGCCTTTTATCAATAGAGCCATAAGTAATATCAAATGCACCCTGTGTAATTTCTGATATCCTGACAGAGCGTTTAATAAGATTGAAGGTCTCCCTGCTTACCTGCACGGGTTTGATACCCGCATTTTGATTGATCTGGTTTGTTTCGCTATCCTCACTGAAGGTGGTTAGTAATTTTTCAATCCGTTTTATCTCATTAATACCAGCTTCGATTTTTTCATATGCCCATTTTTCATCATCGGCAACAACACTTAGCTCAAAATGGTTACCCATTAGCTTACAACTTTTTTTATAATTCAAAGATTGTGGCATGTTGCTATTTATGTTGTCCAAACGATTACGACCTATGTTTATTTTGTGTGTAATTTTCTACCATCACAATAATAATGGTCAATTCTGGAGTTAACATGAAATTCAACCAGATATTGGATATAACATTAAATTTTAACATTTATTAACTGATTGGTTTTGGCAATGAAAAACAATAAAACTTTGGCACAGGCAATAATTAGCTGTTGGTAAAGTGATAATTACTGTTTTTGTCATTTTGTCAGTGGTTTGGCAGTTCTTTTTTTCACGCTTTTTGTCAATAGTTTGGCCTTTGTCATGCTTGGTGACAAATTGTCAAATTTTTACTTTGAGGTTATATTTTCGGAGAAAGGGGTTATCAAAAGCTACTTTTTATAAATAAGGCATCAAAATGCACAGTTTTTAACGTCAAAAGACCTGTATTTTAATTATTTCGATTGGGTTTTCTGTTTTTACCGGGAATATTATTGCAAAAAGCATTTATTTTTCTCTTTTAATTGTAATTTTTTTTGAAAGAGAAATTATAATTTTTGCCAGGGTGATTTTTTTAAGTCCGAATTTTAAACATGATTTTTTTTGGGGAAAGGACAAACTTTTTTAAAATGTTTTTTTGATTTCGCCATATTTCATTTTTGCCTATTTTTTTGCTAAAAAAATATTTTTGATTGTGGCATGTTTTTAGTCGGATACTGACCAGAAGAATATGATTAATCTGTTCAACCTAAGCACTGAATTATAAATTGAAGTGTAGCCGTAAGGATAGTTCTGTTTTTCTGAAAGCTATTTAATCATTTAATAATTATTTAATAAAAAAAATCATGATCACTGTTTTAGAAGTTGCTCTTTTGTTGGCTATTATCATAGTACCTCTTACTCCTGCAAGAAGCAGAGTAAAATAATTTGTACTATACTTTATCAAAATAAAAATGGGCGGTATTTGATACTGCCCATTTTTATTTTAGCATATTTAAACCTTAGTCTATTATGGTTTTTAGGCTATTTCTTTGTTTTAGAACAAACCCTTTACATAAAATTTGAAAAAATGTTAGTGATTCCGCAATGTTTTTCCGAATTTGCACCTGTGTTTCGTAAATTATAAAACAACAATTCAATTATTTATAAAATGAGTAATAGCCCAAGTACCTTATTTGATAAAGTGTGGGATGCGCACGTGGTAAGGAAAATTGAAGATGGCCCCGATGTGTTTTTTATCGACAGGCATTTTATACATGAAGTAACGAGCCCTGTAGCTTTCCTTGGTTTAAAGAACAGGGGAGTTTCGGTAATGTTCCCGGATAAAACTTTTGCAACGGCTGATCATAATACGCCGACCATCAATCAGCACCTTCCTGTGCAGGATCCGCTTAGCGCCAATCAGTTAAAAGCGCTGGAAGATAATTCAGCTAAATACGGTATTTCGCACTGGGGGTTGAATAATCCGAAAAATGGTATTGTTCACGTTGTAGGGCCTGAAAATGGTATTACCCTTCCCGGAATGACCATCGTTTGTGGTGACTCGCATACGTCCACCCATGGTGCTTTTGGCGCTATTGCTTTTGGTATCGGTACTTCTGAAGTAGAGATGGTACTATCATCCCAATGCATTATGCAGCCGAAGCCTAAAAAGATGCGCATCAATATAAATGGTAAACTGGGCAAAGGCGTTACACCTAAGGATGTGCCTTTGTTCATCCTTTCCCAGATTACTGCAAGCGGCGCTACGGGTTATTTTATTGAATTTGCCGGTGAAGTATTTGAAAATATGAGCATGGAAGGCCGTATGACCGTTTGTAACCTTTCTATCGAAATGGGTGCACGCGGTGGTATGATTGCACCGGATGAAACAACGTTTGCTTACTTAAAAGGAAGAGAAAAATCACCAAAAGGTGATGCATGGGATAAAGCTCTGGCTTACTGGAAAACTTTAAAAACTGATGCTGATGCAAAATTCGATCTGGAATTGAATTACCATGCTAATGAAATTGAGCCGCAGATTACTTATGGTACTAATCCTGGTTTAGGAACTGGTATTACTCATAATATTCCTTTGGCTTCAGCCGTGAAGGATGGCGAAAGCTCTTATAAAAAGTCATTAGCCTATATGGGTTTTGCTGAGGACGAAAAGATAATTGGCAAACCTGTAGATTATGTTTTCCTGGGAAGTTGCACTAATGGACGTATTGAGGATTTTCGTGCGTTTGCTTCTATTGTAAAAGGCCGCAAAAAAGCTGACAATATCACTGCCTGGTTAGTACCCGGATCACATATTGTAGAAAGCCAGATCAAAGAAGAAGGTATTTTGGATGTTTTAAATGCAGCGGGATTCCAGTTGCGTCAACCAGGTTGTTCAGCTTGTTTGGCTATGAATGATGATAAAATACCAGCAGGTAAATATGCCGTAAGTACCAGCAACCGTAACTTTGAAGGACGACAGGGGCCGGGTAGCCGTACTTTGCTGGCAAGCCCTCTGGTTGCCGCAGCTGCAGCAGTTACCGGCGTAGTAACCGACCCAAGAGAATTTTTGTAAACGATATTAATCACTTAAAAAATAAAACCATTCATTATAATGGCTTACGATAAATTCACCATATTAAAAAGTACAGCAGTCCCTTTACCTATCGAGAATGTGGACACAGACCAGATCATCCCAGCACGTTTCTTAAAAGCAACAGAGCGTACCGGATTTGGTGATAACTTATTCAGAGACTGGAGATATAATCCAGATAATACTCCTAAAAAAGATTTTATACTGAATGACTCAACCTATTCTGGCAAAATACTGGTTGGCGGCAAAAATTTCGGCAGTGGAAGCAGCCGCGAGCATGCAGCCTGGGCTATTTATGATTACGGTTTCCGTTGTGTAGTATCCAGCTTCTTTGCTGATATTTTTAAAGGAAATTCATTGAATATTGGTATCCTGCCGGTTCAGGTAAGTCCTGAGTTTTTGGATAAGATATTCAAAGCTGTTATTGCTGATCCTACAACCGAACTGGAAGTTAATCTGCCAGATCAAACAATCAGCATTGTAAAAACAGGCGAAAAAGAATCATTTGTGATCAATGGCTATAAAAAGCATAATATGCTGAATGGCTTTGACGATATTGACTATTTACAGGCAATGAAAGAGAACATCGGGGAGTTTGCTGCCAAAAGTATCTACTAAAAAAGCAGTTTTAACTTTACAAAATGACCGAATTGCAACGCCATATTGAGATAATGGACACTACACTGCGTGATGGTGAACAAACCAGCGGAGTGTCCTTTTCTTCTTCCGAAAAACTTACCATAGCACAACTCCTGCTAACAGAAGTTAAGGTTGACAGGATAGAAATTGCTTCGGCAAGAGTATCTGAAGGAGAGTTTCAGGCCGTAAAAAAAATTACGGAATGGGCAGAAGCAAACGGATATTTGGATAAGATCGAAGTACTTACCTTTACTGATGGCACTACTTCGGTGGATTGGATGATCAAGGCAGGAGCTAAGGTGATGAACCTGTTGACCAAGGGCTCAATGAACCACTTAACCTATCAGCTTAAAAAAACGCCTGAACAGCATTTTAAAGAGGTAGGCGAAGTGATCGCGTATGCAGCGAAGAATGGTATTGAATGTAATGTCTACCTGGAGGACTGGAGCAACGGTATGCGCCATTCACAAGAATATGTTTTTCAATATCTTGATTTTTTAGCAACACAGCCAGTTAAAAGAATACTATTGCCAGATACCTTAGGTGTTTTGATTCCATCTGAAACGCGAGAATATCTAAACGCGATCGTTCCACGCTACCCTCATATACATTTTGATTTTCATGCGCATAATGACTATGACCTGAGCATAGCCAATGTATTGGAAGCGGTAAATGCAGGTGTAAAAGGGCTGCATCTTACTATTAATGGTATGGGTGAACGTGCAGGCAACGCTCCGTTGGCAAGTACTATTGCAGTATTGAATGACTATGTAAAGGATGTAAAAACTTCTGTTGAAGAGAAATCTTTATATACTGTTAGCAAGTTGGTTGAAACCTTTTCGGGTTTTAGAGTGCCTGTAAATAAGCCGGTTGTAGGTGAAAATGTATTTACGCAAACAGCAGGTATACACGCTGATGGTGACAAAAAAAACAATCTATACTTCAACGACCTGATGCCAGAACGTTTTGGGCGTCAGCGTAAGTATGCTTTGGGCAAAACAAGCGGTAAGGCCAATATCGAAAATAACCTCCAGCAATTAGGTATCCGTTTATCAGATACTGACTTAAAGAAAGTTACGGAAAGAGTTATTGAACTGGGAGATCGGAAAGAAACGGTAACACAATCAGATCTGCCTTATATTATTTCTGATGTGCTGGATAGCAGTGCAATAGAGGAGGAGAAAGTACATGTCGAAAATTATGTACTTACTCATTCCAAAGATCTCAGACCATCAGTTACGTTAAGGATCGATGTTAACGGCGAAACGTTTGAGGAACATGCACAAGGGGATGGGCAATATGATGCTTTTATGAATGCACTAAAAGTAATCTATAAGAAAAAGGGTCTTGACCTGCCGTTACTGACCGATTACGCAGTTCGTATACCACCAGGCGGTAAATCCGATGCACTTTGCGAAACCATTATTACATGGGACTGCAAAGGCAAAGAATTTAAAACCCGTGGCCTGGATAGTGACCAAACAGTAGCAGCCATTAAGGCAACTCAGAAGATGTTAAACCTGATCTAAGCAGAGATCATTTGCCATCATAAGCATCCTGCAATTTTTGAATATCCAGTTTAGTCATTTTCATCATAGCTTGCATGGCACGGCCTGATTTTTCGGGATCAGTGCCTTGTAACACTTTATCCAGTATAGTGGGTATTATCTGCCAGGTAACGCCAAATTTATCATCCAGCCAGCCACATTGATTGGTATTACCGCCTTCACCCAATTTGTCCCAGTAATAATCTACTTCGTCCTGTGTTTCGCAGCTCACAAAAAAGGAAACGGCCGGAGAAAATTTAAACATCGGGCCTCCATTCAGCGCGATAAACTCCTGCCCGAAAAGCTCAAATGATGCAGTCATAGCGCTTCCCTCAGGTCCGGGTCCGGCTTTGCCATAGCGTCTTACCTTTCCTTTCCTGGCATCTTTAAAAACTGATGTATAAAAAATCATGGCTTCTTCAGCCTGAGTATCAAACCAAAGAAATGGGGTTATCTTTTGCATAATATTGTGTTTTAACTGAAGTGATATAAACGTCTTTTGTTTTTGATAAACAAACATAGCCTGATAAGCTGATATGGAAAACCCCAATCAGCGACAATCGCGGGGTTGATTGCGACAAATAGATTAATGTGTTAAATAAGCGCAGGGAATATTTGGAGGCGTATAATCAATGCCATAAGCCTGTTTGATCAATAACGAAACCGTTTCGGCTACCGTTTTTTCTTTTCGGTGCATCTGTGGCAAAAAGCCCATCATCGCATAACTAATAGGGTTTACACCTGGAATAAATGTCTCCCATTCATATCCTTTGCCCCATATAAGGCCTTTGACAGCGGTTGTAATGTCAGCGTTATTTTCAAGCAGAAAATGCATCATTGCCTCTGAGTTATTGCTGTTCTGATTAACGGTATGAAAAATAGGTGTATGCCCGCCAAAGCCGTATTGATCTAAACTGGCTTTCGCATTTATATCAGCCCCATACTTTAAAAGTATTTTAGCACATCCCAGGCTATTATATTCAGCACAGAAATGCATTAAGGTGCCACCGGTTAGAGGAGTATAGGTATTATTGAACAGATCGTATGTTTTATTAACAATACTTTGGTCAACTTTTAGTAATCCCTCTAATTTTTCAGTATCATTTATGAAAACAGCAAGCAATGACTTGTCTTCAAATACTAAACCATGATCAATAAATGCCTGTATGCATGCTCTAAATCTTGGTGTGCGCGTATACATTTCAACCATTGTTGTAAAAAGTGATGTACCATCATGAATCTCATTAGGATCACCACCTTTATTGAAATATTCCTGTATTCCTTCTGCAGAATGTACTTCGATATCATAAAGTATTCGGGAATGATCGGGCATGGCTAATGATATTTTAAAAATTACCATCTTATTAGCAGTAATAAAAGTATCAATATTGTTTAATATGTTCAAATTGACTTGACATACATTTAAAATAAAAAAGGTTTCTTTAAAGGTCAATATGCGTTATTTAGTAAAATATTATAAGTAATAAACGAAATATCGTTAACGTCATAAATGGAGTGTCAATGTAAGTTTCTTTAAATCAACATATTAATTATTGGTATATGGTTTGAGTTAACTTTAGATAGTTTTTAAAAATTACCATAACCTACCAATCATAGGTGCAAGGGCGTAGGAATTTACACCCTTTAATAGTAATTTTAGTCCCAAAACGGCTGATTCATAATATTAATTTTCATTATAATATTTATCACATCTGAATGAATTACAAAATTTTACTTGAACAGGTAGCGCAACATGTATTATCCATGTTTAAAGAACACCCTAAACATGGATACCCTTATCATAATAAGGCGCACACACAATTTGTAGTCGATTCGGCCATACAAATTGCTAATCATTACCAATTAGATGATAAGGACTTTTTCATTGTTATTGCCGCGGCATGGTTTCATGATACCGGATACTTGTACACTATCGTAAATCATGAAGAGGAAAGTGTAAAGCGGGCTGATGCTTATCTGAAAAGCATTGACGTTCACAAGGATATAATAGAGCATATAAACCAGTGCATTATGGCCACTGTAATGCCGCAAAATCCCCAGGACCGGCTTGGTGAAATTATGTGTGATGCGGATGTGTTTCACTTAGGGACTGATACATTTATTGAAAAATATAAGCTATTAAGAAAAGAACTAATTGAATTAAGGAAAATTGAAATTTCGAAAGAAGAATGGCGTCATGAAACAATTCAATTTTTAGAACAGCATCATTACTTTACCGATTACTGTAACCTGTTGCTTAACGATAAGAAAAATCAAAACCTTGAAAAATTGAAAAAGAAGGAAGAGGAAAATCTTGAACCTGAAACTGAGGCTGCAATGGTTACGGGCGAATTGCAACCCGGTGAAACGGCTGCGCAGGCAGAGCATAAGAAAAAAAACAAAGATACCCCCGAGCGAGGCATAGAGACCATGTTTCGCATTACTTCGAGTAATAGTCAGCGTTTGAGTGATATGGCTGATAGAAAAGCACATATATTGATTACGGTAAATTCAATTATTTTATCTGCTATCATCAGCCTTGTTTTGCGCAAGCTGGATACCAGTAGCTTTTTAATTATCCCTACATTTATGATGCTTGCTGTTAGCGTGCTTTGCATTATTTTTTCCATTCTCTCTACCCGTCCGGCTATTCCACGCGGAGTTTTTTCTATTGAAGATATTGACGATAAAAAGGTTAACCTCTTGTTTTTTGGCAACTTTTATAAGATGAACCTGGGCGATTATTCAATTGGCATGGAGAAAGTTATGGCTGATAAGGACTTGCTGTATAACACACTTATTATGGATGTATATGCGCAAGGTGTAGTATTAGGAAGAAAGTACCGACAGCTGAGGGTTGCCTATAATGTTTTCATGTTCGGACTTATTATCGCTGTGGTTGCATTTATTCTTGCCGTTGTTTTACATACAGATACTGTACCACCAATTCCTCAATAATGATCATGGGAATAACTCCAACATTTTTTGACAGGGATCTGAGCTGGCTTGCATTTAATGATCGGATTTTGCAGGAGGCAGCCAAAGAAAGTGTTCCTTTGTTAGAAAGGATAAGATTCCTTTCTATCTATTCATCTAATTTGGACGAGTTTTACAGGGTACGTATGCCTGTGTTGATGGCTTTGCATCGCTTATCCGGAAAGGAAAATGATGATAATAGCACCGATGAAAGCGCCAATTTGCAAAAGGCGAGAGAGGTAATATTTCAACAACTGGAAAACTTTGGACATATATTAACAGGTCAACTTATCCCTCTGCTTAAAAAAAATCATATTCATTTGCTATATAATGAAGCTATTCCTGAGCAGGTGCTGGAAAAGGTAAATGATTATTTATACAGCCAGGTAATGGCTTTTTTGCAGCCGGTAAATCTTTCTGATGAAAAGAATTCATTTTTTCCCGGAAATAATAAACTATACTTCCTGGTACAGGCAGAGGAGGATGGAATTGAAAGGAATTGGATAGTTAATATTCCATCAGATCAATTATCCCGTTTTTATTCGGTCACAATTGAGACTATCCAGTTTGTTATTTTTCTGGACGATATTATCAGGTTCAACCTTGATAAGATATTTAAAGGCGCCAATATAAAAGGATGTTTTTCTTTCAAAATAACACGGGATGCTGAGATTGATCTAAAGGATGAATATGGAGATCTTTCAGATCAGATAGAGAAGCAATTACTTAAACGTGAAGCGGGATTAGCTACACGGTTTTTACACCAACCTGGTATCCCTTTGCGGGTACTGTATTTTATAACCAGTCGGTTTAATTTATCTTCTGATAGCATAACTGCAGGCGGCAAGTATCACAATCTGAAAGATTTAGACCAGGTTCCTGTGAAAAATAATGAGCTCGTATATGATAAATGGCCTCCAATAAGCCCTGCTGATATTAATTATGAGCAATCAATTTTTGATCAGCTAAAAAAGAAGGATCTATGTATTCATCTGCCTTACCAGTCATATAACCCTATACTGAGGTTTTTTAATGAGGCCGCAATTGATAAAAATGTTGAAGAGATCTATGTCACCCTTTATCGTGTAGCCAGTAACTCCAGGATCGTAAATTCCCTGATAAGTGCTGCAAAGAATGGTAAAAAGGTAATGGTCATGATCGAATTAAAAGCTCGTTTTG
This sequence comes from Mucilaginibacter sp. McL0603, assembly GCF_049992945.1. Taxonomy (NCBI): domain Bacteria; kingdom Pseudomonadati; phylum Bacteroidota; class Sphingobacteriia; order Sphingobacteriales; family Sphingobacteriaceae; genus Mucilaginibacter; species Mucilaginibacter sp. McL0603. Next base: position 4,007,988 of record NZ_CP188251.1, on the reverse strand, counting down.
ATGAAGCCAACAACATCAAATGGGCAAAAAGAATGAAGAGTGCCGGTGTACAGATCGTTTACAGCGCATCGGCATTAAAAGTTCACGCAAAAACGGCTTTAGTAAAACACAGGATTGACGGCAGAACAGTTTATTCCGGGCTTTTATCGACCGGAAACTTTAATGAAACGACCGCTGCGTTTTATACTGATCATATTATGATCACCTCTAATCGTGAATTGCTTCGCGAAGTTGAACTATTATTTCTTTTTCTTGCCAAAAGAACAAAACCTGATCCTGACGACCTTATTAATTTTGAACATCTGTTTGTTGCCCAGTTTAATCTGCAACAACGTTTTATTGAGTTAATAGACCGGGAGATTGCCAATGCAAGGCAAGGGCTTCCAGCGGCGATCACTATTAAACTGAATAACCTTGAAGAGAGGGTGCTGATCTCAAAATTATATGAAGCATCACAAGCTGGAGTGAAAATATCACTGATAGTACGCAGCATTTGCTGCCTGGTGCCGGGAGTAGCTGGAATGAGCGAAAATATTACTATCACAAGGATCGTTGACCGGTATCTTGAGCATGGAAGGATATTTCTTTTTCACAACAACGGGCAACAGGATCTTTATATGGGCTCGTCCGATTGGATGAACAGGAATATTTATCACCGTATTGAGGTTTGCTTCCCGGTGAAAGATGAAGCCATGAAAGCAGAGATCATAACCATACTGCAACTTCAATTAAATGATAACATACAAGCTGTAAGAATAGATGAAAATCTAAACAATATAAAAATTGACAATGCCAAGCCGCCTGATCAATCGCAACGGCAGATATATCTTTTACTGAAGAACAAAGACAAGGAACTGGTTTAAAACACTTGTTCAAATAGCGACACATTGCCTATGAAGGTATATAGTTACGTTAAGAATTACCTGATTATAGTATTATTGATTACGCTGACCCTTGTCAGTCGTTGTACGGTTGCTTCTGCTCAGGATTGGGACATTGATCTGTTAAAAAAAATTAATCCCGATCCTCCGACTTCAAAGTATTGGCATTATACCAGCAACTCTGCTTACTATGTACCCGCAAGCGTGCCATTTGGGCAGTTAATTTATGGAATTGGCCAGGGAAGCAGCCTCACCAGAAATCGTGCTTACGAGACTTTCATCAGCATAGGTTTAAGTACAATAATCGGTGAAGTTTTAAAATATACGATCAGGGAGCAACGGCCTTCAGATAGGTATCCGGGAGAAATATTTGTTAATAGTCCAACAAATGACCCTTCTTTCCCTTCGGGCCATACTTGGTTAGCCTTTGCCACGGCTACATCTTTGGCATTGGAATATAAAAAATGGTATGTCACTGGTCCCGCATTTTTATGGGCCGGATCGGTAGGTTTCTCAAGAATGTATTTAGGTAAACACTACCCGTCAGATATTTTAGCCGGTGCTGCAATTGGGATCTTAGGCGGGTTGGTAAGCCATAGTTTCAGCATCAATGTATTAAAAAGCTATAATATGAAATAACATGAAAAAGATTCTCCTACTTATTTCGATAATGTTGCCTGCAATATTAATAAGGGCGCAAGATACCCTGAGCATTAAACCTATCACCCAGGATAGTGTTATAGTAAAAGTGCATGCGCACTATGATAAGGTAAGCAAAGTTCACCGTTTTTTCTTCGGAGAGAATTACCGTAAAGAATGGGGGATGGACGTTAAATTGCCTGTAATCAGGATATCTGAGTTACATGGCGGCCTTACACCTGAAAAGCAGGGCGGAGGTTTTCAGACAACCTCAATAAGGTTAGTTGATCCTACCGGAAAGGAGTGGGTATTGCGAAGTGTTGAGAAGGACCCGGTAAAAATATTGCCGTTAGAGCTTAGGCAGACTTTTGCCCGTGAATTATTTATTGATGCGATGAGTGCGCAACATCCATTCTCGGCATTAGTAGTTCCGCCACTGGCCGACGCTGCGGGTATTCCTCATGCAACGCCAATAATAGGCGTGGTTTCACCAGATAAAGCACTGGGAAAATATCTACCGCTATTGGTAAATAAAGTCTGTTTATTTGAAGAAAGAGAACCAACAGGTAAATCTGACAATACTCTTGAAGCAATACGTAATATGTACGACGATAACGATTATTCGTTTGATGCCAAAGCATTTTTAAAAGCAAGATGTTTGGATGTTTTGATAGGTGACTGGGATAGACACGATGATAATTGGAGATTTACAAAGGAAAAAGATGATAAAAAAAGAATATACACACCTATACCACGTGATAGGGATCAGGCCATGTATATCAACCAGGGGGTTATTCCATGGGTAGCATCCAGAGATTGGGTAGGGCCTTATTTGCAAACTTTTGGCGGCAAAATCAGAGATATACGTTATTCGCTTGTTGCTTCGAATTGGTTTGACAGGTTCCCTTATAGCCACATCACCTATGTTGAATGGATGAAAGTGGTTAATGACTTTTGTGCTGTAGAAACTGACGCTGTGTTGGAGGCCGGATTAAGAAGATTGCCAAAGGAAGCCTATAAATTAAGACATGATCAACTCCTAAGTCAACTAAAAGAAAGACGTGGTAATTTACCTGCTGCAATGTCCTGGTATTACTACTTTTTCAATAGAATAGTTGATATGCATGTAAGTAATAAGGATGAGCAGGTGAATATCAAGGATGCAGCTAATAACGGTTTAACTGTCACTATCAATAAGATCAATAAAAAAGGGAATGCAAAGGATACTATTTTCAGCGGCACTTTCGATCCGAAAATAACCAGGGAAATAAGGTTTTATATGGGTGGTGGAAATGACAGAATTGTTTTGGATAACAGTTCATCACCTATAAGATTAAAGTTTGTAGACAGTCTTGATCGCAAGAATTATGATATTGTAAAATCAGCTAATAAAGTTCCGATCTATGACAAAAGCAGGCAAAATATCTCTTTCAGAGGTGACTCATCGAGGGCGAGGCTGCATATTTCACCAGATAGTGCCAATACAACGTTTTTACCGGTTAACCTGATCAATGTATGGGCGCCACTTGCTAATGTACAAATTAATAAGGACGACGGATTTTTGTTGGGGATTGGATTCAGGTATCTTGGAAAAGAAGGTTTTAGAACACGTCCCTATAGTACATTACAGGAGTTATTAGTAACTCATTCTTTTGCTACAAAGGCATTTGATGTAAAATACCAGGGCGAATGGATACATGCACTTGGCAATGCAGATATTTTATTACGGGCAGATATAAAAGCACCAAATAATACGATCAACTTTTTCGGGCTTGGGAATGAAACGGAATTTAACAAAACAGGTGACTATGTGACCTATTACCGCACCCGTTTTAATACTTACCAATTTAGCCCGGCTCTACGATGGAGAAACGAGAAAGGATTAAGTTTTGCTGTTGGACCGGCATTTCAGTATTATCATTTAAATCCGGAAGACAATGTCGGAAGATTTATTGACAACCCGTCGCTTATACATTCTTATGATAGTTTGACCATTGCGAAGGATAAAGTACACCTGGGCGGAATAGCAACATTGATCGGTGATAGGCGGAATAACAAATTATTACCTACCGAAGGAAGTTACCTGAATATAAAATTATTAAGTATGGCCGGTTTGAATAGTTATTCAAGAGGCTTTACACAGATAACCGGCGAAGCAGCATTTTATGTTCATTTTGCAGACACAGTAATAACCCTGGCGGATAGGATAGGAGGTGGCGCTACTTTTGGAGACGCAGCATTTTATCAATCATTGTTTTTAGGCGGTCAGGGAAACCTGTTAGGCTACAAGACATATCGTTTTGCGGGTAAAGATATGGCGTTTAATAACTTTGAGGCGCGCATCAAATTATTTTCTTTAGCCAGTTATGTGTTACCCGGAGAATTTGGTTTAAGCGGCTTTTTTGATACGGGCAGAGTATGGGTCGATAATGATAATTCTAATAAATGGCACGTAGGTGAAGGCGGCGGTATTTACTTTATGCCGGCAGGGCTTACCTTATTCCAAATTATTGCGGCGCATTCGACGGAGGGCTGGTACCCTTATTTCTCAATGTTGTTAAGGTTTTAGGAAGTTTTGCTCATAATGACTGGAGGTGGGGAAATATATATGAAATTCGGTGGCTTTACTTTCATACGTTTGTCAGAAACCAGTTTAACCAGCGTTTGGCAGCTAATTTTATATAACTTTGATAGGATAGAACTTTTATAATATGCTTCTTCCGCAATTTTTTGATAACCCTTTTCAGATCAGGCTTTCATTTCATAAGATAATTGAAAGATTAGAAAGTATTACACATGGTGTTAGAAATGAATTATTAGATGAAATAGAAGCTCACCCCGAACTGAGAGATGGTATCACAGATATTGCCCAGATAAAGGATAATGAAGCCCTGATCTCGCGCCTTTTAGTTGAATTATTTCCGCCTATACTTACAACAAACGAAATAAAAGCAGTAAGTATCCCATACCAGGGTTTGATATTTAATTATACTGAACGATTTAGGGATATTTTAAGAGCAGCCGGGCAATCATTTGAAATTAACATCCGTGATTTTAATGATCACCAGTTTTACATAGCAAGCTGCTGTTTGATTTTAAATGAGTTTTACGGTACACGTCTTGACTTCAGCAAACCTCTTTTTTACGACATTCCAACCGCTAAAGGCATTGTAAAACATTATCGTATTTTATATAATGCGGACTTTTTGGAGGTCATCCCTACGGAGCGCGCGGTCAAATTATCAGATGATGATATCAAACTATTAATTGACAATTATGATGACCTCGCTTTGTGGAAAGAAAAATTCCCTCAGGGAAGCTGGATACTTAAGGGATTTGCCCTTATTAGTTTATTTGATGCCTCATTTGAGAATGCGGTTGCTATACTAAAAACCAACTTACTATCGAGCACTATAGGACTTGAGATGCAGGAAACAATTGACTCAGTTTTTAGGTCTATTTTCAGGATACCGGATCTGAGGGTGGGATTTACCACATTTGATAAAAGTGAAGGCAAATTCGGCACTAAAATGCTGGGACAAAAAGTTCAGAGCTTTCTTTTAATGGATAAAGATGAGGATGAATGCAGTAGAGTGCTTTCTAAAGCTTCCTATCAAAATCTGATCAACGACCATGAGTACTTTGCTGTTTCCGATCTTTCGGAATATCTTGCTAAAGACCCGGGTAATATTGTTGCAGCACAATTAAAATCACAAGGTATTGCGAGCTTCATCCTGGCGCCTATTGTTAAAGACGGAATGCTGCTCGGTATACTTGAATTGGTATCACCAAGGGCATGTGAGCTCAATAGCGTAAATGCTAATAAACTGGAAATCGTGATGCCTTTTATGGTGGATACTATTGACCGTAAAATTACCGAGTTTCGAAACAGGATTGAGGCAGTAATTCAAAACAACTATACTACGCTACATCCCAGTGTGAACTGGAAATTCAGGCGGGAGGCTAAAAAATATATCTACAATATTAATTTAGGATTAGCCTATACTTTAAAAGAAATTGCATTTAAAAATGTATATCCGCTATATGGTGAGGTAGATATCAAGAATTCATCTGTAACAAGAAACTTAAGCGTTAAAAATGACCTGAAAAACCAGGTGGAGCAGCTTATTTTATTACTGGATCAACTGCATCAGGATAATACCATTACCGGAGCTGAGCAAAATCTGGCTGATCTGAATACTTTTATTGATGAACTATCTGAAGGAATCAAGGCAGATACTGAACAAAATATTCAGCATTATCTGGAAGTTTACATTTATCCTTTATTGAATCAAGCCAATATTAAAAAGCCTATTGCTGAGGATATTGAGAATTATTTTAAAAATATCGACCCGGAGGCCGGCTATTTTTATGCCAATCGACGGGATTATGAGAAAACATTGTCTTTAGTAAATGAAAAACTGATAAGTATTCTTGATGAAAGGCAAGCCGAAGTACAGCATTTTTTTCCTCATTACTACGAACGGTTTAAAACTGACGGAGTAGAGCATAGCCTGTATATAGGTAATTCTATATCTCCTGGCGGGAATTTTAATATGGCAGACCTGGAACGTTTACGTCTGTGGCAATTACTGGTGACTGCTGAAATGGAGATTGAACAATACCGTCTGAAAGAAATATTGCCTTTACATCTGGGAGTAACGTCATTGATCTTAGTCTTTAGTGCACCTATTGCTATTCGTTTCAGAATGGATGAAAAGCATTTTGACATTGATGGGGCGTATAATATCAGGTATGAGGTGATCAAAAAACGTATAGATAAGGCCAATATAAAAGGCACTCATGAGCGTATAACCTCAGAAGGGGCTATAACCATAGTCTATTCTAAAACCGAAGAGGCGGCTGAATATAACCGTTATATACAAATTCTTCAATCAGCAGGGATTTTAACTGACTCCATCGAGCATTTTGAAATTGAAGATCTGCAGGCTGTTTCCGGATTGAAAGCTTTAAGGGTAGGAGTAGCTTACGATACAAGCAGATTTCTGTCAAAAGACTTTTCATACGAAAACATTTATAAGGACCTGTCCGCTGTTCAAATATCGCTTTGATATCCTTTATTCTGCTACCATTACTTCTACATCATAATCAATAAACAATCCACTTTCAATTACACCGGTAATGGACTTGATTTTTTGTTCAGTATCTGAAGGAATATGATCAAATCTGGCATCTAACAGGAAATTGCCATTTTCTGTTATAATGGGTCCGTCCTTACCTTTTGCTGCACGCAAAATAATATCCGTGATGCCAAGATCACGTAATGCCGATTCTACATAAACAAGCGCTCCCGGAAAAACTTCAATAGGAACCGGGAACTTTGAGCCAAGCTTTTCAACCAGTTTGCTTTCATCAACCAGGATGTAATTCTTTAAGCTTGAGCGGATCAGCAATTTCTCTTTAAATAATGCACCACCGCGACCTTTTATCAGACTGCGGTTAGGATCAACTTCATCCGCTCCGTCAAATGCCCAATCAGGTTTATCCTCAAGCAGACTGGTTACCGGCATGCCGAGGTTACTGCAGGTCATAGTGATCTCAAGGGAAGAGGGTATTATCCTGACGTTAAGATTTTCCTTTTTTACTTTTTCGGCAATAGCAAATAATGCCAGGTAAACCGTGGAGCCAGAACCTGCGCCGATAATATCGCCGTCTTTTACTTTGGCAGCAATTTGTTGCGCAAGTTTAATTTTACCTGTTTGATTGATAATAGTATCCGACCATTGCAGATGGGATAGGAGGTTGCTTTGCCATTTCATAAGCCTGCTTGTTAATAAGTATCGTAAAGGCAATATAAGACTTTATTTAGCCCGAAATGATCTAAATTTTTATGTTGTGAGTAATTTGACAAGCGCTTGAAAATGTAATTTTTCATTTTAAATTACAGAAATCACAACTTTGTTTTAGAAGAATACGTATTGATAGGCCAGCGAAACAGCAGAATAATTATATCCCCGATTAGTAAAAGCACCCTTATTAAACTGCAATTGTAAAGACTGACCTTTGGCGACAGGTACTGACCATGCCGCACCTGCCCTCCAGTTATCAAAATCATTGCCTGATGGTGTATTATCAATGAGAGTTTTACCACCGGCAAACCAATTTCCATCAATACTTATCCACATTCGGTTTTTAAAATAGTAGCAGGCATGAGCTTGCAGACTGCGTATGGGTTTTTGACTAAGTGTATGGTTGCCTAAATATTCATTATTATGGGTATAAAACCACGCACCAGCATAGGCCTCCAGGTATATTCGTGAAATTTTTTTTGAAATACCAACCTCGGGTTTAAACCCCCATCTGTTGCTACCCGCATTGATAAGCTTGCTGGGATAGTACAAACCTGTGGGTATACTGGTTATCAGGCTTATTCCTACAACTGTTTCTTCTGAATATTTTGAAAATTGTTTTTTATCCAGCGGAGGTGAACCAATAAGATTAATCCCGAATCTTATTCTTGTATCTCCAAAGCCAGATCTTACTGCTGATTTATCTACACCATTTATCTGTGCATTACCATTAATATTGACAAAAGGCTCACTCACTACTATCCTGGCTAATTTACCCGCAAGATCAAATGTATGAAGATAGCCCAGACCAAAGCTATAGGCAGTAATTTTAGAATTCTGAATAGGCAACGATGCATCGAGCAATACATTGCCATTTGATACGCCTGCCAGTACTGCTATTGCATTAAGATTTGTGGGTAAAGCAGCATATGATCTTGGCTCCAGTTCCTGGCCATTCACCTGGCAAATACCCATGCACAAAATACCCAGCAGACAAATCCCTTTTATCATGAAATGAAGCGCCGTTTGTCGGCTGGACAAAATAACGTCTATGGCTATTAATATAGAGTGAAACTATAGTGTATTCGAGTTTCACTTTTAAATATGATACTTGTTTTGTCCATTGGCATAAGTAGGCTATTACTACTAGTCGAGGATAATTTAATAATAGGTAATTTGTATAATATCATAATAAGAAATATTTTTGTTAACCAATAATTATTATATTCGCTCGTATTAAACATTTACCAATTGCGAAATAGAGGCAATAGCTGAACTGTAAAGGATGCTTATCTGATATTTCGCAAGAACCTTATTATAAAAAATCAGCATTTTGGGGTTTTATCGCTTGCTTTTCCGTGACCTTTTGTATAAAGGAGCAAAAGCAATTGCCGAAACCAGGCAGTCCGGTAACACTTGTTGCATCTAAACTACCTGAAGGATAGTATTAATCTGAGGAAAGTAAATTGCAATTTCAGTGTACTCAAGGCCAATACAAGTTCCTTTGGCAGGAATAGATTTAAGGTCATTCTAAGGGATAGCGGCATGCAAGCCTCAACGCATTGATTAAAATAATTGAAAGTTTTGTCTTTCTTGTTGCCTTTTATTTACTCTAATACTTTGATATGTCGGCTTATAAATATCATTTTTATTAGCCTGAAAGAATTTTGTAACATTTATGCCGGGCCATTATCTAAATAATAAAAAATAAACAAAAAGGCACCGTAAAAAAAGCAACGAATCATTCTGATACAGCTTGCAGCTTATATAAATCATTAAAAAAATCATGAAAAGAATATTAATAGCAATCACTTCGGTAGTTGTACTCGCTTCTGCATGTAATCAAAATCCACCACAGCAGCGAAATAATGTGACAGTGGAAGCCAACAATGCACCAGCCGGTTTCGATGTCAACAAACTGGCTCAGCTTGTTAAAACAAGTACAGATCCGCAGACGCTCGAAAAAGGAATTAACGATCCTAAAAATCAGATCAATAACCTCGACCTGGACAAAGACGGTAATATTGATTATTTAAAGGTTGAAGAAGCCAATAACAATAGGTTGAGTGTAATAGACAATGTAAGCAATCAGGATTCGGTTACGATCGCCCGCATTAATATCGATCCGTCTGCTGATAATAGTACGGCTGATCTAAGCGTAAGAGGAAACCCGGATTATGTAGGGTATAATAACTATTATCACTCTTCATTTGGCTTTACGGATTTTCTGTTGCTGAGTTACCTGATGCGCCCGCATCCGTACTATATGCCGATGTATCATTATGGTTATTATCCTTCATACTATACACGGGTACGTACGGTTACTAACTTCAGGCCAACAACCTCATCATCTATGTCGACAAGGAGCTTCCGGGGTAGTTTAAGCAATCCGGGCAGGTCGCAACGGTCTTTCGGTACCCGCAGTCCGCAAACCGTGCGCAGCGGTGGCTTCGGCAGCAGGCGGGGGGGCAGCTTTGGACATAGCGGCAGCAGTTCCGGAAGGTCAGGCTTTGGACACAGTCGGGGCGGATTTGGCAGGAGAAGATAAGAGAAAGGCCATCAGTCAAGATGAGTAGGGGTAACCTTATGCCACAAAGATTTCGCGACACAATTTTAATTAATGCATTAAATCCCAAAATGGGACTATAGAAGAGTATATCATTAAATTTCAAAACAATTAAATTATAACGCCATGAGCATATTTGACAGGCTATTCCGTATAGGCAAGGCAGAAGCCAATGCCGCAGTTGATAAAATAGAAGATCCGGCAAAAATGGCCGCGCAGATACTTCGCGAATTAAAAGAGAACTACCAGCAGGCCATCCAGGGAGAGGCCGAAATAAAAGCGCTGGCCTTACAGCATCGGGCTAACGAATTGCAATACCGTAATACTGCGTCTGACTGGGAGAAAAAAGCCAATGACCTTTTGGATCGTATTGAAAGTAAACAGCTTGATGAAGCAAAGGGTAATGATTTGGCCGCTAAGGCCGCTGAAGCAAGCCAGGCTGCATTAAATCAGGCAGATCAATTTGGAAAAATGGCCGAAAAAGAAGAAAGTGCACTGGCTGTAATGGATCTTAAGATAAAACAGATCAAAGATCAGATAGCTGAGACGGAAAGCCGCGCACAACTGATCAATTCCCGTGCAAAAACTGCCGAGGTTTCTGAGAGGATCAATAAGACATTATCCAGCGTGGACACTGACGGTTTGATGGCAACATTAAAACGCATGGATGAAAAGGCATCGGCGCAAGAATTCCGTGCTGCTGCTTACGCGCAGATCGAAGATTCGACGCTTTCCACTGAACAGGAAATCAATAAGGTATTAGGAACAGGAACACACTCGAATGCCCTGGAAGCAATTAAGGCAAAAAGAGTTAAGTTATTAAATTAATCGATAAAATTGAATTAAGCCGCCAGCTATTATAAAGGGAAATGTATAGTTTTCGCTCATCAGTTCTCCCTTAATAAATTCGCTGGCGGCTGTTTATGTAATTAATAAAATGTTTATATCAGATAACAATAAAAAAACCTTTAAATCCATTGTTCTTTTAGATGAAATGGTCAATGGATCGCATCAGTTTCAAACCGTTGCCAATGGTGACGACAGCGTGCTTGAGCCATTATTTATCGAGCTGATGTCAAAAGGTTATGTCGTGACCAGCGGTATTAATTATAAGATCACTGATAAAGGGCAGCAGGTATTGGATACGTTTATGAAACGTTATACCGAATATTTGAAGGTATACGATGTTTTTTCATTCGTTGATCTTGAAAAGGGAGAGTTTGCTTTTGCCCGATATTACGACTTTGACAGCGATGATGCCTGGGCAGATTTTACAAATGATCAACGTTTTGATGATCTCCGGATCGCAGTGGCCTTATTTAAAAAAATAGACCCGGCCGAGATCGTTTTTATGTCGTTCATTAATGAAAATCGTTTTGATACTAAGTCAAATGGCTGGCAGATGGACCTGGTATCGGATAATAGTTGGAATGAGATAGAGGAGATATGCAAAACCGCTATCAAGCCAGAAGAAGTGGGTGAAGACGCGATGCTGGATATGATTGGGCAGGGAGCAGAACTGATGATCAAACTAATAGAAGAGGAAAAACAGCAGGAACAAAATAATGGTAATTACGGGCAGAGCACAGAAACCGTTGTAGAGGAAGAAACGGTTGAATACTATCAGCCTTATTATGATCCGTATTATGTTTCACCTATCTGGCTGCTACCTTTGTTTTTGTGGTAAGCTGATCTGAAATTGAATGAGCAAAAAAAACGCGGTGGAGTGCCATTTTTGACACCCCACCGCGTTGAGATGACCCCGAAGGTACAGATGTCGAACTCTTTTATCGACGATGTGAAGAAGATAGTGGCGTTGAAAAGGGGGGAATTAATTATGTTAGACTTTAGTTCTCCGCCCCTTCAAGCGTCCACACAGTGTTCACACTTGAATGATAATGCGTTGAGCGTCCAGGCTCGATACAGAAAAATGGTACCATTGAAAGAAATTGCAATAACATGCCCTTTTTATTTGATGTGAGCATGGACACTCACAATTTTTTGCAGTTAGGTGTGGACAGTTGAACGGGCGGGTTATTCCCTGGCCACAGCTTCCCGGACTTAGTTCATTTCAACTTTTTTGAATGCGGATACAGCAGGTTCGGTAATTTGCTTAATCAACTAATTAATCAAAAGAAAAAGGTAACTATACAACTGCAAATTATCGAAATCTTTACCCTGTTTAAAGACAAATGAAATTCCCAAAAAAAAGGACAGTGATATATTTCCTATTAATATTAGTGATAATCTGTTCGGTATTCGTTAATTATAAATTGAAGCAGCCAACCAGATTAAACCCGATCTTTAAATCGGCCGAAGCCAAACAAAGATTTTACAGGGTTTATGATACCGCCATGATGGCCTGGAATACCCCCTATGTTTCTAAAGATGTAAATACCTCATTTGGGAGCACCCATATCAATATTTGCGGGGACGAGGATAAGCCACCGTTGATTTTACTCTCCATAATGACTTTCAGCTCTGTTAGCTGGTATCCGAATATTCCGGAATTAAGCAAGCATTTCAGGATTTATTCTGTGGACATTATTGGTGATCACAACAGAAGCGAAGCATCAAGGCTGTTACCTGATAAAAAATACTTTGTGGAGTGGCTTTGCGAGGTTATGGATGCCTTGAAATTAAATAAGGCAAATATTACCGGGGAATCCTATGGTGGTTTTATTACATTAAGTCTTGCACTTTATCATCCTGAAAGAATAAATAAGGCGATCCTAATCGCACCTGCGGCGACACTAACAGACTGGAAATTTTCTGTTAAGACATTTATTACGGTTGTTAAGATTTTTCCTTCAATTATTCCAGCTGATTATAATGAGGCATTTAAAATATTTTCGGATTACCCCCAAAAAGTGGATAGCAGGGTGAAAGATGTTTTAAAGTCTGTTTACAAAGAGGGAGTTTCATCGCAATTGATAACCCCAAAGGAATTTACTGAAGATGAATTGAGTCAGGTCAAGACGAAGACCCTGGTTATGATTGGAGAGCATGAACCAAACTATGATTATAAAGATGCTTTGCAAAGGGCAGAAAAGTTTATGCCAAATGTTACCGGATTCATGATTCCCAATGCCAAACACCTGGTCAATATCGATCAGCCTGAAATTGTAAATGAAAAAATAATTGAATTTTTTCTATCTTCAAAATAATTGGATCATTAATTGGAGTCAGCCTGTAGGCTGTGTCTACACTAAACTAAAAAGCCTTCGGTGCTGAAAGGCTCTTTGTGACCCCAAAGGTACAGATGTCGAACTCTTTTATCGATGATGTGAAGAAAATTGTGGCATTAAAAGACAAAAAATAAATGTACTTTGATGTTTTTCCGTAGGATTGTTGAGAATAAGAAATTTCCCACTAAAAATAATAAATCATTTACATTCAAATCAAATAGTTGAATAACAATTGATGATTATGACAAAGAAGTCTGCCAATACTCTGGCAATAAAAATTGCATAAGTAGGAGGTCATTAGCTATTTATGCCGTTGGTGGAAAATACCGGATTTTACAGGGCCGAAATTGCAACACCCAATCTGTGCTTTTGATATTCTGAGAGCGGTTTTTGATTTTTCATTTTGGTGTTTTTTAGTATTTTTTGGCAGAGTTTTGCCGGTGTTTTTTTTAAAAATCATTAAAAATCATTGTTTAAACATTAACAAGGCCAATTTCATTCGAGGAGGAATTTCTGTCTATATTTTTGAGGGCCGATTCCTACTAATTGTTTAAAGAGATTGGAAAAAGTTGCTGTACTCTCATAGCCGATATGGTACACGATCTCACTTATATTCATAGACGGGTCTTCCATAAGCTCTAAGGCTTTTTGCATTCTGCTTGTTTTGATAAATTGGAATATGGTCATGCCCGTCTCTTGTTTAAAGAGCCTTGAAAGTGTCCGTTCCGGTATATTGGCGGCCTTCGAAATTGACAGCACGGTAAGGTTTTCCCCCAGTGCACCTGTTATAAATTCAACGGCTTTGAGCAGTGCTTCTGATTTAGGAGGGTGCGTAAATAAGTAAATGGGTTTTGTCAGTAAAAAAGGCAACATTTTTTTTAATGCCTTTAAGCTGGCTGCTTTTAAATCAGGATTTTGGCGGCCCGACCAATGTTGCTCTCCAAAATCCAGATAATTGTCAAGTAGCGACGATGGAGGAAAAATTGCGATATCTAGGGCCTTGCCATTACAGGTTAATTCCTGGGAGAGCTCAAGAAATATCGTTTTTATCTCAACTCGCTGGGACCTGGAAATAAATTTGTGATCAAGCCTGGCAGCGATGTAAGCATAGTAATGAGCCGGTATACAATAACTTCCTTGTTCAGAATATAAATAAAGCGTTCCTTTTTCCGCAGCAATAAGCTGGGTCTTTTCATGACAGTGGATTTTCGTGTTGAATTGACCGTACGATCTTATTTCTATATCTCCATCTTCAAAACTGTCCCGGAGCGGCAATTGCGGAATTTTAACCTTTGGCATAATCCGATAAACTTACTTTTATTTTCAAATATAGCAAAACAAAAACCGGCTTTACTTTTGAAGAAAAGCAAAAACATGGAAAAAAGGAAGATAGATATTTTTGATACGACCCTCCGTGACGGAGAACAAGGCCCCGGATGTTTACTGACCCTTCAATCAAAATTGGAAATTGCTGAACGGCTTGAACTAATGGGGGTTGATATCATAGAAGTTGGTTTCCCCATCAGTTCGCCGGCAGACTTTAAGGCGGTGAGCGAGGTGTCAAAATTGATAAAAAATGCCAAGGTATGCGCACTGGCAAGGGCACGAGAAACTGATATCGACGCAGCTGCCGATGCATTAAAAAATGCTAAATCTCCCCGCATTCAATTGGGGATAGGTTCATCTGACATCCATATCAGGAATAAATTCAACAGTACAAGAGAGGAGATACTTGACATCGCTTTTAATATGGTACGCCATGCAGCAAACAAAGTGGACGAGGTCCAGTTTTTTGCAGAAGATGCGGGTAGGGCGGACAATATATTTTTAGCCAAAATGGTACAAACGGTCGTGGAAGCCGGTGCTAAAATTGTCAATCTGCCGGATACCAACGGTTTTTGCACACCATTTGAGTATTATGAAAAAGTAAAATTCGTAATGGACAATGTTCCTAATATTGACAAGATAAAAATTTCTGTGCATTGTCACGATGACCTGGGAATGGCCACGGCCAATACGATAGCCGGTCTTTTAGCCGGTGCGCAGCAAGCGGAAGGAACCATTAACGGCGTCGGGGAAAGAGCCGGAAATGCAGCCTTGGAAGAAATAATTATGACATTAGTAATCAAAGACCTGCCTTTTTTTACAACCGTAAATCCCATTTATATTACAGACCTGAGTAAGATAGTTGAAACCGCTATGTCAAATTATGTTCAGGCGAATAAAGCTGTAGTAGGTAGGAACGCATTTGCGCATTCATCCGGGATTCATCAGGACGGCGTACTAAAGGATAGAAGCAATTATGAAATAATTGACCCTAAATTGATCGGTGGCGATTTGCCTGATTTGATATTGACTGCGCGTAGTGGGCGGGCAGCTCTGAAAAATAGAATGACAGCTTTGAATATTCAATATATTGAAAATGAATTTGAGAAATATTACGAACAGTTCTTGCGGGTAGCCGATACTAAATCCGTGGTAACAGAGAACGATTTGACTGCTATTTTTGAAACGTCGAAAAATTAAATCATTAAAACCGGCGTACTATATCTTAGATTGTGGCACGGTTGACCATCAATTTAATTTAAAATCAATAAAAGGCCGAACCTAATCTTCAACGTTGTAACTATTATTTTACATGGATATATAATCCATGGTATATATATTTGCGTTATGAAAATTGAAGAAGTGATCAAGCAGGAACGCTTTAACAGACCGCAGCATAAAGCAGGGATGAATCTTATTTTTACTGCTAACTGGCTGTTGAACGAAATTGCAATTGCCCTCAAGCCCATTGGTCTTTCTCTTCAGCAGTTAAACGTCCTGGCAATTCTTAAGGGTCAGCCCAATCACACGGCAACAGTGAACCTGATTCGTGAGCGGCTAATTGACCGGATGCCGAATGTTTCGAGATTGTTGAACAAGTTAATGGACAAAGAATTAATTAAGAAGGATCGGGATCTTTCAGATCAGCGGGTTGTATACATAAAGCTTACTCCTGAAGGATTGAAAGCTGCATTAAAAGGAAGGGAACTTTTTAACAAAGTTCAGTATGGCGTCACTGATGAGCAGGCAGAATTGCTCAACGACCTTTTAGATAAAATTAGGGAGTAAAATTTTTTATTAAAATATAATCCATGGATTATTATACCATGGATTTAATAGTTAATCATATGAAAAACAGAAAAATAACTTTAAAAAAAAGGCCGGTTGGAATGCCACTGCTTTCCGACTTTAATATCGAAGAAGAATTAATGCCGGTTAGCGGTGAGGGAGAAGTTCTTTTAAAATCAGCTTATGTTTCCGTAGATCCATATCTGCGTGGTAAAATGAATGGTACTCATCCCCCCATATTTGAATTAAATGAGCCGGTATCCTCCAAAATTATTGCCGAGGTTGTTGAATCCAATAACGACAATTTCAAAAAAGGAGCCTATGTCTCCGGCTACTTGAACTGGAAAGATTACCAGGTATCTGATGGAAAAGCATTACAAAAGATCGATTCAAATACTGCTCCGTTAAGCGCTTATTTAGGCGTTTTAGGAATAACCGGATTGTCCGCATATATCGCGTTAATGGACATTGGCAAACCTGGAAAAGGCGAAACGCTGGTGGTCTCAGGCGCGGCTGGTGCCGTAGGAAGTATTGCTGGTCAAATCGGAAAAATTATAGGATGCAAGGTTGTTGGAATTGTTGGTACCGACGAGAAGATAGACCTTATAAAAACAAAATTTGGGTATGATGAGGCGATAAATTATAAGACCACACCTGACTTGAAAGCCGCGATTGCGCAGCTGTGTTCGGAAGGTGTTGATATTTATTTTGACAATGTTGGCGGATCAATCTCCGACGGGGTGATCGCTAATATGAATAATTATGGACGAATTCCGGTTTGCGGTACAATATCCAACTACAATGACATAAAAGCACAAACCGGTCCAAGCCTGCTTCCTATCGTCGTCTATAAGTTCCTGACTATTCAAGGTTTTTTGATAGGCGACCATGCGGTCCGATTCCCCGGTGTCATAGCCCAACTATCGGCCTGGTTAAAAGAAGGCAAGATCACCTATTCAGAAACAATTCTGGAAGGTTTCGATAAACTGCCCGAAGCTTTTATCGGGCTTTTTGAAGGCAGAAATGAAGGTAAAATGATTGTCAAAATTGATTAAATCATTTGACCAGGGTGCTAACGGCTAGTCAAGGGAAAGTAAATTCAATCTAATTTTGAATCAAATAAAAATACCATTATGAAAAGTAATAAAATAAGAGTAGGCATCATTGGAGCAAATGCAACAAATTGGGCTTCCAAATCTCACATACCAGCATTAAAGCTGATACCTGAATATGAATTGACTGCCGTAAGTACCACTAAATTAAGTACTGCACAAGCGGCGGCAGAAAAATTCGGAGCTAGGAATGCATTTGATAATGAATTTGATTTGGTAAACAGTCCAAATGTTGACCTTGTAGTCATAACGGTAAAAGTACCTTATCACTACAAACTGGTTAAAGCATCTATTGAAGCGGGTAAAATGACTTATTGTGAATGGCCATTGGGCAATGGCACAAAAGAGGCGGAAGAGCTGGCAGAAATGGCAGCAGCCAAAGGTTTACGAACTTTTACTGGCTTACAGGCGCTTTCATTGCCTGAAACTGTTTATCTTAAAAAAATGATTGCTGAAGGCTTAATTGGAGAAGTGCTTTCTTCCAGCATTATAGGTTCCGGGGGTGGCTGGGCTGCTGTTCGTACAGAAGGAGATCTCTACTTATTAGACCCGAAAAACGGGGCGACAATGATGGAGATTCCATTTGGACATACGCTCGCCGCATATGTTGATGTTCTTGGCGATTATAAAACCATCAGCGCTACGCTCGCCCGCCGCAGGAAAGAAGTTACCCTTTTGACGACTGGAGAAAAAGTCCCTCAACTCAGTAATGACCAGGTCGTTGTGTCGGGCATTCTTGAAGGAGGAGCGGTTGCGAATATGCACTATCGCAGTGGCATGTCAACAGGGACAAATTTTCTTTGGGAAATCAATGGCACCAAAGGTGATATTGTAATTACCGGAGGCTTGGGGCACTACCAGTTAACACCTGTTAAATTGCAATATGCAGCATCTGGTAGCAAACTACAACCGCTTGAAATTCCTGCTGAATATTTAGCAGAAGAAATAATTGTGCCTGAGCAGCCGGTGTATGGATTGTACTATGCTTATAAGGCAATATTAGCTGATATTAAAAACAATACACAGTTTGTTCCGGGTTTTGAAGATGGTGTTCGGGTCCACAAACTTTTGGATAATATTACTAAAAGTGCTGCGGAAGGAAAAACGATAGTGTAGTAATTGATTTTGCAGTATATTTTAGCTAGCTTGATTCGTTTTGGTTTAAGAGAGCCAATCGTTATGTATGCGCTTTAAATTTATGTTTTATAAGCACATATCTCGATTTACCCTGCCAGCTTCTTCAAATCCTGCAAAAAGTGGTTCGAAAATTGTCCTCTCAAGAAGACGATACCAAGAGAACCGCCTTTAAAGAGATTTAGAGGCGGTTTTTGTTTTTATAATGATTTTGTACAAATTTTTGCCCGCTTACTGTTGTTCATTCGCAGGAGACTGGACAGAATTCGAATCTTATTAGAGAATTGGAAGCTTCTAAGTGCATTCAAATTGGCTTGACAGCTTATTTATTACCTTATTCCGCCACCGGCTAAGATAACTTCACCTGTCAGCCATGCCGAATCTTCGAGGCAAGAAATACTGCAGCCGGTGCAATATCGTTTGGTTGGCCAATACGGCCAATTAAAGCTGGGAAGGAGATATTCCATATTGCTTTTTAAAAGCAAATGAAAAATGGGAAAGATTTTCAAATCCCAATTCGAGATAAACATCGGATACCTGTTGCTTTTTTTCTTTGATCATGTAATGAGCCTCCTGAAGTCTTCGTTGAACCAGCCAGCGACTCGGGGTCATATGGTAGATTTTTTCAAAGTCCCTTTTAAATGTGGAAAGGCTCCTGCCGGTCAGGTAAGCAAAACGCTCCAGGTCTATGTTAAAGTGGAAATTCTTTTCCATAAATTCTTCAAGGTCTATCTTTCCCGGTTCTGAAAAGTCAAACAGTATATTTTTCAGATCAGGGTTGGATTTAAGCAGTATTAAAACAGCTTCATTCAGCTTTACTGTGAGTAGTTGTTCTGTGCCTTTTTGCCGTAAAATAGGCTCATAGGCTCTGAGCGAATCCATAAAATATTTCAGGGCCGGTTCATCAGGTAACATCCGGAAGCCAGGAGTGGCAACCTGGCTGTCAGCCTTGTTTCCGTATTCGAGACTAAAATTACGGAGGATGTGTTGGCCAAAGAACATGGAAACAGACCTGAAATCTCCGCCCTCGGGAGGGATCTTGGTATACTTGGCGAGGTGATTCCTTCTGCAAAAGTAAAGATCCCCCTTTTTGAACGTTTGTGTCCCTTCGCTGTCACACGTGACCATTTCGCCTGAAATAATATACCCTATGGTATGTTCAGGAACAAATTGCTCACCCTCCCTGCTCCTGGAAAAGTTGCAGGAATATTTGATCGGCAGTTTTCCATCTATTTCCATCTTTTATCTGTTTAATATTCATTAAAAGCGGAAATCTTTCTGCTCCTTATTTTTGGTGCTTCCTTTTGTCGGGCCAGTCAGGGTTTCAGAACGCTGACTGGCCCGGCTTTGTAACATTAAATTCCAATTCAATGGGTTAGGAAGATACGGTTTTCTGAAAAGCCTCATGATAACGGGGCCCAGTGTTCGGGAACCAGGCAAGAATTTCTGTTATTTTCTTTGAATCTTCGGGACTCAGGGAAACCTCAGGTGCCAAAGAATTCTCGATTAAATACTTTGTCTTTTTGGTCCCCGGAATCGGAACAATATTGTCTGACTGTGCCATCACCCAGGCCAATGCCAGTTGTGAAGCGGTGCACCTCTTTTCATCTGCCAGTTCCACAAAGGCTTTGGCAAGCTGTTGGTTGTTCTGGTAATATTCTTCAACAGCAAATCTCGGCAACAATTTTCTACGGTCATTATCCATGATTTGTTTATTGTCTATAGCCGTATTGGTCAGCAAACCTCTCGCCGTAGGACTGAACGCTACGAAGGTGATCCCTAATTCTTTACAAGTTGGTAACACCCCGTTTTCTGCGTTCCTGGTCAACAAAGAATACTCTGACTGCAAGGCGGCAATCGGATGAACCGCATGTGCTCTCCTGATAATGTCCGGAGAAACTTCTGACATACCTAAATGGCGCACCTTTCCTTCTTTGATGAGCTCTGCCATGTTCATGATGGTTTCCTCAACCGGTATATTAATATCGAGGCGGTGCACATAATAAAGATCGATCACATCGGTCTTCAACCGCCGCAGGCTGGACTCGACAGCCTTTCTTATATATTGGGCAGAATTGTCAATATATCCATCCTCTGGGCCGCCACGCCAACGCCAACCAAATTTTGTGGCGATAAACACTTTTTCACGATGTAAGGACAGAACCCTTGAAATTAAAGATTCGTTATCCCCGTAGGCATCAGAAGTATCCCAGAAATTTACGCCAATTTCTACAGCCTTTTCCAAAGTAGCAAGTGACTCCCTGTTATCGGGTCTTCCGTAAGCGATGCTCATTCCCATACATCCCAGTCCTACCGACGAGATGTCCTCTTTTGTTTGTCCTAATTTCCGGTATTTCATAAGATCTGTGTTTTGTCTATTTTTATCTTGTTAATCTGATTATCATAATTGATAACCTCGCATTTTTTGTTTTCTGTTTCCATTTTCTTTATGTTTTTGCTGGTATACAAATGTCCAAAGAAAATGAGCGCACTGTTTTGTTGAAACGTTCAAGTTTAATTTGTTGAAACGTCCACTTAAAATCTTTGACGGGTTTGCCATCCGCGCGGGTTCCATTTAGACCGCTTGCACTTCACGATAAACCCTATAAAACCAGTTTCTACGCTCAGTGCCCCGGGCTGCATCAATCGTCCGAAACAGTCGCGGCTTTAGCCCTCCCATTTGACTGGGGTAATAACATCGGCATTCTGAAGAATGACAGGCCCGTTACGAGGTTAATTTTCAGGCAGGATCATTACAACATTGTTACAATGTTAAATAGTCATTAATAGTTAGTTATTTTATCTTCGCAATTTGGGGTAGCATAGCGCGGAAAATTTATTTCAGCATTTGCTGAGATCACAAATACGGGCATACGGCCTCCCGACACGGGCGGAGGGATTCAGAATTATAATTTATATTAATTCATGTCAGACTTTGTGTTTTATTTTAAGATGGGCTGGGAGCATATCATCGCAAGAGATGCACTGGACCATCAGCTATTTATTCTCGCGTTAGCCTGTGTATATACCGCCATGGATATCAAACAGGTATTGATCCTGGTCACGGCATTTACAATCGGACATTCATTGACTCTGGCTTTATCCGTGCTGGATATCATCCGGTTCCCAGGCAAATGGGTGGAATTTTTTATACCCTGTACGATCTTTATCACAGCGCTGAACAATATATTTCAAATTAATGCCCCAGGTAAAAGTGCCCGCATAAATTATTATCTTGCCTTATGTTTCGGCCTGATTCACGGAATGGGATTTGCTAATGCGATCCGGATCATGCTGGCGAAAGATCAATCCATCGGAATTGGTCTTTTTGGATTCAATGTCGGGTTGGAGGCAGGGCAAATTTTTGTGGTTGCCATCATTTTAGTGATTGGCCTGTTGTTTTTGAACGTTCTTAAAGTTAAAAGAAGAGATTGGATATTTTTCCTATCTGCCGGTGTATTTGCGCTTTCTCTAAAAATGGCTTTGGAAAGGTTTCCACTATAAATGAAAATTAAAAATTAAAATATATGAAAAGAATTTACTCGACGCTATTGATTTCCGTAGCCTATATGGGCCTGGCAGGGGCACAGGATATACAAAACAATCCCGGCAGCAATCATGGAAACAAGTTTGAACAATTAGGCACCATCTTGTCTACGCCCAACGAGCAGCGTACCGCCAGTGGGGCACCGGGAGTAAAATACTGGCAGCAGCGCGCAGATTACAATATTAAGTGCGAACTGGATGAGAAGGCGCTTCAGCTTGCCGGCAGCGAAACGATTACCTATTATAATAACTCACCCGATCCGCTGGATTACATCTGGCTGCAACTGGACGAAAATCAGCATAATAACAACGATAACGCTAACTACCAATCCGGTTCGGTTATGCCAAAAGCGGCCGGTACAATGATGTTGGACAGGGTAGAAAAGCCGGGCGAGGACAACGGCTATGGCGACAAGATCATGAGCGTCACTGACGTCACAGGCAAGAGTCTTCCTTACGTCATCAACAAAACGATGATGAGGATTGATCTTCCCGTAGCATTAAAATCAGGTCAGCAATTTATTTTCAACGTCAAATGGCGTTATAAAATATCTGACCGGATGACCGTAGGCGGACGCGGCGGTTATGAATATTTTCCCGGAGACGGCAATTACCTGTTCACTATGACCCAGTGGTATCCGCGGCTTTGTGTTTACAGCGATTTCCAGGGATGGCAGAACCACCAGTTTACCGGACGGGGCGAATTTGCGTTAACCTTTGGCAACTTTCATGTGCAAATGACTGTTCCGGCTGATCATATTGTCGGCGGAACAGGAGAGTGTATCAATTATGCTGCCGTTCTGTCTCCGGCACAGATGGCCAGGTACAACAAGGCTAAAACGGCTGATGCTCCTGTGCAAATGGTCACATTAGAGGAGGCCAAAAAGGCCGAATCCAATCCAAGTTCAGCCAAAAAAACATGGGTGTTCCAGGCTAACAATGTGCGTGATTTTGCATGGACCTCTTCAAGGAAATTTATCTGGGACGGTATGGGACAGGACGTAGAAGGCAAAAAAGTAATGTGCATGAGTTATTATGGCAAGGAAGCTTATAACCTTTACAGTAAATTCTCTACCAGGCTGGTGGCGCATACGGTAAAAACTTATTCCAGCTTTACCTTTCCTTTTCCATATCCGGTTGCCCAAAGTGTGGAGGCGTCGAACGGTATGGAATACCCAATGATCTGCTTTAATTATGGCCGAACAGAAAAGGATGGCACTTACAGTGAAAGCACAAAGAACGGGATGATCGGTGTGATCATTCATGAGGTTGGACACAACTTTTTCCCGATGATCGTCAATAGTGATGAGCGCCAGTGGACATGGATGGACGAGGGGCTGAACTCATTCATGGAATACCTGACTGAGGAACTCTGGGATAACAAATACCCCAGTAAAAAGGGGGCGGCCTATACCATTGTTGATTATATGAAGCTGCCTAAAAATGAACTGGAGCCTATTATGACCAATTCTGAGGATATCGTTAGGTTTGGCCCCAATGCTTATACCAAACCCGCTACGGCGCTCAATATTTTGCGGGAAACCATCATGGGCCGCCAGCTATTTGACTATGCCTTTAAGGAGTACGCTAGGCGCTGGGAGTTTAAGCATCCTACACCTGCCGACTTTTTCAGGACAATGGGCGACGCCAGCGGAGAGAATCTCGACTGGTTTTGGCGAGGTTGGTTCTATGGGACAGATCCTTGCGATATTTCCCTTGATTCGGTAAAGGTAGCAAAGGCGGATCTTTACGGGGACGTACCGTTTGTAAACAGACGGCTGGCCGCTGCCAATAAAGTGGCCCCGCCGGCAGTAAACGACTTTGACGATATTTCCAAAGTGAGAAACCGCGAGGATAAGAAAATAAACTTCTATGTTGACCGTGATTCGGTCGTTCATGATTTTTACTGGAAATATGACCGTGGTTTTGCCGCCGTTGACACCAATAAATTCAGCACGCTGGCTAAATCGCAAACCTATCAGCAAGGCAGTACAACACCGGTTGTATTTACGGACGAAGACAAACAGAAATATGCCGGCAAATTCTTTTATGAGTTAAACTTCAGTAATAAGGGCGGACTGGTTATGCCGATCATTGTAGAATTTACCTACGTTGACGGCAGCAAGCAGATAGACCGGATTCCCGCACAGATATGGAGACTGAACGAAAAACACGTATCCAAGTTTTACGTGCAGGACAAAGAAGTGGCTTCCATTAAGCTGGATCCGATGCGGGAGACGGCAGATATCGACGAAACCAACAATTACTGGGGGAAATTACCTGAGCCTTCGAAATTCCAGGTATTTAAACAAAAAGCGGCAGCAGGGGCAGCAAGGGGGCAATCAACTGGTATCAACCCGATGCAGGTTTCAGGCGGCAAATAAAATTTGAGTTGTTTCAGCATGGCAAACAGTCCATTTTGGGTGGTTGCCATGCTGAAATACTTGATGTGAGTTTTTTTTATCAATACGCCGGAATATGATGTTATCCTTAATATTTCACCCAATTTGGTTTTTCTTAATGGCCGTAGGAGCAGGACCTTCTGAAATACGGGCGGAAAGTCCCTGGCATCCTATACATGTAAGTACAACCAATATCAGCTTTAATAAAGAAGATCATAAGCTGGAAGTTATATGCACAATTTTCACAGATGATTTTGAAGCCGCCCTGGTTAAACAGTACGGTAAAAAAA
Source organism: Mucilaginibacter sp. McL0603 (assembly GCF_049992945.1). NCBI lineage: Bacteria > Pseudomonadati > Bacteroidota > Sphingobacteriia > Sphingobacteriales > Sphingobacteriaceae > Mucilaginibacter > Mucilaginibacter sp. McL0603. The sequence continues at coordinate 3,983,306 of NZ_CP188251.1, read as the reverse complement.
CGGATCTTACCAAAACAGAATTACACGCGGTCATGGACGTGCTGGTTAAGAATTATCTTGCGGCTCACTTGCAAATTAAAGTTAGCCCCGCTGTTTTACCGCTGAATTACGTTGGTTTTGAGATAAACAAAGAGGCAACTGATGTTTACCTGGAATCGGATAAGATAAATGAGGTTAGAAAAATCAGTGTTGACGTAAGTTTGCTACACAATTTATTCGATGACCAGATCAATATCGTTCATATCACTGTGAATGGCGTACGAAAAAGTGAAAAATTGGATTACCCGGATACAAAGATTAGCCAGAATTTCTGAATGGTCATAATGTACCCTTATGCAATAGAAAAGGCCATTTTTGATATCAAAAATGGCCTTTTTAGATATGACCCAAAAGGTGCAGATGTCGAGCACTTTTATTGAGGATTGCAAGAAAATTGTAGCTTTAAAGAAGTGAATTTTATCCCAAGGTTGGTAATGAAAAAAATAATTGGCCTTTTCTTCATATTTATTTTTGTATCTATTATAAGCTCTTGCTTTTCTTTATTAGGTGATGGTTCAAACACGTTAGTAAAGGAAGATGCAAATAGTAAACATAGTAAAAAAGCGATTTTGTTCTTAAGAGAGGCTGGCGCGACCGTGGCTAACTCGTACCAGGTAAGCGTTACAGATTATAAAACTGAGTTTGATACCGTGGCGGTTGGGAATGTGTTTACAGTTGATGATGACCACGGTAAGGCAAACCTTAATCCAAAGGCCATAAACTTCAATTGGATAGCTGATGATACGGTTGAGATTAGTTACGATAAGAATCTAAGAACCTTTATTCAAGAAAAGAAGATTGATGGAGTTGCAGTTGTTTATAAGACAAAATAAAACGATTGAACTGTTTTTATTAGCTAATAGCTACCCGCAGAGGGTTGAACTTAAAAAGTTGCAATAACGTACGGAAACGCAATATCTAAAAATGCATAAAAAAACCGCCTCTAAATGCATTAGGAACGGTTTTTAAAATTTAGTGACCCCAAAAGTACAAATGTCGAACACTTTTATTGCGGATGTGAAGAAAATTGTGGCGTTAAAAACTGACAATAAATACCATTAAGACAGTTTAATTGACCCTAAAAGGGCTGCGGATTCACTTCGCATTTAAGACTTGGCAATGTCCTGCCAAGTATTCATTTAACTCCAATCGATGCAATTTGTTAGTGTCGATCAAAAAAAAAGCTGAATAAAGTGAAGCATTTCGGGTCCGGGTGTCCGGGCAAGCCCCGTTTTCGCCTGGCGAAAACGGGGCTTGCTTTAAACTGATTTTACAATATTTAAGGCAACATTCTTTATCGGGCTAATCACCAGAGATTATTAGCCCTTAGCTTACTTGCTTTATCCCGAAAATACCAAAGGTGGCACATGATCGCTAATCATCCCAAAAAGGTCCCTCTTCATAATTACTTAAAAGCATAATGCTCCGCTGGTTTTTATACGCTCTAACAACCTCCAGTCCCATTGTGGTCACTATTCCACTTATAAGGCAGGCAAATATCTCCTCGGTTGGTTGAATTTTACTATGATTGGTTGGAGGAAATATTCCGGGATCTGACATGAGACCTAAGCTTTCAAGGAAGAACCTTGTTATTACATCGATGTCAAAATCAACGCGGTATAAACCCGTTTTAATGCCACGTTCTATATTTGCCTTAAGAGTTTGATGAATGAACAGAGCTTTATGATCTTTAAATTTTTTATAGGCCAATTCATGGTTTTTTTCGAGATCGTAAATGACAACAGGGTTTAAAACATTGTAAAGCTCCTTTATGTATAGCATTAAAAAATACAATTCAATTATAGCATTGTCACTATTTGCCGTAAGAATCTTACAGCTAAAGATGTGTTCGTCTGTTGCTTTGTCTACTAATGCCTCTACTAGTGAATCTTTATTGGGATAGAACTGATAAATTGTTTTTTTACTAATGCCTAAATCAGTTGCAATATCATCCATACTGGTACTACGAATGCCATAACGGATAAAAAGGGCATGTGCTTTGTGAGCAATTTTTTCTGAAGTTTCCATTGGTTGGAGTTATTGGCTAAAAAAACTGGAACTGGTATGTTTGAAAGCTGTCCAGGATAATGCTATTTAAAAAATAAAGTGTCAGTCAAGGTAAGACAACAAGTCCGGGGCATTGGAGCAATACCTGAGTTTATTTAGGGCTTTTACCTTTAACCGTCCAACGTGCTCTTTGGTGATATTGAACCTTTTGCCAATTTCCTCCAGTGATAATGGTGTGTATGGTCCTAGTCCAAAATACATAAAAAGGATTTCGCGTTCACGGGGCTTTAATAGTTTTAATGAGGAATGAACCTCTTTGGTGATGGCTTCTTGTATTACTTCATGATCGGCACCACTTTCATTGTTTTGTAAAATGTCAAGCAGGCAATAGTTATCTTCATCGTTAAGAGGTTCGTCAATAGATACACTCACTCCCGATTTATTCATCAATTCTGCTACCTTTTCCGCAGTTATTTCCATGTATTCAGCAAGTTCCTCAATACTTGGTTTGCGCCGATACTCCTGTTCCAGTTTGGTAAAGGACTTATAAAGCTTACTTAGCAACGTAAGCTGGTTATATGGTAAACGAACGGTCCGCGCATGTTCGGCAATGGCGGAGGTAATTGACTGACGTATCCACCATACTGCATAAGAAATAAACTTGAAGCCTCGTGTTTCATCATAGCGCTTCGCCGCCACCATTAAACCAATATTCCCTTCATTGATCAGGTCGCCAAGAGTAAACCCCTGATTTTGATATTGTTTTGCCACTGATATCACAAAACGAAGATTGGCTTTCACCAGTCTCTCCAATGCAGCCTGGTCACCTTCTCTTATGCGACGCGCCAGGCTCACCTCTTCTTCAGTCGATAACAATTTTATCTTGTCGATCTCATTAAAATATTTGTTTAATGATTCGTATTCACGCTGGGTAATACTTTTTGATATAACTAATTGTTTCATTGTAATTTGATTGTATTTCTATTCAAGTTATTTGCTTGGTCTTATAAAAATGATCCGGGCTTCAGATTTGCTTTGGGAATACTGAACAGGCGAAAGCTTTTAATCGACCAATAACAATAGAGTAATATGAGTTCCACCACTCACTATTTTATTATTTCCATTTTATCGCCCGGTGTAATTCCTGCCTAGTTTAAATTGCTCCTTCGGATTTTCAATATCTATAGTACCATTCTCATTAATCGTTATTTCATCCTTTTTTGGTCGGATGATTAATCGTAGTGCGGGATCGTTTGTTATTAAAGCCCAGAACCAATTGTAAGCGAGTTTGGCTTTGTTCCCAAATCCCACAATGGGGATGATGTGTACAAAAAGCCAAACAAACCAGGCAGGCATTCCTTTAAAAAAGCCCTTAGGTAAATCAACTACAGCTTTGTACTTTGAGATAATTGCCATGCTTCCTTTGTTTCTATATTTAAATGCCTTTAACTCTTGCCCCGATTGTAATCTCTTAAAGTTTGAGGCGAGAAGAATTCCTTGCTGAATTGCGACCTGGGCAAGTTGCGGGTGTCCGTTTGGATAACCCGCATCAGTTGTTTGAAAGGATTGATCGCCGATAGCGAAAATATTTGGGGTTCCCTCTATCTTATTAAATTTATCAACTATAATTCGGTTGCCACGGCTCATGGTTATATCTGGCAGTCCTGGCACTTGTGGTGCAATAACACCAGACGCCCAAACCAACGTTGCTGACGGGATGCATTCTCCTGTTGAAAGTAGTATATTGCCATCGACATAATCCTTGACAGCGGTGTTCAATTTTATCTGCACACCTAACTTATCTAATATTTTGTACGCTTCTGCCTGCGATTTTCCGCTCATCGGGCCGAGTAACGCCTTTCCTGAGCCAATCAAATAAATAGTGCCCTGTGTATTTTTAAGCTCAGGATAATCCTTATTTATAATAGTCCGCATCATTTCAGCAAGCATACCGGCTACTTCCACACCCGTGGGGCCACCTCCCGAAATAACAATATTCTGGAACCTTCCCTTATCCACTGCGTCAATTGTTCTCACCGCTTTTTCAGCATTCAACAGTAAATGGTTGCGGAGGCGAATTGCATCATCAATTGTTTTCATAGGCAATGCCTGCTTTTTTATATTTTCCAATCCATAATAATTGGTCTCTGTTCCCATGGCCAGCACCAGATAATCATAATTTAAATCACCATCTGAGGTCTCAATTTTGTTGTCTGCTGCAACAATGTTTTTTAACTCGCCAAGGTGAAAATGCAGGTTTTCCTTGTATTGAAACATTCTCCTAAAGGGGTAACTTATATTGGATGCTTCAATGAAAGCTGTTGATACCTGATAAAGCAGTGGCGGAAAAAGATGGTAATTATTCTTGTCGACAAGTGTTATATCAAATAATTGGTTACCGGCAAGATGCTTTGCGAGGTTGAGGCCTGCAAATCCACCTCCAATGATTACTATTTTCATATTATTTTCTTTAAAAATTCTTTCAGTTATGGTTTTTTGCGCCGGCTTATTGGCCGGTAAGGATTTTCAAGTCAGAAACCGCCATCAGATAAGATAACTGCGCTGCATACATATCGGCCTCTGATTTTGCCAGGAGCGACTTTGTATTAAGCAAATCAGTTTTCACATTAAGACCGGCGGCTTGCTTATTTTCTTGTAATTTCAGCTCCTCCTTCTGGTAGAAAACGACCTTTTGCGCAACGGCGATCAGCGCCTGAGACTGATTAATTTTTCTATAAGTCTTTTCAATATCATTGTTCACCGTCAGCTGGGTGTTAAGGATGTTCTCTTCAGATTCCTTTAACTGAAACTGTCTCTGTTTTACTATTTTTTTATTTGAAAAAATATCCTGGATGTTCCATTTCAGAACCACACCTAAAAATGGATTGTTAGCAGGTAATATAGCATCCCCGAATACATATGAATATCCGCCAACCAGACCTATATCCGGTATATTACTTTGCCTGGCTGCTTTTATTCCCAATACAGCTTTTGTTTTGTTCAGGTTAGCTATTTGCAGGTCGGCGTTTGAATTACCTGCTTCCTTCTTGTACTCCTCTAATTCATTTATCTGTTGAACTACCGGCTCAATCTCTGCAAGCTTCAATGAACCAGCATCAATCCCGGTTACGTTTATCAGATCACCTATATAATCCTGTATCTGTATGTTTATCTTCAAGATGTTTTGCTCTTCGTCGGCGATATCAGCTTGCAATCCGGCTTTATCTGCATTGATTGTCTTACCGGCTGATAAAGCATTTTCAACATCCGTATATTTTGATTGAGCCAGAGCCAGCTTTGCCTCCGCTTCATCCAGTTGCTTTTGTGAAATCAATGTTCCGTAATAGAGTTTTACTATTGCCTGCTTTATTTGAAGGGACATTTTGAATCTTTCTTTTTCGGTTGATTCCTTATCCGCAACATCTACTTTCAGTAAAGTTTTGATTTTGGCCTGTTGGGTGATCGGCTGATAAACCGATAATCCAGCGCTATAATTATTGTGTTTACCTACATTAAAACTTTCATCAGTGTTGGGAAGCAACACATTATTTGTTGGGCTTAGTGGGAACTCCCCGATCGTGCCTTTAGGAATCGTGATCGCACCCAAATTGAAAATGCGCTGATAGTTACCATTCATGATTGGAACAGGATACCTCTTGATTTCATCTTCCTTAACTTTTGCCTCCTTTTCTTTGATTTGCCACTTTTTTATCGCTAATACGTGATTGTTTCTTAATGCGGAATCTTGCAATTGTTGCAATGTGTATGATTCCACGTTTTGTGCGTGCAATAGGCTGCTGCAGCCCAGGAAAATAATTAGCAGCAGTAAAAGGCTTTTTATGATTTTTTTCATTTTACTTGGCTTTAATTTTTTTTAATTGATCGGTTTTGACTTTATCCAGGAAATGTATAGTACAGGAACAGAGATTAAGGCCATAACCATGCTCCATACCACGCCAAATGCTAGCACACTTGCAAGAGGCGCCCACATGGCGGATCCTGATATGATCATGGGCAGCACACCAATCGCTGCAGCCATAGCAGTAAGGAAGATGGGCCTTAAGCGCCTTTTCCCTGATTCAATGGCCGCTTCTTTGATATCAAGTCCGTGTTTCATCAATTCATGGGTATGGTCGACCAGGATGATGGCATTGCGCACTACAATTCCAGAAAGCGCTATCAGGCCAATAAAAGATGTGAAACTGAAGTAGTTTCCGGTAAGGTATAGTCCCATGATTGCGCCGAACAAACTCAGCGGTATCGTCAGCATCACTATTGCCGCCTCTTTGAGGTTACGGAATTGAAAAAGAAGAATAAAAAATATCAGCACAAGGCTCACCAGCAAAGCTGTAATTAATTGGCCCAATGCTTCTTTTTTGTTAAAATCTTCGCCACCATATTCGATGCGGTATCCGTTGGGCAGTTGCAGTTTAGCAATCTCAGGCTGTATAGCCGCTAATAATTCTGACGGAAGAACTTCTGGCGTCGTTTCGCTTTGCACGGTAAGTGTCCGAACGCCGTTGCGGTGCATAATACGGCCGGTCTGCCAGCGAGGGGTCAAATCTGCAATTTGTCTCAGCGGAACATCAGCGCCGGTAACAGAGGATCTCAAATAAACATTTTGGAGATCATTAGTAGTCTGCCTGTTTTTTTCATCCAGACGAAATACAATATTTACCGGATTATTGCCTTCATACATCGTAGAAATCGCGGCACCGCTAAATCCCGTGTACACTGATTGAGAGACACTCGTAGTAGTAAAGCCCAGACGGCTGGCTTCTTCTTTTAATTTTATCCCTATTCCATAATAGTCTTCTGCAAAGTCGCTTCTCACAAAACGACTGCCTTTTGCTTTTTTAACAATATCACTTACCTCAATTGCGATAGCTTTCAAATGATCGATATCCTCGCCGACAATTCTAACCTCTACCGGTGCTTTGAGGGATGAACCCTGCTGCATTAATTTAACATAAGTTGTGCCCTCCGGTATTAACTTGTCGACCTTGCTGCTTAATTCCTCTGCAAGTTCGTCAGTGGTCTGTTCTGTGGTGGTGTTAATAAGTATCTGTGCATAATTATTTGTGGGAAACTCCGGGGAGAAATTATAATAGAACCTTGGGGAAGCAGTACCAGTAAATGTTGCATAGGAAACTACTCTTTTGTCGTTTTTCAACAGTGCTTCCACCCTTAAAATTGCCTCATTGGTTTTTTCCAATTTTGTTCCGGTCGGCATCCATAATTCTACAACAAACTGGCTCCGCTCTGCTGCCGGAAAGAATTGCTGCCGTACTCCTTTTGAAAACAATATAAGTGCAAGTGCAATAGGCACTAAACTGCTGATAATCGTCAGCTTTGGATGATTGACACACCAATCCAACAGTTTATTATAGCCATTCTGCATTAAGTCAAGCAATGACTTTCTTTCCTTCTTTTTAGGTGCTTGTTTTATTTCTTCTTCAGCAACATCGGCGTGCTGGTGCAACCCTTTCCTGATAAAGGTGTAACAAAGCATAGGGGTCAGTACCATGGCTACCAAAAATGAGGAGGCAAGGGCGACTGCTACGGTTATAGGCAACGCGAAAATAAATTCACCCACAGTTCCCCGTAACAAAATCATCGGCATAAATGAAGCAATGATGGTAACAGTGGCCGCAAGTACAGGCACTACCAGATCATTGGCACTTCTCCATGCGGCGGTAGCTCTGTCAACGCCTTCATCTAATAGCTCCACATAATTGTCGGCAATTACGATGGCATCATCCACTACCATTCCCAGTACCAGGATCAATGCGGCCAGGGAAACCTGGTGCAGTTCGATCCCCAGCGCACGCATTATTGCATAGGTTACTGCAACCGTCATCGGGATTGCCATAGCTGCAACGGTGGCTATACGTAAGGGTAAAAGTAATACGACCACGACGATAACTGATATGATGGCCAAAAAGAATTCCCGGATGAAATGTGATATATTTTCGTCAACCACCTGAGGTTGATTAACAACGGTAGTAATTTTGATGTCGGATGGTATCACTTTTCTGGCCTCTTCGATCTTGCCGGTGACCTCTTTACCAAAATCCACGATATTATTGCCTTCCTGCATTTGAACCGAGAGCATAATAGCTTTGTTGCCATTAACTGTAATGATATTATCCGGATCAGCATAATCCCTGGTTAAGGTAGCAACGTCACCTAACTTTGCTACAGAACCCGACTGAGAGGTGCCAACTATTTGATTGGCCAGGTCTGTTTCGGTATTATAGTAGCCATTCGTATAAAGCGGCGTCTTACTACTGCTTGTTTTAACCTCGCCGGTCGGATTAATGCTGTTTTGAGATTGCAGGAGTTGTACCACTTGTTGTGGGTTAACGCCATACTGGGACAGTTTCTCCGAGTTAGATGACACCACAATTTCTTCTTGCTGTTCGCCTATCCGCTTTATTTTTGAAGCCGCGGGGATAGTTCGCAGATAATCTTCCAATCGTTGAGCGTAATGTTTTAATTCTTCGTAGCTGGCGCTGGTGCTTTGCAGCCCGATTACCAGGGCTTCGGTGTCGCCGAAATCCGAGTTTACTACAGGCCCTTTTACACCTGCCGGTAAATCAATTTGCCTGGAGACTAAAAGCTGGTGGCGAAGCTTGCTCCAAAATATGTCGGGTTGTTTTACCCTTTCAGTCAGCTCAACATTAACTACCACCACGCCATCTTTCGTAGTAGAGTATGTTTTGGATTTATCTACCTCTTCATATTGAAAAAGATATTGTTCGAGCTTTTTGGTAACCTGGTCTTCTACCTGTGCAGAGTTAGCTCCCGGAAAAAATGCGATAACTAAGCCTTGACGGATGGTAATTTTAGGATCCTCCCTGCGTGGCATGGTCAAAAGAGAATTTACACCAACCGCAAAAAGCAATAGTAATACCGACAATGTAACGGCCTTATATTTGAGTGATGCTTTTATGATATTCATTACAGTAATTATTAATTGGTTATAGAAATTGACCAGCCATCCGATAATCTTTTCTGGCCGCTGGTAACCACCACTTCGCTGTCGTTTAGCCCCGAAATAATTTCAATCTTGTTATCGAACATATCACCCAGGCTTATTCTGCGTTTAAACACTTTATTCTGTGTTTTATCCACCACAAAAACATAGCTCTGGTTCGCCAGATCCTGTTGAATGCATTCTGCCGGTAGTAGGATCACTTGCTTCTTTTCTGTGGTTTTGATCCGTGCCTCGGCAATCATTCCTGGCCGGATGAGCGACCCTGGGTTCTCCAATTCAATCTTAATGGTGAAAGCTCTGGATGTCGCGTCAGCCGCTGAGCCAACTTCGGTTACTTTCCCGGTGAATTCCTTACCGAGTGAGGAGATATTAATCTTGCTGGTTTGACCAATCTTTACTTCATGCAGTTCCCCTTCCGGAACGTATGCCAACACCTTTACCTTTTTGATATCTGCTAAAACAAACAGCGGCATGCCGACACCGACAATCTCGCCAATTTCGGCTTGTCTTTTTAGCAATACGCCGCTGATGGGTGAATACAACCTCGTATCGGACAGGTTCTTTTGCTGTAATCGTTGCTGAAGTTTTGCCTGCTCTAAGTTAAAGCCTACTTTAGAAAAGTCACTTTCACTGGAACTACCTCTGTCATGCAATATTTTTATGCGGTTAAATTCGTCAGCTGCAGTGCTGACTTGTACATCAGCTGAACCCCTGGCAATGGAATAATTGGTTGGATCAAGACTAGCGATCATTTGCCCCTGGGTAATATGTTCTCCTTCTTTATTGGAAACATAGTTGATTTTCCCACCCACCATAAAACCAAGTTTCACGGTTGTGTTACCTTCTATATTGCCGCTTACCGACACCTCTTTAGTGATGGTATCGGTGTGGACGATTTCTGTTTTTACTGCCCGACTTAACAATGTCTCACCGCTGGAATGTTTATCTTTAGTCTTACAACTTGTAAGGAAAAATAGAGAGACAATGGCCGGGAAAATTAGAGTTGGTATAAGTTTTTTGTTTCGTTTCATGTTATTATATTTTATTATTCTGTGAAAAATTGTTCCTGTATTTGTACTTCGTTTATATCAAAAAAATTCAACACGTTCTTTATTTTTTCAACAAACTCTTTATTACCGGAAAGAATGAAATCCATGCGTTGCATTGTGTTTGCATTTAGCACAGCTTCAATTTCTTCGTTTGGGAATGCGGTATTACCCTCAAATTCTTTTGAGATGTAGCTTACAAATAGCTGGGTGGGGAAACGTCTTTCAAGTATTTGCAGTTCTTTTTGGAAGACATGTTGTTTGTTTACAGAAAAATAAAGTAAAGAGACCTGCTGACAGTTCAGGTCTGTCAATTTGAATTTTATGAGAGGAAAAATAGAAGCAATCCCAATGTCATCTGCTATATAAATATATTGAACCCCCATTTTATTAATATCCTTTTGCATTTATCAAAAACTTTATGATGCAAAGGAAATGAAGAAGCGCCGACGGCTTTTTAATCTATCTTAAAAAATGAAGGCGCATTGAAATTAATTATCCGAAGCATGAAAACGCCTCAAATGAATTAATTAGAGGGGATAAATAGTGGCCGCTCTACGCTGGCGAGCTGATATTTCGTAAACGCCCAGAAATAAACGTAAAGATAGAATTGGAGAAACGTGCAGTAAACCCATTAATACCGACAGAATTTTTCAAAAGGACATCGAATTATTAAGTGACTTTTTGGGATGTCACATTATCTTAATTTTTGAGGGGAGTGGCGTTTAACATGAATCATTTTTGGGCCCTTATAACACTAAGGGTTTGCTGAGTAATCCCTAAATACGAGGCGACATCCCCAAGTGGCACCCGTAATAAAATATTTGGATAATTGTCTATCATTGACTTATATCGTTGTTCCGCCGTTTGAAACTGCAACGAAAAAAGTTTGTCAGAGAATATTTTAATAGTCTCGACCGCTACCATAAAAAAGAAATTTTTGAATGCGCCGATATCATTTAATAAAGCATTAAATTCTATAAAGTGCATAGTCCGTAATGTAGTTTCTTCAAGAACTTCCCTGCCATAAGGGTCAGTTTTATTAAAGTAGATACTCTCTAACGACATTGTAAAGCTGTTTTCATCAAAAAAGAAGTGAGTGATATCTTTGCCGTCTTTGTTATAAAATGTACGGAGCATACCCTTTTCGATAAAATGGACTTTTTGAGATCGATTACCCGGATCGGCCAACGTAGCCCCTCTATGGTGAAATTCGCGCTTGAAAGCAGCATCAATTTTGCTACTTTCATCCGCACTAAGTTTTACTTTGGTATTGATATATTGGATTAGTTCCATATATTTTCCGGGTGCATATAACCTGATTTCCAATCAAATATGCTTGATAAATTTACTGAATTAAGTATTTAAAAAAAACAATTTCAAGCATGATTATTTATTACAAGTATAAATTTACAGATGGAAACCGGTTATCGGTTCATTCCCCTGAAAATGAACTGAGTTTGGTTAAAAGGATCTGTTATTGTGGATGGCTGGCAACTTTAGACTCTTCGCAATATTATTAGTTAAAGTAAATTGAAGTTAGTATCATAGCCAAATTCTACATATCGTTATAAATAAGTGGATTAATAGAAATTACGAACCTGCCAAAAGCCTTAAGTCCTCAAAAAAAATTATTTTTTTTATGAATTAGGTTAGTTTAACAATTCACCTAAAGCGACGTCAACGATGCCGACACCTAAAGAAATGAATAATTTCTACATTTAGCGTTGGCAGTCAGTAAATTACAATAATTTAAAATTGTAATTGTATTCAATTTTATGAATGTGTCCTATAGGGTCACCCTAACGAGGATCGAACTCAAAAAACGGCTCTATTACTCAGAAACGCAACATCTAAAAAATGCTTAAAAAATAAAACCGCCTCTAATTGCATTAGAAGCGGTTTTATTTTTTAGTGACCCCGCTGAGGCTCGAACTCAGGACCCACAGATTAAGAGTCTGTTGCTCTACCAACTGAGCTACGGAGTCAATTTTTTGGTTGGCAAATATACAATCAAATAATTAAGATGAGTATTTTTTTATTAATACTCTGCAAGTACATTAAATCCCACTCCGGCCAGGCCTATTTTCTCCCATTTAGCCTGACTTGCTTCTCTCGAAATTATAGCGCTGCTCAATAAACTTGCTGAAAACATCAATCCCGGCCCATGTGAATTCTCTATCCATTCAAGGCTCACAAAAAACCTGTCTTCAACAACAATATTATAAGGTTCAAGGTCGACAGCTATTTTGTCCTGTCCCTTTTTAACAGTAACAAAAATATTTTGCTGCTGTAGTATTTTATCAGGCATGCCATCTTTGACACTATAAAAATTGAGCCGCAATTTTATCGTATCAGTCGCTTCCTTTGAGATAGAGACATTAAAGCGTTTTAGGCGTGTAGGTGCTTTCTTAATTTTAATAATTTCACCAATCTCATTTCCCAATTGATTGCTTGTAAATCCGGCATTGGTGGATTTGGACTGTGTAGTATTACCTAATACAACCTCCTTGAAATTATGATTGTAAATTTTAACCTCTTTTAATGCAGCAATACGAGGCTCAAGCATAATATTTAGTGAGCCGGAATGTTTTTTAAAATCACCAACAAGAAAAGACTGGGCATGATAACCAATCATTGATACCTTTAAACTATCAGTATCATTATTATTTATGGCGATTTTAAAAGCCCCTTCAATGTTCGTTACCGTACCAACACCCTTACCTATTATTCCAACATTTACATAAGGAAGGTTTTCTTTGGTTTTGGCATCCTTAATTGTTCCTTCAATAACCTGGGCATAAATATTGGCACTTTGTAGTAATACAAAAGCGGCGAATAACAGGGATTTTTTCATGCTCAGGTTGATGTCGGGTTTTTAAGCTAAAGAATACATTTCATCGCGCTGTTTTTGAACGACATCACTATTAATATACTCATCATAATCCATCAGCTTATCTATATAACCGGCAGGAGTTAATTCAATAATGCGATTGGCAACAGTTTCAGTAAGCTCATGGTCACGTGAAGTGAACAAGATAGTTCCCCTGAAATCTTTCATGCCGTTGTTTAAAGCGGTAATAGATTCCAGGTCAAGATGGTTTGTTGGCTCATCAAAGATTAGCAGGTTGGCTGATTGCAGCATCATACGACTAAACATACAGCGCATTTTCTCACCCCCTGAAAGCACGTTGCTCTTTTTCAATACTTCTTCACCAGAAAATAGCATACGGCCCAGGAAACCGCGGATAAACTGGTCGTCCTTTTCGCCCGGTGAATACTCACGCAGCCAGTCGATCAAATTATCGTCTTTACCTTTAAAATATTCAGCGTTATCAATCGGAATGTCGGCGGCGTTTATCGTTACACCCCATTTAAAGTCACCTTTAAAGTCCTTATCACGACCTGTCAAAATGTTATAAAGTGCAGTAGTCGCCAAACTGTTTTGTGAAAGGATAGCAATTTTATCACCTTTATTAACTGTAAAACTAATATTGGCAAATAAAAGCTCACCGTTTAATGATTTGCTCAAGTTTTCTACCTGCAATATCTGGTCTCCGGCTTCACGGCCCTGATTATTAAATATGATCCCCGGATATTTACGATTTGACGGTTGTATTTCGTCCAGGTTGATCTTATCCAAAGCTTTTTTACGGCTGGTAGCCTGTTTCGATTTTGAAGCGTTAGCACTAAACCTGCGGATAAATTCCTGCAGTTCTTTTACCCTGTCTTCAGCCTTTTTATTCTGGTCAGAACGTTGTTTTAACGCTAACTGGCTCGACTCATACCAGAATGTGTAGTTACCGGTGTAAATGGTCATCTTTCCAAAGTCAATATCAACTACATGGGTACAAACAGTATCCAGGAAGTGCCTATCGTGCGATACTACTAATACAATTGCCTCATATCCGGCTAAAAAGTCTTCCAGCCAGCTTACAGTATGAATATCAAGGTCGTTTGTAGGCTCATCAAGTAACAATATATCCGGTTTGCCAAAAAGAGCCTGAGCGAGTAATACGCGTACTTTTTGTGTATTATCAAGGTCTTTTACTAATTGATAGTGAAATTCTTCTTTAATACCAAGATTACTTAGCAGGGTAGCGGCATTACTTTCAGCATTCCAGCCATCCATTTCAGCAAACAGGTTCTCCAGTTCCCCGGCGCGTTCACCATCTGCATCACTAAAATCTTCTTTTAGATAAATTGCATCTTTCTCCTTCATTACGGCATACATTTCTTTATGCCCCATCATTACGGTTTCAATAACTGTAAATTCGTCAAATGCATAGTGATTTTGGCTCAAAACCGCCATGCGTTCACCAGGGGTAAAACTAACCGATCCGCTGGTAGGGTCGATCTCGCCAGAAAGTATTTTCAGGAAAGTGGATTTCCCCGCGCCATTAGCGCCAATTATGCCGTAGCAATTGCCCTGGGTGAATTTTAAATTGACTTCTTCAAAAAGTGTACGCTTGCCGTAGCGTAAAGAAAGATTGGATACCGTTATCATGCTGCACCTGTAATTTGCCGCAAAAATACGGTAATTAGGGCAAGTTTCATTATAACCAGTTACTTATATTGTTAATAGTATGTAGAATTTGTTGGTCGACGGGTATTTATGTTAGAACCATCCATCAAATTTTATTAACATATCACGGTCTTATTTGTTGAAATTGCTCTGAAACAAAATACTTGGCGGTACGTAAAACCTACAATTATTTATTAATTAAATATCGTTTTGCAATAGTGTTTTTATTACATTTATCATAACTATTGACCCTGATTATGACCCTGTTAATTGTAGCATTGTTTGCTATCAACATTATTGTTGTGGTGCGGCATTTAAGGCTTAAAAGAAATTATTGACTAAGCGAATATCTTGATTAAGCTTTGTGTTTCGTGATCGGTCAATTTCTGTAATGGACCGCTTGCAAGCATTTTCATCATCATATTTAAATCGGCAATAATGCTGAATGTCACTTCTGTGGCATTGTCAACTGAATTGAGTACCCATTTTAATTCGAGATCAAAAGGTGGTTTTTCAAAAGGAGTGATGTTTATTTCACTATTTATGATCCTGTTCTCTATTTTAATTGCGAGCGAAGCCATATTTTGAATATTGAAACGGGCCTCATCGACTGTTGATGACCAACCTTGTATATTTTCAGGCATTAGCTGCTGATGATTATTCATATCCGCTAAAAAGCTATAAATCTCATTTATAGGCTTATTAATAATTACCTTACTTTCAAAAAAGGTCATGCTATTAGATATTAGTTGATTAAGTGAGTGGTTGATTAAGTGAGTGGTTGACTAAGTGAAAATGATATAAATTGGTGAATTCAACTCAATCAACCTAATCTAACACAATCAACTATTTACCGAATTATTGTCCCCAGGTAGAGGGTGAAATACGCCATTTTCTTAATATTTCTGTGTCTTCACCAGAGATATAGTGGTTTTGTTCGGCATATTTTAGTAGTGCCGAGTAATTGGATAGCGTGAAGAATTTACAATTTGCCTGTTTGAAATTTTCAGTGGCGGTCTCAAATCCATAGCTGAAAATAGCAGCCAGACCTGCCACTTCGCATCCGGCATCTCTTAAGGCGTCTACCGCCTGTAAGCTACTTTTTCCGGTCGAGATCAAATCTTCTATTACTACAACTCTTTGCCCGGGAATAACCTCACCTTCAATCATACTTCCCGTTCCATGATCTTTCGGTTTAGACCTTACATAGATAAATGGAAGGCCTAATTCCTGTGCCACCAAAACGCCCTGGGGAATACCTGCAGTAGCTACACCGGCTATACAGCCTACTGCACCAAATTCTTCTTGTATAATTAAAGACAATTGTTGTCTGATATAAGTACGGATAGTAGGATGGGAGAGGGTAACACGATTATCGCAATAGATGGGTGATTTCCATCCTGATGCCCATGTAAAAGGATTATCAGGTTGTAATTTAATTGCTTTAATTTGCAGCAGGAACTCTGCTACCTGTTGTTCGATCTCACTTTTATTAAACATGGCTCAAAAGTACAGAATTTATATTAACGAAAAAGTCATACTTATAACCGGATCTGTTCCAAAAAATGTGGAAAGATATCAGAAAATTGACAGCCAGAATTTTGATCTGAAAGCATTTTATAACAAGTTTAACGGGCAGCCTGGAAATAGATTTTTCTATCTGCTTTGCACCGATCCCAAAGAATATTTAAAGAAAGTGATTAAAAGTATTACGCTGATAGAGGCAGCCGGGGGTATGGTAGTGAACTCAAAAGGCGAGTACCTGTTTATTTACCGTAATGATAAGTGGGATTTGCCCAAGGGGAAAATTGAAAAAGGAGAAGGGAAGAGAGAAGGCGCTATACGTGAAGTTGAGGAAGAATGTGGAATAACAGTAAGCGGCATAGGTAAAAGGATATGTAAAACCTATCACACCTACACCTATAAAGGCGAGGTAGTGTTGAAAAGGACTTATTGGTACCAAATGGATTATAAAGGTGCCGAAAAGCTAAAGCCCCAAAAAGAAGAAGGAATCACTGACGTGAAATGGTTCAGAAAAGGGCATATTGATGCGATAGTAAAAAATACCTTTCCTTCAATAATGGATGTGTTAGCAAAAATGGACCTGTTTAAAGATAAGCCAGCGCCTCTTTCGGAATAAACTGGCTTACATCGCCATTATGGCGCAGTATATCGCGTACAATAGTTGAGCTGATGGATGAATAACCTGGTTTGCTCACTATAAAAATACTCTCGATATCGGGGGCCAGTGCGTGGTTCATCTGGGCGATGGCTTTCTCATATTCAAAATCGGATACGGTACGTATCCCTCTGATCATATAAGTGGCGCCAATACTTTTGCAGAATTCAACAGTCAGGCCTTCGTAAACAATGACATGTATTTTGGGTTCGTTTTCAAATACCGCCCGCAGCATTTGTTCGCGCTTCACCATACTCAGCAGCCCTTTCTTTGAACTATTATCACCAATACCGATATACAACTTATCAAAAAGACCTATTGACCGTTTAATGATATCTACATGGGCCTTAGTAACGGGATCAAATGAACCTGGAAAAAGAGCTGTCTTCATACTGAATTTTAATACTTACTGTTTCAAAAGTAATAATCATTCGCAATAAACGGCAGTTTAATTACCTAATATATCTTCCAGCTTGTAATAAATCTTCAGACCAAGCTCGTGACCCAGTTTTACATCGTTATCTGCTCCTTTTGATTCCCCACCGATACGTAAGATAGCATCGCATTTAGTAATAAGCCGATGGGCAATTGGATAGGATATCTCCTGGTAGATATCATCGCCCGGCTGTTTCGAACCGGCTGTTTTCAGCAATGGTAAAGCCAGCCATTCGCCTATGAGTGGTATATGCCCAGCGCGAAAAAGAGTTAGTGCATTACTTTCGAGCAAGTCCAAATTTTGCTGCATCAGTTCCGGGTCATCGTTGGTGCCTGAGCGATAGGGTCCGGCAACCAGGATAGTTAAAGGCTTGTTCATATCAGATTGTTGATTTGTGCATATTGTAAAAGCATAATGGTTTTAGCGTCTCTTATTTCGCCGTTGGTTATCATATTCAACGCTTGCTTAAATGGAAGTTCAAGCACCTCAATATTTTCACTTTCTTCATGAACGCCACCGCCATCGCTTACTTTCATCTCTTTAGAATATTCAGCCACAAAAAAGTATAGAATTTCGGTTACCGATCCGGGCGACATGTATGCTTCAAACACCTTTTTTACGTCAGAAACTTTATAACCAGTTTCTTCTTCGGTTTCTCGTTTAATGCATTCTTCAGGATCATCTTTATCAAGCAACCCGGCACAGCATTCGATCAGGTAACCGCTTTCGTTGCCGTTTAAATAAGTGGGCATGCGGAATTGCCTTGTTAGTATCACTGTTTGATTGGGCTTGTTATATAGAAGAATAACCGAGCCATTGCCACGATCATAAGCTTCACGACTCTGCACGACAATTGAACCATCATGATTTTTAGTTTCGTAGGTTATCTTTCGCAAAGTATACCAGTTGTCAGATAGTATCTCAGTTTTGATAATATTTATATTGTTCAAAATCTTATTGATTATTATTGATCGTTTTTGATTATTTTTGAACAAATTAAATCATTTAGAATGAACTTTCAAAGAAGAAAGCAGATAATTCTGGAAAAATTGAATGCAGATAATGAAGTAGACATCAAACAGATGGCCGTTGAACTCAGTAGTTCAGAGATAACGGTAAGGCGTGATTTGAACCAGCTTGCTGCTGATGGCCTGCTTTACCGTACACACGGAGGGGCAATGAAAGTGAATCCTTTTGAGATTCCCCATGATTTTATTAATAAAGCAGCAAAGAATGTTGAAGTGAAAGATAAAATATGCCGTGCTGCCGCTGACCAGATCAATCATGGTGATATTATTTTTATGGATTGTGGAAGTACTGTGTTCAGGTTGTGCCAGTTTATTAAGAATAAAAAGATCAAAGTGATTACTAACTCTATTCCGGTTGTTTACGAATTACAGAATAGCCTGGTATCACTAAATATCATAGGAGGTGAGTTTAATGCTGAACGACAGGCGGTACACGGCAAAATTGCCGATGAGCATATAGCCAGGTACAGGGCAAACAAGGCGTTTTTAGGGGTGGATGGCATATCACGTAATGGCTTGTTTGCCAATAGCGAACTGGAAGCAGATATCACACAGGCTTTTGCTGCAAACAGTGCAAAAACCTATTTGCTTTGTGATGATAGCAAAATAGGGAAGGAGAGTTATTTGAAATTTGGTGAGTTAAGTATGATAAATTCTATTATTACTAATTCGCGTTCTGAAGAACTGGTTCATTTCAAAAAGCAAAAGATCGAAGTAATTATTGTTTAATAAATATCGAATAATGAATTTTGAATAACGAACTCCGAAGTACTTCATCATTCAATATTCAGCATTCGGTGTTCGATATTATTTATCCTCAATCGTCCTAAAAAACGAGAACGACGAATGCCCGTATTTACGCTGCTCAACAAATGCGGGATGATTACTTAAGTTTTGGAAAGATTGATGCTCCACAATCAGCATTCCGCCTGGTAATAACAGGTTCTTCTCGAATATGATCTTCGGTATCTCTGGTATCCGATTCAGGTCGTAGGGGGGATCGGCAAATATGAGGTCATATTGCTCGGTTTCCAGCTCCAGGTATTTGAAAACATCAGCTTTATATGTTTTTATTTGTTCCAGGTGATGTTGTCTTGAGGCATCCTTGATGTAATTAATGCAATGAATGCTGCGGTCAACTGAAATCACCTGTGCAGCTTCTCTTGATGCGAATTCCAGCGAGATATTCCCTGTACCTGCAAACAAGTCGAGTACTGTTATATTTTCAAACTCAATTTGATTTTGGAGGATATTGAACAATGCTTCCTTTGCCAGATCGGTAGTAGGGCGTACGGGCAAATTTTTAGGCGGGTTAAGCCTTAACCCTTTTAAAGTGCCTCCGATGATCCGCATAATGATAAGGCGGTAAGAGTTAATATATTTTGAGCAGCAATATTCCAGGGAAGATCGATCGTTTTTAGCGTATTCAGTTCAGCACTATGAAAAAACTGGGATAATCTGCCAAAATTTTCATCATCAGTACTGATATCGCCGCTTAATATCAACGAAGTATTTTGCGGCTGCACTTTTAGTTCTCCGGCAACAACCATAGTGAAATAAACCAATTCGTCGGGTGTTTTAAATTCAAAGCTGTTGTAAAAACGCAGCTTGCCATCGTTGTAGTTCAGGAATTCTACTTTATCGCTATCGATATTCAAATAGAGATTATGATTTGACGGGTTATTTGAGCCGATTAGATCAATCCAGCCTTTAGCTCCAAAAACAGTGTTTTTAACATCAAACCTGTCCGCGATCCTGGCTGTTTGTTCATCAACCTTATAGATTACCTGGTTTTCGCTATCCAGTGGTTGCGAAAAAACCTTTTCATTTACTTTAACATCCAGGAAACGTGCATAACTGGTTACTTGATCCGGCCTGAATAAACTTACGGGCATAAAAGTAAAACCATTTTGCGGCAGGCCAATAACGCGCTTTTTGTAATTGTCAAACAACAGGCTATGATCTTTATCCGGTTCGTTCAGCTCATTTAAGCTGATGTTTTCTTCCAATAAAAACAGTCTATTGCGCCCTGCCACCGCATAAGAAAATGAATCGATACCGACCTGAACTAACAGAATATAGTCAGCGGTCTGCGCTGTGCTAAAATCCGGGTCGCGGTAATGGTGGTTGTGAATGCTCATGCGGTTATCGCAAAAGTAATATTTTTTAGGTTTATTTAGTGTTTAATCTGTTACAGTTGTGAGCTATTTTTTCCCTATGATAAATTCTTTAGAACCTGATTCTAAAGAATTGTGTTCATCATAATGTATATGACTGCCAGATGGCACAGCATCCTGAGCTAAAGTTAGTAATTGAATTGCAAGAGAAGTCAACCCAGCCTTGTTTGCCTGAATTGAAATTCTATTGTTAGATTGGTCGGCAATGATTTCAAAACCATATTCCCAATGGATTTTTATGCCTTCCCGTTCTTCATATTCTGGAATTTCTAACACTAGTACCATAAATGATATTTAAGTTTCTTGTTTTTGTAAAATAAGTAATCAAATATAATCCAATTAAGAAATGGAATTTAACTAAAACAATTAGCATTTTTGTGAGTGCCGTCAACAGATCAAATTCGCAAAGCATTTCCGCATGAACCAACCGGTCAGCAACTGGAGTTATTTGATCGCTTGCACACCTTTTTACTCAGCGATAATGGCGATGAATGTTTTATACTAAAAGGTTACGCCGGTACAGGTAAAACCACCGTATTAGGGGCATTAGTAAAGGCACTGAAGTATTATAACTATAAATCGGTTTTATTGGCACCAACGGGACGAGCTGCCAAGGTGATCACCAATTATTCCGGCCGTAAAGCTTTTACTATTCATAAACGCATCTATCGAAAAAAATCAGCGCTTAATATTGATGATGCCTTTCGCTTAGCTGATAACCTTGCTACAGATACTTTATTTATTGTGGATGAGGCATCGATGATATCGGATGAGTCAGCAGGGAATATGCGCGAGACCTTACTGCACGACCTGGTAAGCTACGTTTATAACACCAAAAACTGCAAGCTGATGCTGGTAGGGGATACCGCCCAGTTGCCGCCTGTAGGTGCAGATAATAGTCCAGCTTTGGACATCGGCTTAATGAAAAAAACATTCGCGGTGGATATATTTAGTTTTGAACTGACGGATGTTTTGCGTCAGGAAAAGGACTCGGGAATATTAAATAATGTAACGGCCATGCGTAATATTATCCGGAAGGGAAAAATAAGCACACCACGCATAGTTACCAAGGGATATAAAGATGTTTTCCGCATGACTGGTGAGCGCCTGGAAGAAGGGTTGAATTACGCCTACAACAAATATGGACATGATGGTACGCTGATCGTTTGCCGGTCTAACAAGAATGCCAACCTATACAATCAACAGATAAGAGGACGTATTTTGCTTCGCGAAGAAGAAATTACCGGGGGCGACCAGGTAATGGTTGTACGCAATAATTATTTCTGGCTGCAGGAGCAAGAGGAGGGAAGCACCGGTTTTATCGCAAATGGTGATATCGCACGAATAAAAAAAGTTCGCCGCTTTGAGGATATGTATGGTTTCAGGT
This sequence comes from Mucilaginibacter sp. McL0603, assembly GCF_049992945.1. Lineage (NCBI taxonomy): Bacteria > Pseudomonadati > Bacteroidota > Sphingobacteriia > Sphingobacteriales > Sphingobacteriaceae > Mucilaginibacter > Mucilaginibacter sp. McL0603. Next base: position 3,961,482 of record NZ_CP188251.1, on the reverse strand, counting down.
TTGCCGATGTGCAACTGGAGTTTATTGATTACGCCGAAGATCCGGTTTTGGACTGTAAAATATTGCTTGATACACTTTATTCAGAAGCACCGGCTTTACAGCCAACGGAGCAAAAACGCTTTTTTCTGGAGGTGATGAAGGATTATGATCACATCGCCAGTCGTAAGGCAAAATTGGACGAATTGAAACTTAACCCATATTACAACGCACTGCAAATAAAATTCGCCTATGCGGTTACGTGTCATAAGGCACAGGGGGGACAGTGGGATGCTGTGTTTGTAGATCAGGGCTACCTTACCGAAGAAATGATCAATATGGATTTCCTTCGCTGGTTTTATACTGCCTGCACAAGGGCATCGAAGGAGTTATTTCTGGTGAATTTTAATGCTAAGTTCTTTGACACGATTGAGGGATTAAATGATTAAGCAAGTGATGTTGTTTCGAAACATTTGATTGGTCTGATTTTAAAACTAAATCATTTAAATCTAAAAAATCCGAAAATCGTGTCTTAATCTATAAGCGGAAGCCGGATGGTAAATGTAGAGCCTTTTTTCTCTTCACTTGTTACATTAATTGTACCCTGGTGGTTTTCAATGATCTGGCGAGATATACTTAGACCGAGGCCAGTAGATTGTTCGCCTCTGATACCGGGCCTGCGGGCTTTTGAGAAACGTTCAAAAATATGAGGGAGCATTTCTGCCGGAATCCCAAGACCATAATCCCTAACCTCAACAATGGCTTTGCCATTTTTTGCGCTTAAGTAAACCTCGATCTTATTGTTGTTTTTTGAAAACTTAAGCGCATTTGTGATCAGGTTATCCATTACACGTTGGAATTTCTCTGTATTGATCTCCACAAAAACCTGGTTCTTTGAACTAATGAGAACGATATCACTTTTGGCCTCTTTTTGCACCTTCCATTCGTTAATGATTCCTTTTAAAAAGTAGTTCAGCTCGGTTCTTTGTGTCTCAATAATATTAATGTTCTCATTGTTAGCAGCATCAAGCAGATCAGCAATGATGCCTCTTGCTTTAATACACGAGGTTTTGATCATTTCTAAATTCTCGCGTGTGTCATTATCCACTTCTTCCATTTCCATCATCATGGTCAAAGTCTCAATGGCAGCTATCGGATTACGAAGATCATGTGCCACCATACCCAATATCTCATTTTTAAAAGCCCCTGCTTTTTCAATTGCGACGTTTTTTTCGCGTATATCAACCAGTTGCATAAAATAGCTGGATTTGTAGGAATAAAAATATCTCGACATAAAATAAAAACAACATAGTAAGATTACCGATAAAAGTTGATTGTATATCATCTCCATTCCTTCACTTTGAGTCATGTATAGGATAGAGGTAAATAAACTCTCAACAATGATCATCAATAGAATAGTCTCATCGGTTTCAAAAACAAATACCACGCTAATAATGCTTAGTGCAGTGAGGTATAGAACCATGGCATTTCGTGGATTGCTTGTCGCAATAAAGCTCGAGAACATACCACAGAATATAATGTAAAGGGCAAACAAAAAAACAAAAATACCCATAACAATATTTGCCTTTTTCTGTTTTTTGTACAGGTACATGAATAAATAACTGCAAGCCAGAAAAACAGGCGTTATTGCGATGTACAACCAGTTGGTAAAATTAAACTCCGGGAAATTTTGAGCACGGGTAAGGCTCTCTGGAAATATAAAATAGAGTATGCGCAGTACAAGGTTAAGTATCAGAAATATAATACTCCCTGTTCTGACCGCACTCAGGTTATTTAAAGTATAATACTCGCGGTATGAAGATTTATTTTTACCCTGAATTCTCCTCTGTGGCTGGTTACTCAAAACTTCAGTTTAATGGTATATCAAAAATATTAAAATTCACTTTAAACACAACAAGTAAGATGCATTTATGCCTGATAATGTTTTAGTTAGCCTGTAAAAGTAGACAAAATGTCTTTTGAAATTTGATCTGTGGTGACATTTTTTCACTTTGACGTAACTGGCAATTGTTTTGATATAACGGTATATACATAATCAAATCCCATGAATTTTAACAACTTCACTATAAAAGCCCAGGAGGCGGTACAAAAGGCTTCCGAAATTGCAACTGGTAATCAGCAGCAGGCAATTGAAAATGCTCATTTGCTTAAAGGCTTGTTATTGGTTGATGAAAATGTAATATCCTATTTACTAAAAAAATTAAACGTTAACCTTAACCGGTTAAACGAAGGACTCGATCAGCAGATCGCTTCTTTCCCTAAAGTAAGCGGTAGCGATGTTTACCTTTCGTCCGAAGCTAATTCGGCTTTGCAAAAAGCACAGTCGTATCTTAAAGAGTTTAAGGATGAATTTGTTTCTGTTGAACATATTTTATTGGGTATACTCGCCGCAGGCGGTAAAACAAGTACTATTTTGAAAGATCTTGGTGTAAATGAAAAAGATCTTAAAAAAGCCATCATTGGATTGCGTGGCGACAGTAAAGTAACCGATCAGAACGCTGAAGCTACTTATAACGCACTGAATAAATATGCCAGAAATCTGAACGAATATGCAGAATCGGGTAAACTTGATCCGGTAATAGGTCGTGATGATGAGATAAGGCGTGTGATACAGATATTATCCCGTCGTACTAAGAATAACCCAATTTTAGTGGGAGAGCCCGGCGTTGGTAAAACTGCTATTGCTGAAGGCATTGCTTTCAGGATTATCAAAGGTGATGTGCCCGAGAACCTGAAAACCAAAACTGTTTACTCATTGGATATGGGTGCGCTGATAGCAGGTGCGAAGTATAAAGGTGAGTTTGAAGAACGCCTGAAAGCCGTTATCAAAGAAGTGACCCAGGCCGATGGCGAGATTATCCTGTTTATTGACGAGATACATACTCTTGTTGGCGCAGGCGGCGGTGAAGGCGCAATGGATGCCGCAAACATCCTTAAGCCAGCTCTTGCCCGTGGCGAATTAAGAGCCATTGGCGCTACTACATTGAACGAATACCAGAAATACATGGAAAAGGACAAAGCTTTAGAGCGCCGTTTTCAAATGGTTTTGGTAGATGAACCTGATACACAGGATGCTATATCTATCCTCCGCGGTTTAAAGGAACGTTACGAGACTCATCACAAAGTGCATATCAGGGACGAAGCTATCATTGCTGCTGTCGAAATGTCGCAGCGCTATATATCCGACCGTTTTTTACCGGATAAAGCGATTGACCTGATGGACGAAGCAGCTTCGAAACTGCGCTTGGAAATGGACTCTGTGCCAGAAGAAGTAGACGAACTCGACCGCCGTATTATGCAACTGGAGATCGAACGCGAAGCCATTAAACGTGAAAAGGATGATAAGCGGGTAAATGAATTGAGTGAGGAAATAGCCAATCTTTCTGCAAGCCGCGACTCATTACGTGCGCAGTGGAAAAGCGAAAAGGATGTAGTAGACAATATCAACCAAAAAGTTGAGCAGATTGAAAACTTTAAGCTGGAAGCCGAGCAGGCTGAACGTGCAGGCGATTACGGCAAAGTAGCAGAGTTACGTTACGGCCGGATAAAAGAAACCCAGGACGAAGTAGAAAAACTAAAGGCGACCTTACTGGAAAATCAGAAAGACCACCGCATGTTGAAGGAAGAAGTTACTGCCGAAGACATCGCTGGTGTAGTTTCACGCTGGACTGGAATCCCGGTTTCAAAAATGATCCAAAGCGAACGTGAAAAATTGCTGCACCTGGAAGATGAATTACACAAACGCGTAGCAGGGCAGGAGGAAGCAATTGAAGCGATCAGTGATGCTATACGCCGCAGTCGGGCAGGTTTACAGGACAAGAGAAAGCCAATAGGTTCTTTCATATTCCTCGGAACCACTGGTGTTGGTAAAACTGAGTTAGCGAAAGCTTTAGCCGAATATCTGTTCAATGATGAAAACGCACTGGTACGTATAGATATGTCTGAATACCAGGAACGCCATGCGGTATCCCGTTTGATCGGTGCGCCTCCGGGCTATGTTGGTTATGATGAAGGCGGACAATTGACAGAAGCTGTACGCCGTAAGCCTTACAGTGTAGTATTGCTTGATGAGATCGAAAAAGCGCATCCGGATGTATTCAATATCCTGTTGCAGGTGTTGGATGATGGCCGTTTGACTGATAATAAAGGTCGTGTGGTGAACTTTAAAAATACCATCATCATCATGACATCCAATATCGGCTCAAACCTGATACAGGAAAACTTCCAGGATTTTGAGGATAGCGATAAGGAAACTGTAATAGCTAAAACAAAGAATCAGTTATTCGATTTGTTAAGACAAACTATCCGTCCGGAGTTTTTGAACAGGATAGACGAGATCATTATGTTTACTCCGCTTAGCCGTGATGAAATTGGTGAGATCGTAAAACTGCAGTTCAAACATGTACAGCAATCATTGGCCGAAATGGGTGTAACTATAGAAGCCTCTGATGAAGCATTGGATTGGCTGGCTCAATTAGGATATGATCCTCAGTTTGGTGCAAGGCCATTGAAACGTGTGATCCAGAAAAAGATCCTCAACGAATTGTCAAAGCAAATATTGAGCGGTAAGATAGATAAGGACAGCAAAATAAAGCTGGATATGTTTGATAACCAGTTTGTGTTTCTGAATACAAATGAACCTGCTCATGCAGAATAATAAAAGCTAATTAATTAATTTTAATTATAAATCAGGAAGCCACCCAAAGGACTGAACCGCAAAAGTTGGACAAAGTTAAAAATTAGTTACAATGATGAGCCCGGTATTTTATCGGGCTCATCCCGTTTAAATTGAGTTTGATCCCGGGCTACGCAAGTATGCTATGCAGCTGGGGTGCGTTGCATACTTGCTTTATAAAAAAGACTTTAAGGACATTTTTTTTGTTGAATTAAAGAGCCTGTACCAATAGCGATTTTATTAAGTCTCATACGATGTTTAATAACAGCTACTAAAAAGTTGATACCATATGTAGCAAGGAAAATCAACCACCCGAGTAAAATAGACTTAGACGAGGCAGCGACCGCCAATGACATTACACTATAAACAAAGAAAGCCCGATAAAGGAAAATTTCATAAGTTAAATTATATATTCATTTTTATTAGTAAAGGTAAATTCCCCGCCATCAATAGGCAAAATGAAATGCCAGTTCGGCCTGCCATATTTAACATTGAATTCTAAAACATTTTTTTTAATAACAATATCCGTTACACGTTTTTCAACTAAGTAATTACTTAAATATTTAAAAACAATCGGATAGTCTTCAGGGCTTAAGGTTTCTTTAAGCTTCTTGGTAAATTTAACTGTAAACGGGAAAGGCATGATTGAGATTATTTAATGGTATTTAAAAACGAAGCCCCACCCGCCCGGCTAAGCGTCCGCGCTTGCCGAGATAACGAAAAGCTTGTTAAAGAGACAGAGCCTGGTCAGGTGGCTTTTCTGTTTTATAGGTAAAAGTGGTGACAGTACTTTGTCAGTAGCTTTAAAAATTCAATCATCTTGTAATCAAATATTTAATTAGATTCGAGGGGCGTTCATGCGCGGTGTGAACGTGAACACTCCCGGTTATTTCTTTGCAGATACAATCTTCAAATTCTTCCAGTCGCCATCTGTATCTGTCCATAGCCCGATCATTGTGCCATCGTTATGCACCAACGGGTCTACAACCAGGGATGGCGCAGCATTACCATTTACGTAAACTTTAATGCTTTTGCTATCTACTGTTATACGTGCATGGAACCACGCATTCGGGTCGGGTGCAGGAGATATAGGCTGCTCATATTTACCGGGATATTCTTGTCTGAGCTTTTCCCATCCATAATCAGGAGAGGCTATGTACTGTACTGCGTGCGTTTTTCTTAACGGGTCGTCCGACCTGAAATTAAACGGCCGAAAATAAATCGATTCGTAGGTCGAATTATTCATACCATGAAAAGCTATGCCGACGAAGCTTCCCTGGAGTTTGTCCTTTCCTTTGATGTCAACTTCAATTGTGCCATAAGTGAATTTTTCGTTGTTTATCCAGGCAAAACCCTCACCTTCCGCATCACTCAGATGAATGCTGCCAGGATCTGTTCCGGGGCTGATGGTACGGTTAACCACAGTATATTTCTTTTGTAACGCATCGTTGGATTGTCCGGAGCAACTTGATATTGTCAACGAGATAATAGCAGTGAAAAAGCAAAATAGAGTTTTCATACAGATTGGTTTTGGTACCATAAATCTGCTGATAATTATCAAGGATATCAATTCATTTTCTGTTCAAGTTTTTTCAAATTCTTTTTTGAGACTTTCTGACTAAAAGACTCAATATCGTACCATTTCCCATTAATCGATAAATGCTATAATCAAAATCAAGCCGGTGATGATCGACCCTATTCCGGCAATTAATAATTTTTTTTCACGTGATCGCCTTTCCCCGGTTTTATTAAATACTCTCAATTGCAGTACTACCATACTTATTCCGCATAGTAAAATGAAGCTTCCGGAGACTATCAATAAAATCGGTAAAAAGGAGGCGTATGTATTTGAAAGCATATAATATTTAAGGATTCAATCCCTGATCTGTTTTATCGGGAATATGAATCAGGTTTTGACAAAAAATAAAAAGACTTCTCTAAACCCCGAGAAGTCTTTTTATTTTATAGCTATTTGCTATTGTTTTTTATTCTCATGCCTGTTATTCTGTTTAGGTGCTTTATTAGTTTTATTTGTTTTTTGCCCGTGTGTCCCTTGTGTATTCGGAGCCATTCCTCTTGTACTCGATGCGTTTGACCTTGGTCCGCCAGCTAAATTTGATTGTGGTGTTGTATTTGGTTTCGCGCCCGTTGTCTCATGGCTGTTTGTATGCTGACCCATCGTTTCCGGCGAATTTGACCTTGTTGTCCCCGCATTGCCAGGCGTATTATTTCTCGTTACATTATTATTTGTACCTAGCCTGGATGCAGGGTTATTTCCCGAAGGCCGTTGGTTCATATTATGGGCCGGCGTTCTTTCAGGCGCTCTTGCGGCGGCTAAATTAGCAGGACTTCCACCATGATTTGCCGAGGCAAACTGACTTCTGTCTTCCCTGGCCACGCGCTGGTTCCTGATCTGTTCCTGGGTAGCCACAATATGTCTCTCGTGCATAGCTGCAACTTCATGTGGTGTCGGTCTTACTACTACGCCACCATGACCGTTAAAACTGGCCCGGCTTGTTACTACTGTCCGGTTGATCACTGTTGTATTTACATAAGTATTATGTACTACAACTGTATTAACTCTAACAACGGCTGTATTATAGCGGAAATGCCCTTCGTGCCACTCACCACCCACATAACCCACACCCACATAGCCAAACCCATAATTAATACCACCATAGAAGCCTATGCTTGATCCCCAATAGCCATTGTGGAAGACATAATGTCCTCCCGCAAAGCCCCAGTAAGGAGGGGTCCACAAATAGCCTACAGTTGGCGGTGCCACCCATACACCCGGTACCCAGTAATAATCATTACCCGGAGCGCTATAGGCCCAATAGCCTGGTTGCCATAAATAACCATCAGTCGGGCATTCAGGCTGCTGGTAATCGGGCAAAGCGGGTGGGGGATTATCAACAATTGCAGCGGTATCTACCGGTGCATCATAATTTGATGTATCTGCAAGGTCCTGCTGAACATCATCTGATGGCGCATTGGCAACCGGCTGTGCATTCGGATCATTAAATTTGCCGTAAGCAAGGCAAGCATTCAGATTGAGCACATTGTTCCCCTGAACTACTTCAGGAACCCAATTTCGTGAACCCGTGTTATAAAAGTATAAGGTATTTTGATCTACATTATAAAGAAAGGTGTACAAAACAGTAGTTTGTCTTGAAAAAGTATTCTGCAGACTAAGCTGAAAAGCATTTCCATTCGCCTGCGGATCAGCCTGGGTTATTACCACACTTTTATGCCCGGCAACCATTCCTGATCCGTACATGCGTGCTGTGCGGGTATTAATAACCAGGTTAACAAAAGCATCTTTAAATAAAATTGCAGCGTCTGTTGTCGCCTGGTACTGCTGGCCGCTTTGAAAATCAATAACAAAAATACTTGCCGCAGGGTATGCATCCCTTACAGGGCCTTGCGCATAGCTAATACCTGTAAGCGTAAATAGTAGTAAAAGAGTAAAACTTAGGGGTTTCATTACAATGGGAATTTAATCGTGAGGGTCTACGTTATAAGTTAAAATTTGTTCAAGAATAGGATTAGAAAACTATTAAAGTCTGTAACATTATTATTACTAACCTTTACCTAACATCCGCGTAAAAAATTGCCGAGTTAAATTAATAATGAATTGCCGGGCGCGAGGCTTGGCTTTTCATTATTAAAACTTCCTTTCAGATACTGTCTAAAATATCCCCCATTAACTATTTGTAATTAGGAACCTTCCTCTTACGTGATCAAAAACCATCGGAATCAAAACAACCTACCCTGTTTGCGGGTTTACGATGTAACCAATACATCACCGTTAAAAATACGATCATGAAAAATTACGAAACTTTAGTGGATGCCACTAACGATTTATATAAAAGAGGATATACCGCCAACCTTAGCCTTGAGGGCGACACGATTGACGATAAGGCACAGGATATACATATGGGTGCTAATGATTTCGAGATAGATGAATTTTATCGTTTTGAAGGACAAAGCAACCCATCGGATATGTCAATAGTATATGGGATCAGTTCGCCAAAATATAAACTAAAAGGTGTGCTGGTAAATGCTTACGGTACTTATGCCAATGATAGTTCATCGGCTATCGATGCAAAACTGCATCATAACCAGGTGAGCGCTAATTTGCATGGAAGTGATAGGCCGGGTGCTTAAAAGTGGACGCTACTAAAGCTGCGATAGTAACTTCCTTCCTCTTGATTGGATCGCAGCCGATCCGTTTCGCATCAAAAATTGGATTTGATTGGCCAGTTCTTCGGTTAGCCAGTTGTAACGATCGCGCAGGTTAAATAATGCTTGTGCGGCAAATACCTTAACAGCTATCAGTACTTTCGGGTCTATCATCCAATCAAACAATTGTTCTGCTACAGGTTCAAGATCAATTTCTGATAATTCTTGCTGTATAGCTACAGGTGACTTTGGCGAGGTGATGTGCATTACAATTTTAGCGTAATGCCTTTTGCAACTTGGGTTTGTAACACTTTTTACCCGTGACAACAGATAACCCATATCGTTCAGGTAACTCTCCGGTTTCTGCAGAAACAAATTTTCGAGTATCCATGCAGCCCTGAAAGCGATATTCTTATCCTGGTTAAAGGTAATATCGATCAAATCGCGTAACGAGAAATGTTGTTTTTGGAGGATGGCACTCAACTTAACCACCCTGGACTTTACCATGGTAACACTTATTTCCTTTATCAGTTCGTCGGCTGTTAGCATGAAAACTATCTGGACACGGATTTTGCGACTAATTAATTATTGCCTAAACAATTTTAAATTAAATTAATCAATAAATCATGAATGATGGTTCAGAAAAGAAGATACAATTAGTTTCGTATCAATTATGAATTGACGTTTAGTCCTGAGTCTTGAGTCAGAAAAGCACAAAATTGACTTACGACTAAAGACTATTGACTTGACACTATTCCTCCGGATGTAAGAAGCTCGAAATATAATTGAATTTAGCCAAAAGATTTGGCGAGGCATTGATAGACAATAACTCCATTTGTTTTGAAAGTTCTTCTGCTATCCACGGATAGCGATGACGCATATTGAAAAGAGCTTCACAGGCTGATACTCTTACACTTACTGAAGTTTTAGGATCGGTCATCCATACAAAACATAATTCCACAGCACGTTCAAGGTTAATTTCCTTCATTTTATTGCGCACTTCACGGGGCACTTCAGGCGAAGTAACGTGCATTAATATTTTCGCATAAGGCTTTTTGCTGATCGGTGTGTTTGCATCTTCAATCCGTCCAATAAAATATTCAATGTCCTGGTAGTAATTTTCGGGAAACTTAAACAAAATATATTGTAGCAGGCGTGAAGATTTTAGAGCGATGTCCTTGTCAGGATAAAAAGTAAGGTCAACCAATTCGTTTAGCGAAAAATTCTCTCTCTTTAGCTGATGGCCGAGCTTAGCCACCGTGATCTTTCTATCAGGGGCATAAAAGTGCTGAATTAATTGTGACTGTGTCATTAATTAGGTATTGAACTAACAATTACCACCAGATTTTTTACTTGAGGTAACTGATTAAAACAGTTGAATAATAGCAGTGTAAATGTATCATTAGTTTATTTCTTTTACAAAAGAATTTAATTTAAAATTATTTTTTTCTTTTAACCTGATAATACGGAAATCGCTTTTAAAATGCCCAGGCGTATAAATGTGAGGCTAAAGCCGTTTTAATAATTCCAGCTTAGCCGTTGGCTGAAGACAAACGGCAATGAAGGGTAAAAGTAAAGTTCATTGCCGTCCCATTTATGGGGCGGAAAATATAATAAGGTAAAGGGGCTTTAGCCAAAAAATCAGCAATAAAGTTTTAAAAGCGATTTCCCTGCATGATAATATCAATATTTAGCTACTTCCATCAAAAATTTTACCTTTGCTGTCCGTTTTATAGCATTTTCATGGTTAAATTCAACCGTTTTACATTAGATAATGGCCTCCGCGTTATAGTTCACGAAGACCACACCACCCCAATGGCCGTTCTTAATATCATATATGATGTTGGCGCCCGTGATGAAAACCCTGATCAAACAGGCTTTGCACATTTATTTGAGCATCTCATGTTTGGTGGCTCAGTAAATATTCCACAATATGATGAGCCACTGCAACGTGTTGGCGGCGAAAACAATGCTTTTACCAGCAATGATATAACCAATTACTATATCACATTGCCTTCTGCAAACATCGAGACTGCATTCTGGCTGGAAAGTGATCGCATGCTCAACCTGGCATTCAGCGAAAAAAGCCTGGAGGTACAGCGAAATGTGGTGATCGAAGAGTTTAAACAGCGTTATCTCAATCAGCCTTATGGGGATGTATGGTTACGTTTACGTCCGTTGGTGTATAAAAAGCATCCTTATCAATGGGCGACCATAGGCAAAGAGATCAAACATATCGAAGATGCACGTATAGCTGATGTAAAAGCTTTCTTTAAAAAGCATTATAATCCGCAAAACGCTGTAATGGTGATTGGAGGTAATATCAGTACAGAACAAGCAAAACAATTAGCCGAAAAATGGTTCGGACCGATACCTGCCGGTGAAAAATATCATCGCAGCCTGCCGCAGGAACCCGTGCAAAAAGAAGCACGCCGTGAAACTGTTACAGCCAAAGTGCCTTTAAATGATGTTTACATTGCCTTCCATATGCCTGGTCGTTTAGATGAGGGTTATTATGAGATCGATTTGATATCAGATATCCTGTCGCGTGGCAACTCATCCCGTTTGCACCGTACTTTAGTGAAGGATAAACAACTTTTTAGCGAGATACATGCTTATAATATGGGCAGTTTTGACAGTGGAATGTTTGTGATTGAAGGAAAGCCACTGGAAAATGTAAGTATCGAAGCTGCTGAGGCTGCTATTTGGGAAGAACTGGAACTTTTAAAGAAACAACAGATACCCGCTGATGAACTGACCAAAGTGAAAAACAAAACAGAATCTACCATGGTGTTTTCTGAGATGTCACTATTGGATAAGGCTATGAACCTGGCTCAGTTTGAATTGCTGGGTGATGCTGGTAAATTCAATCATGAAACAGAAAGATATTTAGCTGTTACAGCCCAACAAATACAAAAGCAAGCTAATGCGATTTTCAGAAAGGAAAATTCCTCTACGCTGATCTATTTGGCGGAGAAAATTTTGAATTAAGAATTATGATAGATAGACAAACCGCTCCAGAATTTAAAGATATCGATCATATCGAATTGATCCGCCCTGAACATATAAAACTGGAAAACGGGTGCAATATTTTCTCTTTTAACTCAGACGACCAGGAACTGGTACGTATTGAATGGATATTTGCAAACCTGCGTTTCGACCTGGCAAAACCTTTACTGAATGTTGCGGTAAATACCATGCTTACCGAGGGGACAACCAAACTATCCGCTTCGCAAATCGCCGATCAGGTGGATTTTTATGGCGCATTTTTGCAGGTTGATTATGGATACGATCATTCGCAAGTGACGCTATATACTTTAAATAAGCACCTTGCATCAACCTTGCCGGTTATAAAGGCTGTTATTACTGATTCGGTATTTCCGGAAAACGAACTGGAAACCTTTGTCCGAAATCAGCAACAAAAATTACAGGTTAGCCTGCAAAAAAATGATATTGTTGCCCGCCGCAAATTTAACAAGGCTATATATGGTGATACCATATATGGTTTAGGGGCCGAATTTGAAGATTACAAAACCTTGCAACGCGATGATATGCTGGCTCATTTTAAACAAATGTATCAGCCATCAAATTGCAATATACTTGTAGCCGGAAAGGTTGATGACACAACCTTAAATTTGTTAACTAAATCATTTGGTAGCGAGTGGTCTAATTATTCAGTTAAAGCAGATGCAACCCAACCAGAGTTAGCTCCAGCTGCTGAGCATTTTTATTTTGTAGAAAAACCTAAAGCGCTTCAATCTGCCATACGTATGGGATTGCCTTCAATAATCCGTTCACACCCTGATTTTCCATCACTACAAGTGATGAATACGGTTTTAGGTGGTTATTTCGGATCAAGACTAATGGCTAATATCCGCGAGGATAAGGGTTATACCTACGGCATCGGTTCAGGAGCGAGTTCATTAAATAGAGGAGGTGCACTGTTTATCGCAACCGAGGTAGGAGCTGATGTATGCAAAGCTGCTATTACCGAAATAGAGAAAGAGATCAATATTTTAAAGACCGAGCTTGTCCACGAAGATGAATTATCACTGGTGCGTAATTATATGCTGGGCTCGCTTTTAGGCAGCCTCGAAAACATATTTTCGCATGCTGATAAATTTAAAAACATCTACTTCTCTGGCCTTGACTATGACTATTATGACAGATACACCCAGATGATCCGGTCCAGTACAGCCGAAGATGTTCTTAAAACAGCAAACAAATATCTCGACCTGGATAAATTTTATAAAGTAATAGTAGGGAAGTATTGATGTGCAGATGCGTGGATGTGCAGATGTGCAAATGATCTTGATTTGGATTGATTTTCAAAACATTGCACTTAATCTGCATATTCGCACATCTAAAATCTGCACATCAACCAAGTGTCAACTTAAAGCAATCAAATAAGCGTATTAGAAATCTGCACATTCGCATATTTGCACATCTCCACATTTAAACGTATCTTTGTCCGGCAAATAATAAATCCAAATAATTATTTGCCATGCAATTAGATCCCTCCAAATTTGTCGCCGAAGGTTTAACTTACGACGACGTTTTACTACTCCCGGCTTACTCAGAAGTTTTACCACGTGATGTGGATACAAGCTCATTACTTACCAGAAAAATAAGACTGAATATCCCAATTCTTTCTGCTGCTATGGATACGGTAACAGAATCGGCTCTTGCTATTGCCATTGCCCAGGCGGGTGGTATGGGTATCTTACATAAGAATATGACCATCCAGGCACAGGCCGATGAAGTGCGTAAAGTAAAACGTTCTGAAAGCGGCATGATACAGGACCCGGTAACCTTGCATGAAGAGTCAACAGTTGCTGATGCAGTAAAGATCATGCGCGAATTCAAAATCGGAGGTATTCCGGTTATTAATGGCGGTCGTAAACTAAAAGGAATCATCACTAACCGCGACCTCCGTTTCCAGAAAGATATGAACCGCCCGGTAAGCGAGGTAATGACCAGCGCTAACCTGATCACTGCACCTCAAGGCACTACATTATTTCAAGCTGAAGAAATTTTACAAAACCACAAGATCGAAAAGTTGCCGGTGGTAGATAAAGACGGCCATTTATGCGGACTGATCACTTTTAAGGATATCCAAAAATTCAAAAACTTCCCCAGCGCTTGTAAAGACGAATTTGGTCGCCTGCGTGTTGGTGCTGCCGTTGGAGTTGCTGCTGACAATATCGAGCGTGTGAAAGCTTTAGTACAGGCTGGTGTAGATGTAATAACCGTTGATACTGCTCACGGTCATTCAAAAGGAGTGATCGACATGGTTAAAATGGTAAAATCCCTGTTCCCTGACCTGCAGGTTATAGCAGGAAATATCGCGACTGCCGATGCCGCCATTGCTCTTGCAGATGCCGGAGCTGACGCCGTAAAAGTGGGCATTGGCCCAGGTTCTATTTGTACTACACGTATTGTAGCCGGTGTAGGCGTACCACAGTTATTTGCCGTTTACGAATGTGCTACCGCACTAAAAGGCCGTGGTATCCCGGTTATTGCTGATGGTGGTATTAAACAGACAGGCGATATTGTAAAAGCCATTGCCGCAGGTGCAAGCTCTATCATGGCAGGTTCATTATTTGCAGGGGTAGAAGAATCACCAGGCGAAACCATCATTTACGAAGGCCGTAAATTTAAATCATATCGTGGCATGGGCTCTATCGAGGCAATGGATAAAGGCTCAAAGGACCGTTATTTCCAGGACGAGACCGACGTAGTTACCAAACTGGTTCCCGAAGGTATAGTAGGTCGTGTGCCTTACAAAGGAACACTTGCCGAAGTGATCTATCAATATATCGGTGGCCTGCGTGCAGGTATGCATTATTGCGGAGCAGCTACAATCGACCAATTGCAGGAAGCCAAATTTGTACGTATCACAGCAGCCGGCATGCGCGAAAGCCACCCTCATGATATCACTATCACTAAGGAAGCACCGAATTATACGAGTAAGGGTTAATGAGTTGATTGGGTTGGATTAGGTTGAATAAGTTGTAAAGGTTGCAGTAGTTGATAATTTAACAAATTACTTCCTGACTTTACTGACTTCCCGACTTTCGGACTCAAATCAATAATTCAATAAATCAGTAATTCAATAATTAACATGAACTCCATCTGCATATTTTGCGGTGCCAATTTCAACGGCGATCCGATATTAAAACAAACAGTTGAACAGTTGGCCGAAATAATGGTTAATCGGGATATTACACTTGTTTTTGGCGGCGGCAAAGTAGGCATGATGGGATTATTAGCCGATGCGGTTTTAAGCCGGGGTGGCAAAGCAATAGGGGTCATCCCCCAATTCTTGATGGATAAGGAAGTTGGGCACACAGGTTTGACCGAATTGCACATAGTAGAAAATATGCACCAGCGTAAGCAACTCATGAGCGACCTTTGCGACGGTATCATAACGCTGCCAGGAGGTTTTGGCACATTGGAGGAATTTTTCGAGGTGCTTACCTGGCTTCAGTTAGGATTGCACAATAAACCAATAGGCGTATTGAATGTGAATGGTTTTTACGACTTCCTCCTTAAACAGATGGATGTAATGGTAGAACAGCAATTTTTAAAACCAGCGAACCGCAAATTAGTACTTACCTCAGGCGATGCAATTGAATTAGTAAACCTGATGGAGAATTTCGATGCTAAGCCTGATGAGGTATGGTTTAAGGATAGGAATTTGACATAGTCTAAAGTTCTAAGTCCGAAGTTCAAAGTTTTTTTCTCGGCAGTTAAATAATCGACGCATTTGACTTAAGACTTAGAACTTACGACTCACGACTTAAAAGAATATCACCCATGTTGCAAAATCATCAGTAAAGTTTTCAAACCGATATTCGATACCTGCGGGAACAAAAAGTATGTCTCCTGGATTGAAACTAGATCGCTTGCCGTCATTTAAAAATTCGCCGCTGCCACTAATGATCACATATAATTCATCCTGTAAATGCTGTGTCTGATGATCAACTTTTATAGGGCGATAAATCTCAACAGACATGGAGCCGCGTTCCATTACTTTGGCAAATAATTGTCCCTTTTTACCGTTAAGTTGTGCCAGCGCGTCGGCTATGGTTACTTTCATTATCAAAAATAAATAAATCCCCGGTTACACTTTCTTCGTATTTAAAAACATAACTTATTGATTATAAATGCCCCTTTTAGATTTTTTCCAAATTGCCTTAACTTTCTTTGTTTCAGGCACGTAAAAGTCTTACCTAGCTATTTCAATGAAAAGGATATTAATTATTGAAGATGAACAGGATATCGTAGATATTGCTACACTTATATTAGAGGACGAGGGTTATGAAGTATGTAGTATGACTGATTTTGAAGGATATGAGAGCAAAGTGGAGAAAAGCCATGCTGACCTTATTTTGCTTGACTTAAACTTAGGGGCATATCAGGGTAAAGATATTTGCAAATATATTAAGGGTCAGGACGATCTAAAACAGACTGTAGTAGTTTTGATGTCGGCCAATAAGGATATTGAGATGGTTAAAATTGAGGCAGGAGCAGATGCCTTTATAAGCAAGCCCTTTGACTTGGAATATTTTATACAAGTGATCAGATCACAAATAGCATAGTTTTGTAAAATTTATTATAGGTTAAAACATTTTTTAACTAATGGAGTTAAGATGTTAAATTAACATTGTAGTTAGCCTAACATCATTATCATGAGCAAACGTGTCCTGCTACTTGAGGATAATAAAGAAAGTCTTGATCTTATTGAAGAGATCCTTACCGAAGAGGGATATCATGTAATAGCCTTTGATCACTATGAGTCTGTTGATCATATCATTGATTTTGCACCCGAACTGATCTTACTTGATATCCGATTGTCCGATGGGTACGGGCATTTATTATGCGAAGATCTTAAAAATGATCCCAAAACAAAAAATACGCCTGTAATATTAGTTTCCGGAGCAGGTAACCTTGAAAAAATTGCGCACGATTGCCGTGCAGATAATTTTCTTTCAAAGCCCTTTGATCTGGAGGACCTTGTGCAAATGGTTAAGCAATATACCTGACAGGTAACGCAGCTTTGAATAAATAATTTTTGTTTTAAGTTTGTCAATGGATTCGTCACGCTTCTAATATTAGGAGCGTGAACCGCCAAAGCCGACATAGCTCAGTTGGTAGAGCAACTCATTCGTAATGAGTAGGTCGCAGGTTCGATTCCCGTTGTCGGCTTTTTTATAAATCTTTATTCTTTTGTGGCGACGTGTCTTAAGCTAAGACGTTGTACTTGCGGGTACTGTAAAGGAAAATTCAGTACCAATCCCTTGTTTACTGATCACCCAGATTTTACCGTTACATTTTTCAACAAGGTCCTTGCAAAATAATAACCCCATTCCCGTTCCCGACTCATTATGTGTACCGATTTCACTATCTACCTTGCTCTTAAATAGTTTTTTTGATTGCTCGGGAGTCATCCCTGTTCCGGTATCTTTTATACTGATTAAAACATTGTTATCTTCTTGCTTTGCAGAAATTTCAATAATATCGTTCTCGCCCGAAAATTTTATTGCGTTGGTTATCAGGTTGCGTACAACTATGCGTACGGAATTTGGATCAGCCAAAGCAATCAGGTTATCCGGTACATTCTCAATTAAGCTGATGCCTTTTAGGGATGCTTGTTCGTAATAATGCTGAGTTTCACTGGCGACGATTTCGCTAATAGAAAAACTTTTTACCGCTCTATCAAAGTTCTCCATCTGGCTATTAATCCAAAATAGTAGTGTATCAAGAAAATCAGACGTATATTCCAGTTTTTTTAGCACACCAGGGATCATATCAAGCAATTCCTGGTGCGAGATAGAATCATCCTGCAACAGATCAAACAGACCTCTTAATGTGCTTAAAGGCGCGCGCAGATCATGCGCAAGGATCGCTATAAGCCGGTCTTTAAGTGTATTCAGGTTGTTCAATTTACTTGCCTGTTCATCCAGATCGGTTTTTTGCTGCAATACTTCTGTATTTTTATTTTCAAGCATCGCATTGATCTTTTGCTGTTTTCGCTTTTCGCGGTAATAAATTCCCGTAGTTACGATCATTGCCATAATAATGACCAGGAAGATCAGATTGGTTAAGCGCTGGGCTCGCGAATTTTGTTTATACAACAAGTCTTTTTCATGTTGCTGTTGTTCAAGTAAACGTTGTTTGACTGCGAAACTGAGTTCAAAGTTGTACGAAGTTAATTTCTGAATACTTTCATTGTCTTTTAACCCCTTTTTTAGGTCGATATATTCATTTAATGATTGGTATGCCTCGGCAACTCTTCCCAATCCAACCAGCGTTTTATTTAGTTGAAATGCCGCGTTGGCCCTTACGGATAAATTCCCCAGCTTAATTGCAAGCTGTTGACCGCGTACAGCATAAGGATAGGCTTTTTTGTAATCTTTTTGCATGTTATATACTGTGGCAAAACCGATCTGTGCATAGGCCTGGTTGTAAACAATCTTATATTTAATACCAATACGTAAAGAGGTATCAAGGTAACTGATCGCTTTTTTGTATTGGTTTTTATTAGCATAACATAGCCCCAGATCTGTATATACAGAGCTTAGGCCATCCTGATCATTTTGTTTTTTGGTGATCCGGTTCGCCTTATCCAAATAGGTGATAGCTCGGTCATAGTTGGCCTGGGCTAAAAGGATCTCACCTATATTTTGGTTCAGAGTCCCCAGAGCTTGCAGGTTATTAGTCCCCTCAAAAATCGCAATAGACTTTTTGTAATATTCAAGTGCGTTCGGATACACTTCCATGTTTTGCAGGATTACCCCGATATTATTATACAACTCTGCCGATAGTATAGTATAATGATTCTTGACAGCGATAAAGAGCGCCTTATAGTAAAAATCCAACGCCTTTGATAGTTTGCCCTCGCTGAAATACACAATTCCTATGTTTTTATAGCAGTCGGTCAATGCATACTCGTAGCCTGTTTGCCTGTCTATTGAAAGAGCTTTGTTTAAGTATGATAAAGCTTTCTTGTAATCAGCTAGCAACGTGTACATACGCCCATACAAAACGTAACAGGCGGATAACCCCCGCTGATCTTTTAATTGTTTGTAGATCAGAACTGCTTCATTAAAATTGCTGATAGCATCGCTGGACTTACCTTTGAAATAATTAACATGAGCAGTCTGCACCAACCCGTCTGCCAAACCTTTAGGGTAATGGACTTTGCGTGCAAGTGCTATACTTTGCTTCGCATAATAAAAGGTACTGTCCGGGTTAGATTTAAAATAAGATGCCGCCACTTTATTTAAGTGGTTTACGGCTGAGGTATCCGACGCTGAAAAATCTGTCGAAGCAAAGCAACTCAAATGAAATCCAAAAAACAGAAAGATAAGATAGCGTTTCAATGCAAACCTATGTTGAATAAATCAATCCCGACCAATGATACTTAGTTTATCGAATTAATTTATACGAAATGGAGCTCACTATGTTTAGTTTAGGAAATAGGTCGATTTAAGAGTTTATTAATCAGTAGTTCGTTGGGTCTCAACTATTTTGATCAGGAGCGGGAATGCCCCACTATAAATTGCTCTAATATTAGCGCATGGTTATGCTCTTCATTCTTTGCACCGTAAAGTAATGTAACGATTTTATGATCATCAATATCCGAAAGCAGTTCCTCAATCACATCTGATTTCTTTAGTTCTGCCAGGTAGGACTTTACAAATTGCTCCCAATGATCGGTTTCAGACTCCTGGTGAAACCACTTGCGCAAATCAGTTGATGGAGCTATCTCTTTCATCCATTTATCTATGTGCGCTTCTTCCTTTTTAATACCACGCGGCCATAAACGGTCAATCAATATACGGTAACCATCGTCTTTTGAATAGGGCTCATATATTCTTTTTATTTTGACAGGCATTGATGTTGAGTTTTGGAAATTAAGTGATTAAATTTAAAAAGATATTATCATAAACTGATGCCTAAGGAAGAAGTTCAGGATCTTGTGAAATTTCTGCTCCCGTACCCGGATAAGGTAAAAGCGGCTGCTTTAAGGCTTCGCGAATTTGTGTGGGATATTTACCCGGATACCAACGAACTCATCTACGATAATTATAATGCAGTTGCTTTTGGCTGGTCTCCCACAGATAAGGCGGGTGATGTGTTTTGTAGCATCGCTGTTTTTAGCGATCATGTCAATTTTGGATTTAATCGTGGTGTAGATATCGATGATCCCGGCAATATGTTATTGGGTGATGGCAGCCAGTACCGCTATATTAAAGTGAAGGATAAGGAAGATTTTCCCGAATGGTACATGAAACAGTTGATTGAAGAGGCTTATCAAAATTCGATATCCCTGATGAAACCAGTTAAAAATCCTGTTAAGGGCGAAACAATTGTGAAGTCTATTTCACCTGTTAAGAAAAGACCTGGGTTGAGAGATTAGAGATATGAGACCAGAGATTAGTCTTATCATTTTGAAAGCTTATTGCAAGGTGATTTGATATCCCCACAATTATTACCTTTATAACGATTTCAGTTCTCAACTGATGTCCGATTACCAATTAACTAATCACTGAACTCAATGGATATCGAATTCAATAAAAATGAAGATATAAATAAACAGCTTGTTTATGATCTGAATAACAAACTAAAGAAAGTTCACCAGGGCGGAGGCGAAAAGGCGGCAGCTAAACAAAAAGAAAAAGGCAAAATGCTGGCCCGCGAACGTGTAGCCTATTTGATTGACGATAATAAACCCTGGCTGGAAATAGGGGCATTCGCGGGTGATGACATGTATGCCGAGCATGGCGGCTGTCCTTCAGGCGGTGTCGTTTGTGGTATTGGTTATGTATCCAGCAGGCAATGTGTTGTAGTGGCTAATGATGCTACCGTAAAAGCCGGAGCATGGTTCCCCATCACAGCTAAGAAAAACCTTCGTGCCCAGGAAATATCCATAGAAAACAAATTACCAATTATTTATCTGGTTGATTCTGCAGGTGTCTATTTGCCTTTGCAGGACGAGATTTTTCCTGACAAGGAACATTTCGGTCGCATTTTCCGCAACAACGCCATTATGAGCAGTATGGGCATCATACAGATATCGGCCATTATGGGTTCATGTGTGGCAGGCGGTGCCTATCTGCCCATTATGAGCGATGAGGCAATGATTGTTGATGGGACAGGCTCTGTGTTTCTAGCGGGTTCGTACCTGGTAAAGTCGGCCATTGGCGAGGATGTGGATAATGAAACACTTGGAGGTGCAACTACCCACTGCGAAATTTCAGGCGTAACTGATTATAAACAACCTAATGATAAAGCTTGCCTGGATTCCATACGAAATATCATGAGCATGACCGGCGATTATGTTAAAGCGGGCTTTGATCGTATCACGCCCGCTGTGCCTAAATCGCCCGAAAAAGAAATATATGGCATACTGCCCGAAAACAGGGAAAAGCCATATGATATGAAGGAGATTATATTCCGACTACTGGATAATTCTGAATTTGAAGAATATAAAGAGGGCTACGGGCAATCCATTATTTGTGGTTTAGGCAGGGTAGATGGTTGGGCTGTGGGTATCGTAGCCAATCAACGAAAAGTATTGAAATCAAAAAAAGGCGAGATGCAGTTCGGAGGCGTCATTTATTCCGATTCGGCTGATAAGGCTACGCGCTTCATCATGAACTGTAATCAAAAAAAGATACCTCTTGTGTTTTTACAGGATGTTACCGGTTTTATGGTAGGCAGTCGCTCAGAGCAGGGTGGCATTATAAAAGATGGTGCTAAAATGGTTAACGTGGTTGCTAACTCGGTAGTACCTAAGTTCACTTTCATCATCGGCAACTCTTACGGTGCAGGTAATTATGCCATGTGTGGTAAGGCTTATGATCCAAGATTAATATATGCCTGGCCATCAGCCAAAATTGCAGTGATGGGTGGTTCACAAGCGGCCAAAACTTTATTACAAATACAGGCATCAGGATTAAAGGCAAGAGGCGAGGAAGTTGATCAGCAAAAAGAACAAGAATTATTGAAACAGATAACCGACCGTTATAATTCGCAAACTACACCTTACTACGCCGCAGCAAGGCTTTGGGTTGACGGTATAATCGACCCGCTGGAAACGCGAAAGGTGATCTCAATGGGAATCGAAGCCGCCAATCATGCACCAATTGAAAAGGCTTTTAATGTGGGTATAATACAGACATAAGTCAGTGGTTGGTGATTAGTAATCAGTTAATTAATGACAATATCAACGAAATCCCTAAATCAAATAAATCAACGGTCTGTGTTGTAAAAGGTTCGCGACATATAAAACATGTTACATTACATATACAACAAAATTGTCTAAGTTCATGTTAGCAAATTCATAAAAGCATAAAATGCACAGAATTTTTCATGAAGTGATTGCAGCCTTAGGCGGCCTTTTGTTTATCATCTTCGGTATTGCAAGGCAGCGCGAAAGGAAACGATTGATTTCTGCAGGCATAAAAACCGAAGGTCCGCTTTTATGGGACATGTTCATCATTGTCGGTATATGCCTTTTAATATTTGCTTTGGGTTTGATTATTTATCAAATGAATCATAACACAATGTAGAGACACAAAATTTTGTGTCTCTACATTGTGTCTCTGCTTTGTGTCTCTAAGATCATTTGCATATCTTCAAACCATGAAAAAACTGCTACTACCATTGCTTCTATTACCATTTCTAAAAGTCTCTGCTCAAAACGCACAGGAAATCCATCAAAAAGCTATCCTGGTTGATACACACAACGATGTAATATCAAACGAACTGATCACAAAATTAGATCTGTCCAAACGCCAAAGCACGGGTAATTTTGATTTGGTAAGGGCTAGAGAAGGTGGCTTGGATGTGCAGGTTTTTTCCATATGGTGTGGTGAGGATTACGGCAAGGGAACCGCCTTTAAATTTGCCAATCGCGAAATAGACTCATTGGAGGCCCTGATAAAACGTAATCCCGGCAAAATGGCCCTGGTACGCAATGCGGCCGAATTAGAGAAAGCAGGAGCCAAAAAGCAGTTTGTTGCTATGATAGGGGTTGAAGGCGGGCACATGATCGAAGACAGAATGGATTATATTGATGCCCTTGCAAAACGGGGGATGCGTTATCTCACCCTTACCTGGAATAACAGTACATCATGGGCAACTTCAGCGGCCGATGAAACCCACCATCTTGATTCATTGAAAAAGGCGGGACACGTCGGACTGTCTGATTATGGCAAACAAATCGTGCGGCATTTAAATAAGCTCGGCGTTATGGTGGATATATCTCACGTTGGCGAGCAAACCTTTTATGATGTTATTGCCACTACAAGCAAGCCGGTTATCGCTTCACATAGCTGTGCTTATGCTTTAAACCCCAACCAGCGTAATATGAAAGACGCTCAGTTAAAGGCATTGGCCAAAAATGGTGGAGTGGTATTTGTGAATTTTTATAGTGGTTTTTTAGACAGTGCTTACGGGAAAAAAGTAACATATTTTTATCGGAAACATTTGACCGAACTGGATTCCCTTACCAAAATATATCATGATAGTGATCTCGCCAAAATACGACTGAATGCGATCTATAAATCAGAATCTGACCAAATACGTCCGCCACTAAGCATGCTCATTAAGCACATTGATTACATCGTCAAACTGATAGGGGTAGACCATGTAGGGATCGGCTCAGATTTTGACGGAGCCGAATCCTATCCCTTAGGCATGGATGATGTTACTGATTATCCCAAGATAACAGAAGAACTTTTAAAGCTTAATTACAGCGAGGCAGATATCGATAAGATATTGGGTGGTAATTTCATCAGGGTATTGAAGGCTAACACAGGTAAATGATTTTACGGGTGCCTGACTAATAAAATCCTCTTTTTTACTAAATTTGCGCTCATAAAAAAATCTAATGTCTCAAGAAACTGAACATGTTAAATGCCTGATCATAGGGTCTGGGCCTGCGGGTTATACAGCTGCTATTTATGCTGCACGTGCTGATCTGAAGCCTGTTTTATACACTGGTTTACTGGCCGGCGGCCAGCTTACTCAAACTACCGAAGTGGAAAATTATCCTGGTTATCCTGATGGGATACAAGGCCCTGCCATGATGGAAAACTTTGAAAAACAAGCTGCGCGCCTGGGTACCGATATCCGTTTTGGCTATGTAACCTCTGTTGATTTTTCAAGTTTGCCGCACAAAGTAATTGTTGATGAAACAAAAACTATCCTGGCTGATACGGTGATTATTTCAACAGGAGCCTCAGCTAAATGGCTAGGTCTGGAATCAGAACAAAAATATAATGGCTTTGGTGTATCTGCCTGTGCAGTATGTGACGGTTTCTTTTTCCGCGGTCACGATGTAGCAATTGTAGGTGCCGGCGATACAGCAGCTGAAGAAGCTACTTACCTAGCCAAATTATGCCGCAAGGTGTATATGCTGGTAAGGCGCGATGAGTTTCGTGCGTCAAAAGCAATGATGCACCGTGTAATGCATACGCATAACATCGAAGTGATCTATAATACCGAAACCAAAGAAATTGTTGGCGACGGACAGGTAGTAACAGGCGTTAAAGTATTCAACAATAAAACCAACGAAGAAAAGGTATTGGATGTAACAGGCTTCTTTGTAGCCATTGGTCATCATCCTAATACAGAATTATTTAAAGGTTGGATCGATATGAACGAAACCGGTTATATTTTAACTGAGCCAGGTTCAACAAGAACCAATATAGAAGGTGTGTTTGCTTGCGGCGATGCACAGGATCATGTTTACCGCCAGGCAGTAACAGCAGCTGGTACAGGTTGTATGGCAGCTATTGATGCTGAACGTTACCTTGCAGCCAAAGAACATGCTGTGACAGCTTGATTTAGTCTGAACCCTGATTCTTAGGATTTTCTGATTGACATGATTATTTAATCAAAAAATCATTTAATCGTTTAAATCATGGTTCAGACAAACAATTTTCCGTAATATTGATTACATTATAAAAACACAAATCATTATACCATGGGAAAAGGCGATAAAAAATCAGCAAAAGGGAAAATTGCAATGGGCTCGTTCGGTAAAAGCCGTCCACACAGGATAAAAAAAGCAGAACCCGCTAAGCCAACAAAAGAAAAAGCATAGCCATTCGTTAAAACGGGTGGCTTTTTTGTTGGTTATAGATTTTTTACACTGATAAAAGTCTGTTTTTTTCTAAAATCTGTTATCTTCACGGCCTTAATTCACCGTTATAAACTGCTATGTATAAAAATATTGCCCTGGTACTGTTCATCTTTTTGCTTCTTTTTGATTTTACTGCCAACGCACAGGACGCTGATCTTAACATGGGTATCATACCTGCCCCTGTTTCTGTAAAGAAGACCTCAGGCGAATTTGTCCTTAGTCAACAAACTGTTTTGTTAACAGATAGTATGGGTAATAAAGCTGTAGCTTTTTTTACAGATTATCTGCAGCATAAACTAATGCTGCGTAATGAACTTAAAGTTAACAGCACAGAAACCATAGCAAATAGCATAGTTTTTACTGAAAAAGGTACAGAAGGATTGCCTGACCAGGGTTATCGTTTAACCATTACTCCACAGCAAATAATTGTTGCAGGTAAAGGCGCCGGGCTATTTTACGGTATACAAACTTTATTGCAATTAATTCCTGCGGATAGAACAGCATCTATAAAATTACCTTGTGCACGAATTGAAGATTATCCACGCTTCGGTTACCGCGGATTAATGCTGGACGTATGCCGTCACTTTTTTTCGGTTGAATTTATTAAAAAGACCATCGACCTGATGGCTTATTATAAGCTGAATAACTTCCACTGGCATTTAACTGATGACCAGGGCTGGCGCATTGAGATAAAAAAATATCCGAGATTAACAGAAATTGGAAGCCAACGTGCTCAAACTGTGATAGGCAATTATCACGACCGTACCCCACAACAATTCGATAATACACCATACGGCGGATTTTATACACAAGATCAGATTCGCGAAGTAGTTAAATATGCTGCTGACAGGTATATCAATGTAGTGCCGGAGATCGAGATGCCCGGCCACTCAATGGCTGCTCTTGCTGCATACCCTGAATTAAGTTGCGACCCAAGTAAAACGTATAAGGTGTACGAAACATGGGGCGTAGTACATGATGTTTATTGCCCTTCAGATAAAACTTTTAGCTTTTTGGAAGATGTTTTGACCGAGGTAATGGATCTTTTCCCAAGTAAATATATCCATGTTGGTGGCGATGAAGTTCCTAAAGATGCGTGGAAGAACTCAGCATTTTGCCAAAAAATGATCAAAAAGCTGAAGCTAAAGAACGAAGAAGGCTTGCAAAGCTACTTTATACAACGCATCGAAAAATTTGTGAACTCAAAAGGGCGCAGCATTATTGGCTGGGATGAAATATTAGAAGGTGGATTATCGCCCAATGCTACAGTAATGAGCTGGCGTGGCGAAAATGGTGGTATTGCTGCTGCAAAACAAAGCCATAATGTGATCATGACTCCCGGAAGTGGTGGCTTATACCTGGATCACTCTCAAGGCAAAGTAAATGAGCCGTTAAGTATTGGCGGATATTATCCTTTACAAAAAACATACAGCTATAATCCAACTCCGGATGTGTTAACACCGGAACAGCAAAAATATGTGATCGGCGTGCAGGCAAACTTATGGTCAGAATATATCAGCACCGATGCAAAGGCCGAGTATATGCTATATCCAAGATTGCTGGCATTATCTGAAATTGCGTGGACACCACTGGCAAATAAAAACTTTAAAGATTTTTCAGAAACGCGTTTGCCGTCGCGGTTAGCCTGGTTAGACAAAAATAATTATGATTATCATGTACCTACCGCCATTGGTACATTACAGGACACTATTATTTTTGGTTCGCAATTAAGTGTCAACTTAAAGCCGTCAGTAACCGGAGCTAAAATATTTTATACAATTGATAGCTATTCTCCACGCGAAACAGATCTGCAATATCGTATGCCGATCACCTACGATGTGCCCCAGGATCAATACCGTGACCTGCAAACTATAGTGATAACCCCGTCAGGTAAACGCAGCCAGGTTACCCATACCATAATTTATAACAAGGCGCCACTTGCCCCGGTATCTTATCAGGGGAGTGCTACAGGACTTAAATTCCAATTATTTCAGGGAAGTTTTGCTAATACAGGTCAGTTTAAAGATGCAGCTGTAGTGGATAGCGGTGTTGCAAAAAGTTTTAACCCGTTGCTGCTCAAAAAAAACAATCCGGCCTTTGGGGTAATATATACAGGCTATATACGTATTGATGCTGACGGGCTATATCAATTTTCGACCCGTTCTGATGATGGCTCGGTTTTGGCTATAGATGATCAACCGATTGTAAATAATGATGGTAAGCACCCCATTGCGGAACAGGGCGGGGCAATTGCCTTACAAAAGGGATATCATAAGTTTACTTTGAAATATTTTGATTCAGGTTCTATAAGTGCTTTAAGGGTATACATGACTGTTCCCGGCAAGCCTAAAGGAGAATTATCACCAGATTCATTATATAATTAAGATTTAAAAATGAGCAACAGGGTTTATTTATTTATACTAATAGGTTCCCTGATAGGGGCAACTGGCTGTACTCAAAATGAGAAAAAAGTTGCACAGCCACAGGTTATAATAAAAAAAGCTGATTTTGCTGATCCTTTTCGTTTTCATAAACGCGTAGAAGTATCACCAGGCCAGGACTACGATGTGTTAAGCTGGGGCAGAGGATCAACATCAGTTGGCGGATACCTGATATTACATTCTGATTCATCGGGTAAAAAGTATACCACCACCACCGGAGATCTTGATGGCTCTATCGTAGATGTGTATAATTCTGATATGGACCTGGATGGTAACCCCGAGATACTGATACAGGCAAAAGCCACAGATACGGCTAACTATGCAACTATCTACGCATTTGAATTCAATAACAGTAAAGCCAATAAACTGGACTTTCCTAAACTGACCAACTCACAAAAGAAAGGTTATCGCGGCAATGATAACTTTTATATTAAAGAAGGCAAGTTTATGCGCGAGTTCCCTATTTATGATGGCAATGGTAAGGATACCAAACCTACCGAGCAAAAACGTGTGTTGGAATATGGTTTGCGGGGTAATAACTTTACCGTAAAACAACTAAGCAAGGACTCAACCGATAATAAAACCACTGATATAGCTGTAGCAAAAGAACCAGTAAAGACATCTGCGCCCGAAAAGAAAGAGACCACATCAAAGAAGAAGTCCAGTAAGACTACCAAGAAAAAGAAACATCACAAAAAGCAAAGCAGTGATGATCAATAAGACACGATTAAATGATTTGAAAGATTGATATGATGATTGGCCTAAATCACTACTCTAATCAAAATAATTCTTAAATCGTGTAAATAAGACACGATTAAAAGATTTGAAAGATTGATATGATGATTGACATAAATCATTACTCTAATCAAAATAATCCTTAAATCGTGTCAAGGTTCAGACCAATTCTATCATCTCTTCTGCATTTTTAACACCCACAGCGTCATAATCATTATTGAAATAGAACCATCCTTCTTGTAATTTAGTATTGTGTTTTACCGCACCAACAACCTTCTGTAAGAATTCCTTTGAATAAGGCGAGCGGTACAGATTAGGTACGCCATGAAAGCGATAATAAAGTGACGCTGTATTCTCAATTACATTATCTGGTAAATTCGGATAACTCATGCCACAAAATGTAATGTTGCGCTCGGCCAGAGCTTTATAGACGTCTTCGCGCCACCAACTCACATGGCGAAACTCAGCTACATTATTAAATGATGGATCAAGGCTTTTTAAGACACGTTCAAGCCGTTCCTCATTATAGCTAAATCGCGGTGGCATTTGAAATAACACCGGTCCCAACTTTTCCTTTAACCCATTATTTATAGTTTTATAAAAATCAGATATCATCTGCCCCGAATCATGAAATTGCTTAAAATGAGTAATGGCTTTAGGCGCTTTTACTGAAAAACGAAAATGCTCAGGGCTTTTTTGATACCAATTCTGAAGAAATGATAATTGCGGAAAGCGGTAAAACGTGACATTCAATTCTACTGTATCAAAATACTGACAGTAATAATCAAACCATTTTTTTTGAGCAAGGTCTTCCGGATAAAATTTACCTTTCCAGTCTCTGTAATGAAAACCCGAACAACCGATATGCCATTTCATATTTAATCCTCCGATTGAAATAGCAGAAAAAGCAAAGCATTGTTTTAAAAATGATCAGCCATTAAAAAGTTTGTGTCTTTTTATCGGTTTGCCCTTTCTTATCAAAACAGCATGATATACCGTTGGAACATCATATGTCCAATTTCTGATGATTAGAAAAATACTGATGATTTCAAGTCTTGTAACTATACCAAGATAAAGGCAAATATTGAAAAGCACTATAGAGTGATTTACAGCTATGATTTGTATTAATGTAGCAAACAAAACAAGTGTCCAAACTTTTGATGAAAGTGCATGCGTAGCCACTTCTTTTCTGAATTTCAGAAAGCATACGATATAACAAATTGCTTCCAGTCCTATAATTATGGCTATTGCTAAAATATTGTCTTTAAAGAATACAGGATCAATAATGTAGGCAGTTGTAACTACAGCCAGCCAAAAGATTTGATCTATTGTAGAATCCAGCCTTCTTAATTTTGGTGTTGAGATATTGAGTTTGCGGGCAATTATTCCATCAAAAATGTCTGATATTAAACCTAATGCAATAAGCGTTATAATAATAGTTCTGAAATAGGATGGCTTTAAAATACTCAAAGTAATGACGATGGCTGCAAAAGCAACTCTTGACCAGATCAGTAAAAGAGGAAGTTTTTTCATTATTGTGATAAGTAGGTAAAATAACAATTATTAAATAAAGCTACAAAATAGATAAATCGTAGACATGTCTATATGCACATTAATTTGCACATTTGCATATCTGCACATTCGCACATCAATAATGCATTTTCTATATCCCGCTTTTCTCTTTGCATTAATATCGCTGGCTATCCCTGTTATTATACACCTGTTTAATTTTCGCAAATATCAAAAGGTATATTTCAGCAACGTACAGTTTTTAAAGGAGATACAGGAGCAACAGGCATCCCGCAGAAATTTAAAGGAACGATTGATATTAGCAGCACGTCTATTAGCCCTTCTGTTTTTAGCGTTTGCTTTTGCCCGGCCTTATATCCCCGGAAAAAATGCGGCAAATACAGGCAAACAGCAGGCGGTCAGTATTTTTGTAGATAATTCTTATTCCATGCAAACCCTGAATAAAGAGGGGACATTACTGGACGAAGCTAAGCGCCGTGCAAAGGAAATCGCATCAGCTTATAATATAAACGACCGTTTCCAATTACTTACACAGGATTTTGAAGGCAAACATCAGCGTTTATTAAGCAGGGATGAATTTAATGATGCGGTTGACGCAGTAAAGATCAGCCCGCAGGGCCGCAGTTTACAGCAAATCGTCAACAGGCAACAAAGTTTGTTAAATACACAGCATGGTGCTGTTCGATCAACGTACATCATATCAGATTTTCAAAAAAATATGGCAGATGCAGGCGCCATCAAGACTGATGCTGGCATACACTTTAACCTGATCCAGTTAAAAGCAAGCGAATTGCCAAATGTTGCAGTAGATTCCGTTTGGCTGTTAACGGCCGTGCATCGCCCGGGTGAAAATGAGAAACTGGTAGTAAGGTTGCATAACTACGCGGGAGAAAAGGCTGAAAAAATACCATTGAAATTGCTGATCAACAAGGGGCAAAAAGCTTTAGGAAGTTTTACTATCAACCCACGGTCCGTGCAAAACGATACGTTGTCATTCTCCGGCCTGCAAAGCGGTTGGCAGCCTGCCGAAATACAATTGCAGGATAACCCCGTTACGTTTGATAACCAGTTTTATTTCACTTTTAACGTTAAACAGCAAATGCCGGTTTTGCTGATCGATGGAGCTATAAGTAATCCATTTTTAAAAGCTGTTTTTGAGGTTGATCCTTTTTTCGCTGCCAAAAGAACAGATGATGGTAACGTAGATTACGCTGCATTGAATAACTATCCACTGATAGTTTTAAGTGATATAAAAGCGATCTCAACAGGATTGGCTCAACAATTAAAAACTTACGTTGCCAAAGGCGGTAACCTGGTTATCTTTCCTTCTGCAGATGCTGATCTTGCCAATTACAAAGCATTTTTGCAGCCAATGAATGCTGCATATCCTGAAAAATTAATAAATGAAGCGACTAAAGTATCTGCGATTAATCTGCAAAATCCGGTATTCAAAAATATTTTCGAATCCTATCCTCAAAACCCTGATCTGCCTACGGTAAAAAAATACTATCAATTAAGCTCATCGGGTGGTGAAAACTTAATGGAATTGCCGGGAAGGCAATCATTCTGGTCAGCCTATAAAAGTGGGAAAGGTAAAGTCTATGTATCGGCAGTAGCATTGAATGATGATTTCAGCAGCCTGCCACGCCATGCTTTATTAGTGCCGGTGATGTTCAGAATAGCTTTGTTAAGCGGGCACGACCAGGCGTTGTTTTATACACTTGGCCAGGATCAAAGCATTGAAGTTCCACCAATACAAAGCGATGAGCGGCAACTGTTAAAATTGGTTAAAGGAAACATGACTATTATACCCGATGTAAAGCAGCAGGAGGGAAGCACTTTGCTTTACGCATCCGACCTGTTGCAGGAAAGTGGGAATTATGAGTTGAAAAAGCAGGATAGTATATTATCGGTACTGGCATTTAATGATAACAGGAAAGAGTCAGATATGAGCTACTTAACGGCAGATAATCTGAAGCAAATTTTTCCTCAGGCAGGCAATGTTTTACAACCGGGACAGGCATCAATAAAGGCTGAAGTATCCGATTTAAATTTTGGCCTGCAATTATGGAAACTTTGTATAATTTTGGCATTGATTTTTCTGGCAACCGAAATATTGCTCATCAGGTACTATAAGCCTGGTAAACAGCAGTTTTCAGAGCTGGGATAAGTCACAGCCATTCCATTCTTAAAGCAGCGCTAATGAATTTGCTTATCAAATCTGCAACCATTTCCGATCCGGGTTCGCCCTTTTACAAACAAATTGCCGATGTATTAATTGAAAAAGGTGTAATTACCAGGATAGCTAAAACAATTAATGAAGATATCGACAGCTTTGATGCAAAAGGTAAATACCTCGCGCCCGGTTTCTTCGACCTGAACTGTAATATAGGCGAATTAGGCCTGGAAACCAAAGAAGATCTGCAGACCGGTACAAGGGCAGCAGCAGCAGGCGGATTTACAGGAGTTGTATTGATGCCTAATACCATGCCGCCGGTACATTCCAAGGCAGAGATCGAATACCTAATGAACAGGGCGAAAAACAACCTTGTGGATGTATATCCATTAGGTACCATATCTTATAAGAGAGAAGGCAAAGACCTGGCCGAGATGTACGATATGTATCAAAGCGGCGCAAAAGCATTTACTGATGGCAATCAACCTGTACAGGATGCCGGACTGATGGAACGTGCGCTTTTATATACCAAAGGATTTAATGCACTAGTATTCTCATATCCAGAGGACACAGCTATTGCCGGCAAGGCCAAGGTACACGAGGGCGAAGTGAGTACATTATTAGGGATGAAAGGCATTCCCTCACTTGCCGAGGAGTTAATGGTAGCGCGCGACCTTTACCTGGCAGAGTATACAGAATCAAGAATACATTTCAGTACAATATCTACCGAGCGTTCGGTAGACCTGATCCGGGAAGCTAAGAAAAAAGGCTTGCAGGTATCCTGTGATGTGGCTGTTCATCATCTGTTGCTCACTGACGATGCGCTGATGGGCTTCGATAGCCAGTATAAGGTGAAACCACCTTTGCGCACTAAGAAGGATGTGAAGGCGTTATTAAAGGGACTGACAGATGGTACAATAGATGCTATCGTATCACAGCATACCCCGCACGAAGTTGAGTTTAAAAATGTAGAGTTTGAGATGGCAGAGTACGGCATGATAAGCCTGCAAACAGCTTTTGCCATAGCACTTGAAGCAGGACTGGCAGTAGATATGATCGTTGAGAAAATGGCCATAAATCCGCGCAAAATATTAAATATTGAAGTGCCTGTTATTGCCGAAGGACAGAAGGCTAACCTGGTGGTTTTTGATAAAGATGCTGAATGGATCTATGATAAATTCAACAACAAGTCAAAATCTTATAACTCACCGTTCATAGGGCAAAAACTTAAGGGTTCTGTTTTGTTAACCTATAATAACAACAAGCTATTTAAATCATAAGAATATGATCGACCCCAAAATAGGATCTGCAGTAGAAGCTGCTTTGCAGGCTTTTTCACAATACGGCAATTTTGACGCAACTCAGCTAACCGCAAAATTTAAAGTTGTATTTGCATCTGAGGAAGACTTTTTAAGCAAAGTAGACCTGCTTGATGGTGTTTTTGATGATAATCCCAAAGTTGAATCACTGCGCGAAGTGTTTTTTGATCTGCTGATGATCAACTTCTTCAGCGCAGATGTAAAGAAACTGGAAGATGATTATCTGGAAACTCAGGAATGGGCGGAAATAGAAGAACAAACACTTGAAAGAGGAACCGAGCTTTTAAATTTGCTGCTTTATTTAAACGAGTGTGAGGATGAAGATATTGAACCTGAATTAGAGGATTATCTGAAAGAGTTTTTATTGGTTGATGAGGACGAGTTCCAGGATGAGTACCGCATTTATGAGCCGGTTATCGAAAATCAGATATTAATGGAAAGCCCGGTTGCTGAAATAAGCAGGGTTGCAAAGGATTTGCCTGATGATTCTGAAATAAAGGATATATTTTACCCTATGATGTGCTTCTTCCAGGGCACTGCAACTGGTGAATATGAAAAGGATAAGATTGCTGCCAGTGCTATCGAAAAGGATTTTGATATGGCGGTATTGGCGGTATTGATCAGTTTTAATTAAAGAATATTTATAAATGGGAATAGTTATAAGCAGTGAATTAAAAAAAAACGCTTTAATTAGTGGGTTGATACTCGGTCTGATTCTGCTGGCATGCAATATTATTAGTTTTTATTTGATCACTACAGTTGTTAAGTCCCCGATAGGTGTAATTGCTGTGCCTTACGTGTTTTCTATCATATTACCCATTCCGTTCGCAATCATTTTTTGTTACAAACTCAGGGCTCGCATGGGAATATCCTGGGATTTCAGGATAGCTACATCAGGTATATTTATTATGTTCCTGGTGGCATATGCCTGTATATTCGTTGGGCGCGACCTGATTTTTGCTCATGTTATCGAGCCTAAGATGAATATTA
This sequence comes from Mucilaginibacter sp. McL0603, assembly GCF_049992945.1. Lineage (NCBI taxonomy): Bacteria > Pseudomonadati > Bacteroidota > Sphingobacteriia > Sphingobacteriales > Sphingobacteriaceae > Mucilaginibacter > Mucilaginibacter sp. McL0603. The sequence goes on along the minus strand of NZ_CP188251.1, from coordinate 3,927,272 downwards.
AAATAGAAAATGTGCTGCTAGCTGCTACTCCTGTCGCGTTAAAACAAAGCGGTGCTAACGAAAAGCAAATTGCTGATAAACAAAAGCAGATCAAAGATCAGTTTGCTGTACAGGACAACGTAACTGTCTGGCAGCAAATAGAATCGCAGGTCATTTCGATCATATTGATTTTTGCTATTGCCTTGATTTTTGGCGCACTATTTAAAAGGCCTGCAGTTGCTTATGCGACAGTGGCGGATAACGATCCTGCTTCTTAAATCCAGGGAACTCCTTTCATTATCAAAAGCTATCAACAAAGGTTTTGATATAGTGATATTTAGTATATTAGAGTAATTATTTAAACTCTAAAACAATATCACAAATGGAACAAACAGCACCAAGTTCGGCTAAAATAGCCATTAAATGGTCTTTAATTTACACTTTAGTAGCTATAGTAATAACCTACATTATCGAGATAGCAAAACTGGATATTAACTCTCCGATAAAGTATTTGACTTACATAGTTCTTTTAGCATTGTTATTTTTAGCACAAAAGGAACATAAAGATAAACTGGGAGGCTACATTAAGTTTAATGAAGCCTTTATTACCGGTTTACTATATGGAGTATTTGCCGGGGTATTTACCGGAATATTCGTTTACATCTATCTCACTTTTCTTAGTCCTGAGATGTTTACTCAAACTATTGAGCAGCAAAGGGAGGCTATGGCAGCAAAAGGAAATCTTTCAAGCGATCAAATTGATCAGGCAATGGAAATCGTTAAGAAATATGGTGTAATCCTGGGGGCCCTTGGCGCAATGATAGTGTATTCAATTTTAGGTGCTATATTCGGTTTGATAGGTGCTGCCATATTTAAAAAGGAACGCACAGCTTATGACCCGGAGCCAGAAACAACTGATCCGGCAGTATAATAATTTAATGCCACAAAAAAGCGCCCTCGACATTATCGGGGGCGCTTTTTTGTATGTGTCGGAAGATTATTTCTTCATGATCTGTTTTACAATATCATTACCAAAGGCAAATACCATCAGCGTAATCAGCAGTACAAAACCAACGATCTGTGCCCTTTCAAGGAATTTATCGCTTAACGGTTTCCCTTTTATCATTTCGATGATCAGGAATACAGCATGACCGCCATCTAATGCCGGAATAGGCAACAGATTCATGAAAGCCAGCACCATGGATAACAACCCTGTCAGGCTCCAGAAACGCAGCCAATCCACGTGAGTGCCAAACATCACAGCAATGCCAATAGGGCTCGAAATCGCTTTGCGTGCTTTAAGCTGACCATTAAATATTTTTCCAAAGGTTTTAGACTGATCAACGAGTGTACCCCAGGCTTTTGAAGCACCAACAGGTAGCGATCCGAAAAAGCTGTAATTTAAAGTATCTTCTTTTGGCAATAGTTCTTTTATTGGTCTTGCAAAGCCAATTTTACCATCCTTATCAACATTAACAGGCAATTGCAAAACGGTTGTTTTATTTCTGACAACAGTTAATACCACCCGTTTATTTTTATTTGAATCCAGTTGATCATGCAATTCATCAAAGAAGACTACTTTGTGACTATTTACGGCCGTTATACTATCTCCCTTTTGTAATCCGGCTTTTTTGGCAGCACCATAAACCGAATCAACACTAAAAGTGCTTCGTGGTGCACGTTCAATAAATTCGTCTATACCCAAATCAGATATTTCATTTAGTATAGTCGGTGGTATAGTAATGTTCAGTGTCTGATTGGCGCGCTGAACATTAAGTACGGTATGGTCAAGCAATATCTTAGAACTGGTCAGGTCCTCAAATTTGGTAAGCGGAGTACCATTTACACCAACTATCTGGTCACCTGGTTTTAGACCGATATGCCTGCCAATAGAGCCCGGAACAATACCGTATTTGATATTGCTCATCGGGATATAAGTCTCACCATACTTAATAGTAAGCGCCCAGAAAATAAGTATACCTACAATGACATTTACAATGATACCACCCAGCATAACTATCAAACGCTGCCAGGCTGGTTTTGAGCGGAATTCCCAGGGTTGCGGAGGCCCGGCCAATTGTTCAGTATCCATTGATTCGTCGATCATACCGGCAATCTTTACATAGCCACCTAACGGAAGCCAGCCAATACCATACTCAACACCTTTATAATTAAATTTGAACAGGCTTATACCCCATGCATCAAAAAAAAGATAGAACTTTTCTACTTTAATACCAAAAGCGCGTGCCGCTATAAAGTGGCCAAACTCATGTAAAATTACCAAAATCGAAAGGCCCAGCAATAACTGGCCCACCATAATCACTATACTCATTCCTTATTTATATCAATTTGTAAACGTCTTTAACGGTATTCTTTTAATTAAATTTTGCGCTAATATGCGCGTTTCTTTATCGGTATTCAAATAATCATCAAGTGTTGGTTTTGCATAAAAATCAATCTTTTGCATACATTCCTCAATAATATCGCTCATCGCCAAAAAGCTAAGCCCATTGTTCAAAAAGCCTGCCACGGCAATTTCATTGGCAGCATTGATGATACATGGCATGTTACCACCCTGTTTTAAAGCCTCAAAAGCCAAAGCAAGGTTACGAAATGTCTTTATGTCAGGTTTCTCAAAGCTTAAGTTGGGATAATTGATAAAATCAAGCCTTTTAAAATTGTTCTTTAACCTATCGGGATAAGCCAGCGCATATTGGATAGGTAGTTTCATATCCGGTAATCCCATTTGCGCTTTTATAGAACCATCTTTGAACTGCACCATTGAGTGGACGACGGACTGCGGATGAACGATAACATCAATATGTTCAGCTTCCAAACCAAACAGCCATTTTGCTTCAATTACCTCAAGTCCCTTATTCATCAATGACGCTGAATCGATAGTGATCTTGGCCCCCATTACCCAGTTAGGGTGTTTAAGAGCGTCTTCACGTGTTACACCGGCCAGGTATTCAAGACTTTTGCCCCTGAAAGGCCCGCCTGAAGCTGTTAAAATGATCTTTTCAACAGAATTACTTTCTTCCCCTGTAAGACATTGGAAGATCGCAGAATGCTCGGAATCGACAGGCAATATATTGATATTATGTTGTTTAGCCAGGTCGGTTATTAATTCGCCGGCTACTACCAGTGTTTCCTTGTTTGCAAGGGCGATATCTTTTCCGGCTTTAATTGCGTTAATAGTAGGTTCCAAGCCAGCAAAACCAACCATCGCTGTAAGCACCATGTTAATGTCAGGATGGGTGACAATACCGTTGATCGCATCAATTCCTGATAGCACCTCAACATTAGTTGCTACAAGGGCATCTTTTACTCTCTGATAATATTTTTCGTTACAGATAACAACATATGCCGGATTAAACTTTAATGCTTGTTGTATCAGTAATTCGGCATTATTTTGGGCAGTTAGCACATAGGCACAAAACAGAGAAGGATTTTCTCCAATAACTTCCAGCGCCTGCGTACCAACGCTGCCTGTAGAACCTAGTATGGCTATATTCTTTTTACTCAACTCAATACAATTAAAAGGTACATCAATTAACTAATAAATCTCCCCAACTCATCTGCTATCTTTCTGTCGTTTGATAACCTTGGTACTTTATTTTGGCCCCCCAATTTTCCCTGCGAACGCATATAATTAATGAATGCATCTTTTTCGAGACTTTGGATGATCAAAGGTTGCAAAATGTTACCTTCAATTAGGTCAAAATAATAAATATTTTTCTTTTGCAGTGCTTTATCCACCTTTAACGCAAAAGCTCTCAGATTAGCTGGCTTTTTACCAAATTCAATAAACCATTCATGATAAGGCAGCTCACCTTTAGGGGGATTTACTTGCGGAGCCACCGTAAATTCAACTACAACAACACCTTCCTCATTAGCAACACTCATTAACGCCCGTTCCACCTCTTCACCGATCACATGTTCGCCAAATGCTGATATATAATGCTTTATACGGCCAGTCACCATAATTCGGTATGGATTTTTTGATATAAATTTTATCGTATCGCCAATACTGTAACCCCATAAACCGGCAGTTGTATTTAATATCAGTGCGTAATTTTTATCTAACTCAATAGTTTCCAGGCTAATGCGGGTAGGATTATTATTAAAGAACTCTCCTGCTGGTATAAATTCATAAAACATCCCTGAATCGGTAAGCAGCAGCAATGCTTTCTCTTTCTGCGAGTCCTGGAATGCGATAAAGCCTTCTGAAGCAGGGTAGGTTTCAATTGAGTCAACAGCGAAACCGATACTTTCTTCAATGCGTGCACGGTACGGCTCGTAATTTACACCGCCATAAACAAATAGTTTAAAGTTAGGAAATATGTCGTTGATCTTTTTGCCGCCTGTTTTAGCTGCCAGTCTGTCAAAATACATCTGGCACCAGGGTGGTATCCCCGATATCAGACGCATATCTTCATTCAGAGTTTCTTCAACTATCGCATCCACTTTTTGCTCCCAATCTTCAATACAATTAATCTTGTAACTGGGTAAGCGATTTTTTTGCAGATAAGCGGGCACCAGGTTAGCTACAATACCTGACAGTCTGCCAACAGAGATACCCGCCTTCTTATTCATTACCGGGCTGCCTTGTAAAAATATCATTTTTCCATTTACAAAATCAGCATTGCCGGTTTCATGTATGTAGCCGAGCAGAGCATTGCGGGCTGCCTTAATGTGCTCCGGCATGCTTTCTTTCGAAATGGGGATGTATTTTACCCCGGAAGTAGTACCCGATGTTTTGGCGAGATATTCAGGTTTGCCTGGCCATAACACATCTGGTTCGCCATGTGTTATGCGATCAATATAAGGTCGAAGGTCTTCATAATCCCGTACAGGCACATTTTTTTTGAAATCCTCATAGCTGTTGATCTCCCCGAATTGATGATCTCGCCCAAAGGATGTATTCTTAGCTTGTTCGATCAGGCGCTGAAAGGTTTTCTGTTGTAAGGCAAGTGAATTATTGCGGATATTACTGATATCTTTATTAACCCATGCGGCGAAAACCTTGCTCAATATAGCCTTTAAACCCATATTTAAAGTGTTTCGTTGAGATTGTCATCTATATCCTGGTGACTGTAGATAAGTTTGCGGTAAGCAACTACCAATATAATATTCACTAATGGTATTACTAACAGTATTCCGATTATGATAGCCGATCCTATGAAAACCATGGCCTCAATAATCACAAATAGTAACAAATACTTAATAAAGTTTCCACGTATCAATTTGAAACTCTGTATTACAGATTCGAACGGACCCGATGAATCATCAACAATAAAGCATGCGCAAATGGGAAAATAGAAGAGAAAGAAAAACTGGAAAAATGCCCATACGATTATTCCTAAAATATTTTGCGTAAGGCCCTCATTTAATTCCTCAATTGCATTTGTAAGCAGAACAGAGAGCGTACTTACAATAATTAACAAAAACAAATAGCTATAAAGCATTTTGAATTTAGGAATAATGTCCTTAAACTCGAAATCATAGTATTCTCTGTCAATAATTTGAAAGATCAGTTTGATAAAGCCTAAAAAAATTAAACTAACTATAATCAACAGGATAATCACTCCAATTGAAGTTGCTAAATTTCCTGGTGCAAAATGTGTTAAAACTCCAATAACGGCTATAAGAGTAAATCCCAGCAAAGCATAAAGTGACACGACCGCAAAATTCTTTTTTATAAGATACCAGGCGGTCTTAATGGTATCTGAAACTGAAAAGGGGTGATACATACTCGGTTTATGATCTATTTAATACAACACGTTTCCAAAAATCCTGCATGAATCCTAACCCGTAGGCAATCAATTGTGTAAAGGAAGCAATAACGCTCAAAAATGCAACTTTTAAAGATTTATTTTTCCACCAGGCATGAAAAAATATTAACAAAACTAATAAGGCCAGGAAATAATTACATATTACCGCAATAGGCCATCTTAAAATATTGGCTATCAGACTAAAAATAACACCCAGGGTAAATACTGCAGGGAAAAAATGAACTAGCTTTAACTCACCCGGGAAGAATTTATAGACGTTGATCCGGGCTCTGCCAAAAAAGTGTAATTGCTTATAAAACTGTAAAAAATTGGTACGGCGCTTATGATAAACTTTAGCATCAGGTATCAACCCGATCTTAAATCCGGCCGAATGTATACGGATGCTGTACTCAATATCCTCGCCGGAACGGGTGATGATAAATCCACCAACTTTTTCCCACACTTTACGTGAAACGCCCATGTTAAAGCTGCGCGGGTGAAATTGTCCGATGCCTTTTTTATTACCCCTGATGCCACCTGTGGTGAAAGGGGAGGTCATGGAGTAACTAATAGCTTTTTGCACTGCTGTAAAAGAAGGGTGGGCATCATCCGGGCCACCATATGCATCAAGCCAATCGGTACTTAAACGGTCGTTTACTATTTGTAAATAGTTTTCCGGTATCAGACAATCCGAATCAAAAATGATGAAGTAATCACCTTTAGCGCGCTCAAAACCAAAGTTCCGGGTAAATCCTTGTCCTTCATTAGCTTTGGTAAAATATCTTACATCCAGTTTCCCTTCAAAGCCTTTTACAATATCCGCGGCGTCATTCACCGAACCATCCTCTATTACCAATACTTCAAACTGCTTATAAGTTTGCTGTGTCAGCGTTTCAAGCAATTCTTTAATTTCCTGCGGACGGTTATATAAGGGAATTATTATGGAAAAAAGCATTTGGCGAATGTGCAGATTTTAAATGTGCAAATGTGCAGATTTTTTTATTTCGGATTGATTAGTTTTCATTAGTTAATGATTTGCACATCTGCATATTCGCACATCTGCAAATCAAATTGTTTCCTCAACCTGGTAATTATTACGATCATGTGAGCTGCGTGAAACAAGTTCGGCCACAAATCCTGTTAAAAATAATTGGGAACCTAATATAATGGCAACCAAAGCGATATAAAACAAAGGCTGACTGGTTATATCACGATAATGCTGATTGTGCGATATGGAGTATAATTTCTCAATGATCATCCATATGGTAATAATGATCCCGGCAAAGAAACTCAGCACGCCCATACTGCCGAAAAAGTGCATCGGCCGCTTGCCAAACTTTCCTACAAAAAATATAGATAGCAGATCTAAAAATCCATTTACAAACCGGCTCATGCCAAATTTAGTTTTACCGTATTTACGGGGACGATGTTCCACAATTTGCTCACCGATCTTTGAAAAACCAGCCCATTTTGCAATAACCGGGATATAACGGTGCATTTCGCCGTACACCTCGATGTTTTTTACAACAGTACTTTTATAAGCCTTTAAACCGCAGTTAAAATCGTGCAGGTTGGGTATGCCTGACATTTTACGGGTAGCAGCATTGAAAAACTTAGTCGGAATAGTTTTACTTATCGGATCATATCGTTTGGCCTTCCATCCGGATATCAAATCATATTTATCTTCAACAATTCGGCGATAAAGCTGCGGGATCTCATCAGGACTATCTTGCAGATCGGCATCCATTGTAATTACAACATTACCCTTGGTTACTCCAAAACCTACGTTAAGTGCTGCTGACTTGCCATAATTCCTTCTGAATTTAATCCCCCTGATAAAGGGATTGTTCTCCTGCAGCTTTACGATCATATCCCACGATCCGTCATTACTGCCATCATCAATCAGGATAATTTCGTAAGTAAAACTATTTTCCTGCATTACACGGCTTATCCACGAGGTTAATTCCGGTAATGATTCTACTTCATTATATAAGGGTACTACAACTGATATATCCATTGATCAGGGACGCGACTGGAGATATTACATTTATCCAATCATCCGCAAAAATATAAAAAATAGGTGAGTTGTTGATTGGTAGTTTGAGTTAGGGAAAAGTTAATACTTTTTCAAACTACTTCTTACTCAGGAGAGCCTGATCAACCTAGTAAACCAATTTTGAGTTTTTGTATTGAAAATTTATATTCGTACAAAACTTTATCACAGATGTCAAAGAAAGCTTTCCTTATTCTCTTTTTTAGCATTATAACCTATTTAAATGCAAATGCCCAAAAAGATACGCTCACATATTATATGAAAACCCATAGGATATCAGAAACAGAAACATTTTCAGTCCCTGAATCAGATAAGGATAGTGCAGATTTTGTACGTACCATTCTTTTACCAGATGGAAATACTGATAAGAGCTTATTCTTAATTAAAGATTATTATAAAAATGGGACTCCAAAAATGATAGGTACGTCTACTGTACGAAGTGATTATATACGTCTTTCGGGTAGTTGCATGGAGTTTTTTCCTGATGGGAAACGTAAATCTGTAAAAAACTATAAAAATGGAAAGCTCGTTGATGATGTGATCCAATATTTTCCAAACGGGCAATTATATTTAACTGGTAAATATGATACGAGTGGCAGAATAATTGTAAATGAATGCAGGGATTCAAGTGGTAAGGTATTAGTAAAAAACGGCAATGGACATTGTACAGAATATGACCCTGATTTTCGACGTGTATACGCTGAGGGTAATATTGCCAACGGAATTGAAGAAGGTGAGTGGCATGGTTTTTTGTACGATTCTGCAAGGTATGTATGCAATTATGATAAAGGTATTATAAAGAAAGGTACGGCTTACGACAAGCACGGCAAGGAATATACATTTAATACAACAAAGCTTATTAATCCTGTATTTAACGGTGGGATATATAAGTTTTATTCGTTTTTAAGACAAACCATACATTATCCAGCAGTTGCAAAAAAGAATAATATACAGGGGAAAGTATACATATATTTTATAGTGAATAAAGATGGGCGATTATCTGATTTTAAAATTGTTAGCGGCCTCGGATCGGGTTGTGATGAAGAAGTGATGCGTGTTATGGAATTATCACCACCATGGATACCAGCATCCCAATTCGGAATGCTTTTGCGTGAACCATATACTATGCCAATCGGCTTTACTATGGTAACAGAAGATAAATGATAATCAGAGGACTTAATTCTTTTGAATTTCTGATAGCGTTATAGTTTCAGCATTCGACTCCGCCTGGTACAGCACGTAACTCCCTTTTTCATCCTTCTTAACCGATAATTGATTGGAAACTTTTCCCTGAACTTCTTTCACATTTTTCCATCCCGCAGGTACATAAGTTTTCAAAGTTAAAGGCAGGTAATACATGCTTTTATCCAATGAATGACTGAGCGTTACTGTAATGTTATTGCTTTTTTTCGCTCCGCTAACTTTAGCTGCTTCGCGTTCGCGCATATATCGGGTTACGTCGCCAAAGGTGGCTACCCAAAGCTGCTCGTCCTTACTTTTGATATATTGAAAATATTCGTCAAGCAACGTACTTGGCAAAGCTTCGTAACCCAAACCATCGATACCATGAAACACCAACACCAACCAGGTATTGTTTTTAGTAGCTGCGGTATCTACCCACGATTTCATTAAAGGTAAAGGTGTTTTGGTAGTAGCTCCGCGTTGCCATTGAATATAATCTTTATCAGTAGTGCCCGGTGTTTGTTTGCTGGCGCGATCGATCTCCTTCAGCCATGGTTCAGGCATCCTGTTCCTAAATGCAGGATAAATCTTATAAGCGATCTGCATTACCCTTTCATTTTCATAACCGTAAGGCACTTCGCATGAAAAGGTATATTTTGGCCCCAACTCCCTGAGTATCTCTTCCTTGCTTTTCTCCAGCTCATATTTAATATTAGCCTCATCAAGGCCCGGCATGGTAGCATGGGTGATGGAGTGACTGGCGATTTCATATCCTTCGGCAGCATCCTTTCTGAAATCGTCCCAAGTTGAGCCTATAGCTTCTTTATATTCCGGACAAGGTTCATATCCGGGTTTAAAGTCACCGTGGCGTACTTTGGCATATAAAGAGTCCATCAGCTTAAAAGCCTTTTCTTTTTTGCCCGAATCGTACATTCCTCCAGCTTTGGTATGATAGGAGATAGTGCCCATGTAACCCAGGTATCCTGCTGCCGAACAACGTTCTAAAAAATTCTGATCGCTGGTAGGTACAGTGGCTGATTCCTGTATGATTTCCTTTACGGGCCTGCCCACAAATTTGCCCTGGTATTTTGATCCTGTAATTGGCCCGGTAATAACAAAGAAGGTGGCAGGCATTTTTAGCCTTTCCATTACAGGTAATGCTTTCAAGAATTGATTTCTTGACGCATCATCATAAGTAAGCGATACAGCGCCATTTTTGCCATATTGCCACTCAGTAACTGTTGTAGTGCCTGCAGTGCTCTCCTGAGCTTTGCATAATGTTGCCCCTAAACTTATAATTGCACAAAGAAATAGGGCTTTTAGGTTTTGCCTGGAAGGATACATAACCCAAATATAATCCATTAACACACAATCAGGAACTTCTGATAAATCTTATTGATCAAAGTATCGGAATTGTTACTACATATTAAAAACCATGCCCACTCTTTTGCCATCGAAAGTGATTGGATGTTTTTCAAGGAAGCTTCTGAGTTTATTGCCGTTGGTTTTTTCAGCATGATACATTACGCCATCAAATATTAACAGAAAGCCGCCTTGTATTAAAATTGATTCGCCATAACCTTTCATAATAGGAGAATTTCGTGAATCGCCTTCGAGTTTGAGATAAAGACCGGTTCCGATATAAGCAACATCCAGAATACCATTTATGAAGAATATTTTTTCGATCCTTTTTTGTTCTTCCAGTGTTTCTGCCGCGGTGAAGGTCTTTTTTCTTTGTTTTTGAAGTCCGCCGTAACCAATTAATGCTACTCCGAAATCTGCGGCTCCCCAAATGGTATTCATCTCAAAAAAATATCTTGATTCAAGATTTGTTGAATTGGCCCAGCCAATAGCACCTGTACCCAGGTTCAAAATCCCCCAACCACCCAATACTTCCATACCTGAAGAGGTAATACTGATGCGCGACTTATTAAAAATTTTCAACGAATCCTGCGCGAAAGCATGTGCGCTAAACAGGATCAGGATAATGGTAAGTGCTTTTTTCATCGGTATAAAGTAAGGGTAGTTTAAATTTAAGTAAAATATTACACAGGCTATTGATAGCCCGCCGTGTTTAAACGGAAATCTAATGAAAAGGGTTTTTTAAAGAAATCAACACATCTTCTTCCGATCCTGTAAACGGCCCCGGCGATTCCATTTTTAAACTGGCCATGGCTGCAGCAAATTGCCCTGCTTCCTGTATGCCTTTTCCTTTTACACGCTGGTACAGATAGCCCGCCATGTAAGTATCACCACAACCCGTTGCATCTTCTATAGTTTTTGGTTTATAGGCGGGGATATTATAAAAATTGCCATCACTGTAAATAGTTGAACCCATACTACCGTTGGTGATCACCACTTCTTTTACGCCCCACTCAGCCAAAAGCTTTGCACCTTTGCTTACCTCTTTATGCCCTGTTAGTACTTCCATTTCGGCCTCATCGGCCTTTAAAATATGCACATACTGTAATGCTTCCTTTTTTTCGGGCCAATCAACAGGATACACTTTTTTATTTTTAACCATACGTAAATAGCCTTGTGCGTCAAGGGAAACACGGCCTTTTCCTGCTAAAGTTTTGATCAGCTCTGTTGATATATCATCTGCCAGTAAAGGCCCGAGGTGGAATATTTTCGCATCTACAGATTTTAATTGATCCATAGTAAAAGGATCAGCAGTAGCTAATACATTTTGGGTGCGATGGTCCTGGTCGTCGGCATAAATATTCTCGAAATATACTGTATGGGCACTTGATTGTACCCTTACTTCGATGCCTTTATCTCGCAGATTCATTACATAGCCTATGTCACTTTCAGCAAGTGCCGTCACCAATAAATAACTCACATCAAGATTACAAACCGCATAAGAAAAGTAAAAAGCTGTGCCACCGGCCATATGCCTCACCGTTTTGGTGGTGACTACCTTATCGGATGTGATATGTCCTACGCAACAGATATCGTACATAAATAATTACAGTAAACAGGGCAAGATAGTAATTTGAAGAATTAAACTAATGATTAATAAATCAATTTGTTTTTTGGGCTTCTTTTATCTTTTCTGCTACATCAACCATAGGGGCTATCCAGATGTCTTTTTCATGCGCTTTAAGATAGTGCAGCAATTGGCTATGTTCTTTTAGGCCGACATTGAGATTGTGACCCCCACCCACGCCGTGAAACAAAAATACCAGTAGCGTATGGGTTTGCTGTGCCTTTTTTACGAGGTCGATCATATATTCAGCCGACTGGCCATTTATAGGATAACAATCAATATTCGTCAGATCTACCTGCTTGGCGGTTTGCAAGCCTTCATTTACTCCACGGGCACCGGCAAAATCGTTTTTCAATTGATCATAAAAGTACACATCGCCTATTTTCCGGTCGCCGCATGGGTAGGCAAAGGTTCTTACATCCTTACCGTCAATGGCCTTTAATAATGTATTATTTATCCTGATCTCTTTTACAACGCGTTCTACAGAATATTTACTAAGATCTACATCAGGTGTTATAAAACTCCGGCCCGGCAAACTACCATCACAGGGATGAAACATAGAATGATTGCCCAATTCGTGACCATGCTTAGCTGCCAGGCGCCATTCCGCCAGTCGTTTATTAATAACCGGCGATGAGCCGATCAGGTAAAATGTGCCCTTTAGTTTTAATGAATCCAATGCCGGCAGCACATTATCCAGATCGATATCAATAGCATCGTCATAGGTTAATACTACAGCGCATTGTTTATTGTTCCATGTTTTAGTGTCCTGGGCACATGCTGTTAAGCAACAGGTTAAAAGTAGGAGAATGGGTATTAGATAAGGGTTAAGCTTTTTCATTAATTTATATTTCTTTTTTGTCCGAACCATGATTTTTGTGATTTAAGGATTACCCGGATTACTTATCAAATTTTTTTATAATCAAGTAAATCTGTTAATCCTGAGAATCAAGGTTCAGACAATTCCACAAATATTGCGATCTAAAAATCCATTTCTGAATTTTCCATGGGGATCATATTCGGCTACCAGCTTTTTAAAGTCAGCTAATTTCTCATAACGTGATTCTAATACTTTGGGTGATAAAGTAAATACCTTACCCCAATGCGGCCGGGCATTAAAAGGTGCGAGTTCTTTTTCGATTAGAGGTAGTAATTTTAATACGGCTTCAGTTTCTTGTTTCCATGTAAAATGGATCGTAACAGAAGTTTGGTTGTGGCAGGGGCTCATCCATAAATCATCTGCAGCAATGGTGCGTACTTCGGTAATGAAAAGATGAGGGCCGATCTGTTTCCCTAATTTGGATACTGCTTCTATTGCCTCAACCGCATGATGTAAGGGAACAAAATATTCCGACTGCAACTCCTTGCCGCTGCTTGGTGTAAATCCCATTTTAAAATGTGGCAAACGCTCATACCACGGGCCTGGTACACCCATTTGGTCGGTACAGCTTTCGGCAGAATGGTCTATTATCGGGTGCAGGTTTTTTGTAGCTGCTTTAGCGCCATAGAATTCAGGTTGATTATGATCCCTTTCATCCATGCGGCTTTTTATCCAAACCTCATTGATAGTATCACTTTGCCAATCGGTAAAAAGACTAACGCTGTATCCGGCAGACATTATCTGCTCAAAATGAGGCTTTAATTGAGTCATCGGCAATTTTAAAAATACACGCTGGCGCATCATATAGGTCGGCTCAATTTTAAGCGTGACTTTAGTAATTACGCCTAAGGCCCCCAAACCAACTACTGCAGCATTCAGTTTTTCAGGATCTGTAGCTTTTGAAAGATGTATAACGCTGCCATCTGCTATCACTATTTCTAACCCTGTTACAGCAGATGCAAGATTGCCATTTTTTATACCAGAGCCATGCGTAGCTGTGGTAATAGAACCGGCAACTGAAATATGCGGGAGTGAGGCCAGGTTATGCAAAGCAAACCCATGCTGATGCAGGTAAGGGGCGAGCTCGCCGTATTTGATACCGCCTTCAACTGTTACTGTATGTGTTTTGGTGTCAAGTGAGATTACTTTGTTTAGCTCTTTGGTAGAGAGCAAATCATCTTTACTATCAGCAATCGTATTGAAACAATGCCGCGTGCCAAGCGCTTTCAGTTTCGGGTGCTTTTTTACGATTTGCTGTACCTCTGCAACTGTTTTTGGGTATTGTACATTGTCTGTACTATAAGTAAGATTTTCAGCCCAGTTTTTTAATCTTGGAGCCTGTGCCCAGCCACTAAGCGGTGATAAAAGGGGAGTAGCCATTAAGGTAGTGCTTAACTGTATAAATGTTTTTCTCTTCATGGTTAATTGGTTAATACAAGGTAGTATTAAATTAAATACCGATAAAGTACAGGCAATATTTATTGCTCATCGAACAAGTTATCTGTCCAATGCGGTACTTTAAATTCGTAGTTTAAAATGGATTTTAAATTAATACTATCAACTATTTTCCAATTATTCAATTCATTAATAAATTCAGGAGCTTGTAATCCGGCTTCTAATGCAGTCCGCCCGTAAAAATCAGCTCTTGTTGGATGATCAGAAGAACAAGCATTAAAAAGATAACCGAAAGCATCTCTTTCAATAATGGCCTCGCTGATACCTACGCAATCCTGCTGATGAATCAGGTTGACCGGAGCTAATCCGTTTGGGATATCTTTTTTCCCGGCAAAAAATCGCCCCGGATGCCTCCCAGGCCCAACCAGTCCGCCAAAACGAATAATGGTAGTTTTGAAATCCGTTTCCTTTTGGAAAAGCTTTTCTGCTTCTAATAATATGCTGCCTGATTCTGTGTCCGGATTTGGATCGCTCAACTCATTAACTTCATTATTATGATCGCCATAAACGCCTGTCGAACTGATGTAGATGACCTTGCTTACATGGTATTCTAGGATGGTTTTAATGATCCGTTCTATCTTAGGCAGATATCCCGCTGTTTCACCTTTCCGGAATTTTGGTGGTATGCTGATTATCAATACATCGCACTCAAAAAATGAGGAATCAAAATTTTCACTATCAGCATCAAATTGAACAGAATAGGGGATAATACCTTTCGATGATAGTTGCTTAAGTTTTTCATCCGATGTAGAAGAGCCTTTAACCGTAATACCTTTTTGTATTAATGACCTGGTCAAAGCCTTACCATACCAACCGCAACCTAATATACTAACCACCATCTGTTTTTTTCAATAATAAAATTGATGATGGTAAACCTATTTGTTTTTTTCTAATTTTCGCGTTTTAAAAATGTCATCATTCATGAAATCCTTTTTAACCACGATCAGCTTAATATTTTTAATTTCTCTGAATCTGTTAGCCCAGAAAAATCCAGTGATTGATGGCTGGTATGCTGATCCCGAAGGTATAAAATACGGCGATACTTACTGGATATTTCCAACATATTCAGCAGAATATAATAAGCAAGTATTTTTTGATGGTTTTTCATCAAAAGATTTGATTACATGGCAAAAGCATCATGATATATTGGATACCAGTGCAGTGAAATGGGCAAAACGTGCCATGTGGGCACCCGCTGTTCTGCAAAAGGATAGTAAATATTATTTCTTTTTTGGAGCAAATGATGTACATGAAGGTGAAGTAGGAGGTATCGGAGTAGCCGTTGCTGATAAACCGGAAGGCCCTTATAAAGATTTGATTGGGAAACCATTGATCAATAATATAGCTAACGGTGCTCAACCCATCGACCAATATGTATTTAAGGACAAAGATGGAACTTATTATATGTATTATGGCGGCTGGGGACACTGTAATGTGGTAAAATTAAAAGATGATTTTAGCGGAATTGTTCCTTTCGATGATGGGAAATTATACAAAGAAATAACACCCGAAGAATATGTTGAAGGCCCGTATATGCTATACCGTAATGGCTTTTATTACTTCATGTGGTCGGAAGGTGGTTGGGGTGGACCAGATTACAAAGTGGCTTATGCCATGTCTAAATCGCCACTTGGTCCATTTAAACGTTTGGCTACTGTATTACAACAGGATCCGAAGATAGCTACCGGCGCGGGCCATCATTCAGTGATCCATTCCGTAAATGATGACAAATACTATATCGTTTACCACCGCAGACCGCTTGGTGAAACCAGTGCTAACCACCGCGTTGTTTGTGTTGATGAAATGCATTTTGATAAAGACGGTCATATTCTCCCGGTAGTAATGACTAAATAAATCCTTAAGGGAGGAATATTTTTGTGAAATATTATTATAAAAAATACTTCTCCCGGTATTTTTTATAATAAAACTATATTTATCTTTATATTAATAATTTATTAACTTATGCTTAAGTAATAAATAAGACCTTCCGCCTGTATCACAATCCATATTTCTAAACTTTATCAAATTTAAGATAATGGATGTAGTAACCGATCTAACCGCACAGGCTGTTGCCAGTATCACAATTATTCAAAACATCTGCAAAAAAGACCTGGATCTTGTGGAGCGCCAGCACGCGCAGGAAAAGTTTTTATGGGAACTGGTTGATAAACTGGAAAAAGTAAACACGGATGATGCAACCATTACCAACCGTGCAATGCAAGATGTGCTTTGGTGCAGCATCGGGGTCGAAAAGTCTTCGGATTTCAAGAAGTGTTTTATCATGCTGGCAGATGAATTGCTCAGTTGGTTAAGGGAAAATCTAGTTTCCAATACTTCAAAAGATATTCAAAATCACAAAGAGGGTTTGGCCAAAGACGGCACCTTATATTGCACACCTTATCAATGGCGCACTATTATCAGGGGAATTTTATATACAAAGCCTCATTCAAGACTAGCGCTTGTTAAAGCACTTCACTACATGCCTGTCCAGATTATTCTTTGTCTTGGAGGTAAGAAACTTGACCAATCAGAACAGCGGCTTTATCAATCATGGGGCATTGTTGCTACAGATGGTTTGTTAAGCGAAAAAGATCAGTATAATTATGATAAATGGTGGAATTCTACCTATAAACATGATTCCAAACCCCGCAGGGAAATGGCCGAAGCTCTTTTGGCAAATGATTTGGGAATATTAAATAAGCTTAATGAAAGAAAGGTAGCCCTGCCATTTGAAACATTTTTTAATAATGAGCTAAATGAAATTTGCCGGAGCCGCCAGGGAAGGCTTATGGACAATCCGAACGCCCTTGATTTTAACCTGCCTAAAAATGAGCTTGTAGAGCCAAATACAGAAGACCCCCTATCGCGCGCTAAGCGCATGGACTTGCATGGCTTGTGTCTATCGGGTGGGGGGATCAGATCAGCAACTTTCTCCCTTGGTGTATTGCAGAAACTAGCGGAAAAAAATGAGCTATCCCGTTTTGATTATCTTTCTACAGTTTCGGGAGGGGGGTATATTGGTACATGGCTCTCCTGTTGGATCAAACGCGGCGGTTCTGTATCTAAGATAGCTGATAGGCTCAATGTTAAAAAATCATCTGACCCGATGGGTGAAGAAGTAAGACCGATAAGATGGCTGCGTATGTTCAGCAATTACCTGGCTCCTAATGCAAGTATTATGTCTGCCGACTCGTGGACAATGGGAATTACCTGGATGCGTAATACTTTGATCAACCAGGCTTTGCTTTTATTGTTATTATGTACAGCGCTTTCGGCAGTTACAGATATTTTCTATATATGGCAAATATTAGAGGAGCGGGTGCAGAATACATATGATTGGGGATGGGTAGCGGGCTGGAGTGTGGCTATTCATGCACCCGGTGTTTTTATCGTTGGTATTGGAATGAAAGCGTACGATACAGAACATGACGAAAGAAATCTTTTCAAATTCGGCCGCAACAGGGCCTTATCACTATTTTTGATTATATGGGCCGTTTTGGTTGCATATACTGTCAGCTCCTGGTTATATAACTGCCCTTATAAACTGGATTATATGGGTAAAGCAGTGTTGCTTTTGCCGGCATCAGGTGTTGCCTTTGTGGCAATGCTAGCAATTGCCTATATAGGTTTGTACAGGCTGTGTGCCCAACGGCCACTTGAAAAAAAATTAGTGGATGTTGCAATTTTTTTCTCATCTCTGATAGCTGCTGCCGCAGGGTTATTTTTACTTGCCAGTATTTGGGAATTATTTCAGCGTATCGAGGACGCTTTGGTCAGCCGGTTAATTTCTGAAAAATGGATCTTTATTATCGGTCCGCCATTAATTCTTGAAGCAATTAGCTGTTGTGTGGTCATCAGAATGGCCCTTATGGGTAAGTTATTTCCTGACGAACGCCGGGAATGGTGGGGTCGAATGGGCGCTATTGTTCACCGGGCTATGTTACTTTGGATACTTATTACCTATGGTGCGTTGGTCCTTCCCGGCGAATTCACATATTTAAAAAAATGCGCATCGTACATTAATATTCCAGCGCTGTTTGGTGGTTGGGCAGCAATCGTCGGTTTTGCAGTGAAACTTGCCTACCAGTCAAAAGATGCAAAAGATAAACCCGATTCCACAAAAACGATGGTGTCAGATATTTTTGTCAGGGTGGCCCCTTATCTTTTTATGGTAGGTTTTCTACTGATAGGTGCTTTTGTTTTGCATTATTTAAACGTTCTGATAAAAGACCTGACAAAAAATATCCTGCCGGTGATGTGTTTTTATTTCAAAGTCACTATTATTTTAGCCGTTATTACTTATCTTTTTAGCTGGCGTGTTGGGGTTAATGAGTTTTCGTTGCATCATTTTTATCGCAACAGACTGGTGAGGGCCTACCTTGGGGCAACACGTAAGCGAACAGATCGCGACAAAACCGTTAATAATTTCACAGGATTTGATAAAAACGATGATATTAAGCTATCAACATTTGTTAATACGATCAAGGATAATCCTTACTATGGGCCGTACCCTATAATAAATACTACATTAAACGCAAGTGTTGTATCAGAGCTCGACAGGCAAGATCGTAAAGCGGAATCATTCATCTTTTCACCCTTATATTGTGGGTTCGATTTTAGCCCTACACGATCAGCAGCCTATGCAAAAGACAAAGTTTATGAATACGGCTTCCGGCAAACATCCGTATTTGCTTACACACAGGGGCCAATGATCGGTACAGCCATGGCTATTTCCGGCGCTGCTGTTAGTCCGAACATGGGTTATCATTCATCACCGGCTACAGCATTTTTATTAACGATGTTCAACGTGAGACTTGGATGGTGGATAGGTAATCCACGGCTAAGTACTTATAAGAATTCAGATCCGACCCTGGGCGTTGCTTACCTGGTAAGTGATCTCATCGGCAAATCGGACATTAATTCAAGGTATGTCTGTTTATCTGACGGCGGACATTTTGATAATATGGGATTATATGAGTTGATACGAAGAAGATGCACCCATATAACCTTAGTAGATGCCGAGGAAGATAAAGACGATGCTTTTGAAGGTTTAGCCAATGCTATCCGCCGGTGCCGTATTGATTTTGGTGTCGAGATCACTGTAGATACCAGCCAGATAACAACTAAGAATGCCCTGGGACTTAATTCAGTTCATGTAACAAATGGTACTATCAGCTATCCCGGGGATAAAACTCCTTCAGGGACGATCACCTATGTTAAAGCAACGCTTACCGGTGATGAGACCACCGATATCAGGCAATATCAATCAAAGAATGATTTATTCCCTCAGCAACCTACCAGCGACCAGTTTTTTACAGAAGAGCAATTTGAAAGCTACCGGCAATTAGGGTATCTTTCTATCTGATGGGATTAATGAGCGTTTCAACAAAGCAAATTGAGCGTTTCAACAAAGCGACCGAACCAAATACTGCTGATCTTTGTCTTAATTAAAATTTAAGACAATGACAAAAATTTGGTTTATAACAGGAAGTTCCCGCGGATTGGGACGCAGTTTAACAGAGGCTGTATTAGCTAAAGGTGATAAAGTAGCTGCAACGGCACGTAAGCCTGAACAATTAGATGACCTGGTTGCAAAATATCCGGATCTGATTTATCCGATACAATTGGATGTAACTGATAATAATCAGATACAATCGGCAGTGGAGCAAACAATAAAGCGTTTTGGTAAAATTGACGTATTAGTAAATAATGCAGGCTTCGGTATTACAGGCGCAGCTGAAGCATATACAGATGAACAGGTACGCAGTCAATTAGAAACTAATTTGTATGCACCAATAGCTATCACCCGTGCAGTATTACCCTACATGCGTAAACAACGCTCAGGACATATTTTGCAGATAAGTTCTGTTGGAGGTCGTGTCGGTAGTGCCGGTATCACTATTTACCAGGCCGCTAAATTTGGTTTAGGTGGATTTAGTGAAGGTTTATCAAAAGAACTGGCTCCATTAGGTATAAAAGTAACTTGCGTGGAACCCGGTGGTTTCCGTACCGATTGGGCTGGTGATTCCATGACCTATGCAAAATCAATAGAAGGCTATGAGCAATCGGTAGATGTTAGGGCGAACTTTTTTAAAAGTGGTGATTTTAAACCGGTAGGTGATCCTGATAAGGCCGCCAAAGTGATGATCGATTTGGTGGATAGCCCGGAGCCGCCTGTGCACTTAATATTAGGTAGCGAAGCTGTTGCTATTGTTAAACATTCTGAAGCTGCAAAAAATGCAGAACTGGATAAATGGTTACCGGTAAGTGTTTCAACCGATCATAATGAGGCCGGAGACTTTTTTGCAACAGAGGCAGGTAAATCATACCGCGGATTGATAGGTTATAAATAATGCTAAGTTTCATAAATTTGAACTAATATGTTCGGAACCAAAGAAGTCAAGAAGCTTCAGCAAATACATTATTCCTGCTACCTGGCGAGGACAAGGGAAGGCGAGCAATTTATCCCTGAACATGTTTTCAGTTACCAGATAGCAGGAACATTGACCATTAAGGATGGAGATAAAGAATATATCTCTAAAGAAGATGATTTTAGACTAAGCAAGCGAAACCATTTGGTGAAATTTATTAAGCAGCCACCTGCAAACGGTGAGTTTAAAGCGATATCAATTTATCTGGATCAGGAAACCTTACGTAATTTTAGTATGGAGTATGGTTATAAGGCGGAAAAACGGGTAGAAGGTGATGCCGTATTGAACCTGAGACCCGACCCGCTTTATAAAAGTTATATGGAATCGCTGTTGCCTTATAATGATGCAGAAAAACAAATAAGTGATGAATTGCAATCATTGAAATTAAGAGAAGCCATATTGATATTATTACAGGCTAATCCTGAATTGAAAGATGTCTTGTTCGACTTCAGTGAACCCGGCAAAATAGACCTGGAAGCTTTTATGAATAAAAACTTTCATTTCAATGTGCAGTTAAAAAGGTTTGCCTATTTAACCGGGCGTAGCCTGGCTACTTTTAAGCGAGATTTTGAAAGGATATTTCACATATCGCCCAGCCGGTGGTTGTTGAAAAGAAGACTACAAGAGGCGCATTACCTGATCAAGGAAAAAGGTCAACCGCCCTCAGAGGTATATCTTGAGCTGGGCTTTGAGGACCTGTCGCATTTTTCTTTTGCATTTAAAAAGACCTATGGCATAGCGCCATCGAAAATTTAATCATTTAAAATTTTCATATCATGAATCCTGAAGGTGTTATAACCCGCGAAAGTAAATACTCAGTAAAAGAGACCATTGATCGTTTACAGGCATTTTTGCAACAGCATGGTGTAACCATATATGCCCGGATAGATCAACAGGCCGAAGTGCAAAAAGCAGGGCTAAATTTATCACCTTTAGAATATCTTCTTTTTGGTAATCCAAAAGCTGGCGGGGTGTTAATTGCTGAGAATCCATTGATAGCTCTTGATTTACCATTAAAGGTTATTGTGTGGGAAGATGCTGAAAAGAAAGTATGGATAAGTTATAATGAAGGTGCTTATATCGAGAAAAGATATGCTCTGTCTCACACAGAAAACTCGCCTGTAAATCTTGATCCATTAATTGCTAAAGCACTCGACCTATGATGACGCATATTTAGCAAAGAAGGAGAATCAGTCGCCTTCTTTCTTTATACCCTTAAGCAAGGCATAAATGGCCATAGCGTGCCCATGTCCTAATCCGAAATCATCTTTGAGCCATTTAACGATGTCACCGGCTTTTACAGTGGATTTGAGTTCGCCATTCTGAGTGAAGCCTTTTTGTTCCGCCATCACTTTAAAATCATCAGCGCTTTTACCGGTTTTAGTTTTGATGTTGTCTAAATATGCTTGAAAGGACATGATATTGTTAATTTATATGAATGTACAATAAATGTTAGATTTTACAGGCAAAAATAATTTAACACTGTTAACCAAAATGACAATAAAATGGTACTGTAATAAAAAAGACTATTTACCTTTGTCTAACACTGTTAAATAAATTTACAGTCATTAATTAAAAATGGCAAGCAAGGATAGGATATTACGATTAAAAGAAGAAACCAGGATGAACATTCTGGATGCTTCATTAAATATCGTAAAAGAGGAGGGATGGTCAGCATTGAGTATGCGTAAGATCGCTGATAAAATTGAATATACAGCTCCGATCATATACGAATACTTCTCGAACAAAGAAGCCATATTAATGGAACTGACCAGGAAAGGATTTTTGATCCTGGCCAATGATATGAAGGCGGCAAAAGAAAAACATCGCCTGCCGGCAAAACAATTAGAAGCGATGTGGCTGGCTTATTGGAATTTCGCATTTGCCGAAAAGGAATTATACCAGGTGATGTTTGGCGTTGATGTAAACTGTTGCGAATTGTGCGAAATAATGCCTGAGGCAGAAGTACCATCAACAATGGTTAGCGAAGTCATAAAAGAATTGATGTCGCCCAACGAACCAACCGAAGGTGAGGTTTGCGTTAAATATTACACATTCTGGTCAGTAATACACGGACTGATCTCAATTAACATGGTCCGTCGAACTACATCTGATGAGATCACTCACGAGGTACTAAAAACTGCGATAAGCGGTATCATCGGATCTCTTAAAGCATAGGTTTTTCTGCGCTTTAAACAACATTGTTAAACGGTTTAACAATATCAAAATAGCACAAGTTTAATATCACATATAAATATAATACAATGGAAAATCGATCACTATCACACTTATCTAACAATGTTAAATTTTTTAACGTTGTTATGGCTATCCTTTTAGGCCTGATAATACTATTTATATATAGCTGTTCATCAAGCCCTGCAGCCCCACAGGCACCGCCGCCGCCATCATTGCCGGTAGCAACCATAGTTACAGGTACGGATACAACTTACCAGGAATACCCTGCATCAATTGAAGGAACTGTTAACGTGGAAGTTCGCCCACAGGTAAGTGGCACGCTTGATAAGGTATTTGTTGATGAGGGCTCTTTTGTAAGCGCAGGTCAGCCGATATTTAAAATTAACGAGCAGCCATACCGTGCAGCTTTAAACAACGCAATCGCCAGTCAGCATGCTGCTGAAGGTGCTGCAGCCAATGCACAGCTTGAAATCGATAAGCTAACCCCGCTGGTTCAAAACAAGGTAGTTTCTGATTACCAGTTAAAAACAGCCAAAGCAACTTATGATGTTGCTAAAGCAAATATCGAGCAGGCAAAGGCAAATGTTTCAACTGCACAGATCAACCTGGGATATACTTTAATTAAGGCTCCTGTAAATGGTTATATCGGCAGGTTATTGAAAAAACAAGGCAGCCTTGTTGGACCAACCGATCCTGAGTCGCTCACCCAGCTATCTGATATTCATGATGTACATGTTTATTTCTCATTAAGCGAAAAGGATTTTGTAAACTTTAAAGAGCAATATCCTGGTTTAACCTTAAAGGACAAATTGAAACAATTGCCATCAGTATCATTATTGCTGGCTGATAACAGCGTCTATACCAAACAAGGTAAAGTAGATATGATAGACGGTCAGTTTGATAAAACTACTGGTGCTATCACCTTAAGGGCGAGTTTTGCTAACCCACAAGGCCTGTTACGCTCTGGTAATACAGGTAAAGTTCGTTTGAGCCTGCAACATAAAGATGCTTTAATAGTACCTGAATCGGCAACTGTTGATATGCAGGATAAAGTATTTGTATTTACTGTAGGCGATAGCAGCAAGGTAAAAAAACAGGCTATTACTATTGTTGGCAAAAATGGCAACAATTACCTGGTTAAGGACGGCGTAAAAGCAGGCGACCAGATTGTATTAAGCGGCATTGATCACTTACAGGAAGGTATGGTGATTCATCCTGAAAAGGCCACAGATAAAGTGGTTGCTGTAGTAAAAAATTAATATATACTTCAAAATTTAAAGCCATGTTTCAAAAATTTATAGAAAGGCCGGTACTCTCAACTGTTATCTCTATTTTATTGGTGATAGTTGGTGTGCTTGGTTTAACAAAACTGCCCTTAGAGCGGTTTCCGAATATCGCTCCCCCATCGGTATTGGTTTCTGCTGTGTACCCGGGCGCTAATGCCGAGACTATTTTACGTTCTGTGACACCCTCATTGGAAGAAGCAATTAATGGTGTGGAAAACATGACATACATGACCTCCACTGCCAGTAATGATGGTACATTGGGTATTACGGTCTATTTTAAACAAGGTACTAACCCCGATCAGGCGGCTGTGAACGTTCAAAATCGTGTATCACAAGCGACAAGCCAATTACCTGCAGAGGTTGTACAATATGGTATAACCACTACCAAACAGCAAAATAGCTTTATTGGCGCTATAGGTATTTATTCAGAAGATACAAAAAAATACGATGCAACCTTTGTAAATAACTATGCACAGATTAATATCATTCCCGAAATCAAACGTATATCGGGTGTAGGTTCGGCCAGTGTATTTGGCGGTATTAAGGATTACTCCATGCGTGTTTGGTTGAATCCTGGTCAATTGGCAGCTTACAAAATTACTCCCGCCGAAGTGATGGCCGCTATACAGGACAAAAACCTGGAAGCGGCGCCTGGTAAATTTGGCGAACAAAGCCGTGAAGCATTTGAATATGTGATTAAATATAAAGGTAAGCTTACCACACCGGAGGAATATCAAAATATTGCTATCCGTGCAAATGCAGATGGTTCTGTATTACGTTTAAAAGATGTAGCACGTGTTGAACTGGGTGCTTATAGCTATAGTAGTGTGAACCGTTTAAACGGGCATGATGGTATTACTATTGGTATAGTACAATTGTCAGGCTCAAATGCTAACGAAATCCAGATCGCCATTGATAAGCTGATGGAAAAATTATCAAAGGATTTTCCCGCAGGCATCAAATACAATCAGTTTTATCGTACCAAAACCGACCTTGATGAATCAATTAACCAGGTTGAACATACATTGGTAGAAGCATTTGTGCTGGTATTTATCGTGGTATTTATATTCCTGCAAGATTTCAGGTCAACATTGATCCCGGCTATAGCGGTTCCGGTGGCTATCATTGGTACTTTTTTCTTTATGAACCTCTTTGGTTTCTCTGTTAACCTTTTAACCTTGTTCGCACTCGTATTGGCCATAGGTATTGTGGTGGACGACGCGATTGTGGTAGTGGAGGCGGTACATGCCAAAATGGAGCACGACCCAAGCCTTACCCCCAAAGCGGCAACTACCGGGGCTATGCACGAAATTAGCGGCGCAATTATATCTATTACGTTGGTTATGGCGGCGGTGTTCTTACCGGTTAGCTTTATGACAGGTTCAACGGGGATATTTTACAGGCAGTTTGCGTTAACAATGTCTATAGCCATCATTATATCAGCTGTTAACGCTTTAACCTTAAGCCCTGCTTTGGCCGCTTTATTTTTAAAGAATAAGCATACTCAGGATAGCCACGAAGCACCTAAGAAAAGTTTTGTTGAAAAATTCTACGCGGGCTTTAACGGTGGGTTTAATTATATGACCAACAGGTACGTTGGGGGCTTAAAAATTCTTATCCGTAATAAATGGATCAGTATGGCTGGGCTTGCATTAGTAGTTGTTGCTACAGTTTACCTGGTAAATAGAACAAAAACGGGCTTTATTCCTACCGAAGACCAGGGTTTTGTGGCTATTGCTGTTTCAACACCATCCGGAACTTCATTAGCCAATACCAGTAAAATAATCAATCAGGCCGAAAAAGAGTTGAGAGATATGCCATCAGCAAGATTTGTGATGGCGTTGTCTGGCTTTAACTTTTTAACGCTATCCAACAGCCCATCAGCGGGTCAGATCTTCTTGTTGTTAAAGCCTAATAAAGACAGGGGGGCCGTTAAGAATATTGATGATATACAAAATATAATTAGAGGGAAATTAGCCGGCATATCAAGCGGTACCTTCTTCGTGTTCAGCTTTCCAACTGTTCCCGGATTTAGTAACGTAGAAGCTTTGGACGTACAGCTACAGGATAGAACCAACGGCAGATTGGATAAATTTAGCGGCGTAGCCAATAACTTTATAGGAAAGCTAATGGCAAAACCGGCAATCGCTTATGCCTTTACCTCCTATAAAGCCGATTATCCTCAATTACAGTTAGAAGTTGATGATGAAAAGGCTAATCAATTAGGGGTAAATGTCAAAGACATTTTAGCAACTATGCAGGCTTACTTTGGTACTGCACAAGCTTCAGACTTTAACCGTTTTGGTAAGTATTACCGTGTGATAGTTCAGGCTGATATTGCCGACAGAACCGACCCTACATCTATTGACCGCGTTTTTGTTAAAAATAAAGCAGGCGGAACAGTACCTATCAATAGCCTGGTTAAACTAACCCGTGTTTATGGTTCAGAAACTGCTTCACGTTATAACTTGTTTAACTCTATCGAAGTAAACGCTATACCAAAACCCGGCTACAGCTCAGGCGATGCTATTAAGGCTATAGAGGAGACCGCTAAAGAGCAATTACCATCTGGTTTTGCTTATGAATTCTCCGGTCAAACACGTGAAGAAATTTCCTCAGGTGGACAGTCAACTGTGATATTTATGCTTTGTTTGATATTTGTATATTTCCTGCTAGCGGCACAGTACGAAAGCTATATCTTGCCTTTGGCGGTAATATTTTCAATACCTACAGGTATATTGGGAGTGTTTATAGTATTAGGGTTAACTGGTATCGAAAATAACATCTATGTACAGGTAGCATTGATCATGCTTATCGGTCTATTGGCTAAAAACGCAATCTTGATTGTTGAATTTGCAGTGCAACGCCGCAGGGCGGGCCATACTTTGGTACAATCAGCCCTTGAGGCTGCCAGGCTAAGGATACGCCCCATCATTATGACATCCCTGGCATTTGTTTTTGGTTTATTCCCGATGAGTATAGCAACCGGCCCATCCGCACAGGGTAACCACTCC
This sequence comes from Mucilaginibacter sp. McL0603, assembly GCF_049992945.1. NCBI lineage: Bacteria > Pseudomonadati > Bacteroidota > Sphingobacteriia > Sphingobacteriales > Sphingobacteriaceae > Mucilaginibacter > Mucilaginibacter sp. McL0603. The sequence continues at coordinate 3,900,033 of NZ_CP188251.1, read as the reverse complement.
ATAAGTATTGGTGCAGCAGGCGGGATGGTATCGGGCGTAATACTCGGTTTGTTCATTATCCCGGTATTGTTTGTGATCTTCCAGGCGCTGCAGGAGAGAATAACAGGTATTCCCGTAGCTGTGTTGAATGAAGGCGGTATAGACGGACAGGGGAAAATAAATGGTAACCACGTACCCGCTCTTGAACAAGAAACGGTATAATTTAAATTGAATTCAAAATGAAAAAATATATAAGCGGGCTGGCTTTTATACTGGTAGTACTAAGCGCCTGTAACGTTTCGAAGAATGTCGAGACACCCAAACCTGCATTACCTGACACGTTCAGGAATGCAGCTGCAGCAACGGATACCAGCAGCGTAGCTGATATACCCTGGAAAAATTTCTTTACCGATGCTACCCTTCAGAAATTGATTGACAGTGCTATCATAAAAAACTATGATATGCAATTGGCGATCAAAAATATTGAAGCATCGCAATTATTGGTTAAGCAGGTTAAATGGAACTACGTGCCACAGGCAGACTTAAATGTTACCGCCAGCAGCACCAGGCCATCAGATAATAGCCTGGATGGCTTAAGTTTATCTCAATACGATTTTGGGGCAAAACATATAGAAGATTATTCAGCAAACATTTCCCTTTCATGGGAAGCGGATATCTGGGGTAAGATCCGTAATCAGAATAAAAGTGCCTTAGCAGCCTACTTACAAACTACAGAAGCTAAAAAGGCGATACAAACCGATATCGTGGCAAGTGTTTCGCAAGGTTATTATAATTTGCTGATGCTGGACGATCAATTGTCTATCGCACAGAGAAATGTGGCTTTGAATGACAGTACATTGCGCATCATCAAACTGCAATATGATGCCGGACAAGTAACTTCTCTTGCTGTACAACAAGCTGAGGCACAACGTATGGCAGCTGCTGAACTGGTTCCGCAATTTGAACAGGATATCACCTTACAGGAAAACGCTTTGCAAATTCTGGCTGGCGAATTACCCGGCAGGGTAGAGCGCAGTGCTAAATTGGATGATATAACTTTTACTCAAAGCCTGTCAACCGGTATACCTTCTGCTCTGGTGAGCCGCAGGCCGGATGTGAGGAGCCAGGAGTTAGCCCTCAAAATAGCTAATGCTAAAGTGGGTATCAATAAATCAGAAATGTATCCAGCATTGAGAATTACAGCCGAAGGCGGTGTTAATTCTTTTAAAGCAAGTAACTGGTTCAATATTCCTGCATCATTATTCGGTGTTGTGGCAGGCAGTGTTTTACAGCCTTTGCTTGATCATAAAGAATTAAAAACACAATACGAAGTGGCTAAAGTTGAGCGCGAAAAAACAGTGATCCAATTCAGGCAATCGGTATTAGTTGCTGTCGGCGAGGTATCAGATGCTTTAGTTAAGATCGAAAAGCTAAAAGATCAACAGGCCATTTCTGCAAACCGTTTACATACCTTACAACAGGCCACATCCAATTCTAATTTGTTATTCAAAAACGGGATGGCCAACTATTTGGAAGTGCTTATTGCCCAAGGTAATGTATTACAAGGAGAACTGGAACTTGCTTCAATAAAAAGATCACAGCTGAGTGCTGTTTCTGAACTTTATAAAGCTTTAGGTGGTGGTTGGAAATAAAAAATCAGTTACCAGGGACTATTCATAAAAAAACGGGCAGGATATACATTCTGCCCGTTTTTTTATGAATTACTTATTGGCTTCTAAAGAACAATTTCTATTTCAGATACTTTTTAAGTTCGGCAGCCGCTTGAACAAACAATGATCTGGTTTGAGGGATTTCAGCCAGGCCATTTATTAAGCCAAAATCATGGATAACACCATTATATCGTACTGTAGTAACAGGTACACCAGCTTCATCGAGCTTACGTCCGTATGCCTCGCCTCCATCGCGGAGTATATCATTTTCAGCAACCTGGATAAGAGCAGGTGGCAAGCCTTTTAGCTGATCAACAGTAGCCTGCAATGGCGAAGCGTATATCTCTTTACGCTCATTAAGGTCTGTTGTATATTGATCATACATCCATTTCATTAATGAGGTGGTCAAAAACCTTTGTTCACCAAACAGATGGTATGATTCTGTATCAAAGCTGGAATCAACAATCGGCCACATCATGATCTGCAATTTAATTTTAGGACCATTATTTTCTTTCGCCTTTAAAGCTGTTACGGCAGTCATATTTCCACCTACACTATTGCCTACAACGGCCAGGTTTTTACCATCTACGTTGATTTCATCACCATGTTCTGCCACCCATTTAGTCGCAGCATAGATCTCATTAACAGCCTGTGGATATTGCGCCTCTGGTGATGGAGTATAGTTTACAAATACCCCGGAAAATCCGGACAGTACGGAAAGGTCACGAACCATTCTTTTATGGGTCGGATAATCTCCCAATATCCATCCACCGCCATGGATGAAAATAAATACCGGAAGCTTTGTTGTTACACCTGCTGGTCTTACTATGTTCAGCTTTATAGTATAACCATCAGCGGTAATTGTTTTTTCAGATTCCTCAATACCCGAAAGCTCAACATTCACCGATGCCTGGGCGCCAATAAGCACATTTCGCGCATCTTGTTTTGATAAACTCTCTACCGGTGGGCCACCAGAATTAAGAACTTTTAAGAAAGCTTTTACTTCGGTTGAAAGGCGAGGGTCAACCGAATAATCCAGCACTTGTGCTGAAAGATCTGTTTGCTGTAAAGTTTCCATTTTACTGTGTTTTTATGTTTTCGATATTGAACACTATAAAAATAGGAGAGCCGATCCGCATAACAACCTGAAAATGGTTATGCGAAAATTAACCGAGTTATTATTAAACAGGCCTCATGCGCATACCCAGGAACACATTTAAGAGTCCCATTACAATAAAAGCAGAACCCGTCCATATAACAATAGTCATGGCCCCAAAAACCGGATTAACCAATACCATGATACCAAATAGCAAAACGATTACTCCGGCTAAAGTAACCCACCATAATCCTCTTGTTAAACCACGTAAATTAAAAATAGTAAGGCCGCGAAAAATAAAATAGATGCCTACGATAATGCGCAGGATATTCATACTTGCTGTAAGATGGCTCATTAGTACTAATCCGAGAAGTATATCTACTATCCCAATAAATAGGTGCCAGCCGCGATTAGCTGAACCACGATCCTGGTAAGCGTGCATTAACTCAGCAATCCCGGCCAGGAGAATGGCCAGTCCAAATAAAAAGCTGAGCGCTATATATGCACTTGCCGGCGACATGAACACATAGACACCAAGCAGAATAAATAGAATTCCTCTTAAAACAAACACCCACCAGTGGCGAAGGCTGCGGTTTACCGTAATTTCCATTATGCTTTTACTATTCAACTTTGGTAAAGCTGAATAGTTTTACAAAAACAAAAATTTGGTTTGAAAAAAAGATCTCTAATTGTTCATTTTATAGACTTTGTGCATGGTTTCTTTCAAGTCGGAATATAGCTGTCTGTAGATTGTGAAATTTCTGCTATAAACTTCGGTGTTTTGCGTTTGGGGTTTGAATACTTTCAGATCGGCGGTTACAGATGGGTATTCCTTTATCACCCCAATGTTTTTTAAAGCCATAAAAGCTGCACCAACCGCTGATGCGTCGTCAGCCTGCAGTATTGCAAGGTTTTTACCGGTGATATCAGCCAGTGTTTGTACCCATACATCAGATTTGGTAAAACCTCCGCTAACATTTATCTGGGTGATCAATTTGGAATTTTGCTGTACAGCATCCAAAACATCTTTCAGTGCATAACAAATACCTTCCATCACCGCCCTCGAAAAATCTGGTTGTTTATGTTGAAGTTTTACCCCGAAAAAATTACCGCAGCTTTCACCGTCCCATATCGGGGCGCGTTCACCTGTAAGGTAGGGCAGAAAGATCAATCCGTTACTGCCAGCCGATACCAAGGCTATTTGTTCGAATAGTTTATTATAGTCGTCGTTCTTTGGATCAGGCCCGCTGATGTTCTTTAACCACCATTGCATTGCCACACCACCGTTATTGATCGGTCCGCCACAAATAAAGGTTTCCTTATCCAGTATATAGCTAAATGTCATAGCGCTGGGGTTCGGCAATGGTTTATTGCTGGCTACCCTGATAGCACCGCTTGTGCCGATGGTTATCGCAGCAATGCCCGGTTTATTTGCCATACTGCCAAGGTTGGCCAGGCAGCCATCGCTGGCGCCTATAATAATCGGTATGCCCGTTTTAAGAAAGTTTAAAGAAGATGGATCCTTGTATTCCTTATAATAATCAGTAGTAACAGGCTTTGAAAGCAATGAGGCAGAAATACCGGCTAATCTCAAAGCATCATCATACCATTTGAGTTCAACGATATCAAATAGACTCGTACTTGATGCAATAGAATGATCAATAGTAAATTCCTTAAAAAGTTTGTACCAGATAAATTCTTTGATTGAAATAAATTTATGTGCTTTTCTGAATAGTTCGCCGTTATTTTCCTTTAACCAGATCAATTTGCATAAAGGTGACATAGCATGAATAGGGGTCCCGGTAGCTGTATATATGGCTATACCTCTTTCAGTATTTCTTAATTTGGCGGCAATTTCTGAACTACGGCTATCAGCCCAGGTTATCATTGGTGCTAACGGCTTACAGTTTTCGTCTACAACTATAAAGCTATGCATAGCGCTGCTTAAGCTGATGGCTGACGGTTGTGCTCCGGTTTTATCAATAATACCTTTGATGCTTATTGAGAAGGCACTCCAAATAAGTTCCGGGTCTTGCTCATGGTAGCCGGGCTTGGGGGCACTGAAAGGATAATGCTGCTGGCTGACCTCAAATGATTTCCCATCAAGATCAACTGCCACAGCCTTTACGCTACCTGTACCGATATCGATCCCTAAAACATATTTCATAAGCTTTAAATAGATTGCAAGATAGGTTTTTTAGAAAAATTGAAAGAGGTTTACTACAAGTTGCTTACTAGATATACTCTGGGCATTAATAATACTTCTTGTATAATTATAAACTTAGTTGATTAAATACTATATTGCTTTCAATAACCAATTGCCTTATAGTATTTTATAAATATGCCTCCAAAAGCCCTTGCTTTAGCTATTTTTCTGGGTTTAACTGTCTTAAAGTCTTCAGCGCAAAATGCTCCGGAGGATACTTTATTGTACAGCAGTACTGCCAAACAGGTTATTGATTACTTTAATACTACCATTGCGGAACAATCAGAAATTTATAACGGCGCTAAGTATGAATTATATCCCCCGGCAAATAAGGGCACTTTTTATTTCCAGGATAAAAACTACTGTATCCCCAGTCTGATACGATATAATGGCACCTGGTTTAAAAATATCCCGGTTTTGTATGATGTACATAACGACGTTATGATATCTGTGAACGGGAACAACTTATTCGTACTGGATGCCGAAAGAACTTCTGATATCTATTTGCTGGAGCATCATTTTATTTACTTGAATACTAAAAGCCCGGATGACTTAACACCTGGTTTTTATGATCTGTTATATGATGGCAAGTCACAGGTTTTGGTGAAAAGAACAAAGCTGATAGATGAGTCAAAATCAACAGAGATCGTCTATGAAGACAAAACGGCGATATATGTAAAAAAAGATAATAAGTACTTCCCTGTAAGTAGTAAAAGCGCGTTAATGGATATTTTTAAGAATAAGGGCAAAGAACTTAATCAATATCTCAAGAGCAATAAAATCAAATATAATAAAGATGAAGAGGGCACGGTTGCCAGATTGGCCAGTTATTACGACCAGATAAGCAATTAATATGTTTAAATTTTACCTGACCTTCTATATCCTTTTTATCTTATCAACAGTTGTTTGCGCACAACAGGGTGATAATAAGTTATTAGATGTTGATTTCAGGCAGGCTAGTATTTCTCAGGTAGTAAGTGACCTAAAATTAAAGACTGGTCATCGGTTTTATTATGACCCGGTACAGTTGGATAGCTTGAAAGTAACAGTTACTATCAATCAAAAACCTTTAACATTCATCTTAGATAAAATATTTGAACGTACCTATTATCATTACGTCATCACTGATCAGCAGGAAGTGATCCTGACAAAAAACCGGACTATAACCACCGGTCTTGTACCTGTATTTTTTGATAATAGCGCAAACCCAGCCGCAGCTACTGTGTCGGTTAATGTTGATTATAGTGTTGAAGAGTCGAAGAAGGTACCCGAGGCGACGACGGAGAACAAGCTGTACGAGATCGGGATCCGGACGAACAACATTAAGTCGGGGACTGCGAACCTGGCGGGCTATGTCAAGAACTCGAAATCGGGAGAGGGGATCATCGGGGCGAGCATCTATAACCCGGATACGAAGACAGGTATTGCCACCGACCAGTTCGGTTATTTCTCGCTGACGTTGCCACGGGGACGCCAGACGCTGACGATCAAAGGCCTGGGGATGAAGGACACCAAAAGAAGGATCATTTTGTATTCGGATGGCAAGCTGAACATCGAGATGCAGGAACAGGTGACCTCGCTGAAAGAAGTACAGATATCGGCAGAAAAGGTAGCCAATGTACGCAGCGTGGAGATGGGGGTGAACAAGCTGGACATCAAGAGCATCAAGCAGATCCCGACGGCCTTCGGCGAAGCCGACATATTAAGGGTAGTGCTGTCCCTGCCGGGCGTGCAATCGGTGGGTGAGGCCACGACCGGCTTTAACGTCAGGGGCGGCTCGGCCGACCAGAACCTGATCCTGCTGAATGATGCCACGATCTATAATCCCTCGCACTTTTTCGGGTTCTTTTCGGCCTTTAACCCGGATATCGTCAAGAGCATCGAGCTGTATAAAAGTACCATCCCGGAGAAATACGGCGGCAGGCTGTCCTCCGTGCTGGACGTAGCCGACCGGGAAGGGAACAAGAAGAAATTTACGGGTACGGCAGGCATCGGCCTGCTGACCAGCCGGCTGAACGTGGAAGGGCCGATCGTCAGGGATAAGACCTCGTTTATCTTCGGGGCAAGGACGACCTATTCGGACTGGCTGCTGACGCTGCTGCCGGAAGCCTACAAGCACAGCTCGGCCTCGTTCTACGATGCCAACCTGGATATCAGCCACCAGATCAACGAGAAGAACAATATCTATATCTCCACCTATCTGAGCCAGGATAAGTTCAGGCTGAACAGCGATACGGCCTATGGTTATAGGAACCGCAACGCGAACATCAAGTGGAAGCATAACTTCAGCAATAAGCTCTACAGCGTGTTCATGACCGGGATAGACGACTACCAGTACGATGTATCGAGCTCGGCCAACCCGGTAACGGCCTATCAGCTGAACTTCGAGGTCAAGCAATACGACTTTAAGGCGGACTTTAACTATTACCTGAACCCGAAGAACACAATCAACTTCGGGCTGAGCGCGATCAACTATCACCTGAACCCGGGAGATAACGAACCCAACGGAGAGAAATCGCTGGTGGTACCGGATATCGTACCGGCGGAACAGGCACTGGAAAGCGCGTTGTATTTGGGCGACAAATATGATGTGACCCCGGAGCTGTCGATCAGTGCGGGTATCCGCTACTCGCTGTATGCCTACCTGGGTCCGCAGACGGTGGATAATTACGCACCGAACCTGCCCAAAGAAGGGGTGAACATCGTGGACAGCACCACCTATGGGAAGAACAAGGTAATCAATACCTATGGCGGCCCGGAGATCAGGCTGTCGGCACGCTACAGTCTGGGTGATAACACCTCGCTGAAGGCATCGTACAATACGCTCAGGCAATACATCCACCTGCTGTCGAACACGACGGCGATCTCGCCGACGGACACCTATAAGCTGAGCGACCCGAACATCAAACCGCAGTTTGGCAAACAGGCCTCACTGGGACTGTACCATAACAACCAGGCCAATACGATAGAGACCTCGGTGGAGGTGTATTACAAATGGATATCGGACTATTTGGATTACAAGAGCGGGGCCACGCTGCTGCTGAACCAGCATATCGAGCAGGATGTGGTGGAGACGCAGGGAAAAGCCTACGGGATAGAGTTTCTGATCAAGAAGACGGCAGGAAAGCTGAACGGCTGGATCAGCTATACCTATTCAAGAACCTTCCTGAGACAGGCTGACCCGCATGCAGGCGAGCTGATCAATAACGGCAGTTTTTACCCGGCCAACTATGACAAACCCAATGACTTCAACTTTACCGGTAATTACAGGGTTAGTCAACGATTCAGTGTTTCGTTGGATCTGACTTATAGTACAGGTCGCCCGATAACCTATCCAATAACAGAATATTACCTGGGGGGTGGGGTACGTGTGCTTTATTCTGATCGGAATACATTTCGTATCCCGGATTATTTCAGAGCAGACTTTTCAATTAATATCGATGGTAATCACAAAATCCATCAAAAAACACATAATTCTTGGAATATAGGGGTGTATAATTTAACTGGCCGTGCTAATGCTTATTCAACGTATTTCACCGAACAGGGTGGGGCAATAAATGGGTACCAACTATCCATATTTGCCAAGCCAATACCATTTATCAACTATAATATTAGATTTTAAATGATGAGAAATTATAAATCAGTAATATCTTTCATTGCCTGCTTAATGATCTGCATAAACAGCAAGGCACAGGTATTGTCCGGTTTGCAAAATAACTTTATCAATTTCCAGAAAGCCAATCTGCACGAAAAAATATATGTTCATACAGACAAGAACTTTTACTTAACCGGAGAAATACTCTGGTTTAAAATTTATAACACCGATGGCAGTACAAATAAAATAATCGATCTAAGTAAAGTAGCTTATGTCGAAATACTGGATAATAAACATAATGCAGTATTACAGGCCAAAATTGCATTGAACCAGGGTACAGGCACAGGATCATTCTATATTCCGTTTTCACTAACTAATGGGAATTACCAGTTGAGGGCCTATACCAGCTGGATGAAAAACTTTGATGTCGATTATTTTTTCGAAAAACAGATCACCATCGTAAACCCTGTAAAAGTATCGCCGGCTCAACCTAAGTCAGTTTCATCAGTTTATGATGTGCAGTTTTTCCCAGAAGGAGGTCATTTAGTTAAAGGGTTGAATAGTAAGATCGCACTTAAAGTAACAACGCCTGATGGAAAAGGTGCAGATTGTACCGGTGCAATTATCAATCAGCAAAATGATACAGTTGTACGGTTTAAATCGTTAAAATTTGGTATCGGTAGTTTTAGTTTTACACCTTTGGCTCAGACAGGGTATAAAGTAATTATTAAAACAGGCGGCACCATCATTACCAAAGAATTACCTGAAATAAGCAATCAGGGCTATGTGATGCAAGTGACTGATCATGGCGCAGATTGGGAGGTTTCTGTCAAAAATTCTGATAGTACCCGAACATCTGTGGTCTATTCAATTGTGCATAACAGACATACTATAAACCTAGCTGAAAGTGCAAGCATTACGAATGGAAGTGCCCATTTTAACATCAATAAAAATAAACTCTCCGAAGGATTAAGTTATATCACATTATTTGATGGGCAGCAAAGACCCATATGTGAAAGGCTAATATTCAAACGGCCCAATAGAAAGCTGGTTATCAGCGCAAATACAGATAATAAGCTATATGATAATCGAAAAAAAGTAAGCCTGTCAATTACTACCCGCAACAAGGATAACAAAAATATTCCGGCTAATTTATCTCTATCGGTTTATCGCTTGGATTCATTGCAAAACAATGATGCGGCACATATTGCAGGTTATCTTTGGCTAAGCGCAGACCTGAAAGGGCACATTGAATCACCTGATTATTACATCGAAAATAATAATGAAGAAACAAATCAGGCAATAGATAACGTGCTGCTTTCGCAGGGATGGACGCAATTTGACTGGAGTAAAATATTGGCGGGAGAGAAGCCCCGGTTTACATTTTTACCTGAATACACAGGGCCAATTATTACCGGGAAAATTGTAAATAGCAAAACCGAACAGCCTGCAAATAACATAACAGCCTATGTAACCATTGCGGGTACTCGTCATCAATTATATACAGCCAAAAGTGATTCAACTGGAAAGCTGCTCTTTAATACAAGAGATTTCTATGGTTCAAACGAACTATTTGCCCAAACCCAATGGCAGCAGGATAGTATTTATCGCATTGACATAGTAAATCCTTTTAGCGAACAATATGGACAGCAAACCATGCCGCTTCTGAATTTAAACACGGGTACAAAAAAACTACTGGCCGATAATAGCCTGAATATGCAGGTGCAAAACATCTTCACAGCCAAACAATTAAAGCAATTTAATAATCCGGCTGCAGATACTGCTTTGTTTTATGGCAAGCCTACCTATACTTATTTGCTGGATGACTATACCCGTTTCCCTACAATAGAAGATGTAATACATGAATATGTGAGGCTGGTGGTAATGACAAGAGATCGTGGTAAAACGGGTTTACAAATAATCAATAATGATAAAACGACACTTCCGGGGCAACCACTTGTATTACTGGATGCCAGGCCTATATTTGATGTCGACAAGATATTTACTGTTGATCCCTTAAAAGTTAAAAGGCTGGATGTAGTTGGTACAAATTATGTTTATGGTCCGGCCGTTTTTAACGGGATTATAAGTTTTATCACTTATAATGGCCAAAGCACCAATATTCAGTTGGACCAGCACACAATTGTTATGGATTATGACGGGTTACAGCTCGAACGTAAGTTTTACTCACCTGTATATGATTCAGATCAGCAGATCAACAGTTCTATACCTGATTTTAGAAATGTTTTGTACTGGAACCCCAAAGCTGATACTGATCCACAGGGACAAAATAAATTATCATTTTTTACCGGTGATAAACCCGGGCATTATATAGGAATAATTGAAGGTATAGCGCAGAATGGGGAAGCGGGCAGTCAATATTTTTATTTTGAGGTGAAGAGCAAATAAGATACTATTTCCAAAAAGGCGGCGGGGCTTTTACGCCTCTTGTCGTACAATCAGCACAGTCACTACTAGAATACGTTACAGCGTTTGGTGTACCAAAGGGTAATGGCGGGGAAGTAAACAAACCTTCAATAGCCGTAACATAAGGACTGCCAAATACAGTGTATTCACCCTTATCCCCATAAGCTGTGTCTATTGAACATGCAAGTGAATACCGGGGATTATAACTGGCAGGAAACTGATCACGGTTTATAAATACCCGTTTAGTTGTCGTGCTGCCTGCACTCAAATATCCTATTACGATCTCATTGGGATTAGTGACACAGTGATAATTCGTCTGATTATCGGAAGGTTGGGCATCAAATATAGTTCCGTTGCTTTCACCATTTTTATGCAAATTGCTCCAAAAGCTATAGGCACCACTTGTTAATGCATATTGCTTAACAAATATGCTATATCTTATTTGTATTTTTTCTGATGACGACGGTATAGTAGTTATCGGGGCCTGGTAAATTACGTCCTGAGCTAATTGAGCCGAAGTTGATAATGTTATATAACTTGAAGTATCCTTACTATAGCAATAATAAATAAACTCGCTCGAATCACGCCTTGCGGCTCCAATCCAAAAAGATTGATAGGTTGCATGGAACCTCCATGCTTCAGAGTATTCCCAACGATAATATTTGGTGTTATTTGTAGGATCATGCGTATTAACGTATATCTGAACCATAGAAGGTTTCGCCACGAAACCCACACTATCAATGGGCGGGGCGTTTTTTACCTGCACAAAATCCGAAACGTATTCTTTACCATCTGTAGTTTTTATTCTTAACCTGTATTTATGAGAATTATCAAGATTTAGCGGAGCTGCGGAATAAGTACCCGGATTTATTTCCGATAAAGGATAAGTATTATTAGCATCGCTTTCAACCTTTACTTGTGCACCCATTTCCTTGTCGATGACAATAACGGTATCAAACTTTTTTGTCCTGCTGAGACGGATAAATGTGGAATCATTACCTGTGTTAATGATTCCATCGATCACCAGGTATTTATTTGTATCTGAAAGTGCGCCCGGAGGATTAAATGCCTTTTTACAGCCGGTAAGAAATAAAACGATCAATAAAACGTGTGCCCACTTTATCATTATGTCAAATTGCAGTACTGGTTTATAATTTAGGAATTACTAAGATACGATTTGGCAGCTAATGTCAAAACCAAAAGTTTAGTTTATATTCATTGCCAACATGTATTCCTGAAATTTATTAGATAGCTGTGCTTTAGTCTGTCAGAAAATAGCTCAGCCCGAATAATAGTTTAGTTGGATGATATCTTTTGGAATTGGATTAGGATTCCATGCTTTGTGAATAACCAATGCAGCGCCTATTGCAGATGCCTGCGCCATGGAAGCAGCGTACACTTCGATGCCTGGAAAAGAGGCAGCAAGCAGATGCATGAAGACACTATTTTTGCTGAATCCACCATCTACAAAAATTCTTTTAACGGGTGAATTTTTAAGCACCAGCATAGTAGAGTCCACCTGTAAACGCACGAGGTCACGGATTAATTGATGATAGGCTTCTGTTGCATTTTTAAATTCTGAAAGATTCCGATCTGCAAAGTGTATGGTTTGGGGAAGTTTAGATATCAGAGTGTTATTTATTTGGGGATCAAAAGTTACATTTCTGTAACTAATGCTGTCATCCTTAAAATGTTCGTTGATCCGTTTAACCTGTTGCTCATGCTCATATCCCGAAAATAGCCGTGAAGCCTTTACCGGCTTGCCCTGGTATTGCATATAGCAAAGGCAATCATTTTTCAATTCATCAACAGTTAATGGAGATTGATTAAACGGATTTAGACTGATGCACCATGTACCCGTGGATATCAGGACAAAAGGCTCAATAAAACTTACCAGGTAAGGGATCAATGCTGCAGAGCTGTCATGTAAGCCGATGCCGATATCATAATTGCACTTGGGTAAAATTGCCTTATAAGTTTTATCTGCAGATTCAATAGGAGCAAGCTTTTGATCAATACCTTCCTTCTGTATCCATTTATGGTACTCGTTTTTCTCGAAATCCCACATTCCTGTATGGCATCCAATACTTGCCAGATCAGAATAGTATTGCCCCGTTAATAAAAAGCTGAGATATTGGGGTAGGTGCAAAGCATATTTTATTTTATTGAAAACTTCAGGTTTTTCATTTTTAAGTCGATATAGTTGCAATCCGGAATTAAGATTGCCCAAAACAGGAGAGGCTGTTTGTACACTGAAGTTCTCTTTGCCATCGTATTGAGCATAGAATTGATTGCTTAATTCTTCTGGGTAGGGTTTCAGATAATTATACAATGGACAAACAGGCTTGCCATCATCACCTAAACAAACAAAACTTGCTCCATAAGCTGAGAAATTGATTGCTTTTATCTTAAATTTCTTTAGTTGCGATACCACCCTTAATGAATTAAAAACGGACTGATGGAGACTCTCTAAATTTTCGCATGGGAACCCGTCCTCGTCAACTGTCTCCGTAAATTTGGCTGATTTTTCAAAAACTATCCTGTAATTTTCGTCAAACAGAAATAGCTTTTTATTAGTCTTGCCTACATCAAATATGGCTATGACGGGTGTGGCGCTCATTTATTAGTTTTTAATGGTTACGCTACAGCCCTGTCGCTACTGTTTTTGAACCTCTTTCTTGTATTAAATGCTTTCTCACTTTTAGTTTGCGGTATGTATTAACCGGTTCTAAACTTCCGCCTGATTGTAAACTTGCCTCTGCAATTAATGGGCGAACATCTGTACGATAGGCCTTTTGCAATATCTCCTGTGCTAAGGTTACATCATTCGAATTTTGTGCAGCTTGCAAAGCCGATTTATCTACAATGAGTGCTTGCGCATAAGCTATCTTTATAGCCTGTACCGATTGTAAAAGATCCTCAATCGGATCTTTTACATTATGCGACGCATCGATCATCCAGCCAATATCAGTTGCATGGTTCATTCCACGGGCATCCATACCTTCAACCAGCTCATTAAATATCAGGAACAATTGATAAGGATTAATACTGCCTACAGTAAGGTCATCATCCCCATATTTAGAGTCGTTAAAATGGAAACCAGCCAATTTGCCTTCCATCAGCAATAAAGAAACGATCTGTTCGATATTTGCTCCTTGCAGATGATGGCCCAAATCAACCAAAGTGGAGGCTTTATTGCCCAATTTAGAGGCGAGTAAGTATGACTGACCCCAATCGCCAATGGTGGTTGAGTAAAAATTCGGCTCATAGGGTTTATATTCTATCCAGACTTTCCAGTCATCAGGCAAAGCCTCATATATTTCCTGTAGACTTTCCAGTGTGTTTTGAAATGCTTTGCGAAAATTAAGCTGCCCTGGGAAATTTGACCCATCAGAAAGCCATACAGATAAGGCTTTTGAGTTTAGTTGAATCCCATATTTAATCACCTCAATATTATGTTCAATGGCTTGTTTGCGTACCGCTTTATCTACATGATGTAATGAGCCATACTTGTAGCTTAATTTTTGACCGGGTTGATCCTGGAACGTATTAGAATTAACAGCATCGAAATGCAAACCCAATTGTGCCGCTAATGCTTTTATTGAACTTGCATTTTCCGGAATATCCCAGGGAATATGCAGGGAAATAGAATTGCTTGATCTATTTAACGCATGGATTAGTCCGACATCTTCAATTTTTTCTTCTAAACTCCGTGGCTCACCTCCACCCGAGAATCGACCAAAGCGTGTCCCGCCGGTACCTAAAGCCCAGCTAGGAATAGCAATATTGAATATTTTTAATTTCTGGATAACATTATCAGGCTTTGCCAGATCATGGCTAACAAATTCCAATTTGCGTTTATGATCAGCCAGATGCTCCTGGTTTAACTCATCTATTTGATACCGTTCTATCTGCATAATATGACTATGTTTAGTATAGAAAAAACTATGATCTATGAACCATCAACCATGAACTGTAAGCTATCTTACAAATCCGGCTGCTACACCACCATCAACATTTAATACATTCCCGGTTGATTTATTCAACAAACCACCAACAAAAGCAAAGCAGGCGTTGGCAATATCATCCGGCAGGATGGCCTCATTCAGTAATGTTCTTTTTGCGTAATAAGCTGGCAGTTCATCAACTGTAATACCATATGCCTTTGCCCGGCCTTCGGCCCAGCCGCCGGCCCAAATATTACTGTCGCTGATCACTGCATCCGGGTTTACTACATTAACACGTATCTTATCTGCACCCAATTCTGCTGCATTTAATCTACTTAAATGAAGTTGGGCAGCTTTGGCGCTTCCGTATCCAGCATTGTTAGGACCGCTTACCAATGCGTTTTTACTTACAATATTGATGATGTCGCCGCCGATA
This sequence comes from Mucilaginibacter sp. McL0603, assembly GCF_049992945.1. Lineage (NCBI taxonomy): Bacteria > Pseudomonadati > Bacteroidota > Sphingobacteriia > Sphingobacteriales > Sphingobacteriaceae > Mucilaginibacter > Mucilaginibacter sp. McL0603. The sequence goes on along the minus strand of NZ_CP188251.1, from coordinate 3,884,677 downwards.
TCCTGCTTTTTCATTATTGCTGTTGCAGCTTGTGTAACTAAGAACTGGCCTTTTACTAATACGTCGTACAGCAAATCCCAGTCATTTTCGGTATGGTCGGCGATAGTTTTCGATATAGATAAGCCGGCATTATTCACTATCAGATCAACCCCTCCAAAAGCAAGAATAGTTTCTGCTATTGCATTATTAATTTGTTCAGACTTTGTGACATCCAATAATGCAGTTGTATAAGCATCTTTACCGAATTTGCTTTTAAATTCTTCTCCGGCGCCCTGTAAACGTTCTGCATTCATATCATTCAAAACAACAACAGCGCCCTCTTCCACAAACTTTTTGGCGATAGCTTTGCCTATTCCACCCGCGCTTCCCGTTATTAAAGCGATGCGACCGGATAAAGCTTTTGGCTTGGGCATACGCTGTAATTTGGCTTCTTCCAATAGCCAGTATTCGATATCGAAAGCTTCCTGGCGGGGTAGGGAGGTATATTCAGATATCGCCTCGGCACCTTTCATTACATTAATGGCGTTGATATAAAATTCTGCAGCTACTCGTGCTGTTTGCTTGTCTTTGGCAAAAGTGAACATGCCCACACCCGGATATAAAATAACAACCGGGTTAGCATCGCGAATAGCCGGGCTATTTGGATGTTTGCAGGTGTTATAATAATCCTCATACATTTTGCGGTAAGCCTCAAATGCAGGAGCAAGTTTTTCTTTTAAATCGGTAACATCACTAAGATCAGCATCTGCAGATAATGCTAAAACAAGCGGACTGATCTTCGTTCTCAAAAAGTGATCAGGGCAACTGGTACCCATAGGAGCAAGGCGCTCCAGGTCATTCGAATTGATATATTCCAAAACGCGTGCATCATCCGTAAAATGACCGATCATCCGCGTTTTTGATGAACAGAAACCACGTAAGATTGGAGCTAAAGTAACTGCTTGTTTTTTCCTGTCTTCAGCAGCAAGACTTTGTATCTTCTGCCCACCAAAAACAGGGGCTTTCTTGCCATAATTCTGTTCAAGATATTCAGCGCATTTTTCAATTACTTCAAGCGTGTTGATATAGCTTTCGTAAGCGGTATCGCCCCAGGTAAATAAACCATGCGAACCCAGCATAATACCCCGGATCCCCGGATTATTATCCAAACATTCTTTAAGCTTCAATCCCAAATCAAAACCCGGTCTTTGCCACTCTACCCAGCCTATTTCACCATTAAAAAGTTCCTGAGTGATCTTTTTACCATCTTTTGCTGCCGCGATGGCAATAGCAGCATCAGGGTGCAGGTGGTCGATATGTTTAAAGGGTAAAAAACCATGCAGTGGGGTATCAATAGACGGAGCTTTTGAATTCAGATCGAAAATGCTGTGATTGAATAATTCTACCATTTCATCTTCATGCTCAATTCCCCTGTAAACATTCTTCAGGCTTCTCAGGCGATCAATATATAATGCAGCTAACCCGCTTTTTTTTAAAGTGCCGATATCACCGCCAGAGCCTTTGATCCACATTACTTCCACTTCTTTACCGGTTAGCGGATCTTTGTCCATTACCTTGCAGGAAGTATTGCCACCCCCATAATTGGTTAAGCGCAGATCCGCGCCCAATAAATTGGAGCGGTATATTAATAATGCTACTTCATCCCCGGCAAGTTCAGCCGCCTTGGCATCATCCCACAGGTAGCTTACATGTTTAAATAGTTTTGTATTGGCAGACATATTCAGATTTTTAGTACTTATTTTATTGAATTACCGTACCCTACAATAAGCACGGATAACATAATCGTTATTATTCCGGCAAATACCGTTATCAACGCTTTCCGGCTTACACCTTTCCATTCTCGTAGCAGCAAACCCCAGGTATTGGCGATCAGTATGATAAATGCCATATGCAATATCCACGAACTGGCACCATTTCCCAGCCTGCTTTCGCCCATGCCGTAAAAAAAGAACTGTAAAAACCATGTTGTTCCTGCCAGGGCACAGAACAAATAGTTTTTGAGCAGGGGCTGTTGTTTATTCGTATAATCACCAAATGTTTTGTTACGCGCATTCAGGATCATACACCACACAAAATTAGTAGTTAAACCACCCCAAAGTATCACGATGTATGTAACATTGTTCCGAAAAAGAAAGTTTCCCGGGCCGGGATGTGTTGTTTTCCATAGTTCATTAGCATGGTCCGCCATATCTTTACCGGCTTCAATACCAAAATTGAAACACGCGCTCAAAACGCCGGATACAATGGCAACAAAAATACCCAGTCCAAAACGGTAGTCCTTATTATCTTCAACATCAGCTTTGCCTGCAAGTAACTCTTTTTCCTTCATCATACCTGCCTTTCCGCAAATAACAATACCGATCACGCAGATCAAAATCCCCAATAAAACCATTTGCCCCCAATGACTATGGAGTAGCATGCTAAAAGTATCCTTGCCTGTTTTTGGAAAGAAATTATAATAAATTGATGGTATGATCGACCCAAATACGGCGCATAACCCTAAAATAATAGTGCTGCCTAAGGAAACACCGAGGTAACGGACACCTAAACCATAAGTGAGACCACCAATGCCCCAGAGTAATCCAAAAAAATAAGTCAGCAATAATATCTGGCCGTTGGTCTCTTTTATGATCTCAGTAAAGTGAGGTATCGTTAGCCATGCAGCAAGTGGAGGAACGATAAGCCATGAAAATAGTCCGCCAACTATCCAAAAACTTTCCCAGGCCCAGCCTTTTACTTTTTTATAGGGAATATAAAAGCTGCCCGAGGCAAACCCACCAATAAAGTGGAAAATAATACCAAATATTACCTGCATGTTTAATTTTTAGGTTGGTTTATAATTACCCGACAAGTTAATATTCTAAATGTAATCAACCAAGTATAAGCTTTAGCATTATCACCGAAAAAATACAAACCAACTATCGTTTCCATAACATATATTTGATTAAACGTGGCTGCACAGATTGAATACTTATATTAAATCACCAGCGGCAATACCTGGTAACCAATATTCATTATGAAACAATTTTTCTCTTTATTCATTTTATGCAGTTTAACACAGTTAATTGTAATTGCACAACCTAAGAAAGCTCTTCCCCGCATTGCAATAGCAGGTTTGGGGATTGAGTCGAGCACATTTTCACCGGCATTGACTGATGAAGCTGCTTTTCATGCAAAATACGGGGCTGATATTTTTACCATTTATCCGTTCTTCTCTGCGGATTCATCACTTCGTAAAGGGGCAATTTGGATTCCGACAATAGATGGCCATGCTCTTCCTGGCGGTGCTGTTACTCGTGAAGCTTACGAGTCGCTGGTAAATAAAACATTGGATTCACTTAAAAAACACGGGTCTTATGATGGCCTTTTTTATGATATCCATGGTGCCATGAGTGTGGTGGGATTAGATGATCCCGAAGGTGATTTTATTGTAAGGATAAGAAAGGTCGTTGGCAAAAAGACGATCATTTCAACTGCAATGGACCTGCATGGTAACGTTTCATGGCGATTGGCGGAGAATAGCGATCTGATCACTTGTTACCGTATGGCACCGCATGAAGATGCTATTCAAACTAAAAGGCGTGCCGTAGCAAATCTGATAGACCGTCTCGAAAGCGGGAAGGGCAAGCCTGCATATAAAGCCTATATATCTGTCCCTATCTTATTACCCGGCGAAAAAACCAGCACACGCATAGAACCGGGAAAAAGTTTATATCAGCAAGTTTGGCCCGCTGCCGAACAAAAAGGAATAATTGATGCAGCAATCTGGATAGGGTATGCCTGGGCTGATGAACCACGAAATCATGCTGTGGTAATGGTTACGGGTGACGATAAAGATAAAGTGACCAGCACCGCAGAGCAGCTGGCAAAAAGCTTTTGGGATGTTCGCTCAAAATTTGAATTTGTAGCACCCACGGGTAATTTAAAGGAATGTCTGGATAAAGCGTTGGCAAGCACAAAGCATCCGTTCTATATCAGCGATTCCGGAGATAACCCTACAGCTGGTGGGGCAGGAGACGTAACCTGGACTTTGACCCAGATACTCAATCGCCCTGAATTTAAACCGGACAATGGGCCTTCTCTTATTTATGCCTCTATCCCCGGACCCGAATTGATCAAACAAGCAATGCAGGTTGGTGTAGGTGGTCGTGTAGACGGATATGCAGGTGCAAAGGTAGATAACCGGAACGCACCGCCGGTACATATTGTCGGAACGGTCGAGTCTATCGTATCTGGCGATGCAGATGCGGAAGTAGAAGCCTCAATAAAGGTGGGAAGCGTACATATCATCGTAACACAAAAGCGCAAACCTTATCATAAAGAAAAAGATTTTACCCGGCTCGGGCTTAATCCTCGTACTGCAGATATTGTGGTAGTAAAAATTGGCTACCTGGAACCCGAACTTTATGCCATGCGTGCTGACTGGCTGTTAGCCCTTACACCAGGCGGTGTTGATCAGGATATTGAGCATCTGCCTTACCATAGATTACAACGACCTATATTCCCGTTGGATAAAAATATGAAAGACCCGGATCTTAGGGCGAAGCTGGTGCCATCATCGGATGAGGTGAAATAAGATACGAAAAAATAATAAGTCGATAAAACAACAAAGCCCTTCTGATTTCAGGAGGGCTTTGTTGTAAGACGATACGAATCTGGAATATTTATTTAAAAGATTCAGGTAATGACTTAACGCTGGATCAATTAATTCTGCCAGGAACTTTTCAAAACCTTATACTTTTCAGTTTCTTCTAAAGTCAGGCTTGATAAAATATTTAAAGATTTCCCATCGCGCCCTGTAAAAGCATAATTACTTTTTTGAGCCGTTTCAAAAAACTGGATGGAATACTGATCTTTTAAATTTTTATTGTTTTTTATAATTTCTGCAAACTTTGTTTTGAAGTTTTCCTTTTGAATTGCTGACGCTGTTGTTTTGGCCACCATAATTATTTCTTTTTTACTTTAATTGCAGATAACCCCTTTAAACCCTGCTCAGTTTCAAAAGTGACCATATTATTTTCCTTTAACGGTTCAGTTAAGGCGTTAATGTGCACAAAAATACTTTCCTCAGTTTGCAGATCCCTGATAAAACCGTAGCCTTTTGCTTCATTAAAAAAGCTTACGACACCATTTCTGACAGTGTCATGCGGCAGATCTACTTGTTTAGCAACCCCAATCTGGATATCTTCTACATTTACCTTTACCTTCCTTGATGGATCGGGTGGAGTTGACGTAATATTCCCATGCTCATCAATATAAGCCATCATATCCTCAAGGCTTTTGCCCTTGCCTGCATTAGCCTTTCGTTCTTCGGCCTTTTCCTTTTTGTCTTTTGACTTTTTTAAGCGGGCCTTCTCTTTTTCCTTTTTACTAAATGTTTCTGTCGATCTTCCCAATGCTGCTTATGCTATTTTAACATTCACCGCACTTGGGCCTTTTTTGCCTTCTTCTACATCGTAATTAACCTGGTCGTTTTCGCGAACCTGATCAATCAGCCCTGTAACGTGTACAAATACCTCTTTGCCACCACTTGTAGGTGTAATAAAGCCGAAGCCTTTTGATTCATTAAAAAATTTTACTGTTCCTGTTGCCATTATATTGTTAATTAAAGTTGCAAGATACGTTTAATTATCCAGATTAACAGAAAGTTAAGGTAGAAAACCAAATTGCGCAAGAAAATGCACATCCGAAAATTGGTCTTTCCAGAATAAATGGAAGGATTGAAATAAAAAAGACATTCTATAAATAGGATTATTGTTATGCTCAAATGATTAAATAAACCTAAATGTAGCAGAGATAATACATATTTATAAGTAAAATGAAAGAGGGGGTGGGAAGTATATCGTCGGACTAAGACTTGTCAAGAAATAGCATTAATTTTGGTGCTATCAAATGGAAATATAATTCTTACTATTATCAAATTTTTGAATCAAGTTAATAATCTAAATTAGGGTTTTTTATATGAAAAGATATGTTTTAGTTCTCCTTTTGTTCCTCTCTTTTTCAGGCTATTCGCAAAATTCCATTAATAATTATAAATACGTAATAGTGCCCGAGAAATTTAATTTCCTTAAGCAAAATGATCAGTATTCATTAAACAGCCTGACCAAAGGCCTTTTGGAGTATAAAGGCTTTACAGTTTATTTTGATAATACTGAATTGCCCGGCGAAGTCGCTAATAATAGATGCCGCGCATTGAGTGCTGACGTATTGGAAAAAAGCGGAATGTTTACTACCACCCTTACGCTTTTATTAAAAGATTGTAAGGGTAATATAGTTTTCAAAAGTAAAGAAGGGAAAAGCCGGGAGAAGGAGTATAAAGTTGCTTATAATATGGCTTTAAGGGATGCTTTTACATCCTTAGACAAAGTTTCGTATGCCGATACCGCATCAACAAATAAACCGGTTCAGCCAATAATTGCAACAACTGCTTCAGCAGCAACGGTAGCGGCTTCAACAGTGCCTTCAAAACCAACGGAAACGGTAACCAATCAGCCGGCAGGAACATTATATGCACAGGCAATTGCTAACGGGTATCAATTAATTGACACCACACCGAAAATAGTTTTAACCCTCCTGAAAACCTCTGCAGAGAATTATTTTATAGCCGGTAACGCTACTGCGAACGGAATAGTCCTGAAGAAAAACGAAGATTGGTTTTTCGAATACTATAAGGATGGCAAGCTTATTTCTGAAAAGCTATTAGTCAAATTTTAACTTTTTTAAGGAATAGTTTTCGGAAATGCCCTTGCCAAATACCATAGCCTTATGGTAGGTGTTATCGGCCAACCATCCAAAAATAAAAAGCCCGATACGGACAAGTATTGGGCTTTAGTACCGATAGCGGGAAATTATTTGAACACATTTATGGCTTCCTGATGATTGTAGAGCGGATTTTACAAAAATGCGAGGAGGGGAATTTCTGTAAAAATGGCGAATAATTGACGCGTTTTTTGCATTAAAGGCGTTCAAAAAATCCAGCATGTTAGATTTTTTGAACACCCTTGTATTCGGCGATAACGAACATGATAAAAGCCGCGGCCGACGGCCATTAACATAATTAATAAGTCAAGGTCAATCCTCCTCCTAATCCCATATCACTGTCGTAATGGGTTGACAGCGAAAAATACTTGGTCACAATATACCGCAAACCAGCCATGTATTCCTTGTCCGTATTCAACATGATGCTAAACCGCAGGCGTTTGGATATCGGAACATCCTGGCGGCTCAACTGAAAACGTAACTTCCCATCGCCGTCTATACGGGCGTCAGCAACAAAAAGCATCGGTAAAGTGTAAGCAAGCCCAGCTACTACTGTATGCCGGTTATCCTTATTGCTAACCTGCCCGAACATATTTTTGAGTTCACTGCCAAAAATGTTTTTTTCATTCGGGTCATATTGCTTATAATGATAATCAAACCCTGCATAAGGAAAGAGCCATTGCATTTTTCCGATATAGCGCCCGATCATGGTTTCGCTTTCATAGCCCATCTTGTCATTCAGGCCCAAATGCCACATGGAACTGGCTTGCCAGCGAGTGTTAGCCAGTACGACCTGTCCGTCACTGCCATTGCTTTCCAGGCCAACCCTGGCCATGAAATGTGGCATACGATCGTCCATCTGTACCATCCGGTAACCCATGGCCGGGTCGGGTACTTCCGGGTTGGGAGGAGAATTCTCATAGCTGAAGATCCTGCCCATCCCGCTCATCATGTGGTACAAAATATGGCAATGAAAAAACCAGTCGCCACTTTCTGTCGCTGCAAATTCAATCGTATCGCGTTCCATCGGCATAATATCCAGTGTGTTTTTCATCGGGGCAAAATCACCCTGCCCGTTTAATACCCTGAACTGATGACCATGCAGGTGCATTGGGTGCCGCATCATCGTATTGTTGTATAAAATGATGCGTACATTTTCTCCGTGATGTATTAATATTTTGTCCGACTCAGATACCGTCTTGTTATTGATCGTCCAGACATAGCGGTTCATATTACCCGTCAATTCAAAATATAATTCCTTTGTGGGCTGTTTGGGGAGCGTTGTTTTTTTAGTTGCTTTTAACATCCCATAGCTTAATGTTACGATATCTGAATTGCCGCCACTCATATCCATTCCAGCCATGTCATCTCTTTTCTTTGTTGCCGCGGAATCTTTGCCCGTATCCATACCGGGCATACCCTTCATCTTATTACCGGATTTTTCCGGCCCTGAAATCTCGGGATACATGACCGTATTCATATCCATGACCTGGTTGCTCATTTGCATGCCATCCATTTGTTTCATATTACCACTCATATCCATCATCCCGTTCATCATTTTCATGCCCTCAAAGTATTTCAGTTTGGGTAAATGCCGTGCGCTCACTTTCGGTCCTTTCCCTAACCATAAAGAGGCTGATTTCGTCCGGTCCTCCGGGGTCGCCAAAAACTCGTAGCTCCCTGCTTTGGGGATGTTAACCACCAGGTCATAGGTTTCCGCTGGGGCAATGATCAGCCGGTCTACTTCCACCGGTTCGACATCTTCACCATCATTGGCCACCACGGTTATTTTAACACCAGCCCAGGTCAGCCAGAAATAAGAGGAAGAGCCACCATTGACAACTCTTAATTTCATGCTGTCTCCGGCTTTAAATTGCGGTTGTTCGTTCACATTTTTCCCGTTGATCAGGAAACGGTCATAAGCCACATCGCTGACATCCATCGCGTTCATCCTTTTCCATTCGTTGGCTAGTTTCGTATTAAAATTCCCCGACCTAATGGCTTCCGCATAACTTTGTGTCGTGCCTTTTTGGATACTGAACCAATCCGTTTGATTGTGTAAGCTGCGGTTTATTTCTTTTGGATTCATATCCGCCCAGTCGCTCAATACCATAGTGTACTCTTTCATTTTAGCTTCATCCCGCTTACGAAAGATCAATGCGCCATACATACCCGATTGTTGCTGTAAACCCTGATGCGAGTGGTACCAGTATGTCCCGTTTTGAACGATTGGAAATTTGAACAGGTGCGTTTTGCCCGCTGCGATGGGCTGTGTGGTCAGGTAAGGTACGCCATCATACTGGTTGGGCAGGATCACGCCGTGCCAATGAATGATCGTTTCTTCCTTTAAGGTATTATGCACGTAAATCTCGGCCGTATCCCCCTCGGTAAAATAAAGGGTTGGCATCGGTATGGAACCGTTTGCCGCTATGGCGCGGCGTTTTTTACCGGTATAGTTAACAATGGTGTCGCTGATATACAGGTCGTAACGAACGGTTTTACCGCCGCTGATATCAGAACCAGTAGCTTGTTCCTTCCTTTCACTTGCAGGTTTTACCTGTTGTGATGGTTTTGGTGCCGCTGTCTTTGCTTTCGGCATAGGCATGTTCATTGGCATTTGCGCAAATGCAACGGAAGTGATCAGCCCACTAATTATCAATAAAAATATCTTTTTCATATTTGCTTGCCCATATCTTCAGCATCGATAAGTTTTTCCAACGATCAATTCTTGAAGGTAAGAACTATCATGAGCGATTTATCCCGCTCATGACAGATAACTTATTAATTAAGGATTTGTTAATTATTTATTCAGGGTTTGGGTCACCTTACCGCAGGTCAGCATCTGTTTGCCAAAGTAGGGATTTTTGATCGGTGCATCTGCGGACAGCCAATAACTCTTCTTCATGGGGCAATAGTCATAGTAAACCACCTGGTCTGTGAGTTTAACAGCTTTTGCCAGTTTAAAAAAATTGGCAGAGAAATTGGCAAAGTGTTCTCTTTGATGAGCGATGTCCTGGCTTTCCGAGATATGCCTGGCGTCAAATGCCAATTTATCCTTAAAAGTCATAAATGTGGTCATATCGGATGCAGGCAATGATTTCATGTCGATGCCATTTATGGCGTTGAGAAACTCAGCGGCATGTGTAGCGGCATCGGTACTGCTGGAATTGACCAGCGCGTTCTTGATGTCGAGATAAGAAGTAAGTAATGGTGTCAGGGCGGATGCCTTGGAGTCCTTGGCAAAAAGTTGTTGGGTAAAAACAGTTGCGATCAGGCCAACTAATAAAAATATCTTTTTCATGATGATTTGATAAAACGTTAAACAATAATTTAAGGTATGGCAAAGCCATAAAGGTCAATATATTGAACAACTTAAATCAAATCTGGAAACTTTGGATGACGATCCTGATGTTTTGGGTAGGCGGTCGCTGTCGTTCCTCTATGGAAATTTGATGATGTGATTTTACACCTGAAAGGTTTACCGGTAAAAATTGAAAATAAGGGGCTATATAAACAACGGGTGCATGACTCATGCTTTTACCCGGCTGTGGCATTAATTTCGCTAAAGAAGCAAAATTGTTTACGGCACCCTGGCAGCAGGGATCATTTTTATGGATAAATAATACAGTGGAGAGTGAGCCTTTTTGATGATCAAGCCCAAGCGAAAAACCAGGATGTTGCTCATGGTGGTGCGCAGTAACTTCATCATGGTCTTCATGGACCAGATTCAGGGTACAGCAAAACCCGAATGTGGTGTTCAGCAGAAATATGGTTAATAAAAATAGCGCTTTTACTCTCATTTTTCACTTACAAAGCTAAACAATATCCCTGTAAATCGTTTTGTAAATTTTATCTGTTTGTTGTATTGCCATCCGTATCCACTTAACTGTAAAAAAAAATAAAATCATTCGCAAGTAAATTGGTACTTGCGAATGAAAGTACCGGTACCGGGAAATTAATTGAACACATTTATGGCTTCCTGACGATTACAGAGCATATTTGGCAAAAATATGCAGAGAAAGATTCAAGTAAAAAAAGCGAATAATTACCAGATTTTTTAATTCACAACTTCACACCGTCTAACAGCTCGTTTTTATTTGACTGTAATTTAGATTATCAAATAATTCTCAATTATAAGTTAAGAACAATGTCAGCCGATGATGGGGCAGAATATGACATTCCACGCCTAAAATAACACAAATCTTAAATTGGAGAATATCGATTCTGCCAGCTTGACAGTATCATTTAAGACTCAAGTGCTGATTTGTGTCCGGTCCATATTTTCGCTCAACAGTCGCTATGAAATCCTGCGCTTTTACCACAATCAATAAGGCAACCACTAGTAACACAATAAGTCCGAATATAAACATCCATGAAGTGTAGTCCTTAAATGTTAATGGTATATTGGAATGCGAATCGTCAACAAATACCAGATGATGTACAAATCCGGTTTCTTTATAAACCGGGATGTTATCATCGGTAGTAACAGTAGCTGGAGCCTGGACAGTTGGTTTTTGAGCAGTAATAATTGGGTGATTGGCAGTAGCAGCACTGCTGATGGCACTGGCATTTAAATTCAATAGCAGTAAGCCGGCAAAAGCAACAATTAATTTTTTCATATTTTTTTCAGTTATTTCTAATTCTCTAATTTTTTAATATCTTTTATCAACTGTACGATATCACCTTTATCGGTTCCGTCATAATAACCACGTATATGCAGATCCCTGTCAATAAGCACCAGTTTGTCGCTATGTATAAAGTCACCTTCTCCGCCATCACCATCTGTGGCATCGATAAATAAGGCTTTCCTCGCAAACCCGTAAAGGTCCTTTTTGCTTCCCGTTGCAAAAGCCCACTGGCGCGTATTTATTCCTTTACGCCCGGCATACCATTTAAGCCTCGACGGGGTATCATATTTAGGGTCAACGGTAAGTGACAGCATTTTTAACTGATCATCTTTACCATATGCATCCTGAACCAGTTTAAGGTTAGCGATCATCTTCGGGCAAATTGATGGACAGGAAGTGAAAAAGAAATGAACCACCCATACTTTCCTTTTAACGAACCTGTTGTTTATTGCACTGCTGTCCTGGTCAGTAAAGCTAAAATCCGGTACCTGTAAATGCGGGACATTGCCTTTATCTATTGTGTAGTTCCTTCCAAAATAGGGCAGCTCCTCCATATTATCTTCATACCACCTGAATCCTGTAAATGCCAATATCGGAATAGCCAGTATGGCCAGGAAAAAAAATGCCGATTTCTTGTTTTTTACTAACATTGCCTTGTTATTAAGTTGATAAACAACGGCTTTACTTTTCGATATTAGAAGGGCTTTCCGTCTGAAACTGATTTTTTACCGGCTTACTGTATTTGAAAACACTCATGAGCGCAGGAACATAAGTAAACATGACCAGCACCACACTGACTATTAGCCAGGGCTTCATATTCAAAAGTAACGGAATTGGCTTTTCTTCATGAAGCTCTTCAGATTCCGGTAATATGATTTGTTGCGGTTGGGTGGCTTTGCCAAGGGCGGTGGCAAAGAAAACGATGAAATATAGTACCGCCGTTACGCCCATCGTCATTCCACCTACCATTGTGAGCGTTGTTGTACTAACCCAGTGTTGGTTAAATAAGGGGCTGTCAGGGTTGGTATAAGATAATCCCAGGTTGGTCCGTCTCGGTTCGCCCATTAAACCTCCGGCCATCAATCCGTGCGATAAAAGAGCAACGCCAATCATCCATACATAAGGAATAATTACTGCCAATGACTTGAACTTGATAACTTTGCCGGAAACGCTGCTATAAATGTAAAGGCTCATCCCAAAAATCATCAGAATTGTAGGACCTGCAATTATCAGATGGAAATGTCCTGGTACCCATGCGGTATTGTGAATCATTTGATTCAAGGCATATGAGGCATTTACAATACCTGACACTCCTCCGAAAATGAACAGAAACAGCCCGCAAATAAAATAGCCAAAAAGATAATTGTCCCGCTGAAAGTAGGGCAGTTTGACCATCCATCCGAACAGCCCTTTTGCGCCCCGTTTTCTTCCCGCGTATTCAAGGGAAGCGCCAACTGTAAAAGCAGTCATAAAACTTGGCAGGGCAACACCATAAGTAAGTATGCTTACCCATAGTTTAGTGCCTGGAGTAAATACAGGCTCACTGAACTGGTGGTGAACGCCGACAGGTGCAGATAAGATAAGGAATAACAGGAAAGCAAGCCTGCCCGCATTACCGGAATATAGCTTGCCACCGGCTACTTTTGGCAATATGGTATAATAGGCGGTGTAGGCCGGCAGTAACCAAAAATAGACCAGTGGATGCCCAAACATCCAGAAAAGCATTCTTGTTAAAGGAACATTTACGGTATTGGTTAAACCTAAGGACCAGGGTGTTAAAATTACAAGGATTTCATAAACTACCGGAACCGACCCGAGGATCCACATCGAAAAATTGACAAAAGTACCCAATATGGCCAAAGGCATTTTTTTGCCGGGATTCTCTTTTCTCCATTCGAACCAAATTTTTACCCAGCCAAAAAAGGCGATCCAACTGCCGATGATTAGCAACGCGGTACCAATATAAAAAACGGCAGAGTCTCTTAAAGGAGCATAAAAGGTATATAAAGCCTGTGCGTTACCAGTAACCATAGCTTCAAAGTCCATTAAAGTGCCTGCAACCATCAGAATGATAGATATCTGGTAGGTTAACTTTGGCGGTTCTTTCTTTAGGTAGTGAGAAAGGGTGATGTGTCCGAATACCACAGCAAAAAATGTGGTAAGCACAAGGGCGTTAATTACCCCGTGCATAGTTAATCCCTGGTAATAATTGATACCTGCAACCGCAGGTTGATGAATTACCCCGGCGCGGTAGATCGTTTGCATTACACCATTATATACACCGAATATAAACAGTGTCATCGGCATAAATAAACCGGTAAGTATTACGGTTTTATAAGATTTACTAATGTTCATAATTATCTTTTATCTGTTACAATTATTTTACCCATCATATATTGATGGCCGGCCCCGCAATACTCATGACATACTATCCTGTAAATGCCGGGATCGTTAAATGTAATGGTGGTTTTGCTCACCCCACCGGGTACAGCCATCAGATTTACCCCTTTTAAAACGATATTAAAGCCATGCACAACGTCGAGAGAAGTGAGGTAGAGGTCGATTGTACTTCCGGATGGTATGGTGATTTCATCCGGATCATATGACCACATATGCGCCACCGCATATACCTCGTAGTTGAGATCATCAACTTTTTTGATATGCGGTTTTTTGAATACGCCAGTATAAGGCACACAAGTCGGAACGTCTATCTTTCTGCTGAAAGCATTGTATATTATTGCAAATAAAAAAATTGACAACAGTCCTCCTGTAAGGGCCATTACCCTTAATTCGTGCTTATCCATAATAATAAATTAAAAGTGCCTGTCTAATTGAAGATTATAAATACTTACCCACACTAAGGCGGTAAAAGCCAGTAGCAAAATGACAAAGGCGATCGTGCCTGTTGGTTTAAATTCCGTCTCTTCGATTTCTTCGTTCATACATCCAATTCTTTAACGAATCAAAGGTAGTATGCTGAAGAGGCTGCTTGTTTTACTGTTTTATGGAATCAATGACACTTTTTACTGAAAACGGGGATTGTTTATTATTTTTCTTGAATTCTTCGGGTGAAATGCCCTCGTTTTGTTTGAAAAAGCGGGAAAAATAGGAGTTGTTCTCGAAATTTAGCAGCGTGGATATTTCACTTATATTTTTATCTGCATTAACCAGCAGTCTTTTCGCTTCCAGCAATATCCTGTCTCTGATAAGCCGGCCTGCAGAAACACCCTTTATGTGCTTACAGATGGCATTTAAATGATTCGGTGTTATAAAAAGCATTGCTGCATATTCTTTGGGCAGCCGTTTGGTCAGGTAGAACTGCTCTATTTTTTTTTCAAAGTTCCTTACCTGTATTATATAGTTCTGGCCGGTTTTGGGTTCAAAAGGAGGCGATAATTTTCTATTTACAACAGTAAATAAATGAAGTAACTGAAACCGGATCACATCAAAACGGGAGGGGTCGGTAGAGTTATATTCCGCAGTGATATTTTTTAGCAGATCTGTTATAAATAATTCATCTTCCCCCATATCCACGAAAGAATGAGTACCATTACCTATAAAAAAAGTAAAGTCTTTTATATAGTGCGGGTTTGCTAGAAACGTGCTGAAAAAGCTCTCACTGAAGTTGATGATTATTCCATCAGTTGCATCATCGAATATCCATTCATGAATTTGTCCCGGAGCCAAAAAAAACATGCTCCCCCTTTCAATCTGATAAGCATTAAAATCTATAACATGAGCTCCGTTACCTTCAGTAATATATAAAACCTGGTAAAAGGTGTGCCGGTGAGGGAAAATGAGCCCCTTGCTGTTATGAATAAAATTATTCAGTTTATAGATTGCCAGATCGTTTAAAGGGAACCTTGCTGTATCAACGTCGCAAATACCGAAAGTTGGGATCTGTTTTAACATGGAAACAAAGCGAACTACAATTAATTCAAAGTTAGTCAGAAATAATCAAATTGATCTTTGTTTTAGTTGATAAAGAAGATCACGAGTTGTACTTTGAAGAATTTAGCATGCGGGCCACAAGCCGGGGACGCTTGCGGCCAATGTCATTAAGTTATAACTTAATGACATTGCGCTTGGGCAGCGAGGGGGATCATCAAATTATTTCAAGCCGGGTTGAGGTGTATAACGCAAGTAAGGCTTCACTATATTTACGCCTTTCGGGAATTTGTTATACGCATCTTCTGTTTTCACACCAGGAGTGATAATCACATCATCCCCCTGGTTCCAGTCTGCTGGCGTAGCTACGCTATAATTTGCGGTTAGTTGCAGGGAATCGATCACCCTTAAAATTTCATTAAAATTCCGGCCTGTGGAAGCGGGATAAGTTAACGTAAGCTTGATCTTTTTATCCGGGCCTATAATGAATACGGAACGTACAGTCACGGTAACCGAAGCATTGGGATGGATCATGTCATAAAGCTCCGAAATAGCCCTGTCTTTGTCCGCAATTAAAGGGAAATCAACGTCGGTATTTTGCGTTTCGTTGATATCTTTTATCCAGCCAAAATGGTCTTCCACATCATCTACGCTGATGGCCAGAACTTTGACGTTTCGCTTTTTAAATTCTCCGTTCAGTTGAGCAGTACGACCCAGCTCCGTGGTACATACCGGTGTATAATCTCCGGGATGGGATAACAATATCCCCCAGTCGTTGCCGAGGTATTCATAAAAATCTATTTCACCAATAGTGGTTTGTGCTTTAAAATCGGGAGCGATATCCCCTAAACGTAAGTGCATCTTCTTAATTTTAAACTTGTTAAATAATAAGTAAACGTACAGGTTCTGAATACTTTTTTCTGGTGCTATTCATTGTAATTGTGGTACATTCCCTTCTTGTTCACTGCCTATACCGGAGAATTATTGGTGCTGTTTATCCCGAAAAAATTGAAATCTACAGAGGAAATATATAGCCAGGCGTAAGTATGGTTACCTTGATGCCATGCTTGTCCACCTCGGCGCGGAGACAATCGAAATAGCCGTGCAATGCATGTTTGGCGGCGGCGTAAGCCGCGCGCATCGGCGTTCCTATTTTGCCCATTACGCTGCTAGTCACCACAAAATAACCAGAACCTCGCTCGATAAAATGCAGCAAGAGCGCTTTGGTTAATATGATATAACTGAAATAGTTAAGCTCCATCACTTCTCGATGAACGGCAATCCCGGTCTCTGCAATAAGCGCACGTTGTGAAATACCCTCCGCCCGTTCAAGCATTTTTCTTGAATGCCAAAGATTTAAGCGTCCCGCTTAAAATAATAAACAACTTTTAATGGCTTTCTGATTGGCATTGCATGAAATAACAGCTCCCGGTTTTTAATTTAAGCGAGACGCTTAAAATTTTATGTGTCCAAGCAAAATGCTTGGACAGGCGGGGATATTTACTCTACCAATAAGCAAACAAATTGCCCAAGAATTTCAAATGAAATTATTTGTATATTGCTCTCAATTTTTTTATATGGAACTTAACAGAACATCATTGGCTGACATTATTGTCGAGAAACTTGAACAGAATAAAGAATTTCTAAAGTCAGATTTTTTAAAACCTAATCAGATAAATTCTTGTCTAATTGACGATTTATTACCAGAAGAAATAGCTAAAACAATTTACGAGTCATTCCCCTCTCCTGAAGAAATGGCTATTCATAAGTCTTTAAGAGAAAACAAAAGGATTGCTGCCCAAATGGATCTCTATAATCCGTTACTTGAAGAAATTGTTTATGCATTTCAAGATCCACGTATTGTTCAGGTAGTTGCGGATATCACAAATATCAAGGAAATGACGCCGGATGAACATCTTTATGCAGGAGGAATAAGTCTAATGTCAAATGGTAATTTTTTAAATCCACACTTGGATAATTCCCATGATAACGATCGTGAAAATTATCGGGTTATCAATCTTTTATATTACGTAACGCCGGATTGGAAAGAAGAATATGGGGGTAATTTGGAGCTTTGGGATCAAGGTACAAAAAAAAATCAACGAACGATACATTCTAAGTTTAATAGATTAGTATTGATGATTACTAATAGAAGCTCTTATCATTCAGTAAGCAAAGTCACGTCGGAAGGAAAAAGATGTTGTGTTTCAAATTATTACTTTTCCACAAAACCAGCAGATGATAAAGAATACTTTCATGTTACTTCTTTCTATGGAAGACCTGAAGAGCCGGTTAGGGATATTATATTAAAGATAGATGCAATATTAAGAAATTCGGTTAGAAAAATGACTAAAAAAAGAATTGTAAAGACAAAACATATTTATAAGAAAGGTCAAGAATAATTACTGGTTGCATAGTATTGTATAAGAATTATAGATACGTGGACCTGATGAATAATGAGTTCCACTTATCAGACCTAGTTTAAAAAATTCAAAGATGAAAAAGCTGTTTTGGAATTAGCTTTAGATCATTAGAAAAAAAACAAAGTCGATACGAGCGATGATATGATCGAACTCCTATTACCTGAACTTTCCAACATCTATCAAATATATGAGAAGGGTAATATCATTCATAATCATACCCTGATTAGGGGGGCAAAGATAACCTGCTATGGGGTGGGGTATGTTTAGAGCCGCTTTGTCGATCCGGTGTTCTATTAAAACGTGTTGAAAGTCAAAGAGAGAGGGTTGCTTTTTTACGAGCAACCCTCTCAGATTTTCGACCGGAACCCGGTCCAGTACTCAGAGCGGGAAATTAATTGAACACATTTATGGCTTCCTGATGATTGTAGAGCGGATTTTGCAGAAATGTGCTGATAAAAATCCTGACAATCAAAGCGAATATTTGCTGTGATTTTCTTATTCAAGGTGTTCAAAAAATTTAACATGCTGGATTTTTGAACACCTAATTTAGTGATACCCTCTCACACAAATACACGAACTTGGAGCATGGAATCATATGGTTCAGTCTCCCGGAATATACACCTTATTCCAAAATATAGATAAGGGTTTGAAAGATTTAAGGGGGATCGCGCCGCTCAAAAATTAAACGGAGAAAGCCGCCAGATTCTTTAAATCATTCATTAAATGGTTCGAGTTTAGTCCGATTCGGGCTACTAAAAAATCAATAATTGCACATACCTATTGGTTTTTTTATTTTCGAGGGAGCCAAATTCTCGTAAAAAAGGCGTTCTGACCGGTTTGTATTGCAAAACGAAGCAACTATTTCGGTGTCCCGAAACGTGAAATCAGCCGGGTAAACAGTCCCGGCAGAAAGCGTTTAACAAAAAGCGCCAGTCTTTCTTCACCTATAAATTTGCCGATATAAGGCTCGTAAGTTTCATTTTGGATAGCCTTTATAATTTGTCCGGCAGCTTTATCGGCTGAAAACCAGCCATTGATCTGTTCAGATTTACTGCTGAGAAAACTTCCGTCACCTGATATTACAGATATCGGCGTATGGATATAGCCGGGCGTAAGTATGGTTACCTTGATGCCATGCTTGTCCACCTCGGCGCGGAGACAATCGAAATAGCCGTGCAATGCATGTTTGGCGGCGGCGTAAGCCGCGCGCATCGGCGTTCCTATTTTGCCCATTACGCTGCTAGTCACCACAAAATAACCAGAACCTCGCTCGATAAAATGCAGCAAGAGCGCTTTGGTTAATATGATATAACTGAAATAGTTAAGCTCCATCACTTCTCGATGAACGGCAATCCCGGTCTCTGCAACAAGCGCACGTTGTGAAATACCACCATTATGCACCATGATGTCGATATGCCCGAATAGTGCTATGGCGATAGGTACTTTCGCTTCCAGATTGGTGCTGTCGGTCAGGTCGAGTGGGAGGATATGTATATTGTCAGTATGGGCGCAATTATTCTTTACCCGTTCTAATTCAGCTATTCGTCGGCTTGATAAGATAAGTTTAGCGCCTTGGCGCGACATCTCGCAGGCCAGGGCTTCACCAATACCCGAAGATGCGCCCGTGATCCATATAACCTGGTCTTTAAGTGATTTCATGAAAATTATTTGGCCTAATTTAATAAGAGACTTCCGGATTATAAATGCTTTTAATTTAGAATATTAAATACTGGTAATTAATTAACCTGTAAATGTCTTAAAACTTAATATATTTTTTGCAGGTAATCGAAAGCCAGACAGAGTAGCAATAGAGATTAATAAAACTAAAACGTATGTATGTTTCATGTTATAGGTTCAGTCGAATAAAGATAGCTATCAATATGTAATATTATGAAAACGGACCAGTCCGAAAATTTTTGGGGAAGTGAAATAAATATAATCTTTGCGGGAGAATAAAAGAATACGAATAACTCGTGCAGAGCGCTTACGAAAGACTTGATTCTTAAGATCAGTGAATACAATAAATGCAAGTTACTGATAGCTAAACTATTACAAACTTGCATTTCTGTCTAAGTACCGACAGCGAGAAATTAATTGAACACATTTATGGGTTTTTGATGGTTGTAGAGCGGATTTTGCAGAAATATGATGAGAAAAATTCAGGCAATCAAAGTGAATTATTGCCATGATTTTTCTTATCTAAGGTGTTCAAAGAAATTAACATGCTGGATTTTTTGAACACCTTTTATAATTCATAACTTCAGTCCATCTAACAACTCGTTTTTTATTTGACTGTAGTTTAGATTGCTAAATAATTCTCAATTATAAGTTAAGAACAATGTCAGGTGATGAGGTAGAATATGACATTCCACGTCTAAAATAAAAAAAAGCTTAAATTGGAGAATACAGGATTCCCGGGTTATCGCTCATTATGTTTCCGGTACAGCCGCAGCGCAGTTTCGATGCATCTCAATCCATTTCAAGTGTCCGCTTAATTTTCGAAGGGTTATAACCAAAATAAGTTTTGAACGATCTTGAAAAATGAGCGAGGTCCTCAAAACCAATTTCAATATACACATCGGAAGGTTTTCGCTCTGAATTTAATAAGATTTCGCGGGCGGCCTGCAATCTCCGTTTTAAGAGCCAGGCACCCGCCTGCATACCAAATATCTTCATAAAGTCCCGCTGAAAGGTGGAAAGGCTTCTCCCACTCAGTTCGGCAAATTTGCTCATCGGCACGTTGAACCTGAAATTGCGTTCCATGAATTCTGCCAAGTCGAGCTTTCCGGCCTGAGTTTCCGTAAATAACCAGGTGGCCATTTCCGGGTGCTGTTCCAGCAGGCAGATCAGCATTTCCACCAGTTTATGGCGGGTCATAGCCGCGCTGGGATGGGTACCTGCATCCATATAAGCAACCAGGGAGCGGAACAGGCCGGTTAAAGACGGGGTAGGCTCCAGCAAAAGCACCTGCCCGGTTGAAGTGGTTCCGGGCCTTTCTTTGGGTGATTGGTGCTGCATGGCCTGTCGCTGCAAAAAATCTTTTTTCAGCAATAGGTAGATTACCCTGAATGCAACTCCCGATGCAAGCGGACGCTGTTCGCATTTGACCAGGGCATTACGGCGAAGCAAAAAGGAATCGCCTGCCCGGTAAATGCTTTCACGGTGACTCTCCATTACCCGCATTTCGCCGCTGACGATATGGCAAACCACATGCTCAGGTATATAATCAAAGCGCGCATGTTTGCAGGTCGTGCTCCTGGCGAAATGCAGGTCAGGAGAATTCATCGCTTGCCAGTTCCGGTCCATCTGTATTCCTTACGGAACGCTAATTTAGTTAAATAAATGAACCGAGTGGTCGTACAGTAACGTCATTAATCGCGACATTGCCCGGCTGGCTGATGGCATAAATGACCGCATCTGCGATTGCCGAGGCATCCAGTCTGTCAAAATTCCCCATACCCTCGGCCATTTTAGCTACCTTGGGGCTGGTAATGTCATGCCCAAGTTCTGTAGTAACAGCACCCGGATAGATGGTAGTTACTTTGATCTTGCCTGCCGTTTCATCGCGCAAAGTTTCCATGATGGCACGAACAGCGAACTTGGTGCCGCTGTACACGCCACTGCTTTGGAAAATCCTTTTACCAACTATGGACGAGGTCGCCAGGATATGGCCCGTACCTCTTTCCAGCATATGGGGCAATACGGCGTTGATCCCATAAAGCACGCCTTTAATGTTCACGTCGATCATTTTATCCCACTCCTCCACGTGGCCTTCTTCAAAAAAGGACACTGGCATAATGCCTGCATTGTTCCACAACACGTCCACCCGGCCAAATTTTTGAATGGCCCGGGCAATCAGCCGGTCGACATCACTGCGAAGGGTGACGTCTGTTTGCACAAACATCACGCTTTCGCCTAATTCATCGACCAAAACCTGTAATTTGTCTTTCCTTCTCGCAGCAAGCACTACTTTAGCGCCCAATCCGGCCAGTTTCTGCGCAGTGACTGCGCCCATACCGCTGCTCGCACCGGTGATGACGATCACTTTATCTTGTATATTTTCCATGATTTAAATATTTAAAACCAAGGTATCCCGGTCGTCCACTGGAAGTTTGCTTGAAACGGTCAAAAGAGTTGACCCAAACGGTCATCTGCTGAAGAAACTACCGGCCAATTTTAATTATTTGAAAATCACTTTGCGTAATTGTCAGATTGGGTTCGACTATCAACAAAACAGAGGAGATGGGAATGAAAACACCTTTATTTTGTAAGTTATTGATAATAAATAAGTTGAAGTATTGTTGTGAACTATTTTAAATCCGCGACAGTGAAGGGGAAATTCGAGCACAAAAACAAAAGCCAGCTAATCAGCCGGCTTTTGTACTCAGAGCGGGAATCGAACCCGCACTCCTTTAACGGGAACAGGATTTTAAGTCCTGCGTGTCTACCAGTTCCACCATCTGAGCATGGGATTAACCTTTTAACAATAAATCCCTTCTTTTGTGGAAGGGATTAGAGCGAAAGACGAGATTCGAACTCGCGACCCCGACCTTGGCAAGGTCGTGCTCTACCAACTGAGCTACTTTCGCATTATTCACAAACTACTTTCGCGTTTGCGGAGTGCAAATATAGACAGAAATGCATATTCTGCAAGCAGGTAATGCATTTTTTTTTGTTTTTTTTATAAGTCGCTGGCTTTCAAAACGTCTGCTATCAGATCATTTTCATATCCGCGGCTCAAAGCATACTGATGCAACTTGTATTTCCGTTCATAAGCATCTTTTTCACTTAAAAGTGTTGCTTTTTTTTGAATTACCTTATGCAGCATCAGCAAATAATCGTCTCCGTTGATGCTGTTCAATGCCTTTTTGATTAATGGATCGGATACCTTTTTAAACTTCAGGCCTTGTTTTATTTTGTTTTTACCCCAGCCTTTCTGATTAAACTTTCCTCGTGTGTAAGCATTGGCAAAGCGTTCTTCGTTCAAAAAATTACCGGCTAACAATTGCATGATCACCTGCTCAACTATATTGGAATATAGACCCCATTCATATAACTTGTCACGTACTTCCTGTTGCGAGCGCTCCTGGTAAGCGCAGTAATGCTCTGCTTTTGCTAATGCCGTTTTCTCGTCGGTGATCTTTATTGATTTCTGCTCATCCATCAAACCAAAGTTGTTAAAAATTCTTGTATTGGCAGAAATATAAGCAAATTCGTAACATGCTTAGCGACCATTACCCTATAAAAGAAATACAGCAGATCATAGGTGCCTCAGGGACTATTATTAACGATAATACCATTAGTACTTTGCTTACTGATAGCCGACGTATTACTAATGCTTCAGAAGGTTTGTTTTTTGCGTTAAGTGGCAGGCGAAATGGTCACGAGTTTGTGGCAGAAGCATATGCAGCAGGCGTGCGTAATTTCGTGGTAAGCCATCAAACCGAAATAAAAATGCCTGAGGCAAATTTTCTTTTGGTAGATGATGTTCTTGGTGCCCTGCAAAAATTGGCAGCCTGGCACCGCAGCCGTTTTAATCTGGAAGTGATTGGCATAACTGGCAGCAATGGTAAGACTATTATTAAAGAGTGGCTATACCAATTGCTGGCTTCGGATAAAACTATTGTGCGAAATCCCAAAAGCTATAATTCACAGATCGGGGTACCACTTTCTGTATGGCAGATCGGTGAGAAAGACGATCTTGGCATATTTGAAGCCGGTATATCCACCACTGAAGAGATGTCCAGGTTGGAAGCTATTATAAAGCCTTCTATAGGTGTATTAACCCATATAGGTCCGGCGCATGACGAAGGCTTTAAAAATCGAAAAGAGAAGGTACTTGAGAAATTAAAGTTATTTGCACACTGCAAATTGCTTATCCATAATTATGATCAACTGATCGATTATAAAAAAAATATCTCCGTTAAAGATTGCTTTAGCTGGAGTACAAAATTTAACCAGGCCGATCTGTATGTTTTTGCTGAGACGGTGATATCCCGGAATTTTTACTTGCGTGCAAAATATAAAGGCAAGGAGATAGAATGCCTTATTCCTTTCCTGGATGAGGCTTCAGTAGAGAATGCCATCGTATGCTGGGCAACTATGCTGGCAATGGGGTACAGCCCCGTTGAGATTGATAAACGTATTGAACGTTTGAGTCCTGTAAGTATGCGGCTCGAACTTAAAAACGGTATCAATAACTGCTCGGTAATTGATGACTCTTATAACTCAGATGTACAATCGCTGGAGATCGCCCTTAATTTTTTAAATCAGCAAAACCAGCATCCTACACGTACATTGATACTTTCTGATATATTCCAGTCGGGGCTAACACAGGATATATTGTACCGGCATGTGGCAAATTTTATCAAAACCAAAAAAGTAGATAAATTTATTGGTGTAGGTGAGGCTTTAACAGCCCACCAGGATTATTTCAGTCTGGATAAAAAATATTTTTATCCAGATACTGCCACCTTGTTACAGTATTTAAACTCCTTAAATCTTGATAATGAAACCATTCTGATAAAAGGAGCGAGGACCTTTGAATTTGAACGGATAAGCCAGGCTTTGAGTTTGAAATCACACGAGACCGTCATGGAGATCAACCTGAATGCTTTACTCAATAATCTTAACTTTTATAAATCAAAGTTAAAGCCGGGCGTGAAGATAATGGCAATGGTAAAAGCTTTTTCGTACGGAAGCGGAACTTTTGAAGTGGCTAACATGCTTCAATACAATAAAGTGGATTACCTCGCCGTAGCCTATATTGACGAAGGAGTGGCTCTGCGCCAGGCAGGAGTTACTTTGCCTGTGATGGTACTTAACCCGGAAGTTTCGGCATTTGATAAATTGGTTGAATATAAATTGGAACCGGAGGTATTCAGCTTTAATTTGTTGGATGAGTTTGTGAAATATTTCCAGTCACACGGCCTGAGTAATTACCCCGTTCACCTGAAAATAGATACCGGTATGCACAGGTTAGGTTTTGAAGATTTTGAGATAGATATTCTCTGCGATATGCTGGAAGAGAACAGGTATATTAAAGTCCAGTCTATTTTTTCACATTTTGTAGCAAGCGACGCTAAGGAACACGATGCTTTCACTCAAAAACAGATCAAACGCTTTGAACGTGCATTTACGAAGATCGAGAAGGCGCTGGGTTATAAAGTGATTAAACATATATCAAATACTGGTGGTATAATACGATGGCCTTCTGCACATTTTGATATGGTGCGGTTAGGGATAGGCTTATACGGGATAGACGCTTCCATACCAGTTGAATCGAAGGTATTGCAGCCTATTGCCGCTTTAAAAACAAGTGTATCGCAAGTTAGAAAAGTGTTGGCTAATGATACCATTGGGTATAACCGAAATGGCAAACTGAATAAAGCCGGTAAAATAGCCACCGTAAGGATCGGATATGCTGATGGCTACCTGCGCGCGTTTGGAAACGGGGTAGGGAAAATGCTGATCAAAGGAACGCTTGTGCCAACCGTTGGTAATATATCAATGGATATGTGTACGCTGGATGTAAGTAATGTGGATGTTAGAGAGGGGGATGAAGTAATTGTTTTTAATGAAGAATTAAGAATAGAAGAACTGGCCAGGGAAATAGGCACTATCCCATATGAAATATTGACTAATGTTTCGCAAAGAGTAAAAAGAGTGTACTTTTATGAATAGAAATATACTACTAAAATGAAGAAGCTCTTTGGAGTAATACTAAACTATTTTGTAAAAGGACTGATAGTAGTTGTGCCAATTGGTGTCACCGCATATTTGATGTACTGGGCTGTCTACAAATTAGATAGTGCATTGAACTTGAGTGGGTTTTTTCTGACAGACAGTAAGGGGAAACCCATTTATATTCCGGGGTTAGGTATTTTAAATGTGCTGTTAGTAATCATAATTGTGGGCATATTGCTCACAAACGTAGTAACTGATCCCATAAAGCGCTGGATTAACCGTTGGATAAATCGTTTGCCTATTTTTAAATTTCTTTACTCATCTATCAAAGATCTGACCGAAGCCTTTGTAGGTGAAGAAAAAAAATTCAGTGAACCTGTTTTGGTGGAGGTGAATGAATTTGGGTTAAAAAAAGTCGGTTTCCTGGTTCAAAAAGATCTTACCAAACTAAATCTGCCGGGAGAGGTAGCTGTTTACTTCCCGTTTTCTTATTCATTTGCAGGTCAGGTAATTATTATATCAGCTGACAAGGTTAAGCCAATAGATAAGGGTGCTGGAGAGATGATGAAGTTTGTAATTTCAGGTGGTGTTAGCGGGTTAGAGTAGTATCCTTCCTGAAGCTCCGGACTACCAATAAAATGCTGACTAACATTAATAAAGCCCCAAATATGTAGGGTGACCCGGGGAAATAGGCAGACGACTCGCGGTGAGCGAAGAATTTGAAGCTATATCCCATCAAAAGCGGCCCGGCAACCAGGCTGATGCTCGAAAGCAAAGTTAACCCGCCTTGTAATTCGCCCTGTTCACTGGCACCAAATTTACTGGTGATGAATCCTTGTAATGCCGGCGCCGATATGCCGCCAAAACAATAAGGAATCATATACAAATAAACCTGCCAACCTTTAGCAGCAAATGCTATGAGTGTCAGACCTGCACCGTAGGAAATTAAACCTATGATGATAGTTCGTTTTAATCCCCACAAAGGTATCAGGAATCTGATTATCCAGCCCTGTATGCATATCAACAGCGCACCAATAAAAAGCCCAAGGTAACCGACGCTGCGCATTGACCATTGGAATTTCTCATATACATAAAAAGGCAATTGGTATTCAACAGCCTTCTGAGCAATGTAAACCAGTGTGAAAGCTACAGCCAGACTAGTTAACGCTTTATATTTACCCAATTGAATAAATGAGCCAATCGGATTTGCCCGTTTCCAGCTAAACGGCCTGCGATGCTCTTTGTCGAGAGACTCCGGCAGTACGAAATAACCGTAAAAGGCATTGAATAAGGCAGCCCCTGCTGCCACCATAAAAGGTATTTTGATGTTGATGTCGCCTAAGAATGCTCCCCCGCTTACGCCAATTATAAATCCCAATCCAGAAGCTGCGCCAACAATACCAAAGTTTGCAGCTCTTTTGTCGCCTGTGCTTATGTCAGCTATGTATGCCGTTGCGGTAGCCATGGTGGCCCCGGTAATGCCCGCTATTGTCCGACCAATGAAAAGCCAAAAAACCGTCGGGGCAAAAGCCATAAATGTATAGTCAATACTAAAGCCTAATAACGAAATGAGTAATATAGGCCGCCTGCCAAATCGGTCGCTAAGATTGCCCATTATAGAGGAAAATAATATTTGCATTGCGGCGTACGTGAAAGTAAGCCAGCCATTAATCTCTGAAGCTACAGAATAATCAACACCGCCAAGTTGTTTTAGCAAATTAGGTATAACGGGTATAATAATAGCTAAACCCATTACATCAATAAAAATGGTGATGAAAATAAACCCGAGTGCGGCTGATGTTTTAGTTTTAGGTTTTATGTCCATATTGGAAAATACACAACATCTGAAATCTCAGGATGTTTAAATAGCAGGTTTATTTTTCTTAAATGATAACACAGCCAATATAGCACTTATCAGCATCAAAACAGCCCCGATGGCATATGGCGCTCCTGGAAAGATGAACGGTGTATTCGGTCCTGTGAAGTAATGAAAGGCCCAGGTCATCGATAACGGGCCAAAAATGGCACTTAAACTCATTAAGCCGGTTAACCCTCCCTGCAGGTTTCCCTGTTCATTAGCGGGTACACTGTTACTCATGTATCCCTGTAAAGCGGGGCCTGCTATACCGCCCAGGCAATAGGGAACAAGAAAGGCAAACATCATCCAGCCTTTGGTAGCAAATGCGAACAGGATGAGACCTATACTATAAAGAACCAGGCCCATCCATATACTCCGTTCGTTGCCAAGCTTTGGGTTAATAAAACGGATAAGCCCGCCCTGCACTAAAGCAATTAAAAATCCCACAACACCTAACGATATACCTACTAAAGTTTCGGTCCAGTTGAATTTATAGATGGTATAATAGGTCCATACGCTTTGAACAGCCTGCACGGCAAAATATATAAGAAATAAAGATGCTGCCAGGCCGACAACCGATTTATACTTGTTTAATTGAATTAATGAGGTGAAAGGGTTAATCTTTTTAAATTCAAGAGGTCTCCGGTTTTCCGGGGCTAACGATTCTGGTAAAATAAAATAACCGTAGGCAGCATTAAGAAAAGCTAAACCCGCAGCCGCTAAAAAAGGATATTGTACATTGTATTTACCTAATATGCCACCAATTACAGGGCCAATTATAAACCCGAGACCGAAGGCAACGCCCACGAGGCCAAAGTTCGCCGCCCGTTTTTCAGGCGTGCTGATATCGGCAATATAAGCGTTGGCTGTAGTGAAGCTCGCGCCGGTAATTCCTGCGATGATCCGGCCTATGAATAGTAAGCCTATGGTAGGGGCGAAGGCTAAAAACAGGTAGTCAATACCAAAACCTACCAGTGAGCATAATAAAACAGGCCTGCGGCCATATTTGTCGCTCAGGTTGCCGATGAGGGGAGAGCAAAGAAATTGCATAATGGCATAAACGGCAGTTAACCATCCGCCGTAGAGCGAGGCATCGCTTACATTTCCGTGTATAAGGTGCTCAATCAGTTTAGGAAATACCGGGATGATGATTGCAAGGCCCATTACATCGATAAGCAATGTGGCAAAAATGAATCCTAAGGCAGCCTGTTTTTTAGGTTTAAGCATGGGCGCAAAATATAAATTATACTTAAATATTTTTTATTTTTTAAATTACATTATTCTAAACAATTAGTGATCAACACTTTCGTTTTATAGCTGCCAATTATTTGTAAACCTGTCATATGAAAAACCCAAAATTCTTTCTGTTATTAATCGGACTTCTTGTACGTGATAACAGTTTTGCTCAAACGGATTCGCACCTCAGATTGTCAGATCAAAACCCTGTTGCCGGAGAAAAAATCACGTTGACATATGATCCAAGGGGTACTAATGTTGAGGGTAAAAAGTATATCAAAGCTTCTGTATTTTACCTTGACTTTAAGAGTTGTACAGTTGCTGATATCAAACTTAAAGCACAAGGCAAATCATTTGGAGGTGAATTGATTGTGAATAATCCTGCCAAGGCCTTCTATATAAAAATAAACACAGGTAACGAAGTAAATAGCCATATCGAAAACGGTCATTTATACATGATATATAAAAATAATCAGCCTATTGAAGGTGCTTACGCTTCGGAGGCATATTTTATATCCAGTGGGATGGGAACTCATTATGCACAGATTAGAACAGATATAAACGCAGGAGTAGAGTTGTATAAAAAGGAATTTGCTCTTTATCCGCAAGGGAATAGTGAATATCAAAAAGCTTATTTGGAGTTATGGCCACAACTGTCTTATGCACGTTTTAAGGCTTCACAGAATGAAATACAGGTGGATACGCAACCGGGTGAACATTATAATTCGATAGATCAGCTAAGGTCTGATCTCGCTAAAACAATGGTCAATTATCCGGCGCCGATGTTTACCCTAAAGGATTTGGAAGGAAAAGAGGTTAAATTAAGTGATTTGAAAGGTAAAACCGTTATCCTGGATTTTTGGGCTACCTGGTGTGGGCCATGCAAAGCATCATTTCCCGGAATGCAACTGGCTGTTGATAAATTCAAAAACGATCCCAACGTGAGATTTTTATTTATTGACGTATGGGAAGATGGAGATTATCATTCTGAAGATATCAAGCCATTTATGAATGATCATAAATATACTTTTCATGTTTTATTGGATGAAAAGCAGTCAGCAGACAGAATAACCAAAGTGGAAGCAGCTTACAATGTTGGTGCGATTCCGACCAAGTTTATTATTGATAAAAATGGCATTGTCCGGTTCAGATCCATAGGAAATTCTGCTAGCCCTAATAAGGTACTGGATGAAGTAAGTACGATGATAGAAATGGCGAATTACCCAGATGCAGTAACTTCATCGTCTACAACAAATGCAGGAAAATAAATTTTATTGATAAACTAGAAAGCGATCTAATAGAACACAGATCGCTTTTGTTTTAATTAAAAATTCGGTTTCAAAACATACTTCTCATAGAAACGGAAGATATGCTCTGCGGCTTCTTCTGCAGTATCTACTAAACGATATAAATTAAGATCATCAGGACTGATATTATGCTCCTGTGCAAGCATTTTTTCTTCAACCCATTTAAATAATCCACCCCAATAATCAACACCCACAAAAACAATTGGGAAGCGTGCAATTTTTCCTGTTTGTATTAATGTGATCGCCTCAAATGATTCGTCCATTGTGCCAAAGCCACCGGGCAGTATAATAAAGCCCTGCGAGTATTTCATGAACATTACCTTCCTGATAAAAAAGTAATCAAACTCCAGCAGCTTATCCCTGTCGATATATTTATTATGGAACTGTTCAAAAGGAAGCTCTATATTTAATCCTACCGATTTACCGCCAGCTTCATAAGCGCCTTTGTTGGCTGCTTCCATTATGCCCGGGCCACCACCTGATATTACACCATAACCGCGCTCGGTTAATAAGCGACCGGCATCTTCGGCCAGTTTGTAGTATTTGCTATCGTTATGTGTACGCGCTGAGCCAAATATGGACACACATGGGCCTATTTTGGCCAATTTTTCAAATCCATCTACAAACTCGGCCATGATCTTGAATATCTGCCACGAGTCGGTAACCTTTATTTCCTGCCAGTTTTTGTTTTCAAAAGCATGTCTTATTTTTTCTTCACCTGTCATATCCTGTTATTCGTATTTTTTAGTTCTAATGTTGCATTTGCTTGTTTTGCGGATGAGGTGATCCACAAGCCTGCAAAAGTAATTAATCCGTTTATAATGATGAGTTCATTATCAAAAACATATCCGCCTAAAATTGTTTTGGATGATGTACTTAAGAAAAAGCATATTGCTGGTGATATCAAACAAATAAAAGGCACCAGCTTATCATAAACCTGGCGTTTACTTGCGAACAAGCCAAATGAGTATAAGCCAAGCAATGGGCCATAAGTATAAGATGCCACTTTAAATATAGCACTTACTACTGCATCGTTATTAATTGCATTAAATATAACTATGGTCAGCAGCATTAGTCCCGAAAATGCAATGTGTACCATATGCCGGGTTTTTACCATCGCTTTGCTGTTAACATCTTTGCTTTTATTAAAGCCCAGAAAATCGACACAAAATGAAGTGGTTAATGCGGTCAATGCCGAATCTGTGGTAGCGAAAGTAGCCGCTGTCAAACCAAGCATAAATACAACCGCCGGTATTACTCCCAAATATTGTAGGGCAATGGTAGGGTAGAGGTAATCGGTTTTAGCTACTGTAATGCCATTTCTTGCAGCATAAATATAGAGCAGCGCACCCACGCTTAAAAAGAAAATGTTGATGATCACAAATACCGTAGTAAAACTGAACATATTCTTTTGTGCCTCTTTGATGTTTTTCATGCTCAGATTTTTCTGCATCAGATCCTGATCAAGACCCGTCATGCCGATGGTAATAAATAACCCACCTAAAAACTCCTTGCTGAAATGAAATTTGCTTCCCAAAAAATCATTAAAAAAGAAAATTTTGGAATAACTGCTGTTTTTAATCGCATCTGCAGCTTCAAAAACATTCATGTTAAGGCTACGGCATATAAAATAGATCGAAAGAAATACGGATGAAACCAGGAACAAGGTTTGCAGACTATCAGTAATGATAATTGTTTTTAATCCACCCTTAAATGTGTATGACCAGATCAATACTAAACAGATCAGTACTGTGACAGCAAAAGGGATATGATAGTTATCAAAAATGAATCTTTGTAGCACAATAACCACAAGATAGAGCCTGAACGCTGAGCCTATCGTACGACTGATAAGGAATATGCCCGCTGCGGTTTTATAGCTCCATTTGCCAAGCGCCTGTTCAATATAACTATAGATAGAAGTAAGCTGCAGGCGATAATAAAGCGGTAGAAGTACCGTGGCGATAATGATGAATCCGGCTGCATTACCCAAAACAAATTGAAAATAAGCAAACTCATCTCCTGATGGAGCACCAACTTTCCCGGGCACGGATATAAACGTCACCCCGCTCAATGCTGTACCGATCATCCCGAAGGCCACCAAATACCACTTTGAATTGCGGTTGGCTACAAAAAAGGTGTCATTATCAGAAGATTTACGGGATGTAAGCCACGAGATTACAAGTAAGACAAGAAAGTAGCCGATTATAAATGATAATAGAATTAAAGGAGACATAATTTTTATTTAGTCCGGAAGTCGGAAAGTCCGCAAGTCCGAAAGATTATTATTCTAATGATTTTCGTAAAGCATTGATCATTACCAGAATCTCTTCGCATTGAGTGTAAATATTTGAAAATTTTTCTTCATTTATCAACTCACGCGCTTTCGCCAAATATAAACATCCTACAACTTCTATGTCTGAACGTAATGCATAAGTTAAAAATTTTCTGAACTCTGCGTTTGATTGGCCGGTAGAACCTTCAGCAATATTCAATGATACGGAATCGGCAGCACGCTTAATTTGCGATGACAAAACAAAAAGTTCTTCTTTGGGAAATGTTTTGGTTAGTTCGTTTACGCTGCCAGCTAAATCGACGGCTTTTTGCCATACTTTAAGCTTTTCAAATTTAAAACTCATAACTAATAAGGTCAGATTACTAATGACAAGGTATGGATAAAAAATAAATTTATGTCCTTACTTTCGGACTTGTACGGACTTTCAGACTTATGCGGACTTCCTGACTTTCCGACTTCCCGACTATTCCTTATCTTCGCATCATGAACTTTTCGTCAAAGTTGCTGGAGAATGCGGTGGCCGAGTTTGCTAAACTGCCGGGTGTGGGACAGAAGACCGCCTTGCGTCTGGTGCTTCATCTGCTTAACCAGGATAAGGCTGATGTGGAGAAATTTAGTGTCAGTATCAGTAAGTTGCGAAATGAAATTCAGTTTTGCAGCGTCTGTCATAATATTTCAGATCTGTCTGTATGTGAAATATGTTCCTCAGTAAAACGCGATCATTCCACAATATGTGTAGTAGAAGATACACGTGACGTAATGGCTATACAGAATACTGATCAATATAATGGTGTTTATCACGTACTTGGTGGCTTAATTTCGCCAATGGACGGAATAGGGCCATCAGACCTGCAAGTGGACAGTTTAGTATCCAGAATAAAGGAAAATGAGATAAAAGAAGTCATTTTTGCCCTTAGCGCTACTATGGAGGGCGATACAACGATTTTTTATTTGCATAAAAGGCTAAAAGATTTCAACATTAATATATCTACCATTGCTCGTGGCATAGCTTTTGGGGGAGAACTGGAGTACGTTGACGAGATCACCCTGGGGAGGTCAATTGCAACACGTGTTCCATATGAAAGTTCACTCTCAAGGTAAGTGCGAATGAAATTATCCATTGTCCTGATTAATCATAATTCCCGTAACGGTCTCCGGCTGGCTTTAACGTCATTGCGGAAGGCTATTCATGATATTTCTCATGAAATTTTTGTAGTTGATAACGCATCAACTGATAATACACTGGAAATGCTGAATACAGAATTTTCAGATGTACAGCTAATCCTGAATAATCAGGAAGAAGGTTTATCTACTGCCAATAACCAGGCTTTACAATTAGTGAGAGGTGAATATATTTTACTGCTTGACCCAAATACCATTATCGGGGCAGACTTTTTTGAAAAAGTGAACCGCTTTATGGACGAGCATCCTTTGGCAGGTGGTGTAAGTGTAAGAATGGTCGACTTTAAAGGCGATTATTTACAACGCTCAAAACATACTTTGAACAGTGTCTGGGCTGCTTTCTTAAAGTTTATCGGTATGTCATCTTATTTCCCAAAAACATTCTCTCATACGCAGAAAAAGGCTGAATGGGTGGACGAATTTGAAACTAAGGAAATTGATGTGCTTAATGAAACCTGTATGCTATTACGCAGATCAGTTTTAAGGGATACCGGCTTGTTTGATGAGCGCTTTACCCGTTATGGACATAACGTCGACCTGTCATACCGTATCCGTTTAGAGGGCTTTAAAAATTATTATTATTCAAAAACATATATCATTCAATTACCAGGCAAGGTAATTAACAAATTTAGCTGGGATTACGTTAAACACTTTTATGGGGCGATGTTTATATTCGCAGCCAAATATTTGTTTAAACTGCCTGTGCTTAACGTTAAAAACATAGGCGAATTGTATCCTTCGTCTTATGAAATTGAATGATAAAGTCGTAATTATCACCGGGGCATCATCAGGGATCGGCAAAGCATTGGCAATTGAGTTTGCCAGTCGCGGTGCCAATCTTGTTTTAGCCTCCCGCCAATATGTCGCTTTGTGCGAACTAACCGAGAATTTGATCAATAAATATGACATAAAAGCCGTTGCAGTGCAATGCGATGTAACCATTGAAGATGATTGCAGTCATCTGATAAAACAAGCTATCCTCACTTTTAATCAAATCGATATCCTGGTAAATAATGCAGGCATCAGTATGCGTGCGTTATTTAAAGATGTTGACCTGAATGTTTTGAAAACGGTAATGGATGTTAATTTTTGGGGAACAGTGTATTGCACTAAATACGCTTTACCACATATAGAGAAAACACAGGGAAGTATTGTAGGTGTGTCCTCCATAGCTGGCTATAAGGGTTTACCCGGACGAACAGGTTATTCAGCATCAAAATTTGCTATGAATGGTTTTCTGGATGCTTTACGAATAGAGAATTTGAAAACCGGAGTACACGTAATGACCGCCTGCCCGGGCTTTACCGCATCTAATATTCGTAATACAGCCTTAGCCAAAGACGGCTCTCAGCAAGGTGAAAGTACATTGGACGAAGGCAAAATGATGACTGCAGAAGAAGTCGCAAAGATAATTGCTAATGGAGTAGAAAAACGCAGCCGTACCTTAACAATGACTGGCCAGGGTAAATTGACTGTTACTTTAAGCAAATTCTTCCCGGCATGGCTGGATAAGTTGGTTTATAATAACTTCGCTAAGGAGAAGGATGCGTTGTTGAAATAAGAGGTAATCGACTTTCTTTTCTAACAGGAATATTCATAAAAAGGGCTTGCAGAATTTAAATTCCGCAAGCCCTTTTAGCTTTAACTGATTACAATTATTTCGCACTGACAAACACATCAGTGTATTCCCATTTTAAGCCAAAGCCGTTGCTTCCTACATAGTACTCCAGCTTCTCATTTAAAGCAGTTAATTTTTTAGATTTAACCACAACGCTCAATACAGTCTTAGCGGGATCCATATTGGCATCACCGCCTTGCTTAACACCTGATTGTCCGGTTTCAGAATTGAAGAAGATAGTCCATTCATTTTCGCCAGGGGTTGCAAAGAAGCTATATTTACCGGCTGGAAGTTTTTTACCATCAACCGTTAAATCTTTATCGGTTGTAAATGTAGTTGCCTCATTGGCTCCGGCTCTCCATGTTTTACCATAAGGTAAAAGTCCTCCAAAAATTTTTCTGCCTTTTACAGAAGGGCTGCTGTAGTCAATAGTAATAACAGCGTCGCCGATTTTTCCGGTGGCGGTGGCAGCTGGGCTTGGCCTTTTAGACTTGTCTGTTTGGGCTTTCAATAAGTTGGGCAGCATCAATGTCATCAAAATGACTGCCATCATTTTTACAGCATAATTCTTTTTCATAGTAACGATTTCTTAAGTTTTTTTAGGCCTGTTAAAGGTTTTACAAATTAACATGCGGAAGCAAAGCTGCCAAAAAAATCTCATAAAAAAGAGTGTTCTCTTTGTTTTATGTAAAGATCCGGTACAGATTTTGACATTGGTGATGCGTGGAGCAATTAAGTTTTTTTGAACAAACATGGCAAAGTGCAGATTTACCTCCAGAGTTACTTGAATATCATCCCGGATTTTTTAATCCTGCTGAAAGCGCGGCATTGTTAAATACTTTCATAGATACCATTCCCTGGGTTCAGGAAGATATCCAGATGTACGGCAAAATAATAAAGACGCCGCGACTTACTGCATGGTATGGCGATCCTAATAAAGAATATATCTTCTCAGGAGCTAAACATCATCCAATTCTGTGGACCGATGAACTGTTGATGATAAAAGAAAAGATTGAACCTGTTTCCGGTACTCGATTTAATAGTGTCTTGCTTAACTATTACCGTGATGCCAATGACTCCGTTGCCTGGCATAGCGATGATGAATATGAATTAGGGGTAAATCCTGTAATTGCCTCTGTAAGCTTTGGGCAGGTCCGCCGGTTTGATATCAGGCACAAGCAGGAGCATAATCGCAAGTATGCTATTTATCTCGAAAACGGGTCTCTGTTGATCATGAAGGGTGATCTACAGCATAATTGGGTACACCAAATCCCCAAATCAACCAAACCCCTGAAAGAAAGAGTTAATCTTACCTTCAGGGTGATCAATTAAGTTAATTAGTTAAAAGTGAAGCCAAATTGTACGTTAAATCCTATTGAGGCTGGTGCACCATTGCCAAATCTCGCCGGTAATGAACCCGCTATAAAATAGTTGACATATTTGGTGCGTGCATACACCTGGTTAAACACCGGTGTAAAGCCATAACGGCCAGCGGTTTCAAACGCCAGACGTGTGATTATAGTAAATCCATGCTCGAAACGGAACATGGTACCCGGATCAAACAGCAGGTTACTCACTTTACTATTTGTACTTGTAGCCGTTATAGTTGGGGTGAACTCATAACTAAAGCCAAAATGATCGCTGTACAATACATTCACACCTACCGGGAATCCAATCTTGGTGGTCCCGTTGAAGTTATAAGTAGTGGCATTTTTATCAATAGTAACCACGGGCACAATAAAGCTTAAGTAACCCACTGCCCTCGGATAAGTTTTTGGTGATACAACAGTAGGACTAATTGCGCCTTGTACCTTCGCAGAGTCTTGTTTAGCGACTTGGGCATGTAAACTTTCGGAAGCCAGCAAGCAAATGAACGTAGTTGCCATTATGATTGTTTTAAACACGCGAGTAGTTGCACTTGATCTTTTGTTCAAGGGTAGATTTTTTTTCATGATGGTTGGTTTTGTTGATGTTTTTTAATAAGTTGATTTTTAGTCGTGAACTATTGTAGTGCCTTACAAAGGTTCAACTAAATTTCAATCGTCTCTATATCAGAAAATTGTATTGGCTGTTAAAACTTCATAACGGCAGCTAAATATACAATAATTGCTTATCGTTATATATTTAAAAATATAACGATTGAGAAAGTAAACATTAAACAAGCATTAAGGTTTTAATCGTTTAGTTTCTTTTTCTAAAAAGGATGCGAATCTTTTGCGCAAACGGCGGTGGTATTTTATCAGCTCATGCGCTTCTGGAGTCAAGGTTGAGCCGCCACCCTTTTCGCCGCCGGTATGTGGTGTTATAACAGGATTGGCTGTATGTGTGTTTAAATGATTGATCAATTGCCAGGCTTTTTTGTATGACATATTCATTTCGCGGGCAGCGCTGCTTATGGAACCTGTTTCGGCAATATGTTCCAGTAATTCAACAGGGCCGGGACCAAAAAAGCGTTCACCTCCCGATTCCAGCCATAAACTGCCGTTAACCTTTATCTGCAATTCTTTTTTTAAGATATCATTTATTGATTTTGTCATAACGTATTCAAAATTAAATAAATAGAAAGAAATATTTCTTATTTAAACGTGATATTAAAACGAAATTACTATCACACTCAAGTAATCTACCTAACAACCTACGGGTTTTACTTAAAAAAGATCAGGGAGATTACTATATACATCACGTAGATACCCTGGCTTCTTCCCCAATCTGTATGCTCAATTTTGGAACATTGATGTAATAGTAGAAATGCTATTTTTTATATTAATGTTATTGAAAAGCTTTTAAACTTAACAGGATGAGAAAGACAAACTATTTATTGCTACTATCAATAATTTTTATGCTATTGATGGCATCCCTTGAAAAGAATGATGCAGTGAGGCCTAAGGGAGCAACGGGAACTCATAGTGCATCCGGTACAAGAAATACAAATGGCGCTACTGGTGCTGCAAGCCCTGCATCTACCAAATTAAATTGAGTATCGGAATATTTTAGAATGACTTCGCAAATGACAACCCTGGTACGCCATCCTGATAAGTAGGCATAATGAACGTGCTTTTGCCTGCTTTGTCAGTATGTGTCAGCTCTTTACGGATGTATGGATAAACCCAATAGGCAGCTTTGGTTGACAGGATACCAAAGCCTGCACCGGCCACCACATCGCTAAACCAGTGCGCCCTGTTATACATCCTAAAAACCCCGGTTGCAGTAGCGAATGAATATCCAACAACGCTGTACCAGGGCGATTTATCAGAATATTCCTGCGCCATATATTCAGCGAGGGCAAAGGCGGCCGCAGTGTGTCCCGAAGGGAAGGAAAGATAATCAGACCCATCCGGGCGTAAACGATGCGTAATGTGTTTAAGCGGGAAAGTACTAATCCCCATAAAAGCTGCAGATAGACCCAATAAAGCAGTACGGTCTACAAACCTGTTTTTGCCCTCAACGCCAGCCAGGTTTAAACCATAAACTAATACAACCGGGGTAAACAAGAAAAAGCTTTCGGCATTGGTATGAAAATTGGGGGCGTTTTTAGCTATCTGGTCGCGGAAGTAATAGTCGACATGTCGTATAGGCGTTATTCCAAATGACAGTGCACCATAAGTAATAAGAGCAGCCGGGACAATTATAGATAAGGGCTTACTGTGTAGGTGGGCCACTGTATCAGGAGCCTTAAATGGAGATGCTTTTGCACTGTCCGTAATTTGCGCATTGGCCTCAAATGAAACAATAGTAAATAAAATGATCAGGAACTTTTTCAATGCAATTAAAGTTATTTTTAACAAAAACTTAACGCGATATAAATAAACATTCTGTAGAGAATCTGAATTTTTATTGCGGTTAAATTATTATTACAAGTAAAATAAACATTAACTGTACGACAACCTTTTTTATTATATATTAAATAACTATTTAATAAAAAAGCCATACGAAAAACGTATGGCTTTATAACTAATAAGTCGTAATAGCTTATGATAATAGCACTGCTTTTACCGTATCTAATATTTTGAACGAGTCTTCGGAGCTTGGAGCTTCAGCATAAACGCGCAGCACCGGCTCTGTTCCGGATGGACGGATCATAACCCAGCTTTCATCCTCAAAGAAAAATTTGTAGCCATCCATATCTTCGGTTCTGCTTACCTTGAGGTTACCAAAGCTTGTGTATTTACCGGTTTTACTGTTGCTGATGATTTGTTGCTTCAATTCTTCAGTTACACGAAGGTCATAACGTTCAACAGCGAATTTACCAACGATATCATAAATCTCCTGAACCAGGTCACTTAATGAGCGGCCTGATTTGGCAATAAATTCCCAAACGATCAAACCTATCCAGATACCATCACGTTCAGGGATATGCCCTGCAACAGCGATACCGCCTGATTCTTCTCCACCCACCAAAAATGGATTGCCTGAGTTAACGATCAGGTCGCAGATATATTTAAAG
Source organism: Mucilaginibacter sp. McL0603 (assembly GCF_049992945.1). Classification (NCBI taxonomy): domain Bacteria; kingdom Pseudomonadati; phylum Bacteroidota; class Sphingobacteriia; order Sphingobacteriales; family Sphingobacteriaceae; genus Mucilaginibacter; species Mucilaginibacter sp. McL0603. The sequence goes on along the minus strand of NZ_CP188251.1, from coordinate 3,845,352 downwards.
CCGATCTTGGTCACTATGTTTTTCAATCCATAAACATCACACAGTTTCTGTATTTTGCTGGTACAGCTAAAGGTTGAATATACATCGCCTGTTTGTCCTTTTACTTTATACATGTAATGGATGAGTAGCAACAGGATGTGGTGCGAATCCACAAAATTGCCATCCTGATCGTATAAGCCTATACGGTCGGCATCACCATCAGTAACCAAACCTGCAGCAATTTCACCTTCTGACATTTTGATTATATCCTCAAACTCTTTCAGGTTGCGCTGAATAGGTTCCGGGGCCTGTCCGTCAAATCCCGGATTAGGATCACTGTGGATACGGGTAATATCAGGGAACAAGCGTTCCATTACATTCATACCGGCACCATACATGGCATCGTAGCCCCAACCTAGTCCGCTGGTACGAATAGCTTCAAGGTCAAAATTATTTTCTACGTGTGCTACGTACATATCCTCCAGGTTCACAAACTCAACCAGGCCATCTTTTTGGTAATCTGCTACTGATTTCAGATCGAGTTTAATAGTATCCGGAATTTGTGATTCTACCTTTTCAATATCATCAGGTGTTGCCGGGCCACCATAGCTTGCTTTGATCTTGTAGCCATTATAAGATGGCGGGTTGTGGCTTGCTGTGATAATGATTCCCGCAGAAGCATTTTTCCTAACTGTTCCAAGCGAGATCATTGGTGTGGAAACAAATGTATTTTCGGCGCGAAAAACTTTTACACCTTGCGAGGCCAGTACACACGTGGTTACATCTGCAAACATAGGGCCCGCAAAACGCGGGTCGCAGCCAACTACTGCTGATGGGTTTTTAAATTCTTGTTTCAGCCACAATGCGGTTGCATAGGCTACTCGTTTTACATTTTCAACTGTAAAATCATCTGCAATAATGGCTCTCCAGCCATCAGTACCAAACTTTATTTTGCTCATTGTAGCTATATAATTGTTTAAAATCCTATTTTTAGCGCCTCAAAAACTATACAAGAATATCAATCATTTGTGGTAAACAGAAACAAATAATGAAAGTTTTAAAATTTGGTGGTACATCGGTGGGAAGCCCGGAAAGGATGAAAAAACTGCTGGATATAATTGACCCTGCTGAAAGGCAAATTGTAGTGCTGTCGGCGGTATCGGGTACAACCAATAATTTGGTCGAAATAGGGCAGGCCTATCTATCAGGTGATAAAGAAAAAGCTGCCGCTTTAATTGGTGCACTGAAGCTGAAATACGAATATTTTATAAACGAATTATTTGCTAAACCTGAATATCTTGAGCAGGGCAAAGAAGTAATTGATTATCATTTTGAGCTGTTAAGCAACCTGTCAAATGACCTTTTTACTAATATTGAAGAAAAGATCATTCTTGCGCAGGGCGAATTATTGTCGACCACGTTATACCATGTTTATTTGAAAGAGATCGGTGTGCCTTCGGTATTATTGCCTGCACTTGATTTTATGAAGATTGATGAGGATAACGAGCCAATAGTTGATTACATCACTGAACATATTACTATTTTACTAGATAAGCACCCCAATAATAACCTGTTTATAACACAAGGATATATTTGCCGCAACAGCTTTGGCGAGATCGATAACCTGCGTCGTGGGGGCAGTGACTATACAGCATCGTTGGTAGGAGCAGCCATCCGCAGCGAAGAAGTACAGATATGGACCGATATTGACGGAATGCACAACAATGATCCGCGTATTGTTAAAGGCACTAAGCCAATTGCTCAACTTTCGTTTGATGAAGCAGCTGAATTAGCATATTTCGGCGCAAAAATATTGCACCCGCAAAGTGTATTTCCAGCTCAGAAATATAAAATACCTGTTCGCTTATTGAACACAATGGACCCTAAGGCTGCGGGAACACTGATTACTAATGATAGTGAGAAAGACAGGATAAAATCAATTGCTGCAAAGGATAATATTACAGCCATCAAGATACAATCAAGCAGGATGCTACTGGCGCATGGTTTTTTACGCCGTGTTTTTGAAGTATTTGAGAGATATAAAACGTCCATCGACATGATCACAACTTCAGAAGTTGCAGTTTCATTAACTATAGATGATACCACTTACCTAAACGAAATAGAAAGTGAATTGGCAACATATGGAACAGTTGATATCGACGAGGATCAAACTATCATATGCGTTGTAGGAGATTTCGGCGCTGAAAAACATGGCTATGCTGCACGTGTACTGGAAGCATTAAAACATATCCCGCTTAGAATGATATCATATGGTGGCAGCGATCATAACTTATCATTATTACTAAAAACCACAGATAAAACAGAGGCTTTAAGGAGTCTTCATAACAGGCTGTTTTGATTTCGGATTTCGTCCGCCAATAGGCGGATTGGATTTAATCAAGGTTTAGAATTTCGGATTTAGGGTTTAGAATTTAGAGTTTAGAATTTCACACAATAATGTTCAATACCAATACAATATCTCGTTTTAAAGATTTAGAAACTCCCTTTTATTATTACGATCTGGGCTTGCTTCGTCACACTTTAGATGCTTGTAAAATGGCTTCTGATCAATATGGTTTCCACGTGCATTATGCCATGAAAGCTAATTTTAATCCCAAGGTGCTGGAAACTATTCAATCCTATGGTTTTGGGGCCGATTGTGTGAGTGGTAACGAGGTGAAGGCGGCTATTGCTAATGATTTTGATAAAAGTAAAGTAGTTTTTGCCGGAGTCGGTAAATCTGACAAGGAGATCAACGCAGCACTTGATGCCGATATATTTTGTTTTAATGTAGAGTCAATTCAGGAATTGTCCATCATTAATGATCTTGCCAAAGCCAAAAATAAAAAAGCAAAAGTTGCAATCCGCATCAATCCAAATGTAGATGCGCAGACCCACCATTTTATTACTACTGGTTTAGACGAAAACAAGTTTGGCATCAACATCTGGCAGTTAAATGATGTTGCTGAAACACTAAGAAAATGTGCTAGCTTACAGTTTATAGGTATCCATTTTCACATAGGTTCGCAAATTACCGATCTGGAAGTTTATAAAAATCTGTGCACACGTATTAACGACATGCAAGATTGGTTTGAAGACCATGGTTTCCAGGTAAAAGTATTAAATACCGGCGGCGGCTTAGGGGTTGATTATCATCACCCTGATACTAACCCTATACCTAATTTTGAAGGTTACTTTAAAGTATTTAAGGATTTTCTGAAAGTAAAACCCGGTCAGGAAGTTCATTTTGAACTGGGCCGCGCTATGGTAGCACAGTCTTCGGCATTGATAGCAAGAGTTTTATATGTAAAGATTGGTCAGAAAAAGAATTTCCTGGTACTAGATGCCGGTATGACCGAACTGATCCGGCCGATGCTTTACCAGGCATACCAAAAAATTGAGAATCTAAGCAGGGAGTCTGGAAGTGAGTCTCAAATCTCAAATCTCAAATCTCAAATCTTCAAGTACGATGTTGTTGGTCCGATCTGCGAAAGCACTGATTGTTTCCAGAAAGATGTTGAATTGCCCGAATCATTCCGCGGCGACCTGTTTGCAATCCGTACGGCAGGTGCCTATGGTGAAGTAATGGCTTCGGGGTATAATTTACGGGATAGGGTGCAGAGTGTTTATTCGGAGTAAGTTAGAATTTATAGCCTGCTCTTATAAAAATAGCACTCCCGATCTCAGCTACACCAAAAAAGTTTTTTACGTTGATAAAATAACTGACTTTCGGGAAAATAGTCCTGAAAAATTGTGGAGTCAGATCTGATGAAATATAATCAGTATTGGCCAATGGGTTTGGGCCAAATGTTCCGCCCAAAAAACCACGTATTCCATGTTCAATATTCACGTTATTCTGATTATGGAATATTACTTCTGTCGTTAATCCTAATGTAACGAGGTCTGTCCTTGTATCGACGTTAAAACCGGGCTGCGAATTAACATAATTGCGAAAATCTGAATATGCGCCAAATTCATGACTATAGGCCATCTCAAATCCTATATAGCGAAAATCCATTCGCTCATACGTAGTAAACAAATTGGCAGATATTCGCGCACCGGCTGCTCCGAAAAATTTGTCGTTGAAATTATCCGGCGCTGATCCTCCGCTGCCGCGTTCATAATCACCTGCAACCCCAAATACACCATAAGCGAGATTTGCGTTTTTAAACACATGTCCACGACTATAATTAAGTTGGCCGCTAACCATAAGATCTGACCATGTTTGGTCGGTATAGTAATTGAGGCCGCCCGAAAGATAGTTTGCCGTTTTGGCGGTATCAAATGATGCTGGTTTTGGCTGATAAGCAATATCCTGATGATAAAGCGCGGGTGCAAAAGTATGATTAGAGCAAGCGCTCATCATCAACAAAAGGCAACTGAGGAGTAATAAAAGTTTTAGGTTCATATTGGTATTACGCAATCAATCTGCAATATATAACAATTCAGTTAATGAACTTTTATTTTAGTATCTAAATTGTTATGTTTGCCGGAGTACTTGAATAAGTGTTAAAAAAACACTTATTTTACAGGTGCAGAATTTTAAACTTATAAACCAATTATTATAGATGAGTAAGGACCTCTTTGTTATCGGTGTCGATTACGGGACCGATTCAGTACGTTCTGTAATTGTCGATGCAAAAAATGGAAAAGAACTGGCTTCTTCCGTTTTTTATTATCCGCGATGGAAACAAGGATTATACTGCGATGCGGCTGAAAATCAATTTCGCCAGCACCCGTTAGATTATGTGGAAGGGCTGGAGCAAACGATCAAAAATTGTATAAAAATTGCTGGTGGCGAATCAGTTGCTTCAGCTATAAAAGCTATATCAGTTGATACTACGGGTTCAAGCCCTGTTGCGGTTAATGAATCAGGAATTCCCTTGGCTTTGATACCTGGTTTTGAAAATAATCCAAATGCCATGTTTGTGTTGTGGAAAGACCATACAGGAGTAAAAGAAGCAGGAGAGATCAATGACCATGCTGCAAAATTTGATATCAATTATCTGCAGTATGTTGGTGGTATTTATTCGTCCGAATGGTTTTGGGCAAAATTGCTGCATGTTTTAAGAGCTGATGAACAGGTTAGAAAGGCCTGCAATTCATGGGTAGAGCATTGCGACTGGATACCCTTTATGCTGACAGGAAGAACTCATATCAGCAAGATGAAACGTGGGCGTTGTTCAGCAGGACATAAGGCTTTGTGGTCGGCTGATTTTGGGGGTTATCCACCAGATGATTTCTTTTCTTCACTTGATCCATTATTAAAAGGATATACTTCTACACTGTTAAAAGATACTTATACTTCAGATCAGGCTGCCGGTACGCTTAGCGCAGAGTGGGCACAACGATTAGGCTTGTCAACCGATGTAATGATCGGTGTAGGCGCTTTCGATGCACATATGGGTGCAGTAGGTGGACAGATAGAACCATATCACCTAAGTAAGGTAATGGGAACATCAACCTGCGATATGCTGGTTGCACCGAAAACTGATATTGAAGGTAAACTAATCAAAGGCATTTGCGGACAAGTGGATGGCTCGGTTATCCCCGGAATGATTGGTTTGGAGGCAGGACAGTCAGCTTTTGGTGATACCTATGCCTGGTTTAAAAAGCTATTGGAATGGCCATTGCAATTTCTGGATGATAAAAGTTTACAGGAAAGCATTTCAAATAAAATAATAGCCGAATTAAGTAACCAGGCTGCCGCATCGCCTTTGGATGAGCATGCAGAACTGGCTATGGATTGGCTAAACGGTCGCCGTACACCGGATGCTAACCAATTATTAAAAGGTGCCATCAGTGGGTTAGGTTTGGGAAGTGATGCACCACGGGTTTTCAGAGCATTGGCAGAAGCTACTTGTTTTGGCGCCAAAAGTATAGTCGACCGCTTTAATAGCGAAGGCGTACCTGTAAAGGGACTTATCGGGATAGGCGGTGTGGCTAAAAAATCGCCTTATATAATGCAAATGATGGCTGATGTAATGCAGATGCCTATCCGTATCCACCAGTTTGAGCACACCTGTGCCCTGGGTGCCGCAATGTTTGCTGCTACTGTGGCAGGTATATATCCCAATGTTGAAGAGGCAATGGCAGCAATGGGAGGCGGTTTTGATAAGGAATACTTTCCGGACAAGCAAAAGGCATCTTTATACCAAAATCGCTATAAGCAGTATATTGATTTTGGAAAATACATCGAACAAAAAACAAACTGAAGATGAGTAAGTATCAGCATATACGCGAAGCAGCCTACCTGGCCAATATGAAATTGCCCAAACTGAATCTGGTGATCTTTACTTTTGGTAACGTAAGTGAAGCCGATCGAAATTTGGGGGTATTCGCAATTAAACCCAGCGGTGTACCTTATGAGGTGCTTTCGCCTGCTAATATGGTGATTGTTGATTTTGATGGTAATGTAGTTGAAGGAGATTTAAGGCCATCATCAGATACCAAAACGCATGCGGTTTTATATAAGCATTGGGATATCGGAGGTATATGTCATACACATTCTACCTATGCAACTTCATGGGCTCAGGCACAGCGGGATATTCCAATATACGGGACAACTCATGCTGATCATAAAACAGTTGACGTTCCTTGCGCATTGCCAATGGATGATGAAATGATAAAAGGTGATTATGAATATCAGACCGGTTTCCAGATAATAAATTGCCTTAAGGAAAGAGGGCTAAGCTACAAAGAGGTAGAGATGATCCTTGTCGGTAATCATGCGCCATTTACCTGGGGCAAAACAGCAGATAAAGCAGTTTATAACAGCGCTGTATTAGAATCCATCGCGCATATGGCTTTATTAACAGAACAAATAAACCCTGAATGTGGCCGTTTAAAAGAGTCCCTGATAAAAAAGCACTATGAACGCAAGCATGGACCGGATTCTTATTATGGGCAGTAAGTGTTAGAGGATTAGTGACCAGTGATTAGAGATTAGTTGAAATCCTTAACTTCTCCCTTTCGAGCATTCAATTTTCTTAATTAAATCAATAATTCGCTAACTCAGTAATTCAATAATTAAAATAAATGATCGATTTAAAAGCATTTGAAGTCTGGTTTGTTACAGGCAGCCAGCATTTATACGGCGAGGAAACACTGAAACAAGTTGCCGAACATTCACAGCAGATAGCCAAAGGTTTTGATGCGGTAAAGCAAATTCCGGTGAAAGTGATTTTTAAGCCTACTGTAAAATCACCCGAAGAGATATACAGTATTTGCCAGGAAGCTAATACAGCAAAAAACTGTATTGGTATTATTGCCTGGATGCACACCTTTTCGCCGGCCAAAATGTGGATAGGTGGGTTGAAGATATTGCAAAAACCTGTACTGCATTTACATACCCAGTTCAACCGGGACATCCCATGGGATAGTATCGATATGGATTTTATGAACCTGAACCAAAGTGCACACGGCGATCGTGAGTTTGGATTCATCATGTCCAGAATGCGTTTGGAAAGAAAAGTAGTAGTAGGGCATTGGCAGGATAACGAAGTTCTGGAGCAGGTTAATACCTGGAGCCGTGCAGCAGCCGGATGGCACGATTGGCAGGGTGCACGTTTTGTTCGTTTTGGCGATAATATGCGTTATGTTGCGGTTACCGACGGAGACAAAGTTGAGGCGGAAATAAAATTTGGCTACTCGGTGAATACTTATGGAGTAGGGGATTTGGTAAAAGTGATCAATGCTATAAGCGATAGAGAGATAGATACTTTGACTGCCGAATACGAGGAGCGCTATGCAGTGGTTACGGCTTTGCGTAAAGGTGGAGATCAGTATAATTCTTTGCGTGAAGCTGCAAAAATAGAATTAGGCTTAAGCGCTTTTTTGAAAGAGGGTAATTTTAAAGGATTTACAGATACTTTCGAAGATCTGCATGGCATGGTACAATTGCCAGGCATAGCAGCACAGCGTTTAATGGGGCAAGGCTATGGTTTTGCGGGCGAGGGCGACTGGAAAACTGCTGCATTGGTACGTGCAATGAAGGTAATGGGCGCCGGGTTAAAAGGCGGCAATGCCTTTATGGAAGATTATACTTACCATTTTGATCCAGCTAACCCAATGGTATTGGGCTCACATATGCTCGAAATTTGCGAGTCTATTGCTGATGGCAAAGCCAAATGCGAAATACATCCGTTAGGAATAGGCGGCAAAGCAGACCCGGTGCGCCTGGTATTTAATGTCGCGGCTGGTTCGGCGCTTAATGCATCTGTAATTGATATGGGTAACCGTTTCCGCCTGCTTGTAAACCAAGTAGAAGCAGTAGCGCCAACGCACGATTTGCCTAAATTGCCTGTTGCAAGAGTGCTTTGGAAACCTTATCCTGATATGAAAACTGGTTGTGCAGCCTGGATATTGGCAGGAGGGGCGCATCACACCTGTTACAGTCAGAATTTAACAAGCGAACATTTAGAAGATTTTGCAGATATGGCTGGTATAGAATATGTGCTGATAGGCAAAGAAACCAATCTTCGCCAGTTGAAGAACGAACTAAAATGGAGCGAGGTATATTATAAATAGTCTGAATCACAGATTAAAAAATGATTAAATGATTTCATTGATTCTATAGTAAATAAGACAATTAACTTTATCCGATCGGCAATTCAGACAACTAATCACTGATCAACTAATCTCTAATCACTAATGCACGCTTTTATTTTCGACCTTAACGGAACCATGATCAATGATATGGATTATCATACCCGTGGTTGGTTATATCTTCTTAATAATGTTTTGGGTGGAAGCTTTACCTGGGATGAGGTAAAGCCACAGATGTATGGTAAGAACCAGGAAGTATTGGTCAGGATGTTTGGTGCGGGAAAGTTTACTGACGAAGAAATGGAACGCTTGTCATTAGAAAAGGAGAGACGTTACCAAGAAGAGTTTCTCCCAAATCTGAAATTACTACCAGGTTTATCTGAATTTCTGGAGAAAGCCTACCAACAGGGTATACCAATGGCAATCGGTTCTGCGGCTATTCCATTCAATATTGATTTTGTGCTGGATAATTTAAATATCAGGCATTATTTTAAGGCGATAGTTAGCGCAGATGATGTGACGTTCAGCAAGCCAAACGCCGAGACATTTTTAAAAGCAGCAGCTTTACTAAATGTTGAACCAACAGATTGCCTTGTATTTGAAGATGTTCCGAAAGGAGTGGAGGCTGCACAAAATGCCGGTATGAATGCTGTTGTATTAACGACAACACATCAGCCGGATGAATTTAAGGACCTGCAAAATGTATTGCATTTTGCAGGTGACTTTACCGATGTTTTTTTTGCCTCTTTAATTTAAATTGAGACAAATTATTTATCCTCTTTTATTTGTTCAGGATCGGTGATCATTATCTCAGGCTTGCCTTTATAATCAATGATTTGCCCGGTAATGCATACTTTTTTGCCTTTGAAAGTATCTTCGGGAGGAGAGGTGAATTTTTTACGATCGTCAGCCTTGATTACTAACGTAAGTAATTCATTTGGATGACTACCACCCACATCGATCAGTGTAAGACCGGCACCGCTTAAATATTTGCCGCCAAATATTTGGTCACACACCATTACATTTTCATTCAGATGTTTTGATGCGTCTTTTGCTGTGATCTTTGTTTGGCCAAAAGTGGTTAAACAGGCTAACAGAGCCGCCACGCTAAAAATCAATTTAATTTTTATCATTTTATACAGAATTTAAACTTTTCTAAATTAAATATTAATGAGGCTTATACCAGATATTTTTCAAAATAAGACTATAATTAATAGGAGATTTACATTGATTTGATCTTAATTAAATACTAAATTTTGTTTTATGCGGAAAAATATAGCTACCTTGCGCACTTTTAATAAATAAAATAATGCAAAAAGAAGGAACAGTAAAATTTTTCAATGAAACAAAAGGTTTTGGTTTTATTACACCAGCAGGTGGTGGCCAGGACGTATTTGTTCATTCATCAGGCCTTATCGACGAAATTCGTGAAAACGATAAAGTTGAGTTCGAAGTAGAAAACGGACGTAAAGGCTTAAATGCGGTAAATGTTAAGGTTATTTAATTATAAATAATAAATCACAATCGTATTAGTCCCGGCCCAAAAGCCGGGACTTTTTTTGTTTAAAAAAAACAGTATCACATTAATTTTGTTGGATTTTTAAAGGATTCACCTAAAAAATCAAAAGAATATGAAGGATCAAGCAAAAATAATAGTGGCACTTTTAGCAGGAGCCGCAGTTGGTGCAGCGGTTAGTTTATTACTAGCGCCAAGCAGCGGTTCGCAGTTAAGAGAAGATATTGCCGATTATGTGGATGATATTATCAGCTCGGCAAAAAATAAGGCAGAAGCAACTGCCAATAATCTACGCGATTTTGGCAGCAGTACTATTGAAAGATCTAAATCAAGGTTCAGAAGTGCTGTGAACGATTTGTCGGATTACAAAGACGGTGTAGTAGATGAAGCTAAATCAAGAGCAAACAATATAGCTGACAAGGGTAAAGATGCCATCAACAGCGTTAAATCAAAAGTAAAAAGTGGTGCAGATGATTTAAATGATTCCGTTCAGGACGCTTAATAATCATCGATAGCCCATTTAAGCAAAATGCCCGCAATCGCGGGCATTTTGCTTTTGTATAAAGGAAGGATTTATTTTGCCGTCCATGTATTATTGCTTTCGTTAGCATCCATAAATATGCCGTTATCCAATACAGCAGATTTTACTTGCCTGGCAGTTTTTACAGTTATTATTGTTCGTTTTTGATTCTTTTCCCAAACTATTGGTGTTTGATGGAAGCTTTGTGTTGTACCATCAGCATAAGTTAGTTTGATATCAAATGGAATAGCAAATCCTCCAATATTTTGAATATCAACTTTATAGCCACCAGTCGTTTTGGTTACACTTTTCAAAGCCAGGTCATCATAGTAATTTGTAAAGAACCAATTGTTAAAGAACCAATTCAGGTTTTTACCAGATCCGCTACTCATCGAATTAAAATAGTCCCACGGAATAGGATGTTTGCCGTGCCAGTTATCCATGTAAGTATGTAAAGCCTTTTTAAATAATGCATCGCCAAGCATATCCTTAAGTGCCAGGTAGCTTAAAGAGGGTTTTCCATAAGAATTATTGCCATAACCGGCTCTTAATTCGCTTGACATAGTAATCGTAGGTTGATCTTCTGCACTTGAACGATCATTTATCCAGCCATTAACCCTGAATTGTTTGTAGAAACCCTCTGCCTTTTCATTGCCAACTTCAGTGCGGCCTATCAGTAATTCATAAGTGGTAGCCCATCCCTCATCCATAAAGGCATAACGACTTTCATTAATGCCCATATAAAAAGGGAAATAGGTATGTGCTATTTCATGGTCTTGCACTAATTCAGCAAATTTCAGATCGCCTGTATGGCTGTCATTTACCATCATTGGATATTCCATATCGGCAAATCCCTGGAATGCGGTCATTTTAGGGAATGGGTAGGGGACACCCGGCCAGTTATGTGAAAACCAGCCCAAAGCATAGCGACCAAATTGTACTGAATGATGAAAGTCCTCCGACTTATCTAAGAAAGCAGCCTGCATACTTGAGCGGCGGTTGGTGGCATCATCAACCAATACACTTGCTGCATCCCAGTCGTAATGATCACTTATGCCTACTGCCATATCGCTGATATCAGTCGCTTTCCATGTCCAGGTATTCATAGTATTTTGAGTAGTAATACTTTTGTCGGCAATATCTTTTGCTGTCGCGATGTGGATAGTTGAATCACTGGTCATTGATTGTTCAAGACGTGCAGCATATTCTGGTTGTAAAACCTGTTTAGGATTTTGCAATGTGCCTGTAGCCCAAACTATAAAGTTTTTAGGCACAGACACATTTAAAGTATAATCATTAAAATCGTTATAAAATTCCTGTGCATCCAGGAAATCAAGCCTGTCCCAGCCATTATAGTCATCATAAACCGATACACGCGGGTAAAAATAAGCAAGATAAAAAGATGTGGAATCAATAACGCCTTCTCTACCTCCACCAGTAGCGAGTTGATAATGCCAGGTAATATCTAATTTAACGGAATCGTGAGGCATTAAAGGTTTTGGCAAGCCAACTCCCTGATTGGTTGCAGCTGCGGTTTTGTTATTCCAGGCTTTGTTTTTTCCATCAATTTTGATTGAATCAACTTGTATACCATCAGTAAGGTAATTAGCGCCTATAGTTCTGGCTCTTGCTGCTCCCGGCCTGTGGATATTCATTATTAACTTCATATTCAGGTTTCTCAGCGTATCAGGACTATTATTGACATAAGTAATTTGCTCAGTACCCTTTACATCGCGGCTGGGTGGAGCAACGGTGATGTTAATGGCATATCGCCCAAAATTCTGCCAGTAATTTTTTCCCGGACGCCCATCCGCCGACCTGGTTCCTTTTTGGTAGGCCAGTTTAATGTCCCTGGGCGTGTATAATTCCTGTGCGTGTACCTGCAATAAAATAGAAGCAAGCAAAAATGATAAAAGTATGGTTTTTAGCATAATAAAAATATTTCAGGCAAATTAAAGATTAATTATCTAATGCCAATATGCCGAAATCAACAAAAAAAAATGTAAATAAATGGTTACAAAATTTGCATAAAACACAATAATTCACTTAATTTGAACTAGTTATTTTAATAGGGGTATTAAATAACTTTTCTGAAGCCAAGCCGAAAGGTTTGGCTTCTCTTTTTTAGTGTAATTACGTCGTATTGACCGATTTATTTAGAATCGTCGGTCTTTTTGGCAAGATACTCTTCCGATATCAGTGTGAAGAGTTTATCGTTATCTACATTCTCATCAAAACATTCGGTTACCATCTGGGTAACCTCTTCATTCCCCATAAACTGAGCAATCATTTTTAACATTCTGAAGGATGATAGTTCGATATTTTCAATCAACTGCATATATAATATGATGTCCATATCATTTATAATCGTTGATTTACCGGAGTTGTTATTCAGGTTGAATGCCTCTTCGATTACTGATTTTATCACATCACAGCCTTCATCTGATGGTTTTGAGCCGAGAAGCCCATACATTTCATCAATACGTATCTGTTGCTTTTTTACATCGTCCAGATCTTCCTGTATGGCCAACTTCATGGTTTTAAATGACGCTATTTCAATAAGCAACGGCAGGTTTCTGACAAGATAACCTTTGGTACAGTTTACCCTGTTCAATTGATGAATAAATAATTGCTTAAGATCCAAAGATTTAGAAGTTTGCTTAGGGGACGGAGTGGCTATCATGGCTTTAATTTTACTCCTACAACACAGGAATTCGATTAAAGTTCTTTTAATCAGTTTGTTAATTGGTTTTTGATACCTGAATGTGTTTAATGAATATCTATGGTATTTTTATAAGGTATCTTTGGCAATAAATACTTGGAAAATGAAATATAAATTAGGTGATTTTGTGCGGTTTGTTGATGAAAAAATGGAAGGTTATGTAACTAGGATCATAGACGAGCAGATGATCGGTGTTACCGGCGATGACGATTTCGAAATACCCGTACTGGCAAGCAAAGTGACAACAGTACATGGTTTTGAAGCAGGCCAATCAGAAACTAAGCAACCATCAGCTAATCAAAAGTCCGCTGATATACCGACTCAGGACAAAGGGGTTTATTTGGGTGTTGTTAATGATGCTAAAGCTGGTTCTGTAGTGCATTTTTATTTAGTTAATGATACATCTTACCAATTGCTGACCACTTTGACTACCGAGAAGCAGCAACAAATTCGGGGAGAATATGCAGGTATTATCGCACCAAAAAAGGCTGTAAAAATATACTCAGGGCAATTAGCTGATCTGCAGCTTTGGCCGAAGTTTAAATTCCAGGTATTGTTTTATAATGCAGGTAGCATGTCTGTCAATTCTCCTTTGGTAGTCGAAGAAAAGTTTAATGCTAAAGACTTTTCGGGCGCTAAAAAGCAAATCCTTTTATTGGATCAGCAAGGTTGGCTGATACAACTGGATGAACCCGAATTGATCATCGACGCCCAAAAACTGAAGGAAAGTTTTTTCAAACCGGCAGAAGAAAAATTAGCAGTCGCAAAGCCTCAACGGGAAGTAGATCTGCATATTGAAAAATTACGCGATGATCACCAATTTCTAAGCAGTACCGAGATGTTGAATATCCAGATGGATCATTTTCGTACTGCATTAGACGCAGCTATCGTACATCAGTATCCGGACATTGTATTTATTCACGGGGTAGGGAACGGTGTATTAAAACACGAAATACATAAGGCCCTAAGCAGGAATAATCGGATACAGACATTTATGGATGCGCATAAAGATAAATTCGGTTATGGCGCCACAAAAGTGATTTTGAAGTAAGGGTAAAAGTGCATTTGACTTTAATTAATACATTTATATTTTAGTAAATTATTAACTGTGTGCGCGCACACAGTTGAATTAAACCTATGAAGAGGATTACGCCGGAGGGTTGCTGAAATTTATTTTATCTTAAAAACTGCGGCTTTTTTAATCGGTATACGCCACGCAATGTGTTTTTTGAACGATCATTATCCGGACAAAAACCCAATGTGGATATAAGTAAATTACCCTGACTGCTTTTTCAATTTTAGCCATGTGTTTAAGATGATCTGCTGAAGAGTTTCCTGGTTTTCTTCCAATTTTTTTACCAAAGCTAATTGTGCCTTGGTGCGTTGCAAGTTGTGATCTGGAGAATGGATCTTAAAATAATGGTCGCCTTCCAGGTAATCAGTCAAAAAACGCACAGCCTGTATGTATGGTAACAATAAAACACCTTTAAATAATGAGTTGATCTCAGCCTCGGTTAAAAAGTCAATCGCCTCTTGTAAATAGCCCTTTGTATAGGCCTCAAATAATGTAATTTTTAAACCAATCAACTTAAGGTCGGCTTCATCCTCGGCAGTAGTATTGATGATGGTGCGTATTGAATCTCCAAAATCATAAGCCACATAGCCAGCCATAACTGTATCCAAATCGATCACGCACTGTGCCTTATCTTCATTATCCAGCAAAACATTGTTGAACTTCGTATCGTTATGAACGATCCGCTGTGGTAAAATACCCGCTCTGCCTGAGGATAATATTTCATTCATTTTATTTGCCCTGGCTTTGATAAATTCGATCTCGGGCAATACCTCGTTTAATCTGCCAGCTGCATTTTTGTCAATTGCAGTCAGAAGCTTACTTAAGCGCGATTCAATATTATGAAAATCGGGTATGGTATCCTTTACGAGGCTTGTATCCAGACCTGAAAGTAAAGTCTGGAAACGTCCGAATGCTTTACCACCTTCAAATGCTTGCTTTTCGGTTTCAACCTGGTCGTAGGAGCGGGTATTTTTCAGAAAATGGAATATGCGCCAGTAATTGCCATCTTCATCTTTAAAATAGGGTTGATTATTTTTTGTTTCAACAATGGTAAGTACTTCCTTTTCAATATCTGCACCTTGTATCGTTAATAGCATTTGCTTTAAATGATTGGTAACGTTCACGAGGTTCTGCATTAATGCAGGCACATCTCTAAATACATGATGGTTGACTCGCTGCAACAGGTAATCGACACCATTTGGATTGTTATTGGTAATACGGTAAGTATCATTAATGTGGCCAGAACCAAATGGTTTAACAGATGCTATCTGAGCATCGATCTTAAACTCTGAGATCAGGCTGGAGAGGTGGTTATCAGTTAAAGCAGTAGTATCCATCTTTAGTCAAATATCGGAAAATGACACAAGCTTTTCAGTGCTGATGATATAATAAAGGCTGCCTTTTTACAGGCAGCCTTCCTATTATGATGGCCTTTACCAGACATATTGATAATATGTCATATCATTTAAATTGCAATAATGAAAGTCATATCAATCAAACCTTTCGTTTTTGCTTTATAAATTGATTTGATAAAGATTGAACAATAGGCTGATTAAAAAAAGTCTACATAGTTTCGCCATGCTGGCTCACATCGAGACCCGCAATTTCATCTTCTTCAGATACCCTTAACGGACTAATTAAATCAGTTACCTTTAAAAGTATGTATGATCCAAAAAATGCGAAAACAGAAACTGCTGCAAGCGCTATCAGATGTACAAAAAACAAATGTGTTTCACCGTAAAATAAACCGTTCCCGGTTGTATTGCCGGCATTAACGTTTTGGTGGGCAAAAACGCCCGTTAAAAGCATACCTACCATACCACCAACACCGTGGCATGGGAAAACATCCAGTGTATCATCTATTGATGTACGGCTACGCCATGCAACCACCAAATTACTTACTACGGCGGCTACAATACCAATGATCAATGAGCTTGGTATGGTAACGTATCCTGCTGCAGGGGTTATCGCCACAAGCCCTACCACAGCACCTATACATGCACCCATTACTGAAGGTTTTTTGCCCCTTGCCATTTCAAAGAACACCCATGACATAGCTGCGGCTGCTGAAGCAGTGGTCGTGGTGGCCAAAGCCGTAGCCGCCAGTGCGCCTGAACCCAGCGCTGAACCGGCATTAAAACCGAACCAGCCAAACCAAAGCAATCCGGTACCTAATAAAATGTAACTGATACGAGCTGGTGAATGGCTAATGGTTTTTCGTTGTTTCAAGTATAATGCTGACGCTAATGCGGCCCAGCCAGCAGACATGTGTACGACTGTACCACCGGCAAAATCCAGAACTCCTAATTTAAACATCAAACCATCAGGGTGCCAGGTTGAATGGGCCAGCGGGGCATAAATAAATATTAAAAACAGGCATAAAAAGATAATGTATGAATTAAATCGTATCCGCTCAGCGAAAGCCCCTGTAATGAGTGCGGGTGTGATAACTGCAAACTTCAACTGGAACATGGCAAATAATACCAATGGTACGGTTGGCCCAAGTTTCCATGTAGCGTTACCAAGCATGCCTTTCATCATGAAAAATGTAGAAGGGTTTCCGATTATGCCATATAGTGAATCGCCGAAAGCAAGACTAAATCCAAATATCACCCAGATAATGGTAATAATGCCCATACACACAAAGCTTTGCATCATGGTTGAAAGCACATTCTTTTTGCTCACCATGCCACCATAAAAAAAAGCCAGACCGGGTGTCATTAGTAAAACCAGGGCGGTTGCGGTTAATAACCAGGCGGTATCTCCGCTGTCAATCTTATTACCGGGTATATTTACAGTTTCTGTGGAAGGATAAACAAGGGCGAGTATCACTACAATAATAAGTATGGCGAATGGTATGATTTTTTTCATTTTGTTAATTGTTTAAATGCAATGAACCGGCTGCAAAACGCTATAGCTATTCAGTATCATCATTTGATCTCAAATGATAATGGCAGACGAACTCATTTTTAATTTGATTGAGTTGAACCTAACTAGAAAAATAGAAGAGATGCAATAATGGAACTATCACCAAAGGAAACTCAACTCACAGGTAAATAAGCAGTAAGATGATCTTTGAATAATAAATGATTGGCATCCCTCTTAAATTTTACCAAAAGGTATGAAAGGGAAACAGGAGATTTTTTTGGCAACTGGAAAATTGTTTGTGCCCGCTTCCGGAGAAAAAATTATAGCATTTAAGGCATACTACATAATCATTAAGTGTGCAAAATATCGCCTGAACGCAATGAACTGTTTTATGAACCTGTAGAGTAAGAACCGGTATTGACTCAATAGGATTTACAATGAGCGAATAACTGCTGTTATTGCTCTTTGATATACTACTTGGAGATCTTTTTAGGTGATTAAATGTTTTTGCAGGGGCAATACTTCTGCTATTGCCTACAAAAGCAGTGGATAAAAAGAAAAGTAAGGAAAATATTACGCTATATTTTATCCTCATTTCATAAAAGTAGCAATTATGTTACAAAATCACTAATTTCTTTCGAGAAAAAATAAAATTGTAAAAAATAAAATAGATAAATAGTTAATTTTTCCCAATTATCTTTGAGTCAGTTAATAAAATAGGCTATATTTTATAATATAAAACGAATAAATAGAAAAATGCCTCTTATTTTTAGATAAAAAGCATTTTTAAAAGGATAATTTCCTTTCTAAGGATGAAATGTTATAATTTTTCGAGTATAAAGGTAATATTTGTCCAATTAGGTGCAGAAGTAGCACTGTGTATGCATTCTTTAATGGTCCAGCCTTCGTCCAGGTATTTGTTTACGTCTTTTATTTCGTATGCAGAATGGCGGTTGTTTACGGTTTGCTCATAAACATTAATATTCACTGTAATTACTTTTTGTGCCATATCGTTTTATAGGGTTATATGGTCAAATGTACATAAAAATTACACCTTAGTAGCGCTTAGTAAAGAAAGCGATGGTTGAGAATGCTTTTCTAAAATCCGTTCTAAAATTTCCCGTGTATTGTCCGGATAATTCACACCGATAACTTTTCCATTATCTATCCAGTTCATGATGGTTTCATCATGTTTGGGTTTGAGGCTTTTTATTACCGGAACGCCCATGGATTTTAAAGCTGCAGCATTCAGGTGCTGTTCATACTGGCTCTTCATAGGGATTACCAGTACCTTTTTCTTCAGAAATAATGCCTCAGCCGGCGTTTCAAAGCCTGCACCGCAAAGTACGCCCGCCGATTGCGCCATGCTTTTTATAAATTTCTCGTTATTTATAGGCTGAATAGAGACATTCTTATGCTTCAGTACTTTTTTATTGTGTTTCGAAAATACATCCCATTCCACATCTTTAAATTCTGACAGTCTTTTAATCAATCTGCTGTCATCATAAGCAGGCAGGTAAACTGTATAATGGCCCTTAAATGTTATTTTTTGTTCCCTTACTTGTTTACGAATTACCGGGGTGAAGGTATTCTCATCAAAACTTTTAAAATGGAAGCCGTATTGTACGGTTACAGGTGCGTAATTTTTAAGGATAAGTTTGCCCACCATATCAGAATCTTCAGGCTTGGGAGCCGAATCTGATAGTACCGCCGCCTGGTGACTTAACCCAATGCAGGACTTATTCTTTAAATAACATGCCCATGCGGATACCGGCTCAAAATCATTGATCACTAAATCATATTCCTCAACGGGCACTTTGTTGATCTCTTTAATAAAATTACGGAACCTGGATTTGTAAAATGATTTCCACAGATCCACACCACCTGACTTTCCAAAGATGAAACCAAAGCCGTTGAACTTGTATTTTACCGGGAAAGGAAGGGTAAGATCACCCTGGGTACCACTTACAAGTACATCCACGTCAGCCATTTCTTTTAACAAAGGAACAATATCCATTGATCTGCTTAGATGCCCGTTACCTGTTCCTTGTATGGCGTAAAGTATTTTCATCCGAATTTTATAAATATTCAAAGGTAATTATGCAACCATTAAGCTCATGTTAAGTTTTTATTAAGTGTTACCTGTATGTTATATAATTTATCAACATTAAGAAACTATTGCGATTACATCATGTTGTCTTAATAGTATAATAATATCTGATTCCTTTATTTGTATAAAGCTAAAATTTATGAATGTATCAGTTTTAAAACCAGAAACCATCATTAATGAAGTGTTTGCCTTGTATGAAAAACATGAAAAAAATGATCAAACAATTGAGCCTGTATTGAATTTAGAGCACGTATCCCAAGCTGCTGCGTTGGCCGAAGAAGAGGGGTTTGAAGATGAAGTAATATTGGCCGCATTTTTTCATAATATCGGGTATTTGTTTACGATGGACGAAAAGACAAAGAGTAAGTTTGATCCTGATAATATTGACCAGGAAAGATTAGGTGCCGATTTCCTTCGCGAGCGTGGTTTTTCTGAGAGAATAGCCAGTTTAGTTGAAAGCAATGTAATAGCTCAAAGATACCTTAGCTATAAATATCCTGAATATTACGATCATCTTTCGGATGCCGACAAATTAACACTTGAATTGCATGGTGGCCCAATGACTATCAAAGAAGCTGCAAAATTTGAACTTAACCCTGATGCCGATGTGTTTTTACGTTTACGCTATTGGGATGATAAAGCAAAACAGGTAAATAAGCAATTGCCAGATATTCGTCACATCAAGTTATTGATGATGAGCCATCTGTATAAGAATAATTGAGCAGTCTGTAACATCTGTTAAGCTCAATAAGTTTACAGTGCTTCTTTTGTGCTATGTTGTAAGTGATCATCATTTTTAAAAAAGTGTGCAAATAATTCGTAATTCTTTTAAAGAATTGCTCACTTTGCAGACCGGGAAAATACCCTGCTACTAAAAATGAAGAAACTAACCGAAGTTAATGCGGCCTCCTACACCATCGCATTGATCCTAATCACCTTTGTATTACGTATTTTTATTGCTGCATACACCGGGCTGGGCATAGGCGAAGCCTATTATTTTCGGGGTGCTGTACATCTTGAACTAAGCTATTTCGATCAGCCGCCATTATTCTTCTGGTTAAGCGGAATCACCATAAAAATATTCGGACTAACTAAGTTAGGTTTAAGGTTCCCGGCAGTGGTACTCTTTGCTGGGACAAGTTGGTTTTTATTTTTGATCACTAAAAAGCTATTTACAGCAAAAGCAGGTTTCTGGGCAGTTGTTGTGATGAATTTAAGCGCTGTATTTACAGTTGCTATAGCCTGTTGGTTCCAGCCTGATGCACCGTTAATGTTCTTTTGGCTGGCGAGTGCCTATTTCATCGTTCAACTGATGTTTGGTCGGGAAAACGAAAGTCTGCAGGAAATCAGAAACAGTCGCCGTACCTGGCTATTATGGATCATGACAGGTGTTTGTCTGGGCCTTGCAACTTTAAGTAAATATCATGTGCTATTTATTTTTGCCGGGGTATTTTTATTTATAGGTACCAATAAAGATCAAAGACATTGGCTCTGGCACCCGGGCCCATATGTGGCGATACTAATTACTATTATTTTTGCAACCCCGGTATTATGGTGGAACTATAATAACAACTGGGCGTCCTTTGTTTTTCAGGGCTCACGTGCCGGTACAGGTAGTAAATTTCAACTGCATATTGATTGGTTTTTACGGAGTATACTGCTGCAATCGGTATGGCTATTGCCGTGGATATGGATACCTACCGTTCGCGAACTTTTCAGGTCGTTTAAAAATCGACTAACTTCAAAAGCTTATAGCTTTTCATTTTGGCTTTCCATATTGCCCATTGTATTCTTTACCATTGTTACTTTATGGGCCGATCTGCAATATCACTTTCACTGGCAGGCGCCAGGATACATGATGCTTTTTATACCATTAGGGTTTGCCATTGACAAGAAGATAAGTGAAGGCGGACTAGCAGGGCGTGGTACCAGGCGCTGGCTCCGGTTTTCAGCTTGTTTTACGGTGATCACTATCGGGGTTTTGAGCATTCACATGGTTACCGGTTTTTGGCAATCTTATGGTCCCAAATGGGTAGTGCATACATTTCATGGTGATAATGTAGATCCAACTATACAAGGGATCGACTACGATGACATCATGACACGTTTTGAAAAGGAGGGCTGGCTGCAGAATAAAAAGATATTCGCGGGTAGTACCCGCTGGTGGCTGACCGGAAAAGAAGACTGGGCGCTAAAAGGTAAAAAAGAGGTTATTTGTTTTAGTAATGATCCGCGCAACCTGGCTTTCCTGGTTGACCCTAAAACCTTGTTAGGACAAGATGCTATCATTATCGTCCAGGATAATCAGCCAAGTGTCGATGCAGATGTAAAATCATATTTTGATTCGGTAAAGCAATTGCCAGATATTGAAATAGTACGCCACGGTATCGTCGAATTGCATTTGCAGGTTTATTATTGTACAAATTTTCATCAATCGATGCAAGCCCGTCCCGATATGCCGCTGTATCGTCAGTTAAACGGTTTGCCTCCATTTGGAAAATAGTTAAAAAGAAATGAAATCTTAACCCCCTTAATAATATGAAGATCTTATTTGTTTTTTTATTACTTATCATTTTCGCTGGATGTGGTCAAAACAATGCTAATCAGCAATTGCAAGTTCAGGTTGACAGCCTTCAGAAAAAACTGAATGATATTTATAAGCCAGGTCTTGGCGAATTTATGTTGGGCATTCAGTTACATCATGCTAAACTCTGGTTTGCCGGGACTAATCAAAATTGGAAGCTTGCCGATTTTGAGGTACACGAAATAGGTGAAACGTTAGACGATATCAAAAAATACTGTACCGACAGGCCCGAAGTAAAAAGTATTGGTGTGATAGATCCTGCTATAAAGAGTATTAATGAAGCAATAAAGCAAAAGGATATCCAATCGTTCAAAAAGGGTTTTATTGAATTAACCAACAATTGCAATAACTGTCATAAAAGTAACAATCACGAGTTCAATGTGATAACTATACCTAACGCACTTCCGGTAGTAAACCAGGATTTTAAACCGGCAAAATAGGTCGGTGCCCAAATAAAAAAGCCTCACTTTAAGAGAGGCTTTCGATCAGTTAAAAGATGTTTACGAATAGATTATCTTACAGGGTGATGATCGTGTTCTTCTTTAACAAATTTCTGAAGAGAACCGTCCTCATCTATAGCCCACTCACTAAATTCAATAGGAGCTGCTTTTTTGTTTTTCTTTTTCTTTGGCCCGGCTAATGGAAGCACTATGGCCAATAGTAAAGCACTTATTTCAAGTACCAGGTATATCGTTGTCATGTTAATTATTTAAGATTAACCTTTAAGAAGCAATTTTGTTGCCAGTTGTACGGAATCAGATAAAAAATGTTTTATAAATGACTGATATTGTAGTATTTACACCATCTATATAATGTTTCTAAAGGATGTATTTTTTGCAAGTCTTCTCATTTTAATAGCATAGTTTTATCAAAATGAGAACACAACTATGGTTTTGATAGCAGTCCGCTAAAATGTTGCTTTTGAAAAATGAGAACGAATAATTCTGTTTATGACACGCTTGTCTGACATAATTTAAAAATATGATATGACTGAAATTTCTACGCCAACCCCAAAGCAATCATAATGATATGATTTTATCAAAATGAAAAAGGAGGCTGTATCATAAATCATGATCAGCCTCTTTTAATTTTGCAGTAATTTCGAAGTTTAGCACAGGTCGGCGAAAGGTAATTTATTTTACATTTTTATGGCGATTATTTGTTTTAATGATCTGATTTTCATATATTTATGTATAATAAATATATGAAATATGGCAACAAATCGACCAGTTTTCAAGCCTTATGATCAGCAACAAATCCTTGCGATACCACCCACGCTGGAGGAACTGATTCCGGCCTCACACCCTGTCCGGGTTGTAAATGAGGTGATTAACAAGCTCAATCTCGAACCTTTATTAAAAGCATATCATATTAGAGGCAGTTCCAGCTATCATCCGCAGATGTTGCTCAAGGTGCTGGTTTATGGCTATGTGACCAATACCTATTCCAGCCGTAAGCTGGCTGCTGCCTGTAAAGAGAGCGTGTATTTTATGTGGTTAAGTTCGATGAGCTATCCTGACCATAATACCATCAACAGGTTTAGAGGTGTCCGGCTAAAAAATGCGCTTCGCAGTGTATTTGAGGATGTGGTCAAACTGCTGGCAGAGGAAGGCCTGCTGAGTATTGAGGAGGTCAATACGGATGGGACGAAGATCGAAGCGAGTGCCAATAAATATACCTTTGTCTGGAAGAAATCTATCGGGACAAACAAGGAAAAGATGAAAAAGCAGCTGACCGAAATTTGGCAGTATGCCCAGCAGGTAGCCTCGGACGAAGACAAAATGCCTGATCCGCCAGACTTTACGACGATCGACAGCAGCAAGGTAAAGGCGACCGTTGATCAGCTAAATGAAAAGCTGTCCGGCAAAGAGAACATCGACAAGAAGATCAAATCCAGGCTGAAATATGTCACCAAACACTACCCTGTAAACATCGTTAAATATGAACAGCAGGAAGCTATCCTGAAAGAAAGGAACAGCTACAGCAAGACAGACCCGGATGCTACCTTCATGCGCATGAAAGAGGATCATATGAAAAACGGGCAGTTAAAACCGGGCTACAATGTCCAGATCTCTACCTCTAATCAGTTCATCGTTAACTATACCATTCATTCCAATGCCACAGATACGAACACCCTGAAGGCCCATTTGGAACAGCACGAGGCCAGCTTTGGCAAAGCACCTGTTGTACTTATTGCCGATGCCGGGTATGGCTCTGAAGAAAACTATACCCTGCTTGAAGAAAAGGGGACCATTGCTTTTGTAAAGTATGGCATGTTCGATAAAGAGCAAAATGAGCACCACAACAGCAAGCACCCTTTTGCCGCCAATAAGCTTTTTTATGATCAGGAAAAAGACTGTTACATCTGCCCGATGGGGCAGCAGATGCACTTCACCGGTACCGGCACCAGGAAAACCAGCACGGGATTTGAACAGACTGTAAAAAGATACCAGGCCGGCAATTGTGCCAACTGTCCGCTGAACGGTGCCTGTCATAAGTCAAAAGGTAACCGGATCGTTGAAGTTAATGAAAACCTGAACCGGCTGAAACAAAAAGCCTATGAATTGTTAAACAGTGAACAAGGCATACAGCGGCGAAAGAAAGCGTTGCTTTGACGTAGAGCCAACTTTCGGAAATATCAAACAAAACCATGGGTTCAGAAGATTCCTTCTCCGTGGTCAGGCGAAGGTTGAAATAGAATGGGGATTAGTTGCAATTGCACAAAATCTAAGAAAAAAGGCAGCCTGAAAAGCCTTTTTTCGCCCCTTTTTACCGCAATATCCATTCGTGAAGTGACAAACCAATAAAACATTGTATGCAAACTGATGAATCAGCTGCAAAATAAAGAGGCCGCACCATTTGATTTATGATACGGCCTCTTTTAAAGCTTAACCTATTTCGTCTTAATAATAATAGGCGTTAGTGATGATGCCAACTGCTGGTTTGTCGTTTGTATTTGAAGAACTGGCAAGTCCGTGAAACCAAATGGTATAAACCAGTCCAGTATTAATGGGTACGTTGGAAAGCGTAGCTAAAACTGTGCTTGTTCCATGCTGAAGAACATTAAATGTGTAGGTTTTGCCTCCCTGCATTGGTAAAAACGAAGAGTATCCTTTAAATGCCTTGTTCGATACAAAAGCGGCACTATCCTTTACCGCCAGATCAACAGCGGGAGCATCGGGACTAATATTGACAAAACGGATGCTGGCTTTTCCTGTCGCTGGTTTGCTTATAGAATCAGTCAGTAAAAGAATTGCCGGGCTTGCCGATGTTGATGATGCATTGGTAAGGAACAAGGAATAAGCAACATTAGTATTCAGAGTCACCGTGTCAGAAAAGAGTTTATTGGTACTCCCCTGGGCGTAAAAATTCACTGTCCGCTGTCCTGTATACGCTCTGAAATAATCGATGTAATCACCATAGTTGACAGGGCCTGTGTTTACTTTATTGCCGTTCATGTAAAAATCCAGCGCCGGTTGATTGGGTGATGCCTGGATGAAAGAAACAAATGCGACAGGCGGGGCATAATAACTGTTACTGCTTTTTAAGCATGATGATAATAAGGTAGATAGCAAACACACCGCACATAGTCTGGCCATCCATTTTCCTGAAGTGTTCTTGTAGATTTTCATAAATGAAGATATTTTGTTGTTATTTATATAAGTACATTACGCATCGGGGGTATAAGACGCTACATTGTAAATGAAATTTTAAGGATAATAGGGTAGTTTTTTGCTAATTTTGGCCTTATATTGTAGTTATAGTTAAACTCACAAATACCATGAAACAGCAATTTCATTATGCCACTATTACTGAGGCAATAACACAGCTCCATAAACAAGGTTATACTTTAGATTTTGATCTGAAGAAGGATAAACTGACAGCTGATGGTAAAGATTACCCTGCTGACGATTTTGAAATTGCTGATCTTTATCGTTATGAAGGGGCTTCTGATCCTGCCGATGAAGCTACTGTTTACGCATTAGTATCCAAATCTGGTTTAAAAGGATTGCTGGTTTCGGGATATGGGGTTTCTTCGGATTCTGCATCAGAGGAAACGTTAAAACAGTTGCATTACAAATACCAGGAAAGTAAGGCATAGAACATCACATTAATGCTATATCCTTCATTAAAAAGCCGGCTAAAGGATCAGCATACTTCGCTTGCTATATTAATTACTGATCTGGATAACAATAAATTAAGCTATCGGCCGGAACCCGGCAAATGGAATATTCATGATAATATTGCCCACCTTGCCGTTTATCAGCCAATATTTATTAACCGCATAAACACTATCCTCGAAAAAGATAAGCCAACCTTCAATCCTTACAGGGCTGATGATGATCCGGTTTTTTTAGCGTGGCGGGAATGGGATATAAAAGATTTGCTTACCAGGTTAAATGAAGACAGGGAACAACTTTATCAATTGATCACTAATTTATCAGAACAGAAACTTGGGCGGACAGGCACTCATCTACGGTATGGAACGCTGACCGTTACACAGTGGACAGAATTTTTCCTGTTGCATGAGGCTCATCATCAATTTACAATCTTTAAACTAGCACAGGGTAATTAGACGATATTAGCTTTTTTAGAAATTATAATTTTTTTAAAATGTTTTTCCTTGTTGTTCGTCTACAAATTTGACGGCAATGATGGAATTATAATTTTTGATACCGCCGTCGTAACAAAGCTTTATTATTTTTACCTAACCAAAATACGACATAATCAAACCCTGATATGCCAGAAAAGAATAAGCCTCAAGATAAGAAGCCCGGTATTTTTAGCCTGCTTAAACCATATAACGGATTGGTGTTTTTATTGATCCTGTTTGCCATTTTTAGTAATAGCGCAAGTTTGTGGCTGCCAAAAATAATTTCGCACGGTATTGATGATTACATCCGTAGCTTGACGACGAGGATACATTATGATGTAAATCCCACCTTAATTAAATTTTCTGCTGCCATATTATTCATATTTGTTTGTTCATGGGTGCAGAGCATCATTCAGACTTATACTTCTGAACGAGTGGCACGAGACCTGCGTACCAGGCTATCAGATAAAATATCAAGGCAAAGCAGTGTTTTTATTGAACAGGCAAATCCGTCAAAATTGCTAACCAATTTAACTGCCGATACGGATTCGATAAAACTTTTTGTATCACAAGCACTGGTTTCTATTGTATCATCAGTGTTTGTTATTATTGGTTCGAGCATTATGCTGCTTACCATCAACTGGAAACTGGCCCTGTGCGTGATCGCAATCATTCCTATAATCGGAATTACGTTTGCGGTTGTGTTGAAAAAAGTAAGGGCGTTATTTAAAGAGAGCAGGGCGGTTATTGACTGGTTGAATAAAGTGATCAATGAAAGTATTTTAGGCTCAGCTTTGATAAGGGTAATTAACTCGCAACAACTGGAGTTCGATAAGTTTTTAAAGGCCAATACCAAAGCCCGGGATTATGGCCTTTCTATTCTGCGCCTTTTTGCCGGACTTATCCCGGTGATCACCTTTACAGCTAACATGGCTATGTTGAGCATATTAGCATTAGGCGGGCATTTTGTCATAAACAAAACTCTGTCGCTTGGTGATTTTGCCGCCTTTAACAGTTACCTGGTGCTGCTTATATTTCCAATTTTGGTGATTGGTTTCATGAGCAATATTATAGCACAGGCCACGGCTTCTTTCGAACGTATTTATGTTGTACTGGATGCCCCAGATTCGCCGGAAACAGGCACAGTAATAGAGCCATTGCGCGGTGATATTGAATTGAAGGATGTAAACGTGATCTATGGACAGAAACCCGCATTAAAGGATATTTCTTTTTCAGTTAAAGCAGGTTCAAAGATTGCCGTTATTGGCCCGACAGCGGCTGGCAAAACGCAGTTGTTGTATTTGCTTACAGGATTGATAAAATCCAATTCGGGAGAGATACTATTTGACGACAGAAGCATCGACGATTATAATAGCGAATCCTTTCACAGCCAGGTGGGTTTTGTTTTCCAGGATAGCATCATCTTTAATATGAGCATACGCGAGAATATCGCTTTCAGCGATACGGTAACGGACGAATCACTCGAAAAGGCAATTGACACTGCCGAGTTACGTGATTTTATTGATTCCTTACCAAACAAGTTGAGTACTATAGTTTCCGAACGCGGATCAAGTCTTTCAGGAGGACAAAAACAGCGGATAATGCTTGCAAGGGCATTGGCAGTAAACCCAAGAGTTTTATTGCTGGATGATTTTACAGCACGGGTTGATAATAATACCGAAAAGAAGATACTTGAAAATGTACAAAAGAACTATCCGGGATTAACACTGATCTCGGTTACACAAAAAATAGCTTCGGTAGAGCAATATGACCAGATTATATTATTAATGGAAGGCGAAATTGTGGCCACCGGCAAGCACGACGAATTAATGCATACCAGCACCGATTACGTACAGATTTTTAACTCGCAACAAAGTACCAGCAATTATGAATTACGATCTAAATAAGTTTTCGGAGCAACAGGAAAAAACATCAACCCTGGCAGCTTTGAAAAGGCTGCTGGCTTTGATCGCGCATGAGAAGAGAAATCTTTGGCTGGCATTGATAGCTATATTGATCAATGCATCGGTAAACTTATTTGGTCCGCTTTTGATAGGGCATGCGATAGATAAATTCGTTATTCCGGGTAATTACCATGGCGTATTGGTTTATTCGGGCATTTTGCTGGGGATGTATGTATGTGGTCTTGTTGCCAGTTACCTGCAAACCAAAATGATGGGTGGCGTAGGTCAGCGTATGTTGTATACTTTGCGTAATGCTATATTCAACAAACTGCAACAATTACCAGTGGCATTCTTTAACCAGAACAAGGCGGGTGATTTGATATCACGGGTGAATAATGATACTGATAAACTGAACACTTTTTTCAGCCAATCGCTGATGCAATTTGTGGGCAGTATTGCCATTATGATTGGTGCGGGAATATTTTTGTTAAGCATTAACCTGAAATTAGGGGCTGCTACGCTTATACCTGCAGCACTAGCATGGATTTTCACCAAAATATTTTCTCCCTGGGTAAAAAGAAAGAATGCGGCCAATTTAAAAAGTGTAGGAGGGATGAGCGCCGAAATACAGGAAAGCCTGAATAACTTTAAGGTAATCATCGCTTTTAACCGCAGGGATTATTTTAGAAAACGTTTTGATGGTGCGAATAAAGACAATTACGCCACTTCTATAAACGCAGGCATAGCCAATAATATCTTTTTACCGGTATATAGTCTACTTTCTAGTGCTGCCCAACTAGTAGTATTGGCTTACGGTATTTATTTAATATCTATTGGTAATTTTACCGTTGGCTTATTGGTGAGTTATTTATCTTACGCCAATAGCTTTTATAACCCTTTAAGGCAGTTAGCTACCTTATGGGCAAGTTTCCAAACAGCTATGGCGGGATGGGATAGGATATCGCAAATATTATCACTTGAAACAAACCTGGTAACAGTAAAAGAGCAAGTTGCAGAACCATCTGCTTCGCTCCTGGAATTCAGAAATGTACATTTTGCGTATCCGGGTGGTAGTGAGATATTACATAATATCAACTTTAAACTCGAACGCGGTAAAACATATGCTTTGGTTGGGCCAACAGGTGGTGGTAAAACAACTACGGCATCAATAATTGCCCGTTTGTATGATCCTACAAAAGGAACTGTGTTTTTGGATGGGAAAGACATTCGTTCTTATCAACCCGAAGACCGTACACAAAAAATCGGCTTTATATTGCAGGAACCATTTTTATTTACCGGGACAGTGAAAGAGAATATCCTTTATGGTAATGAACTGTACAAGAATTTTAGCAACGATCAGTTAGAAGAGGTTATTAAAACAGCCAATCTTGAAAGCCTGCTGGCCATATTTGAAAGCGGGTTAGAGACTAAGGTTTTATCCAGCGGCGACAGTATCAGCCATGGACAAAAACAGTTGATCGCGTTTATGCGTGCGGTATTGCGTAACCCTGAAATACTGATACTGGACGAAGCGACAGCAAACATTGATACTATTACAGAACAATTACTCAGCGATATCCTGAAAAAATTACCAGAAACTACCACAAGAGTAATTATAGCACACCGTTTGAATACGATTGAGAATGCTGACGAGATCTATTTTGTCAACTCAGGTGAAGTGATCCCGGCAGGTTCATTGGACGATGCTATTAATATGCTGTTGCATGGGAAACGTGTTAGTTGATTAAGTGAGTGGTTGATTAAGTTGAATGAGTTGTTCTAACTTAATCAACCTAGTCCAACTTAATCTAACCAATCAACTAAATAAATCACAAATCCCTGCGCACAACCTCACCAGTCGTTTTATGCTTCAGGATCAATTTTTTCTCACCGTTTGGCAGGATCTCCTCTTTGATCAGGTAGTAATCATCATCATACGAGGTAAAAGCGTGCCCTTCAGTGATATCAGTCCTCCCTCGCCATACATCCAGTTGCACGGGTTCCCAGTTGCGTGATTTGGCTGATTTATAGGCTGCATCGATAATGCAGTTAACAACATATCCGTCGTAAAAGCTTTCCAGCGGTTCACGTTTTTGCTCGATGGACTCAAACATATCTGTAAACATATGGCTATAACCTAATTCGTGCACTTCATCGCCAACAGGGAACAGCCATCCACTGATTGATTCAGCCTTTTCAGCTACATAATTGGTGCCTTTACCAGTGGTGAACATCTCAAAGCCGGTGCGCAGGAAATTATTGAGCCATATTGTTCCTTCGCTACCCATTACCTCATCGCGCAGGTCCATGCCGCCGCGGAAACACCAGCTTACTTCAAACTGGCCGATCACACCGTTAGCATACTTTACCAAACCGATAGCATGATCCTCAGCAGCAATAGGGTGTACTTGTGTAGCGGCCCAGCACATTACTTCTACAGGTTTTACATCTTTACCAATAAAGTTTCTTGATATTTCAATACAATGGCAACCAAGATCAACAATGGCACCGCCACCTGATTGCTCTATGTTCCAGAACCAGTCACTGTGCGGGCCAGGGTGAGTTTCCCTTGACTTTGCCCACAGTACCCGACCTATACTGCCTGCTTTTACGCTGTTTAGCGATTTTAAAAACTTTGGAGTATAGCAAAGATCCTCCAAATAACCACCCATGATACCGGCTTTTTCAACCAGTTCCATCATCTTTTTTGCTTCTTCGCCTGTTCTGCCTAAAGGTTTGGTACAAAGCACATGCTTGCCGGCTTTGGCACAGGCTTCAATAGCAGCAAGGTGCAGATCATTTGATAATGCGATCACTACCACATCTACTTCAGGATGCTCTATAACCTCTGCCATATTGTTGCTATGGTGTGGCAGACCATAATCTTTGGCAAATTTTTCGGCTCTCTCCGAACTACGGGAATAAACGCTGTGTAAAGTATCCTTTCTGCGCTGTGCTGCAAGCGAATCAGCATAAAAGCGGGCTATAAAACCCGAACCAAGCATGGCTATTTTCATATGTTATTATAGTTGTAAAGTTTGAAAGTTGTAAGGTTATTATTGTTTTGTAATATTTATAATAATTGAGATTGTTGGATGTTGGAGCAGGCTGAAATTTTCCAGCTTTTCAACCTTCCAACTTTTATTTTTCCCATCCTGTGTCCTTTAATGCCGGATCATTTTCTTTTTTCAGGAAATCATTGTTTGATAGTGAGCCGGCTTCCCAATTCAGAATTGCTTCATCCGGCACTATTTTTACAGGGGTTTTCCATGATGTGGATGTTTCGTTATAGGCCAGATTTGATTGGGAGCAATAACAGGAAATAATAGACCAGCGTGGGTGATCAGACAAATTAGCCTCTGACCGATGCAATAAATTACTGTGAAAAAATAGGGCATCCCCCGGTTGCAATTCGCTATAAACCGATTCCATTGTTTGCAGCGCATTATTCACCATTGTCATATCCGCACCAACCTGTTCACCTGAAAAGCCATGATTTACCCTTCCCAGCTTATGTGAGCCTTTGATTACCTGCAAACAGCCGTTTTCCTTATTTGCCGCGGTCAGTGCAACCATTACGCTCATTAATTGATCGGGATACATAAATTGATTCTTATACCAGTAGCCATAGTCCTGGTGCCATTCCCAGGCACCGCCTACTTTAGGCTCTTTTTGCATCAGTTTGGAGTGAAAGTGACAAACTGGTGCATCGCTATCCAGTAATTGTGCCACTGACGAAACTATCTTCTCACTGCGGGTGAGATAGCCAAACACATCATTCCCTGGTGTGAACCATAGAGATAAACGTGTTTTTTTTCCGCTAAGGTCGTTCAGATCTAAAGCATTCTTGCTCATTGCTTCGTCCTCGATTGCAGTTTTATAAAGCTTATCTGTTTCGGCCTTTGAGCAAAAGCCCTTAACTAAAAGATAACCATCACGATTGTAATTGGCTATTTGTGCTGCAGAAAATGTTTTGGAAGACATAATAATTGGTTTACAGGATAAATCTATAACATTACTCTTTTATTTTAAAAGACCTTTTTAAGAAATTGTTTTAATTTAGGTTCGTGTAATATAAAAAATACGATTGTCTTATTAATTTTTTATTACTGCAATTTATTTTTACACTTGTACATATAGTATTTAATACATGCAAAGATATACCGGCCAAAAAAGAATTTTAGTAGCTACTGATTGTATCATATTTGGGTTTGATGGCTGGAATATAAAACTATTGCTGGTGCAACGGGCTATTGAGCCCGAAAGACATAAATGGAGTTTAATGGGTGGATTTATACAGCCATCAGAATCACCGGAAGATGCCGCTATACGTGTATTAGAACAACGTACAGGATTGAAAAATGTATACATGGACCAGTTTCATGTATTTGGAAAACCTGATCGTGACCCAGTTGAAAGAACACTTTCTGTAGCTTATTATGCTCTGATAGATATACATCAATATGAAAAACAGATCAATGATGAATATCACGCAGAATGGTTTTTATTAAATGAACTACCTGAATTGATATTTGATCATGCTGAAATGGTTAAACTGGCTATGCGCCAGTTGCGCTACAAGGCAGCTTTGCACCCGATATTATTTCAACTATTACCCGAAAAATTTACAATCCCGCAATTGCAATCGCTTTATGAAGGGGTTTATCAAACTGAATTTGACGACCGTAATTTTAGTCGTAAATTATTGTCGACAGGTTTGCTGGTGAAACTTCCTGAAAAAGATAAGATGTCATCAAAAAAGGGAGCATTTTATTATCAGCTTGATCAATCACACTATAAGGAAAACTTTGAGTCGTTTTTAAACCTGGTTCCAAATCCGGATAAGTTCTTTTAGGTTTAGTTTATTCAAGATTTTTTGGCAGAGCGATAGTGAATTTCGTGCCTTTTCCTGTTTCAGACTCAACAGTAATGGCACCGTGATGAGCCTCAATTATGCCGAAAACGATTGACAAACCTAAGCCAGTTCCTTCACCCACTTCTTTAGTAGTAAAAAATGGCTCAAAAATGCGCTGTTTTACCTCGTTATTCATGCCTATTCCTGTATCTGTAATTTCAATGGTTATATAGTCGGGATAATCACTTGTTACGATCATAACACTTTCATTATCCTGTTGTTCTTTAGCTTTTATAGCCTGTATGCCATTGTTTATCAGGTTCATTAAAGCCTGGTTTATTTTTCCGGGATAGCAATTTAAAAGCGGTAACTTATTTAAAACAGGCTTAATTTCAATATTGTAGGGTATAGAACTTCTCAGCAATACCAGCGTATTTAATATGGCCTTATTAATGTCAATAGATTTTGAAATCAATTCGTCTGTCCTGCTAAATGTTCGCAGGCTTTGCACAATTTCGGTAGTGCGGTTAGCACCTTCTTCAATGCCATCCAGTAGCGACAGTACCTCTTCTTTTAAAAAAACCAGGTCAATACTTTGTTTCTTCTGTCCGGCTTGATGTAATAATTCTTTCCTGTCTGGCAGAACTCCCGCCTCGTTATATTTGTCCATTAATGCGAATATCTCCAGGAAATCCAGCCGCAAAGGCTTTACGTTTGAGCTTACAAAATTAATAGGGTTATTAATTTCATGGGCTATACCTGCGGTAAGCTGTCCTAATGAAGCCATCTTTTCTGTTTCTATCAGCTTCATCTGAGCCAATTTAAGATCTTCTATAGTTGAAGACAAATCCTGATTAGTTTGTATTAGTTGCTGGGTGCGTGCATTTACTTCTGATTCCAGTAAAATATTCTGCTCGGTTATAAGGCGTTCATTTTCTTTGGCTATAGTGAGTGAAAGCAATTGCGTGTCGTTGTTTTGCCGACGGTAAAAGTTGATCTTATCAGCAAGTGCTATCGAAAATAACATAAGCTGAAGTGTCGAACTATAAATTATAATATTTGATGTAAAAGCATTGTGTACAATATAGCCTCCCTGATAAGCAATAGAAATAAGCATGGATACAAGGAACAAGCTCCAGCCAAACATAAAATATTTGGCCGGACTAAACCCTTTAAAGTACAGCAACCCGCCTATAAATAGCAAAGCTATCGCTGTAAGTGAAGAGGAAATGGTTATTAAATCATTGGTGAAACGCACATTGCCGGTTATGATAGCTATCAATGCTATAGTATATATCGCGTATAACAAATAGTAATACTTAAAATAAGATTTTAAATTTTGCTTAAGTTGTAAAAATTCCGATGCAAATAATATTATGGAGTATCCGAATAATATTTGGGTAAATGGAATGAAATAATTACCTAATATTACTTTTTTACTTATAAAAAAACTGATCCCATAACCGCGGAGAAGGATTTGTGATAGACCCAAAAATATGATATAGGAAATATAGTACAGATAGCTCAAATCGCGGACGATAATAAATAGCATTAAATTATATAGCGCCATTATCAATATAATACCCATAAAGCCACCTGTAACAATATTCTCAAAATCTGAGCTTTTAAAAAAGGCATTTGCACTGCTTATCTGAATAGGTAATACGCCTGATGCACTGCTCCTGATCCTCAGGTAAATAGTTCTTACCGAGTCAGGAAAAATAAGACAATTGATCAAGTTGTTATTTTGTTTGATTAATTTAGAATCACGTGAGGGGATACCCGAAGTCAAATTAATAATGTGAGTGCCTTTCTCAGGGTCGGCAAAGTATGCGTCAAAATTATCAATAACACTTTGTTCTATGGTTATAGGCATAAATGCGCGGGTGGTTTTATTCTTTACTATAAATTTTATCCAGGTAGTAGATTTTGAATATTTGAGTACAGGCAATGAAGAGCTAATAGGGTGGAATGCAGTATTCGATATAATATCATTTATTGTATATGTGCGTGTAGGGTCCTCAAATTCAAGAAAATACTGATGCGTAAGAAGCCGTGTTTCGTTTTCATGAATCGTTAATGTATCTGTCTGAAAAGCAAAAATTAAACTATTTTGAAGTAACAGGCATATGATTAACAATATTTTTTTCATTTTTACAAATGCTTCTTTTACAGGAGGTGTGATATTACAATAAAATTGCGTAAAAATTAAACTTTCAAGTATTTTTCGGGTTTTAAATTATACGTGGTATCTCTCTTTTACCTAAAATTTGATTTATGCCTTACGGAGTACTATACGTAGATGATGAAATAAATAATCTTAATAGTTTTAAAGCTGCTTTCAGACGCGACTTTGAAATTTATACAGCACAGTCGGCGCGCGAAGGGCGTAAAATTTTGGATTCCTGTGAAATTGGGGTAATTATTACTGATCAGCGCATGCCTGGTATGACTGGTATTGAGTTTCTTGAATCAATATTGGGGGTATTTCCTGATACGATCAGAATTTTATTAACAGGATTTTCTGACATGAATGCTGTAATGGATGCTATAAACCGCGGACAGGTGTATAAGTACCTGGTAAAGCCATGGCAAAATGATGAATTGAAGCTTTATATTCAAAATGCGCTGGAAATATATCATTTACGCAGGGAAAATAAAGACCTCGCCCATAAGTTGCAACTGGCAAATAAAGAGTTGGAATTGCTTAATAAATCTCGTAATAATTAATTCAGAAGTATTTCTATCGACAGACATTTGTACTTTCTCTCTTTCTTCCGTATAAAATATCAATACACTAATATAAAAGAAGATTATATTCGTAAATTAGTTGCATCTATTGCAAAAGCTGAGTGAGCGTTCTTGCTATCATTCAAATATAAACCTTATGGATATCACAAACTGGAGGACGGTGTTTAACGGGCAGGGATGAAGAAACTTTTACACGTATTATTTATTTTTAGCCTAATGCTTCAGTTAGCGGAAGCACAGCAAAAACCGCAGTATACGCAGTATGTTTTTAACAATTTGTTGCTTAACCCAGCCGTAAGCGGCATTGAAAATTACATAGATCTTAAAGCGGGTTACCGAAGCCAGTGGACCGGACTACAAGGAGCCCCTGTAACAAGCTATCTTACCTTTAGTGCACCATTTGGCTCTGACTTTGTTCGGGGTGATGCTGCTGCCATGTCTCCGGGTAATGAGGCAAATCCTTATAGTCATTTATATACCCAAAATTACCAAGCAGCTGAACCGCATCATGGTATTGGCTTTATGGTAGTGTCTGATCAGGCAGGTCCCATCAGTACTACCAATATTGATGCTACTTACGCCTATCATTTAGGCATATCAAGCACATTTAATTTATCGGTAGGTGTTGCGGCTGGCTTAAATCACAACAGCTTGAACATAGCTGATCTCTCGCTCGAAAACCCGCTTGATCCGGTAATTGCGAATGGTAATAACAGCCAATGGAAACCTGATCTGAGTGTAGGGATATGGGGCTACTCTTCAAATTATTATTTCGGGGTATCGGCCCAGCAATTATTATCTCAGAATTCATATTTTACTACAACCAACGCGTCTAACCAGGCTAAAACAGTGCCGCAATATTTTATAACGGGCGGTGTGAAACTTTTTCTGTCGGATGATATGACACTGATGCCATCAGCCTTGTTAAAAATACTTAACCCTGAACCTGTTGCTTTTGATATAAACATGAAGCTTGCTTTCAAGGATAGGTTTTGGATTGGAGCATCATACCGTAATCAGGATTCGGTTGCCGGATTGCTGGGTTTTAATCTCAGTTCGCTTATCAATGTCAGCTATTCTTATGAATATAGCACCTCGGCATTGCGTACGGTAAGTAACGGCACGCACGAGATCGTGTTGGGCCTTATGCTTAATAATAAGGATAGGGAAATATCGCCACGTAATTCGTGGTGACAGGATTAAAGTTCTTTTCGTAACCGGGCAACGGGGATATTCATTTGCTCACGGTATTTGGCAACGGTACGGCGGGCGATATTGTAGCCGTTCTCTTTTAATATCTCGGTTAATTTTTCATCAGCCAGGGGATGATGCTTGTCTTCTGCACCGATGTGCTCTTCCAATATTTTTTTAACCTCTTTGTTTGATACCTCTTCGCCGCTCTCAGTTTGAATAGCTTCTGAGAAAAAAGATTTCAGGAGATAGGTGCCATGTTCTGTCTGCACGTATTTTGAATTGGCAACCCTTGATACAGTTGAAATATCCATGTTTATCCTGTCCGCAATATCTTTTAATATCATCGGCCTCAGGTTTTTATCATCACCGGTCAGAAAATATTCGTATTGATATTGCATGATGGCGTTCATGGTCTTTAACAGTGTTTGCTGCCGCTGTTTAATAGCATCGATAAACCATTTCGCCGAATCGAGCTTTTGTTTTACAAATTGCACCGCTTCCTTCATTTTTTTATCTTTTTGGGAGGCTTTGTCATAATGCTCAAACATTTCCTGATATGACCGGCTTACACGAAGTTCAGGAGCATTTTTTGAGTTTAAAGTCAGAATAAGTATACCATCGTTGTTGGCGATATGAAAATCAGGTATTACCTGCATCTGCTTGGTGTTCATTTCGCTTGAGTCGCCAGGTTTAGGATTCAGTTTTAAGATTTCATTTATAACTGCCCTTAACTCATGAGAATTCATGTTAAGCGATTTTTCAAGCTTATCGTAGTGCTTACGTGTAAACTCATCAAGGTAATGCTCAACTACCTGGATAGCTTTTTTGATTATAGGGTCGGCAACAGCATCTTTTCTCCTTAGTTGTATCAGCAAGCATTCCTGCAGACTACGTGCCCCAACACCCGGCGGATCAAAACTTTGAATCACTTTCAGCATTTCTTCAACCTCTTCATCTTCTGCAAAGATGTTTTGTGAAAAAGCCAGGTCATCGGTTAGTGAGGTGATCGACCGGCGCAGGTAGCCATCATCATCCAGACTGCCTATTATTTGCTGTCCGATTCTGAAATCTTTATCAGACAGAGGAAGAAGGTCGAGCTGAGCCTGTAAATTTTCAAAAAATGAGCTTTGTACGGCTATCGGTATTTCTTTACGGTCATCATCATCGTCACCATTCTGGTCATATCTTGATCCGTATTCGTTTAGGTTATCTTCCTGGAGATAATCATCGATGTTGAATTCGTCTGCGGGGCCCTCGTTCTCATCGCCGTTATAGGTATCTTCTTCTGGATCACGGTCGGGGTATTGCTCTTCAGGCTCGTTCAGATTAGTTAAACTTAGATCTTCAAGTGCCGGGTTTTCTTCAAGTTCTTCTTTTATACGTGTGTCAAGAGATACAGTAGGTACCTGCAACAATTTTATAAATTGTATTTGCTGTGGCGACAGCTTTTGTAAAAGTTTCTGTTGAAGATTTTGTTTAAGCATAATTAGACAGCCAAAAATACATCAATTAACATAAACTTGAAACATTAACTTTTGATGCACTAAGACCAGGACAACCTTTAAACGTAGAAACAGAATAAGTGTTTAATTAAAGGCCCGCAATAAATCTTTTTTTCTAATTAAATATTTTAATACATTTAAACATAAAATCTCACTTATGGCCATTATCAAAGAGTTTAAAGAATTTGCAATGCGGGGGAACGTGGTTGACCTTGCAGTAGGTGTTATCATCGGCGTGGCCTTTGGTAAAATCGTCACCTCGCTGGTAAATGACGTAATTATGCCTCCCATCGGATATCTTACAGGTGGCATAGATTTCAAAAATCTTAAAATAATGATAAAGCCGGGTGACCCCGCTAAAAAGATAGCTGCTGTTTCCATCAACTACGGAAACTTTATTAATACATTGATTGAATTTCTGATCATAGCTTTTTGTATTTTTTTAATCGTAAAGGCTATAAATTCAATGAAAAAACCTGAGGAAGCTGCTCCAGCTCCTGATCCAACAAAAGAAGAAGTGTTACTTACCCAGATAAGAGATTTACTGGCAAAGAAAGCTTAATAATTATCTTTTAGCTGCAACTTTGGTATTTGTAGATTATTTATCCATAATTTGGATGAAGAAGCAACTTATTGAATTAAATATCTTTAATAAGTCCTCGGAAGTTTTGGATCTGTTAAAAGGATGTAATCATTCTCTTTGCTGAATTTACTCCAATCAGGATGATCAAAATTTTCATCCGAAAAACAGGCTATGTTTAATATTTTAACCTTAGTTGCATATTTTTTTAATTGGGCAGCCGCGCCTAATTTTTCTTCGCTGTGAAAGCCGCCGTTCACCTGCAATAGTTTATAGTTATGGTGTTGTTTCAAAAAATTAGCTATTGACCAGCCCATGGTTGCATCCCAAAGATTTTGTGCCTGGTACATTTGCATTCCGCCCATAGCGCTATGGCCACCCATTATTTGTAAGAATTTATCATAATAAGCTCCGGTAGCTGTATCAATGGGTAGGGGCGGGAGCCATCCTTTAGCGGTAGCATCCAGTTCTTGCAAACTGGTTAGTCCCATTCTGTTCACCATATTAACATACCGTGCAGGTGCGTTTGCGGCAACAATTGACATATTGGCGCTTTTTGCAAGTTCAATGAGCGGACGATAATCTTTATAATTATGCCATGCACGGGCTTCGGTAATGAAATTTTTCTCACGTATCAGTCCGTTCAGATACTCATTTAGCACAGTTTGGCAATCGGTTTCAAACATCTCCATTGATAATGCCGCTTTACCCTGGTACTTTGATGCGAATAAATTAAATAATGTAAGTTCCAGAACGTGGCAGGTCGAATCATTATGTTCTTCGCCAAAAAATAGTACATCAGCGTTGTCCATATTACTAATGATATCCTCTGCTGATATTATCTTTTGATTTTTTGTATCATATATTTTATAATGCAAAGTGAAATTTTCCTGGCATAAAGCGAAAAACGGGAGTAATACAAATAGCAGAATTGCTGAAAATTTCATTTTACTTAAGATAAATTATAATAAGCCGTTAAATTACAATATGTAAAACCGTTTAACAAATAAGTAAAATGTATTTGAAAAGTTTAAAATTTACGCTACATTTGCACTCTTGTTTTTAAAAACGACGTATACAATAAAATAGCAATGAAAAGAACGTTCCAGCCTTCTGAAAGGAAAAGAAGAAATAAACACGGTTTCCGTGAGCGCATGTCAACTGCTAATGGCAGAAGAATATTGGCATCAAGAAGAGCAAAAGGCAGAAAAAGATTATCTGTTTCTGACGAACGCAGCCATAAAGCATAATTTGCTTATTCCCTTTGCTGGGCGCTGGCCGGGTGTGTTTTATTAAATTGCGGTTCTGGCCATGGGCAAAACATACACTTTTACAAAAGAAGAACGTTTATGTAATAAAAAGTTGATCGATCAGCTTTATCATAACGGTTCTTCTTTTTTGTGTTATCCTTTTAAGGTTTCGTGGCTTATTAATACTGATACACAACTATTCCCGGCACAGGTTTTATTTTCCGTATCAAAAAAACGGTATAAGAAAGCGGTAGACCGTAACCTGATAAAGCGACGCATCCGCGAAGCTTACCGTTTGCATAAACAGCAGCATTTATATTCTTTATTAGGGGATGCAGATAAAAGGATCGTGCTTTCGATAGGATTTATCGGTAAGGAGATTGCACCTTATGAGTTTATTGAGAAAAAGATCCTGAAGCTTTTAAATCAGCTTTTTGAGGAGGTTGCTAAATGAAGATGATCGCTGATATATTGAAACGCATAATCGGGGGATTTTTTGTGATCCTCATCAGAATATACCAATATTTTATTTCTCCGCTTACCGGTGCTTCCTGCCGATATACACCAACATGTTCGCAATATGGGGTTGAAGCAATCAAAAAACATGGGGCCTTTAAAGGCGGATGGCTAACTTTAAAACGTATTGCCAGTTGCAACCCCTGGGGAGGCCATGGGCATGATCCGGTACCTTAAATACTATGAGCCTGATACTACAAATTGAAACTGCAACCACAGTGTGTTCCGTAGCCCTTTCAGAAAATGGAAGTGTTTTGGCGTATAAAGAATTGGAGCAACGAAATGTGCATGCCGAAATAATCACTTTATTTATCGATGAGGTTTTAAAAACAGTTGATAAATCATACCAGGATTTAGACGTGGTAGCCGTAAGTTGCGGGCCGGGTTCATATACAGGATTGCGGATTGGCATCTCGGTTGCAAAGGGTTTATGCTTTGCCCTGGATATTCCTCTTATTGCTATTGAAACACTTGAAGGAATGGTTGATGGTATGATATCTCAAAATAGCTTTGATGATAATACATTACTTTGTCCTATGATAGATGCGCGCAGGATGGAAGTTTTTACTGCTGTATTTGATACTAAAGGAGTCAGAGTAAAATCTACTTCGGCCGAGATCATCGATGAAAATAGCTTTATAGACCTGCTAAAAACAAATAAAATGTTATTTTTTGGTGATGGTGCGGCAAAATGCAGTGAAGTATTAGGTGTAAATCCCAACGCACAAATTATTCCCGGGTTTATTAATTCGGCACGTTATATCACTAAAAAGGCAACAGAAAAATACCTGACAAAAGATTTTGAAAATGTGGCCTATTTTGAGCCGTATTATCTGAAAGACTTCATAGCAGGGAAAAAATCAGTCTGATTATTGGTAAGTCTTAAACAGCCTGTTCCACAGTCTTGCTAAGAACCCCTTTTCACCGGTAGGTATTGTGCTTGAGTTTAAAGGATGCTCAATTACAGGACCGAATTTTACGGCAAAGCCAAAAAAGATATCACCACCGGTATATGGGCCATTAGAGTAGGCTTCAGGATTGCTTTTTGCGCTGGCAAGCCCTGCCGTTTGGACAAGCCTGTCGCTACCAATAAATACCTCCATATTACTTGACTTGTACATTAGTTGCAAGCCTATATTAAACAGGTGCAGATTATCATAGGATGGAGTTAAACTGACATTCATATTGTCGAATTGGAAACGATTGACCATCGCTGCTGTGTAACCATTATAAAACAGCTCTTTTGATACGATAAGCGTTGGCGAATATTTAATAGATTTATCCGGGTTTAAGTCATAAGATTTATTGGCACTAAACTCAAACCGGCCATCTGTAGCGGTAGTGAATGATCCATATGTTGGAGTACCGGCAAGTATTGCATATACTGAATTATACAACGTTTGTTCCCGTTGTCTTGGTGACAAGCCTGCCAGGCCGGTAACCGCCGCTGTACTATTGAAATTGCTGACGAATGAGCCGCTGTACCAATGAATAAATCCCAGGTCTTTTATGTTAGCCTGTAAAGTGATATCGTCATCTGTCTGGTACGATGTTCCAATACTTATTTGGGCACCGGGATTACGTGAATTTGGTAAAAAACTACTCCCATCAAAGTTTCCTGGACTTTTACTCACATAATATTTGCCTCTTAATGAAATATCCGTTTCATCAGCTGCATTATTAAAACTTAAATGCGACTCATTGACATTGAGTTTGGTGTAATCAACCCCCATCAAAAACGACACTTTAAAACCAATTGCGAATTGACTGCTCAACCTTTCCCGGTAGGTAAGTCCAACAGCATTATAAATCTGGTTGTAAAAATGATCATTCAATACATTGTCGTAAATATTATTGGTGAAGAGGGAAGGTGCCTCAAATAAAGCTATAGTTTCGTCTGTAAAAGCTCCCGTCCCTTCTGATTTAAGTCCGGCAAAAATGCCAATTTCTTCATCTCCGTTGAAGCTGGCAAACATTTTAGCCATCAACGCATAACCTGTTTCATTAACACCTACATTATTATAGCTGCCATTTCCGATCTGTAACCCGGCCCCGGTGTAGTTGCTGCCAAATTTGCGGTTTATCAGCACTGATTGTGCGTTGCCTTGCAATAAAAAATTAGCATCAAAATTGGGTATCAAAAAATTAAATGCAAATTTTCGACTGCTATCCGGAATAAATGACCGCTGTGATGGATTTTCAAATGAATCAAACAGCGTGCCTGTATTGTATTGAGAAAGTTGTTGAGAAAAGCCCTTAGTAGTAATAAACAATAAACAAAAAATAGGTAGAATCTTCTTCATTATAGATGTTGTGCAGGAGCTTTATTAAAGATTTTAAAATATCTTCAGGGAACTAATTTAAATTATAAATTAATTTTCGCTGATACAGGCTTTTTACGGAATTTGAAGCTTATGGTTGTGTGTAAAAAGTGGATTTTTTAAAAAGTATTTACACTGGTGGTATCGCTGTTTAAGCGCATGCAGAAATTGGTATAATAATTTTTGTCGGAAGAAGTAAATTGCCAGGCAGCAGCATAAAA
Source organism: Mucilaginibacter sp. McL0603 (assembly GCF_049992945.1). Taxonomy (NCBI): domain Bacteria; kingdom Pseudomonadati; phylum Bacteroidota; class Sphingobacteriia; order Sphingobacteriales; family Sphingobacteriaceae; genus Mucilaginibacter; species Mucilaginibacter sp. McL0603. The sequence goes on along the minus strand of NZ_CP188251.1, from coordinate 3,801,743 downwards.
ATTTTTCCAGCCGGGTACCATTGATTCAAATGCATTGTAAAATGCGGGATTCATATCCTGTTTAAACAATGGCTGTGCATTTTTGAATTGGATAAAAAACGACACATTGCTTCTTTCAGCAAGTAATCCATCAAATTGGTCATAACCTTCTGTCTTGCTTATAAATTTGTGATTAACGTAACTATCATTATAGCTGCTCATTTCGGACATACTGTTGGTTAATACCAGATAATTATCCATTACTCTGAAATAAGGCCTTCTAAATATGCTGAATGCATCACCTAGTAATAATTGCGGCAATTTCTCGTAGTTTAATTGACCAACGTTATCGTTATTCATTTTACTTAGGTTGATCATCATTGAACGCATTTTGGAGCCATCAGTAACCTGAGCGATAGCTATTTTCTCATGGTAGCGCGTAGTTACAATTGCAAATTCATTGCTTAGCAAGCGGGTAAATTCTTTTACCAGACTGATCCCAGTCTTCGATTTAATTTTATTGATAATCTCAGATCTTTCGGTCTTAAAGTCGCCTTTTTTTTGCCAATCAGATAAGTCTGACTCAAATTTTTTAGGATCTGACACCGCAAAATTTGTACTGTACGCAGTTGTTGATGGGAAAATGCTTTTTATACGATTAGCTACAGGTAGTTGGCCACTGAAAAGCTCAAGATAATTAGCTTTATTGTTTTGTATCCGCGTGGAACCGTTAAACATTAATACATCACTTTTATAATTTAAACTTAAAGCGGCAAAAGCAGGTAACTGCCTGAAGCTTTTAAAAATGTCGGTATTTTTATTAATAAATAATTGTTCAAACAATGGAGATAGCGCCTCATAGTTAACATACAGGTTGACAAGAGAATTTACACTCTGGCGATCTGGTAATAATACAAATGCTTGCTTCTCGTTTTTATAGTCGTACTTAGCACATGTTTCTATAAGGTCCTTTGAAAAACTCCCGGAAAGCGTATTGTCATCCTGATCGATCAGATAAAACCGTTTTTTCAGGTCATTCAGATAAATAATATAACCTTGTTTGCCGGCTACATTGTAAGTATTTATTACAATGCCACTTTTAGGCTGTTTTGATATTTTTTCAAATAGTTCGGGCCCAAACTCCTTTGAAACAGCTATGGTGAGCAGGAAATCAATATTATCACCTTTTTGCGGATGGAGCGAGACGTATAAATTTTGCTCGTTTAAAAAGTGCTCAATTAAAGGGTTTTGTAATAATGTTTTCTTTAGTGCAGCCAGCTCCGCCATTTTTTCATCGCCGATAATATTGGCAAACAGCTTGTTGTCAGCAAAAATATCATAGAAGCTTTTTTCATTGTTAAATTCAAATATCAACGAAGCATTATTGGGTATGGTACGCAATACCTGGCTGGTTTGCTGGGTGGTGCTATTTAAGTTTTTAAAATAGACAACGGTTACCAGCACAGTAGCTATCAGCAATATAATGGTGATAATTATAAGTCGTTTCATGTTGGTTGTCTTACAAAGGTAGATTTTTACCTTGCACCTGTAAAGTAATACTTTCAATTGGTAACTTAGCACTTTATATCCTAATGAACAGACAAATCGTTATTACTGCTTCCATACTCGGAATGCTGGGAGTGATAGCCGGAGCTTTTGCAGCGCATGGTTTGCAGCAATACCTTGAACCTAAACAGATTGAAATATGGCGTACAGGGGTACAATACCAATTTTATCATATTTTTGCCCTGCTTTTTCTGTCTACCTTTGCTAGTTCTAACAAGCTGATCCGTACTGCTTATTATCTTTTTACTTTTGGTATTGTATTTTTTTCAGGCTCGTTGTACCTGTTGGCCTGCCGTGACCTGTTAGGCTGGAACTGGTTGATAGTAATGGGACCGATTACCCCAGTGGGTGGTTTGTTGTTTATTGCAGGCTGGGCTACATTGGCTTTGGCCGCTTTCAGAAATAAATAGATACATGCTTGAATTTGCTGATGCGCAACATACCGATAGGGAAACCCTTTTTGTTGAGGTAATTTTACCCTTAGCAATAGCGAAGAACTATACCTATCGCGTGCCGTTTCAATTGAATGATGCAGTTGTCCCAGGGAAAAGGGTAGTGGTGCAGTTTGGTAAGAGTAAATTGTACACAGCAGTTATTTTATCGATTACTACACAGGCTCCTGAAAAATATGAAGCCAAATATTTGATGGAGGTGCTGGATGATCGTCCTGTGGTTACTGCAAAACAATTGCAGTTTTGGCAATGGTTGGCAGAATACTACATGTGTAACGTTGGCGAGGTGATGAATGCCGCACTACCATCAGCATTAAAATTGGCAAGCGAAACTAAGATAGAACTGAATAAAGATTTTGAAATTGATAAATCTTCGCTGCATGATAAAGAATACCTGATTGTAGAGGCACTTGAAATACAACCAGAATTGACGGTTGGCGACATCGTAAAACTTCTGGGGCAAAAAACAGTGATGCCTATCCTGAAATTGATGTTTGAAAAAAATATCATTCATATTTCGGAAGAAGTAAGCGAACGTTACAAGCCGCGGAAAAAGACATTTATTACGTTAAATCCGATTTATAACAACCAGGAAAATCTGAAGGAGTTGTTTCCAATGTTGGAGAAACGCGCTCCAAAGCAAGCTGATGCACTATTAGCTTATATTAAACTGGCCAGGCATCAAAAAAAAATATCTAAGACGGAATTGATAGAAGAAAGCGGTGCGGGTGACGCCAGCATTAAATCCCTTATTGAAAAGGAGATATTTATTGCAGAAGAAAAAAATGTAAGCCGGTTATATTTTGATGAAGATGAGTTTAGCGGCGATTTTATTTTAAGTGAAAGTCAGCAGAATGCTTTAATCGGCATAAAAGATCAGTTTGAAGAAAAAGACGTGGTATTGCTACACGGCGTTACTTCTTCCGGTAAAACGCAAATCTATATCCGTCAGATTGAAGATATGATCAATGCAGATAAGCAAGTGCTGTATCTTCTACCTGAAATTGCGCTTACTACACACATTATTGAGCGGCTACGACAATATTTTGGAAGCAGTATCGGGGTTTATCATTCGCGGTTTAATGATAATGAACGTGTTGAAGTTTGGCAGAAGGTACTTAATCACGAATATAAAGTGGTTTTGGGTGCAAGGTCATCTGTATTTTTGCCCTTTAATAACCTAGGGCTGATCATTGTTGATGAGGAGCATGAAACATCCTACAAACAGTTTGATCCGGCACCACGCTACAATGCCCGGGATGCGGCAATTTATCTTGCTAATATGTATCATGGGAAAGTACTGCTAGGATCAGCAACTCCTGCTTTTGAGACTTATTATAATGCCCGAATGAACAAATATGGTTTGGTAGAATTGACGGAGCGCTTCGGTGGTGTAGAGTTGCCAAAAACAGAAGTAGTTAGCATCATTGAGGAAACAAAAAAGAAAACCATGCAATCGCACTTTACGAGTGTGTTGATTGAGGATATGAAAAAGGCGCTTGTTAATAAAGAACAGGTGATCCTCTTTCAAAATCGCAGGGGATACGCCCCGTTGCTTGTTTGTAAGGTTTGTGCTTACACTCCCAAGTGCATTAATTGTGATGTAAGCCTTACTTATCATAAAAGCAGTGGTAAACTGCATTGCCATTATTGTGGTTATAAGGAAGATTCTCCTTCTATTTGTCCGGCATGTGGTTCAACACACCTGGAATATAAAGGTTTTGGCACTGAAAAAGTTGAAGACGAATTAAGCATACTGCTTCCTGAAGCCAGGATAAAAAGAATGGACCTGGATACCACACGTTCAAAAAACTCATTGCAAAATATTTTGAATGATTTGGAGGAAAAGAAGATAGATATTCTGGTTGGTACGCAAATGGTAGCTAAAGGACTTGATTTTTCAGATATCACCGTAATCGGTATCATCAATGCGGATAGCTTATTAAAATATCCTGATTACCGTGCTAATGAGCGTAGTTTCCAGATGCTGGCACAGGTAAGTGGCAGGGCAGGGCGCCGGGGTAAACAGGGTAAGGTGGTGATTCAAACCTATGACCCCAATCATAGGGTGATAAAACAGGTAATCGAAAATGATTACCAGGATCTTTATCTCACTGAAATGGAGGAACGCAGGAGTTTTAAATACCCGCCATTCTATCGCATCATCAATCTGGATATCAAACATAAAAATGCCGATATTTTATATAACCAGGCCGAATACCTGGCAACCGAACTTAGGAAAAACTTTGGTGATAGAGTAATTGGCCCGGAGGTACCATTGATCAGTCGGATACGCAATTATTATATCAAATCTATTATGCTCAAGTTTGAAAAGGATGGGGTATCTATTAACAAGGTGAAATCTGTGATAAAGGACATTATTACGCAGTTTCAAACCACAAAACTAAGTAAAGGTAGTATTGTGCAGCCTGATGTAGATCCTTATTGAATCAATTACATATGTTGTTGATAGAATTTAAATGGATAATCGGAATAAGGTTATTTGGATTTGTGCTGCATTGAAATTTTGAGGTTGACGGGTCATAATTGATATTGACATTTAAGCTGTCTTTTTGAAATTGTTCTGGCAGGTTATCAGCATGATAATAATTTGAATCAACTTTTATTAAAAAACCACAACCATCTGCTGCAACTGGGCCAGTATTAACTATCATGGCATTACCAACACCGGGAGTTTGGGTTTTTGTAGTACTATTTGTAGTACTATTATTTTCTTTGTTACAGCTATAGGCCAATGTAACTAATAGCATCAGGTAAGCCACAACTTTAATATTTCTCATATCCTTTTTTAATATTACGCAGTCAATTATGCTTATGCTACAAGTAGTTAAATATTAAAACGACGTTGTTAATAATTGCTGGCATCACCAAAGACTCAAGATACGTTTTTTATATAACTTTGCTGTATAAATGGCTTACAGATTTATTGATAATTATCGCGAAAAAGGCGCCCGTAAACAGCTGGTTGATATACTAAAACAAAAGGGAATTGAAGATGAAGATGTGCTGAAAGCTATTGGAAAAGTACAGAGGCACTACTTTTTTGACGAGACTTTCTGGAACCAGGCGTACAGGGATATTGCGTTCCCGATAGGCGAGGGGCAGACCATTTCTCAGCCTTATACCGTAGCCTATCAAACTCAATTATTACACATCAAAAAAGGCGATAAAGTACTTGAAATTGGTACCGGATCGGGTTACCAGGCCTGTATTTTACTTGAACTTGGTGCAAACGTTTATACCATCGAGCGTCAAGAAAAACTGTATGAGCGTACTACACAGGTTCTGCCTTATATGGGCTACAAACCACAGTTTTTTTTGGGTGATGGCTCAAAGGGAATTCCTGAACATGCACCTTATGATAAGATCATAGTTACAGCAGGTGCACCCCTGGTACCAGATACTCTTCTAAAGCAATTAAATATAGGTGGCATCATGGTAATACCTGTTGGTGATGAACAATCGCAGAAAATGGTAACTATATTAAAGATTGGGGAGAATGATTATGAAAAGCATGTGCTGGATACTTTCAGGTTTGTGCCGTTAGTAGGGGATAAGGCGTGGTAGATTTCGGATTTCGAATGTTCGATTTCGGATTTTTATTTAGGACTAAGATATTTAAATTATGATGATAAATCGTAAATACAAACCTTTCCAAACTAAAGCAATATCATGGGAAGATATTGAGCATTTTTATAATGACTTGATTTCCAAAGATTGGCCTTTAGAAGCAATTATTCCACTTATTCACTATATTATGAATGATAATAATTTGAATCAGAAACTTTTCCCAATTGTTTCTCTGGACAAATTAATTATTAGCATTTATAATCCTATAGAATGGCAACGGGAAACACTGCATATCCATTACGAAAAGGAAAAGAAGCTTTGGAACTTCAAATATTACCCTTATCCATATGAAAAAGTAGAGCACGAAAGAAATTATTCGGGAGAAGTGCTGGTCGAAAAATTTCAGAATTATATAAATATGCTTGGATGGCGATAAATCCGAAATCGAACATTCGAAATCCGAAATCAAATCTATCTTTTCATCGCCCTATCCATCTCAATTTTCGTATCACGCTCTTTCATGGTATCCCGCTTATCATAGGTCTTTTTACCTTGGGCCAGGCCAATTTCCAGTTTGGCAAAGCCGCGTTCGCTGATAAATAAGGCAAGCGGTACAATTGTCAATCCCTTTTCTTCGCCGCGAGTTTGCAGTTTTTTTAATTCTTTTTTGTTGAGTAGCAAAACCCGATCGCGTTTGGCTTCGTGATTATAAAATGAACCGTATGAGTATTCTGAAATATGCAAATTCCGCACATATAACTGGTTGTCAATAAACGTGCAAAAAGCATCGTTAAGATTAGCCTTACCTTCACGAATAGACTTGATCTCGGTACCCAATAGCTTTATACCAGCGGTATATTTATCAAGTATAGAGTATTCAAAATAAGCTTTCTTGTTTTTTATATAGATATTCTCGCTCATCCCTGCTGCTTTTGTGCAAATATGCGATTATTGTTTTTAATCATGATTAATTATTGTGGTTTAACAACCAGTACCGGGATATTAACCATGTGCCGCACCGAATTTACCGTCGTGCCAAAAATCAGATCTTTTATTGCCTTGTGCCCGTGTGAACCCATCACTATAAAGTCAACTTTTTCTTCGTTTACAATTTGTGCAATTTCATTTGCTGCAGTCCCATACCCGATCTTTGCCTCTGCATTATATCCAATCTCTGTAAGGGCCATGACATATTTGTCCAGGTTATCCACGTCGCTTTGTGTTTCGTGGTCCATTACTTCAGTGCCGTAATAACGTGCACCGGCGGTTTCCACTACGTGTATCAAAGTATATCGGGCATGTTTGCGTCCCTGCATTATAGCATGCCTGATACAGTCTCTGTCATTTTTTGAAAAATCGATAGTAACTGCAATGTGATTATAAGAAATTGCAGTAAGGTCATTAAGGGTGGTTGCTAAGCCATGCGGTACCTGTACAGGTTGATAATAATGTTTAAATAATAACGGTCTGAAGAAAACATAAACTAACAATAATGCAATACCCACTGTAATGGGGACAACCAATCCGTATATCCATGCAGCAGCAGCCGGATATTCTCTTAGCCAATCGCTGATCTGATCAAAAACTAATTTCCCATTCAGGCCGATGATCACCACGGCACACGCCCAGGCTACTATTTTTACTTTCGTACTGATAGCAAATTTGCCCATACGTTTACGGTCGGATGTAAAGTGGATGAGCGGAATGACAGCAAAACCCAGTTGAAGGCTCAATACTACCTGGCTTAAAATGATGAGATCGCCTAAACCGCTTTCGCCAAAATAGATAATGGTAAATACAGCAGGCACAATAGCTAACAGGCGGGTTAATAGTCGGCGTAACCAGGGTTCAATACGCAGGTTGATGTGACCTTCCATAATGATCTGCCCGGCAAGTGTACCGGTTATGGTTGAACTTTGCCCGGAAGCGATCAGGGCAATGGCGAATAAAGTAGGAGCCAGGGAACCGAAAATATGTTCCAATAATTTATAGGCATCCTGTATTTCAGCTACCTGGAAATAACCATTTGTGAAAAATGCGCTTGCTGCTAATATCAATATAGCTGCATTAACCAGGAATGCCAGATTAAGTGCAATTGTAGTATCGAATAAATTGAATTTTATAGCAGAACGAATGCCTTCATCAGTCCGGGTTATTTTACGGGTTTGTACCAGCGACGAATGGAGGTACAGGTTATGCGGCATTACCGTTGCGCCAATGATGCCAATAGCGATGTATAGCATTTCGTGACTAATTTTGTCACCCTTAAATAAATTGCTGGGAATAAACCCTTTTGCCAGCTCCGACACATTTGGCCCTACGATAAACATTTCGATCAAAAAAGAGAGACCAATGATGAATATCATCGACATGATAAAAGCTTCCAGTTTACGCATGCCTTTGTTCATCAGGAACAGCATTAGCACGGTATCCGTTATGGTGAGCGATACACCCCAAATAAGCGGTAAATGAAATAATAACTGCAAACCAATGGCCATACCAATGATCTCGGCCAGATCGCAGGCGATGATGGCTATTTGTGCCAGTATATAAAGGCAGAAATTTGCAAAGCGGGGATAGGTGTTTTTAGAAGCTTGCGCCAGGTCGAGTCCCCGTACAATACCTAACCGGGCACTTAATGATTGCAATAATAAGGCAATTAGGTTAGATACAAATAATACCCATATTAGCTTATAGCCAAATGCACTGCCACCGGCAATATCCGTTGCCCAGTTGCCGGGGTCCATATAACCGACACTTACTAAATATGCCGGACCGATAAAAGCCAGGAACTTGCGCCAACCTAATTTGTTTTCGGTACTTACACTACTGTGAACATTGCTTAATGACTGATTAGGTTCTTTATTATTCATAGGGCGATCAATAGATTGTTGGCTACTTCGCGGCTAATGTGGATCTTGCTGTCCGCAACCTGCAAAGTGAGCGAGTGGTCGTAATTATTAATTTCAGTTATTCTTATTTTTTTGCCGATGGTCAGTTGCATTTTTTCAAGATATTGCAGGAATGCAGTCGAATGATCCCTGACCCCGGAAATGATGCCCTTTTCATTAACGAGAAGTGCGGAAACAGGTTTTAGCTCATGGGACTTAAACTGGCCATTACTGTCGGGTATCGGGTCGCCATGAGGGTCATATTTTGGATGGCCCATAAACTCGTCCAGCCGATTTACTAATTCTTTTGATGATATATGTTCCAGTTCTTCAGCAACATCATGCACCTCATCCCACTTAAAATTAAGTTTTTCTACAAGAAAGTACTCCCAAAGGCGATGTTTCCTGATAATACTGATAGCAATCTTTTCGCCCGACGCAGTCAGTGTTACACCCTGATATTTAGTGTAATTGATTAATTCCTTTTCAGCCAATTTTTTGAGCATATCCGTTACTGATGCTGCTTTTGTATTTAAAGATGCAGCTATCTGGTTGGTGCTGGCACAGCCGGAGGGTAGCGAAAGATGATAGATCGCTTTCAGGTAATTCTCTTCAGTAAAGGTATTCATTTAAACAAATCTAATAATAAATTTAGATTAGTCTAAATATTTATCAAAGAATTTATTTTTGTTTAAGTACTTTTATGAAAAATTTTATTCTGTTAGTTCAGGAAAAACTATATTTGTAATTACAATGGCTGCTGAACTAGACAAAATAGACCTACAGATTCTCAAGATCTTACAGGAAAACGGAAGAATAACCAACTTGCAACTTTCTAATGAAATTGGACTTTCACCCGCCCCAACTTTAGAACGGGTACGTAAACTGGAGAACGCAGAATATATTAAAAGCTATCACGCGCTTGTTGATGAGGAGAAACTCGGACTGGGTATCAAGACATTTATCCAGGTATCACTTGATTTCCATAAGAACAATACCATTCAGGTGTTTTTGGATGAAATAAAAAATATCAAAGAAGTAACCGAATGTCACCACGTAACAGGTCAGTGCGATTTCTTATTGAAAGTTTATGTAAGCAATATAAAAGCTTATGAGCAATTGATCATGGAAAAGATCAGCCGCATCCCGGTGGTAAAAACTTTCCAGACTATGATGATCATGTCTACTAGCAAGAAGGAACCTATCGTACCGCTGGAGTATTAATTTTAGATTCAAGATATAAGAATCAAGAACCAGGATATTGAAAGGGTCTTGATTCCTGACTCTTAAGTCTTGCCTCTTTTTTAATGTATCTGCCAGTCAATTGGCTTTTTACCTTCTTTTATCAATATTTCATTTGTTTTTGAAAATGGCTTTGAGCCAAAAAATCCACGGTCTGCTGAAAAAGGCGATGGGTGGGGCGATTTGATAATGAAGTGTTTGGACTTGTCTATCAGTTCTGCTTTGGCTTGGGCATAGCTTCCCCAAAGTATAAATACGATACCTTCTTTTTTATCAGAGATTGTTTGAATCACCTTATCGGTAAACTCCTCCCAACCTTTTTTCTGATGTGATCCTGGTGTGCCTGCGCGAACCGTCAATGTAGCATTGAGCAGCATTACTCCCTGTTCGGCCCATTCAGTTAACTCGCCATGATTAGGGATTACAAAGCCGGGGATATCAGTCAACAACTCTTTATAGATATTCTTAAGTGACGGTGGAGAGGTAATTCCTTTTTGCACCGAGAAAGACAGGCCATGCGCCTGGTTGGGTCCATGATATGGATCTTGCCCAAGTATCATTACTTTCAATTCATCAAACGGCGTTTTCCAGAAGGCATTAAATATATCAGCATTTTTAGGATATGTTTTATGACCGGCTTCCTGCTCTTCTTTTAAAAATTGCCTGAGTTTTATCATGTAATCTTTTTCAAATTCCTCATGTAAAACTTTAAGCCAGGATGGTTCGAAATTTAATGCCATAAATGTTTATGCGAATGTTGGTTAAGAATACAAATAAACGGATATTTGCATTCTATTTTATAGCATACAAAATTATGTCAAATATTGTTCGGTTAATTATTGCCTGCGTTGTTGCCGGAGCAGGCGTTACCCTTTGTGGATTCGGATTTTGGGGATGGGGTATACTGGTGTTTATATTGGGTGGTTTAGTGCTGCTTACCTTCTTCTTTAATGAAAATATGCTGATAGCGCAATTCTATCTGCGTAAAGACAATATGGTCAAGTCAGAAGAATGGCTTAGCAAGATCACAGATTATGAAAAACAGCTGAACAAAAGTCAGCATGGTTATTATAACCTATTGATCGGTTTGCTGGAATCGCGTAAGGCTCCTATGAAATCAGAAAAATACTTTAAGAAGGCGCTGTCTTTAGGAATGAAGATGTCGCACAATATTGCTTTGGCCAAACTAAGCCTGGCGGGTATTGCAATGGCTAAACGCAATAAGCGCGAAGCGCAAATGTATTTGCAGGAAGCCACTAAGGAAGATAAAAATAAGTTACTCGCCGACCAGATAAAAATGATGAAAGGCCAGCTTGCACAAATGGACAAGCAGGTAGTTCGCGGTGGATATCGTCAATTCTAAAATAATAGGCTTTAAAGACAAAACTTTAAAGCCTATTTTTCTTCAATAAAGCTGTAATAATCAGGTTCAGATGATAAATAATTTTGCCTGTGTGATATATCGGCAATACTCAATTGATCTTCTGCCGGATTGGCAACTTCAACCATTTTTAATAAGCTTCTGATAAATGACAGATCAAAATTGCTTCTGTTAAGTTTTATCAAATATTCGTTTTCGGTTATTTCTAATATGGAGTTTGTCATAGTATTTGCATAACTTGTGTAATTATAAAGTTATACAGACATTTTGACAAAGAAGTTTCATCTATTTTATGATTTCATTAACAAATTGTTAATTGGTTCATAGATCATGGTTAATAGTTCATAGTTAGCTTCTACCATGATCCATTATCTATGAACTATCACCTACTCAAACCACGCCATTACCACTTCTTTAACAGGCATGGTAATATCGAGTTTTAGTTTCTTGCGCATGCCTCCCAAATCGTTAAATACCTTATTAGGATTAGCAGCTTTTAGGTCTTCTACCGTATTAAATCCCATTTTATTAAGTACGGGCACCCATTCAGCAGGGACACCGATCTTGATGAAATCATCGGCGGTAACTATTTTGGCTTTCTTTTCAGGGCGCATTTGCGGGAAGAACAATACCTCCTGTATAGTATGCTGGTTGGTCATCAACATCACCAGGCGGTCGATACCGATGCCTAAACCAGATGTTGGTGGCATACCATATTCCAATGCACGTAAAAAGTCGTCATCCATTGCCATCGCTTCTTCATCACCGCGGCCTGCTAATATCAATTGCTCTTCCAAACGCTGGCGCTGATCTATAGGGTCATTTAACTCTGAATAGGCATTAGCGATTTCCTTGCCATTTACAAATAATTCAAAGCGTTCTACAAGGCCATCTTTGCTGCGGTGCTTTTTAGCAAGTGGGGTCATTTCAATAGGATAATCCGTAATATAAGTTGGCTGTATCAGGTTGGCTTCTACTTTTGCGCTAAAGATCTCATCGATCAATTTGCCCTTGCCCATGGTACTATTCACTTCGATAGCAAGTTCAGCACAGGTTTTGCGCAAAGCTGCTTCATCCATTGCAGATACATCAATGCCGGTATATTTCAATATGGAATCATACATTGACAATTTTGTGTATGGTCCCGCAAAATTGATTTCATTATCACCAACTTGTACTACCGGGATACCATGTACAGCTCTTGTTACGTGCTCTAAACAAGCTTCAACCATAGCCATCATCCAGATATAATCCTTATAGGCTACATAAATTTCAACGGATGTAAATTCAGGGTTGTGCGTACGGTCCATGCCCTCGTTGCGGAACATTTTACCAAACTCATATACGCCATCAAAGCCAGCTACGATCAGTCGTTTTAAATATAATTCATTGGCTATGCGCAGGTAAAGCGACATATCCAGTGTATTATGATGCGTTGTAAACGGACGTGCTGCCGCTCCACCATGCACAGGCTGCAGGATAGGAGTTTCCACCTCTATCCAGCCTTCTGAATTAAAGTAATCGCGCATAGAACTGATCACCTTTGAGCGCTTCAAAAATATTTGCTTGTACTCAGGATTAACGGTCAGATCGACATAACGCTGGCGGTAACGTAATTCAGGATCGGTAAAAGCATCGAAAATATTCCCATCCTCATCTCTTCTTACAACTGGTAGTGGTTTTAATGACTTAGATAAAACGATCATTTCCTGTACGTGGACAGATATTTCTCCAGTTTGAGTTAGAAATACATAACCTTTGACCCCAATATAGTCTCCTAAATCCAGTAATTTTTTAAATACTGTATTGTATAAGGTTTTGTCCTCACCGGGACAAATGTCATCCCGTTTCAGGTAAACTTGTATGCGCCCGGTTGAATCCTGCAATTCAGCGAATGATGCACTGCCCATAATACGGCGGCTCATGATACGGCCTGCCAATACTACATTTTTATAAGTATCAGGATTTTTCTCAAAATTCTCTTGTATATCCTGTGCAAATGCGGTTACATTAAATGCTTCAGCAGGGTATGGGTTGATACCAAGATCGCGTAGATGCTGTAGTGATTCGCGGCGTAAAATTTCCTGTTCGGATAGGGCAATACTCATATTTTTTATTAAGGATGCAAAAATAGCTTTTTTTTAGATTTGAGAGGTGAGATTTGAGATATGAGTTTGCATTTCATTAAGAAAGTAGTGAACTTGCGCGACACATCTATTATCAAAATATGAAAACAGCATTTATAACGGGCGCCAATAAAAGCATTGGCTTTGAGGTAGCGAAACAGCTTTTAGATTTAGGTTACTATGTTTATTTGGGGAGCCGGGATCTTGAAAAAGGCAAAGAGGCTATAGCGCAACTAAAATCAGATAATGTAGAAGTTATCCAAATAGATGTTAGTGATTCAACTTCTATAGCGACTGCAAGAAAAGTATTGGGAGGGAAGATCAACTCATTAGATGTGTTGATAAATAATGCAGGTATCAGCGGCGGTTTCCCCCAGGCACCAACATTGCTGAACATTGAAACGATTAGGAAAGTATTTGATACCAATTTTTTCGGGACAATCAATGTTACGCAGGCATTTCTTGATCTGCTTAAAAAGTCGGAGGCTCCGAGGATTGTTAATGTGACGTCAGGACTGGCCTCACTTACTTTACATAACGATCCTTCATGGAAATACTACAATGTTAAAGGCGGGGCTTACGGGCCGTCAAAAACGTCATTGAATGCTTATACAATTGCGCTGGCTTTTGAACTGCGTGACACGCCTTTCAAGGTAAATGCTGTTGATCCCGGATTTACTGCCACGGATTTTAATCAACACCGTGGAACGGGGACTGTGCCTGAGGCTGCTGCACGAATTGTAAAGTATGCTATTGTTGACGAGAGTGGTCCAACAGGGCAATTCTTTAGTGATGATAATAATCCAGAGACAGGGGTTAGTCCGTGGTAGTGCTAATGTATGCTCGGGTATTCATAAAACCCGTCCAGCACTTTTTGAAATCCATAGCCCTCGCTGTTTACTTTAAATATGCCTAATAAATTTGCTGAAAGGTTTGTATTGGACAGAAAAACCAGGCTGCCATCTGTTGACCATGACGCGCCTAATAGCATGTTGGGATTGCTGCTATCATAAGTAATCAGTGTTTTTACGTTGCTGCCATCCGTGTTACTCGAGAACATGCCACCACCATTGCCATACAGAAGGCTTTTGCCATCTGATGATACCCCTAAAAAGGCTCCTCCGTACATAATATATCTTAAATTACCGTCTTTATCAACTGAATAAATACCATCTTTACTTCGGTCACTTCCTGCATTAAAATATATTTTTCCATCTATTGACCAGTGAATGTTATCCACACGTCCGTTATCATCGGCAAAATAAGTAAGCCTTTTTTCTGAAGTACCATTGGCATTGGCAATATATATATCGTATTGATAAGGCTTAATATGAATTAGACTTTTTGCATAAGCGATCATGTTACCGAGCGGTGAAAAACATCCGTAGTCGGCTTCATCGCCTTTTATAACACGTTTAAAGTTTTTACCAGTAATGTCGATAGTACATATACCACGGGCAGTATCAGCAAAGTCTCCTCTTGTATATATTATCTGTGTTCCGTCTGGTGACCATGAGGCACGATAACTGTAATAGTTGGGTTCTACAGGCGTAATACGTGTTATGCCTGTGCCATCCAGGTTGGCGTAATAAATGGATGTGTACAAGCTCGGGTAACCCGAGTGCCCAGTGTTAAACGCTTCGTCCGCATCAAAAAGCAAATATCTACCCGGGGGGACGTAAGGCCTTTCGACTATTTTGTTTGATTCCTTTTTGCAGGACCATAGCAATGCCAATGCACCGATCAGCAATGTAAAAGTAAATTTCTTATACATAGCAAAAATGTTTTAGTAAAACATTATCTATATGCTAATCCGCCTCTGCTTCCTGAAGATACATCTCGTCAATAGCAGTGGCGTATTTTTTTTCTATTACTTTGCGTTTGGCCTTCATGGTAGGGGTGATCTCGCCTTCATCCATACTAAACGGATTGCGTTTTACCCTGAAGTTTTTGATCCGCTCAAATTTAGCCAATTCATTTGATAAACGTTTGATATCCTGAGCTATCCAATCAACTATTTCTTTGTCTTCAATAAATACCCCTGGGTTATTAAAAAACTCATCATCTAAATTAAATGTCTCCTGCAAAACCTCCCGCGACGGAACAATAATGGCGGTAATATATTCACGTTTATCACCTACCAAAAATATCTGCTCAATTCGTGAGCTTTTCATATAGGTGTTCTCAACAGGAGTAGGGTAGATGTTTTTGCCGTAAGCATTTACCAGCATATTTTTCAGTCTGTCGGTAATTTGCAGATTCCCTTTATAGAACCGGCCTATATCCCCGGTATGGAACCAGCCGTCAGGATCGATCACATTAGCGGTTTCTTCGGGCTTATTCCAGTATCCTTTCATTACGCAATGCCCGCGTACAATGATCTCGCCTTCTTCAGACTGATAATTTTCATTAAAGCTGTTGTGTGTCTGGATAGTATAGATCTCTTTGGTATCTATATTTTGTATCCCTACTTCGATACGTGGAATGATACGGCCCACCGTCCCATAAATCACCCGTTCATTTTCGGTAACAGACATTACCGGTGAAGTTTCTGTTAAGCCAAAGCCCTCCAACACATGAATTCCCAGGTCGCCAAAAAACTCGCCGACATTTTTTGGTAGAGCGCCACCGCCAGATATCAGGAACTTTAAGCGACCACCGGTTTTTTCCTTGATCTTGCTGAATACCAGTTTTTCAGCAATTTTATACTGATTGCGAAGCAGGATGCCTGGTTTTTTACCTTCTTCCAGTATAAGCCTGTGTTTTTTACCTATACCAAGCGACCAAACAAAAATTTTGGTTTTAGCTCCGCCTGCTGATAGGCCATTCTTCATGGCTTTATCCTGTATACGTTCAAGCAAACGCGGAACGCAGCACATGATGGTAGGCTTTACCTCGACCATATTTTTAGCCAGCAGCTCTAAGCTCTGTGCAAAGGCAATTGTACATCCCACGGAAAGACAAATATGATAAGTGGCCGTACGCTCAAATACATGCGAAAGTGGTAAAAAAGAAAGGAATGTATCTGTTTTCTCTAATACCCGGATTTGCTCCAGGCTGGCACGCGCATTTTCAGTCAGGTTATAATGTGTCAGCATTACTCCCTTGGGGATACCTGTAGTACCTGATGTATAAATAAGGCAGGACAGATCTGAAGGCAGAATAGATTCGCGGCCACTGTTTATCGCAGGGCGGTATTTCTCTACCATACTTTTGCCCTCGGCGATCAATTCATCAAAACCGATTACACCGGCATTTAAATTGATCTTTTCCGTATATTTTTCATAATCATCGAACGCAGGAATGATACGCATCAATGCCGGGCAGTTATTTGCTATCTTAGTTACTTTGCGAAACAGGAAAGGGTTGCCAACCAGTATAGTTTTTGCACCGGAATCATTTAATATGTACTCTATTTCGCTTTC
This sequence comes from Mucilaginibacter sp. McL0603, assembly GCF_049992945.1. Lineage (NCBI taxonomy): Bacteria > Pseudomonadati > Bacteroidota > Sphingobacteriia > Sphingobacteriales > Sphingobacteriaceae > Mucilaginibacter > Mucilaginibacter sp. McL0603. The sequence goes on along the minus strand of NZ_CP188251.1, from coordinate 3,785,090 downwards.
TGAAAGGGTAGGATATATCGAAGCATTAACAGCACCTATTTGCTGCAAGGCCTGATCGTAATAAACGAAATCCGGGCCGTTTTCGATAATGAGTGAAAGGCGGTCGCCTTTTTTAATACCAATTTCCAGGAACCAGGCTGAAATTGCATCTGCTTTTTCGATGGTTTCTTTGTAGGATATCTCGACCCAATTATCTTTTACTTTGTGTTTAAGAAAGGTATGGGTATCTGGGTGGATATTAGCTACAATGTATCGTATCAGGCTCGGTATGGTCGACCGTTTAGCTATGGTGTTCATTAAGGATAATCAATTTGTAATTATAATTATAGCGATAAATATATGACGATTACACGGATTATAAAAATGGCTGTGAAGCCATAGCCATAAAATAATTACACCGATCCTGTATAAACAAAATCGGTGTAATCAATAAATTTTAAATCGGTGTAATACTGAAATTTATACCGAGAAACTCTCTCCGCAACCGCATGTACGGGTTGCGTTAGGGTTGTGGAAGTTGAAACCTTTACCGTTTAAACCGTCAGAAAAATCAAGTTCGGTACCGGCAAGGTATAGAAACGATTTCATGTCCAAAGCCAGGCGTATACCTCTATCTTCGAAAAATTGGTCGCCCTTTTTTATTTCGTTATCAAAATCGAGGTTGTATGATAAGCCTGAGCATCCTCCTCCCTGAACAGAAACACGCAGAAAATAAGAACCATCAAGGTTTGCATCCTGCATTAAGTGATCTATCTTTCCTTTTGCTTTATCAGTTATAGTTACCATTTTTGAGATTTGAGATTTGAGATTTGAGATTTGAGATTAACTCGCAAATCCAAATTTCAAATCAGTACATAATTATGCTAAATACAAGAATCTCACTTCTCATATCTAACATCTCACATCTAATTAATGATGTACTTTTTCGCTTGCAATCGCCTCTAAGCCGTTTTTTACACGGAAGTCATTAATTGCTGCTTTGATCGCATCTTCTGCCAATACTGAGCAGTGGATTTTTACCGGCGGTAAAGCCAATTCTTCAACAATATCCATGTTATCAATTTTCATGGCATCGTCAATAGTTTTGCCTTTAAGCCATTCGGTAGCCAAAGATGAAGAAGCAATAGCCGAACCGCAGCCAAATGTTTTAAATTTAGCGTCAGTGATGATATTGTTATCATCAACCTGGATCTGCAGGCGCATTACGTCGCCGCATTCAGGTGCGCCAACCAAACCGGTACCAACTTTGTGGCTGCTTTTATCCAAAGTGCCAACGTTGCGGGGGTTAGTGTAGTGATCAATTACTTTATCTGAATAAGCCATAGCTTTGTGTTTTAATATAAATTCTAAATCCTAATTTCTAAACTCTAAATTTTTCTAACTCTAAATTTCTAAATCCGAAATCGAAATTCCGAAATTCGAAATAAATTAATGTTCTGCCCACTCAATTGAGTCAAGGTCGATGCCTTCTTTAAACATTTCCCACAGCGGAGAAAGTTCGCGTAAGTGAGTAACCGATTTTTTAGTTACCTCGATAGCATAATCTACTTCTTCTTCGGTAGTAAAACGTCCTAAACCGAAACGGATAGAAGAGTGCGCCAGGTCATCTGATAAACCTAAACTCTTTAATACATAAGATGGTTCAAGCGATGCAGATGTACAAGCTGAACCTGACGATACCGCCAAATCTTTCATTGCCATCATTAATCCTTCGCCTTCTACGTATTTGAATGATAGATTGGCTACATGTGGTAAACGATGTGCTACATTACCATTCACATAGCTTTCTTCTAATACTAAAAGCGAACTCTGCAGCTTATCGCGCAAGGCAGATAAACGTTTTGCTTCGCTTTCCATTTCCTGCATGCAAAGTTCGCAAGCTTTACCAAAACCAACTATGCCTGGTACATTTAATGTGCCTGAACGCATACCGCGCTCATGGCCGCCACCGTCCATTTGGGCGGTAACCTTAACTCTTGGTCCTTTACGGCGAACGTATAATGCGCCAACACCTTTAGGACCATACATTTTATGCGCGGTAAATGCCAATAGGTCGATGCCATCAGCATTCACGTCTACAGGTATCTTACCAACAGCTTGTGTAGCATCTGTCATAAACAGGGCGCCGTATTTGTGTGCAATAGCAGCAATTTCTTTTATAGGCTGGATAACACCGATCTCATTATTGCCATACATGATCGAAACCAAAATAGTTTCGCTGGTCATAGCTGCTTCAAGCTCCTGCAGGTTGATCATACCATCTTCCTGAACTGGCAGGTAAGTAACCCTTCCACCCAGTTTTTCAACATGTTTGCAGGTATCCAATACAGCTTTATGTTCAGTAGCGGCAGTAATGATATGATTACCTTTATCCTTATACATCTCAAAAACACCTTTGATAGCCAGGTTATCTGCTTCAGTGGCGCCAGATGTAAAAATGATCTCTTTCTCACTTGCGCCAATTATTTTGGCAATTTGCTCACGTGCATAATCAACGGCTTCTTCGGCTACCCATCCAAAAGCGTGATTGCGGCTGGCGGCATTACCGAATTTCTGGTTAAAATAAGGCAGCATAGCTTCCAGTACCCGTGGGTCCATGGGTGTAGTCGCGTTATTATCCAGGTATATTGGGATGTTCATATTTCTATAAATTAGTAACAATACAAAGATATGCAAAGTTTTTATTTAAAATCATTCAAAACAAGTATCAATCATCAGATAAAGGTAATTATTTGCAATATTTGGATATGACAAAGATCGAACACATAGGTATTGCGGTAAAGGATATTGGAGGGGCTGGAATAATATATGAAAAGCTATTGAATACCAAAGTTTATAAAATTGAAGATGTTGAATCAGAAGGTGTTAAAACGGCTTTTCTTAAATCGGGGCCAAATAAGATAGAATTATTGGAGGCCACCTCAGCAGATAGCCCGATCAGTAAGTTTATCGAGAAAAGGGGAGAAGGCATACACCATATTGCATTTGATGTTGAGGATATTGTGGCAGAGATGGTGCGCTTAAAAAAGGAAGGTTTTATTCTTTTGAACGAAATCCCTAAAGAGGGCGCAGATAATAAACTGGTTTGTTTTATCCATCCAAAAAGTACCAATGGGGTTTTAATAGAGCTTTGCCAGTCTAAACCTTAGTGTTTAGCTACAGGCTGGGGCCTTATGAATGGCTCAACCATTCCATAATCATTTATCCTGCTCAAATCCAAAACTATCCGGCCATCTTCATCCCGGTCAAATGATGGCTTAAACTTAGCATCCCATACCATATGTTCAAACTGATAGGATGTTCTGGAATGTACAGTTTGGGAAAAGGTATCATCAAAAGCTTTCAATAGTACAGCAAAACTTGCCTGGTTATTTTTAAGATCTTCAGGCGTTATGTCTTTCAGCGGACTGTTATCATCAAGGGGATGTACCACGGTCCAGCTCAAAGTCAGTATGCTCACGTTTTTTCTTTCCAATTCAAGCGGGAAAAACCTTCTTACCTTTTTGCCATTGACATCCTCATTGTACGAAAAAATGATTTCTATCTGCAGGTCGATCAGTGTATTGCGTCGTAAATTGGCCAACCGAAACATGAGACCCCTGCAATTTTCCCTGTAAGGCGATACTAAAAGGTTCTCGCTATAGGCGATTTTTGCTGTCGGCCTCGAAAAACGTCCATATAAAAGGCCCGTTGCCAACGCAAAAGCAAGCAAACCCATCATGGATTCCAAAGCGGCAACGCTGTTTGTCGCCATCCCCCTGGGACTGATATGCCCATAACCTACTGTAGAAATGGTTTGTGCGGAAAAGAAAAAGGCATCCCAAAAATGCTGATAGGTACTTGTGCCTTCGGCACCATTTAGATTTTGTACGCCTATAAAAAGATAAATGAATGCAAAAATAGTGTTGATAACCAAATAGCCACTTAGTACAAGCAACCAGAATTTTTCCCAGCTCATGGTTATGAGCTTATGATAATTATTTGCGTTGTTAAAAAATGGCAGTCCCCTGCGCTTTACATTGATCGAACCATCTTGTCTGATCAATGGCTGATTTTTCATGACCGGCTGTGTGCCAAATCCAAGATCGTCTTCGGGGTTGAATTTTCGTTTATGAATGGCCATGTTTGGTTGATTGAATTGGATTAAGTTGATCGGGTTGGATTAAGTTAAACATAATATCGATATGAATAACTTAATCTTACTAATCAACCACTTTATTTAATCAACCAAATTTATCATTCTGCTTGCTTTTAGAAAAAACTATTTCCATATTTGTGCCACAGACAATGAATAAAGTATTAAACAACAATTGGTGGTGGCTTAACGAGTAATCGTAAGGCAGTCCTGTTTTTGTTTAAAAGATATATGCAGAAGGGTTGCCGTAAGGTAACCCTTTTTTTTGCCCCAACCCCTAAAGGGGAGCAGAGGGCTAAAAGAATAGTTTTATAAAATTAAAATTAAAGTCCCCCTTTAGGGGGCAGGGGGTATGAAAGCAATATTAAACCATCTTTTTGAAAATAAGACATTTACCCGTGAGCAGTCAAGAGAGATTTTGACCAATATTGCACAGGGTAAATATAATAACTCTCAAATGGCCGCCTTTATGACCGCCTACTGTATGCGCAGTATTACTGTAGACGAATTAGAGGGTTTTAGGGATGCAATGCTTGATCTTTGTTTACCCGCCAACCTGGAAACTGATGAATTGATCGACCTGTGCGGAACAGGCGGTGACGGAAAGGATACTTTTAATATTTCAACTCTGGCATCTTTTGTAGTAGCCGGGGCGGGGTATAAAGTGGCTAAACATGGTAATTATGGTGTTTCATCAGGCTGCGGTTCATCCAATGTTATGGAGTTTTTGGGTTACCAGTTTACCAATGATGTGGATAAACTGAAAAGGAGTACTGATAAAGCTAATATTTGCTTCCTGCACGCGCCATTGTTTCACCCGGCAATGAAGACGGTAGCACCGATCCGTCGCGAACTGGGTGTGAAAACTTTTTTCAATATGCTTGGCCCGATGGTTAATCCTGCAAAACCTCAAAACCAAATGGTGGGGGTATTTAACCTCGAGTTAGCACGGGTATATGCTTACCTTTATCAAAAATCAGATGTGAAATATACCATCCTGAATGCGTTGGATGGTTATGATGAAATATCATTGACCGGGGATTTTAAAACTTTCTCAGCAGAAGGCGAAAAAATAAATAGCATTGAGAGCCTGGGCTTTGAAAAGCTTAATCCTGAACAGATAGCAGGAGGCAGTACCGTTAAAGACTCTGCCGAAATATTTATGAGCGTGCTAAACGGCGGAGCTACACCGGCACAAAACAACGTGGTTTTAAGTAATGCGGCGTTAGCAATTAAGACCATCCACCCGGAAAAAGCCTTTGCCGATTGTTTTTGTGAAGCTGATGAAGCATTGTTGAGCAAAAAGGCATTGTTGAGTTTTAAAACATTGATCAGCAGCAACTAATGAAGATAAAGATTTGCGGTTTAAAGCATCCGGATAATATAAAAGCTATAGTAGATTTAGCACCTGACTATGTGGGCTTTATCTGCTATGCGCCTTCACCAAGATATGCTTCTGATCTGCAAACTGAAACACTTGGCCTTTTACCGGAAGGTATTTATAAAACAGCTGTATTTGTAAACGAACAACCCGAAACAATATCGAAACTGATAGATACTTATAACTTTGATGCCGTGCAGTTACATGGGAATGAAGATCCTGAATTTTGTAGCTCGCTCAGAGATAAAGTGACTGTAATTAAGGCATTTGGATTAGACGAGAATTTTGATTTTGAAAGCTTGAACGAGTTTTCTGATAGTGTTGATTATTTTCTGTTCGATACGAAAACAGATAAGCATGGAGGCTCCGGAACAGCATTTGATTGGACTTTATTGGATAAATATGAGTTGGACGTACCCTTCTTTTTAAGCGGGGGGCTGAGCCTGGACAACCTTGAAACTGTAAGATCAATTGATCACCCTCAGTTTTATGGCGTTGATTTAAATAGCAAGTTTGAGATCGAACCGGGGCTAAAGGATATAAACAAACTAAAAAAAGCATTTGACATACTAAGATGAAATACGGAGTTAATGAACAGGGCTACTATGGGGATTTTGGTGGCGCCTATATTCCTGAAATGTTGTATCCTAATGTAGAGGAACTGCGGCAGCAATATGCCCAAATAATTAAAGATCCTGATTTTATAGCCGAGTATGACCAGCTTTTGAGAGATTATGTTGGCCGCCCTTCGCCATTATATCATGCCAAAAGATATTCTGAAAAGTATGGTGCCAATATATTCTTTAAACGCGAAGATCTGAATCATACCGGATCGCATAAAATAAACAATGCTATTGGGCAGATATTACTGGCGATCCGCTTAGGCAAAAAAAGGATTATAGCTGAGACCGGCGCGGGTCAGCATGGTGTGGCTACAGCTACAGTTTGTGCATTAAAAGGCATTGAATGTGTGGTTTACATGGGTGAGGTTGATATGGAGCGCCAGGCACCCAATGTATCGCGGATGAAAATGCTTGGCGCAAAGGTAGTACCGGCCAAATCAGGCAGTAAGACACTGAAAGATGCTACCAACGAAGCCTTGCGTGATTGGATAAGTAATCCTATTGATACACATTATATCATTGGATCAGTTGTAGGGCCGTATCCTTATCCTGAAATGGTGGCGCAATTTCAGTCTATCATTTCATTAGAAGCTAAGCAACAATTGCTAGAGAAAACAGGCAGCGAACTGCCTCAATATGTCCTGGCCTGTGTAGGTGGTGGCAGCAATGCAATGGGAATGTTCTATCATTTTTTGGATGATGAAGCAGTTAAGCTGGTGGCAGTGGAAGCAGCAGGGCAGGGGGTTGACAGCGGACATTCAGCAGCGACCACTTTCTTAGGTCGTGAAGGCGTTTTACATGGCAGCCGTACCATTTTAATGCAAACTGATGATGGGCAGGTAGTCGAACCATATTCAATATCGGCAGGATTGGATTACCCTGGCATCGGCCCGCAGCACGCATATTTGTATAAAATAAAGCGCGCGCAATATGTCAGCATTACAGATGATGAAGCATTACAAGCCGGTTTGCTATGCTCGCAATTGGAAGGAATAATTCCGGCTATTGAAACAGCACATGCTTTGGCTTATTTAGAGAAAATGACTTTCAAAGCCGATGATAATGTGGTGATCTGCATATCAGGTCGCGGCGATAAGGATTTAAGTACGTATATAAAGTATTTTGGATATTGAATAAGTCCATAGACCATGGTCGATAGTCCATGGTCTTTTTTTTAACTATGGTCTATTGACCATTGACCATTGACTAATATGAACCGACTAAACAAACTTTTCGAATCAAAAAAGGATAATTTACTATCTATATACTTTACTGCAGGATATCCTGAACTCTATACGACCGTGGCCATTGCAGAAGCACTGGAAAAAGCCGGTGTTGATTTTTTGGAGATCGGCTTCCCTTATTCTGATCCTGTTGCTGATGGGCCAACTATTCAGCATAGTTCTGAAAAAGCACTGGAAAATGGTATGCACCTAAACAAGCTTTTCGAAGAGCTGAAAGATCTGCGTAAGCATGTCAGTATACCTATTTTATTAATGGGTTACTTTAATCCCATGGTACAGTATGGAATCGAAAGGTTCTGTAAAAAGGCCGCTGAAGTTGGTGTTGATGGTGTTATAGTTCCTGACCTGCCGATGTATGAGTATGAAACACTGTATGCAAAATACTTTAAGGATAATGGCCTCAGCAACATCTTCCTGGTAACACCGCAAACATCAGAAGATCGTATCCGTAAAATTGATACTTTAAGCAACAGTTTTGTTTACCTGCTATCCTCTTCATCCATTACAGGGAAAAACTTAGAGGTATCCAATACTATTGAGGATTATTACAAACGCATTAAAGCCATGCAATTGAAAAATCCGGCTATTATCGGCTTTGGTATATCCAATAATGAAACTTTTAAGAAGGCATGTGAGTATGCACAGGGTGCGATTGTGGGCAGTGCTTTTGTGAAGTTTTTGGAGAAGGAGAATTATTTAGAAAAGATACCGGAGTTTGTGAAGGGGATTCGCCCATAGTTCAGATTTACGAAGTTTTAAAAACTTCGTAAATCGCTGTTAATCACAAATACAATTCCAATTCCCCTTTACCTTCACGTACAATCTCAAACTCACCCGAAGTACAATCAACTACAGTGGATGCGATATTGCCGCCATAGCCACCATCAATCACCATATCAACGCTATCCTCGTATTTTTCATAAATTAATTCCGGATCGGTAGAGTATTCGATGATCTCATCTTCATCATGTATAGAGGTGGAAAGGATGGGATTGCCTAGCACCCTAACAATTTCGCGGGCAATAGAATTATCAGGCACACGGATACCGACTGTTTTTTTATTTGAGCTAAGCAACTTTGGCACTTTATGACTGGCGTTAAAAATAAATGTGAATGGCCCCGGCAATGCCTTTTTTAACACCCTGAAAGTAGTATTATCTATTGGTTTGATATAGTCAGAAATATGGCTCAGATCGTAACAGATAAAGGAGAAGTTTGCCTTTTCGGGCTTAATATGCCTGATCTGACAGATGCGTTCAATCGCCTTTTGATTGGTAATATCACATCCCAACCCATATACCGTATCAGTAGGGTAGATGATGATACCACCTTTACGGAGTACTTCGGCTACTTGTTCTATTGCTTTGGAATTCGGGTTTTCAGGATATATTTTTATAAGCATATTCAACAAATATATCCTTTAGATAGTTTAAAAAAGAAAGCCATTTGCAAAGCAAATGGCTAATGGTATAATATGTGATTTGTATATCGAATTTCGAATTTTCGATTTGAAATTTATCGATGATTCAAATCCGATATCCGGGATTAAATTACTTTTGTTTTATCAGCTGTGCATTGATGATCAGTTTGATGTCTTCACCAGCTACTATTGATCCTGCTTCAGTTATGCCATTCCAGTTAAGGCCAAACACTTTACGATTAATTTTACCGGTAATTTCGAAACCTGCTTTGGTATTTCCATAAAAATCGTCCGCAGAGCCACCAAATTCTACATCAAGCGTAACAGATTTAGTTACATCTCTAATAGTCAGGTCACCCTTCAGGTCATATTGATCTTCTCCTGTTTTTGTTAATGAAGTTGATTTAAATTTAATGTGCGGATATTTTGCGGCATCAAAAAATTCAGCTGATTTTAAATGCTCATCGCGTTGGGTTTGGTTAGTGTCCACACTGTTGATGTCTATTGAGAAGTCAATTTTTGCATGTTCAAAATTGTCACCATCTGTTTCAACTGATCCTTCAAAACTTCTGAAAAAACCGCTCACAGTTGAAATAACCAGGTGTTTAACTTTAAACTGTACTTCTGAATGCGTTGGGTCAATTGACCACTTTGTTAATGTTGCCATAGCTTTAATGATTGTTTTATAGGATCAAATTTAAATATATTATATGTTTAAACATCTATTTTATTTTTAAGATTACAATTTGTCGACAAATTGTATAGACATTCAACCCTGCAAACTACTTTTTGTTTATTAACAAGCATTAAATAATAGAAAACATAGCATACTACAACATTTATTAAACAAAAAAGGAGACGATACCGTCTCCTTATATATTTTAGTATTAACAATATTAGTTTACAGCGCTAAAACTTCTTCAACTCTATGAGCTGCTTCTTTTAGTAATATAGCTGAGTAAACTTTTAAGCCTGAGTCGTCAATCAGTTTTTTGGCTTCTTCGGCGTTTGTACCTTGTAAGCGAACGATAATAGGAACATGGATATTGCCAATTTCCTGGTACGCATCGATCACACCTTGCGCGACACGGTCACAACGTACAATACCACCAAAAATATTGATCAATATTGCTTTTACTTTCGGATCTTCTAATATAATATTAAAAGCAGCTTTTACAGTTTCAGCATTAGCGGTACCACCTACATCCAAAAAGTTAGCAGGTTCACCGCCGGCCAGTTTAATAATGTCCATTGTAGCCATAGCTAAACCAGCCCCATTAACCATACAACCTACGTTACCGTCAAGTTTCACATAGTTCAGGTTTGATTTGCTTGCTTCAACTTCTGTCGGGTCTTCTTCGTTCAAATCGCGTAAAGCAGCAAAATCCGGGTGGCGGAATAATCCGTTATCATCCAGGTTCACTTTAGCATCTACAGCTAATATTTTATTGTCAGAAGTTTTCAAAACCGGGTTGATCTCAAATAAAGAGGAATCGGTAGCGTCATAAGCTTTATATAAAGCAGTTACAAATTTCACCATGTCTTTAAACGCATCACCTGACAGACCGAGATTAAAAGCGATCTTTCTTGCCTGGAATGGCTGCAATCCTACTTTAGGGTCTATTTCTTCTTTGAAAATAAGGTGAGGTGTATGCTCAGCAACATGCTCAATATCCATACCGCCTTCGGTTGAATACATTACGATATTGCGGCCTTTGGCACGATCAAGTAAAACGCTCACATAGAATTCTTTCGTTTCACTTTCACCCGGATAATAAACATCCTGGGCAACTAATACCTTATTAACTTTTTTACCTTCGGGCCCTGTTTGTGGAGTGATCAGTTGCATGCCCAATATATTGCCTGCCTTCTCTTTAACCTCATCAAGATTTTTTGCAAGTTTAACACCACCACCTTTTCCACGTCCACCGGCATGTATCTGTGCCTTAATTACTACCCAGCTTGATCCTAAATCTTCCTTTAATTTCTGAGCGGCAGCTACCGCTTGCTCAACTGTATCGGCAACGATGCCTTCCTGCACCCTTACACCGAAGCTTTTTAATATCGCTTTACCCTGGTATTCGTGAATATTCATGTTGTGTGAAGAATTTGCATCAAAGCTACTATTTTTGTTCAGATTGTTGTAAAGTTGAAAGGTTGGAAAGTTGAAATGTTACATTAATTTTATATATGATGCAAAGACAGAAAGCAAAAAATTTAGCATCTGCTTATTACAACTAACATACAAAAATAACTTTCCAACCTTTCAACTTTCCAACCTTTCAACAAGCAAACAAACTACTACATTTGTACAATGCTCAAAGCCCATTCTATTTTTAAATCATACGGACAGCTTAAAATCTTAAAAGGTGTTGACCTTGATGTTAAGAAAGGAGAGATCGTAACTATTGTAGGCGCTTCCGGCGCAGGTAAAAGCTCATTGTTAAACATACTCGGTACATTAGATAAACCCGATTCCGGCAATGTGGTTATAGGCAGTACGGACGTAAACAGATTAAGCAATAAGGATTTAAGCGCATTCAGAAACAGCCAGATAGGCTTTGTTTTCCAGTTTCATCATTTATTGGTGGAATTTAATGCAATAGAGAATGTTTGTATCCCAGCATTAATAGCCGGCGATACACGTGCTGTTGCCGAAAAGAAAGCACTTAAATTGTTGGACAGGTTAGGTTTACACGAAAGAATTAATCATAAGCCAAGCCAACTGTCAGGCGGCGAACAACAAAGGGTAGCAGTAGCGCGTGCACTGATCAACGAGCCTGCACTGGTTTTTGCTGATGAGCCCTCAGGCAATCTTGATTCCGTCAATGCAAATGAGTTGCATCATTTATTTAGTGAACTGAGAAGCGAGTTTAATCAAACCTTTGTGATCGTTACACACAATGAGCATCTCGCTGAGTTATCAGATAGAAAGATTTTAATGAAAGATGGTTTAATAGTTCAGTAGGGTTATCGTGTATACACTCATAACAGCGGCTAATTCTGCAGAAGCTTACAATTTAAAAAATAAGTTAGGCGGGGATCATATTCTGTTGGGTGATTATCAGGAATTGCCCGATGTATTATTGCAATCAGGTAAAATGATTAAGATTCCCGATCCTAAAAGCGTTTCCTACACACATCAAATGCTGGCGTTATGCCTTGATAAAGATGTAAATACTATTTATGCTTTGCGTGAGCAGGAAAAACAATTATTAGTAAATGCCGAACAATTATTTAACGAATATGGTATTAAAGTAAAAGCATCGGATGATAAAATATAGCGACATAGATCAGCGTAAGGAAGCTTTTATATTTGAACTGGATGATGTTTTGTTCCCGGAAAAAGACTATCTGTTCCAGGTTTATTATCTTTTTGGATCTTTTATAGAATATACCGAACTAATAGATCAGAAAGAGGCAACTTCTCTTATGGTTGATACGTACCTATCTGAAGGAAAGGAGATTGTTTTTGATCGTTTAAAGGATAAATTTAAAATTGATGAAAAATACCGGTCTAATTTCAATCATTTAAATATAACCGCAAAGCTACCATTAAAGTTATTACTCTATCAAAGCATGCTTGCGTTGTTGCAGGATATTGTAATTGATCGTAAAAAGATATTTATTTTAACAAATGGCAATCCAGAGCAGCAGTTGAATAAAATAAAGCAAACCGACTGGCAAGGACTCGAACCTTATTTAACTTGTTACTTTGCCAATGAGATTGCTCCAAAACCCGAAACTGATAGTATAGATCTGCTGATAAAAGATCACAATCTGCAGCGAAGGAATATTTTAATGATCGGAAATTCAGATATTGATAGACAATGTGCAGATGCGTCAGGCCTGGATTTATTAAAACCGATTGAGTTTTCAGAAGTCTGACTACAACTTAATTTACGTATATTTCGTTTAAATCCAAATATTTTAGCCACTTTCATACTCAATTAATATGAAAAAATTATTTTACTTAATTTTTGTTCTTGGTGCCATCGGGTTCTCGGCTTGTAAGAGTACCAAGAAGCAAGATCCCAAACCAATGGATACGTCGAAACAGGCGCCTACAACGCTAGATTTGATTAAGGACTCGATATTTTTATATGCTAAGGAAGATTATCTCTGGAATACATCATTGCCAACTTATGCGGCATTTAATCCGAGATCATTTACCGGTGGGGATGACATTACTGCCTTAACTAAAGAAGTAAATGCCATATCACAAATAGCCATTAATCCATTAACAAGTAAACCATATGAATATTATAAAGATGCTCCGGGAGAAGCTAAATATTCATTTATTGATGATGGAACGGTTTCGGCTGAGTTGAATGGCATTAAAGGAGACTTCGGTTTTGCACCATTTTATAATCTGGTTAATGATCTGCGCATAAAATATGTTTATCCGGGATCACCTGCTGATCAGGCTCATATAAAACGCGGTTACCAGATAATGAGTATTAATGGGAATACCAGTCTGTCATATGATGGCCCGAGGTATGGAAATGGCAGCAGTACGAACCTTAATTTTGTGATCAACGCTTACTCTAACAGTAACAGCATTTCAATGACTTTGAAAAAGCCGGATGGGAGTATTTTAACGGTAACTAATATGGGTGTAGCTAATTATACAGTTAATCCTGTTCTTAAAGATACAGTATTTGATCAGGGTAACGGACACAAAATTGGATACATCGTTTTCAATAGTTTTACATCTGATGCTAACGCAGATCCGAAATTAGATCCTGCTTTTGCCAATTTTGCCGCCCAGGGTGTTACCGACCTTGTTGTTGACTTACGTTACAATGGTGGTGGCTACGTTTTAACAGCAGAACACCTTGATAATTTGATCGTTCCGGCTGCAAAAACGGGTTCGCTGATGTACAATACCTATTACAATGATATTCTTACAAGTGGTAAGGAAGTATTGCTTAAAAACCAATGGCGCAAAGACCCGGTATACGGAGATTACAATTATGGACCAGACTATATTGATTATTCACTAGCATTTAATGCGGTTAATTTTGCTAAAAGTGGTTCGCTGAATGTTAATCGTGTTTTTTTCATTGTTACAAATTCTACAGCTTCGGCAAGTGAATTAACCATCAATAATCTTCGCCCTGTAATGGATGTTAAATTTATTGGCGATACCACTTATGGTAAGCCTGTGGGTTTCTTTGATATTGATATCAATAAGTACCAAATGTACATTCCCGAATTTTATACGCAAAATTCAATAGGTCAGGGAGGATATTATGGAGGATTCTATCCTGGAACCTCTTCTTATCCTGGTTTCGAAGATCAAGATGATGTGACAAAAGATTTTGGTGATCCGACAGAAGGCCTATTGGCCCATGCGCTGAATTATGTTAAAAATGGTACTTATGCTGTGCAAACGCAAGCTATACAAAGTTTGAATTCAAGAATTGGAGTCCTTTCTATCGGGGCTCAGAAGGCAGCGGTTAGGAAAATGGATCAACATAAATTTACCGGGATGATATTTAATAAGAAGCGTAAATTGAAGAGGTAAAGATTTAAGAATAAAATCATAAGAGGCCGTATCATAAATCAAATGGTGCGGCCTCTTTATTTTGCAGCTGATTCATCAGTTTGCATACAATGTTTTATTGGTTTGTCACTTCACGAATGGATATTGCGGTAAAAAGGGGCGAAAAAAGGCTTTTCAGGCTGCCTTTTTTCTTAGATTTTGTGCAATTGCAACTAATCCCCATTCTATTTCAACCTTCGCCTGACCACGGAGAAGGAATCTTCTGAACCCATGGTTTTGTTTGATATTTCCGAAAGTTGGCTCTACGTCAAAGCAACGCTTCTTTCGCCGCTGTATGCCTTGTTCACTGTTTAACAATTCATAGGCTTTTTGTTTCAGCCGGTTCAGGTTTTCATTAACTTCAACGATCCGGTTACCTTTTGACTTATGACAGGCACCGTTCAGCGGACAGTTGGCACAATTGCCGGCCTGGTATCTTTTTACAGTCTGTTCAAATCCCGTGCTGGTTTTCCTGGTGCCGGTACCGGTGAAGTGCATCTGCTGCCCCATCGGGCAGATGTAACAGTCTTTTTCCTGATCATAAAAAAGCTTATTGGCAGCAAAAGGGTGCTTGCTGTTGTGGTGCTCATTTTGCTCTTTATCGAACATGCCATACTTTACAAAAGCAATGGTCCCCTTTTCTTCAAGCAGGGTATAGTTTTCTTCAGAGCCATACCCGGCATCGGCAATAAGTACAACAGGTGCTTTGCCAAAGCTGGCCTCGTGCTGTTCCAAATGGGCCTTCAGGGTGTTCGTATCTGTGGCATTGGAATGAATGGTATAGTTAACGATGAACTGATCAGAGGTAGAGATCTGGACATTGTAGCCCGGTTTTAACTGCCCGTTTTTCATATGATCCTCTTTCATGCGCATGAAGGTAGCATCCGGGTCTGTCTTGCTGTAGCTGTTCCTTTCTTTCAGGATAGCTTCCTGCTGTTCATATTTAACGATGTTTACAGGGTAGTGTTTGGTGACATATTTCAGCCTGGATTTGATCTTCTTGTCGATGTTCTCTTTGCCGGACAGCTTTTCATTTAGCTGATCAACGGTCGCCTTTACCTTGCTGCTGTCGATCGTCGTAAAGTCTGGCGGATCAGGCATTTTGTCTTCGTCCGAGGCTACCTGCTGGGCATACTGCCAAATTTCGGTCAGCTGCTTTTTCATCTTTTCCTTGTTTGTCCCGATAGATTTCTTCCAGACAAAGGTATATTTATTGGCACTCGCTTCGATCTTCGTCCCATCCGTATTGACCTCCTCAATACTCAGCAGGCCTTCCTCTGCCAGCAGTTTGACCACATCCTCAAATACACTGCGAAGCGCATTTTTTAGCCGGACACCTCTAAACCTGTTGATGGTATTATGGTCAGGATAGCTCATCGAACTTAACCACATAAAATACACGCTCTCTTTACAGGCAGCAGCCAGCTTACGGCTGGAATAGGTATTGGTCACATAGCCATAAACCAGCACCTTGAGCAACATCTGCGGATGATAGCTGGAACTGCCTCTAATATGATATGCTTTTAATAAAGGTTCGAGATTGAGCTTGTTAATCACCTCATTTACAACCCGGACAGGGTGTGAGGCCGGAATCAGTTCCTCCAGCGTGGGTGGTATCGCAAGGATTTGTTGCTGATCATAAGGCTTGAAAACTGGTCGATTTGTTGCCATATTTCATATATTTATTATACATAAATATATGAAAATCAGATCATTAAAACAAATAATCGCCATAAAAATGTAAAATAAATTACCTTTCGCCGACCTGTGCTAAACTTCGCAATTACTGCAAAATTAAAAGAGGCTGATCATGATTTATGATACAGCCTCTTTTATAATAAGCCCAATTAATCGGCAAGCTCTCTAAGGTCAACCGGCACTACTCTTGATATTCCCTGTTCAACCATTGTCACGCCATAAATTACATCGGTACTGGCAATGGTCCTTTTATTATGGGATACAATGATGAATTGTGAATCGTTTGAAAACTCACGGATGATGTTATTGAATTTATCAATATTGGTATCATCCAGAGGTGCATCAACCTCATCAAAAATACAGAATGGGGCGGGTTTCAACAGGTAAAGCGAAAACAAGATGGCTGTGGCCGTTAATGTCTTTTCTCCACCCGAAAGCTGGTTGATAGAAAGGGGCCGTTTCCCTTTTGGCCTGGCAATAATATCAATGTCAGACTCTAATGGATTTGTTGGATCAGTTAAAATCAGGTCACAAGAATCCTCGTCATTAAATAACGAACGGAATACTTTTATAAAGTTTTCACGCACATTCATAAATGCCAGCATAAATTTCTCGCGGGCAGTGTCGTCAATTTCCTGTATCGTTGCCAATAACGAGGTTTTAGCTTCTGTAAGGTCCTTTTTTTGTGCCTGGATAAATTCATAACGCTGGTTCATTTCATTATAGGCTTCAACCGCCAATGGGTTAATAGGCCCGAAATCATCCAATTGTCTTTTTAGCTTTTCTGTTTTATCCCGCAGGTCATCTTCATTCTCATTCTCGGGTGGTTCAGTGTCCAATAATTCGTTAATGTCGATATGAAACTCAACAGAAAGACGCTCCTTTAAAGCATTTAACTCTAGTTTTAGATTATTCTTCTGATCTTTAAGTTCATTCTCAATTACTTCCGCCTGGTCTTTTTTACGCCTTAGCGCTGTAATTTCATTTTCACTTTCTGTAATTTTTCCCCGCCAGGTATAGTATTCCTGTTCGGCCTGTTGTGTGGCCTTTTCCAGTTCTTCCTTTTGGCTATACATTTCCAGCAGGTCATCATCCGAGTGATCCGCCAGGGCCAGATTTTCGTTGATTGCCAGTTTTACTATTTCAAGTTCTTTGCTATTTTGTGTTATGCGACCATCCAGGTTTTCCTTTTGACTTTCCCGGTAATCCATATCCTTCAACAATCCGGACACTTTATTTTGCTGCTGATGGAAACGTATGTTTTCCTGGTTATAGCTATTAGATTGTACCGATGTATATTCATTCAGCTCATTAAAAGCCTGTTGTTTATCAGCTAAAAGATCGCTTTGAATTTGTTTTTGTTCCTTTAATTCAGCAAGCTCAGGCTGTAATTTTAGTGTCTCCTCTTTGATGCCATTTATCTTTTGCGCAATGTCTTCCTTTCGGTTGCGGCTATTCTCAATAAAAGCCTGGTACTGTTCCTGGCGTGTTTTAACGGTGATTAATTCTGTATTCAGGCGATTCAGATCCTGTTGTTGTTGATTGATCTCGCTGCTTTTGCCAGAGGCCTTTAAAGAAGCTAATTTGCTTTGTGATTCTTCTGCCTTGTTGCGCAGATCGATCAGCTTGCTATCAATTGATTTTATCTCTTTAGCAAGATTCTCTAAATTCTTTGCGCGCCCGATACGCTTACCTTCAAATAAACCAACTGAACCACCGGCCATGGTGAATTTTGACTTATTGAACTTCCCGCTTTTGCCAATCAGTACTACGCCATCGGGTATCGAATCATTATTAAGATCATTTTCTGTCGAATCGTTAACCAGGTAAACGTCCTTTAATAAATAATTACAAAGATTTTGGTATCGTTTTTCTACCTCGATTACACTCAACGCCGAGATTGTATCGTTAATCGCAGAAGATTTGGAAAGACTAGATTGATTCTCGTAATTACTCAACACAAAAAACTGTGCCCGCCCCTTTGATGAATTACTTAATAGGTTGATCGCCGCAATGGCTTCAGTATAATCTTCCACCACGTAGTAATTCATTAGTGGCTCCAGGTAGTTTTCAATAGCTACACGGTACTCTTCACGGCAAAAGAGCACATCACTAAACAGGGGGGCATTTTTGGCCCATCCTGTAGTTTTTTTAAGGAAGCGGATCGATTCCGGGAAACCTTCCAGGTTGTCAACCATGCTTTTTGTCAGGTTGTATTCGTTCTGTTTGGCATCCAGTTTCCTGCTTTCCTGTACGATGGTTTCCTTCGTAATCTCTAACTCTGCTGCAGTATCTTTTATTTGTTCCTGTAGGTTGTTTTCAAATTCAACTACTGACTGCAGCTCCTTCTCCATTGTTTCAGCACGATCTTGTAATTCGCCTACTACCTCGTTAAAATGCGAAAGCTCAGTTTCTTTAGTAGTGGCGTCCTCAATATTCCGCTGACCTTCCTGCTCTAAAGCCTGCTCCTGTATCTGTAATATTTCAAGGTCTTTTTCAGCCTTATATATCTGGTTTTGCAGCCTGTTGTTAATATTGGTCAGTTCATTCAATTCAGCTCGTGCCGAACCTTGCTGAATCCTCAGTTCGTCTACCGCCAATTTTAGGTCATTAACTAAGGTTTGCACGGTTTGCAGATTTTCGTCTTCCTGTGCCTTTTCCTCAGCTAATCTTTTGATATTATATAAAACATGGTTCAATTGGTTGCGATCGCGCTCCAACTCCTCATTTAAACGCGATTCTTTGTCCTGTTGAAATTTAAGTTGCTCGTTCTTTATTTTCTTCTCACTCTCATATGCCCTGATCTTTGAAACATAATCATTAGTTGCTTTTTGCTGGGTCGATAAGTTTTTTTCTTTGGTCAGACTATCTACCTTTTGTTGCTGCAAAGCTGCTTCCAGGGTATCGATTTGCGTTACTACACCCAGCTTTTCGTCACGGTGCTTTTGCTCCTGGTCGTCAATTTTATTTAATGATTCGCTAAATGAGATGATCTTGAAAGATGCCAGCATGATGCTGAGCGTCTTATACTGTTCTTTTAACCTGTAGTAGCGCTCTGTTTTCTTCGCCTGGTTTTCCAGCGTTTTAAGGTTCTTCTCAATCTCAGAGAGCAGGTCCTCAACTCTTTCCAAATCAGCCTCAGTGTCCTTTAACTTATTAAAGGTTTGTTTTTTTCGCAGTTTATATTTTGATATGCCCGATGCTTCTTCAAAAAGATTGCGCCTTGAGCCTTCTTTATTGGAAATGATCTCTTCGATCATTTTTAACTCGATGATAGAGTAGGAGTCAGCACCGATACCTGTATCGAGGAAAAGATCAGTGATGTCTTTTAAGCGGCACTGCACGTCATTTAGCCTGTATTCGCTTTCACCAGCGCGATAAAGCTTGCGGGTTATTGTAACCTGCGAATACTCTGTAGGTAATATGTTTTTTGTATTATCAAACGTAAGTGAAACTTCCGCCAGGTTAGCGGCCTTGCGACTTTTGGAGCCATTGAAAATAATGTTCTCCATTTTTTCGGAACGCAGTGTCCGCGTACTCTGTTCTCCAAGCACCCACCTTATGGCATCAACTACATTTGATTTACCACATCCATTTGGCCCAACAATAGCGGTAACGCCTTCATTAAAATTTATAGTGACCTTATCGCCAAAGCTCTTAAACCCCTTGATCTCTAAATTACTAAGCTGCATATGAGTTGTAAGCTACGAGTGGTAAGTTATGAGTTGAAAAAGTGGGAAAATACTTTTCTCAAAACTCATTACTTAGAACTCACAACTAAATAAATATTTCTCCTTTTAAATAAGTAACAGCGTTGCCGCTCATTAATACTCTATCGCCTTTATTTTCGCACCAAAGCTCTCCTTTTCGGGCTGATAGCTGGTAGGCGTGAAGTTTATCTTTACCCAATTTGTTTGCCCAGTAGGGTATAAGATTACAATGTGCTGAGCCGGTTACCGGGTCTTCGGGTATCCCCGCGCCAGGAGCAAAAAAACGGGAAACAAAATCAACTTCTTTACCCGGGGCAGTTACAATTACACCTACTGTATCTAGTTTTGATAAGGCAAAGAAATCGGGAGTCAGGTCTGTTATATCGTCTTCGTTTTCATATACCATAAAATAATCCCTCGACCGGTAAGCTGCAACGGGTGGTTTCTCGCCCAAAGCTTCTGCTAATCCATTTGGTAATTCAATAGGGATAGGTGGCCTTGATGGGAAATCCATGGTGTATTTATCACCATCTTTTTTTACAGTTAAAACTCCCGCTTTTACTGTTTCGAAATTTATGGCAGATTCTTTATAACCTAACTCAGTAAAAATGATATGTGCCGATGCAAGTGTTGCGTGTCCGCAAAGATCTATCTCGTACTCCGGAGTGAACCACCTTAATTTGAAACCCTTTTCACTTTTAACAAAAAAAGCAGTTTCGGCCAGGTTGTTTTCTGCTGCTATCTTTTGCATAATTTCATCAGACAGCCATTCATTTAAAGGACAAATAGCAGCCGGGTTTCCTCCAAAAAGACGATTTGTAAAAGCATCAGCCTGGTAAATAGGGATAGTCATAAGCAATACATTTAGCCTATAAATGTACTTTTAAATTATGAATTATTCAACGTAATTGGACCCAGGCACACCGTTCTGAGGATCAGAATAATATATCCTGTTGATTCAAGTTCTTCCTATTTCGATCTTTTTTTATTACCGGAAAAATGTGCCTGCCATGTAGAATAAAAAAAACCCTGGTTGTTTACCAAGGGCTTTACAGGATTAACCTAAATATGATTTCAGAATTTTACTTCTGGAAGTATGCCGCAGTCGTTGCAGCGCTTTGTCTTTTATTTGCCTTACACGCTCGCGTGTCAGGTTGAATTTTTCACCGATCTCTTCTAATGAAAGTGGATGATTGGTGCCTAAACCAAAGAATAATACGATGATCTCGCGTTCACGTTCAGTAAGGGTAGAAAGAGAACGTTTTATTTCTTCTGACAATGACTCATTGATCAAAATTGAGTCAGTATTTGGTTCCTGGTTCTCTAATACATCCAGCAAAGTGTTTTCTTCGCCCTGTACGAAAGGAGCATCCATAGATACATGGCGGCCTGAATTACTTAAGGTATCAGATATCTTGTCAACAGTAGTTTCTAACATATCAGCCAGTTCTTCCGGAGAAGGCTCGCGTTCGTATTCTTGCTCTAATTTAGAAAATGCTTTGCTGATCTTGCTTAATGAACCTACCTGGTTCAATGGCAAACGCACAATACGTGATTGTTCAGCAATAGCCTGTAATATAGATTGGCGTATCCACCAAACTGCGTACGAAATGAATTTAAAACCTTTGGTTTCGTCAAAACGCTTAGCAGCTTTGATAAGGCCCAAATTACCTTCATTTATTAAGTCACCAAGCGTAAGGCCCTGGTTCTGATATTGTTTTGCTACGGACACAACAAAGCGGAGGTTGGTTTTAGTCAGCCTTTCAAGAGCCGCCTGATCACCTTCTCTAATCTTTTGTGCCAGAATTACTTCTTCTTCTGCTGTGATTAAGTCAACTTTACCAATTTCGTGTAGATATTTATCAAGCGATTGCGACTCGCGATTGGTAATAGATTGGGTTATTTTGAGTTGTCTCATTTATAGTATTACCTCAATTCTTATTTCTTATTCTAGAATTGAACGTGCAAAGGTATAAAATTGTTGTTAAAAAATAACAACACATTTTATATTTACATTCCAATTAAAATATATTTAATCTGTGTCTTAATTTAGGTAATGTTAGTCGCCTGACTTACAGCTCATTCAGCTTAAAAGTATCCTTAACACGAATGCCTTTTTCTGTTTGCTGTAAAGTGCAACATTCATTTACCGGATCGTGCTCAAAATACAAAATATATTCTTTTTCAAGCGCTTCATTCAAAAATATTTTTTTCTCATTCAGCGTTTTTAGAGGGAACATATCATAAGCCATTACGTAGGGGAGCGGTAAATGCCCGACAGATGGCAGAAGATCAGCCATATACAATATTTTTTTGCCTTTATAGCCAATTAGCGGAAGCATCATAGAGTCTGTATGGCCTGAAACGAAACGAACATTAAAGTCTTTCGTAAATTGCACCCCATCCTTAGTATCGATAAATTTTAATTGTCCGCTTTCCTGTATGGGCAATATATTTTCTTTTAGGAAAGAAGCCTTTTCACGGTCATTTGGATTTACCGCCCAATCCCAGTGCTGCTTATTGCTCCAATAGGTTGCATTTTTAAAAGCAGGGAGCAATTTTTCGCCCTCTCTTTCTACAGCTCCGCCAACATGGTCAAAATGCAAATGAGTCAGAAAAACATCAGTTATATCATCAGCGCTAAACCCATGTTTTGCTAATGAAGAATTAAGATTGGCATCACCATGAAGGTAATAGTGGCTGAAAAATTTAGGGTCTTGTTTATTTCCGATGCCGGTATCTATCAGGATAAGCCTGTTGTTATCCTCAACCAGCAAACAACGCATGGCCCAGGTGCAAAGGTTATTCTCGTCAGCAGGGTTGGTTTTATTCCATATTGTTTTTGGAACTACACCAAACATAGCGCCGCCATCTAATTTAAAAAAGCCGGTATCGATGGTGTATAGTGTCATTTTGGTCGATAGACCATGGTCAATAGTCCATGGATTTAACTTTCGACCATGGACCATCGACTATGGACATAAATTATAAATGTATACACTCACCGTAAGCTTCGGCTGCAGCTTCCATTACTGCTTCGCTCATGGTTGGGTGAGGGTGAACTGATTTTATGATGTCATGCCCTGTTGTTTCCAGTTTACGTGCAGTAACAACTTCGGCAATCATTTCAGTTACGTTATGACCAAGCATGTGAGCTCCCAGGAATTCGCCGTATTTAGCATCGAAGATCACTTTTACAAAACCGTCTTTTGCACCGGCGGCAGATGCTTTACCCGATGCAGAAAATGGAAATTTACCCACTTTGATCTCGTAACCGGCTTCTTTAGCAGCTTTTTCGGTATAACCAACAGAAGCAATTTCGGGACTGCAATAGGTACAGCCGGGGATATTGTTATAATTCAAAGGCTCCGGATTTTGACCAGCTATTTTCTCAACACAGATAATGCCTTCGGCTGATGCCACGTGTGCAAGTGCTTGTCCCTTTACAATATCGCCGATGGCATATACGCCTTCTACATTGGTGCGATAAAAATCGTCAACCAGTACTTTTCCCTTGTCGGTTTTAACACCGTTCTCTTCAAGTCCTATACCTTCAAGATTTGTACTGATACCTACTGCAGATAACACGATTTCAGCCTCTAGTGAAACGTTACCTGTAGGTGTTTTTACACTTACTTTGCATATATCACCACTGCTATCAACTGATTCAACGGTAGAGCTGATCATGACCTCAATACCTTGTTTTTTGAGTATGCGGCCTAATTGCTTTGAAACTTCTTCATCTTCCAAAGGCACTACATTATCTAAAAATTCAACAACAGTAACTTTGGTGCCGATGGCATTATAAAAATAAGCGAATTCGATACCTATAGCACCTGATCCTACAACGATCATAGATTTAGGCTGCTTAGGTAAATTCATTGCCTGGCGGTAGCCAATTACTTTTACACCATCCTGTTTAATATTTGGCAATTCGCGCGAACGGCCACCGGTAGCTAATATGATATGTTTAGCAGAATAAGATTTGGTTGCGCCATCAGCTCCTTTTACTTCAACAGTATTTTTTGCTTTTAGCTTTCCAGTACCCATTAGTACTTCGATCTTATTTTTCTTCATTAGGAATTGAACACCTTTGCTCATCCCGTCCGCAACACCGCGACTTCTTTTTATTACTGATTCAAAATCAACTTCACCACCTGCAACTTTTACACCGTAATCAGCAGCATGATTTAAATATTCAAATACCTGAGCGCTTTTTAACAAAGCTTTAGTTGGAATACAACCCCAGTTAAGGCAAATACCGCCTAATGATTCTTTTTCAACTATTGCGGTTTTTAACCCAAGTTGTGAGGCACGTATAGCGGCCACGTAGCCTCCGGGGCCAGACCCTATTACAATTAAATCGTAGTCCATGTTTTTTTATCCTTTTTTGAATTCGAAGCCAAAGCTAAGTAAAAAGGGGGGAATAGAAAAAAACCACCTTTAAGGGGATGAATTTTTACAAAATGAACAGAAATATTAAAAGAAAATCTATATAAAATATAAGTTAAATAAATATTTAATAGCTTAATTTTTTTATGAATATCATATTTATAGGGCAATTAAGTTCAATAATTGCATAATAAGTGTATTGTGAGTGAGAGATATGTAATAATATTAATATTAACTTAACATCAGTAACTGGTTTGTTACATATATTTGCGCCTCATTAGTTCATTCAAAATTTTATTAAAACACACAAGTATGAGGAAGTATTTACTTTTTTTCTTATTAGTCACATGTGTCACGTTTTTTGCAAATAGAAACGCAAACGCACAAGGTGTAACAACCGCATCCGTGAACGGTATCGTTTCCGACAGCAAAGGGGCAATTCCCGGCGCTACGGTAACAGTTACACACATTCCAACAGGAACTGTATACGCCACAGTAACCCGTTCAGATGGCCGGTACAACTTGCCTAACTTAAGGGTTGGAGGGCCTTACACCATTAAAGTAAGTTTTGTTGGTTACAAGGATTTTATTCAGCAAGGCATTACATTATCAATTGGTCAGGACCAGAAGATCGATGCTAAAGTTGAAGAGAACAACACTAACTTAGCAGAAGTCGTAATCACAGGTACACAGGGTAAGGTAATTAACTCTTCACGTACAGGGGCCCGCGAAACCATTACACGTGCTCAAATTGAAAGCTTACCTACTATCAACCGATCATTGCAGGATTTTACAAAATTAACTCCTTCTGCTAATGGCTTAAGTTTTGGTGGACGTAGCAGTGGCTATAACAACATTACAGTTGACGGGGCTTTGTTTAATAACTCTTTTGGTTTGTCAGGCACACTTGGTGGCCAAACCAACTCTCAACCAATTTCATTGGATGCAATTGAGCAGATACAGGTTGATATTGCTCCTTATGACGTTCGCCAGGGAAATTTCACAGGTGCAGGTGTTAATACGGTGGTAAAATCAGGTACAAACGAGTTCAAAGGAACAGTATATGATTATATTCGCAGCACAGGGCTAACTGGTTATCACGCAGGTGTTACTGACATTGTTCAAACTCCGTTTAGTTACCGTCAAACTGGTCTGAGCGTTGGAGGACCGATCATTAAAAACAAATTATTCTTTTTCTTATCTGGTGAACAGGAAAGAATAAGTGCGCCCGCAACTTCATACGTTGCTTCCGCACCAGGCGTAAGTGGAGCTAACGTATCTCAGGCGGACGCTGCTACGCTTAATGCGATAACTGCTTTCCTAGGTCAATCCCCATATAACTATAATCCAGGAGCTTATCAGGGCTATAATTATCAAACTCATAGTGATAAGTTAACAGCAAAGATTGACTGGAACATTGACAAGAACAATACTTTAAGTGCAAAGTATTTTTATCTGAAATCTTTTAAAGATCAGCCTGCCAGCAATTCTGGCATAGTAGGTATCAGTAATACCACCCGTGCACCAGGTGTTACCACATTACCATTCTATGGTTCGGGTTATCGTATCAACAATAATTTCAACATCGGAATTGTTGAGTTGGATACCCGTATCAGCAGCAGTATGTCAAACAAGCTTACTGTTGGTTACTCGGCCTTGCGTGATTACCGCGCTTCGTTGGGTGGTACTGCTATTCCAATGGTTGACATCGGGAACGGTGTTGCCACTGTTGATCCTGTTACAGGTGCTGTTGTTTCAGAAACTACTGCATCGGCAGTTATGACAAGCTTTGGTTATGAGTTATTTACAGCTAATAATGTGCTGAATACAAATATTGCTCAATTCTCAGACGATTTCACCATTTATGCCGGTAAACACGAGTTTACAATTGGTACTAATGACCAGATACAAAGCTACACCAATGGTTTTGCACCAAATTATAATGGGTTATACACTTATAACTCAGCTTATGATTTCTTACATGGTTTATCGGCGTCAGCTTATTCAACCAGGTTTTCTGCTTTGCCAGATGGATCTTTCCCATATGCAAAAATCAAAGCTTCCATTTATAGCTTATACGTTCAGGATAAATATCACGTAACAGATAATTTAAGATTAACTTATGGCTTGAGAGCTGATTACGATGCATTTCCTACAAGCTTACCGCAAAATGCAAATGTGACCAGTTTAACCTTTCAAGGTGGGACTCATGTTGATCCTTCAGTCCTACCTAAGAACAGGGTGCAACTATCTCCGCGTTTAGGTTTTAACTGGGATGTTAATGGAGATCAATCAACTCAGGTGCGTGGTGGTACAGGATTATTTGCAGGTACCGTACCTTTTGTTTGGATATCTAACCAGGCTTCAAATAACGGCGTTTTGTTCGGTTCTTATACCATTACCAAAGGTGCTGCATCTAACACACAAGACCAAAATGGGCAATTGCTATTTAATCCTGATGTAAATGCCAACAGGCCCAAAAATGCAGCGGCTAATACATCTTATGAATTAGATGTAGCTGATCCTAACCTAAAATATCCAAAAATCTGGAGATCAAACCTGGCAGTGGATCAAAAACTACCATTTGGTATTATTGGAACAATAGAAGCAGCTTATAGCAAAGATATTAATGCGATCTACCATAAAAATCTTGTGCTTTCTGATGGTTATTCAGTATTGCCAGGAACCGAAGGGCAAATACATTACGACTCTAAAAATACTACTCCATCCGCTGCAGCAGCAACAGCAGCTAATCCGTCAATTACCGGCTTATATTATATGACCAATACCAACCAGGGCTATTCATATTTTATTACCGGCCAATTGCAAAAGAGTTTTACCGGCGGTTTTTATGCTAACGTAGCGTACACGCACACTGTATCTAAGGATGTAAATGATGGGGGGTCAACAGCTTCAACCATCTGGAGCACCAGGTATGTGGCCGGCAATCCAAATCTTGACAATTTGTCAAATAGCTCATTTGTACAACCAAACAGGGTAATAGCTTCTTTCTCTTATAAAAAGGAATATTTTAAACATGCTGCTACTACCGTAGGATTAATATTTGAAGCAGCTAACAGTGGGGCAGTTTCTTACATTACAACAGGAGATCCTAACAATGACGGAGCTACTAATGACCTGATGTATATCCCGAAGAATAAAGGAGATATTATACTGGTTCCAAATGACAAAACTGATACACGTACACCTGATCAGTTATGGACACAGCTAAATAACTTTATTAACCAGGATCCTTATTTAAGCAAAAACAGAGGTAAATTTGCACAAAGAAATGGTGCTATATTGCCAACTTACAAAAGAGCAGATTTACACCTTGCACAAGATTTCTTTATCCAATCAGGTAAAGTTAAAAATACATTGGAAATTACTCTTGATATCATTAACGTTGGTAATTTACTTAATCGCAATTGGGGCTTATATCAAACATCGTTTAACGGATTCAGTAGCGGTTCTGTAGCTGTCCTGAAATACGTTAAACAAGATCCTGCTACAAACAGACCAACTTATTCGTTCCCGTATCTTGATGCAGCCAGTTCAACGCCTGTTACTAACTCTTACAAAACAGATCTTAGTCAGCTTTCGAGGTGGCAGGGACAGTTAGGCCTTAGATACATATTTAACTAATAAATGATTAAGTGAAATTTATTAATAGGAAAAAATGAAGAACATGAAACGATATATATATAATAATATTTTAATTGCGACATCACTTACTGTTTTGATCTTTTCGTCATGCAGTAAAAATGATAACGCGGTTCCTGCAAATCCTACACCTATTCAAACAACCGGAGTCGTTTCTACTTTTGCGGGTAGCGGAGTTTTCGGTTCGGCTAACGGTAAAGGTAAAGCAGCTTCTTTCAATTACCCTAACGGAGTTGCGGTGGATGCAACAGGTAATGTTTATGTTGCCGACCAGGGGAACAATGAAATACGTAAAATAACTCCTGCAGGTGCAGTAACTACTTTAGCTGGAACACTAGTATCCGGAAATTCAAATACCTCAGTAATTGGGGTGCCGGCGTCTTTTAATGGGCCAACAGGGGTTGCTGCAGACGCTCTTGGAAATATTTATGTAGCTGATTTTGGTAATAATTTAATACGTAAAATCGCATCTACAGGTGCAGTAAGTATATTGGCTGGTGGTGGTACTACTGGCACTAAAAGCGGGAATACGAACGATGTGGGCACAAATGCATTGTTTAATGGGCCGGCCGGTGTAGCTGTTGATGCAGCGGGAAATGTATATGTAGCCGATTTTACCAACAATTTAATACGTAAAATAGATGCGGCCAGTAATGTAACTACGCTTGCAGGCAGTGGAAAGGTGGGTTCAACAAATGGAATAGGCACCGCTGCATCTTTCAATGGACCAAGAGGCGTTGCAGTTGATATTGCCGGTAACGTATATGTTGCGGATGCGAATAACAATTTAATACGTAAAATTGATCCGGCTGGAAATGTAACAACCTTTGCGGGTAGTGGTAAAAAAGGCAACACAGGCGGTAATGGCGCTGCTGCTACCTTTAATTATCCAAGTGGTATTGCGGTTGATGCAACAGGTAATGTATATGTTGCCGACGCAGTTAATAACCTTGTACGTAAAATAACTCCTGCCGGTGATGTGTCAGCTTTGGCCGGAAGTGGATATTTAAGTATAGTTCAACCGTTTAATGCTCCGGTTAGTGTTGCTGTTGATGCAACAGGAAATGTATATGTTGCTAACGATTACGGTAATATTATACAAGTAATCAAGTAAAAAAGATTTAATACAATTAAAAAACCCTCCGGCTAATTTTGGTCGGAGGGTTTTTGCTTTTAAGGCAATTTAAACGTAAATCCAACCTGATAATTATATGGCTTTTGCAACATCCTTATTACAATGAGGGTTTAGCTAGCCCTGTTAACACTAACTTAATAGGGTTCCGATTACTTTGTTTTTTATTCAAAATCAATAATTAACAAACAAACAAAAAAGTATGAGGAAGCATTTACTTCTCTTTTTAATCGCCTTGTTTTCTACCACGGGCATAGCCTTTGCCCAGCAGAGTGGCGAGAAACGAATTACAGGCAAAATCATTGATACCATAACCGCCGAGCCGCTTATTGGTGCAACAGTGATGGTAAAAGGTACAACAGCTGCCACATCAGCAGGTTTAGATGGTAGTTTTAAATTAAATGTACCTGCCGGCAACCAAACGCTGGTAATTAGTTTCATTGGTTATATCACTCAACAAATACCTATTGGCGAGAATAGTCAGAATATAGGTACAATAAGATTGAGCTCCAGTACATCTTCAACCAAGGAGGTTACTATTGTTGGCGACGTTGCTATTGACAGGAGAACGCCTATTGCTGTATCAACACTAGGTCCTGAATTTATTGAAGAACACATTGGTAATGGTGGTATACCAGACCTATTATTGGGTATACCAGGTGTTATGACCTCGCAAGGTGATGGTGGGTATGGTGACGGCCGTGTTAGCATACGGGGTTTCTCCAGCAGGTCAGGTAATGGCAACGTTGCCTATACTGTAAACGGTATCCCGGTAAATGATCCGGAGACTGGTGCACTTTACTGGTCTGATTTCGCGGGTGTTACTGATGTTGCCCGTTCCATCCAGGTTCAGCGTGGCCTGGGAGCATCAAAGATTATAATTCCTTCATTTGGCGGTACAGTAAATGTTACTACCCGCACCACTGATCAGCAAGCCGGGGGCTATGTTTATGAAGGAATCGGCAGCGATGGCTGGAATAAGACAGGCGTGATGGTATCAACTGGTTTAACATCAAATGGCTGGGCTGCGACTTTCCAGGGAAGCAGGACACAGGGAGCTTATCCGTTTGATGGTTCAAATTTTTTAGGGTATAACTACTTTTTTAATCTTTCAAAAAAATTAAGCAAAAACCAAACCATCTCCTTAAATGTAATCGGCGCGGACCAAACCCACGGACAAAGGCCGCAACAGTTGTTGTATCCCAGCACAGCACCGGGAACCAATACGCCGGGCTACCTGGGGGCACCACAGGGTATAGCATGGAATACATGGTTTGGTTATAAAGATGGAAAGCAATATAATCCGTATAACAACTTTTATAGCGAACCAATTATTTCATTAAACCACGAATGGACAATTAATGATAAATCAAGTCTTTCAACCGTATTATATACATTGCAGGGTAATGGCGGTGGCGGTGGTATAAGTT
Source organism: Mucilaginibacter sp. McL0603 (assembly GCF_049992945.1). Taxonomy (NCBI): domain Bacteria; kingdom Pseudomonadati; phylum Bacteroidota; class Sphingobacteriia; order Sphingobacteriales; family Sphingobacteriaceae; genus Mucilaginibacter; species Mucilaginibacter sp. McL0603. The sequence continues at coordinate 3,754,714 of NZ_CP188251.1, read as the reverse complement.
TGAATTCAGATAACTATAGTGTAAATACTTTGCCACGGTCTGGTAATATTTATACACCTGTTAATTATGACGCTTTACAAGCAGCAAATGCGGCTAACCCGGATGGCTCGGCACTTGCCTATGCTTATGCTTCACATAGCAAAACGCATTGGTATGGCTTAAGAAGTACCTATAGAACTTTATTGGGTAAATATATCGACCTGTCTGCCGGTATCGATCTGCGATATTATGAAGGTAACCACTACGAACAGGTAACCGACCTGTGGGGGGCTAATTATGTTGCATTCCCTTATACAGGTAACCCTGCAACTGGCCAAACAGGTGGTAATATCAATGACCCAGAAGGCCGTGTTGGTATTAATGGGTTAATCAACTACCATAATATTGACTATATTGAATCGGGAGGTGCATTTGCACAGGCTGAATATTCAAAAGACAATTTCAGTTTATTTGCAACACTTTCAGGAACAGAAAGCGCCGACAGCAGGAAGGATCCTTTTGATTATCTGAATGGTGATCCTAACCAGACTAGCCGCTGGGTGAATTTTACCACCTACCAGGCAAAAGCAGGGGCCAACTACAATATCAATTCGGAGATGAACGTATTTGCGAATATCGGGTACCTGACCAAACCACCATATTTTGGTAATGTTTTTGTTGATTTTACTAACCATATCAATGAAAGCACTATATCTGAAAAACTATTCAGTTATGAATTAGGCTACGATTTTAAAATTTCGTCATTTAGCGCAAAGTTAGACCTATTCAGAACATCTTATATGGACAGAGCGTTCGCTTCTTCTTTCTCTGATGTTACAACGCAACAATTGTATTCTGCAAATATTTCGGGTGTTAATGAATTACACCAGGGTGTAGAGCTTGAATTAAGATACAGGCCTGTACAGCAAGTTTTATTAGGCGGCTCGGTTTCAGTAGGTGATTACCATTATACTTCAAACTCAGGGCCGGTAACAGTTCTGAATACTGCAGGTGCCGTAGTAGGTACGCAATCTTCGGTTTACCTGAAAGGCGAAAAAGTAGGGGATGTGCCGCAAAATACAGCCTATGCGTTTACTGAAATTAATATTGTACCGCAATTGAAAGTAGGGGCTTCGGTTAATTATTTCTGGGAATATACTTCTTATGTCCCATTCCAAAATTATACCAGCCAGAATATGCACCCGTACATTCTGCCAAACTATGCGATATGGAATATGAATGGCATATATAAATTTAAAATGGCAGGTTTTGATGCAGAATTGATAGGTACGGTAAATAACTTATTAAATTCTAAAATAATAACTGACGCTCAAGATTATAACGGTAATGCAAATCTGGCCGCGTTACAAGTTTACTGGTTGAACGCAAGGACCTTTACAACAGCATTAAAGGTTAAATTTTAATCATAAAAATTCTTAAAATGAAAAAGATATATTATTTATTGGCTTTTATGACATTTGCATTTACTGCATGCCAAAAAGAGCCGGCATTACATTCTGTTATGCCATCCGAAGTCAAATCTTTGACGATTACCTTACAAGCGTCTGATTACCAGTTGCTGCCATCAAATGATTACCCGCATAGCACCCTTACAATTGATGATGACGCTGATGCGCAAAAATATATTCCGATTATTTTGAATCAGAATTATGCTAACCTGGATAATGGTTCAACAGCAGCGGTTACTTATGCCAAATCAGCACTTTATTTTAAACCTGCTGCCGATAGTGTATACAGTGATGTGGCCTATACACTTACCAGCGCTGATTATTTGCTGTTACCGGGGAACACTTTTACTGATTTTAGTATAGCCCAGGCGCTAAAGTGGTTACCTTATAAATATCCTACCCCGGTTGCTAACCAGTTAGTGTTGTTAACTTTTACACCTTTTCCAGCTACTTTAACACCTCCATATTCTTTTATGTATACAAATGGTGCGTGGAAAGAAATCTATACAATAACACCGGCAGAATACGCATCGGTAGGATTGGGAAAATTCAACCAGTTTAGTTCATCTAATAATCCAAACATACCATCTATGTTAGGTGCTCTTGTTAAATCTGATATAACTATTCAGGATACAATTAAAAAGGGCGATATTGTATATGTAAGCTATAATTATTTCGTAAACAGCACAACAGATTATCAAAGAGTACAGCCATTGGTTTACGACGGTAATAATTATACTGTTCCACAAGCCTCTACAGGTACTGTAAACTTCATTAAACAAGGCGGTGCCTGGACATATGTTAAGCCTTTACCTGTTATTGCGTACACACTTACCGCTGCCGACATTACACTTATTGCGAATTCAACAATCGGATCATCCGGACAACGATCAAATCTTGCCAGTTACGGTGATTTTTCGGGTTGGTCGGCTGCTGATCTGCAACTTGCTATGATATTGGTATTAACTACGGATTTTAAAACCCCGCAAACGAATACAAATTACAATGTCACCTATCTGAATTATACAGGTGGCTCTGATGTGAAAACTGTACTTAAATTCCAATGGAATGGTACTGCATGGGTCCCTTCTACAGCTAGTTAAATAAAATATTTATCTAAACGAAAACGGGCTGCCTGAAAAGGCAGCCCGTTTTCGTTTATGGCTTTTTGACTGTTTAATATACAAACTCACCAAATTCTGATTTTACAGTTACCTGCTTTTTATCAGCACTTTCAACCCGGCCTATAATTTGCGCATCAACGCCGAAGCTTTTTGATATAGCAATCAGGTCAGATGCAATTTCTTCGGGCACATATAGTTCCATACGGTGGCCCATATTAAATACCTTATACATTTCCTGCCAGCTCGTTCCTGATTCTTCCTGTATCAATTTAAACAGGGGAGGAACGGGGAATAAATTATCTTTAATAATATGCAGATTATCAATAAAGTGCAGTACTTTGGTTTGTGCCCCACCGCTGCAATGTACCATGCCATTTATTTGTTTGCGATAGATATCCAGCATAGTTTTAATGATTGGTGCATAGGTACGGGTAGGGGAAAGTACCAGCTTGCCGGCCTCCAGGGTTTTACCATCCCCAATATCAATTTTATCTGTTAAATTTTTACTGCCCGAGAATACGAGCTCATAAGGTACAGCATGGTCATAACTTTCAGGATACTTTTCAGCAATACTTTTGTTGAATACATCGTGACGGGCTGATGTCAGCCCATTGGAGCCCATTCCGCCATTGTATTCTTTTTCATAATTAGCTTGGCCAAATGAAGCCAGACCGACAATAACGTCTCCGGGTTGGATACGGTCATTTGAAATGATATCTGCACGTTTCATGCGACATGTTACCGTAGAGTCTACAATAATTGTTCGCACCAGATCACCCACGTCGGCGGTTTCGCCACCGGTAGAGTAAATGCCGATGCCTGCATCACGTAATTCGGCCAGTATTTCTTCGGTTCCGTTAATGATAGCTGCTATTACTTCGCCAGGTATTAAATTCTTATTACGACCAATGGTTGATGAAAGGAGGATATTATCAATAGCACCTACGCACAACAGATCATCAAGATTCATAATTATTGCGTCCTGAGCTATACCCCGCCAAACAGAAATATCACCCGTTTCTTTCCAATAACTGTATGCAAGAGATGATTTTGTACCGGCCCCATCAGCATGCATGATATTGCAGTATTCAGAATCGTTAGTCAAAATATCAGGTACAATTTTGCAGAAAGCTTTGGGAAATATGCCTTTATCTATGTTTTTAATAGCATTGTGAACATCATCCTTTGAGGCCGATACACCTCTTTGATCATATCTTTGCGAAGAAATCATGCGCAAATATACTGCTTAATGATAGTTTAGAAACTCCAAAACTATTAGTTTTGCAAATCTCATCTATAATTCATGTTAAACACTGTAGTTCCTAAAGTACGTCTTCATCTAAAACATACATTTGATCGCCTTCATAATGAAGAATTAAAACGAAATGTACTTCAGGCTATACCTTTTTGGATAGCCTCGATTATCACTGGTCTTATTGCAGTTATTTATGCAAGGCTTTTCTTAATGGCCGAAAACCTTACTGCTATCATCTATAAACAGCATGCATGGTATTTATTTATTTTAATGCCGGTTTGTTTTATTGTTGCGTGGTGGCTGGTTAAACGTTTTTCACCTTATTCAAGAGGGAGCGGCATACCACAGGTAGCAGCAGCAATAGAAATTACCAACCCAAAGAGTGATCAAAAAGTAAATAAGCTTTTAAGCATTAAAGTAATACTGATCAAAATGTTATCAAGTTTGGTTTTTGCAATAGGAGGAGGGGCAATCGGCAGAGAAGGCCCAACTATCCAGATAGCAGCCTCTGTATTCAGGAAGGTAAACCAGGTTTTGCCTGCATGGTGGCCAAAGGTGGCAAAAAGAAATATGATCATTACAGGTGCAGCTGCGGGACTTGCGGCAGCATTTAATACACCTTTGGGGGGTATAGTATTCGCTATAGAGGAATTGACCAAAACGCATTTCAGTTATTTCAAAACTGCAATTTTCTCTTCGGTGATTATTGCCGGACTAACAGCTCAGGGTATTTTAGGTCCTTATTTATATTTAGGATATCCTAAAATGGGTAATCTTTCCGGATTTATTTTTGTCGATGTTATTCTTGTAGCTATAATTACAGGTCTGTTAGGTAGTGGCATGGCCAAAGTAATACTGCTTATATTTAAATGGAAATCAAAATTCAATTTTAACCGGGAACATGTATTATATGTGATTTTTTGCGCGTTGATCATGGCCGGGATCGCGATTTTTGTTAATGCTGGTATTTTAGGATCTGGTAAGGATGTAATGCAAAAAGCATTATTTACTTCGGATAAATACACTACATGGTATATGCCTGTGTTAAGAATGGTAGGCCCCATATTGTCATTTACGACAGGCGCATCCGGCGGTGTATTTGCTCCTGCATTAGGAGCAGGCGCCAGTGTTGGTTCATTGATATCGGGTTGGTTCCATTTATCAGATACTAATACAAACTTGCTGGTATTGGCAGGCATGGTCGGATTTTTAACCGGTGTCACCAGGTCTCCGTTTACTTCGGCTATACTTGTGCTTGAAATGACCGATCGTAATAACGTGATATTTCACCTTATTCTGGCCGGTATGGTTGCAAGTATGGTGGCTATGTTAGTCGACAAGCATTCTTTTTATGATCATCTCAAAGTTCAATATATACGCGACCTGAATGAGGAGGAACAACTTGAAAATGCACTGAGAAAGAAAGAAACAGCCTTAAACAACGATAGTGATCTTGTTTAAGGGATCACTATCGTTTAGCTATTTAATTATTTTATAAATAATAATTCCCTGAATTTAGGTAAAGGCCATATCGAGTCGTCTATCAATTGCTCCAGTTTATCTACATGGTAGCGTATAGGTTGGAAGTATGATTTTACTTTTTCGTCATACTCCAATGATTTCTCGCGTATATCTTCAATTATATTGGCTTTTTTGCGTTCTGAGACCATATGCTCAACGTTTGATTTGATAAAGTTGACATGGTCGGATATCTGATTGATAATATCCAGTTGTGCCGAATATGTCGTTTCCTTTAATCCAATATCCTTTAATCCTTTAACATTTTCAACCAATTTGCTTTGGTAAGCAATAGCTGTTGGTATGATGATATTTGTCACCATTTCACCTATTACCCGCGCTTCTATCTGCAATTTTTTGTAAAAACTATCTAATAAGATTTCATGGCGCGCATGTGCCTCTCTTTTACTGAATACGCCAGTATCTTCAAATAATATGGCTGATTTTTCAGAAAGTATAGCATCCAGGGCCTTTGGTGTGGTTTTAAAATTAGATAATCCCCGGGCTTCAGCTTCTTTTTCCCATTCTTCGCTGTATCCGTTGCCTTCAAATCGTATACTTTTTGATTCTTTAATATATTTTTTAATAACCATCAGTAGCGCAACATCCTTCTTTTCTCCCTTTTTGATCAGTTTATCCACATCATATTTGAATTTTTTTAACTGATCGGCTACTATCATATTTAATATGGTCATAGGTCCGGCCGAATTTGCCGATGATCCGACAGCGCGCAATTCGAACTTGTTGCCTGTAAAGGCGAATGGAGAGGTGCGGTTACGGTCTGTATTATCCTTTAATATCTGAGGAATCTTTGGTATTCCCTGCCATAGCATTGCATCATCCTTTATTTTTTTGCTGATCCTGGATGTTTCGATCTCATCGAGCACATCGCTTAATTGACTGCCTAAAAATATAGATATGATAGCAGGAGGGGCTTCGTTTGCTCCAAGGCGGTGGTCATTATTTACTGATGCAATAGAGGCTCTTAATAAATCCGCATGTTCATAAACAGCCCTGATTGTATTTACAAAGAATGTAAGGAACATCAGGTTGTTCTTTGGTGTTTTACCGGGCGATAGCAAATTTTTGCCCGTATTAGTAATCATCGACCAGTTATTATGTTTGCCTGAACCATTAATACCTGCATAAGGCTTTTCATGTAGCAATACCTTAAAATTATGCCTTTTGGCAATCCTGTCCATCAGGTCCATTAGTAATTGGTTATGGTCAATTGCCAGGTTGATCTCCTCATAAATAGGAGCACATTCAAATTGAGATGGCGCAACCTCATTATGCCGTGTTTTTAAAGGAATGCCTAATTGCAGCGCCTCAGTTTCCATATCCTGCATAAAAGCGTATACGCGTTCAGGTATCGAACCAAAATAATGATCCTCCAGTTGCTGGTTTTTTGCTGATATATGACCGAAAAGTGTACGACCTGTTAAATATAGATCGGGCCTTGCATTAAATAAAGCAATATCCACCAGGAAATATTCCTGCTCAATTCCTAACGATGCATTAACCCGCTCAATGCTTTTATCAAAATAGTGGCATACATCTACAGCCGCTTTGTCTAAAGTATTTAAAGCTTTTAATAATGGTACTTTGTAATCTAATGCTTCGCCGGTGTATGAAACAAATACGGTAGGTATACATAAGGTACGTCCCATAATAAAGGCAGGAGAGGATGGATCCCACGCTGTATAGCCTCTTGCTTCAAAAGTATTTCTTATACCTCCGCTTGGGAAACTGGAAGCATCTGGTTCTTGCTGGGCCAGAGCATCGCCCGAAAATACCTCAATAGCGCCACCATCAGAAGTGGGTTCAAAAAAGGCATCATGTTTTTCAGCAGTTGTGCCCGTAAGCGGCTGAAACCAATGGGTGTAATGCGTGGCGTTTTTACTCAGTGCCCATGATTTCATTGCTGATGCAACCTGTTCTGCCATATCTCTCGGAATCGGCTCTCCTTTTTCAATAGAATTAACGACTACCAGGTATGCCTCTTTTGAAAGGTATTCTTTCATCTTCTGTTTATCAAAGACGTTAGCACTAAAGTAATCAGAAATTTTGTTTGAAGGTAGTTTTACTTCCGGAGTTGCCCGGTTAAGAACTGTTTGCAGGGCCTGAAATCGAATATTTGACATGCTTTATTGGTTGTAAGGTTAATCAAAAGTAAAATTATCCTTAATAATACAGAGAATAATTGAGCAAAATATAATTATTAAAAGAATTTGATTCAGTTGCTTCGTTCAGGAATGAATTTTGGGCTTAAAAAGGCTTAAAATTCAATTTTTATTAACAAAAATCTATTTTTTTACTAAAAATTTAATAAAGTCATGAAAATTATCGGTGTAAATAGGGCTAAATTGATAATTTTCTATTTGGTTTATTGGTAAATCTATTGTTTTTTGATTTATTTAATTTTTTTGATTGAAAATAATGCAAAATGGGACTGAATTTATATTTGATTTTTATAATTTTCGTAATTCTTCAATTTTTTGAAACAATTTTAGGGTCTAAAATTTGTATTTTTAGAAAAACATACATAATTTCATAAAAAATTAATAAAATCATATTTAAAATTGAGTAATTGTATGATTCTATTAATAACTAAGAGTTTATTTCGGTTTAAATTTTCATTTATCGCTGTATATCATAAAAATCGTTCATATCAATCAAACTAAATTAAACAAACAATGAAAGTAGAATCTCCAAAATTCAATTTGCTCAGTTCCCTCCGACAACTGACGCGTGAAAAGTGGGCGCTGGGCGCGACCATTTTGACAGGAAAAATGATCGGGCTAGGCCTTGTCCTGGCAGCCATGATGACTATTCCCGGATTGCTGCCTACAGCGGCTCATGCTGCTGCAGCTGCTCCCGCAAAACCAACAGATCTGGAAACATCCATGATGAATTCAATTAACACCGTTTGGACATTAGTGGCTGCATTCCTGGTTTTCGGTATGCAGGCGGGCTTCGTGATGCTTGAGGCTGGTTTCGCACGTAAACGTGAAACAGTGAACGTGCTGATGGAGTGCGTATTTGACACTTGTCTTTGCGGGATTTTATTTTACGCTATAGGTTATGCTTTCATGTTTGGTCATGGCAATGGATTTATTGGTTGGGGAGGTCTTGGTGCTGATGGAAAAACAATTACAAACTGGTTCTTTCTGCAAAATACTCCAGTCGCATATGAAGCAACCGGTATTCCGATTTTAGCTCATTGGATATTTCAATATGCATTTGCTGATACCTGTTCAACTATCGTTTCAGGTGCAATGATCGGCCGTACAAGTTTCCGTGGCGATATCCTTTACAGTATAGGTATTACTGGATTTATCTATCCGATAATAGGTCACTGGGCCTGGGGTCCTGACGGATTTTTGGCTTTGATGGGTTCAAAAGGTAACTTTTTTGAGTCATTAGGTCAGGGTTTCAGAGATTTTGCAGGTTCAACAGTAGTGCATACTATCGGTGGTATTGCTTCGCTTGCTGGTGCCATAGTATTGGGGCCACGACTTGGACGTATCTTTAAACGGGATGATAAAGAAAAGGGCGGTATGCCACCGGGACATAACATGTTAGTTGCCGCTGTAGGTACATTTATTTTATGGTTTGGCTGGTACGGATTTAATCCAGGAAGTACTTTGTCAGGTATGGATGCCTCTGGTATTGGTCGTATTGCTGCCAATACAACTTTAGCTGCATGTACCGGCGGTATGATTGCTATGCTGGCAGGTTTATGGTGGGGCGGAACAAAGGGTAAGTTCGATTTAGGATTTACACTTAATGGCTTATTAGGCGGATTAGTAGCTATTACTTGCCCTTGTTATTGGGTTAGCCCACTTGGAGCATGTTTACTTGGTGCTGTTGCCGGACTAGTTGTTTTCGCTGGCATGTACTTAATCGAGTGGTTCCGTATTGACGATCCGGTTGGTGCAGTATCTGTACACGGATTTTGCGGAATCTGGGGTACTTTGTCGCTAGGCTTATTCGCATCTGGTCAATATGGTGCAACCGGTCCAACTGGTGCAGATAACAGTGCACCTGTAACCGGTTTATTCTACGGCGGTGGCTGGAGCGTATTTGAAGCACAGGCTATAGGTACCTTCACTATTGCAATAGCTGTATTTGTAGTCACTATTACTATGATGTACATTATTAATAAATTACCTAACCCATGGAGACTGCGTGTTGAAGAACATGGTGAAGCAGGTTTGGGTGGTCTGGATGTATTCGATCACGGTATCGAAGTATATCCTGCTCAGGATGATGACATCAGCTTAAGCGGCTTGTTTGACAAAGGTGTTAAATTACCTGCAGAAGCTTAAATATAAGCACTGCATATAACTTCTAATTTCTCGTGCGGTTGATCCAAATTTGTGATCTGATTTTACTGCCGCGTAATCAACCGCACGAGATTTTTCTAAACTTTTAATAAAATCTTCATACTTAATTACAACTGTAAACCCAGGGTTCACAGCTGAATGGAGATGTTATGTTTCAAACTAATCAAATCAACTTAACTAAATAATCTAATCAATCAACCAAATTAATTATCATGAAAAAAATACTTTTACTCTTATCCTTATTTGTTATCGCCATCATGTCAGCTAAGGCGGCAGTAACTGCCCCTGTTGATACGGGCAAGGTAGGGACTACAGCTTCTCCAACTGATCCACCGCTGATTTTCAGTGGGTCAGTGGATACTTATTGGAAGTATGATTTCTCAAAAACCGGCAATATTCCTACCAGCTTTGCTTCAGATCAGAACTCGGTATCTATCGGCATGATAGATCTTGGTCTGAAGAAAAAGGTGGGCAAAGCAGCGTTTGTGGGCGAAATGTCATTCGGTCCACGTAGTGACCAATCTATCCCAACTTCAGGTTATCACATTCAGAACCTGTATGTATCCTATGATGTGACTGATAAATTTAACCTGACAGCAGGTTATATGGCAACCTTCATTGGGTATGAGGTAATATCACCTGTAGGGAACTTTAACTATTCTACTTCTTACCTGTTTACTAACGGGCCGTTCCAGAATGCAGGTTTCAAGGCTACTTATGCGTTCTCTGATAAAGTAAGTTTAATGGCGGGCATTTTTAATAACTATTGGAATACCTATACCTCATTCAGACCAGTAGGTGAAGGTACAGGATCTGGTGATGTATCTACTTTTGGTGCACAACTGATGATAGCTCCTGTAAAAGGCTGGACTGCTTACCTCAATGTTGCTTCTGGCCCGTATTCAGGAACAGAGCTTGACCTTACAACTGCTTACCAGATCACCGATGCCTTTAAACTGGGCTTGAATGCTGCTGACTTTAGTACTTCGCATGGTGGAGACGGATTTTCAGGAGTGGCTTTGTATCCACAATTAGCCGTATCAAAGGTGGTTACTTTTGGCTTGAGGGGTGAGTATTTTGACTACAAGAACAATGGTGGCAATGTGAAAGCACTAACAATAACATCTAACATCAAAGCAGGCCCGTTAACGATTATTCCTGAGATCAGGTTTGATAAGAAGAGTGATGATTTTCCATACACTTTTGTTAACAGCAGTAATCTTTCAACCAATAACGCTTCACAGTTCTTAATTGCAGCTGTATACGCGTTCTAATAAAATACCTTATTTATTTTATCAAAGCCGCTCTTTATATAAAGGAGCGGCTTTATATTTATAGTATGAAAAGATTTTTTTTATTTCTTACCTGTTTAATAGCTGTGGAAGTTGCGAGTGCGCAAAAAAGTCTGTTGTCACTTGATGAACATAATAAATATATTTATTACCAGGTGGTTGACCGTCCCGGAATATCTGCAGACAGCCTGCAAAAAAGCGTTGCATATTTTGTAAAAGATATTTATCCCAAAAATAAGTCAGCGCAAATGACTCAAAATGGTGCCGGTATTAAAGATAAATTTCTCACCTATACTTCCCTGGTCAAGCATGAAAATGGCGAAATGGCCTATAATCTAACTATTGAGTGTAAAGAGGGCAAATACAGGTATTGGCTAACCGATTTTTTATTTACACCTTATGAAAAAAACCGCTATGGTGTTTTTGTGCCAGTAAATGGTGTTGAAATACCACTTGAAAACGCGTCATCCAAACTAACTCAAAAAGATGTTGATGGCTATTTTGATCAGACAGGTGCATTTTGCAAGCAATTAGGAGAAAAACTTAAAAAATATATGACTGAAAATCATTCAGTTAAAAATCCGGATCAGCAACCGGTAAAGAAAATAGTTACCGATAAGTGGTAAAGATATTTTCCCGACACGCGCTTCCATTTTATAAACGCCGCAATTTTTGCGGCGTTTTCTTTTTCACTTGATTTTTTCAATTTGGCTGTTGGGTAAAATTATATTCTGCAAAACTGGAAAATTGCCTTGTGAAAATTAATATTTTAAATATATACAATATTTAATATTGTTAAATCGTTATATTTAAAAATTAAATTTCACCGAAATGGAAATCACAAAATTTGATTTGTACAACCCCGAGTGGCTCGAGATTGTATTTGACAGCAAGAACAAAGAGTATGGCGCTTATGATCTGAGAAAGCATTACGCTCAAAACCTGGTAAAGGCAATGGCAATAGCTTTTTTTAGTGTAGCGTTTTTGTATACAGCTTATAGTATTTTAAAGCCTAAACAAGAAGCTGTAATAATTAGGGAGTATAACTCACCCATTCCTATTCCTCCACATGTCAAGGATGAGGTAAAACCAGTTGTTCCGCCTAAACCGCAAACTACGCATCCACAGGTACAGGTGAATACAATTAAGTATCCGATTTTTGTAGTTAAGCCCAACGATGAAGCGGAAAATCCACCAAAGTTGACTGATCTTACTACAGCAGCGATTGGCACAGAGACGAAAAAAGGCCCGGACCAGGCTGGAAATATTGAAATCCCTGAAACAGGGCCAGGTGACGGAGGAATGAAGGATGTAGTTGAAGATACAAAGCCCAGGGAAATGTATGAGATTCAGGTATTGCCACAGCCATATGGAGGTGAAGCTGCCTGGGCAAAATTTCTGCAAAGAAATATGCGTTATCCACAACAAGCCATAGATGCAAAAGCACAAGGCAAAGTATTCCTGAGTTTTGTTGTAGAGAAGGACGGCCATATTTCAGATATTGTTGTTGAGAGAGGAATAGGTTTTGGACTTGATGCAGAAGCGGTAAGAGTGTTGAAATTGGCCCCGGCCTGGAAACCTGGTATCCAGAATGGTCACCCGGTGCGTGTAAAGTTTACTATGCCAATCACCTTTCAGTTGAACGATCCTGATTGAGGCGAAAGGTAAAAGGATAAAGGCGAAAGGCTATTTCTGGGTTATCAACCTCTGGCCTTTCGCCTTTATCCTTTAAGCTTTTACTGTCTTTTCCTTTCTGCTTTCGGCTCTTTTTCCTAATTTTGCGCATCCTTTCAAAAAAACGATATTATCTTGGAGCACCTGGAATTAACCACCCCCGAAACCGCAAAAGATTTAGGCTTACTACCCGAAGAATTTGAACGAATAAAAGAAATATTGGGTCGTGTGCCGAACTTTACTGAGTTATCTATTTTCTCGGTAATGTGGAGCGAGCATTGTTCATATAAAAATTCTATCACCTGGCTTAAAACTTTGCCAAAAGATGGTCCGCGTATGCTGGCCAAGGCCGGTGAGGAAAATGCCGGATTGGTTGACCTGGGTGATGGTATTGGTTGTGCTTTTAAGATTGAGTCACATAACCATCCCTCTGCTTTAGAACCTTACCAGGGCGCAGCAACTGGCGTCGGCGGTATTAACCGTGATATATTTACAATGGGAGCAAGGCCAATCGCACAGTTAAACTCTTTGAGGTTCGGCGATTTAAGTCTTGACCGTACCAAATGGCTGATCAAAGGTGTTGTTAAAGGTATTGGTGATTATGGGAATGCTTTTGGTATCCCAACAGTTGGTGGTGAATTGTTCTTTGACGATTGCTATAATGTAAACCCATTGGTAAATGCCATGTCTGCCGGTATTGTTAAAGCCGGTGAAACGGTGTCAGCAACATCTTATGGTGTTGGCAATCCGGTTTATATAGTAGGATCAGCAACAGGTAAAGATGGTATACATGGTGCTGCTTTTGCATCAAAAGATATTACTGAAGATTCTGTAAATGACTTACCTGCTGTACAAGTGGGCGACCCTTTTCAGGAAAAATTATTGTTGGAAGCTACGCTTGAGGTGATCAAGACCGGTGCTGTAGTAGGAATGCAGGATATGGGAGCGGCGGGTATTATCTGCTCAAACTCTGAAATGTCAGCAAAAGGCGAGCATGGCATGCGTATCGACCTGGATAAAGTGCCTACACGCCAGGAAAATATGAAGCCTTTCGAGATACTGCTTTCCGAATCTCAGGAACGTATGCTCATCGTGGTTCACAAGGGGCGGGAAAAAGAAGTAGAAGCTGTTTTCGATAAATGGGATTTGAATTGCGCCATAATAGGCGAGGTAACCGATACTCAACGCCTGCTTTATTATATGAATGGCGAACTGGTTGCCGATGTCCCTGCTGATGACCTTGTATTGGGCGGTGGTGCTCCGGTTTATAAACGCGAATACAGCGAGCCCGCCTATTACAGAGAAAATCAGAAATTTAAAATAGAAGATGTAAAAGAGCCTGTAGACCTGACGGAGGTTGCAGAGCATCTGATATCACACCCTAATATTGCATCTAAACGTTGGGTAACCAAGCAGTATGATTCGATGGTCGGTGCATCAACCATGACTACTAATCGTCCATGCGACGCTGCGGTGGTGAGTGTAAGAGATACCGATAAAGCTATTGCTTTAACTGTTGATTGTAATTCGCGTTATGTATATGCTGACCCTCAGAAAGGTTGTGCCATAGCTGTAGCCGAAGCTGCACGTAATATTACTTGTGCGGGTGGTGAGCCTGTTGCAATTACTAACTGTCTTAATTTTGGTAATCCTTACAAACCCGAAGTTTACTGGCAGTTTGTTGGTGCTATAAAAGGTATGAGCGAAGCTTGTACTAAATTCGAAACCCCTGTTACAGGTGGTAACGTGAGCTTTTATAACCAATCATCAGATGAAGGTCCGGTATTCCCGACACCAACTATTGGTATGCTTGGCGTATTAGATGACATTTCAACGTTAACCACATCTGATTTTAAACAGCCTGGAGATTTGATCTACCTGATAGGTGAATCGGTTAATGATATTGCTTCATCACAATATTTAGCTTCTTATCATAAAATACTATCGGCACCGGCACCATATTTTGATCTGGATAAGGAATATGCCATGCACCAGGTTGTAAAGCAACTGATCAAACACCAGGTGATACAATCTGCACATGATGTATCTGATGGCGGCTTATTTATTGCATTGACAGAATCGGCTATGCCAAATGGCTTGGGCTTTGAAATAGAATCAGATAGTGCTATACGTAAAGATGCCTTCTTGTTTGGCGAAGCACAGGGCAGGGTAGTGGTAAGCATATCGCCAGAAGAGCAGGAGCGTTTTATTGAACTGATGGCGACCAGCGAAGTCGATTTTAGTTTGCTGGGTACAGTAAGCAACGGCTACTTAACTGTCGACGAAGAATCATTCGGTAATATCATGGATATTAAATTGGTTTACGATAACGTTCTACATGTTATTTTAGGCGAATAACCTTATCGAAATTGGAAATATAGAGTGTCCCATAGGGACATTTGGTTGGTAGAAAAAAAATGAATTTTATTGTACCGTTCCATAGGAACGATTGGTGCTTATCAGGGTTTTATATTCCATTTTATTGTGGCAAATAGTTATACGCAAATTCATATTCAGTTTGTATTTGCTGTAAAATTTAGAACGGCATTAATTGATTCAGAATGGAAAGAAAGACTGCATCAATATATTACGGGCATTTTTCAGGAGAATAAACATAAAATGCTTCAAATAAATAGTATGCCTGATCATATTCATATTTTTATTGGAATGCGGCCACATCAATCTATATCTTCTTTAATACAAAACGTAAAAACTGAAAGCAGCAAATGGATCAAATTGCAGAATTTGTGTTCACAGCCCTTTGCCTGGCAGGAGGGATACGGGGCTTTTTCATATGCAAAAAGTTAGGTGAACGATGTGATTCGTTATATAAAAAATCAGGAGATACGCCATCATAAGGAAACGTTTTTAGACGAATACAAAAAATTTCTGACGGCGTTTGAAATTGAATGGGACGAACGATATATTTTCAAAGAATTAGAATAGCACCATACGTTCCTATGGAACGCTGTTAAAAATATTATTTTTTTCTACCAACCAATTGTTCCTACGGAACATGGTAGCATTCTAATAGTTGAAAAAACGTTAACTATCCTTTTTAGAAGTAAATATGCTAAAACTTAACCGTGTACATCATATCGCCATTATTTGTTCGGACTATCAAAAGTCCAAACACTTTTATAGTGAAGTGCTCGGTTTAAAGATTACACAAGAGATTTTCCGCAAGGAAAGAAATTCATATAAGCTTGATCTGGAAGTTGCAGGACTATACCAGATCGAGCTTTTTTCATTTCCTGATCCGCCTGCCCGGCCGTCACGTCCTGAAGCTGTTGGTTTGAGGCATATTGCTTTTGAGGTAGATGATATCGAAGAAGCTGTTAGTCATATTCAATCTCATCATATATTTATTGAGCCTATCAGGGTTGATGAATTTACCGGCAAGCATTTTACCTTTTTTGCTGATCCGGATGGGTTGCCTATTGAGTTTTATGAAAAATAAAGGAAAGAAAAAGTTAATCGTGCTTTTCTTGCATGGATAAAAAGCCTTCGGCAGACAAATCCTCATCTAATTCATCCCAATGTACCCATCTTCCATTACCCTTTATTTGATAATTGTTTATTTGTTCCTGTGTACCCTTTCTTAAATTGGGGTAAGACTTGATTGGAGTTTCTATGATTTTACCATTACTCATTTCAACAACAATGTTGTTATTATCAAACCGAACTGATGTAATTGTTATCATAATTTTACTTTTTAAAGTATTCTTTCCAACGTTTCTCAATTAACTCTTCATTTTCTTCTATTATACTTTCAGCGAGTTTCAGATCTTTATTTTTTATGCCGTTATTATTGACAAGTTTTACAGGTTTGATTTCGAATTTTGCATCACCATCCGCATTTTCTATATGTACATGAATCGGCAAATGCTCATTGCTAAAAAAGAAAAATCTAATACCAAATAGTCTAAATAGTTCAGGCATAACTTATGTTTACAGCAAATTTACGATTTTAATAATAATGTTCAGATTTAAACAATTCAACGTCGATCAGAGCGACTGCGCGATGAAGATCAATACGGATGGGGTATTATTAGGCGCATTGGCCGAAGCAGATCAGCCTAAAACTATACTGGATATTGGGACAGGCACAGGTGTAATAGCACTTATGCTGGCGCAAAGGTTTAATGATGCACGGATAGATGCAGTTGAGATTGATCCCATAGCTGCCCAAACTGCTGAAAAGAATTTTACTAACTCTTCATTTTCTGAAAGATTAAGTGTTTATCCAGTTGGTTTTGAGCAGTTTTTTGAGCCGAACCCTGATGCAAAGTATGACCTTATCGTATCTAATCCACCGTTTTTTATTAACTCGTTAAAATCGCCAAAAGCCAATAAAGGTATTGCAAAACATACAGATCAGGAGTTTTTTAGAAAATTGACCATTGGTATAGCAAGGCATATTAATTCGAGTGGCGATTGTTTCTTGATTTTACCCTTGGATACAGCCGAATTGGTGAAAAATATCGGGTTGGATAACGGTCTTTTTATTAAAAAGGTAATAAGTATTTATTCGTATCAAGATTCTGCTCCACATCGCGAAATATTGGTATTGTCATTAGATAAAATAGAAACTGACAATGAAAAATTTGTAATCTATAATGCACCCAAAGTCTATAGCAAACAATATCAAGAAACTTTAAAAGATTTCTTCACCATATTTTAATAAATACTTCCGAAATTGAACTTTCGCATTTCGCAATAATATGACCCGAATAGGCCTCCTCTCAGACACCCACGACTACCTTGACGATGCTGTTTTTAAGCACTTTGAAAATTGCGACGAGATATGGCATGCCGGTGATTTCGGCACTATAGAGCTGGCAGATAAACTGGCGGCCTTTAAGCCATTGCGTGGTGTTTATGGTAATATTGATGGTAGAGATATCCGTTTAACTTATCCCGAAAACCTGCGTTTTAACTGTGAGCAGGTAGATGTTTGGATGACGCATATAGGCGGATATCCCGGAAATTATAACCCGTCAATAAGACAAGAGATTTACACTAACCCTCCCAAATTATTTATCTGCGGGCATTCTCATATATTAAAGGTTATTTATGATAAAAAGATCAGTTGTTTACACTTAAACCCCGGTGCTGCTGGGAAACAAGGCTGGCATAAAGTTCGTACTATGCTTAGATTTTGCATTTCTGAAGAAAAAATTCATAACTTAGAAGCCATAGAATTGCAAAAATAGTATGTATTAAATACACTAAGTATATGAAAATAACCAAAACACTGGGCCAATTTATTATTGAGAAGCAAGCTGACTTTCCGTACGCTAAGGGTGAATTATCAAGGTTGTTGAGGGACATTGGAATAGCCGCAAAAATTGTTAACCGCGAAGTGAACAAAGCAGGCCTCGCGGATATACTTGGAGAAAACGGAACAACAAATATTCAGGGCGAGGGGCAGAAGAAACTGGACGTATATGCTAACGAACAATTCATCTCTGCATTAAAGCATGGTGGCGAATGCTGCATAGTTGCATCAGAAGAAAATGATGATTATATCCATTTGGATACAGATGTATCACAGGATGCAAAATATATTGTGGCGATAGATCCACTGGATGGATCGTCAAATATTGATGTCAATGTTGGTATTGGGACTATCTTTTCTATTTATCGCAGAAAATCTACAAAAGGAAGAGCTTCATTGGAGGATGTATTGCAACGCGGAACTGAACAGGTAGCCGCTGGTTATGTGATCTACGGCTCATCAACCATGTTGGTATACACCACAGGGAAAGGAGTTAATGGTTTTACGCTTGATCCTTCAATAGGCGAGTTTTGCCTTTCACATCCTGAGATGAAAATGCCAAAGGATGGTGTGATCTATTCCATTAACGAAGGCTATTACGTGCATTTTCCGGATGGCGTAAAAAAATATATCAAGTATTGCCAGGTGGAGGATGCAAAAACTAGTCGTCCATATACTTCCCGTTATATCGGCTCTATGGTAGCGGATATTCACCGCAACATGATAAAAGGGGGCATATTTATTTATCCGGTAACCGCAAGCGCTCCGAATGGTAAATTGAGGTTAGTATATGAATGCAATCCGATGGCCTTTATTATTGAACAGGCAGGAGGAAGAGCAAGTAATGGGTATCAGCGTATACTGGAGCTTGAGGTAACAGACTTGCACCAGCGTACAGCCATCTTTATTGGATCAGAAAATATGGTGCATAAGGCTGAAGAATTGATGTCTTTCTTTTCACCACAGGGAACTAAGAAGACATTTGAGGGATTGGTTTCTATACAGTAGGGTTGAAAATGGTTGATTGAGTTGGATTAGGTTGGGAATAAAATTTAACCAATCAACATAATCAACAACTTAACTTAATCAACTCATAATAAATTCACCTTACCCGATTCCATTTCGAAAACAGAGTCTATAAGCAAATCTTTTTGTTTGCCGGCAGCTACGGCCAGCACATCGCACCTTTCATTTTCGGGGTGACCGGCATGCCCGCGTACCCATACAAATTTGATATTGTGCAGTTTGCTTACTTCGAGATAGCGCAACCACAAGTCTTTATTCTTTTTGTCCTTAAAACCCTTCTGCAGCCATCCGTACACCCATCTTTTCTCAATAGCATCAATTACATATTTTGAATCGGAATAGATAGTGACGGATTGATTTAAGCTTTTGATTGCTTCAAGACCTTTTATTACCGCAAGGAGTTCCATACGATTGTTGGTGGTTTTACGAAAGCCTTCAGAAAGCTCTTTGTAGTGTTTGCCGGAGCGAAGAATTACTCCATAGCCACCTGGTCCCGGATTTCCGCTCGACGCGCCGTCTGTAAATATTTCAATCATTTAATTAGTTCATGGATCATAGTTGATGGTTCATGGTTTTTGGATCCATCGCATCCCCCAAATCGTTATGCCCAAAAATAGAAAATAAATCAGGTCTATGAACTATGAACCATCAACTATGAACTAAGAGATCTTCTTTACTTTCAACCTCAATGAGTTACCAATCACCACGACATCTGAAAATGCCATAGTGAGTGCACCGATCATCGGACTTAAAAATCCACAGGCAGCAATAGGAATAGCTACGACGTTATAGGCAAATGCCCAGAAAAGGTTTTGTTTAATCGTGATCAGCGTATGCTTGCTTATCTGCAAAAACTTAACTAACGAATACAGATCTGTATTTAAAAGTATCACTCTTGCTGATTGTATAGCTATCTGGCTCGAATCATTCATAGATATACCTACATCTGCTTTGGTAAGGGCAGGGGCATCATTAATGCCGTCGCCAACCATAATAGTTTCGCCCTTCTTTTTGTAAACATCTATTACCGTTAGTTTATCGGCAGGCATCTTTTCACCATGAACCTCGGCTATGCCGATTGCTTTTGCCACTTTTTCACACCTATTCTGCTTGTCGCCGCTTAATAGTACAGGAATAATTCCCATGCCCTTTAATGTGCTGATCAAAGATGCAGCTTGTGGTTTTATCTCGTCATCGATCTCTATTTGAGCCAGCAGAACCTGGTTTTTATAAAGCGATATATTAAAGTCGCTTTCAATATTTGCTTTCCCCAGACCCAGGAAATAATGATTGCCTTCCACATCTTCGGCACGCATACCCAAACCCTTTTCTTCACTTACAGCTTTTAAAATTACTTTTTGTTGTGGCAGGCCTTTTAACTCGCTTACCAGGGAACGTGCAATAGGATGGTTGGAACGTTCTTCAATAGCGGTAATTATCCCGCGTATTGCTTCTATGTCAGCTCCGCTCTCGGATTTTATTTTATTAATGTGAAACTTCCCGGTGGTAAGCGTGCCCGTTTTATCAAATACGATATATTTGGTTTGGGTTACTGCTTCAATGGTATCACCGCCTTTAATTAATATCCCGTTTTTTGCTGCCCTGCCAAGTCCGACCATTACCGCAGTAGGAGTGGCCAGGCCCATTGCGCAGGGACATGAGATAACCAATACCGCAATGGCATTCATAAGCGCATGTTGTAATCCGGCATGACCCACATAATAAGTCAAAGTAAAAGTGATCACGGCGATCAATATGACAGCAGGCACAAATATGGCCGCTACCTGGTCGCCTAATTTTTGGACCGGTGGTTTGGCAGCTTGTGCTTTTTTCATCAGTTCGATAATTTGTGCAAGCACGGTATTGCTTCCTACCTTGGTAGCGATCATGGTAATATTGCCATGTTCCACAATTGTTCCGCCAATCAATTGATCATATTTCTTTTTTTCAACCGGAATACTTTCACCCGTGAGCATGGATTCATTAATTGAGGCATCCCCGGATAGCACTTCACCATCTACAGGAACCTTATCACCGGTATTGACTAACAATGTATCACCCGGACGCACTTCGCGGGCACTGATCACTTCAATTTCACCATCTACAATACGGTTGGCATTTACCTGCTGAAATTTTATTAAGTCTTTTACTGCAGAGGTAGTTTGCGTTACTGATCGTTTTTCAAATAGATTACCCAGTAATACCAGTGTGATGATAGTGGCACTGGTTTCGTAGAATTGATATTGCATACCCAAGTGCTGTATCGTGCCTATAAGGCTATAAATAAAGGCTGAGGATGAGCCGATAAAGATCAGCACATCCATATTCGGTACGCCGCCTTTAACCGAGTGCCATGCGCTTTTGCCAAAATGCATGCAGCCAACTATAAAAACCGGCAGGCAAAATAAAAGCTGAACAATCGGCTCATGCAAAAAATGCCAGGGCAATAACATACTTAACAAAAGTGGAACAGTGAATATAGTACAGAAGATGAGCTTATTTTCTATTTTCTCGTAGAACTTTTCATGCTGAAGCGAAGCATCTTCGGCTACTTTATAGCCTAATCCTTCAATACCCTTAATTGCATCTTGCACTTTAGCTTCATCATCGGCAGAGAACTTTACTTCCTCCGAAGCAAAATCGACAAGAATATCATGAAAGCCTTTTTTTTCTAATAATTTGTGGACAGAGATAGCGCAATTGTTGCAATGCATCCCGGTGACACTCAGTTCAATTAATTGCTCAGCCATACTTACAAATTTCGTCAATAATTGAGGAGTGATCTAAATTAAATAGTAAGTTGATTGTAATATTAAAAAAGTCCTTGACTTTAGAGAGTAAATTTTTACATTTGCACTCTCCAAAACGGTAGATGTAGCTCAGTTGGTTAGAGCATCGGTTTGTGGTACCGAGGGTCGTGGGTTCGAGCCCCATCATTTACCCTTCATGGGGCAAGACAATTTTTGTTGTTTTAGCCCCATTTTTTTGCCTTTTAATTTGTTATTAATCAGATAGATATTGGGCAGGTAATATTTACAGGCCTAAGGATAAACATAATTTTACGCTGATGTTCCAGAAGTTGCGACTTGACCTGGACACGCTTGAAAACAGACCGGCAACAAGAAGTTACTCACAACAGTCGCAGTTGGTTTACGCGTTTCCTGAAGCTGACGGAAATGGGCGAAGTGTCCAAATATCTGGATTCTGTGAGCCTGATGACCGATGATTTCGCCCGGGACTTGTAAGTAAGTAAAGGACTTTGTTCAGGTAAATTAAAATTCAAAACGACGTTTATTCACCGGTTCAAGTCGCTCAATATGCAGAGTTGGCAGATGTAATAAAGTATCTGGACTATAACTATCCTGTTCTGTTTTTAGATACTCTTTACCATCATGAATTCCTAGTACTACTTTAATTTTTTTACCATTTTCAGAAACGTAATATTGTTCGATATTACGCTTGATGTGTTGTATGACCAGAAAATCCGGTAACACCCATAAATATCCCAGATATTCCCCGGCCAGGCTCTCAATCATTTCATGGGGTTCTGATCCTGCCGTTCTTTTACCTATCCAGGTCACGTTTCTTTTTGTAGACATCTTATATGTAGATTATTGTTTTAAATTTTAATTACTTGCCCAATACATCGAACTGAATTCAACAGCAGCGCTATAACGGGAATGCTATGGAAGTATAAAAGACCATCATGTTCTCGTCCATGTGCCAGGAAGCTTGAGTTGAATAGATATTAAAACTTTGGGATATGACCAAATACAAGGATTACAGATGCCATAAACAGAGCGATTGGTACAAATACTCTTCTTGCTTGTACATTATCAAATTTTCCGAAAAGGAATACTGCTTTAAAAGCATCAACGTGGGTGTTTATTAGATTTTCCATTGTGATAGTTTTTTTAGTTTACGTTCACAATACGTTTTGCAATGCCTGTGCCAAAGAGCGTTTTTCATGCCAAAAGACACGTTAACCTTATTTATTCACCCCAGATGAAAATAAAAAGATGGAGAAATGGGGAATATCATCATCATGTTCCCCGGTTTTTACCTTTTTATACCTTTGACATCAGCGAAGGTCGCTGATTCACAATTGTCAAATCTATCTTATACCTGAAACTCATGATCTTGATAATCCCGACTATGGGCTAAATAGACATATCTGTTATTTATTTAGTGGTGATGGTGCCCATTTTGGCAAATTCCACATCGGCCGAAATAAGATTCTTGTTCTTAGTAATAAAAATTTTACGCCATCTGCATGAGAATTGTATACCTTTGCCTCGCTTTTGGTTCCTGAACTTTTGTTCGGGATTAAAAGGGAATCAGGTGTAAATCCTGAACAGACCCGCTGCTGTAAGCTCCAAAACCAAAGCCCATTCTTATTGTCACTGTCCGCTAACTAGCGGATGGGAAGACAGGGCCGAGGGGAGTAAGTCAGAAGACCTGCCATTGCACATAATTATTCATAGCTTTCGGGGATTGAAGCTGGAATGTAAATACCGCACGCGTATTTTCATTTTTTGTGTCCTTCATTCTGTTTGCTGTGGCTTTAACCACAACACGCAATGGCATCACCTTTACTAAGCAGGGTATTAAATCCCTTTAGTAACATTTCTTTTATAACAGCGCTTGTTTTAACTGGCTGTTCCCTGTTGTGCTGCTTTCCGGCTACTGCGCAGGTGAAAGACAGTATACACCAACAACAGGATACATCGCGACAGCTAAAGGGGGTACAGGTAACCACTTCACGGGCTTATATCCAGGCAACATCACCAGTTCCGGTGCAAGTGCTTAGAGGCGCTCAATTGGAACAGATCAACAGTCTCTCTGTTGCTGATGCTATACGTTATTTCTCGGGTGTTCAGTTAAAAGACTATGGCGGCGTTGGGGGACTTAAAACCATCAACGTACGTAGCCTGGGCACCAACCATACGGCCGTATTTTATGATGGCGTGGAGTTTGGCAATTCGCAGAACGGGCAGGTCGACCTGGGCAAATTTTCACTTGATAATATTGAAGAGATAGCCTTATACGATGGTCAGCAAAACAGCATTTTTCAGCCGGCCAAAGGCTTTGCACCCGCAAGTGCATTGTACCTGACTGCTAAAAGGCCGAAATTTACTGACAGTGCTAATTTCGTCGGTAAAGTAAGTCTTAAAGCGGGCTCCTTTGGTCTGATCAATCCGTCCATTAACGCCGCTTATAAATTCGGCAGCAATGCTTATGCTACGGTCAGTTCCGAGCTGATACATGCCAATGGCCGGTATAAATTCACCACATTTGACGGCGGCGACACCACAGCAGTACGTCACAATGGAGATATCGATGCGCAGCGAATTGAAGGAGCTGTGTCGGTAACTTCAAAAGATTCCGCCACCTGGAAAATCAGAGGGTATCTTTACCATTCGGACCGTGGCCTGCCTGCAGCGGTGGTCAATCATAACTTTGATTCGGATCAGCGCCAATGGGATAAAGACATTTTTGTACAGTCTTCTTACCAAACCAACCCGTCAAACAGGGATAGCTGGATCATCAATGCTAAATATTCCGATGACTATACCCGCTATTTTGACCCGGACATCACCACGACCCGCGGATTACTTGACGACAAATACATCGAAAAAGAGCTCTATTTTTCTGTTGCTAACCGTTACCGGATAACGAAACAATTGTCATTTGATATCTCAGCAGACTATCAGCGTAATCAGCTGGATGCTACCCAGAATGATACGGTACAATATCGCTTTGTCAGCCCTGTGCGCAACCAGTTACTGCTGGCAGCGGCCGGCGAATTGAAATTGCAGCATTTAGATATCCAGGCTGATCTGCTGGCTACTTATGTGAATGATACAGTTGACACGCTTACCGCAGCAGGGCGAAAAACGGAGTATACGCCCGCTTTCCTTTTTTCCTGGCAGCCTTTTGAAAACCCTGATTTCCATGTGCGCGGCTTTTACAAAAATACTTTCCGCTTGCCGACCTTCAATGATCTTTATTTTACCTTCATTGGTAATTCTTTCCTGAAACCGGAGTTTGCCAGGCAATCTGATATTGGTATCACTTATACCAAAAACTGGCAGCAACAAGCCTTGCTTGATTTTTTTCTTCAGGCCGACGGCTATTATAACCAGGTGCGCGACAAGATTGTGGCAATACCCGGCCAAAACCTGGCCCGGTGGACAATGTACAATATAGGCGAAGTGCATACAACCGGACTTGATATTGATGCATCAGCCACCTGGGCTTTACCGGCAAATATCAGGCTCAGCACAGGCATTACTTATACTTATCAGAACGGCATTGATGTTACCAGCGGTGGGGATAGTTATGGACAAGAAATTCCTTACACGCCGAAAAACAGCGGCTCGCTGCTAATTGGGCTACAAAAGGGGCATTTCTTACTTAATTACAGCTTCATCTATACCGGTGCACGTTACGATGAAGATGCTAATATACCTCGAAACTACCTTCCGCCCTGGTACACGCATGACATGAGCATTACCTATACCGGAAATTTTCAGCGGCATCATATTAAGATAACCGGGGAGATCAATAATCTGCTTAATCAGCAATATGAGGTTATCCAAAACTTTCCCATGCCCGGGCGTAATTATCGGATCACTATAAGTACAAATATATAGCTATGAAAAACACACATTTATTATGGATGCTGGTTCCGGTGCTTTTAGCAGCCTGCCGTAAAGAACAAAAAACAATTCCGGAAACAGTGACCCAGGTGGGTGCTGCTGATACCGGCGCACTCAAGCGCATGTATGTCCTTAACGAAGGCAACATGGGTTCTAATAAAGCCTCATTGGATTACCTCGACTTGCAAACCGGTCAATACCACCAGGATATTTATGAACAGGCAAATCCCACTGTGGTGAAAGGCCTTGGTGATGTTGGTAATGACCTGGGCGTTTATGGCAGCAAGTTGTTCATCGTAGTAAATAATTCGAATAAGGTAGAAGTGGTCAATGCTAATACGGTAAAGCAGATTGGGCAGATAAATATTCAGAATTGCCGTAACGTGATCTTTAATAACGGCAAGGATTACGTCAGCGCATATCTCGGTATTGTAGGTGACCCGAAAGCGCCGAACGGGGCAGTTTATGAGATCGACACTGCGAGCCTGCAGATAACAAGGAAAGTAACTGTCGGGCGGCAGCCAGAGGAACTGGCCATAGTAAATAACAAGCTATACGTAGCAAATTCGGGCGGTTATAGTCCGCCAAATTATGAGCGAACTGTATCGGTTGTTGATTTGAACTCCTTTACCGAAATCAAACGCATTGATGTAGCTATCAACCTGGAAAAATTGAAGCCGGATGGGTATGGTAACCTGTACGTTACCTCGCGCGGTGATTATTATACCATTCCGCCCGACCTGTATGTGATCGATACCAAAACCGATTCTGTTAAAAAGGATTTTAAGCTGCCGGTAAGCAATCTGGTCATCAGTGGTGATACAGCGTATATGTATGCTGTCGCGTTCAGTTACACCACAGGCCAGAATACGATCAGCTATTCGATGATCGATGTCAAGACTGAAACCGTCCTCAATAAGCAATATATCACTGACGGCACTCAACAGCAAATTAAAGTGCCCTACGGTATAGCGGTAAACCCGGTCACCCACGAAGTATATGTTACTGATGCTAAAAATTACGTAACGCCTGGGACACTCTACAGTTTCGGTACTGACGGCAAAAAAAAATGGTCTGTCACCACAGGCGATATACCGGGCCACTTCACCTTTTTATATAATTCAAAACATTAAAAAACACGTTCATATGAAAAAACAAACACTAAACTTTGTAAAGACCGCAGCTATCCTTTTAGTCGTCTGCGCCTTTTGGTCAGCCTGTAAAAAAGACCAGAAAGTAACGCCGGCTACCCCTGAAGCACCTATCAGACCCGTTACCTCATCCAGCAATGCCTACGTCACTCAGTTATTTGAATTCAATCCGGCACCGGGACAATTTATCAATACCGGCCTGGCGGATACGGTTGCGGCTATGGGAACTTTAAAAACCGACCAGGGGCTGGTAAGTCTTGGAGCATGGGGTGGCTATATCATTGTTGGTTTTGACCATACTGTGCTTAACAAACACGACACTACAGATTTTGTAGTTTATGGCAACGCGTTTTCGCTTTTCTCTGAGCCCGGCGTGATTTGGGTGATGCAGGATACGAACGGGAACGGAAAACCGGATGATACCTGGTACGAGATCAGGGGAAGCGCCTATCACGCGAACGGTTATCTGCGCAACTATTCGGTAACTTATACCCGCCCTGCCTGTGACTCCTGCAGCGTACCGTGGAAAGATAACCAGGGCAAGACAGGCGTTGTACAAACGAATATTTTCAATACCCAGGCTTATTTTCCAAAAGGAATCAAGGGCAGCACGGCAACTTATAATGGCACACTGTTGCCATCCAGCAAGATCAATATGGATGATCCGACTTACATCACCAGCAGTTCATGGGACTATGGATATGGCGACAATACGGCCGGCGGTGATAAGATATCTATAGCCAGTGCTATGGATAAAGATGGCAACCATGTGGAATTGAAAGGTATCGACTTTGTCAAGGTGCAAACCGGCATTCTGGCAAACATGGGCTGGTTGGGTGAACAGTCCACCGAATTCTGCGGCGCAGCTGACCTGAGCCTGTTAAAACCTGCAACAAATTAAATCACAAACCATATGAAAAAATCAATCTATTATCTTTTGCCGGCCTTATTGCTGATGGCCCTGGCTTCCTGTCAAAAAGAGCAGCAAGCGCCTGCAAATAATCAGTTTTCGGGAAAACCTATTTCAACATCGCTCAGTTCGACAGTTACCGGAAAGTACACCAACGGCTTTTTTATCATTAATGAAGGCTGGTTCGGCCACGGCGATGGAAGCGTTAGCTTTTACAGCTATGACACCAACACTAAAACCGATAGCATTTTTACCAAGGAGAATCCCGGGAAAAACTTAAACCCGGTAACATCGACATTGGAATACGGGACTATTTTTAATAATCAGTTGTTTCTTGTTTCTAAAGTGGGCGGTCCTGTTGTGGTATGTGATGCCAACACAATGCAGGAAGTAGCACGCATACCCAGCGCCAGTGGAAATAACTGGCAGGCATTTGTTGGGATCGACGCAACCCATGGTCTGCTAAGTTCTGCAACCGGGCTTTATCCGTTTAGTTTAACAACTTATACAACCGGAACTAAGCTAACTACGGTAACCGGGAATATTGCAGATATGATCCTGGCAGGGAATTACATTTTTGTTTTATCCCAATCACAAGGAGTGGTGGTCTTAAACGCTTCAACTTACGCTGTGGTAAAAACAATCCCCGGCATGCTGGTTGCTTTTGCGAAAACACCTGACGGTTCAGTTTGGACTGCCGGCGGAACTTCATTGATCAAAATAAATTCCACCACACTGGCAACAACCACCGTTGCGGTTCCATTTACGGTATTTGGTTCCTGGGCTGCCTGGCATCCGGGTTCTATTACAGCATCCAGTACGGAGAATGCGATCTTTTTAGCTGATAACAATACCTGGTTTGGAGGCACTACAATTTATAAATATATTGATGGCAATGCTGCATCCCTGAATACACCATTCATTACGCTTGCCACCGGAAAAGAATTGTACGGATCAGGCCTGGGTTATAACCCGGCTTTGAGCCAACTGGTAGTGAATACTGTAAAATCCGGGTTCGGTACAAATTACAGTACCAATGATCTTGATTTTTACAACGCCACAACCGGAGCCCTGATAAAAGATGTGCCTTTCAGTGGCTATTATTTCCCGGCAACTTATGCATTTCATTAATTGATGATCTTATAGATTGTCATCTTCTAAGATCACATGGCCTCTCGAGGAAGTGGCCATGTGGTTGAAATTC
Source organism: Mucilaginibacter sp. McL0603 (assembly GCF_049992945.1). Taxonomy (NCBI): domain Bacteria; kingdom Pseudomonadati; phylum Bacteroidota; class Sphingobacteriia; order Sphingobacteriales; family Sphingobacteriaceae; genus Mucilaginibacter; species Mucilaginibacter sp. McL0603. Next base: position 3,725,820 of record NZ_CP188251.1, on the reverse strand, counting down.
CTAAAGGCTGTGTGAGGCAGCCTTTAGGAATTTTTTAGTTCTTTGGCTTGGCGATTAAATTATGGTTTATTTGTGGCATACAGTTTTCCCTTGCGTAGCTGGCTATGTATTTTAAGACGCTTAGCCTGTCCAGTTCCCCTTGGTAGAGCCTGTGTTTTCGTCACTACCTGCCTGATCCGTTAACCTAATTTAAAGTTGTCACCCATTCATCGGTGGTTAGTACCTCGCCGGAAAAAGGGAATACCTTTTTGATCAGGAAATCATGTACTTCCGGTTCCGAGTCTGCGCAGGCGTCTGACAGGACAGTCATGTGATAGTCCCGATCGGCCGCTTCGCGGAGCGTACTTAATACTACGCCTGTGGTTGAAAATCCCGACAAGACCAGTGCTTCGGCTTTATTGGCGCGCAGAATAATCTCCAGGTCACTGCCCGCAAAGGCGCTTACCCGTTTTTTATTGACAATGATATCGGTGGGCAACGGTTCAATCGCGGCGTGTACGGCGGTGCCTTCATGCGCATGGGTAAACATCATTTTACTTTCTTTGATGGCGCTAAACCGCCTGTGTTCAGGATGAATTTCGGGATGGCCTTCGCGAAATGCAAGCGTTACATAAATTACGGTAACGCCTGCTTTTCGCGCGCTTACAATTGCTTTTTCGATTTTACTTAATAGCGGTTTCGAGTCTGGCAGGTAGCCCATCATCGCTTTCTGGATGTCCATCACAAGGAGGACAGTTTTACTGTTTTTTGAATTGGTTGTCATGATTATAAATTATATGGTTACTTCTAAATCGATCTCAATTTTTCTCCGTTTAAAAAACAAAGGCAGGAGGAACAGAACAATCAGCACACATGCAAATAGGGAAAAAAATGCAAGGGAATGTAATCCGGCATCGGTAGCCCCTGCTTTAAACTGGTGCTTCAGGCTGGAACCGGCCAGGATAGCGCCGATATAACCTGCGGTGCGGAACAGGCCAAAACAGACTCCTACCTGGTCGTCAGGAGCTTCAGCATATAAGGTGGCCTGGTTGGACACGGTAAGAATTCCTAAAGCTGCCCCCATAATAATGGTGATACACACAATAAAATGCACTGACGAGGCGGTATTTAACAGGAAGATACCTATGGTTGCCACGATAATACAAAACACACCTGTGCTCAGCATGAGCTTGTAATTTTTATTTTTGGCGATCAGCAAACTCAGGGCCATCGCAGTCAGCGAGAACGGTAGCATGATTAGCCCTACACTTGAAGGGCTGATATGCTTAGACTGCTCCATCCATTGCGGCAAGCCATAAAGAATCAGGTAAATAATAAAACTGATACCGATCTGACGCAGAAAAGTGGTATTTAAAAGCACATTCAGGCTCAGTACTTTGACATCGATAAAAGGTTTAGGGTGCCGTAGCTCAGCAACTATTAATAAGAACAAAAGGATAACAGCGGCAGGGATTTTCAGGTATAAATAGGTTGGATAAAGTAATGCCATTAAGAAAACGAACAGGAAGGCGCAAAATGTCAGCAGTCCCAGAGGATCCAGGTCTTTAAAAATTTGCAGGGCTGTTTTGCTTCGCTGTGTCTTTACAACCCTGACTTCATTTTTATTTTTAACCGACAGCAACAAGCCGATCAGCACCAACGGAATATTGATAAAAAAGATGCCTTTCCAGCCAAAGCTTTCCAGCAGGATACCCCCGAGGAATGGCCCGAATACTAACGAAACCTGGCTCGCGATAGCGATAATACTTAAAGTGAGGCCCGGTACATCCATTTTTAATTCTTTATAACGTTGCCTGATCAGCGTCATGGACGATGGATAAGCCGCCGAACTGCCCAAGCCTAATAGGATGCGCGATACGATCAGCCAGTCAAAGCTTTGCGCAAACACACCGACGATTCCGGATAGCAGGATGAGCAGAAAACCAAACAGGTTAATCTTGCCCGGGCTAAATACATCACAAAGGCGGCCCATCAGCGGTTGGCCGATAGCCGAGGTAAAGTAAAGGGGTATAATGAGCAGCGCACCTGCGCCTGGTTCCTGTTTGAAAGCCAGTACGATGGTCAAAACAGCTGTAGCCAGCATAGTCGAATTGAGTGGGTTAAGCATATTCCCCAGTACCAGTGGCGCTATGAACCTGGCCAGTCCTTTATCTTTATTGTCTATCATTTTATCAAAACTACTTTACAAAGTTACTTTGATATTTTAAATACCAAAGTAACTTTCCTATTTCTTTTTTAACTTTACATTTCATGGATGAAACAATGGTCACCGAACTCGATAAAAAAGTAGCACATAGCCTCCGCGACCTCGTTACCAGGATGAACCGGAGGCTAAGGAAACAGATCAGCAACCCGGAACAGTTATCGGTTTCGGAACTCAATGTGATACAATTGCTGGTTGATAGCCGCGAATTGCTACCATCAGAACTTTGCGCACAGCTGAACTTATCATCGCAGTATATATCGCAGGTGCTTAATAAGCTAACGGAGCTGGGCTATATTTCCCGTAAAGCTGCAACGACGGACAAAAGGAAGTCCTATGCGGTTATTAACGGAAAAGGAAGCAAGTGGTTGGCAGATAGCCGCGAAGAAAGAGAGGAATGGTTGGCTATGGCGATCTCAAAACAATACTCTGCAGCGGATAAAGCGCTCATTCAAAAAGCGGTTGAACTGCTGGCGGTACTGCCGGAGCTATAGGGATAGTGGATTTACGCCCAAATAGAATAAAATATCACGATGCCTTTTAAATTATTGGCGAAAGTTGGTCAATTTTTATCAAAATCAATTTAAAGTGTTTTCTTTAAGCGGTTTGCGGTGCCAGTAATTAGCCAATAATGATCCGGTGGTATTCATAAGAGGGCCAAATATTGCGGGTGCCAGGCCGACAGTCGCAATTTTGCCCATGGCTTTTGCTAGTCCTGAGGCCAGCCCTGCGTTTTGCATCCCTACTTCTATGGCCATTGTGCGGCAATCGCGTTCAGACATTTTAAATAAGCGGCCCGACCAGTAACCTAATGTGTAGCCCATTAAATTATGGATCAGCACCAGTAAAACCAGCAAGCCGCCAATATTTAACAGGCTATCCCTGCCGGCGGCGGTAATAATTACGATGATAAACGCTATACCGAACATAGATACTAACGGCATCAATGTTTCCAGCCATAACGCACGTTTAAGCAGATATTTATTAAAAAGAATACCGGCTCCAATAGGTATGATCACTATTTTTACGATATCCCACATCATACTAAGGGCATCGATCTTAATAAATTCCCCTCCAAGCAGCTTCATGAGTAATGGCGTAAAAATAGGAGCCAGCATAGTAGAAACTGCAGTTATTGTAACCGATAATGCCAGGTTGGCTTTGGCCAGGTATGACATTACATTGGAGGCCATGCCATTGGGTGAGCAGCCAACCAGAATTATTCCGGCAGCGATCTCCGGCGGAAAGCCGCTTAATTTGGCTAATGTAAAACCAAGCAGCGGCATAATTATAAAATGACTCCCAACCCCAATAAACACGCCTCTTGGCATTTTTATCACACCGGCAAAATCCTTAAGCCCCATAGATGTTCCCATCCCGAACATAATTAGTTGAAGAAGTGGGGTAATAAGTGTGGACAGTTTAAATCCATTTACCTGAATGAAATATTGCGGATAGTACAAGGCCGTTGTCACTGCCGCAAAAATGATAATTGTATACGAAAATCCTTTTAGTACCCGCGACCCACGAAATGCAATGGCCAGCGCAATAAAGAATGGAATAATATAATAGCCGGCATTGGCAATACCATCCTGGCAAATACGCCATAGAGCAGCCAGCAGGCAAAGTATGGCAATGCCTGCCAATACTTTATAAATGCTAATATTTTTCAAAGTTTCAATTTAGGTTTATGGTTTATTACCAGGTACGTTTTTCCATAAAGGCATCTAATTGTGCCCTGGTCATTTTTCCTTCTTTGGGGTTTTGTTCAAGCCATTTCAGGAAAGCTTCCCTGATCTGGTTGGTCCATTGACTGTCAATTTCGCCGGTGGTGAACGTGCCTGCCTTAAGCATAGCGTGGCTAAATTTATCGCGCAGTGCAACGAATTCTGATGTGGCGACTACTTTTTCGGCCAAATGGGCGGGAATAAAAAGCACGCCTTCCTTTACGGATATTACCAGATCACCCGGTAAAACGATGGCATGGCCTATGCGTATAGGAGTATTAAGGCCCATCAGTACCATTTCTTCGAGATATGACGGATCAAAATCGCGCACAAAAGCATTAAAACCTTGTATCTCTTTTAATCCCTGTAAGTCCCGTGCTGAACCATCAAAGATGACACCATTACCCGATTTATTAAATATAGAATTACCAAGATTATCACCTATCAAAGTTCCTCCCCTGATCTTCCCGAAACCATCCGCTACATAAACATCACCCTTTACTAAAACATCTATAGGCCATGCATTGGTATTACCCTTTCGTCCTTCCTTTGCACCCCTTGCTTTAATATTTTTTTCTATATCGGGGCGGGTTGGCATATACATGGCTGTAACCGCACGGCCAACAACCGGTATAGTATCATTTACCAATTTCCAGTTACCCTCAAACTGGTTATTGTAGCCCTCGTTTCTTAATACGGTCCAGGCGTCCTCTATGCTGATTTTTTTTGCCCTTTCGATTAGCTCATCTGGGATTTTTGGTCTTCCATCAGAAAAACGCTCACCTTTCCATTCAGATGTATAAAAAATCAGCTCTTCCTTTGAAATGGTTTGCGCTTTGACAGACTGGTAACTGCAAAGGCTGGTAATAAGTGTTAAGATTAAAAGTTTATAGTATTTCATAAATAATAAAAGTGAAATATAATTGGATTTCGGGTTAATGTGTATCGCCGTTTAGGGCTGACTGTTTATTTACAACAACAACTTTGGGCGGATAAATAGGTGTTACAATGCCGTTGAGGTCGTAAACGATCTTACCTGCCCGGATAGTAAGTTCACATTCCAGCTTTTTGCTGGCTTCTACTTTATAGCCGGTATAATCAAATAGGCCGAACTTACCTTCGCGGAGATTTAGCACAGCCACATCGGCAACTGCACCTACAGACAGATTCCCCAATTCCTCATGCTTTATTTCCTTCGCCGGGTTTGATGTGCTGGCTTGTATCACATCATGCAAACTCATCCCTATTGCCAAAAATTTCGACATGCAGGTAAGCATGTCCTTCATGGCGTCATTCATACTGCCAACATGGATATCGGTGCTGATAGAATTTGGGAAAAAGCCTTCTTTGGCCGCAGGTATTGCCTGCGAATAAGCGAAGCTGATACCGCCATAGCCTACATCAAACATAATCCCGCGTTTCCGGGCTTCATAAACAAATGGTTTTACCTTATTGGTTTGCAAATCAACAATATATTCGCGGCTGCCCAGCTGACCAAAACAATGGGTAAAAATATCACCCGGGCGAAGATGTTTCATAAACAGCTCTTCAATTGAAAGCGGGGGTGTACTTCCCCCAAAATCGATCATCGCGGGAATGCCACCTGCAAGTGTACCGGCTTCCACCGCGCGGTCAGTTGGCGTCCAGTCGTGGCCGGTGTAATGGGCCAGTTTTATCCCGACAATAATATCTTTATATTTTTTGGCGACTATCGCGGTCATCCTGGCATCCATATCATTGGGATTCTGCTCGTACGTGCCCCGCATGCCTTCACCTACAATATTTAAAAATGCCAGCACACGGGTTTGCGAAATGTCAATGGTTTGTGCTTTAAAAGTCGGGAAAGTTCTCCAGCCTGAACTTCCAGCATCTACAACAGTTGTAACACCGTTTCTGAATGTGAATCCGTCCGGGGCAATGGCGAGGTTGCCGTCCTCATACTGGTGATCTGGTTGTGTGCCAACAAAATTATGGGTATGGATATCTATCAGGCCGGGGGTAACATAAAGCCCCTTTGCATCAACTACCTGGATGGCCTGCTTAGTATCAATGTTCTTAGATACCGACACTATTTTACCACCACTGATAGCAATGTCCATAATGGCATCAATGTCATTTTTAGGATCGATAATATGACCGCCTTTGATGACAATATCATAAGTCTGTGCCAACAATACCTGGCCGGATAAACTCACCAGCACGAATAATAATAAGCAGCTTTTTCTCACTTTGAACTTATTTATTGGTTATTATCAATATTAGCTTTGCCGTTATCAGGTGGCTTGCTGTAGTATGGATCTTACTTTATCAGCTACTATATCCACCTGGTCTGGCCGCAAAAGCACTACGCCGATGAGCAGGTGATCTTTCTTTCCCCCAGCAACAATGCTTGGTGTGCCGTTTTTTAAGGCTGATAATACTTCTTCCGGCTTAATTTTGATCTTAGCCTGATCCCAGGTTACCTTCAGACTTGGAAACGCATTTGACGGGCCTGGGTCAACGACCGTTTCGGTTTTTACAGTTTGCACAGTTTCCAGCTGCGAGCCGATATGTTTGGCACGCTGAAGCCAATCTTCCCATTCTTTTTTATGATCCCTTTCTAAATAGGCCTTTAAAGCGGCATACATCCCAAACATCTCTTCCTTGTTCACCTTCATTGGTCTGCCGATAGGCGCTTCATTTGGGCTGTGGTTGAGGCGTGCGGCAGTAATCAGATCCTTGCGTCCAAAAAGCAGACCTGCGCTTTGAGGCCCGCGTATCATCTTACCACCTGAAAAAGTTACCAGGTCGAAACCTATTTTCTGAAATTTGAACAGGTTTTCTACTGGTGGTACATCTGCAGCAGCATCCAAAAGGGTGGGGATATTATGTTTTTTAGCAATTGCCACAAAATCGGCATGTGTAATACTGCTTTTGGCGGCTGCGTTAAAGAACAGCGCCATTACGGTTTTATCGTTGATCGCTTTTTCCATTTCATCAGCGCCCTCCACCTCGATAATTTTAGCACCAGTAGTAGTAACTGCCTGATCAAAAAGGTACCTGTGTGTTTTTTGCATGATCACCTCGGGCCGCGGGCCAGGTAAGTTGGGTAACAGTTTGATCTTTTCATGATCTGTTCCTGTAATGGCTGCGGCAGTGCTTAGTAATATAGCACATGCGGCACCAGAAGTAACCATGGCCGATTCTACCTGTAGCATTTCTGCAATTTTGGCGCCTACTTTATCCTGCAATTCATACATGTTGGCAAAATCGTGCGAGGTTGAATTGATCGCCTCCAGTACCTCAGGTAACATCAACGACCCTGATAAAAAAGTCATAGTTACCGATGCATTAATTACCGGTGTTACGCCAAGTTCTTTAAACAGGTCGCGCACGGGTGTTTTTGGCGGGGCAGGAGCGGTAGCCTCAAAGGCGGATGCTTTACTCACCAAACCACCTGATAATGGTAATAAGGCAAGACCTTTTATAATATCTCTGCGTTTCATTTTCGTTGCTGTTATATATAAGCCATACAATCCATCTCAACCAGCGAGTTGCCGGGTACGCCGCCTTTAGCAACAGCTACAGTAGTGCGCACCGGCGGATTTTTGCCGAAGCGGCCCTTGTAAACTTCGTTCATGCCTTGGTAATCAGCAATATCATTCAGGAAAACAGTTACTTTAAGTACCTTTTCCATGGAGGAGCCAGCTTTTATTAGTTCTTTTTCCAACTCCTTCAACACTATTTCTGTATGTGCCTTTATTTCAAATGGCTCAACATGTGCGCCTTTACCGGCCACAAAAATAAGGTTGCCCAATTTGGTTGAACCAGAAAATAGAGGTACGTCCTGGAATGTTGTAACATTGCTAACTGTCTTTTCAGAAGGCGCGGCCAGTGCATCTTTGCTTATTCCGAATACAGATAACCCGGCCACTGTGGCCAGCATTTTCTTCAAAACAGATCTTCTTTTTTCCATGGTGTTTAAGTTTTAGTGATTGAGTGTATGATTTTTGTTTGCTGTACTTATTTTGAATTTACCGCGGGACTTTTTGTATTCAATGTAAGGATATATTTTATCATTTTACTTGCATCTTCCGGCGTGATAGCAGGATGCGGCGCCATGGGGACAGTTCCCCAAACACCATTGCCGCCATTGACTATTTTTTGCGTAAGTAAATTGACCGTATTTTGATCCTGCGGGTATTTTGTCGCAATGGCAATATAGGCAGGCCCCACCAGCTTATCTTCTAATTTATGGCATGCAAGGCAATCAGACTTAGCGATAAGAGCTTTCCCGTCTTCAATTTCAGAAGCTGTTGCAAACGGTGGGGGAGCTGGTTTAGTTACAGTGGCGGCCGGAGTCTTTTTTACAGCCGTCTTTTTCTTTACCTGTGCCTGCGCATAACAGGCGAAAACAGTTAATGCTATACAAAAAAAGCCCGTTATTATTCTTTTAAGTTTCATGTTGTTATTTCTGTTTTTTTGACATTTTCCACTCGCGGCCTGGATCATCTACCCTGAAAGTTTCCAGGTTGCCCTGGTCCTGTAAGGTAATATACATGGTTCTGCCGTCGGCACCGCCAAAGCAAACATTTGTTGGTCGCTTACCCGTAAGGCTTATTTCCTTTATTATCTTACCGTCGGGTGATACTTTGGCTATTGTTCCTTTACCAAACCGTGCCTGGTAAATATTGCCTTTAATATCACATCTCAGCCCGTCCATACCAAAATCAGTGAATTCGATTACCAGGCGCTTATTGCTGATATCTCCCTTTGATGAAAGATCATAAGCCCATATCTTACGTTTTTCATTTACATACAGGGTATGGTTATCCGGGCTTACATCTATCCCGTTAACAGTTGCCATGCTGTCCAACACCTTCATTTTACCGTCGGTATCAATACGCCAGATCTTGCCTGTTCCGGCCTTCCAGTTCGGGTCGCTTGCATATATCCTGTCCTTATTATCAATGGCAATATCATTTGGCTGACTCATGCCATCGTTATGAGCAATAATGTTTTGTTGTTTAGTGCTCATATTCACTTTAATGATATTGTGCCCGGTATAATCTGCTATCAACATGTTTCCATGGCTGTCAAACCTGATTCCGTTGCCAACACTTCCTTTTGGCAATTCTATAAATACGCTCGCTTTGCCATCAGGTGTTATTTTGCCTATTGTACCGTCGTGATCAAAATTAACTGCATACACATTCCCGTCTTTATCTACAGCTGGCCCTTCCACTCCGGTTGTGAAGCTTTTTACCGGCGTAAACAACGAGGATTTGAAAAGCCCGGTTGTATCAGCAGTTTGCGCACCTGAGTTTATTGCGATAGCGGCAAACAGACCCGCAAATAATAAGGGTTTGTATTTAAAGACTGAATTAAAGGTGATTTTGATCATATATCTATTTTGTTGTCATTTTTCGCACTGCTGCTACTTGTGCAGGCGTTACAATTTCGGGTAAGTTGTTAAAATTCGATTTTATATAGGTGAGCACTTCGGCAACCTGTTCGTCTGAGAGGAAGCTGCCATGCGCGGGCATTATCTCATTATAGGGAAGTCCTTTTACCTGGACCGGGCCTTTAAGGCCATTGAGTATCACGTTGATTAACCGGGTTGTATTATAATTTACCCACTCTGACTGCGCCAACGGAGGGAAACGATTTCCGTCGCCTTTACCGTCTGTCTGATGACATGCTACACAATAAGTACTGTATACTGCAGATGTTGCCGGCATATCTTTAAACAGGTTATCCTTGATTTCATCAGGTGTCCTGATATTGGATGCAGTCATTTTTCTTTTTTCCATGGCGGCCAGTTGAGTTGTACCGAACGCTTTTTTGTCACCCGTATAGATAATGCGCCAAATTTTGCCCTTTTCGGTATCGCTTACATACAAAGAGCCATCAGGGCCTTCGGCCAAACCCATTGGGCGATATGCCGCATTACTAACACTAGCAATAGGTTCAACTTTGGCAAAGCCATCCGCGAAAACTTCCCATGGACCGGAAGGTTGCCCATTTTTAAAAGGTACAAAAACAATAATATAGCCTGCCTGCGGATAAGGCGCCCGGTCTGTAGAACCATGGAAGGCAACAAAAGCACCGTTTTTGTAACGGGCCGGAAACTGTTTCCCTCTGTAAAACAGCAGGTCGTTGGGTGCGAAATGCGCCGGGAACGCCATCAGCGGCTGAGCCAGTTTTGAACCATTACCTTCTTTGATCTGATCGCCGCCAAACTCAGGATTAAGCAACTTTTTGCCTTTAACGCCATCGTAATAATAATAAGGCCAGCCGCCATCAAACCCTTGATTTACTTTAAAAAACTCTTCGGCGGGCTGCATAGCGCTTTGCCATGGCGTATATAAATCAGGCCATATCATCCTGAAATCGTCGCGGCCGTGAGCAATTGTATATAGTGATTTGCTTTTGTGATCCCAATCCATGGCGACAAGACTTCTTAATCCTGTGGCATATTTTATTCCGTCTGATTGATACTGATTAGTTTTATTAGCATCGAACATCCAGATGCCGCCATGATCTTTTAACCAGGGATTGTTGTTATCGGGCGAATCGGGATCACCTATGCCAGGAGAACCGGGAATGCGGTTCTTTTCCTGTCCGGCATTTGACCCGGCACCCCAGCCTACATAAATGTGTCCTTTGTTATCAAAAGCAATCGGTTTTGTCTGGTGTTCATGATAGGGAGGTTTGTCAATGACAATCGTATCCATTTTGCTATCGGGTACTAATTGTCCGCGTTTAAGCTGCATCCGGTAAACCATCAGCTCCGAACTAAAATACAGATAGCCGTTATTGATCCGCATAGCTGTACCGTAGGTGTGGCCATCATATTTACCAAAAGGGGTTACAATATCGGCTTTACCGTCACCATTTGTATCTCTTAATGCAATATTACCATAGCCGCCATTTAAATTATGGTTCCTGGCTTTTACATAAATATCGCCATTTGAATTAACAGCAATATGCCTTGCCAGCCCCTTTAAACTGTCAACAACAACCAATGCCTGGAATCCGCCAGGCAAAACAAGCCCGCCGTTATCTGAATCAGGAGCAGGAAGTTTTGTATTGACGCTAATCCACGAGAATCCCATGAAAGCAAGTAATATACATGCGCCAATAAGCTTAAATAAATGCAAATGAAAATAGCGTAAAATGTTAGTTAAGGCTTTCCTGGTGCTGTTTGCAAGGTCCATTTAAGTAAATAAAACTTTTATATAAAATAATCAGAAACTTGTAGTAGTACTATATTTTTGATTTGTTGAGCTGAACCAGCCAACATTCTTATATTCTCGTAATTATTTAATACCAGGCCAAAACAATGCATTCCATACTACTGACGGGGTTATCAGATGGCGGCATTGTGTTTTTATTATCTATCAGAATAGGTTTAATAATTTCAATCAGATTGGTCCAGACTTTCGGAGGACCAGCACTAATTGCGACAGCAAGTTAAGAGAAATAGTTATTACTTTTAATAACTAATGTAAAAACACATTGAAAGTTAATGTGACTTTTGAAAAAAAATTAAAAACATTGATCATTTGGTAGCCCGGAAGGCTATTTGGTTTGCGCAGGCGTATTGATTCTTTTGTGACGGGCAAGCAAGCTTTGGCTAAAGCATCTTTGGTTGTATATTGTAAGCGGTAAAATCTGAACCGAACTGATGAAAGAACGCATCCATGCCATCGACATTATTCGCGGCCTAATCATGGTTATCATGACGCTTGACCATTCGCGCGACTTCCTGCATTATGCAGGGCCCTCGCCGACGAACATGCATTCCACAACAGTGATCCTGTTTTTCACCCGCTGGATCACGCATTACTGTGCGCCGACGTTCGTCTTCCTCAGTGGGGTGTCGGCATTCCTGGCAGGGCAGCGCAGAACAAAAAAGGAACTCAGTCGCTTCCTGCTCAAAAGAGGGGCCTGGCTCATCTTGTCGGACCTGCTGATCATCAGCTTACTGTTTAGCTTTGATCTGCAGTACCACATGCTTGTGCTGGAAGTGCTATGGGTCATTGGATTTGGGATGATCATCCTGGCGCTGCTCATCCGTGCGCCGCGGGCGGTGATCGCTGCAATAGCATTACTCATTCTATTTGGTCACAATGCATTGGATTACGTGCGGCTTCCCGAAAATGGTATAGTAGGTGTCTTAAGCACTATTTTTCTGACCGCCAGGGGCGCCATCATACCGCTAAGCCCCAACCGTGCGATCGCCGAATTGTACGCGGTCATACCCTGGACGGGTGCTCTGCTGCTGGGCTACGTTTTTGGCAAACTGTATCAAACCGGGGCCGACCCTAAGAAAAGACAAAAAGTATTGTTGGTTTGCGGTTTATCATTCATCGGCCTGTTTATCCTGGTGCGGTTGGCCAATCATTATGGCGAACCGGCTCCCTGGGCGGTGCAGCGGAATGCGGTCCATACGTTATTGTCTTTTCTCAACACAACAAAACAAACGCCCTCACTGCTCTTTTTCTCGATGACACTGGGGCCGGTCATGCTCCTGCTGGCACTTGCAGAAAAGTTCAATAACAGGGTAACCGCTTTCTTTGAAGTGTATGGTAATGTGCCCTACGTCTATTTTATCGGGCATTTATGCTTGCTTAGGGTTATCAATATTTTATTGATCGGATTGAAGGGTCTTCCGTTCAAATCGGATGGAAATCCGTTTGTGTGGCAGGCACAAGGCTTTGGTTTCCCTTTATGGGCCGTCTATCTTTTTTGGCTATTTGTGGTGGCTGCATTTTATTTCCCATGTAAATGGTATGGTAATTATAAACGCACGCACCGCAGGTGGTGGCTGTCCTATTTGTAGTGAGCATACCGTAGTAGTCATGGTTTGACCGGTTCGGGATTTGTACCATTAGGGACCCGGATTTTGAAATTAGTTCTGAAAAGAGTCGCTTTTTATGTTTAAAGCGATTTGTTAGTGCTTTTTTATATGCTCCCCCACTTTATAGAAACACATTACTTATATTTAAATATTAAAAATTATAGAATTTGATATAACCTATTCCTTAACGCTATTCTTATCCAGAATGAAACTACCAGATAATATTGACAAAATAACCATTGAGAAGCCAAATGATTTCTCTGTTTTTCCTCCAATTGGGTTTATTGAAATTAGAGAAGGAAATGACGGTGCCGGAGATAATTACGGTTTATATTGGGCAGTAGGGAAAGAAGGTGAAGAACCAATAGTATGTCATAAACTTCATGAGGAGTCGTTGTTAGTGCCCGAATTTCCAAACCTTGACTCATTTTTAGAATGGTATTATATTGAGCAAGAACAACCTATTCCTTTCATAAACTTAAGTGATAAGAGATTTTTTTTGAACCTATACAACAAGTCTAGAGTCTTAACGAAGAATGGTAAAACCGAAGATGCTATTCAGGCATTAGAAGAATCAATTGAGTTATTTGCCGAATATACTGACTCTTGGACACTATTAGCCTATAATTATTATACACAGAACGAAATAGAAAAGGCAGAATATGCTTCACTAAACTCAATAATAAGCAATTACGCTTTTGGGCTCCCTTCCAAAAAAGCGATTGATCAGTTCAATAGAATAGATTCATCAGGAAAATACAAGAATCATCCACTAGTAAAAAGAAAGGATGGATTATTGTCTGGGAGTAGTTATTTCGCCCCATTTACTCTAGATTACGACAGAATCTTAGAAGTAATTGAAGAATTTAAAGAATTACGAGATCATAAATCAGCATTGATTTTGGAACAGAACTACGCATACTTAATGAAGTCAGAGAAGAGTGAAATCAAAAAAAAATACAATTTCAACGGTAATATTTGGTCTAATAATTTCAGGAAAGAAATTTTGATTTTCTACCCCGACAGAATATGAAAGGGTATTTTGTCGCGAAACCATAAAAATGTTGAGAAACTCGAAGAATGTCTTTTAAACTGCTTAGTAAATCGAGAGCCTAACAAACAGATATTATCATTTAAAGAACCATTTTTGAGAAACCACCCATTTCAACCAATTACTCAACAGAACGGTTTAAATGCTTTTCTATTAAGTTAAATTCTAAAAATGTAATTTTAGGAATGATAGATATTGAAAATATTAAGCAGTATCAGATTGAAACATCTGGTCGCTGGGGTTCATTTGCTGAAGATTTTGACAGGCTACCGACGGAGCATAAAGATCAAATTACCTTTCTTGACAAGACCGCTACTGGATTTTTATATGATTTTTTAAATGCAGCGAAACTTATTGCTAATAATGATGACCCATTTAGCAAAAATAATTTCAAATCAGTTGAACATTTCACAAATATGAGTGATGAGGGCGGATTGAAAAAATGGTTGTATAATAGAGAAATACCGTTTAGAAGTGAAGTTTTTTTATTAGGAGATGATAGTATTCTTACAACATGGAAAATGATTGTTAAGTATGCGCCAGATCTATTTTTTAGCAACGACGTTATTGTCTTTGACAAGACCCTGAATTGGTGTTTATTTTACTTTCATCATGATCACCTGTTTTTTGGAAGAGATAACGTGTATGACTCCACGAATGATTACATAAAAATGGATGAGATAAATAGACTTAAGAAAAAATATCCAAATATGAAATTTCCTTATTAATGCAGTTATCCATTAGATATGTGTTATGCGCCGTAAATGAACTATAAATCGGTTCGAGATTCGTACGATAAAGACCTAAACGCCTTTCATTAAAATGAGAAGTGCTTTTTGTTTTTGACAAATCCTCATTATGCTATCTTAGTAACATTATGACATTTTACAATCGCTATATAAATGGAGAAGATAGCAGGTCTGTTTATTCTGATATTTACAATTTAGGGCAAGAAGCTTTTAGCGATAAATACTTTGATGATGTACAAAGTTTATTGACGGAAACCTTTAACAGAGTTGCTTTTAATCTCCAAATTATTCTTTCAGAATTAAACAATATCAATTATGCATTTAAGACAGAATTCCGATTCAATTTTGAAAGACCTTTATTGCGCCCGTTGCCTGATACTGACGAATTACTCGTTAAACTTGATAATGCTACCAACGATATTGGACGAATACCTTTATCCTTAAAATTATTCTATAAAATTGTAGGCTCATGCAACTTTGCCTGGGATTATGAAAACCGGCCAGACATGTTTTGGAAATGTGCCGATCCAATACAAATTAACAGCCTTGATGATATTGTTGATTACGTTTCAGACGATGGCTGGAAAGAATATTTAAATGAAATACTTGAAGATGATCACTCTCAATTACCTTATTTGGAATTAGCCGCAGATTATTTGCATAAAGACAATATTAGCGGTGGCCTACCTTATTCAATTCAATTAACGAAGCAACCAAGCATTGATAGTTTGTTTTTAAATGAGCCTAATGGAACTACGTTTATAAACTACTTAAGAATTTGTATGGAAAATTGTGGCTTCTCAAGAATAACAAAAGCAGAGTACGAAAATGATTATCTAGAGTTTTTTACAAAGATGAAACCACAATTAAAAAAGATATAAACCGACTTGTCACTTTTAAATTCTTCTATATGGTTATCCAACTTAGCAAGTTGCTTTTGGAAGGATTGATCCGGGGGTAAACATGAGTTACTTGAGCGTGGACGCTCAAATTGTTTACAGTCAAGCGGAACGCTTGACTGGGCGGGGGGGTGAGGGTGAAATGATTTTATTGTGGCCGAGATGGGCATTCATTGATATAATTACGTTCTTTTTGTCAAAAATAAAAATTTAACTTTGGTTTACCATGCTTATTCTTTCGATCAACCTGACCCTGTATAATAAAGATCACATCAAATTGTTGTTGAACACAATTAAGCAACACAAAATAGACAATCCGGTATACATTGTTGATTTACACCAAACCGTCTCAGTTAGTTTTGATAGCGATTATGAACAATATGAATTAATTAGGGATTTTGCTGTGCACTTTGAAGATTATGAATTAACTGATGATATCGAAAGTGGGCAGGAAGATATATTACTTGCTATTCACCGGAATCAGTCTGCCTTTAGCAGTGATAATTGGGGACGAAGATGGAATGAGGATGATATCCATAAAAGTACTTATTTAGTAAAAATAAAGGAACAAAGGCCCGCTTCCCCACCTAATCCAGTATTTTGGGCCTTATTCGGTGATGAAATCAAGGAATATAAAGTGCATATCGTTCCTGGTCATACCCCTGACACCGGACAAAAGGGTTACCTTGTTGTAAAGGACGATCCTAAAGTTAACGAAAACACAGAGATCATTTCCAGTTTAAAAATAACAAGAACAGATGCGTTTTGGGAGGGATACCGGTTGATGATGCCAGAGATTGATAAGGCTTACAGCGAATATAAAAAGTCGAAAAAGAAGAAGCCAAAGCCACGGGTTGAGAAAAATGAATAAAATTATGAAGCGAGGAACTAAAGTTTTAGAAACCCCTGAACAAATAGATGGGTATTGGCTAGACTGTGATTTTATTGGGGGAGCTTGTTATGCTTATGAAAATGGTGTTAAACATATCGCCACTAGTAAAACCCTAGCCGAAACTAAAAGCTATGGATTTGCAGTCTCGCACTTAGTTTTGGGCGCTGAAGAAT
Source organism: Mucilaginibacter sp. McL0603 (assembly GCF_049992945.1). Lineage (NCBI taxonomy): Bacteria > Pseudomonadati > Bacteroidota > Sphingobacteriia > Sphingobacteriales > Sphingobacteriaceae > Mucilaginibacter > Mucilaginibacter sp. McL0603. Next base: position 3,709,281 of record NZ_CP188251.1, on the reverse strand, counting down.
TAATTAAAGGTTTAATACTTATTTTCCTAAATACAGACCGGCACTTTATTGACCATAAGAAAAAAGAAAAACTCTTTGCTAATCACTATTTTAAACATTCAAATATCAAAGATTTCTTGATGGCCTTAACCAAAGGCAGTTTTGATGATTACGATCTTCATTTCTTCGACTATTATTTCGACGGCAATCATGAGAACAACTTTCAACAAAAAGCCTATTACATGAATAAGGTGTTGAAGTTGGGAGAGATTGACGAAAAGGATGTAGGTATTTTAATCACGCTTTTAAACGATGCCAATCAACTTAAGAATCGTGGTTTCTATGTGGATTATGGGGATGATTGGGAAATACCTGATGATATCGCTCACGAGACTTTTGCTAAGTATCTCGATATAACCAATAAGCTGATGATGTTTGCCGAGCCAATCTTTACGAGATCACTCGAAGATGATGAAAATTTGGTAAGATTTATCTATGGTGAATAATCAATAATATAAAGCTGATTCTGCCCCGCCTGTTCAAGCGTGTCACGCTTGAACAGGCGGGGGATATTGATATATTGTAGTTTAGTCCTGATTACCTCCGGCATAACAGTACCCATTCACGACAAAAAACAGGGAATTTGCGCCAATCCAGTGTCAGGCCAGTATTCGGCTGGGGGCATGCCCGTATTGCTTTTTGAATGCAAGGGAAAAATGAGACAGGTTTTCAAATCCCACTTCCAGGTAAATGTCGCTGGCTTTGCGATTCCGTTCTGTTAATTGATAGTGTGCCAGTTCCAGCCGCCTTTGGGTGAGCCATTTTTGCGGCGTCATATCAAAAACCTTTTTGAAATCACGCTTAAAAGTGGTAAGGCTACGACCGGTGAGGTAGCCAAACTTATCCATCGTCATATTGAACATGAAGTTTTTCTCCATAAAGGATCGTAGATTGATCTTGCCCGGTTCCTCAAAATGGCCTAAGAGGTTGAAAACATCCGTATCCAGTTCTTTTAATATCGAGATGGCCTCATCCACTTTGTTTTCGGCGATGGTTTCCGGTAGTTCGTTTTCCAGGTTGAAATAAGGAAGCAGCGAATTGAACAAACTATCAAGTAACGGGTGGCTATTCAATTCTTTTATCCCTGTTTTTTTGCCTGTGTACCCCGGTTTCAGATGATGCCTGACAAAATATTGCTGTATACCTTCTGGTGTAAAATAAATGGCTACCGATTTATATGGCTGACTATCTTTTGGATGCTTTCTCACTTTTGCCAGTTCCAACCGTGGGAAAAAGATGGTGTCGCCTGCACTAATGGTTAAAGTTTTATCGGGCATAATGATGACCATCTCGCCCGATAATAACCTGATCAGCGTATTCTTTGGTACGATGAAATCGCTGCTGTAATATTTCTCCTCCGAGCAGGTGAGAAAAATATCAGCCTTTGAAACTACTTGGGTAGTGTGCGTGATCATAAAACAAATGTACGCATCAATATTGACCCGGCTGTATATTCTTTAGCAATGGAAGCGCTTCTGGTTTAAAACCGTTGATCTCCATACCGCCATGCTGCATGGACGCGATGAGATCTTTATAATCCGACAGGAAAGTTGGCGGCGGCGCAGACAGCTTGTCAAGTGATGTTATCTCATCGGCTGATAACAGTAAATTAGTTGCTTTAATATTATCTTCCAGTTGTTTTACCGATCTAACACCGATTATAGTAGAAGTAACGCCGGGTTTATTGTTTACCCATGATAAAGCGACCGCGGCAGGTGTTGTGTGATGTATTCCGGCTATGCGTTGCAGTTCATCAATGATCTCGAGTTGCTTTTCGGTTAATTGCATATCGGCATTCCTGGTTTTTAGCCTGCCATCAGCGTTGCCGTTATTCGCCCGGTTATATTTTCCGGATAACAAACCACCTTTTAGCGGTGACCATGGCGTAATGCCCAGTCCGAGTTCGCGCGCCATTGGGATCAGCTCATCTTCAACGGTTCTTTGCAATAACGAATATTCTATCTGCAAACCAATAAACGGTGTCCAGTCCTTAAACCACGCGGCAGTTTGCGCCTGTGCTATCTTCCAGGCAGGGGCATCACTGACGCCGATATAACGCACTTTACCGCTTTTTACCGCATTATCCAGCGAGCGCATAGTCTCTTCCATTGGTGTCGAAAAATCCCATGAATGGATCCAGTACAGGTCGATATAATCAGTCTGCAAACGCCTTAAAGAATCCTCCAGGTTGGTTATCAATGATTTGTTACCCGTGCCTCCCGTATTTGGGTTACCCGGGAAAACATTATTGGCAAACTTGGTAGCAATCACCATCTGCGTCCTGAGGGATGAGTTTTTACCAACCACATCACCAATAATCCGCTCGGAATGGTTATTGGTGTAAATGTTAGCAGTATCGATAAAATTGCCGCCCTGCTCAATGTAAGTATTGATGATACGCGTTGTTTCATCAACGCTGGCGCCCCAGCCCCAATCTTCGCCAAAGGTCATGGCCCCTAAACATAACGAGCTTACCCGTAAACCCGAACGGCCTAAAATTCTGAATGATTGTAATGACATAAATAGTTGTATTTAATTTATGCCAAAATTAAGGCCTTATTAAAACCGTCGCTTTGTTTTAAAGACCGTTTTTGCTTTGTTTAGCGGACCATCTGTTGTGGTTAGCCGGATGCTGTTTCTTTTATTTAAAACACCCTGGAAAATTCCAATTTCAATTAAATATTCAATAATATGATTAGAACCTGGTATCAAACCATCTCAAACGCCGATATGAAATGAGAGAGGGGTAGATGGAGTTGTATAATACCCTGGGTTTAAAATTTTGGTGACACTATTTTGTCAGTAGTGTGCAAAATGCAATGCGCTGATAATCAAGCGTTCATAAAGTGATCGCGGGTGTTCATGTGTGTCGTGAACGTGAACACTGCGACTGATAATGATAAAAAAGAAAGGGATATATCCGTTTAACCGATATATCCCTTAAAAGAAAAAGAAAATTTAATGTAATTATTTTTTGGCTTTTTTATCTTCAGAAGCGCCGATAAAATAGAAGCACACACCTACGAAGGTAGTCAGCAGGCCAATGAATAGAGGCCATTCAGACGTTTTTACACCGTGAGATGTAACAGTCATAGTATCAGAATCAACAGGGTTAAGCATTGGCTTGAAATAAACAAGGCATGCAATGGTAATAGCTACGCCTATGATAATAATAAAAATACTGGTTCTTTTCATCGTTATAAATTTGATACAAATGTAAAATAAATTTTAATTCTATAAACCTGCTAAAATTTGATAAGGATATAAATTATGCTTTAGTTTATAAATTTAATCGCCTCTTCATCCAATAATGACTGTGTATTATTATCTTCTATTGTTTCTATTACTATCAGCAATCATTATCATTAGTGTAAAAACAGGGAAGCTAACCCTTATTGGCGCTATAATAGGGGGAGTGGTCGCGATAATGATCTTTAGCGGAGCCGGCTACACCGGACTATCCATGCTGGCAGCATTTTTTGTTCTCGGTACGATCGCTACCTCCTGGAAAAAGGATGAAAAACAACAGGCTAAATCCATAAAAGACCAATCTGTTAAAAGAAATTCAGGACAGGTAATAGCGAATGGCGGTGTTGCTGCAATAATGGGTATGCTGGTATTTTTTCTACCTGAAAAAACTGAATTGCTAAGATTAATGATGGCAGCCAGCCTGGCATCAGCTATGGCAGATACTTTATCTTCCGAATTGGGTATAATCTATGGCAGAAGATTTTTCAATATCATCACTCTAAGAATAGAGGAAAGGGGTTTAGATGGAGTAATAAGTATTGAGGGGACTGTAATCGGTATAATCGGTTCAGCAGTAATTGCATTGATTTATGCAATTGGATTTGGGTGGGATATCCGGGTGCTATTCATCATCATTGCGGGTACATTGGGCAACTTGTCTGATTCTGTTTTGGGCGCACTATTAGAGCGAAAACATTACTTAAACAATAATGCAGTAAATTTCCTGAATACATTAATAGCAGCTCTGGCGGGAGGAATTTGTTTAATGCTTTTCGGTTAAACAAGGCTTATTAATTACTTTACCACCACCTGTGCTGTATTTCTGCTGATCTGCTCTAACAATACCAGTTTATCTTCAATTAATTCTTTTAAAGCATCCTGTTTATAATGCCTAACCGTAATTAAGGTAAGATTACTATTATATTTTACTTTAAAATCCAGGTTAAGCATAGCCAGGAGTTTATCAAAGCGCTCCTGGATTAAATCGAAACAAACAGAAAAACTTAAAGCTGAAGTTTGCATTACATTTACTTTAACATGATTTTGTGCGAACATTTTGAAAATATCACTCAAATGGTCTTCTGATATGAAGGAGTAATCTTTGGCTGATATTGAAAGCAAAGCTTGATTTTGTTTTAGGATGATTACAGGTTTTTCAAAAGAAGTAATTGCTGTTTCTTTTATTATTGTCCCCGCTGCTGCCGGATCATTAAATGATTTTACCAGTAAAGGTATTTTATCATTCTGTAATGGTTTTATGGTTTTAGGGTGGATAACGGTAGCGCCGTAATAGGTCATTTCAATAGCATCTGTGTAGGATAATTCATCAAACTTAACGGTATCAGCAAAAAATTTAGGATCAGCGTTTAAAATTCCGGGTACATCTTTCCATGTGGTTACAGACTCAGCATTAAGACATGATGCGAAAATTGAAGCAGTATAATCAGAGCCTTCCCGGCCAAGTGTAGTAGTAAAATTTTCTGAGGTGCCACCCAAAAATCCCTGGGTTACAACAACGCCTTTATCCAGCAAAGCTGGGATACCCTGACTAATGCTTGCTTTTGTCTTATCCCAGTACACATTTCCTTCACGATAGTTGTTATCTGTATGGATGTATCCGCGCACATCAAGCCATTGTGTTTTTATTTCACACTTATTTAGATAGGCTGCAACAATACGGGTAGAGACAATTTCCCCAATGGATACGATCTGATCATAGATAAAATCATAGTCTTCGTGAGGTTCATCTTCTATCGTCCAGTCGATCTCAACAAAGGTATTCGCAATTTCATCGAAAATTGGATGAGCGGGCTCAAATAAGCCTTCTAAAATATCATAATGATAATTCTTAATTTCAGCATAAATATTATGCAGGTCATCGGTTTGGTCTACATAAGCTTTTGTTAGTTTTTCAAGCGCATTAGTGGTTTTCCCCATCGCAGAAACTACGATCAATAGCTTTTGACCTTGGTATTTCTTAACAATATTAGAAAGATTAATAACTCCCGCAGCATCCTTTACCGATGCGCCTCCAAATTTAAAAACAACCATTATTTATGATATTGGGTTACGACCGTGTTGGGCCTTAGTAATGATTCAATCTGTGAATAAGGAATCAATATATTTGTCTCACCTGCCGGATAAGGTTTTATCTCATATTGATTATATAAAAAGCGGATACCGATTGGGGTAATCAGGAAATTGTTGTTAAGCGTAAACTTACCTTCCGGAAAAAGATAGTTGGGTTTAAGCGCAGCACTATCACTTAATTTTTCCTGCTTTCTAAATATTCTTTCGGCTACACTGTTTAAATTCTTAGCATAGCCATCTATAAAAATATCTTTTAACTCTATTTTTTTACCTGCTTTTGTATTCCAGTTAATAAAGCTTGTTAGAGCATATCCGCGAGCCCCACCAAGAAATCTATAGCCTGATAATTCCATTACCAGAATGCTGGAGTCTTGCCGGATAACTTCGGTATTTGTATTCAGCCTAAAGTCCCGCCCAGATTTTAAAAAGTCATCGGCTAATTGCTCCAGGCTATTATCAGGTTTATCTGCGATGCCAAATTGTGTTAATAGTTGATGGCTTATGGTATCATTTAATAATTTTTGACCAATAAATACCGGGTATTTTATTTTAGCAACAATACATCCGCTATCTTTTTTATTGCTGCAATCTGCAGACTTTCGTTCAATGATCTTATAGGTGTATTTAAGTGTATCAGTAGTAATCGCCGGTTTTTCTGTATCGCGTGCTCCCCAGTTACATGCAACCAGTGTACAGGCAATTACTAATAGTATTACACTTTTACGGTGCATAAGATCAACTTAATATTTGTTGTTTAGATAACGAAGCATTAAGCCAGCCGGCATCAATTGCTGCCTCATATTTTTTGTAAAAATTGATGGCAGGTTCGTTCCAGTCGAGCACTTGCCAGGTCATGCCGTTAAAGCCGAGTTCGCGTGCCTCTTGTATCAGCCTGTCGAAAAGCAATTTCCCAACTCCTTTGCCACGCCAGCTTTCTGTTACGATCAAATCTTCCAAATACATGCGACAGCCTTTCCAGGTTGAATAGCGAATATAATATAATGCAAACCCAACAATTACCCCGTCTGATTCAACAACAAATGCTTTCCATACCGGTTTGTTCCCGAAGCCCGCTTCCTCAAATTCATCAAGCGTCACAGTTACTTCTTCGGGGGCTTTTTCAAAAAGGGCCAGTTCATGTACAAGATCAAGCAGGCGCGGACAATCTTCTTTAACAGCTACTCTTAAATTCATATCAGGGGTTAATTGTTTTTCCAATGTTTTATTATTCTTTGTCCAAAAATTGTACTGCCTAAACGTACCATATTACTGCCTTGCTCAATAGCTATTTTATAATCTGACGACATCCCCATTGATAATACGTCAAATGTTGGGTCCTGACGGAAATAGCTTTGTTTTATCCCGTCAAAAAAGGTTTTAAGCTCGTAAAACTCGTCTTTTATCTGTTTTTCAGTATCTGTATTGGTTGCTATTCCCATCAGGCCTCTGATCCTTATATGGCTTAAACCAGTATATTCATCAGATCGTAATAGTTCAATAACTTCATCAAAACCTAAACCGTATTTAGTCTCTTCATCTGCAATGTATATCTGTAACAGGCAATCTATTACCCGATTATTTTTTTCAGCGTGTTTATTGATCTCCTCTAAAAGCTTTAAACTGTCTACAGATTGTATCATGCTGATGAAAGGAGCGATGTATTTTACCTTATTGCTTTGCAGATGCCCTATAAGATGCCATTTAATATCTTTTGGCAGTTTTTCATATTTATCAACCAGTTCCTGCACCATATTCTCGCCAAATAGGCGCTGTCCTGCATCGTAAGCTTCCATTATTTCCTCGGCCGGCTTGGTTTTGGATACTGCTATCAGTTGTACTTTTATCGGGTTAGTTTCGTTTTTTAAGCTTTTGATGTTATCTGCAATGCTCATTTATCCGTAGTTTTGCTTAATAATAATGCCGCTAAATTACAGAATGCATAAATATAATAAACTGTTTTTCTCAGTATTGATTTTTCTAATAGCCTGTAAAGGGAGTAAATCCCCCGGTGACATCATTAACCAGGAACGAATGACTGGTCTGTTAACTGAAATTCATATAGCGGACGGCAGCATGTATAACACGATGCAAATGCCTGATACATTGTACAAATATGGTACAGCTAAATACCTGGTCATATTTAAAAAATATCATACAGATTCGGTTGAATTCAGAAAGAGCTTTAAATACTATTCTGCTCATCCTGATTTATTGGCGTCGATTTATGAGCAGATCACTACCAATCTGAAACAAAAAAGCGATTCAATAAATAAGATCAATCAGCTACAGATGCAGAAGGATTATAAAAGAAGGAACGATTCGCTCAATAATTTGCCTAAAACAGCGCCAAAGCATCCTGTATCCCCACCACAACCGGCTTTACAAAATCCTAAACAAAACTTTAATCAGCGCAAACCAAAAAGACATGTTGTACCCGTCCCATAGTGTTGATAAGCTTGGTTTCACCGAAATAAAAGAGCTGATAAAAGTACACTGCCTGAGTGTTATGGGCCAGCAAATGGTTGATAGGATACAGGTAATGAATAATTACGACCAGATCCACAAATTTTTGAGCCAGGCCAATGAATTTAAGAACATACTGCAAAATGATGAGGCATTGCCTATACATCATTTCTTCGATATCAAGTCACTTGCCAATAAAGCAAAAATAGAAGGTGCTTTTTTAACCGAGGAAGAGTTTTTCCAGGTTCAGTCATCATTGTCTACCGTATTTGCAGTGATTGCTTATTTTAACGAACGTGAGGGGCAGTATCCTAATCTTGAAGCATTGTTTGAACATCTTCCTATTGAGAGATCGATCATAAAAAAGATCGAACTGGTGATTGACCAAAAAGGGAAGATAAAACCTAATGCATCACGCGACTTGGCTGAACTTACATCGGGTATTGCAAAAGCTGAACAGGAAGCCCGGAAAAAAATTGACCAGATATTTAAAAATGCTGCAAGTAATGGATGGACAGCAGACGGATCATTAACTATAAGGGACGGACGTCTGTGTATTCCACTTTTAGCTGAAAATAAACGTAAGCTTAAAGGCTTTATACATGATGAATCTTCATCTGGTCAAACGGTTTATATTGAACCTGAAGAGGTATTCACCCTGAATAACCGCATTCGCGACCTGGAATTTGAGCGCCGTCGTGAGATCGTAAAAATATTGACAGCCTTAACTGATGAGCTGCGGCCTTATGTGCCACTTTTGTTATCGTACCACAGCTTATTGACCAAGCTGGATTTTGTACGGGCAAAAGCATTATTTGCCATTGATATTGAGGCCGAAATGCCTGGCTTGGTAAATGAGGCTAAGATAAAATTATTAAATGCCTGTCACCCGCTTTTGTTGCTGAGTTTTAAAGCAGAAAAGAAATCCGTTGTTCCGCTTAATATCACTATTGATGAAGATACGCGGATGGTCGTTGTATCGGGGCCTAATGCAGGGGGTAAGTCGGTTTGCATGAAAACGGTTGGCCTGCTACAAATGATGGCGCAGGCAGGGTTATTGATACCGGCATCAGATAACAGCATGGTAGGTGTGTTTAAGCAAATATTTGTTGATATCGGTGATGATCAATCCATCGAAAGCGACTTGAGTACTTACAGCGCCCATTTATCCAAAATGAAAAATTTTGTGGAGATGGCAAACGGGAAAACGCTGGTATTGATTGATGAATTTGGTACCGGCACCGATCCGCAATTCGGCGGCCCAATTGCCGAAGCCGTACTCGAAACGCTCAATCATAAAAAAGTGAAAGGCGTGGTTACCACCCATTATTCTAATCTGAAGATTTTCGCAAGTAATACACCCGGCATTGAGAATGCTTCGATGCTGTTTGATAATGTAGAGATGCGCCCACTTTATATTTTAGAAGTAGGTAAACCTGGCAGCTCTTATGCTTTTGAAATCGCACAGAAAATAGGTCTGCCCCAACAAGTGATTAATCTCGCTAAAAATAAAATAGGTGTCAACCAGAAAAAGGTTGATACACTACTGGTTGACCTGGAGCGTGAAAAAAAGGAAATTTTTGATACCAGGTTAAAACTTGATAAGCAGCAAAAAAGAGTTAGTGATTTGCTTGCTGAAAATGAAAAGCTGAAGAGCTATCTCGAAGAAAATAAAAAGGCACTTATCCGGGACGCTAAACAGGAAGCTAAAAATATCATCCTGAACGCGAATAAGCTGGTTGAAAATACTATAGCTGATATAAAAAGCAATAATGCGGATAAAGAAAAAACGCGTCAGCTGCGTGATAACCTGAGCAAAGAATTACAGAAAAACACGATAAGGCCAGAGGTAGTTAAGCCAACAATTGTCGATAACGAACTGAAGCCTGGTGATTGGGTGAAACTGAATGATTCGGAAACTACAGGACAAATAATTGAAATTGCAAAGGATAATCTGATTATTGCCATTGGTGATTTGCGGACAGTCGCTAAGAAAAGCAGGGTGCAAAAGGTATCCAAAAAAGAAGTTCCTAAAGAAATCAGGAAGAGCTTTAGTTCACAAACAAATGATTATGCCAGTTTTAGTCCCGAGATAGACGTGCGTGGTAAACGTGGTGATGAAGCCCTATATGAGATAGAAAAAATGCTCGATAGGGCATTGATGATGGGCTTTAATAATTTGAAGATCTTACATGGAAAAGGTGATGGTATTTTGCGTAAATTGATACGCGATTACTTGAAAAAATATGATGCGGTAAGCCGGATGGAAGACGAGCATGCGGACAGGGGCGGAGATGGGATTACTTATGTATATTTGAAATAACCTAAGATCACCTGATATGAGAAATAATTGCCTTTTCACATTGCTGTTTATTATAGCAAGTCTCAATTCCTGTGCCCAAAACATAGTTATCAAAAGCCATGATACGCATATTCGTTACTCTGGCAGGGTTGTGATGCTTGATGAAGCAGCAGAAATTTCATGGATAGCGTCATCTATTAAAATAAACTTTAACGGAACGGGAGCTAAAGCAACACTAAAAGATGAACACGGGTCTGACTATTTTAATGTTATCGTTGATGGAAAGGTAGTTTCTGTTCTCCAGCCTGATAGCATTCAAAAAGAATATACATTGGTCTCAGGCTTGCCCCAGGGAAATCATACACTCGAATTATTTAAACGTACAGAATGGGCTATGGGTAAAACATGGTTTTACCAGTTTTCGTTAGATAAGAATAGTACTGTGTTATCACCGCCGACTTCACAAAAACGCAAAATAGAGTTTTATGGAAATTCCATTAGTTGTGGTTATGCACTAGAAGATACTACAGGGCAGGATAGAGGCACAGCGCCTTTTGAGAACGGTTACCTAAGTTATCCAAGCATAATAGCAAGACACTATGATGCCGAACTGTCTAATATATCAAGAACCGGAATCGGTATGCTGGTAAGCTGGTTCCCGATGGTGATGCCGGATATGTATAATCGCCAGGACCCAACTGATGGCGATCTTAAATGGGATTTTTCAAAATATACGCCTAATTTAGTAGTGATCAATATTTTTCAGAATGACGTATGGATCACTAAATTGCCCGATAACGATCAGTTCAAAGCTAAGTTTGGTACTAAAGCGCCTACAGAGGATCAGATCGTCAAAGCTTACAAAGACTTTGTAAAAAATATCAGAAGTAAATATCCCAAAGCACATATCATTTGTACGTTAGGAAGCATGGATGCAGTAAAAGAAGGTTCTCCATGGCCGGGATATGTACAAAAAGCTGTAACAGAAATAGGTGATAAAAACATTTTCATCCATTTCTTTCCATACAAGAATACGCCCGGTCATCCAAGCAAAAAGGAGCAGCAGGCCATGGCCGACGATCTGATCGCATTTATCGATCAGCATATAAAATGGTGACACGATTATAAGATTTGATGGATTAATAGGATACTTTGTTAGGAGACAATCATTTTAATTAACGCTTTGATTTTTGGAGACCAGCTTAATATTGAAGTGTGTGAGACTTCCAGGATGCTTTTAATAGTGACAATAAAAAACCCTATAAATCCATAAAATCCCAAAATCGTATTTAATTTTACCCCAACCAATTATACATATGAACAAAGTTGTTAGAGATGCTGATGAAGCCATCCAGGATGTTATGGATGGCATGACCCTAATGCTTGGCGGTTTTGGTTTGTGCGGTTTACCAGAGAATTGTATTGCCGCCCTGGTGAAGAAAGGTGCAAAGGACCTCACCTGTATTTCAAACAATGCCGGGGTTGATGATTTTGGCATCGGGTTGATGCTGAAACAACACCAGGTAAAAAAAATGATCTCATCCTACGTAGGCGAAAATGCTGAATTTGAAAGACAGCTATTGAGCGGCGAACTGGAAGTTGAATTGATACCACAAGGGACTTTAGCTACCCGCTGTATGGCTGCCGGATATGGGATGCCCGCTATTTTTACTCCTGCAGGTATTGGAACGGAAGTAGCCGAAGGAAAGGAAATTCGAAATTTCAATGGTAAGGATTACCTGATGGAATTGGCTTTTAATGCAGATTTTGCTATCGTAAAAGCATGGAAAGGGGACACAATGGGTAACCTTGTTTACCGGCATACAGCCCGTAATTTTAACCCAATAATGGCAATGGCTGGAAAAATAACCATTGCCGAAGTAGAAGAATTAGTTGAACCGGGCGAATTAGACCCTGATCATATTCATACCCCTGGAATATATGTACACAGGATATTCCAGGGCAACGCTTATGAAAAAAGAATAGAACAGCGAACTGTAAGAAAAAAATAACTCTTTGTCATTGCGAACGGTAGCGTGGCAATCGCATATACAGAGCCGCTCTGTAAATCTGCGATTGCTTTGTCGTTCCTCTCGTGATGACATTATTTATAGAAATATGCTTGATAAAGAAGGTATAGCAAAGCGGATTGCTAAAGAAATAAAAGATGGCTATTATGTTAATCTTGGTATAGGTATACCAACATTGGTAGCAAATTACATTCCGGAAGGAATAGATGTAGTACTGCAATCAGAAAATGGATTGCTGGGTATGGGGCCATTCCCATTTGAAGGTGAGGAGGATGCAGACACAATTAATGCGGGTAAGCAAACCATTACCATACTGCCGGGATCAGCCATATTTGATTCGGCTATGAGTTTTGGGATGATCAGGGCTAAAAAAGTGAACCTCACTATCCTTGGCGCAATGGAAGTTTCCGAAAACGGAGATATTGCCAACTGGAAGATACCAGGCAAAATGGTAAAAGGCATGGGTGGTGCGATGGACCTTGTGGCATCGGCAGAGAATATTATTGTAGCGATGCAGCACGTAAACAAGGCCGGTGAATCTAAATTATTGCCCAAGTGTACTTTGCCGCTTACGGGTGTAAACTGCGTTAAAAAAATAGTGACAGAGTTGGGCGTGCTTGAAGTATTGCCTTCTGGCGGTTTTAAATTACTGGAACGTGCTCCCGGGGTAAGTGTTGAGGAAATAAAGAATGCAACTGCAGGGAAATTGATTGTTGAGGGTGAGGTGCCGGAAATGATTATTGATAATTTTGCTTAAACCTTTCAATAAAATGAGACCAGCTTTATTCACAATCATAATTGTCTTCATTTTTTCGTGTTCGAACAACAAAGAGAACAAACGGTCAATCCAGAAACCTAAAAGAAACGACATGGTAATTGACACTGCTTTTTCATTTAAAAAACAAAAAGATGTTAAGAAATGGACATCGATAAGCGAATATTATGGTGTATATCATTTTTCTAAGAATTTAACCGGAATAGGATTTGAGATAAAAGCAGGACCGGATACTCCGTTACTTGATTCGTTATTTGCATATGGTGCCAACCAGTCTGAAAAGGATATAAGATTAGATAGCTCAGGTCATTACGTCATTCATTATTCAAAAGGTTTATTCAACACAATTTTGAATAATGATACGTCTCGAACATTTTATATATATTGTACAAAGGGTATGACGAGAGCTACAGTTGAAAATGTGCTATTTGGCACTACTGATTGCAATACTGTATTGATTTTAAAACTTTCAAAAATCGATACTCTACGTTTCGGCTATCCGTTAATTGCAAGTAAAAAATTACACGAATTCATTTTTACAACCAGTAAGGGCATTCAAAAAGGACTAGTAAAATATGAAGCCATATTGAACAAAACAACGGATTATAAGGACAGTATTATTTCAAAACAATTCGCCTACAATTCACAATTGTTTTTTGCTTATTCTGATGATTTCAAATGGTTTGGAACAAATAAAGAATCAAAATGCCTTTTTCCAACTAGGAGCGTTTTTAGAATATCTGGAAATTCGGCAAAAGTTGTGTGGGTAGACGATTTGGATTTGTTTGGCATTCCTTGTGATTAAAGAACCTTCCCTCTCAATTCTTTAGAAATCTCTTCCGTCAGGCTTATTATATCATCAGCAACATGTGTGTTATTGACGATCACTTGTTCGCATACATTTTTGTAAGGTAACAGATATTCATTATAGGCGGGGACAACGTGATTTTCCCATCTGTACATCACATCATCATGTGAATAGCCGCGTTCTTCCAGGTCGCGTTTTAAGCGCCGCTTTAAAGCCACATGCTCATCGGCCTCAATGAATATTCTAAGATCTAGCAGGCGAGCAATTTCTGTAAAGTGGAAAATAAATAAACCTTCAACCATTAATATTGGCGCCGGTCTGATCTCAAGAATTTTTGGAACAGCATACGGATTGTTGAAGGTATATTCTTTTTTAAAAATGGTTTCCTTATTGATAAGTTTGGTAATGTCCGAATAGAAGTGTTCACGATCAATTGTTTCGGGAACATCAAAATTATAAAGCTTAATTTCCTCTGCTGTCATACTATCAGCAACCGGGAAGTAATAATCATCCTGTGATACAAGGCAGACTTCTTCATTCGTAAAATGTTCAAGGAAGCACTTTAAGAAAAAGGTCTTTCCCGAACCGCTTCCGCCTGCAATGCCAATAATAAAAGGTTTGTCCCACTTTAAGATATGATCGTGCTTACTCATTCAAAATAGCCGTTTATTTATATCACCAGAATATTTTTTAGAGATTATTGTTCATTTGGTGCACCGTAGCTCAGGTTTACCTGGAAACGCTTATCAAGGGCGCCTAATGCTTGTGCAACATTTTTGGTCATCACAATAATAACGTCTTTGGTTTGCTCTGTATCCGTAAAACGTCCTACTACCTTGGCAAAGGTAGTGCGGTTGGTCATGATATTGGTGATCTTAATGACAGTACCAATAGGGGCTGTGCGATGCAGAACCAGCATTTTATTAGGGTCAAGGCCATCATCGTCCATCCAGGTGGCTACTCCTTTTTCGTCCCTTTCGTACAAACCGAAACGATTTGCATTCATATGATGGGTGCTGTCAGGCATTGTTGAATCACGCGTAGCCACTATGGGTTGTGTTGTTTGTGGTTGAACTGGTTGGGTCGCCGGCTCAGGTTCAGGTGATGCCGCATTTGCCCTGATGAGCAATATCTGTCCAGGGCTTATTGCATTCGATGCTAATCCATTCAGATTTGTAATATCCTCAACTGTAGTATTAAATCGTTTTGCTATTGAATATAGTGTCTCGCCGGCAGAAACTTTGTATTGTGTTGGTACACCATCAGTATCATTAGCAGTTTGAGTTGGTTGTTGTTGTGGCTGAACAACTGGTTGCTGTACTACCGGTTGTTGGTATACAGGTGCAGTTTTTGTCGTAGTTTTTTCAGGTTGATTAAAAGGACGATCAGTTGGCACTTTGATGATCGTGCCAATAGTCATTTTGGCATTTTTATTAAAATCAATGATTGTTTTTGGACTTACATTGTAGCGTCTGCCTATCGAATAATAATTATCTTTTGGATCAAGTTTGTGCAGGATCACTTTTTTACCGTTTTGATTTTCGACACCCACTGAATCGGGTACCGAATGAGCAAAAGCAGATATAGAAAAAGCTGTTAAAGAAATAGTTAGTAATAATAATCTAAATTTCATTTTGGTTAAAAAACAGTATTTACAAGTTTAAAACTTTCAATTGTGATCTATCTTTGAGGTAAATTAATTGATCTTTATGTAATAGGAACGCCTCGGGCTGCAACTTTTGTATATCACTGTTCAACAAATCTTCATATACTATCTCCGCATTACTGATGATATACAAGCGTTGTTGCAGTGTCCCTTCTGTAAACGTGTGCAAAGATACAATTCTGAAATTATTGTGCTCAAGATAATGAATTGTATTTCCAAAAGGCTCCGTCGATAAAGAAATATGTTTCAAAGAGCCGATTGAAATTTCTTCAGGCAAAGTTATTTCATTATCCATCTCCGTATCCATTGATGAATTATACGGTCTTATTATTTCCCCGGTTATAATATTCACCAGGAATAATTTTCGCGGCTGTATTCTTGTATCATAAATTATAGGTCCGTTTACCGAAAGGTGGTCAAAAGCATGTGTGAAATTGTTCCAAAGCACTTTCCCTGTGCCGCCATCAATAGCTGTCAACCCTTTATGTACAGGGGCTGCTTCGGATTGATAATTGTGCAATAACAGAACTCCGTTATATGCTGTCTCAATGCCGGTGAGCCATCTTTCTTCTGTTTGTAAATTATCAAAAAGCAATTCTCCGGTGTCCAGACTGATAGCTGCAAAGTAGACTTTTTTATCAGCCTGATCTCTTACTTCGGCAAATATGATTTGGCTCAGGGCATCTATTTCCAGTCGCCATACGGTTGATTTAAATTGACATCTAATTTGAGGTTGCAGCATAGTAAATTGTACAAATATGCTTATTTCGACGGGATAGTTTTGTATGGCGAAATACAGTTCAGGGTAACGTTTAAATTTATAAATTTGGCGCTATTATAAATTCACATTAAATACTACTACACTATAATATGAGCAAAGGGATCATTAGTAAAGAGGAAGACTATTCACAATGGTATAACGACCTGGTAATTAAGGCTGATATGGCCGAATATTCGCCAGTAAGAGGTTGTATGATCATTAAGCCCTATGGTTATTCCATCTGGGAGAAAATGCAGGCTGTATTGGACAAAATGTTTAAAGATACCGGTCACAGCAATGCTTATTTCCCTTTATTTATCCCGAAATCATTCTTTTCAAAAGAAGCAAGCCACGTAGAGGGCTTTGCTAAAGAATGTGCTGTGGTAACCCATTATCGGCTTAAAAATGATGCTGACGGTAATATTGTAGTGGATGAAGACGCTAAGCTTGAAGAAGAATTGATCGTTCGCCCTACTTCTGAAACCATTATCTGGAATACTTATAAAGGCTGGATACAATCTTACCGCGACCTGCCTATTTTGGTTAACCAATGGGCTAATGTAGTCCGTTGGGAAATGCGTACCCGTTTGTTTTTGCGAACCAGCGAGTTTTTATGGCAGGAGGGACATACCGCCCACGCTACTTCAGAAGAAGCTATTGCTGAAACAGAACAAATGCTGGACGTGTATGCGGAATTTGCTGAAAACTGGCTGGCCTTACCTGTTATCAGAGGGCGTAAAACGCCTAACGAACGTTTTGCTGGTGCTTTGGACACTTATTGCATCGAGGCTTTGATGCAGGATGGTAAAGCGCTCCAGGCAGGTACATCACACTTCTTAGGACAGAATTTTGCCAAAGCTTTTGATGTGAAATTCACCAACAAAGAAAATAAGCTGGATTATGTTTGGGCTACTTCATGGGGTGTATCTACTCGCCTGATCGGTGCATTGATAATGTCACACTCGGATGATGCAGGACTTGTATTACCTCCAAAACTGGCCCCTATACAAGTAGTGGTAGTTCCGATCTATAAGCACGATGAAGAGTTGGCGAATATATCAGCTTATGTAAAGGCACTTACAAAAGAGCTCAAAGCAAAAGATATATCCGTAAAGTTTGATAACCGCGATACGCATCGCCCGGGAGCAAAATTTGCAGAATATGAATTGAAAGGAGTGCCTTTGCGCGTAGCTATAGGCAGCCGTGATATGCAAAATGGTACAGTAGAACTGGCACGACGTGATACAAAAACAAAAGAAACAGTTACTCAAGGAGGATTAGCAGCACATATCGAAAAGTTGCTTGAAGATATTCAACAAAATATTTATCAAAAAGCTTTCAACTTCAGAGCTGAAAATACTAAGGAAGTAGATACTTACGAAGAATTTAAACGTATGCTGGACGAAGAACCAGGCTTTTTATCAGCCCACTGGGATGGAACTCCGGAAACAGAGCAACGCATAAAAGAAGAAACCAAAGCTACCATACGCTGCATACCATTAAATAATAAATTGGAAGCAGGTAAATGCATCCTGACAGGTAAGCCATCAATACAAAGAGTGTTGTTTGCACGTGCCTATTAGACACAGCATATAGTTCATGGTTAATAGTTCATAGTAATGAGCGGTTAACCATGAACCATGATCTATGAACCATGAACTACGAGAAAATGAAATTCGCAACCAAAGCTATACACGCAGGGCAGGAGCCCGATCCAACAACGGGGGCGATTATGACCCCGATATATCAGACGTCAACATATTGGCAAAAGTCGCCGGGAGATAACAAAGGTTATGAGTACTCTCGAGGCACCAACCCAACACGCAGAGCGCTGGAAGATTGTTTGGCAGCATTAGAAAATGCCAAATTTGGTTTGGCTTTTTCAAGTGGTATGGGTGCTACGGATGCGGTAATGAAATTATTGAAGCCAGGTGATGAAGTGATCACAGGAAATGATCTTTATGGCGGCTCGTACCGGATATTTACCAAAATATTTGCAAATTATGGGATCAAGTTCCATTTCCTTGATCTGTCAAAACCAGAGATCGTTAATGATTATGTGAATGATAAAACTAAGTTGGTTTGGATTGAAACACCAACCAATCCAACAATGCAAATAATTGATATTGAGGAAATTGCTAAGATAACTAAAGCTAAAGGTTTAACTTTGGTAGTTGATAATACTTTTGCTTCACCCTATCTGCAAAATCCTATTGATCTTGGTGCTGATATCGTAATGCATTCGGTAACCAAATATATTGGTGGGCACAGCGATGTGGTAATGGGTGCTTTAATGATGAACGATGAAGACCTGTATAAAAAGCTTTGGTTCATCTACAATAGCTGCGGTGCTACTCCCGGTCCGATGGATAGTTTTTTGGTGTTGCGCGGTATTAAGACATTGCACCTGCGTATGAAAGCGCATTGCGAAAATGGCCGTAAAATAGCAGAGTTTTTAAAGACACACCCCCGGGTAGACAAAATCTACTGGCCAGGATTTACCGATCATCCTAATCACGCTATTGCCAAAAAACAAATGCGCGATTTTGGCGGAATGATATCCATTACCCTAAAAGGAGCTGATCTTCAGGAAACCTTTAAGGTTGCATCTTCATTTAAAGTGTTTTCCTTGGCAGAGTCATTAGGTGGTGTAGAATCACTTATAAATCACCCGGTAACTATGACACATGCTTCCATACCAAAAGAAGAACGTGAGAAGGCCGGTGTGGTTGATAATCTGCTACGACTGAGTGTGGGTGTTGAGGATATTGATGACCTAATCGATGATTTGAAACAAGCATTAGCCTAACATGGAAAGCTGGGTCGATAAGGTCGTTTTAAAGTGGAGTCGTGAAGGCGTTAAAATCAACGAACCCGCCCCGAATGAACTAATCGAACAAACTGAAAGAGTATTAAAATTTAGCTTTCCCACCGATTTTAAAGAATTTTATTCTGTGATCAATGGTTTTAAAGACCTTGATTGGCAAGAGCATATGTTCTATTTCTGGCCTTTGGAAAGAATAATGGAAGAATATTTCGATCTACAGGACAAGGATTTTATACCATTTTGCGATTTTTTATTAGCCAGTCATTATATAGGATTTAAAAGAAATCAACATGGCATATATAAATTATATTCTAATTTAAATGAATCCGAAAGTATTCCCATTGCTCCAACAATTGAAGAGGTGGTGTTATTGATAAACTCCAGTTCCGATTTGATCTACTAGTATTCTACAAAATGTTTATGGATGGATTGAAAATAGAAAACCTCAAAGCTTTTCTCGATTCCAAAGTTTCCCAGTACAACCGACCAGATTTTATAAAAAACGATCCGGTATCCATCCCGCATCTGTTCACAAGAAGGCAGGACATTGAGATCATGGGTTTTTGGGCGGCTACTTTAGCATGGGGTCAACGGGTTACTATCATCAATAAATGTAAAGAACTGATTACTTTGATGGATGGTGCGCCTTACGATTTCATTATCAATCATGAAGAACCAGACCTGAAAAGGCTATTGCATTTTAAGCACCGGACTTTTAATGATATCGATACGTTGTATTTTATTTCTTTTTTCAGATACCATTATAGTCGGCATGATTCCTTAGAAGATGCTTTTATGCCCCCCGGCCCCCTGAAGGGGGTGGAACAAGCGCTGAACTATTTTAGAAGCTATTTCTTTTCATTACCCGATTACCCGCATCGCACAAAAAAACATGTTTCATCACCATCGCAGAAATCAACTTGTAAACGGTTGAATATGTTCCTGCGCTGGATGGTGAGAAAAGATAATTGTGGGGTAGATTTTGGCATTTGGAACAAGCTAAAGCCGTCTGACCTAATAATGCCTTGCGACCTACATGTAGATCGTGTCGCCCGCAAGCTTAAGCTGATTACCCGCAAGCAAACCGATTGGCAGACGGCTGTGGAATTAACCGGGCGCCTGTGTGAATTTGACCCACTTGACCCGGTTAAATATGATTTTGCCTTATTTGGCTTGGGGATAGAAGAAAAATTTTAAATCATCATTGGTTGATATGCATTTAGTGTTTTCTCAATGCTTTATTGTATCCATAATCAATGTAAGATAATTCATTATTGCTAATCTTACGTCTCTTAAGTTCTTCGTATAAAGAGATAATAGCTGTTTTATCTTTTACACCAGATGTCGTTAAATCGTATGCCCACTTAATAATAGCTGCATCACCTTTAGAAACATAATAATCCGATTCAATCTTTTCGCCTTCTAATTCGTGGCCCTTTATTGACGTCCAATAATCCAGTCTCCCCTTATTTGTTGATTCTTTTATAAAATTATTTCTGATATGATCTGTTAGCTTAAAAGAGGTGTCACTTGATTTGCTATCTTGCCCAAAAACATTAATAGATAAGGCCAAAAAGACATTTAAAAAAATTAATCGCATTTATGATAAGGTTAATAAGAGTCAATAATAGTAAAAAAATCTTTAATAAAATATTTACTTTAGGGTTATAAATTCAATGATTTTTGATGAGAGATTATAATATTCATGATTTCAGAGACTTGGAAGATTTCTTTAAAGGAAAACCTGAGGTTGCCTTAACGCTGTTTCTCCATTTCGTGAACGAGCTGCAAAAAGTAGGACCTGTTACTTTGCATCCGGCTAAAACAATGATAGGCGTAGCCAATGCAAACAAAAGAATAGTTTACATTACCCAACCAGGTAAAAATTTTATTCATGTAGTATTCCCGTTCAAACAGCCTTATCCCGATAATCTATGTTTTCAGAAGATCGCCCAGGTGCCGGGAGACATGCAGTTCAATCACCATTTCAGGATGCTTAGTAAAGAAGACGTGAATGATGAAGTAATTGAATTTATGCGATTGGCTTATAACGGTGAGTAACTAAGCTTCTTCTTTAAAAAATACCTTATAATAATTCATCGATTTACCCTCGTCAAAGCCTTTTTCTATCAGCTCCTTGTCGCCATGGATATAAATGTGAAAGTTCTTATCCAGCTTTAATACACTCTTGTAAACCCTCTGCTGCTTTTTTACAGCGTTGCCTGATATTTCAAAGGTATCCGCAATGGGCATTTCAAACTCCTGTTCGTATTGACTTTTAAAGTTTTTGAATGATTCAATAGCTTGTGGATTTCCAATCACTTCTCCGGTAAACTCATCCATATCAAAAGTTTCTTTTTCCTTAAAGTATTTCATCGACTTGTTCAACAGGTCAATTTTATCGGCTTTGCTCAGTTCAAATTCGTCATCCAATTTTTGGGTGACAAAGTTTTTATAAATCCCAAGAGCATTATTAGTCTGGTTAAAACTGTCATTCCTGATCTTCAATTGTAAAAACTCGTCTTTCCAATAAGCAGCTGTGTCCTGGCCACGGTTAGTATGGTCGATTACAACAACCTTATAGCCGTTTTCTTTTTCGATATTAACAATGAGTACACCCTTATCCAGCTTATTAATATTGATGGCATTCTCTTCGTAATCCACTCCAAAACCGCCCTGTTCAGGATAAACCTTCAGATAAGTTTCTTTATTTTCTGATTTAAAAATACCTATAGCGTCTAGTGGATTGCCCTCTATTTGTACTTTTCTAAAATAAGCAACATATAATTCGCCGGGTTTTATATTGGGATGATTGGATACTTTGTACAAGTGTTTTGCTACTTGTTCGGATATTTCATGAAAGCGACTGGGATCCTCAAATATTTGTGTAGCAAAATGATGAAGCTCGTTCAGGTTAAGTTCGCCACTGGTATGCATTAAGTGGTACACCTCGTTGGCTTTTTCAAAAGGTTTTAAAAAATATTGCATCAACAATTGCGGGATCACTTCATCCTTAAATGTAAGTGGCTGCTCAGATAAGGCGTACATTTCATTTTGTGCCTGATTGCCAATGTGATGAACAGAAACAGTTTCCAGCGAAGCTTCAAAATAGGTTACCATAGTTGCTGCGAAAGTAAGGAAATATTGATCAGAACGGAGCTTTTTCCGTTAGTCTTCCAATCCTGGGATCGCCATGCGAGATCAATTCACAAAGTTTAATTGCTGCTTCTTCAAGATTTTCTGCGTCGGCCTGTATCAAAAGCCAATTGCCGTGTCGTTCGTCGCCATCAATAAAGAATGGACTAAACTCTGAAATATTTTCTTTTAAACTTTGATGATGTTCTTTATTTGTTGCCACCCAAATACCATTCAATTCAGGAAGATTATCGCGTTTGCGAAGTATCAGCATGATCTTTTTGTGCCAATAAATGTAATGCATACCAAACATCTTTTTGACTATGACACCACCGGGCAGATAATCAAATACAAATTCGTATGGAACAGGATTAGCCATTTACCCCAAAATTACAGTTTAATATTTTACACTGATTGAATAAAAATCAGTTCACAAATAGCGACTTTTGCACTTCAAAATATGATAAATAACGAAGAAACTATAGTTGCCCTGGCAACACCAAACGGAATTGGCGCTATCGGTGTGATACGGTTGTCTGGCCCAGATGCGATTAATATTGCCAATGATGTTTTTAAAGGCAAGGATTTGACTCAACAAGCGTCACATACCATCCATTTCGGACAGATAGTTGATGGCGAGCTGGTATTGGATGAGGTGTTAGTTTCTTTATTTATCGCTCCGCGTTCTTATACCCGCGAAAATGTAGTAGAGATATCCTGCCATGGATCTAATTATATTATTGAATCTATTATAAAGTTGTTAATCAAAAATGGCGCACGCTCCGCCAAACCAGGTGAGTTTACTTTAAGGGCGTTTCTTAATGGCCAATTGGACCTTTCGCAGGCTGAAGCTGTGGCAGACCTAATAGCTGCAAATTCAAAGGCTTCGCAGCAAGTGGCTATGCAACAATTGCGAGGAGGATTTAGCACCCAGCTTCAGGCATTACGTGAGCAGCTAGTCAATTTTGCCTCATTGGTTGAACTGGAATTGGATTTTTCAGAAGAAGATGTAGAGTTTGCAAATCGGGATCAATTGAAACAATTGATTCATAACATTACAAAGATCGTCGGTCAGCTGATACAATCATTTGAGTTAGGTAATGTGATAAAAAACGGGGTAAATACGGTGATTGCCGGGCGGCCCAATGCCGGTAAATCTACTTTGTTGAATGCGTTGCTCAATGAAGAACGCGCAATCGTAAGCCACATACCTGGTACTACACGAGATACGATAGAGGAGATATTGAACATTAACGGCATTAACTTTAGATTGATAGACACAGCCGGAATACGTGAAGCGACAGATACCATTGAGCAGATAGGGGTACAGCGTACTATGGAAAAGATCAGCCAATCAGCTTTGCTAATTTACGTGTTCGATGCCGCAGAGATTACAATTGAAGAGTTGAATACTGATATTGAAAATCTGCAAAAACCAGGCATTACCATGCTGATAGTTGCCAATAAGGCTGATTTGCTTAGTGAAGAACAATTATTATCACTGCCGCATATCCAAAGCGCTATAGTGATATCTGCAAAGCAAAAGCAGCATATCGATGAACTTAAAAATAAAATCTATCATGCCGCTGTTAAGCATGAATTGACCAGCGACGAAACATTGGTCACTAATGTACGCCATCTGGAAGCGCTTCAAAAAACTGAATCGGCATTAATTCGCCTTTTGGAAGGTATCAATACTCGGGTAACATCCGATTTCCTGGCGATGGACATCAAACAGGCACTACATTATCTCGGAGAGATCACAGGTACAGTAACAACAGATGATTTGCTGGATAATATTTTCTCGAAGTTTTGTATCGGAAAATAAATACCCTAAATAACGCCTAAAGACGTCGATCAACGACAAGTCATTTGTATTTGGTGAAAATTTGCCCCGTTTTTCTTAAATTGATCTAAGATATCATGTTGTTTTCCCATCTTTTGTTTCTTTATACTCAATTACACCATTTACTAATTTTTGCCATTGCGCCCCGGATAGACCGATTCTGGCCATGAGCGCGATGGCCGTATTGCGTATTTTATCATAGAGGTCTACGTCCTCATTGTTAGGCGTTTCATTTCGCCCATGTGCGCCCGCACTCAGCACTAAACCATCACGGCGCACGATAAAGGTGCTGGTCGAAACGTCTGTATAAAAATGCGCGATATCCGCATCCGCTTTACGCGGGTCAGGCACCGGCCGTACGGTCATCAGTACATATTCTTCCGCAGTACGCGCTCCGCCTTCCGAAACCAACCTTTCGATCATGACCCATTCAAGACCGTCACCTGCATCCGGACCCGGGCCGGGCAAGTCGATGCTAAAGAAAAAGCCTTCCTCGGCCATTACGTCCACTTCCTCACCCTGGTTATTACAAAGCGTAAATTTTGCCGAGCCCGCACCGGCATATTCATGCCAGTTGCTGACCGAAAGCAGTCTTCCCGCTGCCGCCTGGAAGGCACGGTGCGCATCATTCAGATCATCAAATCTTTTCTCGTGGGTAAAATCCGTCTGCCTACCCGTTTCTTGCGGCGGCAATTGTTCCAGTGCTGTCTTCATATTGATGCAACGGCTTGAACAGCGTCTTGTTTGACAATTTTTTATTTTAAAAACCGAGGCGGCCAAAAGACGTTTTCTTTTTAAAGACATATTATGAGTGTTACATTAGAACAAGCAGAAAAGCTGTCAACAGCTGCCAAAGAAAAAGCCGCGTCAATCGGCGTACCGATGAATATTGCCATTGTAGACGAAGGCGCTAACCTGGTTTCCTTCCATCGTATGGACAATGCCTGGCTGGGTTCAGTCGACATCGCTATCAAAAAGGCAAAGACCGCCCGGTTCTTTGATATGAACTCGGGGGAGATCGGTAAACTTTCGCAGCCTGGCGGGCCCCTGTACAACATCGAGCATTCCAATGGTGGTTTGATCACTTTTCCCGGCGGGGTGGTACTGAAAGATAGCAGCGATAAGATCGTCGGTGCGATCGGGGTATCAGGTGGTTCGGTAGACCAGGACCATGCAGTGGCTTCAGCAGGAGCCGATGCCTTATAAAAAACCTTTTTAAAAAAATACCAATGAAAGCAATCAGGATACATGAGTTTGGCGGACCGGATGTCCTCCAGCTCGAAGACATCGAGGTGCCGCAACCAAAGGCGGACGAGGTACTGATCAAAGTATACGCTAGCAGCGTCAACCCGGTGGACCGGAAGATTGTGGCCGGTGAAAGAGAAGAAAAGTTCCCGACCAGGTTCCCGCTGACCATCGGCTGGGATGTTTCGGGCGTCATTGAGCAGGCAGGTAACCAAGTTCGTAATTTCAGCATCGGCGATGCGGTTTATGGCCGCCCGTTCCCCAAGCAAAACGGCGCATTCGCCGAATACCTGGTCATCAAAGCCAGCGAGATCGCGCTAAAGCCCCGCAGCATCGATCATATCCAGACCGCAGCCGTGCCGCTGGCCGGGCTCACCGCCTGGCAGGGCCTGTTCAAATTTGGCAAGCTGGAAAAGGGGCAGAAAGTATTGATCCATGGCGCCTCCGGTGGCGTAGGTACCTTCGCGCTTCAATTCGCGCAATGGAAGGGCGCCGATGTAATTGGTACCGCTTCGGGGGATAACCTGGATTTTATCAAACAAATTGGCGCGAACCAAGCTATAGATCATGATAACGAACGGTTCGAAGACATGGTTCAGGATGTAGACCTGGTATTTGATCTCATCGGCGGGGAGACCCAGCAGCGTTCGCTGGCGGTGATCAAACCCGGCGGTCGTCTCGTCACCACCGTTATGCCCGCATTCAAAGATCAGGCTAAAGAAAAGCATATCCAGCTCGAAGGCTTTACTGCGCAGTCCTACACGGCGGACCTTGAACAAATTGCCGGCCTGATCGATAACGGTTTTGTCAGCCCCGTAGTCTCAGCCGTGTTAAGCCTGGAAGACGCGCGCAAAGCCGAAGAACTCAGCAGCAAGCATCATACCCGCGGCAAGGTCGTGATCAAAGTGGTGTAAGGCTGAAAATATAAAGTCCCCAAAACGCTCGCCGCCGGCGACTCTAAACCTAAACCTTATCACATGCAGCCAGGTTTGGCTGCCTTGTAGGGCAAAAATAAACAGCATAAAGCTATTTTGTGGTAGGTAAAGGAAACTTTTAACTGGAAATGACAAAATATTGCGAGATTTGCTTTGATGACGGAACTGAATGAATATGAGTGCGAAATGCTCGACGCGATGCTGGAAGCCTTCGGTATCCCGGACAGCCTGACCCGCATCCAGTTGATGAACCTCTTTGACCAGGATGAGGCAACAGCATTCGCTATGGTTCAGATCCTGGCACAGGAAGGCCTCGTAGCAGAAGCCGGCAAGCACGGCGATTATGAACTGCCTGAAAAACTAGTGCTCAAACCCAAGGGCGAAAAATTCCTGAAAGAGGGCGGCTTCAGCAGCCGCTACCGGACCGGGCAGCAAAAACCTGCAGAAGTCGGCGGCACGCTGTTTAAGCTGCAACAGCAGAATATGAAACTGCAAAATATAAAGCTGGAAAACGAATCCCAAATTTCCGATCTTCAAAAAACCGTTAGTACACTACAAATCCGGCAATATATCCGGTGGGCGCTGATCTTACTGGCGCTGATCATTGGGTATTTTATAGGGCACTTCTACAAATGGTAATATGGGATTACAATTTAAGCTGTTTGTTTTTATCTTTAAGCTTCCATTTTTCCACAAAGGGTGTCAAAACAAAGTCCGGACTATCGTTCATTTTCAGGAAAATCTGCGCCGAGTGTCAAATCTTTCCAGCCTTCAAAGTTGTCCTTAAGGGCATCCAGTTTTTCGATTGCCAGTTTATAGGCAGGCTCACCGAGGAGCAGGCGTAAATAAGGTTTTTCAGATTGTACCGCATCAATAATAGCCTTGCAGCCTCTGATTGGATCGCCTTGCTGTTTTCCACTGCCATGCAGGCTGGCTTCCATCCGCTTACCAACCGTTTCCCTGTAATCTTCCAGGTTGGTTTCTGTGCGGGAGGTAGATCGGCCCGCCCAATCGGTTCTGAAAGGACCAGGCTCGACGATCAATACTTTGATGCCCAGGGGCGCTACTTCCTGTGACAGGGATTCGGAGATCGCTTCGACCGCGAACTTGGTCGCATGATAATAACCTGTTGCCGTAAAGGCGCGCAAACCACCAATGGAAGAGAAATTCACAATATGGCCGCTACGCCGTTTCCGCATACCTGGCAACACCGCCTGTATCATATCGACCAACCCAAAAAAGTTGGTCTCAAATTGTGCACGGATCTTTTCTGCTTCTGCTTCTTCCACGCTGCTGAAATAGCCGTAACCGGCGTTATTAACCAATACGTCGATGGCTCCAAATTTGTCAGTGGCGGCAGCAACGGCGTGGCCTATCTGTTCTTTGTTGGTGACATCCAGCGGAAGGACGAGTGACTGGCTTTCGAACCCGGTGGCAAGGTCCTTAACCTTGTCAGGGTCACGCGCCGTAATAATGACATTCCAGCCGTTTTCCAAAATAAGTTTGACAAGTTCACGGCCGAAGCCGGTAGAGCAACCGGTGATGAACCAGGTGGGAGTTTTTTTGGTTTCCATATGGTGGGGAACAGTATAGTTAAAAAAGGGTTTTACTGATTAGATATTTCGTTTCATTTTTTTACATTCAATTGATTTCGGCATGTTAAATTGCAAGTCCGTTGACGTCAGCCGTTAATACCTCGCTCATGTAATCAAAAAACGGGCGCATGTTTTTGTAAGCCTGGCTCACCTGCTGCACGAAACCTTTACTCATCACCTCATCGGTCGAAAACTGTTGGATAAGCAAAAATTGCTTGTAGCGTAACAGGTCGTTCGCCGGATGTTCAGGGTCAAAACCCTTAGGACTGGTCTTTAGCTGCCCGCCCCTGAGTGATCCGAACGAGGCACGAAAGGCCTCGCTGTTCAATATTTCCCTCAGCGCCCGGTCATCATAGGCGATATCCTCACGGATGCGTTTCAGGTCCTGTGCATTCGGCGCATTGAAGCCACCCAGCACATAGCTATTGCCCGGCTCCAGGTGATAATAGTAGCCGCCCCGGCGCGAATGCCCCGCCCGCGTAAAATGGCCGCCCCAATGAGTTTTATAAGGTGTTTTATCTTTGGAAAAACGCGTGTCACGGTAGATCCGCCAAAGGCTCTTTTTACCGGATTTTGTTTCGATCACGTCGTGGGTGTTCAACGCTTCGATAACAGCCTCGGCAAAGCTTCCGACATATTCCATCTCCTGTAAACAATTACTTTTATGCTGGTCAAACCATTCGCGGTTATTGTTGTTTTTCAGTTCGCTCAAAAACGCAAATCCGGACGCCGGCAATTGAAGTAGTTCCATATCACAAAACTAGGCTTGCCCCGCTATGTTTCTGCACTTTTTTAAAATCATTACGCAGCCATTACTTAATGTCGTTAATTAAAATGACCTTGCGGAATGCCATGGTTAAAGTTCTATGGTCATTGCCGCAATCTCGGCGGCTTCGTCAAATTTTTTGTTTTGTATGGCCATAATAAACTCGACCGGCCCGCCTTCTTTGCCGCAACCAAAGCACTTAAAAATGTTTTTAGCAGGGGAAACCATAAAGGAATGGGTGCTGTCCGCATGGAACGGGCAATTCCCCTTCATCACCAGCCGACTTTCGGTCAATGGCATGTAGGCAGTTACTATCTTTATAAGATTAGCTTTCGATTGGATGGTTTGAATATTCGACTCTTGCGTCATGTAGTTCTGATCGGGCAAATATATAAAACGCAATTTCCCAAAGAAGGGACTTCACGGGAATGTGGAAATCTAATGGCTTATTTTATGATTTCTGGAATAGTTGTATCCGCAAAACGAGAATGGATGCGACCTGAGCTTGGACTAAATTAATTATTCCATTCGCCTAACCTCACAAGAAAATATTCGTATTAAACTTGTTTGCATTTTTCTTTTATTAAAAAACTTTTTAATTTCACCCCTGACCTTAAACCTGACCACATGAAATATCTTATATTACTGATATTTGCAACTATCACGCTGCCTGAAATTTCTTGCGCACAAAAGATCGAGCTTATTAATTCGGGCGAGCTGCTCAAAAGGGGAGCGATGGTCCATGATTCCGGGCAATACAAAAAAGCCTTGTCGATCTACAATAAAATAAGCCGCAATGACACCAGCTATGTGAGGTCGCTTTATGAACGGGCTATGACCTGTGAAGCCGACAGCCAGTATAAACAGGCTATAAAATACTGTGAAGAAGCCTTTTCATTGCATGAACAAAGAGATTATGTACCCGATCTGTACAATGTATATGGTAATACCCTGCACGAGGATGGCCAGGCCGAAAAGGCCCTGATAGTTTTTGATGCAGCTATAGCCAAATACCCATCTTATGCCTTGTTCTATTTTAATAAAGGCGTGGTGCAGCTGGCATTAAAACGGTATGCTGAAGCAGAGACTTTGTTCCAGAAGACCTTGCTTATAAATCCTTATCTATACAGCGCCCATTATCAGCTGGGCCTTGCCGCGTTAAGACAGGGAAAGACCATCCCCGCTTACCTTTGTTTCACTGGTTACCTGCTGGTGAATCCGTCAGGCAAATATTGGTCAAAATCCATCAATGCACTCAGCCAGATATCAAAGGGTACGGATGAGATACTTGACTATAAAAATAAAAGAACAGTTAACCCTGACGACAACTACCAGGCGGTAGAGGACATTGTGCTCTCAAAAATCGCCCTTGATAAAGGCTATAAACCAATCATAGCGCTCGACGACCAGATATCAAGGCAGATACAGGCCATCTTCGAAAAACTGGAATACAGTGACAGTAATAATGATTTTTACATCCAATACTATTTTCCTTACTATAAAAAGGTATTTGCCGAAGGCAAGTTTGAGCTTTTTATCAATCATATCTTCACCAGCGCCACGGTTCCCATCATCCAGGATTACCTTAAGAAGAATAAAAAAGCATTGGATGTTTTCGTTAATGAAGCGGGAGATTATTTTAATCTGTTGCGTGCAACCCGCGAATTATCTTATAAAAAGAGAGATCTTATAGATGATAGATATTATTTTGAGAACGGTAAACTGGTGGGTAAGGGTGTATTGACCAACAACGGCAAAACGCTGACAGGCCATTGGGAATTCTATTATCCTGCAGGCGATATGAAGGGCCTGGGTGAATATAATGCCCAGGGTCAAAGGGAGGGGGAATGGACGTTTTATTATGCATCAGGGAATTTAAAGTCGAAGGAGCGCCACAAAAATGGCAAGCTGGAAGGCGAGGTCGATCATTATTTTGAGAACGGTAACATATCCTCCCAGGAACCCTATGTGGATGATAAACTGGAAGGACCGGCGACTACTTACTATTATGGGGGAAACATCAAATTAACTGGTAACTACAAGCAAGGCAAAAAGGAAGGCGAATCAAGGGAATATTACTCAAACGGAAATCTGTATACAGTAGGTAATTATGTAGCGGATATGCTTACGGGCACCTCAAAAGAATACTATAAAAGCGGTAGTATAAAAGAGATACAGGAAAATGTGAATGGCAAGGCCGAAGGGAGCTTCAAATCGTATCATGAGGGGGGCAGCCTGTCGGTAACCGGGCAGAACACGAAAGACAAAGGCTATGGCGAATGGAAATACTATTACGACAGCGGGAAATTGAAAGAAAAACGTAATTATCTAAACGACACAGAGGAAGGCTTGCACGAAGAGTATTTTGAAAACGGACAGGTATCGGCTACTTATGCTGTAAAAAAAGGAAAGATAAATGGCGATGCCACCTTTTTTTACAAGGATGGCAAGGTGCTTTCTAAATATGTTTATGATAATGGCGTGATCAGGTCGGCGAAATATTTTGATAAAACAGGGGCACAGCTAGCGGCCTCGGAGATGAAAAATAATCTGATCGACGTAACATCTTATGATACCGACGGGCTAAAAAAAGCTCGATTCAGCTCTGATAGTAAAGGAGATTTGACCGGGCCCGATACGCTATTTTATTCATCAGGAAAGATTAACCAGATAGCTCAATACAGTAAAGGGGAATTGAATGGCCCGTTGATCACTTATTACCTTAATGGCAAAAAGAAATCAGAGATAAGTTATACAGATGGCAAAGAAAACGGGTACTCTACACAGTATTATACAAATGGGAAAATAGAGCTTGAAGGCTGGATAATAGACGGAAAGGATCAGGGTGAATGGGATTATTACGACGAAAAGGGCAGGCTATCGATCAAGACTTATCACCTGGATGGTGAGTTGAATGGTTATAAGGAGGAATACCGGGCCAATGGCCAAAAATATCTTGAACAAAAATATTATAATGGCTGGCTGGAAAAGATGACCCAGTATGATAATGACGGAAAAGTACTGATAGTGGATTCGTTTCCTAAGGCAACCGGCAAATTTGTCCTTTATCATCCAAACATGAAGGTAATGACCGAATGCAATTACGTAAAGGGAGAATTTGACGGATTTTATAAGACCTACTTTTTTGACGGTAGCCTGTCAACCAGCGCTTTTTATAAGAAAGGGATCCAGGACAGCACCTATCTCAGCTTTTATTATGGGGGAGCAAAGAACACTGTTGGGCTTTATAAAGCAGGCAGTAAAACCGGTGAATGGAAATTTTATGATGAGGACGGAAAATTACACACGACGACAAACTATGTAAATGATCAGAAGAATGGTGCGCAGGTGCGTTTTTTTACAGAAGGAACTAAAGATCAGGTATCTATCTACAAAAATGACCAACTGGACGGAACCTATATCAAGAATAACGCCGACGGCACATTGGCCTACCAGGTTAATTTTGAAGAAGGTAAGGCCAAAGCATATACTTATCCGGGCAAGGATGGTCAGCTTGTAATACCTATACCTATTTCACCTGCAAATGATAGGCTAAATGCCCATTTCCCGAATGGAAAGCTTGCTAGGGAGTGCGCTTACAGCGGCGGAGTAAAAAACGGGATGGATATCATGTATTATGCCAATGGCCAGGTTTGGACGGTAGATACTTCCGCATACAGTATTTCAGAGGGTAGTTATAAGGAATATTATCCGGACGGGAAATTAAAGTTTGACTATCCTTATACAGCCGATAACGTGGACGGTATTTGCAGGGAATTTAATCCAAACGGAACATTGAAAAAGGAAGAACCGTATGACAATGGATCGTACCAGGGCCCGGTTAAATATTTTGATGCCGGGGGCAAACTGGTTAAAACAATGTGGTACCTTTTCGGTACGCTAACAGCCGTGAAGAATGAGAAATAAAATAACCTGTTTTTTCCTTTTTGGATGCGTCAGCTTATCCTTAACTGGCAATAGTGCAAACGGACAAACTTTTGAATCTATACGCAAACAGTTTCCTGATGAAAAAGCAGTGCTTTTGAACCGGACCCTGGAGTATAATATCGACCTCAAAGAGGGTAAACCTTATGTGGAAAGTCACGAAGTACAGCAAATAGAATACCTGCTTGGCAGCGCGACGGCCTACATGGGTGGATATAGCTTTTATCACAGTAGTTTTCAGCAACTGATAGCCTATGAGGCCTATACCCGAACGCCGGATGATAAAAAGTTAAAAGTGAATGAATTTAAAACGAGCACCGATAAGGAAAGCTTCGTTTTTTATGATGACGTGAAACAAACGACATTCAATTTCCCTGCCGTGGAGCCAGGGGCTGTGGGTAACCTGCAGGTATCGTGGCGCAATACTGATCCACATTTGCTATCGGCATATTATTTTACTGGATATATGCCCGTTGTGAATAGCCAATTGAAAATAACCGTTTCAAAAGATATCTCCCTGAAATATAGGTTGATGGGGCTTGACACCAGCAATATTGCGGTTACTGTGGAGAGCAAACACCGTAATAATATTTATACCTTCCTGTATAAAAATTGCCCTGCCGATAAAAGGTATCCCGATGCGCCAAACTTTGCCTGGTACTCGCCGCACGTTATTTTTTATATCGAAAATTACAAGGACGATAATGGGGCTACTGTTTCCTATCTGTCTAACGCGGACGATCTGTACAAACTCAATTACAGTTTTGTTAAATCCATCAATACTGCCATTAACCCTGAGCTGAAACACATCGTAGATACTTTGACCGCCAACCTGACCACTCAGGAAAGCAAAGCCAGGAGCATTTATTCATGGGTGCAGCATCATATCAAATATGTAGCTTTTGAAGACGGCATGGGAGGCTTTGTGCCCCGCGACGCAGGCCTGGTATGCAGCAGGCGTTTTGGAGATTGTAAAGATATGGCCAGTATATTAACTGAAATGCTAAACGCCGCAGGCGTGCCGGCATATTTTACCTGGATAGGTACACGCGATCTTCCTTACGAATTTAGCAGCGAGCCATTGCCATTGGTAAGCAACCACATGATATGCGCTATTAAACTCGACGGTAAGTTTATCTTCCTGGATGGTACCGACCCAACCTGTGTTTTTGGAATGCCGCCATCAGCCATACAGGACAAAGAAGCAATGGTCGGCATCAGCGAAAAGGAGTACAAGATCCTGAAAGTCCCCATAATAGAAAAAAACAAGAATACTGAAGTAGATACCACCTGGTTGGAGCTGACACCGGATGGCTTAAAAGGCAAGGTAAAAAAAGACCTGACCGGCTATCAATCCATGAATATGTATGGCAAGCTTATGTATTGGAATAGTAGAAATATCAATGAGGATATGAAGGACGAATTTGAACGTGGCTCCAACAAGTTTAAGCTTGATACCTTCCATGTCGACAAGGCGCCTACAACCGATCAAATATCAATATCTGCCGGTTTTAGCCTGCCTGATTATGCCAAGAAAATAGGGAATGAGTATTATCTGAACCTCAACCTGTTCAGGTTTTTTGAACATGAGGAAATAGATTACCCCCGCCGTAAGATACCGATCGAATACAGTTTTAAATACACAAAAAAGTACGTTACCTTATTAAAAATCCCCAAGGGCTATAAACTGAGCTACCTGCCACAGGGTAAATCCTTTCATAACAAAGTTTGGGGATTTGATTTCAAATACGAACAGAAAGGTGAATGGATCGTGCTGACCCAGGAATTTGACAATGATAACCTGCTGCTTGCCAGCGATCAGTTTGAAGCCTGGAATAAAGTGCTCGAAAACTTGTTCCCATTATATAAAGAAACCCTAAGCCTCACAAAAATTTAATCCCCGCATGAAAAAACAAGCCTTATCGCTACTTGCAGTAGCTTTATCATCAGCGCCGTATCTATATGCACAGGCGCCCCGTATTGAGCCTGAAAAATGGGCAGATAAACCGGTTGTCAGCAAGTTAGACAACAAGTACAGCAAAGAATCGGCAGTCGTATTGTTTGATAAAAGAAAAGTAGAATTTGTTGACGAACCGAAAGATGAAATAGCCGAGTACTATACGCTTCATAAGATCGTCCACATCAATGACGACCGGGGAATAGAGTATTATAACAAAATATACCTTGGCATTACAGAGAACGCTGATATTGTCGAAATTAAGGGCCGTACGATACTACCGGGCGGTAAAATTGTCGAACTGGATAAAAGCAATATTAAAGATATTAAAGAGCAGGACGGCAATGTGTATAAAATATTCGCCATGGAAGGCCTGGAAAAAGGCTGTGAAATAGAATATTACTATACCTATAAAAGGCCGGTTTCTTATTTCGGACGTGAAGTGGTACAAGGAAATGTGCCCGAATTGGAGACTATGTTCCAGGTAATCACACCTGATCGTTTGAGGTTCGAAATAAAGCCTTATAACTTCACTGTAACACCGACTGACACCGTGATTAGTAGCAGACGTATAACGCAGTGCACTTTTAAAGAAACAGCCGGTGCTGACGAGGAAAAATACGCCGCTTACCAGACGAACCTCCGGCGGATAGAATTCAGGCTTTCCTATAACGATGTTACCCGCAAAGGAGAACGCCTGTTTACCTGGAATGAAATGGCCAAACGGATATTTGGGGTTTATACTTATTATACCGATAAGGATACTAAAAAGATAGCGGATATGGTCGCAGGAAATGGCTGGGACAAACTTGACGATGAGGTATCAAAAATAACTGCGGTTGAAAGTTATGTAAAAAAGAAATTCTCCTACAACGAAGAACTAACCAGTGAAGACGGAAATAACCTGACAGGTGTCATCCAGAATAAAGTTGCCGGCACTATAGGTACACTTCGCTTATACAGCGCTATTTTTCAAAACCTGGGTATTAACTTTCAGTTTGTTTTAACAGGAAACAGGGATAAGTTTATTATTGACAAAGGATTTGAGAATTGGAATAATTGTGATAACCCTTTATTCTATTTCCCGGCTGAAGGTAAATTCATAGCACCTACAAGACCCGATTATCGTTATCCCTGGATATTCCCTTCATGGGGAGGCACCAACGGGTTATTTTGTAAGCACACCACATTGGGTAATTTTTCGACAGCTATTGCCGAAATAAAGAATGTAACACTGGAAGATTACGCCAAAACCACTGATAATATTGAAGCCCGATTGGAACTTAGTCCGGGACTTGATTCGTTAACGATTGATGACAGGCAGATCTTTACCGGGTATGCAGCAACAAGCTTCAGGGACGCCTTTAACTATTCTAACGAAGAGCAAAAAACGAATATTATTAAGGAACTGGCCAAATCTTATGCCAGTACCGATCATATTCTTTTCTCCGAGATTTTAAACCCGGAGTTTGACAAAGCAAACACTAATCAGCCTTTGATACTGCATACCAAAACAAAATCGAGCGAATTGGTTGAAAAGGCAGGCAACAAGCTGCTTTTAAAGATGGGTATGGCAATAGGACCCCAGGTAGAAATGTACCAGGAAAAGCCAAGACAGGAACCCATGAACATTGAATACGCTCAAATTGAGGAACGAAAGATCGACTTTGTAATACCAGACGGATATAAGATCACTAATCCTGATGATCTGAAGATCGATCAAACCTTTCAGGAAAACGGCGAACTGACAATGGGTTTTGTTTCCAGTTACGAAATCAAAGGCAACGTTCTTTCGATACATATTATGGAAGAGTACCGTAAGACATTTTACCCGCTCAGCCAATTTGACCAGTTCAGAAAGATCATAAATGCCTCATCGGATTTTAATAAGGTGGTATTGGTGCTTGAAAAGAAGGGATAAAAAATGACAAGTGCTTGTGTTTCAGTGCCGCAAGACCAAATCTCCATTCGATTCGTCAAAGATAACTAAAACCACCAAATAGATATCACCAAACCAAGCCTGGGCGCAGTTTGAATGATATTAATGCCTTTGACCCGGCAAATGTCAATGTGGACCAAGATCAATAGGTGAAATTTGTCCGAAATCCGCAAGGAGGTAACTTACAAGAAAAACGTACGCGCTCAATTATCGGAAAGACAATTTGTACTAATGATAAGTCCAGCCTGGGAGCAACGCCCCGCAGACATGCTGGGCGTTTTTGTGCGTGTTAGTTTTTTAATCACATTCAATCGTGCGATGATAAAACCGAAACGGGGGGCGAATCAATAAAATAGTCTTAATATCTCCGCCTTTAAAACATATTTGCTGATTTATAGTAGTATTATTTAATACCGCAGATCTAAAAGAATGAAACAATTAAATATGAGGGTGTTGCCGGTAATGGTAACCTTAGCTATAATGCTTGGTGCATGTAAAAATAATAAGAGAGCAACTGTGTCGCCTATGACTCCGGATACCAGCTCGACAGCTCCGGTAGAAACAAAAGCGCCCAACAGCAACTACAAACCGTCGTTTGCCGGGCAGACTCGCGCTCCTGGTGTGCACACAAGGACAGCTTTATTAGTGACGGTGATCAATACAGCACTTGACCAGCCCTGGGGAATATGCAACTTGCCCGATGGCCGTTTCCTTATAAGCGAAAAAAGCGGAAAATTAGTAATCCTGAATACGGACGGATCATTATCGAAAGAAATTACAGGTTTGCCCTCTGTTGTAAATGCAGGGCAAGGGGGATTGCTCGACGTAAATATCGATCCCGATTTTGGCATCAGCAGAATGATCTACTGGGATTATGCGGAACAACAGGCACAAGGGGGCTATTTACTCGCTGTCGCCAAAGGTAAATTGTCTGCCGACGAAACTAAAGTGGAAAATGTGCAGGTGATCTATCGAGCGCAGCCTGCTTATAGCGGCACCTTGCAATATGGGTCACGTATCCTTTTCGACCAGCAGGGCAATTTGTTTGTAAGCACCGGCGAACGCAGCGGCACCGATATACGAATGAAAGCGCAGGATCTGAGCGCAGCTATAGGCAAAATACTTCACCTGACCAAAGATGGCAATGCTGTCGCAGGCGGCCCCTTTGCAGGGCAAGCCAATAGTCTGCCGGAAATTTACGCCTATGGTCTTCGTAATCCGGATGGCCTGGCCTGGAATCCCCAGACCGGTGAATTGTGGGAAGCGGAGTTCGGCCCGCGCGGTGGTGACGAAGTTAACTTGATACAGGCCGGGAAAAATTACGGATGGCCGGTGATCACCTATGGCATTGAATACAGTGGTGCTAAAGTGGGCGACGGTATACAACAAAAGGAAGGGATGGAACAGCCGCTTTACTATTGGGACCCCGTG
Source organism: Mucilaginibacter sp. McL0603 (assembly GCF_049992945.1). Classification (NCBI taxonomy): domain Bacteria; kingdom Pseudomonadati; phylum Bacteroidota; class Sphingobacteriia; order Sphingobacteriales; family Sphingobacteriaceae; genus Mucilaginibacter; species Mucilaginibacter sp. McL0603. The sequence goes on along the minus strand of NZ_CP188251.1, from coordinate 3,671,477 downwards.
ATCTCACCTTGTGGCATAACTTTTTATAACAGCGATGTGATTAGCGAATGGAAAGGCAACCTTTTCCTGGGCGCCTTAAGCGGACAGCATATCTGCAGGCTGATGATCAGCGGTCATAAAATAATAGGAGAGGAACGGTTATTGGCAGATAAGAACGAACGCTTCAGGGCCTTAACTCAGGGTAAAGACGGTGCACTGTATGCGGTGACTGATGGCGGCAAGCTTTACCGGGTTGGTAAGAAATAGCATACATATGCCGGCCGGACTTGAATTTGTTAAATTCATTTTAACAATAATACATTAACTTGGCTCTGGTATCGGCTGGGCATTAAATAGTCAAAGTCAGGCCACGCATAAATAAGAAATCGTTAGAGATTATTGAATTGCCGATCTGAAAAACTATACGACAGAAGATATCGATTGGTTCATGGTCCCTCCAACTTGTCATAGCCTGGAATCTGTTAAATTATTTTGTTCAAAACAGACTCTTAAATTTAAAAGCAAATTTTCTATTTATTACTCAATAATCAATAGCAATTTTTGGTCTGTTTTGAGAGTGACTTATTTGGTGACCTAACAAAATTAAAAATATAAAATGTTGATTTATAGGATACAACTGATCTCCAGTTGTTCCCTCCCTCTCCGCAAGTTATATTTCAAAACAAATCAAAAGCGCCTTTAATAATTAATTTAAAGCGTTTTTGATTTTAAGTCTCTTCAAATAAAACCAAATAATCGCCTAACTCTGGTGACCGGTAAGAAAGCCGGTTGCAAAAATAGTAACGGGAAGTTTTTCAAACTGATCTTTTAGATATTCCATAATTTAATCAATGCGAAAAGTTTTTTTTAATTTAATCGAAACATAAACATTATTTTACCGTATAAAGGGAGCCTATTGCTTCGTTTTGGAAATACGTATTTTTAAATTACTTGTTTTATTTTTAACTTTAGTTCAAGTTCCGAAAATCACTGATGCTCAGGCAAGTATTACTCATGATTGGACAGGAGCTACAAGCACAGCATGGGAGGACCCTGCTAACTGGACTCCTAATACCCTTCCGGCATCTACAGATTTAGTGCAGATAGGCATTTCAACATTTACCTCACAACCTACTGTAAGTAATCCACAATTATGTGCTGCAATTATATTGGGCACCGCAAAAACGGTTATATTAACTATTAACAACACGTTAACGGTAGGCGGTGATATTACACAAAACAACACCAATAATAACACTAAGTATAGGACAGAAATAACCGGAAGCGGTACTTTAACTTGCCGGAACGTCACTATTGGGAATAGTTTTATCCCGGCAAATTCAGCCACATTAGCCCAGGACAGCATTATTATTAGTTCTTTGGTTAATAATTTCAATATATTAGGAGATGTCAATCTTATCTCTAATGCAAGTGCTAATGGAAACGTAGCATATTTTCCTGCATTTGATTTAGATGCGAACACCGTAACGATAAGTGGCCAGATTGTTTCTTCGTCTACAAATGCAGTAACCACAGCTTTCAGAAATAACGGCGCCTGGGGGTTTCCAACACGCGGAAGATTTAATGCAAATAATTCTAATCATCCAAATACATTAATTTTAAATAATGTAAATCCTATAAGTTTACCCTTTTCAGCAGATCAGGGGGTAGACTTTAACAATTCAGGATCAACAGCCGCAGCTGTAATTTATAGCGCTACAGCAAACTCACAACAAGTTTTTACTTCTAATGATACTTATGTGGGTAGATCAGGAGGTAATTATTATAATTTAGCCTTTACAGGAGGCACAAAGTTAGTTGACGGCGGAGACTTAACACTTACCGGAAATTTTGATAATTCTGCGGGTGCTATTGCTGATTTTGTAACTAATGCTACCAATTTAGATTTGGTAGGTACCGGAACGCAAACTATATCTGGTGGCAGCACCGTAAATACCCTATACACTAATAATCCAACAGGCACCGTTTTTTATAATTTAACCATAGAAACTACAAATTCTCCTGTTGTACAATTATTAGGAAATAATAATATTGCAGCATTAGGTACCATAAATTTTACTACATCTGCTACACTAAACGCAGGAAATGTCGGAACCGCAAATACACTTACTATTTTATCCAATTCTATAGGTGATGGCTCAATAGGCAATTTAGGAAACGCAGTTGTTACGGGAAGTATCAATGTACAGCGTTACATACCTGGAGGGGCACGCAGATATATGCTATTGAGTTCACCGGTGGCCAATACATCAGCTACAACCTATGACCTAAACCCTTTAAAGGTAAATACCCTGATTACGGGTCCGGGTGGTTCTACCAATGGATTTAATGATGCGCCATCAACAGGCAATAGTCCATCGGTTTTTGTGTATGATGAAAATGCCCCACTCACGGTAAATGCCAATCTTATAACCGGAAACGAATTTAAGCCATTTGCCAGCTTAAGCCAACCGGTACCAATAGCAACAGGCATTATGTTTTATTTCAGGGGGAACCAGAATGTTATCAAAGGTGGTACCAGTGCTTTCAGCAGCCCCTTTCCTGCGGCAGAAAATACAACGCTGAATTTTTTTGGCGCTGTTTATAAAGCTACCGGCACGGCTATCAATATTCCTGTATTTAACAATCCGCCGGTAACTTATTATAATTCAGGAGTCACAGCGCAGTCTCCAAGCGCCGGAACTACCGCTGGCACCGCTACATCTTTATCTTTTAAAAGTACAGATGCCACAAAAAAAGGCCTTAACCTGATTGGCAATCCGTTTGCTTCAGCCTTAGATCTTAATCTATTTTATTCCGGTAATGGCAGTAAATATCAGTTTTACTGGCAGCTGGTAAAAAATGCACCAACCGGTACTAATAGCTCATCTACTAAATACGTTGTATATAATGCCGCAAGTGCTGCTACACCGCCAACGGGGGCCAGTCGTTATGCACTTAGCGGAGAAGGCTTTTTTATTCAGGCATCAAACAACAATCAAACCGTTATTTTTAAAGAAACTATGAAAGCGCCGTATCCTGGTACGGCAAATATGCCAGCTGTGTTCAGTGTAAGTTCACCCCAAGTCGCTTCACCGATAAGCAATGCGGCATTCCTGACAACTGCCCTTGCAGAAACAGCGCCAGAGCCGCCTATGCTTAGAATTGAAATGGTGGAGGACAGTGTGGTTTTCAATACTGCAGATATTATGTTTGCCAAAAATGCCAAAAGCACCTTTGACCCGGCAGAAGATGCTCATTACCTGTCCAGCTCTGGCCAGGCGAACATACTGTATTCGTTTTCGTCAGATAGTTTAGGATCTGCCGTAAATTATATGCCAGACCTGCCTCAAATTAAACAGATTGCGCTATATACAGAGTTTGGTGCTTACGGCGTTTATACCCTTACGTTCCCTATAAAAACCGGGCTTGGCCAGGATGGCTATACCATTTATCTGAAGGACCGGTTTCTGAACGATTCGCTGGATGTGGTCAATAACCCTAAATATAGTTTTAACGTAACAACTACCCCGGCCAGCTATGCGCATAACCGTTTTTATTTAAGTGTACAAAAGGTGCCGGGCTATAATTACCGGTTACTAAGCTTTACGGCCCAAAAAGTTAACACAGGAGTACAGGTAAACTGGCAAACAGCGTTTGAAGCTGATTATACCCAGTTTACTGTGCAACGCAGTACGGATAACGGCAAGACATTTAAGGCAATAGGCAACATCCAGTCAAACTATTCGGCCAATTACAACTTTACAGATACATCACCGGTTGTGGGCCAAAATATCTATCAACTGGTACAAACGGACCCCAATAATATAAGTGCATTGTCACAAAGAGTTACGGTAAATTATACGGGCAACAACGACCTGTCGACATTATTTATGGTTTACCCTTCTGTTACAACCCAGTATATACAGGTAGATCTGGGCAAATTATATAGCAATAATATTAATATAACCGTGACCAATAGTATTGGAATGATAATGCAAAACTTCACCGTTTCATCAACACAAAAAATACAGCAGGAAGTAAGTAACCTGCCACCAGGCTTTTATTTTGTAAACGCTATAGATAAATCAACAGGGAAAAAGATAGGATACGGTAAGTTCTTTAAACAATGATAAAGATATACCCGCGACAGATTAAAACGATGAGGAATAAGAGTAAGAGTGTATTGTTGACATTAATGCTGTTAATGTCAACAACGGTTGTTTTAGCAGACCCCGGCACGGGTTTATGTGATGGTGTAGATGGCGGTCCCGATAATTGTCCGCTTGATACCTGGGTATGGGCGCTTATCGCTATAGTGACTATATTCGCTGTTACTCACTTAAAAAGGAAACGAAGACAAATTTCAGATCAGTAATCTTTTTCGTTGAAAGACCTTAAACGTAATAACGTGCCCAACGCCAAAAAATGAAGACCTCGCGGCAGGCATTGGAACCGAAAATATCGGATAAACGGACGCGGAGAAAATGCAAGTGGTAATAAATGGCTGATTATAAAATATTTATGAAACGACATGATTGCAGAAACTATGAATTCCTGCCCCGAATCTTCTGAAAATAGGGTCAAACCCGCCGCTATAAAATTATTATTGAACAAAATTTAAACAAGCTCTTAGTATGATAATATGAAGTTAAATAGCCTGCTGCATACAATTACGTAACGCGGGTTTTGGCACCATGTCAAATGTCACAATATTTTAAAACTTTCGAAAAAAAAGGCCTTTTGCTGCTTTTCTAACAAAAAGGTTACAAATGTATCAACCGAATTTGTTTTGTTTTTATACAGTTTTGTTGATTAATACTTTTTGCAGGAAATACATTTACGACCTGTGTTGATGGGCATGACGGATTTTACAAAGCTTTCAGACGACGATCTCATCAGACGATTAAAATCGGATGAGCTCGGCGCGTTCAAAGAGTTGTATATCCGGCATTGGAAGGCACTGTTTTCCGAAGCCTATAAGCGATTAAAAAATCGCGAACTATCAGAAGAAGTTGTCCAGGAACTGTTTGCTAATTTGTGGGCCAAAAGACATGACCTTCAAATCAATACTACTGTAGGCGGGTATCTTTTCGTAAGCGTCAGTCATTACGTTATCGATCATTACCGGAAGGAGATGATAAGGATGAAATATAGAGAGGATTTCAAAATTGGTCATAACGAAGCTGATTATTCTACCGAGCATACGATTATGCTTAAAGACCTTACCAACACCGTTGAGAACGAGATCAGCCAGTTGCCGGATAAATGCCGGTCGGTATATGAACTAAGCCGTAATCAGCATAAAACAAATAAAGAAATAGCCCAGCACCTTGGGATATCAGAAAAAACCGTTGAAAATCATCTTACTAAAGCGTTAAAGCGCCTTCGTTTTGGCTTAAGTAACTATCTTCCGGCATTTATTTTTCTGCTAATAAAATAATTTTTACAAGGACGTAGGGGATAGCCCTTCTTTAAACGTCATGGAAATAATAAGCCTAAAGTTTATTTTCATGAACGAAGCTGAATTCACCGATTTACTGGAAAAGTATGTCAAGGGAGAATGTACCGAATTTGAGAAACAATTAGTTAAACAATGGTACGCATCCTTTGATAATGATCCTGATTTTATTGCCGGGCTGGATATGGACGCAGAAAGGGAATTAGAAGAACGGATATATTATAAGATCCTTAACACGATCGATTTACCGGATAGCGTTAAGATTTTGCCAGGCCATCCAAAAAAGGTTCGCACGCTACGTATATGGTATTCGGCTGCAGCGGCCATTGCGGTGTTTATAGCTGTAGCTTTGTTTTTCCATAAAAGCAGCAAATCTTCAAGCAACCGGATTGTTGAGGCCAAAGTTCCGCAGTTTATTAATATTACCAACAATACCAATAAATTATTGAAGTCAGTTTTACCGGATAATAGTACGGTATGGCTGAGCCCGCATGCTTATATCAGGTATCCAAAAGTTTTCGATACCAGGCTCAGGCTGATCTCTATGTCCGGGGAATGTTTTTTTGAGGTTACAAAAAACCCCAAACAACCTTTTGTAATCAGCAGCCGTTCGATCATAACCAAAGTATGGGGGACCAGTTTCGTGGTGGACGACAGAAACGAGCGCGATTCAGCGGAAGTATCTGTCATTACAGGTAAAGTATCGGTCAATATTAAATCGAAAAATAAGAACAATAATGATTCGTTGAATTTACAAAAAGGGGTAATGCTTTATCCGCATCAGAAAGCGGTATACGCTGTATCGCAACAAATATTGAAGAAGGAAAGTACAGTAAACGAACCCTCGCTCCAGTTATGGAACCGGGTTAGTTTGTCATTTGACAACAGACCTTTGAGGGAGATAATTCCTGTATTGAATGATAAATTTCATGTCCATCTGTCGTTTGCCGATGATAAACTTAATCATTATATACTTCACGGGGACTTTGAACGATTTAACCTGCCTGAAATACTGGAATCACTTAAAACTTCCCTGAATATAAATTACCGAATCAATAATAATAAAATCGAACTTATATCAACCAATTAATCCAACCCTAATAATTTACAATATGAACGAGAAGGCACCCACATAAACATCAGCATAAATAAAAATAAAAAAACTTAGAAGTGTTGCGAGCACTCCTAAGCTTAAATCGGCCCTGCGTAATAACATCACAATCAGATTGTGACGGGGCGTAATTGTCTCATTTTTTTAACAATAGAAACATATCAAATATAATGAAATTTCATTTACGAAAGCCTATACCCTGGGGTAAAATCATGAAGATTACGTTTAGCCAGATCCTGATAGCCTTGATGATAAGCGGCGTTGCTTATTGCAGCCCTTTAAAGGCCCAGGATGTATTGAATAAAAAGGTAAGTATATCAGTTAAGAATACAACCTTATTGGATGTATTGACAGATCTGCAGAATAATAACGATGTTAAGTTTATTTACAGCAAAAACGCAATCGATGTCAATCAAAAAATAACTGTAGATTTTCAGAACGCGCCTATGAAAGAGGTGCTTGATCAGGTTTTCAAAAATAATGGTATTGATTACCAGATTATTGAAAATAGCATCATTCTTGGCAAAATGAAGAATGCACAGGCGCCGGCGGCAGCGCCATCTGCGCCATCTGCGCCGGCCTCGGCAACCGTTAATACAAGCACGATGGACCTGTCTGTTGTCGGCAAGGTGCTTGATCAAACCGGCCAGCCGGTGATTGGGGCAACGATCCTGGAAAAAGGCACAACTAACGGCGTGGCGGCAGATCTGAATGGAAGTTTTAAAATAAATGTTGCCGGTCCAGGTTCGGTCCTGGTAGTTGCCTCTGTAGGTTACACTACACAAGAAATAACCGTTGGAAGCCAGAACAATATCACTATAACACTGGTAGAAAATGTTAAAGGCCTGAATGAGGTGGTTGTGGTTGGTTACGGCACGCAAAAAAGAAGTGCAGTAACAGGAGCAATCAGCAGCGTTAAAGCCAGCGACCTGCAGGATCAGCAGGTAACGCGCATAGACGACGCTTTGCAGGGCCGTGCATCCGGTGTTAATGTAGTGCAAACCTCAGGTGCGCCAGGTTCTGCTCCAACGATCCGAATAAGGGGTATTACTTCAATAAATAAAAGCGACCCCTTATATGTTATCGATGGGGTTGTAGTTGACAATGGCGGGATTGACAACATCAATCCAAACGATATCGAAAGTATAGACGTATTAAAAGATGCTTCTGCGGCAATATATGGGTCGCGTGCATCCAATGGTGTAATTTTAGTTACCACTAAAAAAGGCAGAAAGGGGGCGGCTAAAGTAAGTTATAATGGCTATGTAGGTTACCAAAACCCGGTAAGCAAACCACAATTAACCAATGCAACACAGTATGCTACGTTAAGAAATGAAGCTGCCGCCAATGACGCAAGGAACCAGGGAGCGCCTTACACACCCGCTTTTGCCAATCCGGCGTTGTTCGGAACAGGAACTAACTGGCAGAACGAGATTTTTACCAATGCACTTATTCAAAATCATAATTTAAGTGTTAGCGGAGCAACGGATGATGTAAATTATTACACCTCGTTTGGTTATCTTGACCAGCAGGGTATAATTGATCCGTCTATATCTAACTACAAGAAAGCTACTTTTACGATCAATACAAGCTATAAAGCAAAAAAATGGTTGACAATTGGTGAAAATCTCACATATACTTATACCCACAGTCAAAGTAGTTTAAATACCAATAGTGTATTCGGGGGGCCTCTAAGTTCGGCTTTAAACCTTGACCCTTTAACTCCGGTGATACAGAATGATCCTGCCGGGTCTCCTAACCCGACTGATTATAATAATCAATACGCGGTCCGAAACAGCCAGGGTCAATTGTATGGAATATCCAATTATGTTGGGCAAGAGATAACAAACCCTTTAGCTTATTTACAAACCCAATTGGGCAATTACAATTATGCAAACAACCTGTTGGGTAACGTGTATGTTGAAATTTCCCCAATTAAGGGTTTAAAGATCAGGTCGCAGGCCAGTGGTAAGCAAGCTTTTTATGGCAGTGATTCCTTTACTCCTCTTTATTACCTTAATTCGAGTACAAGCAACCAGTCAAATACATCGCAGTATATAGCCAACAACAGAAACTTCACTTTTAATATAGATAATACTGTAACCTATACACGATCATTTGGGAAAAATAATTTTACTGTATTGATCGGGCAGAGTATGCAGGTAGAAAGTGGCAGCACCTTGGGCGGAACCTTTATAGGCGAACCGGTTGATTCTTTTAACCAGGCCTCACCAAATTTTTCATTACCGGCAGCTAATACAATTGCAAACGGCAGCGACAGCCAGCCCTATCACCTTGCTTCGACATTTGGCAGGTTAACTTATGATTATGATGGAAAGTATTTATTCACGGGTATCATCCGCCATGACGGATCATCTAAATTTGGAAGTGCTAATGTCTATGGAACATTCCCTTCTGCTGAATTAGGTTATGTTTTATCTAAAGAAGACTGGTTCCCTAAAGATACGTTCGTTGATTTCTTAAAAATACGCGGTTCATACGGTATCGTAGGTAATGAAATGTCTTTGGATCCATTTATGTATACGGCTACAATCGGTAGTGGCCATGATTACGTATTTGGAAACGGCGAAGTTTTAAATATCGGTTACAGCCCGAATGCACCTGCCAATCCCAACTTAAAATGGGAAGAAACCAAAACTGCAAATATAGGATTTGATGCAACCTTGTTAAACAATTTAACTGTATCGGTTGATGTTTATAAGAAACTGACCCAGGGCATGCTTGAACCGGTTCAGCTTCCTTCATATGCAGGTTTCCCTAATTCTCCGTTTGCCAACATCGGGAATATGGAAAATAAAGGTATCGAATTGACTCTCTCCTATAACAACCATATTGGCGACTTCAAGTACAATGTTGGCGGTAATATTTCTTATAATCATAATGAAGTTACTTCACTGGGTAACCAGATACAATTTCAAAAAACAGGTTCTCTGCAGGGAGACAATAGTTATGAAATTGGCCGCGTAGCGGCTGGCCAGCCATATGGAGAATTCTATGGTTTTGAAGAGCTGGGCGTATTCCACTCACAGGCTGAAATAAACAGCTACAAAAATGCGAGTGGGCAATTGATACAACCAAATGCAAAACCGGGTGACTTTAAATGGGCCGATGTAAACGGTGACGGTAAAATTGATCCCAATGACCGTACCTTTTTGGGAAACCCGCTGCCAACGTTTACGTATGGGGTAAACTTTAGTGCTAGTTATCATGAGTTTGATTTGAAACTATTCGGCCAGGGTGTTTGGGGTAACAAAATTTTCCAGGCATACCGTCGCTTAGATATACCTACTGCCAACTATCCTATAGCAGCATTAAATGCCTGGACGCCGTCAAATCCAAACAGCAATTATCCGGCTTTAACAATGACTGACCCAACGGGCAGCGGTGATTTTACAAATCCGTCCAATTTCTACTTGCAAAATGGTGCCTACTTCCGCATTAAAACTTTGCAAATAGGTTATACTTTACCTGCTACATGGCTTAAGGCTGCAGATGTACAACGGGTTAGAGTATTCATTGGCAGTAATAACCTGGTAACTATTACAGGTTATAAAGGTTACGATCCAGAGATTGGTGTCGGTAATAATAATCAATTCGGTGTAGATATGGGTATCTATCCTCAGGCACGCACATTTATGGCTGGCCTTGATATAACATTGTAAATTTTTAAGACCTAAAGAAAATGAACAGAAAATATTTAAAATATGTAGCCATTCCCTTGGTAGGGATACTAGGAGTTGTTGCTTCATGTAAGAAATCTTTCCTTGAGTTGCAACCCAAAGGCGAGTTTCTGGGTTCAAATTATTATTCAACTCCAGCACAAGCGCTTACAGGTGTAGTTGCTGCATACGACCCGCTTGTTACCGAAACAGGAGGCATTGATAATACCTATTCAGATCCGCTCGGTGCGCTGAATGCTGGCTCTGATGATTGTGTTGCAGGGGGGGGCAGCTCATCAGATGTAAATCAATGGCAGGTGTTTAATAACTATACGTTAACGCCGGCTGTTGGTCCGCAAGACCAGTTTTGGGCAATAAATTTCCAGGGAGTTAACCGCACCGATGTATTATTACAAGTGTTACCCAAGGTTCCGGGGTTAAGTGCCGATCTTTTAAAAAGATACACAGGCGAAGCTAGCTTTTTACGTGCTCACTATTACTTTGACCTGGTTAGGTTATTCAAAAATGTGCCGTTGATTTTAACTCCTTTAACTACGGAACAAGTTTATGACGTTACACAAGCCACTCCTGAAGCTGTGTATGCACAGGTTGAAGCCGATTTAACTACAGCGGTTGCAGATCTACCAGTTACGGTTGCTCCAGCAGAAGATGGCCGCGTTACACAGGGTGCTGCTAAAGCATTATTAGGGAAAGTATATTTATATGAGAAAAAGTGGGCCCAGGCTGCCACTATATTTGCTGATGTAAATGGAACCCCGGGAGGTGTAAGTACCTACGGATATAAGTTGTTGGCTAACTATGGTGACATTTTTAGTCCATCCAATAAGTTCAACAGCGAGTCTATTTTTGAGTTGGTTCACTCAGGTCAGCAAAACTACTCCTGGAGCAATTGGGATCAGTTTAAATCGAATATTTATACCCAAATGATCGGTCCAAGAAGTTATTCCGGGCCTATCTATTATAGTGGAGGCTATGGTTTTAATCCGGTAAGTACTCAATTAGCCGCAGCAATGAAAGGCGACCCAAGATACCCTTACACAATTGCCAATATTGATAGTTTAACTAAAGCAACTGGAACAAGCTACTCACCAAGCTATCAGAACACTGGCTATTTTATCCAAAAATATGCTCCGATAATGAAAAATGTCCAAACTACGGGGATAATAGATCTTAACTGGCCTAACGATTATATCGAGATCCGGTTGGCGGATACCTACCTGATGGAGGCTGAAGCACTGATAAATGCAGGCACCAATATGGGCCGTGCGCAAGCGCTTTTGGATGCTGTGCGCGCACGTGTTGCCCTGGCATCAGTACCGGCAACTTTGCCAAATATCTACAACGAAAGACGTTTGGAACTGGCAACGGAAGGGCACCGCTGGTTTGACCTGGTTAGGTGGGGCATGGCCCCTAGTGTTTTAAGCTTTAAGGGCTTCAAAGCTGGTGTTAACGAGATTTTGCCTATTCCGTTAAATGAAACCACCAACGGTTCAAAAGTGAAACAAAATCCAGGCTATTAATAATGCAATACACGGGGGATACTTAAAAAGGTATCCCCTTTTTCAAATCATTTTTTGCTCAACAGTGAATCTAACAACGCGCAAGCCTTCCCTATTTTTACCGGTAATTTGTTTATTGTCCATCTTTCTGCCAGCTTTAATCAGTTGCAGCAAAAAAGTAGTTGAGAATGCAAAGCCTTCACCGGCGTCCCCTTCTCAACCACTTAAAACTGATGTTGCTATGTGGCTCACTACACCAGATAAAACCATGTTGCTGCAAAAACAAAATCTGAGTTTATTATTTAATAATACAACCAATCAGAATACGACCATAGGCGTAGATACGGGCACGGTTTATCAGTCGATCGATGGTTTCGGATTTGCATTAACAGGGGGTAGTGCAACATTGCTCAACCATTTAAACGCTTCACAAAGCGATGCGTTATTAAAAGAATTATTTGCCACAGATAGTACCCACATCGGCATAAGTTACCTGCGCATTAGCATCGGAGCTTCCGATTTGAGTGCGGCAGACTTTACGTATGATGATATGCCTGCCGGGCAGATTGATAATGGTCTTACGCATTTCAGCATTGATCAGGAAATGACGGACCTGGTACCGGTGTTAAAAAGAATAATCGCCATTAATCCGTCCATAAAGATTGTCGCTGCGCCCTGGACAGCGCCTGTCTGGATGAAAGTAAATACTACCGGAAATAATGGCTTTACAGCAGGTAGTCTTAATACCATTTACTACGATGCGTACGCCCGGTATTTTGTAAAATACATCCAGGCGATGCAGGCACAAGGGATCACGATTACAGCCGTCACACCGCAGAACGAGCCACTGAATCCTAATAATAATCCAAGCCTGGTAATGCAAGCGAGCGAAGAGGAGAGCTTTGTGAAAAACAACCTTGGGCCCCAGTTTAGCGTGGCAGGATTAAACACCAAAATAATTGTGTATGACCACAACGCCGACAGACCTGACTATCCGCTGACTATTTTACAGGATGCGGCGGCAAATCCATATGTCGATGGTTCCGCATTTCATCTTTATGCGGGTGACATTAGTGCTTTGACACCTGTTCATACTACGTTCCCGGCGAAGAATCTCTATTTTACGGAAATATACACAGCATCAACGGGCAATTTCAGCGCTGATCTGTCCTGGCATATCAACAATGTGATCATTGGTGCGACACGCAACTGGTGCAAAAATGTGATCGAATGGAACCTGGCCTCCGATCCTTCTTTTGGCCCCCATACCAATGGAGGGTGCACTACCTGCCAGGGCGCTTTAACAATCGGCGCTGACGTTACCAGGAACGTTTCCTACTATATTATTGCGCATGCCTCAAAATTTGTCAGGCCGGGTGCAGTCAGGATTGCCTCTGATAATCAGAGTACCTTACCTAATGTGGCCTTTAAAAACACAGACGGGTCAAAAGTGTTGATCGTATTAAACACCGGCGGCAACACCCAAACATTTAATATTAGTTTTAACAATAAAATCGTGACCAGTTCATTAAATGCAGGAGCTGTTGCTACTTATACCTGGAACTAGGAAAGTGGGGCTATGCACCGGAAAAGCAGAAGATATTTTAAATGATGAGTACTAAGAGGCTTGTTTTTTTGACTCTGATCTTTTTTATCCCAATAAGTCTTATTGTGACTGCTTGTTTACGCAATAAGAAAAGTAACGATCCAAGGGACCCGGTGTTTGCGGGCTCTGCCAGCTGTGTTAAGTGCCATAAGGATATCTATGATTCTTATTTAACCACTGCACATTTTCAAACATCGCGGCCGGCATCGATACATTCCGTACACGGCAGCTTCCTTCAAAATTCCAACATTTTCCATTTTAGTAAAGACAAATGGATCAGGATGGAAAACCACAACGGGAATTTGTACCAGGTAGCCTATGTCAACGGCAAAAAGACTGAAGCTGAAAAATTTGACATTACTATTGGCGGAGTAAAGGCCGAGACTTATTTGTACTGGAAAGGGAAGCAGTTATTTGAGATGCCTATTTCCTATTTTAAAGCTTTGCACGGCTGGACAAACAGTCCGGGATATGATTCAGGCCGAATGAACTTTAACAGGCCTATACTACGGCGTTGTCTTGAATGTCATAGCTCATACATCAAGGAAATACCACAGCCGGGTATAAACATGGCGCACAAAACGGTCGAGCTTGACAGCACGTCGTTAATCTATGGCATTGATTGCGAACGCTGCCATGGCCCTGCTGCAAACCATGTTAATTTTCATACGCAGTTCCCGGATGAGAAGAAGGCAAAATATATCACCACTTATAGCTCTTTAACACGGTCACAAAAACTGGATGCCTGTGCAGTATGCCATTCGGGCAATAAAGGAGCGTTTCAAATATCTGCTTTTGTATTTAAACAGGGAGATACCTTAGCAAAATTCAGGGAGCCGGATTTTTCACCACAAAACCCAAATCCGGCAACAATGGATGTACATGGCAACCAAAATGGATTGCTTGCATCCAGCAAATGCTTTTTGATGAGCAATATGGATTGCAGTACTTGTCATAACCCACATGAAAAAGAGAGTTTGAACCTCGCGGTTTATTCGCAGAAATGCATGCAATGCCACAATGAGGCCAATCATAATTTTTGTAAAATGCCGACACAATCAGGAGCGATCCTAAAAAATAACTGCATTGACTGCCACATGCCTGCAAAACCATCCAATGTGATAAGAGTTGAATCCGTTGACGGGAAAATGGCGATACCCTATATGGTCAGAACACATCGCATTGCTGTTTACCCTGAAGAATCAAAAAAGATCATGTCATTTATAAAATCTCAAAAAGATTTTTGAATAGAACATCAAAGACCTTATCGTGCATGCACATAAGAAAGATCAATTGGGATTGATCTGGTTTAGTTGATCATTATCAAAATTTATTGGTGATGAAAATGCGTCCCGGGGTGAGATACGGGGCGCTTTTTGTACCATTGAAGGGCCTGATTCCTTCTTTAAAGCCTTGGCCTTGACTAATTGATGGGATCGCCTAAAGAAGTAACCGGCAGTCATCAAAACCGGGCAATCTTAGATTTTCATACTTTTTTATAATAACTGGGCCGTGAGATCAGGGCGGTTGAAATTTAAAAGCAGGATTGGAGATCGTACAATATAGGTCATCTTATAGTATCATTTTGTAAATTAGCCGCAATTATATGAATTTAGGGCCAAAAAGGGGAAATACGCTTATCAGTATCATCATAGCAACCTATAATGCAGGTGAGCAATTACGGGAGTGTCTTGCTTCAATTGATCAGCAGACGTATGACAACATTGAGATTTTAATCATCGATGGAGTGAGTACAGATAACACCTTAGAAATATTAAAAAACTTTAATGGCAGAAGCATTACCTGTGTAAGTGAAAAAGACAAGGGCATTTACGATGCATTAAACAAAGGAATAAAATTGGCCAAGGGCGATTGGCTATATTTTATGGGATCTGATGATAGGTTGTTGCCAGATTTTAGCGTGCTGGCTTCAAAATTAGAAGACCCAAATACGATATATTACGGCAACACCCATGAAAATTATGATCCGGAAAATAAGCCATCATTTACCATATTAACCGGTGAGTTTAGTAAATACAGGCTGGCAAAATATTGCATTAACCATCAGGCTATAATCTATCCGGCAAAAGCCTTCGAAAAATATAGTTATGATACTAAATATAAGGTCTTTGCCGATTACGCCTTGAATTTAGCATTATGGGGCGATAGTGACTTTAAAAGAGAGCACCATGAGCTTACAATCGTGAGCTATGACATGACCGGCTTTTCTTCATTAAATGAAGATATTATCTTTAAACAAGAGAAGGCAGCGCTTATCCAAAAGAATCTTGGCTGGATTGTTTATATAAGGTTTATGCTTAAGAAATTAAAGAAAAGAAGAAGGGGCGAAACAGACTTTGATTAGCTTTTGCCAAAGAACTTTTTAGCTTTATTTGCCCATTTATCTTTTCTCTTTTCGCGTTTATGAGCATCCTTCTCATTTGCGTAATAGAATGGAAATTCTTTATAATATTCATCATTTGCCTTTTTCAGATCCTCGTTATATTCATTATAGATCTGGTGCAGATCGGGGCGGTCTGAGAATTTGTAACGGTTATAGTAGTGTAAAGGCAATTCCATATTGTCAGGCTTGAAGGAGCTGAAATGATAAAAGATCAATGGTTGGTTTTTATTTACAAGGTATTCTCCGTTTTTATACTCAAGCGATCTTTCGTGCAGATTCCATGGCCCCATATTTAACCCCATATTGGTAAGAACCTTAACATTTTTAAAGAATATCGGTGCGTGATTAATAGGCAGCTGATCTACAAAAATGCCATTGTATATGTCAACATAGCACTGTTTGTAGGTATGATTTTTCCACCAGGCAATAAAATCCCGCACCTCGGGCTTTAACGACAAGCCAATAAACCCCAAATTATAAATGCCAAAATTATTGAACATGTTTTCTCCGGGTGTTTTCCCGTCAAGTGCAATAGGGGTACAAATATGCGGGGTTAGCACTATAGAATGCGATTCTAGTTCATTAAATACCTCAGTTAATGGATGGTATGATTTAATATCCGGGTCTAAATAGATTACTTTATCAAACCCACGGTCATGCATCAAATATTCAAAAACCCGCGGCTTAACACTAGTGTTTAGTTCGACTATATTGTATTTTAATACCAGTTGTAAAAATCCGGGCTCTATGCTACCGATAGTGATTACTTCATCGGCAAGGGCCGAATAGTCTATCCGCTCATCCTTTTCATCACACAAGAATATAAAAAAACGACTTTCCGGTTCATGTTTGCGTAGGGAGATACTCAGTACATGAGCTTTTGCCAGGTAGTTATTAGAACAAACAGTAAATATTGCCTTCATAGAAATCCAAAAATATTATTTAATTTTCCGGGATTGCACATTATGGTGCAAATTTGTTGCAAAAATTAATATTAGTAATGCCGACAAGTATAGATGTTGTTATTCCGTCATTCCGCCTTGAAGAAAAATATATATTGCCCATATTGCAATTAAACGTTCCGGACTCGGCTATCATAAAGTTTTATTTAGTTGCAGATAATCCAAAACTCGAAATATCTCCATTGATCTTAGCCTTGGTTGATAATAAAAAAATATTCCTGACCATCAATCAGGAGAATATGGGTGCTGCATTAACCCGAAACACAGGTATTGACCAGGGAAAGGGGGATTGGATTTTATTTCTGGATGATGACATAGCTGTTAAACCTGATCTGCTTAATACGTATGTTGATGCGATTGCTAATTACCCGGATGAAATAGGATTTATAGGTTTAGTAAAGTTTACAGATCCATCTGCCTTATTTGATAAAGCTATTAAAGCAAGCGGCTCTGTTGATATTTTTAACATTGCTGAAAGAAAATCATCTTTTGCATGGGGCGCAACCGCTAATATAATCGTTAACAGGGCTGCCATTCGTGAGATCAGGTTTGACAAAGTTTTCCCGAAGAGTGGTGGCGCAGAAGATATAGATTTTTTCCTCAAAGTAAGAGAACGCAACCAATTCAAAAACTATCGCAGTTTGCCACTTGCAGAAGTTGAGCATCCCTGGTGGAACGCCGGCAAACCAAATTTTAAACGGTCATTCAGATATGGCAAGGGAAGCAGTTTCCTTTTCAGAAAAGATACCGACTATACTTACTATGACTTTTTAAATACAACCGAAACTATATTTATTGTACTAATAGCCTTGTTGGTAAGTGTCTTTGTGTCAAAGCTTTCGCTGTATTTCCTGCTATTATTTCTTGCCGGCATATTGGTAATAGAATTTATAGCAAACATTGTACAATCGCTAAAAAGAAAAGCCGGGTTAAATCTAGTAGTTGTATTTTATTTAGTGTTATTAAGGCTTTCATACCAATGGGGCTTGTTGCTTAATAACTTATTAATGGGCCGATTTAATGCACTGGGCATGCGTTTTAATGATGACGGAAGTTTCAAGAAAAGTCATTTTTACCGCCTCAATAGTTATAAAATAACTAAATGGGTATTGTATTCTATTCTTGTGTATATTCTTATCAGGAATTATAGTTGATCAAATCCATTAACGCAAAAAATAACTTTGTTTTTCACAGTGTTCTCGTGCCTCTTTTCATTATCTTTTGCCTGCCAGTTTGCATTATGTTCATGATAAAGATGATAGCATACAGCTGCCAGTTTTAAACGTTTTTTCTTTATACCTGCATTGATCAATCGCGCAGCAAATTCGTTATCTTCCCATCCCCAGCCTTGAAACTGATTGTCATAACCGTTTACAGCAATATAGTCCCGTCTCCAATATGCTAAGTTGCAGGCCTTAATGTTACTGTGTCCGCTTTTTTTATCTGTGACTAAAAACGATAAAAAAGGCAATCTGATGGCATTAAATCTGCTGTTAATGTCATTTGAAAACGCATTTATCTTTAATATGTTAGATCTGCCGTTAAGAATTTTAGTTGTTTTCTCATAGCCAATTGCAGCTCTGGCTCCCTGTACAAACATACCTGCTTCGGCATTTCTAATATGGTCCTCGACAAACTTTGGATGTAATAGTATATCGCCGTCAATTTCTATTATGTAATCGGCAGAAGATCGCTTGACCGCCATATTTAATACCCGCGCCTTTCTGAACCCAAGATCCTCCTGCCAGGCATGATGTAATGGTATATTGACTATCTTACTATACTTTTCTATCAGCTTTCTGGTTGACTCTGTAGAGCCATCATCCGCGATCAATATTTCATCAGGCAATGTTGTTTGATTTAAGATACTTTGAAATACTAATTCAAGAGCTTCGGGCCAATTGTAAGTCGAAATTAATAATGCTACGGTAATTCCACTTTTATTCATTCAGATTCGTTTTCAGATAAATTTTTCCAAAGCAATATAAAATAATGGTTTTAAAAAAATATTATTTTATAGGTCATATTTATTCGTAATGATAATCTTATCTGACGGTTAAAAAAACCTTTAAATTATCCAATTTTAGATATAAATTTAATATACCAGCGTTTGTCTTATATATTATATTCATGTGTCTTGTAACAAGTATCAATTGGGAAATTTAGCTGAAGCTTTAACTGATAAGTTTTCGCAAAAGGTAATCTTGCTTATTTTATATTTTTGAATCAATACAACTTAATATTGTTTTATAAAGTCGAAAATTGATTTTTTATTTATGGGAAGCAGCTTTTGACTTTTCGGTTTGAAATCTGTATCGGAATAAGGCCACAAATTGCCCTGACCACTTTTGAAAAGCAGACATAATCATTAGCTTTGGTTCTTTATGCAGGAATCAATACAAGCCAAATTAGAGGCATCGCGAAAGGAACTGCTGGACCTGGGCCTACGAAACCCTTTACTCAATTATAAAAGCCCAAAAGGGAAAGGACTAACCATCATTCGGGAAAAATCGGAAGCGATCTATGATATTTTAGTCAGACAGGGTAAGGCTATGACCTTTTTGGCCAATAAGGATACCGTTGAAAATTTCACTGACACCCGATTGCAAACCGGGGAAGAAGAAGAAAAGCTGCAAAGCCGCCTTCTGAATACTTATTACTTTGCTCGTACCAGTATTGAGGAACAGGGTGTCAACATTTTGTACCTGGCACTAGGAATGCTGCGCTGGAACGATGGGGAAGAGGATCGTCTGGCACCAATATTATTGGTCCCCGTAAATTTGGAAAGATCCAGCGCTCAGGAGCGTTTCAGGTTAAGATATACCGGCAGTGAGATTGGCGCCAACCTGTCACTGCAGGCTAAAATGAAAACTGATTTCAATATCAACATTCCTGATATACCCGAAGCGGAAGTATTTGACATGCCTGCTTACTTTAAAGAACTTGGTTCGCATATTAGCAGCAATTGGTCAGTAGAGGCAGACGCGATTGAACTTGGATTTTTTTCTTTTGGTAAATTCTTGATATACAATGATCTGGAAACCAGCAATTGGCCGAAAGATCACCCGAACCTGGTTTCTCTGTTCGAAACAGGTTTTCATGAAGATGTGATGGCAGAAGAGGATGATCTGGATGCCGATACTAAAGCGAATGAACTTTTGCGGGTTGTTGATGCCGATAGCTCGCAGGTAATGGCTATGCTTGCAGTGAACGATGGCGGAAACCTGGTTATACAGGGCCCCCCTGGTACCGGTAAGTCACAGACAATCACCAACATTATTGCCAATGCTATTGGGCAAGGCAAAAAAGTACTGTTTGTAGCGGAAAAAATGGCTGCGCTTGAAGTAGTAAAACGCCGATTGGATAATATCCAGTTGGGGGAGGCATGCCTGGAGTTGCACAGCCATAAATCTAATAAAAAGGATCTCCATGCTGAACTCAAACGCGTACTGGAATTAGGCAAGCCTGCTTTTGCACAACTACAGCTTGAAATGCAGCTTCTGGCCCCGTATCGTGATGAACTGAATGCGTACTGCAACGCGGTCAATTCAGTGATCGCGGGTAGCGGACGAAGTGCACAGCAGGTAATTGGTTTTCTTTTAAAGATTGATAAAGCCACGCAGAATCGTCGATTGGTGAAATTGGTAATTGAAGATATCAAGGAATGGAATGCTGAAAAGATGAAACTGGCCGAAGAGATGGCTGACCGTATACAGGCTCGTTTAAAAGATATAGGTCGACCCGCAGATTTATCTTTTTGGGGCAGCAAGCTATTGATCTTACTGCCACATGAGCGTGAGGCGATTTTACAGCAATTAGGCGCAGCCTATGACTCGACTGTTGATTTACAAACGCATATAAACTTCATAGAAGCCCAAACCGGATTTAAAGAAAGTTTAACTGGGCGATTATCAAAAGCTTCACAGGCACCTGACCTCAGTGAACTAAATGTTAAAGACCCTGCCTGGCAATCTAAAGCCAATGATATAAAAGAACTTTTGGATGCCGGTCAGGAACTTGAAGAACTTTACCGCAATTACAAAGATATTTTTATTGATGAGGCCTGGACCCAGGACATTCTGGAAATCCGGCGCAACATTGTTACCTATGGAGATAAATGGTACCGCGGTACTATTGGTGGTTATCGCAAAAGCAAACAGCAACTTGCTTCTTTTTTGAAAATCACGTTGCCCGCCGATGCGGCAGGGAAACTAAGATTAATAGATACTATATCAGAAGCGCGAAGACTAGAAAAGATACTTAGTCAATCAGATTTGTTTGCGTCTGGATTATTCGGTAAACGTTGGCTTAAACAACGTTCAAATTGGAATGCCTTAGCACAGGCAGTAGCCTACCTTTCAACAATTAATGATCCTATACTTCTAAATTACCTGGATAAACATGAAAACCCCAGTGTTGCCGGAAAGTTGTTAGACGAGCTTAATCAAAAATCAAAAGACGCTGGTTTGCAAACCGATCTGGGCTTAAAAGCATTGTTGATTGAAACAAATGGAGGGTCGCTTGAGCAACAGATCTCGCGATGGAAAAATTGGATCGATACTTTCCCGGAACTCCAGCGTGTTATCGATTGGAACAATCTGGCTGCACAGACGGAAAATGCTGGCCTGGCTTTTTTGATCAAAGCCGCGGAGGATTGGGACGAAGCAGCGGAACTCCTCAAAGTCAGCCTTCAGAAAACCTGGTATGAGTGCCTGATAGAACAAGCATTCGCTCTAAATCCGGCGCTCTCGCGATTCGAACGCGCCAGCCATGAAGAAGTGGTCGAAAAATTTAAGAAACTCGACCAGTTAAACCTGCATTATAACCGTGCAAGGGTTGCGTTAAAACACTGGGAGGGCCTTCCAAGACTAAACGCCGGTGGACAAGTAAATATTCTGAAAACTGAGTTCAATAAGAAAGGACGGCACATGCCTATACGAAAGTTGGTAGAGGAAGCCGGAAAAGCGATGCAGGCAATTAAGCCAGTATGGATGATGAGCCCTATGTCCATCGCCAATTTTATGCCGCCCGGGGTGATCGATTTTGACATTGTTATTTTTGATGAAGCCAGTCAGGTAAGACCTGTAGACGCTATTGGTGCCATTGCGCGCGGTAAACAATTGGTAGTAGTAGGGGATACCCGGCAGTTACCACCTACGAGTTTCTTTGATAAGCTGAACACTGAGATCGAGGATGAAGAGAACGTCACGGCCGACATGCAAAGTATTTTAGGCATGTGCGATGGGCAGGGCGCCCCGAACCGGATGCTCAAATGGCATTACCGCAGTCGCCACGAATCGCTGATCAGTTTGTCTAATCATGAATTTTATGAAGACAAGCTGGTGATCTTCCCCAGTCCAGGCTCACGTCAAAGTCTCGGTCTTCGTTTCCATCACCTGCCAGAGGCCATTTATGATCGTGGTAAAACGCGTACCAATCCTTTGGAAGCTGAAGCCGTTGCGAAAGCAGTGATTGAACATGCCACCAAAAATCCAGGCTTAACCTTAGGTGTGGTTGCTTTCAGCTCCGCCCAGATGCAAGCCATACAAGTTGCGCTTGAAACACAACGCCGGATTAATCCTGCAACAGAAACTTTTTTTAACGGGCATAGTCACGAGCCATTTTTTATTAAGAATCTCGAAAACGTGCAGGGAGACGAACGTGATGTGATCATGATCAGTATAGGTTATGGTCGTGTAGTAGACGGTAAGGTGCCAATGAGCTTCGGTCCACTGAACAACGAAGGCGGTGAGCGTCGTTTAAACGTGTTGATTACCCGCGCAAAAATGCGATGCGAAGTATTTACAAACATCACCTCCGAAGATATTAAAGTGACAGAAGCTTCCAGGTTTGGCATCCGGGCACTGAAAAGTTTTTTATATTTTGCACAATTTTCCAGATTTGAAAAGCCTGACGCCCTCATTCCTGACGCGATCAGGCCATTTGAAGAAGAAGTAACAGCACAGCTAACCGCCAAAGGCTACATTGTCCGCAATAAGATCGGTTCAGCCGGTTTTTATTTGGACCTGACCGTCGTTGATCCGGAAAACCCCGGGAGATATATCATTGGTATTGAATGCGATGGACAGGCATACGCCAGCGCCCGTTCCGCCACGGATCGCGATCGTCTGCGCACCCAAATACTGGAACTCTTCGGTTGGAATATCTACCGCCTGTGGAGCACGGATTGGTACCGCAATCCCGAACGGGAGCTTCAGAAACTCGTAGCCGCGATAGAATATGCCAAAACCATTACCGAAACAAGTGACCGGGAAACTGAACTTTACCAAAAGGAAATCACTCGACTGGAACTGCAGCCGATCAGTATTCAAAACGCCGAATACCAGTTGGCCGACATTCATATTGACGGGACGAATCCCGAGCTGCATTTGTACACTTTTCACCAGATAGGCGAATGGATCACCGAGATTGTGAAAGTTGAAGGCCCGATTCATTTTGACGAAATGGTCAAGCGCATTGTTGAGGCCGCTGGTTTCTCGAAAGCCGGTTCCCGCATTACTTATACATTGACTCAGGCCCTCCATGCTACTGAACAAGCCGGGCATGTGAAGCTAATGGGCGAATTTCTGTGGGATCCAGAAATGCAAATGCCGGTGGTACGAGACCGCAGCAGGCTGCCTGCTGCCTATAGGAAACTGTCACTTATTGCACCCGAAGAGATTTATGAAGCCATCAGGCAATTGGTCACTGGCTCCATCTCTATTACAGAGGAAGAAGCTGTCCCGCTAGTCGCCAAACAATTTGGTTTTGTCAGGGTCACGGAGGAAATGAAACAGGCGCTATCTGACGCTGTCGGCCAGGCCATTCGACTTGGTATAATCACCAATGAAGGAATTAACCTCAAAGCAAAACATGGATGAAATGCGGTTGAATGTTAGCTTTATGCAGCAATTGCATGGGATATTGTTAAGAATAAAGATATCTTGAGGCAATTGGCAATTCAGATAGGTTTCTTAATGCTGACTCCTTCGAATGCCCAGGCATCAGCGCTGAACTTATCAATATACTCAAATGATAAATGGCCATATCCTTTATCTCCCCAACCTGTTCCCCAGGAGTTGCGGAATTTGAAGGTTTTTTCGGGACCGTTATATCCTACCAGGCATACCGCATGGCCGCCCACTACTGATTCTTTTTCCGTAGGCATAGGTATAATTCCAGTTTCGGCTGGTTTGCTGGACATAAAGGACCCATACACGGTTATTCCGATAACGACCGGTCCATGGGCATCCATCACTTCCGTGATCTTAGTAACACTTTTTGCCTGATATGAGTTATTTATTTGATAATGATCTGCGTTTTCCAATTTTTCAGGTAGATCCACGTTATATTCTCCGGCTTTATAAGGCCAATCTTGTTCTGTAACAGCTCCATATTTTGTTGCGATGTCAATGGCACTTTTAACGGAAGTACCAGAATCAGTTTTTAACATGTTATTCAGCTTTCGCGAATAGTTGTAGATATAACGGGGACTGATCCTGATCTTTTTGTCCAGATGTTTGACTATTTGGTATTCAATGCAAGCAGCTACAGCAAATCCTACCGAACTCCCTTCATCTCCCTGGTTTAATACTTGCAGCATCTGGCTACTATAATCTCTGGATGCTGACTGAATTTTGGTTGCCTTTTTCTTTTCACCCAAATTTTGATTAACGCTCAAAGGCTGACTCAACACTTCATCTGATTCTTTTTTACGCCTGATGAGATCTTCGATCAATTTGTCAACTTCCTTTTTTTTGGTATTCACAAAAGAATCGAAATGTGTCTTATTTTCGGTTAATATTTTCTCGAGGGCTGAACTTCCTTTTTCAGTTATTTGTTCAGCAATTTGTTCAACTTTCAGCTGTTCCGTAATTGTTTTACTCATTTGGATCCTCAATTCGTCCAGTAACTGCTGAGAGGTTTCATTTATTTTTTGTTGCGCATTCGTTTTTAGGTCTTTAAAATATGTTTTTACCTGGAAGAAGCCAAACAGGATAAGACTCAAGCCCGCAATTCCACCAAAAGTGATCCAACCTATAAGTCGTGATTTGGAAGATTCGAATACTTTCTCTGCGAGCATTTCATCCTGAATATCCTTGAAAGTGTGGATTATAGAATCCTGGCGATGGATGATCGTAATAAGCGTGTCCTTATTAGCGCGTTCTTTGTGGGAATCGCTTTGTTGTTGCGCAAAAAGGTTAACCGGGAAAAGCAGAAAATATAGAACTGCCCATTCTACAATGAGTTTTCTCTTTTTCATATCCTAAGATATGTGTTATTCTTTGTATTTTATAGTATTGTAGGTCAGTTATTTGTGTAAGTAATATCTATAGTAAATAAGATAAAATCAATAACGTTTTTTGCTGTTATTTTTCGTAATTAAAAATAGATTTGTATTGAAATATAAAATACGGATTTGACTTTTATATTTTGGGCGTTTTTGAATTCTTAACGCTTTCTAACACAGTTTCCGGGATAGCTTCAGTTGCGGTTATATCTTTTTCAGCAGGATTATTTTCACACGGAAAACCGAATAGACACCTGTCTTTTATCATCGCAGCTACTTCAGGTGGTACATATTCTTCCCATCCATCTGCGCCTTGCTTTATAAGTTCCAATACCTTATCAGTTTGCACATGCAGGTTGTTTTCGTTGTAATGGCTGATGTCCTCAATTTTGTTATTGGCTATCAGGTAACGGTATAGATCTATAAGGTGAGAAGGCGGATGAAACCTAAGACAGTTCCAAATCACCCCATCGCGCAAAGTAGGATAGATAAACAATTTTACCTTTCGGCTGAATAATGTAGCAAAAGACTCCAAAATCCCACCCGGAAGGTCCTTGTAATGTTCTTCGGCAAAAATATATTCCAGGTTAGGATACCCTAAGACAACACCCATTTTCAAGCTGGTTATCTTCGACAAATAGGCTACTAATTTATAATATTCATGAAAGTTAGATATCAGCACTGTTTGCCCCAGCGAACAAAGAATATCTACACGGTCAAGAAAATCCTTCTCATCAATTTCTGCAGTTTCGTCGGCGTTACGTTCTTTCAAGGATTGCAACGTAAGTTCGCTAATAACTACAACATTTTCTTTGTCAACATCAGGTTCCTGCATAAATTGCTTAACGCCTGTGTTGAGCATGTCTAAATGCACATTAATAATAGGTCTAAAACGCCCGCGTATTACCACAATGTGCTTTTTATACAAAACTTCAGAAGGCTGCAGATTTTCACCATCCGGACCGAAGACAGCTGCGTCTGAAAAACCATATTTTACAAGGTGTAAACTCATTAGCCGGTTATCCACTTTACTAAAACCAGGTCCTTCAAAACGAATCATGTCTATTTGAATACGATCATTCGACAATTCATCCATCAACGACAGCAAAAAAACGGTTGGCTGTTCACTATAATAGAAGCAAGCGTACATTAAGTTTACTCCTAAAACTCCAACTGCTTGTTGCTGGAGATTATTATCATTATCCAGCAACTTTACATGAAGCACTACATCGTTAAATTCTCCATTTGGCTCTAACTGAAAACGCAGCCCCATCCAGCCATGTGCTTCGTTGGTTTTATGATAATTGAGAGCAGAGACTGTATCGGAAAAAGCAAAGAAAGTTGTTGTATCACCGCGTTGTACAGCCAGACGTTCGATCAACAGGCTATACTCATGATCGAGCATTGCCATCAATCGGGGTTCGCTTACATATCGACGAACCTTAAGAGCGCCATAGATAGCATCAGAAACAACCATATCATAAGCCGACATGGTTTTGGCAATAGTACCAGATGAAGCACCTGCCTTAAAGAAATTGGCAGCTACATCCTGACCAGCACCAATTTCGGCGAACGAGCCATAAATTTTTGGATCGAGGTTAATGGCAAGTGCTTTTTGTTTTGTTCCGATGTTTGTATTGTGAATGGTATTCATATACCTTTTATTGATTATTTATTGTTGCCAATGCGTGTTGATAAGATGGCTTAAAATTACAAATTTTTAAAGAATAGGTTACATTTATCGTACAAACAGATATTGTGATCAAATTGTTAATTAATTGATATCAGTTTTCATTAATTTTAAGACCTCATTACTTCCGCTATGAATACATCAAACAGGAGAAAATTTATTGCAACAACAGCATCACTGGCAGTTGGTACAGCCGCTGCCGCAGCGATGCCATTAAATATTATGGAAAACAAATACCCAGTAATTCATCATGTATTTTTCTGGCTTAAAAACCCGGGATCAAAAGAAGACCGCGACCAATTGGTAGCAGGTGTAAAAACATTATCGAAAATAGAAATGATACGTGAACTACGTGTAGGCGTAGTTGCTGATACTGAGAAACGTGATGTGGTTGATAAAAGCTGGGCAGTATCAGAACTGATGTTTTTTAGCAATCTCGCTGATCAGGCTGCTTATCAAAATCACCCTGTACACTTAGAATTTATCAAAAATTGCAGCCACCTATGGGAAAAGGTAGTCGTGTACGATATTGCAGATGCTTAAACGATCTTTTTTATATGATCAGATAATCTTAAAGTTAGTGCAACAAGAGTTAGCGTCGGATTTGGTGCCCCTGCAGTAGGGTAGCAAGCTGATCCTGCAATAAACAAATTGCTGATGCCATGAACCTTGCAATTGGCATCAACGACCCCTTGTTTAGGATCATCGCTCATCCGTGTAGTACCCATATGGTGCCAGCCTCCGCCTGTAAATTCGGGCCATGTATTATCATGTTCATCCTGCAGGTATTCCATTAAACGAACCCTTCCTTTGGAAGCGATGCCTAATTGCTGTCCGATTAATTCATAAATAGTACGTATACTTCTTTTTTCAAGAGGAGTGAGTTCCCAATGCAACATAGCACGAGGTACACCCAATGCATCCGTTTCTGTATCTAATGTAATGCGACTATCGGGATTAGGGGCTTGTTCTATACGCGTGAAAAGCTGATAAGAACTATGCCCTTTTGCTGAATAGCCTTTTTTCTCGGCTTTATCAAATTTGGCCATTTCCTTTTTCGTTTTGGCTGTATCTGCCGACCAGATATCAATAAAAGCTGGTTGTTTCCTGGCGATGTCTAATGGTGTCAGTGATGCGGTTCCATTAAGTATTTTAAATTCACGTTGTTTTTCTGCACTAATAGCTAATTCTGCCCGGGCTTTGGTTTTACCAAACTCCCAGGCGTATAATTTTAACAACTCTGATTGTTCAAGCCATAACTCAGCCGACTTAATTTCCAGGTGTTCCATAAAATAACGGCCAACCAAGTCATTGTTATTACCCAGCCCTTTTGATGATTGTTTATTGGATGCTAATAACATCCGGGCATTTTGTACGGCACAACATGCCATCACAAAGTTTTTAGCTCTTACAGTATGCGTTTTACCTGCAAAATTTTTAACCGTAACTTCTTTTATTGCTGATATATGCTCATTGGACGTAATGTTGGTTACATTGGCATAAGTATACAAATGAATATTGGATGCCTTGATTATTGTATCCTTATACTTAGTACCGAAGCGCGAAGGTGGACTAAACTGCCACATTTTATTAAATACTGCAGCTTTGTCAAATGGAAGTGAATCGAGGGTCGGATCTTTTTCCTGCCAGTAAGTGTCATTATACTCATATGGTCCGAGATCCAGGTTTTTATGAGCCCTTGCATAAAACGGATTAAGGTCTTCACGTTTGATGGGCCAGCCGCTGTGGGGTACCCAATCTCTTTTTTCAAAATCTATAGGATCGAGAGGAGAGCAAAAGCCTGCCCAATGGCCCGTTGTTCCGCCAAAATAATGCAGCCTTGCCGACTCCAGCGGATAATACCGTTGCCCTGTGGTTTTTCCTTTATACAGGTCCTGCATTTGAGATTCATACTCAAAGCCTCCTCCTTCAAGTAATATCACTTTATAAGGTGTATTTATCCACTCCAGTGCCATGCTAATGCCTGCCGCACCGGCACCTACAATACAAATATCTCCTTCTATTAAAGTTTGATCGGGCAGGGTTCTCGCATCAATATGCATAATATTAGGTGTTTATAATGGAATATAAGGCACATTGACGAGCCTCTGTTACTGATAGTACCCAACCTTTGGCCGTTACTGTTTTCCCAGCTTTAAAATCCTGCTCAACCTGCTCATCCAACTGCTTTTGGATCATTTTCTTATCGTTTGATGCATTATTTCCCAAAAGCAATTGGTTAAGAGCCGCTTGATTATCCTCAACCGGGAATAATTTACGATAGGCCAAGCCCGTTTCAGTGATCGTTTTAAAATCAACCAAACGTGAGAAAAACAATGGCTGTGACAATATTTTGTCAGTCGAGTTTAAGCCACATCCATCTATTATAGGCAGAGTGAGCGCGATGGCAGTATAAGCCGACAAATGAATGAAAGTTCTCCTTTGCATAAACCTGTTTTAAATGATCATACCCGTAAAAATACTTTCTTTTTGTACATAAAATATAAGAACAGCCATTTGATCATTACATAACAAATAGCGCCAACAACTAATTTATAGGGGTCGTTAAAAAAGTATAATAACCAATTGAAAAATCCCTTGGTGGTATATTCCCAATTGATGAATTTCCCGGATATATATATCAAAATGGAGTTCATGCCGATCACCTTAAAGAAGAAGGCCCATTTTTGGTAACCAAGTACATCGATCACGTAATAAAACCAAGCCATTAATAAAAGACTCAGGCCACCAACATTTAGTACGAATGAGCTTGTCCAGAGATTTTTATTGATCGGGAAATCCACGTTCCATATCTGAGCCAGTACTAGGAAGATAACACCAACAATCGCCAATCTCAATACTTTAGTTCCCTGGCTAAGTGTGGTCTTTTTTAGGGTTATACCTGTAAGAATTCCTAACAAACCGGTGCTTATAGCAGGGATAGTAGAGAACAAGCCCTCCGGATCATGCACACCGAGGTACAGCCTACCAGGCAAAATGGTTCTGTCCATATAAGAAGCGAAGTTGCCCTGCATAGTCAAATCTCCTGCTGGAAAACCTGGCGCTGAAGTGAATTTCAGTAGTAACCAATAGCCTATGATAAAAAACCAGAACCAGAATATCTGGAACTTTTCAGTTGAATACAGATAAATGATATTGGCAAACATATAAGCAATACCGATACGTCCTAAAACGGAAGCGAATCGTATCTCGTGAATTGGTTTAATATTCAGACCATTGTTAATAACAAGACCTAACAAGACAAGAATGAGAGCCCTTTTTATTACTCGCAGCACTAACTGGTTCCGGGACTTACCTTTCTCCAGCTCGCGTCCAACTGAGAATGGAGTTGATACCCCAGCCATAAACAGGAATAATGGAAATATAAGATCATATAAATGAAAACCGTTCCATGCGGGGTGGGTCAATTGGTTGGATATGGCAATAAAAGGCCCCCACTTGGTTGCATCGGCTAAGGCGTGGAATATTTCCTCGGCGCCCATTATCCAAAACATGTCAAAGCCACGAAGGGCATCTAAGGAGTAAAGTCGGGTAGGGATCTTCGGGGAATCGTCAGCCTGGGTTATAGCAGTCATAGTTTTAATTGTGAGATGATTAGTTAGGGTTATTAATAATAAAACTAAGCATTTCGAACAATTAATCCGAATAGTTACACTGCTATTTATGTATCAATTTTATTACTCTTTGTAGTTTTCAATTTCCCTGCCTATCAAATTCACTTCTTCATCATTATCAAAAAGTGGCATTTCGGTTTCTTGATCCAGTTTAAGCCAATGTGTTTCCGTATCTTTTTGGATCTTAACATATTCCACACCCTCTTTAAAGATGGCATAGATTTCTTCTCCTTCAGGGAATACAGAATAAGTAATGCCATTTATTTCAAGGTCAAATGGTTCAGTCATATTTTAGTGCTTTTTCTTGTTATTCATTTTAGCCTTAGTACCGGCACTGTAATTATAATCCTTTTTATTGCTTGCCTTTTTTTCATGAAAAGCTTCACCACGTTCAGGAACATCATTTTTTGCTGCCTTTTCTGATTTAACTTTCTTTTTATCCTTTTGTTCGGTAATTATATTCAAGCTATCAGGCAGGTTATTTTGTTCGACCTTTTGACCAACAGTTTGTTCAATTTTCTTCACCAAAATCAGTTCCAAATCGGTCGCAAGGATTACAGAGGATACTTTCTCTGTATTAACTTTATCCCTGATCATTCGCTGTACAAATTTTTCTGTGTCTTCTGGTATTTCAAAATGAATAAGAGATGATATGTCTGTAAGATCATGTGATCCAGTTAATTCATTAGCGATGATTAAAATCCTCGCCTCCTCTTGCTCCATAAATTCGTTTATTGATGCAAAACCTTTTGATTCAAACATCATGGGGCTTAATATGGCAACCTCATTTTTGAAACTCAAACGAAGATGGTTGTATACCTTTTCGGCATTTAAACGCGTGCTTACAAATACAGCAATTTTGGCATCAGGGTCAGTATTATTTAATAATAAAGCCAGTAAATTTAGCTTGGTCTTAAAATTTGGGACAAGATATAATTCCTGTTCATGTATTTCTGCTTTAGCTTCGCCTAATTCTTCTACTTCAATTAAAGCCGGCATATTCATAAAAGGATCTATCATTTGCTGTAATTTGCCGTGCATTACTTCGGTAAATACCAGGTGCTGGCATTTAATAATGCTATTAGCGAGTTCGACAACAGGCAATTGTGCGCCTTGCTTAACTATTTCTGCCGCATCATCAACTATAAACATGATGATCTTATTCAAATTTAAGCCGAGTTTTAAATAGATCGCACGGGCTCTGTCTGGAGTAGCTACTACGATGTCCGCACCATCTGCTAAAGCGTCCATTTGCGGCTGTATGGACGGTTCAGTGTATAAACCAACCACGCGAATGCTCGCATTTTTATTTAATAGCTCAAATTGGGCAATAACTTCCAACACCTTATCTTTATTGGGAACCAGTATTAATGCTCTGGGAGCCTCTTCAAATCCATATTTTAAGCGCATTAATACGCCAAGTAAATATGCAGTGGTTTTGCCACTGCCTTCTGGTGAAACAGCTATAATATCCTGGCCACCGATGATCCTTGTTAATGTTTTTAACTGTACCTCTTTAGGAGTAAAATATCCGGCTTCGGTTACCGAACGCACCAATTGTTTATTTAATTTTAATTTATCTGCCCACACAAGCTTATGTATTAATTGCGTGCAAAGGTAGGCTTTTTTTAGGTCTTGAAATTTAGGTCGGCAGTATGAGAGAAAATCGTTTATAATTAGACTTATTGGGGACTTGAAACTCATAACTTAAGACTTCTGACTTTTAAAACTACCTTTGCAGCATACAAAATAACTAATGATTAAAAAAGCGCTTGAAAATCTAAAGATCCATGAACTGAACGAAATGCAGCATGCGTCCCTTAACGTGGTTGAGGAAAAGGATATGATACTGCTTTCGCCAACAGGCTCAGGCAAAACGTTAGGTTTTTTACTTCCTGTGTTAAGACTTTTAAATGAAGAAACACAAGGCGTACAAGCACTTATATTGGTTCCGTCCCGTGAACTTGCTTTGCAAATTGAACAGGTGTTCAGAGCAATAGGTAGTGGGTTTAAAGTAAATTGCTGCTATGGCGGACATGATACGAAAGTGGAAAAGAATAACTTGTCTCAACCCCCTGCTGTTTTAATAGGAACTCCTGGCCGGATAGCCTGGCATTTGCGAAGAGAAACTTTTAAAACGGATAAAATACACACCCTGGTGCTTGATGAGTTTGACAAAGCGCTGGAGTTTGGTTTCCGGGAAGATATGGATTATATTATCGGACAATTACCTGGTTTAAAAAAGCGGATATTAACATCGGCCACAAAAATGGATGTGATTCCGGATTTTACAGGGTTAAATAATCCGGCTGAACTTAATTTTTTGCGAAAAGATACCAGTGCTTCGGGATTAAAACTTAAGGCGGTAGTATCAGAGGCTGCAGACCGGCTGGATGCCTTATTTGCGCTTATCTGTAAAATCGGGAATAAAGCGACACTGGTATTCTGTAATCACCGCGAGGCTGTGGAACGTATCAGTGACCTGCTATTTGAAAGAGGGGGTGATACATGATGTTTTTCATGGCGGAATGGAGCAACCTGATAGGGAAAAGGCCTTAATAAAATTCAGGAATGGGAGTAGTCAGATACTAGTCACTACCGACCTCGCTTCGCGTGGGCTGGATATACCGGAAATAGAATATATTATTCACTATCAGTTGCCTCATACTAAAGAAGCTTTTTTGCACCGGAATGGCCGTACCGCTCGCATGCACGCTGATGGAACGGCTTATTTATTGCTTAACCCAGACCAGCATCCAGATTTTTTGGACAAGATGCCAGAAATTGAAAAGCTACCTGAAAAATTGGTACTTCCAAAGCCAACTAAGTGGGCCACTTTGTATATTGCTGCCGGTAAAAAGGATAAGGTCAATAAAGTAGATATTGTTGGCCTGTTGCTCCAAAAAGGCAAACTAAATAAGGATGAATTAGGGTTGATAGAGGTGTTAGACTATTCATCCTATGTAGCTGTTGACAAGAAAAAAATAGTAAAAGCAGTTGATCTTATCAGGAATGAAAAGATCAAAAACAAAAAAGTGAAAATAGAAATTGCACGATAAAATATAAGCTTATGAGCAATAACGATATAATGAAAAAGCTGCGTGTGGCACTACAGCTGCGGGATGATGATATTGTTCACATTTGTAGCCTGGTTAATTTCAATACGACTAAAACAGAATTGGGCGCTATTTTTCGCGATAAAGAGCATCCGAATTTTAAACCTTGCGGTGATCAGTTATTACGCAATTTTTTAAACGGTTTGATCATTTACAAACGCGGACCGATGGAGAAAAAGCCGGTTCAAAAAAAGCAGGATCAATAAATGCTGGACATTTTATTCAGGGATGAGTATTTGATCGCTATAAATAAGCCGCATGGTTTGCTGGTACATCGGTCGGCCATTGCAGCTGATGTTGAAGAGTTTGCTTTACAGTTATTGCGCGATCAAATAGGGCAGAAGGTAAACCCCGTACACCGGCTGGATAGAAAAACAAGTGGTGTATTGCTGTTTGCATTTGATAAAAGTACTGAAATAGAAATGCAAAAACAGTTTGCTGAAAATAAAGTAAAAAAGACCTATTTAGCAATTGTGCGCGGACACACGGAAGAGAATGGCAATATTGATTATCCCTTAAGAAAGGAAAATGGCACATTACAGGATGCGTTTACCACTTATAAAACTTTGAACCGAGCCGAGTTAGATGTTCCTTTTGGAAAGCACCCCACATCGCGATATTCTTTGATTGAAGCCACACCGGCTACCGGAAGAATGCATCAATTAAGAAAACATTTTGCACATATTTTTCATCCTATCATTGGCGACAGGACGCATGGCTGTAACAAACAAAACAAGTTGTTTAAAGAAAAATGGGAAATGGATACAATGCTGTTGCATGCTCAATCGTTAACATTTATTCATCCCGTAACCTCAAATAAAATTGTTCTCGAAGCATCTATTCAGGACGAGTTTGTTAGGGTTATGAAATTAATGGGATGGATGAATTAGTGTCCCGAAGTAGCCTTCTTTTGTATCAACTTATACCTGCCACTTTTTATCATTTCCTGTTCTTTTGGTGAAAATGCTTCCCTGCCACCAAAATCCTGTACCCAGTAGTGATCTATTTCAGCGATACCAACTTCCTTAAATGCCGGATTCATTAAGTTATGGCAATGTCCTTCGCTGTGTAGCCAGCCATTCATTACTTCGGCAATACTCATTTGTCCTAGCGCGATATTTTCTCCTACAGTAAAGCTTTTATAGCCTTTAAAATAATAGCCTGCATCAATAACACGATCTGACATACTCTGGCCATTCTTGCTGGTATGACTAAAGTATTTTCGTTCAGACATATCCAATGCATGTCCGCGTGCTGCATCTTCTAATTGATCGTTCCAGGTAATAGGAGGGGCAGGAGGCATAAACGTGTGACCACAATTGCATCCTTTTTGGCGTATCTGATTAATACGGGTTAGAAACTCCTGTTTGAAATGGCCATTATTGATAGGATGAGGTGTAGCAGAGATGCATGTCAAAAAAATCAATGTTATTACCCCTCTAAAAAACAAGCTATTCATAATCAATAGACATATAAACAACCACTAGGTTTAAATTATTGTATATCCTGCTATAAAATTATTGCTAATCAATCTGGTGCTTATGTTTCACTCTCAATCGCCAAAAATCACGTCGTTTGCGCTTGTAAAGAAAAAATATACTGGTGGTAATTAAGGCAAGCGCCAGAATAAGAACTATAATGACGCTATTCTTTTTGAAGAGCTGATTTTGTAAGATTTCTTGTTGCCTATTATATAAAGTTTTTTTTTCATCAACTGCAACGAGTCTTTCATATTAAGTTTTGCCATCATCTTGGCTTCCTCGTCTCTTTTTATACTATCATCAATAGCATTATGCCTTTTTAGGGCGATGGTAGCCTTTGTGTAATCCTTCATTACATTATATAACAAAGCATAATGTAGCTGTACTTGTGATTCCTGTTTGGGATAGTGATTTTTAGTGGAGATCGTTAACGCCTCATTCAGATCGCGGATAGCAAGTTTATAGTCTTTAATATCAGACTTGATAGATGATAATTCAATCAATGAGGAGATAATATTTGGATTATCATTCTTTGCCCGTGAAAGTGTATTAGATTGTAAAATGAACCATTTTGCCTGAGTGTATTTATGCTGGGCATGATATACTTTAGTTAACATATCAAAACTTACACGTAAACCCGTTGTATCGTCATATTTTGAATAGTAATGTATAGCAGACATTGTATTACTTATAGCCAGGTTCTGATAAACATGCCGCTGCTTTTTATTACGAACAGTATCGTATTTTATATATTCGGATGCTATTTGTGTGTAGATGGGAGCTTTAAGAGAATCATCAACGATTGCATCAAGTTCCTGCTTAAGGCTATCTACTGTTGATATTCTGGCTTTTTGCTGTTCCTTTAATTCTAAAGTATCGATCTTATTTATCATCGCAAAAGACGCACGAAAACATAGCAGGAAAAAAATGAGTAAAAGAAGTCTTTTTGTGAAAAATGTAAACATGCAAATAAGATTGACAATAAGTATTATCAAATCCTATGCCTGTATTAGCATATTTCTGAATTTATAGCTTTAAGGATGTTGTAAAGGTGCTTTTTGACAAGTAATACTGTAACTAATAGGGTACAAAGTACTGTAATTAGTACAATGGATTTCTCAAGGTTCTACCTTACAAGGGCTTCGTAGTTATTAATAAACCGACTAAGCCACCCGGTTTTTAAAAGCAGGTTGAATAAAGTAATACCAATGGTAGCACATATTATTCCAGCGAGTACATCTAACACATAATGATGGCTCAAATAAACTGCTGAGAACCATATTCCAAACATTACAGTAAAGAAAAATATATTCATCAGGCCGAGTCTGTTCTTTATCGCATAATATACAACGATAACAGGGTAGGAAGAATGCAACGATGGCATGGCTGCAAATACATTGGAACCTTTAGCATAGATTGATTTAAAGATGCCAGTGTGAAAATAATTATCAAATTTTACCAAGCCGGCAGTATTGCCTGTTTTTAAAGGCTGAAAAACAAAACCATGATATTGCACATACCAGGGTGGTGCCGCAGGGTAAAGATAATATATAACAAAGCCTATAAAGTTCACCAAAACAAACGTCATAGAAAATAACAGAAACTGTCTTCTGTTTTTGAAGAATAGATAAGCTGCAAAGGCGAGGGGTACAGGTATCCAGCACAAATAAAAAATGCCGGTCATGATATCCAGGAAAGTAAAACCATTTATTCGCCAATATTCATTAGGAGTAAGCAATTTATTTTGAATATGGATACCAAAAAGGTGCTTTTCAAAATTATAGAGATCTTCAATGTGTACTGTGTTATAATTATAATTAGGAAAAGCCTTCATGTAATCAAAAATAACCCAGTAAACAATGAAGATGGAAAACCCAAGTATGAATTTGCGGGTGATAGCTGATAGGTAAAA
This sequence comes from Mucilaginibacter sp. McL0603, assembly GCF_049992945.1. Lineage (NCBI taxonomy): Bacteria > Pseudomonadati > Bacteroidota > Sphingobacteriia > Sphingobacteriales > Sphingobacteriaceae > Mucilaginibacter > Mucilaginibacter sp. McL0603. Next base: position 3,634,630 of record NZ_CP188251.1, on the reverse strand, counting down.
TGCGCAATTAAAGATCAATACCAATATCACCTGGTCGATCTTAAAGTCTACCAGGAATGCGGAAAAAAGCAAATAAGCAAATGAGATAATTGAAACAACAGCTACAGAACGGAAAGTAACTGTACTGCCATGAACCTCATCATTACCCATGCTATTTTTTGATGAAATCTGAACGGAATATCTTATCCCAAAATGGTGAGCTTACGCCATATCCTTTATCGGGGTCCTGATAGTGATGCAGCATATGATGCTGTTTTATTTTCTTCCAGATGTTGCCCTTAAAGTTGAAATGATGTATGGCATAATGCGATTCATCATAAAACAGGTAACCCAAAATAAATCCGGGAAAGAATCCCCATATATAATTAACAGGCAAAATTGCATTAAACAAAAAGAAAAAACCTGTTGCCAGTGGAATACTTACAGAAGGAGGTAATACTAAACGCTTTGCATCACTCGGATAATCATGATGAACGCCGTGGAATATAAAATGCAGCCTTTGTGCCCATGGTTTATCTGGCGGAGCGTAGTGGAATACAAAACGATGCATAATGTATTCAACAAATGACCACACAAATAGTGCGGCAATAAATAATCCTATAAAAGTAAGAACCTGCATTTCTACTACGAAAAAGGTCCTGTAAATGCAATACGCTATAACCGGCATAAAAATAAATACCGGAACTAAAAAATGAACCTTTGATAATTTTTCTAGCAAGTCATTTTTAAACATTCTCACAGATTCCTGTGAATTTGAAACATATTTCTTTTTCATCACTTCAGGGTTTAAAACGTTCAACAATTTCTCTGCCTGTTACCGGATCAGAACCTTTAACTTCCACATAAGTAACATTCGGAAGCCAGAAGGAACCACCGTCAATTTTTACAAAGATACGGTTAAGCATAACCTGTTTTTGCGCTATTAATGCGAATATATGATATTTTCCGTCTCCTGCCTTCATTAACGTAAGAGGAAATTTTTTGTATGACACAAATCTGATATCATAATTACCGTTATCAAGCGCTTTAGAAGTTAAACCATATGCAAATTTACGTTGAATATAGTTTAAATCCTGTTTCTGTCCATTTTCAGCATATCTTATCCAGTAAGCTTTTACGGGTTCATCAACATTTAACTTGCCGTCATTAGTCAGGTTAAGATCATATACTATAGTATTGACATTGGGAGTACGCTGTAAATAAAATAGTCTTTGGCTATTTAAAGGGGGAACAGGATAAACCAAATCAGCACCAGAACCTATAGTTTTATCAGCACCGTATGCTAATGTTGTCAAAGAAAAAAATAGTAAAAAAAGTATTCGCATTAAAAATTGAGTATTGTATTGTTATTGATCTTTCTTTTCAAGAGCCTTTTTTGCATCCATTAGGCGCCTGAAAGCTGTTGCATTAGTTAAAATTGCAAGTGCTACTATTGGAAAAGTAAATATGGACATGGTTTCGAATATATGGAATCTGATACCAGGTATATACAATTTGTAATTACCACCAATATATAACGAGGTAACGCCGCATAGCATAGCAAATAGTCCGAGTGTAATCACCCTTTCAGGGCGCTGCATTAAACCACCTCTAAGCTCCACGCCAAGCCCTTCGGCACGGGCGCGCACATAACTAACCATCATGGAGCCGATCAGCGCAATAAAGGCAAATATCGAACTTAAAAAATAGTGATGTGCAACCAGGTAATAGCAAATGCCCAAAAACATAATCAATTCACTATAGCGGTCAAGTACCGAATCATATAGAGCACCGAATGTTGATTTCATATTTCCAAGTCTTGCCACTTGTCCGTCGAGCATATCAAATAAACCGGCGAAAAGAATTAACGCCCCAGCCCATCCAACATATGTAAGATCGCCACGGTTACCTTCTTCGGCACCGATAATGAATATTACAGCAACCCCAACGTTCAGCACAAATCCAATTGAAGTGACTATATTGGGAGTGAGGCCTAATTTTATCAGTATCTTAACAAAAGGGTCTATAACTCTGTATATTCCTAATTGAAGATTGGTACGTAATGATGTTTGGTGTGCCATAGCTGCAATAACTTTAAATAAATACTGATTAAAAGGTAAAGAGAACTCTTGCCCGGATACCCCATTTAGCTACCTCAGGTTGATCTAAATAATCAAAGCGCCTAACTAAATCAACCCTTACAAATTTAAAAATGTTTTCAATACCAACACTGCCTTCAATATAAGGGGTTTTACTCATTGCAAAAGTAGTAGGTTTACCGTTTTCATCAGTTGGTAATTGATATAATGATGGATGTAATGATGGATTATTCTCATTACTAAGCCCACCCCATAATGCCTTAAATGAAAATGTCTCACGCCATTTTAATTTCTTTAATAAGGGAACTTTATTGAAGAAAAAACCATTAAAATGCTGATCGATAAAGATGCTTTCATAGTGGTCATTAACAAATTCCAGAAAGTTCATCAGGTTGTATGAGTAAAGATCATAAGCGTATGTTTGGTTGGCTCGTGGTATTGAAAGTAAAGGATATGGAACTTGCCCGAAAACATGCCCAACTTCGCCTGTAACATCAGCATAACCTAACTGTGAAAAATAAAAGCGTTTATCGATCTCGAAATGAAGATTTTGATAATTATATTCTCCATCAAATACATTTTTTAGACCCTGAGTGAAATCCAAAGTAAAAATCGGGTATTTATTTGGGATATCAGTACGATAAATCTTCCCCTGGTAAAATTGCTCATTAGGGGCATATCTTAACTGGGCAGTAACTTCAGCAGTAGTTAAGCTGTTTACATTATTAGGTTCTCCGTTTACCTCGTTAGTAAAGGATAATGAACCGGCAGGTGATTGTGTCCATCTTCTTAATCCTAAACTATATGAAAAATGGCTCTCATATTCATGAACATAATCTGCCTTATAAAAAATATTATATAAGTATTTGTCATTTTCACCTCGCTTAAACGACAGTAAAAAATTATCTTCCTCCACGAATTGCAATGCCAGCCCCGGTATCTTAGTATCATTCTGGTAACTTACCCTTATGTAGTCCTGAGGGAATTTATATACAGATTTATCATTAAGAGAATAGGTAGCGCTTAAAAAGCCTTTCCACTTTTCGTCTTTAAATCCATACGCTAAATATGTTTCAAAGTAATAACGTTTACTTAATTCAGGAGTAGTCCGTCCTCCAAGCCTTAGTTTTAAACCTTCAACTGGGTTAAAGCTGTAAAAAGTATTTGAAGGACCAACCTCAAACCAGCCAAATCCCTTGTAGCCAGCCAGTAAAAGCGTTAATATATCCATAGTACGTTTATAAGACGGCATGGATTGTAGCGTATCTATATTATGGTATACCTTTGATTCAGCAGTAGTAAGTGTATCCAGGCGATTTTTTGACCAGAAATCTTTACTTCTTCTGGTAGCATCATCAGTTATTACCTGGGCCGGGCCGTCAAAAGTAGTGTCCGGCAAGGCTTTGTTTACAATGTAATCTTTGTATGTAATAGTCCGTATACCTAACAAGCCACCTTTGCCATTTTTATTAAACCCAAAATCAACAATTGTATTGCTTTTACTTAAATGGTATCTCTGGTCTGGGTTTTGTTCAAAATCCTGATCAACATGCAATGATTTTACAAAATTCAGGTTGATATTTTTATTTACAGTAAGCTCCACATGTTGCACCGCGTAATGACCATCCAGTGTAACATATATCTTCCCCTCAAAAAGCATATCGGTGGTATTGCGTGGTGTAAAGCTTAACTCAACAACTTTCGCATTATTGACCACTATGGTATCTGTGATGAAAAATTTATAAAAAGTAGGGGCAGAATTACATATAGGGCTCAGAAACTCATTGGTCATCAGGAAGATATTGTTTTTATAAATATCAACCTCATAGTACATGTGTTTAAAGTATTGTCCAAGACCCTCATTATCGATATAACTTCCAAAATTCACGCTCTTTTCGCCCAATAAAATTGATTTCTTTTTTTCAGGTGATTTACGGTAATAATTTTGACTTAATTTTTCATCGAGATAGATGGGTAATAAATTTTTGCCTGGAATAGTAGTACTATCACGATTCTCCAGCAGGAATTTATATTTTTTGAAAAACTTTTTGTCTGCTATAGTCGGGGAAACATTAAGCAGCGAGAACATCATTTTATCATATTCTTTATTCTGCACATAATCATAGCTTTCCGGTCGATTTTGTTCTCTGTGCGCTATTACCTGCCGGATCAACTCCACAGCCGGATTATCTTTATTTCGGTATCTTGTTTTTTTACCTGAGCTGATAACAACCCCGCTAAGTTGTTGCGTTGACGGTACAAGGTGTATATTAATAACCTGTTCCTGACCCGGAACCACATTTAGGGTAATGGGCTTATAGCCTACGTAAGATACTTTTATCTGGCTAAAAGGTTTTTTAGATTCCAGAACGTACTTGCCATCATTGTCCGCAGTTACATGTACTGAGCTATCGGCTGCAAATATATTTACAAAAGGAAGTGTTTGTTTGGTTTTAGTATCCGTCACTACACCACTTACCTTGGTTTCTTGAGCAAGTGTTATTAATGACGGTATAAGAAACAGTGTTAGAATAAATATTTTTAAATAAGTATTTTTAAAATTCATGTGCCTAATGCGGTTACGCAAACAAAACTCAAATTTTCGGATTAGCTGTAAAACGTAACTATGTAATATTGATACAACTCCTTTAAAAATTTACGTTATACAATTTCAATTAGTTGTTGTAATAATGTTTTAATATTTAAATAACAGTGTTATTATTTTAGTTCCAACAATTACTTCCTTTTCTGCCCGAATTTTTACTGTCCGATTGAAATTATAGCAGAAGTTTAACAAGCTTGTTATACTGCGCAAAAATAGAAAAATTCCAGTCAGACTATTGTGGTCAAAAAGTCAAAATTAATCAAACGATTAATAAATATCTTTATTTTGTTCTGGCTTAAAAAAGTTTAAACCACAAGATAATTTGTAGCAATATATTAGCATATAAACCGGCCAGAACGTCATCAAGCATAATTCCCCAACCGCCGGGGAATTTTTCCAGTTTCCGGATATAAAGAGGCTTTACAATATCAAAAAAGCGGAACAGGATAAGTGCACATACAACGTATTTTATGGATACTGGCACAAAAAGCAGGCTGATACACATACCGGAGACTTCATCAATTACCACCCGGGCTGGATCCTTACCCCATATTGTTGAAACAACTCCAGACGACCATATACCAAGTAGTGTGATTACTGCAGTAGCTATAAGAGAGGGGACTAGCTGATAACCGTTTTGCCAGGCTAGGTACCAACAAATAGAGCAGGCAACGGCTGCAACCGTGCCTGCTCCTTTACCAATATAGCCTATGCCAAGGCTGGTGGAAATCAGTTTATGAAAAAGCATTATAACGATTCAACCAAATCCTGGTAATAATCTAAGCCAAGATGAGTGATCAAATCTTCACCCATCATGTGGCGAAGTGTATTTTGCAGTTTCATCAATTGTTTAAATATGTCATTTTCAGGATGCAGGCCTGGCGCAGTTTGTGGCGACTTAAGATAGAATGATAGCCATTCTTGTACACCACTCATTTGAGCTCTTTTTGCCAGATCGCTGAATAAAGCCAGATCCAATGCAATAGGAGCAGCTAAAATTGAATCCCGGCAAAGGAAATTGATCTTGATTTGCATTTTGTATCCTAACCAACCAAAAATGTCGATGTTATCCCAGCTTTCTTTATTATCACCATGTGGTGGATAATAATCAATACGTATTTTATGATAAAGATCTCCATATAATTCAGGATTGTCTTCAGGCTTTAAAATATCTTCAAGTACGCCTAGTTTGGAAACTTCTTTTGTTTTGAAATTATCTGGGTCATCCAATACTAAACCATCACGATTGCCCAATATATTTGTTGAGAACCATCCTTTTACTCCTAATGAACGTGCAGCTAAACCAGGAGCCAATATCGTTTTCATTAAAGTTTGCCCAGTTTTGAAATCTTTACCGGCAATAGGGGTTTCAGTTAGTTTAGCCAGTTCAACCATGGCTGGTATATCAACAGTTAAGTTAGGAGCGCCATTTGCAAAAGGGATACCCATTTTTAGTGCCGAATAGGCATATATCATACTTGGTGATATACGTTTATCATCATCTAACAAAGCTTGTTCAAATTTTGCAAGGGTCTGATGAATATCAGAAGCTTCATAATATATTTCAGTTGAACCGCACCATACCAAAACTATTCTGCTGCAATTGTTCTTATCCTTGAAGTTTTTGATATCAGCCATTACAGCCTGAGCCAACTCATACCGTGTACCTGTTTTGACATTAGTAGCTACCAGGTTTTTTGCATAGTTTTTATCAAAAGCGGCTTTCATTGGAACCACATTTTCCAGTTCGGTCTTGATCGCATTCAATAAACCAGGCTCAAGTACTTTAGCTTTCATCGCAGCTTCATACACATTGTCTTCATATACGTCCCAACCACCAAAAACGATATCTTTGAAATCTGCAATTGGTACAAAATCTTTAATCTTTGGGTTACGATTATCCGTTCTTTTACCTAAACGTATATGGCCCATTTGTGTAAGTGAACCGATTGGCTGTGATAAACCCTTTTTTACGGCTTCAACACCGGCGATCAATGTAGTAGCTACTGCTCCTAAACCAGGAATCAAAATACCTAGTTTACCTTCAGCAGGTTGAATGTTGCTTTTCATTTCTGTTTTTATTTATTAATTTATGGCAATAGCCATTTGATTGCTAATAACTGCCCAAAGAACTGAATTTTTCAGCAAATAAGGCGCGATTTTTACAAAGTTGACCAAAATATGAAAATTGTCAGTTTTTTATTTTGGTCAGCTTTGATAGATAAGATTAGATTCTTCAGAAATACAGGTGGGGCGATACTTATACCTTTTAAAGAGCTTTTTCGTATATCCTGTATGTTTTATATTGATTTCCGCCTATGGCTTCAATAGCACGGTTTACCATGTCATTATTTTCTAAAGTCCATGATGCTTCTGCATATTCAAGACCTTTTCTGCGGTATTCTTTAATTATATTACCGTATAAAACGGCCTCGATACCCATTTTTCGGTAACCATCAACTACGCCCAAGAGCATAATCCTTATACCCTTAATTTTGCTCTTGCCAAATAAAAGCTTAAACAGACCTGTAGGAAGAAGACGGCCTCTTTTTATTTTTTTCAGTATCTGGTTAATATCAGGTATAGCTACTCCAAAGCCAACTATTTTTCCGTGTTGCTCGGCAAGCAGGCAAAAATCAGGGTCAAGGATCATCTTCAAATCCTTGGCAGTATAGTCAAATTCCTCATTTGTCATAGGGAAGAAGCCCATGTTTTTGTCCCATGCAGTATTGTATACTTCACGCAGCGCGTCGGCTTCTTCTTTAAATTTTTTCAAATTGACTTTTCTGATAGTTACGTCGCTACGTTTTAAACGCTCCTGCAACTTATCAAGTAACTGAACAGATTTGTCATTATAATCATCTTTCCCCCAACGCCATGCCAATAGGTCAACTTGCTTGGTAAATCCGGCTTTCTCAAGCAGGTCTACATAGTAAGCTTGATTGTAGGTCATCATTACCATCGGTGGGCTATCAAAGCCTTTTACCAGCAAGCCGCAGGTTTCATTGGTTGATGGATTTACGGGGCCAACAATTTTAGATACTTTCTTTTCTGCTAACCATTTAGTGACTTCTGCAAATAAAAGATTTGCAACTTCCTGATCATTTACACAATCAAAAAATCCAAAAAAACCATCGTTTACATTGTTAAACTTATTATGGTTAGTATTATATATAGCGGCTATTCGCCCGACAATTTTATCACCATCATATGCCAAAAAAGTTTGTAATGATGAATGCTTGTGAAAAGGGTGGGTGGTTAAAATATCCCTTTGTGCAATAAATAATTCCGGTACGTAGTTTTGATCGTCCTTATAGAGATCGTGAGGAAAATCGATAAATTTAGCCAGTTCTTTTTTATTACTAACCGGAACTATTTTTTTCATTAGAGTGAGGTTTGTTAAATAGGGGATAAAAATATTCCCCGATAATGATTTTACCGGGGAATAATCTTATATATTTTCTTTGATCATTGCAACGCCAACTTCTTTAAACACTTTGTTTATTTTATCTATCGCTTCTTCTATTTGGGCAAAAGTATGTGTTGCCATTAATGAAAAACGAAGTAAAGATGAGTCGGATGGAACTGCAGGTGATACTACAGGGTTTACGAATACGCCTGAATTTTGCAGGTATTTTGTTACGAGGAAGGTTTTTTCATTGTCACGCACGTAGATTGGAAGGATCGGACTTTCTGTTGGTCCGAGATCAAAGCCTTCATCAACTAATAGTTTATGGGCATAATTGGTATTCTCCCATAACTTAGCTATTCTTTCAGGTTCTGATTCAATGATATCCAAAGCTGCAATAACGCTGGCTACGGCACCCGGAGGCATACTTGCACTGAACATTAATGAACGTGCACGGTGTTTCAGATAATCAATAGTAGCAAAATCAGCAGCTATGAAACCACCTAATGATGCCAGGGACTTACTGAATGTACCCATAATTAAGTCAACATCATCTGTTAAGTTGAAGTGGGATGCAGTACCTGCACCTTTAACACCAATAACGCCCAGGCTATGTGCATCGTCAACCATGATATTGGCACCGAATTCTTCAGCCAGTTCAACAATTTCAGGCAACTTTACAATGTCACCCTCCATGCTGAAAATACCATCAACGGCAATAACCTTTACTGCTTCCTCAGGCAAAATGCTTAGTTTACGCCTCAGGTCATCCATGTCATTATGGGCATATTTGATTACTCTTGAAAATGAAAGCCGGCTGCCATCAATTAATGAGGCATGGTCATATTCATCCAATATTAAATAATCATTACGGCCTGTTATGCATGATAATACACCAAGATTTACCTGGAAACCAGTGCTAAAAAGAACTGAGGCTTCTTTGCCAACATATTTAGCCAGTCTTTGCTCTAATTCAATATGAATGTCAAGTGTTCCATTTAAAAATCTTGATCCGGCACAACCGGTGCCGTATTTATCAATGGCCTTTTTCGAAGCTTCTTTAATTTTAGGATGATTGGTTAATCCCAAATAGGAATTTGAGCCAAACATCAATACGCGCTTTCCATCGATAATTACTTCGGTATCCTGTCCGGATTCAATAGGCCTGAAAAAAGGATAGACTCCTCTTTCCCTCGCCATTTCTGCGTCTTTAAACAACGCAATTTTATCATGTAGTTTTTTACCCATGTATTAGCCTTGTTTTAATTTTTTGTAAAAATATCATGAACAAGTTATGACTTAAATGTTAGATCACTGAAAATCTTTATATTACACTTTAGTGGTAATGTAAATTCTCATAAGGCAAATTAATTAAATTTTTTATTTAATTCGTGTCACAATTTTTCATTTTTTTAAAAAAACGAAAAAAACAGTGTTCAAACGAATGATTTAATGATGATTAAAGTAAAAATGCTGTTGATAGTTTACTTTTGTTTATAATTATGCCATATTCGCTTTCGGCTGTAAATTTATTGAAATTTATAGGAACCATTGCATTAATTTGTATTGTTTAATACGCACCTTACCATTCTATGAGAAAAATACTTTACTTACTGTCTGGTTTTCTTCTGTATTTCCCCTCAATCGTTTCTGCTCAAACAAATGCCGATACGTCTGTAAAAGTAGTCACTTTAAGGCAATGTGTTGACTTTGCACTTCGTAATCAACCTGTAGTAAGACAAGCTTCAATTGATGAAGCGATAAATGAACGCGATATCAGGATCAGTCTTTCATCCTGGTTGCCCCAGATAAGCGGCTCTGGTCTTTATGACTATTATTTTAAAGGGACACCCTTAATACCTAATACGGGTCTTGCCACATCTAATGCAACCATAGACAATGCATCGACTCTTGGTTTACAAGCCAATCAGGTTATCTATAATAATGACGTGCTACAGGCTGCCAAAGCTGCTAAATACTCACGGCTATATTATAAGCAAAATACACTGAGCAGCCAGATCAATGTGGTATCAGATGTTAGCAAAGCATTTTTTGATGTTTTATTATCTCAAAAGCAGCTGGACATATTAAATGAAGATATTATAAGATTGAGGAGAAGCCTCAGGGATGCTAATTCGCAGTATCAGGCCGGTGTAGTTGATAAAACCGACTATAAACAAGCTACCATTGCATTAAATAATTCATTAGCTCTGTATAAACAAACTCAAGAGGCCATCAAAAGCAAAGTAGCTTATTTGAAACAGATTATGGGTGTAAACCCTAATAATGAATTGACCCTTAGTTATGATTCTGCACGTTATGAAACCGAGGCAATCATTGATACTAATCAAAAGCTTGATGTTAACAACCGTATAGAATATCAGTTACTTCAAACACAAAAAAGCCTGCAGAATGTTAATGTGAGTTATTATAAATGGGGTTTCTTACCATCTATATCTGCAACAGGTGTCTACGATTGGTATTATTATAGTAGTAGTTTCTCCGGTCTATATAATAAGTCATTTCCTAATGCATACGTGGGGTTGACCCTTGCGATTCCAATTTTTCAGGGAAATAAACGATTGGAGAATCTAAGTAAAGCACGTCTTCAGGTTAATCGGGCTGATCTCGATATTGTTAATTCTCGCAATACAATTAATACTGAATATATACAGGCACTGGCGAGTTACAAAAGCAATTATACTAATTGGGAGTTCCTTAAACAGAATGTTGGACTGGCAAAGGATGTTTATCACGTTGTAAGTCTGCAATACAGGGAAGGCATTAAAACTTTTCTGGATGTAACTGTAGCCCAATCAGATCTTAGAACTGCTGAACTGAATTATTATAATGCCTTATTCCAATTACTGTCGAGTAAGATCGACCTGCAAAAAGCATTAGGCACTCTAACTGTACAACAAAACTGAATATCACACTCATGAAGAATAAATACATATTTTGGATAGGCCCGGTAGCATTACTGGCATGGACATCATGCAGCAGGCCTGCAAAACAAAACGCTGCGTTGCCGCCAACTCCTGTAAGTGTTATTGAGGCAAAAAAAGCCGAGGCTATTTATTATGATCAATACCAGGGAACAGTTGTGGCATTAAATTCAGTTGAATTGCGCAGCCAGGTTTCGGGCTTTATTACCGGCATATTTTTTAAGGAAGGTGAAGTAGTGCCAAAGGGCAAGGAGTTGTATGAGATAGATCGTCGTAAATATATAGCAGCTTATGATCAGGCAGTAGCTAATGTTTCAAGTGCAGAGGCAAACCTTGTAAAAGCCCAAAAAGATGTAGATCGTTATACTTATCTGCAAAAGGAAGACGCAGTGGCTCGTCAGACTGTTGACCAGGCAGTTGCAGCTTATGAAACTAACAAAAGCCAGGTTGCAGTTGCAAAAGCAGGCGTTTTATCGGCAAAAACTGATTTGTCTTATTCTATTATAACAGCACCTTTTACCGGAAGAATAGGCATATCACAGGTAAAATTAGGTGCCCAGGTTAGTCCGGGTACGACATTGTTGAATACTATATCGAGTGAACATCCGATAGGAGTTGATGTTGTGATCAATGAGCAGGATATCGACCGGTTTTATAATTTGCAAAAGCGAGGTACAGACTCAACTTTTAAACTGCAGTTAACAGATGGTGCTACTACTTACAATAAACCAGGTAAAGTTTTGGCTATTGACCGTGGGGTAAATAATCAAACTGGTACTATTACAGTGAGGGTTCAATTTCCAAATGAAAGCAATATTCTAAAAGACGGGATGAGTTGTGTGGTAAAGGTGTTGAATGAACAATCGGGTAACAGGATCATCATTCCGACTAAAGCTGTAAGTGAGCAAATGGGCGAGAATTTTGTTTTTGTAAGCCTTGACACTATTGCAAAACAACATAAAGTAAAATTGGGGCCAATTATTGGTACTAATGTAGTGATCTTATCAGGTATAAATGAGGGAGATAAGGTGATAACAGATGGTTTCCAACGCTTACGCGATGGGGGTAAAATTGCCTTGGGTAATCCGGCGGCCCAACAAGCGCCCGGACAAGCAAAGCAGGGGAAATAACACAGGCTTTTTCTAAAAAATAAAAAGAATGATTGCAGATACCTTTATAAAAAGACCCGTCACAGCCATTGTTATTTCATTAGTAATAGTTGTAGTCGGTATATTAGCTATCAGTAGCCTTTCAATAGGGCAATATCCGGAGATAACACCACCAACAGTAAGTATAACCGGTACATATATTGGTGCCGATGCTCAAACTGTTGAACAAACTGTGGCAACTCCCATAGAAGTACAGGTTAACGGAACGCCAGGTATGACTTATTTGCAAAGTAATAGCACGAGCAATGGCCAGGTAACTATTACTGCAAATTTTGAGGTTGGCACAGATATTAATATAGCCACACTTGACGTTCAAAATCGTGTAAGTATTGCCACGCCAACTTTACCACAGGAAGTACAGCGATTAGGTATTATTACTCGCAAACGTAATCCAAGTATTTTGATGCTGGTGGCTATTTTTGCGCCAAAAGGATCACATAACGTCCCATTTTTAGATAATTATACCAATGTTTTTGTACGTGATGCCCTATTACGTGCTAAAGGTGTAGGTGATGTATTTACACGTGCTGATGATTTTAGTATGCGTATTTGGCTTAAACCTGATAAACTTGCGGCTTTGGGAATGACCGCAGCTGATGTAACCAATGCTATCCAGGAGCAGAATGCACAGGTGGCGGCTGGATCTGTCGGCTCAACACCCCAGGAAAAAACACAAAGTTTTGAATATTCCATATTGGCAAACGGAAGGTTAAGTAAACCGGAAGAATTTGCCAATATTATAGTAAGAACACAGCCTGGTACCGGTGCAATAGTACATTTAAAAGATGTTGCCCGTGTTGAATTAGGTAAATTCAACTATGCAGGTAATTCATTTGTTGATGGTAAAAGAGCATCCTACCTGTTAGTTTACCAGGCACCAAACAGTAATGCACTGGAAACTGCTGAAAACGTATATGCTACCATGAATGAACTTAAAAAAGCATTTCCGGTAGATGTGGATTATGTAGTTCCATTCGAGGCGGTGACGGTAGTAAAAGTATCTGTACATGAAGTTATAGTCACCCTTTTAATTGCGTTGGTACTGGTTATTATCGTAGTATTCCTGTTCCTGCAAAGCTGGCGTACAACGCTGATACCTGTACTGGCTATTCCCGTGTCTATTATAGGAACATTCATATTCTTTATACCGCTGCATTTTACTATTAACACTTTAACCTTATTTGGTTTCGTGCTTGCTATAGGTATAGTGGTGGATGATGCCATTGTGGTGGTTGAAGCAGTACAGCATTACATGGATGAGGATAATATGTCAGCGAAGGAAGCCACGAGCCATGCCATGGCAGATATATCGGCGCCGGTAATTGCAATCGCATTGATATTGGCTGCGGTGTTCGTACCTGTGGGCTTTATACCGGGCATAGTAGGGCGCCTTTATCAGCAATTCGCTATTACTATCGCCATATCGGTTCTGATTTCAGCTTTTGTGGCTTTATCATTAACACCTGCACTTTGTACATTATTGTTACGTCCTCATAAAATCGATAACAAATCCAAAGGCCTGAATTGGTTCTTCTTTAGATTTAATGAATGGTTTACCAGGGTAACGGGGAGATATAGAAATACAGTTGATAAGGGCATTAAAAACTCAAAATTCGTTATTATCTTATTAGTATGCATTATTGTAGGAGCTATACTGTTATTCAAACAAAAGCCAACGGGATTCATTCCCACTGAGGATGATGGACGTGTCTATGTAACTTATGACCTACCTGAAGCATCGTCAACACAAAGAAGTGTTACGCGGCTACGCGAAATGATGAAGACGCTTGATAGCATACCTGAAATAGCTCACTATGCTGCCTTAGGCGGATTGAATGCGGTGAGTTTTGCAAGTAAGTCTAACAGTGGTACCATATTTTGTCAGCTTAAACCATGGGATCAGCGTCCGGGAGCGGCACACCAGGTTTTTGCAGTGGTTGCTAAAATACAAAAAGCTTTCGCCAGGTATAAGGAAGCAAACGTGGTTGTAATTCCGCCACCGGCAATACCAGGCTTAGGTAGCACAGCAGGTTTCTCGTTCATATTAGAACAAAAACAGGCAGGAGGAGACATAGCTACTTTTGAAAAAGTACTCCAGAATTTTATTGCAGAAGTAAGCAAGAGAAAAGAAATTTCAAAAGCATTTTCATTTTTCACCGCACGTACTCCTGCATACCAGTTAACTATTGACCGCGAAAAGGCAAAAAAACTTGGTGTTCAGATATCAGATATAAATAATGCGCTTCAAACGTACATGGGAAGTACTTTCGTAAATGATTTTACCATTTATGGCAGAAATTTTCACGTAGTAGCACAAGCTGATACGAATTATCGTACCAACATTAAGGATTTGGGGCAGTATTTTGTCCGTAATAAGGCTGGCGGTATGGTGCCGTTAAGTACGCTTACATCCTATAAAATGATTCAAAATGCGCCTTTAATATCGCATTATAATTTGTTCCGTTCTGCTGAAATTGACGGAAACCCGGCCAAAGGGTTTAGCAGCGGTGATGCCATACGAGCCTTGCAGGAGGTAGCAGCAAAAACACTTCCCGAGGGATTTGGCTATGAGTTTTCCGGTTTAAGCCGCGAAGAGATATTATCGGGCTCAAAAACAGTTTACATCTTCATGTTATCAATTGGCTTCGTGTTTCTGTTTTTAGCAGCCTTATACGAAAGCTGGTCGGTACCATTCTCCGTATTATTAGCAGTACCCCTTGGTGCGTTTGGAGCGATATTGTTTTTGACGTTCAAACCTGGTCTTGATGATAATATTTATGCGCAGATCGGTTTGATCACGTTAATCGGTTTGGCAGCTAAAAATGCCATCCTGATTGTAGAGTTTGCTAAAGAACGTGTAGATAGGGGCATCCCATTGGAACACGCTACCCTGGAAGCAGTCCGTTTACGTTTACGACCGATTATCATGACCTCAATGGCTTTTATATTGGGTGTTGGACCTTTGCTGGTTGCAACAGGTGCAGGTGCAAATGCAAGACAAACAATAGGCTGGACGGTTTTTGGAGGCATGCTTGCCGCAACCTCGCTGGCTATATTTATAGTGCCCGTCCTGTTTTACCTGATCACAAAAGCCGCTTATGGTAAGAAAGCACTTGCTGAACTAGAGAAAAACTATAAACCTGATCCCGATCGCGATCATGAGGTATAAAAGAAGGCCCTGATGTCGGGGCCTTCTTTATGCAATCTTCATTGGCTCATCTTTGGTTATTCATAATAATGCCTTACAAACAGGCCGAAAATTTCCTTAAAAGCTACAAAATTGACTATTTGGGTCAGCTTTTAAGGAAATTTTAATAGCATATTTTCATAAAAATTCTCGCTCAGAATAGCCGGTTAAAAATTACTGACGGCCAATATTTTAGGCTGCTAACAAATGTTAATAATCCATGATAAAAGTGTTCTGTTAAATATATTGGGTTGTATAATGGCAAAATATTTGTTTAAGTGGGGATACATAAACCATTATTTGTTAACTAAAAGAACACAACAACAATGAAAAACACGAAAAAAATGATAGCTATTGCTGTAGCGGCCTTAGCTATATTGTTTACCACGAATGCAAAAGCACAAACTACTCCACCAAGTGCATGGCGCCTGGGAATCGGAATAGAAGGTGGTATTCCAACTGGAAATGCACATGATATCTCCAATTTCGAATTAGGCGGTACTGCACGCCTGCAATACGATGCAAGCAAAAATGTAGCCTTAATGCTTACATCTGGCTATTATAACTTCTTTGGGAAAAGTATTCCTGATTTGGGCGGTATAAAATATAAGTCATTAGGAATGATCCCCGTTAAAGCAGGCGTTAAAGCATTTTTTGCTCCAAATGTATATGTAAGCGGCGAAGCAGGAGCGGGATTTGAAACATCTGCATTTGGCGATTTTAGTGGTGATCGGACAGCTGGGTTAGAAAAGGACACTAAACTAATACTTTCTCCTGGTGTTGGCTATGCCTGTAAATCATGGGATGTAGGGGTACGATATGAAAACTATTCAGGTCAGGGTAATAGCTACGGGCTGGTAGGGTTGCGTATAGCTTATGGATTTGGTTTGTAAACAAATCTACTCTTATACTAAAAAGCCCTTCACGACTTTCGTGAAGGGCTTTTTAGTAATTAATGATTTTCTTATTTAAGTTTTCCTAAAGCTTCTTTAATGCGTTTCATGGCCTCTACCAGTTTATCTTCGGCTGCAGCGTATGATAAACGAATAGATTTGGTATCTCCGAATGAATCACCACCTACAGTAGCCACGTGCGCTTCTTCCAATAGGTAAATGCTTAATTCATCAGCATCATTGATAGTTTTGCCATTGTAGCTCTTCCCGAAGAATGAGGTCACATTAGGAAAAAAGTAAAATGCGCCATCTGGCAAGTTTACTTTTATACCATCAATTTCTTTTAACAGCCCATAAACAAGATCACGGCGTTTTCTGAATTGCTCACGCATCTTTAAAACACTTTCTAAACCGCCTTCACTTGCAGCAACGCCGGCTTTTTGAGTGATTGAACAAGTGCCAGAAGTGATCTGTCCCTGCATTTTGTCACATGCAGCGGCAATTTCTTTATTTGATGCTGTATAGCCAATTCTCCAACCTGTCATCGCAAAGGCTTTTGAGAAACCATTGATGATGATCACACGATCTTTAATGCTTTCAAACTGAGCTATTGATTCGTGTTTGTCTACAAAATTGATGTGCTCATAAATTTCGTCGGATAGGATATAAACATGAGGATGTTTTTCAAACACTTTTGCTAATCCTTCCAGTTCGCTTTTGCTGTAAACACTGCCAGTTGGATTACAAGGTGATGAAAACATGAACAATTTTGAATTTGGCGTAATAGCTGCCTCTAATTGTTCTGGTGTTATTTTAAAATCCTGCTCAACCGGTGCATTAACAAACACACTTTTACCTTCGGCTAATTTTACTACTTCTGAGTAAGAGACCCAGTATGGAGTAGGGATGATCACTTCTTCGCCAGGGTTTACAAGACACAGCACTGCATTAGCAATAGCTTGTTTTGCACCTGTAGATACTACGATCTGGCTGAAATCATAATCCAGGCCATTTTCATTTTTAAGCTTAGCAGAGATCGCCTTTCGTAATTCAGGATAACCTGATACGGGTGTGTAATAAGTGAAATTTTCATCCATGGCCTTTTTAGCCGCTTCCTTAACATATTCAGGAGTATGAAAATCGGGTTCGCCAAAACTTAGGCTGATCACGTCAACACCTTTTGCAGCAAGCTCACGGCCTAATTTGGCCATTTTAATGGTTGCTGACTCTGCAAGGTTGTTGATCCTGTTACTTAATGCGCTCATAATAAACTTTTTTTCTTATGGCGGCAAATATAGAAAATATGTGATAAGTCGTTAGTCTAAAGTTCAAAGTCTTAAGCCTTTAATTTTTTATACTGCTCGTAGTAAGATTTTAAATTTAATGGGGCAGCAGATACTCGTTGTTATTCATAAATTTGCCCGCAAATTCAGCATATTTTGAAGGAACAGAAAAGGATTATTTTAATATCGCTCATAACAGGCACAGTACTGATGATGGCGAAATTCGGGGCTTATTTTTTAACAGCATCAACTTTTGTATTAACAGACGCTGCAGAAAGTATCGTTAATGTGATCGCAAGTTCCTTCGCTTTTTTCAGCATCTACCTGGCTTCACAACCTCGCGACGAAAATCATCCGTATGGGCATGGTAAGGTGGAATACTTTTCGGTGTTTATTGAAGGCGCGCTGATTGGTATTGCTGCTATCACTATCATTATTAAGTCTGTTTATGGATTTTTTTATCCTACCTTGATACACGATCTGTTAACAGGTGCAATAATCATTGGCGTAACAGGTGTAATAAATGGCGCATTAGGATATTACATGATCCACAAGGGTAAAGCCTTACCTTCTATGACGGTTGAAGCTGATGGCCGGCATCTGTTGACGGATATGGTCACTAGTGTTGCATTGGTAGCGGGGTTACTACTTATTCATTTTACAAAAATACTCTGGCTGGATAGTGCTTTATCCATTCTGGTAGCCTTATATATATTATATAGCAGTTATAAACTGGTTCGCAGATCAGTTTCAGGCTTGATGGATGAAGCTGATTTTGATATGGTTACAAAAGTGGTCGCAGTATTAAATAAACAAAGGCGTGATCCCTGGATAGATATACATAACTTTCGTGCACAAAAATATGGCAATGATCTGCATATTGATTGCCATTTAACTCTGCCTAACTATTTCGATCTTAAACAGGTTCATAATGAAGTTAAATTGGTTGATGAATTAATTAACAGCAAAGTGACTAAAACGGAGTTGTTTATCCATACCGATCCGTGCGTGCCTCAATGCTGCTACTATTGCAGTATGCCTAATTGTCCTATAAGATCGGAACCTAAAAGAGAAGAAATAACCTGGACACTGCAAAAAGTTATCCGTAACAAAAAACACTATGAATAATGTATCAATTTAATGTTCGTGTATATGGTCTGTTGATCAATGACCGAAATGAAATATTGATAAGTGATGAACAGGAATATGGCATCCGGTTCGCAAAATTCCCTGGCGGCGGGCTGGAGTATGGGGAGGGGCTAATAGACGGCCTGAAGCGTGAATTTGTTGAAGAATGCAATACCGAAATTGAAGTGGTCAGCCATTTTTATACTACCGATTTTTATGTTAAATCAGCTTTTAATGATTCGCAGATCATCAGCGTATATTACCTGGTAAAAAATATCACGGCATTAAATCTTGTATTCAAAACATTACCGTTTGATTTTGACGGAGAAGGGGATGTGTTGCAATCTTTTAGATGGATAGATATGGCTAAGTTGCAGGAAAGTGATGTCACCTTCCCAATTGATCAACACGTTGTAAAACTTCTAACAAATAATATATGAGTCTTGTAGAAAGGGATCTGAAAGTTATATGGCATCCTTACACACAGATGAAAACTGCCTTGCCACCGATACCTATTGTAAGAGGTGAGGGAGCGTGCTTGTATGATGAAGATGGCAAATGTTATATTGATGCAGTATCATCCTGGTGGGTGAACATTCATGGGCATGCACATCCTTATATTGCACAGAAAGTAGCTGAGCAACTTATTAAACTGGAGCATGTTATTTTTGCAGGTTTTACGCACCCAACTGCAATTGAGCTGGCTGAGCGCTTGCTTAATATTCTTCCATCAAATCAACAAAAAGCATTTTATTCTGATAATGGTTCAACAGCAGTTGAAGTAGCTATTAAAATGTGTTTGCAATACTGGCATAACCAGGGCAAGCAACGCACTAAAATTCTGGCTTTTAAAAATGCCTATCATGGCGATACTTTTGGAGCGATGGCTGTTAGTGGCCGAAGCGCATTTACTGCCGCATTTGATAGCTTGTTATTTGAAGTAGAGTTTATTGATCTGCCTGATCCATCAAACATAGAGAATCTCAAATCTCAAATCTCAAATCTCAAATCCGAATTAGCCTGTTTTATTTTTGAACCTTTGGTACAAGGCGCTGCAGGAATGCTGATGTATGAGGCTGAATATCTTGATCAACTAATGTCTCATTGCCGGAAGGAAGAGGTGTTGCTCATTGCCGATGAGGTATTTACCGGATTCGGACGCACAGGAAAGCCATTTGCTTGTGATCATGTGTCAACACCACCGGATATCATGTGTTTCTCAAAAGGTTTAACAGGTGGCACTATGGCATTTGGGTTAACTACTTGTACACAACAAATATTTGATGCCTTTTTATCAGATGACCGTTTAAAAACCTTATTTCATGGTCATTCTTATACCGCTAACCCTGTGGCTTGTTCAGCGGGACTTGCGAGCTTAGACTTATTTTTGGAGCCTTCTACAAAAGAAAACATCAACCGGATAGCAACTGGGCATCGTCAATTTGCGTTAAAAATAAAAGATCATCCGCGTATCAGAACAACGCGACAAACTGGTACCATACTTGCGATGGAGTGGGAAACAGCTTCTGACACCTCATATTTTAGCACACTTCGGGATACACTTTATAAGTATTTCCTTGATGCAGGGGTAATTCTGCGTCCGTTAGGAAATATCGTATACATTTTACCCCCTTATTGCATTACTGACGAACAGCTGAGTTATATTTACAGCAAAATTGAAAGTGCACTTGACGAAGTATAATCTATGGAATTCAATAAACTACTGTCTACTATAATTAATAATAATAAGCTGCACGCGCGCTGGTTAAATACCCTGTCGTTAATGGAAAATACTGGTGCGCGTAAGATATCTGCAAGTGAAGACCCGGAAACCGTCACCTATATTATTTTAAAACATGCTGCAGAAGAACATCGCCATGCTTTCTACCTGAAAAAACAAATAGAAAAGATCAAATCAGAGAATTGCCCAACCTACGCTAACGATTATTTAATAGCTCATAAAAGCAGTAAATATTACCTTAATCAATTAGATGTGGATGTCTGCAGATATCTAAAAAAGGAATTGGGTCTGAAAGGTAAAGAATTGCGCTTTGCCGCTTATTTACTTGTGACCTATGCTATCGAAGTACGTGCTGATGAACTTTACCCTATTTATCAGGATGAATTAGAGAAAGCATCGAGCAATGTAAACGTTAAATCCATTATTTTGGAAGAAGAAGGGCATCTGGAAGAAATGATCAACCAGTTAAAGAGCTTTTCACCAAATTGGGAGTTTCATGCAAACAAAGCCGTTGAGATGGAAAGCCTGTTATTTATACAATGGGTAGATCAGTTGAACAACGAGATTGGCGAATTAAACTGAAGCATAACATATATAAATTAGAAAAGGCTTCCTGATTGTCAGGAAGCCTTTTCTAATTTAATGTCATACTATTAACGACCTCCTGACATTGCTGCCAGATCGTCTTTGCTGATTTTATCAAAATCTGCCGGAATACCGAAAGTTCCTGCCGGTGCTTTTTGATCAGTAACACTTGAAACTGTGATTTCAGTGCTCTGTCCCTGTTGGAATGAAGTGTACTGTACAGGGAATCCGCCAATAGCTTTGTAATACTCCGGTATGGCTGTTGGAGGTACAGTAATGTCGTTGGTTACCCAGATATCATAGGTTTTTTTGTCTTTAGTATCTGTTGCAACTACTTTTTTGCAATTGAAACCCGAAATTTGTTTGGTTTCGGTACCTGGCGCAAAAGTAAAGCTTGGAAGAGAGCTCATAACCTGCTCAACTTCATCAGGTGTATAAATAGCCGCTTTCTTTATAGAGGCTACCGGTACGTCTACTAATATTGCAAAAGATTTATGATTTGCGTCTGATAATAGTTTGATGGTAGCCGGACCAGCTGTAAATGTCGCAGCAGCAGAATCGGCTGTAAAATATTCTTTAATTTCAACATCTTGTCCACGCATACTTGTTTTATAAGTAACTACACCTTCTGTGTAGGTTTTTTGTGCACTGGCACTCATAATGGTTGCTGATAAAACAATACCGAGCGCAATACTTAATAATTTAACTTTCATAGTTTGTTTTTTATTAATACAATTTAGATACTAATTGCCTTAGATGCAAATAATTTATTATTTCTTAATTAGACGTAATAATCAACGATTTGTTACCCGGCAATGTTTTATAATTGACATACATCACACTGGCCTGGTTTTCGAGCCTGGCGATCAGCTTGTTGGAGTTATTATTATCAATGATCAATAATTTGTAGTCATAATATTTATTTAAAAAATCGATATTTGTATCAGGATTATCGGTAATGAACAGGTAATCAAGTTTTATTTTTTCCGGCAATGCGGCTTTCGGTAATTGTTTATCGAATATCAACAGCTTTTTATTTCTGAACTGAACCAGGTTGCCCCTTTTTATCAGAAAAGATAAGCTGAGGTTACTCTTCTGGCTTACTTTGTAAATAGTATTAATACTGCAGCTATCAAGATAAGGCTGAATAGAGTATCGGTAGGCTTTATCACTATCTGCCAAATCTGATAGTACAACTGCCTGTTCTCCTGTTTTAAATATAATTCCGGTATGTTTTTTTAAATTGAGGAATACAATATTATCTGATTGTAAGCTATCCCATTTTGCATAACTGATGCCTATCGACAATAACAGTGTAAAGGTTAAACTCAATTTGATGAGCCATGCTTTTTGCTCATACAAGAAATAAAATACGCTGATAATGATACCATAGAGCAATAAATACTCAAAATTGGTGATCCATATTTTACTAATCCCTGAATAAGGAAAATGTTCTATCAGTGACAATACTTTGTTCATTATCAGGATAGACTTTTCCAATATCCATCCCAATGCCGAAGAAACAAAAGGAATATCTGGCAGCAACAAATAACCAATACCTGCATACATGATGATAGCTGAAGGAACGATAATAAACAAATTGCTGATCAAAAAATAAACAGGGAATTGATGAAAATAAAATACGCTTAAAGGGAAAGTGATAACTTGTGCCGCAATAGATACAGAACACAAGGCCCATAATTTATCGCCCCATTTATTTTCAATATTAATCCATTTATAAACTATTGGCTGTAATATAATTAAGCCTGCTACAGCAAGATAAGATAACTGGAAACCCACATCAGTTATAAAATATGGATCGTAAAGAAGTAAGAAGAAAGCTGAGATAGCCAGTATATTTAATGTATTGATGTACTTGCTATATGTTTTGCCGATGATGACCATTGAGATCATTACCGCAGCACGGCAAACAGCAGGAGAGAAGCCAGTAAGCAAAGAGTAATACCAGATAATTAGAATGATCAGGATGGCTTTGATCGTTTTACCATACCTGAATCTATCCATGAAACTCAATATCAAACTGAGCAGAATAAATAAGATCGCTACATGGGCACCGGAAACAGAAAGAACATGGATGGTGCCTGTTTTAGAATAAGCCTGTAATACATCATTGCTCAGATCTGCTTTATATCCTAATATCAGTGTGGACGCTACTGCAATAGCCTCCGAATCATGCATGTGCCGTTTGAGTTTTTCAACTAGCTGTTGCCTCAGCCTGAGTGAATAGGCAATAATTGGATTGCCGGCATTCCTGCTCAACACATAGAACTGGTGATGTCTCAGAAATTCCTGGTAGTGGATGTTCTGGTTGGCCAGGTATTTTTTATAATTAAACTCAGCAGGATTAAATGGCGGATCAATTGCTTGATAGGAGGCAGGAATCAATAATTCATCGCCGTAATAGAGCGTTTTAGCAGTACTATCCTTTATCGTGATGAGTAAATTGCCGTTGGATGGAATAGGTTTATGGATGAATACATTTGCTTCAATAGAAGCAGTAAATCTTAACAGGTCGCCTGATAATTTAGGCTCGTTGCTGATCTTTACCACCAGGTAATCGGCTTTAGATTTTGAGAAATGATCCTTATTGTTTAACTCATTATAATTTATCGTGACCACCCAACCAAGTAGAAGTAAAATAGTATGCATCAATACACCGCCCAGCCATTTAAATTTATATAAGCCTAGCCGTTTATAAGCCAGGTTCAATACAATAAAAACAAATACTAAGCTGTAAAAGGCAATTTCAACGAATAAAATAAGCGGGAATACCGGAAAATAAATGCCCAGACCAATTCCGGCCAGAAAGGGAAGAAGTAAGACAACAAAAGGAATTTCGCCTTTATGTTCGGCAATCATAGCAATTACTTACAGGTTCAGGTCCGGCACTAACCGTACATTTCTGAAAATAAAGATATGTTTTTTATGGAAATTATAGCTGTTCGCGTACCTCGAGCAGGAATCTTTTTATACTTTCCAAAGAATCGATCACGCGTTGGCTTTCTCTTGAAGCATCTATATTTTTCTTCAAATGCTCCCTGGCGCCATTAATAGTATAGCCTTTATCTCTTATCAAATGGAAAATAATGCGCAGATGCTCGATATCTTCGGGAGTGAAATAACGGTTGCCCTTTTTATTTTTTTTAGGCTGTAGTACATCAAATTCTTTTTCGTAAAACCGTATGAGTGACTGATTTACATCAAAAATCGCAGCCACTTCACCCATGGTGTAGTACATTTTACTAATCTCGTGCTCTTTATAAGGCATATTTCAAAAGTAATTATCGATTGATTGTTTAACGAAGAAATCGTTAATAAAGTTCTGCAAAAATTAAAAGTGTGGAAAAGTTTTGGTGTTACTAACGGCTATAATCCACTCATTTACATGGATAACTTGTTTGTTTTGCTGTTTTCGCACTTTGAGACGAATAATTAACTTTGCACTCTATTTTTATTCCATGACTTCTACAGAGATACGCCAGGCTTTTCTTGATTTTTTTGCTTCAAAGGGACATGTAATTGTGCCTTCAGCCCCTATTGTGATTAAGAACGATCCTACACTTATGTTCACCAATGCAGGGATGAACCAGTTTAAAGATATCTTTTTGGGTGAAGCGCCTGCAAAATACCCACGCGTGGCTGATACACAACGCTGTTTACGTGTATCCGGCAAGCATAATGATTTAGAAGAGGTTGGTATCGATACTTATCACCATACCATGTTCGAGATGCTGGGCAACTGGAGTTTTGGTGATTACTTTAAAAAAGAAGCCATTGCCTGGAGTTGGGAACTGCTGACCGAGGCTTATAAAATAGATAAAGACCGCATTTATGTTACCATTTTTGAAGGTGACGAAAAGGAAGGTTTACCAAAAGATCAGGATGCATACGACTTCTGGAAGCTATACATTGCTGAAGACCGTATCCTGATGGGCAACAAAAAAGATAACTTTTGGGAAATGGGCGAAACTGGCCCATGCGGTCCCTGCTCAGAGATACATTATGATAGTCGCCCGGATATCGACCGCCAAAAAGTTGATGGCAAAACATTGGTCAATGCCGATGATCCTTTAGTGATTGAGATATGGAACAATGTATTCATGCAGTTTAATCGCCTGAAAGACGGATCACTGCAACCATTGCCTGCCAAGCACGTGGATACCGGGATGGGCTTTGAGCGTTTGGTAAGGGTGTTGCAGAATAAAACATCAAATTACGATACTGATGTTTTTCAGCCGATGATCCAATTCATTGCTGAAAAAAGCGGTAAAAAATATAAAAGCGATGCAAACCCTGGCGAAGACAGTTGGAATGATGCTGTAGCCATGCGTGTAATGGCTGATCATATCCGCGCTATCAGTTTTGCTATTTCAGATGGCCAACTACCATCTAATAACAAAGCAGGTTATGTTATCCGTCGCATTTTACGCAGAGCGGTTCGCTATTCTTATCAGTATTTGGGATTCAAGGAACCTTTTCTAAATCAGTTAGTTCCTTTATTGGCTAATCAGTTTAAGGGTGTTTTTGATGAATTGTATTCTCAGAAGGATTTTGTGCAGAAAGTGGTTTTGGAAGAAGAGAATGCATTTCTAAGAACATTAGGGAACGGTATAAATATATTAACGGGATATATAGACTACATTAACGAGATTCGAGACTTCTTGGATAAGCAATACGAACTTCCTTGGGAAAATATAAAAACTATTGATGTTGTAAATTATGGGACCGACTCGGGGGATAAGACATCAAAGCAAACTTACCATACTGCCGACTACTTGATAAACACGAATTTTGTAGTTTTAAATTTAGCCCAGTTTATTTCAAGTTATATTGATAAACCAATAAATGGAGGTTTTTCTATTCAAGAATTAGAACGTGTCATAAACGATAAAACTGATTATCATGACGCATATAATGCATTGAAAAATTATATAGATAAAAATCATCCTAAACAACTACCTGCCGAGATTGCATTCGAATTATCTGATACATATGGGTTTCCTATTGATTTAACTGAATTAATGGCTAGAGAAAGAGAGTGGTCAGTTGATTTAACGGGTTATGAAAAAGCTCTTCAAGCTCAAAAATCCCGCTCCCGCGCAGCCACTGCTATTGATACAGGTGATTGGATCACCTTAAAAGAAGACGATGCTGTTGAATTTACCGGCTATGATGAAACAGAAACCATTGCCCACATCATAAAATACCGTAAAGTAACCGCAAAGGGAAAAGAGCAATACCAGATCGTATTAGATAAAACACCTTTTTATGCTGAAAGCGGCGGACAGGTAGGGGATACCGGCGAATTGGTTTTCCCGGATGGAGAAGTAATCAACGTAACCGATACCAAAAAGGAGAATGGCTTGTTCGTTCATTTTGTTGACAAATTGCCTTCAGAAGAAGCGATTGATGATGCGTTGACTGCTATTGTTGATCCACAAAGGCGTGCCAGCATCATGAATAACCATTCGGCTACCCATTTGCTGCATGCTGCTTTGAAACAGGTATTGGGTAGTCATGTAAATCAAAAGGGTTCATTAGTGAATGACGAATATCTGCGGTTCGACTTTTCGCATTTTGCTAAAGTAAGTGATGATGAGTTGGCACAAATCGAGGCAATTGTCAATCAAAAGGTGCGCGAAAATATTCCGCTTAAGGAAGAACGAAATGTAAAATATAACTTAGCCATTAATAGTGGCGTAACTGCGCTTTTCGGTGAAAAATATGGCGACTATGTGCGGGTGATCACTTTTGACGATAATTTCTCAAAAGAGCTTTGCGGGGGTACTCATGTAAAAGCAACAGGCTATATCGGTTATTTTAAGATTATTGCTGAAAGTGCTGTTGCTGCCGGTGTGCGTCGTATTGAAGCCATCACCGGTATCACTGCCGAGAATTATATCAATGAGCAAAGCAAACTGATCCATCAGCTAAAAGAACTCCTTAAAAATCCGAAAAATATCGGTAAGAGCGTTGAGACTTTGCTGGATGAAAATAACAAGCTGAAAAAAGAGATTGAAAAATCGATACTTGAAAAATCATCAGGTCTGAAAAATGATCTGGCTAAAAAGGCTCAGAATATCAACGGAATTAACTTTATAGCTGAAAAGGTAGCCTTGCCTAATGCAGATGCGGTAAAGAATCTGGCTTATCAGTTAAAAGATATAGTATCTGATCTTTTCCTGGTACTGGCAGCCGATTTCGACGGGAAGCCAAATCTTACGGTGATGATCTCCGAAAATCTGGTAAAAGATAAAGGCTTGAACGCAGGCAATATTGTACGCGACCTGGCGAAAGAAATCCAGGGCGGCGGTGGTGGTCAGCCGTTTTTTGCTACAGCTGGCGGTAAAGATATTAGCGGGTTAGATAAAGCTCTGGAAAAAGCGAAAAGTTTTATTTAAGACCAATGAAATATATTAAAGCCTGTCTTATCCTGAAAATGAGACAGGCTTTTTAATGTTATATGGTTATGCCTTCAGTGTAAAAGAAATTGGCATAGTATAGGCCACCCTGACTTTTTGATTTTTTTGCATACCGGG
Source organism: Mucilaginibacter sp. McL0603 (assembly GCF_049992945.1). Taxonomy (NCBI): domain Bacteria; kingdom Pseudomonadati; phylum Bacteroidota; class Sphingobacteriia; order Sphingobacteriales; family Sphingobacteriaceae; genus Mucilaginibacter; species Mucilaginibacter sp. McL0603. Next base: position 3,607,047 of record NZ_CP188251.1, on the reverse strand, counting down.
TACCCATTTTGGCGACATACCCAGGACACGTGCAGCTTCTTTGCCCGAACCATAACCTGGCTCTTTAAGTATTTTAATATTGCTTAACGAGCCATCCTCTTCTACTATGAAGCTTATGAAGACTTTACCCTCAATTTTTTTCTGACGCATTTCTGCAGGGTATTTGATATTTGTTCTTAAAAACGCGTAAAACTTATCCGTTCCACCCGGAAAAGAAGGTACTTTATCTACAGCAGTGTAGACCTTTCCCTGTTTGTTTTGCGGAAATTCATTGTTCGCTAAAACGCCTGAAGTTTTACTATTTACCGTTGCTGAGGATAAAATAATCATCAACATAAATAATGGTGCTGCAAGTAAATATTTTAACAATACGTTTTTTGGTGACTTATTTTTCTGGATCATCATAATTCGTTGTTTTAATAGATTTTGATTAAAAAATGTGTTAACTAGATTATTTATTGGTGTTTCAAACGTTTGACTAAGTAATAGAAGCGCATAATCCTTTTTACTGTTGGCAGATTTTAATGCGCCTTCATCGGCAATAAATTCATGTACATTTTTCAACTCTTTCCTGAAAAGATACACAGCTGGGTTAAACCAGTTAAAAATTATCACAATCTCCATCAATATAATATCAGCAGAGTGCCACTGGGCAGCATGTATCTTTTCGTGCTCGTAAATGAGCTTGTCTGTTGATTTGTTGCCCAGGTATATTTTTTTGAAAAATGAATAAGATGATGAAGTATCAGAAGAAACTATCATCCGCCTGACAGCCAACAACCTCATGAGCAGGATAGCAGAGAGAATGGCTACGCCAGCCAGGTATACCAATAATACTATAGTACTAAATGTTATATGATTCCCGGCAGCAGGGGAATTTGCAAATATGGTAATAGGCTCAGCCTGGAAGGTGTATTTTAGTTGTCGGGTAATATTTAACTGCTCTGCCCAGCCTGTTTGGATTATTGGTAAAATAAAAGAGGCTGCAAGTGAGCATAATAAATAGGCCCTGTTTAACTGGAAAAATGTTTCTTTCTTCAGAAATATAACATAGAATCCAAGCAATACAATTATGCATAGATTAACCATTATGATATACTGTGCCATGTTCATATTTGTGGTTGGTTTATAATTAACTTTTTAGTTACCCAAAGCTAAATAATGTATCTCAAATTATCAACTAAAATATTAGTTTAAATGTATCTCTTTTTCAAAATGGCCTTTTAAACAGTTTAAAGGAATAAATAGGAGTGATGGGCTTTAATTTTTCTAAATTAGTTGTATGTTATTACAAGATAGACTTTATAGCCTGTGTATTTGGTAGTTTTATTATATTTGGCACCTGCTTGGCTCGTAGCAGCCGAAGTATATAATAAAATATGACAATTCTATCCGGGAAGATGAAAGATAAATATGAGCTTGTTGTTGGTCTGGAAGTGCACGCGCAATTATCTACATTAAGCAAAGCCTTTTCATCAGATTCGGCCGCTTTTGGCGCCGGACCGAATGAGCATATCAGCGCTGTGTCATTAGGGCATCCCGGTACTTTACCATATATTAATAAGCGTATGGTAGAGTACGCTGTAAAAATGGGCCTGGCCTGTAATTGCAGTATCAACTTGCATAACACCTTCGCACGTAAGAATTATTTTTATGCGGATTTGCCCAAAGGCTACCAGATCACACAAGATCAAGCGCCTATATGTTTGGGAGGATATGTTTTGGTGCGATTGGCTGACGGTACACAAAAGAATATAGCTATTCACCATATTCATATGGAAGATGATGCCGGTAAAAGTATGCACGACCAGCATCGTGCAGATTCGCTCATCGACCTGAACAGGGCAGGAGTGCCATTGATCGAGATCGTATCTGAACCGGATATGCGCAGCAGTGAAGAAGCCGGTCAATACTTAACTGAAATACGTAAGTTGCTACGTTATCTGGATATCTGCGATGGTAACATGGAGGAAGGCAGCATGCGTTGCGATGCCAATATTTCGGTACGACTTAAGGGGGCAACCGAATTCGGAAATCGTTGCGAGGTGAAAAACCTTAATTCTATCCGTAACGTACAGCGAGCTATAGACCATGAGTTTGAACGGCAGGTTAACATTATAGAAAATGGTGGTCATATAGACCAAAATACTTTAAATTTTAATGCTGACACCGGTGAGACGTCAGTTTTAAGATCAAAGGAAATGGCTAATGATTATCGCTATTTTCCTGAGCCAGACCTTCAGCCATTATTTTTGAATAAAGAATATGTTAACGGTATACGTGAAAGCCTTCCCGTATTGCCCAACGAACTTTATAATAAATACACTGAAAAATTAGGCTTACCTGTTAATGATGCTTTAGTTATAACAGCTGACAGAGAATTTGCCCTATATTTTGAGGAGCTGATAAAATACACCAGTAACTATAAAGCAGCCGCCAACTGGATGATGGGTACAGTAAAATCATACCTGAATGAAAATGGCATAGAAATTACAAAGTTCGCTATTAAACCCGCTAATTTAGCCGGACTAATAGACTTGGTGGATAAAGGTAAGATCAACAATTCTGTAGCTGCTCAAAAATTGTTCCCGGCCTTAATAAATGACCCGGCAAAATCACCGGAGCAATTAGCTAAAGAATTGAATTTGTTGATCAATGCTGATGCAGATGACGTTTACCAGTTTATAAATGAAGCCATCGCCAAGTTTCCGGATAAGGTAGTGGAATACCAGAAAGGTAAAAAAGGCGTTTTGGGTTTGTTTATGGGCGAAATAATGAAACGCTCAAAAGGCAGGATAGACCCGCAAAAAACCAATCAGTTATTAATTAAAGAATTAGAATCTAAATAAGTTAGATATGAGATTTTAGATGTGAGATATGAGAAAAAACAAAATTAACTCTCAATTTTAACACATCTTAAATTTCATGCCTTCAATATCAAATTTATGAAACGTTATACCGTATTTAGCTTTATTGCTCTGTTATCAGCCTTGATATTTTCGTGCAAGGATAAATCTGTTTTTACCCTGTCAGGTACTATTACCAATCCTGGCAGTATTAAAAAAGTGTACCTGCTTGCTACTGATAGTACAGCTATTTCAGTAGTAGATTCAACCAATTTAGGGGAGGATGGAAAGTTTCAGTTTAAACATCCGTCACCATATGCTAATCTTTACAAATTGCGTGCGGGCAGTAATATTTTCGACCTGATCGCAAAAAATGGTGATGCCATCGATTTTTCAACAAACCTAACAGATAGTTCCCATTCGTATACTATTTCAGGTTCGGATGATTCTGAAAAAATAAAAGAATTTAACAAGATTAATAATGTTTACGGAGATAAGTTAAACAAGATCGTTGATGAATATCGTACCAAGGCAACACAGATAGGACATGAATCAGATTCATTAATATCTATTTACCGTCCGCAAATTGAAAAGCAACTTTCCGCTCAAAGTGTTGATATTCTGTCATTTGCCAATGGCAATAAGAATTCTCTTGCAGGATTTTATGCGATTACCGCATTAGACCAGAATAAGTATGAGCAACAACTGGTAGCTTATGCAGATGCAATAAAAGATAATTTTAAAGATAATCCCGCCGTACAACGTTTTGTAAGGTCAATGGACGAAATAAAGCCTGTTTCAGTAGGCCATAAAGCACCTGATTTTGCAACGACAGGTATTGATGGCAAGCCCGTTAAGTTATCTGATTATAAGGGAAAATATGTATTGGTTGATTTCTGGGCATCATGGTGCGCTCCATGCAGACAAGAAAATCCTAATGTTGTAAAGCAGTATAGTATTTACAAATCTAAGGGATTAAATATACTTGGTATATCGCTTGATGTGGACAAACCCAAATGGGAGCAGGCTGTTAACCAGGATAAGTTAGCCTGGAACCATGCATCTGATCTAAAGAACTTTGAAGGACCGACAGAAAGGCTTTACCATGTTAATGCGATACCTTCAAACTTCATGATTGATCCGGATGGAAATATCATTGCAAAGAACATTACCGGAAGCGATCTTGAAGAATTTTTAAACAAAACGTTTAATAAGCCTCAATAATAAGTTAAAATAAGGTAACACTTAACAATTTGTTAACATTGAATTAACTATTTGCTTTTTTTAAGCTTATATATTTATACAAAATTTATATCATGAGCACTTCTACTAAGCAGAAAATTCTTATTGTTGACGATGAACCGGATATTTTAGAGCTGATCGAATATAACCTGAAGAAAGAAGGTTACCAGGTATATACCGCCCGTAATGGCCAGGAGGCCGTTTCTGAGGCAAAAAAAGCTTTGCCTGACCTGATCGTTCTGGACATTATGATGCCCAAAATGGATGGGATAGAGGCTTGCCGTATTATGCGTACCATGCCCGAGTTTAAGAATACTTTTATGGTATTTTTAACAGCCCGCAGCGAAGAGTACTCAGAAATTGCCGGATTCAACGTTGGCGCTGATGATTATATTGCCAAACCTATAAAGCCAAGAGCCTTAGTAAGCCGTATCAACGCCATATTACGCAGGAATGCACCTGCTGAAGAGGTGACGGACAATAAATTAGAGATAGGTACACTGGTGATAGACCGTGAGGCTTACCTGGTTTACCAGAAAAATGAAAAAGTAGTGCTGGCTAAAAAAGAGTTTGAATTACTATATCTTCTTGCCTCAAAACCTGGCAAAGTTTACACCCGCGAGGTAATATTGAAAAATATATGGGAAGATTCGGTAGTGGTAACTAATCGTACGATTGATGTACATATTCGTAAGCTCAGAGAGAAATTAGGTGACGATATAGTTTCAACCGTAAAAGGAGTAGGCTATAAGTTTGAAGCCTAAAACATAACAAAAAAGGGTTCCGGAATTCCGGAACCTTTTTTGTTTTTAGTCACTGTTGTTATTTGGCAACCGTAGCTCTTTTCTTAGCAGGCGCTGGCTTATTTGTTTTTGCAGCAACTGATTTTTTGGCTGAGGTACTTTCAGCTTTAGCCTTAGTAGTTATTGCTTTGGCTTTATCAGCGGCCTTAGCTTTAACCTCTGCAATGGCTTTTTTAGCTTTTGCGTTTTCATCAGCAACTTTAGTTTTGATCTCCTTTGTTTTGTCAGATGCTTTAGCCTTTACCTCTGCCGCAGCTGTTTTGGCTTTTGTGCTCGCAGTATTTGCTTTGGCAGAAACGCTTTTTTTAGCGGCGGTTGTTTTCTTAGCCACCGTTTTCTTTTCGGTTGTTACTTTTTCTTTTAAAGTATCTATAGTATCTGCTGTTTTATCTTTTAATTCTTCGGCTTTGTCTTTGGTACCGTCCCAAAGCCCTTCTATCGTTTCTTTTACCTTCTCGAAAAATCCCTTTTCTTCAGGCCCGATTGAATTTGTGCTCATTTTATTTGTAGTTAGATGTTTATTATGTTTTTCAATGTATTTAACCAATACTATTAACATTTGTTTTTTGCGGATGATATCCTACTATTTTATACAAAATGGTGATGGTCAATTGAGTGAATAAACCGTATTTTTGCAGGCTATGAAGTTTCCGAAATTTGCCGACCTGATATTATTTGAGGATGAAGATGTGATAGTTGTGAACAAACCACCCTTTCTAAGTTCTCTGGATGAACGGGAAGGCGGTGAGATCAATCTGTTGCGTTTAGCCAAAGGATATTCTGATGATGCACAAATATGTCACCGTTTGGATAAAGAGACCTCAGGCGCGCTAATAATCGCTAAAAATCCTGAAGCGTACAGGACGGTTTCTATGCAGTTTGAAAAACGCCAGGTAAAAAAGATATATCATGCTATTATTGAAGGTACGCACGTTTTTGAAAAACTACTTGTCGACCTCCCTATATTAAATGTAGGCAAGGGTAATGTAAGTATCAGTCGCCAGGATGGTAAGCGTGCCGAAACCTGGTTCCAGTCGTTAAAATATTTTAAGCATTATACATTGGTTGAATGCCGCCCGGTAACAGGCCGTATGCACCAGATCAGGATACATTTAGCTACACAACGTGCATCTATTGCAGGAGATGAAATGTATAAAGGAAAGCCTGTTTTCCTGTCAGAGATCAAACGAAAGTATCATTTAGGCAAGGACCAGGAAGAACAACCTATTATGAAGCGCTTTGCCCTGCATGCTTACGAAGTATCTTTCAAACTGCCGGATGGAAAGGATATTACTATTCATGCACCTTATCCCAAAGACTTTGAGACGTTACTGAAGTTGCTGGAAAAGTTTGATAGTTAACTAATCCTTCTCATACAACAAAAAATGCTGTATAGGTAAAAACTCTCCGTCCTGCACTAAATGAAACCCATTTGCTGATAATTCCTTATCAACTTGTTTTGTGCTCATTTTATGCAGGGGCTTTATATCAACCTTTGGATCTTCTGCGCGATACTCAAGCAATAACAATTTCCCTTTTGGTTTTAGTGATTTACGTATACTTTGCAACATTTCGTGCGGGTAGCTTAATTCGTGGTACACATCAACCATTAGGGCCAAATCTATGCTGTTCTCGGGGAGCTCAGGCGATTGTTCTTTACCTTTTACCACAATCACATTTGAGGCATTCAATTGCCCTGCTTTATTTTTAAGATAGGTCACCGCATCATTTTGTATTTCCTCGGCATATACTTTTCCCTGGGGTACATTATGATAAATTTTAAAAGTATAATAGCCTGTCCCAGCGCCGATATCTGCCACAATACTATTTTTGTTTATAGGTAATTTAGCGACGGCAAGGTTCGCATTTTCTTCTACCTCACGACTATTCCGTTCCAGCCATGCGGAGCCGCTGAAATCCATTACATGGGCTATTTCCCTACCAAAGTAGAACTTACCGGTACCACCATCTGATGCGGCTTTGTGCGTATAAACATCATCCTGATTTTGGAGACAGGTATTTGACCACGAAGCGCAAATTAAAATAATACCTAATAAAAAAGCTGATCTGACATTAAACATAATTGCTTAACACCGATCAGCTTAATAAGTTTATCAGCTATATTTTTTTAGCTGGTATAACCTAATATTTTCAATACCTGTTTACTGTTCTGTTCTTCACCGAACACTTCAAAGTTGAATGTCTCATCCCGGTTGCGGCGGATGATCACATGTTTTGGTGAAGGTAACAAGCAATGGTGTATGCCTCCATATCCGCTTAATACTTCCTGGTATGCTCCGGTATTAAAAAAGCCTAAGTATTGCACCTTGCGGGTCTTTGGCATAAACACGCTGTTCATATGAGCTTCCTGGTTGTAATAATCCTGTCCGTCGCAAGTAATACCACCCAGGTTTACACGTTCATATTCAGAGTCCCAGTTATTAACGGGTAAAAGGATGTATTTCTGATTAAGCGCCCAAACATCAGGCAGGTTAGTAATAAATGAACCATCAAGCATCAACCATCTTTCGCGGTCGTTTTGCTGCTTACGGCCTAATACCTTATATAATATACCCGAAGCTTCAGCCACAGTATATTTACCGAACTCAGTAATAATATCCGGCTCAACCGTATCGTGCTCAGCGCAGATTTCCTTTATCCGGCTCACGATCTCATTGATCATATACTCATAATCAAAGTCAAATACAAGGGAGTCTTTAAACGGCATACCGCCACCGATATCCAGTGTATCCAGATCGGGGTTTATCTTTTTGAACTTGCAATACAGGGTCACATATTTCTCTAACTCGTTCCAATAATATGGTGTATCAGAAATACCCGAATTAATAAAGAAGTGTAATAGCTTAACCTTGAAATTGGGATTATCTTCGATCTTATTATGATAAAAATCGATAATGTCTTCCAGGCGTATACCTAAACGAGAGGTGTAAAATTGAGAGTCTGGCTGCTCTTCTGCCGCTATCCTGATCCCCAGGTTGCAGGGAGTATCCATTTCGATCTCGTCATCATAGATATTGAACTCTTCTTTGTTATCCAGTATGGGGATGATGTTTTTAAAACCATCGTGTAGCATATCTACAATATAAGTTTTATACTGGAAGGTTTTAAATCCGTTGCATATCACGGTAACGTCCTTGGTAAGGGCCCCCTTTTTTTCCAATGCATCTATCATCGGCATATCAAATGCTGATGATGTTTCCAGGTGGATCTCATTTTTAAGCGCTTCTTCAACAATATGCTTAAAGTGTGAGCTCTTAGTGCAATAACAATATTTATAGCTTCCGCGGTAATTGTTTTTAACGATAGCCTGCTGAAACAACAGCTTTGCCTGCTGAATTTTCTTTGAGATCATAGGCAAATAAGTAAAACGCAATGGTGTGCCATACGTTTCTATCATTTCCATCAAATTCAGGTCGTGGAAATATAATTCATCATCGATGATCTCAAATCCATCCTGCGGAAAACCTACACTTAGATCAAGAAATTCCTGGTAACTCTGCATTCTTTAAAATTTTGGCAAAAATGTAATTTTTTAATGGATTTTTCCCTTACTTATCAATACTAATTTCATCTCTCTAATGTAATTTAATTGATAGGTGGTAAATGTACTTCGGCTATCATACAGCGGGCGCTGCCACCACCATTATTTTCGATGGTATTGATATCCGCATAAAGTAATTTACTGTATTTTTCGAGGGCTGTTTTTTGATCTTGATCCAAAGATTGATATGCGTTTTTCGACATTACTAATAAGCTTTCTCCGCTCTTATTTTTCAATTCGAGCATATTGCCGGCAAATTGGTTCATTTGGACAAAAGATATATTGATTATTTCTTTATGTGTTAATTTCAAAATGGTGAGTATGGCGTTCCTTTCATTGTCATCGGTAATACTGTCTAAACAAATAACAGCGAATTTGCTGCCAATGCACATCAACACATTTGTATGATATATGGCTTGATGATGTTGATCAAACGAATGGAAACTTACTTCTTTGTATCCGGTTTGTTCACAAAATAATGCTAACACTTCTTTATCCGTGCGCGGAGAAATACAAGCATAGGCTATTTTATTCTCTCGATCGAGCACCATACTGCCTGTACCTTCCAAAAACTTATGGTCATGCTCAAAACGGCTCAGGTCAATTACGTGTTTGACCTGAAACTCATCTTCCAATTGCATAATAATATCTTCCCTTCGTTCCAATCGGCGATTTTCGGCCATCATAGGGTACAGAAATACATTGCCATCCTGGTGAAATGACACCCAATTATTAGGAAATATAGAATCAGGTGTATGTGGCTCATGAGTATCGTCAACAACAATTACTTCAACGCCGTTATTCCGCAATAAGCTAACAAGATTATCAAATTCATTTAGTGCTTTATTCTGAACCTGCTGCTGTTCAGCATTCCGGTTCTGAAAAGCGTTGCTACCGGCAGTCTGCTCATTAAAGCCAAAATTTACCGGACGTATCATTAATATAGTAGAAGTGGTCTGTTGGTTAGTCATTAGTCAGTGGTCATTAGTCATTAGTCACCGGTCATTTGTCATTAGCCTTTATATAATAACAAATGACCAGTTATAATATTTTGTCTCTAAAAAGTGGCATACTCATACAATGAAAACCACCACGCGCACGTGAAAGTTCTGATGATGGCATTAATATTAATGTGTCTTTCATTTCCTGCGGATCAAGTTCATCGTTCTCGAATTTTTGAAGTAGATCGGCAACTTTGATAATATCAAAGCCCTTTTTCCTGAAAGCTTCAACTGTTTTATCATTACGATCATAGCCTAAAACCACGCCCTCTTTTACAGCAAGAAGATTACAGGAATCTGTCCACTGCTCACGGGCATCAAATGGAAATTTATCGTTACCAGAGTAAATGAATTTAGTCTTTTTGCCGCTCTGCAGGTCATTCTCGCTTATATCGCTTAATAGCTCCTCCAGGGTTTTAAATAACTTAGGCTTTGATTTTCCTTTCTCAAACTGGATGATGTCGGTTTTGTTTTTCGACTTTTTGTCTGTAAACCATTTCATCACATTGGTTTCTTCAACTGTATCCTCCAAAGCAGAAAGCGATCCCAGCATTACCCAAACATTGCGTTTTACCTGTGTAAAAATGGTATCAATATGCATGTAATCACGCTTATGCGGTATTTTAACAATGGTTACCTTTTTAACCACATCATTTTCAAACAACAGTTTCATGGCTTCATTTGCTCCGCTTAACGAAGTACGTTCACTACAGCCTATCACTAAGTGTTGTGGACTTACCATCATCACATCACCACCTTCCAGCGTCGTTTTTTCGTCTTGCTCTTCGCCAGGACGCAGAAAATAATGGACTGTTTCGGGTATCTCCAGTATATTATTTTTATAAGCAGCAAATAGCGGATGGTTGAAGAAAATATATCTTGCCAATAAGGTTTCGCGTGAGCGTGCTTTTTTTGCCGGCTTGTTAAGCAGCATATAATTATTGATGGCGATACCTATATCCCGAGAGAATATCAGGTTAGGAATAGGGGCAAAGATCATTTCATCATTGCCTAACGAACCTGAGATAAATATTTTGGCCAGTTCAATAGGATTAGTATCGATCAGTTTCTGCTGTAAACGATAAGTGCAGTTTTCAATAGCGCAAACTGATGCTACCAGCTTTTTGCGGATATCATCTTCTATCAAAATATCGGCAAGCAGGCTTTGTATCTCTACAACCTTTGTAGATGCGTGGAAGTTTTTATTGTCAGGTTTAAAGAAGGAACGGTTATTTTCTTCTGAATCTATCTGCTGTAATTTGCCTTTTATTTTGTCCGGATCCAGGAAGTACATTAACAGTTTAACATAATAATCGTATTCATTCCTGCGCATGGTATCCAGGTGTACAATATCTTCAAATAACCAATCCTGTGCCTTTGAGGGTACTACTTTACCTAATCCACTGTCGGGGCTGTGTATCAATAAACAACGCAGATCGCCTATTTCGGAAGTTACATCGATCTTAAAATCATTATTTTTTTTAGTCATAAAGAGCTGTAATCGGGCACAAATATACCGGGAAATATCTTAATTAGAGTTTAATTAGAGTCAAGAGTATAGAATCATGAACCAAGTGATAGTGACAGTTGGTTTTTCTAATTATACCTCAAATTTTCTTTCCTGATTCTTGATTCTTAAATCTTGACTCTAATAACTAATTTTGGCAAATGGATTTTATAATTGAAGCCGCTGTTAAAGCCGTTAAAGCCCTATATCAAACAGATCTGAATGCTGCCGATGTTAACCTGCAGCCAACACGTAAAGAATTTGAAGGACAAATCACGATAGTTACTTTCCCGTTTACTAAAATTTCGCGTAAATCGCCTGAGCAAACGGGGAATGAAATAGGGGAGTTTTTGAAAAGTGAAGTAAAAGAAATAGCTGGTTTTAATGTGATCAAAGGTTTTTTGAATATCTCGTTGTCTGATGCTTATTGGTTAGATAAATTCTATACGGAAATATTGCCTGATGATTTTGCTGCATTTAAGCCGAATGGTAAAAAGGTAATGGTGGAATATTCATCTCCTAATACTAACAAGCCGTTGCATTTAGGGCATGTGCGTAATAATTTGTTAGGTTATTCTGTAGCTGAAATTTTAAAAGCGGATGGTTATGAGGTTGTAAAAGCAAATTTGGTTAATGACAGGGGTATCCATATCTGCAAATCAATGCTGGCCTGGCAAAAGTTTGGTAATGGCGAAACGCCGGAATCAACAGGAGAGAAGGGTGATCATTTAGTTGGGAAATACTATGTGATAGCTGATAAAGAAATAAAAAAACAATTAGCTCCAATACTATACAGTATTTATAATGAAAATGATTTTGGTTTGTTTAATGGTTCCCAAAAGCTTCAACTCGAAGTGCATTTAAAGAATATTGTCAGTTTTAAAAATAAGCAATACAGACTTCTCGACACTGATACAGCATCTAAAATAGAAGCTTTTGGATTGAGAGCCACAATTCTTATGGAATCGGTAGTAGATGATAATATTGGATGGAAAGAAATTTTGAAATGTTTCGATGATGATGAATATAATAGTGTAAAAATCGAAGAAAAAGAAAAGCGAAAAACAGAATTACAAAAATTATTAAAGCCTTTCATCGAAATCGATGATAAGATTAAAGAGGAAAATGAAGAAATAAAAGGTATAGCTCAGTCTAAAACCGCCTTTATGATTGAGGCTCAAACAATGCTTCAACAATGGGAAGCCGGGAATGAAGAAGTGATCAGCTTATGGAAAACTATGAACCTTTGGGTTTATGATGGTTTTGGTAAGACTTACAATGCTTTGGGCGTAGACTTTGATCAATTCTATTACGAATCAAACACTTATTTATTAGGCAAGGATATTGTTGATGAAGGATTAGAAAAAGGTGTATTTTTTAGAAAAGATGATGGTTCAGTATGGATCGATCTTACTGCTGATGGCTTGGATGAGAAACTAGTTTTACGTGCTGATGGTACCTCTGTTTATATGACCCAGGATGTGGGCACTGCTCAATTAAAATATAATGACTTCCATATGGATGAATCCATTTATGTGGTAGGTAATGAGCAGGATTATCATTTTAAAGTGTTGTTCCTGATCCTGCAAAAGCTGGGTAAATCATGGGCCAAGGGATTATTTCACTTGTCGTATGGAATGGTTGATCTGCCATCAGGCAAAATGAAATCGCGCGAGGGGACAGTAGTCGATGCGGATGATTTAGTATCTGAGATGGAACAAACCGCAAAGGAGCAAACAGAAGCGTTAGGAAAAGTAACCGAATATAGTGAAGAAGAAAAACTGGAACTCTATCACACCATAGGTATGGGAGCATTAAAATATTTCCTGCTAAAAGTTGATCCGAAAAAACGTTTATTGTTTGATCCGAACGAATCTGTGGATTTCCAGGGGCATACAGGGCCATTTATACAATATACCCATGCACGTATCCGGTCAGTATTAAGCAGGGCTGAATTCAATGGAAATAAAAGCACGGGAATCATATCATTAGCTGTTGAGGAACGTGATCTGATATTAGCATTAAGCCAATTTCCGGAAACTATAACACAGGCAGCAACTGCCTATAGTCCTGCAGTCGTGGCTAATTATATTTACGAACTGGCTAAAGCTTTTAACAAGTTTTATCACGAAAAGTCAATCTTACAAGCAGAAGATGAAGCAACTAAACAATTCCGCTTACAGCTTTCGGCTGCATCCGCAAAGGTGATTAAAAAAGGAATGAAATTGCTTGGTATTGAAGTGCCGGAGAGAATGTGAGCCCCCTACCACCTAAAGGGGGAATGATTAAGCATAATAAAAGCCCTCTGACTTGGGAAATTTAGAGAGCTCTTTTATTAACTCCCCCTTTAGGGGGTAGGGGGCTTATCTTGACCAATATCCTTTATGCCATGCGTAACCGCGGCTTCCATTATGGTACCAGTTTCCGGATACATAAGTGCGGCCAGTTCGTTGTCTTGCCCAGTGGCCGTGTTGATGTACATATCTTCTACCACTCCATACCAGTCGTCACCAATCCATACAGCGCCTTCATAAGGCGGGGCGCCTCTTTCATATGCAACATCGGCAGGTTGATCGGATACATAATACTCACCAGTACATGATGACATAAATAGGGATGCTCCTAAAGCAGCGAGTATCCCCAGCTTTGATAGTGTTTTCATTCTTAAATGGTTTCTATAGGTTATTAGCCTATTGACAAACAAATAAAGAAATGGTTTAAAATATCTTTATGATTTGAACTTAGAAGATACTATAAGTTCTTTATTTACAGAAGTATATTGATAAAATCCATTGCCTGATTTTATGCCTAAATGCCCTGCTGTAACCATGTTAACCAATAAAGGGCACGGTGCATATTTTTGATTCCCGAAGCCATCGTGGAGAACCTTTAAGATAGCCAGGCATACGTCTAACCCTATAAAATCTGCCAGTTGCAATGGTCCCATAGGATGTGCCATACCCAGCTTCATTACAGTATCAATTTCGGCAACACCGGCAACACCTTCGTACAAGGTATAAATAGCCTCATTGATCATTGGCATCAAAATACGATTAGCAACAAACCCCGGATAATCATTCACCTCAACGGGGTCTTTTCCCAGGTGCGTGGAGAGTTGCATTATTGTATTGGTTATCTCATCACTGGTTGCATAACCGCGTATTACTTCAACCAACCTCATAACAGGTACCGGGTTCATAAAATGCATACCGATCACATTGGCCGGATTCTTCGTGACTGAAGCAATCTTAGTAATGGATATAGAGGAGGTATTGGATGCTAATATCACACCATCTTTGCAAATGTTACTTAATTGCTTAAACAAGTCTAGTTTTATATCCTGGTTTTCGGTTGCTGCCTCTATTACCAGGTCTGCATTTGATGCACCTTCTTTTAAATCTGTATGAGTACTGATATTATTGAGTGTTGCTGCTTTAACACTTTCATCAATAACCTCTTTTTTTATTTGTCTGTCGAGATTACCACTTATTGTTTGTAAAGCTCTGGTTAATGATTCGTCGTTTATATCCACCAATGACACCTTAAAACCATACTGTGCGAAAGTATGCGCTATACCATTACCCATTGTTCCGGAACCTATAACCGTAATATTTTTTATCATGATGGTTTATAATTGAAATACTAAGTTGACGCAAATTCTTTGTTTGAGCAAATAATGGAGAATGAATTACATCTCTATATAATTGCCGGCATTAATAATAGCCTTTTTATCAACCTCTTTGTATTGAGGAATGTGGCCTAATAAGGCAATTTCAGTATACTGCAGAATGAACTCTTTAGAATAAATATCCTTTGTACCATTAAAAATTATCCCCTTTATTGGTATCTCATATTGTTTTAATGCTTCTATAGATAGCAATGTATGATTGATGCTTCCCAAATAATTTTGTGAAACGAGCACTACTTTTACATTTAATTTTTTTATCAGATCGATCATCAAAAATTTATCAGTTAAAGGCACCATCAGACCTCCCGCACCCTCAATGATGAGCGTATTGTTGGTTTGTGGTAAAATGATCTTCTCCGGATCAATACTAAGCTTATCTATTGCTGCCGATTTATGAGGTGAATAAGGCTGACTGAGTTTGTATGTCTCCGGATGAATTTTAGAATCTTTATTCGAGATCAGATTTTTTATAGCAAAAGAATCACTCTTATCCAGATCCCCGGATTGAACGGGTTTCCAATAATCTGCTTTGAGTTTTTCGACCAACACTGCCGACACCACAGTTTTACCAATACCAGTTCCAATCCCGCTTACAAATAATATCTCCTTTTCAGGCATAGGTTAATTTATGTATAGTTTTCGCCAGCAAATTTATCTCATTAAATGTATTAAACGAATGTAAACATATCCTTAATCTTTCTGTTCCTTGCGAAACCGTTGGACTAAGGATAGGGCGTACATCAAAACCGGCATTTTGTATTCCATTGGCCATTTTCCTGGCTTTTTCGTTGCTGCCAATTATAAGACATTGAATAGCCGAATCGCTTGGCAGTAAATTACTATTGAGTTCAGTTATAGTACTTTTGAAAAGCTGTATATTTTCCTGAAGCGTTTTGATACTGTTATCCGATAAAGGGAGCAGTTTATAAGCCATTTTTATAGCTGCAATTTGATGAAATGAAGCCGCTGTTGTATATATAAATGATCTCGAAAAATTGATCAGGTATTCCCGTAGTTGTTTACTTCCCAAAACTATTGCCCCGTGACATCCCAAAGCTTTTCCGAAAGTAATTATTCGGGCAAAAACCTTGTTTTCCAAGCCTAATTCATTAATAACTCCCTTGCCATAAAGGCCAACTGCATGGGCCTCATCTACAATCAATTGTGCGTTGTATTTTTCAGTTAAGGATAATATATCTTCAATGGGCGGCGTGTCGCCGTCCATCGAATAAACACTTTCGATCACTACATAACAATTTCCTTTGGCATGTTTAAGCTTTTCTTCAAGGCTTTGCAGATCATTATGTTTGAAAGTGTATCGGTTAGCATAACTCAACCTTGCTCCATCAATAATTGAAGCGTGTATCAGTTCATCTATAATTATAGTATCACCACGTTGTGGTAAGGAGGAAAACAAGCCCAGATTTGCATCGTATCCAGAATTATAGATCAGCCCGGCTTCGCTTTGATGGAAGGCAGCTATCTCTTGCTCCACATTTTCAGTATAAGATAGGTTTCCTGATAATAACCTTGAACCTGTAGATCCATTTAAAACATTTGTATTGTTATCTGCTTCTTCTCTGATCCAATCTTTTAAAACCTGCGAGTGTGCAAGACCCAGGTAATCATTTGAACAGAAATCGACCAGGTTATTTTCCGGTTTTAATGTTCTATAGGCACCGTTCAGTTGCCTTTCCTCAAGCTTTTCACGGATAAATTTCTCTGATGGATTCAACGGCTGAAAATTTGCTGCTAAAATAAAGAAAGCCCCCCAATTTAGCGGGAGGCTTTCTTTGAAAAATTATGGGGCTCTTAGTTAGTTATTACCACCACCGCCGCCGTTTCTCATTCTTTCCATTCGCTCCTGCACTATCTTATCATAAGCGATAGCCTGGTCTGGAGTTAAAACAGCTTTAATTTTATTATTTGTATCTTGCATTATTGGCATCATACCTTGCATCATTGCCTGTCTGTCGCCATTCGCGGCGGTTCTGACGCTATCTCTTTTTGTGGCTTGTGCCTGAAAAATTGCTGTGATCTTGGTTGTTTGGTCGTCATTCAGCTTAAGCT
Organism: Mucilaginibacter sp. McL0603; assembly: GCF_049992945.1. NCBI lineage: Bacteria > Pseudomonadati > Bacteroidota > Sphingobacteriia > Sphingobacteriales > Sphingobacteriaceae > Mucilaginibacter > Mucilaginibacter sp. McL0603. Next base: position 3,590,328 of record NZ_CP188251.1, on the reverse strand, counting down.
GTGTTTGTAATTGCTTAGCCTGTTCTTCTGGAGTTCTCCTCTGGCCGCCACCTTGTGCACGGCTTACTGCTGTGATCCCGATAAGGAAGCAGCACACTAACAAAAATTTCTTCATTTTTCCTGGTTTTTTAAATTTAAGGTTTGATAAAGTTATAAGGTTATGGTTTAATATCTCTCTTGTAACTTAATTGTTGCTTAAGATTTTAAGAAACAGAAATCAGTAAAATATTGGTGTTATAAGATTGTTTTAAAATAAAAAAACCGGCGTTTTGGCCGGTTAATTATCGTGACAGATTATATTGTTGTCTTTAATTATTATTCTGCTGTAGTTTTGAAATAGAGCGCTGCATTTGTGCCATCATAGTAGTTAAGCTTTCCATGGTTGGCTCGGGTGTTGGCAGGGGGAGGTTAGTAGATATATATGCTTTTGCCTTCCATATTTCAAGGATGTCCTCACCACTTATATCATATGGTTCGTAAACAGGATTATCAGATACTAATTTTAATTTCTTCTGTTCTTTAAATTTACCGGTTACACGTTTATATACTATACCTTCAGTTTTTGATATAATAACATAGGTGTCACCTGATTTGATATCACCCCAGTTTTCGAGGTATTCACCAATAATAATAGTACCTGATACTAAAGGTAACATCGAATCACCTTTTATCTCAAATGCCCGAAAGGTGCCTTGTTTAAACATCGGCAAATAAAATTTAGGTAGAGCTGCCACATATTCCGGATCAGCATAACCATTCAGGTAACCAGCACTTGCTTTTAATGGAACAAGCTCAATATTTTCATTATCATCCTTATCAACAGAAATACTAAGTATGCGCAAATTGGCAGGATCGCCTTTGGGTTTTGGCGCCCACTTTTCGTTTATGGTCTCATTAATAAAGTCATCTACTGTGATTTCAAAAAACAATGCTATATTTTTTAGCAAATCATACTTCGGTTCAGCTCTTTCTTCCTCGTAAGCACCAACAAGCGACCTTTTTATACCTACCTGATCTGCAAACTGTTGCTGAGTTAAACCTTTCTTTTTCCTAAGAAATTTAATATTTGATGAAATTATTGACATAAAATTTGCATTTGCTAAAATTATTAGTATTTTTATGCTCATAAAATTAGTAAATATTTTTTAACCAGCAAATTTTTATTGAAATGAAACGCTTTATTTATATTATAACTGACCGCAACAGGAACAATTTACATGTAGGACTATGCTCTGATCTTTTAAAAACCCTGCAGTTTTACGGCCAGATGCCTACCTTATTTTTTGATAGCGCGCAACAACTTAACCGCCTTGTTTATTTTGAAGAGATCAATACAGAAGAGCAGGCAATGGAGCGTTTTAAATTTGTAAGTACTTTTACCAGGCCACAAAAAGAAAAAATGATCAGATCTGTTAACCCTAACTGGGTAGACCTGACCATTGGATTAAATTTTGAAAACACCACAAGGACAAGACCAATGATCCGCCCGTCTATTAGTGCTGCACGTAAGCTGGTTACTTTTTAATGAATTTGAGCGCGCCTGAGTTCATGCAATAGCGTTTGCCGCCACGATCAGCAGGGCCATCGTCAAAAACATGTCCAAGGTGTAGTCCGGTACTTTTTTCGACCACTTCATCACGGGTCATACCGAAGCTATTGTCTTGCACTATTGCGATTTTGCTTGGATCAACTGCTTTTACAAAACTTGGCCAGCCGGTATGGCTGTCATATTTATCATCAGAGCTAAATAAAACTTCGCCGGTAGCCGCACTAACGTACACGCCTTTTTCATGATTATCCCAATAGGCGTTTTTATAAGGAGTCTCAGTGCCTCTTTCAACCATTATCTCATATTGGTTAGGAGTAAGGGTCTTTTTCCATTCAGCAGCAGTCTTCTTTTTTGACTGTGCCATAGTACGCTGTACACTGAATATCCCTGTGGCAAGAAGCACGATTATCAAGAATGTCTTTTTCATTTAAATAATTGTTTAACTAGAAGAATTACGTAAACAATTCTGGTATGGTTTGCCTTCTATTGGCATTAAATTGTCATTTTGCACGGGGTATTAATACTGTCTTTATTACGAAAAGAATCCCATTGCTTTGTTGTATATCTAACAAACTGATCACACTTTGACCGTCTGACTCGTCTGTTAAAACGATATTTCGGTTTTCATTTATTCGTGCCGTTAAAATGCCACCTGATAAAGTTGTAAATGTAGCCTGTCCGTTCCCGGCTTTTATCTGTCTTTCAATATCTTTTGAAGTTATTTTCCTGGCAATAGCGTGATATAAAAGTAAATTTGTCAGCTCAGTTTTATGTGCAGGGAGTAATAATGTATCCAATTTGCCAGTCGGCAATTTCTCAAATGCTTTATTATCAGGTGCAAAAAAAGTAACCTGATTGCTACTGTTCAATGTATCTGTTAGACCAGCAATCTGAATTGCATTAGCCAATATTGAGAAGTTTGAAGCAGACGAAATATTCCCAATAATATTATTTGACGAACTCATAAATGCTCCTTCAACATTCTTTATTTTGCCAGCCTTGCTTACTAATGAATCAGACTTTTGAGCAAATACAGAAGCTGTGCTTAATGAAAATAAAATAAGAAATATAGCTTGTTTTAACATAATGTGGATGTTGTTATCAACTGCAAAATAACTGGTATGTTTCAGAATAAATTAAAAAAGTGAACTAGCCGCTTCATGATTCTTTAAATTATTACCATCCCGGTGTAAAGCCTATACCAAATACGGGCTTACCAATATCTGTACGGTTAAATGGCCAGGCGAGGTATGGCTCAAGTACAAAATATCCAAAAAGGTTCACCCTTAAAGAAGCTCCGGCACTTAGTGCAGGTACTCGTTGGTTGCTATTAAAAACTGGATGTAAAACAGGCTTTCCGTTTTGATCTAATAAAGGATTTTTATTTGCGTCAAGAGTTGCAGCATAACCTGTCAAATCCGGGCTGGACTGAAATTTTATCTGGTCGCCTTTGTTCCATGCTAAGCCTGCATCGAAAAAAAGATTCAATTCACTGAAAAAGAATTTTGATTTAATCTGTGAAAGTTTCTCAGGACCGGTAAATGGTAATCGCACTTCAAAGTTGGCCACTGCAATTCTTTGACCCGATAATTGGTCAATTGTAAATCCATTGGTTGGGGTTTTACCATTATTACTATAAAAGGTCTGAGACTCATAACCCCTTATATAAAAAGGGTAACCCACATACAGAGGATAAAGACCACCTAGGTCGCCCCCGAAACGACCATAACCATACAACCTTGCAGCAAATGTTACAGGGGCAACACGCAGGTATTCTCTTAAATCAATTGTGGGAGCAAGAAAGTGATACGTGCCAAAATCATATTCAGCTTGTAAACGGTAACGAAAGCCGGTTAAAGGTGAAGCAACGCCAAAGAATGAATTATCACCCACCAAAGATGTACTTACTTGGTACAAAGTGAATGGCGTTAATAGCTGCCCAGTCTCATTAGAGTAATCAGAATTAGAAATATGTTGGTGAATATAGTTACTCACCACATTACCTGATGTGTCATAAAAAGTACTGTACCTATCAACCCGGTAGTAATAATGTGAAATTCCGGTGCCAAATTCTACCCTAGTAGTTTTCGAAATTGGGTAGGAAGTAAATATGTTAGCCTGATCTTCAAAAATATGAATAAGATCATATCTTTCCTGGTAAGCGGGTTGTGTCTGATATGTAGTGGATACAATACTGTAATTAGCAAACTCATAAGGCAAATGGGATAGACCGAAACCAAAGTTCCATCGTCCTTGCTGGTTGATATATATGAACTGGCCACCAAAATCATATAGCTGGCCGTTTATATTGGCACCTGCATAGATCAGATTGTGACCCAGGATATCACTAAACACACCCTGTACACCACTCGAAAAGCCCGCACCAAACTGGCTTACCGAAGCACCTACACCACTACTTGCCAGGTAATCCAGTTTAAACATTGGTTTGTAAGGGACAGATTTAATTGAATCTGCAGGTATTTTTTTATAAGCCAAATAGTTATTCAGGTTAGAATTGATCAAATCCACACCCACAGACCGAAAAGGAGGGAGCATAGCTGCATCAAAATTTAAAGCCTGGCTGTCAACTATCCTCGGTGTAAAATCAGAGGCTTTTGCATTATATAAGTAATACTTTTGGGCATTATAATAAGAATATACAATATCATTATTGTTTGATATGCTTATCGCCGGTGAATATTCTGTAATGCCACAAACACCGGTAAACAGATCAGTCATTTGTTCTACCTTACCATCGCTTAGCGTGTAGCGGTACATATTGCGGAATCCATCCCTGTTTGAAAGAAAATAGACCTGCTTGCCATCAGATGAGTATTCGGGATTTAAATTATTGGCCCCATTGAATATTTTTATATCGGTTATCTTACCCGTAGCAAGGTCTAACTCAGCCAGATTAAAGGTAATATCTTGTGATAACGACTGATCATAAGTAGTACGGTCGCTTGTAAATATAATCTTTTTACCATCTCGTGAAAAGCTTGGCTGATAATCAGAATACTTGTCATTTGTAAGCTGGGTTATCTTTTTTGTATCAAAGTTGTACATGTACAAATCGCCCTGGCCATCAGACATCCCCTGACATACAATATTTTTCCCATCAGGCGACCAGCTTAAATTGCTAAACTGTTCAGCTTTCTCCATTGAAATATCGGCCGTAACATTTCCGCTGGGAATGTCAACAATCAGCATACGATTGCGCCCGTGACTGAAAACACTAAAGGCAAATCTTTTACTGTCGGGCGACCACGCGCCGGCGGATTCTATAAAATTAAACTCATCAATATGTGAATTGGAAATCTTACTTGTTAACTTTTTAAGCACAGTTCCCGTTCGGGCATCAGCTAAATAGAGATCGACAGTGAATAAGCCCTTTTCGGATAAAAACGATAAATATTTACCATCCGGACTTATGGCTGGAGCCACATTCAATTCGCCCGAATTTTTGTTATCTATTAGTCGCTTGCCTACCGGTTTCTGCACAGTATCTTTTAGCAGTGGCTTGTAGGATGCTTCGATCGAGTTTTTCCATAATTTGGATAAAGTCTTATCATCATATCCAAAGGTTCGTCTTATGCCGTATTCCAAACCAAAGCGGGCCACATTTTTAAAGAACGGAACAATAACTGTATCACCATAAGTAGATCCAATATATGACCAGAAAGCCTCGCCGTAGCGATAGGGGAAATATTTATTTGTTTCGGTTAGATCACGTATGGTAGGAATATTTTTGTTCAAATAAGCATCCCTCATCCACATAGCTGTGTAGGCATCTTTTTTACCGATAGAAAGGTATTCCGCCATACCTTCTATCATCCATAATGGCAAGTTGTTTATATTCTCATAAATTGCTGAGTCCTTGTTCAATAATGCATGGTATTGAAAAGCATGGACCAACTCGTGACCGATAACATGCCTCGTAGTCTGATTGGTTTCCATGATTGGCATTACTACCCGGTTTTTTAACCCTTCGGTAACACCACCTGTACCTACACCAATGTCACCATCAATAGCAGTAGTCTGTTGGAAATCCGGATGATCCGCATACAAGATGATCGGATTGGGCCTTCTGAATGTATCCCTGAACACCTGTTGATGTATCGTATACCAAAGCTCGCTTTCCTGTGCAAAACGTTTGATAGTACTATCATTTTTAATGTAGTAATATATCTCGAAGTGAGGAGTGCGGTATACCTTAAATTTAAGGTTTTTGTAACGTACTTTATTTTGACCAAAGTATTGTGCTTTAGCACTCAAACTAAACAATAATGTACCTGCAATGCATAACAGGATGACAAAATGTTTATTAAACCGGATAAAGGCTAAGTATAGTTTATTCATAAATGAATATTTACAATGAATATACGCTTTAACGTTAAACAATTACAGCTTGTAATATAACAGTTGCAACTCAAAGAAAATTGTCCCTACCTTAAATTTAACATTTGGTACACACTCATCAATTCTATCTGTTTTGAACAGGCGGTTTGCTTTCAGGATTTTCTTCTTCAGCAGGTTTAACAGCTGAGGTGTCAATCGGGTTAGCTAAGCTATCTGTTTCCAAACTATCAACTGATAAATGTGGTGAAGGGCAATTATACTCTTTAGTGATTTTTGTCCACGGTTTAGGGAACAAGCCGTATTTATAGCCGGATTTCGGATCTGCATAAACCTTCTCCATAAATCGCGCAAATATAGGCAACGCCGTATGTGAGCCTTCGCCAGTTTCAGAGCTGGTAAAGTGAACACTGCGGTCATCGGCACCCACCCAAACTCCGGTTACAAGATCCTTTGTGATACCCATATACCAGCCATCTACATATTTAGACGAAGTTCCTGTTTTACCACCTATCTGGTTATCCTTTTTCCATAAGCCCGGATATTCCCACAATGCCTGTGAGGTTCCACCCGGTTCTTCCATACCCCCCCTGAACATGTATAGCATCAGCCATGCAGTTTCGTCGCTTAATACTTTCTCGGTTTTTGGTTTGAATTCAGCTAATGTATTGCCATCCTGATCTGTGATCTTACTTACTAAAATAGGATCGACGCGGTTACCCTTGTTTAGGAATGTGCTGTATGCCCTAACCATTTCAAATACCGAAACATCATTGGTTCCTAATGATACAGAAGGCACAGATTTCAAAGGGCTTTCAATACCACATTTGTGTGCATATTCCACTATTTTATTCCAGCCCACTTTTTCGGTTACCTGGGCGGTAATTGAGTTAACGGATTTACCCATTGCCCATCGTAAGGACATTTCCTGGTAAGTAAAATGAAAATCAGCATTTTGTGGCGACCATACGTCTGGTTTACCATTGTCCATAAATTTGATGGATACCGGCTGATCAGTGAACTTATCGCAAGGGGTGAAACCATTATCCAAGGCAGTTACATAAGCAAATGGTTTAAATGTTGATCCCGCCTGACGCCTGGATTGATTGACATGGTCATAATTAAAATAACGATGATCAATACCACCCACCCAAACTTTAATTTTACCGGAAGATGGCTCGATAGTCATCATGCCTGTGTTCAATATTTTGGCGTAATATTTTATGGAATCAACACTCGAAAAGGTGGTATCCCTGTCGCCATTCCATGAGAAAATTCTCATTTTCTTTTTCTTTTCAAAATACTGTTTTATCTGCGTAGTATCACCATGATACTTTTGATCCAATAATTTATAGATCGGCAGACGTTGTTCATTTTTTAACAAAAAGTCCGTTATGATCTTCCCATCCAGGTCACGCCACGCAATTTTATTTCCCCAAAGATTGTAAAAGCGTTTCTGCAACATTTTCATCTTTTCTTCGACAGCTTCTTCTGCATATTGCTGCAATCGGGGATCGATAGTAGTATAAATCTTCAAGCCGTCTTCATAAAGATTGTACCCGTTATCTTTGCACCATTTATCCAGCCATTTTTCTACAGCACGACGTATATAGGAATCACCTTGTGACTCATCCTCAATATAACTTAAATCCAGGTTAAGTTTCTGGGTTGTATCAGCGGCAAATTCAGTTTTGGTGATATACCCGTATTTCTGCATCTGTCCAAGCACGATGTTTCTCCTATCTATGCTCTTGTCAGGATTTCTTATAGGGTTATAAGTTGATGTGGCCTTAAGCATACCAATCAACATAGCAGATTGCGCAGCATTTAATTTATCTGGTGTTTTGTTAAAATATTTTAAAGAAGCCGCTTTTATACCAAAAGTGTTGTTTCCGAATGGTACGGTGTTGAAATAAAGAGTTAAGATTTCCTGTTTTTTATAAACGCGCTCTATCTGAAAAGCAGTAAACCATTCTTTTACTTTTGAAACAATAGTATTTATAACTGGTACATGCCTGATCAATCCCTGTGATTTCTTTTTACGGGTTTCAAACAAATTTTTGGCCAATTGTTGTGTAATGGTGCTACCGCCGCGTTTATCGCCTTTTGCAGTGGAAAGCATACTGGTGAAAAATGAATAAAAATCAACCCCGTGATGCTTGTAGAAACGAACGTCCTCGGTTGCAACAAGAGCATTTACAAGGTTAGGAGAAATGCTATTAAACTCAACAGGGGTGCGGTTTTCTTTTGAATAGCGGCCAATCAACTTACCATCAGCATAATAAACCTCTGATGAAACTGACATTTCGGGGTTTTTAATATCTTGTATACTAGGGGAGTAGCCAAACAACCAAAGAAAATTAATTTCTATGGCGCAGAAAAAGATGATAATAAAATAAATGAATATGACGAAATATCGAAGAAACTTGTTTTTTATACGTCGGAACATTGGGTAAAGATGTAAAATTATGCCGCTATATCATAGCCGGATTGACAAATATAAACAACGCAATAATAACAGGTAAATTTTAAACTAACTTAGTAAGTAAGACATATAATTGATGTATGTGTTTATTCACTATATTTTCTAACTATGAAACACATTGCAGACAAATTTAAAATCACGAATGGTAAAGATTTCACACTACAAGAATTTGAAACCGCTTACACAGCCGGATGTAATAAAGAAGATGCCGCTGAAATATTAGATGAACTGATAAAAAAAACGGTTGCCATGCAAGATGAATTGTATGCGGCAAAACAGTACTCTTTGCTTATCATTTTCCAGGCAATGGATGCAGCAGGAAAGGATAGTGCGATAGCACATACTATGTCGGGACTGAATCCGCAGGGCTGTCAGGTTTTTAGCTTTAAACAACCCAATGCTGAAGAATATGAACATGATTTCTTATGGAGACATTACAAAGCATTGCCTGAAAATGGGCGGATTGGTATTCACAATCGTTCGCACTATGAAAATGTATTGATCACAAAAGTTCATCCTGAACTAATACTTAAGGAAAACCTGCCTGGAGTGAATAGTTTGAAAAGTTTAGGTAAAGAATTTTGGGATTATAGATATCACAGCATACGCGAATTTGAAAAGCATCTGCATCGTAACGGCACCGTAATTATCAAGTTCTTCTTGCATCTTTCCAAAGAAGAACAAAAGCAACGTTTTTTAAAACGAATAGATGATCCTAAAAAGAACTGGAAATTTTCTGCGACTGATGTTGAAGAGCGTCAATATTGGGATGATTATATGAAAGCCTATGAAAAAGCGATAAAAGAAACTGCTACAGAAGAGAACCCATGGTATGTAATACCTGCAGATAAAAAATGGTTTACACGAATTGCCATCTCCCAGATCATACTACATACGATAGACGAATTAAAATTAAAATACCCGGTTTTGCCAAAGGCAGAAAAAGACAAACTTCAGGAAATGAAAATGATGCTTGAAAAAGAATAGAGACGCCTGACATTCTCAAGCGTCTCTGAAGCATTATTTATAAATATGCCATAAATGGCATACTATGATAGGATCAAATAGTTGAGAAAACAGACTGTGCCTTTTCGCCGATTAATGGGATAGGTTTTTTCTCGCCATTAATAGCACCAATAAAGCCTATAATCCATAATATAAAAAACGCCACTCTTAATATCCAGTTTATGAATACTATTGAAAACCATCCTGTGGCTAACCCTGATGAAAAAAATATTGCTGTGAAAAGCATACCTAATAACCAGTAAACAACTATTGAAATGATATGAAACAGCAAGGTTTGTCTTAGCTGGTAGCTGCCCAACGAAGTTTTGTTGTTCTGATGCATAGCAAAAAATGCAATAAGCCATCCAATAATGGTAAGATAGCTGATGATCCCGGCTGTTTTGCCGTCATCACCTGTCGAAAGGTTGTTGTTTGGTTCCATCTGATAATTAATTATTTAGGTTTATTTACTAAAGTAAAAATAAACTAATTATAATGGACTTTCCAAATTATTCAATCGTAATCTCATCGGCAAAAATGTACGAGGGCTGTCCTTTACTTTCGTGCCATTCGGGCAATGGGCCATATTGCTTTGCTACTATCTTAACATATCTTGCCTGGGTATTTAAGTTAGCTTTATATTCCTGAGTTTGGATGTTGAGGTCCTTGATATCCACTTTTGTATTTACTGTGGCTACCAGTTTATAGTTTTTATTATCGTTGGATACCCAATATTCCACATATTTAGGAAATACGATCCATGATTTACTATCCTGCAAAGTGCCGATAGATACATTTTTTACAGGTTTTACCTGGCCGATATCAATTACAGCTTCGAGATCATTATCCCGATATCCCTGCCAGTGACCTAAACGCCAGTTGATTGTTCCGCGCAAGCCGTCAATTAAACTTGCATCACCCTGGGCAGAATAATTTGGCAGATATTTGGTAAGGAGCGTTAGTTTTATATCGTCCCTTATCTTATTAAAAGTACCCTCATTTACGAAGCTTGATTTTCCATCTTTTATGGCTATCGCTTTTACAGTTGTATTACCTGATATATTGATCGGCTTGCTGTATAAGGTTGAAGAAGAATTGGGTGTAGCCCCATCTAATGTATAATAGATCTTCGCGTCTTTTTCCGCACATTTAATTTCGAGATCAAAAGGCTTTTTAAAAGTAGGGGACGTGGCTAAAAAGTAAGGATTGGGAATGATAAGTTCATCAGTAATTGCTGATCTGGATTTTTCCAGGTCCTGCACAAATAGTTTATTTGCTAAACGGCCAGTATATACATCAAACTCACCACCGTTGGCAATGTCCTTATCGTCAATATAAAGTTTGTTGTAAGGTTTTTTATTCAGCGTCATTCCCTGCAGGTAGATATTATCAAAACTAACACCTGAACCGGAGTTGGTAATAATGAATTTTTTACCATTTTCTAAGTTGATAACTGCTTTATTAAACTGGGGCAGACCAACCTGGTATTGTGTTTGACCGGGTTGTACCGTGTAAATACCTAACGAACTCATGATGTACCATGCTGACATCTGTCCGCAATCTTCATTACCTGAAAGACCATCGGGCTGATTACTGTATTCATCTTTTAAAATACGGTTTACCCACATTTGTGTTTTATCCGGAGAATCCGTGAAATTGTATAAGTAAGCTATGTGGTGGCTTGGCTCATTTCCATGCGCATATTGCCCAATCAAGCCTGTAACATCCGGCTGTTCGCGTCCGCTTAGTTTGGATGTTGTGGTGAATAGTTCGTCCAGTTTGGCTTCAAATTTATCTTTTCCACCCATCCGGTTGATCAGACCATCTACATCCTGGTTAACCAGAAAGGAGTATTGCCAGCCATTACCTTCGGTATAATTGTTATTGATATCAGTTGGATCAAAAGGTGCATACCAGCCTCCATTCACACGTGCCTGCATAAAGCCATTCTGATCGTTTTGCAGGTTCTTCCAATATTGAGCACGTTTTATAAATTCAGCATAATCCTGCGGCTTATTCAGCATTTTGGCCATCTGGGCAATACACCAATCGTCATAAGCATATTCCAATGTTTTTGAAACCGATTCAGGTTCATCATCAGCAAGCACTGCACCATTTTTGCGATAGCTGTCAAGACCAAATTGGTTACGGTTTACTGCAGCCTTCATCGCTGTAAAAGCTTCTTCAGCATCAAAATCTCTGATCCCTTTGGCATAAGCATCCACAATAACCGGGATGGAATGATTGCCAACCATACAGTATGTCTCTGTGGAAGCCAGTGGCCATATTGGTAATAAACCACCCTGTTCATACATCGCCAAAAAGGATTTAATAAAGTCGAGTGTACGTTTACGCTCAATGATAGTAAATAAAGGATCTTCTGCACGATAAGTATCCCATAAAGAAAATACGGTATAGTAATTAAAGCCTTCAGCCTTATGTATTTTCTGATCTAAACCGCGGTATTGCCCGTCCACATCGTTGTAGATATTTGGAGCCAGCATCGTATGGTATAATGCAGTATAAAAAACGGTTTGTTTTATTTTAGTCCAATCAGTTACCACAGGCGGTTTTTTCTGTTGAGGACGATTATAGCCATTAGGATTATAACCACCAGAGTGTTCCTGGGCACTTTGAGCTTCTTTTGAAATGGCCGGTGCGCCACCTTCAACCTGTATTTTATTTAATTCTGTGTTCCAATCAGCCTTTGCGTCTTTTTCTACTTTTTTGTAATCAAAATCGGGTACTTCGGCATCCAGGTTCTTTAAAGCGCCATCAGCGCTTACTGATGAGATACCAACTTTCGAAATCACTTCACCAGGATTATCAAACTGGATATACATCTTGACATTTTTGCCTTGTATTTTATTTTGCCCTTGTTGCACGGTGTCATTTCGTGCTATTCCGTAACTTTTAAAGGGCTTTGAAAACTTTGCATAAAAATAGACCTGCTGATTAGTTGCCCAGGAAGTTGAACGCCTGAAACCACGTATCTCGTGGTCATTTACAACTTCTATCCAAGAATCCAGTACTTCATCGCGGTGCTGCAGATCAATAATGATATTTGCTTGTGGCGTGCTGGGATAATCATAACGGTGTACGCCGACACGCTTTGTCGCAGTAAGCTCAACATCAATATTATATTTATCTAGTCTGGTTTTATAATAGCCGGGAGAGGCCGATTCATTTTTCTTTTTAAACCCTGAACGGTAATCCGTGTTTTTAAACCGCGGGTCACCAGTTGTTGGCATAAATAATACGTCGCAATAATCTGGTATACCTACTCCGCTAAGGTGAGTGTGCGAAAAGCCATAAATTACCGTATCAGTAAAATAGTATCCTGAGCAACCATCCCATCCCTCCAGACGGGTATCCGGACTTAATTGCACCATTCCAAATGGCACCACAGCACCAGGATAAGTGTGCCCATGGCCACCGGTACCTATAAATGGGTTAACCAGTTTGGCGTAATCATTTTTCTTTTGAGCGGATGAAACTAATGCGAAACTTAAAATAAATAGAAGAGAAAGGACTTGACGAAATGATAGCCTCATTAGGGGTTAAATTATTAATTGACAGAATTATTGAATATTGATTTGCTTTATCGCGAAACACAACTAAATCAACCAACAAATTAAGCAGTTTGAAATGATATTTTGTCAAAGAAAATGTTTAACCCTGTCAATTCATGTTTCCTTATAAGGGAGGAACACTAACCTTATTCTTTATCTCAAAAATATCAGCATCTTTTAGGAAGGGCAAGGCACGCCTGGTTTTTGCTACCTCATCACCAATAATAGAAAAGGTGTAAACATCTTCCTCATCGCGTTTATAATAAATTACAGTTCCGTTTGGACTGATACAGGTGGAGTCGCCAGAATGATATATTTCATTTCCATCATGCCCCACACGGTTCACACCGATCACGTAGGCCTCATTCTCAATAGCTCGGGCCGGTATTAACGTGCGCCAGTGAAGAGCTCGGCGTTCGGGCCAATTGGCTACTATGATAAGCAGATCATAAGTTTCATTAACATTCCGCAGCCATACCGGGAAACGAAGGTCATAACAAATTACCGGGCATATTTTCCAGCCTTTAAGTTCTACGATCAATTTTTCTGTTCCTGCAGTATAAGTAAGATGCTCTTTTGCAAGTGTGAACAAATGCCTTTTATCGTAATAATGGTATTTCCCATCCGGGCGCATCCAAATAAGACGGTTATAAAATTTTCCATCTGCCTTTATGATCAGGCTTCCTGTAACAACGCATTCAAACTGTGTTGCCATTTTATGCATCCAGATCATGGTTTTGCCATTCATTGGTTCAGCCAGTTTTTCCGCGTTCATGGTGAAACCCGTATTGAACATTTCGGGCAATATGATCAGGTCGGTCTTTTCACGTATGCCATTTAAGCGCAGGGAGATATTCTGTAGATTTTTGTCAATATTTTCCCAGAAAAGATATCCCTGGAATAGGGTAATTTTTAGATTTTCCATGTAGATATTTAAATCCTGAATTAATTTTAAGAAATAATTCTTTAAAAATTTAAACTTTAATTAACCTATCAACGGCTTTATCCAAAGTTTCTTGCCTTTTGGCAAAACAAAATCTTAACACATGATAATCAGTCCCCTGATTATAGAAGGCTGAAACAGGTATAGATGCCACACCAATTTCCTTGGTTAGTCGTATAGCAAGGTCAGTATCATTTTCATCAGTTATTCTACCATATCTTACTGACTGAAAGTAAGATCCGGCACACGGCAATATTTCAAAACGGCTGCTTTTTAATCCCTCTCTGAAATAATCTCTCTTTTGTTGAAAGAATTCCCGCAGACCCAAGTAAGTTTCTTCATTTTTTAAATATTCAGCAATGGCTACCTGCATTGGCGCATTTACACAAAATACCAGGAACTGGTGTACTTTCCTGAATTCATTCATCAAATCTGCAGGGGCCATGCAATAGCCTACTTTCCAGCCAGTTGCATGAAATGGTTTCCCAAATGAAGCTACAATAAAACTGCGCTGTTTTAATTCAGGATAACGTGCCATGCTCAGATGCGACTGTCCATCATAGATCAGATGTTCATATACTTCGTCGCTCAAAATCAGAATGTCCTGATTTTTCACAATAGCGGATAATTCATCAATATCTTTTTGCTGTAAAATAGTAGCAGTAGGATTATGCGGCGAATTGAGAATGATCATTTTTGTGCGACTGTTAGTCAGCCTTTTTACCATATCCCAATTTATTCTATAATCCGGTGGCTCCAGCTCCAGCGATTTTACTATTCCTCCGGCTACTTTAATAGCAGGAGCATAACAATCAAAAGCAGGTTCAAAAATAATTACTTCATCATTAGGACGAATAACGGTAGCAATGGCCGTAAATATGGCCTGTGTACCGCCGGCTGTAATGGTGATTTCAGTATCCGGATCATAATTTACGCCATATAGTTTCTCTGTTTTTCGGCTTATTTGTTCACGTAAAGGCATATAGCCCGCCATTGGCGCGTATTGGTTGTGGCCCTTCTTCATAGCCTGGGTCACCAATTTTATCAGTTCCGGAGAGGTGTCATAATCAGGAAAGCCTTGCGAAAGGTTAACAGCGCCGACTTCATTAGCTAAAGCCGACATCACTGTAAAAATGGTAGTGCCAACCTGGGGTAGTTTTGAAACAATAGGTATCATGCCGCGCTAAATTAGTGATATTATTTTGAATGGATGGATATACAGCTGTAAGCTCCCCGCAATTATTAATTGATGAGTTATTTAATTACTTTGATTTTTTAGATATAAAATTTTGATTATTAACTATTTAAGTTATATATTTAATGTAACAAACCAGTTACAAATCAATTAAACCTCAAGGACATGAAAAAGTTTATTTTGGCTACTTTGGTGGCCCTTTCATTTGCCGGTATATGCCGGGCACAGGCGGGAAAGATGCTTTACAAGGCAGATTATTCTTCAAGTTTTACCATGGCTGATCCGAGTTATTCCGAAAAAGTATTGACACTATGGAAAGACTATGAAAATAATACATTAGACAAGCATGCGGATATGATATCGGATACGGTTACGATGTTGCTTGCGGATGGGACATTAGTAAAAGGCAAAGCCAATAATATGGCAGGCGTAAAAGACTTCAGAGGCTCAATTAAAAATTTAAAAGTAAAAGTTGATGCGTGGATGAGCATAAAAAGCCTGGACCGTGACGAAAATTTAGTGTGTGTTTGGGGAAATGAGACTTTTACAGATAAGGACGGGAAACAGGTTTCAAGACGTATGCAGGAAGTATGGGGATTTAACAGTGCCGGAAAAGTTTCACTTATGTTGCAGTATGTAGGGCAGGGTAGTATGTAGAAATATCAAACGGAATAAATAGGCTGCCAGATGGTGGCCTTTTTTGTTTATCAAGAACTTGTAAAAGTTTTGACAATTAGATGCGGATTTCCTTGCCATTTGCCATTCTGCTTTCACCTTTCCACCGCTTTATTTAACTTAGCCAGATGAAGCTTCTAAAATATCTCCCTTTAGTTTTTATAGTTATCCTTTTTGCATCCTGTCATTCCGAAAAAAGCAACGTACCGGTTGTCGGTTTTGTTGACGCCTTTGAAGATGCCACCATCTCACAAGCCCGTGTAGGGTTTACAGATGCGCTCAAGAAAAATGGATTTAGCGAAAGCCAGAAAAATATTAAAATAGAATACCGTAACGCGCAGGGAGATATTCCGACACTTACACAAATTGTCAATTATTTTGTTTCGGAGAAAGTTGACCTGCTGGCGACCTGTACAACTTTATCGACAATAACCGCAATACAAAAGACTAAAACCATTCCAATTTTCGCGATGGTATCGCCCACACCGGCCAGGATGAATGTTATCAGTTCTACCGGGGAGTCACCCGCTAATTTGTTTGGCGCTGTAGAGGAACTGGCTTATATCGATACCTCATTTTCTATTATACCGAAATTGTTAAAGCCCAAAGGAACAAAATTGGTGATAGGGATGATCTATAATCAATCAGAACCCCAATCAGCCGATGCGATGAACCGTATTAAGTCATTGGCTGATAAGTTAAATATTACACTTGTTGCGTTGCCACTCAATTCATCTGCGGATGCGCAATTGGTCACACAATCTTTACTAAGCAAAAACATTGATGCGTTCTTTGCTAATCCAGATAATACTGTATTTGCTTCTTTTGAGACTATTCTGAAAAGCTGCAACCAAGCCAATGTGCCGATTTTTACCAGTGAATCAGGTTTAGTACAAAGAGGGGCAGTGGCAGCTTTTGGAGCGGATATTTACCAATGGGGGTATCAGGCAGGTGAACAGGCCGCGCAATTTTTAAAAACGCACAAAACAGATGGTTTAAAGCCCGAAATGGTGAAAATACGCAAGCGGATATACAATCCTGTTGCAGCGAAGAAATATAACATCACTGTTCCCGCAAATTTTGAAGCTGTGAAATAATGGACTTTTACCTGACCGCATTATTACAGGGGCTTTGCTTTTCAGCTATTGCAATGGGTATTTATATCTCGATGAAGATATTCAATATCCCTGATATTACGACTGATGGCAGCTATACGCTCGGCGGGGTGGTAACAGCAGTTTTGTTAACACATCATTTGCCTGCTTATGTTATTTTACCCATAGTTATTGTTGCAGGCGCTATAGCAGGTTCTTTGACGGGGATCATTCATACCAAACTAAAAATTAATCCATTGCTTGCCGGTATCTTAGTAATGACGGCCTTGTATTCAATTAACTTACTCATCTTAGGCAGATCAAATGTTCCAATAGGGAATTTTCCAAATCTGTTTACAATCATCAATATCTCCACCAATCCTAATCATAATTCCTTTTGGATACTGATAGTTTTTGTTGTGGTTATCACGCTAATAATCGGCTATTTACTGAAAACAGACTTCGGTATTGCCATGCGGGCCACCGGGAACAGCGAATCCATGATACGCTCGTTAGGCGTAAATACAGACCGTATGAAGATCATAGGATTAGCATTGGCTAATGCTTTAACGGCACTAAGCGGCTCGCTTTTCACCCAATTACAGGATTTTGCCGATATAAGCATGGGCATAGGCATCGTAATAACCGGGTTAGGCTCTGTAATAATTGCCGAAACATTGATTAATTGGTTCCGTATCACCTCTGTTTGGCTAAGCCTTGTCCTGGTGCTTTTAGGAGCCATCATATTTCAATTCGTTTTAGCTATTACATTGAGTATTGGTGTTGATGCTACTTTACTAAAACTGGTAACAGCAGTATTTGTATTGCTGATCGTCAGCCTGCCGCGTTTATCCTTTAAAAGTTCATCATGATCGATCTGAAAAACGTCCATAAAACTTTTAACAGGGGTAAAGCCAACCAGGTTGATGCTGTTAGTGGCGTTGATTTACATGTCAATGAAAAGGAATTTTTGGTTATTGTAGGCTCTAATGGTTCTGGTAAAACCACATTGCTTAATTTGATTGCAGGCAGCGTATTACCAAGTTCGGGGAGTATTTATATTGATGACAACGATGTAAGTAAATTGCAAGACTATAAACGCAGTAAATGGATAGCACGTGTTTTTCAAAACCCTTTAAGCGGTACAGCACCAGACCTGAGCATACTGGACAATTTCCGATTAGCAGCTATACGGACAAAAGCTAAAGGTTTATCTATCGGCGTAAATGATCAATTTAAAAAATCTGTAAAGGAAAAAATTGCCCTGCTGGGTATGGGGCTTGAAAATAAGATAGAACAGCCAATGGGTACCTTATCCGGCGGGCAAAGACAAGCGCTTACCCTGCTGATGAGTGTAATGGATAGCTGCAAAGTGCTGCTACTTGATGAACCAACTGCTGCACTAGATCCACGTTCGGCAGAAGTGGTAATGAAGACAGCAGATAAGTTGACTAAGGATTTTGACCTGACCACAATACTGATCACCCATAATCTTAAAGATGCCTATAATTATGGCGATCGTATCATCCAGATGGCCGAAGGAAAGATCATCAAAGATATGGACGGGCAAAAGAAATCAGCTTTAAAACAAAATGATCTTTTTGATTGGTTTGGGTAGGGTAGTTAATCAGTGATTAGTTAACCGGTGATTAGAGATTGGTTGATTAGTGATCAGTTAATCAGCGATTAGTAATCAGTATTAGAATTTAGAGCTTAGGATTTTAGGATTTAGATTTTTAAAAAATGCCGTTCACATTCTACGCACGAACGCTGTGAACACTGTATGAACGACTGTTTATCAGTAGGTTAACTTTTTAATCAGGTCCGTTTTTACGTTTTTTTACCATTTGCGTGAACGCTATTTTTGTTAATAGCTGATTATAAGTCAATTAAGTGTTCATGGGTTTTTAGAAAGTCAATAGTGTCGTGCCAATTAAGAACTGACGTTTAGTCCTGAGTCGAAAGTTGAGTCGTGAGTCAGAAATTCACAAAATTGACTTAAGACTTACGACTTACGACTGTCGACTCGACACGGGTCACATTTGCATGTTAACCATTTAAGTAGCTTAATTGATTTTCATTAGCTTCTTAAATTTTATATCTTTGCAAAAAAGATATAAAAATGCTACGTCTTAATTCTTTCCGCCAAATAAACTCTAAACGACCCATGGGATCGTTGCGGAAGGGCTATGCATTTACAAAACTCTTCTGCTCACCGGTTTAGTCTTAACCAGACTTACCTGAAAAAACATCAATTTATTATTTATTAATCCGGGTTTTACCCGAATTTACATTTTTAAGTATATGGACATTTATTTGACTATAGAAGAGAAGTATTTAAAGGCTGTTGATCACTTGAACTATGGCAAAATCACAAAGGCATTAAAACTATTAAATGCCATTATAGCTGACGAGCCATTTTATGCAAGAGCACATTACCAATTAGGTAAATTATATTATTACGAGATAAACGATTACCAGGCAGCGGGATATCATTTTAAAACCTGTGTGGAGCTGGAGCCATCGTTTCCTGATGTGTATTATTACTATCTGCATTTATTGGTTTTCCTCAGAATGGAAAAGCTGGCGTATCAAATCGGGCAAAAAGCCTTAGTTGTACCTGGAGTAAATATAGCCTCCATTTACAATCAGTTAGGATTAATGGCTGAAAGGAAAAAGGAATGGAATAATGCCGTTGAAGCTTATCGGAAAGCATTTCTGGAAACAACTTATAAAACTGAAAAGGATAATATCGAAGAAAGTATTGAAAGGGTGAAAGCAAAGAAGCACCAGGCTAAAAAATACAATTATGAATTATTATCCAACTAAAAAGTCCCCGGGATACCGGGGACTTTCACTTAGTAAAATCGATCTGTTATTTTTTGTAGGATATCTTGTAAATAGTTCCACGGCTGTCATCGCTCACATAAATAGAGCCATCTGGGCCTTGTGCAAGTCCGCACGGACGGCGTAATGCAGCACCTTTGGCTTTTTGATCTGCTGTACCTGCAAAACCATCTGCAAATACTTCCCATTTGCCTGAAGGCTTACCATCTTTAAAGGGCTGGAAAACTACAAAGAAACCTGCCTGCGGCTCCGGTGCTCTGTTCCATGAACCATGGAAAGCAATGAATGCTCCGTTCTTATATTTAGCAGGGAACTGGTTGCCGGTATAAAACATTAACCCATTCGGCGCAAGGTGGCCAGGAAAAGCTGCCACCGGATTGATCGCATTTTGGCCGCCTTCTTTTTTGCCATCGCCGCCATACTCGGGCATTAACATTTTTTTATGGGTTTGCCAGTCATAATACATATAAGGCCAGCCGGCATTATCACCTTTTTTCAATGCATACATACATTCAGCTGGTAATTCGGCTGATTGTTTTACTGTAAAGTATTGTGGGAAAAGATCATGCAGTTGGTCACGGCCATGCTGCATTACATACAGTTGGTTGTCCTGTTGGTTCCAGGTAAGGCCAACAACGTTTCGCAAGCCTGTGGCGTAACGTACCCCATCACCATAATGCTGATTCGGTTTGCTGTCGCTAAACTGCCATATACCGGCTGCTGAATCAAGAATAGGGCAGCCTTTTTGACCTGGCGATCCTTTTTGGCGATCCTTTACCTGGCATGCATTAGAATAGGCGCCAATGTTTACATATAGATGTCCTGCGTTATCCAGCGTAATTGCTTTAGCTTCGTGCTCGCCTCTGCTTATTAAACCGGTAACTATCTTTTCCGGTTTATCGGGATTGATCACCTCATTATTCGCATTCAGCTTATAACGAAATACTTCCTCGTCTGATGAAGCATACAAATAACCATTTTTAATACTGATACCGGTACCGCCAAAATTGCCAAAGCCGCTTTTTATTTCTGCTTTTCCGCCGTTTTGATGCAACAGAAGGATGCCTTTGCCTTTTTCAAGGCCTCTAAGCTTTACATATATTTCTCCCTGCGGAGTAACAGCAATATGCCTGGCACCTCCGATCTTATCAGCGATAATGCTCGCGTTAAACCCTGCAGGAAGTGTAAGTCCTCCGTTATTTGCATCATCAAAAGTGCTCTTTTTACGAATATCGCTTTTCAGGGCGAGAAGTAATAAAATGCCCGATATTGCTAATACGGGTAGTAAGATGGTTCCCCATGCTTTTCTTTTCATAATAGTTATGTTTTGATACCAAATTTAAAATAATATGCAGCAAATATCGAAATGTGTTTTGTATCAATACAAGGACAGGACGGCTAATTTATTAATTAGGGGATGTTTTTTTCAACACCATATTATTGATCATAAAAATATGCCGGAATGCCAACAGTCTTTAGTCAATTTCGTGCTTTTCCGACTCAAGACCTCAGACTTTCAACTCAGGACTAAATGTGAATTCTTAATTGAACACGTCGCTGGAATGAAAAATCTTTCATCTAAATTTCATTTCTATTTTAATTATATTCTGTAATAAGAAAAATATTTAAAATTATATTCTGATTTATATATGATACATATTTTATAGTATCGTAATATTAAACCTTTGCAGACTAGGGATGTCATAATAATACAAAACTTGAAAACGATGAAAAAGTTAATTATAACATCAGCAATAGCATTAAGTGGTTTAAGTTATAATACTGCTAACGCACAAATAAGAATACATTTAGGTTTAAATTTTGGCCCACGTCCGGTTGTTTATGAGCCTGCAAGGGTTGTAGTTGCACAGCCTGCCGAATATTGCGAACCCGCTAATTATGATGGTAATGAAGACTACTATTATTTACCAGAGGTAGATGCTTACTACAGTATTCCTAATCAATGTTACTATTATAATAATGGCGGTCAATGGGTATCAGCTGCTTATCTGCCCGGCGCATACCGCGATTTTGACTGGCGTACAGCACGCAGGTTTGAAGTTCGTGCCCCAAGACCTTTTATGCACGATGATTATTACAGAACCAGGTATAATGGTGTAGCATTCAATGGTAATTGGGATCGTGGTTATAATAGAGGTTATGCTAATGATCATCATTTCAATCATGATCAGTTTAGAAGATATAATCAAAGATTTGATAATAACAGGGGATGGAATGACAATCGTCAGTTTAATCAAAACAGGAATCAACATTTTGATAATGGCGGAAACCGTAATAATCAACACATGGAACAGAACCGCAATTTTGATAGGGTGGGAGCCGAACAGCATTTTGCTCAAAACAATCCTCAAAAAGGTGGTTGGTCAAATGGAAACAATCACAGGCAAGGTAAATTCTAATTTTCCATCATATACAATAATGAAACCACCGTGCTTTTCGCCGGTGGTTTTTTTACTAATACTTGCTGGCCTTTGTAAGCATCTCTATAGTATCTTTATGCAAGTCAAGTTCTAAAGCTTTTGTTGTTTCATGCAGTTGTTTTACACTGGTAGCACTGGCAATAGGGGCGGCAATGCCAGGCCTTGCTATTACCCAGGCAATAGCCACACTGGCTGGAGTTGTATTATATTCTTTAGCCACTTTATCCAATGCATCTAAAATCTTGAACCCACGGTCATTCAAATATTTCTTAACGCCACCGCCGCGCTGACTTTTTGATAGATCATCCTGCGAACGATACTTACCGGTTAAAAACCCGCTGGCTAATGAATAATAGGTTATCACACCAATATTATTTTCTTGGCATATAGGTTCCAGTTCTTTTTCGTAGCCTTCGCGATCATATAAATTGTACTCGGGCTGAAAAGTCTGATAGGTTTCTAAGCCGTTCTTCTTACTTATTTCAAGTGCTTCCTTAAACCGGTCTGCGCCATAATTTGATGCACCAATGGTTCTTACTTTTCCCTGTTTTATCAGGTTAGTAAAAGTTTCCATTGTCTCTAACAAGGGCGTATTCTTATCATCATCATGCGATTGGTATAAGTCGATATATCTGTTTGCAATCGTTTTAATGAATCCTCAACTGCACGGGTGATATAAGCTCTGGATAATCCTTTTTTATCCGGCCCCATAGGTTTACCAACTTTGGTAGCTATGATTACCTTATCCCTTTTCCCTGATCTCTTGATCCATTCACCAATAATTGTTTCCGATTCGCCACCTTTATTTCCGGGTGCCCAGGCAGAGTAAACATCTGCTGTATCAATAAAATCTAACCCGGAATCGACATAAGCGTCTAATAGATCGAAGGATGTCTGTTCATTTGCTGTCCATCCAAATACATTGCCACCAAAGCAAAAAGGGGTTACTTTGATACCTGATGTTCCTAGTTCGCGTTTCTGCATAAAATAAATAAGTATTAATGTTTCGAAATTGCTATTTGCTCTACCAATTCATCTACCCAACCATAAAAATAGGGCTCGGTACCTGATATCCTTTCCCATTTACCTCTATTGTCCATTGCGATAACAAGGTGTAAAGAACCATCTATGGATTGAAATTCATAGGCCTGTGTATAACCGGCCATATCTATATGGGTAACTATTCCATCAACTGAGTTATCAGACCCAGTTAATGTGGCTTCAAATTGTTCTTTCATGGCATTCAAATTTAATATTACAACGCCTGCTCCTGACATGTGTTTTATTATTTTTACCATTATATGGACATAATGCTACTTTTACCACGTGGAATATTTAAACCCTGATCCGAAAATTCTGACTGACCTTGTAAAAACCAAAATCCATTTTGGGAAATATAAAGGTACCTTACTATGTGACTTACCGGTGTATTACCTGGAATGGCTAAAGAACAAAGGATTTCCGCCTGGGAAATTGGGCATGCTGTTATCGAGCGTTTATGAAATAAAAATCAACGGCTTAAGCAAAATACTTACACTAGTTAAAATGGCACATCAGGATGGCAAGGATATTACTCAGCAATGACTAACCTAACATCCGGCTCATTTAGCTTTGCGTATGTTTATGAAAGTAAACAAGTTTAAGTTTTAGATATGAAAAGAGTCTCATTATACATCGCCGCAATCCTAATATTCTATGGATGCGCCAACGGACAAAGCCGTAACGATTTCGCAACTGTTCCACAAGCTAAGGCTGGCGAAAGTATCGCCACATTTGGCGGTGGTTGTTTCTGGAGTATGAGCGAAGCAATGTCCGAATTAAAAGGAGTGAATAAAGTAGTTTCAGGCTATGCAGGCGGGACAACCAAGAACCCAACCTATGAAGATGTAGGCACACAAACAACAGGGCATGCAGAGGTAGTACAGATATACTATGATCCTAAAGTAATCAGCTATGAAACCATAGCCAAAGCTTTTTTCTTCGCACATGATCCTACAGAGCTTAACCGCCAGGGACCAGATGAAGGCACTGACTATCGTTCGATAGCATTTTACCGTACTCCGGAAGAAAAAGACATTTTACTGAATACGATTAAGAAGGTAAATGAGACCAAACATTATAGCGATCCTATAGTAACCCAGGTTGTTCCGTTTAAGGCATTTTACCCCGCCGAGAAATATCACCAGGGATATTATCGCTTACATGGAGATAACCCATACATAAGCAATGTATCTGAACCTAAAGTAATGAAGTTCAGAAAAGCGATGAAGGCTGAATTAAAGCCCGATTTTCAGAAATAAAAGAAAAGTGCCCTTGTAAATCAAGGGCATTTTTCTTTTCATTATAGTTTACTGAACCAACCCTTTTTCCAGAATACAATAACCTGCATTACGGCAATCAAGAGCATCCCCAGCAAGGCATAAACATAACCATGCGGTGAGTATAATTCGGGCATATTTCCTGGCATTACTTTATTGGAAACTGGGTCTACACGGGCAAAATTCATTCCGTAAATGCCAGCAACAAATGTTAACGGAATAAATATGACGGAAATAATGGTAAGCACTTTCATGATCTCATTCATGCGGTTGCTTACCATTGATAGATAAAGATCAATAACACTGGATGTGATTTCTTTATAATTTTCTACCAAATCCATAATCTGTATCACATGATCGTAAGCATCGCGCAGAAATACTTTAACTTCGGGTAGTATCAAAGGGTTTTCGGTACGAATCATTTCATTGATCTTATCCCGTTCAGGCCAGGTGGCACGGCGTATGATAATCAGTATTCTTTTAAGCGCCTGCGCATTATACATTACGCTTTTGTCGGCGCTGTTATAGAGGCGGTCTTCTATTTCATCCAGCATGTCACCCACCTGTGCCATCATTACAAAATAATTATCCAGAATGGTATCCGTTAGCGCATAGCACATATAGCTTGGACCATCGGTGCGAATAGATCCTTTACCTGCCTTAAGACGGAGTTTAACTGCTTCAAAATACTCATCGTGCGTTTCTTCAAAACTAATTATGATGTTTTCTTTCACGAGTGCCGAAAACTGGCAGTTAACCAACTCATTTTCCTTATTAAAATGGATGATACGGCTCGTGCTGAATACATAATCATCATATTCATCAAATTTTGGCCGCTGATGAGTATTTACAATATCTTCTAATACTAGTGGGTTAATGCCAAGATGGCTGCCAATTCCTTCCATCAATTTAGCATCTCCCAAACCTTTTACCTGTATCCAGTGACTATGGTCGCTACATTTTTTAAACTGCGCAAGTATCACTTCCAGGGTTTTACCTTCAGAACTTACAAGTTCCTTCTCATTATAGCTGTAAACCATAATGATGGGTTTTAAGGCATCATCGTGAATATTGATAGTACCTGGTTTTGCACCTACTTCAATGGGATGCTTGCGGGTTTTATAACGTATACGCTTTATCGCTTTATTCATTTATAAATAATTTAAGGATTGCGGTCCCTGATTAAACAATAGGTCAACAATGCTCAAATTTTTCATAAAGCCATGTCGTTCCCCAAAAACCTGGAAATACGGTTTTTGTTCAAATGGAGCAGTTTTTTTAGGATGAATATTTTGCCTGAAATCGTTAAGATTGGTATACTCTGGTTCATAGCCCATCGTAAAGTTAATGCTTGCTTTGATTTTTAATAATTTCAGTAACATCTGTAGTAATTTTTCATTGTAATCAAAAAGGAAAGCTTCTTTAGTTTCATAGAAAGGAGCAAAATAATCTTCATAATATTCAAAATAAGCAGAGCGCCTATAGCAAGCCTGCAGGCTCATCCAATGTAAACGTTGCCAGTTAAAGTCATAGCTGATCTTTACATCTTTTACCGGTGTATGCACTTTTGACCCTTTTACCACAGGCACTACCAATGTTAATATACCATCGGGCGAATAGATGTTAGCCCGGTTACGATAGGTTTGTTTAGGGAAATGCTCGTGCTTTTCGATCAGGAAATCAGGGTTGTAGCTGTTCAATTTCCCGAAATAATCAACAGGGGGCAGATAAAACATGGGCAGTACAGCGCCTTTTTCAATCATATATTCTATGTTTGTGTTCAAAATTCGGATAAAATAATGATAAAAAAAGGGCTTTCGTATATAGGTATATTCTTTTTGTACCTACTATCACTATTGCCTTTCTGGTTTTTGTATCTCATATCCGATTTTCTTTTTGTTATAATTTACTATATCGTCGGTTATCGCCGTAAAGTAGTACAACAAAATTTGCAAAATTCTTTCCCTGAAAAAACTATACAGGAGCGTAAGGATATTGAGCAGAAATTTTATCATCACTTTTGTGACTTGGTAGTCGAAACAGTCAAAACTATCAGCATTAGTGCCGCGCAGTTGGCCAAACGTGTAAAGCAGACAAACCCAGACGTCGTTAAAAAACTGTTAGACAGCGACCGGAAATTAGTAGGTGTTGCCGGGCATTACTGTAATTGGGAATTACTGGCTCAGAGTATCACCTCCATTACGGATAAGAAATTCATGATCATTTATAAACCGTTGTCCAATAAGATATTCGACCAATTCTTTATAAAAACCAGATCGCGCTTTAGGGGCATCCCTGTAGCAATGAAACTGGTGCTGCGAAAAATGGTTGAATTAAAGAATGAGCCTTTTATTACGGTGCTTTTGGGTGATCAAACCCCGGTCAGGCATGAATCGACCTATTTTACCACATTTTTGAATCAACCTACCCCTGTATTTTTAGGCCTGGAAAAGATGGCAAAATCGTTTGATAGCCTGGTGTATTTTTGTGATATGAGGAAGGTAAAACGTGGTTACTATACCTATACTGTAGTTCCGCTGATTGAAGATGCAAAAGAATCTGCACCTTATGAGATCACCAAAGCCCATGTGAAATATTTGGAAAAAGTGATTCGGGAAGAGCCTCAATACTGGTTATGGTCGCATCGGAGGTGGAAGTTTAAGCCAGAAGATATAGAGAATGCTGTGGTAGATGATTGATAGTCCATGATCATAGTTCATGGTAAAAGATTAAGTTTATCTGAGCAAAAAAATGTAGAATTGCAGCGGCTATTAACCCCGGCCTTATTGATAAATATTGAATGACAAATACGCCTAAAGTTGCCGTAGTAATTTTAAACTGGAACGGTATAAAATATCTTCGCGAATTTCTACCCTCTGTAATGGCATCGACATGGCCGAACCTGGATATCATTGTGGGGGATAATGGCTCTACTGATGGTTCGGTTGACTTTCTAAAGCAGAATTTTCCGACAGTCCAAATTATTCAGAACGATCAAAACTACGGCTTTACGGGTGGTTATAATAAAGTACTGGAAAAGGTTAACTCCGATTATTTTATTCTTCTTAATTCGGATGTTGAAGTACCTGCGGGCTGGATAGAACCGGTTATTGAATTAATGGAAGGCGATAAGATGATTGCAGCGGCAGCACCAAAGATCAGGTCATTTGCCGAAAAGGATCATTTTGAACATGCTGGGGCTGCTGGTGGTTTTATTGACGTTTTTGGTTATCCTTTTTGCCGTGGACGCATGTTTTATGAAATAGAATTAGATAAAGGCCAGTATCAGCAATCTGATGAGGTGTTTTGGGCAACCGGAGCCGCTATGTTTGTAAGAAGCGAATACTGGGTTGCAGCCGGTGGCTTCGATGATCGTTTTTTCGCACACATGGAGGAAATAGACCTTTGCTGGCGCTTAAAAAACATGGGGTACAAGGTAATGTATTGTGCACAATCCGAAGTTTATCATGTCGGCGGTGGTACACTGAACACTGAAAATCCTTTTAAGACTTTTTTAAATTTCAGGAATAATTTATTGCTGCTCAAAAATAATCTTTCATTCTGGCGGGCAACCCTGATCATTTCAATACGTTTTTGGATGGACTTGCTCGCGATTGTACGTTTTTTAAATGAAGGGAAACGTAAAGATGCCTGGGCGGTAAGCCGTGCGCATCAAAACTTTATCGGTCATATATTTAAAGGTGGCGGACCCAAAACTAAAAGGAGCAATCTTCCTGATCTTAAAGGGATGTACCGACGAAGCATCGTATGGGATTTCTTTATGAAGAAAAAAAGAACCTTTGATGCTCTTAACCCAAAAGATTTTTATTGATAAATTTTACGCTGACGGCATCTTAATCCCAGTTTTATTAAATATCTCATAGATGTCTGCTAAAATGCGGCTTCTTAATTCAGGCGCATTGGATATATCTGCCGCCCAGAATGAAGTTCTGAATTCTACTGCCTTATCGGTAATATTGCTTACAAAAACAGCAGGCCCCGGGCTATCCATAATATCATCTCTTTTAGATAAAAGATCAACCAAAAGCGATTTGACTTTTTCGATATCTGCTCCGTAAGCAACGATGACGGGTATTTCGACACGACGGTTGGTATTGCTTAATGTCCAGTTTACTACTTGCTGGGATATCATGTCGCCATTAGGAATGATCACCTCAGAGCCATCACTTGTTGCCAATTTGCTTGACCGTATCCCGATCTCTTTGATTGTTCCGGCATGACTGCCAACTTCAATAATATCACCGATCTGCACCGGTTTCTCAAATGCCAGTATCATCCCGGATACCAGGTTGTTAACAATATTCTGTAAGCCAAAACCTATACCTACACCAAATGCGCTAAAAATAATGGTCAGTTTATCTATCGGGAAACCCGAGGCTGCTACGGCAAGCAGGAAGCCGACTGTAAATACGCCGATCCTGATCAAAAGGGTGGACGCACGGTTTTTCTTTTTTAGTGCGGTAAGATCGGTTGCATGCTGCGCTGATATATCATAAAAGTAACTGATCATTTTCGACAATAATGTCGATATCCAGATAACGATAATAAATATAACAAAACCACCAAAAGTAAATGTTGCCCCTCCGATGCTACGCGGCTGATTTAATAAATCGACAAGGTAATCATGTATCCAATCATCGATATTCAGGTTTTGCAGCAGGAAAAACAACCAAAGTAATGCGGCAAATGCGCTTAATGTGCTTCTGAATTTCTTTTGTAGTATAGAATAATCGATCCAGCTAACAAAAGTATTTTCTGAATTTTTAGCGTGAAACTGCAGGAAAATTCCCTGTATGATAATGTGGATAATAAAGTAAAGGTTTACGAGCATCCACAAATTAAATACAGCGGTTATTCCTATTATTTTAGCTAAACTGAACCTGCCTGTTAAGTTAAATAAAAGCGATAGAACCTGCAGTGCAATAAATAAAATCAATACAAGGCGTGTATGTGGAATCTGACCTTCGGGTTCCCTTTTAACCTTTCGATAAAACAGCAAGGCTATTACTATTGAAACGATGCTTAATAGCAGAATAGCGTATTTATCAGATACAGTAATTTGTATTAACAGATTGCTTAACCCGTAAATTACAGTCAGGCAAAATAGTTGAATAAGAAAATTAAACAGGGATTTTGGAAAGCTCTTTTTTACAAGAACCAAAACAAAAATAATAGAGAGAAAAAAGAATATTTCTAAGAATGATACGGGTGGATGGCTATAAAAATAGGGTATAAGCGCAGTAACTATTAGTAATGAGGCTGACAGTGGATTTGTATAAATATAATTAGTACGATCAAGAATAATTTCAGGATGATCGTTATTCTTTAACGTTTTTTGCCTGTTATAAAATATCCATAAGGTAGTAAGTATTAGAAATAATAAACCGATCAAATGAATACCGATGCCATTTTTTATAAAATAATAAAGCTGTGTATTATTAAGATCAATCGTAGCACCTAAAGCTGAATTTAAATCATTGTATTGCGGGCTTTTTTCCCATATCATGCCAAACTCTCCATCAACTGCCCTGTTTGCAAAACGATTTATCTTTGCATCGATCTGGTCGGCTTCATCCAGTACGGTGGTATAATCAACAGATACCGTATTCTGTAATAAATTTACCGCTAACAGACTGCCCCTGTTGGCAGAATCTGTTTTATGCCATAATACCCTAAGCTTACTTAATTTTTCGAAAAAAGCACTCCTTAATGCAGGATTTTCCGGAACTGCATTTAACAAAGTATCTTTTGAACATTTTATAATATCGTGCTGATTCTGAATCAGCTTTGAGCTTACGTCATCGAGATCTGACTGCCAGTTTTCCAGATTGTTCTGTATACGATCTAAATTATCACGCAGTACAAATAAGTAACGTAAAGTGCTTGATTTTTTATTGTTTACAAGTTGTTGTATCTTAATGATCCTTCTGCCGGTACGTGGTAATTGCTGACTAACCTCTATCGTGTCTAATCCACTTGCTAAATCATTATTTGTCTGGTTGAAAGTTGAAATATATTGCTCAACGTGCTGTAAAAGACTATGGATCGAAGTGTCGGTTCTACTAAGCGTTTGTAATACCGAGTCGCGCGAGTGCTTTAATTTTCTTTCGGTTTCTCTTAAATTTTTAGGCTTTTTCTTTGTGGTTTGCGCAGAACTGTCATGTACACAAAAAGTGATCAAAACCAGGATGGTTAAAACAATTGTTTTGGCTATTTTATACATAGATAAATTCACAATGAATAGGGTAGAAGGTTATTATTAAATTGGTTATCAAATATAAATTACCCGTTTAAAAAATTCTCAACAGCTAATCGGTAGGAATCAAGTCCGAAACCTGCGATCACTCCCTTGCAACTTGCTGCAAGCAAAGATTTATGCCTGAACTCTTCACGTTTATAAACATTGGATATATGCACTTCTATTACAGGTGTTTTAATGCCGGCTATGGCATCGCCAATAGCAACCGAGGTATGCGTGTATGCGCCGGCGTTAATCACAATACCATCAGCACTGAAACCCACTTCATGCAGTTTATTAATAATTTCGCCCTCTACATTACTTTGATAATAATTTATGGTGATGTTTGCATAGCGTTTGCGCAGATCGGTCAGATAGTCTTCAAAGCTGCTGTCGCCATAGATGGATTTCTCACGAACGCCAAGCAGATTTAAATTAGGGCCATTGATAATTTGTATATTCATTAGCCCAAACTTAACTATAAAACATTAAAACAAAAATCAATTGGACTGGAGATCGGCGATAAAAGGATTTCAGGCGTATCTTAAGCTCGAAAAAGGGTTGTCGGATAACTCAATTGAAGCTTATAGTAGAGATATTGAGAAATTGCAACAATATGCTGATAGTTTGATCAATAAATTAAGCCCCGAAGCCTTTTCGCTAAATGATCTGCGTCTCTTCATTAATTGGATTAATGAATTAGGTATGATCCCTTCTTCCCAAGCCAGGATATTGTCGGGCATTAAAGCTTTTTACAAATATTTATTGGTCGAGGATATTATCAAGAATAGTCCCGCTGAATTGTTGGAATCTCCCAAGAAGCAAAGGAAACTCCCCGATACTTTAAGCATCAATGATATCAACCGTTTGATTGCAGTAATTGATCTTTCAAAACCGGATGGTGCACGTAATAAAGCTATCATCGAAGTGCTGTATAGCTGTGGCTTGCGTGTCTCCGAATTAACAGAGCTGAAACTGTCTAATCTCTATATCGAGATTGAATTTGTGAAAGTAATAGGCAAGGGAAATAAGGAGCGGTTAGTACCTATTGGTGGCGAAGCAATAAAGGCATTAAGTATCTGGGTTGATAGTGTGCGCGTACACACTACTATAAAAAAGGGGGAAGAGGATATGGTTTTTCTTAATCGGAGGGGATCACGATTAAGCAGGGTATATATTTTTATGCTGATAAAACAATTGGCTCAGATGGCCGGAATTAAGAAGTCAATCAGCCCGCACACCTTACGTCATTCATTTGCTACACATCTTGTTGAAGGCGGCGCAGACCTGCGTGCGGTGCAGGAAATGCTAGGGCACGAAAGTATTACGACAACTGAAATATACACCCATTTGGATAGGGAATATTTGAAAGAGACAATTATTTCTTATCACCCGAGGAATTAGTTTGCAGTTATTATTTTACTGCTTTCATCATTCGGTATTTTCCACTCATATCTTTTCTTAGCTCAATATTGACAAATGACCTGCTATTTAATAACCCGATCACCTCTTCACCATAGCTTTCATTGATCTCAAAGAATAAAAGGCCCCCTTTTTCAAGATGATTTGCTGCGAAATCAGCGATTGCCTTATAAAATATCAACGGATCATCTTCTGGGACAAACAAGGCAGTATGTGGCTCAAAATCATTTACATTGATATGCATTTGTTTTTTGTCTTCCAGGGTAACGTAAGGGGGGTTACTTACGATAAGTGAGTAGTGAGTGGTGAGTAGTGAGTGGTGAGTTGGGTTTAAGATATCATCCGGGATAAAATTAACTTCAACATCATTTAATTCGGCGTTTTCTTTTGCGGTATTTAAGGCTGTGTCAGAAATATCAATTGCTGAAACCTCTGCGTTCAGGTTCTTTTTAAGGCTGATGGCAATACATCCACTGCCTGTACCGATATCCAATATATTATAAGGTTTATGCCAACCTTCAACCGCCAACCGCCAACTGTCAAGTATCCACTCAACTAATTCTTCTGTTTCAGGACGGGGGATAAGTACCGAAGGATTTACTTTAAAGGGCAGCCCAAAGAATTCTGTATGCCCTAAAATATATTGAACAGGTTCGCCCGTTTTTAATCGAATTAGTATTTGATTGATGTTTGCTAACTGTTCATTAGGAATTCCTAACTCCGGAAAAGCCTTGATCTTGGCTGAAGATGTTCCTGTAATTTCAGCCAATACGATCATGCATAGCGAGTCTATTTCTTTAGTATCGTATAAAGCTGACAATTCTTTACGGAATGCGTCAGAAACGTCTTTAACAGTTTTCATCCAACAAAGAAACATAAAAGCTACTTTTGCACAATGACCCAACATGAAAAATACATGCAGCGTTGTATTGAACTTGCCAAATTAGGTGCAGGTAATGTTAGCCCTAACCCGATGGTAGGAGCAGTTGTTGTTCATGAAGGAAATATTATCGGCGAAGGATATCACCAGCAATATGGTCAGGCACATGCTGAAGTAAATGCGATAAACCAGGTTTTAACTGATTTTGATAATGCCGCAGAGCTTTTAAAAAATTCTACTATTTATGTTTCCTTAGAGCCTTGTGCGCATTATGGGAAAACACCACCATGCGCCGATCTGGTCATTAAATATCATATTCCAAAAGTAGTAGTAGGTTGCCGAGATCCCTTTGATCAGGTAAACGGAAAGGGGATTGAAAAACTACAAGATGCAGGTATAGCAGTAATAAGCGGTATCCTGGAAGAAGAATGTCAGTGGCTTAATCGTCGTTTTTTTACACGTGTACAAAAACAAAGGCCTTATATTATCCTTAAATGGGCACAAACCAATGATGGTTTTTTTGCGCCGAATGATAAAAATCAATTCTGGATAACGGGCGAAGAGTCACGAAGATTAGTACACAAATGGCGCAGCGAAGAGGACGCCATATTGATCGGAAAAAATACTGTAGCTATTGATAACCCTCAACTTAATGTACGTTACTGGTCTGGTAAATCTCCTAAGCGCGTTGTAATAGACCGTAAATTAGAATTAAGTAACCAATTGCACATTTATGATCAATCAGTTGAGACGTTGATATTTAACGAGGTAAAAATGGATTTTGACGGAAAGATCAAGTACATTCAACTTGAAGATTTTGAGCGTTTTGTGCCGCAATACATTTTGTACCAGCTTTATCTTCAAGATATACAATCGGTTATTATTGAAGGCGGTGCGCATACCTTAAATACTTTTATTGAAGCTAACTTATGGGACGAAGCCCGGATATTCACCGGGAAAGCTGAATTAGGGCAAGGAGTAAAAGCTCCCTATATTAGCGGAATTACCACTGATGAACTTTTATCAGGACATGACCGTTTAAAACTTTTATACAATAAGCCTAACAATTAATGTTTTATATAATTTTAAGTATTTGTTGCAGTGTTACTGTGTCTGTATTGCTCAAATTGGCCAAGCGGTATCAGATTGACGTTTACCAGGCTATTACCTGGAATTACTCTGCCGCAATATTTCTGACCTGGTTCTTTTTCAGGCCTCAGTTAGGCAGTTTGCCAAATGCCCCCATTCTTACTTATTTACCTTTGGGTATATTATTTCCGCTATTATTTATAGTGATAGCCACATCAGTAAGAGTATCCGGCATTGTGCGAACGGATGTAGCCCAACGCTTGTCTTTATTTATACCTGTAATGGCTGCTTTTTTGATCTTTGGCGAAAAACCAAACGTGATTAAAATAGCTGGTATTGCTATTGGCTTGATTGCAATAATTTGCCTGGTACCCTGGAGACAAAAAGGAGCTGTAAGAAGGCGATCCAGTAATTCGTGGTTCTATCTTTTGGTAATATTATTGGGGATGGGGTTTATTGACATATTGTTAAAAAACGTTTCAAAGATTACCGGTATCTCATTTGGTACGTCATTGTTTATTATTTTTATTCTGGCTTTTATAGTTTCGATCATCGGATTGATCTATCTCATAATTGCCCGCAAAACCCGTTTTTCATGGCCCCATATTTTGATAGGCTAGGTATTAGGCGCTGCCAACTTTGGTAATATACTTTTCTATATAAAAGGCTTAAAGGCTTTGGCCAATAGCCCTTCTATCGTTTTTTCGTCGATGGATATTGGTGTAATTGTTTTAGGCAGCTTTGTAGGCGTTTTTATATTCAAGGAAAAACTGAACAGGCTCAATTTGGTAGGGATTATATTAGCCATTCTGGCTATTATGATCATCTATTATCCTGAAATCTTTAAATATACCGGAGTTTCAATTTTTTGATAATCTTCTAAAGTACCTGCCTGATCAATCTTTCTTACCACCAAATACAGAAAAGTGCACATAACGTTTAGGATGAGCCTTCAGGTCGATTAATAGTTTATTCATATTATCTGATGCATCAGTAAGGTTTTTATATAGCTTATCATCATTCATCAGCAGCCCAAGCGACCCATGCCCGTTGTTTATTTTACTGATTGAAGCTTGCAGGTCAGCTACTGCTTTATTCGCATTGTCCATTGTTTGTTTGATGTTTGAATGTGAAAGGTCATTGCTAAAGGTTTCGAAATTAGTTGCTATAGCATCTAAGTGAGAAGTGCTTGTCTTCAGGTTTCCTGAAACATCTTCGGCATTTGCCATAATCCCATTGATACGAACAGTTTGTGAACCGACGAGGTTGTCGATCTTTTTAGTAGTTCCTTCAAGCGTTTGCAGAGAGTTTGCAATACTCAAGAAACTCCGATCAATATTTTTTTGAAATTGCGGGTTCAGTATTTTATTTATTGCTGCCAGGGATGAGTCCATTTTAGTAATCAAATCTTCTGCTTTCTTTTGTATAGGTTGCAAACTCTCGGCTAAACTACCCTGTACATCTGCTTTTAATGTATCATCGCTCTCAGCATAAACTTTACTGTTTCCCATCTCAAACACAATAACTTTTGAGCCTAAAAGATCAGCGCTCTCTAATTTTGCAAGTGTGTTATTTGGGACTTTATATTTTGGTTCAACCTTAAATTCAACAATGGTACGCCCATCTGGTTGTAACTCCATTTTTGATACCCGACCTATCTGGAAGCCATTGACTAATACAGGTTTTGATACAGAAAGTCCTTCCACACTATTATAAATAGCATAGAATTTATCTGAACCTGAAAAAATATCATTGCCCTTCAAATAACTATATCCTAAAATTAATATAGTGATAGCTATTACAGTTAATAAGCCAATTTTGGTTTCGTTTGATACTTTCATAGTGTAGGTTTAAGATGCGCAATTTGAGAAATGAGATGTGATTATCAGAATACAGAATAACTAAATCTAAACAGTTTTAAAATCGATCTCATATCTCAAATCTAAAATCTCACATCTGAATATAATTAATTATTTTGATACCTGCTCAACTTCGTCCTTGTAGCTTTTTATAGCCCTTACAATAGACTCAACAATTTCATCCTGTCCTTTTTCTGAATTTAAATAAGCCTCGTCATCCGGATTATTAATGTATCCCGTCTCAACTAATACGGCTGGCATGGCACTGTGGCACAATACCAAAACTCCTTGTTCTCTGATGCCTTCGCTGCGCCTGCCATCAGTATCGACAAATTCAGTATTGATAAGGTTTGCCAGGTGAATACTTTGCTTACGAAATTTAGTTTTATAATCATTGATGAGGATCATGGTTAAAGGATCGTTAGGATCTACGGCAGAGTTCATTTCTGAATCTTCCTCTATATGAGTCTGTTGTATCGCTTTTTCTTCTTCTTTAGTACGCCAGGTCCCATATACCAACAATAAAACCCCTTTACCTGAACGATCAGGTACTTCTATAGTTCGGTAAACAGGTTTATGGTGCTTATGGCCAACAACTTCCCGGATACGCCTCGGTGCTAATGAGTTGCAATGCAGAGATATAAATAAATCGCCTTTATTTTGATTTGCAATATCGGCACGATGCTGCCATGATACATCCTCTTCTGTCTTCCGGGTCATCACTACTTTTACTCCATTGAGTTCTTTTTCTATTGCAATCTGCAATTTTTTTGCGACGGCAAGCGTTACATCTCTCTCATATGAATAAGAACCCGATGCCCCTGGAGAGAAGTGGCCTTCAGCGCCCGAAGGACGCACACCATGGCCTGCATCAACAATAATGGTTTTAATTTTAAAACCACTATCAGGCACGGTATCTTTTTTTATGGAACCAATAAATTTAAAAGAAAATAGTGGTAGGGAAATAAGAAATGCCAATAAACCGTAAATCAATCTTTTCAATGCCTTATTTTTCATTATTTTTGAACGCTGTTAACAATACCTGCAAAAATACTATTCATATTCGATTTTGAAATTCGTACGCCTGTTTTTTCTGCTTGTAATTATTTTAGTGGTAAACGTAATAGCATCTGCAAAGGTTAGCAGCTTTAAAAGCTATAGGCCGGTTATTGACACCATTATTAAGCTGGATTCTGTAAAAGACAGGAAACTGCTTAAAGGTAAAAAATCTACATCAAATAAAGGAGGAAAAACTGCGGCTGGTAAAACTGATACTACTAAAAAGCAAAGCGGCGGTTTAAAATCCATAGTGACGGCACATGCTGAAGACTCAACACGTTATGATGATGTGCACCAGGTTTTATATCTCTACGGCCGCGCAAGAGTAACTTACGAGGATTTTGAACTCGATGCTGATTATATCAGGGTAGATGAAAAGAACAAGATCATATTTGCGAGCGGCCAAATCGACCCCTTGACCAAAAGATATATCGGCCGGCCAATATCCAAACAAGGGAAAGACAAACCGGTGACGTCTGACTCTCTGCGATTTCATTATGAGACAAAAAAGGGGAAAATATATAATGCCTCGTCTGACCAGGATGGGAATTTTATTACTGGCGGCCAGGCAAAAAAGCTAAATGAGACAGAAGTGGCTTACCGGAATATTATTTTCAGTACCTGCGACCTGCCTTATCCGGATACTCATTTTGGGATCGTAATTACAAAGGGTATAGGCGAAAAAAACCGTATAGTGTCAGGTCCCGCATTTCTTGAAATTGAAGGCGTACCGCTTCCGTTAGCAATCCCGTTCGGATTTTTTCCCAAACCCGATTCGCGTACATCGGGAGTAATACTTCCCACATTTGGTGAAGATCAAAAACTTGGATTTTACCTGAGAAATTTCGGTTATTACATTGCTTTAAATGACTATATCGATCTTACTAATATGGGTACTTTCTATTCAAAAGGCTCATATGAGGTAAGTACATCAGCGCGGTATTTAAGCCGGTATAAGTACTCTGGTACTGTTACATTGAGTTACAGTTCTACCAATTATGGATTACCCGGAGATCCGCCTACTAAAGATTTTCATATTGACTGGAGTCATAGCCAAAATCCAAATTCGAACCCTGGAACTACTTTTAGCGCATCAGTTAACGCAGGTACATCAGGGTTTTTTAAGAACAATCCGGCAACACAAGGCTACAATCTAAACACGCTTACCTCGAGTAGCCTGCGCTCAAGTATTGCCTATGGCAGGGTGTGGGAAGGCACGCCATTCAACCTTACAGTCAATTTGTCTCACAGCCAGGACCTGGTTAATAAAACCGTTACCCTTGAATTACCGACCTTTAACTTTAACATGTCAACCATTAGTCCTTTTGATTCAAAGGAGAGAGTAGGGACACAAAAATGGTATCAGAAGATAACAGTAGGATACAGTGTGCAGGGAACAAATAAAATTAATGCAGTGCCTGAATCAGAATTGTTCACAAGTGAAACTTTTACCAAACGCCTGCAAAATGGAATAGAGCATCAAATACCAATCGGATTTAATCAGAATATATTAAAATATTTCCAGTTTAGTGCAAACGTTAACTACCAGGAATGGTGGTATTTTCAGACTGTTAGAGAAAGTTTCGCCAGAGGTAGTGTACCTGGCAGGGATTCTTTAACTTTTGATACGGTGGGTGGATTTAAAAGGGCTGGCCAATATACCGTGGGAGCCTCTTTATCTACTAAAATATATAGTACATTAAGTTTTAAAAACAGCAGCATAAAAGCAATACGGTATGTAGCTACACCTTCGTTAAGCTTTAGTTATCATCCCGATTTTTCAAACTTAAATTACGGTTATTATCAGACGGCAGTAAGCAACGCCACTATACCATACCAGATCAGCTATCAAAAGTATTCCATTTTTCAGAATGCGGTATACGGGGGGCCGTCCGCAGGTAAAACGGCAGGGGTGGGAATAAGTATTGATAATAATATTGAGGCCAAGGTACGCCCAAAAAGTACGGATACTTCAACAACGGATAAGAAAATAAAGATATTGGAAGGCTTTAACATTTCAACTTTTTATAATTTCGCAGCCGACTCACTTAAACTTTCAGCCATTTCATTCTCTGGCCATACGTCTTTATTTAAACAAAAACTGAATATAACTATAGGGGGAAGTTTGGACCCCTATGTTACGCAAGTAAGGGATTCCATTATGAGTAACCAGATATTTAAATATAAGGTACCGACGAACCGCTATACATGGCAGGATGGAAAATTTCCAACTTTGACATCTTTTAATCTTTCGGCGAGTGCGAGTTTAAACCCTGCTTTATTTAAACCGCAGAATACTACTACACCGACGCCCGCGAACACATTACAGACCATGAACCCCGATCAGGCTGCAAAGCTTGCATTGCTTAATAGTGATCCGAGCGCCTATGTTGATTTTAATGTTCCGTGGAACGTATCGCTTAATTATAGTTTTAATTATAATAATGGTTATACATCTACCTTTGTAACCAATACAATACAATTAAGTGGTGATGTAAACGTCACCCCAAAGTGGAAAGTGCAATATACCACTAACTACGATTTAAGGGCAGGCAGGCTGAGCAGTGCAACATCATTTGGCATCTATCGTGATCTGCATTGCTGGGACCTGTCTGTGCAATGGCTGCCTTTTGGCTATTATAAATCATATAATGTTACCCTGCGTGTGAAAGCGGCTATATTGCAGGATCTTAAACTGACTAAAAGAAGCGATTACACAAGTAACCAATTTTACAGTCCGAATTAATAAATATAAATGTTAGCAGAAATAATAACCATAGGCGATGAGATACTGATAGGCCAGATAATTGACAGTAATTCGGCATGGATTGCTCAAAGACTGAATGCTATCGGGATTAGGGTAAAACAGATATCGTCAGTTTCTGATGACAGAGAGCATATTTTGACTGCCCTGGCCGAAGCAAGTGTCCGTGTTGATATTATTTTAATTACCGGCGGACTTGGACCTACAAAAGATGATATCACCAAAAAGACACTTGCCGAATATTTTGGAGTAGGACTGATTGAAAATAAAGAGGCGCTGGAAAACGTAGAAAAGATATTCAAACGTCTTAGAGGCCCTCTTACTGAACTGCTTGACGTAAACAAACAACAGGCCCTTGTGCCCGAAAATTGTGAGGTAATCATTAATCAAAACGGAACTGCTCCGGGGATGTGGTTTAATAAGGACGGCAAAATATACATGTCTATGCCCGGTGTACCGCATGAGATGATGTACATGATGGAAGGGGCTGTGATACCAAAGCTAAAGAGTACATTTAAACTTCCGTTTATCGTTCATAAAACCATATTGACAGCGGGTGAGGGGGAATCTTACTTAGCCGAAAAAATAGCTGATATTGAGAATTCGCTTCCACCTTATATAAAGCTGGCCTATCTGCCTAAACTTGGACAGGTACGTTTGCGTTTAAGTGCTTATGGAGATGATGAAACCCTTCTTAACAACGAAGTGAGTGAATATACAGCTAAAATTGTTGAACGGGTTGGTAACTCAATAATTGCACAGGAGGATATTCCACTCGAAAAGGCCATACTAAATTTAATGGCCGAAAAAGAACTTACTTTATCCACTGGCGAGAGCTGCACCGGTGGCTATATAGCGCATTTGATAACCCAACATCCTGGATCTTCAAAAGTATATTTCGGTGGTGCGGTATCTTATTCTTACGAACTTAAAGAAAGTATATTAGGCGTTAAAAATGAAACGCTATGGCAATATGGAGCAGTAAGCAAAGAAACCGTGACTGAGATGGTGCAGGGAGCCTTGTTGAACTTTAAATCGGACTATGCCATAGCAGTTACGGGTATCGCCGGGCCAGATGGAGGAACTCCGGAAAAACCTGTGGGTACTGTATGGATAGGAGTGGCAAACGCGGAGAAGACCATCACTAAAAAATTCCAATTTGGTAACAAACGGCTACAGAATATAGAGCGAACAGCAATAGCAGCACTAAACATGCTTCACAGATTGTTAAGGGAATTAGAAACTAATTAGCTAATTTTGACCTGTACTAACTAGATCTATATGGCCAAATACCAATTATTATTGCCAAAAATGGGCGAAAGCGTTGCCGAGGCAACAATAATAAAATGGAATAAAAAACCGGGAGATTATATTGAAGCTGATGAAGCAGTAATGGAAATTGCTACTGATAAGGTAGATTCTGAAGTCCCATCACCTGTTTCGGGTAAACTGATAGAGCAGCTTTGCGGCGAAAATGACGTAGTACAGGTAGGGGCAGTAATTGCAGTTATTGAAACCGGAGAAGCTGCAGAAAGTATTGAAGAACCGGTATCCGTTGCTCCAAAACCTGAAATCAATATTCCTGAAGAACCTAAACCAGCACCGGTTGCTTCGGAGCCGATTCCCGGCTTGGAACAATTGGAAGCAAAACCGTCCGTAGAAAATAATAAGGAATTCAAAAGTTCTGAAAGATTTTACTCACCATTGGTAAAAAATATTGCGGTACAGGAAGGCATCAGTGTAGAAGAATTGGATAAAATTCAAGGAACAGGTGCTGAAGGACGTTTGACAAAAGACGATCTTTTAAATTACTTACAGAACCCGTCAGCGGCATCAACCAGGCAAGAAACAAAACAACCATCATCTATTGCAGAAGAAAGAATATACAGACCAATGCCTGAGCCAAAAACTGTTCAGAGTCAGGCGCCGTTGGGATACGAAAAAACGATAGAATCTAAACCGGCTCCGTCAATATCTGTATCAGGTAATGATGAAATAATAGAGATGGATAGGATGCGGAAACTGATCTCTGATCACATGGTGATGAGTAAGCATACTGCACCACACGTTACTTCTTTTGTGGAGGCCGACGTAACCAACCTGGTATTATGGCGCGAGAAGATCAAGGGTGCTTTTGAGAAAAAAGAAGGCGAAAAACTCACCTTTACTCCAATATTTATCGAAGCTGTAGCCCGGGCTATAAGAGATATGCCGATGGTTAATGTCTCTGTAAACGGCTACCAGATCATTAAAAAAGCAAATATAAATATTGGAATGGCTACTGCATTACCAAGCGGTAACCTAATTGTGCCGGTAATAAAAAATGCGGATAAATTAAATCTTATCGGCCTTGCCAAAGCTGTTAATGACCTGGCTAACCGGGCACGAAGTAACAAATTACAACCTGACGATGTACAAGATGGTACATTTACTATTACCAACGTAGGTTCGTTTGGGAATGTAATGGGTACAC
This sequence comes from Mucilaginibacter sp. McL0603, assembly GCF_049992945.1. Taxonomy (NCBI): domain Bacteria; kingdom Pseudomonadati; phylum Bacteroidota; class Sphingobacteriia; order Sphingobacteriales; family Sphingobacteriaceae; genus Mucilaginibacter; species Mucilaginibacter sp. McL0603. The sequence continues at coordinate 3,548,043 of NZ_CP188251.1, read as the reverse complement.
CGATTATCAATCAACCCCAAGTGGCAATATTAGCTGTTGGAGCTATTAAAAAGAAACCGGCTGTGGTTGAAACCAGGCAGGGTGATGTAATCGCTGTAAGACATATGATGTTCCTGTCATTATCCTACGATCATCGCGTGGTGGATGGTGCTTTAGGCGGATCATTCCTCCGTCGCGTAGCCGACTATCTTGAAGGCTGGGATTTGGACAGATCATTTTAAGCCCCTTAATTAAACACATACAAAGGGAAGAGGCTGTTTGAGAGCAGCCTCTTCTGCTTTAATTTATTCAAACATTTGATGGTGTTTGTTTGGATATAATAAATTTCAAAGATTATTTTACGTTGAGTCATCCTCTTCTTTAAAGTAATCCAATATTATTTCTATTTTGGCGGAATGAAACACCTATACTTATCACGTTTTATAATTATCTTTTCTCTGCTTTTATCAGTTAGCTTTGCGGCAAAAGCACAAAAATGGGAGCAGGGCTGCTACTATGACCTACAAGGTGCGAAACATCCTGGACTTATAAAGATTAACAATGTCTCTGAAGACAATTGGTCGATCCTTGGTGCGCGAAAAAGAAAGATTTCAACTTTTAAGTTTAAAATTAATTCTGAAGCTGAGACCAATATTATTGAGGCAATTGCCGTAAAATCGGTGGTAGCAAAAGCGGATAGCTTTGTGGTAAATCTTTCGATTAAAGATAAAAAAGGTAAACCGGATACCACTGCCCTATTTTATGTGGTCGATTTAAGCACCCGGTCGGTAAACATTTATTCGCATGGCTATCATTCTGGATCCGGCACGGATAACTACATTGACATTGAGTACTATTATGGCGCATTCATAGACGATGTGAAAGATATTACCAAAGATAATTTTATCGAAGTAATGTGCAATGCACTGAATGACTCCTCTGACTTAGTAGAAAAAATTAAAAGCAAAGAATACAAGCTGGGAAAAATTGAAAAGTTAATCAAAGCATATAAAACGGAGAAAGGTATAGCAATAAGCACAAATTAGCTCATTTGCATTTATTGCGAATTCAGCTGCGCACATCCTTTACGAAAGGAACAAAGTTTAATCATGTAAGCTATAATAAAAAAGCTCCCATTTGGGAGCCTCTTTCCATAAATAATGCAGAAGTTTATAAATAAGCTTCTGCAGTTTGTTTTTTTGCCGGGGCTAAACTGACCCCTTTTAGCTGATCAGCAAAGGCTATGAAGGCCTTGTCGTTAAATATACGATGTTGATTGTCGATCAGTTTTTGCAGATTAATTTTCCCAATAACAAACTTATAATTGCCTGAGTAATACCGTTCGTGGATGTATTCAAAGCCTAATTCATCCACCAGATTGTCATCCTCATAGCGCAAATAAATGTTTATTTCGATATCATTAGTGAAGTTCAAATCTTTTTTCGATTTGGCTTTTTTATATTCATATTGATAATCGTAACGTAGAGCTGCTATGTCAGAAAGCACCGCCGAGCCTGTAGGGTGACCACCGGCACCCTTACCAAAAAAGAATTGCTGATCTGCAAAAGCAGCTTGTACAATTACCCCGTTATATTCGTACTCAACATTGTATAAAAATTCGCTTTCATTTACGAATTTAGGTAACACGAATAATGCTACATGCTTGTCATCCAGTTCTTTAGCAACAGGAACCAGCTTGATTTTTAGATTTTTTTCACGGGCGTATTGCAAGTCGTGAGCAGATAGATTTTGTATACCCAGGTTAAAAACTTCTTCAGGTTTTACGACCACACCATAAGCATGTGATGCCGCTATAACCAGCTTGAATTTTGCATCAAAACCACCCACATCCATAGTTGGGTCGGTTTCTGCAAAACCAAGGTCCTGGGCTTGTTTTAAGGCCGAATCATAATCCATATTTTCGATAAAGCCTTTTGAAAGAATATAATTGGATGAACCATTAAAAATTCCACAAATGGAATGCAGTAATTCATTATCATAGTATTCTTCTAAATTCCGGATGATAGGAATACTGCCGCAAACAGCACCTTCATATAATAAGGAAGTGCCGTATTGATGTTGCAGAGTAATTAATTCATTTAGATGCGTGGCAATCATTTTTTTACTTGCCGACACAACATTTCTGCCTGTGCTTAAAGCTCTTGAAACAATTTCAAAAGCCGGTTCAGTTTCATTGATTAGCTCAACAATTGTATTGATCTCTGGATTGTTGAGCAACTCGTCTTTATCAGTAGTGAATAGGTGGGATGGAAGCGATCTTTTTTTGCTGCCATCCTTAATACATATCTTAACTATCTCGAGGTTGAGATTTTTAGTCTTGATAATATCGTACAATCCCTGGCCCACAACGCCAAAGCCAAATAGTCCTATAGTTAGTTTTTTACTCATTATGCGGTTTGTTGCAATTCTATAATTTTTCCCTTTACGTCAGTTTTAAAAAATGATGTAATAATATTTGTTAATGCTTCTGTTTCTATCAAAAATCCGTCATGGCCGTAAAACGAATCCAATTCGGCAAAGGCTGCCGTAGGTATATGCCTGAACAGATACTGTTGTTCCTCCAGGGGAAATAACAGGTCTGATTTAATTCCAATTACTAATGTTTTTGCTTTGATAAGGCTTAACGCTTTTTCCACACCATGCCTGCCGCGACCCACATTGTGCGAGTCCATTACTTTAGTCAAACACCAATAGCTGTAAGCGTTATATCGGTTTACCAGTTTTTCGCCCTGGTAATTTTGGTATGATGAAGCTTTAAAGCTGTCTACTTTTTTATCGTTATCCTCTTGTTGTGTTATCGAATAGGTTTTGTAACCACGATAGGAGAGCAATGCAATACTACGTGCTGCTTTTAGGCCTTTTACGCCGCCGTCAGGTTTATTTGCATAAAAGCTTCTGTCCGAAGCGATGGCCAGGCGCTGCGATTCATTAAAAGCGATGCCCCATGGTGAATGCCGCGCGTTGGTAGCGATCGCTATCAGATTTTTGATACGATTTGGTTCCATAATAGACCACTCCAAAGCCTGCTGCCCACCTAATGAACCGCCTAAAACTATTTTGATATCTTTAATCTCCAGGTGATCTGCCAGTAATTGGTGTGCTTTAACCATATCACGAACACATATTTGTGGGAACGATAAGTAATATGGTAAACCGGTTACCGGATTTTCGCTCAATGGACTTGTAGTGCCATAGGGTGAACCTAAAATGTTAGCGCATACAATAAAATGCTCATCCGGGTTAAAGTAATTTTTGCTTCCAAACAATCCTTTCCACCAGTCAAATACATCAGAATTTGCTGTTAGTGCGTGACATACCCACACCGCATTATCACGCTCTTTATTTAATTTACCATAAGTATGGAAACCTATCTCCAGTTCCCGCAATATCTTTCCTGATTCGAGCTTAAATGGGTTCGGGTATTTAAATATTTGTGTATTCATTTCATCCGTTTGTTATTTCGGATGCAGCTGAATTTTATCAGCCACATTCCGTAATAACTCTATTATCACTTAAAAAACTAAAAAAACTGCCCCTCTCTAACTCTCCCCAAAAGGGAGGGAATAAAATCAAGTCCTCTCCTTTGGAGAGGATTTAGGTGAGGCTTAACTCGGCTGCCAGTTTTTTTATTTTGGCAAATGCCTGTTCCAAATCGGCTTTTATATCATCAATATGCTCAATTCCAACTGCAATGCGCAACGAGTTTGGCGTAACCCCTGCGGCAAGTTGTTCTTCATCAGAAAGTTGCTGATGCGTAGTTGCTGATGGTTGAATGATCAATGTTTTAGCATCACCTACGTTTGCCAGATGGCTAACCAGTTGCAGGCTATCAATAAAACGGCCGGCATTTTCTTTGTCACCTTTTATCTCGAATGATAATACTGCGCCAAAACCGTTTTTCAAATACTTTTGGGCTAGCGCATGATAACGCGATGATGCTAAGCCTGGGTAGTTTACTTTTGCTACCTGGGGATGTTTTTCAAGCCATTTAGCTAGCTCGAGTGCATTATCCACATGGCGTTGAACACGCAATGAAAGTGTCTCTAATCCTTGTATGAACAGGAAACTGTTAAATGGAGATATAGACGGACCAAAATCGCGTAGACCCTCAACACGGGCACGAATGATGAATTGGATGTTGCCAAAAGGGCCGCCAATACCAAATACATCCGAGAATACTAATCCATGATAACCTTCTGATGGCTCGGTAAACTGTGGAAATTTACCATTGCCCCAGTTGTAGTTACCACCGTCAACAATTACACCACCTATGCTTGTACCATGTCCACCGATCCATTTTGTAGCAGATTGTACCACAACATGTGCTCCATGTTCCAGCGGACGGAATAAATAACCGGCAGCGGCAAATGTATTATCTACAATAAGCGGTAGATCATGCTTTTTAGCTACAGCAGCGATTTTATCAAAATCGGGTATGTTATATTCCGGGTTACCAATGGTTTCAAGATAAATGGCTTTGGTTTTGTCATCGATCAATTTTTCAATATTTTCGGCGCTATCGTCTTTTGCAAAACGTGCATCAATACCCAGCCGTTTAAAAGAAACCTTAAATTGATTGTAGGTACCGCCGTATAAATAGGGTGAGGAAACAAAATTATCGCCAACCTGTAGGATATTGTTTAGGGCAAGAAATTGCGCTGCTTGTCCTGATCCGGTTGCTAATGCTGCTACGCCACCTTCCAATGCCGCCACACGCTTCTCAAAAACATCTGTGGTTGGATTCATGATACGGCTGTAAATATTACCAAATTCTTTTAGAGCGAACAGGTTTGCGCCATGCTCGGCGTTTTTAAATACAAATGAAGAAGTTTGATAAAGTGGCACAGCCCGTGCGCCCGTTGTTGGGTCAGCTTCTTGTCCGGCGTGTAGTTGTAATGTTTCGAATTTTAATGTTGACATGGCAGTAAGTATTTTGATGTTTTTAACTATTGATTTCCTGATGCTAAAGGTGATTTGATGTTAGTAGCAAATAAAGACAGGTAAGCCTTTGATGCTATGCACTTTGTTTAAATAAATTCAAACTCGTGGATTAACAGCAACAACACATGCACATACAGCTATTTGGATAGCTATAAGAAATTGCCAAACCCGTAGGGATGTTCAAAAGGTTGCAGGATGTGATTTTCGTCAGACTTTTCATGGTTATTAATTTATATCCCCCGGAGATCCATTCTCCGGGCCAGGAATTGGCACCTTCTCCACCTTGGAGGGTTGCCAGCGGGTCATTGAGCCTGATCTCTCGCCGCTTCTTTATAAATCAAAACCTTTTGGGGAATTGATTTTGGTATTGTTACCAAATAATGTTGCAAACATAGTGCATGTTAAAGCAAATCTCCAAATTAAATTTCAAAAAATTTGAGGTTATGACTTTATATTGTACTTGCCCCACTATTGACAGATTGAATAAATGGCGCAAAAAGCCTCTTATATGGCGTATTTACGCCCCACTGTAAGCTGTTATTGTTGGTAGTTTTACATAGATCAAAAAACTAAATCATTAAATCATGTCAGCAAAAAAACAATTATTAGCACAGTATGACCTTCATGATATATTGTTCAACAATGTAATTGAAAGTATCAATGATTCCGAAGCAAACACATGCGTGGCCGAACCCATGAATAGCGTTAAATGGCTGGCAGGACACTTACTATGGGCGCAACGAAACCTGGTACGTATTGGTGGCGCACAAGTGGATATCCCATGGACTGGTCATTTTTTAACTGTACAAGGGTCGACCGAAGAAGAAAGAAAAATGCCAAAAGGTGAGTTTCCTACAATTGAACAGATCAGGAATAAATGGAACGAAGTATCACCTGTTATTCGGAAAGGCCTTGAAAACCTGCCGGATGAAGCATTGGGTTCGGTTATCGAAATAAAGCACCCAATAGCTCCATTTGATAACACTTTAGCCGGATTGTGGGCTTTTATCAATGATCATCAATCTTATCATATCGGGCAGATCGGTATATTGAGAAGACGGCTGGGTAAAGAGCCGATGTCGTATTTTAAAAGTTAATTGTTGATAATTAATAGATCATGGCTCATAGTAAAACTGAAACTGTGAACCATGATTTGCTCTAACTTAGTGCTTGAGAGATATCTGCGATCAGGTCATCAATATGTTCCAGGCCTACAGATACACGCAATAAATTATGCGGCGTTTTGGTGTCCGGACCTTCAACAGAGGCACGATGCTCTATCAGGGTTTCCACGCCGCCAAGGCTGGTGGCCTGGGTAAATATATTTAGCTTGTTAATCACATTTCTTGCTTCGTCCGATCCTCCTTTTACACAAAAAGAAAGCATACCGCCAAAATTTAGCATTTGCTCTTTGGCAATTTTATGCTGCGGATGGGATGGAAGACCAGGGTACATTACCTTTTCTATTTTGGAATGTTTCTGAAGATATTCAGATAGCAATTGCGCATTATATACGTGTCCACGTACGCGATAGGGAAGTGTTTTTATGCTTCTCGTTAAAAAATAACAATCCATAGGCGAGGGGATAGCGCCGCCCATTTCCTGCACCTGGCGAATCTTTGTCCACCATTCATTTTTCTCGGCAGTAATTAATGCACCGCCCATAAGGTCGCTATGACCACCAAAATATTTGGTGGAAGAATGCATTACCAGATCAACGCCCAAAGCCAATGGTTGCTGACCAATAGGTGTGGCAAAAGTATTATCACAAGCTACTTTGATGTGATGTTTTCGCGCAATTTCAACAATTTTTTTAATATCCGTTATCTTCAAAAGCGGATTTGAAGGTGTTTCGATCCATATTAAGCCGGTATTGGATTTAATATGAGAAGTTAATACTGCGGTATCATTTATATCGATAAAATCAAACTCTAATATCCCGGCAAACAGTGTTTTTATCTGGTTACGCAATCCATGATACATATCATCCGGACAAATTATATGTGTACCTGGTTTCAGCGTTTGAAAAACCGTCATACCCGCCGCATTGCCAGAGGAGAAAGCTGCCGCATCGGCGCCACTTTCCAGTCTGGCTAATACATTTTCCAGGGATGTACGGTTGGGGTTGCTTGATCTACTATAGATATATCCTGCCGGGAAAGATCCGTCAGCTTCTCTAGTAAACGTTGTGGATAGGGTGATAGGCTGAATTACTGCTTTTGATGATCCGTCAGCATGATTACCGGCGTGAATGGCGATGGTCTCGATTTTCATAAACAACAAAATAAACGAGATTATTTGGCAAACGTGTGGTATTATTTGTAATTTTATTATAATCCCCCAAATAACCTTAGTATGAAAACCAAATTGTGCCTTATCCTTATCGGGCTTATTCTCCTGATTTCCTGTAAAAAAGAGATGGTTAAAAATGCTGTTAAAATACAGGATTCTGTTGTTTCAAATAACGATAAGGATACATCAAAAAGCATCTTTAAAATCCCTGATTCTATTACTTCAAATTATAATAATAGTTATAGTGCCTGGCTTTCTTACAAAATGAAGATTAATAATTCATATGCCTATACCATTAATCAGATATATGTGGAGCCTTCTAACAACGTGACCGTTACAACAAGTGTGGAGAATGGTAAAGTTGTAGCCCGCGATTATTCAGCATATTACTATTTAATAGATACTGTGCATAATACTGCTAAAAGAGATACTACTGCAAAATGGCATGAAGAAGGGATTACTTTGAATACTCACCCAGAAGCTGGTGATGTAATGACACTGGACGATATATATGTCAAAGCTAAAAATAGCTGGCTTAATGCTGATCCTCTTAAAAATGATATTTATTTTGAGATAAAAAACAGGGGATTAATATCCGAGGTGGGCTATTACCCAAAAGGTTGCCAGGATAACTGTTTTATTGGTATTCAGCAGATATCATCCATCACCTCACTGTAAACTTAATGTCATTACCTTGCATAGTTGAACAATATGCCATTGTGTGAAAGCAAAATTTGCGCTTTTTAGTACATTTGACAAAATTTTCTGTGTATGGTTTCACCTGGTGATTTAGAGGTATTAATTCAAAATCCTGATCTTCCTGCTGATTTAAAGCACATTGCCCAAAAAGTTCTGAATAGCGAACGCATTACCTTAGACGAAGGTGTTTTGCTTTTTGAAAAGGGCGAATTAAGCTATTTGGGAGTTCTGGCCAATTATATCCGCGAAAAAAAACACGGAGACAAAACCTACTTTAACCGCAATTTTCATATCGAACCAACCAATCTTTGTGTTTACGATTGCAAGTTTTGTTCATATTCCCGCCTGATCAAACAACGGTCGGAAGGGTGGGAGTATACGATGGAAGAGATGCTGGACATTGTAAAAAAATATGACAATGAGCCGGTTACCGAAGTACATATTGTAGGCGGTGTATTGCCGCAATACGATGTTCCTTTTTATAGCGAATTATTCAGCAAAATAAAAGCGCATCGCCCTGAATTGCATGTAAAGGCTTTAACACCGGTTGAATATCATTATATTTTCAAAAAAGCAAAGATCGACTATGCTACCGGCATGAAGATGATGAAGGACGCTGGTCTGGAATCAATACCGGGTGGTGGAGCGGAGATATTTCATCCCGAAATACGCGAGCAGATAGCCAAAGACAAATGCACTGCCGATCAATGGCTGGAAATACATGAGGAATGGCACAAACTGGGTATGCGCTCAAATGCTACTATGTTGTATGGTCATATAGAAAAATATTGGCATCGTGTAGATCACATGGAACGTTTGCGCCAGTTGCAGGATAAAACAGCTGGCTTCCAGACTTTTATTCCACTGAAATTCCGTAACCAGGATAACCAGATGTCACACGTACCGGAATCAACTGTTGTTGAGGATTTGCGTAATTATGCCATAGCACGTATCTATCTGGATAATTTCGATCATATAAAAGCTTATTGGGCGATGATTAGCCGTAATACGGCGCAGTTATCCCTTAACTTTGGTGTGGATGATATTGACGGAACATTAGATGACACTACAAAGATTTATTCAATGGCTGGCGCTGAGGAACAGCATCCGGGTATGAGCACCAAGCAATTGGTAGACCTGATTAAACAGGTGGGCAGAAAACCTATTGAACGGGATACATTATATAATGTAGTTACCGATTATACCAATTTTGAGTTCCCTGAGGAAGCAAAGCCACAGTTTTACAAACTGCCTGTGATAAATTAAGGGGGCTTTTAAAATAGAATTAAAAGAGCTTTAGGCCTTTGTCTTTCAGCTTTTAGCTAAAAATTAATGATATTAAAAACGTTATATGTTGTTCGCCACGGCCAGACAGACCTTAATAAACAGGGGATTGTGCAAGGCAGGGGCAGGGACACCGATCTAAACGAGGAAGGACGTCACCAGGCTGCTTTATTTTATAAAGCCTATAAGAATGTGCCTTTTGATAAAATATATATTTCTGAGCTAAAACGTACCCAGCAAAGCATACAGGCATTTATTGATAAGGGAATACCGTACGAAAAATTATCCGGTCTTGATGAGTTGGCATGGGGAGTACTGGAAGGCCAGCCCACCACACCTCCCAATAAAGCGGCCTTCCTGAAACTGATACGCAATTGGCTCGATGGTAAACTCGATAGCAAATTTGAAGGCGGCGAAAGCCCCAACGAAGTAAAAGCGAGACAATTGGATGCTCTGCAAATTATCATGAGCCATCCTGAAGAAAAAGAAGTGCTGATCTGTATGCACGGCCGCGCCATGCGCTTATTTATGTGCTTATTACTCAACAAACCGCTCACCGAAATGGAAAGTTTTCCGCATCAAAACCTGGTTTTATACAAAGCAACCTGGGACGGGACGAAATACGAGATCGTCGACTTTAATAACGCTAATCATTTAAAATAATACGAATACCACTCTGTGAAAAAGATCAGAATATCAGCTGTAAGCTATACTAATACCAAGCCCTTTATATACGGAATACAAAATACCCACTTCATTGATCAAATAGACCTGAGCCTGGATATACCCTCTGATTGTGCCCAAAAGCTGATCGATGATAAAGTAGACATTGGCCTCATACCCGTTGCCGCTGCTTTAAATTTGCCCGAATGGCACATTATTTCAGATTATTGTATTGGCGCTACCGGTCCTGTTAATTCAGTGTTCCTGTTCAGTAATTGTGATATCCATGAAGTCAAAACCGTTCAGCTTGATCCGCAATCGCGTACCTCGAATAACCTGGCGCGGGTGCTGCTGAAAAACTGGTGGAAAGTAAATCCGCAACAGATTACCGGTGCTATTGATTACGCGCAATCCCCAGATCAACAAACAGCATTCGTACAAATAGGCGACCGCACATTTGGCAAAAAAGCGCAGTATAAACATGTGTATGACCTGTCAGAAGAATGGCAAAAACTAACCGGCCTGCCTTTTGTGTTTGCTGCGTGGATAGCTAACAAGCCTATTCCGCAGAGTTTCAGCGATGAATTTAATAAGTCCCTGAAATTTGGCCTTGACCACCGCCCTGAACTACTAAAAGAGCTGCCAAAACGCACTGATTTCGATTTGGAAGATTACCTGATGCACAAACTCGATTTTAATCTTAACGAGGATAAAAAGAAAGCATTATACCTCTTCCTGGATTATATAAAAGCGTTATAGCGTTCACGTTACCCATGAACGATCGTGAATATTTTTTAATGCCTGAAATACAGTAGGTTGCATTTTAAACTAAGAATTCGCTGCCCGAAGCAATAACTTCGGACGATAAATCTTAAAATATTGTTTTCAATATTTTTTTTTTGTATTCTTGATTAACCTTTCTTGTAAAGCATTTAAACAAAAATGGATAGCCGTCCGTTAAGCCGTTGGAAAAGGTTTTTTAACTTCCTTCCTATCTTCAGATTGGTTCGGCATGAAAACGCAGTAGCCGAAACGGTATCCAATAAAGAGCAATCAACGATTTCACGCATTGAAGCACTGAAAATAGTTAATGAAGAATCTAACAGAGTTTCAAGCTGGTCTTTATTAATCATTGGCGGTTCTTTGCTTGCCGTATTGCATAAAGATTATTTGAAACTGGTAGACTATAAATATTTATATTTTATTTATGTCGTAGGATGGATATCGTTATGCGCATCTATCTATTGGGGACAATCTGTAACCAGAAGTTACCTGGCAAGTATGTTTGTTAAACCAAATTTTGTTGAAGCTTCCAGTAAAGAAGCCAACAAACTCTTTGGCAGACAGCTCACCTGGTTTATGCTTGGTGTTATATTATTTGCTGTTTGGATGATCGCCTTTTTAATTCTTTGGATTTTTAACTGTAATATTATTACCAATGAATAAATCAGATTGTAAATGCAACAGGTATCCTTTTAAACCTACTGACCCCTGTTACAATGTTTGTACAGGGAATATATTAAGTTATGTCGAGCCGGATATATTGGCAAGTATTTTTGCCATTCCAGGTAATATCGCAGAAAAAATCAGAACCCTAAACCTGGATGTCAATTTTAAAGCCGAAACTAAAACATTAGAAGATTACAAAAGTGTACTTGATCCTGCTGAGTTCTCGCAATTAAACAATATTTTCTCAAACCTGAATTCTGAGGCACTTGCTTGGTTGAATACAAATATGGGAATAGAAACAGAAGTACAAGAACCGGTTTATAGCTAATATTAATAAAGCTAAAAGGCCTTTTCCGCCTTTGTTGGCAGTGTCACCACAAGTGTTCGGAAGAAATTAAAAGGCTGTCATGCGATGCAGATTGGTACTTCACTTGCAAGGTAACACCTGTGGTGAGCCTCGAATTACCTTTAAAGTATCAAACTTTCTGATGGGATGCTAAAATAAACCCGCCTACCGGCAGGCAGGTTCAGCACGACGTGTTGTTTTTTTAAGAAATTATAATCTTCCGAACACCTAAGCTGACACCAACAAGGGCGAAAAGATAACTCTATTAAATAAATAGCATGAATCTTTTAAAAAAACCAAGTGGATTGGCTAACTTTAATTATAGAGTATTGTTTATTAATTACAGGTTTATCAATTTTTAAATTTTAAAATTATGAAACTAAGTGCACGCAACAGTCTCAAGGGAAAAATTGTTGGAATTAAAGAAGGGGGAGTAATGGCTAATGTATCGGTTGATATAGGCGGAGGCAATATTATCAGTTCGGTGATTACTTTGGATAGTGTGAAAGATTTAAGCCTTAAAGCAGGCGACGAAGTATATGCTATCATCAAATCGACCGAAGTAATGATTGGGAAATAATATTTCAATCAGGGTCTCCCTAATTGGCGCGACTATACAGCGAAGGTCAAAAGCGTGGTGACTCGTGGCTTTTCCACTTACGACGGATAAAACTTCATATGGCAATTTTAAATAATGCAGTTAATTCTTAAATCCTGCAAATAATCCCACCAATCCTTTAATCGTGTCTTTAAATTTCCCTTAAAAACCAAATCCCTTATTTGCGTTTGCTATATTTATAGAAAACAACTACTCTATGAAATCATATTCACTACAGGGACAAGCAGCGCTGGTTACCGGGGCCGATAGCGGTATTGGCAAGGGCGTGGCGCTTGAGCTGGCCAAAGCAGGCGCAAAGCTGCTGATCAACTATGCACATAACCAGGTTGCGGCAGATCAAACTGTCAATGAGATAAAATCTGCCGGGGGCGAGGCATTTGCTTTTCAGGCTGATGTGAGTCATGAGGCTGAAGTACAAGCTATGTTTGCCGAAATGTTTAAACGATACGGCACTATAGATATATTGGTGAACAACGCCGGTCTGCAAAAAGACTCAAAGTTTGTGGATATGACCTTAGATCAATGGCAAACAGTCATTAATATTAACCTTACGGGTCAATTTTTATGCTCACGTGAAGCAGCAAGGGAGTTTATCCGCAGGGGAGTGGTACAGGAGAGGAGCAAGGCAGCCGGTAAAATTATCTGCATGAGCAGTGTTCACGAGGTGATCCCCTGGGGTGGTCATGTAAACTATGCAACTAGTAAAGGTGGCATTATGATGCTGATGAAAAGTATGGCGCAGGAATTGGCTCCGCATAAGATACGTGTAGTAAGTATTGGCCCCGGCGCAATACAAACACCGATCAACCGCGATGCATGGGGAACGCCCGAATCTTTGGAAAAACTGCTGACCCTGATACCTTATAACCGTATTGGTCAGCCGGATGACATTGGCAGGCTTGCGGCCTGGCTTTCTTCAGATGAGGCCGACTATATCACTGGTATTACGATATTTATGGATGGCGGAATGACACTTTATCCGGGTTTTGCAGACAATGGATAAGTGCTTTCATAATATTTTTGTTACATAAAAAACCCTCAATGTCATCAAATTGCAAAGAAATTGTTAAGAAATTTACTTATTGTATAAAGTACACTAAGTATTCTCAAAAATCTTTAACATATTGTAAAAAAGACACTAAGTATTGACTGAAATTTTACAAAAATTAAAAAATCACCCATAAGTTTATCAAATAATCATAAAAGTGTTCTTAAATTTTAAATATTAGCAAGTATATCTTACTTTTGTTGTGGATTTAAAATTTAAGACAATGAAAAAATTATTCATAACCGCTGCGATCGCTACTTTGTTTAGCGTAAGCGTTTTTGCCGATGGCACCAAAAAAAGCAACACTACTGTAAATGTTTCTTACACTGTGTTAGACCAGTTCAATGCTGATTTCGCTGATGCAAAAAATGTATCATGGACTGTAAACAAAAATTTCCAGAAAGCTGATTTCGTAACTGATGGTACTAAAAAGACTGCTTTTTATAACCTTCAGGGTCAGTTTGTAGCTTTAACTCAGAATGCTGATTTAAAAGCTATCCCAGCTAAAGCTGAGCAAGAAATTGCTGAAAAGTACAAAGGTTATGCTGTTAAAGAAGTGATCGTGCTTCAAAGCAATACCGAAGTAAACACTGATGCTGATGAAACTGCTTACTTTGTTGACCTTAAAAGCGATACTAAAGAAGTATTGGTAAGGATCACTCCGGAAGCACACATCGAATTCTACAAAGAAGTAAAATAATTTTCTCAGACAACCTAAGAACTATAAGCTACTCCATTATCGGAGTGGCTTTTTGCTTTTATATAATTTCCACATTTAGGATTGCATAAGACTGTAAGGGTTGTTTTACACCTCAGATGTTCGGAAGATTCAAAAGAAGAGGTGGTGCGATTCCTTCCTCGGGAAGGTGTAGGAAGGGGTTTAGTATAGGTGTTCAGAAGATGGCCAAAAAGGAATTGTCATTCTGATCCGCCAATCGGCGGAGAAGAATCTTCTTCATCAGAACTTTACGGCAGAAAATATAGCGCAGTGAACGCTGAAGATTCCTCACTGCGTTCAGAATGACAAAAATGAATTGTGTTGCTCAAATGATAGGCCCTACAAACCGTGCTAAAAAAGTGCTTTATTAGCATGGAAATTAGCTTTTTGCGACCTTCTCAAACGATTTTTAAAACAACTTATGCCTTTTCAGCCTTATTAAAGGTATTACAACAACCTTAATATGTCTAAAACTATAATTGTATCAAATCGTCTGCCGGTAAAGATTACAGAGAATGATGGCGAATATACATTGTCGCCAAGCGAGGGTGGACTGGCTACTGGTCTGGGATCTATTTACAAACAAAATGATAATATATGGCTAGGATGGCCCGGCCTTGAAGTAACAGAAGATAATAAAAAAGAAAAAATTACCGGTCAGCTAAAAGAACAAAGCTTATTACCTGTTTTTTTATCGCAGGAAGAGATTAGTGAATATTACGAGGGCTTTTCAAACGAAGTTTTGTGGCCCGTATTTCACTACTATGCCTCCACTTATGCAAATTACAAGCAATCCAACTGGGATTACTACCAAAAGGTAAATGAAAAGTTCAAAGATGCCGTGCTTAAAGTGGCGCAGCCTGGTGATACCATATGGGTACACGATTATCAGTTAATGCTTTTACCAGCATTGATCCGCAAAGAGCAACCCGATCTTTCGATAGGCTTTTTCCTGCATATACCTTTCCCATCATATGAAATGTTCAGGCTGATACCCTGGCGTGCCGAACTGATACATGGGATATTGGGTGCCGACCTGATCGGTTTCCACACATTTGATGATGTAAGACATTTTTTAAACGCGTCAACAAGGATACTACCTGTAACATCCTCGGCAAATATCATAACTGAGGGCGAACGCTCTATAGTGCTCGAATCATTCCCGATGGGTATTGACGATAAAAAATATACTGAATTACCTCATGATCCCGAAGTAAAGAAAGATATTAAGCTTATACAGGATACTTTTAAAAATACAAAGCTGGTTGTTACAATTGATCGCCTTGATTACAGCAAAGGCATATTACAGCGCCTGCATGTGTTTGAGTACCTGTTACAGCAATATCCCGAGTACAAAGAAAAAATAGCACTTTATATGGTCGTAGTGCCTTCCCGTGACACCGTACCACAATATGTTCAGCTGCGCGATCAGATAGATAAAAAAGTGGGTAGTATTAATGGCGTTTACCGAACAATGGATTGGACGCCCATTCACTACTACTACCGGCCTTTGCCTATCGAATTACTTTCGGCCCTGTATTATACTGCCGATGTATGCCTGGTAACGCCAATGCGCGATGGTATGAATCTTGTAAGTAAAGAATATGTAGCCAGTCGCATTAATAATGATGGCGTATTGATATTGAGTGAGATGGCGGGGGCGTCGAAAGAGCTAATCGATGCGATTATTGTCAACCCAAATAACACCGTAGAAGTGGCTGACGCTATTATTAAAGCTATCAATATGCCGTTGGACGAACAACGCCGGCGAATGGTGGCTATGCGACAAATGGTGTCTAAATTTAATGTTTCGCATTGGGTGAAAATTTTTATGGATAAACTGAAAGAAGTGATACAGTTGCAGCGCTCCATGCAAACACGTTATATCGGCACGGCTACCAAGCAATCTATTGTAAACCGTTATGCCAAAACAAATAAGCGCATTATATTTTTAGATTATGATGGCACGCTGGTCGATTTTAAACCAAATATAGAGCAGGCAACTCCGGATACTGAATTGTATGACATTTTACAACAGTTAACTGAGGACCCTGCAAATCACGTAGTACTCATTAGCGGCCGTAAACATGAGAACCTGGGCGAATGGTTTGGCGATAAAGATATCGACCTGATAGCCGAACATGGCGCATGGTACAAAAAACAGCATGCTAACTGGCATAAATTAGCCGGGCTTTCGGCACACTGGAAACACGATATTTTACCAGTGCTTGAAACTTATGTAGACCGTACACCGGGTACTTTTATTGAAGAAAAATCTTATTCACTGGTGTGGCATTACCGAAAAGCACAAAAAGGGCTTGGCGAATTAAGGGCAGGGGAGTTGATGAACAATCTAAAATATCTTGCTAATGATAAAGGCCTTCAGCTATTACCCGGTGATAAGGTTGTCGAGATAAAAAACATCGAGATCAATAAAGGCAAAGCCGCGTTAACGCTGATCGATAACATCAAATACGATTTTATAATGGCTTTTGGTGATGATTATACGGATGAGGATGTATTTAAAGCATTGCCTGATAGTGCGATCACTATAAAAATAGGCAGTAATTTATCTGCTGCAAAGTTCTATTTAAGATCGCCAACCGAAGCACGGAAAATGTTAAGGTCTCTTACAGAAAACAGCCTTGTAAAGCATTGATCTGTTTGTCATTAGGCATTGGTCATCAGTCATTAGTTTACATAATTATATAGCAACAATTACTAATGACCACTGACCACTGCCCAGTGACTAATGACCAATGACCAATGACCAATGACCAGTGACCAATGACATTCTATAAAAATATCGGCCTGTCCAGCTTCATCGCAATACGATAGGCTGCATTCATCAATCCCACATGGCTGTATGCCTGGGGGAAATTACCCCATTGGCTGCCATTCTCTTCATCAACATCCTCACTGAACAATAACAAGTGATTAGAGAATTGAAGCAGATTTTCGAATTCTTTTAAGGCATCATCTATCCTGCCAACAGCAGCCAGCGCTTCCACGTACCAAAAGGCACATATCAGGAAAGTGGTCTTAGGTTTGCCGAAATCGTCTTTATATAAATATCTGTAAAATAATCCATTAGATGCTTTTAGCTCTTTTTCTAATGCAGCTAAATGATCCTTTGCCCTTTTTGATGCGGGGTCGAGATAATTCATCATGATTAACTGTAATGTACTGGCATCCAGGTTGGGACTGCCCGCCGAATTGGTATAAACTTTTCTTTTAGGATCATAGCAACTTTCGATATGTTTTGCTGCGCGTTTCTTTAAAGAGACAGCCTTACGTACCAGTTGTTTATGGTCGATAGTACGTGCCATTTTTTCAGCAGCACAGGCACCTGCCCACTGGAATAAATTGCTATAACAATGTATGTTTGCCATATTGCGGAACTCCCATATGCCGGCATCTTTTTCATCTATAGTCTTATCTATCTTGTTCAACAAGTATTCTATCCAGCGTGCCGAATCCTTCCGCTCCGAAAATATAAAACGATGATCCGTATAAAGTGGTAGTACCGAAACCAAAACCTGTCCATAAATATCATTTTGAATGTGCTCATAAGCCTGGTTACCAACGCGCACAGGTTGGTTGCCCATATAGCCATCAAGGTTATTTAATATACGTTCCGTTAATGTTTTTTGGCCGGTAATACCATACAAAGGTTGATATCTGAAATCCTCTGAAAATGAAATATCAGTAACATAATTAAAATACTTTTCCATTTCCTCAAAATGACCAATGTGATTCAGCGAAGTAATCACATAATAAGTATCGCGCAGCCAGCAATAGCGATAATCCCAGTTACGCCCACTTCCCGGAAATTCGGGCAAACTGGTAGTACTCGCAGCTATAATGGCTCCAGTATCTTCATACTGGTGTATTTTTAAGGCAAGGGCGGATCGTATTACAAATGGCTGATAAAATGTTGCGATAGAGGAGTGTTTGATCCAGGTTTGCCAATAGCGGACGGTTTCCTGTAAAAAACGATCTGTGGTGCTTATCAATGGTGCTTCCAGCGGTTCACCGTAGGTCATCACCATGTATTTGGGTTCATTCAGCACAAAGGCATGTGATTCGAAAATGTAACTGATCGGTATGTTGGTAGTCAGCCGTATATTTTCGTTCCCGCCCAAATATTGAATATGATTGCTGCCCCGGTTCACCTCAAGCTTGATATCCCCATATTCAGATACAGGTTCACATTTTACTTTTATTCTCGGTGATCCTTCTAACGCCTCTATCTTTCTGACAAGCATTAAAGGCTTATAATAGCGTTGATTTTGATAAAAACGCGGCGCAAAATCCGTTATTCTGTATTTCCCGCCGCTTTTAACGGTTATCTCCGTGATGAGTATGTTGGTGTTTTCCTGGTAATACTGATGCGAGGTGTATTCACCATCCGGTAAAATCGAAAACTCACCGCCTTTTTTCTTGTCCAGTAACCCACCAAAAATAAATGTGCTGTCAAAACGTGGCCAGCAAAGCCAGTCGATGTTTGTGTTTTTATTGATGTGTGCTAAATAGGCGCAATTGCCAATAATTCCTGTTTGATAGGTATGCCGTTCCATTAAGTAAGTAACAGTTTAGTGTCTCAAATAGCATCAACAACAATTTGATTATAATGTTGGTGTAATTTTAATTCTATATTGTATATGTATTTGATAGATATTTTCAATTTTCTATTGATTATATTAACAATCACTGTAACTTTATCATCATATTAAATATTAAATCATACTAAATATTAAACATTATGAGCTTAAAATTAGGCGATGTAGCCCCAAACTTTAAGGCCAAAACATCACAAGGCGAAATAGATTTTCACGAATACCTGGGCAACAGCTGGGGCGTATTATTTTCACACCCTGCGGATTATACACCAGTATGTACCACCGAATTAGGCAAAACAGCATCACTAAAAGATGAATTTGACAAACGAAATGTAAAAGTGATCGCACTAAGTGTAGATTCGGTTGAATCGCACAAAGGCTGGATCAACGATATTAACGAAACCCAGAACGTTGAGGTAAACTTCCCGCTAATAGGGGACGAGAACCGCGAGATCGCTTTGGCGTATGATATGATCCATCCAAACGCCTCATTAACAGCTACTGTACGTTCCTTGTTCGTTATCGCGCCTGATAAAACGATCAAATTGACCATTACTTACCCTGCATCAACGGGAAGAAACTTCCAGGAAATACTCCGCGTGATCGATTCTTTACAGCTTACAGCTAATTACAGTGTAGCTACACCGGCTGATTGGAAGCAGGGAGAAGACGTAATTATAGTCCCTGCAGTTAAAACAGAGGACATTCCGGCTAAGTTTCCGAAAGGTTTTAAAGTGATAAAACCATACCTGAGAACGACTCCGCAACCAAATAAATAATTTTTATTTGTTATATAATAATTTTATATATTTGGAAAACGGGTTAATATTATAATGCTTTCTGATAATTAATACCAATTTTATTTCAGTTTGCCTTAGTTTTTAATCTCTCTAACAATTTTTTTTATTAAGGATAATACTATTATGAAGACTGGAAAAGTAAAATGGTTTAACACACAAAAAGGCTACGGTTTTATCGTAACCGAAGATGGTAAAGACCTTTTTGTACATTTCAAAGATGTACAAGGCGGTGTAAATGCCATTAAGGATAACGATAACGTGCAATATGATGTGGAAGAAGGCAGAAAAGGATTACAGGCGGTAAACGTGAAAAAGATATAATTCATTTATTCTGAATTAAAAGACCTCTGTACGGATACAGGGGTTTTTTTTGTGCCAAAAAAATAATTAGCGGGTATTTAATTAATTACATAAATTACAATAGCTAATTATCACCTTCATGACTGATTCACACACAGTTAAAACCGCCCGCAATATAATCATGCTGGTTATTGTTGCTTCTCTGGGTTATTTTGTTGATATATATGACCTCCTGGTTTTCTCCATAGTAAGGAAAGCAAGCCTGCTTGATATAGGCGTTAGCCCGGATAATGTACTTTCTGAAGGTATATACATCATCAATCTTCAGATGGCAGGATTGCTGATCGGCGGCATATTGTGGGGCGTGATGGGGGATAAATTGGGGCGCATCAAAGTTCTTTTTGGTTCGATATTACTTTACTCCATTGCCAATTTTGCCAACGGTTTTGCACACGATGTAAATACTTATGCCGTGATCAGGTTTATCGCAGGTATCGGTCTTGCCGGAGAGTTGGGTGCAGGTATCACTCTTGTAACCGAAACCATGAGCAAGGAGAGAAGAGGATATGGGGCAATGATCGTTTCGGCAATTGGTCTTTTAGGCGCTTCTGCGGCTGTTTTTGCTGCCCAATTTGGTTGGCGCAATGCCTATTTTATCGGGGGCGGTTTAGGCGTGATATTGCTGTTATTAAGGTTGGGGACTTTTGAGTCAGGCATGTTCAAAAACATAGAACAGACTAAAGTATCAAAGGGCAACTTTTTCATGCTGTTCACCAACTTCAGAAGGTTTAAAAAATATTTATTCTGCATCCTGATCGGGGCACCGTCATGGTTAGTGACCGGGGTGCTTGTTAATTTAGCACCCGAATTTGGAATAGCGCTGCGAGCCAAAGAACCGTTAGATGCCGGACAAGGTGTAATGTACCTGTATATAGGCATTGCCATTGGCGGCATATTTGCCGGCTTATTTTCGCAAATCACTAAATCAAGAAAACTAACGATGTTTGTTTTCCAGGTCCTTTTAATAATTGCTGAAATAGCTTACCTGAGTTCAACAGGCATTACCAACCGGCAGTTTATATGGATTTGCATATTTATGGGCTTTGGCGCCGGCTTTTGGCCAATATTTATAACCATTGCAGCCGAGCAGTTTGGCACAAACATCAGGTCGACAGTTGCTACTACGGTTCCAAATTTTGTAAGGGCTTTACTCATTCCCATCAACTTTGGGTTTATCGCATTCAAAGGCAGCTACGGAATGATAAATAGCGCCTATATTATGATATCAATCCTCAATATTATCGCAATGATATCATTAAGCCAGTTAAAAAAAACTTTTGGTAAAGATCTTAACTATTTGGAAGTGAATGAAGTTGACAATCCAAGCTTAGAGATCAAGCCTGTTTGATGGTATTTTTTTGCTAATGTTTACGAAATACCATTAAATTAGCCCGGCAAATTTATCACTTTTATGACTGATACAGCTTCAAACAAACTTACACGAAACGCCGTTTTTTTGGTTTTAGTAGCCTCATTAGGCTATTTTGTTGATATATACGATCTGTTAATTTTCCTGATTGTAAGGAAACAGAGTTTGTTAGATATTGGGGTTAAACCTGTTGATTTATTGACAAAAGGTATCAATATTGTGAACTGGCAAATGATTGGCCTCCTGCTTGGCGGCATATTGTGGGGGGTACTTGGCGACAAACTTGGTCGTATAAAAGTTCTTTTTGGCAGCATAACCCTATATTCTCTGGCCAATTTTGCAAATGGTTTTGTTCATGATCCGGAAACTTATGCAATTATACGTTTTATAGCAGGGATAGGTCTGGCAGGTGAGCTGGGAGCAGGAGTAACATTAGTAAGTGAAACGTTAAGCAAAGAAAAAAGAGGCTATGGTACGATGATAGTAGCTGCTGTAGGATTGTTTGGTGCAGCAGCAGCAAATATTGTGGCCAAATATGGCTGGAGGGATGCTTATTTCGTTGGAGGAGGATTAGGTATCCTGTTGCTTTTATTACGTATTGGAACTTTCGAATCAGGAATGTTTAAGAATATTAAAGAAACCACAGTATCAAAAGGGAACTTTTTCATGTTGTTTACAAATTGGTCCAGGTTCAAAAAATATCTTTTTTGTATATTAATTGGTGCTCCACTTTGGTATGTAGTAGGGGTATTGATCTCTTTACAGCCTGAATTTGGGGTTGCATTGCATGCTAAAGGAAAACTAAATGCCGGCGACGGAATATTGTATGCGTATATAGCTATTGCAATTGGAGGCGTAGCTGCCGGACTATTGTCCCAATTAACCCGTTCAAGAAAGCTGGCAATGTACGTTTTCCTTACATTATCGGTAATAAGCGTGATAGTTTATCTGCGTGCAGATGGCATGACAAGTAGTGAATATCTATGGCTATGCGCTTTTATGGGTTTTTGCGTGGGGTATTGGACTACATTTATAACCATTGCAGCAGAGCAATTCGGGACAAATATACGATCGACAGTTGCCACTACAGTGCCGAACTTTGTACGTGGATCATTGGTGCCCATTAATCTAGCCTTTCTCGCGTTAAAAGGTCATTATGGAATGATTACCAGCGGATATATCATGATGGCTATACTTAGTATTTTGGCATTATTTTCTGTAAGTCAATTAAAGGAAACATTCGGCAAAGATTTAGATTATCTGGAGGCAGATTAACTAAGCGAGTGTTGTAATCTCACAACTAGTGTCAACACAATTAACTAATAAACCTAATCAACCCAATCTAACTCAATCAACCAAATCCCTATCTTTGCCCCGATGATCAGTAAGGAACAGATAGCAGCAGATTACCAATCGATACAAAACGAAATATGCGCAGCGCTTGAGTTAGCTGACGGTAAAGCACATTTTGAAGAAGAACTATGGGAGCGTGAAGGTGGTGGTGGTGGACGTACACGCATTATCCAAAACGGCAGTATTTTCGAAAAAGGCGGCGTGAATTTCTCCGCTGTTCATGGTCATCTACCCGATACTATGAAAAAGGCCCTGAATGTGGAGCAGGACGATTTTTTTGCAACGGGTGTATCTATTGTAATTCATCCTAACCACCCTATGGTACCCATTATTCACATGAACATCCGGTATTTCGAAATGCCTTCGTCTTTTTCTTCAGGTCAGCCGGTAAGATGGTTTGGCGGAGGTATTGATCTGACACCTCATTATGTGCTTGAAGAAGATGGCCGTTATTTCCATGGGCAATTAAAATCGGTGTGTGATAAATTTAACAACGATTTTTACCACCGGTTCAAGTTATGGGCGGATGATTACTTCTTCATCAAACATCGCAACGAAACACGTGGCATAGGTGGCATATTTTACGACCGTTTAACAGCTAATGAAGAACTTAGCTGGGAACAGCTATTTGAATTTTCAAAAGCAGTCGGTCGTACTTTTGCACCAACCTATTTGGAGTTAGTTGACCGGAACCGGAACAAAGAGTTTAACGAAAAACACCAGGCATGGCAGTACCAGCGCCGCAGCCGTTATGCCGAATTTAACCTGGTATATGATGCAGGAACTCGTTTTGGACTCGAAACCAATGGTCGGATCGAATCTATCTTAATGAGCCTTCCTCCAACAGCGCAGTGGGTTTATAATTATCAACCTATATCCGGAAGTGAAGAAGAAAAAACCCTGAGTTTATTAAAAAAGGGAATTAACTGGATAATATGAAAAAGATAAATATTTTCATATTATCGTTCTTAAGTTTTGCACTGGTATCGTCTTTTACCATGACTGCAACTTTGAAAGGTAGATGGCAATTTGTCGGTGGTATTTATAACGGTAAAAAGGAGGGAGCACCCGTTGGTTATACTTTGCAAAGAAAGTATGATGATTCACATTTTGAAGCCTTTGTTATTGATAGTAATAATAATCCCGAAAAATACGAAGCCGGAAATTATTCATTAAAAGGGGATACCTGTATCGAAACTGAAACTTTCAGCAGTCAACCTTCCAAATTAACCGATGTGCCGGTTTCCTACTTGTACTCCATTCGTAATGACACCCTCACGTTAATGGCCACGTTGCCTGGCGGAATGGTAATTGAGGAGTATTGGAAGAAGTCTAAATAGGTGCCAAAACGGCAATTCCCGAATTGTAAAAAATATTAACTCTTTAGTAATTTTTGATGCAGAATGTTCATAAAATACTGCTGTAAAATGAAGTATTTTCTTAACTTCGCAGGTCATTAAAAAAGCAATTTTTAATGACCGAATTATAAGCGAAGATTCTACAAAAAAATAAAAATGGCTGACGAAACAGGAAACGGCAATCTACCCCCAGAAGACAGAATAATTCCAATAAATATTGATGAAGAAATGCGATCAGCTTACATTGATTATTCAATGTCGGTTATCGTTTCACGGGCATTACCAGATGTTCGTGATGGTTTAAAACCAGTGCACAGGCGTGTTCTTTTTGGCATGCTTGATCTTGGTTTAAACAACAATAAACCCTATAAGAAATCTGCCCGTATCGTCGGTGAAGTGATGGGTAAGTATCACCCGCATGGTGACTCATCTGTATATGACACCATGGTGCGTATGGCGCAGGAGTGGAGCCTGCGATATCCACTGGTCGAAGGCCAGGGAAACTACGGTTCTATTGACGGTGATAACCCTGCGGCAATGCGTTATACAGAGGCAAGGCTTGAAAAGATAGCTGAAGAGATGCTGGCCGATATCAATAAAGATACCATTGATTTCCAATTAAACTTTGACGACTCGCTGCAAGAGCCAACTGTATTACCTGCAAAATTCCCTAACTTATTGGTGAATGGTGCGTCGGGTATTGCAGTAGGTATGGCCACTAACATGGCGCCGCACAATTTATCGGAAGTAATTGATGCTACTATGGCATTGATGGATAACCGCCAGATAGAAGTGACCGAGCTGATGAAATACATCAAGGGCCCGGATTTCCCTACAGGTGGTATTATCTATGGTTATGAAGGAGCAAAGGATGCTTTTGAAACCGGCCGTGGCCGTATTGTATTAAGAGCCCGTGCCGAAATTGAAACTTATAATAACGACCGCGAACGTATTATCGTTACCGAAATACCTTACCAGGTAAACAAAGCGGTGATGATTGAGCGTACCGCCGAACTGGTTAATGATAAAAAGCTGGAAGGCATTACCGCCATTCGTGATGAATCGAATAGAGAAGGTATCCGTATTGTTTATGAAATCCGCAGAGATTCAAATGCAGCTATCGTATTAAACAATTTATACAAGTATACTTCGCTACAAACATCTTTTAGCGTAAATAACATTGCACTTGTGCATGGCCGCCCAATGATGCTAAATCTGAGGGATCTGATCCATCATTTTGTTGAGCATAGATTAGAAGTTATTGTACGTCGTACCCGGTTTGAGCTTGCTGAGGCTGAAAAACGTGCACATATATTAGAAGGCTTACTGATTGCGCTTGACCACCTGGATGAAGTGATCAGATTGATTCGCGCTTCGGATACTCCAGAAGCAGCGCGTGACGGGTTAATGACCCAGTTTGGCCTGAGCGAGATACAGGCACGTGCAATACTGGATATGACTCTAAGAAGGTTAACAGGACTTGAGCGTGATAAGATCAAAGCTGAATATGCTGAGCTGATGAAACAAATAGAATATTTAAAATCTATTTTGGCAGATGAAGGCTTACGTATGCAGATCATCAAAGATGAGCTTACCGAAATAAAGGAAAAATACGGTGATGAGCGCAAAACTGAAATGGTGCACTCATCTGCAGAAATGAATACCGAAGACTTTATAGAGGATGAGGATGTTGTAATCACCATTTCACGAGAAGGTTATATCAAACGTACGCCTTTAACTGAATATCGCAGACAGGGCAGAGGCGGCAAAGGCTCCATAGGCAGCAATAGCCGCGATGCAGATTTTATTGAGCATCTGCTTATTGCTTCTAATCACAATTACATGCTCTTCTTTACCGAGGCTGGTCGTTGCTTCTGGCTCAGGGTATTTGAAATTCCGGAAGGAACACGTACTTCTAAAGGTCGTGCTATCCAGAACATCATCAATATTCCTAAAGAAGAAAATATCAAGGCTTATATCAAGCTAATCAACCTTAAAGATAAAGAGTACCTCGAAAATAACTTCATTATCATGTGTACCCGCAAAGGTACCATCAAGAAGACTTCGCTTGAAGCTTATTCACGTCCGAGGGCCAATGGTATCAATGCAATCAATATCAATGAAGGGGATATGCTGCTGGAAGCGAATTTAACCAGCGGTACCAGCGAAATTGTAATGGCATTGAAATCGGGCAGAGCTATCAGATTTAATGAATCAAAAGTGCGGCCAATGGGACGTACCGCAACAGGTGTTCGTGGTATTACCCTGGATAATGAAACCGATGAAGTAGTTGGCATGATCAGTATCGATGACCCGGAAACAACTGTATTAGTAGTTTCTGAAAAAGGATACGGAAAACGTACTGATATTGATGACTACCGTGTTACCAATCGTGGTGGTAAAGGTGTTAAAACACTTAATGTTACTGATAAAACAGGAAAACTTGTTGCCATAAAAGGTGTTACTGATAAAGAGGATCTGATGATCATCAATAAATCTGGTATCATCATTCGTATAGCCATAAGCGAATTAAGAACAATGGGCAGAGCTACTCAGGGTGTTCGTTTGATTACGCTTAAAGGTGATGACGAGATCGCATCAGTAGCAAAAATTGAACACGATGATTCGGAGGATGAATTACAGGACAATGTTGAAGGAACTGAAAACCCTGATACTGAAACATCAACCGACGAAGAAACTGAATAGAGAAATATGACAGGCCGTAAAGTAATATTACCGCTTCTTATTTTATTATTTATTACATCGTTTGCTTTTGGTCAAACCGAAGAGTTGAAGAATGTGGTGAATAACCTGGCATTCTACAAACAAAAACAGGACCTTAAGTACTTAAGTAATGCCAAAAAATCGGTAGACAGCGTAATGAAAACACATACTGATTCAGTAAACCTGGAAAAGAATGTGTATAAAACAGTTGTCTACTCAAGCATTGCTTATATCGATTCATTAAATAAACTAAAGCAGCCTGACAATTTTTTTGATAAAACCCGCAGCGATCTGGATAAGATAATTGCTGACAAGAGGAATTATAAATATCAACCCGAGATCGATTATTGCAGGCGTTGTATTGCCAATGTTTTTTTGCGCAAGGGCTTTGAGTATATGCGAATATCAGATTATAATAACGCTATTCAAACATTCCAGAAAGCACATAAATACGCACCAGAGTTCAAAAACCTGAATGCTTATATCGCGTACGCCAATAACAGGCTGGGAAATCTTCTTATCGCTGCAAAATACTACAGCGATCTGCTAAAGACCGATAGCACCAAAGCAGAATATATTGAAGCTGCTTCCAATACCTATAAATCAATAGGTGACACTTCAAAAGCTTTACAAATTTTGCAAAAGGGAAGGAAACACCTGCCTGACGATAAATATTTATTGCTTGACGAAGCAAATATTTACAGCAACAAGAGGGACTACCAGGCTCTGGAGCCTCTGTTAGCTCAGTTATTAGATGAAAACCCTAATAATGAGATGATTGCATTTGTTGGAGCAAATTGTTACGATCACTTAAATAAATTTGATAAAGCTGAATCATTATATTTACGCGCTATTGAATTGAATGGTACTGATTATGATCCGGTATATAACCTGGGCATACTTTATTTTAAAACGGGTATACTAAAACATGGCGAGGATAGTAAAAAAGATATCGCAAGAGCAGGGCAGTGGCTTGAAAAAGCAAACGAAATATCCCCTAATGATGTTAAATGTTTGCAGTTATTGCAATTAGTATACACAACAACAGGTAACCAGGATCAAATAGACAAGATAAACACTAAACTTAAATTATTAACTAATTAGTAAAACATGAAAATTAAAGTTTTGATGGCAGCCCTTTTGGGGTTAGTTACAACAACTGCCTTCGCGCAAAAAGGGGAGCTCAGCAATGCTCAAACACAATATGAAAAATATGATGGGCTATCAAGAGCGAACTTTGCACTTGCTAAACCTTCGCTTATGGAGGCCAAAACGTCAATTGACAAGGCTTCAACCAATGCAAAAACAGCCACCTTACCGCAAACTTATGCGTTAAAAGCTGCTATTTATGCGTCAATAGCATATAGAGATACCGTATCGGCAACAGCAGCTACTGAAATCGCCACCGCACAGGAAGCAATAGCAAAAGCTAAGGAAACCGATACAAAAAACGAGTTTTCGAAATTAGTACAACACGCCAACCTTGAATTAGCACAAATTCAGTTGGACAAAGGTGTAAAGGCATACCAAAAGAAAGATTTTACAGGTGCATATGATGCATTCGATTCTGCTCAAAAATTAATACCGGAAGATACTACGGCAATATTATACACAGCCGTTTCAGCATCAAACGCTAAAAATTATTCTGCAGCTATCGCAAATTATAATAAACTTTTGGCTACCAATTATTCCGACAAGGTAAAAGTCTATATTGATATGCCTACCTTATATTTATTAAATAAGGATACTGCAGGTGCTATTAAAGCAGCGGGAGAATCTGTAGCTAAATTTCCCAATAATGCCGATTTGCGCAAAGAAGAAATTGAGGTAAACCTGCAGGCAGGACAAGGAAATGACTTAATTACTAAGATAGACGCAGCTATTAAAGCAGATCCTAACAATAAAGCGTTATATTACTACTCTGGTTTAACTTATTCTCAGTTAGCAGAAGCTTTGCAAAAAGATATCACTAAACTAGAGAAAGCGGATAAAAAAGCTGCTGCACAAGCCAAACCAGGTACGAAATCAGTCCCAAATCCGCAAATAGCTAAGTTACAGCAAACCCGGGCAGATGATTTTGCCAAGGCTGCTGAGGCATATAAAAAGGCATTAGAAATTGATGCTAATTATTTCCCGGCTGTTTTAAATTTAGGTTATGTAACCATGGCACCTGCAATTGACGCTTATAATGCTGCACGTTTTATAAACGATCAAAAAGCTTATGATGCTGCATTAAAAAAATCAGATGCACAATTTGCATTAGCAAAACCATATTTATTGAAAGCAGTTGAATTAGATCCGCAATCACCAGATGCGTTGACCAACTTAAAATCTTATTATTTAGGAATAAGAGATACAAATGGTGCTAATGACGTTCAAAAGAAAATTGATGCTTTGCCTAAAAAGAATTAAATAGGGGAAGCTTATTTAAAGGCCTGTTTTTGCAATAGGCCTTTAAATGTTTAGTATTACTTAACATAATATTAATTATGAGAAAAAATTACAATCAACAATATTTCACTCATAGATAATATTATATTTTAGGTTGATTTAATTTATTAACTTTAATTACCTATTCAAGTGTCACAAATGAATCATAAAGAAATTGAACAAACTATATTAAACGATCCCGAACAAAACTTGGGATTGACTATAACTCATCAACAATTTGTAGACGGGATTAAAGCCAATAAATTGTTTTATACTTTCGTTGGTGAACCATACCAAATTCTTACAGGCGGTAAAAAGCTAGCTTTTAATTTTCTCGTAATTATGTATACAGCAGGCCCTTTGGTGCTTGTAACATTTTTTGCGTTTCATTTTAGTAATTGGTGGCTATTATTCGGCATACTTTTCTCTTACTTAGGATCTGTGTCTGGTGCTTGGAAGTATCATATCCCTGTTTATTTAATGTTGTATTTTATTGGCGAGGCGATTTGGGGGCATTGGCATTTCAAGGATTATGATGACTTTTTTTTCATATGCATGTTTTGGGGATATTTTTGGTTTCGATACGCTGATGAACATCAAAACATTTTTGCCAAGCATGATCTGCTCGATAATGCTGAAATATATGATCGGGCTATTCGGAATAAAAAGCTCATTGTATTGAAAGTCAAAAGCGATGATGATTATCTCGAAGAACTAAAAGGATTGCAAAAAAATATATAATGGAGCAAGTTGTTAAAGATATAAGGTTAGCACAAGCGACAGCTTATAACGATCATGAGAGCATTGTTTTAAAGATTTGGGAAAAAGTAGACGCTTGGATAACATGGTTCGTTGGGTTTTCAATTGGTGGTTTAGCTTTGCTCGCTGGAAATCTTGATAAGCTATCGTGTAAAATTCCGAAGGACGATATTCATCTGATATTTATTTGGCTGTTCATTTCAATCCTTAGCGGCGTCTTTTATCGTTATGTTTATTTATGGTTTTATCGATCCTTGTTATTGATTCATTTTCGCCTGAGAATGGATTTTACTTCAACTGCTTATTTTCCTCCATTCCCTGTTCTAACCCGTAATGAATCGTTCTTTGAACTGGTTATTTTAATTAAAGAATATACAGGCCAAGATTTTAGCAATTTACTCCAATCTTTTATGGATGCAGATCAGGAAAGACGTAGCTTGATCTTTGCCTTTTTAAATGATTTTTATGCGAAATCAGAGCTTAATTATGAACGCCAAAAAAGTGAAGTGTTAA
Source organism: Mucilaginibacter sp. McL0603 (assembly GCF_049992945.1). Lineage (NCBI taxonomy): Bacteria > Pseudomonadati > Bacteroidota > Sphingobacteriia > Sphingobacteriales > Sphingobacteriaceae > Mucilaginibacter > Mucilaginibacter sp. McL0603. Next base: position 3,517,696 of record NZ_CP188251.1, on the reverse strand, counting down.
ACCACATTAAAGAACGATTTCAGGTTTATCATGGTAAATCAATAGATTCTGTAGAAGACAAAGTTAGATTTAAGAGGCTGTATGGGTGTATCTATTGGTTAATAGTCACCATCGGCGGTTTATTGTTTTTTGCATTCACTATTAGTTTTATCATTGCTCTATGTGTTTTTTGTTTTAATGTTCACGCATGATTCTCAGAAAAAGACTAATCTGATAGCGTTGAAATCAAAAAATTAAGATTTTAATGTCAGTATTGTTCCATCTTTTTGATTTAGAAATTGTATTCAAACTGATAGGTGGTAGCTTAGCATTATATCTAACAATTGAAAATATATGGATCTGCAATTAAATAATAAAAAAGCGCTGGTTACCGGTTCAACCGCCGGTATTGGATATGCTATTGCAAGGCAATTAGCCAATGAAAATGCACACGTATATATTAATGGCCGCACAACTGAGCGCGTTCAGGAAGCTATTAAAAAATTAAAAGATGAAACCTGGAATCAAAATATTGAAGGTTTTGCTGTAGACTTTTCTGACAGCAAACAAATAGATAATTTGATAAAACAACTACCGGATGTCGATATCCTGATAAATAACGTTGGGATTTTTGAACCAAAAGCATTTAAAGATATCCCGGATGCTGATTGGTTCAAATTTTTCGAAGTGAATGTGCTAAGTGGTATCCGTCTGTCGCGAGCTTATTTTGATAAAATGCTGGAGAAAAATTGGGGCCGCATCATCTTTATTTCAAGCGAATCAGCTATACAAATCCCTGCTGAGATGATACATTATGGCATGACAAAAACTGCTCAGCTTGCTATATCACGCGGTTTAGCCGAATTAACTAAAGGCACTAACGTGACTGTAAATACAGTTTTACCAGGGCCGACGGGTTCTGAAGGCGTTGGTGGGTTTATTGAAAACCTGGCAAGAGATCAGAATAAAAGCGTCGATCAGGTCGAAAAAGACTTTTTTCAGCACATGCGGCCATCATCCCTGGTACAGCGTTTTGCCAGTCCGGATGAGATTGCCAATCTCGTAACTTATATAGCAAGTCCTCTATCATCAGCTACTAACGGTGCTGCGCTGCGTGCTGATGGCGGTGTAGTAAGAAGCATAATCTAAAATTACCGATGAGATTGGATACAAATTAGTCTGGTAAAACTCATATTCTTAACTTTTCTTACCATGTTTACCCATAATTTTCGGATATTTAGCCATCATGGTGGTATCCGAAAATGTTTTGAAGTGGGCGATGCGTTTTTATCCCCCCCTCCTGTTTCAGCGCATTTGGGTGATCAGGTTTGAAAAGAACTTTCGCGGCGTGCGGGTCAAGGTAAACAAAAGCCTGATTAACAATAACTACAACAACTCCATTTTTGGCGGTACTATTTTCGCAGGAGCAGATCCGTTTTACCCCTTACTTTTCCATCAGATATTAATACATAAAGGGTATAAAGTCCGGGTATGGCTTAAATCTGCTCAGATAAACTATTTAAAACCAGGGCGAACGGATCTCATTTTCGACATTAAAATAACTGATGATGATATTAACGAGGTTGAGCATGTACTAAACACTGTAGGTAAACATACCAAGGCCTATCCTATTGAAATGTACAATAAGTCTGGGGAATTATGTGTTTCAGTTATGGCTGAAGTATACCTGCGTAATCTACAATATAGTGAAACCAATAACACTGTTGCAATCTGATGAAAGTAATAATTAACGACAAGGCCTTTATTGAAAAAGGGTTTAGCATCTCAACAGATAAAAGTCTGATTGATTTTGAGACCGTTTATAATTACCTGGCTAACGATTCTTATTGGGCACAAGGTATAACGGCTGACAGGCTAAAAAAGGCCATTGAACATTCTATTTGTTTTGGTGTTTATCATGGTAAGAAACAAGCCGGTTTTACCCGTGTAGTGACTGATATGGCCACTTTTGGTTATATTTGTGATGTGTTTATATTGCCCGACTACAGGCGGTTAGGGCTTTCAAAGTGGCTTATGCAAACCATAAGACAGTATCACGAGTTTCAGGGTTTAAGGCGTTGGTCGCTTGCGACACTGGATGCACACGGCTTGTATGAGCAGTTTGGTTTTAAAGAGTTGAGTAAGCCCCAAAATTGGATGGAGATTTTTACACCTTATCAGAAAATAAATCAGGGGGAAGAAAAATGAATATCAAAAAAACGATTTTTGAGGGTGAAGGCGTAACACTTGATTTTAAAAAAACCATTACCAGTTGTGAAAAGATCGCACGTACAATGGTATCGTTTGCCAATAACAAGGGCGGTCGTTTACTTATTGGCGTAGCCGATGACGGGACAATAAAAGGAGTGAAATCAGAAGACGAAGAGCGTTATATGATCACAAAAGCTGCACAAATGTATTCCAAGCCTGCTTTGGAACCGATCTTCGAAGAAATTTATGTAGATGACAAACTGGTTTTAGTGGTTGAAATTGAAGAGAGCAACACTAAACCGCACTATTCGCTGGCCGAAGATGGAAAATGGTGGGTTTATGTGCGTGTAAAAGATAAAAGCGTATTGGCCAGTAAAATAGTAGTTGATGTGCTTAAGCGTTCAACTAATGATAAAGGGGTACTGATTGAATACTCGTCCAAAGAAAAAGCCTTACTGGAATATCTGGAGAAAATGCAGCGTATCAGCATAAAAGAATATTGTGATCTGCTTAAGCTGAGCCGCCGCAATGCACAACGTATTTTGGTTAATATGGTACTTTCAGGCGTCATCCGGATTCATACAACAGAGAAGGAAGAATATTACACGGCTGCTTAAGGGTATTCCATAATTTATTACATTTACGCTCTTCGCCAATTCAGCCATAAATGAACGCGCTTTATCAAAAATACAAGCCCTATTACCGGGACAGCCTTCGGCTTGCCATCCCCGTGGTGATATCACAGATCGGCCATACTCTGGTGCAGACTGCTGATAGTATCATTGTTGGGCACTTTGCCGGCACTATTCCTTTGGCAGCAGTAGCGCTGGTAAATAGCATTTTTGTAATGGCAATGGTGATCGGGCTGGGTTTGTCGTATGGTATTACGCCATTAATTGCCCAGCATAATGGCCGCCATGAGTACGAAGAATGTGGGCAACTGCTTTCAAATAGTTTATTGATTAATAGTATTGCCAGCATAGTTTTATTTGTGCTGATCAGCTTTGGTGCAATGCAATTAATTGGACATTTAGATCAATCTGCTGAAGTTGTGCGCCAGGCAAGACCCTATTTATTCCTGATGGGGATCTCACTTATCCCTCTGATGATATTTAATACTTTTAAGCAATTTGCGGAAGGATTAGGCTTTACAAAACAAGCCATGCTGATCTCTATTTGGGGCAATGCGCTTAATATCTGTCTCGGGATCATATTTGTAAAAGGCATGTTTGGCATTCATCCTATGGGTATCAAAGGTGTTGGCTACAGTACACTGATCGATCGTTGCACGATGGCCGTTGTAATGAGCATTTACGTTTTCAGATCAAAACATTTCAGGATATACCTGAGCAATTTTGCATTGAGCAGCATTAATAAATTACGCAGCATTAAGATATTGAAGATAGGCGCCCCGGTTGCCTTGCAATATACGTTTGAGATAAGTGCCTTTAGTGGTGCTGCAATTTTGATCGGTACTATCAGTCCAATAGCTCAGGCTGCTCACCAGGTTGCCATCAGTTTGGCCTCATTAACTTACATGGCTGCAAGTGGGATTTCAGCTGCGGCAGCTATTAAATCCGGTAACTTTTTTGGAGCCAGGAAGCATCAGGAATTAAGGTTATCGGCGATATCCAATTATCATATCGCCATTGTTTTTATGTCTACAACTGCCATCTTATTTACCTTTGGAAATCACTTGCTTCCGTGGATATATACTTCAGACAATCGTGTTATTATTATTGCAGCACAGTTACTTATCATCGCAGCTTTCTTTCAGTTATTTGATGGAACACAGGTTGTGGGTCTCGGGGTATTGCGTGGTATGGGTGATGTCAACATTCCAACCTTTATAACATTTATCGCTTATTGGATCATTGGTTTACCGATTGGTTACCTGCTGGGGATAAAATTCAATATGGGGGTATCCGGGGTCTGGTATGGATTAGTATTGGGATTGCTGACGGCTTCTATCCTGTTATTTATCCGTTTCCAGATAATCAGCAGGAAACACCAAATTAAATCGACTTTAATTGTCGCGCAGGATTAAAAATACAGATCATGAGCCAACCTATAGGTATTGCAATGCGCATCCACAATAGCTCTGATATCGGTTGAGTACCCCCCTCCCATGCTTACCTGCACCGGAATTTGATGTTTGTGACATTGTTCTAATACGAACCTGTCCCGCTCCTTGCAAGCTTCTTTGCTCAGGCTTAGTTTCCCTAGTTTATCTGTAGCCAATACATCAACCCCTGATAAGTAAAATATAAAATCCGGCTTTTGTTGAGCGATCAATTTCGGAAGAGTTTGTTTTACGATATCCAGATACTCTTTATCACTTGTACCATCCGGTAGAGGAATGTCCAGGTCTGATCGCTCTTTGCGGTAAGGGAAATTATTAGCGCCATGCATCGAAAAAGTGAACACCCTTGGTTCATTTTCAAATATCTGGGCAGTGCCGTTGCCTTGGTGTACATCTAAATCAATTATTAAGATAGATGATGATAAATTATTATGTAGTAAATAGTTAGCTGAAATAGCTTGGTCGTTTAGTAAACAAAAACCTTCCCCCCAATTGGTTCCGGCATGATGCGTGCCACCAGCCACGTTAAAAGCAATACCATGATCAAAAGCAAAGTGGCACCCATCAATAGTTCCTTTGGCGATACGTGTTTCGCGTTCAACCAATTGTGCGGATAAGGGGAAGCCGATGCGCCGTTGTTCTTTTGGTGGCAGGGTAAGATCGCGTAATTGATGCCAGTAATTTTCATCGTGCGTCCAAAGGATAATTTCTTCCTGCGAAGGTTCGGGAGAAAATAAATTAGCCTGGGTAATTATTCCTTCATGGATGAGTTGTGCCGGTATTAATTCATACTTCAGCATCGGGAAGCGATGTCCCTTCGGCAACGGATGGGCGTAAATGGGGTCATAAGCTATCCTCAGCATAAAAACTATTCTGAAATGACCAGATACCTGTCCAGATGCATTATCGCCTCGTATACGTCTTTAAATGAGTTATACAGCGGCACCGGGCTCAGCCTGATTACATCCGGTTCGCGCCAATCGCCTATAACGCCGTTTTCAGACAGGTAATTGAAAATCTTCTTACCATCGCGTTTGCAAATAATGGATAACTGACATCCACGCTCATCTGGATTTTTCGGCGTAATGATCTGGAACAACGCTTCACCATGTTTACGGTTGATTTCGTTTAACAAATATTCCAGATAGCCTGTCAGCAGAATGCTTTTCTGCCTGAGCTTTTCCAATCCACCTGCCTTTTCAAAAACGTCCAGCGCAGCTTTATGCACAGCCATTAACAAAATTGGGCTTGTACTCACCTGCCAGCCCTCTGCTCCTTTTGCAGGATCAAAGCCCGGAGTCATTAAAAAGCGTTTGTCTGGTCTGTAGCCCCACCAGCCGGCAAATCGTTTCAACTGAGGGTTGTTAAAGTGTTTCTCGTGGACAAATATACCGCTGATACCACCCGGCCCGGAGTTCATGTATTTGTAAGAGCACCAGCAAGCAAAATCCGCATCCCAATCATGCAAACTTAAAGGCACATTACCTGTTGCATGGGCAAGGTCAAACCCCACATAAGCTCCGGCCTTATGAGCCGACGCAGTAATAGCCGCCATATCGAAAAGCTGTCCCGTGTAATAATTTATTCCGCCGAACAACACCAGAGCCAGTTCATTAGCATTTTTTTCAATGGCAGAAAGTACATCTTCAGTCCTCAGCGTGAACTCACCCTCTCGTGGAAATAGCTCAATAATGGCATCTTCTGGTTTAAATCCATGATAGACCACCTGGCTTTCCACCGCATACTGATCTGATGGGAAAGCCCCGCCTTCCATTAATATTTTATACCGTTTAGTATTTGGTTGATAGAAACTTACAAGCAATAAGTGAAGATTTACTGTAAGTGAATTCATTACTGTAATTTCCTCAGTTTTGGCCCCTACGAGATTTGCCAATGGCTGTTTTAGCTGGTGATGAAACTGTAACCATGGATCATCCCCCTGAAACCAACCTTCCACTGCCAGATCCTTCCAGCTATTTAATTGTGCCTTAAGATATTTCTCTGCTAATTTAGGTTGAAGCCCTAACGAATTGCCGCATAAATAAATAGCATCCTTACCATTGTGTTGCGGAATCAAAAACTCATTTCGGAAACTGCGCAACTCATCCTGGGCATCAAGCTCTTTAGCAAATTCTAATGTATCCTGGTAAATCATTGATCAATATTAGGAATTATTTATTAGGCTTACTTACGTAAATATTCCCTTTTACATAAAAGCGATATGGCAATAATGCATCTTCACCGGCATAAGCAACCCCTATTCGCGGAACAGCAGCGATCTGGTCATCAGAAAAGCTTAATCCTTTATCCTCTATCCACAGCGCCTCACTTTGAAGGCTGATGCCGTTTAGTTTGCGGTTTATTCCTAATGCTTTTGCAACAGAGCCAGGCCCGGCAGTAATATTGGGTTTTAAGGTCAGCATGTTTCTGCGGGCTAGCATAATGTCTATTCCTGTTGTTGGTTCTATTGCCCTTATCAGGATAGCATGCGGTTGGCCTTCAACCGAAGTAACTATATTTAACATCTCGTGAATACCATAGCACAAATAAATATAAGCGATGCCTCCCTCTTCATACATAATTTGAGTTCGTGGTGTTTTGCGGTTGCCAAACGCATGAGAAGCACGATCAACTACTCCATTATAAGATTCTGTTTCAGTAATATATCCTCCACTTATTAAACCATTAATAGAAGTAAATAAATACTTTCCTAACAGGCTTTTGCCGATCGCGACTACGTCAGAACCGAGATAATAGGATTGCGGAAGTTTCAATTTTCTAATATTTCTTTTAACCAGGTATTGATCTGTTTGGCTTTGTTAAAGATCATAATATGCGTACCGCCTTTTACAACGGTTGCACCTTTGATCCTTTTATATGGGAATATTTTATCCTTATCACCGGTTATGTGATAAACATTTTTTGGTATGGTTTGATTGTCCCAGTGCAAGATAGCGCCCATAGCCCATTTAACAAATTTGGGTGAAGTGCTCTTTAGCATACTGATAAATAACTCCTGGTGATGCTTCGACATCTTACCCATAACCTTTTTAACCATGAAGCCCATTAATGGCAGCCACTTCTCTGGTAAGAGGCGGTATAATGGCAGATATCTGTACCATTTAAAACTCAGTGGCGCTTCCTCCACGGTTTTTATACTGGATATAAGGATTGCTTTATTTAATTCTACCCTTTTTGCTATTTCAATAGTCAGCATGCCGCCTAAAGAATTGCCTATAACAATTGATTGCGGAGTTATTGAATAATGATAGATCAGCTTTTGTGCGTAGGTAGACAGTGTGTCTTTCTTATCAGGCTCGATCCATTTGACATTGATCACTTCATGACCTTTAAGATCGATATGTTCATAGATCCTTTCATCAGCGCCCAAACCGGCTATCAGGAATATCCGGCTCATTTAAAATTGCAACAGTTTTACTATCTGCTCCAGGTATTGTGCATCGATCTCATCAAACTGATCCAGTTCTTCGCTATCAACATCCAATACGCCTATTACCTCGTTGTTATGATAAACCGGGATGACGATCTCAGAACGTGAAAGTGAACTGCATGCAATATGCCCGGGGAAGGCATCCACATCAGGTACGATCAAGGTTTTTCCCTGCTCCCACGCAGTGCCGCAAACACCTTTTCCTTTGGCAATACGGGTACAGGCAACCGGTCCCTGGAACGGGGCCAAAACTAACTCGCCACCTTTTACCATATAGAAGCCAACCCAAAACCACTTAAACTGTTCCTTTAATGCAGCGCATATATTTGCCTGGTTAGCAATCAGATCATGTTCACCATAAAGCAATGCTTCAATTTGAGGAATAAGCGATTGGTACTGCTCCTGCTTATCTGTTGATTTGGTTATTGTTAAATCTTCAGCCATAAAACAAATGTACATAAGCGCCATTTAAATTAAATAACTCAAATCTCATATTTAATCTTTTATTTCGTCCTGATGATCGTCAGTTTAACCATGGTACGCTATCGCAAGTCGTTTATTCCATTCGCCTTATTGGCTATGGCTGTACATCGGTTGCCAATGCTGTTTCAAAAAGGCTGCACTTTCTGGCAGCTATTGGGAAGCGGCAAAAGCGGCACTTTTGATCTTTATCCCGACTGGCAACAATGGGGATTATTAGCTGTTTGGAAGAGTCGTGATGATTTTGATAAATTTTATGATCGATCCTTTATAGCAAAATGGTGGAACGTATTCTGCATTGAAAAATGGACGATCTTATTAGAACCTTTGCAAAGCCACGGAAAATGGGATGGAAAAGAGCCATTCGGAAATCCAAATATTGAGAACTACAACGGACCTATAGCTATTTTAACAAGGGCAACCGTCCGCTTCAATCGCTTAAAGAACTTTTGGGCCAATGTTGACAGAGTTTCTGAGTTGATGAAAAAAGCACCCGGCTATTTGTTTTCTTTAGGAATTGGCGAGCGACCGTTTTATAAACAAGCCACTTTCTCTGTATGGAATAACTTGGATGATGTAAAAGGATTTGCCTATCGCTCAAAAGAACATGCTGAAGTAATAAAAAAGACACGAGCCGAAAACTGGTACAGCGAAGAACTATTCGCACGTTTTAAACCTATTGCCACTTTTGGAACCTTAAATAATATTGATCCCCTAAAGGGACTAATTAATTTTGATGAATTATGAGAATTATTGCAGAACTACCCCACCCGGAATTTAAAATTTCTATCCTCAATATGAACGACAAGTTTATTGTGAAAGCAGAGCAAGGCACCTTGGAGCAAAGTTATAAGATATCCGATATGGATCTGACTGATGGTGTAAACAGTGTATTCGAATTGCTGGATGAAGAGTTTTTAACGAAGATAGCCGCCAGATTTACTGAAATGCGTAAGGATTACAAGGAAGCATATTATAGATACAATTACTAAGTTAACTAATCTACATAAATATATGTATTACAGTTAGTTATATATTCTATTTGAGCATAGCCAAATTTTATTTGGTGTGATAAATGGCGATTGGAATACACCAGGCAAATATGTCTACTTTTAGTAAGTATAATCAAGTTAATTTAATAATTTAACTAAAATAACATAAAGTATTGTTTATAAGTTGTTTATAACTATAAAATACATCAAACAGAATTATATTCTGCCACTAAAATAAGCCAAAATCAAGGCGTTTTCGACTATTTTGGTAACAAATCGCAATACCAAAAGCCCGCAGGTTTTTCGGGAGCAGATGAAAAACAGGTATCGTTTGTATCCTTCGGAGCAGCATATTGTTTGAAAACTTTTTCGCCTGTTTTATAAGCTATCTCGTTTTTAAAAATGGGTCCTTTAAAAGCAAAGGTGTGGAATTCTCCATTCTCTCCGCAAACGTCTATATCGTCGGGTAACGATAAGATCAGTTCTTCTGTGATCTCCTTTCCTGCGATTCTTTCTAATCGCTCCTGTGTGCAGGCGATCACTGTCCCAAATCCAAGATTCAGAAATTCATTAATAAGTTCATTAGTATCTCTTTTCCATAAAGGATAAATACCCGTCATTCCAGCCTCGGCCAAACGAGCATCCCTGTAGTCTTTCAGATCCTGTAAAAATATATCACCGAAAATGGCGTGGGTAATTCCTTCCGATCTAAAATGCTCCATTGTTTTTTGCATGATGGCATCATATTCTGCCATACCCGGCATCTCGGGTAAACGTACCTGGTACAATGGTATCCCGATACTTTCAGCCTGTTCGATCAACAGCTCAACACGCACACCGTGCATAGATATACGGTCGACAGCATCGTTGACAGTAGTTACAAGATATTTAATATCGAGATCCGGGTTTTGTAAGCAATGGTAAAGAGCCAACGCGCTATCCTTGCCGCCGCTCCAGTTGAAGATGCAGTTTGTCATTTTAATTAGTAAATTAGTGAATGAGTGAATGAGTAATTTTTGTCTGTGCCATAATTTGCACTATTAAAGGATTATTGGTGTTTTTCAAAAGCATAGTGATAGACAATTTGTAAATAAAATCAATCACTAATTCACTCATTCAATAATTCATTTGTTAACAATGGCACTCCTAGCGTGGCCTTCTCTTCTATCTTAATAAAATGATCAGAAGGCAAATATGGTATCTTCGGATCAATAATATATTTCGGCACATTGCGAGGTACATAATTGATCAACCCTGCTGCCGGATAAACCGCCAGCGAAGAACCAACAAGAATAAACAGATCAGCCGTAGTACAGATACTTGCCGCCTCGTCAATCATCGGTACGGCTTCGCCAAACCATACCACATGCGCTCTTAGCTGAGAACCTAATTCGCATAGCTCGCCCATTTTTAATTCCCAACCGTTAATGGGGTAAGTAAGGTTTGGGTTTTTGCTGGATTGCGAGCGGGTAATGATACCATGCAAATGAACCACATTTGTTGAGCCACCCCTTTCGTGCAGATCATCTATATTCTGAGTGATGATGGTTACCTTAAATTTTTCTTCAAGTTGGGCCAAAGCACAATGAGCGGAATTAGGTTTTGCTTCCAGAACAGATTTCCGGCGCATATTATAAAAGTCTTGTACAAGCGCCGGGTTCCATTCCCAGGCTTCAGGCGTGGCCACATCCTGGATGTTATATCCCTCCCACAAGCCATCGCTGTCCCTAAAAGTCTTTAAGCCGCTCTCAGCGCTTATTCCGGCACCGGTTAATACCACAATGTGTTTCATAGTATAAATTGATTTAAAACAAAAAAAGCGACCTGCCATTGGCCGATCGCTTCTTCAATATTTTGATTTTATTTAAACTGCAAATTTCTGGCTGGTACGCAAAGTAGTGTATTTGCTCTTGGCAAATTCAAATCCACCGAAAAGGATCGCACAGAAAACTATATCACCAAAAAGCATATTCTTTTCAAATGGTATTGCAGCAACCAGTGATTGCATATAGCCAGAAAATGTATGCGGATATAATGTTCCAACAAAAGGAATATCAGTCAATAACCAATGCAGAACAACAGCAACCAATGATGCTAAAAATACATTCACAAAATTTACTTTCTTAATAAGACTGCCCACAAAAACGATAATTGCGAAGCATATATAGACCATAATAGAACTATTGTCCCATAGTTCCCATTTAGAGGTATACAGATGGTTTAATAACACATCACTCACAAAAAGCGTAAGCAACGGTACCAGGTAGGCTTTCCATTTATCAGTAAAGTATGCCCCACCGAAAAGCGCCATTGCGCCAACAGGTGTAAAATTGCTTAATACATAAGGGTATTTATAACTAACCAGGCGGAATGCGCCTGCAGCGATAATCATTAAAACGAGTACCGCATTGCGCGTATTTACTTTTTGTAGTGTCATGATCTTATTTATGCAGTAAAATTACTGATTATATACTAAACAAAAAATTACTTATTTACAAAAACAATGGCGCCAGGATTAATGTTCGTAACAATGCTATACTCCTTTTTACCTGTTTTGTCAAAGGCATACAATAGTCCGTTTGAATTATAATCTTTAGCATCGGTAACAAAAACCTCACTTGTCAATGGATCTACAGCAATAGCAAACGGTGTAGTGATCGAAGTTCCGTCTGATATAAAATTGGTTGTTGATGAAGTAAAGGTTTTAACATTAAATATTTTAACGGAACCATCTACATCAATGTAATAAGCATTATCTCCGTTAATAGAAAACGGTCCCCCACCAAAATCAACTTTAGAAGTTAATGCATCAGTAGAACTGTTTACAATGCTTAAAGTAGCGTTGCTTACCCCAAAAACACCATAAGCAGTTACAAAAACATCACCATATTTATCAACCGAAACCGCATAAGGATTAGGCCCAACATTTATTTTTTTGGTTTCAGTTAAGCTGGTTAGGTTAATGACAGATAAGGTGCTATCTACATCAGGAAAACTTAAACCACCGCCGTTAGCCACATATAGCTTACCGTTGCTCACAGCCAGTTGTTCCGGGTTGCGGCCAACAGGAATATATTTACTAATTGTAAACGATACGGTATCCATTACAGCTACATTGCCATCATAAAGAGAAACGTAAGCAAATCCATTAGAAAATGCAATATCGCGTGGTTCTCTTGAAGAAAGATCACTGTTTTGGAAAAGGACTTTTTTGATGGATTTTGCTGTTTTGCTATCTACCACCTCTACCGTTCCGGATTTATCTACCACGATATACATTTTTGAACCATATATCTTTAAATCATTAGCCGTATTACCTAATCCTCTGCCATTGGCTGTAGTAAATATATCCGGCGTCAAGGTTTTAGTAGTATAATCATAATAAGTTAATGCGCTGTTAGGGCTACCTAAATTACCCTGATCCAGTATGTAAACTCCTGCTCTTTGTGCCGTCGGGGTATCAGGGGTTACTCTTTTGTCTTTGTGGCACGACGCCAGCGTTATTGCAAGTGCAATTGAGACAAATAGATAGTTAGGTTTAAATGTTTTCATGTTTTTATATATTGATTAAATGGTTATTTGAAATGTGAATCTGTAAGACCGGCCCGGCATTGGGTAGTTACTGATAATAACATAACTTTTATTAAAAATGTTATTTATCTCTGTCGATGCCATTACAGGAAATGAACTGATATGGAATTTATAAACAAGGGATGCATCGCTTACACTATATCCGGGTATGTAGTATTCAGGAGTATTATTACTGTTTTCATATCTTGATGATGAAACTACCTGGTTATAATATATCCCAAATTGATTATGAGAGAGACCGGCATTTAGAGCCAGGGTGTTTTTGGGTGTATAAGGAATCTGTTCCAGGTAATACAGGTCGGTTGGGTCAGTAACATCCAATGCTTGCTGGAAAGTATAATTGGCTGCGAAAGTGGCTTTCCAGCCGTAAAAAGGATTAAATTGAGTTTTAAAAACAGCATCCAGGCCCTTAATCTCAACTTTCCCCAGATTTACAACCGAAGGTGTTTCGGGTGAACGGGTTGGAATGTAAGTTATTTTATCTTTGACATTATTATAATAGGCATCAACACTAAGCGTGATGTAGTCCATAAAACCACTCATATTCCTGGTATATACTGCTCCTAAATTATATTGATCTGCCTGTTCGGGTTTGAGTGGCCTTGGCTGAATTGCATAATAATACTGCTCTGAAAAAGTCGGATTGCGGAAGGTGCTTTTATAATAGGCCCTCAGTTGAATGTCTTGATTACCAAATGGTAAAAAAGTAGCAATTAAGGCTGGCGTATAGGCTGATTTGGAAGCGGCAGCAGTGCCCGTTCTAACCTGGTCCGTTATATACGTATTTAATAAATTTCCTTGTAAGCGCCAGTTACCCAAATACAAATCAGTGGCAAGCACATTAAACAGGCTTAACCTTGTCGGGAAATCGTATTTATATACATCTGATTGTAGTCCACTAATGTCCAGATCTGATGAATAAGAAATTTTCCATGCCGGAAGAATGTTATAGGCAATTGCAGCTGATTGGTAAAACTCGCGTTGCGAGTAATGTTCATCCGTGATACCTGTGGTATTGTAAACCCCTGTTTCAATAAAGTGAACAAAGCTTTGTGATACTTTAGTGTTAATTAGCACTTGTAAACTATTGTGAGCAATGTGCTGATATCCGGATTGTATAAAATAATCTGTATTATATAATCGCTGATTAGTCGGTGCTGCATAAAAAACAACAGGGCCGGGAAGCCCTCTATCCGAATTATAGTAGTTAAATTGGAGATTAAACTTATTACTGTCTGATTTTATCCAATATAATTCACCATCTGCCTGTTGCGCATGGATATCTCCATTTTGCCGGGTGGCAAGAGTATCAGATCCATCATTATTTTGTTTGTATTTATAGCGACCGTTCGCACCTTCAACAGAACCATTTACCACAAACGACCAATAATTATTGATGCGCTGCTGCCATTGTAAATAAGGATTGATCAACCCGAAAGAACCACCCTTTACTCCAAGCAATATTCTATAAGGATCTGCAGCCCTTAATTGCGGTAAGACTGTTTTAATAGAAAGTATACTCGCCCATGCATAGGCACGTGCTGTTTGGCAGATATCCGATGGTTGCGCATTGTACAATGTGATTTGCTGAATATTATTCAGGTTGAATTTGCTTAGGTCTATTTGCCCGTTCTGTGCATCATTCAATTGCACACCATTATATAACACTGCTGTATTATCTGCCCCTAAACTGCGCACAGAAACTGTTTTTAATCCCCCTATGCCTCCATAATCTATTATGTTAACTCCCGCAAAATCCCTGATGGCATCAGCGACGTTAAATGCGCTGTATTTGTTAAAATCGTTAGCAGTTATTTGTTGTGCAGGGGCAATTGAATTTATTTTAGGTGCAGTAACAGATGAAACATTAACCTCTTTTAGCTTTTTAGCGGTATCGGTTTGAGCAAATGATACAGATGGGAAAACAAGCGAAAAGCACAGTAGTCCGACCGATAACAGCGGAATAATTTTCAAAATATTTACTTTTCCTTGCATGTTTGTGAGCTAACATCACAGCATACGGAAAGAAAGTTTGGAATGGAAACAATGATGGACGAGTTTCACATTCAAGCTTCAATCCCCGAAAGCTATGAATAATTCTATGCTCTGGCAGGTCTTCTGACTTACTCCCCTTTTGCCCTGCCTTCCCGTTCTGAATAATCAGGACAGTGGCCATGAATGGGCAATGGTTATGGAGCTTACAGCTGCGGGACAGTTCAGGATTATACACCTGATTCCCTTTTAATCTCCCGATATTATCGGAAAAACCTAAAGCGTTGCAAATGTAGCTTATGGTTTCGTTATTTTCAAATGTTAGTTGATTGAGTTGACTAAGTTGGATTTGGTTGATTAAGTTTTAAAATCAGCCTGACTAAACCATTCAACTTAATCAACCACTTAACTCAATCAACTATTCTCTATATTTATCAGCATGAAGCTATTTTTTACTAACCTTTTACTCATTTTAAGTTTATCTGCCATGGCCCAACAGCCTGATACTGTTTTCCTGAAAAACATGATTGACTCACATCCTGAATTATTTGAACATATATTGCATCATCCCACTCACAACGAGGTGCAAATATTATACACCCAAATTGACAGGGATGAAAACAATGTTCCACATTTCAAATCATATAGCTATCGACTTAATGCTAACCACTACTTCTACCCTGCCAGCACTGTAAAATTGCCTACGGCTATATTCGGCCTTGAAAAACTGAATGAGTTAAATATTAAAGGATTTGACACCAAGTCCACAATGATTACTGACAGTGCTTTTGCCGGGCAGACGAAAGTGACCAAAGACTCAACCTCAAAAAGCGGTTTGCCCAGTATAGACAACTATATCAAAAAGATACTCCTTGTAAGCGATAATGATGCTTATAACCGCCTTTATGAATTTGTAGGGCGGGAAGAGATCAATAATAAGCTAAAGAAATATGGCCTGAACGGTACCCGTATTATCGCCCGTTTGGCTATTGGTGATAAGGGCGAAAGCACTCGTCATACCAACCCGGTAAATTTTTATAATGGGGAAAAACTGGTTTATAGCAAGCCTGCGCTGTATGATTCCAGGGATTATCCTATGCACCTGGAGAATATGTTGCAAGGCAAAGGTTATTTGGATAAGAACGATAAGTTAGTAATGGAACCCTTTGACTTTTCACAAAATAACATTTACCCGCTTGTTGATCAGCAATCGATTTTGAGAGGACTATTGTTCCCTGAAGTTTATCCGGAGAATGATCGATTTAATCTGACAGATGATCAATATAAATTCATCTATAAGTACATGAGCATGTGGCCTACGGAAAGTAAGCATCCAACTTACAGTCCGCCGGAATATTTTCCTGCCTACTGCAAGTGGTTGTTTTATGGTGGGGATAGTTTGGCGGTGATTAACCCCAATATCAGGATATTTAATAAGATAGGCGATTCGTACGGGTATGATATTGACAATGCTTATATCGTCGACTTTAAAAACAAGGTCGAGTTTATTATTTCTGCAGTGGTGCAATCTAATGAAGATGGTATTTACAACGATAATAAATACGAATACAAAACTGTTTGTCTGCCTTTTATGAAGAATTTGGGGCAGGTGATTTATAAATACGAATTACAACGGGAAAGAAAATATAAACCTGATCTGAAAAAGTTTAAGTTTAGTTATTGATGCCCGATTTTAAGTATAATCCTTTCTAAATGGGAACTCTTACTGATGAGCGAAAAGTCAAAATTAGCAGAAGTAGCTAGAGTGTTTTTAAAGCTGGGGTTTATCGGTTTCGGAGGCCCGGCCGTGCACATCGCTATAATGGAAGAGGAAATAGTGAGGAAACGGCAATGGCTATCACATGAGCACTTCCTCGATCTTATCGGTGCCACTAATCTAATACCCGGCCCAAATTCTACTGAAATGGCATTACATTGCGGACACGAAAGAGCCGGATGGAAAGGGTTACTGGTTGCCGGTGCATGTTTTATTTTGCCAGCAGTAATTATCACCGGCTTGCTTGCCTGGGCGTATCAACGATATGGCACTCTCCCTCAGGTAGCGCCTTTTATCTATGGTATCAAGCCGGCCATCATCGGAGTTGTCATATCGCTGATGATCACATTAGGTAAAAAGGCATTAAAGAATATTGAGTTAGGGCTTATTGGTGTTATATGTGTAATATTGGCACTATATGGAGTAAATGAAATCTATATATTGTTCGGTGCCGGTTTTCTTGGTATCTTGATTTATTTAGCCAAAAACAAAGCCGCATCGATTAATTTCATATTGCCACTTTCACTTTTGCTTTCAGAAGATATAAAGATTTCTCCCTCTCAATCTAAAATATTCTGGATATTCTTAAAAGTAGGCTCCATTTTATATGGAAGCGGTTACGTGCTTTTTGCTTTTCTAAATACCGAATTAGTGAAACCCGGTATGATTACGCACCAGGTACTGATAGATGCTATAGCAGTTGGTCAGTTTACGCCCGGCCCGGTATTTTCATCCGCTACTTTTATTGGCTGGCAGATGGATGGAATAAAAGGAGCTGTTGCAGCCACAGCAGGGATTTTCCTGCCTTCGTTTGTGTTTGTTGCTTTTCTTAATCCACTTGTGCGAAAGCTAAGAAGCTCAAAAGCGATGTCAGCATTTTTAGATACAGTTAATGTGGCTTCGATAGCTTTAATATTGGCTGTATGCGTTGATATGGGGAGATCGGCTATTACAGACTGGAAAACTATATTGATCGCAACTGCCGGACTGTTAGTTTCATTGGTCTTTAAAAAACTAAATAGCGCTATTGTAGTCTTGGGAGGATCGCTATTGGGATATTTTTTATGGCTTGTGTGATTATTTGATGCTGAAGATCCTTCTTTTTACCAGTTTTTGGTCAAAATACTGAATAGCAATAAAGACAACCGGGAATAACAAAAGCACCCATTTATATTTTAGCAATGCAGAAGTTGCACCAGGGTTGAAAATAGCTAATGCACTACATACAGTTGCAAGGGCGACAATAAATAAGATTAGCGCTATAAGGTTATATTTCAATTCACTTCCGGGCTTTTGTTCAGCCTGGATATGACGTATTACTTTACTGGCAAAGTTGTAAGGCAAACCGTTCCCCGGTTCGCTTTTTAATGCTTCAAACAAAGCCTGGTAAGCTTTCTCATCGTTGTTTAACGATTTCCCCGGCAGTATTTGGTTACCACTCTCAAATAGTCGCTGCAGTTCGTCATCATTCATTTCCATCATGGCTGTTCGTTTTTTAAATATACCTCTAATTTTTTCTTTAGCAATTTTCGCGCCCTGAAAAGATAGTTCTTCACTGTCCCTTCGGGCATTCCCGTAATTTCTTCTATCTCGGGACCCGAAAATTCGTCCAGATGGTATAAAGTTAGCACTGTTCTGTATTTTTCGGGCAATTGTAATATCAATCGCTCAACATAACTGGCTGTATCCTTTTTAGTCAGTAAATATTCGGGGGTATCAGTTGTAAAATGATAGCTCTCCAGGTCTTCAGGGTATTCCGATGGCTTTTCCCGGTAGTATTTCCTCGAATAATTAATGGCGGTCAGGTAGGTTATCCGCGCTATCCATGTCGATAGTTTGGATTGAAAATTAAAACGCGCAAGGCTTTTATGCACTTTGATAAAAACTTCCTGACAAATGTCTTCAGCGGCTTGTTGCTCTTTTACAAGGCGGTGGATAACATGGAAAACAAGCTTTTCATACTGCTTTACCAGCAGTTCAAAGGCGCGCATATCGCCATTGAGTATCCTGGTAACCACCACCTTTTCATTAAACATATATGATATTAGTCAACGCCCATCGCATAAAGGTTGCAAAAAATACTAAAAAAAAATCTGCAACCTTTACGATTATGCTGCTGACTACTGTATGAATTTTAACCAATTTTAAAAAAATGGATCAGCACATAGCATTCTTCGCAGCAGTCGTCATATTTGTAATTGTTATTGCAGTTGTTATCATCGCATGGTACAATTATCGCCTCAAAAAACGCATTATTGATTCGGGACCAATAGATAATGATGCGATTAATTTCCTGAAAAAGCTAACAGACTCCGGAGCCGAACAACTCAAATGGGGTTGCGTATTGTTTATGACCGGTTTAGGCCTGGTAGTTACCCACTACCTGTCTTATAATGACGATTCAGTCTTGCCCTATGGTATTGAGATTATGTTCATAGCAGCAGGTTTTCTTATTTACTACTTTTTTATCACGTTAAAGCAAAAGCAATAACCTGCTTTGTTAACTAACATTTCAAGAGAATACGCCACAAATGCGGTTATAACAGGATAGCCGATTGAGAGTTGATCAGTTTTTGAAGACAGTTAACATTGATAACAGCCTTTTTTCCTGTTCTATAGCAAGGGAAAAACGACCTTGAGCAGGGTTCTGTTTATAATCAAATATAACAAAAACAAAAAGACCCGCATAAATGCAGGTCTTTTCCAATATTTGATAGGGATCTTTATTTTACAGCGTCAATAACTGCTTTAAAAGCATCCGGGTGATTCATCGCCAGATCAGCTAAAACCTTGCGGTTTAAACCAATGTTTTTAGCGGTTAACTTACCAATTAATTGTGAGTAAGAAATTCCGTGCTGGCGGGCACCTGCGTTGATCCTCTGGATCCATAAAGCCCTGAATTCTCTTTTTTTGGTCTTACGGTCACGATAAGCGTACTGTAAACCTTTTTCAACTGTGTTTTTTGCAACTGTGTAAACCTTGCTGCGTGAACCATAATAACCTTTTGCAAGGTCCATGATTCTTTTCCGGCGTCTTCTCGACGCTACTGCGTTAACTGAACGTGGCATCTTTTTGTCTTTTTGGTAGTGAGTGTCAGCTGGTTAGCTGATCTTGTAAACTCTAATACCTGGTTTTAAAATTTGTTAATTACTTTCCGATACAAAGCATACGTTTTACGTTACCCATATCCGCATCAGATACTAAACTGGTGTGGGTAAGGTTACGCTTACGTTTTGTTGACATCTTGGTTAAGATGTGGCTTTTGTATGCGTTCTTTCTTGCGATTTTACCTGTTCCAGTAAGCTTGAAGCGCTTTTTAGCACTGGAATTGGTTTTCATTTTTGGCATAACTCTACTTGTTTGTTTTTAGATATTTACGTTTCTCAACGTTTTATTTTTATTTCGGAATTCGAATGTTCGATTTCGGATTTATTTCTTTATTAATTCATTTGCACATCTGCATATTCGCATATCTGCACATTATTTCTTCACTCCTTTTGAGGCTACGGTCAAAAACATCCGTTTACCTTCCAACTTTGGCAACTGCTCTACTTTTCCTACCTCTTCTAATGCCTGTGCAAAACGTAATAAAAGTATTTCGCCCTGCTCTTTGTAAACTATCGCACGACCTTTAAAATGCACATAAGCCCTCACCTTTTCGCCTGCTTCCAGGAATTTGATAGCATGCTTTAATTTGAATTCAAAGTCATGGTCATCAGTATTCGGTCCGAAGCGGATCTCCTTGATAACTGTTTGCTTGGCGTTATTTTTTATCTCCTTCAGCTTTTTCTTCTGCTCGTAGATAAACTTGTTATAGTCAACTACTTTACAAACAGGCGGAACAGCATTCGGAGATATTTCAACAAGGTCCAATTCCTGCTCCTGCGCTATGGCAAGGGCATCTTTCAAAGAATATACACCTTGCTCCACGTTATCACCAACAAGGCGAACTTCCTGAGCTCTGATAAATTGATTAATGTTATGTTCGGCTTCCTTTTTCTTAAAGGGAGGCCTTGGTCCTCTGTTAAAATTGGGTTTGTTTAATGCCAAGTTATACTGTTATTTCTTTTATTATTTGTTGTTTAAATTCTTCAATCGTCATGCTGCCTAAATCTCCCTGACCATGTTTACGAACCGAAACCAAACCTTCGTTTGCTTCTTTTTCGCCTACAATCAGCATATAAGGGATTTTCTTGATTTCAGCATCGCGTATCTTCCGCCCTATCTTCTCATCCCTGAAATCAATCAGCCCGCAAATATCGGAATCTTTTAATATATCAGAAAGTTTTTTTGCATATTCTTCATATTTTTCAGATATCGGCAAAATAGTAAATTGTTCAGGTGATAACCATAAGGGGAAATTACCGGCGCAATGCTCTATCAAAACCGCCACGAAGCGCTCTAAAGAGCCAAATGGAGCCCTGTGGATCATTACCGGGCGGTGTTTCTGATTGTCACTTCCGGTATATTCCAGTTCAAAACGCTCAGGTAAATTATAGTCAACCTGTATAGTTCCAAGCTGCCATTTTCTTCCTAACGCATCTTTTACCATAAAATCAAGCTTCGGTCCATAGAAAGCGGCCTCGCCTAATTCTACTACAGTGCGTAAACCTTTCTCATTAGCGGCTTCAATAATAGCTTGTTCAGCCAATGCCCAGTTTTCATCTGTACCGATGTATTTTGCCTTGTTTTCAGGGTCTCTTAGTGATATCTGTGCAGTATAATCTTCAAAGCCTAAAGCGCCGAAAACATACAATACCAGGTCAATCACTTTCTTAAACTCATCCTTCACCTGGTCAGGCCTGCAGAATAAGTGCGCATCATCCTGTGTAAAGCCACGTACACGGGTTAGACCGTGCAATTCACCACTTTGCTCATAACGATAAACAGTACCAAACTCAGCGTAACGTACCGGAAGATCTTTATATGAGCGTGGTTTAGTCTTATATATTTCGCAATGGTGCGGGCAGTTCATCGGTTTTAAGAAAAACTCTTCTCCCTCCTGCGGTGTTTGTATCGGCTGGAAACTATCCTTG
The DNA here is from genome assembly GCF_049992945.1 of Mucilaginibacter sp. McL0603. NCBI lineage: Bacteria > Pseudomonadati > Bacteroidota > Sphingobacteriia > Sphingobacteriales > Sphingobacteriaceae > Mucilaginibacter > Mucilaginibacter sp. McL0603. The sequence continues at coordinate 3,496,104 of NZ_CP188251.1, read as the reverse complement.
CCATATTTTTCATAATGGCCGGATGTTACATACAGGTTTTTATGCCCGATATGCGGGGTGATCACCTGCTCATAGCCGGCTTTAACCTGTGCTTTTTGCAAAAAGTTGGTTAAACGCTCGCGCAGTGCTGCGCCCTTAGGTAACCATAATGGTAAACCCATGCCCACTTTTTCAGAAAAAGCAAATAGCTCCAGTTCCTTACCTAATTTACGGTGGTCGCGTTTTTTGGCTTCCTCAATAAGGTGCAGGTAATCGGTTAATTCACTTTGTTTAGGGAAAGTAACCGCGTAAATACGTGTCAGTTGTTTGCGGGTTTCGTCACCACGCCAGTAAGCTCCGGCAACGTTCATCAGCTTAACGGCTTTTACAAAACCTGTGTTGGGTATATGTGGCCCGCGACAAAGGTCTGTAAAGTTACCTTGTGTATAGAAAGTTATTGAGCCATCAGGCAGGTCCTTTATCAGATCCAGCTTGTACTCATCGCCTTTTTTTGTAAAATATTCAATAGCATCAGCTTTTGAAACCGGCTTGCGGATATATTCCTCCTTAGTTTTAGCCAGTTCAATCATTTTATCTTCGATCTGCTTAAAATCGTCCGAAGAAAACTCGCGGTCGCCAAAATCTACATCATAATAAAAACCTGTTTCGATAGCAGGCCCAATACCAAATTTGGTACCCGGATACAAAGCTTCCAATGCCTCGGCCATTAAGTGGGCTGATGAATGCCAGAAAGTAGCCTTGCCCTGTAAATCGTTCCAGGTCAATAGTTTTACTTTCGCGTCGTGCTCAATGGGGCGACTTGCATCCCATACCTGGCCATCAACTTCGGCTGCTAATACGTTTCGTGCTAATCCTTCGGAGATCGACATCGCGATCTGCATGGACGTAGTTCCCTTGTCATACTGACGAGCGGAACCGTCAGGGAGTGTAATGTTAATCATCTACAACTATGATTTAATGTTCAATAAATAGTACTTAATACCGATCACAAACCAAGTGACCTTATACTTTGAGGTGCGAATTTAACAAATTTTGTTTAATTACACAGATTTTGATATGATTACACCGACAAGAAAAAATCCGAAATCGACATTCCGAAATCCGAAATCAAATCACACATTCCCCCACCCATGCGCCAGCACATCGGCGATATGCATAGTTTTTATATGCAGATTATTTTTATCGATATAGCTCTGCAGGTGCAGCAGGCACGAGGCATCTGTTGATATGATATATTCCGCTTCGGCAGCAAGGGCGTTGTCTACTTTTTGCTGAGCCATGGCAGTAGATATCGCGTCAAACTTTACAGCAAATGTTCCGCCGAAGCCACAGCAGGTCTCATTATCTTTCAGGTCGACCAATTCCAACCCCAATACTTTGGATAATAACTGGTGTGGTTCTCTCTTTATTTTGCATTCGCGCAGGGCGCTGCAGCTGTCGTGGTATACGGCACGGCCTTCCAACTCGGCACCGAAGTAATCGAATTGAAGGATGTTTACCAAAAAATCCGACAGCTCATAAATATTGCCCTGTACTGCCCGGCATTTGTTATGCAAGCGAGTATTGGTAAAAAGATCATTGTAATAGTTTTTTACCATGCCCGTACAAGAGGCCGAAGGCGTAACGATAATGCTTTCGTCCGAAAAGCCATTCAGGAATTTTGTGCCTACTTCTTTGGCGTCATCCCAGAAACCTGCATTAAAGGCAGGCTGACCGCAACAGGTTTGCTGCGGGTCATAGCTTACCGTGCAACCTGCTTTCTCCAACACCTTCACTGTGTTCCAGGCGGTTTCGGGGAAAAGCTGATCTATAAAACAAGGCACGAATAGTTCCGTCTTCATAGCCCGCTAATTTGAGAAAAAGTTTGGAGTAATGCGGAATAAGTTAAGCAAGCATTCGAAATTTTTAAGAACTTAGACTGATAAACCGCGTACCCGCCATGAAAACCATATTTGATAAACCTACCCGTGATGAACTGATTGCCAGGATGAATACGCTTAACGAGCACAGTACACCCGAATGGGGCAAGATGACCGCTTACCAGATGGTGAAACACTGCACACAATGGGAACAAATGATAGCAGGCGAGATACCATGCAAGCGATCATTTATTGGCCGCATATTTGGTAAAATGGCTTTGAAGGATTTTATGAAGGCCGATAAACCCATAATGCGTAATGCCCCTACAGCCCCTGAGCTTAAAGTAACAGAAACCAATGGCGACATAGCAGCCCAGAAAGTCAAATGGATAGCCTTGTTTGAGAAAAATGCACAATCATCAACCCGTTATTTTGTACACCCCTTTTTTGGCAAGATGACCAGGGAGCAGATTGGATGTTTAGCTTATAGGCATATTGACCACCATTTAAGGCAGTTCAATAGTTAGGTTGTGTAAATGCACAGTTGTTTGTGGGCGTCTGTTCTCCCCTCGCCAGGACGTCGTGCTGTATAAAATTCCACTGTATTTATATTTTATCAGATCGCATATTATGGAAAATAAAAGCCTCGTAGCCATTAATAAATTACAGCACATAGGTATCCCGGTAACCGATTTGTCAGTTTCCGAAGCTTTTTACAACCGTCTCAGTTTTGAAAACGTGATGCGGTCGGATTTTAGTTTTGATGGCGATACAGGCATCTGTATGATGATGCAACATAAGGACATTATTATTGAATTGTACCAGATGCCCCAAAAGCAATTGCAGGAGATAAAAGCCCGTAAAGATGGCCACGTAGATCATATTGCCTTTGATGTAGATGATATCGACGCCACCTTTAACGCGCTGAAACAGGCATCCTTTACCATATTGGAAGAAACACCTGTTTACCTGCCCTTCTGGAAAAACGGCTGCAAATATTTCAATATCCTTGGCCCCGATGGAGAAAGGCTGGAGTTTAACCAGATATTATAAAGATTAAACCATGTAGGTTCTTTTTCAGACTTCCGACCTCAGACTTCCGATTTCTTCTTACACTTTCACCGCTACAGCTGCCAATTGCACACTCTTCTCTTCAGCAAAATGCAGTACCAGCAGCAACAGCAGGCCTACCACAAAAAAACCATCCAGTACCAATGCCGAATCGCGCATTTCGCCGGTCCAGCCCTCTACTGATGCAAATGTGAACAGCCCTACTACGATGGCCAGTTTTTCGGTTACATCATAAAAGCTGAAATACGAAGCGGTATCCGGGATATTTGGCGGCAGTAATTTAGAATAAGTAGAACGCGAAAGGGATTGTACCCCTCCCATTACTAGCCCCACCACCACAGCAGCAAAATAGAACTGCACTGCATTGGCCACGAAATAAACGCACATACATATCACGGTCCAGATGATCACCAACACCACCAGCGTACGGGTATTGCCATATCTGGCAGATGATTTTGAAGTAAGCCAGGCACCAATAACAGCCAGCACTTGTATGATCAGGATAATGGTGATCAGGTTATCTTCGGGCATGTTTAATTCTTTAGCAGCAAAATTGGCGGCTACCAGCATAATGGTTTGCACACCTACCGAATAGAAGAAGAAAGCAGGTAAAAAACGTTTCACCAAAGGCATGGTTCGCACGTTGCGGAACACTTTGGCCAGTTCCTTAAAACCACCTGTCAGTACATTAAACTTGTGCGATCCGGCATTGGGCTCCCCTTTTGGCAACAGCCTGAAAGGGATAATAGAAAAGCCTATCCACCAAACAAAAACAATAATGAACGATACACGGGCTGGCAGGTCATCATCTTTCATGCCGAATAACTGCGGGGCTAATACTACCACAAAACAAACCACCTGTACCACAATACTACCTACATAGCCGTAAATAAACCCTTTTGCGCTCACGCTATCCTGTTGGTCCAACGTGGCTATTTGTGGCAGGTAGGAATTATAAAACACAAAGCCACCACAATAACCTATACAGGCCAGGCCAAAACAGATCATGCCAAATTCTATCGGTCCGCCTGGTTTTAGAAAAAACAAGCCTGCACATGACAAGCTTCCCAACCAGGTAAATGCCTGCAGGTAACGTTTTTTATTGCCACGATAATCAGCCAGTGAAGTAAGGATTGGTAAAATGGCTACTACAATAAGATATGAAAACGATAAAATATAGTTTGATAGCACTGTGTTGATAAAAGTATGTCCCAAAAAACTGACTTTATCATAGTGCGTTTTGGCATTATAAGTGAGAAATACATAATAGGCCGGAAATATAGTAGTGGTAATTACCATGTTATAGGCCTGGTTAGCCCAATCGAACATGCACCATGCCCAGATCGTTTTTTTGTGATTTTTAGGTTTCATCGGTGGCTAAAAGTATAAAAATTTTATGGAGTTTAATGTCGTTTCCCATTAAGTAACTCCAGAACGGACGAATACCCTCAAAATCACAGATTTATCGGATTAAATGATTCCACTGATCTTTTTACTCATTAATTTGCGAAATCTGGCAGTAAGTTTTAATCAGTGATTCAGACAATAAATAACGGCGAAAACTGATCTACTTATTAACTTCCTACTTCATCCGCCCTACTTTCTTCTGATAAGACAACAGCGACAGTAACAATATTAGCCCTGCAATAAAGTAGATACATAAAGCTAATGCCGAGTTGCGCATGTTTCCGGTCAATTCTTCTACCAGGCCAAAGCTGAACATACCTCCTACTATGGCCAATTTTTCTGTCACATCATAAAAGCTGAAGAACGATGCCGAATCGGGTATGTCCTGGGGTATAAATTTGGAGTAAGTTGACCTGGAAAGCGATTGGATACCTCCCATCATTAAGCCGACTACGGCCGCCAAAGCATAAAACTGGTATTCGTTCATCACGAAATAAGCGGCAATACAGGCCAATATCCATATTGCTACTACGCCAGCCAAAACCTTTACGTTACCGTGTTTTTCCGAAAGGCTTGACATTAGTTTTGCTCCGGCAATGGCTACTAATTGTATGATGAGTATAACGGCTATAAGCTTTTCCTGTGGCAGGTTAAGTACTTTGGCCCCAAAGCTGGCTGCAACCAGCATAATGGTTTGCACTCCCATTGAATAGCAGAAAAATGCCGGCAAATAACGCTTCAGTACCGGCATGTTTTTTACTTGCCGCCATACATTGCCCAGTTCAATAAAGCCACCTTTAATAATGTTTTTATGATGACTTTGGGCGTTGGGGCTGCCCTTTGGCAGTATAGTAAACGGAATGTATGCAAAAGCGATCCACCATACCCCTACCAGCAAAAATGATAACTGCGATGCACTGGCTTTAGTCAGACCAAATGTTGCGGGGGCCAAAACAAATACAAAGCAAATAACTTGCAGTATCACACTGCCAATGTATCCATATGTAAATCCCTTGGCACTCACATTATCCTGCATGTCCAGGGTAGCAATTTCGGGCAGATAAGAATTGTAGAATACAAATCCCCCGCTGTACCCTATTGCTGCAAGTCCGAAAAATATCATGCTGGATTGCAGGGTGTTCGGATTGAAAAAGTAGAGCATTCCGCAGGATATGGCTCCCAGCCAGGTAAAAAACTGCATGAATATCTTCTTGTTACCACGATAGTCGGCTATAGAGGTAAGCATAGGTAATAATATAGCAATAACAAGATACGATGCCGCAAGCGTGTAATCAGAAAGAGCGGTATTAACAAAACTATGCCCAAAAAAAGTGACATGGTTGCCATTCTGGGCATTACTGGTTATGGCCACGTAGTACGCCGGGAAAATTGTTGAGGTAATAACCAGGTTATAGGCTGAGTTGGCCCAATCAAAAAAGGCCCACGCACGTATGGTGCGCTTATTATTTTTAACTTCCATTTGTAGCTAAAAGTATAGAAATTTTTGAGGATGGAAAATATGTGTTGAAGAAGAATCTTTTAAATCACTAATGGGTCCTGGCGATTATCCCAAAAGCAAACAATTAGGATAGCTTCATCATAAACTTTGTAAAACATGGAGCAATTTTTATGAAGAAGACATTTTCTTATCCCCGTATTTTCTTCGGTTACCGGATAGATGTAGGGTGTTGTTGTAATAGTATCAAGGCATTTTAAAACTTTGATCTCAAACTTAACGACAAAGCGATCACCCCATCTTTGTCGGAGTTGAGTTACTACAGCATCATAAGTTTCTTCGGCTTCTGGAGTGAACTTTATTTCAAAGCTCATTTTTTATAAAGATGCTTTTCTTTAAACTCCTGTAGAGAAATGGCTTGGCCATCTTCATACTGCTTGATACTTTTCTCAATACTTTTTGAAACATGAGAAGGTAACACATTAGACTGTGGCTCAAACTGAACATTTAAAGCTCTAAGAACAGCTTTAATTGTTTTTAATTGCTCTGCACTTTCAGGATGTATCAGGATAGATTCCATGTAAACAAAAATACAAAATGAAAATGAATAATTTAAAATAACAATAATACCTACTCCACCTTTGTTGCCTTCAACACACTAAGGTCTTTGCCTTTGAGTAATTGCGCATAGTTGGTCAGCTCGAATTTTTTACCATTCAGGCTGGTGAAATCAGGCGACAAGATCATATTTAACTCGGTTTGCCGATGCTGGCTTACTATAGAATTGCCATTGGCATCACTCATCAACCTACTGTTTTCATCTATCATGGCATCCATTTCAGGACTTGGCGTGGCGGCATGGATCACCATCAGATTAGGTCGGTCTGGATTCAGATGATGTTCAACATAATCCATAAAGGCTGATTTTTTGGTCGCAATTGGTTCGCCCCACATTTCCTTATAAGTTTCACCGTAATAAGTTACGTTGCTTAGGGTTGATATGGCAAGGTGATATTTACGGGCCAGTTTCTCGGTAAGTGCACGTAATTCAGGTGTGGATAAGGCTACACCCATATGCGGGTCTACGTAAGTGATCTTTATGCCCGAGTGTAAAGCCCTTTCAATTTGTGCTGATAGTTCTTTTTCTACTTCATCCAGTTTATAATGCCCATGTTCAAAGGCGCGATCCGAGGAGTGAAAATAGCCCAACGAATCAACCAGGCTTGGCACTGCCGAAGGCCCTAGTACCGGTCCCCAGCGATAATATTTCCATTCGGCAGTCAGGGTAAGATGAATACCAACACAGACGTTCGGGTAATTTTTCAAAATCGCAACAGCCTCCTGATACCACGGACATGCAAATTGAATAGACACCGAAACTGGCATACCTGTTTCCGCTACGGCTTTAGCAGCCATGTTAACGGAATGATTCATACCTATATCATCCAGCCGTATCAATAACTCAGGCAGCTTAGTACCTTGTGCAGATGCACTATTAATGGTAACTACTAAGAGGATAAATAAACCGAATTTGAAAGCTTTTTTCATAGGATTAAAATTGAACCGGCAAGCAATTTACTATTCTGATTTTATATCGCCAACTAAGAACATAACTGTTACAATTGCTTTAATTTATCAACTTATTAACAAATTAACATTTAGTTAACAATTTTGACAATTGAACTTAATTTTTAATGCATTTATGTTAATAAATGTCAATTTCAGCTTTAAGATGCTTACATTTGTATATAAGGCAGCCCAAATTTGAGCCTGCAATTAAGTAATAATAAAATACTATGAAACACGGACTTTTGATCGATATGGATGGCGTTATCTATAGCGGCGAAACATTAATAGAAGGCGCAGACACATTTATAAACAATTTACTAAAAAACAACATACCTTTTACCTTCATGACCAATAACAGCCAGCGTACCAGACTCGAAACTGTGCGTAAGCTAAAACGGCTGGGCATTGAAGTTACCGAAGACCATGTATATACCAGCGCCATGGCTACCGGTAAGTTTTTGGGCGACCAAAGCCCTAATGGCACAACAGCTTATGTATTAGGCGAAGGCGGTTTATTAACCAGTTTACACGAGAACGGAATTACCCTTGTAGATAGTGATCCCGAGTTTGTAGTATTAGGTGAAGGTCGGAACTTTACACTGGAAATGGTACAACGTGCTGTAGACATGATATTAGCGGGTGCTAAATTCATCACCACCAACCGTGATCCATCCCCCAAAAAACCCGGATGGAATAATTTGGGCATATCAGCTACCACAGCTATGATAGAGGAAGCTACAGGTAGAAAAGCTTTTGTTACCGGTAAACCAAGCCCCGTAATGATGCGGTCAGCACGAAAATATTTAGGTTTGGAAACTGCAGAAACAACCGTTGTAGGTGATACAATGGAAACCGATATACAAGGCGGTGTGCAAATGGGATACAAAACTATCCTCGTGCTTTCCGGAATATCAGATAAAGATACCCTGAACCATTATGCGTTTAAACCTGATCTGGTAGTTGGATCAGTGGATAAAATCAAGTTCCCATTGAAATGGTGGCAATCATGATTTCTGCATAAACATCCACCGTTGACCTTCAAGGTCTTCAGCACGATAACGTGTGCCCGGACCGCCGGTCTCTATTTCTGAAAGTATGGTGGCCCCTCCTGCTTTTGCAGTTTTAAAATGGCTTTCAATATCATCCACATAAACTAAAACACCATTGATGATGTAAGGCACTTCAGACCATTTGGCTGCGGCTTTGCATACTTCGCGATGATGCTTTGGGCTTTGATAATCGGGCGTAGGTTCCGCCAGCATGATCATACTTTCGCCCATAGTTATCTCACCGTGACTGAGTCGACCGTCATCATCAAGCCATTTGGTCTTTTCAGTAAAACCAAAAACTTTGCAAAGCCAGTTTATAGCTTCTACGCCATTTTCGTAAGCAAGCATGGGGATGAGCTGCTGATCCACACTAATAATGTTTTAGTAAAGATAAATAATGCATTGTGGTTATGTAACTACATACTACGTAAAACATTGTGTTTATAATTATGTATTAATGAGTGAGATGCTTCACACAAATGCGGAAATATAAGTTACCAGCGATAATAAGTGTATTGGCAGCAGCCATTATTATTGGCAGTTGTAAAACACATTTCGAGACTACCAAAGCGAATTACAAAACCAATAAATCTTCTGAAGCTTTTGAAAGGGGTAAAATATTGGTTTACAGTATTTGTGGTGGATGTCATTATGATCCATCTGCTCAAAAATTTATAGGGACACCCATACATGAAGTGCCGGGATTTATAGGAAAAGTATACGCTGCCAATCTCACTAATTCAAAATCGCATGGAATTCCTCCTCATTACTCTGATGCGGAGTTGAAATACCTGTTGAAAACGGGTATTGCAAAGGATGGGCGTTTTATTCCTTATATGTTGCGCCCAAATATGGCAGATAAAGATCTCAATGATATAATTGCCTATCTGCGGTCTGATGACCCGGCAATTTCAGCTACGGATACTACAATTGGCATCACACATTTTACGCCTATTGGCAAGATGATAATGAACGCAATGGCAAAACCATTGCCTTACCGACCGGGAATTCAAAAACCTTCTGAAACAGACTCAATTGCATTAGGTCGTTACCTTGTTGATAATATTGGCTGTTTCCATTGTCACTCTCACAGCCTTACTTCTTTGAATTATCTTTATCCGGAGCAATCAAAAGGCTATATGGAAGGCGGACTAAAATTTAAAAATCCTCAAGGCAATAATATATATGCCTCTAATCTCACTACTGATAAACAAACGGGTATAGGAAACTTCACTAAACTACAGTTCAGGAATGCTGTTAAATACGGTGAAGCGCCGAATGGGCAACTCCATCCTCCAATGCCTGAATTTAGTAAATTGCAAGATAATGATGTTGATGCAATCTATGCCTATTTGCGATCCATCCCTGCCAAATATCACAAAGTACACGGACAATAGTTATAATTCCAAGGCAAACTCAACAGCCGCGTTAGAATGTATTTGTGCAGTATCAAATAGTGGAATATCAATATCATCCGGGCTTATCAACAGAGGTATCTCCGTGCATCCCATGATAATTCCTTCGGCTCCATGGTCCCTCAATTTATTCATTACATCTAAATAGAATTGCTTTGTTTCTGGTTTAAAAAGGTTTCTTCCCAACTCCTCAAATATAGTGTAGTGAATAAAATCGCGATCCTTATCATCAGGTATAATTACTTCTATGTTTTGATCTGTTAGTTTATTCCTAAAGAACGGACGCTCCATCGTAAATTTAGTACCCAATAATCCCACCTTCTTAAGTCCGCGTGTTGATATAACATTTGCTGTAGCTGTAGCGATGTGTATTACCGGTAATTGCACATTTTGCTCCAGTTGGTCGGCTATCATATGCATGGTATTAGCGCATAGTACAATGGCGCTGGCACCCCCATTTTTCATATTCAAGGCAGCTTTGGTTAGCATTTTTAAAGTGGCATCCCAGTCTTCAGCATCATTATTTCGTTTAATATCCTGGTAATTAAAAGAATATATCATGCACTCGGCAAAGTTCAAATCGCCAAGCTTTTTATTGATGCCCTCGTTGATCATCCTGTAATAATCAATGGTAGATACCCAACTGATACCACCTATAAGTCCTAAAATTTTCATAATAAAATCAGTTATAATTATACAAAGAAAAAGCGGGCGACATTATCTGCAGCCCGCTTGCTATATTTTGCGGATGGATTATTTTAAATGCGAACGCAGCATCCAGGCCATCTTTTCGTGGTCTTCCATCAAACCTGTGATGAAATCGCTGGTACCCAGGTCATGGTAATCATTAGCAAAAGGATTGATATTACCTCTTATAAATTCAATAATGCTTTCGTGGTCTTCTACCAGTTCACGTATAAAACCAATGCTGTCGTTAGATCTTTCTACTAGTTCAGCCAAATGGGTCAACTGTAAAAAACTTTTTAGTGTAGCCGGGGCATAATGGCCAAGCATGCGGATACGTTCAGCAACGCTATCCATGATCTCGTCTAACTGATCATATTGCGACTCGAAGAAAACATGCATAGAGTGAAAATCCGGTCCTTCGACATTCCAATGTGCATTGCGGGTTTTGGTGTAAAGCACATATTCGTCGGCTAATAATTTTGCTAACTGAGTAGAAACAGCTTTCCTGTTTGCTTCGGTAATTCCAATATTGGTTTTCATATTGATGTAAGTTTTTAGATGAGGTATTATCCTGTATGGCAGGTTAAAACAAATATAGGAATTGTGGCAATGTGAAATGACAATTGATTTAAAATTGACCTGGTTTTTACTTGACGCTAAACTATAGATGAGATATTCAGGCAGTCTGTAATTATTAATATTGCAGATTTATACTTCATTTTTGAGTTATAATCTAAAATTTATTACCTTGCGTCGTATAAATTTTTTTGACCTACTCCTTGTTATATTATGAGAAAAATTACCTTTCTTTTGCTTACCGTCTCTTTTTTGTTTGCCTGTAAAAAAAATCACGACATTACTCCTTCAAAAGATAATAAAACGTCCTATACTGACAAAATTGTCTTAAACGATCCACAGGTTACAGGCGATTCATTGAAAATTTCATGGTCTATGCTTGATACTGCGGTCTTTGCGAATTACACCTTACTTCGTAAAGATTATTCAGACGGACAGATGAATAGTATAAAGCAATTATATCAAAAGAATCAAACCTTTGTATACGATAATGCGGTGCCTTACAGCCCAACGGTTCAATATCAGGTAGTGGGCTCTCTGGCATCTGGACAAACCATTAGCAGCAATGTCATCAGCTATTCGCGTCCAAATATTCAATTGCTTAATGTTAGTCCATTTGATATAATTTACAGTGATAATGACCAAGTGTTATATTTTTTTGAAAAAAGCGGTAAAATAAGCATTTATAGTATTGCCCAAAATACCATCATTAAGTCCGTAAACACGATGGCTACAATTGGTTATTGTGATCTTGGCACCTACAACGGCCGAAAAGAGTTATATGTACCACGGAACGATGGTTGGGTGTTTATATATGATGCAACTACATTAGAAAAAATCGATCAGATCAGTACTGGACTGAGCAACTCATGTGTTGTGTTTAACAATAATAACCTTTATGTTTCTACCGCAGCTTGGACAATGAGACCGCTTAAGGTCTACAGCCGGATAAATGGTACAAAAATCTCTGAGAACGGGGATTTTGAATTGACACGCTTTAAACATGTTCCTAATACCGATTTCGATTTGTTGGAGATTACTATCAATATCGGACCAACTGACCAAGACTATTACCACTTCTCAACAAGCGGTGTATTCTTAAGTCATACAAATGATCTCTATCATGGTGATTATCCACTGGATGCCTCTATATTTGAATTTTTTCCCGACGGAAGTAAATACATTACTTCTTCTTCAGGAGCCATTTACAATAAAGATATGACATATCAAATCAGTTTACCGCGCGGAAACTTGTCATTTACGACTTTCGTTCTTAATCAAACCGAGAAACTCATTTATGCCGGTTGCCAAACCAAAAATATTGAGGTATATTCTATGACCGATTACAATCATGTAAGAACGATCAGTACCAAGGCTTATCCATATAAAATATTTGATATGGGCAACCAACTTCTATGCATAAGTTCTGCCACCGGATCAAATTGCATTTACTGTACGCCGTCTATCAACAATATAGTGATCGAAAAAGTTAATAAATAAGAAATTATCCAGAAGTAATAGATTAATAACGTTCTCATTAAAAGGCTATTAACTGAAAAAGTTAATAGCCTTTTGTGTAGAAGAAAGAACTTATCCCCACTGCGAGCAATGCCGAGTAGAAGCTAATGGGACTTTGTTCTTTGTTGGTATTTTACTACATTATTGTGTTGTCGTATTTTTCCAAGTCGACCAAGAACATTTGCGCATTATTGCGCATCTTTGAAGCTCACTCTAGCAGCCACTACCCCATTTGGCAAACTAATCTCATAACCATCATAATCCGAGTCAAAAAGTTGCTTTCGGGTTTCTAACTTTGGCATCTGTCTGCGTATTCCAGTACCGATTTTTTGCTCCTTCGCGTTTTTGGATGCTTCGTGATTGCTTGGCGACGTCTTTTTACGATGCTAACTTTTTCTTCAGCTTCAGAAATTAGAGTGTAGCCATATCAATCACAAACCGATAACGAACATCGCCCTTAAGCATTCGCGCATATGACGCAGTAATGTCTTTTATGTCGATCATTTCTATATCTGATACAATGTTATGCTCTGCGCAAAAATCAAGCATTTCCTGTGTTTCAGGTATGCCACCTATGCCGGAGCCTGCAATACTTTTACGGCCCCCTAAAAGCGAAAAAGGTTGGATTGCGTAAGGCTGAGAAGGGACGCCCACGCAAATTTGTGTACCATCAGTTCTAAGAAGAGATAAGTAAAGATCCATGTCATGCTCGGCAGACACAGTATCAAGGATAAAATCAAATGAGCCCTTAACTGCTTCTACCTGTGCAGGATCTGATGTTACTACAAAATGATGAGCCCCCAAAGCTTTAGCCGCTTCTTCTTTTGAAGCTGATGTACTTAAAACGGTAACATCAGCACCGAAGGCTACGCCAAATTTTACACCCATATGGCCCAATCCACCAAGACCTAAAACAGCCAGTTTGTGCCCCTTACCCACTTTCCAATGACGTAAAGGAGAATATGTAGTAATACCGGCACAAAGTAACGGTGCAGTGGCGGCAAGTGGCAATTTATCTGAAATATGCAATACAAATTCTTCGCGAACTACGATGGTATTAGAATAACCACCATAAGTTGGCACGCCCGATCTGTCTATACTATTATAGGTTTGTGTACTTCCTTCCAGGCAGTATTGCTCTAATCCTTGCTTGCAGTTTTCGCAAACCTGGCATGAATCGACCATACAGCCTACACCGGCTAATTCACCTGTTTTAAAGTTTTTTACATGGTCACCCACCTTAATTACTTTACCTACAATTTCATGACCCGGCACCATTGGAAATACCCCCGGAAACCAGTCATTTTTTATTTGGTGAAGGTCGGAGTGACAAACACCACAGTATAATATTTCAATTTGAACATCATGCGGCCCAACCTCGCGGCGTTCAAAACCCCAGGGAGCTAAATCTGTTTCAGCACTTTGCGCTGCATATCCTTTGGCTTGTATCATAGTAAGATTATTGTTTTATGTTAAACAAATTTATAACTGATAATCTAGATATCACTTACACAATTCAAACCAATAATTACACTTTTCAAAGAGTTTCACGTAAAGTCATCAGCGAAGCGCCGGTATGCTTATCTTAATAATGAAAATTTCTAAAAAATGGTAATTCAATTTTTAATGACCGCAAATAAAGATAACCATGTGCCCGATGATGAATTTCATTATCAATCCAGGAGAGAATTATTTCGGATGCTGTCTTCGCACATGATTCAGGAATTGCTGTCACTTCATGAAACCGTTGCTGTGGTATCAGTGGCCAAAGCACATCGATCTTATAAGTTACATCGTCCCATAAATTTAATATCTCTTCTTTTGTATTTGCGAAAGTCATCCCGAAATGACGAGCAGGTTCTGATACCGGTCTATCCTGAAAAAGATTCTGTATGCCTGAATCTGCAATACATATCATTTCTTTTACCATTGTTGAGAATGAGTGCATACCACTTACAGAATATTTAAACAATTTATCTTCAGGAAAAGATTCAATTACCTGTCTTGTTAGCCTGCGATGACCTTGCCAATGATTTAGTATGGAATCAGATGTAATAAACCATTCAAATCCACAATTCGACTGCTGTTTGATTAGATTGTTTTCCATGGCCCGTTTTCCTTTAAATGATTATAAAACAAAGAAAGGCAAGTTGAATGACAACCCTATGTCAACAGAGTTAAATGATTGTTCATAAAATGAAATATGACACCATCAAAACAAAAAACCCAGCCAAATTGACCGGGTTTAAATGCAGTGCGGAAGAAGGGACTCGAACCCCCACGCCGTGAAGCGCCAGATCCTAAGTCTGGTGCGGCTACCAATTACGCCACTTCCGCAGTTAGGATTTTAAGAGCGGCAAAGATAATTATTTATATCGATTTCGCAGATTAATTTTCAGATTTCACCGATTCAGGCTATCAATCAACTGGTTAAAATATCCAGGTGCCTGTAATAATCGGCTCCCATACCACGAAAAAAGTTCCCCATCAATCAGTTGAATATTAGCTTGAGGTACCAGTGCCTTAAATTCCGTAATATGCCGGTCTTTAAATGGATAAGGTTCTGACGACAGAAATACCACATCAGGATTTGCCTCCACTATCTGCGCCGGAAATACTTCAGGGTATCTGTCTAAATCAAAAGCATTAGTAAAGCCGCATTTTTGGAGCATATCATCAATAAAAGTGCCCTTCCCTGCTATAATGTATGGTTTGCGCCATATTAAATAAGCAACCTTAAAACCATGAGATTTTATATTCAATTGTGAAAATCCGTAATTGATTGATTTGACCAGTTCTGCAGCTTCGGGCTTTTTGCCAACCAACTCTCCTACCGTATTTATCATATCAATGGCATCGGCAAGATTAGTTATATCGCTCATCCATACAGGAAAGCTTTGCATTAATTCTTCTATTTGATCTCTTTCGTTTTCTTCTTTGTTTCCAATGATTAGATCAGGCTGCAATTCTTTTATTGATTTGATATTTAATGTTTTAGTACCGCCAATCTTTGGTTTTTGTTTAAATTGATTATCAGGATGAATACAGAATTTGGTGATGCCTATAATCTCCTCATTCAATCCAAGATCGAATAGCAATTCGGTTTGTGAGGGTACTATGGATATAATTCTTTTGGGCGTGGATTGTACTTCCACAAAACGGTTCATCTGATCAATGTATACAGGCATATGATATTAATACGCGTTCTTATCTCCTTTTAGTGTGATCCAAAAGGTAAGAAAAATAATTTTAAGGTCGAGCAGGAACGACCAGTTTTTTAAATACCATACATCTGCATCTACGCGTTTAATCATTGCCTCGGCATTTTTTACCTCGCCCCGCAGGCCGAGTATTTGGGCCCACCCTGTAATTCCGGGTCTTATTAAATGTCTCGATTTATATTTATCAGTCAATTGCGAATATTCCTCTGTGTGACTTACCATATGCGGCCTTGGCCCTACGATAGACATATTACCGATCAACACATTAAAGAACTGAGGTAATTCATCCAGACTGGTTTTACGCATGAAGGCGCCAATTGGCGTAATGCGATGATCATTCAACGTTGCCTGCTTTTTATCCGCATCGTGATTAACCCGCATGCTCCTGAATTTATAGCATTTAAATTGTGTGTTATGTCTCCCGGTTCGCACCTGTACAAAAAACACAGGACCTTTTGATCCCAGTTTTATCAGTATGGCGAGTATGGGATATAACCAGCTAAAAACAAATAGGATAATAAATAAGGAAAATAAAATATCGAATGATCTTTTGTAAAACCTTCTGAGCATGTTTTAGACAGGATAATGTTCCAAGAACATTACGCCTGTATTTTGCTAAAGGTTGTTTCAGTGGTGTTGGAAAGATGTAAAGAAATTAACCGTTATATATCTGGTAGACGCCAGCTATGGTTTTTCCCTTTGCAGATCCTACGAGAATAGTAGCTATTTTTCTTTCGATCATCAATTGTTCTGCCTGGCTGATGTATTCTTCAGGGTCGATAATAACAGGATTGGAAGTCATCATTTCGCTGATCACTAATTGGGAAGTATCCGGGTTTCGCACCAATGCACGGCGCAAATCGCCATCAGTTACTACTCCCTCTATCCTATCAGCATTGCCAACTATTACCAGGCCTAATTTGCCTTCAGACATACATAGTAACATCTCGGTAAAAGAAGCATTTTTATCAATATAAGGCAGATTATCCTTGCGCATCAGGTCTTTTACTTTGACCAGCAACTTACGCCCCAGGCTTCCTCCCGGATGAAAACGTGCAAAATCTTCATGCTGAAACTGCCTTGCTTCCATCAAGGCGACTGCTAAAGCATCACCCATTACTAAAGTGACTGTAGTTGATGATGTCGGCGCCAGTTCAAGCGGACAAGCTTCTCTTGTAACGCAAACATTCAGATGGTGATCGCTATTTTTAGCTATTGTTGAATTTTGATTACCAGTAATGCTGATAATTTTATTCTTATTCCATTTTAAGAATGGAATGATCTTAAGCACCTCATCAGTTTCACCCGAATAAGAGATCAGGATCACCAGGTCATTGTGTTCAACCATGCCCAGATCCCCATGGAAGGCTTCGCCCGGATGCAGAAAAAAGCTGGGAGTACCTGTGCTGGCTAATGTAGCAGCTATCTTTCGGCCAATGAGCCCGGATTTACCAACTCCGGCAACGATCAATTTACCCTTAGAGTTTAATATTGCATCTACAGTTGCAGTGAATTCATCACCTATCGAACCGGCTACTTCTTTTAGCGAATCTATTTCAATATCAAATACTCTTTTGGCTATATCTTTCAAGTTGTACGTTTTAAGTTGTACGTATTACGTTTTTGCTTTTATTTTATTAACGTACAACGTAAAACGTCATACGTAAAACCTCTTGAACTAATAAAGCAAGGGTTTTATTGCATTTTCTAATTCATGCAGTTTTACCATATTCGGCCCGTCGCTTAAGGCGTTGTCAGGATCAGGATGTGTTTCCATAAAATAACCATCGGCACCAAAAGCTTTAGCTGCTAAGGCCATCATGGGCACAAAAGTACGGTCGCCACCTGTTTTGCCACCTGCACCACCCGGGCGCTGTACAGAATGCGTACAATCCATACAAACCGGGTGACCAAATTTTTTCAGATCATAAATATTCCTGAAATCAACTACCAAATTGTTATAGCCATACATATTGCCACGTTCAGTTAAGATAACCTGATCATTGCCCGCCTCGATCACTTTTTGTGCCGGATAAAACATATCCTGTCCTGAAAGAAATTGGGCTTTTTTTACGTTGACGATCTTGCCTGTTTTGGCCGCAGCAACAAGCAGATCTGTTTGACGGCATAAAAAGGCTGGTATCTGTAAAATATCAACCACCTGGGCCGCTATGGCTG
The DNA here is from genome assembly GCF_049992945.1 of Mucilaginibacter sp. McL0603. Lineage (NCBI taxonomy): Bacteria > Pseudomonadati > Bacteroidota > Sphingobacteriia > Sphingobacteriales > Sphingobacteriaceae > Mucilaginibacter > Mucilaginibacter sp. McL0603. Next base: position 3,478,098 of record NZ_CP188251.1, on the reverse strand, counting down.
CCTGGTAAGGCTCATGTATATCAGTGGTTACTGACAGCCCGAAACGTTCTTTTACATTTTGCAGCATCTCCATCCCCTTTTCAATACCAGGTCCGCGGTATGAGTGGACAGAAGTGCGGTTCGCTTTGTCAAATGATGATTTAAAAACTACAGTTACAGGGTACTTCTGCCCTATTTCGGCTACCTTTTCGGCAACTGCATAAAGTAGGTCCTGGTTTTCCATTACACAGGGTCCTAATATAAAGAACGGCTTTTGCCGTATCTGTTCGAATAAACTCATGCACAAAGATGCAATTTTTTGGTAAAACGTTAAATGGATTACATAGTAGATACTCAAGGATGACAATTAGACGTAATACGTATCACGTAAAACGTCTAACTTTGTCCCCATGATCAATTACTTCGACTTTTACGGTATACCCGAATCATTTCATCCGGATGTTGCCTTGCTGAAAAAAAAATTCTACGAGCTGAGCAAGCAATATCATCCCGACTTTTACGCCAATGAGGATGATGAAAAGCAGCAGGAAATACTGGAACTATCCACCATTAACAATAAAGCATGGCAAACATTAAGTGACCCGGCAAAGCGCCTGGAGTACATTTTACGCCAGCGCGAACTACTGGTTGACGGTGCAAAACCTGCCCTGCCTGCAGATTTTTTAATGGAAATGATGGATATTAATGAGCGTTTGATGGAAGTTGATGATTCAGAACAATGGGGCGAAATAAATTCAGAAGTTCTTGCAATTGAAGGAGATATCAATACAAAATTACACCACCTGACAATAGGTTATGCCCAGATAAACGATACTGCAAAGGAAAGCAGGCTGAACGAAATTTTAGATATTTACTACAGACAAAAATATTTGTTGCGGATTAAAGAGAGTTTAAATACATTTGCATCCCGCTTTTGAACGAACTAATCCACCGGTCAAGCAAAACAGGCCCAGATGGCGGAATCGGTAGACGCGTTGGTCTCAAACACCAATAACTTCACGGTTGTGCCGGTTCGACCCCGGCTCTGGGTACTTAAAGGCTCCTGATACGTCAGGAGCCTTTGTTATTTTGGCCCGCGGTAAATACAGTGTAATTCCCTCTAATTGTACTTTAAAAACTTAACTTTGCTTGATAAGGTCGTTATAGAACGATGTTAACATTCGATATAAAAAATTGACAAATACCAACAACCATATCGTTAGGACAATAAGCACGTCACTTGACATCATTGCAAAACCTGAAATCATTTGGGAAAATATTACAAACGTAAAAATCGAGCAATTTTCTGATCCAATACTTTTTAAAATACTCGATATTCCTAAACCATTGAGAGCAGAGATAATATCCGAAGGCAAATACGGCAAACGAATTGCATATTTTGAAAATGGGAAAAGGTTTATACAAGAAATTTTAGAGTGGAATCCTTTGTTTAAATATTCCTTTTCTTTCAATCCGGAAAAGGGCTTCAAAGTGTTTTATTGGTTTGAGATTTCTACTGGTGTGTTTAGAATTTTATCGGGGTCTTATTTATTGACTCAAAAAGAAGAAGTAACCACTTTAAAATTAAACTCTACGTATAGTATCGACAGCCGGCTTTATTATTTATTCAAATTTCCGGTGGAAATAATCCTAAAGATTTTTCAGAGGTATTTGTTAACTTCAATTAAAAAGAATACCGAGTAAATGGATAAGACAAAGTTTACAGAAACAATAGTAATTGAGGAAATTTCTGAAAGAGTATTTGACTTTACCCAAGATTATAATAAAAGGCTAATTTGGGATACTTTTTTAAAAAAAGCTTATCTCACCGAAGGCGCAGAAAATGCTGGCAAAGGAGTTAAAGCATATTGCGTTGCTAAAAATGGATTAGGAATGACTACAGAATATATAACATTCAACCGACCTAATGTAACTGCAATCAGAATGACCAAGGGACCCTATTTATTTAAATCATTTTTGGGGTCATGGGGATTCAAAAAACTGCAAGAAAACAAAACTGAAGTTAGTTTTTTATATTCTTTTTCTCTTAGATTTCCATTTAACTTGATAACTAAAGTCATAAAGAATAATTTACAAAAAAATGTACGACAACGCTTGGTCGACCTTAAAACTAATATTGAAAATACTAATTATTAATGGTCTGCGGTAAATATAAAAAATGAGGCAAATCGTCTCAATGTAGTAACGATTTTGACATTTGCAAATTTCGGTTCAATTCAAACCCGATGAACCGGAAAATTAAAACGACGATTAGTTTTACCTCCCTTATGACAGTTGCTACTTTATAAACCTTTTAAATTTCAAATCTTGGATTATGAGCTCAATAAGCCGTAAAAGCTTTCCAAATGTTGAAAATATTCCCGCTGATTGGTACTTGAAGGCTCCTGATACGTCAGGGGCCTTTGTTATTTTAGCCCGCGGCAAAACAATGTAACCCTTCACTCGAAATATCTTTGATTAGTTCAGGTAGGCCCTTGTCGTCATCAATAACAGGTAAATGTTTTGCATATCATTATTTTAATTCGGCTGCTGCTGCTAATTGTTTTTTTTAGTTTTGAGACCTTACCTACCTTGCTGAAATTATTTGCAAATTCATGCCTGTAAATCAACAATTAATAACTTGAAAATCATGAAGAGGAACATCACCCAATCTTTATCTATTCTAACTCTATCATTGGCCATTTTTACCAGTTACGCCTACACTGGAGATCAGACCAATAAGCTTTCCGCAAAAGAAAAGACCCAGGGCTGGAAACTCTTATTTGACGGAAGCTCAACCAACGGATGGCATTTGTATAATAGCCAGGCGGCGTTCACTGTTTGGAAAGCAAAGGACGGCGAACTGTTCTGCGATCCGGCGGATAAGACAGGCCCGGGTGACCTTGTTAGTGATAAAGAATATAAGGACTTTGATCTGAAATTCGACTGGAAGCTGCCAAAGGGCGGGAACAGCGGTGTTTTTGTTAATGTTTTAGAAAGAAAGGATATTCCGACAGGCTGGGCGTCCGGACCGGAATACCAATTGCTTGATAATGCCAACCCAGACTATGCAAAACCGCAATACCGTTCAGGTTGCTTATTCGGAATGTCGTCGCAAAAGAACCCTGCAAAAACCAAACCTGCGGACACCTGGAACCATTCTGAGATAAAACAAAAAAACGGTAAGGTACAGTTTTATCTTAATGGTATTCTGACCACTGAGGAAGACTTTACTTCCAAAGCCTGGGCACAAAAAGTAGCAAGCTCTCATTTTCATGCTTTCCCGGAATACGGCAAGCATATCAGTGGCCATATCGCCCTGCAAGACTGGGCTACTGGTATCGCATTCAGAAATATTAAAATAAAGGAACTATAAATCGAAAACCCCTTTCAACATATGTTGGAAGGGATTTCCTTTTTGTCCACATTAGATGAAATTGATAGTGCCTCAGTTTGAATGATGAATCGAAGAAAAGAGGAAATTGCTTTTTGAGGAAGGTAAAAAGAAATGAATTAGTGTGTGACTAAAAATAAAGCGAGACTTGAAAAGGCAAAGTAAGCAACCCATAATTCAATATTTCATATGGACGTACAAGAACAAATCGAAAAGTATATTACCAGCCAACCTGAACCAAAGCGTAGTGATATGCAAACTTTGCATATGCTCACACTTCAAGTATTACCAGGTTGTAAATTATGGTTCGATGATGGTAAAAACAACGAAAATAAAACCGTTAGTAATCCTAATATAGGTTATGGATGTTACACCATAAAATATGCTGATGGAAAGACCAGGGATTTTTTTCAAATTGGTTTGAGTGCAAACACAACCGGAATCTCTATATATATCCTTGGTATCAAGGATAAGACATACTTAGCCCAAACGTATGGGAAAGAAATAGGCAAGGCGAGCGTGACCGGGTATTGCATTAAGTTCAAAATGTTAAAAGATATAAACGTTGATGTACTTATAGCAGCAATACGATATGGGGTTGAGATTACAAGTGAAAATTAAATTTCAAACTGAGACACTATCAATGAAATTGTAAATTCCTGAACTTACATATTATGATTATCTTAAAATCTTCTCCATCATACGACCTTTTGCTAATTCATCCACCAACTTGTCCAAATACCTTACCTGTTGCGTTAGCGGATTTTCGATTTCTTCCACCCGATAGCCACAGATTATACCGGTAATGAGGTGAGCATTAGGGTTTAATGAAGCACGCTGAAAGAATACTTCAAAAGTTACTTTTTCTTCAACGAGCTCTTGACGCTTTTTCTCGTCAAAACCGGTTAACCACTCAATGACTTGATGTAATTCTTCTTTCGTTCTTCCTTTTCTCTCCACTTTTGCCAGGTACAAAGGATATACTGAAGCGAAGGTCATTTTTGCTATACGCTCATCGTGATTGTTTGCATTGTTCATGCCTTGTATTTTAATGTTAATAAACTCAGTCAAGTTGATACGCATCAACCGATTTTCCTAAAAATGCAGGCACATAAATGGTTACGAATGTGTTTGCAGGGGAATCAGCAATAAAATTACACATTACCGCGAATTATTTTTATCATTCATTTTCAAAACTTTTTCTTTAAATATTCAATGAAAAGGTTCGATCCGGGCTCTGGTTACCGCGAAACGGCTCCTGATAATTCAGGGACCGTTGTTATTTTAACCTCTTTGTGGTAAATTTGAGATATTTTAAGTGAGCCGCAGATGAAAAGTCAACCAGGTATTTGACGATGCACATGTATTGTTTTAATTTTGTATATGGCAAAACCAGAAAAGCATCTTGTTATTCCGGAAGATATAACATTGCTGACCGAGACTGAGCGACTAAAAAAAGACATATATCGCCCCGATATAGAAAAACTGCAGCTTTTCACAAAAATGCTGCGTACAAATCAGCTTCTTAAAAAAGCCATCATCCGTCACAAATAGCGCATGGATATTTTAAATGATGAACTCCTGAGATTTTGGCGCAGCCTGAATAATAATAATAATAATAATAATAATAATGTGAGGTACATAATGGCAAATACGCCTACTGAGAGGCGATTCTTAAAGATGTTCTCGTAAGAAAGTTACACCCCCCCTTTGGCTATAACAAAGCCTTCCTGATTTCTCAGAAAGGCTTTGTCGTTTGTGTCGCATAGTGAAGTTTGTTGATGAATTTACGGCTAGGCCAGATCAAACCTATCCAGGTTCATCACTTTATTCCACGCGGTTACAAAGTCTTTTACAAACTTTTCGCGGGCATCCGCACCTGCGTACACTTCGGCAACAGCCCGCAATTCTGAGTTAGCACCGAACACCAGGTCAGCACGGGTGCCTGTCCATTTGGCTTCACCTGTGGCACGGTCGCTGCCCAGATAAAGTTCTTTATCATCAGATACTGCTTTCCATTCCGTACCCATGGCAAGTAGGTTGATAAAGAAATCATTGGTTAGCTGGCCGGGGCGTGAGGTAAATACACCGTGCTTAGAACCGTCAAAATTAGTGTTCAATACACGCATACCTCCTATCAGAACGGCCGACTCGGGCACGGTAAGCGTAAGCAGCTGCGCCTTATCAATCAGTAACTCTTCGGTAGATGCGGGTATTTTTGACTTTCGGTAATTGCGGAAACCATCAGCAAGCGGTTCCAGGTAACCGGTTGATTCCACATCAGTTTGCTCCTGCGAAGCATCCATACGACCAGGAGAAAAAGGAACAGTGATGGCTTGGCCCGCATCCCTGGCTGCTTTTTCAACTCCTGCGCTGCCAGCCAGCACAATCAGATCTGCCAGCGAGACTTTTTTGCCGCCTGTCTGAGCACCATTAAAAGTGGTCTGAATACCTTCAAGTGTGCTCAATACTTTTTGCAGTTGCACCGGGTTATTCACCTGCCAATATCTTTGGGGAGCCAGCCGGATACGGGCACCGTTGGCGCCGCCCCGTTTGTCAGAACCACGGAATGTAGCAGCTGAAGCCCATGCGGTAGAAACCAGTTCAGACACGCTCAATCCAGATTCCAATACTTTTGCCTTTAAGGCCGCAATATCATTGTTATCTATTAGTTGATGGTCAACTGCCGGAATTGGATCCTGCCAAAGCAACTCTTCCTGCGGCACATCCGGGCCCAGGTATCGTGCCTTTGGTCCCATATCGCGGTGCGTTAATTTAAACCATGCACGTGCAAAGGCATCTGCAAAAGCGTCAGGGTTTTCCAGGAACCTCCTCGATATTTTTTCATAAGCCGGATCGAGTCTGAGGGAAAGGTCCGTCGTCAGCATCGTAGGCCGGTGTTTTTTGGAGTTATCATACGCGTCGGGAATAATAGCCTCGGCATTCTTAGCCACCCATTGGTGGGCACCGCCCGGGCTTTTGGTCAATTCCCATTCAAAGCCAAACAGGTTTTCGAAGAAATTATTGCTCCATTGAGTCGGCGTTTTTGTCCAGATTACTTCAATGCCGCTGGTAATGGCATCCGCACCTTTGCCGGAACCAAAACTGTTGCTCCAGCCGAACCCCTGCATTTCAATGCCGGCCGCTTCGGGTTCTTTACCTACATGGTCGGCAGTTGCAGCACCATGGGTTTTGCCAAAGCTGTGGCCTCCCGCTATTAATGCAACGGTTTCTTCATCGTTCATGGCCATACGCCCAAACGTATCACGAATGTCTTTTGCGGCCATCACAGGGTCAGGGTTACCGTCAGGCCCTTCTGGATTTACGTAGATCAGCCCCATCTGCACAGCCCCAAGCGGTTTTTCGAGGTTGCGGGAATGAATGTCGCCATCGGCATCATCGTCTGATACCAATACGCCATGGCCTTCTGCCACTCCTTCCGAACCATGCGCATAACGAATGTCGCCGCCCAGCCATGTGCTTTCCGCCCCCCAGTATACTGATTCATCTGCTTCCCATACATCCGGCCGCCCACCGGCAAAGCCAAAAGTCTTAAAACCCATGGATTCCAGCGCTATATTACCGGCCAGGATCATCAGGTCTGCCCATGAAATTTTGCGGCCATATTTTTGTTTGATCGGCCAAAGCAACCGGCGGGCTTTATCCAGACTGACATTATCGGGCCAACTGTTCAGTGGTGCAAAACGTTGCATACCTGCGCCTGCGCCACCACGGCCATCGCCCACACGATAAGTTCCGGCACTATGCCAGGCCATGCGGATAAACAAACCGCCATAATGACCAAAATCAGCCGGCCACCATTCCTGGGAATCTGTCATGAGTGCATGAAGGTCTTTCTTCACGGCTTCCAGGTCGAGGCTGTTAAAAGCTTCAGTATAGTTGAAATTCTCATCCATCGGGTCTGATAAACGGGAATTTTGCCGCAAGATACTTAGCTTTAATTGGTTAGGCCACCAATCACGGTTGCGGGTACCGCCCCCGCCAACATTATTTTTCAAACTGCCATTATGGAATGGGCATTTGCTGATGTCATTTGAGTCTTTTTCCATAGTTACCTGTTTTTATTGTAGATCATAAAATTATGACATTGCACAATATAATCACAATCGATTTACTCTATACATGATAGTCAAAACCTATTAGATATCATTAAACCGGGCTAATAGTCTGCCAGTATACCTAATCCCTCTTTTCTACTTATTAAACTCTCCAAAGTGCCAGAGTATTCCGGAGGGATCATGCATAAAACATTCTCTGCCCCAGGGATAATTTCGAATCGGGGTTAGTTTTACTCTTTTATATTTACTTGTAAGGTCCAAAGCTAAAAGTTCGTTCCGATATCGACTGACATCTTCAACTTCTAAAAAGATCATTGAATTATCTACCCAATCTTTGACGTAAGCATCTTGTAAATAAAATCCCAGGCCTTCCGTTTTGAAATAAGACATATCATGAGTTAAAATACTTTCCTGAAAACCCATATCCCGATAAAAACTCCGCGATAGTTCAAAGTTTTCGGCTCCGATGAATGGCCGAATAGATTTGGCTTTATGTTCCATTGTTTTCGTTTTTTTTTTAATTGCCGCTAACTTCAGGGCTTAATAATTTCGTGCATATAAATTTCATTACAATATTTCATTCTAAAGAATAAAATCAGAAAACGTGTTTCAATTTCTAAACTGCATCACGTATGTTATTTTGTTTTAAGGTTTGATGCATTATTCGTGACTATACTTGCAGTATCTATTAAAAACTCAACCAATGTTACAAAGAAAAGTAAGACATGCAACAAAGATGCTGCTGGTAGTGGCACTGTTGATATTAACTGGTACAAACGCTATTGCACAATCATCGGCTACTGTAAATAAAATTGCCAAAGCCATGACTGATAGCCTTGCTTATCTGCAATTTACATCAGAACAAAAACCTGCTGCTGAAAAATTAAATAATACAGCTGCATCAGAGCTGATGCAGGTTGCTAAAAAGGCAAGGGCGGATACAGGCTTTCGTGGTAAGGCATTAGCAGGCCAGGTAATTGGTATTATGAAGCAGCGCAATGCAGGTTTACAGAAAATATTTAACCCCGAGCAGCAAAAACTATTTCAGGAGCGTAAAGTTGCACAGATGGCTGATGTACAAACTAAAATTATGATTGCACAGCTAGATCTTTCTGATACACAAATACAGCAAGTTTACGATGTAAACCTAAAATACATGGCTAAAATTCTTGAAGACAAGCGTAAGCTGGACGCCGCTACAAGCAAACTAGGAAAACTAAAAGAATCGCAATCGTTAAAAGGAGATATGAAGGACAGAGATAAAGAATTAAAAAAAATCCTGTCTCCCGATCAATATGCTTTACACCAAAAGCATCAACAGGAAATAGAAGCTGCAATAAAGGAAAAAATGCAACAGAAGAAAGGATAAGAATTTTATTGATCATTTAAAAATGCCTGCCTGTATTTTAACAAGCAGGCATTTTTTTGTTTATAATCATTTAAACTTTTATCAGTAAGCCGAATATCTATTGTTATCTATATTTCCTATAATTAACCTTACTCTATTGATTTAACATAAATATAATATTAAATTTATATTTCTTTCATATACATTTGATCCAAATCACATTATGAAAAAAGATAAAGAAGAATCACCACTTAAAGTTGCCAGGAAAAAAACCAGGGAAGCTATTGAGGTACGTTTAGCAAAGCACCTGAGAAATATCACAACCGAAATAGGAAAAGAAACCATAGATATCGAAAAGGAAGCTAAAAGACTGGCCAAAAAGATCACCAGGGGTTTAAAGAAAGCTGCAGAAAAATCGGCAGATGAAAGCGTTAAGGCTGCAGAAAAGCCTGTAAGCAAGACGCCTGTATCTAATGCTAAAAAGCCTGTTGTAAAGGCAGCACCGGTAAAAACAGCTGCGCCAAAAGCGACTGTACCTAAAACAGCTCCGGCAGTTAAGACTAAAAAATAAGCTAATCGTAGTTCTGAATTAATTTGTCTCTTTAAATCAGGTATATAGAAAGCGATAACGCTTTTATATTCCTGCTTTTAATAAAGGGGGCTTATTTTGATGCCCGGGTTATTAACCATGATGATGAAGTAATAGCGCATAGGGTATTTTAGGTACTATCCAGGTTGATTTTGGTGGAAGTATCTCTCCTGCATCTGCCACCGCTATCAATTGTTCTACACTTAATGGACAAAGTGTAAAAACAATGGCATCCGGATGATCTTTTGTAATCGTTTCAATTTCTTCCATCGCTTTTTCACCTCCTGCGCATTTTAACCGGGAGTCAGTTTTAGGATCTTCGATTCCGAGAACAGGTGCTAATACTACTTTCTGCAGGATACTGGCATCAAGTAAGGCTGCTGCGCCTTTGTTGATATAAGTATGTGGCTTAGCAGTTAGATTATACCATTTTCCAGGAAAATAAAGGCCGAGAGAGTGTACGGCCCTTGGCTGAACGGGTTGCTCTGACGGTTGAATCTCGAAGTGTTGTGCCAGGTGTTTAAAAAAAACCTTATTGTTAACAGGGTTCGAAGGTATTACCACCCTGTCGTATTCTTCAATACGTAATTGATCGGCGGCCATATATAAGGATGAGATTGTATCGTAAACAGGCAACTTCTTTAATCGCTGCTCTATGGCAAGTATAGCTGACGATTCAATGCGATGGTGACCGTCAGCCAGGTAAGCAACCGGAATATTCGCAAAGGCAATAATAAGTTGCTGCAGTACTTGAGGCTCTTCTATCTTCCAAAGCCTGTGCAGACCATGTTGATTACCTAATGTGATCTTTTGATTGCTTGTCCTTGTCTCAGCGATGATCCGGTTAATAGTTATATCAGGCGAATAGGTTAACAGGATCGGGCTACCCTCTAAACCTGTATTTCTACGATAATTTGTTAAACGACGCACACTGTCTTCAAAGGTTAGTTCATGTATTTTGATTGCACCTTTCCTGTAATCTTCAAGAGAGGTTAACGCCCATATACCTGTTTGCCGGTAAGTTTTATGTACCACTTCATACACATAAATTCCGGGTGTTTCTTCGTGCCATAGCTGATCTTTTTGAAACAAATCTTTTAAGGTATCTTTTATATCGTGAAAAGCCCTCGCCTGCCCTTCTGGGGTTTCAGGCTTTTTTCGGGCACCTGTTTCGAGCAAGGTTTTTAAAGGGGCCAGAGTACCCGTTTTGGTATTATCACCTGATACCGATTCTGCCTGTGGTGTAGTAAATACTAACTGGTCAGCATAAAATGGGTTGGGTCTTATTGCCCTGAATGGTTGTATTTGCGCCATCGTTTGATCTTTAACAAATCGTTGCCAGGAAAGCGACAACTAGTATTAATGAAACAATAAGACATAATTACTAATAAACTGCAAAATAGCTGAAATAAACAGAACAAACATTATTTTTAATGTTTTACAAGTATGAAAATATACCAGCAAACCGTACATCTGAGGGAAAGAAAGAGGGGATTTCACATTATAACTTCAGAAATCATCCATGCACTTCCTGAAATTAGTGAAATAAAAATAGGTATTTGTCAGGTGTTTATAAAGCATACTTCGGCTTCGCTCTGTATCAATGAAAATGCTTCGCCCAGTGTCAGACAGGATTTTGAGATGTATTTCAATAAAGCAGTGCCTGAAAATGATCCCGATTACAGGCATGATGATGAAGGGCCTGATGATATGCCAGCCCACCTCAAAGCAGCGTTGCTTGGCAGCTCGGTAACAATTCCTATCCGTAATGGCCGTTTTGATTTGGGTACATGGCAAGGTATTTATTTGTGCGAACATCGTAATGATGGTGGGTCACGATCCTTAACCGTTACTGCCTGGGGTGAATGATCTATATTATAAACCAAAAAGTAGAGCCCTTACCCAAAGTGCTTTCTGCACCGATCTGTCCGTGATGCCTTTTAATTATTTCAGACGAAATATACAGGCCTAACCCAATACCAGAGAAATTTTTTGAAGTATTTTCTACCCGGTAGAAACGGTCAAATATATTGCTGAGATTATTTTCAGGAATACCTATGCCGTTATCAGTAACAGCGACTTTTATTTTATTATTATTTTTTTCAAACTTGATAAATATAGATCCATTCTCTGAAGAATATTTAAAAGCGTTGGTTAACAAATTACTTACAACCTGTTCCAACCGTATACGGTCGGCATGTATTACAAGATTAGGATCTCCATTAATATGTACAGTATGTTTGTTGTTAACTGCTATGCATTGTTCCTGGCATTCTTCTATCATATCCATCAGGTTAAAATCAGTTTTTGATAGCCCCAGCCTTCCAGCCTGTATTCTTGTCACATCCATCAATTCATTTACTATATCGGTAAGCTTGTTCACTTGTTTCACAGCCTTTTCTACAAAAGGAGCCACTGGCTGTAATGCGACATCTTTATCAACTATTTTTTCTACCAATTGCAATGATGCTTTTAAACTCGTAATCGGAGTTTTTAGCTCATGACTGGCGATGCTCATAAATTCATCTTTTCTTGACATTAGCTCCTCTGCTGCCTCTTGCATTACCTGGTGATGTTTAACTATCTGCTCTGCTTTTTTTCTCTCTTCAATTTCCACTTCAAGCTGGGCCAGGGTGCGAAGGTTATAAACCATGGGAAGGATTTTATATAGAGCAAATACAGTAAAAATAGAAGCAACAGCGGTAATAAAACGTACCGTTGCACTTAAACGATAGGCCGGCCACCAAAATATCATAGCATCTATAAGATGGGTAGTGCCGCATAAAAGGATAAAAGCAATAAACAACCATATTATTCGTGGGAAAGGGATATCCTTTCGTTTATTAATGATGCGGAATAAAAGAAATGGTATGGCAAAATAAGCGGCCCATATGAACAGATCTGAAACAATATATAGCCACCCGTGAAAATCTGTCCAGGTTCCGCAATGCCAGCGTGGCGGCCAGTAAGATGTATCAAATATTCCTAAAAAAAACTCTTTTAATTGTTCCCCAAATCCGACTTGCGAATGATTATTTAATTGCTGATTTGAATGGCATATGGAATCGCATATCACATGCGATCCAGGCAAAGCTTTCTGTGCTTTAAGATGCATAAGGTCAGGTTTTTCAATAGGTAAAAATACACGATTAAAATACGAATTTTCTATTTAAAGAGGCGTCTTTAGATACATCGCTTAACTTACTTATTTTTAAATATTTGTTAAAAGTTGAGTTGCTCCTTTGAAGATGAATCTGCATTTTCTTTCTCATTATTTTCTGATCTGACCTCTATATCGGCAAATAATTTTCGGTCTTTAGTTAAAGTCGGAGCCACTCCCAATATTCCAATGCCTGCGGATGCCAGCAGCATAAATAGAATAAGGGAGCACATTCTTAATATTTTTTTGAAACGTTTCATGCGTTTTTATTTTTAAATATGATGCATGATCGTGCCACTAAAATGCAGTAGCAAACCATCAATATGATTAAATGGATAAATCTATTATCGGTAAGAAGTACTTTGGGGGACTATCCTATTAAGGCAGAATCGTCATCTGCATTTTGGGAAGTAGCATTGGGTTTGTAAAGCAAGCTTATTCGGGTAGGAATATACGACTTCGTAAGTTCAGTGAGTTGGATTTTTACTTGCTGGCTATACAGACGACTTATATCAATTAGAATGGGAACGACAGGGTCTTTCGAGTGAAATGATATTAAAGTTCTTTTATAATCAATGCTTTTAGAGAGTCGTAAATTTGAGTTTATTACTAAAATGGTTTGGGGCTTGTTAAGTGTAGAGTTTGGTTGAGCAACAAGACCTGAAAATGTAAAAAAACTTAGCAGCAAAACAACTGCAAACAGCCATTTTGATATCGCATTTTTATAATTGGTATTGTTCATTTCAGGTATAAAGATACGACATAGGACTTTATTTTAGAATTCCTATCCCTCATCATTACCTAACAGCAACCGCCAGCATGTACCAGGCTGCATGCGGCAGCCATTGTTCTGCCCAGCGCCAGTCCGCATCTTTACCGGTTTGAGAATATGGAAGATTAAAGTCGATATCGTCTTCATTATCAAATCCGGAAGTAACGCCATTAACAATTCCGCCCGGCGCATTGGTATACTCAAATGTCCCAAAAAAGCCATAAGCTGGATTATTATGCCCCACTCCTTCCAGCATACATGAATCGAATGGATTCAGACCTAATATCCAGTTCAATTGGTCAATGGCAAAGTTTTCCAGCTTATCATGAAAAGCCTTGTCATCAGTAAATAGGTTAGCTGCCAACCTTGCAGCTGTAGCTTCCGAACCTAATCTTGCATTTTCTCCCTGCCACCATGGCGAGGCGTCGCTACCATGTGGGAAGAAAAATGAGCTTCGCCTGTTGCCTAGTGTATCTTGTACCAACTGCCTGCTGTATCCAAAGGGATTATTCACTTCAGATGTAATGGATAGCTCATAGGTCATGGATTGCTTGATCGCTTTTTTGATGAGCGACTGAGTGTTTACATCAGCATATGGGTAATAATAAACTAAACTAGTTACCGGTAATCCGGCATCTGACGGATGGAAAAATGGCCTGTCTTTATCATCGGCACGCCAAAAATCTTTATAGTTTTTCCAGGACGATAATCTGTTGATTAATGATAGTGTTCTTTTTTTGGCTGCGGCTTTATATTTTTCTTTTTTGGTGGCTTTGTATAGTTCTGTTGCAGCGGTTAGGGCGCAATAATCATCAAGAATATTTTCTTTCCCATCATTAGTCATTGCTACATTGTTTTTATCCAGGAAATCAAATGCATTTTCAGCAGCTTTTAAATAATCCGCATTGCTATAGTCACCTGAAGTAGTATAAGTTGAAGCCATTGCCAACGCAGCAATAGACATTCCTCCACCTGAACGGAAACTGCATTGAAAGCTGCGCCAATCGTGTTCTTCAGGCTTACTTTTAAATGAATCGTCATTTTTTGACACCTTGATAAGATAACTTTTGCCTTCCGGACCTATCGCCCTATCCTGTGGAAGCTTACCTGGTCCGGGTGCACCAACAGAACGATAAAACGCCCCATTTTTTGCCTGCATTCGGCATAAGTAATCCGCACCATACATAGCCTCATCCAGTATACGGCGATTGAACTGCCTGAAATCAGTTCCCGGCCTTTTACTTAAAAGCTCAAAAGTTTTAAATAAACTGTAATCTGTTAATGATATCTGTTGTGGATTAAAATAGGACGAAAATGAAAGATGAGAAAGATGTTTGCCATAATCACCGGTTGCATCATACCATCCTCCGTGTGCATCTACAGTATCGGTTTTGCCCTGTAAATGGGAATGGCGATCTGCCTTGTCCAATAAGCCTGAACTGCGTTGCTCTTTGAAATAATAGATCACATCTGATAGAGTGGCTTGCTCCAGTACATTTTTGCCAATTACAAATGGATAAGATGAAACCAGGCCATTAGCTGTGGGAATTTGTAATTTGTAAGTGCCGATAGTGGCAAATGAACTAAAATCCATAGTCCAAAACTGAAAGTTTTTCCATTTATCAACTGGCCCTTTAAATACGGGTTGACCACTATATACTTCTTTATTATCTTTTGTATCGATCAACTTAAATGAAGAGATATCAAGTTTACTACCAGCCACGATAATGGCTTTTTTGGCTCCGTCAAATTCATAACCTACATGGTTGGTTACAATTTTAACAGATTGAGCAGACACAAATATTGGGAAGCAGATACAGAAGAAAAGTAATTTGATGTTTTTCATAAATGATACAGATACAGGTAATAAAAAGCCCTCGCAGAAAATACTCTACGAGGGCTTAAATTAATGATTATTTTTTATCCGTGCTATGATTTTTGTGATTACGGATTTCTATCCCTGTTCACTTATCACTGATTAACGGATCACTACGCCAAATTACCTTTCTTTAGCTCTTTAACTGCATAATCAGCAGCTCTTGCTGTCAATGCCATATAAGTTAATGATGGGTTTTGACAGGCTGTAGATGTCATAGCTGCTCCATCAGTTACAAATACGTTTTTAGCATCCCATACCTGGTTCCATTCGTTTAGTACCGAAGTTTTTGGATCCCGCCCCATACGTGCGGTTCCCATTTCATGGATACCACGACCCAAAACGCCTTCCATTGTGTGAGTTTTTACATCTTTAGCGCCTGTTGCTTCCAGCATTTCTTTAGCATCATTCAGCATATCTATACGCATTTTCAATTCGTTATCACGGATGATAGCATCGATAGCAGGTACCGGAAGCCCCCATTTGTCTTTTTTAGTTTTATCCAGGGTTACTTTATTATCGTGATAAGGCAGCGTTTCACCAAATCCGCCAATATTCATGGTCCAATGCCCTGGTTCGCTCAACGCATCTTTGAAGTCGGCTCCTATACTATATTCCGGAATATTCCTGCTAAATGCTTCCCGCGATGCACGGCCCTGGTAGCCAAACCCACGGATGTAATCGCGTTTTTCACCATTTAGGTTGCGGTATCTTGGAATATAAATGCCGTTAGCCCGTCTGCCAAAGTAATATTTATCCTCATAACCCTCTATATGACCGCTTGCTCCTACGCCCAAATGATGATCCATCAGGTTATGTCCAAGTTCGCCACTGCTGCTGCCTAAACCGTCGGGCCATATATCAGTTGCAGAATTCATTAATACCCACGCCGAATTTATAGTAGAAGCGTTCAAAAAGATCACTTTAGCATAGAACTCATACGTCTTATTGGTTTCCGAATCCAGCACCTCTACACCTTTGGCTTTTTTGGTATCCTTGTCGTATAATATTTTTGTGACGATTGACCATGGCCTAACTGTCAGATTACCAGTGGCCATAGCAGCTGGCAGAGTTGATGACTGTGTACTAAAATACGCTCCGAACGGGCATCCCAACCAACATTTATTACGGTATTGACAGTTAGTTCTTCCAGGAAGTGGTTTTGTAATATTAGCCGTACGGCCAATAACCATGTTCCTCGAACCTTTATAATATTCCTTCAGTCTTGCCGATACATCTTTTTCTACACAATTCATTTCCATCGGTGGCATAAAATTGCCATCCGGTAAAATAGGTAGACCATCTTTGTTACCTGATATTCCCGCAAATCCTTCCACATAGCTATACCAGGGTTCCAGATCTTTATATCTGATGGGCCAGTCTACCCCAATACCATCTTTTAAATTAGCTTCGAAATCCATAGGAGCCCAACGATAGCTTTGCCTACCCCATATTAGTGAACGGCCACCTACTTGATATCCTCTGAACCAATCAAACCGTTTTACCTCAGTATAGGGATTTTCTTTCTCATTTACCCAATAGTCAAGATTAACTTCAGTTAACGTGTAGTCTCTCTTAAGTACAGGATGGTCCTTTATCATTTCCTGTGTACGCCCTCCTCTATGAGGAAACTCCCAGGGCCCTTTTGTTGCATTTACATAATCTTTTACGTGCACTATATCGCGGCCACGCTCCAGCATAATGGTTTTAAGCCCTTTTTCAGTTAACTCTTTAGCAGCCCAGCCACCAGATATTCCTGAGCCGATTACGATCGCATCATATGTGTTTGTTGACATAGCTATTTCTATAGGTGTTTAATGGTTTATCAGTCTAATGTAGGAAATTATTTGAGAAATAAATAGTTCATTGTGTTTTTGTTACACAATGAACTATAAAATTCCCAATAAAGGGGTTTAAAGGGCTTAACTTAACGCTTTTACAGCAAACTCCCTGCACTTGATCACTTCTTTTATCGCATCAGAACCAGCGGGGATATTATATTCAAACTCGATAGTTGCCGGGAACTTATATTTATTCTTTTTGATCAGTTGCAACGCTTCTGCAATAGGTGTATCCCCTTCTCCCCAGGGCATATTAGGTCCGTCATGATATTTCCTGTCCTTCAGGTGCATGCTCATGATCCTTGCGTGATTTTTCTCGATGAACGGAATCGGGCTGCTGCTGGTTCCTGCAGTGTAGTGACCAATGTCCAGGTTAATCGCATTATATTTTGACTGACTTAAGGCAGTATCCCATAATGTTGGCGTAGCCTGCAAGTGCGCATGGTAGCCCACATATATCTTATGTTTTGCTGCAATATCGCCTAAACGTTTGGTCTGGGCATCATCAGCTGGCAACTCTACAGTAACATGTGTTACACCCAGTGCTTTTCCTGCATTAAAGGCATAATCAATTTCAGCATCGGTATTTTTAGCACCCAGTGCATTAGGTTTCCAGGCGTAGATCGTAATACCAGCATCGTTATACAATTTGCGTAATTCTTTGAATTTATCCATGGAAACACTTCCGCGCCAGTCGGCTACCCGCTTAAAATAAGTTGCACTTTCTTCGCCGCTGTTGCGCTGTGGCCTTCCGGCAAAAATTTCGGCAGCATCCCCCATCAACTCAATCGCGTTGATGTTACATTGCAGGCAATATTGCATTAAATCCTGTAGGGTGCTTGGCATACTCCTGAATGAGTAGGTGATCACTCCTATTTGTACCCCATTGATAACCGAATTAGGTTTAGATTGAAAAAGCGAGCCGACTGCAAAAACGGATTTAGAAGCTAAAGCCATACCTGCTGCGGCAAGTGCTGTACTGCCGATAAACCGGCGACGGGAAATATTTTGGTCTTTCATAATTTAGTAAAACTGGTTTGGTTTATTGAATTGAGAAACTAAGTTAACTTTTGATTTTCATAAACTTCTTACATCAATTGTAAAAAAGGTGTTTCACAGATGTTTAGTTTACTTTTTTGCCCGTGCCAACCCATATTAATGAATTAAGGATCAGTTTACATTCCTCAGGGCTATCAAAAGTATGAGACAAATCCTTATTGGTTTTATGCTCATAATCTATATCATTATGGCCCATATTGAAGTAAACCATTTTGTAATTTTTATTGGTCCAAACTACCGGGTAATAGCCGCTGTGCCATATTTCATTTAGTTTTGGCCCCGTACCAAGCGGGAAACTGGTTGAATCAATGGATAACAAGATTTTTATATCAGGATTTTTCTTAAGATCCTTTTCCCAGCGGTACCATTCACTGGGTGATGCTTTAATGATATCGGGAAGTCCTTTAGTAGCGGGATGATTATGATCCTCTACTCTTAAAAATGCTGATGTTGGTCGCCAGGTATTACTCACATATTGGCCAGAACCTAAAAACTCATTATGGTACCAGTCCCAATCAGCATTAAAATCAGATGGTGTTAGTGCGAAGGCCGAAAAGTGAAAACCTATCCAGCCACCGCCATTTTTCATATATTCTTCAAATGCCTTTCTTTGAGTTGGGTCTTCAATTCTTGTGTCTAGAAATATTACGGCCTGGTATTTTGCCAAAAATTTGGCATTCATATTAGCCCAGTCTTTTGTTGAATCATATGTGAAATTATATTGCTTTGCCATCTCCGGAAACCATTTATTGGCTTCATGTACAAAGCTGATGTGTGCCTGATCATTACGCGCCGTATAAAAGGCAATTACATGGAACGGAATTTTATTACTTTGTGCGATACCGTCTGAAAAACTACAGAATAGCATAAAGAATGCCATTAGTTTAAATACGGATTTGATGGTTTTGGTCATAAGGGTTTGTGAGATAAATTTAATTAACTATTCTAAGGTAATACTGTAAAGCGAGGTTTCACCCGTAATATACAAGGTTTTATTATTTTTTCCTCCAAAAACAAGCGATCTTGGTCTTTCAGGTACTTTGATAATACCTGTTTGTTTCCCCGAAGGATCAAAAACATAGATCTCACCATCAGCTATATAAACATTCCCTTTACTATCCGTCGTTGAACCGAACTCTCCTTTTTCGGTAAAATATTTTAGGTTTGAAACATATCCTTCTGCATTTACATCCAGTTTTACTGTTCTTTTATCATATTCATCGGCAACATAGATTGGTTTTCCCGGAAAGCCTTCTGATAAATAAGTCGACCTGGCCAAATCATACACTACCGGAATAATGGTCACGCCATCAGGTGCTACGAAGCACTCATCAGGTTTGTTAACAGTTATTGTATTAAAATCGTGATAATCACGCCAGCGGTGACCAGGGTAAAGCGCCTTATAAACTTGCTTTACACTACCCATCGGCACTTTTTCCAATAGATGTACAGTTTCATCCGGATTTGATGGATCAACTGAATAAACCAGCGTTCCAAAGCCAGAATTACCCCAGCCACTAAAAGAGGTTCCTGCGGCATCCGGTGGATTGGAAAATACTTCTGGTTTGCCATTTGCCAAATAGTCTGGCTTCGGAACATATTTAAATACAACCAACAAGTTATCATTTTTATCGCAGGATAGAGACAAAGGCTCCCAATGATAGTCTGCTAACAAACTAACGCTCTTATTCTCGGCAGACCATTTATAGATCCGTCTCAGGCGTGAATCGCAGAAATAAATATTTCCTTTGCTATCACTGCAAATGCCTTCGGCAAATTCAAATCCTGTAGCTAATTTTTGTATGCCTTTTGTCTGGGTCAATGTTGGTTCATCTGCCTTATTGATAAACAATCTGTTAAATTCCCATGGTCGAAGTGTAGTATTACTGTTCACATCATACAAAGGATTATTAGTGGTGTATTTGATCTGACTGTAATTATGCACATTCAAAAGTTCGATATTTGACGATCCCCAGTTTCGGATGGAATATGGGTAAGGTTTTATGATACGGATCACCCGGAACATATACAGATTGGCGAAAACCATATCATGGCAATTTTCCAGATCCATTGGCTGGCATTCGGTGCCCTCCCGGCTTTCTTCCTCAAGTTGCATCGCATAGACCTTAAAATTTGCCACATTATTAAACCGTACCTCATTGCGTACGTGATGCTCTATTGACATGGCATAAATATGGCTGGGTGTGTTTGTGTTGGATACATAAGTGCCGGCCGTGGCGTAAGTGCTTGCCGACCAGATATTTTCAAAAGTGCCGCCACCGCCATCAGTTATCCAAAGGCTCCAGTATTGCGTATCCCATGATGGGTCTGTCCCGCCCCCATTTCTGTAAGCTTTTACATCTGCGACTGTGCCGGTCTTTTTGCCGGTCCTTTCCATACCGCCATGGCCACCTATAAATTTCACATCATTTAAATAAGAACGTTCACCCGCCATCCATTTACAGGCGACAGCCCGCGGATTATCAGCTGCGGTCGAGAGTCCTATACCAGTAACTATATTTTGTCCGCCTTTTGAACTTTCCAATAGCGCCTTAGGTCCGCCAAAACCTCCAAAAGCTTCTGTATTATTAGCTAATATAAATTGTGTGGCTATCGGGCTTAATCCTATTAAAACAGTGTTTGGCTTTAGTTTGATAGTTTGACTTACGCGATACCAACCAGTTGGTACATAAATAGTTGGATATTTATCAATAGCATCTTGTATGATCTTTGTATCATCGGTAATGCCGTCACCTGTAGCGCCTAATGATTTGAGATTAACCCAGGTATCGATATTAGGCAGATCAGGTATATGACCTTTGGCAATTACCGGCATTGCTTTTAATGGGTCGATATTTTGGATGGTATTGATAACCGGGTCTGCATGCAGGCTATCCATTTGCAGCCCGTGCAGATAATTTTTTACATGGTAAATATTACCAACTTCAGGTACCTGTTTCCCACTTTGTTTATAACTGACAAATACCGGCACATTTCTACAGTCAATATTTCGCAGACTGATTTGGTTTCCTGCATTATCTTCTAAACTCACCCTTATCGCCGGACCTGAAATATCTTCAAACCGGCAATCTTCCATAAATAACTTTTCATCATAGTTAGGTTCGATGTCAATGACTGCAGGATCATTCTTAACCCGCATCCTCACCATTGTTAAGCCTGCCTCGCGGGTAAGTATGGCTGCTTTACGCTGACCCTCAAAATAGGTGTCTATCGTCATAAACTGCCAGCCCGGAGAAGGCTTGGTGGTATAAATTCCATAATCTCCACCGAAGAACCGGACATCGTGCATCTCATTACCCACATCAAACATTCCGGCTCTTCCATTGCCAATATTGATATCCACATGAGAAATAAAACTGTGCTGTGCATAATGCGTTCGTAAAGCAACAGCATAAGGGTTGCCGTCCTCAATTTGCAGATTGATGTTGGACATAGCACTATAAAAGGTACCTGCACCTGCATCGTTTATCCTCTTACCAGCTTGCGGAATGCTGCTGGTAAACCAGAACATATATTTCGCTTTACCTTTATCGGTACTGTCCGGTGTTTGGTAGCCGGGTGAATTTTTAGCCAAGACAATTACCGGTCTTTTTTTGCCATATCCTATTAACCTGATTGCCTGTGGCACATAGATAGTTTTGCTGATCAGGTAAGTACCTTCAGGGATAAAAAGAATACCAAAATTGTGACTGGTTTTAAGATCGTTGATGGCCTGTTGAAGTACATCGGAAACATCGGCTGAGCCATCAGACTTTATACTGTACTTGTCAGCCGTAAAGTAAACGGCATCATCGTCCTGTAAGTGTTTTTGATAGAATGATGTGCCGTTCTCTTTTGTATTAAATCCACGGGACTTACTCTGTCCGATGCTAAAAATAGGACAAAGCAAAATCAGGGTAAATGTTAAAATACCTGTTTTCAATTTAGGTTTGATTTAGATGTAAGGGCGCTCTTGGGGTAACTGGCATCTAATTTAGAAATTGAATCCGATAATTTGAACTCAATTTCTAATTGTTAGCTGATTGTTACAATAATCAGGAATGCTTAAGCATCAACTTATAAACTTCTGATCCTGCCAACAGAAATGCACCAACGCCATATACTTCTGTATCATCATCGGTGACTTTTTCGGGCTTTTCACCAATCTGCTGTACATAGCCCAGTTTGCCATCTGGATGTACGGATGAGGTTAATGCAGCCCATGCTTTTTCTACCACTTCGTGGTACTTGTCATAAGGCAATAGCCCGTGATTGATGCCGTAGGCCAACGCATAACAATAAAACCCAGTGCCACTAGTTTCTTTAACCGGGTAGCTATTCGGGTCGAGTAGTGCCGCGTGCCAGGTCCCATCACTATTTTGCAGTTTGACTATTTTCTCAGCCATTTTACGGTATAACTGTTCAAAGCGGACGCGTTCCGGATAATTTGCAGGCATATTATCCAGCATCCTTACCAATCCACCCATCACCCAGCCATTTCCTCTTGACCAGAATATTTTTTTACCATTGGCTTCCTTTTGCGTAAAAAAACGACCATCTCTGAAATATAAATTTTCATCCTTGTCAAACAAGTAATCAGTTGTTTTGAACCACATATTACTGGCAAAGTCAATGTATTTTTTGTCCCCTGTGGCAGATGATAAGTAAGCAAAAGCGGGAGGCCCCATAAATAAGGCATCACACCATGCCCATTCCCTGCTGGCTATATTGTTCTTCCATTCCAATGATTCGATATGCGGCCGCGCTATAATACTATCAGCCAAAGTTTTAAAATGTGCGATTATTACAGGCCGTTTATCTTTAAGATATACTTGTGAATACATCTGCGCTACGCAATAATCATCGGCCATTTGACGGTTTGGACCGGTATTCCATTTTAGACTATCTCCGATGTTACGCATCGCATTGAAATAAATGGAGTTATGACCTACTTGATTAAGCGCCATATACCCTGCGTAGCATGCACCCATTGTCCAATGCCATTTTTCGTGCCTGGGGCCATGATCCTTCCAATCTTTAAGCTGCCAATCAGCAACTTTATTCATTATTTTTAATACAGAATTAGGGTTTGATTTTTTCTGTGCATATACGGCTTGCATGCCAGATACCACAAGCATAAGGATAATGAGGTGTTTCTTCACAATGGCAGGTTTAATTGGTTAAAAGTATAAATTAAGTACTAAATTTTATATCAGCGAAAAAAAATTGAAAGGGTTTGTCCAATTTAGTTTTTCAGATCGTCATTAACCTAAAAACAAAAAACTAAAACTATGAAAGAGTTTGTAATGATCATCAGGCTGGAAGAACTGCCTGAGGTAAAGTATTCACCAGAAGAAATGCAGGCCGGAATGACGGTTTGGGAAAAATGGGTCGATGGTATTATCGCTAGTAATACCCTGGTTAGCAGAGGTAACCGTTTAGGCAATGATGGCAGAACTATTAGAAATGGTAAAGTAATAACCAATGGTCCGTATGCCGAGATCAGGGAAATTATTGGCGGGTACCTTATCATCCGGGCCAATTCCATTGATGAGGCTACTGAAATTGCCAAAAGTGCACCGCTTGTTGGTAACGGCAGTATAGAAATACGTGGCTTGTATTCTGATAAAAATTTAAAAAAAATCAGAGACCTTGTCCAATAATAAACAGATCAGTCGTCATAAGGATATTAAAACAAAAAATTAAAACCATGAAAGAATTTGTAATGATTTACAGAAATGAAACGATGCCTGAAAACAAGTATTCACCTGAGGAAATGCAAGGCATTTTAAAGCAATGGGAAAACTGGATGGGCAGTATAGCAGCACAAAATAAGCTGGCCAGCATTGGTAACCGGTTGGGATCAGAAGGCAGTAGTATTAAACCGGGAAATGTTGTTACCAATGGCCCTTATTCGGAGATTAAGGAATTTATCGGCGGCTACAGTGTTATTAAGGCTGATTCTATTGATGAAGCTGTCGAAATAGCCAAAGGTTGCCCCATACTGAATGTCGGGGGCAATGTGGAGGTAAGGGATATTATCGTAATGAACGCTTAATTTAATTGCTAATCTTAAAAATTAAAAGAAATGAAAGAATTTGCATTGCTTTTCAGAAACGACGCAGTTAACGAGAATAAACTTACCCCCGAAGATGTGCAGGACCTCGGCAAACAATGGCAGGAATGGATGACCGGCATTGCCGCGCAGGGAAAACTAGCTGATCCGGGCGTACGCCTGGGCTTTGATGGCAAGACGGTTAAACCGGGAAAAGTAATTACCTCAGGCCCTTACGTCGAAATTAAGGAAGTTTTACGCGGACTTCACATCATACGGGCTGAATCTGTTGAAGAAGCTACCGATATAGCCAAAGGGTGTCCTATTCTTAAAATCGGCGGCAACGTTGAGGTGAGATATATCATCCCGATGAACGGCTAAATTTTTAAACAGGCTTCTGTTCTTATATTTACAGAACAGAAGCTTTTATATTTTTTATGCAGGAAAAAGAGCTGATCCCTCATTTATACCGGACGGAATTCCGAAAAATTACATCTGTACTGGCTAAAACCTTTGGTATGGAACATACCGAAGTAGCCGAAGATTTAGTGAGTGACACCTTCCTGTTGGCTGCTGAAACCTGGGGGCTAAAAGGCATACCGCAAAATCCTGTTGCCTGGCTTTATACAGTAGCAAAAAATAAAGCAAAAGACTTGTTAAAGCGCGATGCAATCTTTTCGCAGAAAGTCTCTCCGCATATACAATACACAACCGATGAGAAACACGAGATAGAAATAGATCTGTCCGTGAAAAACATCGAAGACAGCCAGTTGCAGATGATGTTTGCCATTTGCTACCCGGGTATATCATCCGAGGCGCAGATAGGTTTATCGCTTCGTATTCTTTGCGGTTTCAGCATCGATGAGATCGCAGATGCTTTCCTGACGAATAAAGAAACTATAAACAAAAGGTTATATCGTGCTAAAGAAAAGCTAAAAGAAGATAAGGTAAAGATCGAATTACCATCTGATACCGAAATAGATAAAAGAATTGAGAATGTGTTGACGACGCTTTACCTGCTGTTTAATGAAGGGTATTATTCGTCAAGCAGTAATTCCGTGCTACGGAAAGACTTTTGCCTCGAAGCTATGCGCCTTACCCATATGCTTACTGAAAATGAAAATACGAATAAGCCTTATGTAAGCGCACTGCTCGCCCTGATGTGTTTTCATGCCTCGCGCTTTGAAGCCAGGATCGACTCTAATGATGAACTGATATTATATGAAGATCAGGATACTTCACTCTGGAACCAAGAGCTGATTTTGCGTGGCGAATATTATTTAAATAAAGCAGCTACCGGAAATTACCTGTCTAAATATCACCTGGAAGCAGCTATCGCTTACTGGCACACAGTAACCGGCAAAGATGCGGATAAGTGGCCCAGAATACTCAGCCTGTATAACCAATTGCTGATCACAGAGTATTCGCCCATAGCGGCTTTGAACCGTACATACGCTTTGGCCAAAGTTTATGGCAATGAAGAAGCTATCGTAGAAGCTGAAAAACTGGAATTGGGCAATAATAATCTATATCACACTTTATTAGGCGAACTTTATAGTACAATAGATACAAATATGGCAATTGAACATTTTGAACTGGCTATAAAACTATCCCGCTCAGCTGCTGATAAAAAAGTAATAAAGGGTAAGATCATCAAACTGAAAAAGGTAAAGAATATTTAATTTAACAGCATAACATATAGACCTATGGCATACAATGAAACCCTCGCTAACCGTGTACGCGAAGCATTAGCTGACGCGCCAAATGTTGAGGAAAAGAAAATGTTTCGCGGAGTTACTTTTATGGTCGATGATAAGATGTGTGTAAGTGTAAGCGGTGACGAACTAATGCTCCGCCTCGACCCCGAAATAACCGAGCAATTAGTGGAAGAAAATGGTACCCGCCCCATGATTCATGGCGGCAAGCACATGAAAGGTTTTATCTACATCAGCGAGGAACGTTTTCGTAATAAAAAGGATTTTGATCATTGGATCAAACTGGCCCTGGATTATAATCCCATTGCCAAATCCTCTAAGAAATAAATAACGAGTGTTCACGTTCACTGCATGAGCACCTGTGAACCCTCGTAAATACTTTATTTTAAGTCAATTATAATTTAGATACTTCAATATTCGACATTCAAAATTCGATGTTCGATATTTATTCTATATTATTTCACCACTTCCTCAACCAAACTACTATTATTCTTACCGTAAATCTTAGCTATCGCTTTTACCACTTTACCTTTTGCAACTTTAAAGGGTTTTGAATACTCATTGCCTTCAATAAAAGCAGGTGTTGAGTCATCTGTCGTATAGTATATTTTGACGCCCGGCGTTGCACAGGCAAGGCTTACCATCCCTCTTTTTATACTGATAACCGGCTTCTTGATCAGGTCAACATACTTCTCTGTACGCGCATCATGGATCACCCCTTTCCAGTTCATGCCGAAACCGAAATCATATGTGTGTCCGGCAACATCGCTATAACAGGTCATATCATGCGGAATATCCTCATTCTGCAACTCAACTGTTTTCATATTAGCGGGCATCTGGAAAGGCAATAAACCCGTTGGTTCGGCAACGCCCGTTAAAATATCCAGTATCGCTTGGTTCTGCACACCAAAGCTGGCTACAATGGCATCCGCATCCTTTTCAAATTCTGCCAGGATAGCAGGTTTGGATAAAGTGATCACCACTATTACCGGTTTGCCTTTCATCGCGGCTTTGGTTTCTTGGATGGTCTTCAGATCGTTATAATTTCCAGCGGTGATGGTTTTGTCTTTGTACGAGCGGTTATCAACACCCGGTTCAACAGGATCGCCAGCGGCAATGCTGTGCACCCGTGCATGGGTTGCAGTATATTCTCCGTATTGCAGGGTGATCGGTACATATCCATTACCACCCTTAGCTACATCTGCCTTATCATAACCCGCGCCACCATAGGGACTGCTTACAAATACAACTGCGCAGTCTGCTTTGGATGGATCGTCGGTATATTTAAAATATTTGCCGAACAGTTCAGGACCTACAGCATCATCCCAACGCTCTTTTGACGGAGGACCGAAAAATCCCTGCATAGATGGCGTATATTTTTTAGGCAGGTAAACGGTTACTTGTTTTTTCAGCGGCAATACATTGTTGCTGTTTTTCAGTAGGATAATGGATTTTAGCTGTGCATTATATCCCGCCGTCATAAACTCCGCCTTGCCTACCGTTGCTTTAGAATTATTTACGTCCAGGTAGGGATTTTCAAACAGCCCGGTCCTCAAGATATTGGTTAGTAACCTTTCAGCGCTTTTTTCAAAACGTGCGCGCATATACGGCTCACCGTGTTCTTTTACGCCCATCTTATAAGCCTCAATTACCGGGGCCGAATCATTATTGCCGCCAAACTGGTCTACGCCAGCCATCAGGATCTTGTAGTGTCTTTCGGCAACAGTTTTGGTTTCCATTCCCCACGACTTTCCCATGAACAGATCCGGTGTTTTGCCCTCATCAGCCGTAACACCCCAATCGGTACAAACTACGCCGTCATAATGATATTTTGTTCTTAACAGGTCAGTTATAAGGTATTGGCTGTAACCGTTACCGCCATTTTCCTTGTTCTTCACATCCCTGCCGTATGATATGGTATAATAAGGCATCACTGCAGCAGCCATTTTGGTTTTGCCGTCAAGCTTAAGCGCACCATCAACAAAGGAGATTAAATGTTCATCAAAATTATTGCCCGGGTACACGGCAAACTTGCCGTAAGCAAAATGCGCATCCCTTCCACCCTCTTCCGGACCGCCGCCCGGCCAATGCTTCATCATGGCATTCACACTGTGATAGCCCCAGCCATCTTTGATCTCACTTTCCCCGGTCGACGTTTGAAAACCATCTACATATGCACGGGCCATATCAGCGTCTAATTGCGGGTCTTCTCCAAAAGTACCGTTAATACGTACCCAGCGTGGCTCTGATCCTAGGTCGATCTGCGGTGATAATGCCGTAGCGATACCCAAAGCTCTGTATTCCTGTGAAGCTATATGCCCGAATTCCTTTATCACTTCAGGATCGAACGTAGCTGCCAGACCCAATTGATCAGGCCATTGTGATATTTTCCCACCTGCTCCAGCAGTATATTCTACACCCGACGAAGTGCCATGCCTTGGGTCCGAACTATTATTTGCCGGTATGCCTAAACCCGCACCTTCCACTAATGCCTGTACGCTATTGTTCCATTTGGCAGCCACTTCCGGACTTTGTACCGAAGTAACCAGCACATGCCTTAAATTATCTTTCAATAAAAAACTCTTTTGCTGGTCAGTGGGTTCAGAAGGATCAATCCCGCCTTCGCTGAATTTTTTGCCGTTATAAGTACCAGATGCAAACGCTCCTCCCCCCATTGCAGGAATTGCCTGGTGAGCACTGTACAACATTAGTCCTGCAATCTGTTCCAGCGACATTTGCGATGCCAGGTCCTTTGCCCGCTCCTCAACCGGCAAGTGCCAGTCTTCATATTTATCCAGTTTGCCGTTCCGGTTCAGGTCTTTAAAGGCAAGACCGTCAACAGTTAGTATTTTTAGGCCTGACTTTGACGAATAGCCCAAAGTGGGCCCATTTTGATTTTTTACCAATACAATGCCATCGCCATCATCAGTGGCTGTCCATTTTTCGGGCTGATTGGTGCTACTGCTCAATGTCACTGCAAACGCAAGTAAGGACAGTGAACCGATAAAATAAATAACCGGACGGGTAAAGTTTTTTTTCATATTTAACTTAGTGAGTGGTTGATTAGGTTGATTGAGTTTTAAGTATGAACTATGTTTGCTTTTAACATAATCAACTATTCACTCAATCAACCTAATCAACTAACAAATAACAGGTTTAAAATTGATTGTGTAATTATGACACAACTAAATGTAAGTATATAAATGATATATCCAAAATTTAATAGATGAATGGGTGGAGAATACCGATAGGGAATACATATGGAACGATGGAACGCAGAGACGCAATGCTTTATGTATCTACTCAATATTTATTGGTGTTGGCTGTATCAAAGTAAAAGCCCGATACAAGAGTATCAGGCTTTATATTCCAAAAAAATTAAAAATTTCAAATCACCTTAAAAACGATGGTGAAAATTTATCAATCTTTTTTACTTATATACTTTACGCTAAACAAATTCGTGTGGAATGTGTAATGTTTGTTCCACATTTGTTGCCGCTTCTAAAATTAATTCAATTACTTCTTGTGGATGGGAAGCTAATGAAGCATGGTTTGCATTTAAGTGAATTATTTTTTTTGCATTTATCCGATCCGCCATTTCTTGTTCTGTTTCAGGTGGGATCATGTGGTCCTGGTCGGAAACCTGGTACCAGCTTGGTTTGGTTTTCCAGGCAGGTACACCAGACATATCACCAAAACATGTACCATGTATCGGTTTTTGGGATAATGACATCACTAAGGCTTCGTCTTCTCCCAAATCCTGGCAAAAGGATTGATGAAATTCATCATATTTGATCCATAAAAAGCCTTTGTTATCAGGATAGATACTCGCCCCGCCTGATGGTTGTTCCCGGCGTGCAAAAATACTTCCTAAACTATCACCCTCATCCGGTGCAAATGCAGCTATATAAACCAGGCCCGCAACTTTGTCGTGATTGCCGGCACCTGTGATAACTGCTCCGCCATAAGAGTGCCCTGCTAACAGTACTTTACCTTCCTGTGCATCAATTAAATCCCTTGTTTTATTAATGTCATCTGCTAACGAGGTCAGCGGGTTCTGAACGCTTCTGACTTTGTATCCTTCCTTGCTCAGTGCCGGAATTACATGCTGCCAATGTGACCCATCTCCCCATGCTCCGTGAACCAGGATGATGGTTAAATCTTTGTTTTCCATGACTTTAATTTTTTATGGTTTAAAAAAATATACTTCTTATTAATCGTACTGGTTGAATAAGCAACTGATAGAATAACTGCGATCGGTGGGATGGGTGATCTAATTTATAAGACTTGAATGGATTACAAATGACTACAACATAAAGTTTTTATTAATTTTTAATAGCTATCCCCGCTTTAACGCATACCTGTTTATATTTTTTTTTCCACTCAAATTGCCTGGTAATCTTACTAATTTTACTCTTCCAAATCTTCTTACTATGAAACCATTTACCGTACCCACTTATGACCAGGTATCGGACGCCGCCAAGCCTGCTTTTTATCGTTTCACCAAGCTCACGGGTAAAATGCCCAATCTGTATGCAACCATCGGCTATTCGGCTAATGCGCTCAACTCTTATCTTGCTTACGTAAATGAGCAGGCCCGCGGCACTTTCCACGCAAAGGAGCGTGAAGCTATTTACCTCATCGTATCCCAATTTAATGGCTGCGAATATTGTCTGGCATCACATACACAATCGGCTATAAAAAACGGCTGGAGCGAGGATGATACGCTTGCTCTGCGTGCCGGCAACTATCCTGAACAAAAATGGCAGGTTATTTACAAGGTGATCCATTCCATAATAGAGCAAAAAGGAAAGGTAAGTGACGAATTGCTGGATGAATTTTATGCCTTAGGTTATCACGAAGCCGCTATAATTGACTTGATGGTATTGATCAACGTAATGAGTTTTACTAACTACACTTTTCGCCTTATACAGGTACCTATAGATTTTCCGGCTGCAAAGGAACTTATTTAGCCCCACTTTTTGACTATAGCAGCTTTCGGGTTTACAGGATCAAGGACGTAATTGATATTTCTTAATAGGAAAGTCTATTATTTAATTATTGAGAAATGATAAATACTCATATTAATAACGCTTTCCCATGCTCAAATTTCTCTTTAGTTACTCTTTTTGCGTATAAAAATTGCCACTTATTTTTTAATATTAAAATAAACTCCTAAATTACGTCCTTTATCTAACCTGTTTCCTACCCCTTTTTGGTTAAATACTATTGATAAAGTTTCTTCATATCAATAGTTACGGCAATTGAATTTAATTATTGGGAAATAATACTTTGCAATTTATGCGTTTGACAAGTAAACTGTTTACGCGTATGCTATTGAGCAAAGTATTAAAACTTATCAATCTCATAACTAAATCTACCTGCCAATATTCTAAACAACCCAATCTTATCAATATTTAAGTGAAGACAATATTTTTAATGATGTTTTTTGCAACAGTTACCAATTGCGAGGCTCAGGATTTTTTTTAAACAGATCGTAAGGTTTAGGTATCGTTAGATGTACTTGATGCAACTAAAATAGCATCAATAGGTATAGTTATTTATATAAACTTAAAGAATGAAAAAGGTAATTTTAGCAGTTTCAATACTTATAAGTGCCTGCGTAAAGAATAACATTGAACCTGAATTCAAGACAAGAATTTTATCAGCCGGTACAAAATGTACCATTTCGCCAAATGCTCTTGGTCGGGATGATAATAATCATTCTGCTCACGTAACTGTTGACTCAATGAGTTGGCATGATTCGTATGATGATTATTACTTTGTAGCAGTTACTACAGATGATGGCAAATATTATCGTTACCCGGATGAAGATCTGATTGACTGTAAATAATAATTTAAGACTTAAAGAAATTGTGTATTATCCCGAATGGTCATGCAAAATTTTCCAGCCGTCTTTAGTGTAAACCATCACCAATGAATAACGCCCCGAACGCTCTGGTAAATTATTGCCGGATAAAGTAAATTTCCCTGTTAAAAGCGCATAGTTTTCTCCCAACAAGGTTACTTTCATTTCATCATAGTACAAATTTTGCTTGGGCATTTTGCCATTAAAATACTTTTTTTCGTAAAGCTCTCTTATCGAACCTACCCCGACAGGGCCGGTCGGCATCATCATCGTAGACGACTCGGTGTACATCTTCATAAAACTATCCAGGTCGCCCTTATTCCAGTCATTTGCAGAATTTTTCATTGCTGCAATTATCGCAGCTTCCTTTGATTGAGTACTCTGTGCCCTGGCCTGCATTGTAAATACAGCAAGAAACAGGAATGACAGGAAAGCGTATCGTCTAGAATTGTTCTTCATTTTAATTATATAAACGGGTCAATATTAAATATTAAAATCAGCTAATCAAAGCGGATAAAGCTATACCCACATAATCCATACAAGCCCGTCCAAAGAATTTTTATTTTTTTTAAAATGTTTTCTTGGGTCAATCGTCTCTACCTTTAAAGGAGAAATAAATTGATCGCAGCCGTAATGCCCGAAGAAAAAAACAAGCATATCATACAAACAATTAAAGAGTATGGTAAAGGCTTGCTGGGCTTTATCCGCCGGAGAGTTAAAAACGATGCCGATGCCGAGGACATTCTGCAGGATGTTTGGTACCAGCTAAGCGCCGTAGTAAACGCTGAGCCGATAGAACAAACGGGCGCCTGGTTATATAGGGTAGCCACCAATAAGATCATCGATAAGAACAGGAAAAAAACAGAAGAACTATTCGACCTGAACCTGTCTGACGATGAGGACGAAGGCGATGGCCCCGACTTCAGAGCTATCCTATTGACCGAAGGCACTACCCCCGAAACAGAATATATCCGTAACCTTTTTTGGGAACAGTTATTTTTTGCACTGGATGAATTGCCCGAAGATCAAAAGCAGGTTTTTATATGGCAGGAACTTGATGGAATCCCCTTTGGCGAAATAGCAAAACGTACCGGCGAAAATGTACAGACGCTGGTATCAAGAAAGCGGTATGCAGTACTTCATCTGCGTAACAGGCTTAAACAATTGTATGAAGAATTGATGGAATATTAAAAAAATTAAAGATATGAGAAATAGAAGTTTTGAAGATTCAGCCTACAGACAAAGGTTTGGCTTCAGGAAGAAATTCATTTTAATACCATTTTTAGCTGTGGGGGCTTTATTCCTCATTACCTACATCGTAATGTTGTTATGGAACAACCTACTGCCGGATATATTGCACGCAAGCACAATTACTTACTGGCAAGCCATGGGGGTACTTGTTTTATCCAAAATACTTTTCGGATTTGGCGGGCGCGGACGTGGGGGCTCTCCATGGATGCATAAAATAGAACGCTTTAAGAACATGAGCCCGGAAGAGCAGCAACGTTTCAGGGAGGAAATGCGCTCACGCTGTGGCAAATGGGGAAGAAATCGTGGTGGTTTTGATTGGGACAGGCCGGCAGAAAACACGGAGAAGCCCGCAGAAGATACTTCTAAGCCTGTCGAATAAAAAATTCAGTATAGATGTCCAATTTTAACAGGGTCGATAGTTATTAGGTTTAAATTAATAAAGTCTTATGGAAGTATTAGTTTTCAAAACAAATGTGACCAGCAAGAAAAAAGTCAGTAAGGTAAGTGCCTTGCTGACTTCTTTTCCGGCTATTGAGCAATGGAATTTCGATCTGGATGATTGCGATAAAGTGTTGCGCGTAGTGGCCAAAGACCTAAATCCCGGCTCGGTTGAATCACTGCTACATAATGCGGGTTTTAATTGCCAGGAACTGGATTATTAATGCCTCGCATTTTGCATGGTGATCATCGTTACCACTGCACAAATCAATATAACAACTGCAATTAATACCCACATATTTTATTGGTTATTTTATTAAATGACTGTAAAACTTAGGTAATAGCTAATTATTCCAGGATGTTATATACTGGTGAAAGACAGATTAAACTTACGAAGTTTTTTGGACTCCGTAAGTTTTTTATAATTGATTAGTTGAAAGCGTTCTTCATCTGGATATACTTATCAAGATCTTTAGAATTAAAACCTTTTGCCTTCATCGATGATACATATGCCGGGGTTACACCTGTTGCTTTAAGCGAAGAAATTTCATCCAGGGAGACATCCGTAAATCCAATATCTTTAAACCCTTTAATAAAGCCCGGGGTTACACCAAGCGCTTTTAAAGAGCCCAATTCGTCAGGCGATATTTGCTTATAACCCAGTGCCTGGATTCCCCTTGCATATTCTGCAGTAACACCTAAAGCTTTAAAGGAAGATAGTTGATCCGGCGAAAGATCCTTATATCCTAATGCTTCGAAGCCTTTAACATATTCAGGCGTAATACCCAATGCTTTTAATGATTGCAACTCATTTCCTGAAATATTTTTATAGCCGATATCTTCAAATCCTTTCACAAATTCAGGGGTTATACCCAATGATTTGAAAGATTGAAGCTCATCAGCTGACATATCCTTATAGCCTATCTTCGAAAATTCTTTTATGTATTCAGGTGTAATGCCCAGTGCTTTCATGCTGGTCAGCTCATTAAAAGAAACATTGGCATACCCTGCATTTTTTAACCCTTCAATATAGGTCGAATCAACATCTAATGCTTTATAAGATGATATATCGTCCGGCGACGGAAGGCCGTTTTCGCCATTGTCTTTTCCTTCAACCTTCCCTGCCTTTTTCAATCCCCGGATGTACGCACCGGTTATACCCTGTGCCTTAAAGCTGATCAATTGATCATAACTGATCTTTGGATAGCCGGCTTCATGTATTTCCTTTACATATTCACCATCAACGCCCAATGCCTTTGCAGAAACCAGTTCATTTGCAGAAATATCAGGATAACCATTTTGTTTCCAATACTTAATAAAAGGCTCATCCACTTTTAATGCAGCCATTGATATCATCTCATCTTTGCTGATATGCCCATAACCATTATTCTTTAACATGTGTACATAAGCTTTATTGATGTTGATAATGAAAAAGGCAAATTCATCCTGGTAATCCATATCAGTTATACCTTCATTGCCTGCATAATCTGTAAACTCCTTATTGGCAACAAATTTATAATGCCCATAGCCCTGGTTACCATCAAATTTTCCATTAAATTTCATCGTACCAGCATCCCGGGTAATGGTAAAATCTCCTTTCTGATCTTTTGGAACTGATGATAATTCACTCAGTTTAAAATCATCCGAACTGCTGTTCCAATCGTGGTCGTTATCGTCGCCTCTGAATTCCATTCGAACTCTTTCACCTTTTATAGTTGCAAACCATGATCCCACAGTACGGTCTGTCGATCCCCAGTTCTTCTGAGCCTGCTTGATATTCGTATGCGCTTTAGCAGTTGTGTTTTTTACTGCCTGGCTATAAGCAATGGTCTGATTAAGCGCGCAGGCCAACCCACCCATTATCGGTACCAGTATAAAATATTTCCACATCGTATGGATGTTTGATTTCTTGGCATTCATCATAACTATACGTTTTTTTAAGAGTGATTGGTTGTAATTGGTAGTAACGCTCAACGCTAAGTGCGGCGCCGATACTTTTAATAAGCTCATTTGATAGCTTGATTTTTCGACTGAATTTTGATCCAGTACAGCCTCATCGGTTAAAAACTCCAGATTATTTTCTAACTCACCGCGATAAAGCCAGGCAAATGGATTAAACCATTGGAAAACAAGCACTATCTCTGCCAACAGTATATCAAAGCTATGCCCCTGTTGTATGTGCACTTTTTCATGCATCAGTATCTGGTTATAGGTGTCCCAGTCGTATTTTTCAGGGTTGATAAAAATGTTATTGCCGAACGAGCATGGGGCTTTATCACCCTTAACTTCAATTATCCTGAATTTTCCATCCTTTATAACCGGGTTTGAATAAGCCCTGATTAGTAAAACCACAACTTGTAAAAGCAAATTCAATCCAAAAGCTGCTACACCGGCCCAATACAGATAGAACATCCATTTAATAGCGATCGGTAAAAATGGCTTGTCCTGATCGTTGTTAACGGCCTGAGTTTTTAAAATTTGCTGTCTTGCAAGCACCTCTTGCTTAATAGATTCTTTATCCGGCACCATTTGTTGCTTAACGATTGGTGCTATTTGTTCCGGTGTATTCACAACCTTTTCCACCGGTGCGTTTCTTAATGTCCATGCTTGTGGAATAGAGATCAATGGTAACACGAATGATAAGGCTAAACAGATAAGCAGTACCACCCGGTTTAAATGGTAAAAAGTCTCCTTTTGCAGAAATATCTTGTAGAACAACAAGCATACTGAAATGAGTAATGCAACGTGCAGGATATAGGGTATCATTTTTTGGTTGATTTAATGATTTCTATTATTTCGTTTAGTTCAGACTCGGACAATTTTTCTTGCTTGGCAAAATAGGCTAGCATGCTTGGATAAGAATTATTAAAATATTGGCTCACAATATCCTTCATGGCGTGCCCCTGGTATTCATCTTTTGAGATGATAGGGTAATACCGGAAAATATTACCAATCGCCTCATGCGCTAAAAACCCCTTATCTTCTAAAATTTTTACCATAGTTGCTACTGAGTTATAATGTGGCTTAGGATCCGGTAGCTCGGGTATGATCTCCTTTATAAATGCTTTTTCCAATGTCCAGAATACCTGCATTATTTGTTCTTCTCTTTTAGCCAGTTTTTGCATGATGAAATAAATTATAGAACTAAAGTAGTACTAATTGATTAGTATTGCAACTAATCAATTAGTATTTTTTATAAATTATTGATTATCAGTAAATAAATTTCTAATGAGGGATGTATCCCCTTTAGATACTTAAAGACTTATAGTAGAACAAAATAGTTACAAGAAATTTTCGGGTAAGACGATTGAGCGTATAAAAAAAATCAAAATTGTAACAAAAATTTCTCTATTACGTCCTAAGTATTAATTTAGGATTAAAGAAAATTTAACAATTCATTTATCTTATGTATTTTTGCGACCCCATTAAAATTAATATAATATCATATAAAAGTGGCTCGACCAATTGCGATTGCATTAAAAAATAACTGGAAAGAAACCTGGAGTTCATCTCTGCAAAGGATTCAGCTAATCGTTGGTTCCCTGTTGATGATGATCATTTCTTTCATGCTTCCCCCCTTTTTTAACCTGATTCAAAAAAGGGATGGGCCGGTTATTCAGGACTTTGTATTAGCATCGATCCCAGCTCATAATGTTTCATGGGCTATTTTTACAGTAATCTGGGGTATCGGATTTTACGCTTTATGGCGTGCTATTGAAAAGCCGACTATTTATATTACCTACTTATGGACATTTATATTCATTACCATACTTAGGGTATTGGCCATTACCCTGGTTCCACTTAATCCCCCGGCAGGACTTATTGTTTTAACCGATCCGTTAACTGCAGTCTTCTACGGAAGAAGTACCATTACTAAAGACTTATTCTTTTCTGGTCACACCTCTATCCTGTTCCTGGCATTTTTATGTTTAGAAAGAAAATGGGATAAAATACTGGCACTTACCGGTACATGTATTGTAGCTTGCTTACTGCTGGTGCAACATGTGCACTATACTATTGATATTATAGCAGCACCAATCATTATCTATCCTGTATACAGGGTAGTTAAATACCTGCTTAACTAAGCAACCTTTCTTCAAACTTTCCCGTCACTAGTAATAAAAAAAGCCCCCGCCAGGCGGCGGGGGCTCAGCATGCCTTTATCAAGGGCATGCTAACCTAAACCTTATCACGAACTAATAACGTTGCGAATTGTTATGTAGTTTGGTGTAATAGGTATTTTACTTTTATATGATAAATTAGAGCATCCGGAAATCGAAATGGAAGTACAGGAAATTGAACGCTTGATCAAGATCAGTAAGGAAAGGCCCTTAATGCCTGAGACTTATATTCCCTGGCAACAGGAACCGGAAGCTGATGATATCTTTTTGCCTGAATTACTTACTTCACTGTATGGGCTCGAAATATATGATACCTTAACTCCCGTTCAGAAATTGGAGCTTGGTCGGCACGAGCTTGTACAGGTAATTGCATCTTATGCCTGGGGCGAATGTTTATTCTGCCTTTTTATGACAAGGCATATATTGACTTTGCCGTTAGATGATGTGGAACATCGTTTTTTATTAAGGGAATTGATAGAAGAATTCCGTCACCAGGAAATGTTCGGGCAGGCAATCAGTAAATTGGGTGGCAAGCCGATAAAGCAAACAGGCGTTCATAAATTTTTAGGCGAATTCAGCAATAAATACTTACCGGCTGACTATCTTTTTATGGGTAGTGTGTCTGTTGAGTTGGTAACAGATGTTTATGGTAACTATGCCCGTAAATCACCAAACATCTATCCTGTTCTAAAAAAGATGTTCGATTTGCACAATATTGAAGAAGCCCGACATATACTTTTCACAAAAAGCCTGTTAAAAACCTATGCTGCAAAAGCCGGCTACGTTAAACGCACATTATACAGCTATGTGATCCTGTTCAATATTTTATTTGTGCGGACTATGTATGTAAAAAAAGAAATATTTGAACGTATTGGCCTTGAAAATCCTGACAAGGTATTTAAGATAGCCGCCAGGGATTTTAAAAATAAGTTTGCAGAAAAGTGCCTTGATGATATTATTGAATTTGTCCATGAATGGAAAGGTTTTAACCGGGCAACCCGATGGGCATGGCGCTGGCTGCTCAGTGCGAAGGTCTAGACTTAATATCTAATAATGAATCCCCATCCTCTAATACTTCATTATTGGATATTTAAAATTCGATGTTCGATATTGAATTAATTAAAAAGGACAATTTGAAGATGGATTCAAGCCTTCCTTATCCGCTGATAAAACTGCCTTGCCATTATTGTAAGTAATGATCCATATACTATCAAAATCGCTATCTGGCCAGTCTCTAATGTCACCTTTTACGCCCAAAGCCTTAGCCAGGTGCGCTATGGCGCTATGTTCCCACACCATGAGTACGGTACCAGTGCGATTATACACTTCCTTAGCTGTCTTTTTGTAATCGTTCTCATCAAAGCTACTATTGATCTGCAAGTTATATTTAACAGCATATGGCGTTATTGTTTGAAACATACGGCCCGATTTTGTACTGTTACCCACATTGATAGACGGAACATAGATGGCCGACACAACACCAAATTTGCTATACAGAACTTTTGGTAGCGCAAGTGAACGGTTTAACCCACGGCAATTCAAATTATCGCCATCAGCAGGCTTTTCACCATGCCTGATGATGACGATCTTTAAGCTACCCGCATTTTGACACGAGCCTGTGGTAAATGAAACACAGGTAATCAAGATTAGTAAAATGAGACGGGTATATTTTTTCATTGCTATTGGTTTTATAACTATGCTTCTACAACTTCTTTAGTAACCCCCGGCCTGCCATTCTTAAATGCAGCGCGCGGTTTCAGCCCTAGTAATTCAAACATTGCCATATCAGTATCAAACGAAGGATTTGGAGTGGTCAAAAGTTTCTCCCCTGCAAATAATGAATTAGCCCCGGCCATAAAACAAAGCGCCTGTTCAACGGTGCTCATTTCCGTACGACCTGCTGATAAACGCACAACTGTTTTAGGCATGATAATACGTGTTGTTGCGATCATACGCACCATATCCCATACAGAAACTCTTGGCTGATCGGCTAATGGTGTACCTTTAATCGGAACCAATGCATTAATTGGTACTGATTCTGGATGTTTAGGCAAGTTTGAAAGTGTTTTCAACATTGAGATACGATCTTCAACCGTTTCTCCCAAACCAATAATACCACCACTGCAAACAGTTATTTTGGCTTTACGCACGTGTTCTAATGTCTGCAAACGATCATCATAAGTGCGAGTTGTGATAATACGTTTATAATCATCTTCAGAAGTATCTAAATTGTGGTTATAAGCATATAAACCTGCATCGGCTAAGCGTTGTGCCTGGCTTTCGGTCAGCATGCCTAAAGTACAGCATACTTCCATATCCAGTTCATTCACAGCTTTTACCATTTCTATCACTTTGTCAAAATCGCGGTTGTCACGTACCTCGCGCCATGCAGCCCCCATACAAAGTCTTGATGCGCCACCTGCTTTTGCTTTTTCGGCAGCGGCAATTACTTCATCTTTAGGCATCATAGCGTGAACGTCCACACCGGTGTTGTAGCGTGCAGCTTGTGGGCAATATGCACAGTCTTCGGGGCAACCACCAGTTTTTATAGAGATAAGCGAGCTGATCTGTACTTCTGAGTAATCTTTATTCTCACGGTGTACAGTTGCAGCTTCGTAGATAAGATCAAGTAAGGGTTTATGATATATCTCGGCAATTTCTTCTTTTGTCCAGTTGTTTCTGATCTCTGTCATTCGTTTCTGTTTATTTTTCAAATTTATAGAAAAGCTTTATGTTATTTAATGATGATGCAATAAAAGCTTGGTAGCAAGCCAAAGGGGTAATAAAAACCCTGCACAATCAGTAAAGGTGGTGATAATGATAGATGAAGCCACAGCAGGATCAATACCTACTCTTTTCAACACCAATGGTATGGATGAGCCGGTTAAACCTGCAATTACCAGGTTACCGGTCATGGCTAAAAATAATACCAATCCCAGCATTGGGTCTGCGTCATAAAATAAGGCTATTATGAAAACAATGAGCCCGTTTGCAGCTCCGTTTAACAATCCCACCAGGAATTCTTTTACTACAGTATTGTATGCCTGTGCATCGGTAAGGTCACTTAATGAGATACGCCTTACCGTAACCGCAAGTGATTGTGTGGCGGCATTACCGCCCATCCCGGCAATAATGGTCATATAAGCGGCTATTTGCGGAAGCAATGCAACGGTTGAGTCGAAGTGACGGATAATAGAAGCAGCCAGGTAAGCGGTGCCCAGGTTGATCACCAGCCAGGGCAAACGACTTTTTATCGCGTCTTTCCAGTTACCGCTCAGTTCTTCATCTTCCGATACACCGGATATCTTCAAGATATCCTCCGTACTTTCCTGTTCCATTACGTCCATGATATCGTCGACCGTGATGCGGCCCAGCAATTTCATTTTGTCGTCAACAACGGGTATTGTAGTTAAATTGTATTGAGAGATCAATCCGGCAACCTCTTCCTGGTCAAGTTCAGCCCTTACATATACAAAATCATCTACAAACAAGTCTTTTACTTTGGCAAATGCGGGGGCCTTTATAATAGATTTGATGGATAAAATTCCCTGTAAAATATCTGCATCATCCACCACATAAATGGTGTAAAACTCTTCCATCTCTTCAGACTGGCGAATGATCTCGTCTAATGCTTCTTTTTTATTAAGCTTGATATTGATCTTGATGACTTCGGAGTTCATCAAACCACCAGCCGTATCCTCAGCGTAGCTTAACAGCGCCCGGATATTGGTAGCATCTTCGTGATCAAGGTCTTCTAATATCTCTTGCTGTTCGTCTTCGTCAAGCTGAGAGATAATATCTGTCGCATCATCGTAATCCAGTTCTTCAATAATCTCAGAACGTTTCTCAGGGTCCAGGCTTATTAACAGCTCCCCGGCGTCCTGTTCCTCGTGCATTTCAGCAATAACTTCGGATGCAATATCAGACGGGAGAATATTGATGATCTTTTCCCTTGCTTCAACGGGAAGTTTTTCAAATAGTATGGCAATCTCAGAAGCGTGATATTCCTGCAGAACTTTCTCTAATTCAGCATCATCGCTTTCAAGAGCGGTTTTAACGCGCTCAAGATCTTCCTTATTTATTTCAAACGATTGCATACCCGACTAAAATACGCAAATATGCCTCAAGTGAAGAGAAAAAAGAAACAAAATGAACCTGAGAGGAATAGTTCTTTAATGATAAAAGATCAAATACTTTATACTTATTGAGATAGCCTGTGCGGTTTCAAGCAAGTTAACCTCAGTCTCCAATTAGAAAGGTTTTTCCTTCAACAGCTAATTCGGTATCCGGGAAAACACTGCGAGCCTCGTCCAATAGCTCATTTAAGGTTTTATACCTGGCAGAGAAATGTCCGATCAATAATTTTTTAGCATGTGTTTTGAGCGCGACCTCACCCGCTTGCAAAGCAGTGGTATGAAAAGTGCTTTGTGCCCGCTCGAGCATATTATTTAGAAAGGTAGACTCATGATAGAGCATGTCGGCATTACTTATCTGCTGAAAATAGCTTTCATTATATAAAGTATCTGAACAATAAGCATAAGTCTTGGGCTCTTGGGGACTAGTAGTTATGTCCGTATTTTTATAAAGAGTACCATCGGGCGATACATAATCAGCACCTTTTTTTATAGCCGAATAATATTCAACTGGTATGTTCAGATCTGCTATTTTCTCTTTGATTATTTTTTTAAGTCTTTTTTTCTCCCTGAACAGAAATCCTGTACAAGCAATGCGATGATCAAGAGGAATAGTTTCGACAGTAATATCCTGGCTCTCTAAAATTACTTCAGATCTGTCTGCATGTGTGGGCACAAAATCAATGGCATATTGCAATTCAGTGTCGGAATATTTTAATTGAAGGTCTATGATTTCTTTTAATTCAACCGGGCCATATAATTTAAGGGTTTTGATGCGTCCGTTCAGATGCA
Organism: Mucilaginibacter sp. McL0603; assembly: GCF_049992945.1. Lineage (NCBI taxonomy): Bacteria > Pseudomonadati > Bacteroidota > Sphingobacteriia > Sphingobacteriales > Sphingobacteriaceae > Mucilaginibacter > Mucilaginibacter sp. McL0603. The sequence goes on along the minus strand of NZ_CP188251.1, from coordinate 3,435,627 downwards.
TGGACGAAAGGAGTCCTACAAGGCCCAGGTAATGATCACCATGAAGATGACTAATAAAAATATGATTTATGCGGCTGGCTTTAACATCAAAACGCAGCATTTGCTGTTGCGTACCCTCGCCGCAATCAATTAAATATAGATGCTCATTTATATTTAACGCCTGGGCAGAGGGGTTTCTGTTAAAAATGGGGGTTGCTGAACTGCTGCCAAGTATTGTTACCTCAAATCTCATATCGGTAAACAATAATTGGGTTTATTTTGCTTCTTTTTTCAATTGTTTTTCTACCTCTTCCATAAAAACAAGATCAATTGCTTCTTCTGTAGTCGGAACAATGGAAAGTACGCTGTCTAATTGAGAGATGGCGATCAAACGCGAAACGGCATCATTTAATCCCGATAGTATAAATACACCAGCGGCATTTTTGCATAAACGATGTCCTACAAGCAGGCTGCTTAAACCTGATGAATCAGCAAATTTTATCTGCGAAAGATCCATGATGATATTTCTTTGCCCTTCGGTATTGATCAATATCAACTCAGATTTTAATTGCGGAGTAACTAACGAATTTAGCTTTGATTCATTTAGTTTCAACAAAACGTATTTTTCGTGCTTATCAACAGTAAATTTCATTTTTTATTATTTATGCTACTAAGATATAACTTTTTTACATACTAATAAAAAAATTACATTATGCTTAATGCTTTGTTTATTGCCCCTTCTACCCTATCTAAAACTTTGTCATTTTCAGGTTTAACAAAATTTTCTCCTGTGATTTGTTCAAATAGCTCAATATAACGTTCTGATATCGACTTAACTATATCTTTAGTCATTTCCGGTACCGATTGGCCTTCTTTGCCCTGAAATCCGTTTTCGATCAGCCATTTTCTAACAAACTCTTTTGACAATTGCTTTTGAGGTTCATCATTTTTTTGACGTTCTTCATATCCTTCCTTATAAAAGTACCTGGAAGAATCAGGTGTATGTATCTCATCGATCAGGTATATTTGATCACCAACCTTACCAAACTCATATTTGGTATCCACCAGTATCAAACCTCTTTTTGCAGCTATTTCTGTACCTCGCTGATATAAGGCATGAGTATATTTTTCTAATTCGGCATAATCTGCAGCAGATACAATTCCCTTTTCAAATATTTGCTCTTTTGAAATATCCTCATCGTGCCCTACTGACGCTTTTGTAGTTGGCGTAATGATGGGGTTGGGCAGTTTATCATTTTCTTTCAGTCCCTCAGGCAGACTTACACCGCATACCTGTCTTTTTCCTGAACTATACTCGCGCCATGCATGGCCTGCAAGATAACCGCGTATCACCATTTCAACCTTAAATGGTTCACAGATGCGCCCTATGGTCACACTTGGGTCTGGAACTGTAACTACCCAGTTAGGTACAATATCGCTGGTGTCTTTTAAAAATTTGGCAGCTATCAGGTTTAATACTTGTCCTTTATATGGTATAGGTTCCGGCAGTACTACATCAAATGCAGAAATGCGGTCTGTAACCACCATTGCCAGGTATTTATTATCTATTGTATATACATCCCGAACTTTACCCTTATAAAAGCCGGTTTGCTTTGGAAATTGAAAATGTGTCTCTTTTATTGCATTCATCCGTTTTAGATTTGAGATGTGAGATATGAGATGTGAGATTTACCAATCCCTGTCTCATATCTCACATCTAATATCCCATATCTATTTACTGTATATCTCCGTAAGCCTCTAAAATCCGTCTTACCAGTTTGTGGCGCACTACGTCCTCTCCTGTCAGATATATTAATTCGATACCCTTTATATCAGTTAAGATACGCAACGCGGTATGCAGGCCTGATTGCTGTTTTTTAGGTAAATCTATTTGTGTTACGTCACCCGTAACGATAAACTTAGCGGATGGCCCCATACGGGTTAAAAACATCTTTAGCTGCATATCGGTAGCATTTTGTGCCTCATCTAATATCACAAAACAATTATCCAGTGTTCGCCCACGCATAAATGCCAAAGGAGCAATCTCAATGGTACGGTTTTCAAGATATACCTTTAATTTTTCAGCCGGGATCATATCATCCAGTGCATCGTACAAAGGCCTCAGGTATGGATCGATCTTTTCTTTCAGGTCACCCGGTAAAAATCCAAGGTTCTCTCCTGCTTCCACTGCCGGGCGTGTAAGAATAATACGTTTTATTTCCTTGTTCTTTAGCGCACGCACCGCCAATGCTACCGCAGTATAAGTTTTACCGGTACCGGCAGGGCCTATTGCAAAAAGGATATCATTTTTGTTGATGCCCTCAACCATGCGTCGTTGATTCGCGGTCCTGGCTTTTACTAAAATGCCATTGGGGCCAAATACTAATACCTCACCTGTTGTCGATTTATCGGCTGGATCAGCAATTGGTGCTAAAGAAGCTTTTGAACCAAGTATCCTTTCCAGATCAGTGATATTCAGATTCTCGAATTTCTCAACGTGGTTGAGCAAATGCGTGAACTTTTCATCAAAGATGGCCAGTTCATGATCATCGCCCAACACTTTCAGTTCACTGCCGCGTGCTACTAATTTTAGTTTGGGATATTGTTTTTTAATGATCTCGAAATGATCGTTATTCGGTCCCCACAGCACGGCTGGATTGATATTATCTATGGATATTTTAAGTTCGTTCAACAGTAAATGATTTTATAGTTGCAGAATATTTTATGAATTAAAAATTTAATATTTGTAGCATCTAAAGCTAGCACAAGATTAGCAATAAATATTTAATAAATTAATGGCAATAATAACTTTAACTACTGATTTGGGCGATAAGGACATTTACCAGGCAGCGCTTAAAGGAAGTATTTTAAAATTGTTGCCTTCAGTAAATATTGTCGACATTACTCATAACGTTGCCGCATTTAATGTACAGCAAGCCGCATTCATCTTAAAAAACAGTTTTTATTATTTCCCGGATGCCACCGTGCACCTGATTGGCATTGATACAGTTTTTAATTCAGACACAAAATACCTGGCCCTACGCTATAAGAATCATTATTTTGTAGGTTCCGATAATGGTATATTTTCCCTGATGTTTGATTCAGAGCCAGACGAAATAGTAGAGATCCATATTATGCAGGATCTTAAATTTCTACACTTTCCACTGGCCGATATATTTGTTAAGGCTGCCTGTCACTTGGCAAGCGGAGGTAAATTAGTTGAAATAGGTTTGCCTGTAACCACTATCGAAAAGAAAATGAACCTGCAGCCCATTGTTGAAAAAAATGTGATCAAAGGTTCTGTGATCTATATTGATTCTTTTCAGAATGTGATCACCAACATTACAAAGGAGTTCTTTAATAAAATACAAGAAGGCAGGCGGTTTGTACTCTATTTTAAACGCAACGAGACTATCAACCACCTGAGCTGGCATTATAATGAGGTGCCCGAAGGTGAAAAACTATGCTTATTCGGTATAAGCGATCATTTGGAAATAGCTATAAACAAAGGTAACGCAAGTGGGTTATTAGGATTGAATCTTGGTGACAGCGTGATCATCGATTTTGAATAATCTATTTTCTATGAAAAAACTTATTGCTGCCTGTTTATTATGCTTATTATATACTTACACATTTGCCCAAAAGAATAATGTTGATTCTATTGCCTACCAGCTTCAGCGCGCCAAGATCAACCAAATGCTTGATGTTCGGAGACAAAAGTTTGGACAATATGAGGAGAGCCTGAGCAAACACACCGGGATATTTGGGTTGCAGACTAAGAAAGATATCCGCAGATCAAATGATATTTTGATGGATATTGCTAAAACTGATGATGATCTCTTCAGAGAAATTAAGATACTGATGGATTACCGTGTTTTTCAACAGCAGCAGGCCCAGACTCATTCGACAGAAACTGAGAATGTTAATCTTGGTTTTATGACTACGATCAACAAGTTAAGAATGCAGGCGGATCAGTCAAAACAAGAACTCCAAAATGAAAAAGATCATCAGGTGAAGCAGTTGCAAATATTTATTATCGTATTTGTTCTCATGCTTGGGTCAATTTTATATTTAATATTAAAAAAACGCGCTGTTAAGGCTTAATTTAGCAACCGTAAAATTCCGCACTTAATAAAATATGGCAAGAGCACGATTGAATAGTGGTAATAAACAGGGCGAAGAACTACCTAAAGCTAAATTAAACAGACAAACATTAACTCATATTTCCAGGTTGCTTTCTTATATCCGGCCCTACCGGGTAAAATTTGCAGCTGCTTTACTTTTCTTATTTTTATCAAGCCTTGTAGGCCTTGCATTTCCTTCATTTTTAGGTGCTTTGATAGATGCCGCACAAGGAAAGCATACCAATAAATTATTGCCGGCAACTATCCAGGGAATAGGTTTACTGGCTTTGGTTGTATTATTCTCGCAGGCATTTGTTTCCTTTTTCAGGATACTTTGGTTTGTACAGGTTGCAGAAAGGTCATTAGCCGATATCAGAAGAAATACTTATTTTAAGCTGATCACACTGCCAATGAACTTCTTCTCTAACCGAAGGGTTGGAGAATTAAACAGCCGCATCTCAGCCGATCTTTCGCAGATACAGGATACATTAACCACTACCCTTGCAGAAATGATAAGGCAAATGGTTTTACTAATCGGTGGTGTTGCATTTTTAGCAATTGTATCCATCAAACTTACCTTAGCCTTATTGATCGTACTACCGGTATTAGTCGTTACCGCAGTATTTTTTGGCCGGTTCATTCGTAAAATATCGAGGACAGCGCAGGATAAATTAGCTGAATCAAATACAATCGTTGAAGAAACTTTACAAGGAATAGCCAACGTCAAAGCTTTTGTAAACGAATCCTATGAAGCTGGGAGGTATGGTAGAAATATCAGGGATGTTGCCAATATAGCCATCAAGGGCGCAAAATACCGTGGACTGTTCGCTTCTTTTATAGTGTTTGGTATGTTTGGTGCTATTGTGGCTGTAATTGCCTACGGATGCATATTGGTGAGCCATAACGAGCTTACAGTTGGTGAACTATTCAAATTTGCTTTATATGCAGTTTTTGTAGGTAGCGCCATGGGAAGTTTTCCCGAACTATATGCTAACGTACAAAAGGCTGTTGGTGCAAGCGAGCGTGTATTGGAAATATTAGAAGAAAAAAGTGAAGACGTTTCAATAAATGAAGCTGATAATATCATCACACAAAAAATAACGGGCGATCTTGCTTTTGATAAAGTGAATTTTCATTACCCCTCCCGTTCAGAGATCGAGGTATTAAAAGGCGTTTCTTTCGAAGCAAAAAGAGGTCAAAAGATCGCGATAGTGGGTCCGAGCGGTTCCGGTAAATCAACTATGGCAGCTTTGATATTACAGTTTTACCATCCGCAAAGCGGAACCATTTTATTTGATGATCAACCATCTGATACTTATTCATTAACAGACATCCGCAACCAGGTAGCTATTGTACCCCAGGATGTAATGTTGTTTGGCGGAACGATACAGGAAAATATAGCTTACGGTAAACTAAGTTCATCCAAAGAAGAAATTATACAGGCAGCTCAGCGTGCGAATGCACACCAGTTTATCATGTCTTTCCCCGAAGGTTATGATACAGTGGTTGGCGAGCGTGGTGTTAAACTTTCCGGTGGTCAACGTCAGCGTATTGCAATAGCAAGGGCGTTACTAAAAAATCCATCTATATTGATCCTTGACGAAGCTACCTCATCATTGGATTCTGAATCCGAACGTTTAGTGCAGGAAGCATTGGAAGAGTTGATGAAAAACCGTACATCTGTTATTATTGCGCATCGCTTGTCAACTATACGCGAAGCAGATAAAATCATAGTTTTGGAAAAAGGAACAGTGATTGAAAGCGGAAGTCATGAAGAGCTGTTGGGCAATGAAAAGGGACTTTATCGCTACCTGAGCCAATTACAATTTGAAGTGTAAAAAAGTTTTAAGTTTGACGTTATACGTTGTACGTTGAAAAACCTTCAAAACATTAACATAGTAGAAATTATAAATAAAACGTATTACTTATAACGTACTACGTAAAACCTTACAATGAAATTAACCATACACGGAGCAGCCCGGCAAGTTACAGGAAGTATGCACCTGCTCGAGGTTGGCCAATATAAAATATTGATAGATTGCGGACTGGATTATGAAAAAGACCGCAGTGTACAATCGAATGAAAACTTTCCGTTTGATCCGGCGGAAATTGATGTTGTTGTCCTGACGCACGCACACATCGATCATTCCGGGAATCTGCCTACACTGGTTCGTCTCGGTTTCGAGGGACAAATACTCTGCACCCCGGCTACGGCAGACCTGACTGAACTATTACTATTAGATTCGGTCCGGATATTTATGGGCAAGATCGAAAAGGGCCGTAAGCATAACCGTAAACGTCAGGATCGGGTACAGCAGCCTTTATATCTGCAAAAGCATGTGATGGATACGATGGATCGTTTTGTGACCATTGGATTTAACAGGCCCTTCCGGATTAATGGAGATATTGAGCTAACATTTATACCCGTAGGCCACCTTTTAGGCGCCGCTGCAGCTGTATTGAAGATAAATGAACATGGCGAAGAAAAGACTATTGCTTTTACAGGCGATATAGGCCGTAAAAATTACCCTGTATTAGATGATCCGCAGGAATTGCCGCAAGTGGATTACCTGGTATGTGAATCAACCTATGGCGGGCGCCTGCACACTAAAGACAGATCGGTTGAGCAGTCATTGATAGAAACTATTGATAAAGCTTGTATCAAGGAATCTGGCCGTTTGATTATTCCGGCATTTAGTATAGGCCGTACCCAATCATTGGTTTATTCGTTAAACAAGATATTTACCGAGGGTTTGCTTCCTCCTGTTAAAGTATTTGTGGATAGCCCAATGGCTGTTACAGCTACTGAAGTATTCCGCAAACACCATAACCTTGTAAATGAAGATGCCCGTGCATTCTACCAGGCCAAAGGCGATGAGTTTGAATTTGATAACCTGGAGTATGTTGAAAATCTGAAAGAAAGCCGCCAGGTTTCCAATTATTTTGAACCTTGTATCATCATTTCTTCTGCCGGTATGCTCGAAGGCGGCCGTATACAGGATCATTTATACAATAACATACAAAACTACTACTGTACCATTCTTTTCATTGGATATTGTGCCAAAGGTACATTAGGCCATCGTTTATTACGCGGCGATCCCATCGTTCACATCAAAGACCGTGAATTATCAGTATATGCTACTATTAAACAAACCGATGTTTTAAGTGCCCACGGCGACCATGAAGACCTGATGAATGTAGCCCGTCAGCAAGATAAGAACAAGCTGAGAACCATTTTCCTGGTACATGGCGAAGAAGCCAGTATGCAGGCTTTATCTGATGCTTTGGAGGAAGAAGGGTATCCGGTGTCTATTCCGGAAAAGGACGTGAGTTATACCCTTTAGAAATTCGACTATATTATTATAATTTTGTATTCTGGCGCTCTTGATAATAATCATATTATGTATTGCTAAAGCAATGTCCAAAAATGACTAAACGCTTATTAATAACCATCTTATCTTTCTCCGCTCTTATCTTATCATGTAAGGAAAAAAAACAGAAGGTAAATAAATCTATTGCACAAATTTCTAAAGTAACACATAATCAAACTGATGCTATTAGAAATAAAAAACAAAATGCATCGGACACCTTATTTACAAATGGTGCTCCAGAAATAACATCGTTACCATTTTGGTCAAAAGGATGGCCAAAACCCGGTAAAATATTTCGAGCTACAGATAAAATATTTCGACTACCCATCATTAAAAGTACAAGGTACATTAACTTAGATAGTATACACGGATATATATGTACAAGTGGTAAACCGATTGATAGTAGTTTACTGAAACTTACACAATACAAATATAAATTTCCCAATATAAATAAGTATCAAGTCTACTATATGTATCACCAAAGCGCTGCAACTGCAAAAGATGCTTTGTTGGACTATATGAAAAATACATGCGTCGATATGAATTATAGTGATTTTGGTTATATCATCCTATTTGATCCGATAACTTTTAACGCTACCGTTCTTAACGTTAGTAATAGCTTTTACATAGATTCTGATTGGGAAAGAAATTTTTTCATCGATAAAAATTACGCTATTCATCTAATAGACCAGAATTGGACAGACGGGGACGAAGATTCACATGGAAACCAAACAACCGAATATTTAGGTTCCAAAAAACGTACTATAGTAATCCTGAATAATGGCGAAATAAAAATATCAGATAATAAATAATCCTATTTATCTCAAAAAAACCATTTAAATGTTTTAACAAACATCCTCAGTGCGGAAGAAGGGACTCGAAACCCTTACTTCTTAAAATGCCCTATTATCAAACTAGCCAACTCAACCCTATTCTCTCCTGGGCCTCATTGGTAGCAATGCCAATCTGATCAGTATCGGCCGGAAAATTTACTTACTACCAACAGTTATGGCATTATTCATTTAGATGATGGTTTATCATAAGTTAATCTATCTTTGGGCTCAAATTTTATAACTATATCTTCATGGCAAAAGCATCCGAAATTAAAGTGGGCAACATACTACGCTTCAACGGCGAACTGGTAACCGTTACCGAAGTGATGCATCGTACACCGGGAAAAGGTGGAGCGTTTTACCTGGACAAGTTTCGTAATATTAAAACCGGCAAAATTGTTGAGGCCCGTTTGGGGACTGACGAGCAAGTAGAGATTTGCCGCGTAGAAACGAATGATTTTCAATATTTGTACGAGGATGGCGATTTTATGGTTATTATGGATAACACCAGCTTTGAGCAGCATAATATTCCAAAATCACTCTTCGGTCCGGCTGTGAAATTCCTGAAGGAAGGAATGAACGTGATCGTTTCCTTTGAGAGTGAAGAACCCATTATGGCGCAAGCACCCAACTTCGTAGAACTGGAGATTACCTATGCCGAGCCGGCTGTTAAAGGCGATACTTCTTCCGGCGCTCTTAAGATTGCAACGACAGAAAATGGAATCGAGATAAGGGTGCCGCTTTTTGTAAACCAGGGCGATAAAATAAAGGTGGATACACGCACCGGAGAATATACTGAGCGCGTGAAATAGTCAGCGAATTAAATAAAAAAAGCCGATAACTAACAGCTATCGGCTTTTGTGCGGAAGAAGGGACTCGAACCCCTTACTTCTTAAAATGTCCTATGATCAAACTCGCTAGTTCAACCCCTATCCTCTCCTGAGCCTCATTAGTAGCGGCACCAATATGCGGCGTTAACGAAATTTTAGGGTGTTTCAATATTTCTTCGCGTGGGGTTGGTTCGTTATCAAAAACGTCTAACGCTGCAAATGAAACATGTCCGCTGTTTAAGGCATCTATTAAAGCCAGCTCATCGATCAAGCCACCTCGCGAGATATTTACCAGTCCAACACCTTTTTTAGTTTGAGCCAGTTCAGCAGCGCCTAATAATGCCTTGTCAACAAATGGAGTATGCAGTGTAATGAAATCAGACTCGGTAATAACTTCTTCCAAAGAAGCAATGGTAACCTTTGCGTTTACTGCAATGCCCCCTCCTAATAATATTTCTACTTCAGGATTAAACGGATACAGGTCATAAGCCAATACATCCATTCCAACACCAATAGCAATTTTAGCCACCTCGCGCCCAATACGACCGAAACCTAAAATACCTAAGGTTTTGCCACGTAATTCAATCCCTTTAGCATACGCCTTTTTCAGATCATTGAATTTGGTATTGCCCTCAATCGGCATTTTGCGATTGCTATCAGCTAAAAAGCGAACTCCTCCAAATAATTGTGCGAACACCAGCTCAGCAACTGATAAAGAAGAAGAAGCTGGTGTGTTATAAACGCCTACACCTTTTTCTTTAGCATAATCAACGTCTATATTATCCACCCCTACACCACCGCGACCAATTAGTTTCAGATTAGGGCAGGCGTCAATTAATGCCTTACGTACTTTAGTTGCACTACGTACGGTTATAGCATCATAGTTTTGCAATTTCACAGGCAATTCATCCTGCGGTATATTATTGGTATCTACAAAGAACCCGGCATCTTCCAGCATTTTTTTGCCTATCGGATCGATACCATCATTAGCTAATATTTTGATCATGGTTTTAGTCATTTGTCATTAAGTCATTTGTCATTGGTTTTAGTCAAGAATGACCAGTGACCAATGACTATTGACAGATTTATTTATTCTTTTCCTGGAATTCCTGCATGGCGTCAATCAGCACATGTACGCTGGTGATCGGCAATGCATTGTAAATAGATGCCCTGAAACCACCTACACTTCTGTGACCTTTTAAGCCCACAATGCCTTTTTCATCACAATACTTCAGGAAAGGCTTTTCATGTTCAGGGTTTTCAACCACAAAACAAACATTCATATGTGACCTGTCTTCAGGTACGCAAACGCCTTTAAATAATGGGTTGCGGTCAATCTCAGTGTATAAAGCTTTTGCTTTTGCATCGTTTTCTTTTTCAATGGCTTCAACGCCGCCTTTGGCTTTAAGCCAGTTCAGCGTAAGCATAGAAACGTAGATTGCAAATACAGGTGGAGTATTATACATCGATCCGCCTTCAATTTGTGTCTGGTAATTGAACATGGAAGGTATTTTACGATTGGTTTTACCCAATATCGAATCCTTTACAATAACCAATGTTACACCGGCAGGACCCATGTTTTTCTGAGCACCAGCATAGATCAAACCAAAATCAGCCACGTTAACCTTACGGCTGAATATATCTGATGACATATCACATACTACAGGTATTGGTGATTTAAAAAATTTGTGCATCTGTGTACCATAAATGGTATTGTTAGATGTGATATGAATATAAGCGGCATCTTTAGGTATCTCAAAATCCTTAGGGATATAAGTGAAATTACTTTCTTTTGCAGTTGCTACAACAGCAACTTCTCCAAAGAATTTTGCTTCCTTAAGTGCTTTATTGGCCCACACTCCGCTTTCAACATAGGCAGCTTTACCACCTTCTGGTAGCAAGTTATAAGGTGCCAATGCAAATTGAGTGCTGGCGCCTCCCTGTAAAAATAATACGGAGTAACCTTCGGGAACATTAAAAAGTTCTTTTACCAGGTTTACTGCTTCATCCAAAACAGATTCAAATTCAGGCGAGCGGTGTGATATTTCTAATATCGACAACCCTGTGCCATTAAAATTTAAAACTCCTTCAGCAGATTGCTTTAGTACCTCGTGAGGTAAAATGCCAGGTCCGGCACCGAAATTGTGTTTCATTTTATTTTTGGTTATAATATTTTAATTGGTCAATTGCCAACTTTGTATTTGGTTGGGCCAAAGCTAATCAATTTGGCAATATTCACAGAGAATATTTGTAATTTTTTTATCAAAATTGCAAATTTAATTAATGTCGCAAATTGACAGAATATTAAAAAAGCAATTTTAACCCAGTATTAACAGTACAATTTATAATTGTACTAATTTATAGGGGATATTTTAGATTTTTAATAGCTAATGGCTGATCTGCCGCTGAGAAAACTGAGTTACCAGCAACCAAAACATTTGCCCCGGCATCTACCAGCTTTTTCACATTTTGATCTCCAACTCCCCCATCAACCTCGATATATAGGTTTGGATTCCGCGACGAACTTAACGATTTCAAATCGTGCAATTTTTTATAGGTATTATTGATGAATTTCTGGCCGCCGAAACCGGGATTGACTGACATAATAAGCACCAGGTCCAGATCTTCGATAATATCATCAAGCATCGCGACAGGTGTATGAGGATTTAATGCGACACCTGCACGACATCCCAATTCCTTAATACCTTGTATGGTGCGATGAAGATGTGTACAGGCTTCAAAATGTACAGTAATACCATTTGCACCTTTTTCCTGAAATTCTTTTAAATATCTATCTGGGTCAACGATCATTAAATGTACATCCAAAGGCTTCTTAGCATGTTTTTTTACTGCCTCCACCACCGGAAAACCAAAGGAAATATTAGGAACAAATAGCCCATCCATAACGTCAACGTGTATCCAGTCGGCTTCGCTTTTGTTCAGCATTTCAACATCGCGCTGCAAATTACCAAAATCGGACGCCAAAATAGATGGGGATATGAGGTGGTTCATGTTTCGAAGATAGTAATTAGTGATTAGAGATCGGTGATTAGTTACACAGAAATTTAGAGTTGAAAACGGATTTTGACATTAAATAAATCAACTGATCACTAGTAACAGATAACTGATCACTAAACAAAAATCAATCGCAATTCTGCAACAGATCGTAATATTTATTTATCAGGACGATATCGTAGTTAACGAGTGAGTTATAGGCTTCTGACACCAGTTCATTCAGGATAGACGCGCCAAGCCGACCTCCTCCATTTGGGATGGATTCATAATATCGTATCAAATCTTTAACCCGAACAATCTCATACAGCAGCGACTGTACAATGTCCGTTTGTGTATTGTCTGGCAGCCGGGAAGATTTATAATTAAGAAAACTTAATAATTCATTCTTAGCTGGTGTCATTGTTTATTAGGGTCAGATAGGGTCATAATACGCATTTATTGTTTCAAAGTTCTAAAAAGTGAAAATTGTTTTAAAAAAGTGAAAAAATATTTAAATAAAAAACCCTCATCCGATTATTATCTGATGAGGGTTCTGTATGTAACTGATTATGTTTTTATTGAGCTTTTTCAGGCTTAGGCAATAATGCTTTTCTTGAAAGCTTTAATTTCCCTTGCTTATCAACCTCTAATAGCTTAACCCTTACTTCATCTCCAACTTTAAAGATGCCGTCCATACTCTCAAATCTCTTGTGATCAATTTCAGATATATGCAATAAACCATCTTTACCTGGCATTATCTCAACAAATGCACCAAATGGCATAATTGATTTCACTTTACCTTCGTAGATCTCGCCTACTTCAGGCTTAGCAGCAATTGCCCTGATGCGTGAAACAGCAGCATCAATCGATTCCTTGTTATCAGCGAATATCTGTACGATACCCTGGTTGTCTTTTTCTTCAATCGAGATGGTAGCACCAGTTTCGCGTTGCATTTCCTGGATGATCTTACCACCGGGCCCAATAACAGCGCCAATGTATTCTTTATCGATCTTAATAGTAACGATACGCGGAGCGTGTGGTTTATAGTCCTCACGTGGAGCGCTGATGGTCTTCTTAATTTCGTTAAGGATATGCAGACGGCCTTCTTTAGCCTGATCTAAAGCTTTTGTTAATACTTCGTATGATAAGCCATTGATCTTCAAGTCCATTTGGCAAGCTACAATACCATTTTCAGTACCGGTAACTTTAAAATCCATATCACCTAAATGATCTTCGTCACCCAAAATGTCTGACAGGATAGCATATTTAGTACCCATTTCATTGGTGATCAAGCCCATCGCAATACCTGTTACTGGAGCCTTAATTTTAATACCAGCATCCATCAGTGCCAAAGTTCCGGCGCAAACCGTAGCCATGGATGATGAACCGTTTGATTCTAAAATATCCGATACAATACGAATAGTGTAAGGATTTTCATCATCAGATGGTAATACCTGTTTCAATGAACGCATAGCCAGGTTACCGTGACCAATTTCTCTACGACCCGCTCCCCTGTTCGGACGAACTTCGCCGGTTGAGAAACCAGGGAAATTGTAATGAAGCAGGAATTTCTGGTAGCCATTGATGAAAGCACCATCTATCATTTGCTCATCATCCTTAGCGCCTAAGGTGACAGTGGTTAATGATTGCGTTTCACCACGTGTAAATATTGCCGAACCGTGTGCTGATGGTAAATAACCAACTTCGCTCCATATAGGGCGTATTTGTGTTGTAGTGCGGCCGTCTAAACGTTTGCCTTCGTCTAATACGAGGTTGCGTATAGCATCATATTCCACATCGTGATAATATTTTTTAGCGAGGAACTTAGTTACATCATCGATCTCACCTAAAGTTTCGATATACGTATCACGAACTTCTTTGAATTTAGCAGCACGCTCATCTTTTGCTGAAGCTGAAGATGCGATAGCATAAACCTGCTCATAAGTAGCAGCGTAAATTGCTTTCTTCAATTCTTCATTATGATCTTCGTGGCTGTAAACACGTTTTTCAGTTTTACCAACTTCTGCAGCTAACTGCTTTTGAACTAAACACTGGATTTTGATTGCTTCGTGAGCGAATTTGATTGCTTCAACCAATTCAGCTTCCTGTATCTCTTTTGATTCACCCTCAACCATGTTAATGTCATGCTCAGAACCGGCTACAATAAATTCTAACGTAGCTGTTTCTAATTGACTTAAAGTTGGGTTGATCACCAATTTGCCATCAACTTTAGCAACACGAACTTCTGATATAGGCCCGTTAAAAGGAATATCAGAAACCGATAAAGCTGCTGATGCTGCCAAACCTGCCAAACAATCAGGCATAATATCTTTATCAGCAGAAATTAACGAGATCATCACTTGTGTATCAGCATGATAATCTTCGGGGAACATCGGGCGTAATGCACGGTCAACCAAACGTGAGATCAAAACCTCATAGTCTGATAAACGCGCTTCGCGGCGTAAAAAACCACCCGGGATACGGCCTGTGGCAGCATATTTCTCCTGGTAGTCAACGGATAATGGTAAAAAATCAACACCTTCTTTTGCTTCGGGCGACGAAACTACTGTAGCTAACAACATGGTATCACCCATTTTAATTACTACAGAGCCATCGGCTTGTTTGGCCAGTTTACCGGTTTCGATCTCAATGGTGCGGCCGTCACCTAAATCAATAACCTTTTTAATTACATTTAAACTCATCTTTTTTTTGTTGTGATGCGCTTTTCATCTTTCGGAGCGCACCGGTTTTTTTATATGTGCAAATTTACTTAGCAAAAGTAAAAAGCCACCCGACTTGGCGGATGGCTTTTGTTTAAAAACTGAAAAGATTTATTTGATGATATCTCTTAGCTGGAGGGCTTTGATAATAGCACGATATCTTTCAATGTCTTTGTTGTATAGGTATGCCAGCAATGCACGGCGTTTACCTACTAATTTTTGCAGCGAAAGCTGGGTTGAAAAATCCTTTTTGTTGGTTTTCAAATGTCCGGTCAAATGCGCAATACGTGTTGTGAATAAAGCGATTTGTCCTTCTGCCGATCCGGTATCGGTGGCTGCTTTGCCGTGTTTTGCAAAAATCTCTGTTTTTGCTTCTTTACTTAAATACATTACCTGAATAATATTAAAGCGTTTATACTTTTGTTAATTGAGGTGCAAAGGTAATTTTATTCTGGGATAATTACAAGAAGTGTAGGAATAATTAGTGCGTGAGTGAGTTAGCGAATGAGTGAATTTGAATGGGATAACCTTAATTGATAGAAGTGCAGGAATAATTAGTGAGTTAGTGAATTTGAATGGAATAGCCTTAATTGGTAGAAATGCAGGAATAATTAGTGCATGAGTGAGTTAGTGAATGAGTGAATTTGAATGGATAGCCTTAGTTGATAGAAGGGCAGGAATAATTAGTGAATGAGTGAGTTAGTGAATTTGAATGGAATAGCCTTAATTGATAGATTTGCAAGTATAATTCACTAACTCACTCATTCAATAATTCACTAAATGTCAAACTACGCCACCTTTGAATCAGAATTTCGTGTACGCCCGGATGATATAGATATGTTTCAGCATGTGCACAACAGCAAATATTTTGATTACGTGTTGGCTGCCCGGTACGACCAGATGGAACGCTGTTATGGCATGGCTATGGGGAAATTTATGGAACGTGGCTTTGGCTGGGTGGTACGCACGGCATATGTCGATTACAAACGTGCCCTAACTATGGGCGATTATTTTATTGTAAAAACCGGTATTGATACTATCGACGAAAAAGGCTGCCGCGTAAAGTTTACAATCACTAACAAAGCAACCAAAAAAATCTGTTGCGATGGCTGGTTTGATTATACCATGATCGATATGCAAACCGGCAGATCTGCTAAAGTGCCTCAGGATATTATTGAGCATTACCTGATTTGATGTGTAAATGTGCAGATTTTAGATGTGCAAATGAAAATCATCGCATATCTGCACATTTGGAATTTGCACACCATTAATGCATTCCTCCTTCAATCAAATCACCATAGAACTCCCCCACATTCATCCCCGCTGCCCTCACCTGCTGTGGTATCAAGCTGTTTGCTGATTGGCCCGGTGTGGTATTAATCTCGATAAAATAAAAATCTTGTGTACCCTCAAGCAAAATAAAATCAACCCTTACCATTCCCCGGCAATTCAGTCTCAGGTAAACTTCCGTAACTATTTCGGCAATCTTTTCATTTTGATCTGCACTCAACTCTGCAGGCGTGATCTCTTTTGAAACACCAGGAGTATATTTGGCTTCGTAATCAAAAAACTCTTTTGAACTAATGATCTCCGTTGCAGGCAATACTGTTATTTTTCCATGCAGTCTGGCTATGCCGATACTGAACTCACGCCCTTTTATAAACTCTTCTACCAGTATCTGGTCATCTTCTTTAAAGGCTCTTTCAAAAGCATCGTGTAAGCCTGCAGCATTTTGCACCTTGCTCATGCCAACACTGCTGCCACCATTGTTCGGTTTAATAAACAAAGGGAATTTTAAAGATGAGACAACATTTGAGGCTTCATGTATGCCGCCTTTAAATAATTGAATAGAACGCGCCGTATTTAATCCATGTATACCATGCACAATAGCTTTAGTATAAGCCTTATTCATGGTAATTGCTGATGTGGTAGCATCGCAGGTATTGTATGGTATACCCAGTAAATCAAAATAGCCCTGCAGTTTACCATCTTCGCCGGGTGTGCCATGTACAGTAATAAAGGCAAAATCGAATTTTATTTTTTGTCCATCCAGGGTTATACTGAAATCATTTTTATCAACAGGTATATTCCCCTTATCGGATGTATAAAACCAGCTATCACGGTTAATAAAAATGGTATATACTTGATATTTAGCAGCATCAAGGTTAGCAGCAATGTTTTTTGCACTGTTAACAGATACTTCGTATTCCCCGGTAAATCCACCGGCCAAAAGGGCTATGTTTTTTCTTGACATATTTTATTAGAAATTTCGATTTCGAAATTAAGTATAAAGTCCGTGCAATAAGAAATATTATATTTTTTAGCTTAACAATTGCCGCGGAAAATACGTTAAATCCAAAATAGGAATTACGCTTTTCGAAATTTCGAAATAATGACCTATGTTTGCTGAATAGGCATTGAATACCCTGATCAATTCAAATGAGTAATTTTGTAGCTTACTTAAAAACTAAATCGTTTCGCAATACTATTCTTTTCGCAATCGGTTCCGTAATAGTTGTTGTTTTAATAGCATTTTATAGTTTAGGTTATTATACACGTCACGGTTCGGGTATCCCCGTTCCAAAAATCACAGGCATAAATATAGACAGGGCCCTGAGTACTCTAAAAGAGCAGGGCTTTGGTGTGAGCATTGATTCGGTATATGTACTTGACCAGGCACCCGGAACGGTAATTGAACAGGACCCGGACGCTGGAACAAATGTTAAAGAAGGTCGTGTCATTTATCTTAAAATTGTTAAAAATCAGGCACCTAATGTGGCACTTCCTGATATATTGGATGCACCCTATATTTCTGCTGAGGCTACGCTGTCTAACTACGGCTTAAAAATTGGCGACACTACCTATAAATCAGATATAGCCCGTGATCATGTGCTTGAAATAAAATTTGCTGGCCAGCAAATTCAACCTGGAACAAAAATCCCTAAGGGATCTAAGGTTGATCTTGTGCTTGGCGATGGTTCTGGAGCCAGTGAAGTTGAAATTCCTGACCTTATTAACCAGGACCTGGATGCAGCCAGATTTGTACTCAAACAAAGTGGTGTGGTGTTAGGTACCATTACTTATCAGGGTACTATCACAGACTCTACTAACCTGATTATAGTAGCACAATCACCTGCCAAAACAGATTCCGTAACTAAAGTAAGCAACGGCACACGTATCAATGTTACCGTTACGCAGGGCAAGAAAACACCATGACCGATATTAGTGCAAATGAAGTGCTTACACGCCTTAAAAGCGGTGAACATTTGAACCTGCTTGATGTGCGCGGAGAAATGGAATACCATACCTTTAACGTGGGCGGAAAGAATATTCCCCTGCCCCTTTTAGAAAATAATTTAGATGAGATCGATTGGAATAAAACTGACGAGATCATCGTTATTTGCAAAGTTGGTATGCGAAGCGCTACAGCAAAATCAATTTTGGAATTGAATGGTTATGAAAATGTCAGGAATTTAACCGGCGGATTGATCGCCTTTCAGAAAACTCAACAGAAATAACACCCCATTAAATAACAATGGAACAGAAAAAGAAGTCATCAGGCGTAATTAAAAAGTTTGTCATTGCCCTGGTTGTTATCATTATTATTACCCTCGGACTTACCGGAGCATTTTATTATTTCAGGTATTTCGGACCTAATGTAACCGACAAACAAGAATACCTCTACATCCACACCGGCGCCACTTACCAGGACGTTTATAAAACCATAAAAGATGAACAGATTGTAAAAGACACCAGCAGCTTTAACTGGGCCGCCGGGCATATGAATTATACCTATCGTGTGAAAGCAGGTCGGTATCGTTTAAAAAGTGGTATGAGTAATCGCAGATTGATCAACATGCTGGCGTCAGGTTCACAGGAGCCTGTTACGCTTTCTTTTCATAATCTAAGACTAAAGGAAGAATTTGCAGGTTTTGTATCCAAAAAGATAGAGCCTGATTCTGCTAAGATCATTGCATTGCTTGATTCATCAAAATTTGTTGAACAATACGGGTTCACGACTGACAATGTTTACGCAGTCTTTATTCCGAACACTTACCAGTTGTATTGGAATACTACGCCCGAAAAGCTTTTTAAGCGCATGTATGCTAACTACGAGAAATTTTGGACGCCTGAGCGTAAGCAGAAAGCTGCTGCCATTAACCTCTCCCCTGTCCAGGTATCGGTTTTAGCCTCTATTGTTGACGCAGAAGCCTTGTATGATGATGAAATGCCAACCATAGCTGGTTTGTATTTAAATCGCCTTAAAAAAGGCATGAAACTGGAATCAGATCCCACAGTGATATTTGCCAAGAATGATTTTACTATTAAAAGGGTATTGAACAGATATCTTTCTTTTGATTCGCCTTATAACACTTATCTTCATACAGGTCTTCCCCCCGGCCCTATCATGATGCCTTCGGTAAATGCTTTAAATTCGGTTCTTGATTACAAACAGAGCGATTATATTTATATGTGTGCCAATGCAGATTTTTCTGGCCATCATGCATTCGCTACCAATATGGCAGATCATTTGGTTAATGCTCACAAATTTCAACAAGCCCTTAACGAAAGAAATATCAAAAAATAATGTTCGAACATACTACCAAAATACGCGTAAGGTACGGTGAAACTGACCAGATGGGATACATGTATTATGGCAACTATGCCGAGTTTTACGAGGTTGGCCGGGTTGAAATGCTGCGCAGCCTCGGGATGACCTACAGTGGCATGGAAGCGTCGGGTATTATGATGCCGGTACTGGAATTACATTGCAAATACTTAAAACCAGCATTATACGACGAAGAGATCAGCGTTAAGGTAATAATGGATAAACTGCCAGGTGTGAAAATTCATTTCAGATATGAATTATATAACCATAATGACGAACTAATCAATACCGGAGAGACTTTACTTGTTTTCGTCAACATGAAAACTAACCGCCCCTGTCTCCCATCAAAGGAATTTATTGATAAACTGAAGCCATTTTTTGAGTAGATTTGGTTTAGATGGAATGGCTTCACCGTTTTTTACGCCGGTTTGCGTTTTACAGATACCTTATTCAAGGTGCTAAATACATAGCTTTCCCCGGTTTCAGGCCACTATCTTTATATACAGTAGCAGTTTTCTTTTTTAACGAAATTAAGCAGGGTACGCTGGCCAATAAGGCATCCTCGTTAGCTTATAATTTTATGCTGGCATTGTTCCCGGCGACCATCTTTTTATTTACGCTGATACCTTATATTCCTATCCGGCATTTCCAGGATAACCTGCTCGGTATTATGGGGCAAATAATGCCAAATGATGCGTATGAAGCCTTTCATGATACCATTATTGAGGTCGTCAAAAAGAAAAGCGGCGGGCTGTTTTCATTTGGCTTTTTAACTACGCTCTTCTTTGCTACAAATGGTGTGAACAGGTTAATGCAGGCCTTTAATAAATCCTCATTAATTACGGAAAGCAGAACCTATTTGCGAAGACGATGGGTAGCACTGGTGCTTACAGTGGTAATTTGCGTTTCAATGCTGGTGGCTGTAAGTATTATGATAGCCGGGCATAAAATATTAATCTTTTTACAACATCATTTTTACAGTAAGGCGCATGCTTGGTTTATTGCTATAGCCTTATTGAAATGGATCATAGTGATCATTATCTTTTTTGTGACGGTGTCCCTGCTGTATCGCTATGGCCCGGCTCATAAACAAAGATGGAAGTTCCTGAGCCCCGGTTCTGTAATGGCAACCGGACTGGCTGTACTTACCTCACTGGGTTTTACATTTTACATCAATAATTTTTCATCTTACAACAAGATATATGGTTCTATCGGCACACTCATCGTGATCATGATATGGCTCTATCTAAACTCATTAATTATCCTCATCGGCTTCGAATTAAACGCCAGTATTGAACTCGGTAAACGCAGTATTAAGATCGTTGAACCGCGTTTTAATTCATTTCGTACCGAGAAACCTAAGGCTGATAAAAATTAACTAATTAACTGTCAATACCTTGTGCAGTATTTTCAATTTATTTAAAAAAACTTAACATCATATTTGCCATTTCGGCCCGGTTTTGTACTTTTGCCCCCGGAGAGCTGGCAGAGTGGTCGATTGCGGCAGTCTTGAAAACTGTTGAACTGTGAAAGGTTCCTGGGGTTCGAATCCCTAGCTCTCCGCTGATAAAATCATCAAAAACCGATAAAAGCCCGTAAATTAACTATTCACGGGCTTTTTAATTTCTTAAAAAGCGGGGCTCACAGAGTTTAGTGAAAGGATTAAAGGACTACATACCTGGTGTGGGTAACAACATCAGCGAATAAGCAATATGGGGTCAGAATTATCCACCCAATAATCTAAAATTGTAGGATAATCAGGGCCCTGACTCCGCTCCGGGCGACATTAGGATGATCGAGGTAGTTAAATCGTCTCACATAATCGAGACGTAGTATTTTAAAGATATTGGCAATACCAACGCTGCCTTCCGTGTAAGGACCTGAGTCGAGGCTATAAGTGGTTGGCACGCCGCCGTGGCTATTGAACTGAAGCAGTTGCGGATTGTCAGCCGGGTTGTTTTCTGACCGGACACCTCCCCATAAAGCTTTAAATGAAACGACCTCCCGCAGCTTAAGTTCCTTCAGCAGTGGAATCTTGTTGAAGATAAAACCATTGAAGTTTTGATCAATATTGATGGCGGCGTAGTGGTCGCTCACGAATTCAAGAAAATTCATTAGGTTATAGGATTGAAGTTGCAATGCGTAGCTCTGATTGGCGTGGTGTATATCCAACAAAGGAAAAGGGACCTGTCCGAATAAATAACCGCCCTCAGTGCTTACGTCGGCAAAACCCAGTTGTGAAAGGTAAAAGCGTTTGGTGATATTTGCCGTGATATTCTCGTAATTGTACTGCCCGCCAAACAGTCCTTTTATGCCCTGCTGATAACGCAGGGTAAAGATCGGGTATTTGTCGGGGATCGGTGTGCGATAAAGCTTGCCCTGGTAAAACTTTTCATTTGGAGCGTAGCGCAGTTCCGTAGATAATTCAGAAGTAGTAATGTCGTGCACGCTGTTCAGTTGATTGTTCAGGGAGTCGGCAAAGTACAGCTGGCCGGCAGGCACCTGCTTCCAGTTTTTGAATTCAAATTTGTAGGAGAAATGATTAACATACTCATGCACATAGTCAAGCCGGAAAATATTATTGTATACCCAGGTCTCATTAATGCCGCGCTTAAAAGAAAGGAAGAAATTGTCTTCCTGCACAAATTGCAACTCCTGCCCCGGAATTGCAGTATCGTACTGATAGCTGGCACGGATATATTCTTGCGGGAATTTATAGATCGATTTGTCGTTGATCGAATAGGTGCCGCTCAGAAAGTATTTAAAACGTTCGTCTTTGTAACCATAGGCACCATAGGTCTCGAAGTAAAAGCGCTTACTCAGCTCAGCAGTAGTCCTGCCTCCAAGACGCATTCTGAAGCCTTCCACGGGATTGAAATTATAGAACGTATTGGTTGGGCCGATCTCAAACGGCCCGGTATCGTAGTACCCTGCCAGTAAGAGCGAGACTATTTTCATCGTTCTTTTAAACGAAGGGATCGTTTGAAGGCTGTCAATGTTCGCGTATATATTTGCATCACGTGAATTCAGTGTGTCCGGCCGGTTCTGTTTCCAGAACGAATCATCCTTTTTGTCGGCACCAGGCTTGCTGATTTCCTCAGCGCCGGAATAAACGGCGTCAGGTTGCGGTTTGCCAACCGCAAAATTATTTATGGTGACCAGTCTTTCACCATAAAGCCCACCGCCTTTTTTCCTGTTAAGTCCGAAGTCAGCTTTCAGGTCACTCTGACTCAGATGATATTTGCCTGCATCATCTTTATCAAAAGTCAGCAGGATCTGCATCTGCCGGACAAAATTGATATTAATGCTATTGCTGACGGACAGTGCGGTTTTTTCAACAGCGTATCTGCCGTCCATAGTAATGTAAATCTTACCAGTAAACAGCAGATCTGCCGGATTACGTGGTATAAAGCTGAGCTCAATCAGCGACGGGCTGACATCCTTTATCGTATCCGTGATGAAAAATTTATAGAAGGTTGGAGCCTCATCAGCGATAGGGCTCAGCATTTGATTGCCTAGCAGATTGATGTTGTTGCTATAGATATCAATATCCTGGTACATCTTGTTGAAAATCGACTGTAGACCATCGTTGTCGATGAAGTTTTCGTCGTATTTCACCTGGTTATTCGCAGTGATGATCCGCTTCTTTGCGTAGGGAGACTTTCTGAAATAATTATCTGAAAGTTTTTCTTCCATATAGATTGGCAGCAGATTTTTGCCCCCCATAGCTGTTGAATCTTGCTGGCGAAATAAGAACTGATAATTTTTGAACATTCGCTTGTTTTTGAACTTATCAGACAGATCGCTAAAGAAGAACACCATCTTTTCATATTGATGGTAATCAGCATAGTCATAGCTGTCAAGATTATTGAACTTTTTATGGGCAATCACTTGTCTAATCAGCTCTACAGCGGGATTGCCCTTGTTCCGATACCGCACTTTCGGGCCAGATTTGATCGTAACCTCTTTGAGCAGATGCTTATCCTCCGGCAGCGACACGTTCACTACCTGGTTCGTCCCGGCAGTGATGTCTTTGACCACTGCCTGGTAACCGATAAAGGAAAATCTGATCCGGGAATAGCCGCCTGTCGTACGAAGTATGTATTTACCATCTGCGTTAGCACTTGTACCGATTCCAGAGCCTTCCAGTGTTACGCTGACACCGGGCAGTGTTTGCTTTGTGCGGGCATCAGTGACCGTTCCTGTAATCACTGTTTCATCACCCTCGCTGCGTGCTTGTATCGCAAAACCAAATAGAAAAAAAAGTAGTACGAAATTCTGAACTAAAGCTAAACGGTTAAAATTAATCTTCATGTGGTGTCCGTTTGTGATGAGTCTTACCCCAAACTGATGCCATAACTAAGTTATTCTGATAATGAATGAGTTATCCATTTTTCACGAATTTGATTTAAACGATATTTAACGAAACGGCGAAATTCTATTTCGATATTACACCATGGATAAATATTTCTATCGGGTTCCTGATGATAACCCGTGAATATTCAATCAAAAACAGTTTTAAAATTCTCCCAAAATATCATCTTAAGGAGTGTAAATGTCCTATTTCTATAATTTTTATAGCTAATCTGCGTGACGTAAGCTATTCAAGTGAACGTTAAAACAATATGGTTTGACCTTTTTAACAAGCTGTCCAATTGACTCTTTGGATTACCTTTGGTGTCCCAACATTTTTGCCTTTTAGTAATTAAATGCCTCAGGGCTAAAACGATAAACATCACCCTTCCAGCCCGTCAGTATTTATATTTCGCTTAAGTTTTCATCAAAATGGCGAAATGTAATCATAAATTTTAACTGCAATATTTTCAATTGTCTGATATCCAATGCAATAAATAGCGGCTTATATTTTGAAATTATGCTACAAAATATCAATATGAATGATCAGGATTTTATATGGAAGAATGATTGTACCCTTTGTGTACAAGAATGCCAGTTGACGGGACCGGCAAAGCATGAACTATGCGATTTTATTGGAAAATGCCGCTCATGTGATAATTACATTCACCCTTATCAGTCACCTCACAAATATGTTGAATATGATCTTTCGGCAGACCGCCCGGATGATAAATTGGTTATTCCAATAAAGAATAATTTTCAACAAGGCGATCAATCTTAAAGGAAATCGTAATTTTCGTCCCTTTGTGATTTTCAAACTGTATTTGACCATTGATCTCTTCGATAAGTCCTTTCATTAGTTTTAAACCAAGGGAATCAGGATCTTCCGTAGCATTTACCATTCCGATACCATTATCCCCGATGATAAGCTCAATATTTTCACCTGTTTGCCGCATTTTGATGCTGATCTCCCCCAGTCTGTTACCGGGGAATGCATATTTAACAGAATTGGTGATGGCTTCATTTAAAACCAATGCCAGGGGAATGGCCTGCGATACACTGAGTTGAATAGGGTCAACCTCAAGGTTAAAATGAATGTGTTTTCCTGTATCAAAACTATCGCGAAGGTAACTGACCAATTCAGGAAGACATACGGACATATCAATCGTTTTCACATCGTCTGACTGATAAAGCTTTTGATGGATCAATGACATGGAGAATATCCGGTGCTTGCTGCTTTGCATTGCCTCTAATGCATCGTTTTCAAGGTAAATAGCCTGCGATTCCAAAAGGCTGATCACCATATGCAAATTATTTTTTACACGGTGGTTTACCTCCTTAAGCAACCAATCTTTTTCAATCAGCAGGCTGTCCTTCTCGGCGACTGTAAGCTGAAGGCTTTGATTAATCAGGTTGATCTCTTGCTGTTGCTTCTGCAGCAGCCGGTTGCTATGTTGTTTCTGACGATAGCGCCGGTAGCCCAGCACCAGGGAAATAAAAAGCAGGCCGGCGCCTGCAATGGTAAAATCCCATACGGTACCGGCATGCTGTAATTCCGCCTGTTGCAACTTACCCTTGTTTTCAAGTTGCTGCACTTTCCGATCTTTTTCGTATTGCAATTGCAGTTGGGCAATTTGCCTGGCCTTGGCAACCGTGAAGATGGAATCGGTCAATAATTTATATCGCTGATAGTTTTTGATCGCCGACAGATAATTACCTGTTGCAGAATCCGTTTTAAATAGCTTTAGATAAGTATTTCTTATTGTGTCCACTTCACCGATCCCTCGTTGGATAGCCAACACTTTGTGAAAATAAATACTGGCCGGGACATAACGTTTATGGGAAAAATAAAAATCGGCCATTCTCCTATTCGCCATTAGTCCATCACGTTTCCATGATACTCTTTCCGCAATGGTAACGGCCTGCTGATAATATTTTTCTGCCAGAT
Organism: Mucilaginibacter sp. McL0603; assembly: GCF_049992945.1. Lineage (NCBI taxonomy): Bacteria > Pseudomonadati > Bacteroidota > Sphingobacteriia > Sphingobacteriales > Sphingobacteriaceae > Mucilaginibacter > Mucilaginibacter sp. McL0603. The sequence goes on along the minus strand of NZ_CP188251.1, from coordinate 3,409,866 downwards.
CGTCCTTCCCCAGTAAGCTATAGCATTCGCCGAGTCTTGTTGCTACCGTTAGATTGTCCGACTCGTCAATCGGTGGTCTTTTTTTGATAAGTTTCAGCAAAAATTCCAGGGCCTCTTTTTTTTTGCCTTCCTTTATCATCAGGGAAATAAGGGAATTGTTGACATCATAAAATAATTCCGGATCTTTAGCCCCGTTAACCAAAGCCCTTTTATACCAATATTTACTTTTGTCGTCCTCGTTTAAATTATTGTAAACATCGGCTATCCTGCCATATAAAAAATATGCCTGGCCAGTATCACGGGTAGCCTGCACACTTTTAATCATTTCGAGCGAATAATATAATGCTTTGTTAAAATTGCCTTTTATATTATTTATCTGGACAAGCCGATCATAAGTGTAATGCAGTTTTTTATAGCCAATGGATTTGTAAATGCTTAGTGCCTTCAATAATTCATTTTCGGACCCATCCAATTTGCCTTGCCGCAAAAGCCAATCACCGATATATTTAAGTACCCCGGCTTCTTTTTCTTTATTATGAAGTTCGGTGTATATCTTAAGCGCATGTTCAAAGCCGCGCAATCCCCGCATTGCCGTGCTATCATCCAAATACATTGTCCTGACGGCTATCGACAACCATATGTGCGCAGCTTCTTCCTTCTCACCGGATCGCATATAGCTATCAATTACCTGCAAGTATGCAATCCGGGCTTTCGGCAGGTCTCCCCTTTCAATAAGTACGTCAGCTTTCAGCAATGAAGTCTTATTTTGAAATTTAGATGACTTTAACTTTGCACTAAGTTCCTGTGCCTGGCTAAGAAACAGATCTGCGCTATCCAGATCGCTTTTAAATTCTCCCAGTTTATAGAGGTAGAAGCTACCGAGTTTTATTAATATTTCAAGACGTTCGCTGCCGGCTGTTGTTTTTTTCAGATCGGAAAGTAATTGCCGTGTCGAATCAGCTGAAGATGTGTTTTGGGCCTTCGCGTTTAAACAGAGCGTAAATAATAATATAACAACTATAGATAGTTTTCTCATAACTTACTTTTTTGAGAATGTTACAACTTGGATAATGGCAGGCAAAAAAGTCCTTATTTTAAAATATAGGCGATAAGCACCAGTGGTGTGTTGCCATAAGTTCTTACGATCAAATAGACTATGTTATGTGAATTCATCAAATTAAAACAATTTCAGAATCAAAACCACCTTTTTATACTTGAAATATTGTAAGGTAATTGCAGACAAAAATCATTCAATCAGGCAGCCTATCAATCAAAAATCATTTTTCAAGTTCAACCAGGAGGTCGGTCTTAAAGGCAATCGTAATGATCGTCCCATTATTATTTTCAAACTGTATTTCACCGCTGATCTCTTCGATAAGTCCTCTCATTAATTTTAAACCAAGGGAATCAAGATCTTCCGTAGCTTTTACCATTCCAACACCATTATCCCTGATGATAAGCTCAATATTTTCACCTGTTTGCCGCATTTTGATGCTGATCTCTCCCAATCTGTTACCGGGAAATGCATATTTAACAGAATTGGTGATGGCTTCATTTAAAACCAGTGCCAGGGGAATGGCCTGCGATATACTAAGTTGAATAGGTTCAACTTCAAGGTTGAAATGAATATACCTTCCTGTATCAAAACTATCGCGAAGGTAACTGACCAATTCAGGAAGACATACGGACATATCAATCGTTTTCACGTCTTCTGACTGATAGAGTTTTTGATGGATCAATGACATGGAGAATATCCGGTGCTTGCTGCTTTGCATTGCCTCTAATGCATCGTTTTCCAGGTAAATAGCCTGCGACTCCAAAAGGCTGATCACCATATGCAAATTATTTTTTACACGGTGGTTTACTTCCTTTAATAACCACTCTTTTTCGGTCAGCAAACGCTCCAGTAACTCGTTTTTATAGGTGATAACCTGGTTGCTCTTTTTCCTGAGCCTGCCTTGCCGGTAAAGCAACCCGGCAATGATCACCACCAAAACAATACCACCTATGGTTACATTTTTTATTAACGTGGCTTTATTTAAATTGGCCCGCTCCAACTTTGCCTTTTGGTTCAGTAATGCTATCTGATTTTCCTTTTCTTCGGTCGCATATTTAACCTGCAATTCCTCGGCCTGTCTTGTTTTTGAAATGACATAATTGGAGTCGGCTAATTTTTTGTACAATCTGGAGTGGCGCACCTCTGATGCATTGTCTCCTTGTATCGAGTCGATCGTTATCAAATTGTCCAGGGCGTAAAGCTCACTCGGCAATCCTGAGCCTGCACGTGAAGGGTCTGAGAGGTATTGTTCATAAAAAATACGGGCCTTACCATACTCACCTTTAAAAAAATATAAATCTCCAACAGCCACAGTAACATACGCGCGTCTGAAACTATATCCATTTTTTTCCAATTGCCGCTCAATACTATCAGCCCTAAACACACATTTTTCGGCCATATCGTAGTTTTTAGACAAGATATAACACGATGAATAGGCCAGATTATAATTTAGTTTATCTACAGGCGTTTTCGGCGGTATTTTTTTTGAAACTTCAAGAAGGACATTCCAGGCTTTATTGCGATTACCATTTGCGCTGAGAGAATAGACTAAATTGGCAAGAGTTAAATATAAAACATTGTCGTTGCCCGTCCTTATCATGGTATATACCGCTTTCTCCAACCATTTTTGGGCTTCTTTATGCTTCGGATCTTCGTTACTGTATAATACCCCGACACGGTTGTAAAAAACGCCCAATCCAATACTGTCATGCACTGCCTCAGCTACGCGTACCGTTTCCAGGGAATATCGCAAAGGTTCGCCAAACTTGCCTTGAAAAGTGGTTATCATGGCTATTGCATCAGTATTGTAGTGTATAAAAGGGAATTGGATCGATTGGGCCAGGCGGAGTGCTTCGAGCGAGGCTTTATAAGCATTATCCATTTGATAAAGGGGCACGTTCAGGTAACTGATATCCGTTAGCGCGCTTATTTCGCCTTCGGTATTTTTTTGCTGATGATAGAGCAGCCGGGCCTGCTGCAGATAAGCTATCCGTTTAGGGGTTGTCGGAAGTGTAAACCCGGTATACAGGCCCCGGTAAAACCATACTTTTGCCTCGGTTATGTGATCACCTGCTGCCTGGCAGTCTTTTGTCAGCTGATCAAAGATGGGATCGCCATGCTGAAAATCATAACCATCAACGTACATTTTACCGATAAGCAAACGTGCCTGCCTGCCCAGTTGCTGTTCGTGCTGCGTCTTACTTTCGCTGATGGCCCTGTTCAAATAATATAAAACACTGTCTTTATAACGATGGTAGCTATCCGGTTCAAAAGCATAATAAGCACCCAGCAACACCAATAATTCAAGATGCTTTTTGCCTTTCGTTGCCGATAACAAACGCAACCCGCTTTTCGGATCCCTTTTATCTATCCATCGTAGCTGACCGTCCAGGTCGGGGGCGTCTATCCCCTCAGCAATCACCGGCAGTCGGCTCAGCCCAAGTGAATGTGCGCAATAGATAAGGCTGCTGTCCAGGTCGACCTGGTTTTCCTTTGCCGCCGTGTAAAATGCCGGGCTGAGCTGCAAAAGCAGGCGCTGCCAGGAGGTCTTGTATTCAGATGGCTTATGAAATGCTGTAGTCTGTGCTCTTGTTTCAAAACACAAACAGCCGTTTAAACAGAGCGCAAATAATAATATAACAGCTGCAGATAGCTTTCTCATATAACTTATCTCATTTGAAAAATGTTACAGCGTGAATAATGGCAGGTAAAAAAAGTCCTTATTTAAAAACATAGATGCGATAAGCATCAGGAATATTGCGATGAATTATTGCGCCAAAAATGGACTTTCTTGTGTGAATTTACCAAATTAAATCGATTTTTCAACCTGAACAAGTTTCCTTATTTGTTTCTCAAAGCATATTGTTTGTATATCAAAGACCCTGCCCTAACTAAAAGGATACTTTTGTTAAGTGCAGTAGCCGCACCGGGACAGCATGCCAGTATGATATGGAAAGAACTGGGATATGATGATGCCGAAACCGGGCAGCTGAAATTGGCGGGTGTTATTGCCTGATGGACGTCGTTTGCAGCAGTTGATGACAAACAACAAGAAAACTATAAAAAAACAATTATGAATACCAACTCAACAGATTCTTCTCCGGTTCTTTTTTCCGTTTCCAATGGAATAGGATTAATCATCCTCAACAGGCCGAAATCAATGAACGCTATTAATAAAGCTCTGGCAGAAGAACTTCTAAAAAGTCTTGATAAATGTAAAGATCCCTTAATCAGATGTGTGTGCCTGACCGGAGCATCAGATGTTTTTTGCGCAGGTCAGGACTTAGAAGAGGCTACCACCAGCAGCCCTGCAGAATTAGGCAAAAAAGTGGGAGAACTTTATAATCCGGTTATCAAAGCCATACAAGAACTCGAAAAGCCGGTGTTAGCGGCGGTCAACGGTCCGGCAGCAGGTGCAGGCGCTAATATTGCGTTGTGCTGCGACATCGTCATCGCATCTGACAATGCTTATTTTCTCCAGGCTTTCACTAAAATAGGGCTCATCCCTGACAGCGGGGGTACGTATTATTTGCCCCGGTTAGTGGGCTGGCAAAAGGCCTCCGCACTTATGCTGCTGGCCGATAAACTTCCGGCTGCCGATGCCGAACGTATGGGTATGATCTATAAAGTATTCCCTCAGGCGGAATTCTTACAAAAAAGGGACGACCTGACAGCGCACCTGGCAAAAATGCCCACAAAAGCATTGGCCCTGACTAAACAAGCTTTGATTGCCTCGCTGACCAATGACCTTGCCCGGCAACTGGACGTAGAAGCTGAAAATCAAAAATTGGCGTTAATGAGCGCTGATTTTAAGGAGGGTACTCAAGCCTTTATTGAAAAACGAATGCCAAATTTTATAGGTGCATAACTGAATCCACCGCCTGGGGCTGACCAAAAAGGTCAGCCCTTACAAGGTCTCCGGAATATGAAACTATTGGGCAAATATACGGGCCTTTTCTTTGGCTTGCGCAAGCACGGTTAAAATCACATCGTTGTCTCTCCCTTTAACCAGATAGTCGCATGCACCGCTTTTAATGGCCCTGATCGCCTCAAAGACACTGGGATGCGTGGTCAGCAGGATCACTTCCACGAAAGGCTTTTTTTTCTTGACCGTTTTGACAAAATCCGTAAAATCCATATCAGGAAGATCGACGTCACTCATTACCACCTGTATTTTTTCTCTTTCCAACAAGCGGATCCCTTCTGAACCGCTTTCCGCCTGCCGGCAGGTATAACCAGCCAGGCGCAGGATCCTCCCCAGCCAGCCGCCCGATCTTCTCTCATCATCGATCAATAAAATTGGAGATTGTGTATTCATATAGTATAAAATTAAAGCTGTTATATCCGGCATGCCGGATATAACAGCCGGTAAACATTTGGTATTAAAAAAATGCTGGCGTATTCCTAATATCAGCAAGCGCAGGCAGATAGGTTCCAGATATGGCCGTAGTGTTGTTTAGCAGCAATGGCTAAGTGCAATAGCTATTGTCATGCCAAATGATTGATTCGCCTCAAAAACCTATTTTAAACCTCTTGGGGCTTTTCGAAATACCGTATCCGACAATAATGGCTATTAAGTTAATTTCAAAATGAGAGCAGCAAAGTATCATTTTGATAGTAAATGGTAGTAAGGAGTGCCCTTTTTTACCGGCGGTGTGCCTGTTTTATTTGTTGGGCAATCATTGTTAAACAATTCATGTAAAGCCGATCTTCGGGTTACAATACCAGGCGATCTTCTCTTTAAGAGGACGATTGTTTGGTGATTTTAATACTATCGCTATCGCAAATTTGCGAAATACCATTAACAAAAAACATTTCAATTTGATATTTAACTATCTATATAACAGATATTTATTGGTATGGCGTCCATTTTGTAAATGTTGGATAAGTTTTTCAACGACTACTATGTTAAACATTGAAAAAGGCAGCATTTTAAAAATACCAATTCATGAAAAAGTTACTTGCTATTTTATTCGTTTTAATTTGGGCTAACTACTCGTTTGCCCAGACTACCACCTGGAAAGATGACCCAGACCATTCCAAGCTGACATTTATAGTTACACATAGGGGATTTTCGTCCATTTTTGGTTTATTTCAAAAATTCGATGCAAGCGTCACCTCTTCGAAACCCGATTTCAGCGATGCGGTGTTTGAACTTTCTACGGATGTAGCATCTATCAATACGGAGGTCAAAATGCGGGACGATCATTTAAGGAGCCCTGATTTCTTTAACGTGGCTAAGTATCCCACCATGACGTTTAAATCCACTTCAATTGTGAATACTACAGGCATGAAAAACAGGTTCAGGATCACTGGCGATTTAACTATGCACGGTATTACCAAATCTGTTACAATGGATTTGTGGTTCCGGGGGACTGTAGATGACGCAATGCCCCAAAAAACCAAAGTAGGTTTTCAACTAACAGGGGTAATTAGCAGGGTTGATTTTGGTATCGGCCCTAATGATCCTTTTGACATAAGTACAGAGGTGATGATCAAAGCAGACGGCGAGTTTTTTAAAACTCAACCGCAACACTAAGCTGAGATTTGACTAAAAATACACTGATAAAACACAACATTTTTACTTTGAGAAACATGAGACTTACAAAAAAACAAGCAGCACCAGCATTCGTCATTTTGGTATCTATTGCCACGACTGCAATACTTAGTTTCGGAATTTTATGGACCCATCACGAAATTGACAGAGAATTTTTCATCATGTGGAGACCTGATTTTATTCACGGCTGTTTAATTTCTATCCCCACAGGATTTATCTTAAATCCCCAGGTTAAAAAGCTAATCGACCACTATACCGAAACCAGTGAGACCTCATAATAGGATTTAAAGGCAAGTCAACACAAGCGAAATAGCGGATTACAATTAAATAATAGACACTATATCCATTTAACTATGAACAATTTTGCGGAATTTTTATCCCGGTTTCAATTTGGATTTACAGCGTGTTATCACATCATGTTCCCGGCACTTTCTATCGGGCTGGCATGGTTCCTGGTGTTGATCCACGCACTGTATCTTAAAACCGGGAAAGCCGATTACTTTAGGATTTATAAATTCTGGACTTCAATTTTTGCACTAAACTTTTCAGTTGGAGTAGTGACCGGCATTTTTATGTCCTTTCAATTTGGCCTTAACTGGTCTAAATTCTCTTACGCAGCCGGACCGGTGCTAGGAAGTATTATCGGACTTGAGGTCATGACTGCTTTCTTTCTGGAGGCCGGTTTTTTAGGGATTATGTTACTGGGATGGAACCGGGTGAATAAAAAAGTTCACTTTTTTGCTACCCTGATGGTAGCATTCGGCACACTGATTTCCGCAACTTGGATACTTGGCGCAAATTCATGGCTGCATACGCCGGCAGGTTATAAGGTAAGTAACGGGCAGTATTTTATTACTGAATGGTGGCACGCCTTATTTAATCCATCTTTTTATTTCAGATACCCCCATATGTTATTGGCCTCCATGTTTGCTGCCAGCTTTTTCGTGGCCGGCATTTCAGCCTGGTACCTGTTAAAGGGGAAATATACGGGATTTGCCCGTACCTGTTTCTCCATTGCAATCGGTGTTATAACTATTTTAATTCCGATCCAGCTTTGGGTGGGCGATACGCTCGCCGCAAAGATGTCGGTTTATCAGCCTGGGAAAGTGCAGGCTATGGAAGGCTATTGGGAAGATCAGTCAACTGCGCCCTACCTGCTCTTCATCAATCCCGACTCTAAAAATGAGCGGAACAAAACGCAGTTAGGGATACCCTACCTGGGAAGCGTCCTGGTCGTACATAATCTTCATGGCACTGTGCCCGGATTGAAAAGGACACCGGCAGCAGAGCGGCCTAATATCGCCATGACCTTTTATTTTTTCAGGATCATGTTTTTAATAGCTATCGTTATGTTTTTCGTCGCTGTAACCAGTGTTGCCTTACGGTTTACCGGCAAACTGTTTACAACACGATGGTTCCTGAAACTTTGTCTATGGATGACGCCTGCCGGGGTGATCGCTACCATGGCCGGATGGATTACGTCCGAAACAGGCAGACAACCTTATGTTATTTATGGGTTTCTCCGAACGGCCGCGGCTTCCTCGTCACTGAGTAATTTTCAGGTGATCTTTTCTTTTGGGTTGTTTGTGATCGTTTATGCCGTCCTTTTAACTGCTTATATTCTGTTCGTTCGCAAAATAGTCAGAAAAGGACCTGAAACCATCCAGGAAACAAGTAAGACGGAGGAACACAAGAAAGACAACTTCATTTCCGGGTTACCGGAAACCATTAAATTATCTGTTAAATAAATAGAATATGGATATTCATGTATTATGGGCATGTGTAGTATGCTTTTCCGCGGTAATGTACACCATTTTTGATGGGTTTGATCTGGGCGTTGGTATACTCATCCCTTTTGTGCGGAACGAAGATCAGCGTGATACGATGGTGGAGTCGATCACTCCCATTTGGGATGGAAACGAAACCTGGCTGATTTTAATGGGTGTAGGATTATTTGGGGGATTTCCCAGGGCTTACAGTGTGCTGCTGCCTGCGCTGTATATCCCCCTGACCCTAATGCTGCTCTCTTTGATTTTACGTGGGGTAGCCATGGAATTCCGTTTTATGTCTGCCACGAGAAAAACCTGGTGGGATATAACATTTGCACTGGGATCGATCATGGCTGCCTTTTGCCAGGGCATCATACTGGGCAATTTGATGGAAGGGATTAAAATCGATAAAGATTTCAATTATCCTATTCCTGCCTTTAGTTTTCTCAACCCTTTTACTATCCTGATCGGCTTTTCGTTGGTCATTACCTATGCACTTATCGGGACAACGTGGCTGAACCTGAAAACAACCGGCTTGCTCCAGCACAGGTTTAAAATATATGCCAGCCGGATCGTAGTCATCCTGGTTTTATTATTTGCTGTTATTATTTGGGGCCGGTTTAATTGGGGCATATTCGCACCAAGATATGGCGCCTATGGGATTCGCAGCATTTTATCGGCCGCATCTGTCATATGGTATGTGCTGACTTTAGCACTAATGGCGGGGATTTATCAGACTATTTATTTCAGCAGGGAACGGATCCCGTTCGTTCTCAATATACTGATGACAGTGGTTTCCGCGCTATACATTGTGTCAGGGTTCTGGCCCTATATTATTCCACCTGATCTTACAATTTTTGATGCGGGCTCGCCTGCTTACGGAAATACGATTTTATTGGTCAGTTCATTTATTGTCATTCCTGTCATCCTTAGTTATTTAATTTACTCCTATTCCGTGTTTAAGGGAAAGGTAAATGGGAAGGACTATGAACCTGTTTTACGTGCGGAAGATCTTGCATTAGATCCGGTCAAACTGAATGACCATAAGGACTCGGTAATAAAGCAGATGACAATGTCATGGCCCTTGCGGATCATCATTTCGATTGCCGGCATAATATTTTTCTTCGTCGCCATCGGATGTCTGGGTGATCTTCCTGCGCTGCTATCCATCGGTATTTTCGTTATCGCATTTTTAGTTGCTTGTTTCAAATATAAAAATTAACCGCTTCTTTATTTTTTAACATGCTATCATCTGTTTCATATGCTGATAAAGCAACATCCCAAAAAGCGGCTGACTTTTTAAAATCGCTTCAGGGCTTATGGAAGAAGGAGATTTGGGCAATCACCGCCTTAAGATTTACGGGGATTCTTGCATTCAATCTGCAATTAATCATAATTGCTGAATTGGTAAGCAGTTTAGCATTAAAAAAATCAGGGGCTATAGATAGCTACCGGTTATTAGCCTGGCTGGGTTTGTGCGCAATAGCCAGGGCCTTATTTAATTATTTAAGTGATTTAAAGGCTGCTGCTGTAACAGAAAAAGTAACAGTTGGTATTCGTTCGGAGATAATGAATGATATTCATAAAGGTTATATCGCCAAATTCAGAAATCAATATTCTGCAGGTATCTCATTAAGCTTCCTGAATAAGACCGAAGTGATATCGCCTTATTTTACCAGGTATATTCCGCAAATGTTGTTATGTGTTATTGCTCCTTTGTCCGTTCTGATTTACCTGGCAACAATTAATTGGGTTTGTGCATTGCTGGTTCTGTTCTGCGCACCGGCAATTCCATTATTCATGATGATCATTGGAAAGGGAACCGAAGCTAAAAGCAGGGAACAATGGGAGAATCTTTCAAAGATGGGATCTTATTTTTTTGACCGGTTGCAGGGGATAACAACACTATACCTCTTCAATCAATTAAAAAGGCAGTCAGATCAGGTTCGCATCTTCTCCAAAGAATATGGTCGTTTGGTCATTGGTGTTTTAAAGCTGGCTTTTCTTTCATCGGCCGTACTGGAGTTCTTTAGTGCCATAATTATTGCCGGGTGCGCTGTATTTATTGGTCTGAACATGATTCATTATATTCATTATGGACCTGATGGTGGTACTTCGTTAAAAAATGGTCTGATCATTCTGCTGTTGATCCCCGAGTTTTTTATAGCGTTAAAAACGCTGGGGAATTTTTACCATGACCGGGCCCAGGCCCTGGGGGCGGTTATCAGTTTGCAAGAATGTGGCTTTTTTCAGGCCCCTGTTTTAAAAGAAGAAATCAACCAGGGCAACAATGAGGAAACGCTTGCCGTCAGCGGTGAAACGCACCTTGATGGATATCAAGCGCTACCAATTATCTTCAAAGATGTAAATTTTGCTTACCCCGGCGGCCCGGATCTTTTTAGTTCTTTTAACTTATTGATAAGGCCTTGCGAGAAAATTAAAATCTCCGGCGCCAATGGATCGGGAAAAACTACACTGATCGAATTAATTTTAGGTTGGCAGATTCCTTGCAGCGGCCAAATACTTATTGGAGACCGTTTAGTTGAAAAAATCGGCGAAGCAGAACTGTTTAATGAGATATCTTTGATCAATCAGCAAACAAGCATTTTTCAGGGTACCATCCGTTCTAACATTTTAATGGGTCGTTCATTACCGGAAAAAGACCTCTTTCAGCAGGTTTTAGAGCCCGTTTCCCTTATTTCGCTTTTAGAAAGGTTACCGGACGGGCTTGATACCAGGGTTGCAGAAGATGGCAAATCAATTTCGGGAGGTGAACGACAAAAAATAGCTTTGGCAAGGGCATTGGTCAAAAGATCCCCGATAATCATTTTGGACGAGCCGTTCACACATCTCGATCCGGCAAGTGTTGCATCTTTTATCTCCATTTTAAACAAAATAAGTCCGCAAAAGACGATTATCATAACCGGGCATGGCGAAGCGTATCAGGCTTTGCAGGGGTACCGGGAAATTAAACTTTGAGCAATGCTAACAAACATTCCCGTTATTTATAAGAGATTAACCAAGGGCCAATTAACCGGCATTTTGATGGCAATATTGTCTCTTGCTGCCGGTTTGCTTCTTGTTTGCAGCTCGGCATGGTTTATTACTGCTACAGCACTAACGGGGCTGGGAGTTCTTGGGGTGCAGGGCTACAATATTTTTTTACCAAGCGCATGTATTCGCTTTCTGGCCCTGTATAAGCCGCTCAACAGGTATGTGGAAAAAATATACAACCATAAAGTAACATTAAATAAATCAAGTTCTTCAAGAGGATGGCTCTTTGATAAGATAGCACGACTTAAGAAGGCTGAGCTGGTCAAATTCAGGTCGGCTCAATTATTAAATGGTCTGGTTAACGACATCGAGGAGCTGGACCATTTTTACCTGGGAATGATACTTCCCTGGATTTCAACAGGAATTTTGTTTTTGCTGGCAGCCATATTTTTTACAGTTGTACTTCCTGTCATGCTATGGGTCTTATTGGGGGTTTTCCTTATTCCAGGTTTTATTATCCCTTTCCTGACTTACAAAAGCAGCAAATCACAGGAAGAGGAAAGTTTGTTCCTCAAACGGCAATCTCATACGGATTTGATTACCATGTTAAGAGGCTTTGCAGATTTACGGCAATTTGGACTACTCGATGCAAAACGAAAGCTCATTATCCGGGAAATAAATTTAGAACAGCATCTCCGGAGTAAATCCAAAAAGACTTTGGCTGCTTGGCAATTCGCACAGCAAATTACTTTGCAGGCTGGATTAATTGTTTCCATACTAATTATTTTTCGCCATATTGAAAATATCGACGGGCCGCTGCTGGTTTTGTTGGTGATCAGTTTGATTACACTTTTCGAGGGGCTTATACCCTTCCCTGCTCTCGCTCACCAGTTTTCAAGGACTATGTGGAGTGGCAATAGTCTCAATGAATGGAAAAATAATCACCATGCAAGTGAGGAAATGGGGAAACTGCCATTTCCACCAGATCCGGATATTCAAATCGAAGACATATCCGCCTTTTATGGTTCGCGCAACATTTTCACGAACTTAACTTTGAGATTCCCCTCCTACTCTATTACAGCTGTGACGGGGTGCAACGGCTGCGGTAAAACAACATTGCTGGACATTTTATGTGGTTTGAAAATGACTATTCAAGGAGACATCTTTATTGGTGGTAAGCGTTTATTTGACATTGATCCTGACGAATTGATTGATAACATCGGATATATGGAACAGCACGCGACCATTTTTAATATGAGCTTGTTCGACAATATTGCATTGGCGAAACCAGGTGCAGTCGACACTGATGTATTTAATGCTGCTGTCCGGGCTGGTTTCGGTCCAACCCTGGAACAAAATCCGGATTTTTTGAAAAAACAAGCCGGTGAGTCAGGAAAGAATATTTCAGGTGGACAGGCCCGGATGATTGCCCTGGCAAGAATAATACTGAAAGATCCCCCGGTTCTGTTAATGGATGAGCCTACAGAAGGGCTAGACATAGAGGCTGAAAGAAATCTTCTTAATTTACTTTCTTCCTGGAAAGGCATTAAAACTATTATTCTCGTGACTCACAAGAAATCACTTGTTTCTATTGCCGATCACCATTATAATTTGCAATGAAAAGAATGTTCTTAAGTTCCGCCAAATCCGAAATGAGTTGACCTCTATCCTATTCATCAGTCCCGGAATTTAATAATCCTTCAGTTTTAACTTCTTTTTCAAGCCTTTGAAATCTGGAAGAGGCATTCTGTTGAATTCCAAATCATGATTGTCATTCTTAGCTGATTGTTGAAATATCAATCTATTACATCGGAAATCTGCGAAATTGAAACCATAAAAAGGCGGATAGTTTTTTATAATTTTCTTATTATCAACCAGTTATCAATTGGTATGGGAATGGTATTGTTCCCTGCAAATAATAGCAAATAACTAACAATTTAATTAAAAAAGATGTCAAAAAAGTTGCAGAACAGCGTATTGATATGCCCCTTCAAGCAGGAATAATAAAACGGATTAAATATACATCATGAAAGAGCTTATCATTTCACAATCGATTACCCTTCGAAATTACCAATCCCTTGACAGGTACTTTAATGAAATCAATAAAATACCCCTGATCACTTCCGATGAGGAAATTGAACTTGCCCGAAAGATACGGGAGGGTGACAAAGCATCCTTTGAAAGGCTGGTGAGCAGTAATCTCCGGTTTGTAGTATCTGTAGCCAAGCAGTATCAGAACCAGGGCCTGTCCATCGGCGACCTGATCAATGAGGGGAATATAGGACTGATGAATGCGGCAAAGAAATTTGATGAAAGCAGGGGATTTAAGTTTATCTCATTTGCGGTTTGGTGGATCAGACAGTCTATTATTTTTGCGATTGAAGAACAAACCCGGATTGTCCATTTGCCATACAATCAGGTTACTTTATTGGGTAAATACAATAAGGTGTATGCAAAACTGGAACAACAATACGGCCGGCAGCCAACGGAGCACGAGTTGGCCGCCGATCTGGGGTTGACTGTAGACAAGCTCAGGGATCTGGTACGTCATACCGGAAAGCATATTTCATTAGATCGTCCGGTTGCTGAAAACTCGGAAATGACAATGCTTGACACTATAAAAAGTGACAACTTGTTTTCTGAGAACGCCATTACATCAGTGAATGTCAGAAATTATATCCTGCGCTGTTTAAATGTGCTGAAGGATAAGGAACGCCAGATCGTGACGCAGTATTTTGGTTTAACCAGCCTGGAGCCTATGCCACTTGAGGAAATTGCCAAAAGGATTAACCGTTCAGTTGAACAAACACGGAGACTTAAAGACAAAGCGCTTGAGTGCTTACGTAACTCAGATGCCGGCCCTTCTTTAAAGGCATGCTTTAATTAATATAAGATCTGGCCAGGTAAGGCTATAATTAATTTTAAAAAAAAACCATAAAGTCAATATTTTGAAAACCCTGATTGTACCTGTAGATTTTTCGAATAGTTCTCTTAATGCTGTCATATACGCCGGAGAATTAGCAAAGAATCGAAATTTTGACCAAATTATTCTGATTGGAAATTTCCATATATCTGTTTTAGAACAGGTAATACCATCGCCTGATATGATCCAGGAAAATCCTGAAAGTCTCCATGCGAGGCGTAAATTGGTCGAAGACCATTTGGCAGGATTGGTTGAAAAATTAAAATACTGCAACCTTGGCCATACAATTGTCAGATCGATCATTACGGAAAATCTGTTAAAAGATTCAATTTCTGAAATCATTGCTTCAGTAAAGCCGGAACTGGTGGTTATTGGCAGCAAAGCACTGGAATCGAATGATGACAATTTTGTGGCTGATCAGCTTATTGCATTAATTGAAGCCATTAGCACTCCTGTTATGATTATTCCGGCCCAATTCAAATACATTCCGATCAGCACTGCTATCGTTGCCGGTAATTTCAGATCTTTTAAAAATGCCAATCTACTGACGCGTCTAAAAGTAATTATTAGTGCTCATACACCGAGATTATTATTACTCAATGTAAATAACAATAAGACCTCTGAGCCTGTCGCCGGCATAACCGACGATTATTTAAAGGAATCATTGAGTAGTCTTCTGCCAGGCCACGACTACCAAATAAATTCTGTGACCAATCATGCCCTTGTCCAGGGTATTTTCGACTTTGCTTTGCGAAACCGGACGGAATTGATCATAGCCTTACGAGGACACCATTCCCTGTTTTATAAGCTTCTTCATACAAGTATTCTTCATAAGGTCTATACGTTCACTTATATCCCGATACTTATACTCAAATAATTGCATTTACTAAAATTCAGCCTGATTAATTCAAAATGGGTAATTTTTCAACCAGGAGGTCGGTCTTAAAGGTAATGGTGATGATCGTCCCATGGTTATTTTCAAACTGTATCTGACCGCTGATCTCTTCGACAAGCCCTCTCATTAGTTTTAAACCAAGGGAATCAATATCTATGTCTTCCGTAGCTTTTACCATTCCAACACCATTATCGCTGATTATAAGCTCAATATATTCACCTGTTTGCTGCATTTTTACGCTGATCTCCCCCCGTCTTTTACCGGGGAATGCATATTTAATGGAATTTGTGACAGCTTCATTTAAAACCAATGCCAGGGGAATAGCCTGCGCTATGCTGAGTTGAACCGGGTCAACTTCAAGGCTAAAATGAATGTGTTTTCCTGCATCAAAACTATCGCGAAGGTAATTGACAAATTCGGGAAGATATATGGACATATCAATCGTTTTCACCTCCTCTGACTGATAGAGTTTTTGATGGATCAATGACATGGAGAATATCCGGTGCTTGCTGGTTTCCATTGCCTTTAATGCATCATCGTTTTCCAGGTACATCGCCTGCGATTCCAAAAGGCTGATCACCATATGCAAATTATTTTTTACCCGGTGATTTACTTCTTTAAGCAACCAGTCCTTTTCGGCAACCAAATTTTGCAGCTGTCCATTTTTATGGGTGATGAGTTTATTTTGGACGGTAATGGTTCTGTTGTTCTTTTTCCTAAGCCTGCTTTGCCGGTAAAGCAACCCGGCGATGATTAACACTAAAACAATACCACCTATGGTCACATTTTTTATTAACCTCGCTTTATTTAAATTGACCTGTTCCAGTTTTGCTTTTTGGTTCAGTAATGCGATCTGGCTTTCCTTTTCTTCGGTCGCATATTTAACCTGCAGTTCCTCTGCCTGCCTTATTTTTGAAATGACAAAATAGGAGTCACCTAATTTTTTGTACAATCTAAAATGACGCACCTCCGATGTATTGTCTCTTTGTATCGAGTCGATCCTGATCAATTGCTCTAACACGTAAAGCTCAGTC
Organism: Mucilaginibacter sp. McL0603; assembly: GCF_049992945.1. NCBI lineage: Bacteria > Pseudomonadati > Bacteroidota > Sphingobacteriia > Sphingobacteriales > Sphingobacteriaceae > Mucilaginibacter > Mucilaginibacter sp. McL0603. The sequence goes on along the minus strand of NZ_CP188251.1, from coordinate 3,393,637 downwards.
GACAATCCCGAGCCTGCACGTGAAGGGTCTAAGAGGTATCGTTCAAGATAGATACGGGCCTTGTCATAATCGCCTTTAAAAAAATATAAATCTCCAAACTCCTTAGTAACAGACGCGCGGTTGAAACTATATCCATTTTTTTCGAATTGCTGCTCGATACTATCCGCGCTAACCAAATATTTTTCGGCCATGTTATAGTTTTTAGACATGATATAACACCATGAATAGGCCTGATTATAATTTAGTTTATCTAAAGTCGTTTTTGGCGGCATTTTTTTTGAAACTTCAAGAAGGATATTCCAGGCTTTATCGGGATTATCCTTAGCGTTAAGTGAATTGACCAGGTTATAAAGGCTTATATATAAAGTATTGTCATTGCCCGTCCTCACCATCGTATATACTGCTTTCTCTAACCATTTTAGGGCTTCTTCCTGCTTTGGATCTTCGATACTGTATAATGCCCCAACACGGTTGTAAAAACTACCCAATCCAATACTGTCATGCACTGCTTCAGCTACCCGGACTGTTTCAAGGGCATATCGCAACGGTTCGCCAAATTTGCCTTCAAACGTGGTTATCATGGCCACGGCATCGGTATTGTAGTGTGTAAAAGGAAAATGGATCGATTGGGCCAGGTTAAGCGCTTCGAAAGAAGCTTTGCGGGCCTTATCCAATTGATAAATGGGTACGTTCAGGTAGCTGATATCCGTTAGCGCGCTTATTTCGCCTTCGGTATTTTTTTGCTGATGATAGAGCAGCCGGGCCTGCTGCAGATAAGCTATCCGTTTAGGGGTTGTCGCAAGTGTAAACCCGGTATACAGGCCCCGGTAAAACCATACCTTTCCTTCCGTTATGTGATCACCTGCCGCCTGGCAGTCTTTTGTCAGTTGATCGAAGATAGGGTCGCCATGCTCAAAATCGTATCCGTCAACGTACATTTTACCGATAAGCAAACGTGCCTGCCTGCCCAGTTGCTGTTCGTGCTGCGTCTTACTTTCGCTGATGGCCCTGTTCAAATAATATAAAACACTGTCTTTATAACGATGGTAGCTATCCGGTTCAAAAGCATAATAAGCACCCAGGAACACCAATAATTCAAGATGCTTTTTTCCTGTTGAGGCCGACAGCATTCGCAAACCGCTTTTCGGATCCCTTTTATCTATCCATCGTAGCTGACCGTCCAGGTCGGGGGCGTCTATCCCTTCAGCAATCACCGGCAGCCGGCTCAACCCAAGGGAATGGGCGCAATGGATAAGGCTGCTATCCAGGTCGACCGCATTTTCCTTTGCCGCCGTATTAAATGCTGTGCTAAGCTGCAAAAGCAGGCGCTGCCAGGAGGTTTTGTATTCAGATGGCTTATGAAATGCCGTAGTTTGTGCACCTGCTTTAAAACACAAAAAGCAATTCAAACAGAGCGTAAATAATAATATAGCAGCTGTAGATAGCTTTCTCATAGCGTTATTTATTTGAGAATGTTACAGCGTGAATAATGGCAGGTAAAAAAAGTCCTTATTTAAGAGCAATAGGTGCGATAAGCATCAGTGATATAGTGCCATAAGTTCTTGCGATCAAAATAGCCTATTTTATGTGAATTTAGTAAATCAAATTAATTTCTCAATCAAAACTTTCGTTTCTATACCTGAAATATTGGATGGCCAACGACAATCTTTGGGTATGCGGCTAAACGCTTCAAAGAACTAAACTGGCTAACCCAGCAAAACGGTATCCCGAAACAAAGGGATTTAATTTTATTTAATATACCGTATGCTGGTTACTTCAATCCATTATTAAAGCAATAATTGTTTTTGTGATTTTGATGGTATCCCTATCGCAAATATGCGAAATATCATCAACAAAAAACATTCAACAAAACATTCAACAATCTATATAACAGGCACTTATCAGCAAGGAGTCCTTTTTGCAAATGTTGGTCAAGTTTCTCAACGAGTACTATTTTAAACGTGGAACATTGAAAAAGTCAACATTTAGAAACATGAGACTCACAAAAAAACAAGCAGCACCAGCATTCGTCATTTTGGTAACTATTGCCACGACTGCAATGCTTAGTTTCGGAATTTTATGGACCCATCACAAAATTGACAGAGAATTTTTCACCTTGTGGAGGCCTGATTTTATTCATGGCTGTTTAATTTCAATCCCAACCGGTTTTATATTAAACCCGCGTATTAAAAAATTAATGATCATTATACCTAAACGGTCAAGACCAACTAAATATATCAGCCTCGGCCAGTTCTGCCAATCTTAGCTGCCCAAAAAGTGGACTCAAAATACAAAATCATAAAAAAGTTAAAGGAAATGAAAACAAAAGTATGGTTCATAACCGGTGCCTCCAGAGGCATGGGATTAGAGATCGCAAAAGCCGCTTTGGCTAATGGCGATAAAGTGGTTGCCACAGTACGTAGCCAGCCCGAAAAATTAGCAGGCGAGATCAGCAATGATAATCTTTTTGTAGTGACACTGGATGTTACCGACGCAGAACAAGCCAGGCAGGCCGCTAAACAAGCCACAGACCATTTTGGACGTATCGATGTATTGGTCAATAATGCAGGCTTTGGTCTTTTAGGTGCCGTGGAAGAAGGCAACGACAGCGAAGTAAGGCAATCGTTTGATACCAACGTATTTGGCCTGCTGAACGTTACCCGCGCAATCTTGCCCTATTTCCGTTCTCAACGCTCGGGGCATGTGATCAATATGTCAGCCGTGGTCGGTCTGACCTCGTTTGCCGGTTGGGGACTTTACGCAGCCACCAAATTTGCGGTAGAGGGACTTAGCGAAGCACTTGCCGTGGAGTTAAAACCACTTGGCGTTCATGTCACCGCGGTTGAACCTGGCTTCTTCCGTACCAATTTTCTGGACGGTAGTTCGCTGACCTCCGCCAAATCAGTAATTGAAGACTATGCCGGCACCTCCGGCCAGTCGCGCGCATTTGCTTCGCAACTCAATTACAAACAGCCGGGTGACCCAAGTAAGCTGGCCGCGGCAATCATGAAATTAGCCGCCTCAGTCAATCCGCCCACCCACCTGCCACTGGGCAAGGATACCCTGCTTTACTTCAATCAGAAGATGGAAAAATTAAATAAGGAAATCGAAGAATGGCAGGAAGTGATTACCGGCACCGACCACGATGATGTACATTAAGCGTTAACAAATTCACCAAAAAATTAATCAACAGGATAATTATTAAACATGATGTTGTCACCACAAGTTAATGTGCAGTAGGTGGTTTTGTTGATGATTTCTATAACAACACCAACCTATGCGGAGAAATACTTTTCTGATGAATTCAAAATGGGTAATTTTTCAACCAGGAGGTCAATCATAAATGTAATCGTGATGATCGTCCCATTGTTATTTTCAAAATTTATTTGACCGCTTATATCATCGACAAGTCCCCTCATTAGTTTTAAACCAAGGGAATTAAGATTGATGTCTTTCGTAGCTTTTCCCATTCCAACACCATTATCCATAATTATCAGTTCAATATTTTCGCATGTTTTGCGCATTTTGATGCTGATCTCCCCCATTCTGTTACCTGGGAATGCATATTTAATGGAATTTGTGATAGCTTCATTTAAAACTAGTGCCAGCGGAATGGCCTGCGCTACGCTGAGTTGAACCGGGTCAACTTCAAGGCTAAAATGAATGTATTTCCCTGCATCAAAACCATCGCGAAGGTAATTGACCAGCTCAGGAAGATATACGGACATATCAATCGCTTTCACGTCTTCCGACTGATAGAGTTTTTGATGGATCAATGACATGGAGAATATCCGGTTCTTGCTGCTTTGCAATGCCTTTAATGCATCGTTTTCCAGGTACATAGCCTGCGATTCCAAAAGGCTGATCACCATATGCAAATTATTTTTTACACGGTGGTTTACTTCCTTAAGCAGCCAGTCCTTTTCGGCAACCAGTTTCTGCAACAGCTCATTTTTATGAGTGATCAGCTCGTTTTTATGGGTGATCCGCTCGTTTTGGCGGGCGATTATTTTATTGGTCCTTTTCCTGAGCCTGCTTTGCCGGTAAAGTAAGCCAGCGATGATCATCACCAGTACAATACCACCTATTGTTACATTTTTTATTAACCTGGCTTTATTTAAATTGACCTGTTCCAGTTTTGCTTTTTGGCTCAGTAATGTGATCTGGCTTTCCTTTTCTGCGGTTGCATATTTAACCTGCAATTCCTCTGCCTGCCTTAGTTTTGAAATCGTATAATTGGAATCTGACAATTTTTTGTACGATCTAAAGTGACGCAACTGCGATACATAGTCTCTTTGTACCGAGTCGATGCTGATCAAATTGTCTAATATGCTAAGGTCACTCATCATTCCCCCGCCCGCGGCTAAAGGGTCTGAGAGGTATTGCTCATAAAAGATACGAGCCTTAGCATAATCACCTTTTAAAAAATATAAATTTCCATACCCCTCAGTTACAATTGCGTGTCTGAAACTATAGCCATTTTTTTCCAACTGCCGCTCAATGCTATCAGCCATAACCAAATATTTTTCGGCCACGTCATAGCTCTTACGTGAGCTATAACACTGTACATAAGCCATATTATAGAATAGTTTATCTACGATCGTTTTCGGCGGCATTTTTTTTGAAACTTCCAGAACGATATTCCAGGCTTTATCAGGATGATCTGAAGCGATAAGAGAATTGACCAGGTTAACAAGGGTCAGATATAAAACATTGTCGTTGCCCCTCCTCATCATCCTATATACCGCTTTCTCTAACCATTTTTGGGCTTCTTCATGCCTGTGATCTTCAGTATAATACAATAGGCCAATACGGTTGTAAAAACCGCCCAATCCTATACTGTCATGCGCCGCTTCAGCTACCCGGACCGTTTCAAAGGCATATCGCAAAGGTTCGCCAAACTTACCTGCCAAAATGGTTACCATGGCCACTGCATCCGTATTGTAGTGTATAAACGGGTATTGGATCGATTGGGCCAGGCTGAGTGCCTTGAGGGCAGCTTTATGAGCCTTATCCAATTGAAAAATGGGTAAGTTCAGGTAGCTTATATCCGTTAACGCGCTTATTTCGCCTTCGGTATTGTTTTGCTGATGATAAAGCTGCCTTGCTTGCTGCAGGTAAGCTATCCTTTTAGGGGCTGTGACTGGTGTAAAACCGGTGTACAGGCCCCGGTAAAACCATACTTTTGCCTCGGTTATGTGATCACCTGCTGCCTGGCAGTCTTTTGCCAACTGATCAAAGATGGGATCGCCATGCTGAAAATCATAACCATCGACGTACATCTTACCGATAAGCAAACGCGCCTGCCTGCCCAATTGCTGCTCGTGCTGCGTTTTACTTTCCCTGATGGCTTTGTTTAAAAAATATAAAACACTGTCTTTATGTCGATGGTACTCGTCCGGCTCGAAGGCATAATAAGCACCCAGCAGCACCAATAATTCAAGATGTTCTTTGCCTGTCGCTGCTGATAACAAACGCAAACCGCTTTTTGGATCTCTTTTATCTATCCATTTTAACTGACCGCTCAGTTCGGGGGCGTCTATCCCTTCAGCAATCACCGGCAGCCGGCTCAGCCCAAGAGAATGCGCACAATAGATAAGGCTGCTGTCCAGGTCGACCTGGTTTTCCTTCGCTGCCGTGTTAAATGCTGAGCTAAGCTGCAAAAGCAAACGCTGCCAGGAGGTTTTGTATTCAGACGGCTTATAAAATGCCATAGTTTGTGCACCTGCTTTAAAACACAAAAAGCAATTCAAACAGAGCGTAAATAACAATATAACATCTGTAAATAGCTTTCTCATAACTTTACTTATTTGAGAATGTTACAGCGTGAATAATGGAATGTAAAAAAGCCCTTATTTAATTTAAAATAATAGGTATGATAAGCATCAGTGATATGTTGTTATAAGTTCCTGTATCTAAATAGCTTATCTTATATAAATTTAGGAAATCAAATTAATTTCTCAATCAAAACTTTCGTCTCTCTACCTGAAATATTGTATGGTATCCCTATTTCTTACCCTCTTCTTTTTCACCAGCTGAAAATCAACCTGTTTTACACGGCAAAATTTGGATTGTAAAACAACAATTTCTTTGTCCTAGAACTGACTATGCAATGCGGAACTCAATACCTGTGACTTCTAACTGCACATATTGTTTTAATATCAAAAACCCCCACATGCATGACATTTCGCAAAAAAAATCGTCATTATTGCGAAAAAGCGACTCTGAAAATCGGGTAATTTATTTATAGAATCAATTGATAATTAGCTATTTAAAGCAATGGCATGTTGTTTTCAATGTGATTGATAAATAAATTAAATCGTATTATGAATCCATCACCAAAATTACTGTCTCCGGCAAACCATGCCCTGGTACTTATTGACTTTCAAGGCCAAATGGCGTTTGCAACCAAAAGCATCGATATGAATGAACTGCGTACTAATGTCGACATTATCGCCGGTGCATCCAAAATCTTTAATGTACCAACAGTCGTAACTACAGTTGCTGAAGAAACATTCAGTGGTCCGGTATTCCCGGAAGTCGAAGAAAGCTATCCGCAGCTAACCTCCGGGTATCTCAACCGGACAAGCATGAACACATGGGAAGATAAAGCTGCATACCAGGCCATAGTTGGTAAAGGCAAACAAAAAATTGTTTTTGCGGGTCTGTGGACGAGTGTCTGCATTGTTAGCGCGGTGTTATCAGCTATCGCAGAAAATTACGAGACCTATTTCATTACTGATGCATGCGGCGATCTTACTGCTGAAGCGCATGAAAGAGCTGTGGAAAGAATGGTACAGGCAGGCGCATATCCAACAACATCTTTGCAATACCTCCTTGAACTGCAAAGAGACTGGGCAAGAACAGAGACTTACGAGGCCGTTATGCAGCTCGCAATGAAACATGCTGGCGCCTATGGTATAGGTATACAGTATGCCCGCAAAATGCTTCACCACTGAGATTGACCAGTTAAAATGCTTCATCTCTATGGTGGAGCATTTTAAATTTCTGAGCTCAAATTCTTATAAAGACAGGGTAAAAATTCAATCACTATATGATTCGCCTAAAATTCATTTTACCAAAAAGTGTGAAACTTAACGTCCTTTTCCTGCTGGCAGGAATTTTCTTATCGGCAGAAAAAACTACTGCTCAGAGTTTCAGGCTGATGCGATACGATGAAGACTACAGTTTTTTGAGAAAAGACTCTGCATTAAGTTTTTATGACCATCTGAAGTTTATTCCGCTTTCTGCCAACAAGCATGATTTTTTATCTATAGGCGGAGAAGCCAGGATGGAATTTGATGCATTTAATAATGAGGACTGGGGACAGCACAATGCAGGCCACGATAACTTTTTTCTGCAACGCTATGACTTGCACACCGATTGGCACTTCGGAAACAGCTTCAGGGTATTTGTCCAGCTCAGAAGCGCCATTGAAAACGGAAGACCAACTGGTCCCAGGCCTATCGATGAGGATCAGCTGAATGTCCAAAATTTGTTTGCTGACGTCAAATTGTGGCGGAGCAACAACGATTCCCTGATTCTCCGGGGAGGAAGACAGGAATTGAACTATGGTGCCGGACGACTCATTTCTGTGAGAGAGGGACCTAACGTCAGGCTGTATTTCACCGGGCTGAAGGCAATTTACAAATTTAAGAATTTATCGGTCGATGCTTTCGCAATGGAAGCATCCCAATTAACGCCTGGCGTCTTCGACGACCGGATGTCGAAACAGGTCAATCTTTGGGGCCTTTATTCGACTTTAGCTTTGCCGGGAAATAAAAATGTCGACTTCTACTACATCGGGAATCACCAGGATAACGTGACCTATGATGAGGGAACAGGGAATGAGACGCGGCATACGGTCGGTGCACGCCTATGGAAAAATAACGGCGGGTTCTTCTACGACATAGAAAGTGCATACCAGTTCGGCACATTTAAGACCGGTAATATCAGCGCCTGGACGGCGTCCTTTGATTTCGGATACCTTTTCAGCGATCTCAAGTCAAAGCCGTCCATCGGTGTCCGGAATGATTATATATCGGGTGACAGCAAAAGGGGTGATGGTGATTTGCAAACGTTTAATCCTATTTACCCCAAAGGAGGGTATTTTGGATTTGATCCGCAAATCGGCCCTGTCAACCTGATTGATATTCACCCTTATGCGTCCATCATTGTCCTGCCCAAGGTTACCTTCCTGGCTGATGTCGTGTTCAACTGGCGATACTCTTTAGACGACGGTATTTACAGGCCCAGCGGCAGCTTTCACCTCAGCGGCGCTGGCTCCGACAAAAGGTATATCGGGACGGATTACCTCGCCAAACTGAGCTATGCCCCCAGCCAGTTTTTTAGTATGGATTTCGGGATTCAATACTTAGTTACCGGCCCTTTCATCAACAGTCAAATACCAAATCATAAAAACACGATCGAAACCAACTCAAGAATATCCTTCAAATTTTAAAATCAAAAATTATGAAATCGTACAAAACCAAAGTTAAGTTATTCCTTACCGCATCATTTTTTGCCGGCTCTCTGCTAATGGCGACAACCCCTTTACGGGCACAGGACGTTCCGCAGGGAAAGCCAGTCCTTGAACCCGTAGGAACACACGCTATCCTGGGCAGAGCCGACGGAATTGACATTGAGGCGGTGGTTCAGAGCCCGTCAAATCAGGAGGCACCGCTACAGGTTATCTGTGTATTCGAGTACACAGAAGGGGACATCTATACTTCGCCACCGGCCTTACCCGCAGCCGCCAATGGCCTGGTGCATGTGGACAAGCAACTAAACGGATTGCTGACCGATTTGAGAAAAAGCGGAAAATTTAAAGGGCAAAGACTTGAAACGCTGCTCATCACCCCACCAAAGGGCACGATAAAAGGTAAGCAACTATTGATTCTAGGGCTGGGAGACCGGAAGGACTTTAGCCCCGACCTGATGATCGATATGGGTCGCGTGGCCATGCGTGAAGCATTGAAGCTGGGCGTAACCAGTTATGCGTTTGCAAGTGATCTGAAAGATGGCGGGATAGATTCTCCGACTGGTTTGATATCCTCGAATGTTGTAAAAGGAGCATTGGACGGCTATGAGACCGACCTCTATCTTCAAAGCAAACATGCATCCGCCAAAAAGCCGCTGACCAAAATTACCTTACTGGCGGGCCAGGCTTTTTATGATATATCCGGAGGGGCGATAAAAGAATATCTCAAGACCCGCGAAAATTAATCCATTTAAAATTAAGAACATGACAAAAGCTGATTTAATACTTTACAACGGAAAAATACATACCGTTGACGAGGAAAATCCTGCCGCCAATGCGGTGGCAGTTAAAGATGGCAAATTTATAGCAGTAGGCAGTAATTCACAGTTAATGGAATATACCGGAGCCGCGACCCGTTTAATTGACCTTAACGGCAAAAGAGTTGTACCGGGCATCAATGATTCCCATACCCACCTGATACGCGGCGGGTTGAATTATAACCTGGAGCTGCGATGGGACGGTGTGCCGTCCCTGGCCGATGCCCTGCGCATGTTGAAAGAGCAGGTTGACCGGACGCCTTCGCCCCAGTGGGTACGTGTGGTCGGTGGTTGGACAGAATTTCAATTTGCCGAAAAGCGCATGCCTACCCTGGATGAGATTAATGCTATCGCACCGGATACTCCTGTTTTTATTCTTCATTTATACGACAGGGCATTACTCAACCGGGCCGCCTTAAAAGCTGTGGGCTATACAAAGGATACCCAGGCCCCCCCCGGAGGATTTATTCAAAAAGACAGTAAAGGCGAGCCTACCGGGCTCATCATAGCCACGCCAAACGCCATGATCCTGTATTCAACCCTTGCCAAAGGACCAAAACTGCCTTATGAACAACAAATGAACTCTACGAGACATTTTATGAAGGAACTGAATCGCTTTGGTATCACCAGCGTGATTGATGCTGGGGGCGGCTTTCAAAACTACCCTGATGACTACAAAATAGTGGACGAATTGCATCAAAAGGAGCAACTTACTGTGCGCATTGCTTATAACCTTTTCACCCAGAGGCCCAAACAGGAGCATGAAGATTTCGAGAACTGGATAAAAACAGTAAAACTCCACCAGGGTGATGAAATGTACCGGCATAATGGCGCGGGTGAAATGCTTGTATTCTCAGCCGCAGATTTTGAAGACTTCCTGGAGCCAAGACCGGATCTGCCTGAAAACATGGAAGCTGAACTTGAAAAAGTGATCCGGTTGCTGGTTGAAAACCGGTGGCCATTCCGCCTCCACGCTACATATGACGAGAGTATCGGCCGTTTTCTTGATGTGTTTGAAAAGGTCAATCGTGATATACCTTTTGGTGATCTCCATTGGATCATTGATCATGCAGAGACTATAACTGAGAAAAATATAGAGCGGGTAAAATCATTGGGAGGTGGCATTGCAATACAAAGCCGTATGGCCTATCAGGGAGAATACTTTACCGATCGTTATGGTGCGGATCAGGCACAGCATACTCCTCCTGTAAAACGTATGCTGGATATGCAAGTACCAGTAGGCGGAGGCTCCGATGCAACCCGCGTAAGCAGCTACAACCCCTGGGTGTCTTTATACTGGCTTACAGCCGGGAAAACGGTAGGTGGTTTACGGCTATATAATGAGAATTCGCGCCTGAGCAGGGAAACTGCATTGAACCTTTACACCAAAGGAAGTGCCTGGTTCTCTAGTGAACAGGACAAAAAAGGGACGATCAAGGTTGGAATGCTTGCCGATCTGACCGTACTGGACAGAGACTATTTTACTGTCAACGATGAAGAAATTAAAAATATCGAGGCTGATCTCACAATCGTTGGAGGAAAAATTGTCTATGCAAAAGGCGATTTTTCTTCTTTCTCACCCCCACCCATACCGATTTTGCCCGATTGGTCGCCAACCCTGATCTATAATGGTTACTATCCGGGTTCAAATAACCTGGGGACATCAGCGGTTAATATTAAGGCGACTAAAAAAGATGTTGTCAAAAATGAACAGCATTTATTATTATCCAGGATACACCAGTGTGCAGGAAGTTGCGATGTACATGGACATAACCACAATGTTGCCCGGAAAAGCGATATACCGCTTAATAACTTTACTGCATTTTGGGGTGCCCTGGGCTGCTCTTGTTTTGCTTTTTAAAAATAAACATGATGGATCTGATCAAAACTATTCTCTACTCTGATGCAGGCACGACAGTAAATAACTGGGCTCTTTTAGGTTTCAGGGTACTACTCGCCTTGGAATTGTTCCGGGTGCATGGAATGAAAAAGTTCAAGTTAGTTAATGGCCAAAAGGTGCATGAGCCAAACCCATTCCATTTACCTGAAAAATTGAACGGACTGGTAGCTACATTTGCCGATACGGTTGTTCCATGCCTGGTTATTCTGGGAATAGGTACCCGGATTGCGGTGCTCCCTACTCTTGGAGTAACCGCAACCGGCTATTTTGTCGTACATCGTAAAGATTCTGTCGAGGTTAGAGATGTACCCTATATGTATACATTGTGTTTTTTATTCTTAATGATAGTTGGAGCGGGCATATTTTCTGCTGACCATTATTTTTATAAATTATTAACAGATAAATAAATTTAAGCCTGGCTTAGTAAAAATATAAAGTTTTATATGGAACAGGAAAAACTTGTCGGGATTACTTCACTGCTATTATCATTTGTAGCCGGCTTTTGTGATACGGTAACGTTTGTGGCGGCGGGTGAATTATTTTCGGCCCATGTCACGGGTAATTTTATAGTTTTTGCTTATGATATTATTAAACACGCTAACGCAGGCGCATGGCAAAAACTTTTAACTTTCCCCGTTTTCATACTTGCTGTTATGACCGGCGGACGTATCAGCAGGAAATGGACCAATATGTATATTCTGCTTATTCTTGAAGGTATACTGCTTTTGATTAGTGGGTTAATGGCTTTAGCCTTAAAAAATGTCAATGACACCACTCAATGGCAGGTACTGCTGATTGCCATGATCATTGTGGTCGCTTTAGGTTTTCAAAACACATTTGGTAAACTGTTTAATAAAGCCACTTATGGCCTTACAACTATTATGACCGGAAATGTAACCCAGGCATCCCTCGATTTTATCAAAGTTGTAACTGTCAGGCCATTCGATGCGGATGCTTGGGGAAGCCTTAAAAAACTGTTATTCCTGATCGTTGGTTTTTTATTCGGTTGCCTGTTCGGAGCGTTAATGGCGGCAAAAGTGGGATTATGCGCGGTAATATTACCAGGATTTATCCTTTTATTCTGGCTTTTTAAAATTAACCGGTTAAATGGTAAAACCTGATTTACCGGCGAATTTGATAGATTAGCAACTCTGCCAGACTCCCCAAATTATAAGATATAATTGAATGCAGGAATACATTATTATTAGCAACTGCATATTTTCCATAAGATGATGCCGTCTAACTATCGGCATCATCTCAGAAACTCTGTTACCGTTTAAAGAATTATGAATCAACTCTTAGAGCTGCTCAAATTGTCATATGTTGCATTCTGCACCACGTGACCGTTAAACTGTGAGTACAATTTTTCCGGTATGCTGGTTGGTTTCCAGGCTGCGGTGTGCATCGGCAACATCGCTTAGCTGGAACTTAGGGCCAACTATTGGCAGAAGCTTTCCGCTTTCTACACCAGCTTTCACAAACGCTATAGCTGCTTGTTGTTTAGCATAATCCATAAGCAAGTCCCCCACGTTGTATCCCTTGATCGAAAGCATTTTTAATAGGACAGGAACCGCCGGCCATACTGCAGGTTCAAAGCTCAAAGCGCCGTAGGCAAATATTTGCGCACGCTCGGCCGCGGCGGCTACAAGAGATTCGAAATGCTTCCCGCCTACCGCGTCAAGAATAACGTCGGCGCCCTTGCCACCGGTTATCGTCGGGACTTCTTTCGCAATATCCTGTTCACTTGTCAGGATTACGTGTTGTGCACCCGCGTCCAATAGTGCTTGTTTTTTTGATGCTGAGCTAGTAAGGGCAAGGGAAACACCGCCTAACAGGTTAACCATTTGAACTATGGCAAGTCCGGTGTTGCTGGAAGCAGCGTTAAACAATACCGCTTGGCCAGGTTGTAAATTGGCTCCGTCTACCAACATACCATAGGCCGCAATATAGCTTGTCCAAAGTGCAGCTGCCTGTTCAAAGCTTAAATTTGACGGGTGTTTTTGGATAGCGTAGGCCGGCAGCAGGACGAACTCCCCGTAGGTGCCATATTGGTGATTAGAGAATGCCGGTACCACACTTACCACTTCCCCTGGAGCAAGGTCTTTTACTTCTTCTCCGACAGATTCTATGATACCGGCAGCTTCGAACCCAAGCATAGATGGGAAGATCGGTTGTTCTGAATAATAACCGCTTCTGAACATTGAATCAACGCGGTTAAGACCGATTGCTTTTACTTCCAGACGGATTTCCTGAGGGCCGGGTGCTGGTATATTTACTTGCTCTAACTTTAAGACTTCTGGTCCACCTGCCTGGTGGAAACGTACACCTTGTACTTGTTTTGTTTGAGTTGACATTTTTTCTTTTTTTTCTGCAAGTTTAAAGCATATACCTTAACTTTGCTGTGTTACCAACCCAATGTATGATACATACAAAAATGTAAGTAATGGCAAAAATCAAAGAAAACTCAACAAATAGCCTTAATCGCAGATTCTTAACTGACTGTAATCTGACCTATGCCGTGCAGCTAATGGGCGGCAGATGGAAGCTATTGATCTTAATGCAGCTGAATACGGGCACGCAGCGATATGGGGAACTGAAGAAAAAAATTGCAAATATCACTGAGCGTATGTTGACATTACAGCTACGTGAGTTGGAGGCGGATGGATTAATTGCCCGGCATGTGTTCGCAGAAGTGCCGCCAAGAGTAGAATATACATTAACCGATATTGGCCGGGAAATTGTACCCATATGTGACGCCCTTCATGCCTGGGGAACCCGGCACAGATCTCAGGTTGTTGGTGAAGTTTCAGCGTTATCACATGAAAATGTAGCTGTAAACAATATGCTAACAGGGATATGACTAATTTGGAACAGATCTTTTCATTAATTAAATAAAAATCAGTTGTTCATTCTTTTGAAGCCATTTTTCCCTGGAATGTTTAAGATTTTGATGTTTGATGTTTTGAAGATCAAATTTGCCCGTGCAACCCCGTCTTTGTTAACCCATGAGCCCGCCCCCATATGCCCCATTAATTCCACCAGGGTCCCTTCATTGAGAAACTCGGCAACTCCCGGATTAAACCAATAATTACATTTCACATACGTGCTGGTTTTTTTGCGTTTACCGTTCTTCGTGTAATCCTTTTCATTCATGACGATCGTAAAATTGGTTACCAGTTTACCACTGTTTACTTCCCTGACCAAGGCATTTGCGGTCAATTTTCCTTTGACTTCCATAATCTGAAGTTTTTTAATGCACCTATAAATAATTTCGGCCCCGTTGATTATTCATTCAATCGCTGTACTGATTTGTGGCAATTAGCCGCCATACAATAGCTGCAATTAGAATAATGAACCTGAAGCCATGCCTGTCAATTCAAAATCAATAGTAAAACCCCAAACCTGAATGAAATAATTTCATCCAGGTTTGGATAGGATTGTCAAGGATCGATGTTGGGATTATCCACAGTGCCGGGCTATTCTTCCCCGGCGGATCTCCCTATTTCGTACAAAAAGCGTACGCTACGCGTAAGGCAAAAAAGTGTCCCCTGCTGCTGCCATTGTTTTGAGTAAAGTTGGTGCATCCCTCCCACCGAACACCGGCATCCAAAAAGTTCTTTCCGCCTAATGGTATCTGTGTGCCTACCTGGGGAGCATAAATGAACGTACCTGTTCTTTCAAAACCGAGGGTAGATTTATTGGTCACGAATGCCGCGCCTGCTTCCAGCTGCAAATAAAGGGCGCTGATCGGAAAGTATTTTAAACCGAGTTTTACCGGTATAATATTAATATCAGGGGCTTTTATTCCAGTGCCAAATACGTTATTGACCCCGAAAAATTGGTTGTACCCTGTATTGGCTGTAAAGTAAAATTGGTCTGCAACCGGAAAGTCGGCCTCTATAGACCCCCCTACCATCGATTTATGTGAATCTTTAAAGGAACCTGTGGCAAGTCCCCCATCCGCACCTACGCTGAAAATGATGCCATTTGGTTCTTTACTGGCAGATGTTGATCCTGTTTGCGCTTTTGCTGTTGCGGTTATACCTGTGATAGCCGCGAATAAAGCGGCGGTTTTGAATAAGTTTTTCATTGTTGTTGATTTTAATTGTTATTGATAATCTGGTTTCAGTTATAAATGGCATAGAGCAACTCAAAGAAAATCAGATAAAGGGAAATCAGCTTCCCTTTAATTTCCAGACGCCTTTCAACAGGAATATGAAACCGGAAAGTCTTATTCTCCAGGTTTGCCTCCCATGCCATGAAACCCGCTTTACCGACTTTTGAGCTGCTATTGATAAATGAATTTTGTCCTTTTCCTGTGGTAAAAGAGACCCCTATCGGGGGGACACATTTATTTAAAGTCTTCATCATCCATTGTGCTGGTTAAATATCACATTGACATTATTTTGAGTTGCCATTTCATCTCCTCAGGGTTACTGATTTTATCCCATTCACCAAATGCCTGAATGGTCTGATAATTCACCTTCAGGAACTGCGGAGATATAAGTGACCACCATTAAGCAGATAAATAAAATTATTCTGGTTGTTGCGAATATTAATTCTTCCATTGCATTTTAATTGATTAATAAATGGTCATGATCATACCCATTCTTTGCACCATAAAAGGATGAAGGCAAATTCACAGTAGTAAATCATTGATAAACTATTGTTTACATTTATAAGATATTATTACGTGCTTCTACTTGTCTGTTATTCCTCCCTTCGTTAATGAGTTTTTAGTTACTTCAGTATTTATAAGCTTCACCAGGTCTGCTAACTTTTTTCTCCTGCCAAATGAATAATCGAAAATCATAATACCCGAATCCTGCAAATACACTATGCCCCAGTATGGCTCGTTGTCACGCAGAATCGATTCGCGGTTTCCCAAGCCAAAATATAGGCCATTAAAGAATCGTTCTTCCTGAAGCAGACTGAGTCGGTGGTGCGCTATAAAAGCGGCGCAGCAATTGCTTTTTGTTTCGTTACCCGTTTCCATATTATTATCTTATTTATCGCATGAGGGTGAAAATTATAAGGAGAAGCTATGCAGCTTCCACGAAGACAAAGTTCCTGGTAATCGCTTAGGGCAAGCTTTGATTTTCAAGCAATATCATTTTAAAATCAAACAGGCTTTTTGCTAAACGAAGGGGATCAGTCGCCGTGTTGTCTTACCTCCCTCCTGCTACTCGTTCAGAAAACTATAGGCAGCAGCAAGTAAAACTGTATTTTGGTCTTGAAATTTAGCATGTAAAACGATTTTGCAGGATACCGGCATCATGCAAATGGACTCAGATAGCTATTGAACGCAGAGCTACCAGTTATACCGGTTTATTTGGGTCGCCAATCTTCAACTCATCCAGATCGATCTGAACTAATAGTTGCCGGATCAGTTCGTCGTTAAATTTTTTTTCCTTTCGCAATATGAAAAGTTCTTTACGCTGGTCTGAATAAATATCCCTTAAGACTGTATTGAAAAGTTCCGTTTTCTCATGTTCCTTTTTGGCGAATTCCCATGAGCGAACCTGTAGATTAGTATTGACAATTTCCTTTTCCAAATTGTTTTTTAAAGCGCCGAGGCGTTCATTATCTCTGACTTCGAGTGAGTATTTATCGTCAAGCTTTTTTAAGGCAACCTGTATTAACCTTGCACGGATATCATCATGCTGCCTGTCTTCCAGAATGATATCATCGGTTTCTGTGATCCGGATTAATTTGATTACAAGCGGCAATGCCAGGCCCTGTATTACAAGGGTAATAAATATGACAATAAATGTTATAAATAAAATCAGATTTCGAAATGGAAACGGAACATTATTTCCCATTAATACCGGGATTGACAATGCGGTAGCCAGCGACACGCCTCCCCGCATTCCGGCCATACCCATAATCAACGGTCCCTTCCATCCCAGTGAAGAGCCTTCACGGGTAGCTTTACTGAACCACTTCCTAACATACAAGACCGGATAAACCCATATAAACCGCACAATTATAGTTATCGAACTAATCAAAATCCCGTACTTAATTGCCTCGGAAGGGGAATGATTTCCCAGCCCATTAATTATTTCAGGCAGATCAAGTCCTATAATAATGAATACCAACGCATTTAACATAAATGTGATCGTGTTCCATGTTCCCACCATATTTAAACGTGTTTCTCCTTTGCTAAAAAGCTCGAGGGAACGGAAGGATAAATACAAACCGCCGCTTACTACAGCCATGATACCCGAGAAGTGAAATTGTTCGGCTCCTAAATATAGTACATAGGGCGTCATTAAAGTAAGCGCTGTATTGATGTTCGGGGTAGTTGGCAAAAAACGGTGCACGGCATACATCAGGTGTGCGCCAACAAGGCCAATAAAGACCCCCATACCTGTAACCAGAATGAACTCGCCAACGGCTGCTGGCATTGAGAAGCCCCCCGTCACAACAGCCGCTAAAGCAAACCGGCACACTATCAGTGATGACGCATCATTTACCAGGGTCTCTCCCTTTAATATAATTAATATGGTCTTAGGAACTTTCATTCCCGTCAGTATATTTTCAGCGGCAACGGCATCGGTCGGTGAAATAATACCGCCAAGTAAAAAGCCTAAGGGGAGCGAGAAACCGGGAATAATATTAAATGCGGCAAAGGCCACGACCATTGATGTGAAAAACACGAGGTCAAACGCCAAAAATGCAATGGTACCCTTCCGCCTCCAGAAATCATTCCAGGAGGTATACCAGGCAGCCTCGTAAATTAATGGTGGGAGAAAAATCAAGAAGATCAGTTCATGATTAATTCTGATTTTTGGTATTTCGGGTATAAAACTGATCGCTAAACCAGCCAAAACCAAAAAAATCGGGTAAGCGATTTTTATTCTTTGAGCCAGCATGATTAACAACAGCACAATAAAAAGCAATACCAAAACGAATAATAATTGTTGATGCATTTTTCTGTCAATGGTTATGTCAGGAACAGTCCATCGATGAAATAATATTTGGATATACCTGTGATTTGTCAGAACATTTCAGCTTGCTGTAAATCTTTATTATTTCTCAGATCAGGGCCATTCCAGGGTGAAAACACCTTGATATTTTCAGAAACAAATTTTAAGATTATTCAGTGGAGATCCCTTGTATTTTCAAACTAAACCCTATTAAAATCAAAGAAAGCTGTCAATATGCCGGCCTAAAGGCTAATGCAGGAGAGTATTGCAAATGGATTGTTTCCATGATCTGAATCTTACAGATATTATTACACCACGACAGGTCGACCCGATTAACTAATTATGCTTTCCTGTATTACAAATCCCAGGCATCGACCCCATATAAGGTTCTCTCATTTCCCCAAATAGCCAGATAGTCAAAAATAAGTAGTGTTAAGTCAACAGTCGTAAGTCGAATTTTTCCCCATTCCCTTACTTAGAACTTAAGACTTTAGACTCAGGACTAAACGTCAGTTCTTAATTGACACGACACTAGTACTTGTAATCCATTCCGTAACGCTTTTATGATTTGGCCCTGCTATGATTCTTATGATCCAACTAAAGATTTGATTATAAAAGTTTATCGTTTGATTTTTAAAGTTCAGGGGATTGAAAAGAACTGATTTTTGTTTTGAGAAACGCGACGTGAAATATCAAATGACTAAAATCTATAAATATGATATTAAAGTTCCGGTTCTTAAAAAGTGATAAGTACAACGGTAAGAAATATTTACAATCCCTCAGATGCTAAATCCAGATTATAAAATAAAATATAAATATACAGCATTGCTGATCGGTTTTGCGCTTCTGTACGGACCGGCGCTCCAGGCTCAGGACAGTTTATCTCATAAAGTATTAACGCTACCACAAGTTGTCACCCTTGCAGTAAACAATAGTGTACAGCTTAAAGTAGGAGATAAAAATACAGAACTGGCACGGCAGAAAATTGAGATCGATAAATTATACAAGCTTCCTGTAATTTCTTCTTCTGCAAGTTATGGCTATATCAGTAATGCAGATATCTGGACCCCAACCTTTTCCGGGCACGAAAAAGGCCATATCCCCCACCAGGATGCAAATCTGACTGTTCAGGCCGCGGAGGTAATTTTTAAGGGAGGCGAAATCACCAATACGCTCAAACAGGCGTCGCTTGAAGAACAGGTGGCTGCTTTGGCCCAGGAAAAAAACACCGAGGATATTAAATTCCTTGTTGTGGCTCAATACCTCGACATTTTCAGGTTTATAAACCTGCGGCAGGTTTATGTTAATAATGCTGTCCTGGCACAGCACAGGCTGGAGAACATATTGTCCCTGGAAAAGCAAGGCCTGGTTACCCAAAATGATGTTTTGCGAACAAAGCTTACACTGTCCGATTTCCAGCTGGCCATACTAAAAACAGACAATACCATCGCTATTCTGAATAAACAATTAAATATGGTTACAGGCCGGGCAGACTCGGCCAGGCTTGTACCTGACAGCACTTTATTGCAATATCAAATGCACGATAAAAACTTGGCTGCCTTCATTGAACAAGGGTATCAGGAAAATCACGAACTAAAGATTGCGGCGACTGAAAACAGGATAGCTGAAACAAATATTAAAATATCAGGCAGCGACAGGTATCCGCAGATAAGCCTTTACTCCGGAAGCGCTTTGCAGCGTCCTTTTCTGTATAACATCCCTGCAATAGATATCTATTATAATATATGGCAGGCGGGCATTAGCATAAGCTATAATATCTCATCCATTTACCAGTCGCCCCGAAAAATAAAGGCCGCGAAAATAGCGCTGGAGCAGTCATTGCAAAAGGAAATTTTACAAAAACAAAATATGGAAGTGAATATTGGCTCACGGTACATTAAGTATAGTGAGGCAAAGGATGAGTTGCAAACATATAGAAACGACCTGAAATCAGCAGAGGAAAACTACCGTATCGTTGAGAAAAAATACTTTAATCAACTGGCTCTGCTCACAGACCTGATAGATGCAACCAGTACTAAAATAGAAGCAGAAACCAAAGTGACTAACGCCGAGATCAATACGGTTTATAACTATTTTCTCTTACAAAAAGCAATCGGAAATTTAAAATTTTAATAAAAACATAGCGATATGAGCGATTTACAACCTGTTAATGAAAAGCCAAAAAGCAAGGTAAAGATTATTCTATTAAATAGCATACTCGTTATCTGCATCCTTATTGCAATTATATGGGGCATTTCTACCTATTTCAACCTGGATCATTTTCTTTATACCAATGACGCCCAGGTAGAGGAATACATTAACCCGGTTAATGTCAGGATACCGGGCTATATCAAGGAAGTGAGGTTTGAGGAACATCAGCACATAAAAAAAGGCGACACGCTTGTCATTATAGATGACAGAGAATATAAAATACAGCTTGAACAGGCGGAAGCAGCATACCTTACGGCGCAGGCCTCAAAAAATGTAACCTCCTATTCGGTTAACACGGTACATAGCAATATAAACGTTACCGATGCTAATATTAAAGCTTCGGATGCCAGGGTATGGAACGCAGAGCAAAACTACCATCGCTATGCCAATCTTCTGAAAGACGGCGCCGCGACACAGCAGCAATTTGACCAGGTTAAAACTGAATATGATGCCTTGGTGGCCCAGACCAATGCACTAAAACAACAACGTCACACCACCAGCCTCTCAACGGATGAGACCTCAAAAAGGATCATGGTAAACGATGCCGAGATCAAACGCACCCATGCCCTGGTGGATATGGCCAAGCTCAATCTTTCTTATACCGTGATACTGGCACCCTATGATGGGGTAACAGGCCGTCGTAATATACAGGAGGGACAGTTGGTACAAGCCGGGCAAACACTGCTGTCATTTGTAAGAAATAATAGTAAATGGGTTGTGGCCAACTATAAAGAAACCCAGGTTACCAAGCTGCACATAGGGCAAAAAATGAAGTTAAAAATAGATGGCCTCGATGACAAGGAAATTTTTGGTAAAGTGACTGCTATTTCACAGGCTACAGGATCAAGATATTCGGCCGTACCGGTCGATAATTCAACAGGGAATTTTGTCAAAGTGCAACAGCGTGTTCCTGTGAAGATTGAATTTGATCCTGCCGCTAATCAAAGCAGTGATATTGACCAATTAAAAGCGGGAATGAACGTCGAAGTGAGGATTGCAGAATAATAATAACAAACAAACTGACAGCATGGAAATCTATGATTTATTATATAAGTGGGTACCCGTATATCTCCGGCTTCCGATATTGTTTATCCTATTCTTTGTAGTGCTGACTGCCAATGGAGTTTTTGCGGGAAATATAACGGACATGTTCAGCAGTCTTGGTGAATACAATGAACCATACACCCAGGCTGCCAATGCCATGTACATCGGGATGGGTCTGGGCCTTATTCTTCATACCCGGATGAAGATGCGATTTTCAAGTAAAACCCTTCTGATAGCCGGGCTGTCCGGTATGCTTTTAATGAATATTATTTGCGCAACAACCAGTAATCCAACCCTCACTGTTTTTGCCTGCCTGTTCATTGGGATAACAAAAATATCCGCCCTGATCGAGGTTTATATTATATGGATGATCATCTGGAGCAAAAAGCTCGATACAAAGAAGTTATATCCTTTTGTATATTTTACTGCCCTTTGCGGGCTGTATTTTGTGACCTGGCTGACCACACGGCTCGCGTACGACTACAACTGGCGATTTTCTTACATCGTGATATTCATCATGCTGTTGGTTTGCATCCTATTGGCTTTAATATTCGCCGAAAACCATCCCCTAAAAAAAAGACTGCCGCTGTACCAGATGGACTATCCGGGACTGATATTATTGGGTGCGGCTATGCTGCTTTTAAATTACGCGGTGGTAAACGGCACAGTGGAGGATTGGCTGGAATCAAAAAAAATCGTAGCAGCATTATTTGGTGCGGTAATCAGCTTCTTATTATTCATCAGAAGAGAATTAACAACAAAGCATCCGATTTTTGATATGCAAACATTTAACAAGGCAAATTTTCGCCTTGGGTTATTGTACTTTTTTTTGCTGGGCATATTTATCCCCGGCACTTTCCAATCGGCATTTTCGGGTGGTATCCTTCACTACGAAATGATCAGGAACATGGAACTTAATCTTTACCTCATTCCAGGCATCATGCTGGGCTGTATTTATTGTTACATCTGGTACCTGAAGGAATTCGATGAGGAACTTTTAATTATGACGGGCTTTCTGGCATTTGTGATCTATCATATCCTGATGTACAACAATTTTGTAACTGACTTTAATATCCAGGGTTTTTTAATACCATTAATTATCAAAGGGTTTGGCCAGGCTCTGCTCTATATTTCCGTAGGCCTGTTACTGACGAGAAATTTTAGCTTAACAAAAATAATGGGGGCAGGTGGCGCAATGCTTATTGTCAGGTCGTTTTTAGGAAGCGCTGTCTGCTCTGCCTTTTACTCTTATTTCCTTTACGCCGAAAGAATAAAGCGATTTAACTATCTGGCCGGGCTGACTGATCCAAACAATTCACTGATAAAAGAGCACGGGACAAGCATCGATTTTTACAAAGACCTTCAAGGTCAGGCTGTCCTGACTGCGTCTAAAGAATTGTCTGGCTACATCATTATTGCAGGCATTATACTATTGACCATATTATTAATAAAGTACATCTATCAGAAGTTAATGAACAGGATTATTGCCAGTTGAAGGTATTGAAACCGCGGTTTAACGAAAGAGGGAAGTATAGTATTGAAAGGGATAAAATTCAAGATTCTCATGAATACCACTAAGAAAAATTGCATAAAGCTGAATTGTTTGCTAACACGAATGATCATTAAACTGCATGAAAAGGGCTATTCGGAAGATTTTATTAGGGTGGATGAAGGAAGATATGTCTGCGTTCAATGCAACGGGGAATTTTCCGTTTCGAATTTACAGATTAAGGTATTTAATCTGGCCTTTGATCGTTTTTCCGGATGTTATAAATACGTCCATACGATTGAAACCCATTCAGGCCTGAAGGGCGTCTTTATCGCTGACTCGCTTCATTTCAATCCGGTTTTGATTGAAATGGATAATAAGACTATGGACACGCCTGAAATAAAGAAAGAGATCGTTGCCCGGGCTAATCATTAATCAATAAAAGTTATGTCAAAGAAAATATTTTTACTGCTGCTGGTCATCGTTTGGGCCCGGTACAGCAATGCGCAGGGAAGTTCTGCTGCTTCTACTCAAAAAAAGCAATTTCAGGACAGCGTGATCGTTCAGGTTCACGCTTCTTATAATGACGTTAATGGATTCCACAGGTGGTTATTTGGGGAAAATTTCCGTCGGGAGTGGGCAGCCAAAGTAAAACTCCCGGTAATCAGGATCTCAGAGTTTCAGGGTGGCCTTCGCCCGTTGCAATATGGAGGAGGCATGGAAACGAAGTCGATAAGGATGCAGGATAAAACCGGCAGAGAATGGGCCATTCGCAGTGTGGAGAAAACCCCGGACAAACTGTTGCCGGAAAACCTGAGGGGCACTTTTGTATTGGACTGGGTAGATGATGAATATAGCGGTCAGCACCCCTATTCTGCGTTGATAGTGCCGCCGCTGGCTGATGCTGCGCGGGTGCCGCATACCAATCCGGTAATAGGCGTTCTGGCTCCGGACCCAGCCATGGGCACCTTTGGCAAAGCGTTTGCCGGCCGTGTGGTTTTAATGGAAGAACGTGAACCAACAGGGCCGTCACAGAACACGTTGAAAATGCTTAAAGAGCTTGAGGACAGTAATGATAACCGGTTTGATGGAGAAGAGTTTTTGCGGGCGCGTATGCTGGACCTCCTTATCGGTGACTGGGACCGTCATGAAGATCAATGGCGCTGGACGAGCACCAGGGACGGAAAAGAAAAGATATATACAGCAGTTCCCAGGGACCGTGATCAGGTAATGCATGTTGACCAGGGTGTTTTTCCTACTATTGCTTCACTCCCCTGGGTATTTCCCTTACTTGGCAATTTTGACGGAACCATACCCCATGTAAAATACTCTCTGTACAAGACTAATTTCATTAAAGCGTTCCCTGATGCACAGTTCAATTACTCCGATTGGATGCGCATAGTAAATGAATTTGTAAAGGCAGAAAATGACGAGGTGCTGGAGGCAGGCATTAACCGTCTTCCAAAAGAATTGTACCCTATCCGGAATAAGGAACTGCTTTCAAAGCTTAAAAAACGGAGGGACAATATCCCCGCTGCGATGTCTGAATATTACTATTTTATAAACAGGATAATAGATATTCGGGTAAGTGATAAGGATGAACAGGTGACGATAAATGATGCACCCGATCAGGGAATGCAAATTATTATCTCCAAACTAGGTAAAAATGGTAAGGCAAAGGAAAACCTGATGGACATAACCTACCAGCCAGCTATCACTAAAGAGATCAGACTTTATGTGTCCGCAGGAGACGATCATGTAATTATTAATAATAAAACGTCGCCCATTAAATTAAGAATTGTAGGGACTAATGGAAGTAAGACCTATGAAGTAAAGCAGGCGTACAAAAAAATACAGGTGTATGGCAGAGCAGATAGCGTCAACTTTACCGGGGAGGCAAACCGGCTCAGCAAACATCTGTCTGATGATACGTCAAATACCCATTTTGTTGCTACAAATCCTTACAATGTATGGACGCCACTGGCCACGGGTGCCATCAACAGGGACGACGGATTTCTACTGGGGTTGGGGTTCAGGTACACCGGAAAAGACGGGTTTCGTAAACTACCCTACTCTACTATACAGGAGGTAATGGTTGAACACTCTTTTAAAACAAAGGCATTCAATATTAATTATAATGGCCAGTGGATGCAGGCTATTGGAAAAGCAGATATTACCCTAAACGCGCTGGTTGATGCACCTGACAATACCATGAACTTTTTTGGCCAGGGTAATAACACTGTTTTGGACAAGACCGGGGATTATCATACATATTACCGCACAAGATTTGACTTTTACCAACTTGATCCGGCATTGCGCTGGCATACCGGTAAGGGCAGTACTATTAGCCTGGGGCCGTCATTTCAGTTTTACCACTTTGATGTGAATGGAAATACCGGAAGGTCGATCAACCAGCCAGGACTTATTAAATCCTATGACAGTACGAGCTTCGACAAAAATAAGTCACATGCAGGCTTTATCGCAGATTATATCAGCGATAAAAAAGATAACAAAATTTTGCCTACAAAAGGGTTTTACCTGAATGTAAAATTGGAAGGATATGCCGGCTTAAATGCGAGTTCCAAATCATTTATGCAAATCAGGCCCGAGTTCACTTATTTTCAAAAGATCGATTCTGGTGCACGACTGGTACTTTCTGACCGGATAGGTGGCGGAGCCAGTGTCGGGCATCCGGCATTTTACCAGTATATGTTTCTTGGCGGGCAAGGTAATCTTTTAGGTTATCTGCAAAACAGGTTTTCCGGGCAGGAAATGGCATACAATAATTTCCAGGCGAGGTTCAGAATAGCAAATATTGGCGGCTATATTCTACCTGGACAATTAGGTATTACGGGCTTTTATGATGTAGGGCGGGTTTGGATAGATGGGGAACATACCGGGGTATGGCACCAGGGCACCGGCGGCGGACTTTATTTCGCACCTGCCACGATGACGGTTATACAGGTTATTGCGGGCCACTCCAAAGAAGGCTGGTATCCCTACATAGCCTTTGATTTTAGATTATGATTGTTGAAATGGTTCCATTTATTATATTAAAATCATTTATATAAATACACTTTATGAGAAGTATCTCATTGATTTTAAAACAATTTTCAAGGTCGGTTTTACTGGTAGCCGGACTTGCTATTTGTGTATTTACAGCTTATGCCCCGGGCGATGCTTCCAAAGGCGGGTACCTGTTGTACTGTAACAACATATGCGGCGGCTATTATAACATGCAAAAAGTGAAACTGTTGTAACCGGAAGCGCTGATCAGAGAAATAATGCGCCGCCAAACAGGATATTATTTATACAATAAATACTTATGCTACTATGTCAACATTAAATCCCAAGACAACCGGGAGCTCAAAATGTAACTATTATTAGTTTAAACCTTTTTTTCTGAAGATTGCTGGGTGATCAAATTAAAAAGGATAGTGATCAACAAAGCGACCGTGCAGCCAGCTACCACACAAATTACGCGCTCCAGAGCCATGTACCAATGTTTGGTTTGCTCCTGCTGCAAATTACTGATCACCAGTGCAGCAAGAGCTGTTCTCAATGTACTTGTAATTCCTAACACAATCCCTGTAACAATCGTTAATATCACTCCCAGGCAAAGTATCATTATATCAGGTAATTTTAATGGATAAAGAGCAATACCTACAGCACAGCCCAGAGCATTGGCTTTCATCCGGTCATAGGCCAGACGGTTACTTTGGTCCGGGGAAAGAACCAGCACAACAGAGACAATGGCCCAATTGAATGGATATTCGGGAATATAATAGTACAAAGCATAACAAATTACCACGCCAATTAAACATTTTATCAGATAGGCGATATAGGATGAAGATTCCGGCATGAGATATTTAATCCAATTTGGTGTAACTAAGTAAAGGCATGTTTGAATTATCAGATTTTATTGGCTGCCCGCATTTAAGAAATTGTATAAATCTTTATACATTATTTGTTCGGATTTGATATTAAAAAAGAAAAACTGGAAGTCCTGTAATATCATTTGGGTAAAGGATACAGGACTTCCAGTCAGCTTAAAATATAACCGCCTTAAGCTTTTATTAAAGCGCCGTCATTTAAATATGCGATACCTGTAAACATGGCATCCCCTGAATATAATAGACGGCGAACACTCCCATCCAGGCTGCAGCAGTACAAATTACCTCCCAGATCAACTGAAAAAGCGCGCTCATTTTCCAGGTCAAGAGCCAGTCCTATTGCTTCCTTATACCCGTCATTAATTATTTCCGGCTTAGGCATCACTTGGTTATTCCAAATCGGGGCACGGTTTAGTGTATTACCGTTCGGCGGAGCGCCCCTGTCAGTCCAGTACAGATGTCCGTTCCTGTGATCAAATTCGAGATCAATGGGTTCAGGAAGTTTATCCCATAGCAATTCAATATCCTTCCTGCTAACGGGGTCCTGTCCTTGTGGTAACTCCATTGGTGCGCGAAACATTCGTCCGCGACCTGCCTTTTTAGGTCCTTTCTGCGTCCAGTAAAACTGTTGGTTTTTGATATCCAGTGCTATACCAACGCAATGCCGGGTCTCATCCAAACGATCCGTTTCGCCCCTCCCCGTTTCTACCAGGGTGGTTATATTTGACCCATCCATTTCAGCCCGCATTACCCGCATGCCTTCACGGTCACACCAATAAATCCTGCGTTTGTCGATGTCCAATGCTAACTGTTTTGGCGTAAAGGTTCCCCCTGCCGGAACGATTACCGTACGGTTGGAACCATCGAAATCAATCCTTTCAATTGAACCATCATTTTCGTAAAAATGCCCTGTGTCTTTTAATTGAACGCCCATATTTGTCCAGTAAATATGTCTACGGACAGGATCAATAGCTATTCCGTCCGGGGATCCACAGTTCTCCAGGACAGTTGTAATATCAGAACCATCGGTACTCATTGAAAGCATTTTTCCATGTTTTTCATCCAGTACAAGCAATCTCCCGTTATCATTATTATTTTTCATACATTTCGTTTTAGGCATGGCGATCCAATCAGGTATCTGAATCCTGTCGATACCTTAATGGACGCCATACATCAATTTATTTTAAACACATTCTTGTTTACTATGCCATTTAGGTTTACTGGCTCCGCTTCGCATATTCCTTGTCGTAAATACCAAGGCTTAACACCTCTATTTATTCATTAAGCGCTTTCATAATTGCCAACTGCTGCTGGTCCCTTTCGCTTGCCAATTCTTCGTATGGAATTTTACCGTAGCCGTTATTCGACTGCTCTATTAATAAATCAACCGTAGGCTTGTCAAAATGCGGATCACCTAATAAGGTCCATAAATTTTCAAGCATTGGCCCAAGATGTTTAAGGAAATGAGGTAATCCTTCGGGGCCACCGCCTAATGTAAAGGTTTTGAATGGTCCGGCGGCTGCCCATCTGAGTCCGATTGAACTGGAAACGATAAGATCCAAATGTTCCATAGTTACAACACCTGTGCTGACCAGGTAGACGCTTTCACGCATAAGGGCTGCCTGGAGCCTGTTTGCAACAAATCCCGGAATTTCCTTCTCTATTACAATCGGCTTTTTACCAATTGAAGTATAAAAATGTACAGCCTCGTCAACTGCTTCTTTACTTGTATTTGTTCCGGGGACTACTTCTACCAGGGGAATCAGGTGCGGAGGATTAAAAGGGTGGCCTATTAATACCCTGCTTGGGTTCTTCATTTTTGCCGTAAAAATTGTAGCAGGAATGCTCGATGATGATGAAAAAACCAATGCGGATGGTTTCAGATAACTCTCGAAACCCGCATACAGATCCTGTTTGAAGCCAACATTTTCAGGACCGTTTTCCTGGATAACGTCTGCATCTTTTACAGCCTTGTTAACATCCTTTTCAAAAGAAAGGTCTTTTGTCAGGTTATCAATGTCATATCCCAGCGATGCCAGGGAGGGGCTTATTTCCTTAAGGCCTTTAAGGGTGGCTTCTTCGACATCGGGCCGCGGATCATTTACGATTACGTTAAATCCATTGGCAAGGAATAGGCCAATCCAAGAAATCCCGATGGCCCCCGCACCAATTACCGCGATTGTTGCAGGTGTTGCAAAAACAGTTTTTTTTTCTGTTGTATTAGAAGATTGAGTGGTCATAATTTATGTTTTTAGATATTAATAATTAACTCTTGTTTCAATAGTATTTTAATTGAAAATGCAGACAACCGGGGTGTTAAGTTTTAGGAATAGCGCCTTCATTACGCAAATTCTCTATTTCAGCGGAATTATATCCAAGTTCACCAAGTACTTCGATGGTGTGTTGTCCAAGGCTGGGGGCCGGCCGTGGAAGTACCTTATTTTCTCCCTGAATCTTTAAAGGGCTATCTACTGTCAGTGAGGTAGTGTCTTCACCATTTTGAATTGGCCGTAAGATTTCGTTCACTATCAGTTGCTGGTCGCTTGCCAGTTCTTCAACTGTCTGAATCACACTAAAAGTAACTCTAGCCTCGTCCAGACCTTTACGCCAATAGTCAAGGGGCTTTGTTAAAAACTCCTTTTCCAATATTTGCATCAGTGCTATTGCATTGGCTCTGCGCATTTTTGAATTCGCGAAGCGGCTGTCTGACAGAAGATCGTCGCGTCCAAGCGTTTTTACCAGACCCGGCCAGTCTTTATCTTCCTGTACCATTACAAGTACCAGCCATCGATTATCGAGGGTTTGATAGGTGTTTGTAAGAGCGTTATGCGGATTCTTGCGATCTTCTTTTGATTCTGGAAATTTTGCACCGTCCAATGCGGCCTGTAGCCAACCGGCAGCTGCCCATGATCCTTCAGCAATTAAAGAGGTTGATACATGGCATCCGGTTCCCGTCTTCTCGCGCCGGTACAGACCGGTCACGATTCCGCCATATAGTGTGCTGGCCGTCGCATGATCGCCAATCCCTGAAATCGGGAACGCAGGCGGACTTCCATCATTTCTGGCTGCGTCCATGAGGCCTGTACGAGCCCAATAGGCTGTAACATCAAAACCCGGTTTGTCCGCTTCCGGGCCCTTTTCGCCATAGCCGCTGATGTCTGCGTAAATAATTTGGGGATTTATCCCTGAAACATCTTCATAGGTTAATCCGAGCGCCTTTCTAACGTGCGGGGGATAGTTGATAACAAATACATCCGCACCTTTGATGAGTTTTCGTAATACTTCAAGTCCACCCGGGTTTTTCAAATTCAAAGCAATGCCGCGTTTGTTCCGGTTGGTCAATTCCCAAAAATAATTCCGGGCTGCTACGGGGTTTGGCGGCAAGAGGTAAAGGAAACGATGTGGGTCACCACTTTCCGGCGGTTCCACTTTTATAACGTCTGCCCCGAAGTCTGATAAAATCGTGGCGGCTGCCGGGCCAGCAATGAAGCTGGCGCAGTCGATAACCTTAAGTCCGGCAAAAATTCCAAGTTCTTGTGACATAGTGTTCTTTTAACTAATAATTAATTACGAAGAAGTTTATTGTTTGTAAGAAGGAACTCAATCCTTTCCTGTGTTTTTTCAGTACCCAGCAACGACAGGAAGGCCTCCCGCTCCAGGTCCAGAAAATGTTGTTCTGTAGCTGTCCCTGCCGGTTGGTTTCCACCGCATAGTATTGTCGCCACATGCACGGCTATAACCGCGTCATGGTCACTGATCAGTTTTGCCTGATGGATCTCATCGATTTTGGATTGAAAGGCTGATATACCCTTTGTTCCTATCAGAGGTATATCACTCCTTGCTGTCCCATTGCGGTATTGGTCGTGAACCAGGCCAATGGCTACTTGTTTAGCAATTTCTATGGGCGGGCCCTGAGCATTAACGACGGTATCTGCCTCCTTAAGAAATAATTGTTTTGCATCGAGACCCGATTGAGATACCCGGGCATGAGTAATATTCTCCAATACAGTCGTAAGAGTTAACAAAGGCTCTGTAAGTCCCTTTTTGACGGCGAGATCCTGGGCCCGCAAGCCCAGCTCCTTGGTACCCCCCCCTGCCGGGATGAGTCCCACGCCTGTTTCAACCAGGCCCATGTGTGTTTCCTCTGCTGCTACCACCTTTGCCGAGTGCAGACATACCTCGCATCCCCCACCCAGGGCATTGCTAAATGGCGCGGCTACAACTGGTAAAGGACCGTATTTAAGGGTCATGTTTGCATTCTGCAGCGAACGGATAGTATGTTCAAGATCAGCCCATTTCCCGGCCCTGGCGGCAGCAAGCACAAGCGCCAGATTTGCTCCTGCTGAAAAATGCTTGCCACGGTTACCAACGACAAGAGCATCGAAGCGACTGGATCCCTCATTGCATGCGACCATTATCATTTCGCTGATATCATCGTTTAGGGCATTGGCCTTCGTATGAAATTCTATAAGCCCAATTCGGTCACCTATGTCAATTATACTCGCACCTGCGTTTTCCCTGAATGTTTTCCCACCCAGTTTCAGTTCCTCGACATTGATCAGTTCAGGGTTAAGCGGGGAACTTAAATCATTTGATATTGTGCTTTCGTTGCTCATTTCTATTCTAGTTTTCGATAGTTGACGATTCATTTATTATGCGTTCTCATAGGTATCCGCAGGGTATTTTTCTGTATCGCTTTTAAAAACCCATGAAAATTTTTCCCGATCTGCAGGTAATGCCATGGGTATTAGATGCTTTACCGGAGTTATACAAATGCGCCAAAACCGGTAATTGCTTTACCAACTATCAGTGTGTTCATTTCGCGGGTACCCTCATATGAGTAAATTGCTTCGGCATCTGCAACAAAACGGCCGACATTGTAGTCGAGTGAAATACCGTTCGCCCCGAGCAGCTCACGTGCAAATCCCACGGATTCCCTCATCTTGACAGTACAGAATGCCTTAGCCAGGGACGCATGCTCGTCTTTTAATTTGCCATCATCCTGGAGTTGTGACAGCCGTATCACCATGGTCTGGCATGCCGTGATATTTCCAAGCATCTTCACCAAAAGGTCCTGGACTAGCTGAAATTTTCCTATTGGTTTACCAAATTGTTCACGCGTTTGTGCATAAGCCAGGGCATGTTCATATGCGCCCATCATGCACCCAACTGCTTCCCAAGCAACAAATGCCCTTGTCATCCGCAGCACCCGTGCAGTGTCCCGGAAAGAAGTGTCGTTTTGAAGACGGTTTTCTTCAGGCACCCGGCAATTCTCCATAATAATGTGCGCATTCTGGACCACCCTCAATGCCATTTTGTTCTCTATTTTCTCAGCCCGAAAGCCCGGCGTGTTGTTCTCGACAATAAATCCTTTAACCTGGTTGTCGGCTACGTCACGTGCCCAAATAATGGTGACATCACCAAACGTGGCATTACCGATCCACTTTTTTTCGCCATTGAGCACCCAGGTATCCCCTTCCCGTTTAGCTGTTGTCAGAAGTCCGCCTGAAGCTCCGGATCCTACCAGGGGCTCCGTCAGCCCAAAAGAGCCAATCTTTTCAAGTCTCGCCATTGGCGGGAGCCATTTTTGTTTTTGCTCTTCTGAGCCGCAAAGGAAGATAGAACCCATAGCCAAACCGCTATGCACACCAAAAAATGTTGCACAAGAGCAATCCACCCGTGCAATTTCCATAGCAATAAAACCTGCAAACAATGTGTTTCCACCGGCACAACCGTAACCCTCGTATCCAGCGCCGGCAATTTTCAAGTCCCTGATACCGGGGATCAATTCAAAAGGAAAAGAATCTTCTGCCCAAAACTTGTTAATGATGGGCGCCGCCTTTGCGTTCATAAATTCCCGGACTTGCTTCAGCTTGTCCCGTTCTGAGTCATTCAGACAATCAGTAATCTGATAAAAATCCGCATTGGGCGTTGGCAGTTTAACTTCTAACTTTGTTGTTTCCATTTTATTTACATTTAAATCCTGGCAATTGACGTATCATTTCGATACTCATTTAACTAAAGCAAAGTAAGTGGCCTGAGAAACCCTAACACTTTTAAAATCACACGAACGACTTTTAAAATCAAATTAGCTTATACAGGATCCAGAATTATCAATCAATGACGGTGCCGCAGGAAGAGCATAATCCGAAGGAATTATTACAGATTAATTGTGTAGACGGCCTGAGAAAACAAGAGCCAATGTCTATTCTTTAACGAAGATATAAGTCGGATTGGGTATTTAAATATAATGAGGAGAGGTGCCTAACCTTCACAATAAGCTATTATTTCATTTGATTTTAAAAGCACATTGTTTGAAAATCAAATCTATTTGAATTCCTTTAAGCAGACCTTTACATCCGCTAGCAATCATTTTTAGCGCTGGGTTTATTTACTGGCTTTTTCAATCTAAAAATGGCTTAAAATAACAAAAAAACTATGAACGATTTTTTAGCGGCAAGGTCACAAATGGCCCTTTCATTAGTATTTCACATTATTTTTTCATGTATAGGCATGGTGATGCCATTTTTTATGGCAGTTGCACATTTTCTATGGCTGAGAACCGGGAATATTCTTTATAAAAATATAACCAAGGCATGGAGTAAGGGGGTGGCTATTTTTTTTGCTACCGGTGCTGTTTCCGGTACGGTATTATCATTTGAATTAGGTTTATTATGGCCGGAATTTATGAAAAAGGCAGGACCAATTTTCGGGATGCCCTTTTCCCTGGAGGGTACTGCTTTCTTTATTGAGGCCATTGCTCTGGGGTTTTTCCTATATGGGTGGCAGCGCCTTAACCGTTGGTTCCATTGGCTGACAGGCGTGTTCGTGGGCATCACAGGTGTCATTTCCGGAATATTGGTGGTCGCCGCCAATAGTTGGATGAATAGTCCCAAAGGCTTTGACATTGTTAATGGGAGATACACTCATATTGATCCGATTAAAGCAATGTTCAATGATGCATGGTTTTCCCAATCCCTGCATATGACCATTGCTGCATTCGCTGCAACAGGTTTCGCAGTCGCAGGAATCCATGCTTTAATGATTTTAAAGGGGAAAAATATAGTTTTTCATTCAGCTGCATTTAAAATAGCAATCGTATTTGCAGTTGTGGCGGCAATATTACAGCCGTTTAGCGGAGATATTTCAGCAAAGTTCGTTGCTAAAAGTCAGCCAGCCAAACTCGCTGCCATGGAAGCGCATTTTAAAACCGGGAGAGGATCATCGTTAATCATTGGAGGCATTCCCGATGTCAAAAACCAAAGGGTGAACTATGCTTTGGAAATACCCGGTATGCTCAGTTTTATGGTAAATGGAAGTACAGATTCGGTAGTAAAAGGCCTGGATGAAATCCCATTGGATAACCAGCCTCCAATAGCAATTACCCATTACGCCTTTCAGGCCATGGTAGCATTTGGAATGCTAATGGTAGGCATGAGTTTGTTTTACCTGGCTGCTTTCTTCTTTAGACCCATCTGGTTTAACCAGTCCTGGTTTCTTAAATTATTTGTTTTGGCTACTCCTGTAGGTTTTTTAGCCGTCGAAGCCGGATGGACAGTTACTGAAGTAGGCCGTCAGCCATGGATTATTCATGGAATAATGAGAACAGCCGACGCTGTAACACCCATGCCCGGAATAATCTATTCTTTTTATCTGTTCAGTGCAATGTACTTCACTTTGGCTATTGCCGTCGTGTTTCTTCTTAGCCGTCAGATCAAAATGGTGCCAGAACTTTATGATATAACTAATTAAAATTAAAAATTTATGCTTTATGTTGTTATAGGTTTTTTGTGGGTATCCCTTTTAATTTACCTGTTAATGGGCGGAGCTGATTACGGCTCAGGAATTCTCGAATTATTTACTTCAGAAAAAGAGAGGGATCAAATAAGAAAGACATCACACCATGTAATGGGGCCAATATGGGAGGCAAATCATATGTGGCTCATTATTGCGGTTGTCATTATTTTCGTCGGTTTTCCGCAAGTGTATTCCACCGTTTCTGTATTTCTGCATATACCGGTCGTAATTATGCTGTTTGGTATAATTGCCCGCGGAACCTCCTTCACCTTTAGAAATTATGACGCTGTAAAAGATAAAATGCACAATCATTACAACAGGATATATATGTACTCAAGTTTGGTGACGCCGTTGTTTCTGGGAATCATTGCAGGAAGCGCGGTTTCCGGTCGTATAGACCCTTTGTCAGTGAATTTTTCTTCATCGTATATTTATGATTGGCTAAATCCATTTTCCTTTTCGGTAGGGCTTTTTACCGTCTCCCTATGTGGATTTCTTGCCGCTGTTTTCATGGCTGGCGAAGTTCAAGGGGATTACTTAAAAGGAAAATATGTTCAAAAAGCAAAAATTATGAATCTGGCCATGGTACTATCTGGCTCCCTTTGCCTGTTGTCATCATACACCGAAGGTATTCCAATGTTCAGGTGGATATTTGGAAGTTTCATATGCGTAACTGCCCTTTGTTTGGCGATTTTATCCTTAATCATAGTGTACCAAATGATTGAAAAAAATAAAATTGGAAGCACCCGTTTTTTTGCCGGATTTATGGTCACATCATTATTGATCGCTGTAACGTATAGCCATTTTCCACAAATCATCCTGTTGAAAAACGGTACTTATCTCTCTTTATTAGGTCAATCTGTTTCTATGGAAACAATAAATATTCTCGGTGCAGCCTTGCTTGCAGGAAGTGCATTTATTTTACCGGCATTAGCATATCTGATTTACAGCTTTAATAGAAAAGGCACCGAAGAGTATCAGTAACTCCTGGTGCCCGCCATTTACAAGCATGCACCACAAAACCTTTAATCTATTTGAAAACAAAAGATATCGGTTTGATTTTAAAAGAGCCCGGATTTACATTAAAAGTTTCTTTGTGCAGGTATATTTTCATAAAAAAGACGGACGATGAAAATCAAACCTGAAGTGGGAATAATTTTAAAAAAACAAGCAATTATAGGATCAGAGAATAATAATTGATAGAAGGGAGCATAACGATTGAAAATAACTCACATGTTACAATCCTGCGATAAAATGATCCCGAAAAATTTCAAAGTCCATTAAGTCTGAAAATAATAATAAGTAATCTCACCCGAATAGAGAGTTTAAGAAAATAATAATATCCATCATTCTAAACTATTTAATAAATGGCTTTTATGATAAAAACCCGTGCGTTCCTTAACGAGACCGGTGACATTTCAAGGTTCACCGGGCATTTTGTTTCCTCTGGTATCAAGCCCAAATATGAGGTCAAGGAATTTTTTACACAGTGTTATGCAATTGGTTATAAATCCTTTGGGTTGATCGGGTTAACCGGCTTTATCATGGGTCTGGTATTAACCATGCAATTGCAGCCATCCCTTAGGAGTTATGGAATTGATTCTCAACTTCCCGGAATGGTAGGCGTAGCTATTATACGCGAAATCGGTCCTGTCATTACAGCTTTAATTTTTACAGGAAAAATTGGAAGCACAATCGGCGCGGAACTAGGTTCCATGAAAGTTACCGAACAGATCGATGCTATGGAAGTGAGCGGCACCAATCCTCTTAAATACCTGGTTGCAACAAGGGTGCTTGCCACAACGTTGATGCTGCCCATACTAACCATATTAGGAGATGCCATATCATTATTGGGTGCTTTTATCGGTGTGAACATCGGTTCGGTAACCAGTCTTCATTTATTTTTCGTGCAGGTATTTGCTAGCATTGGTCTCAGGGATATTTTACCAGCACTTATAAAGACCTTTTTCTTTGGTTTTAATGTAGGGCTGATAGGATGTTATAAGGGTTATCATTCCAGCAATGGTACAAGGGGTGTAGGAAGTTCAGCCAATTCTGCTGTGGTTATATCCTCTGTCCTGATCTTTATAATTGACCTGATCGCAGTTCAATTTACGAACATATTAAAGCTAAATTAAAGAGTGGATATGCGGACAAAACCAGACACTGACAATCCCAATAAGGAACCGGTGATCGAAATCGAACATCTATATAAACAATTTGGAACCCGTACGATATTAAATGATTTTAGTCTTGCCGTCCAAAAGGAAGAAAATGTAGTAATACTGGGAAAATCAGGCGCGGGAAAATCGGTATTAATAAAATGTATCATAGGTTTATTAAAACCGGATAGCGGCAGTATAATGGTTTTGGGGGATAATATACCAAAGCTAAATCACGATCATTTAGATAGGGCAAGATCGAGAATGGGCTTTCTTTTCCAGGGTAATGCAATATACGACTCTATGACCGTCAGAGAAAACCTGGAGTTTCCATTACGCAGACATTGGATTAAAATTTCACAGAAGGAGGTGGATACTATGGTGATGGAAGCATTAGAAAATGTGAATTTAAGCCACACGGTTGACATGATGCCCGCTGAATTATCAGGAGGAATGCAAAAGCGGGTAGCTTTAGCCAGGACAATGATCTTAAAACCGGAGATCATCTTATATGATGAACCCACTACAGGGCTTGATCCTGTTACCGCACGGGATATTGATAACCTGATCCTGGAATTGCAAAAAAAATACCAAACCTCCTCCATCATCATCTCACATGATATGAATTGTGTAAAAAACACTGCAGACCGGGTTGTTTTGTTGCTGGACGGGAAATGTTATACTGAAGGAACTTATGAAGCGCTTGAGCAATCAAATGACGAAAATATAAAACAATTTTTTGAATGAATTACTATGACAAACTACGGAGAAAACAATATTAAACTAGGGCTATTGGTATCGGCCGGATTATTGGTGCTTATACTCTCATTCTATGTGATCGGTAAAGGCCACAATATGTTTGGATCCGGCTTTGTGCTTAAAGCGCGCGTTTCTCAATTGGACGGCCTTGCAGAGGGAAACAATGTTCTTTTTTCGGGAATACAAGCCGGTACCGTAAAAAGTATAAACATTATTAATGATACAAGTATAGAGGTTGTATTGCTGATTGACAACAAAGTTAAGTCCTATATACATGAAAATGCTTTGGCAACTATTGGTTCAGAAGGATTGATGGGCAATAAAATGATAAACATAATGCCCATAAAAGGTAATAGTCCTATAGTCAAGAACGGTGATTTATTGACCGTTCAACCACCGTTCAACAAGGATGATATGTTACAAACGCTTGCCAAAACAAACAATAATATTGCGACTATAACAGAAACCGTAAAGGGTACTGTTTTGCGTGTTGACAGCAGTGATGTTTTCAAAGTCATTAACGATAAAAGTTTAGGGGCAAGCCTGCGATCCACTTTTAATAACATCAATAAAGCGAGCGCTAAGGCAAATGAAATGCTAAATGGCATAAATCAGCTGGTTGTACAAATGAAAAAGGGAAAGGGGGCTGCGGGTCTGTTATTAACAGATACAGCTTTTGCCGGAAGCCTGAAGGAAACGCTTTCAAATATAAAACTTGCAAGCAATAACACCAATAAGCTGACTATCCAACTAAATGACATGGTCAATAATGTAAACCATGATTTATTTTATGGAAAGGGATCCATTCATACCTTATTGCGGGATTCAGTTATGGCTGAAAACCTCGGTAGCAGTTTGGAAAACGTTCAAAAGGGTACGGCGGCTTTTAATCAGAATATGGAAGCGATGAAACATAACTTTTTACTCCGCGGTTATTTTAAAAGGTTAGCCAAACAACAACAAAAACAAAAGGAAGATAGCCTGAAGAATCAAAACAAATTAGCAGCCCATTAGTCTGATCCGCTCCTGTTTCCAATTGAAGTCAAAACTAAATAAATGATTCAAAGTGATATGGTAAAACTATTCATCGTAGGTTTCCCGAGGGATATGCAGGAAATTGAACTTACAGAGATGTTCAGTAAATATGGGGAGGTCGTATCAGTTAAGATTGTCACGGAACAAGCTACGGGAAAAAGCCGTGGCTACGCATTTGTTAGAATGAAAGATCAGGCGGCGGCAGTTCGAGCAATAAAACTAATGGACGGGGCTGAGATCGATAAGCGTCAAATTAGTGTGCGGGTAGCTGCCGACAAACAAGCCTTCTCTCAAAAAACATATTCGGAATCGGGTCAAACGCTAAGTCCTTTATCCACCAGGCAATATGTAGAAGAGCAACGGGGAACTACGAAAAAAAAGCGGCCGAGAATTCAGCATTAACATCAAATTCTTATTGTATTCTGATAATAATCCCTTTTTTTGCTTTTTTTCTTTTGTCATTGTCACATCTGAGTTTTGGATCATTATCAATTAATAATCTCGGGCTGATATAAAAAGAGGATTATGCGATATTCCGCGATTCCCCAGATCTGGGCAGATTCGAAATGTTGGCTGAGCGTTTCGAACCAGTGTAAATGACAAAAGCCGTCGATGTACGATGGCTTTTGTCATTTACACTGCAGGAAGCTAGTCAAATGCTATTTCACGCAGGGATGTATCATATTAAGCAGTTTCTACCTGCTGATCGAAAGTTCTTTTTTAATGATCTTACCATTTTCGTAAATGTGAACAAAATAAAGGCCATTCGGTAAATCTCTTATATCAAAGCCGACCGTTTGTTTGTTATTCTTCGATATCCTCAGTTTTACGCCTTTATCGTTTAAAATATAAGCATCAAAGACTCTTGGCTGCGATTGAGTAACAGAATTTGTTTGCAGCACATCAGCGGTTTGTGAACTTGTATTATCGGTAGCGATGATATTCACCGTACTTTGGGCCGGGTTGGGGTATATCGTATAAGGCAGCATTGCCGAGTACAGCCGCTGCATCCTTTTTGTATTTATCCAGGATATCGAACACTTCTTTCGCTTTTGTTTTACTCACAGAAAGGTTCTTACTGTAAAAAGTGACCTGGGCATTGGACAAACTGTCCGTTTGCTGGGAAAAAGCCCTGTGCGCGAGGCACACGGTTAGGATCGCTGCGACCCAAAATGGTTTTACTTTCATTAAGATAAGGATAAGTTTGTGTTAAGATATATAAGTTAAAATGTCATATCAAAGCGGCCCTGGTCTATTGTCACTTCATTGCCTGCGGGGCTGGCGGCCTTCATCGAAAAAATACCGGATATGATACCCTTCTGCCCGTCAAAATAGGTAATATCCATTGTGCCTTGCGTACATTTATATCGTGTTGTATCACTGAAAAAAATCGCAACGTTCACATTGGTCGTCAAATCATAGCTCCCTGTAGAGGTAACGTTCGGGATATTAAAGGTAATATGCTGGTTCAGGCGGTTTGCAGCAAGGGTAAATGAATTAAACTGCAGATAAGAAGTCAGTGCCGGCCCGGCATCAGGACCGGCTGTATTCGGAAGCCATAATTGTCCGTTCAAATTAAACCCAAAGGTTTTTTTTCCCACATGCGTTTCTGCCGGGAGGGCGGGGGGTACGGCCTTAGGGAAGATATGGATCTTATTGCAACCTATGGTTGCAATAACAAAAATAAAAACAAGGCTTGCAATTAAGTTTTTAGGATAAGGAAGTTGGGCTTTCATATTTGGTTAAGATGTTAAGGTTTTAGGATTTACATAAAAGTAAAAATTGGCTTTAACATATACAACATTTTTTTTGATCGGGAGGCAAAAAATCAGAAATCCGTGCAGACTTTAACTTAAGAATTTCTTGCACGTCCTAATCTCAAAACTTCATACCCGGCTAGATCCAAAGAGGTATTCAGCTTGGTAATAGTTGTATGGCTATTCTCCTGGTCTTTTGTTATTCTCATTTGCAATGATATATTATAAGTACGATCCAGGCGATCAGCGCATAGATTAGCAATCCTCCTGCTAAGCGCCCTGCACGCAACAGGAGCGGGTTATAAAAGGGTTCCGGTTTAAAACTCAGGAACGCAGATGAATTGAATGCACGAACACCTTTTCACCCAATACAAGTCCAGTCCTTCCAGCGTGCAATCCAATAGTTGAAATTAGTTTGATTTTAAAAGACGTTCATGTGGTTTTAAAAGCGCCTGGAAATGACTATTGGATATGTTTGTAATAGAAAATTAAAGCTGTAATAGAGAAAATAATACCCATAAACAACACGACAAAAAGAATGAAAAATTATATAGCTGATGTCAAAAACAGCCATTCGCTGTATAACGATGCCCCCTTCAAACTCCTTAATTTTCAGATACAGATAAATAATAATGAACAGCAACCTGATTAATATAGTAGGAATAGATAAAGCATGGAATGAACGGAATTGGAAGAATTATGCCGATTTTCTCGATAATGATCTTATCGCTTACAGGAGTGGCGACAGGACACCTCACTTTAAGGAAGCTCATATTAACATCGCAAATAAATTCTGCAATATTTTTCGGGATGCCTTTATACACACGGATCCGTATCTGGTACTGTTTGAAAACGCAGAAATTAATTTAACCTGTTCGGTAGCCCGGGTAACAGGGACTATGACAGGTAACATGAATTTAAACGATATCGTTATTGAGCCTAATCACCGCTGTTTTGACGTAACTCTTGCGGTAATCAGCAGGTGGCGTGATGGGAGAATTATAGAACAAAGGGAATATTTCGAAGGAGCGCGTATGCTCTCCCAGTTGCAAATAAGGTATCAATAATCATAAAAATAAGTAATGGAAAATATTGCCTGTAATACAAAACGTATGAAAATAAAAAGATCACGATTATTATTCATTGTCCTTGTTAATGTGTCAACTTTAATAAGCACTAATTTATTTGCACAAAACCCTGATATCGATCTGTTAAAATTCATAAATCCCCGTAATCCCAATTCTTCGTATTGGAAAAACACAAGTACTTCTGCCTATTGGGTATCCGGGGGAGTAGCGATTGGAACACTCATTTATGGTTTAGCAAATGATAATGAACAGGCAAAGCACAACGCTTATGAAACGTTGATAAGCATTGGCTCGGCAGAACTGGTTACTGAATTATTTAAGTATACTATTAACCGTACACGCCCAGCAGACAGATATCCTAATGAGGTCTTTGTGACCTCCCCTTCCCACAAATATTCGTTCCCGTCGGGCCACACGAGTTTAGCATTTGCAACTGCTACCACACTTTCCCTGCAATACCACAAGTGGTATATTACGGTTCCGGCATATCTATGGGCAGGCTCGGTTGGATATTCACGGATGTATCTGGGCAAACATTATCCCACAGATGTGTTGGGCGGGGCTGCAGTTGGCATGGGCGGGGCCTATGCCGGTCATTGGTTAAATAAAAAAATATTCAGTCACTATTACAACAAAGGAAATTCAAATAAAACATATGATTAGCAAGAACAACTGTCACTTCATTTCCCCGGGCGGTACTTAAACCGATAAGGCAGCTCAAATACTAAAATTTATTTTACACATTAATGAAAACAAATAATTTATAAAACTCATGAAAAGAATATTTCTAACTCTGACTTTTTTGATCACATTTTCTGCACTTGCGCTGGCGCAAACTGAGAAGGAGGATACTGCTATTGCTGAAGCAATATTTGGAAAAGCCAAGAAAACAATCATTGCGGAGTACATGCAAATTGACGAAAATAAAAAAACTGAATTCTGGAATTTGTATGACGAATACGAAAATAAAAACAATGTTATACTGCTGGAAAGATTGGGGCTCATCAAACAATTTGTTGAAAGTTATGATACCCTTGATAACGCATCTGCTCCCCGGATTGCTGAGGGTCTAATGAACAATACCGCAAAACTTGATCATCTCCACCGGGAATATTTCAGCAAATTCCAAAAGGTAATTGGAGGACTAAAGGCGGCAACGTTATACCAGATCGAGTTATACATCCAAACTGCAGTGCAGTCAAATGTTCAAAGTCATATCCCCGTCATAGGAGAAATTCAAAAATTGCAGCACTAAATTAAATAATTAGGAGGCGAGTATGAAACATATTGTTATTATAGGTGGAGGTTTTGCGGGAATCAACCTGATTGAAAGGCTTTCAAAAAAGAACGAGTTCATTATTACTTTAGTTGACAAGAACAATTACAACTTCTTTCCTCCCCTGTTGTACCAATTATCAACAGGGTTCCTGGAAGTCTCAAACATTAGTTATCCTTTTAGAAAACTGTTTAGGCAAAAGAAGAATGTTAATTTCCATCTTGGCGAGGTTGAGAAAGTGATACCATCTGAAAACAAAATAATCTTGTCAACAGGAGAGCTGACTTATGATTACCTGGTATTTGCCACGGGTACCACAACAAATTATTTTGGAATGGACAACGTCAAAAAGAACGCCTTGCCGATGAAAACGGTTAACGACGCATTAGAACTTCGAAACCACATTCTCAAACAGGTTGAGTTGGCAGCAATATCGAAGGATAAAAAGGAGCAAAACAAGTTACTCAATATCGTTGTGGCGGGCGGCGGCCCAACCGGTGTGGAAATATCCGGTATGCTGGCAGATATGAAAAAAGACATCCTACCCAAAGATTATCCGGAAATTATAAAGAATAAAATCGACGCCGAAATATACCTTGTGGATGGTGTTGATGCTGTGCTGAAGCCTATGAGTGAAAAGTCACAAAAAGACACCCTCAAAGCTTTAATGAAAATGGGGGTCACGGTAGGATTGAACATGCAGGTAAAAGACTATAGCAATGACGTGGTAACTTTTACAAACGGGACGACTATAGAAACCAAAACACTAATATGGGCAGCCGGTGTCACCGGCTTGGTGTTTGAGGGTTTGCCTCCTGAATGCTACGGACGGGGGAAGCGATTGATCGTTGATGAATACAACAGGGTGAAAGGCTTGAATAATATATTTGCAATCGGAGATACCTCCATACAAAGTCATGAGTTAAAATTCCCAAATGGCCATCCCCAGATGGCCCAGGTTGCGATCCAGCACGGCGTAAACCTGGCTGAAAATTTTGAAAGCATTTTGAGGGAAAAATTCTTAAAGCCGTTTGTTTACAATGACAAGGGGAGCATGGCTATTATAGGCAGAAACAGGGCTGTAGTTGATATGCCGGACAATAAAATGCATTTCAATGGATTCCTGGCTTGGTTCATGTGGCTTTTTATACATCTTTTATCACTGGTTAAAAATCGTAACCGCATTACCACATTGTATAACTGGGCAGGGGCCTATATTACGAAAGATCAGTCATTAAGAATGATTGTCCGACCGTCGAAAACGTGAACATTTATCTATTCACGTTAAGTAAGTTTTGGAACTTATGGAAAAAGCTGCTTTAATTACCGGTGGGCACGCGGGATCGGCTTAGCAGACGTTTTGAAAACCATGTTTTTTAGCAGA
Organism: Mucilaginibacter sp. McL0603; assembly: GCF_049992945.1. NCBI lineage: Bacteria > Pseudomonadati > Bacteroidota > Sphingobacteriia > Sphingobacteriales > Sphingobacteriaceae > Mucilaginibacter > Mucilaginibacter sp. McL0603. Next base: position 3,349,616 of record NZ_CP188251.1, on the reverse strand, counting down.
GAGTTAAGGTAGTTTAGTTGGATATTTAAAGACTGTGAATAGAATTTTACAGTCTTTTCTTTTTTAAATTTCAATCAGTTCCAAAAATTTCTCTATGGGCGAATTAAAGCTTTTCCCTTCAGCAATCAACGCTGCCTCTGAATATAAGCGGTCGCAATGAATCAGCAGCTTCAGAATCTTTATCGCGATCATTTCCTGCATTTGCTGATCAATGTCCTGATGCTCCCTCAAAATACATTCAAAAATCTCTGATAGCAGATTTGCTTGCCAATCATTTAAATAAAGGTATGGCGTTACAGAGTTTTTGCGTACTTTTTTGTTAATTATAACCTGTTCAAAAATAGCGGTGTTCAAAAAAACATTACGGTTAAATAATAACACATAACCGCAGGAACTTGATGAAAAATATTTCCTATAATGGACAATCCGTTTTGCTACAATAAGAAGTGTATTTTCTTTAATTGGGAAAGTGTTTAGTCCGATAGTTTTTTCTCTGTCTCTATTTTTAAAGGAAGCAATGTTGTAAACAGCCTGCCTTTTAGGTGGGACCGAACTACCCAACTTCGGAATCAGATCTTCCAGACGATAAATTTTATAACAAAATTTATGCTTAAGGTGTTTATCAATATCGATTAAGCCATCTTTGCGGTATTTTCTGCAGCTGTCCCTAAACTTATTGATAAATAAAAGGTCGTCAGCACCATTAATTCCTGACAATGTCAAATCCATGTCTCATTTTTGGTTAGATTTAATTATTGAATTTCTGTAAGCAAACGCTGACACACCTGCGGACTTATGAAAAAAGGTGGAGAAATTATTCGCGTCCGAAAAACCAAGATCCAGGGCAATATTTTTGATTGTGAGCCTGGGATTTGATAAAAGATACTTTGCCTCTAAAATGATCCTTTTATTGATGCTCTCCTTCGCATTTAATTCACAATGTTTTTTTAAAAGAAAATTAATATGATTGGGGTGAACTGCCAATGCATCAGCGTAAAACTTGACACTATGCTCTTGTTTAAAGTTAATTTCAACCAGTTCATGGAATTGTTCGATAAGGGGATGGTACACGATTCCCTTACTGATCAATTCCGCTTTGGTAAACAGGCGATCACTGTATATCAGCATTTCAAGGATCTTGAGTGCAATTATCATTTTTTTTTCTTCTTCATCAGAGGCGTTTTCTTTTAATATCCATTCGAAGATTTTGGAAAAGATCCGCATCTGACTTTCATTAAGATGAAGATAAGGTCGTGTAGAACTTTTAAATACTTTCCTGTTGATGACGTGCTCTGCAGGGAATGCTTTATCCAAAAAAAAATCAACATTAAAGGTTAAAATATATCCGGCACAGTCCGTTGGCAAGTATTTGCTGGAATGAATAACCCTTTTAGGTATGATAAATAATGAATTGTCTTCAATTGGAAAAGTAAACAGCCCTATTGATTTTTCCCCCGACCCTTTTTTTACAAGGGTAATCCAATAGGCTGTCTGGCGGGACGAGGGAACAATACCGCGAACTATCGGAACAGCGTCTTCCAGGCGGTATATCTGAAAATCTAATTGATTTTTAAGGTGTTTATCCAAGTCAATAATACCATCATCACGGTATTTTTGGAAGACCTCCATATATTTGTGGATCACCAACAGATCTTCTTCAACCTCGATATGCTCAAGACTTATATTCATGGTTCAAAAATGGCAAATACGGGCAGCCCGAAAATGGATTATCCGCACAGTTTAAAGTTCAGCAAATCGAGCGACGACAAACTTTGTTATTCAAACAAAAACATTTTAAAATCAAATCGAAAGTCTGCTCAAATACGGTTTAAGGATTCTGATCTATCCCAGGACAGGCGGATGATAAAAATAATCTGCATTAAAGCTCAGGGTGACACAAGTACCCTTATTTGACTCAAATTGCAGGGTTCCCTTGATATCTTCTGTCAGCCCCTTGATCAGGGTAATACCTAATGAATTCCGGGATGTGTCAAGGAGGACAGGATCGATCCCAATGCCGTTGTCTGCGATAACCAGTTTGATCAACTCATCTGTCCGCGAGAGATTTATTTTAATCTCGCCGCTTCTTTTGCCGGGGAATGCAAATTTGATAGAATTTGTGACTGCCTCATTAATAATAAGGGCCAGAGGCATGGCTTGTGATAGCGACAGTTGTATAGGTGCGGCATTAAGTTCAAAATGAATCTTATGCGCAACCGGGCTTTGTTGGAGATGGCAGACGAATTCTGAAAGGTAGATGGATATATTGATCGCATTGATGTCCTCAGAGCGATAGAGTTGCTGGTGGATCAGTGACATCGCATATACCCTGCCCCTACTGTCTTCCAATGCCCTGTAGGCCTCATTTTCCAGGAAAATAGATTGAGACTCCAAAAGGGATAGAATCGTATGGAGATTATTTTTAACGCGGTCATGCACTTCAATGAGCAGCCACTCGTTCTCTTTGATCACACGATCAAATAATTCATTCTTTTCGGTAATTATTTTGTTTTTCTGACTAACCAACCGGTCTGATTTTTGCCTAAGCCGATATTGCCTGTAAAATAGCCCCACACATATCAGTAGAATTAAAATACCGGTGATCGTTTCGTTCCGAAGCCTGACAGCCTCGTCCCACAAAGCCTGCTGCAGGCGCGCATTTTGTTTGAGCAGGCTGATGTTTTGATCTCGCAGCCTTATATCATCCTCTTTGTTTCCTCTTTCATAGGCGACCTGGGCGGCATTTACATGAATTGTTACCTTCAAAAGAGAATCTACCCCATGCCGGGAAATCTCCTGGGCATAAGCACCTGAACTGTATGCCGTCATTAAGGCAAAAACATAGAGTTTGCTCATAACTATGATATCAAACGGTATTGCCCGCAAATATTCAAGTATGGATTTTAGCTACGAATTAAATGTATAATAATATGTACAACGTGTTGCAATGTAAAGATGCACCTGGTTATGATTTCGAAAATCGATTTCAAATGAAAACTCCATAGAATCTATTATGTGCACGCCTCCATGCAAATTGCGCTGAAGCGTTTATGGCCTCCCCAGGTTTTTTTAACCTCATTTTATTCCCAGTTTTTTTATACGTGAATTAAGTGTTGAAACGTTCATACCCAGAATTTCTGCAGCCCCGCCTTTCCCATAAATTTTCCAGTTACATTTCTTTAATACTGCCAAAATATAGTCACGCATATGTTCTTCCATTGTTTTTAGTTTTTCAGGATCGTCCTCAATTAATCCAGGTTTTTGCAGGCCTCTGGCAAGAGTTATATTTTCAATTTTTGATCCGGTAGCCATTAACACTGACCGCTCTATAAGATTTTCCAATTCCCGTACATTTCCCGGCCATGGATGGTTTACCATTTCTTTTGCTGTCCGTTCGGACAAGCCGATTACTTTTTTTCCTTCCCTCTTCGAATAAAACGTGATAAAATGATGTGCCAGTAGAAGAATGTCCCCCTTTCTTTCCCTCAGCGGAGGCAGTAAAATAGGGAAAACGTTGAGCCGGTAATAAAGATCAATTCTGAAGCGGCCAACCAATATTTCTTCTTCAAGGTCACGATTGGTTGCAGCGATAACACGAACGTTAATCTTTCTGGTTTGGCCTCCGATACGCTCTATTTCTTTTTCCTGTAAAACCCGAAGGAACTTCACTTGTAATTCCAAAGGCAGTTCGCCAATCTCATCTAAAAAAATGGTGCCTTCGTTTGCCTGTTCAAATTTTCCGATCCTTTTATTAAAAGCACCGGTGAATGACCCCTTTTCATGCCCGAATAGTTCGGACTCGATGAGATTTTGCGGCAATGCTGCACAATTGACAACAATGAAAGGCTTAGTTGCCCGCTGAGAAGCCTGATGAATGCCGCGGGCTATTAATTCTTTTCCGGTACCACTTTCACCTAAAATTAATACTGAGGTATCCGTTGAGGCTACTGTTTTTACACTTGTCAGTACCTGAAGCATATCCTTGCTTTCTGTAATAATATAATCCAGGCCTAAGGGGCGATCAGTGTCATTATCTACAGGCGTGGCAACTTTTTTTTGATTTATGTTTTGTAATTGTTCCTGATGAAGGTACCATGCTACATCCAGCATAACCAATACATCCTTATCACGAAAAGGTTTTACGAGAAATCCATAAGGTTTGGTCGCTTTTGCCAGGGCGAAGATTGGTTTATTCGAGTTTGCGGACAGATAAACGAAAGCTATATTTTTAGCTCTCAGTGATTTAGCCAGGTCTATGCCTGTAAGCTCCCCCTGGAGCATAATATCGAGCAGTACCAACTCCGGGTGCTCTTTTTCAATAATTTTCAAGGCGATAGGTACCGACCTTGCAATAGTACAAACTTTATACCCCGCATGCTCAAGCATAAGACGTAGATTATTCGCCTCAACAAATTGGTCCTCAACGATAAGTATTTTAGCTTTCATAACTGTTCAAATAATACTTTCTTATGAATTGAATTACTATCTGTACTTTTAATCTTAACATTAAATATAACTGTAATCTAAAACCAACGGTATAATAAATTTGATCACAAAGGATGAGTTGAGCTTTTGATAACGTGTTTCAGTCCAAAAACTAAAGAAGCAGATAGTTTCCGTTAAATGTGAAAAGATGCTCATACTCCATATTCTTTATTTCTCAAATCCCAAGACCGGCCGCATTCTAAACGTGTCTCAGTTTTATAAGTAAAAATCGTGATAAATTTGAAACACTTACCCTGTAAAAACTGATATTTTAAGCCAAACGGAAAACAGGATAAATACCCGGCCGCAAGTTTGTTGTCTATTATCGACATATCAACAATTACAAGATTAAAAATTGTTTATATGTCACCAATTGATAATTGTCAATTTATAATCATCTGAATATTATTAATTTACAAATCGGCACAATGCTTGTGGATACTCAAAGCTGGAAATGACAATTCTATGACAATTAGTTAAGCCTGTCAAAATACTCTTGTAGAAACGATCACAATTTCGCTGTTTCCGATCATTTTAGCTGCAAGTCTGACTGCGGTCGTATCGCCCGTGGGATTATAGTTTATCCATATTGTTTGATAATCCTAACCTGTCCAGGGCTTATAACGTAGTATGCACTTTCATACTCATCGGATAGATTCCAAAAGTCAGTTTTTTTCAAATCCTCAATTTGCTTGTTTTTCATGATGAAAGTTTTTTTTCTTTGCCAAAAATTGATTCTACCATCGCTAAATCTCTTTTTCTTTTGAGGCGAAGACGAACCCTGAAAACCTCGCTATTCAGGCAAAAGTTAAGAGAAGCTTTTTCATATTGTTTTTTTAATGAAGTAAAGTTATAGGTTTTGCTGTGCCGGTCGGCTATAAGAATGAAAGCAAAGTCTTTGAATTTCAAACATAGTTAACCCCCATTAGTGATATTTAGATAAAAAAAGCGATAAAATTAAGTGATATTTCACTGGAATTTCGAAATTAGTTTGCCTATATAATTGATTTTTAGATATTTAATACATGGCACTGGTATTGAATAATAGTGACCGTATGCATGAAATATTAAATTAAATATAGATAGCAAAAATTAATTCTCTAATCCTTCCCCCATGAAAAATACTTCCACGCTAAATGCCAGCACAACATCAATAGCCTTAAACCAGCCAGATTATAATCAGTTTGAGCATGTTATTGGCCCGGTAGAATCTCAGGAGAAACGTAAAATGGCAATAACTTCCTTGCGCACCGAGTTGTTAAAAATCAGGGATAAGAACTCGTTGCATTTATTGCTTTGCGAAGAACTTCGTAAAACCTTTAATTACATGGATTTTGAAATCCTGTTAGAGCGTGAGAATCAAATAAGCTTTGAACAGTTCATGACATTGGGGTTATCCAACGGGCGATTGTCAGATAGCTCTGGCGATGTTCCGGCAGGTGAAGAACAAAATCTCATCGTACCAATAGATGTGGTAACTGCAAACAGTGCAGCCACGGTATTTATGTTCCGGCGGCCTCATGTAGATAACGAACTTATCACATTTTTAAAAAACAGAAAGCCGACCGACTGTGATCATTGCCTTGTTTTAAGCCTTAATAATGCGTTCGACATTTTCGGATTGCTAATTTTTTATTTTGATCAAAATCCGGTGTCAGAAGAAATAGTTGAGGTCGCAGACAGAATCACACCATTATTTACAAATATCCTAAGCCACATCATTGCATATGAAAAAAAAATATCTGCGGAAAAGGAAAAAATTCTAATCGATGCAGTATTTGAGGAGTTGGGAATGGCCAAAGATAAAAACGACTTAGCGAGGGTCTTTAATGTCCGGTTAAGGCCTTTACTATTATTTGAATGTGGAATCATCGGCGCAATGGATAATGTCAATAACACTTATTCACTCCTTTTAGATGACGAGATGGCAAATAGCCCCGGCTGGGTTAATTTAAAAAAAACGAATTATTCCGTCAAAGATCCGATTATGAAAAGTGTACTCTGTTCGGACCGGCCTGTCCTATTTCGGTCCGGCGAAAAGCCTGCCGATCCCGATATGCCGGATTATATTCGGGCAGGCTGTGAAAACGCATGCAAAGACCTGGTTATAATACCACTTAAGAACAAAGACGAAATAATTGGCTTCGCTGCATTAGCCTATAACCCCAAAAATCAATTTACCGAAAAGGCGATTGAAGTGTTCAAATATTTGTCTCCAATGTTATGGACTGCGATGTCCAATATTTTATTGAAAGAGCACATTGACCATGAAAATTTTCAAAAATCTGTATTGGCGGAACTGAGACTTGATATGGCCATAACACGAAACAAAGAAGATCTTCTCAAAGTGATCAATATTCAGCTAAAAAAGCTAATTTACTTTACTCACAATAACATGGGTATTCTAAGTGAAGACGGAAAAACCTACAAAGCTTTTCTGCTTGATCCTGATTCCAGGGCCAGAGAATCTGCGTTTTACAATGAAATCGTTTCAACATCAAACAATGAGAATGATTGCATTTACAGACAAGCCATTAAGAACGGGAAGCCGGTCGTCATTGATATGGACAGTTTTATGGATAAAAATCCGCCATTATGGTTTAAAATTAATTATGAGACCGGTGCCCGGGAAATTGCTATGACAATTCTCCCTGGTGAAGAATATGCAAAATATATCCTGATTTTATTTTCCGACAAAAAAAACAACTTTGATGGGGAATCTCTGGAAATTATAGAACATATTTCCTGCCATTTGGCCACGGCTGTGGCGAACATCGAAGCGAATGAGGAGATTTTGGAAAGAGAGAAGGAAAAGTCAATATTGCTAAGCTTGAGCCATGATATGGCTGCACTCAGAAATAAACAGGATCTATTGCATATTATTCAAACAAAACTGACCGATTTTTTCGATGTAAATTGTTTTCACGTCTCTATTATTAACCAGGATGCGCAATCGCATTCGATTTTTCTGACGACACGCCGTGGAAAGCCAATCCTGTCTGAAGACCTGAATGTCATTTCAAAAAAGAGATTTCAAATCAAAGAAGACGAAATATTTGAACGGGTTACGCTTTCTGACGACCCTGTTCTATATAGTCTTAAAAGACTAAATAACTATCCTGTTGTATCTGATTATCTCGGATATTATATGGATAATTCCATTGACCAACTTATTGGAATAAAATTAAAAGTGGCTAACAAGACAATCGGTTGTGCATGGTTGCAAACGACTTCCCAAATTTCCATGGCATTGTTGAAGGGCGTTTGTGCACAGCTTTCCGTTGCCATATTTAATATACTCGCCAATGAACAGATTATTTCCCAGTTAGAAGAAATTAATCTATTTAAAAGTAGGCCGCAAGAGGAAAATTCCTATTTGACTGAGCAAATTCATACCAGCATTAATGACGAGATAATCGGTAGCAGCCCTTGTATACAAGAGGTTTATAATCATATATCACAAGTGGCCAAGTCGACGAGTACAGTCTTATTAATGGGAGAAACCGGTACCGGGAAAGAGCTTATTGCAAGAGCAATACACATGTCTTCATCACGTGCAGACAAGCTCATGGTAAAAGTTAATTGCGCTGCTCTGCCAGCTAACCTTATAGAAAGCGAACTTTTTGGGCACGAACGCGGTAGTTTCACAGGAGCTACTGAGCGGAGGGTAGGAAAATTCGAACTTGCCAATAACGGCACTTTGTTCCTTGACGAAATTGGTGAAATGCCTCTTGAATTACAGGTGAAACTACTGAGGGCGATTCAGGAACGCGAGATCGAACGAGTTGGAGGTAAACAAACAATTAAGGTTAACGTCAGAATAATTGCTGCCACCAACAGGGAATTGGAAAAGGAAGTTGATGCGGGACGCTTTCGGCTCGATCTTTTTTACCGTTTAAATGTATTCCCTATCAATCTTCCCCCCCTGCGGGAAAGAAAGGAAGATATTATAGATCTTGCAATGGCATTTTTGGATCGCTATTCCCGCAATAACGGCAAAAAAATAACTTCTATATCACAAAAAGTTCGGAAGGAGCTCTTAAATTATTATTGGCCCGGGAATATCCGGGAACTTGAACATTTAATGGAACGCAGCGTTTTGATGACTAATGACTCTTCCCTAAAAGAAATTTTTCTACCTAAAAAAAACCTTTATGAAAAGGATACCCGGGAAGACTTCTCCTTCAAAACCATTAAGGAAAATGAAAGAGATCATATCCTAACAACATTAAAAAAATGTGGTGGAAAATTGTCAGGAGTGGGTGGCGCAGCAAAATTTCTTGGAGTACCTATATCTACACTTAGGTCCAGACTAATTAAACTTCAAATCACTAAAGAGCAAATTTTTCAGAATTAATAACTGCAGGAACGAACTTTCAGTATTTCGGACCTGCAATAATTAAATAGTTAAGTAAAAGATGAAAGCAATTACCTGAGACGATTAGGGTGCCAATATATCCAATTATCGACGATGGCAGTTAAGGCATTATTCAAAGGTATAATGAGGTCAGAAATAGCGTCCTAAGGTTATGACGTGTTTTACAATATATGGCAGACAGGAATCGATGTACGCTATCATATTTCTTCAATATATCAGGCACCAGGAAAAATAAGGTCCGAAAAAGTCCATTTTGAAGAATCTCTGCACAACAAAACCCCCACGAGGCAAACGCTTGACGTAAATGTGAAAGCGAGCTATATAAAGTATCATGAAGCGAAGCTCTTTATGAACTACAAAAACAGATGAACATGACCTCGGTTCAACTGAAGAAAATTACAAGGTAGCAGAAAGGAAATATTATAACCAACAGGCATTGTTAGCTGCTATGATCGATGCAGTGAATGCAAAAATCGAGGGCGAGCCGGAGGCAGCAAATGCAATGATCAACGTGGGGTATACTTACTATGCTTTTAAAAAATGGTTGGCTCTATCTAATTTATACCACCAGTAATAAATTTATATATCATACGCACCAGCCTATCTATTTTAGTATTCCTCGATTATTTGTATTTAGATAATAGTAATCGCAAATCTTCATTATTTCGTTCAGGTATTTGATGTTGTTTTTTATCAACAATCTGATAATAAGTAAATTATAGCATGGCACATCACTTGGCTTATTGTAATCAAATACAATAAAGAAATGGAAATTGCATCGACATCATTTACATCGGCCAATTGTGGCGATCAAAGTACCCTCCATAATTATGAAGTAATTTATGGCAAAAACCGCAGAAATGGAGTGATCGATCTGGACAAGCATATGAAGCATTCTTCGCCCTTTCAAGTTTACAGGCTGGAAGATTTAATGACAAAAATTGATGGAGAGATATCGCCGTCCCGGCAGTCTCCTTATATGATCACACTCATTAAGAAAGGGCAAGGAGAAAAACGTATTGGTTTATTTAATTTCCCCGTCAAAGATAACACCTTATTTATTGTACCTAAAAGAGTGGTTCATTCCTGTAAATTACTAATGGCGGAATGTTCCGGTTATATGCTAAATTTTGATCTGGATTTTTTCCTGAGTAGTGCCTTTCCGAAGCAATACATCAGCAATCGCAGGATATTAAAATACGGTATCCGGCCTTATATGTACCTGGACGATCAGCAGGCAAATGCGCTTTCTGAAATTTTCGAATCGATCATTTCAGAGCATATTAACGGTGGTCCTGAGAAAAAAGAGATGATTGCGATAAAACTTCTCGAATTGTTGATTGACTGCGACCGATTTTTTTCGAATGCTAAGCTGATCCAGGAAGACCAGAGGTCTCACCCTACTGTAGAAAAATTTACAGAACTGGTTGAATTTCATTATAATCAAAAGCGTAACGTTCAATATTATGCAGAAGCACTTAATATTCATCCAAACCATCTCAATTTCATTCTAAAGAAGCATAGCGGATTAAATGCCAAGGAAAGTATAAACAACCGCATCATTCTTGAGTCTAAATTTTTACTTTCCTATACCAGCTTTATCATTAAAGAAATAGCCTATAAACTGGGTTTTGACGACCCCAATAATTTTTCAACCTTTTTTCAAAAATGTACCGGAACTACCCCCCTGGCATATCGAAGTTCAGCACCAAAATTAAATTCAATAGTTAGTTCTTGATAATTGCAGCTTTAAAAATTTATTGTGAACTCAATGAACATCATCCGACAATTTATATAACTGATATCAACACTGCAGATTTTAATCAAGTCTATAATGAATAACTCAAATGAATGATCATGAAAAGATATTTGTTGTTGAGGTTGGCGCTGGCTGCTATTGGTTTGGGCGCCGGCGCTCAAACTACCACTTCTAATGTTAGCCAGGCAAAGAGGTGAGCGGATAAAATTATATCCAGGAGATCAAAAGCCATCGATCATGCCCTGAATAATAATGTAAGCCATTAATGATCATATTATGTCACTTTTCCTCCATTCATTTGTCCATTTACTTTTTATCGGCATCATTGCTCTGTTGCCGGTTGCCGATCCTATTGGCGCGGCTTTTATGGTTGCTCCCTATTTTTCTCATCTTAGCACAATTGAAAAACGGCAGGCAGTTGGAAAAATCTCAATATATGCATTTTTTATATGTATGGTTTCCTTGATTGCCGGCCATTGGATATTGGAATTCTTTGGTATTTCCATTCCTGTTGTCAGGATAGCGGGTGGTATCATGATCTGTAAAATGGGTTGGGAATTTCTGTCGTCTGACAAACAGGAAGAAGGCCCGGATGAGGCAATGAAATTGTCGGGATACAAGAATATAGAGGATAAACTCTTCTACCCTATTACCTTCCCCGTTACGACTGGTGCCGGTACTATATCCGTTTTATTTACATTAAGCGCGGAAAGTACTTCCCCTGATATAAGCGAGTACCTGATTAACACCGGAGCCATATTTTTATCGATAATTATTCTGTGTCTGGTCATATATCTGGTTTTTCTCAATACCAAAACAGTCATCAGTTATCTTGGCTCTCACGGAGAAAAAATTGTTAATCGTATGATTGCGTTCCTCACATTTTGTGTCGGTTTGCAAATCGCTGCAACCGGTATAAAAACTCTCTTCAAAATATAGGCTGAATATCTTAAACAGCCGCTAAAGTAGTTTTGCCTATATCATTTCCAAATAGTTTTAAAAATGACATAAATTATTGATCTACAAGACTATATCATACTGTGTTTAAACGATAGCTCTCCGCCAAGCAAAAAGGTCAAAAACGATTAACATCGCTGATTTTAGGCGTTTTTGACCTTTTAGCCTAACCAATTTTGACCATAGTTTCTCTATCTGATCGAGACCGGGTCCGCAAAATTCGGCCAATTTGCCACCCCCTTAAATAGTTAATGCTAACTAATTTTCGGAGGGCTGGGTCCAGTAACAGCCACATTGATAAGCAATTGTTAATTCCCGGTCGGTTAAAAAAAAAGTGAAAGATTGCTTAACTGTGCTTTTTTCTATAACTTACCAAGAAATATATCTACACGGCTTAGTACTAATAAAAAAAAAGATCTATGAAAATTATAAGTAAAATGCTGGAGTCCCAATATTTCGCCAACCGGCCTCCTGTTTTGTTAGATATTGGCGCATCCGGAGAGATCAATGCTAAATGGAAACAGATCGCAGCCTATTGCGTCTGCCTGGCTTTCGATGCTGATGACCGTGAGTTTAATGTTACGGAGCAGACGAATAGTGCTTACAAAAAGCTGATCATCTTCAACCGGATCGTGACTGCAGAACCGATAGAATTGACTGACTTTTATCTGACTTCCTCGCCCTACTGTTCCAGCTTGCTGGAGCCGGAGCAAGAAAAATTAAAGCCCTGGGTTCATAGTGGCCTCTTTTCCGTGGTAAAAAAGGTACAGTTGCGGGCGATAACACTGATGGAATCATTAAAACAAGCCAATGTCGACTATATCGATTGGTTCAAAACCGATTCGCAAGGTACCGATATGCGACTGATGAACAGTCTTTCTCCTGCGCTGCAGGACGGAATTCTGGCCGCCGAGCTGGAACCGGGCATTATGGATGCTTACAAAGAAGAAGATAAACTCCATTCCGTCATGTCCCAGATGAAGGAAAAGGGATTTTGGATGTCTGAAATGGTCGTGAAGGGAGTGCAACGGCTGAATTCCGGCTACGCCGCCAACATGAAATCATATATCGACCGCGGGATCATGCGGACCAGCCCTGGTTGGGCCGAGGTCACATATCTCCGGGAGATGAAAAAAGACCTTCAACCCCGTGAATATCTGATGCTGATCGTCTTTGCTTTGCTGGAACAGCAGTACGGGTTCGCCCTGGAAGTCGCAGAAGCTGCGCGTGCCCTTCACCCAGGTGTTACCTTATTCGGGGAATGCATAAACGAAATCCATGCAGAGTTGGAAGCGGAGAAACGGAAACGGAAAGCTGGACTAATTTATCTTAAAGAAAAAGTCAATAGGGTGTTCGCGCGTCTCAATGTTTGATTGATTTTTTCTCCAATAAAAAATTACTCGTTCTGAAAAAAATAAGTCCCACAATAGTGGGATTTTTTGCTGTGCCGAGTTTGGTTTATCGGCACTCTCTCCTGTATTAGTCTTAAATTTCACTTCTCTTTTAGTTAGCCGGATTATATTGAAAACCCCGGATACAGATTAATATATTTGAACATCGATGTCCAATTTCAAAATACTCACTTGATATCAGGTTATAATTCATAAATTCAATAACCGTCTGCTGATAACAGACATAAATCTTAAAAAAATGGATGAGTACGCATTAATTATGAGACATGAAGATGGCACCAAAATAGCCTCGCCAGAGCAAATGCAAATCTGGATGAAACAAACCATGGATTGGATTGGCGGTATTGCTGCCCAAAACAAATTTGTAAGCGGCACAGGCCTACTGTTTGATGACGCTAAAACTGTACACCACAATAAGGTGGTTACCAATGGGCCTTTTGGCGAGATAAAAGAGACAATTGGCGGTTTTATAGTAGTCAAAGCAAACTCTGCTGATGAAGCAGCTGAATTTGCAAAGGGTTGCCCTGTTTTGCAGGGAGAAGGCAACACGATGGAAGTACGCAAAATTGCCAAAAGAGATGACGCTCACTAAAAGTATAAAGGCCCCTGGAAATATTATATTTATCAGGGGCTTTTCGTTATGGGACAGCAGGAGTTAATACCGCATTTATTCAGGTCAGAGTACAGAAAAATAGTTGCTGTGCTTTGCAGGCGTTTCGGCTTTGAACAGATTGAAACGGCCGAGGATATTGCAAGTGATACTTTTCTTACGGCTACACAAAGCTGGCCATATAATGGTCTTCCCCAAAATCCAACTGCCTGGCTCTATAATGTCGCTAAAAATAAAGCGAAGAATTATTTACAACACAACTCGGTTTTTGAAAATAAGATTAGTCCGGAGGTCAGAAATAATTCTACTGAACTTTATGAATTTGAGATCGATCTGTCGACAGAAAACATAAATGATAGCCAGTTGCAGATGATGTTTGCTATTTGTCATCCATCCATCTCCCCGGAAGCTCAGATCGGTTTGTCACTTCGCATCCTTTGTGGTTTCGGTATACAGGAAATTGCAGAGGCATTCCTGACAAATAAAGAAACCATCAATAAGCGATTATTCAGGGCAAAGGAAAAACTCAGGGAAGAAAAAACAAAAATTGAATTCCCCGGTCCGTCAGAAATAGATCGAAGGTTGGAAAATGTATTGACAACGATATATTTATTATTCAATGAAGGATATTATTCTGTTAGCCAGGATCAGGTACTTAGAAAAGAGTTATGTTTTGAGGCTATGCGGTTGTGCAATATGCTTATTGATAATGAAGGTACAGATAAACCACAAGCCAACGCATTGCTGGCATTAATGTATTTCCATGCTTCAAGATTTGAAGCCAGGGTAAATCAGAACGGCGAAATTGTACTTTATGATGATCAGGATGTTAATTTATGGAATTCGGATATGATAAGTAAAGGTGGATATTTTTTAAACCGGTCGGCTTGCGGAAACACGGTTTCGAAATATCACCTGGAAGCCTCAATAGCTTACTGGAGTACTCAAAAGACAGATGCAAAAGATAAATGGGAAAACATTCTACAACTCTACAATAGGTATTTACAGATCGAATATTCACCGATAGCCGCGCTTAACAGAACATATGCACTTGCAAAAGCGAACGGAAAACAGGAAGCTATTATTGAAGCGGAAAAACTAAACCTCGCCGATAATCAGTTTTATTTTGCCTTGCTTGGCGAATTGTATACAGATATCGATAATCAAAAAGCCAGGCAGAATTTTCAAAAAGCAATCTTGCTTGCAAGGAATCAGGCTGATAAACAGACGATTCAAAAGAAAATCGACAAGCTTTAAACTTCCCAACCATTCTATCTCCAATCTTAGGAGAGACACTGCTAAAGTATTAACAATTCTTGATAAATGTCCGCGATACATGCAAACATAAATTCTAATTTGACCTTATTTTAGGAACCGATAACATTAAAAAAACTATGAAAAAAATCGCAGTTTACGGATTTGGCCGGATTGGCCGTCAATTTTTGCGTATCAGCCTGGACCGGAAGCTTTCCGTGCCGACAGCAGTTGCAGATATAAAAGATGTAAAAACGCTCTCCGCATTATTCAGCGTAGACACTAACTATGGCCGCTGGCAGGGGGCTGTAAGCACCAACGAACATGGGTTAGTATTGGATGAACATAAAATCGCCTATGTAAACTCTGCAAATGGCATTCCGAACTGGAAGGAATTGGGTGTCGAACTGGTTGTTGACTGTTCGGGCCGCGCTACCAGGCGCGAAGGCGCTCAGGCTCATTTGGATCATGGAGCCAGGTATGTTTTAGTCAGCGCACCCAGCAAAACGCTGGAAGATTGCGATGCCGTCCTGCTCAAGGGAATAAATTTAGATCATTTTGACCCTCAAAAGCATTATATCATTAGTATGGGCAGCTGCACGACGAATGCACTGGCAGCTCCGATAAAGGTTATCCGGGAGGCGTTTGGCATTGAGTATGGTTTATTTTCCACCGTTCACTCCTATACCAATTCACAATCTTTGACTGATCAGCCAATGTCTGACCGGCGCGACTCCTGGGCGGCAGCTGAAAATATTATTCCTTCATCTTCAGGCGCTGCGAAAGCCTTAAAGTTTATTTGGAACGATCTCAAAGTTACAGGGAAAGCATACCGTGTTCCAACCAGGACAGGAAGTATAGCAGAACTTAACCTGATCACCACTAAGGCCTGCTCCGCTGAAGAAGTTAATGAAGCATTTAGAAAAGCTGCCAAGGGAGAGCTTCTGGGCGTAATGGACATTCTGGAAGATGAATGGACTTCAGCAAGGATCGTAGGAGATCCCCATTCGTCGCTCATGGACATGAAGCTTACCGTAAAACAGGAGGGCCTGCTTTCCGTCGCATCCTGGTATGATAATGAATGGGGTTTCAGCAGCAGACTGGCAGAAGTTGCAGCATACATAGCAGAAAGGATCTAAACTCACTAAATAAGCAGTATGGGTGGAAATTCCGACCTTATACTGCTTATTTACCACATCAGATTTAATCGCATTTGCAAGGGTCATAAGAAACCTCCGTCAGGCTAATCAGTGATAAAGTTGTATAGCCATTCCTTAATGATCATATTCCACCCCTGCTTGCAGTCAGAATAACACTCCAATTCAGGGACGAGCCCTTCGTGAGTAAAATGCAATATGGTTTTATCGCCTTTGGTGGATATCTCAAAAATCATTTGTGTGTTTGTCCATTCTTCCTTATTGTTTTTAATCCAATTGATCTTACTATCCGTAACCAGCCACACCACTTTTTTACTCGGAATAAATTCTATCAACTTCTGTTTTGAATAATGGGCATTACCTCCATCTCCATAGCAAAAGATGAATTCATCATTGAATTTTGTGCTGGGGGCCTTCAAATCCTTTGTTTTTAAACCATTTCGGAACATCGTTGATGCGATCGAAAACATCAGTCGGATCGACTGTGACTTCGATGTTAGTATTATAACTTTGGTTCGTCATGGTTTAAATGTTTTACTATTTACTATATGTGTGAAACGTCTCGCGAGTGTTAAATCGACGGCTCACGGAAAACGCCTTTCCCTATAGTAAAATAGGACAATAAACTTGTTTTGATCCAATGAGTCCAGCCTGGTGCACAGTCCTTGTAACACTCCACGTCCGGCGTAAGGCCTTCATGCTTAAAATTCAGATCTGTTATGCCATTATTTTCAGTAATATCAAAAATCAACCTGGTGTTAGCCCATTCTTTTTTGTCCGAATACCAGGGCATGTTACAATCTGTAATTAACCAAACAACTCTTTTACCTGGAATTAATTCTTCCACAATAAAGTTAAAGAAAGAATCACCTCCCATCTTTACTATAAACTTGTCATTTTGTTTTTCAGAATTTCCATTAAAGGTTATTCCCCACCACTCCGTTACATTGCTAATCTTTTTTATCGCCTCGCCCGCGCTAATTTTTGCAGAGATACTGCTCGTAAAATCTTTCTTTGTCATTTCATTTAATTTTTAAACAAAGATCGGCCGATGATAGATTAGTGTATTGTACAAATCGGAAGTCAACTCGTATAATGTTTAGTGGCTAGTTCATTCATGCTATTTTGAAGGTCGGTTGGGGTAGATCCGGTGAACCTTTTAAATGCCCTGATGAAATGGGATTGATCGTGATAATAATGATAAATATGTTCTTTTATGCTTTGTAATTTAATACCGGTTGAATACACCTGGTAAAATTGTTTGAATCGGACTATCTCGGATAGGTTTTTGGGTCCCGTACCCAGATGCTCCGAGAACTTTATATGAAGCCATCTTGAGCTATAGCCGGTTTCTTTTTCAAGTTGCGCCACGGTGAGAAGACCTTTGGAGTCCGATATACGATTGATACAATAGTCGTATATCGGGTCAGGTTCGGTTTTCTCCAGCAGTTTGATTAGAAAACCCTGCAGGATCTGTAATTTCAACGTCACCGAGCTTGCTTCGGCAAGTTGCAATTGAAAGGTCCTTGCATGGTTGCCTATAAGATCCTCCAGCTCCACAATTTGATTTTTGACCTCAGCATATGATAAACGAAAAAACCGATAAACTCCAAGCGGGTTGAATTCGATAATTATCGTGCCAGTCTGCTTGTCTTCATGGGAATCAAGGATGACAGGCAAATCGATAAGGCCCGTTAAACTTAGTTTGCTTTCGCCTTGAATAAAGACCTTGTCACCTATGCAGGCTTCAATTCCGTTGTGGTAAGTAAGCGTTAATTTGAAATTTGCATTTGGGACGATTAGTTTTCTTTCCGCGGCAGGAAGACGGCCGCTGCTTTCAAACACACACATTTTCGCAATGTATGGGCTTAACAAAGGATGTGGCGTCACTGGAATGAATTGGAATGCTGTCATTTGCTTCTCCAAGAAAAGTAATGCTGGTTAAAGATAAGACTAAGAAATGCCTTTCCCTAATTTTGTTATGAAACATATTTATAAAGAGAGTTAAAGAAGGGATATTTATGGCTTCAAAACATAATAGGGTTTTTTTGGCGCCCACGCTTAAAATAAAAAGTATTGCGGCAGTACAATGAAATGCTGATATTTATAACGTGTTAACCTCGGTTAGTCGCTCGCCTCAATTGGCAGGTAGCTACTCGAAAACGGTTACATCTGTATAAACATCTTAGTAAAGAATCTAAACTTTATCTCTTAATGAAGAACCTAAATTTTATCGTTTTTGTTGTGGGTGCTCTATTTGCAATATCTTGTAGCAAGAAAAACAATCCACCCCCCACCCCCATCCCCACTGTTATCACCATAAATTCGATATCTCCAACCTCAGGAAGCGCCGACACAATTGTTACTATAACGGGAACTAATTTTAGCACGACCATCGGCAACAATATTGTAAAATTTAACGGCGTTAAGGCTGTCGTTCAGAGCGCTACCCTCACAACCATAAAAGCTGTGGTACCTTTAGGGGCAGGAACAGGGCCGGTTAGTGTGGGAACAGCTACTTTGGCGGCTGTTAATGGGCCTGTTTTTACCTATATACCGCCAAATACACCACCCCCAGCTATAACCATCAATTCTATTTCCCCTACTTCTGGCGGGTACAATACGGTAGTAACTATAACGGGTACTAATTTTAGCAATGTGACAAGTGATAATATTGTAAAATTCAATGGAATGTCAGCGGTAGTTCAAAGCGCTACACCTACCTCCTTAAAAGCAGTGGTACCAGTCGGTCCCGGTACAGGCCCTGTAAGTGTTGCAACTACAATGTCAACTGTTCAAACCGGACCTGTTTTTACATATAACCTTACACTTACTACATATTTTGCGGGTGATGATGTATACTGGCGAAACGGAATCGAAAGCGTTCTCCCAAGGACTGGAACGTACGCGTTAATCAAAACCATATTGACATCGGGGACAGATGTATATTTGGGTGGGAGTGATGTGCCGGATAGCCGGCATCCTGTATATTGGAAAAATGGCGTCGAAAGCATGCTGCCCACTACAAGTAATCAGGGAGAGGTTACTACTTCGGTTATATCAGGTACAGATATATATTTTGCTGGATATGATGGTAATGTGCCTGTGTATTGGAAAAACGGTGTAGAAAACCCGCTGCCCTACATTAGTGCCGGTGCGCTGGTTAATACAATGGCAATACAGGGGGCAGATATTTACTTCGCAGGTTATGATGGTGATAAAGCCGTATATTGGAAAAATGGAACAAGAAATATATTGCCAATAACCGGTGGTAATGCATCGGTCACCGCTATGGTGATTGTCGGAAACGATATATATTTTGGAGGCTCTGAAACCGGTATTGCCGTATACTGGAAAAATGGTATAGAAAACATTCTCACGCTAAAAAATACTTATGGGGCGGTTTCAGCTATGGCATTTGCGGGCACAGATATATATATTGCCGGATCAGACGGAAATATTGGCTCAAGTAACCCGGTATATTGGAAAAACGGGACAGAATATGTACTTCCTACAACTAATAATGTTGGAAACGTTTACAGTATGACCATTTTGGGTACTGATATTTATTTTGTGGGCAGTGAAATATCCACTGTTGACAAACCCGTATATTGGAAAAATGGACAGGAGTATTTTCTTTCTACAGATGTGCTTGGCGGCGGTTTAGAAGCTTTATCAATGTATTTAGATAATCAATAACCCTGTTATAATTAGGTTCTCAATTAGGCGATACCTGCCCATTCATCTCGTAAAACTTTCCATCCTATTAGGGACTCTAATAGGATGGAATCTCGGGCGATTTTATTGCAAATAAAACACTCCCTCGATCACTCTATTTGTATGGATAACGCCCTTACTTCCATCATATTGCGTACAAAAAAATATAGTTAAAAAACTGTGCTTTGATACATTATACCTTATATTTTTGGTTTGCACATCCCTAAAAAGCCATCAGTATGACACCGGAAAACAAATTCAAAGCTGTAACAAAAAAAGGATATATACTTCCTTTTCAGGAGATCGACAGATCAAAGTTTATGCTTGCAGGAGGTAAAGGCGCCAATCTGGGCGACCTGTCCAAAATCAAGGGCATACGGGTGCCCAAGGGTTTTTGCGTTACCACCGAAGCGTATAAAAAGATAACCGAAAATAATCAGGAACTTAACAGCTTGCTAAATGAATTATCGCGTCTTAAGGCAGAAGAGCGGGAAAAAATCAGCGTAATCAGTGCAAAGATCCGTATGGTCATCGAAGGCGCCCCCATTCCTGAGGATATGGCGGAAGAGATTGCAGAGTATTTCACAAAGTTTGGTGAAAACGATGCCTTTGCAGTGCGGTCTAGTGCTACCGCGGAAGATTTGCCCACGGCATCGTTTGCAGGACAGCAGGATACGTATTTGAATATTATCGGGAAAGAGACAGTTTTGAAGCATATCAGCAAGTGCTGGGCTTCCCTGTTTACGGATCGTGCAGTAATTTACCGCCTTCAAAACGGCTTCGACCATCGCAAAGTCTACTTGGCTGTGGTTGTTCAAAAAATGGTATTCCCGCTGGCGGCAGGAATTTTGTTTACTGCCGATCCCATCACAGGAAGCAGGAAAGTGGTATCTATTGATGCCAGCTTCGGCCTTGGTGAGGCATTGGTTTCCGGCCGGGTAAATCCTGATAACTATAAAGTGCAAGGTGGTGAGATTATCAGTAAGCAAATACCAATTAAAGAGCTGATTATTGTTGCTTTAAAAGATGGCGGTACAGAAGAACAGGAGGTGGACCCGCATCGGCAGAGAAGACAAGCGCTAACAGACGGGCGAATTTTACAGCTTGCTCTTATAGGAAGAGAGATAGAAGAACATTTTGGCTGCCCGCAAGATATTGAATGGTGTTGGGATTATGATACGTTCTATATTGTCCAGAGCCGGCCAATCACTACTTTATTCCCAACCCCTGAAGCGAATGACCAAGGAAATCACGTCTATGTATCTGTAGGCCATCAACAAATGATGACCGACGCCATGAAGCCATTGGGCCTATCTTTATGGCAATTAACAGCTTTTCGACCTATGTTTAAAGCTGGTGGGCGGCTGTTTATTGACGTAACACAAAGCCTGGCTTCGCCCATTAGCAGAAAAACGCTCATAGATGTTATGGGAGAACATGATCCGCTCATAAAAGACGCGCTCATGACCATTATAGATCGGGGAGATTTTATAAAATCGTTACCGAATGAAAAAGAAGATCTGCTTCCTATTAAAAGCAGTAAAGGCAAATCGTCTGCTGATATCTTGGCACAAATCGAAAACGATCCGGCAATCGTTTCTGATCTGATTAAGCGTAGTCAAACATCGATAGATGAGTTAAAACAAAACATCCAGGCGAAATCAGGAACGGATCTGTTTGATTTTATCCTGGAAGATATCCAGCAATTAAAAAAGAGCTTATTTGAGTCAAAGAACATGGGTGTGCTCCTGGCTGCTATAAATGCTTCAGCATGGATCAATGAAAAAATGAACGAGTGGTTGGGCGAAAAAACTGTAGCAGACACGCTTTCTCAATCTGTACCGAACAACGTTACTTCGGAAATGGGTCTGGAGCTATTGGATGTCGCAGATGTGATCCGGCCTTATCCTGAAGTAATTGAGTATTTACAGCACGTTAAAGATGATAACTTTTTGGATGACCTTGTTAAGTTTGATGGTGGACAGGAGACCCGGGACGCTATCTATGCTTATCTCAACAAATATGGAATGCGGTGTGCCGGTGAGATCGATATTACAAGAATCCGCTGGGGCGAGACACCGTTAACACTTGTTCCGATGATCCTCGGTAACATAAAAAACCTTGAACCTGGTACCGGAAAGCAGAAATTTGAGGAGGGGCGGCAGAAAGCCCTGGAAAAAGAACAAGAATTATCAGACCGCTTGAAGCAATTACCGGATGGTGAACAAAAAGTACAGGAGACAAAACAAATGATCAGCCTGCTCCGGAATTTTATTGGTTATCGCGAATATCCAAAATACAGTATAATAAGTCGCTATTTTGTTTGTAAACAGGCTATATCGAAAGAAACCGAAAAACTAGTGCAAGCGGGCGTTATTCTTCAAAAGGAAGATATATACTATCTCACTTTTGAAGAACTTCGCGAAATTGTACGCACACATAAGCTGGATTACCAGCTCATCAGCAAACGAAAAGACGAGCACAAATTATATGAAAAACTAACACCCCCACGTGTTATCACGTCTGACGGTGAAATCATTGCAGGTAAATACAAACGGGAAAATCTCCCAGCCGAAGCTATCGTGGGGCTGGCTGTTTCTTCCGGCGTTATAGAAGGACGGGCACGTGTTATCTTAAATATGGAAGATGCTGATATGGAAGATGGGGATATATTAGTCACCTCATTTACTGACCCTAGCTGGACCCCATTGTTTGTATCCATAAAAGGCCTGGTCACCGAAGTTGGAGGACTGATGACCCATGGAGCAGTTATCGCACGTGAGTATGGCTTACCAGCAATTGTCGGAGTAGAGAATGCTACCAGACTAATCAAAGACGGACAGAAAATCCGGGTGAATGGAACGGACGGATATGTGGAAATACTATAAGTTGAGCTATCTTGATGGTGCGGACCATACGCTAAAGCTTTTGTATCATGTCAAAAAATAAGTTATATTAATTGATAAATGGAAAATCAAGCCAATATTGCATCCCAATCAAAAGCAGCAAGATTCGCTGGGCTACTCTATCTAATTGCCATGGCAACCGGACTCTTTGCTGAATTTTATGTACACTTCCCCTCCAGTCTTATCGTAAAGGGAGATGCTGTAAAAACAGCCAGTAATATTGTGGCGAATGAACGACTATACCGTATCGGAATTGCCAATAATATCATCACTTTTGCTATCGATGTGGTACTGATATGGGCTCTTTATGTATTACTCAGGCCCGTAAACAGAAATCTTGCTTTACTCGCAGTTTTTTTCAGACTAGTGGAAACAACGATTGCTTGCGTTGCTATTATAAATTACTTTGTTGCAATGCAGTTCCTAAGTGATGCTAATCACCTGAAAGCATTCGATTCAGGACAGTTACAAGCTTTATCGATAATGCATTATACCTATGCTTTGACTTTTACTGTTGTCGCAATATTTTTAGGGTTAGGATCAACAATATTTAATTACCTGTTATTCAAATCAAAATATATTCCTAAAGTATTGGCCTTGTGGGGTATATTTTCTTCTTTGCTTTTGCTGATGAGTCAATTTGCTATTATTATTTCCCCTGATTTGGAAAATATAATAATACCTGCCTGCTTTGGACCTATCGTTATTGATGAAATTGCTCTTGGTTTTTGGCTCTTATTTAAGGGGGCTAATATTCCCAGAAATGAACTCTTATATTCTTGAACAATATCAATTTGCAATTTGAGCTCCCGGACTCTGAATACCAATGATATGCTTCACTCCGTGGCTTGCAGATCCAGATTATTATTATTTCCTTTGTTATAGAACGGCATTCCATTTAATTCACGACTGCCATGCGAAACGTCCATCAGCGAGCTATCGCCAATCCGCAACAGATAAAAGCAAATCAAGCTTTAAAACAGTCTCCTGAAAATAATTCAGAAACAACAAGCTATGATTCCCGAAATGTATTGCCAGAAACGCACTCGTATGATTTCGGTCAAATGCCTTTATTTGCTCCGTTATTCATTCAGCGAAAATCCGATGGCCGCAATGATGTTTATGAACAGGAAGCTGATCAGCAGAAGGTCTTCTCTTCAGTTCAGCATGCGCTATCTTCACCAGCAATTATGCTTGTTGCACCGGTTAAAGAGCATATGGGTAACATGCTCCAATTTAATTTTGAGTCAGTCAAAGTACATAATAACCCTGTTGCTGCAAGTTCTGCCCAACAGTTGAACGCACGGGCATATACCACTAACGGGCATGTAGTTTTTGGTGCCGATGAATATCAGCCACAGCATAAAGAAGGCAGGAAACTGATTGCTCATGAGCTTACCCATGTGGTACAACAGGTTCAGCACCCTACCCTTTCTGGAAACTTTATCAGCCAGCCATCCGACTCGGCAGAAATAGAGGCCGGAAAAATAGCAGATGCAGCCGTTTCAACAGGACCTATAAATGTGCCAAAACGTTTAACCGCGTCTCCTGTACAATTAATGCGGGCGCCAACTCAACTCGGCACCTCCAAAACAACTTCGCCCGTAGCCAACCTGGACCCCAGGAAAGAGATGATTAATCAGGTATCAAATGAACTTACTCTAATGGATAATGCTCAGGTGATCATTACATGGGTACAATTCAAAGTACCGCCTACCGGTGCTAGTGTTGATCCCGCAGAACGGATTCCCGGAATTTTTTCATTTGGTGCGGATGAGTTGTTTAATGATAAAAAGGTCATAAAAAAACTAAAACCCATACCTAAGACGGTTGAAGACCTAAGGGCTACCCTCGACCTGATGATCTATTATAACGTATTAACCAGGCCTATTTTTGTTAGCACTTTGGCTAGTGAACCAGAGTATTTGTTAAGGAAAAACATGCAAACAAAAAAGCCAGACCTTGATAAATTTAATGAATCACATAAGGGTGTTGGGGATTTAAAAAAATCACTGGATAAGAAGGAGGAACGTCCCAATCCCTTAGATCCGATGGTTGAGACTACCATTTTACAGAAGGATATGGCAGCCGGTGCTAAAGAGGAGATTGACGCGGAAAAAAATGCTGAAAAAGAGCTGGCTAAATTGATACAGGAATTGGATACATTAAATAGCACCGGAACTGATGATGAGGCGACATAGAAAAAGAAAGTGGCACTACAGGCAAAAATTGTAAAAGCCAGGGAAAGGTTCCGGCAGGCACAGGGATTTCACGCTTTTGCGTCTGATGTGACCAACTTGTTGCAGCGTTTGCGTAAGAAAAATACAAGCTGGAAAGCAGGAACTTATCCCGGGCATTCATGGGGTGAGTTTTCAGTGGATATTTTCCTCTCCGCTAATCTGGTAAAGGTGCCGGATGCAGATGAATTTTCAGGCGATTTCTGGAACCGTACAACAGTCAGAACTTTTTTTGATGACTTGAATAGCGTAGCTGAAGAAGAGGATCCAACTACTGGCAAATTTGAATGGCGTGCAATTTATAACGACAAGCCATTGGCGGTTGATCTCAATAAAAAATTTGGTACTGGCCGAATTATTCATGCACCTAACCATGGCCCTGACGGTCATAAACTACATATTCATCTTGATCTGCGACCTATCAAGCAAAAACTCGACAGTAAAAGCGGTTACAAGATCAACCAGGAAGGGCGTATCGAATTGAATAAAAAATAGCAGCCGCTGGTCCCCGAATTTCCCCCGTCATGCAGATATACTTACTGTAGAAGAGTGAAGCAAAATGATTGGGAAAACCTTTAATATTTATTTTACAGGCAAATTTCGATCACAAAGAGCAACTTACTTTTTTTAATATAATATTATTAGCACTTTTACCCCCAATGGTCATTGTCCAGATTTACGGTTACATAATTAAATAAGAAACAATCAATGAAGTTTTTTTGTTCCTCAACTTCTGTCAATGTTTATCGTGTTAATTATATTTTATGAAACAGAGGTTAAACCTGTTACAAGTATGCAGAGGATTTGCGGCAATATCAGTGATACTTTTTCACCTTGGGGATACGTCAAAATCTTATTTTGGTGCAATTGCATTTAATAATTTGTTCTCACATGGCTTTATGGGGGTTGACTTTTTTTTTGTGCTGAGTGGTTTCATCATAACCTACGTTCATTACTCAGACATAGTTAATCAATCTAATCCTTTTGGATTTCTGAAAAAAAGATTTGTCAGGATTTATCCTACATATTGGGCCATGGCAACTATTACTTTAATTGTTCTTGTGGTTGTGTTACATGGAAAAAGTCCGCACCTGGATCACTACATGAACATAAAGTCTTTCACTGAATGGCTTTACATAATTGGATGTTATCTATTATTACCACTAGAAAATCGGTATTTCTTAGAGCTTGCGTGGACACTAAGCTATGAAGTGATTTTTTATTTATTATTTTTCATTGCTATAATTATTGGCTTTAAAAGAGCCAGAATTCTTTTAATTATATGGCTATTGCTCATATTTGGTCAAGGATTACTTTACAATTTTCATGGCATTTTTATCCCAAAAATACTAGACACAATAAATATTGAGTTTATATCAGGATGCATGGTTGCATATTTATTTAAAAAGTCATACCGCATTCCAAAATTGATTTCTTATATAGTTCTTATTTCAGTTCCTTTGGCATTTGGCATAGCTGCATATGCATGCAACATTGATTTAACAAAGACTTCTTTGAATGTAATTTTATTGGCTGGTTTTAACGGAATATTGCTATACAATGTAGTGGTAATCGATACATACAAAAAAATAAATTGTTCAAAAATATTGTTACTAATAGGAGAAGCATCTTATTCGATCTATTTATCTCATGCATTTCTTCTTGGAGGATTCGGAAGAATTTTTCAGAAATTTGTTTCTGTGTCCCATACCACAAACGGACTGGTATTACAATCTATTTTATTCGTTATTTTCTTATTAACAGTTATTGGCGGTATAATTTTTTATAAATGTGTAGAAACCCCGCTTACAAAATATTCCAAAATACTCGTACTAAAGCATGATAAAGTTTCGGCAGGGAATAGAATTAAAACCAAAGTTTAAAATAATTGTACCATTAGTATATTAAACCAAACAATGATTTTTTAATCAAATTAACCAGGGATAGTTTTAATTTATTTTATAAAATGAGAGTGCACTGCAATACACGGATTTGGGAAATTGGTACTATCATTATTAAGCCAATAACATTGTTAATGGTTCTTGTTTTACTAACAAGCTCATTATTAGCGGATACTGGCTATACCCCCTCACCTCCTATTCATTATAGCGGTAAAAACAATGTTACTATCAGTAATCTTTCAATAAATTGTGATAACGCGAACAACATAGGTATGCTGCTGCAAAACTGTTCGAATATTCACATTACCAATTGCAAAATATACAACTCACTTACATTTGGTATTCAACTGTATAATTGTAAAAATATAACTATCGACAACTGCTTTATTACTAATGTTAAAGCAGGGGTAAATGCTATACAGTGTATTACCATCAAAGTCAATAAAAACCAGTTTCTTAACATGAACGGGCCCTATCCGGCTGGGAATTTTGTGCAATTTGACAATGTGAATGGAGCTGGTAACCAGATCAATTACAATCGGTGTGAAAATATTGCCGGTGTGGCACAACACCCCCAGGATGGACTAAGTGTTTATAAGTCTAATGGTTTGCCTGGTGACTCTATACAAGTAATAGGTAACTGGATAAGGGGCGGACAGGTACAAAAGGATTCTGGTGGTGCCGCTGGTATAGTTTTAGGCGATGTAGGTGGTTCTTACCAGGTGGCTCGTGACAATATATTGGTTAACCCCGGTTTTGTAGGCATACAAGCACAAGGTGGTGATCATATAAAAATTGATCATAACATTATTTATTGTGCGGCTACACCCTTTAGTGTTGTGGGCATGGGCTTTGGCAATTATTCTGGCAAATCAACAAGTGATATTACCTATTCTTACAATAAAATAAAGTGGATCACGCCATCAGGTAAAGAGCAAAATGTTTGGATAGACCCCAAAGCAAGATATACACCAGATGGGCTGTCGACTAATATTTTCAGCGCTGACTTAAATGAATCCATTTTGCCAGCAGTGATTATTACCAAGAAATGATTTAAAATTTCCTGGTAATAAATCAAATTAAACTTTTGTAAACATCTAAAGTTTGATCAGCGATCAAATCCCAATCATATTGCTTCATCTGATATTCAAACCTTTCCTGTTCCCTTAGCTTTAAGCTATCCATATAGTATATTAACATAGCCTCGTTACCGACTTTAAAGTAACAGTCTTGTGGTAAGTTAACCTGTGTGTTTGCAGGGATATTACTTGCTAAAATAGGCAATCCATAGCTCATTGCTTCTAAAAGGGCAATTGGAAGACCTTCGTAGAAGGATGGCAATACAAACAAAGCAGCGTATGAAAAAAGCTGTTGCAGCTTCTCCCCTTTTATAAAGCCAGTTAAAACCACATTGTTTTTTTTTGCCAATGCCTTTAGTTCTAGTGAATATTCCGATTCGTGATCGGCATCACCAGCTATAACCAGTCTGTATTTTTTTGATAGGTTTGTTTGGGCATAGGCGCGAATCAGATAATCAAATCCTTTTTCGGGGACAAATCGACCCAAGGTAAAAATGTATTGATCTTTCGTGATGCCTAATGTTTCTAAATAATCAGTATTGGTACTAACTGTTGGTTTGTCTACACCATTAGGTATTAGTATGCTATCGGTTCTGTTATAAGTATCAGCAATATGTTGTTTTATCTCCTGGGATATTACGATGACATGATTGCCAAATTTTACGCCCATCCACTCACCTGTTTTTAAAAAGAATTTCGCCAAACCATTCCATTTCATCCTTTTGTAATCCGGGCCATGATGGGTCATTACCACTTTTAAATTGAATAGCCTGGCTAACCCCGTAACCAAATTAGGGCCAATGGCGTGTATATGGACTACATCAGGTCTTTTAAAAGCAATATATATTACTGAAAGAAAGCTGTGTACTATAGCCTCAAAAGATTTGCTTTTTGGCGAGTAAATATTCTTCAGGTTGATGCCTTTATATTCTTTGCGGCTCTTGTCCTCCACATAATTACTTCTGCAAATAACGGTAATACTGTTTTCACCATTCTTTAACATTCTCGGATAAAGATGTTCGCAGTGTGTTTCCACTCCTCCGGGGATATCAGGTATACCACGGGTACCCAGTACCATTATTTTCATACAGGATTGTTAGAGTGCAACATTTAAATTACTGTAAATATCTTTTAAAATGCCGTAGTGCCTGTCATAGCTCACCTGATTAGAAATAAATTGATAGGCGTTCTCGCCAAATTCTTTTTTCAAATTGTCATCATTCCACAGCTTAACAATTTTTTCTCTCAAATCATCAGCATTAAATGATTCAAACAACAGACCTGTTTTTCCATCCTGTATTAGTTCAGGTATACCACCTATTCTTGCACCCACAATAGCCTTTTTAAAGGACATAGCCTCAATTACCGAAAACGGATAATTTTCATACCATTCAGATGGGCATACCGTAAATTGAGCATTGGTGATCAGGTTATAAACTTCGGGCAAGCTTTTATGGCCTAGCAATTGCACGTTGTTTAAATTATTGGCGTTGATATATGCTTGTATTTCTGGCTGCAGATTACCACCGCCTACTATCTTAAGCGGGATATCCAGTCCGCTTATTGCCTTTAAGAGCGTCGTTACACCTTTAATTTTTTCAAGCCGACCCACATATAGTATGTATTTTTCGTCATCTTTTTTTTCTTGAGACGCCAAAGCCTCTCTATTAAAATTAAAGCACAAATTGGTCAACCTTAGCTTGTCTTTAAAAAAGTTGAACTCATAGAATTTTTTGTACAAAAACTCCGATGGGCATAAGAAATAATCCACGTGCTTAAACAAATGCATATACCTGTGAACATAATTCTCCAACCCTGCTAACGAGCTTGCGAGGTACGAATCCTTTTTACATTTATTAATACCACATTGTATAAACTTCCCCCCTCTGCACTTTTCGCAAATGCTTCCATGTGAAATAAAGGAGTTTTCAGGACATATTAAAGTATAATCATGTAACGTCCAAACAACGGGTACTTTGTGTTTTTTAAGCACCGGTAATATACTCGGCGTAATGTAATGGTTAATGTTATGTAAATGTGCTATGTCAATTTTGGTGTCAGTCAATAGCCTTTCCATATTCATCTTAGCCTGTTTAGAGTAAATGCTTTTGGTTAAAGCTCTTACACCGCTGATCATACCTTTATTCGCATTTAGCTTTTTATAATCGATAAAATCAACAAAATATTTGTCGTATCCGTAACTATCAAAATCCTTATCAGATTTCATAGCAAATGGCACTACGTTGTGTCCTTTACCCTGATAAAGCTTTCTTACATTATCAACATAAGTCCAATCCCCTCCTATCTGGAACCATACCCAATTTACCATTAGTATGTTAAGGGGATTTTGACTTTGTAAATTTTCCATATTTATTATATACTTATACGATAAATTAACTGTGCTATTAGATGATGATCAATTCTTCTTATTCAACAATTCATTGAAAAAAGTTATGATCTTATCCACCTGTTTGTTATAATCGAACTCATTTTGTGCAAGTTCACGCCCATTTTTTCCAACAATTTTTGCCTGGTCATAATCCGAAAAGATATCAGAAAGAGTATTAGCCAACTCATCAGGGTTATTGGGTTCGGTTAAATAAGAATCTTTTCTATTGGTTAAGAATTGAGGAATTGAGCCGGTGGTTGTTGTCAATACTGGTTTACCTGTAGAAAGATACTCTGCTATTTTGGTTGGAAAACAGTGTTCTGCTTGTCTATTAGAGGGCTTAGCTAATGCTAAAACTGCAGCATCACTCATTCGTCGGATCATTACAGACCTGTCAACATATCCTGTTATTTCGATCTTTTCACGCATGTTGTTTTTATCAATAAATGCGATCACCTCATCTTTATCAGGAGAAACATTCAAATCCCCCATCAAAACTAGTTTTTTACCTGGTGTTTTCTTATTGAACGTGACATACCCTTGCAACAAGTCCATTATACCGTCTTTAAATTGATTCAATGCCCCTGTATAAACAATCTCACCGCTATTGTTTGCAGAAGGCTGAAAATTGTGGGTATTGGTTAAGATCGGGATAATTATCTGTTTAGCATTCTTATTTATTTTATCCTCGAAATAGGAAAAAAGGCTATCAGAAATTACTATTAAGCCGTCAAATAACCTGAAAATGTTCTTTATATACAGCGACCTGTAAATGTTATTAAAGAAATTGTTATCATAGAACACAAATGGGAATTCACTTATCTCAAGAACAAATTTACATTTATAAAATAAACTAAATATCTTGCAAGTGAAGATCATATACCACCGGTTGTCGACTATAAGCAATACATCGGTATTACGTTTTTTTCTGAATATATATCCAGTTGTTTTAAAGAAGGATAAAAAATCGTTTATCCTGCGTTTAATAAAGGAATTGTTCCTGACCGGACTTAACGGATATTTAAAAGGAATTCCTTCATACTCACCTTTTATTTCATGATTCTTTGGAATTGTATGATGACGTTCAGTCG
Organism: Mucilaginibacter sp. McL0603; assembly: GCF_049992945.1. Taxonomy (NCBI): domain Bacteria; kingdom Pseudomonadati; phylum Bacteroidota; class Sphingobacteriia; order Sphingobacteriales; family Sphingobacteriaceae; genus Mucilaginibacter; species Mucilaginibacter sp. McL0603. Next base: position 3,318,284 of record NZ_CP188251.1, on the reverse strand, counting down.
GTCTGGGGACAATTATCTCTACATTATGCCCGCATTCTTTAAATCGCTTTGCATATAGGTGTATCCTATTTGTAGCAGCCATCCCAATTGGATAGGCCTCATTCAAGACAATGGTGATGTTCATAAATTATCATATCTCAACGATATTTGATTTGGAAAAATTTGATTTGGGATCAACCACTCAAAGCACCCTGAATTCTTTATTCCTGATGGATGCAATCATTATCGTTTCTTTATTTTGTCCTCTTAACGTATTATTTTCGAATTGGTTTGATGCTTTATAAACTTCTCATCAGTACCAATCCAATAAAATATTACTTGTTACAAAGAAAAAAATTAAATCTGAAACAAGAGAAAAAGAATCCCGGAATATGAAAAATTAAAATAATCATAAAATTGTAGTCAGAAATAGGACGTTTATATTTGGGAAGGACCATTTTTACTACTTAGGATAACATAATGATAGTTGAGTCCCTGTATTTAATGAAAAACGGGAATTAAGTCTTATTTAGCAGTTGGTTCACAGGTATTTAATAAAATAACCAACCAGGTTATTCTTTTTCATCAGTTTTCTAAAATAAGCACATTCAAATGAAATTTACTCAAACCAGGAGTATTTGTTATGCGCTTTAGGAAGTAAAACTTAAGATTAATTAACAAAATGTTAATATTTTTTATTTAATTTTTATAAATTTTAAAACATCGCTTTTTTTAACATAAAATACTGATAATGAGTAATTTATTGATATTAATGGTCGATAATTATTAACTAGACAAAGACATTTCGAAAAAAAAATGAAAAAAAATTAATCTGTTGCACAATAATATTAGAAATTTCACGTAAAAAGGTCTAATTAATTTAACTATTATGAAATTTAAGAACACAAAACTCCGGATCGGGCTTGCTTCGTCTATAGCAGTCCTATTATCAGCATCAATGATCACGTCGTGTCAAAAAGATGCAAGCGTTACATCACCAACAAGCGAAGCTACACCTTCAAACTCCATGACAATTGCTAATACATCGAGTTCTTTGGCAACGACAGCCTCTATTGTTAGTGCACCAACTACTTATGTAAACAAAAGTAATATTACAATCAGTGGTCTTTCAATTAACTGTAACGGTGCAAATAAAGTAGGTTTGCTATTGCAAAACTGCTCTAATGTTCACATTACTAATTGTAAGGTATACAATTCGCTTAATATTGGTATTCAATTATACAATTGCAAAAATGTAACTGTTGATAATTGCTTTATTACTAATGTTCAGGCTGGTGTTACTGCTGTGATGTCTAGCACAATTAAGGTTAACAATAATCAATTCTTGAATATGAATGGTCCTTTCCCTTCAGGCAACTTCGTGCAATTTGATAATGTTAATGGTGGTGGTAATCAAATCAATTATAATAAATGCGAAGACATCGCCGGCGTGGCAAAGCATCCACAGGATGGATTAAGCGTGTATAGGTCTAATGGGTTGGCTGGAGATTCTATTCAACTTATTGGTAACTGGATAAGAGGAGGACAAGCTCAGAATGACTCTGGAGGTGGGGCTGGTATATGTTTAGGTGATTTGGGTGGCTCTTACCAGGTAGCACGTGGTAACATATTGGTTAACCCGGGTGCTGTAGGTATACAAATACAAGGCGGTAACCACATAAAATTTGATCATAATCTTATCTATGGTACTCCCACAGCCATGGCCTTATGCGGTATAGCTTATGCTAACTATTCTGGTGTCGGCAGCAGCGGCATAACAGTTGGTTATAACAAAATTAAATTCTTAAACAAGGCAGGATTGGAAGTGGATGAATGGTGTGACCCAACTAAATATGTTATGCCAGTACAGTGGAGTACTAATATTTTAAAAGCAAGTTTATCTGCTGCTATTCTTCCAACTACTATAATTACCTCAAAATAAATTTAAATTTAAATCATAAAAATAGCCTAACGACAATTGTCGCTAGGCTATTTTTTTATTCCCCCTAAAAACCACCACCTTAGGCGGTAGGTTAGAAATAAAGGCAAGGCCAGTTTTTGTAACTTTGATAAGTGACGAAATACAGGAAACTATCTCATAGCTTTTACTATTGTGTATATCACATAGCTTAGACGCCAAAGTATCGTTTTAAGATTTTACGGGATGTGCTTGCCGATGCGATGGAGGATAAAATTCGGACGATATGTGCATGGAAGGATGTGGAGATTTTGGAGATGAATATTCAACCAGATCATGCGCATTTAGTATGCAGTATACGTCCGAAGATGAGTGTAAGTGAGTTCATGGGATTATTAAAAGGAAAGACGGCGATTGTGATGTTTAAGAGTGATCCGACATTGCGTAAGAGCCCGTACTGTGGGTGAATCACTTTTGGAGCAGAAGGTATTTTGTCAGCACAGTAGGTGTAGATGAAGAACGAATAAAGAATTATGTGAAGTACCAGGAAGCAGAGGATCGGAAAGAAGATGCAGTACTGATCTGAAACTATTTTAACGAACATCCCCTTTCATGGGTTAGAATAAAGCCCCCACCTTAGGCGGGGGATATTTACATCTTTTAATTTTTATTCTAACTTAATATGCCTTCTTGTGATTTACCTGTATTGGGAATTAGTTAAGAATATATCTTTACATATACTATACCTCAAGGAATAAATCTAGTTAACAACATAGTAACCACTATCATAATTATAGCCGTACCCGTATTTAACTCTTTTAATCCCATTAAAAATGATATTGAGATTAGGTAACCTGCTATCTAAATTAGCAGCTTTAATAAAGTCTAATTCCTCTTTTTGTGTGTATCCCTGCCTTATAATATATAAAGAAACATCAGCATGTCTGGCTATGATTAAGGCGTCGGTAACAAGGTGTATTGGAGGGCTATCAATTAAAACATGATCATACATTTGGCGTAACTCAGTCAGCAGATATCCTAATTCATCTTTTTCCAGCAATTCAGAAGGGTTTGTGGTAATTGTTCCACAACTAATTATATCAAGCCCCGGCACATTGGTATGCTGAATAAGCTCCTCAATACTAATTTTCTCACCACCAAGATAATCGCTTATGCCTAATTTTTCAGAGGGTAGATCAAACATCGCTGCAATTTTAGGCTTTCTTAAATCCATCTCAAGTACAATGGTTTTTTTTGCCGAGTAAGCTAATGTCAATGCTAAGTTTGAACTAATGAAGCTTTTACCTTCTCCGGCTGTACTAGAAGTAAATAAGGTTACTTTGCCGACAGAAAGATTGCTGATATCTCTGTTATTATATAGGTAACTTAAATTTGTACGTATCAGTCTGAATTGTTCACCTATTGCATTGTTCTCTTTTCCTTGTGAAATTACAAGCGGAGTATTTGATTTTTGAAATGAAAGTTCACCAAGAATAGGAATATCTATTGCATTTTCAATTTGTTTAGGATTAGTGATTTTATTGAAATCAAAAATATCCATGGCATAAATAATACCAATTGGAACAAAAATACCCATTGCAAATGCAAGCATATAGAATAATGTTGGTTTTGGCCATGATGGCGGACCGGCATGTGCATCATCTACTACCTGGGCGTCAGAAACAGTTGATGCATATTTTAGTGAAAGTTGTTCACGTTGTTCCAATAAAAAAGTGTAGAGACCCTCTTCTACGTCCTTATCGCGTTTCATGCCATTATACTTCATTTGCTGGCCCGGAACGTTTTTTATTTGCCCCGCTGATCTGGAACCGTATGATTCAAGTTGACTCTTTGTCAACAAGAGTGCTTCCTTGTTGGTTCGTACTTTTTCTCTTATTTTTTCCTGTAAGCTTCTTATTTCGTTATTAATGGGCTCAAATACAGGGTTACCAGGAGGGTTTGTTGCTAAAAGATGTTGTTTGTTAAGTTGTAGCTCAGAGAGTTTGTCAAGCATAGTATTCAATCCCTGATCCGTTAACCCTTGAGTAGAAGGTTGTCTTTCGGAATTTTGTGATGAATTGAGATAATTTTCTATATTGTTAATAATCCTGATTTGGATATTGATATCATTAAGTGCCTTATCATTAGTTTGTTTATCCTGAACGTACGTTTGTGATTGTGAATTAATATCAGTTAGCCCCTGGCCACTAGCATAACTTTCCAACTGTGATTCATCCCCCCGCAAATCTCTGCCAATTGAATCAATTCTTCTACTTATAAATCTAATTGTTGCTTCGGTTTTCTTGTTTTTTTCGTCAATTACAAATTTTAAATATGTTTTGATTACATTATTTAAAATATCTTCACCTCTTTCAGGATTTCCATCAAAAAGCATTAATGCAACGAAGGGAACGTCTTTATCTTCTAAATTGGCCTTTATTCCTGCTGCATAGCCATCGGCTACAATTGAAGGATCAGATATATCAATTTTAATATTAGATCCGATTGAACTTGCAAATAATGGGTTACGCTCTAATTTCCACAATCCAAAATTACTTTGTATGTATTGTCCGAATTTAAATTCAGTTTGTTTTCCATCTTTATCTTTTATTATAAACGTATTCCCGTCTTTTATAATGATGTCAAGTTGTATGCCTTTAGAGTCAATAGAAGCAGGTTGTTTTATAAATTGAAAATTTACTGGACTTGCTTTATAAAGGTCAGTAACTGTTAAGCCATCCTTTTTGGAATAATTAATCCATAAATTTAAACCATTGACAACCTGTAGCATGATTTTTTTGGATTTTAAAACCTCTACTTCATTTTTGAAGTCAATAGGTTTACTTATTTGATCAAGCCCTTGTAAACTATTTTTATCAGGATTGCTGAATCCGGAACTGTTTGTGTTTTTAAACTCAATAGTTGCTGTTATCGGATATGTAGGTTTAGTAAACTTAATATACAGAAACGCAGAAACGAGAAATATGACCAATGACAAAAAGAATATCGGCCAATAAAAAGTGTACTTTTTAATTAGTTTACTGATATCGAATGTTTGACTTTGAGTTTGCGATAGCGGAAGTGTGATAGTCGCAAACTTATTTGTATTTTCATTATTATTAATGCCCATGGATGATTAATTAATTATTTATGATAAACAACAAAAAGAGCAACTACAGAGAGTGCCGAAATTATTAAGCTGGCTCTTTGAAAACCTGCAGTATTGTTGCTAGAAACTTTAGTCTTATTTGGAGTGACATAAATTACATCATGATTTTTGAGATAATAATATGGCGACTCAAATAGTTTTTTGGAGTTAAGATCAATAGGTATAAACTCACGTTTTCCGTTAATTTCTCTTATCAATAATATATTATTTCTAATAGCAGTTATGTTAAGGTCACCTGCAAGGCTTAACGCTTCAGGTAAGGTGATACGCTCATTCTGAATAGTAAATATATCCGGACGTGCCACATCGCCTAAAACTGATATTTTAAAGTTTAAAATTCTTACATTAACAATTGGTTTAGTAAAAGTTTTTACCAGCGCATTTTGCAGTTGATCAGTTAAATTATTAGTGGTAAGTCCCGAAACTTTCATTTGACCAACAAAAGGCAAATTAATATTACCATTATTATCTACCAGATATCCAATAACCGAGTTTTGCGGGCTGGTATCACCTTGCGAGCCACTTATCCGGTTTAAATTATAACTAAACTGTTCAGCACCGGATGATGGACTGCTGACACTAATTGCCAATAAATCACCGGGTTGAATATTTAATGGAGAATAATTATTTATTTCTTCTCTCGTGATATTACTTTGATCTAAATCTTGAAAGTATGGAACATGTTCGTACGAACTACATGAACAGCAAAACAGGACAATAATTGCTATGAAAAGCGATACTTTGGTTGATTTAAAATTCATAAAAGAGTTGGTTGAATTATACATTATTGTTTTAAAATGCTTCTATTATTGGATAAATTAAAAAACTGATGAAATAAGATAAGTCTTATTCTTTCATGATTAATTTTACTGAGGTCATTACACGAATTATGCCTAATCTGATTTGAAAATATACATTTTAATAAATTTTCAAGGTAGACATAATCAATTTATCCATAAGGAACTAAGATTTGCAACACTCTGAATATAATTTTAATCAATACAAAAGTAAATAAAAGCTAAGCGATATACATATCCATTCGACAAACAACAACTATTTTTCCAAAAAAATGTTTGAATACATAACAATTTTCCTGTTGTATTTAACGACTTAGTTCAAATTAATGTTTCAAGCTGCATTTGAATCAAAAAAAAATCAATTTTTTAAACTACTTAAATATAACAAATTAAATCAAATTATTTTTCTCACTCAATTCTATAATCGCAATGATTAAACTTGAAATTAAAGCATTTTTTTAAGCGTCATATTCACAAATAAACTGCTGAGCTATTGCTGATTGAGGTTGTAATTATTGCAAGAAAGCGATCGTATTTTTCCATTTGTTTACACAAAACTCTATTTTTTTTAAAGTAATAAAAATATTCGCAGGCTTGAGTAGGTAGAACTGCCTCTTATTCTCAACACTTGTCTGATATTCTCTACAGATTCAAAACTGAACAATAATTCATTAGTTGGAATTAGTATTACCCTTGTATAAACTTTTACTCAAATGGGGATTTTATTACACGGTGCTAAGTATGTTAAATACTTATGGATACAAGTATGTTAAAATAATTATCTACAGTTAGTTAGCATTAGGAGCCATTTTACACAGAAAAGGTATTAATATACTCAAATCATCTCAAAAAATGAGATGATATATTGAGGAATTCATTTTAAAGCATAGTTATTGCATGTTAATAAACATCAATCCTATAGAATATGGTACACAGGTACAAACAGTTTTATAATGCAATAAATCTAACCTTAGATTATCTGTTACTCAACATTTCGTTGATTGTTGTTTACAATCTTCTGGATAACTCTCTAATTTCATGGATGAACAATAAAAATTACCTTCCTGTAGTTTTGGTGTTCAACCTGCTATGGCTTTTATCATCCAATGTTACCAGTTTATATAATGCAGTTTCAGACATCGACATAAAAGTTTATCACAGCGCAATAAAGACTTACCTTCTTTACCTTAGCTTAATTTGTGTTATCATTCTTATAGTTATAGGCACTAAATCATATTTTATTACACAGGATTACCTGTTTTACTCCATGTCTTTATTCGGGATATTATTAGGAATCTGGAAGATTATATTTTTTATAATCAGGAAAAGCGATCATGTATTAATGAGTAATTCCAGAAATGCTATTATAGTAGGTGCAAGTCGTGCAGGTAATGAACTTTATAATCAGTTTAACAATAAAGTGCTTAAAGGTTATAATCTTCTGGGATTTTTTGATGATGAGCCGTCAAAGGTTAACCCCAAACATCTTTATCTTGGTGACACAAGTCTATGTATGGAGTATGTGCTGAAAAACAACGTAGAAGAAATTTTTTGTGCACTTCCTTATTCTGAACATAAAACTATTGAACGTTTAATGTCAGACTCTGATAAAAATCTAATCAGGTTTAAAATAGTACCAGAATATCATGAATATTTTAAAAACACTTCTTATCTGCAAAATCTAGGAAATATTCCAATTCTGTCGGTTAGGGCTGAACCTTTAGAAAATATTCTGCACAGAGCAATTAAACGTATATTTGATATTGTGTTCTCTTTAATAATTATTGTATTCGTTTTTAGTTGGTTGTTCCCAATTTTGGCAATATTGATCAAGTTAGAATCAAAAGGCCCTATCTTTTTTACTCAAATGCGCTCTGGACGTGACAATTATGCGTTTAAATGTTATAAATTCAGAAGCATGAGAATTGACAACAAGTTCGAGCATTTACAAGCTACATTAGGCGACCCACGTATTACAAAAATTGGTACTTTTATGCGCAAGACAAGTCTCGACGAACTACCCCAGTTTTTCAATGTACTAATCGGGAATATGTCTACCGTTGGTCCTCGTCCACATATGTTAAGTCACACAGAACAATACTCGCAATTAATAGATCAGTTTATGGTACGTCATTTCATGAAACCAGGCATTACCGGATGGGCACAGATAAACGGATTGCGCGGTGAAACCAAAACAACCGAAGCTATGCTGGAACGTGTTGAGGCCGATGTATGGTATCTTGAAAACTGGACTTTCATTCTTGACCTAAAGATCATAGTATTAACTTTCTGGAAATCAATTGCCGGCGATAAAAATGCGTATTAAAATACAACTTCCAACAGAATTGTTATTTCGAAGTTGTTTACACCCCACTAAATATAGAAAATCCTCCGTCTACGCAGATCATTGAACCGGTAACGAAAGCCGAGGCATCGCTTAACAACCAAACTAAGGCGCCTATCAGTTCGTCAGGGTGTCCAAAACGTTTAAAAGGTGTATTCCTGATCACCGACTCGCCCCTTGTAGTATAACCACCTTCAGGCTTTGTTAAAAGGTTCCTGTTTTGTTCGGTCAGGAAAAAGCCCGGTGCCAGTGCATTCATGCGGATAGCATCGCCATAACGGTTAGCTAACTCTACAGCGAACCATTGGTTATAACAATCTACAGCTGCTTTACCCATGTTATATCCCAATACTTTGGTCACAGCCCGCTTTGAGTTCATTGAAGATATATTGACAATGCTTCCTTTACCGGTTTTGGCAATGGCTTCACCGAATACTTGGGTAGGTAATAAAGTCCCCCATAGGTTCAGATCCATTACCTGTTTCATGCCGTCGAGATTCAGTTTAAAGATATCTTCATACGGCTGTAAAACTCCCTGGGGCATGTTGCCTCCTGCTGCATTAACTAATCCGTCGAGACGGCCAAAAGCATCTAATATTTGCTTTCGGGCTGACACTAATTCATTTTCATTTAAAACGTCAGCTACAAGTGCCAAGGCCTTGCCGCCATTTTTATTGATTGCATCAGCTCTTTCATTGGCTACAACTTTATTGCGACCTAATATGCCTACTGCCCCACCCGCTTCAACAATTCCGTTAACGAATGAGTTACCTAGTATACCTGTACCGCCAGTAACAATAATGACTTTACCTTCTAAAGAATATTTATTTTTCATTTTTACCTGATATCTTCAATTGTTATTACGTCCATATCGGTATAATCCAGGTTTTCGCCTGCCATGCCCCATATAAAACTGTATGTTGCTGTACCACTGCCAGAATGTACGCTCCAGGGTGGCGATACTACTGCCTCATAATTATTTACAGCAATGTGCCTGGTCTCATTACCCTGTCCCATATAATGAAATACTTTTTGACCGGCAGGCAGATCAAAATAGAAATATGCTTCCATTCGGCGGTCATGTGTGTGCGGAGGCATAGTATTCCAGATACTTCCCCCTTGCAAAATGGTTAATCCCATCACCAACTGGCAGCTTTTGATGCCATCCATGTGAATGTATTTATTTATTGTGCGTCTGTTGGCCGTTGACGCATCACCGGCATTAACTTTTGCAGCTTCGGTGCTGGTCATCAAAACAGTAGGATAATTCATATGTGCAGGCGCTGAAAGCATATAAAACACAGCAGGTTGTCTGGAATCTTTACTCGAAAAAGTAATATTCCTGGCCCCCTTACCCACATACAGACAATCCAGTTTTTTTAGGTTATAGATTTGGCCCTCAACATTTACCTCCCCATCTCCTGCTACATTAATAATTCCTATCTCTCTGCGTTCCAAAAAATAATCAGCTTTCAGGTTGGTATAATTTGGTAATTCAATTTTATTATTTGCCGGACAAACCGCACCAACGATCATTCTGTCATAATGTGTATAAACACTATGAATTTTATCGATCTCTACCAGGTTATCAATTAAGAATCTTTCTCTTATTAAATCTGTTTGATAAGATTTGAAATCATCGGGATGTACACTATGTAATATTTTCAAGGCTTGTATGGTTAGATGTAATTACAGCACAAACCTTGTAAAAGATTGATTATTTACCAAACAAATAATTTAATTTTTAAAAGTAATAATATGCCCGGATCACGGGTTGACACTTTTAATATTATTAATTAAAATTTTAAATATCCACAATATCATGGAACGGATAAATTGAATATCTTAGCAAGCGAAAAACCCTGGTATTTTAAATTGCAGATTAGAAAATGAAAAAAGTACAAATGTTTCGGAACTTTCTTTGGTTTCCAATCATAAGCATTACTCTTTTCAACGTGACTTTTAAGATCGAAGACAGAAATTATAACATCCCGCAAAGTCATTATATTATTTTTATTACGTTAATAGCGCTGTTTGTTGGTACTTTTTTTATAAAAAAGGGTCAATAAGTATTTGATTTTGTCTATATTATGCTTTATGGTTAATAAATAGTTAATCAACTTTAAATAATACCCCCATAAGAGCTATTTCTGTAAACGTTTTAGAACAAATAAGGGTGGTTTTCGTTTAAATAACTCTGATAAAGCATTTACCTGTAACGGTAAATATTTATAAATTGATAATATAACTTTTAATACAAATAGCATTTTTAAATGCGGTTTTAATTAAGCAACAATTACTTACGAATGAAAAAAGCATTAATCACAGGAATAACAGGTCAGGATGGGGCCTATTTGGCAGAACTTTTATTAAAGAAAGGTTACGAAGTACACGGAATAAAGAGAAGAAGCTCATTGTTTAATACTGATCGTATTGACCATTTATACCAGGATCCTCACGAAACAAATATCAGACTTACATTACATTATGGTGATCTATCAGATTCAACCAACCTTATAAGGATCATACAACAGGTTCAACCCGACGAAATTTATAACCTTGGTGCAATGTCACATGTAAAGGTGAGTTTTGATACACCTGAATATACTGCAAATGCTGATGGTATCGGAACGCTGCGTTTACTTGAAGCTATCCGTATTTTAGGTTTAGAAAAGAAAACAAAAATATACCAGGCATCTACATCTGAACTTTATGGTTTAGTGCAGGCAGTACCTCAGTCGGAAACTACGCCGTTTTATCCCCGTTCTCCATATGCAGTTGCTAAAATGTATGCTTATTGGATCACAGTAAACTATCGCGAGGCTTATGGAATTTATGCTTGCAACGGTATCCTGTTTAACCACGAAAGCCCATTACGAGGTGAAACGTTTGTAACCCGTAAAATAACCAGGGCTGTAGCTAAAATTGCAATGAATTTGCAAAATGTATTATTTCTGGGTAACCTTGATGCGCAACGCGATTGGGGACATGCTAAAGACTATGTAGAAGCAATGTATCTGATACTTCAGCAGGAAGTGCCAGAGGATTATGTAATCGCAACTGGTGTTACTACAAGGGTAAGAGAATTTGTGCGTATGGCATTTAAAGAAGTAGGTGTTGAAGTAGAATTCAAAGGCGAAGGTGCTGATGAAAAAGGATATGTAGTTTCTTGTTCAAATCCTGATTATCAATTAGAAATAGGTAAGCAGGTTGTGGCAGTTGATCCAAAATACTTCCGCCCTACCGAAGTGGATCTGCTTATTGGTGATCCTACAAAATCTAAAACAAAATTAGGTTGGGTGCCTAAATATGATCTGCAAATGCTGGTGAGCGAGATGGTTTCGGCTGATGTTGAACACTTTAGGAAAGAAAAGTTGCTTAAAGATTACGGCTACGCCATTAAGAACCAGTTTGAATAACCTTTAAAATAAATCCACAATTTTTCAAAAAATGTGGATTTATTTTTACTGCCATCTGCAACGTTAAATCATATGCTATTTAATTCTTTTGAATTTCTAATCTTCTTTCCTGCTGTAACTATTTTATACTTTTTACTTCCTCATAAATTCAGATGGATATTGCTGCTATTAGCTAGCTGTGCATTCTATATGTTTTTTGTGCCTTACTACATTCTGATATTAATTGTCACCATTTTAATAGATTATTTCGCCGCAATTTATATCAGCCAATCAACCGGGAAAAAAAAGAAGATATATTTAATAATCAGCATAATTTCTACCTGCCTTGTGCTGTTTGTTTTTAAATATTTTAATTTTTTTAATGATAATTTTAAATTGCTGGCACGTGTAGCACATTGGAATTATCCAATACCTGCGTTGAAAATCCTGCTTCCTATAGGTCTGTCATTCCATACATTTCAAAGTCTTAGTTACGTAATTGAAGTATACAGGGGTAATCAAAAGGTTGAAAAACATTTTGGAATTTACGCGCTGTATGTGATGTTTTATCCGCAATTGGTTGCCGGGCCAATTGAAAGACCACAAAATATATTGCATCAATTTTATGAGAAGCACCATTTTGATTATGATGATGTTACCCATGGTTTAAAACAAATGCTAAGAGGATATTTTAAAAAAGTAGTTATTGCTGATCGGCTATCAATATATGTAAACGCTGTTTATAACAATCACACACATCATAATGGAACTAGTTTGTTACTAGCTACCGTTCTTTTTGCTTTTCAGATATATTGCGATTTTTCAGGATATTCAGATATCGCTATAGGAAGTGCAAGAGTAATGGGTTTCAAGCTTATGACTAACTTTAATCGGCCTTACTTTGCTAGATCTATATCAGAATTTTGGAAAAGATGGCACATCTCTTTGTCAACATGGTTTAAGGATTATGTATATATTCCTCTAGGCGGAAACAGGGTAATTATGCCATTAGTTTGCGTTAACTTGCTAATTACATTCTTATTGAGTGGCCTTTGGCACGGTGCAAACTGGACGTACGTAATTTGGGGAGGACTTAATGGCTTTTACTTAGTTATAGGAGTGCTTTTTTACAAAGTTAAATCAAAAATTAATCATGATTTGGAGAATCAGCATTTAAAAAAACTGAATGAATTTTTGAACATTTTAATCACTTTTATATTAATACTTTTTTCGTGGGTTTTCTTCAGAGCAACTAGTTTTACAGATGCATTAGACATTATAAAAAAGATATTGTTTGATCAAGGTCCGCTATTTATAGGCAACAATAAGGACTTAATTTATTCAGTTTGTTTCCTTTCATTATTATTAATAATTGAGCTTTTTGAAGAATATAAGTTATTTAACAATTTTAGTCTGTACAATAATAGTAACAGATTGATAAGACATCTGACATACTACTCAGTTATCATCATTATTATGCTGTTTGGCGTATTTGACAGCAGCCAATTTATTTATTTTCAATTTTAAGCGCTAATGACATACGTTGGAAAGAATGATTTGAAAAGATTCTTTAAAAAATTCATCATATTAGTTCTTGCATTAGCAATACTTGATTCAGTAATTGGCGAAGTGTTTAAACATTACTATTTTAAACAAAGCTCGGGGTTACTTTACCGAACAACCTATTCCATAAACGATACACGAGCCCAGTATTTAGTTTTTGGATCGTCGAGAGCTAATCATCATTACGTATCACCACTAATCGAGAAAAAATTGAATACTACTTTCTATAATTGTGGAAGGGATGGTAGTGGATTAATGTATTCAGCGGCTGTTATTTCGGCAGTTATAGACAGGTATAGTCCTAAGTATGTTATAATTGATTTGAATCCGGATGAATTATGCCATTCAGAAGAAGGGCAATTGGCCCCGTTATTACCTTATTATCAGAATCCCGCGATCAGGTCTTATGTAAACTATAATAGCAAATACGAAAAATATAAGCTATTGTCTAAAATGTATATCTATAACTCATTGTTAACTAATGTAATTGTAGGTAATCTTCCATTCAATAAATCACGTTTATCCGATGTTGACGGTTACGTTGCCCTGGACAAAGTAATGCAATATTCAAAAAGAGGAACGTATGTTGAAGGGAAAATTATCAATTCACGAGTTGATTTGTTAAATGATATTTTATATAAATTGAATAAGAAACACATTTCCGTAGCAGTAGTTATTTCGCCCTTATATTTTTCATTTAATACCGATTTAACAGCCTCAACAATTCAAAAAATTTGCCAAAAATATAAAAATACTAAATTCTTAAATTATGAAAATGATCAGGGCTATGAAGATTATAAGCTTTATAGTGATAGCTATCATTTAAATCAAAACGGAGCGGATAAATTTTCAAATGATTTATGCACCAGATTGGCTGCTCCGAATAATTAGTGTGGAGTAAACCGTTTACTATTATTTGTGGAGTAAACCGTTTACTATTATTTCATAGTAATGATTATAGCAGGCAGGATATTAATGTCAATGTTTGCTTTATGGATATTGGTTGCCCATCCTGTTGGCTGAATTACAGTAATAGGGTCCCACCATGCATCAATTTCGTTTCCGTTAGTATTGTAGTATTTAACTTTATTATAGCTCATGGTTATATCAGTGCTCGTAAGGTGTGAGTAATTGCCATAGGCTATTCCAACTACTGTGAACGGTGTACTGGTGCTATAAATAGTGTTGTGATCAATTTTTATGTGATTTCCACCCTGAACCTGTGCACCTACAGAACCAGGATTAACCAATATATTATTACGTGCTACCTGGTAAGAACCACCTACATCACCTAAAACTATACCAGCTGCGCCACCAGAATCATGTTGCACCTGTCCCCCCCTTATCCAGTTTCCGATTACCTGGATAGAATCTCCGGGCAAACCATTAGATTGATATACACTTAATCCATCCTGGGGATGTTGTGCCACGCCAGCGATGTCTTCGCATTTATTATAGTTGATCTGGTTGCCACCACCATTTACATTATCAAATTGTACGAAATTGCCTGAAGGGAAAGGTCCGTTCATATTCAGGAACTGATTATTTATGACCTTAATAGTTGTAGATTTTATTGCATTCACCCCAGCCTGAACATTAGTAATAAAACAGCTATCAATAGTTATGTTAGTACAATTATATAGTTGTATACCCTGTAAGGTTGAGTTTTGTAATTTGCATTTTGTAATATGTATGTTGCTGCAATTCATAAGGTGGATACAAACTGAACTTCCACCGGTAATCAGATCGCCGCTGATGGTCATATTGCTGACATTATTTAAAGCAATCGGTGCAGTCGTTTTATAAGTAAAAACTGGCATAGTAACACCTGTGCCAGTAGTAGTTTCACCAGTTGTTGTACCAGGTTTAGAAGTTCCTGTTGTAGTCCCGGTAGTAGAACCTGTTGTAGTTCCTGCGGTATTTCCAGTGGTTGTTTCCGGTTTAGAAGTCCCAGTTGTAGTTCCTGACGAATTAAGTGAGTTTGAAGATTCTTGTGCGGGCGAAACTATAGTGTTTTTGCAAGAAATTGTCAGGTAAATTGCAAATAAAATAACCGAATATCTAATAAAAGCCATATGGCTTTTTGCAGGCTCAATTCTAATCATGGGTTAAATTAATTGTGCTTCCGGAGACGTACTATTCAAAACAATTAGTCTGATCAAACCTTACGGACCTAACGACGCATGAAATTATGCACAAAATTCGGCTTTTAAATTTTATATTTTCAACATTTTTTCAACTTTATTAAATAATCGCAAAAATTACTGCTAAAAATCTAGCAAATAGGACTTATTTATGTAAATAATTAAAAATATGGTAGTATTTAATTAATTAGTACGATAAAAATGCGAAATTTAATGCGTTTAATTATATTAAAAGTGTATAATTTCTATTTTAAGTAAAAATATCCATGTCTCAATATAGGGTTCCTAAGCGTCTAGTCCCCGGTAAGATTTCAGAAACATTAATTCAAAAATTATTCGTTATTTCTATTTTTAATAGAATATTTTTTCAACTAGTTGAAATTTGCAGACACATGTTGACACTTTCAAAGAAACCCGGGGCGGCTGAAGAGGAAAAAATGCCTATATTGCGTCAATAATTCTATCTCAAAATGAACATTCAACTTATAGTTTTTTCTTTCGCAAATAATGGAGGAGGCAATGACTTTTCAAGATTTTCAGATAAATTAAGTAAAATCCAAAACTTATCATTCGCTTTTGATATTTATTCGTATAAATAAATAGTTCCATTTTCCATTATTAAAGCAGATTCAAATTTATCTCAGCCATAAAGAATGATCAATAAAGTACTAACACCCATATCCTCTATAAAAAATTTTATTAACAAGGGGCATGATCGTAGTGTTCAAGCAAAAAAAAATATAATTTCTACATTTCTGATCAAGGGCATCAGTATAGCTATCAGCCTTGTTTTAGTACCATTACTTATTAATTACATCAATGCATCCAGGTATGGTATATGGCTCACATTAAGCTCAATAGTAGGTTGGTTCAGCTTTTTTGATATCGGATTAACTCATGGCTTAAGGAATAAATTTGCTGAGGCTAAGGCAAAAGGCGATCATGAAAGTGCTCAAATTTATGTTAGTACAACTTACGCTGTTTTAGCTATAATTTTCACATCAGTTTGGCTGATTTTTCTCGTGGTTAACAATTTTCTTAATTGGGCCGATATATTAAAAGTTCCGCAGGCCATGCGATCGGAAGTGTCCTTGTTGGCTGTTATTGTATTCACTTATTTTTGCATGCAATTTGTTTTCAGGATTGTTACCACTATTACAATCGCCGATCAGCAGCCGGCAAAATCTTCTATGATAGATTTACTGGGGCAATTTATATCCCTCATCACTATATTTATACTTGTAAAAACAACTCAGGGCTCATTGATTAATCTTGGAGTTGCACTGTGTTTTTGTCCAATCTTTGTATTGATCTGTGCGAATGTGTTTTTTTTTAGTACCAAGTACAAAGCTTACCGGCCTAAAATATCTAAAATTGATTTTTCATATGCCAAGGGGCTTTTTAATCTAGGATTGACGTTTTTTATTATTCAGATTGCGTCTGTAATACAATACGAATCTGCCAATATTATTATAGCAAGAAATTTTGGCACCGCCGATGTAACTTCCTATAACATAGTTTACAAATATTTTGGTATGCTCACTATGTTATTCACCATTTTCCTTACTCCATTCTGGTCAGCTTCAACAGAAGCTTATCTGAAAAAGGATTTCGATTGGATAAGAAATAGTATTAAGAAATATAACATGTTAAACATTTTAATTTTTCTGGGCAGTATTATAATGTTGCTTTGTTCAAGTGAAGTATACAGATTATGGCTTGGTAAAGGTAAAGTGCATATTGATTTTGCTTTGTCATTCTGGGGTTTCGCGTTTGTTGGTGTTTGGATCTTCGGATCGAAATATGTGAATTTTTTAAATGGGATCAGTGCCCTTAAATTACAATTTTGGACTTCCCTGGTAAGTCCGTTTTTATATATCGCCGTGGCGATATTATTAATTAGCTATTTTAAAGTGGGTGTGCATGCACTCTTTATAGCTGCGATTATATCTAATGTATATGTTGTAATTGCTCCAATACAATATTATCAGATAGTTGTTAAAAAGAAAAAAGGGATTTGGGTTAAATAAAATGACTAAAATTGTTCAGGTACAATATAGTATTGAATCCGCTGGCCGTGCAGCATTTAGATTACAAAAAGCTTTTTTGGAAGCAGACATTGACTCTTCAATTTTATCATTAAAATATACAGACCTTAATGATGAAAGAATCACATATTTAAGAGCAAGAGCAAGTAAGATAGCAGAATGGGATCAAAACCTTCAGACACGTATCAGAAAAAATGTTAGACCAGAACGCGGATTGTATTCTTATCCTATCTTAGGGACAGACATTTCACAAAAGTCACAGATCCAAAATGCCGATATTATTATTCTTCATTGGGTATTGTTTGGATTTTTGAATATTTCCGATATTGAGCGGATCATAAAATTAGGTAAACCTGTTGTTTTTTTCATGCATGATATGTGGGCAATTACTGGAGGTTGTCACTACAGTTTTGATTGTGATAAATATAAAACTCAATGTTATGATTGCCCTATGTTTATAAAGCAAACATCTAAAGATTGGGCACTAATGGAGTTTAAGAAGAAATCAAAATTGTTTTCTTCTTATAACAATGTATACTTTGTTTCGCCAAGTACATGGTTGTCTGATTGTATAAAACAATCCGCATTAACAAAAGATAAGCCTGTTTTTCATATCCCTAATGTACTTGACAGAACGATCTTTAAACCATTTGAAAAGAAAATTGCTAAACAAATTTTAAACATTGATCCTGAAGAAACGGTTATTGCTTTTGGTGCGGTCACGGTGAATAGTTCATACAAAGGCTGGGAATATTTGAAGAAAGCCTTGGAATTATTAAATAATGAGCCACAGCAAAGAAAAATATCGGTGTTAATTTTTGGTAGTAGTTACAGTAAGCAAATTGCTGATTCAATCCCGTTTAAAACAAAATTTATGGGATCTTTAAAAGATGAATATTCAACAGCCCTGGTTTATAATGCGGCCGATGTTTTTATTGCACCATCTTTAGCAGATAATTTGCCATACACTATTTTTGAATCACTAAGCTGCGGAACACCCGTAGTAGCATTTAATACCGGTGGTATACCAGATATGGTACAACATAAATCAAACGGTTATTTGGCAAGATATAAGGATGCCGCCGATATTGTAGAAGGTATTAATTTTGTTTTGTCTAATAAAATAGCCGGTCATATTTCATCAGATTTTGATACCGAAAATACAATTAAAAAGCATTTGAATTTATTTAATCAAATAAGTCTAAAAAACATTTAATAACATTCATTGATGTCAAATACTGGCTACACTAATTATTTATTATTAAATCAAAATCAATTAAAGGCGCTAAATTATTTTTGGATCGGGTTCATTATTTATACCATAGGTTTTACTCTTCTGGTTACAAGTAAAATTAACTATAACGTTTGTGAGGGTATTGAAATTTTGGGCATGGTATTATTTGTTATTTCATCTTTCTTTCTTTTAGAATTTAAATTTGATAACAAATACTTGAAGCTTGTTTTTATTTTATACATGCTTTGGTTAAGTACCGTAGTATTCAGAGGCTTCAATCTGAGACCGGATTTCATAAAAATCATGTTATTTCATGATTATGTAGGTATTTTCCCGTTTTTAGCACCACTAGTTCTCTTATTCCCTAAAAATCTTATAGTTTACAGGAAGATATTTTCGGTTAGCATAATACTAGCCGTTGTTTGTGTACTATATTATATTGTATTTATCCGGGAATTGATGAATAGGGATATCTCAAGTCTTGTTAGTAAAGGTGTTATGGAAAACTCTGCCAGACACCTTGCATTACCAATTACATTTTTGTTATTAGCGTATTCCTATCAATCAAAAAGCATAAAACTTTTAGCCCTGTTTGTGACCATGCTTACAGTTTTTTTTACAATTATCAGAGCAAGGCGCGGGCTGCTATTTAGTTTTGTGAACCCAATAATTTTTGGTTACATCATTTTTTTAACAGAAAGCAAAAAGAAATTTTCTATGATTATGATTGTCTTGTTTTCAGCATTGATAGTCGCCTTATTTGGATTGCAATTTGTTAACAACAGCAGTTTGTTTAACTCATTTAAATCTAGAGTTGATGAAGACACTAGAAGTGGAGTTGAGAAATGCTTTGTAAAGGATATGGAGACTTCAGACTGGATTGTTGGGAGAGGAATTGATGGCTCATATTATTGCCCGGGGATTGATCCTGATGATAGAACTGGCTATAGAACTGTAATTGAAACAGATTACTTAAATATAATTTTGAAAGGCGGTATTATTAGTTTGTCTCTTTTATTATTTATAACTGTACCGGCAGCAATAAAAGGAATATTCTATTCGAAAAATATCTTGTCAAAGGCTGCGGGATTTTGGATCTTAATGTGGCTTCTAAGTCTGTATCCAACCACCGGGGTCGCCTTTATATTCAGTTATCTGCTATTATGGATATGTGTAGGTATTTGTTATAATGAAGATATTAGGGGCATACCGGAAAATGTAATGAAGCTTTATTTTGAAAGCTTTAAATCTCTTCCTAAGAATGTATAAGTTCATTCTATTGTGAATCTACTACTTGGCTTACCTGTAAATAAAATCAATCAAATTTTACAGCTCTTAAAAAATAACGAATCGATATGCCATTACCTAAAGTTTTAATAATTAACGAAGCTTTTAATAATCATACAGGCGGTGGAATTACTATGTCAAATCTTTTTTCCGGGTGGGAAACAGATAAAATAGCAGCCGTATGCAGTCCATTTATATTAGGGGGAGTTGATACAAGTATTTGCAAAACTTATTATCAGCTTGGGAATAAAGAACGCAGATATAAATTTCCATTTAATATTATTGGCAGAGAGCGTTACTCCGGGCTTGTAAAGTTTGAGGATACTAAGCCAGCGCCAGAAGTAGAAGTTGCCAAAACTAATTTAAGACACAAAATAGTTATGGGTTATTTAATGCCCTTTTTAGAATATATAGGGCTAATAAAGAAAATAACCAAAACTCAACTTTCACCAGAATTGTGCCAATGGCTGGATGAATTTAAGCCAGATCTCATTTATTCCCAGGCGCATGATGTTCCCGATATTACGTTGATTCTCCTCATTCAGGCATATCTTAAAAAACCATTGGTTTTTCATATGATGGACGATTGGCTTTCGATGATTACCGGCTCTCCACTATTAAGATCTAATGAACTTAAAAGAAATGAAAAAGCGTTTAGGATGCTTTTAGATAGATCAGATTTTTTGATGAGCATAAGCGATGAAATGTCTGCTGCCTATAAAATTAGATATGGAAAAGATTTTACACCTTTTCATAACCCCATTGACATTAGTTTTTGGAAAAGATTTCAAAGAGATAATTATGAAATCGGAAACTCCCCTACCATGTTATACGCTGGAAGACTTGGGATAGGCATAGATGAGTCATTACAATTAATTGCAAGCTCAATACAAATCGTAAACGAAAGGCTTGATTTGAATATGCAATTTGTATTGCAGACTAAGGAAAAACCGGCATGGAGTACAAATTATACTTGTGTAGAACATCGTGGTTTTGTTGGGTATGATGATTTACCGAAAATGTTTTCAGGTGCTGACTTCCTGGTCCTTCCGTATGACTTCTCGCCGCAATCAATCCAATTTATTGGCTATTCAATGCCGACTAAAGCAACTGAATATATGATCAGTGGAACGCCTGTTATTATTTTTGCACCTGATAAAACAGCACTTGTTAATTATGCAAAAAAATATCAATGGGCCAAAGTGATTACTGAGAATGATGTTACTGTTCTTAGTGATGCAATTACTGCTTTAATTCAAAATAAAGAAGAAAGATCACAATTAGCACAAAATGCAATTAAAGTAGCAGAAGATAAGCACTCATTAACTAAGGTGACGCATGAATTCAGAAGTATACTTAGTTCGTTGGTAAAAAAGGGCTGAAACAAAAAAGATTAAAAGACAGTTCCTTTAATCTTTTTTGTTTGTGATTTTTTGCTATTATTTCATAGTAATAATTGTAGCAGGTAGGATAGTTGCGTCAATATTTGCTTTCTGGATATTGGTTGCCCATCCTGCTGGCTGAATTGCTGTATTTGGATCCCACCATTCATCAATTTCGTTTCCGTTAGTATTGTAGTATTTAACTTTGTTATAGCTCATGGTTATATCAGTGCTCGTAAGATGTGAGTAATTGCCATAGGCTATTCCAAGTACTGTGAACGGTGTACTGGTGCTATAAATAGTGTTGTGATCAATTTTTATGTGATTTCCACCCTGAACCTGCGCTCCTACGGCTCCCGGGTTAACCATTATATTGTAACGTGCTACCTGGTAAGAACCACCTACATCGCCTAAAACTATACCGGCTGCACCACCAGAATCATGTTGCACCTGTCCCCCCCTTATCCAGTTTCCGATTACCTGGATAGAATCTCCGGGCAAACCATTAGATTGATATACACTTAATCCATCCTGTGGATGTTGTGCTACACCAACAATATCTTCACATTTATTATAGTTGATCTGGTTGCCACCACCATTTACATTATCAAATTGTACGAAATTGCCTGAAGGGAAAGGTCCGTTCATATTCAGGAACTGATTATTTATGACCTTAATAGTTGTAGATTTTATTGCATCCACCCCAGCCTGAACATTAGTAATAAAACAGCTATCAATAGTTATGTTAGTACAATTATATAGTTGTATACCCTGTAAGGTTGAGTTTTGTAGTTTGCATTTTGTAATATGTATGTTGCTGCAATTCATAAGGTGGATACAAACTGAACTTCCACCGGTAATCAGATCACCACTGATGGTCATATTACTGACATTATTTAAGGCAATCGGTGCAGTCGTTTTATAAGTAAAAACTGGCGCAGTAACACCTGTGCCGGTAGTAGTACCACCGGTAGTAGTTCCTCCAGTTGTAGTCCCGGTAGTTGTTCCTGTTGTAGTACCTGCGGTTGTTCCTGTTGTGGTACCAGTAGTTGTTCCTGTTGTGGTACCAGTAGTTGTTCCTGTTGTAGTACCAGTAGTTGTTCCTGTTGTGGTACCAGTTGCTGGTTTATTATTTATATAACTTCCTGAATGATTTTGTTTGTCAACATTATTATTACTCGCAGTAGAGTCTATACTCACGCTACTTAAGTTTTGGGCAACAGAATCATCCTTTTTACAGGAAGTGAAAGTTGTTGCAGTAAATAATGTTAATGAAAACATTATACTTACTATAGGGGGGGTAAAATTTTTAATCATCATAACAGCACTTATGGGCATCTTCTACGCTCATTTTAGCCGTGATGTTTCGAAAAAATTAATTATGGAGAAATAAAATTAATATATACTTTAATTGTACTTTGTAAAATATTTGATTTTCAGTACTTTATGTTTTTGATGTTTTTTTATGAAAAATGAGACCTTATACTTGAAAATTTGTCCCCTATATGAGGATATTTATTTTAATTGTGAAAGAGGAATTCACAATACCTTGATGATATACAATCAGACTCCTCAATCAAATAATTATGAAATGGATTTTTTAATACAATAATTCCTATAAAATCATATAGTTGAATTATAGCCAGAAATAAGTTTGGTAGTATAGAAACTCATTGCAGAAAGCCTTGTTAAGTAGTAACTAAATAATGATTTACTTTTATTCAATACTATCTAATACCTGGTTGTAAAAATCGACGTAGTTATTTGCGGTCGTAACTATAGAATACTTCTTTAAAAAGGGTTTCCTGGAATTTATAATATCCTCTTTGTTTTCATTATGGCTAAGTGCTATTTCAATTTTATTTATAAAGGATTCCTTTGAGTCAAGGTCAGCTATATAACAATACGGCATATCTGTACCTATTTCAATATGAGGAGGTATGTCAGAAAGCACACAAGGAATACCCGAGAAAAATGCTTCAAGCACTGTGATAGGAAGTCCCTCATACAACGATGCATTGAAGAAACAATCGCAATTACCCATTAATGAATATATTTCATCCTGAGACTTTATTCCCAAATAATGAATATTAGAAATTTCGCTAAAGCTATGAAGGTCTTGCTCCGCAGTTTCTTGTTTCAATCCACAAACCAAAAATTCCACATTTTTATCTTCGAAATGCCTGGCTACTTTGCAAACCATTTCGTAATTTTTTTGCCTTGATAATCTTCCAACGCACAAAACAAACTTACGTTGACTACTTTCGGTAAACTGATCTAACAGGTGTTTTGAACTGTTGTCGATTTCAAAATTAGCTATACCGTTTTGTATAGCAATGTTCAAGCATTCTCTTTTGTCATTTATTTCTAATGCAGAATAAGAGCAATGTATTGTAGGTGTGTGTTTGTTAAATGACCGCGTCATCCAACTCCATTTTTCAGGAGCATTATGCATTGTAATAATATGCCTATCTCTTAGTTTTTTTAGATTAGCTAGTCTTAAACAAATACTTACAATAAGGTGCGATGTAGATATATGCGTATTAATAACATCAGGGTTTTCAGAAGACAGCGTTTTAATTATGCCTTTAACTGTATTAACTATTGTAATATTTCTACCGGCTTTTCTATGTAGCAGATATATATTAACCTTATTATCCTTCAGACTATTTAATAACAATGATTGAAATTTTGAATTTACAAGTTCATCAATTATAATAATAGAAACATCATGTCCGAGCTTTTTTTGTTCAATAGCTAATGAGGCCACAAAAGTTTGTGCACCACCAGCATCCAAATTCATTATTATATGAGTTATTTTCATTTAGATATGTACAGTTCTGTTATTAATAACAATGATCATAAATTAATTTTAAGTCATTATAAAGAGCAATCTATTATTGTGTCATTTTTTTACTTTTCTAGAAGCCTAACTCAATCAATGACCGTCATTTTGTCCAAAAACTAATTATTATCCAAAACATCTTGCAAAATGCGGGCAAATTCTTCAACGTTGGGTTTCAATAACATTGTTCTGTGATCACCCGGTATTTCATATTCTTTGACACCTTTTAGAGCATATTTTCTCCAGCCTAGAAATTGCTTATCCTGTGTATAGTGTAAACATTCAGTTGCTCTGAAAAGATAAACAAACCCATTGAATGGTGTCATACGTGAATTTCTAAGAGCAGAGTAATAAATTTCCTTAATATGCTTTAATAGCTTGTAATACTCTATGTCTCCGCTTTCCTTCGCTAATTTAATAGCATCATAACGATATTGTTTATCTTCCAGGTAAATACTTTTCTGCTGTTGAATTGTTTTATTTGGATTTCGGATAAAGGAAACTGAAACTTTTAGCCATTTATTTAAACGTCGTTTCACTTTTTTAGGAAAGAGCATAATAAAGTCATCCGTATGGTCGGCAAAGGTATCAATAATGGTTAACACGTTTACTTCTTTATTCATTAACTCGAGCTGCCTCTTCATTTCGGTAGCGATGAATCCTCCAAGTGAATATCCTGCTAATGAATAAGGACCTGTGGGATTATGTTCTATTATTTCGGATACATAAATCTTAGCTATTTCGCTCATACTGCTTATCGGAGGAAACTTTCCACCTAATCCTAATGCCTGGAAGCCAAATACAGGTTGGTCTTTGTCAAGGTACATAGCCAGATCAGCAAAATTCATAACATTCAATCCAACTCCATGAACAAAATACACTGGATTTTTATTTCCTGATGGCTTTATGGGAACTAAGGACCTGGTTTCTTTTTCTGTGTCGTTTTCGTTCAGGAACGTATTTAGCGATTCAATATTACTGTATTTAAACAAAATTGAAATAGGCAATACTTTCCCCGTTTTCTTCTTAATTTTATTTACTATCTGAACAGCCAGCAATGAATGTCCACCAAGGTCAAAGAAATTATGTGTGATACCTACATTGTTGACCTTTAAAATATCCTCCCATATTTCGACCAGTACCTTTTCTGTCTCGGTGCGTGGAGCTACATACTGTTCTTTTATCTGTTCTTCTGCATTAAATTCGGGCAAAGCTTTCTTATCTATTTTGCCGTTCGACGTTAAAGGTATATTATCAAGCTCCACCCATAATGTTGGAATCATGTAATCTGGCAATTTACTTTTCAAAAAGGTAATTACAGTAGTCCGGTCATAACTTTCTTTACCTACAACATAGCCTACCAACCGTTTTTTTCTATCCTTATCAGCCTTTGCCAGTACTACTGCCTGGCTTACTGATTCACACTGCCTTAAAACACTTTCAATCTCACCCAATTCTATGCGGTATCCTCTTATCTTAACCTGGTCATCCTTTCGGCCGATGAATTCCATATTCAGATCAGGCAGCATCCTTCCAAGGTCACCTGTTCTATACATTCGGCCCCCAGCATTTTCATTAAATGGATCTTTAACAAATGCATAGTCAGTTTTCTCCTTATCATTAGCATATCCCCTGGCAACCCCGACACCTCCTATATATAATTCGCCAACAACACCAATTGGTGCAAGCTGCATTTGGTCATTAAGGATATAAAAGAAATTATTATTCATAGGGCGGCCGTAAGGGATGCTACCCCATTTGCTATCTACATTTTTTACAGGATAGAAATTTGACCATACAGTCCCTTCGGTTGCACCACCAAGGCTGATCACCTTAGTATTCGGGAAATACTTTTTGATCCTGTCAGGTAGATTTACCGGTATCCAGTCTCCACTCATGAACACAACTTTCAGTGTTTTTTGCAAATAAGAAGTATCATGTGATTCAAGCTGACGTACAAGGTAATCCATTGTAGTTGGAACAGAATCCCAGAATGTGATCTTGTATTTGATCATCATATCCTTTAATAAAGGCACATCCATTAGTTCCTGTTGTTCAACTATCACAAGTGAACCTCCAGATGATAGCATTCCGAAGATGTCGTATACTGAAAGATCGAAACACATTGATGTGATGAACAATAATCGATCGTCAGGCCCGATGTTAAATTCTGTATTTACCCATAGCACCAGGTTGACAGCCATATGATGTTCAATCATAACTCCTTTAGGCCTGCCTGTAGAGCCCGACGTGTATATTGTATAAGCCAGCTGTTTGCTATCTATCTTCAGCCCCGGGTTACCGTCGTCGTACAATGTAAGATCAAGTGTCTTAAGCCTTACAAATATTCCTGGCGATGTTAATTCCTCTAGCGGATAATCGCCATCGGCCAACACTTTTACAACTAATGAGTTTTGTAGGATATATTCTTGCCGGTCAATCGGATATTCAGGGTCGATAGGTACATAAGCGCCCCCCGCTTTCAGGATGCCGAACATCCCTATGATCATATTGAAACT
The DNA here is from genome assembly GCF_049992945.1 of Mucilaginibacter sp. McL0603. Classification (NCBI taxonomy): domain Bacteria; kingdom Pseudomonadati; phylum Bacteroidota; class Sphingobacteriia; order Sphingobacteriales; family Sphingobacteriaceae; genus Mucilaginibacter; species Mucilaginibacter sp. McL0603. The sequence goes on along the minus strand of NZ_CP188251.1, from coordinate 3,291,657 downwards.
CCTGGTAACCAGAAGACCGATATTATCACCTCTTTGTACGCCATTGTCAATCAAGTAATTGGCTAATTGATTGGCTTGTGAATTAAGCTCGCTGTAAGTCATCACCTGATCGTGCTGGCGCAGTGCGATGGCATCAGGAGTTCTTAATACTTGTTCTTCAAATATGTCTGCAAGTGTTTTTTCCTTAGGATAATCTACTAATGTATCATTAAATACATCAAGCAATTTATGTTTGTCTTCTTTTGTCAGGAAGTCGATTCTGATTAAACTTTGTTTAGGGTCCTGAACTACTGATGTCATGATGTTCTCAAAATGCTTAAGCATTCTTTGCATTTGTTCAGTACTGTAGATGTCTGTATTGTATTCCAGTAACAGCCCCAGCCCATTTTTAGATTCTGAAAATATAAAGTTGATATCAAACTGGGCCACTCTATGCTCTCCTGTTTCATATATACTTGTTTTCAGTCCATTTAGTGTAAGTTCAGCATCCTGATCCATTGTACTTTGCAACACCACCATTACATCAAACAGTGGATTACGATTTACATTTCTTGAAAGTTTTAAAGCATCTACGAGTTCGTCATACGGATATAATTGGTGTTCGTAGGCACTTAGGGTAACTTCTTTTATTTGTTGAAATAGATCATCATAACTGCCAGATCCGTAAAAACGGGTTCTCAAAGCTAAAGTATTAATATAAAAACCGATCTGGTCATCAAGGTCCAGGTGTTCACGCCCAGCTATTGGACTTCCGATGACAATATCTTCCTGGCTGGTATAACGATAAAGTAATGCATTTACACATGCGAGCAATCCCATAAACAAAGTACCACCCAGTTCTTTACTGGTTTGGTTCAATTTTGCTAATACTTGATTATCGATAGTTACATCAAGACTGGCTCCGTTAAAGGTCTTTATGACCGGCCGTACTTTATCTGCGGGTAATTCTAATACAGGTATTTCGCCTTCAAATTGTTTGATCCAATAACTTTTATGTTGGATAATATCGTCTGATTCTAATTGACTGGTGTGCCAGGCCGCATAATCTTTATATTGTATTTTTAATAAAGGAAGCTGAGGGGCTGTTCCTTTAGAATATGCGTTATAAAGTGCACTCCATTCTTTGAGGAAAATATCCATAGACCAACCATCACTAATGATGTGATGATGCACAATTACCAGGATATGTTTATCTTTCTCAATGTGTATCAGATGGCATCTCCATAGCGGCCCATTTATAAAATCAAAGCTTTCAAAACTTTCGTCATCTATTAGCTTGTTAATTACGGATTGCTTGTCAGTTGTATTCCCATGGAGATCAGTTTCTTTTAGTTTAAAATTATAAGCCTTTTCATTTATTATATTCTGATGTGGTGTACCTGTCCTATCTTGAGTAAATACTGTTCTCAGAATCTCATGGCGGGTTGCCATATCTTTAAAGGCCTTTATTAAGGAAGTTTTATCCAATTTGCCCTCCAGCAAAATTACATAAGGTAAATTGTATGCGCTTTGTGCTCCTTCAAAATGATTTAATATCCATAATCTGCGCTGTGCGGATGATAATTTGTATTCAAATTCCTCTGTTACCGCTTCTATCGTTTCATACGCTTTTAACTCCTTATCGGCTATCGCAATCGCTTGTTTTTCGATAGTGGTTTCTGAAAATAGTTCTTTTAATTTCAGTTTTACACCGAGCTCTTTGTGCAGTAATTCAAGCAATCTTATCGCTTTAATGCTATGGCCGCCCAAATCAAAAAAGTCACTTTTTATACTCAGATTTTCTTCTGGCATATCAAGTACTTCGGCCCATATTTTCACAAGAACTTTCTCCGTACTTGTAGATGGAGCAACATAAGCTGATTCACGAATATCAATGCTTTCTGGTAGTGGCAAAGCTTTCTTGTTTATTTTACCGTTGCTGGTTAATGGTATTGAGTCAAGGTTTATATAATGTTCGGGTACCATATAGGCTGGCAGCTTTTCTTTTAAATATTCTTTTAGTTCTGCAGCTTTGGCATCACCGGTCGTATAAGCTATCAATTCTATATCCTTGTCATTGATAGTGTTTGCTACAACCACTGCATCTTTTACATGTACTTGTTTTTGTAATTCGGACGTTATCTCGTCCAATTCTATTCTGTAACCCTTAATCTTTACCTGATCGTCTATTCTTCCAAGAAACTCTACGTTGCCATCGGCAAGCCATCTGCCTAAATCGCCGGTGCAATAGATACGTTCACCAATTATAAAAGGATTGGCAATAAATTTTTTAGCTGTCAAATCTGGTCTGTTAAGATAACCTTTAGCTAAACTTACACTGCCCAGGCATATTTCTCCCGCAGCACCGGCCGGTAATAGATTTCTGAATTCATCCAATATATAGATCTTTGTATTAGCTATTGGTTTACCAATGGGTACAATATTCGTAATATCTCCTTTTTGACAGTCAAAGTAGGTTGCGTTTATACCAGCTTCAGTTGATCCATATAAATTTATTAAAGACTTATTTGAAAAAAGCCCATCAAATCTTTCTACCTGATTTAGCTTTAATGATTCTCCACTTATAAATATTTGTTTTAATTCTTTTAGTTGATCCAACCTTGTTTCATCGCTTTCGAGATACTCTAAAAATACATTCAAAGTAGAAGGAACAAGATGCATTACTGTTATCTTATGCCTGTTGATCACATCGACTATGGCCTCTTGACCTTTTTCACCACCCGGCTTTAGCAAACAGACACTTGCTCCTTTAATTGCCCACCAGATAAGTTCTAATACAGATACATCAAATGAGAAATTTGTTTTTTGCAGTATTACATCATTAGAAGTAAGAGGATAAATTTTTTGCATCCACTCTACCCTATTCACCAACCCGGTATGCTGCATTAAGCACCCTTTAGGATTGCCGGTGGTATCTGATGTGTAAATGCAATAAGCCAGATTACCAGGTAGTAAACCAGTTGATTGATTTTCCTGGTTATATTTAGTTTGAGATTTTTTAAACTTCTCTAACTCTACTTCGTCTATCAATACTTTACAGCCGCTATCCTTTATGAGATAATTAACGCGATCTTGCGGATATTCAGGATCTATTGGAACATACGCGCCGCCAGCTTTTAAAACTCCAAATATCGCTACCACCAACCATTCACTACGGCCTAACATTATTCCAACCAGGTCGTCTGGTTTTATTTGGTAATTCTTTCTTAAATAATCTCCTAACTGATTACTTAAGAAATTTAATTCAAGATAACTGAGTTCTACATCTTCAAAAATAACAGCCCTGTTGCCTGGTGATTTTTTAACTTGTTCTTCAAACAGATTAACAATAGTTTTATTTTGGGAATATCGTATCGTTGTATTGTTAAATACATCAAGTAGTTGGTGTTTATCTTCTTTCGTAAGGAGGTTGATTTCGGCTAAACTCTGTTTAGGATCCTGGGTAACTGATGCTATGATATTTTCAAAATGCTTTAGCATTCTCTGCATCTGCTCAATACTGTAAATATCCGTATTATATTCTAAAAGCAGATCTAATCCCTTTTTAGACTCAGAAAATACAAAGTTGATATCAAACTGGGTTACTCTATATTTATCTCCCTTGTATGTGCTTGTTTGCAGTCCGTTTAGTTTGAACTCATTATCCTGTTCCATCGGGTTCTGCAATACCACCATCACATCAAACAGAGGATTGCGGTTTACATTTCTTGGAAGATTTAATACATCAACCAGTTCATCATACGGATATAGCTGGTGTTCATCGGCACTTAAGGTAACTTCTTTTATCTGTTGAAATAAATCCTCGTAACTGCCCGATCCGCTGAAACGGGTTCTTAAAGCAAGTATATTAATATAAAAGCCAATCTGATCATCCAAATCAGGATGCTCACGCCCTGAAATTGGGCTACCAATTACAATATCTTCCTGGCTGGTATAACGATAAAGTAACGTATCTACACACGCCAGCAAACTCATAAACAAAGTACCACCTAATTCTTTACTGATTTTGTTCAGTTTCGTTAATACCTGGTTATTGATTGTGGTATTTAGTGTCGCCCCATTAAAGGTTTGCATAGCAGGACGTTCTTTATCACCTAATAATTCCAATACTGGTATTTCACCCTCAAATTGCTTGAGCCAATAGTTTTTATGCGGAATGATATCGTCTGACTCCATCTGCTGATTATGCCAGGCCGCATAATCTTTGTATTGTATTTTTAATGATGGAAGCTCCGGGTCTTTTTCTTCTGAATAGGCAGTATAAATTATACTTAATTCCTTAAGAAATACAGACATTGACCATTCATCACTTATGATGTGATGATGTACTATTATCAGGATGTGCTTATTGTCTTCCAGTTGAACAAGATGGCAACGCAATAAGGGGCCGGTACTTAAATTAAAGCTTCCGTTGGTTTCATTATTTATCAGCTTATTAAGAGCAGACTGATTGTCAGTATTTTTTCTCAGATCGGTTTCTTTCAATTTTAAAGCGAACCCATCCGAGTTGATTATCTGCTGCCGTGGATTACCTTCCTGATCTTCTTTAAATACTGTTCTAAGTATTTCATGACGGGATATAATAGTTTTAAAAGATTTCTTTAGCGCTACTTTATCCAATACTCCTTCCAGCAAAATTACACGAGGTATATTATATGCACTTTGGGTAATATCAAATTGATGTAACACCCACAATCTTCTCTGAGTGGCAGATAAAGCATAGTCAGGTTGCTGTAATACCAATTCTTTAGCCTTATATTCATTTAACTCTTTATTGGCTATTGACCGGGCCTGTTGTTCTATAGTACCGTCTAAAAATATTTCCCTTAGGGGCAACTTAACACCAAGTTCTTTATGTATTAACCCGCGTAAACGTATTGCTTTTATGCTATGGCCACCCATAGCAAAAAAATTACTCTTGATATTTAGAGATCGTTCAGGTATTCCCAGGACTTCACTCCATATCCTCGTTAATATCTTTTCGGTATCTGTTGAGGGTCTAATATTTTCGATCTTATTAATTCCGCTGCTTTCTGGAAGTGGTAATATTTTTTTATCTACTTTACCATTGCTCGTTAATGGTATTGACTCAATATGCACATAATACGCAGGTACCATGTACGCAGGCAAATGCTCTCTGAGGTAATCTCTTAATTCATAGGCTTCTGCATCGCCAGTTGTGTACGCAATTAATTCTTTATCATGGCTCTTAAATGCACGGGCTACCACAACAGCTGTATTGACCCTGGGATGCTTCTGCAATACACTTACGATCTCATCCAATTCAATTCTGTACCCGTTGATTTTCACTTGATCATCTATCCTACCCAGAAACTCTATATTACCGTCAGTTAGCCATCTGCCTAAATCCCCGGTGTGGAAAATTCGCTGACCTGGTTTATATGGATTTTCTATAAATTTTTCTGCTGTTAACTTTGGCTGATTTAAATATCCCCTGGCTACACCATCTCCTGCGATGTATATTTCGCCTAACGCACCGTACGGTAATAAGTTTTGGTGATCATCAAAAATATATATTTGAGTATTGGCTATGGGGCGACCAATCGGAACAAAAACATGATAATTATCGGATTGCTCTGCTTTATATTCAATGGAAGTGATGGTTGTTTCAATTGGCCCATATTCGTTAATGAACATGCAACAGCTTTTCCATTTTTCCGCTAAAAGTGGTGGGCAGCTTTCGCCACCGGTTATTACCCTTTTTATATTACTTAAATCTTCTATCGATAATTGAGCTAAATAAGCTGGTACTGTTTGAATATGACTTACTTTTTTGTCAATGATATAATTTTCAAGAGCTTTTACATCTGCAAGAGTTGTTTTGTTTATAATAACTAAAGCAGCTCCTGTTAAAAATGCTATCCATATTTGTTCAACAGAAGGATCAGATGTAAACGTGCTGAATTGTAATATTCTTTCGTCTGCCGTTATATTGTATATTTTCTTTTGTGACCAGATCAGATTAACCACATTTTTATGTTCAACCAGTACACCTTTTGGATTTCCTGACGATCCGGAAGTATAAATGCAATAAGCAAGATGACCCGGTAGCAAACCTGCTGCCTGATTTTTATGACTGTAATTACTTTGAGACTTCTTAAATTTCTTTAACTCATCCTCGTTAACCAGTACTTTGAAGCCACTATCCTTTATCATATAGTTAATGCGCTCCTGCGGATAATCAGCATTTACAGGAACATAAGCACCACCGGCTTTCATTACTCCAAGCATTGCAACCATCATCCATTCGCTGCGCTCGAGCATGATCCCAATAAGGTCATCAGGCTTTATTAAGTAAGTCTTTCTTAAATAACCTCCAAATTGATTAGCCAGACCGTTTAATTCCTGATAAGTTAATTCAAGATCATCGTAAATAACAGCTATATTATCAGGCGTGTTTGTAACCTGTTCCTCAAACAAATCGATAAGAGATTTATCTTTCGGATATTCAAACGCAGTATTATTTAATTCATTTAGTAATTTATGCTCCTCGGCTTTTGTAAGTATGGGCAATAAACCTATACTTTTTTTAGGATTAGCTATAATCGAATCCAGTAATAATTTATAGTGATCAATAATACGTTGTATCGTTTCCTGCCGGTATAAATCTGCGTTATATTCAATAATTCCTTGAATATCAGATTGGTTTGTTTTTAATATAAATGTCAGGTCAGATTTAGATGTATACTTGTTAAATAGATCTTTATTCAGTTCGTGCCCATTTTGCAAAACAAACATCACCTGATATAAGGGATTCAGGTTCAAATCCAGGTCATTTACTATAGCATCAACAACTTGTTCAAAAGGAACATGCTGATGCTTATAGGCATCCACAGTTGTTGCATTTATACGTTGCAGCAACTCTTCAAAATTGTCGTTGCCATTTATTGCTGTGCGAAGAGCTAAGGCATTTAAAAAGAGGTCATTTTTTTTGTTGTTATCAGATTTAAGAACCGTAGTACCAACACAAATATCTTCCTGACCACTATATCTATAGAGAAGTATTTTATAAACAGATAGGAGCGTAACGAATAAAGTCACTTTTCGCCTATCACTAAATTGGTGAAGTTGCTTATTTAATTTTTCGTTAATAAGAAATTCGACACTGGCTTTATTATTATGAATTTGATTTTCAGATCTTTCATAGTCTGTGAAAAGATTTAACGGCTTTACGCCGCTAAGCCTATCCTTCCAATAATCTATTCCCAGATCAAGAGGCACAGTTTCTGACAAAGTAAGGTTCGACATATTAATAAAATATCCCTCCAAAAAATCTCTGCTACGAGTAATTAAAATTAAGAAATTAATTGAAGTTGTGCCTGAGGCATCAACTTTTATACGATTTTATTTTAAATTAGTTTTTAACTTACAATTATTATACCATGTTATATTGTGATTTTTCTCTTATTTATGTGTTTTGTAATATGTGTCTGATAATCAGTATGTAATAAATAAAAAAACGCCTTAGATGACTATCTAAAGCGTTTCGCGAACTTTTTAAGTTGTGAAGTTTTTTTACCTGTTTTTTAATTGAGACGCTGCTCCTTTGTCCAGAAACCATTGTAAATCCCCATTTTGGGGTTTTATTAACTGAGCGGGATAATTTTCAATGTCAATTTTATCTTCAATTACATGATGCACTGCAGTTGCTTTTCCATCGCCATACACAAGATAGGCAATATGATGCGCCTGATTTATTAAAGGAGCTGTCATAGTAATACGAAATACCTGCTGATCTTCCAGGAAAACCTCTTTTACCGATACTGTTTTATCGTGCAAAACCGGGGTGTGTGGAAATAATGAAGCAGTATGGGAATTATCGCCCAATCCCAGTAAGATCAGATCAAAGCATACGTCCGTTCCGGCAAAATAATAATTTATATCTGTAGTATATTTTTTTGCTGCTTCTTCCGGGCTTAAAGAGGTGTCAATAGGAAATATTTGCTTATAACTTAAATCCAATGGCTCAAGCAGGGCCTTTTTAGCCATCAGGTAATTACTTTGAGGATCGGTATGTGGTACGTACCGTTCATCACCAAAGAAAAAATGAACCTTGTTCCATTCTACCTTATCTCTATAAGATGATGAGGCCAACAGTTCATACAATTTTTTGGGAGAATTCCCTCCCGAAAGCGCAACAGAGAATTGCCCATGATGTGCTATAGACTTTGCTGCAGTTTCAACAAAATAATTGGCCAGGCCATTCAATACTTCACTTTCGTTATTATAGACATTTATTCTCATTGACAATTATTTTTTGCCTTGTACAGGTAATGTAAACCAATTAAAGCCATCGCGTGCTATTAATGCCTCGGCAGATTCAGGTCCCCATGAATCTGCAGAATAATTAGGGAAATTCAGGCTCTTTTTATTTTGCCATGTGCTTAAAATTGGCATAACCAATTCCCATGCTGCTTCAACCTGGTCGCCACGCATAAACAAGGTCTGATCACCTAACATCGTATCCAGTATTAATGTTTCATAAGCTTCAGGAGCTTGCTGGGAATAGGTGCCTTTATAATCAAATACCATATCAACAGCATTTAAAACCATATCAGTACCAGGGCGCTTGGCCTGTACTTGCAAACGGATGCTCATTTCTGGCTGAATGCTGATAATCAACCTGTTTTGCTGCCAGCTTTCGGCGGCTTCAGTAGGGAATATCAAATGTGGAACATCCTTAAATTGTATAGTAATAACGGATGATGACTGGTGAAGTCTTTTACCTGTACGTAAATAAAATGGAACACCCTGCCAGCGCCAGTTATCAACAAAAAATTTAATCGCTGCAAAAGTCTCAGTATTTGATTGTGGGTCAACTTTTGGCTCATCGCGGTATGCAGGAACTTCTTTTCCTTTCATCCATCCACTACCATACTGGCCCCTTACTGCCGAATTGCGTACATCTTCAGGGCTAAACTTACGCATAGCTTTTAGTACGTCAACCTTGCGATCGCGTACTTCATCAGCATTAAAGCTAACAGGCGGCTCCATTGCAACATGGCAGAGTAGCTGCAGCAAGTGATTTTGAATCATATCACGCAAAGCGCCTGAACCGTCATAATAATCACCACGCTCTTCCACTCCCAACTGTTCGGTAACAGAGATCTGTACATGCTCAATATAATTACGGTTCCATAATGGTTCACATATCGAGTTAGCAAAACGGAACGCCATAATATTCTGTACGGTTTCCTTACCCAAATAATGATCTATACGATAGATCTGGCATTCATCAAAGATTCCTGATAGCAATTTATTAAGATCTTTTGCAGTTTCCAGGTCATGACCAAAAGGCTTTTCGATCACTATTCGGGTCTTCTTCTTATCCTCAGCTAATTTAGCTTTTGCTATGTTCGATGCTATGATCGGGAACAAATTTGGTGATACTGCAAGATAATAGATCACATTGGGCTTAGTTTTCCAGTCAGCACTATGTTTTTCTACCCGTTTGCCAAATTCCTTATAGGTTTCAGCATCCTTTACATCTGATACCTGGTAATAGATATTTTTAGCAAATGCATCCCATTTTTCTTTGTCGGCCTTACCGCTGCGCGAAAACTGGTCAATGTCTTTTGCTAAATTATTCCTGAATTGCTCATCAGTATATTGCGTACGGCCTGTACCAATAATTGAAAATTGAGAAGGCATCCAGCCATCTAAAAATAAATTATATAAAGCTGGGCCAATTTTTCTTGAGGTTAGATCACCGGTACCACCAAAAATAACGAAGATGGTAGGATCTGTTTTTGTATTTGAACTCATTTTTTAATTTTTAAGCGGCTAATTAAATATTAGTAAGAATTAATCTTAGCTTTTTGCTGTCCATTGTGTATGAAAAACGCCTTCTTTGCCTATTAGCTCATATGTGTGTGCGCCAAAATAGTCACGTTGGGCCTGGGTAAGGTTTGATGGCATCCTTTTGCTTCTGAATGCGTCAAAATAACTCAATGACGATGCATAAGCTGGGGTAGCTATACCAGCAGCGATTGTAGCTGTCAGTACTTTTCTTGAGCCCGGCACAGCGGCTTTAACTAGTTCCTCCACATGACCATCTAATAATAAGTGAGGCAATTTTGCATTTTTCTGGTAGGCATTAAATATATCATTCAGGAATTCTGAACGGATGATACAGCCACCGCGCCATATTTTAGCAATATCGCCCAGTTGAAGATCATATTTGTACTCTTCAGATGCCTTGCTTAGCAAGTGCATACCCTGCGCATAACTGATGATCATATTGAAATAGAAAGCCTGTTCTAATGCGACTAAGAATTCATCAGTGTTTACATTCAGGCTGATCGCATCTTTGCTATAGACCTCACTTGCCTGTACCCTTAGTTCTTTGTATTTGGACAAGTCACGCATAGAAACCGCAGTATCAATTGTCGGAATTGGCGCCTGCAGATCCATAGCTACCTGTGATGTCCATTTACCTGTTCCTTTTGCTTTAGCTTCGTCTTTAATATCATCTAATAATAGATGATCTGTTCCGGGAGCTCTATAAGCAAAAATATCTTTGGTTATATCCAATAAAAAGGATTTAAGGCGGCCTTCATTCCACTGGGTAAATATTTCCCCAATTGCTGCATTGTCTAATTTTAATCCTGTTTTAAGGATCTCATAAGTTTCAGCTATTAGTTGCATTAAACCATACTCAATGCCGTTGTGCACCATTTTCACAAAGTGACCAGATGCACCCGGGCCGATATAAGTTACACAGGGAACGCCATCCACCTTTGCAGCAATAGCTTCAAAAATCGGCTTCATTACATTGTATGCGTCCTTGTCGCCACCCGGCATCATGCTTGGCCCGCGACGTGCGCCTTCTTCACCACCAGAAACACCCATGCCGAAGAAGTGTAAGCCCTTAGCTTCCAACTCCTCTACCCTACGGTTTGTATCGGTAAAGTGTGAATTACCGCCGTCTACCAAAATATCGCCTTTATCCAACAATGGAGTTAGTTCTTCAATAACACTATCTACTATTTTGCCCGCAGGTACCAGCATCATAATGGCACGCGGGGTAGTCAGGCTTTGTATAAATTCCTTCACATCACCAAACCCTTTTACATCTTTATCTTTTCCTTCTTCGTTAAGTGAAGCTACTTTAGAAGCGTCTTTATCATGACCTGCCACAGCATAACCGTGATCAGCCATATTAAGCAATAAGCTGCGGCCCATGGTACCCAGACCTATCATGCCGAAAGCATATTTATTTGATGTTGTGCTCATTTTACTTTGAGTTTTCTTTTTTTAAATCTTCTAATATTTTTTTTGTTGTTTCAAAGCTGGTATGTTGATAAGCGCGTAAGCCGAGCTTTTTAGCAGCAAGTGCGAACATTTTTCTGTCATCGAAATAAACGCATTCCTGAGGTTGTGCCATTGCAACACCCATTGCAAGCTTAAATATTGCAGGATCAGGTTTACGGATACCCACTTCGCATGAGGATACAAATGCATCAAAACACTCATGAAGCTTAAACTTTTTGATACGATAATCATTCAGTTCTTTACCCTCATTATTAATGGATATGATCCTAAAGCCACAATCTTTCTTCCACTCCTTTAACCAGGCAAGCATATCAGGTAGTTCTTTTGATTGCTCGAACATGAAATTTTTAAAATCTTCACGTGTAAAGTCACGAGGGTGATTAAAAATTACTGTGTCGATGTATTCATCAAGGTCAACGCCGCTGGCTTCATAAACATTAAAAATGAACGTATGCAGATCGTTTACTTCCTTATAATCAAGATTAAAAAGTCTTGCAGCCTCCTCCCGGGATTCGTGACCCCAACCATTGGTAAGCAATATGCCTCCTATATCAAAGAATAAGAATTTTATAGCTAATGTTTCCACGGTATTAGGCTTTATTTTTCTGATCTTCAATCGCTTGCAACAATTTTTCAAAAGGTTTATTGAATTTATCAATGCCCTCATTCTCTAATTGCTGTGTGATCTTATCGATATCAATGCCTGCTGATTTCAGTCTATTTAGAGTTTCAGTCGCTTTATTCAAACCTTGTTCTAAAGTGTTCTCTGCAATTCCATGATCACGGAAAGCTTCAATAGTTTCTAACGGAACGGTATCAACTGTATCCGGACCGATCAATGCTTCCACATATTTAGTGTCTTTGAAAGCCGGGTTTTTACTGCTGGTACTTGCCCATAATAAACGTTGCGGTTTTGCGCCTTGTGCGGCTAGTTTTTCCCAACGAGGACCGCTGAAAATTCTTTTGTAGATTTCGTATGCTTTTTTTGCTGATGCGATAGCTACCTCACCTTTTAAATCACCTAAACCTTTTTCGTCCAGCATAGGATCAACCAAAACATCAATACGGCTTAAAAAGAAGCTGGCTACTGATGAAATGTGGCCGATAGAATGTCCAGCTGCTAAATGATCCTCAAGGCCGGAGATATAGGCCTCTGCTACTTCTTCGTAACGTGGTAAGCCAAATAACAGGGTAACGTTAATATTGATCCCCTTTCCTATTGACTGACGAATGGCCGCCAAGCCAGGTTTTGTCCCCGGAATTTTGATCATCACGTTTTTCTTATCAACCTGTTTCCATAGCTTTTCAGCCTGATCTGCAGTTTCTTTAGTTTTTAACGCTAAAAAGGGTGACACTTCCAGACTCACATAGCCATCCTCGCCTTTTGACTCATCATAAACACCTTTAAACAGGTCTGTTGCATTTTTTATATCGGTTACAGCCAGGCCGAAGAACAATTCTTCATTACTGCTGCTCTTTTTAGCCAATTCAGCTATATCTGCATCATAATCTGAACTGCTGGTAATAGCTTTTTCAAAAATAGCCGGGTTTGAGGTAACGCCTCTTACGCCATCCTCATCTATCAGTTTTTTTAATTTTCCGGATTTGATAATACTACGATCGATAAAATCCAGCCATATGCTTTGGCCGAAACTGTGTATTTGTTTTACTTTATTAGTTGCCATGATTTTATTTAAATTTTATTTTTCAAGTAAATGAACTTTTTGTAATCTTCTCATATGCCTTTCAAGGCCGGTAAATTTGGTATTTAAAAATGCCTGAACATATTCCTCTGCGGCCATATAGCCGGTGATACGGCCTCCGAGACAAAGTAAATTCAGGTTATCATCCTCAACGCCCTGGTGGGCTGAGAAATAATCATTGATTAGTGCTGCCCTTACTCCGGATACTTTATTTGCTACAACCGAAGCGCCAACCCCACTGCCACAAATGGCTATACCTCTCTCAACCTGCTTTTCAGCGAGCGCTTGTGCAAGCGGTACCACAAAATCGGGATAATCATCCTGGGTGTTTAATTCGTAAGCGCCAAAATCTACCACCTCATAACCAGAAGCTACCAGGAAAGAATGGAGTGTTTTTTTTAATTCATATCCGCCGTGATCGGCTGCTATCCCAATTTTCATATTTTTAGATTTGAGATGGGAGATTTGAGATATGAGAAATAAATCTCACGTCTCAAATCTCATATCTAACATCTTATAACAGAGCTTTCGCTTTATTAACTACGTTTTCAACTGTGAAACCGAATTCTTTATACAAGTCTTCGGCGGGTGCTGATTCGCCGAAACCGTGCATAGCCACCATATCGCCTTCGTCTGTGAAGTATTTATGCCAGCCCATTGGTGATGCCATTTCCACTGCTAAACGTTTTTTGTTTGCCTTAGGGAATACTTTTTCTTTATAGGCAGCACTTTGCTTTTCAAATAACTCCCATGATGGCATACTTACCACACGGGTCGATATTCCTTCTTCTTCAAGTTTGGCCTGAGCCTGCATGATCAAAGCAACTTCTGAACCAGTTGCCATTAATATCAGGTCTGGATTTTTGCTTGCTTCAGATAAAATATAAGCACCTTTCTCCAGGTCTGATGCTTTGCCATATTTATCCTGGTCAATAATAGGTAAAGCCTGGCGGGTAAATACCAACACCACCGGGCCATCTTTGTGCTCGATAGCTACACGCCATGCATGAGCGGTTTCGTTAGCGTCAGCCGGACGTATAACCGTAATATTTGGTATAGACCGCAAAGAAGCTAATTGTTCAATTGGCTGGTGTGTTGTACCATCTTCACCTAAACCGATACTGTCGTGCGTATAAACAAATATCGGACGTATCTTCATTATTGCCGCCAAACGGATTGGAGGGCGCATATATTCTGAGAACATCAGGAATGTTGCACCAAAAGGAATGATGCCTTTTGTTAAGGCCATACCATTTAATGCTGATCCCATTCCATGTTCGCGGATACCGAAATGGAAATTACGACCATCTCTGCGTTCTACTGTAAATGACGCATATTCCTTTAAATTAGTATCCGTTGACGGAGCTAAGTCCGCTGCCCCACCTATCAGGTTAGGTAATTTTGATGCGATTGCGTTTAATGCTTTACCGGAAGCCTGGCGTGTAGCTAATTTACCATCGGCTGCTTTAAATACAGGCAGGTTGTCAGCCCAACCCTTTGGCAATTCTCCGCTAGCGGCCAGTTCATATTCGGCAGCCAGTTCAGGGAATTTTTCTTTATAAGCTTTGTACAGATCATTCCATTTCTGTTCTGTGCCGGCACCTTTTTCGCCGCATGAACGATAGTATTTCAATACTTCGTCAGGCACTACAAAAGACTGCTCCGGATCAAATCCAAAAAACTTTTTAACCAATTTTAACTCGTCAGCACCCAGCGGTGAACCGTGAGCACCTGCAGTGTCCACCTTGTTCGGGCTTCCATAAGCAATGTGTGAGCGAACTTTTATTATAGAAGGTTTGCTGGTCTCAATTTTTGCGTTGTTAATGGCATTTGAAAGCGCATTAATGTCATTCGCATCATTAACTACCTGTACATGCCAGCCATATGATTCAAAACGTTTAGCAACGTCTTCATTAAAGGTAATATCAGTATCACCTTCAATTGAAATATGGTTGTCATCATAGATATAAATAATGTTCCCTAATTCAAGATGTCCGGCTAATGATGCTGCTTCCGAAGCGACACCTTCCATTAGGTCACCATCGCTGCAAACAGCATATATTTTATAATCAAAAAGATTGAAGCCTGGTTTGTTGTATCGTGCAGCCAGATATTTCTGAGCTATTGCAAAGCCGACACCATTGGCAAAACCCTGACCCAATGGCCCGGTGGTAACTTCTATACCATCCAATAAACCGTATTCAGGATGCCCCGGTGTTTTACTATGCAACTGCCTGAATTTTTTCAGATCATCCATAGTAAGATCGTAACCTGTAAGATAAAGGAAGCTGTATTGGAACATACAGGCGTGCCCCGCTGATAAGATAAACCTATCGCGGTTTGCCCAATGCGGGTTCTTAGGGTTATAGTGCATAAATTGCGACCATAACACGTGGCCTATTGGCGCTATAGCCATAGGAGTGCCCGGGTGACCGGAATTTGCTTTTTGCACAGCATCAGCTGATAATACCCTTACAGTATCGATACTTAATTGTTCAATGCTTTTTGTTGTGGAGTCCATATTTTAATGATAGAAAATGTATTTATTTATTTAATACTACTTCAGTTGGAACAGCGGTAATCAGGTTTTGCCTGGCATCCTTTAGCCACAAACGCGACCCTCCTTTTATGCCATCCTGGTTGGTAACGATCTTCATATTTTTATCAAGCTTAAAATTAAGCTTATCAGAATTCCCGCCGCCTATATATAAAGTATCATAGTTAATTACAGTTTTTAAAACCTTAAAAACCTTCTTCATACGCCTGTTCCATTTTTCAAGCCCTTCTTTTTCAAGCCCTCTTTCACCAACATAGTCATCGTATGTTTTTCCTTTTGCAAAAGGATGATGCGCTAGCTCCAGATGTGGCATTAATTGTCCGTCTACCAATAAAGCTGTTCCGAAGCCGGTGCCTAAGGTGATCACCATTTCCAGGCCCTTACCGCTAACTATACCCAATCCCTGCATATCTGCATCGTTTACTACGCGTGCAGGTTTTCCTAACTCTGTACTTAACTTTTTACTTAAATCAAAATCTTTCCAGAAGTTGGTGCCCAGGTTAGGAGCAGTTTTGATCACGCCGTTTTTTACATAACCAGGAAAACCAACTGACACCATATCATATGAGGGAAATGATTTAACAAGCTTTTTTATCGTATTAACAACGTTTTCAGGGGTTGCAGGTGTTGGTGTTGGTGTTTTGTCGTATTCCATTTGCAAGGCACCTAAATCATTCAGTATTGTTGCTTTTATATGAGATCCACCAATATCAATTGAAAGAAATTTTGGGGAGGAAGCGTTGTTTTTTTCCATGTATTATTTGGGGTAATTATTGGTTTTTCAAACAGATGAATTTTGCAAGACCGGTAGTTCTGATATTGGCCTCAAAGTTAGAACTTACATTTATTAACTCGTGTTTTAAAGGCTTTGTTTTTTATCTGATCAAAGTAATTTTTATAAGCAAATTCCTCTAGATGGATCAATAGCCAGGTAGATAATGCAATATTAGTTAAATAAGATTTTCTAACAATCTTTTTTGAAGGGAAAATAATATAAAATATATTATTGCTTAACAATAATTGTAATAATTATTGCAGGAGTGGATTAAGTATAATAAGATATAGACGTCGGGGGCAGATTCGAACTGCCGTAAAAGGTTTTGCAGACCATCACCTATCCGCTCGGTCACCCGACTATAAATTTAGGAAGATCAACGGGTATCTTTCGATACCCTGTCAATCAAACCAAAAAAACTAGAAATCACTATTTGAAAAAATAGTCTCTTAATGGGCCCTGCCCCTATAATAATCAACCTGTCGGTTGAACTTATTATTTATATTTCTTACTAACGGATCACTCTTTTGAACTGCCGATATAATGGCTTTTGATGGATACGTTTTAGAAAAATCCGGATCGATATAATCATATTCAATTTGCCCGTTGGGCGATATTACATAAGTAGCTAATAAAGGTACGTTAGTATCAATACCCGAAAATTTATTCCATATGGGGTCACTTTCAGAGTATACTCCAAATTTTTCAGCAATTTCTTTATCACTGTCAAAATAAAAGGTTAATGATAAATTATTATCCCATATTATTTTTTCAAGTGATCTTTCCTTTTCTGAGCTTATAATCAACAGATTTCCCCCACCCGCTTTTATTTCATGCTGAATTGCGTTCAGGCTATTTAATAGTTCAAGGCCATATTGTTGCCAATGAGAGGAATAGAAACCAATTACCAGTGGCTTGTTAAATAGTTGATTAAACAAGACCGGACCATGTATTTCGGCACCATTAAAAAATTGTTGCCATTTAGCATAATCCTTTTGCAATGAAAAGTCCGGCAATCTGTCTCCTGCTTTTACAGGCTTAAGAGATTGATAAGGTTTAAAAACCAAATCGGGTTCTTGAATGATCTCAGACATATCGAAATAGGGATATTTGGGTATGTTTAATGCTGCTAACATGCTGTCTATTTTTTTATTGATTCTTATTGATGAAACAAATGTATATAAATTCTATCTATTTAGTAGTATTTATTTGAAAAAAATATAAAATAATTTATAACCCTTTGTTTTTAAATGGTTTATTAAATTTATGAAGTATACTATAGACGTAACAACCAGCACACAAACCCAAAAACGATTCCAGGAAAGCAAAAAAGAGCAGCACTGTAGTGATTACGAGAGTTGGTACATCGAGGTGCAAAAGAGTAAGGATTAATATACTGACAGTAAATACAAGCCCTACTGCCGCTGCAAACCTTTTTGGAGCACGGTCGGTCGGTTTATTTTTTATATTCAATTTTTTGATAACGGCATCGCTTAAAATAGCCAACAAGCTATACTTACCCCAGTTATTTACTCTTAAAAAGAAATCAAGGATCAAAAAAGCAATAACTATCCATAAGCCTGTTATCAGAAAGATCGCTCCCAATATTAAAACAAAGAAAGCTGTTAAGCGTGCCTTATTTTCATTCATTAACACAAAATCGACCGGGCATTGAACATTTTCCATTCTGCAAATCTGATAAATTCTATCGGCTAAGTCAATAATAAAAGAGTCATTTTTATTATTCTACTCCCCTAACCTTCATATGCAAAATGTAAATGGCTTTTGATGCAGTAATGAAAAGATCATCTTTGTTCTTGCCTCCGAAACATAGATTGGCTGTCCAGGGTTCGTCAATATTGATATGTGCAATCTTAACTCCACTGGGATTATAAATAGTTACGCCATTACCGGTTAGATATACATTTCCTTCGCTATCCAGCGTCATTCCGTCTGATCCCTGTTCTGTAAACAGTTGTTTATTAGTTAGGCTTCCATCTGGATTGATCACATATTTATATGTTTTATTTGCCCTGATATCAGCAATGTACAAATATTTTCCATCCGGTGTGCCTACTATGCCGTTGGGTTGTTGCATGTCTGTAACTACTGTTATTAATTTATCGCTTCCTTTTTGTAGATAATAAACATTTTGTCCTTCCAGGTCCGGTTTCTTTCGCGTCCAATAATCCCGCTGATAATAAGGGTCAGTAATATATAGATTACCATTGGGGGTTACCCAAACATCATTAGGCCCGTTTAATAAATGGCCGTTCAAATCATTTACCAGTACTTTTACTTTTTTATTGGGACTGATAGACCACAACTGATCATACTCATCGGCACAGGTAATCAAATTGCCTTTATTGTCAAAATAAGTGCCATTTGAGCGTCCGGCATTATCCATGAAAACAGATAGTTTTCCGTCTGCACTATATTCCCATATCCTATTATTAGGTTGATCAGTGAAAAACACATTGCCCTTTTTGTCGACTGATGCTCCTTCGGTAAAGCTGAATTGTTTAGAAATCAATTGCGGTTTAGACAAGGTATCATACAATTGCTGTTGAGCTGATGCGGTAACTGCAACAGATAATAGAAATAAGATACTTGATATTTTCTGGTTCATAAATGTAAAATTAAGATTTCGGTACTACTGGTGACAGGAAACGGACTTCATTGTATAACCCAAAATCACTCAAAGCTATGCAAACAGATGCTTTGGTAACTCTCAATCGTACTTTGTTTGTAGTAATATTTTTAGGTAGATTAATTAAACGATTGCCTCCTATGCTTGTTGCTGTAGCTATTTGCTGCCACTTGCCATTTTGCCAGGCATCTACAGCAACCTCATCTATTCGCTGTCCCAACTTTACATTTTCACGTAATCGTATAACATTAAATGATTTCTTTTTATGAAGATCGAGTATTAATTGAGGCGTTTTTACTTTATCATCCGTTGCCCAATAGCTATAACGATCATTATCTAAAAGATGTGACGGCCCAAACTTTTGCAGGTTTCCACCTCTTACATTACTAGCAGTAAATGTCGCCCCTTTTACCAGATTCGTGGCAAATGTTTTTTCTAGCCTTGTACCAAACTCTTTTAACGAATTAACATCGTTATCATTTAGCATTCCTCTTCTATCCGGTGACAGGCCCAGATCCAGGCAAGCCCCTCTTCCAACACTTTGATAATAAAGACTAAGCAATGTGTCTGGTGATTTTACTTTTTCATCCTGTTCTTTATGATAAAACCATCCCGGTCTTAATGAAACATCACATTCTGCGGGCATCCAATACTTGCCATTACGATGACCTACGGTTCCCTCATAGTCTTTCACATAGCCATTGCCCGGCATCTTTCCGGAATCAGGTGCATGTGGTGTGTATGTTGCCCAGCAGGTTTCTCCGGCATGACCTTTCTCATTACCCACCCAACGAACATCCGGACCAACATCACCAAATATAACGGCATTAGGTTGTAATTTTCGGGCTATTCCCCAGGTCTCATCCCATCCATAATAAGTGGAACGGTCGATCGTGCGTTTTTCACGTGCGCCACCATAGTAGCCATCTCCTCCGTTTGCGCCGTCATGCCATACAATAAACAACGGGCCATAATTGCTATATAATTCTGTTAATTGTTTACGATAGACCTCAGTCACATACTCGGGTTTACCATATAATGCGCTGTTCCTGTCCCATGGTGAGCAATATACACCCATTTTCATTCCTAGTTTAACGCAGGCTTCGCGGTATTCCTTTAAAATATCGCCCTTGCCATTTTTATATGGACTTTTTGAAATATTATGTTCCGTTGTTTTAGTCGGCCACAAGCAAAAGCCATCGTGGTGCTTGGCAACAACAATTATTCCCTTAAACCCACCAGCCTTTGCAGCACCAACAATTTGCATGGCGTCAAAGTTAATGGGATTGAAAATTTTTGGGTCTTCATCCCCATAACCCCATTCTTTGTCAGTATAAGTATCCGGCCCGAAATGAATAATGCAATACATTTCAGTTTCCTGCCATTGTAACTGGCCTTTTGTAGGTAGCGGGCCATAGGGTTTAGGTGCTGGTTGACTGTACGCTATTACAATAGTTAAGCAAGCAATAAATGTTGTTATGATTTTCTTCACACGGTTGGATTAAAATTCTATTTACGAATGTAAACGCTTTTTTAAAAAATCAGCTTAAATTTTTGACGGGTGTAATATTTTTCTGCTTAAGTTTAGCCTGTTATGAGAAACCATTTTAAACCACTATTACTATTATTGATTCCGTGTTTCTATTATCAGTCAATAAAAGCGCAAAATACGCCTTTATATAAAGATGCTACCCAACCTCTTGATGCCCGTGTTAAAGACCTGGTATCGAGATTGACTTTGGAAGAAAAAGTTTCCCTATTAGGTTACAACAGCCAGGCTGTTCCGCGTTTAGGCATTCCGGCTTATAACTGGTGGAATGAAGGACTGCACGGTGTGGCGCGTGCTGGTGAAGCTACTATCTTCCCGCAGGCTATTGGTATGGCAGCAACTTTTAATGATGATCTGCTAAAACAGGTATCTACTGTTATCTCAACCGAGGCACGGGCGAAATATAATATGGCCATACAAAAAGATCGTCATCTGCAATATATGGGTTTAACTTTCTGGACGCCCAACATCAATATCTTTCGTGACCCCCGTTGGGGCCGCGGACAGGAAACCTATGGCGAAGACCCATATTTAACTGCAACAATGGGTTCTGCATTTGTAAAAGGATTGCAGGGCGATGATCCACATTATTTAAAAGCGTCAGCCACAGCTAAACATTTTGCCGTGCATAGTGGACCGGAAGCTACCCGTGATCGCTTCGATGCAATTGTAGATGAAAAAGATTTCAGGGAAACTTATTTATATGCTTTTCATGCGCTGGTCAATTCGGGTGTGGAATCAGTGATGAGTGCTTATAACCGGGTTAATAGTGTTCCCAATTCTATCAACAAAACCTTGCTGACTGATATTTTGAGAAATGAATGGGGCTTTAAAGGACATGTGGTAACCGATTGCGGTGCATTAGATGATGTTTTTCAAACTCATAAAACCTTGCCCGGTCCTGTTGAAACGGCGGCTGCGGCTATTAAGGCCGGTGTGAATCTGGATTGCTCAACCATTTTGCAGAACGACGTCATAAAGGCCATTAACCAGAAATTACTTACTGAAAAAGAAGTCGACCAAAGACTATTTGAACTTTTGCGAACTGAATTTAAACTCGGCTTTTATGATGACCCTAATACTGTACCCTATCATGTGTATGGAGCAGACAGTGTGCACAATGCTTCACATGTTGCCTTAACCCGTAAGGTTGCACAGCAAAGTATGGTTCTGTTGAAAAACAATAATAACCTGTTACCATTAAATAAGACGGATTATCCAAGTATGATGATCCTGGGGCCAAATGCCACTTCATTTGATGCCATGGTGGGTAATTATCATGGTGTAAGTAATAAGGTGATCAACTTTGTGGAGGGTATTACAGGAGCGGTTGATCCATCAACCCGGATAGAATATGATCTCGGAGTAGATTATATTGATACCACACATTTCGGAGGTACCTGGGCAGCGGGTAATTGCTCCGTTACTATTGCGGTAATTGGACTTTCTCCTGTTTTAGAAGGCGAGGCGGGTGACGCATTCCTGTCAAAATTCGGTGGCGATAAAAAAGACCTGAGTCTACCTGCCAGTGAGATCGCTTTTATGAAGAAATTGAGAAACGACGTTAAAAAGCCGATTATCGCAGTAATAACTGCTGGCAGTGATATTGATGTTTCAGCTATTGAGCCTTATGCTGATGCTATCGTTTTTGCATGGTATCCCGGTGAGCAGGGCGGCAATGCTTTTGCTGATTTGTTGTTTGGTAAAATATCTCCATCAGGACATTTACCAGTTACTTTCTACCGGTCGATCAAGGATGTACCAGATTATAGTGATTACTCAATGAAAGGCCGCACCTATCGCTATTTCAATGGCCCGGTTCAATACCCTTTCGGTTTTGGTTTGAGTTATACTTCGTTTGATTATCAAGCGCAGCAATCGCTTGCAAAAAGCTATAACACAAAAGATACAGTTTCAGTCACCCTGAAAGTAAAAAACACAGGTAAAATGAATGGCGACGAGGTAGTCCAGGCTTATATTGAGTATCCGCAGATTGACCGGATGCCCATAAAAGAATTAAAAGGATTTAAGCGCGTGTCCGTATCCAAAGGCGGTGAGCAATCAGTAATTATCAAAATTCCTGTTAAAGACCTTCAAAAATGGGACATGAACACTCACGGCTGGAAAACATATCCCGGCAATTATAAGTTGGTATTAGGGAGCAATTCGCAGGATGAGAAATTGAGTTTCGCGTTTGCGATTAAATAAACGTAAATACTTTTCAGTTTTGTATTCAAAGGACGAAGCATCGCAATTAAAACAAGCATTCTGGACTACTTTTGGCCAATACATCTCGCCGCAATTATCGGCCGAAGGCCTAAAAGTGAACTGGATAAATTATAAGACCGGTATCAAACATTTGTATTTTAAAATGGAAGCCGATAAAAGATCAGCATCTATTGTCATCGAGATTGCACATCCGGACACCGGTATACAAGAATTATTTTTCGAGCAGTTTAAAGAACTGAAAACCATGCTCCACTCCTCTTTACAGGAAGATTGGGATTGGCAGCTACATACCACTAACGATCAGGGCAAAACCACCAGCCGGATATTTAAGCAGATCGACAACGTAAGCATTTTTAACAAAAAAGATTGGCCCACCTTAATTTCCTTCTTCAAACCACGCATTATTGCTTTGGATGAATTCTGGAGCGATGCGAAGTATGCATTTGATAGTTTAAAATAAGCTGTCTGAATCACTGATTAATCGGATTAAAGGATTACACTGATTCAATCTGTGAAATCAAATAAATCATTTAATAATCAATGATTCGGACAAATTCCCCCTTTGCAATTCAATTTCATTTTGCTAAATTTGTTAGCATGAAGCGATCGGGAAGTGCTGACCTGCCTTTGCATTACGGATATGTGCCACGTTGGTTGGCTGAGCGTATGGCAAAGCTGGGTTTGGCTGTGGTGGAGACTATTGTGATGGACTATGGCAAGGATGAGGTTTTGAAACGCATCAGCGATCCGTTCTGGTTCCAGAGTCTGGGTGCGGTAATGGGTATGGACTGGCACTCTTCCGGTATTACCACTTCAGTAATGGGTGCCTTAAAGCGATCTATCAACCCGCATAGCCGCGAGTTGGGTATTTATATCTGCGGCGGCAAAGGCAATCATTCACGCGAAACCCCTAACGAACTTTTAAAGATCAGCGAACGTACCGGGCTTGATGGCAATTACCTGGTAAAATGCAGCAAGCTTAGCGCCAAGGTGGATAATACGGCTATACAGGACGGTTTCCAGCTATACACGCACAATTTTATTTTAAGCAGTGAGGGCAAATGGGCGGTAGTGCAGCAAGGCATGAACGCACAAAGCAAAACCGCCCGGCGTTATCACTGGCATTCGGATGTGCTTACCTCTTTTGTGGATGATCCGCACACATCTATTTATGGTAAAAATGCCGGTTATATATTGAATATGGCCGATAAACAGGCGGATAGTTCCCGTAAAGGCGTAATGCAGATCGCCCATGAAAATCCGGAGACGATGCTGAAGGAGATCAACAAACTGGTAATGCCCTCGCATCACGACGTAAAAGCAAAAGATGTCGACCTGAAACGTTTGGGTGCAGTACTCTGGCTCGCTCACGAAAAACAACCTTCAGACTTTGAAGACCTGCTATTGCTGCAAGGCCTGGGTCCGCGCACACTGCAATCGCTGGCTTTAGTAAGTGAGGTCATCTACGGTGCACCGTCACGTTTTAAAGATCCGGCCCGCTTCTCCTTCGCGCATGGCGGTAAGGATGGTCACCCATTCCCCGTCCCCACCAAAATTTATGATGAAACGTTAGGGGTGCTACAGACTGCCATCTATAAAGCCAAACTGGGCCAAAGTGAAAAGAACGAAGCCATTAAACGGCTATCAAAAATTGCCGAGAACGCCGAAAAGGATTTCATCCCAAACGCCAATTTTGATAAAGTGATCGAACAGGAAAGAAATGATTCATGGCGATATGGTGGGCGAACGGTTTTTGGTAAAGCTAAGCCTCCGGTAGACAAGCAGTTGAAGTTGTTTTAATTATTGATTACTAAAATAATTCTTATTAATTAATTGTATCTTTGGCGTTTTAGTAATGCGATAAGTGTCAATGAGTTTCCCCGTTAATCCCCCGTTCTTTTTTTCTGTTAACCATATTATTAATCCAATCAAAACAAAGCTGATATATGGTATAAGGTATAATGATCTGGATTATTTTATCTTCAAAACATTTGGCGTAAGTGATTGCCAGCAGGCAGATATTAATTCTAAACTCGATCCGGAAGTATTTGAAACGATATCAAATGTCATTACCGAAATTGAACAGGGATATAAGAAAATACCACCTCTTGAGTTTATCAATATCGATGTGTTTAATATATTAGGGAGGGAGAAAAATGCGGTATTATATGAATCTGGCAAATAAGATATCGAAATAAATTCAGTACGACTTATCCCTTCAATAATACTGCATCCGGGAAATAATCGAAGAAAACAAAATGATCAGGAAGATCAGGATCATCACGTGAACTAGTATCAGCATCCACGTTCCCGAATTGGCAACAAAGAAGTAGTGAAACGCGGTATATTCCTTCTTTTTGTTCATTTGATATCAAACCTAAAAATCAATATTCAAGGTAAGCTTTTTTTGCGGCCGACACAAATTTTTGATGTGTCCGGCAACTCTTGTTTGCTATTTAATCCCTAACTTTATTAAGTGAAGATCAACAAACAGTTTACCGCAACACTGCTAAAAGGCCCCAATAAGGGAGGCTGGACCTATGTAATATGGCCTGAGTCTGTTTCCTTTTTCCATACTCGCGGCCTTGTAAAAATCTGTGGCACTGTCGACGGACAAACATTTCGCAGTGCGTTTATGGCTTTGGGTGATGGCACACATAAACTTCCCATAAAAAACGATCTGAGAAAACTGATTAATAAAGAAGCAGGCGATAAAGTTACCATCAACCTCGAGGAACGATTGAAATAACTAAATTTAATCAACCATTCGCCTTAAGCACTATTTTATCTGTCTAAGGGTTTACAAATGTTATTGTTTTTTAACTGCTTGATTTCTGATAAAAAAAAAGCCCATCAGCGCCCCTAAAAACCCAAGTCCGGCAGATATCTTCATAACACTGGAGTAAGCATGGATAAAGCTCTGATGATAAGATCGTTCAACTGTGACTTTGTCTTTGGGATCAATATTGGAAGGCACCTTAGCATTTCCTAAATTGACAGCCTCGGCCATTACAGATTGTTTTGCTTTTGTATCGAGATTTACATTCTTGATCTGCTCTTGCAACGCACCCGCAAAAAACAAAACAGCAAGTGCACCAAAAATTGCGTTGGCGAACACATTGGATATGCGTGTCAGTGCATTATTAACACCTGAAGCAGTACCCGAAAGATGATCACTCACCGATCCCATTACAGCTGTGGTCAGCGGAGCAACGGTTAATGACATGCCCAGGCCGAATATTAATATTCCCGGAAAGAAAGTTGTCCAATATTCCGAAGGGCCATTGGTTTGTTTTACCAAGGATAAGATTAATAAGCCTGCACCTGCTGTTGCCGGCCCGACAATTAATAACAGCCTCGGGCCATGCTTGTCAGCTATACCACCAGCAAATCGTGCTATAGTGATCATTAACACAGTAAAAGGTAAAAAAGTAAGTCCTGATTGCAGTTGGCTATATCCCTGAGCTTGCACTAAGTTAAGTGATAGAAACAACATTCCAGCTCCCAACCCGGCATACAAAAAAAAAGTCAGCAGGTTTACTCCTGTAAAAGTGAGATTTGAAAATAAGGTAAGCGGCATCATCGGGTGTTTGCACTTCTTTTCAATCACCAAAAACACAATAAGCAATATCAGTCCAGCTGCCAATGTAATATATACTTGCGGGCTATGAAGACCGACCGCCGGAATACGCAAAAAGCCAAATGTGAGCGATGCCAGGCTCAGTGCAATGGCAATTGCGCCTGAAATATCTATGGCCTTGTCGGCATCTTCATTGCGACTTTCATTTACTTTGAACCATAATATCAGTAGCGCAGCCAATCCGATTGGCACATTAATAAAAAAGATATATCTCCATAAACCGGCATCACCCAAAACGCCTCCTAATACAGGGCCTCCCATAGTAACAACTGTGGTAATGGCCGACCATGTACCAATGGCTTTTCCTCTTTCGTTTTCATTAATGGACGACGAAATGAGCGACAGGCTGCCGGGTATCATCAGTGCACCGCCAATACCTTGTACAATTCTGAAAAGGATAAGAAAGAATACCGATGGCGCAAAGCCACAAGCTGCCGAACCAATGATGAAAATAAAGATACCCACCATGAATATCTTTTTCCGGCCCAGCTTATCACCTAATGATCCGCCGATGAGAATGAGCGAAGCAAGCATCAACAAGTAGGCGTTCAGTAACCAGAACAGATCTATACCGGTAGCATTCAAACTTTTTTGGAGTGATGGCAGAACAACGTTAAGCGCTGTACTATCAATAAACGCCATAGCCGAAGCCAGGATGGCCGAACTCATTATCCATTTACCTTCAGCGCTTTTAAGTGCAACTGTAGCCATAGTCTGAACCGGAATTTATCGAATTTAAGAATTGGCAGAATTTCTATAAATGTAGCTAAACTCAATTAACTTAATCCAGCTCGATTAACCATTAAACTCAATTAAGCTAAATTCCGCCCGGCATTAACAATACCATAAACCGTACGTATCACCAGTTTGTTGTAAACATCGTTCAGTTCAGGGTGATCATTTTTATTAAGGCATTGCAAGGCATAATGTTGTATGATAACCAACGGCAATACAATGCGCTCGCGGATAGCGATAGATCTTCTCTCTACAGGGTATTCCTGCATTAGCACTTCGGTACCTGTAAGTTCAAGTAGCATAGCTTTGGTCAGGTCATATTCGGCCTTTAGCATTTTCCAGAAAGCAGCGAATTTTTTATCATGCTCCAGATAAGCCGTCACCCTAAAATCCGATTTGGACATGGACATACTGCAGTTATCCAGCATAGTCTTAAAAAAACCAGAACTCTGGTATAACTGTTTTACCTCTTCCCATTTACCTTCATCCTTCACCTTTTTTAAAGAGGTTCCTACTCCATAAAAACCAGGTATATTTTGCTTCAATTGGCTCCAGGAGGTAACAAAACTGATGGCGCGCAGGTCTTCCAGTTTAAGTTGTGCATCGGCATTACGCTTAGTTGGTCTGCTGCTGATGTTGATTTTAGAAAGCAATTTAAGCGGACTGTATTTCTCAAGGTATTCTACAAACAAAGGATGCTGCCGTAAAGCCATAAACAGGTTATAGCTTTCATCAGCCATTTCTGATATCAGCGCCTTGCTGTTTTTGTTTAATAAGTCGCTTTCATTAGGTTTTAATGAAGACACAATGCCCGCATTGATCAGTTGCTCCACATTAAACCGTGCAGTTTCAACCGATCCATATTGGGAGCTTACAGTTTGTCCCTGAATTGTAAGCTGTATATGCTCATTTGCGATCTCCGTGCCCATTGAAGCATAGAAACGATGTGTTTTACCACCACCACGTGCTGGGGGGCCGCCTCGTCCATCAAAGAAAGCAAGATCAATGCCGTATTTTCTCGCCATTGCAGTAAGTTCCACCTTGGCTTTATAGATAGACCAGTTGGCCATCAAATAACCACCATCCTTTGTACTGTCCGAAAATCCAAGCATAATAGACTGACGGTTGTCGCGTCTTTTCAAATGCTCTTTATAAAATGGATGAACATATAGGCTTTCCATAACCTGTGCAGCATGGGTCAGGTCGTTTACCGTTTCAAACAATGGCATAAAATCAACACTCAGCGATTCCTTTTTCCACCCGCTCCATAAAAACAAGTTGATCAGCTGCAAAATATCTGATGAACGCTGGCAATTACTGATAATAAAACGCTGACAGGCTTTTTCTCCGTTCGAATACTGGATTTGTTGCATCAGCCTTATGGTATTCAGCGTATCCTTAGTCATATCGTCAGCATCTTCATCACAATGAAAATCAGCCTCGTTAAATGGTATGGTCGTTAGTTTTTCTTCTTCACTTAAATCCTCATACTCTTTTGCCAACCCCGATTTTATTTGAGATTGCTGTGTGCAATATGTAAACACACTGCGCAATACACGGCTATCCTGCCTGATATCCAGCGTAGCAAAATAACACCCAAACAAGCGTACCTTTTGCAAAAGCCCATCAACAATATTCACAAACAAACTATCGTGATCTGTGATCAGGGTTTGTTTTACAGAGTTAAGCAGCGATAATAACTCGCTCTGCAGATCCTTTGGATTAGATTGGTTATTAAAAGCGTTATGATAAAGCAACTTTTCGAGCCTTGAGATCGTTTTTTCAATACCTCTGAAGGTAATGCGACGTTTCAATACCCGGAAATCTCGATAATAACAACGGAAAATAATCTGCCTCAACAGGCTGGCAACCGAAACTGTTGTTTCAGTAGTAACATTTGGATTACCATCACGATCACCTCCCGGCCAGAAACCTAATTCCAATATCTGGTGGTCATTTGCATAATCAATATCGAATTCTTCTTCAAGTTTTGATTGAATGGCAGATATCGCATGATAAAAAGTATTCTCTAAAAACCAAACCAAACTCGCTGCTTCGTCAACAGGAGTAGGTGATGTTTTATTAAAGAATGGTGTTTTGCCCAATTGTTGTAGCAACACATCAATATTATTCAGGTCGTTATGCTTTAAAGCCTCGATCAGATCAGTAATGATCCCTAAAACTGTACCCGGGTAAAATTGTGTAGGATGCGCGGTGAGCACAAGACGTAATGAGAATTTCTTTAATTTATCACTGATGTCATCTCTTACCTTATCGCTTTGAGCTGCTAATTGCAAAAGGCTTTGTAATGAACCGCTATCATCCGTGCGACCAATTTTATTAAATGATGAATCTTCAACGGCATCAAACAATACTACCTGTCTTTCGATGTACTGTATAAACCGGAACATGCGGTTGATCTGCTCCTGGTGATCAATACCCGGAACATATTTTTTAAAGAAAGATTCTATAATTTCGGTTGGAGATGAATTTGCAGCAGTCTCCTTTTCACAATGCGAACTAAAAAATGGTAATAATATACCGGTGTCCTTTACCTGGTAAAAAGGCAATGTTTGAAATAAACTGTTATACAACTCAAAACGGGTCACAACTTCCTGGTTAAAAGTTGTTTCTCTATAACTGAGTTTTACAGGTGAAGACATAAATTTAGATGCTTGGTGTAAGGGTTTATAAAATAACGCTGTGAATTTAATCATATTAATGATAAAATCCATTTTAAACTGAATATTTAATAATATTAAATCGGTATTAATGCAATAATTGTTAAAACAAACGGGAAAGATTTAATTTTTGTAAATTTGCATACGCATTTTTCCTGTTTTATTCCGATAATGAAAATATCTTCCAGAGAAATAAAAAGTTTTTTTTACAGCCAGTATTTTTCTGACGGTTTACGTACCAGTATAGGCATACTATTGCCCGCCCTCGTATTCAACTATTTAAATAGGTTCGACTTAGGAATAACGCTTTCACTCGGGGCTTTGTGTGTATCAGTAGTGGATATCCCCGGGCCCATATCGCACAAGCGTAACGCTATGGCGATATGTAACCTATGTATTTTTCTAGTAGCCATTGCTACGGGATTTGCGCGATTAAATGTAGTTACGTTAGGTATCTGGATTGCGATCTGTAGCTTTCTTTTTTCTATGCTGACAGTATATGGCACTCGTGCAGCCGCAGTAGGCACAGGGTCTTTACTGATGATGGTATTCATGATCGAAAAAGCTTCGACGCCTGATCAGGTATTGGGTTATAGCCTCACCGTTACTGCCGGCGGAATATGGTATATGCTGTTCAGTGTGTTATTTTTTACCATCAGGCCGTACCGTGCGGCACAGCAGGCTTTAGGTGAAAGTATTTTGGATATAGTGAAATTCCTAAAGATAAAGGCAGATTTTTACCTACATGATACAAATATTGATGAGAACTACCGTAAGCTAGTATCGCATCAAATTCGGGTGAGCCAACATCAGGATACTATACGAGAATTGCTTTTTAAAACCCGAGTAATGGTTAGGGAATCAACAAATGCCAGCATGGTATTGGTACTTATTTTTATTGACCTGGTTGACCTGTACGAGCAAATATTAGCCACCCATTATGATTATAAGCAAGTAAGGGAAAGATTTGACAATACTGGTATTTTGGACGAAATAGCCCGCGTATTATACCAGATGGCGCATGAACTCGAAAATATTGGTTATGCAGTATTATCTAACAGACGTTATAATCATTCGCACGATTTTAATGCCGAATTGGAACATTTAAAACGGAAAATCGATGAAATAACCACGACTGAATCCGCCACAAGTAACCTGGTTTTAAAAAAAATATTAATCAATTTGCGCGATCTGAATAAAAACATTCATAATATTTTTAGTTATTATAACTCCCGTTCTTCTAAAACTCTGATCGAAAATCCTCTGGATGTAGAGTATTCTAAATTTGTAACTCACCAGGATTACGCACCACGGATATTTTTTGATAACTTTTCTTTGTCATCAGGCTCATTTAAGCACGCTTTAAGGGTATCACTGGTTTGCGTTGTCGGGTTTACCATAGCAAAACTATTTGCCCTGGGCCATCACAGCTATTGGGTGTTACTTACCATTATTGTCATTCTTAAACCCGGTTTTAGCTTATCCAAACAACGTAATTACCAGCGCCTGATTGGAACTATTGTCGGCGGCTTGATCGGTATATTGGTGTTAACATTAATACATAATATCGACGCACAATTTGCCTTCTTTATTATATTTATGCTGGGTACTTATAGTTTCACCCGGCTAAACTATGTGGTAAGCGTTATTTTCATGACGCCCTACGTGCTAATCCTATTCAAATTTTTGGGTGTAGGACATTTAAATCTTGCTGAGGAGCGAATTATTGATACTGCCATCGGTTCATCAATCGCCTTTATTGCCACTTATCTGATCTTCCCGACTTGGGAGTTTGATCAGGTGCAGGAAAATCTTCGCGATGTGGTCCATGCCAATGTAAATTATCTTGTAAAAATAGCCGAAACAATAACCGGCAGATCAGTAAGCACAACTGAATACAAACTGGCGCGAAAGGATATTTATGTAAAATCAGCCAACTTATCAGCTGCTTTTGAACGGATGACATCCGAACCTAAAAGCAAACAGCGTAAAATAAAAGATATCCATAAGTTTGTGGTGTTGAGTCATATCCTTTCCTCTTATCTGGCTAACCTGGCTTCGGGCGTATCTGAAAAAAATCTTCATAAAACCCAGCCCGAAAATTTAAAACTGTTAAGAAAAAGTATAGCCATACTGAACGATAGCACCAAAAAACTTGGCGGCAACCCGGTTGAATTTACTGTTGAAAAAATAGAAGCCCCGGAACAAAAACAGCCTTTGAAAACTGATGAAGCTTTGCTTAATGAACAGCTGGGCTTTGTGAATAAGATCAGTTATGATATTGCTAAGGTAACTGAGAATATACTGAGTTGAAAAAAATAAAAGGTGGTTTGACTTAAATTTATAGAGAATTAACGACCCGCCCAATCATCTATGTCATCAATAGTTCCAGGGAAGTCATGAAAATTACCAAGCTGTCCATCGGTCATGAAATTAAAGTAATTTTCATCATCTAAATAATTATTGGGTTCGTCAGCTTGTCTGTATTGTAATTCTTCCGCATCTCTTCTACTTTCCCAGTCCAGCATTGATTGTCTTTCTTCTTCTTTTTTTTGTTCTAACCAACAATTATACTTTTCACTATTCCAAAGTATCGCACGATTAGATAATTTATAGTTTGGATTAGAATTAATTAATTTAAATAGATTTTCTTCATCAAAAAAGAAGTCCTTATCAAAACAGAGTAATCGTTCTATTGTATTGGGTTCATTAATAAATGCCTCATCAATGGTTTTATTATACTCACCAAAAAAAATATTCTGAACTTCCTTATCTATCCAATATGTATCACTATTGTATGATCTTGGGTAACCACGATTTGTCCATAAATCAGCTTTTTTACTCTGTTTAGTATTAAAATGAATAAAGTATTCCCAATCCGATTTAGTTGGTTCATTTCTCTTTCCGAGTACAGTTTGTCGAAAAATATCTTGTTGATAAAAAAAACAATAATAAATATCTAATTTAATCTCATTCCAGCGTTTTGCGCTACTACTTAAAGTGTAGTTTTCGTTTTCCTTTTCGAGTTTTGAAATATCATTATTTTCAAAAAAAAACCATGGAATATCAGTAAAACAATCGTCTATAAATTTAGGTTCCTTTTTGAAAAGCTGGGAAACGGGTGTTTCTTCCAAATATAACTCGGTAATAAAAGTTGTTAGTTTTAGCGGTAAAGCAATCATATTCTCATTTTAAGCATTTATTACGAAATTTAAAAAAGATATTTATCAAAGAATTATAAAAGTATCACTTCATATTTACGTTACAATAACTCCGTGGCCAAATTAGCCAACTCACTCCGCTCTCCTTTTTGCAGCGTAATGTGAGCATATAAGGGATGTCCTTTTGCTTTATCTATCAAATAAGACAATCCATTACTTTCAGCATCCAAATAAGGAGTATCTATTTGGTAAATATCACCAGTAAACACAAATTTGCTGTTCTCGCCTGCACGGGAAATAATGGTTTTGATCTCGTGTGGTGTCAGATTCTGGGCCTCATCCACAATAAAAAATATTTTTGTGAGTGTGCGGCCACGTATAAAAGCCAGCGGGGCTATTGATATTTTATCGTTGTCAACCAGCTCATCAATTTTAGCCTGCATCTTTTCATCATCACCAAACTGATCTTTTATGAATTTCAAATTATCCCATATTGGCGCCATATAAGGGTCGATCTTTGATTTAATATCGCCGGGTAAAAATCCAATATCTTTATTACTTAATGGGACGATAGGACGAGTTACATAGATCTGCCGGTAATATTTGCGCTGTTCCAATGCACCTGCAAGCGCCAGCAAAGTTTTGCCAGTACCTGCATTACCTTGTATAGTTACCAATTTAATATCCGGATGCAGTAAAGCGTGTATCGCAAATGCCTGTTCCAGGTTTTTGGGTTGGATATTAAAGACTGGTTGTTCAGTGATAACTTCTAGTTTACCGGTTTGGTTATTGTAAAAACCTGAAGCGGACAACTTTTTCCCATTAAGATGGTAAAAATGATTATTAGAATGCGGTTTTAGGGCAAACGCCTCAGCACTTAATGTCCCCTGTTTATTGAGTTGTGAAATTAGTTTATCAGGTACGTTATTTAAAACCGATTCGCCTGTATAAAGCTCGTCCAGGTTTTTGATCTTACCTGTCTCGTAGTCTTCTGCATAAAGATCGAGTGCCTTAGCTTTTAACCGGAGGCAAATATCTTTTGAAACAAGAATGATCTTTTTTTCAGGATACTCGTCCTTTAATCCAAGTGCAGCGTTCAGTATACGGTTATCTATTTTATCACTTCCAAATACTGCTTCTGCATCTGTTGATGCAGTTTTGATGTCCATTACTACTTTAAAACTGCCTTTTTCTTTTCCTTTAAGCGGTATCCATGTATTCAACAGACTCTTGCGGGAAATATCATCCATTAACCGGATAAAGCTACGTGCTTCGAAATTTCGCGTATCATTACCGCTTTTCATATTATCCAGCTCTTCTAACACCTGGATGGGCAGTGCTACGTCATGTTCCTGAAAATTTTCAAAGGCATTGTGATCGTAAAGGATCACCGAAGTATCTAATACAAATATCTTTTCTCTCCCGTTTGCTTTATTACCAGCCATAGGGGTTAAATTTAGCTATTTTTTTAGTTGTTGTAAGGTTAGTAGGTTGAAAAGTTGTAAGGTTGTTGGGATATGTACTTTATTTCATTAATTGTTGACAACTTGACAAATAAAATTTATCTTTGATATAGATAAATTTAAGATAAATGAAGACAATGACTGTGGGCGAATTTAAAACTCATTTCTCAGATGTGATTGAACAGGTAAAGTCAGGAGAGAAAATAGCAGTTACTTTCGGTAAAAAAAAGCAAGTTGTAGGCTATTTTCTTCCCGAACTGCCGGAACCTAAAGGCAAACGTAAGCTAGGCATTTTAGAGGGAAAAGCATCGGTTGATTTTCATTCAAATTTCAAAATAACTGAAGAAGAGTTTTTGGGGCTATGAATTATTTATTGGATACTCATACGCTTATCTGGGCCATTACTGAAAAGGGAAAACTGTCCTCAGTAGCGCGTAAAACAATTGAGAATACCGATAATACAATCCTGGTTAGTGCTATTAGTTTTTGGGAAATTACCCTAAAGTTCTCTATTAACAAATTAGATATAAGCGGATTTCTACCCGAAGATCTGCCTGGATTATCCATAAAAAGTGGGTTTAATTTAATACCGCTTTTGCCGGTAGAAAGTGCCTCCTATCATCACCTTCCTGCAATCGGACTGCATAAAGACCCATTTGATAGAATGCTTATCTGGCAAGCTATCCAACAGGAATTGATTTTGATAAGTAAGGATAAAAATATTTTACAATATAAATCAGCAGGATTGAAGCTGATATGGTAAGATCCCTGATCTTTCAATTTTTCATTGATGCCTTTCCGCGAGACTATAGTAAGGGTGCTAAAAGCGAAAACGGAAGCACACTCTTTCGAATGACTTCCGTTTCCTGTCTTCTGTTTAACCGTAGTTACACAGAAGCATCAAGTTTTGTGTAAATTGACCGATCAACTCTCGTCATTACTCTTGCGAATATTGACTGTTTGTTTATCATTGTTCTCTATGCGTTATTCCGTAAAATATCGCATCATCCCAATACCTCCTTCAGCTTCTTCTGTTTTCTTTAGCTTTCGCCATTTTGGTTTCCAGTTGCTTTAGTTACACCCAGTTTTTTCAGACTTTCGTCTTTCTTCTTTGGTGTTACTCAGGGACTTCCAGTGTTCTTTAGTTCATCCGAAGATTCGCTCGATTCACTTTCCGTCGTCCTGTAAGGTTATCAAAGTACGTCGTTCTTGATGTTATCTAAGATAGTGTATATAAGTATATCTGTCAAGTGTTTTTTTTATTTTTTATAAACAGTTTCTTAACAAAAAAGTAATCAGTTTTAAACAAGCTTTATCTTTCATCTGTATGATATTAAAACGATTACCGCGGTTTTATGATTGCTTTATTAACATTAAGGTTATTCACAAATAACTCAAGAGACAGACTGAAAACAGATTTGTAAAATGTGAGAAAAAAGAAATTCTATAAAATTTGTTGCCAAAAGACATGCAAAAACAATCTTAAAATTCGATTAAAGAGAGGTGTGTTATTTAAGCTGAGTGCTTTTTTATTTTAATGATGACACGTTTTGATATTGGCGTATTACTTCCTATGGCTACGCTATTGATCGGCACCAGCACATTGGTTTCGGGATAATAAGTTGCCGTATTGCGTTCAGGAATGTTATAAGGTACGATCACAAATAGCTTCGCAACTCTTTTTATTCCATCACCATAATTATAAAGATCCACCTTATCCCCTGCTTTGAAGCCTTCTTTATCAATATCTTTCTGGTTCATAAATATCACCCGGCGCTCATTATGGATTCCCCGATAACGATCCTCAAGACCGTAGATGGTTGTATTAAACTGATCATGACTGCGGATAGTTGCCATCATATATTCGTCATCAGAGAGTTTATTATCCGGCAATTTAGTAACGGAAAATGCAGCTTTATCGCCGTATTTCTCTGTTTGGAATTTTCTCTCACGCGGAGCATTGGGCAGGTAAAACCCTCCGGGCATACGGATTCTTTTATTATAATCTTCAAAACCCGGTATAACCTTCTCAATAGCATCCCTGATGTGATCATAATTTGATGCATATTTATCCCAATCCACCACAGTTCTATCCTTCATCGTTTCTTTGGCCAGCCTGCAAATTATTTGTGTTTCACTCAGGTATTGATCAGATATAGGTTTTAATACCCCTTTCGACATCTGTATCACCCCCATCGAATTCTCACAGCTCACAATTTGTTCTACTCCATTAATAATATCCTTATCACTGCGTGCATAGGTTGGTAAGATCAATGCCTCTTTACCATGTACTAAGTGACTACGGTTGAGCTTGGTAGATACATGCACCGTCATATCCATTTTTCTTAAGGCATCAGCAGTATAATTTGTATCAGGCGTAGCTGAAATAAAATTTCCACCCATGGCAAAGAAAAACTTCAGCTTGCCTTCGTGCATTGCTTTTATCGATTCAACAGTATCTAATCCATTTTCTTTGGGCGGATCAAAGCCATAAACCTCTTTTATTTTTTTAGCCGGTTCATCTTTTAGCTTTTCCCAAATCAACATGGTACGGTTACCTTGAACATTACTATGCCCGCGTACAGGGCACAAGCCAGCCCCTGGTTTGCCAATACTGCCCTTTAATAAAACAAGATTGGCTATCTCCTTAATTGTATCCACACCATTCAGTTGTTGTGTAATACCCATTGCCCAGCACACAATGATTCTGCTTTTATCTTTCAATAATTCAGCAGCTTCCTGCACCTGTTTAAATGGAACACCGGCTGCTTCGCAAAGCTTGTTGACATCCTGCATTTCCAGATCTTTAATCAACGTATCATAACCAACAGTAGATTCTTTTATAAATTCCTGGTCGAATATTTTTCCAGGTTGTTCTTTTTCAGCATCCAGCAGTAGTTTTTCAATAGCCTTTAACAAAGCCATGTCACCATTAATATTGACCTGCAGGTATAAATCGGCCAGTTTAACACTGATGCCTAAAAAGCCTTTTACTGTTTGAGGATCTTTAAATCCTGTTAAGCCCGCTTCATGCAAAGGATTAATAGCTATGATTTTTGAACCATTCTTTTTTGCTTTTTCCAGTGAGGTAAGCATTCGCGGGTGGTTTGTACCTGGGTTTTGCCCCATAATGATGATGACATCTGTATCGTAAAAATCATTAAGAGTCACTGTTCCCTTACCTATCCCAATTACCTCAGTAAGAGCTGTTCCGCTTGATTCATGACACATATTGGAACAATCAGGCATATTATTAGTACCAAACTCCCGCACAAATAGTTGGTAAACAAATGATGCCTCATTGCTTGTACGGCCGGATGTATAAAACGCAGCTTCATTGGGCGACTTAAGACTATTCAATTGGTCAGTAATCTTTTTAAAAGCATCCTCCCAGCTAATAGTTTGATAATGTGTGGCATCTGCCGGGAGATAAACTGGTTGTGCTATTCGTCCTTTTTTCCCAATTTCATAATCGTTAAGTTTTGCCAGGTCGGCAACTGAATTCTGTTCAAAAAACTCGCCTGTCAATTTTTTAGTGGTTGCTTCTTCGGCTAAAGCTTTGGCGCCATTTTCACAATACTCAGCAATTGGCGAACGGTCATCATCCGGGTCGGGCCAGGCACAGCTTGAGCAGTCGAATCCTCCCTTCTGGTTCATTTTAAGTAATGCCCCCATGCCGCGTAAAGGACCTGTTTCATGTAAAATATCTTTGAAAGCTTCATAAACAGCAGGAATACCTGCCGCCCAGTTTTTAGGCTCAGTTACCTTCAGGTCTAATAATTCTTCCGGGTTTTCAGCTGATGGCTGCTCTTCTTTCTCACTCATTTCAATTTCTCAGCTAAGGGGTTTGGATAATTATCGCTCTGGTCTTCGTCCACATTATCAAGGCAGGTAAAGTCTTTTTCTACTAATAAATACAGGTCTCCCTGTTTACCATCAAAACCTGTACGATCAGTGCTATCCAGTTCGCTGATCATTTTACCGGGTACTTGCAGGCAAATCACGTTTTCGTTAAAGAAAGCCGATAATTCCTTATCATTCGTCTTTTGGATTACATATACCAATTGCCTGTCGCCGAAGTCGGTTTTATCCTCCAGGTAACCTTCACGCGATAAGCGGTACATATCACTTTTGGTTAAACGGTAACGTAACGAATTGCCTTTAATACGAATCTTCATGTTTAGATAATAAAATACGGTTGGGGTGTGTATAAATGTTAAATCGTCTGCCACGTAAAAAGCCGACAAGCGTAATGTTAAATTCTTCAGCCAACTGCACAGCCAGGCTTGATGGCGCACCAACAGCAGCTATAATATTGATGCCTGCCATAGCTGCTTTTTGCACTAGCTCAAAACTTGCCCGTCCGCTTAATAATAGCACGTGTTGATTTAGTGGCAGCATTTCATTGTTCAAGGCTACACCAATTAACTTATCCAATGCATTATGTCTTCCAATATCCTCTCTTACCAATATCAACTCGCCTGTAGAGTCAAATAATGCCGAAGCATGTAAACCGCCAGTATACGAGAATACTTCCTGGTGCTTTTGCAAAATAGCTGGCAACAGGTAAATCATATCAGCGCTGATATGATTTTTTACATTTTGGCTGTTCTCAAATGCACTTACTGTTTTAATGGCGTTAATAGATGCTTTACCACAAACACCACAGCTTGATGTGGTGTAAAAGTTACGTTCAGTGTTATTTAAGATCGGAGTTACACCTTCTTTAAGATTCACTTGTATCACATTTTCCTTATTCTCAGCACAGGCAATAAAGCAATGCGCTATTAAATCCGTATCCGATTGGTGTTTGATAATACCTTCAGTAAACAGAAAACCCAATGCTAATTCCGCATCATTACCGGGCGTACGCATAGTGACAGAAATATTCTGGCTTTTGCGATCACCGGCAGGGCCATATTCCAAGCGTATCTCAAGCGGCTCTTCAATAGCAAGGGCATCAGTTGTTTTCTGGTCTTCGTCATCGGTCACTCTTACAACCGACAGATGTGCGATAGCATTTGCTGACATACTCAAATATACAATGAAACTTAAATAACACCTGCTCTACAAACGCCCGAATAAACGAAAAGTTTAAACAAAAAAATAGCTTCCCTGAATTAGAGAAGCCATTTTAATATTAATTATGCTGATGAGCTTTAAACTCATCGACAGAAAATAACTATATAATTTTGCTGTCAACCAATACCTGGTTCATATTACGTACCGCATCAGCGCTCTTGTTAAATTCAGCCTGCTCAGCATCGCTCAATTTAAAGTCAAGGATCTTTTCCCATCCGTTTTTACCAATTATAACAGGTACAACCAGTGAAATATCTTTCTGGCCATATTCGCCATCCAACGCAACACCGCAGCTGATCAGTTTTTTCTCATCACGTACAATGCTTTCAACCATTGCTGCTGTACCTGCACCCGGTGCATACCATGCTGATGTTCCGATCAGTTTAGTTAAAGTAGCACCACCAACCATTGTTGCCGCAACTACTTTGTCCTGTTGTTCTTTGCTTAATAATTGTGTTACAGGGATACTGTTCCATGTAGCATGGTTGATCAATGGGATCATTGTGGTATCACCGTGACCACCTATAACTACAGCATTCAGATCAGCAGGTGAACAGCCTAATTCAACACTCAGGTAATATTTAAACCTTGATGAATCCAAAGCTCCACCCATACCTAATATTTTATTCTTAGGCAGGCCTGAACTTTTCAGTGTAAGGTAGTTCATAGTATCCATCGGATTAGATACTACGATTATGATCGTGTTCGGAGAATGTTTTAATATACTTTCCGTAACGCTTTTTACAATACCGGCGTTGGTGCCTATCAATTCCTCGCGGGTCATACCGGGTTTACGTGGTAAGCCTGAAGTAATTACCACAACTTCTGAACCAGCAGTAGCTGCATAATCATTGGTAACACCCTTTATTTTGGTATCGAAACCCAGCAACGCCGAGGTTTGCATCATGTCAATAGCCTTGCCTTCAGCAAAACCTTCCCTGATGTCTAATAAAATCAATTCTTCGGCTAATTCTTTTCTTGCGATGTTATCCGCACAAGTAGCGCCAACAGCCCCGGCACCAACAACTGTAATTTTCATTTTCTTAATTTGTTTTTAAAAGGTAATGAAGCTACCATGAACTTATGTTTTTTGTTTTGGCTGCTCATTGGTGGTTTCATAATGTATTTAATTTATAGAAGGAAACATTGTTTTTGTTTAAGTTGGAGATCAATATATAGGAAGTAATCCCAACCGGAAAAATTGAGGCAATTTTAAGAAAATTTTACAAGAGCGGCTTTAATTAATTGAAAATATAACAAGAGGCTAACATTAGTTGCATTTTTACAATTTTCATTTTTTTAACTCATAAATAAGTTTGTTTTTTATTGAATTATTAAAATGACTGTAATTAATCAATAAAAAGAGCATGTATTGGTCAAATTGTATCATTATGTCTAATTATCGATACTATTTTTATAAAAAATCAGTTGAATTATCATTTCAGATCGTTTTTGTAATGAATTTTGCTCATTTAGGCAGATAAAATGTCTGTTTTTGAAAATATTTTTAATTTTTTCTAACAATTATAATGAAAATTGTAAAAATTATTTAAATTCGCCTTTGAAATTTAAACTCACGTTATAAAACTAATACTTGATCCAAATTCCAAAAACAACTAAACAATGGCAAAACTAGAGTACATTTGGCTTGATGGCTACAAACCAACACAAAGCCTTCGCAGCAAAACAAAAATTGAAGCTGATTTCAGCGGTAAATTAGAAGATTGTCCAAACTGGAGCTTTGATGGTTCTTCAACTGAGCAGGCACCAGGTGGTTCTTCTGATTGCATTTTAAAGCCTGTTTTTATTTGTCCTGATCCTCAAAGAAAAGATGCTTACCTGGTAATGTGCGAAGTGCTTGATTCAACAGGCAAAGCACACGAATCTAACGGCCGTGCTTTAATTGAAGATGATGACAATGATTTTTGGTTTGGATTTGAGCAGGAGTACTTTTTGTGGGATACAGAAACTGACAAACCATTAGGCTTCCCTATAAATGGATATCCGGCTCCACAAGGCCCGTACTATTGTTCAGTTGGTGCTAAAAATGCATACGGCAGAGAAATAGTAGAAGAGCATTTAGATGTTTGTTTGGATGCCGGCCTGAATGTAGAAGGTATCAACGCTGAGGTTGCTGCCGGTCAATGGGAATTTCAGATTTTCGCTAAAGGTGCTAAAGAAGCTGGTGATCAAATTTGGGTTGCCCGTTATTTATTAGAAAGAATTGGCGAAAGCTATGGTGTTGCTATCAACTGGCATTGCAAACCGTTAGGTGCCCTTGACTGGAACGGTTCAGGTATGCATGCTAACTTCTCTAATACTTTATTAAGAACTGCAGCAAGCCAGGAAACCTATACTAAAGTTCTTGAAGCTTTCCGCCCGGTTGTTAAAGAGCATATAGCTGTTTATGGTGCTGATAACCACCTGCGTTTAACAGGCAAGCACGAAACTGCTTCAATTAACGATTATAGCTATGGTGTATCTGATCGTGGCGCTTCTATCCGTATCCCTTTGTACACCGTACAAAAAGGCTGGAGCGGTTATTTAGAAGATCGTCGTCCAAATTCAGCTGCCGATCCATACAAAGTAGCAGCACGTATCATTAAAACTGTAAAATCAGTAAAACTTTAACTAATCCCTAATTAATTTAATATGGCCTCACGGATCTGTTTCCGTGAGGCTTTTTACTTTAAATATCTGCCACTTTTTATCAGTTTAAGCATCACAGTCGGCAAATTGTAAACATATATCCAGCAACTAATCAGCGTTGATGAGGTTTCAACAGGTGCTATTAACCTGATAAACTCATTAGGCATAGGTTGATCGTTTCCATATCCCTCATAATCATCAATCACAGGAAATACACTTTCAGGATGAGCCAATTCGAGGATGGTGCCATAAATATAATCTCTATCTTTTGAAGATAATATTGCTCCAGGATACTCACCGATATCATACAGTTTGCCATTTATTTTTCCATAGGAATAAAACCTGCTATTGT
The DNA here is from genome assembly GCF_049992945.1 of Mucilaginibacter sp. McL0603. Lineage (NCBI taxonomy): Bacteria > Pseudomonadati > Bacteroidota > Sphingobacteriia > Sphingobacteriales > Sphingobacteriaceae > Mucilaginibacter > Mucilaginibacter sp. McL0603. The sequence goes on along the minus strand of NZ_CP188251.1, from coordinate 3,249,136 downwards.
TTTTCAGATAAACAGCATATTCATTATCTTCATTAAGTAATGTTCCATATACAAAAAGCAGGTTATTCATAACTCCAATAATATAACAATTCAAACAATTTCACTCATAATTATACTTATTAATAACCGATATTATCCCTAACTTGCCCTGGTTTTCTTCGTATTACTTATTATGAATAAACAACAGATCTTATCCTACCTAAAAGAAAAAGGCATAGATAAAGTAAAATTTGCTTTTGCAGACATCGATGGTGTATTGCGGGGCAAAGTGATCCATCATAAAAAATTTGCTGACGGACTAGAATCCGGCTATGGCTTTTGCGATGTTGTTTTTGGCTGGGATAGCAGCGATGTATGTAATGAAAATATCAAGCTTACAGGCTGGCATACAGGTTACCCGGATCAACTTTGCCGTATTGACCTGTCTACTTTTCGCACAATACCATGGCAGGATGATATCCCATTCTTTTTGGCTGATTTCAGCAAAGCAGATGGCAATGACCTGCCCGCTTGTCCGCGCAGTTTGTTAAAACGAATAGCAAAGGAATGTGAATCAATGGGATTCCATCCTGAGTTTGCTCAGGAATTTGAATGGTTCAACTTTAGAGAAACACCACAATCCCTACAGGAAAAAAGCTTTACAAATTTAGAGTCTTTAACACCGGGCATGTTTGGTTATTCCATACTGCGCACCTCAGAAAATGGCGATTTTTACTACGATCTTTTTGATCTGCTCATGAAATTTAACGTGCCGGTTGAAGGTTTACATGCTGAAACAGGTCCGGGAGTATATGAGGCAGCTATCTTACATGATCATGTTTTAGAAGCTGCTGATAGGGCTGTATTATTAAAAACCGCTGTAAAAGAGATCGCTTATAAACATGGTATCATGGCAAGTTTTATGGCGAAATGGAACGAAAAGTTGCCAGGTTGCGGTGGCCACGTACATCAAAGTTTGTGGAATAAGGACAACTCTGAAAATCTGTTTTATGATGCAAATGATGCCAATAAAATGAGTGAAACACACAAGCAATATCTCGCCGGTCAATTATATTGCCTGCCGCATATATTACCAATGTACGCTCCTACTATCAATAGTTATAAACGTTTGGTTGAGGGTGCATGGGCACCAACAACAATTACCTGGGCTGTTGAAAACAGGACAACTGCATTCCGCGTGATCAACACCTCGCCAGCCTATACACGACTTGAGACACGCATACCAGGTTCCGATACTAACCCCTACCTGGCTATGGCTGCGGCACTTGCCTCTGGTTTATACGGTATAAAAAACAAGCTATCGTTAAACATACCTGCCACATCAGGCAATGGCTATCATGACGATAAAAATGGAAAAATATCGGCTAATCTTTTTGATGCAGCAAATATTATGAAGGAGTCTAAAGTAGCTAAAGAGTTATTTGGGGATGATTTTGTGGAACACTTTGTTCAAACGCGTTTATGGGAGTGCAAGCAATTTGCTAAAAGTGTAACCGATTGGGAATTGAAGAGATATTTTGAGATAATTTAATGGACTACTCTATTATACTAAAAAAAGCCTGGGAAGGCTATGATGCTTCGAAAACGATACGTGATATTGAGGATATCAGTGCGATGGTATCTACCAACCACGTATTTAAAATAACATTTGATGACGAGGATATTATTATCGCAAAGCTATCGCACTTTGGTAAATATGAATACTTTAAGGAAGATCACCGTATCATCCATAGCTTGTGCAATAACCTGCTTTATCCTTTTGAGAACGTATTATCAAAATCATTACTAAAAAACAACCGGGTTTATATTTATCGTTACAAACACGGTAAAGCCGATGCCTGGGTGGTCTTTTATAATCCTACACGCATAGCCGAGAGAATGCCGCGTCGTTTGGATGAGCATCACATTATTAAACTGGGCCAGCAGATCGGTAAATTTCATAAAGCCTGTTCACGGGCTAAAAATGTTCTGCCTAAATCGTCCAAAACACTGCGGACGGATATTTATGCGCTCCAGCAGCAATTAGAGAAAAACGAAAGGCAATTCGGCTCAGCAATGCAGGTCGATTTTCTGAAATACCATTGTGACTTGTTCCTGAAAAATCGCTCGAAATATAATATGAACTCTTTCGAGATCATACCCGTTTTTATCGATTGGAATATCGGCAACTTTTCAGTCACTAAAGATCTGGAACTTTATTCAAGGTGGGATTACGATTGGTTCAGGATGAGTTACCGTGTGTTGGATTTTTATTTTTTTAGTCGGGTAGTATCAGATATAGGTGATCGTACTGTGTTCAGCTATGGCATCAATACCCTAATGGAGGAACGCTTTATTTTGTTTTTACAAGAATATCATAAAGTAAATCCTTTAACCGCTAATGAGATCCGCTTTATGAAGGAAGCTTATCGTTTTTTTATTTTAAATTACGTGATCAAGGATGGCAAGTATTTCTTTAATGAGCAGTATGCCAAAAAATTACAGGCAGAGGCTTTTGATCTTTATCTGCCATCTGTCGATCGTGATTTTAATGCAGATGGCATTATAGAAGCGCTAAAATTAGAAGAAAGTAAAACTTTAGTATAGTATACTCAAATAATTGTAAATGAAACGAATAGATAATTTTAAATCCATCATTGATAAATATAAGATCGTTTTTTTTGATGCCTTTGGAGTTATTAAAACCTATTCGGGGTTAGTACATGGTATTGAGAAAACGTTTGCCTACCTGGAAAGTGAAAAGAAGGAATATTACATAGTTACCAATGATGCCTCCCGCAGCCCGGTGCAATTAGCCGAATCTTATCACCGGATGGGACTAACTGCGATAACTGCCGATCGTATTGTTTCATCAGGTATGCTTACTAAAGAGTACCTGGATCTTAAAGTTGAAGAGGGTATTGTGGCTTACCTGGGTACACCTAACTCAGCACATTACATCGAAAGATCGGGACTGAAAACCTTGCCTATGAGCGAGATCAATGAAAGTAATATGGATAAAGTGAGCGCGCTGATTTTCCTGGATGATGAAGGCTTTGATTGGTGCGATGATTTGAATAAGACAGTAAACCTTTTACGCAAAAAAACAATTCCGGCAATTGTGGCTAATACTGACCGCGCTTATCCCCTTTCAGGCAATAATGTTTCTATTGCAATCGGCGGTATTGCCGCTATGATTGAAAGCGTTGTAGGGAAACAATTTATCCGGTTTGGTAAACCTGATTCGCAAATGTTCATGTTTGCTTATGATCTTATACGCGAATATCGCCAGATAAGCAAAAGCGATATTGTGATGGTTGGTGATACCCTGAATACAGACATTTTAGGCGGAAATAAATTCGGATTAGATACCGTATTAGTACTAACAGGCAATACACTGGCAAAAGATTATGAAACGCGTATAACTGCCGCTGGTATTATGCCTACTTACATTTGCGATTCAGCAGTAGTAGACCTAAGTGGACTTGATTTCTAACAAACGGTGAATCCTGACGCACTTTTACTATATTTATTCAATCTCAAATCTTTAACTGATGCCCATATTTGATCGAATAAATTAATGTATTTATTACATTTTTTATCATCTTAGCATTCGCCGGAACTTAACCACCCGGTAATAACCTAATACTATGAAAATAAAAAGCCTGTTAATTATTGCTTTATTATTTCTGCTATCTTCTTTTTCCCGTGCCCAAACAACAAAATCCGGAGTTTGGTCGGCAGAGAAAGCCAATGCGTGGTATGCACAGCATAAATGGATAAACGGTGCAAATTTTACTCCAAGCACAGCCATAAATCAATTGGAGATGTGGCAAGCCGATACTTTTGCCCCGAAAACTATTGACCGTGAATTAGGATATGCTGAGGGCATCGGATTCAACGCCATGCGTGTTTTCCTGCATAGTATGGCCTGGCAACAAGACCCAAAAGGATTTAAACAACGTGTAAGCAGCTATCTTTCCATCGCTGACAAACACCATATCCAAACCATATTTGTGTTCTTCGATGATTGCTGGAACCCTGATGCAAAACCAGGTAAACAACCCGAACCGAAAACAGGGATACATAATTCGGGTTGGCTGCAGGACCCTGGTAACCGGATAAAAGATGCTGGTGAGGTGGCTTTACTTCAAAAGTATGTTACTGATGTTTTAACCACATTTAAACATGATAAGCGAATTTTATTATGGGACCTCTTCAATGAACCCGGCAATAGTTCAAAAAATGATGCTTCCTTACACCTGTTAACTCAAATATTTTCATGGGCACGAACTGTTAATCCAGATCAACCCATAAGTGCTGGTTTATGGGATTGGAGCCTGGAGAAACTGAATACTTTCCAACTGACACACTCAGATGTAATTACTTATCATGATTATGAAGATCCGGACAAACATGAGCGCGTAGTGCAAATCCTTAAAGCTAACGGGCGACCAGTTATCTGTACCGAATATATGGCCCGTTTACGTAATAGTACGTTCGAAAACACCATGCCTATACTAAAAAAGGAAAATGTTGGTGCTATTAACTGGGGACTGGTTTCGGGTAAAACAAATACGATCTATGCCTGGGATACTCCTATGCCTAATGGTGATGATCCTAAAGTTTGGTTTCATGATGTTTTCAGGAAAGATGGAACGCCCTATAAACAGGATGAAGTAAACCTGATCAAGCAATTAAATAACAAACAATAGACAAAGCACTTAAAACCAATTACAAAAATAGTAGCATTATGAATTTAAGGAATTTATCTTTGGGCGCTTTATCGGCTTGCATAGCAATACTTGGGGCCTGCAATCAATCTAACAATAAAACAAGTACATCAACCACAATGAAAGACACTATTACCTATGGAAAGCTTCCGGCTGATTCAGCATTTGAAAAAACAGTAGACGGCAAGCAAACGCACTTATATATTTTAAAGAACAAAAATGGCATGGAAGCCGCAATTACCAATTATGGTGGTCGTTTGGTGGCATTGTTAGTACCAGACAGTATTGGTAAAATGATCGATGTAGCTGTTGGAATTGGAAGTGTGGACGGTTACATAAAATCGACTGAGCCTTATTATGGTGCCACAATCGGAAGATATGGTAACCGTATAGCTAAAGGCCATTTTACGCTGGAAGGCAAACAATATACATTAGTTACCAATAATCCACCCAATACATTGCATGGTGGCAAAAAAGGCTATCAGGATGTAGTTTGGGATGCAAAAAAGATTAATGACCAGACATTAGAGCTGACCTATCTTTCGAAAGATATGGAAGAAGGTTTTCCCGGCAATTTGAGCATCAAGGTAATTTATACGATAACAGACGACAACTCATTTAAATGCGAGTATGAAGCTACTACCGATAAAACCACAGTTGTTAACCTCACCAATCATGCCTATTTTAATCTGAATGGTGAAGGCAGCGGTACTATACTTAACCATTCGGTACAGCTAAGGGCAGGCCATTATACACCAGTTGATTCCACATTGATCCCGACAGGTAAAATTGAATCAGTAAAAGGAACGCCTTTTGATTTTGCCGCACCAACTACAATCGGTGCAAGGATCAATGACGCCAATGAACAAATAAAAAATGGCAAAGGTTACGACCATAATTTTGTGCTGGATAAACATGATATAACACTCCCGATTGCTTTAGTGAAGGGTGATAAAACGGGCATCATAATGGAAATATTTACGGAGGAACCTGCACTTCAATTCTATAGCGGAAACTTTATGCAAGGGAAAAATACCATGAAATATGGTGAGAAAGATGATTACCGTACGGCTTTTGCCATGGAAACCCAACACTATCCTGATTCGCCAAATCAGCCGCAATTTCCTTCGACCGTTTTAAAACCCGGACAGGTTTACAAAACACAGTCAATCTATAAATTTAAAACGAAGTAAAGACATCATACTCGTATTTCAAATCCTGTTAGTTATCAATTAACAGGATTTTTTGTGCAGATAAAAACGACATTTAAAAAACATTCTACTGATTCGAAATATTTACATTTACAGTTCATTATAGCATTACATTGTTAACAGACAACCACGGCAGAAAGATCAATTATTTACGTCTCGCAGTAACCGATCGTTGTAACTTGCGTTGCTTCTATTGTATGCCCGAGGAAGGCCTAAACTGGCTTTCGCGTGCTGAGTTAATGACTTACGAGGAAATGCTTCAGACCTGTACCTTGCTGGTTAAAATGGGTATAGATAAAATACGCATTACAGGCGGCGAACCATTTGTACGCAAGGATATCATGCAATTGCTTTCTTCTTTATCAAAATTGAAAGGATTAAATGAACTGACTATAACTACCAACGGCGTACTGACTGCTCCATTAGTACCCGAGCTAAAAAAGTTGGGCGTTCATTCGGTTAATTTGAGCCTGGATACGTTGGATGCTAATCGTTTTTTCTCGATAACTAAACGGGATGAATTTCACAAAGTGATGGAAACTTTGGAGCAATTGCTAAAATACGATGTTGAAGTAAAGATCAACGCAGTGGTAATGGATGGGAAAAATACACAAGATATTGTTCCATTGGTTCAATTAACCAAAGAATTGCCTGTAAGTGTAAGGTTTATAGAAGAGATGCCTTTTAATGGCGATGGACATATTTACGATGGATTAAAGTGGGATTATGTTCGCATTTTGGATGAGATCAAACATGAATTTCCAAATATGCAGAAGCTGACCGATGGAGCTTACTCTACTTCCTATAACTACCAAATACCCGGTCATAAGGGAAGTGTAGGTATTATAGCAGCCTATTCGCGCACTTTTTGTGGAACATGTAACCGCATCCGCGTAACGCCAGAAGGAGAATTAAAAACCTGTTTGTATGATGCAGGAGTATTAAATATTAAGGATTTAATGCGTAAGGGTATAAGCAATGAGGACTTGCAGGTTAAACTGATTGATGCCTTTACTCACAGACCGAAAGACGGATGGGAAGCAGAGCATAATCGTAATGTGAATCATCCGGCACATGAATCAATGGCAACGATTGGCGGATGACCAAAATAAACAGATATGATAACGGTTGAACAAGCCGAAAAATTGATAAAGTTACAATTACGGAACTTCGGTACCGAATACATAGCTTTTGAATTAGCTTTAGGTCGCGTACTGGCCGAAGATATTATTGCCGATCGGGATTTACCACCATTTAACCGCGTTACAATGGATGGTATTGCGGTAAGTTATTCTGCTTTGGAAAAAGGAATTCGATCTTTCAAAATCAAGGCTACACAAGCCGCAGGTGATCAGCCTATTGACATTGATAATCCCGATGAATGTATAGAAATTATGACAGGCGCAGCCTTGCCTGGATCAGTAGATACAATTATCCGTTATGAGGATATTGATATTAACGATAGTGTAGCTATACTCCTTATATCCGGCATAAATAAAGGACAAAATCTGCATTTAAAAGGGGCGGATAAACATAAGGGTGAAGTTATGGCAATGAAAGCCCAGCTTATTACTCCCGCAATTATTAGTTTAGCTGCATCAGTCGGTAAAGCTGAGTTATTAGTAAAAAAATTACCCCGTGTGGTTATTATTTCCTCGGGCGACGAATTAGTAGATGTTGACCAGGAGCCCTCGCCTACCCAAATCAGGAAATCCAATAGCCATACTATTAAGGCGGTACTATCCCAATATAAATTAAAGGCTGATTTACTACATATTCCTGATGATCCAATCATCACCAAACAGAAAATAAGTGATTGCATTAAGAATTACGATGTCATTTTAATGACCGGTGGTATCAGCATGGGAAAATTTGATTATATACCCAAAGCACTAGAGGAAACGGGTGTAAAGGCCATATTCCATAAAGTAAGTCAACGCCCCGGTAAGCCGTTTTGGTTTGGAAAACATGAAAACGAAGCTTTAGTTTTTGCTTTTCCCGGCAACCCAGTTGCTACATTTATGTGCCTGCACAGGTATTTTTTGCCCTGGTTAAATGCAACACAAGGCTTTCGTCAAAAGCCATCCGTTTATGCTGTTTTAGAGCAGGATTTTATTTTTAAACCCGATCTGCAATACTTTTTACAGATAAAATTAAGTTTTAGTGAACAAGGACAAATATTAGCCAACCCAATTGAAGGAAATGGTTCAGGCGATTTTGCTAACTTAGCAGATACGGATGCCTTTATTGAACTACCCATGCAAAGAGAGGAATTTAAAAAAGGTGAAGTGTTCAGGATATGGCCGTTTAAACAATTTATGATATGACTTTTTCTCATCTGAATGAACAAGACCAGGCCACCATGGTTGACGTTAGCGAAAAGCAAGTTTCGCAACGTACGGCAACTGCCCGAAGTATTGTATCCTTACCATCCGAAGTGTTAGAGCAATTGAGTAATGGCGATATTCAAACCAAAAAGGGTTCAGTATTTCAAATAGCGATTATTGCCGGGATAATGGCTGCTAAAAAAACAGGGGACCTGATACCACTTTGTCATCCATTAGGTTTAGACAATTGTCAGATAAATATTCTGTTAAATGATAATCAAGAAGTTGTGATCGACTGCACGGCAAGTATCACAGCCAAAACCGGTGTTGAAATGGAGGCTTTGGTAGGTGCATCTATAGCAGCATTAACAGTTTATGATATGTGCAAAGCTTTGAGCCATGATATCGTTATCAAAGAGACAAAACTGATAGAAAAAACGGGAGGTAAACGTGACTTCAAAAGAGCATAAAAAGCACACCGACCTGGTGAGGCCCGCGTTAGGCAACTATGGCCGTAATGAATGGGCAATTGTCGGCGCACCCTGTATGTATATAAAAGCTTTAGCCGACAAAGTTATTGGTGCTTTATCTGCTACCTATAAATGTGCTTATGCCGATACTTCGCATAATGACGAGATCATATTGGCGCCAGGTCGACTTGCCAGTGGGGCAGTTTTGGATTATACCGACCAGATCAATTATCAGCAATTTAATTATAATAATGCTCCAACCCCATTTAAGCTAAGGCAGCAATTTAGCGAAGCTGACCTGGTATTGGTAAACGGCAACCATCAACAGGCAAAAGCTCAGGTGGTGATCATTTATAGCAACAAGGAAGCATCATTACAAAAGAGACTTAAGCAATTAACGAATGTTGAACTGATCCTGTTAGCCGAAAATGTGGATGATGTTTTTGATTTTATAAAAGAAGGTCTACCAAACTGGCAAAATATTCCGATTTACCAGTTGGACGAAACCCATAAGATCATCGCCTTTTTTGAAGCCAAAATGCAACAAGCGAAACCCATTTTAAATGGATTGGTACTGGCCGGAGGGAAAAGCATGAGAATGGGATTTGATAAGGGTGCGGTAAGTTGGTTTGGCAAAGAGCAACGCTACCACGTAGCGGATATGTTAAAGCCATTTTGCCAGGAGATATTTATATCCTGCCGTGCAGAGCAAAAGCCGCAGATCGATATCAATTACAATGTATTGGAAGATACTTTTACCGGCCTTGGCCCTTTTGGCGCAATTCTTTCAGCTTTTAGAGAACAACCGGATAAGGCATGGCTGGTAGTAGCTTGTGATCTGCCTTTACTGGAAACGGACACATTTAAATCGCTTGTTAGTCAGCGGAATGTTTCATCAATAGCTACGGCGTTTAATAGTCCTGATAATGAATTTCCTGAACCATTGATCACTATATGGGAGCCTAAAAGCTATCCGGTATTACTGGCATTTTTAGCTCAGGGTTATTCATGTCCACGAAAAGTGTTGATTAATAGTGATGTAAATCTACTGCAGATTTCCAATCCGGATGCATTAACTAATGTGAATACGCCCGAAGAACTTGAAAAGGCCAAAAGAACTATTCATCAAAAGATCGCTAACGCCTGATGTCTGCGGATTTTACACGGTATAGCTGCCAGATCGCCTTGCCTGGATTCAGCGAATCCACCCAAAAGCTGTTACAGCAATCAAAAGTGCTTATAGTAGGTGCAGGCGGATTGGGTTGCCCGGCAGCACAATACATGGCGGCTGCGGGTGTCGGAACTTTGGGAATTGCTGATTTTGATACCATATCAATCAGTAATTTACACAGACAGGTGTTATATACCCCAGCGGATGCCGGTTTAAAGAAAGTAGCCATAGCTTGTGAACGTCTTCATAAGCAAAACCCGGACATAAAACTGGTGCCGTATGATATTAAGATCACATCTGACAATGTAATAGACATTCTGCAGCAGTATGATTTAGTATTAGATGGCACCGATAATTTTGAAACCCGCTACTTATTGAATGATGCTGCAGTACTTTTAGGAAAACCATTGGTCTATGGCGCTATTTACCAGTTCGAGGGGCAAGTTGCAGTCTGGAATGTAAGGAATACAGATGGTGCTTTCTCCCCTAACTATCGTGACCTGTTCCCTGAAGTAGACGCAACGCAAATACCCAACTGCGCCGAAGGCGGAGTTATTCCTACACTTGCGGGTATAATTGGCTGTATGCAGGCCAATGAAGCGATAAAATACATCACCCAAACGGGTGAGTTATTATCAGGTAAAATATTAATACTTGATGCCCAAACTTTACAAAGCAGGATCATAAAAATAGGCAGTGTTACAAAAATTAAGATATCCAGGTTAAAGGAGACCATAAATACACCTACAATCAGCGTAGCTGAGCTAAAAAAGGGTATAAAGGAAAATTTATTTGAATTGATCGATGTAAGAACGGAGCGTGAAAGAGACGAATTTGATATCGGCGGAACATATATCCCTTTGATCGAACTGGAGGATCATTTAGATTATTTTTCAGGTAACGGGACAAAAGTTTTGTATTGCGCTACAGGCAAAAGAAGTGCAGATGCAGTTAAAGTGATCAAACAAACGTACCCGGATGCAAATGTTTTCTCTCTTGATGGTGGACTAATAGCTTGGGATCAATAATCTTAATCAACGCAATCACCTAATCAAAAAAATCAGCGGTCACGGATGAGCTGCTACCCAAACTTCTCCATTTTCAAATATCTCCTTTTTCCAGATAGGTACAGTTTGCTTTAACGTATCTATTATATACCTGCAAGCTTCAAAAGCAGCATCACGATGCGCACAGGATACCGCAATAATTACCGGGACCTCTCCTACTTCTAATACCCCTGTACGATGATGGATCAATAGTTTCTGCACCGGCCATTTTTCGAATGCCTGTTCTGCAATTTTGTGCATTTCTTTGAGCGCCATGGGTTCATAAGCCTCAAATTCCAAACGTACTACAGGTTTTCCTTTAGTTGCATCACGTACCGTTCCGATAAATACATCTATCCCACCTGATTGCGGCGACATTACCCAATCAATACAAGATTGAATATTTAAAGGCTGAGCTAATATTTCTATTTGAGTGTTCAATCAACGAAATCTTAAAATCATAAAAAATTTAAGCGGTCACCCCCCGCTTACTGGTGGGATAATCGCTATCTCGTCACGTTCGGTCAGTATGCCTTCATCAGAAGCGTATTCATTATTGATAGCTACCATGTACGATACCAGGTGTTTTAGGCGTGGGTATTTATCTTCTAATGATTGTTTCAAGTTAAGAGTAGTGCCATATTCCGGCAATTCAACATCCACAGATGACCCACCAAAAATATCCTTTGCTATACCAAACGCCAACACATTTACTTTCATATTTCAAAATTAAAGTAAATTATGGTATAAATTATTGTTCAGCTTCTTTCCTTTTAAATAGCCAGTATAACGGTATACCTATTGCAACCAGCACTAACCCAAATACTGAATTAATGATCGGGCTTTTGCCGGCAAGGTATCCATTTATATCGTTGTATAAAGTAATACCCACATACAGCATTGAGAAAAAGATAAAAATAATAGGCAAATATGGATACCCTTTTAATTTATAAGGGCGGTATACCGTTGGCATATTTTTACGAAGAATGAAAATCCCATAGGCCGCGAAACCGTAAAATATCCAGGATATGAAAACAAACATATCCATCAACATATCAAACGAGCCAATAAATACCAATATTATAGCCCAAATGCCCTGTAATAACAATGCATTTATAGGTGTGTGGTATTTTGAGCTTACCTTACCCGTAAACGAGAAAAAGTTCTGTTCTTCACCCATCGCATAAATCACCCTGGATGATGGGAGTATGTTGCCGTTGGTAGCATCTGCAGTTGATAATAATACCAATAATGCCACAAAACCACCACCTGCCACACCCATTATTTTATATAAAGCATCTGACGCTACCAATGAGGAATGTTTAATGGTATCTATAGGCAGCATATACAAATAAGCTTCATTTGTAAGTGCATAGATGAAGATGCAGGTGGTTAATCCAATGATCAGTCCGCGTGGGATATTTTTCTGGGGATCTTTGATCTCACCTGATACAAATCCAAGGTTGTTCCAACCATCATAAGCGGCCAGGGCACCAGTTGTTGCTGCAATAAAAGCCGGCAGAATTTTCCATAAGGAATGATCAAATATAGGAGAGTCCTGGGTTAAATTGAGCACATTGCCTTTGCCGGAAAAAAAGATAGCTCCAATCAGAAAAAGTAGAGCAGCCACCTTCAATACTGAAAAAAATACTTGTACAACACCAGCTGCTTTTAAACTCTGTACATTGATCCATGTAAAAGCAATGATCAGTAAAACAGCAACAAATTTTACACCTATATCCGCTAATAAATAAAACTTCCCGATAAATGGAATTACCACTGAAATAGAATGTTCAACCACTGGCGAAAAATGCGGTAACTTAAAAAAATACCCTAAATAGTCGGCAAATACGAATGCCACACCAGAAATAGATGCAGTATTTATTACTACAAAGCACGACCAGCCAAACAAGTAAGCAAAGAAATTACCATACATATGTCTGAAATAAACGTATTGCCCGCCGGATTCCGGTAGTACACAACCAATCTCAGCGTTGATCATCCCGCCAAATAAGGAAACGACTCCGGCTACTATCCAAACCATTAGTAACAACAAAGGCGAACTTAGTTGAGCAGCCATGGTGGCAGGCTTCATAAAGATACTGCTACCTATTACTGCCCCTATTACAATGGAGACCGATGCCCATAAACCCAGCTTACGTTGTAGTTGCGCCATTAGGGTTTATTCATAAATCCTGAAAGAATGCTGTGAAAGTGATGGGTACCCTGCTCGCGGGTTACGGAATAACGCCCATGTTTATAAAATCTGGAGCGAACGCCACGCTGCACATTTTCTACTATTTCCTCGTCCTCCTGCTCTACTTTGTCGAGTCCCGATCCTGCACCTTTGTCGAGTTTTGATTCATCCCACACATAGGATAAAAACCTAACGCGGCATTCTCCAACTAATACCGGTTCAACCACATTAACCGATAAACCCCAGGGATAAAAATTGAACATCATATTAGGAAACACCCAGAAATAATAAGCAGCCACATTTTTTCCATGATCTGGTGAATCAACTGGAAGATCAAAACAATCTTTATCGGTCTTCGATAGCCCCAATTGCAGGCTTGAGTAAGGAAAAAACAATTCAGTGGCATATTCGCCGAAATCGATTACTGAATTTAATCCTGCGTGAACAAATGGTATGTGAAAGCCTTCTAAATAATTTTCACAGTATAAAGCCCAATTTGCTTTTATATGGAACGTTCTCGATAATTCAGGTTGAAATTTAAACTCATCCAAAGGCATCCAGCTTACCCGTTCTATCATGTCTCTGAAATATAGATCGTGCGGATATACCGTGTTAACTGCTGTGAACAGCCATTTGCTCCATTTAAACAGTCTTAGTTTCGGAAGATCATCTTCTTTGGAAGGAAAATTCTTAACCTCTTTAAACTCTGGCATAGAAACAAATTTTCCATCAAGATTAAATAGCCTGCCATGATAACGGCATCTTAAATTTGCTTGTTTACAGGCTTTTTCAGCTACTATATTGCCCCTGTGTGTACAAACATTAGATAAAACGTTTAACTCGCCTTCTTTATCCTTTGTTAACAACAATGGTTCATCAAGATAACCCGGTAATAAAGTAAAAGGATAAACTTCGCCATTATCATTTGTCAATTCTTCATTTCCAATAAATTGCCATGAGGGTGCAAATATCTTCTCCCTGCATTGTTCAAATACATCTGCGCTGGTATAAAAATCGGTATTAAGGGTTTTAGCCACAGAAATATCAGGATCGACAAAAAAATTGGGCATGCCAGCTATGTTTATATTGGATTTAATGCTGTAATTTAGCTGATATGGAAGACATTACCAAGAAATATGATAATGGTGAAATAACGATAGTTTGGCAGCCTGGTTTATGCATCCATTCTGCCCGGTGCGTTAAAGGACTTCCTGCTGTATTTAACACTGCATCAAAACCCTGGATAAACATTGATGGGGCTGATTCTGAAACTATTGTTAACCAGGTTAAACAATGTCCATCCGGTGCATTGTCTTATATGCGGAATGTTAAAGAAGAATAAACAGATCAGCTTTTGGATGTTAAGGCGATAGCAACTCCAACCAAAAGTGACACCACTATTTCGCTGCCCAGAATTTTTAGGATAACAGTACCGGCAGACATTTTTACCTTTTTGGATGTATTAATGCCATTCATTTTGTACCCTATCACATTATTGTTTGTGTCGACAATAAATTTGATATACTTGCTCTGATCGGTATTTTGGCCAATCCTTAAAGAATCAGCTATTTTATTTATGGTGTCTCTTTTTATTTGCTTTACAGAAGCCAGTGTATCACGATTGTATATCCACTCTTCATCAGCACCCACTTTTCTTCTGATGTCCGGGATACCAAATTGTTTCATAAGCTGGTCTTTCGTCTGACAGCTTTTAGCAACATCTTTAGTATATAAGGTTTGAGTACAACCGCAGAAAGAAATTATTGCCGTAAGTATCAGCGAGCTGCGTAACGCTTTTTTCATGAATATTATAGAGCCTAAGTATGTAAAATAAATTGGCTACCAATGTACCAATTTGTTTACCAATCAACAGCTGATAAATTACTCAGAAAGTTATATAATCTTCAACACCGAGGTATAAACCGATTATAATTGTAACTATCACCAACTGGCCCAGAAATTTTAATGTGGCCACCGCCGGATTTTGTTTTACCTTTTTGGTTAAGTCAACGCCATTATTTTTATAGCCTACCACATTGTTGTTAGTATCAATAATAAATTTGAAATACTTGTTATTTGGGCCGGTTGGATTAATCTTTAACGAATCGGCACTGCTATTTTCGCGTTGGCTATTTATAGCATCCTGTTTCTTTGATGCAGAAACAGGATACCTTGTGTAAACCCATTCTTCAATCCCATCACCTTGTTTTCGCTCATCCGGAGGGCCGAATTGTTTAAGTACATCATCCTTTGTATGCGGACTTTGCAAAACTTGTTGCGTATGAATTGTGCGGCTACAACCACAAAAACATACTAGGCACGCCAAAATAAACAATACGGGTAATGGTGGCTTCATTGTGATAGGTTTTATACCCGAATAACGTGCTGACAACTAATTAATTATCAGCATTAAAATTTATTTCTTATCCAGGTAAGCTAACTGACCTAAATGATAACTCAGATGATTGGTTCTGTTGATGATAATATTCAATTTATTGCGATGCGGTTCTTTTGCAAAATCTTCTTCTGATACCGCAGTATGCCGGGTAAACCATTCATCTGATTGAATTTGACTGATCTTATCTGCGAGTAATGCATTTACTTTATTCCAATATTCCTTCAATTCAGCAATGGAAGGTTTTTCAATGCCTGAATTATCGGGATTACGAAGAAATATGTCATCCGTTGCAGGGTTAAGTTTTTCGCCAAGACCAAGAAAAATAAATAGGCCATCGCTTACCGCAGCCAGATGCCCTAACAGATAAACTCCCGTGTTACGGTCAGGTGCGGTTTGTGCGGATAATTCTTCATCGCTAAGTTTGCCGAGTAAATTATTCATCCGGCTTATTTGTAGCTCCCAGTTTGACAGAACCATTTTTATAAACAGCTCTTTTTCGGTATTGGTTGTAATTGTGCTCATAATAGATTTCTAAAATTTTCAGCCAAATATGAATTTCTGCTTTAAGATTAGAACCATAGATATGTAAAGTTTTTCCCGCTAAGTCTTTTTCATCAGCATGTGATGCTTCATCTTGCTAAAAAACTCAGGCGTAACGCCGATATAAGCAGCAATTTGTTTGGAGGGCAGACTTGTAATAAGTGTAGGATATCGTTTGCAGAAATTGTTATAACGTTCCTCAGCAGTAAGACTCAGATTATCGAGTATGCGTTGCTGATAGGTAACCAGCGAATTTTCAATGATGATCCGAAAGAACCGTTCAAACACAGGCACTTTCACATATAATTCTTCCTGGTTTACTTTGGATAGAGTTAATATTTCGGTATCCTCAAGCGCTTCAATATTTAATACACCCGGTTTTTGGGTTATCAGGCTGTACATATCGGCAATCCACCAATTCTGGGGGGCAAAATTGAGCACATGCTCAAATCCATTCTCATCAACAGAATATCCCCTGAGGCAACCACTGGTAACAAATGATGAATAACGGCATATCTCGCCTTCTTTTAACAACATTTGCCTGCGTTTCAGTTTCATGGGTCTTAATAAGGAAACAAAGAATTCTTTTTCCTTTTCATTAAGGTGGATATAGCCCGAAATGTTATTTAAAATAAGATCGTTTGCCTCCATGGTGTAAAGATAACCTTAAACCGTAGCCAAAAAAAAATAGCGATGGTTCAAACCATCGCTATAGAATTCTAATCAAAATTATTATTCCCTTTATTTCAATACATACTGTTCGGCCAGTTCCAGTTCTTCTTCAGTTATAGTATGCGGACGGCCTTTATAAACTTTTAAGAGCACATTGGCATTCATCGTTTTTAGCTGAGCGACGCTTTCCTCAACCCGACTCAATGGAACATGCGGATCAGGATCTCCGGTAGAGATCAATATAGGTGTACCTGCCAAATCACCTGAATAATTTGCAATATCCAATTCCTCACCTATAAGTCCGCCTGTAAGTGCAATAACGCCGCCATAAGTATCGCCATGACGTGCCACATATTCCAATGTTAAACAGGCACCCTGTGAAAAGCCTAAAAAATAAATATTCTTCTTTTCAATACCCTGTGTTGCAATATCATTCACCACTTCATCAATTACTGCCAGGGCCGAACTCAACGCAGGCTCATTATTCTCAACAGGAGCCATAAAACTATATGGATACCAGCTATGTTGGTTAGCCTGCGGTGCTATAATTGCCGTCTCTGGCAACGTCAGATGACCGGATAGCGATATAATGCTGTTTGCCGATGCCCCTCTCCCATGTAGCATTATAAGTGCTTTTTTTGCTTGTGCTATTGGTGTGCCTGCGGTTATTATTTGTTTACTATGTGTGTACATTATTAACTTAATTTTGGAAGACTTTCTTCAATTTCACCACGGATGGATTCATATTGTGCAGGTAGTTTTAAACCGCTGCCCAATTGCTCTACCGTTTCATCGGTTGCAAAACCAGGATTTTCTGTAGCTAATTCAAACAACACGCCTCCGGGTTCCCGGAAATATAGTGAATAGAAATAATTACGGTCGATCTTCTCGGTGATATGTAAACCCAGGTTCACTATTTTTTCACGGTATTGCATCAATACTTCTTCGCTCTCTACCCTGAAAGCCACATGGTGAACTGATCCACCTGCCACATGGCCTGCAATTTCTGCTGGTATCTCAACAAGGTCAACAATAGCTGCGTTATCAACAGCGTCAGTTATAAAACGATAACGGTTCACGTGCTGCTCTAATAATTTATAACCAAATACATCGGTCAGTATTTTAGCAGTTGCTTCAATTTTGTTTGAAGTGATAGTAATGTGATGAAATCCCCTGGTTGCATTATCCGCACTAACTTCGCTTGTAGTCCATGGCTCTCTTTTATCAGCATTTTTTGGTACAGTCAATTCTATTTTCAACCCGTCAGGGTCAAGAAAAGAAAGATATTGTTCACCAAACTTTTCGGCCGGTTTATTATAGATCACATTATTGTCGTCAAATCTTTTTAACCAGAAATCCAGACTACCTTCAGGTACCGAATATCCTATTTCTGTTACCTGGCGTGCGCCCCTACGGCCTGTAGTTATTCCTTCCCATGGGAAGAAAGTCAGAATGGTACCCGGTGTACCAACTTTATCACCATAGTAAAAATGGTAAGTATGCGGATCATCAAAATTTACGGTTTTCTTTACAAGGCGTAAGCCAAGTACCCGTGTGTAAAAATCATAGTTCTTTTTTGCATTGCCGGCTATCGCAGTAATATGATGTATGCCTTTTATTGTATCGTTCATTTTTATAAGTTTTAAATCAGTAATTAAAATTGTTTTGTTTGTGATTTGTTACTCAAAGTTACCGCTTAAATGAGCGCGGACACTTAATGTAGGATAAGAAATCAGACAGGATATATTATTTTTTGATGAGAGATAACATGCATACTTTTCCTATTTTCGACACACTATTTGGATGAGTCCGATAACTACAATGGAACAAAAATTCGACGAGAATACAACTTACAAAAATATAAAAGCTGCAGACCTTGCCGGGCATGAACGCATTTTTGAGGGTTGTCAGTTTATCAACTGTGATCTGTCATACGCCAACTTATCTCATTTTACCTTTATTAATTGTGTGATGGATACCTGCAACCTGTCGCTTGTGAAAATTACAGATACCGGGTTGCAAAGTGTTGATTTTAAAGATTGCAAAATAACAGGAGTGAATTTTGGTGAGAGTAGTAATTTCTCGCTCGAAGTAAGTTTTACCAAATGCGTGCTCGATTACACGGTATGGCACAAAAAGAAACTAAAAGGAGTTGTATTTAATGAGTGTTCTTTTGAGGAAGCAGATTTTAGTGAAACTGATTTTACAAACGCTGTATTTGAAAAATGCAATTTAAACCGGACAATCTTTAACCGCACTATACTTAAAGGGGTTGATATGCGAACAGCTTATAATTTTAATATCGACCCGGAAAATAATACAATAACAAAAGCAAAGTTTAGTGCTGACGCTTTAAGCGGCCTTTTGATAAAATATAACCTGGTAATAGAATAATCGATGGATGAACATATCATACCTTTTAGCAGCAATAAACTGATGAAAGTAAAACAGATAGAAAAAGACTATTACCGGGTAAGTCTCGATCATTCATTTATCGGCTACATCCGCAAGGTAAGTGGCGGCTGGCAACTGGAAGAATATTCAAAAGCCGAACTTACTGCCGAAAATGTTCAACTTATAGGTAACCAGATAGACCAGTTGCGCTGGCAATTGACCCAGTTTTAATGAGACAGTCCGAAAGACAAAAAGTAAAAATAAAAGTTAAAAAGAAAGCCCCATAGTTTCTTGCGAGGGCACTGAAAAAGTCTAAAGAATAAAAAAGAGGCTGTATCATAGATCATGATCAGCCTCTTTTTCTTTGCTCTGTTCGGATTCCTGGTGGAGAGCGTTTTCGTATAGACGATTCTCAGAGCGTCGATTTTATTTATAATACAGCCTCCTTAAATGTTCCTAATTAAAGAGACACTTTTTCAGTGGCCTCGTTTCTTGCTATGGGGCTTTTGAATTTAATCATCATTATTCGGATAATTTCGCTTACGTATTGCCCGTTTCTTCAACTCATCAACGGTTAAGGTTATCATGCGTCCAACCGGTTTATCACCTTTGTAAGTAATTACGCGTAGCATTGCCGCGTCCGTCGGTATGAGTAGCGGTGCGGTATATTTTGGATAAAACTGATCGGGGAACGAATTATCAAAGGTATAGCGGATGTCCAGTCCCTTCACTTCTGTTGCTAGTTCCACTTCTATTTTTGTAGTATCTGTGGAAGTTTTTGCAGTAAATATCGGGTCATATACACTTGGCGCGTATTTGATCTCCGCTTCATCAAACCTGTCAAAATGCTTTTCAACCCTGCTGAAGAAGTCATCAAAATCGCGTACTGATTTAGGTGACCATACTGCTTCTGCAATGGCAAGCGCCCGTGGCCAGGTCATATACTCAAGGTGACGGACATTGTAAACCTGTTCGGTCCACAAGTTTGCCTGACCGCCAATAATAAGTTTAGAATCGACACTGTCTGGTGCCGGGTCAAATTGATAAGCTTTACTTAAACGCAAAGTAGAATAAACACGTGGCTCAATTGCCGGATCACCATTCATATAATCCAGGTAAGCAAATGTGGTTGGACTCATTACTACCTCATGACCCATTTTCGCTGCCTGGATACCGCCCTTCATTCCGCGCCAACTCATAACAATAGCATCAGGAGCCAACCCGCCTTCCAATATCTCGTCCCAGCCTAAAAATTTCTTCCCCTTTGATTCAACAATTTTTTCAACACGTTTCTCAAAATAGCTTTGCACTTCTTCCTGTGTTTTCAATCCTTCTTTTTGCATAAGGGCCTTTACAGCATCACTTTGCTCCCAAAAGTTTTTAGCACATTCGTCACCACCCATGTGGATATAACCGAATGGGAATAATTGAGCTACTTCGGTCAGCACTTTATCCAAAAAATCATAAACCTTTTCGTTTGCGGGGCACAGTGTATTATCAATACCCGCTTTGATGCCCTCTTTAGTAAAGTTCATAAAATGCTCGCCTGATCTTACCTGGTATTTATCGGCACCTGGTGTGCATGACAATTCGGGATAGGCTACAACCGCAGCCAAACTGTGGCCGGGCACATCTATTTCGGGAAGGATGTCTACAAACCTGTCTTTAGCATACTTAACTATCTCTCTTATATCGTTCTGTGTGTAAAAACCTCCATAATCACGCGGCTCATCAGGGCCTGGAGGCGTGAATGATCCAAAATAACCAACCTTCTTTACGTTGTAAGCGCCAACAGTAGTTAAACGTGGCAGGCTTTTTATCTCAATGCGCCAGCCCTCATCATCTGTCAAATGCATGTGCAGCAGGTTGAATTTATATTTTGCCATGTTGTCGATGTACTCTTCCACTTCAGCTTTGGTAAAGAAATGGCGTGATACATCAAACATAAGCCCTCTCCATTTAAAGCGGGGATAATCGGTAATTTCAACACATGGTGATACCCATTTTATATTAGCTTCATACTTTTCGCTAACAATCTCTTTAGGAAACAATTGCACCAAAGTTTGAACGCCATAGAACAAACCTACAGGCCCGTTAGCTTTTATGAATATACCCTTAGGAGTAACAGCTAAATTGTATCCCTCTTTACCTAATGCTTCATCTGCCTTTTTATTTAAAATCAGCTTTATAGTTGCGGTTGGCGAACTGCCTAAAATAACTACTTTTGATCCTGTAGGTACCGAAAACCGCTGACGAAGCGTGGTAATCACCTGCTTCATTTCGGGGCTGGTGCTGGTTTCAATAATCACTCTTTTGGGTAAGGTAAACTCCCCTTCTTTTTGTGTGAGCGATACTGGTTCAGGGATAATAGCAATATTGCCATCCCTGTGGCTTTGGCCGAGTGAATGCAAAGCGATGAAGCTTAAGCATAGCAATCCTAAAAGTTTCTTCATTGTGGACTAAGTTTGAAAAGATTTATAGTTGGTGTTTAGTCCGCAAATTAATATTTTAAAGCGAGAAACAAAATATTTTAGATAAGTGTAACAAACTTTTTAAAAATATTTTAAATCTTTTACTTGTGATCACCAATTGCGTACTGAATACCGCCAAGCAGATGTTTCAAATAAAGCGGATCAGCATAAGATTCATTTGTATGCCCTAACTCGGTATAAAATGCCCTGCCACCATCATATTCATGATACCAAGCCATTGGATGATTGTCTCCATTTTCTCCGCCGGTATAGCTTTTTTCATCGATAGTGACGAGCACATGCAAACCTTTTGCGATGTATTTATAATTGTACCATTCGTCAAAACGTTTCCATTCTTCAGGTAAATGTTTGGTCGCAATAAACTTGCGGTCAACAACATGCAGTGTTGCCTCCTGTTGTTTGGGGTGACTTTTGAAATAGGCACCAACCAAATCACCATACCATGGCCAGCCGTACTCCGTATCCGTTGCGGCGTGTACGCCTACAAACCCACCACCTGAATGAATATATTGTTCAAAAGCTTTTTGTTGTTCATCGTTAAGCACATCGCCTGTAGTGCTCAGGAAGATCACAGCAGCATATTGTTTTAGGTTTTCCGTGGTAAATTTGGCTGAATTAGTAGTTGTATCTACATCAAAATTATTCTCCTGCCCTAATTTAATAATAGCAGGTATACCCACAGCGATAGAATTATGATGAAATCCAGCCGTTTTGCTGAAGATCAAAACTTTAGGCTTGGCCAATAGACGGCTGAACGGGAATTGTACCAATACAACCAGTACAATTATTACTTTAAAGTAGTTAGATAGGTTTTTCATATTATTTAAGTTGATTGAGTTAGATTAAGTTAAGTTAGTTGATTAAGTTATTATGACTGATGATGTAACGAATAAACTTAATCAACCACTCACCTAATCAACTAAATTTAAATATTCCCTTTCTTTAATTCATCCGCAGCGAAATTTGCCGCGCGCGCCGTCATTGCCATATAAGTTAATGAAGGGTTTTGACAGGCTGATGAAGCCATCATTGCCCCATCAGTAACAAACACATTTTTGGCATCCCAAACCTGGTTATGCATATTTAGCACCGATGTTTTAGGGTCGCGACCCATACGTGCACTTCCCATTTCGTGTATGCCATCGCCAACATGGTGACCAAAATCGTGCGTTTTTACATCTTTGACTCCTGCAATTTCCAGCATGGCTTTTGCTTCGGCTACAATATCGATACGCATCTTTTTCTCATTGTCCTTTATTTCGGCGTCCATGGCCAAAACAGGTAGTCCCCATTTGTCTTTTCTGTTATGATCAAGGGTGATCTTGTTTTCATGATATGGCAGTAATTCACCAAATCCCCCTATACCTACAGACCATTCGCCTGGTTCGCTAAGTTCATCTTTAAATTTACCACCGATGCTCAATTCGGCTATATTGCGGCTCCATCCATCACGACCTGCAGCCCCCTGGTATCCAAACCCACGCATATAATCCCGTTTATCACCAAACAGGTTGGTAAACCGGGGTATGTAGATTCCATTTGGCCTTCTTCCGAAATAATATTTATCCTCGTAACCTTCCACCCTGCCGGATGCACCAAGGTTATAATGATGATCCATAATATTATGGCCCAATTCGCCACTGCTGCTTCCTAAACCATCAGGCCAGATATCGGTGGCTGAATTCATCAACACCCAGGCACTATTCAATGCCGAAGCGTTTACGAACACAACTTTAGCATGATACTCATAAGTTTGATTTGTTTCGGCATCTAATATCTCTACTCCGGTAGCCTTTTGAGTATTCTTATCATATAGTATTTTAGTAACGATAGAGAACGGTCTCACAGTTAAATTTCCTGTTGCCATTGCTGCAGGCAAGGTAGATGATTGCGTGCTAAAGTATCCGCCAAAAGGGCATCCTTCCCAGCAACGGTTACGGAACTGACATTGCGTACGTCCTGGTATCGGTGCCGTTAAATTAGCCGAACGCCCAATAATCATGTGACGTGTATTGTTATAATGCTTCTTGATACGATCAGATACATCTTTTTCTACACAGTTCATTTGCATAGCGGGTAAAAAATGACCATCCGGTAATTGTTCCAAGCCCTCTAGTGAACCATTTACACCTATAAATTTCTCAACATGATCATACCATGGTGCAATATCTTTATAACGGATAGGCCAGTCAATTGCCCAGCCATCTTTCAGGTTGGCTTCAAAATCATGATCGCTCCAGCGATAGCTCTGCCTTCCCCACAAGATTGACCTCCCGCCTAATTGATATGAACGCCACCAATTGAAAGGTTTTATTTCTGTATATGGTGCGTCAACATCATCGGCCCAGTAATTCATGTTACCTTCATTAAGCCCCCATGCCCTCGCAAGGATCGGATGGCGTTTTTTCTTTTCCAGGGGTACAGCACCTCTGTGTTCAAAATCCCAGGGATTATTTGTAGCTGTTTTATAATCCTTAATGTGCTCGAAGTTGCGGCCGCGCTCCAGCATAATGGTTTTAAGGCCACGTTCGGTGAGTTCTTTAGCGGCCCATCCACCACTTATACCCGACCCTATTACAATGGCATCATAAGTGTTTTTCGCTTGCGCCTTATTATTTACGTTAACAGTATCTATCGGCATGATCGGTAAGATTTGGTTATAATTGATTAAGTGTTAAGATGACACAATATAAACACGATTTATTGATTCTCAGGGTTGTTGATGATTAAAAATCATAATGATCTGTTAAATCCTTTAATCGTGTAATGGCTTTAACTTTATACTCCTGTAATTCACCTCAAACCCATGGTCCTGCAATAAAAGATGCCCCTGTTTGGCCTCCCCAAAGTTTTTCCAGACCACAAATTTGCTGATAGCTACCAGGTCCTTAAATTCTTTTGAACCACGTTCATACTCTAATACTTTAACACCATTCAAATAGTGTTCCACATGGTTATTAGGATATACAATTATCCTCCCTGTGTTCCAGGCACCTATTGGGCGGATAAAACGTTCGGGTTTATTGGATGGTATCAGATCGTATAACGAAGCTAAAGTACGATCGCCATTTCTACCTAATTTGGCATCAGGATGCACTTTATCGTCCAATACCTGATATTCCAGCCCTATCGCCGAGCCCTTGGTATCTTCATTCAGGGTCACAAAGTATTTAACACCACTATTAGCACCAGTGCTCATTTTAAATTCAAAGGAAAGATCAAAAGCACTGAACTCTTCCCGGGTAATAATATCCCCAACATTAGCTGCTTCGCCACCCGCTGAGCCTAAAATAGTCATTGTACCATCCCTAATTACCCAACCATTTGGTTTGGTAGGGAAAGTGGCCATGTTAGCCCCTATCCAACCCGCATTGGTTTTTCCATCAAAAAGCAGTCGCCAACCATCTTTCTTTTCATAATCGGTAAGCTGATTGGATACATAATTTACTACATAAATGCCCTGCGGGAATGGTGCGGGTTTCAAATTAGCGGTTTGGATTTTTATGTTCTTGAAATAGATTTTTTTACCGGCTTGTCCCTCATTACTTATACCATGTACCTGCAAACCAATAAAGCCTTTACTGTCAATCGTATCCGCCATGTAGGCTGCTGCGATGCCATTTACCCATGTTTTGATCGAGTTTCCAAAGCATTCAATCCGGTAATGATTCCATTCACCAACTTTGAAAGCAGGTTTTGCTTTGGCATTCAATTCTAGTGGATAAAGCCAGTCACGGCGACCTTCATCATAAATACCTCCGCTCCACTTGCGGTCTGATGGGTCTACTTCTACCTGTCGCCCATAAACTTTACCTGCGCCATTATTTCCACTCGGATCATAATGACTGCGTGTTTGCACACCCGAATTGGTTTCTGTGCTGTTAACCTTGATATCCAGTTCCAGTATAAAATCTCCATATTCCTTTTCTGTTACAAGGAATGAGTTAGGCGAATTAGCAACTGTAGTACCTATAATTTCTCCGTTTGCAACTGTATAAGTTGCTTTGCCGGTAGCTTGTTTCCAGCCGGTAAGTGTTTTGCCATCAAAAAGATTTGTCCACGTTTGCGCATTGGACGGCAATAGACTTCCTGTTAGTAAAGCAGTTAAAATAAGATATTGGTATCGTTTCATAGTTTTTATTTAGGTATGGGTTATCTTTTTAAACTTTTAAGGTAAGCCAGGCTTTGGGGAACCTGCACAAGCACATTCTTGCTCTCATCCTCAAGATAATAATGTTTTACCCCGGCTTTTTGGGCGGCTATTAATACAGCACGAATATTTATCTGTCCCGTTCCTAAGGCTACATCATTATTCTGTTCAGTGCTACCCGATAAATTACCCTGCACATCATTTTTCAGATCTTTCAGGTGTAAGGCCTTATAGCGGCTCCCATATTTATTAAGTAGCGCAGCAGGGTCTTGTTCCGGGAAAAAGGCCCATAATATATCCAACTCAAAGCTTACATAATGCGGATCAGTTTGTTTCACTAGATAGTCATACAGCGTAC
The DNA here is from genome assembly GCF_049992945.1 of Mucilaginibacter sp. McL0603. Lineage (NCBI taxonomy): Bacteria > Pseudomonadati > Bacteroidota > Sphingobacteriia > Sphingobacteriales > Sphingobacteriaceae > Mucilaginibacter > Mucilaginibacter sp. McL0603. The sequence goes on along the minus strand of NZ_CP188251.1, from coordinate 3,222,998 downwards.
CATCCTGGTAGGGCTGGAATTCAAACCCATGATTGTGATAGATGAACTCAAGACCATATTGATCTTTGAGTACTTTACCAACACGATTAAAATCATCAATCGCTTTTTGTGCATCGGCCAAAGTAAAATTGCCTTTATGAGGAATTCCCGCAACCCTTACATAATGTGCACCTAAAGTTTTTGCATTTTGGGCTACTTCATCTGTTTTATTTATCAGATCATCATAACTGACACCATAAGATGAACATTTGATCCCCCTGGCATCAATCAGCACTCTTAATTCGGCAGCGGTCTTACCGAATAAACTGGAGAATTCAATATCCGTAAACCCCGCAGTTTTGATCATATCCAAAGTGATCGGCACATCCTTTTCGAAAAAGTTGCGGTAAGTGTAGGAAACCACACCGGGTTGCTGTAGGAAAAGCTGCTTACCGTTTTGTGTAAAGCCAGTGATGTAACTGAACATCAATAGAATGAAAATTTTGTATCTCATAGGTCTATCGTTAAGCTTACACTAATGTTGGTTCCCATCCGGATTCGTAAGTACGGCCCCATAATTTCATCGCTTCGGGACTATTGGTGATATATCCATTCTTAGGATCACAATTTAGAGTAATACCTGTACGCTGAGAAATATTTGCCAGGTGACAGAGTAGTACACTCTTTGATGCTTCATCAACCGGAGAGGTAAGTTCATTTTCACCCCTCACTGCACCAACAAAATTCTTGAAATGATAAAAATCCAAATTCCCATTAGCGCTGGTGGTATTGTTTGGATCGGGTGCTACTTCTGATTTTACTTCTTTTAATACCTTATTCTTGATATCTAAGATCTTATAATCACCACCACCCAAATTTACCAGGCTGCCTTTTGTGCCATAAATAATAAAACCACGGCTACTTCCTTCAACAGGGAAGTTATTGCAGCTACGACTTTCCCACGTTATTGTACCTTTATTGCCAAATTCAAAATTGGCTACTTGTGTATCTGGTGTTTGCCAGTCATCTTTAAAAGCATATCTTCCGCCTGATGAATTAACCTTTGTAGGGTAATCAACCCCTAAAAACCAACGGCAACAGTCTATTTCGTGCGTACCGTTATTACAGGCTTCGCCTGTTCCCCAATGCCAGAACCAGTGCCAGTTATAATGCACCAAATTATCCTGGTAAGGTTTCCGTGGTGCCGGGCCCTGCCAAAGGTCAAAATCCAGTGTAGAGGGCACAGGTATTTGCTTGCCAATGCCTATCGATTGTCTATTATTAGTATACCATGCCTTGGCAAAATAAGCATCACCTATGGCACCTTCCCTAACTTGTTTTACTGCATCGATTAATGATGGCATGGATCTGCGCTGATTACCCATTTGTATATGTTTACCATATTTATGCAATGCTTGTGAAACCAGTTCACCTTCATGTGGGTTTTGCCCGCACGGTTTTTCTACATAAACATGTTTGCCATGTGATGACCCTAATATCGCCGCAGGTGTATGCCAATGGTCAGGTGCAGCTACCACCAATGCGTCAAAATCTTTTTTCTCAACCAGCTTCCTGATGTCGCGCACCAGTTCAGGTTTCCGGGGTGCATTCTTCAGCGCATCATATCCTTTTTTAATGGCACCATCTTCCACATCACATATATAAGCTATTTCAACATTTGGCAATTGTGAATAAGAATTGGCTAAATAACTTCCGCGACTGTTAAGTCCCATAACCGCAAGTACCACTTTATTACTTGGTGCATTTTTGCCAAATACCGGGAAATTAAGAATAGTTAGGCCCGCGGTAGCCAATGAGGCGTCCCTGATGAATTTTCTGCGATGCATATTTGTTGGTTTTATTGGTTTTTAAATGTAGGGATAAATGCGTTAAACTGACAGTAATCTTTGCTAAATGTAACGAAGTTGTTATTGTTTTTTTAAACACGCAGACCAATAATTTGCAATCGACAAGGCAACAGGGTATCTTTACCATCACTATAGAAATCCATATTTATGCTCAAAGTCAGTCAGTTATATATATACCCTGTTAAATCATTAGGTGGTATTGCATTGGATAAAGCAATTGTGACTGACCGTGGTTTTCAATATGACCGCCGCTGGATGCTGGTTGATCATAATAACCTCTTTATCTCCCAAAGGGAAATAAATCAAATGGCTCTAATGAAATTAGAAGTAACTGATGATGGAATAAAAGTGAATTATTCGCCAAAGAACTCATCTTTCACTATACCTTTTCAACCGCTTATCAATCAGTTTGCTGATGTTACAGTTTGGGATGACACCTGCACGGGACAATTTGTAAGTAAAGAAGCAGACGATTGGTTTAGCAACATGCTTGAATTACCTTGCAGGCTGGTGTATATGCCGGACGAAAGTGAACGCATTGCAGATCAGAACTATGCATTTGATGGTAGTATTGTTTCGTTTGCAGATGGATATCCATTCTTGTTGATCGGCCAATCTTCACTCGATGACCTGAACAGTCGTCTGAATGAGCCATTACCGATGAACCGCTTCAGGCCAAATATTGTATTTACAGGCGGTGGGTCATTTGAGGAAGACGCAATGCACACTTTTACAATCGGCAATATTACCTTTCATGGGGTAAAACTATGTGCTCGTTGTATTATGACCACCATTGATCAGGACACTATTGCTAAAGGCAAGGAACCACTAAAAACGCTGGCACTTTATCGTTTTAAGAACAATAAGATACTTTTCGGACAAAACCTGATACATACAGGTGTGGGAGAAATTACCATAGGCAATCAACTGGAAGTATTAAAACTCAATTATGAAGAACGGTTTATCGTAAATGCGGATCAAATTGTTTAGTGAGATTGGCAGGTGTTAAAGTATGTTAATTTCGTCCTTAATTAGCTTTAAACAAGTAATTTAGATCATTATACCACATGTTAACTTTATGAAAGCATCTATCTTATCAGCAATTTGCATTTTATCGGTTCTGCAGTTTTCTTGTAACAGTAAATCTAATAAATCTACAACAGCTGATAAGCCGATCAAAATCTCTAATGAAGGAGTAAATATTGTCTACAGTGATAGCGGTAACGGCGACACCACCTTATTGTTTGTTCATGGTTGGGGCATTAATAGGTCGTATTGGTCAAATCAGGTGAATTATTTTAGTAAGAAATATCGGGTAGTTACGATAGATCTTCCTGGTTTTGGTCAATCAGGTAAAAACAGAAATATCTGGAATACCGAGGCATATGGCCTGGACCTGGATACGGTAATATCACAATTGCATTTAAAAATGTCATCCTTGTCGGTCACTCTATGGCAGGTGATATTGTTTTGCAGGCGGCTATTAATGCTCCAAATGATGTTATCGGATTGGTGGGAGTAGATAATTTTAAGAATGTAGGACACGTTGAAACGCAACAAGAAAAGAAGGAATACACAGTTGCCATAAATGAAATGAAGCATCATTTTAAATCATTCGCAACACAATGGTTTAATCAAAATTTGTTTTATAAAACCACAGCCGATTCTATCAAAACAAGAATACTGAATGATATAGCTAAAGCCGATTCGATAATAGCGACAGCTTGTATAGAAGATGATAATTTTGATGAAGCAAAGAAATTAATCGCCTCAAAAAAGAAGTTATACCTTATTAATAGCGATTATACACCTACAGATACTACTGGTTTTAAAGCCAATCATATTCCATACAAGGTATTTTACATTCATGCTACCGGGCATTTTCCGATGGTTGAAAAACCTAAAGAATTTAATACTGCCTTGTCAGATATTCTTACTAAACTATAATCTCATCACCAAAGTGACCGTTATTTGCGTCCATTTTTAATATTTATAATAATTATTTTACTTAATTTAAAAGAAAAATAATTAAGCAAAAAGATATTTTTTCCATTTTTTAAAACACTGTAAATCAGTTGGTTTGTGACTCTTACCTAAACAAGAATACACCTGCTTTTTTTCTCAAAAAAGGCCTTCCTGATAGTAAAAACGCACATTTATATCTAATTACAAGTACGCTTTTCGAAACTCTTTAGGACCGTTTTTCGTTAAAAACCCTAAATCAAATTGTTTGTATGAAATCTATAGAAAATTTATTTAACGCTGTATTAAACGCAGTGGGCGCCTTAGCCAACAATGATAGTATTTTCAAAAAAAGAAAGAAAGCTGGCCCCTTTAATCCAAAGCTGACTTTAGGATTTAATTTTATCCAGAGCAGGTAAACCCACACTATATCACGATTCCCTTTATTTATCATCACTTGTACGATTCCCTAATTAGCGTACAGTGATGATATTTTTATTTATTAGCAGGTTGATTTTGTAAATTAGCCTGATGAAACCTACGATAACCATTGAATATTGCCCCAAATGCAATTGGCTGCTTCGGGCAGCATACATGGCCCAGGAACTGCTAACTACCTTTGCGGATGATTTGTATGGTGTAACTTTACAGCCAAGCGAAACTGGCGGGCATTATAGTATCCGGATTAATGAAGAAACAGTTTTTGACCGCAAGGAATGGAGCCGTTTTCCTGAAATAAAAGAGATAAAACAATTGGTGCGCGACAAAGTAAATCCTGAAAAAAGCCTGGGACATTCCGATAAAAAATAAATACTATATTTACATAAGTTAGTCTCAAGCGTCGACCAATTATATAGACATAATATATTTACTTATCTTTGTGAGTTTTTATTTTTAATAAATGCTATCCAAAAAGACAAAATACGCAATTAAAGCCCTGGTTGTCCTAGGGAAAAATGCCGATAAACCACCAATGCAGATCTCAAAGATCGCTGAAGAAGAACGTATCCCTAAAAAGTTTCTTGAACAAATACTACTTGATTTAAGGAATGCGGGTTTCCTTTATAGTAAAAAAGGTGCAGGAGGCGGTTACAGTTTAAACAAAGATCCTAAGGATATTTATCTTGTAAGCATCATGCGGATCACTGATGGCCCCATTGCCATGGTACCCTGTGCCAGCTTGAATTTTTATCATAAGTGTGATGAATGTAAGCAGGAAACCACCTGCGGCATTCGTGATGTTTTTGTTGAGGTAAGAGACGCTACACTTAAAATATTATCCGAAACCAGTATAGCAGACGTAATTGCCCGGGAAAACACGCTCATCAAAATTTAAGATTGTCCTTTCTGACTAAATTTGTGGTATGGGGAATAATCGTATTGGTTAAAACTGTGCTTCCCCATCTGGCTATTGATAAAGAGATAGGTGAGCCAATGCAAGTCGAAATTTCACACCATCCTCAAAAATTCTCTGCAAGTGCTACATTCTTTTATTTCGACTTAATTCATTGATAGTCAATATATTGATTATTTATAAATAAACAATATATCTTGGATTTTATTCTTTTAACGTAGTATCTAATCTTCTTTGAGTTGCGTATAACAACTTCACAATAAATTTTGGCGCGTAATTGGCATTATTTAAACAGGATTATTGTATGTAATTTTACTGTAAAAGAAACATTTTTACCAACAAATTCTACTATTTCCCTATACTATATATATATTTGGAAATTGATTGAGTCGCGAATAAAATAAAAGGAAGATATGCAAAGTTTCCGTACCGAATTGGAGAACCCTATAGTTGAAAGAGATATAATTGATCTTGAAAAGAAGATCAAAGCTTTCCGCGAAGGCAAAATACATGATGAAAAATTCAGGAGCCTGCGCCTGGCTCGTGGTGTTTACGGGCAGCGCCAGCCGGGTGTGCAAATGGTACGCATTAAACTGCCATTTGGAAAAGTTACTTTCAAACAATTGCTGCGTATTGCTGATGTATCAGACGAATATGCAAGCCACAATTTGCACTTAACTACCCGCCAGGATATTCAGATACATTATGTAAGTCTTGATCGTACACCGCAATTATGGGCCGAACTGGAACGTGATGACATCACCCTGCGCGAAGCATGTGGAAATACAGTTAGAAACGTAACCGCCTCTCCTACTGCTGGTATCGACCCAAAAGAGCCATTTGATGTATCACCGTATGCTCATGCTACTTTTGAGTTTTTCCTGCGTAATCCTATTTGCCAGGAAATGGGTCGTAAATTCAAGATATCTTTTTCTTCGAGTGATGACGATACGGCTTACTCTTATATCCATGATATTGGTGCTATCCCCAAAATAAACGATAAAGGTGAACGCGGGTTTAAAATTTTATTAGGTGGTGGTTTAGGCGCACAACCTTTACTAGCCAGTATTGTAGAAGAATTTTTACCCGAAGATCAATTAATCCCGTACATAGAATCTGTAATCCGTGTTTTTGACCGTTATGGCGAAAGAAATAACCGTAATAAGGCACGTTTAAAATATGTGATACAAAAATTAGGCCTGGATGAAGTATTACGCCTTACCAAAGAGGAAAGGATTGCTAATAAAGTAAAGACCTACCCCATTAACCGTAATGGTGTTGATGAGCCTGTTATCCCCCAGCCTGTAACATTGCCCGAGGTTGTTATAGATAATCCACTGCGTTATGAGCAATGGTTGGTTACCAATGTGTTTGAACAAAAGCAGAAAGGTTTTTATGGCGTTTATGTTAAAGTTCCTGTTGGTGATATCCATACAGATGTTGCACGCAAGTTTGTGGAAGCCATCAGGCCTTATGTTGCCGATGAGATCCGTATAACTCAAAACCAGGGGCTATTATTAAAATATGTTAGAAAAGAAGCACTTCCTGCTTTATATAACGGTTTAACCGAATTAGACATGTCAGCTCCTGGCTTTGACAGTGTGGCCGATGTTACCACCTGCCCTGGTACTGATACCTGTAATTTGGGTATATCCAATAGCATGACCTTTGCCAAAGTATTGGAAGATCTGATCTATAATGAATATGAAGAATTTGTTTATAACCGCGATATTAAGATTAAAATAAGCGGTTGTATGAACTCTTGCGGTCAGCATGGTTTGGCTCATATTGGTTTTCATGGCAGTTCATTAAAAGCCGGTTTAAAAGTACTGCCATCCATGCAGGTTTTATTGGGTGGCGGAACTGTTGGCGATGGTATAGGTCGTGCAGCTGAGAAAATAATTAAAGTTCCTGCTAAAAGGGCAACATCAGTTTTACGCGCTGTATTGGATGATTATAAAGCAAACTCAATAGAGAATGAGGTCTTCCATAATTATTACGACAGATTAGGCAAGGATTATTTCTACCAGTTACTAAAACCACTGGCTGATCTGACTACGCTTAAAGAAGATGAATTTGTAGACTGGGGGCACGAAGAAACTTTTGTCACTGCAATTGGTGTAGGTGAATGTGCCGGTGTAGTGATTGACCTTGTAGCCACTCTGCTTTATGAGTCTGATGAAAAACTGAGCTGGGCCAACGAGGCATTTGGTAATGGCTTTTGGTCTGATGCGATATATCATTCTTATAATGTATTTATCAGCTCGGCAAAAGCATTATTGTTAGACAAGAATATTAACAGCAGCACACAGGTCGGAATTATCCGCGAGTTTGATGCACAATATGTAGAAAAAGGCGAATTTGCTCTTAATGGTACTTTCAACGACCTGGTTTTACAGATAAATAAAAACGAACCTTCTGAAGAGTTTGCAACAGTTTACCTGGCTGCCGCGAGCAGCTTCTTAAATAGTGTTAAAGTAAAAAGAGAGGCATTAGTTCAATCATGATAGATACTAAAAAAACAGTTAAAGAACCGCGTATTACCCTTGTTGGTGCAGGTCCCGGTGACGCTGACCTGATCACCATAAAAGGCATTAAAGCACTTAAAATCGCAGACGTGGTACTTTATGATGCGCTTGTAAACGAAGAATTATTAGAATTTGCACCAGAACATGCTACCAAAGTATATGTTGGCAAACGTTCAGGCGATCATTCCTTTTCGCAGGATGCGATCAATAAATTAATGGTTGACTATGCACTAAACTATGGTCACGTAGTACGCTTGAAAGGCGGCGACCCATTTGTTTTTGGCCGTGGCTATGAAGAATTGGATCATGCTGCTTCATACAGTATTCCAACTGAAGTAATCCCTGGAATTTCAAGCTCTATCGGTGTACCCGGATTACAGAATATACCTGTAACCCACCGCGGATTAAGTGAAAGCTTTTGGGTGATAACCGGTACCAAAACCGATGGAAAGATTTCCAATGATCTTTATGAAGCCGCACGCACCAGGGCTACAATAGTAGTACTGATGGGTTTGCATAAACTAGCTGAAATTACAGAGATATTTAAAAAAGAAGGCAGAAACAGGTTACCGGTTGCAGTTATCCAAAGTGGCTCAACCGAGAATGAAAAAGTAGCTATAGGTATTATAGATACAATTGTTAAGATTGTTGAAGAGAAAAAGATAACATCGCCTGCGCTGATCGTGATTGGCGAGGTTGTTTCTTTACATCCCATGTTCCAGCCTATAAGGGAATTTTATGACATTGTTGCCCAGGAATAACGGTTTAAGTACAGTTCAGTACGAAAAAACGGAAGGCAATCAGCTTTTCCCGATTTTTTTGAAAATGAACGACTTGCACACGGTGCTGATCGGTGCGGGTAATGTTGGCTTGGAAAAGCTGACGGCTATCCTCAACAACAGCCCCTTGTCAAGAGTAACTGTTATTGCTAAAACATTTTCTCCTGAAGTACATGCTTTGGCTGCAGAATATGAAGGAGTAAATGTTATAAAAAAAGCATTTGTGGATACCGATCTGGATAATGCGGATATCGTAGTAGCCGCTACAAATGATAATACATTAAATGTCTATATCAGGGAATCAGCACATGACCGTAAGCTTTTGGTTAATATAGCTGATAAACCTGATCTGTGTGATTTTTACCTGGGTTCTATTGTCCAAAAAGGCGACTTGAAGGTGGCAATATCAACAAATGGAAAATCGCCGACAGTCGCAAAAAGGATTAAAGAGGTTTTAAACGAAAGCCTGCCTGAGGAATTGGATACAACTTTACAACAAATGAGTGAGTTAAGAAATTCCCTCTCGGGCGACTTCGCTTATAAAGTCAGAAAGTTAAACAAGGTCACCTCAGTACTTGTAGACAAGAAACCGCAAACCAATAAAAACTTAATTTGGCTGATATGGGGTGCTATCGTTTTAGCTATTGCTATTACAGTATATGCGCTATGGAATAAAGAGCCTGATTTCAGGACTTACGTTGAAGGTATTAATCCATTATTTTATTATTTCCTGGGTGCGGGTTTTGTCTTTGCCATGATTGATGGAGCAATTGGAATGTCATATGGGGTAACATCAACTACTTTTTCGCTTTCAATGGGCATCCCTCCTGCTTCGGCAAGTATGGGCGTGCACCTTTCAGAGATATTAAGCAATGGCATAGCCGGATGGATGCATTACCGCATGGGTAATATCAACTGGAAATTATTTAAAATGCTGCTCATTCCGGGCATTATAGGTGCGGTACTAGGTGCTTACATCCTATCCTCATTAGAGCATTACAGTACTTATACCAAACCTCTTGTATCATTGTACACACTGATATTAGGTATAGTTATATTTAAAAAAGCCCTTAAAACAGGGCAAAAAAGAACATCGGCAAAAATAAAAAGGATACCGTTGCTTGGTTTTGGTGGTGGTTTTATTGACGCCGTAGGTGGCGGTGGATGGGGGTCTATCGTATTATCTACATTGATCGCAGGTGGTCGTCATCCACGCTTTTCATTAGGAACCGTAAAATTATCGCGATTTTTTATTGCCTTAATGAGCTCCATCACTTTCATCACTATGCTAAGCGGTGCACGTTGGGAAGCTGTTTCCGGTTTGGTTATAGGCAGTGCATTGGCTTCACCTATCGCAGCCAGGATATCTAATAAAATATCTGCTAAGGCTATTATGATGGCCGTTGCAATAATAGTAATTCTGATAAGTGTAAGAGCTATTTTAAAATTTCTACACGTACATGTAATATAATGACAGAGTTAGAAGATATAAGACAAGAGGTTGGCGAGCTTGAACCGATAAAAGCATTGGCTGAATTGGCTAATAAATTTCCAGGTGAGATCGTGTTTTCGACAAGTTTTGGATGGGAAGATCAGGTGATCACACACATGATATTTGCTAATGATTTGCCCATCAAAATATTTACGCTCGAAACAGGTCGTCTTTTCCCCGAAACCTACTATGTATGGAACCGTACCATGGAAATGTATGGTAAGCCAATACACGCATACTACCCGAATAACGAACTGTTGGAGAAAATGGTAAATGCCAAAGGCCCGAGCAGTTTTTATGAATCGGTAGAGAACAGGAAAGAATGCTGCGGCATCCGTAAGGTGGAGCCATTAAAGAGGGCGCTTGCAGGTAATAAATGCTGGGTGACCGGTATACGTGCCGAACAGTCGGTTGGTCGCCATGATATGCACAATATTGAATGGGACGAACAAAATAATTTGATTAAATTTCACCCGATTTTTAGCTGGACACTTGACCAGGTAAAAGCATACATCAGAGAGAATAATATACCTTATAATACATTGCACGACAAGGGTTTCCCAAGCATTGGCTGCTCACCTTGCACAAGGGCTGTTCAGCCCGGTGAGGATTTCAGGGCAGGCCGTTGGTGGTGGGAAGACCAGTCGAAAAAGGAATGTGGGTTGCATGAGGCACATAAATGAATTAGTGAATTAGCGATTTATTGAATTAGGGAGTTCATATAGTAGGTAAATCAGATAAGCACTAATAGTAAGTAAATAAGTTTTGAATTACTGAGTTAGGGAAATTTGTTAACAATCACTAATTCACTAATTCAATAAATCAGTAATTATTAATGAATAAACAGCAGTTGGATTATTTAGATGAGTTAGAGGCGGAAGCCATTTATATTCTGCGGGAAGTAGCCGGGCAATTTGAAAAACCCGCCTTGCTTTTTTCTGGAGGTAAAGATTCTATAACTCTTGTACGATTGGCCGAAAAAGCTTTTCGGCCCGGAAAATTCCCGTTTCCTTTGGTACATATTGATACCGGCCATAATTTCCAGGAAACTATTGATTATCGTGACAGAATGATCGAACGTATCGGCGAAAAGCTGATCGTTGGTTATGTACAGGATGATATTGATAGCGGAAAAGTGGTTGAACAAAAAGGCAAAAATGCCAGTCGTAACCAGTTACAAACAGTTACCTTGTTAAATACTATCGCCAAGCATCAATTTGATGCCTGCATAGGTGGTGCCCGTCGTGATGAGGAAAAGGCGCGTGCTAAAGAACGTATATTTTCTGTTCGCGATGAATTTGGACAATGGGACCCAAAACGCCAGCGCCCCGAATTATGGAACCTTTACAATGGCAAAATACATAAAGGCGAAAACGTGAGGGTATTCCCTATCAGCAACTGGACTGAACTGGACGTTTGGAACTATATCCGCAGGGAAAAGATCGAACTGCCCTCTATCTATTTCGCACACGAACGCGATGTGATCACACGCAATGGTCAGCTAATGTCTGCTTCCCCATTCCTGAATATGGATAGTGAGGATGTCGTTGAACGCCGTAACGTGCGTTTCCGTACAGTGGGTGATATGACCTGTACTGCTGCAGTAGAGTCATATGCTTTTGAAATAGATGATATAATAGACGAAATAAGCGCCTCAAAAATAAGCGAGCGTGGTGCACGTATGGATGATAAAGTATCCGAAGCTGCAATGGAGGATCGTAAAAAAGGGGGATACTTTTAATTATGAATATTTTAAAATTTTTAACAGCAGGTAGTGTTGACGACGGTAAAAGTACCCTTATAGGACGCCTGCTTTATGATAGCGAATCTATTTTAGTCGATCAGTTGGAGGCATTGCATGCTTCAAACCGAAAAAATGATGACGGTAGCATTGACCTGGCTATTTTAACCGACGGTTTGAAAGCCGAACGCGAACAAGGTATTACAATCGACGTAGCTTACAAATACTTTCAAACTGAGAAACGTAAATTCATTATAGCCGATACGCCGGGTCATATCCAATATACCCGTAACATGGTGACCGGCGCTTCAAATGCAGGTTTAGCTATTATCCTTATCGATGCACGTAAAGGTGTTATCGAGCAAACTATACGCCATTCATTTCTGGTATCTTTATTAGGGCTTCCCCAGGTGGTAGTATGTGTCAACAAAATGGATATGGTTGATTTCAAACAAGATGTATTCGATAAGATCGTAAAGGATTATAAAGAACTGGCATCCAAAGTTGGTTTGAATAATGTGACCTATATCCCGGTTAGTGCACTAAAAGGCGATAATATTGTTCATGCATCAGCTAATATGTCATGGTATCATGGCAGCAGTTTACTGCCCTACCTGGAAACTGTAGAGATCCCTGCTGATAACCGCAGTGATCATGCACGTTTCCCTGTACAATGGATCATTCGTCCACAAACCGATGATCTGCATGATTACCGTGGCTATGCCGGTCGTGTTTCAAGCGGATCATTCCGTGTAAATGATAAAATAACTGTATTGCCATCTGGTTTCAGCTCAACTATAGATAAAATAGAATTATTGGATGAAGAACCAGAAGTTGCTTTGTCCGGCATGTCAGTAACATTACATCTTAAAGACGATATTGATATTAGTCGTGGTGATATACTGGTGAATGCCCATAATCAGCCAGAAATATCAAAACAAATAGAAGCTGACCTGTGCTGGATGGATACCAAGGCTTTAGATACCACCCACACCTACCTGTTGCAGCATAACAGCAAAGTTACCCGCTGCCGTGTACAGGAAATATTATATAAAGTGAATATCAACACGCTTGAAAAAGATTTTGACGAGGATTTCAGGTTAAATGATATTGGACGCATTGTCATTAAAACAGCTGATCCACTGGCTTTTGATCTTTATCAAAACAACAAGGCTAATGGTGGAGCTATATTGATAGATAGCCGTACTAACGTAACTGTAGGAGCCCTAATGTTTAGGGCAAACGCTGAATAATTGCCAATTATCACCCTGAATCTCTATAAATCAATCAACTAAACTGGCTCCTTATTGGGGCCTTTTTTGTTTAAAGTGTTCACGTTCACACATGAACGCTATGTGAACACTTGTAAGAATCTGAAAATCAATTTATTGAGATTTAATGAGTACTGACAAAATACTGTCAGTAACGTAAGCCTATGCAACATTAACGTTACATTGATTCTTATAAAACAATTTAATACCACCTTTGTAATTGAAAAAGTGTCATTTGAAATCAAAATGAAAGGAGCCCTGGCTTTTAAAATATTCTTTGCATTTGCAGCGCTGCTGTTTATTGCAAAACCCTTCTTTGGTTTTGAGGTCGCTAACCATCATTTCAAAATTCACATTTCGCATAATATACTGGTTAAGAGTTTTTCCAAACGCAAACCCGAAAATCTTGAAGATGCTGATAAAAGCGCTGCACAGATACATCAGCAACTTTCAAATCCTCTGATGGTATTACTGTCGTCTATATCGCTTTTATTGCTTAGCTTTTTACCAACACTTTTTAAATCTTTAAGAAAAATAACCGATAGGATATTATCTGATATTCGCCTCTTACTTCTGCCACCAGAGCCTGCCTATCTTCTGTCAGGCCAATTAATTATTTGATATTTTCCCGGCAACCGCGTCCTGCGGTAATCAATTGATGCTTCAGCTTTTGCTGTAAGTATTCTCTATGTTTTCTTATATCAAATTAATTATTTACAAAAATGTTAAATCTTAGTAAATGCTTGTGCATTATTATGTTGCTGTTGATTTCAGCGGCAGTAAATGCACAGCAATCTGTCAGTTTAAAACGGTTATTAAATCAGGTAGATATGAATGCGCCTACTCTAATAACCGATTCATCCGCCATCCAGGTAAAGCAGGCTCAAGCAGCTGAAACAAGAAATAACTGGCTGCCAAATTTAAAATTGAATTACCAGGCCGATATCGGTACCAGTAATAATGTGATCGCGCCATATTTTGGTTTTGGTATTGTTCCTTCAAGTTCCGGAGGTGTCCATCCTACTAATGTTACCACTGCCCTGTCAACCAACCTGGGAATTGCCGCTTTTGATTGGGAAATTTACAACTTTGGTTATTATGGAGCCCAAAACAAAGTGGCGCGTTCTGAGATCAATGTAGAGCAAAGCAATTTTTCACAGTCAAAATATCAATTAGAAGCATACACTATTACTAATTACCTGCGCTTGCTTAGTCTGCAGGACTATCTGGCTATACAGTACAGGAATATCCAGCGCAATCAGGAAATTCTAAGGTCGATTAGTTCATTGACTAAAAGTGGGGTAAGGCCAGGTGTCGATACCAGTGTAGCTAATGCTGAATTATCAAAAGCAAGGTTAAACTACATTGAGCTAAACAACCAGTTAAAACAGGTGCAACTACAGCTTTCAGCAATCAGCGGGCTGCCCTATCAAAATATTTTGGCTGACACTACGATAGAAAGCCAGTTGATCAGTTTGCCAATACAGCCGTTTGTGATCGATACTGCAAAACACCCATTGATCAATTACTATCAATCCATTTATCAAGACAGTAAGCAGCGTGAGGATCTGGTAAAAAAGCAATATAATCCCAAAATATCATTAAAAGCGGCAGCATGGTCGCGTGGCTCAAGCGTAGACGCCAATGATAATTTCAATAGTCTATCAAGCGGTTTTGGATTTGACAGGGATAATTATTTAGTGGGTATAGATGTCTCTTATAATCTTTTTGACTTGCGCCGGAAGCAACTAAAACTACGAACACAAAAAACCGAGACCGATTATGCCCGCAATAAATTGGAGGAACAGAAAGCACTCCTCGCAGCCAGTGCAAACCAGGCAAATGCCGAAATGGAGACTGCAAAGCAGCGGCTTATTGAAATACCCCATCAGTTAAAAGCGGCCAATGACAGTTACCGGCAACAATTGTCTTTGTATAAAAACGGGTTATCAAATATTATTGACCTTGATGCCGCGCTCAATATTTTATACCGGGCCGAAACCGATTATGCGCAGGCCAAATATGACTACAACAATGCCTTGTTTGGCCAGGCAGTAACTCAAAACCAGGTAAATACAGTTTTAAATCTTTTAAAATAAAAAATATGTCAATGGTCACATCCGCACTGAAAAGGCCAATCACCGTTCTGGTGATCACCATGAGCCTTTTGATATTTGCAGTGCTTAGTGCAATAAATATACCGATAGATATTTTCCCGAAGCTGAACCTTCCTACAATTTATGTTATCGAATCTTATGGTGGTATGTCTCCGCAACAAATGGAAGGTTTTTTTGCCACCGGATTGCAAAATCAATTTTTATATGTTGATGGCGTAAAAAATATCAGCAGTAAAAGCATCCAGGGTTTAACAATTATCAAGATATCTTTTTACGAAACTACCAATATGGCTGAAGCTTCGGCACAAGTTGCCTTACAGGTAAACCGTGCGCAGAGTTTCTTTCCTCCGGGAGCGTTGCCACCGCAAGTGATCAGGTATGATGCATCTTCATTACCTGTAGGTGAACTGGTGTTGGATAGTAAAAATGAAAGCCTGAAAGATATTTATGATTTAGCCGCTACACGCATTCGCCCGATGTTTTCTACTATACCCGGCTTATCAGCCCCGCCTCCTTTTGGTTCAAATGCAAGAACAATTGTTTTTAGTATTGATCCTAACAAGCTGCGGAGTTTTAACCTTACCCCTGACGAAGTTGTTGAGGCTCTGGCAAAATTTAATGTAATGTCTCCGTCAGGTAACCTCAGGGTAGGTAATACTATGTATTTAACTACAATGAACACATTGGTTAAAAATTCTGAAAACTTTGGAAATATCCCTGTACTCACAAAAAATGGTGTACCCATTTATGTAAAGGATATAGCCAGGGTTACAGATGCTGCAGATATTACAGTAGATTATGCGCTAATTAATGGCAAACGTTCAGTTTATATTCCCGTAGTAAAGACCGCCTCAGCATCAACCTGGTCTGTTGTACAAAGTTTAAAAAGCAAGCTGCCCGAAATGCAAAGTCTGCTACCTAATGATGTAAAGATTTCTTATGAGTTTGACCAGTCGGTGTTTGTAGTGAACGCTGTAAAAAGTCTGATGACTGAAGGTGGCCTCGGAGCAATATTAACAGGTTTAATGGTTTTATTATTTCTGGGCGACTGGCGAAGCAGCCTAATTGTGGTGATCACAATACCGGTATCCATTTTAATAGGTGTGCTACTACTTAGTCTGTTTGGGCAAACTATTAATATCATGACACTAAGCGGGCTGGCATTGGCAATAGGTATTCTCGTCGATCAGGCCACGGTAACTATTGAAAACATACACCAGCACCTGGAAATGGGTAAACCCAAACGATTGGCTATTTATGACGCTTGCGAAGAAATAGCTTTCCCTCTATTACTCATATTGTTATGTATACTGGCCGTGTTCGCTCCCTCATTTATGATGAATGGTGTGCCTAAGGCCATGTTTTTACCGCTATCAATGTCTATCGGTTTAACGATGATTGTGTCCTATGTATTGGCGCAAACACTTGTGCCAATTATGAGTAATTGGTTGATAAAGGCAGAACATTATCAAACGTATCATCATGACAAAAAACATGCACATGCAGGTGAGTCATTAGACAGGAATGAAGAAATGCAAATTGAGATGCACACGCAGCAAGAAGAAGAACATCCTAAAGAAAATGATCTTTTTGAAAAAGTAAAAATGCGTTTTGTTGGGATCATTACCCGCTTAATGCCACGAAGGAAACTTTATGTGCTTACCTATTTAGTTGTGGTAATTGTACTTGCAGGGATCGGATTTGTTATTATCGGTAAAGATATGATGCCTAAACTAAATAACGGGCAATTCCAGGTCCGTTTGAAAGAACCCCAAGGCACACGTTTGGAACGTACCGAAGATAAATTTAAGCAGGTACTGCATATCATTGACCAAACGGTTAATAATCATGTAAAAATAACATCGGGTTATATTGGTTTAGTGCCCAGTAGTTTTGGCAGCAGTAACTTATACGTTTTTAATACGGGTACACACGAAGCTGTTTTACAGGTAAACCTTGATGAAGATTATAAGGTGAACATGGATGAACTAAAAGATGCGCTACGCAAAAACATAGCCCATGCCGTACCTGAAATGACCATCACTTTTGAACCTATTGATATGACGGAAAAGATCATGAGCCAGGGTGCTAATACCCCCATAGAAGTTCAGGTTGCAGGTAAAGATCTGGATCAGATAAAAGGATATGCCGGTAAGGTTTTAGCAAAGCTGAAGCAAATTCCATATTTAAGGGACGTTCAAATAAATCAACCCTTAGACTATCCGGTAATCGCGATAACGCTTGATCGGTTGAAAGTATCACAATTAGGATTAAATGTGAGTGATATTGCACGGTCGGTAACTGCCAGTACTTCTTCGAGCCGCTATACATTGAAGAATTTATGGCTTGATGAAAAGAACGCTTATACCTACCAGGTACAGGCTCAGATACCCGAATATGTGATGAACAATATGGATGAGCTGAAGGAAATACCACTGGTAAAAGGTAAAAGCAGTCCTACTTTGGCAGATGTAGCCTCCTTTAAAATAACAACTGTCCCGGGTGAATACGACCGTACCGGCCCACGGCGTTTTATCACTGTAAGCGCAAATATTTATAAAAAAGACCTTGGTTCGGCGACAACCGCTGTTCAGAAAGCTGTAAAATCAATAGGCACACCTCCAAAAGGATTAATTGCTGAGATCGGCGGTATGTCGGGACTTTTGACAGAGACTTTAAATAGCCTGCAAAATGGATTAGGATTTGCCATCCTGGTGATCTTTTTATTGCTGGCAGCTAATTATCAGTCGTTTAAAGTATCGCTGACGGTTTTGGTAACTATCCCGGCGGTAATATTAGGTTCCATAACAGCGCTGTTGATTACGGGTTCAACACTTAATCTGCAATCATATATGGGGATGATCATGTCCACAGGTGTGTCTGTTGCAAATGCTATCCTGATCGTTACCAATGCCGAAAAACTAAGGCTGGAATATAAAGATTCAACAAAAGCAGCCATTACCAGTGCCTCCATCCGGTTGCGCCCTATCCTGATGACCAGTTTGGCCATGATCGCCGGTATGATCCCTATGGCTTCAGGTATGGGTGAGGCGGGTGAACAATCAGCGCCGCTTGGCCGTGCTGTAATCGGTGGATTATTTGCTTCTACTCTTGCAGCGCTATTTATTTTACCAATGGTTTTTGCCTGGGTACAAAATAAAACCACCTATGACGAACCATCATTAATGCCTGAAAAATCAACCGAAACCACCAATTTTAATATTCAACATCATGAAATATAGATATTATTTGTTAATAGCTGTAACCAGTTTGTTTGCAGCATGCTCCGGGAATCAAAAGCCGGTTGATCTAACTGGAGAAACCACTAAAAACACCAGTAAATATGAATTTGGTTCTGTTTCTGAAAAGGCATTATCAAGTTCTGCAAGTTTACCCGGGCAGTTAGTCCCATTCAATGAGGTTAACCTTTTCCCTAAAGTAAACGGCTTTGTAAAACAATTATTTGTCGACCGCGGCTCTGTCGTTAAAAAGGGTCAACTATTAATGATATTGGAGGCACCTGAAATGGAGTCTCAATTGCAGGCGGCAAATTCACGCTATATACAATCGCAGGAAAATGCACAAGCCAGCAAAGAAAAATATGAGCGCCTTAAAGAAGCAGCCAAAGAGCCTGGTTCAGTTTCTCCTTTGGATTTGGACAATGCAAGCGCTAAAATGAAAGCAGATCAGGCAATGGCACAATCGGAGTATTCCAATGTTGATGCAGTAAGAACAGTGCAGGGATATCTGCGGATTTACGCCCCCTTTGACGGCATGATCATCCAAAGGAATGTTTCGCCGGGAGCGTTGGTTGCGCCCGGTAAAGAGACTGATCAACCTATGCTAATCATTCAGGATATAAACAAAATGCGGCTTACGGTTTATATACCGGAAGATTACGTGGATAAAGTCGATCTGAGTCAACCCGTAACGTTCACTTTTAATGCCATGCCCGGTCAGGAACATACTGCAAAGATAAGTCGGTCAGCCAATGCTTTGGGTAGCATGAGGCAGGAAGCAATTGAGATTGATGTGGCTAATGAAAACGGACGGCTAAAACCGGGTATGTACGCCGAAGTGAAAATACCAATGGTATCAGGAGCAAAATCATTGCTCGTTCCAAATTCAGCTATTGTTCGCTCTACTGAAAAGGAATATGTAATCGCCGTAAGAAATGGTAAAGCAAACCTGGTTAATATTAAAGAAGGTTTAACAAGCAACGATTCAACAGAGGTCTTCGGAGATCTGAAATCAAACGACAAAATTCTATTGCATGCTTCTGATGAAATCAAGCAAGGCGATGATATAAAATAGATCTTCGTAAATAATCTTTGAGCCGGTGATTATGAAGTCACCGGCTTTTTTTGTGCCTTTATCTAAATTTATATAATAAATTATCTATCTGTTAATCAACTATATATAATTAGATATTAAAATTTTATTAAATAATTCTTGCGAGTACATTGAAATATCTCATATATTTACACTACTAAATCAGTAGACAATATAGATTTAATAGAATATAATGTTTTCACAATTTATAAAATATCCGTTCACAATCGCAAAACAACAAGGCTGTTGAATATCCAAACAGGCCCTTTGTCTTTAAAAATTAACCCTACTATTTCAATTTAACCCTAAAAAATTAAACCCAAAGAAATGAAGTTACTTTACGTAAAAAGAGTACTGCTTATAGCAATCATCCTGTTCTCAGCTATTGCTTCCAAAGCGCAATCCAATGATGAACTGTTGAACCTGCTTATTAAGAAAAATTTATTAACCCAACAAGAAGCTGATTCGCTACGCTCGGACCTGGCTTTAAAAGAGCAGCAAAAACGCGACAAAGAAAAAGAAAATCAACATAATATTTCTATAGGTAGCAAGGCTTTGCAAATAAGTGGTTTAGTGCAGGCCCGTTACCAGGGATTTCAACAGACAGGTGTGAATAATGCATTCGACCTTCACCGCGCCCGTTTGGATGCAAAAGGTAATATCACCGATCAATGGTCATACGAAGTGTACACCGAGTTTGCTGCTACAACCAAACTGCTTGATGCGTATACTGCCTACAAATTTGCAGATTTCCTTAAAGTTCAGGTGGGCCAGTTTAAAGTACCTCTTACTTATGAAAGTTTGGTTTCTGACTCTCAATTGGATTTCATTGATCGTTCACAGGTAGTTGAAGCTTTGGCCGGAAGATCAAAAGATGTAATCGGTAATCAAAATGGCCGTGATATAGGTATCCAGGTAAGCGGCAGTTTTGCCAAATTAAACGACCACTACCTGTTTGACTATACCTTCGGTGTATTTAATGGTGCCGGATATGATGTAACTACAGATAATAATAATCATAAAGATTTAGCAGCAAGACTGGCCGTTCATCCAATAAAAGGACTTGACTTTGGCGGTAGCTTGTATGAAGGCGAAGATATCCCACTTGCCACAACAAAAGTTCCCAATCCTGTAACACAGGCACGTAATCGTTATGGCTTTGATGCCCGTTATGCTACAGGCCCATTCTCAGTTACAGCTGAATATCTTCATGGTACAGATGCTTCAGTGCACAAAGATGGCTGGTACGCGCAGGCAGGGTATTTTGTGATACCACAAATACAACTTGTAGCTAAATATGACACTTACGATCCAAATAAAGTGATCACAACAGACCGTTCAAACATTTATTATGGCGGCGTAAACTTCGTGTTCAACAAGTGGACAAGACTGGCTGTTGATTACTTGTATAAACACGAAGAAACTGCTACACAGGTTAAAAATAATATATTGGAAGCACAATTGCAGATCGCATTCTAAAACTATAAATCATGAAAAGAAAATTCTTTCGTCAACAAATCATCCTGTCTGCTTTAGCAATTGCAGGTACTATTACTATACTATCTTCATTTAAAAAAGATGAAAATAAGCCTGTAGCAGATGATCTTAAGGGCACCATCAATATTTCGGGTGCGTTCGCCCTCTATCCTATTACTGTAAAATGGGCACAGGAGTTTAAAAAAATACACCCTAACGTGGTATTCAATATCTCAGCGGGTGGTGCAGGCAAAGGCGTTACCGATGCTTTATCAGGGCTGGTTGATATTGGTTTGGCTTCACGTGATATTAATCCTGCTGAAGTAAAGAAAGGTGCTTATACCATCTACGTTACTAAAGATGCTGTTGTGCCGACCTTCAACACCGGAAATCCCAATGCAGCCGCATTAGAATCAAAAGGCGTAAAACGCGACCAGTTTTTAAATGTATTTGTTACCGGAACCATTAAGAACTGGAACCAATTAGGCGGAAAAGTATCTGTGCCGATTCATATTTACACTCGTTCAGACGCAGCAGGTGCTGCCGAAACCTGGGCCAAATATTTCAATAAAAAACAGGAAGACCTGTTAGGTGTAGGTGTTTATGGTGATCCGGGACTTGCGCAGGCCGTCAAAAAAGATGTTACCGGTATTGGTTATAATAACCTGGCTTATCTTTATGATCTTAAAACTCGCAAACAGGTTGCCGGTGTGCATGCCTTGCCAATCGATGTGAATGGCAATGGTAAAATTGACGCCGACGAAAATTTTTATGATACGATAGATCATTTAACGGATGCCATCGCTTCAGGTAAATATCCTTCACCTCCGGCACGTAACCTGGGCTTTTTATTTAAAGGCAAACCTCAGAAACCAGAATTGGTTGAGTTTGTGAAATTCGTACTTACTGAAGGCCAGAAATATGTAGATGAGAATGGTTATATCGTTCTTTCCAAACAAAAGATTGCAGAAGAATTAAAGAAAGTAAATTGATATTTAGTTGATTGAGTAAAAGTGGTTGATTGGGTTGATTAAGTTCAAATCCCATCAACCACTTAGTTTATTCTAACCCGGTCAACTTAAACTAAACCAAAAATGCAGCGATTTCGCTTAATAAAAGATAAAATTCTTTCAAAACTGATGCTGATACTTACCATACTAACGGTATCGTTAGTAGTGGTTATAGGCATTGGTCTATATTATAAATCTGTCCCGGTATTGAATAATTCGTCGTGGGGCACTCTACTAACATCAAGCGACTGGAAACCACTTAAAGGATTGTTTGGTTTCTTTCCGTTTATAATGGGAACACTATGGGTAACAGCTATAGCCATTATTATTGCACTTCCCCTGTGCTTGCTCAGCTCCTTTTATATTACAGAGTATGCTCCGGCCCGTGTCAGGAAGATATTAGTTCCATTTGTCAACCTCTTATCGGGTATACCCCCGGTAATATTTGGTGTTTGGGGCGTGCTTTTTATTATTCCACTGATACAAAATCATATCGCACCTCATTTTGTTGAATTTTCAACCGGGTATAGCGTGTTAGCTGGCGGTATCGTATTGGCAGTGATGATATTCCCGCTGATCGTAAGTATTGTTTGTGAGGTTTTGAATACGATCCCCAGAGAATTAAAAGAAGCGTCGCTCTCATTAGGAGCTACTAAATGGGAAACCATTAAAAAGGTTTCACTGCGTAAAGCAAAAGCAGGCATCATAGCTGCTACAGTATTAGCTATATCACGTGCATTTGGAGAAACCATTGCAGTACTAATGGTTTGCGGTAATAATGCGGTCGTACCTCATTCGGTTTTTGATCCAGGGTATCCCCTGCCTGCACTGATCGCTAATAATTATGGCGAAATGCTATCTATCCCCATGTATGATTCGGCTTTGATGTTCGCAGCATTGCTACTGTTCATCATCATTTTACTATTTAACATTATTTCAAGGGTAATATTGGCCCGTTTGGAAAGGAAACTTGCAGCATGATCAGGCGTAAATTAGAAGAAAACTTCTTCAGGGTATTAATGCTATTATCCATCATTATAGTAGCGGGCAGCTTTTTCCTGATCGTAGGAACGATATTTTATAAAGGTATTCCGTTCATGAACCTCGATATGGTCACCAAAATACCCGGTGGTGGTTTCTATATTGGTAAAGAAGGCGGTGTTTTAAACGCCATTGTCGGATCGATGTATGTAGCCGGTGGAGCTACTATATTGGGACTATTAATCAGCATCCCTGTAGCTATATATATTAACATGTATTTAGGCGGAAGGAATTTTATAGCTAATTCTTTACGCATTGCCTTTGATGTGTTGTTTGGCATACCATCTATCGTTTATGGTGCTTTCGGCTTTTTGATCATGGTATATTTCGGTATCAAGGCATCTTTGTTAGGCGGTATTGTAGCTGTTACTTTATTAGTGATCCCGATACTGGTACGAACACTTGATGAAGTAATTATCACTGTACCCAAAGAATTACGTGATGCTTCACTGGCGCTCGGTGCTACCCGCTGGGAAATGTCAAAAGTGGTTCTAAGACAGATCAGGCCGGGAATATTTACGGCTATATTACTCTCCTTCGGCCGCGCTATTGGCGACGTGGCATCAGTATTATTTACTGCAGGCTTTAGCGATAATATACCTACCTCATTACATCAACCTGCCGCAACACTACCGCTGGCTATTTTCTTTCAATTGGGCAGTCCGGTTGAAGAAGTTCAGGGTCGTGCATATGCTTCGGCATTAATATTAACTATTGTAGTCCTTATCATTACCATTTTATCCTCTTTGCTGGCTAAAAGGTTTTCAAAAAATAAAATACAATGACAAATAATCCACATATCAGCGTACAGCATTTAAATGTACAGATCGGCAATCACGAGATATTAAAAGATATCTCGATCAATATTCCGAATAAAAAGGTGATCTCGATAATCGGGCCTTCAGGCTGCGGAAAAACCACTTTATTAAAATCATTTAACCGTTTGCTGGATGATACAGCCGATGTGAAAATAACCGGAAAAGTATTGGTTGATGGTGAAAATATTTATGATCCCAATGCTGAGGTAACACATATCCGCAAAAAAATGGGGTTGCTATCGCAGCGACCTTATCCTTTGCCCATGTCCATTTATGATAATGTAGCTTACGGGCCGCGTTTACACAGCAGGCTTAAGAAAAGCGAATTGGATGAACTTGTGGAGATCCAATTAAAAGCTACAGGGCTTTGGAACGAGGTTAAAGACCGTTTACATGCTCCTGCCACAAGATTATCCATCGGCCAGCAGCAGCGTTTATGCCTGGCACGCGGACTGGCTGTTGAACCTGAGATTATACTTGGTGATGAATCCACTTCAGCGCTCGATCCTGTTTCTACCCACATTATTGAAGATCTTTTTATCACCCTAAAAGAAAAATACACCATTGTGCTGGTAACACATATTTTAAGACAAGCCCGCCGTGTTTCTGATTATATCATATTCGTTTATATGGGTAAGATCATTGAATTTGGCCCTACTGAAGAGCTTTTATTAAATCCTCAGCAAGAATTGACTAAAGAATATGTAAAAGGGTTTATTAGTTAATTACCTGAACCATGATTACATAGATTAAAGGATTTACTTGATTTCAATTCTGGTAATTCTTTAGATTCTGATTCAGACAATATATTGTCTAATATTCCTACCTTTTAAGTATAATTTAGTAATATTGAAGTTCAATATTACTAAACTTCTGATGGCCTTTAATTACCACCGTATCGTTATCAAGATCGGTTCAAATGTTTTTACCCGGCAAGATGGACTACCCGACCTGAAACGTATCGGCCACCTTGTTGAGCAGGTCGCTGAAATAAAAAAACAGGGAAAGGAAGTGATCCTGGTGTCATCAGGTGCAGTAGCATCTGGCCGAAGTATGATCACTGTATCCGAAAAATCGGATGCTGTGGCAGCAAGGCAATTACTTGCTTCTATTGGACAGGTAAAGCTAATTAATACCTATTCAAATCTCTTCGGGCATTTCGATATGCTGTGCTCGCAAATCCTGGTGACAAAGGAAGATTTCAGAGACAGATTACATTATCTCAATATGCGTAATTGCCTGGAAGTACTTTTACAACATCAGGTAATACCAGTTGTTAATGAGAATGACGTGGTATCGGTGACAGAATTAATGTTTACGGATAACGATGAGCTGGCAGGACTGATAGCCTCGATGTTGAACGCGCAGGCATTGATCGTATTGACGAATGTAGACGGCATTTATGATGGCGATCCAAAACTTCCTGGTTCAAAGGTGATAGAGGAAGTGGACAATTCAACTCCTGATTTTTCCTCTTTTGTAACTTCCGGTCGTTCACAGTTCGGGCGGGGTGGTATGATCACCAAATCAACCATGGCACAAAAAACTGCTCAATTAGGTATTGCAGTGCATATTGCTAATGGAACAAAAGATAATATACTGATTGACGTACTGGAAAATGATGTAATTCATACCCGGTTTGCTGCAGATAAATCCAAATCGGGTAAAAAGAAATGGATAGCACATTCTGCACACAATGCCACCGGTGTTGTAAAAGTGAACGAGGGCGCTAAAACGGCGCTTGTATCCGATAAAGCGACTAGTCTTCTATTGGTAGGCGTCGTTAATATCATAGCTGATTTTAACAAGGGCGAAATCATTAAATTGATAGATGAACAGGATAAACTAATCGGTTTAGGAATAGCAGAATACAGCGCTGAAAAGGCCAGGGAGAAAATTGGCCAAAAAAACCAGAAACCACTGGTGCATTATGATTATCTTTATTTACAGAGTTAGGATTACCCATGAGCTTCCAAAAATACTTTGAAGATGCTTTGATTGCCGGCAGGGATATAGTGGATGTCTCAGCGGATACAATTGTTGCTGTGTTGAATGATCTTGCAAAAGCCGCTGTAGAGCAAACCGAACATTTATTAAAAGAAAACCAAAAGGACCTGGACCGGATGAATACCTCTGATCCAAAATATGACCGCTTAAAACTTACCGCAGCACGCATACAGGATATTGCAAAAGATATGGTTAACGTTGCGGGATTACCTCACCCTCTCGGCCATGTTCTCTCGGAACAAACTATGCCCAACGGACTTAATATCAGAAAAATAAGTGTGCCTTTGGGTATTGTAGGCGTGATATATGAAGCCCGCCCCAATGTTACCTTTGATGTATTTGCGCTTTGTTTTAAAACGGGCAATGTGTGTGTGTTGAAAGGTGGCAGTGATGCTGAATATTCCAACAAAGCCATTATAGCCCTTATTCATAATGTATTAGCTAAATATGATATTAATCCTAATGTGGCGATCCTGCTACCGCCTGAGCGCGAGGCCACAGAAGCTCTGTTAAATGCGATAGGTTATATCGATGTATTGATCCCGCGTGGTAGTCAACAATTAATAGATCGTGTAAGACAACAAAGCAAGGTACCCGTAATAGAGACTGGCGCTGGCATAGTTCATACCTATTTTGATGAAACAGCCGATTTGCAAAAAGGAAGCGAGATCATTTGCAATGCTAAAACAAGACGGGTAAGTGTATGTAATGCATTAGATTGCTTAATTATTCATGATTCAAGGCTACAAGACTTACCCCAAATAGGAAAATTGCTTGCTGAAAAAGAAGTGGAAATTTATGCTGATGAAGACTCATACGCTGTATTGCGAGGCGATTATCCGTCAAATCTTCTTTTTAAAGCTAAACCAGAACATTTCGGTACAGAGTTTTTGTCTTTAAAAATGGCAATTAAAACAGTTGATAGCTTTTCAGCAGCACTCAATCATATTGCCAGCCACAGTTCTAAGCATAGCGAGGCCATATTAACTGAAGATGCCGTAAATGCAGCCGCTTTTTTAAATAAGGTAGATGCAGCAGCAGTTTACGTAAATGCCTCCACGGCCTTTACAGATGGAGCTCAGTTCGGTTTAGGCGCCGAAATTGGTATCAGCACACAAAAACTACATGCCCGTGGCCCGATGGGTTTACAAGAGTTGACCAGCTACAAATGGTTAGTAAAAGGCGACGGACAGGTGCGCAATCCATAAAAAATTAAAAAATCTCAGGAAAAAGCTAACAATTCAACAACAGATAGCGTATAGAAATCCGGATAATGTGATCCCCTTATACTGATCGATGACTATCGCCGGGCCTTTACGTATTGCTATATTGTACGTTGCTATTGCTTTAATTTGGATAACATTAAGCGACAGAATACTTTTTTTATTTCAAGATATCTTTGACCCCGAAATTTATTCATGGATAAACAGCGGAAAGGGCTTCTTTTTTGTCATAATAACCGGGTTTCTATTATACAAACTAATAATAATAGATGAACGAAGACTGATAGAAATCGATGATCAGCAGCGTCGTTCTGATGATGAATTAAAAAGGTTGGCTAATATTGTCACCAGGGTAAATAATATGATCATCATTACCGATGAGAATAACCATATTACCTGGATAAATAAGGCAGTCGAAGATAGGACGGGCTTTCATCTTCACGAAATTGCAGGCAAATCGCCATCAGAATTCTTTATTGGGCCTGAAACAGGTATGGACGTGCTTGGGCAAATTATACAAAGAAAAAAAGCATTGGAAATCTTTTCAATGGATATTGGTTGTTATACAAAAAGTGGCGACCGGTTTTGGGTTCATGGAGAATTTACCCCCTTGTTTGATGATGATTATGAGCATACCGGCTATATAGCAGTATACAATGACATTTCCTGGCGCAAGCAAAAAGAAGATGAAATAACGCGCCAGAATGATAAGCTGAAAGAAGTGGCCTGGCTTAGTTCGCATGAGATCCGCCGTCCGTTAGCTAATATCATGGGTTTAGCCAATGTGATGAGAGTTGCTTCTAATATGGATGAAAAAGTAGAGATAATGGAAAGTATCAATCTGTCTGCTAAAGAACTGGACAAAATTGTACACAAGATCAACTCAAAGATCAACGAGGAAATAAATTCTGATCTCATCACTTCTTCCCGATAACATACAATTAATATTTCCGTTATATGTCATATTGTTGTTACAGCAATACCGACATAGTATCTTAATCTTACCTAAATCAAACCAATAGCTTGAAAATGCGGATAGTTTTCAATTACTATAAAACACTGTCAAGTGTAAATATTCCGCTTTCATTTCTTTTAGGTTTTTTATTCGGTATCCCTGCTTTTGTGATATCATTTTGCGTATTTGGGTTGATACTTTCTGCATTCTATTTCGAGTTATTTTATAAACAGCAGTATTACTTTTATTATAATTACGGCTTCACCAAATTTAAACTGATAGGTTTCTCCTTCGTGGGTAATATCCTGGTAGTATTTTTAATAATCATTATTTTAAAAATAATCCATTTATGAAAAACCTACTGGAGGTAGATAGTGTGATGATCTCATTCGATGACAGGCAAATACTCGGTGGGTGTTATCTAAGATGTGAAACAGGCGATATCATTGGCATTTTGGGCAGAAATGGTTGCGGAAAGTCAACCTTATTAAAAATCATCTTCGGAACCGTTTCTACTTACAACAAATTCATCAGGATAAATCAAAAAGTATACGATCAACCTTACAAATACGGCAACCTTATAGCCTATTTACCTCAGCATGAGTTTTTACCGAAAAATATATCGATAGGAAAAATTATCGATATATATCTTCCTAATAAAACCGCCAGAGAAAAAATAATTAATGACCCAAGATTAAAAAATCATCTCAAAAAATGTGTCTCAGAATTATCTGGTGGTGAATTAAGATACCTCGAGATTATGTTATTAGTAAGTATGGATACTAAATTTATTTTACTGGATGAACCTTTTTCTAAAGTAGAACCCTTATATAAAGAAGTGATCTCTGACTTGATTAAGCAATATAAGTCGACAAAAGGATTTATTATAACAGATCATGATTATGTTAATATAATTGCGGCAAGCGATAGAATAATCCTGATTACTGATGGCATATCCAGACCCATTACTAATTTATACGAGTTAGAAAAATGGAACTACGTACCAGCCGGAACATTCGAGCCGGGAAGTAATTAATTTAGCGTGACAATCAACTATTTAAAATAAGTTCTGTTTATTTGTTCATAGTAAACCCGGTTCTTATGAACATCGTTTCAAGAAATCCCGCCAATGGCAAACCACTTAAAACCTACCGGGGTCATAGTCCTAAACAAGTTGGGCAAAAGATAGCACAAACCCATAAAGCATGGCTTAATTGGAAAAATACCAGCCACGAGGAAAGAAGAAAGCTTTTGACCAATATGGCTAGCGTACTGCAAACACGCAAATCTGAATTTGCCGTATTAATGGCCCAGGAAATGGGCAAACCAATTAATCAGGGAGTTGCTGAAATTGAAAAATGTGCTTCGGTTTGTGAATATTATGCTGCCAATGCTGCATCGTTTCTAAAAGATCAATTAATTGAAACTGATGCCTCTAAAAGTTTTGTAAGCTTTCAGCCTATAGGTGTGGTATTGGCTATTATGCCGTGGAATTTTCCTTTCTGGCAGGTATTCCGCTTTCTGGCACCTGCATTGGCTGCGGGTAATTGTGGTGTACTTAAACATGCCTCCAATGTTCCCGGTTGTGCGCTGGCAATTGAAGACGTGGTACACCAGGCTGGTTTTCCGGATAACGTTTTTCAAACATTATTGGTTGCCAGCACAATGGTCGAGAAGATTATAGAAAACCCGCTGATACAGGCTGTAACCATTACTGGAAGCACAAACGCAGGTAAACAGGTAGCACAAAAGGCAGGATCACTTATTAAAAAAGCTGTATTAGAATTAGGAGGCAGTGATGCTTATATAGTACTGGAAGATGCCGATTTGGAAAAAGCTGCCGAGGCATGTGTTAACAGCCGTATCATTAACAGCGGGCAAAGTTGCATCGCTGCTAAAAGATTTATAATAGTTAAAGCTGTCCAGAAGGAGTTTACAAAGCTCTTTTTGAATAAAATGGAATCAAAAAAGGTAGGCAATCCACTTGATACTGCAACCGATATTGGCCCACAGGCTCGTGTTGAGTTGCGAAATGAATTACATGAGCAGGTAAAACGCTCTGTAAAAGCTGGTGCTAAATGTATTTTAGGTGGAAACTTGCCCAAAGGTAGAAATGCCTTCTACCCACCTACTATTCTCACCAAAGTAAAACCAGGTATGCCTGCTTATGATGAAGAATTGTTCGGACCGGTGGCGGCTATTATCATAGCCAAAGATGAGGCTGATGCTATACGTATTGCCAATGATAGTGCCTTTGGTTTAGGCTCTGCAATATTTACCGCGGACAGAGAGAAGGGTGAAAAAATAGCAGCGACCCAATTACAGGCCGGTTCCTGTTTTGTTAATTCCATTGTAAAATCTGATCCGCGATTACCCTTCGGTGGCATCAAACAATCGGGATATGGTCGTGAATTGGGGCTTTTTGGTATTCATGAATTTGTGAATATTAAGACGGTTTTTGTTGCTGAAAATTGAGTAATCCGATAACAAATAGCGCATCCCACAATAGTAAATAATGACTTATTGCCCGCAAATAAACAATCAGGTACTTAAATAACCACATTATATAAGTTTCATAAATAGCTGAAAATTAAAACTAATTAACCTATAGTTATTTACTGTGAGTTTTATTTTCATTGACGTAAACACGATAAAAAGGTTATGTTTTGCGGCAAGGGCAAATAGATTGTTCTACTTATACAGATTGATCAAAAAAACAATTAAAACTGTCGACAGATAAAAAAATGAAATTTAACGAAAACATAAGGCTGTTGCCAATAACGATTGATTCAGCCATATTGCTTGGGATAATAACAGCATTGGGATACGAGTGCACATTTTTGTACGAAAAAAGCTATTGTGATTATTTTTCTATTCCAAGTGATTTCATAACAGTTGATTTAAACAGTGTTGTACCCTACTGGACTCAAACAATTAACATTATTTTGATATGTTTTTTTTCTGCTGTAAGCTATTATAAATTAAATGGTTGGTTAAAAGGAACACCTTCGATAGCTAGATTTATAAGTTGGAATTTTTTGATACTATCTGCTTGTTACATAACATATTTAACTACAAAGGCTTTTGAAGGACAAAACTTTTTTTATACTGTGATTATTGTTGCTACAAACATTACGTTATTGATAATTAGTATTACACATAAAATATATAATAAGAGAAAACAGCACAATGACTATGAAAAAGCAGCAAATACATCAGAATCGGATGTACAAAGGTTTTATAGTACTGTACGACTTGTTGTTTTTGGAGTTGTAATTCTGTTCGTTGTTTTAAATCTTAATTTAAGCGAAATAAGGGGTAAAAAGGATGCGTCGGCTAAGCACGAGTTTTTAATACTTAATAATACATCAACGGTAATAATAAGAGCATATTCAGATAGGTTAATTTGCAAAGATTTTGATTTTAAAAATAAGAAATTCCTTAACAAAATACGACTTATTAAGATCGGTGATAATACCCAATTTTTGATGGCATTAAAGGAGCTCGGACCTATAAATCTTATAAATCACAAATAGATATCAGTACGAATCTTCAAAACACACAGTTAAATCCGTATAAGTTTAGTTAATCTATTTCAGCTGTTGGTATTTCGAATCCTGGACTTATCGCCAACAAATTACCCTCCTCTGACCCAACCCCCTACCATCATAAATCACAATAACGTATCTTTGCACCCAATTATGAGTAAGCATGGCAGGATATTAGTGGCAATGAGTGGCGGGGTTGATAGTTCTGTTGCAGCAATTATGCTGCACGAGCAGGGCTATGAAGTTATCGGCCTGACCATGAAAACCTGGGACTACGCTTCATCTGGCGGAAGTTCAAAAGAAACCGGCTGCTGCAGCCTGGATAGCATTAATGATGCACGTGCTTTAGCCGTAGGATACGGATTCCCTCATTATATATTAGATATCAGGAGTGAATTCGGTGGCTTTGTGATCGATAACTTTGTTGACGAATATTTAGCCGGTCGTACACCTAATCCCTGTGTTTTGTGTAATACGCATATCAAATGGGAAGCTTTATTAAAGCGTGCCGATAAACTGGACTGCGAATTTATTGCTACCGGGCATTATGCCAATATCAGGATGCACGATAATGGCCGTTACGTAGTATCAAAGGGCCTTGATGAAAATAAGGATCAGTCTTACGTATTGTGGGGAGTATCCCAGAAGAACCTTGCCCGTACTAAATTCCCTTTAGGAAGTTTTACCAAAGCAGAGATCAGACAAATGGCACTTGAAATGGGCCAGGTAGAACTCGCAGGCAAGAGCGAAAGCTATGAGATATGCTTTGTTCCTGATAACGACTATAGATCATTTCTAAGGCACAAAGTAGAAAATCTGGATGAACGTGTGGCCGGAGGTAATTTTGTGTTGACTGATGGCACTGTAGTGGGCCAGCATCAGGGATATCCATTCTATACTATTGGTCAACGTAAAGGTTTGGGCATTGCATTGGGCCATCCTATGTTTGTAACCCGTATCGATCCGCAAACCAACACCGTTGTTTTAGGTACACAGGATGAATTGGAACGCAAATCTGCCTGGGTTAAAAATTTGAATCTGGTTAAATATGAAAGTATAACCGAGCCACTGGAAGCAGTTACCAAAATACGCTATAAAGATGCCGGCACACAAAGCACCATTGTACAAATGGGCGAACACATGAAGGTCGACTTTCATCACAACGTTAGCGGCATAGCACCCGGCCAGTCGGCTGTATTTTACGAAGGCAACGACCTTTTGGGTGGTGGTTTCCTGATGTGATGCTTTGTTGAAATGTTGTAAAGTTGGAAGGTTTTAAAGTTAATTTGAATCTTACCAACTTGAACCCTGCAATAAAACAAACAGATAATTTGTCTTAATAAACTACAATATTTCAACCTTCCAACTTTACAACTTTACAACGCTCAAACGAAAAACAAATTTGCGTTTACCTTTCTTTATGTTTTATTTGCAAAAAAATAACTGCTTTAATGGCTAAAAATTTACTAATTGTCGAATCTCCGGCGAAAGCCAAAACCATCGAGGGATACCTTGGCAAGGACTTTACTGTGAAGTCCAGTTACGGACATATCCGCGATTTGGTGAAGTCGGAAGATGCAATCGATATCAATAATAACTTTGCACAGAAATACGAGGTTCCTGCTGATAAGAAACAGGTAGTAAGCGAGTTAAAGAAACTTGCAAAGGAAGCCGAGATGGTTTGGCTGGCATCGGACGAGGACCGTGAGGGTGAGGCCATTTCCTGGCACTTATTTGAAACCTTAGGCTTGAAGGATGCTAGTACAAAACGTATCGTTTTCCACGAAATAACTAAACCAGCTATTTTAAAGGCTATTGAAAATCCGAGAAAAATAGATTATAACCTGGTTAATGCCCAGCAGGCACGCCGTGTTTTGGACAGATTAGTTGGTTTTGAACTTTCGCCTGTATTATGGAAGAAAGTTAAACCCTCGCTTTCTGCCGGACGGGTACAATCAGTTGCAGTAAGGCTAATTGTTGATCGTGAACGCGAGATCAATAAGTTTACAGCCGAAGCGGCTTTTAAGATTGTGGCTATATTCGGTAAGGGGAAAGAAGCATTTAAAGCTGAACTGCCCGAACGTTATGCTAAACAAGAGGATGCTGAAAAGTTTTTAAGGGATTGTATCGGTGCTGATTTTAACATCAGCTCACTCGAAACAAAACCGACCAAACGAGGCCCGGCAGCTCCATTTACCACATCTACCTTACAACAGGAAGCGAGCCGGAAACTTGGTTTTTCAGTTTCACGTACCATGTCGGTAGCCCAAAAGCTATACGAATCAGGAAAGATCACCTATATGCGTACCGATTCGGTTAACTTGTCTGATACCGCTTTGGATGCTGCTGCAAAGGAAATTAATTCCGCTTACGGTAATAAATATCATCAGCACAGAAAATATAAAACAAAGAGTGCCGGTGCGCAGGAAGCACACGAAGCCATCAGACCAACCTACTTTGATCAGCATACAATTGAGGGTGACCCTTCTGAAAAACGGCTGTATGAGTTGATTTGGAAAAGAGCAATTGCTTCTCAGATGAGTGAAGCTTTATTTGAGAAGACCACTGCAAAGATCAGTATATCAACACGGAAAGAAGAACTAGTAGCTAATGGTGAAGTAATGAAGTTTGACGGTTTCCTGAAAGTGTACTTGGAATCCGTTGATGAAGATGAGGAACCTCAATCTACCGAAGACAATGCTATATTACCACCATTAAGTAAGGGACAGCGTCTTGACTTGCAGGAAATGAGTGCTACTGAACGTTATTCACGTCCCCCTGCAAGATATACAGAAGCCAGTTTGGTTAAAAAATTGGAGGAGTTGGGTATAGGACGACCATCGACCTACGCTCCTACTATTTCTACTATCCAGAACAGGGGTTATGTAGTTAAGGAAGACCGCGAAGGCAAACAACGCAATTTCAGGGTATTGACTCTGAAAGGTCAAAGTATTACCAAGGAAGAAAAAACAGAAAACACAGGTGCCGAACGTGGAAAACTATTCCCGACAGATATTGGTGCCGTGGTGAATGATTTCCTGGTGCAATACTTTAAAGGTATTGTTGATTATCATTTTACAGCAGGTGTTGAAAAACAGTTTGATGAGATAGCGCAGGGATTGGAAGAATGGACCGATATGATCCGCAAATTTTATAACCCATTCCATAAAGAAGTTCAAAATACGATAGAAACAGCTGATAAAGCCACAGGCGAACGCGATTTGGGCATACATCCTGTAAGTGGTAAAAAAGTTTCTGTTAGAATAGGCCGCTACGGGCCGTTTGTACAGGTTGGTGATAGCGATAACGAAGAAAAGCCGTTATACGCCAGTTTAAGAGCCGGTCAAAGCATTGAAACCATCAGTATTGATGACGCACTTGAACTGTTTAAGCTACCTAAAAAAGTCGGTGTGTTTGAAGATAAGGAAATGACTGTGGCTATAGGCAAATTCGGCCCCTATATACGGCATAACAGCGCATTCTATTCATTACCTAAAGATATTGATCCGCTTGATGTAACTGAAGAACAGGCTGCTGAGATCATTGTTGAAAAGCGTAAAAAAGACGCTGAAAGGTTGATAAAAACATTTGATGAAAACCCGGATGTAAAAATTTTAAACGGACGCTGGGGGCCTTATATCGAATTTGGCAAACAAAACGTTAAGATACCGAAAGGCAAAGAGCCGCTGGACCTGACTTTTGAAGAATGCAAGGCACTGGCCGATGCAGAAGCCAAAGCTCCTAAAAAGCCAGGTGCAAAGCGATTTGCTAAGAAAAAGTAATTTGTAAGTTGAATAAGTTGATTGAGTTAAGTGGTTAATTAAGTTTTTAAAATTAGACCAACTTAATCAACTCATTCAACTTAGACTAACTTAATCAACTAACATGATAAAAGACATCCCCGAAAATATAGTGCAGGATATAGCGATTGCAGTTGCGCTGGAAGGTGAGAATATCGAGAGTAAAACGTGGTATGTGTACTTGATCAACCTAAAGAAAGAGCCTATCGAGAATGTATTGATCACCTCGAAAGGCTATGGCGAAAAAGACGGGGAACAGATCAAGACCTCAACCCTGCGTCATATGTTTCCGGTAGTTGAAAACAGCGCCTTTGCTCTTATTGAACCAATTGATGAGGCCACTTTCGGGCTTAATAATGAATACTGGTTGAGTTATTATATCGGGAAAGAGATATTTGATAAGAAGTTTATTTTCCTGCCGGAAAGTATTGTCGAATCAAATTTTATTAAGCTCCCTATTATTAATAAGCCGGGTGTAATGATCCGTTAATTTTTAAAATCTTATTTCAGATAAATTTTTTATTGACGGAAATTTTATAATTTCAGGAAATAAATCAACCTTATCATGGAAGACGATTCAAGCCTTTCTCCTGACCGTAAATACCCTTTTATTGCCATCGCGGTTGGCCTGTTTTTACTCATAATATTAAGCCTTTACCTTATTTTCCACCGGAAGCATAATACTTCTGTTGATCCGGCCTTTAGCAAGTATATAGAATCTTATACTTCAGGAATAATATCTAAGGATGGAACAATTCGTATCCGTCTTGCAGGCGATGTGCCTACCACGCATGTGCAAAATGACAAATTACCTGACAATACATTTGATTTTTCGCCCTCAATTAAGGGGAAAGCCTACTGGATTGACGAACGTACCATCGAGTTTAGGCCAGAGGCCAAACTTGTTGCCAATCAAAGCTATACTGCTGAATTTGAGTTGAGCAAGATCCTCGACGTTCCGGATAAGTTTAAAGATTTTAAGTTTACTTTTCAGACTGTTAAACCCGACTTTACCGTATCGTTCGTTGGCTTGCAAACAGCTACTAATACGTCTATCGACAAAATGAAGCTGGATGGTATTGTCCAAACTGCCGATGACGAAGACAATGCTGCTATTGAAAAGCTGATCAACACTAATTATCCATCCCCTGTTCATATCAGTTGGCAGCATAGCAATGCCACTCATACACACAAATTCACTATAAACGAACTAACAAGAGTCGCTGACCAGGTGAATAAGCTTTCAGTCAGCTGGGATGGCAACAGCTTGAATGTAGATAAAAAAGGCGATCAAGAATTTGAAATACCCGCTATAGGTGACTTTAAAGTTTTGGCAATAACAGCAGTACAAGACCAGGATCAGTATGTTTTAGTGCAGTTTTCAGACGCTATTTTGGTTGGCCAGGAATTGAAGGGATTGATCGGTATAAAAAATGTAGAAGATCCGGCCTATACCATTGATGGCAGCACAGTTAAAATATATGCTTCCGACCGCCTGCAGGGCAATTACAGTGCCTTTGTAAATGAAGGTGTTGAAAATATATCCCATAAAAAAATAACCGCGGCATATTCTGGAAGTGTGTTTTTTGAAAACAGGATGCCATCAGTGTCGATACCCGGTAAAGGGGTGATATTACCTGATTCGGGTAAGTTAACCATGCCTTTTGAAGCCGTGAATTTGAACGCTGTGGATGTAAGCATCATTAAGGTATATGAAAACAATGTGCCCCAGTTTTTCCAAAACAATAGTTTTGATGGTGGACAGGAATTACGTGCCGTAGGTCGCCCTGTGGTACAGAAAACAATCCGCCTAGACCAGGACAAAAGCATCAACCTGAATAAAAAGAACCGTTTTATGCTGGATATAGACCAGCTATTGCGCGCAGAACCGGGCGCCATTTATCGTGTTGTAATTGGTTTCAGGCAAGAATATTCCTTGTACAACTGTGCTTTGGGTTCGCCTGCTTTAAAGAAAAACGATGGTTCTGGTGATGAGGAATATGGTGGCGATTATGATAACGGGGGAAGCAGTAATAATATAAAAGATGAGGATGATGACTTTTGGCAACGATATGACAGTTATTACCCTGAAAACTATAGCTGGAACGAGAGGTTTGACCCATGCAAAAATTCTTACTATACCAAAGATCGCTGGGCAAAACGGAATATCATAGCATCCAACATCGGTTTGATTGCCAAACGTGGCAATGATAACAGTATGACGGTGGCAGTGACCAATATTTTAACTGCACAACCAATGTCAGGGGTATCATTGCAGTTAATGGATTACCAGAAACAGGTTATATATAAAGGCACATCCGATGGGGATGGTATGGCCAAATTCGACCTGAAGCGTAAACCATACTTGTTAGTAGCTACACATGGAGCCGAAAAAGGATACCTTAAATTAGACGATGGCAGCTCTCTTCCACTATCCCGCTTTAATGTTGGTGGCGATGAGATACAAAGTGGCTTAAAAGGCTTTATTTACGGCGAGCGCGGCGTATGGCGGCCGGGTGATTCTATCTTCCTTTCGTTTATTTTGGAGGATAAGTTAAAAACTTTACCCGCTGACCACCCGGTTGAATTTGAACTGTTTAATCCTGACGGGCAATTATACAAACGTATCACCCAAACCAAATCTGTAGATGGTCTTTATAGTTTCCATACAGCTACTGAAACTTCATCGCGTACGGGCAACTGGTCGGCTAAAGTAAAAGTAGGTGGTGCTACGTTTGAAAAAAACATCAAGATAGAGACTATTATGCCAAACCGTTTGAAGCTGAATTTGAGCTTTGATGGGGCCACAGAATTATCAAAAGGAAGCAATACTGATGGTAAGCTTGAAGCTCATTGGCTGTTTGGCGGAATAGCACAGAACCTTAAAGCTAAAGTTGACGCTTTTCTATCGGCACAAAAAACATCCTTCAAAAACTATCCCGATTATGTTTTTGACGACCCTACCCTCGCATTTAATACCCAAACACAAACTGTATTTGATGGCAAACTGGATGAGAATGGTTCAGCTTCTGTCAATGCTGATATCAATGTCGAAAAGCAAGCTCCCGGACAGTTACGAGCCAACTTTGTAGTTAAAGTATTTGAACCGGGTGGTAATTTTAGTTTGCAGACACTCTCCTTGCCTTACAATGTTTACCCGGGTTATGTCGGCATTAAAACGCCACAGGGCAGCGATCTTTCAGGAATGTTATATACCGGAAAAGACAACCAGATAGAAATTGCTGATGTGGACACAAAAGGCAAGGCAATTAGCGGAGAACGCAATGTACAACTGGAGCTTTACAAGGTACAATGGCGCTGGTGGTGGGATCAGACGGGTAATGAGCTGAGCAATTTCACCCAGGATAAATACAATAAGCTGATAAAAACCGAAACGATCAGGCTGAATAATGGTCACGGAAAATGGAATTTGCACATTGACCAGGAAGACTGGGGCCGTTACCTGATCAAAGTATCTGATCAGCAAACCGGGCATTCAAGCGGGAAGATCATTTATGTCGATTGGCCAAACTGGTCGGAAAGGTTACAACAAACCAATCCCACAGAAGCGTCCATGTTATCTTTTACATCAGACAAAACCAGTTATAAGGTTGGTGAACAGGCTACTTTGACTATTCCAACCATGTCTGACGGTCGAGCACTCATCAGTTTTGAAAATGGTAGCAAGGTTTTAAAAACGATTTGGATCGATACCAAAAAAGGTCAAACGCAGTATAGTTTCAAGATAGATGAGAGCATGGCGCCGAATATTTTTGTGAATGTTACTTTGCTGCAGCGTCACGCACAAACAGTAAATGACCTGCCAATACGAATGTACGGTGCTATTGCCTTAACAGTTGATAATCCTGAAACCATATTGAAACCAGTGATCGGTTTGCCAGCCAAATTACGGCCCGAAACCCCATCATCCATTACTGTTTCAGAAGCATCAGGCAAAGAAATGACCTATACCATAGCCATTGTGGATGAGGGTTTGCTGGATATCACTAATTACAAAACACCTGATCCGCACGAAACATTCTATGCCCGCGAGGCACTTGGAGTAAAGACATGGGACTTATTCGATTACGTGTTAGGTGCATACGGAGGCGGCTTAGAGCGAATATTAAGTATTGGCGGTGATGGTACTGCCGGTACGAATAAAAATGTATCTGTCAACCGCTTTAAGCCTGTGGTGAAATTCCTTGGGCCGTTCCACCTGGACAAAGGCGAAAGCCAAACGCACAGCTTTACTTTGCCTCAATATATTGGATCGGTAAAAGCAATGGTGATTGCCGGGCATGATGGCAGTTATGGATTTGCCGAGAAAGCAGTCCCTGTTAAAAAGCCTTTAATGATATTAGCTACGTTACCGCGGGTTTTAGGGCCGACAGAGAAAGTTCAACTTCCAGTAACTGTATTTGCAATAGAGAACAATATTAAAACTGTAAATGTAACCGTACAATCTAATGCGTTCAGTAATTTAAATGGCAATAACCAAAAATCTGTAACTTTTAGTAAGACTGGCGACCAATTGGTGACCTTTGATCTGGATGTGAAAGATTTTGTTGGCGTAGGAAAAGTGAAGATCATAGCTAAAAGCGGTAGTGAGACAGCATCATATGATGTCGAACTAAATATTCGTAACCCTAATCCACCGATAACGAAAATTACAGAGAAAGAGCTAAAGCCCGGTGAAACCTGGACAACCACCTATTCTGCAATAGGTATGGCCGGAACGAATAAAGCAACAATTGATGTCGCTTCTATCCCACCGATGAACCTGACCAAACGTTTGGACTATTTGATTGAATACCCTTATGGATGTGTGGAGCAAACTACATCTTCTGCTTTCCCACAGTTGTATTTAAGCCAGTTGCTTGATCTTAACCCGGTTCAAAAGGCGGAGACAGAACGTAATATCAAGGCAACGATAAATCGGCTGAATGGATTCCAGGTTTCGGATGGCGGCTTAAGTTATTGGCCAGATGGTGGACAATCTGACGAATGGGGCACTAACTATGCAGGTCACTTTATGTTGGCTGCACAGGCTAAAGGCTATAGCTTGCCAATTGGATTTATTGAACGCTGGAAGAAATACCAGAAACTAAAGGCATTGGGCTGGGCACCTGATTCGCGCAGTTTTTATGGGGCCGACCTGACACAGGCTTATCGTTTATATCTTTTAGCCATAGCAAATTCTCCCGAATTGGGTGCAATGAACAGGCTGAGAGAATTTAAGTACCTGAGTATCGAAGCCAAATGGAGATTAGCTGCCGCTTATAAATTGGCAGGACAACCAGAGATCGGTTTGCAAATGATTTCTGGTTTGCCAACAACTATAAAACCATATAACTCCTTATACGGTACTTACGGGTCTGATCTTCGTGATGAGGCCATGATATTAGAAACATTAACCTTGCTGGGCCAACAACAAAAAGCAGCTGGTTTACTAAGAACGGTTGCTGCACGACTATCCCAGGATGAGTGGTACAGCACGCAAACCACAGCTTATTCCCTATTTGCGATAGCTGAGTATTGTGGTGTAAATAAGTCTGGAAGTAAGCTGCAGTTTACTTATAATGGTGGTAGTATTACTTCTGGATCATACTTGTGGCAAGCTGCAACAGCGTCAAACGGAGGTAAAGTAACCATTAAAGACAATGGCTCTAATAAATTATATATCAGGTTAATACAAAAAGGACAACCATCATCTGCACAGGATGTTCAGTCTATTAGCAAGCCGGATGTATTGCAGATGCGTATTGGTTACTTTACATTAGGTGGTAAGCCTGTTGATCCTTCAAAACTGAAACAGGGGACAGATTTTGTAGCCCAGGTGAATATTAAAAATCCAGGACACCGCGGCCGTTATGATAACCTGGCATTAACACAAATATTCCCTTCCGGCTGGGAAATACTCAACACCCGGATGATGAATAGCGACGAAGCATTTAAATCCTCGCCATCAGATTACCGTGACATCCGGGATGACAGGGTGAACACCTATTTCAGTTTACCTGAAGGTAAGGAAGTAACCTATTATGTAATGCTGAATGCGGCTTATACGGGTAAGTATTATCTGCCTGCAACCAGTTGCGAAGCGATGTATGATATATCAATTAGTGCTTTAGAGAAAGGGCAATGGGTAGAGGTGGTTAAGTAGTTATCAGAGATCGGTGATTAGTTATCAGGAATTTTTAACTAATCACTGATCTCGGGTTGCTAATCACTGTTGACCAAACAGCCCGTATTTCAATATGCAGTAGATGGCCCTCACACCGTCCTTCCATCCTATTTTCTTACCATCCTCGTAGGTACGTCCGTAATAAGATATGCCACTTCGAATAGTGTACACGTCAATTCCTTCACATGGTCTCTTGTCCAAGTATCCTGCGTGTGTTGTGAGTTATCTGATTAGCTTGAGGTCTACAATTGTAGAATTTATGGTATATTTGTTATAGAGGATTTTAGAATAACAAAAGATCAAATATTAAAATGATCAATTATGGAAGCTGCCGGAAAACTTACTAATGTACAAATAGAATTGTTAAAGCTATTTCAATACAATTTATCCGAAAAGCAATTGACTGAAATTAAAAATATGCTGGCAAAATACTTTGCTAAAACAGCAACTGCCGAAATGGATAAATTATGGGAAGAGAATGACTGGAACAATGATGTTATGAAAGTCTGGGCTAATGAGCATTTAAGAAAAAAATAGTTCATGATAGTTGTATTAGATGCCAATGCGCTTTTAGTTTCTATTTCCAAAAAATCAATTTACCGACCAATTCTGGATGCACTGATCGATGGTGAATTTGATATTATTCTAAGTAATGAGATCTTATCAGAATATGTTGAAATTATTGAACGAAAGGCCAACGCTGTTGTGGCAAATAATATTGCAGAAATGTTATTGAACCTCGGCAATCTTAATAAGGTGGAGGTCTATTTTGAATGGAAATTAATTAACCAGGATCCTGATGATAATAAATATATAGACGCGGCAATTGTCGGAGCTGCTGATTTCATTGTTAGTAATGATCAACACTTTCAAATCCTAAAATCAATTGACTTTCCCAAAGTGAATGTTGTTAGTATAGAAGAATTTCTGAATCTAATACTAAAAAAACAATCCGTCTAATTAACATCCTTTGTATGAACTTTCCAACTTAACCATTTCAATCTACCACTCAACTATTTCACTCCAAACAAACCGTATTTCAATATACAATAAATCGCCCTCACACCGTCCTTCCATCCTATTTTCTTGCCGTCCTCGTAGGTGCGGCCGTAATAGGATATGCCCACTTCGTATATCCTGATCTTAGGTACGCGTGCTATTTTTTGGGTAATTTCCGGTTCAAATCCAAAACGTTGTTCAGTTAGTTTGATGGATTGGATCAGTTTGGTATCAAACAGCTTATAACAGGTTTCCATATCCGTAAGATTCAGATTAGAGAACATGTTGGACAGAAATGTCAGGAAATAATTTCCGATAGTATGCCAGAAAAACAATATCCTGTGCGGGTTACTGCCCATAAACCTTGAGCCGTAAACCACATCTGCAAAACCATTACAGACAG
Source organism: Mucilaginibacter sp. McL0603 (assembly GCF_049992945.1). Classification (NCBI taxonomy): domain Bacteria; kingdom Pseudomonadati; phylum Bacteroidota; class Sphingobacteriia; order Sphingobacteriales; family Sphingobacteriaceae; genus Mucilaginibacter; species Mucilaginibacter sp. McL0603. The sequence goes on along the minus strand of NZ_CP188251.1, from coordinate 3,180,108 downwards.
GTTTTAGCAGATCGTTGTACTCATTGGGATCATATTCCAGGTCTGCATCCTGGATGATCAGGTATTCGCCTGTAGCCTTTGCAATACCGGTGTGCAGGGCTGAGCCTTTGCCTTTATTTACTTCGTGTTTAAAGTATTGAATATTCATATCCGGGTTGGCAGCCTTGTAGTTATGGATAGCCTCTTCGGTATGATCTTTTGAATAATCATTAACGATGATGATCTCTTTTTCGATATCATCGATCAATTGAACGGATTTAATTTTATTGAGTATCAGGTGAATGGTGTTACCTTCGTCGTAGGCCGGAATAATGATGGATAATTTGTTTATTTTCATTGTCTGTCAACAGATACTCTAATTGTTAAATAAGTGCTTAAGCGTGTTAAAAGTTACATTCAAAAACCAAAAGTAATCATAATACTTACTTTTTTATTGGCTTTAGCACTGTGGTTTTGGTTTTGCCTGCCACGACAACTATTTAACAGCCCTACTTCCTATGTTATTGATGACGACCAGGGGCAATTACTGGGTGCAGCAATAGCGCCTGATGGGCAATGGCATTTCCCGTATAATCCAAACGTTCCTGAGAAATTTAAGCAGTGCATCATCGCTTTTGAAGATAAGCGGTTTGAACATCATCCGGGCTTTGACATGCTGGCTTTCAGCAGGGCAATCAAACAAAATATCCGTTCGAAGCATGTGGTGAGCGGTGGCAGTACACTTACCATGCAGGTGATACGCCTGGCTACAAAGCATAAACGTACCTTCTGGAACAAACTGGGCGAAATATTTATGGCGCTGCGGTTGGAATGCACTTATAGCAAAAATGAAATACTTGCTCTCTATACTAGCAATGCTCCTTTTGGGACGAATGTGATTGGTTTAGATGCCGCATCATGGCGTTATTTTGGGCGTAGTCCTGATAAACTTTCGTGGGGAGAAATGGCTGCAATGGCGGTATTGCCTAATGCACCATCTTTAGTGCATCCCGGCAAAAACAGGCAGATCCTGTTAAGAAAAAGAAACCAGTTACTTGATAAACTGAATAGACAAGGAGTTATTGATAGTACAACAGCAGCTTTAGCCAAACTGGAACCTGTCCCCGACAGACCAATGCCCCTGCCGCAATCCGCCCCTCACCTGCTGGAACGTTTTAAAGCCGATCATCAAAATGATAAAAAAGGAAATACGCGCATCCAGACCACCATTAAATCAACCCTGCAACAACAGTTAAATGATATATTAGAAAGGCATCACACCATTTTAAAAGCAAACGATATCAATAATATTGCCGCAGTGGTATTGGATGTCGAAACGGGCTCTGCTGTTGCTTATGCGGGTAATATCTCACATCCCGAAGATCCTGAAATGGAAAGCGATGTGGATGTGGTAAATGCGCCCCGTAGTCCCGGAAGTACTTTGAAGCCGCTATTATATGCATCCATGTTGCATGATGGCTTGATATTGCCGAATAGCCTGATTCCTGATATACCCACTCAGATTGCGGGTTATCACCCTGAAAACTTCGATTTAGGTTATGATGGCGCGGTACCAGCATCAAGAGCACTTTCACGGTCATTAAATGTGCCTGCAGTAAAAATGTTGCAGCAATTTAAATACGAGCGGTTTTATGACTTTCTGCAAAAAGCAGGCATTACCACATTGAAGAAACCAGCGGATCATTATGGTTTATCACTAATACTAGGCGGCGGCGAGAACACACTATGGGAACTTGCCGGAGCCTATGCGGATATGGCAAGGGTTTTAAATCATTATAATAAATATAATGGTAAATACGATACTGCGGATTACCATAGTCCGGTATATGCCATTCAACCTGCTAAAAAGCCGCAATTACAAAAAACTGGGTTATTGGATGCCGGATCTATTTACTATACCTTCCAGGCGATGGAGGAAGTAATGCGCCCTGGTGAAGAAATGCTTTGGCAGCAATTTAGTTCGAGTCAACGAGTAGCATGGAAAACTGGCACAAGTTTTGGCTTTCGCGATGGATGGGCTATTGGGATTACCCCCAAGTACGTAGTCGGCGTCTGGGTGGGCAATACCGATGGTGAAGGCCGGCCCAATCTGACAGGGATCAACACAGCTGCCCCTATTCTTTTCGAAATATTCAGGTTGTTGCCTGTTGCCCGCGATTGGTTTGATATGCCGATTGGACAAATGGTGAAGATAAAAGTGTGCCATCAAAGCGGTTACCGTGCCGGTGATTATTGTGAGGATACCGACGAGATGTGGGTACCTAAAAGCGGCTTAAAAGTATCCGTTTGTCCCTGGCATCAATTAGTTCACCTGGATGCAAGCAGTAAATGGCAGGTAACGGGCGATTGCACATCGCCGGAAAATATGGTGAACAAAAAATGGTTTGTGCTGCCACCATCTATGGAATATTATTACAAAACCAAAAACTACCAGTATCATGTGCTGCCGCCATTCAGGTCAGATTGTGCATTAGCCGGGAGAAGCAATCCAATGGAACTGATCTACCCTAAAGATGGCGCTAAGATTTATGTACCATTAGAGGCTGACGGCAGTCGCGGACGAATGATCTGTAATGCTGCACACCGGCAGGTTGGTGTAAAAATATTCTGGCACCTGGATGATAAGTATATCGGTGAAACCACTGATTTTCATCAAATTGCATTGAATCCGCCGGCGGGTAAGCATAAATTGACCCTGGTTGATGGAAATGGTAATAACCTTCAGATCAGTTTTGAGGTACTGGCTAAGTAAAGTTTACAGTAGGCAGTTTGCAGTGGGCATAATAAACTGACTGAAGATTGCAAACTGCTAACTATAAACTGCCAACTGAATTACTATCTTGCAATTATATAAAGTACGATAAGAATGCTCGAACAATATGACCTGAACAACCTGATGGTATTGGATATCGAGACTGTGCCACAATACAGCAGTCATGATCAATTACCTGAGCATATGAAGAAACTGTGGGATCATAAAACACAGTATCAACGAAAAGAGGAAACAGCCGAAGAATTTTACGAACGTGCCGGCATCTGGGCTGAGTTTGGAAAGATCATTTGCATATCCGTTGGCATATTTACCAAAAGCGGCGCAACCGGCTTAAGGGTAAAGTCATTTGCATCGCATGATGAAAAGGAGTTACTCATTAAATTTGCAGACCTGCTTCGCTCGCAGCCTTCAAACCTGATATTGTGCGCACACAATGGTAAAGAGTTTGATTTCCCTTACATCTGTCGCAGGATGCTGATCAACGGTGTTCAGATGCCTCCCCAGTTGGAAATATCCGGTAAAAAACCATGGGAAGTAAATCACCTGGATACCATGGAATTGTGGAAATTTGGTGATTATAAAAGTTACACTTCCTTAAGTCTGCTGACTGCCATTTTTGATATCCCAACACCCAAAGATGATATTGACGGCAGCATGGTAGGTCATGTTTATTGGACTGAAAACAATCTTGAACGCATTGTGACTTATTGCCAGAAAGATGTAGTTGCAACTGCTCAACTGCTCAGACGTTACCGGGGCGAAGAATTAATAACTGATGAATATATAACGTTGATAGGCTGATGCTTAAGGTAAATCATTTAAATGTTCAGTTTAAAATTCAGAATGGCTTAATTGAAGCTGTGAAAGATAGTTCATTCACGTTAAAAAAGGGTGAAACTATTGGTATTGTCGGCGAATCAGGTTCAGGAAAATCTGTTACCTCTTTGGCAATAATGCGTCTGCATAACTCAAATAATACCTCTATCAATGGAGAAGTATTATTGAATAGTACTGATATTTTGAAGTTGCCTGAAAATGAAATGCGTGAAGTAAGAGGAAACCGCATTGCAATGATCTTCCAGGAGCCTATGACCTCCCTCAATCCGGTTTTGACTTGTGGTTTCCAGGTTACTGAGGCTATTCAACTTCATTTAGGGTTGAGCAAGCAAGAAGCCAAAGAAAAAACGATCGGGCTTTTTAAAGAGGTGCAATTGCCGCGCCCGAGAGCCATTTTCGATAGCTATCCGCATCAGTTATCCGGTGGTCAGAAACAACGGGTAATGATCGCAATGGCGCTTTCCTGTGATCCTGAGATATTAATTGCTGACGAACCCACTACTGCACTTGACGTTACTGTGCAAAAAACGATCATAGAACTGCTGATGAGGCTTAAAGCTGATCGCCATATGAGTTTGATCTTCATCTCACATGATTTGGGTGTAGTAAGTGAGATTGCCGATAAAGTTATCGTGATGTATAAAGGAGAAATAGTAGAAGAAGCTTCAGCAAAAACTATATTCTCTGATCCCAAACACCCATATACCAAAGGCTTGCTGGCATGCAGGCCCTCTCCCGATCATCACCTTAAAAAGTTACCCGTAGTAGCCGATTTTGTGGATGCCGAAAACAATGCTGTATCTATAGAAAAAATAAGAGAACGCTATATCTACAAGGCCGACGAGATAAAAGAAAGAAGAAGAAAACTCTATGCGCAGCAACCTATATTGAAGATCGATGAACTAAGCACCTGGTTCCCGGTTAATGCAGGTTTATTTTCAAGGAAAAAGGAAGTTGTTAAAGCAGTTAATCAGGTCAGTTTTGATGTTTATCCGGGTGAGACATTAGGGTTGGTGGGTGAATCTGGTTGCGGGAAATCTACTTTAGGCAGAAGTATATTAAGATTGATAGAACCAACTTCAGGCAATGTCAATTTTGAAAATACAGACTTGCGACGACTAGGAAAACGCGATATGCGCAATATGCGACGCGATATACAGATTATTTTCCAGGACCCCTATTCCTCCCTCAATCCGCGTCTTACTATTGGAGATTCGCTAATGGAGCCTTTGCAGGTTCATCATTTATATGAGAACAATTCCAAACGGAAAAAGAGGGTATTAGAGTTATTAGAAAGGGTAAACCTTCCCCCTGAATATTTCAATCGCTATCCCCATGAGTTTTCTGGCGGTCAAAGGCAGCGCATCGTTATAGCGAGAGCACTGGCTTTAAAGCCTAAATTTATTATCTGTGACGAATCAGTATCCGCATTGGATGTCTCAGTACAAGCACAGGTTTTGAACCTGATACGCGAATTGCAGCAAGAATTTAACCTGACCTATATTTTTATATCCCATGATTTATCAGTGATCAAACACATCTCAGACCGTATCATGGTAATGAATAAGGGAGAGATTATTGAAACCGGTGATCCCGACGAGATTTACTATCGCCCTAAAATGGAATATACCAAAAAGCTGATCAATTCTATACCCGGTTCAAAGTTGTAAGTCGAAGTCAAATAGTCTGACTTTAAACATAATACCCTATTTTTGCAATATAAATTCCATCTATGTCTAAAAACAAAAAAAGCTCATCGATAAAACAGGTACTCACACAAATGGTACTTGATGTATTTGAGCAAAATGGCAATACGCCATTAAATTACAAGCAAGTTTCAGCAAAACTAAATATTCACGATCCGGAGTCGAGAGATACAATACTTGAAATATTAAAAGAAGAAGCAAAGAAGAGCGTTTTAAAAGAACTTTCTCCCGGAAAATTCCAATTATTAGTATTAAAAACCTTTGTTGAGGGCGTTGTCGATCTCACCAATGATGGTTCAGCATTTATCGTTACCGACGATGAGGACGAAACCGATATCTATGTGGCTCCGCGTAAGCTCCGCAATGCTTTAAATGGCGACCGTGTTAAGGTCTACGTCTATGCTAAAAGCAAAGGCACCCGTAAAGAAGGTGAGGTAATTGAGATCCTGCACCGCAACAAAATGGAGTTTACGGGTATCGTTAAACTCTCCGATCGTTTTGCATTCTTCATACCCGATGACCGTAAGATGATGCATGATATTTTTATCCCCATCAACGAACTTAATGGTGCAAAAAACGGGATAAAAGCGGTAGCCGAAATTACTGACTGGCCGCCGGATGCAAAAAACCCGGTAGGTCGCATTAAACATATTTTAGGCGTTCAGGGTGAGAACGATACGGAAATGAATGCCATCCTTGCTGAGTATGGTTTTCCCTTATCTTTCCCCAAAGAAGTTGAGTACGAATCTGAAGAAATTTCTGATATCATTACTATGGAGGAAATTGCACGAAGGCGCGACTTCAGGGATGTTTTGACTTTTACCATCGACCCTTTTGACGCAAAGGACTTTGATGATGCATTATCATTCAAATATCTGCCTAATGGCAATTATGAAGTAGGCGTTCACATCGCCGATGTTTCGCACTATATTAAACCTGATTCAGCACTGGATAAAGAAGCGCTTGAACGCGGAACTTCAGTTTATTTGGTTGATAGAGTAATCCCGATGCTGCCGGAGAGATTGTCAAATGGCTTATGCTCGTTAAGACCCAATGAAGATAAGCTTTGCTTTGCTGCAGTATTCGAACTGGACAGTGACGCCCGTATTATTGATGAATGGTTTGGTAAAACTGTTATTCACTCCAACAGGCGCTTTACCTATGAGGAAGTGCAGGAGGTGATTGAACAGAAATCAAACGAGTACGAAAAGGAAATATCAAAGCTAAACGAGTTGGCTTATATACTTCGTGACCGCAAGTTTAAGAACGGAGCTATCAGCTTTGAGACTACTGAAGTAAAATTCAAATTGGACGAGCAGGGAAAACCTACAGGTGTTTATGTAAAAGAACGCAAGGATGCTCATAAACTCATTGAAGATTTTATGCTGCTTGCCAATCGTAAAGTAGCTGAATTCGTAAGCAAAAAAGGCAAAGGCAAACAAAAATACACATTTGTTTACCGCACACACGACTCACCAAAGCCTGACAGCCTGGCCAGCTTTGCCCAATTTGCAGCGAGATTTGGTTATCGTATCAACACAAAATCTGATAAGGAAACAGCAAAATCTCTTAACTTTCTGATGCAGGATGTGGAAGGTAAAAAGGAACAAAATGTTTTAACACATTTGGCCATCCGTTCTATGGCGAAGGCGATTTATACTACCAAAACCAGCGATCATTACGGGCTGGCGTTTGATTATTATACCCACTTTACCTCACCTATTCGTCGCTTCCCCGATGTGATGGTTCACCGTTTGCTGTTTCATTATCTAAATGGCGGTCAATCGGCTAACGCAGAGTTTTATGAAAAGCTTTGCCAGCATTGTTCTCAAATGGAGAAGAAAGCGGCTGATGCGGAGCGTTCATCTGTTAAATATAAACAGGCTGAATTCCTTAAGGATCAGATCGGCTCAGTTTATACCGGTATTATATCAGGTGTTACCGAATGGGGTATGTATGTAGAAATAATTGAGAACAAATGTGAGGGCATGATACGTCTCCGTGATATATCCGATGATTTTTATACGCTTGACGAGAAAAACTATGCCATCATAGGTCAGCGTAAAAAGAAAGTTTACCGCCTTGGTGACGAAGTGCAGATCAAGGTTAAAAATGTCGACCTGACCAAAAAGCAGATCGATTTTTCATTAGTGCAATGATGAATGAATTGTTAATATGTTAGATTAAGTTGATTGAGTTTGTTAAAATTGCACCCTGTTTTAAAATCGTTCATTAAATGAACACGATCAACTAATAACCCAACCGAATGAGGAAATTATCCGATTTGCAGGCAATAATCAGTACTGAAGTTAACCAGCTCACTTTTCCCGCTTATCCTGCAGAGTTATACGAACCTATAAAATATATTCTGTCTCTTGGCGGTAAGCGTATGCGCCCTGCCCTATTGTTAATGGCTTGCGATCTGTTTGGTGGCGATGTGCAGAAAGCTATCTCTCCTGCCCTGGCAATTGAAATATTCCACAATTTTACTTTAATGCATGACGATATCATGGACAATGCCCCACTTCGCCGCGGGAATGTAACTGTACATGAACGCTGGAATAAAAATGTGGGCATTCTTTCAGGCGATGTAATGCTCATTGAAGGTTACAAGTTGATGATGCACGTAGATGAACATTTACTGAGACCCATATTGAATATATTTAACGATACAGCCGTGGGTGTATGTGAAGGTCAGCAGTTGGATATGGAGTTTGAAACTCGAAATGATGTAGGCATTGATGAATATATCAACATGATCCGTCTAAAAACTGCTGTTGTATTGGGTGGCGCTTTAAAGATTGGTGCTATTATTGGCGGTGCTACTTCCAATGATGCTGACTTGATCCATACTTTTGGTGAACAGCTGGGTATTGCTTTCCAATTACAGGATGATATACTGGATATATATGGAAACCCTGAAAAATTTGGCAAACTGGTTGGTGGTGATATTATATCCAATAAAAAAACTTTCCTGCTATTAAAAGCTTTAGAACTGGCCGACCAATCCCAGGCAAAAGAATTAAATAAATGGTTGACGAATTCAAATGCTGATCCGAAAGAAAAAGTAGCGGCAGTAACTGAACTGTACAATCAATTACAAATAAGGCATTATGCTGAAGAAGCTATGCAGACCTATGCAGATAAAGCATTCACCGCATTAGATGCCATCAACTTACCTGATGAGCATAAACAATACCTGCGCGACTTTGCTGATGGATTAATGGTGAGAGAGAATTGAGTATATTAGGAGTACTAGTTGTTTGTCCGTCCGATAATAAGCGAACAAATATAATTTTCAAGATAACTACGTAAACAATACCTGCACGACTTTCTCGATGGATTGATGGTCAGGGAGAATTGAATATATTTTAATACATGAAAAAACTTTTACTTTTAAGTATCCTACTTTCTTTAGTAGTAGCTGCCCATGCCCAAACTCTCACTTCAGGCGGCAAACTAAAGCCTGAACAAGCCATAATGGACATAAGGCATTATACCATCGCCTTAAATGTCGATTTCAATCAACGATCAATCGAAGGCTATACTACTATCTATGTCATCATGGCAAAACCGACTAACATATTGCTTTTCGATTTGCTGGATTCATTGGATGTGCACAGCGTATTTGTTAATGGCAAAAAGCAAAATTTTGATCACAAAAATAACCTGATAACCATTCATTTGGATAAAGAATTATCTGCCGGGAAAGCAAGTGTAAAGGTTTTATATGGTGGCAAACCTCATGTTGCACGTCGCCCGCCATGGGATGATGGCTTTACATGGACGAAGGATTCAATCGGGCATCAATGGATGGCTATCACAGCTGAAGGCGCTGGTGGAAAATTATATTTTCCTTGTAAAGATCATCCATCTGATGAGCCTAATGAAGGTGTGGATATGATTATCACGGTGCCAAAGGATCTGGTAGTTGCAGGTCCTGGTTTGCTGCAAAAGGTAACTAAAAATGGAAGTACTGCTACCTATCATTGGAAAACTAATTATACCATCAATAATTACAGCATCCTTTTTAATGTGGGTGATTACAAAGTATTCAGCAGACGTTATACGACGGTCGATGGTCGCAAAACCACCGTACAATTCTATGTATTGAATGAACACGCCGATAAAGCTGAACATTTTCTGGATGTCTTTATAAAGACCATTCACGAACAGGAAAAATATTTTGGAGAATATCCTTTTGCTAAGGAAAAGATAGGCATGGTAGAAACTCCTCATTTAGGTATGGAGCATCAGACAATGGTAGCTTATGGCAATAAATTCCGTTATACCAAAATTGGCGGCGAGGATTACGACTGGCTGATGCACCACGAATTTGGTCACGAATGGTGGGGTAATAAAGTTACTGCGAAAGATTGGGCCGATTACTGGATCCATGAAGGTATTTGCTCATTTGGTGATGCCTTATATACCCGCGAATTTGAGGGTGAAGCCGCTTACAATAAAATATTCCAGCATAGCATTTTCAGCATACAAAATAAGATCCCGGTTGTACAACATCCTGATATGGATGAAGATGCTGCTTATATCGATGATATTTATTCAAAAGGGGCTTTCTTTATGCATACGCTGCGTTATGTAATGGGCGATAGCCTATTTTTCCCGGCGTTAAAAAAGTTTGCGACTAGTCCACAGTATACCTATGATAATTTAGTAAGCACTGATGACGTGGAGCAATTTTTCTCAAAAGAAGCAGGTCGCGACCTGAAACCGTTGTTCGACCTTTACCTGCGTACCACAGATAAGTTGGAAGTACACATCAAACAAATGCCTAATAATAAATACCTGGTACAATTACAGAATATTAATATTCCCCTACCGGTGGATATCGCTACTGAGGCTGGTACCAAACGGGTGATGGTTGATAGTAAAGGCATACAGATTGTTAGCAAGACCATGCCGGTTATTGATCCCGAAGTATTTTATATTAAAAAAGTAATTATAGAATAATATAAAAATCAGACCAGGGCTTTTATTATTTGTAAAAAACTTGCTGATTGTTTGTCCGTCCGGTAGTGTGCAGACAAGGCATGATTTGAATATATTTGATGTATGAAAAAAACCTTACTAATCACATTTCTCTCATTGTCTTTCCTTGTCGTGAACGCACAAAATCATAGTCGACAAAAAATTGATACAATAGATATTACTCAAATAGTTGATTCTTCAACGCTGGTATATACGGCCATCGAATCCCCGGCCGAATACCCTGGTGGCCCTGTAGAGTTTCTAAATTATATTATAAAAAACTTAAAAATCCCTCCTGTTGAATTTGTTAGAGGTGTTGTTTTGGTGCGTTTTGCAATAGGAGTTGATGGCCATTTAATAGAGCCGACAATAATTAAAGGAATTGTTACCGAAGGTATGAAAAATAAGATTTTGCTTGTATTTAATGAGTCTCCTGTGTGGAAACCGGCAATTCAAAATAGAAAGCCGGTACGAATAAAGTACACTATTCCTTTAAATTTGGATTAATATCAACTCAAATAACAAAAGTACTTCGACATTAAGGTTCGCGCTAAAGATTTTCACAAAAAAACCCCGATCTAATCAGACCAGGGCTTTCAATATTTATAGAGCTTACTGATTACTCAGCGCCTTCTTCTTTATCAGCTTTCTTTGCTTTAGGCGCAGCAGCTTTCTTAGCTTTTGGTGCTTCTTCTTTAGCTTCAGCAGCTGGTGTTTCTACGTTAGCTACAATAACATGTGATTTTAAATCTGAAACAGGTGCCCTTACTGCCGCAGCAGTAATAGGTGATGCTTCTTCTTTTGCAACAGGTGCTTTTTCTTCAACTACTTTCTTTGCAGCTTTTGCAGCTGGTTTTGGTGCAGGTGCTGCTTCAGCAACGGGTGCAGTCTCGAAAGGTAATACTGAAACGTATGAACGGTTATCAGCTTTCTTTTTGAAAACTACTGTGCCATCAGTTAATGCAAATAAGGTATGATCTCTACCGATACCTACATTCAGACCTGGATTGTGCGGGGTACCACGCTGACGTACGATGATGTTACCTGCGATTGCTGGCTGACCACCGAAGATCTTGATACCTAAACGTTTGCTATGTGACTCGCGGCCGTTTCTTGAGCTACCGGCCCCTTTTTTGTGTGCCATTTCTTGTATTTTTTATAGCCGATTTAAATCGGCTCGTTTAAAACTTAATTATAATGTGATCCCAGTGATCTCGATCTTGGTGAATTGCTGGCGGTGGCCATTTTTCTTTTTGTAACCTTTTCTTCTTTTCTTTTTGAAGATAATTACCTTATCACCTTTTAAATGAGACACGATCTTAGCTGATACTTTAGCGCCTTTCAAATCAGTTCCTAATTTGAATTTACCTTCGTTTTCTGCTAATAACACATTGTCAAATTCAATACTAGCGCCTTCATCTCCCTGTAAACGGTGTACAAAGAGTTGCTGGTCTTTAGCAACTTTAAATTGCTGTCCGGCTATACTTACTATTGCGTACATTGTTATTAATTATTGTTTTAAAATTTGAGGTGCAAATATAGGTATTCAAAATACAAATAGCAATACCTATTATTTCTTTTGTTTTTCCTCTTCGCCCTCTAAAACCTTCTTTATTTCAGTTATAAATTGTTCGTTGGCATCTTTTAGCCGCTGGTCTCGGTTATAAGATGCATCGTACAACACCTTTTTGGTTTTGTTTTTATACTTAAACTCGATGATATAACGCGGCGGTCGCATACCATTCCTTTTTTGGGTGGTGTCCCCTGCTATAACAGCAGGGAAATCCCAGAATCCCAGCTCAGCAGCTTTGCGATGAAGATATAAGAGTTCCTCTTTAGGCAGATGTAAATTCATTTTTATTAACGAGTCGCGCGAATCAACAAATTGATACTCACCGGTTCTTGAATTGTACTTATTGATCAGGCTATCACCCGGACCGTATTGAATATCCATATATTCAAACTCGCTGAACCGATAAGGGGCATTTTTAAACACATGTGCATAGTAATAAATACAATAGGCGGCAAAAGGCACTATTACAGTGCACATGAGAAATATTTTCTTGAAACGTGAATCCATCGGATTTAGTTATTGAATTAGTGAATGAGTGAGTATTGATTATTGAATTTATTTGTTTGATACTATTTTTCTGGATGCTGAGACGACTTTAAATATCTTGTTCCTGCTTTGCTTGTTGGTTTACTATTTCGTTTTTCGTTATTAATTTTTCAATCGCACATTCACTAACTCACTCATTCACTAATTCTTCACTGAGCTCATTTTCCCACTTGCTCACTACTGCGGTTGCCATTACGTTGCCGAGCACATTTGTCGCTGATCTTCCCATATCTAATATTGGATCTATTCCTAACAATAGAGCTAAACCGGCTTCAGGGATGTTGAACATACCGATGGCGCCTGCTACTACTACCAATGCGGCACGCGGCACACCTGCCATCCCTTTACTCATCAGCATAAGCATTAAAAGCATAGATAATTGCTGGCCAAAAGTAAGGTGTATACCATAAGCTTGCGCCAGGAATAACGATGCAAAGGTCATGTACATCATCGAGCCTACCAAATTGAATGAGTAACCCAACGGTAATACAAAGCTCACAATCTTATTACTGCATCCAAAGTTCTCCAGTTCTTCTAACGACCTAGGGTAGGCGGCCTCGCTTGTTGATGTACTAAAAGCCACAAGCACCGCGTCTTTGATATTATTGAGCAGCGTAAAAGCCCTGTTCCTTAAAACTAAAAAGCTTCCTGCCACAATAAGTATCCAAAGCAGCAGCAATGAAAAATAAAACTCGCCGATAAATGATGCATAGGTTGCAATAATACCCAACCCCTCTTTTGCCACAACCGCAGTTATCGCCCCAAAAACTGCTATTGGTGCAACTTTCATCACATAGCCGGTTATCTTCATGATCACGTGCGCAACCGCATCCATAAATTTAATAATGATCTCCCCTTTATCGCCTATAGCCGCCGTAGCTGCGCCAAAAAACAGCGAGAATACTACTATTTGCAGTATCTCATTATTCGCCATGGCCTCGGTAAAGCTTCGGGGGAATACGTGACCAATAAAATCTTTAAATGATATGGCCGATTTCTTAACATCAGCACTTAAATGCCCCTCTGGCAATGCCAGGTGAATGGTGCCTCCCGGTTCAAATAAATTAACCAGAAACATACCTAACAGCAGGGATACAAATGTGGCACATATAAATAACAATAGGGTCTTTCCTCCTATCCGTCCTACAGCTTTAATATCGCCTACTTTAGCAACACCAACTACCAGCGTAGTAAATACCAATGGCCCTACGATCATTTTTATCAGCCTTAAAAATATATCGCTTAAAATGGTAAAGCCTTCCAGCTTGTTATCACGTTCAGTATTGTTGTCCGTCCGTAACTTTGCCTGTAAGGCCCTGTCCGTTTTTAGTTGCTTATACTCTGTAAGGGTACTATCCTTTAATTGTATTAAATGGCCGTCTATTGTTTTTATATTCGCATCGGCAACGCTGATCTTCTTGTTAAGTTGATCAATAACTTTAATATTGTAAACATACCCGGTCCCGATACCTAATATGAGTGCAATGAAGATGTAGAGGGTAAGTTTACTTTTATGCATATTAAATTAAGCTGCGAAACTACAACTATTTACTAAAATAATTAAGTTAGGGGCATGAGTATACAAACTTATGGTGTACAGGATATTAAGAAGGAATTACAGCACCTGGATAATACCCAGCTGATTGAATTATGCCTGCGCCTGGTTCGTTATAAAAAGGAGAATAAAGAATTAACAGGTTATTTATTATTTGATGCTGATAATGAGCGTGCTTTTATTGATAGCCTGGTCGCCGAGAGCGGTTTTATGTTTAGCCAACTACCTCATAATAATTACCAGCTAGCTAAAGGCCTGCGTAAGATATTGAGGGTGATCAATAAATACTTAAAATTTATGGGATCAAAAGAGGCTGAAATTGAGTTGCTGATCAACTTTTGCCGTAATTATATTCAGTATATTGACAGGCGGGCATCATCATCTTACAAGCCGCTTAGATTAATATTAACAAGGCAATTGGATAAAATAAACAAATCAATAGCTAAATTGCACGAGGATCTGCAGTTTGATTACAGCCAGGATTTTAATGCCATGGTAGGCGAAGCCGAAGAAAAGCTGAAATGGGTGAACATGAATGATTACCTGTTGTAACAAATTACCTTAACACATCTCTAACAATAAAAAAGTTAACTGAAATTGGATACCAGAGAAGCAGCCTTCAAGCAGATATTTGAAGCTAATTCCAAAAAGATATACCATTTATGCTATGGTTATACCGGCGACGATGATGCCGCCAATGACCTGCTACAAGAGACTTTTTTAAAAGTTTGGCAGAACCTGGATAAATTTCGCAACCAGGCCCAAATATCTACCTGGATCTATCGTATTGCTGTTAACACATGTCTAACCTACCTACGGTCAGAGAAACGGCAGGCAAAGGATGAACTAACCCCACAAATAGCTGAAAACAAACGTGAGGAATATTCTGAGAAGAATGAGCAGGTAGCGCTGCTATATAAGTGTATATCGAAATTAGAAGAATCAGAAAGGATTATAATTACTATGGTGTTGGATGAACTGCCGTACCCTGAAATTGCCGATATATCGGGCATATCAGAGGGCAACCTGAGGGTGAAAATATATCGTATTAAACAAAAGTTAACAGAGTTATATAACCACTATGAAAGACTTTGAGCATTTGATCTCCGTTTGGCAGGGACAGCCAAAGCAGGAGCAGCTTTCTGTGGATGAGGTGCTGAAGCAGGTAAAGAAGGGTGTGCGCAGCATCACCAGTCAACTATATTGGGGTATTGTGGCTATGGTGGTTATGGTTGCGCTTACCTTTGTTATTACGTTCTTCTTTGTATTCCAGTGGTTAACTTACATGGGGCTGTTTATTATGCTGATCACCATGATGGCCTATGCAGCCAGGATAGTGCGCAATTACCGAATCCTTAATAAACACGATGCCACCCAAAACCCCACCGATTACCTGCAGGATCTAAAAGAATATCAAAAAAACCAGGCTAAAATTGCCGGGTGGTTCTATTATATGTATGTGATGCTGATCAGCCTTGGTCTGTCGCTTTATTTGGTTGAGGTTTTAGATAGCGCCCCACTGTATTACAAGATCGGCTTCTATAGCTTTACCATTATCTGGATTCTTTTCATGACCTTCTATTACAAAAAGCGCATATTTAAAAACCAGGAAGAAAAGCTAAACCTGATCATAGACCGCCTTGAGAGGTTACAAGGGCAGTTTGAGAGTTAAGCAGAAAGCTGAAAGCGAAAAGTCTAAAGCTTTTTTACTTTCTGCTTTTATGTTAATTTCGGCTTTAAAATGGCTTTCTGCTTTAGTCTTTTGGCTTTTCGCTTAAAAATATGCTTACACCTATTGATATACAACCTGTCCGTCCGTCCGATAGTGAGGAATTGCTATCTCTTTCCCGTAAAACCTTTTATGATGCCTTTGAGCATGTAAATAATCCTGATGATTTTGAAGCCTATACATCGGTAGCGTTCCGTCCAGAAAAGATATTATCAGAGATCAATAATCCACATTCTGCCTTTTATTTTGCGTCGATAGATGGTGAAAAGGTTGGCTACATCAAACTAAACTATTCATCGGCCCAAACTGAGTTTAAAGATGAAGACGCTGTTGAGGTAGAGCGTATTTATGTACTGGCCAGTCTGCAAGGTAAGCAAATAGGTAAGCAGATGATAGATTTCGCCATTGCAAAAGCTATCGAGGATAAATTAAAATACATCTGGCTGGGTGTATGGGAGCATAACCACAGTGCCATCCGCTTTTATGAACGTGAAGGTTTTAAGCAATTCAGCAGTCATGAGTTTTGGGTAGGTAATGATAAGCAGATAGATTTGCTGATGAAGAAGGATTTACAAGCGAAAAGCTAAAAGACCAAGGCTTAAAGCTTTTCTTTGAGCTGAAAGCGTAAAGCAGAAAGTCCAAAGCTTTTTTTGAGCTGAAAGCAAAAAGCTGAAAGTCCAAAGCTTTTTTTAGGACTTAAAAGAGCCTTCGGCTTAGTCTTTTCGCTTTAGTCTTTCTGCTTTCAGCTTTCTCATTCCTTCAAAAAAGGATTAAAATTCCTCGTACCAATCTCCATACCCGCTGCCCTGCACACAGTTTTATCGCCAAATCTGAAATTGATCTGATCCATGGCCTGGTAAAGCTTTATCTGTTGCTCGTTGTCTTCAAAAAGGTTGATCTGGTAGCTGCCGGTGCAAAGCTGACTTAGCCTCACCCCTATTAACCTGATGGGTCGGTGATGGTTCCAGGCGCGTTTGAGCAGGTTTTTGATGCCGGGTATCAGGATATGCTCTGCCGAGGTAAGGGCTATCTTCTCCTGCTGCATGTGGGTCTCGAAATTGGCGTAGCGTATTTTAATGGCCAGGCACGATGCCAGTTTGTTTTCCCTGCGTAGTTTGGATGATAGCTCCTCCGTCATGGATACGAGGATGGATTCCAGTGTCCGTCCGTCCGATATATTGGTGCTGAATGTGCGTTCTGTAGAAATGGATTTACGGTCAGAGTGCGGTACGATCTCGGCGTGGTCTATCCCTCTTGCCTTGTCCCATATCCAGTTGCCGGCTTTACCAAATACGGTCTCTAAAAAGCGCAGCTCCACACGTTGCAGATCGCCTATTTTTTCGATGCCGTAGGCGTATAATTTGCTGGCGGTGCTCTCACCCAGTCCCGGTATAGCGGATATGGGTAAAGGTGCCAGGAACTGCATTTCGCTGCCATGCGGTACAAATAACTGACCGTTGGGTTTTGCCCTGTTGGTAGCCATTTTAGCCACGGTTTTGCCCGATGCCAGTCCAAAAGATATAGGTAGCTCTGTTTCTTTGATGATGCGTTGCCGCACCTGCGATGCCAGTGTATAAGGATCAAAAAAGCGGTCGGTGCCGGTGAGGTCAATATAAAACTCGTCGACTGATGCTTTTTGGTACAGGGGCACCATCTCATCAATGATCTTTGTTACCTCGCGGGATGCCTCTGAATACAAATGATGATTACCGCGAACCGATATAGCATGCGGGCACAGCTTAAAAGCGTCCCTCGACGACATGCCCGAGTGTACCCCAAATTTACGCGCCTCGTAACTGCACGATGCCACCACCCCACGCCGCGCATCACCACCAATAATGATAGCCTTCCCGATCAGCTCCGGGTTAAACTTACGCTCCACCGACACGAAAAACGAATCGAGGTCAATATGCATGATGTATTTTTTGGCTTCCACAGGTACAAATGTGGAAATAAATTGAGATAAATACTAATTATTTTAGCAATAAATACCTCATTCTCCACGCGTCATTGCGAGCGTAGCGTGGCAATCCCTACACAGGCAGGTCGGTCATGCAGATTCTACACCTTGCTATTCGCTCTGTATAGCTTAGAGATTGCTTCGTTCCTCGCAATGACGTGGTGGGATTTTGTCCGTCCGTAACTCTCCACGCGTCATTGCGAGCGTAGTACGGCAATCTCTACATAGGCAGGTCGATCATGCAAGTTGTACACCGTTCTATCTACTCTGTATAGCTTAGAGATTATTAATGTTATAATTTGTTTTTTATTGGTATTAATGAGCTCCCTTTGGTCGGTTGTCTTCGTTCCTCGCAATGACGGTGTAGTGAACTGGTTGATTATTTTTTTTATTTTGCGATATGGTATTTCAAAGAGGTGGTTGTGTTTATATCATGACCAACAAGCTCCACACAGTATTGTACACAGGTGTTACTTCTGATATAACTGGCCGGGTATGGGAGCATAAGAACAAAGTCTACCCAAATAGTTTTACTGCCAAATACAAGTGCGACAAGCTGGTTTACTATTATTTCTACCCTCGCATCGAAGAAGCTATTGCCGCTGAAAAAGCAATAAAGGCTAATAGCCGTGATTATAAAAAGCAACTGGTCAATTCATTAAATCCTGAATGGAAAGATTTGTATGATGATTTAATTAACAACTAAGTAAGCACAAATAAAACCAAAGCGTCATTGCGAGCGATAGCGTGGCAATCTATACTAAGGCAGGTCGACCATGCAGGTTTTACACCTTTCTATCCGCTCTGTATAGCATAGAGATTATTAATGTTATAATTTGTTTTTTATTGGTATTAATGAGCTCCCTTTGGTCGGTTGTCTTCGTACCTCGCAATTGTAAGGGTTTAGTAATTCGATGACAGAATCAGGTATTTTTATTTGTTGTTTAGGGAGACCATATCGATAGGTTTTTTGCCATTGATACCCTGATGAGGTCGCTCCCAGTTGTAGTAAACGAGGTATTTTAGGAGTTCATCTTCTAGTTCTTCCAAACTGTCAAAGTCTGTTTCCTCAATAAGGTCTTCTTTAAGTGTACGCCAGAAACGTTCCACCTTGCCGTTGGTTTGTGGGCGGTAAGGCTTCATGTAACGTCGTTTAATACCTGTTTCTACCAGCATTCTTTCAAATGGATGATTGTGCTTATTCTGGCTAATAGCTGTACCAAACTCAGGGCCGTTGTCGGCAATAAGTTCTTCGAATTGTATGCCGAACTCCTGTTTGAGCCTCTGCATACAGCGCATAGCTGTAAACATGGTTGTTAAAGCGGTAATGTCTCCCATCACTTCTGCCCAGGCCAGGCGGGAATAATCATCTATGACACACAGCAGGTAAAGGTTCCTATGCTGACCTCTGATAACACTTTTACTTAAGTGATGGCAGTCAATATGTCCTAATTGGCCCATACGTTCCTTGATGATCTTTCGCTTTACTTCTTTATCAGTCGCCGTTAACCGGTTTTGATGATGTCGCTTCAGGATATTATACACCCCTGACGGAGACGGTGTAAATTTATCTGATTTTTGTTTAAGCTGACTGGCGATCTCAAACTTATTGCAGCCCCGCTGCCGCAGCATCAATACCTGCTGTTCATCCGCATCAGAGGGTCTGCGGGTCTGATACTTCGGCCCGCGTTTACCCGGAAGCAGATCATCCGGATTCCCGGATTGTTTATAGCGGTTATAATACTTCAGGAAACTGCGCCTGTCTGTATGATTGGCTTCATAAAACTCTTTCGCCAGTTTATACTTAGGGTGATGGCCTAACTTTACCTGTTCATAATCGGCAATCAGTTGGCGGTAAGTCTGTAAATAGTTCCTCTTTAATGTCAGATCATTTGTATTGATTCGCATAACGCTTAACTTTAAATTATATAAAGCTAATTCTGTTACCGAATTATCTGACCTTTACAGCAATGACGTGGCGGTGAGTCTCCGTGTCCGTCCGCAACTCCCCAAAACCCCCAAAACCTTTCCGCTTTAGTCTTTCAGCTTTCCGCTCAAAAGCTAACGAAGCCCCCACTCCCTCTCCATCTCCCATTGCGCCAACATTTCATCTATCCATCTATCTGCTATGTCTATACCGCGGGCTTGTTCTTCGGGTGTGGCTGTGCGTTCCAGGTAGTCGTTTACCAAAAAGGTGGTGGTGGGCATACGGGCGTTTAGTTCGCGGGCTTTTTCACGCCATTTGTCGTAGCCGTTTATATCGGGGTAAAGTACAACCTTGCGGTCTTTTAACATTTTGCATTTCTCAAGGTTCAGCCCGTCTAAACTGCCTGAGGCCAGCCAGATACAGTTGGGGTGGTACACGCTGGCTATGATGGCGGTTTTCTCACTCTCTACTATGCACACCGTCCGGCTTTTCTCTGGTACGCCTTTTAGTAAATGCTCTCCAAAGAAACATTGCTTTATTTTTGAGTCTTGAGTCTGAAGTTCTGAGTCTTGAGCCAACCCCGACTTATTACTTACGACTTTCGACTCAAGACTCACGACTCTCGACTTCTGACTTAAAACAGCGTGCACCCACGTAATATGGTGAAATGGCTCTTTCACACGCTTGCAATCATCCGGACTGTAGAGCATTATTTTGCCTGCGCGTACCTGGTTATTGATATCTACCTGCCAAAATATGTTGCTGCCATACCAATGTTTTGATGTGCCGATGTGGTATTGCTGTGCCAGTTGTTCAGCCTGTTCTTCCCCGAATAAGGAGTTGAGGATAAACATAAAGTAATTGTGTTCATAGCACCGCAGGGTTTCTTCCAGCCAATCCCAGTGCATTACGTCGTAGGTTATTACGTCATCCTGTTTAGGCTGCACAGGCGGGAACGGGTTGCCTTTGGGCCGTTTATCGGGGTTGGTTTTAAAAAAATCTTTAGGCGGAAAGTGATAGGCACAGCGTTCTTTACGGTCGCACATGCCAACATGATCGGCAAGGTAAGTTTGTGTCTCCGTATCAATATAGCGTGCAAAAGTGTTGGTTCTGTGCCGGCAATTTGGGCACATAAAGCGGGTGTCCGTACCATTGTATGGTTCGAGGATGAAGCGGTGTTGTTGGTTCATTGGTTTAGGTGTAGACTTTTTAATTCCCCTCTTGAAAGCTACCGTGTACCCACATCTTTTTTTCTCAAAAAAAGCTGCTCCTTTAGGAGCTAAATGTTGGTAGAAGAATAATTAAAATGATATTTTGCGCCATAGGTGCAACACCTGGACTATGCATTTCCGATAATAATGGCGAAATGTATTGCACCTACAGAGCAAAAAACGTGGCATCCTGTATTTTTCTACCGACATATTACCCCGATTGGGGTAAATCATAATGATGTGGGTACACAATAGCTCTTGAGAGCTGATCTGATCTTTCTTCTTTTTTCCGTCCGTAAGTAAGCCGAAAGCTGAAAGACCAAAGCCGAAAGCATTTTAGCTTGATGCCTTCTGCTTTTCGCTTTTTCACTCACTTACGGACGGACAATAATTAATTATAGAGTAGATTTTAGTTTAGCTGCTTTTATCATCCTGTCGACCTTTTGGAATGGTACTCCTAATTTGTCGCCTATCTCACGCAGGGTTAGCCCCTCTTCCCTCATTCTTACAGCTTCGTTCATGTTCTCGTAACCCTCGCCGCGCTTTTGTTTGCGCAGGTGATCCATCTCGTTGCCGTAGCCGTTAAACTCGTACTGTAAAAAGTTATGGGGCTTGTTTATCTGGCAAACGATCACATTGTCGCTGCCATACACCTGGTCGGTATTGCGTTGCTTTATTTGTTTGATGTAGCGTACCTGCTTATCAACTACACTCTCGCCGATGGTAAATGCACTGTCGCAAAAGTTCATCAGCATTTTACTGCCTTGCAGGTCGTTGCGGTTTATCTCTTTAGCCAGGTCGCGTTTTGGTGTGTGGGCCAATGCCAGTATAGATAGCTTGTATTGCTTTTTTAAAGCCTTTAAGTGCTTCATTAATGGAAGGGCATCTTTTGCCTGCTCGGTCTCGGTACGCAGGTAGGTAATGTTGTCTATCACGATAGCCTTTGCCTTTGTTTGCACTATTGCCCGCTCCAATACAGCGTACAGGTATTCGTCAAAATTTTTAAAGCCTTTGGGAATGTCGTTTTCAGGGTTAAGCTCGGCACGGTAAAAGTTATCAGAAAAATCATAATGATCTTCAAAATTGGCAGAATACCGTGCCTCGAACTGTTTCTCTGATAACTCAAAATCGCAATACAACACAGGCTGAGCCTCGCACTCAATATTAAATGGTTCATTTGCATAGCCCACACTTATACCGTTGGCTATCTGTACCCCTAATATGGATTTGCCTAAGTTACTATCAGCAAATAAGATACATAACTCACCCTCGAACCATAACTTGCCAAATAGCATTTTGGGTACGGGTTGTTTACTTGCACGTTTAAGCCAATTTTTAGCAGTATAAATGGTTAATAGCTCATCATCAGCCTTATCCGGTGGTAATACCTTGTTTTGTAATGAGTTTAATTGATCAACAGAAGTGTAATAATTGCTTTTGGCAGGTTGGTTTTTGTTTAGCATGAGAGGTTTAGTTATTGAATTAGTGAATTAGTGAATTAGTGATTTTGGTTGATTAGGTTGATTAAGTTGGATTAGGTAACTACTTAACCTATTCAACCGCTCAACTCAATCAACTGTAGAGCGCAGCGAACAATACTCCCCCAAAAGCCTACTAAAGTATAGTGCAGGCTTGCATTTGAAGCTAAAAGCTGAAAGCAAAAAGTCCAAAGCTATTTTTTGAGTTGAAAGCAGAACGTCTAAAGCGTTCAAGGCATAAAAGCTTTATGCTTTAGTCTTTCAGCTTTCTGCTCAAAATGTCCGTCCGTAAGTAAGAGAAACGGCAGACAATTTTTGATTTTGATTAATGATAATCCGGGGGGATTATGTTCATCACAAATATAAAGATAGATTTTTAAATAAAAAGAATAGTCTTTATAAATATTTTATAATTAACTATAAAACAGGGTAATAATTTTAAGATTATATTACAGATAAATATTTATTATAGGGTTTATGGGGAGTTACGGACGGACATGTCGCATAGTTGACTCACCCGGTCATTGTTTCACTCGACCACCCTCTCTTCGCTGCGCGGAAAGAGGGATTGAAGAATTTTTTTTACTCACCTCTTTCCGCCAAAGGCGAAGAGAGGGGTGGCAAGCGCAGCGATGTCAGGGTGAGTAGAATATGCAAGCGGACGGACGCGCGGAGAGAAAACCCAATCAACTTAATCCAACTTAAACAACTTTAATATACTAAAAATATTAGTAATTTTATCACATGGAAGCCTACAAAGATTACCTGATCATACTTACGCCTCCTGCTCCTATTACAGAACAGGTGAAGAAGTTTAAGCAAAGCAGCGCAAGGCTTATCGGCGATTTTGAGGGGATGCACAGCAAAGCGCACCTCACCATGAAACGGCTGGCACGGCAAAAACCTTTCTGGACCGAGCCCCTGTTTCAGCAGCTGGAAAAAGAGTTGTCGCTGTTAGAGCCGGTTACCTTGCAGCTAAACGGTTTCGCCACCTTTTTACCTACCGACTATACCACTATATATGCTGCCATCAAATCGGCCCCGCCTATGGAAGATTGGTTTAAGCGGTTAAGAAAATGCCTTAACGAGAAGAAATCGGTACCGCACATCACCATAGCCAGGCAGGTACCCAACGACAAAGCCAAAAAACTATGGCCCAAATTTAAAGACCGCCGCTGGAACGACGAGTTCGAGCTCAAACGCCTCACGATACTACAACGCGAAAGTTATGGGTATGATAAAGCATGGAAACTTTTTAATGAGATACCCTTCAGGGGTGATCCTGCATGGCATGTGCTGCCGGATAAGAAAGCCGAAAAGGAAGATAAGGATTTGGGGGATGTGAATCAGATGAGCCTTTTTTAAGCAGAAAGCTCTTTTGGGCAGAAAGCTAAAAGACTAAAGCTGAAAGCTTTTATCCCTTGAATGCTTTGGACTTTCAGCTATAAGCTTTTAGCTCAAGAAAATGCTTTGGACTTTCAGCTTTTCGCTTTAAGCTAAAAAAACAAAATAAATTTGCATTAATGCTAAATAATTTAGCATATTTATATCCCTGATTTGGTTTGTGGGGTAATTGGTTAAGTAGTTGATTGAGTTGATTAAGTTAAGTAGTTGATTAATTAAGATGGTTGATTGAGTTGATTAAATTAAGTAGTTGATTAGGTTCTTAACCCAGTCAACTTAGTCCAACCCAATCAACCTAATCTAACCTAATCAACCTAATCTAATCCAATCCAACTTATTCAACCCAATCAACCCAATCAACCCAATCTAACTGAACATGACAGGTTACGCAGATTACATGATGGTACTTTCGCCGGGCGATGGTATCTGTGAGCAGGTAGTAAAATACAAAGCCGATGCTGAGGGTATAATCGGCAATTATGAGGGGCTACACTCAAAGGCGCACATCAGCATTAAGAATATGCCCCGGCGTAAACCTTACCTGGCACAGCCCGAATTAATGGGTCTGAAGAATAACCTGCAACTGCTGCCACCTGTTACTTTAACAATTGATGGCTTCGACTTTTTTACCCATGGTGATGAATACCGCACCATTTATGCAAAGATCAGGTCGACCACACATACCACCCAATGGTTCAAGGCATTGAAGAAATCCCTGGGTATTAAGGATTACCTGGTACCCCATATCACCATAGCCCGAAATATCGATGTGTGCGCACACAATTCATTATGGAGGCATTTTAAGGGCGTTAAATGGGTAGAAGATTTTGAAGTTTCAAAGCTCACCATACTACATCGACAGGCCTTTGATACCTTCGCCCACTGGCAGGTTTATGCTGAAATGCCCTTCGAGGCACGTCACCTGGTTAGTGAAGCACCGCCGAGGGAATCGTTGTTAAAACCGTTTCACGGTAATTATAATCCGAGCCAGCAGATAAGTTTGTTTTAGGTGAAAGGTTAAAGGCGAAAGGTAAAAGGCTAAGACCAATCTGTCATTCTTATAAACATAGAGAAGTTACGGACGGACAAAAGAAAAACCTTTCACCCTTAGCCTTTTACCTTTAACCTACTAAAAAAATAACATTTTCTTAACCCATATCAACCTTTTGTATATCTTTGTGCCGGGGTAAGTCTTTTACGACCAGCTCCTCTTGAACTCCCCCAGGGTGGGAACGCAGCAAGGGTAGAGGGTTGTAGCGGTGCGATAAAAGTAGCTTACCCTTTTTTTATTTTCCTTCGGCAAGGACATCAGAGTTTACACAACTCAAACAATATCCATTCAATTTATTACATCCCGTTAAGATAATTGTAAGGCAGATGCTTTACTTTTACCGTACTCAACTATTTGTGATTAATGGAGATCAAAAACGAAGAAAGACACCACGCGGGCATATTTTATATTGACGATAACGGCAACCGCCTGGGCGAAATGCGTTACCTCACACGCGATAATGTGATGAACATTTACCATACCGAGGTAAGCGAAAAACTAAAGGGCCAGCACATGGGCGAGAAACTGGTTGAAGCCGGCGTAAACTTCGCGCGTGAAAATCATTTAAAAATACTGCCTACCTGTGTTTTTGCACGATCAGTTTTTAACCGGGTTAAGGCTTATGGGGATGTGCTGGCGGAGATTTGAGGCGAAAGCCGAAAGGTAAAAGGCGAAAGCTTTTTTAAGTAAACATTTAACCTTTTGCCTTTCACCTTTTACCTTTCACCTTTAAAATTAGATAAATATGCTCGATATACTCATTATAGGCGGTGGCCCAATAGGTTTGGCGTGTGCATTAGAGGCACAAAAAGCCGGTTTAAGCTATATTATTATTGAAAAAGGTTGCCTGGTCAACTCGCTGTACAACTACCCTTCTACCATGACTTTCTTCAGTACTTCAGAGAAACTGGAGATCGGCGGTATCCCTTTTGTTACAATAAGCAACAAACCCAACCGTGCTGAGGCGTTGGAATATTACCGCAGGGTAGCTTTCTCTAATCACCTTAAAGTGAATTTGTTTGAAGAAGTTTCCTGTGTAGAACGGACGGACAAACATTACACCATCACCACCCCAAAAGGCAAATACGAGGCTAAGAATGTGATCCTCTCAACAGGCTTTTATGATATTGCTGTTAAACTGGATATCCCCGGCGAGGACCTGCCTAAAGTACAACACTATTATAAAGACCCTCATTATTATGCCCTGCAAAAGGTGGTAGTGGTGGGCTCAAGCAACTCGGCTATTGATGTGGCGTTGGAAACCTATCGTAAAGGTGCTGAGGTGACTTTGGTTATTCGTGGTGATGAGGTAGGTCACCGTGTAAAATACTGGGTCAGGCCCGATATCATTAACCGAATTAAAGAAGGCAGCATCAAAGCCCATTTTAACTCCAGCCTTACTGCTGTGCGCGAACACGAGGTAGACATCCAAACCCCGGACGGACAAATTACCATCCCCAATGATTTTGTAATGGCGATGACGGGCTACAGGCCAAACTTTGAGTTTTTAAAGAATATAGGCATCACCCTGTCAACCGACGAGAAGCTGATCCCCCAATACAATCATGAAACGATGGAAACCAACCTCAAAGGGCTTTATTTAGCCGGAGTGGTAGTGGGTGGTATGGATACTCATTTATGGTTCATTGAAAACTCACGTGTTCATGCAGAGATTATTGTGGGGGATATTGTGTCGAAGTTGAAAGGTTGATTGGGTTAGGTTAAATCAGCTTACATCCGGACGGACAAAACGCATAGTTGACTCACCCGGTCGTTGCTACGCTCGACCACCCTCTCTTCGCTGCGCGGAAAGAGGGATCGGAGAAGATTTTTATCCCCCTCTTTCCGCCAAAGGCGGAGAGAGGGGTGACAAGCGCAGCGATGTCGGGGTGAGTAGAATGTTCACCCGGACGGACGGACAAAATGATTGTGGTGATATCTTAAACAAAATACATTGAAATCAATCATCTGACAATGATGGGTAATCTACCGCTTCGGGATGCACGCCATGATTGAAAGGATCAAAATAATAGATCCCTTTTTTATTGTATAACTGAAGTTCTGCTTTAAGCCTGATCTCAAATGCTGCCTCATCTTTAACAGAAGGCATTGTCCATGCAGCTTCGGCCAAAGCAGCTAACCGTGGAAATACCATATAATCCAGGCGCTTTTCAGAACCAACGGTTTCAGTCCAAAGGTTTGCCTGTATGCCGATAATGTTTTTTAATTTTAACTGTGCCGTATCCGTCTGGCTATCGGGATAATTGTACACATCAGCAAAGCTATTAAAAGCCTTTCCATCCCATTTACGGCCGGATACATGTGCGCTATCCTGTACAAAATCAAAATACATCGGCAATCGTGGGCACAGCACCACCTGGTAATTCTTTTTTAGTGCCAAAGCCAGCTGCTCCGGTTTATTTTGACGCCACCAAAAAACAATTGTTTTATCAGCAGGAAGATCGGCATCGGTGGCTTCATCCCAGCAGAGTACTTTGTCTTTTAGTTTAATCACGGTATCGGCCATCCGCTTAATGAAATAAAATTCAAGCTCATTTGGAGTGCTGAATTTTTTATCAGCCATCATAGCTGTAATCTGAGGATTCTTGAGCCATGCCTGCATCCCAAAAGCAACTTCATCACCCCCTAAATGGAAAAGATGGGCAGGGAATAATTGATTAGTCTCCTTTATTATATCTGACAGGTAAGTATAAGTTTCTTCTTTGGCCGGGTTAAAAGTAAAATTAGGGTATTTTTCAACACTGCCGCCGCTATATTCAGGATAAGCTTTATTGGCTGCCGTGGCATGCCCCGGCATATCTATCTCAGGAATTATTGTAATAAAACGTTTTTGAGCATAATTAACTATCTCTTTAATATCATCTTTTGTATAATACTGTGCCGCTGCAAGTGAATCAGTAAAATTGCCTATCCCCCCAACAGAAGCTAACCTTGGATATTTGCTGATCTGTATACGCCAGCCCTGGGCATCAGTTAAATGCCAGTGGAATTTATTGAGCTTGTATCTTGCCATCCAATCCAACAACATCTCAACCTTTTGTTTGCCGTAGAAATGCCTGGCTTCATCCAGCATAAAACCCCGCCATTGGTAGCGCGGAGTATCATTAATAACCAATCCCGGTAATTTAATTGAGGAGGAATTAGCATTATCATTCACTAACTGCAGCAACGATTGGATACCGTAAAATATCCCCTCCCTGCTCGATGAAGATATGGTAACGCTATTGGCATTAATAACCAGGTGATAGCCATTTTGTACATCGTTTCCCTTTAATAAAACAAGCTTTATACCATTATTCGACTTCTTATTTATTCTTAATTGTATTTTACAGGAACTCAACACTTCACTTTTAAGATATTTAGCTTCCTGGTATAATGATTGATTATTAAAAGCGATTGTTTTTCCCTGTTTTAAAATAAACGCATCCTTTGTCGGTTTTAATGATGCTGGTTGTGGGATGATGCTTATATTTTGAGAAAAACACACTAAAGGGCAAAAGAGGATGAACAAAGTAGTTTTTAGTTTCATGTCAATAATTTAGGTATGGGTATCTGGGTTTTATTGATTGGTAATGCAATTATCGAATAATTTAATTTAATTTGAATATCATTAAATGTATTTTTTCTTGCATAAGTAAAAATTTATGCGATAATTTGCAACCAAATTAAAAATAACAAAAACACGCATAATAATGATCCAGCAAAGCTTAAATAAGCCCGTAACAAGAGCAATAAATGCTCCGGTTGCCGCTGCTTTGGTTTCAACGGTTTTTGAATTTTCGCCTTCACGACGAAGGCTTTACATACCCCGGGTTTAATTAACGCTCTGCTATTAACCCAAACCGAGGTTTTTTAAACTTCGTCAACAAAAATCCATCTAATTACGTATTGGCCACAAAGCCAAAGAATTTAACGTTAATTTATCTATTTCAATGACTATACAAGATTTTGATATTCGGGTTGCTTCAGCACAGGATGTCGATTATGCACAGCTGATTTGTGATGAAATGGCCGAGTCGGCAAAGGCTCGCGGCACAGGCATTGCACAACGCTCGGCTGAATATGTTGCTAATAAAATGCTGGAAGGCAAAGCAGTGATCGCTTTTCATAAAGACGGTACCTGGGCAGGGTTTTGTTATATCGAAACCTGGAGCGGTGAGTTTGTGGCTAATTCGGGACTGATAGTTAACCCTAACTTTCGCAAAAGCGGACTGGCCAAGGCGATCAAAGAAAACATATTCAAACTATCCAGAACCAAATACCCTGATGCAAAGATATTTGGCTTAACTACAGGTTTGGCAGTAATGAAGATCAACTCAGATTTGGGTTATGAGCCGGTTACCTACTCAGAGCTTACCCAGGATGAAAAGTTTTGGGAAGGATGCAAAAGCTGTGTTAACTATGATATCCTGACCAGCAAGGAGCGCAAGAATTGTATGTGTACAGCCATGTTATTTGACCCGGCTGAAAAGCAAAAAGAATACGAAGATAAAATGAAACGCATTACCCACAAGGCTACCCTATTGGAGCGTATTGAAAATGCGATAAAGAGACGGATGGAGAAGTTCTCTATTGAGCTGAAAGCTTAAAGACTAAAGCAGAAAGCCATTTTAGGCTGAAAGCGAAAAGACTAAAGCTGAAAGCTTTTTTTGAGCTGAGGATACGCTTTAAGCATTGAGCTTAAGAAAAGCTTTCTCTTAGTTACGGACGGACATTTTAAGCTGAAAGTGAGATTTAAAGATAAAGACAGATAAATTTGAATTTAAATTAACATTATACACATCAAAAAGCAGGAGCTTTAGACTTTCCGCTTTTAGCTTTAAGCTTGATATGAGGGATTATAAAAAATTGGAAGTATGGAAAAAGGCACATGAACTTAATTTGTTTGTGTATCTGCACTTTCTTCCAAAATTTCCAAAAAGTGAACAATTTGACTTATTAAGTCAGACGAAACGTGCGTCTTATTCCATTGCGCTAAACATTGTAGAGGGCAGTGGAAGATTTACGGAGAAAGATTTCGCTCATTTTT
The DNA here is from genome assembly GCF_049992945.1 of Mucilaginibacter sp. McL0603. Taxonomy (NCBI): domain Bacteria; kingdom Pseudomonadati; phylum Bacteroidota; class Sphingobacteriia; order Sphingobacteriales; family Sphingobacteriaceae; genus Mucilaginibacter; species Mucilaginibacter sp. McL0603. The sequence goes on along the minus strand of NZ_CP188251.1, from coordinate 3,150,319 downwards.
TAGATATGGCTTTAGGATCAGCTCATGAATTAGAATATTGCTCCCTGCTTAGTAGGGATTTAACTTATATTGATCAAGAGTTTTATCAACAAATTAATCAATTTATTAACGAAGTAAAGGCCATGTTAATTGGCTTAATTAAAAAATTAAGAGGGTAAAAAGCTTTGGTCTTTTTGCTTTCAGCTTTTAGCTTATGAAAAAGAAAGTAGTATTGGCTTACAGCGGTGGATTAGATACCTCATTCTGCTGCATTTATTTAACACGTGATTTAGGCCTTGAGGTTCACTCAGTTATCGTAAACACAGGCGGTTTTAGCGCTGATGAGTTATATCATGTTGAACAGCGTGCATACCGCATGGGTGTAACTTCGCACCATGTGGTAGATGAGACTGACAATTTTTACAACACCTGCGTGCGATACCTCATTTATGGTAATGTGTTAAAGAACAATACTTATCCCCTGTCAGTAAGTGCGGAGCGGGTAAGCCAGGCTACAGCCATAGCCAACTACGCCAAAGAAATTGGTGCCGAGTATGTAGCACACGGCAGTACAGGTGCAGGTAACGACCAGGTACGTTTTGATATGATCTTCAATATCCTGGTACCAAACGTGCAGATAATGACCCCTATTCGTGACCTTAAACTGAGTCGTGAAGAAGAGATTGAATACCTGAAAAAGCACGGTGTGGATATGAACTTCGAGAAAGCCAAATACTCTATCAACAAAGGTATCTGGGGAACATCTGTAGGCGGTAAAGAAACCCTTACTTCCAATTTAGGTTTACCAGAGGATGCATGGCCTACCCCAATGACAGCATCAGGCACAAGAAACATTGAGCTTGAATTTGAAAAAGGCGAATTGGTTGCTTTAGACGGCAAGAAATATGCTCATCCAACCCAGGTTATACAGGCACTACAGGCTATTGCACAACCATACGGCATCGGCAGAGATATACATGTGGGCGATACCATTATTGGTATTAAAGGTCGTGTAGGGTTTGAGGCTGCGGCTCCAATGGTTATTATCAAGGCGCATCACACTTTGGAGAAACATGTATTGACCAAATGGCAATTATCATGGAAAGATCAGTTATCTTCATTCTACGGTAACTGGCTGCACGAAGGGCAGTTCCACGACCCTATTATGCGTAACATTGAGGCGTTTTTAACCGATACCCAGCAAAATGTGAGCGGAAAAGTGTTTGTACAATTAAACCCTTATCGTTTCCAGGTGACAGGTATCGAATCTAAACATGATCTGATGTCGAGCAAGTTTGGCAGCTATGGCGAAATGAACAATGCCTGGACAGGCGAAGACGTTAAAGGATTCTCCAAGATATTTGGCAACCAGGTAATGATCTATCACAAAGTAAATGCCCCCCATTCCCCTGAAGGGGGGAGCAATTAATGCTCAATAAAAGTTAAATGGATAGTAACCAAAGTAAAAAAGACGGTCAAACTCTCTCTTTAGGGGGTCAGGGGGGCGTATTTTCAAAAAGCGAATGCACAAGCCACTATAAATGGGGCGATGATTGCTACGGTTGGAATTTTATAGATACAGACGCTTTATCTGTTAAACAGGAATTGATGCCTCCAGATACAGCCGAGCAATTGCATTATCACGAAAAGGCGACACAGGTATTTTTTATTATTAAAGGCAAGGCTACTTTTATGATAGACGGTATAGAAAGTGAGCTAAAGCCAGAACAGGGTATCGAGATAAAACCGGGGCAAAAGCATTTCATCAGCAATAAAGAAACATCAGACCTGGAATTTATACTGTACTCAACACCATCTACAAAAAATGACAGGATCAACATACCCCCTAACCCCCTAAAGGGGGAATTATAATTTTGAATATGAATGACACTGTGAAAAATATTAATACTACAAATACTCCCCCTTCAGGGGGCCGGGGGGTTAAAGCTGGTATAGTTGGCGGGGCAGGTTATACAGGCGGCGAAATGCTGCGTATACTTGTGAACCATCCCAATGTGGAGATCGCTTTTGTAAACAGTAACAGCAACGCAGGCAACTATATATACGAGGTACATACCGATTTATTTGGCGATACAGACCTGAAGTTCACAGGTGAATTACCCAATGATATCGATGTGCTTTTTCTATGCGTTGGGCATGGTGATGCTAAAAAGTTTTTAGAAGCTAACCCTATCCCCGATCATATTAAGATCATTGACTTGAGCCAGGATTTCAGGTTAAGCCAAAACTCGAAAATAAATAACAAAAGCTTTGTTTATGGTTTACCTGAGTTAAATAGGGATGCTATAAAATCAGCTCAAAACATCGCTAACCCGGGTTGCTTTGCAACATGCCTTCAATTAGGCTTATTACCGCTTGCAGCTAAAGGCTTGTTAAACGGAGAGGTACATATTACAGGTACAACAGGATCTACAGGTGCAGGGCAAAGCCCATCACCTACTACGCACTTTACGTGGAGGAATGATAACCTGTCTATCTACAAAGCCTTTGATCATCAGCATTTGAAGGAGATCGGCGAGTCAATTAAGCAACTTCAGCCTACTTACGGACGGACAATAAATTTTGTGCCTTATCGTGGTGATTATACCCGCGGCATTATTGCCAGTATTTACATGGACAGCGATCTGTCAGGCGATGAGGCTTTGAAATTATTTGAGGATTACTATGCTGGTCATCCGTTTACCCATGTTACCAGTCGTAATATTGATTTGAAACAGGTGGTGAATACTAACAAATGTTTTATACAGGTTGCCAAACATGGCAATAAGCTGCTTATAACAAGCATTATTGATAATTTAACAAAGGGCGCATCTGGACAAGCAGTTCAGAATATGAATTTGTTATTTGATTTCGATGAAACAGCAGGGCTAAGGCTTAAGGCCACTGCGTTTTAGCAGAAAGCTAAAAGCAGAAAGACCAAAGCTTTGTAATGAGAATATAGAATTAATAAATTAATAACCGGGAAAGAAAAAGCTTTCTGCTTTAAGCTTTCCGCATTCAGCTTAAAAGAATGAAACTATTTGATGTATATCCTATCAACCCGATCAACATTGTAAAAGGTGTTGGAAGTTTGGTTTATGACGACAAGGGAACCGAGTACCTTGATCTGTATGGCGGTCATGCGGTGATCTCTATTGGTCACACCAACCCTCATTATGTAAGGCGATTGGAAGATCAGTTACATCAAATAGGGTTTTATTCTAATTCGATTGAGATCCCTTTGCAGAAGGAACTGGCTGAGAAATTGGGCAAGGTATCTGGTAAGGATGATTACCAGTTATTCTTATGCAACTCTGGCGCTGAGGCCAATGAGAATGCGCTTAAACTGGCATCATTTTACAATGGAAAAAAGATGGTAATAGCTTTCCGCAAGTCATTTCACGGACGGACATCGTTAGCGGTTGCAGTGACCGATAATCCAAAGATAGTTGCTCCGGTTAATGAAACAGATAATGTAATCTTCCTGCCCTGGTGCGATGAAGCAGCTTTAGAGCAAGCTTTTAATAAATATGAAGTGTCATCAGTAATAATAGAGGGCATACAGGGTGTGGGTGGTATACAGGTAGCCAGTGCAAGCTTTTTACAAAAGATCAGGTCGCTGTGTGATCAGCATAATGCGGTATTTATAGCAGACTCAGTTCAGTGCGGTTACGGACGGACAGGAAAATTCTACTCTCATGATTTTGCAGGTATCAATGCGGATATCTACAGTATGGCAAAAGGTATGGGTAACGGCTTCCCTATTGGTGGTATTATTATATCGCCAAAAATACAACCTGCTTATGGTATGCTGGGCACTACCTTTGGTGGTAACCATTTGGCCTGTGCCGCCGGTTTAGCTGTACTGGAAGTGATGGAACAGGATAACCTGATGCAAAATGCAACCACAGTTGGTGGTTACCTGATAGAAGAATTGAAGAAATTTGAACAGGTAAAAGAAGTACGCGGACGTGGTTTGATGATAGGCATTGAATTACCAGAAGAGCTGGCACATGCACGTAAAGAACTGCTGTTTACACACCATATTTTTACTGGAGAGGCCAAGCCAAATGTGATCAGGCTTTTACCGGCTCTGAATTTAACAAAGGCACATGCCGACAGGTTTTTAGAAGCGTTTACTACTGTACTAAATCATTCAACCATAGCACAATAAATACCCTGGGCGCCTATGAAACTTTTTTCGTCTGTAAATGATGTTGTCGACGTTCAATCGCTTGTTAAGGAGGCTTTGCATTTAAAGCAAAATCCTTACGCCTACGAGCATTTGGGTAAGCACAAGACCCTTGGGTTGATTTTTCTTAACCCGAGCTTACGTACCCGTATTAGTACCCAAAAAGCCGGCACTAATTTGGGGATGAACGTTATGGTACTCAATATAGATAAAGAAGGCTGGGCCCTGGAACTACAGGATGGCGCGATCATGAACGGAGGTACGGTAGAACACATTCGTGAAGCGGCAGGTGTTTTGGGGCAATATGTAGATATTATCGGGGTACGCTCGTTCCCTGGCTTAAAGAACCGGGATGCGGATTATAGCGAAGATGTATTTAACAAGTTTGTAAAATATTGCGGTGTACCGGTGGTGAGCTTGGAATCGGCTACACGTCACCCTTTACAAAGTTTAGCTGATTTGGTTACCATTGAGGAGTTAAAAACCAAAGCACGTCCTAAAGTGGTATTAACATGGGCACCTCATGTAAAAGCATTGCCACAGGCGGTACCCAATTCATTTGCAGAGTGGATGTGCAGGGCTGATGTTGATTTTACTATCACTCACCCAGAAGGATATGAATTATGCACTGATTTCACCAATGGCGCAACCATCACCCATAACCAGGACGAAGCATTAGCTGATGCTGATTTTATCTACGTAAAAAACTGGTCGGCTTATGAGCCTTACGGGAAGGTTTTTGGAGGATATGAGGACTGGATGCTGACCAATGACAAATTAAAACCTACCAATAATGCCAAGGTGATGCATTGCTTACCGGTACGTCGTAATTTGGAATTGTCCGATGAAATACTGGACGGACAAAACTCAATAGTAATCCACGAAGCGGGTAATCGTGTGTGGGCTGCACAGGCCGTATTGAAACAGATGCTGGAGACTTTGTAAATTAGGTCGCATGAAAAACGACGGTATTAAAGAGGTGGCAATCGACGATTCAGGTCGGCTTTGTATTTTTCCTGAAACTGAAAAATTTACCTATATCTACAGGACGGCAACAGAAGTTCATTGGGATAATAAGGATATGTTTCTTTATTCTCCTAAACCAAGAGAGTGGTCATATCTTGATTGGTATAAACATATTATAAATGTCGTTAAAAATGAATGTTACTGTAATTTGTCACTAACAAAGAATACATTATTTACCAATATCCCTGAAATATTAAAGAAAGAAATATTAGCCCTATAAAATGTACATCCCCTACTTTAACGCACTTACGGACGGACAAGAAATAATCGCATTTATGCAGCGATATAGCTTTGCCACTATTGTTACTGCCGTAAATGGTGTACCAGAGGCTACTCACCTGCCCTTTTTAGTTAAGCAGGAAAATGACAAGGTATTTTTGTTATCGCATTTTGCAAAGGCCAATCCACAATCGGCACAGGTAATCGAAAATACTTCACTGGTTATTTTTACTGAACCTCACGCCTATATATCGCCCAAAAATTACGAGAAAGAAGAGAATGTACCTACCTGGAATTATATCGCAGTGCATGCTTACGGCAAAGCGGTAATATTAGAGGAAGAACATAAAAAAGCGGAGCTGCTTAAGCATACCATTGAATATTATGATGCTGGTTATCTACAGCAATGGAATAATTTACCTGATCAGTACAAATCCAAAATGATGAAAGGGATCATTGCTTTTGAAATAGAAGTAACCGATCTACAAGCCAAAAAGAAGCTGAGCCAGAATAGAAGCGAAATTGAAAAAGAAAACATCATTCATTCTCTAAGCAAGAGCGGCGATGCTAATGAAAAGGAAATCGCAGCTTATATGGCTAAACTAAAAAGCAAATAAGATAATTAGTCAGTATTCTCTGTTTTTCTGTAAGAGAAATTAATGAGCCTGCTTAAGGTAAGTCCTTGCACAATAATAGAGAATATCACAATAAAATAACTCCCCGATAAGATCAGGTGCCTGTATGGTGTAATCGGTAATGATAAAGCCAGTGCAATAGAGATTCCTCCCCGTAAACCGGCCCAGGTAAGTATATTGATACTGCCATAATTAATATCCAGGCTTCGGCGTAAAAATGTAATAGGCAACATAATGCTGATCCATCTTGCCAATAATATCACTAAAATGCCAATACCGCCTATTAACCAGTAGTTTTTAAGAAAAGGCAAGTTAATCATCTGCAAACCGATCATCACAAATAAGATGGTATTTAACATTTCATCAATCAGCATCCAAAACCTTTCCAATGACTGATGCGAATGCTCTTTGTTATCGATATTGATCGAACGGTTACCCGATACTAACCCCGCAGCTACTACGGATAAAGGAATAGACAAATGGAAAACCTCGGCCAAAACACTGACACCCATAACCAAACCCAGTGATACCAGTACAATAGTTTGAAAATCGGTGATGGATTTCATTAGCCGGTTAGCAATAAAGCCAAATATCATCCCCATTGCAATACCACCAAACACTTCTCTTAAAAACAATAAAGCAGCCTTGGCAAAATCAACATGATCGCTCCCTGATTCAATAATTTCAAGTATGGTAATGAATAATACCAGGCCTATCCCATCATTAAATAAAGACTCGCCATGTATTATCGTTGCGAGATTAGCAGGCAGTTTGGAGCCTTTGATGATTGCACCAACGGCAACGGGGTCGGTTGGTGAGATCAGCGCCCCGAATAGAAAACAATAAACAAGGGGGATATTCACCTGGAATAGTGATGCCGCATAATAAAAAAGAACACCAAATATGATTGTAGATAAGATAACACCTACTGTACTTAAAATTAATACGGGATGCATTTCTTTTTTTAATCGCTGTGTATTAAGATTGAATGAGCCGGCGAAAAGCAGGAACCCCAGCATGATATTGAGTACAATGCCAGAGAAGTTTATACCCTTTGACAAGGCATTAAGGTACTTGGCGGCCCCAGGGTTTAACTTATCAACAACTATGGTGATAATAGAAAAAACTATGGCTACGCTTATAATACCGATAGTGCCTGGCAATTTGATAAACCGGGCGTTTATGTAGGAATAAATAGCGCTGACAGTAACCAGTAAAGCAATAACAACAAACAGATCCATAGGCATTAACCAGATTGGCTAACGTTGGAGTGTGCAGAATGTTTGTATCGGTTATTTAGCTACCGGCTCGGTCATCATCGTTTCAGTGTTGAAGAAACGCACGATGAGGCGGTTGTCAGTATTTTTTGTAAAGTATTTGATTGCCCAGCTGGTGAAAACGCTTAGCTTATTTGAAAAGCCCACCAACGACATTAAGTGAACAAACATCCATAGCACCCAGGCAAGGAAACCATGAAAATGTAGTTTCCAAATATCTGCCACTGCTTTATTTTGCCCTACGGTGGCTAAAGAACCTTTGTCGAAGTATTTAAATGGAACGGTGGGTTCGCCTTTTATCAGGTGCATCAAATTTTTAGCCAGGTGCTGCCCGGTTTGGATAGCACCCTGGGCCATACCCGGTATGCCGTTAGGTGTTTCAGGGGTTATCATGGCTGCGACATCACCAATTGCAAATACATTTTGATAACCAACTACCCTGCTGATATCATCGGTTTGTATCCTGCGGCCCTTCGTAATAGCACCATCTGGTAAACCGCCGGGTACCTCGCCCATTACGCCTGCTGCCCAAAAAACATTGCGGGTTAGTATGGTGGTGCCATCATCTATCTTTAGTTCATAGCCATCATAACTTTGTACATGCACACCATTATGTATAACCACGCCCATTTTAATCAATCCCTTTTTAGCAGCGGCAGAAGCGCTTGCAGACATGGCGCCAAGTACAACGGGCTTACCTTCTACCAGGAAAACCTTCATATCTTCTTCACAAAGTGAAGGATAATCCTTGCATAAAACATGGTTACGCATCTCGGCTAATGCACCAGATAGCTCCACGCCTGTAGGGCCACCGCCTACTACAACAAACGTTAGTAAGGCCTCTCTTTCAGTATAGTCTTTTGTAATAACTGCCTTTTCAAGGTTTTGCAGCATAAGGCTGCGTATATTTAATGCCTCACTAATGTTTTTCATCGGCATGGCATGATGCTCAATTTGCTTGTTGCCGAAGAAATTGGTATTGGCGCCTGTGGCTATTACCAGGTAATCATATTCAATTTCACCGATATCAGCTGTTAGCGTATTCTTTTCTGGGTTGATGGTTAGTACTTCAGCAAGATTGAAAGTAAAGTTCTTTTGATTGGTAAATATCCTTCTGATCGGGAAGCCTATAGAATCTGCTTCAATAGCGCCCATTGCCACCTGGTAAAGTAAGGGCTGAAAAGTATGATAATTATGCTTATCTAACATCAGGACTTCTACAGGCTTATTTTTTAGCTTTTTAGCCAGGTTAATGCCTCCAAATCCACCACCAATTATAACTACACGTGACACTCCTGCGGTTTTCTTCAATTCCATAAGTAGAATATATTACCAAATTTTCAGTCGCAAAATAACGATAAAAAAAGCTACCTGAAACTTTTTTCAACCTGATTTACGGTAACTATGTTTTTAATCTGACCTAATTTTTAAAAAATAAGTAACATCGAATTAGTATTTTAGCCTCTTATTGAATTTGATGGCTAAGAAAGAATTGCATATTATAAAAATTGGTGGCAATGTCATTGATAACTCTGAGAATCTCTATCATTTTTTGAAGGATTTTACGGCAATAGATGGTTACAAGATATTGGTGCATGGTGGCGGAAAAGTGGCCACGCAATTATCAGAGACGCTCGGTATTGAAGCCAAACTGGTTGATGGACGAAGGATAACAGATATTGAAACCCTGCGCGTAGTGACAATGGTTTATGGTGGGTTGATCAACAAAAATATAGTTGCCCAATTACAGCGTTTTGGTACTAATGCTATCGGCCTCACCGGTGCGGACGGAAATTTTATCAGAACCAGTAAACGGCCTGTAAAAACTATCGATTACGGCTTTGTGGGGGATATTGATGATAAATCCATCGACCCTAACAGTTTGGAAAAATTAATGGATGCAGGCTTCACCCCTGTTTTTTGTGCAATAACACATGATGGTGAAGGCCAGTTATTAAATACCAATGCAGATACTATTGCATCGGCATTGGCAGTTGCCTTGTCAAAAATATATGAAACTACTCTTGTATATTGCTTTGAAAAGAAAGGTGTTTTGCAGGATATTAATGACGAGGAATCATTGATCCGGGAAATTGACCCGGATAGGTATGAAAAGCTAAAAGGGCAACAGATCATTCACAGTGGTATGCTGCCAAAACTGGATAACGCTTTTACTGCCATCAATTGTGGAGTAAAGGCAGTAATTATCGGCAAGTCTGATGATTTAGGTCAGCTAAAATATAAACAATCATTTGGTACACGTTTAAGTAATCATAAAAAATGAGTGAACAACAAACCATCGCAATACTTGGTAGCGGGAATATCGGGCTGTCATTAGCAAGAGGATTGGTTAAGGCTGGTATTTATCAACCCGATCAAATTGTATTAACGCGCCGTAACGTTTCTGCTCTGTTATTATTGGCTGAAGAAGGATTTCAAACCACCAGTAATAATTCTGACGCAGTTAGAAAGGCGGATATTGTTGTTTTAGCTGTATTGCCGCAGCAACTCAATAAATTGCTATATGAAATAAAACCGGTACTGAAGAAACTGAAGCACCTGCTAATTTCAGTAGTGTCAGGGGTAAACTGTCATGATATACGTGTACAATCCGGCACGCAGGTTCAGGTAGTGCGTGCTATGCCTAATACTGCCATTGCTATTGGTCAATCTATGACCTGTATTGCTACTGATAACGCGTCTGCAGAAAACGTTGCGCTGGTAAAATCTTTATTCGATACGGTAGGCGTAACTATCCAGATCAATGAAGAGCTAATGACATCAGCAACGGCGCTCTGCGCCTGTGGTATCGCGTTCTTCTTACGTTCAATTCGCGCTGCATCACAAGGTGGTACTGAGATTGGCTTTCATGCACATGATGCACTGAAAATGGCCGCTCAAACAGCAAAAGGTGCTGCAGATCTGCTTCTACAATTAGCTTCGCATCCTGAACAGGAAATTGATAAGGTAACATCCCCCAAAGGCTGCACTATTGCAGGACTAAATGAGATGGAACATAACGGTTTTAGCTCGGCAATGATAAAGGGAATTAAAATGTCGGCAGAAAAGGCGGCGGTATTGTATGATAAGGAAGGTTAGAAAAAGCCCTCTTTCTTAAAGAGTATTTATTCCAGATAATAATGCTTTATTCTATTCAACTCATCATCCAGTTCATATACTATGGGCACACCGGTGGGTAGATCCAGTTTGATTACTTCTTCATCTGATAGATGATCAATATATTGAATTAAGGCCCGTAAACTGTTACCGTGCGCGGCAACGATTACTTTATGGTTAAGCTTTATGTCAGGAATAATACTTTCGTGCCAGAAGGGTAATACCCTGTCCATCGTTTCGCTAAGATTTTCGGTAAGTGGCAATTCCCGTTGAGTAAGTTGTTTATAGCGTGGGTCTTTACCCGGATATCGATCATCATCAATAGTAATGGCGGGTGGAAATGTATGAGGATCACGACGCCATTTATGTACCTGCTCTTCGCCATATTTTGCTGCTGTTTCCGCCTTATTTAGTCCTTGTAAGGCGCCATAAAACCGTTCATTCAACCGCCACGATTTTTGTACTGGTATCCAAAGCAGGTCCATTTCTTCCAATACGATATCCAGGGTTTTAATAGATCGTTTTAAAACAGAGCAAAAACCCGTATCAAAAGTATAACCATGTTTTTTAAATAGTTCGCCTGCATTTTTGGCCTGTTGATAACCATTTTCAGAAAGATCAACATCGGTCCAGCCTGTAAAACGGTTTTCAAGGTTCCATGTACTTTCGCCGTGACGTATTAAAACTAGTTTTTGCATAAGAAAGATGAAAGCATAAAGGTAAAAGATTAAAGCCCAAAGCTGTTTAATGATGAAATAATATCAGTAATCGGTGAAATCGTTCTATTAATCAGTGTAATCATTTTACTATATTGCATCATAAACCAAATTAAACCTAAAACTACTATGATCCCAACAACACCTGTTCCCGCAAAGGATGGGACTGCCAACCCTGCGCCATTAGGCCTGTGTGCCTTTGGCATGACTACCGTCTTATTAAATTTTCATAATGCCGGCTTTTTTGAGCTTAACTCCATCATACTGGCTATGGGCCTCTTTTATGGCGGCCTGGCCCAGGTAATTGCCGGTATTATTGAGGCAAAAAAAAATAATACTTTTGGATTAACAGCCTTTACCTCATATGGCTTTTTCTGGTTATCATTGGTCGGATTAATCGTTATGCCAAAATTGGGTTGGATTCCTGCAGCCTCTGATGATGCCATGGTTGCCTACCTTGCTATCTGGGGTTTCTTTACCTTTTGTATGTTTTTCGGCACTTTGAGATTGAACCGGGCACTACAATTTGTATTCGGATCCTTAACTATTTTATTCATTTTATTGGCTGTTGGCGATTCTACCGGTAATACTTCAATTAAACATCTTGCTGGGTATGAAGGTATAATATGCGGATTATCAGCTATATATACCGGAATAGCTAATGTATTAAATGAAATATACGGCAGATCAGTTTTACCTATAGGTGCTGTGTAAATTGTCTTAAACCGGAATTAATCGAATTAAAGAATTAGCAGAATTATATGTGTAATAAATAATAGTTTTGTTGACGATAAATGAAATTCGATAAATTCCTGAATTCTAATAATTCAGGTTCAGACAAATGAAAGATTTTAAGAAATATTACCTTTTACCCGCTACACCACAAGAAATCTATACTGCTTTAACCAATCCGCTAACCATTGAATTATGGACAGGTGAAGAAGCAGTAATGAGCACAGAACCTGGCTCAGAATTTTCTATGTGGGATGGCAGTATTGTTGGTAAAAACCTGGAATTTGAAGATGGAAAGAAAATAGTACAGCAATGGTATTTTGATGGGCAGCCTGAAGCATCTATTGTCACCATCAAACTGCATCCGGATAAAAAAGGTACGTCAGCGGAGTTGAGACACACTAATATTCCAGACCAGGACTACGACAGTTTTGCTGATGGATGGGATAGCTCCTATTTCGGGGCTTTGGCTGAATTTTTTGATGTCCCATAGTTTCGGACAAAACAGCACAAACAAAAAGCCACTTAATTAAGCGGCTTTTTGTTTGTATATTGGATAAAGTGCTCCTTTGTTATAATGCGCTTTTCTCTAAAGCCTGGGTAATATCTGCAATAATATCCTCAGCTTTTTCAAGGCCGGCGGATATACGGATCAATCCGGGTGTGATGCCTACTGCTATCCTTTGCTCGTCTGTCAATTTGGAATGCGTGGTACTTGCCGGGTGTGATGCAATGCTGCGGGTATCGCCCAGGTTGGCGGTCACCGAAAGCATTTCGAGCGCATCAAGGAATTTACGTCCTGCTTCAAGTCCGCCTTTTATCTCCATACAAAACACACCACCACCCAGTTTCATTTGCTTTTTAGCAATTTCATATTGAGGATGGTTGGGAAGAAAAGGATATTTAACCCATGCCACATTAGGATTGCTTTGTAGAGTTTCGGCAATTTTTAATGCATTTTCGCAATGGCGCTGCATACGCACATCCAATGTTTCCAAACTCTTGCTTAGTACCCATGCATTAAAAGGCGACATTGACGGGCCGGTATTACGGCAAAACAAGTATATCTCTTTGATCAGATCAGCACGGCCGACAATAATACCACCTAACACCCTACCCTGCCCGTCAATCCATTTAGTAGCGGAGTGAACAATAAGATCAGCCCCATAATCAATTGGCCTTTGTAATAACGGAGTGGCAAAACAATTATCTACATTTAATATCAAACCATGCTTTTTAGCAAACTTACCGGTCCATTCCAGATCAAGCACTTCCAATTGCGGGTTGGTTGGCGTTTCCAGATAGATCATTTTGCTATTGGGCTGTACTGCGGCTTCCCAGGCGGCGTAATCACCCGCAGGCACCAAAGTGCTTTCGATACCATAGTTTATCAGATACTTAGTTACCATAGTATAGGTGCTTCCGAAAACAGAACTGCAGCAGATCAGGTGGTCACCTTGCTTTAACAAAGCAAACATGGATGAGAATATAGCACTCATGCCGGTTGATGTGGCAAAGCCAGCATCAGCACCTTCAAGTGCGCACATTTTAGCAATAAACTCGTCTACATTCGGATTGCTAAATCGGCTGTATATATTATCATCAGATTCATCGGCAAATGCGGCACGCATAGCCTCAGCTTCATCAAAAGTGAAACTGCTGGTAATATAAAGCGGTGTTGAATGTTCCTGTTGATCTGATTGAGGTGTTTGAATACGTATAGCCTGGGTAACTGGGTCTAATTTTTTGGACATGATATAATATGAATGTTGTAGAAGAATGTATTATTCGGCAGGATGAACAAATACCTGCGTTGTGATTTTTGCTCCGGCTCCCATCAAAGTGGCAGCAACAGAGCAATATTTATTTATAGAAAGGTCAACAGCGCGGATTGCTTTATCTTCATCAATAGTTCCATACAGATGAAACTCAACATTGATGGACTGCCACAACGATGGTTCTTTGCCTTTTTCACGCTCGCCGCTGATGGTCATTTTATAATCAACCACATCCTGGCGCTGCTTTTTTAAAATACTGATCACATCGATTGCCGAGCATCCGCCTAATCCCATTAATAGGGTTTGCATTGGTCGCACACCATAATTAAGGCCGCCGCTCTCCGGGCTGCTATCCATTTTAATACTGTGACCGTTCTCATCAGTGGCTTCAAAACCAAAATCACCATGAACGCGTGAAAGTTGTATAGTAGGCATCTTCAAAAAATATTAATAGCCAAAGTTATGATTTTTAAGCATAATGTCGCCGTTACACGAGTAAATCTGACCCTAAGTAAATAAATCTCTTAATTTAGGGCAGATGAAAAAAATATTATTACTGATAGTTTTTACGTGTTATGCAGCATTATGTTTGGGTCAAAAATATTTAACCACATAATTTATTGTTGATCAACAACCGTAGAAATCGAATACATTTATAATGACCGTTTAGTTTCTATCCTTCATCGGTATAACCAATTTCAGGCCCGACCATATATCGTCAACTGTACAAACTTTAATATCAACCAAGCCGATTTCTATAGCATAGTTACGTATGATATCTTCAGTAATATCGGTTGGTACTTTCGATGCTTTTTTAGGCCAGGATACCCAGATCATTCCATTAGATTTAATACAATCTTTTAAATGTGGAAGTAAGGATGTGTATTCCTCCTTGCTTTTAGTGAAGACATGAATGAAATCAATTTTTGAATTTTCCTTATCTCCAAAATACAAATCATTGGGGAGGTCGGTAAAAAGCTGCAGATAATATTCAGGTGCATTGACAAGGTTGATATGAAACCCTGATTTAATACCGAGTTTCTTTGCAAGCGGAGTACCGGAATAGCCAGCTATTTCCATTTATATAAATCTGATTTGATTTAAGTGATGTTGCAAATGTTCCAGATAATCTCGTGCCAGCCATTCTACTGTATGTAATGTAGTTTCTTTTTTGCTATTATCACATTTCGCCTGCAACCGGTCAAGTGGATAATTATCCAATACGAGACTGATCTGTAAATTAAGCAAACGCCATAATTGCAGCAGGTCGTCAATGTTCATTTCCTGGTAGTGCTGTGCTGCTACCCACTTATCCTGCTCATAGGTCAACTTAAAATTCTCTTCATACGTACACCGCACAAAACGTTGTAAATTGATCTTAGCGCTATCGCACAAATGACCAATGACCTCTTTGTTTGACCATTTGCCCGGTAATGGCTTACTTTCCCAATCGATGTTTTGATTATTTACAGCTCTGATAAACTTATCAATTGTTGCTGTAAGCTGAATTGTTACCTGTTGCATAGAAAGGATAAATGTTGAATTAAATATAGCAATGTTATTATCCGAAGCTGAACATTTTATCAAAAAACTATTACCTTCAAAGCCTGAACTATTAATATGGCCCTTAACTATATCTGGATAGCTTTTTTTCTAATCGCTTTTGTATTTGCTTTAGTAAAATTAATTTTTTTGGGAGATACCGAAGCTTTTAAGCTACTGGTTGATGGCATTTTTGATTCTTCAAAATCATCTGTAATGGATATTGCCCTTCCACTTGCAGGTGCCATGACCTTTTGGCTTGGCATAATGAAGGTGGGTGAAAAGGCAGGTGCAATCAATTTTCTTTCACGTATTGTAGGGCCATTCTTCAGGAGGATATTCCCTGAAATCCCGAAAGATCATCCTGCTTTGGGCAACATATTAATGAGCTTCTCGGCAAATTTACTGGGCCTTATAAATGCAGCTACCCCACTTGGCTTAAAAGCGATGGATAGTATGCAGGAAATAAATAAGGATAAAGAAACCGCCAGCAACGCCCAGATCATGTTCCTGGTGCTGCTTACGTCGGGTATGCAATTGCTGCCTGTAGCTATTATTGCCCAACGTGCTATTCTGCATGCGGCAGATCCTACTGATATTTTTATTCCTTGTATTATAGCTACCTATGTATCGGCTGTTGTTGGTATGATCGCTGTTGCTATCCGGCAAAAGATCAATTTATTTGATCGTGTTATTATTGCCTGGCTTGGTGGTGTAACCGTTTTTATTACTTTATTGGTTTGGTATTTCACAACACATCTTTCTAAAGAACAGATAGGCACATTCTCAAAAATAGCGAGCAACCTGCTGTTGTTTGCTATACCCGTTGTTTTCATATTTGGTGGATTGCTCAAAAAAGTAAATGTGTTCGAAGCGTTTATTGATGGTGCAAAGTCAGGCTTTGAAACGTCTATTAAAATCATCCCTTATTTGGTTGCCATGCTTGTTGGTATTAGCGTTTTTAGAAGCTGCGGAGCTTTAGGCTATGTCAATGAGGGGTTGAGATGGGTTATAAGTCACCTAAACCTGGATACCCGTTTTGTTGATGCTATGCCCGTAGCCTATATGAAACCGCTAAGTGGTTCCGGTTCCAGGGCTATGATGATCAATACCATGCAGACCTTCGGCCCTGACAGTTTTGCCGGACGATTAGGTTGTGTGTTCAACGGCTCGGCTGATACCACATTTTATATAGTAGCTCTTTACTTCGGTTCGGTAGGAATTAAGAGATCACGCTATGCTATCCCGGCAGGTTTAATTGCTGACTTAGCCGGAATTATTGCCGCTATTTTTGTGACTTATTTATTTTTTGGTTAATAATAATTTTCAACACTGTCTATTTCTTACTTCACTTGCTCCCATCAATCAACACATAATTAATAGTTTAATTTGTTTATTTTTTTGTTGATAAGCCATTTGGCCACATGGTTAAATATCGCAACTAAATTATTCTCTATTCGTAAAAGGGATGAAGTTCATTTATAATACATTCTGCTTTCAAAGCAGATTTTGTAAGTACATGAATTAATTATCAGATAAAACCCTTTCACTAAATCAGGGAGTATTGATGACTAAAACCTACACAAAACGCTTATTCTTATTAGCAGTATTCACTCTATTTATATTAGCGGATACATTTGCTCAAACAATAACCGTTGGAACCGTTGATCCTGGCCCGTATGGCTGGCAATCATCCATTGCTGTCCCGATAAATGTCAATGTTACGGGAGGCTGTATTACTCAAGCTAATACATTCACTCTTTATTTATCAGATGCTTCAGGTAATTTTTCACCGGGCACTGCAATAGGAACTTATAGCGGCTTTTATGCCGGTTTTGTGAATGGTGTCATACCCACTGGCATAGCCGCAGGCACCGGTTATAGGGTGGAGGTAAAATCTTCCAGCCCGGCTGTAACCAGTACCGTATCAGCAGCTTTTAAAATAAGTGCCGTCGGCGGTGTAACTGCTTCTCTTTCATCAACCGAAACCGTAGCACCAAATGTATTCGGACGATGCGTTGGTACACTTTCACCTTATACCATTTTGTCAGCCTCCAGCGGTACAACCGCCAGCTTTCACAATGAAACCACGGGGGGGAATGAAGGCACCAATGTTGCCATTCCAATAACCGGGTATCAATTTACGCCCACTAAGTCCAATTACACTATTACTGCCAAATCTGTTAACGGCAGCGGTATAGTAGGTACCTACGACTACCAACTTATTAACAATAACTTGCTTAACCCGTTTAGTCCGGTTGGCCAGCCTTTTACTTGTTTGCCGACAGGTGGCAAAGCGACACTTACTTTTGGAATGTCCTTTACGGGGGCTATAGGTATAAACAACAACTATCCGGGTACATTGTACACAGTAACCTGGGGGGATGGAACAACCAGTGTTTTTACCTATTGTGATATTCTTCAAGCTAACGGTTTATTATCGCATGACTATACTGCCCCCACCTGCGGCTCGGCAACCCCACTACAAGTGGTATGTCAGCCTTCTACCCCATATTGCACTAATATAACTGCTCCCTCTACCACTACTGCAAAGGTGATTATTACACCAACGGTTGACTTTGGTTTACCGGCCGTTGGCTGTGTAGGTACAGCGATCACCGTGCCGAATAATTCCAAGCCGGGGCCAGATTACAGTACCGCCACCCAGACTAATTGTAATTTACAGAACCCGAATGCGTTATATGACTGGTATTTTGACGGGGTTAAGGTGCTCAGCGGTGTAAAGCTTGGCGTCTCTTTTACTATACCGGCAACTACAGCGCATGGCACCCATACCATACTACTTCATGCAGATGCCCCTGTAGATCCAAATACCCCTTATTGTTCGGCACCGGATGCTATAAAAACCATCTGTCTTGAAAATCCACCGACACCGGCGTTCACCATACCAAGCCCTGTATGTATCACCAGTATGCCGGTGACGGTTACCAATACATCTACAGTAGATAATACCTGCAGTACCCCTGCATACACATGGTCTGCAATTCCTAACACCTTTACTTTTTCAGGCGGCACAAATAAAAACAGTTTTCAGCCACAATTTAATTTTACGGCAGCAGGCACTTATACCGTAACATTAAGTATAGCAAGCAGCTGCGGTGCGAAAACAACACAAAAAACGATTGTCGTTCAGCCGGCCCCTACTGCAGTATTATCGGCCAACGTGTCATTTTGCGGGAAAAATCAAACATTGACCTTTGATGCAACAGCCGGTTCAAGTACCAAGACAACATTAAACGGAATACCTGCAACAGATACCTACGCCTGGACTGTAACACCAGCCGCTGGCGGAGCGACTTACAGTTTTGCGGGCGGGACGAGTGCGAGCAGTCAATATCCTCAGATAACATTTACGGCCTATGACACCTATACCGTTAAAGTAACACATACAAATTCGTGTGGTACTGTTTTTGCAACACAACAACTAACTTTTATCCAGCCGCCTTTAGTTAGTGCCGGTCCTCCACAAACCGTTTGCGCAAGCCCTGCGCCAACGGTTACTTTAGCCGGAGTTGTATCTGGTACAATATTAAGTCATGTGTGGAGCAGTGCGGGCGGAGGAACTTTTTCAAGTATTACGGCTTTAAATCCCACTTATCAGCCTTCTACTGCCGAAATTACAGCGGGCAGCGCTACGTTGACATTAACGGTTACTTCTACAAGCCCATGTAATACTATAACCAGTCAGGTTGTTATTACCATTACCCCTATAGCTAAAATTACCAGTCTTCCTACCGCGCCTATCTGTTCCGGTACGCCCTTGAATTATACTATAACGGCAAATTTACCAGGTACAACCTTTGCATGGACTTCCGTTTTAACATCAGGAACAGCGACAGGTTTTACTGCATCAGGGAGTGGAAATAAAATAAATGATGTATTGATCAACACCACTACGTCTGATGCTGTGGTAACCTACACAATCCTGCCCACATATAATTCATGCCCGGGTATTCCGTTCATGTTGAGGGTTACTGTACATCCCTTGCCGGTAATAACTGCTACTGCTCCATCACCCGTTTGTAGTGGCGTGGCCGGAAATGGAACTGTTACATTGTCATCAAACGTTGCCGGCACCACCTATACATGGACCAGTACGGCATCAGCTGGTATAACAGGGAATACCAATCAGGTTACTCCTTTGCTTACCAGTAGCATAAATAATACATTAGTAAACAGTGCATTAACAGCCGGAACTGTTACCTATACCATTACCCCTTATAATGGAACTTGTCCCGGAACGCCGGCTACTGTCAACATAATTGTTGAGCCAACGCCTAAAACACCTAGTGCAGGTTCTGATGCAGAGATTTGTGCATCAACCACCTACACTTTAAACGGTAATAGCCCCACTCCCGGAACCGGTTTATGGACCGTTTCAAGTGGTCCTGCCGGTACGTCTTTTTCAGATGCCACCAGTCCAACTGCGACAGTAAGCGGGATGATCCCCGGAGGTATTTATCAATTCACATGGACCATTACCGGTTCACCGCTATGTGCATCAAAGAGTGATGTAGTAAAAATCCAGGTTGATAAATCACCTATTGGTGGAACTACCTCAACTGATGCGATCGTTTGTTCAGGTGGTAATAGTGGAACAATTACACTTGCCAGCCAGTTTGGTACTGTTGTTCGCTGGGAATCATCGACCACTATCCCGGCTACCCCAGCTAGCTGGGTGCCTATTGCAAATACAAGCAATACACAATCTTATTTAAATTTAACACAAACCACCATATATAGGGCCGTATTGCATAATGGTGTATGCCCTGATGTAACTTCGGCGCCTACCACTATTACCGTTTTGCCATTGACTGTTGTGTCTAACGCAGGCCCTGATGCTGAGGTTTGTGCGTCTACAACGTATACTTTACAAGGTAACAACCCGGCACCCGGAACTGGTAAATGGACCGTTACCGGGGGGCCAGCTGGTGTTACTTTTTCAGATGCCACGAATCCAAATGCAGTTGTAAGCGGATTGATCCCCGGAGGAGGTGCTTATCAATTCACATGGACTATTACCAGCTCTTCTACTTGTCCACCCAACAGCAATTCGGTAAATATTACTATTGATAAATCACCAATAGGTGGAACAACCTCAAGTCCGGCTACTGTTTGTACAGGTTCCAATAGCGGGACAATTACGCTTGCAAGCCAATTTGGTACAGTTGTTCGCTGGGAATCATCGACAACTATCCCAGCTACCCCGGCTAGCTGGGTGCCTATTGCAAATACAGGTACTACCCAGCCATATTTAAATTTAACGCAAACTACCATATATAGGGCCGTATTGCATAATGGTGTATGTCCTGATGTAACTTCGGCGCCTACTACTATTACTGTTCAGCCATTGCCGGTAACATCTAAACCAGGCTTGGATGCTGAGATTTGTGCGTCTACAACATATACTTTACAAGGTAACAACCCATCACCCGGAACCGGTTTGTGGACAGTAGTAAGCGGTCCGGCGGGATCATCTTTCTCAAATGCCACCAGTCCGACCGCAACTGTAAGCGGGCTTATCCCCGGAAATATTTATCAATTCCAATGGACCATTACCGGTTCACCTTCTTGTTCACCCAGCAGCAATGTGGTAAATATTACTGTTGATAAATCACCAATAGGCGGAACAACATCGGCCCCGGCGACCGTTTGTATAGGTGCCAATAGCGGACAGGTCGTCCTGGCCAGCCAGTTTGGTACCGTAACGCGCTGGGAATCATCAATTAACAACGGAGCCAACTGGCTGCCTATTGCCAATACCAGCACTATACAACCCTATTTAAATATAACACAAACTACTCAATACAGGGCTTTTGTCCATAATGGTGTATGCCCGGATGTACCTTCGGCTCCTACTACCATAACCGTTGTGCCACTGCCTGTAACATCTAGCGCCGGCTCTAACGATGAGGTTTGTAGTGTTACCAGCTATACCCTTCATGGTAACAACCCAGCGCCCGGAACTGGTAAATGGACCGTTACCGGTCCGGCTGGTGTTACTTTTTCAGATGCCACGAATCCCAATGCTATTGCAAATGGATTAATCCCCGGTATTTATCAATTCACATGGACCATCACCGGCTCACCGGCTTGTCCATCAAACAGCAATACTGTAACGATTACCATTGATAAAGCACCGGTAGGCGGAACGACTTCCAGCGATGCGACGGTTTGTATTAGCGGTAATGCAGGGCAGATCGCACTTTCGGGGCAGTTTGGTACTATTGTTCGCTGGGAATCATCGACCACTATCCCAGCTACCCCAGCTAGCTGGGTGCCTATTGCAAATACAAGCAGTACACTATCTTATTTAAATTTAACACAAACCACCCAGTACAGGGCAATTTTACATAACAGCAGCACTTGTGCTGATGTACCTTCATCAGTAACCACTATTACCGTGGCTCCATTACCAAGTCCGGCAATCGCAGGCACTAATAATGAAGTTTGTAATGTTACAAGCTACGCCTTACAGGGTAATAACCCTGCCTCTGGGACGGGAAAATGGACGGTTAACGGCCCTGCAGGTGTTACTTTTTCAGATGCCACAAATCCAAATGCTATTGCAAACGGATTAATACCAGGAAGCATTTATCAATTCACGTGGACCATCACCACTTCACCTTCTTGTCCATCTACCAGCAGTACTGTAACAATTACGATTGACAAAGCTCCGGTAGCCGGAATTATAACTGCAAACCCTGCTGAAGTTTGTTTCGGTAGCAACGGTGGTACTTTAACCCTTACCGGACAATTCGGTACTATATTCCGTTGGGAATCATCAGTTGATAATGGTAAGACATGGCAGGCCATAAGTAATGGAACTGCTATACAAACATTCACCAACTTAAGTCAAACTACAGAATACCGGGCTGTATTACATAATAGTAATACCTGCCCTGATGCATTTACGGCACCGACTATAGTGACTGTTGATCCGTTGCCTGTAGCATCTAATCCTGGCCCTAATGATGAAGTTTGTAATGTTACTACTTATAATCTTAATGGTAATAGCCCGTCACCTGGAACAGGTAAATGGACTATTACACAAGGGCCTGCAGGCGCTACTTTCTCAGACGATACTAATCCAAATCCTATAGTAAGCGGATTGATACCAGGAAATGTTTACCAGTTTAAATGGACAATTACCAGTTCGTCTACTTCTGTCTGTCCTCCAAACAGCAATACGGTTAACATTACTATTGACCAGGCACCAATAGGAGGAACAACTTCGAGCCCTGCCGAAGTGTGCGCCACCGGCAATGGTGGTCAGATAAAACTTACCGGCCAATTAGGCACCGTAGTTCGTTGGGAATCATCAGTTAGTGGTGGTTCCTGGCTGCCAATCTCCAATACCGGCACCACACAGTCTTACTTAAATCTAACCCAAACAACATCATATAGAGCTGTTGTGCATAATGGAGCTACTTGTGACGATGTAAATTCAACAGTTACTACAATAACTGTAGATCCTCCACCGGTTGATGCTGATGCAGGAACTGATGATGAAGTTTGTAGCGTAACCAGTTATAAGCTTAACGGGAATAGCCCGGCACCGGGAACAGGTAAATGGACTATGATTACAGGCCCTGCCGCCGTCACTTTCTCAGATGCTACGGATCCCGCTGCTACTGTAAGCGGGTTGATACCAGGAAACGTTTACCAGTTTAGATGGTCTATCACTGGCTCAGCTTTTTGCGCTCCGAGCACAGATATTATAACGATTAAAATTGATAGGGTACCAATAGGTGGAACAACTTCAGCACCGGCTGAAGTGTGTTCAGGCAGTAACGGCGGTCAGATTAAACTTTCAGGACAGTTTGGTAATATCGTGCGCTGGGAATCATCGACCACTTTCCCGGCTACCGCAGCTAGCTGGCTGCCCATTGCTAATACCAGTTCAACACAGTCTTACCAGAATTTAACACAAACTACCCAGTACAGGGCTGTTTTACATAACAGCACTACTTGTGACGATGTAACTTCAACTGCCACAACGATAACAGTTGATCCTCCTCCGACTACCGCTAATGCAGGAACTGATGATGAAGTTTGTAGCGTAACCAGTTATAAGCTTAACGGGAATAACCCGGCACCGGGAACAGGTAAATGGACTGTGGTTACAGCCCCTGCCGCCGTCACTTTCTCAGATGCTACGGATCCCGCTGCTACTGTAAGCGGATTGATACCGGGGAACGTTTACCAGTTTAGATGGACCATTACAGGCTCAGCTTTTTGCTCTCCAAGCACAGATATGGTAACTATTACAATTGATAAGGCACCGATAGGCGGAACAACTTCAGCACCGGCTGAAGTGTGTTCAGGCGCTAACGGCGGTCAGATAAAACTCTCGGGCCAATTTGGCAGCATATTACGCTGGGAATCGCAGGTCGCCGGAGGTTCATGGCTTCCCATTGCTAATAACAGTACAACACAGTCTTACCAGAATTTAACACAAACCACCCAGTACAGGGCTGTTTTACATAACGGCAATATTTGTGACGATGTAACTTCAACTGCCACAACCATAACAGTTGATACTCCTCCGACTACCGCTATTGCAGGAACTGATGATGAAGTTTGTAGCGTAACCAGTTATAAGCTTAACGGGAATAGCCCGGTACCGGGAACAGGTAAATGGACTGTGGTTACGGGCCCCGTCGGCGCCACTTTCTCAGATGCTACGGATCCCGCTGCTACTGTAAGCGGGTTGATACCGGGGAACGTTTACCAGTTTGGATGGACCATCACGGGTTCAGCTTTTTGCCCTCCGAGCACAGATATTGTAACTGTTACGGTTGATAAGGCGCCAATAGGCGGAACAACTTCGGCACCGGCTGAAGTGTGTTCAGGCAGTAACAGCGGTAGGATAACACTTGCCGGACAGTTTGGTACGATAGCGCGCTGGGAATCGTCGGTCAACGGAGGTCCATGGCAGCCCATTGCTAATAACATCACTACACTGCTTTATCTGAATTTAACACAAACTACCCAGTACAGGGCTGTTTTACATAACGGCAATGTTTGTGACGATGTAACTTCAACTGCAACTACCATAACAGTTGATCCTCCTCCGACTACCGCTGTTGCAGGAACTGATGATGAAGTTTGTAGCGTAACCAGTTATAAGCTTAATGGGAATAGCCCGGCACCGGGAACAGGTAATTGGACTGAGGTTACGGGCCCCGTCGGCGCCACTTTCTCAGATGCAACGGATCCCGCTGCTACTGTAAGCGGATTGATACCGGGTAACGTTTACCAGTTTAAATGGTCGATAACAGGCTCAGCTTTTTGCCCTCCGAGCACAGATATTGTAACAATTACAATTGATAGTGCGCCGATAGGCGGAACAACTTCGGCGCCAGCTGAAGTGTGTTCAGGCAGTAATAGCGGTAAGATAACACTTGCCGGACAGTTTGGTACTATAGTTCGCTGGGAATCATCGACCACTATCCCGGCTACCCCAGCTAGCTGGGTGCCTATTGCAAATACAAGCAATACACAATCTTATTTAAATTTAACACAAACCACCGCGTACAGGGCCGTTTTACATAACGGTAATGTTTGTGACGATGTAACTTCAACTGCAACTACGATAACAGTTGATACTCCGCCGACTATCGCTGATGCAGGTGCCGGTGACGAAGTTTGTAATGTAACAACTTATACACTTCATGGTAATACGCCCGCATATGGAACCGGTTTATGGACAATTGTCACCGGCCCGCCTGGGGTTGTTCTTTCCGATGCAACCAATCCAAGTGCTATATTAACCGGCCTGATACCCGGAAATGTTTACCAGTTTAAATGGACTATCACAGGTGCGGCCACATGCCCCCCAAGCAGCAGTATAGTTACCATTGCGATTGATCAGCCTCCGGTAGGAGGAACAACATCCGGCCCTGCTGAAGTATGTGCCGGCAGCAATGGCGGACAGATTAAACTTACAGGTCAATTTGGTAACATTTTACGCTGGGAATCGCAGGTCGCCGGAGGTCCATGGCAGCCCATTGCCAATACTAACAACACGCAATCTTACGTAAATCTAACACAAACAACTCAATACAGGGCCGTTTTACATAATAGCGCCACCTGCCCTGACGTAACTTCGACTGCAACCACAATTACTGTTGATCCTCCACCGATTGCAGCTGTTGCAGGCGTTGACGCTGAAGTTTGTAATGTTACTACCTATACGCTTAATGGCAATAGCCCTGGAACCGGAACAGGCCAATGGACTATTGTTGGGGGCCCTGCAGGCGCGACTTTCCTGGATGCCACCAAACCAAATGCTATAGTTAGCGGGTTAATACCAGGGAATGTTTATCAGTTCCAGTGGTCGATCACAGGAACTGCCGTATGTCCTCCAAGTACCGATATAGTTACTATAACCATAGATAAAGCACCAATTGGAGGAACAACCTCTACTCCTGCTGAAGTTTGCTCCGGAAGCAATAGCGGACTGATCACACTTTCAGGGCAGTTTGGTACTGTTGTACGCTGGGAATCGCAGGCCATTGGAGGTCAATGGCAGCCAATTGCTAATACTAATATTACACAACCTTATTTAAATCTGACCAAAACTACTTCGTACAGGGCTATATTACATAATAGCACAACTTGTGCCGATGCGGCTTCAACTCCAACAACAATAACCGTTGACCCACTTCCGGTAGCAGCTGATGCAGGCGTTGACGCTGAAGTTTGTAGTGTTACTACCTATACGCTTAATGGCAATAGCCCTGCAGTTGGAACAGGTAAATGGAGCATTGTTGGTGGCCCTGCAGGTGTTACATTCTCGGATGTAACTAATCCGGCGGCCATTGTAAGCGGGCTGATACCCGGAAGTGTTTATCAGTTTCAGTGGTCGATCACAGGAACTGCTGCATGTCCTCCAAGTACCGATATAGTTACTATAACTATAGATAAAATGCCGATTGGCGGAACAACCTCCAGTCCTGCGGAGGTGTGTTATGGCGGAAACGCAGGCCAAATAAAACTTAACGGTCAATTTGGTAGTGTAGTACGCTGGGAATTTTCAATTGATAATGGTAGAAGCTGGCAGGATATCGCTAACACCGGTACTACTCAGCCTTATATAAATTTGATTCACACCACTCAATACCGGGCTATGTTGCATAACAGCGCTACTTGTGACGATGTGGCTTCAACGGCAACTACTATAACAGTTGATCCTCCGCCGATTGACGCTGATGCGGGTCCTGATGACGAAGTTTGTAGTGTGACCAGTTATAACCTTCATGGTAATAACCCTGCACCTGGCACAGGTACATGGACAGTTGTCAGTGGTCCCACTGGCGCTACTTTCTCGGATGCAACTAATCCGCTTGCCACAGTAAGCGGGTTAATACCAGGAAATGTTTACCAGTTTGAGTGGGCAATAACAGGCACTGCTACTTGCCCTCCAAGTACTGACATTGCGACCATTAAGGTTGATAAGGCGCCAATAGGAGGAACGACATCAAGCCCTGCCGAAGTGTGCTCTGGAAACAACTCGGGCCAAATTACCCTTTCAGGGCAATTCGGAACTATAGTGCGTTGGGAGTTTTCAATTGATAATAGTACCTGGCAACCGATAGCTAATACCAGTATCACCCAACATTTCGCTGATTTGACACAGACTACACAATTCAGGGCAGTTCTGCAAAACGGTGCTGTTTGTGATTACGCTACTTCAACTGCAACAACCATAACAGTTGATCCTCCGCCTGTAACCTCTATCCCCGGCCCTGACGATGTGGTTTGCAGCGTAACTTCTTATACACTGCATGCCAATAACCCTGCACCAGGAACAGGTAAGTGGACGGTTGTACAAGGTCCGGCCGGTGCTACCTTTTCTGATGATACCAATCCGAATGCGACAGTAAGCGGATTGATACCGGGCAGTATTTATCAATTTAAATGGGTCATTACAAATACAGCTGCATGTCCGCCGAGTAGTGGTGTGGTAACAATTACTATTGACCAGGCTCCTCTTGGAGGTACAACATCAGGCGCTGCTACAGTTTGTTGGGGATCCAATAGTGGACAAATTCTACTAACAGGTCAGTTTGGCACTATTGTGCGGTGGGAATCATCAATTGACAATGGTGCTTCATGGCAGCCTATTGCTAACTCAACTAATACTCAGTCTTATTCAAATTTGACAAGAACAACACAGTATAGGGCATTTTTACATAACGGTACTTCTTGTAAAGATGTACCGTCAGCTCCTACTATTATAACTGTAAACCCTCCAACTCCAATTGCCCAGGCCGGTCAGGATTTCAATGTTTGTAACCAAACTGCAATTACATTAACTGGGAATGACCCGGGAGCATTTAGCGGTACCTGGACACAGACTGCCGGTCCTGCTGTGAATATTGTAGATCCATCAAACTATTCGACACAGGTTACCGGACTATCAGGTGACAATATCTATACTTTTCAATGGACAATTTATGGTTTACCTCCATGCGCTAATACAAGTTCAAGTATTAATATTGGTCTACATACGGACGTTGTTCCAAGCTTTACAATGAATACGAGCCATGGTTGCGGTCCTACTGTAGTAACGTTTACAAACACCTCAACCCCGGCACCGGTAGGCTTATTTGTATGGAATTTCGGGGATGGGACATCTACCATTACCGCAATAAATCCACCGCCTCATACTTTTCAGCCTTCAAGTGATGGAACTGAAAAAACTTATACTATCACAATGACTCCTGCAAGTAATTGCGGATCACAGGCTCCTTTTGTCGACAAGATAACGGTAAGCCCGCAGACGCCGGTAGCGGCAATTTTGCCCGTGCAGGCAAACGCGTGCGGAACTTTTACAGTAACCGCCAGGAATTTATCACCAGGTAATAACGTAAAATATGATTTCTACCTGTTGGACGAAAATAACGCCATTGTACAGCATCTAAGCTATCCTGATAACGAGGATGCCGTATTCCAGCCCATCGTTCCAACCCAACCGACTGTATATACGGTTTATATGATTGCTACGGATCAATGCGGTAACCAAAGCCGTACAGTTCCTGTGAACATACCAGCATCACCTTCATTAGTGGTTTCAGGAGTGCAGATCAAAGGTGGTGTAAATTCGGTTTGTTTAGGTAGCCCGGTAACTTTCCAGAATATTTCCACAGGTGGGGAGAAGGCTACCATTATTGTCTATGATTCTAATAAGAATCCTATAGCTACAATCCCCGGCGGTACAGCTGATACAGAATATATCCCTCCTGCAACCGGAATTTATTATGTATCACTTACAGCAGGTAATGAGGGTTGCGGCGATGCACCGGTATCCGCATTAAAGGAATTTACTGTTTATCCCGTTCCAAAACCGAGCTTTACGTATACTATTGATGATCAATACAATGTAACATTTACCAATACCACGCCTAATGCAGAGAACATACCGGCGTCATCATTATTATACAGTTGGGATTTTGGGGATGGTTCGGTAAAAGAGAATGCTTATGTACCTTCATTGCATCATTTTGATTTCACCAAATCACCATTTACGGTTGCTTTGACGGCAACTACCCCAGGCACTACCTGCGCTGGTATTACAACACAGGTTATCGAGATTAAATTTCATGGTAACTTATTTTTACCAAATGCGTTTATACCATCCAGTTCAAAGAAGGACCTGAAAGTGTTTATGGCTAAAGGTTTCGGCCTTAAAACATGGCACATGCAGATATTTAACAATTTTGGCCAGATGATCTGGGAGTCGACTAAGCTCGACAGTAACGGATCACCAGTTGAAGGATGGGATGGTACTTACAAAGGCGTACTTGTAGAACAGGGCGTTTATGTATGGCAGATATCAGCGACATTATTGAACGGACAAGAGTGGAAAGGGATGTCATTTGGTAAAGAAGCGCCAAGGGCAGTGGGAGTAATACATCTATTAAAATAGAATAAACAATGAAAAATTTGGTTATGAGGTGGGTGTTGTTTTTAATGATATTATTGAAAAGTATAACAAGCTTTGCGCAGGATCATCTTTATTCCGAATTCTTTAACTCGCCATTATATCTTAACCCTGCACTTACCGGCCAATTTAAGGCCGATCTGCGGGTAGACTTGATCTATCGTAACCAATGGACAAATGTACCAGGGCCGCTATCCTATTTCACCGGGTCAATAGACTATAATATACCCAGGTTAGGTGGAGGTATCGGCCTTTTGTTTACCCGTGGCAGCGAAGGAACTGCGTATCTTGATAAAACAAATTTTTCAGCCCTTTACTCCTACAGTGTAGGTTCAGAGGATTTTGTTTTGTCGTTTGGATTGCAAGCCGGGATGACTAACCGCACGATAGACTATGGCAAGTTGATTTTTGCGAATCAGATCGATCCAACGCTTGGTATTATTCCCGGATCCTCTAATGCCGGAGACTTGCCTTTTAATAATAAATTTTATTTTGACACAGGCGTAGGCACCAACCTGGCTATTGGTGATTTTAATATCGGTGCCGCCGTTCAACATATTAATCAACCCAACGAATCATTTACAGGCATGCCTGATAAATTACCTATGCGTATTAACACTCATGTGAGTTACCGGTTGGATCTTAACAGCATGGACAATATGGACGATGACGATAAAACTTATGTAATACCCTCAGTAGTTTTTTACAAACAGTCGAATTTTGATTCCTATAGTGTTGGGGTACAATATAAACGACGTGGTGTAAATGTAGGTGTATCTTATCGCAGTGGTGCTGAAACCGGCCCGAGTGCTTTAGTGCTGTCTCTGATATTTGATATATTTGTTAATAGAGATGGTGCCGAAAAATTCCGTTTTGGAGTTAGCCACGATTCAGCTGTGCAAGGCCTTACTTATGGCAATACAGCAGGCAGTACAGAAGGTAGCCTTGGATATGAGACTACGTTACCTTCAAACGGTAATAATGATCCACCACGTTTTGAGGGAGCACACCGTTGTTATGAGTTTTATTAATTAACTTATATTCCTGCTTTACAAAAATGTGCCGGAAATCGTTCATCTTGTTGAATATTGACAGGAATGTTTTCTGAACACCGCACTTGCCGTATCTTTGTGCTGAAATGGAAAATATAAAAGAACCGGTAACAAGTGTGCAAGCACAAATTGGCAGATCACATTACCGTACCGTTGTAAAAATTGACAACCATACGCTAATTTCGGACGAGCCTATTACTATTGGGGGGATGAATGAAGGTCCGCATCCCCAGGGACTGTTGTTAGCAAGCCTTGGCAGTTGTACAGCAATTACCTTAAGAATGTACATTGACCGAAAGATGTGGGCTGTTGATGATATAACCGTGGACCTGCAATTATTTGAAGTTGATGGTGCTACAGTAATAGAAAAACAGCTGGGCTTTAAAGGCGAGCTATCTGAAGAGCAAAAAAGACGACTGGTACAAATAGCTGACGCCTGTCCTATTCATAAAATGTTAACAGGGGAAATTATTATTGATACCAGTTTACAATAAATAATATGTTAACAAAAAAGCATCCGGGTATATATCCGGATGCTTCAATCACTCTAAAACAATCACCTCTAAATTAAGAAGTATCTTTAATAAATATATTTGGAGAATATAGTATTGACCAACTAAATTAATTAGTCAAATATACCAAATTAATTTATTGTTAAATTAAAACACTCTGCTTTTTGACCTCGATGTGACAGTAGGTCAGTGCATTAAACCTTTAATAAATATATCGATCAGCATCAGGCGTTTCTTGTGAATTTCTTCCAGGTGCTCTTTCCTCGGAAAGCTATTCTTTTTATTATAACCGGCAGATCCGACTCTTACACCATGCAGAGCATCCAGCATAAGGTCAACAATTTCGCGGGCATTATCTACTAGTTTTATTTTACCGCGTGCAGCTTCAGCTTTAATTGCATTTCCCAATAAGTCCATTTCTGATTGGCGGATATGGTCAACTATTTCCCATATCATATCGGGCATATTTTGCTCATTAAGGCGGATATAGTCAAAAAAATTATAATTGTTAAGTATAAAATTATGATGCGTATCGATCTGGAATACAAATGCTTCTTTCAAATCATCAAATTGCGGTATTTTGTCTTCTAATGATTTAAGATATTCATTAGCTAGTTTGCGGGTGACAGCAATGTACAATTCACTTTTATCAGGAAAATAATAATACAGCAAAGCTTTGGACATTGATAGCGATCCTGCTATCTCATTCATGGTTGTTTTTGAATAGCCATAATGTAAAAACTGTTGATAAGCCGCCTCTAAAATCTTTTCCCTTTTTATATCCTGTTGATCGTTTCCTGAGCTCATTTCTTATAATATGACTTAATTACCTGTAGTACTTAGGGCTAATTCCTGACTTTTTTAACAAATCTATCAAAAATTCTATACATAATAATGTCATATTTACGCTTAAAATTAGTGAAAAGCTATGGCTGGCGCCGATGTTGAATGGCTGCCTGCCAATATTCCGATACTTATAGTTTGTATAACTGATGCCGACTTACTTTCATATCTTAATAACCTGCTATAGCAACATTAGTTTTTATGAATGAATTCCAGGAAAATTCAGAAGCAAAAAAGCCGCTCTGTGTATATGACAGAACGGCTTTGCAAATTTTATTATATATTTTATGCCATATCGCTAACTTCCAGTTCTTTTACTTCTTCAACCGTTTCCTTTTTATGGAATAGGCTTGATTTTATACGAACCCGGATGATATACATACACGGTACAAGTATCAGTGTTATAACGGTTGCAAAACCCAACCCGAATATCATTGTCCATGATAACGGTCCCCAGAAGGCAACGTTGTCTCCACCAAAATAGATATGTGGTTTAAATGAACTGAACAGCCCTGCAAAATCGATATTAAAACCAACAGCCAATGGGATCAGACCCAGCATGGCAGCAGTAGCAGTTAATAATACAGGTGTCATACGTGTACGTGCAGCTTCAACTACCGCATCATGTAAGCTTGCCCCCTGCTCTATCAGCATATCGGTAAATTCAACCAGTAAGATACCGTTTCGCACTACTACGCCTGCTAGCGCTATAATACCTACACCGGTCATTACAATTGAGATAGTCATGTGGAATATGCTCAATCCTAAAAATACGCCTATTATACTAAAGAAAATTTCGCTCAGGATAATAAAGGTTTTACCTATTGAGTTGAATTGTGTCATCAAAATGATCAGGATCAATCCAAATGATATTAACAATGCGGTACCGAGGAACGTTGCAGCTTCTGCCTGATCTTCCTGGCCACCACCCATATGGATGCTTACGCCTTCTGGTGTCTTAAAATCCTTAATCGCTTGTGCTATGCCTGCATTCACATCATTGACGTTACTTGATTTCAAAACATTAGAGCCTAGTGTAATTACGCGTCTTGATTGCTTATGCTTAATATTGGCATATGTATTGGTATACCTTATATCAGTAAAAGCAGAAATAGGTACTTGTCGTATAGAGCCACCAGTAGCCAAATCGCGATAAGTGATCTTTAAATTGCGAAGTGCATCGATATTATTACGCTGATCTTCCTGTGCACGCACGTCTATTTCATAATTGTCTTCTTTCGTATTTCTGAAATCGGATGCTTTATAGCCATATATAGAGGTAAATAAAGCAGAGTTTATCTGGGCTGTTGTTATGCCTTCGCGGTTGGCACGTTCTCTGTCAACATCAAACACGATTTCAGGCTTATCACTCTGTACATCGGGCACCAATAATTCTATACCTGCAATATTTTGCTTTTCGATGTATTTTTTTAGCCTATCGGTAGTATTTACCAATGTATCCAGGTTATCACCAATCAATTCAATACTAATATCTTTTTGAACGGGTGGTCCTGCGTTCTCTTGCGCTACTGAGATTTTAACTCCCGGAACACCCTGAACAGATTGACGTATCCTTTCCATCACCTTTTTGGTGTCCTTACCGTTACGTTTGCCAAACTCTACAAACGCTACGGTTATTTTACCTTTATTATAATAAGTACCCTGGTCCTCATCTGTAGGATCGGTTACACCAATAGAAACGTTGGAAATAATGGATGATACAATATCCTTATCCGGCTCAACGACATCAGCCACCTTTTTTTCGAGTTTTTTAACTACTTCATTGGTATAAGCCTGATCAGTACCAATTGGCATGGTCACATACACGTAGGTAAAGTTGGGATCACCCGCCGGGAAAAATTCCACTTTAGGACTACGGGCAACTGTGAAACCAATAGTGAATATAAACAAAACTACGATGCCCGTTAAAACCCAGTATGGCGAATGTACGGCGCGTTCAAGCCACCTGGCGTACCAAGTCTGAAAACGTGGCCAGGCATTCTTCTGAAACCTGTCAATGATTCGTAAAAGAAAGAAATGGTTTAATAGGTACAGGAAAGCTGCAAATACTACAAAATTACCCACGCCTACATTTATCCAATATCCCAATGCTGTGAAAATAGCCAGGAATATAAGTGAGCGAACCACCTTACGGTCGAATCTCGGATTGTCGTGCTCACCTTCGTGATGTGGCTTCATAAAATCAACTGCGAAAACAGGATTCATAATATAAGCAACAACCAACGAGGCAAGTAAAGTAATGATTAATGTGATCGGCAGGAAGAACATGAAATGGCCAATCAAACTGTTCCAGAAAGCTAATGGTACAAATGGTGCCAGCGTCGTCATGGTCCCTGAAAATACGGGCATAAATACTTCACCAGCGGCTATTTTGGCAGCCTGTTTAATTGGCACTGCACCATTTCTAAATATTCGATGTGTGTTTTCTATCACCACAATGGCATCGTCCACTACAATGCCCAATGCGAGTAAGAAGGAAAACAGAACGATCATGTTTAGTGTAAAACCTATCACCGGCATTATCAGGAAGGCTATAAAACATGATAGCGGAACAGAAAGCGCCACAAATATGGCGTTAGTGCTACCCATAAAAAACATCAGAATAATAGTTACCAGTATAAAGCCGATAACTATTGTATTGATCAAGTCATTAAGGGTTGTACGTGTTTTGTCAGACTGGTCACCAGTTACGGTAATGTTTAATCCTTTAGGGAATACCGTTTTTTGCTTTTGCGCTATTAAGGAGTTTATTTTATCAGAAGCTTCAATCAGGTTTTCGCCTGATCTTTTGCTGACATTTAAAGTAATAACATTTTTAAAGTCCCTGTTATCATTTGTTTTTAAACGAGCATAACTTTCCTGATCCTGAAAACCATCTTTTACAACCGCAATGTCACGCAGGTAAACCGCTTTCCCCTGCGGGTTCCTGATCACCATTGCCGCCACCTCATCTGCATTTTTAAAGTCTTCTTTTATATCTATGGCCCGCTGTATACCATCTGTTTTTATATTCCCCGCAGAGGATATAACGTTTTCTTTGCCTATGTCATTTATAATATCATCATAACTTACCTGGGCCGCTGTCATTTTATTCAGATCGACATTGATCTGTATATTAGGCTTTAAAGCACCCACTTCGTCCACTTTGGATATTTCCCTCATGGCTTCGATATCGTCTTTCAGGTTATCAGCGTATTCCTTTAATTTCTTCAGATCATAATCACCAGAAATATTGATATATAATATAGGCAAGTCAGCTACATTTATATCAGAAATTACAGATTCCTTTAACTGATTATCATTTTGAGGCAGGTCCTGCTTAGCTTTGTCTACAGCTTCCTTTACATCCCTCTTTGCATCTTTAATATCAATATTAGCGTTAAATTCCGCTGTAATGATTGAAACATTCTGTTGTGTATTTGAGGTGACCTTTTTTAAGCCTTTAAGCGATTTTAATTGCTTTTCGATCTGTTTGGTAACCAGTGTTTCAATATTTTGAGGTGATTGCCCTCCATAAGCAGTAGTTATAAAAACTTTGGATTGCGCTATATCTGGAAAATTCTCCTTTGGCAACCTGTTATAGCTTAACAAGCCAAGCACAGTAATTAAAAATATAATTACGTATACTGCTGTTTTATTATCGATTGCCCAGCTTGAGGGCTTAAATTCCTTTTCGAGATCTTTCATATCCGATCAATTTTAGATGAATTAATTAGCTGAAGATTGTGAAACCTTTATTTTGTCGCCATCCTGAACTTCGCTGCCTCCTGCGGTAATTAGCTGATCGCCATTGGTTAAGCCAGATAAAATTTCGATCTGTCCACCATAAGTAACACCTAATTTAACATTCTTTTTCTTAGCAGTACCATTTTGATTAACAAAAACATAATTGCCTGTTTCTGATCTCTGTACTGAATTCAGCGGGATCACAATGGCACCCTTATTGGTATAGTTAGCAACTTTTATAACGGCTGTCATATTAGGACGTAATGTTTTGCGTAAAGGTAGTTTGATCTCGATCCCAAAACTGCGTGATGCCTGATCAATTACTTTTGCAGCAAATGTTACTTTAGCCATCAATGAATCATTGGCATCAGGAACAACAACTTTTACATTATCACCCAACCTAACGCTGCTTGCGTAAGATTCAGGTACGTCAGCTTTGATCTTTAAAACATCTGCATTAACTATGCGTATGCCCGTTGCTCCCGGTGAAGCGATTTGTCCCAATTTCAGATCCATCTGGTCAACTGATCCGCTTATTGGTGAAACAATACGGTATAAGTCAGATTGCTGTTTTAACGAAGCTACTTGTTTTTCAGCTGATTCGAAATTGCTTTTTGCCTGCAGGTATTGTACTTCAGTACCTATTTTTTGATCCCAAAGGTTCTTTTGGCGTTGATAAACTGTTTGAGCCAGATTAGCCTGTGCCTGTGCTTGTCCAATATTTTGCAGCAAAACACTGTTATCTAATTGTGCCAATACCTGGCCTTTGCTTACACGATCACCCGCCTTAACATGCAATGCAGTAATTGAGCCTGAAGCCTGCGGGTAAGCAACCACGTTATCCTGTGCATCTATCCTACCCTGCAGTTGCACATAATTAGTAAAATTGCCGGGTTTTATTTCCTGTACATTTACCAGGGTGCTTTTAACAGAATCCTGTGTTCCTACCTCGGCCTGTAATTTTGCTATTTGAGAGTTAAGGTCGGCTTGTTGGGATTTCAATTTAGCCAATTCAGCTATTTTTGCATCTTTTCCTTTCGGCTGACTGCAGGCTGCAAGTAATAATATTGCCGGTATGTATAATAGTTTTTTCATATTCTTATATCTGTGTTGTGATTGATTTATTTAATTCTTCCGTATGCCTGATCAAGGTCAACCTTACTTAAAAGTGCATTGTATAAACCTTGTATATATTGATTATCAGCATCCTCAACAGCAGTTTGGGCTTGAGTAACTTCTATACTCGATCCAACTCCCTGCTGATACTTAATTTTAGAAACCCGAAGCACTTCTGCTGCTAATGCTCTGTTTTTTTTCTGGTCGTTTAATGTTTGCAAGCCATTTACAAATGAAACCCTGGCCTCAGTAATTTGAAGATTAATCGAATTCTTTATATTATAAATATCGTTTTGTGATTTCAGAACTGTTATTTCTGATTGTCTTACCTGGTTAAGATGTTGCCCCCCCGTAAAAATTGGAACACTTAAAGTAAGCCCTACATAAAGTGATGGAAAATTTTTCCTATAAAGATCACTAAAACCATTGCTTTGATAAGATGAAGCATAATTTCCATTAGCGGACAGCTTTGGTAAGAACTGTCCTTTTTTACTTTTTAAGTCATATTCATTTAACCTTTTTTGAGTCTCTAATAAGTCATATTCAATACGGTTACGATAAACAGTGGTATCATTAACTGCATCAGCTGAACTTACATCCAATTGGACATCGTCTAGCTTATCCTTTAGAGTCAGATTATTTTCAATTGGCATGCCCATTTGAAACTTAAGCACCTGATAGTTTAAAGCTAAGAGACGAATAGCATTTTCCCTGCTGGTTACTAAAGAATTATATTGATAGGTTATACGGTCCACATCAATCTTTTCAACAAAGCCTTGCTGATTTCTTGCTGCAGTTTCATCCAATTGTTGTTTAAGTTGATCAATATCTGCCTGGAGTAATTTTAATGCTTCTGCATTAACTAATACTTGATAGTACGCTTTAGTAACATTTACGTTTACTTCTATTTTTGAGCGGGTATAACTGCGTACATAAAGTTCTTTGTAAGTCTTGCGCGCCTGTAAACCAACAATATAATTAGGATCAAAAATGATCTGGTTTACATTTACACCTAAGTTGGATTGATATTGAACTGAAAATTGAACTTGTTTGAATGAACCGGAAGGTAATCCAAAAAACTCGCCGGGTATCAATGTGGTTGGTATTTTCAAATAATCCTGAAAATTTGCCGATCCGCTTATTTGCGGATAGCCTTGTCCTATAATCTCCTTTATATGATATTCAGCGCTCTTAACATCGAGATTTGCATTGATTACATCATTCTGATGGGCGTAAGCGTAATTTATACAATCGGCTACAGAAAAATCAGCCGGTGTAGTTTGTGGTGTTGCCTGCTGTGCCAGGCTATTAAAAGCCAGACCCGACAAAAACAACGTTAGTAAAAATATATTCTTCATATTTATATATTGTGTGGTGGTTTAATTCGTTTGTTTTTCTTATTGCTGTACAAAATTCAATTTCTTTGTGACAGCCCTATGTCAATAGGGTTAATTAATTTATTCGTGTATATTTTTATACTCATTTAATAATTTGTAACCCTTTAATGTGCAGATACCATAGTTAAAATGTTCCATAAATTGCTGTTGCACCTTCCATGTGTTAAATTCAGCTACCGGGAATACTGTGGCGTTAAAGCCCATTTCGACTTGTGCTACCCGCATCATCGCTATTATCTTCACATCTATCTCGGGTCTGATATAGCCTTGCTTAATTCCTTTTGTTAACAGTTCTTCCAGTGTATGTACCAATACTCCAGATTTAAAATTCTGAAACTGTTTCCAGGCATCAGGATGATATTTTTGAAGATCATGGATCACAATCGGATTTATTCTTGAAAATATCTCCTCAGAACATTTCATCATGTTTATCATTTCTTCAATCACATTACTTGATTGATTCATGATAGCACTCATCTGATCTTCATCTTCTTTTAGTTTTTTATTTACCAGGGCAACAACTAACTCATTTTTATCTTTAAAGAACTGGTAAATGGTTTTTTTAGACATACCCAGATGTTTTGCTACATCATCCATAGTTATGCTTTTGATGCCTGCTGTTAAGAAAAGCTCTTCGGCGCCTAATATTATTCTTTCTATTTGACTCATTGACTTAATAGGTCAAAACTAAGGAAACATTTTTTGATTTCAAAGTTTCCAACACAAATGACTTTTCCCAGACAATTTGATTTCAAAGTACTATTGCCGCATCTTGCTATCCCTATTGAATGCGGCTCTTAATTATTACCTTTGCGGAAAGTTTTAAAAATGACGCTTACAGCACTTTCTGCAATTTCTCCTATCGATGGCCGGTATCGAAACACTACATCAGAACTGGCAAATTATTTCTCAGAATATGCACTGATCAAATACAGGGTATTTGTTGAAATTGAATACTTTATTGCCTTATGCGAGCATCCTTTGCCACAGCTTCTTGATTTTGATAAAAAAGTATCAGAAAAGTTACGCGGCATTTATAAAAATTTTACAGAAAACGATGCGCAGTGTATAAAAGACATTGAAAAGATCACCAATCACGATGTAAAGGCGGTTGAATATTTTATCAAACAAGAATTTGATAAACTGGGCCTGGAGAAATATAAAGAGTTCATCCATTTTGGCTTAACATCACAGGATATCAACAATACTTCAATTCCATATAGTTTTAAATTGGCAATTGACAAATCCTATCTCCCTGCGCTTACTGAGCTATTAGATTTGCTAAAGAAATATGCCGCTGATTGGGCTAATTTGCCAATGTTGGCGCACACGCACGGCCAGCCAGCATCTCCTACCCGCCTGGGAAAAGAAATACAGGTTTTTGTTGAACGACTGGAAAGCCAGTTACGTTTATTAAAACAAGTACCTTATTCAGCTAAATTTGGCGGCGCTACCGGTAACTATAATGC
Organism: Mucilaginibacter sp. McL0603; assembly: GCF_049992945.1. Taxonomy (NCBI): domain Bacteria; kingdom Pseudomonadati; phylum Bacteroidota; class Sphingobacteriia; order Sphingobacteriales; family Sphingobacteriaceae; genus Mucilaginibacter; species Mucilaginibacter sp. McL0603. Next base: position 3,110,998 of record NZ_CP188251.1, on the reverse strand, counting down.
CCACAATATTGCCTATCCAAACATCGACTGGAAAAAATTCGGCGACCATTTTGTGAATGATATTTTAGGCTTGAGCCGCTCTCAATTTACTACACAGATAGAGCACTATGATAATTTCGCTGCACAATGTGACGCAATGAAAAGGATCAACAATATCCTGATGGATCTTGATCGTGATATGTGGGCTTATATCTCCATGAATTATTTTAAGCAAAAGATAAAGGCAGGTGAAGTAGGCTCATCGGCTATGCCACACAAAGTAAATCCTATTGATTTTGAAAATTCAGAAGGTAATCTGGGTATTGCGAATGCATTATTTGAACACCTGGCTGCCAAATTACCTTTATCCCGTTTACAGCGAGATCTGACCGACTCTACGGTATTACGTAACATAGGTGTTCCTGTTGCTCATACATTGATCGCAATTAAATCGACCATTAAGGGGTTAAACAAATTATTACTTAACGAACCTGCGATAAATGCCCACCTGGAAGCTAACTGGGCCGTTGTTGCTGAAGCGATACAGACGATATTAAGACGCGAAGGTTACCCAAACCCGTATGAAGCATTAAAGGACTTAACACGCACCAACACAGAAATCAATGCTGAAACTATAGCAACCTTTGTAGAAACATTAGCGGTGAGTGATGAAGTTAAGACTGAAATTAAAAAGATAAGCCCTTCAAATTATACAGGTATTTGATGTGCAGATAAGATATACGGATACGTCAATTTACACATCTGCATATCCACACATTTGCAAATTCATACGTCATTAACGGGTCATAACTATTTTGCATAGTAAAACAAACAAAAAAGCTACTTAACTTTGTTAAGATTAATTAAAAATAGAAGATGAATATCAACGTATATACCGAATCGACCCCTAACCCGGCAACTATGAAATTCATAGTAAACAAGTTGCTGATAAATGGCAGCGTTGATTACGCTACAAAAGAAAGTGCCGAAAAATCACCTTTTGCAAAAGAGTTATATAAATTTTCGTTCGTGAACGGTGTTTTCTTTGCCAGCAACTTTGTTACTGTAACCAAAACTGAAGGCAGCGACTGGAATGATGTTGAGCCTATATTAAAAGAATTTGTAAAAGGCGCTGTTGAATCAGAATTGAAAGTTCAGTTAGAAGAACAGGAAGAAGTAAATTTTGAAGGGACAGATGCTGAAGTTAAAATTCAACAGATATTACAAGATTACGTTCGCCCGGCCGTAGAACAGGATGGCGGTGCAATTACCTATAAATCATTTAACGAAGGTGTAGTAACTGTTGAATTGCGTGGTTCATGCAGTGGTTGCCCGTCATCAACTGTTACCTTAAAAGCAGGTATCGAAAATCTGTTAAAGAGAATGGTTCCTGAAGTTACTGAAGTAGTTTCTGAAGCTGTATAAATAATTACACTAATTTCACGAATATTATTATCACGAATTACGCGAATTAGACTATTCGTGTAATTCGCGTAGTTTAGCGGGCAATAAGTGTTATTTTAGAAATATTTTTGGATAATATCCAGCATCTCCTCTGTTATCTTGCCGTTGGTAGCTAATAATTCACGGCTATTCATTACTTCACCTCCACCTTTATAATTAATTACTTGTCCCCCAGCCTGTCTTACTATTACTACGCCGGCTGCTATATCCCAGGGATTAAGGTTGTACTCATAAAAAGCTTCAAAACGTCCGCAAGCTGTATAAGCCAAATCTACTGCTGCTGAACCAAGCCTGCGTAAACCATGACAGCTTTTCATCAGTTCGGTAAACAGTTGAATGTAGGCAGGTTGTTTTTCAAAATCATAATAAGGAAAACCGGTAGCAATGAGGCTGCTGCTAATAGTTGGATTATTGCTTACCTTAATTTCTTTTCCATTCAGATAAGCAGGTGCATCTTTCCAGGCATAAAAACATTCATCCAGGTTGATCTCGTAAACTACACCGAAAACCAGTTCATCATGTTCCTTTAAAGCAATGCTTACTGAGTATGTTGGCACTCCATGAATAAAATTGGTAGTTCCATCCAATGGATCGATGATCCAGTTGTAACGCTCTCCAATTTGACTCCTGGTCTTTTCTTCAGTGATAAAGCCTGCTTCGGGTAATATTTTCTCAAGATCTTTGACGATGATCTGTTCTGCAGTTTTATCTACGTAAGATACCATATCATTCAACCCTTTATATTCTATTTTATCAGAATCAAAGCTTTTACGCTCCTGCCTGATGAAATCCCCGGCTTCTTTTGAAACATCAATTACCTGTTTAGCTAAATTTTCAAGATGCATGACGCAAAGATAAACTGAACGAAAACATTTTATGAATAAAATAACTGGCAAAGAACAAGCTCAATGCCGCCATTATTCGCGCTACGGGTGGATATATTCCAAATGTCTGTATCAAAAATTTAACTACAGCAAGGTTGGCAAAAAAACCGATGAAGGCAACCAATGCAAAACGTATAAACTGCTTTGAAGACTTTGATTGAGACTCATTAAAAACCAGAAATTTGGTTATCAGGAAATTCACCACAACACCCATAAAAAATGAAATGGCGAGTGAAAGTGTAGAATTTCGTACAGTATAAGAAAATACCTGATAGGTATGCTGTACCAATAAGTTGTGATAAAACAAGTAAAAAGCGGATATATCAACCAGAAAACCCATCCCTGCAGAAAGTACAAACCTAAAAACCTGGTTCTTCACCAGCTTGTGTTCTAAAATCCGTTCAACCATTCGCTTTCGGATCCAATTGTTTAGTTGTACGTTTTGCAGCTGCTATCATAATTATTCCTCCGATTACAAGGAAAACCGAGATCAATTCGGCTTGTGTAAATTCTAATCCGCCTATTTTATATTTAGTATTTACCCTGATCAATTCTATAAAAAAGCGTTCTACTCCGGCCAGTATCATATAAATGCCAAACATCATACCTGGAGCTTTTATTTTGTCTCTTATGCTCCACAAAAAGAAGAACAACAATATACAAATAACCGATTCATAAAAAGATGTAGGATATACCGGGTTTCTTAATACAGTACAAAATTTGCCTGCACAGGTCGGGATTCTATCACCCATCTCATTCACATTGTGCGGGAACCTAAAAGCCCACATCCAGTCGGGTAACCAATTTAGCCAATGTGGTTTTGGATGAAGGTTATCTATACCCCAGTCGCCATCGCCTGACATCTGGCAACCGATACGCCCAATTCCGTAAGACAACATCATTCCTGGCCCACCGATATCCAGCATAGTTAAAGGTTTGATATCATGTTTATGAGCTATGTATAATACTGCTGCACCGCCACAAATTAGTCCGCCAAAAAAAGTAAGACCACTAAAGCCGATCAGCATTTCAACCGGATGAGCCATAAATTCGTCCCAGTTTTCTAAAGCGTTAAAAATTTTTGCTCCCGCAAATCCTGCAACGGCTGACCAAAGCAGGATACTTCCCATCAGTTCGTGTGTATGAACTAATACAGGTTTGGTAACTGGTTCTGCAAGTTGTTGTTTTTTCTTTTCGGCATAGGCCCAGTAGGCAAAAACGCCCGCTCCTATTATACCGCCGATCCAGTTGCCACGTAGAGATAATATAAAGCCTTGCGTGTCCTCCAAAAGCTGGTGATAGTTTACAGCCGCATCAACCAGTTTAAAGCCTAATATGAAGCCGAATATGCCGTTGAGTACAAGATCTTCGGTTGAGGCTGGTTTACCAATAGTTACCGTTCTTTCAAATGGATGAATATATCCTAGTTTTTCTTTGCGTTTAAATTCTTCCGAAAAAGCCCAATATGCTCCCAAAAAAGCGAAAGCTACAAAGAACCCAAATGTTTGTATAGGAAGTGGAATATATAAGCCTGTGAGGTATTGAATGAGAGAACTTAGCGTAGGGAACATAGGTTGTAATTTGAAGCGAATATAGAATTAATGCACTAATATTTCTTCGCTTTCCGTAATCTCCACATCACCGTCATGTGAAATATTTGTTAAATGAACCGATTTTAACTCATTTACCAATACGGGGTCATATTTGGCTTTAACTTTTACATAATTACGGGTGAAGCCATGCATATAACCATCTTTGATGTCTCCTTCAAACAATACCTCATCGGTTTTATTCAGTTGGGTTGCATAAAAAGCACGGCGTTTTTTGTCACATAAGATATGCAGCATTTTGCTCCTGTCGGCACGGGTAGAGCCGGGAACAGGATGAGGCATTTCAGCAGCCAATGTGTTTTCTCTTTCCGAATAGGTGAATACGTGAAGGTAAGAAACATCCAGCCCGTTCAGGAAATTATAGGTATCAATAAAATCTTCGCGTGTTTCACCAGGAAAGCCTACGATGACATCCACGCCAATACAGCAATCGGGCATCAGTTCTTTTATTTTAGCCACTCTATCAACATATAATTCGCGCTTGTAACGACGGCGCATCAATCCAAGTATTTTATTATTGCCGGATTGCAGCGGAATATGAAAATGAGGCATAAAACGCTTTGAGGTCGAAACAAACTCGATAATCTCATCCGTCAACAGATTAGGTTCTATGGATGATATCCTGATCCGCTCAATTCCGTCTACCTCATCCAATGCTTTTACCAGGTCGAAAAACTTGTCTTCACGTTTACCATCGCGGATACCGAAATCGCCCAGGTTAACACCTGTTAAAACAATTTCTTTCACGCCTGAAGCAACGATCTGCCGGGCTTGTTCAACAACATGTTCAATGGTATCGCTGCGGCTGGCACCACGCGCAAGTGGTATGGTACAAAATGTGCAGGAATAGTCACAACCATCCTGTACTTTAAGAAAAGTACGCGTACGATCTCCAAATGAATACGAAGATATAAACTGGTTGACCTCGGATACCGGTTGATTATAAACCAGTGCCTTAGGCTGTTTGGTTAAATCGGTGATATGATCAATGATCTGAAACTTTTCTGCCGCGCCCAAAACCATATCCACACCAGGTATTTCTGATATTTCTTTAGGTTTTAACTGTGCATAACAACCTACAATAGTTACATAGGCATTGGGAGATATCTTCAGAGCCTCTTTAACTACTTTTTTGCACTTTTTATCGGCATTTTCGGTTACCGAACAAGTGTTGATCACAAACACATCCGGCGTATCCGTAAAGTCAACCGTATCAAAACCAGCCTTATTGAAAAGACGGCCTATAGTTGACGTTTCTGAATAGTTGAGCTTACAACCTAAAGTATAAAAAGCGACTTTCTTATTCATTTCCGGGCGCAAAGATAGGAAATTTACAGATTTGTTGATTGATAGATAGTCATATGTTGGTTACAATCAATAATCACTCCTCGCTCCACCTATAGCTTTCGTTCTCCAAACCAATGAGGTCTATTACCCTGTTCACTACAGTCATAGCAACTTCTTCGACAGTTTTTGGCTTGCTGTAGTAAGATGGTATAGCCGGACAAATGATGCCACCAGCTTCAGTTATGGTTTGCATATTGCGAATATGAATCAGGTTTAATGGCATGTCCCGGGCTACCAATATTAACTTGCGGCGTTCTTTTAATATCACATCAGCAGCACGTGTAACCAAATCATCAGATGTTCCGCTGGCTATACGGCCGAGTGTTCCCATAGAACACGGTACAATCACCATGGTATCAAACCTGGCCGATCCGGAAGCGAATGGCGCCATAAAATCATGTTTCGAATATATCTTAAAAGGCAAATTATCAAAATCGCTATTGTCTAACTCAAATTGCCAAACTTGTTTGGCATTGTCAGACATTACCATAGCTACTTCATTGAGCTGTCCGCTTAACTGCTGTAGTTTTTCGAGCAGTAATTTTGCATAAATTGCACCGCTGGCACCCGTAATAGCAACTACGATCTTCTTTTTTGTCATGATGAGCGGTAAATCTACGATTAAAATTGGGTGCAAAAAAAAGGATCGAGTACAAGTACCCGACCCTACATCTACCTATGAAAAACATGCCCTATGAGAGGGCACTACAAATGTAAAAACATTTTTGTCAATTTTTAAACAATTTCTTAAAATAATTTTAATCGTTATTCAAAAAATTTTTCTCTATTAAAATCTGTATAATTCCATCAACCAATCCTACACTAGGCACGTAAATATTTTTGATATTAGCCCATTTCATTACTGAAAGATAGATTTCGCAGGCCGGAATGATCACATCCGCCCTATCCTGGTTGATGCCCAAAACGTTGATCCGATCTTTTAACGAAAAGGAATTTAAATAACTATAAAGAGATTTTAGTTTAATAAAAGTTAAAGGCGCGCCACCCCTTTCTTCTGATAATCTGTACAATTTATTAATATTTCCTCCGGTACCAATGCCGTTTACACTCTTAAACTGTTTGGTATGATCGCGAACAAACTCACGCATTTCGCTCCAGGTCTCTTCTTTGTCCTGGTTATCCAGTATACGTATAGTCCCGATATTGAATGATCTTGATCCCAACAGCTTCCCTTCAGAGAACAAAGATAATTCAGTACTTCCCCCGCCAACATCAATATAAAGATAATTTTTACTCTTATCAATACTCTGCTCAGCATGGTTGGTATAGATAATTTTAGCCTCTTTTTGACCAGTAACAATTTCCAGGTCAATATCAGCCTGTTCTTTGATAGTTCTCACTATATCCTGCCCGTTTTTGGCTTCCCGCATGGCCGATGTGGCAAAGGCAATATAGTCAGTCACTTTATACACATCCATTAAATTACGGAAGGCAACCATGGTCTTAACCAGGTCTGCTGCTTTTCTTTCCGAAATAAATTGTTGTAAAAATGCATCGTCCCCCAAACGAAGCGGAACCCGTATCAGCGTATTTTTCTTGAACGAAACCGATTCGTTATTTTCAATAATATCAGCTATAAGTAACCTTACAGCATTTGAACCAATATCAATAGCAGCGTATCTCAACGTAATTAATTTTTGTGTTTAAGGTAATTGTAAATGTCTATCTGTGCCCGGCAGGGTATATCACTATTAGTCTTGTGGTATTTATTGTTGTTATGGCTGTTTATTTCACGGGCCTTAGTATTATCTTCCAGTTGGATATTGATTATTTCGCGTATTTCCTTTTTCAAGTGTTCGTCATATATCGGGAACCCCACCTCTACCCGGTTATCAATATTCCTGGTCATGAAGTCAGCTGAGGTCAGATAAATCAGCTCTTTGCCACCATTGCAGTAAATATGCACACGTGAATGCTCCAGGTATTTATCTACTATACTGATCACCTCTATATTTTCACTATAATCTTTTATTCCCGGAACCAGGCAGCACATCCCCCTTATTATCATTTTAATTTTAACCCCCGCATTGCTGGCCTGATATAACCTGGCTATTACTTGCTCATCAGCCAGGCTGTTCATTTTTAATATCATATAGGCAGGCTTGCCTGCTTTTGCATTCTTTATTTCGTTATCTATCAACTTATAAATAGCCGGACGGGAATCGATTGGTGAAACTATTAAATGCTTTAAACCCTTTGGTAATACACTTACTTTTAAAGTTTTAAAAACCTCTACTAAATCTTCTGTAAGCTTTCTATTAGCCGTAAACAGAGTGTGATCAGCATATATCCTCGCTGTATTTTCGTTATAATTTCCGGTTGAAAAACAAGCATAATAAGCCGGTCTTCCCTTTTCGGTACGGGTAACCAGGCATATTTTTGAATGCACCTTATAACCGGGTATACCATAGAGCACATTTACCCCCTCCTCTTCTAACCTGCTGCTATAAGTGATATTATTTTGCTCATCAAAACGCGCACGCAATTCCATCAGACAGTTTACCTTCTTTCCATTTTTGGCTGCATTTATCAGCGCGTGTATCACCCTTGAATTGCTTGCAACACGGTAAAGTGCTACGCTAATCTCTTTCACCTTGGGATCAATTGCAGCTTCCCGCAAGAAGTGAATGATGTAATCAAAAGACTGATATGGCGTGCTCACCAGGTAATCTTTCTCTGCGATCATTCCCATCAGGCTTTTACCAAATGATAAACCATTAACCGGCAATGGCGGATATACTGTATATTCCAGTTCGGGCCGGCCAACGTTGGGAAAATTGATAAAATTCTTGAAATTATGATAACGGTTACCCGGTATCAGGCTCTCGGCATGCAAGCCCATTTTAGTGACCAGGAAAGTCACCATTTCTATCGGCATTTCCGTGTCATACAACAAACGCATAGGTTTACCCTTACGCCTTTTTTGCAAACTTTTTGATAATGCTTCAATAAATTTGTCACTTACTTCTTTATCCAGGTCAAGTTCTGCATCGCGGGTAAGCTGTATGGAATAAGCTTCGATGGTATCATGATCGAAAATAAAGAAGATATCTTCCAATGAGTATCGAACGATATCATCCAGAAGGATAATAAACTTTAAATTATTCGTATCCGGCAGCACCAGGAACCTTGAGAGGTTATCAGGTATCTCGATAAGTGCGTAACGTGATTTTTTATTTTTAGTAAGTTTTACAAAAAAGTAAATGGCTCTATCTCTTAATTCTGGAAAAGATTGACTTTCATCGAGCATTATGGGTACCAACGTAGCCAGTAAACGCTCCCTGAAGTAACTCTTAACGAAAGCACCGCGTGTTACGTTCAATTGTTTATCATTGAGGATAAATATTTTTTCTTCAGCAAGCTGCTTTACAATAATATTCTCGTACAGATTATTAAACTTACGCTCCTGCTTTACAACGATATTCTTGATCTGGTTAAGTATCTTTTTAGGATTATAACCTAAAACTTCTTTGGCTTTTTCGTTCAGGTTTGAAAGCCGGCTCATGGTAGCTACCCGTACCCTGTAAAACTCATCCAGGTTGGACGAAAATATGGCTAGAAAACGTATTCTGTCAATTAAGGGCACTGTTGGGTCTGATGCTTCCTGTAAAACCCTGTCATTAAAATATAACCAGCTGATTTCCCGATTGATTAAAGGTATACGTCTTATGTCCATAAAAAATGGCGTGTTAGGCCCCGTTTACAAAACTGCTTATTTATTTGTTAAGTTAATATTAACTAAACTTTAAATAGCGGCTTTTGTGCTTAGTATTTAACGTAAAAAAAGTGATACCGATTAATTAATTTGATAATTTTATATTACCAGCTCTAAAGAAATTACTTTTGCAAAACAAACATTAATCTACCCATTATGCCATCATTTGATATAGTCAGTAAAATTGACGGGCAAACGCTCGATAATGCGATCAATACCGCCAAAAAGGAAATTCTGAACCGGTATGATTTTAACGATTCAAAAAGCACTGTCGAGCTGGACAAGAAGACGAATCAAATCACCATAGTTACCGAAAATGATATGCGCCTGAAAGCAATACAGGATTCTATCATCAGTCGTATGGTAAAACAGAGCCTCGATCCATCTGCGCTGGATGATGGAAAAGAACAATATGCATCAGGTAATATGATCCGTAAGGAAATTAAGATAAAAGAAGGTATAAACAAGACAACGGCTTCAAAAATTGTAAAGAAGATAAAGGACAGCGGACTAAAAGTACAAGCTTCCATTATGGACGACCAGGTGCGTGTACAGGCTAAAAAGATAGATGACTTGCAGGCGGTAATCAGTTTATGCCGTACTGAGAATTTTGGACAGCCTTTGCAGTATATTAATATGAGGAATTAGGGCCGCGTATGTAAGGTAAAATGCTTTATATATCCGAATATATCCGAGAGTTATTTCTCCAATTCTCCCCTCCCCGCCTGCGCAACTGCCACGACACGCTTGAACAAACGGAGGTTATATATTATTTGCAAAAAATACTAAAAAAATATATTTCATATAGTGTCCCAGTAAGCTCGTGACTTCTGTATATTTATGCGAAAGTTTATTTTTTTATAAAAAATATGTATGTTTTTTTATAAAAAAAAATTGCAATGAATAGTCTAATTATTAGTAATAGAAGCGTATGAAAATAAAGATTATTGCCCTCGCTATCTTTGCTTTATTAATTGCTTGTGGTAAATCGACTGTCACTAAGCAGCAGTTGCCGCCGCCGCCGCCTAATAAGCCGCAAGTTTGGTTCTATGGGGATTCCATGACGGCAGGAGTAGGAGCTTCGAATATCGCCAATAGATGGACTTCTGTACTAAGCAGAGAAAAAAATTGGGAGGAGATGAATGAAGGCACGTCTTATGAAACACTACTACAAGCATCCGAAAATACTGGTTACACTTCTTTTTTTTCAAAATATAAAGATGCGATAACCACTAAGCCTGCTAGAGGCAAGTATATTTTTATTGCATATGGAGGAAATGATTGCGCTTTTAATTTTGCGGATTACACAACCGATCTATTTTCTGCACAACTGCAGACAATTATCACTTTTGCCAACAGTAAAGGGTGGGCAAATAATGGCATTGTGGTATTGTGTGGCTATTTTGAAAATAATGCTTCCTGGAGTCCCGGATATGGAGGTCAGTCATTTCCCAACGGCGCTGCTACTATGACACGGTATTATTCATTTATAACAGCAGCACAAACCGTGGCCAATAATAATGTGGGTGTTTATTTTGTTAACCCATTTAATACCTATGATATTACTGGGCTTGCTGATGGGCTTCATGCGAATGATGCGGGGCATGCAGCGATAGCCAAGTATGTGGCTTCTTTGGTTCCATAACACAAAACCACTCAATACATTGCGAATCTGAATAAGGCCTTTGCGCATCTTGTTGGACAACACCAACAAAGGACATGGTTTTAGAATAAGGTATCTACCCGTCATCCAACCCCCTCCCACTCAAAATCTGCGGTATATATTTTTCAACCCTCGCTTCACGGGTCTTGGATTGCTTGGGTTGAGAAAAATGAAATAGGTATCCCCGTTGCCTTCCCGGTGTCAATGCCTCAAAAGCGACTTTCAGGGCAGGAATATGGTCTAATTTACTTTTAAATTCCTGGGGAATAGCGAAGTCTGTAGTTTTTTTAAGTTCCACTTTCAAACCGGCTTTTTCCACTTCAATGGCTTCAAAAATATAGGCTTTCAGAACAGATTCCAGCTCCACTATTTCAAGGAGATTAGTGAACCGGATTTGGCGCGCCGACTGCACATTTTCCGTTTGCTGGATCAGGATGCCATTCGGGTCATTCAACAAGGCGCCCTTGAAAACCAAAAGCGCACAATATTCTTTAAATCCATGTATCAGGACGATATTACTTTTCTGCCTGCCTGCCGACGAGGCAGGAAATGTGTAGCAGGGACAGCCCCACTTCAATTCTTCGGTCAGCCCGCAGTCGAGACAGATCACTCTCAATTTCTCATATTCTTCCTGCCATTGTGAAGCTTTATTAAAAAAGAAATCAACTTTAGGATTCATTTAATGCTTTGTTATAGTGTTCTTAAATTCAAATTTAGCTATTTGTACAAAATTTAAATCTTTAGTGAGCCACGAAAACCTCTGGCGGCATAATACGATTCTGCCCCGTTGTGATAGACAAAAATGGTATCGTACCGCCGATCGCAAAAGACAGCTCCACCGAGTTTTCTAATATCGGTCGGTGTGATTATCCAGCTCGATGTTTTGGTATCAAAGTCCCCAAGCTGCTGTAGTTCCCGGTATTGCTCTTCTGTCAGGATATCAATATCCATAGCTGCGGCCATATCCATAGCGCTGTTTGCCGGTTTATATTCTTTTCGTGAATCTAAAGCGCTGCGGTCGTAACAAAGACTTCTGCGCCCTTTAGGGCTTTCTGCTGAGCAATCGTAAAAGATGTATTCACCCGTCTTTTTATCATGGTTAACCACATCAGGTTCGCCGCCGGTCGACTCCATTTCATTGAGCGACCATAGTTTCTTGGTATTAGCCTCCAGCTTTGCCTGTACTTTAGCCCATTCAACACCTTTATGGCGGTTGATGTTTTTCTCAAAACGGGTCTTTAATGTACTAAGTAATTCTTCACGTTGTTGTGATGATAATTCCTTTCTCATACTATTTTTTTCTATGGATTATATTTCGCACATCTTTTGCGACATATCCATTATAAAAATGGCCTGTGCCTTTTGCATCGAGTCTCCCAACAATTGTCTCCACTGAACTTTTACCTAATTCCCTGTTTGGTCGTAAGTGATAATGTTCCCTTGCACCTACCGGAAGTTCAGTTTCGGTTTCTTGTTCTTGATTTAAGTCTGCTATTGTGATAAGAAGCTTAGCAAAAGTTCGCAGTCCTTCCGGGTCGCCATGAATTAATACTTCTTGCCATTTTCTTATTTCGCCATCATCCTCATCCTTACAATCATGAATAATAATGTCCAAATGACCTGTAATTTCACCTCCTCTCCATTTCCATTTCTTTGCCATATTAATATATTTATTTGTTAATTAGCTAAAATAATCCTTCTATCCGCGGGCCTCAAATACCATGATAGCACCGTAAAAATAGCCAGTACGAACGGAGCAATTATTTGTGCATGGATGTCATTACTGGCAATATGCGAGATCACCGCACCGGTCATAGTAAAAAATAAACCCGCATATGCCCATTCTTTAAGCAATTTAAATTTCGGGATCAATATCGCAATTACGCCCAGCATCTTCCATACACCAATGAGCGAAATGAAGTAAGTGGGGTACCCCAAAGGTTTAAAACCCTGCACCGTTTCCTTCAGCTGCAAGGCCTGCGTCAATCCCCCAAAAAAAATACAAAAGGATAATAACCCGGTAATTATCCAATACCAAACTAACATTCTTTTTTCCATTTCTGATTATTTTAAAGTACTTAATATTTCCTGTATTCGATTATGTGCCCAATTTATGCCCTGAGCAAAGGGTAACTTCAACACCTCGTCCCGTTGTGCAACCGATTCATAAATGACGTGCATACTAACTTTACTGGTTTCATCAGTTAGTTTTTCGAATTCTGTTATCTCAAGTTGGACACCAAAAGGTGTATTAGCCATTTCAAATGTCCGTGTGATCTTCCGGTTCGGGCTAAACTCATGGATCACCCCGCTGGCCTGGAATGCCACGTTGCCTTTGGGATCTTTCGTTTCAAATTGCCAGCCGCCATATTTTTTATTTTCCAGTTTCAGCACTTTCGTTCCCATCCATTGCTCAATTAATTCTGGTTCTGCATATGCTCTAAAAAGTAATTCCAATGGTAAATCGAATTCCCTTGTGATCACTAAGTCCTGCTTGCCGTCTTCGGCGTTGACCTTTGTTTTTAGTTCCATGACATTTTTTATTTTTAATAACACGAATGCTTACGATTTTTTTCGAATAGCACGAATTAGCAAATTCCAATTCGTATAATTCGTCTCAATTAGTGAGGATTAGTGGATATTTTTTTCATAATGCTCTCTAATTTGTTAAATCGCTCATCCCACATTTGGCGGAACGGTTCGATAAAGTCGGCTACTTCTTTCATTTTTTTTGCATTAATATGGTAGTGGATTTCCCTGCCGGTTTGCTCCTGTTGAAGCAATTCGCACTCAGTGAGTATTTGCAGGTGTTTTGAAACTGTAGGCCGCGCTGTGTCAAAATTTGAGGCTATTGCACCTGCTGTCAAAGCTTGCGAAGCCACCAACAGCAATATAGCCCTTCTCGTCGGGTCGGCTATGGCTTGAAATACGTCTCTTCTTAAGTTCATCGTGTAGCTATTTGACTACAAATATAAATGTAGTTATTTAACTACACAAATTTTTCTGCGATTATTTTAAGAAGACGATAAATAAGATGAGCAAAGCAAGAGGAATTTCCTGTTTGGCATTCAAAATAGCTAAAGCTGAAAAAAAAGTAACAACCAGGGAAGAAATATCAAGCACTACACTAACATCAACAAAAAAGGCCGTCCCAACTTGGAACGGCCTTAATCAAACTAAACCAACAACTTACTTATGAAAACAATTTTTAACAAGATTCAGAAACTAGTTGTTATTATTTCAGAACCCGTATATTTTCCGGGGCCTCAGGCCTTATCAAAAAATCACAGTTTAATCTCACCAGCCCTCGGCACCCGGGAAAATTACTTAACAGCTATTTCTCTTGTCTGAAATTTAGCTTCTTCTTTCTTAGTTACGTTAAGCTTTAATATACCATCAGTATATTCAGCAGCAATCTTGCTTTGATCAGCGCTTTCAGGTAAGGTAAATGATCTTACAAAAGAGCTGTAAGTGTATTCGCGTTTGCTGTATTTTTTACCTTCTTCAACATTTTCAGCTTTCTTTTCAGTAGATACGCTCAATACGTTTTTGTCAAGACTGATCTTAAAATCTTCTTTCTTCAATCCAGGAACCGCCAATTCGATATGGAATTCGTTTTCTGTTTCAGCGATGTTAACAGCAGGGGTTTTAGCTACAAACCTGTCGTTAAGAACTGAATCGTTAATTAATGAATCAAACACATCACTAAACCAAGGGTTTACTGCATTTTTTTGTCCGTTGTTAAATTTTACCAGTGTCATTTTTATATCCTCCAGAGTTATTCTTTTATTAGTTTTATTAACTTCGTCGAGGGTATTTCAACTGTTGTACCAACAGCTAAAAATCAAACATTTCGGACATGTTGTCCGTTTAACATGATTCCATACAGACATAATGACATAAAATGAGTGAAAATATAGCAGATTACAAGTATAAGACCCTAATCCCTATCCGTTTTTCGGACCTGGATTTCTACGGGCATGTGAATAACGCCGTATATCTTACCTATTTTGAAATAGCACGATCAAACTATTGGCGTGATGTAGTAAAATGGGATTGGAATTATAATGGTATCATACTGGCGCGCTCTGAGGTGAATTATTTAAAGCCGATCACACGGCATGATGAGATTGCCTGTTATGTACGCACAACGCGTATTGGCAACAGCAGCTTTGATGTTATGCATGTATTAGTAAAAATAACACCTGAAGGCGAGGAAATTTGCACCACGGGCAAAACGGTTTGTATTAGTTATGATTACAATGTCAACAAATCAGTAAAAATACCAGCTGATCAGCGTACGAGGATGATCACTTATGATGAACCGAGGATGATTTTGAACACGAATTGATATGCAAATGTGCGGATTTCAAATGTGCAGATGTTTTATTTTTTAATTTGCATACCTGCATTTGCACATCAAAAGGATTTTATCTCTGGCATCGTCAACAGCTTTTCGTCCAGTTGGGCGATATGTTTTTTATGCCCTGTTACAAATATTATGGCCTGCAAACAATCATCTTTCTTATTGACTAAACGTCGTTGAAGCCTGAGTTTGTGTTTGTGAATGATATTTTCTACCATTAGAAGGTTATCAAAATCAGCGTTAGTAAACACCAGGGATAACAGCTTTTCATGGTTTATTTTGTCAAGGTAAACTTCAAAAATATGGAACAGTACCAGCACTAGTAAAGTGACAAAGGTTGATATAATGGACAGCATGTAATTACCAGAACCATTAGCCATGCCAATAGCTGCAGCTACCCATATCACCGCTGCAGTTGTAAGTCCGTTAACGGAAATATTATCTTTAAATATTACCCCGGCACCAATAAATCCTACACCGGTAACTAAGTTGATGTTAACACCCTGTCCGGCACGTTGCGAGATCATGGTGAAAATAGTAGAGCCCAGACATATCAGTATAATGGTACGAAAACCAGCAGTCTTATTCTTATACTGCCGTTCCAAACCCAGTACAGCGCCGCAGAATACGGCTATCGCCACCTTTATAAGATCACTGGATGATATGTCAAACTCTAATGAATGCATTTATTTAGTTTGAGACTTGTCACTTAAAATATTTTTCCAGGATTCAATATACCTTTTTTATCAAATACATTTTTAATACCGCGCCACAATTCGAAATGCACATTCGAGTATTTGATTGACATAAATTCCCTCTGCACCAGTCCAATACCATGCTCACCGGACAGTGTACCTCCTAAAGATACAGTTAACTCGAATATTTCACGGATACCATTTTTCAATTTATTGTGCCAGTCCTCATCACTCATATTGCCTTTGATAATGTTCACATGCAAATTTCCATCACCGGCATGTCCATAGCAAACTGATTCAAAACCATACCGCCCTCCTATCTCTTTTATGCCTTTGATCAATTGAGGCAATTGTGCACGCGGAACTACTGTATCTTCCTCCTTATAAATGGAGTTTGATTTAACAGATACCGCCATCGTTCTTCTCAACCGCCACAATTCTTCTTTTTGAGCCGATGAGTCTGCAAATAATACTTCCTTGCAATCAAATTGCTCTAATACATTGTTGATTTTTTCGCAATCGCTAAATATCACTTCCTGATCAGTACCATCTACTTCAATCAACAAAAAAGCCTCGATACCATCTTTCAGATCAAAATTGATATCATCATATTTGATTACCCACTCCACTCCTTTTCGTTCCATAAACTCTAATGCTGAAGGGACGATGCCAGCCCTGAAAATAGCCGATACTGCCGCACAAGCAGATTCATTGGTACTGAAAGACGCCATCATTAAAGCGTCCTGTGTTGGACGTGGTATCAGTTTTACAACAATTTTAGTAATAATACCCAATGTGCCTTCAGAACCGATCATCAATTGCGTCAAGTTATAGCCTGAAGCATATTTTAATGTGTTGGCACCTGTCCAGATAATCTCTCCATTAGGTAAAACCACTTCAAGATTAAGGATATATTCACGGATGGTTCCGTATTTTACCACCCTTGGCCCGCCTGAGCCATGCGATACATTACCGCCAATAAAACAACTTCCTTTACTTGCAGGATCAACCGGGTATAGCAAGTTTTTGGTAGCAACCATATCCATGAACACTTCGGTTATCACACCCGGCTCAACTGTAGCCTGCAAGTTTTCTTCATCGATATTTAAAACCTGGTTAAAACGCTCCATAGCTAAAAGCACACCACCTTTAACAGGCAATGCGCCTCCGCTTAAACCTGTACCTGCACCACGTGGTGTAACCGGAATCAGATGTTTATTACATAGTTTCATCAATGCAGAAACCTCCTGAACCGATTTCGGCTTAACCACTATATCCGGGTAATAACTCAGGTCTTCAGTTTCATCATGGCTATACCTTTCCAGGCCCTCATGTTGGGTAATTACCGCATCTTCACCAACAATAGCTTTTATTGCGGATAATATTTCGCCGGTTATTATATTGAATTTCATTTTATGATTTGGTATATGTAATAGTAACGCTTGTGTGATCAACCATTCCTGGCATTGGCGGATGCATTTTTCTGATCATCACCTCGGCAGTTTCAATATAAGGATATTCGTTTTTTATATCATCTATAATGGCCTGTCCCAAAGTTTCGATCAGTTTTCGGGGATGTTGCATTTGAATACAGGCAATATGATACAACTGCTCATAATTTACAGTATTTGCCAGGCTATCCTTTTTTAATTCTTCTGCTGGCACAAACCCAACAACTATATCGACTAAAAATTTACAGCCCAAAAGTTGCTCTTCCGGATAAAACCCATGCCTCGCAAAAAACTCAGCACCGCGTAATGCTACTGTGATCATGTTTCAAAAATAGTTGATTGAGTTGGATTAAGTTGCATTAAGTTGATTGAGTTAATTCCTGGATAATAATTCAACTTAATCAACCGCTCAACCCAATCAACTTACTCAACTAAAAGCTATCTTTGCTCACCAATTATCGTATTCCATATGGCAAAAACTGATTTATTTGAGTCTCCGGACTATTTCCAGATAGATGAATTGCTTACTGATGAGCACAAGTTAATTCGCGCAACTGTAAGGGACTGGGTTAAAAAAGAAGTAAGCCCGATCATAGAAGATTATGCACAAAAGGCTCAATTTCCAAAACAATTGCTGAAAGGTTTGGCCGAAATAGGCGCATTTGGGCCTACCATACCAACTGAGTATGGTGGTGCAGGATTGGATTATATGTCTTACGGCATTATAATGCAGGAAATAGAACGCGGGGACTCTGGCATCAGATCCACAGCTTCTGTACAGGGATCATTGGTGATGTATCCTATTTATGCTTATGGTTCTGAAGAACAAAAGAGAAAATATCTTCCCAAATTAGCTACAGGTGAATTAATGGGCTGCTTCGGTCTTACCGAACCCGACCACGGTTCAAATCCCAGCGGTATGACTACCAATCTTAAAGATAAGGGCGATCACTACCTGTTAAATGGGGCCAAAATGTGGATATCCAACTCCCCTTTTGCCGATATTGCAGTTGTTTGGGCAAAGGATGACAATGGCAAAATACGTGGATTGATTGTCGAGCGTGGTATGGAAGGTTTCAGCACCCCTGAAACTCATAATAAATGGTCATTGAGGGCATCAGCTACGGGTGAACTTGTTTTTGATAATGTAAAGATCCCAAAAGGAAACTTATTCCCTAATGTTTCAGGCCTTAAAGGCCCGCTTGGCTGCTTAAACCAGGCCCGGTATGGCATTGCCTGGGGAGCTATAGGAGCCGCTATGGATTGTTATGATACTGCATTACGATATGCAAAGGAAAGGGTACAATTTGGCAGACCAATCGCCGGTTTCCAACTCCAACAAAAGAAATTGGCCGAAATGATCACCGAAATAACCAAAGCCCAGCTTTTAGTGTGGCGTTTAGGAACATTGAAAAATGAGAACAGGGCAACTGCGGCCCAGATATCCATGGGCAAGCGCAATAGCGTTGAAATCGCCATCACTATAGCCCGTGAAGCAAGACAAATACTCGGCGGCATGGGCATTACAGGTGAGTACTCAATTATGCGTCATATGATGAATCTGGAATCAGTAATTACCTATGAGGGAACACATGATATTCATCTGTTGATAACCGGTATGGATATTACCGGTGAGGATGCCTTTAAATAAACTTTTTAAATAGCTGAATAAAAAAGACTTATTAGATATAACATCGCGCTGATCAATTACGTATAACAAAGGTATTTAATGAGTTTTATAGGTTGATGATTGTATCTGTTGGTAAAAATACGCTCTTCTCGATTCTTATAAATAGCAGTATAATATGGATATTTCTACTGCTGTTTATTATATTTAACTCCTGCAATAAGAAAAAGACAGAGCCCGGAGACTATTCTGATGCCTTTAAACCTGTATTTGAAAAGACATCTCATTATGTTGACTTTAATCAACCTGCCAGGGGCATATATTATCTTGATTCGGCTTTTATTCATATCAAGAAACCAAATCTGAACGATAAATTCAGATTCTATGGATTTCACTATATTTATCAGGAAAAAACAAAATTCAATAGCAAAAAAGCACTTTCATATGCTGATAGTATGCTTAGTATCGCACAAAAAAGCATCTCTAAACAGCAATATGTTTCCAACTTTGCAGAAGCTAATTATGCCAAGGGCGACGCCTATTTTAGCCTTAACCAATACAATGATGCTTATCAATGTTATTTCCAGGGCTATTTGATAGCTAAAAATTATCTAAACAAAGTATCGCTTTCAGACTATACCTACAGAATGGGCATGATCATGTATAAACAGGCTCATTATAAACTTGCGGCAAAATACTTTAAAGATAGTTATAACCAGAACATTTCAATTAAAGGCAGAGATCAGGATAGCTTTGGGGCATTTTATCGCAGACAGGAATTACTGGATAACATTGGCATAAGCTACAGACATAGCGGCGACATCGATAGTTCGATTTTTTATTTTGATAAGGGTCTTAAATATATAAATGACAATAGCTTGAAATTTAAAACAAGACCTGACATGCTTGAAATGGCCCGCGCGGTGATTTATGGAAACAAGGCGGAGGCTTTTATCATAAAGAAAGAATACAATAAAGCAAAAGGATTACTTGCAAAAAGCATAGAAATTAATTTCAGAAAAGGTGGCGATAGTCGTGATGCTGAACTATCTGAAATTAAATTAGCTCAGATATACCTTATTCAGCATAAAAAAGACTCGCTGATTAACTTATTGACCCATATACGTACTCAATTAGACACTATAAAAAATGAAGATGCCGAGGGAGATTGGAATCGTTTAATGGGAGGTTATTATCTTCAGAAAGGTAACGCTGATAAAGCTATTCATTATATCCAACGTTATAATGCCTTTAAAGATTCTGCAATCAAAAAGCTAAGTTCTTTGAAAGAAAGTGATGTAAACCAACAACTCGCTAATTTTGAAAAACAATATGAGATTGAAAATCTGAGTAATAACAACAAATTACAACGTATTTACTTGCAGGTAGCTATTGTTTGTGCGTTGATGGCAGTTGCTATTATTCTCCTTGTATGGCGAAACTGGAGAAGATCAAAACTGGATGTAATAACAGTAAAGGAGTTGAATGAGGAGATCAACCAGCAAAAGATAGATCTGGAAAAGGCTATTGAGGAAATTAAAATAAGCAGTCGCGAAAAGGACCGCATTTTACGTACAGTTGCCCATGATTTACGCAATCCACTGGGTGGTATTGCTTCTTTAACCAATATTATGGTTGAGGAAACAGAGCCGGACAGCGAGCTAAGATATCAGCTTAAGATAATAAAAGACACGTCTGCTGATACGCTTGAATTGATCAATGAAATATTAGAAGCAACCAATAATACTTCAGCTGATTTAAAGAAACAATTAATTGAAGTCAATTCATTGTTAAACAGCAGTATCGAATTGTTACGTTTTAAAGCCGCTGAAAAACACCAGCAGATATTATTAGAAGGGCTTGACGTTGCCGAACAATTATATATCAATCGTGAAATGATATGGCGTGTTATCAGCAACCTGATCACGAACGCCATAAAATTTAGTTCAGTAGGCGAAACCATACAGATAAAATCCACTCAGCAAGGAAACTATGTCCAAATCGCGATAAGTGACAATGGCATTGGAATTCCTTATGAAATGAAGGATAAAGTATTCAATATGTTTACAGATGCAAAACGAGCAGGCACAATAGGCGAGAAATCATTCGGGTTGGGTCTATCTATCTGCAAACAGATCATTGAGCAGCATCATGGGAAAATATGGTTTGATAGCAAGCCAGGTAAAGGAACAACTTTTTATATTAAGTTGCCTAAACCTAAAAAAATGGATCTGATCATAATTGAAACCGAATCAGAAACAAACGGGCAAGAGGTTAATTAATACTATTCTTTCAGAAAACCGGCGAGCCATTTGCCCGATGACTTAACTATTCTTTCCTGAGTATCAAAATCAACATATATCAATCCAAAACGTGGATGATAGCCTTCAGCCCATTCAAAATTGTCGGTAAGTGTCCATACAAAATAGCCATCTACTTTACATCCCTCCTGTTTAGCTTTTAATATCTGTTGCAGGTGTGTTTGCAGATATTCTGCACGTCTCAGGTCATCAACTTCACCTTCAATAACCTGATCCGGGAAAGCAGCACCATTTTCAGTTATTAATATTTTCCTGATCTGCGGGTAAGCATCAAATTTCTTTATAACATGATAGATAGCAGGCGGATATACTTCCCAGCCCATTGCTGTGATCGGTACATTTCTGTCTTTTGCTTTTACCTGGCTAGCCTGGATATATGGTGTGAAAAACGAATACTTTATAATCTCACGGGTGTAGTTTTGCAAGCCTATAAAATCAAAATCAAACGACATATTTTGCTCATCGCCGGGTTGGAAATATTTTTCAAGCCCCTTTAACACCGGGATTTCACTCATAGGGTATCCTAAGCCAAGTACAGGCTCTATAAACAAACGATTTACTAAAGCGTCTGCTACATTTGCCGCTTTAATATCCCGTTTGCTATCAGATCTGGGCTCGATATGCGAACAGGAAAAAGTAGTGCCGATCTCGGCCTCAGGCAATAATTCACGCAGCTTTTTTGCCCCTGCTGCCAGGCTCAAAACAATATGATGAATTGCCGGAAGGAAGTTTTTTAAACCCGTACGTCCTGGCGCGTGTATTCCAAAAAAATAACCCGCGCCTGAAAACACCGAAGGCTCGTTCATCACCATCCAATACTTCACTCTATCGCCAAAGTGCTGAGCGCAGATAGCTGTATATGAAATGAACCAATCAACAACTTTACGATTTGTCCAGCCGCCCTGATCTTCCAAGACCTGCGGCAAATCCCAATGGTAAATGGTAACCCATGGCTCAATACCTTGTGAAAGACAATAATCAATTACCTGGTTATAATAATCTATACCGGCCTGATTAATTTCTCCTGTCCCGTTTGGCAGTACCCGTGTCCATGATATGGAGAATCTAAAATTAGGAATATTGAGTTTTTTGATCAGATCGATATCAGCTTTATAGTTATTATAAAAATCACAAGCTATACCGGCTGTTTGCCCGCTAAATATTTTACCTTTTTGAGCTGTAAAGGTATCCCATATTGATTTACCCTTTCCGTCTGCATCACAGGCACCCTCTATCTGAAACGCAGCCGTTGATACTCCCCATTTAAAATCCTTTCCGAAAAGTAATTTATTAAGATAGTCCATAGAAATTGATCTATATACCAGATAGGCGGCCATTAAATGACTTTAAAAGGTCATTTATAGCCGACAGTAATATAGATCCCAAATTGTACAATATAATTGGATAAAAGAAAAGTTAAAACCGACAAAAAAGTTAATGAATAAATGATGATCTCATGCTTCTTAAGACCATCCATTCACGGAAACTTCTGATAAGCTTTGAAATAAATTTCATGATAATTTGATTTTATCTATAGTAAAAGTAATTGATCAATATGATCTTATGATGATGGCTGCATTATGCTTTTGTTAACATTTGTTATTTAAAATTTACAATTAAATATTACTTGCAAATGAATTAACTATTAAAGGTGAGATTTGTTACTTTTTATTTTTGAAGTATGAAAGCATATTTTATTCAGTTATTCAATTATGATCGCTATGCAAACCTGCGGATAATTGAAACCATTATTAAAGTCGGTGATGCTGAAAAACCGGTGCAATTAATGGCTCACATGCTCGCCGCGCAACAAATATGGTTAAAACGGTGCAAAGGCGAACCTACCACTGGAAGCATATTATGGCCCGATTGGAGAGTTGATACATTTGTGCAATTGCTCAACGATAACCATCAAAAATGGATAAGCTTCCTTGAAGGCCTGAATGATGACGACTTTGAAAAAAAGGTAAGCTATAAAGATTTAAGAGGCAATAGTTTTGAGAATAAATTGAGCGATGTTTTAGCACACGCTATCAATCATGGTACCCATCACCGCGCGCAAGCAGGTCAACATTTAAAATTAGCCGGAAATGAATTGCCGAATACAGATTACATATTGTATATAAGAGAGCTTAAATAAATATTGAATGTGAAAGTATTGCAATTTTTCATTCCTATTAATTCTGGTTCGGGCAATTCCGACTTTAATATTAATTTTGACGGCAAGAAACATCACATATGAAAAAAATATTGATAGCAGCTTTTATTGGCCTGGCCTTAAGTGCCTGTTCGGACGGTAAGAAACAGGAAAAAGACCTTTTAGACAACATATTAAAAGTACATGATAAATTAATGGGCAACGACGATGCATTGATGAAAAACAAAATGCAACTGGATAGCTTGTTGAAATTACCTGCAAAAGATACCGCTGAAAAAACGAACATGAAAGCAATAGATATGAAACTTGCAGCCGCTGAAGAGGCTATGGAAAATTGGATGCATAACTTTGAACCAGATGTTACCAATAAGTCTCATGATGAGATTATGAAATATTTTAACGACCAGAAAAAAGGGATCATGTCGGTCGACTCGCAAATGAACGCAGCTATTACTGAATCAACTAAATACCTGTCAAACAGATCAAAATGAAGAATTTAACAGGATGCGGGTTAATGTTAATATTGTTATGGACAGCATGTAAACCAGGCACTCAAAAAACCTTACCTATTTATGGTAACCGTCAACCCGTTACAAAAATGATTAATGGCAAATCGGTAACAGATACACTTTATCAAACCGTATCAAAATTTAAAACTGTAAATCAATATGGAGATAGTATCAGCAATAAAAGCCTGGATGGGAATATTTATATTGCCGATTTCTTTTTTGCCACTTGCCCTTCTATTTGCCCTATTATGCATCGTAATATGCTAAGCGTGTATAATGCATTTAAAAGCAGTGGCAATATCAAGATCATATCTTATACTATCGACCCAAAACATGATAGTGTGCCCATTTTAAAAAAGTATGCTGATAAGCTGGGCGTATCAGGCAATACCTGGTGGTTTTTACAGGGGAAAAAAGATGAAATTTATAAATTGTCAGAAAGCTATTTAGTGCGCAAGCCTGAGGAAGATGCCAAACAGCAATTTATACATGATGGTTCATTTCTTTTGGTTGATAAGCAAAAGCGCATCAGGGGCGCGTATGATGGCACAGACCCCAAGCAAGTAGAACAAATGATAGAGGACATCAAAGAACTGCAAACCGAACCTGATCAAGTTATCGCTCAATGAAATTAAAGGTAATCGGTGCAATTTCTGCTGTTATTATTCTTATCGCAGCCTGTCAAAATGAAGAGAGCATCGAATTTAGGCGGTATTATTCGTCCGGTGCCCTGGTATATCAATCACATTGCCAGAATTGCCATGGAGAAAACGGAGAAGGCTTATCAGCACTCATTCCCCCTCTCACCGATTCAAACTATCTTATAAAAAACAAAACCGGGTTGGCTTGTTCAATAAAATCTGGTTTAAAAGGGCCTATTACTATTAAAGGTAAAACATTTGATGACGCAATGCCAGCAAACGACCTCTCGCCTATTGAAATAGCGCAGGTACTAACTTATATTGGTAATTCATTTGGTAATAAGTTAAATACCATAGATGAGCAGGAAGTGCAAACAGACCTGACTAAATGCAAATAGTCCATAGATCAGGGTTAATTAATAAATGACAATGATCTATGAACCATCAACCATGAACTCAAAATAACTATCTTTGCAATTGCAAAACGTTCTATCGCTTCCGCGCAAGCAGAAGAGGAAAGTCCGGGCAACATAGAGCATCCTGCTTCCTAACGGGAAGGCGTCGTACAGCCGGCGACAGAAAGTGCCACAGAAAATAAACCGCCACGATCTGATCGTGGTAAGGGTGAAAACGTGAGGTAAGAGCTCACGGCTTTCCCGGGCGACCGGAATCGCGGTAAACCTCAGGAGTTGAAAGACCAAATAGGTCCTGAATTGAAGCTGCTCGCTTTGTATACCGATTTATCGGTGTTATCAGGATGGGTAGGTTGCTTGAACCTGTCAGCAATGGCAGGGCCAGATCAATGATAGAAATGAACAGAACCCGGCTTACAGCTTTGCTGCTGTCATAATAACCCCTCTCCTTGAAACAGGAAGGGGTTATTTTTGTATTAGATAAAACTGTTTGTTTTTCTATACAAATTTATAACTTAGTACCATCACGTTATTACCCAATTTTTCACTATAAAGCATGGCCAAAATTTTAATTATTGATGACGAGCGGGCTATCCGCAGTACCCTTAGAGAGATATTAGAATATGAAGATTATGTAGTTGAGGATGTGGATAACGGTATCGACGGCCTTGAACTGATCGAAAAAAACGATTACGATCTCGTATTGTGCGATATCAAAATGAACCGGATGGATGGTATGGAAGTACTGTCCGAAGGGCTTGCTACCAAACCCGATCTGCCATTTATCATGATATCAGGCCATGGAACAGTTGAAACCGCTGTAGAGGCTAGCAAAAAGGGTGCTTTTGACTTTATTTCTAAACCACCAGATCTAAATCGCCTGCTGATAACTGTCCGCAATGCACTCGATAGGGGAAATCTGGTTACCGAAGCCAAGGTCTTAAAACGTAAGGTTTCAAAGGTGCGTCCTATTTTGGGTAGTTCGCAACCTATTGCAAAAATCAAAGAAACCATTGACCGCGTAGCGCCTACCGATGCCCGGGTATTAATAACTGGCGCAAACGGTAGCGGAAAGGAACTGGTTGCACGCTGGCTGCACGAAAAATCAAACCGATCAAATGCGCCTTTAATTGAAGTGAATTGTGCAGCCATACCGTCAGAATTGATTGAAAGCGAGTTATTTGGACATGAAAAAGGCTCGTTTACCTCAGCAGTAAAACAACGTATAGGCAAATTTGAATCAGCACATGGAGGTACTCTTTTTCTGGACGAAATTGGCGATATGAGTCATTCAGCCCAGGCTAAAGTATTACGTGCCTTACAGGAAAGTAAAATAACCCGTGTGGGCGGCGAAAAAGAAATTGATGTGGATGTACGTGTAGTTGCTGCAACCAACAAAGATCTGCTGAAAGAAATTGAAGCCGGTAATTTCCGTATGGACCTTTACCACCGTTTGAGTGTTATCTTGATCCATGTACCGCCACTTTCCGAACGTAAGGATGATATCGGCCTGCTGACTCAAACCTTTATTGAAGAAATATGTAATGACTACGGCATGCCGCCAAAGAAAATATCTGAAGCAGCTGTCGATGCACTTAAAGCGCTGCCATGGACAGGTAATATCCGCGAGCTAAGAAATATGGTTGAACGCCTGATTATTCTGAGTGATAAGGTAATTACAGATGCTGATGTAAAAGCATTCGCCAACCCTTCAGCGACAGCACCTGCTACAAACGGCGTCGCTGCTGCTCCCCGAACAGACTTTGACCAGTTTGTCAACTTCCAGGAATATAAGGACTATGCTGAACGGGAGTACATTAAATTCAAGCTGGAAAAAAACAACTGGAACGTATCAAAAACCGCCGACGATATAGACATACAACGCAGTCACCTATATAGTAAAATAGAGAAATTTGGGTTGAAACGAGGGGAATAATTCTATTGTTACGATGTTTTGAACTAATAAATCCAAAACGTCGTAATGTTTTAATCCTTTTTATTGGAAATTCCTTCCTTTATGAAAAACCTTTTTTATTGCTTTGTCCTGATCCGGTATTGTATTTCGTTTATCCGGTACAGGTGCAGTTCGCTCATCAGCACGTGATAAGGAAAGTACCGGCAGATCTTCATTCTTTTGGGGCATCAGATCAGATAAATATTTTGATAGGTTGAAACAACGGTTAACGATTACATGGATAACTAGTCCTTCAATCTGCAGTTTGCCCTCCACCATCAGCAAGCGCGACTGAAGTATTTCCTTCCGGTATTTATCAAACAACTTTTCCCAAACCACCAGGTTGGAGAATCCGGTTTCATCTTCAATAGTGATAAATAAAATCCCCTTGGCTGTTCCCGGTCGTTGCCTGACGGTTACCAGCCCCGCTACTTTAACTAAATCTCCATCTTTAAGGGTTGATAATTCGCTGGTTGTCTTTACATGCAACAAGTTTAACTTTTCGCGAACAAAACTCACCGGATGTGCTTTTAACGACAACCCTATAGAGGCATAGTCCTGAACAACGTGTTCTGCCTGGGTCATAAAAGGTAAAGCTATTTGATATTCTTTGGTACTTTCAGAGGGCTGACCTGCAAAAACCCCGGTAGGCTTATCGCAAAGAGCTGCTACTTCCCATAAAGCCTGTCGGCGATCAAGCTCAATCGACATAAATGCATCTGCATCAGTTAGTTTTTCTATAGCAGCTTGTGATATACCTACATCGCTTAACTGATTGATACTTTTATAACCATTTCCGCGCGCTGCTATCAGCAATTGCATTTCCTCTTCCTTCAATCCTTTTACTTGTCGAAAACCTAGTCGCAAAGCACAATATTTGCCATCTCTTTCCTCCAGTGTATTATCCCACATGGAATGGTTAACATCTACCGGTAGCACTACAACACCATGTTTTTGTGCATCAATTACGATCTGGGCAGGCTGATAAAAGCCCATAGGCTGACTATTTAGCAAAGCTGCTGTAAAAACATCCGGATAATGGCATTTGAGCCAGCACGAAATATAAACCAAATGGGCAAAGCTCGTAGCATGACTTTCAGGGAAACCATAACTGCCAAATCCTTCTAATTGCTTAAATACCCTGTTTGCAAAATCCTCCTTATATCCTCTTTCCACCATTCCGTCCACCAATTTTTTCCGATACTGGCTCACCAGGCCTTTCGCCTTAAAGGTTGCCATACTGCGTCTCAATTGGTCAGCCTCAGCGGGTGTAAAACCTGCTGCTACTATAGCAATTTCCATTGCTTGCTCCTGGAATAATGGCACACCTTTAGTTCTGCTTAAAATAGGTTTTAACTCTTCTTTGGGATATTCTTCCGGCTCTTCACCGTTACGACGGCGTAAATAAGGATGTACCATATCCCCCTGTATCGGTCCAGGCCGAACAATAGCTACTTCGATTACTAAATCATAGAATTTCCTCGGTTTCAAACGTGGAAGCATTGACATCTGTGCCCGGCTTTCGATCTGGAAAACGCCCAAAGTATCAGCTTCACAAATCATATCGTAAACTTTCTTATCATCCTGCGGTACGTTCTCTAAAGTAAGGTCCAGATTGTAACTTGATTTAGCCAGGTCAAACGCTTTGCGTATACAGGTGAGCATACCTAGTCCCAGCACATCAACTTTTAAAATCCCGAGATCCTCCAGGTCGTCTTTGTTCCACTCCAATTGTGTGCGGTCTTCCATACGGGCATTCATCACCGGGCATATATCCGAAAGTTTGCACTGGGTGATAACAAAGCCCCCGGTATGTTGTCCTAACTGGCGTGGAAAGCCTATTAGCTGGTCAGTTAGCTCCAAAACCTTGAATAAGTGAGGATCATCCGGATTCAGCCCCTGTTCGAGTATTCGCTGACGGTCAAAAGCTTCTTCCGAAAAATCCCATATGGCACCCGAAAGCCTTTTGATCGTGTCTTCGGATAAGCCCATCGCTTTTCCTACATCTCTGATCGCTCCTTTGTGACGCTCCTGGGTCACAGTGGCTACGATAGCAGCGTGCTCGCGCCCATAAGTTTCATAAATCCATTGTATGATTTCCTCCCGTCTTTCATGTTCAAAATCTACATCTACATCAGGCCACTCATCACGGGCGTCAGACATAAATCTTGAGAACAACATTTGTGATTTAGTGGGGTTTACAGGGGTTATACCCAGGCAAAAACAAACTGTACAATTTGCAGCCGAGCCCCGTCCCTGATGCAGGATACCTAATTCCGTTGCTTTATTAGTGTATTCGAATATCCTCAAAAAATAAGGTGCCAGTTTGCGCCGGGCAAAAAAAGCCAGCTCAAACTCAATCTGCTTAATTATTTTGGGCGTTATTTTATCGCCAAGCAGTTTCTTTGCACCGTTCCAGGTATGCTCTGCAAGATGCTCATCGGCTGTGCGCCCATCAGGGCTTACCCATTCCGGTTCCAAATATTTCAGTGTATCCAGCGAGAATTGGCAAGCATCGACTATTTCCTGCGTTCGCGTAATCGCATCGGGATATTGACGAAATAAGCGCTGCATTTCATCAATCGTTTTTAAATGCCGTTCCGCGTTGGCATACAGTTTAAACCCACCGGTGCTTATGGTACATTTCTCGCGAACACAGGTTACCACATCCTGCAATTGGCGACGTTGTACCTCATGATAATAAACATCATTGGTTGCTACCATCGGTACACCCAATTGCGAAATGCGATGAAGCCGTTTTCCGTCATCCCCATTATAAGACCGGTTAGCCGCTATATAGAGGTCATCGCCCAATATCTTATGATATTCTTTTATATCCCTTTTAAAGGAATCATCAAAATCAAATCTTTCATTTAAAAACTCAGGGGCGATAGCAACAAATTTTATTCCTTCAGCGTGTTCAAAAACATCTTTTTTATAAAGATCACATTTACCTTTTTCGGTTCGCAGATTACCTTTGCTGAGTAAGGCACACAAGCGCCCCCAGGCAGTAATATTGGTCGGATATGCGAGCAGGCTTGGCCCATCCAGTAAATCGAGCCGGCAAGCAGGGATAAACTTTATACCTGAAAGCTGCGCAGTCTTATGAGCACGTACCACGCCAGCTACACTATTACGATCGGTAATTGCAATGGCGGTATACCCATACGCTGCAGCCTGCTGTACCAGCTCTTCAGGGTGAGAGCCACCTCTTAAAAAGCTAAAATTGCTGGTTACCTGTAATTCTGTATAACTCATGATATCAGGCAAAAAAACCATGAATAAACCATTTCCTGGGCTGATCATCAGAATAATGCCCGGCACGGAACAACCAGTAGCGCTGTCCATCCTGGTCTTCCACATAATAATAATCGCGATGCTCTCCTTTTTCCAGCCACCACTCGCGTTCAATTCGTTCGGGGCCATCCGCCTTTTTGATCTGATGAACTTTATCCTTGTAAACAAAAAGCATTGGCGGATAATCTGGTATTGGGGCCGTTACTTGTATTTGTTCGGGTTTTTGTAATAGTAAAGATGGTCTCGGTCTATCTGTACGCCAGGCAGTCATACGTTTATCCTGCAATGTTTTTGCCAGTTTTATTGACCGCTCGGGCCAATGGCACTCTTGTGGTAAGTAACGATGGATACTAGTTGAACCCATTTTATTGGATATTTTGTCAAGGAGTTCACTCAGGCGTCCATCCTCTAAGCCTCCACTTGTAGTTGACCAAAGTACCTCCTGATCGGGTTCAACATCCTCTATCTTTAGTGCATCCAGCGTAAACAGTTCTATCCCTAATGCCGGTTCAATAAGTGGGATTTTTAGCTCAAATAGCTTAAATAAGTGATCGATGTAACGCGATGCCTGGCTTGTACCGATGCTTACCTGTACGATTTTATCGTCTATCCGGTAGCATTTTAGAGTAGCTGTCCTCAGGCCTTTTCCTTCACTTTCTAAACGATGGCAAAGAGTTTCCAGTAGCTTCCTGATCGCAATTTCGATTCCCGTAACTGTTCTGATCGGTTCCAGGCATGGCAAACGTTCGTGATATGGTTCAACAGGTTGCAGTAATTGCAGGGGCTCATCCTCGTTACCTAAAGCCTGATCGAGCCGCATTAAAAATCCCTGTCCAAAACGCCGCCGCAATATAGAGCGTCCCATGCCAATAAATCCCTGAATAGTATAAAACCCCAGTTTCTGTAACCGTTCAAGCGTCAGCGGTTCCAGTCGTAATGCAGCGGGCGGTAAGGACAGCAAAGCATCTATTTGTTCGCCTGGTTGTATTATAGGTTTCACTTTGCCAAACCGCGCAACAGCCCATGCTGTACCAATCGTATCAGCCATAGCGCCCCTGGCATCATAACCCTTACTTCGAAGTGTCTTAATGATTGCAGCCAAATAAGTCCGCTCACTACCCCATAAATGAGCACAGCCGGAAATGTCCAATATTAATCCATCGGGCATGTCTACAGCAATCAATGGCGTATAACGTATGCACCATTCGCCCAAAGCTTTTAATAATTTGGCAGGCTGCTCCGGTAAATCATCCATCATTTCAAGAGATGGGACAATGGCCCGGGCATCAGCCATGGCCATTCCGGTAGTAATTCCTTGTATTTCTGCCAGTACATTAGTTGCAGTGATCACAACACGCCCTCTAACCGGCGTAGTCAAAACGAATGGTAAGTCACGTAGTTCCAGATGGCGCAGTGTTATCCAGTCTGTCATTAAATGACGGAACCATATGTAAACAAACCGCCTTTTAATCATTATACGGCCCTCCTTTCCAGGGTTTCATGTGCTATTACTTTTTCATCAAGTGAGACAAAATTTTTGCCAGCCCATTCCATTCTCCAAACTCCCGGATTACCATTACGAACTTTAAGCAGTTCAACCTCCCAGCGCGGAAAACCCACACCCGGTAAATCGTCTTCAGTTTCACTTGGTATTGGCGATATCCTCCAGCGTGCTACACAGGTACTTGTCTTAGCTTTATAAAGGTCAGTGCGTAAAATAAAACCCGTCACCTTACTACTTTCAACTGCTAATTGCAACCTGCGTGATTGCGCAATATTGATATCCTGCAATTCTGCTATGACTGCGGTTAAGCCTTCACACTTCAAAGCCTCCTCCGTTACCCAAAGCACATCTCTTTCCCGCTTCAGGTCTACAAAGATTATTCTGTCGGGTTCTATATTAAATACGCTCAAGGAAGATGGGAATAGCTTTCTTGATGAACCTATCCAAAGGCATGCCCCGTCCTGTTTCATCAGTGTTCCTAATATCCCGGCTATAAAACCAGATGTTGCCGCCGCTTGCTCGGACGTTGGGCAAACTAATTCATGCAAAGCGCCGACCGGAAAAACGCCATTCGGGAAAGCAGCTTCTATCGGCCCAAGTCCAAAAGTATCCGCATTATCTGTCTGGGGTGGTTTAAATCCCTCCCAAAGCAAAATATCCTTTTGTAGCCTGCTGATTATGTCTCTTTTGGTATCCGGCATAATTATTTATTACGGATATCAAAATTACTAATATTTTTAGCAAATTAAATATAAAAGCACGAAAATTTTGATTTTTATTTATTGAAGGCTCTACAAAGCAATAGGCTAAATATATTGCTTCAGACAATCCTTTACCTGTCCCAAATACCCCAAACCAAATAGGTTCAGATGCACCAGTAAAGGATAAAGATTCCATAAATCGATTCTCTGTTGCCAGTCTTCATTTAATGGAAAATGGTATTGATAAGCCTCATAAAATTCGTTTGAAAAACCACCGAATAAAGTAGTCATAGCGATATCAAATTCACGATGCCCAAAAGTAATCGCAGGGTCGATTAAATAAGGTCGATCGTCAATGCCTATCAGGTAATTACCGCTCCAAAGATCACCATGAATTAATGAAGATTTTTCCTCATCAAATAGCCTTGGGATGTTCTTATAAAGCTGGTCAAATTCTTTCATATTATCATTGTTTATCAGATGCTTATCAATTGCAATCTGAACAATTGGTTTCAATCGTTCTTCGATATAAAATTCTGCCCATGTAGTATGAGATTGATTAGACTGCTTAAGTGATCCCATATAATTATCGGCTACTGCACCAAAATTCACAGTGGTATTCCGATGCATCTGGGCTAACTTCTCCCCCAGTAAAATTGATGCCTTGGTTCCGGGTCGTTTATTGTCTATCCATTCCATCACCAGGAAGCTATCATTGCCAAATTCATCTTGTAAAATAATTTCGGGAACACTAATCGAGTTCGTTCGTCTGATGATATCCAGTCCTTCAGCTTCCGCCTTAAACATTCCCGGGAAATCTTCTTTATTATTTAATTTCAGGAGGAGTTTTTCAGATTTAGTTTGAAGGTAATAGACTTGATTTATACTCCCACCACCGACACTTGAAAAATTAAGAATACCCATTCCTAAACGTTCTCCAATATATGTTAAAAGAGGTTTTTCCATTCACATTGATATCTTTTGAAAATATAGGTGAATCTACCTGTTGATACAATAAAACTAAATTTATAAATTAGTATCCTAAACCTTACACAAAATGGAGTTAACAACTACGCACAATACCACCGAATCTATTTCTTGTAATTCATGCCTTAATCAGGTTGATCAAAACGACACCTTTTGTACTGCCTGCGGCTATCCTTTGAAGGGTTCTGAAGATGAGCAAAAGAACTTCATGATGATGAAAAGCACTAAAGAGATTTATCTTCATGAAGAAAATATCAAAATAAAAAGGGCCAGTTATGCTTTATACTACATAGCAGGTGCAACCATGATATGGGGACTTGTAGCTTATGGTACCAGTAAAGACATTGAAACTAAAAACAGCATATTAATTGTAAATACTATTTTAGCTTTGATTTATGCAAGCTTGGGTTTATGGAGCAAAAAGAAACCATTGACAGCTATTATATCCGGGTTTTCACTTTATGTACTTGTTTTTATATTGAATGCTATTACTGACCCCTTAAGTATATTTGGGGGTATTGTATTCAAAATATTTATTGTTGTATATTTTGTAAGAGGCATAAAATCAGCAATAGAGGCCGATAAGCTTAAAAAGGAATTAAATATTGAATGACCTAAGCATAAATACCGGTCCCGATGAACCGGTGTTATCACATTGTATCGAGTGCGGTCAATCAATAGCCACAGAGAGCCGTTTCTGTAGTCATTGCGGTTCTGCACAAACCAGGGATAGCTCCCTGAGTGATGAAAGATGGATTGCTACCAAACAGATAGCACTATTTTTTATTATTGATGCAGTTATATGCTGCACGGCTTCCTTTATCGACTTTTTCAAAACACTTGCATGGTCGGTTACTTTTGATAGCTCCCTGGCAATTTCATCGTTAGTGTTTTTCTTTTACAATTGGCAGTCGACCAAAACACTGTTAAAATGGCCGGGATTTTCTATTGTTAAATTAATTTCTTTTTGTGTAATTGCTATCCTTGGATCAATCACTGTCAGTTTTTTGGTCAGATGGGTGAACCGGACGCTTTTCTCAAAAACATCTTCATATTATGCTTTTTACGCCGGGCATCATTATGGGAAAGTATTAATGGTGCTTTTTGTAGCGATAATGCCAGCTTTGTTTGAAGAATTGGGCTTTCGTGGGTTTCTGCTGCAAAAGTTATTACAGGTAGTTGATAAGAAACAGGCGGTATTTATTTCAGGATTTTTGTTCGCAATCATGCATACTTCTTTTATTTCACTTTTCTGGCTTATTCCTTTTGGTTTATTACTGGCGTATATCAGGATTAAAGAAAACACCATATGGTATGGCGTATTTATTCACTTTTGCTTTAACTTCACTGTTTGCATGTCTGAGTTATACGGATTACATCATATCTACCATTATTAGGATAACATAACTATATTGTCTTTCAGTTGTTGTATTCAATAATTGCCTTTTGCCTCATTCATTGTTTAGCCTTTAATATCTCGCCTTAAAAAGCTATTTTTGCGCTTCAATGGAGCACATTCGTAATTTTTGTATTATAGCGCATATCGACCACGGTAAAAGTACACTTGCCGACAGGTTACTGGAATATACCAATACCATTACCCAGCGTGAATCGCAGGCACAATTGCTTGACGATATGGATCTTGAGCGTGAACGCGGTATCACCATCAAGAGCCACGCCATCCAAATGGATTATGAGCTTGATGGACAGAAATACATCTTGAACTTGATCGATACACCAGGCCACGTAGATTTTTCATATGAAGTTTCACGTTCCATAGCCGCTTGCGAAGGTGCTTTACTGATCGTAGATGCAGCCCAGGGCATACAGGCGCAAACTATATCCAATCTTTATTTAGCATTGGAAAATGATTTGGAGATCATCCCGGTATTAAATAAAATGGATTTACCAGGCGCTATGCCTGAAGAGGTAAAAGACCAGATAGTAGAATTGATCGGTTGTAAACGTGAGGATATTTTAGCTGCATCCGGTAAAACCGGCATGGGCGTGCATGATATTTTACGCGCTATTGTTGAAAGAGTACCGCACCCTGTAGGTGATCCTGCTGCTCCATTGCAAGCATTGATATTCGACTCTGTATTTAATTCTTTCAGAGGTATTGTGGCATACTTTAAGGTAGTAAACGGCGAGATCAGGAAAGGTGATAAAGTGAAATTTTTCGCTACTGAAAAGCAATATAATGCCGATGAGGTTGGCACTTTAAAATTAAAGCAATCGCCGCGTGATGTTATAAAAACAGGCGATGTTGGTTATATTATATCAGGAATAAAAGAAGCCCGGGAAGTTAAGGTTGGTGATACGATAACACGTGTCGACCGTCCATGCGAAAGCGGTATACAAGGTTTTGAAGAAGTAAAGCCAATGGTATTTGCCGGTATTTATCCGGTGGATACAGAGGATTACGAAGAACTGCGCGAATCAATGGCCAAATTACAGCTAAACGATGCTTCGCTTGTTTTTGAACCTGAATCATCTGCAGCATTAGGCTTCGGTTTCCGTTGCGGTTTCCTGGGCATGTTGCACATGGAGATCATCCAGGAACGCCTGGAGCGTGAGTTCGATATGACGGTGATAACTACTGTGCCAAACGTATCTTACAAGGCATTTACTACCAGAGGTGAAGAAATGCAGGTGAATAACCCATCCGACCTCCCCGACCCCAGCAAAATTGACTTTGTGGAAGAACCTTATATCAAGGCAACCATTATTACCAAATCTGAATTTGTAGGTCCGGTGATGTCGTTGTGTATTCAAAAACGAGGCACCATTGTTAATCAATCCTATCTTACTTCAGATCGTGTAGAGCTGATATTTGAGATGCCAATGGGCGAGATTGTTTTTGACTTTTATGATAAGCTAAAGACCATATCCAAAGGCTATGCCTCATTTGATTACCACCAGATTGGCTACCGTCAATCGGACTTGGTACGTTTAGACATCCGCTTAAATGCTGAGCCGGTGGATGCCTTATCTTCATTGATCTATAGAGGAAATGCCTTTGATTTCGGAAAAAAGATTTGTGAAAAGTTAAAGGAGCTACTACCACGCCAGCAATTCGAAATTGTTATACAGGCATCTATTGGTGCCAAAATCATCGCCAGGGAAACTGTAAAAGCTTTGCGTAAGGACGTTACTGCCAAATGTTATGGTGGTGATATTTCCCGTAAACGTAAACTGCTTGAAAAACAGAAAAAAGGTAAAAAGCGTATGCGTCAGGTTGGTAACGTGGAAATACCACAATCGGCGTTCATGGCGGTTTTGAAACTGGATTAATTACAGATTTGAGATGTTAGATATGAGATTTGAGACTAATCTCATCAGTTTAATTATTTATCTCAAATCTCACGTCTCATATCTCACATCTAAGAAAAATGAAATTACTTGACGGAAAATACGTATCAGAAAAACTCAAAGGCGAAATAGCCGAAGAAGCTGCTAAAATATTAGAAAGAACAGGCCGCAAACCACACCTGGTTGCAGTTTTGGTAGGGCATGATGGTGGCAGTGAAACCTACGTAGCCAGCAAAATGAAAAGCTGCGAAAGGGTAGGTTTTAAATCAACCCTGGTACGTTATGAAAACGATGTAACCGAAGAAGAGCTGCTAAATAAAGTTGCGGAATTGAATGCAGATGCTGATATAGACGGCATTATTGTTCAATTACCTTTACCAAAACATATCGACCCGGAAAAAGTAACTGAAAAAATTGACCACCGTAAAGATGTGGATGGCTTCCACCCTATCAATCTCGGACGTATGCAGCGTAACCTGCCTTCCTTTATTCCGGCAACACCTTATGGTATTACTTTAATGCTGAAAGAGTATGACATCGATACCACAGGCAAACATTGTGTAGTTGTAGGCCGCAGTAATATCGTGGGTTCACCAATGAGCATTTTGATGGCGCGTAATACTCAACCAGGCAATTGTACGGTAACCATCTGTCATAGCCGCACTCCGGACATCAAAAATTTCACTTTGCAGGCTGATATTTTGATCGTGGCAATCGGTAAAAAGAATTTTATTACTGCCGATATGGTAAAAGATGGAGTAATTGTGATTGACGTAGGTATGAACCGCGAAACCTCGACAGTTACCAAATCAGGCTATAAATTATATGGTGACGTAGATTTTGAAAACGTAGCTCCAAAATCTTCATGGATTACACCAGTACCCGGCGGTGTTGGATTAATGACCATCATTGGACTGCTTAAAAACACGCTATCTTCTGCTAACAAAGAGGTTTATCCGTGAGTTGATTAAGGTTATATTAACTGAATAAGCTAAAACGGCTTAATTATTCATCAATTGACTATGCAAATACTCTCTTGGGATAAGATGATTTTCGTTTTCATCAAACCATGCCATAGATAAAATCCTCCATTTGCCTTCTGTGCATATAAACTGGATAAAATTGATTCCCTTAGGAAGTCTGGGCATTGCATGATCGGCAAAATTATATTCGTAAACACTAACACGTTGGGCTACTTTTCCAAATATTTCCGTTTTTGAATGTATCTCACGCTCCATAAATTGCTCAATGCTACCATCAGCAACCTTTACTTTTACTGCATCAATAAACGATTCCACCGTAAAAGTTATAGGTTTACTAAAGCTGTTGTTGATTAAAATGCCCTCGCCGAAGAATAATATCTTCACTGCTGCCAATTCAGGTGGTTCAGCATTCTCAAAACTTATCGAGTTATAAAAGTCTTTTGTCAGCAAATCGATTGCGGTAGTATCCATTACTTAAATGCTTGCTTTAATTTTTCCCAAAATGAATTGATACCGACATATATTGAATTATTCCGTATTTCAACAGGATAGCTTTCAATATAGTCATTTTGCCCTTCACTCCCC
Source organism: Mucilaginibacter sp. McL0603 (assembly GCF_049992945.1). Classification (NCBI taxonomy): domain Bacteria; kingdom Pseudomonadati; phylum Bacteroidota; class Sphingobacteriia; order Sphingobacteriales; family Sphingobacteriaceae; genus Mucilaginibacter; species Mucilaginibacter sp. McL0603. The sequence continues at coordinate 3,072,811 of NZ_CP188251.1, read as the reverse complement.
TTTCCGGTGTCAAGGCTATACGAATAACGATGGACAGGGCAAATAAGTTTTCGATTTTTACACCAACCTTCAGTGAGATCGCCACCTGCATGCGGACACCGTGCCGAAAGCGCAAATACCTGGTTATCAAAGCCTACTAAACATAGGGTTTTACCACCTGCTTTTACTTTCTTGATAAATGGTTTTCCGTCAGGTTGGATGTCAGGTATTTTATACCACTTCATGAATATTAAAAGTCGATCTTTAAATTCATTACCGATGGATTCTTAATGATCTCATCCATATTGGTTTGAAGTGTAACCGTTTTCCTGTCCGCAGAAAGCACCGCCTTAGGGTTATTTATTTTTTTAACCGGCTTAGCAAAATTCAGGATAACCTTATATGGCATATCTATCAGCATTGCTTTTGCCATAGAAAATGTGGATTGTGTCTTTTTGAGGAAAGCATTAAACTTTGCTTTATCTATAATGCGATAAAATTTATGTGGTGTTACCTCATACGCGTAATAATCCTGCCCGCTGATTAACTGCCTGGCATCAAATTCTTTACTGTTTTTATCACTATTGGTTACCGATTTCAGGTTGCTGTGTGATTCGATCTTAGCGATATTCTGTAAATAATACTTCAGATCGGCAGCATTCTTAGCCTCATGATCGATACTAATTTTCATCAGACTTTTCTGGAGATTCATTTTTACCGAAAGACTACTGCTTTTAGCAAGGTTGATCTCATCAGGTGTCATTTTTTGCTGCGTGCTATCTGGTAAAGCACTATAAAAGTTAAGGCTTGTATCTTTTACAACTGCGAATTGCGGAGTTGCCTTTACCGAATCAGACATCAGGTTCATCAGCACAGATACGGCTTTACTCATATCAAAGGTGTATGCAACCTTACAGGAACCATCAGCTTTAAAATCATAATGCTCCTCTACATCAACACAAGATGTTAAACAAACCAGTAATAAAAATATTATCGGAATGCAGAGTTTACGCATTATTGAAAAATTTAAGTAATACTAAAAAAAAATACTGGCATTATAAAATCAAAAACGAAAATAATAGCTTGAAAAAGACGCGATTAAACTAATATAGTCAGGAGAATTATCCTTTTAACGTAACATTCTATCCTTTCTGCTATTGCGCTTTATCCTTTCCACTTAAAAAGGTAAATTTGCCGCTTAATTATGGCACACCAGGTTCCGGAAGATGGCACATTACTTCCTTTAATGGAAGAATTTTATACGATACAGGGCGAGGGATTTCATACCGGCAAAGCCGCTTATTTTATTCGTCTTGGCGGATGTGATGTGGGCTGCCACTGGTGCGATGTGAAAGAAAGCTGGGATGCCGAATTGCATCCGCTTACCGCTGCCGATCTGATCGTTGAAAATGCTATGAAATATCCTTCAAAGGCTGTAGTTGTTACCGGTGGCGAGCCACTGATCTATAATTTAGAGTACTTAACTAATCAGCTTCAACAAAAGGGCATCAAAACCTTTATAGAAACATCGGGGGCCTACCCTCTGTCGGGTAATTGGGATTGGATTTGCCTATCTCCTAAAAAGTTCAAATCACCATCACCAGGCATTGCCGCTCATGCTAATGAGCTTAAGGTGATCGTATTTAATAAATCCGACTTTGCCTGGGCTGAGGAGCATGCAAAAATGGTATCTTCTGAGTGCAAACTATATTTGCAACCAGAATGGTCAAAATCAAAAGAAATGACGCCCCTTATTGTGGATTATGTGATGAATAATCCTAAGTGGGAAATTTCACTGCAAACCCACAAATATTTGAATATTCCCTAAAACACGTAACTTAGGGTAGCGAATATCGTATTACTTACGATGAAGGTCTTTTTCCTGTCAGTATTACTTCTATTTCTATACGGTTCTTTATCTGCCCAGGAAAGACACTACTCTACTACTGATCAGGAAGCCATAAAATATTATGCACTTGCTAACGAAAGCATTGACAATCATGCTTATGATAAAGCTATAGAGCTATTGCTTCAGGCCATTGACCAGGATGATAAATTTATTGAAGCTCATTTAGTATTAGCTGATGTTTACCGGCAAAAATGGAAATATAAAGAAGCTATAGATCAATATCATAAAGTCCTCTCTCTTAATCCTGACTTTAACAGATTTGTATATTTTAAATTAGGGGACTGTGATATACACATAGCTGAGTATCTGGACGCAGAAAAGAATTTCGAAAAATATCTAACCTTCCCGGATATCTCTTCTCAAAATGCTTTTTTATCTAAAAAATATTTGAATGATTGCAAATTTAGTCTTACAGCGTTGCAACATCCTGTTCCTTTTAAGCCTAAAAATCTTGGCCCGGCAGTTAATACCGGGGATGATGAATATTTTCCTGCAATCACTGCAGATGAAAACATGCTGATATTTACCCGTAAGGTAGACAACAATGAAGATTTTTATAAAAGCATTAAGGTTAATGGGGAATGGCAAACTGCAATTTATTTAAGTGATAAGATCAATTCAAGCTATAATGAAGGAGCACTTTCATTATCACAGGATGGGAAAGTATTATTTTTTACGGGTTGTAACCGACCCGACGGAATGGGGCGTTGCGATATATATGTATCACAAAAAAAAGGCAGCGATTGGCGTAAGCCTTTTGATCTTAGTGCACCTGTTAACTCTCCTGGTTGGGAATCACAACCATCCATTAGTTCGGACGGAAGGACGCTTTATTTCGTGAGTAACCGAAAAGGAGGCTATGGTGGGTATGATATATGGAAATCTAACCTAACTGAAAAGGGATGGTCTGAGCCGGAGAACCTTGGCCCTAATATTAACACTTCACTTGATGAGCAATCCCCATTCATCCACCCCGATGATAGCACACTTTATTTTTGTTCCAACGGCTGGCCCGGCATGGGTGGCAAAGACTTATTTGTTAGTCGCCTTGGAAAAGATGGTAAATGGCAAAAACCTGAAAACCTGGGCTATCCTATCAACTCAAGTGGTGATGAAAATGGGTTGGCTCTAACAGCAAATGGAGATTATGCATTCTTTTCCTCCAATAATTTGAGTGGAACTGGCGGTTTTGACATTTATACTTTTGAACTTCCTAAAAATTTAAGACCGCATAGAGTAACCTATGTAAAAGGCTTGGTATATGATGCCGTAACAAAACGACCTCTGGAATCAGCAGTTGAAATTGTTGATCTTGAAAAAGATGCACCTGTTTACCAGGATTACAGCTCAGCCGACCGCGGTGATTTCCTGGCAACATTGACAACCGGTAAAAATTATGGCCTCAATATCTCCAGGGATGGGTACATGTTCTACTCCGCAAATTTTTCACTTGTAGGCCATGAAGATAGGAAACCATTCAATCTTGAGGTTTTTTTACAACCTATAGCGATAGGAAATAAGGTTGTTTTGAACAACATATTTTTCGATACCAACAAATCTGATATTAAAAATGAATCAAAATCAGAATTAAAAAAGCTGATTGACTTTTTAAATCTTAACCCTACCGTCCGCATTGAGATATCCGGGCACACCGATAATGTGGGTACTATCCAATTTAATCAGAGTTTATCAGAGAATCGTGCGAAATCTGTATACCAATATCTTATCCGTAATGGCATTAATGCAGGCAGACTGGTCTACAAAGGCTATGGAGAAACACAACCAATAGCATCCAATGATAATGAAGAAAACCGCAGCAAAAATCGACGTACTGAGTTTATGATCATTGCTAAATAAGTTGAACCTGAGCTTCTGATCCATTGCTTTTCAATTCAAATTCATAGCTTTAGATATGAAAATCTCTTTGACTGCCCTTATCTTTATTACATTTCCGTATTTTTTCAACTATCAAACTACTTATTCCGGTAAACCCTGGCAGAATAAAACGCAACAGATACCCGGAAGAATAGAGTGCGAATATTATGATGAAGGTGGCGAAGGGATAGCCTATCACGACTCAGACAGTATCAATAATGGAAGCGGTAAGCTCAATCCTGCAAACGGTAGTTACCTGAATGAGTTTAGAATGAAAGAAGGAGTTGATATTTCTTATACCAAGACCGATGATATCGACAATAATAAGTACAATAAAGTATCCCGCGATATGGATAAATTTTATGTCGGATGGACAGTACCTGGCGAATGGATAAAATACACGCTAAAGGTTAATGAATCGGGAATATATAATGTTGCTTTAATGTACACAGCTAATGGAGATGGTGCTATTTCGCTTGATCTGGATGGTAAAGAACTAACGGGTCCGCTAAAAATAATTTCTACCCATGACGATCGTGATACTGTTAAATGGCGGCAGTGGCATCACTGGAGTAAAACAGATCAATTAACTACTAGCAAACTTGAAAAAGGTATTCATGTATTAACGATTCATATTGTAGCTAACGGAAACATGAACCTTGATTACCTCGAGTTTAAAAAAGATTGATTTATTAAAAACGTGGACGCTAATTCCCTTTTTTATTTCGGGTATCCTTGTTATTTTACAGTCGGTATTTATAAGACATGAAAAAAATCATAACGGTGCTTGTCACCTGTATTATTACCCCGCTTTTTTCACTGTGTCAAACAAACGAAAAAACCGCGAATGAAGCTTTTGTGCTTGTCCGGATGATAAATAAATTCCATGTCGAACCCCGCGAATTAAATAATAAGTTTTCGGTGGATGTATTTAAAGGCATGCTTGACAAAGCTGACCCTGACAAGGTGCTTTTTACAAAAAATGATATTGTCGTTCTCAGTAAGTATAATACTTCACTTGATGATGAAATAAAACATCGTAAAACAGGCTACTTAAACCTTTTCATCAGTATCTATAAACGTCGTCTTGAACAGGCTGATTCGCTTATTAATACGATCAATAAAAAACCATTTGATTTTTATACAACGGAAAAACTTACTGCTGCGGAAGATACTTTATATCCGGCTTCGCTTGCAGCCATGCAAGTTAAATTGTATAAAAAAATGAGAGCCTGGGCGCTTAATGAGTTGACTGATGATATACCAGCCAATTTTAAAACATTCGGCCTGCCAAAACAGAAAAAATACATCGACAGCGCCCTCGTAACCTTACAACGAAAGGCAAAATCATCTTTAAAACGAAGGGTTGATAATATTCTTCAAAATCCATATGGTATTGTCAAATATGTGGGCAATATGTACTGCGAAACTATCGCATCCTGCTATGATCCTCATACAGAGTTTTTCCCTCCCGATGAAAAAGAAAACTTTGAAAGCGAACTGGGCAAACAACCGTTTCAATTTGGCTTTAAAATAAAAGCAGATAAAAATGGTGGTGTATTGATAGATAACCTCCAGCCTGGTAGTCCGGCCTTTAAGTGTGGTAAGCTAAACAGGGGTGATAAATTTATGAGCATGCAGTGGGAAGGTGGGCAGTCCATTGACGTTTCTGATATGACAACACATGAATTTGGCGAATTGGTTGATGAGATCAATCATAAAAAGACCCTATTCACTGTAAAAAAGGCTGATGGTTCAAACGTACAGGTCACATTAGAAAAAGAACAAGCCAAAGGTGGTGACGAGGACAGGGTAAAAAGTTTTATTTTAAAGGGTAGCAGTACCATCGGCTATATTTATTTACCGGCTTTTTATGAAGATTGGGAATCATCTAACGAAGGCCTTAACGGTTGCGCAAATGATGTTGGTCGTGAGATCTTAAAACTAAAGAGGGAAAATATAAACGGTCTTATTCTGGATGTACGCTATAATGGTGGAGGATCTGTAAGTGAGGCCACTGAACTTGCGGGTATTTTTATTGATGCCGGGCCTGTAGCACAAGAAAAAAGCAGGGATACTAAAGTAAGTACCATAAAGGATATGGATCGGGGTACAATATACGATGGCCCATTGGTGATACTGGTAAACGGATATAGCGCCTCAGCTTCTGAACTACTTGCCGGGACTTTACAAGACTATAACAGAGCTGTCATTATTGGCGCACCTACTTATGGCAAAGCCACAATGCAGGTTGTTTTGCCAATGGATACTACTGTTACGCCTGAAAACTTTTCACAGAAACAGACCGAAAACTATCTAAAGGTCACTACAAGCAAGTTATACCGTGTTACCGGCGCTACAGCACAATTTAAAGGCGTCCAGCCTGATATTGTGTTGCCCGATGTATTGGATGCTTATATAACCAAAGAAGCTGATGAACCACACGCAATAAAACCTGGTACAATTGCCGCCAATAAATATTTTACCCCTTACCCACCCTTACCTATAAAAACATTGACACAAAGTGTACAAACAGAGATAGACACCAACAAATATTTTAATACTATAAAACCGATTATAGCTACTGCAAAACAGAAAAAGGCGGCAAGTGATATATCGCTCAATGTAAATGATGCATTGAAAGCGGCAGATCAGGCTGGCAAAAATGATGATAGCACTAATCTTTCTGACGAAGAATCAAAAAAATTCAAGGTGCAAAGTAATCAGTATGAAAAGGATATGATACAGGCTGATAGCGATCTAAAAGAACTGAACGACGAATTCAGGCACCAGATAGCTGCTGACGCTTTCGTAAAAATTGCATACGATGTACTTGCCAAAGTAAAACTCCAATAATCTATATTTGAAATATAAATACCGCTTCCATGAAAAAACTTTTACCGTTTTGCTTATTAGTATTTGGTATAATATTTGGCTCTATAAACCTGGCAAAAGCCCAGGACCCATCAGATGATGCTGTTGCTTACATAGATGCTATTAACAAAGCGGAAACAAACATGAATAAAGCTTACATGGCCTACGTAAGCGCCTCCGCACACAGCAGTCGCAAAAGAAAGATCGAAAAAATGCGTGACCATGCCGTTGAAAATATTATCACCTGCCAAAATGAGATAACTGATCTATCGCCCTATAAAGGGGATAATTCATTACGTCAAAGCAGCTTGAATTACGTACAGCTTTGTTACAAGGTATTTAATGATGACTATGCCCACATTGTTAATATGGAAGAAATTGCTGAGCAGAGCTATGACGAAATGCAGGCATACTTGTTATTGCAGGAAGCTACAAATGATACGCTGAAAATTGCCAATGAACGAATGACTAAAGCGGTGAACAGCTTTGCTTCAAAATATAATATAAAACTCATTTCAGAGAAAACAGAACTTGGTGATAAAATGGATATAACCGGTCGTCTGAATAAATACCGTGACAAAGTGTATCTGCTATTTTTCAAATGCAATTGGGAAGACAATCAATTGATCGAAGCTGTAAATCAGAAAAATGTAACCAAAATTGAGCAGGACAGAAGCGCCCTTGATAAATATGCTAAACAAGGACTTACGGTGCTTGATACGTTACAGTCGTACGAAAATGACCACGCGCTCAGAGAGGCTTGTAAACAGGCACTTGCTTTTTATAAAGATGAGGCGGAAAAACAAACCCCTATACTCACAGATTTCTTTTTGAAGGAGGAAAACTTTAATAAATTCAAGACTACAATGGATGCAAAAGCGGCCGATCAAAGAACACAAAAGGATGTTGATGCCTATAACAAAGCAGTGAGTGATATTAATGCTGCAGTCAATAACTTTAACCAGGTAAACAATCAGCTAAACACTGGCAGAAATGAGGTCAATAATAGCTGGATGGGCACCGAGAAAGCTTTCCTGGATACCCATACACCATATTATAAATAACAGATTTTTAGTTACCCATTTCGGACATAAACTTGATACGCATCAGCTGTACCTCTTCGCGGGTATAATCATCTGATCCTAACTCAACCAAAGCATCATCTATAGAATCTATTTCAGCTGATTTGAAGTAATCGAATACTTCCTCTTGCTTATCCTCATCTATCACTTCATCAATAAAGTAGTTCAGGTTGAGTTTTGTACCTGAGTTGACAATAGTCTCCACCTCACGCAATATCTCTTCGTACGTCAGCCCTTTTGAGGCTGCAATGTCCTCCAGGTTCAAGTGACGATCAATGTTCTGGATAATATAAACTTTAAGAGCTGATTTATTAGCCGCGCTCTTGATCACCATGTCTATTGGGCGATCTATTTCATTATCCTCAACATACTTTTTGATCAGATCTATAAATGGCGCACCAAATTTCGTAGCCTTGCCCGTCCCTACTCCTGATATTTGCTTCAGCTCTTCAGTTGTTATCGGGTAATGTGTGCACATTTCCTCCAGTGATGGGTCCTGGAATATTACAAACGGCGGTAATCCTTTTTGTTTGGCTATCTTTTTACGCAAATCCTTCAGCATCTGTAATAATTCGGTATCCAAAGCTCCTCCACCCTGTTTTGGCCCGTCATCTGAATCATCATCATCAGTAGCACCCATAGGCCTGTTCATGACAAAACGTATACTGTGCGGGTTATCCAGAAATGCATTACCGCTTTTTGTCAAGCGTAATAAGCCATACTGGTCTATATCCTTAGATAGGTAATTATTCAGTAATGCCTGTCTTAATAACGAGTTCCAAAGGTTTTCACCCTGTTCCTTACCCGATCCAAATACGTCCATCAAGTGATGCTCATAATTGTGTATCTGTGGGTTATCCTTACCCATTAATACGCTAATGATGTGGAAGTCATCGAACTTCTCACCCAACTGTTTGATCAGGCTTAAAACTTTATGCAGGTGCTCTTCACCATCAAAATGCTCTTTATGTCCGCAGCAGTTATCGCACATATTGTTACACCCGGCCTCATTAAAATTCTCGCCAAAATAATGAAGCAACTGTTTACGCCTGCATACAGATGATTCAGCGTAATCAATAACCTCTTTCAATATCTGTGTACCGATCTCGCGTTCTGATACCGGCTTATCCTTCATAAATTTCTGTAGCTTGTCAATATCCTTTTCAGAATAGAAAGCCACACATATCCCTTCGCCACCATCACGACCAGCACGACCAGTTTCCTGGTAATATCCTTCCATACTCTTGGGCATATCATGGTGAATCACATAACGCACGTCTGGTTTATCGATACCCATCCCGAACGCAATGGTTGCTACGATCACATCCACATCTTCCATCAGGAATTTGTCCTGTGTATCAGCTCGTACTTTTGATTCCAGCCCAGCATGATATGGCAAAGCCTTAATACCGTTTAGAGAAAGCGCCTCAGCTACTTCTTCTACCTTTTTTCGGCTAAGACAGTAGATTATACCCGATTTCCCTGTATTCTGCTTAACAAACTTAACGATCTCTTTTAGCACATTTCTTTTAGCTCTAACCTCATAAAACAGGTTTGAACGATTAAAAGAAGACTTAAAAACTGTAGCATTGTTCATCTGCAGGTTTTTTTGGATATCCTGCTGAACTTTAGGTGTTGCGGTGGCAGTAAGGGCTATGATCGGGATGTCTTCGCCTATGTTGCTGATCACCTGTCTTATTTTCCTATACTCAGGCCTGAAATCATGCCCCCATTCAGAAATACAATGCGCTTCATCAACAGCAACGAATGAAACGTGGTTCAAACGCAGAAAATCAACATTTTCCTGTTTGGTCAAAGATTCAGGGGCAACATAGAGTAATTTAGTTTTGCCACCAAGCACATCTTCTTTAACACGGGCAATATCAGCTTTGGTTAGGGATGAGTTTAAAAAATGTGCAATGCTATCTGATCCACCGAAGGCCCTTAGTTGATCGACCTGGTTTTTCATCAATGCAATAAGGGGTGAAATCACAATCGCAGTTCCTTCGCTCATCAACGCTGGTAGCTGGTAGCACATGGACTTGCCACCACCGGTGGGCATTATCACAAATGTATCATTACCGGCAAGAATATTGGTTATAATCGCTTCCTGCTCCCCCTTGAAATTATCAAACCCAAAAAAATTCTGGAGATTATCAAAAAGTGACCTTTTTGTTTCAATCATTATTTATGTATTCTATTATTATATTTAAAAGTTCAAAATAACAAAATTTTCTAAATAAACGACGTGTTTTACTTTAAATTTTATACAAAAATGATTTTTAAATGAAAACAATTTATTTTATCATTTCGTTTTAATTCGGATCTGTAACCGGCGAGTTTATGTAATTTTATTTAATACATAATTTACAGAATTTTGTACACTTTTGCGCATGGTTTACAGATATAATATTCTTTACAAACACACATGAATAAAAATTATTATGCTATCATTATGGCCGGAGGCATCGGAAGCCGCTTTTGGCCTATTAGCAGAACCTCCCATCCCAAACAATTTCTTGATATATTAGGTACTGGAAAGACCCTGATACAAAACACGTATGATAGGTTTCTTAAAGTTTGTCCGAAAGAAAATATCTACGTAGTAACTAACGAGAACTATACCAACCTGGTAAAAACTCAGTTACCGGATATGGCTGATCAGCAAATATTGACAGAACCTGTAATGCGTAACACTGCACCATGTATAGCTTATGGTTGTTTTAAAATTGAAAGCATCAATCCTGATGCAGCTATTGTTGTAGCACCATCTGATCATTTAATATTGGACGAAACTGCTTTTGTAAATACCATTGAAAAATCATTACAATTAGCTACTAAAAAAGAATGCTTGATTACTTTGGGGATAAAACCATCGAGACCGGATACAGGCTATGGATACATCCAATATACCGACCAGGTGCTGAGCGAGGATTTTTATAAAGTAAAGACCTTTACCGAAAAACCCACGTTAGAAATAGCTACGACATTTATCCAAAGCGGAGACTTTTTGTGGAACGCCGGTATATTCGTATGGTCGGCAAAAGCTATTTTAAACGCGTTCAGCCGCTATCTGCCCGAAATGAATGAAATATTTGCTGATGCAAGGCCGGTTTACAATTCGGACAAAGAAAAAAACCATATTCACAAAGCCTATCAGCAATGCACAAACATTTCAATTGACTATGGCATTATGGAAAAAGCCGATAATGTGTTTGTATTGCCTTCAGAGTTCGGCTGGTCAGACCTCGGTACCTGGGCTTCCATTTATCAACTTGCCGAAAAAGATTATGTAGGCAACGCAGTAATCCCTTCTGAAAAAGTGATCATGTATGATTCATCCAACTGCATGGTAAATGTCCCTGGCGAAAAGCTGGTAATTTTACAAGGCTTACATGATTTTATTGTAGTCGAATCAAATAACACCCTCCTCATTTGTCCACGCGATCAGGAACAAAACGTGAAACAGGTCGTTGCTGATGTAAAGACAAAGTTTGGAGCCAAATATATTTAGTTCGGTTTAATAAGTTGATTGAGTGAAGTGGTTGATTAAGTTCCAACTACCTCAACTCAATCAACTTAATCTAACTTATTCAACTACTCAACTCCTCTCTGACGTATCGCCTCATACAGAATTACTCCTGTTGATACAGAGACATTCAATGATTCAATTTCTCCAAACATCGGAATCTTTGCCAGGTGGTCAGCTATACGGATAAGGTCATTACGTATGCCGTCTTCTTCTGAGCCCATGATAATGGCTGTTGGAGGAGTATAATCAGGTGCATAAATATCATCCTTAGTTTTCTCGGTGCAGCATACCAATTGCAATCCCGATTCCTGCAAAAACCGGATGGTTTGCATGAAGTTATCATGCCTGCAAACCGGGATTTTATATAGCGCCCCCGCTGATGTCTTGATTGCATCGGGATTTATCTGTGCTGATCCTTTTGCCGGAATCACAATTGCATGCACCCCTGCACATTCGGCAGTACGTGCGATGGCACCCATATTGCGAACATCGGTAATACCATCAAGAACAAGAATCAGCGGTACCTCTCCCCGCTCAAATATTTCAGGGATGATATTCTCTATCTTTTGGTAGATAATAGGAGAAATAAAGGCAATTGCTCCCTGGTGATTTTTTTGTGTGAGGCGATTTAGTTTCTCAACCGGTACTTGCTGGGCAACAATTCCGTACTCATGCATCAATTCCTTAAGCTCGCTAAGCAAACCTCCGCCGATACCTCTCTGGATATATAGTGACTCGATCTCCTTATCTGAACGTATCGCTTCTATCACCGCACGGATACCAAAAACCATTTGATTACTTTCCCTGCTCTCCCTGTTATTATAAGACATTATGTTACTTAAATTAAGGGTGTAAAATTAGCCATATTAATTAACTTTGTGGTGATGCGGGATAATGCTGCTTTAGTATCCTTTTTTTTAAGGAATAAGACAAACTATTTTACTAACAACCGTTTTTAAAAGCTGATTTACAGCTACAAACTAAATTTACCAACAATTTGATGTTAATTAATTATTTCCTGTTTATTCAATTTTCCAGTGATTTGGGCATTCCCGAAATTCAAATAAAAAGATTTTAACTATTGGCGAAACCGCCATTTTTTAGTATATTTTTGAGGTATGATTCTGGAGAACGAAAGCTCTTACAATAAGCCGAACACTAACGAAAGAAGAAGCAGGATAACCAATCCTACCCCTTACAGTGGACTAGGTAAATTACCCCCCCAGGCTGTTGACCTGGAGGAAGCAGTTTTAGGTGCCTTAATGCTTGAGAAAGACGCACTTTCATCAGTGATTGATATACTGAAACCTGAAGTCTTTTATAAAGACAATCATCAAAAAATATTCACTGCTATACGCTACCTGTTTGAGAAAACCTCGCCGGTAGATATATTGACGGTTACTGCCCAATTGCGCCAGCAAGGCGAACTGGAAATGATCGGTGGTGCATATTATATTACAGAATTAACCAATCGCGTTGCGTCTGCAGCGAATATAGAGTTCCACTCACGTATTATTATCCAGAAATTTATTCAGCGTGAATTGATCCGCATTTCTACAGAAGTGATCAACAATGCTTATGAGGATACGACTGATGTGCTTGACCTATTAGATAAAGCTGAAAAAAATCTTTTTGATATTGCTCAAAATAACTTGCGCCGTGACTCCAGGAAGATGGACGACCTGATGCATGAAACACTAAAAGAAATTGAAGCTTTAAAAGATAAAAAGGACGGTTTAACCGGTGTGGCGTCGGGATTTACTGACCTGGATAGAATGACCTCTGGCTGGCAAAAATCAGACCTTGTAATTATAGCGGCCCGCCCGGCAATGGGTAAAACTGCATTCGTATTAAGTTGCGCCAGGAACGCTGCTGTTGACTTCAGCAAGCCTGTTGTGGTGTTCTCACTTGAAATGTCATCGGTTCAGTTAGTAAATCGTTTAATATCTGGTGAAACCGAAATTGAGCAGGAAAAGATTCGTAAGGGAACTTTAGAAGAATGGGAATGGCAGCAAATACACTCTAAGATAGGCAGACTGGAACAAGCTCCGCTTATTATTGATGATACCCCTGCGCTGAACATTTTCGAATTCAGGGCAAAATGCCGTCGTTTAAAATCACAGCACGATATACAACTGATCATCATTGACTACCTGCAGTTAATGCAGGGCAAAAGCGGCGATGGAAAAGGCGGGGGTAACCGTGAGCAGGAAATTGGTAGCATATCGCGTGCATTAAAATCTGTCGCTAAAGAGTTAAATGTACCGGTAATTGCGTTGTCGCAGTTAAGTCGTGCGGTAGAAAACAGGCCTGGGGCGTCCAAAAGACCAATGCTTTCGGATTTGCGTGAATCGGGGTCAATTGAGCAAGATGCCGATATGGTATTGTTCCTTTACCGTCCCGAATATTATGGAATGACCGAAGATGAAGACGGTAATAATACACAGGGTGTGGGCGAGGTAATTATCGCCAAGCACCGTAATGGCGAAACTGGTACTGTAAGACTGAAGTTTGTTGGCAAGTTTGTGAAGTTTACCGACTTGGATCAGGGTGGTGCATTCCTGCCGCAAGGTACGCCTTTTTCGGGCTTAAACCCATCACAGGATTTTGAAAAACCAAGTAATTTTATCATCCGCCCATCACGCATGGATGATATTGACGATGATCAGCCGTTTTAGCCCCCAGCCCCTAAAGGGGAGCAAAATATCGAATACTGAATTTTGAATAACGAATGATGAAGTGCTTTAATAAATTTATTAAAAAGTTCCCCTTTAGGGGGCAGGGGGCTAAAATATCAACCCCAAAACAACTCCGATAATAATAACGATCGGGGTTTTTATTTTAGTAAAATATAGCAGGCAGAATGACCCGGCCATCAACCCATAAGCCATCCAGTTGATACCAAATGGCCTGACCAATAATATCAATGCTGTTGCCATAAAGCCGACAGCTACTGCGCTGATTCCGCTTAATGAGTTACGGATACGGGTTATTTTCTTCAAATCTTCCCAAAAAGGTACAATAAAGAGGATTAGGATCAATCCCGGCAAGTTTATACCTATCACAGCTACAATGCTTCCCATAATTTGCCCACCAATGCTGTAGCCTTTATTACCTAATGAAATGCTCCCAATAAACGAAGTAAAAGAAAATGTAGGGCCGGGTAAAGCCTGTTGAAGAGCAAATCCGGACAGAAATTCAGAGTTGGAAAGATAATGCTTCACCTCCACAAATTCGGTATACATCAGGGGCACCAGCACCTGTCCGCCCCCAAAAATAAGGATTCCGTTACGATAAAAGTTTTCAAATAAACGTATAGGCAAACTAAATGGCGAGGTTTGATTGATCACAGCACCCAAAGCAGCAAAAGCTAATAATATACCGATAAAATAAGCGACTTTGTTCGGATTCACATTCGCGAATAAGCTTACACGTAATTCACTTTCCTGTGGTTGTGTTTCAAGTGCTGATGAAATAATGCCCCCTAATAATACCAGGATAGGAAAAGCATATGCATTTTGCAGGATAAGCGTGGCAATAAGTGCCCCTATGGCCAGCATGGTCGTAACCTTTGTCTTTAAAAACTTACTGGCAAAAGTATAAGTTGCATAAGCCACTATCCCTACAGCTATGGGCTGGACAAAACGCAGTATCTCGGTAAATCTACTATGGGTAAGAAACATTTTATAACTAATGGCCGCCATACACATAATAGCAGCAGACGGAAATATCCAGATCAGGAAAGTGACGATTGCTAGTCGTAAACCACCAACCTTCCAGGCAATGCCTATTAAGGTTTGGGTTGAAGAGGGCCCTGGCAGTATTTGAGCGAGCGCATTCAGCTCCATCAATTCCTGTTCAGTTATATACCGGCGTTTTTCGACAAATTCGCGCAGCAAAATAGAAATATGTGCCTGCGGGCCACCAAAAGCAGTAAAGGTGTATATTAGTGCGTCGCGAAGAAATAAAAGTTGTCGTCTCCTCATTTAGTTCATTGGTTCAATTGTTCACTGGTTCATTGGTCTGCTTTTATACTCATTGTATCGGCTATGCATTACTAAGGAACAAATTAGCCAATGAACTAATGAACGTTTAGTAGTCATCATCTTCGTCCCATCCCGTTGCTTCACGATAGACTGCCTGTAATTCTGAAAAAGCATGATTGTCGCGTTGTTTTTTTGCTGTCTCCATACCCTTTTCATAGGTACTGATAGCGTCAGGTTTGCGATTTAACGCCTCATATAATTTGCCAAGATGATAATAAGTCCCTACATAATCAGGATGGCCATTCACCAGGCTCTCATAGTATTCCAAGGCTTTATCTGTTTCGTTTAACCGAAGGTACTCTGTTGCCAACGCATATTTCAAAAATGCATCTTCAGGTTCATTTTGTAAAAATTCTAATAGCTTATCTAATCGGCTCGACTGCATTTTAAACTCTCTCTTTTTTAACTAAATTTGCAAACATTGTTCATGAGGACCTTTTTGCGTCTTCATGAGTAAAATGAATAAAACCGTACACATTGTAAAGTTCATTGCCAATTAAAAACAAATAGCCTGATGAAGATACTGGTATGCATAAGTAATGTTCCTGATACAACGACAAAAATAACTTTTACTGATAATAACACGCAATTTAATACCAATGGCGTTCAATTTATCCTGAATCCTTACGATGAGATAGCATTGTCCCGCGCTATCGAGCTAACAGAGGGCGGAAAAGGTTCGGTAACTGTGATAAATGTAGGAGAAGTAAATACCGAAGCTACCATACGTAAAGCACTGGCTATTGGAGCTGATGATGCGGTACGTGTTAATGCAAAACCCCACGATGCATGGTATGTAGCTTATCAAATTGCACAGTATGCCAAACAAAATGCATTTGATTTGATTTTGACAGGAAGGGAATCTATTGATTATAATGGATCAAAGGTTGCTGGTATGCTTGGTGAACTGTTAGACATTCCATCTGTATCGATCATCAAAAAACTGGATGTAGATGGTGACAAAGGTACTGTGGAACGGGAAATAGAAGGTGGTAAGGAAGTATTGGTGATCCCGTTTCCTTTTGTTGCAGGAACTGCTGAGGGTGTAGCTGAACCCAAAATACCAAATATGCGCGGCATTATGTCGGCGCGAACAAAACCGTTAAATGTAATTGATGCTGTTGATGTAAAAACATCTTCAGAGATCATCAGCTACGAAACACCGGCTTCACGCGGACAGGTAAAATTAGTCCCGTCAGATGAAAGCAGCAAATTGATCAGCTTATTGCACACTGAAGCACGCGTTATATAAGGTTTACAGATTTTACGATTCAGAAAAATATATGTCAGTTTTAATATATGCAGAAAATGCCGAAGGCAAATTCAAAAAGTCAATTTTTGAGGCAGTGTCTTATGCCAGGGCAATTGCTGATCAAACAAAAACCAATCTGATAGCTCTTTCTATCGGAGATGTGGGTGCAGAACAATTAAGCTCACTGGGAAAGTATGGCGCTGATAAAGTGTTGAACGTTTCTAATAGCCAGTTAAAGAATTTTGTTAACCAGGCTTATGCTTCGGTTATCGCGGCAGCAGCAAAAAAAGAAAATGCTGACATCGTAGTTCTGTCCAATTCATTTTCAGGAAGAGGCTTGGCTCCACGGATAGGCGTAAAAATGGAAGCAGGTGTGGCTGATGGCGCAGTAGCATTACCAGAAATATCAGGCGATAAGTTTACTGTAAAAAAAACTGCCTTTTCGGGCAAAGCTTTTGCGACTGTTCAATTAACATCAGCTAATAAAGTAATTGCCTTAGTGCCTAACTCTTACCAGGTAACCGAAAAAAAGGCCGCAGGTACAATTGAGGATTTCGCTGTTGAAAATAAAGAATCCGATTTCAAAGCCATGGTTAAAGAGATCGTTCGCTCTACAGATAAAATTTCTTTACCGGATGCTGAGATCGTTGTTTCAGGGGGCCGTGGCTTAAAAGGTCCTGAAAACTGGGGAATGATAGAAGAACTGGCCGATCTGTTAGGCGCAGCTACAGCTTGTTCAAAACCGGTATCCGATGCCGGATGGAGGCCACATAGCGAACATGTTGGACAAACCGGTATAGCTGTCAGTCCAAATTTGTATATTGCAATAGGAATTTCGGGTGCCATACAGCACCTTGCCGGAATAAGTTCGTCGAAGGTTATTGTCGCTATTAATAAAGATCCTGAGGCACCAATATTTAAAGTAGCCGATTACGGCATTGTAGGCGACGCTTTTGAAGTAGTACCTCAATTAATTGCAGCAGTAAAAGAATATAAAGCATCAGCATAAACAGAATCAGTGATGGGTAATAATATGAAAAAAATAAAGCTGGATATAGTTGGCTTGTCTTATAGCCAAACCCAATCCGGCGCTTATGCACTGGTTTTAGGCGAAGTAAATGGTCGCCGCAGATTACCAATCATCATTGGCAGCTTTGAGGCTCAGGCTATCGCTATCGAGATAGAAAAAATGACTCCAAGCAGGCCGCTTACACATGACTTGTTCAAAAATTTCGCACAAGCCTACAGCATTACTATACAGGAGATCATTATCTATAACCTGGTTGATGGAATATTTTATGCCAAACTCATCTGCTCAGATGGTAAAAAAGTGGTTGAGATTGATGCCCGTACATCTGATGCTATAGCTATGGCAGTAAGGTTTGATTGTGCAATTTATACCTATGAGTTTATCTTATCTACAGCAGGTATTGTCATCGAGGGCAATGATTTTGTTTACCTCGAAAATATGAGTGACGCTACTGAAGAAAAAGCAGTAACACCTGCTACGAGTGGCTATTCATCCTTAAGCGTAGATGAGCTAAAAAGCAAATTGCAGGAAGCGCTTACAGACGAGGCTTATGAAAAAGCAGCAAAAATTCGCGATGAGCTTAACAGGCGAAAAGCTTCCTGATTTAGATTTTGCTTACGAGGTTGTCAAACTGAGTCTTAAAATAATCTAACTATACTCCCACAGACACTAAATTCTATATCATAAGATTCTGATTTCGTATTTATTTCATTATTTTCCGCTTTTGATTTATTACTGAACATTTTTAAAGCCCGGATGCTCTATGAATATTAAGTTTCGCTTAATACTGATGAATTTTATGCAATTCTTTATATGGGGAGCGTGGCTGCTTACCATAGGAAGTTATTGTTCCCAGACTAAACACTGGACATTTTCACAATTCGGCGCTATCTTCTCAACGATGGGCATTTCTGCCATTTTTATGCCGGCATTAATGGGTATTATCGCAGATCGATTTATTAATGCAGAAAAATTGTATGGTATCTTACATATTTTAGGAGCTGTTGCATTGTTTTGCCTTCCGCTGATGCATACTCCTTCAACCTTTTTTGCAGTAATGCTATTAAATGTATTGTGTTACATGCCAACCCTCTCACTATCAATAACAGTTGCCTATTCTGCATTAAAAACAGAAAATAAAGACGTAGTTAAAAGCTACCCCCCTATTCGCATATGGGGCACGTTCGGCTTTATCGTAGCATTGTGGACTGTAAATTTAACCGGTAGTGAGACCTCCGCTAATCAATTTTATATTTCGTCGTTGGTAGCATTTGCTTTGGGCATTTATTCATTCACTCTTCCAAAGTGCCCGCCTCTCTATAGCAAAACGACTAATAAATCTTTTGTGGATTTGTTGGGATTAAATGCATTTACATTATTTAAGACGCCGAAATTCGCTATATTTTTCATTTTTTCGTTGCTTCTCGGCGCGGCTTTGCAACTAACAAACGCTTACGGAGATACCTTTATTCATGATTTTAAAAACGTGCCACTATATAAAGATTCTTTTGGAGTAAAACATGCCGCCATTGTCTTGTCAATATCTCAATTTTCTGAAATGTTTTTCATTATCACTATTCCATTTTTCCTCCGCAAATTTGGAATTAAATATGTGATGTTACTTAGTATGCTGGCCTGGGTATTGCGCTTTGGATTACTTGCTTTTGGTAACCCTGCCGGAGGGCTATGGATGATTATTTTATCCTGTATCATTTATGGTATGGCCTTCGATTTCTTTAATATCTCAGGCTCACTTTTTGTCGAAACACAAACTACTCCTCAAATAAGGGGGAGCGCGCAAGGTTTGTTTATGATGATGGTGAATGGATTCGGGGCATTTTTAGGAAGTATTTTAAGTGGTTTCTTGATTGATAACTTTTTCATACTTCCTGATCATAGTAATAACTGGCACGGCATCTGGCTGGCTTTTGCCGCATATGCCCTGGTAATTGCTATTATTTTCCCATTTGTTTTCAGATATCGACACAATGCAGCATTGAAGCATGCCATACAACATTCCTGAATAGTAATAAACACTTATGAAAAAGCATTATCGCCAGGAAAATGATTGTCTAAACTGCGGAACTATCTTGGAAGGACATTATTGCCATAACTGTGGGCAGGAAAACCTACAGATAAGGGAAAGTTTTGGCCACATGATGAATCATGCCATAAGCGATTACTTCCATTTTGATCACCAGTTTTTTCATACACTAAAACCTTTATTATTTAAACCGGGATTTCTGACCAACGAATACATGGCCGGGAGACGTGCACAATACCTGCACCCGGTAAAAATGTATATTTTTATCAGTATTGTTTATTTCCTGCTATTATTTCAAAGTGCACATGAAACAGTAACAACAAATAATGTTAGTGGAAAAAAGCCAGCAGACACTCAAAAAACGGCTGATGTTATAGATTCAACAAGCAAGGCGATAGACAGGAATACGAATCTGAGCGCACAACAAAAAACAGCTTTAAAAAAACAGCTTCCTAAAGCTAAAGCTGTTACTAGCATAGGAGTTGTTGCAATTACTGAAGATATAGATTACGAAAAAAAGCCAAACTCCTGGTTTCGTCCGCTCACAAAAGATACAAGTTATGCGCAATATCTTATCAGTCAGGAAAAATTGCCTGAAAAAGAACAGGATAACTTCTTATTGAGGATGTGGAACAAGAAGGTTTATACTTATATTGGAAAGTATGGCACAAATGCACGGGATGTGTTTGTGGATGAGTTGAAGCATAATACTCCTAAAATGATGTTTTTAATTCTGCCATTATTAGCTGTAATACTCAGAGTTACATTCTGGAATAGTAAAAAATATTATGTGGAACACCTGATCTACACATTCCATTTACATTGTTTTTTGTTCCTTTTCCTTGCAATTATAATGCTGCTGCAAATGGTTATTCCTGAAAGTGCGATTATAATACTGCAATGGATAAATGCAATAGCAACATTCTATATTTTATGGTATATATATCGCTCGTTACGTGTGGTATATCATAGCAGCCGGTTTAGGACGATCACTAAAATGATAGGCATGAGTGTTATGTACTTTATCGCGTTTAGCTTTTGTATCTGCCTTTTATTTTTTGTAACTGCAATTGTTTAGAACATTAGTTTCCAAAAGCATCAAGGGCAATGGTTGGTTTACCGGTGCTATCAAAAGCGCCCAAACCATATGCCTGCCAATTGTAAGCTTCAGGCTCCCAATAAAACACACCTAGTCCGTTTCCATTGGCAACTGAATTTACTTTGGTAATGATATCGGTTAAAAAAGCGCGGCTATCGGTTGGATCAGATGCGTCCATACCCACTTCTACTAACATCACAGGTGTACTATATCGCGAAACCATATCGTTTATGTTGGCCAGGCATTGCGCATCCAGCGTAGTGTAATTAGCAGTTGTTGGATACAATGACATACCGATAATATCCCATTGGGCACCATTTGCTTTCAAGCCATCAAACATCCACCTAAAATGAGTACTATCATATCCATTTGATATATGAACAATAACTTTTGTGGTACTGCTTACCGATTTAACAGCCTGATAACCGGCTTTTATTAATGCAGCGAAGTTAGCCATATTGGTCGAGGCACGTCCATCTTCCCAAAGCATACCATCATTAGTTTCATTACCTACCTGCACCCAATCAGGTGTAATGCCATTTGTTTTTAAAGCATTTAATGTGGTCACCGTATAATCCTGCATAGTAGTTACCAACGCGGCGAAATTCAAATTGGCCCATGCAGCAGGTTTAGGTTGTTTGCCCGGATCTGCCCAACTGTCACTGTAATGAAAATCGATCAGTATCTTCATGCCGGCATTTTTTGCCCTGATGGACTTTGCCACCACATCGGCGGTATTGCACCATCCATCAGTTGGGTTAACCCATGCCCTGAGCCTGATTGAATTCATGCCAAGACTTTTCATTAAAGCGAATAAGTCTTGTTGATTCCCACTCTTATCATAGAATTTATAACCTGATGACTCCATTTGGGTCACCCAGCTTATATCGGCTCCCTTATTGAATGTAGAAAAAACAACCGGTGCCTTATAAGTTGATGACTGTTGCGGGGCTGGAGAATAACCTTTGTTTGAACAAGATATAACTAAGAATACAGCACTAAAACTGTATATCCATAATGCCTTTTTCATGCGTTTTAAATATTATAATTGGTTAGCCATAGAGGGCGTAGACAAATATATATTACAGCAATGAAAAATAAAATGTTTATTTAACATTTATTCCGACGATCTTTTATAAAATCGCCGGAATAATGAATTGTGATAAGATTTGGTTTATAATTTTCCTGTTCGTGAAGGTGTTTCGTTGCTGATATATTTAAAGTCTGCTGTCTGGTCGCCAATCATTAATTTAAAATCACCGGCTTCTGCAACTGTTTTGCTTATGTCATTCACAAACGCAAGGTCTTCAGGTGTGATTTTAAAGGTCACAGTCTTCGTTTCTCCTGGTTTTAAGTCGACCTTATTATAAGCCCGCAAACGTTTGGTATCGGGAGATATACTCGCATACAACTGACTGGTATATAACAGAACAGACTCTTTTCCTTCTAACTGCCCGGTATTTTTCACATCCACAGTAACAGTAAGAGTTTCACCACTCTTTAGATCAGGTTTGCTGATATGCAGGTTGCTGTAATTGAAAGTGGTATAGCTTAAGCCAAAACCAAACTCATAAAGCGGATTATAACCATGCTTATCATCCGGATTACCATTCTCAAGATTTTTGCGGTAGTAATTATTAAGTGAATTGGTAAATCTCGGATAAGTAATAGACAATTTACCTGAAGGATTAGCATCCCCAAACAGAATATTTGCCAATGCATCACCACCTTCATTACCTGAGAAATAAGTCATCAAAGTAGCTGCTGAGTGACTTTCAGCTTCAGTTACTATGCGAGGCCGGCCCTCAGCCAATATTAAGATGATAGGTTTACCTGTTTTAGCCAGCTCAAGTGCTAATTGAGTCTGTGCGGCTGGGATACTTAAGTCGTCAATATTTCCTACATTCTCTGTATAAGATAATTCGCCCAAGCAAAGCACAATAGCATCTGCATTTTTAGCGGCAGATACAGCATCATCAATGTTTTGTAACTGGTCAAAAGAAGCACCAGCCTGATAGGTTACATTCTCCTTCCCTATCTTCTGCTGTATTGCTTTAAGTATAGTGTTCTTGCCGACAGCCAATTGATCAGCCAAATCACCCTGCCAATTATAACTCCAGCCACCATCTAATGAACGCAGCGTATTAGCAGTTGGCCCGGTTACCAATACTTTGATATTCTTTTTAAGCGGAAGCACATTGTTGTTGTTCTTTAACAAAGTAATAGCCTCTGTTGCAGCCTGCAAGCTTACACTACGGAACTCGTCTGAACCAAACTTAGGGTAATCATCCGGGTTGCCTACAGGGCGCTCAAACAGGCCTAATTCGTATTTAACTTTTAATATGCGATGCACAGCTTCGTTGATACGGCTCATCGGTACTTTTCCTTCATTAACCAGTTCAATCAGGTAAGTAAAGAATGTATAATCATAAGGCACCATACTCATATCAACGCCGGCATTTACGGCGATCATTACTGCCTCTTTTTGTGTTGCAGCAATGTGATGACGATCATGCAGGTATTGAATATCTCTCCAGTCAGTTACTGCTACACCATCGAAATGCAATTCTCCACGCAATACATCAGTCAGCATATATTTACTGGCGTGGATTGGCACACCATTAATTTCGCCTGAATTGATCATCAGTGTCTTAGCACCTGCTTTTACAGCTTCGGCAAACGGCGGTAAAAAATACTCACGCATGTAACGGTCAGGTATCCAGGCAGGTGTACGGTCCTTTCCGCTTAATGGATAGCTGTAGCCCAGGTAATGTTTCATACAGGCAGCGACATGGTATTTATCACCTACATCATTGCCCTGGTAACCTTTAATAATGGAAGCGCCCATAGTTTTTACTAAATAAGGGTCTTCACCAAAGGTTTCATAAATACGCGGCCATAAAGGCGATTTACCTAAATCCAAAACCGGCGAATAGTTCCACGGAATATAGCTTGCCCTTGTTTCGTAAGCAGTGATCTCCCCTGCCTGATGCGCTATGTCTTTATTAAAAGTAGCAGCCATAGCAATTTCTTGTGGAAAAAGTGTACTACCCAATGTGTAGGTAACTCCGTGAATAGCATCGATACCATAGATAACCGGTATTTTTAATCGGTCTTTATCAGCTGCTGCCTGAATTTGAGATATTACCTCATACCAGTGTTTACGATCATAAGCATGCCCCGTAACATTGAGTATAGAACCCACATGGTATTTCATAATGGCTTCTTTCAATTTGTCAGAATCAAGCTGATGTGAGTCAGTATTTGATTTAGATACCACATCTGACGTCACTTCCGTCATTTGCCCTACTTTTTCTTCCAGGGTCATCTTAGCAATTAACGCATCAACTTTTTTGTCGAGCTCGCTGGGTGCTTCTTTCTTTTGCTGCGCCATCAACATTGCAGCAGTAAAAAAAACTAAACTGATCGTGATTATAAATATCCGTCTCATTGCTTTGGGTTTGATTATTGGTTTAATAAAATTAATATATTAATTTGAATATTAATTACTTATATCATTTTGTAAAGCTTCTATTGCATTAGCTAAATAAGCTAAAGGAGCATTCCAGTTAATAGCGATCTCATTTGCGGCGTAAGCCTGGTCATTATCAATATAGGCTTCGTCGGGTACTATTGAGGGAACTTTGATATGATCCTGCATGCCGGGATTGGGGCCGCCTGCCAGCAGACCTGGTATAGGGTCGACAACACCATCTGCTACTGAAGGGCGATGATGCGGGTGCATAGTTGGTCTGCTTCCATAGCCTGTTACATAACAGTATCCTGAGCCATTACGGCCCAAAATATAATCCAGGTTATCTAATGCATATTTAAGGTATTTCTTATCGTGCGAAAGTTGATAAGCCTGTATCAGTGCCATACCCTCATTTGCAGCAACTGCATTACTGCCCCAAATAAAATTGGATTTTCTCTTCTGGATCACAGTTTGGTAAGCAGTACTATCAATTCCTTTGATCATGTTATCAGCAAAAGCTAATAGCCTTTTCTTCAATTCCGGAATTTCTTTAAATCCTGTAGAGTTTAAATGATCACTATTACGAATGATAGAGTAATAACCCAATAAACGCACCTGGTTCCAGGAGGGTAAGGGCATATTATCATCAGGCATAATATTTATTTTCCTTACATATTGATCATCCTGTGTAGTAACAAAAAGTTCAGACGCAGCCCAAATAAACTCATCACTTATATTTCTATCGCCATAATCGCCTGTTGTTATCTGGGGGCTAAACTTCTGATTCATTGCATTCTGATTATAAAGCACATCAGGATTCTTTTGTGCCCAATCCCATGCTTTGAGAGATGCCTTAAGGCATGAGTCTGCCAGTTCCGGCAATTCCTTTGGAAATTGTTTAAATATCCTTGCTGCTTGTGCCATTACTGCTGCAAAGTCCAATGTGGCAGCGGTGCTCTTTTGTACTACATAACGTGTTGTGATCGCACTATCAGGCATTATCATTTTGTCAAATGCTGCATTAGTCAATTTATGGTAAACTCCGCCATCATTAGGGTCTTGCATAGTAAGCATCCATCTTAAGTTCCACAGCGTTTCATTAAGCAGATCAGGAATCCCATTACCGCTTTCAGGAATATTTAGATTGACCGTCTTCATATATGCAGGAAAATCCTCATATAATGACAATAATGCATAGGTTGATATTCCGCTATTAACAATATACTTATTATAATCTCCTGCATCATACCATCCGCGTGGTGAAGAAATTACCGTTCCTTCGGGGCGCTCTGTGCTTGCTGCCGAAGAATGCACCAATACTTTATCATCGGGATGGCCCTCTGCTCTTTTCCACTTGCCTGCAAATTTTCCCTCTAGCGGGATTGAAGCACGAATAAAATAAAATGCCTTAATCGATGCGTCAGCAACCTTTTTATGGACTGAACTAGAAATAATAAAGGGATACGAATTGCCGATCCCGGAAACATTTAAAATATAATTCCCAGGCTTCTTATAATCCAAAAAATCAGCTATAAAAGTGTAATTTCCTGCAAAATCCCGCTTAAGGGACTTTCTGAGTTTACCTTTAAATACATTATGTTTATCGGCTGTTTGCAAAGAAAAACCAGCTTCTTTATCAGCTAAAACAATAGCTATTTTATGAGTTGCGGGATAAAAGCCCATTTGATTTAACCGTATTTTGAATTGACCGCTATCCGGTAAGCTTTGCGCAAATAATTTGGTACAGATCAGAAAGAAAGCGATACAGGTTGCTATAAAGGCTCTTTTAAACATAAGTTTTAATTGGCCTTTAAATATAGTGTGCTTTATACAATAAGTATAATACTAAACAAGCAAAATGTTATTATATATTTTAACAAAAGGTGATATTAAAATAACACTTTGCTCGCTAATGGATTGGTATACAAAAAATTATGATATAAAGGTATTAGGATCGAATTTTTTATATTTCTTATAATGATAGTTTTCCCTGGTAATAATCCAATATTTTGCTATCGATAAAATAGTCATATTTAGCAGTGATCATATTAACAGTAGCAGCATCCAGATTATTCTTCGCAATAATAAAATCAACCGAAGTTATCACGCCCGTATCAAAACGAAGCTTAAATATTCTATAACTTTCAGTATATGCTTTTACCTGTTCGGTTAATACCTGGTACTTTTTATAGGCTGCCATCATGTTATAATAAGCTTGCTCAATATTTTGCTTTACTTGTATCTTGGTGTTTTCTTCTATATTCTGGTAGCTCATTAAATTAATTTTAGCCTTAGACAAAGCATTATACCTGATACGATTGCTGAATATTGGAATTGTAATGCCAAGTTGTACATAAGTGCCATAATTGTTCCTGAACTGCTCACCGTAACCAATTTTCTGAATTGAGTTATTTGCCTGAGTACTAAAAACTGATTGTTTACCTGAAGGCCCATTAACATATGTTCCAGGAATTGCATTAGTTACTGAATCAATAAATGTCGATTTAGTTGCAGTGTTTGAATATGTTGTTGACAACCCACCATTTAAAGTTAACGAAGGCCATAATAAGCCCCTTACAGATTTAACATTTTTTTCAGCGCTTTCCCTACGTAATGTGGAAGCCCTTACTGTAGCCAATTGTTGTAAGGCAGTTTGATAAATTTGATTTGGGTCAGACCCATAATTACCAGTAAAAGCTTCAGCATTTAATGACTGGAATTGCACATCGGGTTGATATGCTATATTCATCAATTGAAATAAGTTAAGTTTGGAAGCATCCAGGTTATTTTGCGCATTAACTACAGCAACCTGATTTGTTGCGTATACTCCCTGAAAGTCAGTAAGATCAGATGCGGCTTTGTTTGCGCCCTCCTTCTCTAAAATTGTTGACCTGTCGACATTTTCCTTTGCCACGGCTAACTGGCTTTCACTTGCTTTTAATATCTCTGCGTTATCCAGTATGGCTAAATATCCTGTGATCACAGTCACTGTAACTACGTCTTTTGCAGCCTGAAATTCCATCTTACCTGCCTGGAATGCCAGTGAAGCAGATTTAATTGCATTCTGAAGTGCAAATCCATTAAATAATGTAAGTCCGCCATCTAAATTGTAACTATCGTTAGTTTGTGATTGATTTACATAAGTATTGGTAACCGTATTAACACCAAGCCCCTGGCTAAACCGGCGATTAGCATTACCAGTTACCGTTGGTAATAAGTTTTCTTTCGCCTGCATCAGATCTATATGTGCCGATTGTGCCGCTAAATCGTTTTGTTTTACCTGCAAGTTGTTTTTTACAGCAATATCAAGGCATTGTTGCAATGTTATTTGTTTAGTTGAGTCGACTTTTTGAGCGAATGCCAAAAAGCTGCCTGTTATAAAAAGAAGTGTTAATATGTATTTAGTAAATCGCATTTTAATATATTGTTTGTAGATCAGAACTTTCTTGAGGAATTGACTTTACCATCTAAAAGATCGATAATACGTGTTCCGTATTCCGCATTTTTCTCAGAATGTGTTACCTGAATGATGGTTACCCCGTCCTCTTTATTTAATTTTTTAAACAGTGCCATTATTTCTTCCCCTTGTTTGGAATTCAGGTTCCCTGTTGGCTCATCCGCCAATAACAGTTTAGGCTTAGCTATCAGCGCCCGTGCGATACCTACCAATTGTTGCTGACCACCTGATAATTGCGCAGGAAAAAGATCTTTTTTACCCACGATCTGGAATCTATCCAGCATATCAGCTACCATGGCCTTACGTTCAGAGCTTTTTACATCCTGGTAGATCAGTGGGGTTTCAATGTTTTCATAAACCGTCAATTCGTCGATCAAATGATAAGCCTGAAAAACGAACCCGATATATTGTTTATACAAAGCCGAGCGCTGCTTTTCTCTAAGTTGATGAACAGCCTGACCCATAAAATAGTGATAGCCTTCTGATGGTTCGTCCAACATGCCAATCACGTTCAGTAAAGTTGATTTTCCTGATCCTGAAGGGCCCATAATTGAAATGAATTCGCCTTCATCTACTTCAAGACTAATGTCGTTTAATACGATATTCTTGTTTCCGCCAACCTGGTAGTACTTTGATATGTGTTGTAGTGATAACATTTGTTTAAATTATTTGAATTAGTGATTAAATGAATTATTCATTTAATAATACTAATTCATTTTGGCATTAAGCAATGAATAATATACCAAAGTTTCAACATATTATATATCAACTAATTATGCATTAATTGATTTTGTTCAGTGTTCGCTTATGTAACACGATGCGTTCGGTTATGATACAGTTGGGGTTGGTTAATCAGAGGTTAGAGATATGTGATTAGTTATGCCTAATAACAAAAATCCGTCTCAACTGAGAAGGATTTATTGTTTTAACTGGTTACTGGTTGACTGATCACTGATTAACTAGTCTCTAATCTCTGATCACCAATCACTCCGACCTCAAACTCTTAACCGGGTTAGCCAAAGCTGCCTTAACAGCTTTATATCCAACAGTTATCCATGCGATAGCAATTGATGCAATTATTGCCAGAATAAATATGTCCGGACTTATAGGTATACGATAAGTGAAATCCTGCAGCCATTTATGCATAAAATAATAGGCGACGGGACCTGAAATAGCAAATGCCACAACAATAAGTATGGTGAACTCTTTAGAGAAAAGATATACAATATGACCTACCGACGCTCCCAGAGTTTTTCGAATGCCTACTTCTTTCGTTCGCTGTACGGCCATAAATGAAACAAGTCCGTACAATCCAAGGCATGAAATGAAAATAGCAATCCCTGCAAATATTTTATAAAGCTGTGAAAGCTGATCTTCACTTTTATAAAAGTTAGCAATTTTTTCATCCAGGAATTGATATTCATACATCCCATCTGGGAACGTACTGTTCCATAGTCGTTCAACAGAAGCTAAAGTCTGGTTAATATTTGTAGGTTGTATTTTGATGTTCAGCTTCTGATATACATTCTTCCAAGTGCTCATCAACACAGGTGGTATCTCGTTCTTCAGCGAACCTATGTTAAAATCCTTAACTACCCCTACAATTTGCGCGTTTTTATTTTTATCATCCCACAATTTGATATACTTGCCAATAGCATCCTTAGGGTCACGTACACCTAATTTGTGTAACAAGGTTTCGTTTACTACCCAGCCGTGTATAGTATCACCCTTTGTATATGCCTGGCCAGCAACAAACTGTAGATTATATAACTTAAAATACTCTGCATCAGCCCATTTTAAATTAGCGCTAAAATTGGTTTGTTTAGGCACATTATTGTATTTAAAATCACTACTCCAGCCGTTATTATCCGATGGGCTTGCAAAACTAAAGCTCACATCTTTGATACCCGGTTGCTGCAAAAGCTGATCCTTTAAAGTATTTATTTTTGCCCGGCTGGTACTATCACCGGGGAAAGGAACGGTCATGATGGCGTCTTTATCAAATCCAAGCGATTTATTTCTAAAATAATTCATTTGGTAGATGATTACCAGTGTACCTATTACCAAAATCTGCGCTATGCAGAATTGTACTACCACTAATGTCCTCCTTAACGAAATACCGCTTGATCGCCCCGCTTTAATCTTGTTTTTCAAAGCTTCGATCGGATTAAATCCGGATAAAACCAAAGCAGGATAAAATCCTGAAAGCAGGGTCACACAAACGACAGTGGAGACTAAAAATAAAATTAATACCGGATCAGCCAGGAAGCTGCTGCTTAATTTTATTTCCAGCAATTTATTCAGCATCGGGAGGGTCAATTCAGCTATTCCGATAGCCAGTACCACTGCAAATAATGTAATGATCAGGGTTTCGCTAATAAATTGAAATATTAGTTGATTACGATTGCTACCCAGCACTTTACGTATACCTACTTCTTTCGATCTGTTTACTGCTTGTGCCGTAGCCAAATTGATAAAATTAACGCATGCAATCAACAACAGGAATATACCTATCAGGCTGATCACATTGATCAATTGCTTACTAAAAGGATGCCCGCTAAAGACATTAACTTCAGTATTGTAATGCATGTCTTTTAGTGGTTGCAATTGCAATCCGTCTTTCACATAATCAGCAGGTTTATGCTTTTTTACAAAAGTTTTTAAGTTTTGATTGAACTGCGCTACACTCATATTATCCGGCAGGATTATATAGCAATTAAGATCACCAAAAGTACTTACCCAATCGTGTATGTTGCCATAGTTATCGCCGCCTTTTATCCGCGTTGTTGCGAAAGAGATTAGCAATTTAAGGGGCATGTCAGTATTGGCAGGTGTATTTTTAATAATACCCGTTACTTTCAGGTCAGTTTTATTTTCATACCTGATGATCTTCCCCATTGCATCGTGCCAGTTGCCAAAAAATTTATCAGCTTCATCCTGTGATAAAACAACTGAAAATGGTTCGGATAAAGCTGTTTTTTTATCACCTGCAAGCCATCCGAAATCAAAAATTTCAAAAAATTGCGGCTCAACATAATATGCCCAATCTTCCTTGAATTTCTTTACACCCTCTCCTTTGCTACCATTCCCGATTGAGTAATGGCTTCCGTCATTTTGCATTATCGCAGACACTTGCTTTAGCTGTGGAAAATCAATTCGCAACCCTTCCGAAAGCGGTAGTGGTGTGCCGCTGGCTAAATGTATCCCGTCGGGGTTGTGAAATGCAGTGGTAACCCTATAAATATGATCCTTCTTTGAGTGGAAGTTATCAAAACTCGTTTCGAATTGAACAATCAGGAATATAAGCGTGCAGGCTGCTATGCCTATAGCTAAGCCGACAATATTGATGGCTGCATAGCTTTTATTTCTAAGCAAATTGCGCCAGGCTGTTGTGATGAAATTTCGTATCATGATTTTTAAAATTCTAAAACCTAAACTCTAATGACAAATGACCATTGACTAATGACTACTCACTTCTCAAACTCTTAACAGGGTTAGTCAAGGCTGCTTTTATCGCCTGGAAACTAATAGTAACCAATGTGATGATGATTGCCGTGACAGCCGACAATATAAATACCCCAGGGCCTATACTGATCCGATAATTATATTTTTGCAACCAATTACTTAGGAAATATAAAGCGATAGGCGATGCAATTAGGCAGCTGATCATCACCAATACAATAAAATCCTTGGATAATAGGAGCCAAACCTGGGCCACTGAAGCACCTAGAACTTTGCGTACGCCTATTTCTTTGGTACGTTGTTCGGCTACATACGCGGCTAAACCAAATAGTCCCAGACAAGAGATAAAAATTGCTAATCCCGCAAACACACCGGCCAGTTTGCCAACCAGGACTTCCAGGTTAAACTTATGGTTGTATTCGTCATCTACAAATTGGTAGATAAAGGGATATGCCGGATTGTATTTGTCAAATATCCTTGTAATCTTTTCAATGGCGTCATGTGTATGTACCCCTCTCGATAAACGGTATATAATGAAATTACCGCCTCGCCCATGATTAAACACAGTCGGTTCAACAGGCGTGAACGGTGAATCCATCAGAGCGTCTTTTACTACCCCTATTATTCTTGCGGGCCCATTTATACCGTCATATTTAATAACCTGGTTGATGGGTTCCTTTAAGCCCATACGTTTTACAGCAGCCTCATTTATAATAATATTTGATGTATCAGAACTCCAGTTGCTAGAAAAGTCATGTCCTTTGATCAAACTCATTCCGACAGTTTTGAAATAGTTATCTGATACTGATACGCCACCAACATTTAAACCCAGTTCACCAGCACCCTGGCCCGGCCATTTTTCGATACCTGTATGCATATAAACACCCGTAAGCGGACTTGATGCTTTGGTGACACTTTCGATCGTGCCGGTTTGTAAAAGATCAGCTTTAAGCGCATCATAGTGGTTGCTCAGGTCATCACTCATATCGGTAGATACTAATCTGTCAGCGCTATATCCGGTGGGCCTATCCTTTGCGTATTGAATTTGCTGATAAACTATAACGGTGCTTATAATCAATGCAATTGAACATGTAAACTGAAGCACTACTAATATCTTACGTGGTAATGAAGCTGCTTTGCCTACCTGGATACTTCCTTTTAATACCTTAACCGGGTTAAATGATGACAGGTAAAAAGCGGGTCTGCTTCCGGCTAATAGACCTGTAGCAAAAACATAAGTGATCATGATAAACCAAAAGACCGGGCTGCTGTAAGGAATATTAATGAAATCCCCTGTTAGGGTGTTAAATGATGGTAATGTAAGCTGAACAAATAATATAGATAGCAAAAATGCCATAAAAGTGATCAGAATAGATTCTGTTAAAAATTGAAAAATCAGATCGCGGCGTTGTGAACCGATAGCCTTTCGTACACCAACTTCTCTCGCTCTTTTTTCAGAACGTGCTGTAGATAAGTTCATAAAGTTGATACAAGCGATCAGTAATACCAATATACCAATAATACTAAACAGGTGTACATATTCGATAAACCCTCCTACCTCTTTGCCATTCTTAAAATCTGAATACAAATGCCAAAATTTCAATGGGTGTAATAAAACCACCGGTTTAGCAGGCCGCATCTTTGGGCCGCGTTTATAAACTATATCTTTTATTTTAGGTGCTAACTTAGCATAATCAGCATTGGGCTGTAGTTGCACAAATATTTGAAAGGAGTTGTTATAATACGTGGTACGCGCATTTTTCATCCAGTCCTGTGTTTGCTCGTTATAGCTAAAAGGAATCAGAAAATTAAATTGTAATGAGGAATTCTTTGGTACATCTTTCATTACGCCCGTAACCTTCAGATCGTGCTGATTGTCAAAGCGGATAGTTTTATTGATCGGATCTGCATCACCAAATAAGGCTTTTGCTGTTGATTCCGTTAAGACAATGGAATAAGCATCTTTTAAAACTGTATTTGAATTGCCTTTAATTAATGGATATTGGAACATTTTTAAAAAATCCGATCCTACTCCAGCCCCATTCATGTAAAGTTTTTTGTTCCCAACCAACAGACCATGCCACCCCATCCAATCAGATTCAGCGACATATTTCACTTCAGGATACTCTTTTCTGAGTACATCTGCTATTGGAAGAGATACTGCCTGCTGGGTATGTTCTCCCTCATGCTGATCTGTAAAATTCAATTCAACCTGGTACAATTGATCGTTATTAGGAAGAAACTTATCGTATGAGAATTGGTTAAATACCCATAACGCAATGATCAGTGCTACAGCCATCCCGGCAGCAAGGCCAACGATGTTTAGCGCGCTGTAAACTTTATTGTTCAGCATATTGCGCCAGGCAATCTTCAAATAATTTTTTATCATGATGGTTAATCTCTAAATCTTAATTTCTAAACTCTAAATTCTAACCTGTAAACTCTATTAATTAACAAACGTTACAGGTTAACAAAAATCACTCGCTGCGTAAACTCTTAACAGGGTTAGTCAGTGCAGCTTTTATTGCCTGGAAACTTACTGTCGCCAAAGCAATAAGCACAGCCAAAATACCGGCCATCGCAAACACCCACCAGTTAATGTCAACCCTGTATTGATAACTTTCTAACCACTTATGCAATGCCCAGAATGCTACAGGAAATGCAATTACACAGGAAATGCCTACTAATAGTAAAAAGTCTTTTGAGAGCAGGCCGGCCAATCCTGATACTGAGGCACCAAGTACTTTGCGGATACCAATTTCCTTGATACGACGCTCGGCTGTATAAGCGGCTAAGCCAAACAAACCTAAACACGATATGAATATGGCAAGTCCAGCAAAAACACCTGCTAATGTGCCGGTTAATGTTTCTGTCTTAAATAATTGGTTAAAGTCCTCATCAATAAATTGATATTCAAAAGGGTAACCAGGACAATCTTTTTTTATAATTGTGCCTGATTTGGTTAAGGCATCCTGCATATTAACTCCTGATTTAAAGCGCATACTTAAGATTCCCATACCCGATGAACGACTGTATAATAATAAAGGTGCTGCTTCGGCATACATATCATTATAGAGATAATCTTTTAAGATGCCTATGATTTGATATGCCTTTTTACCACCGTCCCTTATAATTCCACCTACTCTACCCTCTTTGCCCATTTGTTTTGCAAAAGCTTCATTAATGATCACATTAGTGCTGTCAACAGCCGGGGTAGTATTGAAATTCCTTCCGGCTACCAGCTTCATGTTCATGGTTGAAATAAACTGCGGACTTACATTTTCCCATGATATCAGTGGATTTTTCGATGCATCTTTTCCTTCCCATGAGTAATTATCTGTATTGCTCCCTACTTCTAATGCCGTATTATCGCTTAAGGCTGCGTCTTCCACCACACCCGATTGTTTCAGGTCGTTATATACAGCCGTAAAATGATCTGCCTGATTACCTTGCAAATAGATGTAAACCAAATTGTCTTTTCTGTAACCGAGGTCGCGGTTTTTTACATGCTGAATTTGCTGATAAATAATTATTGTGCCGATAATCAGTATAATAGAGACAGAGAATTGAATCACCACCAGGCTCTGACGTATTAAACCTGAACCTACACTTGATTTAATTTTTATATTTTTAAGAACAGCTATCGGGTTGAACGACGATAAATAAAATGCCGGATAACTTCCTGCCAATAAACCAGTTATAAGACTTATTGATACTAAATATATCAAATGCAATGGGTCAAAGATGTCAACTGACAATTGCTTCTGAACCAACGTATTGAATGAGGGTATCGCCAGATAAATTAAACCCACGGCTATCAAAACAGCAATAAACGACATGATTACTGCCTCACCAATAAACTGGCCGATCAATTTACCTTTACCGGCTCCCATTACTTTACGGACCCCTACTTCTTTGGCGCGTTGTTCAGAACGTGCAGTCGACAAATTCATGAAATTGATACAAGCAATAAGTAAAATGATCCATGCGATAAAAGAGAATAGTTTTACATATTGTATCCTGCCTCCGTCCATCTTACCGTCACTAAATTTATTGTGCAGGTTCCAATCGTTCATTGAAAACAAGAAACATACCGTGGTATTAGTGCTTTTGGTTTTAGACGCGATATAATGACTTAATTTCTGATTAACAGCAGTTAAATTGGCATTTGGTTCCAATTCAACCAACGTACGTACCCAATTGGCCCCCCAAATATCCATCCAGGGTTGCTTATGGTCGATATTTTGTAGCGGCGCCAGCCATTGAAACTGATAAGTTGAGTTTTTTGGCAAGTCCTTAAAAACTCCGGTTACAATATATTCCTGCTCATTATTTATTCTAAGCGATTTTCCCATTGGGTCAGCATCTCCAAAAAACTTTTTCGCCATAGTTTCATTGATCACAACTGAGTGTAATTGTTGAAAGGCATTAGTTTCAGAGCCTTTAACAAAAGGCAGCTGCAACATCGAAAATATTTCAGGATCAGCATAGTTACCTATTTCGGTTATGGTTTTATCACCAAGAGCGAATAACGCGCTATTCCCATCGCCTGTCATTCTTGCTGCATTCTTAATACCTGGTATTTCAGTCTTCATTGCCCTCGCCATAAGCCCTGGCGTGCCAAAAAATGTACTGGTTTTACCTACATAGGTTTGATTCTCGTAGACCTTGTACAACACATTACGCTTGGTGTAATTGTGATTAAAGGTCAGCTCATCCTGAACCCATAAAAATATCAGCGATGCACAGGCTATACCAATAGCTAACCCAGTGATATTTAAGAAACTGTAAGATCTGTTCTTTAACAGACTGCGTAAGGTGGTTTTGATATAATTTTTTATCATGGCTAATAGTGATTGGTCTTATAATTTATAAATCAAAAGCATACCAAAAATACAACTATCTAATTATCAAAACATTAAATAGGTATAAGCATTACGAATATGTTCGTATATGTAACACTAACTGTTCGGAAACGATACAGTTGTGTTTAGTAACCAGAGGTTAGTGATTAGAGATTAGTTGGTATAGAGGTAAAATACAGGCATTAACTAATCACTAATTAACTAATCACTAGTTAACTGATCTCTAATCACTCATTGCGTAAACTATTCACCGGGTTAGCAATCGCAGCTTTTAATGCATGATAGCTAGCTGTTATAATGGCTATAATAATGGCTAATAAACCTGCAGAGGCAAACATCCACCACTGAATATTGATGCGGTAAGCAAAATGCTCCAGCCAGCCATGCATTGCCCACCAGGCTATCGGTGATGCTATCAGGATAGATAAGAGTACAAGTTTCAGAAAGTCAACCGACAATAAAGAAGTGATGGATGATAGGCTTGCTCCCAATATTTTCCGTATGCCAATCTCCTTAGTGCGTTGCTCAATGGTAAAAGCAGCTAAACCGAACAAGCCCATACCTGCCAATACAATGGTTATCGCCGTAAATATGCTGAATATGGATGCCAGCCGGTCTTCAGCTTTATACTGTGCATTAAATGAATCATCCATAAACGTGTAATTGAATGGTGCATCTTTATCATATTTTTTATAGATACTTTCCATTGAACTCAATAAGGTTGGTAAATTGGTATGAGGCTTTATTTTAGCAAACAGGTTACAGCCATCCCGCATAGTCCAATATGGGTGCGTATCAGGTACAACGAAAAGCCCGAGCGGCTTAATGACATATTCCATTGAACCGAAATTGAAGTTCTTTACCACACCTGCTATCTCTAAATTTCGCCCACCGGATTTAACAAAAGCACCGATCGGGTTTCCTTTCAGATGAAGTTGTTCTACAGCTAATTCATTGATCACTAATTTATCGTTACCTTCAAGCTGTGATGGAGATGAGGGTGGATATTTCCATTTCAGACCTAATACTGATATGAAATTATTGTCGACTGCAAGTGAAGGCAGCATCACATTTTGATCTTTGGTTTTACCTTCTATTTCATAGTTGTCATAAAAAGTAAACATCGCGTAGCGTGATGTCGCGACATTGCTCACCCCTGCCAATGACTTGATATCATGATTAAATGAGTTATAGTTTTTACCGAAACTGTTTCCTACAGGTATCATGATCACATTATCACGGTCGACTCCGGTATCTGCATGCCTGAAATAATAAAGCTGACGGTCAATAATGATCCCACAGATGATTAACCCTACCGATATAGCAAATTGGAGTGTAGTAAATACCTTTCGTACGGTGACACCACCCGATTGTTTACTCATTTTACCCTTAAGTGTGACGACAGGGTTAAATGCTGATAATACCAGCGCAGGGTAACTTCCGGCAACAAGAATTGTAATGAGTAGCAAAACGCCCAATAAAGTCAGCACTAGAGGGTTATAAAGAAACGTATCATCAATTTTAAGCTGCAATACATTCAGAAATACAGGTTTAAACAAATAACAAATGATATAGCCCAAAATGAATGATAATACCGCATACAAACCCGATTCCACATAAAACTGTGCTGCCACGCTCTTTCTGCTGGCACCGGCTACTTTACGTACTCCTATCTCTTTTGCGCGAAGTGTGGCCCGTGCAGTCGACAAGCTCATGTAATTGACCAGTGCCAGTAATAAAATCAAAACCGCGACAAGCGGAAATATTTTCAGGTATTTTATATTGGATTGATCACCCTCATTGAAATTTAGGTGGATGTCTGGTAATGCCCTTAATAAAAACTTCATATCCGGGGAGTCCTTCCCCTTTTTCACAACCGCCATATTAAGGCTGCGCCGCAAATTAGCCGTATCCGAGGCATGCTTCAAGAGCAGGTAAACATTAAATGATCCAAAACTAATCTCTTGTGACCCCAGGTAATCCTTTGCCTCCTTCATCGTAAGAAAACTTGAGCCGGATGCTACAAAATTATACTCAACTGATGAGTTGGACGGACAGTTTTCGGCAACGCCGGTTATTTGGTAAGTATATGCACTATCGGTTTTTAAAGTGATCAGTTTCCCTATAGGGTTTTCTTCGCCAAAGTATTTTTTAGCCATATCCTGTGATATCACTACAGAAAATGGCTTGGTCAAGACATTAGAAGCATTCCCGGATAACAATTTGAATGAGAAAAAATTAAAGAAACCAGCATCAGCAAACACCAGTTTCTTTTCAGAAAATTTCTTATCGGGTGAAGACGGATTGCTTACGATTACTGGTTTAAAGTATCCCAATGTACGCATATACCCTTCAACTGTCGGCTGCCCCTGACTGATCAGGGGGCCCGCAGCATAACTCATATAATCCAAATTCATGGTACTGCCATTCATCTTCAATTGCGCAACAGGAATGAATATCCGATCGGCATTCTTTTGAAAACGGTCGTAACTATGCTCATGTGCAACATACAGCATAATGAGCATACATACTGCCAGGCCTATTGCCAAACCGGAAATATTGATCAGGCTGAATAATTTTTGACGTATAAGATTACGCCAGGCTATTTTGATGTAGTTTCTTAACATGATTTGCAAAATTCTAAACTCTAATAGTTAAACTCTAAATACTAATAGCTAAATCCTAAACTCTAATGACAAATGACCATTGTCTAATGACTACTCACTCCTCAGACTTTTTACCGGATTAGCCATAGCCGCTTTTATAGCCTGCATGCTAACGGTTATTAAAGCAATGACGAGTGCTATACAGGCCGCCAGCAGAAATATCCACCAGGATAAACTGATGCGGTAAGCAAAGTCCTGCAACCATTTGTTCATGGCCCACCAGGCAATCGGGAAAGCGATAATACTGGCTATGACCACCATTTTCAAAAAATCAACAGAAAGCAATGAAACAATGTGCTGCACACTTGCCCCAAGTACTTTGCGTATGCCTATTTCTTTTACTTTTTGCTCAGCAGCAAACGCTGCTAAGCCCAATAAGCCTAAAGCTGAAACCAGTATAGCGATGCCAGCAAATAATGCAATAAGTACAGACGACTGTTGTTCGCTATGATATAAATTATCATAAGTTTCATCCAGGAAATGATACTCCAGTGGGTCATTCGGGGCAAATTTCTCCATTATTTTTTGTACGGCTGCAATTGCCTTTTTCGCATTTCCTGGTGTTGTCTTAATATATATCGTTCCGGTAATACCACTATTAGCAATTATCATAGCCCCTATCTTTTCATGAAGGCTCTTGTAATGAAAGTCTTTTACCACACCAATGATCACTCCTGTGTCTCCCTGGTGAATAAATCTTTGTCCGATAACAGGCTTTGGCAAATGGATCAATTTTACAGCTGTTTCATTAAGTAACACATTGTGCAAATCAGCTTTACCGCCATTGAACCATCTCCCCTCTTTGATTCCAATATTCATCAGGTGTTGGAAATCCTGGTCAGCCTCCAATGGCGCAAATTCAGGATCAAAGTCTTTCGGTCTGCCATTCCAGTCAAAAGAGCCGGAGCTTCCATTGGAGAAATTAACTAATTGGCCCTGGGCAAGTGAAACTTCAGCAATTGAGCTTTGCTGTTTCATTTCCTGCTTAATACTATTTAAGATAGCAGGCCCATCTTTCCAGGGATTTTTGCCCATTGCTTTCCATGGCATATTTATAGTAAATATGTGCGCCCTATTATAACCAAGATCGGTATTTTCGATATAATTTAATTGCCTGTAAATAACCAATGTTCCAATTATCAGTATTACAGAAATGGTAAACTGCACTATAACAAGCGATTTCCGTAGCCAGGAATCTTTAAAATTAAGCATAGATTTACCTCTGAATACATTCAACGGACTGAATGACGAGAGTAACAAAGCAGGATATAATCCATTGAGCACAAATGATATTAATAACGTTACACCTACAATCTCCCATACTAAAAGCGATGAAATAGGATTGATGAAATGTTTTCCT
Organism: Mucilaginibacter sp. McL0603; assembly: GCF_049992945.1. Taxonomy (NCBI): domain Bacteria; kingdom Pseudomonadati; phylum Bacteroidota; class Sphingobacteriia; order Sphingobacteriales; family Sphingobacteriaceae; genus Mucilaginibacter; species Mucilaginibacter sp. McL0603. The sequence goes on along the minus strand of NZ_CP188251.1, from coordinate 3,032,804 downwards.
GTAAAATCCTGGTACCATGGCATAGCTAATTGAACTAAAGCCAGTGATAAAGCGATTGCCAATAAACTCACTAACAATGATTCAGACATAAATTGTCCGAATAACTGTAGCCGTCCCGCCCCAACGATTTTTCGGACACTAACTTCTTTTGAGCGAATACTGGCCCGTGCAGTGGTAAGATTTACGTAATTGATACACGCGGTGATTAATAGCAGTGAAGCAAGTGCTATAAATACATTAACAATCGTATGATTACCGTGCAAAAAGGAAGAATTCATCAAATCATTTTCAAAATGCATGTCTTTGATGTTGACCAAACTAAATGATGCTTTGCCATCGTCCTTATCGCGATTACGATGCAATATGTTAAACAATTCAGTTGATACTTTTTTCTTATCGGTGTTCGGTTTTAGCTTTACAAAAGTCAAGTAATTAAAGTTGCCCCAAACAAGTGCATTTTTTTTAGCATCTGCATTTGAAAGTTGAGCAGCAATAGGGATGAGAACATTATATTGAAAACTCGAATTTGCAGGATTATCCTTTACAATAGCCCGTACCTGGTAATTATTTGAATCGATACGCATTATCTCGCCTACAGCTTCCCTATTCCCGAAGTATTTTTTTGCTGCCGATTGTGTAAGAATCAAACTAAAAGGGGTTTTATTGAACTCATCAGTTGAACCTTCGACAAAATCATAATGAAACACATTGAACCATTGGTTATCAACATAAGCTGCATTTTTCTCGGATATGATTTCATCCTTATAATGTATATTAACATCACTGTAGTTTGAGGGCGATAGCCGGGTTAAAGTTTCTATTTCAGGAATCTCTCTTTGTGCATGCTCACCCAATGCATATGGTGCACCCTCCCATAACCAATTCTCATGCGGCGATATGGCCAATTTGGTTTTAATACGATAGATGTTGATCGCATCAGGCTGATCTTTATCAAAGCTCAATTCGTTTTGCACCCAAAGTACAATTAATATAGTGGCAGCCATACCGATACCCAGTCCTGCGACATTAATAAGGGTCATGCGCCGGTGCCTTAGTAAATTACGCCATGCGATTTTGAAGTGATTTTTTATCATAAGTAGTTTATTGGTTCAATGGTGGAATAATATCAGTACAAAAACAACTAAGCTCTAAATAACTTATCTCTGATCACTCTGAGCGCAAACTCTTCACAGGATTAGCTATAGCGGCTTTGATTGTTTGAAAGCTTAAAGTCAGGAATGCGGTCAACAACATGCCAACGCCGCTTAGGGCAAATATCCACCAGCTTATGGTCGTCTTATCTGCAAAGTTTTGCATCCATTTATTCATGGCCCACCAGGCTAAAGGTGTAACTATCAAAAATGACAGTAAAACCAGTACAACCAATTCTGTTGATAATAAAGTAACTATTTGGGAAACTGTCGCACCCAGTACTTTACGAACGCCAATTTCTTTTGTCCGCAGACTAGTAGTGAACATAGCCAAACCTAATAACCCTAAACAACTGATGAGGATTGAAAGCCCCGTTGCCCATGTTAGCAGTTTGGACATATGTTGCTCATTTTCGTAGAATTTAACAATGCTTTCATCAAAAAAACTGTAATTGAAATCATCGTCAGGATATAATTTTTTCCATGAGCTTTTAATATTTTCTATGGCTGTTTTCCATTCGTTACCGTTTGCCGTTTGTGGTTTTAAAGCAATGTGGAATGTACCGTTATTATACTTGGAACCATGATATTCAATACCAAGTGGCTTGATAGGTGCGTGCAGCGAATGCTGATAAAAATCGCCCACTACACCAATTATCTCACGTTTGTTATCAGGCTTATCGCCTAAATATTTACCAATCGCTTGCTTCGGATCACGGAAACCAAGTATCCTGGCATATTTCTCATTGATCAGGGTTTGTCGCGTAGTGTCACCCACATGCAAATTGCGGCCGGCAAGCAATTTTATATGGTAAACGCTGATATAGTTCTCATCCCCTTCCTTTAACTGAAGATCGGTTTTAATCTCTTTCTTACCGTCTTTATAAACCGTAGTTTGAGACATGGTACTTCCCGAAGATGGCTCACTCCATCCGACACTTAGCATTTGAATTTGAGGAATGGAACGGAGTTGCTGTGCAAATACCTGTTTCTTATTATCAGTGTTATTCTTGTATGGAGTATTAACAACCAGGATAGCATCCTTTTTAAAACCCAGATCTTTATGCAAAACATAGTATATCTGCTTACTTACCAGTATAGTAGCCATAATAAAAAACTGGGCTATGATAAACTGGGTAACAGTGAGTGATTTTCTGAGCAATGCATTTCGTGTTTTATGGGTACCACTGTAAGCCTGGTTTTTAAGGACCAATACAGGTTTATAATTGGATAGAATCAAAGCCGGATAAAAGCCGGCTACTAAGCTCACCGTTATCGTTAATAAGACAATAAAAACGATCATTCCCGGATGGCCTGATAGATCTAATTTGATATCCTTTGAAATAAAATCAGAAAATACTTTCAAAACTACTGGCACTAATAATACTGATATAATGACGGCAATAAGCGTTACCAGGAATGTTTCACTCAAAAACTGTCCAATAAGTTGAAAACGGGAACTCCCCATTGTCTTACGTATGCCGATCTCTTTAGCGCGTTGCGAGGCTTGTGCAGTAGAAAGGTTGATGAAGTTTATACAACCTAACACCAAAATAAATGCAGCAATAACCAATAATCCGTATAGCGTATTTTTACTGGCGATATTGTTCATATCAAAATTGCCGTATTTCTCGTCAAAGTGCAGGTCGCTTAGTTTTTGTAAACTGAAATTTTGAGTGCTTCCCTTATCTTCCGGTTTGGGCGGATTATATTTCTTTAATATAGCATTCAATTGTTTTTGAACATTCGCAGTAGAAGTTTTTGGAGAAAGTTTAATAAAAAGTTGTGATGCTGAAGTGGTGCTGCCCCAGTCAGGTGGTACCTGATCCTTTAAAGATTTTGCAGTGTTGATACTATTGATTGAAATGAAATCCTGGAATTTGAAATCAGTGTTCTCCTCAAACTTCTGCACGATGCCAGTTATAGTCATCTTTAGAGTGTCCTCATAAACAACCTGTTTGCCCAACATTTGACTATATGACAATGAGGGAAAATACGTTTTGGCGCGATCTGACGTCAAAACGAGCTGATTGGGGCCGTTCAATGCGGTTCCAGCTGAACCGGCAAGCCATTTATAAGGGAACATATTAAAGTACCGTCCATCAGTTAGAACAATATTCGATTCATTTTTGAATTTTGCCGGGGCCTTTGTTCCGTTCGGTATAGTAGCACTGAAATTTAGTGTAAAAAACTGCGCAGTGCCTTCCAAACCTGTTACGTCATGCTTTGCGGCATCACTCAATGGCCATGTAACACCTCCATTGTGACCTACTTCGCCGGCAAAGGAGTAATCGGTAACCACCCGGTATATCCGATCTCCATCTTTATGAAATTTATCGAAGTTAAAATCATAATTAACAATGAGATAGATAACCAAAGCGGCGCAAATACCGATGGACAATCCAATAATGTTGATGAAGGTAAATAGCTTGTGCCGTTTAAAACTACGGAGGGCGATTTTAAAGTAGTTCTTAATCATGACTGTACTGGTTAGGCACAATCAGCATAAAAACTTATACCAATAAGACAAACTATTGATTATTAGTATATTAAAATAAGATACCATACACCCAATGTACGCAAGCGGACAACAGGTGTACGGTTATGATACAGTTTGTTGTAGTTAATTAGTTAACCAGTGATTAGTGATCAGGAATGTTGATGTGATACAACTGATCACCGGTTAACTAGTCACTAATCACTCTGACCGCAAACTTTTTACCGGGTTTACATTGGCAGCCTTTACCGTCTGCAGACCAATCGTAGCAAATGCTATGATGAATGCTATGACACCGGCTCCGAGAAATACCCACCAGCTTAAATCTATCCGGGATGCGAAATCCAATAACCAATGATGCATGAAAAACCATGATACCGGTAGTGCAACTACGGCTGCTATAATAACCAGTTTCAGGAAATCTCTGGATAATTCAACCACAATTTGCGGCACGCTGGCACCCAATACTTTGCGAACGCCAATTTCTTTTATGCGCTGAGATATGGTAAATGCGGACAAGCCAAATAAACCTAAACAGGCAATAAATATGGCCAGGCATGAGAATATGGTAAACAACTTGCTTTCCTGCTGCTCGGCGTCATATAATTTCCGGAAACGATCATCGAGGAAGGTATAATCGAATGGCACATTCGGCACATACTGGTGCCAGGTATCCCTTATGGTATTTATTGCCGATTGTACATTATTTCCATTCACTTTTATGGATATGCTGTTATAATATCCGCTTGAAGGAGGGGGAAGAAAAAACAACATCGGGATAATGGCCTGGTGCAATGATTCGAAATGAAAATCATGCACCACACCGATCACCTTTCCTTTGGTGTTACCATATGTCAAGTCTTTACCGATAGCGTTTTGCGGTGTTTTCCAGCCCAATTGCCGAACAGCGGTTTCATTAATGATATATCTGGCCGTATCTGTTAAATAATCACGGGAAAAATTTCTGCCGGCAGCCAGCTTCATTCCATAAGTATCCATGAAACCGAAATCGGTGGTTATGTATTTCAACTCGATATTGGTTGGTACACTCTTACCTCCTTCTATCACCTGTGCGCCCTGATCGTCCAGCAAACGACCGGAAGGAATACGGGATGACCGCCCAACAGCCCGTATTGCCGAATTTTTAAGTAATTCCTGTTTGAAAGATTCAAACTGCTTGGTTAATGTGCCCGAATAGGCAGTAACCAGGATATGATCTTTATTGAAGCCCAGCGATTTATTCTCAATATAGCTCAGTTGCTGAAACACTACAGTGGTTGCCACTATCAAGACGATTGAAACAGAGAATTGTACCACAACAAGCACTTTACGGAAGGAAATGTTTCCGGAACCTACTTTTAATACTCCTTTCAGTACTTGTACCGGCTTGAACGAAGACATGAAAATAGCAGGATACAAGCCACTGAGCAATCCTATGAAAAATGGCAGACACAGTATACAGATCAAAATATCCCACCTGAACAAACTACTGAAAGCGAGATTTAAATGAGCCAATGAGTTGATATATGGTAATAACAACCAGGTTAACACCATACCCAAGATCAACGCAACCCAGGTAACCAGTACCGATTCGCCGAGGAATTGCCTGATGATCTCTTTCCGTTGTGCACCAATCACTTTTCGTACCCCTATTTCTTTAGCACGTAATGCAGACCGGGCGGTTGACAGGTTCATGTAATTAATGCAGGCGATCAGCAGGATAAACACAGCGATAACTGAAAAAATGTATACTCGTGTCATACTGCCTTCTGGCTCTATCTCATCATCCAGGCGCGATTTCAGGTGGATGTCGGTCAGCTTTTGCATGGTTAGCTTTGTAGTCTGAGAGGTTTTTATATTAGGGGGCGTCCCAGGCATGTGCACATATTTATCCAAAAAATTATTTAGTTGCCCACTAATCATTTCGGAATTGTAATTCTTTGGCAAAAGCAGGTAGGTATAGAATGAGTTATTTCCATAGTTAGTTTCTAACTGTTTTTCGCCCATTATTGCTGTATCCTTTAGTGTATTAAACGACATTAAAATATTCGGGTGCATGTGGGCATTTGAAGGAAATGGCTCAAAAATCCCAGTAATTTTAAACTCGTGTTTGGTATCATCCAAAATGACTGTCTTATTGATAGGATCTTCATTGCCAAAATACTTTTTGGCAATCTCGGGCGTGATCATCAAACTATAAGGATCATTTAATGCTGTCTTCTTATCCCCTTCAGTTACGTTGACAGTGAAAACATTAAAGAAGTTTTCGTCGGCAAAGAAACCACTCTGCTCGTTAAATAACTTGTCCTTGTATTTGAATACAGTTGTGCCACTTGGCAACACACGGGTCACTTTTTGTATATCAGGGAATGCCACTTTCAGCAGTGGACCGAATGGTGGTGCTATAGAGCTCAGGTGCAGGTTCTCGGAACCATCCCGTGAATAAAAAATGCGGGTAACACGGTACGTGCGGTCGGCATTTTCATTATATCTGTCATAGCTCAATTCATTAATGATATAAGCCAGTATCAGTAGACAACACGTGATACCAATGGTTAAGCCTGAAATATTAATGAATGAAATAAACTTGTGCTTTGTGATATTACGCCATGCACTTCTTAAATAATTCTTTATCATGATCTTAAGATTTTATCAACCGGTTATCGAATTATTTATAAGACTACCCGTCAAAGAAAAAGGTTACTCACTTCTTAAACTTTTTACCGGATTGGTAAGTGCCGCTTTTATTGCCTGCCAGCTCACTGTTATCATACAGATAATAAGACTTATCACCATTGTAGCTATAAATACCCACCAGCTTAATGGGGTCCGGTAAGTAAAATCAGCCATCCATTTATCTATTAAATACCAGCTAAAAAATGCGCCAAACGGAAATGCTATCAATACCAGCCAAACAAATTCTTGTGACAGGTTAAGCCAAAGACTGCTGATAGATGCCCCCAATACTTTGCGTATGCCAATCTCTTTGCGACGTTGTTCAGCAGAGAATGAGGCTAATCCAAACAGACCCAGACAGGAAATGATAATTGCCAGGCAAGTAAAACCAATAGCCATATTACCCAGCATTTTTTCAGTGCGGAACTTACTGGCAAATTTTTCATCAACAAATTTATATTCAAATGGATACTCAGGATTGTATTTTTTGTAAATATCCTGTATGATCGCCATACTGCTGCTTACTGATTTTGCTGGGTTAAGGCGCAAGCCAATACTTCCTGTCCATCCTTTTATGAAACCTATAATGGCAGGCTTAACGGGTTCGTGTGGCGATCCCCACACAAAATTTTCAACTACCCCTACTACCCTACATTGATTCCCTTGATATTTTACCATCTGTCCCAAAGGGTCTTTAAAACGCATCAGTTTTACAGCAGCCTGGTTAAGTATAATAGCTGCTGAATCAGCAGGATATGCTTCTGAAAAATCACGACCTTCCACAAGCTTTAATCCGTAAGTATTGGTAAAATGATAAGTAACAGCTATTTGATCTATCGGAAGTTTGTCTTCACCGGGTAACTGGCCCTGCCAGGTAATCCCCCATGAACTACTATTATTATTAGATATGCTATTACCTGTTAATGCCCCGTCTGTAATTGCACCTGTATTAATGGCATCTCTCCGGAAGTTCTCGAACTGTTTATCCATAGTACCTTCATCAGGTAGTTCGACAAGGCCACGCTGATCGTATCCAACAGGGCGATTCTTTATAAAGATGATCTGCTTGTAAATAAATATACTCGATAATATCAGGAAGGTTGCGAATGCAAATTGGATTACAACCAGTGTTTTGCGTGGTGTTATGGTTGATTTCACTGATACTAACTGGCCCTTCAGCACCTTTACAGGCCTGAATGCGGATAAGAAAAATGCCGGATAACTTCCTGCTATTATCCCAGTCACCAGGATCACACCCAGAGCAGACAGCCAGGCATATACGTTGGTGTATGGAATAGAAAGTTTTATATTAATAATAGTACTGAAATCATCGATTAAACTGTATATCAGTATCAATGAAAACGCAAACGATATAAACGCCATCAACAGGGATTCGCCCATAAACTGTGTGATCAATCCCCAACGCCGGGCACCTATTGCTTTACGAATCCCAACTTCCCGCGCACGTCGTTCTGAGCGGGCGGTTGAAAGGTTCATAAAGTTGATACAGGCAATAAGCAGTATCCCTATAGCAAGGAATAAAAACAGGCGCACGTGCTCAATTTCGCCGCCTACAGCCACACCATTTTTAAAATCGCTATATAAGTGAAATTTTGCAAAAGGATATAGAAATATGGTGTTCTCTTTATTATTCGGATCATATTTAGCTACTATACCCTTTAGTTTGGCGTTGACTTTTGCTTGTGAGGCACCTTGCTTCAACATAGCATAAGTCATGAAAGAATAATTACCCCAACCCGAAGTTTTCAACCAGCTTTGCTGAGCCGCCAACTGATCCCATGAAATAAGTGCATTAAAGTTAAAAGTTGAATTCACTGGATTATCCTTTATCACAGCACTAACTTTAAGCGGAACCTGGTTATTAAATTTAATCACTTGTCCGATGGGATTGACATCGCCAAATATTGATTTAGCACTTGATTCGGTAAGTACAATGGATGATATATCATTAAACGCGCTTTTCTTGTTACCGCGAATAAAATCAAAACTGAACATATCCAGTATTGACGGATCTGCGGCCATGGTATTTACCTTTAACGACTTGTCTTTATAATTCACGAGGACATCATAGGGCCAGTTGGTACGCGCTACTTTTTCAATCTCCGGGAAGTCCTTTATCATTGCCGGAGCAAGAGGTATCGGCGTAGCCCCATTAGTCATGAGTTCGCCGTTGCTTGGTTGATTCCTCAGAACACGATACAGGCGATCTCTATTCGTATTGAACTTATCGAAACTAAACTCATTATAAACATATATGAGCAGCATAAAACTAACCGTCATACCTATAGCAAGACCACCAATATTGATCAGGCTGTAAAGGCTGTTTCGTCTTAAATTTCTCCAGGCAACTTTAAAATAGTTTTTTATCATGATGTAATAAGCTCTAAATCCTAAAATCTAAACTCTAAAGATTATTGACGAATTATAAAGGCATCCCAATTGACTAATCACTGGTTAACTAATCTCTAATCACTGATTATTAATTCAGCGTCAGGTTAACACGACCACCGCCATTAACATCAACAGGTATACCGCCACCATTCAGTTTGCCTTCTATCCTGTCTTTGTCTTTAGTTCCGCTGAAATTACTACCAAGGTCAGCATTAACCTTGTTACCACGCAGGTTTAAATCAAGTCCTTTGTTTGGTAAACGCAGATCAACGTGACCGCTGCTGGCATCTATTTTAACATATTTACCTAATTGGCTTATTTCCACATTGATGCTTCCGCCGCTGGTATAGGTATCCAAACTGCAGGCAAGACCACTTAAGTTAACACTACCGCCAGATGTTCCTGTGCGTAATTCGCCTTTAATGTTGCTGGCTTGTATGCTGCCACCACTGGTTGTAGCGTCAATTTTCCCGCTTAACTCGTTCAGATGCAATGATCCACCGGAAGTTTCCAATTTGATGGTTCCTGTGCAATTATCGGCATGAACACTACCGCCACTGGTTTGCAGATCGATGTTCTGACCCGAGTTAGAAACTGATATGCTTCCACCAGAGGTTCTTCCGTGTATATTACCGGTTAGCTTATCAATATGTAAACTGCCACCACTTGTACCGAATTTTTCGTCGCCGCTTAAATTATCTAAATGAATGCTTCCACCGCTTGTTTCCAGGTTAGTAGCTACATTTTTTGATACATACACTCTAAAAGCAATGTTCAACGATTTTTTCCAGTCCCAATTGCCATCATGTTTGTTTTTGGCCGTGGCGCGTAATTCGCCACCATTAACAGATATATTCAGATCATAATCTTCTGACAGGCGTTTTTTAATCTCATCGTTTGATGGGGTAAATCCATTATTACCTGTGATATAGACCTCTATACGTGGCTTCTCGTCTGCCGCACCACTAACAGTAATGCTGCCTCCAGATGTAGTTACATAAACGTTCTTGATAGCTTCCCCTGACAAGGGTTTTGTAAGGTAAGGTGGCTTGTTTTCCTGTGCTACTACAAAAACACTTTGGCAGGCCAGGACAAATAATATGATATATGCTTTCATAATTTTATTTATTAGGTATGTTGATTGATTATTATTAATTGAATCTCACGTTAATATCGCCACTTGATGCAGATGCTGTTACAGGTACTCCCCCACCATTAACAGTACCTCTTACATGGTTTTCATTCCATTCCCCGTTAAAGCCATTAAATTGATGTTGATTCACTCTGTCGCCTCTTAGATTAAGATCGAGGCCTTGCTTTGCAGGCAATTCTATATTAACGTTTCCTGCACTTGAATTCAATCTTAAATATTTTCCAACATGAATCATCTGTGCATTCAAACTACCGGCACTTGTTGTAGCATCCAGGCTGCAATTCATTCCTTTCAAATCGATACCACCGCCTGACGTACTAGTGATCAATTCACCTTCTATATTGCTACCTTCTACGCCACCGCCACTGGTATGCGCATTGATTTCTCCTTTTAAATTTTCAAGACGCAAACCGCCACCCGAAGTATTCAGCTTGATTTTGCCGCTACAATTTTTCGCATTGATACCACCACCACTGGTTTGCAGGTCTATGTCTTCGCTGGAATTAGAGACTTCAATGCCGCCTCCTGAAGTATGACCATGTATCATTCCGATTAGGTGATCAATTTGTAACCCACCACCACTTGTGGTAAAATTCTCTGTGCCTTTAAGGTGATCCAGTTGAATTCCCCCACCACTGGTTTTCAGATCAGTAGATGAATTTTCCGGAACAAATACTTTAAATGAAATACTGATCTGGTTTCTCCAGTTATCAAAATGATGTTTTGTTTTAGCAATAGCTGTTACCTCATGCCCGTTAACTGTAACGCTCAGATCATAATCTTCATCAAGGCGTTTTTTGATCTCTTCTTTTGAAAGCACACGGTTATTATTCCCCCTGATATAAACTTCTACTCTCGGTTGCTGACCGCTTTGTCCGCTAACTTCAATACCGCCTGCTGACGTATTTACTATAACGCTATTAATAGCGTCACTGGCTAATGATTTGGTAAGGTATGGGGTCTTATCGTCCTGTGCTAAACATGTAGCTGCCTGCATGGCAATAAAACATGATAAAATAAAAGTCTTCATAATTTTTGTTTTGGTTTATCTATTAGACTTACTTTTAAACCCATACGTTGCATGAGTTTATAAAAATTGTTAAATATTTCTCATCACTCACTTCGCAAACTCTTTACCGGATTGGCAATCGCAGCTTTAATAGACTGGAAACTGATTGTTAAAAGTGCTATCAGCACAGATACAACGGCAACAATGACAAAGGTCACCCACGTTATGTCAATGCGATAAGCGTAATCTGATAGCCATACATGCATTGCATACCAGGCTGAGGGCCATGCTATGATATTAGCGATCAAAACCAGTTTAAGGAAATTGCCAGACAGTAACAGTACAATCCTTTGCACGGATGCCCCTAATACTTTGCGGACACCTATTTCCTTCACCCTTTTTTCGGCAGAATAAGATGCTAAACCAAATAATCCTAAGCAAGATATAAATATGGCCAGGCCGGCAAGGATACCCACAATCTGACTTTTTTGGTCATCTGCCTTATAAACTTCGTTAAAGTGGTCATCTAAAAATTGGTATTCAAAAGGATAATCAGGATAAATACTGTTCCATTTTGATTTTATAAAAGCAAGCGCCTGTGAAGTTTGTCCACCATTGATCTTAACTGAGATATTCCTAAAGCCCCAATGTACAGCGCCCACCATAAATAATGGCTCGATCTTATACTGTAATGAATTAAAATTGAAGTTTTTTACTACAGCTCGAATAGTACCTAATGAATCAAATCCGAACTGCTGCCCTATTAACGACGACATCGGTGCTTTGGGAGTGTCTTTCAAAAGCTCTTTAGCCAGTGCTTCATTAATAATATATTCACGACCATCGGGTGTTTTGCCACCAGAGAAGTTTTTACCAGCTGCCAGCTTAATTTTATAGAGGTTTAAATAATTAGTATCAACAACCAGCAGCGTTGTGCCCAACTGCTGCTTTGCTCCATTAGTTGGTTTAAATGTTACTGTTGTTTGATCTAAATGGCTTCCTAAAATATCCTGCGAAGCTGTAACCCCAGTTATTAAAGTATTGCCGGCTAATGCACTCTTAAACGAATCATATTTTTTTGTAGTAACACCGTCTAAAGGAATATTAACAATCTGTTCGCGATCGTAACCCGGATCTTGTTTCTGCATGTAACGTAACTGCCTTAGCACAAACACAGTGGCTATCATTAGAAAAATGGCACTGGCAAATTGTGTAACAACCAATATGTTCCTAAGTAGTCCTTTATCCTTACCTATTTTGATTGAACCCTTTAAAACTCTTACCGCCTGGAAAGAAGATAAATATATGGCCGGGTAAATACCTGATAATACCCCTATCAATATTGTACCACCAAAAACAGTAATTATAAAGCCCAAGCTGTTGAATATATTTAATGAAATGTGCCTTTCGCTTAGATTGTTAATATAAGGCAGAGATAGTTCAACCAATCCTATTGCAAATGCCAATGCGATAAAAGAGATCAAAACCGTTTCACTGAGAAATTGAATAGCCAGCTGAAAACGATGTGCTCCTATTGATTTGCGAATCCCCACTTCCTTTGCCCTTTCTGTCGAGTGTGCAGTAGATAAGTTAATGAAATTAACACATGCAATAACTAACACAATAAGTGCTATTATGGCAAAAAGATTGGTCGACTTTCTATCAAATTTTTGGAAATTGATATAATCTAACCCGATATCGGCCGAGTTAGAGTGCACATCCTTTAGTGGCAAAACAAACAGTTTCATGTACTTATTGCCGTCCGGACCGAGGTGTTTTTTTATGAATGCCGGAAATTTTTTCTCAAGCGATGCAGGATTGGTACCTGGCGCGAGGTCAAGATAGGTATTAAGCCAGTTACCACCCCAGTTAGTAAACATCCATGGCTTGTATATACTGCTGAAAGAGAATAAGGCATCAAATTGTAATTGCGAGTTTTTAGGTACATTAGCCAATATGGCTGTTACAGCGAAAGTAACCGTATCATCACCGTAGTGTGTTATTGTTTTCCCAATCGGATCGGTATCACCAAATAAATTTTTTGCCGTTTCCTCAGTGATCATCGCACTATGCGGTTTTAATAAACCCAGCTTATCGCCGCGAACGATTTGAAAATCAAATATTTTAAAGAAGGTTGAATCAACAAAAAATGTTTGAGGTAAAAAGAGCTTCTTTTTGTCATAAGTCATTTGGTATTTTTGTTGCCATCTTATCCTTGTAAAGTTTTTGATCTCAGGAATTTCCTGTTTCAAAGCAGGTCCCATCGGGAACATTGATAAGGCCACCTTTTGAGTAGTACCTTCGCTGCCTACAGTTTGCACCTCATTTAACCTGTAAATGTTTTTGGTGTGAAAGTTATCAAAGCTTTTTTCATAGGCAACAAACATCATGATCACCATAAATGCCGCCATGCCTACAGCCAGGCCAATAATGTTGATAGCGGAAAACACTTTGTTTTTCCAAAGATTGCGCCAGGCGATCTTAAAATAATTTTTTATCATGATTATAAAATTCTAAGCTCTAAATCTTAAACTCTAATGACCAGTGACTAATGACAAATAAATCACTCTGAACGCAAACTTTTAATCGGATTCATCAGCGCAGCTTTTGCTGATTGGAAACTAACAGTTACCAGTGTAATCAGTATTGCTATCACACCTGATAACAGGAATACCCACCAGGCAACGTCGATATGATAGTGATAATTCAATAGCCACTTATTCATTGCATACCATGACACTGGCGTTGCGATAAATAGTGAAATAATTACCAGTATGATAAATTCCCTGGATAAAAGTGTAAATAATGAAGCTACACTTGCGCCTAATACCTTCCGAATGCCTATCTCTTTGGTACGTTGCTCGGCAGTGAACATAGCTAATCCCAACAATCCCATGCACGAAATAAATATTGCCAGGAATGCGAAAGCATCAGATAACTTACTAATTACTTGCTCATTGTTATATAGCTTTTGATATTCGAGGTCCGAGAACTGATAGGTGAAAGTAAAATTGGGATTAAGTTCGCGGCAAAGCTTTCCAATAGTTGCTATCGCTTGTTTTGTTTGCCCCGGTTGTGTCCGTATCAAGATACTGCCATAATCCAGATTCTCCCCCAGCCGCACTACTAATGGATCAATCGCATTATGAAGTGAATGGAAATGAAAATCTTTTAAAATCCCGACTATTTTCCCTTTTCTACCCCACATGGTAAACGGCTTTCCGATAGGGTCTTTGTAACCTGTTCTTTTTAACCCGGTTTCATTGATCAGGTAATTTATCGTATCCGTCGCAAAATCTTTTGAAAAATCGCGGCCTTGTGCCATTTGCAGCTTCATGGTTTTTATAAAATCATAACCTACGCTCACCTGGGTAAACTCGATATTGATATTCTGGTCTTTACCGTCCCATGTCACCCCGCTTGTGCTGCTGCTGAAGTTTGTTGGGTTAGATGTTATGCGGGTTATATTTTTAATACCGGGCATTTTTAAAGCTTCATCTTTAAAAATTTCATATTTTGATACCAGATCACCTTCAGCAGGGACAAAAATCATATTCTCTCTGTCATAACCTAAATTCTTATTCTGGATGTAATTCACCTGTTTGGATATCACTATCGTTCCGACAATAAGTATAATTGATAAGAAAAATTGTAAAATCACCAATCCCTTACGAAACATGGCTGAACCTGCACTAAGTTTTACTGTACCCTTCAACACTTTAACAGGATTAAAACTTGATAAGAATAATGCCGGATAGCTGCCTGAAATAAATCCCGTCACCAATGTCAGACCTGCAAGCCATAACCAAAAAGAAAACTGACCGGCGGGGTATTCAATCTGTTTTTGTGTTACCGAATTAAATACCGGCAACAATACAGCAACCAGGAATGCAGCAATCAGTACTGCCAAAAAGGTTAACAGTATAGCCTCGCCAATAAATTGCCTGATCAATACAGACCGAACCGCCCCTACTACTTTCCGCACACCTATTTCACGAGCCCTCTTTATTGAGCGCGCTGTTGTTAAATTCATGAAATTAATACACGCAATGAGCATTATAAAGACGGCAACAACGCTAAACAAATGGACATATTCAATCCTGCCGCCGGATGGTTTTCCTTCTTTCAAATCAGAATTAAGATAAGTTTCATCCAACTTTTGCATTGCCAATTCCTCTTTGAAGGCAGGGCTGGGTTTAAGATAAGTGTCAACAAAATGAGTGAGTTTTTTATTTACAGTTACGGCATCTGTGTTGGGTTTTAACATAATAAATGTAGCCGGGCTATTGCTATCCCAATTTTTAGCCCATGGGTTGTCTTTTAAATACTGGAACCAGTTGACCAGATAATCAAATTTTTCAGATGCATTTTCAGGAACATTTTCAAATACCGCAGCGATGTTAAAATTCACCCTGTTTTCGTACCTTATTGATTTTCCAATAGCTGCCTGTGGGCTACCAAAAAACTCCTCAGCCATTTTTCTGGAAATAGCTATGTTGGACGGATCGTTTAACGCTGACTGAACATTGCCCCGTATTAATGGGAAACTAAACATCTTAAAAAAATCAGCACTTGCAAAACCACCTGGCATTTTCAATATTTTTTCACCTGCACGGAAAGTACTTATATCCCCAAGTGTAGTTTCAGTGGCATATTCAATATCAGGTACAACTTTTTTTAACTCGTCTGCGAGAATACCCGGAGTTGAATATTGTCCATGCACTTTATGATCATAGAACTGTCGTTCATAAACAGAATATAATCTATCCTTATTGGTATGAAATGAGTCAATGCTTAACTCATTTTGCACCCATAATAAGATCAGGATACTGCATGTCATCCCCAAAGCCAAACCCAATATATTGATAGCCGAAAAAAACTTATTTCTGACCAGGTTGCGCCAGGCAACTTTCAAATAGTTCTTTATCATGATTCTTTTAAATTCTAAGTTCTAAATCCTAAACTCTATCCTATTTTAAATATGGAGATATAATTTATAAGAAGTGTTAAAAAAAATACCAAATAGATAATCAATTATAAATCAACTATTTATTATAAAAAGAATAAAAATAGATGTTCGCTTGTGTAACACAAGTGTACGGTTATGATACAGTCTTTTGAGTCCTGAGTTTTTAGTCTTGAGTTAAAAGTAAGCAACGACTTAATACTCAAAACTCGAGACTTAAGACTAAAAATTACTCGCTCCTCAAACTTTTAACAGGATTTGCTAATGCAGCTTTAATGGCTTGAAAGCTGATAGTTGCCAAAGCGATAAATACTGCGCTACCTCCGGCAAATACAAATATCCACCAGCTCATTTGTGTTTTATAAGCAAAGCTTTGCAACCATGTATTCATCATCCACCAGGCTATCGGAGTTGAAATAATGATAGCTACAAAAACCAATTTCACAAAATCAACCGATAACAAAGCTGCAATGTTACCTATGCCTGCACCCAGTACTTTGCGTATACCTATTTCTTTAATGCGTTGCTTGGCTGAATAAGATGATAATCCCAACAAACCTAAACACGCCAATATAATAGCGATAGAGGCAAAAATGGTTAGTACCTTTCCCAACCGTAGCTCAGAACTGTATAGTCTATTGAAATCCTCATCAAGAAAATGATATTCAAAAGGCCGGTAAGGCACAAGTTGTTTCCATTTTGATTCCAAAAAAGAAATAGTTTGCTGAAGGTTATTGCCTTTTAATTTCAATAACAATATCTGTCCCCTGGCTTCCGGAAACAACACTAATGGCCGAATAGGATTATGCAGTGATTCGAAATTAAAATCTTTAACAACCGCTTTAACATAACCCGGACGGGAATCATCCAGGAACATCTTTTTTCCAATCGCTTGTTCAGGTGTCCACCCCAATTGTCGCGCGGCTGATTCATTTAAAATAAAATGGAAGTTGTTCTTTTTATAATCGTCATAAGATGCATCTTTTACATCCTGCTGTGTTAGATTTGAGCCTGTTAGTATCTGTAACCCAATTGTATTAACAAAATCCTCATCCACAACATTGGCTGTAACCGCTATCTGTTGGGTTTCGGGCATTGTGGACGAACGCATATTGTATCCGCTCACAATATTTGTGGGAGGATTGGTACAACGGGCTACACTGATTACATTAGAATTTGATCTGAGTTCCTGTTTGACTAAATCTACCTTAGCCAGCATTTTATTGTCCATCGGTAACACAAGGATCTGGTCGCGATTATAACCTAATTTCCGGTTTTGAATATAATTAAGCTGCTTTTGCATGATAAAAGTAGCTATGATAAGCATTACCGATATGGAGAACTGGAATACGATCAATGATTTGCGTACCCACTGCCCCGAATCAGTGTTTTTAAAAGCTCCCTTTAACACTTTTACCGGTTGAAAATTAGAAAGTATCAAAGCAGGGTAAGTACCAGCCAGCAGACTAACCAATATGATTAATGCTAATGCCCCTCCAATAAATTGGAATGATAAGAAAGCACTAATGTTTAATTGTTTTTCTGTGAGTTGGTTAAACACGGGAAGAAGAATAGCTGCCAAAATAATGCTCAGGATAGTGGCAATTGTACAGATCATTACAGATTCACCAATAAACTGCCAGAAAAGTTGTTTATTGTCTGCACCAATCACTTTACGTACACCTACTTCTCTTGCCCTTTCCATAGAACGGGCTGTATTTAAATTAACATAGGTAAAGCAGGCTATTATCAGCATTAACAAGGCAACTGCTTCTAAAATATAAATGTAGGTAATGCTATTATTAGGTTCGAACCCGTCGTACGGAGAATAAAGGTGGATTTTTGCAAAAGGCTCCAGGTCGAAATTTACGGTTGCTCCTTGTCCAGCCATTTCCTTTCTCATAAATGGTGTGATCTTGCCTTGAAGTGGGGCTATAGATTCTTTATTTCTTAGCAATAAATACGTAGTATAATTTGCATCCCAGTAAGTTTTCTCTTCATCCGCCAATTTTAATGATGACCATGATGCCAGGAAATCATATTTTATCTGCGAATTTGAAGGGCAATCCTGTATAACGCCTGTCACTTGATAAAGCGTGGTATCGGTGCCTACTTTCATAACTTTCCCAACCGGATTTTCATTAGCAAAATATCTCTTAGCAGTAGATTCTGTTACTACAACCTGATTAGGCGCTTTAAGCACATTAGCCGGATCACCCTGCAGTAATGTGAAGGAAAACAGGTTAAAGAAGGAAGGATCTGCATACATAAATGACTTCTCATTGATGAGCTTATCCCGGTATTGTACCACGCGGGTGTAGTCGGTCATCCTTACCGCGGATTCTATTTCAGGAAATGTCTGTTTGAAAATTGGTGCCACCCGGGCGCTTGTAAAATTGCCTTTCTTAAATTCTGTACCACCATCAAACTTGTACTCCATTATCACACGGGCAATGCGGTCGCCTTTCTTTTGAAAGTTGTCGTAGTTCAATTCGTGCTGAATATACAATCCGATCAGCAAACAGCTGCATAACCCGATAGTTAGTCCGAAAATGTTAATGAAAGAAGCCATTTTGTTCTTCCACAAATTGCGCAAAGCGATTTTGAAATAATTTCGTAACATGATTTTTAAAAATTCTAAAACCTAAATTGTAAACTCTAAATACTAATCGCTAAATCCTAAAACTCTAATGATCATTGACTAGTCTTACTCGCTTCTCAAACTTTTTACTGGATTTGTAAGTGCCGCTTTTATAGCCTGATAGCTAATGGTTGCAAAGGCAATAAGTATAGTTACCGTACCTGCCAGGGCAAATTCCCACAACGCAAGATGAGTTCGATAGGTGTAGTTTTGCAGCCACTTACTCATTAAATACCAGGCAATCGGGCTGGCTATCAATAATGAGATAAGCACCAAACTCAGGAAATCTTTTGAAAGCATTGTTGTGATATCGACAACACTTGCCCCCAATACTTTGCGGATACCTATCTCTTTGATCTTTACCTGCGCCGTGTAGGTGGCTAATCCCAAAAGTCCAAGGCACGATATAAGTATCGCAATCCCTGCAAACATGCTGAAGAGGGTTCCAGAACGCTGATCAGACTTATACATCTTGTCATATTCATCATCCAGGAAATTATAGTCAAAAGGGAACTGAGCATTATACTTCTTCCACTGGTTTCTTACTGCGCTGATCGCCTGTGCCGAATTATTGCCGGAAGTTTTTACAAACATTCGCCAGCTATTTTGAGGGCGGAAAAAGAATACAAAAGGCTCAATTTTTTGCTTTAGCGATGCAAAATTAAAGTCCTTTACCACCCCAATGATTGTACCATTCCAATCATGCAGTTTAAATCTTTTT
Organism: Mucilaginibacter sp. McL0603; assembly: GCF_049992945.1. Taxonomy (NCBI): domain Bacteria; kingdom Pseudomonadati; phylum Bacteroidota; class Sphingobacteriia; order Sphingobacteriales; family Sphingobacteriaceae; genus Mucilaginibacter; species Mucilaginibacter sp. McL0603. The sequence continues at coordinate 3,013,578 of NZ_CP188251.1, read as the reverse complement.
CCTATTGGATCTTTTATACCGGCCTGCTTCACCGCAGTTTCATTCAAGATAAAATGAACAGAATCTGCTTTAGCACCTGAAAAGCTACTGCCTGCAACCAGTTTTAATTTGAACAGATCAAAAAAGTTCTTGTCAATACTCATCGGGTGGATCATAAAACTTTGGTTAACTGCTTTTCCATCCCAATCCGTATCACCTGTGGTATTACCAATACTTACTATATTGTCGCCGCCACTGGTAATGCCCTGTATACCTTGTTGATTCAGTAACTCTGCGCGTACGGCTTCATAATTCTTCTGCATATCGCGCATGCCGAACCAGAAAACCTGTGATTTATCATAACCCAGGTCTTTCTCGCGGATATATTTCAATTGTGCATTAATAACCAGTGTCCCGATGATCAAGCCAACCGAAAATATAAACTGGGATACTACCAATACTTTTCTGAAAAGCACATTGCCAATACCCATGGATATTTTCCCTTTTAATGCATTGATCGGCTTAAAAGATGACAATAATAACGCCGGATAAATACTCGATGCAGCAAGTGTACCTATGATAATCAACCCGATCACTTTCCACACGCTTATATCGGCTAAATCAAAGGTCATCTGCTTACCGGAAACGTCGTTATATACCGGCATCAACAGTTTTACTGCCACAAATGAAAACAGCAATGCAACGGTGAAAAACAAAACGGTTTCAACAACAAACTGTGCAAATAACTGACGCCTTTCAGCTCCGATAATTTTCCGAATACTCACTTCCTTCGAGCGCATCATCGCACGGGCGGTAGAAAGGTTAACGTAATTGATGCAGGCGATCAGCAATATCAGCACTCCAACTATGAAGAATATTTTGACAGTTTGTATAGCCCCTTCCGAGCCATCAGAATTATACAAATGCAATTTTGATAAAGGTTGCATCAAGTATTTCACATTTGCTGCGTCGGCCCCGGGCTGATTGCGAATGTGTATTTGTGTTAGCTTATCCTCAATCGACTTTACAGATATACCGGGTTGTAACTGCAAAAAGGTAGTGGCATAATAATTACCCCAATCCGAATCCATTGATTTCCAGTAATCTTTACCCGAATATTGTTTAGCCTGTAAATTAATAGGGAATAGCATATCAGCCTTGATACTGGAGTTTTCAGGAAAATCGGCCATAACACCTGCGACCGTGTAATTATCCTTATTATCTGCCTTTATAACCTTGCCTATCGGATCGGCATCGCCAAAAAAGCGTTTAGCAGTAGTTTCAGTAATGACAATAGACTGGTCAGTCGGAAACGGGCGATCAGCATTTCCCTTTAATAACTTGAAATCAAAAACCTTAAAGAACGATGGATCAACATAGTACATCCCGTTATCGCCGGGCTCCAGTGTTTTATCGCCGTATTTAAAAATAGCGTAGCTAAAATTCGTGACCAATCTTACCGCGTTTTGTACACCCGGAACTTCTCTTAAGGCAAACGTTGCAATAGGTGCCTGTACCCCGTCCCATACCTGCTTGGTGGTCCCGGTACCTAATTGGGCATTCACCCGATAGAGTTGGTCAGTCTTTTTATGGAACCCATCAAAGCTCAATTCATCATTTACCCAAAGCAAAATCAGCAGTCCAACCGTAAGCCCCACAGTTAAACCGATCACATTGATACTCGCGTAAAACTTATTCTTTAAGATATTACGCCAGGCTGTTTTGAAATAGTTCTTGATCATGATATTAGCTTATTAGTCATTAGTCAATAGTCATTAGTTATTTTGCTTATACCAAATACCTTTAATTAGTAACAATCACAGGTCACTAATCTCTCTAATCACTCCGAACGCAAACTCTTCACCGGATTTGTCAATGCGGCTTTGATTGATTGGAAACTTATGGTAACAAAGGCAATTAAGACAGCGCCTAGACCTGCCACTATTACAATCCACCATTGAAAATTCTGATGATATGCAAAATCCTCGAGCCATTTGTGCATGGCCCACCAGGCAAATGGCGATGCTATGCAGATGGCTATAAGCACAAGCAACAGAAAATCTTTAGACAACATCCCTACAATTGTTGACATACTAGCTCCTAATACCTTCCTGATACCTATTTCTTTAGTACGCTGTTCCGCTGCAAAGGCCGCCAGGCCAAATAGGCCAAGACAGGCAATTACAATTGCCAGGGATGTAAACGAAATAGCGATTTGTCCGATACGCTGCTCTGTACGATAATTATTATCAAAATCTTCGTCCATAAACGAGTAATTAAACTGCAAATTAGGCGACATAGACTTCCATTTGCTTTTAACCTGTGCCAATAATGAAGGGATATCAGTAGAGTTAATGCGTATACTCAGACTCCCTGTATCTTCACTATCGAATAAAACTAATGGTGTTACATTTTCCTTGAGTGATTTGAAATTAAAATCTTTGATAACACCAACAATATGAAACGGCCTCATAATGCTGGCTTTGCTATCCATCGGCAAATAAAGAATTTGATTCAGTGGATTTGAAAATCCTAATAATTGCGCGGCGGCCTCGTTTATTATTATTGCGCTTGTATCGGTCTTCATATCAATTGAAAAATTCCTCCCCGACTTCATTTTTATGCCAAGTGTAGGTATATAATCCTCATCAACATTCCATATGGCACTTTGAATAGCTCTTTTAGCATCTAATACTGGATCTTTAAATAGAGAAGAATTGTTATTGTAGCCCGACGTTGGCAAATATCCTGTCAAAGTCACGCTCTTTACTCCTGCTAATTGTTTAATTTCCTGTTTAAATGTTTTGGCTTTGTTACCGAGTGTCCATACCTGGTTTACTATGAGTACATGGTCGCGGTCATAACCCAGATCTTTACTTTGGATATATTTTAACTGATTGTAGATAACAACAGTGCCAATGATCAGAAAAATGGAAATGGAAAACTGGAAAACCACCAGCGAGTTACGGAACATTCCGCCTTTAAAACCGGAAGCCAGTTTACCTTTAAGCACTTCGATAGGTTGAAAACCTGAAAGAAATAATGCAGGATAAGAACCAGCAATGCAACCCACCACAATAATAAATGTGATCATTACCGGAACCAGCCAGCCAATAATTTGAGGAGTGACAGTTAGCTCCTTAGCTGAAACCTGATTAAATAAAGGCAGAAAAGCCCAGGCCACAAATACCGCAATAATAGCCCCTGCCAGGGTTACCATAACAGACTCTGTTAAAAATTGAGCGATCAGGTATTTACGTGGTGAACCTAATACTTTACGCACACCCACCTCCTTTGCGCGGTTTGCAGAGCGGGCGGTAGAAAGGTTCATAAAATTAACACATGCTATAAGCAATATAAATATGGCTATTGCTGAAAATATATAGACGATTTTAATATCGCCCTTACTTCCCATGTCGTATTTAGTTTTAGACTCCAAATGTATCTTCAGCAGCGGGATAAGGCTAAACCGAAAGTAATTGCCAGTTTGCTCCAGTTTTGCAAAGGTCATGCGCAAAATGCCTTGCAGTTGGGCTTCAGCATGCTTTCTTATGAATTCGGGAAACTTGGCTTCAAATTTTTTATAATCCACACCAGGCCTGAACAGAATATAAGTATCAAAGTTGTTGCTAAACCAGGAGTCGTCCTTGCTTTCGGTAAGTGATGGCATCGATATAAAGAAATCGAAAGTAAAATGTGACTGCTTAGGTATGTCTTTTATTACACCAGTCACTTTATAAAGAGCTGTGTCATTAAAAGTCAATACTTTACCTACCGCTTTTGTACTATTAAAATATTTCAGGGCCATCTTTTCGGTTATTACAACCGAATGTGTTTCCTTTAAAGCAGTAGATGGATTCCCATCACTCATAGGCAGTGTAAACACATTAAAAATAGCAGGATCTGCATAAACCATATTATCTTCCTGGATATTTTGATTGCCCTTTTTAACCTGATTCCCGCCGCGTTGTCTAAATCTGGTTACATCTTCAATTTCGGGAAAATCGCTCTTCAGTGCAACAGCTGTGGGCGCAGGAGACTCTGAGTATGAGCCTTCGTTCCCACCAAATTTGATATTATTATTTAAACGATAAATGCGATCAGCTTTGGTATTATATCTATCGTAGCTCAGCTCGTCAAATACATAAAACACTATAAGCAAACAAGTTGCCAATCCTAAAGCAAGTCCCAGGATATTAATAGCGGTAAACCCTTTATTTTTTAAAAGGTTACGAAACGCTGTTTTGATATAGTTTCTGATCATGATGCCTTCAAATTTTAATTTCTAAATACTAAATTCTAAATCAAAAAGAAGCCATGGCATTTAAAACCTGCTGATACTTCCGCTGCCACTTTTTTTGCTGCTAACAATTTTCGCAGTACCTGTGTAACTTACCCCGCCGGAGCCGCTTATAGCTGCATCAACTTTATCATTGGCATTTATTTTTGCACCCCCCGAACCTGAAAGATGAACAGCAGAATTCGACGTGATCAACTCAGGCGCTGTAAAGCTGCCAGAACCTGTTACGCTGATAGAGGAACTTTCGGCTGTACCGGATAATTTAATATTTCCTGAACCTGAAATGTGGCTTTCTAATTTTTTAACAGCAACTTTTCCCTGCATATTGCCAGAACCTCTAACCATCAGTTTTAAAGAATTGGAGGAAAGTCCTTCTTCAAATAAGGCGCTGCCCGAACCGGAGAGTTTAATACTATTTAAATCCTTCACCGTTACATGCACCACAATCTTTTTGTGATGACGCCACCAGCTTTTATCGCTCCACCAGCTCTTTTCGCTCCAACCCCAGTTATCGTGCTTATTACTTATTCTTAGCTCTCCATTGTTGACTTCAGTAACTATACGATCCAATATTTCTTTGGGCGCATCCAACGTAACCGATTCAATAGTACCCTGAGTAATGTGTACATCAAAAGGACCTGAAATATGTAAACTATTAAAACCTGAAACATGACGGTCAACAGTTACAAATGTGCTATCATCTAGTAAAGCCGCCTTGGGTTTTGCAAAAGCATAGCAGTTACCTACTACTAATAATATAGCTAATAAGAGTTTAATAAATGGTTTCATAGTTTATTAATTGTTTTTATATCAGACGACTTCACAACACATTAGGTTGCATGCATTCGACAATTAAATCATAATAAATTTACTCACTTCTTAAACTGTCTACCGGGTTAGCGATTGCAGCCTTAATTGCCTGAAAACCAACCGTAGCCAAAGCGATGATAGCCACGAAAGCAGCAGCAAATAAAAATATCCAGGCATTCATACTGATACGGTAAGGATAATTTTCCAGCCACTTATGCATGGCCCATAACGCAGCCGGGACAGCGATTATGGCTGACAGCAAAACCAATATTAAAAAATCAGTCGAAAGCTTCCTCACAATTCCTTCGACACTTGCCCCCAGAACTTTTCTGATGCCGATCTCTTTTTTGCGTTTTTCGGCTGATAAAGTTGCAAGACCAAAAAGCCCTATACATGAAATAAAGATGGTCAGTATTGCGCCGAAGGTCACTATCTGCTTCCATTTAGATTCTTTATCATATTGCTCAGCATTTTGTGCATCCTTGAAGATATATTGGTAGGGAATAAACGGGAACACCTGTTTAAATTCCCTTTCAATGTGATTTAATGCAGCAGATTTGTTTGTGCCATTTATTTTAATGAAAATATTACCATAAGGATATTGCGGATTCATAGAATATAGCATTGCCGGGATTTTTTCTGTCAACGACAGGAAGTGATAATCCTTTACCACACCCACAACAGTATATTTCTTTTTGTTATAAAAGAAATCAACCGTTTCACCTATAGGCTTTTTCCAGCCGGCTGCTCTAACAAAAGACTCATTTACCAGTACTGAATTACCACTGTCTGAAACCATATCTTTCGAGAAATTTCTTCCTTTCATAACGGGGACTTCAAAAAGCGGGAGATAATCCTCATCGATATGCTTCATATCGAATTCAAGCTTTTGACCATTGTTAACATGAGCTATAGTACCCCATCTTCCTCCCTGGTCAGCGGTGATACTTTTGATTGCCGGGTCTTTTGATAATTCCGTTTTAAACAAAGCCAACTTCTGCTTATCGAGACCAAAAGAATTAATAGACACAACATTTTTATCGTTATACCCCAGGTCATAATTCATCAGGAAGTTAAACTGAGAATAAATGGTTATTGTCGAAATGATCAGGAATGTTGACAAGGTAAATTGCAATATCACCAAACCTTTTGAAAGGTAATTTTTACCCATAAAAGTTTGCCTGTTATACAAGGACTGTACAGGATTAAACCCGGAGAGCACCAGTGCCGGATAAAATCCAGCCAGAATACCAGTAAGCAGGAATATACCAATATACCCGGCCACTAGTTTAAAGCTGAGTAAATAAGAAAACGAGAGTGCTTTATTTGCAAGTGTATTAAAAAATGGCAATGCCAATTGCACCAGCACAATTGCCAATACAAAAGCAACGAAACTCAGGACAAACGATTCGCCCAAAAACTGCATGATCAGTTGACCACGCTGACCACCCACCACTTTACGGATACCTATTTCCTTGGCTCTTTTGATTGAGCGGGCAACTGTAAGGTTTACAAAATTGATACAAGCGATAACTAAAATAAACAGGGCTATACCAGTTAAGATATAAGAATAAACGGGGTTGCTGGCATCAGATAAACCATTATCAGCAGGAAAATCAGTACTGGTATGCATTTGCAGCAATGGTTGCAATCCGAATGAGACTTTATCGGTGAATCCGTTTTTTTGTTCATCTTTGATTTGGCTTGCAGCTTCCTGGTTAAACACCTTATTAATTTTTGTTTCAAGAGACTTGATATTTGTACCGGGCTTAACTATAAAAAATGTATTCAGGAAAAAGTTGACCCAATGCGTATCATTATTGGTTAATTGATTAAACTTCATCGGAAGCAGCATCTTTATTTTAACCGATGAGTTTTGGGGTGATTTTTTCATCACTGCAGACACTGTAAAAGGCTGAAAATTATCACCCACCTTGAGGTTGAGTACCTGACCCATCACATCCTTTTTGCCAAAATATTTCTCCGCTATCTCTTCAGAAAGTACAACTGAGTGAATATCCTTCAAAGCCGTTTTTGGATTGCCTTGCAATAGTGGAAAAGTAAAAACTGAAAAGAAATTGTCATCTGTAAATAAAGCATCCTGGTCAAACACATCATTACCTTTTTTAATAGTATAATTTGCGCTTTGCAACCTTACAAAATCCTGAATTTCAGGAATCGCTTCTTTAAATGAAGGTCCGTGTATTTGGCCTGTACTTGATATTTTGTGAGCCTCTCCCGAAGGACTGGTAAATGTGGCTGTTAAGTGATATATCTTATCAGCTTTAACATTGAAACGATCATAACTCACCTCATCCATCGTATACAAAAAGATGAGCATACAGCACGCCAGGCCAACACTAAGGCCAACAATGTTAATTACAGAAAATGCTTTGTTCCTCCAAAGATTCCTGAATGCAGTTTTGATGTAGTTTCGTATCATGATTTCAAATTCTAAAAAACTAAATTCTAAACTCTAATTATCAGTGACTATTAATTATTACTAAATCACTCTGATCGTAAACTCTTCACCGGGTTCACCGTGGCGGCCTTTATTGTTTGATAAGCAATAGTTATGGCTGCAATAGCAAACGACGCGACAATAGCCACCAAAAATATTCCTGGGCCTATGCTGATGTGATAGGCGTAATTGTTCAGCCAGTTACTCATCATCCAATAACCTACCGGTGCTGCAATGACAAACGCGATTACGATCAGCGTGACAAACTCTTTTGAGAACAAGCCGATAATGCTTATGAGTGGTGCACCAAGCACCTTACGGATGCCAACCTCCTTAGTGCGTTGCGCCGCAGCAAACATCACGAGGCCATAGAGTCCCAAACAACCGATAATGATGGCAATGCCTGAAAATATCTTAAAGGCAGTGTATTCTTTCTGCTCCTGGATATAAAAGCCGGCGATGTGGTCATCCAGGAATTTATATTCGAATAAATTATCAGGGAATAAAGCCGACCATGATTTACCGATCTTGTCCATGGTTTTGTTTATAGTACCGGCACGTAGTTTCACACTCGCCATAAAGACGCTATTGGGATTATAAAATAATGCACAGGCCCGACGTTTTTTATGCTTTGATTCACTTTGGAAGTCATGAATTACACCTATGATCGTAGCAGATGTATTATCGAATTTTATATGCTGCCCAATTGCTTTCTCAGGATTTGTTATTCCCATTTTCTCAATAAGAGTCTGGTTAACAACAATCTGAAGGATCGTATCTTTTGGAGATTTTTTGAATATCTTCTGACCCGCAAGCATTTTCAAGCCGAACATGTCGATGTAGTTTTCATCAACACGTTTCAGTTCACAAATATCATCCTTGACTATGCCAAATTGCGGAGCCGTAAAGCTGTTGAAGTTATTATTATAAGATGGGGCGCCATTAGAGAACGTAACCTGTTCTACACCAGCATTGTTAACCAATTGCTCATGTAATACATCTTTTTTAGCATTATCAGGAATATAAAATGAAACGATTGCTTCTTTGTTGAACCCAAGGTCCTGGTTTTCAAAAAAGTTCATTTGATTGGCCACGATGATCGTTCCGACGATCAATATCTGCGAGATGGCGAACTGGGCAACAACCAACCCTTTGCGCAGGGTGAACCCTTTTATAAATTTGGCGCCTTTATCCTTTAACGAATCCACCGGCTGAAAGGCTGATTGCACAAATGCAGGGTATAAACCGGCAATGAGAATAACCATTATGGAAATGCCAAGGATATAAGCAATAACCATTGGCTGTGCCAGTTGAGTTGGATCGAGTTTTATATTTAGCCAGGCATTTGAACTTGACAGAAACATCGCAGCAAGCACAACGCCTAGGATCAGGGAAAATAATACTAAAACCGTAGTCTCGCCCAAAAACTGCCTGATTAACTGACCTCGGTTGGCACCTAAAACTTTACGTACACCAACTTCTTTAGCTCTTTTTATGGCCTGGGCAGTCGCGAGGTTGACAAAATTTATACAGGCAGTGACAATGATTAGCAGCGCGACGCCAAACAAAGCGTAGTAGGTATCTTTTGAGGTTGGCGTAACGACATTATTGATGTACCGCTGATCGAAATGAATGTCTTTTAGCGGTTGAAGTGGTAGCCTGACTTCCTTTGGATTAAGGTTCCAGTTTTTATGTAAAAACTGCGGAATGCGGTCCTTTATGTGCTGAATTGGATAATTTGGCGGTAATAAGATGAAAGTAAAAAACCCGCCGCCAATATCCCAGAAATTGTTCATATTACCTTTAACCTGGTTCCTGATGGTTTCAAACGATAACAGGATTTGGAATGGCACGCTCCGATTAGGGGGAAGATCTTTAATAACACCGGTAACTTTAGCATTAAATTGGTTTTCAACGTTGATCACCTGCCCCATCGGATCGGTGTTACCGTAATATTTTTTAGCAATGCTCTCAGTAAGTACAATTGAATTGGGCTCTTTCAAAGCGGTTTTAGGGTCGCCGGATATCCATTGAAAATCAAATATTTGAGGCAGGTGCTCATCGGCCAAGGCAAAATCTTTTTCCTTAAAGCGATTATTATTGATCTTGATCATCACTTCCTGGCTATACATTACCTGCGAAACCTGTTCCAGCTCAGGGAAATCGTTTCGCATTTTGGGTGCGACAGCTAGTGATACATTTGAATTAAAATCAATTGCATTCAGCGTAACACGATAAATGCGATTTGCCTTGCTGTAATTATCGAAAGTAAGTTCATTTCTTACCACAAGGAATAAAATGAGGCAGGAAGCGATACCTAAGGTAAGCCCGAAAATATTCAGAAATGCATAACTCCAATTACGCCTGATATTTCTGAATGCGATAGTGATATAGCTCTTTATCATAGTTTTAGTTCATTGGTTCAATTGTTCATTAGTTAATTGGTTGACCTTTAGTTTCTAATAGCACTACACTCACAAATCAATTACCTATTCACTGCGTAAACTCTTCACCGGGTTTGTTAATGCCGCTTTTATTGATTGAAAGCTAATAGTAGCCAATGCAATAACAATTGCTGTAACCCCGGCCACTGCAAATACCCACCATTGTATATTGATATGGTAATCATAAGTTTTGAGCCAGTTTTGCATCAGCCAGTATGCAACCGGAAACGCAACTAAGCAGGACAATACTACCAATTGTAAAAAATCCCTCGAAAGCAGACTTGTAATTGTTGATACGCTTGCACCCAAAACCTTACGTATTCCTATTTCTTTTGTCCGGCGTTCTGCAGTATAAGCCGCCAGTCCGAATAAACCCAGGCATGAAATAATTATGGCCAGTGCAGCAAATACTCTTGAAAGCTTACTTACCAGCATTTCGCTCAAAAACATCTGGCTAAACTGATCGTCTACAAAACGATAATCAAATGGATAAGCTGGGTTATCTTTCTTCATTATGTTTTGTATGCCAGATAGCGCTTTTTCAATATCAGCATCTTGCTTTATTCGGACATACATTACCGAAGCATTTCTTGGAGGAACGCTAAAAAAAATAACCGGGTCTGGTTTGCCATACATATTACCATAAACATAATCGTTCACCACGCCAACCACGGTACCCGATGTAGTATCGCCTTCCTGATGTATCGTTTTTCCGATAGCACTTCCCTTACCCATTAATTTTTCCAATGACTGTGTAATTATTATACGCATTGGCATTGCCGTATCTGTCACAGTAAGATTTCTTCCTTCGAGTATCTTTAAACCTGATGTCGCCATAAATTCAGGCGTAACATACCTTTGAGATATGAGTACTTTTGAACCTTGTGGCTTGCTTTCCCAGGTAAGATTTGAGGTGTTATTACCCCCATAAATAATGGCATGGTCTGATAGGGCCACATTTTCTACAAGTCCTGTGTTTAGTAGATCCTGCTTTATTGGATAAAATTTTGAGCCCATCTGCCCCTGCAGGTTCATTTCTATCAGGTTATTTTTATTAAAGCCTAACTGGCGGCTTTTAACATGTTGGATCTGCTGGTAGACAATGATGGTGCTTATTATCAATACAATTGATGCTGTAAATTGCAATACCACTAAGCCCTTACGGACTAAAGAAGCGCCGCTATCTTTTAATTTTATCCCCTTAAGTACCGATACCGGGTTAAATGATGAGAGATATAAGGAAGGATAGCTACCTGCTACCAAACCACAAATTAGCGTAATAAATAATAGTATAGCGATGTGATTAACTTTACCTAATCCAACTGTTAATTGTTTTTGAACCAAAGTGTTAAACGCTGGAAGCACTGCCAATACGACAAATACAGCAATCATTGCGGCTATAAATGCCATAAATATGGATTCGCCGATAAACTGAGCTATCAGTGATTTTTTACCGGCACCTAATACTTTCCTTACCCCCACTTCACGGGCACGTTTTTCGCTACGGGCTGTAGCCAGGTTCATAAAGTTAATACAGGCTATAAAGAGAATGATCCAGGCAATTATTGTAAACAAGTGTACATATTCTATCTGGCCCCCACCTGTCATTTTGCCGTCTTTAAAACTATCATACAAATGCCAGTTGTTCATACCAAATAAGAAAACATGGCCCAATTGCGCACGATCACGTTTTTGAATATAGTTGTATAGTTGTTTGTTTATAGTTTCCGGGGTTACACCGGGCTTCAGTTCAACAAAAGTGTTTACTGATTGACTCCCCCAATCCTTTAACCATGAGTTTTGATCAAAATAGAGTTGGAATGGCATTATCCATTCAAATTGTAAAGTTGAATTTGTGGGTATGTCTTTTAGTACGCCGGTAACAACGTAATTCTGTTTATTATCAACACGAATGTTCTTACCAATAATATTTTTATAATCGCCAAAAAACTTCTTGGCAGTTTTCTCGGTAATTACGATAGAATGAACTTGTGAGAATGCCGATCTTGCATTACCCTGAACAAATGGCAAGGTGAACATGCTAAATATTGATGGATCGACATATTTTCCGGTAGCATAAACGGATCTGTCGCCATCAGCAAATAAAAATGGGATATTCCCTTCGGTTGTGCGGCAGGTATTGGCTATTCCGGGTAACTCCTCTTTCATAGCCAGCCCCATCATGCCAGGAGTCGATGAGTGGGTAAACACCTGTATATCAAATCTTTCGTTTTCACGTGCGATATACAATCTGTCCTTTTTAGTATTAAAGGAGTCGAAATTTACTTCATCTTCCACCCATAGAAAGATCAGAGCAGTGCAGGCTATGCCTATGGCCAGGCCGAAAATATTGAGAAAACTATATGCCTTGTTCCTGGTAAGGCTACGGAATGCAGTTTTGATATAGTTTTTTAACATAACCCCTCCTGACCTCCCCAAAGAGGAGAAAACTTTTTAGCAGATTTCTTAGGAAATAACTCTCAAACTAGCCCCCTCTACAAAGAGAAGGGGGCTAGGGAGACACACATTAATCAACTGATTATTTAACTAATCGAGTTTTAGAAATGATCCTATGATTAGATCATTATATTTTCCACGACGGTCTGACCGTCAAGCAAGCGAATAATGCGGTGACTGTAACGGGCATCATGCTCAGAGTGCGTTACCATAATGATAGTAGTTCCTTGCTCATTCAGATCGGTTAACAATTCCATTACATCATTACCGTTACTGCTGTCCAGGTTACCAGTGGGCTCATCCGCAAGTATCAATTTTGGTTTATTTACAACCGCACGGGCTATAGCCACACGCTGTTGTTGACCACCTGATAACTGCTGCGGATAGTGATTGCGGCGATGCATGATCTGCATTTTATCCAACACTTCTTCTACCCTTTTTACTCTTTCAGAGCTTGGTACGCCAGTGTAAATCAATGGGAGCTCAACGTTTTCAAATACAGTCAACTCATCAATCAGGTTAAAACTCTGGAATACGAAACCGATGTTATGCTTGCGCAGGTCGGCACGTTTACGCTCATTAAAATGGGCAACTTCAATATTATTGAACATATAACTTCCGCCATCCGGATCATCAAGCATGCCTAATATGTTTAACAATGTTGATTTACCGCAACCTGAAGGGCCCATTATAGCCACAAACTCGCCTGTATTTACATGGATCGAAAGTTTGTTCAGTGCAATAGTTTCTACCTCTTCTGTGCGGTAAAATTTTTCAAGATCTGTAATTTTAATCATTTGCGCCTCCTAAATCCTTTGGTTTAGCTTAAGGATTTGATTTTTGTTTTTATGTTAGTTAATAATCAGTTTTTCTATTTATAGGACGTTGTTTTTTATAAGACGTTGCTTAGTTACAAAACGTTACTTCGTTAACACAAGTTCCTGGATATCACCATAATTCTCGTAGCTCGAAGTAATTACTTTGTCTCCGGGTTTCAAGCCCCTGGTTACTTCATAGAAATCAGGGTTTTGCCTGTTCAATTGTATGTCTACTTTATAAGCCGTTTTGCCATCGTCGCTTACTTTAAATATCCAGTTACCACCAGTTTGCTGATAGAAACCGCCTTTAGGAAGTAACAGAGCCGGTGCTTCATCACTAAATGCAAGGCGTACCTGCAAAGTCTGTCCTTTTCTCAGGCCTGGAGGTATTTCACCCACAAATAGCATATCTACCTTAAATTGTCCATTTAAAACTTGCGTAAAAACCTTCTTTACAATAAGTTTGTAGTTTTTATCATCGGTTGGATAATAAGCTGTAAGGCCAGGTATAACTCTCGCTATATAATGCTCATCCACAAGGGCCTGTACTTTTAGTCCTGAAAAACCATCGATCTGAGCAAGGTGTTCGCCTTTATTTTTGTTCTGACCTACTTCTGCATCCAGTGATGTTAATTGTCCGTCTATAGGTGCTTTTACAGTCAAATCAGCCACCTCCTTACGCATCAACTGCAAACTACTCTTCATTTGACGATATTGCTCTTTTGCCTGGGCATCTTGTTCTCTTAAAAGGATGGTATCTTGTCTCAATATTTCTCTCGCAAGATTCTTTTTCTTTAATTGGTAGTTGTATGTATTTTCAGCTTGCTGATATTCCTGTAATCCTATAGCCTTTTGATTATATAGTTTTTTATCCAAAGTATATACACGTTCAGCTTCTCTATAGGCACTTTCCGCGTCGGCCATCGTCTGCAACTTATTTACTGTATTTTGTGCCGCGTTGTTCTGTGATATTTGCATCTGCGTTTGTTGCCCGTAAACACTATTTTCAGAATTGGCCAAACTTAATTCCACATCCGTGTTGGATAATTTTAAGATCGGATCGCCTTTTTTCAGTTTGGCTCCGTCTTCAACATATCTTTCCTGCACTGTACCGCCTTGTACTGCATCCAGATAAATAGTGATCTGTGGTAACACTACGCCATTTACTGGAATAAACTCCTGAAAAGGTCCCTTCTTTATTTCGCTGATAGTAATACGGTCAATAGGTGCATTATACTTGCTTTTACCTGCTGTGCCGTAAATGGCTAATACAATCAGCGCTACCAGTGCCATAATGCCCGCAATAGTTAGTATACGTTTTCTGTTCCAGGTACTTTTTTCAATTTTTCTGTCCACGGTTATAAATTATATTTTGTTATTGGTTATAAAAAGACATGCCACAAATTAAATTGCTGTTTTCCAGTATATTAATATCAAAATACCAAATCAAAGCGTACGCTTCTGTTACAGCAAGTGTTCGGTTATGATACACTGAGTTTTGATTATTAAGGGTAATGATTCATAGTTAATAGTTCATAGTTAATCATTTATAGCGGATATAATAGGTACATCAGAATTTAGCACAGAAATTGTATTCACCATTCATAGATGATTAGCATACAACTTACAGCTATAAGCTATTTTTTTATTACTAATTTAGGGCTTTTTACTATTAACCATAAACTATTGGCCACAAACAAATAGAATACTATGATACTAAAAAAGGCAACTGTATTAGTTGTGGATGATGACATTGACGTATTAACCGCGGTTAAACTTCTACTCAAAACCGAAACTCAGGAAGTGATCACGGAGAAAAATCCTGAAAACCTGAATTGGCTATTACAGCGTAATCAGGTTGACCTTGTTTTGCTGGATATGAACTTTAACAGTGCAATTAATACAGGCAATGAGGGTTTGTACTGGTTGAGGAAAATAAAGGAATGGAAACCGAATGTTTGTGTGATCATGATCACTGCTTATGGGGATATTGATTTGGCTGTGCGGTCTTTAAAAGAAGGCGCAAATGATTTTGTGGTAAAACCCTGGCATAATGAGAAATTGATCGCTACTATCAGGGAATTACTTGATAAACAGGAAGGTAGTAAACCTGCAAAGGCAACTGTAAAATCCGTTGGGAATACATCCATATTAGGTGATTCGGAAGTGATGCAGGATATATTTCATAAGGTAAATAAGATTGCCCCTACTGACGCCAATATTTTGATCCTGGGCGAGAATGGAACTGGTAAGGATCTTATGGCCAAGGCTATTCACGAACGTTCATTACGTGCAGATAAACCGTTTATAAAAGTGGATGTGGGCGCTCTAACTGATACTTTATTTGAAAGTGAATTATTTGGTCATAAAAAAGGTGCATTTACGGATGCACGTGAAGATCGCACAGGCCGCTTTGAAGATGCTGAAGGTGGCACTTTGTTTTTAGATGAAATTGGCAATATCAGCCTGCAACAACAAGCTAAATTACTAACCATATTACAAAACAGGCAGGTTACACGCCTGGGTACTAACAAAGCAGTTGATATTGATATCAGGCTAATATGTGCTACAAACTTACCATTGTATGAGTTGGCGAATGAGAATCGTTTCCGTAAGGATCTGATTTATCGTATTAACACAGTGGAGATCAATATGCCCCCGCTTCGTAAACGAAACGAGGACATTGTAATACTAGCGAGGCATTTTGCCAAACTATACGCTGGCAAATATTTGAAACCGGCAGTTGATTTTGATGCCAACGCTTTACAAAAATTAAAACAATACAATTTTCCTGGCAATGTACGCGAGTTGCAGTATACTATTGAAAGGGCGGTTATTATGGCTGATGACCATACATTGAGAGCTGACGACCTGATATTTTCTATACTTGAAACACCCGGTGAAAGCGAGACAGATGCAGACAATGTACCATTGAGCACACTCGAAAAAAATGCTATCCTGAGAGTGATCGAAAAAAACAATGGCAATATTACACGAGCCGCAAAAGAGCTTGGATTAACACGTACCGCCTTATACCGCAGACTGAGCAAATATGATATTTAAACGTTACGAATGGCGGCTTTTGCTGCGTGTGCTGATACTTTTTATTACATTGACAGGTACAGCAATTATTGCAGTGCAGGGCCTTTACCTGTATATGGTAATCGCTTGTCCACTATTGGTTTACGAACTGATAGATATGATCCGTTTTCAGAAAAAGGCGCAGGATGAAGTAAGCCAATTTGTTGAATCAATACATTACCGGGATTTCTCCCGTCATTTTGATGTGCGCAGGGCACCTAACGAGCTCAAACCACTTCGTAAAGGTTTTAACGAGATCAACACAACCTTTAAGCTAATCAGCAGGGAACGGGAAACACAATATCATTACCTGCAAAAGATATTGGAACTGGTGGATACCGGTATCCTGTCATATGAGATCGATACAGGAGAAACGGGTTGGATAAATGAAGCCTTTAAAAGGATCATCGGCATCCCATATCTTAAAACTATTTCCTCCTTAGAAAAACGTGAGGAAGCATTATACAAGGAGATCATTGAAATAAAGCCGGGCGAAAGCAAGATAATAGCTATCACCCGAAACCAGCAACAGTTCAAAATACTCATTACCGCCAGTGTGCTGCGAAGTGAAGATAAAGTATATAAACTGGTGGCATTCCAAAATGTAAGCGAGGCATTGGATGAAACTGAATCAAGAGCCTGGCAAAAACTATTGAGTGTAATGACACACGAGATCATGAACTCAGTGGCCCCTATCTCGTCATTAGCTGACACGTTAAAAAACCGCCTGCAAGCTCCTGAAATAGCTAATAGCCCGGTCAGCAGTCAATTGGAAGATTTAGAATTGGGTATAGATACCATTAAAAGACGCAGTGAGGGATTATTAAAATTTACCGAGAGCTACCGTAACCTGAATAAGATCACGAAGCTTGATCTGAAAAAAATAATGGTACGTGACCTTTTCGAAAACTTAAATAGCTTGATGCAGCCTTCTTTGGAGAAAAAGCACATAGAACTGGAGATCGTGTTACGCGACCCTGCCCTGGCAATTGAAGCAGATATTAATCTTTTAGAGCAGGTGATGATAAATTTACTGGTAAATGCTATTGAGGCCGTAAAAGATAAAGAGGACCCTCGTATTACACTATCGGCTGAAGTACAACCTAATAACCGTACTGTGGTGAGAGTTGCAGATAACGGATCAGGCATACCAACAGAATTACTTGATAAAATATTTATTCCATTCTTTAGTACTCGTAAAACGGGTAGTGGGATCGGGCTTAGCTTGTGCAAACAGATTATGCTGTTGCACAAAGGCAATATCCAGGTGCAATCTGCTGAAGGCAAGGGATCGGCGTTTTTACTGCAGTTTGTGGGGTGATATAGGTGTAGTGCGATTACGATATCGGCCACTTGAAATACACGTTGCACACATACGATAGCATGGGTAATGTTTTCCCCGAGTCATCGTGATTTATTACCAGAATATTTTTATTTCTATATCTTTAAGCATGAAATGGCGATTATTAATTTACCCTGCTTTTATTCTAATATGTTATTTGGCATTCCATTATCTCGATGACTATAATAAAAAATATGCTGGTTGCGATTTATATAAAGAGGTTTATGAACAACAAATAAGCTTTAAAGTCACAAAAAAAATTATCGATCAGAGTAATCATAATATGCCTGTATTTATCTATGTTGATAATAATAATAAGGCAGGCAGGATAGCATTCACAGACGAATTAATGGATATTTATGATTCGGCAGAAATAAGTGATTCGGTAATAAAGCAAAAAAATGCACTTTCGTATAAAATCATATCTGGTAAAACTGGCGAAGTAAAATCAGCATGGCTATATTCCCTTTGTAAAGACTCGCTGAAATATAAACATTAGCATTAGAGCCACTACACAACACTCCGGCCCTGAATAACATGTAGGTAGTTCTATTCTGTTACACTAAAAAAGCTTTTTACAATCCCGTGTTTCGACCTCAAAATGATAATTCCTATTATTGAATTTTCATTTCCAAATGCAAACCAAAAACATCCTCGCTATTTCCGGCAGCCTTCGCTTGAGTTCATCCAATCATGCGATACTACAGGCATTGGGTGATAGCTTACGACTTTCTTAAATCATAAAAGCACAAATCAACCAGGTTTCATCAAAAAAATGGATATACTCTACCACAAGCTATTCTTGTACACCTGTATCATACATAAGAGCTTAAATAACTCTGTAATAAGTAATTATATCCAGAATAATTAGATTTATTGAATTCCATTTTCTACATTTATTTAATAAACCAATTATTAAACCCTAAAATCTAAATTATCATGAACTCAACAGTTGAATTAATTTTCACAGTCGTGGGCGCAGCCCTAGTGCTATTAACCGTTTACGGAGCAATAAAATTAGATAGAAAGCTCTTTCTATCCGGACTTTGCTTCTTCAGCATTCTGCCTCTTTTTGGTGAAAGCATGGGCTATAATGCCGACAAAGCACCAATACATGTACTTGTGATTTTTGTATTTGTTATCCAGTTTATACTGGCTCTTCCGAATAAAATTGTTTACGGACCAGACAATTTAGCTGCAACTAAATTAGCCACAAAAATCGCATTAGCCCTTCTTGTTATTAATGCTGTAGGAGCAGTATTCATTTTTTGTTTAAATGCAGGAGTTGCCGTTCAATTTGGGTATTTTCATGTTGTTTTTTCAGTTGCCATAGTTTATCTGCTTATTAAGAGAAGCAGCACCAATGCCTGGCTTAAATGAGTAAATCTCACTGCTTCCAATACCCCTCACCCCCCAACAAAAAAGCTGTTTCACAAGGAACAGCTTTTTTGTTGCCACAGCGTTACAGTCAGTCTCATGCAATAATCAATTAAGTAGTATCAGCTTATTTTGACTATTCCCTATTATTGAATTTTCATTTCCAAATGCAAACCAAAAACATCCTCGCCATATCCGGAAGTCTGCGTTTAGGTTCATCTAATCATGCCATATTGCGTGCATTAGGCCAAATGATGCCACCAAATATCAATTATAACATTTACAATGGCATAAGCGAGATACCAGCATTCGATCCAGGATTAGATAATGATACTCCGCCAGTTGCAGTAACTTCATTCCGTAAACAATTAGCCGAAGCCGACGGCATTATCATTTGCACTCCCGAGTATGCCTATGGTGTCCCTGGAGCTTTGAAAAATGCTTTGGATTGGACAGTTTCCAGCGCATCCTTCTCAGGTAAACCTACCGCCCACATCACTGCATCAACCGGCGGTGAAAATGCTCACGAAGCGATGATAAAAATACTAGGCGCTATCGATGCCAAACTTACACCAGAGACTACATTGTTGATACAATTTGTCCGATCGAAGATGGATGCCAGTGGTAATGTGACAGTCCATATACAGCTCAAAGACTTAAAACTTTGATCAAAGCTTTTATCAATTCACTATAAAAAATCAATCAACTCAATCCAACTTAATCAACTCATTCAACTAAATCCATCCTGCCAATTTGACAATATCCCAACTTTGGAACAAGCATTGATGAATGGGCATGGATAAAGTACATTCATTTCTAAACAATTATAGATTATGCAAGAAAAAGGAACAATCTCGATACACACCGAGAATATTTTCCCGATCATTAAAAAGTTTTTATACTCAGACCATGAGATATTTTTGCGCGAGCTGGTTTCTAACGCTGTTGATGCTACGCAAAAAATCAAACGTCTGAGCTCATTAGGCCAATACAAAGGCGAACTGGGTGACCTTCGCGTTGAAGTAGCCTTTGACGAAAAAAAGAAAACAATTACCATTTCTGACAACGGACTTGGTATGACAGCAGAGGAGATCAAAAAATATATCAATCAGATTGCTTTCTCGGGTGCTACCGAATTTATGGATAAGTTTAAAGAAGCCAAGGATGCCAATGAGATCATCGGTCGTTTTGGTTTGGGCTTCTACTCTGCCTTTATGGTGGCCGATAGAGTAGAAATTGAAAGCTTATCTTACCAGGAAGGCGCTGAACCTGCCCACTGGGAATGCGACGGCAGTACCGAATTTGAACTGAGTGATGGCAATTTGACTGAACGTGGTACCGAGATCACCCTGCATATTAATAAAGATTCTGAAGAGTTTTTAAGCAAATATAAATTACAAGAAATACTGGATAAATATTGCCGCTTTTTACCTGTACCTATTATCTTCGGAACAAAAACCGAAGACGAACCTGATGGCGAAGATGAAGAAGGCAAACCAAAATACAAGTCGGTTGAAGTTCCTAATGTTATCAATGATACCAATCCTATCTGGACAAAATCGCCAAATGATTTGAAAGATGAGGATTACCTGGAATTCTATAAACAATTATATCCTTTCTCAGAAGAGCCGCTTTTCTGGATACATCTTAATGTGGATTATCCGTTTAACCTGACTGGTGTTTTATACTTCCCTAAAGTTAAAAACGACTTCGATTTTCAACGTAACAAGATCAAATTATATTCGCGTCAGGTATTTATTACCGACGAAGTAAAAGATATCGTACCTGAATTTTTGATGTTGCTGCATGGGGTGATCGATTCACCGGATATTCCATTGAACGTATCGCGTAGTTTTTTACAGGCTGATAGCAGTGTAAAGAAAATCAATACGTATATCACCAAAAAAGTAGCTGATAAACTATCCGAACTTTTCAAAGCCGACCGCAAAGCTTACGAAGAAAAATGGCCCGACATTGGCCTGTTTGTAAAGTATGGCATGGTAAGCGAAGAGAAATTTTATGACAAAGCAAAAGATTTCGCACTGTTAACCAACACTGCCAAACAAAACTTTACATTGGAAGAATACAAGGAAAAAGTAGCACCTGAGCAAACAGATAAAGATGGACAAGTGGTTTATATTTACACCAATGATCCTGAAAAACAGGATGCTTTTATCCAATCAGCCAATAAAAAAGGTTATGATGTATTGTTGATGAACTCTCCTATAGATAGCCACTTTGTCAGCAGTTTAGAGCAAAAACTCGAAAAAACATCGCTTAAACGTGTGGACTCCGATGTGGCTGATAAGCTGATTAAGAAAGAAGATGCGCCTGCTCACATTTTGACTGAGGATGAATCAATAAAAGTGAAAACCATTTTTGATAAGGCAATTAATCGCCCTGCCTTTAAGGTGGAGCTGGAAAGCCTCAATCCTGAAGAATTACCTGTCACTGTAACCATGGATGAGTTTATGCGCCGTATGAAAGAAATGGCTGCTATGGGTGGCGGTATGGGTTTTTATGGCAGCATGCCTGATAATTATAAAGTGGTTATTAATGCCAATCACAAGTTGATCACCCGTATATTACAGGACGAAAATGAGCAGGAACAAACACAAGTGGCCCGTCAGGCTTTTGATCTTGCGTTGCTTTCACAAGGTTTACTGACCGGTGCTGATTTGACAGAATTTGTTAACCGCAGCGTTAATTTAATTTAAAAAATAAATTTTAAAAAGATTAAGGCTCTGATGTTTCAGGGCCTTTTTTATTAAAGATACTTTAATTAACTTTATCTTATTCTTCCCTAATTCTAAACCAACTCTTTCATATGAAAACACTAAAAATCATTCTGGCTTTTTTATTAATTGCAGGCACAGGGTTAAGCGTTGCTATTGCACAATCATCAAGCAAGGATAAAAAAGCGGCAAAAGTTGCTGCTATAAAAAAAAATGTTGAGTCGAAGCATTACACCTTTCTGGCTAATTATGTATTGCCACAAAGAGGTGGCGGTAAACAGCTAACCTCAGAATATGACCTGCGCGTAACTCCTGATAGTGTTATATCATTTTTACCCTATTTTGGCCGGGCTTATTTTGATGTACCTTATGGAGGTGGTGATGGTGGCCTAAAATTTACTTCTACCAAGTTTACCTATGAGGTTAAAGAAAAGAAGAAAGGCGGTTGGGAAATCACTATTATACCATCAGATGTAAAGAACCTGAGTCGGTTGTCATTAAGTATTTCTTCGGATGGCTATGCTTCCTTATCAGTTAACAGCGCTAACCGGGATTTTATAACTTTTGATGGATATTTGAAGTAAAAAATAGTCTGAACCATGATTTATAGGATTTAGGGATTTTCATGATTCCTGTTACTTGTCTATAAAAATCAAGTTAATTTTTTAATCGTGTAAATCATGGTTCAGACAATAACCCTGCGTTGTCTTTCAATCCTACGCCTGATAACTTTCTCTTAAAAGCTTCCTGTACCAGGTAAAATATCTTTTTTGAGGCTGATCTGAAGCTCAAACCATGCGCTCTGATGTTAGAAATGCAATTACGCGATTCGTCTGTTAATCCTGTTTGCGGATTAAATGTAATGTAAGCACCTACACTATCAGCCGAACTTAATCCGGGTCTTTCACCTATCAGGATAAGTGACAATTTAGCTTTAAGGTGCATACCGATATCATCGGCAACTGCCACCCTTCCCTGTTTTACCAGACATACAGGAGCGAACTTTAGTTCGGCAGACTGTAATTGGGGGATCAATATTTTTAATAACGCTATAGCATTACTATTGACCGCATTTGCAGAAAGGCCATCAGCAATTATTATAGCTATATCATAATTATCATAGCCACCTAAAGTTTCCACGGACTCTTCATTCAACTGCCTGCCCAGATCTGGTCGTTGTAAATACTGCTCGCGGTAAGCCGCCTGGCTATGCAATTGTAAAACCGGCAATTCAAATTGTTTTAGCTCTTCGGATAATTTATCAGTGTCGAGTTCAGAATACACAGCATCCCTTGCATGAGCATGTGCCAATTTAAATGCCAATGATTGCTTTAAAGGAATACTTGCTCCTGTCCGGCCTATTCCTATCCGTGCAGCAGTAAACTCCTTTAAGTACGCAAAAGGGTCATTCTCATTAATGTGTCCGGGCTTTATTTTGTCCATAAATTCTTCATCCCCATTAATAACTTAAAATCATTTTGCGCTTTAAGCATCCCATACTTATCTGTTATTCCTTGTTTAATAAGCCATTGCTCAAATTCTGGTGCCGGCCTTAATCCAAGCACCTTTCTGATATACAAAGCATCATGAAACGAAGTTGATTGATAATTGAGCATGATATCATCTGATCCGGGTACTCCCATAATAAAACTGCATCCTGCCACGCCAAGTAATGTCAGTAGGTTATCCATATCATCCTGGTCAGCTTCGGCATGATTGGTATAGCACACGTCAACACCCATTGGCAGCCCCATTAGCTTTCCGCAAAAATGATCTTCTAAAGCTGCACGTATTATTTGCTTGCCGTCATATAAATATTCAGGTCCGATAAAGCCTACAACCGTATTTACCAACAACGGGTTATATTTTCGGGCAACTGCATAAGCCCTGGCCTCAACAGTCTGCTGATCCACTCCCTCATGTGCATTGGCAGATAGCTCACTGCCTTGCCCGGTCTCAAAGTACATCACGTTATTGCCGACAGTTCCTCTTTTCAGCGATAAGGTCGCATCGTAGGCTTCATCTAATAAACTCAGGCTGATACCGAAACTGGAGTTACTCCGTTCTGTACCACCTATAGATTGAAAACACAGGTCGACGGGTGCACCTTGCCCGATGAGTTCCAATGTAGTAGTAACATGACAAAGCACACAACTTTGGGTAGGTATATTAAATTGCTGTCGCATTGTATCCATCAATAACAGTAAGTTATTGACATCAGTCGGGCTATCAGTAGCCGGGTTAATACCGATCACCGCATCACCGCTACCATACAGCAAGCCATCGATCATGCTGGCTGCTATCCCCCTGGGATCATCAGTTGGATGATTAGGTTGGAGCCGGGTCGAAAAATGCCCTTTCAGTCCTATCGTATTTCTAAATTTAGTTACTACCTCGCACTTTTTTGCTACTGCGATCAGATCCTGGTTGCGCATTAATTTGGATACTGCTGCAACCATTTCGGGAGTGATACCAGGCGCTATCTTTTTTAGCGTTGAAGCGTTGGTCTCATCCTTTAGCAACCAATCCCGAAATTCACCAACAGTTAAACTATTTATTAAACTAAAAGCATTATCGTCATGATTATCAATAATTAATCTTGTAATTTCATCTTTCTCATAAGGTATAATAGCTTCATTCAAAAAAGTCTTAAGAGGTATATCTGCAAGTGTTATTTGTGCGGCGACCCGTTCCTCATAACTTTCGGCATTTAAGCCAGCCAGTACATCACCCGAACGATGAGGTGAAGCTTTGGCAAGCAATGTTTTCAGATCTTTGAACCTATAGGTTTTTCTGCCGATGGTGTGATGGTATGACATAGCTTATTCTGATTCAATCATTACGGCAGCTTTTTCTAATAACACATCATCAGTGATCCGTACTTTATGTTTGCCCATCAGCATGAATATTAAAATAGCAGTAGCAAGGCCTCCAAAGAAATAAACGCTAAGGGCCCAGTTATAATAAATAATGGCAAATAGACATATACTCGATAATATCAAGGCTATAGCCGGGAAATATGGATAAAAAGGTGATGCAAACGGACGTTCCAAATCAGGCTCCTTTTTCCGCAATACAAACAGACTGATCATGCTTATCATATACATTAACACTGCGCCCATTACTGAGATCAATATAATCTGAGCGGTAGTACCGGTATAAAGAGCTATAAAACTCACTACACCACCAGCGATAATGGCCCAATGAGGCGTTTTAAATTTATGATTTACACCAGACAGGAAACGTGGCAGATAGCTACTACGCGCCATAGCAAACACCTGCCGCGATGAAGCTAGTATGGTGCCGTGAAATGATGCTATCAACCCAAATAAACCAATGCTGGCAAATATTTTAGTTAGATTGTTTGATTTACCTAATACAATGCCAATGGCCTCAGGCAAGGGATAATCCAGGTTGCTTAGTTTGCGCCAATCGGTGATTCCACCTGTCAGTATCATTACTCCCAGTGCCAAAAACATCAAAGTACCAAGTCCGTATAAGTAGCCTTTGGGAATATTCTTTTTAGGTTCTTTCACCTCTTCGGCTATCATCGCCACACCTTCAATAGCGAGGTAAAACCAAACGGCAAAAGGTAGAGCAGCGAATACTCCTCCCCAACCAAATGGCATAGGGTGACTTAAATAATTACTCATTTTAAAATGCGGAGAAATGATTCCCATAAAAAGTAATAGCTCGGCTACAGCCAAAATGGTAATAAACACCGAAAAGGTTGCCGATTCTTTCACTCCCCAGATATTGATCAGCATAAATACCAGGTTGAATGCAACAGCCGATTGAAGAACAGGTACTGCTGGGTATAAAAAATGCAGGTAACTGCCCAGCGCAAAAGCAATAGCCGGTGTAGCAAACAGAAAATCAACAAGCGTAGCATAACCGGCTATCAGTCCGGCGATTGGACCCATTGCACGATAGGCATAAGCAAATGCGCCACCTGCGTGTGGTATAGCTGTCGTTAGTTCGGTATAGCTGAAAATAAAGGTAATATACATTACCGTGATCACTAATGTAGCTATAAGAAATCCGATAGTGCCAGAAACACCCCAGCCTAAATTCCAGCCAAAATACTCACCAGATATCACCAACCCTACAGCAATAGCCCATAAGTGAATGGGTTTTAATACTTTTTTTAATTGCTCTGGTTGAGAATCAGACATTTTTAATAGCGCTTAAATTTATTGCCGCTTTAAGATACTTAAAGCGCTTGTTAAATCAAAATAAGCAAGATTATCAAATTGTTAAGACGTTTGTGTACAATAGAACAGGAAACATTTTTAGTATATTTTTGTTGGAACAATATCTACAAACAGACAACATATGCTAAATATAGATATACCTTCGAACGGAGCATCCGGGCTTACCTTCAATCAGCTCGAAAAATATAATATACCTGCTCCGCCCAATGGGTTCAGCTCAGAAATAAACAATAATGTAATAATACACTTTGACGATGAACAGCAAGCCATAGACTATGCACACGATTTAGACGAATATTCTAATTCTATTGAGTCTGAATCGCAGGAATTCAATATCATTGCTGATATTATAAAAGCTGTAGGCGATGATGAATTTGTGCAGGCTTATATTCAAAGTTAGTTTGAAGTATTAAACTTCTAGTTATTAAACTTCAACAA
Source organism: Mucilaginibacter sp. McL0603 (assembly GCF_049992945.1). NCBI lineage: Bacteria > Pseudomonadati > Bacteroidota > Sphingobacteriia > Sphingobacteriales > Sphingobacteriaceae > Mucilaginibacter > Mucilaginibacter sp. McL0603. Next base: position 2,987,122 of record NZ_CP188251.1, on the reverse strand, counting down.
TTACTCCGGCATAAGTCAACCCACCGCCAAAGCCTAACAATAATATTTTATTCCCAGGCTTTATTTTTCCGGCTTTAGATGCCAGATCCCATGAAAGAGGAATTGATGCAGATGAAGTATTGCCAAATTGCTCAATACTGGTTAACATTTTATCCATCGGATAATTTAGCTCCGAAGCAACCGCTTCAATAATCCTTAAGTTGGCACTATGAAGTATCACCCAATCTAATTGCTCCAATTCCAAATGATTAATGGATAGTAATTCCCTTACTTTTTGACTCATCGTTTGTACCGCCCATTTGAATACCACCTTGCCATTTTGATGGATCTTGCCATTAGGGTCAATTTGCTCACCGTTAACTACAGAAGCATGTTGCGAGAGATATAGATCTTTACCATGACTGCCATCCGAGCCGGTGACACCACTAAATATTTTTAATTTTTCTGAAGCTTCTACCAGGGCCACACCTGCCCCATCACCAAACAATATACACGAAGTACGATCTGTATAGTCTGTGAATTTGGACAAAGTCTCGGCGCCTAAAACCAGTACTTTTTTATGTGTACCTGCTGCAATTAACCCTTTGGCCAATATCAAGCCATAAACAAAACCGGCGCAAGCAGCCATAATATCAAGGCATCCTGTATTTGGCAATTTAAAATAGTTCTGCACCTGGCTGGCCATGCTGGGCATTACCTGGTCGGCAGTTGTGGTACCTACCAAAATGAAATCAACACCGTCTACAGTGATACCCGGGTTCTCAGCTAAAAGGTTTTGTACCGCTTTAACACACATATCACTGGTGTATTCATCCGGTTCCGAAAATCGTCGTTCTTTAATACCGGTTCGTGATATGATCCATTCGTTATTCGTTTCTATTTTATCGGCAAACCAATCATTAGGTATAATTTTAGAGGGGGCGTATACGCCAATGGCGGTAATTTTAGAGTTCATTATCTGGTTTATAATATCTACAAGAATACAATTTAGTAAATATACTTATGTGAATGGAATGATTTATTTAAAAGAATATTTTTTATAAATTATCCTTTTCGCATAAATTACAATAAACAGTTGGCAATCAAACCCGTCCATCCGGTTTGATGTGACGCACCCACTCCCCGGCCGCTATCGCCATCAAAATATTCATGAAAAAGTATATAGTCTTTAAATTCAGGATCAAATTGTATTTTATCATAGTGACCAAACACCGCACGTTTGCCGTTTTCGTCACGCAAAAATATTTTCAGCAGTCTGTAATATAGATTGTCAGCCACTTCCTTCAGATTCATAAAATTGCCTGAGTTGGTAGGGCATTCCACTTTATAATCATCACCATAATACTGATGAAAACGGTGCAGACTATCAATGATCAGATAATTGATCGGTATCCATATCGGTCCACGCCAGTTGCTGTTACCGCCAAACAATCCGCTATCACTCTCGGCAGGTAAATATTTAACGCTGAACTCGTGCCCGTCGACTTGTACACGATAAGGGTTATTCAAATGATACTTAGATACCGAACGAATGCCGTATTCGCTTAAAAACTCGTTTTCATCCAGCATATAGCGTAATAGCGATTTCATACGGTATCCTCTCAGCAAACTCAGCAAGTGTTTACCTTGAGCGTTTTTCTCATTCCATCTTGAAACCAGTGAGGCCAGGTCGGGACGGTTGTCAGCGAACCATTTCATCCTGGTTTTAAATATTGGACTATCGGTTATATCACTGTCATCCAGCACTTCAGTTGCAAATAAGGGAATCAGACCAACAATGCTTCTGATCTTCATTTTCTGTACACTGTTGTCTGGCGAACGCAGCTGATCATAAAAAAAACCATCTTCGTCATCCCATAAACCTTCATTATTCTGGCCCAGGTTTGACATCGCTCCTACTATATAAATAAAATGCTCAAAGAATTTGGATGCAATATCTGCATAAGCCACATTAGCCACGGTCAGTTCTGATGCGATCCGCAATAAATTAAGCGAATACATCGCCATCCAGCTGGTGCCATCTGCTTGCTCTAAATATTGACCGTTCGGCAATCTTGCGTTCCTGTCAAATACTCCAATATTATCCAAGCCTAAAAACCCGCCTTCAAAAATATTATTGCCCTGTGCGTCCTTCCGGTTTACCCACCAGGTAAAATTGAGCATCAGTTTATGAAATATACGTTCCAAAAACTTCCTGTCGCCATTTCCACCATTTGCTTCTTTATCCTGTTTATACAGAGTCCAGGTCACCATGGCCAGTACAGGTGGATTAGCATCTCCAAAATCCCATTCATAGGCAGGCAATTGCCCGTTTGGATGCATGTACCAATCCCGGATTAACAATAATAGTTGCCGTTTGGCAAATGCCATATCTACATTGGCCAAAGGCAGACAGTGAAAAGCCAGATCCCATGATGCAAACCATGGATATTCCCATTTATCAGGCATAGATATAATGGCCCGGGTATTTAGATGTTCCCATTTGTTATTACGTCCATTCAATCTTTCAGCAGGAGGCTTCGGCCCGACCGGATCACCATGAAGCCAGTTATGAATATCGTAATGATAGTATTGTTTACTCCATAACATGCCTGCGAAAGCCTGGCGTTGTATCATTCCGTGATCCGTATCGCTGGAGTGTTGTTGCAGGTTATTATAAAATTCGTCAGCTTCGGTCTTGCGGTCTTTAAATATCTTATCAAAATCATCAAAGGTATTTTTGGCATCTTGCGTTAACCTAAGACGAAGGGTAACGCTTTGCTTTGCAGCAACTTTAATATCGTAGTTTACAGCTGCCTTTGTACCTTTCTTTTTTGCATTGACAGTATTTACCCCATGTATCAGGTGGTCATTAATACCATCTTTAAAAAACTCTTTGCCGATGTTAGCGTTGTATAAGCGATTAGTATTGGTCTCATTGTTACAAAATAAAAACTCCGGTTTACCTTCAGTCTTTAACCAATATTGCCCCAAATCCTTATGATAAACATCCATCACCCCAGGCGAATCTTCGGCAAGGCATGGTTGATAATCATCATATCCCCAATCCCAGGTATTGCGAAACCAGATCGTAGGCAGAATATTCAAAGCAGCATCTTCATCACCCCTATTATGAACAGTTATTTTTATAAATATCTCTCCAGGTACACTTTTGGCATACTCGGTAAATACATCAAAGTATTTATCCTGGTCAAATATGCCTGTATCTATTAGTTCAAACTCCGGGTCATCCCTGGTTCTTCTTTTATTTTCATCAACCAGCCATTTGTAAGGATATTCCTGCTGCGGATATTTGTACAGCATTTTCATGTACGAATGCGTGGGTGTACTATCCAGGTAATAATATAGCTCCTTTACATCTTCGCCATGGTTACCTTCAGGATTACTTAAGCCAAAATAACGCTCCTTGATTATCGGGTCTTTTTTATTCCACAAAGCTATAGAGAAGCACACCAATTGCAGCTCATCACATATACCGGCAATACCTTCCTCATTCCATCGGTAAGCTTTACTGCGTGCCATGTCATGAGTAATATAATTCCAGGCATCTCCGTTTGCACTGTAATCTTCCCGAACGGTTCCCCATTGACGATCGCTTACATACGGTCCCCATTTTTTCCAATCATCATCCTGCAACCTGGTTTGTTCTGCATTCATATTTTTAGTTGATTATGTTGAATAAGTTGATTTAGTTAATGGCTGATTAAATAAATACATTCTGTAACTTATTCAACTTAATTAACCTAATCTAACTCAATCAACTTCCATTAAAAAATCACGCCCATACATTCCTTAGGAAGCGCAGCCAATTCCCGTGCATCATGTTTTCCATATCAGCTTCGGTATACCCGCGTTTTTTTAATAAGGCAGGAATTTTTTGCAGATCAGCAATTGTTTCCAGATCATACGGACATTGTTCACGGCCAAATGCGCCATCAAGATCAGTCCCCATACCCACATGTAAAGCATTACCGGCTATCTGGCAAATATGATCGATATGATCTATCATTACCTCCAGGTTGCAATTCATTACTTTTGGAGTCGAAACGCCCCTCACCCAATCCGGCACCATCATCCAGGCATCCAAGGCTGCTCCTATTACAGCATCTCTGTTTACCAATTCTCTTATCATCTCGTCACTAAATTGACGGTTATGATCCACCAACGCCCTGCAATTATTATGACTTGCCCATATATGACCGTTAAAATTATCCAGCGCCTGCCAAAAAGCATCATCGCATAAATGCGTTGCATCCAGTATGATACCGAGTCGTTCTATTTCTTTCAGTAATGCCAGTCCTTCTTTGCCCATTTCCCCGGTTGAATCCGTTCCATTGGCATATCTGCCGGGGCCGTAATGCGCCGGACCGATCGCTCTCAAACCATGCTTATAAGCGCGTTCCAAATGTTTCAAACTAATAATGGAATCAGCACCCTCTAAACTTAAAATATACCCGATTGGCCTGTACTGATTAGGCTGACCGTATTTCCATAGCTCAATATGTCTTTCAAGACTCAACAGATCGTTTACCTGCACCATTTCACCATCTTCCTCCATGGCTTTGTACCAAGCCAGTTGACCCTGCGTTTGTGCCCAGGCTTGTTCTGGCGAATGCCAGCCGGGTAAATGATTATCCGGAGCAACGTACCTGCCGATCTGCGTAGCCACTACCAACCCTATATTTCCTTTACGCAATTCAGGAAGTGATACTGTACCATTTCTCCGATCGGGTTTATCAGTCAGGTTTTTTTCACGTTCATTAATCTCTGAAACTGGTCGGCGCAGATCGCGGTTCCATTCCAGGGCATTCATACTCAGATCGAGGTGGGCATCTATGGTAAACATTGGCTTGATTGCTTGAATTATTGAATAGTTTGAGTGAGCTGAAAGTTTACAAATTAACTTGATCCAACGCAATCAACTTACTCAACTTTAAATATTTATTTTCCGGTCTCGGGCTATATTTCTCCACTCTCCGCTTATCTTATAATCTTCAATGGTAATTGCCCGCTCATACAAAGCAATAGTCGGACAAACATGGTATGGCAGGCCGTAAAATACATCACCTACTTTATAATGATGATCCTTGCCCGCATCCACCACCAAATGCTCTTCACTTTGACCGATGAAGACCAATTCCGGTGCATTCAAAAAATAGATTCGCTTGTTCAATTCATTTTCTGCGGATATTGATTTATGGCCTGCATCCAGGCATAATTTAGTCTCATCAGGCAAGGATATTACTCTTGATACTACTAATGCAGCTGTTAAAAAGGGCTGTTCGGCACAGGTCAAGCTATATCCCCTGTCCCAGTATATAAATGTACCGGGACTGCATTCTACCACCTTCCTTTTCAAATGAATTGGAAAAGTGGGTGAACCTCCTGCAATAATTATAGGTTCAGGATAGCCTTTTTCTTTAATACTTTGCTGTAATTTTTTTACGGGCTCAAAAGACTCATTGCACCTTTTTGTTCGCACTGCCAAATCTGCATCATGGATATGTCCGTCGTAAGCATGTAAGCCTATCAATTTTATTCCCGGTAATGCATTGCAATCGATGTATAATTGCAGAGCTTCTAAGCCCGGCGTTATACCGGTACGGTTCATACCTACATTCAGATCGAGGTAAACATTGATCTTTAAATGATTTTTTAACGCTGTATCTGAAATGCTCTGCGCGGAAATGCTATTATCAACCAGGCAAGAAAATTTGGTTGCGGGATAAATTTTGTTCAGTTCGATAAACCGTTCAAGCTTGGGGCCAACAGGCTGATAAGCCAATAATACATCAGGTGCATTAGCCATACCCAGCATTTCGGCTTCGGCTATTGTTGCACATTTGAATTTGGTGATACCTGCATCCAGCATCAATAAAGCAGCTTCTTTGCTTTTATGCGTTTTAACATGCGGCCTCAAACGCGACACATCATCGATCATTCTCTTAAGGATATTAATATTTTCCCTTACCCTTTGGGGATAGATCACCAATCCAGGGGTATCTAATTTTTCGATGTCTTTTATAATATACCAGTTCCCTTGAGTCATCAGTAATGAGTTTTAAGTGGTGAGTATAAAATACTATTCACCTTTTCTGATTTTTTCTATTAATGCAATCAGCATTTTACGAACTTCTGTATTTTGTTTATTTAGAGTTTCAAATGAATCATCATTTAAGTATTTGAGTTCTTTACTGACTAAAATACAGTTTTCCACTTCATTAGTTGATCCTAATGCCATTTGAAGAAAATGCACAAAATCATTTTTAGTAAACCGTCCGCAGCCTTCTGCTATATTATTTGATATAGACAACACCGCCCTTTTAAGTTGGCTGATTAACACATATTTTTCTTCTGACGGGAAGGTAGAAACAATTTGATATGTTACAGTTATTAGCTTTATCGCTTTTTGCCAAACCACTAACTTTTTAAAATCCTGCATTAAAATATTACTTATAACTTATTGTTCTGACATTTTAAAATGTAAATAAGAGACAGGCTCTTAGAACTCAAAACTTAATACTCAAAACTCAGTACTATAATTAAACTAACTCAAACAAAGCTTCTATCTCCACTGGTATATTATCTGGCAAAGAACCCATTCCTACCGCACTTCGTACACCAATACCATTGTCCTCGCCCCATACTTTGGCAAACAGTTCACTACAGCCGTTAATGATAAAAGGATGATTTTCAAAATCGGGCGTGCAATTTACCATACCCAATACCTTGATCACACGTTTTACCTTATCCAGGCTTCCCAAATTAGTTTTTATGGTGGATAATATCGCCAGACCAACCTGACGGGCAGCCAGCTTCCCTTCATCAGCATTCATGTCCTGACCTATACGACCGATTATCAGGCTTTTATCATCCTTTACTGTACCGTGACCTGAAACATACAGATATTTTCCGTCGATTAAAAAAGGTTTATAAACACCCAGAGGCTGAGGTGCTGGAGGCAGATTAAGTCCCAGCGCTGCAAAATTTTGTTCAGCTGTATTCATAGTATAAAACTATAAAGTATTAATGATATGCAGAATTTAATATTCAAATTGTGACGCTGAATCAACCTAATATTTACATAATAGATAGAACGTTAGTTCATAAAAAAAGCCGGGGATCTCAACTCCCGGCTTTCAACTAAACAATCAGTAAATACGTGTTCAACTAAAATTTTATTGTAAGTCCTATGTTAACCACGTAATCAGCAAAAGCTGCATCTCCGTGGGTATAAACTCCTGTTATTTCTGTGGTTCTGATATCAGGAACACTTTGTGTACGGTCGCGAATGATAGCGATCGGCACAAATGCATATATGGCTATATTTTTAACTCGATAAGTTACTCCTGGTTCAACGGATAAAATATAACCTGGCCTTCTGAAACCATCGCTCTGCCCGAAAAGGTCACGCACTGGCAGGCAGTCATCACGGAAGCCGGCCGAAAAATCAAAATGATTAACAGCTAAACTGGCACCTACTCTGATCAGCATCTGATCAGGCACGCTTTGGATATCGCCGGTTGCTGCTATGGTGGTGGGGCTGGCCGGCGTTGCAGAACGTGGCGTTCCGTTTACGTCTCTTGGGTTTGCCAGGTAAAAGAAATTACCATAAAATCCAAATTTATGCGATAGGTTATAATAAGCATTTACTTCGGCGCTTACACCTGTTCCACCATCACCCAGTTGTATCGACTGATCCAATGGGCCAAGAGCTTTAGTTCCATCAGCCTGTAAAAAATAATCCTGTAAGTTATATGCGCCTGTCGCAAATTTTGCACCCAAGCCAACCTGTATATTCCCATCATGCACTTTTGCGGGATTAAGTAGCCAATAATACCCGGTAACACGTATATCACCTAATCCAAATGAATGAGTACTAAATCTTGTCCCGCCTTTTGATACCTGCGAACGGCTGTTATCAGCAAAAGGAATGTCAATAGCTACTGACCAGCGATCATTAAATATCCTGGTAAATCCGAAATCCTGGGTAAAAACTTTATTGATAACGTTATTTTGTAATTCCGTACGCTGAAATTGCTCTTGTTTGCCTACAAAGTGCCTGAAAGACTTATAATAACGGCTGTTACTGTTAAACAACCATGCCCCGTGTTTAATTGAACTGTCGGGGTGTTCATCCATTGTGCATACACCACCGGTACTGCGGATAGCAACGCATCCTTGCGCAAAAACGTTAGTATGATTTAATAAAAGAAAAAAACAAGTGATAAGATTTAATTTATAAAGTAGTTTCATAATTTGTTTTGGTTGAAAATTGTTGTAATTAGGTTGTTTGTAAAGAATTTCGTTTTAAAATTGATACCTGTGGCAATATGAACCACAGAGCCAGAATGGTTCCGTAGCTTCCGCCACGCTCTATCCATTCGAACGCTTCCCAGTGAGGGTAAAATAGTTCGGTTCCCATTTTCCAAACCAGTAATGCGATCAGTACAGAACGTATAGGGCGGATAAGAACGCTTGATGCTGCGAGTATTTCAAATATGCCAGCAATGTGCGCTACCTGTGCCGGGTTTGAAAAACCAATAGATGCATATTGATCTAATAGCCCTTTCTTTTCTACCAGGTTCAGCCAGCTATGACCGGTTAATAAAAGAAATACTATTATTCGTAAACAGGTAGTAGCTGCAGCCAATGTTTTCTCATTGATGAGGGTATCCGGGTTAATACCAGCTACCCATGCTTTGATCTTTTTACCGGCAAAGCCAGATAATATCAGTAAGGTTAACGGCGCACCATAATTTCCGGCACGTTCAATAACTTCGGCAAAGTGCTCACCGGATAATGGACGGCATAAAGCAGTGATGAAGCCCCATACAGCAAGCCATAATAAGATCGCCCTGGTGGGATAAAATATTAAGGATATCCCCATCAGAATATCCAGTATACCTACTATTGGCATAAGGTGATAACCCATGTTGTGACTTATGCCAAACACGGCAAAATAATTGAGCCATATTTTCTTGGTAATAATCCCAAAAGCTCCATGCCCTATAAAGCACATGGCTGCTGCAAAACGAAGTGTATAATGTATCTTTTTATCTAATACTAACATTCTGCTTATTCTATTTAGTCAATTTCAGTTTTTGCCAGATGAATTCACCTACTTTGTTGCCTTGTTCGGCTCCCATCAGTGAACTGTTTTTGTAATGGATACCGCCATAGAACCTGCTCATCGCCGTTTCCTGTGCAGCTTTGTTGAACGAGTCAAAATGCCTTTGCAGACCGATGTAATGCAGGTCGCTGGTATCCTGGAATTTATAGTTGTCACCAAACACATGGGTCAGCACGGTAGCCGAGGCTGCACTGATCGTGCTGTGCCCTGCCGTATATTCCGGGAAGGGCGGGGTCTGCAGCAGCGGCAGCCAGTCATGATCTATCTTCTCATTGATCACCGATACAGGCCTTTCGTAGCTGTAATTGTATTTCACCTGCCAGCAGGTGATGAACGATTCAAACAGGGCAACCGAGGTCAGTGCATAAGCCTGGGCTGTCTTTATCGCACCGGCATGGCTTTGCTTGCAGGCAATGGCCGTGATACCCATCCAGTGTCCGCCCGGAGTGATCTTCTTGTCGGCAAACATCATGTGGCCGTTATGCACCACCACAAAAGGGTTATCATCCCAGTAAGTGGCGATCGTCTTTTGTTCTGCGCTCAGCGATTTGTTTTGCTGGTATACTTCCATCGCCTGTTTAAAAAAGGCGCTGTTCTTGTCCTCACTGTAAGCGGGTGGCGGTGGTGGCGGGAACTGGGAGGCCGAATCGATCAGCAAAGGGTGCATCTGTCCCCAGCAGAACTCTACCCCATCCATATAGTCGGGCGGTGTAGGGCGCCATTTGCCCGGGTCGCCGCTGCCCAAATATTTGGGTTTGCCGCGGCTCTGCGGGTAATAGTCCATATTAGCCCTTTTCAGGATCATCTTGCCGATCTTTTCGCCAAAGTCCATTGAGCGGGTATAGGTCTCCTCGTCCAGCTGATCCTTAAAGCGGGCATATACGCCGTCTTCATACTTTTTCAGCGTATCCACCGAAAAAGTCACCTTATGGGCTACCGTAAAGAAGGCTTTGGTGGCTGCCAGTGTATAATTATACTGCTTCCCTTTCTCCGGTTCGGGCGGGTTGCCGAAGCCTTTTAACTGAGCGGTGATCGAGTTGTATTTCGGGTCGGCATAGCGGATGGCTTCATAGGCTGCCAGCGAGGTATAGCCATAGATCCTGGAGGCTACCGGCGGGGTGAACACATCATATATGATCACGTTCGTTAACTGGTCTTCATTCTCATGCAGTACTGCGGCATCGTCCGGCGGTGTTGAGGACTTGTGACTGCAGGAGGATGTCAGAAATGCTAAAAAAAGAATTATAGATATTTTAAAAAACTTCATCTTGATTGTCCGTGTGTATTAAGTTACTGAACCTGCTCAGTATGATCATAATCTTAATTATATAAATAATATGAATGGCTTGAAGGATTTGACCGGCGTTATTTCGTTGCAATAATTTTTATAGCCACAAAACAACAAGATTAGAGTAGACGCGCTGCTTATAACTACATTGTAAGATTTAATGGAACTAAAGCATGTTATGATATCATTAATAAATGAACACACATTCATACAATTTTTCCATGAATAGATTCAGAAATAAGTAAGCAGACAGCTTAACAGGCAGTATTCGGCGGCTTGCCGGGAGACTCAATATAAGGGTTACTTAAATGAGATAAAAAGGAGTTAGAATTCCCTTTAACCAGATTTGCTAATGGCACATAATCGCATTGCACAATTTGGTAAACATGGTCGTATCCCAGATCAGATTTTTTAGCGAATGAATTGCTGACGCCTTTTTTACTCAAAGGCACATCGTTAATATTTTTAGCCATGATAATGTTGGCCTTAACAAGGTTTGCTTTAACCTTATTAGCCAGGCATATCAGGTACATAGTATCTTTTGTCATTTTCAAGCGCACATAGTTATAGTACGCATCGTTCAGCTGTATCTGACCTTGTATGTTGGCATACTCTGTCCAGTCGTCAATAGTTGGCATGTGAACAGGAATTTTCAATTCCACCAATTTCACATTATCAACTTTGTTATCATACAACTGCTTAACTATCTGAACATCAGATTTATGAATGAAGTATTGAAAAACCAGCATATACCCGCCTAAATAAAATAGGTGAACTGCAAGGAGTAATATGGCTGCAATTTTTTTCAAGAAAATGGTTTAATCAGTGGTTATATAGGGGTGAAAGTATAAAATATTTGTTACAAAGCAAAAAAAAGTTAAGTTTTCCGTTGTTGGTTTGATTGAGTTAAACGGCAATATTCTATTCTCGATTCAATCAAGCATTCAAAACAACTCCAACTGATCTGGATGATCGGTCTTTTTCTGTTTGAGTGTAATTTCGCCGAAATTAGATAGCGTTACCCCTAAAAGCCTGATTCTTTTACCTTCCGGTTCCGTAGCTAAAAGCAAATTTTTAGCTGTTTGAGATATGACCCCGAAATCGCCCACAGGGTCTGTTACCGAATAATTGCGGGTAATCTGTTTAAAATCACCATATTTTATTTTCAGGGTGATTGTACGGCCTTTAAGCTGATATTGCTGCAGGCGATTAGCAACGGTCTGAGATAGCTTATCCAGTTCGATATTCATTTCATCGATCTCTGTCAGATCATAAGGAAAAGTATCCTCTGCTCCTATGGACTTCGTTTCTCGATTAGGCTGTACTTCCCGATTGTCTATTCCCCGGGCAATCTGGTAATAAAAGCGACCTGCTTTACCAAAATGCTTTACCATTTCATCTTCGGGTAATTGTTTAAGGTCAGCACCAGTAAACAAGCCCATTTTTTTCATTTTCTCAGCAGTCACTTTTCCCACGCCAAAAAACTTTTCTACTGCCAGCTTTTCCATAAAGGATTCAATAGAAGATGGGCCTATAAAAGTTAAACCATCCGGCTTATTCATATCCGAGGCGATCTTAGCTACAAACTTATTAATAGATACACCGGCTGAAGCTGTTAATTGCAACTCATCCTTAATGGCTTGTTTGATCAGTTTGGCGATGTCTATAGCCGAGCCAATATTTTGCTTATCCTGTGTTACATCCAAATAAGCTTCATCTAATGAAAGCGGTTCGATAAGATCAGTATAACGCCTGAATATCTCCCTAATCTTTTGTGACACTTCCTTGTATGCTGCAAAACGCGGTCGAACGAATATCACTTCGGGACAAAGCTGCAGCGCCTTTTTTGATGGCATAGCCGAACGCACCCCAAACTTGCGCGCCTCATAACTTGCAGTAGCAACTACCCCACCCCTGCCTTCCGGTGAGCCACCTACAGCAATCGCCTTTCCTCTCAGTTCTGGATTATCCCGCTGCTCAACAGACGCATAAAAAGCATCCATATCGATGTGGATGATCTTGCGGTGATGGGTAGTGTTTTTGGCATTTTCCATACATATAAGATGATAATCTTGACATGATTATCCAAGACTATTTATGAAATCCAAAAAGCTTTTATTCTTGAGAACAGCATCATCTTTTGACATACCTATAAAAGGTATGTCGTAGACATTACCCGAATCCTTTTCTATTGCATATGCGGTGCCACCACCATCAGAACCGAAAATAAAAAAACCAGGTGCAAATAATTCAACGTTGTATTTTTTATTTAAATCTATAATATCTCTTATAGGCCATAAGACGATATAATCTTGACTCTTATTTATTTCAGAACCATTTGCTTTTCTAAAAAAATCAATGAAATTATCTGGTAATTTAAAATCTATATGATTTAAAAAGGCACTTATTTCATTTTCAGTTGGTGGATTGTTGTTATGCATTTCAGCCATATTTATTATTAAGAAACTAAAACTTCAGAATATTTTTTTAACTCCAATCAAAATTCACTACTCTCCCATTTAATTTCCATTTCTCCGGTCTCGGGTTACTCATCCAATCTAAAGGCTCACCTGTTGGTTGTACTTTCGCTGCTTTAGCAAAGCATTCTTTAATAAATGTCTTTTGCTCCGATCCCAAAGCATCTGGTTGGGGTGATATAAATAAAGGCGTTCCGCTTTCGGCAAGTAATTGCATCCATTGCTTGTTGCGTTTCCAGGATATATCAGGGGTTACTCCTACGCAATCGCCATCAGTTGCATAAAAGGCATTATGCTGCGCAATCCTGAAGCCTAAAGTATTCACACCCATCTTGCGTGTGCGGTCCCACTCTTTGCCGCTGGTATCATCTCCAATACGGTTCATCTCAAATACCCCTGCAGATAAATGACTCATGGTATTACATCCTATAATATACATATCACCCGCTGTTTCGCGGATAGCATTATATAATTGATTGATGATCTCAGCAGTAGAATGACTATTATCATTAAACCGCCAACCTGGTGTCGTCAAGGAGTCTGTCATCTGGATGCCCCATTTACCCATGATATCATAAGTAGTATAATCATGCTTCACCAATTTGTAGCCCCATTTTTTATAGGTATCGATATTATATTTAATGCGTGCAATATTTTCTTCAATGGTTGGGTCGAGGATGGGCTGTTTGGGATCATCGCGTCCGGGAATAGGCGGTAAAAGCAAACTGGCCTTATCATCATGTTTGGCGCATAATGGTCTTGTCCATAAACCCGGCTGCATACCAAGCTTTTTGATATCCTCAGCCATTTGATGCATATCTTTAAATTTATCGTTCGGCTTAGAGAAATCATCCATAAAACCACCATCACCCGGCAGTAAAGGTGAGTAAGTTGCCCAACCCGCATCGATCACTGAAAAAGGACGATTATCAGTATTAGGTGCCAGGTCAGTCATTAATGCGGTAATTTCTTTGATCAGCTTAACCGAATTATTTCCATAGGCAAAATACCAGTCGTTTATACCATACACCGGCTTTTTAGACAGACGCGGATTTGGACACATCAATCTACAAAAACGTTGTGTGGTGGTAAATGGTGTTTCACCATCGTTGCTTTTAGTGGTAATGATATCCGCCGCATGCAATTTACGCTGCCCCAATTGAACGCCAACCCCACCAGATTGTGTATCCATAGTTAGCTCAAGGCTATCTGGTTTTACTGTCCACCAGCAAATGGTATTGCAACCTGTCTTAACGCCAAAACATGCTGATTGCTTTCCATCATGTAATATCACATACCATGGATTTTTAACATCAGCATCCGGGCTTTTCCATGCCAGATCACCGTATGATCGCTCCCAATGATCGCCTAAAATTTTTGTAGACTGGGCTACTCCATAATTCCATTTTAAGCGGACAGCATTTAACTCTACCCCGGGTGATTGAACGTATGTTGACAAAGCATCACTATTCTGTTTAAGGCTAACTTCTATCCCGTTGCTGCTATATGTTGAACCCGAAAGCTTTAAATGAACCCAATCTTTACCCGATTGTGCCCACACCTCATCTGGCAAGTTAATTATGGGTGCAAACCCTTCTGCTAAAGAAGTTATCCTGCTAAATAATATTCCTGCAGTAGTTGCAGCTGATATTTTTACAAAATGGCGTCTGTTCATAGGTTGATAAACTAAAATAATTGGTTGGGGTGAAAATAGCAATTCGCAAATAACTATAATGGCGGTTTTAAATAAGATCATAAAAAGAATGTCCATAATACACCATTAAATTATTTAACAAGCTATTGATGGCGCAATTGATCTTTTATTATATTGCAATACAAAAGTCTTCCCCGGACTTTACCAGTTACACTTTTACCAATTTTTAACCTTTAACATATAGACTATGTCCTCTGATCGCAGAAAATTTATAAAACAATTAGGTAGCACCATTATCCTTACTTCGGCTGGACTTACCACTTTAGCCGCACAGGAAGAACACGAGAGAAGGATTTTACAAGCTGAAAAAAGGATCACTCCGAATGATAAAATACGTATTGCAACCATAGGAATGGGTATTATGGGTTACAACGACACCTATGCTGCACTGCAATCCCCCGGAATTGAACTGGCAGCCTGTTGCGATCTGTACAAAGGCCGATTAGATAGAGCAAAAGAACTTTATGGTCCCAGTGTTTTTACTACTGGAGATTATCGCGAAATATTAAATCGTAAAGACATAGATGCTGTGATCATTGCCACCAGCGATAACTGGCATAGCCGTATTGCAACCGAAGCCATGCGCAACGGAAAGGCTGTCTACAGCGAGAAACCAATGGTGCATTATATCAGCGAAGGTTTAGACGAGATCAGAACGCAAAAGGAAACTAAGGCCATTTTCCAGGTAGGCAGTCAGCGCATAAGCAGCATTGCTTTCCAGAAGGCTAAAGAAATGTTCCAGGCAGGGGCTATAGGTAAGATCAATACCATACAGGCATCATTTAACCGGCAAAATGCGCTGGGTGCATGGCAATACACTATTCCATTGGATGCCTCACCGCAAACTGTGGATTGGGAAAGGTTCCAGGCTACTGAAAAAATAAAGCATCCTTATGAAAGTAACCGCTTTTTCCGCTGGAGAAATTACCGTGAATACGGTACAGGTGTAGCAGGAGACTTGTTTGTACATCTTTTAACCGGCATTAACTACCTTACCAACTCAAAAGGGCCTGATAAAATATTCTCTATTGCAGATCTTACCTATTGGAAAGATGGCCGTAACGTACCAGATGTAATGACGGCTGTTATACACTATCCCGAAACGCAGGAACATCCTGCATTCCAGGTATCATTGCAGGTTAATTTTATAAGCGGCGAAGGTGAAAGAACCTCTACCAGGGTTATCGGATCTGAAGGTGTTATTGATCTTTCTGGTGAAGGTGATGGTTTTACCATCCATAAAAATAAAATGGCTGTAGCTCCCGGCATAGGTGGCTGGGATTCTCTATTAACCTACCCCGGAAGTATGCAAAAGGCGCTGATGGATGATTATAATAAAAAATATTCAGCTGCAGATCAGCAAGTACCTAAACTTGACCCGGTAACCTATATGGCGCCAGAGGGCTATAATGCATCCAATGAGCATTTCGCTAATTTCTTTGATTCAATGCGCACTGGCAAGGCTGTTGTAGAAGACGCAGAATTTGGTTTCAGAGCGGCTGCACCCGCACTTGCCTGCAATGACAGCTATTTCCAAAACAAAACCATTCATTGGGATCCTATAAATATGAAGATATTATAGATTCCATACAGTCAAAAATTGCATAATAATTAAAAAAATACAGTACTAATTTGAACGATTCAATTATTATTAATAGTATTTAACAGCAAGAAAATGTTGATAAATAAATTAATTGGTTGATTATTAATTCACTAAATTTGAATTACAATATATAATTAATAGTTTTCTACCTTTATTAATTTATCCTAAACTTAATCCAATGTGCAAACTGGTATTAATTGATGATGAACCTATTTTCCATAAAATAGTTCAGATGACCATTAAGAACAGCACCTTGTCAAACCAGGCGACTTATTCTTTTGATGGGGAAGTTGTACTTGATTACCTTGAAGAGAAAAAATCAGATTCAGAATCACTTCCTGATTATATTTTTGTCGATCTATATATGCCAATGTTCGATGGCTGGGATTTTTTAAACCGCTTCCAGGGTATTTATCAATCATTGAAAAAAAATATTAATATTTATATCGTTTCTTCTTCTATTGATCCCGTAGATATTAACCGTTCAAAATCATATCCTTTCGCTACAACCTTTATTTCAAAGCCTGTAATGAAAGATATTTTTGATAGCATCAGTTACGCTAATTAATTATTCCAGGTAATACTCTTCTCCTGAAATTACGGGACTTAAATTGGCTATTTCTTCATCAGTAAATAACCTCGACCGTATAATAAATCGCAGGCCGAGCGGAATTTCTAATGAAAAGCTCGATCCCCGTCCCGGTACAATATCCATGGTCAGTTTAGTATGTTGCCAGTATTCAAACTGGTCACTGCTCATAAAAAAGCCACATCCATCTACATCTCCCAAATAAACGTCGTTTGAGCCGACTTTAAACTCACCCTTCTCAAAGCACATTGGTTGCGATCCATCACAACAACCACCGCTTTGATGAAACATTAACTCGCCATGCTCTTTACGCAATTGCCTGATCAAATTGATTGCTTCAGGGGTTGCCGAAATTCTTTCTGCTGATGCCATAAATATTTAAGTAAAAAGCATCATGACAATAAATGCCATGATGCTTTGCATTAATCATTCAACTATTAAAAAAAGCCCAGCTTCTTTTTATCATAAGAGATCAGCATATTTTTGTTCTGGCGGTAATGGTTCAACATCATTTTGTGTGTTTCGCGCCCAAAACCTGATTTTTTATATCCGCCAAATGGTGCATGTGCAGGATAAGCATGGTAGCAATTCACCCAGACACGACCGGCTTGTATAGCTCTTGGTAACTGATACAACTCGTGTGCATCCCTCGTCCAGACACCTGCACCCAAACCATAAAGCGAGTCATTAGCAATTTCAATGGCTTCTTCTGTTGATTTGAACGTAGTTACGCATACAACCGGCCCGAATATCTCTTCCTGGAATACACGCATTTTATTATGACCTTTCAAAACAGTAGGTTGTATATAATAACCCTCTGTTAAGCCATCGATATATTTTTTAGCTCCGCCTGTTAATACTTCGGCACCTTCTTCTTTACCTATTTCGATATAAGAAAGGATCTTTTCATACTGATCCTGTGAGGCCTGTGCACCCATCATGGTTGTTGGGTCTAGCGGATGGCCCATTTTGATACTTTCAACACGCTCGATCACTCTTTCAATAAAACGGTCATAGATAGATTCATGTACCAGCAAACGGGATGGACAAGTACAAACTTCGCCCTGGTTCAGTGCAAACATTACTGCACCTTCCAGGCATTTGTCAAAGAATTCATCGTCGGCATCCATTACGCTTGGCATAAATATATTAGGCGATTTACCGCCGAGTTCCATTGTAACCGGATTCAGGTTTTCGGATGCATATTGCATAATAAGGCGCCCGGTGGTAGTCTCTCCTGTAAATGCAACTTTGGCAACCCTCGGCGAACTTGCTAAAGGTTTGCCTGCTTCAGGCCCGAACCCGGTGACAATGTTTACTACCCCTGCAGGCAAAACATCTTTTATCAGATCCATCAATATTAATATACCTACCGGCGTCTGTTCGGCCGGTTTCATTACTACGGTACAGCCTGCAGCTAAGGCAGGAGCCAGTTTCCAGGTAGCCATTAACAACGGGAAGTTCCACGGTATGATCTGGCCTACTACCCCAATCGGCTCATGTATGTTTAAAGATACTGTATTAGAATCCAGTTCGCTTACCGTGCTTTCCTCGCTCCTGATCACACCAGCATAATACCTAAAATGATCAATAGCCAATGGCAGGTCGGCTGCCTTGGTTTCACGGATAGGTTTACCGTTATCTACAGTTTCTATCGCAGCCAAATAATCCAGGTTTTCTTCCATTATGGCGGCGATCTTCAGCAATACATTACTCCGCTCCGTTGGTGATGTATGCGACCAGGTTTCAAATGCCTTGTGTGCCGCATCCAATGCAAGTTCAATATCTTCCTTACCCGACCGTGGGATCTTGGTAAAAGATTGCCCATCAATCGGCGAAATGTTTTCAAAATATTGCCCTTTAATAGGTGCTCTCCATTCGCCGCCTATAAAATTATCATAATGATCTTTAAACGCTGGTTTTGCTACCAGGTGTTGTTCTGCTAATTGGGTTTCCATAAGTTGTAGATTATTTTAGTAATTGGTTTTTTATAAAATTAAGCATGCAGGCATCCACCATTTATGCAGTATCCTATCAGTTTTATGTATTAAAATATTAATGTTAGAATATCGTTTTATTCTTATATTTATTACAACCAATTTACCTTACCGATTCAGGCGTTATCAACTAATTATTGCTAATTAAACAATTATGCAGCATAATTTTAAACCCGGTTTGTTGCCTTTAAAAGCCGAAAAAGATTTACGCACACTGGTTGAAAACCGGTCGGTTTACACCATGCAGCATTGTGAGCTAAACGTTTATGAAACCAGGCAGCAATCCGAAAAAGTAAGATTAGTTTTTGATGATATGGTGCTGACTACCATGTTGCGCGGTAAAAAGATAATGCACTTGTTTGGCTCCGAACAATTTGATTATTTACCAGGCGAATCTGTTATTGTACCTGATCATGAAGAAATGGTGATCGATTTCCCGGAAGCTAATCAGGAGAACCCTACGCAATGCATTGCCCTGGCAGTTCAGGCTGATATTTTACAGGATACATTAAATCTGCTTAATGAAAAATATCCGAAGGTTGAAAAAGATGATAGCTGGAAAATCGATCTATCCTGCTTTCATTTACAAAACACATTAGAGATCAAAACAACTATTGATCGCTTGTTGAGCATCAGCACTGAAAACAATGCAGCCAAAGATGTACTGGTAGATTTCACCTTGAAAGAACTACTCATCAGACTAATGCAAACACAGGCCAGGAAACTGATATTAGATAGTTATCATAAAAACACCAGTACCAACCGTTTTGCTTTTGTGGTTGAATACATCAAATCACATATTCACGAAGATATCACCATTGATAAGCTTAGTAACCTTTGCTACATGAGCAAACCCAACTTTTTCAGGTGCTTTAAACGAGAGTTTGATATAAGTCCGGTTGATTTTATTATACAGGAACGGATAAAAGCAGCTAAAAAATTACTCAAAGACATGAATGTTACCATCAGCCAGGCTTGTTATTCTGTCGGGATCAACAATCTCAGTTATTTCTTTAAGCTATTTAAACGGGTTGAGGGAATAACCCCCAACGAGTTCAGAAAAAGTTTGAACTAAAATTTAGATCAAAGGGGTAAAATCAATGTTTACTCCCCAGATCCTTTCCATGCTTTTCACGACTGGCTTCATTCTCTGCGCGAGATTCGGCAATATCGTATTCCAGTTCAGCGTCAATATTACTTTCCTCAACCCTTTTTGCCTTTTCCAGCAACTCGTCGTGGTGGTCTTGAAGCCATTGAAGCTGTTTTTTGCCGTAGGATAAGCGTGTGAACAGTACAAATAATACCGGAACAATGAAAATAGATATAGTTGACGAGGCTATCATTCCACCCAAAACGGCAATACCAATAGTATTCCTGGACTCTGCGCCGGCACCCGTGGCAAACACCAGCGGCAACACGCCGAAGATGAAGGACATGGATGTCATAATGATCGGCCGGAAACGCAGGCGTACTGCTTCGATGGTCGATTCCAGCAGCGGTTCTCCACGGTCAACACGTAATTTGGCAAATTCAACAATAAGAATGGCGTTTTTTGCCGATAAACCAATCAGTGTGATAAGACCGATCTGGGCATATACATTATTGGTAATGGTTGGGGCCATCGTTAAAGCTATTATCGCACCGAACGCGCTTATCGGTACTGCCAGCAGCACAGAGAAAGGTACCGACCAGCTTTCATATAATGCAGCCAGGAAGAGGAACACAAAAATGATGGAGAACAGGAATATATAAATGGTAATATTCCCCGCCTTGATCTCTTCGTAGCTTAGGCCGGAAAATTCATAAGTGTAACCACGCGGGAGTACTTTGGCCGCAATTTGCTTAAGCGCATCTAATGACTGGCCGCTGCTGTAACCCGGCGGAATAGAGCCGTCTACCTCAGCCGACCGGAATATGTTAAAATGAGATATCGATGTTGCTGTTGCATCTGCCTTGTAAGTTATCAGGGTGCTTAACGGCAACATATTTCCGCTGTGGTTGCGCACATAATATCTGTTAATATTAGTGATTAGTGCACGATAAGCAGTGTCGGCTTCAATAACAGCATGATAAGTTCGGTTGTATAAAGTAAAATTATTTACAAACAAACTGCCCATAAAGGCTTGCATAGTAGAAAATACATCGGAGATGTTTACGCCCAGCTTTTCGCATTTTTCACGGTCGACAGTAACGGTATAGCTTGGCGTATGAGCCGTAAACGAGCTAAATGCGGTTGAAGTTGCCGGCGTTTTTTTGGCAACAGCGACAAACTTCTGAATATTTTTTTCAAACGCATGAATATCATCCGTTGAGTTTCCCTGTTCTATTTGCATTGAAAAACCAGCCGCTATCCCGATACCCCTTATTGGCGGCGGTTGAATAGCTACAACGGTAGCATTTTTTATACCAGCCTTTGCTACCCGCTTTTTAATATTGTCCATGATGCCCTGCACTGTGGTTTGTGGGGTTGTGCGCTGGTCCCAAGGGGTTAACATACAAAACATGGTGCCGCTGTTATTACCGCCGCCGCCAAGTATATTGAAACCCGATGAACCCACAAAGTGCAATATGCCCGGCGTTGAGCCCACTATCTTCATCAGCTTTGCCAGCACAACGTTGGAGGCTGTGGTTGAAGATGCGTCAGGCATGGTGTAGGTTACAAACAGTCGTCCGCCGTCTTCCGATGGGACAAAGCCAGATGGTTTTTGCCTGAAAAGAATTAAAGCCAACACGCATATGGCTACCAAAACGCTTATAATGAGTGCAGAGCGTTTTATACTTCGCTTAACGCCATTGGCATATTTGCTGTTCAGCTTATCGAACATACGGTTGAAGCTGCCAAAGAAAATACGATCAAACCAGGCAAAAAATTTGCCAACCCAGGTGGTCGGGTTTGAACCATGATGTGAGGGCTTCAGCAAAAGTGTACAAAGGGCCGGTGTTAACGACAGCGCGATAAAGGCCGAAAAAATTACCGATATGGCTATGGTGATGGCGAATTGCTGGTAAAGCCGGCCAACAATGCCGGGGATAAACCCAACCGGAACAAATACCGAAGCCAAAATGAGTGCTATGGCAATAACAGGCGCTGAAATTTCTTTCATCGCCTGGTAAGTAGCTTCTTTAGGCGACATGTGCTGTTCGTCAATATAATGCTGCACGGCTTCCACTACAATGATGGCATCGTCGACCACTATCCCGATAGCCAGCACGAACCCAAACATAGTGAGTGTATTGATGGTAAATCCTAAAGGAATGAAAAAACAGAAAGTAGACAAAATGGATACCGGGATAGCCAATATGGGTATTATTGTAGATCGCCAGTTTTGGAGGAAAAGGAATACCACTATAGCAACCAATATCAGCGCCTTAATCAATGTACCTATAACCTCGTCCATTGACACCTTGATAATAGTAACCGATTCAAAGGGAACAACGTATTCAACATCCGACGGGAATGATTTTTTTAGTTCTGCGAGCTTTGCGTAAACATTATCGGCTGTTTGCAGCGCATTGCTTCCCGGCGATTGAAAGATCATCAATAGCGAACAACGGTTACCATCCACAAAAGAACCGCCTGAGTAAGTGAATTTGGCGAGCTCAACCCGGCCAATGTCTCTCAAATAGATCATTTTATCTGTTCCTGGGATGGTTTTTACAATCAGCTTTTCATATTGCTCGGGCTTGCTAAGCATGCTATTTACCAATATGCCGGTTTCAAAGGCCTGTTTCGGATTTTGTGGCGGCGCACCTACCGACCCTGCAGCAACGTATACGTTTTGCCCGCTAAGCGCAGTGGTTATATCCGACGGCATCAGGCTATAAGAAGCCATCTTATCAGGGTCGAGCCATATCCGCATTGCAAACTGGTCGGTGCGCGCTTGCACATCGCCTACCCCAGGTACCCTTAAAATTGCGTCCTGAATAAATGTGTTGGTATAGTTATCAAGAAAGGTAATATTATGTGTCTTTTTCGGCGAGTAAATAGCAATCAGCATCAACTGGTCGGGATTGCTGGCGCGTACGGTAGCACCCAGTTTACTTACTACTGCCGGCAAAAGAGGGGTCGCAATACCCACACGGTTTTGCACGTTAAGCGCAGCGATCTGTGGATTGGTGCCGATATTAAAGGTTACACGCAGGTTCATGTTGCCGCTGTTGCTGCTGGTGCTTTGCATGTATTCCATGCCAGGGGTACCATTCACCTGCTCCTCGATAGGGATAGCGGTGGTTTGCTCAACGGTTTGGGCATCAGCGCCGGTATAGCTGGCATTTACACTTACGCTGGGCGGCGAAATATTGGGATATTGATCAACAGCCAGGTTGAAAATGCATATCACCCCGGCTATCATCAAAACAAGGGAAATGACGATAGCAGTTACCGGCCGTTTTATGAAAGTATTAGCAATCATGATTCGATTGACTTATGCAGGTCGCGTGATTTCTGTAATTCAAATTCCAGTTCCGGGTCGATATTTTGCGCTTCAACTTTTTTCGCTTTTTCCATCAGTTCTTTGTGGTGCTTTTTCAGGTAATCTAATTTTTCCTTACCGTAAGCCGCACGGGTTATTATTACGAACAGCACTGGCACCACAAATATAGCAATTGTAGATGCCGCAAACATACCGCCCAACACGGTCATACCAATTGTACGCCGTGCTACTGCACCCGCGCCAGTTGCGAAAACTAATGGAAGCACACCTAGTATAAAGGCCATGGACGTCATAATAATAGGGCGTAAACGAAGGCTTACGGCTTCGAGCGTCGAATCAAGCAGGTCTTCGCCGCGGTCTACCCGGACTTTGGCAAACTCCACTATAAGGATGGCGTTTTTTGCCGCAAGGCCTATCAGTGTGATCAAACCGATCTGCGCATAAACGTTGTCAGTAAGAGAAGGCACCAACACTAAAGCTAAAATAGCCCCGAAAGCCCCTATCGGCACCGCAAGCAACACCGAAAACGGAACTGACCAGCTTTCATAAAGCGCAGCCAGGAACAGGAAGACGAAGGTGATGGAGAACGCGAATATGTACATAGTTACAGACCCGGCTTTCAATTCCTCATAACTTAACCCCGAAAATTCATAGGTGTAACCCTGTGGCAGTTGTTTGCTGGCCAATGCCTGTAACGCAGCGATTGCATCAGTGGAGCTGACACCGGGTGGAGATGAACCGTCTATCTCAGCCGAGCGGAAAATATTAAAGTGCGATATCAGTGGAGCTGCCTCAACCGGCTTAAAACTAATGAGGGAGCCTAAAGGTACCATTTTGTTGTTGGAGTTGCGCACATAGTACTTCTCCATATCAGATATTAACGCCCTGTAAACGGTATCGGCCTGCACTACCACGTGGAATGTACGATTATAGGTGGTGAAGTCATTGATATACAAACTGCCAGTAAAAGCTTCGATAGTTGTAAATACGTCAGAAATACTGACACCCATCTTTTCACATTTTTCTCGGTCCACTGTAAGGCTCATGTTAGGTGTGTGGGCGGTGTAAAAGCTGAAAGCCTTAGTAATTGCGGGGTTTTTATTAGCAGAATCAACAAAACGATTAACAACCCGTTCAAAATCCTGCAGGTTATCATTAGTGCTCCGCTGCTCTATCTGCATACTGAAACCTACCGTCGAGCCAACACCGGGAAGCGGCGAAGGCTGTATTACTTCAACCGAAGCATTGGTAACGCCTGCATCGGCAATACGTTTTTGCATTACCTTAATAATACCGGGCACCTTCTGATCATCGCCCGAGCGCTCGTCCCAGGGTTTCAATTGTACGTAAATAGTACCGTTGTTGGAATTAGTAGCGTTAGTTACCACGTTAAGGCCAGACAGCGCGGCATAGTGGCCAACACCGGGCGTGCCCGAAACTACCTTCATCAGTTTGGTCATGATATCAACCGACTGGGCTGTAGATGATGCCGGCGGCAGCTGGTATGTTACGTATAAATTGCCGTCGTCTTCTGAAGGAATAAAACCAGTCGGCTTGGACTTGAAGAGGAAGTAAGTGCCTACGCAAACACAAAGCAGCAGGATAACTATATACCGTGCCCCTTTTATACTGCGGCGCACACCTTCTGTGTACTTCGCTGTTACCCTGTCGAACCAGTTATTGAATTTGGTGAACCATTTGGTAAGTCCTTTATTTTTCTTGCTTTCGTCTGTCGGCTTTAACAGCATAGTACATAGTGCAGGTGTTAGCGAAAGCGCTATGAAAGCCGAGATTATTACCGAAATGGCAATGGTTATGGCAAATTGCTGATACAGCCTGCCCACAATGCCGGGAATGAACCCAACCGGTACGAATACGGCGGCAAGAATGAGCGCGATGGCTACAACCGGCGCCGAAATATCCTTCATCGCCTGGTAGGTAGCTTCTTTGGGCGACATCTTATCATGGTCGATATAATGCTGCACTGCCTCCACCACGATGATAGCATCGTCCACCACTATACCGATAGCCAGTACGAAGCCAAACATGGTTAGGGTGTTAATGGTGAAGCCAAGCGGGATAAAAAAGCAGAATGTACCGAAAATGGATACAGGTATAGCAAGGATAGGAATAAGCGTTGACCTAAAAGTTTGAAGGAAGAGGAACACCACGATAGCCACCAGACCAAGGGTCATTAATAGGGTCTGTACCACATCGGTCATCGAAACCTTTACAACGGTTACAGCTTCAAACGGAACGCTGTAAGCTACATCTGTCGGGAAGGTTTGTTTCAGCTTGGCGAGCTCTGCATAAACACCGTTAGCGGTTTCGAGCGCATTACTGCCAGGCGCCTGGTATATTTGAAGATATGATGCCCGATGACCGTCGACAAATGAGTTACTTGAAAAAGTGAATTTACCCAATTCTATGCGGGCAACATCTTTCAGGTAAACAAGTGCGCCGGTTTGAGGGTTGTTTTTTATAATGATGTTTTGAAACTCAGGGACGGTACTTAAGCGCCCGTTCACCAAAATACCAAGCTCATAAGTTTGCGTTGGCGCTTGCGGCGGCACGCCGGCGGTACCTGCTGCCACCTGTACGTTCTGGGCGTTAAGCGCGTTAATAATATCCTGCGGCTCAATACCGTTAGCAGCCATTTTTTGCGGGTTCATCCAAACACGCATACTAAAGTCGTCAGTAAACCGGCTTATTGTACCTACCCCCGGTACCCGCAACAACGCATCCTGGACAAAAATATTGGTATAGTTATCAAGGAAGGTAATGTTGTGTGAATCTTTAGGTGCATATATCGCTACCATCATCAGCATGCTGGGATTAACCGCACGCACAGTAAGGCCCAGCCGGCTGGCCGCTGAAGGCAGTAATGGCGTAGCAATACTCACGCGGTTTTGCACGTCGAGCGCAGCTACATCTATATTGGTGCCTATTTTGAAGGTTACATTAAGCTGCATAGCCCCATTATTGGTGCTGTTGCTCTGCATGTATTCCATGCCCGGCGTACCATTTACCTGTTCTTCAATAGGTGTCGCCACGGTTTGTTCCACGGTTTGGGCATCAGCGCCAATGAACTGTCCGTTCACCTGCACCACTGGTGGGGTAATGTCAGGATATTGGTCAATAGGCAACAGTAAAATACTAACCGTACCGGTAATCACCAGTACAATAGAAATTACTATTGCAGTTACTGGCCGCTTTATAAAGGTATTAGCAATCATTCTTTTTAAAATCTAAAGTCTTGAGTCTGATATCTTGGATTTTAAGTCCAGGGCCGAAAGGAGAAAGTCATTTTCTATTATTTTGATTTGACTTTTGACTTAAGACCTAAAATCACCCGCCTCGTTTGCCCCCACCCGGGCCTACTTTATTTGCCGTTGTAATAGGGGCGCCATCGTGCAATGATTGTAAACCATCTACAACTATTCTGTCGCCAGCGTTAATGCCGCCTTTAATAACAATATCAGGCCCTACTACCTGCCCGGTCTTAACCTTTTTTTGTACCGCAATCAATTTTGGTTTATTTGCATCGGCAGCAGCTTTTTGATCCATTTTCTTCAAGCTGTCTGCACTTACTTTTATCACAGTATCTTTTGCAACATATACAAAATATTCGCCCATTTGCTCAATAACAGCTTTGTTTGGTATTACCAATTGCGGCCCGACGTCCTGGTTATGCACACGTACTACACAACTCATACCTGCCCTCAAAGAAAATCCAGGGTTATCAAAAACCAGTCTCACACGAATGGAACCAGTTTGCGGATCAACAGCCCGGTCTATAATGGAAAGTTTGCCCAGATGATCATACAGCGAATTATCAGGCAGTAAAACGGTAAAAAGAGAGTCGATTTTTACTTTTTCACGCTGCAATTTCTCGAAGAAGGGCAAATTTTTCTCATTTATGATAAAATCAACTGCCATTGGATTATCAGTGGAAAGGGTGTCGAGCGTGGTTACCGAAGGAGTAACAACTTCTCCCACCCTAACCTGGCTTATACCTATGGTTCCGGTAAACGGTGCGTAAACTGTTGCATACGTTAAATTGGTTTTGGCCGTTTTTACCGCCTGCTCCAAAGCTTTTACGGTGCTCTTTGCCTGTGCAAGGGTAACTACTGCATGGTCATACTGCTGTTTGGCTACGGCGTTGTATTTATTAAGGTAATCATAACGGTCAGCATCCTGCTGCGCTTGAACCAAGCTGCTTTTAGATACTTCTAAGTTGGCAACCGCCTGGTCATAAGCCGCTTTATATATGCGTTCGTCAATCTCGTACAATTTTTGACCCTGTTGTACTTTTGTACCTTCTGTAAAAAATATACCGGTAACTGCGCCAGATACCTGCGATAGCAAATTTACTTGCTTTAACGCACGTGTAGTTGCGGGATATTTATCGTAATATAACACGGTCCTGGGTGTAAGTTTCAATAAATTAACAGGCACCTCGGTGTTCTGCGGAGGTTGTTTCTTTTTACAGGCTCCCAAAATAAGGCAGCTAACAAGAATTGTACTTAACAATACTCTATTCATAGAGGGGTTTTGGTTATGCATTAGTATGTAATATTGCCCATTGCTTTTTGAAGATCTATCTTGTTTGACAGTACCTGGAACAAAGCATTTAAATAATTTATTTCTGACGTTATCAAGTTCGATTCGGCTGTGATCAGATTCAGATAAGGAACAATCCCCTGTTTATATTGAAGATCGACCACAAAATAAACCCGCTTTGCCAGGTTCACATTTCTTTGCAATAATTGCAAATTGTAATAATTACCCTTGTAATTAGCTAAAGCAGACGTATATTCCTTGTATATCTGTGATTTCAAGTCCACTTCGTTCCAACTTATTATTTGCTGTTGAAGCTTTGCTTTATGCACACTATGTAATCTTGCAAATCCCGTAAAAATAGGTATGCTTAATGATAAGCCGATCAGCGAATTTGGATAGGAATTATTAAAGAGATGGGAGAGCTGATTATTTTGATAAGCTAGGTTATAATTATAAAAAGCAGAGACAGTGGGTAAGAATTGTAATTTATTAAAATTTATAGTCTGATCTTGCAGACTCTTATCAGTCATTATCTGCTGATATTCTATACGCTTTTCATATTGAAGCTGTTGTAGTGTATCAATATGGATATTTGAAGCCATTTCAACAGTATCAAAATTAACGTTGAATTGCTTCTGTGGCGGATACCCCATTAATTGCTTCAGAGCAGCATATTGAGGCACAACATTTTCTTTTGCCTGCTTCAACTGAGCCATAGAATTGTTAAGCGTAATAGCGGCCTGCTCATAATCTGTTTCGTCAACAATCCCGCCCTTGTACTGATGATATGCATCGCGAAGGCTTCGGCCAAGGCGTGCTGTATCTTCTTTTAAAACACTGATCTGTTCAAGGGTAAGTAACACATTATAGTAGGATTTGCTGACCTCCGAAACCAAAAATATTTTAGTACTATCGGTAACTTGCTGTGCCTGTTTAACCAATATAGGTGCAGCTTTAGCAGCATATAAAAGACTTGGACTAAATATAGCCTGGGAAACCGTCAAGCCTGGTATAAAAGTATTAATAAAGCTGCCACTTCTTGTTGAAGTACCCCCGGTAGTAGTAGTTGGACTGCCACTACTTGGTGACTGAATATAATGGATCAGGTCACCCGAAGCACTCGCTTGTGGCAGCCAGCCGGCCAGGTTAATAGAATTAGTTGTTTTGGTAATATCGATATTGATTAGCGATATATTTAAAGATGGCTGATGTTGCATAGCAAAATCGATACACTGCTTTAGTGTTAAAGATTCAGCACCTGTTTTACCGGTGTCCTGCATGGTCATAGGTAAAAGCAAAGTATTCGTGCTCGTATCCGGCACAGCTAAAGACGGGGCGACTGTTTTCGTTTTATCATTTTGCGCATGCAATGTGAACACCGAAAAAGACAATCCGACTGTAAATAAAAGAGCTCGGAAGGTACTCTTGCTAAAAGAATTGTTTGCCATATTAAAAGACACTAATTGGCAATTTTATTAAATAATTTCTCATAAACTAATATTCATTAAGATAATAATAATACCACAATGATATGATTATCCATAACCTATTATTATCTTGTTTTACTCAGATGTATCCTGCAAAATTGATAAAAACATATGGCGCTACAAGTAACAATCTTGTTAACGTATTATTAATTGTATTAATACACCAATATTGTTACCTATCTCATCCAAAAAGGCCTGATTAAAGCTTAAAACCATCCATCACTATATTATGTTGGTTTAAGAGAAAAACAGTTTATGTTAAGCACTCATTGCAACCGTTGAGTTGATGCGATAATATTTCAAAATAACAAAAAAAAGGAGGTAGCACAACCTGGAAAGTGTTTTAATTTTATAATCCCGGAAAAGTGAAATCGAACCTTATAGTTCCCTCAGAAAATATTCTTTACCGGTAACCGCGTCTATTTCAACCAATACTCTTCTGCCACCAACATACTCTTTAATATAATGGCCCGGCTCTCCTGTGGGATAGGATGTAAAATGGAGTTCTTCCTGAACTTTAGCATTAGAG
The DNA here is from genome assembly GCF_049992945.1 of Mucilaginibacter sp. McL0603. NCBI lineage: Bacteria > Pseudomonadati > Bacteroidota > Sphingobacteriia > Sphingobacteriales > Sphingobacteriaceae > Mucilaginibacter > Mucilaginibacter sp. McL0603. The sequence continues at coordinate 2,957,309 of NZ_CP188251.1, read as the reverse complement.
TCAGAACCAAGAAGGCGCTGGCGTTCCTTTAGTTCGCGGGCGTAATCGGCGGCTGATTTTGAGTCCTGTTCTAGCATACTATTTAGCAGATCTTACAAACAAAAATAATCAAATCACAACACGATGGGTATACAGAAATGAAAAAGTTATTGACAAAATTTTAATTTAATGTTCATGAAAGCCATCAGGCCACTTTTATTGTTTAGAATATTTTAAATATACACGCAATATGTCCAATATTGGGTTGATATGAGACAATAAAAAGGTATCGTTTGAGTATGAATTTAAATTCAGATCAACATAAAATTGCGTAAAAACACGTATTGAAATAAAAACCATAAGTACTTAACTTAGATCAAGTTAATAAATATCATGTCTTGGTGTCTCAATTTTTTCAGACATATATTTCGTTCGTCAATTTAAAACATTCATCAATTAAATCCTTTGATCATGGTAGAGCAACAAGTAATCGACATCCATTGTCATCCCGCTTTAAAAACATGGTTATTTCCATCCCATCATGTTTATGATGAAGTATACCCCGTAAACCTTGAATTTAGTGAAAACTGTTTTGTAAACATTGCACAGATGAACCAGGGCAATGTGGGTATTGCCGTTTCTGTTTATTATTTACCCGAAACGGAATTAAATACCGAGGAAATGAAGAAATTCATTTTCCGCACATTAAGGTGGCTGGTAGATTTACTGTGCGCCAGGCTTAACGAAATACTGGAAGACAAATCATCAGCAAATGCTTCCTTTGTGCAAATCCAGTCATATATTCAGTTATTTGAAGATCAGATCGCATATGCAAGGAATACATTGGGAAAAAATGTTGCAATCGCCAAAAATTATGCTGATTTGCAGAATAAGATCAATGATGGCATTACTGTATTTCTGCATAGCATTGAAGGCGCACATAGTCTTGGCAACGGTGATATTACCGAAGAGCAATTGATAGATAACGTAACTACTTTGACAAACATGGGTTTATGTCAGTTCACACTTGGCCATTTTTTCCAGAACATCCTGGTTTCTTCTTCAGGCGGCATTCCACCCGGGCTGGCTGATGATATAAGCTATGATCCGGCCAACTATAATACCTATAAAAACGGGTATAATGGAGATATCGCAAAAAACGTCATCAGCAAAATGCTTGACCTTGGCATTATAATAGATCTATGCCATTGCCATCCGGGAGCCAAAGCGATGATATTTGCCCTTAATAACGCACGTTCAAAAAAACGCCCGCTGGTATTTGCACATACCGGTATAAGAGAAGTCGCATTAAGGAATAATCCAGGCATCCCGGATGCTTATGCCACCTTCCTGCCAAATGCAGACGACATTTGCGCAATAAAAGATTGTGGGGGTGTACTCGGGATAATCTTTATGGACTACTGGCTTAATGGCAATGACAACTCAGGCCCCGGCATTCAGTCTGTTATTGAATGTATTGAGTTTATACGTGACGTTTCCGACAGCGCAGGAAACTCCGGAACATATGAACATATTGCCATTGGATCTGACCTTGATGGCTTTACCACCATTCCAAGTGATCTGGCAGGGGAACGTCAAATGCCCATGCTGGTGAATGCCATAGCGGGAATTAATGGCATCACACGCGATGAAATTGATAAAATATGCTGGGCCAATTACATGAGGGTACTCAAAAACGGATGGGGCCCCAACAATAATAATTAGGCGATCGCAGAACCTTGTGCAGAACTCTGCGCAGGATCTTGATAAGGCCATAATCTGCTAAACCAACTGTGTTGAAATTGTGCCTGTGACGGGCTGCGCGCTATAATATCCAGGTAATATTGTTTCCTGAAGCCAATAAATTGATTGTATAAGGTTTTAGGATCGGCAGCATTTACCGCTGCAAGGGTAAGTGAGCCTATCATCCTGTCAACCGTTACTCCTGCCGCCTCTTGCAAAAACTTTGCGGCAGTACCTGTTCCGCAGTTAACTGCCGTGTCAAATACCTGATTGGCCATCTGTTGGTCATTAATATCACTTGTATGATTAACATCCCAGTAATTGACCTGGTAAAAAGTCATTATCTTCTGCAGCAAATCATTATTCTGATTAAGGGCAGCATTCAGACTTGGAGGATTGGTAGCTTTGATGGCATCAATAATTGCCCAGCCAGACCAGCCAGGATTATTTTTCCGGGAGACCCCTTTAAAAGTCTCGCCGCCGGTATCGGCAGGGTTATTTGAATACCCGCCTTCGGCTTTCATTGTCAAATCATAAGCACTATTAAAGTTAGCCATAATTGAAAATTATTAAAGATTAACATATATCGACTTAAACATTAATTGCATCTTCGGCTCTATCACCAAACAGGCTTAGCTGCAGTGCTGCGGGTTGAGCACCATTGATGGTGAGATCTTTAATTGAAGTTCCACTTAGCAAGCCTGTTGTGGTATCGATAGACCAACTCTCTTCCAAGATATTTCTTCCATCACCTTGCATAAAGTTATCATCATAATAAGAAATTATTGCCGTATTCCCCTGCAATGTAAGAATGGTATAGCCGTTATGCCCCAAACGTATACCATTTCCCAGTACTTCTCTTTGCCGTTGATCATAAAAAACAAGGTTCCTGTTGCGGGGGTTGTGGACATTATTTGGATCTTGAGGTTTTTTAACACCACCCTGAACATCGAGCTCTACGGGCATACCGCCATTGCCTACGCAGCGACAAAAAATATTAACCCCATTAGCTATTGTGTTAGGTCCATAAATAGAAAACCAGTGTTCGTGACCGCAAAGCCAGATTATATTTCTGCCAGATGCCATTAAATTAGAAATGGTACTGGCCGGATTAAGAAATTCACTTTCAAAAGCCGAAAAACACTGATGATGAGATAATATAATGATACCGCGATTGTCCTCTTTCAAATTGACAGTATTTTCCAGCCAATCCAATTGTTCCTGGTGCAGGTTGAGGTTTGTATCGTCCGTTTCTGTAATGCCTTTTAAGCAGGTATATCCTGTATCAAGGCCAATAACACGCCAGTTATCATTTTCGAGGCAAAAGAAACTAGCCTGTTGTACCTGAACCGGTTCCTCAATGTCAGCCTGATATGCCCCCATTGCCGGTAACAACTGGGTAAAATAGCTTTTACCGCCCGAATACATTTCATGATTTCCCGCCATTGCAAAGCTCCCCAGCGTCCCATATGGCCATGATCCGCCCTGGCTGGGGTCAAAATTTTCGGCAATCTCCTGGGCATTCCCAACATAATAGGTATCACCAAGATGGATACTATAATCATTTATACCGGCTTGCTGGGCTATTTTTCGGCATTCAAGGGTATTTGATGCCCAATCACTAAGCAAAGCAATTGTAACCGGAGCGTCCGATGGTTTGGGTATTTTAAAAACCCCGTTGTTGTCTGGATCTGTATAAGATGGATAAGGCGTATAAGGAGTTTGCCAGACGTTCCCCAGGTTTCGGATGACCCATTCCGGAATATTCTCTGCAATCAAACCTTTATTATTATATAAGGGCGGAACATCGGCACCATCAGTTCTTAAAACATGCCATTGGCTTTCAACCGGCGTTCTGCCCAGTGTTAAAAAGTTATTTTTATCATTCATATTGTTCTTCGTTAATCAAGGTATCTACTTAATATGATTCGCAATTAAATAATAAGCAATTAAAGCGGTCAAGGTATTATTTTATACGCTTTTGAAGGTATATGTAAATCTATACAGAAAAATCAAAAATAAAAAGCTATCTATTTGATTATCTGAAAATAGCGTAAAAATACGTTTGGGATTTATTTAAGACTTATGTAACTTAGGGTTAAGTTTTAAGAAATAATATTTTCTCGAAAGCCTAACCAAATTTAACCTTTATCGGGATGAAAAAAATATCTGCATTACTACTGCTTTTCGCATGCCTAAGCACAGAGTATATTTTTGCTCAGGTTAAACCACACGTAGTTACTGCTCCGGACTCGCTCACAAATTTGGCATCTGTGGTAACATCTATCCAGATTGTTAAACTCAATGAAAGCCAAAGCAGCTATGCTAAGGATTTTAAGCCTGACCCTAAAACCGGCTCTGCTAAAAACTCCGTTGTTGCTTATCCAAATACTATAGTCCACTTCACCATCTCAAATCCGATGACATTTTTAAAGACCAGGCCAAATGACCGGGCAAAAGTGATTTTTTATGCCAATGGAATAGAACTTAAAGGAATATGTACACCCTGGGAAAGTGGAATTACTGATATGATGTTAACCACCGGCAAAATACCCGATCTGGGCCAAACAGCAGAAATTTATATTCAATTAAAGAGGAATGACACTACACAGCAGGCTTGGAATTTTCTTTATGCTAATAAACCTAGTTTTTGGGACAATTTTGCTAATGTAGATGCTTCCATTGGATGGGAAGGAATGTCGTCGCTAAAAAAGGACTCTAAAGTCCCTAATGTAAATATCATCTTTTATTATAATAAAACATTAGCTGCCTGGCTGGTTTTGTTTGCGGCTTTACTTGGCGGCTTTGTTTATTTGTGTTTTGATACCAATACTTTGCACCAGGGAGATAAAACCAAGGCATATAGCCTTTCCCTAACACAATTAATGTTTTGGACAATACTGGTTATTGCAGCTTTTATTTATACCGTAATACTTACCGATATTCCTACTTCTTTAAACTCGTCGATCTTAATTATGTTGGGAATAAGTATGGGAACCACAGGGACGGCTACGTTGATCGATAACCGTTTTAAACAGAACAATCAGGACATTTCAAAACTTACAAAAGGCTTTATTCAGGACCTTCTGACATCTGATGGAGAAAGTTACAGTGTACAACGTATACAATCGTTTGCATGGAACCTTGTATTGGGATTATATTTTATCACCTATACCATAGCAAACAAAAGTATGCCTGTGTTTTCGTCTACCCTGCTTTTTTTGGCAGGTATAAGCTCAGCATCGTATGTTGGAACAAAAGTACCGGAAAACAATGATCTGAAAGCCCAGGCTGCGGCTCAAAATAATGCTGATAATAACGCAGTAACAAACAAAGATAATAACAAGGATACGGGGGCAACAAATCAAACCGTAGCCCCCAATAATGCTCTTAATGTTCAAACAACAAACAACGGAGCGGTACCCGATAATAAAATTAATGGAATAGCCGATCAAACTTTAGCACAAGGCAATAGCTCTACTATCCAATTACCAAATAATGGAGTGACGGTAATTATTCCGCAAACGATAATTCCGGAAACACCCCAGGTTATTAACACTAATCCCCAATTAACAAATAATGGAGCGGCACAGAATTCAAACACAGCAACAACAGTTCAGGAAACACAGCAAAATGCCAACCCTGATCCTGAAATAAACCAGGAAACGCATTAGGCTAATGGCCAACAAACTGCGCTCCAGGAAACACAGCAGAATACCAATTCTGACGCTGAAATAAATCAAATAATACGTCAGGATAATGGTCAGCAAATTACAACTCAGGAAACACAGGAAAACACCAATCCTAACCCTGAAATAATAAACCAGGAGGTTCCACAGGATAACGTTCAACAAATTACAACTCAGGAAACACAGGAAAATACCAATCCTAACCCCGAAATAATAAACCAGGAGGTTCCACAGGATAACGCTCAACAAATTACAATTCAGGAAACACAACAGAACGACAATCCCAATCCTCAAACAATAAACCAGGAACCGGTAACAGATCAGCGAAATATTAATGAAATGACTACTATAGTCGATAATCCGTCCACTCCTACTCCGCCACCAATTGCAGTAGGCTAAATTCTACTCATATGCAAACACAGGGAAAGTTTATTTTAATGAACCTGCAGAAATTTGAAGGCTACATTAAAAACATGGATATTTCTGATCTAAGGGTGATTAATCATGTACAGACCCATCATACATGGAGTCCGTCATACCGGAATTTTAACGGGAGCAACCATTTTGCAAAAATGACCAGCATGGAAGCAGACCATATTGCAAGGGGATTTGGACAAATAGCTCAACACTATAACACCTTCCCGGATGGGTCGATATGCACCGGACGACCACTTTCGCTCATACCCACCTGTATCCATGGGCACAATACCGGTGGGATTTGTATTGAAAACCTCGCAACTTCGACCGGAACCAGGATACCATGACCGATTCTCAAAGACAAACAATTATTAGGATTAATGCACTACTGTGTTTTAAATTCGGACTTCCGGTGAATTCTACCAGCCTGGTATACCATCATTGGTTCAGGCAAAGTGACGGTTTCCGTGATAATGGAGAAAACGATCCGGGCTATCTGGATCACAAGACTTGTCCCGGAACTGCATTTTTTGGAGGGAACAAAGTTGACAATGCCACTGCAAACTTTTTACCATTGGTGCAACAGGCATACGATAATTATCAAAATAACACAATTCCAGAGAACCCAACACCCAAAACAGGAGTAGTAAATGCAGATGTTCTCAATGTCCGTAGTGGGCCAGGTGCGGATTTTGCACCGGTAGATCAGCTTAAAAGAAATGCTACGGTTACAATCCTGGAATCAAATGATGAATGGGGCCGTATAGGAGATGATCGATGGGTGTTTTCAGATTATATTGCTATCAATTCCTGAAGTGCTGTTCATTTAAGCCTTTTTTAAAGTGATAACGGTAATCTCCGGCCATATGCCTATTCTGCCTTTAAAGCCCAGAAAGCCGAAACCGCGGTTAACGTACAGGTACTTGCCATTTATCTTATAAAGGCCTGCCCATTGAGGGTAAACATATTTAACCGGGCTCCATTGAAAACCAAATAACTCAATGCCAAACTGCATACCATGCGTATGCCCGGCAAGGGTAAGATGGATATGTTTTAAATTTTCCAGCGTTTTGGCTTCCCAATGAGAAGGATCGTGCGACATCAGTATTTTAAATTCCTCATCCGGCACAGTTGAAGCGGCTTTGGTCAGGCTGCCATATTTATGAAAACCGCCTTTCCCCCAATTTTCCACTCCTACCAAGGCAATAGACTCACCATCTTTTTGAATCGTAGTAGCTTCATTCAAAAGCAATTTAAAGCCTATCTCTTTGTGAACCTTTTTTAGTTGATTAAGATTGGCACTTTGAGCCTGTTTGCTTTCCCATTTTATGTAATCGCCATAATCATGATTTCCTAAAACCGAATATTTACCATAAGGTGCTTTCAGTTTTGAAAAGGTTTCTATCCACGGCTCCATTTCAGATGCCTGATTATTCACTAAATCACCTGTAAAAAGCAGCAGATCGCTATTTTGGTGATTGACCATTGCAATCCCCTTTTCCACACCTTTCTTACCGGTAAAACTGCCTGCATGTATGTCAGACAATTGCGTGATCGTGAAGCCGTCAAATGCCTCAGGCAGATCATCGAACTTCAAAGTTACTTTATGTACTTTGTAGCGATGTCGGCCACCGGTCATCCCATAAAGCAAACCTAAAAATGGCACTGCTGCTAGTATTAATGCCAGTTCACTAACCCATTGTGCCCTGGGCGGAAAATGTCTAAAAATCCGGGTTATATCCTCAAGTAATAAAACTGGCGAAGCGATAATTTTAGGAACAACTGTAAGTAAAGTTAGGGCCATCAGCCATGAAATGAGCTTTGCCGGTTGACGATTCGTTCTGCGAAGATTGATCAAAACCCCAAAACCTGTTACAATCAACACATCTATTAACCAATATCCACACAGAATCAAATTGTTAGCTGTAAGTGTTCCTACAGCCTGGAAAAAATAAACATCGGCAATAACCCATGCCAATAAAATAAGGGGTAGTCTTCTCATCTCTATGTCAGAATCTTTTTAATCATTAATTGTTTGATGGAAGGACACGTCTTGCACCCATCCTACCGTGGTAGACGATTAATGTCAGGAAACATTTTAAGGAAAAAGAAGAAGAATAAAGAAACTGACTATAGTTACTATCAGATGACATATTTGGGAGATAGTCGCATTATATGGGATAAATAGAAAATGTCTTTCAATCGTGTTCTTACAGATGAGTTACAGTGTTTGTTTGAGAAAAGGCTGACGTCATACACAGGAATAGATATTGATAGATTTCATATTCTTAATCAGCAAGACTGAAACTAAGGGTGTCTGCTTGCATCGCTGTAAAGATACCTAAGCCGTTTACTACATTTGTGGGAACATTGAGCAGGTTTTGTGAGTTAGCATTAAGAATGTTGCTTTCTATGAGGTTAATATATTCCTGGTTGACGCGGAGTAGAATGACCTGATAGGTTCCGTAATATGGAAAGCTATTGGAAACTACATAATAAGCAGATTTGCGATCCGTGTTCATCTCGAATATATTAGAATTACTATTACTAAAGCCGGTTGCCCGCCCCAGCGCAATAAAGGTATCATCTACATTATCAAACACCAGCACATGGTTCAATGAATCGGGATTGTCCCAGGTAAATCTGTTCAGCGTGTCAGAAGTTACATTGACATTTGTGGGCCTGGTGTAGATAACTGTGGTATGTTGAGTAGCGAAATTTTGCGGTTTCGATGGCATTATTGTTTTTGCAGTTACTTCCTTCGAGAGATAATTAAAACTGAGCGTGTAGGTTTTGCCTGCAGTCAAAAAAGCATTGTCATTATAGGTATAGGTGCCCTTTGCAGATTCGGTAAGTTTGACCTGGTTGCTTCCGTCTGAGACGTACAATACCTGCCCTGTGATAGCTGCGCCATATTTTGCAGTATCTGTCAGGGATTTTTGCTGGTACAGTTTGACGGTCAATGTATGGCCGACATAAAGGTAAGCCTGAACTACAGGCAAGTCGGTTGAAGAACTCTGGTTGTCCTTTTTACAGGAGGCGAGCAGGATTGCTATCCAGCTGAAAGCAAGGCAAATTTTAAAAAGAGATTTTTTTATTTCCATCTTAAACTAAGCGTAATATTAGGTGTAAAGCCGAGGTAATTGACATCGGTAGTAACTGCAGCATTATTTTGGATAAAATATTCACGGTACCAGGTATTGACATGATTGTAAACGTTAAACAACGACAAGCCGATACTGCCTATTTTATTGCCGCTTATTTTAAGCAGGTCATAAGTGGCTGAAAGATCGAGGCGGTGATAGTCGGGAAGACGCAACGCATTTTTTGCACTTACATTAAAATAGGTTGAAGTGTTGCCATCCGGGCTGGTAACCGAATAGGTTGATAGCGGAGCTGTATAGGGGTGCCCAGTACTGAAAATGAATACAGCTGAAAAATTCCAACGGTTCAAATGGTACATATTGATTGCTTTGAATTCATGCCGGACGTCCTGATCGGCAGGATAATATTGATCACCATATACCGCGAACTTGTTTTCAGCGTCAGCCAGCGTATAGCTTAGCCAGCCTGTATAGCGTCCAAGCTTTTTCTGCAATAAAATCTCTATTCCTTTTGCCCTTCCGGCACCTGTGTAGAAATTCTCCGCTACACCGGGGGTTCCGCCTCCGGGTCCAAAACCAGTTTGCGTGACTGTAAATTGCGTTAGCCCGCTAAGCACCTTATAATAACCTTCCACATCTAAAAGAAAGAGATCATTCTCATAACTGATGCCTCCCATAAAATGTCTTGACATGCCTACAGGAATACTGCTCCCGTTAGATAAAATCCAGAAATTTCGGTTACCGTTCTTTACATCTTCCCGGGTAACTTCGTTCATGTATTGGTAAAATTGGCCGGTAGCTGCTTTAAGGGTATAGTTGTCATTAATAACATAACTTGCCGAAAACCGCGGCTCAAAATATACTTTGCCGGTAGGCTGGTACCAGGTACTCCGAAGTCCTGGCTGTAAATGCAGCCGATTATTGGGGTCGATCTCAAGTTCGGTATAACCGCCACCTGAAAGTGCCGTATTATGCTGGCTGATCAAACTTGTGGTATCATTTTGCACATAGTCGTAATTGATGTGCTGGAGCGACCCGAATCCGCCATAGAGTAACTTGATCTGGTTGCCTAACTGCCATTCCCATTCGGACTTGAATCCTATGTCCTTTAAATTATTAGACTCTACAGTACCATTGCTGAAACTGGTCTCATCCCCATTGCTATCGGTGGTGGTGCCTGATGTACCCCTGTTTCTATCATTAAAATACGAGGAATAGGTTATGTAGGTATTGGAATGTATCTCATTGGTCCACTGCCGAAACCATTTTACACTGCTGCCCACATTGCCATACGTGGTATAGTCGGTGATGCTCGGTCCGCTTCCCGACCCAAGGAAGGAAGGAAGCTGCAACTGCCGGCTGTTATCGGTCTTGTCAGACCCCGAATAAAAGCTCCAGGTCAATATATTTTCAGGATTTAAATGATAGGTATAGCGAACGTCGGCATCATAAAAGTGCGATGCTGGTGTGGTTTGCTCACCGAATCCTCCTCTGCGGCCTCCCGGCCCGCCTCCCCCAAAACCACCCGCGGTAGAAGTATTGAACTGTTTGAATATCTTATCATAAAACGGCCCCTGGTAAGAACGCCGAAACGCTAGTACCAACGAAGAATTGTCACCCACGGGAGTCTCCATAAATGCGTTTACACTCAGCAGGCTCAGATCAACGCCATAGACCGTTTCGTTTTTATTACCTTCTTTTCCGTTGATCTCCGTGACACTGGATAGCCTGCCGCCATATTGGGAAGAGAAACCGCCTTTGTATAACTGAACATCTTTTATGGCATTGCTGTTGAATGCACTGAAAAAGCCATATAGATGGTCTACCTGGTAAATGGTAAACCCGTCAAAAACGACCAGGTTCTGGTCCGGTGTACCGCCACGCACGTAGGCGCCAGACGAAGACTCGTTGGTTGCCCCTACTCCCGGCATCAACTGGAAGGCACGCATAATGTCTTTTTCCCCGATGTTGGGCAATTTATCAAGGTTAGCCGGGGAGAGCTGCAGCACACCTACTTTTTTCACATCTGTATTCATCACACCGCTTTTCTGGCCGAGTATAGTTACTTCGTTCAGGGTAGTGAGTGCCGGATATAAGCCGAGAACTAGCGGTTTGCTGAGCTTTCCGGCGTTCATTTTAAAATGATCAGACTGATAACCTGAATAAGAAACATCAAGTGTTGCAGTATCCGAAGGGACCTGAAAAATTGCGAAGTTTCCGTCGGAGTTGGTAGTGACCGATAACGTGCTGTTCCGTACCCGAACGGTTGCCGACGGAAGCGGCGTCCCCGAACTTTGGTCGATCACCTGACCGTTGATCGTTACAGACAAATGTACTTCCGTGGCGATATGGGGCACAGTGATCACCTGTTTTGGCTGGACATTCGTTTTTGTTACGGATTTATTGTTTTTATCATACAAAGCTTCAACATCCTGCTCGTCCGGGGTGTCCGCTTTTACCGTATCCCGTTTTGGCTTCTCTATGGGTTTTAAGGTTCGGGCAAGCACCTTTAGTCTGGCCATATCGTCGACATTTTGCAAGACATAAATGATGCCGTCGGCATCTACCCAGTAATTGAGGTCAAATTGACTGCATACCTTGTCCAGCACTTTATTCAGCGGTTCGTTAAAAAAATGCGCTACCACATCAAAGCGGTGAACAGAATCGCGTTCGAAAACGATCCTTAAATTGTAATTGGCTGATAAGGTGTCCAACAGGTCGTCAAGCGGCCTGGTAACAAATTTATCCAGGGTGTTTCCCTTTAATACTTTCTGGGTTTGCTGCTGGCAAAGCACCCGTTGTCCTAAATTAAGTACCAGCAGGAATAGTAGTAATTTCTTCATTCGTGTCCTTCCTGTCGGCACTAAAGTGCCTTGAAAACGGCGACTAACGAAATAAATGAGATGAAAGGACTAGATGTGCCGACGAAAGACTAATCTATGCTTCCGGTAAGGGCCTGCCGATCATTCTATTTATCATATCACGATAGTTATCGCTCAGTGGAAGCTCATAATTCAGGGTCTTGATACGCCCCTTTTGGATGCGGGTGACATAATCTACATTAATGACATAGGATTTATGCACGCGGAAGAATTGATCAGGTGGCAACTGCAGCTCCAGGGCCTTGATGGTCGTCCGGGAGAGCAGTGGTCTTTCCCTGCCGGTAACATGTATTTTGACGTAATCTTTCAGGCCCTCGATATACTCAATTGTATCGAGCGATAATTTAACCAGGTTATATTCCGCATGTATGAACAGGTGTTTTCGTTGCGGCTGGATGTTGCCCTGTAACAATTTTCTCAATTCAAAAAGCTGATGGGCCTTCTGACAGGCTTTCAGGAAGCGCTCTAGCGCCACAGGCTTTACCAGGTAGTCCACCACATCCAGTTCAAAACCTTGCACAGCAAATTTTTCGTAGGCAGTAATGAAAATGACCATGGGGCTGGTGATCAAACTCCTTACGAGCTGCAAACCATTCAGCCCGGGCATGTTTATATCGCAGAATAACAGGTCAATGGGTTCACGCTGTAAAAAGGTCAGCGCTTCCGCGGCGGTGCGGCACCGGCCTGCTATGCTGATGTAGCCGACCTGTTTCAGGTTGTCTTCGATCAGGTCGAGTGCTAAGGGCTCGTCGTCAATAAGTAAGCATTGTATCATTTGAATTGTATTTGAAGGATTACCTGGTAGGTATTTTCGAACTGACTTATATACAGCTGGTGTATGTTTGGATATAATAGGGCGAGTCTTCTTTTTACGTTGTGAAGGCCAATGCCATGATGCTCGTCCTGTCGCAAGGCGTCCGGATCGTAAGTATTATAAACACTGAGGTCCAGCTTTTTTTCGTCGGATACAAGGTTTATTCTGATCTCAGCGTCGCCTGTATTTCTACAGCTGTGTTTAAAAGCATTTTCTACAAAGGGAATAAGCAGCATCGGCTCGAGTGTCTTTTCCGGAGCGGTGATACTGATGTGAAAGGCTACTTTGATCTGTTCCCCGAACCGTAATTTTTGCAGGTGAACATAGCTGCTCAAATAATCAGTTTTTTGGCGCATGGTTATTTTTTCCTGATCAGACAGGTACAGGACATGTCGCAGCAATTGGGAGATTTGTATTAGTGTCGGTTCTACAGCGGCCGGGTTTAAGCGGGCCAATGCCACGGCGCTGTTAATAACGTTAAAGATAAAATGCGGGTTGGTCTGCGACCTCAGAAATGCAAGCTCGGAAACGAGGCCGACATTAGTAAGGTCGTGTTCATCGTTGATCCTGCGAAAGCGGTCCGCCAGGTAACGGTAGACGAATGCAGCAGCAGTAATGGCCGCCAGTGGCAGCAAGTTGAAATTGGCCAAAAAGGGAATCTTTGGCGGAAAGCCAGCCCTTTTAAAACCCGGAAAAAAGGGCATAGGGGGCCTGCTATGGATAATGACCAGGTGGAGTGCAATGAAACAACTCAGCATCAGGGCGAAATAAAGCCAAAGCTGCTTTTTTTTACTTATAAAAATGGGTATCAGGACAAATGCGTTCAGATAAAACTGGAAGGCTAACAAGGTGTTGATCAGAACCAGATGCCAGGGCGAAAAGAATCCCCGCGGACCAAACGGGCCTGAAAGAATAGGCATGAACGTGATGAATGCCCAAAACAAAAGGTGCAGAAAGATCTCCAGAAATACTGTTGGTTTTAAAGATCTCAACATTTCGTTTGTGATAAGTTAATATTTACATGAACGAGAAAAGAGGAGGGCAAATTGCGATTAGACACGACAGATCGGGTAGTTTAACATTATTTAACTTTCCGGAGGATTTTCGCCTGATTGGATATTTCTCTGCATTATAAAAGTAAAACCGCCATTAAATTTCTTTAGAGAATGGACCGATCAATATAAGGCAGGTAAAATTAAGCGCAGACGTGTTGATATTTTCAAAAACATGTTCATACCGCCAAAGAAGCAGTAATTTCTTACACATTTAAATGACATCTGATGCATTTTCTAGAGATAAAGGGGTCTAAAACACAAAATCCTGTAAATCTTTCGATTTACAGGATTTCGATTCTTTTTGGTATCACTATCTGTCGGGATGGCAGGACGATGATCCAGCCGCTTAAATCTAAGATATTCAATAAGTTATATCGAAAACAAACAGGAACGGGCACCGAATAGGGCGCATAGATTATGCTGCGGTTTGGTCGCCTTTATAGCTGTTTATCGGTATAAGTGATAGTCAATGAACTTACTCAATCAAAAGTAAGCAAATTTCTTATAAAATGAAAGTTTATGGAGTTGAACGCATTGCTATATCTGCTTTCGACCGGTACCGGTTTAGGTTCTTTTTCGCCAATTGTTCTTCAGTACTTCTGATAATAGCTTTCAAATGCAGGTTATACCGTGCTCAACTATGCGAATAGGTTTTTTGGTTCTCCATTAAATCGCCCGGATAGAGATCCGACGTTAAATCAGACTGCCAGTATGCTTTAGTTTCTACATCCATAATGGTTAATCGACCGGCACCCCCTGCGCCGGTATCAAGGTTATGGATATTAAACGCCCGTAAAGGTTGGTCCGTTTCCCAATGCGTCGTTTGCGTATGACCGATATAAATTTCTTTAAAAACCGTCATCATGGTAAAAGGTTCTCCATTTTCAGCGTGCTCAAGCGCTTGCCGCCATAAATTTCTATCCCAGTAATAATCAGTTGTTTTTTGTTCATGAAAGGGTAATTTTCGGTTAAAGCCGGCATGTATGAAGCATCTGTTGTGTTGATCAATATGATATGGCTTAAGCCCACTGAAAAACAGTTTATGCCTTTCCGGAATATCCCGTGATTCCAATGCGGTTTTATACCCGCTTCCTTTAGCGAAAAAACGACCGCTTTTTCCAGCATGTTCTAAATACGAGATCAAAGTTCCCTTACCGCCATGATTCCAGAAATAAGGATGTAAATCGGATTTGATGAATTCATCGAACCAATCGTCGTGATTGCCCTTAAGCGCGGTCAAATGTTTTATTTTCAAAAGTTCTTCTACACATTCATATACCTGCGGGTAGCCGTCCACGATATCTCCTAACGGAATCAGTTGGTCATTTTCATAATCAAACCCGGATCGTTCCAGGCACTGAATGAGTGCTCTGAAAGCTCCGTGTATGTCCCCCATAACAAATGTGCGCATTGCAGGCTATTTTTATAATTACGGAATTAGTTACTCAGAAAACACACGGTATCCTGATCAGAATTAGAGCCAACACCCAATATTAATACGCAAATCTAATCATACACTATCAATAGTTTAAGCTTCAAAAGGCTGGAATAATTTGTCAGGGCGGCCTGTTTGAGCGGACAATATATCCCAGATCCAACCAGCATGCGCCATCCTGTAAACCATGGAAGCGACTAACAGACCTGCCGGGGTAAACTTTCAGGATCGGGCCCCTGGAAGTTTTCCCGCCGCCCATAGATATATGCTTTACCGGGCAACTAAATTTGCCGCTCCAGTAACCCCGCAAGCTCGTTAACCTCTATTATTCTTTAACCCTTTTAACTATATTTGTATGAGAGCAATTCAAGAGATCATGAGCAATATACCTGCTAAAGATATCCATTCCGTTTCGATCTTCGACCTGTCAATCGAGGAACTACGGGAAAGACTAAGGCCGACCTTTGAAGCTATCAAAAGGGAAAAGTTTGCAAAGGGCGGCTACCTTACTTATTATGATGCGTCGGTTTGTCCTACTAACAAACATATGGTTCATGAGTACTGCGACAGAAAAGAGTTAGTGAGAGTGGATTATAATGGTAAAGAGCATCTGATCAAAACCCTTTAGCCGCATCGTGAGCCGTGCCCTTCACGAGCATTGCAGCAAAGTTTGTAGTTCCTTATCACGTTAGTAGGACCCATCGCTTTCTGCTTCATCTGTTATTCCGGCATTTAACTTTCCCTCACCGGTATTGGGATAGATTGCCTTGCACGCAATCGGCCAGATGTACAGTTGTTTAACAACAACTGGAATCTGGCCTCCCCCTCCGAAGTCGGGTGAGGTTGGGAAAGACGATCATTTTGCTGGCGCCGGTGTCTTTTGATGAAATGGAGGATGGGTTATCCAAGGGCCTCCTGAACATGATGTAAAAGTCTTGCAGGTGAGGAAAAAAAACACATCCGAGAGGCGGAAAAGTGAAAAGGGTGTCGTCAAATAATCGGGATGGCTGTTTAACCAGCAAAAAAGAAAGCCACTACAAATGCAGTGGCTCCATGAATATTATAAAACTTTAATGATTATAATTTTTCTATTTCCTCAACAGAAAGCTTGGTAAATTTCGCAATCTGTTCAATGGCAACACCATCTTTTTTCATTTCCTTAGCAATCGCAACTGCCTTATCATGGCTTCCTTTCTGTTCACCTTGTTTGGTTGCTCTGTCCAATAATAATTCTTCAATACCCATTGTGTTGCTCCTTTCGGTTAAAACTTCTACAGCTAGTTCAAATTTACTATTTATTTCAGGATTTTCAAAACGGGTATAATATTTTAGAAAATTCATCATTACCCGTACCTTTTCTTTTGGTATCTGTCTGATCAGCAATTGTTTTGCCAGCTCCAGCTTTAAATTAAGCAATAGCTCATCCCGTTCCAGGCTGCTTTTGATCCCGCTACCTGAAAGAGCGGTTTTTGCGGTAAGAACCACGAGCGCAAACGGGTTTTCACTCGCCAATAATTCTTCATCACTTTGGCTGGCTATCTTATACGTATTAAACGTATATTTCAGACTGGTGCCCATAAAATCGAGTTCAAAACAATCAGGCCTGGCTTTAAGATTAGCCTCCGTAAAGATGGCATAGGCGGTGATGGGCTTCCCATACTTATCGATCAGACGATAATAGTATCGGAACATCCGGCTCGCAAAATCATGGTGGTACTGTCCCTGTATTTCCACATGCACCAATACCCATTTTTCCTCACCGGTTTTGGTAAATACTTTCACCAATTTATCGACGACCTTTGGCGAAAATTCTTCATTTTCGGGCGGGAGCACCTGCTGTAATTCTTTATCCAGAAATTCAAACCCTTTACCAAAGTCTAACAGTGACTCGGCATCAGGGTTCAGAAAACGCAAAAAGTCGTCAAAGACGTCTTCGAGTATGCCTTTCCAAAGGACATCATCTTTTCTTCGCATGGCACAATATTAGGAAATAGGTTTATGATCTGCTGATACTATTTTTGTTTAAACAAGCTTCCACATCTTTCACGTCGGTGACCCGGGCCAAAAGCGTCACCTCACTCTTGGCCCCTTCCTCAATTGCTGGCGTGTTGTTTTGGCCTGTTGTTGTCCCAAATTTTGAGCGGCATTTTCTTCCTGCCTCTGCTGATCTGAGAGTTGCTGCAGCTGGCGGGGCGATAGATATTCCGCACTCATTTCTTCCCTGAATTTGGCTATTTCCTCCGCAGGGGCATTCCTCGCTTCCTTAAGCCGGATAACTGTTTGCATTTTCTCTTCAAAATATTGCATCATTTTGGCCGGCCATGGCTGGTCAAACACTTGTTGGAATACTTGTACCGCATCGGGGGGATTGGTGGCGATCAGGTGTATTCCGTCAATATCGGACTTTTGATGAGATGTCGCGTTTCGGCCATAGATTTGCAGTTTATTATATAACGATGCAGATTGAACTGTTATTAGGGTCGGTACCAGTTTACTGTAACGGTCATCATGAGCTTCCTTGATCACCATTCTTCCTGTTTTTTCTTTGGCTTTCATTTCTTCAAACCGGACATTTGTACCCAATAAACTTATTTTAGGGTGCACTGCTATCAATTTGATTTCCACCCGGTAGCCTTTCTGCTGCAAATCAGCAATGGTTTTATTCATTACCAGGCCGGATGAAAAAGTAGTTTCCAGGATATAATTCAACCGGTTTGCTTCACAGTAAACTTTTAAGCCATTATTCCAGTCCTGCGCATATTTGGCGGTTAGTTCAGGATAATAAGTTTCGAATCTGTGCTTAATTTCTTCAGCACCGGGGTGATAGTCCCTAAAATTATCGGCGTTGCAGCTAACGATATTACCGCCTAATTCAATCCGGGCCAATCTTTCCAGTTCCGTTTTCCCTGCACCGGGTTGCCCGCCTGTAATAATAACCACCGGGCTTTCAGATGGCTTTTTGGCAGTAGTAAGGTCATCAATTATGATCTTTTGAATCCGCTCAAACTGCTTTGGTGAAACCGCGTTCAATGTCTCGAGGGACGCTGAAAAATCGATCGTATTCGTATCGCTTAGATCTGAAGTTTTTTTTTCTCGGCCTGTAAAATCGGGCTATATTTTTTTATAACCTCATCCATGCGTTCAAGGCTCGCGAAATTTTCATTATTGTTTACTGCGGCAATTGCCTCTTTGCGTAACTCGATTAGCTCCGCCAAGCGTTTTTGATCGGGATCTGCTTTATCCTGTTCTTTCATATGCTCGCGGGATGCCAGGGCTACAAGTCCGTTAAGTATAGAACTGGCGCTTTCGGTCAGTGAATACCAATCCAGCGGATTGCGTTCCTGTATAGTAGACGTCGGCGTTAAAGGCAGGTCATTTTTTTTAGCCAGCTCCAGATACTCCTGGTAATCCATACTCAGGTTGACCCTTATAGGCTCCCCGGTTACCACATCTGTCACAAATTGGGTTTCCATAATTTTTTCCATGTCACAATCCAAATTTAATAAATATTAAGTAATTCTTTATTAGTTGCCAAACGCAGGCCGTCGCTTTTATCCTGTTCAAACAACTTCGGCCCTCCCATTTTTCCAACGATCAACAAAGTGCTATAATGAACAATTCCCAGCAAGCACAAAGAGCCCTCCTTAAAAAAAAGACATAGCAATCCCTGGAATGGCGAGGCTATTATTTGCGTAAGGGATGTCTGCTTTCCAGGCTGCTCCCCTTCTGTCCTTCCAGTACTTTAACGATATCCTCATATTTGTAATACATGATCCCGCCGATTTTTGTAAACTGCAACGTACCGTTTACCCTGAGATTCTGCAATGTGCCAGGCGATATTTTTAACAGGTTCTTTACCTGGTAACTTTTTAGCCATTTCTGCTCCCCGAATTGGGGCTTGTTCATGATCTGTTGCATCTGCTCGAACAGTTCCTTTTTGAACAGCTCGAGATCATCTTTTGTAATTAATTCCACGTTCACTTTTCACCCCCTCCTGTTATTTATTGGCTTTTCTTTTGTTCAGCCAGTCCCCAGCTACCTTTTCTTTTTTCCCTCACCAGCCTCTCCGGTATTATTACAGCTTCCCGAAGTATCGCAGCAGGTGAAAAGAAAAAACCCCGGAATAACACTGGCCATGATCCTGTTTATTTCTGCTATCAAAAATAAATGTATACTTTCAAACCGTCCTCATTAAAATATGGGGAGGATCGGGCTACAAATTCGCCCGCCGCCGCTCAGGCATCATCCGGATTTTCCCCGGACAATTTAGAAAATCGATTGATCTGAAAGATCTATTTGTTCGCTAACCGCCGGCTCAGTTGAGCCATATCATCACCGAGTTTGCTTTCCACCACTTTGGCATAAACCTGAGTCGTCCGGAGCTGAGTGTGGCCCAGCAATTTGCTCACAGTTTCAATTGGCACCCCATTGGTAAGCGTCACCGTGGTAGCAAAGGTGTGACGAGCAATATGAAAAGTCAGGGGTTTAGTGATGCCGCAGATATCTGCGATCTCCTTCAGGTAACTGTTCAGTTTCTGATTAGTCAAAGCCGGAAGCAGCTTACCTTCGGCGAGTACCTGGGGATGGTCCCGGTACTTCCTGATGATCGCCAGCGGCTTTTGTAATAGGGGTATCTTAACCGGTTCATCACTTTTTTGGCGCCTCGTGAGCAGCCAGTATTCATCCGGTCCACGTTCAACGAGATAATCCTTCTTCAGATTGAACACATCGATATATGACAGCCCGGTATAACAACTGAATATAAAAAGATCCTGGACTACTTCCAGGCGCGGAACGCTGAATTTCTTCCCCTCTATTGTCTTTAGTTCTATCCCTGTAAGGTATTGCCGCTCTACCTTCTGAAACTTTAGCTTATAGGCTTGAAAAGGGTTTCTGACCAACCATTCCAGCCGTACCGCCAGATTCAGCAATTTACAAAAGCGTTCGATATGTTTCATCACCCCATTGGTGCTAAGGGGCCTCTGCCCCTTTTCAGGTTTTCTTTTTCTGAGATAATTTTCAAACAAAGTAATAAACTGATAATTCAGCTCCGACAGGAACATGTCTGTTGTTTTTAAATGAACTTTCAAGAACTCCTTTACATATTTTTCAGTAGTAATATAATTTTTCATCGTCCCCTCTTCCAAAATGGTCCCTTCATGTACCCTGTGGTAATCCATAAGAGCGCACAAAGTCTGATCATTTCTATCATCCCCGACGAATCTTCGCTTCACGAGTTCCGCTGTAATTGTCTTCTTTTCAAGTAGTAATTCCTGGTAACTCTCCACAATCCCGCCCCGGTAACGTTCAAGAAACTGACTCAGTTTGGCAACCTCTTTCGAAGCTCCCTTAGGCATGCCCTTGCTTTCATGCCAGTTCGCCGGCGATACTGAAGCCTTAACAGAAAGGTCTGTCCGACTGCTGTTTACGGTAATCCTTGCATAAATAGGTGCTTTGCCGTCATTCGTGGCTTTGTACTTCCTTAAATAAAAGATAACGCCAAAGGTGTTGTTCATTGTTTTCATATTTGTCAATTATTAAGTTACGAATAGCATCAGATTGACGGTTTTTAGTGTCTTTTGCCACCTGGGGCAAATTTCCACAGTTTTAAACCCATAGCAAAGGGGGCTAAAAACAATCAAAATAAACTAAGCAATCAATTGACTATCAAATACTTAATATGCTATTTGTGCCCTAATATAAAATATAAATATAGGGCACCGAATAGGGCACATTTTCTTTGATATAACTTGAATAAATTGGGCTGGAATAAAACTAAAAAGCCCTTAAATCATAGATTTAAGGGCTTTTAGATACTGGTTGGTACCGCTTTAGTCGGGATGGCAGGATTCGAACCTGCGGCCTCCACATCCCAAATGTGGCGCGATACCGGGCTACGCTACATCCCGATTGGGGTTGCAAAAGTAAGATTTAAAATCTTCTCCGCAAATATTTTTTAAAAAAGAACGCAAGAAATTTTCAATAATTAATGAATTTAAATCAGGGGGCTTATTTGATGAAAGCAAATACCACTGATCCTCATTGTGTTACGCGTCCTATACCAAATTGATCTCCAGCTCTTACAGGCTTGCCATTTTCAAAATCAACCTCAACCATTTTTTCGCTGCCCACATTATTGTTAAATTCATCCTTTAGTGTTAAAAGAACTTTTCGTGTTTTCACATCGATCACTTCTCCGCTTGAGGGATAGGCATATTTGCCATCCAGGCTAAAAGTTATCCAGCCCGGCATATCTTGTAATAGTATGGTAGTTAATTGCTGATAAGGTTCAACAGCACTAAAAATGTGCAATCGCATGTTAAACCCATCACAAAGCCACAGCTCCTTTTCATCAGGTGTAAGACCAATACCATGACTTGGGTTACCATGACGCCTGACAGTGCCCGTAGTCCACCCCTCTACCTCTATATGATTAAGTTTTTTACCGGTAGTTATATCCCCTACTTCAAATCCAAGCAAGCTATCCACCGTTACATAAGCTCTGGTTTCTTTTCCATTAATTGTAAACGGGCGGATGTAGTTTCCGAACGGGCCAATTTTTCCAACCACTTCATTGGTTTTTGTATCTGCTATTTTTAACCAGAGCGAGGCAATATCATCCAGGTAAACATGATTTCCTGACAAACTATAAAGCGTATTATGAGATTTGGTAAAACCGTTGACCTTTTTTATAGTTTCACCAGTCTTGCAATCTACTACATTCCATACTTTCCCTTCAAGATATGGCAAATACATTGTTTTACCATCAGGCGATATGGACATGCGGTCGCAGCCGCCCTCGATGGTTTTCTCCCATACGATCTTCCCCGACGAAAGATCAATGCGCTGCAACGTTTCTAAAGTGCTGATATAAATACTATTCAATGGAATACTGACTGCTATTCCTTTAACATTTGATGGTCTTCCGTTTGGATGCAAGCCCCGGGTTTCAATCCTTTTCACAAACCTGTGGCCATGATCCATATCGAACACCAACAAACCATGCCCCCCATATCCCATATAATCTCGTATTCCAGGTACCGCCACATATAAGTAATGTCCCGAAACAGATTCATTTATTTGATTTACAATCTTCTTTATAGGCAATCTCATTGCCATGAACAATAAAGCAGTAACAGGCAATATTAAAATAAAGCGACTGGCTTTTGTTTGCATAAAAATTGGTTTTTATGTAATTGGTAATCAAACATAATAAACTTACCCGATTGATCTTATTAATTAATTGGATATAGCCTAAAACAAAATGCCACTTGTAAACAAGCAGCATTCAATTTAGCAATGAGGGAGATGCCTTTTTTGATTTTTGAGATATGTTATTCATTATTTGTTTTCAATGTCGGTGTTAATATAATCATTATCAGTAAAAAATACCCGGTAAATTACCAGGGACTACCCTCAACTAGTTCAACTAATTATGCTCAACCTCGGCGTTTTATTTTTCATTAGATAGCGAGTAAGGAAAATCGCTATCCTTTATGCCTCTTTGTTTATTTGGTGTGGCCGACATATTAAAGTTGAGCACTGCGCCTTGCATCAGGGCTTTATGATCCAAATAATTAAAATCATAAGGTTTCCCGTTGTAGGTAAGCGTGCTTACATATTTATTATCGGCACTGTTATTTGGTGCATTGATGATCACTTTCTTACCATTCTCTAACGTCAGTGTTATCTTGTTAAACAGTGGAGCCCCTAAAACATATTGTCCGGCGGCAGGGCATACCGGGTAAAAACCCATTGCCGAAAATACATACCATGCCGATGTTTGTCCATTATCTTCGTCACCACAATAACCATCAGGCGTAGCCTTATACATTTTGTTCATAGTTTCGCGGGCCCAGTATTGTGTTTTCCAGGGCTCGCCTGCATAGTTGTATAAATAGATCATGTGCTGTATAGGCTGATTGCCGTGCGCATATTGTCCCATTCCGGCTATCTGCATCTCACGTATCTCGTGTATCACCTCGCCATAATAGCTGTCATCGAATATTGGCGGCAGCGTAAATACAGAATCCAGTTTAGCTACAAACTGTTTTTTGCCACCCATCAGATTAACTAGTCCCTGGATATCGTGGAACACCCCCCAACTGTAGTGCCAGCTGTTACCTTCAGTAAAGGCATCGCCCCATTTGAATGGATTGAAAGGAGTTTCCCATGTGCCATCTTTATTCTTTCCGCGCATTAATCCGGTTGAAGGATCAAACAGGTTCTTATAATTCACGCTGCGTTTTTTATAAATGCCGATCTCTGATTCGGGTTTATTCAGCGCTTTGCCCAATTTGTAAATAGCAAAATCATCATAAGCATATTCCAGCGTGCGGGCAGCATTTTCATTGATCTTTACATCATAAGGTACATAACCTAATTGGTTATAATATTCTACCCCTCTCCTGCCCGCAGCACGCGGACCAGTATTATTAGCATCGTGGATCAACGCTTTGTACAAAGTTTCAATATCATAACCATGCAGCCCTTTCAGGTAAGCTTCGGACACGACAGAAGCTGAGTTGTTACCCACCATCACATCCGCATACCCAGGGCTTGACCATTCGGGCAGCCAGCCGCCTTCTTTATAATCATTGATAAGCCCTTCCTGCATTTCTTTATTGATAGATGGATAAACCAGGTTCAGGAAAGGGTATAAAGCTCTGAAGGTATCCCAAAATCCGGTACCGGCAAACATGTAGCCCGGTAATACCTCGCCGTTGTATGGGCTCCAGTGCACAATGGCCCCTTTAGCATTAACCTCGTACATTTTATTCGGGAAGAACAACATTCTGTACAGGCAGGAATAAAAAGTGCGTTTTTGATCCAGGGTACCTCCTTCAACCTCTAATTTGCTTAAGGTTTTATTCCAGGTCTCTTTCGCTTTTTGTGCGGTTGCATCGAAGCTGTCGTTACCCAACTCGCGTTTCAGGTTTAGCTCAGCTTGTTCCAGGCTGATGAAGGAAGATGCTACCCTTAGGTGCACCTTCTCCCCTGCTTTCGTTTTAAAACCAATCACTGCACTGGCATGTTTTGAATGCACCTCGGCAGAATCAACCTGTGTACTATCACTGAACAATCGTGTCAGTGCTATTGACTTATCTACATAAATTACAAAGTAATTCTTAAAATTCTTCAATGGCCCCCATGAATGGCGGGTTGAATATCCAACGATCTTGTTTTCACCAGGAATAACTTTCACATAGGACCCCTTATCAAAAGCATCGATCACTATAAATGAGCTGTCACTTTTTGGAAAGGTAAACCTAAACTGTGCACTGCGTTCTGTTGGCGCGATCTCGGTGGTCACATCATGGTCGGCCAAATAAACACTGTAATAATAAGGTTTTACGATTTCGGTTTTGTGCGAAAACCAGCTTTGGCGACCATTTTGGGTCACTTTGATATGGCCTGTTTCGGGCATAATGGCAAACTGACCGTAATCGCCCATCCAGGGTGACGGTTGATGTGTTTGCTTAAAGCCGTTGATCTTATAAGAATCATACGTGTATTGCCATCCGTCGCCCATTTTGCCGGTTTCGGGTGTCCAAAAGTTCATGCCCCATGGCAGTGCGATAGCCGGGTAAGTGTTCCCATTTGACAGATCATATTTAGATTGCGTACCCATTAGCGGGTTAACATAATCTGCAGGCGACACTTGTTTCTGTGCAAACAGCGAAAATGGAAGAAGAAGGGTTAGAAAAAGAAGGGATGATTTCATGTATTATATTTGTTTATAGCGATGGTTTAAACCCATCGCTATGAATTAATTGCAAAGTTTGGATGCCGGATAATTTACCATTCCAAATTTACCTTGATGCCATCCGGGCTGTTTTCAAACCCGAGGTAAAGGGTATTTGATGATTCATCCCATGATGATTTAACATCGGTAACAGTTTGTCCGCCGCTGTTGGTAACCGTTATCTTTCCGGGTTTCGAAGGTAGCAAAACACGGGCGCTATTCAGTGTATTTGCAGGGCTTTTAGCTGTAAAAGAGAAATTATTTTGCATTACACTGACATCATATATCCTCGATGCCGATGCCAGCACTTTTGGCTGCTTTTTATTGGCAACACGGCTCTATTTTTTGATAGCGGCATATCGTTCATGATGCTGATCATTACCCGCATTTGAGTAAAGTAGAATTTCAGCTCTAAAATAGACTTTTTTAAGAAAGTAACATTTACCTGTTTTTAAAAACAACCGATAACGCTGCTAATCAACATCCCGACCTCCTATTATTTGTGACAAGAAAAATAAGACAGTGAATTAACCCTTTTAGTCTTCCACACCCTTATATATCTTTAAGACTTGGTCATGTATTTCCTTTATTTGTTTGAGGATCGCCGTTTCCGTTAATACCTGGAAGCATTAAAATTAAAAACATGAATTATACTAGGAACAGATACCTTTATTATAAAAGATAATAAAATTCAACAGCAGACTTTTGTCGACATGGTAAAATTTGTCAATTAAAATACCACCCGATTTCAAAAATTCCTACAGGAAAATATGGTGAGCTTATGATAAACGAGCACACCCCTGCCGCAAAAACTGAAGGGGTATTGAGATTTCACATTATACAGAAAGGCCCTTCAATAATATTTAATATCCCCAGCCAAATAAAGATGGCGATGCTTTAATATGCTTATTATCAATTTAAAGATGATTTTACTATTTAAATCTTTATTAGGCTTATCAAATAAAATAATATATTAATTCTTATGTTATAATAATGACCTTTGGAGTAATTTGAATAGAACTCACTTAAAGTTATTTCAGTATGTCAATTTTTATGGACCGGCACGATGTTTCCGAAGCGGTTACAGCGGAAATTGTGGCACAGATACATCAGGAGGATTTAAAGATCCAGGATCAATATAGCTGCAGAGGACTAACTTATTGGTTTGATGACCATAGGAAAACAGCTTTTTGCCTGATCGAAGCACCCGATGCGGACGCAATTAGAAAAATGCATGCAAAAGCACATGGTGATGTACCGCATAGGGTAATAGAAGTTGATGCAAGTTTAGTTGAATCATTTTTAGGGCGCATTGAAGATCCCGTTAAGGCCCAGAATACAGCATTAAATATTATTAATGATCCTGCTTTTAGGATCATAATGGTCATATCATTAAATGGTGTTCCCGCACCTTCCAAATCCGATCAACTTAAATCATCTTTGAAGTGTCATAATAATGCTATTCTTGAACTGTTAAAGTCATATGAAGGCGGCGTGGTTAAACAGAGTGAAAACCATTTTTTGATCTCGTTTAAATCTGTCACCAAAGCGGTACGGGCCGCGGTTGAAATCCAATTATTACTTAATGAATTTCAAGATAAAATGGCGGGCAGACTTAATCTGAAGATAGGATTGAGCACCGGAGTTCCGGTTTCGGAAAGAAATTTAATTTTTGAAGATGCCATAAAATTGGCCGAAAGGATGTGCAGGATTGTTCAGAGCGAGGTTATAATCGGTTCAGAGGTCAAGGAGTTATATGATAGCGAAAACGCAAATGCCTTAAACCAGGATAATATATTTTGTCTGACAAAACAAGACGAAAGATTTTTAACGCTTTTGATGGATTATCTTGAATCTACCTGGACCAATACTAATTTAAAAGTTGATGATTTTAGTAAGCCTGTAGGATGCAGTAAATCTCAGCTATATCGCAAATTGATTTTACTTACCGGCAAATCACCGAACACTTTTATCAAAGACTACAGATTAGATGAGGCTTTGATTTTATTAAATAAAGGCAACCGGAACATTTCGGAAATCGCTTTTGAGACGGGCTTTAATAGTCCTTCATATTTTTCCAAGTGCTTTCAAAAAAGATATAACTTTCTTCCTTCCAGCTATTTAGCTGAATAGCATTTTATCAATTCGATCCTCTTCCGCACGTTTGAACCAAAATTGCTAATAATTGAACTAAAATTTGTAGTCACCAATTTGGTCAGCATCTAATTTTGATAAAAATAAATCTGATGAAGTTCCTTAATAGGATCAGGGGCCATACCGGTTCCGAAAAGGAATTTTTTAATCAGGATAATTAATCCTTTAAAATACAATATTATGTCAGTTTTAGTTAAGGACTTAAGTCAGTCAGTTATCGAAAAATTCATCCGGGAATTTCAAGGTGAAGTAATTCTTCCTGAAGATCCTACTTATAACGAAGTTCGTAAGGTATACAATGCCATGATCGATAAACATCCTGGGGTGATTGTCAAGTGTCGAAATGTTGGTGATGTTGTAAATGCTGTGAATTTTGCCAGAGAAAATGATCTTTTAGTTGCTGTTAGAGGAGGTGGGCACAACGGTGGTGGATTGGGGCTATGTGATGGCGGCCTGGTAATTGACTTATCAGGAATAAAGTTTGTGCAGGTTAATGCTGATGAAAAAACCGTTCGTGTTGGTGGCGGCAATTTATGGGCAGAGGTTGATGCAGTAACTCACGAATACGGTCTTGCCGTACCCGCCGGTATCATATCTACAACAGGTGTAGGTGGGTTGACTCTTGGAGGCGGGATTGGATATCTGGCCAGAAAACATGGTCTCACCATTGATAATTTGCTTGAAGCAGAAATGGTTTTAGCAAATGGTGAAACGCTTACCGTTAACGCCAGCAAAAATCCCGACCTGTTTTGGGCTATCCGCGGAGGTGGCGGCAATTTTGGAATAGTTACGTCATTTAAATTCCAGGCCCATCCTGTTAAAAATGTTTTTGGAGGGCCAACACTATGGCCTATTGAAAAAACTGAAGAGATTATGGAATGGTATCATAATTTTATTCATAACGCACCCGATGAGCTCAATGGGTTTATTGCTACCCTCGTTATTCCCGGCCCGCCTTTTCCGGAAGAGCTGCATAACAAACAATTTTGCGGGATAGTATGGTGCTATTCAGGGGATTTAGAAAAAGCAGAAGAAGCATTTAAACCAATTCTTGCAATGAATCCTCTATTTAAAATGCTGGGCGAAATGCCATATCCAGCTATACAGCAAATGTTTGACGGTATGCTTCCCCCAGGTTTGCAATGGTATTGGAGAGCTGATTTCTATAACGATATCAATGAACAAGCGAGGGCTAAACATCTAGAATTCGGATCAACCATACCTACTCCACTTTCCCAAATGCATCTGTACCCGCTTAGCGGCGCTGCGGCACGTATTGCAAGTGATGCTACGCCCTGGGCTTTCAGAGATGCAAAATATGCCGGAGTGATAATTGGAGTTGATCCCGATCCAGTGAATGCGGATAAAATTACGGATTGGTGTAAAAATTATTGGGAAGCCTTACACCCTTTTTCTGCCGGGGGCGCTTACTTGAATTTTATAATGAACGAAGGGCAGGATCGCATAAAAGCAAGTTACAAGGGTAATTATGAACGTCTGACGATAATTAAAAATAAATATGATCCAACTAATTTTTTTAGGGTCAATCAGAATATTTTTCCCAAAAAAACTGCTGTTAACCCAATATAGAGATTAGCATCACTTTCGCACAGCTTATTACCCCTCCTTCGCAAACTGGTTCGTATTGCGATTAAAGCTCTTTATAATACCGATGGCTTTTAAAGGCTGACGGTATCTAATAAAAATTAAGCGGAATAGAAAATAACCCCTATTCATTTTCTGTACCTGCAAAGAAATGATTTGTAAAAATCTTTCTCTTGAACATAATATATCTAATCAAAAATCAATTACATGAAAATAAAAGCTATAGGGTTAGTTTTAATCTCGATGATGATTTCAACTCAATTATCATGCTCAAAAGAGAAACTTGTCAAAAATCCCGTCCCAGTCCGGACAATTAGGTTTGTACTATATGCAAAAAAGGACTTTTCAGATAATAAGGAGAACATTACTTTTTCTTTATTCATAAGAAATCAAAAAAGGGTTCTTTTCGATTCTACAATTTCTGTAATGAAAATAAGGGATATCCCGGATTCGACAAAAAAACTAGTTTTTGAAAAAAAGTCCCAAATGACGACGGCTCTGAATTGGCGGCTGGTTTCCATTATACTATTGAAGGCGTGGGTAATTCTTCGCATTTGGATACTTGCAGAGCCGGGGAATTGTTCAAAGTGATTGACTTTCCTTTTAAATAAATTGAAAACACTAATTAAGTAATAACCGAGAATTTTAAATTGTTGCAATGATCAATATATATAACAGAAAGATAAATAATCCGAAAATTTATCGCCAGTTCAAATGTGGGGAAAGTTTGATCACTTTGTACAACTGCCCTTTAAAATCACGTTTCCAGGATGTTTGGAGTCATCATAACTATATCGTTTATGTAATGGCAGGGCGAAAAGTATGGCATACTTCTCATGGGTCTTATGAATTGAACAGAGATTCTTGCGTCTTTGTCAGGAAAGGCGCGTCTATCCTTGAGCAATTTTTCGACGGCGCTTTTTGCCTCGTCGTTTTCTTTTTACCCGATGAGTTTATTTGCGATGTACTGAGAAGTAAAACCATTCCCCTATACCGGCCCGAAGAAAAATATCAACCAGTCATATCGCTTAATAGTGACGAGCCGGTTAGAGCTTTCTTTCAAACCATGGTATTACTTTTCGAAAGCGGCCGTGAGCCCGATCCCTCACTGATAGAGATTAAGTTTAGGGAACTAATTTTGACACTGGCCGAGGACGCTCACAACAGTGAGTTATTGTCATTTTTCGGTTCATTACTTCATGAACCCCAGGCAGTCTCACTACAAGCGGTGATGGATGATAATTATTGTTTCAATCTAAAATTGGAAGACCTGGCAGTTTTAAGTAACAGGAGCCTGTCTACATTTAAAAGAGATTTTAAAAGACACTTTCAATGTACCCCTGGCAAATGGCTTATGGAAAAGCGGCTGAATCATGCTATGAATTTATTGACCAATACGGACAAAACCGTTAGTGAAGCTACTTTTGAGAGCGGCTTTGAGAGCCCTTCTCATTTCAGCCGGGCATTCCGCGATCGTTTTGGTGTAACGCCGCGCAGCCGGAAAAAGGCAATCAGCCAGTTGAACTTTAAGGGCAACTTTCTGAACTTGTAAGCAAAGTCCGTTCTAATTTGAGGCTATACTTTTGTACTGTATTATTTAAAGTATTTTATATTATGAAAAATTTAAGAACACTAGTATTGAGTTTAATTTTACTATTCGGCTCAGCAAAACTAAAAGCAGCACCCTTTAAACTGGGTGAAAAATTATCAACTATTAAAGAAGCCGTAAATACATATATCAGCGCAATAGCCGAAGGTTATATAAAAAATTTCGGGTCGATAGTCGATCAAAATTTGAAATTTTTGATGCTTGGAGGCAAAAGCATGTTGAGCTTTACAAAAGCAGAGATATTAACCTTCTTAATGGAAAATCAAAATTTGAACCAGGGATGCATCATAAACACATCACTTATAAATAACGGTAATGAATTGGCAGTTGTTAAATTTGATATGGTTTATCCAGACTTCACACGAACGAACTATGTAACTTTGGTTAATACGGCAAATGGCTGGAAGATAAACGCAGTATATTCTGTCTCCAAGTAAACCAAGCTGGAAATCAAGTCTGTAATCATCATTACAGGCTTGATTCACTTTAAAGCTATTTCTACAGATGGCTTGAAGTCTCATTATAAATGGCTTAACTCAAAGACCACCGGACTGTTTCAATTTTCAAAACATCATCCTAAGTAGAAACTCAATCATTTATTCCATTGTTTTAATGTCAGTATCAATTTTTAGAGTATAAGAAACAATTGGTTAAACCGACCATCAACCGTTATCCGAAGATAAATGTACATCTCTGTATTTTTTAATTTTCGGCTATGTTTCATGAAAAACATAAGCCCAAGAGTTTTTTCTACCATAATCGCGCATTTTTAAAGGTTATAAATGTAGGCTTTTAAGCCTTTTTTTCAAGATGTTAAATTTTTATAACGAGTTGTATTAAAGATCATTATGTTACTTTTATGATGTCTCTTTGAAAAAAGAAAGGCTACACAATCGCGTAAAAAAATAGCCCGTTTTTTTTGACATATTTTGACGTATGGGTAAAATAAAAAAGCCTGTAAATTAGTTGATTTACAGGCTTTTGAGCATTTTTGATATTTGCTTCAGCGGTGAGGGAGGGATTCGAACCCTCGGTACAGTTTCCCGTACGTCAGTTTAGCAAACTGATCCTTTCGGCCTCTCAGGCACCTCACCTTTTTTAATATAAAACCCCATTTTTGGGATTGCAAATATAGTAATTCGTATAAGTCGTCAAAAAATATTTTCAGTATTAGTTGAATAAGTTGATTGAGTTGGATTAAGTTGCCTGAATTAGAATAAGTTGGATTAGTCAAAATAAATTTCATTAACTGTTTAATCACTTAACCTAACCAACCAATCAACTATTTAACTCAATCAACTAGCTTAATAATCCATGCGTACATGATAGATACTCATCAGCATCCGTTTGAAGATCGTTTTAATAGTTTCGATATCTTTCAGTGTTATATTGCTGTCTTTCAATTGATCCTGATTCAATTTGTATCTCACAATACGATCAACCAGGTCGCTGATGGATTTCTCATCCGGCTCGCGTAGCGAACGGGATGCAGCCTCAACAGAGTCGGCAAGCATCAAAACACCGGTCTCTTTTGAATATGGAATAGGTCCCGGGTACCGGAAAATATTTTCGTTAACAAACTTCTCAGGGAAATTTTTCAGAAACGACTGATAAAAGTAATCCACCCTGGTATTACCATGGTGAGTCCGGATAAAATCTACAACTATCTCCGGCAGGTTGGCCTTTCGCGCCATCTCAATACCTTTACTCACATGACGAATGATTATCTGGGCACTTTCCTCATAAGACAGCTTATCATGAGGATTAAAGCCAGGACTCTGGTTTTCAATAAAATACAAAGGGTTTTCCAATTTGCCAATGTCATGGTACAGTGCACCTGCCCTCACCAGTAAAGCATTACCACCGATAGAGAAAATAGCATTTTCAGCCAGGTTAGCAACCTGTAGCGAGTGTTGAAAAGTACCCGGCGCCGTAAATGCCAGTTCGCGTAGCAAAGGAGCATTGGTGTTGGTCAATTCGATAAGTGTAATATCTGAGGTAATGGCAAACACTTTTTCGAATAAATAAATAAGCGGATAAGCCAGCAGTGTTAATAAAACGCTTACTACAAAAGGTACAAAATCCATCCAGTCAATAGTGGTCAGGCTACCCTCGCGGATAAATGATATTCCCAGAAACGACAGAAAATAGCCAAAGGTGATAATAACCGCTGAGATGAGGAACTGCTCACGCCTGATCAGATTTTTGATACTATAGATTGAAACCATACCGGCTGTGATCTCAAAATAAGCGAACTCAAAACTGTTAGGTACAAAAAAGCCTGCTACTAATATCACCAGTATATGAATATTCAACGCAAGGCGTGTATCAAACAATATTCGGATAATAATAGGTACTATACAGTAAGGTATGTAATAAAGATTGGGCAACTGTAGCCTTATAGCCAATGATAAAGATGCCAGCATGGCTGTGACTACCAATAATATAAGGCATACTAATCTGTTATCGTCATATATGTCCCTGCGAAAGAGGTAAAGAAACACCACCAGCAAGCATATCACTATTGAAACTAATAAAAACTGGCCCAGCAAAACCAGGCGGCGATCACCATTTACCCTCGCATTATCTTCAAAAGCCTTTTTAAATGATTCGAGTTTCTGGTATATGGCATCATTGATCACCGAACCTTTTGCTACGATCACCTCTCCTTTTTGCACCATTCCCCGGGTTTGGGACAACCCCTCCAGCACCTCTTTTTCTAGTCTCGAGGTCAGCTTATCATCATATCTAAGATTATTTTGTAGCCTGTTCTGTATCAGGTCAAGCAAAAACGTTTTGTCAATATCTTTGCGATTGCTCAGCTGCTGATTGCAATAAGCCACAGCTTTTTCCTTTGTATATACATCAGCGGTGTTCCTATCCGTAGCTACATTTTTGTTCAGAATTGTAATTGGATAGTTTTGTTGGCTTTGCTGATATTTAGGATTTAACGATAATATCCCCTTGTCATAAACTTCCTTCAGTAAACTTTCACCTTCCAATAAATAAGATTGCTTTTTGCGATCATTAATACCGGCGTCATGCCATTTTATTTCGAAATCATTTTTAAAGCCCTCTTGCTGGGCCTGGCCCATATCACTATCCAACTGGTAAACCGGAACTACACTGCGCAGGGCAGCCTGCTGATCATTCTCAATTTCCGGCGAGGTCTTTAATATAGCGAAATTATAGGGTGATAACAGGTCTTTTTGTGTCCAGATACGCCCGCGATCATACTCATATCTGAATTTGGCCTGTTTTGGTAATGTGAAAACAATGAGGCAAATACTGGCTGCCATCATTAAATACTTCACATTATCAGAGTATTTACGCATGATAGCCTTTTGGCGCGAAGGAGATAGTTTAGCCATTTATTTGTTTGTGGTATCAAAAATAATATAAGTTTCTGTTATCTACGGATTTTCTTGCTTATATCAATAGTTAATTGATATCTTTATGATATCAATTTAAAATCACATCATCATGAATACTGAAAAAATCATCAGCCCTCCTTCCGGCTATCTCGCCTTTTCATTATTTTTAATATTGCTTGCTTTAACTGTGCTTGGACTTGCATTTAAAGAAATAGCAGCTGCTGCCATTTTAGGGATAATTAATTTTGTTTTTGTATTACCGGGATTAGTTATTGTAAACCCCAACGAATCAAAAGTGCTGACACTTTTCGGCAAATATGTGGGTACAGTAAAGCATGATGGCTTTTTTTGGGTAAACCCATTTACTGTAAAAAAGAAAGTATCGCTAAGGGCTTTTAACCTGAACGGACAACAACTTAAAGTTAACGATAAGGTTGGTAACCCGATTGAAATTGCTGCGGTAATTGTTTGGCGGGTAAAAGACACGGCTAATGCAGTGTTTGCCGTTGAAAATTATATCCAGTATGTAAACATACAAAGCGAAGCGGCAGTAAGGCACCTGGCCAATTCATTTCCTTATGACAATATTGAAGACGAAACAGCCAGTATCACTTTAAGAGGCGGCGCCGAGCAGGTAAGTGTTTTATTGGAAAAAGAATTGAACGAGCGTTTAGATCGTGCGGGCATTGAAGTACTGGAGGCGCGCATATCGCATTTAGCTTACTCTCCTGAAATTGCACATACTATGCTACAAAGGCAACAGGCATCAGCCATTATCTCGGCACGCAGATTAATAGTTGAGGGCGCAGTTGGCATGGTTGAAATGGCATTAGCCAGGTTATCAGAAAAAAACATTGTAAATCTTGATGAAGAACGCAAAGCAGCAATGGTAAGCAACCTGCTGGTGGTTTTATGCGGTGACCGAAGTGTTAATCCTGTAGTTAATACAGGTACTTTGTATCATTAATTGAATCAGTATAGTATAAGGTCGCGTATGGGCACTATGTCAAATTATGGCTGAAAAGAAAGCATTTATATTGAGAATTAATCCTGAAGTGTTGAAGGAAATAGAAACCTGGGCCGCTGACGAATTCAGGAGCACTAACGGGCAGATCGAATACCTGCTGCAGCAAGCTTTAACTATGCGGAAGAAAAGCACCCGGAAGAAAGACCAGAACAACAGTTAAAGGCTAATTCAGTTTAGTTCATTCTAACCAAATCAACTATTTGCCCAATAATTATTATGCATGCATAGTATTTCCTTTTCATCAAAAACTCTAAATTTGCACAGCTTTTAAATCAATTTATGAAAGAAGTATATATCGTATCCGCTACCCGCACCCCTATCGGCAGTTTTGGTGGAAGCCTTGCAGCATTATCTGCAACACAATTGGGTGCCTTGGTTATCAAGTCAGCTGTTGAGAAATCAGGATTAAAGCCTGACCAGGTGCAGGAAGTTTATATGGGTAACGTAATGTCGGCAAATTTAGGCCAGGCACCGGCTACACAGGCAGCCATATTTGCGGGCTTGCCTTATTTGCCGGCTACTACAGTTAATAAAGTATGCGCATCGGGCATGAAAGCGCTTATGCTTGCAGCACAAAGCATTACTTTAGGGCAAAATGATATTGTTGTTGCTGGCGGAATGGAAAGTATGAGCAATGTGCCATACTATCTCGATAAAGCCCGTAATGGATATCGTTTGGGAAACGGGCAGATCATTGATGGCCTGGTAAAAGATGGCCTATGGGATGTTTATAACGATTACCACATGGGATCAGCAGCAGAATTGTGCGCCACCGAATGCAAGATCAGCCGCGAAGAACAGGATGCCTTCGCTATTGAATCATACCACAGAGCACAAAAAGCCCAGGCTGAAGGTAAGTTTAAGGATGAGATCACCCCCGTCGAACTAAAAGACAAAAAAGGCGACATCACTTTATTTGCTGATGATGAAGAGCCTAAAGCTGTAAAATTCGATAAAATACCAACGCTGAAACCTGTTTTCAAAAAAGATGGCACAGTCACCGCAGCCAATGCTTCGACTCTGAATGATGGAGCTGCCGCCCTGGTCTTGATGAGCAAGGAAAAAGCAGATGAACTTGGCATAAAGCCGTTGGCAAGAATAATATCTTATGCTGATGCCCAGCAAGCGCCAGAATGGTTCACTACAGCACCTTCAAAGGCAATACCATTAGCTCTACACCGTGCAGGCCTGTCATCTGAACAGATAGACTATTTCGAGATCAACGAGGCTTTCTCTGTTGTATCCATCGCAAATAACCAGAATCTAAACCTCGATCCGGCAAAAGTAAACGTTAATGGCGGGGCAGTTTCAATTGGCCATCCCCTGGGTGCTTCGGGTGCGCGAATTATTGTAACTTTACTGCATGTATTACAACAAAACGGTGGTAAATTTGGTGCCGCCGGAATTTGCAATGGTGGCGGTGGTGCCAGTGCAATGGTTATAGAAAATTTGCGTTAACTAGATAATGAAGAAGATACTGATACTATGTTTAATAGCTGCAGCAATGCCGCTATGGGTCCTTGCACAGCATTCAGATGATAGTGGCAACACCAAACTGTTAATAACCTACCAGGACAGTTTAACTGCCCTCGGAAAAAAGTTTATTAACAAAGACACCGAGATGGAGCGGATGAATGCCAATACGGAGTTTATCAAAACATTGGTTAAAGCGCTTAAAATACCCCATTCTTTCGATTTTCCGTTCGATTCTGTTAAAAGCATCAGTATCGTCAATTCGCCAGATAAACATTTCCGTATGATTACCTGGCACATCGCTTTTGATGATGGCAGCTATCGCTTTTATGGAACCATACAAATGAACGCCGGTGATAAATTACAGATGTTCCCGCTTACAGATTACTCTCCTTTAATAAAAAAAGCAGAGGATACAATAACCAACAATACTCAGTGGTTTGGCGCACAATATTATAGCATTATACCTGCCAATGCCGGACAGAACCCATATTACATATTATTGGGCTGGAAAGGAAATACTATAAAATCGACCAAAAAAGTAATAGAGGTTCTCTCCTTTGGTAGCAATGGAAAACCTGTATTAGGTCTGCCTGTGTTTGACGGTAATGGAAAAACACGCAACCGTGTTGTATTTGAATATACACGCCAGGCTTCTATGTTATTGAAATATGATGCAGATAAGCAGCTAATAGTTTTTGATAACCTTGTACCGCCCGATGCTAAATTAAAGAGTCAACCAGAATCGTACGGCCCCGATCTGAGCTACAATGGTTATCTTTTAAAAAATGGCAGGTGGGTTTATAAAGAAAATCTTGATATGAGAAATACAGCTGATAGCCATGACGATAATTATATCGACCCCAAAAAACAAGCCGAAATAGACAAAGCTACAGCAACACAGCATTAATTAGTTTAGTAGTTGATTGAGTTGGATTGGGCTGATTAAGTTATGAAGACTTATAATATAAATCTTAAATCAATCAACCACTCACATAATCAACTTAATCAATCAATAACCAAATATTCTTTATCTTCATTATAATACTTCCGATATAAAATTTTGATTTACCGGAATTATACTATTTTAGTCCCCAAATTCTCAGAAATTAACTATGCAAGAAACCCTCTCAGTATCAACGCAAGAAAAAGCAAGAATACCCCGTAGTGTGCCATATATTATTGGTAACGAATTTGCAGAGCGGTTTAGTTTTTATGGCATGCGCAGCATTCTTGCTGTTTTTTTGGTTCATCAGTTTTTTAGTCATGAGGGCACAATAATAGCTAATGCGCATTCAAATAGTATTAATCATACTTTTTCCACATTGGTTTATGCTACTCCTTTGCTTGGAGCAATTTTGGCCGATTGGTTTTTTGGCAAATACAGGGTTATATTAATTGGCTCCCTAATCTATACTATCGGGCATTTTTTGCTATCAATGTTTGATACCTCATTAGGTGGGTTTGAAACCGGGCTCATTATCATAGCATTTTCTGCAGGTGCAATAAAATCCTGTGTTTCTGCAAATGTTGGCGATCAGTTCGATCATAAAAACCAGCACCTTATGACCAGCATCTATAGCTGGTTTTACTTTAGTATAAATGCTGGTTCAATGGTTAGTTTGTGGCTTATACCTCTTATTTACGATAAGTTTGGTGCTAAATGGGCATTTGGTGTACCGGGAATATTAATGGCATGTGCTACTTTTATTTTTTTTTCAGGAAGGAAAAGATATGTAAGAGTGCCTCCAAAAGGCATTAACAAAGCCAACTTTGTATCAGTAAGTCTTTATGCACTCCTTAACAAAGGGTGGAAAGCAGCACAAGCAAAATATGGCGATGAGAAAGTTGATGGCATAAGAGCTGTTTGGCGTGTAATGGCAGTTTTTGCATTTATACCTATTTTCTGGTCTTTATGGGATATGAATGGAGCTGAGTGGGTGTTACAATCAACAAAAATGGATTTACATTTGGGGATTTCTGATTGGACCATATTACCTTCACAAATACAAACTGTTAATGCAATATTTTTGCTTTTATTGATCCCTATTTTCAATTATATCATTTATCCCTTAGTTGAAAAATTGGGCATCAAATTAACCTCACTAAGGAAAATAGGCGCTGGTTTAGTGATTACCGGTTTTAGTTTTGTAATTATAGCTTTAATTCAAACACGCATTGAGGCTGGTGGCCATCCTTCCGTATGGTGGCAAATACTGGCATATGTTGTTTTATCAGCAGGTGAAGTTTTAGTCTCCATAACAGGATTAGAATATGCTTATACACAGTCGCCACCTTCAATGAAAAGTACGATGACCGCGATATGGTATTTTACTTATTCTGTCGGTTCATTCTTTAATGCGACTGTTAATAATAGCATTGCCAACAATGGATTTTTCAGGAGCTTTACAGGTGCCTCTTATTACTGGTTATTTGTAGGCATCTGTTTGGTTTTTGTTGTGATATTCCTGCTTGTTAGTCCTTTTATTAAAGAAAAAGCTTATTTAGCTGATGACGTACTGGCGCAGGGGCTCAATATTCAGGGTAATAAAACACAGGAAATTCATCCCGATAACCCGATTGTATAAAAAAATCCGTTTTTTTGTAAAATCTTTAAACCAAAACCCCTGTTTACGTGCCCGACAGCATTGTTATAATACCAACCTATAATGAGATTGAAAATATTGAACGGATCATCCGTAAAGTATTCTCTCTTCCCCATGATTTTCACGTACTGATCATCGATGATGGTTCGCCTGATGGTACACCTGCAATTGTTAAACAATTACAAAAGGAGTTTCCTGAACGGCTGTTTATGGAAGAGCGTGCCGGCAAACAAGGTTTAGGTACTGCTTATATACATGGTTTCAAATGGTCTATTGCTCGTCAGTATGATTTTATATTTGAAATGGATGCTGACTTTTCACACAACCCCGATGATCTGCTAAAACTACGCCAGGCTTGTATCGATGGTGCTGATGCTGCCATAGGTTCGAGGTATATCAAAGGCGTAAATGTGGTTAACTGGCCGATGAGCCGTGTGCTGATGAGCTATTTTGCATCGGTATATGTGCGTTTTATTACCGGTATCGATATCCAGGATTCTACCGCAGGCTTCATGTGCTACAGGCGCAAAGTATTGGAAACCGTACAATTGGACAAGGTAAAGTTTGTGGGCTACGCTTTCCAGATCGAAATGAAATACACCACCATTAAGCATGGTTTTAAAATAGTAGAAGTTCCTATCATATTTACCGACCGTACCGAAGGAACGTCAAAAATGTCAACCAGTATTTTCCGCGAAGCTGTTTTTGGAGTTATCCAGATGAAGATCAATAGTGTCTTTAGAAAATATCCTGAAGGCTAGTTAACCAGTTATCAGAGATTGGTGATCAGTTAACATGTCTTCCCAAATTAACCTATCATTTACAAAACTAATCACTGATCTCTGCTCACTAATCACTAAATTCGTGCAATGAATGAGCATCTTGATCCTGATCGCGAACGCCTATCTCCTGTCGAACGAGACATTGAAAAAGTATTACGCCCACAGGCTTTTGAGGACTTTACCGGTCAGCATAAAATATTAGCCAACTTAAGAGTATTTGTACAAGCAGCCCGCCAGCGTGGCGAAGCGCTGGATCATGTTTTATTGCATGGCCCTCCGGGATTGGGTAAAACTACCCTCTCCCACATCATTGCTAATGAAATGGGTGTTGGTATCAAGATCACCTCAGGACCTGTTTTAGATAAGCCAGGTGACCTGGCAGGATTACTAACCAACCTGGAAACAGGTGACATTTTATTTATCGATGAGATTCACCGCCTTAGTCCTCTGGTTGAGGAATATTTGTATTCGGCAATGGAAGATTTTAAGATCGATATCATGCTCGAGACCGGCCCTAATGCCCGCTCCGTACAATTATCATTAAATCCATTTACACTTGTGGGTGCTACAACACGGTCAGGTTTATTGACTGCACCATTGCGTGCACGTTTCGGCATTAATTCAAGGCTGGAGTATTATGATGCTAAATTATTAACGACTATCGTATTACGATCTGCATCCATTTTAAAAACTCCTATCAGCGATGAAGGCGCTTTTGAGATAGCCCGCAGAAGTCGAGGTACCCCACGTATAGCCAATGCCTTACTGCGCCGTACCCGCGATTTTGCCCAGATAAAAGGTAATGGAAATATTGATACAGATATTGCGAATTATGCGCTGAATGCGTTGAACGTAGATCAGCATGGTTTGGACGAGATGGATAACAAAATATTGATTACCATTATCGATAAGTTTAAGGGTGGCCCTGTCGGCTTAAAGACTATAGCCACCGCAGTTGGCGAAGATGAAGGCACCATCGAAGAAGTTTACGAACCATTTTTAATTCAGGAGGGTTTTCTGATGCGTACTGCACGCGGAAGGGAAGCTACCGATAATGCCTATAAACATTTGGGGAAGACACGTTTAGGTGGCAGCCGCACATTGTTTTAAGCACTGTTATTTTTCTGTTACATCAGTAATTACCATAAAAAACTTATTTCTTTTGCTAACTATTCTACCACGAAATGAAAGATAAAATGTATTTCAAAAAGTCTTCCCTTATAGTTTTACTGCTTTGCGGTTTATTTACTATTGCATCGGCACAAAAATTAAAAGTTTGCGTAGCCGGGCTCAATCATGATCATATCTACAATATCCTGAATGCTTATAAAAACGGACAGGTAGATATAATCGGTATAGCCGAGCCTAACCAGGAGCTATGGAAAAAATACGGTAAGCAGTTTAACCTGCCTGAAACCGTTTTTTATACCGATCTGAAAACCATGTTGAAAGGCAAAAAGCCAGATGCAGTTTTAGGCTATAATGCGGTTGCCAATCATGTGGACGTGGTTGAAGTATGTGCCCCGCTGGGTATTCCCGTAATGGTTGAAAAACCATTGGCAGCTACTCTTGATCAGGCAAAACGGATAGAAGAACTGGCCAATAAATATCACATCCAGGTATTAACCAATTATGAAACTACCTGGTATCCATCTTACAATAATCTTTATACTGCGGTAACCAATGACAGCATTGGCCCGATCAAAAAAATGGTGGTGCATGACGGCCACCAGGGGCCAAAAGAAATTGGCTGTAGCAAGGAATTTTTAGCCTGGCTAACCGATCCTGAATTAAATGGCGCAGGAGCATTAAATGATTTCGGCTGTTACGGTGCCGACCTGATGACATGGTTTATGCACGGGCAAAAACCAATTGCTGTAACTGCAATAGCAAGACATTACAAACCGGAAGTATATCCAAAAGTAGAGGATGATGCCACTGTAATAATTGAGTATCCTGGAGCTACCGGACAGATAGAAGCCTCGTGGAACTGGCCATTCTCCATAAAAGATCTGGAAATATTTGGCGAACATGGATATTATCATGCTTTAAATGGTACTGACATAACAAGCCGTATGCGCGAAAATATTAAGGGAGCAAAAAAAGTCGAAACTTTGCCTGCCCCGATCAATGATCCTTTAGTTTACCTGGCGGCTGCGCTTAAGGGACAGTTAGCCACACCAGATGATCAATCCTCACTCAAATACAATATGATCGTGATGCAGATATTGGATGGGGCAAAAAGATCTATCAAAGAAGGTAAAAGGATAGTTTTATAAACAGCAATCAATATTGTTGACATTTAACAATAGGATAATCCTAAATTCTTTTAATTTCGCCGTTATAAATTAAACCCCGTTATGATGTTGAAATTATCGTCTGCTTTACTGATTTTTGGTTTATTTGCTTCGCTGACCGTTCAATCAAAACCTGTTGCTACGCCTCCACAAAGTGGAAATAATGCTGCTATCATGGCACGCAAACAGGTTCCAATTTTATGTTACCATCAAATACGCGACTGGCGTCCTACTGATTCAAAAACAAACAAGGATTATATTATACCTGTTGCTTCGTTCAAATCGCACATGAAAATGCTGGCGGATGCCGGCTACCACACTATCCTGCCTGATCAGTTATATGATTATCTGACCAAAGGCACTCCGCTGCCAAGCAAACCCATCATGCTTACGTTTGATGATACTGACCTTGATCAGTTTGAGGTAGGTCGTACCGAAATGAAAAAATATGGTTTTAAAGGTGTATTTTTTATCATGACAGTAACTATCGGTAAAAAGCATTACATGAGCTCAGCGCAGATCAAACAACTTTCAGATGAAGGAAATGTAATTTCAAGCCATACCTGGAACCATAGCAATTTCAAGAAATTGTCTACTGCTAAAGATTGGGAAACACAATTAGATAAGCCCACTAAAAAACTGGAAGATATCACAGGCAAACCAGTCAAATATTTCGCTTTTCCGTTTGGTGTGTGGAATGTTCAGAATTTACCGCAATTACAGAAACGCGGCTTTAAACTGGCATTTCAATTGGCTGATAAACGTGATGCTAACAATCCATTATTAACCGTTCGCCGCATACTTGACAGTGGCTATTGGACTGACAAAAACTTGCTTAACAGCATAGAACATAGCTTTTAATAACTGCGAGCTTTCGCAATTAATTGCTAGCTGACAACAAAATAAGCCCCGGAATGAAATTATTCATTCCGGGGCTTATTTTGTTCAGAACATTACTTATTTCTTTGTCTTTTCGTACTCGCTTAGCAGTTTATCAACAGGTATGCCATTAATAATCATACCGCTTATATTGCAATCGCGCAATACCACACCACTCAGATTGCAGTTTGTAATAGTACTGTTATGCAGATCGCAATTTTCAAATCGTAAAGGACGTTGGCTGGCATTCACATCATACATAGGATGTCCCTTTGGCGGCATGCCAATATTATGGATATAAGCTCCACCTAGTTGCGCCCCTTCAATCTCAAGATCACTAAGGTTTGCATCTATGATTTTCACGTTCATCATAGCAACGTCCTGAAAACGTGAATCATTCAGCATTGCACGGGTTACCAGCA
The DNA here is from genome assembly GCF_049992945.1 of Mucilaginibacter sp. McL0603. Classification (NCBI taxonomy): domain Bacteria; kingdom Pseudomonadati; phylum Bacteroidota; class Sphingobacteriia; order Sphingobacteriales; family Sphingobacteriaceae; genus Mucilaginibacter; species Mucilaginibacter sp. McL0603. The sequence continues at coordinate 2,914,218 of NZ_CP188251.1, read as the reverse complement.
ATATTTTACAATCTTCATTTATCTCAATTGTTTCCATATGCGTTTTTATTTCAAATCTAGATATGAGAAATAAAAAAATCAACCTGCAAAAATGACAATCATAGGGTGACTTTGCGACATCTGAAAACACATGCTACTGATATTATATTATGCTATAAATTCTCACCCGCAGGCCCCTGCCCTTTATTAGATGCACTTTCATCGGCAAGTATTCCTGCATTATCGTTGTCTGAGATAAGCGTTAATACATGTTCTTTATCAGTTTTTTTTTGATCAGTTGCCTGCTCATTTTCTAAAGTATTATCATCATCCTTATTAGTTACCGAATTGTCCTTATTAGTGATCTTATTATCTTTCGGATCTTTCACTTCTGCACTTTTCATGATTTTTAATTTTAGTATTTATATAACAGTCAGGAAAAATATCTGTTTTCATTTATTAGCCCTTGTTGCCAAACCATCACCTTAAATTTGATATGCTATCTTTGCAGTAATGCAGCAAAATCTATTGTCATATAGCAAACTAATTAAGGCTGAGGCTAAAAAACTCGGCTTTATGTTTTGTGGCATAGCGAAAGCTGATTTTCTAGAGGAAGAAGCACCCCGTCTTGAGGCCTGGCTAAAACAAGGCATGCATGGCGAAATGCAGTACATGGAAAATCACTTTGATAAACGCCTCGACCCGCGTTTGCTGGTCGATGGTGCAAAGTCGGTGATCTCTTTAGGGCTTAATTATTATAGTGAAGAGCAACAATTCGATCCTTTAGCACCGAAGATATCGAAGTACGCATATGGAATTGATTACCACCATGTTATAAAGGAAAAGCTAAAGCAATTATTACAGGTCATCAACGAGAAAATTGGAGAGGTGGATGGACGTGCATTTGTAGACTCCGCACCGGTATTGGATAAGGCCTGGGCTAAAAAAGCAGGTTTAGGCTGGACAGGAAAAAACACCAATCTGATCAATACCAAAAGCGGTTCTTTTTTCTTTTTGGCCGAATTGATTATTGACCTTGAACTGGAATACGATATACCTTCCACTGCCGACCATTGCGGCACCTGCACACGTTGTATAGATGCCTGCCCTACCGAAGCGATTGTAGCACCTTACATCGTGGATGGCAGTCGCTGCATATCTTACCTGACCATAGAACTGAAAAACGAGATACCAACGGAGTTTGCAGGCAAAATGGACAACTGGATGTTTGGCTGTGATATTTGTCAGGATGTTTGTCCATGGAATCGTTTCTCACTATTGCATCATGAACCAGCATTTGCCCCACAGACTGATCTGCTGCAAATGAGCAAAAATGATTGGGAAGATATCACAGAAGAAATTTTTCAAAAAGTTTTTAAAAATTCTCCAATAAAAAGAACTAAATTTATAGGTATCAAAAGGAATATTGATTTTTTGAATAATCAATCCTGATTATAAACCAATTATCTCAACCTATAAATCTTATGAAAATAACGGTCAGAAATTTATTATGCCTGTTTTTTTTAGCTACAGCGTTTTCTTGTAAAAAGCCGTATGCACCTGTTATCGTATCAGCAGATCACCGTTATTTAGTTGTCGAAGGTGTAATTAATAGTGGCAATAATAATGATACCACTCTTATAAAGCTTAGCAGGACCGTAAAGCTAAACAGCACAACAAATAACCCGGAATCGGGCGCAAGAGTAACAGTTGAAAGTGATAAAAACGATCAGTTTCCCTTGCACGAAACCGGTACCGGCAATTATGTTGTTCTAAATCTTAATTTACCTATAGACAGAAATTACCGTCTGCATATTTTCACATCAGACAATAAAGAATATGCATCAGATTTTGTTGAAAATAAAATAACCCCACAAATTGATAGTGTATATTATGCCCCCCTGTTGACGGGTGTTCAATTTTATGTCAGCTCGCATGATAACACTAATAAAACACGGTATTACCGCTGGGATTATGGTGAGACATGGAGCTATAATTCAAAATATTATGCGCCACTTCTTTACAAGGATAACTATGTAGCCTCACGCAACTCAGATAGTCTTGTTTCTACTTGTTACAAAAATGCAGCCCCTTCCAATAGTGTTTTTGTAGCAACTTCAAATAAATTGGGGCAAGACGTTATTAGCCAATATCCTTTAGGTTATGTTGATGGCTCAACTGGTAAAATAACCCATGTATATAGTTTATTAGTCAAACAATATGCCTTAACATCTGATGCTTATAAGTATTGGACCTTACTTAAAACAAATACAGAAAACTTAGGATCAATTTTCGATCCCGAGCCCTCATCTTCATTTACTAATATTCATGCTGTGGGTAATCCAACTGAACCTATTATAGGATACGTCAGCGTTTCAACAGTTACTACTAAAAGAATGTTTTTACAGGGACGCAAACTACCATTTGCTGTTTCCAGTTCTGCCGGGCAGCCTACAGGGTGTAGCGCTTTTTTCTTTCCAATACAGCCGCAGTCAACATTTGATTCCAGATTGCGTCATACATTCGCATCAGGAGACAGTTTATTAACGATATCAGTTAATGTCGAAAATGTGCTTGTCGGTTACCAATATGCACCTGCAATTTGTGCGGATTGTCGCCTGCAGGGAGGTACGATAGTAAAGCCGCCCTATTGGCCGTCTGATCAATAAATGAATGATTCAGAAATATGAAATCTAATTATAGGCCTTTTTTAAACTTATCCGCCAGCATTTTCAGCATGTCTTCATTAACAGGTTTAGCAGGCTCGTCTTTTTTAAATGGGCGGTTTTGTTGATTATTACGGTTATCCGGCTTGTGAAACTCTTTTTTAGGATGATTTTCTACCGATTTTGGAGCTGAAGGTTTCTCGGCAGTCTCAGCTGTTTTAACCTCCTCAGGCTTAGCTTGTACTTCAACCGGTTTGGGCTGTACAGGTTTTGATTGGCGTTCAGCAACTCTTTTTGCATTCCAGCGGCTGTATATCTCTTCCAGTTTGCGTTTGGTGTATAATGGAAAATCGCCATTCATCATCCATGAATAATAGCTTGGTTCCATATTAAACACATCTTCTACCCTTTTACCTTTGTGTTTACCAAAGTTAAATAGTTCTTCACCTTTATCATTATAAACCATTCTTCCCGCAAAATCAACAGGACTATTCAGGTTAGTAAACTTGTGCAGTGCCTCTATGTCGTTTACAATGGGTTTTGAACGATTACCCTTTTTGTCTTCAAACTCAGTATTCTCATACTTCTCTATCTGTGCCAGCAAAACTTCCATTGTAGCGCGGGTATCTGCTTCGGCCGAATGCGCGTTAATAATATCCTTTTTGCAATAAAATTGATAAGCTGCCTTTAATGTACGCTGCTCCATTTGGTGGAAAATATTCTGCACATCTACAAAATGGCGGTTCTGCAGGTCAAACAAAACTCCTGCACGTAAAAACTCTTCCATCAGCATAGGGATGTCGAATTTATTAGAATTATATCCTGCAAGATCACTATCACCTATAAATGCAGCTACAGCTTCAGCCAACGCATTAAATGCAGGTTCATCTTTTATATCTTCGTCGTAAATACCATGCACCAGCGATGTTTCAAGCGGGATCTGCATTTCAGGATTTACGCGCCATGTCTTTACTTCCTCGCTCCCGTCCGGGTTAAGTTTAATGATAGATATTTCAACTATCCGGTCTATTCCTATATTGGTTCCTGTAGCTTCCAGGTCGAAAAAAGCAAGCGGGCGTTTTAAATTTAACTTCATTTTTTATTTAACAAACAAGGCTGGCAAAGGTCATAAAAAGTTTTAGCAGATTAAATTTTTTCGGCTACTTTAATTATCCTCAATTTTAATTTAATTTTAGACCACCTGAATTTTATTAACAAATATGAAAAAACTGGCACTTCTTCTAATTGCATTTCTTACCTCAACGGCTGTAATGGCCCAGAATTTTCCTTACGAAAAAGCCAGCCTGGAATATCTTGACATGATGAGCTACAGTAAAGACACATCTGCCAATGCTCTGGTATTAAACCAGTTTGGAATAAAGACGCATATGGCACTGATGAATACCTGGGTCTAAAGACTTATTCAACAAGATCATCCTTGCCGAAAAATCTGATATAACCTTCACGAAAAAATAGCGTAATCAGGTAACAGTTCACTACAGGTATTAGAAATTCATTCATGTAGTTAACGGCTATTTAATATATCCGTAAAAAAGCCTACTTTAATAGCGCCTAATTTTATTAACAATTATGAAAAGAACCCTACTCCTTTTAATCACATTTATGATCTCCCTGTCTGCAATGGCGCAGGACTTTCCATATGGCGAAGTGGACAATGCAGCGTTGGAAATGAAAAAATATGATAGAGATACTTCGGCCCATGCTGTGGTACTTAATGAATATGGAACGACGAGGATAAATTTTACAAATGATTATCACATAAGGATGTCATTTGAATACCATACTAAAATTAAATTCTTTGATAACAAGGAATTTGAAAGAGAAGGCACATTTGAGATCCCCATCTATAATGGCAGTGATATGGTGTACGAAGAAGTAGAGGATGTAAAAGGGATAACCTATTATAAAGACGATAACGGAATCGTGCAACAGGTAGCACTTGATAGCAAAAAAGTATTCCGGGTCAAAGACAGCAAGCATTGGACCACTGTTAAATTTGCCATGCCGGCTTTACGAAACGGATGTGTAATAGAAGTTAGCTACAGAGTTACATCTCCTTATGATTTTAACTTTCACTCCTGGTATTTCCAGAGCTATATCCCTAAAGTAAATTCAGAATATGAAGTGCACATACCTGGCTTCTGGAATTATAATGCCTCATTGAAAGGGTATTTAAAATTAACCAAAAATACAGCGAAGGTTGAATCCAAATGCTTTAGCTACGGTACTTCGTCAGCCGATTGCTCTGACATTGTTTATGGGATAAGTAACGTACCTGCTTTTATCCAAGAGGATTATATGACCTCAGAAAAAAATTATAGATCAGCAGTAAATTTCCAGTTGGAAGAGGAGACTGATTTTAACAATGGTGCCAAAATAAAATATGCCAAGAGCTGGAAAGATTTGGATTATTTGCTTAAAACAGAAAGCTCATTTGGCGGCCAGCTTAAACGTAAAAGTTTAATGGGCGAAAAGATAGCATCCGTAATAGCTAACAAAACCGACCAACTAGAGAAAGCAAAAGCTATATACACTTATATTAAAAACTGCATAAAATGGAACGAAGGAAAAGGTTTTTCCAGTGAAGATGGCATAAAGCAAGCAATTGAAAACCATGCCGGTAATTCGGGAGATATAAATCTGGCGCTTGTAACAGCCTTAAATGCCGCCGGTATACCCACCGAAGCAGTTTTATTGTCAACACGTGAACATGGTAACCTCAACAAGCTTTATCCTAATTTAGAGGATTTTAATTATGTTATTGCCAAGGCAAACATTGGAGACAAAAGCTATTTATTGGATGCTACTGATCCTTTACTACCCTTTGGTATGTTGCCTTTAAGATGCATCAACGATCAGGGCCGTGTTTTCAGCTTGGATAAACCATCATACTGGATTGATATGGCCACACAACAGCGTGAAAACGTTACTTATGCACTGGATCTTACTCTACAGGATAATGGTAAATTGAAGGGTACTGTAACCCGCTTTTCTTCTGGCTACAGTGGATACCTTAAGCGTCGTGAAATAAAAAAATATAATTCAATAGATGAATATGTTGAACATATAGAATTAAAAAATATAAAAATCCTTAAATCGGAAATTGCTAACGTGGATAGCCTGGATCAACCTTTGGGCGAAACTTATGAGGTTGAAATGAATCAGTATAATGATCTTAATCATGGGCGTTTAACTTTTAGCCCGTTTTTACTGAACCAACTTACAACTAATCCGTTCAAATTAGCAGAGCGCGATTACCCGGTAGATTGGGGAATGCCATCAGATGAACGTTATATTGTAAACATTCATCTTCCGGCACAATATGCAATTGAAAATCCACCGCAAGGGGTAGCATTTGCTTTGCCTAATCAGGGCGGTAAATTTTTTACAAATTTTGAGTCTGACAATCAAACGTTTACATTTTCTTACGATACCCGACTGGATAAGTCAATTTACGGCCCCGAAGAATATCCTTATCTGAAAGAGTTATACAACAAAATTATCCTGGCAGAAAAAAACGAAATTGTATTTAAGAAGAAATCATGAGGCAACTAATATTTATACTGTGTTTATTGGGGATGTGTAGCGGTGCTATTGCTCAGGAAAATTATGATATAAGTCTTCTTCCAAAAAATCTGATGCCTTATGCCAGCGCGGTTGTTAGGAATGAGGAAATAACTACCGAGGTAAAGGACCTGGATTATTCAACCTATCATGTTAAAAGGGCGATCACTGTTTTAAATAAAAATGGTGATGAGAAGATCGGTCTGAACATCTTTTACAATAAAAATACTACCATACGATACATTAAAGGCGCTATTTATAATGAATACGGAAAAGCGGTTCAAAAAATATCAGAGCGTGATTTTGATGATTATGCAGCAACAGATGGATTTTCTTTATTCCAGGATGAGAGGGTTAAACACTATAAGAAAGCTACTACCGACTATCCGTATACCGTTGAGTACGAGTATGAGTTGAAGGAAAAACAATCATTAATTTTTAATGATTGGGAACCTAATTCAGAAGTTGGTTTAGCGGTTGAAAAGAGTTCGTATACTTTTATCTGTAAACCGGATTTTAATATAAGATATAAGCAGTTTAATCTGTCTTCAAATGTTGTCAATGGTACAAATAAGGATGGTATGAAAACCTACACCTGGCAAATAGGAGATATTAAAGCCAGGAAAGATGAGCCTTTTAGCCCGTATATAAAAAATACGGTATGCAGAGTAACCTTTGCGCCGGAAAAATTTACCTATTATGATATAAACGGATCATTCACTAACTGGCAGCAGTTGGGTAAATGGGAATATGATAAATTAGTGGCTACCAGGCAGCAATTAACTCCCGAAACTATTGAGCATGTGCAGGATATAACCAAAGATATTTCCGACCCTAAATTAAAGGCGAAAAAGATATACGAGTACATGCAGGCAAAAACACATTATGTAAGTGTGCAGGTTGGAATAGGCGGATATCAGCCCTTTCTCGCAACGGATGTAGATAAATTAAACTATGGTGATTGTAAAGCCTTGGTTAACTATACACAAGCATTATTAAAAGCAGTAAATATTGATTCTTATTATTGTGTAGTGGAATCAGGGAGGAGTTACAAGGTTAGCATGTTAGATGATTTTCCGAGTATGAACCAGGGGAATCATATAATTTTATGTCTTCCTTTTAAAAACGATACTACTTGGGCCGATTGCACCAGTCAAACCATACCTTTTGGCTATTTGGGCTCTTTTACTGATGACCGCACTGTACTGGCCTGCACACCAGATGGAGGCAAACTGATGCATACTCCAAAATATACTGCTGAGGAAAACCTGGAAAAACGTAAAGCCAGCTTTGTACTTAATAATGCCGGAGAGCTGACAGGTGATATGGAAACGGTATTTAAAGGCGCCACCTATGAGTTTAAGGAGCAAACAATTCAGGAAGCACAAACTGAGCGTATAAAGGATGTAAAAAGATCCTACCCCATCAATAACCTTGAAATTAAAAAATTGGAGTATAAACAGGATAAAAGTCTGAAGCCATACACTGTTGAAGATATCAAATTATCAGCATCAGAGTACGCAGCAGTAAACAATAGCGAAATCTATTTCTCGCTCAATTCGTTCGATAGGGCAAGACCTTTGCGCCAGCTACAGAACCGGACAAATCCGGTTTACATTAACCGTGGCTATACAGATGAAGACGAGGTTACCTACACCCTACCCAAAGGCTATCACCTGGAATCAGAGCCATTAGAAAAACATATTGATAAACCGTTTGGCAGCTTTAGTGCCACGATGACCATTAATGGTGATCAACTGGTATACAAAAGAAAATTTCAGCTAAAGGATGGCACCTACAGTAAAGATATTTACCAGGATATGGTTGACTTTTATCAGTCAGTAACAGATGCGGACGAGTATAATGTAAAGCTTATAAAAAACTGATCAGCTGAAAATGATAATACCCAATATAATGCCTACGATCATGATCACATAAAGCAGTATCTCGGTACTGGCAAACCGTTTATATTTAGTCCAGAAATCGTAATTTTCCTTTTCTTCGGGCATTGTACTGCAAATTTAGTGAATAAAGTAAATTTGCAGTATTTATATTTCGGTTATTTACCAGCAGTAGAATCGGCAGCCATAGCAACAGTTACCGATCCGCAACGTGAAAAGTACTTATAAGTATAGGGATCGCGCAGTTTTACAATAATCACTCCTTTTGTTGAACTGGCGTGTACATAATAGCCATTTTGAAGATAGATACCTACATGGCTGAATTTTTTTCCGTCATAATCAAAAAATACTAAATCGCCTTCCTGCAGTTCCTCTTCATATTTGCGCTTGATAGCAGCAACCTGCTGACCTGTGGTACGGGGTATATTAATGCCATAAACCTGCTGCTCCAATAGAACAGCCAAACCCGAGCAATCGATCCCGCCATGATCCAACCCACCGAATTTATAAGGCGTACCCATCCACCGGTCTACAAAAGCATAAAGGCGACCGTTCTTAATAGCTTCAGCATCAACTCCCAAAATAGACGAATACTTTTCAGCAATAGATGGCTGTGGCGCTACAACATCGCCTGGCTCCCCTCTCATCACCGCCTTTTTTGAATGACAGGCTGAAAGAACAAACACACTTGCAAAAAGAAATAACAGGTAGTACTTTTTTATCATGCCGTAAAAATACGGCGATTGCTTAAAGGTTAATGGCAGGGATTTTTAACATATCCACAATTATTTACCTGATTAGAGGATTTCTTCATTTTAAAAACCTTTAATATCGATACTACTTAACTTGTCTTGCATTGATCTCTTTTACCATCTTCCACGTTAAAAAGCTGAGCAATATTAAAACAGCTACGATGGCTACCCATAACAATGAAGTGAGATTTTTCTTAACTACAGACCTTTGGATAACATAAGCAGGGTTCTTATAGACAGTTAAGTGATTGATAACAGGCACCCGATTATATGGTTTGGATTTCAGAAAGCTCAGGTCGTAAACCGGTTCATTTGCTGATGAATCACCGGAAAGAATAGAATAACTATGGCCTGCTTCGAGATAGCTTATCAAGTATTGATTTTGTTGAAAAGCATCAATTCTTTGGACGGTTAAAGGAACGTCATCGCCATTTGAGATATCAATACGGAGTTGCTTAGTTTTTGCTGAAAGATAAATAACTTTCCCACGAAAGCTTATTGTTGCATCACGAACTAAATTAGCATTCTTATTTTGAACATCGTAAATACTTATATGGCGCTCATAATAGTTAGGCGCAGATACGATGAGTCGGAGTTGGTTAATCGTGTACGGTTCATCAAAATGAATATAAACGTGACTCACCTTATTGGTATCTTTAACATTGAATTTGGCAGGAGGTAGAAAGGCAAACTCCTCCCTGCTTAATTGACTGAGGTAAACGCCCGCCCGCATTATTTTTACAGGGGTTTTATTTTTGCCATTCACCTGTATTTTTAAATATTGGTAGTTGCTGGTTGGAAAGTAAAGCGTTTGCTGGTATTCGGATTCGTTGCCCGTTCCTGCCTTTTCTAACGGAATATCTTCTTTTATTGCATACCACTTTTTCAGATCCTGGCTACCTGATAAATTTACAGAGCGCTCAACATCTGTATTTTTTAGTTTAAGCGATAGATTGTTAGTACTTATACCATTCTTGTTTTCAGCAATATAAATTGAGTCCGCATTGTCATTCAAATTGACTTCCGGAAACTCAATAAATTGATCTGTATTGTCAATAAACAAATTCTTACTCAAAACGTAAGCTTTAAACTTTCTATTTCCATCAAGCAAACGGATATCACTAAGCTTTTCATTGCACTTTGCAATCTGATCCGGTTTCAGATTTATCTTGTAAACGCCGCTCGAGTCGATCTTTTGCAGATCGGCCTTAAATTTGTAAGTGCTTTGTGCCCAGACTGATGTTGCAGCCGAGCTAACTGTAACTAACAGTAAAAGAATAGGTTTAACTTTTCGATTTATCCTCATCGTCGGCAACAATTTTTTTAACCTTTTGATACATAAATGAGATGATTAGCAACAATACGCCAAGACAGAAAAATGCCGCTATCTTCCCGGCAGCAGGTATGTTCTCAATGTCAAATACAAAAAGCTTTATCAGCGTGATGCTAAATAGGGTTAATGAAATGATACGTAAAACTCTTGTTTTATAACGCATACCAAACCACATCAAAGCAAATGACGATAATCCCCATAATACAGGCAATCCTGTTTTAACATAAACGGTTTCGATGTGATCTATACTGTTGCCCTTTGAATAAAACATCAGGTTGCTCATTAAACTAACCTCTAAGCTAAAAAATATGACAATTGCGGCTGATAAAGCCCAGCTTACGGGTTTGATGTATTCCTGAAGATTGGTTTTGCATATGATGATCAATCGATATAAGATCAACAATATAAATACCGTCCCTATCCAATGTGCAATAAAATGTGCGGATTCGATCTTATGCTGAACAAGCATTGAATACTGTAGCTCAAAAAACTGGGGACTTATTAGCAAGTAGATCACTACCACAGATGCTAATTTAGCTGCAATGATCTGCCAACTCAATTTAATGACTGAAACCCTGGCAGCAATCTGGCAAAATACATATACAAATACCGAAAAATAAAGCATCAGGTATAATGTATTTAAGGCCGTACCGGGATAACGGTTCAAAAATTGATGATTGATCTCTAAAAATCCGCTGGCAAACAGCATAATGATAGCAAGGTATTTATAAATATCGGGTGATATAAGGTTTCCTTCTTTGTCAGATCTGACGGCGAGTGAATAAAGCAACCAACTACATATGGCAGAAAATATTGTGGTAATAAATCCCTTGTTCACTATAATGGTCAATGTCAAATAAGATGAACCATATAGATTAAACCAATCCATCGTTAAGCTGGTTAGCATGGCAACCCACACCATCAATGATGCCCATTGTATAAATTTAATGCCCGATTTTTGAGAAAGCCAGTATAGTAAAACACACTCTGCCGACCAAAACAAGGTAATAAAATGACCATGTAACTGAATAGGTGCTGTTAGGGATATAAAAGTCAATGTAATGCCGATCAACAGATACAGGATATTGATCTCTGCCTTTTTGCTTCTGAAGAGGATAAAAGAAAATAATAAATTGATACCGCCTATGCTTGCCGAAAATAGTCCACGGTATTGCTCAGCGTGCATCATGGTTAATAAATACAAACCTGTACCAAAGTACAAGCCAGCATTGCTGAGCAATATGGTAAAATCTGAGGTGATAAATTTTTTGTTTTCCCTGATATTGTTGGCAATATTGATGAAGAAAAAAAGCAGATATAAAATGGTGATATAAATAAAGCTGATTAAATAAGCCCCTGCAGGTAATGTATAAATAATACCAGCCAATACTAATACTGTTAATCCAAAGGAAGTGGTATTAAGGATTCGCCATGATTTATTATAGGCGATGATTAGTAAACCGGCATTTAAGATTACCAGGTAAATAAATAAGGCATTATAGTTTGCGTTGCCATTACTTACCATAAACGGACTCGAAAATCCACCAATTAAAGCGATCACTGCCAGTTCCTGCTTATCATAAAGTAATGATAGTACAACAGCAAAACAGGTAATGATGATTAATATGATAAACGAGGTTGTTTGATTGAAAAGATGAAATTGGTGGTAAGCCAAAGTGATGGTAAAGTAAAATACGGCTAAACCACCTCCAACCAATACCGAGCTGAATGCTTTATAACTACTTCGTAAACGATGGGCAATCCCTATTAATATGCCGCCGCACAGTATACCTATGCCAACACGGCCTGCGGGTCCAACCCAATTATTATCAATAGCGTATTTAACAAAAAACCCTATGGCTAATACCAATATGGCAATACCTATTTTATTCACCAGGTTCTCACCAATAAACTTTTCGAGATCGGGATGCTTTTCAAAAAATGAAAGTTCAGGCTCTGGTTTTGTTGTTTCCGTATAACTGGTTTTTATCTGAGATCTTCTTAGTTCAGCCAAAGGATCAGTAATAACTTCTCTGTGATATTCAACAGTCTCAGGCTTTTTAGGTTCAGGCGATGGTACAGGCCTGGCAATTTCAGGAGCCTTTTTAACTTCGGGTGTTATAACCGGTCTTGTTTCTTCAATTATTGTCGGTTTGGGTGGTTCTGCTGGTGGCCTAACTTCGCTTAGTTTTTTAACAAGATTTTGAAGGTTAACAATCAGGAACTCAAGTTCCCCGATCTTTTTGTTCGAACTGTTTTGATTTGAGATCAATAAAATGATAATCACAATAAACAGTATAATATACAAGGCATCCATGGTGATAGGTTTAAATCACTAAGATAATGGAATATTTATTAATACCTATTCTCCTAAGTCCCGGAAAACTGTTTCGAATATGACCTCCGACTTCCGGACTACCCTTTTATCACCCTCTGTATCTCATCCAGCTTCATTAAAGCTTCAACCGGGGTAAGTGTATTTACATCCAGATTATTTAAGGTATCACGTATCTTCACTAACACAGGGTCGTCAATACTGAACATCTGCATCTGCACGGCTTGTTTTTGCACCTTACGAATGCTTTCTTTTATATGCTCGCCGCCTGTGCGTTCGTTCTCGAGTTTCTTTAATATCTCATTGGCTCGTGCCAATACCTTTTGGGGCATACCCGCAAGCTTGGCCACATGGATACCAAAGCTATGCTCGCTGCCTCCGGGAACCAGCTTACGCAAGAAAATAATTTGATGGCCAACTTCCTTTACCGTCACGTTAAAATTTTTGATGCGCGGGTGCGAGTTGCTGAGTTCATTCAGCTCATGATAATGTGTAGCAAACAGTGTTTTGGCAGTTGCTGTAGGGTGATTATGCAAATACTCGGCAATGGCCCAGGCAATGGAGATACCATCGTAAGTTGATGTACCACGACCAATTTCATCCAAAAGTATCAAACTCCTGTCCGATAAATTATTCAGGATGCTGGCCGTTTCGTTCATCTCCACCATAAAGGTTGATTCGCCTGAAGATAAATTGTCCGATGCCCCTACCCTTGTAAATATCTTATCCACCAAACCAATGGCGGCTGCTTTAGCCGGAACAAAGCACCCCATTTGTGCCATTAGTACAATCAGTCCGGTTTGTCTTAACAATGCCGATTTACCGGCCATGTTTGGACCTGTTATGATAATAATCTGCTGCGACTCACTATCCAAAAACACATCATTAGTGATATACTCTTCTCCCAACGGTAAATGCTTCTCTATCACCGGGTGACGACCACCTTTAATGTCAATCATCCGTCCTTCGTTGATCTCCGGCTTTACATAATAATTTTTGATGGATATCGTAGCAAAATTAAGCAGCACATCCAGGCGTGCTATCAACTGTGCATTGAGTTGTATGGGCTTGATATATTCGGCAAGTGAATACAGCAGATCATTATACAATCGTGTTTCCAGTGCCAGTATCTTTTCTTCAGCACCTAATATCTGCTCTTCGTATTCTTTTAGTTCGGGAGTGATGTACCGCTCGGCATTTACCAGCGTTTGTTTGCGTATCCAATCAGCGGGCACTTTATCACGGTGGGCATGAGTCACCTCCAAATAATAACCGAATACATTATTAAAAGCCACTTTAAGCGATGGTATACCTGTTTGCTCTGCTTCGCGTTTCTGTATCTCCAACAAATATCCTTTACCACCAAATGCGATTTTACGTAGCCTGTCCAGCTCATCGTTGATGCCTGTATTCATAACCGAACCTTTTACCAGCATTACGGGAGGCTCGGGGTTCAGTTCGCGCTCAATCTTTTCGCTCATCAGTGTGCAAGGGTTCAACTGCTCAGCAATCGCTTTTAAAGGCTGACTATCTGTTTCCTCGCATTGCCTTTTGATCACCTCTATGGCTTTCAATGCTTTTTTGAGTTGGCATACTTCACGCGGATTTGCCTTTTGCAGCCCTATTTTGGATATTAGCCGCTCCAGGTCGCCTATCAGGCGTATATTTTGTTTTAAATCTTCCCGTAAATCTTCCTGGTTCACCAAATATTCTACCACGCCCAGGCGGTCATTTATGGGTTTGATCTCCTTTAAAGGCATCACTATCCATCGCCTCAGCAAACGTGCACCCATCGGCGAACAGGTCTGATCCAATACCTCAACCAGCGTATGGGCATTTTCGTTGGATGAACCTACAAGCTCCAGATTTCTGACACTATAACGGTCAAGCCACAGATAGCGATCCTCTTCTATCCTGCTGATGGCCGAAATGTGTTGCAGGTTGCGGTGTTCTGTTTCGTTTAAATAATGAAGTGCAACACCTGCTGCTATTATGCCGAGGTTTAATTTATCAATCCCAAAACCTTTTAGTGATTTTACCCCAAAGTGTTTCAGTAGCGTTTCTTGTGCGTAATCACCGGTATAGGGCCATTCGTCCAGCATGTAGGTGTAAAAACGATCGCCGTAATTTTCCTTAAATTCATTGTTACGGCTTTTTGGGAAGATCACTTCGCTCGGGCTAAAGCTCTGTAGCAACTTGTCAATATAAGTGCTGCTGCCCTGTGCCGTATGGAATTCTCCTGTCGAAATATCTATTAAGGCAATGCCGATACTGTTCTTGTCAAAATACAGCGATGCCAGGTAATTATTACTTTTTTGCTGAAGGATGTTATCGCTCACCGCTACTCCGGGTGTAACCAATTCGGTAACGCCGCGCTTTACAATGGTTTTGGTAGTTTTGGGATCTTCCAGTTGATCACAAATAGCTACCCGCTGACCGGCTCTTACTAATTTAGGCAGATAAGTATCCAGCGAATGATGCGGGAAACCAGCCAGCTCGATATGCGTGGCAGCCCCATTGGCGCGCTTGGTAAGCACAATACCAAGTATCCCTGCCGCCTTTATAGCATCTTCGCCAAACGTCTCGTAAAAATCACCCACACGGAACAGCAGCAACGCTCCGGGGTATTTACCCTTTATCTGGTTGTACTGCTGCATTAGCGGTGTTTCTTTACCCGTATCTTTTGCCAATAGCTTATCCTCTTTATAATCGGGTAAAGTTAAAGCCTTGACTGGCTTTTATCTCTTTTGTTGAAAAAAGTTTGTTTGTGGATTACTATGCTTGCTACTTTCTCAAATATTGTCTTACAACGCGGTTATAGTATTTTATTTTACTTTTTTGGCATCATGCGGGCCACCCTGGTATACCACACATTTAATGATTTCACCTTTGTTATCCTTAATAAACTCAACCTCAATTGGGGCTCCTTTTAAAAAGAACTTGTTTTGTGATTCGGGAAATATCTCAAATTTTTGATCTCCGTCCGGCTGTCCGTATAATTGGCTGCCCTCGCGTGTTACAGTCAAAAAAAACTTTGGTTGCAGTTCGTACTTACCCGTATAAGTTTCTAAAACCGAATCCGCCACAGTAACCATTTTTCTTAATTTGGATTGGTACAAGCCTTTAAAGCCATAAACCTTGGCTACACTGTTTACAATTTCGGGCATGATACGCTCACCATCCGAATTAACCATCACCACAACCCCATTGCCATTTTCCAAACTGCCATAATACGTGCACCTAAAACCTTCATTGGCACCACTATGCTCAAAGTATTTAGTACTATCCGGATTATCAATAAAAACACCTAAAGCGGCTCCATTCTCAATGTAAGGAGTAAGTCTTAATTTTGTTGTTTCCTGATTAAGGACTTTATGTGACCTGCCGGCATAAGCCAGTTGCGTTTCAATTATATACTTAGCCAGGTCGGTTGGATTGGTCCACAAACCAGCAGCAGCCTGTTCGGGATAAATATGATATTTCCCCGGCACCTCTTTTCCATCTATGTAATAGGCCGTGGCTAATAATTCAGGCTTTACGCCAACAGGAGGCTGAGCATAAGTGCTGCTGTTCATCCCCAAAGGTTTTAACACATTATCATACATGTATTTATCATAAGGCTGATGCGTTACGTCCATTACTATCAGCTGGGATATGGCAATACCGCCGCCAGAGTATTCAGTCTTTACACCCGGCTCATACATAGAACGTATAGCAGGTGAATTAGCTGGCTTCTGCCCATTAAGTATCTGTACGATTGTTGGTATTGTATCCTTGCCTTTTTCATATCCACCAAAACCATGTGCTGTTAAACCGCCAGTATGGCTAAGCAAATTGGCTACGCTTATTTTCTTTCCTTTTGACAGGGAATCATAAGGAAACTTCCAAGTGGTGAGGTAGGTGTTAATATCAGTATACAAATCGATCTTTTTATCCTGAACGAGCTTGAGTACCCCCACCGAGTTGAGCGATTTACTGATCGATGCTGCCTGGAAAAGTGTTTGGGTAGTAACAGGTATTTTCAAAGCCTCATCAGCCCAGCCATAGCCTTTTGCCCACTCAAGTTTATAATTATGGATAACCGCTACACTTACCCCTTTTATATTATAGTGTGCCATTTGTCCGACTATAGTATACGGCTTATCACCTTCTACCTGGATGGGCCCGATAAGATTGTTCTCTACTTGCTTTATTTTGTCAATTGTATCTGTTGATTGAGAATAGGAGTTCGGCGAAAAAATTAAAGTAAACAAAAATGCGACGGATAAGGTAAGGGATTTCATAAGATATCGTATTGGTTAATACGATACAAGGTAGATATTATTTTTTATTTTACAAATTATAATTTTGTATTTATTAAAATAACGAAATTAAATTTCAATTATTCAGGTTGTACAAGTATCAAACCAAAATAAGCCACCCATGCAATAAAGAACAATTGCATCGGAATTCGGAGCCACAGATAATTTGTACCCCTGCCCTCAAAAGAGGCGTCCTTGTAATCAATACCTTTTTGGGCCGCATTAACATTGGCGGGCAAAACGAGTAAGAAAAATAAGATCAGCAGATCAGCTGTTAAACGCCTGGAAGACGGGATACATAACCCGATAGCAAAAAGAATTTCAAAAATACCGGCAAGGAATACCATCTGTTTTTTAGCGGGGATAAATCCAGGAACCATCATGATCATACCCTTCCAGTAAATAAAATGACCTAATGCAGTAAAAAGCAGCATTATCGCCATAGCTATATTACCTGCAATCAAATAATCCCATCTTCCACTTATGAAGTGGGTAACCAATAAAGTACCTACAGCTGATACAAGTAAAACTACCAGTGGCTTCATTTTCAAACTTTTGCAGGTTTGAAGATAAGTATTTATTATCAAAAAAATAAAATACCATGCACGGCCAAAATAGGCCATATTTTAACCCATTAAATCATTGCAGCAAGATTTGATGTTCCATAGTTTTACCCTTTCCAATTTGTTACCATGACTGCAAGTTTTAGAAATTCCATCCTCCTGTTTTTTTCCGTTTTTTTCTCTTTCCCACTTATTGCCCAAATACCCAAAGTAACCTGTGGAAGCATCAAAAGGCTCGATAATTTTCCATCCAAATTTGTGGATGCCCGTAATGTGGATGTGTGGCTGCCGGAGGGATACAGTCCAGGTAAAAAGTACAACGTACTGTACATGCACGACGGACAAGCACTATTTGATAGTACCCTGATGTGGAACAAACAGGAATGGGGTGCGGATGAAGTATTGTGCAAACTATTAGCCGAGAAAAAAATAAAGGATTGCATAGTAGTAGGCATCTGGAACACTGGGGTTAAACGTTTCCCGGAGTATTTTCCGCAGAAAGCATTTTACAGTATGAACCAGGAAGGCCAGCAAAAGATATTAGCCATCGGCCGTGATAAAGGCACACCGCTAATAGGCACAGGACCATTTTCTGATAACTACCTCAAATTTTTGGTAACGGAGTTGAAACCTTATATCGATGCACATTTTAGTACTATGCACGATCAGCAGCATACCTTTATCGCGGGTTCAAGTATGGGCGGACTGATATCCATGTACGCAATTTGTGAGTATCCGAAAGTTTTTGGCGGAGCGGCCTGCATGTCAACCCATTGGCCGGGCATTTTTACTACTGTAGACAATCCTATTCCTGAGGCGTTTTTACAGTATTTGAAAACCCATCTGCCATCGCCTAAAAACCATAAAATATACTTTGATTATGGCAGCGAAACACTGGATGCCATGTATAAACCCTACCAGTTACAGGCTGACACGATCATGAGAGCCGCAGGATACACCGAAATAAACTGGATTACCCGCGAGTACCCAGGCGCAGATCATTCAGAAAGATCATGGCATAAACGGTTGGACGTACCGGTGATGTTTTTATTGGGAAAATAACTAATTGTCTGAACCTTGATTAAACGGATTTAAGGATTTTCATGATTTCTCCTTAAATCATCATTAATCAAGCCAATCCCATAATCATGGTTCAGACCAACGCATCTATCCCCGTCGCCAGCTTCCTGTCCTTATCTGTAACGATATCGCCTGCATCGTGGGTACTGAGCCATATCTCCACTTTGTTCCAGGTATTTGTCCAGGTAGGGTGATGGTTACTTTTCTCAGCCAGTAAAGCCACCCGGCACATAAACGAAAACGCATCCGAAAAATCCTTAAACGCAAAGGCTCTGTAAAGCTTATTATCTTTTTCCTGCCACATGATAATTGGTTTTTAGAATGAACGTTTGATGGAGGAGGTTGTTTGTCTGAACTGCTGATTACAAGATTTCGCAGATTAGTAACTAATAAA
Source organism: Mucilaginibacter sp. McL0603 (assembly GCF_049992945.1). Lineage (NCBI taxonomy): Bacteria > Pseudomonadati > Bacteroidota > Sphingobacteriia > Sphingobacteriales > Sphingobacteriaceae > Mucilaginibacter > Mucilaginibacter sp. McL0603. The sequence goes on along the minus strand of NZ_CP188251.1, from coordinate 2,895,329 downwards.
ATCTGTGAAATCCTAAATCCAACAAATTTGTGATTCTGAATTTACTCAGTTCCCATCATCGTAAAATTTACAGCTCATCTTATTGGTGATACTATGTATCGACAGATAAATGCAAAAACACTACCTGCTTTTGTGAAAAAGTACTTACTGTTCTTTGAATATATATTATGTTTTTTTAATATTCTGTAATTCAGCCAATAATCACAATAAACTCAAGTAAAACTACGTAGCTGATCGCGTAAAAATCCTGATATACTTTTATGACTGTTTTTTCAATTTTGTTTCAATGGGAGTGGCCCTAACTATTCCCCGCCTGAAAGACAATCTTTTAACATTTTAAAAATTGAAAGAACATGAAAAAATTTAATTACTTACTACTGTTCTTAGTCTTAATAGCACTTTTTGCGGCATCATGTGGTAAGGATGGCACCACTGGTCCGCAAGGCCCAACTGGTACCACTGGTCCACAGGGCCCTGTTGGACCAGCAGGCCCTGCAGGAGCCAACGGCAAAAATGGAAGCATTATTTACAGCGGAACCACCGTTCCGGCCAGCACTACAGGCGCCGTTGGCGATTTCTACATTAACCTTACCACCGGATTACTATATGGCCCTAAAACTGCTACAGGCTGGGGAACCGGCTTTTCGTTAAAGGGCGCAACCGGGGCTACGGGAGCCACCGGTGCGGCCGGTAGCAAAATTTACAGTGGCAGTGGTGCGCCGCCAACCACAACTGGTACAACCGGAGACTATTACCTGGATATAACACATTATATGCTTTATGGCCCTAAAACGGCTTCAAACTGGGGTAACCCCTTAAGTTTACAAGGTCCCGCAGGTCCACAGGGGCCGGTCGGGCCACAAGGACCAGAGGGTAATGCCAATGTAAAAACGGATGTATTTACAGTACCTGCAGCTTCATGGGCAAGTAGCAGTACCGGTTATATGCTCGAAACCGGCAGTGGCGGTTATACTGAATATTTTATGCAAGGGTATGTAAGAAGTAATAACACAATTACCCAGGACGTATTGGATAATGGTATGGTGCTGGTTTATTTTACGCCAAGTCCGACATATAATCCAAACCAATGGGAGCCATTGCCTTACCAGTTTCCATCTTTTGGTACCCAATATTATACCAACTTTGTTTACATAACAGCCCCCGGTCAGGTAACGCTTGGTTTTTTCTTCAGCAAAATAGATCCTTCTGCTACATTACCTAGTATACTTTCATATGTACAAACACAGGATTATAATTTTAAAATAGTAACAGTGACAGGCGAAACAGGTACATTCATGCTGGCCCATCATGTCAACCTAAAAAATTACTCCGAAGTGAGCAAGATTACTGGTTTATGGCAACAAGATAAGCTTACACAATAATATTTTAATCTACCTCTAAAACCTGCCGTTGCAGAGTTTATCCTGTAACGGCTTTTCATACTGTAGGCACAGTTAATAAGTGCGTTGTCACACTGAGCTTGTCTATGATCGGTATCATATAGGAGTAGTTAAATCGTTAAAAAAATAATCTTTGTTAATCACATAATTTTTTATTTACTTTGTATATCAAAGTACTTTTTAATAACAAAAATGCTTAGTTTCAACAAAACTTATTTCCTGCTGGCCCTGCTATTTCTGCTTACAGAAGTGTTGATAGGCTTATATCTGCATGATGCTTTGATACGCCCCTACGGTGGGATTTCCTGGTGGTGATCTTATTGTATTGTATAGTTAAAACTTTTGCAAATACTTCAATTTTTACTACAGCCAGTTGCGTGTTGCTATTCGCCTACTCTGTAGAAATATCACAATACTTCCACCTGGTGAACTTGCTGGGCCTGCAAAATTCCAGTTTAGCAGTTATGCTGATGGGTACCTCTTTTTCATTTACCGATATGCTGATATACACTTTAAGCATGCTACTGGTAATTGTGGTAGAAAATATCAGATTGAGTTTAAAAACGTTTTAATAATATGGCTACCTATTTTGTAAATACCAATTCTATTGTAAGAAAGATATGGGGAAAGGCAGACACCATCTTATTCATTTTTGCAGGGGCATCAGCCGAGTTTGCTTTGAATAAATCGGTAGATTGGCTTTACTTTACTGGCAAGCTACCCTCCGACCCGCTTGGCCGTTTATTCAGTACGGTCAATTATTCCCGGCAGATATTATTTTCTGAGTACGATGCTGCCCTGCGGTCTATCGATCAGATAACGGCCATTCACAGAGGCGTGGAGGCCAGTCGTGGGGCACAGATACCCGATGACGCTTACCTGGATGTGTTATATCTGCTGATAGACTATTCCATCCGCTCTTATGAATTACTCGAACGCCCGCTCGCTGTAGCCGAAAAAGAAGAAGTATTTGAAGTATTCTACCGTGTTGGCGAACGCATGGCACTTAAAAACTTACCCACTAACTACACTGATTGGATCATTCAACGGGAAGAACAATTAGGTTACAGTATATGCAGGGGCAACCTGACACATGATCTTTATCTTCAATATAAAAAACACCTGGGCCTAATACGGTTTCATCTTTTAAAACAGGCACAATTGCTTGTGGTACCACGCAGGGTAAGCAAATTGCTCGGTCTTGGTAAAATGCGGTGGTTATTGCCTGTACTTTATGTTTATAAATTTTTCAGGTTACTCAGATTGCAAAATCTGCTAAAAAACGCCATCCTCCCACCAGCCTATGTAGGCCAGGTTAAAGCAATGGATACAGCACCAAATTCTTAAATCTTAAGTTTTATATATTGTGCTTTATACTGCAAACCCGACACTCTCACGCATTTATCGGATAGCTTACAGCGGCCGTATTAGTCATTTACTCATATTTGCCATACAACAGGCCTGTGTTGCCTTTTCCCGATCCTGGTTTTCACCATGCTGGCACTAGCGCATTTGTTTACAGGCGTTATCCCTCGATATGACTTTATGTTGATCGCCTGCATGGTGATACAAGTTGTACTGTATGCATACAAAATAGAAACACGTGATGAGGTATTGGTGATCTGTACCGTCCATCTGCTTGGGTTCATAATGGAGATATTTAAGATACATATTGGCTCGCGGTTGAGAATAGGTCGTGCTAAATAATTCGTCAAGCCTAGAGCTGTTAATAATTTATGAGAAATAATTTTAATTAAAACACAATAAAATACATAGTGTTATATCAATCAGTTAATATTTAATAAAAAATACAGTATGAAAAAGTTAAGTGCATTTATTATGGCAGTAACTCTTGCGGGAGTGTTTGAGCTTGCTGCAGCAAAAAGTGATCATCATATGATTACCGGTAAAGCAGTTATCGGTAGCGGCAAAAATATAGCTGTTGCTGATACTATTCCAAACAAAAAGAAAAAACCTACTGATCCAATGCCAAATCCTTCGCCTACGCCAAGCCCTAATCCACCTAATCCAAGCCCTACTCCTACTCCTAACCCGAGCCCAAATCCTCCTGTTCCAAATCCAACACCGGAACCAAGTCCGAATCCGCCTAATCCAACGCCGGCACCAAGTCCAAATCCGCCTAACCCAACCCCTGCGCCAACGCCACCAACTAACCCAAGTCCTACGTCACCCACGAGTCCTACTACAACTCCGCCAAAATCTTAATGATGGCATTGTTGAAATAGTTTATATCATAAAAATGACCGGATGTTTTCCGGTCATTTTTTGTTAAAGTAGTCATTTGTGTCTTTTTTAAAACTTAAACATCTCCAAACAAAAATTATAAAAAAGCTATTTGTACTTCAAGTATTACCACTTAATTTATTAAATGCCAGTTAAGTTTATTATACTAAAAGAATAAAATACAAACTTTGCCGTTAAGCTTGAAATCAAATCCTCAAAACGTCTTAATAAATCACACTATGAAAGCAATCTTTTATCCAAAAAAATTTCGGAGATTAATATTACCAATAGTCGCCTTTATTGTACTTTCGTTTGCATTAAGCTCCTGCACTAAAGACGGAAGTGTTGATACTAAAAACTCTTATCTTTTAGTGACCAATGCCGCCGAAGCCTCCGTTGTACAGGACTTTTATTCCGATAGCACACGGTTAACCACATCTTTGGCTTACGGCTCAAGCTCTGGGTTTTTACCAACTTCCAGCGGCAGCCATTTGGGACGATTTAAAAATTCGGGGACAACAATTGTTAATACTTCCTTTAACATGGTAATTGAAGGCGCAGACTCTTATAACGTTTTTTATATAGATGGAGGTTCATATGCCATTTTCCCGAATGACAGGTCTGCCCCTCAATCAGGAAAAGCAAGGGTACGTTTTATTAATTTAAGCACAGCCTTAACAACAAATATTGATCTGGTCGCTTCCGGTGGAGCTGTACTGGCTTCAAACCTGGCTTTCAAATCAGCTTCTGATTTTACTGATATTGATCCCTCTACTTCCATTACCGTTAATGCTACGGGGTCTGCTTCATCGATACTGAACATACCTGCCACTTTCCAGGCGGGGCATGGTTATACAGTTTACATTTCGGGCGCTACCGCTTTGAGCGTTACCTCGCATATTATAACGGAACGATAAATAAAATATGATTAGCCTCACCTAAACGGCGAAGCCTTCATGAACACCTATTTAAATAAATATTAATGTGAATAATCCTCTCCGTTGGAGAGGACTTTGACTGCATTCCCTTTTTTAAGTCCTTCTCCTTTGGAGAAGGGTTGGGATGAGGCAAATTATCAGGCATGCCTGTTACTATTGGTGACAGGCATTTATCAGCGACAGGCATTTATATTTTATACATAGCATCCTGAACAAATGATTTTATCTTTGCCCAATGGAAACTCAGGAAACTCCGGAAATAGATGAACAACAACCCGAGGAACATGGTGTTGCTATTTATTCAAAATTGGCAATACTGCTATTCTCTATAATTTTCGATCCGATAATAGGTGGTGTATTATTAATGCTGAACCTCCGTTCGGTTGGCTATAAAAAAGAAGGAACTACAGTACTTTTATTCTCGATAGCTTACTATTTTGTATCAGGCTATTTGATCAGTTATATTGCTAACGCATTGCGAATACCATTAACCATGGACACTTTGTTGAAAAACCCTAATCCCAAAATCATTGTTAGTTTGATTGTCTTGAAAATTATAGGCGGTGGAATATTAGCAGAATATTTCTTTAAAAAATATTTTCCTCATGATGATTATGAGCACAAGAGTATTTGGAAAGCACTGCTTATAACAATTCTTGTCCTTATTCCCCTTAGCATGTTGATTAAGTTGTGATCAAATAAAAAAATCCTGCCAATACATATTGTACGGACAGGATTCTTTTATTATTAGCTTTTGAATTAAAGCCCGAAACTTAAACCAAGGGTGGTATTTATTGCAGTAATAGGTTGTTTTGTTACATATCGCCCGATTTCATGCGTACGGTCGTCATTTGTTATAGAAGGCCCGGTTGAATTGATATAAGCTCCGCGCAGTGTTAAAAACAGATTATCGCTCAGTTTATAACGTAATGATAAATTGCCGCCATAAGCAAGTACTGTTCCCGAACCACCACGCTGGTAAAACGTACCTGTCTGATCGGTTATACCCGAAAGCAAAACATTCGTTTCAGGAGTTGAGAAGACCTTTATAATTCCAACATTAGGCCTTATATCAAATAAAAATTTGCCAAAGGTGAAGGTGTATTGCGGACCTAATAATATGTTCAACGTTTGGTAACGGTTTTGCGCTGTAACAGTTGACTGATCGGCACCATATGATTTGGTATAACCTGCAGCCAGGCTATCTGCATCATTTTGGTTTAGTTCGCCATTGTCCTGGTAAGTTATACTGGCACCGATGCCGAAATTTTTAGAAAAATAATAAGCTCCGTCTAATCCGTAAGTAAGACCCTTTTTAGCAAAGCCTGATTTGTTATTATCATAATCAACTGAACTAAAATTGCCTTGAGGGATAGATATCCCGCCAAAAAAACCAAAATAGCTTTTGACTTGTGCCTTAGCGCCCATAGTCATAAGCAGAGTAAGTGCTATAGTTAGTGATGTAAGTATTTTTTTCATCTTTATTTGTGATGCTTTGTTTAAGTTTCAGAATTAATTACTGGCATAGGTATAAGGCAATTTGTTAAACTCCCCGCCTAATATGTTATCAATAGTGTAAGAAATAGTACCGGAACCATCGACAGTTTGTGATCGTGAATAGAATTGGAATGTTCCGGTTATCTGCTTCTGCACCGAATCAACAGCCGTTACGTAAATAATACCTGCACCAGCTCCTACAGTACCATGTGGCAAAAAAACATAATTGCCTTGACTGTCTTTTACTTGGGTTTTATACTGCGCTTTAACTAAAACTGAATCAATATTATAAGTGCCTGTTGCAAAACCGGGAGTATTGCTCGCACTATTTATAGTAACTGACATAGTGATCTGCTTTTGATCATGTGTGCCCGATAAAACAAATGTTTTGGTTTGGGCAGTCGGGTCATAGCTAACTGTCGAGCTTAATGTATCGGGTGCCCAGGTTGCACCATTAATATTGGCCTGGAAAGGCGCAGTGGTATACGCGGTACCAACTACAGTCTCCTTTTTACAGCTTTGTACAAAAAATGCAGCTAACAAAAGAAAAGCGAGAAGTCTAAGTTTATTCATATGATCTTATTTACGCTGTTAACGGGGTTTCTAATTATTAATTATTGGGGCCACTATTATTTTACATTATTTAACAATTGCTGTAAATTTCAAAAGTAATCCGGGGACGAAATAACGAAATAATTATATCAATAATAACACCTTTTGAAAAGCAATTATGAACTTACTGCCACATAGCCGAATTTCTCTCAGGTATTGGGCAAAGGTGTATTTTTTACTCGTTATTTCACAAAAAGGTGGATTAGATTATGATTATAATTTGATATCTTAATGATTAAGTTGAACATCTGCCACTGATTTATACAAAACATGCAGCTTTAAAACATGGCCGTCCTCTATTAACGGATGATCAAAAACACCCGCTTTGCTCATCCCGATCTTTTTCATTAGGTGTTCGAACGCTTATTATCTACGGAAGTATATGAATATACCTCGTTCAATTTTAAAGTATCAAATGCATATTTAAGACATGCCCTGGCTGCTTCTGTTGCAAAACCCTGGTTCCAGTTAGCTTTATTTAATCGCCAACCAATCTCTACACAGGGCGTAAAATGACTTTCGAACCGGACATTTGCTAAGCCCGTAAATCCGATAAACTCATGGTTATCTTTTCTTTCCACGGCAAAAAAGCCATAACCATACTGATCAATATGTGCAGTAAGGCGTACAATCTGTGCTAAGCTTTCATCCCTCGTCAATGTTGACGGAAAAAACTCCATCACCTCGTTATCCGCATTTAATTGGATGTAAGGCTCATAGTCACACTCCTGCCATTGCCGCAGTATCAGTCGTCGTGTTTCTAAAAATATCGCAGACATAAAGCAATTATAAGCATATCTTTTTTGTAACAAACAATGCCTATGTCCTATCTCAATATAAATTATATTTGATTCAATTACCTAAAATCAAAAAACTAAAAATGGATCATTCATTAGTAACTACCAGTACCTCGTTAGAGGGCTATAAAATTGTAAAACACTTAGGCGTTGTACGTGGCATCACTGTGCGCAGCCGTAGTGCATTGGGCAATATCGCAGGCGGCTTTCAGTCGCTTTTTGGCGGAAGGCTTTCTATCTACGTAGAGCTTTGTGAAAATGCCCGCGAAGAAGCTTATCAACTTTTAATACAGCATGCCCAGGTTATGGGCGCTACGGCAATCATCAATATGCGTTATGATGCCAATGAAGTCATGCAGGGCGTTACCGAGGTATTAGCTTATGGTACGGCTGTAGTGGTGGAGAAAATTTAATGGCAGTTGCAGTTTGCAGTAGCAGTAGAATCACAACTGCTACTGCAATTTACCACTGCTACTTAGCTACAAAAGTGGCGATAATAATCTCACCAACTTCTCAGGCATTTGTTTGTAAACAGGGCGTTTTTTCCAGGTGTTGGCGTTAATTTTTTTGGCATTCTTTATATCATCATAAAAAACATCCCTTAATTGTTCTGCGGTAGCCGTATCATAGATCATGCTATTTACCTCAAAATTGAGTTCAAAGCTGCGGTGATCCATGTTAGCCGTGCCGATAATAACAAGCTGCCCGTCAGAAACCAAAGTTTTGGCATGAACAAATCCTTTCTGATATAAATAGATCTCCACTCCTGCCGCCAGTAATTCGCCGTAATAAGACCGGGCAGCTGCGTTAACCAATGACGAATCGGATTTATCAGGCACCAATATTTTCACTTTAACACCGCTTTTAACCGCTACGTGCAAAGCATTCATGATATTTTCGCCGGGTATAAAATAAGGTGACGTGATCAGCAATTCCTTTTCGGCCAGACCAATGGTTTGCACCATCGAGAACATTAATGTGGGTACATCTGAGTCGGGACCGCTTGCTGCTATTTGTACAGTAGCTTTGCCGTTGGTTGTCGGCTTGGTGCAAAAGAAATCTCTTTCCAGTTTCAGGTGCTTGCCCGAGCAAAAGTTCCAGTCAGAAATAAATAAATATTGCAGGTAGTATACTCCCGGACCGTTGATCATCACATGTGTATCCCGCCAAAATAGCTGACCCGGTTTATTAATATACCGGTCACTTACGTTGATACCACCTACAAAGCCTATACATCCATCCACAACAATTATTTTGCGGTGATCGCGGTAGTTTATCCTGTTGGCAAACAATATAAATCGGATCTTATAAAACGGAAATGCCTGTACACCCGCATCTGTCAGTTCCTTAACAAATTCCTTCCTGATGGAACGGCTGCCAAAATCATCATAAATAAATCTTACTGCTACGCGTTCTTTAGCTTTTTGTATCAGCACTTCTTTTATTTGTTCAGCAATCTCGCCATCTTCAAAAATGTAGTATTCTATATGGATGTGATGTTTGGCATTTTTAAGAGCTTCTAATACTTCAGGGAACTTTTCCTCACCGTTGATCAGCAATTTCACCTTATTACCACCGGATAGCGGACTCATGCCGTCATTTAAAAGATAGAGCGCCAGTTTTTTATGCTTCTTTATGGCAGGTTCTTTGGTATCCCATGCCTTTTCCGATTCTACAGTTACACGCCTGCGCAGATCTTCCAATGCGGTTTTATCCCTGACTATCTTTTTACTGTATAGCTTCTTTTTTCGATAGTTAAGTCCGACAGCAAAATAGATAACCATGCCAATGACAGGCAAAAATATAGATACAAGCACATACGAAAGCGCTTTAGCTGTGGAAGGTGTATTATAAATTATATTGAGGCATACAATAATGATGACAACAACATATGCAGCAGTAGCCAGTTCGATCCATTCCATGTAATTGCGATGACAGGTTTCTCAGCAATATAAACATTAAAGCACCAAATTGTTTTTACCCGCTTTCAACACATATGCTTTCCCCTTCCAGATCAGCCTTCCGGGCGTACCTTCAGGTAAAGTAATATCCATCAGCCATTTATTATTCTTCTGCTCATACTTTACGCTGATGTTGCCTTTGGGATGGGGTATTTGTCCGCCAATATTTGTTATTGTTCCAAGATGGGGCTCGATCTTAACTTTTTCAAATCCGGATGCATCGCTTTCAATGCCTAAAACAGTACGGTAGAGTTCAATATTAGGGCTCGAACCCCAGGCATGGCAGTCAGACCGTGATGCACTGATATCAGACATTTCGGCCCAGGTGGTCATACCCATTTTGATATTTTCGCGCCATATGTTCAGCCAGTTAATATAGTCATTACCCATACCAGATTTTATCAACGCCTGGTGTACATAGTATTTAAAATAAATGGATGCCTGCACCATTGAAGTATCAGCTAATAATTTATGCCCGAGTACGGCAGTTTCATTTCCATCGGCTACACCGGTTAAAATAGCCAACGCATTAGCATGCTGTGAGAAAACATCCTTTTCGGGGCGATCAGCAAATTCGCCTCTTTCTGTCACCCAATATTTATTTCTTATAGTTTGTTTAAGCTGAGAAGCCAATTGCCCGTACTTCAATGTATATTCTTTACTGCCTAATTTACTTTCCAATTCAGCCGCTAACTGGTACGCCCATAATAACTGCATATCCAACACAGCCGAATTACCCTCCTTGCCTATTGGCGCTGTGCCTGCGTTCCAATCCTTCCCGTTTGCCCAATCGGTAAATTCCCAGTAAGGCGCTTTTTTTAATGAGCCGTCAGGCTGCTGATATCGGTTAAAGAAAGCAAGCACATCCTGCACACCCTGCAATTTATCGCGTACAAATCCACTGTCATTACGATACATGTAATAATCATGCAGCATGCCTATCCACCATAATGAAAACGTAGGTATCTGTTGTGGGATAGCCGTTGGATAACGGCTTTGGGTGATCCCTTCCGCAATACGTGAATGATCAAGCAGAGTAATCGCATTCCGAGCAAGTCGGTCATCACCGCTGTTGTAGTAAGAAACCAGGGCCTGTATGCGTGTATCGCCAATATATTGTAGCTGTTCATAATATGGGCAATCCATATAGGTTTCCCAGGCACACAAACGGGCAGTGTGCCACCCTATCTCTAATATCTTGCTCAGCTCGGTGTTGTCTGTTTCCAGTTTGGCATTATATTTAAACGGATAGCCTGTTGCCATACCGTACAGATCGTCAATAATTAAAGGCTCGTCTTTGGTCTCAACGATTAGTTGGATATAGCGATAAGTGCGCCAATTCAGCGGTGTAAATTGCTGACCGGTGCTGCCATCACTAATGACACTGTCTTTACGACCTACAAAACGCTTGCCTTCTATTTCGTTACGGTTGCCTTTTTTGCCTTGTGCTCTCCAGTTTGTATTGTTAGGCTCGATGATATACAAACCTTCGGCATAAGCCATTGATATGCCTGCATCCTTTCCCTTGCTGAATACAATCGTCGGATAAGCATTCGTCAGATAAGTTTGATCGAGCAAAATAGTTGCTTTGGTGTGGGTCGTTATGGTAACCAGACTTTTTTTAGTCGGGAAAGTTGAAGGCAAACCAACGCCCCCAGCTTTGCGCATTGCTTTCAGCCTTTGCATCACTAAATCGCATGCAGGTATGGGTGATGGCACAAGCATCCAGCCATCATCAAATGTAAACAGGCCTTTGGGCCAACCTGTAGATATTTTGGATGCCTGCTGCCATTTGGTATCATCAAAACCGGGCTGCTGCCACTGCTGTGGGTGTCGCTTCATGTCTACCAGTTCGCCCGGACCTGCAACATAATAGCTGTAGATCAATTCAACCGGTAATGGATGATAGGCTGAATCGCGGTAACATTTCCAGTTCGTTCCGGTATTAATTTCTTCTTCTGCGGGTGTATTGCCTTGTAATATAAAACCTGTCCGATAACTCATTTGTGAAGCCGGTCTTAATGCCCCCTCATTAAACACAATCGCACTGATAACATTTTTGCCGGCAATGAGATAAGGTGCCAGATCAACTGTTTCGTAATTCCAGTAATACAGATCGCCGCGCGCAGGGCCAACGGATATCAATTGTCCATTTACATACAATTTATAACGGTTATCTCCCGATACATGCACAAGGTAGTTAGCTGGTTTATTTGATAAGCTCCACGTTTTACGAAACAAACATATCTCGTAACCATCAGCCGGTTCGCCGGGCACCTTTATCCAGAATGCATTCCAGCGTTTTGATGTAATTAACTGATTATCTGATTGCGCAAATAGTGTACTATTGCCCACTAGGGTTAACAGGAAAAGAAATAGTAAGCGATACTTCATTTTAGGTTATGAATGAGTGCGCTTAAATTTAAAGAAGAGATTTGATTATTCCTGCTTTTTTAAATAAAGCGGCAGGCAAATTATCTATGCTAATAATATCTTTCTCAAATCTTCGGCGCCTTCGCCCATGCCATTTATTTGAAATACGAGAGCGGTATGGTCTTCCACATACCATGAGAAAGATTGCCGGTAAGCAATTCATATATCAGGTACAATGGCCAGAATATATAAGCCAAGATAAGCATAATGATACCATGGTTGTAATACCAATTAACCATTAACGCATAAATACCTAAAATTAAGTAAACAATACTTGAGTCTCTTTTGTTCATGATTGGTGATTTAGCCTACACAATAATAATAACATTTTACTTATAAAGTATAAACGCGTAACAATTGCCTACTGTTTTATGTTATTGTTCGAAAGGATTTTAAGTTATTATTAAAACGGCCTTAATGTATATGTTAAAGCAATTTCTTATAAATAAAAATGTTTTTTTTGTTGAAAATCGTTGAAAGGTTGATAACTAAAAACAGCAGAAATAATAAAAATTACGTTTATTGGTAAACAAATCGCCTTAAAACAGGTTAACTTAAATTAAAAACTACTTATCATGGCAACAACAGGGAGCGGAATAACCGCGTATTCAGTAAAAACAAAAACAAAAAATGTTCCGATGATCGATCCGGTTATTGACATTAAATCAGGAAGGTACATTGCAAGTGGAAAAGATAGTGCAGGCAATAAAATGTCGGCTATTATGAGCAAAGCAACTGCTGAAGGTCACATTAAAGATGGTAACGCCAAAAAAGGCACCGGCTGGAGTTAATCTCAATCATTTGATTTTTGCTGTAGCATCGTTGATGCTATGGAATAACTATAAACCCTGCAATTAAGATAATTAATTACAGGGTTTATGTTTTTAATGACTATTCTTATTTTATTTATTCAGATTATCTACCCTGTCATAAAACTCGTTCTGCAGTTTTATAGTAGTGTTATCAACTTTAACTTCTTTTAATGCTTTGATAAATGAAGCGATCTCATGATCGGTAATAAATTTACCAAAGTCAGAAGTAGCTTTGTCACCTTCACCTGCATAGTGGTTTGGATAAGATGCGTACCACCATATAGGTGTATACAAACCCGGAATGTTTAATCTTTTCTGGTCGGCACCGGATTGTTGTGTTGCCCTATCCATCCTCATTAGATCAGGTCTGTAATAAAGCAATACAGAGGTTTCGCTTTCGCCCGCATGCTGATCTGTGCGTATATCTGATTTATGCATCTCACGATATTGTTTAGCATATTCCTGGTCACCTTCAGCTGTATAAAAATAGATTGCATAATTATGCCGTTTGTTTAAAAACGATTGCATAAAAAAGCGGATAAACTCCGGGTTGCCCCCATGCCCATTCAGGATTACAATTTTTTTGAATCCATTGCGTGCTATCTCATCACAGGTAGCTTCCAGTAGATCATATATCACGCGGCTTGGCAAAGCAAAGGTTCCGGGTTGCTGTCTCGCTTCATTGATCTGCCCGTAAAAATAATCCGGAAAAACAACTGCGTACTCCTGCTTTGTTGCCCTCGCTGCCCATTCACGCACATGGATCAGGTCGGTACCTAGTGGAGAATGAGGCCCATGCTTTTCCAGTATACCAAATGGGAGTATACAAGTTTGGGATGATTTGTCCAATGCAATTGGAAAATCTGTTGCAGTAAGCTCATCCCAACGTGCAGGAACTTCCTGTGCAAACGCATAACTGCAAACGAAAAATAGTAAGGAAAATAAAAAGGTTTTCATATCAAAGGCTGTTTTGGTTTATCTAGTGAAGATATGAAAATCAGCTTTGATTTATAAATAGTTAACTAAATTATTACATTCCCCAATTCTTATAGGGGTTGATGGATAAACTTGAATTGGTGTATCTGCCATCATCGGTAACTTCTTTAGTCACCCAATCCGGTTTTTCAAATTTTTCATCCTCGCTTTCCAGTTCAATTTCAGCAACTATTAATCCTTTATTATCGCCCATAAAAACATCAACCTCCCAGGTCTTTCCGGCAACGGATATTTTGTACCGGGTCTTTTCCGTACCGCGTTTTGTAAAAGCCTCTAATATTTCAATGCCGTCCTGCAATGGTATTTTGTATTCATATTCCTTACGGCTTACTTGCGATACCTTGCTTTTCAGGTTTAAAAAGCCCTCATTATCCGAGATACGTACACGAATTGTTTCTTTTTCATTACTTAATAAATATCCTTGCTTGTAATGAGTACCCTCAGGTCTACCAAGCCGGCCCCATTTTTCATGGTCGACTAAAAACTTCCGTTCTATCTCCACTCCCATTTATTTATACTTTTTGCTTTTCAGTTACAATGGCCTTCTTCTCAAAATCATGTGCCAAAGCAGTTATAGTTCTTTTAAATCGCGTATCCTGTCTTTTTATTTTTGTAATGATAGGTTTGTGGTTTAATTCCGGTGCTGAAAACAGTTGCATAGCCAGGATATTATCGTGCCAGTCTCCAATCAGTCCTTGTAACTTATCAAGATATTCATCGCTGATATCTATTTTACTGTATTCCAATGCACTGCGTGCGATCTTGCGGTTATATACTAATACTTTTATCTGCTTTCGCGCATCGTGCAAATCATTACCAAACTGCAGCTTACTTAGCAAATCAGCTATTATATCCAGTTTATTTTTATAAAAGGCTACAATATCCTTATTGCCGATATGCTTTAAATCATCAGCAATGTCATTATGTGCGGCTTTTATTGTTTTTAGATATTTATTTTTCAGCTCTTTAACACTATTAGTTCCTTTTTCTATTTCGTACAACTGGCCCATTAAAAACTCTTCATCAGTAAAATGATATTGTGCCCACAGTTTCATATTGACATAGGCACTGCGTATTTCGCCGCAGTGTTTAAATATCTTTCTAACAGGCTTAAAGTCTTTTGATAGCTGTTTTTTAGTTGAAGTAACATCAAAAAGTTCAAGCATAGCCCGCAGCTTTTTTACCTGAACACGAAAAAGGTGCAGTTGCTCCTGATCACCGGTTCTTATAAAATTCTTAAAATGGATAAGCATTTGCTCCCACTGGTCATTAAAATGAGATTTTTCATCTTTCTTTTTCATAAGTGATTGTTATAAAACCGTGATAAAGAGATTAAGTTTAGCTTAAATTCTTATATAAAACAAATCCTCAAAAATCTCAGCCTTTACACTTTATACTAAAATCGTCCGTTACATAGGCTGTGCTGTGTATTTTAACGTCAATTGTAAAAAAAGTGTTAAACACCCAATCGCATTAAGCGGCCTATTATATGAAATAGCTATATTTAGCCGGTTGCTCTGACTTAACCTATTTTAATGAATCTAAGAAAATTTTTATTTGTACTAATAACATCTGTTACCATACTCCATTTATCAGCTTCTGCACAGCGCGATAGTATCCCCCTAACCACTATTATTGCAAAAACATCCAAGCTGACAAATGACCATCCGACTGAAAAGGTTTACATCCACTTTGATAAACCTTATTACGCCGTAAATGACACCATTTGGTTTAGGGCTTATGTAACTATTGACCTGCACCAGCTTTCGACTTTAAGCAAGATATTGTATGTGGATCTGACCAACGAACAGGGCCAGCTTGCAAACGAGATAAAACTTCAATTGGTCAACGGCATGGCAAGCGGTTATATACCTCTTACACCGGATGCTACCAAACGTGGTAATTATCGCATAAGGGCTTATACCCGCTGGATGCGCAATTCGGATCAGGCCTATTTTTTTAACCGGACAATCACAATTGGCAGTAATGAACAAGGTCTGGTGATACCGCATATAACTTTCAATAATTCAATATCTGAGAAAACGGCAAAAATAAATGCGGTAGTTGTTTATAAAGACCAGGATGGCAACCCTTACAGCGGTAAGAAAGTGAGTTGGAAAGCAACTAATGATGATGGGACAATAACTAAAGGAAAAGGGGAAACAGACCCAAGCGGAAAACTAAACATAACTTTTACAAGCGAAAAGCCTGCCGAACTGACTTCCAGTGTGATAAGTACCGATTTGACCGTTGAAGAAAAAACTGTGGTCACTAAAAATTTCCAGATAGAACTTACCCCTCCCGGTACTGATGTGCAATTTTTCCCGGAAGGCGGTTATCTAATTAACGGAATACGATCCAGGATAGCCTTTAAGGCGATACAACCAAATGGATCAGGCATTGAAGCTAAAGGGACAGTAACGGATAATACAGGAGCTGTAGTTGCTAATTTTTCGTCACAACACCTGGGCATGGGTGTCTTTGCTTTAACACCGGAAAATGATAAAACCTATAAAGCTAATTTAACTTTCGCCGATGGGTCTAAAAGCAGTATTGATCTGCCTTCGGTACGCTCAGAAGGTATCAACCTTTCTGTAAACAATAACAGCCCCGATAGTTTAAGCATTAAAATAACCGCAAATGATGGTTTTTTTCAAAAGAACCAGGGTAAATCTTTTTATGTGATGGCGCAAAGTGGTGGTGTGGTATGCTATGCAGCGCAAACTGTTTTGAAAAATACATCCTATAGCGCGATCATCCCAAAAAGCAAATTCCCGACAGGCGTTTTACAAATCACTGTCTTTTCCTCTAAAGGTTCTCCACTGAGCGAACGCGTAGCCTTTATCAATAATCATGATCAACTTAATCTTTCTTTAAAATCCGATTTCGGTATTTATGGAAGGCGCAAAAAAGTAAAAATGCAGATATCTGCAAAAAACAAAACATTGCCTGCAGAAGGGAACTTTTCAATTTCAGTAATAAATGAAACTACCGTACCCTTTGATGATGATGATGCACCAACTATATCAAGCCATTTGCTGTTAACATCGGACCTGAGAGGATATATTGAAAAACCGAATTATTATTTCAATCACAATGACGATAAAGCCAATTCTGACCTGGACGTATTAATGCTGACACAAGGCTATCGTCGTTTTTCATATAAAAATATCATTGCTGATAAATATCCGCCTATATCGTTTTTACCAGAACAAGGCATTGAAATATCAGGAATACTACGCACCAACACCGGTATGCCTGTGGCAAAGGGAAATGTAAGATTATTTATACCTGATAAGGCATACTCTACCCAAGCGGTTACGGACATGAGCGGAAACTTCAGGTTTGCAAACGTATTGGTTTCGGATTCATCAAAAGTGAAGATCAGCGGCCGTGATAATACAAACGGCAGTAATCTTGTATTAAGCATTAATCCGCTAACGGGGCCACCAAACACGATTTACATCAATCCTGTGGGTACAATAGCCAATATAGATAGTGCGATGAAGCCTTATTTGCAAAACAGTAAAAGGCAATTTAATATACCCCGTACGCTGAAGGAAGTAGTGATCAAATCAGAAGTCGTGGTAAAAAAGCCAAGCCACGCCGACTATGGCTCCCTAACAGGATTGAACATGGAAGCTGACCATACTATCCAGGGCGACAGATTTAAAGGATGCAATTTTTTTACTGATTGTTTAATAAGTGCTGGTTTAGGTTTAACTTATGAAAACAACAATTTTTACATTGCTAGAAATTATAATAGCGGGGACAAAACCCCTGTTGCGATTTATTCTAATGGTATGCCGGTTGATTATAATTATCTATTGAATGTAGATCCCAACATGGTAGAATCTGTTGAAATATTTAACAACGACGGATTAAGTGGTATTAATAGAAATACCGGAACTAAAGGCGTGATTGTAGTAAATACTAAAAAAATACCTAAAGGCGAGAAGATAAGTAAGGATCAGCTGATGGATTTGCTGCCCAAAGCTTATGAAATAGAATTTACACCGGGCGGATTCAATACTACACGTGTATTTTATGCCCCAAAGTATGATAATCCAACCAGCAATTCAACAAACGTTGACCTGCGCAGTACCATATACTGGAACCCGGATGTGGTGACTGATAAAGCCGGCAATGCAACACTTGAACTTTTCAATTCAGATGGCACAGGCACTTATAAAGCGATAATTGAAGGGGTCGATAAAGATGGAAATATAGGGCGATATGTATATCGCTATCAGGTTCAATAGTTTAAATATTTTCCATAGCTTTATTTAAACTTAAATTATAAATTAATGAACTTTTCATTGATCAATTGGCCGGCAGTCCTGGTTGCCGGCTTATCTGCATTTGCTGTAGGCGGAATCTGGTATTCACGTATGCTATTCGGTAATGCATGGATGACCGATAGCAATCTTACCGAAGAACAGATAAAACAAGGCAACAAAGGAAAAATATTTGGTTTTACAGCGGTATTCTCGCTGCTAATGGCTATTAACCTGGCCATATTCCTGGCTGATGCAAAAACCGACGTAGCCTGGGGAGCTGAGGCCGGTTTCCTGGCAGGCACATGGACTTTCTGTGCCATTGCCATCCATAGCCTGTTCGAGCTCAAAGGCTGGCGTCACATTTTTATCAACGGGGGCTATAGCGTAGTTTCATTAACCTTAATGGGTACCATCATTGGTTTGTGGCGATAATAATTCCTTTCGTTGTAAATTCTCTTCGTGACAGCGATAAACCTCACAGTAGATAACCACTGTATTGAAGCATTATTTGGCATAGTATGTTACAGATATGTACCATGGTGCTTGCTATGCTTCATGATATTTATTAAAACATAACCTATCTCCTATCATTATCCGTAAACAGTCAAATGAGCAATTAATATATAGTCGCTCAAATCATATTCAAAATATGTTATTAATATTGCCAGTTATATGTTAAACTAATTGCATTTACCACCGTCATAATTATATACTATAAAGAATACCCAAAAGCTAATTATCATGAAAAAAATATTATACATGGTGGTACCTATAACAATATCATTGGCAGGATGCGGCGCAATGGTACAAACCACTGTTTATGAACCAGCACCACAACCGGTTTACACCGATAACTATAATGATCAGCCTCAAACAGACCAGGTTTTTTATGATGAGCTAAGCCCGTATGGCACCTGGATTAATTACCCTGACTATGGGTATGTATGGGTTCCGGATGTTGACAGAGATTTCAGGCCATATGCCACTAACGGCTATTGGGTGTACAGTGATTACGGCTGGACCTGGGTATCAAATTATAGCTGGGGATGGGCCCCATTCCATTATGGCAGATGGTTCTATGATGATTACTATGGCTGGTTGTGGATGCCCGGTCATGAGTGGGCACCTGCATGGGTAACCTGGGGAAGCTCGGCCGGTTATTATTGCTGGGCGCCAATTGCACCACGCGTTAATGCCGTTGAAGCATATCGCGGAGGATGGAACCCTCCTGCCAATAGTTGGAATGTGGTTCAGAGCAGAAACATGAATAATATTCATGTGAATAATTATATAGAACGTTCTAATACAACGGTGATCAATCATGTGACCATTATTAATAATGTGACCAACAATTATAATGGCAATGGTCAACCTAATAACAATAGAGTAGTGTATAATCGCGGCCCACAAATTAACGATGTGGAAAACGTGACTCATAATAGGATCCAAGCGGTGAGGGTTACCAATAATACAAGTCCTGGCGCACAATTATTAGCTAACAACCAGCTTTCTGTTTACCGGCCTGCCATAAAACCTACCGCCGCCGGGGCAGATAACGCCAGACCTGCCCCAAAAAGAATAGAAAGCTTCAAACCAGGTAATAATCCGGGCAGGACGAACCAAAACTCTAATCCAAGATCTAACTATCCGCAACAGAATCAGGCGAATGGGAATCAGAATCCGGGACAAAATCCGAATCCAAGGCCTAACTATCCGCAACAGAATCAGCCTTATGTTAGACCAGAAGGAAATCAGAATCCTGGACAAAATCCTAATCCAAGAGCTAACTATCCGCAACAGAATCAGCCGAACGGTAAGCCGGATGTAAATCAGAATCCTGGACAGAACCCTAATCCAAGATCTAACTATCCGCAGCAGAATCAGCCGAATGGTAAGCCAGACGTAAATCAGAATCCCGGACAGAACCCTAATCCAAGGTCTAACTATCCGCAGCAGAATCAGCCGACTGGTAAGCCGGATGTCAATCAGAATTCCGGACAGAACCCTAATCCAAGATCTAACTATCCACAGCAGAATCAACCAAATGTTAAACCGGACGTAAATCAGAACCCTGGACAGAATCCTAATCCAAGAGCTAACTATCCGCAGCAGAATCAGCCGAATGGTAAGCCGGATGTCAATCAGAATCCCGGACAGAACCCTAATCCAAGGTCTAACTATCCGCAGCAGAATCAGCCGAATGTGAAACCGGATGTGAATCAGAACCCTGGACAAAATCCTAATCCAAGATCTAACTATCCGCAGCAGAATCAGCCGAATGGTAAGCCAGACGTAAATCAGAATCCCGGACAGAACCCTAATCCAAGGTCTAACTATCCGCAGCAAAATCAGCCGAATGTGAAACCGGATGTGAATCAGAACCCTGGACAAAATCCTAATCCAAGGCCTAACTATCCGCAGCAGAATCAGCCGAATGTGAAACCGGATGTGAATCAGAACCCGGGACAAAATCCTAATCCAAGACCTAACTATCCGCAGCAAAATCAGCCGAATGTTAAACCGGATGTGAATCAGAACCCTGGACAGAATCCTAATCCAAGAGCTAACTATCCGCAGCAAAATCAGCCGAATGTTAAACCGGATGTGAATCAGAACCCTGGACAGAATCCTAATCCAAGAGCTAACTATCCGCAGCAAAATCAACCGAATGTTAAACCGGATGTGAATCAGAACCCTGGACAGAATCCTAATCCAAGAGCTAACTATCCGCAGCAAAATCAGCCTAATGTTAGACCGGAAGGAAATCAGAACCCTGGACAAAATCCTAATCCAAGATCTAACTATCCGCAACAAAATCAGCCGAATGTTAAACCGGAAGGAAATCAAAATCCTGGACAAAATCCTAATCCAAGATCTAACTATCCGCAACAAAATCAGCCTAATGTTAGACCGGAAGGAAATCAGAACCCTGGACAGAACCCTAATCCAAGACCTAATTATCCGCAGCAGAATCAGCCGAACGGAAATCAGGTGCCACAACCGAACAATCAGCCGCAAAATCAGAACCAAAGACCGACAAATCAAAATCAGATACCCGGTTTTAATCCTAATGCGCCAAAAAATCCAAATAATAAAATGAAAAGGGATACTAGCCACAGAGGTAGGCCAGCACAGTTGAAAAGTTAAACAAAAAGCCCGGCGATCATATCATATCAACCGGGCTTTTTCATATTTGAATTTATGGCATTACACTCTATGATGATCTGCACGCCAATTTTTTATCGATTTTTTTATATCACTTGGAGATAGATTTTCTGCTATAGCCCTTGTTGCCAGCGCAACCAATTCATCATTGGATGCAAAACGCAATGCAGCGATCTGGCCAATAGTTAACCGATTGTCCAGTGCTTTTCCGGTTATAATAAAAAATCGTAAGCCCTCTTCGGCACGTATTGCCCTATCCTGGGCTTTTATTGGAAATTGGCGTACATACCAGGATATTAGAAAGCCGCAAGCAAATAACAATACAATAAGTGCCGCACTTACATGTCCTCCGCTGTTAGCCGGGTGCCTTATTAAATTTATTATTGAAATTATGATCCCGCCTGTAAGCAACAGAAACAATAGTATATGAAAGCCCGGAACGGAGCGGCGATGATTAGAAAAATTTTGTTCAGTCATGATGTTTAGATTTTTGACGAATCTAATATTTTAATTCATATCATAAACCATCAAAAAATGACAATTTCAGGTAATTACTGCAAGAACATTTCTATAGCTTCGATGTTAAATTTCTAATTAATCAATAATATCATGGCAGATACAGCAACATCTTTCAGGAAAGAATTTACGATCGGCGGCGACTTAAATGTTAACCGCCTGGGTTATGGCGCGATGAGGATCACCGGAAAAGGTATCTGGGGGCCGCCAAAGGATAAAAATGAAGCGATCAAGGTTTTAAAACGAGCGGTTGAACTGGGTGTAAACTTTATTGACACAGCCGACAGCTATGGACCTTACGTGTCGGAAGAACTAATAGCTGAAGCGCTTCATCCTTATCGCGCAGGTTTGGTAATAGCCACAAAAGGTGGCTTAACACGCACCGGACCTGACCAATGGCCTGTCAATTCGCATCCCGACCATTTAAAAGAAGCACTTGAGGGTAGCTTAAAAAGATTAAAACTGGATCGTATAGATCTTTATCAATTACACCGTATAGATCCGAAAGTGCCTGCAGAACAATCATTTGAATTTTTGAGTAAGGTACAACAAGAAGGAAAAGTAAAACATATCGGTTTGTCTGAAGTAAGTGTTGCGGACATAAAAAAGGCGCAGCAATATTTTGACGTGGTTTCTGTACAGAACATGTATAGCGTTGATAATCGCAAATGGGAACCCGTTCTTGAATATTGTAAAGAAAATAATATTGCCTTTATTCCCTGGTTCCCTTTAAACGCAGGTAACGTAGAAGCGGAAGATAAAATAAAACAGATAGCAGAAAAGCACAGTGCTACTGTTCACCAGGTAGCTTTAAGCTGGCTCTTACATCATGCGGATAACATCCTGTTGATACCGGGTACCTCAAGCGTTGAACACCTTGAAGAAAATATGAAAACCACAGAAGTCGAACTAACCAATGGAGATATGCAGGTACTTAATAGTATATCACCTCAGTAAGATATTATCCTTCAATTAGATCAGTTTTAATACAACTTAGAACCAGCCTGTTGCGTATAAAAAGGCGTGAAAAGTTTAGTTAAAACACCGGTATTAAGTTAAATGTAAATTACACCCTCGCTTTGGCGGGGGTTTTTTGTTTTTCTTAACCATTAGCTATTAATTAACATCGAAGAAAAGATTATAATTAACGAATTAAACCTTTTAGTCTAAGTACTGTCATAAAAAACAAAACAAACAAC
The DNA here is from genome assembly GCF_049992945.1 of Mucilaginibacter sp. McL0603. NCBI lineage: Bacteria > Pseudomonadati > Bacteroidota > Sphingobacteriia > Sphingobacteriales > Sphingobacteriaceae > Mucilaginibacter > Mucilaginibacter sp. McL0603. The sequence goes on along the minus strand of NZ_CP188251.1, from coordinate 2,872,479 downwards.
ACTAAAAAAACAAACACAACAATCCCCTTAAGTTATGAAAACCTTTAAACTTTCCTTAATTCTGCTGTTGATGTTAGGCGCATTCTCGTGTAAAAAAGACAGCACATCTTCAAATAGCGCTGTTACTACAGACCAGGCCGCCGATATTGCCGCAAGTTCACTGGCTGAGAACTCTGAAGGTCTGGCTTCTGTTACTGATGATATTGCCGTAAATGCACAGGGCATTAGTTCGGTAAATACCGGCGGATTGACTATCAATTCAGCCGGACAATCAACATCATCTGTACACCAGGAATGTGGAACAACCCTTACTGACAGTGTAACAAGGGCAATTACAATTGATTCTGTTTCTATTAATTACTTTTTTAAGTATAGCCATACTTTAAATTGTAATGCAAGTAGTCTGCCTGACAATCTTATTAACACCCTATCTTACAGCGGAAGCTTTAATGGGCCAAGATTAAGTTCATCAAATTCAGGCAGTGCTACAGTTACTATTGCCGGTTTAACACAGGCATCAGCAAATTTTGTATTAAATGGCGAATACAAGCGCAGCGGTTCATTCCAATCTAAAGTTGGAAACAAAGCAACTGGAAACAGCAATGTAGATATTGTGGGCACAAATATCACCTTATCTAAACCTGACAGAAAAATTCTGAGCGGAAATGCCACGATAGCTATTACCGGAACTGGTCCAGGAGGAGTTTCTTTCAGCTATACAGGTACCATTGTATTCAATGGCGACAATACTGCTACATTAACGATCAGCGGAAATGCATATACTATTAACGTGATCACAGGCTATAGAACAAGACGATTATAATATATAAAACCTAAATCTTAGCCGGTAGCCAAACTACCGGCTTTTTTTATTATACCTGTGCCACCTTAAATGGCTTTATATCAACGGTTTCCCATATTTTTTGGGTGATGTATGGTTCTGACTGCTGCCATGCCTGCAGCTCTTCTTCAGTTTCAAACTGCAGGATCATTGTCGAACCGATCATTTTCCCCTCATCGTTCAGCATAGCGCCACCAATTATAAAGTTTCCGTTGGCTTTTAATTCTTTGGCTCCGTCAAGGTGATGAGGCCTTACATTCATACGGCGTTGCAGTGCTTCAGTATCCGTATAATCGTAGGCAGTAACAATATATTGATTCATGGTAATGTTTTTATGTATTTCTCTAACACGAGAAATACTATTTGAGTTTATAAATAATGCTTTCTTCCACAAAAATAAAAACTCTTTGTACTTATTCTGGCTTCATAAAGACATCCGGACAAAATAAAATCAATAATAACTGTAAAATTTACAATATTTGTTGAGCCGATAATTTTACCTTAAAAATGAAGCATAATCTGTACCCGGAATTTAAAAATCTGTTTAATAAAGAAGTTGGAAATGCGTGGTTCTCACCGGGACGTGTAAACCTTATTGGCGAACATATTGATTACAATGGCGGCCTGGTAATGCCTTGTGCTATTACGTTTGGTACTTACGTTGTAGCAGCACTTAATAATGATAATGTTTTCAGGTTCAGAAGCCTCAACTTTGATGATAAACTGGATATTCCTTTGCAGCCGGAGTACAAAAAGACCGGTGAAAGCTGGTTCAATTACCCATTGGGGATAATTGAGTACTTTCTGAAGGACGGCCATCAGCTGCAGGGCCTCGACCTGTTATATTATGGAGATATACCCATCAGCTCAGGATTATCATCTTCTGCTTCTATCGAAGTGGTTACTGCTTACGCTTTGAATGAGTTGTTCAATTGCGGTTATTCTAAGCTCGAATTAGTGAAGTTAGCCAAAGAGGTTGAAAATGTATTCATAGGCGTAAACTGTGGCATAATGGATCAGTTTGCAGTGGCCTTTGGAGAAAAGGACAAAGCATTGATGCTGAATTGTGACACGTTGGATTATAAAGCGGTGGATACTAATCTGGCTGAATATGTACTGGCTATTATCAACACAAATAAACCCCGTAAACTGGCCGAATCAAAATATAACGAGCGTGTTCAGGAATGTCAGGCAGCGCTTAAAGCTTTGCAACAAGAACTTGATATCCAGAATCTTTGCGATATTGATACCGCAACTTTTAAGCGTCACGAGCATTTAATTACAGATGCAGTAGTTCTTAAACGTGCCACACATGTAATTGAAGAAAATGACCGCGTAAAGCTCGCAGCCGAGGCATTAGCTGGCGGTGATCTTGCAGAATTTGGTAAATTAATGTATGCCTCACATGATTCATTAAAGAACTTGTATGAAGTGAGCGGAAAAGAATTAGATGCTGTTGTTGAGTATAGTAAAACCAACCCAAATGTCGCCGGTGCAAGAATGACCGGAGCCGGATTTGGCGGTTGTGCCATTGCTTTGGTAAAAGAAAATGCATTTGATAAGTTTAGTGAAGAAGTGACGGCGTATTACATTGCCAAAGTTGGTTATGCGCCATCGGTTTACAGTTCATTGATCGGTGATGGTGTGGGATTATTAAAAACGAACATTACTGTTGAATAATACCCAAAATGAAACTAATTAGCGTTGAACGGTCGCTTCAGGTTTTTGATAAAAAAAGTGAAGAATTAGTGATTGAATACGCTGTAACTCTTGATTTGGATTCTATAATCAAAATAGTAAAACCATTGAAAAGCGATCCTAAATTGTATCGCCCCTATGCTCTTAGTCAACTGCAGATTAAAAAGCTATTAGCTAAAATAAATTTAGATTTAATAATGGAAATGAAGACCTATCATTATTTTTTAGATTGTAGTGGAATTTACGACTGGGATAAATAGTTTTGTCCTCCAATATTATTACCCTCAATGCGCAAATTAAAACTTGATGAGCTTAATCGTGCTTCTGTTTTTGAATTTAAAACTCAGCAAAAACTTCCTGTTGCCGTAGTGCTTGATAATGTACGCAGCATGCACAATGTCGGGTCTATCTTCCGCACCTGTGATGGTTTTGCTGTGGAACAGGTTTGCCTTTGTGGTATTACAAGTCAACCACCGCACAGGGAGATTGAAAAAACTGCTCTGGGGGCCACACAATCGGTTAACTGGGTTTATTATGCTGATCCTGTACAAGCTATTGAACAGTTGCGCAAAGACGGTTACCGCATAATCGCCATTGAACAGGCTGAAAAAAGCATAATGCTAAACGAATTTGAAGCCAGCAAGGGTGAAAAATATGCCCTGATATTTGGCAACGAGGTAAACGGTGTGGGTGAAGAGGTGATGAAAATGATTGATGCCTGTATAGAAATACCCCAGTTCGGCACCAAGCATTCCTTTAATATTGTTGTATCAGCAGGTATTGTGCTATGGGATTTCTTTACCAAATTGGTTCATAGTTAATAGATCATGGTTCATAGCCATATATTTTATTATTAAATTAGATATTATTTTCACTATGAACTATCAACCATGATCCATGAACCTCTTAATCTGCTTGCTAAAAAATTACAGGTAAAGCCCGGCAAACACTGGTTGCTTTTCAATTCCCCTGCAAATTATCTGGCATCACTTGAACCTTTGCCCGAAGGAGCAACTGTTTCTTACGAAGCAAATGGCAATTTTGACGGTGTACAGCTATTTGTAAAAAACAGTACGGAACTTGCAGAAAATTTAAAAGTGGTTGGCCCTATTTTGCGCCCTGACACTATTCTGTGGATCATCTATCCTAAAAAAAGCTCGGGTATAAAAACAGACCTGGAAATGATGAGCAGTTGGGATGAACCAGCCAAATACGGATTAGGCGGCGTATCTGCTGCTGCGATAGACGAGACATGGACAGGATTACGTTTCAGACCCAAAGAACAAACAACAACCTCGGATACCTGCAACGAAAATATCAAACAAAACGAGTACAGTGAGTATATTGATGTGGATAACAAGATCGTCAGGTTACCAAATGAGATAAAATCCGTTTTAGAAAATGATCAGCAGGCACTCGCCAATTATGAGAAACTCTCCTACTCCAACCGTAAAGAGTACGTGCTTTGGATACTTACCGCCAAACAGGAAAAAACCAAAAGTGAGCGATTGATTAAATTAGTTAAAAAGCTGGTTGAGGGTAAAAAGAATCCTTCGGAGAAGTAATTAGCTAAATAAAAACCGGACAACATTTTATTGCTGCCCGGCCTAACTTGGGTTTATTAACTGATTGTTTTAGAAAATTCTTTTTACTAATCTCTGCTCACCAGTCACTAATCTCTCCCTCAAAACACTTGCTCAAACTGGTTTACAGCATCTTTGCTTTCCAGTATGGAGTGTCCCATTAAAAACTCATCCACTTTCCGTGCACACTCGCGGCCTTCTGATATTGCCCAAACAACCAATGACTGTCCGCGGCGCATATCTCCTGCTGTAAATACTTTACCTATATTGGTACGATAGAGACCTTCTTTCGCTTTAACATTTTTACGTTCATCCAAATGCACATTCAGGTTATTTAACATGCCTTCATACTGCGGATGCAAAAATCCCATCGCCAGAAAAATACGCTGGCATTCTATTTCACGCTCAGAACCTGCCACTTCGTTAAATTTGATCGGCTTGTTCATTACATCCAGCTCCCAGCTTACATCGGTTACTCTGATGGCCCTTAAGTTACCATTTTCATCACCTAAAAACTCTTTGGTATTAATACCCCAGTAACGGTCGCAACCTTCTTCATGACTGCTGGTTGTTTTCATTACCATTGGATAACTTGGCCATGGCATATGCTGAGTACGCTGAGCCGGTGGCTGCATCATCACTTCAAATTGCTTGATAGATTTTGCGCCCTGTCTGTTTGATGTACCCACACAATCCGAACCTGTATCACCGCCACCTATCACGATCACATCCTTGCCGGTTGCCAATATATCTTCGGCATCAAAGCCGATATCACTTACGCGTTTGTTTTGTTGTTTCAGGAAATCCATTGCAAAATGGATACCTTTTAATTCCCTGCCGGGGATAGGTAAGTTACGCGGAATAGTTGAACCGCCTGCCATTATCACCGCATCGTTAGAGCGAACCAGTTCATCAGCGGGGATGTCTTTACCTACTTCTACATTACATTTAAATACAATGCCATCCTCTTCCATCAACTGAACACGGCGCTCTACAACCCATTTTTCCAGTTTGAAATCGGGGATGCCATAACGCAGCAAGCCTCCAGGTTTATCATCGCGTTCGTAAACAGTTACTGCATGACCTGCCTTAGCTAATTGTGCCGCAGCAGCCAATCCAGCAGGACCGGAACCAACCACAGCCACTTTCTTACCTGATTTGATCAAGGGCGCAGTAGGCTTAACCAAATTCTTTTCGTAAGCTATTTCGATGATATGCTTTTCAATCTCCTCGATTGCTACCGCTGGTTTGTTGATACCTAACACACATGCAGATTCGCATGGTGCAGGGCAAATTCTTCCTGTAAACTCAGGAAAATTATTTGTTGATGATAATATCTGGTAAGCCTCTTCCCAATTCTTACGATACACTGCATCGTTAAACTCCGGAATAATATTACCCAGTGGGCATCCTGAATGGCAGAATGGTATACCGCAGTTCATACAGCGTGCAGATTGCTCGTTTAGCTTCTCTTCAGTATACAAGCTTTCAAACTCTTTGTAGTTCTTTACGCGTTCTGCCGGAGATATTTTATCGGGAAGTTCCCTGTTATACTCTTTAAATCCTGTTGCTTTTCCCATAAAATATTAGCTGATAGTTTGATATTCTGCCTTCTGTAAAACTTTCTTGTACTCTTTCGGAAACACCTTCACAAATTTGGTGGATGCCTCATCCCAGTTTTTAAGCAGGTCCTTCGCAACTTTACTGTTTGTTAAGCTTACATGCTTTTTCAACAGGGCAATAATATGTTCTGAATCTTTTTCTGATAGTGGGTCAAGGTCAACCATCTCTTTATTGCAGTTTTCAGCAAATGTGTTACGCGGATTATAAACCCAAGCGATACCACCACTCATACCAGCTGCAAAATTTCTGCCTGTGTCTCCTAATATCAGGGCGCGGCCGCCGGTCATGTATTCACAACCGTGATCACCCACACCTTCAACTACTGCTGTAGCACCCGAGTTACGCACTGCGAAACGCTCGCCTGCCATACCACGGATAAATACTTCGCCTGAAGTAGCACCATACATGGCCACGTTACCTATGATGATGTTATCCTCCGGTATAAACTTAGCATCAGCTGATGGGTAGATAGCCAACTGAGCACCTGAAAGGCCCTTGCCTACATAGTCATTAGCCTCACCTTCAAGTTCAAAGGAAATCCCCTTAGCTGTAAAGGCCCCAAAGCTTTGTCCGGCTGATCCTTTGAATTTATAGTTGATGGTATTATCCGGTAATCCGGCTGAGCCGTATTTTTTTGATATCTCATTTGATAACAATGTTCCGATTGTACGGTCTGTGTTTTTAACATCGAATGATGCAAATACCGGTGTTTTATCTTCCAATGCTGCTTTTGCATTTTCTAATAATTGCCAGTCGATAATAGCATCCATACCATGATCCTGCTTTTCGCTGTTATAAAGGGTCATGCCTTTGGTATTGTTTACCGGGTGCAATATGCCAGAAAGGTCAATATGTTTAACTTTCCAGTTTTGCAGACCATCCTTCACTTTCAGGAACTGTACTCTTCCTACCATTTCATTAATGGTACGGAAACCCAGTTCTGCCATGATTTCACGCATCTCTTCCGCCAGGAAGCGAAAAAGGTTAACGATATGCTCTGGCTTACCGGTAAATAATTTTCTTAGTTCAGTATCCTGGGTAGCCACACCAACAGGGCAAGTATTGAGATGGCATTTACGCATCATGATACAACCACCTGCAACTAAGGCTGCAGTAGCAACGCCCCATTCCTCGGCACCCATTAAACAAGCTATTGCCAGGTCGCGACCAGTTTTTAATTGTCCATCTGCCTGCAACACCACACGGCTGCGTAGTTTATTACGAACCAATGTTTGATGTGCTTCTGCTAAACCAAGTTCCCAAGGTAAACCAGCGTGTTTGATAGAGCTGATAGGTGAAGCACCTGTACCACCGTCATATCCTGCGATCAGGATTACGTCAGCGTGTGCTTTGGCAACACCAGCAGCTATAGTACCTACGCCCGCTTTTGATACCAATTTCACATTGATACGTGCAGCACGGTTGGCATTTTTAAGGTCGAATATTAACTGGGCCAAATCCTCAATAGAATAAATATCGTGGTGTGGCGGCGGTGATATTAAACCAACTCCCGGAGTAGCGTGACGAACTTTAGCAATCCAGTCATCTACCTTATGACCCGGTAACTGACCACCTTCACCCGGTTTTGCACCCTGAGCCATTTTAATCTGCAATTCATCAGCATTGGTCAGGTAATTTGATGTCACACCAAAACGTGCTGATGCTACCTGTTTAATGGCTGAACGCATTGAATCGCCATTTGGCAATTTTTCGTAACGTAATTCATCTTCACCCCCTTCACCAGTATTGCTCTTACCGCCAATACGGTTCATCGCAATTGCTAATGTACTATGCGCCTCGTGTGAAATAGAACCGAATGACATCGCACCTGTCGCAAAACGCTTCATAATGCTTTCCGCCGATTCTACTTCGTCCAATGTAACTGATTCGCGATGATGGGCAAAATCCAATAAACCACGGATGGTATAATGTTTATCGCCTTGCTCGTTGATCAGTTTGGCGTAGTTTTTATAAACTGCATAATCATTAGAACGGGTGGCATGTTGCAACAGGTGAACAGTTTGCGGATTGAACAAGTGCTCTTCTCCCCTGCGTTTCCACTGGTAAATACCGCCTTCAGGCAGTAACATACTTTCAGTTTTATTGCTGCCAAAGCCTATGCGATGTTTACACAGTGATTCTCGTGCTATTTCATCAAGCCCCAAACCACCAATGCGGGTTACAGCACCAACAAAATAACGGTCAACCACGCTCCTGTTAATACCTAATATCTCAAATATCTGCGAACCATGATAAGATTGCAGCGTGGAGATACCCATTTTGGAGAATATCTTTAGTAAACCATCATTAATGGCTTTTACATAATTCTTGATCAGTACTTTAGTATCCAGGTCGGTATCCAGACTGCCATTGTTTTTGACAGTTTCAATGGTAGACAATGCCAGGTACGGATTGATCGCGGTAGCGCCAAATGCCAACAAAGTAGCAAAATGGTGTACTTCCCATGCGTCTCCTGCCTCAACAACCAAACCTACAGCACCACGAAGTCCTTTTTTTACCAAATGGTGGTGTACTGCTGATACTGCCAGTAATGATGGTATTGGTGCATGTTCAGAGTCAATAGCACGGTCCGATAATATCAATACCTCAAATCCTTCGTCAACGGCATCTTCTGCGTAGCGACAAAGCCTTGCGATACCTTTTTCCATTGACCCTGGCATTCCATCGGCTACAAAGTAAGTTTGTAACGTTTTAGCATGGAACATCCCTGTATCGATACTTCTTAATTTTTCAAGATGATGATTTTTCAGGATAGGGTGCTTCAACATTACACAATGGCAATGCATTTTGTCCTCATCCAGCAAATTACCGTTATTACCTATAAAAGTAGCAAGACTCATTACCAAACGCTCACGTATCGGGTCGATAGGCGGATTGGTAACCTGCGCGAAAAATTGTTTGAAATAGCTTGACAAATGCTGTGGCTTATCAGACAAAACAGCTAAAGGAACATCCGTACCCATTGAGCCGATAGGTTCTTTGCCGTCAACCGCCATTGGTTTGATGATGGTGTCGATATCTTCGCGGCTATAGCCAAACACCTGCTGGTAACGAAAAACCGCTGCGGGCGATAAGCTTGCGAATGCCAAACGCGGTTCAGCAAGGTCATCCAGCTTAATTTTATAATTTTCAAGCCACTGGCCATAAGGCTGGCGTGAGGCTATCTGTTTTTTAATTTCTTCGTCAGTGATGATCTTACCTTTTTCAGTATCGATCAGCAGCATCTTACCGGGCTGTAAACGACCTTTACGTAACACCGTTTTTTCATCGATGGCTAACACACCTGCTTCAGAAGCAGCAATAACGCGGCCATCATTGGTAATTACAAAACGTAGAGGACGTAATCCGTTCCTGTCAAGCAATGCACCTACTAATTTACCATCTGTAAAAGTAATGGCTGCAGGGCCATCCCATGGCTCCATTAAAGTAGCATGATATTCGTAGAATGCCTTTTTAACAGGATCCATCTGCTCATTGCCATCCCATGCTTCGGGGATCAACATCATCATTACATGTGGTAATGACCGACCTGTGTGGAGCAATATCTCAATAATATTATCTAAACAGGCTGAGTCAGACTGGTTATTGTCGATCACCGGCAGCAACATTTCCATTTCCTCACTGGTAAAGTAAGAAGATGCAAATGATTTTACACCCGAATAAAACCAGTTCAAGTTACCTGTAAGGGTATTGATCTCGCCGTTATGGGCGATCAGCCTGAATGGCTGTGCCAGTTTCCATGAAGGAAAAGTATTGGTTGAGAAACGCGAGTGGATCATGGCCAAGCCAGACGCCATCCGTGGATCAGAAAGATCTGCAAAGTATTTACGTAGTTGGTAAGTAGTTAACTGCCCTTTATAAATAATGGTTTTGCAGGAAAATGATGTAAAATAAAAATGCTCACCTGCCCCTGGTATGGTTTCAGTGATGGTTTTATTAATATATCTTCTTAAAACGTATAATTTACGTTCAAAATCGTTGACATTGATAATATGATGAGGCCTTAAAACAAAAAGCTGTTCCACATCTGGTTCAGCCATACGGGCGGTCTCTCCTATTACAGACGAATTAACCGTTAATTTACGATAGCCTAACTTCTGCAAACCCAATTTTTCCAGCGCATTGGTGATCACCATACGGCAGGCTTTTTTCAATGAAGAATCCTTAGGAAAAAATATCATCCCTACACCATACTCACCCGGTTCAGGCAGGCTGATCTCCAGGTTAGAGCATTCTTCCATCAAAAATTCGTGGGGTAGTTGCATTAAAATACCTGCACCATCGCCAGTCTCAGGATCACATCCACAAGCTCCGCGATGCTCCATATTCTCCAGCATAGTCAAGGCATCATCTATGATCTGGTTTGATTTATGACCATGAATATTGGCTATAAATCCGGTTCCGCAGGAATCGTGTTCAAATTCAGGCCTGTAGAGGCCCTGCTGGGGGCTATCAGTTTGATCCATCTTCAATCTCGCTATCTTCTTAAATTTATAAAGGTCCGTAATTACGAAATTACAAATTAAATATCTTTTTTGTAATATAGTTAGTAATTTTTCAAATTATGTCAAAAACCATTATCTATTTAATATAGAATTTGAGTTTTTGTTAATAATTTAAGTTCTATTATATCAATTTAACAATCAATACTTCTAATTTAGTATGTCTGCATAATATTAAAGTACTGCCTGATTAAATACTTTTCTTAACAATTGTAAGTAACATAACCGGGTGGGTGATTTTTTTGAAATTGTTACCTTTGCCACAATGAATGCTACACCTTCTAAAAATAAAGCCGTATTCCTTGACCGTGACGGAGTACTGAACCAAGAGATGGGCGATTACGTTTGTCGCCTCGAAGACTTCCACGTTTTGGAACAAAATATCGAGCCTTTAAAGAAGCTACAGGAAAAAGGGTACCTATTAATAGTAGCCACCAATCAGGGCGGATTAGCCAAAGGCTGGTATACCGAAGAGGAATTAGGCAAAATGCATGCGCAGCTAAAGGCTATTTATGGCAAGCATGGTGTTAAGTTTACTGACATATTTTATTGCCCGCATCATCCCGACTTTACCGGGGAATGCGATTGCCGCAAACCAAAGCCTGGTTTATTATTAAGAGGGATTGAAAAATACAATATCGATCCTTCTAAATCCTATTTTATTGGCGACCGTGAGCGGGATGTAGAAGCTGGAACAGCCGCAGGTGTAAAAGGTATATTAATAAACAGCGATCAGCCGATAAGTGATGTGCTGGATTTGATTGATTAGTATTGCTATAGTTAAAAGTTTTATAATTATTAAATTGAGCTTATTTATCAATCCAAATATTACCTTAGTTCAATAATATTCTTTAAAAGTACATGACCCTGAAACCCTATCTAAAAAATCTTGATTCATTAATAGCGGCCATTATTGGTTACTATGCCATATACCTGTTTACAAATTATAGTGGTGTGGGCCTCTCCCCCGATTCTATAATGTATGCCAGTACGGCTACCAACATGCAGGCACATGCATCGATACTGACATTCAACAAAACACCTTTAGTATTTTTTCCAGTTTTTTATCCTTTCTTTTTGGCCGTCATCCAATTTATCTCAAGGGTTGATCCAATCACAGCGGGTGCAACAATTAATAGCTTAATGTTTGCCGCAGTGATATTTACCAGCGGGTATATTCTGGAAAGATTTGTATCACACTCAAGGATATACAAATGGCTGATACTGATTGCCATTATTTTGAGTCCCGGCCTATTGGAGATATATACCTATTTATGGTCGGAAACCTTATTTATACTTGAATCGCTGTTTTTCATTATAGCTTATCACCATTATCTTCAATCTCACACTACCAAAACACTATTAATAGTAGCCGGAGTTGCTGCTATTACTTGTATCACCCGGTATGCCGGGGTTACGCTTATAGGCACCGGAGGTTTATTGCTTTTGCTGGATAATGAACTCCCTATCGTTAAAAAGATAAAACACATCCTGATATTTGGTTTTACGTCAATTTCATTATTGGTTTGCAACCTGATCATGAACCGTATTAATACTGGTTTAAGTACCGGTACGCGCGAACCATCCATTACCCCGTTTGTTAAAAATCTTTACTACTTCGGTACTGTAATTTGCGACTGGGGTGCTTTAAGTAAAGGTTCGCACGCTTATGCAGCCCTTATTACTTCTATTATATTACTATCACTTATCGGCCTGTTATTATGGAAAGCCTATAAAGGCCGCATTAATAGTTTTGAAAACATTGTTATTGCGTTAGCAATTGTTTACGGTCTTTTTATTGTGATCGTAGCAACCGTTTCAAGGTTCGAAACGATCAACAGCCGGATAATATCACCAATGTTTATCCCCTTATTAATTGCCTGCACAAGCTGGGTACCCGATGTGATCAAAATTATACGGTCTAAAATATTGAAATACGTTGCAGGCGGAATAGTAGTGCTAATGATGATGGCTTTTGAATATTCAACCTACCAGGTAGATTATCAACGCTATGATGATGAGGGAGACTATGGCGTGCCCGGCTACAGCGATGACGACTGGAACAAATCGGAGTTTGTGGTGTACCTCAAAAGCCATAAAAATATGTTTAAACCGGGCATCCCTATTTATACTGATGCGGATGAAGCGGTTTATTTATTTACAGGCATGTCATCAACCCTGATACCTCATAAACTACAGGCTGACCGCGTACAAAAACTTTATGCAGACAAGCATTTTTACCTGATCTGGTTTGACAATCTTTATAACTCCGAACTGATCAGCCTGCCGGACATTATGGCGCATAAAAAGCTGGTTAAAATTGGGGAAGCAAAGAAAGGCGAGATCTATTATTATGAGGAAAAATAATCCTACTAATTAAATAAATAGCAACGATAATTTCCTAAAATTCATTAATTCGCAAAATTTCGTTTCAAACATTTTGATTTTTAAAACATCTGCCTATATTTGCAGCACTTCATCTATAGCATTACTATACAAAAATGAACGGGTTTAACACACATCATCTACATCTGCATCATCGCCACCATATGGCGACAAGATAATGTTTGTTTCTACGAGAAATATCACCCCTGTTTATATATTATAGTACCTTAAAATTAATTTGTGAAAACACTTAAAATAGCTATCCAAAAATCGGGTAGACTCAACGAAAAATCAGTTGAATTGTTAAAAAACTGCGGCTTAAGCTTTGATAATTATAAAAGTTCGCTGATATCCGGCGTATCCAATTTCCCGCTCGAAATTCTTTTTTTGCGTGACGATGATATACCCGAATACGTACAGGATGGTATTGCCGACCTGGGCATAGTAGGCGAAAATGTGATACAGGAAACTGAGGTAGCAGTGAGTTATCTTCAGCGTCTTGGTTTCGGTAAATGTTCGTTAAAGATAGCTATCCCAAATTCATATCACTTACAGCATGTTAATGAGCTAAGCGGCAAATCAATTGCTACCACGTATCCGGTGATATTGGGTAAGTTCTTAAAAGAACAAGGTGTAGAGGCTGATATACGTACCATCTCAGGGTCGGTTGAAATATCACCCGGTTTAGGATTAAGCGACGCGATTTGCGATTTGGTATCGACAGGTGGTACACTTAAAAGTAACGGGCTAAAACCTTTTTGTGATGTAATGTCGTCAGAAGCAGTATTGATCGGTCGCCCGGGAAGTGAAAACGAAGAGTTGGTACAGGAACTAATCCAACGTGTACAATCCGTATTACGCGCTAAGGAAACCAAATATGTGGTACTGAATGTTCACAAAGAGAATTTGAAAAGTATTATCGCTTTGTTACCAGGCGTCAAAAGCCCATCTGTAGTGTCACTGGCAGAAGAAGGCTGGGTGGCAGTGCATACTGTTATACCTGAAAGTGATTTTTGGGACAGGATAAGTCAGCTAAAACAAGCCGGCGCACAAGGCATTGTAGTAATGCCTATTGAGAAGATTATTTTATAACTCCCCAACCCTTAAAGGGGAGCAATTGGCAGGGTAAACATTTAATAAATTCCCCTTTAGGGGGCTAGGGGGTATGAAGACATACAACTATTCAGATTTAAGCAAAGAAGATATTCAAAAACTGGTTCAGCGTAATGTTGATCCGGCAGATGAAATCCGTGCCGTTGTGGAAGAGATTATAACTAATGTCCGTAATAATGGAGATCGTGCTTTATTTGATTACGCTGCCAAGTTTGATAAAGTAGAGCTAAAAAGTTTATCTGTTGGTAAGGAAGAAATTGCTGAATTAGCAGCTTCACTCCTTCCCGAACAAAAACTGGCATTAGATACCGCTTATAATAACATCCGAAAATTTCACGAAATACAGCTACACACCGAAGCAAAAGTAGAAACAATGCCCGGCGTAACTTGCTGGCGCGAATTAAGACCTATAGCAAAGGTCGGGCTGTATATACCAGGCGGAACGGCAGTTTTACCAAGTACTTTTTTGATGCTGGGTATACCTGCGCGTATAGCTGGCTGTCATGAAATTGTGGTATGCTCACCTCCGCAGAAAAACGGAAAGATCAACGCTTATATAGCTTATGTTGCTCAATTACTGGGCATTGAAAAGATATATTTAACCGGGGGTGCACAAGCCGTTGCTGCAATGGCTTATGGTACTGAAAGTATCCCCAAAGTTGACAAGATATTTGGCCCAGGCAACCAATATGTTACCAAAGCAAAAACAATAATACAATCAACTACCAATACCGCTATTGATATGCCTGCCGGTCCATCAGAAGTGCTTGTGATTGCTGATAATAGTGCAGTACCTGAATTTGTAGCTGCCGATTTGCTGGCACAGGCCGAACATGGTGTGGATAGTCAATCTGTTTTGGTTACTACATCTGCTGACTTTGCAGAAAAGGTCATTGCAGAATTAAACAAACAATTACCTGTATTACCTCGTGCTGTTATAGCGGGCAAGGCAATTGACAACTCATACATTGTGGTGGTTAATGATCTTAATGAGGCCATGAATTTCAGTAATCAATATGCCCCTGAGCATTTAATATTGGCAACCGATCAATGGCAGCAAATAACCACAAAGATCATTAATGCCGGTTCAGTATTCCTCGGCAACCTGACATCAGAAAGCGTGGGAGATTATGCATCAGGTACCAATCACACCCTGCCAACAAGTGCTTATGCAAGAGCTTATTCAGGTGTATCGGTTGACTCATTTGTTAAGAAAATCACCTTTCAGCATATCAGCAATGAGGGTATAAAAAATATCGGTCCGACGGTTGAGATTTTAGCTGAACTGGAAGGATTACAAGCGCATAAAAATGCAGTAACAGTAAGAATGAAAAAATCATGAAAAATTCTTGGTTCCTAATACTATTACTGCTCCTCACGGCTTGTCACAATGATAAAAGCAAAAAGATTGCTTCTAAAACGGATACTATAAACAGGGTCGAGGTAAAAATTAAGGATGCATTATTTAAGCCCTATTTATTAAAAGCAGATTATTACGTAACTGATACAGGTTATTTTAATATAGGAATTGGTGATGGCGTATATGCTGTAGTTAAAAAGGGTGAAAAATTAATAGACACGATTGCTCTGGCTTATGGTGTCAATCATATACAGGGCGACCAATTTTTATATTACACTATTAAAGGAGAGGGCCCGGCTAAAAATGAGGATGCCAATCCCAAGTATAAAAAATCGATTATGGCGTCGCTTGGCAACTACACTATTATTAGCAATGAAAAAAAAGAATTATTAATAAATATGACTCCTGATTTCGATGATTATTTTTCATCTCCATCAACAATAAATGGGAATATCTATTATTGGCAGATCAAAAAAATAGATTCATCGGGGCAGATCAAAGTCTCAGCTGCTGAGTTTGATCCAATAACAAAACAAACCAAGAACCTCTTCTTGATGAACGATTATTTAGAAACTGATGATAGCGGATATTTTCCTCAGCCTTACATTAATAAGGACACAATCTATTTCGATGCAGGGAAAAATAAATTAATAAAGTTTTCTAAAGATTTTAAATCCTACAACTAATAATGTTTGATATAAATAACATACTTCGTAAAAACATCAAAGACCTAACCCCTTACTCTTCCGCACGTGATGAGTTCCAGGGTGAGGCCAGCGTATATTTGGATGCGAATGAGAATGCTTTTGGATCGCCTTTGGATCAAAACTATAACCGCTATCCTGATCCACTACAATACCAGGTTAAAAAGCGCCTGAGCGAAATCAAAGGTGTACCACCACGCAATATATTTCTGGGTAATGGCAGCGATGAAGCTATCGACATCCTGTTCCGCGCCTTTTGTAATCCGGGTGTGGATAATGTGATCCTTGTACCCCCTACTTATGGCATGTACGAGGTATCGGCCAATATCAATGATATCAAAATAAAGAAGGTTCCTTTAACTGAAGAATACCAGCTAAACGTAGAAGGCATTGCCGAAGCTATTGATGAACATACCAAATTGATATTTGTATGCTCACCAAATAACCCTACCGGTAACTCGATGAACCGGGATGATGTGGAAACCCTGCTGGCCAACTTTAATGGTTTGGTGGTAGTTGACGAAGCTTATATCAACTTCAGCAGGCAAAAAACGTTTATACAGGAACTGACAGAATATGCCAACCTGGTTGTGCTGCAAACCTTATCAAAAGCATGGGGTTTAGCTGGCCTTAGAGTAGGTATGGCTTTTGCCAGCGAAGAGATAATAGAGGTGATGAATAAGGTGAAGCCACCTTATAATATCAACGAAGCTTCGCAGCAACTCGCACTTAAAGCACTACAAAATATAGAGCAGGTAAACATCTGGATAAAAGAGATTTTAGTTCAACGTGATAAATTAGTACTTGAATTAAAAAATCATGCTTTTGTACTGGATATTTATCCATCTGATGCTAATTTTATCCTAGTGAAAACAACCGACCCGAAGGGTATTTACAACTTCTTAGTACAACAAGGCATCATAGTGCGTGACCGTTCAAAGGTTGATCTTTGCGAGGGTTGTTTGCGAATAACTGTTGGCACGCCCCAGGAAAACGAAATATTAATAGCGGAGCTTAAAAAATTGAATAAATCCGATGTCTTATGAGTTCATTAGAACGTGCGATTAGCCTACGTGAACAGAGAAGAAAAGAGCAGAAACCCCAAGAGCGAGCGATTAAAGATTTGAGGGTTTATTATACCGGCTTGCCGGAAAAAGCTTTATACCCTTTTGACTACAGATACGTAGAGATTTTTCTTAATATATTAAGAAAAAAGGGATTAGTTTGCCCGTCCTACCACCACTTATATATTTTGGTTGCAAAAACAATAGATGAGTGTTTGATGCATTCTATTCCATATGAGAATTGGTATGTATATGGCCTTTCAGTAATTAATTATGATGAATACTTGAATCAGAGTGAATTACAAAAAGAACAAACTGTATTTAATATTATAGTAAGCGGCCTAAAGGATATTGCAGAAATTGACAAACTTGATATGTCCACTATTGAAGCTGTTACCAAAGAAATTAAACTTAAAGGCCTTGACACAGAGTTAGAACACTTAACAATTGATGACAAAAAGTATAAGGTGACTATTACCTATTATTCAAAAAGCAAAGAAGAAGGTAATCCAGTATATTTAAACCTTTTAGAAAAGTCAACAGGCAAATCAAGTAGAAAACAAATTGGCAATACAACACAAGATCAATTATACTATTGGATTTCAAAAATAAACATAAACAACAACCATATTAAGATTAAAGCAAGAAATTCTTCCGTGAGGGCTGATTTGTATTTACAGGATAAACCGCGCAATATGGAGTTCAGTATAAAAGATTTAATAAATGAATAATTCGAAACGCATACTATTTATAGACCGCGATGGTACTCTAATATTAGAGACAGCAGATGAACAGATCGACTCGTTTGCCAAACTGGAGTTTTACCCGGGCGCACTACCCTGGTTGTCGCGTATTGCTAAAGAACTGGATTTTGAATTGGTAATGGTCACCAACCAGGACGGTTTAGGTACCCCATCCTATCCCGAAGATACTTTTTGGCCTGTACAGAATTTCGTGGTAAAGACATTTGAGAATGAGGGTGTAAAGTTTTCACATTTTGCTATCGACAAGACATTCCCAAAAGATAACGCTCCTACCCGTAAACCGGGCACTGCTTTGCTGACACAATATCTTGACACAGAAAAGTACGATCTTAAAAGCTCATACACCATAGGTGATCGTAAAAACGATATACTATTGGCCAAAAATTTAGGTGCAAAAGCTATCTGGTTAAATGATAATTCAAATTTAGGTGGAGGGGAATTTACACAGGAACAACATGATGCGTTAGGAGGTGTTATCGCGTTGGAAACTACCGACTGGCAAAAGATATACGAGTTTTTGAAACTAGGCGAACGTGTTGTAGAACATCGCCGTGCTACAAAAGAAACTGACATTTATATCAAGATCAATCTTGATGGAAAGGGCGATGCTAAAGTATCGACCGGACTTCATTTTTTCGATCACATGCTGGATCAGATCGCCCGTCATGGCAATATCGATCTGGAAATTATAGCTAACGGCGACTTACATATTGATGAGCACCATACTATTGAAGATACAGGCATTGCGCTGGGCGAAGTTTTTGCAACGGCGTTAGGAAATAAAAGAGGGATTGAACGTTACGGGTTCTGCCTGCCAATGGACGATTGCCTTGCGCAAGTAGCCATTGATTTTGGGGGCCGAAACTGGATAGTTTGGGACGCAGAATTTAAGCGTGAAAAGATCGGTGAAATGCCTACGGAAATGTTTTATCATTTCTTCAAATCATTCTCAGATGCTGCCAAATGCAACCTGAATATCAAAGCCGAAGGGCAAAATGAACATCACAAAATAGAAGCTATTTTTAAAGCATTTGCCAAGGCAATAAAAATGGCCGTAAAGCGTGATGTAAATAATATGGTTTTACCTTCTACTAAAGGGGTTTTATAGAATCAAGATTTAAGAATCAAGAACCAGGGCAACAATCCTTCTTGATTCTTAATTCTTGATTCCTGATTCAAAAAAATGATAGGAATAATACGATACGGTGCCGGAAATATTTTCTCCCTGACTGCTGCTTTGGAGCGTTTAGGCATTAAATATGGTATGGTGCACAGTGAAGCTGATTTTGAACAGTTTGACCGTTTTATTATCCCCGGAGTAGGACATGCAGGTGCAGCGATGAATAAATTGCAGCAAAGTGGCATGGTGGATAAAATCAAAACCCTAAAAAGACCAACACTTGGGATTTGTGTAGGGATGCAGCTGCTTACCGCCCATTCCGAAGAAGGAGACGCTAATATGCTGGATATCTTTCCGATACAAACATTGAGGTTTGAGGACAGTGCAGCATATAAAGTTCCGCACACAGGGTGGAACAGGGTGAATAGTGAAAAGGATAATCCATTATTTAAAAATATTCCAGCCGGATCACACTTTTACTTTGTACATTCATACTTTATTGAGTTCAACCAGCAATATACTTTAGCATCAACTGCTTATAGTACAAAATTTTCGGCATCAATTTGGAAGGATAATTTTTTCGGTGTGCAATTTCACCCGGAAAAATCGGGCAGGTTTGGTGAAGTATTGTTAACTAATTTTTCAAATTTATAAGAGCATGTATATAATTCCGGCAATCGATATTCTCAACAAAAGAGTGGTCAGGTTACGTGAGGGTGATTACGAACAGGTAACTGAATATGACGTTACACTGGAAGAGATGATCGAAAGATACCAGTCGCATGGTACTGACTTTATTCATGTAATCGATCTTAACGGCGCGAAAAACGATTTCAGCAATCAGCAATATCTTTTTGATGTGATCCGTAAAACCGATATGAAGGTTCAATATGGGGGCGGCATACGCAGTATTGATAAAGTTAAGGAATTAATAGACTCCGGCGTTCACCGCGTTATTGTGGGCACCCAGGCTATTACCAACCCCAGCTTTCTGAAAGAGCTGGGCGAAGAGATATGCGGTAAAGATAAATGTTCTGACCAGGTAATTGTAGCTATTGATGTGCTGGACGAAGTGATCAAATATTCAGGCTGGATGGAAAGCTCTCCTATCAAGCTGATGGATTACGTTGACAAATGCCTTCAATTAGGCTTCTTCCGCTTTTTGTGTACCGATATCAATAAAGATGGGAAATTAGGCGGCGCAGGCATTGAATTATACCAAAAACTGCTTGACCATTCACCATTTATTAAACTGATAGCGTCAGGCGGTGTAAGCTCTATGAAAGATATCGAGGAACTTAATAAAATAAAAGTGGAATCTTGTGTGGTTGGGAAAGCTATATACGAAGGTCGCATTAGTATTGACGAGATTAAAAACTGGAATCTAATGTCATTGATTTCGATTTAGTCTATGAGTTTAGCTAAACGAATTATCCCTTGTCTGGACGTTAAAGATGGCCGCACAGTAAAAGGTGTAAATTTTGTCGATCTGCGTGATGCCGGCGACCCGGTTGAGCTGGCTTGGAATTATTCTGCACAAGGGGCAGATGAGTTAGTTTTCCTTGATATTACAGCCACGCATGAACGTCGTAAAACAATGGTCGAATTGGTTAAAGCAGTTGCAAGGCAGATAAATATTCCTTTTACCATAGGTGGTGGAATTAACGAAATTGCTGACGCTGATGCCCTTTTAAACGCAGGAGCGGATAAAATATCCATTAATTCCGCAGCCGTGCGCAACCCGGCATTGATAGACGAATTGGCCAAAGCATTCGGCGTGCAGTTTGTTATAGTGGCTGTAGATACCCGCCGCGTAGGAGATAAAAACCTGGTGCACTTAAATGGGGGGCGCATCGCCACAGAAAAAGAAACTTTCGACTGGATACTGGAAGCTGAAAGCCGTGGCGCAGGCGAAATATTACTAACCTCAATGGATCACGACGGCACTAAAGGAGGTTTTGACAACGACTTCTTAAAGCTCATCAATGACAGTGTACATATCCCCGTTATCGCATCCGGTGGCGCTGGTACGGTACAACATTTTGTTGATGTATTTGAACAAACCAATGTGGATGCGGCTCTGGCAGCGTCGGTATTCCATTATGGCGAAATACTGATACCGGACCTAAAAAAGGTTTTGAAACAGAATAACATCGAAGTAAGAGAATTATAACACAGAATGACTATTGATTTTAATAAAAGTGACGGATTGGTTCCTGTAATAATCCAGGATGAACAGACTTTAGAGGTGCTGATGCTAGGCTACATGAACCAGGAAGCTTATGATAAAACCATTAAGGAGAATATTGTCACCTTCTTTTCACGTACAAAAAACCGTTTGTGGACTAAAGGCGAAACCAGCAATAATTTCCTGCATGTGAAAAATATTGCATTGGATTGTGACAATGATACGCTGCTTATAAAAGTAAAAGCTGACGGGCCAACCTGCCATACCGGGTCACGGAGTTGTTTCAATACTGAATATAATCAAAATTTCATTTTACAACTGGAGCAAATTATCGGCGATAGGTACGAACATCCGCAGGAAGGTTCTTATGTAAACAAACTACGTAGCAAAGGTCTGAATAAAATAGCCCAAAAAGTTGGTGAGGAAGCAGTGGAAACCGTCATCGCAGCATTAGCACAGACTGAAACTGAAATGATCGACGAGTCGTCTGACCTGGTTTTTCACTTATTGGTGCTATTGCGCGAGAAAGGTTTAACCCTCGAAACGATCGCTAAAAATTTGGAAGCAAGACATAAGTAGGTATTGTTTATGGATCATGGTTAATAGCTCATGGTAAAATCAATACTCAGCTATGATCTATGAACCATCAACCATGAACTAAAATGATTACTGTAGAAAAAACAGCAGAACTAACCGGTCATAGTAACCCGATATTTACCCTGGAGCTTTCTCAGAAACCAGGTATATTGTTTACCGGGGGAAATGATAAGGGTTTGGTTGAATGGAGCCTAAAAGACAATGCTTTTATTAAAGTGATGTTCCCGGTTGCTGCATCTGTATATGCAATACATTGCCCGCTTGGCTATCCCCTGCTATTTGCGGGATTACGTAATGGAGATGTTTTGGTGTTTAATTTTATTGAACAGAAGATCGTTAAAACTTTAAAACATCACACAGCGCCCATATTTGATATTAAATCGGCCAACCGAAAAAATGAATTACTTGTAGCTTCAGAAGACGGCACTGTTTCTGTTTGGGGTTTAGAATCACTTGATCTGGTTTACAGCATCAAAGTTTCTCATGATACTATCCGAAGCATCAGTATATCGCCCAACGAAAAACAGGCAGCATTTGGATGCCGTGATAACTCAGTTAAAATATATGATCTGGATGATTATACTTTAATCAAAAGTCTACACGGCCACACCATGGCGATTTTTGCGGTACAGTATTCATCTGATGGTTCTTATCTGGTATCGGGCTCACGCGATGCCCAGTTAAAGATTTGGGATAGTCTTTCGTTTGAATTGATCAAAAGTATCCCTGCACACTTATTCGCCGTTAACCATATTCTATTCCATCCTTCACTCCCCTATTTTGCAACAGCAAGCATGGATAAGAGCATTAAGATATGGGGATCAGACGATTTTAAATTATACAAGAACATCAGCCGGGAAAAGGGTTATCCTTCCCATCAACTATCTATTAATAAATTAGCATGGAATGGCGATCAGCTAATCTCAGTTAGTGATGATAAACGCGTTATGATCTGGAATATACAATTCGATACGAATTGATCTCCTAAACTCATTAATATCCCTTCTTTTTGCCACAATAATATTACACAGATAAACATCCATGTAAAAAATATTAATTTGCATCAGATTGATATAAACTGATTAACATGAACAAATTATTACTCGCTGTGCCACTTTTTGCATGGACGACAATGGCTATCGCTCAGCAGGGCCCCAAGCTTACTGCAAAAGATTATGAGCATGCCGAAAGCTTTCTGAACTACAATACCGAACAACTTATTGATCACAACGGCGTACGTCCCGAATGGCTACCAGGTGATAAATTCTGGTATCGTACTTTAACAGCACAGGGCAGTGAATTCATAATGGTTGACCCGGCTAAAAAGTTACGTACCGCTGCATTTGATCAGCAAAAATTAGCTGCTGCACTTTCGACAGCAGTAGGTAAACAGTATGAAGCCGCCATGCTGCCGTTCCAAAGTTTCAGTTATTCACCTGATGAAAAGTCGATCATTTTTGAGGCCAATGGTAAACAATGGCGTTGTGATCTGCAAACGTATAAATGCACTGAGGATGATTCTCCTCCTGTGAAAAAAACTGCAAGAGCACTGGGAAGACGACAAACCGGCCTTGAGGTTGCCTCTCCGGATGGTAACTGGGAAGCTTTTATAAAAGATTATAACCTGTGGGTGCGTGACGCCAAAACTCGTAAAGAAGTTCAATTAACAACTGATGGTATCAAAGATTTCGGCTATGCAACTGATAACGCTGGCTGGAAGAGCGGTGATGGCCCCATCCTGCGTTGGTCACCAGACTCAAAAAAGATCGCCACATTTAAACAAGACCAACGCAATGTAAGCGATATGTACCTGGTTACCACCAATGTGGGTAAGCCAACATTAAAATCATGGAAATACCCGTTGCCGGGTGATAAAGAAATCCCTACAATCCAGCGTGTCATTATTAATGTGGATGAGCCCAAAGTAATCAACATCCAGGTTGCACCTGATCCACACAGGGCAACACTCAGCGATGATATTGCCAGCAGCGGAACATTTGATGATGTGGACTGGAGCCCTGATGCTACCCAACTGGCTTTTGCATCTACTTCGCGTGATCATAAGATCGAAAAAGTACGTATAGCGGATGCCGCAACAGGCACGGTCCGCGAAATATTTGAAGAATCAGTACCTACTCAATATGAATCCGGATGGGGCGAGATCAATTGGCGCTACCTTTCGAAAACCAATGAGATCATCTGGTTTTCTGAACGAGACAACTGGGGCCATCTTTATCTGTATGATGCTTTAACGGGCAAACTTAAAAATCAGATTACCAAAGGCAATTGGGTTGTAACCCGTCTGCTAAAAGTCGATGAAAAAAATCGCGTTATATACTTTATCGCCGATGGGCTTCAGGATGAGAATCCTTATTTCAGTCAATTATGCAAGATAGACTTTGATGGTAAACACTTTGCTATTCTTACACCGGAGCCAGGAAATCATTCAATCACGTTATCACCTTCGGGTAATTATTTTATCAACAGTTATTCCAAACCAGATGTTCCTGCTATAACTGTACTACGTGATTTGAATGGAAAGTTGATCACTAACCTTGAAAAAACAGACGTTTCAAGGCTCGAGGCAACAGGATGGACTGCACCTACGCCTATAAAAGTTAAAGCACACGATGGAAAAACAGACCTATATGGGCTGATGTATTTCCCAACTAATCTTGATCATAATAAAAAGTATCCGATTATAGACTATATCTACCCCGGTCCGCAGGGAGGCAGCATAGGCAGCTGGTCGTTTGCAGCCTCACGTGGTGATAACCAGGCGCTTGCTGAGTTAGGCTTTATAGTAGTGGAAATAGAAGGCACAAGCAACCCATTGCGGTCTAAAAGCTTCCATGATATGAGCTATGGCAACATGGCCGAAAACACACTGCCTGACCAGATCACCGGTATCAGGCAATTGGCTAATAAATATGCTTATATGGATACTACCCGTGTAGGTATCTGGGGTCACTCGGGTGGTGGTTTTGCTACAGCAACAGCTATGTTCCGTTATCCGGATTTCTTTAAAGTTGGTATTTCAGAATCAGGCAATCACGATAACCGCAATTATGAGGATGATTGGGGCGAACGTTATGATGGTTTGGCTAGCAATTCCAACTACGAAGCACAGGCAAATGAAAATTATGCAAAAAATCTAAAGGGCAAATTAATGCTTGCCCACGGTTTAATGGATAATAACGTGCCACCGCAAAACACCTTACTTGTAGTCGAGGCTTTGGAACGGGCAAATAAAGATTATGATCTGGTGGTATTCCCTAACAGTGCACACGGCTATGGTGGTTTTTCACAATACATGATGCGCCGTCGCTGGGATTATTTTGTAAAGAATCTTCTGGGTGCTACACCACCACAGGAATACCAGTTAAAGTCTAAGTCCGATCCACGAAATATTGTTAAATAATATATAAAATACGAAGCACAAAAGAGCCGTTTTTAAATTGGTGAACGGCTCTTTTTATTTGATAGTGATTTGGTGTCTATCAAGTTAATTTAATAAAATATAAAAACCATATTAAGAATTGACTGTCCCAGGCAATAACGAACTACTACCTATTACTAACATTTAGAACATTCTACCATGGATAAGACTAGGTATTACCGGAAGCAATGATACTTTCGTTCATGGTAAACTATTAATTTCTTTAAGGTTTACAAGTCACAGCTATTTTTGAATCGGCTGTTCCGTAATACAAATACCACTTATCTTTAAATTGTGTTAGCCCTTCCACAAAACATACCTGGTTAACCTGTCCTGTAAGCTCATAAGGCTTTTCAGGTTTCATAAAATAGGTGTCCATACGTTTCAGAACTTTTGTAGGATCGTTCTTGTCAAATAGCACCTGTGAAGCAGTGTAAGTCCCGTCCTGTAGTGAATGATCTCCGTATGCTTGCATATTACGACTATTGTAGATTAGTAAAATTCCTTTGTCCGTAATCATAGCCGGCGGGCCAGATTCCACAAGGTCACTATCAAACTTACCATTGCGCGTTGGTAATACAACTTTTAGCTGTGGCATATTCAATGCCTGTGACCTTAGCTTTACCGGGGGATGTTCACCTGGTTTCATTTCAACTGGAGTCCAATCGATCAGGTTATCCGATGTTGCACACCATATTTGTGTGTCCCCCCAATACATCCAGTATTTGCCATTTATTTTAGTCGCAATGATCCTTCCGTTTTTATAAATGGAAACAATGGAGCCTGATTTGCTCCATTTATCAGCATATTTACCATCATAGGCAGTTGCAAATACACTTCCATGTTTTTCCCAATGCCGCAGATCTTTAGATGTTGCTATTAGTAACCTGGCCGTTTGGCCGTCAAATGCTGTATAGGTCATATAATAAGTTCCCTGGCTATCTTCAACTACACGCGGGTCTTCGCAGCCTCCCTCCCATTCCAACTTTTTATACTTGTCATCTTCAGGATAAAAAACAGGTAGAGGCATACGTGTAAAATGAATTGCATCTGTGCTTATTGCCAAACCAATCCGGGACGTACCTCCCGGTTTGCCTGTTTTATCCTGGGCACGATAGAGCATGTATACGGTATCATTCCGTTGTACAATTGCAGGGTTAAATACATCTTTTTCTTCCCAAAAAACTTTCTGGTTTAATATAGGATCGATAAAACTACCGGTTCCTGGTTTCAAAACCGGGTTTACATTATCAATCCTTGTAAATGGCAGCAACGCCCAGCTTTGGGGTGAATCGATTTTAGAAATAACTTTTGCAACGGTATTTGAGTGCGTTTGATGATTGCTGGTGCAACCATATATTGTTAAAATTCCGGCAAAAAGAAACTGTAAAATCCGATTCATTATATTATAATTTTAATATCTATAGTTGATCTTATTTTTTCATTACTAATTTCCAAACTACCGAATCACCAATCACTTTTCCAAAGTGATTTGATACCACACATGAATTATGAAAATGGATACCACCATAAAACCTGGCCCACACATTTTCGTTTGCTGCGTCCCTGAATGATTTGAATGAACGATTTTTTATCCCAAATTCAAGTTCCGAAGTATCGGTATACGCCACCTTATCACCCAACACACTTGTAAGCGCCTCGGCTGCTGAAGCTGATATAGTGCAATGACCACAAGTATATTCAGGAAAAGGCGGTGTTTGAAGATGCGGTCTCCAGTTAGGATCAAAAAACTTGTTGATGATTGTTTCGGGACGGGCAGTTTTATAAATGTATTTGGCGGTCCATGATTCAATGAAAGCATCAAATAATGCTATGGATGTTTTTGCATAAGCACATACGGTAGTATTAAAATCAGCATTAACTTTTTTAGCACCTATACCAACAATACTTAACCAATGGCCCGGTGGTGAAAACTTCTTTGTCACAAACATCACATGCCCGGATACATTTAATTTACCCGGATTATCATCCCAAAAATCTGCTATATGCGCTTGTTCAGCAGTAAGGCTGTCAACCGAATTTTTGATGTAAATTACTTCTTTGTAATACTTGCTATCCTTGTTTTTAACGTCGAAAACTGGTGGCGGTGGTACGCTATACTCTTTAGCATTGTGCATAACCATCGTTCTGATCTCACTCCAATGAGGTTCTACCGCTTCCGAATAAGCCGGAGGAGTCGGTACCCATCTCCAGGCCGAGTCATTGATTGAAAATTTAGACATGCTTCTTGTTTTAAGGTAGTTATCCTTTTTGCTCCAGGCCATAATAGATGCTGAAACTGCTTTTGCATAATTTTCTGAGTTAGTGATCACCTCACTTGGCATTCCATGTGTTACTGCTATTTGGTGCAGGCTATCAGTATAGTATTTCAAACTTCCTTCAGGAAAGGTTACTGCCTCACCCACTTTGCAAAAAGCCAATAATGATGCATATTCATAATCAATTTCCTGATTAGGTGCAGGCTTGGCTACCTTTGTTAAACCATTAAGCTGGTCAACAAGTGATTTATAATGACCGGGATCACCAGCAGCGATTACTTCATAACCCGCTATTGATGCGTAAGCATAGTTACGTGACGCTACAACGGGGGTAAAATTATTACCCATTACAACACCATTCAATTCATGAACGGTACGGCTATACAAAGCGGGATCATGCAGAATATTTTTATAATCAGGTTTTTTACATGATGTAAAAACAACCGTGAGCACCAGCATAAAAAATAAAAAACGTCTCATAATATAATAGTAAAAATTGGTCACTTAATAATATATGTCTTCTTCTCAACCCCTACCCCAGTTATTGTAACTGATTTCCAGTTAGGCGGCAGCTTGCTTTTAACCTGTTCTATACCTTTTGATGTTATATCCAATCCACCAAAACCCATCAATAAACTCTGTAAGATACCTCCGGCACCTGTTGCAAAATACGGATTAGTCCCTCCTTTTGTCTCAGCAATAACTCTGAATGGTGGATTTAAGTTAGGTTCGTAAGCGTCTTTAAAAAAATGATAGGCTTTATCACCATTGCCCAATCTTGAATGCAATAAAGTAAATATTCCCTGCGTCATTGCAGGTGTCCCCTCGTTGGGTACACGGGTTTCATAATACTCCAGGTCTTTTTTAATTTGTGCAGGGTCGGTTATTGTTTTTAAGGGATATGCCAGCAGGTTAACATCCGCCTGTTTAATGCCCTCCCCTTTGTAGGTTTCAAATTCTTTGGTTACACCATTATCCATTTTTAATATAGGAATATTTTGAGCAACTGTTTCCCAATCAGGGTCGGCTTTTAATCCTAATATTTTTGCAGCCAGACCAGCATTTTGCAGGTTTGCTTTTGCAGCAGCATTAGTAAAGGCATCGTTATCAATATTCTCTGCCCATTCATCGGCAGCTACTACATCCTTGATGTCATAGTGACCTGGCCCATTGCGTTCTACCCGGCTTACCCAAAAATCAGCGGTTGCCAATAATATGGGCCATCCTTTTTCCAACAGCCATTGTTTATCCTGTGTAACACAGTAATAGTTCCATGCAGCTAGTGCGACGCATGCTGTAATGTGGTGCTCAAAGGGTCCACTTAATGCCCATACAGGTGTTTCTTCAACTCCGCTATCGGCACTTTCCCAGGGGAACATAGCACCTTTATACCCATGAGAAAAAGCATTTTGTTTGGCTACGGCTAACCTTTGGTAGCGATATTCTACAAGAGATTTTGCGATCTCGGGATGTAACACCAACAATGCCGGATACATCCACAGATCAGCATCCCAAAATACGTGACCATTATAGCCTAAGCCCGATAAGCCCATCGGTGATGGTGAATATGCAGTTCCAGCACGGGAGAATGAGTATAGGTGATATAACATGCTATGCACATCCTGTTGTGATTGTGGATCACCTTCTATTTTGATGTCGCTTTTCCAAAGATCATCCCATGCTTTTTCGTGATATTGGATCAGTCGCTCACGCCCTTCCAATTTGGCAAACATTGTTAAACGTTCAGCCTGGTTAAGCGGATCAGCATCATGCGCCGACGTAATAGACGACCCTGCGACAGCATATTGATAGGTTTGTCCAGTAGCAATGGTTTTGCTAAATTTCATCAGGTGCATATTGTTATCCCACATCTCGTGTATTACACGTGGCTCCTGTCCATGTACTTCGTTAAATAAAAAGGTGTTTGATGCACATAGCAGCAATTTACCGGTAGGGCTTTTTGCTGTAGATGTAAGCAGACTGACAGTTACGTGCGGCCTGTCTATCTCATTATAATAATTTTGTACATCCTTTAAAGCATCAGGCGCTTCCATTATGCTGGCAGCTGTAATATTTATAGTTTTTTTAGCAGTAATTGAAATATCCATCAATACTGTAAAAGGTAAATGCCTCAGTGAGTAATAAGTATATTTTATTGATGCTTCATCGCCATAATCAAAGGTTGTTGTAAATGAGGCGTGTCGCATATCCAACTCCTGCTTAAAGTTGCTAATGTTACCAGCATCAATGCGCTTGTTATTTATTTCAAGGTACATATTTAACAGGTTGAAGCTGTTGAGGAAATTGCTTACACGGCCACGGCCATATAGATCATAAGCACCTGCAAGTACTACATTCTTCACTTTAAAAGGCTCGGGCGATGATACTATGCCGATCATACCATTAGCTACCGTAACACCATAATAGTTGGCCGGATCGATTTTATCAGCTTTTATCACCCATTCATTCTGTGCATGGACTGTCCTTCCAACAAGTACCAGGCTCAACAGTAATGTATATATTTTATTCATCATCAGTTATTTGGTTTAAAAAACTCAATCGGCTTGTTATTAAATGCAACCGCATAAATAATTCCTTTTGCAGTTTTTATTGCTTTAATATCTCTTACTTCACCTCTTAATAAGAACCCTGAGGAAACAGGTGAAATAAATTTAACATTTCTCCCTTTATCTATTAGTAATAAATCGCCAAAATCAGCATCATACCTACCTTCATAAGGTAATACACCCGAGAAGTTACCACCTGCCAGTATACCTTTACCCGGTAATGCTGCAAAACCAAAAAGCGGTGCAACCTGCATAGAGGACGGTAAGGCTTTGAATTGGAAATTGCCATTCCCATTATTATAGAATATTCCGGATGTAAATGAATTCACAATCCACGGTCTATTGTTCAAAGAGTCGCCAAATATTTGATTTACCGTTTTGCCGGCAAATTCATGATAGTATAAAAATTTCTTTTTGATCAGTGGCACTTGCTTTTCGATCTCTCCTTTTCCTAAAAATGTATAATCTTTTTGATCGATGCTATAAGTTAGTATAGGATCGACTGTCCCGTTCTTATCCAGATCCGACAGAAATAATTTCACAGGGTTTGTTGCTGTTGGTTTGAGCTTAGAGTTCCAGCCATAGTTTCCGGCGATGATATCTACTTTTCCGTCTCCATCAACATCTGCAAGAGTTATGCGCTGCCACCAGCCTGTCAGATTATTCATCTCATCATTCTGTTGCTGGGTGAACTTTCCTTTTTTGTTCATGAACACTTTTACCGGCATCCATTCACCAGCCACAACCAAGTCGGGCCAGCCATCGCCATCCAGATCGGCAAATGCTGCAGATCGTACCATACCTGCATACTTCAATTCATCGGGAATAGATACCTGGTGATAATGCCCGTGCCCGTCGTTCATCAACAGGTACGATTGTGGTATTTTACCAAAGGCGCGCGCATCGGGTGCACCACCTATAAAAATATCAGGGTAACCGTCATGATTTATGTCGGCAACTGCTACGGCTGATTTATTTACCTTAATAGATGGAATATCATTAGACAGTTTAAAATTACCTTTGCCATCATTTATATATAGATGATCAGCTAATTCAGGATATCCGTCGGGGAACTGGTTACCCCCACTTGCCACATACAGATCAGGATAACCATCGTGGTTTACATCCAGGAAAACAGCATCTACACCTTCGCATTCCTTATCATTAATGAAAGCAAGTTGCGCAGACGTCTTGAACCCACCATTTGATGTTTGAATAAATAAGGCGCCGGGCTGACCTCTTCCACCACAAACATAAAAATCCTCTAACCCATCATGATTTACATCTGCAACTGCAATACGCGGTCCTTCTGCCGAAAGCATGTGCGGAATAAGAAGTTGTTGATTAAAATCGACAAAATAGTTTTCTTCATGTTTCCATTTCAAATTAAGGTCTGCGGTTATATCTTTCAATACGGGTTTCGGTGATGGAAAAAATTGATTATGATTAAAATGCCCGTTGGCATTTTTCTGATCTATCACTAAAAGCCTATCATCTTTGATATTCCGGATAACCTGATAAGTTTGATTTGGCCATACCACCAATAAACTATCCACTTTTTGTTTGTCACTTAAGCCAAAATGCAGTTTAGGTTCAACCGAAGATTGGAAACCACGGGTGAGCATCAACTGCTCATATTGCATTTGCTTACCGCAAAAAACATACGCTTTGGCTCCAATTCCGAAGTGATTGTCTTCGGTACCTGCAAATTTCAAACTAATATAATTGGCCCCTTTTGATACATTTTTGTAGATACATGCCTCATGGTTCATGTTGTTGGTTACCAGATCAAGATGTCCATCATTATTCAGATCAACATAAGCAGCTCCATTTGAGATCATGGTGTCTCTTAATCCCCATAGTGCACTTTTATCAATAAATTTCTCACTTTTTGCGCCCTTGAAGATGTAGCTATGTGATTCGCCGCCAGGCATTTTATCTACCACAGTGCTATCTAACTGGTGAGAAGTGCTAAGCATATTCTGAACCGCAAAGTTGGAGATGAAACTTACATAGTCCATGTCGGTAGGTCTCCGTTTTATGCCATTAGCTATAAATAAATCCTTTATGCCATCATTATCAAAATCGGCAAGCAACGGGCTCCAGCTCCAATCTGTTGCATAAACACCATCCATCAAACCCACCTCACTGAATGCTTCTCCATTACCAAGGTTTTTTTGAAGACAATTACGTGAATATTGATATTGAAATCCGCCGTTTACGATCTTTTGTTTATACTGATCGTAAGACTCATCACCACCATAAGTTTTTAGAACATTCTCATCTGGCGGCAACATATCTGCAGTAACGACATCTAACTGACCATCATTGTTAAAATCCGCAATATCATTACCCATGCTAAAACGGCTGTAATGATTAAAATGCTTAGCCCCAGCCTCAGTAAAAGTACCGTTGTGATTATTGATGTAGTAATAATCATTTTCATGAAAATCATTACCCACGTAAATATCGTCCCAGCCATCATTATTCAGATCACCAATAGATATTCCCAGACCATAGCCCAATGCACTACTATAAATACCTGATTTTATTGTTACATCTGTAAAATGTCCATTTTGATTTTCGTACAACTTACTTCCGGCCAGATTATTAACTTTTCTGCGAAGACTGGTATCTCCATAAGTTTCAACCGAGTGGTTTGATTGATTTAGTAAAAAACAATCCAGCTTACCATCATGATTGTAATCAAAAAAGGCAGCTTGTGTTGAATAGCCCGAAAAATCCAATCCATACTCGGCTGATCTTTCGGTAAATGTACCATTGTGATTATTGACATAAAGCATATTATGCCCCTCTAACCCAAGCTTCCCGGCAACAGCACAAACATAAATATCCAGGTAACCATCATTATTTATATCAACCATAGTTACACCGGTACACCAGTCTGCAGTGCCCACAACTCCGGCCTTTGTTGTAATATCTTCAAACTGATAGTTGCCCTTGTTCAGGTAGAGTTTATTCCCACCTTTTTTGTTGGATGTAAAATAAACATCCGGTAGTCCATCATTATTAATGTCGCCAATAGCTACCCCACCCCCATTATAAAAATACAGGTAATTTAATATTCCTGGTTTATCACTATCACTCAGTTTATTTACAAAATGGATGTTAGTTTGTGCCGCAGGAAGCAACTGAAACAATGGTGACTCAGTTTCCTTTTTTTTACACGAAGAAGCTAGGATTACTATTAAAAATATTAAAAGAAATAAATGAAAAATCTTCCTGTTTAAATTATACCGGATAAAGTTATTGATCATTTATAATACCCTTATTTTTGGAGGGACAGAAATAAACAAGCATGCAGGAAATGGGTATTTTTATAGAAGCTTACTGGTCTCATCGTTATAAATTTTTAGGTATTTGGCAGCACTAAAAATATCAATTAAAAATAAGTAAAGCAAGCTCAGAGGCAATAAAAGCCATTAAAAAAAACTGTGCGAATATTGCCCTCACATACTCAAAAACCGTTTTTTTTCTATACTTTAGGAGTTATTCCCCTACTAAACTTAGATGAAGAAAAAAATCATTGTATTATCCTTATTCGTATTAGTTTTTGCAGCATGTTTTATTCCAGTTACACAACTAATAACGGTTTCTGTTAAGGCTCCTTTTTTAACGGTATTTAACCATCTTTCCGAACCCTCAAATTGGGAAAAATGGAGACCAGATCTGAACAAAGTTTTTCTTATTGACTCAGCAAAAATTGCCATTAAGAAAGATGGCTCTAGTTTTTTTCAATTAAAATATCAAGATCACGAGTTAAATGTAAGATCAAAAGGGTATACATTTTTTATTCATGACAGATGGAATAACAAAATTGCGAATTACAGCTATACGGTTACCCCTATCTATGATAAATTCCTGAACAAGTCATCGGTTACAGTAGACAAAAAAACTTATCTTTTCAATTACCTGGTCGGAAAGGTTAGTACCACTTCTTTTGAAGACACACACATTAACGATCTTAAAAACTTTATGGAAACCGACAGTTTACGCTATGGTTGTAAAATTTTCAGAACCAAAGTATCAGATACCAGTCTTATTGTGATTAACCGAGAAGTTCTTGAAAAAGATAAATTTAGTGAAGCTTCAAAAATGTTGCCTTTGTTACAGCAATATCTCAAAACACATCATGATATTAAACAGACACGACCATTAATTGCTCAATTTTTACCAAAAGGCAAAGATTCAACAGAAGTAAAAATAGGTATATTCATAAACAAGAAAGTTAATTCTGAAAACGGAATCACTTATTCAAGAATGCCTAAAGGGGGAACTTTTTATATTGGGGAGTATAAAGGACGATTTGATCAACGCGGAAAAGTATATGCCGGTATGAAAGAGTATTTTGCTTCCCACTTATATCAGTTGGCATTAATACCATTCGAAACATATCTTGATAATAAGCTGCCTGTTTCAGATACTGACAGAATAAATATCCAGGTAGTTTTTCCTTCTTACTTCTAATAATATTATTAAAAGAACGGCCTGAATTCTAAAACAGCAATTCAGGCCATTCTCGTTTAATTTCCTTTGAATAGTTGCAAAGCATCATTATTGCGGGCAACAATGATAAATTTTCCGTTTTTGGTATTGATAGTGGCAGCATCCCGAACTTCACCCAATACAAAAAGTCCGCTTTTGATATTCGGTAAATAATCGAATCCATGTTTTGAATTTCCTAATAGTGAGACACCATAATTAGCATCATATCTGCCTATTTCGGGTTTCAAACCATAAAAATTGCCAGCCAAAAACAGATCTTTAATACCATCATTGTTTATGTCTGTTGCCAATATGGTATAAACTGGTGAAAATTGTGCCCTTATCGGTAACGGTTTCATGTTAAATTCTCCTTTACCATTATTATAAAATGCACAAGTTTGGGTTTGAGTGACACTGAGTACTGAAGCTTTTTCTAATACTTCAGGCGTAAAAATTTCTTCAATGCCTTTACCTGCATAAACATCATATCTTAAGAATTTCTTTTTTAATATAGGAAGTTGCTTTATAATGTCGTCATGCAGGTTAATCGAATAAGCTTTGCCATCTGATTTATAATATACCGGGATACACTCTACCTGGCCGTTATTATCAAAATCAGCAATATATAATTTAGCCGGATGTCCTTCGTCAGCTTTTATTTTTGAATTTAAACCTGTATTCCCTGCAACCAGGTCAAGTTTTCCGTCTCCATTCAGATCCGTAACCGTCAGACAATTCCACCAGCCGGATGAATTGGGTATTTCGATTGATTTTTGAAGTTTCCCATTAACATATTTAAGGATAGTTACAGGCATCCAGTCGCCAACAACAATCAAAGAATTTCTCCCTGATCCATCAATATCGGCCCATTGCGCATCAGTTACCATTCCTAATTTCTGTAGTTCCGGCGCTATGGTTGTAGTGACATCAGTAAAGTTGCCATGCCCATCATTCTTCAACAATTTACTCGACGGTATGATTCCGTATGTACCCGGTACGCTTCTGCCGCCAATAAACAGATCACCATTGTTACTATTCAATCTTACGCATGAGGCATTTATTGAAACAATAGGCCACCCATTTAATTTGCGTGTAAAGTTACCTTTACCATCGTTGATGTATAATCGGGCTAATAAATTGAGTGAGCCTTCTTTCTCCAAATTCCCTCCCGATACTACTACCAGGTCCATATCTCCATCATGATCGGCATCAAAAAATAATGCCCCTATATCTTCGCTGCTTTTA
The DNA here is from genome assembly GCF_049992945.1 of Mucilaginibacter sp. McL0603. NCBI lineage: Bacteria > Pseudomonadati > Bacteroidota > Sphingobacteriia > Sphingobacteriales > Sphingobacteriaceae > Mucilaginibacter > Mucilaginibacter sp. McL0603. Next base: position 2,836,880 of record NZ_CP188251.1, on the reverse strand, counting down.
TCCTGTTCAAAGGCAAATTCCCTTTTCTGGATAAATGTACCGTTAGGTTGTTGTATAAATAGTTTTGCGATATCGCCAGTAGCACTTCCAACAAAAAAGTCCTCAAGCCCATCTCCATTTATATCTGCAACAGCCAGTTTTGGGCCTTCAGTAGATAGCATTTTAGGGATCAGCCTTTGATCATCAAAATCTTTATAATCATTCTCTTTATGATAAATATCCCCTTTGATATTTGTTGAGGTTACATTTTTATACAACGGTTTTAAACCGGGATCAGAAGGGACGAATTTCAAATTGGCATCTGATTGTTTTAGAGTGATTGTTGCATTGGTATGGATATTTTTCAATATCTGCATCTTCATATCCGGCCACACTACTCTAAGGCTATCAACCGTTTTGTAAGTACCAACCCCAAAGTCTAACACTGGTTCGACACTGCTTTCAAATCCCCGGGTTGGCATTTGTTCAATTAATTGCTGCGTGCCATTCGTATAAATGGTGACTTTTGCACCAACGCCCAGAGTATTCATACCTGCACCTTTCAAATTCACTTTCAGGTAGTGGGCATGAGTTCTTTCCGAGGTCATATTTCTATAAATGAAAGCCTGGCCATTTTCATTATTCACCACCAGGTCAAGATCACCATCACCATCAAGGTCTCCGTAAGCTGCTCCATTACTAAAACTGGGCGTATAAAATCCCAGAGGAATGCTCTCATTTTTAAACTGCAGGTTCTTTTGGTTAACGAAACCATAGCTGGTAATTGGGGTCTTGGGCATCTTGTCCAATAGCTTTTTAGCTTTGAATCCACCGTTCCTGATTTCTCCCATTACCTCCTGGCTACTAAAATAGGCCAGAAAATCCTGGTTGGTTAAATCCCTGCTGATACCATTACTTACAAAAATATCTTTCCAGCCATCATTATTAAAGTCGAAAGCAAGTGCGCCCCAACTCCAGTCGGTAGCATTTATTCCTGCCAAATTGGCGATCTCACTAAAAGTGCCATCCCCATTATTTAATTGCAAACAGTTAGTGGTAAACTGATGATGAAAACTGTTTTTTAATTTAGCATTATAAATATCATACTCATCAAACTTGGTTGTTGTTTTTAGACGGTAATCATTTTCGGGTAACATATCAGTAGTAAACACATCCAAATAGCCATCATTATTGATATCAGCCATATCCGATCCCATTGATGACAAGCTCATATGCCTGATCGCGGTATCACTCACTTCGTTAAACTTGCCATTATGCAGGTTTTTATATACATAGTCATGTTCAAAAAAATCATTTGATACATACATATCGTCCCAGCCGCTATTAAAGAGGTCCCCTGCCGTTACTCCTAAACCAAAGCCGATTTCACTGCCATAAATCCCTGCCTGTGCACTTATATCGACGAAATGCCCATTATCATTTCTGTAGAATCGGTCTCCATTTTGAGGATCACGTATATTACGCAGGTCTCTGTCATATCCAAAACTTTCAATTGGCCGGTAGCTATTATTTAACACAAAACAATCCAGATCCCCATCATGATCGAAGTCAAAAAATATGGCCTGGGTAGATAATCCCTTATCGGCCAGGCCATATTTTGCAGCTTCTTCTTTAAAAGTCCCGTCTTTTTGATTAATGTATAATTCATTTGCACGGTCAGCGTCTTTTGATCCGCCGCTATTTGATATATAAATATCTAACCAGCCATCACCATTAATGTCAACCATAGTTACACCGGTGTGCCATTTTTTAGTGTCTTTGAACCCGGCTTTCCCACTCACGTCCTCAAATTTCCAGTTCCCTTTATTTATGTATAGCTTATTTTGCCCCTGGTTAGCGGTAAAGAAAATATCCGGTTTGCCATCATTGTTTACGTCACCAATGGCTACTCCGCCTCCATTATAAAAATTGCGGTAATTAAATACATTAAATTCACCATCATCGATCACTTTATTATTAAAAGTGATGCCTGTTTGGGAGGATGGCTGTAGTTGAAACAAAGCGTCATCCGGATTGGATTGTTTCTGTTGCCTGCAGGAAATACAAAACGAAGTAAATAGTAGTAAAAGTAATTTTAGATGATTTAATCGCATAGGGGAATAAATATACAGAACTAAAATGGAGTGGCAATTTAATCGCCACTCCATTATTATTATTTAGTCTATGTTCAATATTGTCTATTGAATATAGCCAGGATTTTGAGATAGATGCGGGTTTTTCTGTATCGCCTCAGTTGGAACCGGGAACAATTGAGAGTGTTTATCAGCATCAACAGGCTTGAACTGTTTTTTATCTGCAAAATGTCCGAAACGTATTAAATCTTCTCTTCTCCAGCCTTCCCATACAAATTCGCGTCCTCTTTCTGCTAAAAGACTGTCTGCATTGAAAGTACCTGCATTAAAGTTAGCAAGACCAGCTCTTTGTCTAACTGGTGCTATATAGCCTAATGCGCCGGTTACATCGTTGGAAATACGTAAAACACATTCTGCCTTCATTAAAAGCACATCAGAATAACGGAATAATGCATAATCAGCATCCATGCTTTGATAGCCAGGAGTGATCTGCCATTTTTGCTGGCGTACACCTTCGAATTCATGCGCATTAGTTAAAGTACTAATCGTTGGTTCGAAATCAAGCGGCAAAGAGCCGTCACTTCCACGTGTTTTTAATGGGGTAACTCCATCAGCATCGTATTGCTGGCCTACCTGCCATCCTTTTTTACGAGTATCTGCGTTATTGAATTTACCATAATAATCAGCATTAGCACAGAAACCATTCCAAGGTCCTCCTGTACTTCCCCAATTGTATTTAGCAGCCTGGTTGTAGTGGAAGGTCATCATCTGTATCTGCAAACCCTGAGCATAAATATGATCATAAGGAATTACAAAAATATTCTCAGGTGAACCAGTATTATTGCTTGAAAAGTTATCAAGAAAATTAGGTGTTAACGAATACCCGGCAGTCATGATTGAATCACACAAAGAAGAACATAATGTAAAGCCGGCATTGTCTGTTGACCCGGTAATTACATTTTGGTTTAAATAAGCCTTTGCCAGTAGAAAATAAGCTCCCCATCTGTTAAGCCTTCCATACTGGCTTGGATCTTGTGCCGGTGTTTTGTCACTTAACGCAGGTGCCGTTGCTTTCAACTCTGCCACCACGAAATTGTAAACATCAACTGCCTTGCTGGACGGTATTGTACTCGCGTCATCAGTAGATGACTTAAGTAAAGGAACCTGTCCGAAATTTTTAACCAGCAAATAATAATAGTACGCACGTAATGCTCTTAACTCCGCAATAGAATATGTGGAGGTAGGTGATTCAGGCAAACCCTGTAAAAGGCCGATAGTGATGTTTATCTGGCCTATTGCATTATAGCAGTTATCCCAGGAACTTGAAACGTTGGCGTGTCCGGGCTGATAAGTGTGCAGCCATAATGTTGACCACTCACCACCATCAGACCAGTCACCTCCCACACGTTGAGGAACGATCAGGGCATCTGTGGTTTCTTCTGAGGTTAATAACATATTGGTATTCCCTGTTATCCCCTGCAACTGTGTGTAGGTACCCAATACAATCGATTTAAGGTAAGCAGGACTACCCGCTGCCTGACTTTCCGTAACAGCATCTTTGGTTGGATTTAATTGCTTTTTACAAGAATAAAAGCCTACACCAACCAAAAGAGCCGCTGCAATTAATAAATGTTTCTTTTTCATTATAATAAAATTTATAATTTATTTTAATATTAGATTAACACCAAATGATATCTCCCTGGCACGCGGATAAATTTGCCTTGTATCAATACCTTGCGTACTGCTTGTTAGCGCTACAGCGGTATTTATATCAGGATCTACACCCTTATACTTTGTAAAAGTGTACAGGTTGTTACCTGCTATATAGAGATGTAATTTATCGATATACCTGTTATCTTTTAAATTTAAGTTATATCCTAATGTTGCACTTTGTATCTTCAGGAAAGATGTCCCTTGTAACCAAAAAGTAGATGGTTGTGAGGGGCTTTTAATTCCATACTGAGTAGCATCAGCCATTACTGCATAAGTACCTAATTTTTGTAAACTGGTATAGTCCATAGCTGCTTCGTTGAAAGCATGGCTACCGTACTGACCCCGCATGAAAATATTTAAATCAAATTGTTTGTAGGTAAATGAGTTGTTAATGGAATAAGTAAATTTAGGATCAGTAGAATAGAATTGCCTGTCCTGGGTGCTTCCATTATCAGCATAATTAAGCTGGCTTACATCAGTAGTTGCTGTTCTTGAGCCATCAGCGTTATATTTCCAAAATTGTTGTTGCCCGTCGGAAGTTAGGCCTGCGTATCCTGGTAATAATAAGGTACCTACCGGATAACCTACTTTTAAATAGGCGATATTTGATATGGCGCCGCTTATACCCAAACCAGAAGTGCTTCCCACTTGTGCCTGCGTAACATTGAATGTTGTATTATTCAACGTTCCTGAAAGGTTAAGAATCTTGTTGCGGTTAAGACCGAAGTTGATGCCCGGCGTCCATGAGAAATCAGAGTTGCTAACGGCCTTATAGTTCAAATTAAATTCGATACCTGTATTACTCATACTGCCTATGTTAGCCAATATTGTTGAAACAAAGTATTGACCACCCGTTGGTACAGTATACGGATATAACAAGTGGTTGGTTTTTTTGTAATACCAATCAAAACTACCGTTCAGTTTGCCGTTGAATAAACTAAAATCGGTTGCGATATCAGTACTGGTCACCACCTCCCATCTTAAAGCACTATTTTGATTTTGGATAGAAAAGTTAGCAGGAAGATATTTCCCTGTTGCACCATCGTAATATAGTTTAGATGTACCGTTAAGTACCAGGGGACCAAATAAGAACTGAGAGTTATAATCATTAATACCGGCCTGATCACCTACTGAACCGTAGCTGCCTCTAAGTTTTAATGAACTTATCCACTGCACACCTTTCATAAAATCTTCCTGACTGATTGTCCACGAAGCACCAAATGAAGGGAAAACACCTGATTGGTTATCTAATCCTAATTTGTTAGACCAGTCATACCTTAAGTTTGCAGTAAAGTTATACTTATCAGCAAAGTTGTATTCTGCTCTTCCAAAAAAAGACTTTAGTTTATACTGGCCTGCGTTAGAAGCTATATCTGCTGTTGATATACTATTTGCAGAACCAATATTTATTTCAGGCTGGTAGATATCATTAAAATCATGAGCGCCTACACGAAATTGTGAAAACGACTCAGTATAGTTTTCAGCACCTCCCAGTATGTTGATCCTGCTTTTGCCAAAAGTAGCTTTATAATTAGCGGTTGCACCGTAAGTTGAATTAGTATAATCCTGCTCTCCCTTGTCAACATCTCCATGGCCAGATAATTGCGGAGTGAACCCTAGCGGATCGCCTGTAGCATTAACAAGGCTTCCTACAGGGCTAAGGGCAGTCGCAGGTGGATAATAAATTAAAAAGGTACCTACTCCATGAGCTACACTAGCATAAGGACTAATGGTTAACCCTTTTGCCAAAGTATAATCCAGTTGTATTTTACCATTAAGACGATCATTGTATCGTTTATTATCTAAATACTTCAACTGTGGAACGGGGTTATTCTCCTGCGTATTATTAATGTATTGATAATAACCGGGATTAACAGGATCCATAACCTGTATTACCGAAGGAACGGCAGCAGCGTTAAGGAAAGCATTTTTATCAGTAATATTTGCGGAGGTATGTGAACCAGATGCATTGATCGTGATGAGCAATTTGTCATCCAAAGCTTTTTGATCGAAATTAAAACGACCGTTTAAATCCTTTCTATAGGAGTTTATGGCAATACCATCCTGATCGGTGTAAGTAGCTGAAGCTCTGTAATGGCTTTTTTCAGTCCCTCCCGATAGGGCGATGTTCTCATTATGCGTAAAACCAGTACGGGTTATCTCTTTAAACCAGTTGGTGTTAGCACCCTGGTCGCTTGTAGTTGTTGTACCAGTTGCCATTGCTTTACCATAAAAATCCTGATATGCGGCCAGGTATTGTGTTCTGTCCATAAAATTAGGAAGCTTCTCAGGAGACTCAGAACCTATATACGCATTGAAAGTAACTTGTGCTTTGCCAGCCTTGCCACTTTTAGTGGTAACCAGGATCACACCACCAGAGGCACGTGAACCATAAATAGCTGCAGCAGAAGCATCTTTTAAGATGTCAAAGGACTCTATATCGTTTGGCGATACGCTACGGATGTCTGCACCGGCAACTCCGTCGATCACATACAACGGATCATTACCACCAGATAGTGATACTGTACCTCTGATACGTACAACCGGGTTATCGTTTGGATCCCCACTATTTGTACTTATAACTACACCTGCTGCTTTACCCTGTAATTGTTGTAATGGGTTTGTAGTCATCCCCTGCACAAAATCAGCAGAGGAGACTTTGACAACGGCACCGGTTACATCTTTTTTACGTTGCGTACCGTAACCAACTACCAGTACTTCGTTGAGTGAGGTGCTTGAAGCATCTAATCCGATGTTTAATGGAGCACCGGTTAAGAGTACATCTTTTTTATTATAACCTACAAAAGACACGGAAATAGTTGTAACTGATGATGGTACTGTTAATTTGAAAAGACCATTGACATCAGTAACGGTTCCGGCTGTTGAGCCTTTTGCTACAATGGATACGCCTGGTATAGGCGAGCCATCTTTTGAATCAGTTACTTTACCTGTAACCACTACGTTTTGCGCCATAACGGGCATTGCAAATAAACATAATAGGAACATAAAGCAACTTACTTTGAGTAAATTTTTAAAATTCATAAAATTTGGGTTGAACGGTTTAATTGATTAGTTACTTAGCATTCTGTATCGTGTTATAAATATTTTGAGATATAAATATTCTTATATAACAGTTCTACACTCGCTGATCTGTTATGGAGGTATGTTATTCTTATCTTTCATTTGATTTATTTGGTTTATAATTTTTTTTAACAATAAAGTAAAATCCACCACTTGTAAATCCAAGTTATATGAAATTATAAAGCATCAAATTGTTAAACTGAAACAAATGATTGCATTGCACAAACAGTGCCGTTAAAAATATTATTTGGTTAATTGGTTATTTAGGGTAATTCCGATGCAATCTAAGTTACAACTTTATAAAATCTAAAGCAACTTTTTTAATTACATCTTATACCTATTACAAGCAAAGTAATAAATACGTTACAATAAAACATAGCTATTTTTATAGAATATAAACAAAAAAGGCTTATTATTTATTTAATATATTGACAATCAAGAAATTATAAATCAATGATTGCAAAAAAATATAAACTAAATTTAGCCTTTTAGGGTATTAATTTAACTCTTTCAGGTACTAATTTAACTAAAATTGATTTTCAAAAAGGATTGAAAAAGTGGCGGATAATGAAATAAGATGAATTAAAAGAGCATTAACATCAGGATTTGTTAAGCACTTCAACCGCCTTTATATCCATAATTTTATGATCAAATTGATCACTGGGAACAAGGGCCTTGGCTTTAATACGCATCTTATAAACATAAATTGTATTTACAGAATACTCCAGGATATTGGCAATAGTTTCGTTATCATTGATTCCCAGGCGCATAAGAGCAAATATGCGCAGATCTGTATTTAGTACTTCATTGTCTTTGGGCCATATTTGGTCTTCTTTTTTAAACAAAGAATTAAACGTGTTTATAAAATTGGGGAATATCTTAAGAAAGATGTGGTCAAACGTATAAAATAGGGTTTCTCTCTCTTTTTTTATATTAATTTCATTGACAGATAACAGTATATCATCGTATTTCTTTATTGATACTTTCCGCTCTACATTCCTTTTAAGCTTTTCAAGTTTTAATATATACCCGGATATTACATTGAAAAAGTAACCTATATACTCTTCTTTAATATGGGTATCTTCTATTAGCTTATCATTTATTTTTTCAAGCTGTACATTCTTTTCTTCTATCACCTTCTCCTTGACTTTCAGCCTTTTTAGTTGGATGAACACGATAAATGATACCAGTGATATTAATATAGCAACTACAGCAATCAACAAAAAATAAACCAGGAATTTATCTTTTTCTTTTTCAGTATTAATGTTTATTTGTGCCGCAATAACAGGCAAAACCGCCCCTATCTTTATTTTACGCAGTCTTGCTCCATAAAAATCGGCATCATCCATTGCTTGTTGTGTAAATGTATAAGCATCCTTTATATTTCCTTTCAGATACAACTCCTGACCTAATTTAAAAATAGCCAGAGTTTCTTTTGTTGATGATCGAATATCATTTATAGCTCCAGTGGCTAAAAGAGCCATTCTATCATCAGCATGCCCGGGCCCCAGATAGAACGAGCTTAAAGCCGTGGCTGACATTGCACGCTGATGCACTGTCAGATTATAGTGATCAAGGAGGTCAAGATAATATTGTGAGGGCGCTTCTGCATGCCCCGTTCTAATCTGCCTGTCTCCAAGATGCCTGAGCATGTCAAACGAATTTGGTTTGGATAAGGCTATAGCCGAATCTAAATACTTGACAGATTGAGCATTATCAAATGGTGTATAGTTTTTATCGCTATTGTATTCGGCCAGATCAGAATATGCACGTTCTTTCAATGAATAATACTCCAACCTGGAGCTGTCATTAAGCAAATGTGTGTTAATCTCGTTAAGGCTTTCAAATGTTTCCGTAAACATCCCAGAGGATAGTAAAAGAAAAGCAACCTTCATTTTGGTATCAGATTGTTTAGCTGCATTATTTGTTATTTTACTTATTGAAAGCAGCTTTTGCGTATAAACATAAGCTGAATCGAATTGATAAACTTTATACTCTTCATACAAATTTCCGCAAATATCATACTGTAAATTGTAATTTGTTTTGGGGGCGGCTTCTAATCTCGCTTTCAATTTCTTAATCCGTAGTTCTTTCTGATCGTCATATATTTTTTTCCTGGAAAGCTCGATCTTTAATTGATTTAAAAGACTATCTGTTTTTGCAGATGAGTAGCCTGTATATCCAAAAAATGACAAGAATAGGATTATAAAAAAAATTCTCATATCGAAATCGGTATTTTAGATGCCTAAATCTATACTTTAAAAATGAGTTTTATTTTAAAATGATAGAACTATTTGCATTTTTAATTATAAATATGTTTTTACAATTAGCGAAATTATTGTTGATATTTTTTGTTTATGAAAAAATATCGCGTTAACTTCTTAATTAGAAATTCTTTATACCTTGCTCTTGTTAAATTAATACCGGATTTTGTTAAATACTCCGTAACACAAACTTGGTATAAACAATTTCATAGCCATATATAACCATGAGAAGATTATTATTAACGCTATTTCTGTTAATCACTTTTGGCATTTCATATGCCCAGGTTCTAAGCCCAAGGCAATTGTTTCCGGGTTTATTTGAGGCTGTCCAGTTATCTGACATTTTCCCTGATAACAAGACCTTTGTTGACGCTACGCCAAAGCGCGATCCTGCACTTATCATGAAGGATTATTATGTCGTGAAAGATAAACCTGGTTTTGATTTAAAACAATTTGTAATCGATAATTTTATTATTCCGGGTGCAAATACCAATGTTTTCAAAAGCGATGTTTCACTTGGTATCCGTAAACATATTGACACATTATGGGAAGTGCTTTATCGTAAACATGATACTGTTTCTAAATACTCTTCTTTAATATCGCTGCCAAATGATTTTATAATACCTGGTGGGCGTTTTCGTGAAACTTATTATTGGGACTCATACTTTACAATGCTTGGTTTGCAGGAAAGCCATAAAACAAAGATCATTCAAAATATGATCGGCAATTTTGCCTATATGATCGATAAATACGGCTTTATACCTAATGGGACGCGTACTTATTATTTAACCCGCTCACAGCCTCCATTTTTTTCTATGATGCTTGATTTGCTTGCTAAAGATGAAGGCGAAAAAGTATTAATTCAATATCAGCCTGAACTTTTAAAAGAATATGGCTTCTGGATGAGTGGTTCCGAAAAATTAAAACCCGGGCAGGCGTACCGCATGGCTGTGCGAATGCAGGATGGTGAAATACTTAACCGTTATTGGGATGATTCGGATAAGCCGCGCGAAGAATCATTTAAGAAAGATGTAGATGCAGGCAAACAAACCAAACAAAAACTGGGCGATTTTTATCGTAATATTAGGGCAGCAGCTGAATCGGGATGGGATTTTAGTACCCGCTGGCTCGATACTACAGGCAAATTGGAAACGATACAAACGACTTTTATCATACCGGTTGACTTGAACTGCCTGATGTATCATCTGGAGCTTTCTATAGCAAAATCCTATCAGTTACAGGGTAACGGCAGTAAATATCGCTACTATTTAACCCAGGCTACACTTCGCAAAAAAGCAATAATGAAATATAGCTGGAGCGAAAAAGATGGTTGGTTTATGGATTATAACTGGAAACTTAAACATACAACACCTCATCAAACTCTGGCAGGTGTTTTTCCACTCAACTTTAATATAGCCGATACTAAGCAGGCAGCAAAGGTTGCAACAGCATTAAAAACAAAATTTTTAAAATCAGGCGGCCTGGTTACAACCATTAAACGGTCTGGCCAGCAATGGGATAGTCCGAATGCCTGGGCGCCATTACAGTATATGGCAATAGAAGGCCTGAACAAGTACAATTATTCAGGATTGGCACGGTCAATTGCTGATACCTGGATAAGTACCAATATAAGGGTATTCAATTCGACCGGCAAACTAATGGAAAAGTATAACGTGATCGATACCGACGTAAAAGCAGGCGGTGGAGAATATCCCCTTCAGGATGGGTTTGGGTGGACGAACGGTGTATTGCTTAACCTGCTTAACCGTTATCACATGGATAATTTATAGAGATATTTCCTTAGTTTGCAGGTACAGTAAATTTAAAACAGGTTCCTTTACCGGGTTCGCTGTCTATCATTATTGAGCCTCCGTGCTGAGAAACAAAGTCTTTTATTAAAGATATCCCAAGTCCGGTTCCCTGCTCCGAATCAGTACCCGGCGATGATAAATTGGAATTACCCATTATCTTATCCTGTATTTCTTTCGACATACCTACACCCGAGTCCTGAACACAGATCTCGACCATCGAATCCATTGTTTGTGCCGTCACTTTTACAGAACCACCACTTTGTGGGGTAAACTTAATAGCATTGGTAACTATATTTTGCAATATGGATCGAAGCATCAATGAATCTGCATTTACATAAACATTCTGAGGTATCTCGTTTTCCAGTTTTATTGATTTTTGAGTGGCATTTGCCTTTAGCAGTTCTAATGATTCGTCTATCCCCTTATAGAGTTGCAATTTCTCGGGATTAAAATTGGTCTTTTCGCGTTGTTTTTTAGCCCAGTCCACTAATTCATTTAGCTGATCCAATATTTTATTGGATGTTCTGTGAATAATGCCTGCTAACATTTTTAGTTCCTTAGGTGCGATATTATCTATATCATCATTCAGATTTTTAGAAGATAAGAGAAGAGAAGTCAGCGGATTTCTCAGGTCATGTGAGATAACCGAAAGAAATTTATCCTTTGATATATTCAGTGACTTTAATTCATTATTTAAATTTTCTAATTCAATGGTGCGTTCAGCAACTCTTCGTTCAAGGTCCTGGTTTAACAATACCAGGTCATTATTAATGACCTGTAATTTTTCTTCCTGCTGTCTTAAAAGCTGATTCTTCTTGTGTAATTCCGCAAAGATGGCAACCTTTGAACGTAGTATCTCAGGTTTAAACGGCTTCCTGATAAAATCAACTGCACCAGCTTTGTAGCCTTTAAACATTGCCTCTTCCTCATAATCATGAGCGGTTATAAAAATGATGGGGATAGATTTTAATTTATCGCGTTGGTAAATAAGTTCAGCAGTTTCATAGCCATCCATAGTAGGCATTTTCACATCCAGAAGTATCAGAGAAAACTCATCTTCCTTTAGTAATATCCTTAATGCCTCCGTTCCTGATGTAGCCTTAAAAAACTCATATCCATCATTTGCGAGAACAATCTCCATTGACATTAGATTGTTCTCATTATCATCTACCAAAAGTATTTTTACGCGTTTATTTGAAGCCATATGCTTTTTTTATCTATTAAACCGAGACCGGATATAATTTATTTTATAAGCCAAACACGCATTAACGATAATAGTTGATCAGTTTTTACAGGTTTGGTAATATAATCGGATGCGCCGGAAGCAATACATTTCTGCCTGTCACCGATCATTGCTTTAGCGGTAACCGCAATTATAGGCAAATTTTTATGTTTTGGTTCTTTACGAATAATCCTTATCGTTTCATAGCCATCCATTTCGGGCATCATGATATCCATCAAAACGATATCGATTTTTTTATCGCTATTTAAAACTTCAAGAGCTTCCCTCCCGCTTTCTGCAGTTATAACTTCAATATTTGAACGCTCAAAAACAGCGGTTAAAGCAAATAGGTTACGTACGTCATCATCCACCACCAGCACTCTTTTAGAATCAAGCACATCATTATTCACCCGAATGCCACCTATCAGATCAAGATTACGCTGGCTAATAAATTTCCTGTCAATATGCAATAAGGTCAATATTTCTTCGAGCAGATATGCATGTGATGCCGGTGTTTTGGTAATGATCTTATGATTTAATCTTTTTAGAAGAATAAGCTCATTTGACGTAAAGTCCCTGGCCGAGTGTAAAATAATGGTTGTTTGCGGCTGCTTTAAGGTGTTGATCTTATTAAGAAGATCCAGTCCATTAGCATCCGGCAACACAAAATCTAAAATTATACAATCAAATGCTTCCTTCTTTAAAAGAGAAAGACCCTTTTTGGCAGTAGCAGCAGTGAACACTTCAATATTATCACTCGACAAAAGGTCTGATAAACGCATTAGTTCACTTTCATTATCCTCGATAATGAGAATCTTTTTCCTGTTCTGTTCATGGAAACGAACTATTCCCGAGATCAGTTCATCAAGTGAGCTATTTGAAAGCGGTTTCAGATTAAAACTCCTGGCGCCTAATTTCGCGGCCAATGCTTTGTTTTCCTCTCCGGAAATCAGGTGGATCGGAATATGACGCAAATTCATATCACCCTTGAGTAGTTTAAGTAATTTCCAGCCATTGGATTCAGGCATATTCACATCTAATGTGATAGCTATGGGGTTATATTTTTGAATGTTATCAAATATTTCCAGATAGTTGATAGCTACCAGCACTTTAAGCCCAAAGTCATGAGCTTTATCAATTAGTATTTTAGTGAATCGAAGATCATCCTCGACAACTAATAATACTTTATCCTCCGCTGAAATATTATGCCTGTCGTCATCAATTATAAGTTCGGCACTATCAATTAAGTTAGATCTTAAATGTGGAACAGGAGGGTTTTCCTTAACCTGGTAATTTCTACGTGAATTTACTTCTTCATTATAGTTAAACGGCAAATACAAAGTAAATACGCTTCCTTTACCCAATTCGCTTCCTACAGTTATGGTTCCACCTAAAAGTTCAGCAAAACCTTTACTGATGGATAAACCTAAACCTGTACCGCCATATTTACGACTGGTAGAACCTTCTGCCTGTTGAAATGCTTCAAAAATAATCCCCTGTGTATTCTTCGAAATACCTATACCCGTATCAATGATCGAGAATGCTATCACGGAATCAGTATTAGTTAAAGGATTCTCATGATGAGCATCCGGTCTGAATATCTCCAGCTTCACGCCGCCTTTTTCTGTAAATTTAAAGGCATTGGATAACAGATTCTTTAATATCTGATTTAAACGCTGCATATCTGTTTCCAATATATCTGGAAGCCCCTCTTCCATAAGAATCTCAAATTTGAGATTCTTCGCTTCTGATATCGGTTTAAAGGTTGATTCGGCAAACGAAGCGATCTCCTTAAAATTAACCGGCATTACATCGGCTGAAATAACCCCTGATTCGATCTTGGAAAGATCCAGGATATCATTGATCAACTGGATCAGGTCATCCCCGCATGAATGAATTGTTTTTGCAAACATCCTTTGTTTTTCTGTCAGGTTGCCTTCCGGGTTTTCAAACAGCTGCTGTGCCAGTATCAATAAGCTGTTTAACGGCGTCCGCAACTCATGTGACATGTTGGCTAAGAACTCTGATTTGTATTTAGAAGTAAGAGTAAGCTGCTCTGCTTTTTCTTCTAGTGAACGCCCTTTATCATGCAGCTCATCGTTCGCCCTTCTTAATTCTTCCTGCTGTGCAGAAAGCTCACCGGCCAGTGACTGAGATTGTTTTAACAGCTCCTCTGTACGGGTATTTGTTTCGATGTTATTTAATACGATACCGATACTTTCAGTTAACTGATCCAAAAAGTCAATGTGCGTATCACTAAAACTGTCGAATGAAGCCAATTCGATAACCGCTTTTACATTGTTTTCAAAGAGCACAGGTAATATTACCAGATCAATTGGTGCTGCCGTACCTATACCCGAGCTGATCTGCAGGTATTCTGCAGGCACGTTAGATAACCTTATCCTTTCCTTATCTTTGGCGCACTGTCCCACTAGTCCTTCGCTCAATTCAAACTCCTGGTTAATGAGCTTACGATTCCTTTGCGCATATCCTGCAAATAATTTCAGTTTAGGCTCATCCAATATTTCGCGCTGCTCAAGGATATAAAATGCCCCATATCTTGCATTTACCAGTTCGGCCAACTCTGATAATACTTTGTTGGCCACCGCATTCCTATCGCGCTGACCCTGAAGCATCTGGGCAAATTTTGCAAGATTTGATTTTAGCCAATCCTGTTCATGGTTTCTTAGCGTAGTATCCTTCAGGTTAGCGATCATCTGGTTAATGGTATCCTTCAACGCTTCCAACTCCCCTTTTGCATCTACACGAATGGTACGGGTTAAGTCACCTTTTGTTACCGCTGATGCCACTTCAGATATTGAACGCACCTGTACCGTTAAGTTTTGCGCCAACTGATTTACGTTCTCTGTTAAGTCTTTCCAGGTTCCGGATGCACCAGGTACACTTGCTTGTCCACCTAAACGACCCTGCACACCTACTTCACGCGCTACAGTAGTTACTTCGTCCGCAAATACGGCCAGTGTATCAATCATTTCGTTGATCGTATCTGTTAATTGAGCTACTTCTCCCAACGCGTTAATAGATAAGCGTTGCTTTAGGTTTCCTTTAGCAATACCTGTAGCCACTTTTGCAATACCACGTATCTGTCCGGTTAGGTTGGATGCCATCTGGTTTACCGAGTCCGTCAAATCCTTCCAGGTTCCGCCTACACCCTTCACATGCGCTTGTCCGCCTAATTTTCCTTCTGTACCTACCTCACGGGCAACACGCGTTACTTCTGATGCAAATGAATTCAGCTGATCCACCATCGTATTAATGGTGTTCTTCAAGTCCATGATCTCACCCTTTACATCGATGATTACGGTTTTTGAAAGGTCACCGCTGGCCACCGCCTTGGTTACTTCGGCAATATTACGCACCTGCGAGGTTAAGTTACTCGACATTTGGTTTACCGAGTCCGTCAAGTCTTTCCATGTTCCTGCTACACCGGGCACGAATGCTTGTCCACCCAGGTTACCGTCAGTACCCACCTCACGTGCCACACGCGTTACTTCTGATGCAAAACCGCGCAACTGGTCAACCATCGTATTGATCGTTTCCTTTAACTGGAGGATCTCGCCGCGAACATCCACTGTGATTTTTTTAGATAAGTCGCCGTTTGCTATCGCGATGGATACATCCGCAATATTCCGGAGCTGTGCAGTAAGGTTACCGGCCATTTTATTTACGGAGTCGGTTAAGTCTTTCCATGTTCCGTCAACCCCCGGTACGTTAGCTTGCCCACCTAATCGCCCTTCTGAACCCACCTCACGTGCCACACGCGTTACTTCTGATGCAAAGCCGCGCAACTGATCCACCATTGTATTGATTGTATCCTTTAATTCCAGCAACTCACCTTTGGCATTTACAGTGATCTTTCGTGAAAGGTCACCCTTTGCCACCGCTGTTGTTACTTCGGCAATGTTACGTACCTGCGATGTCAGGTTATCCGCCATTTTATTTACCGAATCGGTTAAGTCTTTCCATGTACCACCTACACCCGGCACATTGGCCTGACCACCTAATTGCCCTTCTGAACCCACCTCACGGGCCACACGTGTTACTTCCGAACCGAATGAGTTGAGCTGATCCACCATCGTATTGATTGTGATCTTCAGCTCCAGCATTTCTCCCTGAACGTCAACCGTGATTTTTTTAGATAAGTCACCTTTGGCCACCGCAGTGGTTACCTCTGCTATATTACGTACCTGCCCGGTTAAGTTACCGGCCATCTGATTTACCGAATCTGTTAAGTCCTTCCATGTACCACCAACACCCGGCACATTTGCTTGTCCACCCAACTGCCCTTCTGAACCCACCTCACGGGCCACACGTGTTACTTCGAAAGAGAAAGAGTTCAGCTGATCCACCATCGTATTGATAGTGTTTTTCAGCTCCAAAAGTTCTCCCTTGGCATCTACTGTGATCTTTCGTGATAAGTCGCCTTTTGCTACCGCAGTGGTTACCCATGCTATATTACGCACCTGGTCTGTCAGGTTACTACCCATTTGATTTACCGAGTCGGTCAGATCTTTCCATACACCACCTACCCCCTTCACACGGGCCTGACCACCCAATTTACCTTCTGTACCTACTTCAAGCGCCACACGAGTTACTTCGGATGCGAATGAGTTGAGCTGATCCACCATCGTATTAATGGTCTTTTTCAGCTCGAGCATTTCTCCCTTTACGTCAACTGTGATTTTCTTGGAAAGGTCGCCATTTGCAACCGCCGTAGTCACACCTGCTATATTACGCACCTGCGAGGTTAAGTTACCCGCCATACGGTTTACCGAGTCTGTTAAGTCTTTCCACGTTCCTGCTACTCCCGGTACTTTCGCTTGTCCACCCAGCTTACCCTCCGTACCCACTTCGAGCGCCACACGTGTTACTTCTGATGAGAAGGAGTTCAACTGATCCACCATTGTATTAATGGTGTTTTTTAGTTCGAGTATTTCACCTTTTGCCTCTACCGTGATCTTCCGTGAAAGGTCTCCTTTTGCTACCGCTGTAGTAACCGCAGCCACGTTACGCACCTGCGCGGTTAGGTTACCCGCCATCTGGTTTACCGAATCTGTTAACTCGGCCCATACGCCTGCTACACCTTTAATTCTTGCTTGTTCACCCAATTTACCTTCTGAACCCACCTGACGTGCTACCCGGGTAACTTCCATCGAAAACAATTGAAGTTTGGAAAGCATTTGGTTAGATTCCTTAGCAATACGCAAAAACTCTCCTTTTAATGGATGTCCATTAATTTCTAAAGGAATATGTTTAGATAAATCTCCATTAGCAACAGAATTGATCATACCCGCAATTTCCAGTGTTGGAGATGTCAGGTCGGATATTAAGTTGTTTAATGAGGATACACAACCTGCCCAATCGCCCCTCGCATCATTTAGCTCGATCCTTTTTGATAGATTACCTTTTTTCCCGATCGTTTTTTCAGCCGAAGATATCTCGGCTACCAAACGCTCATTCATATCAATGATATCGTTCAATACTTCACATATTCGTCCGTTTATACCTGCCTGCGTTACCGGCATCCGGGTGTTGAGTTTCCCGTTTTTAACAAGGGAAAGAACCCTCAGTAATTCTTTCAAATCGAGGGAATCGGTATTAGGCGAGTCGGAGATTTCTGTTTGCTCAAGAAGTCCGTCTAAGATGTCATCTTTCATCAAGTAAAGTTTTCGGTAAATCAATATCTATTAGGCAACGGCAAAATATCCACTAGGTAACAGCAACCTGCTATATACATTTTGTAACAAGCAATGTTTTAATATATTTTTAAAAGAAATCTATAATTAATAGATTTTCCTTTAAGTATTATTTTATTTCACATCCGTCAAAGTACTCCAGATAAATTTTTCAGTGATATGTCTTTTTTTATTGTTTCAAAATACAATATAAAACAGAATCCCCAAAACAATTAACTGACAAAAAACCTTATTTATCTTTTATGCAATATCCTATCAAATCGCCACTGCCCTATAGGTAAATTTAATTATTATTTCACTTCAATATTTAAACGGACATTTTATCACAGATATTTTACATTGTACAAACCATATTTATCAATTAAAAGTCAAAACTCATCTTAAGTTACACCCTTTTGTACATAGATGCTATAGAACAGATTTGTTGATATCTAAAAAAATGGCTTAAACATTTGCCATGGAAGTGTTTAACCTGTGTTAAACTTTCATTACTATACTATTTGTAAGTCTTATGCATAATATTTTTTCTCAATTTCATACTAAATCCTAACCTCAAGGCACATTCGGATAATTAAATAGCAAACAGTTATTATTTAACATTAATCTGATAATGCATTACGCGTTTAATTACTTAAAACCTTAATATTGGAATACTGTATATTAATTATATGATCAATACTGTTTTTATTGCCAGTACTGAACCCAACAGTGGCAAATCAATTATATCCATTGGCCTGGTAAATATGCTTTTGGGGAAAGCGCAAAAAATCGGCTTTTTTAAACCTATCATCAGCGAGAGTGTCTTTGAAAAAAAAGACAGCAAGATAGATACCATCCTCACTTATTTTGATCTGCCTATGGCTTACGAGGATACTAATGCCTTTACCTGGCAGGAAGCAATGCGTAAGATGGAAACAGAAAGCCAGGGAGAAATGATCGATACCATCATTCGTAAATTTAAATTCCTGGAAGAGAAGTACGATTTTACTGTTATTGAAGGTACGGATTTCCTGGGAGAAGGTTCCGCATTTGAATTTGAGATCAATGTACAAATTGCAAAGAACCTCCGTGCCCCGGTTATCATCGTTGTCTCCGGCGAACAAAAAACAACTGCACAAGTAGTTAATGGCGTATTTACATCAATTCGAAATTTTGATGCCAGGGAAATACAGGTATTGGCTGTTATAGTGAATAAAATAAAGCCTGAAAATGTAAAAGACATTGAGGACCTGCTTGCCGAACAAATACCACAGGCAATTCTTTTAGCTTTTATTCCGGAATATACTGCACTTCAAAGCCCGACAATAAGAGAGATAAATGAAAAACTGGAAGGCAAGCTATTATTCGGCGAGGAATACTTATCCAACCAGGCTGATAATTTTGTAACCGGGGCCATGCAGGTACCCAATTTCTTAAATTACCTGACAGAAAATGTGTTGATCATCACCCCGGGCGACCGTGGCGATATTATTATCAGCGCCTTACAAGCCAATCTATCTACCCGTTATCCAAAAGTAGCGGGAATCGTTTTAACGGCGGGATATGAGCCAGAGGAACCAATTATAAGACTGATACAGGGACTGCAAACTATTTTCCCGATTATCGCAGTTAAAACAGGAACATTCCAGACTAGTAACCTGGTTGGCTCCATCCATTCTAAAATCACCGCAAGTAATACAAAGAAGATACAATTAGCTATTGATACTTTTAACCGGCATATCAACATACCCGAACTTGAGAAACGGATAGTAACTTTCAAACCCTCAGGTATTACCCCGCGGATGTTCCAATATCAGCTTACCAAATGGGCTAAGAACGAAAAAAAGCATATCGTTTTACCTGAAGGAAATGACGAAAGAATATTAAAAGCGGCGGCGCAATTGCTTAATGAAGATATAGTCAATTTAACACTTTTAGGGGATACGACAGAGATTCAGGCCACAATTAACCGGCTTAATATTAATATCGACCTAAGTAAAGTGAAGATCGTAAACCCGGTTGATGATAAGAATTATGAGGATTATGTAAATACCCTTTACGAATTACGTAAGACTAAAAACGTCACCTTAGAAATGGCGCGCGACCTAATGACGGATGTATCCTACTTTGGTACGATGATGGTCTATCGCGGGAATGCCGACGGAATGGTATCAGGTGCCGTGCATACTACCCAACATACCATCAGACCCGCCTTACAATTTATAAAAACAAAACCGGGAGTGTCTGTGGTGTCTTCTATATTCTTTATGTGCCTTGCGGATAGGGTATCGATATTTGGGGATTGCGCGGTAAACCCCAACCCTACTGCCGAGCAATTAGCAGAGATCGCAATATCTTCGGCCGAGAGCAGTATTCGCTTCGGAATAGAACCACGTATTGCTATGCTCTCCTATTCATCGGGCACATCCGGAGAAGGTGAGGACGTAGAGAAAGTACGCCGCGCAACCGAAATAGTAAAATCCAAGAGACCTGAATTGAAGATCGAAGGCCCAATACAGTACGATGCCGCTGTCGATCCTATCGTTGGGAGCAGCAAGTTGCCAGGGTCAGAAGTTGCAGGTAGAGCAAGCGTGCTTATATTTCCCGATCTTAACACCGGCAACAATACCTACAAGGCTGTGCAACGGGAAACAGGCGCACTGGCAATAGGCCCTATGTTACAAGGACTAAATAAACCTGTAAATGATTTAAGCAGGGGCTGTACCGTAGATGATGTGTTTAATACAGTTGTGATAACAGCCATTCAATGCCAGGATCAATAATCTAATTTTATTTTTTATTCATGAATGTTTTTATAATCAATTCTGGCAGTAGTTCAATTAAATATCAGTTATTCAGAATGCCATCATCGATGCCCGTTTGCAGTGGTTTGGTTGATCGTATTGGTTTGCCTGATTCAACCATTAGTCACAAAACATTTAAAGATGGCCAGGAACATACTGTTAACCGAACAATTGAGATTAAGGATTATGAATCAGGATTAAAAGAAGTAAACGCTCTGCTTACAGACGATGCTATTGGCGTGATTAAAAACCCAGATGAGATAGAATTAGTAGGACACCGGATAGTACATGGCGGTGAAGAGTTTACAAAACCTACCATTATCACGGCTGATGTAAAGGAGAAGCTCAAACAGACCTTTCAACTTGCCCCGCTTCATAACCCTTCAGGCTACAAAGGAATAGAAGTTGCAGAAAAAATCTTCAACAAAGCAACACAGGTGGCCGTATTTGATACTGCATTCCACCAGACATTACCACCTGAAGCTTACAGATACGCCATTCCTGATAACTATTATAAAGATTATAACATCCGTGTATATGGATTTCACGGCACCAGCCATAAATATGTGACCCATCAGGCTGAAAAATATTTAAAAAAGCCTGATTCAAAGCTGATCAGTATACACCTGGGAAATGGTTGCAGCATTTGCGCAGTAAAGAATGGGAAATCAATTGATACCAGCATGGGTTTTGGGCCATTATGCGGATTGATAATGGGTACACGTTCAGGAGACATTGATGCAACCGTTATCTTTTATCTTGTTAATCAGTTGGGATACAATATCGACCAGGTAAGCAATTTACTAAACAAACAAAGCGGGATGCTGGGACTAACCGGGTTCAGCGATATGCGTGATATAAGAAAAGTTATTAACGAAGGTAACAAGGCTGCAAAGTTGTCCTATGACATGTATGCCTACCGGATAAAAAAATACCTGGGCGCTTACGTTGCGGTATTAAATGGAATTGACGCCATCATTTTTACAGCTGGTGTTGGAGAAAATGATGCCCTGCTTCGCAAATTAGTTTGTAATGAACTTGAATATTTAGGTATTCATCTGGATGACGATAAAAACCAAAATCGCTCAAAAGACCTTAGGGAGATCAATCAGCCAAACTCACCAGTAAAAATATTGGTGATACCTACGAATGAGGAACTGGAAATAGCTAATCAATGCTTTGATTTTATGAAAAAATAGCTTCATGTAAAATTTTACATGAAGCTGGCCAAATCGTCTGAAAACCACATCTTACCCCCATGTGGTTTTAATGGTTAATTGATTTTAAATACTGATAAGATGATAATCACAAAAAAGATTCCCATTTGCACCAGGTAAAATATCTTGAGATTTAGAATTGGCCGCTTTATTTGTTCATCGTACTGCCTGTCATTTGCATTAATGCTGGTTTTTAGTTTTAACTCTTGCCTGCCGCCCACCAAAAAACCATTAAGAATAAGAACAAGGATCAGCGACAATTTAATTTTGAACCAAATTTGATGTGCAAAAGCGCCACCTGTAACGGTAAATAATCCTATACCTGAAAGTATTAATAATGCGCCCCCCAAGCCTAAAAGCATTGAGAGCTTTTTCATCACTTCCAATAAGCTTAATGATCTCTGCCTTTCGTTATCATACATTTTAGCGAAATTTCCGAATATGATAAATTCTGCAACTGTTGTGCCTGCCATTAAAGTCAAACCTATTAAGTGCAGAACCAAGAATATCTGTAATAAAATCAGCGTGTTCATATTGAAGAATATTTGATTCTGAAAAGTAAAAAGCTTGTTATCATCATGTACACAGCCGTTAGGCCATGTATCAGCAGGTGCTGAATATCTGAAGGCCCATTGGTTGCAAGCACGGTCAAGCAATCGCTTGCAGGTATGATGATGGCTGCTGTAAATACCCATGCAGTTGCTCTCATCATCTTTAAAAATAAAAGTGGTAAAAGTACCAGGCCTGAAAATATATCACGAATTCCTTTTATTCGGCCGAATGCAATATCATTGGCGCTGGAGAACGGTATACCAAAGCCGTTCGCGCCGGCTGTAGGGTCAGCTATAAAGCGGATACCAACAAAAATAATTCCCAAAGCTATCAACATTACCATCCAAAAGGATACCGAACGGGCATCCCATTTGGTAATTTCATTAGTTGTTTTCATGTGTTTATTTATTATTTAATCACACAAAACTCGTTAATGAATATTCCCGGTTCATTCACCCAGGTTAATTAATGCTGGTTGGCAATACGTTTACGAATACGGCTTAATGATTGTGGTTTTATACCGACATAAGAAGCAATATAATACTGTGGAATACGCTGACCTATATCAGTAAAATTGGAAATGAACTTACGGTAACGTACATCAGGCGGATCAGTGTATAACGAGACTATCTGACTTATAACAGTTATAAAAACTTGTTCAATACCTAAACGGCCAAATCTTTCACCATGTTCAACTGTCGCATAAAATTGCTGCATATCATTAAAATTGATCACATATACAGTAGTATCTTCCAGAGCCTGGATGTTTACATTTGAGGGGATTTGAGGCAAGAAACTCATGTAATTACAAACAAATTCATTCTCTTTATTAAAATAATTGGTTTGCTGTTCTCCGTCACTATTAATATAATAACGTACCAGCCCTGTTTCAATAAATGTAATGTACCTGCAAATATTCCCGGCTTCAAGTAAATGATCACCTTTTTTAAAAGTTTTTTTATGAAATAGTCTATGTATTATTTCCTCATCCCGATCAGATAGAGGTATATAGCTTCGTATCATCTTCAAAAGTGGTTCCATAAATATTCAGGCTTGGCAGGTATCCCCAATAAGCTTTATGTTTAATTAAATATTGGCTAAATAAACAAATTTTCATCAATCTAATAGTATAACGTTGTAAATCATTGCTTTACATAACCGTTATTTGTAATAATTAAAACATCAAAAAATACTATCTAAATGTTTTAATAATCAAATTAATAATGTATAATTTTGATTAACTAATATGTAAACAAATTTTGCTTTAACCTATAAAAAATGTGCAATAGGGGCATTTTTATATAATCATAGCCCTGAAAATGTGTCCAATTGTTCTTAATAAAATTTAAACAAGATCATTAATTTATTACAGCATTCCATTTTATGTACATCCAACTATTGGATGGTGCATTATCCACGAACTTCTCTGCGCTTTTAAGTATTGCAAACACCAATTTAACTAATAGGCTATATTGCTTATTGGATTTGCGGCAATAAACCTAAAAAAGGTAGTCGTTTATATATAAATGATACCTGCAAACAACAGCGAATCAATAAATTTCATTAGTAAAGGAGGTAAAAATGGAAACACCAGACATTAGTGTTCAGGATCTTCAACACGCGTCAGCAGTAATTGAAAAGCTAGCGGCAAACCCGGATGCCTTCAATGGAGCATATAATGCATTCATTGCGAGTGATGCCGCGAAATTTGAAGCAGCTCTTAACGTTGTGGGCGTTGCAGAACACTGCCACATTGTTTGCACCTTTTTTTGCAGAAAACATTGTGGTGGTCTATGCAGGAAATTCTGTCCAAACCCTAACAAGGGCGAAGTAAATGCAGCAGAAATGCTGGCCTATGCGCAAGCAGTAGGGCCATTGTTCAGGGATGCTGCAATTGTAGCAAAGCTTCTTGAAATAATGCAGGCAGAGGATATAAATGCCTGGAACGAGTTTATTAAAAGGTACAAACTTGAGCCATTTTGTTATCAATTATGTTCCTTGTTGTTTTCATCACAATGCCGCGGCAGGTGCCAGGAAATATGTCCGGCAAAGCCTCTTATTACCAGAATTGGCTCTATTCCAATTTCACAAATTAATGCTTTAGGCTATGGCAACGGCCCCAGTATACCCCCTTTTTACGTAGCACCACCAAACCCGGCGGCAGGTTATGGTGACCATCCTTTTGGTGGTGCAATTTGGCTTATGGGGGTTTTTAATATGCCAGCAGCTGTGGAATATCTTGTTGAGGTGTCCTCAACTGGTCCTGGCGGCAGCTACAATCCCATTATTGTAGGCCCACAAGTGGGATATGACAATGTTCCTCCTCAACCCCCACCGCCACCTGTTCCGGAACCATTGACAGGACCACCGTGGAATACTCCACGTAGTCGTATTCAGTCAACTGGCGCTGATCCCGGCTGGTTTAAGATCAGTGAACTTACAGACTCGGATGGTGGAAGAACTACAACCGGTGAAAAAACATTATTAATGTGGCCCTCACCCCTTCCGGATGGTGTGTATTACTTAAGGCTCCGCGTTAGGGACGCTTTGATGAATACACGGGTAAGCAGTCCGCAGGTAGTTCGGTTAGATAATACCGGGCCATTCCCTTTACCACGGCCTATTATTGGATTACAGCTTCAAAAACCTGATGGGACACGGGTACCGCTTAAATGTGGCATTGTACATAAAGGTGACGGACTTATTGTAGTAACCATACAGGCATATGATCCTAATATGAGCCAAATAGCTGTAACAGCACGTGGTAACTCCGGTTTAAGTGTAGCAGTTGTCGATACCTCATCGGTACCGCTGTCAAAAACTTATAACGGTGATATTACAGATCAGGGGTATGTTGTTCCAACAGAGTTTCTTTGGGATCCATGGAACGATCCTAATATTGTTTCATGCTGTTATCTTGTATATGTTGAAATATGGGACCGTGCAATTCTTAATAACACCTATACAGGCGGCCATGCTAACGTTGGATGGGAAGCTATTGAGATCGGCTTCTGATTAAGAATATATTTTACATTTAACTCTAGCTAACAAAAAAGAGGCTGTATCATAAATCATGATCAGCCTCTTTTAATTTTGCAGTAATTGCGAAGTTTAGCACAGGTCGGCGAAAGGTAATTTATTTTACATTTTTATGGCGATTATTTGTTTTAATGATCTGATTTTCATATATTTATGTATAATAAATATATGAAATATGGCAACAAATCGACCAGTTTTCAAGCCTTATGATCAGCAACAAATCCTTGCGATACCACCCACGCTGGAGGAACTGATTCCGGCCTGACACCCTGTCCGGGTTGTAAATGAGGTGATTAACAAGCTCCATCTCGAACCTTTATTAAAAGCATATCATATTAGAGGCAGTTCCAGCTATCATCCGCAGATGTTGCTCAAGGTGCTGGTTTATGGCTATGTGACCAATACCTATTCCAGCCGTAAGCTGGCTGCTGCCTGTAAAGAGAGCGTGTATTTTATGTGGTTAAGTTCGATGAGCTATCCTGACCATAATACCATCAACAGGTTTAGAGGTGTCCGGCTAAAAAATGCGCTTCGCAGTGTATTTGAGGATGTGGTCAAACTGCTGGCAGAGGAAGGCCTGCTGAGTATTGAGGAGGTCAATACGGATGGGACGAAGATCGAAGCGAGTGCCAATAAATATACCTTTGTCTGGAAGAAATCTATCGGGACAAACAAGGAAAAGATGAAAAAGCAGCTGACCGAAATTTGGCAGTATGCCCAGCAGGTAGCCTCGGACGAAGACAAAATGCCTGATCCGCCAGACTTTACGACGATCGACAGCAGCAAGGTAAAGGCGACCGTTGATCAGCTAAATGAAAAGCTGTCCGGCAAAGAGAACATCGACAAGAAGATCAAATCCAGGCTGAAATATGTCACCAAACACTACCCTGTAAACATCGTTAAATATGAACAGCAGGAAGCTATCCTGAAAGAAAGGAACAGCTACAGCAAGACAGACCCGGATGCTACCTTCATGCGCATGAAAGAGGATCATATGAAAAACGGGCAGTTAAAACCGGGCTACAATGTCCAGATCTCTACCTCTAATCAGTTCATCGTTAACTATACCATTCATTCCAATGCCACAGATACGAACACCCTGAAGGCCCATTTGGAACAGCACGAGGCCAGCTTTGGCAAAGCACCTGTTGTACTTATTGCCGATGCCGGGTATGGCTCTGAAGAAAACTATACCCTGCTTGAAGAAAAGGGGACCATTGCTTTTGTAAAGTATGGCATGTTCGATAAAGAGCAAAATGAGCACCACAACAGCAAGCACCCTTTTGCTGCCAATAAGCTTTTTTATGATCAGGAAAAAGACTGTTACATCTGCCCGATGGGGCAGCAGATGCACTTCACCGGTACCGGCACCAGGAAAACCAGCACGGGATTTGAACAGACTGTAAAAAGATACCAGGCCGGCAATTGTGCCAACTGTCCGCTGAACGGTGCCTGTCATAAGTCAAAAGGTAACCGGATCGTTGAAGTTAATGAAAACCTGAACCGGCTGAAACAAAAAGCCTATGAATTGTTAAACAGTGAACAAGGCATACAGCGGCGAAAGAAGCGTTGCTTTGACGTAGAGCCAACTTTCGGAAATATCAAACAAAACCATGGGTTCAGAAGATTCCTTCTCCGTGGTCAGGCGAAGGTTGAAATAGAATGGGGATTAGTTGCAATTGCACAAAATCTAAGAAAAAAGGCAGCCTGAAAAGCCTTTTTTCGCCCCTTTTTACCGCAATATCCATTCCTGAAGTGACAAACCAATAAAACATTGTATGCAAACTGATGAATCAGCTACAAAATAAAGAGGCCGCACCATTTGATTTATGATACGGCCTCTTTTACTCTTACTTATTTAGTATTTTTCTTTTCAGTCACTTCCTTGCGGATATCACTGGCTAAAACTTTTAATTGCTGCATAGCACCGCGCAAACGGGTACCTGCGGCGTTATTGCCTTTTTCGTAAAATGCTGAAGCATCTTTTTCTGCTGAAGCCAATAAATCCTTTACTGCTTGAAATTTTTGCATAATCTAATTTGTTTTAGTGAATAAAATTTGGGTTGATAATTAAACAACGGCACGAAAATACAATTTTTGCTCAAAATCCGCATCGTAAGTAAGATTCTCGTTAGCCACAATTTTTATTAATGATGATGGCGATATAACAGCAATTTAATAATGCAAGCCGCCAACGCCGATATTGCGAACCCTGTAGCCCACAATAGATATTTCAAATTTTCAAAATGTTTAACCCTTAATTCCAAAGATCTTATTCTTTCGTCATGTTCCTTAATTGTCTGTTCATAGCCCGGTTTTTCGGCCTGAAGCTTTATATCTCGTTCTTTTAGTTGCTCTGCCTCTGTTGCCGGCTCTTGCTTTTCAACCGGCTCTTCATTGCTCTTAACAAAACCGCCGTTTTCCAAAAACATAACGACCCCGGGCTCTTTTTTTACGATGAGCGGCAACTTATTACCAACTACGGTGACTAAGCCACTGCTTTCCAGAAAGCCGATCATAGACGCTGCATAGTCCTCATCATGATCAAAAATGTCTAGTATCTGCTCACGGGTTAAGCTGTTATTTTGTCCAAAAGCCTCTAGCACCGCATTCAGCATTTCGTATTCAAACCTGTCCAGTTCCATCGCGATAAAGATAAATATTAAAAATAATCTAAGGTTGTCACTCTTAGAAACTCCTTAAAAATTCACCCTCACAGAATATGTGCACAACAGGGTCATCAAAAATCAACTGCCTGATTTTTTTGATATTTATCAACTAAAAGAAGACAGTAATTTTTATAGCATGCCTGATTCTATCGATTATATTAAAATCCCACATACCTAAGTTTAGGCTGAAACATTAACAGGGAATGTGGTCTCCAAAAGCATAGTCGTCAATGTATCGATCTTAACCGGTTTGGGGATGTAATTATTCATTCCTGCGTTGATACATTCCTGGCGGTCTTCTAACATGGCATATTCGTTATTCAGTTCTCAGCTGGAATTCTACCAATACTTCGAAATAATTTTTACCAGAAGTAATTCGTATAAATTAAATTTCTTTGGTATCTGACTGTTGTATCCAGCCTTCGTTACCATTAGCGAGTTGAACCTTTATCCAGCCGTTGTTAGTATCTAAAATACTCACTTTGGTGCCATCATGTAAAACAAACAAAATCGCCGCCTGGTCGCCCGGACCGCTCCTTACATTGACAGAACCGCTGAAAATAATAGCCTGGTGATGATCATTAAAATAATGTACCTGCCTGTTCGAAATAAAAATAAATATCAACCCTAAAAAAAGCAGAATTGTGCCTGCATAAAAAGACACCTTTTTAAAAGAAACTGCATGGGTAAAAAGATAGATCACAAGCAGGCCAAATCCGGCTATAAAAGACAGAATACTTAATACAGAAAGTGTACCAAGAGAGAAAAACAAGATAATACTATGCCACCATTGTGTGACAAAAAACTCTGGTGCAGGCTCTACCTTATCCGTAGTTTTTGAATTGGCAAAGTAAATATTAAAGTTAACGTCATCATCACCTGGTGCAAGTCTGTGTGCTTTCTCATAATATAACAACGCCGAAGGGACATCTCCTGACTTGAAATAAGCATTGCCCAAATTAAAATAAACCGCTTCTGATTGATATCCACTGCCTAATATTTGACTATATAATTTTATTGCCTCCTGATACTGCCCTTTTTTATACTGCTCATTTGCTTGCTTATAAACCGCGCCGTAATCACTACTCCATGAAAATAAAGGTAAAGAAAGCAGCAAAAGCAGGCACATGCAGTGCTTTACGGAGTTATAGCTTGTCTTCAATTTCATTAATGATGTTTTTTGCATTTTCAAATACTTGCTGTTGCGATATAACAGATACCGGTGCAAACCTCGCCATTTCACAACTATCCATTGTATCATTTAACTGCTTGATAACAGGCTCGCTTACGGATCTTACTCTTAACCGCTCTTCAATCGTTTCTTTATTCAAATCAGCAACAGGGATATTCAGTTTATCACTTAAATAACCATATAAACCTCTGGCTATCGCTTCAAAAAATGCAACCTTATTACCCGCGGCCAGTTGCTTGTCGGCATCTGCTAAACGTTTGGCAGCCACTTTGCCCGCTTTCCTGCTTTTTACTAAAACCAGGTCACTATTATAATCAGCTTCCCATCTGCGATAAAAGAAAGCTGCTGCAAATGAAAGAGGCCCTAACAATAACAGTATATAATACATCACAGATCCATAAAACTCTCCGCCGTGCTGATATAAGCCAGCCGACGATGTTTTTATATAGCGGATATCGTTACCCAACATTTTGATATCCTGCTGGTCGGCAGAATTGAAAACAGGTACGTTTACCTGCATATCGCCTTTATTTACTTTTATATTAAATTCGCTGGTTGGCAATGTTATATATCTTTTTGCAGAAGGATCAAAGTAGGTAAACTTAGCCAAATCCAGTTTATAGTTACCCTGGTGTCTCGGGATCAACAGATAGCTGAATTGCCTGCTGCCGGCAATTCCATTTGAATCAACCGTGATACGATCTGTGGTCTTAGGATCATATTTTTCAAAGTCAACAGGAGGAGTAATCTTAGGTGCATTTATCAGGTTAAGATTACCAGAGCCTTTAACCTCAAAGGTGTAGTTGATTGTTTCGTTGGCTTTCAGTTCCTTTTTGTCTATGTCTGTGTAAACAGAAAAAGAGCCGACTGCACCGCTAAAACCAACTGGTTTACCTGCCTCAGGCAACGGAGCAGCGTGAACGGTGACCGGTGTGCTTTTAACCTGGTATTTAATATCCTGGAAATTACCGTAAGGATTATCCATGAACTTCCTCGGTGGTGTTTTTAAACGTACAATAAATGTCATCGCTAAAGGGTCTATCGTAAGGTCGCCCGAATGCTCGGCGAACAGTACAGTTTCTTTAATAACAGCCACACTATACTTTACACCATTATAGGTTTCGGCTGTCCACATAGCATTTGGATTTTTATTGACA
This sequence comes from Mucilaginibacter sp. McL0603, assembly GCF_049992945.1. Classification (NCBI taxonomy): domain Bacteria; kingdom Pseudomonadati; phylum Bacteroidota; class Sphingobacteriia; order Sphingobacteriales; family Sphingobacteriaceae; genus Mucilaginibacter; species Mucilaginibacter sp. McL0603. Next base: position 2,806,391 of record NZ_CP188251.1, on the reverse strand, counting down.
ACATCCTGGTTCCAGAAACCATTCAGATCGGGTGCCTTATCCAGTTGATTAGCTACCAGATCAACCCGGGTATATAATTTATAACGCACCTTGATCTGCTCCCCTGTGTAAACTTTAGTTTTGCTAACATCTGCTCTCATAAACAGGGATTTAGCCAGATCTTTTGTGTTTACCTGAGAATTATCATCAGCGGGTGCAGGTTGCGCCTGCGTTTTTGTTTGTGGTGGGGCTTGGCCCTGCACCTTTATTTTTAATGGATTTGATGTTAATGTATGCCCATTCACCACAATTGCTGCGGCCGTAATGTTAAACGTCCCTTCTTTAGTTGCGGCCAATATAAAACTGTAGGTTGTGCTTACAACCGACGATCCATTGACTACGGTCGCGCTTATCGATTCATTAGGGCCGGATAATACCTGGAATGCACTAACATCTGGCGGCGTAAAACGTGTGCCCGTGGTGTTTAAGGTAAAATCTATTTCAAATTGTTCTCCTACACCCACCTGACTTTTACTTACTGTGGCGGTGAATTTAGTATCCGCGGCAAACAGAAGCGTTGTCGATAGCAGCAAAAACAATATTGTACAAAATCCTTTTTTCATTTAAATAACAAATTTACCAGTCTTTAATTACCGGCACTTTCGCGCCTTTTAATTTTTTGTTTTTTAATTTATCCTGGGTACCCTTTTCCTGGTCATTCATTGCGTCGAGCATTCGCTGCGCATCATCCTTTGAAACATTATTCGGCTGCGGCTGATTTTGCTGATTCTTTTTATCCTGATTGCTTTTGTCCTGATCGTTCTTATCCTGGTTATTCTTATTTTGATCGTTCTTATCCTTATCCTGTTTGTTCTTGTCCTGGCTATTTTTATTCTTGTTTTTGTCCTGGTTATTCTGATTGTTTTTATTGTTCTGATTGTTCTTATTCTGCTGTTGCTGCTTTTTCACCATTTCCTGTGCATAAGCCAGATTATATCTCGTCTCATCGTCTTTAGGATTATTCAGTAGCGCTTTTTTATAAGCCTCAACACTTTCGTCGTATTTTTTGCTGGTTAGCAGTGAATTACCCAAATTATGATAAGCCCCGGACTTTACCAGCGGATTGGTTGATGATGCAGCAATAGCAGAAAAATTTCTTCCCGCACTATCAAACTTTTTTTGCTTATACAAGGCATCGCCCAGGTTAAAGTTACTTTCTACTTTTCGATCTTTCTTGGTTGTAGCTTTACGATAAGCGGCTTCGGCCTCAGTATATTTTTTTTGTTGATACAGCTTATTACCCTGGTGCAGATCACTCTTTGCGTCCTGTGCAAAAATCACCGATTTGCTTAATATGATCAACAAGATTACAATTAATTGCCTCATGACTTTTTCACCTCAAATAATTTCAACCTGCTTAACCGCTGACTTTTCCTGCCGGAAATAAAAAACTCTGCCACCAAAAGTATAAAGGCTACAGCTAAAAAGAACTGGAAGCGCTCTTCAAAATCTTTAAACTGTTTACTACTATAAGTTTTTTGCTTCATTTTATTAACCTGGTCCATCACTATACCCAATCCACTATTGGCATTGGTAGCCCTTATGTAGACACCATGCCCCGCTGTGGCTATTTCCTTACACATATCTTCATTTAACTTGCTAATAACGGTATGCCCTGCGCTATCAGTATGAAAACCTACCTCTTTACCATTTTCATATATAGGTATAGGCGAACCCTGTGGCGAACCAAATCCAATAACATGTATAGCTACATTCTTATCATGTGCATTTTCCGCAGCCTTAACCGCGTCATCCTCATGGTTTTCTCCATCCGTCATCAATATCATGACTTTGCTGGCGCCATTGTTAAAATCAAATGATTTCATACCCATATCAATCGCTGAGCCAATAGCCGTACCCTGCACAGGCACTATACCCGTATTGATGGTATTGAGAAATAACTTAGCTGCCGAATAATCAGTAGTTGAAGGCAACTGAACATAGGCCTCCCCGGCAAAAACGATGATACCGATACGATTATCCTTCAGATTAGAGATCAGTTGGTCAATCGCAAGCTTTGCATTTTCCAAACGGTTAGGTGCAAAATCCTTAGAAAGCATGCTGTTGGATACATCAAGCAATATCATCAGATCAGCACCGCTGGTTTTGGTATCCTCCGTCTTAGTGCCTATTTGCGGACCAGCCACGCCAATAATTAGTAAAGCATACGCGATTATAAAAAAGATGAATTTCAAAACCGGCCTTGAAAATGACACCTCAGGTATGACCCTTCTGATAACTTCCTTATCACCAAATGCAGCAAGAGCCTTTCGTTTCCATCTTCTTACCATCAAAAACAAGATGATAAGCAGCGGAACAAATGCCAGCCCCCATAAAAATTCAGTATGTGCAAAACGTAGCATCAGGTTAAAGCTCCTTTAAAAATTGTGTTATTCAATAATACTTCCAGTGATAAAAAGCATAGTGCGATAATAGCAAATGGCAAATAATGTTCTGTTCTTTTATGATAACGTGTAACCGCTATTTTAACTTTTTCCAGTTTATCTATCTGCTGATATATTTCTGAAAGCTCGGTATTGTTCCTCGCTCTAAAATATTTACCACCCGTTATACTGGCTATCTTTCCAAGCGTTCCCTCATCAATCTCAACGGGTATCATCTGGTAATGGGTAGTGCCAAACTGATCCTTGAAAGGATAAGGAGCCGATCCATTGGTTCCCACTCCAACTGTGTATACCCTTATGCCAAACTGCTTTGCAATTTCGGCAGCGGTTACCGGCGGAATAGAACCCATATTATTCACCCCATCTGTCAGCAAAATAATAACCTTGCTTTTTGCTTCGCTATCCTTTAACCTGTTTACAGCAGTGGCCAATCCCATTCCTATGGCTGTGCCATCGTCGATCATCCCGTTCTTAATATCATGAAATAGATTGATCAGCACATCATGATCGATAGTTAACGGACACTGAGTAAAACTTTCACCACTGAAAACCACCAAACCAATAAGGTCATTGGGACGGTTCTTTATAAAATCAATCGCGATGTTCTTACCTGCCTCAAGTCGGTTAGGTTTAAAATCTTCTGATAGCATACTGCCCGAAATATCACTAGCGATCATGATATCTATACCCTCAGTCGTCTCATTTTGCCAGCTTAAGGCCGATTGCGGCCTTGCCAGCGCCGTTACCAAGGCAATAACAGCTATCGACCTCAACACAATCCCGTAATGCCGCCAGATACGCATTGAGCTTTTCTGTGCCGATGCAAACCCACTGGTGGATGACATACCAAGTGTGCCCTGCAATTGCCGGTTTCGCCAGTAATAATAACCGATCATCAATGGTACAACCAGCAGTAACCAGAAAAACTCAGGCTCGGCAAATTCTATTCCTTTAAACCAGTTCATGCAGTTCCCTCCTCTTTTGAGTCGATGAGTTTTACCTCTTCCCTTGTTATGGTTATAAATTCAATTGCATTTTCTATGTTTTGCTCGTTTTCATTAGATGACGGTCGTTCCTTCGCAAATTTCACCAGATCGGCAAGTGACAATAGTTGTTTGAGTTTGTTTCTTGCATCGGCAGGCATATCTTTATTTTTCAACCCCTCAAATATCTCTGCAGTTGTTTGCTCTTGTGTGCTAATATGATATCTCTTCTCCAGGTATTCCCGCAGTATATCAGTCAGTTCGATATAGTGCAGCTTTACCTCGTTTTGTAGCCAAAGTTTTTTATCCCGTAATTCTTGGAGCTTGTTAATAGCAATAACATCCACCGGTAAAGCGGGCACAGCTTTTTTTATGATGATTGCCTCAGGGCGATTTTTCAGATAATAAATGATCACTATTATCAATAAAATGCCGACTAATATCCCCAGCACTAATTTCCAATGGTCTTTTAACCAATCCCAAAAATTGTAGTTTACCGCAAATGGTTGTTTAATATCGTAGAACGCCTTAGTTGTATCAACCAAAACTGCTTTCACTTGTAGCGTTACAGTACCAGTTTTAAAATTCCCTGCTTTGGTCTGGAACTCAAGTTCCGGGATCACATACACACCAGTATCAAAGGAAGTGATCGTATAATTATGCGTTATGGTTTCGCTGGCAGGATTATTCTTGTCAAGCACAGTATCCGGCTTAATGCTTTTTACAATCTTAATTTTACCGATACTATCCTTCAATTCAGGAAAAGCAATAACGCTCTTAGCCGGGATGCGGGCAGTAAGATGCAGTACAGTTTGATCGCCGATAGGTATGGAAGATTTATCCAGCCTGGCGCCCACCTGTATATCTTGAGCATCCGCTGTGTAATGGAAACATATCCCAAACAGGATCAGCATTAAAATAACCCGGTAGCTGCCGGTATAAAAATATTGTTTACTCACTTCCTGCTACCCCGTTTTTTAAATAATGTCATCAATGGTTTAATATAAGTTTCGTGAGTGCCAATGCTGGTAAAATCCACTCCCGATCTTTTGAATGTCTCGGTTAACATTCCGTTTCTTTTAGTTGCTGTAGCTTTATAGGTATTACGCAGTTCCTGGCTACCGGTACTTATCCAATGCATTTCCCCGGTCTCTTCATCGCGCACAGGGATCAAGCCGAGGTTAGGAAATTCTTCTTCATGTTTATCATAAAGCCTTAAGGCTATAACATCATGCTTTTTATTGGCTATTTTTAATTCAGTCTCAAAACCCGGACTCATAAAATCGGAAATAATAAAAGCCGTACATTTTTTCTTGATAGCACCCGTAAAATACTTTAAAGCCTCGGCTACATTTGTCCTCTTATTTTCAGGTTTAAAGTCTATCAGCTCGCGGATGATCATTAAAATATGGCTCCGGCCCTTTTTAGGGGGGATAAACTTTTCGATTTTGTCGCTAAAAAACAACACACCTACCTTATCATTATTTTGTATAGCCGAAAAAGCCAGCACCGCACACAATTCTGTAGCAAGATCCAACTTTTGCCAGTTAACAGTACCAAAATTGCCCGATCCGCTTACATCCATTAAAAGCATTACCGTGAGCTCCCGTTCCTCATCAAAAACCTTCACATAAGGGTGATTAAAGCGGGCGGTAACATTCCAGTCAATCGTCCTTATCTCATCACCTACCTGGTATTCGCGTACCTCACTAAAGGCCATACCCCGCCCCTTAAACGCAGAATGGTATTCGCCCGAGAAAAGATGGTTGCTTAATCCCCGTGTCCTGATCTCTATCTTTCTTACCTTTTTAAGCAGATCCTTGGTATCCTTTGCCATAATGCTTACGGTACTTCCACGGCATTTAATATGCCGGTAATAATAGCTTCGGTGGTCATATTTTCAGCTTCCGCTTCATAGGTTAGCCCTATACGATGCCTTAATACATCATGGCAGATAGCCCTTACATCTTCAGGAATAACATAACCCCGGTGTTTAAGGAAAGCATATGCCTTTGAAGCAAGTGCTAAGTTGATGCTTGCCCTTGGTGATGCACCATAACTGATCAGGTTCTTATAATGAGCCAGTTTATGTTGTTCAGGAAAACGAGTGGCGAAAACAATATCAACAATGTATTGCTCTATTTTTTCATCCATATAAACTTCCCGTACTACTTTGCGCGCCTTAACTATATCCTCAGGGCGTACTATGGCAGCGGGCTTCAGCATTCCACCTGGTGATATATTTGAACGTATAATTCTTTTCTCATCCTCTTTATTAGGATAACCGATAACTACTTTCAGCATAAAACGGTCAACCTGGGCTTCGGGTAACGGATAGGTTCCTTCTTGCTCTATTGGGTTTTGCGTAGCCAGAACCAGGAAAGGGTTTGGCAGCGGAAAAGTATTGTCGCCAATGGTTACCTGTCTCTCCTGCATGGCTTCCAGCAAGGCACTTTGTACTTTAGCAGGTGCACGGTTGATCTCATCTGCAAGAATAAAATTGGAAAATATCGGCCCTTGCCGAACAATAAATTCTTCCTTTTTCTGATTATAGATCATCGTTCCAACCAAATCGGCAGGTAAAAGATCAGGCGTAAATTGGATTCGGCTAAAGTCAACCTGTATTGCCTTGGCAAGTGTATTTATAGCCAAAGTTTTTGCCAGACCGGGTACACCTTCTAACAGAATATGGCCATCAGCCAAAAGGCCGATCAGCAGGCGATCGATCATATATTTCTGACCTACGATCACCTTATCCATCTCTAATCTTAAAATATCAACAAAGGCGCTTTCCCTTTCTATCATTTCATTAATAGCCCTGATATCGGTTGGCGGGAGCGCAGTTTCGTTCTTTAATTCTTCCATTAAATTCCTAATAACTTTTAAAGGACAAACTTAAACAGTGAATCACCTTATTTGTTAAAGAAACCTAAGATATAATTGTTAAAATTTGTTAAATTTTTGTTACAAGCCGGGAGCCGCGTTAATAACGGACATCCGGCTCCTGGAAATATGAAGTGCAAAGCAAACCCTCAGTAAATTCCATAATTAGCAACGTTACACCTTTACCGCTTTGTTCAGATGTTCGTGGTATTCCACAAGTTTCAACATGACATTAATGGCAGTTTCGTAGTTCTTTGCTCCTACCTCCTTTTTATACTCCTGCTCGAGGGTTTCCATCTGGCTTTTAATATGCTCGTAAAAACTTATACCTTTATCAGTTAAATACAGCATCATTGAACGGCCATCCGTACAACATTTCTCACTTCTCACTAATTCAAGTTCTTCCAGTTCTTTGATCACCTTACTGGCTGCTTGTTTGGTTATACTTAAGTTAGACGCAAGCTTACTATTCGATATGCCTTTTGTGCCAATGCTCATAAATAGCGGTATGTATGAATTATTAAATCCTTCCAACTGAGCATGACAAAGCTCATTACAATACCACTCGTCTGATAATCGTTTCAAAAGATAAAGCAATCTGCTTGTCATCCTGGTAGTATCCTCGTTTAACATGATCTTTTACTTTTAATATTCAAATAGGGATTGATATTAGGCTCAATAAAGTCAACCCGGTTTACAAATTTAACGTTTTTTATACAATTAACTTATACATGGAAAATTGACCATAATCAGAATTGCAATTTAACAAAAGCTCTTACACCCCACTTTGGTGCGTCCGGGTGATCAAGATAAGAAAGCCTCCTAACCAGGTCTAAACGTAATAGCTTAAAAATATTCTCAATACCTGCACTGGCTTCCATATAAGGGCCATTATTAAGTGTATAAGTTATAGGTTTACCATCGCCGTACAGAGGATACTGCAATAAGGATGGATCATTTGCCGGGTTATTCTCCTGCCTTACGCCACCCCATATTGATTTGAATGATACAACCTCCCTTAACTTTAACGATTGTAACAATGGTACCCTGTTAAAAAAGAACCCGTTAAAATGCTGATCGATATTGATACTGGCATAATGATCACTAACAAATTCCAGGTAGTTCATCAGGTTATACGATTGTAGCTGCAATGCATAGGTCTGGTTAGCATGATGAATGTCGAGCAATGGATAAGGCAGCTTATTAAAGATATATCCACCTTCTGCAACAACATCTGCAAAACCCAGTTGAGAAAGGTAAAAACGCTTGGTAATATTACCTGTAACATTTTGATAATTGTAATCACCCTTAAGAAATCCTTTGATACCTTCCTGGTAACGCAAGGTAAAAATGGGGTATTTATCAGGGATAGGTGTACGATATAGTTTGCCCTGATAAAATTTTTCATGAGGTGCATACCGCAATTCCATCGATAATTCTGTGACTTGCAGGTTATCTATAGAATTTGGCTGCCCTGCAACAATGTTCTGGAAATACAAATCACCTGCGGCAGCCTGGTTCCAGCTTTTCAATTCAAATTTGTAGGAGAAATGGTTCAGATATTCATGCACGTAATCCAGCCTGAAGACATCATTATAAGTGTAGATACTGTTAGTACCACGTTTAAAGGATAGCAGAAAGTTATCCTCCTGTACAAACTGAAGTTCCTGCCCTGGTATTTTGGTATCGTGTTGTACGCTAGCCCTCAAATAATCCTGTGGAAAAGAATAAATCGATTTATTGTTTAATGAATAAGTCCCGCTGAAAAAATATTTAAATTTTTCATCTTTAAAACCATAAGCACCATATGTTTCGAAATAATACCGTTTGCTCAGCGCAGGAGTTGTACGCCCGCCTAATCTCAGCCTAAAACCTTCGACAGAGTTAAAATTGTAAAAGGTATTTACCGGCCCAATTTCAAAAGGCCCTAAATCGTCATATCCTGCAACAAAAAGGGTAACCAGTTTCATTGTCCGTTTAAAAGATGGGATGGTTTGCAAGCTGTCAATATTCTTATATATGTTTGCCTGTCCGGGTTTCAATGTATCGGGGCGATTAGCCTTCCAAAACTCATCCCCCTTTTCCGTTGCATTATAAGCGATCATCTGTGCCGGACCCGAATAAACTTCCTGGGAACGGGGCTTGTTAACTGCAAAGTTGTTGATAATCACAACGCGTTCGCCGTAAACGCCGCCGCCTTTATTTTTGTTAAGCCCAAAGTCCATCTTCAGATCACTCTGGCTCAGGCGATAGCGTCCGCCTTCAGTTTTCTCGAAGGCCAGGGTGGTTTGCATCTGACGCACAAAATTCAGGTTAATATTCTTGTTTACGGACAGTACAGCCTTTTGCACAGCGTAGTTGCCATCCATAGTAATGTATATTTTACCTTCAAACAGCATATTGGTCGTATTGCGCGGAGTAAAACTCAGCTCGATCAATTGCGGGCTCACATCTTTGATGGTATCGGTAATAAAGAATTTGTAAAAAGCTGGTGCGCCATCAGCAATCGGGCTCAGCAACTGGTTGCCCAGTAACGGAATATTATTATCATATATCTCAATATCCATGTACATGCGGTTGAAGTAAGCTTTCAGTCCTTCGTTATCTACAAAGTTTTCATCATACTTCACCTGCTTGTTAGCCTGTATCACCTGTTTTTTAGCATATGGCGACTTGCGAAAATAATTGTCAGATAGTTTTTCTTCCATATAGATGGGGAGAAGGTTTTTACCGCCAATGGCATCAGAATCCTGTTCTGTAAAAAGGAACTGATAATTCTTAAATATTCTTTTCTGCTTGAATTTCTCTGAAAGGTCACTAAGGGAGAATATCATGCGTTCATATTGCTGATATTCCGCATAATTGAAGTTTTCCAATCTGTTTTGACTTTTGTGTGCGATCACCTTACGGATCAGCTCAACGGCGGGATTATTTTTATTGGTATACCTGGTTTTTTTACCGCTTTTTATTACCACTTCGCTTAATGTTCTCCGATCTTCGATCAAAGCAATATTGATAGTTTGCTCAGTACCAGGAGTAATATCTTTATAGAGCGTTTTATAACCGATAAAGGATATTTTAATACGATTATAGTTTCCGTCACTGCTCAGCTTGTAATTTCCCTGCACATCGGTAGTGCCTCCGATAGTAGTGCCATCAAAAGAAACGCTTACACCCGGCATCGTCTCATGGGTGCGCAGATCGGTAACCACTCCTTTTATGATTGTTTGCTGCGCCATCAGCATGCTTGATAATAAAACCAGCAAAAGCATCAGCGCATTTTTAATTATGTTATATGTATAGTCCGTTTTCATGACATCAGAGTTTGTAATTGTAGTCTCATGCAGCTTGTTGTTGATCATAAATTCTCTCAGTATCCAATACAGCAACTGTGTCTTTAGTGCCTCTCAACTTTCTGAACAAGTCGCCTACGGCATTACTTCTGACGGTTTCAACGGCAGATGAAAAATAACCTTTCAGAAAAATTAGCAACACCCCCATTTCCGCATCAGAGCCCATAAAGTTGTCTCTGAAAAGTTGCTTAATCAACGGAAGCAAGTAGTACCCAATCTTATCAGTCGAGAATTTAGGTGCTGAAAAAAGCTTATTCAAATTAAAGCTCTTCACACCGGTGATGATCAAGTTGGTGATGTTTAAAAATGTTTGGTCGAGATTGATACATTGCGTTTTCATTACTGTTGAATTGATAGTACAAAGGTAAACTAAGTTGACTAAATTAGTCAACTTAGTTTACCAAAAAATTCACTTTTTAATGTTTTATGACGCTGCTCTGATGCAGCTGACTTTAAGATGAAGAAAGTCCGGAGGATACCTTTATTTCGGACAACAGGTAATACCTGAGAGGTTTTAACGGATTGATTGCGTCTTCATAACCTCCTGTTAATTTGCAACAAATGCAAGAGCAGTATTTTTATAAATCGGTTTTTGCATTTGTGTTTTCAGGCTCTTGAAAATTTGCAGCGGAGCGTCCGTAGCAAAAATGTTGACCAACCAGGCAGGAAGAGAGCCTCCCGGATCTACATGTATTGAATATTCAACGTGAAGTTGATCTGATCCTGTTGGAGTGATGACCCATTTGCCGAAAGAACGATCGATCCTTACAATGCCTTTCTTTACGGGAACAAAACCCGGTACTGCCGGACCATCAATTGTCACGACCTTCGTATCGGGGTCCTGACTGACTATTAAATGGGCCACAAAGTCTCGGTTTTGTGCAGGCCAGGGTAAACTGACTTCTGAATAATAATAAAGTTCTGCAGGTGATACCTGTTTAACCAGTTTAGCCGACTTAACGTGATATACCCAATCGGGTGCAGTAGTAACGTCCATAATCAGGGCAACCAGCTGGGATGGTGTTGCACTTAAATCACATTCCACTTTAATCGCTTTAACTTTCGAATCCGACACCATGCTGGTATAGACCTTTATACCATCTTTTTCGGTGCTCAGTTTCCAATCATTTTGTGCCGATGCAGAGTTCAGTCCCAGCACAAGAAGAAGTGATATAAATAATACTTTATTCACTAAATTAATGATTTGATTTGTCGTTTTCATTTCCTCAGATTTAATAGGACAAATGTAAACCAAGTTGACCAAATTAGTCAACTTAGTTTACCAAAAAAGTTGCTTTTTATTGTTTTATGACGATGTTATGATGCAACGACTAAATTTGCTGAGCTAAGAGTATAGCTACTTCTACCGGGCCAGAAATTACCCCTTTAAGGGGGATTGAAATTTGCTTTGTAAACGATAAATTTACCTGACGTTTAGCTGGCGCCCTGCCTGAATGATCCTTACGCCTGGCTGTGGTCAAATAATACAGTATCTTTATGATGTAAGCCGTTTGAATTTTCCGTTCATGCCCGATAAAACCTTCATATTTTTCGCTAAGGGATTAGCCACGGCTTGCTTACTGCTTTGGACAACAGTTTTATGCGCGCAGAAATATAATTTCCAGCATTATGACCTGGGCAGCGGGTTATCGCAATCACAGGTGCTGGCCATTTGCCAGGATAAGCAAAAACAGATATGGCTTTCAAATTTTGGCGGGATCAATTCTTTTGACGGTAAAAAGTTCAATTCATATTCAATTGAAGACGGACTGGTTTCCAACTCAAATTTCACCATCGCCAGTGATAATGACGGCAATATCTGGTGGGGCAGCAATAAGGGGCTAACCGCATTTACCAATAATGGGATGCACCATTATAAGTTTAAGGATTCAATAAATGTCAGAAGCATTACCCGGGTGATATGCGACAGAAACAATATAATCTGGTCCCTCGCAAAATCTAAATTATACAAGTTGATCCATGGCAAATTGGTTGAACAACTGGTGACTTCCCAAAAGGAAATGATCTCTAATATTGAGGTGGATCATAATGGGAGCTTGTATGCGGCTATTTACCAGTCAGGAATTTACAAATTGGATAAAGCGCGTTGGAAGATAGTGTTAAATACCAGCGACGCCTATGTAAAAGATTTCACTTTTAATGATAAGTCTCCCGGGACAATTTTTTTTATTTCCGACCTTGGATTGTACCAAAGCGATTCAATATCCATTAAAAAAATTAGTGCCCCCTCCTTGTATTCTGAAGCCTCTGAACTGACCACTATAAATTTTGATCATCATCAAAATTTATGGATTGGTACTAACAAAGGATCTTTCATGCTTAAAGGCAACCTTTCCCGGTATTTTAACGAGAATAACGGGTTCTCCAACAATCGTATTTTATCCTCTTACTGCGACGCAGATAACCGGATGTGGTTTGGTACCGACGGCGGAGGATTGTACAGCTATGATAATGATGACTTTATGATATACGATAAGTCGCAGGGTTTGAATAATGAGATCGTGATGAGCATGGCGAAAGATTCAAATGGACAGATTTATTGGGGCACCAATGGCGGCGGCTTATGGTCATTTGTAAATAATAAGATAAAACAGGAGGCTATTTACGGTAAAGAATCTGCTAAACTTCGTATCAATTGCCTTCTTAATGACCGGAATGATAACTTGTGGGTAGGGACGGATAACATGGGATTATGGGTGAAGCATCGGGTAGCCGGTAAAATGGTTTACTCACCGGTATCTGTCGGGAAATATCTGTTCTTTAACCTTGCTGAAGGCGCTAACAATATTGTATGGGCCGCCACAAGCAATGGGTGCTTTTACATCGAAGACCGGAAATTGATGCGGGTCGAGTCTATACATCATTTTTGTTCCAGCGTACTGGTAAAAGGCCCCGATTCAGTTTTTGTGGGATCGGTGAGCGGTATTGAACTGATCAGGAACAAAAAACTGGACAGTAATTTCAAATTAGGTAAACTCGCGGGCAAAAATGTGATTACGTTGTATGCTTACGGCCCATATGTTTTAATAGGCACCAATGATTATGGCTTATTTGTGTGGAATACTAAAACAAACGACATAAAAAATCTTAACGTTAAAAATGGACTTCAATCAAATACAGTTTACAGCATCGATATAGTTGGTAATGCGCTATGGCTTGGGACGGGTAAAGGAATCAGTAAATTTAAGATCATTGACCCGGGGCGGATGGATTTAAAAAGTGAGAGCATTTTTAATCCGATTGTGGAAACCAACCAGAATTCTATACTGCATACCGATTCGGACGTTTGGATAGGAACTACACATGGTGTATACGTATATAAAACAAACCGGGACGCAAAAGTTCCCGCAGTACCAAATACAGTGATCCAAAGTGTATGGTTATCTGCAAAAAATAAGGTCAATGTAAATTATACCTATCAGCATGGATATCATCTTCCTGTTAATTTAACTCTGCCGTCGGATAAAAGCCAAATCGAGATCGAATTTCAGGCCATTGACTTCTCCGGCGCAACTGATATTCAGTATCAGTATCAGTTGGAGGGGTTAGATAAAACATACGGTAAGCTAGTTACTGGTGATTATGTGGATTACCCGAGTCTTCCACCTGGTAAATATACGTTTAAGGTCAGATCAGTTAATAGTGCAGGTCTGTTCACAGAGCCGGCAGTTTTTTCATTCACTATAACACCAACGTTTTTTCAAAGTATAATATTTAAAATACTGGTTATACTTGTTTTTCTGTCGGCTGGTTATAGTATATACAGGTATAAAATTTATCAGAATAACCGGAAAGCATTATATATCGAAGCTCTGAGGTTAGAAGAGCAGGCATCGGTGCGCCGGCAGACCGCGGAAGATTTTCATGATGACCTGGGCAATAAATTAACCCGGATCAATTTGTTGTCAGAACTTTTGGATAAGAAAATAGGTAAGAACAAAGCTGACGAGAAACTGCTTATCCAACAGATCAGGTCGAGTGTGGCTGAACTTTATTCAGGGACTAAGAACATTCTGTGGGCGCTGAACCCGGATAATGATAATCTATATGAAATATATGACCTGATCATCCGCTTCGGGCAGGATCTATTTGCCGGTTCCGGCATTTCGTTCAAGGTTTCTGCTAACGACCCGGAATTTAAACGGCTCCGCCTCCCCCTTGGATCGGGACGTAATATAATTTTGATCGCCAAAGAACTATTGCATAATATTTTACAACATGCCGGGGCAAAAACTGTAACACTTTCACTAGTCATTACGTCTAATAATAAAATTAGTATGACGATCTCTGACGATGGCTGTGGATTTGAGTGTGAACAGATCTCAACCGGCAACGGACTTCGGAACATGCAAAACCGGGCTAAAAGGTTAAACGGCACATTAGATATAAAATCTATTGTAAATACCGGGACCACAAGTCAGGTAAGCTTTCCAATCCCGGGGTAACATGCATAACTGTATAAGAGTAGTTCTTATTGAAGATGACCAGATCCTGCTTCAGACTTATAAACAGTTGATTGAAGCGGAAGACGACATCGTTGTTGTGAATGGGTACACCTCTTTTGAGCGTGCTGAAAAATGCCTGGCTGTGGATCAGCCGGATATTATTCTGATGGATATCCAGTTACCGGGTATTAGCGGTATTGAAGCTATCCCGCTCGTAAAAAAACAATCACCCAAAATACATGTGGTAATGCTGACTGTTTTTGAAAGTGAGCAGCAAATATTTCAGGCCCTGGCCAACGGCGCCTCCGGGTATATCACCAAGGACTCTTCATCCAAAAAAATAATTGAATCGCTGCGTGAAGTAAGGGATGGTGGGGGACCAATGAGCGTACATATTGCGCGAATGGTGATACGCTCGTTCCAAAAAAATACCGAATCCCCCCTTTCCAAACGTGAAACCGAGATCCTAAAGATGATCTCCGATGGTAAAAAGCGAAGTGAAGTGGCTGACGAATTATTTATTGAGCTGGAAACAGTAAAAAGCCACTTAAAAAATATCTATACCAAACTAGATGTTCATTCCAGGTCAAAAGCAATTGATTTTGCCCGGAAAAATAAGCTGATTTAATCCGTCCCTGAATAAAAAAAGTCAATCGCCTCGCGCGACTGACTTCTCTTTTCTTTAACTATTAACTAACCTCATGTCTTAACAATAAACAATTGGCTATAACAAACATAAGCTAATGCGCTCGTTGATGATGTGCGAAAATATCCAAAATGAATCGTGTTAGACATTAAGAACCAGCGTCTTGTAAAATCTTCTTCCACCCTCTAACTTCCCTTAAAAATTGTTTAGGACAAAAAGCAACTGAAAATATATCCAGTTTAGGCTATCCCTTTTGAGACAACCTCCTGTATGTTTAGTGATTTCTTAAATTATGGATTTGGAAGCCCCCACCAAACGGGCTTATAAATGGGAATAGTTCCCGGATAATTCGAATTTGAAGTTAATTCCGAATTAGGATAGAGCATGCGCAACGGCATTTGGCCGGGGTCAATTGTTGTTGCTGCAGAAGGAACAAAGAAGGTAGGATACCCGGTTCTTCTCCATTCGGTCCATGCCTCAAAACCCTGGAAACCACACATTGCATAATACTTTTGTGTAATAATAGCTTTAACCTTGCCGTCAACACTGGCGGCAGCGTTTAAAGCCTGCAATCCATCTGGTGCTGTATTGATATACGTTGTAGGATCTCCTGCGCCTGTAGCAACAAAGCTTGCTTGTATCCCTTTTGTGTATAAACTGGTTACATCACCTGCAGCCCACCCTCTCGCAACAGCTTCGGCCTGTAAAAAATAGCTTTCGGCAGCCGACAGCAATTTAACCGGTGCTGTAGCAGAGGCAGGGTCATTTGCCTGGCCTCCAACTAATGGAGATGGCGGAGAAACTTTCTTATTGACATACGACAGATAGCTACCCTGCGGAATAGATTCGATAGAGTCAACAGGATTAACTTTATCGATAAACAAAGTAAAAAACTTATTTAAACGAGGATCATTATTTCTGATGAAGGCATTTACGACAGTTGAACTGGCCACCACATTTTGAACTTTACCCAATGTAGGGCTGGATGCTTCATTATAAAACGGGTTCTCGTTACCACCCGTAGATGTGTAGGTTATCGACGCATCTTCTGTTAAGAATGTCGGATTAGTTTGGTATAATGCGGCGATACCTGCCTTAGCAGTAGTTGGATCAATGTTAGACAATCGTAAATATGCTCTAAGTTTAAGTGTATTGGCAAAAGCTACCCAACTCGTCATATTTCCCTGGAATATCATATCCTGAGCTCCCGCCGAAACGGCATTTGCATTAAGTAATGGTAATGCTTTATTAATGTACATAAATATGCTATCATAAACTACCTGCTGGGCATCAAATTTAGGGTTTGAATATACAGTTGGTTGCAATGCCTGCGATAGGGGCACATCACCAAAAGCATCAGTTGCTACCTGAAAACTATAAGCCTTCATCAGGTAGGCAATACCTTTAATATTTTCTAATCCTGGTTCAGTACTTTTTGTGATCAGGTCGGCATTTACTAATGCGGTGCGGTATAAGTTAAGCCACGGGCGGTCAAAGTCGGTACCTATCGGGGCGTATTGATCCATGGACTTATATTGTGACGCAACTGGGCTTTGAGTCCAGTATTGCGACCATATATTGCCAAATACCTGAAATGAATTTCCTACTACCTGGCTAATAGCTGCCTCTGTAGTAGGCAAAAGCAATGTGGGGTCGGCGTTATCTGGGTTATTTGGATTTTGGTTCACATCCAAATACTTTTTACAGCCGGGAAATCCAACTGCAGCAATAAGCCCTATAAACAGGATTTGCTTTAGATTTTTATATTTTCTTTTCATGATGAGAATTCTTAGAATGAAACCTTCAAATTAATACCATAGTTACGCACTGATGGGGTTCCAGCAAAATCCAGCCCTTGCTCGTTTCCGGCACCACTTGAGTTTACTTCCGGATCTACATACGCATTGGATTTTGGAGTCCATAAAAACAGGTTGTTACCAAATACACCAATGGTTAATGCACCAAACGGCAGACTTTTTAATTGCGTTTTGTTAAAAGTATAAGATATGGTGGCGCTGCGCATTTTAATATAAGATGCGTCGACAATGAACATTCCAGGTGTATTATTTATTACACTCGTAAAATAATTATACACGGAGTAGGGTACTGTTGTATTGGGAACACTTTTGCCGGCAGCATCCAGATAAACGGAATTAGGGAACGGATTGCCAAATCGGGGGCCGCCGGTTTCAATTCCTGTCCCGACGAAATCTACGAGAGACTTAGTGTCTGAAAATAATACGCCGCCATGTTTAACATCAAATAATACACTTAGATTAAAACCTTTGTATTTAACGTTTGTACCCAATGATGCTTGGTATTTAGGTTGATATGAACCCAGGTATTGGGCTGTTGTTGTAGGTATCGGTTGCCCGGTAGTTTGATTCACAATAGTTCTTCCCTGTGCATCTGTTTGGTTTGTTACCGCATAAAATTCGCCGTAAGGATATCCTTTAGCTGCGACTATTCCCATGCCGTTAAAACCACCTATTACTACCTGCGAAACGCCATTTGGCAAGGCAAGTACATTGCTGTTATTTTTTGTATATGTGCCAAATAGCTCCCAGGTAAAGTCATTGGTTTTAATAGGAGTTCCGCGCATTGATAACTCGATGCCTTTATTTTGAATTTCCCCTGCATTTATCGTATTAAAACCATACCCAGTTGAGTTAGGAATAGGAACGGATATGATTTGATCTTTTGAATCGTTAATGTAATAGCTAAAATCGATAGAAAGCCTATTTTCCAAAAACGCTAATTCTGTACCAATTTCAAATGAGCTTGTCCGTTCCGGTTTAAGCGTAGCATTACCAAGGGTTGATCCAACCTGCAATGCGGGAACATTGCCGAATGGAAATGTGGTACTTCCAAAGGAGCCATTAATGGTAGTTTTTCCATAAGAAGTTAACAATTGATACGGATCGGTATCGCTGCCTACTTGCGCAAAACTCGAACGCAGTTTACCGTAACTTAAAAAATTAGCAATGCCGGAATTTTTTAACAATTCACTAAACACAAATGAACCGCTTACACTTGGGTACCAATAAGAGTAGTTATCTACAGGTAATGTTGAAGATCTGTCGTTTCTTAATGTACCCTCTAAAAATAGGTAGTCTTTATACGAAAGATTTAAATCAGCGTAAAAACCTACCAGTCTTCTTATAGAAATATTATCTGTAATTACATTTACAGGCCCGTTGCTATTGTTAAGATTATACCAACCAGGAACTACTAAACCACCACTTGTATTAGTGCTTGTTAAATTGGAAGTGGTAGAGCGTTCCCTGATATTATTACCCAACAATAATGACGCATTAAGATCTTTACCAAACTTATGGGTTGCAGTAATCATTAAATCATGCACCACCTCGTTTACATTATATTGGTCTATTTCATAAGATCCATTGTTGGTTTGCGGAATCCACAATCCGGATCCGGATTCGTCAGCAGGGTCAAAATCATATTTTGGTGAAATAAGTTTCCTGCGGTCTGAGTACGAATCCACACCTATCCGTTCTTCTATATTTAACCATTTAACAGGTTTCCAGGCCAGATTAACAGCACCGGTAATACGGTTAACATCATCGAGGTTACTAAAATTTTGAAGAACCCAATAAGGGTTTAAAACAAAAGCACCATAAAAACCATACGTATTAGTAGTGGTATTATAACCATTGTACTTATTGTTCAAGTCTCCCATAGTATTAATAGGGATATCCCTTGGCGTTTGCATTAAACTATTCCATATACCGTTTGCATTCTGTCCATTGGAAGGTGTATTTGCCTGAATTTTATTGTAGTTGAAATTAATACTTGCAGTAAAATTGTTTGAAAGTTTAGTTTTACCGTTGAAACGTGCTCCATATTTATTATAAGTATCGCTGTTACCCGGATATATACTATTGGAATTTAATGAGTTTAAGCTTAAATAGAAGCTGCTTTTATCATTGCCCGATGAAATTCCAAGGCTATTATCAGCCGCAAAACCGGTTGTGAAAAAATCTTTTATGTTGTTTGGCAAGGCCTTATATGGCTTCATTTGGTTAACGCCATCAATTTGCTGCCCCCATGGCTCTGTTTTTCCGGTAAAAGGTGCTCCCCAGCTAAAGTTATCACTTGCGTCATCTATGCCGGTAACGTAGTCCGCACTTGTAGCCGAACCCGACATGTACCCCTGGCCATACTCATTTTGAAAAGTAGGTAATTTCAGGACTGATGAGAATGTGCTTGCAGAGTTAAGTGTTATCTCCAATTTTTGTGCACGGTTTGCACCTGATTTGGTAGTGATCATAAGCGCGCCATTGGATGCCCTCGAGCCATAAAGAGCCGCCGCCGCAGGCCCCTTTAGTACCGTGATAGATTCTACGTCATTCGGGTCGATATCATTGCCCCTGTTTCCAAAATCCACCGCTGTTAAACTGCTTTCGCCGCTTATAATACTTGAATTATCAATAGGAACACCGTCGACAACCATTAAAGCCTGGTTGTTACCGGTAATAGACGACCCGCCGCGAAGAACTACCCTGGTTGAGCTACCCGGAGTGTTTGAAGTTGACGTAATATTTACACCTGCTACTCTGCCTGTTAATGAAGTAAGAACACTTGGACTTTCTCCCTGTGTTAACTCATTGTTGCTCACAGTTGGTGCGGAATAACCCAATGTCCTTTTTTCCCTCCTGATGCCTTGAGAGGTTACAACAACCTCACTTAGCCCCCTTGTTTCAGTGGAGAGCCCCACATTCAACACACCCGATTCAGGAACGGGTCGTTCTGTTGAAGTGAATCCAAGGTAAGTAAAAACAAGTATTGCATTTTGAGGAACTGTTAAAGAGTACTGACCCGTTTTATCGGTTTGTGTACCGATGCTGCTCCCTTTGATCTTGACCGATACGCCCGGGAGAGGCAGGCCATCGTCTAAAGCGGTTACTTTGCCGGTAATGGTTGCCGTTTGTGCTGTTGCTTCGTTTATGAAAGCAATGATCAGCAGTAATATTAGCAGTAAATATTTTTTCATATTCGTCCTGATTATTCGGTAAAAGCATACGGTCACAATAGTTAATTCCCTTACCCTACTACAGCAGTGCCTGCTTTAAATAGGTTAATGCTTATCTACAATTTTAGCTATTGGTATCCGGCGCGGATGTGCGGAAATCGTCAGTGAATGTGCGGAAATCGCCAATTTGATAATTTTGGCATACAATGGGAAAGTTTCGTCAGCGCGGTGAGCAACCAATAAGGGTGGGTCAGATAAAATGGTGATAACTCCGTTCTTCCAGTAATAAATAATGATTGCCTGACGGATCGCAGAATTCGACCCCCAGTCCCACCGGTAAATATTGGGGTTTGTTATAAAATACAACCCCGGATAATTTTAAGGTGTGGTAATCATTCAGGCAGTCATGGCTGCTCAATATGATCAGATTTTTGTCATATTCCCCCTTGATATCCTCCACTACAACTATGAAAACATCCGGGTTATCCGTCCTCAATAATATACTCTCCTGGTCAGGGAAAAAGTTTTTCTTTCCACAGATCTCGAAGCCCAGGTCATCCGTAAAAAACTTACTTGTTTGTCAATATCATTTGTAAATACAGGTATGTATTTAATTTTCATAAATTATATCTATTTCCTAAGTACTATCGGATTTGTATACTTTTAATATACTATTGAGAAGATCAGTTGAGCAAGAAATGCCTGATAGCAATGTTAAATAATAGGAATTGAGCCCGATATGCGAAAATCACCATAATTGAGCATTTTAGCACATTTGAATTGTCGGACCAAGTTTAATAAGCTTACAAATCCTGCCTGAATTTAAGTGGGGTTGTTTCGAAACGTTCCCTAAAAAGCCGAATAAAGGAGCTTGGGCAGTCGAAGCCGATCATGTTAACTATCTCATTCACAGGGTAGTCGGTATTCCGAAGCAGGTCTTTGGCCCTTTGCAGACGTATCTGCACCAAAAACTGGTGAGGTGTTACATGGAAAGCCTGTCTAAAAGTCCGCAATAAATGGGTAACGGACAAGCAGGCATATTCCGCCAGTTCGTCCAGGCTGATATGCTGATTGTAATTGGTGTATAAATATTCTTTCGCCAGGTTCAGTCTGCGTAATATTTCAATTTTAGTGCTTCTGTTCAAAAAGTTCAGGCCCTGAGCCTTCTGAAATATCTCTTCATTAAATATCTGGTAATAATTGATCAGGCAATGGTACAGGTATTCATTGATCAGCAACTCATCCTGCAAACCGCGATCGAGGTGATACTTCAGGTGGTTGATATTGAAAAACAAATCTCCTTTAAAAGGGTATATAGTTTCATCAAATTCATATTCATACCGGCTTGTTAAAGGGCGCCTGTAATTTGCCAGCAGGGTATCATCTTTAAGCTGCCAGCTGTCCTTAAAATCTTGCAGGAACTTATCGTCAAAGCTTATTCCAAAAGATTGCACGGGTATTGCGCTTTCTACAGAACTTGTATATTGTGTGCCTTTGTTCAGGATCAAAAACGAATCGGTATGGATAGACAATTGCCTTTTGCCAATACTATACCTTTCGTTACCACTAAATACAAACCGGATACTAAAATCTGAAGTGGTTTGCTGGCTATACCTCGCATCACGGGTACTGCTGTAAATCACATTATTATTTTTTAGTGTTCTTAAATATTCCATCGTCTTCAGGTAGGGTTATTGTAACTGCGTTCTTCAATCAGCAGGCAGCGGTTGCCTGACGGATCCATAAATTCAGCCCCCAGACCCATGGGGGAATAATACGGTTCGTTATAAAAAACTACACCCGCCATTTTTAAACTATGGTAGTCGCTCAAACAATCATCGGTATTCACCACAATCCTGCATTTTCTATAATCAAAGCCGTTATCCCTTGCAATCACGATAAAAACGTCCGGACTATTGGTCTTCACGATAATGCATTCTTCTGCTGATAAAATATTCTTTTTGCTGCATATTTCGAACCCAAGATTGTCAGTAAAGAATCTTGCCTGCATCTCTATATTTTCAGTGAAAATCGGTATGTATTTAATTTTCATAATAATTCCGTATAAAATATGGTGTAAATCGTATGAGAAACCCGGTACTGATTATTTAACAGACGGGGTTGCCCGGTTCAGGAGATCAGTTAATACCAATTTAGAGCTCAAAGATAACTCACTTAAAATAGCAGCGTATACCCCTAAGGGGGTGAATTTTATGAAATAATATCTCTCAAGAGAAGAAATAACAGGAGAAGGGTAAATAATAAAAAAGTCACCGCTTAGCGGTGACTTCCTGATTTGTTGACTTAAGTGTTTTTAGTGTTAATTATTTGCAATGACCTTTGGAGTTGTCCCGGGCTCTTTATCATTAAATATTTTATATACCTGTGTTATTTTCCATTCCTTATCAGCATTCTTTTCAAGTACAAGGAAATTTTGCTGCGTGCAATTTTCGTATTCAAAATCTACCCTCACCATTGCCAGTGAAGTACTTTTTGCAACAACCTCAAAACTGGCTTCGCAATCTTGTTTTACTCCCTTATTGCTTTTCATTTGGTCAACCATATCCGATTTGGTCTGTACGATCACAGCTTCGGCTCTTGGTATTTTAAAAGCGGCGTCATTGTTCATTATCGTGCGCAACTTTTTATAATTGCAATTCATATGGCAATCAATATAATCTGATACTACCTGGTTGAAGCTGTCGGGTACAGTTTTTGCATATGTTTTAACACTCAGGGCAACTAATAAGCTTATTAGAAATACCTTAAAAATTCTTGTTTTCATTTTCCTGTTTGTTTACATCAAATTTCAACAGTATTGTGGCTACAGGATATGCTTATTAAGCCATTTAATATGCCAATCTCACCATTTGTTTTTCGCCTTTGCTATAAAATTTATTTAATCTACTACTTCTCTGAATTTCAAACAAATGGCAAAAATCACTTAAAGTATGAAACGCCGACCCGCGTGATACAGATTGCCGGTTGTTCAGGTAAAATATTAATTTCGCATTCAAAATTTAAATAAAACTATACAATGAAAAAATTCACAGCCCTTAAGGAATTAATCGCAACTGCTGAAAATGACGCTGAAGCGTTTTACAACAAAGGCAACAAAGCTGCCGGAACACGTCTGCGTGGCCTCATGCAACAACTTAAAGTAAGTGCTACCGATATCCGTAAAGAAGTTACCGAACAGAAAAATGCAAAATAATTAGCAGCGCAGCTGCTTCGCTAATAGGCCTGGCTATAATGCCGGGCTTATTTATTTACTGCAATTTAATCCATTATTTTCAGCTGTGAACGATTATTAAAGCCCGGCAGCTATTTCCTTAAAATCAAAAGCTGCGGATCGACTCGTTCAGCCTCATCGTTCCAGCGCTGCAACAGGCCCCCGTTTGCCGGTTCGAGCTCATCACCCAATCCGTTTTTCAAATGAAGAAAGGTGTAAGAATAATTATCCCTGACAGAAGCATTAGAAATTTCAATCACCGGGATCCAAGTCCCGGTATTATAAAACCTGGCGCCATTTTTAAGAATATATTCGCCCGGATTATGCGTATGACCCATCGTCATGACTTTAAACTGTTCATCTCCGAGCCGTTTTCCAGCGCAACTTGCCAGGCTGTCAGGTTCTGTCAGTTGAAACCAGCCGACCATCCGCGTCAGTAGATATGAGGCTACAAGCACACCTATCGCCTTACCCGAATTGGTTAACCATTGAGTGAAAATGGAGACTGGCTGAGCGGACTTTTTAGGCTCAAAGATCAGTGCGATAAGCCAGTGCCAACGAAAAATCAAAACCAGGACCAATGGGAGAAATAGCGCGAGGAAAAACCAGAAGACACGGTTAAACATAAACCAGACATACCTTGGCCTGGTCGTTAATATCCTCAGCGCAAAGGGGAGCTGGTTAAAGATCACCTTTAAAGCTAAAGGGAAATTATCCCGGATGAGCATCGGTAGAATATTCCGGGCGGGGCGTACTTTATCCAGGTAAGGGTAATAAAGTTCAAGCCTGTTGATGACATAGCGGTTAAAAAAAGATCCAAAGGGCAGGTTAACCTGTTGTTTCGCGGGTTCGATCATGGCATGGTCCAAAATCATGGTAAATTTGTCGTAACGGTGCCCATGTTCTATATAAACCAGTTTGTCTATCACAACCGCATCGTCTATAAATTTAATACGTGGCAGTACGAAATTTTCAAGGACAGCGCCGAGATCATTTTGATTGGCATATTCCATCAGTGTTTCTGCCAGCATCAGGCGAATATAGTTCCTGACGTTCTTCATACATATCTCCAGATCGTGGTTCCCCTTGAGGATTAACAATTTATTGCCATCGTGCAGCCACTTCGCCAACGCGTTAAAGAAGATCGTGTGCCCTTTCCTGATCTGGATAAGCTTGTAAATGCTTTTATAATCGTCGGTTTCCAGCCCGTACTCTTCTTCCCTCTTCGATATATTATTCCTCAGCTCTGTGACGTCTTTATATATCCCGATTTTTTCCAGTTCAGCAGACCAATGCTGGAATTCATTCTGAATTTCCGTGGGTGCCGGCGCAACAGGTTTTGTGGTATGTATTGCTTTCAGAAAATTTCTTATTTTGCGGGAGGTGCTAATTTCCCTGACCTTTCCCGGGTATTCAGTTACCCGCAAAAAATCGAACATATCACCATTGATCACCAGTATCCCCGGCTTTCCTGCCTTTAACCTGATGAGATGGCCAACAAACCGATCAAAGGCCTCATCGGCAAAAAAATTCTCTGTGCCTTTGAACACCCCGGCCTCATTTCTGCCAGAGGCAATATGCAGGTCACTTATGATGATTACGTCTGCCCCATTTGATAGATAAGGAACCGGCTCAGAGGTTTCCGGGACAAACTGTTTGAACAAGCCGGCTTTCTGCTCCTTGTATGTTTTTTCATCTACGATATATTCGAATTCAAATCCATTCTTACTTTCCCAGGTGGAAAAAATTTCGGCGATAGATTTAGATTCCATACGTCAAAGTTTTAAGTGAAAGCAATGATCCTGATAAGATTGTCCAGACAACCCAGCACCAGGTAAAGAAAGCGCCGCCTGATATCCAACCTGAACCAAATAATATATGAATATACATTATTTTACATTTCCAATTTATTTAATTGATATAAAGAACATTACAACACCAACAAGCAATAAAAAATATTATGTTTTTCTTTTACTTCTAAATAAAAATAAGTAATTATACCTAACAATTAAAGGAAGCCATTCTATTTCGTGCTTTTATGTCCAGATCCCCTGAATTACTTAGGTAAATACCCATGATCCGTCAATTACATTTAATATAGGTTACCAGGTGGTTCGCGATGAAACACCGTATAGGACTTCTGATTTTTCCACCTAAAACCAACCTTTATATGCCTAAGCTATTCAACTTCAGGGGATATGATGCCCCAGATCCACTCGACAAGGCTTCCGGTTACAGAAGCTATGTGATCCTGATCGCTGTGAACATGGTATTGACCGCCCTGCTGCTGTATTATATCATCTGTCCGGGTGATATCCTGTATTTTAACGGTTTCAAGCTATTTGGCATTTCTTTCTCTTATTGGTACACCATAGGCCTGGACCTTATTATTAACGGTCTTATTTATCCGCTACTTATTAATCTATTAAGGAAGTCAAGTTCACTGGTTATTATATACCTGTTGGTGTTCCTCCCCCATTTTTTCCTTGATCTGTGCATTGAGTCTCACTTTCGTTATTCAGCACCGGAAAAAGCCTTATGGATGTACCGCGATCCATCTATAATATCTTTTATCCACCCACCCGTTTTAAAATTATTTTGCATACAGTCTGTCTACGCCATTTTATTGGGGTTAATCGGTTTATTTTTAGCAAGGGTCATTGCTCAGGTCATCTATAAAAACAAGATTATTGCCAATTGTCCAACTAAGGAACAATACACCAACCTTTTCCCGAAAAAGTGGTCGGGTGAGAATATACAGAAACCATCAAGGGACGCGGCATTCTATATATTGCGCATTCTTGGTTTTTCCTACCTTGCCTATTTAAGCATATTGGTATTGGGTCTGGCTGGTTCATTACCCTGGCCAGACAGCATTAAATCGCTCATTGATTTGACCTACGCGAACCCGGCACTGGCTATCAATACCTTTTTTAAGATCACCGTGATGATCATGCTGACATTTATTGCTGCGTATAATAGGAGCCTCCGGTTTTATGCCTGCGGGGCATTGCTCTGCGGCCATGTGGCATCTACCTGTTACTCCCTTGTATTCCATTTTTATCAACCCCTGCATGCCACCGATTCCTCTTTCCTGTTAGTATCTGCCATAACCGACGGTGCAATGATCATCATATTCCTTTGGATTATGCTGAAATATAAGAATGAAGCAAAGATCTATGCGCCTGATGAAGAATACCCGATCGATTTTTCTATTCCGATGACCTTAATGCAGAATCTTTATAAGGTCCTGGGTATTTTGTTTATATTGATACCAGTCGGTATCATTTATTTGCGGGTATTTAAGAATGGGAAATATGGGCTGCCGGCAGTGTTCGGCAATCCTGACCCGATGATCGGGAATACGGTGACACTTTATGCCACGCTTGCCATTATCTCCTTTCTCCTTGTGAAAAGGAATAAGCTTAGGGAAGCCTTTTTTAATACGCTGATCGTGCCACTGACCTGTGGTGCGGCAGTAGCTTTATTGTGGCTGATCATTGGCGGAATAACCGGCGGCGTATTTATACAAACCAGGCTAAACCCACCAACCAAGATTAGCGTTGACTGGTATTTTGTGATATTCAGCCTGTTTAATCTGGGTATTATTGTGCTGCTGGTGGCCTTTAGGAAAATGTATTACACGGTGGATTATGCAATCAACACGCTAAGCCCTTCTGCAGCAGTTAACATCGTTGCAATGACCGGTGCATTTTTTGGCGGTAACAATAAACAACATACGGCAGTACTTAAATCAATTGACCAGTATGTCGGGGGCATCAGAGGACGGAAACGCGGCCTGATGAACCTGCCTTTCGGTCTTTTCGAGAACCTGCTGAATTTCCTGTACGGGATGCACCCTCCGTTCTCCGCCATGGAAAGAGAAGAGCAGCGTTATTTTCTGCATAAATATTTCCTGACTAACGAATTGGAGCGAAAAAGAATGTTTGTTCCCGCGCTGGCTGATTTTGCGTACCAGATTGGATTATCTCTTAATTCGATTGTACTGTTTGCCAATTATTCCTATATCAATGTTCAAAGTGCAATCGGTTATGTTCCTGTTGAGGCAAGGGATCGTTTGCAGGGGGACATTGCTTCGGGGCCACCACCATTTAAGGCACCGGCAAACCTGCCCCGCGACAATAAAGACCCGTTAAATTTCAAACCACTTACTACGGTTCCGAACCAGATAGTGGCACCCCGTGTTACAACACCTGTCAGTGAGCCCTCGCTTCCTGACGAAGTGGATTATCTTATTGTAGGTTCGGGCGCAGGTGGTGCAACCGCCGCCTACCGCCTGGCATGCAATGTAAAAGATCCAACACAGATCCTGGTTGTAGAGGCGGGGACGCGCTATCAGCCCCTGCAGGATTTCCAGGATAGTGAGATCAGTATGATGAAGAAGGTATACAAAGAAGGCGGCTTGCAACAAACCAAGCAATTTACGATGAATATGCTGCAGGGCGAGTGTGTCGGTGGTTCCACCGTAATTAACAATGCGGTTTGCTTTGAAATGCCTGAAAAAGTCCGGAAGGCCTGGCAGGAAGACTATGATATTGACCTTTCGGCCATTGATGAACATTACCGACAAATAGCTGAAGAATTAAACATTATGGAGCTGGGAAATAAGGGGGTCAATCAAGTTGTCAGTGACAAGTTCAAAGATGCGGTGAAGAAACTCAATAGTACCCTGCAACCGAACCAACAACTTGACACCCATTATCCTTTAAAAGTTAACCATCTGAACAATAACGGTGACGGGAACTGGAACCTCGGAAATAAACGGATGCGGAAGCGTTCGATGCTGGAGACCTATATTCCCTGGTCTGAAGCTCGGGGCGTAAAAGTCGTTGCAAATATGACGGCAGTCCGCTTTATATCAGAGAACGGAAAGAAAGCGGATACTGTCATTCTTCGTTCAGATAATGGCGATGTCGTCAGGGTTAGGGTGCGCAAAGCCATCATTGTTGCAGGTGGAGCTGTAGCTAGCAGCCATTTTCTTATGCGGAGCGAGACAGGAAATGAAAATATCGGGAAAGCACTGAGTTGCAATTTTGCATTTCCTGTGGCTTTCCAATTTAACGAAGAAATCAAAGCTTACGATGGCGACCAGATCACATTGGGCGCTTTGGACCCGCAATCGCGTTCTGCCTTTGAAACTTATTTCAATCCCCCGGCTTCTTTCGCATTATCAAGCGCCCCTTTCTTTTTCGACCGAAGAGATTCAATTATGAGTAATTATTCGCGTTTGCTGAATTTCGGAGCATTATTGGGCTCAGAGGCAAACGGGGTGGTACAGCGTAAAGCAGACTTGCTAAACGGCCAGGCCTTCAGCTGGACACTGGGACAGACTGACGTCGCAAACATCAAATATGCGCTTAAAACACTGGTACAACTTGGTAAACTGGCAGGCAGCACCAGGGCTATTATACCGACAAAGCCGGGCATTGATCTAAAATTAGATGATCAGGAAATAGCGGAATTCAATTCAAGCTTAGACTCATTCCCACTAAGAATAACCGACCTGGGTTTAGCTACGGCTCATCCACAGGGAGGTAATTTCATGTGCGGATCGAAATCAAAGTTCAAGGGGCAGCGGGTAGTGAACGAAAAATTCCAGGTGGATGATTTTGAGAATGTATTTGTCGCAGATGCGTCTCTTTTTCCAACCAGTATCACAGTCAATCCCCAATGGACGATCATGGCTATGTCGTCCCTGGCAATGGAAAATGTGGTTAAAATTTATGAAAAGAGCTAAAATGTATAGCATAGATATTTCATTGCACCAGCCTGAAATGTCTTACGAATTCAATGCATTTTTTATCACCCCTAAAGGGTGATTTTGATATTATATTCACCTAAATTTGTAGTATTTACTTATCTTACTGCATCGATCTAAAAAAACAGGATAACATTTAGCTTTTTAATGATTTTAACCCTCTAAAATCTGAAGCATATGATAAAGATCTCTGATATCGAAAAATGCTACCATACCGATGAGCTGGATATCGTGGCATTAAACAAAATGTCCATTGAGGTTGATGAAGGCGAATTTGTGGCAATCATGGGCCCATCAGGCTGCGGGAAATCAACCCTACTGAATATCTTAGGGTTTCTTGACGATCCTGATAGCGGAAGTTATGTTTTCAATGGCGTTGAAGTAACTCATTTTAATGAGCGTAAACGCGCAAATCTGCGCAAGCAAAATGTCGGCTTTTTATTCCAGAATTTTAATTTGATCGATGATCTGACTGTATTTGAAAATGTCGAACTTCCTATGATCTACACCGGTTTACCAACTTCAGTACGTGCAAAAAGGACCGGGGAAATATTGGATAAAATGCATATCGATCAGCGCCGGAAAACTTATCCCCAACAATTATCGGGTGGACAGCAACAGCGCGTTGCACTGGCAAGGGCGGTGGTAAACAAACCTAAATTGATACTTGCAGACGAGCCAACAGCCAATTTAGATTATGACAATGGCAAGGAAGTTATGGACTTACTGAACGAGCTGAATAAGGACGGAGCGACTATCATAATGGTTACCCATTCTGAAAATGATGCCAAATATAGTCACCGGGTAATCAGGTTGCCTGATATTCCGATACCGGTAAAAAATAATAGTTTACACAAAAGCGAATAACCAATGGCTATTCGCTTTTGTGCACCCAACTGAGCATTTCTCGAACCACTTTATGGTTGATTTGAAGTGATTAGTGGCTCTATGCGCTTGAAATGAAGTTTTGATAAAAGAACCCGACGGGGCGCCTCTCGAACCAACTTAATCCTGACTACGATGCCCACTCAATCGGATACGGTCGCCAATTGAAAGCAAGGTCACCTTACTTTTTAGCCTCTGTATCGTTAAAACTAGTAATGGTACTTCCATCATAACGATACACCCCATCTACAGCGCCAAACCAAATACTACCTTTATCACCTTCTAAAATCCCGAAAATCATTGGTTTATTTGTTATTTCGGTTACTGTTGGCTTTTTATTAGACAGGGACTTTCCGTCATACCGGGTAAGTACCCAGGCTGCGGTATTAGCACTATACCCAGAAAGTACCCTACTTAGATCATTAAAACTTTCTGAACTAGCCCAAGCCTGGCTATTATCCCTTTCTGAACTAGTCCAAATATTGCCTTTTTTATCTTCGTAAATATAGCCAACAAACTTCTGCGTGAAATTGGTAAATGTACTGCCATCATAGCACCAAAGACCATCAGGTCCACCAAGCCAAATATTGCCTTTTTTATCTTCGATTATAGAACGAACATTCTTAAAAGGTTTGTTCTCATGGGTGAAAACGGTAAATGTTTTTCCATCATACACGAAGGTATTGCCTCTTGTAGCAAACCAAAACTTGCCTGTTTTGTCTTCAATAATAGAATTGACTTCATAAGGGGGTCTATTCGGAAAAGTTTTCCCTGTCCGATCTTCATTCATCGCATCTCCATTTATGATATAATTCCAAAAGGATTTCCCATCGTAACGGCTTGCTCCTCCAAAAACACCGAACCAGATGTTGCCTTTTTTATCTTCATAAATACTACCAACATCATTATTAAGAAGTCCATCCCTGGTTGTGAAATTTTGAAAGGACTTCCCATCATAATAATAAACACCTGAACCGATAGAGCCGAACCACAAGTTGCCTTTTCTATCTTCTAAAACAGAAAAAAAACGGGCCGAACTCACTTTACTGGTAATATTGGTAAACGATTTTCCATCGTATCGAAAAATGCCCTCCCATGAAGCAATCCAAATGTTGCCCTTTCTATCTTGTATGATATTACGAGTGATTCGGTTAGGTCCGTGGGAGGTAATTACCTCTTTGTTTTCAGACTTGATAGTTCCTTTTGGTAGATCAGTTTTGTTTTGTCCTCTACAGGAAGTGTAAAAAACAAGCATCAGTAACAAAGCATATACATGTGCGTATTTCATAATTTTTTCTTTTTTATTACTTTACAATTATTTGATTCAGCGAATCTACTTTGATATTTTTCGGCTTGAGAGATTTGGATTGTAAATAAAAATGTAAACTTTGTAAATAAATCGTAAACAGTATGTTTGATAGCCTAAACCTGCTCTCCGGGAGACGCAAGTACCTGTTTGGATCATTGATACTTCTGTTTATCTCTGTGATCTGCGCGGCTTTCAGTATGGCCGGCAATAACGACTTTGATATCGTCAGAAGGGAAGTTTTGCTTCGCAGGATCGGAGATGAACTGCTTTTACAGTCGGGCGACAGTACATCAAGAGTACTCCCGGTAGAAAAGATATCAGAAAATGAATACCAGATCAGGTTTGAGAATGATCTTACTTTTCAACCGGACTCCATGGTGAACACTACCAGGCGTTTGTTAGCCAAAGACCCCCTCACACGTGATTATGTTGTTAACGTTCTGAACTGTGGCAACGCCAGTGTAGCCTATGGATTTGCTATATCCGGAAATAAAAAAGATGATATTGTAGCATGTAAAGGAAGAAAGCAACCCAGAGCATGTTACATGATCAACATTAAATTCAAACCGACGGGCATAAGTACAGCAAAGAATGGATATCTTCTGGGCAGCCTGACATTTCTGGCATTTGTTGGTTTCATTTATTTGAGATCTGTTAAGCCGCGGAGGGCCTTACCTAACTGTCAGTATAATGACATGTTAACTTTAGGCGCCGTGTTGTTCGATGCGAAGAATCGAAAGCTGATAATAAACGGGAAAACAATAGACTTGACCGGAACTGAAACCCGTGTACTGCTCATTTTCGCGTTGTCTCCCAATGAGACAATAGAGCGAAGCCGGCTGCAAAAAGAGATATGGGAAGATGAAGGAGTTATTGTCGGGCGTAGTCTGGATATGTTCATATCAAAACTCAGAAAAAAATTGGAAATTGATCCGAACAGCAAAATTGTTGTTATACGTGGCAAAGGATATAAGCTTGAGATTAGATCATAAGAAAGTTTAATCCACTTTAGCTTTGTCTGTTCTAACTGTAAGTCATTATATCGCTTTTCCTGAAAGTTAATATGTAAAAATCAAAAAAACTCTGTAAATCAATAATTTACAGAGTTTAATAGGTTACTCGTGCGCCCACCTGGGCTCGAACCAGGGACCAAAAGATTATGAGTCTTCTACTCTAACCAACTGAGCTATAGGCGCTGAAATCGTGTTTGAATTTCGGCTGCAATGTTACGGAATTACGGCCAAAATTCAAAAACGTTTTTTAGTTAAAATTGCAAGGGGCTAATTGTTAGGTTGAAAAAATGTTGTAGAGGTTATAGAAGTTGCAGTTGTTGTGAGAGATGAACCTTTCAACAATTACAACATTTATAGCCATTCTAACTAAAATCTATTTCCCTACCTCTATTACATGAAACGTGCCAGGGATCTGTTTAGGGCGCGGCCTTGGATTATCTGTTGTTGGCGTGGGTGCAGGCTCAGATTTTGCGGTTGGTAAAAACAAATGGTGCGTTACCATATCGATGCCAATAGTACGTGCGCCTGGTTCGGTTGGGATATTTTCAATAAACTCAAATTTATCGGCACTAAGTTCTCTTACAGCTGTTATAGTGCCTTCGCCGTTGGAAGCATAGGCTATTTTTAACTCAGGGTCAAACACTAAACCATCGGTTCTGCCAATTGGAAATTTAGCGATAGTCTTTCCATTCGAGGCATCCATTATAACCATAGTTTTACTATCACCGCAGGCGATAAACAAGCGGTTTGTTTCGCGGTCAATATCTAACCCTGAAGGAGAAGTGCCTCCATCAATTTTATACCTTGTAATTTCTTTAAAAGTGGTAGCATCTACTACAAATATGGTACTGCTCTCTTCTCCATTAACAAATATTTTACCTTTTCCATCAGACACTGCAGTTTCCAATTTATCACCTAAGGGTACAGTAGCAACAACTTTTTCAGTTGCCGGATCAACAAAAGTCAGATCCTGGCTGCCACCATTACAGGTGATAATTTTCTTTGAAAAATCATCGTAAAAAATAGCATCCGGGTTTTTCGCTGGTAAAGCTATTTCCCCTGCGGCTGTAAGGGTTTTCAAATCAAATACGGTTATAGAATTGGTTCTGCCATTACTGGTAAATCCTTTACCTAAGGACTGCACTAATGCTATACCATGCACACCGGTTGTTTTGGGTATATAACCAAGTGAATCACCTGTTGTGCTGATCACATTCACCTGTGAGCCATGCGATACATAAACACGTTTATTGGCACCGTCAACGGTAATATAATCCCAACCACCTACGCTGGGGATCTTATAATTATTCAACACTTTAAAACCTGTGGTTTTTTGTGCCCATGATTGAAAGGGTAAAGCGGTGATAACGCTGAATAGTATTAAAACAGCTGATTTTTTTTGAGAGTTCATGTCTTGGTTTTTTATGCTATTTACACAGAGATTTTGTAATAATACTGGAGAAATATTTATTGATTTTAGAATGTATTTAAAGGAGTATTTTTGACATATTTACCGAAAATAACTAACCTATGCAAAACATCAAAAACATCATATTTGATTATGGGAACGTGATTTTCCTATTAGACTTTAAAAAACTGAAAGATGGCTGGAATTCGATAGCCATCAGTAATCCGGATGTTTTTTTTAGTCATGGAGTGCAGGACCCAATTTTTGATGCATTTGATAAAGGGCATGTTACAGCATCCCAATTCAGGGATTTTATAAGGGAGAAATCAGGCCATCCGGAATTACAGGATGATGAAATTGATTCTGCATGGAATAGCCTGCTCCTGGGTGTCGATAAAGGCACTCATGAGACTTTAGCGGCGTTGAATAAAAAATACCGCACATTTTTATTAAGTAATATCAACCCTATACATTACGAGTATATTATGAATTACCTTAAGGATGAATTCGGGTTTGAAAGCAATGATCATTTATTCGAAAAAACCTATTACTCTCATTTAATTGGATTAAGGAAACCGGATAGCGTTATATTCGAAAAGGTCTTAAAAGAGAATGGGTTGAAAGCGGAAGAAACTTTGTTTATTGATGACATTGCCGCGAACCTTGAGCCTGCAAAAGCATTGGGTATCCAAACATTTATGATGAAAGCGCCGGATACTGTACAGGATTTTATTAAAAGAGAAGGACTGCTATAAATGCACCAATTATTGACGCAGCAATATGAGATCATCAAAGGCGCCAGGCACGCCCTGTTCGATTATTGTGAAATAATGGGTGATGACTTTTTTAAAAAGGTAGAAATTTTCAATAATAACTGCATTAGTGATTTGCTGATACATAATGCAAATACTTATATCAGTTGGCTTGATAATTTTGGCTTGGATGGATCAGTAACTTTTTATGCCAATAATGATGTCAGTAGTTTAACCGAAATTAAAGTAATATTTGAGCAGGTCGATCTGATCGTGAGTGATTTTTTAAAAAAGTATCGCGACGATTATCTTCAGCCACAAACCAAGCACATTGCACGAAAAGGAATTACTTTAACTTTAACTCCGCTTCAATTATTCACGCATGTAACTACACATGAGTTCCATCATAAAGGGCAAATGTTGACTATGAGCCGCTTGTTGGGCTATACTCCTGCCGATACTGACGCGATACGCACTTAAACTTTGCGGCGCTTTTTCTCTTTAATGATCAAACCTAATTCACGGCTCATTTGCCCGGCAATGGCGGTATTTTCCTGTGCGCGCCTGAATAAATAAGGCAAAACAGCTTTCACAGGGCCATAGGGAACGTATTTCGCTACGTTGTATCCTGCATCAGCCAGATTGAAGCTCAGGTTATCGCTCATACCCAACAATTGTGAAAAATATACATGAGGATGATTGTGGGATACTTTCTTTTCATTTAACAGGTCGGCAAGTAAACGACAACTATTTTCATTGTGTGTCCCGGCTACAAATGCGATCTGGTTAACATTCTCAACACAAAAATGCAGGGCAGCGTCATAATCTTTGTCAGTTGATTGCTTATCAGGTTGTATCTGGCAGATATAACCCATTTCGGCAGCGCGTTTACGCTCTTTTTCCATATAGGCTCCACGTACCAGTTTTGCACCTAATATAAAACCCTCTTTTGCTGCAATGGCATGATCGGCTTTTAATGATGCCAGCTTATCATGCCGATACATCTGGTAAGTATTGTAAACAATAATCTTTTCTTTATTGAATTTGCGCATCATATCCAGCGCCAGCATATCTATGGTATCCTGTATCCAGGTTTCTTCGGCATCAATCATTACCGGCACACCGCTTTCATAGGCTTTGGTACAAATGGCCATTACTCTGGCCTGTACTTTTTGCCATTCTGCAGTTTCTTCTGCGGATAACTGTGCTTTAGCATCTAATTTCTCCAGCAAGCCAAAACGGCCAACGCCGGTTACTTTAAATACAGTGATCGGTACAGCCTTATCACCTGATGCACGCTTAATAGTCAATATGATCTCATCGCGGGTAGCATCAAAAATATGTTCCTCATCCTCGCCCTCTACTGAATAATCAAGTATGGTACCTACCCCGCCATTGTGCAATTTTTTGATCGTATCATCACATTTGTTTATGTCTTCACCGCCGCAAAAATGTTTAAATATGGTGGCTTTGATGATTCCTTTTATCGGTAAACCTATCTTCATAGCGAAGTTGGTTACCGGCGGACCCATTTTTACAAAAAAGTTAATATTGATCATCCTGAACAGCCAGTAAGCGCGATTCAGATCAGCGTTGGAAGAATTACGAAAAGCAATTTCTGTATTTTCAAAAGACAGCGTCCCCTTGCCGGGATCAGCAACAGTTTCATTATTGAGCATGGCGCAAAATTAGAAAATGCAAAGCAAATAACTCATTATCCTTTGAATAGTTTATTTTTGCAGCCCCATGATAGAATTCAAAGTAGAGGGAGATTTCATCCCCATGATACAATTATTAAAGGCAACCCACCTGGTTGATACTGGCGGTGAAGCGCAAATTGTTGTAGCCGAAGGTGAAGTAAAATACAATGGTGCGGTGGATTATCGTAAACGCCTCAAAGTAAAAAAAGGCGACGTAGTTGAATTCAGGGGAACAATAATCAATGTATTATAATTTATGAACACACTTAATAGCATTAGCTATCCAATTTATTTTGAAAATACATTAACCGAACTGGTTAAATTTATCAACCAGGGCAATTATTCACGCTTTTTCATTTTAACGGATGAGAATACGGGTAAATATTGCTTGCCGATTATAAGGAAACATATTGACAAACTAGACAATTTCGATATTATCGAGATCAACGCCGGAGAGGAAAGCAAGAATATTGATTTTTGTGTTGGCGTTTGGAAAATGCTGATCGATTTTAGTGCCGACAGGCAAAGTCTGCTTATCAACCTGGGTGGTGGTGTTATTAGCGATCTGGGAGGATTTGTAGCTTCAACATACAAAAGGGGTATCGATTTTGTTCATGTACCTACTACCCTATTATCACAGGTGGATGCTTCTGTAGGTGGCAAAACGGGCATTGATATGGATAATATCAAAAACATTATCGGGACATTTACTCAACCCAAAGCAGTTTTTATCGAGCAGTCATTTTTAGAAACACTGCCAGCGAGACAAATTTTATCAGGACTTGCAGAAATGTTAAAACACGGTTTGATATGCGATGCAAGCTACTGGAGCCAGCTAAAAAACAGTGACCTCAAAAAACCATCTGCTGAGTTGGTCTATAAGTCTGTCGAGATAAAAAATAAAGTAGTAATCGAAGACCCGCACGAAAAAGGCATTCGCAAAAGCCTGAATTTTGGTCATACCATCGGGCATGCTGTTGAAACTTATTCACTAGTGAATGATGAAAACCCGTTGACACATGGCGAGGCAATTGCTATCGGAATGATCTGTGAGGCCAGGCTTTCTAATATAAAAATTGGTCTTAGCGATGCTGATCTGACCGAGATCTACGAAACTATCAATGGCCTATATCCAAAATACGAAATAGCAGAAACATGTTATAAAACGTTATATAACATTATGCTGAAAGACAAAAAGAACCAAAGTGGTAAAATAAATTGCACGTTGCTGACAAGTATCGGGCATTGCAGTATTGACAATATTTGTACAGAAGACGAACTTTGTGAAAGTTTAAGATATTATTCGGCTTTATAAAATGTTGCATTTAGACGCAAGAAGCGAGGCGGCAAGCGTACTGGTAGGATTACTGGTGTTGCTCACCGTTATAGAAATGGGTCTTAATTATTGGGAGAATCGCAAGTTTTACGAAAAGCGCGACACCCTCATCAATATCTATCTTACTATACTCGCCTTCATTCTAAATATTTCCGTTAAGGGCATGACCTTTTTTATATTGGATTATGTCTGGCAGTTCAGGCTGTTCGAAATTAAAAATGTAATTGCTTATTGGGTGATATTGGTAGTTGTGCAGGATTTTCTTTACTGGGTGCTTCATTACACGGGCCATTATTGCAGACTATTTTGGGCTATGCATGTTACCCACCACTCCTCAGAGCATTTTAACCTGACAACCGGTTTCCGCTCCACCGTTTTTGAACCATTATACAGAGTATTCTTTTATTTGCCGCTGGCATTTATGGGATTTGATGCCCTTGATATATTATATGCGTATCTGCTTACGCAGTTGTACGGTAATATTGTACATACCCGGTATCAGGTAAAATTGCCCAAATGGTATGGATGGATATTCGTTACGCCGTCACATCACAGGGTGCATCATGCTTCAAACATACCCTACCTGGATAAAAATATGGGTATGATGTTTATCATCTGGGACAGGATTTTCGGAACTTTTCGGGAAGAAAACCTGCCTGAGCCTATCCGTTACGGTTTAACCAAACAACCAGAAGATCTGGGCCCTGTGAATATTCTTTTTCACGAATGGAAAGCGTTGCTACAGGATGCAAAACAAGCACCGGATTTTAGAACCAAACTCAAATACTTCCTTAACCCTCCCGGATGGAGCCATGATGGGCATACACAAACGGCAAGAGTGATGCAAAGGGAATATGAGAAATCATTGCATTAGTGACAACTACAGGACACTAAGTGTTCACTACGCTTTTTTACACAATCAGGTGTCGCAAAAGCCCCTCTAAATTGGCATTTTCGCCCCTCATTTTATATGCATTCGCGCTGTAACTTTAGTGTATCAAAAACTATTTCCCTTTGATCATGATTCATTTAATCAGTTTAGCGAAGAAATGCAACAAAAGCTTATACTTCCTTACTATTCTAATTTTGTCTTCTTTGGGTTTATTGCTACCCAACGCGGTTTTTTGTCAGGAGACAGCAGACACGAAACTTGAGAAATGGCCGGCTGACCTGGAGCGCGACTTTGCTTTAAGTTCACTTCCGCCACACTTAAGAAAAGGGGCGACTGTTTATTTACTGGATCCGACTAAAGGATATTACATCTCAAAGAAAGGGAACAATGGCTTTATTTGTTATATTGAAAGAACATCATGGGAATGGGGAGAGTTTAGGAAAGACCTTGCCGCGCCCATCAGTTATGATGCCGAAGGGGCCAGAAAAATTTTTACCGTAGTGATGGATGTGGCGGCTATGCGGGCTTCCGGAAAATATACAGCGAAACAGATCAGGGACATTGTAACAGACCGGATCAGGAAAGGTATATATAAAGCGCCGTCCAGGTCCGGCATCTCTTACATGCTGGCCCCGCTTATGCGCGTATACCCTGGTTTGCCGCCTAATAATCAAATAATGACCATGAGCATGCCGCATTATATGTTTTATGCTCCGTATTTAAATAATTCTGACATCGGCGGTGACACGACAAATGGCCCATTTGTAAATAACCCGGATAATGCTGTTCTGGGAGACAGGAAAGGCCCGTACGGCTTTATTATTATGCCCGCGGGGAAATCAGAACAGGCGGAGATAGTGAAAGCAGGCAGCGATCTTCTGAAAAGGCTTGCTGCTTACAAATCCTATTATAAGATTAATCCCGCAGGTGGTTGATAAATGTAACTTGCGCCCGTTTAAGTGTCCACACCTGAATGTGCGTTACAGGATTTTCGCCCAATAAAATTTGGTTAAAATCAATTATTTTCAAAAAAATAAAATTTTCTATTGACAGAACATTTTTTTGATGTACATTTACGGCATAAACAAAAACAATGAAGTTAAACAATGCATATTTTTATGGCTACTACTTTTACTTTACCAGTAAGAGCCGGGACTAATATGCACTAACAAACATATAAAGTAAACTGAAAAGTCCCGGCACAAAAAGCCGGGACTTTTCTGCTTTAAAAGGGTTATGAAAGAAAAAAGAACAAGAGTAGCGATCCAGGGTACCAGAGCTTCCTTCCACGAAGAGGCCGCCTTTTTGCATTTTGGTGAAGACATTCAGACCATTGAGTGCAATTCATTTAAGCAAACATTTGAAGCTTTACAGAATAAGGAAGCTGATTACCTGGTAATGGCTATTGAAAATAGCATTGCAGGCAGTATTTTACCCAACTACTCGCTGATGATGAGCTACAGCTTCACGGTGGTTGGTGAAGTTTATCTGCCTATACAATTACACCTGATGGCTTTACCGGGCGTTAAAT
This sequence comes from Mucilaginibacter sp. McL0603, assembly GCF_049992945.1. Classification (NCBI taxonomy): domain Bacteria; kingdom Pseudomonadati; phylum Bacteroidota; class Sphingobacteriia; order Sphingobacteriales; family Sphingobacteriaceae; genus Mucilaginibacter; species Mucilaginibacter sp. McL0603. The sequence goes on along the minus strand of NZ_CP188251.1, from coordinate 2,766,786 downwards.
TCGAGGATATTAAATATGTTACCTCCCACCCTATTGCTATACGCCAATGTGTTGACTTTTTTGACGAATACCCTCATTTAAAGATCGTTGAGAGCAGTGATACCGCTGCTTGTGCAAAACGTATCAGGGATGAAGAATTGACCGATACAGTTGCCATTGCCAATACGTTAGCAGCTAAATTATACCAGTTGGATGTATTGGAGCGCAGAATAGAATCGAACAAAAAGAATTTCACCCGTTTCCTGATCTTAACCCATCATGAAAACGTGGAAAAGAAGGAGAATAATAAAGCTTCACTATGTTTCCAGGTAAGTAACCAGGTTGGTGCGCTGGCAAAAGTGCTGCAAATTTTCGCTGAACAAAACATCAACATGAGTAAAATACAATCTATGCCGGTAATCGGAAGGCGTAATGAGTATAACTTTTATGTTGACGTGGAATGGGAACATTCTAAACAATATGATGGTGCAATACGGCAGGTATTAAAATATACACATAACTTTAATATCCTGGGTGAGTATCAACGCCATGATGATGAACACGCTACTAACGAACGTGAGCAAAAATTAAGAGCACAGGAAACAATAACACGCAAATACATCCACGTAAAAAAAATAGTTAAATAGGTTTGGTCGGGAAGTCGGAAAAGTCCGCGAGACCGAAAGAATAAATAAATATTTAAATTAACAAAATTAAAAACGACTTACGGACCCGCCGACTTACGGACTTCCGGACTAACAAAAAAAGAGTATGAAACTAGATTTAAACATCCAGCCACTTAGTTCCTGGATAAAAACAGGGAAAGAACCGCTTGTAATAGCAGGCCCCTGCAGTGCCGAAACAGAAGAGCAATTAGTGGCAACTGCCCATTTGTTGGCAAAAACCGGTCGCGTAACTGCATTACGTGCAGGTATCTGGAAACCACGCACCCGTCCGGGAGAATTTGAAGGTATTGGCAGCATTGGACTGGAATGGCTTAATCGCGCTAAAGAAGAAACCGGATTGCCAACGGCTATAGAAGTAGCTACAGCAAAACATGTTGAAGAAGCTTTAAAAGCAGGTGTAGACATTCTTTGGGTTGGAGCACGTTCAACCGTGAATCCGTTTACCGTTCAGGAAATCGCCGATGCCCTTAGAGGTGTTGATGTGCCTGTAATGGTTAAAAACCCGGTAAACCCTGATCTGTCATTATGGATAGGCGCATTGGAGCGTATCAACAATGCAGGTATCACTAAACTGGCAGCTATCCACCGTGGTTTTTCTTCACACGAGAAAACTGCTTTCCGTAACGAACCTATGTGGGACCTGGCCATCAGCCTGAAAACACTCGCACCACACTTACCAATTATTAACGACCCAAGCCACATTTGCGGTAACCGTGAATTATTGGGTTACGTTGCACAAAAAGCGCTTGACCTGGATATGCAAGGATTGATGATCGAATCACATATCGACCCAAGCGTTGCGTGGACAGATGCCAAACAACAGGTTACTCCATCTTCTTTGGTTGAACTGATTGAGCGTTTGACACTTCGTAAGCCTGATGTACAAGGCAATGAGCTAAAAGATAAATTGGCCGAACTGCGTAACCATATCGATAAGATCGATGACGTTGTGTTCCAAAAAATGGCCGAAAGAATGCAGATCGTTGAGAAGATTGGCAATTACAAAAAAGAGAACGGCATTACCATTCTGCAAGTTAACCGTTGGGATGAGATATTGAACAAACGGGTATCTTATGCAAAAGCTTTAAAACTGAGCCCTGAATTTGCTGAAAAATTACTTGAGTTGATCCATAGTGAATCTATCCGCAAACAAACCGAGATCATGAACAAAGATCAGGCAGGACAAGCACAGGAAAAATTGACGCACGTTTAATATAAATGATACTTGGAGATGTGAGATTTGAGACAAAAATTACATCTTATCCCAGTAGCAAAATAAACATGAAGGAAAATATAATCCTTACGAAAAAAGACAGATCGGTTAACGGCACTATGCACCTTACCGGCTCCAAAAGCGAATGCAACCGTGCTTTGATTATAGAAGCATTGAGCAACGGAAAGGTGAAGGTGAAGAATATATCAGATGCTGCTGATACGGTGACTTTGTTGGATGTATTAAGTCATAAGTCTGAAGTTGACAGTAATAACTCAGAACTCAAGACTCAAGACTTAAGACTGGTAAACATCGGCCCGGCGGGCACGGCTATGCGTTTTCTGACTGCATATTTCAGTTTCCGGGATGAAGAAGTGATCCTGACAGGCAGCGAACGGATGAAACAACGACCAATAGGTATCCTGGTAAATGCTTTACGCGACTTAGGTGCACATATTGATTATACCGAAAACGAGGGCTATCCCCCACTGCGGATCAATGGCAGTTTGGGACAGCAGCAAAAAGAAAAGATCAGCATAAAGGGCGATATCAGCAGTCAATATATTACCGCGTTGTTGCTAATCGCAGCCACTTTGCCTAAAGGTTTGATCGTGCAGATTGAAGGAGACTTAACCTCGAGGCCGTATGTAGAAATGACCCTGGCAATGTTGCGCCAGGCGGGTGTTCAACATCAGTGGATCGGGAATAGTATTCATATTGAGCACCAGGAATTCAGAGAAACATCCTTGCCTGTTGAGCCTGATTGGAGTGCAGCATCTTATTGGTATTCAATAGCTGCTTTAGCAGATGAGGCAGAATTATTTCTGCCAGGATTAACTGCCTACAGTTTGCAGGGCGATAGCGTGATCACTGAGATCATGGCTAACTTTGGCATCACCTCGCAGTTTAAGGATGATGGTGTCTACCTAAAAAAAGAAGCCAAACCACTTAGCCGTAAAATATTCGACCTGAAATCATGCCCGGACCTGGCCCAAACTATCATTGTAGTGTGCGCTGCTCTGGGTCACGATGCAACATTTACAGGACTGGAGACTTTGAAAATAAAGGAAACCGACCGTGTGCTGGCATTACAAACTGAACTGGCTAAAATCGGCGTTAAACTAGTTGAAAAAGGTCAGGTTTATAAGCTGGATTGCAGCGAGAAATTTATTCCGCGAAGCGTTTTCATACATACTTATGATGATCACCGAATGGCAATGGCCTTTGCACCGCTGGCTCTGATCATACCCAAAATTGAAGTTGAAGATTTCAATGTGGTTGAAAAATCATATCCCGCATTTTGGGAAGATCTGAAGAAAGTAGGATTTGAAGTTGAGGTTAGCCCCCTAACCCCCTAAAGGGGGAAAAGGTAGCTGGAAAAAGCGAAAGAAAAAAACGCCTTGTTTTTGCGAGGCGCAAGGCGGGTGGTGTTAAGGTGCAACGATGCAATCGCGAACCTTGCATATCGGCCCTGTATAGCATGCGATTGCTTCGTTCCTCGCAATGACATCAAATAATAAATATAATTATCCGCACATTTGCATATCAGCATATTTGCACATCAAAAAATACTATGGCAGGCAATTCATTCGGACAATTATTCAGGATAACAACTTTTGGCGAGTCACATGGCGAGGCTATCGGCGTGATCATTGACGGATGTCCTGCCCAATTGGATGTCGACCTGGAATATATTCAATCCGAACTGGATAAACGTCGTCCGGGGCAATCCAAGATCACCACACAGCGAAAAGAAAGCGATACTGTAAAAATCCTTTCAGGTGTGTTCGAAGGTAAAACTACGGGAACACCTATTGCAATGATTATCCCTAATGAGGATCAGCGCTCTAAGGATTATACACATAACGTTGATGTTTTCCGTCCGTCCCATGCTGACTATACCTACCAAACCAAATATGGCATCCGCGATCATCGTGGTGGCGGCCGCTCATCAGCCCGTGAAACTGCCGCACGTGTGGCTGCAGGTGCATTAGCTAAATTGCTGTTAAAAACACAGGGAATAGAGATTGTGGCCCATGTGAGCAGCGTGGGTAGAATAAATGCGCCCAATGTCGAGATAAAAAACGCCCAGGAGTTTATTGATGAACGCGAAAAAAATATCGTCCGCTGTGTAGACCCTGCCACAGCAGAAGAAATGATCGAATTTATTGATTCAATACGCAAACAGGGTGATACCGTTGGTGGTAAAGTGAGCTGCTATATTCAAAATTGCCCGGTTGGCTTAGGCGATCCGGTTTTTGATAAACTGCATGCCGAGTTAGGAAAAGCTATGCTAAGTATTAATGCTGTCCATGGTTTTGAATACGGCTCTGGCTTTGAAGGCAGCGAAATGTGCGGTTCGGAGCATAATGACCTGTTCATCAAAAATGCCAAAGGTGATATTCAAACCCGTACGAATTTCTCCGGTGGGATACAGGGTGGTATCAGCAACGGTATGCCTATCGAATTCAGGGTAGCATTTAAGCCTGTTGCAACTATAATGCAAAGTCAGCCCACTATTGACAGCAAAGGCAACGAAGCCGAAATATCCGGTAAAGGTCGCCATGATCCTTGCGTGGTACCACGCGCCGTACCTATTGTAGAGGCAATGGCAGCACTAGTATTGGCTGATCATTGGTTGAGGAACAGGAACTCGATTTTGAGGTAAAAGGTTAAAACAAAACAATACCCACTTTACCAAAACAATATATCCCATGAATTTTTTATTAGTACTTTAGTTTTATGAAAACTCATAAGGCAAATTTTAATGTCTAACATAAAAATTATAGAGAGAAAATGGATTGAAAACTTCAGAAAGTCACCCTTAGTTGATAATTCAACCGGCATTTTTAAAAGTGAATACGCCCATCAGCTCTTCTATGGAAAAAAAGAAGACAGCTTATATCCATTTAATTTTCCTCATGATTTCAATAAACATTACATTTCTTATTTAAATGTTGATGAATCAGATTCTTTAGAAATATTTAGCAAATTCTTAGAATTTATTGGAATTCAGTTGAACCACGATAAGTTAAAAAATCACATAAAGAAAAGTCCATCAGACTATAAAAAGTTTGCTGACAAGTGTTACTATATATTTAAGACACTTGCTCATTATGATCAAAATCTTGTCGTTGCTAATCCATACAAAGACAACTTTGGGGACATTGTATATTTGCTTAGAATAGAATGTGATGAAAGTCAGCTAACTCTTTTTGACGATATAACACTACCTGATTTATATAGTAGATTTAGTAGTTTTCCCGACGGATATGAAAGTGATTCTATTATAAGTCAACTATTTAAGAAAATTGAATCAAGCAACGAAAGCCTTTTTATTACTGGCAAAGCTGGTACTGGTAAATCAACATTCATACAATATTTTGCAAATAAAACCCGAAAAAAGTTATTAATGTGTGCCTTTACAGGTATTGCCGCAATTAACGTCGGGGGACAAACTATTCATTCATTTTTCAGACTCCCAACCAAGCCCCTTCTGCCTGAAGACCATGAAATAACAACTTTTGAAAAATATTCTCAAAAGTACAAAATGATACAAGAAATTGAAGCTATTGTAATAGATGAAGTATCTATGCTTAGGTCTGATATCGTTGAGGCTATAGATTACTCATTAAGAATAAACGGTGGTGATCCAAACAAAATATTTGGTGGTAAACAAATAATTTTTGTTGGTGATATTTTTCAATTACCTCCAGTAACGGACTCGAGTGATGAAGTTGACAATATAGTATTTACTGAAATTTTTAAAAGTAAATATTTTTTCGACTCCCCAGCTTATAAAAAATTAAATCCTCATTATTTTGAATTTAAAAAATCTTACCGTCAAAGCGCAGATTTAAAATTTGTAGAAATATTAGACAAAATACGGGTTTGTAATATTAATGAAGAAATACTCGAAATATTAAACGTTAGAACCAATCCATTATATATACCTAAGAATGACGAGTTTACTATCACACTGACTTCCAATAATTTCATTGCAAATGGAGAAAATTTGCGGCGAATTCAGGAATTACCTTATACGACATTTAGGTTTGACGCTCAGATAACAGGTGAGTTTAAAGAAGACCGATTCCCAACAAATAAAGTTCTTGAACTAAAGAAGAATTCACAAGTTATGTTTATAAAAAACGATTTAGCTAAAAAATGGGTAAATGGAACCATTGCCAAAATTGATTTTATATCCGATGATTTTATAGAAATCAGGTTGCAAGATAATACCGTTCATTTGCTAGAAAAAAATACATGGGAAAATAGATCATATAAATATGATAAGGCTAAAGGGCGAATCATTTCAGAATTAAAAGGAACATTTACACAGTATCCTATCAAACTTGCCTGGGCTGTAACAATTCATAAAAGTCAAGGCTTGACGTTTGACAACGTAATTATAGACACAGGAACAGGTGCATTTGTAAACGGACAAATGTATACCGCATTAAGCCGATGTAGAACCTTAAACGGTATTACATTAAAAAGATTAATGCGAAAAGAAGATATAATTTCTGATGAACGTATAATTAGTTTTCATGAAACAGAGCAGTTGATAAATTCGATTAATTTTGATTAAAAACCTATTTGCATATCAGCAACCTATTATATGAATCATCTTTTAATTATATTTATACAAAAGGAAGCAAAATGACTGTTTTACAAATAGCCATTCCTGAAAAAAAAGGGAAAAGCAGTGTGCATCTTGTTAAAAGAATTAGGTGTTACTGTAAAAAAAATCGACAACAGCAAACCTCTTCTAAAAAAGATAAAAATTGCCGTTAATGAATTAAATGATGTTAAGGCAGGGAAAATAGAGGCAAGAGATTTCGATGATCTATTGAATGAACTAAAAAACAAAAACAATTCTTCCAATTGATAGGGATGTTAAATATTGAATGATATTACATTTACAAAATCTTTAAAACTTCTTAAATCTAATATCGTTTTCCCATCTTCACATTTGCATATCTGCATATTTGCACATCAAAAAGTATATTTGTGTAATGCTCTCCCAAACCGTCCAATTATACAAAAAAGCATATAGTGGTTTATCGCGCAATAGCTGGTATCTATGCCTGGTGATGTTCATCAACCGCAGCGGCACTATGGTTATTCCGTTCATGACCATTTATTGCACGCAAAAGCTCCATTTCACTGTGGAGCAGACGGGTATTATCATGGGCATGTTCGGGATCGGCTCACTTTGCGGTGCCTTTATTGGTGGTAAACTGACCGACAAATATGGGTTCTATTATGTACAGGTACTGGGCCTGGTGGCAGGCGGGCTGCTATTTTTATTGCTGAGCTTCCAAAAGACTTTCATATCAGTTGGTATCTGTTCATTTATATTGAATATGTGTAATGATGCGTTCCGGCCGGCCAATTCTACAGCTGTTGCACATTACAGTACCGATCAAAACCGGACACGCTCTAATTCGTTAAACCGACTTGCAGTAAACCTCGGCTGGGCCTTTGGTGGTCTCCTTGGAGGGACATTGGCCCATATTGATTATCATTTACTGTTTTGGGTTGATGGCTGCACCAATATTGCAGCAGGATTACTTTTATTAAAGCTTCTCCCCTTTTCAAAGATAACTAAGGCTGCAAAGAGCGCTTTTGATGTTGCTTCCGGTAAGTCTGCTTACCGCGACTATGTTTATTTAGCATTTATCGGCCTGTTAATTCTCTACGCCACCTGCTTCTTCCAGATATTTACCATGCAGCCTTTATTTTATAAAACCCAATGGCATTTTAGTGAGCAATTTATCGGGGGATTGATGGGCATAAATGGTTTGCTGATTGTAATGTTCGAAATGATCATTGTACATAATTTCGAAGGTAAAAGGCATCCGCTCAGGTATATTTATATAGGGATACTGCTCGTCGGGGCTGGGTTTGTATTGCTGAATTTTCTACCCGCCAGCTATTATTCCGCATTGTTTATTCTATTGTTTATTACGTTAGGCGAAATACTTTCTATGCCATTCATGAATTCCTTCTGGATCATGCGTACCAATGCCAATAATCGAGGCGAATATGCGGCACTATATGCCATGGGCTGGTCGGCAGCCTCAATCATGTCCCCCATCATAGGCGGACAGGTAATCACCTTTGTAAGTTATAGTTTATTATGGTGGATCACCGGTGCTATTTGTCTGGGAGCTTCGATGGGTATGTTGATGCTTTATCGCTTTAATAATAAAAAAACTATTGTTGTACCCATTGAGGAAAGTATATTTTAACCTGCATTATGAAACGTGCTTTAATATTAGATCTTGATAACACCATTTACCCGGTTAGTTCCATTTCAGAGAACCTATTTGCACCTTTATTTGAAGCACTTGATCAACATGCTGATAGTATCAATGCAAGTGATGCAGAACGGGTAAATAAGATCAAAGATGAAATGACACGCAGGCCATTTCAACATATTGCAGATGAATTTGAGTTAGATGCCGGGCTTAAGAATAAAATGGTAGACATATTGAAAAATATATCCTATGATCTGCCTATGCAGTCTTTCGACGATTATCAGCATATCCGGTCAATACCGCTCGACAAATTTTTAGTAACCACCGGCTTTTCAAAATTACAATGGAGTAAGGTGAAGATGCTCGGAATTGAACCAGATTTTAAGGCGATCCACATTGTTGATCCTGAAGTAAATCAGCAAACTAAAAAGGACGTGTTTGCCGGGATAACGGCTGCGCACGGTTATACTCCCGAAGAATTGCTGGTGATCGGCGATGATCCCGGATCAGAGATCAAAGCAGCAAAAGCATTGGATATAGATACTTTTCTTTATGACCCTGAAAATAAATATCCGGATACGCAAGTAACTTACCGGTCAGCCAACCTGAAAGACGTATCAGATATTTTGCAGCAGACTATTTTGATTTTGCAGCTATCGCTTTACTAATATTTAGCTTCTGTCTCTTATATCCCAGATTACCATTAAAATCAATGCCCTCTATTGTTATCGTATAAGTTGAGGGCTTATCCGCGGCATAAAACCACAGCGTTGCCTTACCATCCTCATCGGTAATTATATTTGGTTCCCAGCTAATGGTTGATCGCAGATCCGGCAAATGTTTTGTTGTATCCGTAACCAGGTATTTTGGCTTATAAAACTGTTTAGGCCAGCTGACGGCTAAAGGTTTGTATAAATACATACCGGGTGTGTTATCTATTATTGGCCCATGACCTGAACGGGTAGTGATTTCTACAAAGGCTACATCACCTATATGAATTATTGGAGCCCATTCCATAGGAATATATTTCATTGCGTATTTTGTAGACATATTGACCTCTATCCCTTTTATATCCTCGGCTGTATGCGAATTAAGATAATTTGTAATATCATTGAAAGCAGTACCTGAAGGTCTATAAGTTTGATAAACTGAAGTACCATCAACAATAAATTTAATTGGCTTGCCCTTAACATAATACCAATCTTTTATAATCGACGGAACGTCATCTCCGTTCCCGTCAGTAACAAAATAGAAGAGACCTATATCCTGTGTTACCCTTTCACTCTTACCATCAAGAATAAACATACCTTGACCAAATCCGCGAACGTTTTCCTGCAACAACTGCAGCCATGTTTTTTTACCTGCTGCTTCCAAATCTTTCTCATCAAGTACTATATCAGCATTACCAGGGCCGTTAAGATTTTGTGATCCTTTAACGGTCTTCTTTCCAAATATTTTCACCTCTTTTAATGTATGTTGACCTGTGGGGTTATTTGCCTGTAATTGTAATTGTTCATTTGTTCGGGCGTAATTCAGTAAAGTAGAATCGCTGTTTACATACCAGGGCATCATTCCTGGCATGGTTGATTTTGCAAAAGCGAGCGGTTTTACTTCGTCTACGGTGACGTTCACATTAAAACTTTTACCATTCCTATTTACTGCCTTTACAATAAATATTGGTGTATCTGCCCTGGGTAAATTATTAAATATAAATCTGCCTTCGTTATCGGTAACAGTGTCCCTTACTATCGATGGAGATTTGGAAAAGAGAATTACGCGCGTACCTTTAACCGGCTTATTAAACACATTTGACACCTTGCCGCTCACCTCAAACTGATGCTCTGCTTTGTATTGTATGTTTGATGGTAGATCATAACTGACCCACCCTTGTGTAAGCATTAGGTTATCCAACGCCTTCCATGCTTCTGTACTTTTTGAAAAATAATAGCCGGGCTTCTCAATATATCCCTTTATATCGGATGTTAAAAGCATGCGACTGATGATATTGTCATCACTTAGTGAGTCAGTTTTTACCTGGGTATCATCAGTAACCGCAAAAGAGAAATTGCCCGAAACAGGTTTGCCTGTAATATCATCTACACTAATATGTAAAGCAATACTATCCCGTGGATTATATTCGGTCAGGTCAGTATTTGTCTTAATATACAGCTCGTCATTATGATTAATAAATACCAATCTTCCGTTTATTGATTGATATTTGGTCGTCATCAGGATGAAATGCGTTATACCGGACGGGAACAGGCTCTTTGCTATTCTTTTGCGGATATAATTTACATCCTTAAAGTTTATGATCGCAGCATAGCAAACAATCTCCCTCGCTTTGCCTATTAAAAAATAGCTGGTATTTGCTTTAACTATATCATCGGTAACTGCAACTGAAACTTCAACAGAATCACTTACCATACCATTCCTCACCTGTAAAACCGAACCTGAACTTTTGACCATCGGCAACGGGTATTCCTTTATTGTTCCACCAGCCAAAGTCACCTTTGCAATGTAATTTTCACCCGATTGTACTGTCAGATAAAAACTGCCCATACCATTATGCGAGGTTTGGAAGGATGCCACCTGTTGATTGTTATGATCTGTAATTGTACCGGAGATGTTAACTCCTTTACCATCCTCGCCTATCGCTTTAAAGCTGACATGTGAGGGCAGCCCTGCTACTAAATCCCCCCCTTCTGGTAAAAATTGAAGGTCTATTTTTTCAGGCCGATCTATATTTACAGGGATGACTGCCTTCCTTTCTTCATTTTCAGCGATTATAGAAATACCTGATGATCTTTCCGGTAAAGTAAAATTCACATCAATAAGACCGTCTGCATCGGTTTGTACTTTTTGCTTATATAAATTTTTGTTGCCTGCCGTAACCTTCAATTGCAGAGGTTTATTGCCAAAAAGCGTTTTATCCTCATTACTAAACTGCAATTTGGCATTAATTAAATTTTTATCGTTTATACTACTTGTACTGATCTTTGTATTGACGAGCCAGTTATTTTCAGAAGCACCTGTAATGTAAAAGGTTTTGCAAAAGAATATGTCTCCAAAATTCCGCATCCAGTTGGTATAGGCGTGCAGGGTGCAGGTGCCTGTAGTAAAATCTTTATCGCTTAATGCTATATTTCCCCAACTAACGCCATTTTTAACAGGAAATACGTATTGCTTAATAAGACGCCCACTATCATTACCAATATCAATGTGTAACAGTCCGCTTTTTGCAGAAAGCATTAACGATGGAGCATTTAACAAGTAAGCTTTAAACCATATCGTATCGCCCAAAGCATAGTAAGGTTTATCAAATTGCAGGTAAGCCTTTTCGCCTGGGTATTGGCTTGTTAAACTGTCTGAATGATTTGTAAGCTTCAATAAATTTTTCTGCGATATATCTGATTGGGCAGATACAACTATAGGGTAAAACAGGTAAATTGCAATTAACGTTAATAAACGTTTACAAGATATCCTGTAGCTTTTAAGTAAGTACAGCATTTGATGATTAGGCTTAAGGGGAGAACTAATCTAAAAAGAATAAATCAGTTTTCCAATAGCCTCACCGTCACCAGTAATTGCCCTACGTGCCGCATGGTATGTTCAGCAGCATGGGTCAATAAACCGATAACTGTTGATGGGATCTGCGCACGGCCCACGCCCCTTGGTTCTGTCAATATGGCTTCACTGGTATTACTTAACTGAGTGATGGCTATATCGACCTGGTCACTAAACTTTTCAACCAGGCTGTTAACGCTGCATTCCTTTTCGGGTTCTTTGCCTTCGTTTGCCAGGTAAGTTAGCTGGGATGCATTTAAAGCTTCTCCTCTTGCGTAAGTAAAAAGCCGGTCTAGTATCCCGGTAAGGTGCTGTAAATGAAATGCAGGGGACGCCATGCCACCAGGCTTTACCCAAAGAAATATCTCCGGAAAGTTGATCATCAGCGCACTCACTTCTTCCCTTGCCTGTAGTAACGCGTGGGCTACCGGCTGCAATAACGCCGGAATTCCATCTACGGGGCCTCTCAGCCAAACTTCTCTTTTTATATTTTCTTCCGGCATAATTTTAATTTGTCATATAAAAACTGGGGCATTTTCTCACCTCTGACGACATGTCTTTATTGGCAGGTTCAAACTTTTATGTCATAATTTGACAGGTGATGAAAAGAAAAAAAATAAAATACACTTTATTTATAAAGTATAAACTACTTATAATGTACGGTTTATAAATTAAAATTTTCCAGACCATCTCTAATTCAAATCTACTTTAAAATAATTATATTAGTGTGGTACAGTCATTGCTATTACATGGCTGCTAATTGACTGTTTTTATATATGATGATATTTAATAATGCTAAAAGAAACAACAGTTTCATTTTAGTATTGATACTTTGCTGCCTGGTGGCGACTTTCCAGGGTTGTAAAAAAAAGCGCTCCGAAATGAGTGCCATTCTTTTCAAAAGAACCCATAACACGGTTTTTAGAGATCTTGATCAAGACGAGTTTACAGCCTATTTTAAAAAAGAGCTCGAAAGAGAAAAATCCGGAATAAATAATTCACAATTAATCATCGATCATTATGACCAGAATGATTATGAGCCAGATTTTGTTTTATATCACCTTTGGGATGGTGGACTACAGGCTATGCTTGATAGATATCATAAGGCATATGAACATGGCATTGACCCACAATTATTTAAACCTGCCCAGCTTAGTGCGCTGATAGATAAATTTTATAACAAAGATGCTATCAAAACTCCGGAAGATGCTTATAGATATATAGCTCAGCTGGAAATAATGGCGTCAAGCACTTTGATCGATTATTCCAGCGCGCTGCAATATGGCATTGTAAGTCCAAAGAAGATATATTCGCGTTATTTTATAAAAACATTGCAGCCTGATACTGCCTCCATTAATCGTGTTTTCACTGTTGAAAATATGCCTGCTTACCTTGACAGTATACAGCCGAAAGATCCCGAATACCTGACTTTGCAAAAAGCATATCTTGGTAAATATGTAGCCCCTAAAATGTCGAAAGAGGAAACACGGCGTATTTTATTGGTGAATATGGAACGTTTAAGGTGGAAAAATAAACCTGCCGGCAACGAATATGTATATGTCAACATTCCTGATTTTCACCTGGATGTAATCGATAGCGGGAAATCAATATTAAACATGAAGGTGTGTGTGGGTGAAGGACGTAACAAAAAGTATTTAAACAACCTGGAAAATTATAACGATACCTGTAAGATCGATAACCCTTACGCACATGAAACACCTTTATTAAGCAGTGTTATTCATAGTGTAGAAGTAAATCCGGTTTGGAATATCCCTCAAAGTATTGCAACTAAAGAAATTATTGTTCAAGCTGCAAAAGATCCGTATTACCTGTCGAATAAGAATATCAATGTGTATAAAGATGATAAACTAATACAGGACCCGGAAACAATCGATTGGTCTAAAGTGACAAAATACAACTCGGACTATGAATTTAGGCAGCAACCGGGAGAAGATAATTCATTAGGAAAGATCAAGTTTTTGTTTCAAAATAAGAGCAGTGTTTATTTGCATGATACACCAGCAAAAGAAGCTTTTCATTATACTATGCGCGCTGTAAGTCATGGGTGTGTGCGTCTGGAAAAACCATTAGAGCTTGCCCATACCTTATTTATAGACACGGTAAAGTATAACCTGATAGCTAAAGATATGCAGGAGGATGACCCGATGTCTGAGGATATCTCTTTAAGACCAAGGATTCCGGTTTATATCACCTATATCACTTGCTGGTCAGATCAGGAAGGTCAGTTGCAATTCAGGGGAGATGTCTACGGACTTGATATCGTATTATACGATCACATGAAGAAGTATCTTCCTGCTGAATAATTTTAAGTTCGAATTTCGGATGTTCAACTTGCCTACCCGCAGGCAGGTTTCAGACTTAAGCCTAATTGAACATCCCATTTTTAGAATTTATTTTTTAGAGATTAGAATTTACAGGCTGGCATTCAAATCGCTGCTTCCGGGATATACATAGTTAGCGGCAACGTCCTCGTCAAGGTACTTTGAAGTGTAATTGTAATCGTTACCATTAATAAATAGTACCGTTTTACCTTTTATAGTATTGATCACTTTACCGGCTACTTTAGGTGATACAGCCGGGCAACCTTCGCTTCGACCTAAACGCCCTTGTCTTTCTATATTTCTCTGTGAAACATATGGTGCAGCATGTACTACAATTGAACGTGCACGTGCATTGTCATTAAAACCAGCGTCCAATCCATCCAAACGGAGCGAACGGCCATGCTTGCCATTGTAAACATCATCGGCTAAATAAAAGCCCAGGCTGCTTGCATGTGATTCGTTTGTATTTGAAAAATGGCTAGCCATGTCATTCCCACTACCATTTCCGTGAGCTACCCATGTGTTGAGTACTAATTCTTTATTGATTAAATCAACTATCCACATACGTTTTGTGCAGCTTGATTTACCAAGATCAACGATAGTGACAATTGAACTGTATTGAGGAACTTTATTAGCTGCTTTCAGATTAAAAAAGCCGGTAACAGCCTTTTGAAAAACAACCATATCCATCCCTGCATTGTTTAATTGAGCAGTATTATAAATATCCTCAATATACTGTGAAAAGCGATCTTTAGCAGAAAGTTTTGCAGGTTTAGTAATTTCGGGGGTAATCTTTTCGGGATTTCTTGTTTTTTCAGCTTTCCAGCTGATGATGGAAATAGAGAATATCAATAATACACACGTTATCCCCCAATAGCATCTCTTCATATCCGTTACTTTGTTTTAAGTTTAATCAATTAAAAGTCAACAGGCTTACGTTTTAATTAATCAGGATTAATTGCAACGATATTGCAAAAGTAAAAATTAAATTAATTAAAAAAAATCTATTTTGAATGATTTTATACTAATAATTAATAATATTGCAATTAAATTAACCCTACAGCCTTTAGTTGATTGCTTATACGGAGGAACGGTTTATTAGGTTAGATAATTATCTTATCCATTTAATTTTTTCGTTTAAGGGAATTATTCTGCTGCCTGCAGGATAGGCATCGGCGTAGCCTAAATATAAAACTCCGATCACGTGATCATGGTCTCCAAGGTTCAAAAATTCTTTCATCGGAGGGCGTAAAGCCATACCGCCTGTACTCCAAAATGAAGCAATATTTAATGCAGTTGCACCCAATAAAATATTTTGTACTGCGCATGAAACGGCTTCAACCTCTTCTATAACAGGTATCTTGGGTAAACTACCCCGCTTCATCAGGGCGATGATAACGTGAGAAGCTTTATCGCCCTGATCATATAGCTTATTATAAACTGCCTGGTCGAAATTTTCTATAGTAGTACTCTGTTTATATAGTTCGGCATGCTTATGCGAAAAGTCGGAGGCAGTAGCATAAACCATAAACCGCCATGGCTCTGTGAAACCATGGGTAGGTGCCCAATCGGCTAGCTCAAGGAGTGAATTGATCTGATCATCAGGTATCTTTTTACCATTCATCGCTACCGGTTTAGTGCTGCGGCGATTTTTGATGATGGCGGATATAGTTGAAAAAGTAACGTCCATATATTAAAAAAATAAAGCCCGTAAAATACGGGCATTGAGTATAGTAAATAAATTAAAAACCAATTAATTAATACAGGTCAGGATATTTAGACGGATTAGCTTCATTCATCATATTATAAACGGCTTCAACCACATCGTCAAGTGAAGGCTTGCTGAAATAGTCTCCATCAGTTCCATAAGGTGGTCTGTGTTCTTTGGCCGATAGGGTTTTAGGCTGTGCATCAAGCAAATAATATCCCCCCTGAGTCTCTAATATTTTTTGCAAAATATAAGCTGAGCCACCACCGGTTACATCCTCATCCACTATTAACAGCTTGCTGGTTTTTTTCAAAGAATTGCCGCAAACATTATCCGTATCAAAAGGGTGCAATGTCTGCGGGTCCACCACTTCGATGTGTATACCCATTTTTTCTAATTCTTCGGCGGCTTCAAGTACGATACGTAAAGTTGAACCATAAGATACAACAGTCATATCGCTGCCTTCTCTTAAGATTTCTGCTTTGCCAAGCGGAACTGTAAACTCCCCAACATTTGAAGGTAATCTTTCTTTCAAACGATACCCGTTAAGGCATTCGATCACCAATGCTGGTTCATCGCTGCGTAAAAGCGTATTATACATTCCCGCTGCCTGTGTCATATCACGCGGCACACAAATATGTATGCCCCGCATCGAGTTTAAAATAAAGCCCAGCGGAGAACCTGAATGCCAAATACCTTCTAAACGGTGCCCACGGGTACGTACAATGACCGGAGCTTTCTGTCCGCCACGTGTACGATAGCTCAAACTCGCCAAATCATCACTTAATACTGTGATAGAGTATAATAGGTAATCCAGGTATTGTATTTCGGCTATCGGTCTCAAACCACGCATGGCTAAACCCACACCCTGTCCTACTATAGTTGCTTCCCGAATGCCGGTATCTGAAATGCGCAGGTCAGAATATTTGCTTTGCAATCCGGCAAAACCCTGGTTTACATCACCTATTGCGCCTACATCCTCGCCAAAAGCAACTATGCTTTTATCACGTTCAAAGTTGCTGTCAAAACAAGCATTTAGTATTTCACGCCCATCTATTAACCGGGCATCTTCATCATACTCAGCTTTAATAACCGGAATATTTAATGGAGACTGCAGCGTTCCGGTGAATAATTTGGAATTAAAACGTTCACTATTCTTTTGTGTTTCGCTGTTAAGCCAATTTATCAACGCTTGTTTTCCGATCAATTTCTCTTTTACAGTTACGCGTAAGGCTTTGCGCCCCGCAGCAAAAGCATCCCTTCGACCCGGATCAACAACTGCACTTAGTTCTGAAACAATCTCTTTCAATTTATCGCCGTTTTCACTATCCTCAGCAAGTTGCTCTATCAGTTCCGAAACTTGTTTTAATTCTACACGAATTTCATCACCCAGTCCGTTCCACGCCTCACGCTGGCATTCACGTACGTATTTTTTAGCTGTTGCTTCCAGCTCATCCATTTCCTCTCCGGTAGAGATTGCTGATTCGATCATCCATTTCCGCATCTGCACCAGGCAATCGTGCTCGTTCTCCCATGCCAACCGTTCTTTTGATTTATACCGTTCATGAGAGCCCGATGTAGAATGTCCCTGAGGCTGTGTCATTTCGGTAACGTGTATCAAAACAGGCACATGATCCCTGCGACAAATATCAATGGCACGTTCATAAGTTTCGCATAAGGCCACATAGTCCCATCCGCGTACTTTGAATATTTCATAGCCATTGGTACCATTTTCACGCTGGAAACCTTTTAATATCTCCGAAATATCTTCCTTAGTAGTCTGTAGTTTAGCAGGGACTGAGATGGCATAAGCATCGTCCCAGATAGAAATTGCCATGGGTACTTGTAATACACCTGCAGCATTAAATGTTTCAAAAAATAGCCCTTCTGATGTAGATCCATTACCAATAGTGCCAAAAGCCACCTCGTTACCATTTACTGAAAACTGTTTCAGATATTCGAGTTCTGTATTTTGACGATATAATTTAGAAGCATAAGCCAATCCAAGTAAACGTGGCATGTGTCCTCCTGTTGTAGAAATATCGGCAGCACAATTCATGGTCTCCACCTGGTTTGCCCATGTTCCGTCGGCATTTACGTACCGGGTAGCAAAGTGACAATTCATTTGCCTGCCAGCTGATGCAGGATCCTTCTCAATATCAGGGTAGGCATATAGTTGAGCGAAAAACTCATTCAAATTGCTCATTCCCGTGGCAAACATAAAGGTTTGGTCGCGGTAGTATCCTGCGCGCCAATCGCCCGCACGAAACGCCTTAGCCATAGCCAGTTGCGCCACTTCCTTACCATCACCAAAAATACCAAATTTAGCTTTGCCTGTCAGTACTTCACGCCTGCCAATTAAACTGGCCTGGCGGCTTTCGAATCCAATCCGATAGTCATTGATCACTATCTTTTTGAAATCGTCAAAACTGAGTTCAGCAGCATTAAATTTACCTGTTGCACTTGTTACAGTTTCGGGCATATTTTATTTTGTTTAGGTAGCAAAATTATAAAATTCTATTTTGTTATCATCATATGTAACACACAAAACACTTCATACGTTAAACAGTTTTTAATTTACATTAAACCATTTATATTTGTATTAATCAAAACGAAAGTATGAAAAAACTTATGTTAATCTGTGCGGTAGTTTTAGGCTTCGCATTCACAGCAACGGCACAAGATAATGAAAAAGCCGAATTTAAATTCAACGAGGAAAAACACGATTTCGGAAAAATTCCGCAGGGCACTCCTGTAACTACCGTATTCGAGTTTACCAACATCGGGAAAGAACCTCTTATTCTGACAGATGTAAAACCAACTTGTGGTTGTACCATAGCCGATTACACAAAAACTCCTGTTAAAAGTGGAGAAAAAGGCCTTATTAAGATCACTTATAATGCAGCAAATGTAGCGCCATTTAACAAAACTATTGTAGTTACTTCAAATGCTAAAACACCAACCAAGTATTTAAACATTGTGGGCGAAGTAATAGCGAAGACACCTGCGACCTCAAGCAGTAAATAAAGCCAATCGGTTTTACCAAAAATATTCAGAGACATCCCGGTAAATTGGGCTGTCTCTTTTTTTTACTTAGAGTTAAAGAAGTTTAAACTCATCTTTTTATTAATTTTGCGGCATGCCAAAAATTTCGAAAAAGGGGCTGCACATGCCTGCCTCACCCATACGTAAACTTACCCCGTTTGCTGATAAGGCTAAACTGGATGGTAAAAAAGTTTATCACCTTAACATTGGTCAACCGGATATTGAGACCCCGGAGGGCATGCTGAATGCCATTAAAAATATTGATTTTAAGGTTTGGGCCTATACAGCATCAGAGGGTACTTTATCCTATCGCAAAAAATTAACAGAGTACTATAACAAGCTGGGATACAACATTACCCCGGATAATATATTGGTTACGACTGGTGGCTCGGAAGCGATCACCATAGCTATGATGGCCTGTCTTAACCCTGGTGATGAAGTTATCATCCCTGAACCATTTTACGCCAATTATAATGGTTTCGCCTGTCAGAGCGATATTGCGGTAAAGCCGATCTTGTCTTATATAGAAAATGGTTTTGCCCTGCCCCCTATTAGTGAATTTGAAAAAGTGATCACTGAAAAAACCAAGGCGATTATTATATGCAATCCTAATAACCCAACAGGCTATCTCTATTCGCAGGACGAGATGGATGCATTAAGGGCATTGGTGTTGAAGTACGATCTTTACCTTTTCTCTGATGAAGCATATCGTGAGTTCTGCTATGACGGACGAAAATTTATTTCGCCCATGCATTTGAGCGGACTGGATGAGAACGTTATAGTGATGGATACTGTGAGCAAACGTTATAGTGCATGTGGTGCACGCCTGGGTTGCCTGATCACTAAAAACAAGGACGTTTGGTCTACCGGGCTAAAATTCGCTCAGGCGCGATTAAGTCCAGGAATGGTTGAACAAATAGCTGGTGAAGCCGCAGTAGATACACCTGACAGCTATTTTGAAACTGTTAATAAAGAATACACCCATCGCAGGGATACCTTGGTAAAAGCGCTTAATGATATGGATGGCGTTTATTGTCCTAATCCCGGTGGCGCATTTTATGTTGTGGCACAACTACCTATTGATAATGCCGACAAGTTTTGCCAATGGATGCTGGAAACATTCAGCTATAACAATCAAACTGTAATGATGGCACCTGCAACTGGTTTTTACAGCACTGCCGGTGCTGGATTAAATGAGGTGAGAATGGCCTATGTTTTAAACAGTGACGACCTTGGAAAAGCGATGACCTGCCTTAAAGAGGCATTGAAGGTTTATCCGGGTCGTGAAGCTAAAAGCACAAAGCTGAAAGCGGAAAGCATTTAATACTAAAGTCGCAGTAGCACCGGCAGTTGCAGTTATTTATTATAAAACACAACTCTAAAATTGGTATATTTGTAATCTTACTAAATTGCTACTGCAACTACTAACTGCCACTAAACAAATGGGGTCGACCGGAATTGACAGGATGGAGATAATTAGGTAAGCACGCAGCGCGTTGGGTGAATTAGCGCTTTAATCTGAACGCTCAAACTTACAAATGGCGAAAATAACTACGCCTTAGCTGCTTAATTTAGAATTTAGCTAGCTTTTGTCCCGCCGGTTTTCTGTTTTGTTGGATCGGCAACCGGGGCATCGAAAAACGAAAATAGCCTGCTTAATGGTGTGCATAGCAGGCGAAACAAAGCACCTAAGGAAGACGGTACAGGCAAGCAACTGGCCTTCCCCTTCCCTACAATTTAATAGAAGCTAAGCGTGTAGAAAGCCTATATTGTACCATGTTTGGACGAGGGTTCGAATCCCTCCGGCTCCACCCGAAGGGATAATCGTTTGATTATCCCTTTTTTTTTCAAAAAATAACAAATTCTTATCACTCATTATCAGTGAGTTACGTGCAAATAGAGACATCATGGTCGGGGTTCGATAGACCCCACCTTGATAGTACAAATTGCTATCGAACACCAAGTCTACAAAAGATCGTTTTTGCAAGGTATTAGCCTGACTATAAACATATTTCATATCAGTTATAAGGTCTAAGTGCTTGCTCAGGATTTTAAATGCCTGGGATTGATCCTTTCCCAGCCTTTCGATTTCGCTTTTCAGGGAAAAAATGTCAGTATTGTAGTTCGCAGACCACCTATCATAGGTTTCCCGTGTAATCTGACCTCCTATCCATTTTTCCTCCAATGCATACAACTTTTCCTGAACACGCTCCAATTCTTCTTTTTTCTCAACGAGCAATCGCTTATTTCTTTTCATAGATGATTGCATCGATCCTTCTGCAGAATTCTTAATCTGAACTACTTCATCATGTGAAAGGCTCATCAGTTCACATATTTCTAAAAGCTGTTTATGTGCCTTATTGGCATTAATATTATTATGTTGGGAATACTTACACTTATAATAATAAAACCAGCCACCTGCTTTCCCCCTGGAGGGGGCGCCCGTTAATGGCTGGCCACAATGACATTTTAATAACCCGCGCAGCGGCAGATTATCATCAATTATCGTTTTGGTTTTTTCCGGCTTTTTCATTTTGTTCTGAACCAATTGCCATGTCGCTTTATCGATAATTGGTTCGTGAATTCCGGGAAATAACCCACCCGGATATTCTTTAAATGCTTTTGCTTTTACCATTCCCGCATAGACAGGATTGGCTAAAACCCGTTCGACTGCCATTGTGCCACCACGATTAAATCCCAGCTTAGCAGCCTGTTTTTTGATTTCATAAAGCGGTACATTTTTTAAATAAGCCTTGTAAATAAAATGGACGATCTCAGCATCATGTTCGTCTACTACGATTGTCCTTTTTTTACCTTCCCCTGCTTTACGATAACCAAATGGAGCAAGATTGCTTAAAAACCTTCCTTCCTTGGCCCTGGCGGTATAATTGCCGCCCCGGATTTTAATGCTCCGGTTGATATTATCCTCCTCTGCAAGCAACAATTGAAGCCCGGTCCTGAAATAACTTCCCGGCGTATCGTAATCGAAAGTAATGCCCTCGGTAACACTGACGATCTGAATACCATATTGCCGTTGCAGGTTTTTCACCAAAGTCATGGCTTCACCCGCGTCTCGGCTAAACCGATCGAGCTGATCCACTACCAGGTAATCTACGTTTTTTTGATGTTTGGTAATGAATGCCCTAAGTTTAATAAAATCGGGCCTGTCAAATGTCTTGGCGCTATGCCCGCGGTCAATAAAAGTATCAACCAAAACAACCTGATTGTATTGCAACCACTGATCAGTATACAATTCCTGCCGTTCTATAGAACCATTACTCTGTCCCAGATTACTAAAGCGTAAATATCTAATCGCCCGTTTCATATAACTCCCTTAATGATGCTTCAACAATAATTTCTGCTATTAAATTTAGCATTTTTCTTTCTTTTTCCCGCTCAATTTGCGTTAATTTTTGAATAGTTTTTTGCTTGGCAGACACTTTTTTTCTTTTCGCACGTTCCATCCCTGCATCTGTTATATAGTGAATAATTCTGACGATGAGGTTGACCTCAAATCAAACGTAAATGGGCGGGTTTGCCCTGGATTAAAAATACCGTAAATAAATCCGGCTGCGTTGGTTACGTTTGAAGGAGGGCTCATATCGCAAATAGCCGAAATCGTGCAGGTCCCGCACGCACTTATGATAAGTAGTACTGGCAGAAATCTTAGCCAGGCGCATGATCTCGTAGCTGTATGCCTCCATGGGATGGGCAAAGTCGTTTTCCTGCCAGTACTGTACTAATGCTGCATAAATTCCAATATGGGTAATACAAATCCTGCCATCATTCCTGATGGCTTCAAAAAATCCCGCTATTGGTCTGAATGCTTCCAATAATTACAAGGGCTTAAATATGAGCGCTCTGCTTCTTTGTCCGAGCCTTGTTATTTTTTTGTTCCGCAGCAACTTCTGACTTTTGCGCTTGCTTATTATCAGGTTCCTGACCTTGCTGTTGACCTTTTTCCAGATTCTCTGACGGGGCCAGCTTTTTCCTTTCAACCTGCTTCACGATCAGGCTTTGGCCAGTACCGTCATAAAAATCAAAGCGCTGCATTCGTGGGTTTGCGGCAATCGTGCCCTTGATCTCCTGCCCGTCTTTGATGATGGTCGCATTGGCTTTATTTCCCTTCTCTAATGAGGCCAGCAATCTTTTATGATCATACGGTTCGGCCAGTTCCTTGACCGGGTACTTAACCAGTTCTTTTTCATGATTCCAAAACATCGTTTTTGGCAAAAAATTTCCGTGTTTATCAGACTCTTTAAAGTTTAGTCCCTTCCAGCCAAAATAAGTTTCGCCGGTAGGAACCATTTTAACTTCGCCTTCAACTTCCTTTGGTGCCACTTTCGGCTGTTCACGGTAGGCAAATCGTCCGTCCATCATATTATAGCGCTCCTGGAGCGTGTAATTATATTCCTTACCCACGAAAAATGATTGGGTAAGGTCATCCTTCCCCGATTGCTTCAGGGTCACGTCAAAGCGATTAAAAAAAGTCATATCCTTTTGATCGCCTTTTGAGAAATACAGCGTGGACTGGGTTTCATCCTGACCGAATTTCCGGGTATGCGGCAGGGTAAATTCCGTCAGTCCCTGTTCTATTTTTTGCTGAAGCGGTTGGGCAATTTCTTCGCCGAAACCTAAATACAGCAATTGATTCTTTACGTAGTCATAGCTTTTTTCGTTGAACATAATCTTTAAATATTTAATGGTTATTAATTCATCTTGATTTTCTAAGGTCTAATTGGTTTTGTTTATCCTTAAAAGCAAAGGGTGGCCATTTTTTAGTTTACCCTTGACCCGCTTTACCTTTTTTGAAAATATCCCCTTGGCTGTGTTGATACCTGCACCGGCCAGTTGGGCACTCATGGATTGATCCAGGCTCATGATCTCCATGCCCTGCACACCATTATTCGCCCCGTCCCTCAGTGCGTCGCCCGTAATGGCCTCAGGCACGCATACTCCCTCCAGCCCATCCACCTGGTCAAAAACGGTTAAATCAACCGGGTAAAAAACACTTCCTATGTGGATGCTTTTGATGTTTAGTGTAAAGCGCTGGTTGGACAGGGTGCCGCTCCCATACAGTAATTGGCCCTTTTGAAATAGCTGGCCATCCAGCATCACGCTGTCGATCAGTTTCAGTCGGACAACCGTTCCCTGAGTGACCTTTTGCGTACCGTCGATGATTGCCAGGATGGCGTTAAATTGCTTACTCTCTGTTGCAGCGGGCTGCTGCTGGTTAACCGGCTTCAGCCGTTCAGGGTGCTGTATGTCCAGTATCTTTTCCAGCAATCCGTTCATCTGGGTCAGTTCAGGATCGGCAGGTACCGGCTGAGCAGATTTTAAAGGCAACTCCGGATGATGGTCTGTTTCCAACATTTTAGGCGTTTCAGGCAGCTCCGGCTTACCCACTTCCGCCTGCAATAGCGCCAGCTTTTGATAAACTTTTGCCTCGTTTACCGCGGGAGAGCCGTTCACCGCTGAGCCCGAAAGCTTTCCTGAAAGCGCACTCACAGGAAAATGGCTGGTATCTGTTTTAAGTTGTCCTTTGTAATAAGGGTCGCTTCGCATTTGTTGCTTCAACCTGGCGGAATCCCCGGCCGCCCGGTCGTAATAGCTCATTTTATTCAGGTTACCTTCATCTTTGAGTTTGGCGTCGGGCAGGCTGGCATTAAATCCTTTTTGCTGAACCGCGGCCTGCACGGTTGTACCTTTACCGCCGCCCAGTGCCCAGAAGAACAGGGTAAGAAAAGGGACAAGCAACAATGGCAAAGCCAGCAGCATCTGACGCTGGCGTCTACCTTTGGGAGAAATAATCGGTGATTTCATCTTAGTTTTATTTTTAATGATTTACAATTTTGATGTCCTTATTTTCCAGGATATTCCAGCGGGCGATTAAAAATCCGTGCGGGTTATTGTCGCTGCGGGATACTTTGCGGAGTTCGCCCTGCGTGACCAGGCTTCTTGTTACCGTACTGGTCGTGCGTATAATATTTTGAGTAGCATAGCAGCGGAAACGAAAAGGGTCGGTCGAAAGGTCGACCGATACGCTGTCAATAGCGATGGTCTGGTTGATATTGCCCGAAATGATACCCGCGTAGTAGCCGCTTTCGCTCAGGTCATCATAGATCTTTTTTGCCGAGCCGTCGGCCAGGTAAAGGGCCCTGGTGATATTCTGCTGGTTTGATTTTTCATCAGGGTCGAGCGTAAAAAAAAGACGGTGAAAGGTTTTCACATGGTCGCGCAATTCGACCGCTACATTGTCCCTGCCGTCAGCAGCCAATGCTTCCAGGGCTTTCCCGTAAGAAAGGATATACACTTTTGACTGCATCGATTGTACCAGGTTGAGACTTTTGTAAATCGTGAAGCAGCAGATCAGCAGGCAGCAGATGATCACCGCAAGGCAGAACAGCCGTACCTGGCGGAAGGCAGTATCGATATTTTTGAGTTGTCTGAACATAGCATTAAGATTTATTTTTTGACGGCGGCGGATTGCCGGAAAGCTTTTCCTGCATATAGTTACCAACCTTAGCGTTGTCACTACGATTATTTACTGTAGAAGTGCTTTGCATACTGCTGCCGCCTCTATTAATGAAATTACTTGTTGCATAGGAAATGGCCATGGAAGCGAGGGCACTGGTTTTATTGAACAGCGCATGCCCTCCGGCATTCATGATATATCCGGCAATACCTGGAACAGTAAAATAGCCGACGATACCGATCACCAGGAAAATCATGTAAGCTGTATTGGCGTTTCCGAATTCATTGCCGCCCGGGTTTCCCGATGCCTGTAGCTGGATCATATTTTCCTGTATCTTGGCAATGACCGCACCGAAGATATTGGCAACCGGCAGCCACATAAATACGTTGATATACCGCGCGATCCACTGTTTAAGCGTATGCTGAAAACCCTCAAATATGGAAAGGCCGAAACATAAGGGGCCGAGGATCGCCAGCACAATCAGCTTGAAAGTGCGGATGGTATCGATGCATAAGGCCGCCGCCTCGAAAAGCACATTGAGCAATTCCGCTATGGCTTTTTTTACCATATCCTTCCAGCCCCAGCCTGAAAACTGATCGGACAGGTTTACGCCGGTAGTTCCTGTTATATTCGTATTATCCGGGTGACTGTATTGATACCATTTGTCCGGGTCATTACTTATTGAGCTGCTCCCCTGCTGATCGGCGGTTTCATTTTTTTGCTGGTTATCCAGCAGAGTGGCAATGGCCTGGTTCGTAGTGCTTACCATGTTATGCGTGGCATCCACCACCGGCTGCATGACCCCGTTCATGAGGGCCAGCACCGATGGAAAAATGACAATGCAAAAGCCAATGGCGAAGGGCCTCAGTAAGGGATAATAATCAATGGTTTCAGCTGAGGCCAGGTGTTTCCAGACCCTTGCCGCGATGTACCATAAGGTGGCAAATCCGGCTATGGCGCGCGCCACGCTGATCATGCCGCTGCAAAGCGGGATCATCTGGTTATATAGGTTATTGAGAATGCCCTGCAGGCTGTGCAGGTCGTCAGCCACTCCCTGGGCATGCGACAGTTCGGGGAACAGGATGCCGATGACAGCAGCGGTAATGGACTTTAAAAATTTCTTTTTCATTTAATTGCCGTATAAAGTTTTCAGGGTCTCGCGGTCGCCTGCAGCGTCTGCTCGCTGCAAAGCCAGCCTGTAGTTATGGTCATTAAAGCTGTGCAGGAAATCCAGCTGACCGCGGCTGGAACTAAATATCCGGTCGATAGCGGCCAATCTTTCTGCATCGCTCATGCGCATCCTGCTGTCGGTGATGATCATTGCCAGGTCGCTCAGGTTTTTCAGGCTGCCGCTGACCAGGTTATTATAGACATCGAGCATATAACCCAACTCATCAGGCGTAAAATGTTTATCCTGCCGGAAGCTGTTCCAGGCGGCGTCATATTCCTTTAGCAACAAGGCCTGATCATTGATAATATCGGCCACGCGCGGATATTTTCGTACCGTTGGGCTAACCACGAGCAACCCGTCCAGGAAAGCTTTATGCAGGTCAAAATTCCCTTGCGACACCTCTTTCACTGAATTATAGCCTTTGGTCAGGATCTCGTATCCGGTATACATTTGGCTGAGGATATTTTTCAAACCTGACAGCTTTTGGTAGTCCAGTGCCAGCTGCTCCAGGCAATCGGCGATAGATTGCGCACGGCTGGTTAAGGGAAGCGCGCTGCAGATCAGCAGGGCGACAATTAGAATTTTGAGATGCTTTTTCATCTTAATTTCCTCCATATAAAGTTTTCAGGGTTTGCTTATCCTTAGCGGACTGCTGCCGGGAAAGCGTGAGCTTGTGACACTTAGCGGTAAAGGCCCCGCTAAAAGCGAGTTTATCCTGCATATTGGCATAGATATGATCGAGCCGCTCCAGGCGCTGCTGGTCGGTTAGCTGCAGCTTGCCGGGTGTAAGCACATCGTTCAGTTCCAAAATATCGACCCGGCACTTTTGCAACAAACTTTGGTAGACCTGCTTCAGGTAAATTTGTTCAGCCAGGCTGAGCACCTGTTGCTTTTGCTGAAATGCTATCTCCTGGTCAAAATTGCTGACGATCTGTTGTCCCATTGTGGCAATAGCTTTCGCTTTGGGATTATTTTGTATCGCAGGGTTTACCTGGTCCAATGAATTGAAATAGGCTGTATGCAAACTAAAGGTGCCATTTTTCATTTCATGGGCGGTGTTCAGCCCGGTTTCTGCGATATGGTATCCGCTTTTCAGATCGCTGAGATAAAGCTGCCAGGCGGCGATCTGCACCATCATCAATTGTTCTTTATGGGATTGCTGGCTGAAAAAGCCACCCAGGAATTGTGCCCCGGCCTGCATAAAAACAAGGCCGGTGAGGGAAAAAATTAATAGGAATCGTTTCATGGTTTGTTTGTTTTTGAATTAAGGGTTTATTGCAGCCCATACCAGGATTTGATATTCTGGCGGTCCTGCTCGTCACGTGCCCGGCCGAGGCTGAGCGCGATATTCTGGCTGTTGAACTGTCGCAGGTGATCCAAATTGGTCTGCATGCCACCGGATGATTGGTGCACCAGCTTTATTCGTTCGGCATCATTCATTTGGGTGCTGAAGGACTTGACCGCCAGCTCAGCCTGCTCCAGGCTACGCAGGCTTTCCTGCAGGATACCGCTGTAAATGGTTTCCATGTAGCGGAGTTCGGCGGCGCTAAAATGCGGATCGTTGTGAAACAGGGCACTGGCATTATGGTATTCGCTGACGAGTTCGGCCTGCGTGGTAATGATTCTTTTCACCTCGTCATAATCGGAGATGATCGTCTTCACAGATGCCAGTTCCTTATAATAATCCTGGTAAAGGCTTCGCTCTTTGTTCAGCCAGCCGGAGATACCAGTCAGCTGATTCAGCGAAAGGTCGTTTTCCACGCTTTGCTCGGCATTTTGCAGGGCAATGGTTTGGTTCTGTAGTTCCTGGACTTTCAGGTCAATAGCGATGATCACTTTTTTGATGATCCCCGTTACCAGACCCACCACAGGGACCTGCGCGGAAACGGTTTGGCTGATGAGGAAAAAAAAGACGGCGGTAAGCGCCGCATACAGGGTTCGGATTTTCTTTTTCATACTCCGGTGTTTAATTCATGATATATTTCCAGTTGCACAGTATTACCTGTCCATTCCTCCACATGAAGCAGTTTGGAAAGGGGGTCGAAAATGAGATAGCCCTCGCGTCCCAGCGCGATCAGGTGCCCGCTCGACTGCCAGCCGTAGGTTGCCAGCCAGGTTTCTTCGCGCTGGAAGTGTCCATCAGTGTAGAAAATCCGGTGTACCCTGTAGATGGTTCCATGTTCATAAATGCGGATTTCTGCTGCCTGGATTATTCCTTGCTCTTTTTCGCGCCACTCGCGGCGGTAGGTGTTTTTCATCGCCCTGAGGCTGGCGCCTTGTGTCTGCCAGTAGCGCAGCATGGCGGATATTGCCGGGCGGAGTTCTTTAATAATTGTACTTAATTCCATATGCTAGTTTTTAGATTTTTGAATTTTTTGTTTCCCTGACCATAGCCGCTATACCCTGCTGAACTCCGCCATATTGAGCAGAGAGTTCAAGCACCTTCACCCTTTCGATACCTTCGGTGGTGTAGGCATAGTACTCTTCGGGACAGAGTTCGTTCCTGAATACTTTGCTGACCTGGCCGCCGATATCGATGAAAATTTCGCGGTTATCCTTATTGACCGACAGCAGGATCGTTTTGGCTTTTTCGGACATGCCCAGGGCATCCTGCAGCTTTTCAATCTTGCCCTGGAATTTTCGCATATCCATCAGTATCTTGATATCTGCATTGTTGATAATTGCGTCCTTAATCACGGGCGAGCTGATCAGGTCTTCGAGTTCCTGTGTGATTACGCAGGGGATTCCGTTGAATTTCCGGATGGTTTTAAAGGCATACTTGAGGAACTCCGCCATGCCGCTTTTGGCAATGGCTTTCCAGGCCTCATCGATGGTAAGCACCTTGCGTATACCTGGCAGCTTGCGCATTTTGGAAATAAACAGTTCCATGATGATCAGCGTGACCACCGGGAACAGGATCGGGTGGTCTTTGATCTGGTCAAGTTCAAACACGATAAAGGGCTGGTTGAGCAGGTCCAGGTTCCCGCGGGCATTGAGCAGGTAATCAAACTCACCGCCTTTGTAATAAGGACGCAGCACATAAAGGAAATTATGGACGTCGAAATCACGGTCCTTTACCTTTTGGGTTTTCAATACTTCGAGGTAATGGCTTTCGAGATATTCGTAAAAGGTATTGAAGCAGGGGAATAAATTATCATCAGCCTGTAGCTGGCGGTAATAACCTTGCAGTGCATTGGATAAGGCTACATATTCGCTGCGGTTAAAGCTGTCATTTTCCTGTTTCCAGAGCGCGACGAGCAGGGCTTTTAAGCTTTCCTTTTTTTCCGTATCGAGCACCTCGCCTTTAGCCAGGTAGAAGGGATTGAACCGGATGGGATTGGCTTCCTCGTAAGTAAAATAATAGCCGCCGGTCAGCTCGCAAAGTCCGCGGTAACTGCCGCCGATATCCACTGTCACACAATGTGCGCCCTGGTCAAATAAGGTGCGCAGGATATGGTTGACCGTCATGGATTTCCCGCCGCCGGAGGTGCCGCAGACCAGCATGCCCATATTGGAGGCGATGCCTTCCCTGCGCGGCGCATCGAACAGGTCAACAAAAACCGGGCGGCTGCTGATACGGTCGCAAAAGCGGATGCCTTCATCCGGGGCCGCGCTTTTATAATTGCTTTCCAGGCTGAGAAAGCAGCAGGCCTGTTCGGCAAAGGTGTCGAAGGTGTCATTGACCGGAAAGCCAGCCGCATTACCGGGAATGCCTGCCCACCAGATCTGCGCCGCGCCATCGGTTTCCGGTTTGGCAGCAGCGTCCATACCGGCCAGCGCCGAGGCGACCTGGTTTTTCATTTCCTGGAGCTGAACGTCGTTCGCCGACCAAACCATGACATTAAAATGGGCCTTAACCGGCAGCCGCTGCTGGCTGATGGCCTCGTTCAGGAAGTCGTTGGTGGCAGAAAGCGAGATGGCATTTTCGCGGGAATACCCGGCCAGCGATTGCAGGCGCAACCGTTTCTTCTCCAGCTGCTTGAGCGTTGCCTGGGCGTCGCCGATAAAAATATACTGGTTAAAGATATGATTGCAGGGGAGCAGCAAACCGAGTGAAGCCGCAAAGCTGACCGGGAACTTGGTCTTATCGGTCGAATAGCTTTCGTAATTGATCCGGGTACCGCACATACCGGGCAGGTCTTCGGCGTCGCCTAAGGTATAGACCGCCATTTGATCAGCACCGATACGGATGCCATCCTGCAAACTGATATCTTTAAACTGGCGCTGATCTTCCCTTCCGGATAAAAAACAGTACCGTTCGATCAGCCCTGTTTTTTTGGAATGGCTTTGCAGACCGGCCGCCTGGATGCGTTCGAGTTTGACCAGGCGGCTGTCTTCCAGCAGGTGTTTGAACCTGCCTGCGGTATTCAGGAATTCCTGCAGGGCCTGTGGCTTCAGGCCGTCCTGCGGCACCAGGCTGGGGCGCAGCAGGT
Organism: Mucilaginibacter sp. McL0603; assembly: GCF_049992945.1. Lineage (NCBI taxonomy): Bacteria > Pseudomonadati > Bacteroidota > Sphingobacteriia > Sphingobacteriales > Sphingobacteriaceae > Mucilaginibacter > Mucilaginibacter sp. McL0603. The sequence continues at coordinate 2,735,904 of NZ_CP188251.1, read as the reverse complement.
TGGAGAACAGCGATGTGCCTGGTTTACGTCCCTCTGGCCGTTTGGTCAGCATCAGGTAGCAGTCATGCCGGGTATAGGGCCTTCCCTCAAAATAACGGTCAGCGCTCCGGCTTAAGAAACTATCACCGGCTTTGCGGGGATCGACGCGGTAATTCTCCTGCAGGAACCAGTCCTGTTTATGCAACACGGTACCACGAGCCAGCACTTTAATAGCCCGCAGCCAGCTTTGGTGCAGCTGCTCATATTCTTCGTCCGACAGGGTAAAGATCTCGGGGAGGCTGGCTTTAAAAACCACGGTGACGTCACCTTGTTTGGACAGGATGCAGTCATGCTCAATGCCCATAACAGGCAGTATATCTTTTAATTCTTTTTCCATTTTCACTAATCTGTTTCACTAAGAATTAATGGGTATTTTAAAATTTCGGACGGAACCGGGGCTTGATCTTCTGCGCGTTTTCCCGGTGCTCTTTTTGCAGTTGCTCCCGGTTTTGCCGGATGAGCGAAGGGATGTGCGTTTCGCTCAGCGGGATGATTTCGGCTTTAAGGTCCCGTTGAATGGGATAGCGCCGCAACAATTCCCGTTCATCGACGCCGTATATCCGGGCTGCGCCAACAGGGTCAAGACCAATTTCATTGGGTATTTTGATTTTGATCACGCTATCAGGCAGTTCCGTTAATTTGGGATCGAGCGGCACCAGCTGGCGAATGACGGGATGATAGTACCCGTCGTAGTGCCGGCCGTCGGAAGTCAGCTCAAAGCTGTTCAGGCTGAGCACCGGGTGAAAGCTTTGGGCATGACGCAATTCCTGTAGGCGGAGGTCGACGACGAACTCCTCACCGGCAATATTGATTTTGGGCAATACCCCTTGATGCCGTTGTGCCAGCAGCTCCTGGTCGACGATAATCTGGAAGTCAGTCTTGTTTTTTAACTCCTCTGGCCGGTATCTATATTTAGCAGCCATTCCATCGGGATCAAGCTCAATGAGTTTGGGGATAATGAACTCCTTTAAAGCATCCGGATTATAAGTTCCCGGGGGCTTACTTGAAGGGTCAGGATCATAGAAAAGCCGATAATGGCTTCCCTGGTCGGTCATATCTCTCACGAAAGATATTTCGTTGGCTGGATTATCGCTTTGGCGCAATACCTGCTTATCGATGTCCACTACGAAGGCGGTGCCTTCAATGGTATAGATCACCGGTTCTTTAAGCTTGTTCATGAGTATCCTCCTTTTCCAGGTTTTGAAAAAATTTACGGCTGTAAGATTTGAGCACCTTAGGCACCTGTCTTTTTGCCATGGTTTTCATCAGGCCGTGTTCGCCATACCTGCGGCTGAGGGCGAAAATTTTAATGCCGCTGAAGGCGCCCAGGGCGCCGGTGAGGCCCAGGCAGAGAATCGTTCCCGCACCGGCGATATACAGGGCGGCAAACAGGATCATCAGCCCTATGACCAGCCCTCCGAAATACCAGATATACTGCCCGCATAGGCCGCGAAACTCGATGCTTTTGTTAATGCCCTTGTTAATGATATAAATGCTGTTTTGCATAGCGTTAAATTTTAAGGGATTTATTTTTTCTGAGCTGCTGGCTTTCGGGCGGTACGCCGTTTACGACCTGGGCTAACTGTCTTACTGCTGTATCCTGGCTGCCGGAAGCCAGCGGTATGATCCGGGCCTCGTTTTGAACAGTCTGCTCTTCAGCAGCCAGGTCCAACTGCCCGGAGGTTTCCACCAGCTGCTTTTCCTTCATCTTTTGCGTGATTTCGCGTTCCAGCGCGGCGAGTTCGGATTTCATCCGCTGCAATTCGGCATCCTTTTCAAAAGGTTTGCCCATCAGGCTAAGGAGTTGCGGGATTTGATCCTGGATTTCGCTAATCTCTTTGCTGTATTTTTCGACCTGGCCGTCGACTTTATCGATGGCGTTGAGGAAATAACGGGCGGCCAGTTTCGGGTTATCCGGATTCGGCGCGCCGGAGCTGAACGTATAATGAATGGTACCTCCCGGCCTTTCGGCATAGAGCGCGTTATATTCATTGACGAGCGCCTTGCCCTCCAAACTGCTCAGCGACTTTTCATGGCGGATGTATAATTTAAAACCATACAATTCGCCCAATTCCTTTGGATTGTCCGTATTGGCTTTTGGTTTCCAGGCACGGAACAGGCGGATCAGGTAATTGCCGATGCTCTTGCTATCGGCGCTTTGCACTTCCTTCAGCTGGATGGGGTTGGCTTTGGAGCCATCCTTTTCGGTTTTCAATTGGCTGTGATACTGCTTCTGATCGCTTTCCAGCGCTTTCAGGGTGGCCTTGTCTTGAATTAATTCCTTTTCCAGGTTTTCCAGCTGGTAGCGGACGCGGACGATTTCCTTGAAATGTGCGGTTTTAAGGCTTTCGGTGGCCGCGATCTTTTTCTCCAGTTTTGTCTTTTCCAGCAGGCTGGTGTCGCCGGACAGGATAGCTATGTATTCCGAGAAATTCATGCCGCTCTTTTCATCAATAGAGCCTTCATCGATGGTGCGTACATTCAGTTCGCAGTTTTTCATCTGCGAGATAAAGGTCTGTTTGTTTTTAAGCAGGTTGAACTTATAGTTATCCAGCGATTGCTCTACGGCATAAATAAAGTTTTGTACTTTATTGCCATAGGCTGACTTAGCCAGTTTGTTTCCCTGTCTTGCCCCCCTCCCGTTGCGCTGCTCCAGCTCGCTGGGTTTCCAGGGGATGTCCAGGTGGTGCATGGCGATGACCCTTTCCTGCACATTCAGGCCGGTGCCGGCTTTCTCCGTGCTGCCGATCAGGATCCGGATATCTCCCCGGTTCATCTTTTTAAACAGTTCCGGCTTTTGCTTATCCGTCCAGTCGTGGATATAGGTGATCTGCGCAGCGGGGATATTCATGTCCCTGACCAGTTTTTCTTTTAGTGCATCATAGATATTAAAGGCGTCCGGCTTGGGCGTACCAATATCACAGAACACGATTTGCGTACCCCTGTGCGGCTGGCTGTCACGGTACAAATCCGCCAACTTGCGCGCGCAGACATTTACTTTGAAATCCGGGTGGTCTTCATATTTGACGGGATCGATCAGCCGCATGTCCGCCGCCATCTTTTTGGCGTAATTGGTAGCGATCAGCATGCGTCCTTTATCCTCATCGTCCGTAAGCGGTGCACGGCCGATCAGGGTGGCATCACCGTTTTTTGCAAATTGCATGAGCCTTTTGATGAAGTCGGCCTGCTCCGGCGTAGGCGGGATATGGATCAGCTGCTCTTCCAGGGATGGCTTATCCAGCGCGATGTGTTTGGCGGTTTTATAGTCTGTGATCTCGTTATAAAACAGCGCCAGTTCAGGCACCTTGATGAAATGACGGAAACGTTCCTTGGCGATGATCTCGTTGGTCACCGAGAACTCGAAGTCGGTGGTCTTTTTGGCGAATACTGCTGCCCAGCCATCGAAGTTTTCGATGCGCTGCCGCTCCATTTCATTAGGCCGCAGGTATTTGAAAATGAGATACATCTCCGTCAGGCTGTTGGAGATTGGCGTACCGCTTAAAAAGGTAACGCAAAGGTCGGCGTTAAATTTTTCTTGTAAGGTGCGTACCGCGAACAGCATGTTGAGTGCCTTCTGACTGCCTTCGGTATTGCCTAAACCCGCAACCCGGTCATGGCGGGTGGTGAAGGTCAGGTTCTTGAATTTGTGCGATTCATCGACAAACAAGTGATCGACACCCATTTCCTTGAAATCGATACCCTTGTCCTTTTTGCCTTCGATCTCGTGCTGGATGGATTTGAGTTTCGCGACAAGGTTCTTTTTACGGACCTCCAGTCCCTTGAGCATACGTCTTGAAATATCGCCGCCTTCCGCTTTGAGCGTGCCGAGGTCCAGCTCGATATTGTCCAGCTCTGCCTGGAAAATGAGCTGCTGGATATCCGGCGATTGCGGGATTTTACCGAACTGGTCATGCGTAAGGATAATGCAATCCCAGTTATTATTCCTGATCTCATGGAACAGCCTCAGGCGTTTATCCGGCGCGAAATCATTTTCGCCGGGGGCCAGTATCCGGGCGTTCGGATAAGCCTTTTTATACGTTTCAGCGATCTGGTTGACATTAGCCTTAAGCGCCAGGATCATCGGCTTGTGCACAATGCCGAGCCGCTTCATTTCCTGGGCGGCGACGATCATGGTCAGCGTCTTTCCCAGCCCGACTTCGTGATCGATCAAGCCTCCCCTGTTCTGCATAATACGCCAGGCACCATTCTTCTGCGAGCTGTAGAGGTCGTCAATCCCCAATGCTTTTTTATCCAGGCCGGGGAAGGTCAGGTGGTCGGCCTTATACTCGCGCAGGACGTAACAATTGAAGGTATCGTTGTAGAGCTTTTCGAGGTATTTCTTTTCCTCCGGCTGCAGCTCGTTCAGCCAGCCGGTAAAACCGTTGCGGATCTGCTCGATCTTTTGGTGCGCCAGCTGGATGGCCTCATTATCGGGGTAGCGTTTGGTCTTACCGCCGCCCAGCGACACTTCATAGCTGAAATAAGGGCTGGTATTTTCCAGCGCATGCTCCAGTAAAGTATATCCATAAGTCCGGCGGCCGCCTTCTCTGGGAGTGATGGCAAACTCGCGGCTGATCTTCAGATTGTTCCCGCGGGTGGCGACCTTAAAGCTGTCGCTGCCATGCATATAGGTGACACTCACCGGCAATTCAAAAAAATCGCTGGCGAAGCGCTCATAATAGTCTATGGGAAACCAGCGCTCGCCGAGGTTAAAATCAAGCAGTTCAAAAGGGATTTGTTCAGGCTGTACGCGGCTGATTTCATGCAGGCTATGGCGGATGTTTGGGTCTTCAGGGCTCCGATCCGCCTTTAGCCGGGCGACTTCCAGTTTCTGCACGACATTGCCGGACAGGTATTGATCAACAGTTTCCCATTGTCCATTTTCCGGGTTCAGGCAGATATGGCTTCGAAGATTGATAATGGTTTCTTCTGCGCTTAAGCCGGTTGCTTCGCCGATAAAGGCCAGGTCAACCGCCCCTTTTTCATTCAGACAACGGGCAAGGGCAGATACCGGGTCGTCGGTTTTAAAAACTTCCTTTTGCTGGAACACCGGACCGATTAAAATATCGGCTTTTTTAAAATCGTTCCCCTCTTTGAGTTCGACGGAGGATAAAATTTTGAAGCCCTCCTTTTCATCGGCAAGGATCAGGCGGCGGTTGGCCGGCCGGTTGAGTTCGCCATACTTCAGGGTAAATTCGTTGTACGCGATATTCAGATCGGCCCGGAAAACCGGGTAAGCCATCTGCGTTACCGATTCGATTTCAGCAAGCGCCAGGTAAGTATCCCGGATCAGGATATAGCGCTCGTAAAACAGGGCATCGTTTTGGTTAGCCAGCGGCCGGAAAACAGCCTGGCTTCGGGTATCATTAATCCCGTGGATCGTTCCGGTCTGCCGGTTCAGGCTGACCAGGCTGCCTTCCTGGTGAAAGGCGTTCAATGCGCGGTAATAGATTTCTTTGTTCTGCCCGAAGTTGAAATGTTCCTTCAGGCTCTGGTCGCCCTCAAAATAAAAGTCATGGTTGAAGTTTTGGAGAGCAGGTACCAGCTTCGGCAGCTCCTGGCTCAGTAATCCTCCATTCATCCATTGCAGTGGAACGATGATCCCTTCGATATTGGCTGCCAGCTTATAAACGTATTGCTTTCCGTTTTGCTGGCGGGCGGTCAGCAATACCAGGCTTTCATGCTGCGGGTTGTCTTTTGTGCGAATGGTGCCTATGAGCCGGGCAGTGCTTTTTAAAACCATGTTTTCGTCGGACGCGGTTATATAATCCATGGCGCGGTTCCCGTTTTCAGCAGGCGCGGTATCAAACAGGCCCAGCTGGACACTAACCTGCGTAGCCGAATTTTCCGGCATGGGCAGGTAATTCAGTGTCGGTTTTTCTTCAGGATGTGCGTCCGGCAATATTGCTTGTTGTGCCTCTATAAAAGCCTTCCGGTTGAAATGCGATTGCAGTCCGTCGCTGATATTCTCGCGGACCTTACCGGCAATTTGGTTGATTTCTCCTTGCTGCCAGTTTACCTGGTGCGCCAGCCCGTATTGGTTTTTCCCGGCTTTGACCGTGTCGGCTGCGGTAACCCGTTCCCGCTCTTCGTAAATAAATTCGTTGATATGATAATTGCCGAATTCGTTTCGTTGCCGGATCGTTTCGGTCAGCATCATTTCGTCAATGCTGCAGGAATCTTTGCCGGTACGTTTTTGTACAACCAGTAAATGGCTGGGTGCTTCGGTGTTTCCGGTATCTTTCATCAGGTTGTCCGGCATTACCGTAACGCTGATAAAATCTGCGCGGTCAAATAAGTAACGCCTGGCATCCTGGTTGGACGGGCTGTTCAAAAAGGCATCTGAAGTGATGAAAGCCAGAATTCCCCCTTCAGCCAGCTTATCCAGGCCTTTGGCAAAAAAGTAATTATGTATCCTGCCGCTGATATGCTTATCCGGGAATGCAGGGTCATAAACCTGAAAACTGCCAAAAGGGATATTGCTCATGATTAGGTCATGCTGCCCGTTTTCCGTAGCGGCGGTTTCCTCCAGCCCCTTGATTTGAACGTCCACTGGTACCGTTAACGTGGAAGCCAGGGCTTGCAATACCATGCCGGTCACCAGGTCTTTTTCTACAGCCGTTATGCGTTCGGTGTCTGGAAATGCTTTAATCAGTTCGGATATAAAAACCCCGGCGCCGCTGCTGGGCTCATAGGGTCGTTTGGGATTGATCCCGTTCTCTTTTAAAACCTGAAACAAGGTTTGAGGAATAATCGCCGGGGTATAATAGGCAGTCAGAATGCTGTCGCGGATGGACTGGATGGCGGATTTATAATCGCTTTCATTCAGGCTTTCCTTTAGCAATGCGTGCAGCTCTATCATGGACGGGTACAGCTTCAGGTCATTTTGAGAAGCATGGCGGCTGATCCATTCCTGTTTATCGCCGGCGGGAAATAATACCGCTTTCAGCCCGCCAAATCCGGAGTAGGCCTGCAAAACGGCCTGGTCTTCCGGACGGGCGGTTTCGCCGTTCCGGTGGGCCAGCGCAATTTTGATCGCCGCGATGTTATCTCTTAATTTCTGAAACTGGTTATACGCCATCTTTCTGCACTAATCTTGTTCACTGTTTTATCTTTCCAGGTATTCGGCAATCATGCCCATAACCGCGTATTTCAATTCCCTGCTTTCCTCGTTTTCCTCGCCGAAAGCGAAGACCTCGAAAATGGGTTCGCAGGCGCCGATCAGGTTGATGACCTCATAGGTCAGGATGCCGCTATTTTTCATGAGCAGGTAATCCCCCTCAAATTCTTCTTCCAGCAGCAGGCGCACATATTCAAAGCGCGATGGCCTCAGATCACGGGTAAGCTCTTCGAGGCAGAGCGCTTCAATGACATAGGGCGGGCGGTTTTCTGCCAGGAGGGTTTCGCAGAGTTCCTGCACGGAGTCGACCTTGCTGCGCAGGTAATGCGTCAGGCGATGGTCTTCCTGCAGGGCGATCAGCAGGTCGGGGTGGTTCTGCAGCAGGTAGTCGTGCAGAAGGCTGGTCAGCCGGTTCGCCAGTGATGGTGTTTCCTTATTCTTTTTCATACTTCTGATGTTACATGCCGAAAAAGGATTTTATGATGGTGGCCACCACAACAAGGAAAATGCAGGAGCCGAACCAGGCGGCGGCGACTTTGGAAGTGTCCTGATCGCCGGCGTTCCATTTGGAATACACTTTAACAGCGCCGATCAGGCCGAGGATGGCGCCGATGGCGTACATCAGGTTGGTGCCGGCGTCAAAGTAGCTTCTTACCTGGGTATTGGCCTGGTTAATTCCGGCGTTGCCATCCTGCGCCAGAACGACGGTTAATGCATTTAAGATAATGGTTGTCAACAAAAGAGTTTTAAGGGCGATGCCCTTGAATTTTGTACTGCACGTTTTCATGTTCACTATCGGTTCGTTTAAAAATTCGGGTAATAGGTTCCCTTACCCGCTCCGCACGCACGCGGAGGGGCTTTGGGAATTCTGCTGCCGGCGTTTCCCCTTTTTCGGTTTAGCCCGGATGGCGCTTTGCGCCAGGACGTTCGGTCAGCAGTATATCATGGGTTTTCCGGTGGGCCGGTCTCCCCGCAGGTTAGCGGGGGGCCGGGCCGGATGGGCACGCCTGCTAATCGCTCCACCACTGATCCACGTCTTCTTCGGTCAGCAGGGCTATGCCGGTCTTTTCACACTCGGCGACCACCAGTTGATTGATGGCTGCGCGATGGGCTGAGTTCTTCAGGTTTTGATATTTGCGGAGGAGGACCTTAAGTTTTGGGGGTACCGCGGAGGGCTGGTAGGGCTGTTCGCTGAGGTCTGTAATCCGGGCACGGAGGCCGGTGATTAGCGTTTCGGCTTCGAGGGTGGTGGCATTGGGACCTTCCAGGTGCTGATAAATGCCGGCGGTATTTGGGGTTTCAGGAACGTTTTCGCTTTCTGTGACCATGGCAAAGAATGGATTGGTTTTGTCCGTTGCTGCGGGCTTAAAACTACCGCGACGGAAAAGGTTGGTGATTTCGACGCGATAGCAGCGAAAGCCGACAACGATATAATAAATAATGATGGCAATAGCCAGCCATTCGGCGTAACGTAACCAACTAATGTTGTTAAAAAGAGTGTTCATATGCGTATGTTTTGTTTCAGTTTTTCCGGGTTTATAACCGGTTTGCTGATACAAAACAAGGGCATCGGCGAAGGCGGGAAAAGTCCAAGAAGAGGTTGGAACCGAAGTTGTGGGTCGGGGGATGCAGACCTGTGGGATTTACTCACTGTGCTGCTTTATCTTGGTTATTTTCGCTGTACTAATAATTTGTAATTGTGATTATGTTCATTATATTTGAATGTTCATGAATCATGAACGTAGTATTTTTTTGAACATGAAAGAAGCAGAGATCATCGAAGAAGCAAAGGCGAATTTTGAGAAAATCACCGGCGCGACTGTTATTACGAAATTGTTCCCAAGTCAAAAAGAACCGGCTGACGGATATCTCGAATTGGATTTTGAAGGCCGGAAACAGCGTTTCAACATGGAAGTTAAAAACGAAATACGTAGCCTTCAGATGCAAAAGATAATCAACCAGTTCCAACTGACAGATCTTGACTGGATATTGATCGCTCAATACATCCCCCCTATCGTCAGGGAACAGCTAAAGGAAGATAAAATCAATTACCTCGAAGCTTCCGGCAATTGTTTTATTAAAACCGCTAACTTCTATTTTTTCATTAATGACCGGAAAGTCACCGAAACCAGGCTGCCCAAAGAGGGAAAGTTGTGGAATGCGACCGGACTGAAATTTATTTTCGCCATCCTGTCTGATAAAGCACTGATCAACACCTCTTACAGGCAAATGGCTATTAGTTCGGGTATTGCCCTGGGAAACGTCGGACCTCTTTTAACCGAATTGAAGAATGAAGGCTATTTAATAGCGGGAAAAAACGGAGATCTTCTGGCCAATCAAGAGCTGCTAAGAGATAAATGGGTTGAGCTGTACCCGATGATCCTGCGCCCCAAATTAAGAATAGGCCGGTTCCGTAAACTTGACAAAAATGATCATTGGGAAAAGGCGCAGCATAACGACGTCCTTTGGGGAGGTGAGCCTGCCGGAGCGATAATGACCAAATACCTCAGCCCGGAAACTTTCACGATCTATACCAAAGAAAGCAAAAGCTCAATTATGAAGCAGCACAAACTGATACCTGACGTGGCAGGAAAAGTGGAGGCGTTTCAGCAATTTTGGTCAGATGACTTACAAATCAAACAGCAAAATCCTGCGCTGGTTCCCCCGCTGATAACCTTTGCGGAGCTGGCAACGGACAAGGATAGCAGAAACCAGGAAACCGCAGAGCGAATAAAAACAAACTATTTAAATTGATATGCCGAATCTGATACAACCGGCAATAGCAGAGATGCTTAAAGCATTTGAGGCTACCCTTAAAAAATTTAATATAGACTTTTATGTGGTCGGCGCAGTTGCAAGGGATATCCAGTTGGGGGAATATATTACCGCCAGAAAAACGAATGATGTGGATATAGCTATACGGGTAGGCAATGAAAAGCAATATTCGGTGTTAAAACATGCCCTAACTGATAGTGGCGACTTCGTCGCCCATACCTCTGAGGCTATAAAATTGTTCTATAAAGGAGCTATCGAGTTGGACCTTCTTCCATTCGGCGATATCGAGGATGATAACAGGGAAATTAAGCTTCACGATCCGAAGTTGTTCATTATTAATATGCCCGGTTTTAAAGAGGTATATCCATTTGCGAAGGAAATTGAATTTGAAAACTTGGGAAGCCTCAAAATTTGTAGTCTGGAAGGATTGGTATTTCTTAAACTTATGGCTTATGGCGACAATCCTTCCAGGACAAAGGATATCGCCGATATCGACCATATTCTAATTAATTTTTTTGATATTAATGAAACTGCCGTCTACAATGATCATTATGATCTGATGGAACGTTATCCTACGGAAAACAGGGACTATTTACACTTAGTGGGAGCTCACGCAATCGGTAGACAATTGAGAAAATTTATACTTAAAGACAAATCCCTACATGACCGAATTACCAAAACACTTCAAAAACGGCCAACAAGTCTTTGGCAGGCGATATTGGATGGGATGAACGATTAATTATGTTCATCTTCACTCCGGGGAAACGAATAAAAATACTATTAAAACACGGTGTTGCTTTGATTTTATATCTATTAAACAGGCGCTTGGGCCGGTCGATACTCCCGGACGGGGCTTATTAACTGTACTGCTTTATTTTAGCGATCATTTTTTCCAGCGCGGAAATAGCGGTAACCTTATCAATTTCTTCGGGGTGATAGGTGCTGCTGCGCATGGCGTCCCAGCTTAGTTCCTCTTTGTTTTTGGTAGACAGGAAGGGCACAATGGTTTGGTAAACCAGGCTGAGGGACCGTGCCTCGATCAACCGGGTTTCGTCGGCAGCTTTTATAATCAAGCCCAGCTGGTCGGCGCTCAGATGACATAAAATCTTAAACGGGGACCGTTGGATCGTTTTATTTGAGTGTTGGCTCACCGTGAAGTTTGTTAAATATTTGGCGTAGCGTTCATTGATCGATCTTTCTAAGCTTTCTAAAAGCGTGATCAGCATTTGATAACCGCTGTGCCAGGGGTTGAGAAACTGTTCCCCGAGGTGGTCGTCTAACTGTTTCTTGAGGTGGTTTATAACTGTCAGGTATTGATCGATGGTGACTTTAATATGTTCATCGCTGACAAGGCAAAAAGTCTGGCTTTTGAGTTGCGCCCAGGTTTTGTCACATTCACCGGCGAACCGGTCTTTCAGGTCAGCGAATTTTGATCCTAACAGGTCTGCTGTCTGCGGACTGGCTTTGGGGTTCAATTGAACTTCGACGATTTCATCCAGCAGCGCGAAGGGATATTCAGTCTGATATATCATAACCTTGTTTTTCATACCCATAGGGTGATGGTTGATATGGGTTTAAGCTCAAATAGAACAAATACGATGGCATCAAAACAGTTACAAAAGGGTATTATACCCTTTCATACCTTTTCAATTCAACTATATAATGTTTTTAACGCCAATGGCATTGTTTATATCGAGGGTAACCTTCAGGGCGAGCGGAATGTCACGCGGTTACTGAAACATAGGTAATTTACGCTGACTAAGCAATTGCTCTGCATCGATGAAAACAGACATCAAAAAAAAAACAGGAATAACGGCGGTAAAAGGTTTACTTTGCTCCAGCCTCCGCAAAATTTCTATTACAAATTCGCCAATCGATTTTTATAGCGGGATTACAAAATTATACGCATCGCCCTTTTCCTTGTGAGCAATACTAAAACTTCCTTCATTAAAATTAACCAACTTGAAACCGGCAGGGGCCTTTTTAGCGGCACGGGATATAATTGCCGACGAGATCAACGATCATATCAACCTTTATAGTGGACGGCTGGCGGGAGCATTTTCAACCCTCGCTAAAAGCTTGTTGCAACGTGCTGGCACAATACTTTTTTGCAGGGCCACTGGTAATAAATTCGACGAAGACGAAGCCGGAGAATTTGCCGACGAAATAAAAAAACTGCGGGTAACGGAGGCACTGCCCATAGCCAAACTTTTCCCCCCTGTTATCCTAACTTATTGAAACAGAAGATCGGCTTATTTCAACGCCTGCATCAATATTGGAGAAGAAGGCAGGTATACAGGCGTTTGAAAAATTTAACTACGTCAACACAGTAAACATCCTCGCAGGCGGCGATGTAACAAAATGGGCCGATATACTCGCCCTCCCCTATGAGCGAATCCTAACAAAACTTTTGTTGAATAAAACAGAAGCGGGATATCAGAGAAAGTATCAAGAATTGCTGAATGGTCAGCGGTAATTTCTTCAGGTCTAGCTTTTACCTATGACTCATTTGTTTAATAAAACCAGTTCTCTCACTTTATTTATTAAAAACTGAGTTTCTTGTATATGGTGTTCTTGAAGATTTTTAAATCTCTCTTCCCAATTAAGATTAGGATCGTCTTTATATCTGGGGACCTTTATCCATTGATATGTATTTAATATTGCTTCTTTTTCTGTCGTATCCATTGCTTGGGAATTGTTGCTTTAAAGTACAAAATAACATTAAATAAATTCTTATTATAAGCTATGTTCTTTAACTCTGAAAACTCTGATTCAGACAACAACTAATCACCGATCACCAACCCCATGCCCATATACAACCAAATCGAAGCGGTCTCGCAATCGCTTACAGAACAACCCACCTTTATTTACGGCACTGTCAACGAGAAATTCTCCACTAAAAATAATAAATCAATTATATTCAAATCAAATAGTTGAAAAAAGATTGATGATGATAAAAAAGAAGGGAAAGTGATAAAAAATTGTGCTTGCCCAGTCCTGGATCCCCAGACTTAATTCGAACCACTTGGTGGATCAATTATGGTTTTGAGTCAATTGCAGATACCTTAATAGAGATTCGATTCCCCTTGACGAGATGTACTGCCTGCAAAAATAAAAATGCGTCCCGTATCTCATCCCGGGACGCATTCAATACCATTGCTGATATTGGATCAACTAAACCGTATAATTATTTATAAGTCCATTTGCTGTTGTGACTATTGCAGTAGTGAAAGACGGATCACCTCAATCAGCCCTGGCATTCAGATATCGTTTTTTCAAATACGTTATTTATGATACTTTTCACTTTCCAACAGGCTTAAGGCTGATAGCTTTGTTTACACGGTTGAAAGTTCAAGATAATCTGGAATTGGTGGCTATTTCAGCGCAGCTTCGAGCAAGATGAAATAGTATTTTCGGGTTCGAATCCCCTTAGTAGCCCGTAGAAATTCGAACCCTCGTCCAAACATGGCTCAATGCAGGCTTTCTACATGCTTAGCTTCCGTTAAATGTCGGGACGGGGAAGGGCAGTTGCTTGCCTGTACCGTCTTTTAAGTGCATTGTTTAGCCAGCCGTTCGCACCATTTACCAAGCAATTTTCGTTTTTGGATGCTCCGGTGGTCGATCCACCAGATGAGCAGTAGCTTTCAGTAAAGAATGGTTAGCGAACCACTATAGGTCTGACTATTGTTCTTTGCATTTATGACGTAATAAAAGACCCCTTGCGGTAATTTCTTTCCGTGGTATTCGCCATTCCATGGAGTGCCATATCCTCTGCTTTGATAAACCTGCTGTCCGTAACGATCGAATATCCTGACTAAAACCGTTGGATCATAAGCCAGCCCTGATATGTCCCAGGTATCATTGATCCCATCCCCATTAGGCGTAAAGGCATTGGGGATCACCACATCCGGGCATTCATCCGTTACCTGTATTTCCTGCGTAGCCTGGCAACCGTTATTATCTGTAACTATTAGGGTCACTTTTTGTGGACGGTCTGCTGTATAACTTTCTGATCCGTTTTGCCCGTTCCAGGTATAAGAAGCAAATCCTGCAGGGGCCGTAATCGTGACTGTTTTGTGCGACGCCATGCATATACCTACATTTTGAATATTCAAAACAGGGTTCGTGAAAAACTGTATGCTGGTGCTGGCTTCAGCCACACATCCCGCAGGTGTTGTTACAGTCGCCGTATATGTCCCCGAACTACTAACCGTTATCTGATCGCCACTATCCCCGGTCGACCATTTTACGGTACCTGCATCATAGGTTACTTTCAGGTCAACTGTTTGCCCGTCGCACAGCGTAGTCTTGACTATCTTTTGTATACTAACTGTCGGCAGCGGATCAAATTGTACGGATTGCACTGCCGAAGTTTGCGTACAGTTTGTCCCATCAGTGTTTACCTGATTGTTGACAATTGAAACGGTATAACTTCCGGCAATAGCTGTATTCAGCGTTACCTGGTTAATACTGGCTGTCAATAATAAACCATCCCTATACCAGTTAATGGTGTAATCCGGATTTTGAGGCACGGCAACGGAAAGCGTTGCATTATCGCCTATACAATAACCGGGTTTATCAGCGGTGATCACAGGGACTGGCAGGTCGATCAAATCTACCTGCACTTCTTTGGATGGCACCCAGGAGTCTTCACATGCGCTTACTTCCACTTTATACTTTCCTGATTGCAGTACAGATAAGGATTGGTTCACAACGCCATTCAATGTGTCATTCTTATACCATCTGTATTGATAAGAAGGGTCGCCAACGGCTTTAAGGGTAAGGGCTTGTCCCTTACAATACTGCAAGTTGTCCGGGTAGTTGAACGTAAACACCGGGCCTGCAACAACTTGTACCTGCAGATGATTGCTCTCCATATGGATATTCTCACAGGGGTCGTACAGCACGGCGTAATAGTCCCCCGTTGTGTTGATGACCAATGAGTCTTTACTGGCAGCCGGCAGTTCATTACCGGCTTTGTACCATTGGATCGAATTGCCGGAATATAAATCCGTATTGATCATAGCAGTGACACTGCTGACTGTGCATATTTTGACGGAGGACAGGCTATCGGCACGTCCTTTAAAACCTATAACTTCAAATTGCCCGCTGCTCAGGTATTTGGCATAATCAGGTTTGATCAGGTAAAGCCCGTTATCGCAGGCTACCCACACCCCGTCCTCACAGATGGAAGGAGACTTTGAAACCAAATTGGTACAGATATCATTTACCCGGATAGTGCCCAGTTCATCATAATGGAACAGGGAGAATTTGCGCAAACCATTGCCATAGCCCCCAACCGTTTCAAAGTTATTGAACAGGGTGTTGCTGAAATATAAACCCTGATCCGTGCCGACCAGTAAATTTTGCTTCACCAATCCCGGGTTCCCAAAAAACTGGTCGCTGCCGAAAGTGCTCAAACCAAATATATCCGTGATCTTGTTTACCTGAATATTATTCAGATAGTGCTCATGGGCTGATACCGAAGTGTAACTGTAATCCCTGTTCACCTGTGACAGACCTTTTTCTGTACCCCAGAACATATCTGTACCGTAAGCGTATGAGTCATTATTAAATCCATAAGGCACATAAAATGCCGTTTTTAAATTATTGCCGAATGTTTGGGCATTAAGCCAGACATATTCATTGAAAAATGTTTGCTGATCAGCGAATTGAACCGGGTAATACGTAATCGTATCAGGATAATTGCTGTAATTAATGCCCGAATACAAATCCCTGCGGTAAGTGGCTTCAAATACCTGGCTATAAACGGGGTTCAAACCCGGGCTTGAAACGCGGCTATCCATATTGTACCGGTACAAACCATTCACTGTACCGATCAGCAAAATATGCCCGAATGCGGGGCTTGAACTTTCATCCACCCTACCTGCATAATCAACCCCCACGGAGGTTACTGTATGATTACCAATTAGCGCAGGATCGATTAAATTGATATTCCCGTTTTGATATTGTATGACATTGGGCGACTGGGTGGCAATATACACCGTATCCTTACTACGCCCTGCAATATCAATAAACTGCAGGTTATTATAGGCCGCAAACAGCGGGGTATAATTGTCAACGGCCTGAGTCAGGCTGTTGATGCGGTAAACCTCATTGTTTTTGGCGAGTACCCATAAGTAAGGGTCGTTAAAATCCCGTTTAACTTTCAGTACGGTTTTACCCTGTAAAAACCGGGCATTCAGATGAAAATCAACATCCTGCTGGCAATAAACCCTTAAAGACACGAACAATAAAATCAGAAGCAGGAATTGTCGGATATGCATTGCAATAGCTTAGGCAGTCCGAAGATAGTGATTAGGGTTAAGAAAACGGATAAAACTATCTCAAATAATAGCAAAATTGTCAATGGGTTGAGCATTAGATTACCGCGTAGATAAAACCGATCTGAACACAAACCTAGCGCGCAGGAACCTTCAAGCGCCAAAGAGGAAAGTATGCCGGAAGGCGTGATCGACTCAGGGTACGCGGATTTTATCCTGAACCCCAAAAAGATGCCGGAGCGTATCATCAGGATCGTTAAGGCATTTAAGCAATGATCTATCCATTCCAGTTTGCTGATATCAAACCACTATCCAGCGCCTTGTGCAGGAACCGGCACTTCATTTTTTCAGGACTACTGCTTTCACGCGATAGCAGTCCAGAGATAGCCCAAGCCGCTACAGGAGACCAGTGCATACAATTGGTTCTCATCAATAATCGTTCTTTAAGGGTCGATCAGGTCGTCTGTCAATACAGTAATGTCCAGTATCACTTTGTCCAACTCTTCTGCAGCTTTTTTCAGTCTGGAGATGATCCCGGCGTCGGTTGAATCCTCCAGGTTGATAAGCTGGGTAAGTCCAAGGATATTGGCCACCGGTGCACGTACCCGGTGCGATTGTATCCAGGCGATCTCCCGCAAGCGCTCGTTTTGCTTTTCGATCCTTTGCAGGTACTGTTGTGGCTCGGTGATATCGCGCAGAAAACAGTTTACGCCGATTACATCTTCATGCAGATCACGGATCGGATTAAAACTCAGTTCCTCGAAACGCATCCGGCCGTCTATCTCACGCTGGCGTACTACACTAAAGGCCTCACCCTTAAAAGCCCGGTTATAACTGTCGAGCAAAAGATTCATATTCTCTTGTTCAAAATCGGCGTTGGTAACATCCGCTTCTTTTTTTCCGGTAAGTTGTTGTACCCTGTCCCAAAAAGCCTGGTTACCGGTGATGATATGGAAATCTTTGTCCACCGACCAGATCAGGTCACGGGTATTATTAATGATCGCCAGGAGGTTCTGCCCGTCGTTGTAGATCTTTTCCTGTATCCTTTTTTGTTCCGTAATATCCACAAAATAGACCGCGATTCCATCTTTCGTCGGGTATACGTTCATAGAGCCCCATACCCCCAGCGGCGCGTATAATTCTTCAAAATGCACGCTGATCCTTTCGGTCATGGCCCGCTCATACTCGGCATAGAACCGGCCTTCCCGGGAACGCGGAAAAAAATCCCAGAGGTTTTTGCCGGTTACTTCCTCTTTTGTGCAGGAAAGCGCCTGTTCCGCGGCCTTGTTAATAAACGTGACCTCCCAGCGGCTATTCAGCGCGTAAAATCCGTCCGTTATGCTGTCGAGTATATTTTCCAGCTCTGCGGATTTTTCCCTCATGATCATTTCTGCCTTGATTTTTTCGTCAATGTTAACGATCAGTACTTGCCTGGCAGGCCTGTCCTCGAAGACGGTGTCATTCATGTAAACGCGTACATAAAACGTTTGGCCTTCCTTGTTCCGGTGCAGCCAGCGGCCTGCGTCCAGGTGATTTTCGGGAATAGCTTCATGGAACTTCAGCAGGCCGGGGACTTCTTCCTGAGGCCGTATATCGGTGATCTTCAGGTTAAGGAACTCTTCCCGGGTGTAGCCGTACTGTTCAATTGCTGCATTATTAATCGCAAGGAACCGGAAAGTGAGCTTGTCATAGATATACATAGGGATAGGGAGGCCATCGAATAAACGGCTGTAATACCCTGTTTCACTTTCCAGGTTTTTCTGCTCCTTCCCCATGGGTTGCAATTTAGGTTTTATTTACAAATTCGGCAACCGCGGTCAGGCTGGATACACCCGCATCCGGCATCAAAATACACTGCTCTAAACATTCATCCAGGCTGGTTGTTAGCTTAAAAAAGAGGAAATATGCCCTGGCACAACGGCAATTACCCGCCATCTTACAAGAACCAACCTAAATATTTGCGCGATAAAGCGGTCGAGATCGCGAACGAAGTCTTGAAATCCACAGGTAACGAAGGCGAAGCCATCGCGACCGGCATCAAGCATGCACGGCTATACTTCGAGGAATACCCGGAAGAAATACCCGTAAGCGAAAGTGAACATTAATTCATTTGTCAGCAGCAGTATGATCAGAAAGCTAAAATCAGGTAAATACCGGATTTATTCCAGGAAAGTAGATCCCAATACAAAAAAGCGCCGGAACCTGGGTACATTCGATTTCATGGAGGAAGCGAAGAAACACGAAGAGGAAATCCAGTATTTCAAGTATCACTGATTATGAGATCACATGCAGATATATAATTTAAATGAACAGATTGTATTCTTAGCATTACATTAGGACTTGCAAATCCGAGACAGGGTCAGTGTAACGCCTTACGCGGCAAAAACAGACAGACCTGTTTTTTTCAATATTCCTAAATTTTATAATGGCTATGATTTCTATATTGTTGATCTCATTGCCAACTATAAATCGTATCTAATGTCCTGAGATTTGCAGTTAAATCTGCATTCAAATATTGGTGAGTAATTCGGTGCGTAGCCAATTTAATACCTACTAAAATACTGTAAGTCATTATGTTGCGAATTGTGTTCGATTTCCCTACGGGCTACAAAATGAAAACCATCCAAATGAGGATGGCATTTTGTTTTTAAGCAGATTCTTCTAAGAGGTAATTTCCAGCTTATATCCTTTTCCGCGTATAACAACAATCTTGCTATTAGGGGCCAATTCCAATTTTTTTCTAAGTTTTGATATGAAGATATCCAGACTACGCCCCACAATAACACCTTCATCTTCCCAAATCTCTTTTTGCAGCCTGATGGAGAAATGAAATCAGAATCGCCTGTTCATATTGTTTATTCAAAGGCAGCTTATATATTGTCAATAAAGTGTTTCTCTTTTAATCTAATTTCGGCGCTTTTCAATTCATTGTTAGCCTTAATCTCCGATGACATATCTGTAAACCATTCCGACTCGTAATTATTGAAGTAGCTGATTTTTAATCCCATAAGGTCATCTATAAAAATTATGCTATTGTTGTTATCAATGATTTTGCAATTCCGAATATCGAAATTCAAGTTATTTGCATTTAAATATTTATGTTCCACTGCCTTGATGACGTAAATTTTTTCCTGTTCGTTTATTGATGGATAACTATGATTTACCAAAAACACTTTGTTTTTATAAAAATGAATTTTAGATCTGTTATCAAGACCATTGATATTCCTTTTATAAACAAAAATGGAGATATCTTTTTCTTGGAAAGCGTATTCGGGATTGCCTTTTGTTCGGATTATGTCTTTAACATTTTTACCAAGTAAATCAGGAAGAATATTAATATCTGTGGGAAGTGACCTTAAGTCAATTTTATTTGAAAAAATATTTATATAATTCTCAAGTTCAATATATTGTTCCAAAATATTTTCATAATAACCCCTGGATTTAAGGTACTTCTTGTTTGGAAATTTATTAATATT
This sequence comes from Mucilaginibacter sp. McL0603, assembly GCF_049992945.1. Taxonomy (NCBI): domain Bacteria; kingdom Pseudomonadati; phylum Bacteroidota; class Sphingobacteriia; order Sphingobacteriales; family Sphingobacteriaceae; genus Mucilaginibacter; species Mucilaginibacter sp. McL0603. Next base: position 2,716,210 of record NZ_CP188251.1, on the reverse strand, counting down.
TAAAAACGAAAACATTTTATAGATAGTTAAAAGCTTTTATTTTCTCAGTAATAGCTAACATTCACTTAGGTATTAATTAAGAATTAAAAAGGAATTATTATTCATTAGTTAACACAGAGGGGCTATTTAATGCGCACACAATTGTACGTCAACTTTTCTATTATGTTGCTTAGATTATGAATTATAAGCTAAAATGAACGCTTATTCACCAGTCTTATTAACTAATTGTAAAAATCAAGGTATCACAGTCTGATCTTAGTTGGGAGAATTTACATGAGCACCTTTGTTCGCCGTCACTTCCAACGTCTGAATGAAAGCCAATTGATCAATATGTAATTTACTTTAGTCCATCCCATCAAATATTTGATCTCCAAACAATTAACGGACAATTAAATTTACAAGCACATTTCATGAGTAAAATTCTGTTTTCCATTTGGAAAATTCGTATATTTATTGCTCATGAAACCTTATCTTTTTGCCTGTCTTATTCTCACGTCGCTAGTGGACTTATGTCTATTTTCATCATGCGACGCTATTATTGAACCATCTATTTCAAAAAAAACAGTTCAGCTGCAAGCCCCCACTGACCAATATCAAAGCACAAGCTATACTGTAAATTTTTGGTGGAACGAAGTGGGCAATGCTTTAAGTTATCATCTACAAGTAGTCACCCCGAATTTTGCGGCACCAGGAAGCCTGGTTTTGGACACTATGGTTAAAAAGAACACGTTTTCTTTTAATTTAACACCTGGTTCCTATCAATGGCGGGTAATGGCCGAAAACGGCAGTTCCCAAACCGTATTTACAAACCCAAGAAATTTTACGGTAGCCGCTACATCGATCAAACAACAGTCTGTTCAATTAATAGCACCTGCGAATACCCTGCTTACTAACCAAAACAATATCATTTTTCAATGGGGCAGTTTATATGGGGCAACTAAATACCAACTTGAAATCGATACCAATAATTTTGCGAATGAGACGCTGGCGGTATATAACCAGACTATCCCTGCACAGCAGATCAACTTCAGTTTTCCTAAAGATCAAAATTATCAGTGGCGGGTCAGAGCAGAAAATGATACTGCACAGGCGCAATGGTCAGCTATCAATACGGTCGTATATGATCATACGCCACCAGCTGCAGTAACTCTTTCCTCTCCGGCTGCTGGATCTACTGTGCCCCTGCCGGTCACTTTACAATGGAACCCGGTAAACACAGCGGCTAAGTATAAACTTTATGTTTATCAGGGCGACGGAAGCACGATATATGACCAGAGCTTTCCAATGCTGCTGAACACTACCAGTTACAGTTTTAAGCTGGGAAATTCAGGTGACAAGATCTATTGGATGGTAACTGCAATAGACGCCGCCGGGAACGAAAGCCAGGCAGGTATTCAAAGGAGCTTTATTTTGCAATAAACGTAATGATGAAGGATAAGAAACTTACCTATTTCTTAATTGCAATTGTCTTAAGCGTTTGGGGTATGATCCTTTACCGGGTCTTTAACGCAGTTGATAGTAGTAGCGATACTACGGAACCTATAGTTTACAAACAACAAAAAGAGGCATTTAATGACTTCAGCATACGGGAAGACACTGCCGGGCTCTTACTTAATTATAGAGATCCGTTCGGAATTGTGGCACGCAAAGATACGTTGTCCACAGTAAGTAAGACGACATTTAAACAAACTGCAAGAGTAATGCCGAGACCAACGATAAGCTGGTCGTTTATTAGTTATTCCGGATACATCAGGAACCCTGTGTCAAAGAAATTTGTTGCTTTATTAACTATAAACGGGCAAAATGTAACGCTAACTGAGGGCGAGACCAAAGACAAAGTGAAACTTCTCAAAAACCTGCGTGACTCAATCAAAGTCAGTTATGAGGGTAAAACCAAATTCATCACGATCAAGACCTCTTCTTTATGAAATATGTTATTTTTTTCGTCGTATGCCTCATATCCGTAGTAGCGCATTCTCAGAATCTGCCAGCATACGGATTAGATAAGGTTAGAATCATTCAGCCAAACGAAACCGTTGTTGCCGAAATCGTTCCCATTTCGGGGGAACCCACGGTGAAACCTAAACTATTTTATTACTGGTATAGTGCTAATGCTATTCATTCAAGCCAGGGAGGTTTCAGTGGTAAACTATTGAACGGGCAATACACAACCTATTACCCTGACAAAAATTTAAAAGAACAAGGAAGTTTTAAAAAAGGCCTGAAAGATGGGATATGGAAAAGTTGGAACACGGATGGCACACTTGCGACAATGATCACCTGGAAACGAGGATCCGTGGTAGCCGTCAAAAGTTCCCGCTTTTGGAAAAAAGTGCACTTGTTTGGAAAAAAGAACAAAACACAGGATACCTTGACCAGTAGTAAAAAATAACTTAATGCTCAGAGCCTCCGCATTGTATATGGTCATTGTTATTGCTTTAGTGATTGCTTTGCTCTGCTCGTCATTGATCGTTGTCGCTTATTATTACCGTGCAGAATACCAGAAGAAATTTCGATATGATCAGTTGGAAAACAATCTAAGTTCAGGCATAAATATATTACTCACCAGCACAGACTCCACTTATAGCAAAAAAACAACATTAAGTCTTTTTAACAACGATCAGGACTCGGTCACTCTTAAAAAAATAAATTGGGGGATATTCGACATCGGTGTGGTGAATGCTTTTATACAACACGACACGATTTCCAGGATCTTCAGCATAGGTAATATGGTTGATTCCACCAAATGGTGCGCTTTGTACCTTGCGAACCAGGATCGGCCACTCTCTGTCTCAGGTAAAACGAATATTACAGGCAATGCTTTTATACCTAAAGCCGGGATTAAGAAGGCATATGTAAACAGTCAGGCCTACCAGGGCGATGAGCGACTGATCAATGGAAAAATAAACAACAGTGAAAAGAAATTACCTGCCCTGCAAACAAGTCGTGTGTCAATTTTGCAAAACTATTTGTCAAAAACGGATCAAGCGGCATCTGCAGACAGCAATCTTGTAAACATTGATACAATTCGAAACTCTTTTTCGAAACCAACCCGGATAATTCATTTTGGTAAAAGAGCCGGGGTTATCAAAAATGTATACCTCGAAGGAAATATTATCCTTTTTTCAGATACTACACTCACAATAGATCACACCGCCACGCTGAATAATGTACTGGTCTTTGCCCCGGCAATCGTCGTAAACAGTGCCTTCCGTGGAACTTGTCAACTATTTGCAACCGATTCCATACATGTTCAATCAGATTGTGTATTTAGCTATCCTTCCTGCCTGGGTGTTTTAAACACAAAATCTTCGAAAACAAATCCTTACGTAAAACTCACTTTGGGTAAAAACACTATTTTCAATGGCGCCGTCATTACTTACCGGCAAAATAACGAAGAGATCATGCCTATACTTTTGCTTGATAGCAATGTCCGGGTAACGGGACAAATCTATTCGCAAGGGATGCTCGGGTATAAAAATAATATGCATGTCAACGGAAGCGTTTTTACAAAGCTTTTTACCTACCAAAGCACTTTTAATCTCATGGAAAATACGCTGATCAATGCAAATATCAGTTCCAGAGCACTTTCTTCTTATTACTTATCCAGCGAGTTATTTCCGATTGTATCCAAAAGAAAAAAAATATTACAATGGCTGGAGTAAAATTTGTTTATCCAGGTAAAATTAGGGCATCTACGCTGATCGAGGTGATTGTGGCTATGGTGATCATTGTTCTTGTTTTCGGAATGGCTATGATGATCTTCACCAATGTTACGCGCATGTCGCTTTCAGTTTCAAAAATTCAAGCCGGTGCGCTGCTAAATGAGCGGCTAATCGGCGTCGAAAAAGCAAAACACAAGTTAGACCAGTCCATTGACACGGCCGGCTTCCATATTGAGTTGGACGTAACGCCTTTCGTTGATGATACCTTATTAAATGTTGTCCACCTGACGGCTTATGATTTGAATCAACATAAAGTAGCTGAACTACAAAAATTGATTATCAAATGAGTAAAAACAAGGTAAAGGCATTTACGGTGATGGAGTTGGTAATAACCATGCTGGTCGCAGCAATATTAATGGGTTTTATTTATACTGCTTTCCAGATCATAAACAACTCCTACCGTGCCTTTCATCAAAAGAACGAAGGAATAGCAACGCTGGAGCGATTAGACGAACTATTAAAAAAAGACTTTGGCAAAGCTGAATTCATTGAAAAAACAAGTGATGGAATAATATTGAAAAGGAAAACAGATACCGTCCGGTATACATTTAGCCCTGGCTATATTCTCCGTATCTCATCGATAGTCGATACTTTGAAGTTGAAAAATGCGGACGTATCCACTTTGTTCGGACAATTACCTGTGGACGGGCAAGGCTTGAGCGAAGAAGATAACCGCATTGATGAATTAGATGTCAGCCTGCTTATTGAAAATGAAAAAGTAACCTATCAATATCATAAAGAATATAGTTCAGCAAACCTAATCAACAGACAAACAGATGCCATCAATTGACCTCAGCAGGTATGAAAAAAAGAAAGCTGCTAAACCCTCCAATAAAGAAGGTGAAGGCGGCCTGATCGCACTATTTAACAAGGACATCAGTTTTGGCGGGAAAGAGTTAAATGACAAAAAGAAAGAAGCATTTTACCTGGAGCTCAGTTCCCTTTTACTGGCTGGTATCAACCTGAAAAGCAGCCTTGAGCTGATCACTTCTGACCAGGAAAAAGCGGCAGATCAGGTTCTGTTCAAAACAATTCAGGATTCTATTATAAAAGGCGGCGCCTTATCGGATGCATTGCAGGGCACGAATAAATTTTCTTTGTATGAAGTATACAGCCTGCAAATCGGCGAGGAGACGGGTAAACTGACAGAGGTATTACAGGACCTGGCCCGATTTTATCAAAACAAGATTAAACAGCGCCGCAAGATCGTTTCTGCGGTCACCTACCCCTGTGTTGTCATGTCCACTTCTTTAGGTGCAGTGTTTTTCATGTTAAAATTTGTGGTACCAATGTTCGGCGATGTTTTTAAAAGATTTGGAGGTCACTTGCCCTGGATCACCGAGAAAATAATTGCTATCTCGCAGGTACTGGAAAATAATTTCTGGCGGGTATTTATTTTAATCTTGTTATTATCGGCCTTTATTTTCAGTGCAAGAAACACTGAACGTTTCAGGCAACTGTCTTCCAGATTAATATTAAAGATACCGGTGGTTGGAAACCTTGTACAAAAGATCTATTTAGCCAGATTTTGTAATTCAATGAGGCTGCTCATCAACGCCCGTATACCCCTCCTTCGAGCCATTTCGTTAAGTAAGCAAATGATCGGCTATTATCCCGTTGAATCCACCTTACAGAAAGTGGAGGAGGATATCATGCAAGGAAAATCCCTGCATCAAAGTCTACAGCAATTCAGCATTTACCCTTCTAAACTTATCCAGTTAATCAAAGTTGGTGAGGAAACCAACCAACTTGATTATTTTTTTGCGCGGGTATCTGAGCAATACATTGAAGAAGTGGAATACAGAACTTCGACGTTGAGCAGCATGATGGAACCGCTAATTATCATTTTCCTGGGGTTGATCGTAGGAGTAATATTAATTTCAATGTATTTACCATTATTTCAAATGAGCAATAGTTTTCAATAATGCGCTAAATGAATATAACGTCAATACCTTCCCGGCATCTTTAAAGCTTTAGCATTAATTTTCTAAATTAATGCTAAAAAGTAGGATTGGATCAACCAGGATAATTATCTCAGGAAGCAAGTGTTAAAATAAATATCCAACTGAAATACCTATCACGCGGTTTCTAATCGTCAAGCCTTCCTCCCGGGATAAATTACCCAGGCCCAAACCGTAGTTGGCATCAATCAGTATTTTCTTGGACAGTTCGATACCTGCTACAAAATTGACCCCATAATCCGGATTTTTATAACCATTACTGTCAAAATGTACCGTATAAGTGGGGAACGAGCCGGGTTCAGTTCCATGTCCGGAAATCCCATAAGCGAGATATGGACCGCCGCCAAAGTAAATATTAACCACAGGTCCAGCCTTTATGTGGTATAATAAATTCACCGGAACTTCAATATAGTTCAAGACTTCTTTGGCATTAAACGTACCTCGATCTACACCGGTCTGCATCTCCAGATTTACTGGTGTTACTTGGCCTTTAGTAGTAAAAAACAATCCTGGTTGTATAGAAAAGTTTTTTAATCCGATATCGATAATTACACCTGCATGAAAGCCGGTCAGGTTTTTAGTATCTACGGAACCTGATGGATTTATTGATTGATTGGATAAATTTAGTCCCGCTTTGATGCCGAAGTTAAGTGATTGAGCAAAGCCGATTGTAATTGTTGCCGAAAACAGGCAAATGGTTAGTAGAATTTTTTTCATGAGTAAAGTTTAAGTTCTGCAAGATAACATTTGCTACATTACTTACCAAATCGATTAAGAATTTGCTTGGTTTGAATGCTATTTCCTTGAATAAGAGTGTTGAATATTTAAGGAAAGGCATTTTTAGGACTGCCTAGTTAATATTGTTGAAAATCTACGTCCGTGATTAAAAAATCGCGCATAGACGCCGTTTGGGCCATTGGTGACAATTCGTTAGTAGTTGCTTGGTATTTTTTGCCAGAACATACTAATATTACAGGCCAACGTCTCCTATTTATGAGTGGGTACTGGAATCGCCCCGTTTTTTGTATGCGGTAAATATTAAAGTTCACTTCCGACCTGCCTGCAGCAATCGTTTTAATTGCCGCAGATCATGGGAGCTATTTTTATAATTTAGTTGCGTCTGGCCTTGATGACACTTTATAGTAATCCTCATCATTTATTTTTATGTGATTGGGCTTAATGACAATAAGATCGACAGGATCTTTTATTTCTTTTGGCCCATTAATGAAAACTTCGTTTGGAATTATGTCCTTATATAAAAATATTCCAGATTCTACCTCTGGAGTAGCTACATCTATGTTTGCGTTATCTACCAATAACCTTGATATAATTGTAAAATACATCTTATTTTTATCTAGGCGGTAACGCCCCTTTAGGCCCCGGGTCGATACTAAGTCATCACCTAGTTTACCATTGTTGAAGAAAAAATGGCCGTTTTTAAAAAAAACAAAGCTTTGGTTCAATTGATCGCCAACCGTAGGTGAACCATACTGCCAAACGCCTACTAGATTTTGTACTGTTATTAATTGTTGGGCAAATAATTGTTTGCCGAAACAAAGATTTGTTATTAATGAAAGAATAAAGAATAGTTTTTTCATATTTTTTTATTATCATTTAATTTGTTAATAATTTTCTAACGTGCTTTGAAGGGGACCAAAATGTTGTCAAGTGATTTGGGCGTAATAGATGGATCTAAAATATAAAACATGAAATTATCTTTCATTTTGGCAGGAAATGTACTTATATTTTCAAATAAATTATGCGAACCAATATTTGCAACGTTACCCAAGAGGATATTGTCTCCAACTGAAAAAGTAAATGCATGACCGTGACCTTCTTTAACTGAATAGTCAAGGGCGGTATAACAATCAGGATTATAATATAGGGCAAAAGAAAGATTACCATCCGCAGCGGCCAATAATGCTGTAGATAAATCCACATTATGTATTGACGAAATATTAAATGCCGCTGTAAACATGTGATTAGCATTCTTATCAAGCAATTTCTTCAATCCCCCAGAATTGTCTGTCGCGGAAATTACCGTTTTCAAAATATTGTCTGTACCAAAATTACAATATGTAGCTTTAGTTTTCTCATCTTTAAGTAACGTGGGATTTGATTCGTTAAGACGTTGCTGTTCTTGAATGGCGGTTTTAATGAATACAGTGTTCTTTTCAATTGTCCCAAACCAAGGATCATAATTGGCTTGAAGTGTATTAAAGCCTCCGAATACATAATGTAAATCCTGACCACTGCCTACCTGATAATATTGTGCAGTAGAACCATCTTCACGATGAACTGTTGTCCCATCCTGATTATGAAAATCGCTTGGCAGTCCTCCGTCCTTATCAAAAGAAGAGACAGGATTATTACCCATGCCATTGTATGGTGAATAACCTACATTCTTCGGATCGGTGGTTAACCATCTGCCGATCTTACCGTCATACATCCTGAGCAGGAAGTTGTTCCACCCCGTAACCGGGTCTTTTTCGGAATAAGCTCCCTGGTAATCATAACGATAGTTTGTTCCGCCGCTCTGGGCAAGACTGCCGTAAGGATAATAGTCATTATAAGTAACGATATCGGCCTGGTCGCTGCTGTTTTTAGTTCTGTTCATCACAGCTCGCACACTGCCTACATTGTCCCGCATTTCATACACATAGTTGCCGCCGCTAATCGTATAGGTACCCAGCCGGCTGCCGCTGCCGTAAAAAGGGATCTCGGCAATGGCCGGGGTTGTCCCGGTATAGATTGCCATTACGTTACCGCTGCCATCATATGTGTACCAGGTTATTCCATTGGCATTGACCGTCTTGATACGGTTGCCGCTTTCATCATAGCTGTAAGTTTCCAGCGCGGTACTCATGGCCTGGTCACTGTATACCCCGGTGACTTTACCCGTTACGTCATATTTGAGATAATAAGTAATATTGGGCGTGCCGGTCAATGTTTCACTTTTTAATTGGCCGATCTCGTTATAGGTATAACTCGCATAAGCGCTGACCTTAGTGGCATCTGTCACACTGTTCAACTGGTTGGTGCCGGCCTGGTAGGCATAGCCGTTATTAAAGTTATCGGTCAACACCCCGTTGCTCCCGGTCCGCTGCAGGCCCATGATGTTCCCGTTCGGGTCATAGCTGATGCCTTTCTCACTGAAGGTATTGTTTGATGTAAAAGAAGGCGTGCCGGTGAAGGTCGGTGTACCCCAGGTAGCGCCCGTCAACTGGTATTTCGGGTCGTAGCTATAGGCGTACATGGCCGGGTTCTGTATAGCCGGCGACCCGGTAACGACCGACGAAGGCTTATTGCTCTGCCAGCTGATCCCGTTCACGTTGCCGTTATAATAGTTTGGCTGACCCGTCGGCACGCTGGTGATATTGCTCCCGCTGCGGGCGTAGTCCCCCGGGAAGTATTCCATCTGCATTCCAAAGGCATCCTTAGCAAAGGTATTGCTCACCCCATCCTGTCCCGGGTCGTTGGTATTGGTGCCGGTTGGGGTATTGACACTTTTTAACCAGCCCTGAGGAGTATATACGTAATCGACGCCCTGCAGGTGATCACCCAATTCCATCCGTTTCAGCGGCCCGTGCAGGTAATAGTAATATGCCGCTTGTTGTACTTTAGTGATGTCATCCCGGCTGGTCTGCACATTTATCAGCCTGCCATCCGCATCATAAGCATAGTAATGGATAAACCTTTCCGACGGCGTATTTCGCTGACATTCTACCCTGATGACATTCCCCTGGTCGTTATAAGTGTAATCTATCGTTTTATATCCCGATAGTCCGACGATTTGTTTTGCCATCCAGGTTATCCTTCCTTGATCATCGTAATTATACCAGGTGGTGCTGCTGGCGTTGCTGGTATAGCTTACTGCACCTTTTAAAAAGCCGGGGTCCTGAATATAACCGGTAAGGCTAAGACCCGGGTCAGGCAGGTCGTAAAAGGTGTTTATCTGCGATTGTTTGGTACCCGTCGATAAACTACTGGTTGTTGCGTCGGTTGCATCCAATAATGTGGTATTTGCTGCTAGTGTGGCAAACGTGCCTATCGGCGCAACGTATTCCCCGGATTCGACTGGGCGACCTATATTGTCGTAATTTGTATAAGAGAGTTTTTCCGAATTACTCTGGCCCGCATTGGATTGGTTGGCCTGGTAGGCATTCTGTGAGAACCGGATCTTGCCATCTGTACGGTAAACATAGTTCGAGGTGCCCCTGTCCGGTGTAGTGGTTGATATTAAACGTCCCTGCAGGTCATAGCTATTAAGGGTGACAAAGGGTAATTTACTGGCGTCAGCGTAACTGCTGTAACCGTTTTGTATCAACGTCTGCACCCCGTTCGGGGCTATACTAGCGATCAGCTGCCCTAACTGGTTATAATAATTATAGTTGATGTCCGAATATTTATTGGTGTAGCTGAGTGTTACATTATTGATTGCCCCCCCGGCTGAAGGGGTGTTGGCTACGACCCGGTAATAGCCCGGTTGCAAAGTATTCCCGCTGGTGAACGCCGTAGTAATATCATTTTCCGCCGTCATGTCATACAAGGTAAAACTCCCTGTGATGTTAACCGGCGAGGGTACTGCAAGTTTAAAGTATTGTACGGAACTGCCCGCTGGTTCGGCGTACTGGGCCTCAGCCTGGTCATAAACCGTCCCTAGCGGGTTTGTGGCGGTTATTGTAAACGGAGAATCAGAGGTGATCAGGAAGGAGCCGTAAGCGGCCGCGTTAAACACATAATTAGTACCGGGACCGGTATATACCTGGCAGGAAATGCAGCCGACAGGGTTTTGCTGGGTGGCCGGGATAGAAGCAGTTACTGTAATATTATTGGGCGTATTAATTGCCAAGCTATTAATGTTGTTGCTCGAAACACCTACTGTAAAACTATATGACGGGGCAGCATTCACCAGGTTGAACGTATTGGTCACAGCGAGCCATCCACTGGCATCTGCCCTGCCCGACATCAAAGTTAGTTTGCCGGAAAGATCGGTCACCGTTAAAACGGAGGTACCATTCTGATCGGTCGCAACCTGTTGCAGCGCCTGCCCTGCCATACTTGCCGGACTGCTTCCTACCGTTGCAACGGGAAAAAACTGGTTTCGTATCGCCAGGTAATTGTTCAGCTCATTTTGTACCGGAAAACTATTGCTGGTGGGTTCATGCCCTGTTCCCATTTTCAGCTGCTCCCCTATCCCTGCTAACCGTTTTGCTGCACCGGTACCATCATGATAGAAATCACTCCGGCTATACGGATACCCGGTAGCAGCTACATAAGGCTCAGAAGTATTGTTATTACTGTAATACCAGCCAAGGCTTCCTGGTTGTGTATTATCTAAGGGGTCCGGATTGTTTAACTTTGCATGAGGTGCCGAAGTATTCGACGGGTCACCGTCAAAGTTCAGATAGCTATAAGGGGTGCCACTGCTGGTCACGAAGTTATTGTTATAAGCAAAGGCGGAGTTACCGGTAGGTGCCGGCAGTGTCGATATTACGGCTCGTCCCTCTAAATCATAGATCGTCTGCGCAGCTAAAACATTTCCGGTCGTTTCGCTTTTTGTTTGTGCCTGAGTCGCCTTTCCATTATTATCAAAAAAGGCTTTTGAAGCGCCAATCTCTACTCCGTTTTCATCGTAAGAACGTGTGTATACCCAATTCTTATCATAATCATTTGCGGGATTAGATGGAGAACTAATAATGAATTTAATAGTAGTTGACCCTATTCCCGCCATATTGTATGCCGTAACGGTATAAGTAATATTAGGGTCAATCATTTGCGTTGGCGTACCACTAATTATACCGGTAGCCGGGTCGAAATTTATGCCTGCAGGTAAGTTTGGACTTACCGTATAGGGCGTTGTGATCACCTTGACTATGTCATTCCCGGCGTCACAGACAAATAAGTTGCCGGTGGAGTCAATTGCCATAGCATCAGGCGTCGCAAAAGAATAATGATTGCCAACACTTTTGGGATTCCCTAAACTATCTACTCCGACAAGTGTACTTACATTCCCTGCCGGAGAAATCCGGCGAACGCTTTTGTTATAGAAATCTGAAACGTAAATGTTCCCCTTTTTATCTGCAGACATTCCAGCCGGGCCGTCAAACCTAGCCGATGCGGCCGGGCCATTGACGAAACCGGGAGTGCCGTTTCCAGCAATGGTGGTGACCACGCCCCCTGGTGTTATTTTACGTACATTGTAGTTATCATCAACATATAAATTACCGGAAGCGTCTATCATGATTTCGTCGGAATATGTGAATTGCGCAGCGGTTCCGGTTCCATCAGCAGTGCCGCTGGTTCCACCAGCGAGCGTGGTTACCACACCTGCCGGTGTGATCTTTCTTATTGCGTAATTAAATTCGTCAGTTACAAATAAGTTTCCGTTTGCATCCACTACGATTCCGACTGGAAAGGAAAAGTGGGCAGCAGAAACCGTTCCGTCTGCGAATCCGATACCATTACCCCCTGCAATGGTGGTCACAACGCCAGCAGGAGTGATTTTGCGAATGGCAACATTACCATAATCGGTCACAAAGATATTACCGGATTTATCTATTGTTAAACCTCCAAACTCGGCAAAACGGGCAGCATCTCCAGTTCCGTCAATAAAACCATATTGAGTAGAATCGTACCCTCCAGCAAGGTGGGTAGTAACGCCGGATGGACTTATCTTATAAATACAGTGATTGGTTTGGTCGGCGACATACAAATCCCCCTGTTTGTCTACCGCTGCAGCTATGGCAAAATTAAAGTCAGACGCAACACCTTCATTATAGGAATTCGGAAGGAGATGGGTATAGGCAACTATAGTAGAATATCCAGTGTAAGGAACCGGATTTCCCGTTACAGTTGGAGTCAAAGGCGTTATAGCTGTGCCTGCTGTGTAGGTGTAACTCGGGCTGCTGTAACTAATTGTCGGCAGTACCTGCGTGGGTGTAAAGGTGACCAGCGTAGTTGAAAATCCATATGCGTTATAAGCCGTCACTGTATCAGTTACTGTTATAAGATTTGCGCCCGGCATTCCGCTGATAATCCCTGTTGTCGGATCAAAGGTTAGGCCTGCCGGAAGCGTGCCACTTAGCTTATAACCTGTCAGCACAATCTTCCTGATACTGCCGTTTCCACTGTCAGCAATGTAACCGGTACCGGTACCATCGATATATAAATCTGCCGGCTGGTTGAATGAGGCAGTTGTACCGGCACCATCAGCCGCGCCTTCCGCTTGCCAAACGTTTCCTGCCACTTCCGAAACGGTTCCGTCCGGCGTAATCTTCCTTATCGCATTATTGTAAAGGTCAGCCACATAAATAATGTTTCCTGAACCCAGTGCGACCCCGGTTATATTATTGAACCTGGCGGCTGTGCCCACGCCATCAGCAAAGTCCCCGGTATTGCCAGACACGTTACTTCCCGCAAAGGTGGTTACTACGCCTGCCGGAGTGATCTTCCGGATCGCGTTGTTCAGGTAATCAGCCACAAATATATTCCCTGATCCGTCCACCTGTACATCTTCCGGCAACTCGAAAGCTGCGGCCGTGCCGGTCCCGTTAGTGTAGCCATAATTATTACCCGCTATGATCGTCATTACTCCCGACGGTGAGATTGATTCGATCTTATTGCCATCCTGCGCCGCAACGATCAGATTACCTGAATGATCAAAGCATAACCCTGCGGGGCCAAAGGAAGTGGCTGTATTGGTATAAAAAGTAGTGACCACAGCGGCAGGGGTAATTTTTCGTATCCGGTTACTGCCATAGTCTGCTACGTAAATATTGCCTGACCCATCGATGGCGAGTCCGTCCGGCTCGTTAAATAACGCCGCCGTACCGGTACCGTCTGTGGTGCCCGCAGTACCGCTCAGACTTCCGGCAAAAGTAGTCACTACTCCCGCCGGGGTAATCTTTCGGATGGCATTATTTCCAAAATCTGCTACATATACATTTCCCGACGCATCCGTAACTGTACCAAAAGGATCGTTAAAGCGGGCTGCCGTGCCGGTGCCATTCACATAGGCCCACACCGGAAAAGTACTGCCTGCCAGCGTAGTTACCTGTCCATAGGTTGTTTGAGGTACCGCTCCCCCTGTATTAGTAGGGCTTATAGAAAAAGATGTACCGGCAGTTAAATTGTTCATTGCCGGATAGGTGATATTTGGTAATACGCTTTGTCCACTTGCGGTAAATGTTACGGTGGCGGTGGAATAGCCACTGGCATTGTAAGCTGTAACAGTATCGGTTTGGGTTGTAATCGTGCCGGTTGGGGTCCCGCTGATTGTTCCTGTAGTCGCATTAAAACTTAGTCCCGATGGCAGGGTGCCTTTTAGCTCATAGCCCGTTAGCACAATCTTCCGAATGCTGCTCCAGTTTTCCGTTACGTATCCTGTGCCTGTATTATCTATAAATATACTTGATGGTGAATTGAAGGAAGCCCCTGAGCCAGTACCATCTATAATGGTAGAAACATGGGTACCCGCAACAAGCGTTACATTTCCGTCGGGAGTGATCTTTCTGATCTCATAATTAGAAAAATCAGCCACATAAATTACCCCACCCGGACCTACTGCAAGCCCCGTCGGGCGATTAAATCTGGCAGCAGTTCCTACTCCATTTACATTCCCCCCCGTATTTTGAAAGACCGTACTTCCCGCGTAGGTTGTCACTACTCCTGCCGGAGTAATCTTCCGTATCGCATTATTGTTATAATCTGCGACATATAAATTGCCGGAGGCGTCAGCTTTCACATCTGCCGGATTGGCAAAAAGTGCTGCCGTTCCTGTGCCATTGGCATAGCCATAATTGTTGCCCGCCACCGTGCTTACCACACCTGAGGGTGTGATTTTTAGGATCTGATTCAGCGCCTGGGCCGCTACGATCACATTGCCCGAACCATCAACACATAACCCTGCCGGACCAAACGAACCTGTCGTGCTGTAAAAGGTACTCACCACTCCCGCGGGCGTGATTTTCCTTATCGCATTGTTGTTGAAGTCGGCAACATACAGATTACCCGAAGCATCGATAGTGATGCCGTCCGGGTCATTAAATAACGCTCCTGTGCCGGTGCCGTTGGTATTGCCCGAAGCCCCGGTGGGGCTCCCTGCAAAAGTCGTCACCACACCCGTAGAATTGATCTTTCGGATCGCATTATTGCCTTTTTCAGCAACATATAAATTGCCCGAGGCATCCCCAGTGATCATCTCCGGAAGGCTGAAGAGCGCCGATGTCCCCGTAGCATTTACATAGCCTGGTGATCCATAGATACTCCCTGCATAGGTTGTCACCTGGCCATAGGTCGTCGCAGGAACCGATCCCCCTGTATTCACCGGGCTGATCGTAAACGACGTCCCCGCCGTTAATACAGCAGATCCGGCACCGTAGGTTATAGTCGGGGCCTGGCCATAAACACTCTTTACCAGGGTGATCAGCATCACCACCACGAGCAGCACTCCTTTTTTGACAAGCTTCATTTGTGATAAGGTTTGGGTAAATATTTTCTTTAAGATCAAGTTGATTACACAAGGATAATTACCTATCTGATACTAACTATTTATATTTTATATGTTTCCACACTACGACTGTCTGTATTTAAAAAACCGTTATATCCATCTGTTCGGTGCTTCCGGAAGATACGTCCACACTATCGAAGATG
Source organism: Mucilaginibacter sp. McL0603 (assembly GCF_049992945.1). NCBI lineage: Bacteria > Pseudomonadati > Bacteroidota > Sphingobacteriia > Sphingobacteriales > Sphingobacteriaceae > Mucilaginibacter > Mucilaginibacter sp. McL0603. The sequence continues at coordinate 2,700,870 of NZ_CP188251.1, read as the reverse complement.
TGTCGCGGTGCACTAATCGAAGGCCTGTTGCCCAGTGTTATGGTATGAACCACTTCCGGCGAGCCTGTTGGATATATATTAACCGAGTAGACACCCACCGGTACATAAATGGTTTTCGATCCATTGTTCGAAAAATCAAACGTGTAACTTCCCGAAGGATTTGAAAAACTGACCTGATAGCCACTATTTGTAGAATTAAATAATGAAAAACTAATTGTCGGCAGGCACACGCCGCTGGTGTTAGCCACGTTCTGGCCATTTGTATTAATATCATTCATTGCCTGGTTGAGGGCGTCAGCCGGCGATACAGTGGAAGAATATTGTTTAGCATGAACAATATACAGATAAGGCTGAGGGAAATTCGTACCGCAATTCTTGCTGGAGAAAACTTGGCTTACCTCAGGGTTATAATAAACGATCCGGGCATAATTATATACAATTGAGCTTGCTATCGGAACATTCGTTTTTCCTAATACCTCTTTATAGGTTCTTACCAGTCTGCCCGCCGCATCATATTGATAACGAACATAAAGATTATTATTTCCTAAAATATAGGTGAGTTCGCCTGTCTGGTTGTCATACACAAAAGCAGTTGTGGATGCAGATGTGGGCTGGAAACGGAAGTCGTCAAAATATAAAGCTGCAGGTGACGCATTTTTACATCCTATAATCAGAGCGTGAGTGTCGGTACCGGTAAAGACAGACGCAGGGACGGTCATTTCAAGTAAATACCATCCTGCAGCTGTTTTAGCTAATGTCTGGGTTGGCACTACAGCTGTCGCACCATCTACCTGATAATAAAGTTCCGCCTGCGATGCATTTCCAGCAGTCGGCTTTACCCATACTGATGCGGTATAATTTTTCTTCGTAGCAGCTGTTAATGTATAGGCAAACCCATGCATTCCTGAGGGAACGGACAAGCTGTGGGTTCCGGTATGCGATTTTGTAGAATCGGCGACAATGGAATTATGGCCCGGAGAAAGATCACCAGGTGAAACATTACTGCTGAAATACCCCGTGCTTAGCAAGGCATCTTCTGCGCCTGAATAGACTATTTCCTTATATTGGGCAGGGCCACCTGTAACCAGCACCCTGGAGCTGTTATAACCCATTTTGGTTGCAGCATAATTATTATTGATATCGGTTGCCTCCAATGCTGCAGAATAAACATTGTATTGAGTAACCTGTGCAGTTTTCTTCCAGGCGGCGTTGCTACTTCCTCCGGTTGCAAAATATTCCACAAATGAGCTATAAGGCATGACGTTCGAAGTTGAAGTACCGGATGGCATCCAGGAATAATTGGCATCCATTCTCCAAATGTTCGATTGCGTAGTCGCCGGTGCGGCAACGTCATTTGCATCAAGAACGGGTGCTGTATTGCTCCATGTTTGGACAGTGGCCGTGACGACGCCGATTGGTGTATTGGACGCATCTACGGCATAGGTATAATTTGACGATTGTTGTTTGAGCATTTGTTTATGCTGTACGGGGGCATAATTAGCTGGATCATCGTCATGAGTCATTAATCCAAGTGCAGGATACTTCAATGTTGATATACCTCCGTTGGCATAGCCTGCCATATAAGCTGGAGTTCCCACACTAAGAAAGCGATTGCCATAAGAATCTGTAGTCAATGTCTTTGTTATTGCACCGGTAAAGAAGTCAAATTCGAGGTTTGTCTGATTTGTTTGTGTACCGTTTTTATAATCGATCTGCGTTGCACCCGTAGCTATAGAAGGGTACGTTTCCTGGTTGCTCATTACGAGCAGTTCGTCAAATTGACTGCTTGAAGTACTTGAACTGACGTGAGCAGGATCGATGGATGCCCGTGCCGTTGCATATCTTTCCATAAGTACCCCCATATCCCGATAGAACACTCCATGGTAATCTTGCCCACCTGTAAAGGTGGCCAGACGAGGTTCATAAGCCGCTACCTGATTATCGAACGACGTATTATCCAGGTCGTCGTACAAATAATGATTGATCTTTTCGGTTAGCTTGTTACCCTTATCATCGTACATTATTACTCTTTTCAGATTGCCTACCCTGCTGGTATAGTCTTTTATGGCAATATCACGGGCCGAATTTTTGACGATCTTAAGATTACTCCCAGAAGTAGACATATGCCACCAGGTGTTGTTACCATTAGAGGTACCCGAACTATTACTGGTAGGGGCCTCGTAATAATACTCCTTAAGGCCGATCATTTCCGGCTTAAACACTTCATATTGGTATACAGTCATGCCTGCCGAAGGTACGGACGTTCCATTGGGCAGTGTTGTTGAGTTGGTGACCTCAACGGATTCATACAACACTCCGGGTGCAGGCGCTTGCCGGCAAATGTCTGTTAAATAATTAACATGCTTATTCAAAATATATTTATAATCGGCGCTAATGCCCGGCATACTACTAATATCATCCATGATTGTTGGCAAATACGAGGTAACGCCAGAGGAAATAGTTGCGTCATTAAAATGCCCCATCACATTATAATTATAAGTTGTTTGGCGAATATTTCCAGATAAATCATTTACCTTGACATCTTTAACCCGGCTGCCACCGCCATAATTTAAATTGGTTGTAAAATTTGGAATTAAGTTTGCTGTGTTAATATATACTGACGTTGCCGTAAGAGGGTTACCCCACTCATTCACCTGGCCGGTTTCCAGTGAGGAATACAGCGCCGGGTCCAATTGAAGTTTTATATCGTTTCCTATAATGCTGACGATTTTAGTCAGAGGGTAATTGTCGAGATCAATGGCCGGTGCAGTACTCGAACCCGTTTCTACCCCGGTATTGTCGTTCCCGTTACCCGAGATTTGGAAAAATATAGCCCCCGATACGGTGTTTCCACTAACGAATAAGTCTGATAAATTTAAATTTAGCGGTACCGAGGCAATTACGTCGATCGTGCCATCAGCGTTAAGTTTATTACCGGCACCCGGCGTGTTACTTACGATAACAGATGGTATTTTATTTAATACTGACTTCCTGTAGGAATTACTTTCGTAATCGACGGAAATCTGTGTTCCAATACTTGAACTAATTTGTCGCAACGACCAAACGTCAGTGGACAGGCTCGAAACGTAAGTGGTCATACGCGCCAGATTTCTGTTTCCGGGATCAGCTTTATAATCCGATTTGTAACATTGCCAATTATCATAGGCATCAAAGTGGAACGGCGGATTTTTCGTTTTTACCGTGTTCACACGCGTATTAACTGAGGCAGACCCAGGAGAATTATTCAAAAAAAGTACGTTGTAAATAGACCCGTTAGTAGGCGTTGACAATAATGTGCAATAATAAGTCTGACCACCGAATTGAAATGAGATAATGTCCCCCACCTGATAATTGCCAGATATCACTGTCACAGTACCCGTCTGATTCATACCTGCTGTTTCATTCATTGGGCCATAGCTACAGGGGCATCCGTCGCTCATGTTATTTGTAATCGTCGGACCGACAATCGTCCCCTGCTGATTGTCCGGTGCCTGAGAAATCAATACAACACCCTGATTCGCTGCATCGGTCGGGTCCAGATCATATTGAAATTGGGTTGGAGGGATCATTGACGCACCTCCTTTACCTTGAAAGTCGACGGAAAGCAATGTCAGCTTCCCTAACAGTTTTGAAGGAGCTGCTGGTGTGCCGGTATAAGTGTTCGTTCCCAAAGCGTCGTAACTGTTGGGTTCGCCAGGACAGAGCGAGTAATCATGATTAAATGCAATCCGCCTTAAGCAATTTTGCAGTAACAGAGGATTTGCACTTACGTCGAAAGTGTCAATCACCTGATTGCCTGTCGTCACCGTCTGAATACCATCCGGTGTTGAAAAACTCCCACTATATGGGAAAGAAAAATTGTAATTCGTAGTACTTTGGCGTAATGAGTTAACATCAACCGGCAATTGATCATTTTGAAATAAAAGAATATTTTTTAATCTCAACGTCGGTACGGGATAGGCGTTACCAGTAATTGGGTTTTGATATGTCCCTAAACTTGTGCTCCCACCTGCCAGCAGTGTATACACTACGGGTGAATACGTTTGGCTAGGATTATTAAAAAGGGCCATCCCTTTGCTGTCCGCCCGAAGCTCCTTCTCAAAAATTGCGGTATGGGACCTTGTTTCTACTGCATCGAGATAATAAATTTCCTTAACACCGGTTGAGTACGACTGAAACGTGCCGTCCAGATCCGGAGCCATTCCCCGGGAGGGTGTTCGCCAGATGTAGTTACTCGTCCATTTTCCATAATCAAACTTCACCCAATATCCCCAGTCACTTTTATCGATCAGGCCGGGCGTCAAGCCACGCGAGACATAATCAGGTCCGGTTATGGCTGTTAAATACCATGCGTAAGCATAAGGCGCCAACTTACTCAGGTCATTGGAGGAAAAATTCGGACCAGTGTCCACACTTTCCCGATGCGTATTTTCCTTCAGGTTATAAACCGGAAGCGCATAGTGATAGGTTACGCCACTTGCATTGGTAATCATAAAACCGCCTATTTGGTCCGCAGGGCAATTCCCGCGGACGAAGCCACCTTCATCAGGTGCAGTAACAAAGCCTCTTAAGGCGGCCTTCCCACTAAAAATTTCTTTATTTGTGAAATACTCGATATGGTTGGTTCCTTCCAGTCGGTTGCTTAAACCATCATAGCCGTATGAATCTTCCTGGACGTTAGTCGTCTGGTGGCTGCCGGTCACCGGATTAGCGTCAAAACCAAAAATCTGGTCAGATACCCAAGGATGTAGCTGGCGGTAATTGTTTGACAGGTCATTAATAAAACGAAACTGCCATTTTCCGGTTGTCGAGGAATTACTGGAATATCCAAACATCTCGTTGTATACGTCGTTGCTGTGATTATTCGTATTGATCCTGTTTTGATTAAGCAAGACTGATGAAAACTTGTAGGGGCGAATAGAACCTCCGAGTCCCTGGGCCGTTACACTATAATCGTCCATGTTTGGGAATGTTCCGCCAACCTGCGTCAGCGGATCATAGTTACCCGGGTTGCGGTAATCAATGATTGAATAATTATCGTCATCTGTCGAATTCCAATCGTCCTGCGGATACGTATTTGAAATACGATTGTTTATTACACCATTGGCGCTAAAAGCCTGTGTAGTAGCTGACCAATATCTTCTGTAGGTATAGCCAAGGCTAATTGACACTAATGGTGCTATTGGTATGCCGAAACCAAAAGATGCCGAGTAAGAACTTATTTTTCCAGAATTAGGGTCATTTACAGAAGTCGTAGCGCCGCCGCCAGCTGAGAGCGAGGGTTTCATGTCGTCTGTGCTAATGGACGCACCTATCAACGATACCCCCCCCATCGAAAGGCCCCCATCAAAACCAGCCGAGATGCTTTTAAAATTAGTTTGGACCCCAATCCCGCTGCTGGCTGTCAAACCATCTATTCCCAAGTTCTTGGCTACGCCGATGTCAGCTGCTGCATAAGCGTCGCCGTATGGCGAAATGCCCACTTTGATACCGAGGTCAAATGGACTGCGGTTAAAATGTTCCCAAAAGTTATAACTTCCAGTATTCATTCCAAGTCCGGCGTAGGTACCCACCCCGAATCCTCGATAGGTATCCTGTGAAAAGGATAAGCCTGCATTTACTGTAGCCGGCGAATTTGCCAGACCCACGGATACCCCGATATTGAATGAATTAGTAGATCCACCATGCCAATAAGTGAAATTACTCCCGGTTCCGCCGGCCCAATCATCCGGGTAACCATTTACATTTCGTGAAATTGCACCTGTATTTAAAGACCAACCCAGACCGACCCAACTGGCTTCCTCGTTCGGCTGTATGCCGGCATGATAGGAAAGAGACAATGGGTAACTTCCTTCAGGACCAGGAACTTCCAGGAGAGGAATATTATCAGTAAAGCTTCCGTTGATCGGATTAACCATATCCGTCGTATCCACAGGTTCAAAACTGGTCGCTTCAGGCGCCGTCGGTCCTGCCGTCAGCGCGTAGGCGACGCTTGGCGCAAAAATCTGGTTGAGCAAGGTAAATAGCATAAAAAGGGCAGCTGCTCTCTTTATCCTGGTCTTTTTTGTAAAAGGCATAAAGGATAGGTTTTGGTTTTTAAATTGCTAAAGCTTAAAGGTCATCCAAGTTTTGCTTATCAAATTTATAATTCAGGTTGCCGGTTTTTAAGCCGAATTCTTTTATATGAAGCGTTATCAGTTTGCTATTAGTGAATTTGGATTTGTCAAAAATGATCATTAAATGATTGGCCTCTCCCATCCCATAGGTTTGTTCGAACAAGCATTGGTCAGGAAGCACATATTTTCCGTCGTCCGTAACTGCGCTGATATAATCTGACATCCTAAACGCTAACACTTGCACCATTTCACTATAATCTTCAAATGGCAGCTGTCGTAACAATTCCTTGTGATTAGCTGATAAACTAAGAACAAAAAAATACTTGCTTTTGAATTTATTTAGGCTGGCGGAATCATTTTTGGTCCGATGGGTAGCAACCCCTTTGTTAATCGGCTTCCATGGCTTATAATACACAGAAGTCTCAATTTCACCCACCTGTTGCGTCACTTCCAGGTTGTTAGCAGGTTGGCTCAGAAATTTAAACAGATCCGACCTGGACTTTACGCTCTTATGACATGAAACCGAAATAAGCGCAATGCCAAAAAAGACAAGAGTGACCCTTACAGACTTTGATTTCATTTTCATTTTTTGTCAACGGGATATTCCGCATTTAAACCATCAATGACATCCTGGGTAATATCCAATCCGTCGCGTGCATAGGCTATAGTACCGGATTGATTAGCGATAAGAATCATCTTATAATTGTGCTTTTTACCGTATACTGTTAAGTAAGCGTTTATTTGAGTAACAATACTCTGGGTAAGTTTATCGTTTTCCTGTTTAGCATTTTCCTGAATTCCGCGCTGGTATTCTGCTAACTGCCTTTGTTTCTCCTGAATGATCTGCTTTGAAAGATCCTGCTCTTTTTTTGACATGGTAGCAACGCTCTTCTCATACTTCTGGATAGCACCTTTTACCTCGTTGGTTAAAGTATCAATATTACCCTGCCAAACTTTCGATTTAGACTGATACGCCTTTTTTGCCTCTTCAGAACCCTTGTACTCATTGAATATCTTAGCTGAATCGACATAGGCGATTTTATCATTCCTGAAAAGAAAACCGGATAACAAGAACAACACTGCAATGCCCAGCAGCACGTGATAGCTCCATTTAATGTAATTTATTTTCTGTTTTTCGGGTGCCGGAGTATTCATTTTTTGCATGAGTGGTTGATTTATTTTAGTATTATTATTGTATTTATAAAGGCATAGTTCTTCTATGTCCTCTTTTACGTTAGCTAGTTTGAATTCTTAATCTTAATAATTGCCAGTTGATAATAGTTTTGATCCTGCCGAATCGGGACATCTTTGACGATGCAGTCAAAATTTTCGTTTTCAAAAACGTGGATAAGTTCAGGGTTATAATATAATATCACCGGTTACGATCTTTTATTTTTAATATCTCTTCACTGAATTCGATGGCCATTTGTTCTCTAAATGGATGAAACAGATAAAACACATTGCCGAGTGCGGGAAAATTGTGAAATATGTTTTCAGCGTGTATCTCCACTCTCCACATTTTTATATCGCGCAAGATTCCGTTTCGTTTTGTTCGCAACAGCCTCATTTATTTCATAACCAATCATCTTATTTTTCAGGCATTTATAAAGAAGATAATTAAATACCCTTCCTTTGCCACGGCCCACATCAACGATGACAGCATTATCACTAATCTTAAAAAAATCAAAAAATATAAGTTCCAGTTGTTTATAACCCGAACTGACTGTAGTTAAAACCATTTTCATCCCATCAATACTTTCCACCCCACCTCCTGAAAAGGCACGTTGTGTCAAAAGATCGATCCGAAGGTTTTTTATTGAAACAAAAATGCTATTCATGTTAGATATATGTAAAGAGATTCAATGTACGTTTTAAGAAAAGCGAGCTACACCTGCCTCAATTTTCATTAATGCAGTCAGATTAAAACACACCATTTACTTCGGCCACAGCAATACTGAATCGCCTGGATGCAAGCTGATTAATTATGTTTTCAATTAAATGATTGATCCCTGGCCGGGCTTATCAGCCCTATTATTCGGGAGCAGAAACTTTGCTATGATTTTTCATGTGACTAAGGTTTGGTTTTAAATTTATGATTTGAATATACAAAACATATTTAATATACAAAATTAAATTATTGCAACATTTATGTTACATTTATTAATAGTATCATGTTTATTTTATTCGTATTCTATTGAATATTAGTTACTTATTAAAAATTTCAAAATATACACTCAATACTGTTTTCTTCATTTTCTCTGTGCCATCTGCGGGCGTTGACACCTTCAGCGTCGCGGAGCGTATCATACCGATCCCCTTTGCTTGCTCAAGTCTCATCAGGGTCTTCATCAGCGAGAAATAATCTCCTTCGAAACCGAGTCGCTGGATATGAAGATGGCCGTCTGCGGAACCTTGCCCACGTGTCGGAACGTCGGTAAGTTTCACATTTTCATTGCCTGCAATTGCAGCAATCCTGGCCAAAATATTACTGCGAAAATCAGCAGTATCTGCCTTATAGAGGTCGATAATTCTGTCCAGGTTTCGGCTTTTTTTCTGCTCGAAGTCCGGCGTTGCGCTCACATCGCCTGATGCAGCAAGCGTTTTAGCCAGGCTGGTATGCAGGCGCCAGGCTTCGAGGCTCTTTTTGAAGGCTACCTGGTAACAAAAAAGAAATAAAATGATTGCACCAATTGGCAATGCCCATCTTTTTTTTGTTATCAGCAGCTTTTTCATTTTAGTAATTCACTGTAAGAATGAACTGAGCTGTTTTAAGCTCATTGTTATAAGTATAACTATCCATCTGCACAATTTTCACCCAGGACCTGGTTTTAATCCTTGCCATCCATTCATTTACCGGTATAATTTTTTCGGTGGTTCCTGTCAACCGGATCGTCCGGCCGACAAATTCCAGATTTCTTTGACTATGATTTCTGCCTGCATCAATGGGCTCAATACTTACTTCTTTCATTAGTATATCTTCAGGCATTAAAGCCATAAGCTGATCTATAAGAACACTTTTTTTAATATCCTTCTCCCATCCGAGACTATCCAGTAACATTTCCTTATTTTTTATCCCGGCCCGAATATTTGCGGAATTGCTCGTGTCCTGGACAAACCTGCCTGCTTGCAGGGATAATTGCGCATTCGAGCGGGCAAGTGTGGAAAAAATTACAAAGTTGATCAGCAACAGTATAAACAACAATAGGAGAAGGATGATGCCCTGAACCTTTAGCCGGTTTGTAGTTATCTTAGTTTCAAGTTCGTGGTCTAATTCCACAACCTCTGCCCGAATGGGATCCAGGCGATCAACCATCACAAGTTGAAAGGCAGCGGCATATGGCACTATTAGTCGTTCATCTATTGTTTCAGACGAAATTTTATAGGGAAAAGATGCAACGGCGGTTTCATTGAACTGATGATCCAGCCAAATTCCATTTTCGCCACGGGTGATAAGATGCCCGTTGACGATTATGTCCTTGTCGTAAATATTTAACTGAGACAGGATATGTGTTAGGGGGAAAGGGCCGAGGCTGAGTGATAACGGCGTCAATCCCATTTCCTTTAAGCGAGTGATGCAGCGATCTGCGTCCGTTTTCCTGATTATTGAAACGAAGGAGTATTCTCCGGATATAAAGTTCTGGACATAAAAATCATCCAATTTTGCATTAGGCAATATTTTTCCAAAGGAATCCTGATCGATCAGCTCCATTTTATCAACTCTCTTTTCAAGCACACCTTTTCCGGAAAGATTCAAGGAAACAGTCGTTTTTACGGCAACATGTTCCAGAATCTGTTCTATTTTCGTCAGACCAGTCGCCTTTTTTGTGAAATCAAGCTCATTCCTGTTCGCTGAAACAGTGCAAAGGTCAATCCCTGCATTGCCGTCATTACCGAGATGCATACTAATTCCGGCCACGGTGCTTATCCTGTAATAGGGCTCTAACCTGTCCATTAGCGCAAAATGGTTGATTTAATAAACAGGACCGTGGTTACTTTGGAAGCCGTTTTAGTGCGGCTGCTGAATATCCATTTTAAAATGGGTATCCTTGACAAAATGGGGGTACCTGATGTTGTCAGGTCATTTTCTGTACGTTCGATGCCGCCAAGTAAAAGGGTATCTCCATCGTGAACTCTCAAAGTTGATTCGAACTGGCTGATTGACTGTGGCGGAGGCGATCCATCTGTGGGGATCGCCGTAAAGTCGGAAACGTTTACTTTAATATTCAGTGTAACCTGATCGTCCCCTGAAACAACAGGTTTTATGTCAATGGAAAGGTCAGCATCTACGGAGGTGTATGTATTAGTAAATACCGATGTCGAGGTACTTGCCGAAGGATATAAGTTTTGTGTTGTGTTTTTATAGTACAATTTACTGCCTATACTCAATTTAGCCGGGTGCCCGTTAAGAGCGGTCAGTTTGGGTATGGACCTGATATCGACATTATTATTATTTTCCAAAGCCTGCAGGCCCACATAAAAATTGGGTACAACATGCCCAAGGTTGATAGAAGTAAATTTACTTATGCTGCTCAAAAAACTATTGACGGAGGTCGCGCTAAACGTGAAATTTATCCCTGGCAATACGGATCCACCCGTTTTCACGCTATCGGAAACGCCGGCTGTAATACCGGTAGCAACTGTCCTGGACTTATGGAAATCGATCATGGTCACCTCGATCAGCACGACCGGAACCAGTACATCCAATGACTTGATAAAATTTGCGGCCTCGTTGATCTGGGCGATCGAGCCGGAGAGTAAGATGGTGTTTTGCTCCCTGAATTCTTTGATCTCCAGTCCTTTTTTCCATTCGGCGGGGATCATTGCCATAATGGTGTCCAGTGAACGGTTTTGTAAATGAACCTCTTTGTGTGTCCTTAACCCTTCAATAGTTTTGTCGCCAATGAGGTATACCCCGTTTTCTGACTGAAAGGTATAATTGGTTCCCCGAAAAATTAAACCCAGAAAATCGTCGTAGGTAATATCGCTGACATGGATATCTATCGTGCCTTTCAGCTCAGAGTAGATCGAGTAATTTTTGTTAAGCTCCTGGGATGCCTGCTTGACCAAGTTAACGATTGGCGCACTGACAGCATCTGCAGAAATCATTTTTTGCCCTCCAACCATTTTGCTGAAAACCTGTGTCGAACCTGTTGACCCACCTGTAGTAGCAGGGCGAAATGTTTTTCTGACTGCAGTACTCTTGTCACCGTTCACGTATAATTCTTCGTTGTCACTGAGGGGTTGAAAAACATAAAAATTATCGTTTGTTCTGATGACTTTGATCTCATTGGCGAACGCCAATTTGTCCATTGCTGTTTCAAATGGGGCATTGGCAATAAACCCGGATACGCGTTTACCCTGAAGGCCATTCTGTACAATGATGTTTTTACCTGATAGCTGGGTTATTTTTTTTGCGACTGCCGTCAGGGTATCATTATCTAAGGAAAGAGAAAGCAAATTATCCGCAGCGTTATATTTTGCATTAATTTCTTTGACGGGAACTTTTACGAATACAACGGGTTCCTGGTAAGTCGTTACGTAGATGATCGATCCGAGAATGCTGATGTCAAGTTTATACTTTTGCGCCAGGAACAATAAAATATTAGAAGCTGTAACATCGGCGAAAGAATCATTTACTGTGAAATTTAGTTTAGGATCAATACTGATGCTTATTCCGTTGGACGAAGAAATGCCTGATAGATATTGTTGTACGCCGCCGCCCACAATTTGTAACTGAACCTTTTGATTCAACCCTGGAACAGTCTTTGAAAGACTGTCCAACCGTTTTTGCAAAACTTGTATTCGGTTTTGCTGAGCCAGGAGCCTGACCGGGCACCAAAAAAGTATTAAAATGAGAATAATCCGCGTAAATCGATTGCACATAAAGGTTTAGTAGTTAAATAAAAGCGGGTATATTTCTTCAATGGATGTCCTCCCCTCTTCGAACAGCCTAAAGGCATTTTCTGCCAATGTTTGTATTCCGCGGACTTTCAAAAGCGATTGTATGTCCATATTCCCGTTTTTAATTTCAGTGGCAAGTTCCCGATCGACCGGGATCACTTCGTACACGGCCTTTCTTCCTTTATAGCCGGTGTAATAGCATTTTTCGCAACCTTTCGGGATAGCATGTTTGATCACCTTGTTATATGGCTTAAATTGTTTCGGATAAAGATTTTCGTCAAAATCTGCTTCTTGTTTACAATTTGGACAAAGCAGGCGGACGAGCCGCTGAGCAGCAGTTGTATTTAATGTACTGGCCACAAGAAAAGGTGGAATACCCATATCAATCAGCCGGGATACGGTACCCCAGGCAGAATTTGTATGGATAGTAGATAATACCAGGTGACCGGTCAATGCAGCCCTGATCGCCATATTGGCTGTTTCGACATCGCGGATCTCCCCTACCATGATCACATCGGGATCCTGACGTAGAAAGGTCCGCAGTGCAGCGCCGAAAGTGAGTCCTATCGATTCCTTTAGTTGTACCTGATTAATGCCTTCCAGCGTATACTCAACCGGGTCTTCGATCGTAAGTACGTTCCGGGTTTCTTTATTAAGCAATTTCAGTGTAGCATAAAGGGTGGTTGTCTTGCCGGAACCGGTCGGCCCGCTGATAAGCAGAATACCGTTCGGGCGTAAGGCTCCCTGAAGAAAATTATCCAGGTCGAATTTTGAAAAACCGAGATTATTAAGGTCTATATCTGCAGCGTCATTGTTTAATAACCGTAAAACAACTTTTTCACCGTACAGCGTTGGCAAAATGGACACACGTATATCAAACTGCTGGCCATTATGATTAAAATTAATACGACCGTCCTGGGGCAGGCGTTTTTCAGCAATATCCAGGTTAGCTAATATTTTTATTTTGTTGATCAGGCCCGGATATTCCTCCCTTTTCAATAAATAACGTTCAACCATCATCCCGTCTATCCTGATCCTTACCCGGCATTTGCGCTCGTAGCTTTCAACATGTATATCGCTGCTTTTTAAATTCTTGGCTTCACCGATCAGGTTAGCCAGAAAATTGTCAGCATGCAAAGAATCCTGTAATTGCGGCGAACCGTGAGCGGCATTTTCCTTAAGATAATATTTAGAGAGCAGTTTGGCGATCTCACTTTCCTGAACAGGATACAGCTCAACTTTCATACCTAATAACACCTCCAGTTCAGCAGATAATGAAATGTCGTGTGCCTTTGCGGAGCAATAAAGCCACAGACTGTCGGCTGTTCTATTTTTTGGCAAAACCCGATAATGCCAGGCCTGGTCTTTAGTTAACCAGTGGAGATCATCGGTCGCGATCACTATTTCTTCTTGCAGGTTCATTTAGCGATAAGGTTGAGCAATAAATTGTCATCGGTCAGGTTTAAAATCTTTAACCACCAATCACCTATTAAAAGCACCATTAAAAGCATCGCTTGCATTCCGGCAAGTGGTATTTCTTTATCTTTTCTGACGGCGAAAAACTGCCAGATTGCCCAACAAATCAAGGCCACTACCAAGCTTAAGATGTAGAAAATCAGAAAGTTCAGTACCGGCAAATAGACTGTGAGACAAATAAGGAACAATATGTCGCCTAAGCCCAACATTTGATCTAATATGTTTATCAACCGTTTGTTTTTTAATGAAAAATAAGCGGATAACAGTAGAAATTGCAAAATGAGAAACGCGATATTGATCAATGCCGGATGCCAAACAGCGACCAGCTCAATTTGCTGTTTGCATTGCAGCGCCAAAAAAGCCAGTAAGAGAACAGGAAACACAAACCAATACACGGAACGACTTTTAAAGTCCTGAATCATGATGATGAACAACAACGTTAAGATCAATAATTTTACCACCTGCATCAATCGGGTGTTACTTCCTTAAGTGTTTTATCCTGGTCAATTTCCCAAACGTTGTAAGTGCCATTGCCGTTAAAGTCAACGACGGCAGTTGCCCTGCCGGAAAAAGTTATATTAGTTGCATTAGTGATCTCGATACGATAATTTGCCCTGCCGTCTTTACTGTCAGCGCTTAATTTTTCCTGAACAAAACCGATTTCAGTCAAATCTTTCGAGTATTTAGAATGCTCGTAGAAGTAGTTTTTTTCGAGGGTCTGAAGATGTTCGAGTTGCAGTTTCGCCTCTGTACTTTTTGCTTTGGTGATAAGGGGCAAAAGATTAGGAAGCGCCAATAGGACAAGGATACCGATAATAACCAGCACTACTAATATCTCGGTAAGCGTGTAAGCATTTACACGTTTTTTAAACAATAAGGAATAGGTTTTCATTTTGTTATTACAGGAGCTAATCTAATCATATTAATATAAAAAAACAAGGAACAGTGTACTTTTACTTGTTCAGAATTTAAATAACGGGAGCCTGAAAAACATAAAGCACTACAATCCAAACAGATTGAACATTTATCTATATCTCAATCGTTAAACGGATCGTTTCTAAACATATTAATACTGTCTTCTTTATCGTTAACCATTTCAAGAAAAACAGCAATTTCCCTCCCACCCGGGGACGGAAATTGCTGTTTAAATAAACTTCCGGGAGTTTTCCACAGAAGTTTGTTTGTCATTAGCTTAGAGTTTTACAAATTTATTTTCAGCTACCAGGCTTTGGGTCTTATTATCAATTACCCTTACCAGGTAGGTACCTGGAAGTAAGTTGCTGACATTGGTTTGCAAAGCATTCTGTGAAGAAGTAAACTCTTTAACCACCGTGCCTGTCGAATTAGTGAGCGTCATCTTGTAAGCAACAGCATCGTTTGTTTCAGAGGCGATCGCCAGGTTAATCATACTGCTTGCCGGGTTCGGATAGATATTAAGTTTGTCCGCAGGAAGATCGCTTTGTTCCGAATAAAGTATTGGCACGGCTTTCGAGCAGGTCATCACATTATTAATGCCTTCCTGTTTCAGGCGGTAAAAATTCTGGCCGACAATAGGATTTTTATCGAGGTAGGTATATTCCCCCTGGCCTGCCGCCTTTACACCACCAAGCACATTAAAGGATTTCCCGCCATCAATACTGCGCTCGACTGTAAAGTTGGTATAATTGCCCTCATTCTGCGTCTTCCAGGATACTTGTTCCTGACGTGCATTTTAAACCTTGCCAGCATTAAAATCCAACAACCGATAGACAGAGTCAGGATTTTGTACAATAACCAGGCTAAACCGCCTGCTGCCGAAGCTGGAACTATCACTCTTGTCAATTTTGACATCAACTGTACTGGTTCTTCTCATATTTAAAGAATCCCTTTTATTATTCAGCCAAACGTCATACAGTGCCGGTATGCCGACTCTAAAACACTAATATTTAGGGAACCGTTCGCTTTTTACGTTTCTTAGGTGATAAAATAAAGATTGAATTGAAAACACTGCCAGCCGAGCTCGAAACCGGCGTGACCGGCAGTGGTTAGCAAATACAAAACCGATCAAATCTTGGATGCGGGGGGAATAGCGGGCGGCACATTCTCATTGATCTTCAGGCCGAGATAAGTGGCGCTGCTGATGCCGGTTAAAGCGACCAGGGTCGCATCCAGCGTCGGCAGCGATCCGCAGGTAATATCCGGTATCTGGGAAATGTACAAGGTGACGGCAATAAGCGTCCAGACCACGTTTTGAAAGCGGTGGATATTGATGCCGTTCTGGTCGGACATGATATCCTTAAAAAAGCCTTCGGAGGGTTTCGGTGCGCCCTGCTGATCGGCAGTGGCGTTATTATCGATAATGTTGCCCGCTGCCGTAGTGGCGGCACTGATGCCCATTAGCCCCAGCAGCGTCTTGTCGATGGTTAAAACAGGTGCACTGGCATACCTGCATAGCTCAAGATAAAGGTAAGAGCAACTTATTACCACCGTCCAAACGGCCAGCTGGCTCCTGGAGAGGCTGAAGGGTTTGGGAATTTTGTTGATGTCGGTACCATCGGTATATTTTCCGGTCGCGACAGCAGCCTGCTTAAAAGCTACAGGGTCCTGGATAGGTGCCCGCAGCAAGTCCGACTTCCAGGTCAATCCGAAAAATAGGCCAACAATCAGGATAATCAGCAACCAGCCGGTCCATTGCAGCACGCTGTTGTCCGCATCTTTGCAGGTTGCCGCGACGACTTTGTTTTTGTTGTTATTTTGGGCTTTTGCCGCTGCTGCGATGGAGTCCGCTGTTTTGCTTTGGGCTTTCCTGATGGCGGCAGCCTTGTCTGCCTGTGCTTTAGCGTTGCCGGTGGTGTCTTCTGCGCGGATCGTCAGGCAGCCCAGTGCAAGGATCAAAAGAAGTAAACTGATTTTTTTCATTTGCTTAGATATTTAGGTGAATAATGGAATTTGTTCATCCAATTTAAGCGAAGGTGCCCTACCGCTGTCGCCAAACAGCCATTTATCGCCCGTCGAAGTTTCAGGGCCCTTAGCCCCTCTCCCGGCTCCCTGTTTTAGAAATTTCTTTTTTGAGGGTTTGCATATGCGATGGCGCGTTTGGGTAAAGCGTTTCATTTTAAAAGGTCATGTGCTCCTGGCCTGGTCAACAGCGGCCTTCCATTGGTAGAGTTCCGGGTATTTGTCTTTTACACCTTCCGGTTGCTGCGACATCATGTCGACCGCTGCTTGTTCAAAGGCCTGCCCCATTGGGCTGACGGGCGGCGTTGGAATATTATCGCCCAATGCGGATTTGACGTTAATCGCGCCGGAAGGCGCCGGTGGCGCCGGTATGGACGACGGCGTATCGGTCAGTGCCGAGGAAATGCTGGCGATGCCGTTTTCACTGCGGTAAGTTACCGCATCTGAATAGGCTTTGTCAGGATTGAAAAGTTCCCCCAGCAACTGCAATACCGAGGTATGGTCATACCGGTCATGAATAACCTTACCCGGGTCGACCCAGGGAGATACCAATATACCGGGTATCCTCGGGCCGAGGGTGCTGAAAGGAGGTGCATCGGGCGGACTGGCATTGTCCCTCGCGTTATTAAATGCAGGCGGAGCGACGTGATCGTAAAAGCCGCCGTGCTCGTCATAATAAACGACCATCAGGGTCTGCTTCCAGAGTTCAGGATTGACCGTCGCAGCCTGATAAGTGCGGCGCAAAAAGTCTTCGCCCCAGCCTATTGCCAGCGGGGCGTGGTTGTCGTTCGGGTGATCCGGGCCAATATGGGGGGCGTCTTCGTAGCTGGGCTCAACGATAATGACCTGCGGAACATCGGTCCCCTCCTGCATATCCCTGAAAAGCTCTTCATAATCCCGAAAATTATCGCCCAGTACCTTGCCCCATAGGCCGGGATAAAGCGCGAAAAAAGAAAAACCGTCATGGTAAACCCGCCAGCTGACGGGAACAGGCTGCCTGTCGAGCCAATCAAAGATATTGTCAGTGTCGGGTATGATCTGCAATCCGGTTTTATAAATGGCGCTTTTGCCGCAGAAAGCCACTGTACGGTTGGGTTGCGTGCTGGTTGGCAAAGGACAGAACCAGCGGTCGCAAGGCGCAAACTTTTGTGCCAGGAAACTGGTAACCGGTACCTGATCAGCGGTAAAGTACCCCATTGGATCCGGCTGCGGATTGGGCACAACCTTATCATAATCGGCATAGGCTTCGACAAAGCCGTCCATCAGCAATTGCCCGTTCACGGGAGAGCGGTGCAATTGTGCCGCTACATAAGGGTATTCATGCGGCACGTCAAAGTCGAGCTGCGTATCCCCCGGCATGGGAAAAGGCGGATAGGGATCCCCCTGGTAAACATTGGCATATTGGGAAAGTGGATTCACCAGGCCGTCGGCATCGGGCTGAATGCCCTGGAGACTGAGGTGACCGAGCATATGGTCGAAGGAGCGGTTCTCGAACATCACGAGAATAACCGTTTTTATATTGGCTAATGACATATTTATTGTTTTTTTAAAGTAATCAGGATATTCAGGCGTGGGTTAAGGTGGGTGCTATCGGCCCGTTGGGCCGGAGAAATCGCGGCGCAGAGCGCCCAGGCACCCCGAACGGCGGTCCCGTTAAGTACCTTGGCGTCTGCTTTCCCTATGCCGAGGTGCAGCTTGCGGCCCTCATGATAAATATCTAAAGGATAGGGTCCAGGGTTGGTTACGGTGCCGACACCAAAACCGCTCCCCCAGCGGGCAAGGTTCTTGATACCGGACGCAACCAGGCTATCGGCGGCAAAATGGCCGTCAAACGCCACTTCATCGAGGTCGCCTTCGTTCAGTATAGTAACCTGCAGATGCCTGCCTCCCTCCTGCCCCGGAAAACCAAGCGTAAATTGACGGTAGGTGGTATCCTTGTTGATCTTCCGGTCATAAACCAACAGCACTGCTTCACCACGGACTTTATAGGTGACCCGTACACTATCCGATGGCCAGATTGTACGTGGCTTTACGTCAAATTCGTAGATTTTGGATTTACAGGAACTAAAAAGCAGCGGGATCGAGGCGAGCATAACAAAACGAAAAGTTCCGGAATGCAGCCTATACCGGCTAAATGTAAATGGGTGCATGGCTAAAAGGTTGAAAAATAAATTTAAACTGTTTTTTGTTACAAAAGCACCGTGAAAACACCCTATTTCACCGGTTAAAACACCTATAATATCTTGAAAAACAGAATAATAATGAGTTTTATTTAAAGTTGCTACCGACTGAGCCGATCCAGCCCCCTCAATTAAGTTAAAAGAATTAAGCATAAGAATTTGGGGCGTTTTGTCCAGGGGAATTGGTGGCCCGTTCAGATTGTATTCATCCTCCAAAATGGACGAAAAGATGCAGGTCCCTGATCCGGGGGACTCACCGCCCCCGGATCAGTTCACAAGCCTTAACCGAAAGATTTTGGGCTTTTGTGCCCTTGATTTTATAATCACTAAGTTGTTTCCATATGCATGAACGGGACACTAAAAATGTTTTCTCGGTTAAGCGGGGACGCCTAACCTAACCGGAACGATTCAAGACTAAAGCAGACCCGCAGACATTGCCGAACTTGTAATATTGACCAAGGTCCCAATGGTTGTACTTATTGTTTTTACAATCCCGGTAATCTTATCCAACTGCGTATCAGCTGCGTCAATTTGGGCAACCAAATCATTCAGTGCCTTGGTGTCACTGCCCAAAGCGTTGACGAGAGCGGTTTCCGCTTCGGATATGATATCATTTTTAATGGTCTCTAACCCATGCGAAATTTTTTCAATTATTATTGCTGTCGCCGGATCCGTGTTATCGTTTGCGATCTGGTCAAGGGCCGCTATGGCTGCATTAACTTGTTGAAGTGTGTTTATCTTTGCAGTATCCATGATTATTTGATTTTTTGAATTGCTGTTTTCAGATCTTTAATGTTATCGCCATAAGTTTGGAGTTCCGTAGCGAACTCAACCAGGGACTTTTTAGTATCAATGTCGGTAAGCAGTTTGTGGTGAGCCTTTGCCAGATTTGCAGTTGCTGTTTTTGTATCATTCAGTAATCGCTGAAGCGCGTCTAAATCAGACAGCAGTTGAAGGCATTCCCTGTCATCGTCCAATGTGGCATAGCGGTAATTAATAAACGATGCGCTGTAATCCGCGTTATCCTTGTTCTTTTTGATTACGATATCGGTGGTTCTTTTTCCTAAAAAGGCCTTATAATCTGTTTTGATGTCCTGTCTGAGCTGGTTAACCAGATCCGAGAATGTTACAGGTTGCCCGTTTTTATCTTTAGCACCATTTCCTAACTGCGCAATAACATTGTTTGTCAGCCTGATGATCATCGGATCCGCCTTAGTGACGAAATCCTTTGTTTCTTTAGCCTGCCGGCTGCGGATAAATTGCTCACCACCAAGAGTGATCAATTCAGCGACGGCCCCTCCAATACCGGTAGGAAGCTGGTCTTTGGAATCTATCTTGTTATAATTTGTGATCAGGCCATCGATGTTCGTCCCGAAACTTTTCGCAGCAGTATCCAGTTGTTTAGTATGCTTATCGGCTGTTAGCAGTACAAGGGCCTGAGCGTATTTATCAATGATCTTAAAGGTTAGGTCAGATTTTCCGGTTAAAGTATCGTTTTCTTTTTTATGCTGGTAAGCACTATCTATTTCCGTAAAATGAGTGTCCGGATCAATTCTGCTGTTGGCCCGCAGCAGGGCCTCCTTTTCATTTATGGTATTAAAACTTAAAATAAATTTGCTCGGATAAGCTGAAAAGTTACTGGTGAGCTGCCCGAAGGTATTTACTTCGTTTAATTGAGACTTGGTCAGTGAAGCGCAACCATTTAATAAGGCAGTTCCGATTATTAAAGCGACAGATTTTTTAAAGAGATTATGATGTGTCATGGCCGTTAGGTTTGTTCAAAGCGAATGGTTAAACTTAGAAAGAATGCGATCAATTTTTCACGGTAAAATCACCCAATTTAAAAGGTGTTTTAACGGTATTTTTTATTAACTATCAGTCAATTACATCACTTATTTAAACTTTTTTTCTTTAAATTATAATTTACAGAAAATCATGCCATTTTGCTGAACACAAAATAGAGCAGGAAGTAGTTAATGTCGAGAGGATGGAACGACAAGATTTCATAAAAATCAAGTTTTAAATTATTGGCCTACCAAGACTAACCATAGAGGAAAACTTATTTACTCACTTTCAAATGCTGATATGATTTCTTGAAAGAGGATATTGATTTTTTAACACCCCCCGTTATTTACCTAATATCAGGTTGATGATAAACGCGGTACAAATTAAACCGATCAGATATTGAAAAAGCAAGATAAGCATGTATCTGCTCGCAAAATTCATATTCTTGAAATCAAAATCAATCTTGAAGAAGACAAAGCCAGTATATATCAGACAATACCAATAGCGTAATAGCTTTAATTTATTCGTTTGGTCGACATTGGATATGGTTGAGGGGTCTAGCTTTTCGACATAAAAGACGGCCAATAAGTTCTGAAAGATATATATATTAAACCAGCTAAACAGCAATATGATAAGAAGGGACCAGATTAACACGCGTATACGGTCGTAACCAAAGTTCCACCAAGTTCTATTTATCCAATAGCCTATCACTGGGAGTCGAAAAAAATTAACAACGGTCCAAAGATTATCACCTAGATGTCCTAATTTGTGATTATCACAAAAAACAAAAAGACAGGCGTTCCGTTTGTAATTGTTCATGATCGCATTTTGATATTTGAACTCGATATCTAACTTTTCGTAACTATTATCGAATCCTTCGTCTTTAAACAATTTAAGCAATCGTTGATAAGTCCCGGTTATTTGATCAGGTGGTGTAGAAGGAGGGAAATATAAATGGAAATGGCTGTATTCGAGATTGAATCTGGTGATGTCGGACCCGACAAGATTGAGATAAGTGATATTGCCAAGACTGTCTCTCACGCCGGTAAAATCAACGAGATCTATTTTTAGACCCGAAAGGTTGATGGTGTCAGGCATAATGCTGTTTACGATAAGTAATTGAGCTTTGGGAATAAAGAGTGAACCTAAAAGATTAAAATTTCCTTTGAACGCGCAATTATTAAAAGAAAGACTTCTAAAAGTTTTTAACCTGGCGGCAGGGGCTGCTTCGAGATTGCTCCTCGAGCTTCCCTCATTTCCATTGAATTCTTTGTTAAAATTACATTTGTAAAATGACAGATTATTTTGAAGAGTATCAAAACTTATAAAATTGACCTTTCCCTGAAAATCACACTGATCAAATTTGATGTCCGTTTTCACTTTACGAAAATAAAATTCAAAATCACCGTCTATCCTCGTATTTCCAATGCTCAATGATGCCAGGGAATCCTTGGGTCGCGCAATTGTTGGGCATTGTGTTAGGTTTAGATCAGAATTAAAGTATGCTGTGTCAAGAAATAAATTATTGGGGGTCGCCAGGAGTGTATCCCCAGAAAAAAAGTGACTGCCTTCAAAAACGTAAACATCTGTAGGATACGGTTTATGAGTTGAATGCAAAACGGTATCTGAACTCTTATAAACATGAGAACAGAGATCACTAAGGCTCTTTATGGTTTTATCAGTGTAGGTTATATCTGTAGAATCCTGATAGCCTTTGTAGCTCACAGAATGACTCAGATCGTTAATCTTAAGATGCAGCATGTTATCATGGACAGCTGGTTTATGAGTATCCGGCCAAAATAAAAGACATAAAACGATTGCAGCCAAAATCACCAATAATTCTTTTAATACATAAGTCCCTGAATGTCTTGATTTCATGAGCTGAAGGATTGAATAAACCGTTAACTAAAATATCTAAGCACATTAGTAAAAACAACAGGTGTTTTCACTGTATTTTCATTGCCTTTTTAATTCGGGAGAATAGAGAAGTTATTATTGGCTGGTTCGCCCATGGATTTTTTGTACCGATTGAACCCTAAGTCAGCAGCGGCAATGATCGCTAAAAAAATGCAGAGCACACTTTCAGGATAATAATTTCTGAGCGTCTGCCTGATCTCATAAAAAAGTATGAATAAACTAAAAAATTGCAGATAATAGGCGCATACCTTCAGCTAGGCGATTCGACTTTAGTACCCCTATCCAAATAATACTTTTTCTTCCTATCTTTTAGGTAGTTCATCTTCCCTATTTTTCTTTGCTTTTCTTCTTTTCTTTTTCTTCTTCATCTTCATTAGATTCATCGGGTATTGGCGCAGGGTGTTCCTCCAACAATTTTATCTGTTCATTGAAAAGTTTGTTTCCAATTCGCTGAAGCGTAAGCAATCCATTTCTTATTTGTTCGTGTGCTTCTTTTACTTCCTTCTTGTATTTGGGCCCCCATGGATCGATAGGTTTTGGACCATTTGGAGACAATACCCACAAAGGACCATCCGCAAGGTTTCCAATAAGTATGTTTACCAATATTTCATCGATGGGAAAGGGAAAACGAAAATGCCTGACGTCAATAATACGTGGTGGTGATGCTATGCCGTTCGCTATCACTTTTAATTCTGAAATGCCCTCAGGTGTAGCAAAAGGAATGCCGAAATTTGTTGTTTGAATTGCGCTGCCTGTAGCTACTCCCATACTGCTGTGGTCAAACGTGCGACAATAAGTGACTCTGCCAGTCGACAAATGTTTTATACGTACGAGCGGATAATTAGTAGCCGATGCTGCATCATCACCATAACCCACAGCCTGCGACAAACCATTAAATTGTGTACCCTGCAAAGTATACGTATGGAAAGGCCGCACTTCGGACGGACATGAGGTAATATAGGGCTTCCAACACGCATTTATGCAACCATAATAGGTATATAAATACACTTCATTGGTCTGTGACGTAAAAAGAATTTGCCCATTTGGTAATAGCAGCATCCGGCCTTCATAAGGATATCCTGAATTATTGGAAGGATCGGCAACTTTGTGAAGAGCGCTGCCATTATATTCATAAAAATAAGTAGGCGTAAGCCAACTGCTTCCATCTACAGGTCCTGCGGCAATCAGTACACGTCCATTGGTCATCAGGCAACCGGCAGCATCTTTTGAGCCGATTGTCTCACCATTTGGTCCCGGAGGGAAACCTGGTCCATGCACCCAAGTCCCCGGATTGGAAGCAATGGCGGGCGGCGTGTAAATTGCCGTGCGTCCATTGGCTCCTACAAAAAGTGTATTGCCATTATTCAGTAAAACTGCAGCGCCTATTTCACTCGATGATAATTCTATAATATTTTGCGGTAGCGTTCCCCCATCTACCCATGTGTTCGCAGCAATAATATATTTGTCTGCCCGCTGTGATGAATCGCATCTTACAGTTATTACCGTGTTGTCCGGGAGTAAAACCCAGCTTTCTTCAGAAGAAGTAGAAGGTTTGTCCGCTCCTGCTGTCCACGCATTGGTACCCGGATCATAAATAGCGGTTTTTGTTTCATTATATTTTCCGATAAACAAACGTCCATCTGGAAATAATACACTCGGAGAATCACCTACATTTCCCCATCCTGTTGGCGGAGCGATTTCCGTCCAGGTATCTGCAACAGGATCGTAAATTTCAGTTTTGTTACTCCATACACCGCTGTTGCTACCACCGTACTCGCCTCCGCAAACAATCAATCTGCCATCAGATAAAACGGCTGATGCATAATACAATCGTTTATCATTTGACGGCGATATATCACTCCATGTCCCATTGATATAACTGCCGGAAGTGTCCGCTCGCAATTTCTTCCATCTATTATCATTCGCCTGTTGGCAGAGCACCGTCCCGTCTGTCAAAAGAAACATTGTGCTTGCACTAATGCCGGGATTATTTGTAAGCTTTTTCCATTGACCGGGAAGTCTGTTCAGTATTAAACAAAAAAAAGTTTCCCAGTCAACTGAGATTCTAATGTTTGTTGCAGCTTTCTCATAAGCCTCTTGAATCTCGGTAAAAGTATAGTTTTGAAGATTGCTTTTCAAAATGTCAAGCACTGTTTTAGAAATCGCATTAGCATTCTTCTGAATGAAATTATTTCCTGCTTCCTTTGGAAGCAAATCGGCAAGCGATGCCGCAGATAACTGTTCCATAATGGTTCTATTTAAAGTATTTGCCTATTCTTTAATCTGGATTTTCAGTTTACTCCATAGTGTTGCGATTGAGCGTTTTTTTTGTGGGAGGCAATAAAACACTCAATCACCATTTTGCACATTTAAGCGTTGGACCTACAAAACACTTTGCGGGAAGCCAAGTGCAGAGTAGCACAACTGTAATTATCGTTTTCATACTTTCAGATTAAGGTATAATTTACTTAATGAACTAATTTATAACGATTTATTACCACAAACCTAACAAAAGGGATGCTGGCTGCGACGAGTATTTTTACGTTATTTACAGGGTGTTTTCACGGTATTTAAAGAATGTTTCCGGGGGGTCTGGAATGTTAGCAGGACCAGTGAGTGTTCAGGGAATTGTGATTCAATTCAGTTAGCTGATACGAAAATTTAAACTACCAGTTGGAACAAGAAAATATAAACAATTGGAAAAGATAACTATGGTCCGTCTTAATCCTTAGTATTTTAAAATATTACAAAGCGGGACTCTCTGTAATCTGCTTACAATCTGTTCTGTGAAAAAACCGTGTTTTCACGGTGCACTATGAGTGTTTTTACGCTTGACCAGGATAATCGTTTTTCAATACCTTTAATAGAAAGCATCTGTGTACAAAGCAATTAACCTTCCTCCATATGATCAAGACCTTTTACAAGAACGAGCTCAGCATCAGTGCGGAGTGTTCCCAAACCACCACAAACGCCCCGAACGACGTCCGGAAAATACAATCGTGGCTCAACCTTTTCGCGCATAACCACCCTGCGGCGGGTACAGCAACGGGGATTGATGGAATCTTTGGTCCGGGCACTGCACATGCGGTCACGAATTTTCAGGCTGCCAATCAACTGGACACGAGCGGAATTGTTGACGCTGCTTTATTCGGCCTTTTGTGCGGCCCCATTAATGAAGCCTTTAGTGCAACCAGTCCAGGTACGGGCCTGCGGCAGATCATAGTGGACATAGCGCAGGCTCACCTGGCACAACGGCCTTTTGAGCTGGTGATTAATGGTCAGTCCAATAGCGGTCCCTGGGTTCGGAGCTACATGGGCGGTAACGAAGGAACTGCCTGGTTCTGGTGTATGGGTTTTGCCCAAACAATACTCGACCAGGCCGCTTCCCAGCAGGGCAAGGATTTCCGTAATCTTATGCCGCTAAGTTTTAGTTGTGATGAAGTAGGTAATCACGGTAAACACTCCGGCGCACTCATCGATTCCGGGGATATACGCAATAATCCAGGCCTAGTCCATCCGGGGGATCTTTTCCTTTTGCGCCGTCCAATATCGGGGTGGCATCATACAGGGGTAATTGCCGCTGTGGGCGACACTTTTTTTGAGACTCTTGAGGGCAACACGAATACTGATGGTTCACCGAATGGTGACGGGGTCTACAAAAGAACGCGCAGTTTCCAAAACCAGTTACTTGATGTATTTTCTATCCAAACACTAGTTTAATATTATAACACTGATTGTAAACGAATTAAAGCATAATGCCTCAAAACGAATCAACAATAGCGGTAAGATCTGGGGTACTTCCCTCCTTATCTTGCGCTGAGCATTTCAATTTTATTATTGATTGCAATTTGGCCGGATAATGTGCCGCCAGATAAAAATATAAAACAAGCACTTCAATTCAAAAATTTATGAAAATGAAATCCCGTTATCAGTTAATCAATATTTAAACTAAAGCCGGGTACTTCTCTTTTTGCCGGCTGTTTTTTTACGCTCCACATGTCCCTCCCTTACCTCTAATTCAAGGTGTCTTTACTGCGTATCGATCCCGTTTAATGCTGTCCGTAGTTCCTTTTTGATCAGCTCATGCTGTTCAAACCGCTTCCTGAGTGTGCTATGCCGCTGCCGCTCGAACATGCCGGGGTTAGGGTAAGTATCTTCCAGCAGCTCCATTGCCTCGCGGAGCATTTCCTGGGTATAGCTGATATCTGCGGGTATTTTCATTCTGAATAAAACGGGTCATCAAAATTATCAAAGATATTTTATTATGCTAATATTTTTAGCATAATTTGTAACCGCAAAAGGAACGGGGGTACTCAGCTTTGATAGTCGCGGTAAACCTGGCCTTTAAACTGGTGAGCTGATATTTATAAACAGTATTTAAAATTTAAACCATAGTCCAATTATATTCGCAGTATGAAGAGATTGTTCAATTTCGGCCTGATAGGCGTTTCAATAGCATTAATTTCCTGGGGTTTTAAAGGTCACCGCGCGGTGGCGACTATAGCCCAAAAACATCTGACCAGTAATACTGCCTATGTCGTTTCGGCTTATTTGAAAGGCGAAAGCATGGCAGATGTAGCTACCTGGGCAGATGAGAACAGAAACAATACTACCGCGCCCTGGCATTTTCTGAACCTGCCTTTAGGACTAACGCACGAACAGTTTGTGAAATTTGTGAGTGAAAGCGATAACAATGTTTACAGCGCTATTCTCAAAACGGAAGCTAACCTGAAAGATAAAAGCCTGACACCGGATCAAAAGAATGAGGCGCTGAAATATCTGATCCACCTGGTGGGCGACGCGCACCAGCCGATGCATATCAGCCGGAAAGAAGACAAGGGCGGCAATACGATACAGGTTCGTTTCGATAACAAAGGCACGAACCTGCACAGCCTTTGGGACAGTAAACTGATCGACCATGAAGGCCTGAATGAGACTGACATCGCCAGAGCTTATGACGTGGCTACGGCAGCGCAGATCAAACAATGGCAATCCGATAGTCCTATGGAGTGGATCTGGGAAAGTTACCAGATCAGCAGTGAACTCTATGCGCAGGTTAAACCTGGTCAGGAAATTGATGAGGCTTACTATCAGAAATATATTCCTGTAATCCGTAAACGTATTGACCAGGCGGGTATCCGCTTAGCGGGTGAATTAAATAAATTATTTAATAATGAGCAGGTTAAAATAACTAATGTTGCCTTGGCTCCTTCGCCGGCAAGCGCACCCGGTGCTGCTGTCGTGAAATTAGAAGATGTTAAAAATGCTGTCGGTAAAATTGTGAGTGTTCAGGGTAAAGTTTACGGCTGTAAAGATATAGGCAGCATGGTACTGGTAAATTTAGGGGCGGCTTATCCCAACCAGTTATTGACGATAGCGCTGAAGGGTCAGGCCAAAGATTTGGGTATTGGGCTGGATAATAAAACGATTACGGTGGAAGGTGAGGTAATTGATTACAGGGGAAAACCGGAGATTATTATAACAGACCCCTCGAAAATTAAAATTTAATTATGAATGAGGCGTTTATTATACCATTGGTTTACCAGGGAACTGAGCGTGAATTTAAGGCGCGTTTCGAGCGGTGGGAAAACACCCACCGGATCGCTGTGCTGATTGATGAAATGACCGTTAACTTTGAACCTGTTGAAGAAGGCGCCTACCGCGCGTTAATCAGCCCGGAATCGGTTATCTCTACCCGCACTCCCGATGTGAACCTGCTCCGCGCAGTTGCTGAAAAACTGGCCTGCTTGAGTAACTAATCCTTGTCGTAACTGCTTAACGCCTGTAGCAAAGGAGTTATTTGCGCGAAGGTTTGATTTCGGTGTTCATTAGTTTAAGGTCATTTATTAGCGATACACTATCTTTTTGGAGAGCAAAAAAAACGGCTTCTCGATCATTAAATAGAAAAGATAGGCAAAAAGCACGCTGATAATACAACTAGAGCTGAATTCGAAAGCTTTCCATAAAAAAGTCTTGGGTAACAGGGAACCCAGATGCACCACATAAGTGCTTCCAATGATATCATGCGTTAAATAAAGCGAAAATGAGATTTTCGAGAAAAAGCGAATAAAGGAATTTGATTTTATTGGCAGAATCAAAATTAAAAACGCTATCAATGTGGCCGATGTTTGCAAAGGACCTTCTACAAGGAAAGTTAATACAATTAGAATCAGTAATGTTAAAGAATACTTTAGTGTAAGTGAATTGACCCTGATCAAAAAGAGACAAATCCCGATAGCAAACCCGGGAAATACATTGATTAATCCCAGAGCCGGAATATTTACAAAAAGTGGGATGATGGATATGGCTATTAATATCAGGAACCCGAATTTTTTATTTATCAACGGAAAAATAACCGCAATGAGCAGGTAAAACTGAAATTCTATTCCCAGTGTCCAATAAACCGGATTTAGATAGGGTTGATTGAAAAAACTATTCAAATATGCGAAGTGGAATAGAACATTTATCCAATCAGGCTTATAATTGGGTACTAAAATATATTGTACTACGAGTAACAGGATGACTGAAATTATAAATGGTGGCTCTATCCTTGTTATTCGCTTTAAAATAAATGTCCTGGCCATGCTCCAGTCATAATTGTTCGGTATTGACCAGCAAATTATAAATCCGGATAAAAGGAAAAACATTTGAACACCCAGCCAGCCAAACTTTAATCCTGGTAAAACCTTCCCCCTAAATGGAATAATGCGACCGAAACGGAGGCTATGGCCCGGATATAATCAACTTGTTCGATATAAATTTTGGAAGGTGCATCGGTTGCAGGCATGTGCGCAATTTACATCTTTTTGCGTTTTTATAAATAAAAATCAGATTCGACCTCGCGTGTTTCCATTTTTAACTGATCTGAAAAAAATATTATTTTAAATTCTTCTCAGGATCGAAACCTGGATTTAACCAGCTGCTCGCAGGTGATCACTCATTGTGATAACGTCTCCCTGCCTTTCATCTTTGTTATTAGGCATCCGGCAACATGGCGTCGTATCATTGTATTTGGTTGGTCCCCGTGACCTGGGGTTTGGTTTTGGTTTGTGCGTCCGGGGCTCTTGTTAAGTTTAACAATTTATTTTTTGGGCATTTCCAGCCGGCTGGCGGGGTCCGGCTATGCGCTGTATCTCCGCGTTACGGAGGATGCCGCTGCTACCCTAATGCGGGGCATTAATAACGGTATTTTTCCGATTGGGTCATTTTGGTGAGCCGGTAATTTTATTTATGCCTGGTTTAAATCGGGGTTCGATTCCCCTACGGGCCTAAGAGTCGCTGTTTTAAAATTAAATTATAATTTTGAGAAAATGGGTTATAAATTTAAAATTAGCAACGCTGCGAGGTTTGGTACAATATTGCTTTACATAATACTTTTGTGTATTGCTATAAGAATTTTATTATGGCTTTATCAATCGTTTATTAGCTAACAAATACTTAATTACGAAGCCGCTAAGAGTCGCAAGTCCTCTAAAAAGGGGTCCGGGTAGCGCGGTTCGTTGCCTCCCCGCTCCCCCACAGATCCGTGCGAGCGGCTTTCCCGCACACGGTTCCTCTGTACTACGGCTTTGCTAATCAATGGCTGTGATAAATCCTTGGTTTCTCAAGGGGTATCCATTCGTCCGTGAGCTTTTTAATCTTCTCCCAGGTCCAAACGCGCTTGCCCCCTCGATGGTTTAACCATTTGTGGAGGATACGTCTTGTCCGTTGATAATACGAGCTGATTCTTCTCGCGTTGAATGTGATGCCGTAATAGCCATAATAGCCTCTCAGTTTTTGATTCAGTTTGGCGATGAGCACCGGTATGGAGTGCTTATGCCTGTTCAGCTTGATCCATTCATGCATCCGTTTCAGCGAAGTATTGAGCTTCTTGCTGCTCGTCTTACGCATCAGAATCCGTTCCCCTTTCCGGCTTTTGCCCATATAGTGGGTAAAGCCTAAAAAGTCAAACGTTTGTTTGGCTTGGCCCCGTTTTCCTTCTTCTACCAGATCGATTAGCCTGGTCTTTTCTGGATGCAGCGTCAGTCTGTACTTCCCCATCCGTTTGGGCAACACTTCCATTACCCGCAGCGCATCTTCCTTGTGAGTGAACCCCAGCAGATAGTCATCTGCATAGCGGATAATAAAGCTTTTCCCTTTCAGCAGCGGTTGTATTTGCTTTATGAACCAATCATCGAGCACATGGTGCAGGAAAATATTACTGATCAGTGGGGAAACCGATGCGCCTTGTGGCGATCCTTCCTCCGGATAGCTGACCTGTCCGTTTTCCATTATGCCCGCTTTGAGCCATTTGTCTATCATCTTTCTGATCACGCCATCTTTTATCCTCTGGTCCAGAAATTCCCGTAGACATTGATGGTTTATGCTTCCGAAATAGTTTTGAAGGTCGGCGTCTATTATGTAGCGCTTGCCTTTAAAGCTTACTTCTCTGAATAATTCCTCCAATGCCTGATGCTGTGACTTACCTGGTCTGAATCCATACGAGGTAGGAACGAATAGCTGCTCATATACCGGCGAGAGGATTTTCGTCACTGCACTTTGCAGCAGCTTATCTTCTATCGTGCTTATTCCCAGCGGCCGTAGCTTTCCATCACCCTTGGGTATAAATACCCGCCGGATGTGTGGTGCCCGGTAGTTCCCGCTCCTGAATGCCGTCAGTAGCTGAGGTATTCGTTCCTTGTGCTGTTCATGGTAATCGTACCATGTCTGACCGTCCACGCCAGCTGCGCCCTTTTTATTAAGGCCTGCCAGGCAGGTTTTCATCAGCGGCTCATCGATAAGATCATGCAGATTTGTCAAGGCCTCCTTCGGATATTTCCGTGACCTTTCTGCTATCTGCATTTCTACTGTTAACAATTCTTTCATGTCTCTGTGTACATTAATTGTTTCTAAAATGCAGTTCCGTAAAACAGGCATCCCCCTTCCTTACTTGGTGGCTTTCATGGAACTGATTTCCCACCGTTCTATCAGTACTATGGGGATGCTAAGACTGCCTCCGCCCTTTTCCTTCCCTTCGCTTCCGCTCGGTCCGGATACCTTTTTCGATACCGCCTTTTCTTAGCACTTGCAGGGTGGTGATATGTACCCTGCAAACTCGGATTGTTTGGGTTAGGGCATCCTTGACCTAATTTCGTAAGGAGACGGTAGGCTCTCCTGTGTTGCCGTACAACCCCAGTCTGCCTCTGACATACCCTTCGACCCCGGCCGAATCGACATGGCTCGTCTGATAGCGCCGGTTTGATGTTGTCCTGATATTCGAAAGGACCAAGACTTCGACATTGAGGAACGTTTCGAGGCTCAGTAGCATACCTTTAGCAGTCGCTGTCTACGCTTCGTGCCAGCATTACTGCTGACTACGCAAGACTCGCTTCCAGTGGTTGACTAGACCTTGCTGATCGGGATTGGTTACCCGACGGGTTGTTTCGAGGTGTTTCATTGCCAAAATCCCCACCTCACGGCCTTTGCACAGCGCGATTCGAAAAGCTTCCCCTATGGGCTACTTAGATTATAACTATGTTATTATCAATTAGTTATCTTCATTTATCGGGAATATGGCCCTAACTATTCTATAAAATACAACTACTTGATAATTAATTTCTTATCAATATTTACGCTCCCCTCCATTAGCAAAATGGACCGATTTCTGGCAGAAAAATGGGTAAAATAGCGAGTATTTTGAAGCCGATTTATGCCTGAAATATTCCGTTTAAGCCGTTCAATAATCGGACATCTTACCCAGTCTTCGCTGGAATCTGGCCATTTTTAAGTCTATCTCTTTGGCATAGAACTTCTCCTTTGGGCCGACTCTTTTTTTCAAGGTAATTTTTATTGCGTAAGTCGAAAACGGAACTGATAGTATTGTAAATTTCAAAAATAGTTTTGTAAATACCGTGTTTTCACGGTATCATTTCAGGTGTTTTTACGCATCCTTTTGTTTGTATATTTCCCTGTAAGTCAATACCTTTATTTCAATACAAACATAAATTTTGTGACTACAGGTGCTTAAGCCAATTAAACAAAAACTTATGACAGGCCAGAATTGGTTCCCAAAAAAGATGGCCATATCCACTTACAAATTGATTGTTGTTCTTATGATTTATGGTCAACGAGAATGCTTCTGAAATAATAAAATTTTACTGCTGATTTTTTTTACCCCTGAATTTCGCAGCTTATAATGATTTAGGATACTGACGATTGTTACGTGGCGTCATCAATATTTTGATAACTGTATTATATCAATTTCATTTGAAAACTATCCGGAATGACCAACGACGAAATTAAAGACTACCTGTATTTTTTCTGGGCTCCGTTACTAAAAGCAGATGCGGTTAGTGAAGCAGCTATTGATGAATTTCAGAAAATGATCATTCTCACGTTAAGTCAGGCAGTTGTATATATTGAAGCGCCGGCTTATAAAGCAGGAACCAGCACTCGTGATTTTTCAGATAACATCATCACTGATATCAATGAATTTTCCGATAAAATTTTTAATAACATTCCCCTCCGCACAACTGATGATTCTTATTGGCTTAAAATTACTGTTAGTGATTTGTTGCCTGCGGCAATCGGCTTTACAGATACACACCTTGAGCCAGAGGTATCATTCGGCCCTTTTAAAATAGCAGACAATAAATCTATAGTTTTTGATTTTTACTATTTAGCGCATCAGTTACTTCTTCAATTACCAACAACTGCCGAAATTTCCGCAGTAATATCAGCAAAAACACCAATTGTTGTACCAGATGGTGCTGTTACCAATATGAATTTAGCCGACTGCACAATATGGCTGTCAGCCATTCATTTTGATAGTAATGTTGCTGATGCAACATTATATACCAGTATTAAGTTAAAGCAGTGTGACGTCTTGTTTGACAGCGGCTTTACCAAGTCTGGTAATAAAATAGCTGCCGCCCCCTTTGTGTTTTTTTCAGGATTCACCATTACCTGTATTCCTGAAAATGAAATTCCGGATGGTTCAGGCTTTACGGTTGCTGCAGGCAATACAGTTACTTACCCGGACAAATTTGTCTTCACTTTCAAACATCGTCCTGGGTTACCACAACCCCCAAAAATAACACTCACGCATACCGAACCATTTTCATCTAAGCTGTTTGGAAGCACGGTAAATTCTGTTTCTGCTTCAGATATTAAATGCAGTTGGGCGGCGGACAAAAAATTGCTGTCATTTCCTTTACAAACAGAAAATGATTCTTTCTTAGCTACTGAAAACTCTTCCCCGGTTTTTGATTTAAAAGGAGATGGAAAGATTACCAATGCTGCCTGGTACTTTCCTGTTGTGAGTACCAATCATCCATTAGCTTTTGAAAGATTGGGTATAGCATCAGAAAGCGGGTACATAGGATTTGATATTAATGAGGGATTTTCGCTCTCCTGGAATGGTTTGGAAAATAGTGCGGTTAAACTAAAGGGATTTTTTATACGCAGCTCGCCTGAAACACTTCTTATCACTTATACTGCCAACCCTAGCCTGCTTGCCAAACAACAATTAAAACTGTGGAGGGGCAATGAGCAGCAGAAGCGGCGTTCTGTTATTGAAATGAATTATGCTGCCGGAGGGAAAGGTAATTTTATTTCTCACCGCAAAAACAGTGAACAACATATTACCAATGCAGCCATCAATGTAAACATAGATCGCCCTTTGCTTTCTAACGGAGACAGGGTGTTTTTAAAAACATCGGCCGAATTAATGCTCTTCCGGGATGGAAGCGGCATAACTGCGGTAATTGTTGGAAGCGCGATGGATCCGGCGATAGCTTTTGAAAACAACGCATTTAAACAGCTTAGCAGTTTTGCGCTTTCGAATGCACTTATTCGCGTAAACCCGGTTAAAGTATTTTTAGTGGTGGGTAAGTTAGATGCCTCAGGTATTGCAGCTGAAGGGAATTGCATTATTTTGTTTCCAGTCCCCGGCATTGAACATACACTTCCCGACCCGTATATCACCAGCCTGTTTAATGATCAGCCATTACCCAACGGTAATGTACTACCCGCCCGTGGCTTACTGGCAACAGTTAGCTGGAACGAAACAGATGAAGCTGAATTAATCATGCAGCTTTCAGATGAAAATGGAAATGTTTTTATTCCAAAGGGAACAATCAGTGATGAGCAATTGGCAGATGTTTTATTACACTTTCCGCTGCCTCATCCCGGTGAAAAAATATATGATGAAATGCTGCAGAATGAGATAGCATCGAAAGGAATGACGGCTGATATAACACCGGATGCCACGCCTTACGGAAACTATCAATCTGTTTATCATTCGAAAACAAATACCACGGGCGCATTTTCAACGCTGCATATATTGCCGGGCAATGTTTCGCTGGTAGATGTGTCAGGCAGGGCTTCTCAAATGGGAGTCGCATTTTCGCGTAGGCTTGATAATACCGAAAATGGTATTGAGGCCGTTCTGGAAAATACAGGTTATCACGTGAACCAGGTCTACCGTATTGCTAACAATGAATTGGTGAGTTCCGGCAGATTTGTAAGAGCATTCACGCTTCCGCATGTGCAATGGGAGCCGGTATATTTTGAAGACCAGAATGTTAAACCTCCTGTTTTTACTGAGGAAAATCCTTTCCCTGCCCATGGCGTGGCTACGCGCATTTCGAGTGCAAATAAGGCGGATGTGACGTTGGCGCCGGTCGCGGTTGTTAATTATATTGTTGAAGGTTTCCGGGATGAGAAAAGTAAATATGCCGCTGCGGCTCATTTTGCATTGCCCTTTGGTATGAATGCTGTTGCATTATTTCATCCGATGGTTGATGGTGTAAAACCGCCCCCTCCTCCTGAGCTACATAAACTTATTATTAAACCAAAACCAGACCCTTATTCCTACAGTGTATTAAATTTTAATCAACCTGATTTTAATTTAAAAAAAGAGCCGTTATCCGGAGCCATACAAATAACAGCCAAATCAGAAGGTTACCTGAGCGTGCCACGTGATAATTTTCCTGACGCTTCTTTTCATGGAGCCGTTCTGCAGATGCCAAAAAGGTTTGATTTCCCCCCTGTTGATAGTCGATTAAGCCAGGTAATAGCAGGTAATCAAACTGCAACTGCATTATTGAACGAGTTTGTTATTACGGAAAATGCTGATTTTGCTTTATTACACAATACAGTTACTAATAAGGTGACTAAAGTAACACAAACATTAATTACTTACGATGAGGATTCAATATTGGGGATACCAATAACCCGACAGTTCAATACACAAATGTGGCACGAGCAGGATATTGAAACCATACAGGTGGATAAAGTTAATAAGAAAGCATTTCTTACATTTAAATCATCCCGTTCACCCAATGCAAAGGTTCCGCTGAGAAGAATAGATTTTTCCGGTTTGGGCGCGAGTATATTTAGTAACTGGCTTGATAAAACTGCCGATGCGGGCGCCGTAAGCCAAGTAAAATTTAACATCCTCATTGGGAGGGTGGCTCATGAAGTAATACAGATCAAAAGCGCTATTGCACCCTTTTTTGTTCCTGTAGTAAGAACAATTATCATCGAAAGAAAAAATCATGGCAATATCATTCGGACCGATACTGGTTGGGTAGCAACGGGGCCGGGCCGGTTTCATTTTGGATATGATTGCCACCCTGGTGTAATAAAAGGAGTGTTTAATGTAACTTCTATTAAGGATACTCAGACATCACTTCCGCAACAGCTCGAAAACCTTGATGACGTTAAAATGGCCGGAGTTTATTTTGACGCAGATGTACTGATAGAAAACGTTGTCAGCGGATTTAAAGATACAGCAGAGCTTGCTGAAAGCAATTATAAACTGGTGCCATCTAAAAAACAATTCGGGTATATTATATTAGGTAATAACGCTGGAAAAAAGTTATACAAGTATTATACTAAAAAAGATTTGCAAACCTTTATGACAAGGCCTGATGTAGGTGCATTGGGTGGGCCTGTTGATTGTATCGTAAATATTGCCGGCGCCGATCAAATGATGCATGTAACAAGGGTAGATGTCACAGCTACTACTTCTACTTTGTTAGTTGCAGCAGCACGGGGAACGTTACAATTGCCAAAAGGAGGGAGCTGGTCTGTAGTTAAGAAAATAACAAACGGCGCAACCTTGCCGCTAACAAATGATGAGACTGTGCCGCTTATCCGCAATGGACAACTACAATTTGATGACTCCGGAAATCCAGCAAATATTGACTTTAAAAACTCGTTGCATGTATTAGGCAACCCGCTTGAAATTGAAAAATATGCTAAAGTCAAGCCAGCGCCGGCGGATCTAGAATATGCACTGCTTCAAAGCACCGGTACGCAAAAATTATTATTTCCGCGCCCTTCCTTTGATTCAAACGGTAATTCCATTATTAACGGGATCACAAATGGCTTAAAGCAGATTTTGGTGACCAATCCTGTTCTTGCCGATCCATATAGCCTTCTTAAAAGCAACGCTATTTTCCCGGATAACAGCGGATCATTATCGCTGAATACTGACAAAGTAACAGTAGATAGGCTTGACATTACAAAAGATACTGCGGGTATATCATTCCCCACTGAGGTTGCAAAAGCACTGGATAATTTTATACCACCGGAATGTGTCGTTAAGCCGGTTGACAAGAAAAGCAGAAAGTTGTATTTGGTAGATGAAAAGATCTTTCAGATATATATTGATTATGGAGGAGTGGATACCCCAAATCAACTATTTAAAGTAGCGTTAGATGCAATTGATGATACGAAAAGATGGCAGATGGGCAATACTGGTGTTGCTATTGTGGTCAACCTTGGTCCTTTTCAACCATTAATTACAATAAATGGAAACTTTAATGCTGAACCAGGTGCAAAGCCGACATTTGATAAGGCAAGGATAGAATGGGGCAAAGATCCCGATCTGCAGAAAATAATCCAGGTGCTTTCGATTTTATATATGCTTTCAAGCGAAAACGGAAGTAAGGATATCATTGCATCGGGATTTAGTTTTGTAATGGGCAATTCCCCTGATAGCTGGAGCTATAAATGCACCATCGAAGAAAAGATCCCGGTAATTAAATTTCCAAATCCGGTACAATTAGCGCAACTGCCCGGTCCTGCACCATTGATAGTTGAAGCGGGGCTTGATCTCGGTGTTTTTTTCAACCTGTCACTTTCTGCAGATCCTGGTAATTTAATTAAAGCTGGTGCAGGTGTGTCGTTGGGTTTTGAAGCTACAATACAGGTGCTTTTAATAACCATTGAGGCAGTTACGGCCTACGGTGTCGGCACTGCTAAAGTAGAAGTCTTCATAGAATTGCCGGACGCTAAGCCAACCTTTAAGTTCACTATGGGTTTTGGCGCAACCGTAGCCGTGCAGTTGCCTATGGTTGGTTATGTATCGCTGACCCGTGTGATCAGTCTTGGTGTTTCTATTGATAATGGCACAACTATGACCGTTGGGCAAATGCTCAGAGGTGTTTTAACCGTTGGCGGTGGTCTTGCTTCTGTCAGCGTGCAGGTGGAGGCTTCCGGCACAGTGTCTAATAAAGGCGGTGTGACGCCACATACTGAATGGACAGCCACTGTACGCGGCGTATTTACACTCGATGTTACGGTTGCCTTTGTATTAAGCTGGGACTTCTCAGAGGACTTTGAGCACGAAATTGATTTACCAAATCCTTTTTAAATTAATTATTATGGCTATCGAGGATAAAAAATTATTCATACTTCCTTTTCCGCAACGCATACATTTAAATGAGGCGGGAGCTAGCAAACTTGTCTGTAATGTGGTAATCCTGCCAAGGAATGATCCGTTTGCTGATCTGGCTAACAACGAGGATCTTACCGCTTTTGTAAGCGCCACATTTAAACTAAAAGCATGGTTGGTTCAGGGAGAAAGTGATAAGTTGCCTGTATCAGGAGATCATGCTGATGATGCGAATTACCAGCCAAAACACAATCTTATTTTTCAAAACAACAGCAGGGAAAATGTTTTTAATGCGATTGCCGCAGAATTTAACATCACAGATACAAGGGATAAACTTTCCACCAAAAAACCGGTTATCTTAAAAAAATATTTACCTGAAGCCTACCGCAATGCATTTGGATTTAGTAAGCCGCTCAACGATAACGCCGTTACAGATGACAGTTATTTCTGTTCCCTAAAGAACAGTAGTTTTACAAATCCTTATGTAAGAAAAGATAATGTAAACTGGGCGCAAGTACTTGCATTTGCACTTTCTCAGCCCCTGCTGGCAAAAGAGCTGGGTATTTTATATTCCGATATTGAAGTTCCTTTTGATAACGCAGACCTTTTTAAAGAAGGTGGCTGGATCTATTTTGATTTTGATGAAACGGATGCTGCTGATACAACGCTTCATTTAACAAACAGCGATCTGGTGCAATATTATGCCGCACGAATACCTGCGGCAACTGAATCCAGGCAGGTGTTTGCACCGGTGCTTTTCCCTGTGCTGCACATAGATAAATTCGGAAATGTAGAACCCACCGTGCCTTTTGATGATGTATTTAAAGATGTAGTTCAATATGATGATGGCTTCGCTAAAATTGTTCATTGCAGCCAGGCTGTTCATACGAACCCGATCCTGGAAACCAAAGAGGGGTTATCGCCAGTGATGGATACCGGTATAAGACTGGGCTGGGATGATGAACAAATATTAACCTGGATGAGCAGAAGTTTTACGGATACGCATTTGGGAGCGATATTGCCAGGATCACCGCAAAAAGCGCATTCCAAACTAACTGTCAGCCGCTATCGTATTGATGTGGCTGAAATAAGCCAGGCGGTTTTTGATTCAGATGACATTAGCTTAACCGAAAATAAAACAAAAGGAAAATGGAGATCGCAGGTTGCCATTAGTTCAATAGAACCTCTAAATTTAGCAGGAATAGAATTAGGAAATTATGAAGGCGAATTGGGCGTGCAGGTTTCACCCGCAAGAAGCAATGATAACGAAACACAGTTATGGCTGCCTGCATTTTTTGCTTTCTGGAATGGCGCTTCGCTTGCTGTACCTGATCCCATACCGGAAGAAATAAATAATATAGCTAAGTATAAAGCCGCTGAAGTAATAAAAAAACCCGAAAAAAACCCGAAGGTATTATATAAACAAACGCCGGGAACGGAAATGGAACTGAAGTATGGAAAGCATTATGCATTTCGCGTGAGGCTTTCTGATATTTCCGGCGGTGGTCCTGTTACCGGTGATAAGGCTTTAAATCCCGGCGAAAGCGGAATTTGCAAGCATAAGTTTACACGCAATGTGGCACCATCGCCGCCTGCAATATCAGATGAAGACAATGGTTTAAAAATTATTCGTCCGCGATTGGGTTACCCGGCCATTTTATTTGCCGCAGATGATACTGCCAGGGCTGTACAGTTATTAAAGGAGGACAGGGTAGCCTTAGATGCAGCGTCAGGTGATCTTGCAAAAATCACTGTGGATCCTGATGGAACCCAAAA
Organism: Mucilaginibacter sp. McL0603; assembly: GCF_049992945.1. Lineage (NCBI taxonomy): Bacteria > Pseudomonadati > Bacteroidota > Sphingobacteriia > Sphingobacteriales > Sphingobacteriaceae > Mucilaginibacter > Mucilaginibacter sp. McL0603. Next base: position 2,661,118 of record NZ_CP188251.1, on the reverse strand, counting down.
ATACAAAATACAGGATCCGGATAATCCGGAGACTTTTGAGCGGTTCAAACTGGCTTCAAGGGAGGTATCTGTCGCGGATCCCGATGCAGACAAAGTGCACATTATTGTTGAAGCGGTAACGCTTGATATGGACAGGGAAGCTTCTTATAATGCTTTGCATGCTATTACGCCTAAGGAGCCTTACCTGCTGCTGTATGAAACCGTCCGCAGCTTTGGCGATTATGTATTATCATTGGATGAAGCTGACCATACGCTTCATCTTCCATTCGATTTCAGAGATGTACCTGTTGTTTTTTTTAATGATGGGGTAAAACCGGATGAGCTTGGACTGGGCGTAGATGTCAGCACACCAAGCGGCCCGCTGATCTTACCAACAGCTAGGAAGATCCGTATAACTATAAGGTCATTTTGCAGCACAGGTAAAACAGACTATTTCGGCCATGAAGATTTTCGTTTCAGCACACCTGTAAAAAAAGATATCACACAAAGTATTGAAAGCCTTGAAACTGCTCCTTTGCTGAAGAAAACAGAGGATTCTTTATTAAGTATTTTCTTTCGTCCCGAAGTACCCAAAACAGCGCAGGAAAGTCGTGCTGCCGCCGCAAGAGGTGATCAAAACCAGACAGATGTCAGCATTGTTGAACGACTTGCAACTGTAAGCGGTTTTAAAAAGAACGGGCTCTCACTTATGGGGAAGGAAGATGAACGCGTTCAGTTTGGGTGCTCCAATCTTATAGGGCATACCTTATCTCCCGATCACTCTTCCATTACTTTTGCAACTATAGATGACCTGTCAAGGAAATGGATATCTGTTATTCAACTTAACCTTAACAGGGATTGGTGCTGGGATATGCTAAAGGCGGATAGCTTTGAGGTTTTCCGCCAGTGGAAATACAACAGAGCAGACGGGATAGATTTTGAAGAAGATAACGAAGAAAAGGTTGGCGTGATTGGATTGACCAAAGGATTGAACTGGCAAAATATGCAGGAGCCGGATCGTTTAAAAACAAGATTGGTTTTTATAGATGCATTAAATATTAAGCCGGGTGCTAAACCTGTGGGCGCTTCACAGGGACCCTCAGAGTTTCCCGAACCTATTGATGTTCGTTACCGTGTCTCCCCGCGCTTTAACAAGGTCATTAATTTCAATGAGACGGCGTATAATTATGCCACGCAGCCCTATAACCTGGAGAATACATTACCCATCACAGACCCTCCTTCGCAGGTGCCCGAAATAGTTTCTGTGGGATTAGCGTTATCTGCCACTGACAGTGACGAACAGCTTTTCAATAATCAATATGCTGCAACATCAGAACAAAGAAAATACTTGTGGATAGAATTTGCCGAACCGGTCAAAAATCCTGACGACACCTATTTTGCAAGATTGCTTGCTTATGCGCCTGACCCGGCCTTGGCCATTCACGATATTGATGTTGAGCACGAAATAGCTGAGCCTGCTATTAATCTCGATTCTGAAATTATACGGATGATACGTCCGCTCCAAATAAAAGATAATTCAGGTCTTGATGCCATGCAAATACTATCACCAGCAACAGCTAAGGCAGGCGCTGAAGAACAAGGCATACGCCATTTTTTATTGATGATACCTGACGGATTAAATCCCGATTCACCGGAACTTTTTGGATTTTTTACCTACCAGTTTTGCGTAGGCCACACGGATAAAAAGTGGTCAACAGCCCAGGCCCGCTTTGGCCGCGGTTTACGTGTGACAGGTATTCAACATCCTGCACCAAGACTTCGGGTAAGCTCGTTAAGAAAACCTGAGACCATTGAAGTGAGCGCAGTGTATGCAGAATCATTTTTAAATGGCAACAATTGCACTCCTCTTTTTCCGAGAACAAGCGTTTATGCATTGTTATATGCGCAGGTATTGCAAGCAGATGGGAAACAATACAGGAATATTCTTATAGACCAGGTATCCTTACAAAAACCTCAGCGAAATAACAACGTTGACAAACCTGTAGGGTTAACTTCATGGGTACTAAAAGATATACGGACAAAACTGTTGCGGAAAGGTATGGACATTAATGCACCTTTAAGTGTATTGGCCATTGAAATAATGCCTGACAATAGAGAAGGGCAGATTCAAACAAATAATGTAATTGACCCTGAAAATATTCGTATTCTGCGAACTTCAAGACTGTATAAAATTGCCGATAGCTGCCCATTATGAATTTCGGATTACATAAAAAAGTTGGCTCGAAATTAAGGCCTTATTGCATTGAAATTATGAATTTGTAAAATAAATCAAGACTCATGAATAATGTGATAAGCAGAATAGTTCACGATATTCACTATCTCAACGATGTAAAGTATTCAGGGTTAAATAATTGCACCTTTATCGGCAATACGGGGTATTTATACAAAATTTATCAGTCTGACCTTTTAGTACCGCAAGGATCGAGTTAAAAGCACCTTGCGGAATAATCAGCAAAATAAAGAACGATTTGAACCAATCTTCAGACGGTTCGAAAAGGCAATTGCGGCTGCGGCGATAGCGCCGTTAAAAGAGAACAGGACTAAGGCATTGCGGGACCTGAAGAAAAAAGTAGAAGAGCGATTCAAGGCTGTGACCATTAAATAAAAATGAGCATGCCGCAAATAAAATAAGAGACTCAAATATTGAAATTAAAATTGCCTATCTGGAATTAATTCTTGAACCGATAATCGACAAGATTTTAGAAAAGAAAAGACAGGCAGAAATAGAAACAAGACCATTAATGACTATCGCTGATATTGCGGTAACGTTTAAGGTAACGAAAACAACGGTTCAGAATTGGATTATGAGAGGAACGATAACCGGACGCAAAGTAGGTAAGAACAGATATTTTACTTATGATGAAGTGAAGCAAGCTCTAGGTGATTACGGCTGGGATAAACGACTAACAGGCGAGAGCTGGTTGTAAACACCCAAGACCCCATGTGAAAACGTGGGTTTTTTTGTTGCATAAGAGTTTAGACAAAATAAGATAAGGATAAGAAAGTCCCGCCGACGGGACTCTATGTACCGTGTTACAGACACGGCACATTTATCAATCGATTAAAAACTGCAACGTTTTAGGTTGATTTGAGTTATTTCAATTGTCGATATTAAGAATATTTACTTTAGATGTTGGTTTTGACCGACGAGTAATTTTCTTCATTTGATAATCATATTTATTTTTGATTTCGGTCATAATGTCCAACAAAATTGTTTCATGCCTTTTACATCTTTCTGCGGTATTATAGCATGCGAATCTAAATGACTGATTTCCTACAAAATGAACCAAACGTATGGAATCCGCTTTACTAAATTCTAGATGTTGATGAAGCTTTTCAATACCTTCAAGTTCATGTAAGAATGACTTACTTGCGCTCCATTTCATCCGAATTTCCTTCCCAAGTTCTTGTAAATCTTGAGGTTCTGAAGGAATTAATGAAACTTCGTCTATTGGTTCCATTTCTTCGCTATACTTCCGCGCTAATTCAAATAATTGAATTAATTTTTGAGATCCAGAATTGTAATAATTTTGTTCTAAATTGTTATTTGAAACGATTAAGCGATTATTAAATAAAGTTGCACTATCAGATAGAAATTTTGATTCTCTATCATAGATTTTTGAAAGTTCGTCGTATATTTTATCGAACACATTCGAGGCTGATCTTACGGTTTCATAAGTATACAGGCATTTTTCAAATTTTAAAATTGAATTATAAATTTTAATGGTATCATTATCCAGTATAAAGATTTTGGGTTTTAAATCATAAAGGAACTTATTTTTTGATTCGATATAAGAGTCGCTCTCAGGCGATTTATGTAAAAGTACATTCATTTCCGTTGACGCACTTATCAGTGCGGTCACATCAAACAGCCTGTTCTCCTTTTGTATCTCAATATCTCTTTGCGTAAAAAGTTGTCTAAGATTGCTTGAAAGAGTAGCTTCTAAAGATTGCCTCTTAAATTCTAAATCCTTCTGAAATTGTAATTGTTCATTTCGGGCATTAGAGTCCTGTCTCAATTTATCTTGCTGATAGTGTGCGTTAGCGGTAGAATCAGAAATATATTGATTCTTTCTTTGTTGTTGTTCATTCTTAACCTTATCAAAGTATTCGATAATCGAGATTATTATAGTTATTAAGCCAACTATTTTAAATATTAAATCATATGCTTCTGTACTTAATCCGAATACCTTTTTAGTTGGCTTAATAACTTCAGAAATAATACGCTCAGAAACTACACTGCCTTTAACTTCAGTTGTCTCTTTTCTAGTTTGTTCCCATTCCATAAGTTTTATTAATAGTGAAAATTAATATTTTTAACATTACGTACAAACCGTGTTTTAACGGTATTTTTAAATAGTTAGATAAAGCCGTAAAAGGTATGTTGTGTTCCATTTAAAAAGCCACCATTTTTTGATGGATGGTCTAGGTAAATGTATTTAGCTTATCCATTTTAATAGGCATTAAAGATAACTTCCAAAGAAGACAGATACACGCCACAGGAAAATTATAGACAGGCTTGTACGATTAGCCAGGTAAAGTTCATTACACTACGCTTCATTACCTTTTTTAAGGCCATCACAAGCCATAAGATAATTGAAGTGGTTACGTATTACAATTGTTTTGGAAGTTTAAAGATATACGCTCTAATGGCTTAAAATGGCTTAAAGGAGTACTACCTATTCCATAAGACTTTAAAAGATACAATGACGAAGGAAACCCGGTTTATTTTAGTAAGGACAACATTAAAGCAATACCTTTTGCTTGGCTAACCTTCCGCGAGCGCCCAATTACAGAAAGGCAGATATTTTAAAATTGATCTCCAATTTTTTCAATAAGGCCATAAATAATCCCAATAAAGTATGAATCTAACTGTTTTTAAGTTTTTACAAATAGGATCACCATTCGATAAATACCGTGAAAAAACGGGGTCAGAATGCAAATTATATTTTATTAATTCGTAATTCAACAGAGCAATAATAACTTATTGTACGGTGATGATTAAAACGATGAAGTTTTTATAGTAGTTTTAAAAATTCGCAATCTTTAAAAAAACCAAAGATGAATATTAAAAGATTTATCATCAACGATTTGTTTGGAAGCCAAAATGTAGATATCACATTCGAGGCAAATACGAAAATTCTTATTGGGGATAATGGGTTGGGCAAAACGACAGTTTTAAATGCAATGTATTTTTTGCTTTCAAAGAAATTTGACAGGCTGAATAAAATTAATTTTTCAACTATTGAGTTGCATTTGGACAATAAAAAAAAGATAGTTATTAAAAAAGATGAGTTAAATTTTTTTGTACAACGACCCAGAAACCAATCTGGAAGAAGTCATTTGTATACAATTTTGACGGATAAAGCAACTAAGCAGAATATTAGTGATTTAAAAACAATTGTTGACTCCAAAATTCCAGAGCAACAAAAAAGGCTTCGATTGTTGTCCGCATTGCGTCATTTTGGATTAAATTTTAATGCACCGTCCAGTTTCATATATGAAACAGTGATAAAATTCTTAAATGAATATGAGGCAAACGGTTTCCTTAAAACGATAGCGGAAATCGATGCTACAGTTGATGGTAAAATTCTCTATTTCCCAACATATCGCAGAATTGAAGAAGATTTAAAAAATATTGGCTTTTTACCAAAAAGAGAAATTCTTGAAAAATACAGCCATTTTTTGGACGAAGAAGATATGGATGATATTAGCAAAAGAACTCTTGACGATGATGTAATTCAATTTGGAATGACCGATGTGGAAGAGAGAATAAAAAGTTTAACTCAAGAAATAACACGGTCTTCGGTAATTGGTTTCTCAGAAATCACAGGCGAAATGTTACATCAACTTTTAACAAATTTCCCTGACACAAAAACTAATAATGCTGCAAAGTTAGATGTAGAAAAAATTCAAACAATCTTGCATCGAGTAGGCCCCAATATTTCCCAAGATGATAAGGATAAGATTATTGCAATAATAAAAACAGGGAAATCAACAAGCGCTAATTTGGGTTTAATTTATTTCATAAATAAGTTAATTGAATTATATAATAAACAAGAAGTGCTAGATATTTCAATTAAAAGTTTTGTAGACACTTGTAACGGTTATTTAAATGGTAAGAAATACATTTACAATGAGAGAGAGGTCTCTCTAAAAATTACAAGAAATGGTTCAACAGAAGAAGAAGTTCACCTTAACCAATTGTCTTCTGGAGAAAAGCAAATAGTTTCATTGTTTTCTAAAATTTACTTAGAACAGGATTCAAATTTTATTGTCCTTTTTGACGAACCTGAATTATCGTTATCGGTTTTTTGGCAAATGAAATTATTACCAGACATATTAAACAGCGGTAAATGTAAATTTTTGTTTGCCGTAACTCATTCTCCTTTTATCTATGATAACGACTTAGCTATAAATGCCGTTGGGTTAAACGAATATATTTTTATGAATAAAATAAAAAAATGATTTCCGCAACTGACCTTATTCTAGTAGCAAAAAATAGTGCTACAACAGCTTATCACAAGTTTGTATTATTGTCTAATCGTCGTGAAACAGATTTATTTTGCTTCTTTGAAGGCCAAGACAGTAAATATTATTCGCCAAGAATAAAAGCATTTTCACAAACTAATTATCACCCAATTATTTGCGGTAATAAACAAACAGTTATTAAAACATTTCAATTGTTAGATGAAAAGGAGGTATATAAAAAGTATAAAAAACTGTATTTTATAGACCGTGACTTCGATGAAAAAAATGAAAATCCCCACATCTATGAAACACCTTGTTATAGTATAGAAAATTTGTATTGTCAAGAAGAAACTTTGATTGAAATTCTGAAAAATGAATTTTCCCTCACTGAAGAAGATCGAGAGTTTCACATTATTATAGAAACATTTAGAAAAAACCAAAAGGACTACCATTCTGCTACAGCTCTATTCAACGCATGGTATGCCGTCTTAAAGTGCGTAAGGAATAAAACGGGAGTTTCAACAAATGTGTCTTTGGACGAAAGCCTTCCGAAGGACTTTATATTGCTCAAAATAGGAGAACTCAGAAGCAATTACGATCTACAAAAAATAAAAGAAACATTTCCAGATGCACTTACAGTAACCGATGATGATATAAATAAAAAAGAGCAAGAATTTTTGAAGGCAGATTGCTCAAAGATATTTAGGGGAAAATTTGAAATGCATTTTTTTTATAAATTTCTATTATACTTAATTGAAGATGCGAACAAGGAGAAAAAAATGCTAAAAAAGAAAACCAGCTTTTCGGTTAGTAGAGGACTACTGTTGTCACAAATTTGCCAATATGCAATTACACCATCATGTTTAAATGAATATCTAAAATTAAATATAGGCTCAGTTTAATTTTAGATAAAAAAGAGATTTCATATCTCTTCCCCTTCCTGAGCAAGTATCAATAGCAATTTATCTTCAAACTCCCTATCAATAAGTTCAGGATGTTTGCTTTTAAGCCTCTTCCACTGATAAATAAGCCGCTTCTTTAATATCAATGGTTCGAAGCTACCGATTTCAACCAAGAAATCTTTGTATTTATTTGTTCCTGCTGAGAGAGTATTTGCATCTTCCGACAAGAACTCTCCCCAAAACTCAATTACGTCCACCCAATATAATTTGTCCTGGCCGTTGTTAAGTTTATTGTGAAGTTCTTCCATGTCAGGAAATTTATTTTGGCCGTATAGATGGTAAGTTACTATAAAGCGAAAGATTCGTTCGTGAATAAAACGGTAGTATTTTTTCCCTTGTACTATATATACTGTAAGTACCTTTTCGTTTTTCGCTGTTTCCAAAAACTGGCTGTCGATATTATCGACAGAATTATCAGGTTCGAGGTTTTGGCTATTTTCACAAAACATTGACCATGCCTTCTTTTTGAGATTTATAAATTGAAGTTCATCCTTCAGTTTTTCAATTAGCTCCTTATAAATGGTTAAGCGGGTAATTGGTAAATTGCCGTTATTGTTGACGATATATTCGGCAATTAGAGTAGTTGTGAAAGGAAGAAAATTAAAATCGTTTCGAACCTGGTCATTTGAATAAAAATCAAACAAATATTCTGCTCTTTGTATGCTGTCAACCCAAGCATCATTTTTTAGCAAAAACTGAAGTTGTTGTTTACCAAATGGCCTTAAATCAATTTTTTCTTTTTGGATTTCCGGCCAGTCAGGAGTAAACTGAGAAGTAATAATTACAATATTTTCTCTTAAAACGAGTTTTACGAACGATCTTACGTTTTCCTGATCTCTGCATTCGTTTAACCCATCCAAAAGAATAATAAAGTTGCCATTTTTTACTATGCTAAGTGCTGTTTTTTCATCTACTTCGAGCTGTCCATACCGTTGAAATTCACTTTGTAAGGACATACCCCCATTTTGAAATAGGCCAAGTTTTAGTAAAATCGGTGTTTTATTTACCGTTAAAGCTTCTATGGTTAGTTGTTCTAACAATGCCGTTTTGCCTAAACCTGATCGCCCTTCAATCAACCATAAATTATTATTCTTTTTGCTCTTTATCTTGTTCCAAAGGTTTTCGATCAAATGGCCACTATCCACTTCTTCGACCTGTGGTGGATTATATTTTTTGCGTCCAATTGACCATTGCAGTAAATCAGGTCTTTTTAAAATTTCCATTTTGTAATTCTTTAAAATAGCTTGTTTTATTGGCTGAATCCAAATTAATAGCGGCTTAGTAATTATACCCTTTACGCTGAAAATGCTAAGGAGTAGATCGAAATTTTCTCCAAAAATGTTTTTCCTAAACCAAGGTAGAGGTATAGCCAAAAGAAGAAGAAGAAAATTTAATACGAAAATGGATAAGCCTACAATAATACTATTCCGTAAAATAATGATCCAAATCTCTTCTTTATCTAACCTAAAATTATTGGATTCATAATTATTCCATATCGATAGACTAGGGTGAATTTTAACACTTACTTTTATTTTCAGGTATTTGCCTTGCCAGTCTTGCAAAACATTTTTGGCATCATCACGGAATTTAATTGTTATGCTACCATCTTCATTCCGATGCTTCGTATAACGCCTTTGACTTAGTAAATGAACTAATGTGTCCTTTTCTGGATGAAGATCTAAAGTGACATCATAAAGGGGTGCATTGGTTTTGAGTTTTATGGAACCTTGTAGCGTTTTCAAATTATCATAGTCGACTGTTTTTAATGAAAACAGGGTAATAGGGATAGAACTTCCTTCAACGATTCCTATGCCAACAACCCAGGCGCCACCATTTGGTTTAATAGCAACTGAACTAGAAGGAAAGGACAACAGCTCCAGATCACGATACCATTTACCAAGGTTATTAGGGTTGTAGTACCAGACCGTTCCGTCACCAACCGCCCAGGCGTTGCCATCCTGCTGCACGGCTACTGATTGAAGAAATGTTCGGTTAATTTCGGCCGGGGTCTCGTCCTGCCAACGACCCTTGTTATCAGCACCCGGGGTGTAATGCAAGATCATATGCGAACCAACCACCCAGGCGTTGCCATCCTGCTGCACGGCTACTGAAGAAAGAGTCGTTTGAACTCTTTTAATTGTGTCCGGGGTCTCGTCTTGCCAATGACCCTTGTTATCAGCCTCTGGAGTGTAATGCCAGATCATATTCGAACCAACCGCCCAGGCGTTGCCATCCTGCTGCACGGCTACTGATAAAAGCTGTGTACGAGCTCTTTTAATTGTGTCCGGGGTCTCGTCTTGCCAATGACCCTTGTTATCAGCACCCAAGCTGTAATGTAAGATCGTTCCCCGGCCAACCGCCCAAGCGTTGCCATCCTGCTGCACGGCTACTGATAAAAGCTGTGTACGAGCTCTTTTAATTGTGTCCGGCGTCTCGTCTTGCCAATGACCCTTGTTATCAGCACCCAAGCCGTAATGTAAGATCGTTCCCCGGCCAACCGCCCAAGCGTTGCCATCCTGCTGCACGGCTACTGAAGAAAGATCTATTTGAGCTTTTTTAATTTCGGCCGGGGTCTCGTCCTGCCAATGACCCTTGTTATCAGCACCCAAGCTGTAATGCAAGATCGTTCCGCCACCTACTGCCCAGGCGTTGTCATCTCTCTGCACGGCTACTGAAGAAAGAACTGCTTGAGCTATTTTAATTTCGCCCTGGGTCTCTTCCTGCCAATGACCCTTGTTATCAGCACCCAAGCTGTAATGCCAGATCCTTCCAAAACTGACCGCCCAGGCGTTGCCATCCTGCTGCACGGCTACTGAAGAAAGATCTATTTGAGCTGTTTTAATTTCGGTCGGGGTCTCGTCCTGCCAATGACCCTTGTTATCCGCACCCAAACTGTAATGCCAGATCGTTTCACGACCTACCGCCCAGGCGTTGCCATTCTGCTGCACCGCTACTGAATTAAGCACCGTTAAACTGTTTTTAATTTCAACCGGGGTTTCGTCCTTCCATTGGCCATGGTTATTAGCACCCGGGGTATAATGCCAGATCGCTCCGTCAGTAACCGCCCAGGCGTTACCATTTTGCTGCGCGGTTACTGATAAAAGATTTGTTCGAGCTCTTTTAATTGTGTCCGGGGTCTCGTCCTGCCAATGACCCTTGTTATCAGAACCGAACCTGTAATGCCAGATCGTTCCATCACCAACCGCCCAGGCGTTGCCATCCTGCTGCACCGCTATTGAATAAAGAACTGTTTGAGCTTTTTTAATTTCGGCCGGGGTCTCGTCCCGCCAATGACCCTTGTTATCAGCACCCAAGCTGTAATGCAAGATCGTTCCAATACCAACCGCCCAGGCGTTGCCATCGTGCTGCACCACTACTGAAGAAAGATTTGTTTTTTTAATTTCGGGCGGGGTCTCGTCCTGCCAATGACCCTTGTTATCAGCACCCGGGCTATAATGCCAGATCATTCCCGGACCAACCGCCCAGGCGTTGCCATCCTGCTGCACTGCTACTGAAGAAGGATATCTTCGATCTGTTTTAATTTCAGCGGGGGTCTCGTCCTGCCAATGACCCTTGTTATCAGCACCCAGGCGGTAATGCCAGATCGTTCCCTGACCAACCGCCCAGCCATCTTTTCCATTATCGGTTAAGTTTATGCTACGAAAATCAAATGATCTTGAGATATCTTTCCATTCTGGAAGCAATGAGATTGGTTTTATGGGTGTTAAAGATATTGGGGTTTGAGAGTCAGGGCTACCGCAGCTATAAAGTAAACTTACGATAAGACAAACATGAGATAATATGTATAAAGTCTTTAAATTAAAGCTTAATATCCGGTATATCATACCTCGGGTTAATTCAAATCCGCTTCTAGAAACTTTGCTATGTACTTGAACGTGTAATGAATAGCTGGATTTCATCCACTGTTCAATTAATTATTCGTACTAATATAAGTAAAAATCGCTAAGTATGTTTTGAAATACACATAGATTTAAACTATCTAACTAGCTAATTCAGGTTTTTAATAGTATACCTTTTTTTAATTTTAATAAAATTATGCTATTTTTATTGACAGTAACTGTGACAGTAAAAACAAAAAAACCTGTAAGTTCCTCACCTTACAAGGGTAATTTTGGTAATCTAGTAGCCCAAAAGGGAAATTCTTAGAACACTTATTGGAGTTTTTAGAGGCAGTAGAGCCAATATTACATGACATTCCCCAATGATATTAAAATAACTAATCTATTTTTCATTTGGAGGCAAAGAAATTATTTTAAACCCCAGTATGAAATTTCAATTTGAATTGATTTCCGACGAGAATCGAACTCATGCGGTCTATGATAGTTTAAAGGAGATTTTTTGCCCTTAAGTTTGGTAAAACTCACGATTGACTCACGAAAACAAAATTTAAGCATTCAATCTTCAATTACAAATTGAATGTAATTTGGCAATCTTTCCAAGCACAATTTAATTTAAATCACGGCTAGTTTTTAATGCTGTGTATGGTATCAACTAAAAATTCATAGTCATTATTTCTTTTTTCCATCCAAGCTTGTATGAATATTTTCTGAATAGCGATAATATTCTCACTGGTTGAGCTGCCTATTGTTTCTTCAGATAGCCTTGCAAACCTTTCCTTTGTTGATTTTAAATTCTCAATACTACTCATAATCTTATCTGTTTGGATTGCATTTCCTTTGGTTAAAAAAACCAATTGTTTGGCTTTACTATCGTCCCATATTATATCTTCAGGAATTTGTCCAGGTAAATAAAAAACATTGGATTTATAGAAGTCCAGATATTTTTTAAATAACGTAATTTTTTGTTCCTGATCCCCTCCATCAACACCGCCGTCAACTGAAAATTTTATGTCTTCCCCTGTGATTTCTTTTACCTTCTGTTGTAAAAAAACAACCGTTAATTCTGATGTTGCAAGATTTTTCCAATCAGGAATGTTTTCAATTATTTTCTGGTCTCCGTCAAATAAAACATAATCTTTCAATTCCAAGCTCCTACAAAAAACGCTTATGAATTCCTTTTTTATTACAGACTGTCCGCCCGCGTTATAATTAACGTTAAACAGATTTTCAGTAGCTTCACCTAAATTTCGGAGTACCGATTTGATAATTTCGGAAGCCAGTTTATCTTCTACAATTAGATTTTTCCGGTTTTCTAAAGGGAATTCTATATGAAAAAAAGCTTCCTCTGGAGAAAGGCCCTCCTGAATTAAAAATCGCCCTGTTAACGGATTCTGGTGAAATACCTTAATTGAACTTGCTGGCAATCCTTTAATGATTGAAGGGGAATGACTTGTTATAACGATCTGATGTTTTTTTAACTTGATTTGTTCTAACAAGAATAATTTTAACCGTGCTTGAGCTCCGGGGTGTAGCGAAACTTCTGGTTCGTCCAACAAAATCAATGAATACTCTGAAGCATTAAGTACCATTTGAACAAGTCGGACAACTGCCATCTCACCACTTCCAGCAAATGCCTCGGAATAAACAGCAAAATTAGTAGTAAATAAAACTGAATATCCTTCATTTGAAAATATGGAATGTTTAATCGACTTACCGGAAGTATATTCGCGGCCTAATATAAATGAAATCGCATCCAGTTCAGCTTTATTAAAAATATGTAAAGGGTCATTAAGTTTCTTTTTCCCCTCTATAATAAACTTTTTATTCCCACTGAATACATCTTTTAAAATAATGGATTTCTCTCTGATAAACTCTTGTCTATTTCGTGCTTTATCCTTTAAATTATTTCCGAAATAAAAAAATTTATCAAAAGCACTAAGCTCCTCTCTAAAGTCAAGATAGATTACATTTTTTTTGATCGGCTTACCCCTTGAATTACCGTCACCTTTTTTCATCCCAGCCCAAGTAAGTGGCCTGCTTGTCTCCCAGTAATTAGGGTCATTTTCCCGTCTTATTCTTGCTTTGACGACCTCAACTATATCTCCTTTCTCATTTTTAAATTGGTACCAAAATGAATGTCTTCGTTTTTCATCATCATAATATTGGATGGGATCCACTTCTGTGTCAAACCAGAATTCATAGGGAGTTTTACCATAAACAGTACCGTAGACGGCATGTAATGCAGAGCTTTTACCACACCCATTCTGCCCAATAAATACTGTTAGCGGGAAATCAAAATTAATTTTAGAATTGACTTCAAGATTTCTATAAAATGGGAACTGAATGAAATCTATATACTTTACAAACTGATCAGCTTTTTTTATACTCACAAGTGAGTTAACAATATTTTGCAGTTTGTCATCCACCTCTTAAAATTCTAATTGCTATTTCTTCTTAGCCATTCAGACTCGTCTAATCCTACTCTTGATAATTGCGCTGCATAATGGTTGGCAACTTTTTGAGCATGCGCGTCTTTGAGGTCGAAAGCCCACTGAAACATTTCATCTGATTTGGCATCAAACTTTTTGTGTCCCTTTGAGTATAACGGTTTGAACAAGTAATTTGGGTTCTTGCCATATTTACGGGCATAAACCATTTCATTAAGATTTGCCTGAAACCTGATTGTTCTGATCTTATGGGTGTTGTAATCTACCTTAAGTTTTACAAAAGAACCCTCTGTTTGCTCCAAGAAATGAAAAGATTTATCATCTGTAATTACATCCAGCGGTAGGAATAAAAACTTTCTGGATTCATTCGCCTGAATTCTTACACTATCGCATTTCTGCTGAATACATATCCAGTACTGATTGTTTTTTGTTCCTTTCAGTACTGTTCCTAAAGTTAATTTTGGTCTGTATGAAGAATCAGTATAATTGCTTTTATGGTGAGTGAGAATAGAGAATTTTTCGTTAGAGTTTAAGCTTATATAATCATCTGGTGTAAAAAATGGCAATGTATCTTTAGTACTCCTGAACAACTTCAAAATCGCCTCGTCTGTTATAACAACGGCAGGGAATTGTTTTTGCATTGCTTCCTTCAGAAAGTTGAGATAGCCTTTCAATTGCCAGTTTTTTAATTCGGCTTCGGAAATTTTAACCTGCTGTTTTTGAAGTTTGATTTCCTTGGCTGAGAAAGTAAATTGACCGATCCAGTCTTTTATCTGTTTAAAAGAACAGTTATCGATAACGTTGTGATAATCCAGGATAGATGAAAAACTGCTGATTATTGAATCTTTTAAAAGATCACCGGCATCCTCAGGAGTAGGAAGTAAAGACCGGTGAGCCAAAAATGCAGGGTCAATTTGCTTATTGTAAATTTTCAATATGCGGGCAGTACTTTTCCTAATAGTACTTATTGCATTCAAAGCCATATTAGAAACGAGTCCTGATGTCATTTTTGAAAATTCCTGAGTGATAAAGTCAGGCAGAAGCTCGTATGAAACAATTTGCTTTAGAAGTTCTGGATTATGTTTAAACTGTTTTTCGAGTGCCGGTTTCCCAATAACAAGGATCGATGTGTAGTCGGAACTGATTTTAAAATCAGTATCCTTCTTATATTTAGGATTATTAAGCTCATTAAATATTTCCGTTGTGATTGCTGCAAGATCAATTTCACCGGTGTAAATAAGAACCAGCTTTAGTCCGTCATGACCAATATCGCCGACTGATAGAACCTCTTTGAGGATTTTAATAGTATGCTGACCTCTAGGGTCAATATTATCTTCGTCGTCTTCTTCATTTTCCGGCTGAATATTAACATCCTTCAGATTAATTCTCCAATCCAGTACGGCGATATCAGCTTTTTTTGCCACAAATGCCAAATCAGATATTTCTGCCTCTGCCTGGGGATTGTATACTGCACATATTTTGCGGTGTCTGGCGAATGCATGTGTCAGTGCTGTTGGATCAAGATCATTTGCACCACTGTTATCAGCTTTTTTAAAAGCTTCATCATCAATGAAAATGACATTTTGGATAAAATCATTGGAGATTTTTTTTGACTGCAGAACGAAATTGTCAGTTTTCATCGATTCCCTTTATTTTTTCAATTTTAAATGTAACTGAACTGCCATCCCTCGGGGTATCTACAAAAATACGGTAGTTTTCAACCTCTAAAACCTCCTTACTGATATGCAGTCCCATCCCGCGGCCATTTTGCTTTCTTGTGAATCCAAGATCAAATATTCGTTCCGCATCAGTTAAAGAAATCGCCGGTCCATTGTTGGATATATAGAACCCTGTATCATCGGCATGAAGTCTTATTATTCTTTCTCCCTCATCGCTTTTTTGTTTTAACCAGTAAATCGCATTATCAATTACATTTACAAAGACCGGATAGAAGGTTGACCTGAATCCGAACAATTTTCTGTTCGTGAAGCCCTTTGTATGTAACAACTGGATATTATGCCGCTCAAACCGTGGTTTAAACAGATCCAGTAAAAAAATTTTAATGTCCATGGAGGGAATTTCTTCCTTATTCCGGTTTAGTCTCCTGTTCAACGGCGTAAACAAGTTCAGATAGCCATCAAGATGTTCAAAATTTATGCGAATATTATTATATACACCATCCAGCTTGTCATTTACATCGGCCCAAGCTTTCAAATCCTTTAGGCTTCCCCGGATTGAATTAATGCTACTGTTGAATTCATGATGTATTACACCGACTGCAAGTCCAAGTTGACTCAGTTCAATATCTGCATGAATCCTGTCCCTTAAATCCTCTAGTTCTTCGGACATGGCATCATTAATCTGATCGCTGGTGATAATATTGTTATCAGGATCTGTACTCCAGTATATTCCGTGCAACTGCTGTATCACACTTTCAAGTACCTTTGTAGCCTTATCTCTTTCATCACTGATTTCGTCCTCAACACGCTTCCGTTCATTAACGAGGTTAAAATCTGCAGATTCAATCATATTAAGGTTTTTGAACTGGTCTTTAACATCTCGTATTTTATTTTCAAGGCCAATCATCAGATCCGACGCCAGGTCCTTGACCTTTGCTGTTATTTCAGAGACGGCATCTTTAGCCTCTTTTTGCTTTTTAGAAGTCGCTTTTTTGGCCTCAATGGAAATGAAGTCAACAGCTTGTTCCAGACGCTTTCTTTTACTGATTTCGATGTGAAGCCGATTTGTAAAGTCATCAACCAGCACATCTATTTCATCGCCTGTCTTCGTAATTAAATTCGACTCTATTTTTGCATATTCCTCAGTATATGCTTCATAATCTTGGCGCGTTTCCTTTGAAATGGTAAATCCCCGCGGCGTGGATATCCTTAATTTGTTGCGATAGTCCGAAATATCTTGGCGTGCTTTAGACTCCGCATCTATCAATGCCTGAGCAGCTTCTTCAGGATCTTCTATATACGCCACATTTTCAAACCGCCGTTTGGCAGTGTGAAAAATTTCATTAATATCATTCGTGTACTGATCCTTGTCCCTGTTTTCAAAAAACTTATTCAGATCACTTTGGAATTTCTCTTTCCTAGCTTTTGACTGTTGGTCTCTTTTTTCCAGTGCCCTGAAAAATGCCTCTCTTTCCGCCCTCTTTTTAACCCATATTTCAGCTTTCGGTCCTGCGCCTGATCCTTCACGAAAAAAATCAGCCGCCAACTGGGTGAAAAAGTTTTTTAGAATATCTCTGATCTGATTATATGCTTTATTCTCTATAAAACCTTCCCTACCTGCCTTTTCTTTTAAATTGGAATTCTGTGACTTGGATATATCTAAAACGCCGAACATCCGCCTCGAATTGAAAAAGTAAAAGGACGCGCTTTTTGACCTGTTTTTTTCAATGTCAAGCCAGTCAATATCGGGGTTTCCATAGGGAAGTATTCTGATGTTATCTTTGTAAATATATAAACCACCAAATTTTTCAGCTTTTGCATAAAGCCTTGCATGATTCTCTTTGTCTATAATGGACTGTCGCTGAGTACCCTGAAAATAGGCTACATTAATATGAAATGGCCCGCAAAAGGTAGGTTTATAATTATTACCAGCCCAGTTGATTTTATGAAGTTCATCGCTTCCACGATAAACCTGTACCTTGCCACTGAACTGGCCAAATTCATCAAAGTCACCACTAAAGTGATGGTCGGCTAACTGAAAATCTTCGGGTGTGAAAAATTGGTCTTTATCGATTATGCTTGTATAGGTACCGTCAGTCCCCTTGTAATCACGAAAAATAGCTTCTATTTGAGGTTTGGGATGCTGGGGAGTCATTGTATTCGTAAACCCTACGAGCATCTTTTCTATTTTCGAAGATGACTTGTCTTCCCTGTCACCATCAATATCGTAATTTATTGAGTCGTTAATTGGTGAAATAAAGAAATGGGTACCGCATTTGCCGTCCTTTAGTGTTGTTACGCCAACGGTAGCCGCTTCAAGGTCTTTGGGAGAACATCTGAATGAATAAATACCCTCAATTAATGCGTCATACTCCTTATCAGTTAGGTCATCATTCTTAACCAAAGGTCTTAAAGAATCTGCTATCTCATCCTGCATTAACTTAATTTGCTCATAGGAAGGAAGTTCATCAAATTCCCTGACCGGTATAATAATATCATCAAGATTGAGGCCGGGTAGCTCAAATATATTCCAGTTAATAAAGGCCGCAACAATTGGATGGGATTCACCCGTTCTTTTGGCACGGGTTAAAATCAGCATCTGGCTTCCGATTGAGGCAATCGCTAATCTGCCGATACCTTTTTCACCCATTATTGGGCGTATATTCTTATCAGGATCTACCGGTGGCGGAGGGGTTTTTCTGTTTGTAAATTTACTCTCTGTTCCTAAGGTCAACCAACGGGTTTCAAAATCATTTTTTGTCATTCCTAACCCGTCATCTCTCAGCACAAATACCTTTTCCTTTCGGAAGTAATCTACCTCCACATTATCTGCGTAGGCATCATGTGCATTTTTAAATAATTCATTAATAGCCGTAGGAATCCCTGCGATTTGTTGCCTGCCGAGTAAATCAAGTGTCCGTGCCCTCGCTTTAAATTTTGCCATTTATGAATTAATTATACTTACTGCAATTCTTCTGGCCATCTCAGGTGGAACTGCGTTACCAATTTGCTTGGCTACAGAAACCAGTCCGCCAATGAATTTATAAGTGACGGGAAAAGTTTGTAAAGTTGCGCCTTCGCGTAAAGAGAGGCCTCTATCTTCTTCGGGATGGGCAAATCTTCCGCAGGATGTGGCTATAAAACGGGTTGTTATAGTAGAGGCTGGTTTATCCCAATAAAGTCTGCCGTAAATAGTTTTAAATATATCGTCTTTCCCTTTCCCTCTGTAAGCATCAATCTGCAGTTCCTCATCGTCTTTCCAAGCTTTTCTGGTGCCACCATCCTTAGGCGTAATCTCAATCCTGCGTTTGTTTAAGGGACTTAAATGTGAGGTTGAATGATTGAAATCTGTAAGGTCAATATGACCATCCGGAATTTTTGAGAAACCATTGTGTTCGCCAATATAGTTTCTTACAGTTAAATTTTCGTCGTCCAGAGGTTCAGGGAAGGAAATTTTGTCCGATATTCTGGAAGCGATTAACACGAATCTTTTTCTCCTCTGAGGAACTCCGTACTGATCGGTTCTGATTATCTTATACTCGTACTTATATCCGTTAAATACGAGGAAATCAAGAAAACCCAATAGGGTATGGTTATTTTTTGCGTTTAGTAATCCCGGAACATTTTCTACAACAACATATCCGGGCATAAAATATTTTATAAAGCGTTGAAAATCTCCAATAAGGTTACTTGAATAGGAAGACTTATGTTTTAGCGTATTAATTTTGCTCCAGTACTGGCACGGGCTACAACCAATAAAGATTAACTCGTTATCAAATTTCTTTATTTTAAGTTTGTTTTGAAGATCTTCCGGCTGGTACTTAGTAATATCCTTGTTTATAAATTTGGCACCCTTATGATTTTTCAAATAGGTTTTTTCGAATTGTTTTTCAATATCAATTCCGCCTAAAATCTTTACTCCGGCCTGAGAAAAACCACACGACATCCCACCGGCTCCACAGAAAAAATCTACTAATTTAAATGTAGGAATTGTTTTTTCTTGATTATTTGTATTTTTGACTTGATTTACAGGCATTTATAGGCATGGTCTAAAAGTCCCAATATCCATATTTTAGACGACATATAACAAAAAAATCTAAATATCAAGCAACAACCTATTGAAATAATAATAAACTACGTTGATAACTATAAAAAACACAGAGTTATAATTCTCCAAAGCTTCTAAATTTCCCTTTCGGCAAGGGAAAGGTCCTTTAAACTGTTTTTTTTAACCCAAAACAATAACGCCTCGTTTAACGAAATAAAAAAACTTTCATTGACATATGATTAATATCCATCGCACCCTTCAATCTATTTTGCCGAAGTTTCCATTTGCTTAATTATGTTATCCACCTCGGTTTCCGTGGCCCTTAATTTTTCCTGGCAAAATTTAATCAAATCTGCTGCTCGTTTCACTTTTTGGGCTAGCACATCTACAGTTATAGATTCACTGTCAATTTGCTGGGCAATTGATTTAAGCTCAGTATAGGCTTTATCATAAGTTAGTTCCTGTTCCATTCTTTTTACTGCTTACTTTGGTTTCAATCAACGTATCTTTTAGCTGGACACTGATTTGATCATTTATATTAATTTTTGAGGGGTCTGAAATGACATCACCATTTTTCCGAATTATCGCAAATCCTTTTTGCAATATTTTATCGACATTAAAATGCCGGAACAGCGTGTCATAGTGATTTACATAACTGCGCTGGGAAACGATATATTTCTTAGTCGAATTACTGATTTTCTCGACTTCATTATTCAGGTTATTCTTTTTAATAGCAATAATAGACGTTGGTTTACTGATGAGTAAACTACTCATTTTTGTCAACTCATGGCGATGATCACCTAAAATGCGAAAACTGTTTGCTACTACAGAATGATGATATTGAACAGCTTCTTCCTTGCGTTTAGAAATCAACCTGTTCGTAGAATTTATTACGCTAGTTTTAGCTTGATTCAGATTTTCATTTTTTTGAACCAACAGGTCCCTGGTTAAATTAATAATTTGCGAATTCACATCAGAAAGCGCCGATTTTTTCAATGCAATTATACGCTGGCTGTTCACCATAATGCCTTTTTCAATATTTAAAATATTGTTCTCGAAGCTGTGGCAACGATTTACAATAAACTCGGCGGCCTTAGTAGGAGTTTTTGTTTCTGTTTGTACAAGCATATCAACTAAGCTCTGGTTACTATGATGACCAATACCAGTTATTATAGGTATAGGAAAACGTGCGACCGCCCGACATAGGTTATAATCGTTAAACACAAGAAAATCTGTTTGAGCGCCGCCACCACGGCAAATAACCACTGCATCGATGTAAGACAAATATTGGGTAAAAATCCGTTTTAAATTGTCGACCATTTCTTCAGCCGCAGTGTCCGATTGCACTTTTGAAAGAAAAGGAAACAGATGAAACTTGTAGCCGTAATCATTAGCATTCAGCGTATGAAGAAAATCGTTGTACCCCTCTGATTCCTTTGAAGTAATTAAAGCCACACCTTTAATAGCCGCCGGATAAGTTAATTTTTTATTACTGGTATAGATGGTTTCACCAATTAACTGAATGTGTTTTGGTTCGTCCTTCAGCAGGCGCGCTAAAGTTTGTTGTTTTACCTTTTCCAGGTTGCCAATGGTAAAAGCTACGTCCACATCATAAAGAATAGTTCGCAAACCATATTCAATACTGTAATCTACTTTTATCTTCACAAGAACTTCGATATTGCTTCCAAACTTCTGGTGCGTATAACTCTCAAAATTCCGGATGACTTCAGCCCCGGTAGAAAATGCGGTACATGATATTTTGGTTATCGAAGAATTTGCGGAACCATGTTTTTCACTCAGATCGAAATAATGGTATCCACTCTTAGCAATAAATTTATGACTGGTAATTTCAGCAATTACCCAATAAAACCGATCAGCGAAATGCTGGTTGATTACTCCGGCAATCTCCTTCGTCAATTCAGATAGTTTGACTGGCCGCCTGTCTGTTGAAAGGGTATCTATCACAATTACTTAATGTGTTATTTATTAGAAAGATAAAGGTACTAAAAAGTGTAATTGAATTAGATTTTGCGCTATGGAGTATTTGCGTTCCCCGCTGTTACCAATATATGCTAAGTGGTTAAAAAAGTTAATAACTACTTTGATGACCGACACATTAATTCAAACTGTGCACGTTTTCAGAAAGGGGGAGGAAAGAACTGTAAAATGATAATACTCGATCTACCTATCTGTTTTCAGTATCCGGATGCTGCCTGAATAAAGAAACAGTCCGAAAATATTATCTCGGTGATGTTTAAGGAATTTCTTTTCCGGTTGAAAATAAGGCTCTGCCGGCAGAATCAAATCTTTCCCATGGTAATCGTCCAGCGGTGTTCCACCCAATTTTTCATGAACGATAATTTTAAAGTCATCGCCGATTGTAATCATGCCTTTGTCAAACGCCCAGTGCATATCTCTTGAAAGTGCAATGCCGTTGCATGGCAGGAACGTACCTGCATGTGCCCGTGGCTGGATATGGGCAGCTTCGAGATTGCTTAGTTTTTTATACCTGATTGAGGTACCGGTAATGGCGCATTTATAGCCATAGGCAAGAAGCACAAAATCCCTGAAGCTATCCGGCCCGAACAGGCTGGCCCCTCTGGTTTCTTCCACGTCAGCTTCTTCAGCGGCAAGAGCCTCTTCCTGCTGCTGTATTACGTTGTCCAATATTTCTGGTGGAATAACAATGTCCTCATCTGCCACATCAACATCTCTTTTCGGGAGGAATGTTAGCTCATCGGAAATGAGGGCATGACCGCCGCGGATGTCAGATGTTTCTATAAGAATATCAAGTGCTGCATGATTTTCTTCACCTGGTCTGTAAACCGACAGCAGGTACTGTGGGATAACGCCCTGTGTTTCTATTTTTTCGAAAACTACAATGTCGTCCGGGTGGTAATAATCACGGTCCGGATCAAGTGAGCGGTTCAGGTAAATGCGGTATTCATCCCTCGTCCCGTCCGGCAAGGTAAATTTATCATTGTGATAAACATATGCGGAGTATATTTTAGAATCGGAAAATGGCGGTATAACCGGAATGAGCACATTGTCATTGGTGACTGTCTTTGACAAGTGTGGAAAGAATTCCAGACAGGATTTAGATATATAGAAATAACGGCCCCTTGCCGGTTTACCGCCACCAGATACCCCCAATTCCTGAGTGCCCAATTTCTTTATGTAATATCTTGCCATCCCCAAAAATAGTATTTATTACATCAATTATTAATAGCCCATACAATAGTCTGAAACTTTCCCCAGCGTTTAATTAAGCATAAAGTATTTAACATCCACATTATTTTTAAACATTATACTAAAAATGCTGGCAAATGTCTATTATTGTCCAAATTGTTTATTCCAAATGAAATTATTTGGTGAGATCATCAAAGACTTGCGACTCAAAGGTGAGCTTCCGCTCCGAAAGGTAGCCGCTTTTCTGGACCTTGACACTTCGGTGCTCAGTAAAATTGAGCGGGGTGAACGGCTTCCTGGCAAGGAAACTGTAATAAAGGCAGCGGAATTTTTCTCTCTGGACAAAAAAGAACTGCTTGCAAACTTTTATGGTGAGCAGGTTGCAAAGATAATTTTCAGAGAAGAAAACTGCGGCGAGATACTCGAAGCCGCAAAAAACAATGTAGAATATTTTAAAAACAGATATACACAACAGGGACAATTGGATTTCGATCATGACTAACAATAAACTTACCGCTATTGATCTTTTCTCCGGGTGCGGAGGTTTCTCATTCGGCTTTCAGGAGGCCGGCTTCAAAGTTGCTTTAGGTGTCGACAATACCGAGGTAGCACTGAAAACATTCGCAAAAAACCATGAAAATTCAAAAACGCTTAATCTTGACCTTCACCTGGACAGTGCAATTGATGAAATTGAAGAGAGTGTGAAGGGTCAGAAAATTGACGTAATTATAGCCGGGCCGCCCTGCCAGGGCTTTTCACTTACCGGGACCAGGAACGAGAATGATAGCCGGAATACACTGTTTAATGCCGTGTTCAGGGTTGCAGCGAGACTTGATCCGCAGGCCATCATCATTGAAAACGTACCAGGCCTTCTGAATATGTATAACGGTAAAGCTAAAACCGAAATTATCCGTCTATGTGATGAAATGGGTTATACCTGCAATCCCAAGATCCTGTTTGCACCTGAATACGGCGTTCCGCAGATCAGGAAAAGGGTATTTTTTGTCGCCCTGAAAAAGGACCTGGGAACTTTTGAATTCCCGGAGAAACTGCATGATGAAGCCAGCTACATTACCTGCGAACAAGCAATCGGTGATCTTCCGGATCTTGAGCACGGCCTTGGTGAAGAAAAGATGCCTTACGACAAGGCACCCTTCACCCGTTATCAGAAAGTAATGCGTAATGGCAATAAATTTATAACCAATCATGTCGGAACCACCCATACGGAGCACGTTATCAGCGTAATTTCACTGGTACCCGAAGGCGGGAATCACAAAGACCTTCCGCCAGGTGTCGGTGATTCCAGGAAATTCAACGAGGCATGGACAAGATACCACAGTAAAAAACCATCAAAGACAATTGATACGGGCCACAGGAACCATTTTCATTATAAATGGAACCGGGTCCCTACGGTAAGGGAAAACGCACGCCTGCAGTCATTTCCCGATCACTTTGTATTCCTTGGAAATAAAACCGAACAGAACAGGCAGGTCGGCAATGCCGTACCTCCTCTGCTTGGAAAAGTACTGGCCGAACAGCTCCTTAAATTTTTAAAACCATGAAAATTAACGTAATCGACTTATTCGCCGGGTGCGGCGGGCTTACAGACGGTTTTCTTCAGACCGGTAAGTACCATACTATAGCTGCTGTTGAATGGGAGCTTCCGATGATCAATACGCTCAGGAATCGTTTGAAAACAAAATGGGGTTACGATCTGAAGAAAAACAATGTTCTTCATTTTGATATTCAGCGTACCGAAGAATTGCTGCATGGTTTTTCGGATCCGAGGTTCGGAGAAAGCGACGGCCTTGTCAGGCTTGCGGGAAAAAAAGCAGTGAATATGATCGTCGGAGGTCCGCCATGCCAGGCCTATTCGATTGCCGGCAGGGTGCAGGATAAAAACGGAATGAAAGAAGACTACCGCAATTTTCTTTTTGAAAGCTATGTCAAAATGGTTGATCATTTCCGGCCACATTCTTTTGTCTTCGAGAATGTCGAGGGAATACTGTCAGCAGCACCTGGTGATATTCCTATCACACAGCGTATCCGGGAGGCATTCAGCGCAATTGGCTACGACATAGCCGGCGACCTGCGCAGGGATGCATTGTTTGACACTTCCCTTTTCGGTGTTCCACAGAAAAGAAAACGGGTAATCATTTACGGCGTACAAAATAGTGACACCAGTGATCAGGAAATTACTGATTTTTATTCGCGTATGAGGAAACTGCAGAGCCAGGAGCCCACGCCTGCAGAAACAGCGTTCAGAAATCTTCCGAAAATATTTCCGCTAAAAGAGGCAACACGCAAACAATCGCACCAGGTTCACATGAACGGTGTCCCGCTACCGCCTAATCACGTACCGAGAGTTCACAGTGAACGGGATATCGGTATTTTCGGCATACTTGCCGCGGACATCGAATCCGGCACATTCAAATATTCAAGCACTGCTTCGCTCATCCGGCTTTACGAGGAATCAACAGGCAAAAAATCCAATTTCCATAAATACCATGTTATCCGCAGAGACAGACCGGGCAACACGATACCTGCTCATCTTTACAAGGACGGCCTCCGTCATATTCACCCGGATCCGAAACAGGCCCGTTCTATTACGGTAAGGGAAGCTGCCAGGATTCAGTCCTTTGATGATGACTTTGAATTCCTGGGATCGCAGGGAGACCAGTACAAAATGATCGGCAACGCTGTACCACCGTTATTTGCCAGGCAGGTTGCAGAAATCGCATGGGATCTGTACAAAAATTATTCTGCTGTAAACCTGAGTGAGCCTGAAATGGCCTGATTTTATACAGACGGCAATTTATCCAGGTAACTGAATGCGGAATCAATAAAGTCATAAACTTCTGCTTCAGAAAATGCGGAAAGCCGGGTGTACCTTTCAAAAATAATATCCGGGCTCAGGTTAAAAGTGAGAACCGGCTTTTTTATTTTTCCGGAAACGTTAATAAGGGTAAACATATCGTTATCGAGCCATACATGTCCGCCATTCTCAAACCAACCGGAGGCTGGCGGATTTATAGCCGGAAAAATGAATGCATTGATCACATCGGCAGACCGGTAACCGATTTCTTTCCGGGTTACCCCTGCTTCGTAAAAATACTGTTTGATGATGTCGCCGATTGGCGGAAAGCTGCCTTTCCATTCATAGTTAAGCAGGTAATATTTGGCATCAAGGATTAACAGCAGCTCCCGGTCGCCCATTTTTATTTTTCTCAGTACATCAGGTTTGAGTGTATCATTGATATTTACAGCCAGGTACTTGCCTGTCAGTGCGTTAAACCACTGAGGCAGCGAAAAAAGTTCGCCTCTTAAATCGCTGTTGTGCCTGAAAGTATATTGAAGGGCGGCCTCCCATACCTGTTCAAAGTCACGTCTTCCATAAAGAGACATCGCTTCGCCCGACCGCGAAAAACCAATTTCAATCAGTTCACCCAGTGCTTTAAGGAGCAGAATTTCGCGTTCTCTGAAAGTAATCCGAAGCTGTTTTTCAATTGCATAAAGAAGTGAATATAAATCCCCGAGGTCCTCCGGGTCGGATACCGCATCAGGTTCATCAGCCATTTCCAGGTCGAGCAAAAAGGCATAACGCCGGTTACAATAGTTTATCGCGTATTTATGAATCCTGGTAATCAGGCTGTCGGTAACAAGTTCATCAGTGGAACTGTAAGTACTGAAATAATAAGGCATGCCGCCGGAAATTATCGGGTCAATATTATTTATTGTGAGTTCCCAGTCAGTATCACCACCGGCATCAACCATCACTATCTTCTCGTTATAAAACCAGAGACCGTTATCCTGATAATCCAAGAGGATAAACTCAGCTATAGCTAATTCATTGGTAAAGCCTGCTGTGTTTTCATTCATAAAATCGGCCGCAGCAACTTCTATATTTTTTTGATTGCGGGCGCCGTATTGATTTCTTTTGAGCAGTCTGAACAGTTTGCCCGCTGCAACTTTCTGTATTTTTGCTTTTTCTCCGGGGGCATGAATTCCGGCAAACTGTTTTCTCAGGTATTTAGGAAGTACGGTCACCAATCTGCTTCCCGAGGTTGCGAAACCACAATAATCAAGCGACATCTTTCCGCTAAGCGGATTTTTATTTACCAGTTTTCTCTCATCAAATACCGGGAACAGTTCTCCGAGGGCAGCTATAATCTGCCCCGGAAATTCCTCCTCTGCGAATTCAAACAGTAAAATATCTTCCGGCTCGCTCATAAATCTTTTATCAGGTTCCGGGAATTGTATCTTCCGTCACTGAAGTTTCAGCTGCCGGTTCTGCTGCCGCCTGTGCTTCTCCAGAATCAGGAACTGCTGCCTCCTGAATCTGAACCAATGCAGCATTAAATGCGTCATAACTGTTTTTGATCATTGCAGCAGCTTCCTCGCTGAGAACAGAGAAAAAATTCCAGCTTTCCGCGCCATTGGCTTTCTCCCTGAAATTATCACTGATTGCGGATATGGTAAGGTTATCCTGGTTAAAGAATCCCTTTTTATGTCGCAGCACATCGTCCTTCAGGTAAAGCAATAGTTTATTTTTAAATACTTCCCTGGCCGTATCCGGGTCAGAAAGTTCTTCCAACGAGAGGAAAAACGGTGCGATTAGCCTGTCTTCCGCGACACCTGCTGTATTGGTAAGATAATTATTAATGGCTTTTCTGAGGTAATTCCACTGGTAAACGGTACCCCCAAAATCAAGGGCAATTCCTGCAAGTTTATCTTCGTTGGCATTGAGTGGCAGATATTTAACCTGCCATCTTCTTTTGAATGCTGCATCAAGCGGGAATACGCCCTGATCAGCACTGTTCATGGTTGCCCACAGGAACAGGTTAGCCGGGATGAATATGCCGTTTTCCTCTATATCGCTGCGGATATCATCATATGCGGCATCAGCAAGTGCTTCACAGACCCAGGCCATTGCCTCATCAGAAAGCCGGACCCTGTATTCGCTCACACCTTTTTTCCGGTCCA
Organism: Mucilaginibacter sp. McL0603; assembly: GCF_049992945.1. NCBI lineage: Bacteria > Pseudomonadati > Bacteroidota > Sphingobacteriia > Sphingobacteriales > Sphingobacteriaceae > Mucilaginibacter > Mucilaginibacter sp. McL0603. The sequence goes on along the minus strand of NZ_CP188251.1, from coordinate 2,633,479 downwards.
GAAGCTGGAACACCTCACCGAAAACAGCTGCTGCAGCTGAACGGTTCAGTTCCTCAATGATCAGTACAAAGTTTTCGCCTGTCTGGCTTTTCCACGCTTTTACCAGCATGGCAAGAAACGGCCCCGGCACAAACCGGTAATCAATCACGGGTTCGTTGACGAGGCCTGCGTCCGCCACGGTGCCGGAACGTGTTGTCCGGAATGTAATTCCGGGCGCTGCGCTCCTGTAATAAGTGGATGGTTTATAGCTGCCGACAAATTTCGCGTAGCTATAATCGGGATAGAAAGTTACCCGCAGTATATTTTTTCCGAAAGCAGCCGATTCTGTTTCCAGGTATTTACTTTTGCCGGTACCAGGGGCACCGTATATCAGCCAGTTATATGGGAAATCACTCTTAACCCCGACAGTAGCTGCAGATGCATCGTCCTCATCAACTATGATTTCTTCAGTGACATGGTTACTGGTCATCAGGTCATTGTAAAATGCAAAATCTGGATCAGACTGTTTTACAAATGTGACATCATAGGCATCTGTTACTCCCACATGTTTTTTAAAAATACCTATATCATTTATGGCAACATTTTCAGCAGTCATTACCTGCGAAAAATTTTTCAGGCGAACCTCAGTATTGGCCAATACTGAACCAGAGTATCCGTAATAAACCGGAGTTATTGCCGAACCGTGATAAATATCAAACTTAACTCCCGGCGGGCGAAGCGGGGCAGGAAAAAAGCCTGTTTCTAAAGCAACTTTGCCTATCAGCGTATTGCTACCTCCGCCACCTGCGCGGAGATCCTGCCTTGTAAATTTTTTTAAATAGATCATTGTGACCGGTTACTAGTTTATATAAAAAAGTAAAAATAAATGTTACCGGGCATGAAAGTAAACAATTAGTTCAGTGAATAAAGAAAAAATGAGATGTAAGTGCGTCCGGGCAGTTAACGATGCAGTTACCGCATCTTGATGTTTTCTACAAGGGAGTTCAGTGTGGCGAGGAGTTGCTTTGTTTTGAGTTTGCATTCCCATATAGTGATTACTTTCCATCCAAGTGCCTGTAAGCCATAAAAGGACTTTAAATCGTTTACCGAATTCCGCCTGATTTTGTCGGTCCACCATACTGTACGGGTTTTTGGCACAACATAGTATTTGCAGCCTTCATGGCCATGCCAGAAGCAACCGTGTATTAAAATTACTGTCTTATACTTGGGAAGTACAATATCCGGTTTGCCGGGAAGGGATTTATCATGGAGTTTGTACCGGAAGCCTTGCGAAAAAAGAAATTTTCTTACAAGCATTTCCGGTTTTGTATCCTTGCTGCGGATGCGGGACATATTGAAACTTCTGGTTTCCTTTGAATGAACATCAGCCATCTGAAAATTATAACAACGAAAATGCCATTATTTAGGCAATACCTGGGATGGCAGCGGAATAAATTTATCGAGTCCGGTTTCCTTCAAAAATATCTCCATTGAAATGTCGTAAATATCCGCGCCGGCCAATTCGCATACTTCGAAGCACTGAGCGTTCAGCCGGTTCCTTAAAAATGCTTCATCATGTGTATATGTCTGTTCGCCCGTTTCGATGTTTATATAATTTTCAAAATCATCATCCGGGTGATAATTCAATCCTTCTGCAACCAACTGAACAACAAATTCAGTTACATCTTCAAGCGATCTTACTTCCGTTAACATAAATACAATTTTAATTTACTACTCTGTTTTCTTCAGCCTGGCGAAGCATGATTTCAAGGCCTTCTTCTCTTGACATGATATTTCTTAATTCTTTAATCGATTGCTCATCACTGTAAATTCCATTAGGATCATTCCACATCAGCCACTCAATAATATCTTCTCTCGTTAAGGCATTAAGGAGTATCAGTAATTCGGCTTCATTGATTTCTACAACCGACTGATAAGTATAATTTGACTTTTTCCAAAAACTCATAACATAATATTTAGCGGATATCATCCCGGTTTATTCCATGATTGAACATATGTCTCTAGGTCATCTCCAATGACTACCAGTTGATCTTTCCGGATTTCAATTCGTTCTGCGTCATCCGGGTTCTTTAAATTGCGCTGAAGTTCCTTCAGGCCGACTACCAGAATTTTGTCATCATCACCAAAATCAGCGGGGTCTTCCGAAACAATAAAAACTTCTTCTTCTTCCATGTCCGGTATTGCAGATATTATTTTACATATCTGGCCGGGTTTGCTGGGGATTAAAGTAATATCCATTTTCAAATCTATTAAATAATGACAGTTAAATTCCACAATTTTTTAAAGTACTAAACCTCATTTTAAAGCCATATTTTTTTCCCTCGGAATTAAAAAACCGCCGTTTTTATACTTAAATATACTAAAATTTCCCGGAATAAAGAAATATTTCTTAATTAAAATTAACCTGATTTTATGAGGAATTAAAAGATTAAAAATGAATAACAATGTCAATCCCGGACACCTCAGTTTTTTTCAGCCAGAGAAAGAAGTTACAATTAAGCAATCATTCACATCGTCTATCTTACCCATCAATGTTCAATTAAGAAAATAAAAGCACGAAAACCACTATCTTTTTTGGGGCACAATTAATCGATGTATGTATGCTGGAAACCACTATGTTGAATTTAAAAATATTTTTTAATTTTAGCTGACGATGGAAGCTGGTGACCAATTCGAGATTAAACTAAATGACCTGACTATGCACATAGGTTATCATATCATTAACAATGATGAAGTATTTCATATTGTTTTTTCAGATGGCCGCCCCGAGCTGGTTTTGCACGAGGCCATATCCGGAGGCAGACCCTTTTGGACATCTTTACCACAGGCGCAGCACCGGCTGAAGGAAGTGGAATTTTTTGGTGCAAGAATTGCTGAGTATTTAAAAAACAATTAGCTATGTGTTACTACAACGGGCAAAAGGTATCAAGAGCGGAGTTTATCAAACTACTGCAATTGGAAAAAGCGGTGAAGAATTATGATTTTTTAAACCGGGCGGTACATAACGGTTTTGCTTATAGCCCGATTGCGGTTCTTAAAAGGAATGCTGAAGAAACCAACTTTGATATCGTTCAAATGGAATGGGGATTTTTACCGTCCTATTTGAAAAACCGGGAAAAGGTAGCTCAGTTCAGGAATGGTTATAAAGATGAAAGCGGTAAATGGCATATCGGCTATACTACACTCAATGCCAAAGCCGAAAACCTTTTCCTGAATGAAAAAGGAAATGCTTCTATATATGCCGATGCTGCGAGAAAACGCAGATGCCTGGTACTTTCTACAGGCTTTTATGAATGGCGGCACGTATTTCCTCTCAATAAGAAAACCGGTCAGCCGCTAAAAACAGCAATCAAATATCCTTATTATATCTCCTTGAAGGAAGAGGAATATTTTTATATGGCCGGAATCTGGCAGGAATGGACTGATAAGGATACGGGTGAAACTGTAGAAACAGTGGCCGTTACAACTGCGGAAGCCAATTCACTAATGCAGCAAGTGCATAATTCCAAAAAAAGAATGCCTACTATTTTAAGCGATGACCTGGCTTACGAGTGGATGTTCGGCGATTTAAGTGATGATAGAATTACTGAAATCGCCCTGACCCAATACCCGGCCAAAAAGATGGATGCCTGTACCATTGCCAAAGAATTCCTGGCTACTTTAGAGCCTTCAACGCCTTTTAGCTACGAAGATCTGCCTGCTTTGGAATTTGCAATTTAGGCATGAGCAACATTTTTACAAATAGTATGACTCGATTTGATCGATAATTTGGTTGATCATTTCTTTTTTCACTTCACCTGGATTTTGACAGGTGCGAAAAGTATCACCGTCAGGTTCCAGGCTTAGGATCAATTGACCAAGCCGATACACTTCAAACTTACATTTACCATCTTCGTGATGCACTAAATCCTTTACCATGAAGGTTTGTAAGTCCTCGCCGTGCCCCAGACTTATTTCAAAAACATCTTCCATTTGTGTATCTAATTTACTGATAAACACGCAAACAAAAACAGCTGTGAAAATTATTTTGTATTCATTTGGTAATTGCTAATATTTTTAGCATAATTTTGTAGCCCACAATTTAACGTACAGCATGGAAACTAACCGCCACATCATCCACATGGATCAGGATGCCTTTTTTGTATCGGTTGAGGTACGGAAAGACCCACGATTAATCGGAAAGCCTGTCATCATCGGCAGTCCTTCAGATCGTGGAGTAGTTGCGTCCTGTAGCTATGAGGCCAGGAAATTTGGGGTTCACTCCGCAATGTCCTCGCGGATGGCGCGAATGCTCTGCCCTCATGCGGTATGGATACGGGGCAATATGGACGAATATTCCAAGGCATCACATGAAATCACTGCAATTTTAAAAGAGCGGGTACCGCTTATTGAAAAAGCCAGCATTGACGAACACTATATTGATATGACCGGGATGGACCGTTTTCATGGCACCTTAAAATATGCCCATGAATTGCGGCAAAAAGTAATTACTGAAACCGGACTGCCTATCTCTTTTGGATTGTCCGTCAATAAAACGGTTTCCAAAATGGCTACGAATGAATGCAAACCAAACGGGGAGTTAAATATTGAGCAGCCAGGCGTACAACCCTTTTTGAACCCACTGTCTATTCGTAAGATACCTGGTCTTGGTGAAAAAACATTTATCAAACTGAGCGATATGGGCATCAAACGCATCCATGCCCTGACAATGGTTCACCCGGATTATATGAAAAGTATCCTCGGCAAGAATGGTTTATGGTTGCTACAAAAAGCAAAAGGTATCGATAACTCACCTGTTATTCCGTATCAGGAACAAAAAAGCATTGGCACACAATGTACTTTTAAAGCAGATAGTATTGATGTCGAAACCATCAATCACCTGCTGACCTCGATGGTAATGGACCTTGCTTTTGAACTCCGGCAAAAACAAAAGCTTTGTGCTTGTTTGACCGTGACTATCCGGTATTCCACATTTGAAGATGTGACCAAACAGGCTACAATCCCCTATACGTCATTGGACAGTGTGCTGATCAAAAAAACAAAAGAACTATTCCGGGAAGTTTACCAGAAAAGGATTTTATTGCGTTTGGTAGGTGTCAGGTTATCCAACCTTGTCAATGGCTTTGAGCAAATCGACCTTTATACCGAATCAGAGGAACAATACAGTTTATGCCAGGCGCTTGACAAAATCCGCAGACGGTTTGGCCCGCAATCTATTAAGCTGGCATCAGGCATTGATTTAAACCTTTAAAAATATGTACCTGAATGTCCATTCCCAATATAGCCTCCGCTATGGCACGATGCCGATACCAAAACTGGTAGAGGAAGCCCTGTCACGAGGTATCACCCAAATGGTACTGACAGATATCAATAACTCTACAGGAATTATGGAATTCATGCGGGAATGTGACGATAAAGGAATTAAACCAATTGCCGGGCTTGAATTTCGTAAGGATAAAAAGTTACTGTATATCGGCATTGCCAAAAACAAGGAAGGTATGCGGGAATTGAATGAATTCCTTTCGGAGCATAATCTGGAACAAAAGCAACTGCCAGGAACGGCCCCTGTATTCAGATATGCCTTTACCATATATCCATATAGCTATGCCGGGGATTTAAAGGAGAATGAATACCTGGGCATACGCTTTGATGAACTACACCTGCTTTATAAAAAAGACTTATTGAGCATTAAAGAAAAGTTGGTGGCTCTGCAACCGGTGTTTGTCGCGGATAAACTAGAGTACAGATTGCATGAATATTTGAGAGGTATTGACCTCAATGCGCTGCTTACTATGGTGACGCCGGAGGATAAGTGCAAACCAACTGATATGTTCCTTGCACCTGGTAAACTCGAAGCCAACTATGCCAAATTTGCTTTTATTTTGGACAACACCCGCAACCTGATGAACCGCTGCGTCATGGATTATCCAAAGGGAAGGATCAACCTGAACCGTAAAACCTTCTCGGGCAATAAAAAGAATGACCGGGAACTGCTGGAAAAACTGGCGCTCAGCGGTATGGAATACCGGTATGGAAAGAACAATAAAGAGGCATTAAAGAAAGTTAAGCACGAACTAAAAGTCATCTATGAACTGGACTTTTGCGCTTATTTCCTGATCACCTGGGATATTATCCGTTATTCAACTTTACAGGGTTATTACCATGTGGGCCGCGGTTCCGGCGCTAACAGCATTGTTGCCTATTGTCTGCGGATCACCGATGTTGATCCTATTGAGTTGAACTTATACTTTGAGCGCTTTTTAAATGCGCAAAGAACTTCACCCCCTGATTTTGATATTGATTACTCCTGGGATGAACGGGAAGATGTACAGGATTATATTTTTAAGCGCTATGGCAGCCAACATACGGCTTTGCTCGGCACTATGTCCACATTTAAGGATAGGAGTATCATCCGGGAAATTGGCAAAGTAATGGGCCTGCCCAAATCTGAAATTGACGGATTTACTGACCAGCGGCGGGCTGCTTTCAACCGGGACAATGCTGTTTTTAAAAAGATCACGGCTATTCATCAAATGATGGCGAATATGCCCAACCAGCGCTCCATCCACGCGGGTGGCGTACTCATTTCTGAAGAACCCATTACTTACTATACTGCGCTGGATCTGCCGCCAAAAGGTATGGCAACGGTGCAATGGGATATGTATGAAGCCGAAAAGATCGGTTATGATAAATATGATATTTTAAGCCAGCGGGGAATTGGGCATATTAAACAGGCCGTAAAGCTGATCGAAGAAAACCAGCAGCAGAAGATCGATATTCACCAGGTCAAAGCTTTCATGAAAGACCCTGTTGTAAATGCGCAACTCAAGTCCGGAAATACCATTGGCTGTTTCTATATCGAGTCCCCGGCCATGCGGCAACTCATCAGAAAATTGGATTGCGATAATTACCTGACCTTGGTTGCCGCAAGCTCTATCATCCGTCCTGGTGTCGCCAGTTCAGGTATGATGGGAACCTATATCAAGTATCACCATGCGCCCGAACAGGTAAAATATTTGCATCCCGTAATGGAAGAACAATTGAAGGAAACCTACGGGGTAATGGTCTACCAGGAAGATGTAATCAAGGTTTGTATTCATTTTGCCGGGATGGATGGCACAGATGCCGATATTTTGCGCAGGGGAATGAGCGGTAAATACCGCTCAAAAATAGAATTTGACCGGCTGGTGGAGAGGTTTCATGTAGAAGCTGTAAAGCTAGGGCGGCCTGAAGAAATAGTTAAAGAAGCCTGGCGGCAGGTTTCGTCTTTTGCAGGTTATAGTTTTTCCAAGGCGCACTCTGCCAGTTTTGCCGTTGAAAGCTACCAAAGCCTGTTTTTAAAAACGTATTACCCGAGGGAATTCATGGTGGCAGTGCTGAATAATTATGGGGGATTTTACAGCAGGTTCCTGTATGTCCTGGAACTGCGAAAATCGGGTGCTATGGTTCACCTCCCTTGTGTAAATCATAGTGACAGTACGGTAAACATTACCTGCGTTGATGCCTATCTCGGTTTTGTTGGTGTACATGCGTTGGAGCAGGCTTTTATCGACCGTATTCCTGACGAACGCAGGCAAAACGGGCCCTTTCAAAACATGGAGGATTTGATCAAACGTACAGGACTTGGATTGGAACAAACGATCATCCTGATCCGTGTCGGTGCTTTACGGTTTACCGGGCAAAGCAAAAAGGAGTTGCTTTGGAAAGTGCACCGGCTGTTTGATACCGATGCGAAGCCGACGAATGAGTTAGTGCTTTTTAATGTGGAAGCCAAAAACTATCAGTTGCCTGAACTGGTGAATACCCAATTGGAAAATGCCTATCATGAGTTGGAGATCCTGGGATTTCCTGTGAGCATGTCGCTGTTTGACCTGCTGGAAACGGAATACAGGGGTGAAATAAATGCCGGTGATTTGGTTAACCATATCGGGCAAACTGTCCGGATGGTAGGCCTATTTGTTTGTGAAAAGACTGTGCCGACCAAAAACAATAAAATCATGTGGTTCGGCACTTTCCTGGACGCAGATGGCAATTTCTTCGATACTACTCATTTTCCGAACACTACAACAGGCTATCCCTTCAGGGGGGCCGGTTGCTACCTGATCATGGGGAAAGTTGTTGAAGACTTTGGCTTTCCGAGTTTAGAGGTAATGAAAATTGCAAAGCTATCAATATTGGGTAATCCAGTCATGGAATAAATAACGAGAAACGAAATATCCTCTTTAAATACTATTACGGTTTTTTGAAAAATTGTTGCACCGGCTATTAGAGTAACCGGACGTAGTTGAATGATTTCATTGTGATAAGTATTTAGCTCACCTAATGCACTTAAAACAAGGTGGTTATTATACAATATTGAAATAATATTTTACTCTGGCTATCATTTGTGGTAGTCTAAATTTCTGATAGGCAATTTCTACGTTAGTAAGAAAAATTAAACGGAGTTTACTTGCGGCAGCAACGCCCGTCTGTTGCGGAGCAACAGCGGGCGATTTTGGATTTCATCTTATTTCGACGATTAACCCATCTTGGCAATCTGCGGCTTCTGCTTCGGCATCGTAGCGGTTTTCAAATAGACGGTTATTACCATCTTCGTCCGTAACAATGGTCGCATATTCAGGCCCACCATGCAATTCCAATACAAGGTAGTTATAACTTGTATCGTCAGTAGCCTGAACTGGCAAGTAAAACAGGCTTATCGCATAGGTGAATTTTGGTGATTGTGCTTTATTAGTACCGTATTGCTCCAAACAATGATTGGTAAACAAAGCTAAATAACCACCAAAAAGTTGTTCGGAAAATAGATTACTACTTTTAACCAAACTCTTGCCCTGTCTTTTGATAATACTATTAGCCTGTTCCGAAAGGGTTAGCCATTGGTGATAACTAAGAAAAGGATTGCTCCAATTGGCTTTTAATGCTTCTTGCTCATTGGTAACCTTATCGGCTATGGTTTGGGTATATTCTAAAAATGCAGGTATTTCATTTTTAAACAGGTCAAAAATAATTTTCGCTTTATCTACATTAGTAAGCTGATCTATGGTTTTCATAATGTTTACTCTTAAATAAATGATAAAATAACAAGGGGGATATTCTCCCCCTGTCCGGATTAATTAAGCATTAAGGCACTACCGCCATGTTTGGCAAACTCTGTACAAAGATTAAAGGCCGTCTGTGAGCGGTCTTGTCCCGTTCCGTACATGATGGATTTAAATTTACATTCATCATCACGATAGCTACGGACATTTTGGTAGTACCCTGTCACTGCATTATATGTCCCAAATAAAGTACCTTTCACGGTGCTTTCCTGCTGACTGTCTGCGGTCATGGCATAGTCGAACACACTCGATACCATGTTGTTGTAATGGCTCGATAATTCTTCATCCTTGCCCGCTTTTAGCTTCTCGTAAGTTTCCTTGTTCGGTATCATTGCTAATTGTATCAGCCGTTTTACCTGCGGGTCTGTTATTCTGACCCTTGCCCATCGGTTAAAGATGGCTTCTAATTCTATTGATAATTGGTCGGATATACCTAACATTTTATGCGCTGTTTTCAGTTTTTCTGCGGCACTGGCGGTATGTCGTATTTTAATGCAGTTACTGCAATTGTTCAGTGCGGCATTTAAAGTGTTTGAACACCAAATTCTCACTGGTGTAAAGGCAATGGTTATGCTACCTAAACCGTCATGGGTTGATGTTAAAAAAAGATACTGGTCAATCAGGTCGTTACGTCCCACCTTAATATAATCGGGCAGTTTGGCCGTTATAAAGATGGTTTCACCGTAGCCCAATGCACCGGCGGTTTCATAGCGAATGCCACCTTTACCGCCTACAATGCTGTCAAAAAAACTAAAAGCTTCTGTGTTTTGAATCACTTCGTAATCCCTGCCTATCTTATCGCCTAATATGGCTTCGGTATCAGTTCGGAACGTGTAAAAACTGTTATCGGATATGATGTTGTTGCCACTTGGCAAGGTGTGCAGATTGGGGCGTTTCATCACCTCGAAATCTAAACCCGCCTGTATCATGGCTTCGGCGCTTGTAGCGTTTTTGGCAATTGTCGTTCCTAAAATGTGCCATACTTTAGGCTTTACTATGTTATTACTGTAATTTGTCATGACTTTACTTTTTAGTGTTTAATGGAATGATTTTAGTTTCCAAAACTTCGACGTTTGGCGTACTGCTTACGCTCAACTTGGTTTTGGTTTGGAGTTCTGCGATAGCATCGTGGATGCTTTTATGTTTTGTTCTGATGCCAACCTTTATCAATAAAAAAATGCTTTCTTTCATGCCTGATATTTATAAGCGTTTAAAAATTCGTTAAACTCAAATTGAAATAAAGTGGGATTGTCTTTTGCCAACTCCTGCGCATAACCAACCCAATAAATCTGATTGGTTAATTCGATGAAAATTTCTAACATTGCTTTAGAATTTGGAATGGTTCAACCATTTTGAAATATGCCCTATGTACTCCTAATACATAGGGCATTTCCATATACATACTCAAAAAGGGATAATGATACTGGCTTCAACTTCGGCCAATTTGTCGATACAAAGCTGTTTTACCTCGTGGGCGACATAGGCAATAATATATGGGTTCTTGGTAACGAATTCGTTGCCGTCATCATCGGAAATCACCAGTTCGCAACGCTGAAAACGGCTGTCGCTTGCCATGTCGTCTTTATCATCGTTTTGGGCGATTGTAAAGCTGTCAAGGTTGCCGATGGTGTTTTGCAATTTGTTTTTTTGAGCGATTTTCTTGCTCAATGCTTCCACCACTTTCACGGTATCGGCCAACTTGCGTTCCTGTTGCTCCCTCAACTGTTCTTTAATTTCCTTTTTGGTCGGCTCTGCCTGTGGTTTGGCTTCCTCTGCCTGTGGTGCAGGTGTTTCGGCTTTGGGTTCTTCCTTTTTCGGCTCGTCCTTTTTATCGTTAAAAGCTGTGCTTACAGGCAGGGTATTGATTTTTTGCCCGTTACCTGCATTATCTGTCTTGTTGGTTGCGGCATTATTGTCAGCTTTGTTAATTATACCGTTTGTTTTAACTTCTGTGGTTTTCATGATTTTTAATATTAAATGGTTACTAAATTTTACTCCTTGCTGTGATGGTCTCCGGTATGCTGTTTTCGCTGTGCCGGGGGCGCCCTGCTTTTTTGTGTGTCCATATCCGTTATGCTTTTCAAGGTCACCGTCGGCTGAAGCCTCCGGTGGCTTTTTGTAAGCACCCTGACCTGAACACGGCGGGCTGAAGGGCAAGACTTTGCGGAAAAAAATACGACCCCGGAGCGCAGCGGAGAGGGTGGAGATTTTTTTCCAGCAAACCCGCAGGGCCCGGTCTTGACATGCAGGCCCGGCGTTCAGAAATTTGCTTGCGAAAAAGCCAGTGGAGAAAATGGAAGGAGTTAAAGAAAGGTGAGAAATAGCCGCAAAAAAATCCTGGTGATTTGGGCGATGCGCTAGCGAAGCCCAAATCACCAGGTGTTTTAAAACGCAGTGAAGCGGCTGAGGAACGAAGCGGCTGGAACTGCTGGCTTGATAAGGCTTTAATTAATTGTATAAAATAAACCCTTAGCTTTATCAAAAACCTTATTAATTATATTATGGATTGTTTATTATTTGGAGGCGCACAAAACGTTGGTAAAAGTGAAGGCATTTATAGGCTAACAAGATATCTCTTGGGCAAAGGCTTTGTCGATATTTTAGGGAAAGTGCCCCCGATCTTTAAAGATTTTTCTGCTGTACTTGAGGGATTTGATAAAAATGGTAAAGCAGTAAGAGTGATCATTAATACTGCGACAGATACTCCTGATATCATCATTAACTTTAAAAAGTTTTACGATAATAATGGCAGCTATGATATTTTAATCAGTTCAATCCGAGACTATAATTTCTGGCCACGAGCCGAATTCTTTTCAATTGTGGGCATTACTCATAAATCGCATCAAATAATTGAAATACCATTAGCTAAAATTACGAGGCGGGGCGCAAATTTCACAACTGCACTTAGCTGGTATTATAACCACATTGACGAATTAAGTCAACACCTCGTTGGTTACCATCCTTTTAATATTTAATTATGAAAATAATGACAAATACAATTTCTAATCTTTGATTTATGGAGCCACATAATCAAGACCAACATAAAATACCCCAAGTGTATTTAAAAAAGTTTGGTTATTTGAATGATAACAACCAGTGGAAAGTGTCTGTATTAAGTCGAACCGAGAATTTCAGCCGGGAAAAAAGTATAGGAAGCTTTACCATCGCGGCGAATGTTTTTGATATTGACAGCGATGACCCTCGTATCATAAGAATGTTTGAAAAGCTGAACGGGGAGCTTGAAAATGAATATAATACAATTATAGCCGAATTGCAAAACGCGGGAACGTTAAGCGATAATTCATATGCCTACTTACTTCAATTGATAGGGAACCTTATCGTCCGGTCAGACTATTGGCGCGAAACAATTTCGGATTTGTTGAATACAGATGCACGAGAGACTTTTCTTACGGTGATTATAGCTCATCATACCAAAAGGTATGACGAACTGATGGAATTTAAAAAGCAGGATTTTTTTCAAGTCATGCTACATTCACCGGTCAATGATATAATAAATAAGGCATTATTATTTTTTTTAGATCATTTAATGGAAAGGCTGTGGCATTTTGAAATTGTCATAATTCAGTCCCAAGATGTCAAACCGTGGTGGACCAGTACGAATCCAGTGGTAGTGCACAACCGAACGGCTAAATTTGAATTTTTTGGAAAAGATAGTGAGATATACTTTCCACTATCACCGACGTATTTAGCCTATTTACATTATCCTGGGTCTGGTGATAAAGGAAATCAACTTCGCAGTTTGGAGCACAATACAATCCATCAAGCTAATGATGAACAAAATGCCGAGTTACAGCATTTGATTTTAGATAATTTTGCTGAGTTTGTAATATTTGCCGGCAGAGTGAACATCGCCAGAGGTGACATGGAATAAAAAAAGCCCGATCAATGACCGGGCCTTATGAAAATAAATTGGAGTGTTAAGACTTTTTCTTGTCGGTTACCGCTGTGCGTATTTCCTGCGCAGTTACCTTCAATTGCTGCATCGCGTTACGCAGCCTGGTTCCGGCGGCGTTATTACCGTTGTTGTAAAATTTTTCCGCGTCAGCTTCTGCGGAGGCGATTAGTTCCTTTAATTTTGCGATCTGCTCCATAATAAAATAATGATTTAAAAAGTGAATAATAAATATTTGTTCGTTTTTAAAAAGCCGCAAAGATAAGTTTCCGGTCTATACACTCAAACCGTGTTCCTGTTCTTTTTCTTTGCCTTTTCCTATCTGTAAGGTTTGATCCAATTTCGGCTCCTTTAAGAACTGTTCCCGCTTTTCGGGCTTGCCATCTTCTTTGAAGAAATTTAACTGGCTGTAACGCGGCACGGCTTCCATAAACAGCTTAGTATCCTGTCCCTCTTTAACAGTTGTTACTAATGGACGGTTACCATTCTCCAGGGTTTGAATTAAAGCTTCCTTCTTTTGCGGGTCGTTTAGTTCTTTGATCTGGTATTTATCCAATACTTTTTCCAGTTCAAAACCATAAGTCGGTACATGGTATTGGTTGGTCTGGTAATTCTGATACCGGTCTTTCGGACTGTCCATATCCAGCTTGATCCAGGCAGCATAACCCTGTCCTCCCAGGTTCAGCAGGTCATTGCGAAAAACAGACCGGCCCTGTATCAGGTTAGCGGCCTGCTCTGCGGTAAAGCCCCTGCCTCGCTCAACAAAAAATGTTTGTGTTTGGGCGGGTGTACGGAATGTGCGCTGGAAATCCTTGGCTACATAATTAACCTTGCCTTTTTCCATTTTGGCCAGTTCCACTTTATTGGCTGCATCCTTGCCTACAGCCAACTCACTGTTGCCTTTTTGTTCTTTAAAGAAGCTGATGGCCTCGGTTACATTTTCAAAGGACTTGACCAGGTTCTTGCCCGGTGCCTGCGCATTGGGTGTGATGACCATGTATTTTTGCCCCTCTTCCAAACCCTTGCCTGTATTCAGGGCCACTTCGTACTTGTTAAAAAAATAATTTTCGGACTGGCCCGATTGCCGGAAATGAAGTGTGAGGTCAACCTGCCCCCTGGCGCCGTTGACCTTATCGTTCAGCGTAAATTCCGGTAAGCCTTTCTCGATCTGTTTTTCCATTTCGGCTGCCACTTTATCCTTAAAGCCCAGCTTTTTCAATTCCTCTTTGAGGTTTTCTAAATTGTTTCTGTTCATATCCTGATGATTAGTTAATGAATTCGCTTGTTTTAATTCTTCCAGTAATTGGTCGACGTGCCGGTAGTAAACGGGATATTCATCGCCCCCACCAGGCAGGTACCCTAAACCTGACTTTGCATCCAAATAGTCGAGGGCTTCACCGATGGTGTCAAATAAATCCAGTTGATGCGGTTGAAGATCCATATCTGTGGGCCGCAGTTCAAACACAACGTGATTTAGCCCGACATCCTGGGCATCTTCGAGCATTCCGATAATGATCTGTGCATGTTTGGTTTCCAGCTGCATATCAAGACTTATTAATGCGAAGCAGCACGATTTCACCGCCTTTGAGCTTTACCCGTATTTTCCTGACCTTTTTGCCGAGTAAACCTTTGGCTGCCGAAATGCCCGCTGTCGCTGCCTGTGTGCTCAAACTGTTGTCCATGCTCAAAAACTGCATGCTTTCCAATGCCCCGTTTGCCCCACTGCCCGCCGCCTCGCCCAATTCCGCTTCCGGGGCCGCAATGCCCGCCATCCCGTCCAGCGAAAACATGGTGAGATTGACTGGGATAATCGCGGTGCCTAAGCGGATATTCCTAATATCCAGTAACAAGCGCTGATTGGTGATTGTGCACGAACCGAACACCGTTTGGCCCTTCGGAATAATAATGCCGTTGATCCTGATCGTATCCTGTAAACGCAATTTGACCACGCCGCCCGGCGCGACTTTCTGGCTGCCATCAATTATGGCGGGCAAGGCTTTAAATGCGCTGTCTTTTTCCATCGGCTTATTAATTGGCTGTTGTTCCTTTACTATGGCCGGGTTCTGAATGGCCATGATCTTATCGAGCATAGTGCTGAGCTGCTGCATCTGCGGATCGGGTTCATTTGCCTGCTGTTTTTGCTTCAGCAATTTTTCAAGGCGTTCCAGGTCAGCTGATCTGCTATCGGCATCCACAGCTGACGGCCTGGGTACCGTTGAAGGTTGGCTGATCTGTTTATTGATTTGAGCCAGGCGTTCTTTGATCTTTACTTCGTTATCCAATGCACTATTAGCGGGAGTTGTTGGATGGCGCGAATATTTGGTCGTATCCCATCCTAAAGCGGCAAATGCGCCCGCGGCGGATTTTGATTTTGCCGATGCGGAATCACGTTGCGCCTTGTCATACACCGTCATTTTGTTTTTGGCATCGTCTTTTTGCAATTGAGGGCCAGGTAACTGGGTATTGATCCCTTTATTAATTAATTCCGCTTGGGCATTTGTTTCGCCCTTGCCGCCGCCGAGCGCGTAGAAGCCTAATGCCATAAATGGCAGGACTAATAGCGGCAGAAAGAGCAGCATTTTTCGTTTCCGTTCTTCTTGTGTTGTCATATCTTGTTGGTTAAAAGTGAATAATAGCGTTCAGGAGCAGTAGCAAACAGCAACCGCCGAATAGCAGGCAGAACAGGGCTAAAGCAATGATCTTCGAGCTGCGGTTCCAGTATTGTGTCTTCCTACTCAGGTAAGCTGCCGCTTTTCTTTGCTTCCGCTCGACAGACCACCTGAGCTGTACGCTAAAGGCGCTTTCCACGCGGTTGCCTGTTTTTCTTTTTCTGAATAAGCTCATGGCGTGTTCTTTTTTTCCTGTTCATCATTGTTTTGCAGTATTTCCCAACCCTGTATCAGAAAGCCGTGCGGGTTATTATCAGTTTCGGTTTTCAGGTCGCTGACTTTTCCTTTTGTGATGAGTTTACGGGTTACCGTACTGCTGGCCCTGACCAATTTTTCAGTAGCGTAACAGGTAAAGCCGTAGGGATATGTGTCCAGGTCTAAGCGAATACTATCTATGTTTACCTGTTGGTTGATATTGCCGGAGATCAGGTTATTAAAATACCCCGCCTCTTTTAAATTATCATAAGCGCTCTTGGCACTCCCATCAGCCAAATACAAAGCTTTGGTAACCGTAGCGTCGATCTGTTTATCATCCGGCACCAGGGTAAAAAAGTCCTCGTGAAAAGTCCTGATATGGTCGCGCAATTCTACCGGGAGGTTCGTTTTACGGTCGGACGCGATAGCTTCCAGCACTTTACCATTGTACAGGATATGTACGCGGTTCTGCGCTTTATTGACGATATCATAGCTTTTATAGATACAAAAGCATAGGGTTACCATATTTGCCAGCAACAGAAAAATGCTGAAAAGCTTGATGTGCTTAAACGCGGTGTCTATATTTTTGAATTGTTGAAACATAAGGCGGCCCCCTCTAAATCTCCCCGGTAGGGGAGACTTATGTTAATAGTGATTAATTGAGTTAATTATGATTTACCAGAAAGACGATCCTTTTGATGACTATTGTTTCCCGCACTGTTCCAGCCATCCATAAAGTCGCGCGGCATGTTCAGGATATTGCTGCGGGCCTGTTCCGCACGGTCGCCTATTGCCGCCGCCGCACCTGGTGCCATGCTGACCGTACTGGCGGCCACGCTTGTTACTTTATTTAGCAGGCCATTACCGCCATGCGCATGGATCACATAATTGGCTACGCTCGGCACCGAGAAATAACCTACGATGCCAATACAGAGAAAGATCAGGTAACAGGTATCGGTCGGGCTGAAGAAAGTATCGCCTGCGCTCTGTATCTGGCTAATATCCAGTTTGATCATTTGCTGCTGTACCTGCCCGATGATACTGCCGAATATATTGGCGATAGGCAGCCATAAAAAGATATTAATGTACCTCGCTATCCATTGCTGCAGGGAATGCTGTAAGCCGTCGAAGACAGCAAAGCCGAATACCAGCGGTCCCAATATGGCCAAAACGATCAGGTAAAAAGTACGTAAAGTATTGATGCAAAGAATAGCCGCCGCATAAACCACCTGCAAAATTTCAGACATCCATTGCTTAATGTTGTTCTTGAAATTGTACTGCATTTTATCCATCCAGAATTTTACATCGTTCCCTAAACCGGAAAATGTGCCCTCGTTCTGGTCGTTGGGATCGTCGGGGTGCGTATATTTATACCACTTGTCCCGGTCGCCGTTGCCATCATCGCCCACATACATCTGGTAGCTCGAACTATTTTTGATCGCGTCCTGCTTTTGGTTGAGTAAAAGCGCTATCGAGTTATCCGAATTGGTGACCATCGCGCCGGTTGCCGATACGATGGGCTGCATCACCCCGTTCATCAGCGAGATGACCATTGGAAACAGCATGATCGCCATGCCCAGGGCGAATGGGCGCAACAGCGGATAGAAATCGAGCGGCTCCGCCTGCGCGATCTGCCGCCATACCCGCGAGGCGATATACCACAAGGCCGCAAACCCCGCTATGCCCCGCGCGGCATCTATGAGATTACTGCACATCGGGATCATTTGGTTATACACATTATCCAGTACCGGCTGCATTCCTTTTAAGCTGCTGGTAATATCCTGTGCCTGGCTTAAATAGGGCAAAAGCAGCAAAACCATTAAGCCCCTCAGCCCCCTGAAGGGGAAGCTTTTGAATCGTGTTTTTAATTTTTTCATGGGTATAAGCTTTTTAAGTTATTGACCTCGTTCTGTTCCTGTTGCCGCTGTAAAAGCAGGACATGGGCGTGCCTGTTAAAATCCCGCAGAAAACTTAGCTTGTCATTGCTGGAGGCATAAATGCGGTCGATAGCCGACAGGCGTTCATCATCCGACATTCGCAATTTGGAAGCGGTCAGGATATTGGCCAGGTCGTTCACATCATTCAAAGCAGCGCTGGTCAGCTGTGCATAAACCCTGGCCAAATAATCCAGTTCTCCGGCATTAAAACTTCCGCTGCTTTGAAACTGGCGGTGGGCTTTTTTGTATTCAGACAGGATGCTGGCCTCGTCTGCAATAATATCCGCTACCCGTGCGTATTTCGCGACTTCGGGATTGACCTGTAACAAGCCGTCCAAAAAGACGGAATGCAGGTTGAAATTACCCTGCGACAGGTTTTTGACCTGCTGGTAACCTTGCGTAAGGATGGAATATCCCTGCTGCATATCTGATAAGATGGCTTTGAATTGCGTTAGTTTTTCAATATCGAAGATCAGTTGCATCATATCCTGGTCCTGTGCCTTTGAAGGCTGAAAGCTAAAGGCGCAAAGCATAAAGCAAATAAGCCCCACCCAAACCCTCCCCGGCAGGTAGCACTTTAAAAGTCCTTTAATTGATCTCATAATACCTCCCTAATGATTGTACGCCCTGTAATTCCTGGTTGCGCTGGAGCAATAGCATCCTGACGTTATTACAGAAAGATTGTGTAAAGGCATATTTGTCTTTCACCCTAATATAGATGTGATCCAACCGGTTAATGCGCTCATCATCGCTCATTTGGGCCTCGCCGCTGGTGAGGACTAACTGCAGTTCGGTTAAGTCCTTATCGCATTCAGCCAGTACTTTAGCTTCGACCTGTGCGAAATATTTCCGGTTACCCTCATCCAGGTCGGTCAGGCTGTTCAGGTGGTCAAATTGCCCAGGAATCTGCGCCGCATAGCTGATGATGGTATCTGCTTTGGGATTGTTCTTGATCTCCGGGTTGACGGTTCTTAATGAACTGTAATAAGCCGAATGCAGGCCGTGTTCGTTTTTGATGTATGCGCCAATATTGCCCAGGCCATTCCGCGAGATTTGATAACCCTGTTTGACGTAGGTGCTATATTGCGCTACAGCCGCGATTTGCTGTAACAGGTATTTCATCAGCGTTTCCTTCTGGTTAAACCACTCGCCAAGTGTCTGGGCTTCGCTGCGCTCCGCAGAGCCGAGAAGCAAAAGACAGGAACCAAGACAAAAGATCAAAAGACCTTTCAGTTTTCGCGATTGACCTTTTAACTTATTCGATTCCATAATAGCGTTTTAAAGTTTCTACCTCGTTCGCATCTTTGGCCCGCTGGATACTGAGCACATAATTCTGGTTATTGAATTGCTTCAGGTCGCTGCAATTGGTATCCACCCGGTCGGCAGCCTGATTAACCAGTTCCAGCCGTTTGGCATCGCTCATCTGGGTTTTAAAGGAATTGATGACGACTAAAATTTCATCCAGATTTTTGACGCTCTCCTGTAAAATGCCCGAATAGACCGAAGCCATATACTTCAGCTCATCGGCGGAGAAGTGCTTGTCCGATTTTAACAGGCCCCAGGCGTGGTTGTATTGGCTGACCAAAGCAGCCTGCTTTTCGGTCATGTCCTTAATGCGCTCGTAGTAGGCGATCACGGATTTGACCTGCCACAACTCATTGTAATAGCCGCTGTACAGATCCTTTTGCTTTTGCGACCAGTCTGAAATTTCGTTAAGCTTTAGCTTGGATAGCTGGTTTTCCAGCGCCTTTTGCGCATTCTGCAGCCAGATCGTTTTATTCTGCATCCGCTGTACTTCCAGGTCGATGGCCCGGATCACCCGGCCAACCGTTTCCTGCAATACCTGGTTGACCACGATCTGCGCGTCCGCATCTTTGGGTAAGGATACAAAGATCGTAACCGCAGACATTGGTAAAATGACCATATACTTTTTCATAATGTCTTTGATTATTCGTGTTATCATTGTTTTATTGGTGCTCATGAGTTCGTTAATGCCTGGTTTTTGACACAATAGCATCCTTTACACTATCATCGACAATGTTTAATGCTTATTGGTGAATGGTTTTGTTAATTGATCCGCCTACAGCTTCCAGTAGGTATTGCTGCCGATAAAAAGCTTGTTCTGATCGGGCTGGAAGATGAGCGTCGTCTCATTTTGCATGAGCTGCATGACCTGTTTAACCGGGTCCCAGTTACCTGTTAAATGTTTAATGTTGTGTTTCGCCGGGTATAGCTTGCCGTCCCCGATCCTGCGGTAACCGGTTTTGCGTGTGATCAGATAGATATAATCCGTGTTCACGGCTTTGGTGATGACCAACGTGTCATTCGCCACACTGAACTCGCTTTGCGACTGGTTCACATAGGTGCCGGGTATGAAATCACTGCCGCTGTTACTCTTGCAGGCTGCCACCAGTAAAATGGCACCAACCATCAGTTTAAATGTTGCTTTCATAGTTTTAATTGTTATTTCATTTTTATTCGGTAGTTTTTATGGTTAAAGCCCTCATGATTTGTTGCGCAGTTCCGTCGCCAGTATCGCGATGCCTTTCCGGATGCTGCCATATTTCTTAGCGTATTGTTGTACTTTTACTTTTTCGCTTTCTTCGGTCGTATAGGCCAGGTATTCTTCCAGGCTGACCTCTGTGCGGTAGACTTTGGAGAGTTGCCCCAGGGAAATGAATACTTCCTTGTATTTGCGCCTGGGATCATTGGCCCGGTTCATGGAAAGTATCAATGCCTTTTCCTTTTCAGTCAAGCCCAACAATTCCTGAATTGCGTCGAACTTGTTTTGGTACTTGCTTTGGTCAAGCAGTATCTTGCAATCGCTGTTATTGATGATCGCCTGTTTTACTACCGGGCTGCTGATAATGTCCTCGACCTCCTGGGTAACAACAATAGCCTCGCCGAAGAATTTCCTGACCGTCTTAAACAGGTATTTGATGTACTCGGCCATACCATCTTTGGCAATAGCTTTCCAGCATTCTTCAATAAGCAAAACTTTTCTAATGCCTTTTAGCTTGCGCATCTTGCTGATGAACATTTCCATTAAAACCAGCGTAACGACCGGGAATAAAATAGGATGGTCCTTGATGTTGTCTAACTCTATGACAATAAAGGGCTGGTTCAGCAGGTCAAGGTTCTCGCTGGCATTCAGCAGGTAGTCAAATTCGCCGCCGCGGTAATAAGGATTGAGTACATACAGAAAATTCCCGATGTCAAAATCTTTCTCCTTAACTTTTCCGTCTTCCAGCACCTGCATATATTCTTCCATCAGGTACTCGTAAAAAGTATTAAAGCAGGGAAACAGATCGGGCCGTTTGGCCAATTGATCAAAATACCCGGTTAATGCATTGGATAGAGCCACGTACTCGCTGCGCTTAAAGCTTTCATCATCTTTTTTCCAAAGGGCTAAAAGCAGCGTTTTGATACTTTCCTTCTTTTCGGTATCCAGTGCATCGCCGTCGGATAAATAGAAAGGATTGAATTTGATCGGGTCGCTTTCCGAATAGGTAAAATAATAGCCGCCCACCAGGTCGCATAGGCCTTTATAGCTATGGCCCACATCCACCAATACCACATGTGCGCCTTGTTCGTAGTAGCTACGGATCATATGGTTGGTGAAAAAGGATTTACCCGAGCCGCTCGGCCCTAAGATGAATTTGTTACGGTTGGTGGTGTAACCTAACTTCATCGGTTCATCGGATATATCCACATGAACCGGCTTGCCGGTCAGCCGGTCGCCCATCCGCATTCCGAAAGGACTGATACTGCTGCGGTAATTGGCTTCGAGATTAAAAAAGCAGGCGGCCTGTTCAATGAAGGTATCAAACGTATCATTCATGGGAAAATCGGCTTCATTGCCAGGCATTCCGGCGAACCAGATCTGCGCTGCGCCGTCTGTTTCCTGCCTGGCAGTGGCATCCATTTGCGCCATCGCAGAGGACACCAGGTTTTTCAGGTCTTTAATCTTGTTTTCATCATCCGACCAGGCCAGTACGTTTACATGTGCCTTAACGGGTAAGCGCTGCTGCCCGATAGCCTCGTTTAAAAAATCGTTGACAGCGTCACGGCTGATCGCGTTTTCCCTCGAATAGCCGGATAGCGACTGCAACCTTAGCTTTTTAGCTTCCAGGCGCTTGATGGTTTGTTGCCCGTCTTCAATAAAGATATACTGGTTTAGAATATGATTGCAGGGTAACAATTGGCCCAAAGGCGAGGCGAAGCCAATACTGAATTTGCTGCGGTCGGTACTGTACCTGTCATAATTGATACGGCTGCCGCAAAGGGCGGGCAGATCTTCCGCATCGGCTAACGTATACAGTTCACAATGATTTTTACCAACCCTGATCTGGTCTTTAATGTGGATATCCTGTAGCACAGGCCTTTGCCCGGGAGTACTTAAAAAGCAGTAGCGCTCAATAATACCGGCCTGTTCCGCGGTTCCGGCCAGTTCATCATCGTTCAGACGGTTTAACGTCACGAAGCCGCTGTCCTTCAATATCCTCGCGAATTGTCCAGCGCTGTCCATAAAATCCTTAACCAAAACCGGGTTAATGGTTTGCTGTGGTACAATACTCTTACGCAGGATATTGCTGTAAGCTGAACTACCCAATTTTCTGTCTTTCGGTTTTTGGGATAGGAAGATATAGCAATGATGCTCCAGGTATTCCCGTTCATTAAAGAACTGTTCGCTGGAACGGGAGAGGAAACTTTTACCAGCCTTTTCAAAATCGGCTTTAAAGCTGCCTTCTGTAAACCAATCCTGTTTATGAAAAATGGTGCCTTGCGGCAATAAGCGGATCGCCTTCACCCAGGCCTGGTGGTAAGCCTCGTAATCCCGGTCAGACAGCGTAAAGATTTCCGGCAGGGTCACTTGGTAGGCGAAGCTAATGTCACCATACGCGGACAGGATCGTGCCGTTTTCGACTTTGGTTAAGGGCAATATTTTTTCGATGTCTATTCCCATGTTATGCTTGCTTCAGATTGATGAATAATTTCCTCGACCGGAATTTGAGGTATACCGGCAATTGTTTTTTGGCCAGGTATTTAGCCAGCCCGTGCTCACCAAAGCGGTGGCTTAAGCGGAATACGCCTATAAATAAAGCGGTTCCTGTTCCGAATATGGTGGGCAGTATGATCCACAGGCTTAGTCCGCAGATATATAATACCGCGAAACCGATCAGCAAAACCACTAACCCTACGGCCAGGTAAGCGATGTATTGCGCTTTTAACCCCTTGAAAACTATCGGTTTCGATACGCCTTTATTGATGTGATATACGCTCATAACCTAATCGATTTACAGTCCGAAAAATGATTTGAGTACTGTGGCGACAACGACTAAGAACACGCAGGAACCGAACCAGGCGGCAGCTACCTTGTTGGTGTCCGGTTCCCCGGCGTTCCACTTATTGAAAACTTTAATGGCGCCTATGATCCCGACAACCGCACCAATGGCATACATCAGGTTACAGCCGGAATCGAAATATCCTTTAACCTGGGTAGTGGCTGAATTGATACCAGAGTTGCCGTCCTGACCGAAGCAATAATTGATCGTCACCAATAAGGCCGCGAACATTAAGGTTTTGAGCAGGGCCTGTTGTTTTGGCGTATAGGGAATATGGCTTATGAAAAGGGATTTCACTGATTTGAGTTTAGATTTCAGAGATTTTAACATGATTGAAAGCGTTTTTGCGATTAATAATTAGTTCCACAAATTGTCGAGTTCTTCATCTGATATCGGGAAAAGCAGATTGTCCCGGATGAAGTCGTTTAGTGCCTGCTGGCTGGATGTGCCTTTGATATCCGGATATTTCGAGCTAACCAGGCCAAATAGGGAAATAAAATCCTGTTTGTTGCCTTGCTCTGTTTCCAGAATATGAAAGATACTTTTCAATTCCTCCAGCACATCAGGTACTACGCTTTGCTGTCGCTGTCGCCCTTCGTCAGTGTTCTCGTTTTCAAAATGCTCGTTCCGGTTTTTCCCGTCGCTCTGCTGGCGCTCTTCTTCATCACCTGCCGGTGGAGCGAAACCAAACTGCGCCATGCTTAACCTTGACATACCTTCGGGCAATGCAGGTTTGCCCATCAGGTCTTCTTCTTCCGTTGAAAACTCCTCATCCCAATCTTCGTCCCAGGCATGCGCCAAAGGTTCCGCTGGTCTTTCCGGCTTAGGCTTGCCGCTTAGAAATTCCTTTACCTGCTTCCTGTAAAAAAGCAGGATAATGGCCCCGTACCAAATCAGGCTGAGGATCAGCGCAGCCACTAAAAACTGCTGCCAGGTGAAATGCTGTAACATAATATTTCGCTTTAGCCCTGCCGCTCCATTACGGCAGGATTTACAAAGGCAAAGTTTGTCATGTCCGCAATTTTTGGCTCGCAAGGCTTTCGGTACATGCGAACGATTTATTTTAAATGCCTGATTTATAGTTTGTTTTCCGGGGCTTTTTCAATGCCAGGTCATCGTCAACACGCTTGTGAATAGATTCCCGCATCTGTTCGATGTAACGGGTAGGGCTGGTTGATTTCCTATTCCTGATGTCCAGAAAATCACGGTATGTCCTGGACAGGTCGATCTGCAAATGCCTTTCCATAAAGCGGATGATCGCCGAAATATCGGCATTGCCATTATTGAGCTGCCCTGTAAAATACAGCCCGTAAATCACCTCGACGAGGTTGATCTTGTCACCGGTCCATTTCAGTTCCGGCGTTACTTTTTCCTCAGAAGGCATGTTGCTTAGCGATGGGTCTAGCTTTGCAAGCGCTTTAAGTAAATAGTCCTGTAGAAGTTCATAGGCTATGATTTTAGAAAACAGGTAATCGCAACTGGTTGAAAATTCAGGATCAGGTTCCGGTACTTCCGGTATCAGCACACTTTGCACCTCCACACCCCGGACAAAATAGAGTTCGTCAAGTTCGGTCGCGCCTAAGCGGTAATACTGGTAATGGAAATAGATGTGCTGAAAAAAGCGCTGCACCGATTTCAGTTCGTCCGTGTAAAAGTTCTTCAGTGTTTGAGAATCCCCCGCAGGGATGCTCGTTTCAATGTTATACTTTTCCAAGTAATAGATCCGCAGGGAGTAGAAGAGCGGTTTAATATGCTTGAAAAAATGGATCTGTTCGGCCTTATCCTTAAAAGGATTTTGTTTGAGATGATCCTTTAGTTCTTTCAGGGCTGAACGGATGGCTCTTAAGATCGCAGCCAGTATCTTGAAGGGACCCGTTTCCTCTACGCTGATTTTTTCGATCTCACCCCTAAGCTGTATTAACAGCTTTTCGCTAAATTTCACTAACATAAAAAATAGGTTAAATGATTCCTGCTGTCTACCGGTTATCCGGCTACCCCAACCATACAGGAGATGCGTAGAGATTTTGCCATAATGATCTGTTTAAATGGATTAAAAACAGAGCTAAATTACAGGAAGGGTAAGCGGTGGTAAATACTCAAATCAGGGAATTGGTATCCCTAAAAAGTGGTAATTTTCATGACAAAGGAGCCTAAATCAAGCTATATCGCCGAAAGAGCAAGATATACGACTGATCCGGCTTACAGATTTGATAATTAAATAAGGGTCAAAACATTAAGGATAATGTTTAAGTTACTTTGTTCTTTTAGCCTTCACTGTTTTATTAGAAACATTGGCTTCATGCAGGGAGATGACCTTTTTCTGGGTTTCGATAATATCTGTTAAATCTTTTAATTTTTCGCCCTTCAAACTCAATTCGCTTTCAAGGTCAAGAATGCGATTCTGAAGTGCCACCATGTCTTTACTGAACATGCTTTTCAATGGTTCCTCATTCAAATAATATAGAAACAAATTCTTATTTAGTAGCCGAGAAAATAAAATCAGCTTATCAATGTCTACTGTTTCTCTTTTATAGATACCGAAGAGTGTTGATTCACTAACGTTAACATATTCAGCAACAATCTTGGCTTTCAGTCCACTTTTTTTAATGAGTTCATGAATGATTTCACCTATAATAACCCCCATATACAAATCTCACAAAAGTGATTTATAGGCTCATGTAATAAGACTACTATATTAAGGAAGTAAATACTACTATATTTTGATAGTTATTTTGAAAAAGTTATATTTGTTAAAGAGAATGAGGTAACACTGTTGATTATAACAGCATTCTCTTTTTGTCTTAATAGCCAATAAAAAGTAGAACAGAAAATTTTTAATTTCGCAGTACTTACGATCTATCAGTAGGACTGCTACGAGCCTCGCCACTAAATCTGGTAAATTTATCCACGCGAGCGTAAGTGAAGCATCCATTCCCTATATTACTATAGGGCTGGTGCTCGCTTATGTTTAATGTGTGGAGCTACTCCGAAAGGAATAGTAGGCTTACCAGAGCCTTGTGACATTAGACTTTGCGGGTTACCGGCCCTATTGTATTTTATGATAAACCGTTTCCTGTTTTCTAAGGCCCGTTATTGAATTTTCAATAAAAGGAGGCAATGGGATGGCTTCAGATAACGAAAACCTTAAACTTCTAATTCAACAACTTCAAACTGGAAGTGAAAAAGCGTTCACTGCATTGTACGATAAGTATAGTACGCAACTTTATAGAAATATCCTCCGCTTAGTTAAAGATGATGACATCGCGCAGGAGTTGTTGCAGGATCTGTTCTTGAAAATTTGGGAAAGCAGACAATACATTAAAATTGAAGGCTCATTCAAATCATTCCTATATAAGGTAGCTGAAAATCTTGTTTATGCCCATTTCCGCAAAATCGCTAAGGACAATCGCCTTATTGCTAAATTAATTATATCCTATGATGATTTTGAAACTAACGTAGAGGAAACTATTATATCCAGAGAAAATCATGATCTCTTAAAAAAAGCTATTGAAAACCTTTCTCCCCAAAGAAAACAGATCTACACCTTATGTAAATTGGAAGGTAAGAGTTACGAGGAAGTGAGTAACGAATTAGGGATTTCGACATCTACTGTCAGAAATCAGATCGTCAAAGCCAATAAATCTATCAAGCAATATTTCACCCTAAACCAGGACATGGTTATAGTCCTTCTGGCCTCACAAATTCTTAGACACTTGAAATAATTTACTATGCCTTTAATAAAAAAATCCTAATCAATAGACCATTATTCATTTTACTCCATGATAGGGTAAAAAGAACGACTTGAACAACCAATTACCCATAGCAGACCTTTTTGTAAGGTATCTCGAAAACAATTGTACTGCCGATGAGGTCAGGCAGTTGTTGAAGTACTTTGACAGCGGCGAAAACGAAGAAGTACTCAGGGCGCTTATACAGGCCGAATTAGGATTTACAGACCAAAGCAAAGAAACCACAAAAAGAACCGAAGCCGCCATCGCAAAGGTAAGATCAATTATACTTCAGGAAATAAAGGACAATCAGGAACAAGAGCCGCAGTATACTAAGCCAGCTAAATCATTCACTATGAATACCTGGTTAAAAGCTTGTGCGGCCTTGCTGATATTTGGATGTTCAGCCCTTGTGTACTGGCATATTGGTCAAAAAGCATATCAAAAGCAACAGCTAAAACAAGCAGTTACCCAACCTGGGAAGCGCAAACTACTTCAACTATTTGACGGCACAAAAATATGGCTTTGTCCCTCCAGTTCGCTACAATATCCGGATCAGTTAACAGGTAATTATCGCGAGGTAAAACTGGAAGGCGAAGCTTTTTTTGAAGTAGCAAAAGATAAGGTACACCCTTTTATTATTCATAGCGGTAGGATGCAAACACAGGTTGTCGGCACCTCGTTTAATATCCAAGCTTACAAAAAGCAGGATAAATTATCGGTGACCGTTGTTACCGGCATTGTCAAAGTCACCGCCAGTGCGTCCGGATCACCTGCAGCGCAAGTAATGCTCAAACCCAATCAACGGGCCTTATTTAATCCACGGACAGGATCGTTAACCGGAGAGAACTACCCTGATGCACAGCAAATGCTGAAACGGAAGGATGGCATTTTAAGCTATAACGGAACACCGATACAAAAAGTAGTAGCGGACTTTCGCCTGTTTTATAACCTCTCTATTGAAATACAAAACAGTTCAACCAGTTGTCTATGTTACGGCGAATTCAATACCAACAGACCGGTAAATATCGTGCTCGAACAACTGGCTGCGGCAATAAATGGGAAAGTGATCTTCGAAAAGGACAGATACATATTGAAAGGAGGATGTGATGAACGATGACAGCTTAGGAATTAACCGATAAGCGGATCAGCCCGAAAAGCGGGCGGAACTACCTTGAATTTTTTAACAAAAAAACACTGCAATGAAGACAAAAAATTGCTTTACGGCCATGCTATTGCCCATTCCGAACAGTTTTGACTAGCCAAGCCCTAATGCGCTACTTAATCTAATTTATTCTTTAACCCCCAATCAAATAACACTATGCCAAAACGTTTACGAAACCTAAGAAAGACCAGGCTGCTCATAATGCTCTTTCCTGTACTCTGCGGTATTCTTTCTTTTACCGTTGCGCAGGCCGAATCCCAGGGCCTGGAAAAAAAGATCAGTATCAGCATTGAGAAAAAAACGCTGAAGGAAGCCCTTGACCAGATCGCCGCCAAAGCTTCCGTGGCGATCATTTACAGCAATTCAAAGGAACTGATCAACAGCACGGTCAGCCTGCACGTTAAAAACGAACCCCTAAAACAGGTGCTGGACAAATTACTGGCGCCCTATCCCTTAGCCTACAAACTGATCGACGATAAAATTGTGATCGTTTATGACGGTTCAAAACTAAACCGCCCGGCCCCTGAAAAGGTCAAAGCATCTCCACACCCGGTAAAAGGAAAGGTAACCGATCATAACGGTTCAGCACTTCAGGGCGCTACTGTCAGGATCAAAGACGAAAAGGCACTAACCATTACCAATGAAAAAGGCGAATTTGCATTTGATGACGTTCCCCTTAATTCCGTTTTACAGGTTTCCTTTATCGGCTATAAAACCCGGGAACTCAAAATAGCAGCCAATCAGGATTATCTAACCATTGTTTTAGAAGAAGATAAATCCAGTTTAAATACAGTGAGTATTGTTTCAACCGGCTATCAGACCCTGCCCAAAGAAAGAGCAACCGGCTCTTTTGCACAACCGGTCAAGGAAATGTATGATGCCAGGGTATCGACCGATGTGATCACCCGGTTAAACGGTATTACCAGCGGCTTGCTTTTTAACGGCAATACAACCGCAACACAAAACGGGCAGCTTGATATCAATATCCGTGGCCGGAGCACCATTTTTGGGAACGACCAGCCTTTGATCGTCATCGACAATTTTCCCTACAGCGGCGACATCAATAACATTAACCCGAATGACGTGCAAAGTATCACCGTTTTAAAGGATGCGGCGGCGGCTTCCATCTGGGGCGTACGGGCCGGTAACGGGGTCATTGTCATCACCACCAAAAAGGGGAGATTAAACAGGCCCTTGCAAGTTTCCCTGAACTCCAATATTACGGTCGGCCAAAAGCCTGACCTGAAATACAACCCCAATTACATGGGCACATCTGACTACATCGATGTGGAACAATACCTGTTTAAAAACGGCAGGTACGATAATGATCTGAACAATACCGCTACCTATCCTTTCATTTCCCCTGTAGTCGAGATTCTGAACCAGGAAAGATCCGCCGCCCTTTCAACGGCCGATGCGCAAACCCGGATCAATGCACTGCGAAATAAGAGCGTGTTAACTGACGTATCGAAATACCTCTATCAAAATTCCGTAAAGCAGCAATACGCCCTAAGCCTGAACGGAGGCGATGATAAAACATCCTACTACCTTTCTGCCGGGTACGACAAAAATCTCCAGAGTCAAAAGGACAATGACTTTAGCCGGATGACACTCAATTCCAATCTTACCTTCCGACCCCTCAAAGACCTGGAGATTGGAACGACACTGAATTATATTCAATCCGTCACGAATTCAGACAATACGGCTTCCAATACACTTTCAGGTACTATTTACCCCTATGCCCAATTAGCCGACAGCCATGGTGCCCCCTTTAACATTACCCACCTGTACGGGGCTGGCTTTGTGCAGTCGGCCCCGTCTCTCGGCTACCTGGACTGGACTTACGCCCCCCTAAAGGAACTGGGCTTAGCCGGGATAAGCACCAAAGGCAATGACATCCGAATATCCCCTAACATTAAATACAGCATTATCGACGGCCTGAGCATTGAAGCCAAATATCAATATGAGCAGTACAGCACCAATTACCGGAATTATCAAAGCCAGCAAACCTTTTATACCAGGAATGTCATTAACCAGTATTCGGTAATTGATAATACAGGTGTGGTCACCGGCTACAACATTCCTTTGGGCGGCATTCTCAATGAATCCCTGACCACCGTAAAGGCTTACAATATCCGTGGCCAGATCAGCTATTCAAAGGCATGGGCCAAAAGCGCCGTTAATGCCATAGCAGGCATTGAACAAAATCAAACGAAAACGGATGGCACCGTCAATTCAACGTTGTATGGCTACGATAACAATACCGGCACCTACGCCAATGTCAATTACGTAGATTACTACCTCCTGAATCCGCAATCGGCTTATGCTACCATCCCCAATAGTGCAAATATTACCGGCTTGCTGGATCGTGTCCGTTCCTATTTTGCCAATGCCTCCTATACCTACAATAATAAATATACGCTGTCGGCAAGCGGGCGTACCGATGGTTCTAATTATTTCGGCGTAGCGACCAATCTAAAATCGGTGCCCTTATGGTCTGTCGGCGGTAAATGGGACATCAGCAGGGAAAGTTTTTACCATTTAGGATGGCTGCCGGAACTGAAGTTACGGGCTACTTATGGTTACAATGGCAATTTGAACCGGAACATTACTGGCATTACAACCTTCCTTTATAATTCAAGTGTGAGCACCTATACCAATCTTCCGCAGGCATCCATATCCAATATCGGTAACCCGGAATTAAGATGGGAGAAAACAGCGATTGCCAATTTCGGTGCCGATTTCGGATTGAAAAATAATGTGATCACCGGAAGCCTTGAGTTTTATATCAAGAATGGCGTTGACATTATCGGTAATGAGTCGGTAGCCCCGAGCGTTGGCGCAACAACGTTTACCGGGAACTTCGCCCATATCAAAGGCAATGGCCTGGATGTTCAGTTGGCCAGCAAAAATATAGATCAGCAATTCAAATGGTTCAGCGTTTTTTTATTGAGTCATGCGATTGATAAAGTGACCAGGTATACCGCCCCGGTTATACCTTCGGCGTTAACCACCGCTGACGGAGCCAGTGGAAATATTTATCCTGTGGTAGATAAACCGGTTTATGGCATCTGGAGCTATCGCTGGGCGGGATTAGATCCCGCAACCGGTGACCCGCAGGGATATCTGAACGGAACGGTCAGTAAGGATTATGCATCATTGATCAACCCCGCATCGGCTAACGATATGGTGTACAGCGGCCCTGCCAGGCCGACCTGGTTTGGCGGATTAAACAACCGCTTTACTTATAAGGGCTTCGAACTGTCGGCCAATATCAGTTATAAGCTGGGATATTACTTCAGACGAAGCGCCCTTAATTATTCAAGTTTGTATAATAACTGGCTTGGCGGCAACCGGGAATTTGCCGCGAGGTGGCAAGTGCCGGGTGACGAAAAACACACCAACGTGCCGTCCATGGTTTACCCGGCAGATCAAACCCGAGATGGCTTTTATCAATATTCCCAGGCAACAGTTGAGAAAGGTGACCATATCCGCCTACAGGATATCAGCCTGAGTTACAGCTTTGATAAGCTCCGGTTTAAAGGCTTGCCCTTCAATAGCCTGCAAGTCTATGCCTATGCCAACAATTTAGGGATAATATGGCGGGCCAATAAACTGAAACTTGACCCGGATTACCCCACAGGCACGCCTTCGCCAAAGACGATCTCCATTGGTTTAAAAACGAATTTTTAACGGATAATCAATCATGAAAACGCGATATAACCTTTCAAAAAATATATACATAGTCACATTGTTGTTCATGACCTTGCTGGTATCTTCCTGTAAAAAGGAATGGCTTGATGCCAAACCGAATTTAGCATTGGTCGTTCCATCAACCGTCAAAGACTACCAGGCTATTCTGGATAATAACACCGGCACTACACTGTTCAATAATAACCAGCCCGCTTTAAGCGAAGTTGGCGCAGGTGATCTTTATTTACTTTATCCGACATGGCAGGCATTGGATAATACCCAGGAACGAAATGCCTATTTATGGAATCCGGATATCTATGCCGGGGAGACAGCTTATGACTGGAATGATACCTATAACAGAATACTCAATGAAAACATCGTACTGGATGGCATTGCCAAAGTTCCTTCCGATCAGACCAGTATCGCCGGCTGGAACAATGTAAAAGGAACCGCATTATTTTACCGGGCATACGATTTCTGGAGCCTGGCCCAGGAATTTGCGAAGGCTTATGACCCGAATACCGCTTCCTCGGATTTAGGAATACCCATACGCACCAATCCTGACATTACCGTTAAATCCGTTAGGGCAACAGTGCAGCAAACCTATGACCTGATCGTTAATGACCTATTGCTGGCGAAAACACTTTTGCCCGATGCAGCCTTATTCCCTACACGGCCCGGTAAGGCAGCCGTTTACGGTATGTTAAGCCGGGCTTATATGTCAATGAGTAGCTATGACAAAGCATTTTTATATGCGGATTCCTGCCTGCAATTGTCCAGCCAATTATTGAATTATAATTCATTGTCGACGACTTCCTCTAAACCCATTGCACGATTTAACAAAGAAGTGATTTATCACCATACCCTTGAATATTACTCCGCATTCACCAATGCTTCGCCCAACCTGATTGTTGACTCCGTATTGTATAATTCCTATTCTGCAAACGACCTGCGGAAAAGGATCTTTTTTAAGGATGTGTCCGGGTTCAAAACGCGCAAGGCATCCTACGGCGGTGCCAGCATCCCTTTCGGCGGCATCGCCACAGATGAAATCTACCTGATCCGGGCTGAATGTTACGCCCGTAAAAACGATATGGCCTCAGCGATGAAGGATTTAAATACCTTGCTTTTTACCAGATGGCTGACCGGCACCTTTGTCCCATACACAGCCGCAAACAGTACCGAGGCACTGTTACAGATCCTGGCCGAGCGCCGAAAGGAACTTGTATACCGAGGGCTTAGATGGTCTGACCTGAAGCGGCTGAACAAAGACACCCAAACGGCAGTCACGCTTACCCGTACCCTGAACAGCAAAAGTTACAGCTTAGCGCCCAACAGCAATTTATATGTATTTCCGATTCCTCCTGCGGAGGTCCAGTTAAGCGGCTTACCTCAAAACCCGCGATAGTATCCAATCAAATCCAATTGAAATAATTATATCATGAAAAAAATATTCCCCGTTCTGCTTCTTATCATTTTAACCGGTTTCCAAACCCATGCGCAAACCAAACCTTTAAACATTGGAGACCAGGTTTCCGATGTTACGATTGCCCAGGTACTGA
The DNA here is from genome assembly GCF_049992945.1 of Mucilaginibacter sp. McL0603. Taxonomy (NCBI): domain Bacteria; kingdom Pseudomonadati; phylum Bacteroidota; class Sphingobacteriia; order Sphingobacteriales; family Sphingobacteriaceae; genus Mucilaginibacter; species Mucilaginibacter sp. McL0603. The sequence goes on along the minus strand of NZ_CP188251.1, from coordinate 2,600,174 downwards.
ATTACAAAACGTCTTCGCTTAAGTTATCGGATTTCAAAGGGAAACTTTTAATAATAGATTTCTGGGCGACATGGTGCAGCCCATGCGTGGCCATGATGCCTAAAACCGATTCCCTGCAAAAACAATTCAACGGGCGCGTGCAATTCCTGCCCGTCAGCAAGGAAGGCAAAAATCTTGTAGAAGGATTTCTGGCAAAAATGAATAAAGAGAAGCATATAACAATAGCATCGGCCTGCAATGACACGCTTTTAAATTCCTTATTCGTTCACCATTATTTACCCTATTATGTTTGGATCGATCCAAATGGAAAGATTATCGCCACCACTGAAGCAAAGGAAGTAAATGAAAAAAACATCCGGAATGCTTTAAACGGAGATGCTGGTAAAATCAAAAAGGTAACAGGAACAAAATTAAGCGAGTTAGACCCTAAAATGCCACTTTTTGTGGCCGGTTTTCCTATAATAGAAAATGCAAAAGATAGTTTGACCAGGCTAAATCCGGTTAATGACACCGATATCTTGTATCAATCGATAGTCAGCAGATATAACCCCCATTTACGGGCTGTCTTGCGTTTTGACTCCACGCATTTTTATACCGTCAATGCCCCGATAATCAACCTATACCGGTTGTGTTTCGCTCTCTCGTCCGGGAAATTGCCGACATTTTTCTGGAGTAAAAGCAGGTGTAAGGTCGAAATAAAGGATACCGTCCTATATAATAAAATTACCTCCGATCTGGTCGGAGATGCTTTCGGCGAATGGTTAAAAACAAACGGCTATAATTATGAACTGATCTGGAAAAGTGCGAAGAAATGGAAGGACAAATATGATCTGTTAAACCAGGATTTGGATCGCTACTTTGGCAAGCCTTTAAAAATTGACGTACACCTGGAAAAAAGGCTTGTTCCCGCGGATATTTTAGTGATGGATAAAGTGGATAAAGTGAAAACAAACGGCGGGACCCCTTTCGAAAGGCATGATGCTTATTCATTTCAGATGCAGAATATGCCCCTAAGTCGCTTCATCACGCAGTTGGAAAGCTATTTCTGGCAATTTTCCGAGCGTCCAATTATCGACGAAACGAATTTTAAAGGCAATGTCGATATTCAAATTAATTGCAAGATGGCCGATATTGATGCGGTAAACAAGGAACTGGCTAAGTACAACCTGAAATTTGTTGACGGCGAAAGAAAAGCGGACGTTCTGGTAATAACAGATAAGTAAATTACCGGGGCAATTCACAACAGTAAATTGCCCCGGGTAAACATTATTGGCCCTGATAGTTGCCAGGCGTAATAGTGCCTTCTACGGCATTTGAAGCAGGGTTAGCACCTTCTGCGGGAGCCACAGATTGTGTCCAGACCGCTTTACAGTTATTTACAGATTGTGTACAGTCGTCCGGATCGGCCCTGAATATATAATCCGTCCTTAAATTAGAGGCGGAAAGAGCCGGATGAACGAAGGTATAAGATGCAAATCCGCTCTTTGTGTTTTTTGCATTTGTAAATGCACTGGTTCCAATCGCCAAAGCGCCTACCATAAGGCCAAAGGCTATTTGTTTTAAGTTTTTCATTTTTTATGTTTTTTGAAGATATATTTTGAATTGATGAGCCGGAGGGCAAAAATGGCCAGTAATATAAATGCGAGATTGAACCATAAATGCTGTGTCCAGCTTAATTTTTCGATGGCGCCGCCGCAGTGACAGGGAAGTTTTTCCTCCCAGATTAATGCGCTGATGATATATCCGGTAAACAAGGTCATCAGGCTTATAAAAGCATAAAGGCCCCATTTGGCAGTCTGCGGAATGAGTATGAAAACAGACGCCAGGATTTCAGCGAAAGGCACCAGCCAGGAAATATACATAGCCGCGCCATGTACGAAATGCACTCTTGTCAGGCCCCTTAAAAAGCGGTCGTGATCAACTATTTTGGCGTAAGCCGTATATAGGAATAAGAACATGCAACCCAAGCGAATGCCTGTAATTAACCTTTCCCTTGCAGGTTCTGAAAACTGAAATGCTTCCATTCTTAAGATCATACTTTCCATGATGTATCATTTGGTCCATCGGTTTTGATCGCTCAATAGCCTGATTACAGGGCTATTTGAGCCTGCTTCTTTGGTGAGCGTCCCAGGCAAAATTACCTGCTACAGATCCTTTTGCTCTTTTTGTAATAACTGCCTGGAGCCACCCGGAAACAACGCAAATTTTCGGTCATGAATAATTTGGTTTTTAGTTCTATAGGATATGGGTGTGTGAGCCGGTAATAATACTGCGCTAAATGCGAAATATTGCAAACAGGAACTTATGCAGTTAACCATGACGCGAATGATGAGTGTCGCGATAACAACAAACATTGCCGGTTCCAGGGTGATCTCATGCATTATAGATGATAAGTTTTTCATCGGTAAAAATGTAACCTAAAGGTACAGGCGAACATTTTTAAAAGCGGAAGGCTTAAGTTCAGAAGTTACTTACCCTATATTCAGAAATGAGTTACCAAATGATAAGATTTATCCCGCCATCAGGGTGCCATTAAGGGTGCCCGTTCAATTTGATCAGGCGGCTAAGGGTCTGCGGTGTAATGCTGAGATAAGAGGCGATGATCTCTTTGGATATTTTTTGTTCTATTTGGGGTTGCTTCCGAAGCAAGGCAAGGTATCTTTCCCAGGCCGAAAGACTGATCAGGTCGCGTGTCTTTTGGGAATGGTAGGCTATATATTGAAGCATCAGGCACCGGCTAAATACTTCGGTGTAGGGAAACGCCTTAAATATTTCAGACAAATGCTGGCCGGAAAGAAACAATAATGTGCTTTCCGGCATAACCTCGATGCTCAATTCGGATGGCTGTTTATTGAAAAAACTATTGGGCTCCGTGATAAAGGAATGTTCATCCCATAGACTTACCGTATACTGCGTGTTTTTCTCCTTATCATAGTAATATCCCCTGACCAAACCATTTTCCACGTAATAGATATAATCAGCTGCCTGGCCAGCGCTTAATAAGAGCTGGCGGTGAGCATGGTAGCTGTAGCCAACCCGCGATTCCATAAATTGAGTAAGCGAACGGCGGTTTTCCGCCAATCTCAATTCCAATGGCAGGGGGCCCAGCCCCCAAAGCACATCGTATAAACTGTGTGGTACCATAAACTTAAAAATAAAGGCAAAACTACCAGGCTAACCGGGAGGCGTAAATACCCCGAAAGGGGATTTGACATTACTAAATAGTGGTATATTTAATGACAAAAGCCACTTTTAGCCACTCAATGTTGTGGGTTCTGTAGTTTGTGGATCAAAGCGGAGCGGTTATTTACGTTTGTTTTCCGGAAGATATTTTGGATATGTTTTTTGATGGTTTCTTCGGAAACAAACATTTTCTCAGCGGCCTCTTTATTGCGTAAACCTGTGTACAGCATCCTGACGATCAGGATTTCAGTCCTGGTCAACCCGAAATGCAGGCAATTGGCCTGAAATAATTCAGTGTGCGTCCTTGCCATATTTGCACGGCGCTGCCGCTCATAATCCAGCCTTGCCTGGTGCGCTGATTTCCAGAAATAGATGACCGTAATAATGATGAACCCGGTATTCGTACAAAGCACCTCAACCAGCTGGCTTTCTTCAACCAGGCCAAAGAGGGTCATTGCCAGCCAGGGCGTGACGGTGCAATACATGGCGATCTCTTCGAGATATTTGTTCCTGTCGCGGCTTTCCTGGTATTTCCGGTATATGGCCCGGAAAATAACCCATAACAAGATTATGGCATAGATAAATGGCACGATCATGCCATATTTAATGTCCACATCTAAATTGCCATTTACCGCATATACAATTACAAAAAATATCAGGTAGGGTGACATGAGGAAAAGCGGTACGCCGAACAGGGCGTGCCAGCGTAGCGATCTCAGATCAAAGGCCTTATAAAAATAGAAAGGGAAATAGGAAGCGAGCAGGAAACCCGTGCCATAGGCGATCATTTCCTGTATTGGCACCGATATTTGAATTTTGGGATCAGGGAACAGGCCGCCCGTGATGTTATACAGGAGGTAGAGGATCATCAGGGTCATGAACCATCCGCTGTACTTATCCTGCGGCAGGTAGAAGTACCTTGCTGCCTGGAAGATCAGCATGCAAAATTCAAGCGCAATGAAAATAAAGGTGACAATATGGATTTGGGTTCCGAAGACCAGCATAATATCATTGTTTATCTGGTTCCCGTTTCAGGAAATATATGATATATCCGAGATCCAACTGCCCATAGATCTGGAACTCAAGTCCCTCATACCAGGGCAGGTTTTTTAGCGTGGATGTTTCCAGGTATATGGGGAGGTCATTCCTGTTTGCATTTGCGATAACATCTTTCATTAATTTGCTTCCGGTACCCCGGTGCTGGTGTTCGGGGTCGACACCAATAAACCAGAGGTAGGCCATTTCTTCCTGGGGCCGTAGTTTTTTGACCTGCGTTTCTCGGTTCAGTGTTTTCCGGATACTGCTTAATCCGATAGCACTGAAGATCAGTTTGACGTCAAGCCATATCGCAAACAGGGACATACGTTTTTTCTGCGGGTACAGCACCAATGCACATGCCTTCCTGTCATCAGATAACCAGGCTTCCCCAAACTCATGGCATAGTTCAAAGGAATAATCCATTAAGGCCCGGATACGCTGTGCTTTTTTCTTATCCTGCCGGACGATAAAGTTCACACTTTGATTGTCCGCAAAGGACCGGCTTAGCACATCCAGTGCTAGTTCCTTATCGGCTGATTCTGCTTTGATCATAAAATAAGTAGATGTATAAAATAACCGCAGCCCAATAATTGCTCTCCCTGATATACCCAGTTTATAGTGTATAAAACCTTGAAATCTGAGATAGCGCAATGCCCTGACTTCGAAAGATAAAAATAAAACAGCTTCCGTTAAAGGCATCCGGATTGTATCCCGAATTTTGACCGCTCTGTCCCGAAAATCCACCATTGTATAAAAAACGAACAGAAAAACAACGGGGAAGCTATTCATTTGATCAGAAAACAAAGGAAAACCAGGCAGGACCTGATCAATGATTAAACATGAAGCTGAACATATTGGACATTATTCTTTGCCGGACACCTGCATTTAGCCTCGAAGACGATTTGGGCGAAAGGTGGCATGACTTAAAGTTACAGATCAGGGACGCTTCTCCTTCTTTTTACCAGGTCATTGCAGATTTAACGGCAGAAGAATTAAAAGCTGCCGATAAAAAAATATGCTTTTCCATCTGGAAGTATTTTAACAGGGGTAAATACAGGGCTACACCATACGGTGGCTTTGCAGCCTTTACACCGGTACCATTTTTAAAAGAAAACGGCTCGCCAATCGTGTTAAACCGCGACATGATATGCCATCAATTTACGGATTGGAAACAAAAGGACACTTATTTGGCTGACATGCCTTCGCTTGCGGAAGCATCAGCCTGGTTTCAAACCAATTCCTCCGTTTATGCTTTTGGACAGGAATACCGTTATATCCGTGTAAAAAACGGGTGTTTTGAGATCGCTTCGGTTAATAGCTTTCCGCAGCTCAGCGCCATCTTAAAACTTTGCCGTGGAAAGGTTGTAAAAGCCGAAATACAACGCTCAATGGCAGCCGGATTCGGGATGGAAAGGCGGCAGGTCTACGGCTTGCTTGAGCAAATGCTGTCTCTTCAATTGCTGGAGACTGAACAATGTCCGAACATTACCGGCGAAGATTATTTCAGGAGGTTACACATTGAAGACTTAAATTCAGCAAGCAGGTATACCATAGCAGAACGAAAATTAATATCCGGCGGGGTGAGCAACGGGAATCTAAAGGATATTTCCCCCGTGATCGTTTTTCTGGCAAAGTACTTACCGGAAACAACAAACAGCACGTTAACCACTTTTCGCGAGGCATTCCTGAAAAAATTTGAACACAGAGTTGTACCGCTTGCTGTGGCTATGGACCCGGAAACCGGTGTGGGTTATGGAAGTCTGGCGCAAACTCCTGTCGATCAGGAAATCTCAGATATTTTAGGGGAGTTAGGTCAAAAAAAACAGTCCGATTTACATATACCCTATACGGCGTTGCACCGGTTTTTATTGGATAAATTAATGGGGGGCAACGCCATCCGGCTGGAGGAATTTGAAGATCATACCGCTAAATCTGTTATGCCATTGCCTAACACCCTAAGCGTCATGTTTCATTTCTGGAATGGGCATCCTGTAATTGAAAACGCGGGCGGCTGCACGGCAAATGCCTTGCAGGGCCGTTTTACTATAGCCAGTCCCGACCTGGAAGAATTTGGCCGGAAGATCGTATCCGTAGAGGAGCAAGCGAACCCGGATGTGCTTTTTTTCGATATTGCTTACCAGGCTGAGGCATCGGTTGATAATGTGAACCGTAGAAAGCAACTCTATAAATATGAACTGCCTGTTCTAACCTGGTCATGCGATCCGTCTCCACTAACCTTTGAGGACATACTGGTTTCAGTCCGGGGTGCAGAAATTATCTTATGGTCAAAAAAGCACCAAAAACGAATGGTGCCGCGGATTCCCTCGGCATACAATTATGTACGTTCCGACCTGGCCGTATATCGTTTCCTTTGCGACCTGCAACATCAGCAGGTTAAATCCGACCTGAACTTCAAAATGCCGTATTTCTTCCCTGATCTGAATTTTTATCCCCGCGTTGTTTATAAGGACGTGATCATTTCAGCCGCGATGTGGCGATTGCCGCAGGATCTTTTGGTGGCCGGAAAATCCGGTAACGAGGGAGAAAGGAAGGCAAAGCTGCTTGGGTGGCTAAAGGAGAAAAGTATCAATTTTCCATTTAAAGCCGGGCATGCCGACCAAACGTTATGCTTTGATCCGGGTGTTAACGCAGATGTAGAGGCGTTTTTATTATACTATAATCAAAATACCCATAGGGAAATTTACATCTCTGAAGCCTTAATATCAAACGATGATGTTGTACAGGATCATAACGGTAAAAAGTATGCGGCACAATTCATTGCCAGCTACAGTCATGAAAGCTTAGTTTATAAACCTTATAAACTTACAGAGCCAGGTGAAGCACATTACCAACCAAATGGTCATGCCATTTTCCCAGGTGGGGATTGGCTGTACTTTGAGATTTATTGTCACCCGGCCCGGACAGACCAGATCCTCTGTAACCCAGTTTCCCTCTTTTTAAAGGAAATCAAAAAACATATCCGGAAATGGTTCTTTATCCGCTATGATGACCCTAAGTCACATATCCGGCTAAGGCTGCATTTGAAAGAGTCGTCTGAAGCTTACCAGATCATCGGAAGGTTGAAATCATTGCTGGAGCCTGATTGTACAAATAGCCTGATCTCTGATATTCAAATTAAAACCTATTACCGAGAAACCGAACGTTATGGGGCCAATCGTATGGAACTCGTTGAACAACTATTTTTTGCAGACAGTAAGTATGTGTTGGGTATGCTCGCCAGGAAAATAGCTAAAGATCAGCTTTATGCAACAACCCTGGTTATTATGCAAAGGCTGATCACATTGGCCTTGCCGGATATCAGCGATCAGATCAGTTTCGTTAAAAATATGGCCGGTCACTTCAGCGTGGAACTAGCCATGACACAGGAAACATTTAAAAAGCTTAACCAGAATCTCCAGTACTTCAAAGGCAATGCAAACCTTGACATCAATTCCCCGGCCGTTAAGCCGCCTATAGGATTGGAAAAGGTATTTGTCGAAGTTTTTAGCACATGTAACAGCCAGGATGAATGTCAGAAATTACTGGCCGATCTGCTCCATATGCACATCAATCGCCTGTTTAACTCGGATCAGCGTAGCCGGGAAGGGATTCTGTACCATTATCTTTTAAAGATACTGTTGGCCCGTCGTGCGTTTTCAATAGTTCCAGCGGAATTGCCAGATGTAATTTGAAATGACGGGCCTCATCCGTATGATAATCAAGCTTAGCTTCATTGCCATAAGCATACCGCAATCTTTTTTCTATATTGATCAGGCCTGTACGACTTCCCGGCTTTGACCATTGATTATCGGTCAGGTTATCGGTTTCAATATGAAAGATACCGTTCTCCGTGTATATGCTCACCGACGCCTCATTTCCCGGCTGGTCGAGACTGCCATGCTTAAAGATATTTTCTACCAGAGTCAAAAGTACCAGCGGAATTAAATAAAGTTGCCGCGCCTCTTCTTCATAGTACAGCCGGAATGCCAGTTCATAATTTCTCCGCATCTGGTTTAAATACAGCAGGTTTTCCACCTGGTCTATTTCCTCGCCAAAACAGATAAAGTCACCCATTTTGTCGGAATCTATCGCAAAGCGCATCATTTCGGATAGTTTGATGACGGCATCAGCGGCGACAGGTGATGTCGCATCTATGTTGTGGTATATAAAGTCCAGGGTATTAAAAAGAAGATGCGGGTTGATCTGCGCCTTTAAAAAAGCATTCTGGGCCTTGGTCAGTTCCTGCTCAGATTTTTGACGATAGATAATGTCCTTTAAGCGCTGCTTTTCGAGTTCATTCGTCTTTTTTTTCTCTTTAATATAGGTCATCAGGAAATAATAGCCGGTTGCGAATCCTAAAAAATAGATGGCCCTGTAAAGCATTTTCAAGTTGTACAAATAAGAAAGCCTGTAACCTTTTTGATAGGCTACAATATGGACCGCCATTAATGCTTTGTCTATCCAATAAGAAATCACAATATATACGGCGATCTCAAGCGCCAGAATCAGAGGCAGCCTCCAGAACGCTGCCCGTTTATCCTTTAAGGACCAGGGCAGGAAGAGCCCGGCGTGTGTGTAAAAAAGGATGAAAATAGTTGTATAGTGAACGGCGTAAGTCAGCGGATGACCAAATGTGCCGGAAACCAGGCCGATAACGACAGATTCATACAGGATAAACAGTACCCATATCAACAGGTGCAATCTGTATTTTCTCAGCCAATTCTCAATTATCCGTTTCATGAAAAAAACCTCTTACAAGTAGAAAAGCTACCGTTCTGAATAACATCATTTTGTAACACCGGTTTTCACCATAAGTTTCATAAAAAAAAGATCATGAAACACCAGCATTTTAAAATCACAGACGCTACACTTTTTGTGTACAGATCAAAAACAAATTCAAAACCTCTTGCGGACACGGACCCGACCGATCCGACCACAACCATGGTCACCCTCACGAAAACCGGCATTTTCCGAGCCGGGCGTCCGTAGTAAGGGTGCCTAAAGAGACAGGGCGTTATTTTTTTCGCCCTGTCTTGATCAGTTTCCCGGTCAGAAATTCCGTAAAATCCTTACGGTAATATTCGCCAACGGTTATTTTGAGGCCATTAACCATTTTGATCGTATTGCCATCGATGGAATCAATATGATCCTTGCTGATAATAAAGCTGCGCTGGAACTGTACAAAGTTCTGAAATGGGCTGAATATTTTGGAGATTTCTGTCAGTGACATGTAAGTTAGTACTTGTTTGGAGGAAGTATGGATCAGTACATAGTTTTGTTTGCTTTCCACTGCCACCACCTCGTCGTACCTGATCTTTATGATCTTTAAATGTTCTTCTTTGTTTTTGACAAAAAAGAATGTTTCGGTTATTTGAACCTCTGTTTTTTCTTCATCCTGCCTGGGAAACAGCTTGGCGATGGTTCCGGCAAACTTCGAAAAGGTATAAGGCTTCAGCAGGTAAGCATCTGCTTCGGCCTCGAACGCTTCATAGCCATACTGCTTATGCGCGGTCGAAAATATCAGTTTTCTTGTTTTTTTCCTGATCTCTCCGGACAATTCTATACCGGTTATCCGTGGCATGTCAATATCCAAAAAAATAAGATCCACCATGGGGCCGGCAGTTATTTCCATTAAAGCCTCTAAAGGATCGGCGTAACATTTAATTAAATTTAGATTGGGAATTGAACTGATATATTTGGTTAACCAGTCGATGGCGAACGGCTCGTCATCTATTATTATACATTCATATTTTTTCATATTAAGGCAGTTATCTCAGAGGTTTAAAAACGGATTGAATTACTTTTAAATTACTTTTGAATTAATTTTAAATTAATTTAAAAGTAATCCAATCCGTAAGATTCAAACGAACAGCAAATATTAAATAAGGTGAGAGTAACCATTGTTGCAGACTACGGGTGAAGAAAATACACCTTTATATGTAGAAAAATGGCCTTTCCGGGTAAATCGCCCCAGATGTTGTTCTTATTACGTTTAGTTTTGACCAAACAGCCAAAAGCCAGGCCAAATGACTTGTAATATTTAACGGAACAATGTAACTCTGGTTTTTAGAATGTGCTGGTTTTTAGATATATAAATTATTAGTTACTTTGTTTTTATTCAGACTTACCACTGATTACCGGACATTTAAGCATTAGGGATTTCTTAATAATAAAATGATATGCTAAACTGTATCATAGTAGACGATGAACAATTTTCCGTTGACGCGATAACAAAATACATTGATATGTTGCCCAGGCTGAACATTGTAGGTGTATATACTGATCCGCAGCTGGCATTGGAAAAAGTAAGTTCGGAGAGCGATGTCGATCTGCTTTTCATGGATATCGATATGCCACGGATAAACGGATTAGAGCTGGCTAAGGCACTAAGGTCAAAGACAGAAAAGCTGATCTTTACGACTTCGCACTCTAAATACGCCTTTGATGCCTATCAGGTGGAAGGTGACGCTTATCTGTTAAAACCTTTCAGCTTTGGCAAATTCTCAACGACGATCAACCGCTTATTCCCGAACGTAGCGGAAACAAAGGCATCTGTGGCAAGCCATGAGGATGAGTATTTCCTGGTCAAAAACAAAGAGGAAGACCTGCGGATCGTCAAGGTCAAATACAAAGAGGTGATCGCTTTTGAAAGTTCGCACAACTATGTCAAGATTCATTTGATGAATAGCAAACCTGTCATTGCTTATTTAACGATCAAGGATATTCTCGAACTGTTAGGCCCCCGTGAGTTATTTAAGCAATTTCACAGGGCGTTTATCATTTCCACCGACTGCATAAACTATATAGAAGGAAATATGATCAGGATGAATAACAACTTAACTTTCAGTGTCGGAGAAAGTTACCGGGATAATTTCAGTACTTATCTGGCCGGTAAACTGCTGAAAACTTCGAGAAAACATTAATTTCTATTAGTTGCAGGCTCACTGGCAACCTTTTTGGAAGATAAAAAGAATCGCTGCTTAACGATGCGTTAATTTTTTATATATCTTCGCTTATCTATGGCAGGTACTTCCTGCCTATTGTGATAAGGTTTAGGTTGAAAGCCCCGGGCAGCGAGTGTTAGGGGCTTTTATTTTACGTCTTTGCTGGCCTTAGCCTTTACATCGATATATCTTTTTCTTCGTTATTTTCAACCTCGCCTTTTGTTTTTTCTTTCTTTTCGTCGTCCTCAGTTTGAGTTGACTCTTTCGGTTTCCTGGCTTCGATCTTTTCCATTTCCTCAGCAATGAGCATGCTTATTGCTGTTTTGATTTTCTGGTAATTTTCTTCCACATCCTCCGGTGAAACATATTCTACCAAAGGAATGGATTTATACCCGGCTTCTTCTTTGGCAATAGCCTCATGGTCGTTCTGTATCTCACTGTGAAATAATTTAAGCTGTATTTTCTGTTCAGGGTTATCGGCCACCATGCCGACAAATTCGCCGGAGGAAAGCGCCGCAATTTTAGAGGCCGGTATCGCGTAATCCAGTTGGGTAGCTTTGGTGGTAGAGGTGTCACTGCTGTTAATGGTCATGCTGTTTTTATCCTGAACGATCTTACCAAAATTATCAGCTAAGGTTTTGGCTGTATCCCCGGTCACCTGTCCACTGATGATATTCCCTACAATTCCTGTAATGACATCTGCCTGTTCAGCGCCATAATCTTTTCGTAACTGGCTGAAATCCTGTACGGCTAAAGTGGTAGCCACCTTATTGCTCCGTGCCGTAGCGATCAGGCTGTCCATGTTATTGAAAAAGATGGTCGGAAATTCATCAAAGACCAGGCTGCTTTTCAACTGGCCTTTCCGGTTTACCAGTTTGATCATGCGGGATATATACAGGGACAGCACCGCTCCATAAATTTGCAGTTTTTGAGGGTTGTTTCCCATACAGACGATCTTCGGTTCTTCGGGATTATTGACATCCAGCGTAAAGTCATTGCCGCTCAATACATAATATAACTGTGGGGAAGCTAACCGGGCCAGGCCTATTTTCGCGGAAGCGATCTGGCCCTCTAATTGCGCTTTGGCATTGTTATTATAAGCTAAAATAAAAGGATTGATCAATACACGCACCTGTTCTTCTTCCTGCAACACTGAGAATAGCTGTTCATAATCAGTCTGCATCAGTTCGATAACATGGGGAAGGGTACAATATTTGCCATCCCGGTATTTGCGCAGATACCATATTACGGCCGTCAAAAAGTTGATCGGGCTTTCTACAAAAAACTCGCCTTGCTTTTTGATCCATTCGCGGTTCAGCCCCAACATGATCGTTCGGCTTGCTTCCGTTGCATCTGTAATGTCGGTCATGGCTTCCGGCTCCAGCGGGTTGCAGCGATGGGTATGGTTCAGGTCATCGAAATTGATCACATAAAAGGCGGGCTTAACCTTGTAGTTGCCCTTGTACATTAACAGTTTATTGTACGCTATCTTCGAGAGGTCGTCGTATTTAAAGTCATAAACGAACATGGAAAACCCTTTTTTTATATGCTGGTCAATAATATGCCTGATCACGAAATAGGATTTACCCGCGCCGGGGGTACCAGCAACCAATATACCCCGGAACGGATTAATAAAATTGATCCATGAATCGCGAATCCGGCCTTTGAGCCGGTACTTGGCAGGCAGGTTAATGGAGTACTCATTTTCCAATAATTCTTCTTGTTGCGGAAAAGTTTCATTTTCTGAATTGAAGATATCCTTATTCAGTTTGTCTTTCAATAAGCGTGACAACCAGGTTCCGCCTGTTAAGATCAGCAAATAACCTATCCCCGTTAACGCGATATAAACAATAGCAATTACCTGCAAACTGACCGGCAGGTAAAAACTTAAGGTGCTTATAAAATAAATGAGCAGGCCGGTAAGCAAATAGGCAACAATGCTCTTGTAATTGATCTTTTCATCCTTTTTACCTTTTACGCCGGTTAAGGATATGATCAAAAAAAGCAGGGCCGCAAGTTTCGGTTTCCACAGATCATTAAATAAACCTACACGGGCAATGTTGCCTATAATACGGTCAGTTATCATTGCTGTCCAATGCCAACTTATAAATGCCTGGTAACAGCAGATATAAAAATGGATAGCCAATATGAATATGCTGATCAATCTGGTAAAATCGATGATCTTGCGTAATCCTTGTGTATCTTCTCCTGTTTGCATAAGTCCTTTCTACATCCTCCCCGACGATCTTTATGGTAAATAGATAATTGAATGATTATAAACTCAGCCCCTGATCTTGTTGCTGCTCGTTATTTTTTCTTTTCTTCTTTTTGCGCGGGATGATCGGCGCTACCTCAGTCCCCGCTTTGGCGAGTGCGATCTGTAGTATATTGGCAGGAACTTGTGTCTTGCCATAATTTTTGATTGGCGCATTTTGTTGCTGCTTTTGGGCCGGCCTTAATTTCTGCCCGGTTTCCTGGCTCCGCTTTTCCGCATGAAGGGCTATTCTTTGATCTAAGTTGCCTTTCTTCTGCTCATTGGCGTAACGATATGTATCTGTAAAACCACGTTCAAAACTAAAATACTGGTCAAACAGCGTTTCACCTGATTGTTTGAAGGCTGAACGGTCAAATTGACCCAGCTTCTGGGAATGGGCCGCGTTTTTACCCCGTGAATTGTTCATCGGGCTGAGCTTAACCTTATTGGTGACGTCCTTGCGGCTCACGATGACCTGAACATGCATTTGTTCACCCGGCTTGCGTTCGCCGCGATTTTTTAATCTCTGTTTGACTTCCAGGTCTTTATGGCTGTAATAACGATAGTTTTCCAGTTTACCGAACCAAAGCAGGTCATTATTGCTGTTGATGCCCGGCCGTTTGAAATTCATGGCATATTCGTCCATGACCTTAGCTGCATAGGCCTTCAGTTGTTCCTTTGCACCCTGTTCCCCGTATTTTTCTTTGAGAAAGGCGATCTCTTTCTGGCTTGGGCTGATATTGATAAGGAAAAACTTGGAATCGGCCCTGCCCAGTTTAGCCACATTAGTATCTATGGCCTGCATGGTTTCATAGGATTGTATGCTATGACGTTCCTGGTTAAACCATAGTTCCGGTCTTCTTTCCTTATCCATCCGGTTTTCCTTATCCAGATAATGTACCAGGCCGCTGCTGCTGCCTTTGTTATCTGCGGTTTCGCTGTCTGTGATATTGATATACATAAGCCCTCCTTAGCCCCCAGGTAGGGGAAAACTTAATTTTAAAGTTTATTAATATGTTGCCGTGTCTCCTGAAGTAATATCTCCCGGTCTTTTGACGAAGCATTAAAGCTGGTTTTGCTATAATAATTCAGGATATACAGGAATTTAAGTTTCAGGCTTTCCTTGTCGTCCAACTTATCTGCAATAGTTTTAAGTACGCGATTTGTTTCGGCTGCCTGCTGTGCCTGGCCTGCCAGTATATCCCTATTTGCTTTTAAGACCTGGTTATTAAAGCTGTCGATAATCTTGAACTGTGAGGCGACCATACGGTCAACCTCGGTCTTGATGGGAATAAGCATTTTTTCCTCCTGCGCCCGGATGAAACGGATATAGGTATCATGATTTTTAACCAGCGTATTTTTTAATACCTCATCATTAATATCTGCCGGGTCTTTGCCGGTACGGTGAAAGTACTCGACCATCTGGCTAAACAATTGCAGTTTACCTCGCCCAAACTTTTTAGTCAGCTTACTGATTTTATCGTCGAGCGCAATAGGAAACCGGATGGTTTTTACATTGAGGTCTTTAGCTATTTTCATCGTATTTTTTAATCATTGTATACACCACTGTATACATTTTTCCAGCTTGCCGGTAGCCCTGCGGCCCCTATGTATACCCGGAGTATACATGAAACCCCGTTTGCTGGGCAAACGGCAAGCAGAATAGGGCTCTGCCCAATTCCCGCTTGCTCCAATTTTTCAAAGAAAAATCGGACGCTCTTAACCGCATATCGGCTTCGCCCGTATGCTAATTCCGAGCGGCACCATGCTGCCGACCCGGCGGGTCAATTGGAATAAAAGATCGTAAAAGCTGACGTATCCGCTGTCGCGGTTCCGTTCGGATGCGTTTGATTTTAGAATAGAATTGGCCGTTAAATGTTCGACCCTTGAGATCGGATATTATCTTTTGATTTTTCATGACCATCTGAATTGATAGTCAAAGATGGGGTGGTTAACTTGTTGCGGTTCGCAATTGAGGCGGTAGGTGCGAAAGATTTTTTAAGCAACTATTTCGACGGGGGTACTTGTCTTATAATGCGAGTCAAAGAAACCTTGAATGCAATTTGGGCTATAAAAAAATGTCTTAGTTCCTTTAGGGTTTGATGGATTAAGAAGCCTTATATGGCATAAGCCTTTATCAGATTTTAATTGTTTAATTAGTGTATTAAAGTTCTGGTCCTGCTTAAAAGTTGGATATCGTTTTTTTAATTTTATGCAAAGGTCTTTATGTGTCCAGGTATATTTCTTGGTTATATCTTCTTCTGTCAAAATTACTTCTTGAACCAAATTTGGGTTTTCAGCTTCCTGTTTATTTCTTACTGTTTTTACAATTAAACTATCTTCCACAGAAGATTTAACAAACTTGGTTTCGACCTTTAAAAGTAAGTTGTAGTCTTGATCAGGATCTGATTTGATTTCCAATGCCTTTTTACCCAAATACTTCAAAAGCCGATCAAGTTGTATGTTAGGTTTGCTGATGGAGTAACTCGAAACACTTTCAAATTCATGGAAAAAAGATAGTGGCATCAGATAAAAATTATACTTGCTCAAATCTTTATCAAACCATCGTTTTACAGCATTTAAGTAGTTTTTTAAACTGGCAGTGCCTAATTCCAATACTATCTTACCAAGATCAACTTCGTCATTCTTGAAGTGTATGGCATTATCCCTGATTTCACATAGAGCGATAATATTTTCTTTAAATGGTGCGGTTACGCCATTGTTGCCTTGTGCCACTAAATCCAAAGCTCTAAGTAATTCTATACTCATCGGATTGCCCGATCTGGACTTTTTAACTGTAGTGTGCTTGTTTGACCTTAATCCGCTTGCTAATCTTTTAGGCTCTCTTATGTAAATGCTTTGTATGTTATTTTTATTGTCTTTTAGAATTTTCGACTTCAACAATAATTCCCAAGCATTAATCATCAGAATAGTAAATGTTTCTTCCCGATATTTAAAATCAGGTTTATTATATATTTCAATCCCTGAAATGCAAGCTGCTATTGATTTTTCTAAAAGTACGCTTGTTCTTGGCATCGGATATGGTTATTAATTAAGCAATTAAGTTAAAATTAATAAATATATAATTATATCTCTCGTATCTCACGATAACCTTGCGAATAGCTTGATTTTTGACTTTGCAGCTTTGCTTTTTTATTTATTAAATAGGCAATGTGATGATAGAAAAAAGTGATAATTCAACCCCTACACCGATAGAAAAAAATGATGCCATTTTGGAAAAAAATGCTTCAAATCATTCGAAAAATGAAGAAAAATTGCTAAATTTAATAGCAGAAATCATAGTGGAAATAATAATGGAGGCAGAAGAATGAACGCCATTGGCTATATGAGATTAAGTATTCGCGATCAATCACGATACTCGTTAGAATATCAGGAAGAAAGTATAAGAGATTATTGCAGAAGAAATAATATTGAGCTAACCGCACTGTTTAAAGATAATGGTGAAAGCAGTTATACCTTTGATCGGCCCGACTACAAAGCGGTTGAGGCTTTCGTAAAAAAGCACAAAGGTCAAAACCAGTATTTCATCATAATGGATCATGACCGTTTTAGCCGTAATCTTTCTGAAGCTTTGTCGAAAATTACAGAGTTGGAAGTAAAGTTTGGCATAAAAGTCATCGCGACAAATGAGCCGATTGATATCGACCCGGACGACCCGAACGTTTTTATGCAGCGTGCATTCCGTTACCTCATTGCCAACGAAGAATTATTACGGATACGTAAACGGACCAAACAAGGAATGCGTCATGCCCAGGAATCAGGCAGGTATGTTAATCGCGCGCCATTTGGCTATATTAATGTAAAAGATGTCTCTGACAAAAGCACCCTCGCTATTGATGAACCCAGGGCGATGATCATTCAAAAAATATACGACGATTATTTATCTGGTATACCCATGTACCTGATTTACAAAGAGGTGAAGGCCATCGGGTTTACAATCAAAGGAAATAGCGCTATCCAAAAGGTACTAAGTAATTGTGTCTATGCCGGTTTAATTAAAGTACCAGCTGATAAGAAGCGGCCCGATCGATACGTTAAGGCCATTCATTTACCTATTGTTTCTGAACCGGATTTTTGGATTGTGCAAGAGATGCTTGGCAATAAACGACCTTCAAAAGCACAACCGGAAGAGAGGTTTCCTTTAAGAGGTATTCTTAAATGCTGGTGCGGATTACACATGACGGCTGGATTTAGTAAAGGGAAACGTAATTACTATTTGTATTATCGTTGTATAAAACATACCAATAACAACATTTCAGGTATAACATTACATAATCAGTTTAACGATCTGTTACGCTCATTAAGTTTCTCCCAAGATCAACTTAAAACCATAACAAAAATGGTATCCACCAAATTAAAAACCATAATTGGTGATAAAGAAAATGAGCTTGCGACCAAATCGAAAGAACTTTTAGAAATAAATAAAAAGATCGAGAAACTCGAAGCGAGATTGATGAATGACGAAATTGAACCCTCAACTTATAAAAATTGGTTTCAAAAATATTCTTCAGAAAAGGCCTTGACCATCAAAGATATTACGAGATTAAAAAATAGCGGGCCAGATAAGTGGCAACAATTGGAACGCTTTATGCCCGCTTTAACCAATGTTTTTGATATCTATGAAAAGGCCAAGATTTCGGCCAAAATTAATCTTGTAAAAGGGGTGTTCAAACATAATCTTGTTTATTCTGAAGGGGCATTTAGAACACCCTCCATAAGCGAAGCGTTTGCTTATAACTCCCTGATAGCCAAAGAAAAAGGGCTGCTCTTTGTAGAACAACCCTTAGTGTTTTCGGGACAGAATCCCTTTAGTAGCCCGTAGGGGAATCGAACCCTTAATTAACCTCTCCTAGTTCTATTAAATTTCTTGAACCGAAATTTTAAAAATCCAACAACTCCTTCGCATCAACTCCCAAACCCTTTGCGATCTCAAGTAAAGTTGTAAAATAAAAATCTTTATTACCATTTTCAATATTACTCAGATTGCCTTTAGTGACGTCACATCTACGGACGACTTCATCCTGGCTTAGATTAAGACCTTCTCTTATTTCTCGGATCTTATCCCCTACCTTTCGTAAACGATCACCATCACGGGATTCATTCATTTCATTTCCTTATAAAGTTGAAAGAACAGAATAATTTAAAAATATTTTGTTATAAGTACTTGTAACAAAATCGAATATTTGCTACCTTTGAATTTACCAATAAACTAACAAAAGCTATTTCAATATAATGTTATAATATATATTTGCGATTCTTCAAAATATTGAGGCATTCGCACTTGAATCTCGTCTTAGAAACGTAGGAATTTCAAAAGGAAACGGGAGGATAAGTGACAGTGCTCACGCTAAAGGCGTGGGCCTGACTTATTCGTTTCCGGGCCTCCTACGGCCTCTAAGGCGGTAAGTTGGGTTCCACGCCTTTTGTGTTTCCAGCTTACCAGACCGAAAACCAATTATGGAAGCTGTTATTATGAAATCTTATTGTCCATCTGATTTGCCTCCTGAGGAGGTAATTGACTTGTTTTTTAGGAATTACAGTAGTGAAACGATGTGGGTGAATACCTTTTATTTGTTTAAATGCTGGACTACGAATTCGTGCGGGTTGAAAGAAAAGCTCCCGAATGAAGAACTTGCCCTGTTTTTGGATCAGTTAATTGACCTGGTTGCGGCGGCGTATACGCTGCACCAGGCTAACAGGGTTTCCGGTGAAGAAAAAAAAGATCAGGCAAATGGCTAATCACGCCGTACATACCTGGTTTTTGCTCATTTCTCCTCCGGAATGATGTAAGCATTACTCCAATGTGGCTCAGGGCTGCATATTTCTTTTTATCAATTAACCTTCTTGTTTAATTAATTCTACACATAAATGAAGCTAAAATTTGGCTTCCCTGGAAAGCTATTGTCCAAAGGGAAGGAAAAAGAGCGACAATATTGTCCGTATTGTCCTTACAACAACCCGCCCACGCGGCTGGACGGTGTATGGAACGAGTTTAAACTGGCGATCATCATTTTTATTGCGGCAGTGATCATCCTGGTTACAAATATCCTGAGTTATGCGCAGGAGCGCAGGCAGACGCCGCTAAAAGTTGGCGATGTGTTGCCTGAAGTCAATTTGAAAGATGTTCTAAATAACCCCTTGCCGGAAATTAAAATTTCGGATTACAAAAATAAGCTGCTCATCCTTGATTTCTGGTTTACCCGTTGCGGGACGTGTATTGAGGACATGCCGGGGGTTGCTGCGCTGCAAAAGCGGTTTGGGGATAAAATCAAGATCATACAGATTGATTTTGAGAAGCCGGAGGAGGTGCTGAAGTTCTACAGATATCACCCGCGCCTGAAGGATCTGGGTTTGCCGGTTGCATGTAATGATACCTTGCTCAAACAATTATTTCCTCATATCTATAGTCCGCATGTGATCTGGATTGACCACGGTGTTTTTATTGCGGCTACTGCGGATGATTATCTGGTGGCTAAAAACATTGATTCGGTCTTAAATAAGCGGGCTGTCAGGTTAACTGCCAAAGTTGACCGGAAGGATTGGGATTTTGTGCAGCCGCTTTACCGTATTGATCATACTGCGGGTTTGGTTTCATCGACGAGGGTCTACGGGGCGGTCCTCGGCGGGTATATAGCGGGGGTGGGTTCAGGGGGGAGATTAATAGTCGATAGCTTGACGGGGGACCAGCGTTTTGATTATTTGAATTACCCGGTGCTGAATTTTTACGGGCAGATATTGCAGAGCGGTCTGCCGCTTACGGCCAACCGGAGGATACTTGAGGTGACAGATCGCTCCGGGTACATCAATGAGGGTCAGCAGTACCAGGATGTATGGGACGCCAAACATTGCTACTCGTTTGAGGCGACCGCGCCTAAGGGCGTGAGCAGGGATCAGCTATTGTTGCAGATGAAGGCGCTGGTCGAGGGCGAACTGGGGGTGACTGGCGCCATAGAAAAAGTAAATACGGAGGTGCTGGCTATCCGGTTCCTGCATGGTCTTCCGCCTGCAAGCACATTCAAAAAACAAACGCATGTTCTATATCCGGGATTGCCCATGTCTTACCATCATGTTTCTGTCAAAGCCCTTGTGGAGGCGATGAATGAAAAAGAAAACTTAATACCGGTGATCGATGAAACAGCAACTTTTGGTCAGGTATATTTTGACCTGGACTATCCGGTAATGCCTGAGAACGAAGTATCCTGGCGAAAGACGCTTAAAGCAAACGGGCTGGAACTGGTGCGGTGTAAAAGAGCGATTGAAATGTTTGTTCTGAAGGAAGATATTCTCCGGCCTGTGCTTTCGCCCGCGGTCTTTAATCAACATTGAATTAATCTAAACCAAATCCAATGAAAAAAATTTATTTAATGCTCTTTATTTTGCTGCCCGGTTTTTTGATGGCGCAGCAAAAGCTTCGGGGAACGGTCTCGGATATAAAATCGGGCGAGCCCTTGCCGGGCACTACGGTCAGGCTAATGAGGTCACATATGGTTACGACAACGGACAAGGATGGAAAGTTCGAGCTTTCCCTGGCCGGTGTAGCGGACAGTTTGATCGTCTCTTTTGTCGGTTACCAGGCGGCTAGTATTGCTGTTTCAAATGATGGAAAGCTGGTAACGATATTGCTTTCGCCTTATAGTCATAACCTGGACGCCATTGTGGTTTCGACGGGTTACCAGCAGCTGCCGAAGGAACGGGCGACGGGTTCTTTTGATCAGATCGATAATCGTCTTTTTAACCGGTCGGTCAGCACGGATGTGCTGAGCCACCTGGACGGGGTTGCCAGCAGTGTGCTCTTTGACAAAAGGAATAACGGGGTCAATAGTATCAGTGTGAGGGGGCTGAGTACATTAACTTCACTGATCAGCACGCCGCTGATTGTCGTGGATAATTTCCCGTACGACGGGGACATCAATAATATCAATCCGAATGATGTGGAGAGCATCACGGTACTGAAGGATGCGGCGGCGGCCTCGATCTGGGGCACCAGGGCGGGGAACGGGGTGATTGTGATCACGACAAAAAAGGGAAAGTACAACCGGGGGTTGCAGGTTTCAGTGAGCAGCAACGTGACGGTTTCGGCGAAACCGGACCTGTTTAGTGTTCCGGTAATCAGTCCGGCTGACTTTATAGACCTTGAACAGTACCTGTTCAGCAAGGGGTTTTATGATGCGCCGATTGGCAACCATTTCACTTACCCGGTCTTATCGCCGGTGGTGGAGCTTCTGAACGGGGAAAGAAACGGGAGTATCAGCAGCGGGGCTGCAGATTTGCAGATCAGCTTACTAAAGCAGCATGATGTACGGACGGACTTTGAACGGTATGTTTACCGGAATGCGGTGAATCAGCAGCATAGCATCAGTATTTCGGGGGGAAGTGACAAAACCAATTATAACGTGTCGGTGGGCTATGACAACAATCTCCAGTCGCTGGTTGGAAACAGCTATGACCGGCTTACGGTAAGGGATGTTCATCACTTCAGGCTTTCCAGGAACCTGGATATACAGGCGGGGATTCAATATACTAAAAGCAATACGGTAACGGACAGCCAGGGGGGCTATGGAAGTATTAACTCAGGCGGGGGTTTTGGTCTTTATCCTTATGCACAACTGGCAGACGGGAACGGTAATCCTTTGCCTATTGTACGGGACCACCGGGCAAGCTGGGCGGATACTGCGGGGCAGGGGAAGCTGCTGAACTGGCGTTACAGCCCGCTTGCGGAGATAAAGCTGGCTGATAACCGGCTGCAGAATGAGGATATATTGCTGAATACGGGACTGAACTATAAGTTCCTTTCGGTCTTCAGCGCAGAATTGAAATACCAGTATGAAAACGGGTCTGCCGATGGCAGTAATAATTATAGTCCGGCGACTTATTTTACGCGGAACCTGGTGAACACTTTTACCCAGGCTGGCAGCGGAGGTATCACCTACCCTATCCCTATTGGCAGTATTGTTGACCAGCAAACGGGGCGGCTGGTCTCCCACGATATCCGTGGGCAGCTCAATTACAATCAGAATTTAGGGAGGTCGGGGATCGATGCGCTGATCGGCGGGGAGCTCAGCCAGCGCTCGAACGATTTAGTCCTGATCAGGACCTACGGTTATAACGCGGAAAACCTGAGCGTGCAACCGGTGGACCAGGTGACAGACTTTCCGAGTTACGGTAACGTGGCGGGTAGCTCCAGGATACCTTTTCCAAACAGCTACTCGGGGCTGCTGAACCGTACGGTCTCGCTTTACGGAAACGCGGCCTACTCCTATTTGAGCCGGTATACGCTGAGCGTCTCGGGGCGAAGGGATGCCAATAACCTCTTTGGGGTCGAAACTAATCATAAATGGGTTCCGCTTTGGTCTGCGGGGGGATCATGGGTATTGTCGGGCGAGCCGTTTTATCACTGGGCGCTTATACCCTACCTCAAGCTGAGGGCAACGTTTGGTTACAGCGGAAATATTAACAACAGCATTCCGGCGATAGCGACGATCAGGTACCAGAATGTGCTGCCTTTCAACAGCCTGACGGGATTGCCTTTTGCGGTGATCAGTAACTACCCGAATCCCAATCTGCAATGGGAGAAAACGGCGATGACGAACGTTGGGGTTGATTTTGCGCTGGCCGGCAATAGGGTTTCGGGCAGTGTGGAGTATTATTATAAAAATTCTGAGGACCTGATCGGTCAGGTGCCGGCTGACCCGACGATTGGTGCGGGCGGGTTTTTGAATACCAATAGCGCTGATCTGAAAACGCACGGCTGGGATGTGGTGCTGAACAGTATCAATATCCGGGGTGCATTTGAATGGAACAGCAATGTATTGTTTTCTGTTAACAGGAACAGGGTCTCCAAATATCTTTTTACGCCGGCGAACTTCAATTCCTTTATAAACAGCGGCACGATAACCTCGCCGCTGGTCGGCGCGCCTGCGGAGAGCATTGTCAGCTATCGCTGGGCTGGCCTTGACCCGGCCAATGGGAATCCTGTTGTCTATTTGAATGGCGTGAAAAGCGAGGATTATTCGGCTATTGTATCAGGGCTGGATAAGAATGACCTGGTGGTAAGCGGTTCTGCGGTTCCGCAGCTTTTTGGTTCTTTCCGCAATAACTGGAGCTATAAGGGGGTCAGTCTTTCGTTGAATATCAGCTACCGTTTTGATTATTATTTCCGGCGTAATGCGACTTCCTATTCCAGCTTGTTCAGCAACTGGGTGGGTTATAATGACTACGCAAAGCGCTGGCAGCAGCCGGGGGACGAGCTGCATACAAATGTGCCATCGCTGGTCTACCCTGCGGATGAGAACCGGGATGCGGTTTATGATTATTCTACGGCCACGGTAGAAAAGGGGGATAATATCCGGCTGCAGGACATCAGGCTGAGTTATGTTTTTTCCGGCATAAAATTGTCCGGGTCTCCCATCCGGGCGTTCGAGGTATTTGCTTACGCGAATAACCTGGGCATTATCTGGCGGGCCAATAAACTGGGGCTTGATCCGGACTATGGATCGGGCTTGCCGGATCCGCGTTCAATTTCTTTGGGCTTTAAACTGGACTTATAATCACATTCATATGAAAATCAATCAGAAAAAAAGGGGCTTATTTTTTATCGGAAAAAGGTTCCTGATCTATTTTATGGCGGCCGGATATTTCTTTTTAGTGTGTGGCTGTCAAAAGTACCTGGACGCAAAACCGGACAAGGCGCTGGCTGCGCCCTCTTCTATCGGGGACTTGCAGGCCCTGCTGGATAACAATGCATTGAATACCTCCTACCCTGATTCGGGGGATATTGCCTGCGACGATTACTTTGTGGGTTATAACGACTGGCTGTCGTTTTCGGTTAATGCGAGGAACACTTACATCTGGGACGCGGGGGCGGTCAATAACTTTGACTGGCAGTATGGTTATCATAATATCCTGGTAGCCAACGTGGTGCTGGATAATATTGACCAGGTTCCGTCGGGCAGCGCTGCGCCTGGCAGCGTCAAAGGCGCTGCTTTATTTTTCAGGGGATATAATCTTTACCAGTTGGCGAATGTTTATACGGCGCCTTATAACCGGTCGGTTAGCGGGCAGGATTTGGGAATTCCCCTGGAGCTGAAAGCGGATATTACGGCAAAAACGACGAGGTCATCGCTGGAGGCTACCTATCAGCAGATCATTGGTGATCTGAAATTGGCGGCGTTGCTGCTGCCGGATGTGCCAACTGTGAAGACGAGGCCTTCCAGACCGGCTGCATTTGGGGCGCTGGCGCGGGTATACCTGGCGATGCAGGATTACGCCAATGCCAATTTATATGCCGATTCCTGCCTGGGGATTTACCACAGCCTGATTAATTATAATACATTGGATACGGCTTCGCTGAATCCGTTTTCCTTATTTAATGATGAGGTGATCTTTCATGCGTCCAGTATTGCCTATGATGACGTGGTAGATCCTTATTATGCAAGGGTGGACACTATCCTTTACGGCACGTACAGCGGTAATGACCTGAGGAAATATTTGTTTTATGTGTACGCGGAAAATGGGCATTACGCTTTTAAGGGCGACTATGTGGGGCAAAGTTATGGTTCGCTTTTCAATGGTATCGCGACGGACGAGGTTTTGCTGACCAGGGCGGAGACATTTGTCAGGCTGGGCAATGTGTCAGCGGGCATAAAGGACCTTAACAGTTTGCTTGCCACGCGGTTTGCGGCCGGGACCTATGTGCCTTATTCGTCTGAAATGGCTGCGGACGATGCGCTGGCGCTGATCCTGAAGGAACGAAGGAAGGAATTGGCTTTCCGGGGGGAACTGCGGTGGGCGGATCTGAGGCGGCTGAACCAGGACCCGCGCTTTGCGGTAACGCTGCGGCGTAATTTAAACGGCAAGGGTTATACTTTGCTGCCAAATGACAAGCGTTATGCTTTTATATTACCGCCTACAGTGATTCAGATGAGCGGTATACCCCAAAATCCGAGGTAGTATGAAGCAGGGCTTCAGGCACGAAGCCCTGCATTTGCCGGCTGAAAAACAACACTTCCTGTCAGGAAAATGCCTTTGCCAATGGGCATTCCATTAACGTTGCGTAAAGAAATACGTGATTCCTCACGACCGCATCCATTCACTTGATACTTCATTTGGTTAGAAGGTTCTCAAAGTGTTTGCGATAGTTTGCACCACAAACGAAATCCAAGGCCCTTGGTAAAGGCGCTGTAGGAAGTCAACAATATCCCTTTCAGGTCCCGCTGCACAGACTTGATGGCATAAACAACAAAGGTTTGTGCAATGTTGTGGTTTTCCTCAAACTTGTAGGTTTCCTCGATTTCAAATTCGTCGGGCCCGATAAGTTCAAGCTCCTGCAGGCAGAGCAAATTTTCGTCTTTAAAGACAAAATCCAGATCATAACCCCGGTGTTGCAAACCGATGATCGCCTGTTTTTTATTATTATAATTTTTCATTTTATCATGTATAAAGAATCCGATACTCCGGCTGGGCCTTCCAGCTTCATGGGTAATGGAAACCAAAACTAATGCCATAACATAAATAGCTGACTTATAGTGTGTTGTATTATATTTAAATAAAAAATAATTCGACAGTTCGTCGAAATTTAGCCGATTAGCGATATTTGGACACTCCATAAACTTGTTAAAAATTTCATTACTACGATACCTATGGTTAGGAAGGGGACTACGAGAAAATAAGATGATGGATATGAATAGGAGAATGCAATTCGTTTAGTTCAATGCCGAAATATGATCCAATGAGAATTTGATTCGGATATTTGCCCCGTTATAGACATTGAATTTGAGAGTTCCCGTAAGCTGGTTAACTAATCCTTTCATTAAATTCATCCCCAGCGAATTTGCTTTCTGGAAATCAAATTCTGGCGGAAAGCCTACACCATTGTCAGAAATCTCGAGGTCAACCAATCCGTTGACATATTTCATCGATACATTAATTTCGCCCATTTTCTTTGAAGGGAAGGCGTATTTGATCGCATTGGTGATAGTTTCGTTTAAGATGATCCCTACCGGAATAGCCTGCGATACGTCAAATAAACAGGTTCGATTTGCTGATTGATAATGACGTGCTTAGCCGATGTACTTAGGGATTCATTTAAATAATCGATCAGTTCCGGAATGTAAGACTACATGCCCACTTGGGAATATTGTCTGAACTATACAATTTTTGATGAATCAGGGCAAATGGTAATTGATAAGAGTGGGGTCATTCGGTTTATTCAAGCCAGCAAATCGAATTCATCGACGGCATTTTCCAGTCCTTTTTTTTGGAGTTCCACGGTAACAAGGCGCTAAAGATAGAGATGGACGAACGCTACCGGCACTTAAAAAACGACTTTGGTGTTTTAGGTGAGCAGAACCGCATCTTTCAGCAGTTGAAACTCATGCGTTTCCAAAAGGCATTCCGCCAATCCCTTGAGTTGGTCGCAAAAACGATTGAACAGGTTGATAACCGCAAGCAATCTTTGATGGCCGACATGATCCACATGCAGCTGAACCGGGTTTTTACTGACCAGCAGCGTAAGCAGGAAATGGTGATCTATTATTGTTTCTACAAATATAAGCTGTCACAAAAGGCGAGGATGAAAACCGATTAGGTTCTGCGTTTGCTTTGAATGAGCTGCTGCTTCATCAGTTCCAGGAATGGTTCCTTATAATGGCCGCCGAGGACTATACTTTTGTCGTCGTCCATGATCACCTGTCCCTGTTCGACGGTTTTAACAAAGTCATTATTAATAATAAAACCGCGGTGGACCCTTGAAAAATGTTCTTTGGGGAGGTAATTTTCCACTTCGCCCATGGTCAGGTAGGCCATGTGATGTCCCTGGACTGTGTTGATCTTAATGTAATTCTGTGCGGATTCAATGTAAAGGATATCCTTATTGACGATCTTAATCATTCTTCCTTTCACATCGCTTTGGATAAAAAAGAATTGCCGTGGCGAATGTGTAAGCACCTCTTTTTCTATCTTATTCCGTTTCAATTTCATGATGGTCTTCAGGAAACGTTCGTAACCGATAGGTTTCAGCAGGTAGTCAAACGCTTCCTTTTCAAAGGCTTCGATAGCGAATTCAGGAAAGGAGGTCGTGAAGATCACCTTGGTATACAGGTTGACCAAAACGGCGAATTCCATTCCTGAAAGCTCCGGCATATCTACATCCAGGAACGTCAGGTCCGGAGGATTGGCGTTAGCCACCTGGTTAAGGGCATATAAAGGGTCGGATGAGTACCCGACCAATTCGAGGCCCGGCGTTTTTTCTACAAATGCCTTTAATATTTCAATTGCATGAAATTCATCATCTACTATATAACAGGTTAAATTCATAAGGATATGACTAATTCAATACCATAACTTTCTTCCTGATCATCGATGGTTAGCTTGTACCTGCTTCCATAAGCATACTGCAGGCGCTTAATCGTATTCTGAAGACCGATGCTTTTCGTCCGCCTGAAGGATGTCCGGGCCTTTTTAAGGTTCCAGGTATTAAATTTAAGCATCTTTTCATCATTAATGTCCAGCGATATCTTCGCCGGGTTAGCCGTGCTTTTCAGGTTACCATGTTTAAATATATTTTCGACGAGGGTGAGCAGGGCAAGCGGGATAATTTTCTCGCCATGGAATTCGCCGGTCATGCTTACGTCTACGAACAGATCATAATCGTACCGCATGCGGTTGATGGCAATAAAGTTATTGATCTGCTCCACTTCCTTTGAAAGTTCGGCCTGCCCGGTTTCGTCGTACTCTTCCAGTGAATACCGGAGTATCTCAGAAAGCTGCAGAATGCATCCGGAGGCTTCCGGTGAATGCTTATAAACGGTATTGTAAAGGAAGTTCAGCGTGTTAAACAAAAAATGAGGGTTGATCTGTTGCTGGAGATGTGCGTACCTGATCTCTGCCAGGTTCCTTTCTATCTCCGCTTTTTGCCTGGAAAGCAACAGCTGTTGTTTTTCCGCTTCATTGATCGTTCGCCTGTAGGCAATTGTCCGCCGGATCAGCCAGTAAGTGGTGCTTAAGCCGACAAAATAAAGGCCCCGCCAAATATTGACATAGACATACCGGCTGATATAGGAAAAGTTGTAAGCTGGCAACCGGAACGGGCCGATCAGGTAATCGATGCCATACTTCAACAATAGATAAACAACGAGCTCCAGCGTTAATAACAACGCCAGGGCCAGGTAATGGCGTTTGAACCGGCTGAATGAAAAATCAAAGACCACGCAGGCGTTCACATAAAAAAGCAAAATATTCAGCAGGTAATAGACGAGACCGTCTTTCAGGTTGGCAATTTTACCGGTTACGCAATACACCGCCCCCAGCTCGTAAAGGATGAAGAGGCCCCATGCACCGGCATGGGAAATCAAAGGCCGCAGCCTTGCCGGATAAGTATTCATTCTATAGTGTACTAATTGTCAGGAACAAGTTTCTATCTATCGCAAATCCCGTTTCGTGTACTAAAGTTCAGATCGAAAATTCAGGGGACTAATTTTTCATAAAAATTCAAGTTATGAAAAGTTTATCAACTAAAAATCTAAAAAAAGAAACGAAAACCCTGTACCTGTACAAGGGAGAGGAATTTACCGGTAGTGATACGACCCAAACAACGGGCACTGATCCTACCAACACAACGATCACCATTATCACGACGACCCATATTTTCAGGGGTAGCGGGAAGTAAGGATCCGTTCCCGGTGCTTTTTACCTTTAATCCCTTATGCCTTGCTTGAATATGAACTTAAAAAGTTAGAGGAATTAGCCGCTCAGCTGGCTCCGGGCGTTGCGGGCAAGGAATTTAACGCGATAAATCCGGTCACGGAGAAAGGGCAGGTCATCGAAAAGGAATGCGGCCGCATTAGTGAAGCTTTGACGAAAGCTATTTTTACGACCCCGAAAGAAAACCTGGTGGAAAGGTACATACAATACCACCAGACCGGCCTGATCGAGCTGGCCGACCAACTGCAATCCTATTTGCCGCCGGATGGGCCTCCAGAAAAAGAATGGTCTTCTGAAAACACTGCGATAGTGAGGCTATTTATATCTTATGTATTCCGCTTGTTAAACTATATCGAGCGTTTCTTTTCCAAATACTTCAGCCTGGAGGCAAGGATACCGGATGCCTACCGTCTGATTGCCTTTTCAGAAATGAGCGAACCGATCGAATCGCTCCTTTTGAAAGTCGACGACCATATCGGGTCCGGGAATTTAAAAGAATGCCTGTCCGTTTACCTGCGGTCTTTTTCAGTTCAAAAGTTTCCCGCCCATCTGAATTTCAGGAGCCTGATCTACCTGAAAGAATTTGTCAGTGAATTGCTTGATGTTTTTGGTTCGCCCGATGTAAAGGACTGGGAACAAAAAATAGCGATGATGCTGATCTATCTCAACTTTAACAACCTTGATTTCTTCGCATACTACCAGGCCGGTATCAAAGCGGAACTGGACCTGGCCGACACGAGGGATGATTACCTGAAGGTTTTAACGCGATCGCTGTCATCTGTCAAAAGCCGGCAGACCAAACCTTCTTTTAGCTACCATCCTTCCTGGCCGACGGTGAAGCAGATGCTGGAGTCCTGGCTTAATGATGAAATTGCCCTGGCAGTGATCCCGAACTCGGTTACAGGCCCGCATACTTCGATTGCCGTTGAACGCATAATGGAAAAACAGATCCTGAATCTTTCTGTTGCGCAGATTGCCTGCCTGGTAAAATTATGTTATGACGAAGGCGTTTTTGGCAACGCCAGCATTTCAGAGGTCCTGAAATTTGTCGTCCTGCATTATCGCTCAAAAAGGCAGCAGCAGATATCTTATGGCAGCCTGAGCAAAGAATACTACAGCATCAGCCAGGTTACTGCGGCGGTGTTGCGGGATTATTTGAGCAGGATGATCGTCCGGATCAATAAGAACTACTTCCCGGTAGTGGCTGCAATTTGTGCAATATGTTATGGAACTTTAAGAGCTTGACAAGCTCTCCAAGATAATTGTAATTAAAATCTTCCTTACCCAGCAAAACATTGACGGGCGTCTCAACAATATCCGATATAGACGTATAACCCATCAGCTTACTTCTCAGGTAAAAATTCTCACTAACGGCCAGATCTTTAAGATTTGAGGTCAGTATGGCTTGTTCGCTGGTGCTTTCGGTCATGATATTTTTCCTTTAACCGGTTAATTATCAGATAAAATTAGAAATAAAATTCAAAGGTTTTTATGGACTTTAAAACTTTTGCTCATCTCTAATCAAAAGTACTAAATGGTGTGTTAAAACACAACATAATTTATTCATAAAACAGGGAATTTTCGCACAGTTATAACTGTGATGATTAGCGAAGTACAAAAAGACGCCTTAGTAAAGTTTGGTCAGCATCTGCAAGTGCTTCGCAAAAGTAAAAATCTCTCTCTCCGGAAACTTGCACTGAATTGTAATATTGAGCACAGTGATATCAAACGTTATGAAAACGGGGAGATCAACCTGACGTTTCTGACGATCATCGAACTGTCCAGGGGGCTTGATATTCCTGTTAAGGAGCTCATGGATTATTAAAAAACATTTATATTTCAGGGGTAGGGTAATTTCATTGGCCCGGCTTTTTTTATCGCCTGCGCTCCTGGCTTCGGGAATGTTGCACGCAGTATTGTTTTTGATCTGACTTCGGCTTTGGTAACGAAATCGATATCCTCGGGTTGTTAAACCGGCTGCGCGGGTCAATTCCCGCGATCCCCGGCTCGCCTTAACCATCGATCGTTTTCTGGTCACCTGGACGGCACGTCGGGCAATCGGGGAACTTCACTGCATTAAGGTCCCATGTACCCCGAAGCAAATTTTGAATTTCAGGCTGTTGGCCATGGCGGATTCTATACCGGCCAAATGAAAAACGCTGATATACCTGATGATATTTTAAAGCTAAATGAATAGCACGGGCCTGTCAACCCGTGAAAACACCCATTTTTCAGATAGCCATTGACTTACAAGGATTTATCTCTACATTTAAGCATATCTCGAACCAACCATGAAACCAACCTATAACCACCGGCTAACCGGGCTCCTGCTGGCCCTTTTCGCTGCCTGCTTCAGCATGGGCCAGGCTTTTGCCCAGCAGGAGCTCCAAATCCATCATATCAACGTCAATAACGGGGATGCCACCATGATCGGGATCTATGACCACAGCACGCAAAAGTATACGGCCAAGATCCTCATCGACGGGGGGCTGTCCACTGCCGGCGCCAGCCTGTTGCCCTATATTCAAAAGATCGCAGCTGATACCCATTTCAAGTATATCATCCTGACCCACTACCACAATGACCATTATACCGGCCTGAATGCATTGGGCAGCGGTCAGCTGACCGCGGACAGCCTGGTCGATCCCGGCGGCTATGACTTCAAAACCTATTTCCCGGCCCAGCCCCGGCTGAAACTGCTGGCTGAACCTAAACCCGCCAGCATGACTGTCGCCAGCCAATGGCTCAGCATGGTCTCTAAAGCCACCAGCCACCATTTCTTAAATGGCAGAAGCGAAGTATTCATCTCCTACGGCACAGGCAACAGTTCCGGCCTCGGCCGGAAACTCCTCATCGGGCAACTGGGCGGTTTGCCCGTCACGCTCGAATGCGTGGCCGGCTGGGGCAATACCCTGAACAACGGCCCTACGGTCGCCGACCCGCTGCCGGACAAGAACAATGCTAACAACTTTTCACTGGCCTTCGTCCTGCGCTGCGGCGAATTCCGCTATTTTATCGGCGGCGATCTCGGCGGTTCTTCGCAGGATGTGTATATCAACCAGGAAGACCCGTTGATCCGCTACCTGGCGATCGATCTTCCGGCTGTGCATACCCTGAACGGCCAGCTCCATGGCGGAGGCCATATCTGCGGGTTTAAAGCTGATCACCACGGCAGCAGCTATGCCAACAGCGCCGCGTTCATGGGCGCTATGTCCCCTACCGTTACAGTGACTTCTGCCGGGGATAAATCCGGCTGGCACCTGCCACGGGAAAAGTACCTGGGTCTGCTTTCGGCCCTGCAACCGCTTTCCGGCCAAAAGGGGGTCTACTTTACCAATTTGCACGACTGGGGGACCGGTAAAAATTCCCTGACCACAGCGCAATCTTTATTTAAAAACAAGCCGGGCATCAGTTTTGATTACGGGAACCCGCAGGGTCACGCCTACAGCTATATGATCCGGGTCAAACCCGAACACCTTGATACGGAAAGTGATTTCGAGGTCGCCCGGGTAGATATCACGCAGGCTGACCCTTATACCAGCCTGTCGGTATTTCAATGCCATAAAAAATGAACGAAATCGTCGCATACTATAGCAATGATTTGATCGCGGATGATTTTTCAGTTTGGCGAACCAGAGATTACCAGGTAAGACTCAAAAGATATTAGCGGGTGGTTTTACAGGCCGGGAATAGTTTCCAGTAATTATTTACAGCTGGCAAATTGCAATTCAATAATCATTAGCACTTCAATAGCAATACAGTTAAAGGCAGTTTTTGCCAGTTCAAAGATTTTCGACGGATGACGTGATGAGCAAAGATTTCGTGCAGCAAATGAGCCATGCGTATAAGAACATGCGCCCGTTCTTCAACTATATGAGTGAAATATTGACTGCTGACGCTAATGGGTTAACGATTTAAATCCATCAATGCATCCCTTAAAATATCCTGAAATGACCCTTACTGAGGTGCTTTTCTGCCGTCAAAGGGGGAGTCAAATGGCTTTTCTTACTTAAAGTGATCTATAAAGAAGAGCTTGTCATTTATCTGATTTTAAAATATATATAAAATAGACAATGACGGTTTGTCAGGTAAATATTCAATTTATTTCCCATGTTTTAATTCTTCGATTGCTTTCGGCCTTTCAAGTAGGATTTCCTCAATACCTTTCTTGCACTCATAACTTACACTCCCGAAAATATACCGATTGGTTTGCTTCTGGTGTTCAAAAGTTTCATAAACAGGACTGCATAAAACGACCGATCACCACCCCGGAAATTACAGGCAACAGTCTCCCGGTAATGCGTCGCAATTCTAAATAATATCCTTTACTGGAATACGGTAACCTTTAACCTCAATGCCAGCATGAAAAGCTTTTTGGAAAAAACTGCTAAAACCGCTAAGTCATTATGCGTGTACAATTTGACGAGCTGAAGCGGGTTTTTGTTCCCAGTCTGAATTGCCTTTTTCTCGCGGGCTCTGCAAGAAATTATATTCAAACCATTTCCTTACAATTAAAACTAGCTATTATATGTAATTACATATAATTTTTAATAATTTATACTAATTATATGCAATTACATATAATATTAATTATATTTGATTAATTATATGCAATTACATATAAATGAAAACACTAACAGAATTTGTAAAGGAAAAACGTAAACAGGCAGGATTGACGCAGGAGGACTTTGCGCTCAGAACCGGCGTTGCTTTAACCGTGATCCGGAAAATAGAGCAGGGCAAAGGGAATTTAAATCTTGAAAAAGCCAATCAGGTACTAAAAATGTTTGGCCACCAACTCGCCCCGGTGAATTTAAAGGAACTGGCCCCTAAAAATGAAACTATCGCACCATGAGGCAGGGAAAAATTTTTTATCAGGATGACGAAGCCGGGCTATTGACCGAAACTGACGAGGGCTTATTCATTTTCCAATATTTGGAAGCCTATATACAGGTCCGTCCGGATTGTTTTATCACTTTCAGCATGCCCGTTACCTCAAAGGCTTATACAGACAAACGGCTGTTCCCCTTCTTTGACGGATTAATACCGGAAGGCTGGCTGCTGGATATTGCCGCCAGGACTTGGAAGCTCAACCCCAATGACCGGATGGGCTTGCTGCTGGCATGCTGCAAGAATTGTATAGGCGCCGTTAGTGTAATCCCTATTGCTGAAAATCATGAGTAAAAAATGCCTGTATTGTTACCGGCCCTTAAACGGGAAATCATCAGGGGATTTCCATGAGCACTGCAGCCTGGATTTTTTTGGCACCAAAATACCACCTGATTTTGACTATACGCTTGACCAGATGACCGAATTGGCCAAAAATGTGGTCGAGCGCAGTATCGCTGTGCCGGGCGTTCAGCCAAAATTATCCTTAACCCTGCTTAGAGACGCTCTGGCAAACGGACCGCGCGTACGCTTGACAGTGGTCGGCGCACCTGGCGGCAACTATATCTTTAAACCGCCATCTACAGACTTTGCCGAGATGCCGCAAAATGAGCACGTCACTATGCGTATAGCAGAATTTTCTTTCGGACTGCAAACAGTGCCGTCAAGCCTTATCCGCTTAAAGTCCGGTGAACTGGCTTATATCACCAGGCGGATTGACCGGACAGCCGAAGGCACGAAAATACATATGCTGGACATGTTACAAATACTGGAGGCTTTTGACAAATACCGGAGCTCGATGGAAAGGGTGGGCAAAGCAATAGCAATCTATTCCAGCCAGACGCTGCTTGACCAATCCTATTATTTTGAACTGGCTATTTTCAGTTTTCTATCGGGCAATAACGACATGCATCTTAAGAATTTCTCTATGATCAGCAAAAAAAATGATTGGGTGCTCGCCCCTGCCTATGATTTGTTAAATGTGACTATTGTCAATCCACAGGATGCCGAGGAGCTTGCCCTGACACTCGATGGCAAAAAGCGTAAGTTAAAACCGGAACATTTTAAAGAGTTGGCAAAAGGACTGGGCCTGACTGATAAGCAGGTGAGTAATACCTTTAAACGTTTCCGCCTGAAAAAGGATGCCGCCTTTGACTGGCTGGAATCATCGTTCCTGTCTGAAGAGCTTATTGCGTCCTATAAGGATTTAATGAATACCCGCTATCAGATTTTGGGGCTGGAGTAGAACCCTATTATGAAAAGGATGCCCGGCCGGTGACTAACTGCAAAAACAATAGGTTAATTTGTTAACCGGGCAATTTTAGCTTCAAATGATAAAACTGATGACCAGATTTCCACATTCCCCGGATTCTCTTCTTTGGGAAGGAGCATTTGCTGTACCGCAATAATTGCATCATGATACCAATTTTCCTGTTAATTTTGGGGTAAGCGTTCAAAGTACTCGGTCCGGACAACGGTCGCCTGTGCACCATTGCAGATAGTCTCCCCTTTTCATGGGAGACTATCGCTGCAGATTGTTAATGATCTCTGATATCAATGGCATCCGCATGAACAACTGGTTTTTATCCACGAAACGCCATCAAACCTGGTATCCTGGCATTTTTTTGCAATATATCTGGTGTCTGGCATGGTTTTTAAAACAAGTCGCTGCCCGCCGACAACCCGGTTCCCATTTCTTTGAATCATGTCTAGGGCGAAAACCCGGACGCCTATGGTGGGTTTGTGCTTCGGCAAAAAGTAGACTTTCACCCCGAAAATTTCTTTGGGATTAAGTTCAAATGATCCAAATGTCCCCGGGCTGAGAATTTCGAAGGTGTTTTTATCGATTTGAACGACATTTTTTTCCTTTTCCAAAACCCTGACTTTCTTCACCAGTTCAGGCGGAATCTCGACAAAGACTTTACCCCAATCAAATATGGATATTTTCTCTTCTTTCGGTATAAAAAATGAAATACTGGCCTCTTCTCTTTCTTTACGAAAATTGGCTACCAGGACAGTTGTTAACCGTCCGGAACCTGGAATATCGTCGACAATCGTGATGTTCTTCCATACGATGTTGTTATTCTGCTGTACATTGGTGTACAGATCAGCGGTCTCGGAAAATGTCATACCAAAAGGCGCCGCGGCGGCTGTTTCAATCCTTGCAAGGAGACAAAAATGACTCTGGTCGGCACCAAAGACGGCGTAATCAGCCGGATTTGGTGGCATCCAGGGAAAAGCCAGAATTTCATCACTTCCCGCGGCGACAGATACGCTCTGGCTTCCGATAAATCCGCCCATCAAAGCCGGCGAAGTAACACTTCCGTCCCAGGGAGAGGGCCATGCGAGACCTGATGAAGCTTTTGCCCAATAGAGCTTTAATGTACCTGTCGATATTCCGCTGCATCCCCGGTTACGAACCCGGACATAAACAAAATTTGGAGGGGATCCGGCGGGCCTGTATTCGGCGTTTTGATGATCCTGGTTCATGATTCCGTCATTGGTATTACGCACCCAAATATCGTCGCTTATCCACATTGGCTGGCCCGACAGGTCCGGTTCATCGCCGAAGTCGTCGGAAACGTCTTTCATCCACAGATCGGGCCCGGGAACACCGGTAAGAGGAACCAGTGCATCTGAGGCCAGGATCGAGGTCCTTGCTGTCATCAGCGCCGCATTCATCCGTACGACCTGGCCTGCTGTAAATATATTCATGCATTCGTCGGCCGAATAGTCCATATAATTCTGAAACATGTCGCCATTAGGTCCGTTAGAACAGGAGATGGAGGGAAAAGTTCTGCAGGGTCCGAAGGGGCTTGCGCCGGCCTGGTTTGGCGTATCGTCAACAAGGTCCGATCCTGAACATGCGCCACGGTCATCTCCCCAGATATGATGAAGATCCAGCCAATGCCCGATCTCGTGGGTCATGGTTCTGCCTAATGCCGCGTGGGCTATTAAGGTTCCTCTAGACCCGAATGATTGATAATAGCAAACGACGCCCTGGATGGCGGCGGGCATAGCGGGGAATGTACCGTAACCCAATGTGCCATCTGTGTAATTAACAACCCAGACATTCAGGTATTTGGTAACGTCCCAGGGATCGACACCTCCGGTAGCAGATGACTTCATATTATCACTCGGAAATGTCCAGCCGGTTATAGGAGTTGAGGTTCTTGTAATACCAGTTGTCGGGTTACAATTAGGATCGCGTACAGCTAATGCAAATTCGATTCTGGCGTCAGCTGCCACTGCGGCAAACGCAGCCGGTGTAGAGCCGGCATCAGCGTTGAGTCTTCTGTAATCTGCATTTAACACCTCGATCTGGCTAAAAATCTGATCATCTGAAATATTTTGTGCTACGGTATTAAACAGAACGTGAACAACAATCGGGATTCGTATTAAGCCGGTTCGTAATCCGCCTGGTGCATAATTTTTTACCCAGTCCTGGACTTCCTGCTCCAGCATTCGGCTCCTCCAGCGATACTCGGGATCCAGTCGAATTAATCTTAAATGTTGTTCCACCGCTACACATCTGCGAATTTGCTTGTGATGTGTATTGTCTGATTTACTTTTGTCCACAATAGCCTCCTTTTTTTAAAAATTATGAAAAAATATTAATAATTGGATCTGGAATGAGCTTGACAAAAGGCTGTAGTAAATTGCCTGGATATGACTTAACAGTAAAGATAATCTGCTGTAAATTTATGCGTTTATCAGGGTCTGCGCAACGGGTGTTTTCACGGTATTTTTTTGTTTAAAACACCTATTTTTAGTTGACTATCAGAATGTTATTAAGTAGCTACGGACAAAAACTGGCATCTTCTGAAAATCTTAAGGTTTTAATTAGCCCACGAAATTCAAAAGGCCAGGCCAGTACACGGAGACGTGCACAATTTCATAAAATTTCCACAATCCGGTGACTGCCCTTTTCAGGCTGCGCCTGTTTGATATATTTGCC
The DNA here is from genome assembly GCF_049992945.1 of Mucilaginibacter sp. McL0603. Taxonomy (NCBI): domain Bacteria; kingdom Pseudomonadati; phylum Bacteroidota; class Sphingobacteriia; order Sphingobacteriales; family Sphingobacteriaceae; genus Mucilaginibacter; species Mucilaginibacter sp. McL0603. The sequence continues at coordinate 2,562,190 of NZ_CP188251.1, read as the reverse complement.
GGACGAGAAAGATATGTCGCAAGAGCAAAACATCCAAACCATCCAATCCAAAGCAAATCTGGTAAAGATAGTATCCGCCTACCTGCCATTGACGAAAAGCCGGCTGGCCATGAAAGGGAACTGCCCGTTCCATCCTGACAGTGCTCATTCTTTCATGGTCTCCCCTGCTAAAAACATTTTTAAGTGTTTCGGCTGCGGCAAAGAAGGCGGGCCGGTTGAATTCATTATGGCCATACAAAACAAAAAATTTGACGAGGCCGCCGAGATTGCGGCAATGACCATAGAACTTTAACCATGGCATTCCGCAAGGTCATTTTAATTAACGACATTAAGTAATGGCTGCGTAATGCGCATAGCTTCATTGTCAACGGCGTTTAGTTTTGCAGCATGGAACTACCCCAGCTGCCGGCATCCGGATTTACATTTTTGAGCGAACTGAAAAAAACAATCACCGTGAATGGTTTGATCAGCATAAAAGTGATTACCTTGCAGGAGGCCTGACATGTTGAATGTTTTGCCGAAGCGATGACCGGGGCACTGAATTCCCACGATGTGATCGAAACGAAATCCGGCAAAAAGGGCCTTTGGCGGATCTACCGTGACACTGTTACCTTTCTATTCGGTCTATACAGACACTCCGGGGGAGCAATTAAAGACTAGCCCCAGGGGGGTAACCCCGGACACCCGCGAATGACCTGCTACGCTACAAGCAGTTTTTGCTCGTTCAACCCTTTTCGGCCGATGAGGTGATGAGTAAAGATTTCGTGCAGCGGGTAAACGATGCCTGCAAAAACATGCGGCTCTTTTTTGATTTACATGAGCGGGGTATTGACCGCAGACGTCAACGGGCTTGCAATCTTACTTATCAAAGCCTTATGGGATGCGCTAAACTTTCCGGGCTCCCTAAGGTTTCATAGAAACCATCCTGACTTCTTATTCGTTTAAATCTCTGATCCATCGGAAACAGCGGGTATGACCCGCTATCTAAGCGTTGGAATTAGCCCTTCAATATTCCTATTTTCGCAATAAATTTTAAATACAACAACACAAATGGAAAAATTCACAGCCCTGAAAACATTAATCGCGTCAGCAGAAAAAGACGCGGAAGCATTTTACAAGAATGGCAACAAAGCTGCGGGAACGCGTTTGCGCGGTGCCATGCAACAACTTAAAGTAAGCGCATCGGATATCCGCAAGGAAGTTACAGAAAAGAAAAATACAAAATAAACAACAGTAAACCTGTTTTGGGAACAAGCCTAGCCATACGCCGGGCTTGTTTGTTTTAATTTTTCTTTAAAATACCTGTATATAAATTACATATCCGTTGATCGGTTAAGTAAGTCCATCAGCCGTCAGGCGGCCATTGCTGTCAGAAAGCACAAGTGGTGACTCTAAATTTTGCTTTTATTGTGCCCGGCTTTGTGATCCATGGCCAGATCCAGGGAAGGAGGGAACACGGAAAACCCATTAAAGTCGTTTTCAAATTGCTTAAAATTTTCACTGAATTTCCTCGCCAGTTCTTTGGCAGCACGCTGATAGGCTGCCTGGTTCTTCCAGGTTTCCCAGGGGTTCAAAATCTCCCTGGGGACCATTGGACAATATTGTGGGATCAGCATGCCAAATACGGGGTGCACCAAATATTCAACATCTTCCAGCTTACCTTCCAGGGCCGCAGCTACCATCGCTCTTGAATAGGCTATGCCGATCCTCTTCCCTACCCCGTATGGGCCGCAGGTCCAGCCGGTGTTGATCATCCATACCCTTGCACCGCTCGCCTGCAGTTTTTCCAGAAAAAGGCTGGCATAAACTGCGGGGGATAAGGGTAAAAACGGGGCGCCAAAACAGGAGCTGAAGGTAGCCCGGGGTTCTTTTACTCCTTGTTCGGTACCTGCAATTTTTGCGGTGTAGCCACTAATAAAATAGAACATCGCTTGTGCATGTGTTAGCCTGCTGACCAGCGGTAATACGCCGTAGGCATCACAAGTGAGCAAAAAAATATTTTCCGGGCTGGCGCTTATTGAGGGGATTTTCGCGCGGTCTATAAAAGACAAGGGGTAACTAACCCTTGTATTTTCAGTAATTGAGGTGCTTCCAAAATCAATTTGGCCGGTGCCGCTTTTAAATTCTGTGTTCTCCACCAATGCTCCGAAACGGATAGCCCGAAAAATATCAGGCTCGTGCTGTGCCGACAGGTTAGCGATTTTGGCGTAACATCCTCCTTCGAAGTTAAAAATACCTTCATTGCCCCAGCCGTGTTCGTCGTCGCCGATCAATCTCCGTCCCGGATCGGAGCTTAATGTCGTTTTACCGGTTCCGCTTAATCCAAAAAACAACGCGGTATCTCCGGCAGCGCCCTCGTTGGCGCTGCAATGCATGCTCAATACGCCCCGCTGTAATGGTAAGATATAATTCAACACGGTAAAAACTGCCTTTTTGATCTCGCCGGTATAGCCTGTACCTCCGATCAGAATCGTTTTATGCATGAATGAAATCACCGTAAAATTTTCCTGTCTTGTCCCGTGTGACACTGGCTCTGCCTGGAAGCCGGGCGCATGAATAATCATCCATTCAGGCTCGGGGCATTCCTGTTCTCCGGGCTCCGGCGTAAGAAACATATTCGCGCCAAAATGATTTGCCCAGGGGTTTTCATTGATCATGCGGATTGACAGATGAAATGATGGATCGGCGCAGAGATAGGCATTCCGGACCCAAACCTCTTCCCGTTTATCGAGGTAAGCGAGCATGTCCTCCCGCAGTTTATAAAATGAACTTTCTTCAATTGCGTTGTTGAATTTGTTCCAGTCTACTGTAGTTTCTGTTTGTGCGTCTCTTACAATGAACTTGTCCAGGGGGCTTCTGCCGGTAAATTTTCCTGTGCTGATGACCAGCGCGCCGGTGTCATTTAATACCCCTTCATTTCTGAGGAGGGTTTGTTCAATTAATTCTGCAGCTGATAGCTGGTAGTGGACTTTAACATGTGGCAATAATTCGGTCATGGCTGCTGATACTGGTTTGAAATTAATGCAAAGTTTCAGCGTTTCGGTATTTAAAGCTATATACCGCCCAATCTTTAGTTAATAAAACTATGAAAAGCGCTTTTGGCTGGTATTTTAATAGTTGATTCCATTGAAATTCCGTCTTCGTTTTAATTTTAACTATGGCAAGATAAAAACCTGGATAAAATAAGTATTTAATACACTTAGCCAATTACAGAACATTCTATGCGGGCATAATAAAATAGTTAAATTACATCTATATTTAAGGATGATATGCTTTTTTATTTTAGATTTGCCTGCCAATTATACCGAAATTAAATTGTATTTATTACACTAAGGCCATGTCTCAAGTCAAAACTTCAGGACAATTTATTATTGAAAAACAAGCAGACTTTCTATATTCCAAGGGAGGGCTTTCTCGTCTGCTGAGAGATATTGGGATTGCCGCAAAAATCGTTAACCGGGAAGTAAATAAGGCAATATTATTCAATGCTAAAATCGACTTATGATCAATAATCAACTTGACCAGATAGACCTGAAAATTATTGACTTGCTGCAGCAGGACTCAAGGTTGACACATAAACAGATTGGTAACCAGTTACACAGATCCGGTACCGCGATCCAGGTGCGCATTAAACGGCTGATCGCCGATGGTTACATTAAAAACTACACGGTGACCGTAGACCATAAAAAAATGGGCAAGGGCCTGGTCGCATATACGTTGGTAGAGATCCGGCAGCATACCCATGAAAGCCTGCGGGATTTCCAGTCGGAAGTAGTAAAATTAGATGGGGTAACGGAGTGTTCCCATTTGACAGGATCATTTGATTTCCTGCTAAAGATCGTTATTGGGGACATTGGGGAATACCAGGACCTTTTAATGAACAGGCTATCCAAAATACCGCAGGTTGGTAAAATGCAAAGTTTATTTATGATGTCAGAAACATTGAAACGGTGCACGTAAGGCCGTTAAGGTACCAGGCACTGAGAAATTGAAAGCATTGGTCATAAGTTATTCCCCGCATATCAATTTATTGCTGACCTGCAGCATGTGGAATTGGTCTTGCAATCATGAATGTTGTTACCCTCCAACTTTTCCAGGTATATGTCTTTCATGCCCGACAAAACATCAGACTTCATATGCGGCGGAACTTATCCCGAGCCTTCTGCATTATTGTAATACGCTAGGCCGAATCCAATTTTTATTTATAAAAACGCAAAAAGATGTAAATTGCGCACATGCCTAGAACCGATGCGCCTTCCAAAATTTATATCGAACAAGTTGATTATATCAGGGCCATAGCTTCTGTTTCGGTCGCATTATTCCATTTAGGGGGGAAGGTTTTACCGGGATTAAAGTTTGGCTGGCTGGGTGTTCAAATGTTTTTCCTTTTATCCGGATTTATAATTTGCTGGTCGATACCGAACAATTATGACTGGAGCATGGCCAGGACATTTATTTTAAAGCGAATAACAAGGATAGAGCCACCATTTATAATTTCAGTCATCCTGTTACTCGCAGTTCAATATATTTTAGTGCCCAATTATAAGCCTGATTGGATAAATGTTCTATTCCACTTCGCATATTTGAATAGTTTTTTCAATCAACCCTATCTGAATCCGGTTTATTGGACACTGGGGGTAGAATTTCAGTTTTACCTGCTCATTGCCGTTATCTTTCCGTTGATAAATAAAAAATTCGGGTTCCTGATATTAATAGCCATATCCATAATCCCACTTTTTGTAAATATTCCTGCTCTGGGATTAATCAATGTATTTCCTGGGTTTGCTATCGGGATTTGTCTCTTTTTGATCAGGGTCAATTCACTTACACTAAAGTATTCTTTAACATTACTCATTCTGATTGTATTAACTTTCCTTATAGAAGGTCCTTTGCAAACATCGGCCACATTGATAGCATTTTTAATTTTGATTCTGCCAATAAAATCAAATTCCTTTATTCGCTTTTTCTCGAAAATCTCATTTTCGCTTTATTTAACGCATGATATCATTGGAAGCACTTTTGTGGTGCACGTGGGTTCCCTGTTACCCAAGACATTTTTATGGAAAGCTTTCGAATTCAGCTCTGGTTGTATTATAAGCGTGCTTTTTGCCTATCTTTTCTATTTAATGATCGAGAAGCCGTTTTTTTTGCTCTCCAAAAAGATAAAGTATCGCTAAGAAATAAGCTTAGACTAATGACGATCGAAAGCAAATCTTGCAGCTAGCATCTTAGTCAGGTATTTTTTTTGCAAGGATGTACTAACTAGATAGTGAATAGTTGGCAATAATTCATGGTTTTCAGTGCTTGTTGAGACAGTTGGCAAATAGATGTCTGTGGCTTTTTTTTGGCTGAACCGGCAATACGTGATTGGTTTTAAAGCGATCGAAGGAGTGGAACATTATTTCGCCAGAAAATTACAGATTTACCTGAAGATCAATAGCCCTGAAAAACCACTGGTCGGCAAGGATAAGACGACCTTTTTTTCAACTAGTTATCTGATCGCTAATGCTTTGAACTGTCTAGTCCTGAAATAGGTTTACAACAGGTCTCGTCCGCTTTTTGGTTTACAGTTTTGGAGGGTTAAAAATGTAGTTTTTTTAATGCCTGTAAAATACTTATTATTGTTTATTTGTAGAGTTGAAATGTGATAAACTGAAGGAGTTTATCACATTTCAATGCTTTTTCTTCTTTTGCTACTTTTCTTCTTTTATATTCGATACATTTATTGTTAACAAGTTTTTCTATACCGATAGAACAACAGGCTTTTTCTTCCTGGTATTCTTCCAGCATTTTTGCAATGGTTCCATAGTTAAATGAGCAACAGCCGGTGTCAGGTATCCGCAACTCATGTGTGGTCTAATATTATTATATGCTTCAATTGCCATCTTTACAGCCAGTACCGCCTCTGTTCTGGATTTGAATACCCGGCCCAGATCAAATTCAGTTTTAAGGATGCCATTAATTCTTTCTGCTATTGGATTTTCATAAGCTTCTCCATTCTGGGTCATACTTATACTGATCTTTTCTTTATTTAACATCTTCACATAATCATAACTGCAATATTGGACTCCACGGTCTGAATGATGCATTAATGGAAACTCACTTACAATACGGCTGTTTATAGCCATAGTCAGTGCATTAATTGTTCCCTCATTAGTAAGATAGGGATGCAGGCAGTAACCCATTATTTTCTTAGAATAGGCATCTGTGATCAAGCTTAGATAATTGAAATCATAGCTAATACTGATATACGTTATGTCTGAAACCCATAATTGTTCAGATCTGACTACCTCAAGGTTTTTAGCTAGGTCTGGGTACCTGCGAAATACATGATTAGAATTTGTTGTACGGGGACCACGCCTCTTTATTACTATTAACAGGCCATGACTGCGCATTAAAGTATTCAGCTTATCCCTGCCCATCTTAATATTATTCGTCCTAAGTGGCTGATAGATACACTTATAAAGTTTATGCAGGCCAAGACCCGGTAATTCTCTGCGAACAATGGCTATTAGCTCTAATACAATGAGTTCCACTTGTTCTACATCACTGAGGTGCCATTCTTTTTTATAATATGCTTGTCGGGATTTCCCAAACAGTCTGCAAAGAGGGCCTACACCCATCCTTGTAATACGCTTTTCTTTGATTAGCTTGACTGTTTGGAACCACGCTTTTTTCGCACTGGAACTTTGAGCTCCTTCTCAGCATAATCTATCATGGCGTTCAGCCCATAGATAAGAACGTTGGCCTTTTCCAGTGCCTTCTCCAGTTGCTTGATCTGCTGGTTGAGTGCTGCTTTGTCCTTTTTCTTTTTAGGATCAATGGCAACTACGGTTACTGCTCCTTTTTCCAACTTCTTTTTATATTGAGTAATCCAATTTACTAAGATATAAGAATTTGGCAATCGATAGCTTTTTGTAACCTCTTGTACAGACTGATTCCTGTACATTACTAATAACACAAGTTTTTCTTTAAACTCTTCGGAGAAGCTAAACTGCTCCAGCATTGTTTCTTTCATTTGGAATACGATTATTCCAAAACTGTAAACCTAGAGACGGATAAGACCTCCATATTTAAGAAACTTAAAGTTTACACCACTATTTGTATCAACTAAATTAAAATGAAAAAGCAATACGCTTAATGCAGCAATTCCCCGTAGTGAGTCTATTTCTAATAATCTTTTATTTTTCCCCATATTAAGCATTCGGTTTATATTGCTGCATCTGACGTAGATATAGCCTTTAATTCTAGTTTTTCAATGACACGCTTTCCTAAATTTTGAAAGGGTACCTCAATTAAGTGATAAGTAAACATTGAAACGGCTATGCTTATTGATAAAATGATAGAGAATCTAATAACTACCTCTATTGAAGCGTTGCTACTATAGTGATTTAAATGATATTTTACCAGTAAACCAGCTACTAATAGATGCACCAAGTAAATGCTATAGCTCAATTTTCCTACCCAAACTGTAAACCTATTTACTAATAAGATAAAGGGATAGTTTGATAAGCCGAATGATAAAAAAGCAAAAGCGATAGCAAACAGGTAATGTTCTTTAAACACATTACCTCCTAATAAATGTAAAAATATTATAACTGCGATAAAGCAATAAGTTTTATATTTCCAAGGTTGTTCTTCAAAGCTATTTTTATTTGTTGATATACGATAAAGGCATATGCCGATTAAAAATACAGGCAGTTGCGAAATGATATTTTCGTAGGTGAAAATACCCCATAATAATTGATCATTAACAAGTGGATGCACAGACATAATACTGGTAATTAACTTTGCAAAAAGCATACAGATAAGTATTAAATTCACCGCACTCCAAACTGACTTGATCCAAAAAAATAACAAGGGAAATATAAGGTAAAAAAGCACTTCGATGCCTACCGACCACCCACCTGGTATGGTAGAATTAACCCAATATGGACTTAAGCCATGTAAAAAAAGAAAATTAGCCAATAAAGAGTAATTCGTTGGATTTGATATTCTAGTAAGCAATATCAATATTATCATAAAATAATATAGCGGCACTATCCTGAAGGCCCTCCTTAAAAAATAATTTCGGATAGGATATTGTTCGGTATTTATCTTTTTACTTAGCGACAAGCAGAGTGTGAAGGCGCTCATTAAGAAAAAAAGTATTACACCTTTATCTCCGTTTTGTAAGAAGGATTCAAAGAATGCGGGCAATCGGTAGTTTTCAATACCTGCAAAATATGGATGGGAATGATGAAATATTACAAGTATGATAGCAATACCACGTAAAGAATCAATGTATTTAAATCTGTGCATCAAGATTCGGCATTTTAAATGAATTAGCGGCAGGGCTGTAATAGAATCCCATTTTATTTAACAAACACATTTCCAATTGCCACACTTTCGCGTTCCTTCGAACGGAGGATCAAAGTAATGATCCCGTTGAATAACATACATACACATAAGATCAGGGCAATTAATATAGAGTTGCCATAAGACCTGAACAATAATGCCATAATTACACAAAGCATATTCAACGATACCAATATCAATGTAGTCTGTAAGTGAGTAAAACCCAGCTTTAACATTCGATGGTGAATATGCTTACGATCTGCCATAAAAGGAGATACGCCATTTGAAATGCGCAGTATAAAAACTCTTAATGTATCAAATATAGGGCCTATTAAAATAGCTATTGCTAATGCGGGAGCTGAGTAAATTTCAGGCGATTTCATAGTAGTGAATTTATTCAGTTCGATACATTTAATTGCCAGCACAACTGATATTAAGCCGATAAGCATTGAACCGGTATCACCCATAAATATTTTGGCCGGTGTAATGTTAAATTTCAAAAATCCGAATATAGCGCCAGCCATAGCTAATGAAACTGCAGCTAATTCATATTGGTGCATGTAAATAAACAGTCCTGCAAAACAACTATTTGCCATAATACCAGTTAATCCAGCCAAGCCATCGATGCCATCAATCAGGTTAAACGCATTTACAATAAGTATAATAGTTAGAATAGATAGTGTAACGCTGGGCCAGTAATGCAGGTCATAAATACCAAATACACCATACATACTGCTAAGACGGATATTACCCAATAATACCAGGATTGAGGCCACAATAAACTGCATCGTAAACTTAGTGCGCGGGTTTACCCCCGTAAGGTCATCTTTAAGACCCATCACAAATAAAATCAGGCAGGCCGCAAGCAGGTAATTTATCGGCAATGACTTCTCTGTCATACTAAATAACAAGGAAGTAATAGTAAAGCTGACAAATATGGCTACACCGCCCAGGCGCGGGATACCATGATCGTGCTGTTTCCTGAAATGCCCGAGGTCATCATATAAATGCCTGGTACGCGCTACATATAGAATAGATGGTATTGCAATTAGTGTAATTATAGTTGATACGAAGACGATGATTATGTAATACACTGAGTGGTAAAGATGTAAATATTCTGTCATGGAATAAAATTAATTAGGGAATCTTTGTATTCGTAACAGGTGTTCAAATTAACAAAATTTATTAGCTATTAACCCTTAAAAAAATTGCGCTATTTTACGTAGAGGCTTAAATAATATAGTGACACCTGGTAAAAAAATATTATTATTCCTCATTGCTTTTAAATCAAAACGCAATGCGTTTACGCGATTCCCAAAGCTTTTGTTACTTATTCCTCCAATCACCATTTTAACCATTACTTTATTTAGATAGTATACGTTTGTCTTATTAGAATGTATGAACCTGAGCATTAGCTCGTAATCAGCGGCACTTCCATAATCCAATTTATAAGCACCCAGTTCGTCAAATAATTTTTTCCTGCAATAGAACGTAGGATGCGGAGGCATCCAGCCCCAGTTGAAAGCCCCACTTTTATATTTACCGGAGCGCCACTTACGGTTAATTTTGCCGCTTGGTTCTATATAATCAAGATCGCCATATAAAATATCAGTGTGCGGGTCAGTAAAACCTGCGGCTACTTCACTCAAAACATGATCGTCTGAGTAAAAATCATCTGCGTTAAGTGTGCCGATAATATCGCCTGTAGCCAGGGCGATTCCTTTATTCATCGCATCATAAATGCCGCGGTCGGGTTCAGATACAAAAATATCGACTTTGTCTTTATACTTATTTATAATTTTAATGGTATCGTCGGTTGACCCTCCATCAATAACAATGTATTGTACATTGTTGAATTTCTGCCCAAGTACTGAAGCAATTGAGTGTTCGATAGTTTTTTCGGCATTAAATGCCACTGTTATTACTGAAATTTTCAAATCTTGAATTTAAAAAAAATACACTTTTAAAATACGCAAATTATGGTAATTTTGGAACCGATGCATAATATTAAACAAATATGCATTTTATTTGTATATGCGTTTTTATTCTACCCTAATTAGTTCAGCCCTATTTTTTTTAGTAGTGTGCTGTACTTCCTGTGCGACCAAACAAAGACAATTATTATTCCAGCAACCAGGTACTGTTTCAGACAGTGCTCAATTTAAACAGGCCAATAGCGGTAGCGGCACGATCAATTACCGCATCCATTCGCAGGATATCTTACAGATACGGAATTTACAAAGCACCAAATATATTGTTGATGATGCCCCGGTAACCGGCTCGGTGACAAGTGGAGCAGGCGGCACCGCTTCCCAGGGACAAACTTACCAGGTGCAGGATGATGGCACTGTTGCACTGCCAGTAATTGGCCACATACCGGTTATGGGCCTTACCAGGGCCGAAGCAGCCAAAAAGATCGAGGATATCTACCGGAAAGACTTGCTTAAAGACCCGATAATTGACTTAAAGATCGTAAATCTTAAGATAACTCTTTTGGGAGAGGTCAAACTCCAGGGGAATTTCCCATTAATAAAAGATCAAACCAACCTGGTGGAGTTGTTAGGAGAAGCAGGTGGGCTTACAGACAGGGCGGATGAAAAAACCATAAAAATCATTCGCGGTGATCCTAAAAATCCTCAAATCACTTTAGTAGATCTTAGCAAGACACAAACATTAGCCGATCCAAGAATAATCCTTCAAAACAATGACATCATATATATTGCCCAAAATAAACGTGCAGTCAAAAACGATCAATTGCAAAATGTAACAACCACACTGGCACCTGCTTTACTTATTTTAAATTCTGCATTGCTCATTTACACGCTTATTCACCACTAATGGAAGAGACCGAGAAGCCCGCGAGAAAATTGCCCAACCAGGAAATTGACTATTTTAAAATCGGCAAAATATTATTAAGCCGCTGGTATTGGATTGTTGCATCTATAATTATTTGTATGCTCATTTCCTATACCTATCTATGGTATACTCCAAAAATTTATTCGACAACGGCCACATTGAAAATCGAAGAGAAAAAATCCGAATTTTCCGATTTGGTCGGTATCATCAGTAATAATGACCGGGGACCTTCCAAAATACAAAGTGAAACGTTTGTACTTCAAAGCCGTACGGTTATTTTAAGTGCAATAAAAGACCTGGACTATCGGGTAAGTTTTTATATTGCCGGACGCGCCAGGACAAGCGATATTTACCCACAAAAACCATTGAACATTCAATTGTTAAAATTTGATAGTTTAAATTTTTTTCATGATCTGATTAATTTTCAGCCTGTCAGCAAAAGTGCTTTTAAGCTAAGCTATAATTGGGGTGGAAGAAATATCCAAAAGACTTTCCAATACGATCAGCCAGTCAGCATTGGCAATATGGCATTCAGTATCAAATACCCTGGCGAACTGTCAAATAAGACCACTTTTCAATTCAAGTTCAATACTCCGGAAGATTTTGTTGGCAGGGTAAAAGCAGGCCTTCGCACGAACGAACTCATTAAGAATTCTAACATTATTACCTTACAGGAAACCGATTCGGACCCGCAATTTGTGGCAGATATCCTGAACGCCATTATACGGGAATATTTGAATTATGACCGTAATCAAAAAACCCAGTCGGCGACCCAGATGATCCATTTTATAGATGCGCAGCTGGAATCCCTGGCTGATGACGTAAAAGGTTCGGAAAAGTCGATCGAGGAATTCAAACAGAATAATAAAATGATGGACGTTTCCTCGTCGTCCGAGCTGCAACTTGGAAGGATAAAAGAGTTTGGAACCCAAAAGACCCTTTTGAAACTTCAATTAATTGCAATAGATCAGTTAAAGGAACAAATAACCAAAGAAAAAGACAATATAAATCTAAATCTCAACCTCGAAGGAGTTATAGACCCGCTTTTGGCAGAACTGATCGGGAGTTTGAATAATCTGCTGGTTGAAAGATCGACGTTATTAAAAACTTACAACAGCGGATCTCAAACCATAAATGACATCAATGGGCAAATACTCCAGATAAAAAATTCTGCTTTAAATAATATCAATTCATCGAGTGCGCGCATTAATAAGAATATCAGCTACCTGGATAATCAGCTTGCGGCGGCAAACGAGAAACTGTCGGCTTTACCTGCTGCTGAACGCGACCTGATCAGCCTGAAACGAAATTTCGAGATCAATGATAAAGTCTATTCTTTCCTGTCCGAAAAACGTCTTGACGCGCAGATCAGCCGTTCGGCAATTTTACCCGGAGCTACAATTATTGAAGAAGCTCAGGTTAACCTTAACCCAGTTTCCCCTGACGAGCATACGATTCACCGTACGGCATTAATTGTGGGTTTAACCATCGGTCTGGGGCTCATTATTTTGATCCGGATACTTAATCCATATATTTATGATAAGGAAACTGTTGAAAGCCTGACTACTGTACCAATTATTGGTGTCGTACGTAAATTCCCCGCAGCACTTGATGAAAACAGCACTCAGATACTGGCCATTAGCCGGCCAAAATCTTTATTTGCGGAGTCGGTACGTTCTGTACGTACCAATATAAGTTTTATTGCATCTGAGAAAAAAAGCAAGATAATTTGCATCACATCTGAAGTTGCCGGGGAGGGAAAATCATTTGTCACGGTCAATTTATCGAGCACGTTATCTCTTATTGACAAGAAAGTGATACTGATAGCTGCCGATTTGCGCCGTTCTCGTTTACATAAAACCTTCAATGTGCCTAATGACAAGGGATTGAGTAACTACCTGGCCAATCAATGTGACATTGATGATATCATTCTCCATTCGTCACAGCCCAATCTTGATATTATAGTTTCCGGCCCCGTGCCCCCTAACCCATCAGAACTACTGCACAGCGAGCGGACAAAAACATTAATAGCTGAGTTAAAGAAAAGATACGATATTATCATGATCGATACGGCCCCTATCGGGCTGGTGTCGGACGCCATACCACTGATACGAATGAGCGATATCAATATTTTCGTTATCCGCTCGGGTAAATCAAAATTTTACGCGGCAACTGTGCCGCAGCGCATTGCAAATGAATATCACCTGGATAATACGGTGATCATATTGAACGCCTTTGCAGAAGACCTTCTTCATTCACGATATTATACAACCAAGTTTACCAGCGAAAGCCACGGAACGCACTATTATTACTATTCGGATTATAGCGGCTATGAGGGATCTGATTATTATATCGACAAAAAAGTGTTTAAGTGGTGGGATATAAGCAGATGGTTTAAATAATACACTTAAGTGCTGAATGGATACAAGGTTAAAGACAGGTACGCATAAGTGGTATCCGGTTTACACAAACCCCAGGGCTGAAAAAAAAGCTCAGGAGGCTCTTTTAAATAAAGGTATTGAAGCATACCTGCCATTACGGCATCAGCTTAAACAGTGGAGCGACAGGAAGAAGTGGGTCGAAGAGCCCCTTCTTAAATCTTATTTATTTGTCCGTATCGCTGAGCGCGAACAGGCAGATGTGCTAATGACCAGGGGGGTTGCACGCTTTATTTACTTTGGAAGCAAAATTGCTGCAATGCCCGACCGGCAGATCGATGATTTGAAATTATTGATGAGCAGTTCTCTCGAATTAGAAATTACAGAAGAGGATTTGCTGCCTGGAGAAAAAATCATGTTGAAGGCAGGGCCTTTAAAAGGCATGACCGGCGAGATCATATCCTACCGTTCACAAAAGCAGTTAGCACTGCGGTTGGAAAGTCTTGGTTGTTCGGTAATTATACATGTTGCTGCTTCACTGATAAACAGGCTTTAGCACTTTATATTTAAGTACTATATATATAAGTGTTTAGATAGTATTTTTTGATTTTAATCTAATATCGCTATATTTTAATATAGGCTATACGAGTAAAAAAATATATTACTGAAAATTAATAAGTTATACATGCCGCATGTGACTTACGCGGCGAAGCTATGAACATACCCCTACTATGTGCCGTATTACAGGAATGATCTCACATCGTTTGCAGCCAGACGAGATTCGCGAAAAAGTAATGGTCATGTGCAATACCTTGCAGCATGGTGGGCCTGACGATGAAGGAATTTTCAGCGATGATAAGGTAAATCTCGTTTTCGGGCATAGAAGGCTGTCTATAATTGATTTGAGCCAAAACGGTCATCAGCCTATGGCTGACGTGCGGCAAAAAGTATGGATAACTTTTAATGGCGAGATCTATAATTATTTGGAGCTTAAGGATCAATTAATAGCATTGGGTGCCCGGTTTCACTCCAATACGGATACCGAGGTAATTATCGCTGCGTACATTTATTGGGGAATGGCTTGCTTTTCTAAACTACGGGGAATATTTGCATTTGCTTTATATGATACCGAAAAAGCTTTAACCTATTTGGTTCGTGATAGCTCGGGTGTAAAACCGCTGTACTATCATATTGAAAACGGCCAGCTAAGCTTTTCATCCGAAGTAAAAGCATTAAAAAAAGCAGGAATAGCAAATGAAACGGACCCAAACTGGCAGATCAGATTTTTAGCTTACGGCCATATACCAGAGCCTTATACCACTTTAAAAAATGTTTATAGTCTGCCTAAAGGAGAGTTTTTGTGCTGGCACCATCATAAAAATACTTACGAGATACATTCTTATCACGTTATAACGCCAAATACACGAATTACTGATTTTGAGGAGGCCAAAGAATCTATACGAACTGCTTTAAAACTAGCTGTAAACCGACAGCTTATAGCTGATGCCCCTATTGGCGTATTCCTTAGCGGCGGTATCGACTCCAGCCTGCTAACGTTATTAGCCAATGAAGAGAAAAAAGCGCAGTTAAAAACTATTTCTATATATTTTAATGAAAAAGCATACGATGAACGTATGTATCAAAGCTTGGTATTAAAGGAAATTGATGGTGAAAAATTTGCGCACATTGTAAAACAGCAGGATTTTGAAGAGTTTTTGCCCAGGATAATTGCCGATATGGATATGCCGACTACTGATGGCATTAATACCTGGTTTATCAGCAAATACGCTCATGAGGATGGATTAAAGGCGGTGTTATCCGGAATTGGAGCTGATGAGCTATTTGGCGGATATCCTTCATTTAATCGTATAAAGTATCTTAAAAGATTGAGGAAATATCCAGTTTCCTTATTTCAACTAACTAACTATTTTACATCTGATCGTTACAAAAAGATCTCCTTCTTAAATTACGATCACCCCCTGGCGGATTACCTGATGCTGAGAGGGCTCTACAATCCTTCTGACATCGCTAAAATTTTAGATACAGATATTCATCATATCGAGGATGTTTTATTCAACGAGAAACCATTGCCCAATATCCGTAATTATAATGAGTTGGATGCAGCCTGGTTTGAGACTAACCTATATATGCAAAATCAATTATTGCGCGATACAGATGTAATGGGCATGAGCCAGGCATTAGAAATAAGAGTCCCTTTTTTGGATGAAGATTTTAAAAAGTTGACAGATAATATTTCATCTGAAATAAGATTTGACAGCCGGCAACCTAAAAAACTGTTAATAGACAGTTTTAAAGATATTTTACCTGAAGCTATATGGAACAGGTCAAAAATGGGCTTCACATTTCCGTTACAGGAATGGATGAAAGCTTATCCGGAAATGAATAACGAAGACTTATTTAGAGGGAAGAAGGCACAAAGTATTGTAAAGTCTTTTAAAAACAATAGTCTGCACTGGTCAAAAGTATTTTCACTCTATCAAATCCGGATGCATGCCTAAAAAAATAATCCTGTTTACACTACAGACATTTAGTACTACAGGGGGCATTCAAAAAATGACCCGTACGCTTGCATATTCTTTATTTCATATTGCAAAATCAGAAAACTGGGACTTCAAGCTTTTCTCACTTTACGATTCCAGATATGACTTGATGAATAAGTATGTGCCGGCTGAAAACTATACCGGTTTTGCCAATAATCGTATTAAACTTATTCTAAAAACAATAAATACTGCATCAAAATCAGATATCGTAATATTAAGCCATATTAACTTCTCGCTGGTTGGTATCATAGTAAAGCTCTTGAATCCCAAATGCCAGGTTTGGCTTATTGCTCATGGAATAGAGGTTTGGCGGCCGATAAATTTTATTAAAAGGACATTTTTAAAAAAGTATTGCGATAAAATAATATGTGTCAGCAAGTTTACTAAAGATCAAATGATCAAGTGGCATCAATCAGCCCCTGAGAAATGCATTGTTTTAAATAATGCAGTAGATCCCTTTATAAAGCTGCCCGAGACCTTTGAAAAACCTGAATATTTATTAAACAGGTATTGCCTTACCACTTCAAACGAGGTAATCTTCACATTAACACGTCTTGCCTCGTCAGAAAAATATAAAGGATATGAGCAGGCTATTAAAGCAGTTAGCCTTTTAAAACATACTTTCCCCCATATAAAATATGTACTTTCCGGGCAGTATGATTCAGTAGAAGAAGTCCGGATCAGGCATTTGATCAATATGTATGAGGCGGACGATCAGGTGATATTAACTGGCTTTTTAAATGAAACAGAACTTACCGATCATTTCCTGCTTTCGGACCTTTTTGTTCTCCCAAGTAAAAAAGAAGGTTTTGGGATTGTATTTGTTGAAGCCCTGGCTTGTGGATTACCCGTAATTTGCGGCAATGAAGACGGAAGCGTGGACGCCATAAGGAATGGCGAACTAGGCACCGCTATTAATGTGGGCGACCTGGATGAACTTGAAAAAACTATTGGTGATGCATTAAAAACACCACTGACCATAGAAAGCAGGAAAAGCCTGCAAAACCAATGCCTCCATTATTTTAAAGAGGATGTTTATAGAAATAACTTACAAAAATTATTAAATGATGAACCAGTTTCCTGACGAACATTGGGATATCGAGATCACTCCTAAAAATAGCCTGTTTGACCTGAGGCTTAAAGATACCTGGCATTACCGCGATCTGCTGTTGCTGCTGGTAAGGCGGGATTTCGTCTCTTTTTATAAGCAAACCATTCTTGGCCCGGTTTGGTTTTTTGTGCAGCCAATTATCACTGTGCTGATATATACGCTTGTATTTAATAACCTTGCTAAAATATCAACAGATCATGTTCCTGCACCATTATTTTACCTGGCAGGAACGATTCTCTGGAATTATTTTGCCGATTGCCTTACAAAAACTTCGACGGTCTTTAAGGACAATGCAGCGATGTTAGGCAAGGTTTACTTTCCCCGCCTGATCATGCCGCTGAGTATTGTATTGTCAAACTTGATTAGGTTTGGCGTACAGTTTTTATTGTTTTTGGTAATGATGGCAATTGATCACGATAAAATTACCCCAAATGCTATACTATTTTTGTTCCCTTTGCTGATCCTTATTATTGCCGCGCTGGGCCTGGGATTGGGCATGATCATATCATCTGTTACGACCAAATATCGGGACCTGGCCTTCGTGGTAACTTTTGGCGTGCCACTATTAATGTACACGACTACCGTTATCTTTCCTTTATCTACTGCTATAGCGAAATATCCGGCCTATAGCTGGCTGATCAAATTCAACCCGATAACTGCGGTAATTGAAACATTAAGATATGGATTTTTAGGACAGGGCAGTTTCAGCTGGGGCCTGTTAGGTTACAGCGCCGGTGTAACCGCGGTCATTCTGCTGATTGGGATTATTATATTTAATAAAGTTGAACGAACATTTGTCGATACCGTATAATGGCTAAAGTGATTAAAGTAGAAAGCCTGTCTAAGGCATATCAATTGGGCGATTTCGGTACGGGTACCATCTCACGCGACCTGGAACGCCTTTGGGCGAGCCTGCGGGGCAAAGAAGATCCCTTCTTAAAAATTGGTGAAGTAAATGACCGCACGGTTAAAAGTGAGAGTAATGTAGTTTGGAGTTTGAAAGATCTGGACTTTGAAATTGATAATGGTGATGCCGTCGGCATAATCGGCCGGAATGGAGCAGGAAAAAGCACCCTATTAAAAATACTAAGTCGTGTAACCAATCCTACCAAGGGGTCTGTCAAAATAAAGGGACGCGTGGCAAGCTTACTGGAAGTAGGTACCGGGTTCCATCCGGAACTAACGGGCAAAGAAAACATTTTTCTAAATGGTGCTATCCTCGGTATGCGTAAAACAGAAATTAAACGCAAGTTTGATGAAATTGTCAGCTTCTCTGGCGTGGAACGATACATAGACACCCCCGTTAAAAGGTACTCATCAGGCATGTATGTACGGCTGGCATTTGCTGTGGCTGCCCATCTTGAATCGGAAATTTTGATTATAGATGAAGTTCTGGCTGTCGGTGATGCTGAATTCCAAAAGAAATGCCTGGGCAAAATGGGCGATATAAGTAAAGGCGAAGGAAGGACAGTTCTATTTGTGAGTCATAACATAGGAGCGGTTAAATCCTTAACAAAAAACTCGTTACTGTTAAGTAATGGTCAAAAGGTTTTATTTGATTCAACTAATACTGTAATTAATCATTATCATGGGGCAGCAAAAAACAATCAAAGCAACTTTATCGTAAAAACCGGCGATTCAAATGCTTTTATAAATACAATCAGGATTGTTGATCACTTGTTAAATCAAATTAATTATATAGAAACCGGAGTGTCAATCGGGGTAGAAATAAATTATGAAATATTTAATGACGTTTCAGACCCTGTACCAAACATCCTGCTGTCAACAAATGATGGTTACAAAATCTTTCAATCCATTATGCCCGATCACAAACGTAAGAAAGGCGTCAATAAATGTGTTATTTGGTTCCCCGAAAACTTTTTTAATAATCAAACTTATTTATTAACAGTTGCCCTCTCAACTCTAAAACCAACGATTGTCCATTCCACATTCGAATTTGCCTTTACCGTTGAAGAAAATTTGAATGATAAAATTAAATCAGATTATTCCGGAAACCTGGATGGTTTTTTAAGACCTAAATTAAATTGGCAATCTTATGAAGGATAAGATAAAGATCAAAGTTAAGGAATACCTTAAAAGACTTATCAGGCAAGTGTTAAATGACGAGTATATCAATTCCCCGCATATATTTGGCGATCCATCAAGATTAATTGTAGCAAAAACTGCAATCGTAAATAACGCTTTTTTTAATTGTAATTCAGGGACTATAATTATAGAAGATCATGTTGGAATAGCGCATAATGCTATGATTCTAACTGGTAGTCATAATTTCAATGTATTTGAAAAAGAAAGAGAAACAGCAATTAGTATTAATAGAGATATAAAAATTAAAAAAGGTGCATTTATAGGTTCAGGGTCAATTATAATCGGTCCTTGTACGATAGGCGAACATGCGGTCGTTGGTGCGGGGGCTGTCGTCAGAGAAAACGTTCCAAATTATGCTATCGTAACTGGTAATCCAAGTCAAATTGTAAAATTTATAGAAAATGATCAAAAAGGCAATTAAACAGATCCTGAAAAAGTCAGGTTACACGCTAATAAAAGAAATCAGGGAAGCACCCACAGGTATGTCAATCGTAAAAGTAGGCAACTTTGATGTGTCGATTAATAATAATAATGGAATTAAAAATTGTTACCTATATTATAAAGATTACGGCAGGCAGTTATTAAGGATTACTTCTTTTTTAGCCAGGAATTATTCGGATTTGGAAGTTATCGACGTAGGGGCAAATTTGGGAGATTCGGTTGCATTAATTAAATCGGGTGCCGACGTGCCTGTAATTTGTATTGAAGGTGATAAAGATATCTTAGACCGGTTTAAGTTAAACACTTCAAATTTCAAAAATGTAAAACTAATACCCACTTTCCTTTCTGATAAAAAACACGAGCAAGATTGTGAAATTACAAATAAGGGACACAATTTAACGATCACGCCTTCCTCAAGTAGGAATGGAACTGAAAAACTATATTTTAGCAGTATTGATACTTTATTAGAAGAATCCGTATTAAATCAAAGATGCAAATTACTTAAAATTGACACAGAAGGACATGACCTCAAAATATTAAGGGGAAGTGAAAAATTCCTGGCCGAAGTAAAGCCAACTATATTATTTGAATTTAACCGCAATAACCTTGACCAATTGGAAAAAGATCCTGCTCAAATTTTCCATTGGTTGCTTGAAAAAAATTACAGAAAAATCCTATTCTACGAAAGTGATGGGAGGTTTATGTTTTCTTCAGATCTTTCTGACGCACAATTTATAAAGCAGATTTTTAACTACGTTGACGGAAAAAATTCAAAAATATAT
Organism: Mucilaginibacter sp. McL0603; assembly: GCF_049992945.1. Taxonomy (NCBI): domain Bacteria; kingdom Pseudomonadati; phylum Bacteroidota; class Sphingobacteriia; order Sphingobacteriales; family Sphingobacteriaceae; genus Mucilaginibacter; species Mucilaginibacter sp. McL0603. Next base: position 2,541,618 of record NZ_CP188251.1, on the reverse strand, counting down.
TATCTGGATCTTATAGTATTTCACGCCGATTTCTCTGATAAAGCCAATGAATTTATCAAAAATGAAGAGATTTACCGGTCAAGTCTCGATAATAACTAAATGAATATTGGCATCGTCACACCTTATTATCCGGAAAGCAATTCACGTAGTAGCGGCATAGCTAATCACTTTTATTTACTAGCTAATACTTTAAATAAATCAGGTCATAAAGTGGTAGTGTTGCACGTACGACCTCTGAATGAAACGGAAGATAAACAAGATGAAATCCTTGACAAGGATGGTATAACTTACATATTATGTAAGGTGTCGGTTCCTAAGTTCATCAAATTGATTTCCAAAAATAGCTGGACGGTACAGGACTTTTACCAAAAGGTAAAGGCCATGATTATTACCCGTATTAAATTGTCAAAAATAGCCAGAAAATACAAAATACAAATTGTGGAAACCAGCAGCTATTTCTCCTTATGTTATTTATATCTGTTCAAAGTAAATACAATTCCGATTGTAACCAGAGTAAGTACAACTTTCAGACAAATGCTAAATGATCATTATCCTTATAAATCAAGGTTAAATAATTTGATAGCCAGTATTGAAATGTTAATGATAAAAAAAAGCAACCTGCTGATAACGCATAGCCGAAATCATTTACTGGAGCTTGAAAAAATATTAAAGTGCAGTTTGAAAAAATGTCAGATAATTCCACATGGAGTACCACTGCCGGCTTTAAAAGACAAAACTGAATCATCAGCTCTGGTAAAAATATTGTTTGTCGGACGAATGGAAAGCAGAAAAGGAATTGATATATTATTAAAGGCCATACCAATTGTCTTAAAGACTCAAAAAAATATAAAATTTTATTTGGTCGGAGATAATTATGAACAATATCAAAAGGAATATTTTGCAATTAATAATCATATGGATGATGTGCTTTTTTTAGGCATGGTTAGTCCTTCCGAGCTGGATACGTTGTACTCAGAATGTGATGTCTTTGTTGCACCCTCCAGATATGAATCATTCGGGCTAATTTATATCGAGGCGATGAGTTATGGTAAGCCGGTAATCGGATTCAGCGTAGGCGGAGTGGCCGATATCATCGTTGACTATCACAATGGATTGTTTTCCGAGAAGAACGAAAATGATTTGGCTGAAAAAATATTGACTTTGATAAGAGATAAAGACCTAAGAGAATCTATGGGTAAACAGGCAAGGAACTCCGTAGAGGAAAAGTACGATATCGAAATTATGGTGAATACCAGCCTGAATTATTACCAAGGCATTCTGGCAAGATAATGTAGTAAATTGATCTTCAGCTACAATTATCAAATGTTAAAACATTACCCCAGTTAATAAGAACAATTCTTCGAACTGGATAATATCGGTTTCTTGCATAAAATACATTAACCACTCGATTCCAAAAATCCTCAATAAACAATACGGCCATAATAAATTAAAATTCATAAAATGACGAATAGCTCCTTTAAGATCTCAGTTGTTTTACCAACTTACAATCCAAATCCAGATGTTCTTGAACAAACATTAAATGGCTTAAGAAATCAGGATTTACCGTTAACAGAATGGGAATTAATAATCGTAGATAATGCTTCAACAAATAATTTCTCAGAGACAATTGATATAACTTGGCACATAAATTCAAAAATTGTCAAAGAGCCAAAGCCTGGGCTGACTTTTGCGAGGATGAAAGGATATGAACAATGCAAGGGAGAACTTATAATACTTGTTGACGATGACAACATTTTAAACCAGGAATATCTTTCTAAAAGTTGGTCATTGTTTGATTTGAATCAGAATTTGGGAGTAGCAGGCGGATCAAGTATAGGGCAATTTGAAGTATCTCATAAAGAATGGGTAAGTGAATTTTACAGTCTCATTGCGGTTAGACCTCAACTTCATCCAATAACAATAACCACGAATCTTTCAAAGGGATATCCTGAAATTGCACCTATCGGCGCCGGAATGGTGATTAGAAGAATTTGTTTTAGTGACTATTATAATTACATCAAATCAGACACCAGTGTCATACAGGATCGTACGGGTAAGAACTTAAGTTCAGGGGGTGATAATGAAATTAATATCATTGCTTTAAAATCGGGGTACGCTGTCGGATGTTTTCCCGAACTTGTGTTAAAGCATATTATAAATAAAGGAAGATTAGAAGTTGAATATTTAAAAAGGTTAAATTATCATTCTTCAAAATCATGGATAAAATTGTTACACAAACATAACATATGTCCATGGAAGCCAATTTCTAAATTCAGTGTGCCATTACGAAAACTCAAAGCATTTTTCAAATATAAGCCCTGGGAAAGCCCGGCGAAATCTGTAAAATTTTCGGGAGCTTGTGGAATGTTTCAAGGTTTATCGGAATTAGATTAAATGAATCAAAACATACATATAACGAAAGTTATCAGGTTCAGGCAATCAGGGGATGGAAACTTAGGGGATATCAATTTATTTTAGGTGTCTAAATCATTTATGTTAATACAGCAATTAATAAACATTTTATATCGGTTTCCAAAGTCAAAGCTGAAAACCTATAAGCGATTTGGCGGTTACGGTAATTACCGCAAAATGACAGACGGAAGCAAAAAAATGAAGTCTGCTGTCTATGATTTACCAGTCTCCATGGCATACCCTGACGGCTTGCCTGTTTACTTTCTTACCGGAGAAAAATATATCCATCAAACCCTATTCTGTATAAATTCACTTTTAAAAGTGAGCGAAGAAAAATATAATTTCTTTCTTGTTGACGATGGTTCATTTAATAATGCAATCATCAATTTAATTGCTGAAAAGCTACCGGGCGCAACAATCGTTACTGCTGATCAAATCAGTATTAATCTTGGTAAATATTTGCCGGGCGATAAATTTCCAATTTTAAATTATAAGCGTAAAACGTATCCGCATATAAAAAAACTCACGGATGTTCATACGATTTCCCCTTTGGGCTGGAAGCTTGTTTTGGATTCCGACATGTTATTCTGGAAGGAGCCGGCAGCGATGAATAATTGGCTAAAACTGCCGAATCAGCCAATCCATATGGTAGATTGCGAAGAAAGCTATGGATATAACACTGACTTAATGCAGGAAATATGCGGGGGGGAAATTCCATCATTGTTGAATGTTGGCGTCATAGGATTGAACAGTACTGATCTAAAATGGGAGAAATTAGAAGAGTGGATACAATTATTAGAAGAAAAAGAAGGTACAAGCTATTATCTGGAACAAGCACTTACCGCAATGATTGTCTCCGGTACACAACCAGTGGTTTTGAATAAAAACGATTATAAGGTCAATCCTATCCTAACTGATTTAGAAACAAAATCCAACATCTTGCACCATTATGTAGATCTTTCTAAAGAAGTCTATTATAAAAAAGCCTGGAAACTTATTATATGAATAATCCGCTTGTTTCAATTTGCATACCTGCATACAACGTCGAAAATTACCTCGCAGATACTATTCAATCAGTTTTAAACCAAACCTATAGAAATATTGAGGTGATCATTGTTGATGACGGTTCAAAGGATCGTTCATTAGCGGTCGCAAAAAGATATGAAAATGATCAAATTAAAATATATTCACAAAAAAATAGCGGTGCGAGCGCTGCAAGAAATAAAGCTTACTCCTATTCCAATGGTGAATTTATTAAATTCCTGGATGGGGATGATTTGATAAATCCAGAAATGATTGAATGTCAAGTTAAAAAGGCTCTGGAGTTTGAAAATTGTACAATTTCCAGCAGATGGGGAAGATTTTATGGGCACGATTTGAACTCATTTCGGCTTCGTCCGGAGAAATGTTGGAAGAATATGCCGCCAGTTGATTGGCTTTGTATTTCCTGGGAAAAAGGTGGATCGATGACACAAGCGGGAATGTTTCTGATTCCCAGAAACATAATAGAAAAGTCTGGTCCATGGGATGAGACATTATCGTTGATCGATGACTTGGATTTTTTCACGCGCGTGCTATTGTCAAGTTTTCAAGTAATTTTTGAAGACCAGGCTATACTTTATTATCGATCAGGATTAAACGGCAGCCTTTCAGGACATCAGTCCGATAAGGCCATAAAATCTGCTTTTTTTTCAATCGATAAAGCAACGAATAATTTATTGGCGTCGGATTCTAGTGCCCGCACGATGCGGGCATGCGCTAATGTCTGGCAAAACTTTATTTATAGTTTTTATCCACGACAGGCTGCTTTAGTAAAAGCTGCTGCGGAAAGGGTAAAGGACTTAAACGGCTCTGATTTGCCGTTTGCCTGCGGCGGACTAACCAAAGTAATGAAGTTGTTGTTTGGATGGAAATTTACAAAAATTGTTAAATCTATATTAAATCATGAATCTATTGATGCTCGCGACCAAAGTTTACAATAAACTCCCGGGGGGCAAATTTAAAAATCACTTATTCACAATGTGGCGAGGATATTTTCATGCTGTTTTTGATCAAATCATTGGGGACAAACAATATACAATATTTTGATATTGGAACTAATGATCCACGGAACTCTAATAATACTTATCTTAATAATATTTTTATTTTAAATCAAAACGATGTATGAAAGTTATAGATATTTTCCAACCTGGTTTGATCATCGAAAAACTTGCTCATAAATTAAAGCAAGAAAAGCGATTGAAGAAACTGAAGAATACTGTCGCATATCAACTACAAATTGGACACATCGATTCCCTCGAACTTATCGAGGCGATGATTATGGACTCTCCCCAGTTGAAAGAAAAGGCAACAATATATGACATCGGCAGCAACATAGGAACTTGGACCCTACTAGTAAAGTCATTCCTGCCAAATGCGATAGTCTATGCCTTTGAACCTTTGGAAAATCACAATACCATTTTCAAAAAAAATTGCGAATCACTGTCTGGGATACACTTAAATGATTTCTGTTTAGGGAACACAACAGGAACGGGTATACTAAATATATCCAGTTATTCTGACGCATCGACTTTGTTGGTTCCAACCAAAATGGAATTTGAAGATTTTGGTATTCGAACAATCGGACAAAAAGATGTTACAATCAAGAGGCTTTACGATTTAATAAAAGAAAACACAATAGATATACCTGACATTATAAAACTCGATATTCAAGGGTTCGAACTAGAAGCATTAAAGGGAATGGGCGACTATATTAAGTCTGTAAGATATCTCATATGTGAAGTGTCCTTCAAAGAATATTATCACGATCAACCACAATTTTTAGAAATAATAACATATCTGGGGCAATTCAATTTCCGACTGTTTGCCATGGGCTATAATACGCCCATAGGTAAAAAATTAAATCAGGTAGACGTGTTATTTAAACGGATCGATTGAAAATACTTTTATCTTTTTTGCAAGATACTGGGGGCGTACCTTATCCAATTCCGTCTTACCGTTTTTGGACTTATTATATTAAGAATGGTATTGAAGAAGCGGGAATGGAATGGACCGAACTGCAAGATGCGGATTGGGCAAAGGGGCTTACTTTTTCCGAAAAATCGCCGGAATTGCAAGAGTGGAAAAGCCAAATTTGGGAAGATCAGTTGGCATTTATAAGAAAGAACCAAAAGAACATCGATTTATTTTTAACTTACTTATATCCAAAACAAATAGACATACACGCCATCTCGGAGATAAAGAAAATGGGGATTCCCTGCGTCAACTTCTTTTGCGATAATATCCGCGAATTCCACGTGGTACCGGACGAGTTTAAGGTGTTTGATTTAAATTGGGTGCCTGAATTTGAATCATTGGAGATGTATAATAAGCAAAATGTCCAGAATATACATTTGCCGATGCCGATGTGGGTGGACCGGCAGGCTCGATCGCTTGAAAAAATTACCGAAACGAATTTGGTTTCATTCATTGGATCGAAGGATATTTTAAGGGAGCGGCTATTGAGCGAAGTAATAAATAAAGGACTGCCTATAGAAATTTACGGCCGGGACTGGGTAAGAAAACAAGAGAATACCTTTAGCAACTCCAACAAATCATTGATAAATGTGGCTTTGAATCAGTGGGACTTTATCAAAGCGAACGGAATAAAAGAATATTTGCTACGGAGGGTTAATACTTTAGGTGCAAATTCAAAAAAGGAAATTGATCCCGCGTTTCTACATCCGGACATTGATTTTAGTGAATATATCGCAATTACAAGAAATAGCAGCGTGATACTGGGCATTAATCGAGTACCCACACATAAGAGATTGCATTCTCATCCTATTAAATATTCAAGACTGAGAGACATAGAAGCGCCGATGTTGGGCGCATGTTATTTGACGGAACATTGTCATGGCTTATCTTCGATGTATGAACTAGGTAAAGACATTATGTCTTATAATACTTCGGAAGAACTAGTTGACAAAGCGAGTTTTTTGTTAAACCATGCTTCGGTCAGAGAAAGCCTTAGGATAAACGGGCAAAATAAGGCATTAAAAGAACTTTCTATTCCAGCGTCCTTGCAAAAAATAAAAATGGCCTTATTTCGATAAGGTATAATACACAATAGCCGAAATATGTTCAATAAGAAAATCTGCATTATAACACAATCACACCTTTGCCACAATCCGCGTGTGTATAAGGAGGCGAAAGCCCTCTGGTCTTCAGGTTATGATGTCACGATTATCCATAGCACCTACGATCGGAGATTATTGGATATTGACACGGATTTATTGAAAGGTACCGGAATAAAAATTATAGCGATAGCGAGTTTGGAAAAAAGCAGCATATCCTCTTTCATTTTTCGGATCATTAGAAAACTGGGTGTGTTTTTTGTAAGTAAGCTGAATATCCAGACGCCCTTAGCAATCGGATATGGCCATTGGAAATATAAGGCGGCCGCTTTAAAGGAAGACGCATATCTTTATATCGGACATCAGGAAATTGGGCTTTTTTGTGGCGTGCAATTGATCAAATCCGGCAGAGCGGTAGCATTTGATTTTGAAGATTGGTATTCAGAAGATTTGTTGACGGAAGCCCGAAAGTACCGTCCGATTTCTTTATTGCAGAAGCTCGAGGAGCAAGGCCTAACCAGGGGGCTTTTTTCCATAACTACATCAAAATCGATGGCAATTTCGCTAAGTAAAAGATATAAAGTAGAAAATTTGCCAACGCCTATTTACAATACCTTCAATTACAAAGAAAATCTATTTGAACATAAAAAGACTTTTGAGAATCCTATCAAATTATTCTGGTTTTCCCAAACCATAGGTCCAGGGCGGGGTCTGGAGTCTTTCATCAAACTAATGAACCAGATCAATATTAGACTGGAAATACACTTGCTAGGTAATATTAACGATAATTACAAGGATTTGCTTACTAATTTGGTGAATCAACCTTATCAAATTGTGTTTCACCCTCTGGTGCACTATAATGAATTGCAAGAAAAAATATCAGAATTCGATATCGGACTGGCGCTGGAGTTAACAGAGCCACTAAGCAGAGATTTAACCGTAACCAATAAATTTTTCCAATATGTATTGTCCGGATTGCCTGTTATTGCTACTAATACATCCGGCCAAAAGGAACTTTTAAGGGAAAATTCTTTCGGTTTTTTAATCGAAGATATTGAGTCTGTGTCTACAGCAAAAGCGCTCGAGAATTGGTTGAATGATATAGATTCCTTACAAACTGCCCGAAGTAATGCGATGAAATTTGCACAAAAATATTCATGGGAAAAAGAGTCACTAAAGCTAATCCAATTAATAAAAAGCAATGAAACACTGTAGTCTTCAAATTAAAGCCACCCTTTACAATTGAATTAACCTTTTCAAAGCGCTATAAATAAATGAGCTATATCTCAAATAAAAAGTGGTTCAACGGGCTCGACAGCCTAAGAATTATTTTAGCTATTACAGTATTACTATCCCATTTTGATAATGTTTATGCTGATATGCTGAAGCAGTCACCACATTTACTGTTTCATGCCCTTGGCTTTTTCCTGGCAAACGCGTTTGATGGTACAGCCGCAGTAATCGCGTTCTTTATCATTTCCGGCTTTGTTATTCATTATCCAAATAAAAATGGCATTATCAGTTTAAAAGATTTCTGGATGAAAAGGTTTGTCCGGATCATCATCCCGCTATCCATTATCTGGGTTGCCGGTATCAGGTACAATCATCCCGAAAATGCCGTAATTTGGAGCCTGATATGTGAACTGATCTACTACGCTATTTATCCTTTCATCTATAAAGTAAATTTAAGCTGGACAAATAAGGTAATCATAGCCTACCTTATTTCCACAGTAGTAATAATTCTGGGTGCACATGACGATTTTTATGCCTTTTTTAAACAAACTGACTTAAACTACCAGGGTTATTACTGGCAATTAGGTTATTCCCTTACCTGGCTGGTTGGCCTGCCCTGCTGGCTTTTGGGCGTGTTATTGGCTGAGCATATTGATAGCCTGAACAGTGCATCTTTTAGATCGGTTATGACGTACAGGTGCCTGGTTTTTGCTTTAGGCTGCTTTTGCTGCATTGCAAAATTTCATATGCATCTCAGCTATATCATATCCATGAATTTAATTTCTTTCGTACTATATAAATGGCTGCAAACTGAGATCGTGTATTTTAAAACCAGGCCGGCTAATAATATACTCGAAAAAATGGGCAAGTTCTCTTACTCATTATACATATGCCACCCTTTAATATATTTACTTTTAAAAAGTTACCTGCCAAATAACGCGCTTACCTATCCCCTGTTTATTATATTGGCTATTGTAATCTCCTATTGTTTTTATTTACTTATTGAAAAGCCCGCGCATCAGTTTGCACAAAGGGCCATCAAAAAATATTCTTTCCAGCCACGTTGAAACGGGTTCTAATTATTTCACCATACTTCCCACCGGTAAACGCTGCAGATATGCAACGTGTAAGAATGAGCCTGCCTTACTTCAAGGATTTTGACTGGAAAGCCGAAGTAGTTACCATCGACCCACAATTTGCTGATATAGTTAAGGATGAACTGTTGCTGCAAAGCATTCCATCGGACATTAAAATCCATACAGTTAAGGCCCTCAGCAAAAAATGGACATCAAAAATGGGTTTGGGGAGCATTGCTTTGCGCTCGTTATGGTTTTATAAACAAAAGGTTAACCGCATAGTTAAAGAGCAAAAATTTGATTTGATCTATTTTTCCACTACGCAATTCCCGGTACTTACATTGGGGGCATACTGGAAAAAACGATTTAACATACCGTACGTAATTGATATGCAGGACCCCTGGCATTCCGATTACTATCGGGATAAGCCAAAGGAACAGCAACCGCCAAAATATTGGCTTTCTTATCGTTTAAATAAATATCTTGAACCTATCGCAATGAAACAGGTAGGCGGACTTATTAGCGTGTCTGCAAATTATATTGAGGATTTAAAGAACAGGTACCCTCAAATAAAACATGTACCTGAGGCTGTAATTACTTTTGGAGCCTTTGACCCCGACACGGGGATTGCCGATGATAACAAAAATATTTTTAAACCACTGCTCAACCCTGAGTTTAAGAACATAGTATATGTGGGACGTGGAGGGATCGATATGCATAAAGCTATTGTACCGGTATTTCAGGCATTGCAAAAAGCACTAAAAGATCAACCCGAAGTATTTAATAAAATTAAGCTTTACTTTATTGGCACCAGTTATGCTGCCGCAGGCAAAGGCGTTGCAACTATACTCCCACTTGCAAAAAAATATAATGTTGAGAATAATGTAATTGAATTAACTGACAGGATAAGTTATTACCATACGTTAGTTATCCTTCAGCAGGCTGATGCGCTGTTTGTCCCGGGATCTGATGATCCTAAATATTCAGCATCAAAAATCTACCCTTATTTGCTAATGAAAAAGCCCCTGCTTACTATTTTCAATAAAAACAGTTCAGCAATTAAAATTTTACAGGAATACGGGGTAAAGCATAATTATAGCTATAATCTGCAGGGCTTGGATCAGTATATTTTACAATTCTTCACCACGGTAATCGAAGGAAATAATATGGTTGATTATAACCCTGCCGCATTCGAAAAATATTCCGCAAAAAAAATGGCGCAGCGTCAAACTGAACTTTTCGATAAAACTATAAATGGAGAAAATTAAAAGAACATTAGGGTTTATTTTCACGCCCCTCTTAAGTCAAAAACATCCGGCAAAAAGTATAAGGCGTTTTTTTTATCTGGCAATTGCAGAGCAGCTTTTCACCATCGAAATTAATAGTTAAAGCATTCAAGGGCCGATCTATTTACAAGGGTCTTAACAAACAAGCGTCCATTAGCCATCATAACACCATACATTGCCGCAATATGGACTTTATTAATACCCTTATAATTCAGTCAAAACGCCTTAAAGTGATGAGGCAAACCATTTAGTTTATGCGCAAGCTGGCAATAATTACCACACACCCTATTCAATACTACTCACCGGTATTTAAGCTATTGCAGCAGAGGCAGCAAATCGAGGTCAAAATTTTTTATACCTGGGGCGAAGGCTCCATGAATAAATATGATCCCGGTTTTGGCAAAACCGTGCAGTGGGATGTGCCCTTGCTTGAGGGCTATTATTTTGAATGGGTTACCAATACCTCAAAAAACCCGGGGTCGCACAGCTTTAATGGCATTGTAAACCCTGATCTGATCCGGCAAATAAAAGATTATGGCGCCGATGCCATACTGGTTTACGGATGGGCATATGCCAGCCACTTAAAGGTGATCAGGTATTTTAAAAACAAAATACCTGTTATATTTCGTGGCGATTCAACTTTGCTTGATGAACAAAGCGGTTTTAAAATGCTCCTTAAAACTGTTTTATTAAGATGGATATACAGCCATGTTGATCGTGCCTTATATGTGGGCACGAACAATAAGGCCTATTTTAAAAAATATGGTTTAAAGGAAAAGCAGCTTAGTTTTGCACCACACGCAATAGATAATGAAAGATTTGCCAGAAACCGGGAAAACGAAACAAAGCTATTAAGAAAAGATTTAGGGCTAAATGAAAAAGACATACTTATTTTATTTGCCGGCAAATTCGAAGAAAAAAAATCTCCGCTCTTACTGCTTGATGCGTTTCTATCCATAAATAAAGAAAATGTTCACCTGTTATTTGTTGGCAATGGGGCATTGGAAGATGAACTAAAGCTAAAAGCCGAAGAAAATGCTAATGTCCATTTTATAAATTTTCAAAATCAGTCCTATATGCCGGTAGTGTATCAGGCATGTGATCTTTTCTGCCTGTCATCAAAAGGGCCGGCTGAAACCTGGGGACTTGCCATAAATGAGGCAATGGCATGCCAAAAGGCCGTACTTGCATCAAATAAAGTGGGCTGCGTTGTTGACCTGGTTATACCAGGTAATAACGGGGCAATATTTAATGCCGCATCATTTGATGATTTAGTTTTACAATTGAATAACTTAGTCGAAAAAAATCGTGAGGGATTAAAATCAATGGGAAGATCATCCAAACAAATAATTAACGACTGGAATTTCGAAAAACAAGCCCAGGCAATTGAAAAAGCTGTATAAATGAAAAACGTTCCGATTGAAAGATACTTAATTCTTTATATACCCTGGGTGCTTGCAATGTTGTTTCAATCAGTGCCTACGGCGTCATACCTAGTTGCCTGGGTTGGTTCATTCTTTATTTTTTTCGTTGTATATACTGGAAAAATAAAACCTTTACCTACCGACCATAGTATTCCTGAACAAATAATGCGGCCTATTTTTATAGTCCAGATCATTTTCGTTGGGTACATGGCTTGCTCGTCTATTTTTTACTTTTTAAACCTATATGGTTATAACAACTTCCAAAAAACAAACGAGTATCTCTTAATAGACCAAAACCAGCTGGCACTTATTGCAAAATGCCAGCGCTATTATATATTGGGGCACGCCGCGCTTGCCACGGGTATGCTGGTGTTCATGAAATATCCTGCTCCATCAGGGTATTACATTAAAAAAGAAAAGCTGGCCAATATGGTTATGATAATGGCCTTGATAGCCTTCCCGGTCTCTCTATTTTTCTTGATTGTTCCTGGATTATCTCAATTTTATTTTCAACTAAACTCATTGAGCTTTATTGCCGGTACGCTCGCATTAGCCTTTGCTATTCCGCTACAAAAGATGTGGAACACTATAATATGCCTGTTATTGTATTGTTTCAACTTTTATCAGGGGGTAATTTCTGGTTATAAGGAGCCAATTATAATAAGCGTTATGGTATTGGGTATTTTTCTATACCCGAACTATAAAAAAATTGTTTTGACAGTCTTTGTTCCTGCTCTGCTGCTATTATTTGTGGTACTTCCCAAGTTCGCTACCACATTTCGCCAGAATGCGTGGTCTGGAGAAACAGAAACCGATGAAGCAACAGCCCTTGCCCTTGATGCAGCGTTAAATGATAATTCAGCAAATGACGAAACAAACTGGGATTTTCTGGTTTACAGGCTCAGTGAAATAAGTATGTTTACCATATACCTGCAGTCTACCCCCAACACTATTGACTATTATGGCCCACAATTGCTACAACAATCAGCAATAGTGCTTGTACCGCGTGTATTCTGGCCCGGAAAACCCAGTACCGAGGACCTGGTGATGGTACGGGTATATGACGCGGGTGCGGTGAGCAGAAATTCAAAGGTTTCTGCCAAGCCGGCCTATATTGTAGATACTTACCTTTCCGCAGGCACTCTGGGCGTGTTTATTGGCCTTTTTCTCTATGGCGCCATTGCATCGGCTATTTCCGTTAAGGCCGAAAAGCTTTTTGGGGGATATACTTTAGGAACAGCTCTTATTTTTACTGGTCTGTTCCAGATCTTTTGGCGGGGTCTTAGTTTTGAATTTCTGATCAATTCTGTTTTTTGGAGCTATGTAAGTATGCTCCTCATCCAAAAAGTGTTAATAGCGACCAGCGTTTTGAAAAAAAACAATTGAAAATACTACAGATCAGCGCTTCTTATAAACCTGCTTATATCTATGGCGGGCCTATCATGTCTGTGTCAATGCTGGCCGAGCAATTATCCAGATTAGGGACAGATGTAACAGTTTTTACCACCACGGCCAACGGCCTAAACGAATTACCCGTTACTGCAAACCAACCGGTAGTGATTGATGGTGTAAATGTTATTTATTTTAAACGGATAACCAAAGACCATACACATTTTTCACCTGTCCTGTTAAAAAATGTTTGGCAAAAAGCCCGGGATTATGATGTTGTTCACATCCATGCATGGTGGAACCTGGTTTCCATGTTATCATGCCTTATAGCGGTGGCGCGCAATGTAAAAGTTGTTGTATCGCCCAGGGGAACGCTTAGCAACTACTCGTTCAACAACAAAAACAATGGCATAAAAGGATTAATACATACCTTTTTAACAAAGCCCCTGCTTAAAAAATGCGATGTACATACCACTTCTGACAATGAATATTCAGCGGTTAAAAGTATTATCCAGGCCAAACATTTTTTTAATATCCCCAACTTCATCCGGCTTAATGTAAATAAGCAATACGCTGCTACATCTGCTACCGATCATATCAAACTAATTTTCCTGTCACGAATAGAAGAAAAAAAAGGATTGGATATTTTGTTTGATGCGCTTAAAGACGTTAAAATACCATATAAGTTAACCATTGCAGGTGATGGTAATAGTGACTATATGAACTCGCTTAAAGCTATTGCTGCAAATAATCGTATTGATGAGCATATAGATTGGATAGGCTTTCAAAGCGAAAATAAGTTTGATCTGCTGCATGAGCATGATCTGCTTGTACTGCCATCCCACGATGAAAACTTCGGCAATGTGGTTATCGAAAGCCTTAGTGTAGGCATAGCAGTATTGATAAGCGAACAGGTGGGTTTGGCTGATTATGTGGCAGCTAATAACTTAGGCTGGATATGCCAAACAAATGCCGCGTCAGTAAGTGCTGCGATCAATACCATTAACAGTAAGTTTGATGATTTACAACGGATAAGAAAAGAAGCGCCGGCTGTTATTTTAAAAGACTTTAATTATAACAACCTGGCTATAAAATATATGAACATGTACAATCAAATAATTGCAAATGAGTGAGTATAAAGAATTTGGATATGAAAATTCCGACCCCTTTCACACCTTTTTTTATATTCAAAAAGAGTTGCTTCCGCTGCTGGATAAAAACACCAATAAGTGCATTTTAGATATGGGTTGTGGCAATGGCTATATTGCTAATCACCTGATATCAAAAGGATTTAATGTTTATGGCACTGACGCATCTGAAGAAGGGATCTCAATTGCCCGTCAACAACACCCCGACAGGTTTTTTATACAGGATTTTTCAACTGAGGAATTACCGGAAGAGCTTAAGGGAATAACATTTGATACCATAATTTCAACTGAAGTAATTGAACATTTGTACGACCCGTATAAATTTGCCGAACTGTGCCGCAAAATATTAGATAAAAGCAAAGGCGAACTGATATTAACCACTCCTTACCATGGTTACTTAAAAAACCTGATGTTAAGTATATTTAATAAATGGGATACTCATATTGACCCGTTATGGCAAGGTGGGCATATCAAGTTCTGGTCGGAGAAAACAGTTACGAAGCTATTAACCCAGTCGGGTTTTAAGGTAACTGATTTTAGAGGGTGCGGCAGGTTACCCTATTTGTGGATGACGATGATGATAAAAGCAAAAGTAGCGTGATGGATAAATTTTCGGTTATTGTTTTAACTTATAACGAAGAGCGAAACATCAGGGCCTGCCTGGAAAGCCTTATACCCCTGAATGTTGACATATTTATTGTTGATTCCGGATCTACCGATAAAACACTGGAAATTTGCAGGCAATACACGACCAATGTTTTCCATCACGCTTTTGAAAACTACAGCGTTCAAAGAAACTGGGCGTTTAATAACCTTCCTGTAACTACCGGGTGGATCCTCAATCTTGATGCCGATCACCGGGCCACTCCCGAACTGGTCGCTGAGCTGACAGCCACTTTTAATCAGTCTATTGAAGCTGATATTAACGGTTTCCTGGTAAGTCGCAGAACCATGTTTATGGGTAAATGGATAAAACATGGCGGCCATTACCCCACCTATCATGCCATATTATTCAGAAAAGGTTTTGGCCAATGTGAGGATAAATTATATGATCAGCACTTTAAAATAAGCGGTAAGACTAAAATTTTAAAAGGTGATATGATAGATATTATCACCGAATCATTAAATACTTTTATTGCAAGGCATAATCATTGGGCAACCCTTGAGGCTGAATACCTGCTTAATACCGCCAATGATGACACCGTAAATGGCCAGGTAATAAAAGCCAAATTAACCGGCAATCCCATTGAGCGCAGGCGTTACATTAAAAAACGATATGAAAGCTTCCCACTGTTTGTAAGACCTGTTGTGTACTTTGTGATCAGGTATTTTATACGCTTAGGCTTTTTGGATGGAACAGAGGGATTGATCTTCCATTTTTTACAGGGTTTCTGGTTCCGCTTCTTGATCGATGCTAAGATATATGAGATCATCAAACAACAAAACGATGAAAAGATTTGACAGGGAATCACCGGTAAGATTCGTTGTGATATTTTTGGCACTTTTTGCTGTCTTTTTTTATTTCAATATATTTTTCTTTAGCATCACATCGCACGGACGTCACTATAATGCTTTCATTGATGAACATTTCAATTATATCCGGTTATTGCGTCATGTACTTTTGGATATCAGCGCGCAGATCATTAACTCGCTGGGCTATATGGCTATTACCAATGACATGGAATTATTGGTTGCGGGCCATGGCGCCATACAGGTAGTTTACTCCTGTCTGGGGTTGGGCGTAATGAGTTTCTTTGCTGCTTTTGTGATCGCTTATCCTAAAAAATTAAAAGCCAAATTGCTTTTTCTTTTTTTGGGTATCCTGTGCATTCAACTATTAAACATTCTCCGTTTTGTATTGCTTGCTATATTCTGGAACAAGAAAAGAGGCAGCATAATAATGGATCATCACACTATTTTTAATATAATTATCTACGTCATTATTGCCATAAGTATTTATTTTTGGATCAGGCATGACGATAAAAAACTGGTAAGCCGTGCAGAAAACTGATCTGTCATTATACAACAATCACCCGTATCATCCGGGCGGCAATTTCCTGAAAAGGATCTTGTGGTATTATATTAATATCTTTTTTTTCAAAAGTCATTTGTTCCCGTTTTATGGGTTCAAAGTAAGCCTGCTCAGATTGTTCGGAGCCAAAGTTGGCAAAGAGGTGGAAATAAAACCAGGCGTTAATATAAAAAGTCCCTGGCACCTTAATATCGGAAACGAGGTTTGGATTGGCGAAAATGTTTGGATAGATAACCTGGTAATGGTCACCATCGGCTCAAATGTTTGTATTTCGCAGGGCGCAACAATTATTACAGGCAGCCATAATTATAAGAAAAGCACCTTCGATCTGATAACCGGTCCGGTTACTTTAGAAGACGGTGTTTGGATAGGCGCCGGGGCCATCGTAAACCAGGGTATTACTGCAGCATCGCACTGTATGCTTACCAGCGGCTCCGTGGCTACAAAAAACATGGAAGCCTATACTGTATATCAGGGTAAACCTGCCGTTAAAGTGAGATTGAGGACTATCGAATAAAACTATGTTTTCAAATCAGCAACAACTTTCCAGGATCATCATGGTTTCGCTTTTTACCATTGTGGCGGTATTAGGCGTTTTAATCGTTATTTCACCTCCATCCGTTTTCCCAGATCCTGCTAATGGCTTCCAGGTGATGCGTTGCATGGAACTAGGCGGCAAGTTTAATTTGATGATTAGACCGGATCAGGATGATTTCTCTAAAAACACATCTGAGTTTTTAACATGGTGGTCACCGGGACAATATTTGGTACCTTATGCTTTTAAATTATTGTTTGGCTTCAATACCGGTCAGGCCTCTGCTGTAACGATCACACTTTGCCAGTTGTTGGGATTGGGAGGATTTTATTCATTTTTCAAAAAGATCGGTTTTACTCCATTCATATCAGCCGTTAGCGTACTGTTCATAACGTGTCAGCAATTTTTTGTAGTGCCCTATGTATTTTATAATGGAGGCGAGATACTGTTCTTTGCCTTTACAGGCTGGTTCTTATATGGATGTACGGCATTAAAAGCAACAGGCTGGCAATTACTACTATTTGTATTACTTGCAGGCTGGATAGGCTTTATTTGCAAGTCATCTGTGATGTGGGTATATATGGGTGGACTCTTATTTCTATGGCTAAGGCTATCGCTGCCTCAAAAAGATTTACTTAGCTGGATAAAAAATGGTGTCTGGATAGCCATTCCGGCTATCATAGCAATTGGTACTATTTATGTATTCTATTTATCAAAAGGCCAAAATCCTGCTACTATTGCCGGAGGTTTTAAACTGAGTCTGAAAGCTTTTTGCTATCCGTTGGCTTCTCCTCTCCTTTCCGGCTTCTCTGTAGATGATATAGCGCATGGTCTAATCTTCCATACAGGCAAACCTTTCTTTGATGATACCCAGGCGATGATCATATTAGTTTTACTGGCAGTGCTGAGTTTATGGCTTGTTGTAAGTATTCTTCGTAAAGCGTCTGATCAGAACTATAAGCTACTGATCATTGTTTTCTATGCATTAGCCATCATTTTCTTTTGCTATGTCTATTTACGGCAGATGGCTATCTCATATGAGGCCAGGCATTTCCGTATCATAGGTTTAATCGTCATTCCTGGAACTATTTACCTGTTTAGCCAGTTTAAACAACCATACCGTTCATTATTGTGCTTAATCTGGGTTGGCATAGCATTCACCAGTATATTTTACCTTGTAAAGGGTTACAATCTTAATAAGAACAAAAGCGCGCATGGCATTTCTGGTATTGCCCAGCAGTTTATCGATCAGCCATCACTTGACAAGATCATGGCGATAGACAGGCAGCAGCGAAATGCAACCTTTGTGTTCATCAGCAAAGATATTGGTCTGGAAATTTTGCATAACCGTGTTCTTAACCTGGAGGCCATCGGCGATGACCTGAAAATTGATATGGATGATTACCAGCACGATGGCCATGCCGGACCGCTCTATATTATACTCCCTGACAGCTACGGCGGCCCGAAAGAAAAACTTATCCTAAAAAGCTTCCCCGATTATAAGGGTTGGTATGGGTCTATGTTGAGCAATAAGTATGTGATGTATGAGGCAAAGTGAAAATTTGCAACAATTATGTGCTTAATCAACAACCCTCGTTAAAGACCTTTAAAAATGACTCTACCTAACACAAAAAACCGTAATCACCTGATTGATCTGTTAAGATTTGTGTCCGCCTGTTGGGTCGTATTGTTTCACTTCAACGAACCGGTAAAATATATAGATAACTGGTACCGGAATTTTTGCAAACTAGGCTATCTCGGGGTACCTGTCTTCTTTATTATCAGCGGGTTTTGCATCCGTATAGCGCAAAAACATGTAAAGACTCCTAATGAGTTTATTATCAAACGACTTTTTAGAATTTTTCCGCCATACTGGATGAGTTTGGCAATTGTTATTACCTGCGCGATGATCATAAAGGTCATTACCGGATATAATTCTACCCCGCTGCCAAAAAACATATCGGGTATAGCAGCGACTTTATTTCTATATACAGAACCGGTATCACATTTTGCCACCGTTAATTGGGTCTACTGGACATTACCTTACGAGTTGTCTTTTTATTTTATTATTGGGCTATCGATATTTGCATCAAAGAGATTTGTTCTGGTCTTGCCATTAGTGTTAACTTCGATAGCTATTTTATTGCCGATTCAAAAAGAAAATTTTTTATTTTTCTTTAACGAACTTCCTTCGTTCTTACTTGGCTACTCGC
Source organism: Mucilaginibacter sp. McL0603 (assembly GCF_049992945.1). NCBI lineage: Bacteria > Pseudomonadati > Bacteroidota > Sphingobacteriia > Sphingobacteriales > Sphingobacteriaceae > Mucilaginibacter > Mucilaginibacter sp. McL0603. Next base: position 2,522,755 of record NZ_CP188251.1, on the reverse strand, counting down.
TCTGTATACTGATTCATAAAGACGAAAATAAATGGCTCAATGCGCTTTTATTTTTGTTATCCGTTGCGGGGCTTATTTTAAAACACTTGTCATTTGAATATTTATTGACCTGTTTTTTAACTGTTACGCTAATTTATATAAACAGTAAAAAAACATTAAAGGAAAACACTTTTAGCCGCATGGGCGATTTTTCGTATTCGATCTACCTGCTGCACGTTCCACTGGGCATTTACTTGTTAGGGTTTATAAAAAATAAAATATTTGTTCAACAATCCATTATAATTAACATGGTTGTTGACCTTTCCTTATTGGCTGGCATTGTCTTCGTTTCTAAACTGACATTTCAAAAAATAGAGGCTCCCTCTATTGAATTGGGCAAGAAATTTTCAAAATATAGCTTATTTCAATTGAAATCGCTGTACAGGAAATCTCTTTAAATAACCGGTATCTTCACACATTTGGTTTGCCCGTTTTAGGCCCATTTCCTTTCTAACCTTTATTGTATTAATTGCTTAAAATTTCATTGCCGGAAGAAACCAAATCAGCGAATTTCTAATTAGCAATCATTAGATACCAAAATGATTATATTTACTTCCTTTCAACTAAACATATCTTTTATTATTTTCGCAGCGCTTGGAATTAAAATATTATAAGGAATTAGATGGTCTGCGAGGTTTTGCGGCATTAATAGTAGTTTTTTTTCACTTTATGCCTGATGCAAGCACTAATGTATCACCCTTAATTCATGCTCTTCATAAGCTGGCTGTATTTGGGCAAACAGGAGTAACCCTTTTCTTCGTATTATCAGGTTTTTTAATAACCCGTATTTTATTAAAGGCTAAAAAGAGCAAACATTATTTTCGCAATTTTTATGTAAAACGGATATTAAGAATATTTCCGCTCTATTATTTTGCCCTATTAATAATGTACTTTGTTACTCCCTTATTCATAACCAATTCTCCTTACTCGTTTAAAAATTCCTGGATGTATTGGGCATACCTCCAGAATATATCAGAAACTTTTAATTTAAAAGCACGGGGGCCCCTGCATTTTTGGAGCCTGGCAGTTGAAGAGCATTTTTACTTATTTTGGCCAATAATTGTTTATTATACAACTACAAGTAAACTGCTCCGTGTAATTGGGGGTATTATTGGCGTTGCTTTCGTTTGTCGTTATTTGTTATTGCATTTTGGATACGGTACATTTTATTTTACATTTTCAGTAATGGACGCGCTTGCTATCGGAGGGTTTTTAGCCTGGTATGAGGCGCGGAAACCCGTTATTAAGCTAAATTTTAACCTGATAATTATTGTTAGCTTACTACTGATGATACCAACCTGGCTGGTTACAGGCGGTAAAGGATATGACTGGGTACAAATTATTAAGTTACCTATCATTTCCATTTTTTATATGGCGATAATTGGTAAGCTAATAACAGCCAAATCATTTCTGAATTCTATTTTTGGTTCACGCTCTTTAAGTTATATTGGTAAAATAAGCTATGGCTTATATGTTTTTCATCCGCTCTGCTTTATCTTTTACTATTATTATTTCCCCGGAAATAATATCTGGATAAATGCGATCTGCTGCTTTTCAATTTCTATTATTATTGCCACGATAAGTTTTTATGGTTTTGAAATTCATTTTCTTAAGCTGAAACGTTATTTTGAAACCGCTGGTTGGCGTGAAAAATCCGCCCTTCCTATAGACAGCAATTATCCAGGTCTAAAAACCGAATTTTAAACGCTGTCCAAATTTAATTTTCTTCAAAACTACTAATGTACGCTACATTGTGCTATGGCTTCTTTTCAAGTTCATACCATTTAATGTTGCTTTTAAACTGTTACACTCATTCGTATAAACAGTAAGAGGCCATTAAAGGAAAACACTTTTAGCCGCAGGGGCGATTTTTCGTATTCGATCTACCTGCTGCACGTTCCACTGGGCATTTACTTGTTAGGGTTTATAAAAAATAAAATATTTGTTCAACAATCCATTATAATTAACATGGTTGTTGACCTTTCCTTATTGGCTGGCATTGTCTTCGTTTCTAAACTGACATTTCAAAAAATAGAGGCTCCCTCTATTGAATTGGGCAAGAAATTTTCAAAATATAGCTTATTTCAATTGAAATCGCTGTACAGGAAATCTCTTTAAATAACCGGTATCTTCATACATTTGGTTTACCCATTTTAGGCCCTTTACTTTTTCTTTCTAACCTTTATCGTATTAATTGCTTAAAATTTCATTGCCGGAAGAAACTAAATCAGCGAATTTCTCAAGTAATAAGGATCTCAATTGCTGATAAGTCCTGATCTGAATAGCCAATTGATGCAATATCGATGCTCCCCTGCCAAATGCCATTACAACAGGCGCCTTAAACATCCGAAAGTCGTTAACTTGTTCAACTGCTTTATTCACTTGCTGTAATAGCATTTGGTCGTCATTTTTGATATAGATACTGTGCTGATTGTGTCCAAAGAAATTAATAATAGGGTAATTCATAGTAAAATATTTCTTTGCATTTTGATCTTTTTAAACCACCAATTTGAAACTTCCAGTTGGGACCGCACGGTTTCTAAATTTATTTATTAAACAGCAAGGATCATAAAAGGGTATAGGTCTTAAATCCTATTGTAACCATGATTCAGCTTGCTGCATTTCTTCTGAGTTATATTCATCGACTGAATAAACTGATATCCAATCCAATTACCTCTTACCAATTTTCTAAAGCCAAATGCTATTACAGCAGGCAATAAAAAAAAGTAATAAGTCTTCAAACTTGTTTATTGCTTTATTCACTTGCTGTAATAGCATTTGGTCGTCATTTTTGATATAGATACTGTGTTGATTGTGTCCAAAGAAATCAATAATAGGGTAATTCATAGTAAAATATTTCTTTGCATTTTGATCTTTTTAAACCACCAATTTGAAACTTCCAGTTGGGACCGCACGGTTTCTAAATTTATTTATTAAACAGCAAGGATCATAAAAGGCTATAGGTCTTAAATCCTATTGTAACCATGATTCAGCTTGCTGCATTTCTTCTGAGTTATATTCATCGACTGAATAAACTGATATCCAATCCAATTACCTCTTACCAATTTTCTAAAGCCAAGTGCTATTACAGCAGGCAATCAAGGACATGCGTAAGTCTTTAAACTTTTTTAACTGGTCTATTCACCTGCTGTAATAGGATTCTCTCGTTTATAGTTTTTGATATAACTTCTGCTTTGGTTTACACATGCAAATATTCTAAGTATAAGTTTATACCGGACTGCATTAATTACCTTTAATTTGAGCTTACCTCCTACCTTTGTCTTCCTTTCATAATAGCTTTTGAGTTCCTCATCAAATCGTATTGCGTTTAAAGCGCAGACATGCAAAAGAGCTTTTACCTTTCTGTTCGCATAAGGTGACACCTTTGCCCTGCCGGTAACTAAACCAGATTCCTTTTTAAAAGGAGCGACTCCGGCATAACAGGCAAATTTTTTAGGATCCTTTATATCTTTGAACTCGTTTGTAGAAATGATTATCTGAATTGCGGTAATCGGACCCACGCAAGGAACCGAGGTAATCATTTGTTTTAAATTTTTTAAAGACTCATCTGAATTGATTAATGATTCAATGCTTAGGTCAATCCCGCTTAAATCGCATTCGATCGCCTTTATGCTGCCACGACACAATTGTTGAGTTTGTTTTTGTAGTCCTTTTTTTACGAAGATAATTTCCTCTTTTAATGGGTTTTTTAACCCATTTGAAACGCCTAACAACCTGTTTCTTAAGGTAAATAAACTCATTAATTCTAAAACAACCAGCCGTCGCGGAATCCAAAATTTTAACTCATTGGCATTTCTTTTTGCGTACTCTGCGATCCTGATGGAATCTGACTTGTCATCTTTACCTCTTACCAGCCCTATAGATCTTTTTATTTGCAGCGGATGTTCTAATACTATGTTGGCTTTTAATTTCTTTAAAGCATAAAGCAAATGGTTGCCATAAATACCTGTTTGTTCCAGGCAAAATATAGCTTTGGCCACTGTAAATCCGGGCAACCCTTTTAGTTTCTTAAAAAAGGTCGTAATATCATCTGTTTCATTTTTGCCTACCTGGTGAAATAATAGTTCTTTCCCCTTTATTACTGCATAGTCAAGTTTATTTTTCGATACATCGATGCCAATAAAATAGTTGAATTTTTTGGCTCTGATTTTCACGGCCTCTTCCATGTAAATATTACAATCGGTCTGTTTATTTAGAAAAATCAGGGGCTGCATACGTCGCGGCGGAATTGACAAGGGCGTCGTTACCACTTAACACGCGCTCATTCCCAGGCAAAGGTAGTTCCATCAATTGATGTGCTGGTAATCGGTCATGGGCCTCTGCGTTCGATGATAATTCGCTCATAATTTTTTTTAAACAAAAATCAGGTGGCTGCGCCTTTAATCCAATAGACAGGCCTATCTTTAGTTAATTGACCTATAAACTGAGGTATTCGTAGTTTTAAAATCTGCTAAAAAGCTTAAAATCATGACTGCCCTTTATTTTAATTAACGAAGAAGATGAATGGCCTGTCAAAAATCATGGCGTTTAAAAAATATAAATGTTGTGATACTTTGCAAATCTATGCAGTGCCTGCAATCATCAGCCAATCGCACTTTCGCACAAATCGGGGAAGCTGCCGAAAAAAAGGGGCATGAATTTAAAACCGCCGGTGTCTATACAGATAAGAATAAAGTTTGGGATGAGCTGTTTAATTAATAACCTGCAACACCTGCATCCTGTTCACAATTCCCCTGATCCGTCCCGGTACATCCTCAAATTCCGGCTGGCCATTATAATATAATGCATTCGTTGATGGATAGCGTTCTTTAAAGCGGTTCCGCAAATCCATATCATCCATACGAAAGGATTGGTTTTCGTTAACAGGAATACTAAAGTCAGCATTGCGAAAACGCTTTTTCTTATGTGCAAAATACTCTTCTGTGGCCAGGAAATCCTGAACCGTCTGATCCTTTAATTTGCAAGATTTTTAATTCAAAATTCACGCAATTATAATAAAGAATTGGGGCTTACCATTTTTATTTACAGCCAGCGGACCCTAAGTTCTGGAAATGACCAGTAAGGGCTTCTTCATTTTGAGCCCACAAGGGTGGTTTTTCAACAGCTAATGGAATTTTTGGAGGCCGTCGAACCAATTCTTAGAGGCTCCTGTTAACCTGGAATATTGTGGCACTCCTAAACCGGATCGGAAATAATTGCCTTATCAAAATCATTGGGAAGTACAATTACGGTGTTGATGTATTTAAATTTTTCAAACGCCTGTATACCCGCTTTCTTCTCCAGTATTGATGCAGGCGCTGAAAGAAGCCGATCTTCTGTTTCAATAAGTCGGGGTAACAGGAAAAAAAGTGCTTGGCTATGGGAAGTGCCTCCGTTACCCATAATTTTTTTATTTCGTCAGCAAATTCTTCCGCTTCATATTCATCATATTTTTTGCCGGTAGCCCTGCAAAAGAAGTACTGTGCCAGCACGTTGCAGCAGGCTTTAAGCGAGGGTTGAAAATGCTCCTTCCAGCCATCCTCGCCATAAAGATCAATATGTTCGTTGATCTCGTCGGCAATGATGTTGCGGGCAGCTAAAAAAGCACCTGCCGGTTCAACTGACAAGTTGCGGATCACATTAATGCTCACTTTGCGCTTGCCCAGCATAAAGGTCACTTTGTGGGGTACGATTTCGCTGTTGTACAGGTATTTTATCTGATGGGCCAATGATTGCACATAATCACCAAATACCTGGAAATCGTCGAAATTGGTTACGGTGTATAATTCTTCCTTTGTGATGCCTGACAGGATACTGATGGCGTCGAGATCGTCCATGTAATGCCGCTCGTACATCTCCATCATTTGCCCGAGTGTTATTTCATTCAGGATGGTGGGTATCCTTACTTTTAATTTGCCATCACCAGTTTTTAGTGTTTTTTCAATCATACATTAATCAGGTTTGAGAGCGGCGCCTGCCACTTGGTATCCATATAAGGAAGCCTTGTTTTGGGTTGATCTAAGTTATTGATTTTTAATTTGTTTAGTGCAATACTTCGTCGTGTGTTTTTGTGGCGGCGGTCGTTTGCTGTTTCGAGGGCTGATTTTGCTTCGGCTAATAAGCCGTTGTGTGCGGTAATTTGCCTTGATAGTTTTTACGCTGAAGGACGTAAGCTTTGTCCGCTTATGGCTGCTATGATATGAATCTCTGCATCCAGGCCGGCTGCGGCTTCGGGCTGCAATTGTATGTATGATGATGACAGGCTGCCGGAGCCTATGCAATCTGTTTTGTTTTCGTACAAATAGATTTTTTAACCCATTGGTTAGATATGAAATGTTAGATATGAGATAATGAGATTTTTTTAGTCCGGGAGTTTGTCTGAACCTGGATTTATATGATTGGGGGATTTCCTTGATTCTATTTTAGTCTTTGGAATCCTTTAATCGTTTAAATGTTTTATATGCTGATTGGCATATTCCAAAGATCGTGATAAGTTTTTATTAAAGTGGTGACAGTGTTTTGTCAGTAGTTCTCAGTAGATATTAGGATGAATAACGATTAATTTATTTGATATAAATAGTAAATATGATTTATTGATTTTGTGTTTGATATGAAGATTTGCCTTATCTTTATTTCACTAATTGCTGCTACATAATAAGGGACACTTCAACCCTAAACCAAGTCTTTTGGTTCAGTTTTCTAATCGTTACTAAATTTAATTTCATGAAATCAGTAATCATTACAGGCACCAGTAAAGGCATTGGCCTTGACACTGCCCTCGCATTTGGCCGGGCGGGCTACCGGTTTTTTGCAACGATGCGCAAACCGGAAAATGCAGACGAATTCAGGAAGAAAATAAAAGATGAAGGACTGCCGATAACCATTTCTGCGTTGGACGTGGATTCGGATGAATCAGTCGGGAGTTGCATTGGTGCAATAGTCCGGGAAAATGGGCCGGTGGATGTGCTGATCAATAATGCAGGTATTGAGCATCATGGGTCAATTGAAGAAACAAGTATGGCAGGTTTCAAATCGGTGATGGAAACCAATTATTTTGGTGTGCTCAGATGTGTTAAAGCCGTATTACCTCAAATGCGTCAAGATTGCAAAGGTTGTATCATCAATGTGGCGTCTGTTGCCGGTAAAATAGCATGCACACCGCTGGGACCCTACTCGGCAACCAAATTTGCTTTGGAGGCCATGAGTGAAGCCTTAGCCCAGGAGGTTAAACCCTTTAATGTGCGGGTGGCCATCGTTGAACCGGGCATTATCGATACGCAAATGGCCAATAACATAGGTTATGGCGGAGATTCAATTTATCCGCAGGTAAACCGGTTCGGTGGACTCTTTAAAGCATCGCTCCAAACCCCGACGAGTGCTGCCCTGGTGGCCGACAAGATGCTGGAAATAGCAGAAAGCGGAACCTGGCAATTGCGACATCCGGTGGGCCCCGATGCAGAACCTTTCCTGGGATGGCGCGCCTCAATGAATGACCAGGAATGGACGGACTGGAACGCCGCAAGTGATGAAGATTGGTATAATGCAGTTCAAAACACCTTTGGTTTTAATGCCAGGGAGGTTAAGCAGGCCATTTGAAGTTCTGCAAATTCACCGGAATTAGATATAATAACACCTTCAGTATTAGAGCCCTTAGCTTTCGCAGGGGCTCTAATACTTAACTCATGAAGCGACTAATTCTACTTTCAAATTAAAATCTTCAAGGCTGAGCTTGCCTTTACGTAACTGACTAAGATATTTTAAGCCGCTCAATCTGTCCAGTTCCAATTGATATAGTATGCGTTCTTCGACTGCTTTGGGTGGTTCCTGCAGCTTCAGGCGGATTGAAGCCCGGGAAATTTCTTCTTCCAGCTTATCAGGCAGACAGGTACTGAATTGTTCATAAATGTTTTGGGGGAGTAGTATAACAGCCATTGGTTTAGTTTATATAAACTATTATACGGCGTCATTAAAAATGTTGTTTTGAGCTGGTGTTATTTTTATGTTACATATGGCCAATAAATTACTTATTCTGTTGTGTTACAGCACTCTTTTGTCAATAGATTATTTTATCTTCGGGTAAACCTTATTGCAATGAAAGATTTACCTTATTTTCTGGCTCTTGTCAAAAAGAATTTGATTCTGTGGACTATTATCACTACCGGAAGTTTTTCAAAGGTGGATTTTGGGAATGCACAACATGATTTTCAACCCCCGCATTTCTTAATATTGAAAAATTATGCGTTGAGTAAAGATGATAAATTCAAAGATATTTCGATAAGGACCGATCAATATGAAACAATAATCGTTTTCGGGAACGCTGATCCAAAATATCTCCGAAATCTAAAATACTATTTTGGGACTGATAAAATAACCGGTCGCCTCAGTGATTCGAATCCGATAGATTAGGAAATTACACCAGTAAGGATGGTAGGTCCAATAAAATCAAGTATGGAGACAGGCGTAACGGTTGGTTTTATACGCTCTGGAATAATGCTTACTTATTATTCAAAAGCCTATTATCTCAGGGAGAGGAAGGAATTAGACAGCCTGGCCAAAGTGTATAATCTTAAAAATTAGTTTTCAAGACACATAAACATCTTGAAAACTATAAGTATGAGTGTAATTACCTAATCAATCGGCTTAAATATCCTGTTCCACCTGATCTTGTGGAAGAAATCCTGCGTTGAATCGGTGCTGAAGAATGTGATCACCGCTTTACCTACGATGTGGTCTTCGGGCACGTAGCCCCAGAAACGGCAGTCGAGCGAGTTGTGGCGGTTGTCGCCCATCATCCAGTAATAATTCATTTTAAAGGTGTAGCTGGTCGCTTTGTTGCCATTGATCAGGATATCCTTGCCCTGGGTTTCTACTTTGTTATGTTCATACCATTCAATGGCGCGGCGATATAAGGTCAATGTTGAATCATTCAACTGAACGGTATATCCTTTTTTAGGTAATAACAGCGGACCGAAATTGTCCTGGTTCCATTTAAAGTGTGGGTTGTGCGGAAATACTTCAGTATCAATTTTACCCACAGGTTTTACTGCGGGGATTATATCCTTGACAAAAGAATAACTTTTCAAGACAGCTACATTCTTGTAGGGAATAGTTGACAAGGTATGCGTGGTATCGCCTTCGGAGGGTTTTATATTCAGATCATCAAGAATTTGTTGATTAAAATTATTGCCATCTGTAACAATACGATAATCGGTCTGGGATTCCGGAGCGTTCGGGGAGGCTTTGCCATTGATGTAGACCTGTCCGTTAACAATGGTCAGTATATCGCCCGGTGTACCCTGGCAGCGTTTGATCAGGGTGGTGCGCTCATCAACAGGCGTGTTGTATTTTGGGTCAGCCTCTTCGGGTTTGTTGAATACTACGATATCGCCTTTTTTAATTTCTGAAAATCCGGGCAGGCGCATGTAGGGTAATTTGATCCAATCCAGGTAGGTTCTGATGCCATACATGGTGGGCTCGGTAAACGGTATGGATAGCGGTGTGGTTGGCATGCGGGGACCATAGCTGATCTTGCTGACGAACAGGTAATCGCCAACCAGTTCGGTGCCTTCCATTGATCCTGAAGGAATTGCATAGGCAGAAAACAGTAAACCGCGGATAATAGTAGCGGCAACAACGGCGAATACGAGGGCATCAACCCATTCGCGCAGTTTGGTTTTTTTAGGCTTTTGTTTATTTGTTTTCTTTTCCAAAAAAGGCAATTTCCAATTCATGTTAAACAGAGTTTAAATAGTTAGAATAAGTGACCAAGTATTTGTTACAAAAAAAGGAAAATTTTCTGGAATGTGCGTTGCAGTATGTTATGTGCTATATTCGTTTTATCAATACATGCCGGATACGACGAAACAAGCCTATAAAAGATGAACATTAAATTGATAAAAACAGAGCAGGATTATCAGGATGCCATTAAAAGGCTTGAAATTATTTTTGATGCGGCGCCAAATACGGCCGAAGGTGATGAACTGGAGATATCAGGCGTTTTGATAGATAACTTTGAGAAAACTCATTTTCCGATAGACTTACCTGATCCGATCGAGGCCATTAAATTCAGAATGGAGTAGCTGAATTATAACAACCATGACCTGGCTCAAATAATCGGACTAAAAAGTCGTGTTAGTGAGCTATTAAATAAAAAACGGAAGTTGTCAATTAAAATGAGAGGTAAGTTGCACGATTCGCTACAAATCCCAACTGATGTATTGGTACAGAAATACTAGCGGGATAACTATTTTAGTTTTCTTTAAAACTATTCAATGCCTATTTCGGATTACTGTGCCGGTTTCAAATATGGTAGCAGTCGTGGTCCCGTCTATCAGCGGCGATACTATATAGCAAATGGGACAAACTTTTTTTGAGAATTACAATCCCGCTTTACTTATCGCCTCACCAACAATCTGTGATAATGTGTAATCCATTTTAACAGGTGATATAACATTCCATCGGTAATCGTAGTATTGTAAGGCTACTTCACCCCTGCGCGTCCTTATGATGAACACTTTCTCATATTCGGTAGTCATTACCTTTACAAGCATGGTGCGCTCTGCGCCCTTATATCCATAATTTACTAAGTGTTCTGTTGTAGTTGGCATGGGGCAAATTTGCTAAATTTTTTAGTAAAACAGCAAATGAAAAATAGGGTTTTTTAACGGGTAACTAGTATTTGTTAATAGTTATAACGCTGACGGAGTTTAAGTTTAGCTGAGCATCTGTTAAAACCACTTTGGCCTGTTGCTGAATGTTGACTTGCAGCCATAGAACTACCCGGTTTTGGCCGTTGGCACGATGATTAGTTCGCTTATTCCCTGCTTTGCAGTACCGCTTTAAATATCTCCTGGCGGAGAGGGCTCACGTTAAAGTAAGCTTTGTTATCGATCAGGCCCTCGTGCTGGCGATTGATAAGCAGGATTATAGAAATATTTCTTGAAGGAACGACTGCTATACTGGTTCCTGTGAAGCCGGTATGTCCAAAAGATCCCGTGGGTCCGCCCGCAATGACGGGATTTTGCGGGTCCATCATCCAGCCCAGGCCATTTTTGAATTGATCTTTAGTAAGGAATGTTTGAATGGTCTGCTCGGAGATAAATTGCTCTGAACCAATCCTGCCGTGATGAATCAGCATGTCGACGAGTTTCTGCAGATCGTCGACGGTTGAGAACAGTCCGGTGGCGCCGGCTACGCCCTTTTCGGCATACCAGGCATTGCCGTCATTGACTTCGCCGCGAACAATGTAGTTACGCCAGCCGTTCCACTGATTGTGTCTGATCTCTTTGAACTGGTATCCGAAAGCTGGGTCGTAGACCATCCTCTTCTCATAAGGGTTCCCGAACGACGTCGCAGCGATAGGATAGCCTTTGCCTTTAGTGAGCGGGTTATACATCGTGTGGCTCATGCCCAGCGGAACGAAGATATTTTGCTCTTCAAACTGATCTAAGGGCATTCCGGAAACCTTTTCAATAATCTCACCCAGAACAGTAAAGCCGAGGTCGCTGTAGTGCCGGCCAGACCCTACCGGGAACGCCAGCGGCAGTTCGCCGATCAGTTTAAAGGTTTCTTCCTTGCTGGACGCACGGTAATACATCGGGTACCACTCGTAGAGTCCGGCGGTATGCGTCAGCAGGTGGCGTATGGTGATCGAAGCCTTATCCGGGCTGGCGAAGGCTTTAATATATTTACCCACCGGGTCATCAAGATGAACCAGGCCGCGATCCACCAGCAGCATCATCGAAGTGGTAGTGCCCACCACTTTAGTCAGCGAGGCGATGTCGAACAAGGTACCTACGGTCATAGTGTCGGGGCGGGCCAGCACGTGATGCTCGTAGTCATATTTCTGAGCATAGCCATAGGCCTGTTTCACGATGGCTTGATTACCTATTTTTACTTCTACCACCGCCCCGGGTATCTTGCCTGCGTTCACCTGGCTTTTCAGTATGCTATCGATGGTGTGCACGAGAGCCGCCGTTTGCGCGTTTGAAGACTTTACAGCGAAACAAGTGCCGATAATTAAAATTGCAAGAGATGTTTTAAAAAATGACATGATGAATTGTCGGGAAAAAGCGAAATATAATAAAAATAAATGCTGCTAAATTCAAGCTTATAATCGAAAATCTCTCCAATGGCCTTGCGGAATAATATTCCGGTATACGCTCCTTTATGAAATCCTTCAGCACGCCCAACTCTCAAAATTGAACCAGGTATTGTGGTCGAGCTTGCCGTGTATGTCCTGTTCACAATGATGCAAATTATTCTTTTATGTTATTGCTGAAAAAAAACTTTTCAAATGATAGCGAAATTAAGCACCCGGAACTAAACACATGGTTTTTCATGTGTAAGCACCCCAAAGATAAATGATTAATTTTGTGGTAATGGAAACGGAATATTTTAAGGATAAAGTAGTATTGATTACTGGGGGATCAAAAGGTATCGGGCTTGCCTGTGCCAAACAATTTGTAGGCCATGCCGCTAAAGTGATCATTAGTTCCCGTACGCAGGCCAATATCGATCAGGCCTTAAAGGAATTACCGGGTGCAAGTGGTTTCAGCGCTGAGCTGTCGGATGAAAATCAGGCTGCTGAACTGGTCACCCACATCGAGCAGGAGTTTGGCAGCATCGATGTGTTGGTGAACTCTGCCGGTGCGGCTAAACGCACGCCCCTGGCCGAACTTGGCCCAGCGGCGTGGCGTGCAGCCATGGACGCCAAATTCTTTACCACAATCAATGTACTTGATCCTGTAGTTAAATCGATGGCTGCCCGTGGGCAGGGTGTGATCATCAATATCATCGGATCGGGCGGTAAGGTGGCCAGCCCTACTCATTTGGCAGGCGGTTCGGCCAATGCGGCGTTAATGCTGGCAACTGCCGGGCTTGGGAACGCTTATGCTTCTTCAGGTATTCGTGTGCTGGGCATAAATCCCGGTCTTACCGAAACGGGCCGGGTACAAAGCGGTATGGAAGCCGAAGCGAGATCTTCGGGCATCAGCGTTGAACAAGCACTGGAAAACGCCATCCGAAAAATCCCGATCGGCCGGCTAGCCAGGCCGGAAGAGGTAGCGCATCTCGTGCTGTTCCTGGCATCAGATAAAGCCAGTTATTTAACTGGTACGACCATTACAATGGACGGGGCCCAATCCCCGGTCATCCTATAATCCCAGTATATAAACTACACATGAGTTACCTGGGTGTTCAATCGGCTGTACATGGCCGCATGTCCGAGTCCAGCCTCAGGGGGAAGGACTCAGGCTCCCATACAGCGTTCTTCCGGTCCCCAGACCTTTGCAGAATTCGAACCAAATACTGGAGGAACTCAAGTTTTTGAGCAATTTGAAGGTCGCCTAATTCGAGGGTTCGATTCCCCTAGGGGCTACTTTCAAAGCAAAAAGCCTTTAGCGTAAAGTTGAAGGCTTATTTGTTGAATCTAATTCTTCTTATCTTTAATACTTTAAGTGCAGACACTTATATCCAATTTACGGTTAAGTGGAGGACGCTTGACAGGGCGGGGGAAGTCATCGGCAATGTCGACAAGGCCACGCTTTACCGTATCTTGAATGTCTTTGCAGAAAAAAGCATTATAGTGAATTTTAACGCCCAGTTTTTTGGGGGGAGAGGAATTAGTTTGATAAAGTGTATCATTTTGCAAATGATTGCGTAATCTATATAAAACCTAACTTATGAAAGCTTTTTTGATAGGATCGCTCATCATCACCGTAATGCTTTCCGGCTGTAAAAAATCATCCCCCGGAATCGGATTACTCACCACTGTAAGCGGCACCGTTATGGATGATAACCTTGGCGTACCTATTGCAAACGCAAAGATGACCGTTTTCCAGGAAAAATATGAACTGAATGGAGAGATGGCGGGTTATGTTCCTGTCAACATTTCCGGAACGGCAATTACGGATGCTAATGGAAAATATGCTATTACTTTTTCATCCAGTAGTATGGGCGATCAGCATGCCATTCGTATATCATTGGATTCAAGTTATTTCAATCTGAATAATCTAAGAAAAATTAAAATTGGAGGTAAAGACACCATGAACTTTACTGCCTGGAAATTGTCCATACTTAAAGCGCATATCATTGTAAAAAACAACCCGGGGCCAAATTTGTCGGTAACAGCGGGCTTTAATACATCTTCCGCTGTCGTATACGGCGCCAATAAAGATACCACGGTTAGTTTCCAGGTTGCTCCTAACCGGGTAAATGGCCTTACGTTTGGCATCCAGGTTCCGGGTAACACCTATCCGAGTTATCTTACTCAAACAATTACTTTTTCCGGTGACTCCAGCATCTATCATCAAACTTTTACGATTTATCCAACCACATTCGTTGAGTTGTAAATAAATTATTGTTCAAACAAGTCCAGGCAGTTGCGGTTATTTTGAAATGCTTTAATCGAATCCCGGAAAATTCAATCTACATGAGCTTATTTCAAAAATGGAAAACGATTACGATAATATTTCCTGGAATTTCATGTATAAAAATGTCATTCAAATGACTTCCTCGCAGGTTTAGTGCCTGAACTTCAGGAGTTTCAGAAAATGTAAATGCGAAAATAGCGGTAAATCACGAGGAAGCCAATAGGCGTAAATCTGTTAAAAAGGGGTCCGGGTAGCGCGGTTCGTTGCCTCCCCGCTCCCCCACAGATCCGTGCGAGCGGCTTTCCCGCACACGGTTCCTCTGTACTACGGCTTTGCTAATCAATGGCTGTGATAAATCCTTGGTTTCTCAAGGGGTATCCATTCGTCCGTGAGCTTTTTAATCTTCTCCCAGGTCCAAACGCGCTTGCCCCCTCGATGGTTTAACCATTTGTGGAGGATACGTCTTGTCCGTTGATAATACGAGCTGATTCTTCTCGCGTTGAATGTGATGCCGTAATAGCCATAATAGCCTCTCAGTTTTTGATTCAGTTTGGCGATGAGCACCGGTATGGAGTGCTTATGCCTGTTCAGCTTGATCCATTCATGCATCCGTTTCAGCGAAGTATTGAGCTTCTTGCTGCTCGTCTTACGCATCAGAATCCGTTCCCCTTTCCGGCTTTTGCCCATATAGTGGGTAAAGCCTAAAAAGTCAAACGTTTGTTTGGCTTGGCCCCGTTTTCCTTCTTCTACCAGATCGATTAGCCTGGTCTTTTCTGGATGCAGCGTCAGTCTGTACTTCCCCATCCGTTTGGGCAACACTTCCATTACCCGCAGCGCATCTTCCTTGTGAGTGAACCCCAGCAGATAGTCATCTGCATAGCGGATAATAAAGCTTTTCCCTTTCAGCAGCGGTTGTATTTGCTTTATGAACCAATCATCGAGCACATGGTGCAGGAAAATATTACTGATCAGTGGGGAAACCGATGCGCCTTGTGGCGATCCTTCCTCCGGATAGCTGACCTGTCCGTTTTCCATTATGCCCGCTTTGAGCCATTTGTCTATCATCTTTCTGATCACGCCATCTTTTATCCTCTGGTCCAGAAATTCCCGTAGACATTGATGGTTTATGCTTCCGAAATAGTTTTGAAGGTCGGCGTCTATTATGTAGCGCTTGCCTTTAAAGCTTACTTCTCTGAATAATTCCTCCAATGCCTGATGCTGTGACTTACCTGGTCTGAATCCATACGAGGTAGGAACGAATAGCTGCTCATATACCGGCGAGAGGATTTTCGTCACTGCACTTTGCAGCAGCTTATCTTCTATCGTGCTTATTCCCAGCGGCCGTAGCTTTCCATCACCCTTGGGTATAAATACCCGCCGGATGTGTGGTGCCCGGTAGTTCCCGCTCCTGAATGCCGTCAGTAGCTGAGGTATTCGTTCCTTGTGCTGTTCATGGTAATCGTACCATGTCTGACCGTCCACGCCAGCTGCGCCCTTTTTATTAAGGCCTGCCAGGCAGGTTTTCATCAGCGGCTCATCGATAAGATCATGCAGATTTGTCAAGGCCTCCTTCGGATATTTCCGTGACCTTTCTGCTATCTGCATTTCTACTGTTAACAATTCTTTCATGTCTCTGTGTACATTAATTGTTTCTAAAATGCAGTTCCGTAAAACAGGCATCCCCCTTCCTTACTTGGTGGCTTTCATGGAACTGATTTCCCACCGTTCTATCAGTACTATGGGGATGCTAAGACTGCCTCCGCCCTTTTCCTTCCCTTCGCTTCCGCTCGGTCCGGATACCTTTTTCGATACCGCCTTTTCTTAGCACTTGCAGGGTGGTGATATGTACCCTGCAAACTCGGATTGTTTGGGTTAGGGCATCCTTGACCTAATTTCGTAAGGAGACGGTAGGCTCTCCTGTGTTGCCGTACAACCCCAGTCTGCCTCTGACATACCCTTCGACCCCGGCCGAATCGACATGGCTCGTCTGATAGCGCCGGTTTGATGTTGTCCTGATATTCGAAAGGACCAAGACTTCGACATTGAGGAACGTTTCGAGGCTCAGTAGCATACCTTTAGCAGTCGCTGTCTACGCTTCGTGCCAGCATTACTGCTGACTACGCAAGACTCGCTTCCAGTGGTTGACTAGACCTTGCTGATCGGGATTGGTTACCCGACGGGTTGTTTCGAGGTGTTTCATTGCCAAAATCCCCACCTCACGGCCTTTGCACAGCGCGATTCGAAAAGCTTCCCCTACGGGCTGCACGTTAAAAGAGCAGCTAAAAATTGGTTGATTTGAAGGTGTATAAAACGATCTATAAGACTTTTAAAGTGTTCTAAATCTCATTCTGCATATCGATGGAAACTTTGCAACCCTACAGTTCGAATTCAGTTGTGCAACGAGACACGTCAACAAATGATTTGTAGGATTTTTTTTAGATTTGGATTGAGACAATTGCTATTTTTCCCCGTCCAATCAACTCCTAATATCGATCTGTCCGTTCCCTTGTCGATAGCCAATATCCGAGCCATCCACAGAGTAGCGCTGGCCGACTGCTATTTATCTTTGGTGAAATACATCTCAGAATCACCCTGCTCCAGTACAAATCGATTTTTCAAAGGTTCAAAATCCGATATAGCGCCAAGCTCACTGACGATGAACCTATCCTGAGCTACTGGCTCAAGCACAAACTGTGGCTGCCCTGTTCCCTGTGCGATCAGGGTGCTGTTATATTTTGTGATTGTAATCTTAAAAGATGTTTGCTTAGTTGAATATACCCCGAGATACTTATCGAGAACCTCAGGTTTTAGCGAGCTTGTTTTAAATTCCGGAAAGGTAAAAGGCTTATTGAAATAAATACTAAGCGCAGCTTCTTTAACCTTATCAAAATTGTAGGCACCGCCGTTTGAGCAATATGCTATGGCCAGTTTCTGATCCGGAAAATAAGTGAGTGTTGACCTAAATAGATCGATGCCACCGTCATGTCCGTATCCTTTCTTCCCGTCAAAATCCGTCTCAAACATGGCCATACCGTAATTATCGTTCAGCGTTTTCATTAAGTTCAGATGATCCATGCTAATCAATTTACCGGCAAACAAAGCTTCGATAAATTTCGTCAGATCGGTTGGCGTAGATATAATTGCTCCTGCGCCCCCTGGTATAGACATATCAGTCTCCTCCATCTGCATCCACTTAACTGCAAATACGTATGAGTGGGCTTCATTATTCTTAACGTTGGTTTTGTCGCCATAATAAGTATCGTTCAACCCAATTTTTGAAACTATGCGTTCTTTTAACTCTTCCGAATATGCTTTTTTCGTAATCCTTTCGATTATATATCCTAACAAAACAAAGTTGGTATTGCTATACTCCGCTTTTTCGTCCGGTTCAAAATCAGGCCTTTGTTTTGCAAATATTGCCGTCATTTCTGCTTCGGTACACGGCTGGGTCGAATATGGCCAATATGCAGGGTCATTAGTAAAATTAGACAGTCCGCTTCTGTGATTGAGCATATTTCCAATGGTTATCTTTTGTGCATTTGGCAACTCAGGAAACCAGTTAGCAAGCCGGTCATTCAGCTTCAGCTTACCTTCTTCAATCAATTGAAAGATCATCGTAGCCGTAAACATCTTGCTTATCGAACCGATCCTGTATTTGGTATGACTGTCGGGCGCTATTTTTTCATTCCCGTTTATAGAACGATAACCGAACGCCCTTGAATAAATAACTTGGCCATCGACAGAAATTGCCAGGCTGCCCATAGCCTTATTATGGCCTTGGAGTGAAGTTAGTAAACTGTCGAGCCTGGGTTTATTAATATTTTGCTTTGTGCAGGAACTGCCCAATACAATCAAAAGGCAGTAAAGGAAAATTCTCCTGATCATTTGATAACGGTTTAAATCTCAGTATACAACGGACTTGCAAAGCGCTTATTATTAGGCACAAGCATATTTTTGTTCTTACGTTACTTAGATGAATTCAGACAGGATGTTATTTAAATCGTGGGCGAATTGGCCTTTTATTTGTATCCGTCCCGTAAAGTAGGTATAGGAAAACTGTAGAATTTTATTAGGCGACGTTTGATGTAAATCTGAAAATGTTTGTATATTGTCAGTATTATGGTCGTCGATAAAAGACAGGGACACAGTTATACTGAAGAATAATCTTTTGGCGCTACTTAAATGGAAACTACTATCTCAATAGGAAAGCCTCATCGTGCTGCAGGCTGGATGGCAATTGCCAGCGGGTTAATTGGCATCATCGGAGCAGCATTTCTAATAACTTTTCTGACAGGACATCTTAAAAGTGTTTCTGACGACGAATTTTTTTTGGTTCGAATACATGACGGCTGTGTCGTCATCCAATTTCTATTAATGATCAGATTTTTGTTTGCGCTGCGAGATGTTCCAAATCAACAATCTACAAGGATGAGTCAGGTGCAATTTAGGATCGGTGTCGCCGCGCTTTCTTTTACAATCCTGTTTCTACTCCTAAACTTTCCAAAGGTCTTGGCGGATGTACTTTATATGGTTCCGCAAGGCATATTCGGCATTTGGCTCACCGTCGCATGTCTGCAAAAGCAAGGAGATATACCTGGAGGTGTCCGGTGGTTTGGAATCATTGTAGGAATAGGGTTGGGCTTAGTTGGGCTTTATCCAATTGGATACGCACTTCTTGTTGATTCAATTCTTCTTCAGATACCGGCTCCTTCAAACGAGTCACTGGCAAATGTCCCTATGACCACCACCAACGCTATACTTCATATTATGTTGATGATAGGATCTTTGCTTGGCGTATTCCCGCTGCCAATTTGGACAATATTATTGGGTGGCAGATTGATCAGCGGGAAGATACCTGCAAAAGCTCCTCATTTCAGAGGGAATTAACGAGGTATTTGTTCCGACTTGCAGCCCAGGAGTTGGATGTCCTACACAAAAAAGCCCGGATTCTTCGAGGCGTGACATCACATAGCAGTAGTTACTCCTTATTCATTCGATACTCTGATTCCCCTTCACCCGGAGGGAGCACACGTCCTATCTTGCTGAATGAACTCTCACCACCAGATGAATCTGGAACAAAGCGCATCACCCTTTTGTGAAGTTCAAGCCGACATCTTGCGTCAGCGAATCTATCATGGCGGAACCAAGCACGACTGTCGTCATGGGAGTTTCAAAACAACTTTTATTTCCAACAGAAGTCTATGAAAATATATCTCCATAAATTCTTTTTGTGATGCCTGTCTTGTTACCGCTTAATGGCATACCGACTGTTTACGCAGGCAGTTCTTATTTCCCTTTTCTGAAATCATCAAGCTGTTTTCTTCCTTTATCCGTGACGTAGGGAAGCAGCACGTAACCCAATATATTAAGGTAATGAGCTTTGGTTTGCTCAAGTGTCCAATTCATGTAGCTGAGGCGTGCCTCGGATAACCAAAACCTTGAAATAAGGGTGATATGAGAAACGATCAATTCGATTTGATCACCGACAAGCGAGGCTGACAGGCAGTCATTATTTATCATGGATGTAATATGGCTGCGCAGTGCTTCACTTCTTTTCGCTTCGGTGACCGCGTAATTGCTTCCAAATAATGAGTGCTTCGAAACCAGGTGCACAAAACTTAATAACAAACACCTGTATTGGTACTGGTTATTGAATATCTGCCTGTACATTGATAAAAAATCGGTGATGCTGCTGCAATCAGGTCCGATAGTTTTGCTGTTCAGATCGCGGAGGCGATTTATTATTTCAACCACCAGGTCATCTTTGGTTGGAAAATAGTAGGTAACATTGCCGACACGCATTTTTAAGTCGGCAGCCAGCTCGCGCATTCCCACGTATTCTATACCGTTTTCATTGAACAATTCCAATGCCCTTGAGACAAGTTTTTCTTTGGTTGACATAAATTTCAATAAATTAGGGCAATGTCCTAATTTAGCATATCTTTATTTTAAAATCAAATTTATCTTAAAGCCTAATAACCATGACACTCCGTAAACTAACACTTGCATTGGCAATTAGCTTAGCAGCCGGCCTGCTTTTCGTAAACATTTATAATTCTCTGGTTGATGCCAGGAATTGGGGAGCCAATATACCGGCATCCATTCAAACGGCGAGGGATTATTTTAAAACGGCCAATCCCGGAACTTTTTACAGGATATTTTCGCCTGCGAATCAGGTAGCGAGTTTGTTGGCGCTGATACTCTGCTGGCGGGCGGGCAAAAGAGTAAGAATTTATTGCGCCATAGCACTCGTATGCGCTGTGGGCGCAGATATGTTAACCTTCGCCTACTTCTACCCCAGGAATGATATTATGTCCAAATCGCCGATCGCCACTAACCTGGAAGCTATAAAAACTGCATTGGAACAATGGCGTTCAATGAACTGGTTCAGGAGCCTGATCTGCGCCGTTACGGTCGTGTTTGACTTCCTGGCATTTAACCATATTGCAGGAAAAGCAGAACCATCAAATTAAATTCAAAAAACCTAAATTTAAATCAATGAATCAATTTCCTGAAACCATTGAAAACTGTCTTGGTGAAAAAATAGTTTTCAAAGAATTAGTGCGGGAACCTGATGGGGATAAGCTGATCCTTCATGGCTGGGTGCAGCCGAAAAGCGGCCCGCCAATGCATGTTCATTTTAAACAGGACGAATGTATCACCGTAAAAAAAGGGCAGGTGAGTTATCAGGTGTTGGGTGGACCGGAGCAATTGGCACGCGAAGGTGATAGCGTTCTGTTTACAAGGGGCACGCCACACCGCTTTTGGAACAGCGGTACCGACGAGGCACAAGTAGAGGGATGGGCAAAACCTGCAAACAATCTACAGTTTTTTTTATCGGCGATCTATGAAGCTCAAAGTCGTTCAGGCAAAGGGCAACCTGAACAATTTGACGGCGCTTATCTATTGACCCGCTATAAAAGTGAATACGCGATGCTCGAAATACCTGGCTTTGTCCGGAAGGTGATCTTTCCCTTAACCTATGTTATCGGGCGGCTATTGGGTAAGTACAACAAGTTTAAGGATGCACCCGCGCCCTTAAAGTAAATGCAGACGAGCCAGCTGATCCTGGGAGACCATATACAAAAAAAGTCAGTATAATGCAGACGGGTTTCAATATTTAATACAGTCTAAAGCATGCCGGCATACAAACCAGGGAGATGGCCACTAAAGTGGGTGTTTCTAATGTTACTATTAACAGATTACTCGACCGCTGGATTAATTTAAAACTTATTCAGCGACATCGCGTAAGACTGGGGCCATATTATACCTTGTTATTATCGGTTTATAACGGTTCTTATCGACTCACATTCCTCATTGAATTCAACTCAACCTAAAAGCCGTCGTCAGGGAAGACAACTTTTAAATTACTTACTGGCGGATTTAAAGATATTGGGATGGTCATTTGCTATAGGTGTTTATAAATCCTAAATTTAAAAATGCCTGCACAAGGAGTACCTTCTTTAAATCAAAAGAAATGAAACTAACTCAATTAATTAATCGCACCGTAGTGTTCGGTGCTGTGTTTCAAATGATATGGAGTATAAACCCGGCCATGGCCCAGACACCAACCCGCGACCCGCATACGCCTGGTTATGTATCTGCTACAGAATTACCAGATGGCACTGGTCCTTCGCCCGGCTCTAATGGGAATTTTATTATCGGCCCCACGCATGATCCTGCCCCGCAATCTATAGAACACGCTAACGTACCGCAGGGGACGGTATACCGCTTTACCTTAGATTCGAAGGACAGCAAAATTTATCCCGGCATTGCCCGGGAACCAAATACATTTGGCACGGCAGATCCGGCAGACCCTGCTAAGTTGATCGTCACTACAAGCCATCCGGCCCCCTACACCCGTCAGGTGGCGGTGTATGTTCCCAAACAGTATGTCGCTGGTACCATTGCGCCGTTCATAGTTGGCGCCGACGGGCCGGACGATCTGCTTTTCACAGTATTGGACAACCTGATTGCCGAAGGCAAGGTGCCTGCGATGATCGCCATCTCTATCGGGAACGGCGGCGGTGACGCCCAGGGCAGTGAACGGGGCCTGGAATACGATACGATGAGCGGCGTCTATGCGGAATTCGTTGAAAAAGAAGTGCTGCCGCTGGTAGAAAGCAAGTGCCGGGTAAAACTAACCAAAGATCCTTCTGGCCGGGCGACGATGGGTGGTAGTTCGGGCGGATCATGCGCCCTGATCATGGCTTGGTATCACCCGGAATGGTATCACCGCGTACTCACCTATTCCGGTACTTACATCAACCAGCAATGGCCCTACAACCCGGAAACACCGCACGGCGCCTGGGAATTTCATGAACACCTGATCCCCAAAAGTCCCTTGAAACCATTGCGAATCTGGATGGAGGTGGGCGACCGGGACCTTTTTAATCCAAACGTAATGCGCGACAATATGCATGATTGGGTGCTCGCCAACGAAAATATGGCAAAAGCACTCGCCGCTAAAGACTATCCATACCAGTTTATTTTTGCCCGCAACGCCGGGCACGTTGATTATAAAGTAAAAAAGCAAACGCTTCCCGAAGCGCTGGAGTGGCTTTGGAAAGATTACCACCCGGCGGAGGTTAAGCAATGACCTGTTTTTCGGCAACAAAATTTGTTACATTCCGAAAACAAAAAAGCCCTGACTAATGAAAATGTTCCTTAAAGGTATCCGGTTTACCTCTGCGATAAACAGTAGCTTTGCAGTATGGGCGATCTTTTAGTGCTGCCTCTCTCCTACCAGGGAGAGGAATTGGAATTCGGGGTGCGCGTTTACCAGCTGGGTTATATCCAACGGGTGGAGGTGTGGGTGGAGGATATCGCGGTGCAGTTCGAATTAGATGACGAGGGGAATTACCGGGCGCTGGTCAGCCCCGAGCAAAGGGACGAAAGTAAGAAAAAACTGAGCGTGGGCTTGTTACAGGCGATTGCGTTGCAGCTGGAATCAATCAATCCAAAATCATGAGTTACCTGTTTATTATTTTACTGGCAGCTGTGCTGGTTTACATTATTTTCTTTCGGAAGAAGGTGGTGAAGGCAGCTGAAATTGCGGGTGTTAATTATGATGAGCTGCTGGATGTGCATGTGCCTTTTTATCGCTTCCTGGAGCTGAATGAAAAGAACCGGTTTGAAAAGCGGGTGCGGGAGTTTTTCAGGGAGGTGCGGATAGAAGGGGTGGGTACGGAGGTAACGGATGTTGACCGGGTATTGATTGCTGCCAGCGCGGTGATCCCAATCTTCGGGTTCCCGGAATGGAAATATAAAAACCTGACCAATGTCATCCTTTACCCGGATACATTCGATGGAGAGTTCCAGTTTGAAGGAGGTAACCGCAATATTTTAGGGATGGTGGGCTCAGGCTATATGAACGGGCAGATGCTACTGTCGAGGGCGGCGCTGGTCAGGGGGTTTTCTTCGGCTGCGGGTAAGGAGAATACGGCGATTCATGAATTTGTCCATTTACTGGATAAATCCGATGGCGCAACGGACGGGGTGCCGGCTAACCTGCAGCCGCCTGCTTTTGCTGCGCCCTGGTTGCATCTGATGCATGTAGAGATGCGCCGGATCTCGGCGGGTAAATCGGATATCAATCCTTATGCGCTGACAAATGAAGCGGAATTTTTTGCGGTGGCTGCGGAATACTTTTTTGAAAAGCCGCGGCAATTGCAGCAGAAGCATCCGGAATTGTATGCCAGCCTGAGCAGTATTTTTGGGCAGGACCCGGCAGACGGGGGCGGTCGCTAAATGGGTTTCTTAAGTCTAAAAACGTGGGATCTCCGGCCCGCTGTAGGGGGTTTCCAGCGCATCCATGATATTTACCAGGCGGCGTCGTGAGCGGTGGTCCTGAGGGCTTGCCCGGATGTTTTCAATATTGCGCTGTACTGCGTCCTTCACTTCATATTGGGTGGTAGCACGGTCAATGCGCAGGATTTGAGGTAATTCTTTTTTATCAAAATAAGCGATGAGTTCCTGGTCGGTCATCCGGCAAAGGTAAAAATTGAGGTTGCCATATTTTAAATCTTTTTCAATTTAAACTCCGGACGAGGGTCTATGGTGTGGATGTCCATTTCAGGGTAGTCAGGGTAACGGGCATACCAGACGACCGCGCCTTTGAAGATGTCCGGCACAATTATTATTGTGGTGGTTCTGATTATACCTTTATTCCGGGGGTGTCCTGATCATATTGTAAATTACTGAAACAATAGACCAGACTTCCGGAAAAACCGGGGAGCTTTTTTTCAACCATAAATTTATGAGAAAGCCACTTAAAAACCAATTACCAACGATCTTTTCGATCAATGCCCAGGACAAGAAGGGTCTTGTCGGGCAAATCTTTTTTTGATAAGTGTTTGGTTTATATGCAGGCTCCAGCCGGTTCACCTTCATTTTGCGCGCTCCGGCGCACGTCATTGCGGTTCACCCGCCGCGCCTGCTGAGGCAACAGCCCAAAGTTTGGCGGGGTGATCCTTTTCAAGGCGCCCCGCCAAACTTTGGGCAATTGCTGTTTTATTTCGTTGAGCTTGTTTATTCCGATACGATAATTATGCCCGATCATCAGACCAGGGGGAAACCTGCTCTCCTGCTTTTCCGTAAAAATGGACATGCCGGTAGCCTGGAAAGAATTTGAACACTGTGTAACGGAGCGAATTGCTTATTACCAGCAGCAATATGACCAAACAATACGAATGTACCTGAGTCTGATTAAAGAAGATACGGGCGAACAGGAACAGGTCATCGATATTTTATCCTTTCAGCAATTGGTAGCCGACGAATTGAACAGGCTTCACGGCTTACTGGTTAAATATTCCCCTTCTGCGCGGGTAGTGATCTCTGATAAAAAAATGATCCTGATTTCACCTGCCAGGCTGAATTAGCAAAGGATTTCTTCTGTGCGGCTGATGATCTGTACCATCCGGTCATTGAAGAATTGGTATCCGTGATCATAGCAGAAACGGAAGGTGCCCAGTTCAGGGTCATGGTATTCACTGCTGAAATATTTGAAGTTAAAACCATACCCTTCCAGGTCATGTTTTTCTATGGCCCGGTAATCTATTTCGCAGAGGTGTTCCATGATGGCCCGGTTGCGGCTGATGATGCTATTGATCTTTTGATAAAAAGACGGGCGCCAATCGGAATCGTTATGTTCATATGGGGCCCCGGGGACAGGTTCTTTCCTTCGCCTGTTGTTGAAGGCGGTGCGACAGGTATCGTTGCAGAATTTGCGGTCTTCACGGCCGGGGCCGAGCGGTTCGCCGCATTCAAGGCAAACTTTTACTGGTTTTTCTTCGGTGTTTAGGTCCATTATTCCTTGATGAGGTGAATAACTGATTTGGCTGAAACGTTTATAATCGTTTAATCAGGTGTAAAACTAATGAAATGTTTTTTTGTCCCCATAGTTTTGCTGGTATAAACCAGTTCAATTATGGAAGCAGCACAAGGGGCCTATCCTAACCTGGCGACTGAAAGTTTCAGTCACGGCAGGAAGCATTACTTTATTGATGTAAAAAAGGCGAATAATGACACGCATTTTTTATTGATCACTTCGAGCGAAAAGTATGATGAAGATAAATACCACCGGCGGACGATCCAGCTTTGGGAGGAAGATCTGGGGTTTTTCGTTGAGGCGTTATCTATGATATTGAGTCAACTGGCTTATGGTGAATTGTCCCCCGCGGAAGTAAAAATGGAATTAGTAAAAGACCCTAAGGGCATGAAGGCGATTCCTGAATTTGACAGGCCGAGGGAGAAGCTGCATGCGCTGGGTGCGGATAAACTAACCAATGCGGAATTGCTGGCAATCCTTTTAGGTACAGGGTCATCGGAATTATCGGTGCTCGATCTTTGTAAAAAGATCATGAAATCGGTTAAGAATGATCCGGCAAGGTTGCTAAACCGCACCGCTGAAGACTTTTGTAAGTTCCCCGGAATTGGAGTGGCCAAAGCGGCTACTTTGCTTGCAGCCTTGGAGTTAGGCAAAAGAACCTTTTCAGTCGCAAAGTGAAGTTTACTTTTTTCAGGTTAGTTTCTCTTTTCCCTAATTCATTAAGTTTTGATACAAAGGTAGCGCGCTTTCCGGCCTGCCAGTCAAGGGTATATAAACCCCGCTCCGCGGGGCCCTTGACAGGCAGCCGCGCGCGCTTTTGGGGTAATAAAAACTTAATTATCAGGTTATGGAAAAGTTCGCATTAACCCTTCAATCAATAAACGACATCAACGCTTATGCCGCTGAAAATCATCTCATGCATTATGAGCGTGAAATACTGGCTGAGATTCTTACGGTTGTCGAAACCGGGGATACTGAAAAACTGGCCTGGTTCGCCGGATTTGGCGATAGCTACCGGCAAATCATGATGAATGTCAATGAGCACCGCCGGGCGCTGGAATTCGGGTTTACCGGAATTGCCTTTAACAAATATGGTTGGTTTGAGGTCCCGAAATTTCTGGATTATGAAGAAATCACTTTGTGTGAAAGTCATATCCGGCTTGGAAGGGGTCCTGATTTCATTTGGGCTTACGCGTTGAGTTGCAATTATGGAACTGCGGGGAGCAGCGGACCGCTTTGTGTGTTCTGCAAAAAATTCAATAGTCGTGAGGCTGCTTTGAGTGCGGCCTTATCTGAAATGAAAGCTAAAATGACGGAGAAGGTGGGCAATCCGGATACTTGTAATTACAAGCAGGATTTGATTGCTAAGACGCTGAAAGCGATTGCTGCAATAGAAGTAAGCCGGGTACAGCTAACGCTGTTTTAAAGGGTTTATTTTGGTTTGACCTTTATGCTCCGTTAAAACAGGATTTGCACTGGCTAACTCTTTTCTAAATATCGCCACAAATACGAGCACAATGATTGCAAAATAACATGCGGATATCAACCAAAAAGTCTTACGATATTTTCTAAAAGCTGTTTTTAAAGGATCGAGTGCATATCGGTTAAAATCTTCATTTGTGAGGTAACTATAGACACGATCGCGCATATCCGTTATTGAAGATTTTAAACGATAATAGAACCAAAAGCCTAGATTACCGGTTAGCGTAAGATTAATGATCAAATATGCTATGAGGCCATACAGAAGCCAGTTCCAATATGTACCGGAAACTTCTGGCTTTTTGAGGGAAAAGTTCAGGACAAGCAAGCCGAAAGCGGTCGTAAAATCGCGCCATAAACCGCTGATTAGATCCATTGTATTTTGACGAATTTTACTAGTATGCTCAAAGAGTGTTTTATTGAGTTCGGTTAAGCTTTTATTGAGTTCCTTATCCGAATTGCGGAGGTAGTACCGATAGGCCATCTCAGCGGCGGCCATTATTTTTTCGGCAACTGGTTTTAAATTTGTCTCTATAAGTTCGACATCCGCAATCGACAACAAAGCAACCTGGTTATTGATCAGCGTGTGGCGGGTATCGGCTCCTCTTTCGTCCTGGTAAAGCCATTGTGCAATTGCCTGAACAGCTGGGTAGGCGCTCACCAACTGATCGGAATGAACTGAAACATTCAGCGTGACACGGCGTTCGCCCAAAAAAGTAATCTCAGCTACGTGGCCTTCAAACCGTAACTCTTTTCCTAAGCCGCAGAATAACTTTGCGGCGCTTATTTTTTTCCACCACTCGGGCGCTTTCGTCCGATCATTTTCCTGCCAAAACATCGAAGAGAACGGCAAATATTGATTTGCACCTACATTTAGAGATTTTACAAATTTTGGAATATCTTCAGTTGCGGTTGATGAGTTTGCGCCAGCGACGCTATCGATTTCTTCCTGACCATAAAATATAGCCCATTTGGTCACGAATCCTTTTTTAAAAAAAAATAAAAAATACTGCTTGCTAACCTCTGTTATTGTCTCTAAATGTTCCGTCAACGCTCTTTGTGTAAAATAAATCGGGAATGCAGCATTTTTTTGGATGCTGTAACGGCCATTGGTCAGACTGGCGGGGCAAGCGACATTAGCATTCATATCGATTTCTGTCCCGAATTCATCCATAAGGATGACAGCACCGATATTCCGATCTTCTAAAAATTTGTGAAGACTGCGAAGGATTTGATAACGTTCTTCATTTACCGGCAGCGAGGCGCACACAAGTGCTTTTGCATTTTCTGTGCAGTCAGGGAAAAGGACATGTTGGATATCAATCACAATGGCTGCTCGATAAGTTTATTCGTAACAATAGTGATCTTTGTTTTTTCGCCCTCATTCTCAATCTGAACCGTATTGGCTGCAATTGCATCATACTGGATGATGACCCCTTCCTGGGTGCGGTACTTTTTCTTCCGTGGCTTTCTGATCACCCGCTTATCAAAAGAAAACGCCTCACCCGAAATATCTGCCTTGCCCAATTTTCTTGCAAAGGTACGCCCGATCTCTGGCGTGAAATAAACTCCAAATAATTCTTGCGGAGTTTGATCCGGGCTAAAATTATCCGTATGCTGGACGTAATCATAAAATGTATTGCTCGCCTGGCTTGTAAATTCAGCAGGAAGGATCGCTTGATGTTCTCGGATCGTTTCCATAAAGCAATTCGCTGCCTTTTCGGTTAGATCGGCTTGAGTATAATAACGCTTCACGCCGAGGAATTCCTTGAAGAAATCTGTGATGTCCTGCCTTTCTGATTTGTCAACAATGACTGCGCCGGGAACGACGTCTCCGAGATTGATCACTGCTGATTTCTGCAGAGCCTGGCCGCTCTTGACAAAAGTGTTGGATATCTCCGAGAGGATAGCCTGACCGTCTTGCTCTGTATAGGTGATCACTTCCTCATGATCATACTTAATCAAGATATATTTTTTGGTGCGATCGACATCAGCATAAATCAGAATCATTACTCCTGGCTTTATCCGCCGGTCATTTTGATTATGAAATGTGCGTGCAAGTTCCTGGCTTTCGGATACAAAATGCGAAGGGTCGGCGTCAATGACTCTCAATGATGCAAGGAAGTCTGAGTCATCTGAAAAATTAAACCGATTACCATTCAGAATCTCCCTGATCCGGTTAACAAAAAACCCTTCAAATGCGCCGATGGGTGTTTCTTCCATTAGGGTTGGTGCCGCGTTACCGTGATGAACTACGTGAAAAATGAATTTTTCTATGTGAATATTAAGCGCTTCGGTCATTATGATAAATTTAGGTGTTAACTTGAAAAAGGCTAAAGGTTAGTTTTCTCGAAATTTAGAAAACTAATTCCGAAGTTTCAACCCGTATTTTCACGGTATTTCGACGAGCTGATAATTAGATGGACTTTTTAAGCACCAATGGCTTCTCACCAGAAGCCATTGGCCGATCTTTGGCTTATTTACTGCTCAGCGCTTTCATTTTTTCGCTGAGTTCCTTCAGGCCTGCCTTTTTAAGGCATTCTTCGGCGAAAAACCTCAGTTCATCCGCGTCTTCGGCAGGAACCAGTTTGAGCAATTCGGAGGAACCGCTTCCCTCCTTTGTAAGGCTTCCTTCGATCAGGCTGTTCAGGAGCAGGACTGTCTTCCGGTTCATTTTGACATCGATCTTTACCGCCTCATTCATCCCCGGACTACAAAGCAAAGTTTCGTAGACTGTTACCAACACATTCGTTGTCATATATAAAAAATTTAAAGGGTTAATAATGGTAGTAAAATTAGGTTGCCGGGTTCAAACGATCCTCATCAAAATATGGGGAGGATCGTTGTATCTCAATTGGGGTCGCTAATTTCGGGTGTTTATTATTTGGATTAGTGATGAAGGGTTTGGAAAATAAATTAGTATCTCTGGCCGATATCCGGGAGATCGACCTGGCGGGCTGCCTGGAAAAACTGGGTTACGAGCCTGCAAAAATCAAAAAGAATGGAACGGACTACTGGTACCTGTCGCCTTTGCGAAATGAACGTGAAGCCAGTTTTCATGTCAACAGGCTCAGCAATGAATGGTACGATTTTCCACTGGCTGCAGGCGGCGGGCCGGTGGAGTTTTTCCTGCGTTTTTACGGGTGTTCCGTTCCGGAATTATTGGAGAAATTCGGGGGTGGGTCTTCTTACGGTGAACTGCCGAAATATGATCCGGCTTTGCACGAGGGCAGGCTTCATGATGAGCATAAGTTGTTGGTCAGAGAGGTCTTTCCGCTTTACTCCTATCCGTTAAAAAACTATTTGCACGAAAGGTCTATCCCGGTGGCGGTGGCAGAGCAGTATTGCAGCGAGGTCCACTATGAAATTAACGGCCGCTCTTTCTATGGAATAGGCTTTCAGAACGATGCGGGCGGATGGGAAATCCGTAACAAAAATTACAAGCAAAGCGGCGCACCGAAGGAGATTACCACGCTGGATTTTGGAGCCAGGGAAGCGGAGGTTTTCGAGGGTTCTTTTGACTTTCTTTCTTACCAGACTTTGCACCCTTACGTGGAACCGGGAACGGCTGATTTTGTGGTGCTCAACGGCGCAGGAATGTTTGACCGGGCGCTACCCTTCCTGGAGCGGCACGAGTCTGTCCGGCTTTGGCTGGACCAGGATCTAACGGGCCGGGCATATACGCAATATGCTTTGTCACTGGGCGCGCGCTACCGGGATGAAAGCGGACTTTATAGCCGGCACAACGATTTGAATGACTGGCTGGTTCACAA
This sequence comes from Mucilaginibacter sp. McL0603, assembly GCF_049992945.1. Taxonomy (NCBI): domain Bacteria; kingdom Pseudomonadati; phylum Bacteroidota; class Sphingobacteriia; order Sphingobacteriales; family Sphingobacteriaceae; genus Mucilaginibacter; species Mucilaginibacter sp. McL0603. Next base: position 2,491,763 of record NZ_CP188251.1, on the reverse strand, counting down.
AGGGGAATTTAAGAAAGTGCGGTTAAAACCTCAGAACCGGCTGTTATCAGGTGGTTAATGCTGAAGGCGGTCTTTATTGATTTTTTCCCTCACCGGACCGGGGTTAGATTGCCTCGTGCGCAATCGGCCAGATGTACAGTTGTTTAACAACACCTGCAATCTGGCCTTCCCCTCCGAAGTCGGGGAAGGTGGGAAAAGACGGCATCCTGTTTGAATAGGGTTGTTTTTTGTGATTTGGCAGAGTGAGATGGAAGGAAAGAAAACGGGCAGGAAACGCATCATTGGCCTTCGGCTGACTGGCGATGAATACGGGGTACTGGAAAAGAACTGGAAGAAAAGCACGATCAGGAAGCTGAGCGAATATGTCCGGAGGGTATTGTTTGGAAAGGCGGTCACGGTCTATACGCGCAACCAGTCATTGGATGAACTGGTGGCAGAATTAGTGCTCTTGCGGAAAGAACTGAATGCGATTGGGGTGAACTTTAACCAGGCGGTGCACCGCCTGCATACGCTGGATCATTTGCCGCAAATGCAACGCTGGCTGATGGGATTTGAAAGTGACAGGGACGTATTTTTTGGAAAGGCGGAGGAGATCAAACAGAAGGTTAATTCGATATCGGAACAATGGTTGCAGTGATCCATTCGAGCAGCAGTTTGCGCAACTGTTTAAACTATAACGAGCAAAAAGTTAAGGCTGGTTTGGCGAAGTGTTTGGAGGCAGGTTATTACCCGATGGACGCTGCTGATATGAATTTTTATCAGAAGCTTTCACGGTTAGAAAAACTGACGGAATTGAATCAGCGGACGAAGGTGAACAGTGTTCACATTTCTTTAAATTTTGATCCGTCGGAAAAGCTTTCTAAAGAGCAGTTGCAGGAGGTTGCCGGGGTCTATTTAGAAAAAATCGGGTTTGGCGGGCAGCCTTATTTGCTTTACCAGCATTTTGATGCGGGGCATCCGCATATCCATTTGGTAACGACCAATATTAAGCCTGATGGGAAGGCCATTAACCTGCATAACCTGGGGAGGAACCAGTCGGAGAAAGCGCGTAAGGAAATTGAGGTATTATATGGCCTGGTGCGTGCGGAAGACGCCGGGCAGCGGGAGCTTTTCCGGCCAAAACCGGTGAATGTGGAGCGGGCGTTATACGGACGGGTGGAAACGAAAAGAGCGATTGCCGGTGTGCTGAATTCGGTATTAAAAAGCTATCGGTTTACTTCTTTGCCGGAATTAAATGCGGTGCTGGGTTTGTATAACATTACGGCTGATGCAGGCAGTGAAAAATCACGCATCCGGGAGCATGAGGGTTTGGTTTACCGGGTACTGGACGCGCAGGGTAATAAGGTTGGCGTGCCCATTAAGGCAAGTGACTTTTTTAGTAGTCCGACTTTAAAAAATATCCGGGAAAAGTTTGCGGCCAATGAGGAAGCAAGGGCACCTTTTAGAAGCCGTATCCGGAATGCGGTTGATCTGGCTTTACTGCAGGACGCTATAGATTTGAGGGTTTTGCAAAGTGCCTTAAAAAAAGAGGGGATTGATTTGGTGATCCGGCAAAATGCGGACGGGGTAATCTACGGTTTAACTTATGTCGACCATGTGAAAAAGACGGTGTTCAATGGCAGTGATCTGGGCAAGGCCTACAGCGCAAGGGCTATCCTTGAACGCTGTACAAAAGGCGTGGCGGGTGAGGGAAAAAGAAACATCGGCGAGGCAGAAAAATTGGAGCAAAAGAGGGCTACGGAGAATGGCCGGCGTTCCTTATTGAATACTCAAACTATTTTGGGCGAACTGGTAAATAGTGTGGGTCAGGACTTGGTGGATGCACTTCTGGACGCGGGGGAACAGGCGCAGGTGATGGATTGGCAATTGAAGCGAAAAAAGAAGAAAAAAAAGCGGCGAAGGATGACATTGACTTAGGTGTCTGGCTTTGCGGTTTGAGTGATTTTTTGTGAGGGTGAATTTAAAGTCCTCCCTACCGGGGAGGATTTAGGAGGATGAGATGCAGACGGGGGAAAACGATCAGGCGATGCGCAAGATCCTGGATATGACCAGGCTGATCAGTATTGCGGTTTTGGCTATACATTTTTATAAGGAATGCTACGGCGCTTTTGTGGGCTGGCACCTGGTGGCGCCGGTGTTGGACCGGTTGATGCGGAATATTGTTAAGAGCGGTCTGTTCAGTAATTTCTATAAATCCAAGCTGATCGCTTTGGGTTTCCTGGGCATTGCGCTGATTGGCGTTAAGGGAAAAAAGGATGAGAAGCGGCATTACAAAACGGCATTGCTTTATCTCCTGGCAGGCTTGTTTTTTTTCCTTACCAGCTACTTTATTTTGCTGGTGAGGGAAAAAATAAAGTGGGTGGCGCTGGGGTATATGGGCGTGACAGGAATGGGCTATCTGCTATTTCTGAGCGGTGGTACGATGCTGTCACGGATCATCCGGGACCGGTTATCGGGTGATATCTTTAACCGGGATAACGAGAGCTTTCCGCAGGAGGAACGACTGCTGGAAAATGAGTATTCGGTGAACCTGCCGATGCGCTACCGGCTGAAGGGAAAATGGCGGCAGGGCTGGTTGAATGTGATCAATCCCTTCCGGGCGGTTTTAGTGACCGGCGGCGCCGGTGCGGGCAAGTCTTACTTTGTGATACGGCACCTGATCACGCAGCATATCTCGAAGGGCTTTGCGATGATGGTCTATGACTTCAAGTTCGATGACCTGTCCAAGATCGTTTATAACACCTTCCTGAAATACCGGCACCTCTACCCTGCTAAAACGCAATGTGTCTTTATTAATTTTGATAAGCTGTTTAATCGCTGTAACCCGCTGGAGCCGGGAACGATGCTGGACATTACGGACGCGGTGGAATCGGCACGGACGATCCTGATCGGCCTGAACCGCGAGTGGAATAAGCGCCAGGGCGACTTCTTCGTGGAGAGCCCGATTAACCTGCTGACGGCGGTGATCTGGTTCCTGCGCAGGTATAAGGATGGGGAATTTTGCACGGTGCCGCACGCGATTGAAATGATCCAGCTGGACTATGATAAATTGTTTACTGCCCTGCGTACCGATCCGGAAATTGATGCGCTGATCAATCCCTTTATCAGCGCCTACCTGCGCGATGCGATTGAGCAGCTGGAGGGACAGATCGCCTCGGCAAAGGTGACGCTGGCGCGGCTATCCTCTCCCCAGCTCTACTATGTTTTGTCCGGGAATGATTTTACCCTGGATATCAACAACCCGGAGGAGCCCAAATTGCTTTGTATCGGTAATAACCCGCAAAAAATACAGATCTATGGAGCGGTAATATCGCTTTACATCAACCGTTTGATCAAGCTGGTGAATAAAAAAGACCAGCGGAAATGCAGCCTGGTGTTTGACGAACTGCCTACGGTGGATGTCAGCAATATTGATGTGCTGATCGCCACAGCGCGCAGCAATAAGGTATCCACCTGCATGGGCATCCAGGATTTTAGCCAGTTGCGGAAGGACTATGGGAAAGAACGCGCCGATGTGATCATGAATTCAGTGGGCAATATCATCGCCGGGCAAAGCACCGGCGATACGGCAAAGAATATTTCTGAGCGCATCGGCAGGATCATGCAGGACCGGGAAAGTCTTTCTATCAACCGTGCTGACACTTCGGTCAGCCGGTCTAAGCAACTGGAGGCGGCGGTGCCTGCTTCGCGGATTTCGCTGTTGAGTTCAGGGGAATTTGCGGGCGTCGTGGCAGATAACCCCGATTGTAAAATTGACCTGAAAGCTTTTCATTGTGAGATCATCAATAATCATGAGGCACTGAATAAGGAGATCGCCGATTATCAGGAAATACCGGAGGTACGGCATATTAACAATGCGATTGTGCAACGGAATTATTTACAGATCAAGCAGGATGTGCAGGAGATTATTCAGGAGGTGATGGAGCGGCTGTTGAGTGATCCTGCGATGATGCACCTGGTGATAAGGAAATGATATTTGTTTATATTTTTTATAACCGGAACCTGTGTTGTAGATACCTCTGATTGTAAAATAATTACATTTTTATTCTCAATTTGAAACATTGATATTTCGTCGTAAAATCAAACTCGCCGGCCCTTTCAGGTTGACCATATTTGAATAGCCCATGCCAGGCTGCAAGCCCTGATAAAGGCACTGCGGCAGCATTCAGACGATCAACACTTCTGGGTTCGAGAGTGATTTGGTAAGCTTTGATCCCCAAGTATTCAGCGGAAACCTTCTCTTATTTAGGAAAGGAATTTCCTAAAAAAATCTATCAAAGTGTGTTTAATGGGTCCTTGCAATTATTGCTTTCATCAAAAACTGATTTAACAAGCTCACTTCTCCAAATCATTTTCCCTGCCCGCTTAGGAAATCTTTTAAAATAAGCATTTCTTTCGTCAAAGTATTTAGTGATCGCCATTTTGCATTCATCAACAGATTGATAATTACTATTATGCATGACGGCTCTCGCTAATCCACTAAAGACGGATTCAATTACGTTCAAAAACTGGGCGGAGGTAGGTAAAGGACTTAATTCTACATACGGTGTAATGTTCAAATTTTTGTCAGCCGTTTCATTTATTTGCTGTAGGTATTCTTTGAGCTTACTAGAACTATGCCATGAAGCGGCATCCCACGATATATAAAGCTTTTTGTCGGAAGTATACTGAATTATTAATAGGTCGATTAGCTTAATCATCTCCTCAGTGTCCTTTTTCCTTGAATAGAAATGTGTCACCTGATTAGTGGACAGCTCCAAAGCAGCCGTACAGATCGCCCAGCCCTTACTCTTTTGAAATTGCTTAACAGTTTTTGGATGGTCTGACTCCGTATAAGACCAGCCAGGTTTCATTTTAATGGAAAAGGGACCATATTCATCAATTGAAAAGAATCTTTCATTCGGCCCTAAATTGGAAAGTATGGATTTGATATGATCCAGTTTTTCCCTGAATTTAGGGTCCGGGCTTGTTAAAATAACCTTAGCCTTTCTATAGGCTATGCCCTCCTGTTTGAAATACAAAGCTATGGAAGTTGGTGCAACGTTTACACCATACAAATCGTAATAGACTAACGATAAGTCCGCGAGGCACCAGGACGACCGGTTGATGCCATATAGTTGCGGAGACTGATGAATTAACTTCATCAGGTTCTTTTTCTTTTCTTCACGGGATTTAACCCAGTGCTTATTGGCTCCTCCATATTTTCGCTTTAGATTAACTAAGCCACCATCGTTATACTTCGTTATATAAGTCAGAATTGATGGATAGGAAAGCTGTACTTTCTCCGCGATTTTTTTGACGTGTACGCCGTTATAAGAATCGGTAATTACGGTAGCCTGCCGCCACGCGATCAGATCGTTTCCTTCTAACCATTTATTCAGCAATGCCTTGTCTTCATCTAAGATCACAGTTACTTTCTTATGTGCAAACAAGCAGATATTACTGGATTTATGCCAGGTTGCGAAACGTTTTCTGAATGTGTCATAGCCATAACCATTTGGGCATATTTCCCGATACGAATCAAATAGTGCCGGAACAGATGCCTTATTGACGGTCAAATTTGCAATCAGTGCGGGCAACACCGCTTTCATTTCCACGAAGATTTGTGACGGAGGATACACTTTTTTGGGCTTTGGCGGGAAAAAATTAACATTCAAAGCTTGTTCGGGATAAATTTCTCCTAAACTGATAAATTCCTTTATATATTTATCGATGATACTCAGGCTCACCCTGATCTTTTTAGAAAGCACAGCCTTCGACATTGTCTTATTCAGCCAGTTATTTCTGATGGTCCTAATTTTAAATTTGGAAATTGGGCTTGTTGACATCGAGGTAAATCTGAAATTTAAAATACACTTGCATCCGTTTGATGATCTATGGGGACGATCCTGATTGGTATTTGGTAATACCTAAATGACGGTGACATAAGTGAAAGAATGCTATCAGGACTGCCACAGTTCAAACCGCATTTTAATTAAATATAAACATTTAATTTAACTTCAAAAGTCATCGGCAGGACTGTCAAATAGGCTTTTTTAACAACGGCTCATTATTTAATGATAGTTGATTTTTAGACCCTTTCTTTGGTACTTTTCTTTAAGGCGCTTGAAGAAAAGAAAACTACGCCCGGATACACCTTCAGACTACGATGCTTACTTTTGTCCTTAAATCATCATTTATCTATGAAGAAAATAGGATTTTTATCATTCGGACATTGGTCTGACCATCCCGCTCATCGAACCCTAACGGCAGGCGACACCCTGCTGCAGTCCATTGATCTGGCTGTCGCTGCCGAGCAGATCGGTTTGGATGGGGCCTATTTCCGGGTTCATCATTTTGCACGCCAATTGGCCTCGCCTTTTCCATTGCTTTCGGCCATCGGCGCCAGAACCAGCAAAATAGAGATCGGAACCGGTGTCATCGATATGCGCTATGAGAATCCACTGTATATGGTTGAAAATGCCGGCGCAGCGGATTTGATCGCCGGGGGGCGTTTGCAGTTAGGCATCAGCCGGGGTTCGCCGGAGCAGGTGATCGAGGGCTGGCATTATTTCGGTTATGAACCCGCAGCGGGGGAGACCGATGCCGATATGGGACGCCGAAAGGCTCTGGAATTTTTGGAAAGATTGAAAGGTGACGGTTTTGCGGAGCCCAACCCCTACCCGATGTTTCCTAATCCGCCGGGCCTGTTACGGCTGGAGCCGCATTCGGAAGGACTCCGGGAACGGATCTGGTGGGGCGCGGCTTCCAATGCGACTGCTGTCTGGGCAGCGGAGCAAGGGATGCATCTGCAAAGTTCTACTTTAAAATTTGATGAAAGCGGCGAACCGCTCCATATCCAGCAAGCCAAACAGATCAGGCTGTATAAAGAAGCCTGGAAAAAAGCCGGGCACCTGCGCGAACCGCGCGTTTCAGTAAGCCGTTCGATTTTTGCGCTGGTCAGCGACCGGGACAGGGCTTATTTTGGGCAGCAAGGCAAGGGGTCTGATAGTTTTGGTTATATCGAGGCGGATAAGCGGGCGGTTTTCGGCAGGACTTATGCGGCTGAGCCTGAAGCTTTGGTCAGGGAGCTGGCGCAGGATGAGGCGATCCGCGAGGCGGATACGCTGCTGCTGACCATACCCAACACCCTGGGCGTCGACTACAATATCCATGTGCTCTCTGTTATTTTGGAGCACGTTGCCCCTGCATTAGGTTGGCGGTAGCAGGGTCAGGTTGGGGGACGGCGCGGACCACACGCCTTGGTTTTTTTTGATCGCGGGTAATCAAATGTCACCATCGCCATTTCAAAATGTCAAAGTGCATCGAAGCGGTGGAATACATCGCGCTGCTCCGAAACAAAAGTGACATATCGAATCGGGGAAATCGGTATTTTAAATGACTAGAAACGTTTTTACACGTTTAATGGAGGATTTAGTAAAATCCTTAAAAAGGAATTGCCCTGGTGGGCCGCAAATTATACCTTTAACCAAATCTTTAATTATGAATAAAATATTAGTCATTTGTCTAACGGTTGCACTTTTCACCATTGGCAGCTATTCGGATGCGCAAAAAAAGAGCTTTGTTGATGTCGCCGGGTTGGACCCCCAAATTAAACCCGGTGATGATTTTTTCCGTTATGTGAACGGACGCTGGTACGACGCCGTTAAAATCGCCAGCGATCAATCGGGTGTGGGTTCTTACTCATTTATGAATATCCCGCAAAAAAAGTTATTGCAAAATATCCTGGATAGTGTTTCAAAGGCTAAGAATACCATGCATAGCATTGAGCAGCAGGTGGGCGACTTCTATGAATCCGGTATGGATCTGGCAACGATTAATAAACGTGGCTACCAGCCCGTAAAACCCATACTGGAGCGTATTAATGCGATCAACAGTACGGCATCGCTGCTTGGGTTTGTGGCAACTGAACTCAAATCGGGAAACCGCTCCATCATCAGCTTTGGTGTTGGCCCTGATAACAAAAACAGCGCGGTCAATATCGCTCATGTATACCAGGCAGGCATTGGCTTACCGGACCGGGATTACTATTTCAAAACAGATTCAGCTACCCTCCATGTCCAACAAGCCTACCAGCAATATATCCGCACCTTATTTCAACTAACCGGCAGCAGCGGTGCCGAAGCTACCAGGGATGCAGCGACAGCTTATAGCATTGAAAAAACGCTTGCAGCAGCTCATAAAACGAATATTGAACTCAGAGATGTTGATGCCAATTACCATAAACTGCCGGTTATCCCGCTCGGCAAAACGCAACCGAATTTAGCCTGGGGGACGTTGCTCGCTGGTTTAGGCGCATCAGCCGACTCTATTGATATGGCACAACCCGCTTATTATAATAAGTTAGACACGCTGTTAAAAACAATCCCGCTCGATCAATGGAAAATTTATATAAAGGCCATCACGCTGGAGAATTATGCAGAAACGCTCAGCCAATCTTTTGTTGATGCTTCGTTTGAGTTCAATAAGGCCTTATCCGGGCAAGCCACCCAAAAGCCGCGCAGACAGATCATGACCGAACAAGTTGACAATTTCCTGGGAGAGGCTTTAGGGCAACTCTATGTCAAACGGTATTTCAATGAAGATGCAAAAAAACGTGTGCTGACCCTGGTCAACAACCTCCAGAAATCATTCGAAAACAGGATCAATCAACTGAACTGGATGTCTGACAGTACCAAACAAAAGGCCAGGGAAAAACTATATGCGATCACTAAAAATATAGGTTACCCGGATAAATGGCGGGATTATTCTAAAGTGGAAATTAAAAGAACAGCATACTTTGAGAATATCATTGCGCTCAGCCAAAACGATTACGAGTTCCAGTTGGAGCAATTGAACAAACCCGTTGATAAAACACAATGGGGTTTAGACCCGGCTACGGTTACGGCCTATTATAATCCGTCTGTTAACAAAATTGTTTTTCCGGCGGGTATTTTGCAGTATCCTTATTTTGATTTTGCGGCGGACGATGCCATTATCTATGGCGGCATCGGGATGGTCATCGGTCATGAGATGACCCATGCCTTTGATGACCAGGGCGCCCGGTTCGACAAAGACGGGAACGTTAAAAACTGGTGGACAAAAGAAGATTTTCAAAGATTCAGAACGAGAACCGGACAACTGGCCGCTTTATATAGCTCATTTACCGTTTTGGATACGGTGCATGTTAAAGGCTCTTTGACATTGGGTGAAAATACCGCCGATAACGGTGGTGTTGCGATCGCTTACGATGCATTCAAGATGACTCAGCAAGGCAAGAGTTCTGAAAAAATCGACGGCTTTACTCCAGACCAGCGTTTCTTTCTGTCGGTGGCCAGGATCTGGAGGGTGAAAACAAGAGATGCGTTCCTGCGTACCTATGTGAACACCAATCCGCATTCGCCGGCGATATGGCGGGTAAACGGCCCATTGATGAATTTTGAACCTTTTTATAAAGCATTTAATGTGCAACCAGGCGATAAAAATTACAAACCCGAAGATCAAAGGGTAAAGATTTGGTGAGCCGCCCGCACAATTAATTTGAGCCGTACAGGAAACCTTGCCGGATATTGGATGTTGATCTTTGTATCATGAAAAACATTCAAAAAATACAATTACTGATATATAAATTATAGCTGAGCTCCCCTTTCAGGGGATTTAGCTAATATTTTAATACCGATTAGCATAGATACTTCTGTATGATACGGGGGTTCGACCCAATACCTTTTGTTTTTGGAAATTTGTTTCTTTTAACCCTATAGAAACTTCTGAAAGGGATAAAGCATCGGATAAATTCGATCCCGGTAATTTATCATGTTTACAATGTTATGTATATTTTATTTTACAAGTAGTTGATTGTCAACCAATTTTAAGATCATCTAAAAAGCACAAAAATGGAATCAAGGGTTCGATTTCAATCCCTTTGGCTCCACTGAAAGCCCTCAGAATGATTTTGAGGGCTTTTTTATTGAGCGTGGACGCTCAACGGTCAAGCGAAACACACTTGGCTTGCCTGAGGAGATGAATTTTAAAAAGTCTTTCTTTGTAATTATTAAGCAAATTTAAGTAACTTACCTCCTTGAATATTTAGGCCTTCTCATATAGTCTTTTCTAAGTTCTGCATGTAAAAGGTCAAGTTTCTCGGGAAGTATTGCTAAAAGTAAACTTTAAAGCAATCTCATATTATTTTTATATAGCTGGGCTTATCGTTATATTAGTAAAATAGAACAATTAATTATGAAAAACATGATTCTAAAGGGATGCGCATTATGTTGTATAATAGCGCTAATGCTCGCCTGTAACGCAAAAATTGATAAAGAACAAATCAAAAAAGAAATTCAAGCGAAGGAAGATTCGTTTGCTAATGTCTACAATAGCGGAGAAGTGAGAAGTATTGGTTATTATGCAGATGATGCAAAAAGTTTTTATCCAAATAGGCCCCCGTTAGTGGGCAAGGAATCAATTGTTGCTTTTTTAACGTCTGATTTGACTTCACCTATTGATAAGATCAAGTATAAAACTAACGAAGTTTTTGTATCAAATGATGGAAACCTTGTTGTAGAACTTGGTTCTTTTTCAGTGATTGATTCTGCCAAAACGACACTTAATACAGGGAATTATATGAGCCTTTTTGAAAAAAGAAATGGCAAATATGTCGCTGTTAGAGATATGAGTGCCTCCGATGGGCTCACTAAATAACAATGATTTAGCACATGCTTTTCAAAAACTGATCAAAAATATTTTTCGAAGAGCGTTTTATTTATAAATCTCTATTGGTGTAATTAGGTTTTTTAAAAAACGAATCTTACAATTCGCTTTCAGGTTTTGTTCCATGAAACATTTTTTTCTATTAATTTGTACGTTTAAATTGTAGTTTCATTCATCTATAAAAACTGCAAAGCGCAATGCGTTTTATAAACACAAAATCCCTGGTACATATTTATTCTGTTACCGGGTTTTTTATTTAATTATTCAGCCTTCAATTTTTGAATTTTAACTATAGTATTCGTACAATATAGTAGAGCTAACGTCTTCTGCCACCGCCGCCGCCCATGGAACGACCGCCACCCATGGAACGCCCACCACCGCTGTATGAACCAGATGACCTGCTCGGCGATTGCCTGTTTGATGTTGAGGGCCTGTTTGATGTTGAGGACCTGTCGGATGTTGAGGGCCTGTTTGATCCGGAAGGTGATTGCCTGTTTGAGGCAGAAGGTGATTGCCTGTTTGAGGCAGAAGCTCCATTTCCTGCCCTGTTGGATGGTGAATTAGCTGGGCGGGTTGATGCCGAACCTCTGTTTCCCCCGCGATCTATTGAGCCATTACCATAATTGCCCCTATCCTGGTTGTTGCGTACGGTGTTGGATGTGTTTCTGGTGTTATTGTAATGATTAATACTGTTTCTGTTATTAATGACCACAGCATTCCCTCCACCATAACCTCCATGATAACCACCATGGTAGTAATGATTGTGACGATATATACCTACTGCCATAACGGTTGCAAATGCAAACCAGGGCGGGGAGTATCCATAATAATAAGGCGGATAATAAGGTACATATGCGGGCGAATAAACATACTGTACGATCGGGGCGGATTGCACCACTACAGTAGTTGTTGCCGGAACATTAACCGTAACGGGTTTCTCTCCGGTATACCCGGGGTTAGCGGTAATTGACGAATTACCCTTTGGCTCAATAACATAATCTTTGCCATATAATTCCTCGTCACCCACGATTTGCAAGCTGACCTTCCCGCCTTTGCCTTTATCTAACAAAATGACGGCAACATCCTGCGATTCAGTTTTACTGATATCATCGCGGAGTATAAATGTATACGAACTGTCTTTTTTTGAAGTGACTACTTTGATAAAATCGACTTTTTTATCCAGGTTCAGATCCAGGTTATTGATCTTTAATTTTTCATCATTCAACGATTTTTCAAACGCTTCAATTGTTTTTGACTTTTGAAACAAATCTAATACAGCATAAAGATCAAGGTTATCTCCTGCAAGGCCCAATGTGGCAGTAGTATCCTTTTTGCTTTGAGAAAAAACCTGCAAACTTAGCAAGTTTAGTGCTGCTGCTAAATAAAGTACAACGATTTTTTTCATAATAAGATAATTAAAGGTATAGTATTAGTTAATAACTGGCATACACAAATATAATATTAATTTTCGCGAAGTAATAGTGGATATATTAACGTTTATCTGGTGCAACATGTCGTATACACACGGAATTTTTATACAAACCCTGTTAAAAGACAAAAGCAAAGTAGCAGCCAGTAGGGGAAGCTTTTCGAACCCCGTTTAGGCCACTTCGAATAAGTTTAAAAGTTTTAATAGTTCTAACCGTTGGTGCCATTTTTTATAGAAAATAGTTTACAACCCTGTAATTAAGTTTTCTAAATAATAACATACAGGTTATCAGCTCAAATAATTTATTCAAAAATCCCACCAGGCTACTTTCCTGGGCGGATCACCCAAAGTATAAGGCTCCCCGATACGTGGAATGTTTACCTGGATACCCAGCTTTTCAGCAGCAGGCAGAAGCGTTTTTATTGGTTCGTACCAGGGATGATTAGCTTCCGGGAACTTGGCCCAGTGGATAGGCTGCAGCAAACGGGCATGCAGGTCAACGGCGACCTGGGCAGCTTGCCCAAGGCCTAAATGAACATATATCTGGTTGTATTGTCCACATTCCAGCAGCGCCAGATCGAATGGACCATATTGCTGTCCGATCTGCTTAAAGTGAGAACCATAGCCACTATCGCCACTGTAAAACAGCCGGTACTGGTCTGCTTGTATCACATAAGATGCCCAAAGTGTTTTATCTTTTATAAACGTACGTTTGCTATGGTGCTGCGCCGGCGTAGCGGTGATTCGGAGCCCACCAGGCAGCGTGACCGATTGGTTCCAATTCAGTTCGATGATTTTATTAGGATCAAATCCCCAGTACACCAAATGTGAACCTACACCCATCGGCACTACGGCCGTTTTAATATTGTCTTTCAATTTTATCAGGGTGGGATAATCCAAATGATCATAGTGGTCATGGGAAATGATCAACACATCGATTGGCGGCATATCATTGGCGTGATAATGCTTAGTGCCCCGAAATGCCTTAAGCACCCCAGGCACCGGGGCGGCCTGGTTGCTAAAAACCGGATCGATAAGTATATTGCCCTGCATGGTTTTGATCAGCAAAGATGAATGTCCGAACCAAACGACGGTAGGCGCAGTAGCAGCAGCCAGAGTCTTCAAATTAGTTTTAACCCATGGCAGCTCTGAAGAAGGCCTGGTGGGTTTTGTGCGGCGGCGAAAGATAAAAAGGAAATGGTTGTACTTGACAGTCGAATCAGGATGTTTAGCCAAATTTTGGAAACTGCCATTTCTGTAATTAGGCAAAGTCTTCAATCGGGCAAGCTCTTCGCCCTCCGGATTTTTACCGAGTGACTTTACCAGGCCACAGCCTGTGATGGCTATCAGCAATAGCGCAGCTATCCCGCCCCCCAAACAACTACTTTTCATATCCTAAAAATGCAAATAATAGAGGCAATAATGAACACATGTTGAGATTACCCTCATGTCTTGACCAAATAACCGCTTGCCAAAAATCAACATGCATATTCCTTACAACAGGTCTTTTAACGATTCTTGCAAATTTTGTGCAATAAAAAAGCCCACGTATGCAGGGCTTGCTCCCCAGACTGGACAAAATTATGTCGAATTTTTTTGGGGATTTACTCCAAATTTTGGAAATGAGAATCGTGGAATAATCTGATCCCGCTAAAAATCATGTTTTTAGTTGCGAGCGCTTAATTTTACAGATGAGATAATGAATTACCAGTGCAAGGATAGTCCAATAGAAAGCAAATCCAATAACCAAAAATGGAGGTGGCGGATCCGGCAAATTGATAAGAGGAAGCATGGGGCCTACCAAAACAATTTTGATAGGATATAGAATTGTGGACACGGTGCTCTTCCATCCCATTAGTGATTTCGTTCCCAGAAAAGACTCTCCGCTTTCAGGAATGAGTCGGACGGCTGACCGAAAAATTACGTTAGAGATAAAAAGAAAGGCAAACCCGGAAATTAGGAATAGGAAAACAAATTTTTTTCTTGAAATTTTCATAACCGTGATTTTTTGATTAGAAAAATACTTATGTAATACAAAATAAACAAAAGTACTTTGTATTTGAAAGTAACTTAAGAAAAATTATCTAAAGAAAAAAAACAAGCGACAAAAAATTGCGCTTGCCCAGCCTGGTTCCCCAAACTGGACGCGAACCAACTAAATAATAGGGGTAAGAGCCTGGTGCTTTCGCCAAACGGTTCGACTTTAGTCCAATTAGGTCTGCTTAAAAAAACCGTAGCTGCGTTAATTTGTTAAATTAACAGATACCGATATTATTTAGGTAAGTATCCGGAAAAAGGCTGTTGCAAATAGTGTCACCAGCTATGATCAGGAAATTAAATCGGGTAAATACCGTATTTACTAGTGGAGCAGCAACCACAAAAAACGGGCGAACCGAAAAGCCAAATGAGTAGGAACACAAAAAATGATTTTATGTCAGAAAACAAAGTTTCATTGCATAGAGTGATTAAGGCTTCGCCTGAAAAGGTATATCGTGCATTTACTGAATCCCTCGCAATCGCTTCCTGGTTGCCGCCCTATGGTTTTCTTTGCACCGTACACGAGATGAACGTTAAAGTAGGCGGTGCGTACAAAATGTCGTTTCAAAATTTTACTACTGGCAAATTCGAGTCATTTGGCGGAGAGTATTTAGAGATAAAACCAAATGAGTTTCTAAAATACAAGGACAGATTTGATGACCCGAACCTGCCTGGCGAAATGACCTATACTGTCTGGCTTCAAAAAACATCCGCAGGGACCGATTTGAAAATTTTACATGAAAATATACCGGCTGCGATACCGGCCGAAATGTGTTACCTGGGTTGGCAGGATTCGCTGGATAAACTCGTTAAGCTGGTAGAACCTGAAATACCGGATGCCTGATAGGTTCAGGCTTTGGTAACGCAAATATCATAACTTCATTTCGTTTCTGAACAGGCGCTTAGACTGATTTAGAGATAAATGAACTGTTTAAAAGAAAAAACGGCACCTTACCCTGGCCGGTAAATCAGTTATAGGAAAGTTTGATTGCCTCCCTCCGACTTCTGAACTTTAACCCCGTTTGTAACCTACAGGATATTATGACGATCCACTATCAACACATTACTTTATTCCTCTTGCTTTTAGTCTCCTGCGAACACAAAAAAACGTTGACACCTTACGAAGCAGAACACATCACCCATATTGAAACAGGGAAGACAACACCTGATGAACTGGTCAATTTCGCCTGCTCACTTGCCGGGACGCCTTATAAATATGGCTCAACCGACCCGAACCAAGGTTTTGACTGCTCGGGTTTCGTGACCTATGTGTTTAATCACTTTAATATCAGGGTGCCCCGGACATCCTTAGACTTCACGCCTGTACAAACACCAATCTCCTTACAAGAAGCCAGGCTGGGCGACCTCATCCTATTTACGGGTACAGACAGTACCAATAAAACTGTAGGACACATGGGCATTATCTCCTCCGCCCCCGGCGAGCCGCTCCGTTTTATGCATTCCACTTCCGGTAAAAATGAAGGCGTTGTAGAAACTGATTTCCAGACGGCCTATTATAAATCCAGATATATTAAGGCGATACGGATATTTCATCAAAATGAACCCTCAGCTCATTAGCAGTTCAGCTACGGTATCACCAACCTGAACGTCAAATTTACCCTCGCCTTCATTGGTCGTACAGATTTCGCGACCCTATGCTCAAAAGCCTCCTGCAAACCTGCCTTCATTATCAGTAAAGAGCCATGTTCAAGCCTGACCGAATAATGTTCTTTATGATCCTGTTTGTTGCGAATATCAAAACTCCTGACCTGCCCGAAGCTGACCGAGGCGATAACGGGCCGTTTGCCTAAAATACTTTCCTTGTCGCAGTGCCAGGCTACCGAATCGTTGCCATCACGATAATAATTTAATAAGACACTATTGAACCTTATACCAGCAAATGGTTCGATCATTGCTTTGATCATCAATAATTCATCCGTCCATGGCAAAGGATTGGATATTTTTCCGGATACCGAATAATCCGTACCAACATCTCCGTACCAGGCCGTCAGCCGTGGTGTCAAATACTCCTTATCCCACATCTTTTGTACCGTCTGCTTCCATGGTGTATCCCGTATAAATTTCTCTACTAACCGGTCACTGGTTCCGCTATCGATCAAACCCGGCGTATATTCCAGCATCTCCGAAGGCAAATTCCTGCTCTGCCCTGCCTCTGCGAAAAAACTTAACTGTTCCATCATACTGCTTCCTTATAATTAATAATGAATACGGCCAGCTGTTCCTGTTCAGGCACACTAAACACCGTTCCCTCGTAAATCCAAAAGCCATTTTCATCAAATAATATTCTGCCCAAATACTCCGGGTAATCATAAGCAACAAATAATTCATAGCTCTTTACCCGGCCCTCATTTTTTATAGCGGGTATGATCCTGACCACCTCATCCGGACCATTCTTTCGTTTGACCCAAGCTTTTGCTTCTGTGAATAAATAGACGTTGTTAAACATGATAAAACAAAAGTGAAAAACTTTTAGTAATTATTTATAACAATTACTAAAAATATTAGTATAAATTAGCAGCCGATTCATGAAGCGAAAATTTTAGATAATTTAACTAAACCTGGAAATGACGACCATGAACCCAGCGATGGCATTGGCCTATGATTATTTAGAAAGTACCAATACCGTTGTTTTTTTAACGGGTAAAGCAGGTACCGGGAAAACGACGTTTCTGCAAAAGGTCCGGCAGGAAAGTAAAAAGAACCTGGCGGTGGTCGCCCCTACCGGCGTGGCCGCAATCAATGCCGGCGGTATGACCATTCATTCCTTTTTTCAGCTTCCTTTCGGTCCGATCATCCCTTCGGGAAATGGTCGCCCGGAGATGCACTACAGCGAAGAAAAGAAAGACTTACTGGCTAATCTGGAATTGCTAATTATTGATGAGATCAGTATGGTACGGCCGGATGTGCTGGACCAAATCGACCTGATATTGCGTAATATCAAAGACACTGTACAGCCATTTGGTGGCCTGCAACTTCTATTGATCGGTGATCTCTCCCAGCTCAGCCCCATCATCCGGGAGGAGGAATGGCCGATCTTGAGCCGCTATTATCGGACACCCTATTTCTTTAGCAGCCTGGTACTTCAAAAAGCGCCGTATGTCCGGATCGAGCTGGACCACGTATTCCGGCAAAAAGAACAGGCCTTTGTGGACCTATTAAACGAGGTTCGTAACCAAAACATCAGCCCGGAAAGCCTTGATTTATTGAACGCACGTTATTTACCGGGCTTCCGTCCGGCCGCCGATGATCCATATATTACTTTAACTACCCATAACAACATCGCGCAGCAGATCAATAGCGAGTTTATTGAAGCGCTGGCGGGCCATGAACACGAGTTTAAAGCGACGATTCGCGGCGACTTTCCCAAAGATGCCTACCCAACTGAAACTGAACTAAAATTAAAGATTGGCGCACAGGTTATGTTCGTCAAAAATGACAGCTCGGCGGAAAAGTTGTATTATAATGGAAAGATCGGGACGGTCGCTAACATTGCTGGAAACACTGTGTTTGTGCAATGCGGGCGCGAGGATAAGGAGATAGCAGTGGAGGCACTTGAATGGGCCAATGTAAAGTATCAGATGGAGGGTGATTCCATTAGCGAAACTAACGCAGGCAGTTTTGCCCAGATACCTTTAAAATTGGCCTGGGCCATCACGATCCATAAGAGCCAGGGACTGAGTTTTGACAAAGCAATCATTGATGTGAGCGAGGCCTTTACCCACGGCCAGGCCTACGTAGCGCTGAGCCGTTGCCGAACTTTATCCGGCATGGTACTACGCAACCCGGTTGCTGCGCATAATATCATTGGAGACCCAGCCGTTGTCCGTTTTAACGAGCAGGCGCAAGCAATCAAGCCGGACGCAAAGAGCCTGATACGTGACCGGGAATTATATCAAATATATTTATTGGGCGAATTGTTCAGCTTTCAGCCACTAAAAACTAAATTACAAAATTTTGAGAGCCTGCTGCCAGAATTGCAAGCAGATATTTTGGGTGTCGCCAATAAGTTCACAAAACAATTAAAAATTGAACGCAGCAGTCAAGCGGCCGGCTATTTCCTGGAAAAACTAAGTGCTGCTGTTGAAAATCTGCACAGACAACTACCAAACTTCATCGGCCAATCAAAAGAACAAGCTGAAAAGGCCGACCATCTGATTATCTGGCTGATGAACCGCATACAATTAATGAAGTATTTCGCCGAAAACCCATTTACAACTACTGCTTATTTATCCCTGACAAAACACAAGCCGACCACCCATGACCGCTCCTATTTAAAAGCCCTGAATGCCCTGCCGAACGAAAAATTATTTGAACAATTGATGACCTGGCGGGAAACAACCGCGGCAAAAGAAAACGTGATGCCCGGAATGGTGCTATCTGAAAAAACAGCAGCCTCGATTGCCGAAAAAATGCCGGCCACTTTAAAGGCTTTAAGCGCCCTCAAAGGTGTGGGCGTGCAAAAAACTGCCCGGTATGGTATGGAATTGATCGGCCTGATCCGCTCTTACCAGCAGGAACTACAAACACCCAGAACCGAACAAGTTAACTTGTTTTAGTTTTTAGGGTTAGTTGTAAATGCGCTTTTGCGTTGATCCGTTTGTAACTTTCTTTGATAAACAGGCAGGAAGTGTTATTTTCTGTTTTAGATTGCTTTATTCGGAGTATATAAAACTGATCTTATAGGCAGCACCTCAATAGTACCACGGACCTATTTTTTATATTCACGGTAAGCGCCGAACCTGGCCAATTCATCCTCACCCAATTGCCGCGGTATGGGGAGCGGTGAAATATTCAACTGAGAGCATATCTGCATCCATAAATCGGAACGTGTATAGGTTTGGTGAACCATTTGGAAAGGGATGGATAAAAGCAGCTCCTTCGCAGCCTGCGGTTCGCCTTTATCAATCAATAGCTGCACCTGCCTCTCCTGCACAAACTCATCCTTTAGCGCAGCGACTTTTGTCAGCCATTTTTCACGTTCGGCAAGCGTATGTTTTCCAAGGCTCTGCAACACTTTATCACGTTCGATGATCACTTGCGGGTGTATCTGTAACCAGGGCTCAGATATAGCCCCAAACGCATTTCGGGCAGCTGCCAGGTCACCTTTTTGCGCAAGCAGTCTTGCCAGTAGCGCCTTTGCCAGTCCCAGTTTGGAAACCGATAGCATTTTTATTGCATCGTCCGCCTTTCCGCGTCCTGCCAGCCAGGTTCCGTAATAAAACCGCCAGGTGTCGGCAGTTGCACCACTGGTTTTGCCAATAGCCCATTGGAACGGGGCGTTGAGGTTTTCCATACCCGATGGGGGCCATATATCCAGATCGATAGCCGGGAATGCGGGTACCTTGCCTTTTTGCTGATAAGCCCGCAGCAAATTCTCCCAAATCTCGACACTTTCAGGTCGTGCCCATCCGAAAAGAGGAATATTCTTTACAGGCCGCAATGACACAGAAGGCACTTTCAACTGTGAAATATCCAATTCCTTATCCGCAGGGATCCAGTACTCGGCATGCCACCTGTGTTCGCCGGGCTTCAATTCGAGTTTAATAGACTGATCCCTTATGGGCCCTCCCTGCAATTCAATGTATTGCTGCCGCTTTGCAGTGCTTAACATGGCCCAGGAGGTATCGGCTGCAACACCATAACTCCATAATTTGATACCAGGCGCGATAGCCTCATTAGCAACATGATACAAACCTGTGCGCAGTGAAGGCGTATATACACCAAAAGCGTTAACATTGCTTGTTTGCCAAAAATAGCCGGTCATTTCCTTAATATCTGACTGGTTTTTTGGGCCGGACTTTTCCCAGTCGATCGTATCCAGTTTTGATGAATGGGACAACACCCTGCCCCTGGGAAAATAAAACCTGGTATCAGGTTCCGAAGGGACAGCCGCGTTTGACCATGACATCCATGGATATGTCTCAGTGCCTGGGTTATTAAAAATAACACGTTCTGTTAAGAAATCGTCATCAGTACCCAGCGAGTATTCGACGGACCATTGCATACCAAAACGTAATTCCCGCTCTCCGCAAGTCACATAGGTTCTGCCGGCTGTCCGGTCGATCCTGTAACTTACCTTTTCGTTCTGACTTGGTGAATGAGATATGGGAAAGCTAACTTCGATCCCCCCTGCAGTAAAATAAAAGCGCGGTAATATTCGCGTCTGCCTCACCACATCAGGTGTATACAAAACGTTTTTACCAGAGCTTTTTATTACCATCGAAACAACCTTACCACCAAGGTCAGGGCATATAGTAACCTGCATTTTGGCATTTCCTATAACGATATAATGATAGTTCTTTGGGGCCGGCCGATTGGATGTTTCGCAATAACTAACATAAGGATACACGCCATTTGGATCAAAAGCTGTCGGAATGGGACCGAAAGCCGTCAGGTTGTGTGTCAATTTATAATCGTCGTATTCAGCACAAGTCACTTTTAAAACAGATTGTTGTCCCACTACATTCAGCACTGCACCGCTCAATATCACAAATAAAACAATCCGGGTTCTCATATCGCTATTTTTTTTTCGCGAGACGGTCACCTAACTCACGAATCAGTTTTTGGCCTTCGCTTACCTGCATCTTTAAGATATCTTCGTTAAATTCATGTTCATTGACCAGCGTTTTCATATGTTCATTCAACCTGGCCATCAATTCTTTACATTTCTTATCTTTTGATACAGCAACACTTTCCTTTAATATCCTGATCTTCTCGTAGTCAGATATACCCTCTCTCAATTTTTCGAACCTGATGCCGCTATTAGCGCCGGGATAAACCAGGTAACAATCTCCGGCGGCCCAGCTTCCGTGCCGCCCATCCCTGCTGGGATCCTGTGTCCAGGCGTCATAGGCCCAGCGAAGAAAACCGTTATATCCATACGCCGCCGCATACCAGCTGATCCACTGACCTTCAATTGGCGGAGAAAATAGAAATGTATTAGGTTTAGGAGGCGTGCAACACACATAATAAGTTGTTGTAAACCCTTTGGCCTTGCGCAGCGCCATTATATCTATTGGGGACTCCTTGCCTTTAACAAATGAATAGTCATTTAACAGGTCATTCAGTTCCGGATGCCAGTCCCCGGCGTAAGTGATTTTCCATCCCGGCCAATTAGCTTTAACAAACTTAATCGCAGTCAATGTCTCATTCATTGGATTTTCATTGATGCCGATATAGGTCTTATCCAGCCAGCCCTTCTTTTGCAAATGCGCCCTCAGGTCATTCAGAAATGGCTCCCAGTATGCCTTGAACTTATCCGAGCCTGGAGGCCAGGACTCTGTAATATAGTTTCCGGTAACACCATCTATATAACGAAACCTGTAATTTCCCGGGATGGGTGTATAAACCGTTATGGCCTTATCTATACCAACACTCATTGCCAGCTCTACATATTCATCGAATATGCTGTAATCGAATTTCCAAATGCCGTTTTTTTGTTTGATTGATCCGATCATACCGCCTTCTATCGTATATGAATTATCGCTCCACGGGGAGTTGACCGCATAGGTGGTAATATATTTACCACCGGCATCAGCATACAACTTCAAATGCTTTTTTAATAGTAATTTATGTTCCTCCGACCACGGCTGTAAATGGTTATGCCATGCAAGCACCCATGGATTTTGCCACAGATCAAGCCTGTATTTCCATTCGTGCGGCGGCGGAAGCAATTGGTTTTGCACTTCGAGATCAAGCTGTAATGATTTTTCGAATCCCTTGGCCAACACCTCGACATTTCCTTTATAACGACCTGGCTGCATACCGGCCGGGACATTAATGGTTAGCCAAATTGGTCTTACCGTTTTTCCGGGGACATCAAACCGGTCGAATTGCTCAAATCGGTCCGGCATCAAAAAGCCATCCTTGTAAGGTGAACCGCCACAATCCACTTTGTCAGAGCCATAGGGATAATTGGCCAGCACATAACGCACCATGTTCAGGCTGATATTACTTTTACTAATCCTATGACCTTGGCCATCACTCAGGTCCCCCAATTTGAAACGGACCTGCTCAAGCGTATCTGCCGACCATACAACTATTTGGGCATTCAGCCGCTCACCACGCCATCCGCACCCTGTCCATGAATATGTTTCTTTTAATTGAGGCGCTTCTACTCTAAAATACAGTGCATCTTCCGAACCAAAACTGACATGGAACCCATGCTGCAAATTCCATAAGGCCGGATTGACCGGTTTATCAAAAGTAAACTCGTCCTGGTAGTGCGGATTAAGCACCGGCATCAGGGCTGAATCCACTTGTCCTTTGATTGACTGAGCCAATGAGGCGGCAACCGGTAGCAGTACTGATAATAAAAATAATAGTATTTTCTTCATTATCAAGTTTAAAGAATGTACGTGCGCAAACATGCTTCCAAAGAAACGCAATAATCCTGATTAATCAGGAAATTTACCAGCCGGAAAATATGCAGATACAGCGTAGTCCGTCGCCCAGGTTTGATTGAACGGGAAAGGCACTCACCAATTACCTTAGGTTCATTCCTGCCAGTATTTCTATAAACTATTTAATTGTAATGCAAACTCTTCAATTTTAAATAAATCCAAAAGTTTAGGTTCAATTTCAGTCCCGTTGCCTCCACTAAACAAACTTGTCAAGTCATTAATAATTTGATTATCAATTACTTGATTTGCTCTAAATTTTATTGGAGCTTAGTTTTGGGTTCATCATCCACAATAATGTATTTTAAGTCTGTGCTCATATCTTAAATTCAATTTTGAATTCAGTCCCGCTATTTTCCTCGCTCTCGACACTTATTTCCCCTCCAAGTGTTTCCACCTGTGTTTTTACCATAAACAAACCCATCCCCTTTCCTTCTATGTTTGAATGGAATCGTTTGTATAAGCCGAAAATCTGCCCGGCATTTTTTTTAAGATCAATGCCCATCCCATTGTCGGTAAAAATTAATTCTACCCTGTCTTTTTGCAGACGACTACGAATCTCGATGATGCTGTCAACCTCCTGACGGCGATATTTTATACTGTTCGAAATGAGGTTAAAAAAGACACTGTATAAGTAAGGCTTTAAGACAAAAAACTCGTTGATCTCAGAAAAATCATATTTAATTTCGATATTATTTTTATCGATCAGATCCATGATGCTGACCTTTATATGATCAACCAGTTCAGAAAAACGAACTTTTTCTTTGATCTCATCAATTCCCCCTTTTACCTGTAAGATTTGGTTCAGGTCATTTATAACCTCGTCAAGTCTCATTGCAGATATATTGATCCCCCTGCTGAGTTTTTCTTTATCAGCTTTACTTAATTCTATATTGTTCAATACATTTGACGCACCAATAATATTGGCTACCGGCGCGCGCAGGTTATGAGAAACGATGTAAGCGAATTTTTCGAGGTCGTTATTATGCTGTACAAGATCGGCAGTAATACGGGCGTTTTCTAATTCCGATATTTTTCTTTCCGTGATATCTTTAAATGCGACAATAAAACCAATGTTTATTTTTTCGGTGTCGGCCACGCCAACCCATCGTACTTCGTACCATCTTACAGTGCCGTCTTTAAGATCATAAGTGGTTTCATAGTTAATCCGCTCATTATTCATGATCTTCCGGAACAAATCTTTCAGGTTAGGTATTTTATTCTTGGGGAAATAGATAAGGGCATCACTGCCTACCTTCAAACGCTTGTTAAAATGCGCAAGGCAAAGTTCATTAGCTTTGGTATTAAAAGAAATTACCCGGTGTTCAATATCACATAGCACGTAGGCTATATCGGTATTTTCAAAAACAGTTTGCAGATTAGCTCTGGATTGGAGCAATAGTTCTTCGGCCTGCTTTCTGGCGGTTATATCAATATGTAATACTACAGCACCTTTCCTGGTTTTATCCGTCAGCGGCGCTACTATTAACTGGAACCACAATTTTTGAGACCCTGAATAATAGCAGTATTCCATTGAAAACTCGTTTTTCTCATCTGCAATTACCTCTTTAATTCCCTTAGAAATTTTTTTAACGGATGAGGCATCCATACCGGTAGCCTTTTCTGAAATGGCAAGATAGTTGAACCCTATACCGTACCTTGGTACTCCAAGATTATTTACGATAGTGAATTTTTTCCAGGAATCATTTACCGCTACAATTTTACCAGCCTCATTAAGAAGTACGATATTAGGAGGCAGGGCATTCAATATTGCAGATTGTCTGTCGGCTGCAGCCCTCAATTCTTCAATCTGTTGCTCTATTTGCATTTGAGCCAGCTTCTCCCGGGTTATATCCTGGTTAAAACCAATGATAACAGCTGGTTTTCCTTCCCCATCTAATTCAAATTCAAATTGTCTGCGCAGGTACCTGATACTGCCATCTTTATTAATTATGCGGCATTCACTCTTATACGGTTGAATACTTCTGACGGAGCGTTTAAATGTTTCATCTACTGTTGAGACATCATCCGGATGGATATTTTTAAGAAAATTCTCATAAGTGGGTTCTACTTCACCCTGCTCATATCCTAGAAGCTTGTAAGTTCCTGGCGACCAATTAGTTGAATTTGTAGCAAGATCAATCCGCCAGGTGCCAAATTCAGCCAGCAGCTCAGCTTTTGTAAATAAAGTTTCGCTGGCAAATATTTTATCTAAATACACCTGGCGTTCATTGTCCGATTGATGCTTCCCAATCGCATTTATAATAGCGTTGGGCAAACGCTGGAGCCTGTCTTTTAACACATAATCAGATGCGCCTTCTTTCATTACGCTTACCGCAAATTCTTCGGACACCGTAGCGGTTATCAGGATGAAGGGAGTATTGGCTCCGCGTTGCCTCAGTATCTTTAACGCTTCGAGCGAGTTAAAGGCTGGAAGCGAGTGGTCGGATAGAATCACATCAGGATTAAAGTTGTCCAGCGCTTTTATGTATTCCTCTTTTGTGTCGACAAGAAGCTTTTCAAACTCAATGCCCGATTTTTTTAATGTTCGTTCTATAAGTTCAGCGTCACTCGGGATATCCTCTATGTGCAGGATTTTTAAACTTTGAATCATAGTATAAAATTTCTATGTCAGCAAAAAAATCAATCGGTATACTGGTTAGTAATCAGCCAGTAAAAGCCGAGTTCAGATACGGCTTTTGCAAAGCCATCAAAGTCAACCGGTTTTACTACGTAGCTATTTACACCAAGGTTATAGCTGGTAATAATATCTTGTTCTTCCTTTGATGAGGTCATGATAACTACTGGGATCGTTTTTGTATCGGGGTTGGATTTGATCTGTCTGAGGACTTCAATGC
This sequence comes from Mucilaginibacter sp. McL0603, assembly GCF_049992945.1. Taxonomy (NCBI): domain Bacteria; kingdom Pseudomonadati; phylum Bacteroidota; class Sphingobacteriia; order Sphingobacteriales; family Sphingobacteriaceae; genus Mucilaginibacter; species Mucilaginibacter sp. McL0603. The sequence continues at coordinate 2,466,333 of NZ_CP188251.1, read as the reverse complement.
CATCCACTTTAGGCATTTTAATGTCCAGCAGAATCACTTTCGGCCTGTCATTTATGCTCCGACCCGTATATGCCCCTTTTGCAAAAATAAAATCCAATGCTTCTGCACCATCTTTTAAATGGATCAACCTGTTGGCCAGATTTATTTTTTTCAAGGTCCTGATAGTCATTTCCGCATCGTGCGGGTTATCTTCAACTAATAAAATTTCGACTCTGTTATCGTCCATTATATGATTTTTTAGGTAAACTAAAATAAAATGTGGCGCCAATATTTTCCTGGCCTTCGGCCCAAACTTCACCTTTATGCTTATCGATTATCCGTTTTACTAAAGCAAGGCCAACCCCAGTACCTTCAAATTCCTCCTGTGAATGCAGGCGCTGAAAAACACCGAACAATTTACCAGCGTAAGTCATATCAAATCCGACACCGTTATCCTTCACATAGTAAATTGTTCTTGTTTCTTCGTCTTTTGATCCAATCTCGATCTCTGGTCTGTCTTTTTTTGATGAGTACTTTATAGCATTACCAAGCAGGTTTATTAAAACCTGCTTGATCATACCCTGGTCTGCTTCTGTGGGGGGCAGTAAACCAATATTGATCAGGTAATCTTTTTCCAGATTATGTTGTATTAACTCATTAACAACATTTGTTGAAAGCGATTGCATATCGATCCCGGTACTCACAAATTCTTTTTTGCCCAAACGCGAAAACGCAAGCAGATCATCAATTAACTGCCCCATCATTCTCGCATTAGTAATAACATTTCCAATGATCCGCTTACCCTCTGCATCCAGTTTCTCTTCGTAATCCTCTTTAAGCATAATTGAATACCCATTTATGGCGCGCAATGGGGTTCTGAGGTCATGTGACACCGAGTAGGAAAAGGCTTCCAATTCTTTATTGACGAGCTCAAGTTGAGTAGTTCGTTCTTTAACTTTATTATCCAGGTTCTGCCACGTATGGAATATCTCGGCTGACATCACATTAAATGCAGTAGCTAACTCCCCCAATTCATCATTACTGTACACATTGATGGAAACGGCCGTTGAATAGTTCCCTTGTGAAATTTCTTTCGCTGCTATGGTAAGCTGGTTTAGTGGCCTGGTAATATTACGACTCATTATCCAGGCGGCCAAAATGCCTATCGCGGTTAGCAGTGCACCAAAAATGAAGATCCACTTCATAAAACTGTTTACTCCACTTAGCATACTTTGTTCCGAAAATTCTATTGCAACTACCCAACTTGTCTGCGGTATTGGCTGTGCTTGTGCGAATTTTAGCCCGTTATCGTGATCTGTATACTCGATAGGCTCCAAAATATGATTAACTTTAAATGGCGGACCAACGGCAGGCCTGATCATATCTGTCCAAATGCTTCCATCCTTATTTCCTATATAAAGTTTCGAGCCGGTGCCCATTAGCAGTGAAAACTGTGCCACCGCTTGTGGACTAGCCAGCAGCCTTTGCCAACATACAACATATCCTATTGTGCATTCATTATCCGTAACCGCAGCAATAGCAGGATAATACATGGCGTCTTTTTCGATATATAGTCTTCCTATTTTACACGAGTCCGGGCCTACGGGGGTGACTTTCAATACATCCTTCACGGGAATTTTTATACTAACAGCCGACTTGCCGGACCGAAGAACGGGTACCAGGTTCTGATCCAGTAATTCGATCGAAACCCACGTGCTGTCCCTGTATAATTTGTCAAGCTCACTAAGAGTTTCCTGCCGGTACTGCTGCCCATTTGATTTAAGAAATTGTATCACAGCATTTTGTTTGGCGGTCGCGTGTTCAGTTTTTACAAGGGCCATCGCCGATTGGCCAAACATTGAACTCATTTGAGTCGTCAGTGTGTTGACGCGACTTTGGCCTATTATCAGGGTAGCTTTCTTCAAACTGTAATAGTTGGCGCAACCGTATATCACAATAGCAGAAAGCAAAAAGGAACAAATCAAAAGTGGCAGACGCTGTTGTATTGATAAGCGGCCAAATAAAGAAGCTTTACTACCGGTTGGCATAAATTTAATTGTATATAGGTTAGGTAACAATACGCGCCGAATTCCAATCTTATTAGGCCATTTACTTCTCTAATAATAAGAATGCTATACTGAGGGGGTAGATAAAAATTAATTAATCTTTAATTATCTAAAAATTAATTTTCAAAGGATAGCAAGTTTCGCAATATTTAAAATATTGATCATTAGGTCAAGCAATTAAGGCCTGATAACAAACTTAATATTTATTTTGTCTAAAACACACCTTGTTTTCACCCATTTTATGTAACATTTTAATGATAGTTAAATTACAAATTAATATTCACTTAAAAAAATAGTGTAATAACAAATGAATAATTTTTACTTTTTATGCTATCAAAAGTTGCCAGGCGACACATGAGACCATCCTGAAAACGTAAAGCTAATTTTAATAACCTATCATTATTTAAAGGCCCGCTCTGGTTTTCCCAATGGCATTCCACATTTCGTTTGATATCATTTCCAACGCGTTAAATTGACCCGCGCCCTGCAACCATTCACCGCCATCAATTGTAATTACTTCTCCATTAATGTAGCCTGAAAAATCCGATATTAGGAAAGCGGCCAGGTTAGCCAGCTCCTGGTGCTCTCCCACACGTTTAAGCGGCACCCGGTTTTTAAAATCAAACTTTTGAGCCATTTCACCGGGGAGTAAACGTTCCCAGGCACCTTTAGTTGGGAAAGGGCCGGGAGCAATGGCGTTGGTTCGTATGTTATGCCTACCCCACTCCACTGCTAAGGACCTGGTCATGGCCAGTACTCCGCCTTTTGCACATGCCGACGGAACCACGTAGGCTGAGCCGGTAAAAGCATAAGTTGTTACGATATTTAGTATGTTACCATGTATTTTTTCGCCAATCCAGTATTTACCCAATGCCAGGGAACAATTAACCGAGCCTTTTAATACAATATCTATAATTGTTGAGAATGCATTGGCAGACAAGCGTTCTGTAGGTGAAATAAAATTACCGGCAGCATTGTTTACTAATACATCAACCCGGCCAAAAGTTTCAACAGCCTCCTGAAGCATTTTTTCAACTTCATCGTATTTTCTTACATCGCAGGCAATTGCTAAAACCTTCCCACCGGTTTCGGCTTCCATCTCGGCAGCCGTTTGCTTTAGTACGTCGAGCTTACGGCTGGTGATTACCAAATTAGCCCCTAATTTTAAAAAGTACGTACCCATAGCTTTGCCAAGCCCTGTACCGCCGCCTGTAACAATAACTGTTTTACCCTTCAAAGCATCGTCTCTTAACATTCCGGCTTTTGATTTTGATTCAGCAGAATCATTTATTATTTTAGGATCGCTCATTATCAATCAATTATTTTACAGGAGTATTTCTGGATTTTAAGTTTTGAATGATCATTTGCAAGCCTTTCCTGGTTTCCGGTGCCCACCATTGCTTCAACATCACATTTAAAGTGGCCGTTTGGTCAGCATTTAATTTACTGATAAGTCCCTTACGTAAGTTTAATTTACTTTGGCTCCAGGTAACAGGGTTTAACTGCATATAAGTTCTTATTTTTTTCTCGGCTACATGCATTATGCTTTCCTGTGAACCTACTTCGTCTATCAACCCAATAGCCAATGCCTTATTAACCTTTAAAAGTTTACCTTCCATTAAATATTGATAAGCTTTATGCTTACCAATCCAGAATGCATATAAATCAAAAATGCTTTCAGGAACTATAATACCTACCGGAATTTCATTTAAGCCGATAATGAAATCACCCTCCACCATTACCCGGTAATCACAACAAATTGCTAATACACAACCGCCTGCCGGGCTGTGGCCACTTATAGCTGCTACCAATGGTTTTTTAAAAGACACTAAATCATGCTGAAGAGCTAAAAAATCAATCCAAAATTCCTTGCTCTGTTCCTCATTATAATCGTAAGCTTCAATCAGGTCGATACCTGAAGAAAAAAAGCCTTCCTTACCCGTCAAGATCACACCGCCTATACTGTCATCACTCTCAAACGTCTTTATGCAGCTGCTTAGCTCCTTAACCATTTGGTGATTAATGGGATTTGAACGCCCTCTGTCGAGGGCAATTACCGTCAACTTGTCGTTGACTGTTATTTGAAGTGTGTTCATAAGATTAATTAGCTTACCAGTTTGGAGCTTTCAGTCAATTCGTCCAGGTACATCTTTTCGATCTCGTCATGAAATTTCTCAGTGATCACCTTCCTTTTCATTTTTCCTGTTGGTGTAAGCTCTCCGCTTTCTGTTGACCACTCATCAACAAGTAATGCTATTTTTTTCACTTGCTCTACATGGTTAAATTCAAGATTGTATGTATCTACTATGGAGTGGTACATTGCAATCACCCTGCTATCTTTAATAATTTGTTCGTGAGATGAAAAAGGTATACCATTTTGCAAGCACCACGGTTTTAAATTGGCATAAGAAGGTACAATCAGGGCCGATACAAATTTCTTTTCTGATCCGACAACGATCATCTGCCCGATAAAATAATTTTCCTTCATTTTATTTTCGATAGGTGTCGGAGCCACATATTTTCCACCGGATGTTTTAAATATTTCCTTTTTACGATCGGTAATTTTTAAAAACGAACCCTGATCTAATACACCGATATCCCCGGTATGGAACCATCCGCCTTCCATTACCTCTGCCGTTAGTTCCGGATTTTTGTAATACCCTACCATGACGCCCGGTCCTTTACAAAGTATTTCTCCATCACTGGCAATCATCAGCTCTACATCACTCAATAATGGGCCTACCGTTCCAAACTTTCTGCTTCTTTTATCATAATGGTTAACCGAAATCACCGGCGAAGTTTCAGTAAGTCCATAACCTTCTAAAATAACAATACCGGCAGCCGTAAAAATTTTTTCAAGCCTAACCGGACAAGCAGAACTTCCAACCACTATAGCGCTTACATTTCCACCTATTGCATTACGCCATTTGCTATAAACCAACTTATCGGCTATAGCTAATTTTATCTTGTACCATAAACTCTTGTTTTCAATTTCAAATTGGTCGGCTATTTTTATTGACCATAGAAAAATCTTACTTTTTATGCCCGTTAATTTCTTGCCTTCAGTTATTATTCTCTCAAATACCTTTTCAAGTACCCTGGGCACTGCAGAAAAAAGATACGGTTTTACTTCTCTCAGATTAGGGCCGATAGTATCCATATTTTCAGCATAGTAGATCGAAAATCCAAAGAAGAGGTAGATATAGGCCACCATTTTTTCAAAAATATGGTTCATTGGTAAAAAACTCAAAGCTTTTTTTTGTGCTATTGGTATTTGATTAAGCACCAACCCTGAAGCCATCACATTACTCAAAATATTTTTGTGGGTCAGCATCACTCCTTTTGGCCGACCAGTTGTACCTGAGGTATAAATGATGGTTGTTACGTCATTTTCACTAACAGTATTGCTGATCTCCGTTAAATTTTGGCGGTCTTTCTCCTGTATTGGTTTAAGTAATTCGGTCCAGTTAGTACAGCCCTCGACATGATCAAATGAAAAAATTGCTTTTAATGATGGGATTCTTGAATGTATCTCGTTTACCTTATCGTACAATTCCTTGTTGCTGACAAATACATATTTTACTTCTGCCTCGTTTAGTATCTGCTCAAGTTCTTTAGAATTGGTGTTAGGATATAATGGCACTAACACCGCGCCTATTTGTTGCACAGCAAGATCGGTTATTAGCCATTCCGGCCGGCCGGCGCTTATGAGCCCTATTTTATCCCGGCCTTCGGTTGTACCATCTCCCCGGGAAATGCCCATATTAAAAAGAGCTATGGACAATTGATTTATCATATCATGCACTTCCTGTGTGCTGTATGATTTCCAGGCGCCATTCACTTTTGCATTTAACAGATTATCCAGTGGGGCTTTGGCCTGGATTGTCATGCAATCAAATAATCTTGTCGCTTTTTCCATATGTGGGCAGTATTTATAACTATTAGTATATCATCTTTACTTCTTCATTTGGTTCAGTCAGGCTAAAATGTAGCCTGACGATTATTGTAATAATTCAAATACCCCTGCTGCTCCCTGTCCTGTGCCTACACACATTGTAACCATGCCATATTTTTTATCCCTTCTTTTCAGTTCGTTAAAAAGCTGAACAGAAAGTTTTGCACCGGTGCAACCAAGCGGGTGCCCCAGGGCTATGGCGCCACCGTTTACATTAACAACTTCAGGGTCAAGTTCCAAACCTTTAATAATAGCCAGCGATTGCGAAGCAAAAGCCTCGTTTAATTCGATCAGGTCTATATCCTGCTGCTTCATTCCTGCCATTTTTAGCACCTTCGGGATGGCGAATAGCGGACCAATCCCCATAATCCTGGGAGGTACCCCTACTACTGCATAATTAACCAGTCGTGCTATTGGTTCAAGTTTATTTTCTTTTAAAAAACGTTCACTCACCACCATTACAAAAGCCGCTCCATCACTTGTTTGTGAGGAGTTTCCTGCAGTAACTACTCCTTTGGCATCAAATACAGGCTTGAGTTTCGACAACGCGTCTAATGATGTATCAGCACGCGGGCCTTCATCGGTATCCACCATAAATTCCCTTTTCTTCTTTTTACCCTGCTCATCAATATAGGTTTCTGCAATATTTACGGAAGCTATTTCATCTTTGAACTTACCATCTTTGATGGCGTTAATTGCTTTTTGATGTGAGTTATAAGAAAACTGATCCTGTTCCTCACGGCTGATGTTATATTCTTTTGCAACAGCCTCGGCTGTTAAGCCCATACCCCAGTAATAATCAGGATGAGCAATGGCAACATCGGCATTGGGTATGATACGCCAGCCACCCATGGGTATCAGGCTCATACTTTCAACACCACCCGCAATAATGCAATCGGTTATGCCACTATGTATTTTTGCCGAGGCAATAGCAATGGTCTCCAATCCGGAAGCGCAATAACGATTTACAGTCATACCTGGCACTTTATCTATATCCAATGCCATTAACGAGATCAGTCGGCCTACATTTAAACCCTGTTCTGCTTCAGGCGTCGCATTACCTACAATTACATCATCTATTTGCTCCTTATCAACATTGGGCACCGATGCTAAAAGCTGTTTAATAACGTCAGCAGCAAGCGTATCCGGCCGGGTAAACCTAAATCCGCCCCGGTTAGCTTTTCCAATTGCGCTGCGTTTGGCCGCCACTATATATGCATTCATTTATTGAGAGTTTTAATTATTAATTGTTGCTATTATAGAGTCAGGAATCAAGAGGCAAGACTCAAGGTAAAGAGATTCTTAACTCACTGTTCGCTTAATATTATTTATTGTCAAAGATTATCCGTCTATACTTTTTTAAATTGATGTTTCTTCCTGACTCTTGATTCTTATATCTTGACTTCTGCTAATTCCTTAATACTTTTCCACCTGTTAAAATGGATTGTATACGCTCTAACGTTTTTCTTTCGGCACAAAGCGATACAAAAGCCTCGCGCTCCAGGCTCAATAAATAATCTTCACTTACCAGTGATGGCTGGGAAAGGTCACCTCCTGAAAGAATATAGGCCAGTTTTTGAGATATCTTTACATCATGCTCGCTAATGTAATTACCGCTATACATGGTGTTGGCACCTACATAGCCTAAACCAAGAGCTTGCTTGCCCAATACCCTGATATCAGTGCGGGGTATTGGTTGTACATATCCTTCTTCCGCCATCATCAGGCAATGCTGCTTTGCTTCAGCTAATAACCTGTTTTGAGATACTACCACTACATCCCGCCCTTTTTTAAGGTAACCAAATTCGACAGCCTCATAAGCAGAGGTGGAAACCTTTGCCTGGCCGATAGTTAAAAACCTTTTTCTGAAATTATTTAATTCTATATCTCCATCCTGTAATTCATCCGAGAGACGAAGAGCGAATTCTTTGGTGCCCCCACCGCCCGGGATCAGTCCTACACCAAATTCTACTAACCCCATATACAGTTCGGCATGGGCTACCACTTTATCGGCATGGAGGCACATTTCGCAACCACCACCCAAAGCCATCTGGTGCGGGGCAACTACTACAGGAATAGAAGAATAACGTATGCGCATCATCGTGTTCTGAAACGTTTTCACCACCATGCTCAGCTCATCAAATTCCTGTTCAACAGCCATCATAAATATCAAGCCGACATTGGCACCTGCACTAAAATTGGCCCCTTCATTTGAAATAACCAAGCCTTTGTAACTTGTTTCGGCCAGGGTAATAGCTTTATTAATTCCTTCTATTACTTCACTCCCTATCGTATTCATTTTGGTATGAAACTCCAGGTTAAGTATTCCGTCACCAATATCAGTAATAGTTGCGCCGCTGTTTTTCCAGATGGTATTCGCTTCGCGGATATTATCCAGCAATATGAAGTCTTCTGTACCAGGAATTACTTTATAGCTTTTCGTCGGAATATCATAATACAATCGTGCGCCGTTCTCTGTCCTATAAAAACTTTTTGCGCCTGACGAAAGCATATCATAAACCCACTGTGCAGGCTTATTGCCTGCAGCTTCCATTTCTTTTAATGTGTTTTCAACACCCAATGCATCCCATTTTTCAAAAGGGCCCATCTCCCAGCCAAAACCGGCGTTCATGGCAGCATCTATTTTATAAAACTCGTCTGATATCTCTGGAATACGATTACTTGAATAAGCAAAAAGCTGGTAAAAGGTAGCGCGGTAAAACTCTCCGGCTTTATCCTTTGCAGCAAACAAGATTTTAAGCCTGTCCCTTAAATTATCAACCGCTTTTGTAGTTTCTAACGAGGCAAACTTTACCTTTTGCGAGGATTTATATTCCAGTGTTTTAAGATCTAAAGCATAAAATTGATTAACACCATTAACCTTTTCCTTTTTATAAAAGCCCTGGTTGGTTTTGCTTCCCAGCCAGTTATTCTTAACCATTCCATTCACGAAATCGGGTATCTGGAATAATTCTTTTGCTTCATCATCCGGTACATTTTTGCTTAATCCGTTTGCGACATGCACCATAGTATCTAATCCAACCACATCGCTGGTGCGGAATGTTGCCGATTTAGGATGACCAATAACCGGACCGGTAAGTTTGTCTATCTCTTCCACTGTCATACCGGTTTTGTCAACATAGTGCAGTACACTCATGATACTGAAAACGCCGATACGATTGCCTATAAATGCAGGTGTATCTTTGGCCAGTACCGTTGTTTTTCCCACGTACTTCTCACCATATTCCATTAAAAAATTGACCACGCCTGGCAATGTATCTTTGGTAGGAATAATTTCTAATAATTTCAAGTACCTCGGCGGATTAAAGAAATGGGTTCCGCAAAAGTGTTGCTTAAAATCTTCGCTTCGGCCTTCGGTCATTAAGTGTATAGGAATGCCTGAAGTATTGGATGTGATCAGGGTTCCCGGCTTCCTGTATTTTTCTACGTTTTCAAATACTTTTTGCTTGATATCCAAACGTTCAACCACTACTTCTATCACCCAATCGCATTCTGCAATTTTTGGCATATCATCTTCAAAATTCCCGGTTGTTATGCGCTTAGCAAAAGCCTTTAGATAAATAGGCGAAGGGTTTGATTTCAGTGCGAAGTCTAATGCATCGTTAACTATTTTATTCCGGGCTTTCTGATCACCCTCTAGCACACCCTCAGGCACTATATCAAGTAGTAAAACCTGTAAGCCGATGTTTGCAAAATGACAGGCAATGCGGCTGCCCATCACACCCGAACCCAACACTGCAATTTTTTTTATAATTCGTTTAGCGTCCATAGAACACACTTATTTATATTGAAAGGTTTGAGTTTGAAATTTGCTTTAGGATATAATTGTTAGGTAATTTAATCATTTTATAGTATTAAAAATGTAATAAATCATTTACTGCTTTGTTCTTCAACATAATCACTGCTTCTGGGTGCCTTCATGAATAATTGGCTTAATTCCTGTGGTAAAATAGCAAGTTTGCGTTTTGCCGTATCAATCCATGAGCCATCTGCTGTAATAATAGCAGCTTTAACGCCATCACTACGGTAGAGTTCATGCCTGATAGACCAGCGCGAGCCATCTGGACGTGATTTTGTGAGTTCACATGTTATCCTGATGTGTTCATTCATCCCTATTTCACGCAGATAAATCAATTCTTCCCTGAATAGTACCGGACCTATTTTAAAGTCATAAAGAGTAGCTAGTTTCAAGCCGACACTCTCAAGCATAATTAACCTTGCCTGCGCGGCAAAGTCGGCATAAGCAGAATGTCTCATATGCTGGTTTGAGTCTATTTGCGACCATAATACTTGCCCCTCATAAAAAACATTAACGACTTCAGTCTGGCTCATAATTACAGAGAAGGCTTTAAAAACAATATTTATTTTCAGCGATCATTTTTGCAGCAATGTTCCTTCGCGCCTGGGTAGTATTGATATCTTCAGTTTTAGTGAAACGCTTTAGTCCCATCATCATCATTTTTCTTTCATCGCCTTCGGCAAATGAGTTTATTGCTTCCCTTCCTGATTTGGCAATGTTCTCAGCAGAGTCATTGATATAAACCCGCATCATGTCTATCTGTTCCTTACAGGTGTCCTCGCCTTTTAATTTAACCAGTTTCTCTACACGCAACTGTAATGATTCGCTTACATAAAGTTCTATCAGCATATCAGCCAAGCACATTAATACTTCCTGTTCTTTACCCAACTGTGTCATCAGTTTTTGAACAGCTGCCCCTGCCACCATCAATGTTGCTTTTTTGAAATTGGCAATATATTTTTTCTCTTTCGAAAACAAACTTTCTTCTTCTGCCGTGCCAAAGTCGGGGATACTTGTTAACTCACCGGCAACTTTTTGGGCTGGCCCCATTAAGTCAAGCTCTCCTTTTAGGGCACGTTTCAACATCATATCAACCGTCAGCATGCGGTTAATTTCATTGGTGCCTTCAAAAATCCTGTTGATCCTGGAATCCCGATAAGCCCTATCCATTGGTGCTTCAGCACTATAGCCCATGCCGCCATATATCTGAACGCCTTCATCCGCCACATAATCCAGCATTTCAGAAGCGTGAACTTTAATAATTGCCGCTTCTATCGCAAACTGTTCCGTTCCCTTCAGCTTAGCCTTTGTTTCATCAAGCCCGGATGCCACAAGCATCTCTGTAGCTTCTTCCATATTCTGGCTGGCACGGTAAATTGCCGATTCTGCAGCATAAGCCAGAATGGACTGTTGTGCCAGTTTATAACGTATAGCGCCATACTTTGAAATAGGTCGCCCAAATTGTTCCCGTTCATTAGCATAGTGTACAGCAGTTGTAATAATTTGCTTGGCTGCACCGACGGTTGCACCACCCAATTTTATACGGCCAATATTTAAAATATTCACCGCTATTTTGAACCCATTCTGGCGTTCAGAAAGCAGGTTTTCTACAGGAACTTTACAATCATTAAAAAACACCTGCCGGGTCGAGCTTCCTTTAATGCCCATTTTGTGCTCTTCAGAATTCAGTGTAAGGCCTTCAAAGTTTTTTTCTACGATAAAGGCGCTCAGGTTTTCATCATTATCAATTTTGGCGAATACGGTGAATACATCGGCAAATCCGGCATTGGTAATCCACATCTTCTGACCTGTGATCAGGTAATATTTGCCATCTTCAGAAAGCCGGGCACGTGATTTCCCGGAGTTCGCATCAGAGCCTGCACCGGGCTCAGTAAGACAATAGGCACCCTTCCACTCTCCAGTAGCCAGTTTTGGAATATATTTTTGTTTTTGTGCCTCATTCCCATAATATAATATAGGCAAAGTACCTATTCCTGAATGCGCCGAAAAAGCGACAGAAAACGAATTGCCTGCGCCTAATTTTTCAGTGACAAGCATGGATGTCTTAAAATCTTTTCCAAAGCCACCGTACTCTTCCGGTACGGATATGCCTAATAAGCCAAGAGCCCCGGCCTGTTCAATTAAATGAGGCATTAAACCCTCTTCCTGTTCGTCAATGCGGTTTAAATTCGGTATTACATTCTGATCAAGAAAATTGGTACAGGTTTCGGCAATCATCAACTGTTCTTCATCCCATTCTTCGGGAATAAAAATGCTATCTGCCGGAGTTTCCCTTATCAGGAACTCACCGCCCTTTATGGCTTTTACGGTTTCTGTATCATTCATAGGATTAATATTTAAGCGTTGTGATTTTTTGCTATAAACGAGCATTTGAGGCATTTAACAAACAGTCTTTATTTTATAAAGTTCTGGTAATAGCCTTTTTTGTTTTATAATTGGTCTGAAGTAAAATTAGAATCCTTTTAAGATAGATAAAAGGTCTGCAATGCGGGTATATTAGTCAAAAAGTCGGAAAGAGTTGATTAAGTTGATTGAGTTTAACCGGATCAGTTTATTTTAAAAATTAAGCAATCGTAATTCGTAATTCGAAAATCTTAAGTAATAACTTTATCCAACTTAATCAACTTATTCCAACTCAATCAACATCTATCTAAACAATTTTAATGAGTAGATACCATGCGGTAATCAGACGGTGACAAACCTGTATGTTTTTTAAAATATTTCCCAAATGAAGACTGATCAGGGAAATGAATATTTTCGGCTACCTGGGCAATACTGATCTCGTGATTTCTTAATAATACTTTCGCCTCCAGAATTACAGCATCTTCTATCCATTCACCCGATGTTCTTCCGGTTACTTCCTTAATGGTTTCTGTTAAATGTTTAGGAGATACAAAAAGTGCATCGGCGTAAAATTGCACATTCCGGTGTTCTTTATAGTGAAGGAAAACAAAGTTCTGAAAAAGTAAATTTAATTCCTGTTTGCGATTCTGCTTACCTTTTATAATCACATGCTGTTTCTGGTAAATAAATTCTACCTCATAAAGCAGCGTAGTTAAAATGCTCCTGGATATTTCCTGGCGGTAGGGATGCTCTTCGCGTTCTAATTTTTGCTGTATTAACAGATATACCTCAAGCAACATTTTCGCATCTGGATGATCCGGATAAATAACGGGAAGGGACTCACTTTTGAAGTAGCTAAATGACTCCAGGAAATGGCTGTTAACATTATTCTCCGTTAAAAAAGCCTTGGAAAAAACAATAAATCGGCATAAAAAATGCTCACTGCTGTTATAAATCCTTAAAATATGAAAAGGCGTTGCTAACAACATAGCATCTGGCCTGGCCTGGTAAACCTGCAGGTTTACCTCTACTTCAGCCGTTCCCCGTGTGCAAATGCCAATAATATAACCATCTGAACGATAGGGATATTCACTCAGCTCCAATAGTTGTTTTTCGTCAGTTATAAAAAAATCCGGGCCAATCAGCTTATCCGCATATAAATCTGCAAACTTTGACAAGCTTAATTGTGCAATTCTTTTACTCATTTGTTCGAAATATAATCTAATTGCTCAATCTATCAAAATTACTGATTCCTCATTTCCCTGACCATTCCAAAACGAGTCGGTACCTGATCAATTTAGGTCTACTGCCCCCCGCGAAGAATCATCTTAAACAAAAAAGGCCGTCCCGAAATCAATATTTGAGACGGCCTCCTATAATTCACAAAGCAAAGTTTACGGATTTACATCCCTCCACAAACTTTTTCAGGACTATCATCGCCACCAAACTCTTGGGTTACACAGAAAAGTTAACCTATTATTGTACTTAACGCTTTGAGCTAAAGCCATACAAGGCAATGTGAGCAAATAGATGATGACCAGTTTTTTTACCATGATCTGCATTTTTTGAAGTTTTTATTTATTTCCCGGCTGCCCAAAAAATGGCGTTTTTAAACAGTGTGGTATAATCTATGCTTTGAAATAATATAGGCGAATGGCCCATAAATATGTAAATATTGCGTGCCTTGTAGTTTGGATTTGTCCAAATCACGGGGTGATCGCCCATTTTTATATCTGAGTCTGGCACATAAGTTGATTCATCAACAGAAGCCAATACATATACATTTGGCCTCGGGCTATGCTCATAGGTATAAAACTCTTCCTTTTCAACTATAAATGATGGAGAAACGCCCTTCATTACCGGGTGTGTTTTATCTTCTACATTTACCCTGGCTTTTACAAAAGTTGCGATATAGTTTTTATACCGGGTATTCCCCATAAACTTACTAAACCACTGCCACATGGGGTAGCCATCAAACTCGCCCAACAGCGTAGCATGATGAAAACCGATCCAGCCCCCTTTACCCTGCTCAATATAGTTTTGAAAAGCGGTTACTGCATTTTCTTTCCAGGCGTATGGCGGGTAATCCAGTTGAATAAATAGTTGATAATTGGCTAAAAAAGCATCATCAATTTTATCTGTATTTTGAATATAATCGATTGAAAAATTGCTATCGGCAGCCAGTTTATCCAGCCATACTTTAGCAGCCTTCGAATATTCAATATGGTGCCCTCCATTCTCATAAAGTGCAATCACTTTAAATTTAGGAGCCTTTTGTCCAAAGACATTAAAAAGGCTAAACAGGCAAAAAAATAAACTCATTACCATTTTTTTCATAAGTTGATATTTAAAAATTGAAAACTATTTGGATGCTGCCCACAAAATGGCATCGCGAACTAATATCATATAGCTTGGGTTAGTTAATGCCGTTGGCGAATGCCCTATACAGATGTAGATCATCCTGTGAAAGTTTTCATTAGTCCAAATAATGGGATGATCTCCCATTGGTTTGTTTTGTTTATAGGTTGATTCATCTGCAGTTGCCAACACGCGTACGTTGCCCCTTGGGCTTTTATTGTATTCATACCACTCGTCGGATAACCAGAACTTTGCCGGGAGATTCTTTGTCACTGGATGATTATGATCTTCCACTACTACTAATCCATCCTGAAATGCCGGATGCGGCAAATAAGTGACTCCACCCATAAATCCTTCAAACCATTTCCAGTACGGCGCTTTAGAATTGGGGCCAATAAATTGGTCGCCAGTAAGGCCGGCAGCATGAATGCCTACCCAGCCCTTGCCTTGCTCTACAAATTTCTGCAGAGCAGCCTGTTGACTGGCCGACATATCAAACGGCGCCAGATGAAACATAACAAACACCTGGTACTTAGCCAGGTTGGCATCATTAATCTTGCTGGTATCGTCAGTAAAATCTATGCTGAAATGATTTTCGGCACCCAATTTTTCAAAAAATTCCTTCCCAACAGATATACTTTTCCAATGATCCTTTGCCTGGGAAGCAACCACCAGCACTTTAAAATTAACGGCTTGCCCGTTAACTTTAAATCCTATCAGCATAAGGCTAATTAAAGCCAATGCCGAAATTCTTTTAAACGATAATTTGCTCATAATGCTCATTGCTTGGTATCAGGTTCTTTATAAATCCGCCCCATCATTGGGTTATCAAAAATGATCTTTCTTAATTCTTCTGCATCAATTGCCCCCTGGTGGGCATATACAATTTTACCATCGGGTTCTACCAAAAGTGTATAGGGTAAGGCACCGTCCCATTTTGGGTCAATAGCTTCTATCATTTTATATTTATCATCTCCGGAATAAATGTAATTGGTACCTGAGGCCTGTTTGCGCTGCAAAAACTTTAAAGCTTTATCCTTATTGGCTGGATCGTCAGCGCTTATACTTACAAATTCCAACCCCCTGTCACGATAAGTATGGTTAAGGGTAACCAGGTCTGAAAACTCAGCAACGCACGGCGCGCACCAGGTAGCCCATAAGTTGATCAACCGTAACTTATCAGAATGATTTTTTACTAACTCAGCTATTCCGGCAACATTAATGGTATCCAGTTTTACAGGTTCCTTTGCCCATTGGATGGCTGCCTTTTCTGCCCAATCGTTTTTTTCAAGCCACTTAATAGAGCACCCAAATGTTTTGGTAACCGGCACCGGCACTTCTTTATCATTTAACAAAGCCTCAATAGCATTACGTGCATCTAAGGAACGAGGTGTTTTTGCCGGATTTTCCATATCATCTATCCGGCCATTATAACGTAGTTTTCTATCCTTATCGAATATGAAAATGTGCGGGGTAGCTGTAGGACCGTATTTATTGGAAGTCACTTCTGTTTCGCCATCGTACAAATAGGGAAAATTAAATTTCCTGTCCTTAGCGCGTACTTTCATATCCTCAAAAGAATCACCTACATCACTATAACCTAATTCATCCAGCCGCAGCGAATTTGGGTTATTGGGGTTAATGGCAACCACGCTTACTCCTCTCGCGGCATAATCGCTGGTAAGCTTAATTACCCTGTCCTCATAGGCTTGTGATGTAGGGCAATGATTGCACATAAATACAATGGCCAGCACCTTTGCATTTTTAAATGATTGCAGGGTGTAAGTTTTACCATCAATACCAGGCAAACTAAAGTCCGGAGCGTTGTCGCCAATAGCAAGGGTCTTATGCCCGTCAAACGCGAACGCAATGCTGGAAAGCAGGAATAAAGCTGAAATAATAAAACTTAACCGTATAATTTTTGATGATACCATAATAAAGCGATTATAAATTAAGTCTGCAATTAAGATCCCGGGTGGTTTATGAAGGCTAGTAACCGGTATCCTGAAGTCAAAACTAAGATAATACTTTTCCCATTAAGATTTTCAAGGCCCTACATTAACACTACCAACATTAAAACATGCATTTATATATGGTGTAGCGTTACAATATATCCTTATCTCTACTAATTACTTTATAGCCAAAAAACTTACAATGGATAAAAGTAGTGTAATTGTAGTGGTTGTAAAATCGTATTTAATCAAAGTTTAATTGATAATTGCAGAATAGAAAAATTCATATATTGTGTGGTCGGTTTTAACCATAGTATGAGCCTGTAATGCGCCGATTTTTGCCATTGCCGCTACAACCAATTATAATTAAACAAATGCCCCTTATGGACAAGAGTAATGGAACACGAAAATTTCTTATTGCCACCCACGGCACTTTAGCCGCAGGGATAAAATCATCATTAAATATCATTATAGGCGCGGTAGAGCACTTGTTTTTAATACAGGCTTATGTTGATGAGAATACTTCGGTAGAAACGGAAATAAAGCAGATACTTGAACAAATAGACGCCCAGGATGAACTGGTTGTTTTTACTGATATACTCGGCGGCAGTATCACTAATCAAATCGTGCAACATTCACTAAAGTCAAACGTCTATATCATTTCAGGATTTAATTTGCCGCTTATCATTGACATTATGCTTGCAGATAATGCCTCTCCTATTGAAGAAGTGATCAGTAGCGCGCTTGAAAACGCCAAAGAACAAATGGTATATGTTAACAAGCTATTAACCGAACAAAACAAGGAAACAGGTAATGATTAAGCTAACACGTATTGACGACAGGCTGGTGCATGGACAGGTAGCCTTTACGTGGACGCCGGCGTTAGGTGTGGATTGCCTGGTGGTGGCCAATGATAAGGTAGCCAAAGATGAGTTTATGAAAATGACCCTAGGACTGGCAAAACCTGCCGGAACAAAGCTCCTCATTAAATCTTTACAGGAAGCAGCAGTATTTTTAAATAGTGAAAAGAATATCGGTCTGAAAGTATTGCTGATCATCAACAGTATAAAGGATGCCGCGATTATGGCAGCTGAAGTGGCGGAGATCAGATCAATAAACATAGGTGGGATACGCTTAAAGGACGGTGCCAGGCTGATATCAAAAGCAGTTGGGGTAAATGATGAAGATATAACGATAATGCGCGACCTATTAAACAAAGGAATAGAATTGGAAATAAGGCAGGTACCAACAGATAATAAACAAATGGTGGAGAGCCTTATTTAGACTAATAGCATTGAAAAAACAGAATCAATTTCAACATTAAAGAACTTTAAATAGTGTCAATATCATTCATACTCATTGCGTTGATCGCGATGTTTGGTCACTCAGAAGATTTTCTTGGAACAACACTATTAAGCCGTCCTTTAGTTTTAGGTCCGTTGGTTGGGTTAGTACTTGGCGACCTCACCCAGGGCGTTATAATTGGTGCCACCCTTGAGTTAATCTTTATGGGAAACATCAAGGTAGGCGCTGCCATACCTCCGGATGTGGTTACAGGCGGGGTATTAGGTACTGCCTTTGCTATCATATCCGGCAAAGGGCCTGCCATAGCGCTTGCAATTGCGGTGCCGGTGTCTATATTAGCCGAAATGGTGATCAGCGGCTTGTTTGTGCTACGCGCCGTTCTCAATAAAAAATTCAACCAATATGCTGACGAAGGTGATTATAAAAAGATCCAGCGTTTGCATATCGTTTCGGGCTTGTTGAGGCCGCTGTTGATGGGCATTATCATTTTACTGGCTTTACAATTAGGTGCAGGAGCCATGAAATCATTTTTGGATATGATCCCTGCCTGGGTGCAGTCGGGCTTACAAGTGGCGGGTAATATGCTGCCTGCACTTGGCTTTGCGCTTTTAATGAATTTGATGTTCAACAAAAAGGTGGCGCCTTATTTTTTTCTCGGCTTTATGCTAGCCGCTTACTTAAAACTGCCGATGATTGCCATTGGCGGGTTAGGGGTAATCATTGCGCTAATTGTAACTCAGGTTACGCCCAAAGAAGTGCCCGATGATGAGGAAGATATCCCGGAAGAAACCACTGAAGAACCAAAAACCCCTCATAAGTTAACCAACCGTGATATCCGGAATTTATTTTTAAGATCCCTGGCTCTTGAGGCTAATTTTAATTTTGAAACATGGCAAAATACGGGTTTTGCATTCACTATAATACCTGTGTTAAAAAGATTATATACTACTAAACAATCAATGGCGGCTGCATTAAAAAGACATTTGCAGTTTTTTAATACCAGTCCATACGGCTCAACGCTGATATTTGGGATAACGGCTGCTATGGAAGAGCAAAACAGTCAGGATAAGGATTTTGATGAGGAGTCGATCAACTCAGTAAAGTTGGGTTTAATGGGACCGCTGGCTGGAATATTTGATTCGCTTTTCTGGGGTACATTTAAGGTGATTGCTGCCGGTGTGGGCACTTCACTGGCCATTAAGGGGAATATAATGGGGCCTTTACTTTTTATCTTGATATTTAATGTACCACACTTGCTACTGAGGTATAATTTAACGTTTATCGGGTATAATGCCGGTACCAAATTTTTGCAAAACCTGGCTAAAAACAATGTGATGGACAGGCTGACCAAAGGTGCATCCATATTGGGATTAATGGTGGTTGGCGCTATGCCTGCAACATTGATCTCTATCACCACACCACTTACCATAGGAGCTAAATCCGGAGTATCGGTACAAAATATTTTCGACCAGATAGTGCCGGCTGTAATCCCATTGGGCCTTACTTTCCTGGTATATTATTTTGTAAAGAAGAGTGTTAAAACCACATATTTACTGCTGGGTCTGCTTGCCTTAGGCTTTATTGGCAGCATGATACACTTATTTGTCTGACCATATGAAGGGAATTGGCGTTTCACCGGGTATTGCAATAGGTAAGGCTTTCATCCTTAAAAAGACTGAGGCCGTATCAAGCGGAATTCTGTTGAGCAGTAAGGCAGAAGTATTACTGGAAATAGAACGATTTGATCGAGCCATTAACCGGGCTGTTGATGAGATCGAGGCAATTAAAACTGAAAGGCAGTTATCATTAAGCAATGAAGATCTGGCTGTTCTGGAAACACAAATCGAACTGATCACCGACCCGCAGGTAAAGAGCGATGTTATTGAAAAGATAGAAACAGATAAGAAGAATGCAAACGACGCATTAATAGAAGTGATCGCAAATTTTGTCGACCTCTTTGAGAATATGGATGATGAATATATGCAGGCACGATCTGCTGATATCAAAGACGTAGGTGACCTTATTTTAAAACAACTGGTAGGACAAGCTAAATCGCCCATACCTAAATTTGAACCTCATACTATTATCATAGCCCAGGATATTTCGCCCTCTGATACCATCACAATGGATACCAGCCATGTTACCGGTTTTGCTACACAAGCAGGCAGTAAAACATCACATACAGCCATTATTGCTAAATCAAAAGGAATACCGGCAGTTGTGGGTTGCGGGCCCGAACTCGGGAAGATTTTAAATAATGATGCAGTTATTGTTGATGGGATAAATGGTTTGATTTATATCAATCCCGCCCAGGAGATAATTGATGATTATACGATAAAAAGAGCGGCTTATAAGCAGTTAGAAGGTGAGCTAAAATCACTGAAAGACAAACCCGCCATTACCACCGACGGCAAAAAAATAACCTTATCGGCAAATATTTCCGATGCTGATGATATGGAGAAAGCTTTTGAGAACGGTGGCGAAGGTGTAGGCCTTTTGCGTACCGAGCTGCTATTCATGGACCGCGATTCCTTTCCGACAGAAAATGAACAGTTTGAATTTTATAAAGTCGTAGCACTTCGTTCTAGAAATAAACCGGTTATTGTGCGGACTATTGATATTGGAGGTGATAAGCATCTACCCTATTTTAACTTACCGGTGGAGCTTAACCCGTTTTTAGGTTACAGGGCGATAAGGATTTGTCTTGATAGGAAGGACCTGTTCATCACCCAGCTTAAAGCGATTTTAAGGGCCTCGGTATTCGGCGATCTTAAGATCATGTTCCCGATGATCTCCAATGTACAGGAGATCAGGTCGGCCAAAAATATTCTTGAGGAAGCCAAAGCAGAATTATTGAAGCAGCAAGTTGCTTTTAATGCTGATATCAAAATAGGTATTATGATCGAGATACCATCAGCAGCAATAACAGCGGATATTTTAGCTAAGGAGATAGATTTTTTCAGCATCGGCACCAATGATCTGTGCCAGTATACTTTGGCGGTCGACCGCATGAACGAAAAGATATCACACCTTTATGATCCCTTTAATCCCGGTGTGTTAAGGCTGATCAGTAACGTGATTGAACAGGGGCATAAAAACAATGTTCACGTAGGCATGTGTGGAGAAATGGCGTCAGATCCGATGGCTACTTTGCTATTGCTTGGGATGGGTTTAGATGATTTTTCCATGAGCGCCGCTTCTATACCGGGCATAAAAAGTATTATCATCAAAAACAATATGGCTAAAGCAAAAGAAATTTATAAAACAGTGATGGAGATGGACAGTTCAGAAAAGATCACCGCGTATTTACAGGAGGTGATGCAATGATAGCAAATGAATATGTGATCATGGCACCGCAGGGCATACACGCCCGCCCGGCAACTACACTGATCAGGCTTACAAAGAATTTCAAATCGACGGTCAGCCTGAAAAGAGGAGATAAAACGATTCGTTTGAACAGTATGCTTAATATTCTTTCCATGACCATAAAAGGCGGGGAAATCATATCAGTGATTGTTGATGGTGATGATGAGGCCGAAGCGGCAAAAGCCATAGGCTTATTTTTTACGGAACAGCTAAAAGATCTATAATAATGAAGATAACGATTACCAGGAACGAACAGGAATTTAACATCACAGCAGCCTGGCGCATTATTGCGCAAATGCTGGAAAAACCCAATGCCGTGATAGGCCTTTCTACAGGGCAAACTACCATAGACATGCACCGCATTGTATCAGAAATTCATAAGCAATATCCTTTTGATGTTTCAGGTATCACGCTGTTTAATGTGGATGAATTAACCAACCTCCCCAGGGAATATGCTGGCAGCTGTTATACCATGATATTGAACCAAATTGCCGGTCCTTTGGGGATACCTGAAGAAAACTTTATCATGCCTCCTACCCTGTCTGACGATTTTGAAGCCGAAAGCCTGCTCTTTGAAAAACGGTTGGCAGAACGAGGCGGAGCCGACCTGCAAATGCTGGGTATTGGCAGCAACGGACACATCGGCATTAACCAGCCGGGCACGCCGTTTGAAAGCGAAACCTGGGTATCCCCTATGGACCCTGATTTTGAAGCACGGGTACGCCGCGAAACACAGGTTCCGCCTGAAATTGTATTGGGTGGATTGACACGCGGTGTTAAAAACATCATGCATACCCGTAAGCTGATCCTGATTGCAAAGGGGGCGCATAAGGCAGAGATCATTGAAAAAGCAATACTGGGACCTGTAAGTACGGATATCCCGGCATCAGTTGTTCAACTACACCCTAATTGTGAGATATTGCTGGATGCCGATGCGGGCGCCAGGATAGCTAAATACGCGAAGCAAAGAAATTATAACTTTTAGCATCAGGAGGAAATACTTTTCCCCATAAATTTTGAATGGCACAGCCGCATCACTTC
Source organism: Mucilaginibacter sp. McL0603 (assembly GCF_049992945.1). Lineage (NCBI taxonomy): Bacteria > Pseudomonadati > Bacteroidota > Sphingobacteriia > Sphingobacteriales > Sphingobacteriaceae > Mucilaginibacter > Mucilaginibacter sp. McL0603. The sequence continues at coordinate 2,444,127 of NZ_CP188251.1, read as the reverse complement.
GCAGGACACACCATGGGTCGCTGTCATCGTTCCGGATAATACACTTTCCATGCGTAAGGAAGTATGGGGAGCGGTTGGGGAGTGTTGAGTTGGAAATCGGAAGTCTGAGGTCGGAAGTCAGATGAAATAACTTAATACTCAAAACTCATGACTTTGGACTTAAAAGGGCGTACTCGCTGGTATAAGCGGGCCGGGCTCCGCTTATATGGCGCAGGCATTAGGCCAATGTCATTAAGTTAAGGAAAAACAGAAGTGCTGATAATGTCGAATAATGAATTCTGAATATCGAACGCCGATGTTTTTACTTCATTATTCAGCATTAGCCATTCAATGTTCGATATTTTAGATGCTTGCAAATCCTTAACTTAATGACATTGCGCGTGCGCTAGCTAGGGTCACAAATTGCAACCTTAAAAACTTTTGTAGTTTTAAGACAAGGGTAAACGAAAACCAAAGCTACTGCCTTTACCTTGTTCACTTTCAACACTAAAAGTGCCCTTATGCTTTTTGACAATTTCTGCTGCAATGAACAGTCCAAGTCCCACGCCCTGGAAAAGCATGGCTGTTTCACTGACGCGATAAAATCGTTGGAATAACTGATCGATGTCCTTTTTTGCGATGCCTACTCCAAAATCCTGTACTTTAACAACAACATGTTTCGCTTCCAATTCGGCGATTACAAGTACCTGATTGGCATCCGGAGAATACTTGATGGCGTTAGTGAGCAGGTTGATCAACACCTGTTCAATCCTGAACTGGTCACCGATATAAAGAATATTAGCGAAATTTTCCAGCCGTATCTCGTGTTTATTGGAGATCATCTGGATATTGGCAATACTATTGGTTAATGCATCCGGAAAATAAAATGAGGCAATATTCAGGTCAATTTGTCCCGAGTTGATCTTGGTCACGTCCAACAGATCCTCTATTAATTTCTCCAGGCGCTTTACGCTATGGTTTGCATTTAAAATAAAAGGATAATTTTTATCAGTTTTGCTGGTCGTTTTTTCCAGGAGTTGGTTGATGGCTTTAATATTAGTAAGAGGAGTCTTAAACTCATGACTGACCATATTAAAAAACTCATCTTTTTTGGCTTCTGCGGCAGCCCGTCTTTCCTTTTCCAGTTTCTGAACCAGTAATTCCCTGTTGGCGATAATGAGTTCTGCAGCTCGCTTCCCCTTTTCTTCATCCTGAAACCCTAATTCTTTAAGCGCGATGATCAGCTCGGCAGCCCGCTTTTCTTTTTCTTCGTCCTGGAAATCCAGTTCTATATTAGCGAGGATCAATTCCGCTGCACGTTTCCCTTTTTCCTTGGTCTGGAAAATCAGTTCCTTGTTGGCAATAACCAATTCCGCTGCACGTTTTTCTTTCTCCTCGTTTTGGAAAATCAACTCTTTATTGGCAATAATTAATTCCGCTGCGCGTTTTTCCTTCTCCTGATTTTGAAAGATAAGTTCAGTGCTGGCTAATATCAGTTCAGCCGCCCGTTTTTCCCGCTCCCGGTTTTGCAGCTCCAGTTGGGTATAAGCAATGATCAGTTCAGCCGCCCGTTTTTCTTTTTCAGAATTTTGAAAGACCAGCTCCTTATTGGCTATAATTAGCTCCGCAGCCCGCTTGGCTTTTTCTTCATTCTGAAAATCCAGCTCCTTGTTTGCTGCTATTAGCTCTTTGGCGCGCTTCGATTTCTCTTCATTTTGAAAATCAAGTTCAATGTTAGCGAGGATCAATTCCGCTTCAAGCTTTGCTTTTTCCTGATTTGCGATGATCAACTGATCGGACAGATGCTTTATATCCATGATGTGGCTTGATGATTCATTTTAAATGAGTATACCATAGCCGTCCGAACAGATAGATACAAAAATAATGAGCGCTAATTTTGAGTTGCTAAACTTAAAAGAACCGGAATAACACAATAGTACATATTACAAATTGGGAATGAGATTGTTTTATGAAAAATCCTCCCCCTATCTGGCGTGAGTAAGCAGCGCAAGCGCAAAAGAAGTGGTATACTCATAACCCGGAAATCGTTTAGAAAGTCACGAGTCGCCTTTGCGCGTTAACCTACTCCTCAGAATCGCCATGTTATGATCATTTCATTACAGGAATTGCTGTAATTTGTAGCTAAATTTGGTAATAAGCGCAGTGGTATCAATTAATTAAAGCAATGAAAAATCCCGGCATCACAAATTCGTTATTTCATCGTGCCGTAGAAGCGATAGATTCCGGGAATATAACTGCGCTGGAAGCTTTGATCACCAAACACCCCTCGCTGGTGAAAGAGCGCCTGAAAAATGCAGAGGAAGGGTACTTTAAAGACCCTTACCTTATCTGGTTCGTTGCCGATAATCCTATCCGTAATGACAAACTGCCGCCTAATATTGTAGCGGTGACACGCTTGTTGGTTGATGCCGTAAAACGCGAAGCGCCGGATACTTATCGACAGCAAATTGACTATACACTGGGGTTGGTGGCCACGGGTCGCATCCCCCGGGAATGTGGCGTGCAGATAGCTATGATGGACGCGCTGATAGATGCAGGAGCAATACCCGGCGATGGGATAGGGGCTTTGGTACATGGCAATATTGAAGCTGCACAACATTTGATCGACCTCGGAGGTGATCTTACCCTCGCGGCAGCGATTTGCCTCGAGCGCACAGACGACATCGGGCGTTTAGGCGCAGTGGCAGACCATAGTGAAAAACTAACAGCAATAACCGCAGCAGCATTTTATGGGAAGGCAGATATGATCAGGCTTCTTTTAACGATGGGCGCTGATCCTAATGGCTACCCGGAAAACAACAGCGGTTTTCACAGCCATGCCACGCCATTGCACCAGGCCGTACAATCCGGGTCGCTGGATGCGGTGAAGTTATTGGTTGAGGCCGGTGCAAGGCTTGATGCAACCGATAGGATATACCAGGGAACTGCTTTGGACTGGGCCCGGCATATGCAAGCCGATGATTATTACGATGAACCGGCAAAAAGGAATTTCGCCCTCATAGCTGAGTATTTACAGGGTAAGGAATAATAACGTGTTTGCGATCGCAGATTAATAATTATAACCTCACTGTAACGGGCAAATATTTGGCGATCAGGTCCTCATAATACGGTTTTAGTTCTGATACTACCGGAACTTTAGGGCTTTTTGAGTACAGGTCGTACGGATTAAATTTATCTACCCATTTAAACATTTCCTGGTCGTGGGCATTTAGTAAATGATCGTAAGCATGTTCGCGGTGCTGCGGATAAAACGAATGGTAGCGAATCATATACAGGGCCTCTTCCGGCAAATGATCTTTTGTGATCTGGTAAAGGTATTCATCATGTCCCCATGACATATTCACGTTATCTAAGCCGCAATGATCAGAGTAAACGCCATATTTGGTATTAAAACGCTCATCGTAAGTATCCGGATTATCTGCAAAAAATTCGTGGTAAACAATCTTGTCAGAAAATTTGCAGCCTACCGGGAAAGTGTCACCCACCACGTTCCATTGCGGTTCGCCAAACAGGCACAGTACCTTCCCTAAGTCGTGTATAAAGCCCGTGAGCACAAACCAATCGGGATGTCCGTCGGCACGGATAGCTTCGGCGGTTTGCAGTAAATGCTGTAGCTGATCGAGTGAAATATCAGGATCCGAATCATCCACCAGGGTATTCAGGTACTCCATAGCCTGCCACCAGGGCATTTCCTTTTTATCGAACTTCAGAAAATTTTGTTTCTTGGCCAGCACATTATCATAGGTTTGATATTTGTGGTTCAGCCGGTAAAACTCGCGTACGCCGTCAATTTCGGGCTTATCATAATTGCGGAATTCCTCCTTGCTTTTTGCCGGTTTAGCCGGTTCGGGATAACGTTGCAAAACGTCATCTTCCCACTGCTCCAAACTAGTCAACGGAGAGTTTTCACTGTCGCTTAAGTTTTTCATGGCTCCTGGTTTATACAATTGGCTGTGTGCTGATTAAAGTTCGCAAAAAGATTTATCATATTCCGTTTTTCGCCGCTCTTTTTATTATGCCTCCAAACTAATATGCTATCGGTATCCGTTTATCACAACAATTTTGCACTTAAATACACGATTCATTCTGCCCATAATGCCTTGTATTATTATCTTGCACCCTTTTCGCAGATATGGCTATGAAATACCCTTCGCTACTACTGATAAGCTGTTTAATTATTCTTTTTAGTTTCCATAATGTCAACGCTCAAAACAGTTACGAACTAAACACCGGGTGGAAATGCGCACGCATTGATAGTGTAAAGGATAGCGGTACAAAAATATCAGTTGGTGGTTTTAGTACAACTAACTGGATGCAGGCAACTGTACCAGGTACTGTTTTAACTACGTTGCTGAACAACAAGAAAGTCCCCGACCCATTTTATGGGATGAATAATGAACTGATCCCGGATATCTACAAAACAGGTCGCGATTACTATACTTATTGGTTTGTAAAGGATTTCAAGGAAAAAGCAACCGGAGCAGAACAGGTCTATCTTAATCTAAGAGGCGTTAATTATAGCTGCGATATCTACCTGAATGGTAAAAAATTAAATAAAACCATACAAGAGGGCATGTTTTTAAGATACAGCTATAATATTACTGCGGATCTGGATAAAAACGGAAATAACAGGCTGGCTATATTGGTTTACCCACCAGATTTTCCGGGTAACCCAAATGGCGGTCAGGGAGGTGATGGTACCGTAGCCAAAGGTGTGGGTCTGCAATATACTGCCGGCTGGGATTGGATACAACCCATCCGCGACCGCAATACCGGCATCTGGGATAAAGTAACGATACAAAAAACAGGAAAGATCCGAATAGTGGATACTCATGTAATTACATTAGTTCCTGGAGTAAGATTGCCCGAGGGAGCACAGCAGCCCGTTACAATAAAAGTAACCGCCCAGCTATCAAACCCAACCAATACAGCAGTAAGCGGAATTTTAAAATATGAGATGGATGGCAAAACAGTATCCAAAAGTGTAGTCCTGAGTCCTAACAGTAACCAGATTATCAATTTGAATGACCTGTCACTGTCTAATCCTAAACTATGGTGGCCTAACGGTTACGGTCCACAGAATTTGTATAACCTGCATATTCAGTTTGTGCTGAATGGCAGTGTATCAGATCAGCAAAACCTAAAAGTTGGCGTAAGGCAGCTCCAATCTGAATGGAACGCCCATACCATGAGCAGGCAAATATCCGTAAACGGGCAAAAGATATTTATCAAAGGTGGCAACTGGATCATTTCTGATGCTATGCTGCGCTTGTCAGACATGCGCTACGATGCCGAGGTGCGTTTTCATAGAGATATGAACTTGAATCTTATCCGTGTTTGGGGTGGTGCAATGATAGAACGCCCTGAGTTTTACGATGCCTGTGATAAGTACGGCCTGCTGGTTTTCCAGGACTTATGGGGCTCCGGCGATTGCAATGGCCGCTGGCAGGACCCTCAAAAACTGGAAGATCAATGGACCCGACGGAAATATCCTGATAATCATAATCTGTTTCTCGAGTCGGTAAAAGACCAGGTAAAAATGGTGAGAAACCATGCCTCGCTTGCCATCTGGTGCGGTGGTAACGAGATCACTCCGCCAGAGGATATTTTAACCGCATTAAAGGATACCATTATGCCGCAATTAGACAATACACGCTGGTTTGTGGATTATTCCAATTCGGATGCAATGTCGTACAATACACTTTTAGGTAATGGTGACGGTCCTTACGGTATTCAGCCTTTATCAATGTTCTGGGAGCATCGCACTTACCCTTTTAACTCAGAGGTTGGGTCGATTGGTGTGAGCGATATTGAAGCTTTAAAACGCTTTATTCCTGCTGACCACCTGAATGCACCGCAATACGATGAATCGACCCATAAAACAAAAACTGATGAGGTTTGGAACTATCATAAATACATTGGCTATGATACCAGCATCAACAAATACGGCGAAGCTAAAAGTGCCGAGGATTTTGCCTTCAAGGCCCAGTTGGTCAATTACGATCAGTACCGCGGTTTGATGGAAGGTTTCAGCTCACATATGTGGGATTGGTATACCGGTACCATCATCTGGAAAACCCAAAACCCGTGGACTGCCATGCGTGGCCAAATGTATGATTACTATTTAGACCCAAACGCCTGTCTCTATGGCCTGCATAACGGAAGCGAGCCTTTGCACATCATGTATAACCCGGTAAATGGCGTGGTAATGGGTGTTAACAATACGTTTAAACAGCGTGCAAGCATGATGCTGGTAGTAAAAGCTTACAGCATGGCCGGACAGGAAACCTTGCTTACCCAGGTGTTTGCAGATATAGGCCCAACGTTAGCCAAGAAATACCTTTCGATAAAGGAAGAAGTAGATAAACTGGCTGCCAAAGAGGGTTTATTCCTTGATCTTGAACTACTGGATGCGGATAAAAAGCCGATCAGCCAAAACATTTACTGGATACCTGATAGTAAAAACAACTATTCAGGTTTGCAAAAAATGGAGCAGTCTAAATTAACCACCACCGCCAAATACCTGCAACCCGGCAAAGTAGAGGTTACATTAACTAATGACAAACAAAATGTTCCTGCGTTTTTTAACAGGGTATCTATAACCAATGCCGAAACCAAAAGCAGGCTAATGCCGGTATTTTACTCTGATAACTATATAACCGTTTTACCGGGCGAGCAAAAGAAGATCATCATTGATTGCGATCAGTTTAAAGGCAAAAAAGTAATTGTATCGGTCAATGGGTGGAATACAGCCTTAAGATATATCAATATTGAAAATTGACATCAAATTAGTTCAGGCGTCTTTCATTAGAAATTTACCTAAACATTTTCTGTGCGAAAATATTCAGGACTTCAACAAGGATGAGTATAATAATTACTAATTCTAAGCGATAGCTATTTCTATATTGCAGCAGGTCCCTAAAAAGTTCCAGATTGTCTTTCACAATATTTAGTCCTTCCTGTATGTCTCTGAATCTCTCCTGTATGTCAAATGTTCGTTTAAGATCAGTATGGATTTTATTCAGCTTTTCATCATCCCAGGTCTCGGGAGGAGAATCAAAAATATAGAGGTTTTCGGCAATCCGGTTTTTTAATACTAATGTTTTCCCGATATATTTTTTAAGGTTTGTACCGGATATGTTAAGACGCCCCTTTGCTTCTAATATCTGTGTATGTTGGTTAGTTTCCTCTATCAGCTTAGTTGTTTGCTCTTCGTAGTAATCCAGTGCAACAGACTGTGACACAGTCATCATAATCAATCGTAAAACCTCAATATCCGACCCTGTGATCTCAATTGAATTGAACCCTATTTTGTTTTTCCCGGCATTGGTTTGTATTTTAAATTCTTCCGTCAGACTTTGATCGAATACATTTTTACAATATGCGGATATGAGTCTTAAAAATTCTGAGATTTTGATCGGGTCGTAATTTAAAAAGCATACCACTCCATATTTAAAAACATAAATAAATTGCTCATTACCCGTCTTGTAAAATAGTTCATCTGAATCGCTATAATACAAATCCGACTTAAAAGCAGATTTGAACGTTTTTATATCGATACTATCAGCTATCTGGTACGATAAAACTTGCTGTAACATGTTTGAATATTAAAATTGGGGAATACCCCCTAACCATCGGGCGGTAGACCGAAAGAATACAATAATGGTCTGATTATAAAGTTACAAAAAATATTTTTTGATGCTGCATATATACATATGGAACGCGTACGGGTGAATGCCTGTCCGTCTGTCTCTTTGTGTAGTAATTGGTGATCGGATATAGACAGAAAAACAAAGTAAACTTATCTATAAGTAAAACACTTATCGGTTAAAAAGGTTAATCTACAACGTTAATCAGCAACACAATGAAGATCAACAACCTAAGCAAGCTGTACAGCCTTTTGAAATTGCACAATTTGATACTTTTTATATGCCTGGTAAATTGCATTAACTTTTGTTATGGCTGCAACAATTCAAGTAAAGCATTTGTCACTACGTCAAACCCAATTGCCAAAGACACAGTACTGAAGGGGACTTTCAATCCGTCGTCGGGTATTGTTTTCGATAGTACGGCTGTTGATCGTTTTTTGAAATCAAAACCTGCGTTTAAAGAATTTGAAAAGGACTTCAGGAAGTTTTACCGGTTAAGAAAATACAACTTTGTATGGTACGATAAAAAAGGGCTGATAGAATCTGCCAATAACCTTTTTGCGCAGTTGGAATATCAGCAAAACGATGGCATTTTAAAAAATATCCCTTATAAAGCAGAATATGATGCACTTGTCAGCAAGTATACTAATTCAACTTCGCATCCATCACCTGACATAAATCTGGAGCTGATGTTAACCGGTCAGTATTTTAATTATGCAAAAAACGTGTGGACTGGTTCACAAAATGAAAAAGCAAGTACCATCGGCTGGTATTTGCCACGTAAAAAGCTGTCCTATTCAGAACTGCTGGAAAAAAACATTTCAGGTAAAGACACCACTGTTGGACAAAAGGCTGTAGTACCTCAATATAATGCCTTAAAACAAGCGTTGTTAAGATACCGGAGATTAGAAAATGAAGCTGATGAAAAGATCATCTTGTCAGATTCATTAAAAAAAATAAGATCGGGTGGTACTTTGCAGGCTATCGCAAAACTCAGAAAAAGGCTTGTACAGTTAGGAAATCTGGAAGCCGATAATCATAGTATGGTATATGATGATGTGTTGCTAAAAGGAATATTTGATTTTAAAGAAACTCATGGCTTAACACGAAACGATATCATCGACAGGACATTTATAGCTGAGCTGAATGTGCCCATAAAAAAACGCACCGAGCAGATCATAGTGAACCTTGAACGCATGAGGTGGATACCTACAGAAAATCATGGTGACGAATTTATTTTGATCAATATCCCTGCATACCTGCTTCATTATTATGAGAAAGATAAAATTGTATGGGGCTGCAATGTGGTAGTGGGCAAGGCAATGACCAAGACAGAGATATTCAGCGGTGATATGAAATATGTAATTTTAAGCCCGTATTGGAATGTACCGCAAAGTATCGTGAATAAGGAAATAATCCCCGGTATCAGGAAGAACCCAAATTACCTGGCAAATCATCGCATGGAAAGCAACAACGGTGGCTATCGTCAAAAACCCGGACCTAACAATTCTTTAGGCCTGGTTAAGTTTATCTTCCCAAATTCTAATAATATTTACCTGCACGATACTCCTTCCAAATCATTATTTAGCGAGGATGCAAGGGCTTTTAGTCATGGATGTGTCCGTGTAGAAAAGCCGAGAGATCTGGCTATCCGTATACTGAGACAAAAGCCACAATGGACTCCTGCTAAAATAGATGCAGGGATGAATTCAGGAGTTGAAACAACCATCACTCTAACCAAAAAGATACCTGTTTACATAGGCTATTTTACCGCCTTTGTTGACCCCAACGGAAGGCTCAATTTCAGGAATGATATTTATAGCAGGGATGCCAGACTGTTAAATATGCTGATGAAAAACTAATTAAAATCAAATAATTAACCCTACCAAAAATCTTCAGTAGAAGCGACTAAGGTAAGCAGTTCCAGCTTGGCTTCAGCCTCCTGACCGCTTGCCAATAGTTCGGCAGCGAATTTGTTGAATGAGTTTAACGACATCAGTACCTGGTGGGCTTCTTCACTTTCGAGCTGATCGAAGTGCATAAAGGTTTTACCATCGGGCAGCAGCCAGCAGCCGTATTTAATGCCGGGGTGGTTCAGTTGCTTTAACTCCTCTACAATGGCGGCTATGTTTGCCTGGTTTATGGGTGCAAACGCTGCCGTGGTGGTGTATTGTACTCTTACTATTTTCATGTCTGCGGGTTTGTTGTACGATAAAGGTAACGGCCCGAAAACAACAATAAAACGTGCAACCACGACAATTTGCAGGGTGATTTACGACAATAAAAAAACATTTTGCTGATTGGTTTTTTATAATAGATAATAGAAAAACAAAGATCATGGCAAAGAGTGCAAAGAGAATTAGCAAAGGCAAACCATCCGGCAACAAAAAGGAAAACGAAGGATGGGTAGACCCTTTCGACTCAGTTGACCCTGAAACTGATGCGAGGATAACCGACGAATACATGGACGATGAAACCGGCGAACCTGCCGATAACGTAAACATTAAACACCATAACCGCCACCTGCACAAAGGCGAAGACCTGGAAACATTTAAAGATTATGATGAGGATGACGACTGAGTAGTAAGGCTGTCCGTCTTGATATTCTACTCACCCCGACTTTGCTACGCTCGTCGACCCTCTCTTTGGCAAGCCAAAAAGAAGGCAAAAAAGGAAAAAGTAAAACCCTCTTTCCGCGCAGCGAAGAGAAGGTGGTCGAGCGAAGCAATGACCGGGTGAGTCGATGTGCGAGCGTCCCCTACTCCCCTTTCTTCCCCTCATCCTCACGCGGTGGTGGTGGCAGTTCATCGGGGATATCTTCGTTATTTTCTTTGGGGATCTCGGGCTGATTGGGATCATCGGGTTGCTGTATTTCGGGTCGTTCCGGCTGAACAGGCATTTCCGGCTGCTCACCGGGGAAGGTGTTATGTTTTTTCATGGCGATATATCTATTTCACACTAGTTTAACAGCCGGGGAAGTGCTTTTGTTAGTTGATTTGATTTAATTACCCTTAATCCTTGCTATCTCCAAAACATAAAAAAATACAGTACCCAGGTGCGGGACGCTGGTAACTTTGAAGTTGCAACATTGTTTTCACCTGCTAAAATACCGTTAAAACACCCTTTGTTTGCTTTTAATCAATTACTTACCTTTAATTACAAACTTAATCCAAACGTCGTGGCAGTAGATCTTAACCAGCTTGACCAGGATTTTCAGGTCAAAGTCCAGGAATTGTTAACCGCCTGTGCAGATGCAGGCTATCCCATGCGACCCAACGAAGGTATACGCTCTCCGTTTGAGCAGGGCCGGTTATGGCGCCAATCAAGAGCAGGCGCAGTAGTGCAGGCAAAAATTGATCAGCTAAATGCCAACGGGCAAACCTTTCTGGCAGAATGTATAAGACGTCCCGGCCCATCCAATGGCGACCATGTTACCAATGCTATTCCCGGCCTGTCGTGGCATCAATGGGGCAACGCACTCGACTGTGTGTGGATAATGGACGATGGCAGCGAAAACTGGTCGGAAACTGCACTGATAAACGGCAAAAACGGCTATCATGTGTATGCAGATATAGCCTCAGAAATTGGTTTGAATGCCGGCGGTCATTGGGATAGTTTTGCAGACTGGCCCCATGTGCAACTACCTGCAGCATCCAGCCCGCGGAATATTCATACCATGCAAGATATCAATGATATCATGAAACTGAGGTTCGGGCCGTGATGTCTGTATTTACCCGTAGCTTTTGTTCCCGTTATGGATCATCTGGTGTTGGAGCAATATAACCGATCTGCCGGCTATCTTGACCACATCTTCTGCATTGTATTTCTGCTTACCTGTTTCCTGTGTATAAGTGGCGGTATCCAATATTACCTCCCAGTTTTTGGCGTATTTTGATGATGGCAGGCGATAATCAACCGGGTCATCATCAGCGTTAAAGATGACATAGAAGTTGTCGTCCACAATATCTTCACCTTCAGGGTCTACCGCATGCAGGCCTTGCCCGTTCAGGAAAACGGCTATTGATTTGGCAAAACCCTGATCCCAGTGATCATCAGTCATCTGCGAACCATCCGGCAAAAACCAGGCTATATCTTCGATACCGTTATCTTTAACAAGTTCGCCCTTAAACCAGCTTTTTCTTGAAAATGCGGCATGTGCCCTGCGCAGGTGGATGAGCTTTTTGGTAAAATCAAGCAGATCCTTATCTGCCGTTGCCCAGTTTATCCATGATATCTCGTTATCCTGGCAGTAAGAGTTATTATTCCCCTGCTGGGTATGACCGATCTCGTCACCCGCAAGCAGCATCGGCACACCCTGCGACAAGAAAAGCGTGGCTAAGAAATTCCTTTTCTGCCGATTTCTAAGCTCATTAACTATCGGGTCATCCGTAGGCCCTTCCACCCCATAATTGCATGAGCGGTTGTGGCTCTCGCCATCGGTATTATCCTCGCCATTGGCTTCGTTGTGCTTTTCGTTGTAGGATACCAGGTCGTTCAGCGTAAAGCCATCATGTGCAGTTATAAAATTAACACTTGCCGTAGGGCGACGATAATCCTGGTACAGATCGGCACTGCCGGTAATTCGGTTGGCAAACTCGCCCAGCATGCCTTCGGTTCCGTTCCAGTAGTCGCGTACGCTATCGCGATATTTGCCGTTCCACTCACCCCATCCCGGCGGGAACTTGCCTACCTGGTAACCACCTTCGCCAACATCCCAGGGCTCAGCAATCAGCTTTACCTGCGAAATGACCGGGTCCTGATGTATGATGTCGAAAAACGCACTCAACTGGTTAACCTCATGCAACTCACGCGCTAAAGTAGATGCCAGATCAAACCGGAAACCATCCACATGCATTTCCAGTATCCAGTAGCGCAGGCTGTCCATCATCATCCGCAATACGTTGGGCAGGTTGGCATTAAGGGTGTTGCCTGTACCTGTATAATCCATGTAGTAGCGCCTGTTGTCATCAATAAGGCGATAATAGCAAGCGTTATCTATCCCTTTAAAGCTAAGCGTTGGCCCCATCTGGTTGCCTTCGCCGGTATGATTATACACCACATCCAGGATCACTTCAATGCCTGCTTTATGCAATTCCTTCACCATATTTTTAAACTCCACCACCTGGTTATTATCCAAAGCCGACTGGTTTGAATACCGGGCATCGGGTGCAAAAAAGCCGAGTGTATTGTAGCCCCAATAGTTGGTTAAGCCTTTATCTTTCAGGCTGCGGTCAGTCAGGAAATAATGCACAGGCATTAGTTCGATGGCAGTGATACCCAGATTTTTAAGGTATCCGATACTTAAGGGATGTGCGATTGCCGAGTAGGTACCGCGGATCTCTTCGGGGATATCCGGGTTTAATTTGGTAAAACCTTTTACATGGGCTTCGTAAATGATGGTGTTGTAGTAAGGTGTACGGGGTGGTTCATCGTCTTCCCAATCAAAATGCGGATCTACTACTACGGCTTTGGTCATGAAAGCACCGCTATCGGTATGGTTAAAGCTGAGGTCTTCGTTTTCATCTCCTATTTCGTAACCGAACAAGGCATCGTCCCATTCAATAGTACCCGATATAGCTTTGGCATAAGGATCAAGCAATAATTTATTGGGATTAAAGCGGTGACCATTCTCCGGTTCATAAGGGCCAGATACGCGATAGCCATACAATTGCCCCGGACCGATATCAGGAATATAAACGTGCCATATATAGCCGGTTTTTTCTGTTATTTCTATTTTTTCTGATTCAAGTTCGTCGGCAGGATGTTTAAAAAGTTGTAATTCAACCCCGGTAGCATTTTCAGAGAAAAGAGCAAAATTTACTCCTTTTCCATCCCACGTAGCACCCAACGGAAAAGCCTCGCCAGGTAGGTATAAATTTTTCATAACAGCAATCAATTAGCCAAATGTATTCCCTAACCAAATAAAATTACACCGGGAATGTTTGAAAGAAATTGAAAAAGTTTTCGGTTTAGCTGTATATTGGTATGCCAATTTATACCACACTTTACCTGTTAAACAATTATGAAAAACATTAAAATATCAGCATTATTATTAGTATTAATTCTGACCGTTACGCTTGCATACGCACAGAATAATGATTCTATCGCGACAGCAAAAAAATGGGTTAAAAGCCGTGTATGGGCAAAGGATTTAAAGCTGAAGATAGACCCATCCGTAAACAGCGTTGAGTTTAAACGCCAGTATGAAGCCAACCCTGCATTATGGGATAAAGTACTTAAATTTTTAGGCGATAGCAAGCTGGCTACCCTTGCACCGGGCAAATACCCTATCGAGGGAACAGATGCTTATGCTATGATAGCAGCAGGTCCACCAAAAAACATAGATGATGTAAAATGGGAATCGCACCGGAAGTTTATCGACCTGCAATATGTGATAGCGGGCAAGGTAAAGCTTGGCGTTGCAGCAGTGTCATCAGCTACGGTAACGGCTCCTTATGATGAAACCCGTGATGCAGCCAATTATACCGTTGAAGGAAAGTATTATGAAGCCACACCCGAAGAGTTCTTCCTGTTTTTCCCGCAGGATGCACACCGGCCGGATATTAAAGTGGATGGATATGATACGTTGAGGAAGCTGGTGATCAAGGTTCCGTATCAGAAATAGGATGGTGGCCATAGTGGCCGGGGGTAAGGATATGTGCGGACGGACGGACACTTTGTTAGTGATCGGTGATTAGTTAATTAGTGATTAGTTTTTGTTCATTAAACATTTTGTTATAAGTTTCCAGGACTGTCATTTCGATGAGCAAATAATATGTTGAGCGCTGGTTGTCATGCTGAGCCCAGTCGAAGCACGGCGGGCATGGCCTTACCGCACAGACTCTTCGACGAAGCTCAGGGTGACAACGCTCTTTTTAAATGATGGGATCACTTAAACCCAAAATACTCCTTAGCATTGTAATAACATATATCACGGATAATTTTACCTGTCCACTCGATATCATTGGGCAATTCGCCGTTTTCGATATCAGTGCCAAACAGGTTACAAAGCAAGCGCCTGAAGTACTCATGCCGTGGATAGGATAAAAAGCTGCGGCTATCGGTAAGCATGCCTACCAGTTTGCTCAATAGTCCCATGCTGGACAGGGTGTTGAGCTGCCGTGTCATCCCATCCTTCTGATCAAGGAACCACCATGCCGAACCAAACTGTATCTTTCCTGCAACTGTGCCGTCATTAAAATTGCCGGTCATGGTTGCTATTAGTTCGTTATCGGCAGGGTTTAGGTTATAAACAATGGTTTTGGCTAACTGGCTGGTATTATCCAGCCTGTTCAGGAATTTTGATAAAGCCTCTGCCTGCCTAAAATCACCGATAGAGTCATAGCCAGTATCCGGTCCTGCTTCACGGTAAGCACGGGTATTATTATTGCGCAAAGCACCAATGTGGTATTGCTGCACCCAGCCTTTCTCATGATCCCAAAGGGCAAACTCATGCAACATCGCCGATTTAAATTTCAACACCTCACCAGGCTGTAATGTCTTGCCTGATCGTATATTGCTAAATATTTCGCTGATCTCGTTGTCGGTATAATCCCCGGCATATAATTGCTCCAGACCGTGATCTGATACTGTACAGCCATTCTCTGCAAAATAATCGTGACGCTTTTTTAAGGCTTGCAGGTAATCAGCATAGGTGGAAACAGTAGTATTACTCATAGCTTCCAGCTTGTTGATATAATGATTCAGGCTGATCAAATCATCGGCATTCATGGCTTTATCCGGTCTGAAAGCAGGGAAAACTTTAACATTCAAGTTAGCTGCCTTTATTTTCTGGTGATGCTCCAGGCTATCCAGCGGGTCATCGGTAGTGCATATCACCTCCACATTCATTTTGGTGATGAGGCTTTGCACGCTGTATTCGGGCTTTTGCAGTTTTTGAGTACAATCATCATAGATCGCTTTAGCTGTTTTGGGCGATAATATTTCGTGGATATTAAAGTAACGCTGCAATTCAAGGTGTGTCCAGTGGTAAAGTGGATTGCGCAGAGTATAAGGCACGGTTGCCGCCCATTGTTCAAATTTCTCCCAGTCGGTTTTTGTACCGGTTATGTAGGCCTCGTTTATCCCGTTGGCACGCATGGCACGCCATTTATAATGATCGCCACTGAGCCATATATCGGTCAGATTTTTAAAATTGATATTGCCTGCTATCTGCGCAGGGTCGAGATGGCAATGGTAATCGATGATGGGCATATCCGCTGCAAAATCGTGGTATAGGCGTTCGGCAGTCTTATTTTGTAATAGAAAATTCTGGTCTAAAAAGTTTTTCATAATGCGGATCAACTTCTGATGTGTGGGCTATAAATTTAGTACTACTTTATAATTCTGATGATACAATTAAAAATTATTTATCACCACGCAAACTATTAGCTGCGATGTTAGTTTAGGATTTTATGGAAACGAACCGATTATCGCCAACGCTTGCACAGGCCCTGAACAAACAGATGACCAACGAAGCGGCTAATGCACAAATATATCTGGCTTATGCCTCATGGGCAAGCGAAAAAGGTTATGATGGTATTGCCAACTTCCTGTTCAGGCATGCCAACGAAGAGCGCAACCACATGATGAAAATACTGGAATACATCCTGAAACGAGGTGCAAAAGTAGTTGTAACCGAGATTCCATCTCCGGGCCCTGACCCGGCAAGTGTGAACGATTGCTTTGAGAAAGTATTTACGTCTGAAGTAGAAAATACATCAGCTATCTATCGTATCGTGGAAATGAGCATGGCAGAGAAAGACTGGGCAACCTGGAACTTTATGCAATGGTTTGTAAAAGAACAAACAGAAGAAGAAACGCTTGCATTGGATCTGTTATCCAAGATAAAAGTTGCCGGTGGTGCCAGTGCCAACGATGACGCCCTTTATATACTGGATAAAGACCTTGCGCAAACTGCAGATGATGCCACACTGGCACAAGACGTAAGCGCAGCTAATCCGTAAATCACTCTATACCAATATACCGTAAGGCCTGTTCGTTTATGCGTACAGGCTTTGTTTTTTTATATGGATTGATACAATAGAACCCTTAGTTGACACATTGAATCAGCCACACTTTTGCAGGATTTTTATGTCGCACATAAAATTTCATTTTATTGTTCTTTGTATGTAAATTGTACCATCACAAAACAATCATAGCCTACCCCTACGGCTATAAAACTCTGTTAACCTTTAAACTAAGAAACCATGGAACCCAATCATCTTTCAATCCTCGGAATTATTCACACCGCTTTTAGTATTATCGCATTGCTCGCTGCATTTTATGCCTTATACCGTTCGGGCAGGATCGATCCGGTAACAAGTCCCGGCAAATGGTACATCTGGCTTACTATCATTACCTGTCTTACAAGTCTGCCTATCATGAAAACCGGGCATCCTACAGCCGGGCACTACGTGGCAATAACTATTTTGATATTGATACCGCTTGGAGTGTTTGTAAAATCGCTTCGCATATTCGGTAAACTGGCTGATTATGTTCAGATCTTCTTTTTATCCACTACCATTTTCTTATCGTGCATACCGGCAATAGTAGAAACATTGACAAGGCTACCTATCAGCGGGCCAATTGCCAGCGGACCTAATGACCCTATCATACAAAAAGGCATGGGTGCTTTAGTTGTGCTTTATTTTTTGGGTATGATCTACCAGATGGTGAAGCTATGGTCGCGTCGTAAAAAGGGTGGCCAGCAATTAAACAGCGCGGTTAATTAACAACATTGGATATTTATTCTGAACTCACTTGACGATAGTGGGATTGGAATGATATGCTAACAATTTTTTATTAAATATTCAGAAAAAGCGTCGTTATGAGTATAATCGTAAAAATTATAACATGATTAGCCCTTACAACCGACTTAACGAATACATCTTAGAAGATGACAGCGTATTATTAAGACCGTTGAAACAATCGGATATTGAATATTTGCTGCCTTTTGCCTTAAATGAACCAGATACATGGAAATACTCGCAGACAAGTGCAAGGGGCGAAGAAGGGATGCGCAATTACATCGGCACGGCTCTAACCAACAAAGCCGAAGGAAAAGAATATCCTTTTATCGTGTTTGATAAAAAGACTGGTGGCTATGCCGGGAGCACACGCTTTTATGATATACAACCTGCCAATAACATGCTGCAATTGGGCTATACCTGGTATGGCGAAAAGTTCAGGGGTACGGGATTAAACAAGCACTGCAAGTTTTTGCTGCTCCGGTTTGCTTTTGAGGAACTGGATATGTACAGGGTAGAATTCAGGGCCGATGCAAGGAACGAGCGCAGCATAGCCGCCATGAAAAGCATAGGCTGCAAACCAGAAGGTATCCTGCGAAGCCATATGTGGCTGGAAGATGGCAGCAGGCGGGATTCCATCGTACTAAGCATTCTGAAAAGCGAATGGGAAAACGGTGTAAAAGAGAACCTTAAAAGCAGGCTCAAATAGCCTATAGTTTAATAAATATTTTATTCCTGCTTAGCCAATAACAGATATACCATTCAATCATCAATGTAGTAAAGGCTGAAATTACCGCCGTTATTTTAGGGCTTATACTAGCAAGTCCTAAGAAGCCCCGTACAAAAATAGCTACCGCACCATTGAGCCATTGATACCCCACTGTTTCAAAAAACAGGTAGATAAAAATAGCGTTCATCCCAACCACAACTGTGATCCAGGCATATTTACTGAATTTTTTAATATCGATCAGCCAATACAAAAAAGCCATCATCAGGAACACCCAGCCTGCGGATGCAAGCGTAAAGGCACTTGTTGCAATACGTTTGATAATTGGGGTAATGTTAGCAATATCTAACCCAAACCCTAAGACCAACCCTATTATACCTGCAAGTAACAGGTACTTTATTTTTTGATTTGCAGGTCTGTCAGATATCAGCAGTTTTCCAGCCAAAACACCCCATATAGTATGTGCAGCAGTGGGTATAATATTAATAGCTACCCATCCATCATGATTGATCTTACCCATCAGAACGGTATCCAAATAGGCCCCGAAGTTGTGATATTCAACAAAAGGCTGGCTAAAACCTGGAACTAATATTGTGCGGTATAATACTTCGGTGATGACCAACAACAATACCGAAACTATGATTTGAAATTTCACAGACTGGTTAATGATAAGATATGCAATGATGGTGGTAAACGACAACTGCGTTAGTACATTCCACAATTCCCAAACCAATTTTCCGGCATAAACGCAATGTAAGCCCGTGCCCAACAAAAACAGTTTAAGCGACCGGATAGCAATATGCCTGAAGTTCATCTCCCAACTTATACCTTTTTGTTTTTTGGAGTGATAGGAAATATACATTGCCGTACCCGCAATCAGCATAAAGGATGGTTGAACCAGGTCCCAGAAATGTAAACCATGCCATGGGTGATGAAAAAATTGGTTTAAAAAACTGTTAAAAATACCTTCGGGATGCAATTGCTTTAATGATTCATAGACTGAACAGCTTTCGGCAGCTAGCAATATCATGATGAGGCCACGCATTACATCGAGAGATAGAAGCCTTTCCGGTTTTTGAACGAGGGTACTTTCCATTACAGAGAAAATTGGATAGCATTTTAGGTTAGTCTAATAAAGTTAAAGTTTTATTTGGTACTATCCTACTACGGGTTTTTTATAAATTCTGCTTTGCCAAAAAACTGCGGCAAGTGAAAATCAGGTTCGTCAGCTATAATATTGTTCCACACTAAATAATGAGGCTGTGAAAGATCATCACCGCATTTGAAAAAGTTCATCCGGGATTTTTTATGCTGAATGGAACTGAATTTATGAAAGCAGAAAACCTCTATAGGTATGGCAACGGTAAGCGTCCAGTTGATGGCTGTGATATTACCATCTTTCATTTGATTTAGTGTGCGGTCATATCTTATTTTCTTTAATAACTCGACGGGCAATGACGTACGGTTTTGCCTTTCGCTTCCATAACGGCCCAAACAAGTCCCTAACCTGTTAAACTCAATGTTATAGTAAGATTTATCGTTATCAAAAATAATGAAGAACTCCACACAGCTATCTTTATAAACCGGATCGTTTATTTGTTTATATCTTGCTAATACCTCGTGTTCTGTGACATCATATTTAATAAAAATGTGATCTCCACTATGTGCTATACTGAATGTTACTTTGGGCAGATCAATATATTCAGGATATGCAGGCCAGGGTTCAATATCAATCAAATGTTTTTTTTGCCCATCAAGTAATGAAGAAATTTTACTAATAGGCGTTGCTTTAGTCACGCCCTGTAAAGGTAAGATTGACAAGGTTTTATCGGCCATGTGGTTAGCTTTTCGAATAAATAATTTAGAAAAATGCAATGTGTGCGTGCACAATGCACAAAATAGATAATTTAGGCGTTCATATAAACTTACTGAAAAAATCCCGCCAACAGTATGAATATTAATTTAACATCTGCTAAATTGTGAATATGAAACACACAGCCTGCATACGATTCTTGATCAGGCGAAAATACAGCAGAATAATCATTCAACATAAATAAACCAGCATAATACATTATGGATCGCAGAGATTTTATTAAACAGGGTGCATTGGCAACCGCAGGCTTAACCCTACTGCCAACAGGCTCACTTTTTGCAGACACACCAAAGGCACGTTTAGGTTTCATAGGCGTTGGCTTAAGAGGGCGAAATCACATAGGTGAAGCATTGTTGAGGGATGATGTGGATATCGTTGCTATTTGTGATACACAGGAAAGTTCCCTGCAATATTGCCGCGAACAATTCAAAAAAGCCGGTAAAAAGCTACCAGTTGAATATACTGGTGGGCTGGATGCTTATAAAGGGCTACTTGACAGAAAAGACATGGATGCAGTGATCATTGCAACGCCCTGGCAGTTCCATCATCCACAGGCTATTGATGCCATGAAGGCAGGGAAATATGTAGGATGCGAGGTTATAGCTGGTTTATCTGTGGAAGATCACTGGGATATTGTTAAAACTTCAGAACATACCGGCGTTCCTTATATGACACTGGAGAACGTTTGCTACCGTCGCGATGTAATGGCAGCTTTAAACATGGTTCGCCAGGGTTTGTTTGGCGAAATTGTTCACCTGGAGGGTGGCTACCAGCATAACCTGAGGGAGGTATTATTTAATGATGGCAAACACTTTTACGGACATGGCGTAGAATTTGGCCCAAATGCCCTAAGTGAGGCCCAATGGCGTACCCAATTTAATATAGACAGAAATGCAGACATCTACCCTACACATGGTGCGGGACCAATGATGCATTATGCTAACATCAACAGCGGTAACCGCTTTACCAGCCTGGTTTCCTTTTCGTCAAAAGCACGGGGATTGCATGCCTACGTAGAAGGAATGGCACCGGGCAATCCAAACGGAAAAATTAATTTTAAAAATGGCGACGTGATTACCACGGTGATCAACTGTGCAAATGGTGAAACGGTTTTGCTCAGTCATGACACCCACTTACCACGACCCTATTCATTAGGTTTCCGTGTACAGGGCACAAAAGGTATCTGGATGGATGTGGCACAGTCGGTTTACATCGAAAATCAATCCAAAAAGGAAGATGAATGGGATCCCGCAAAAGAATGGTTTGAGAAATATGATCATCCGCTGTGGAAAAAATATGCCGATAAAGCTGTAGGAGCCGGTCATGGTGGTATGGATTATTTTGTGTTCAATGCATTTGTTGAGGCTGTAAAGAAAAAAGGCCCTGCTCCTATTGATGTATATGATTCGGTAACGATGAGTGTAATTACACCACTTTCGGAGAAATCATTAGCAAAGGGCAATCAACCACAAGAATTTCCAGATTTTACCAAAGGCAAATGGCAAGAGCGTAAACCGGTTTTTGCTTTAGATGACAGCGGTTTTTAAGCTGAGAGCTGAAGGTCCAAAGCGAAAAGCTTGGACAATTCTCATAAAAAGCTTTACGCTTTGGGCTTTTTGCTTTCAGCTTTTATACTACTTTTGCGGCATATAAATAATTATGGCAACAACAAAACTCACAATAAACAGCAACGGATCAGTAAAAATTGACGGAGATTTTGAAATCGTAGATGCGCAAGGCAACAATTATGGCCTACAGGGCAGAACTATCGTTTCTATCTGTCGTTGTGGCTTATCAGCCAACAAACCTTTCTGCGACGGCTCACACAAAGGCCACTTTGAGCATGATGCTCAGGCGTTTGATCTGCCACCGAGGAAAGTTTAGTTGTTAATGACTAGTTAACCGGGGATTCGTTAACAGTACCTTATGGCTAATCACAACACAATATTATTTGCTATAAGGTACTTTTCAATATCATCACGCCAGGTTAAATCACCTTGTCGTAATTTGATTTTTATGGGATGCTCATAATCAAGATCAAAAGCGATACTGAATATTTTATCTTCCTTCTTTTTATCTTCCATAAATTTATTTAACCATGAAAAATTGCCACTTAATACATCTTTCAGGTTTTCCTGAATAATTTCAGCGTGTTCTAATAATTGCAATTTCTTATCATATAGTCTTTCTTTATGTTCCAACTTTGATTTATCAGGGTAAAGAAATCTGTAGACCTGCCATATATTGTAACCAGGGCTATCCTCAATGTCAAAAGGCTGTTTAAGGTCACAAGCTATATCACCCCGGTCATATGTAAACCTGAGATTGCATGATTCCCCTTTTAGCAAATAACTTCCCTCACTCAATTCCATTAGCTCCAAATGAAATTCTACAATCAAATCTTTAAAGCTATTTCTTATGTCGTTATCAAATCCTCGATAATTTATTATCAAATCCATTTCAATCTATATTATTACTATTAACTATCATCAATTAAATAATCTTTAATCTCTAGTCAACTAACCTAAATTTCCCTTCTTTAACTCCTCAGCAGCATGGTTTGCAGCTCGCGCGGTTATCGCCATAAAAGTAAGTGATGGATTTTGGGTGCTGGTTGAGGTCATACATGCGCCATCAGTTATGAATACATTCTGACATTCGTGCAGCTGATTCCATTGGTTCAACATGGAAGTCTTTGGATCTTTTCCCATACGTACCCCTCCTACTTCATGGATATCCAGGCCGGGTGCTTGTTTACTGTCATGTGGTACAATGTTTTTGCATCCCGCTTTGTTCAGCATTTCAGCACCCTGGGTCAAAAAGTCGTGCATGCTTTTTGCATCATTGTCATCATAGTCGACAGATATCTTTAGTAAAGGTATTCCCCAGGCATCTTTTTCATCTTTACTCAGACTTACATGATTAGTTTCTTTCGGTATCGTTTCACCCTGCATCAGCATATAAATACTCCACGGGCCAGCTTCTGCAATGGCATCTTTGTATTCGCCTCCAATCTGCGGGCCATCTGTACCATGTCCCCAACCTGGTCTTGATGCTGAATAAAAGGTCATATACCCACGCATAAAGTCCATTTCCTGCTTATGTACATTTCTGAAATTCGGCATCATTACAGCACATGGTCTGCGCCCATAATAGTATGAATCAAGATAGCCATCCATGGTGGCAGTTAATGTTCCACGGTAATTATGAAAAGCGATGAATTTACCCAATAAGCCATTATCATTACCCAAACCATTCGGAAAACGTGACGAAGTAGAATTCAATAATATCAGGTTAGTATTCAACGCTGCTGCATTAACAAAAATAATCTTCGCAAAGTATTCTGTTGCCTCATTAGTATGTGCATCAATTACCCTCACACCAGTTGCTTTGCCTTTCTTCTCATCATAAATAATAGAATGCACTACCGAGTCAGGCCTTAATGTCAGGTTACCTGTTTTCAAAGCCCAGGGTATTGTAGATGAATTGGAGCTAAAATATCCCCCAAAAGGACAGCCGCGTTCGCACAAGCTGCGAGCCTGGCATTGTCCCCGCCCTTGCTGCAAATGAATAGGTTGAGGCTTTGTCAGATGTGCACAGCGACCTATGATTACGTTCCTGTCTTTATAATTAGCCACTATCCGTTCACTCATCACTTTTTCTACGGCGTTCATTTCCCATGGCGGTAAAAACTCACCATCAGGCAGCGTATCTAAACCGTCATGATTACCACTTATACCTGCAAACTTCTCAACATAACTATACCACGGAGCAATATCATCATAGCGAATAGGCCAGTCAACTGCAAAACCATCCCGAGCAGGGCCTTCAAAATCATACTTGCTCCATCGCTGCGTTTGCCTTGCCCATAGCAAGGATTTACCGCCAACCTGGTATCCGCGTATCCAGTCAAAGGGCTTATCCTGTATATATGGGTGTTGCTTATCTTTTACAAAAAAGTGTTCACTTGCTTCGCTAAAAGCATAACATCTTTCAACTACCGGGTTTTCTTTTTTAACAGACAAAGGCTCATAGGTGCGATGCGGAAAATCCCATGGGTTTTTGGTAGCGGTTGGATAATCTTTTAGATGAACTACATTCCTGCCTCGCTCCAAAACCAGTGTTTTTAAACCATGCTCACATAATTCTTTAGCAGCCCATCCACCGCTAATTCCCGAACCGATAACGATTGCATCAAAAGTATGATCTCCTGATTTATTTGAATTGATATTTGCCATATCTGCTTACAATTGGTGAGGACAATTTAAGCGTTTATGAAATATAATGCTAATCTAATTGACTGCTTATATACAATTCTTCAACTTTTTTACGTGCCCAGGGTGTTTTACGCAGAAATTTCAAACTGGAATTAATACTTGGATTATCCAAAAAACAATTGATCCGTATTCTATAACCCAATTCAGGCCAACCATACTTAGCCACCAGGGCATTTAGTATCATTTCTAAAGTTTTGCCGTGAAGTGGATTATTGTTCTGTTTCTGATCGCTCATAGTGCAATGTCAAAATTATTCAATTAGTATGATTTAAGACATGAATTTAGTTTTAAATAAATTTGCGTAACCGAATGGTTTCAGATATATTTGTAACCGATCGGTTACAAATACGATCATACAAGATGAGAAGAGACGTATTCCAGGCGATTGCTGATCCTACACGCAGGGCGATCATTAACATGATAGCCAACCAGCCGATGAATTTAAATACGGTTGCAGAGCAATTTGATGTGAGCCGGCCAGCTATTTCCAAGCATATAAAAATATTGACTCAATGTGGGTTGATCACCATAAACCAACAGGGCCGCGAACGCTATTGTGAGGCAAAACTCCAAAAGTTAAATGAGGTTTCTGAATGGGTGGAACAATACCGCATTTTCTGGAACAAGAAATTGGATGCACTGGAAAATTTCCTGGAACAGGACGTACTTACTGATAACAAGAATAAATCCATTAAAAAATCAATAAAGAAATGAAAAACGAACCATTTGTAATTGAACGCACATTGAATGCAACACCTGAACGGGTATGGAAAGCAATAACCGACAAAGACCAAATGAAGCAATGGTATTTTGATCTGGCGGAATTTAAGCCCGAAGTAGGTTTTGAATTTACATTTAATGGTGGAAGCGAAGAAAAGACCTATGTACATTTGTGCAAAGTAACAAAAGTCGAAGCTGGCAAATTGCTGCAATACAGTTGGCGATACGATGAATATCCCGGTAATTCATTTGTTACCTTTGAATTATTTCCTGAGGGAGATAAGACCATGCTTAAATTGACACATGAAGGATTAGAAACCTTCCCGACTGATAATAAAGACTTTGCAAGAAGCAGTTTCGAAGCCGGTTGGACCTATATTATTGGCAAATCAATTGTTGAATATTTAGATAAACAAGCTTAAATTCCGCAGGCCGGTACAGATGGTACCACATAGTATGTCGTATAACGCCTGCTATTATGTCGTGTTTGAAACCCTTTGCTGTGGTTTATTGTTGATAGTTTTACATTATAAATCAATTACCTATGTTAAACAGCGCAAAAGCATTCAGTAGTTTCTCAGTAAACGACCTGGAAAAAGCAAAGGAATTCTACCAAACCAGACTGGGCATTAATGTTAATCAAATTGAAATGGGTGATGGCTATGGCTTATTGGAGTTAGATGTTACCGGCGGAACAAAAGTAATGATCTACCCAAAACCAAATCATACGCCTGCGACGTTTACAGTTTTGAATTTCCCGGTTGATGATTTAGAGAAAACAGTAGATGAGCTAACCGCAAAGGGCGTTAAGTTTGAGCACTATGATATGGAGGATATCAAAACCAATGAAAAAGGTATTGTTTACGGTAATGGGCAAGGCCCGGATATAGCGTGGTTTACTGATCCGGCAGGAAATATTATTTCTGTGTTAAAAAACTCCTAGTCAGGCCATACGCTTGATAATGCGTAGTTTATGGGTATAGCGTTTCAATTCTTCTGAATAGATACCCTGGCTGTCTATTTTATCGATTTTGACCCTGCCTGATGCATGGATTATCTGCTCGTTGTTCAGCATAATACCTACATGGGTGATCTTTCCTTCGGCATTATCGAAAAAGGCAAGATCACCTAATTTAGCTTCAGCCAAAAAGTCGACAACATTGCCTTGCTCTGCCTGCATCCATGCATCACGCTTTAAATGAACGCCTTGCAGCTTAAATACCGCTTGTGTAAACCCAGAGCAATCAATACCGTAATGGGTTCGCCCACCCCATAAATAAGCCGTATTCAGGAATGACTTTGCTGTAATTTCCAGGTTTTCAGTCTCGCCGATCTCGCCAATTATCTCAAATTGTTCATTATTAATCTGGCAGGTAGTTCCCTTTAAAAAAACTAATGAACTGCCAACAGGCAGGTATAAAACACTGTTATCGGGCTTCTTCCAGGCTTGTGTTACAGCGCGATAAGTAATTGGCGGCGGCGTTTCTTTAAGCGTCATATAGGCGATATGACCCAACATGGTAAATTGTAGTCTCCCTATCCAGCCTTCGTAATTATCATTAGTAGTAATAACCTTAACCCACCTTTCTGTCCATTCCAAAATTTCAAAGGTTTCACCAAACAATATTTGCGAAACTTGTTCGCTCTTATCGCTTGCTTCAGCTCGCAGCGGTATTACTGATAAATTACAAATTCCATATTCCATACGTGGAGGTTAGATTCAGAGTCAAAAAAATATCTTACGCAACTATAGTTAAAATTTTTATTAAAAAAATAGGGGAATGTATAAAATCACACATTCCCCTATCGAAAAAATATTTTTATTATTTATTCGCCCATATGCAGCCATTCTTTCTTGGCCAAAAGCTCTTCTTTTGTTTCGCGTACATCTTCATCATCAACGCAGCAATCAACCGGGCAAACCGCAGCACATTGTGGCTCATCATGAAATCCTACACACTCTGTACACTTATCGGGTACTATATAATAAATATCGTCAGACAACGCAGCCTGTGTTTCTTCAGCACTCAGGGTATTTCCGTCACCAAAATCAATTACTCCTTTTAAGCCTGTCCCGTCTGAAAAACGCCAGGCAGCACCTGCATCATAAATTGCATTATTAGGGCATTCTGGTTCACAGGCCCCGCAGTTTATACATTCATCGGTGATTTTAATCGCCATACTTTCTTATTATCTTATATTCTAACTTACCTTTGCCTTGCCAAAACAAGTATGCAAATATAACAAAAAAACACTTTAAGGGTTTACACCCTTACCATTTATATGTCAAAATTTAATTTAAACTACTTAGCAGATGTATTTTCTACGTTAGGCGATCAATTAAGTTGTCCTGATGAAGAACTAACTGCAATAATAAAAGACGAACATCATTATAATGCCTGGTTTACGCCCGCCAGTGTTGAACAAGCCATAAAGGCAATAGGCAAAATGCTTAATAAACAGAACCTTTTAACCTGCTTAAGTAAATATGATCTGGATCAAAATAAGCAAAATAACAAAGTAGGATTGATCCTTGCAGGCAATATCCCTCTAGTGGGTTTCCATGATGTTTTATGTGTACTGATCACCGGTAATCATGCTTTGATAAAAGCTTCTACGCAAGATGCAAGGTTGATAAAATATGTGTTAACCATGCTCACAGCTATTGAAGAAAGCTTTAAAACTCAATATACTTTTGTAGAAAGACTGGAGAATTTTGATGCCATAATAGCAACAGGCAGTAATAATAGCTCGAGGTATTTTGATTATTACTTTAGTAAAGTGCCCAATATTATCCGAAAAAATCGCAATAGTGTGGCTGTACTAACAGGTAATGAAACTACAGAACAGCTCCATTGTCTTGGTCATGATATTTTTGATTATTATGGACTAGGCTGCCGTAACGTATCCAAGCTATTAGTGCCAAAAGATTATGATTTTGTACCATTTTTTGAAGCGATAGAGTCATATCAACCGACCATCAACCATCATAAATACAATAACAATTACGATTACAATAAGTCGATCTATTTGGTAAACAGGGATAAACATCTTGATAATGGATTTTTATTGGTGAAGGAAGATGACAGAATGGTATCGCCGCTGGCAGTGGTTTTTTATGAGCAATATGAGAATATAGATGCTGTAGAAGCTTTACTTACCCGCGAAAGCGAAAACATACAATGCATCGTAAGCACGGCGCCATTAAAAGTAAGCAACCAGGTTGTCGGGTTTGGCATGAGTCAGCAACCAGCACTTTGGGATTACGCCGATGGTATTGATACGATGGATTTCTTGACAAAGCTTTAAATAAACGATACCTTTGGAGTGAGGCAAAAGCTGAAAGGTAAAAGGTGAAAGGTTATTATAATCCGTCTTTGTCCTTTACTCCTTTCGCCTTTAACCTTAAAAAATGTATATTATAAAAGTTAAAGGCGTAGCCAAAATACCTGATTATGTGCAATTGCGCGATGATCAGTTTACGCTGCTGGCTTATTTCAGGGTTGACAGACCTGACAAATCGCTGGATAAGGTTGGGCTTGGTGCTAAAACTGAGTATATCATGAATATTATAAAGGACCTGCCGTTTGGACAGATCTTAAAATTAGAATTATAAAATGATCGGAAATTCAATTATTAAGCTTGACGGTGTTGATATTTTTCAGCAAAAACACTTGGTATTATCAAACGTAAACCTTCATGTGGATAAAGGCGATTTTGTGTGGTTGATAGGGCAAACAGGTTCAGGTAAAAGCAGTTTGCTTAAATTGATCTATGGTGATCTGGTTCTTTCGTCAGGCGAAGGTCATGCATGTGGATACGATCTGAAAAAGATCCCCACACGTGATATCCCCTTCCTGCGCAGGAAGCTGGGGATCGTTTTCCAGGATTTTCAATTGCTAACCGATCGTTCCGTTGAAGATAACTTACGTTTTGTAATGCAGGCTACCGGCTGGAAAGACAAAAAATTGATTGCCGACCGCACGCTGGACGTGCTTGAAAAAGTTGGTCTTCGTTCCAAATTAAAGAAAATGCCACATGAGTTATCAGGTGGTGAACAGCAACGTGTAGTAATAGCCCGTGCGTTGATCAATGATCCCGAGATCATACTTGCTGATGAACCTACAGGCAACCTTGACCCGGATACTTCCGAAGAAATAGTGCTTTTACTTAAACAGATCGGTCAGTCAGGTACATCCGTCCTGATTGCCACTCACGATTATCATATTATCCGTACTTTCCCCTCACGCATTATCAAATGCGAAAACGGTAAAGTATTGGAAGATGTGCAGATTGCTTAGTTTAAAGTAGCAGTTTAGAGTGGCAGTTGCAGTAATATTATATAAGACCTTTCTTTCAATTATGTCACTTTAAAAACTGCCACTGCTACTGCTGCTGCAAATAAAGTGACAGTATTTACCTCAAAAACTTTCTGGCTCTGACAGTCTGTCCTAAAAATACAAATGGCAGGATACTTGATTTGCAGAGTTGAATCATGAATTTTAATGATATGCTAAATAAAAAGAAAAAAGAACATATAGAAAGCGAAGAGCATTTGAATGATGTGACAGACGCGGGCAATCCTCTTGAATCCGAAATATCACCAGAAGAGCTCTTAAAACAGGAGCTTGGCCTTGCTAATGACAGATACCTGCGCTTATATGCTGAATTTGATAATTTCCGCCGCCGTACAGCCAAGGAGCGTGAAGATGCAAGAAAATCAGAAGGCAAAGATGTTATTGTAGCCCTGCTGCCAGTATTGGATGATTTTGACCGTGCTATACGCTCAATGGAAAACTCGACTGACATTACAGCCGTAAAAGAGGGTGTAGTGTTGATCCAGAATAAATTAAAGAATGTTCTTTCGCAAAAGGGATTAAAAGAAATGCAATCTATAGGTACTGCATTTGATCCTGAGATACATGAAGCTATCACCAACATACCTGCTCCTTCGGACGACCTGAAAGGTAAAGTAGTTGATGAAATGGAAAAAGGTTATTATTTGAATGACAAAGTAGCACGTTTTGCGAAAGTTATAGTTGGGAATTAATTACTGGATTAGTGAATGAGTGAGTTGTGAGTTTAAATCACTAATTCGCTAAATCACTAATTCACTCATTACATAAATATGTCAAAAAGAGATTATTACGATATTTTAGGTGTTTCGCGCGGAGCTGATGCTGACGAGATCAAGAAAGCCTATCGTAAAATGGCCATCAAATATCACCCCGATAAAAACGAGGGTGATAAGCAGGCGGAAGAAAAATTTAAGGAAGCTGCCGAGGCCTACGAGGTGCTGAGCAATGCCGAAAAACGCAAACGCTACGATCAGTTTGGCCATGCAGCCAATGCTCAATCAGCAAACGGTGGCGGAGGTGGATATGGGGGCGGTGGCATGAATATGGAAGACATATTCAGCCAGTTTGGCGATATATTTGGTGGAGGCAGCCCGTTCGATGGTTTTTTTGGTGGTGGAAGACAAAGTGGTGGCGGCGGTCGTCGTGTAGCGCGTGGCAGCAACTTACGCATTAAAGTAAGATTGACACTTGAAGAAATTGCTAATGGCGCCGAAAAGAAGATCAAAGTAAACAAACAGGTCGTATGCAAAACCTGTGAGGGTTCCGGAGCAAAAGACCGTTCGTCTATACAGACCTGTAAAACCTGTGGCGGACAAGGCGCTGTGCGCAGGGTAACCAATACCATATTGGGCCAGATGCAAACTACCAGCACCTGCCCTACCTGTAATGGTGAAGGCACTACCATTACCTCAAAATGTACAGTTTGTCATGGTGATGGCGTGGTTCGTGGCGAAGAAACGATCAGCATCAATATACCGGCAGGTGTAAGCGAAGGCATGCAATTAAGCATGAGCGGAAAAGGTAATGCTGCCCCACGTGGTGGTGTATCGGGCGACCTGATCATCCTGATAGAAGAAATACCGCACGAAACATTAAAACGCGATGGCAACAATGTGATCTATGACCTGCATGTAAACTTTGTTGATGCAGCATTGGGCACGAGCGTTGAAGTACCGACCATTGATGGCAAAGTGAAGATCAAGATAGAACCTGGAACACAAGGCGGTAAAGTATTGAGACTTAAAGCCAAAGGTGTACCGGAAGTAAACTCTTACCATCGTGGCGACCAATTGATACATATTAACATCTGGACACCAAAAGCCTTAAGCCGTGAAGAACGTGAAATGCTTGAAAAACTGCAGGACTCGCCAAACTTTAAACCAAGTCCCGGAAAAAATGAAAAAAGCTTTTTCGAACGGATGAAAGAATATTTTGAGTAAGTCGGAAAGACGGAAAGTCAGAAAAATAAATTTGAAAGCCCGGAATCAATTTGATTTTGGGCTTTTTTCTTTCAAAACCGGCTGATGCATGATCAACTCATTGATCAATTTCTCCACTTCTTTGTAATCCACTTTCTCCACTAAATAAGCTTGTCCCTTGCCGTTATCATCCCAGGTATTTTTACCATCATCGGCTACTTTTATCCTGCCGGGATGTAAAGTATAAAAAGGTGAGTATCCTTTTATTGCTACTAGAACCGCAGTTTCGTCCCAGCTTTTTCTTCCTAATGAATCTTCCTTTGCAAGCGGAATAGAAATGCTGAATACATCCTTAATCGGATCATTCTTAATTGTTTCATTATGGATCAATGGTAATCCTGCTAAGACCTTCGCTCCTATCTCAAATCCGCTGAAGATGATCGGTGTGCTCCAATTCGTATATACGTTTTGAGATGCAGTAGCATCCTTCATCACATTAAATTCATAACCGGAAGGAAACCTACCGCCCATACATACCAATAATTTTACCTTTTTCTTTACGAGTTGCAAACCATCAAGAGATGAATAGTCGTCAGCAGTAGAATTTAAAAGATTAGAAAGATTGGTTAAAAACCCGATGGTTACAATGGTTACGCTATTGTCGGGCTGTGATGCTAATATTTTGCGATACAGCTGTACAGCATCAGGTACCTCATCATTGTTTTTTATCCGATGTGGATATTTAGCCAATACCATATCGGTCCAATGCTGCCAGTCGCGCAGTTCAAGCGCTTTACCTTTTGGAACACCGATAGGTATATTGGGTCGATTAAAATAGATATTAAACACATTTAATACTCCGGCAACGCCTTCATACTTTGTACTGGCCATAGTTGCCAGTATATTGGTTTCACCTTTGTCAGCTAATGCATGTAAGATGGCGATGGCTCCGACATCGTCATAGTCAGGTCCCATATCGCTATCAAAAATGACATTAACAGGCTTTTTAAATTTTTGCTGGCCGTAACTAACTGCAACCAGGAGAAGGAAGATCATCAATAATTTATATCTCATATAACTTAACATTCAGGCGTTTGGGAGTAGTTGCTAAATTATTACTTTTATAGTAAATCGCCTTGTTTATTTACCGGATTGATGCCCCCTCGTAACAATCTATTGTGAACGCTATCTAATAAATAAAACTGATCCCTATATGCTAAGCATACGGCACATCGAAAAGCAATACGCAGGGCACAAAGCCCTGAGTGATGTAAGTTTAGAAATTGAAAGCGGCCAGATATTTGGGCTTCTCGGCCCTAACGGGGCTGGTAAAACTTCACTTATCCGCATCGTCAACCAAATTACCGCACCAGATTCAGGCGAAGTCTATTTTAATGGAGAAAAGCTTAACCAGTCGCACATTGACCGCATTGGTTACCTGCCTGAAGAACGCGGGCTATATAAAAAGATGGAGATCGGCGAACAGATGATCTACCTGGCGCGATTGAAGGGGCTGACTCGTGATGAAGCACAAAAACGTTTAAAATTCTGGTTCGAAAAATTGGGAATGGAAACTTGGTGGAAAAAGAAGATCGAAGAATTATCCAAAGGCATGCAGCAAAAGGCGCAATTTGTTGCTACTGTATTGCATGAACCCGACCTGATTATATTGGATGAACCCTTCAGTGGTTTCGACCCGGTAAATGCAGAATTGATAAAAGATGAGATATTAGAGCTAAACAAAAAGGGAGCTACTATTTTATTCTCAACTCACCGTATGGAATCGGTTGAAGAATTATGCGATTCGATCGCCTTGATCAATCTGTCACACAAAATACTGGATGGTAAAGTTAAAACCATTCGTAACTCCTATCGCAACAATACCTATTTTGTGGAATACACAGGCGATAAACTTAGCCTTAATGGTTCACAACCATTTGAGGTATTGAGTGAATCTACAGATGATGATAGGCATACCATCAAGATCAGCCTAAAAACTGACAGTACTGCCAATGAGGTATTAAAATATCTTATACCCAAAGTACATATCAACATGCTACAGGAAGTGATCCCAAGCATGAACGAAATTTTCATTGAAACCGTTAATAGCAACCAATAAAACAGCACAGCTTTGACAGCTTCAATGCCTTTAAAAAACAAAAAATATTATTGAAAAAGTAAACCAAAAATCTGCCTGACCATGAACAAAGTATTACTAATCATACAACGTGAGTATGTTACAAGAGTTAGAAAGAAGGCATTTATCATCATGATATTCGCGGTGCCTGCTTTGCTCCTCATTATGTTAGGAGCAATTGCTTTGGTAGCGAAAAGCAGTAGCGAATTAAGCGATCAACAAACTATTAAAGTATTAGATGACAGCAAAATATTCATAGAGAAATTTCATGACGGGAAAAATATAAAATTCCAGATTACGACGGAGTCGCTAAAGACTCTTAAGGAAGAGGTGAAAAAAGATGAGAACCTCTCTATTTTACGAATACCCGCCAGTTACAGTAAAAGGGATTCCGTGCAGATATACTCGAAAAAGAAACCATCCTTTGTGCTTACCGGTGAAATAGAAAAGCAGATGAATGATATTGCCATCAGTGACGGGATGTTAAAGCATCATATTGATACCGCTCTAATTAATTCCGTAAGAAAGATTAACATCTCGCTTAACCCGATACAAGTAACAGATACGGGGGAAAAAAATGCTAATGTTGGTGCAAATATGGGTGTTGGGATCGCAGGTGCTATTTTAATTTATATCTCTTTGTTTATTTATGGTGCACAGGTAATGCGAGGGGTAATTGAAGAGAAAACAAGTCGTATTATCGAGGTGATCATATCATCGGTAAAACCATTTCAATTGATGCTGGGTAAGATAATTGGTGTGGGTTTGGTTGGGCTAACTCAGTTTGCCGCATGGATTGTTCTGTCAATTTTGGTAACCAAACTTGCCGGAGCAGCATTCTCTACGCCGCAAGGTGCTGTTGTGGGCTTTTTAGCAGTCCTAAAAACCATACCTTTTGGCTATATAATGGGGGTCTTCATATTTTATTTCTTAACGGGCTATTTATTGTATAGTGCATTGTTTGCAGCTGTTGGCTCAGCAGTTGATAGCGAGACAGAAACTCAACAGTTTATGTTTCCCATAACCATGCCTTTGCTATTTACTTATATATTATCGGTTTCTGTTTTGTTTCAGGCGCCGGATAGTCCTTTAGCCGTTTGGCTTTCCATGATTCCCTTTACAGCGCCTGTAGCCATGATGGTCAGGATTCCATTTGGAGGCGTTTCACCTTTACAACTGACAATATCAATGATACTTATGGTTGCCGGCTTTTTGTTTACAACTTACGTAGCGGCCAGAATATATAGAGTTGGTATTTTAATGTATGGTAAAAAAGCAAGTTTTAAAGAATTGAGTAAATGGTTTTTCTATAAAGAGTAAAATGATCATCCCATAAAACATTTAATAATCCTTTAAATTCTAAACAATTTAAAGGATTATTTATTTTAGAGGCATGGATAAACGCTTTGCCGTGATGGACCTCGGCACCAATACTTTCCATTTACTGATAGCCGAGGGTAGTATTCATAACTTTCGCGAAATTGTGCATCAGCACATTGCTGTAAAGTTAGGCGAAGGTGGTATAAATAAAGGCATTATATTACCGGTTGCATTTGAGCGCGGAGTTAATACCATGAAAGATTTTCAGCAGCACATCGCAGCTTGTAATATACAGCAAGTTAAGGCTATAGCCACATCTGCACTTCGCAATGCTTCAAATGGGCAGGAATTTATCAGTCGCGTAAAAACAGAAACTGGTATCGAGATCGAAATTATTAACGGTGACAGAGAGGCAGCATTTATTTATTCAGGTGTTAAGGCAAGCGGACTTTTATCCAATCAAAATTCATTGATCATGGATATTGGTGGCGGCAGTGTAGAGTTTATTATTGGGATTAGGGAGCAATTGATCTGGAAACAAAGTTTTGAGATAGGCGCAGCACGATTAATGGATAGGTTTCATCATATCGACCCTATTGAGCCGGCATCTATTGAAGCTTTGAATCTTTATCTTGAAAACACCCTCACTGAGCTGTTCAAAGTCGTTAAAGAAACGCCTGTCAATAATCTGATAGGATCATCAGGAGCGTTTGAAAGTTTCGCCGAATTGATCGAAACAGAAAGAAGTGATTCCTTCGATCTGAAAAGGATCAAAACATATGATTTTGACGAAGAAGAATTGCTCACAGTAACGGATCAGCTCATTCTTTCATCCCATACTGAAAGAGAAGGCAATAAACATATTATTCCGGTAAGAGTGGATATGATCGTAGTAGCATCGCTCATCACCCGTTATATCATGCAAAAGCTGGATATTAAAAACGTCTCGTTATGTACTTATTCGTTAAAGGAAGGGGTTTTAGCTGAATTGATGAACTAGTAACCTGCGATTAGAATATAACCTTCTATTTTCTGCTATATAGTCTATAACGGATTAATACGATGTTATAACAACTTCGCCCATAGTTGTTGGAGCCACTTTCATAACAATACGATATTGCTGAAGTTGCGTGTTAGTTAACCGTATTTGCTGCAAAACATAACCAACATAGGATACTGTAAGCGCATCAGTTGAATTCGGAACATTTATCATAAAATCACCTAACACATCAGTCTGTGTACCAATATTTGTACCTTTTAATTTTATCACTGCTCCAGCAATTGGCAAACCATCATCACTCCCGGTCACCCTGCCTTTGATTGTCCGATATTTTAGTGACTCTGGCATTACTACTTTACCAAGCATGAATTTGTCTACCTTCGGTTTATTATTACTCTTGGTGGTATCTGTAGTACTAACTATAACCGGCTTAGTTTCCCCATTTGCTTTAAATAATGGCAATGATCCAAACAAGCCCATTACTACTACTATGCGTTTCCACCAATTTGTAGCAGACAGATTTTTGACATAAAGCCAATGGTTAACATTGTTTAATTGCGCCTGATCAAACCTGCCGCAAACATTATTTTTTGTCGATAGATGGTTGATTATTTCGTTATTAGTCATTATTGTAAAATCCACTACTGTCTTGCAGCAATGTTCACAATGCCTTCCTTCCTTAACTTCATTCATTTGTTGCCATGATTGATGGCAGGCCTGTGGGATAGTAATATTTTTGATAGTAGTCATGATGTTTTTATTACAAGATGCTTTTCAACATACATTTCCATAAGGCGCATTAAAAAAATTCATTGTTAACCTTGCAATTGCCATCAGATTGTATCATTCCTAAAGTAAATTAAATAATAAAGGCATCATTTGTATATTGCAGCTTTATTGTTGTGAACTATGAAAATAAAGTTTATACCCCTATGTTTTGTCCTGCTTTTAGCTTTTTCTGTACATGCTCAAAGAAAAAGCAGACCTGCCACAGTTGATACCTTGATCTCCAATTATGAGCCCGCAGATCTATTCTCGCCAATGTTCTATCCGGAAAGAGGAAATGACAGGCATGCTGCCAATGGCGAACCGGGTCCAAAATATTGGCAAAACCGGGTAAATTATCAGTTAAAAGCCAATCTGGATACAGTCACAAAAACTCTGGCTGCAAATGAAGAAATTGAGTATATCAATAATAGTCCGGATGCGCTGCAATATTTATGGTTGCAATTAGATCAGAATACCTATAAAAAAGATGCACGG
Source organism: Mucilaginibacter sp. McL0603 (assembly GCF_049992945.1). Classification (NCBI taxonomy): domain Bacteria; kingdom Pseudomonadati; phylum Bacteroidota; class Sphingobacteriia; order Sphingobacteriales; family Sphingobacteriaceae; genus Mucilaginibacter; species Mucilaginibacter sp. McL0603. The sequence continues at coordinate 2,407,135 of NZ_CP188251.1, read as the reverse complement.
TCGAATTTTGAGACTGGCTCAGCACCTTTAACCAACTTACATACCGAGGGTTACCAGATCGAATCGGTGTTTATTACCGATGATAAAGTAAAACACAAGGCTGATTTTATTATATCAGATAGTCGCATGCAAATTCGTTTACCTAAAGCATTGACGGGTAATGGTGGTAGAATAAAACTCAGCATTAAATACAACTATACCATACCGGGCAATTTTGGTGGACGGACGGATTACGTTGACACCAAGAATGGAAAAATCTATGAAATAGCCCAGTGGTTCCCACGGATGTGTGTTTATGATGATAGTGAAGGTTGGGACACGTTGCCATTTTTAGGAAGCGGCGAGTTTTATCTTGAATATGGTGATATCGACTATGAAGTTACTGTTCCGGCAGATATGATTGTGGCAGGCTCTGGAGAATTAGTAAATCCTACCCAGGTTTTAACCCCAACCCAGATCAGCAGGCTTGCAGCAGCTCGCAACAGTGATAAAACGGTGATGATACGCAATATAGATGAGGTTAACAGCCCGTCTTCACGCCCGACGCATTCAGGAGTGCTTACCTGGCATTTTAAAATGAGTAACACACGTGATGTTGCTTTCGGCGCATCAAAGGCTTATGTATGGGATGCTGCACGGGTAAATTTACCGGACGGTAAGAAGTCATTGGCGATGTCAGTCTATCCGGTAGAAAGTGCCGGGAATGATGCATGGGGAAGGGCTACAGAATACCTAAAAAAATCCATGGAATATTTTTCCGAGCAATGGTTTGTATACCCCTATCCTGTTGCTGTAAACGAAGCCGGTATAGCCGGTGGCATGGAATATCCCGGTATTGTATTTGATGGTATTACCGATAAAGGAAAGGACTTATACGGAGTTACAGCTCATGAGATTGGTCACAACTGGTTCCCGATGATCGTAGGCTCTAATGAGCGCCGGTATGCTTTTATGGATGAAGGCTTCAATACTTTTATTGATATTTATGCACAGGATGCTTTTAATAATGGCGAATTCGGTCCAAAACGTGACGGGGAATATGCACCAGGCGGCGGTAATCCTGCACATGAGATCGTTGCTACGATCATTGATCCCGATGCTCCCACCATTATGACTGCTGCAGATGCTGTTCCTGAAAAATATCGTCATCCTATAGAATATTTTAAACCGGCTTTCGGTTTGGTTTTGCTGCGCGAACAGATTTTAGGTAAAGACAGGTTTGATTATGCCTTCAAAAATTATATCCGCAAATGGGCCTACAAACATCCGCAGCCTGATGATTTTTTCCGCTCGATGGATAACGGAGCTGGCGAAGACCTTTCGTGGTTCTGGAAAGGCTGGTTCTACAATAACCTTAAACTCGACCTGGAGCTGGTTGGAGCAGAATATGTAGATAACGATCCTAAAAAGGGCCTACAGGTAAGCGTAATTAACCTCGAGGCAATGGCTATGCCTTTTACTGTAGAAGTTGTTTTAAAAGACGGCAGCAAACAACGGATGCAAATACCGGTTGAAGCATGGTTGCAAAACAAATTGATAAATTTCACAGTGCCAACTACTCAAGAAGTTACCAAAGTAACCATTGACCCGGATGCGGCCTTACCTGATATAAACAGGGGAAATAACGGATTTGTATTTAGATAGATAGAATTCGTCTGAACCATGATTTATATGATTAAGAGATTACTATGATTCAATAGACCATCATAGTAAATCCTAAAATCCTGTGATCATAGTTCAGACAATGACCCTTTACATCAGCCCTACAATAAACTGAAATATACCTACGGCAAATAATACCAGGCTGATATACCAGAGCGGTCTTTTCTTGGATAAAATGGAGACCGCCGAAATGGATATAGCTATTTGGAAAAAGGTAACTGCACGTGCCAGGATCATATCTTTGCCCAGGTGTGCTGCTGATTCTTTTTCCAGCTCTTCAGCTTTTTCCTGTATCTTTTTTTGATCTTCTTTTAGCTTGGCCTTTCTGGCTGCTGCGGAAGTATCGGCTGTTGTCTTTGAAAAATTTATTTTTGTAACTGCATCCGCCACTTCGGCCTTAATGCCTTTTGCATTATAATAAGCCCATTGGTCTGACGCTTTCATTTGAGTGATCAGTGCTTCATTGGACTGATGCCCTGCCATTAAACTGCTTAAGGCGGCAAAAGCGGCCATAAACGCTGTAGAAATAGCTACCAGCATTGACCATTTATCATGGCTTTCATGAGCAGCTTCGTGTATGTGTTCGTGTAAATGTTCGGTGGGTACTTCTGGATCTTCCATTTTTATTTATAAGGCTTTTCAATTGGGCATAAAAATAATGACAAATTAGAATTATTCATTCTATAATTTGCTTTTCACTAACGATGAAATTTTAATAATGAATTCGCCTTTTTAACGATGATTAGCTGGTAATGGTTCTATACTAACCGCATTAATTGCTGATATAATTTCTCGGTAGGTAGCCCTACAACATTGGTATAGGAACCATCGATACGCTCAATACCTGTAAGACCAATCCATTCCTGTATACCATAAGCTCCGGCTTTATCCAAAGGCTCATATTTATCAACGTAAAAATTGATCTCTTCGGTAGTCAGCTTGCGGAAAAATACTTCCGAAACATCATGGAACAGGTTGTATTTGTGTTTATGTAAAATACATACACCTGTTATTACCTTATGTACTTTACCCGATAGCATTTGCAGCATTTCAACAGCATGGGCTTTTGTTTCAGGTTTACCAAGTATATGCCCGTCTACACTTACAATAGTATCTGCAGTGAGCACGATCTCATCATCAACAGATTCATCAAAGGCTTTAGCTTTTTTCTCAGCAATGTAAACAGCAATTTCCTCAGGAGTTAGGTTATCCGGATAAGATTCATCAACATCTTTTAATACAATGCGGAAATCAACATCCATCAAACGCAAAAGCTCCTGTCTGCGCGGTGATTTGGAAGCGAGAATAATTTTTATTCTATTGTTCATGGTTCATAGATCATTGTTCATAGCTGATTGTTGGTTAGTAGATTTCATTTTACTATGAACTATCAACCATTTGCCATGAACCAAACTCTACCAGCTATACGCCTGTTCACTCATCCATTTCCCCTGTACTTTCAGTACTTTTTCGATTACATCCCGAACAGCGCCTTTTCCACCTTTATTTGGTGAAATATAAGCGCTGATGGCTTTTACCTCTTCGGCAGCGTCCGCAGGGCAAACTGCCAGGCCGGCTAATTTCATTACTTCCAGATCCGGGATATCATCACCCATAAATAAAACACTTGCAGGCAGCACATGCTTTTCTTCGAGGTATAATCTAAAATTTTCAGTCTTGGTATGGGCACCTACATAAACACTTTTTACCCCAAGGCTATTCAAGCGATGGATAGGTATTTTTGAACGGCTTCCGGAAATAGCACATACATTATAGCCGCATTTAACAGCAAGCTGAATGGCATAACCATCTTTAATATTGAACTGTCTCGCCTGCTCTCCATTTTCCATTACGTATACGGAGCCATCGGTAAGTACGCCATCAACATCAAAAATGAAGGTTGAAATATCTTTTAATTTATGTAGAAATGATTCCATTGTTTGTCATTGGTCAATAGTCAATTGTCATTAGTTGCTTTATTTTTTACTTATGCAAACTGCCAACTAAAAACTGCTAACTGATTATTGGTTATCACGCCACTCGTAAACCCAGGCTGACTGAATCTGTTCAAGATGTCCTTCGTTTGATTCTTCGCGCTTGCCTATAAAATTTGGCAGGCTGAGCACCCACTCCAGCAGTTCGGTAAAACGGATACGGTATATTTTTGATTCGTCAAAATCATCACCAAACTTTTCGTAAAGCTCAATGGCGATGTCTTCATAATCGTTCCATTTAATGGGAAGGGTAAATTTATTGTCGGTCATTTTTTTTGTTTTACGTGGTACGTTATACGTATTACGTTATATAATTTACAAGCTTATGTATAACGTATTACGTCATACGTAGAACGTCATTAGTGGCCCATAAAATCGGATTGATTGGGCAGGGTAACTTCAATATCGCCATCGATAATCACGCATTGGCAACCCAGTCTTGAATTGATTCGCGGGTTAACTGCACGGTCAATAAAATCTTCCTCTTTATCAGATATTTCCTGGATATTATCCATTCCTTTGTTTACATAGATATGGCAGGTACTGCATCCACATACGCCACCACAATTGTGTTGTAATTCGATGCCATTTTCAAGACAAACATCCAATACCGACTCGCCTTCGGCAATTGGCAGTTCCACAGGTTCATGCCCTTTCTCCTCAAAGCTTATCTTTACTTTAAAAATATTCATTAGGGCAAAAGTAACAAAATTTAGCTATGCCTTACCCCTGTTTATCCATTTTGATAATACCCTGACTTAACAGCTTGTATAGCTGTTGTAACTCAGGATTTTCATGCAACAATTGCAGGTGCGCATTCATGGTTTTCTCATCATTTCGTACGGCCGGACCGGTTTGTACGCTGGCAGGCAAATGCTCCTGAACCTTTTCGGCGGTTTCCAGGATCAAAGGCCTAAGCAGGTCGAATGGCAGTTTTTGATCCGCCAGTAATTGTTGCGACAGATAGTAAAGGTAGTTTGTGAAATTACAGGCAAATACTGCTGCTAAATGCAAAGTTTTACGTTCGGCAGAATTGATTCTATAAACATTTTGGGTAATAGCATAAGCCAGTTCATTCAGTTGTGAAGTGATCTGTTCATTTGCCCCTTCAATACAAAGCGGCACTGTGTCAAAGTTTACTTCTTTTGTTTTGCTGAAGGTTTGCAGCGGATAAAACACGCCTGCATTTTGAGTACGCTTTAATAGAACCTGCAAGTCAGTAGCCCCGGAAGTATGGACGATTAACTTTTGATATTTAGCCAGGATGGATGCAATAGCTTCAATAGCGTCATCCTTAACAGCGATCACGAATAAGTCTGTCTCGGGATTGATCTGCTCAAGGCTATCAATAGCTTCAGCCTTAACATGATAGGCAAGCAAAGAGGCATTGTGCATATCCCGACTGTAAACCTGCACAATGCTGTGCCCGCCATTTTTAAAAGCCGCTGCCAGATGGGTAGCTACATTCCCTGAGCCTATAATGGTGATGCGCATATATGAAGTCAAACTTACGAAGTTTTATAAACTTCGTAAGTTTATAACGGACTAAACCGTCTTCAACTCTTTATTCCTTCTGAATATGGACAGTAAAAATCCGATCACCATAATCACTGTACCTGACCATAAGAAGCCAATAAAAGGAAAATCAAGTGCACTCAACACAATCCACGGCTTTTTATTTTCGGGCTGTTGATATACCATGATCTCCACTTTGTTTTTCTCAGGTATAATTTTTGAAAAACGAAGCTTTAAGCCTACATCATCAACTTTGCGGGCAAAGTCAAATACGCTGTTTTTCTTGATCATAAATACGGGCTCTGACTCGTAGGTTTTACCATGCGAAGAAACTTCCAATTTAGCACCAATGGCTATATCACTACCGGTAATTGGTATATCCTGTAAATTGGCATTCTTATTTAATCCTTTAAATATCACGTAACCTTCTCTGAAACGTATGGTATCTCCAACAGATACCTCATGCGTAATAGGCGCATCATAATTCTTATCATCATCTTCAGCACCATGGGCTGCATCTGCGCCGTCCGCATTTGGTCTCTCCTTAGCTACCGGGATTACCGTTACATTGGTATACAGATCATGAAATAGATAATGCTTAGTATCGGGAGATGGTGTTATGCCCATTTGCGGATTGATCTGCGCATTTGGTTTCAGTGTAAACTCTTCGGTTAACTTACCGCTATTATTATAACGTTTATAATTAACCTTATAATAATGATTTGGTAGTGCTACTGAATCGCCTACATAAGTAATGGTATAATCACCCATTTTAAGCGGTTCATTTTTGTAGAGCATCACGTTTTCACGTTCATTAGCCGTTTTATTAAAATCAGCGATGTCAATGCCTTTATCGTTTGTAGAAACCACCTTGCGGGTACCTGCAGCTATCAATGCCCCGACAAGCATTAGCCCAAAACCTATGTGTGCAACTGCTGAGCCGGCCAATTTAAACTTACCTTTAAAAGCATCTGCCAATACCTTGGCATTTACTATAATAGAATACACAGATGCCAGCATCACCAAAAGGAATACAAACCGCAGTTTATATAAACCTGATGCATAAATGATCAATGCCGCAATCAGTGTGGCAAAAATAAGGTAAAGTATAGTGGTAATAAAGAACCGGGTAATATCGCTTTTTTTATATTTTAAGAATTGTGTAAATCCTGTCAGCAAAGCAATGATTACAGCGAAAGATCCCTGTATAACGTTGTAATGTGTAACCAATTCTGTAGGAGGTGCCAGCTTGGTGCCAAACATCTTATTCCATACTGGTATCGATGTTACCAGTACAAGGTGAAAGCAGGATAAGCCTAAAAATATTGCTCCAACAAACATCCAGAACTCACGTGAGTAGGTTTCTTCTTCTTTTTTGGTGATCGGTAATTCTTTCCATCGCACGACTAAAAAGTAGATAGATAATGCCAGAAATATCAATATGTAGATGACTAACTGCCAGAACATGCCCAGATCAGTAAAGGCGTGTACAGATGTATCTCCCAGCACGCCACTACGGGCAAGAAAAGACGAATACAGCACCATTATAAAGCTCAGCAATACCAGTATAGTCGCTGTAACATAGGAATGACCTGTGTTTTTAAAAACGATCAATACGTGTAAGCCGCCCACCAACGTAAGCCACGGGAAAATGGAGGCATTCTCTACCGGGTCCCAGGCCCAGAAACCACCAAAGTTGAGTGATTCATAAGCCCAAAGTGAACCCATGATAACTCCAATGCCTAATATCATTACTGCAAACAGTGCATAAGAAATAGCAGGATTAACCCATTCTTTATAGCGTTTTTGCCAAAGCCCTGCAATAGCATATGAAAAAGGAATTACCACTGATGCTAACCCTAAAAATAAGGTCGGCGGGTGTATTACCATCCAGTAATTTTGTAGAAGGGGGTTCATGCCCTGTCCGTCTTTTATAAAGCTTAAATAATCAGGGTTTGAAAATATAGGGGCTTCTATTGCATTTCTTAATAATAAGAACGGAGAGCTGCCCAATCTCATCCCAAAAAATTCGATACCCAATATCATAGATGCCAGCAAAACCTGGGATAGGGATACAACGGTCATTACCGGCTGTTCCCATGATTTTGCACGACGAATAAGAATATTACCTAATACCGCCTGCCAAAATGTCCAGAGTAAAAAGCCCCCCTCCTGTCCGTTCCAGAAACCCGATACAATATAATAGACCGGCAGATCCCTGGAAGTGTAAGACCAGGCATAATGGTATTCAAAATAATGGTTGTAAATAACATAGAATAAGCAGACACCAACCCCAAAAATAGATAGGCTATTGGCGTAAAAAGCTATACGTGCCATCTTAAGCCACGACCTGTCGAGCTTATTGGTATTGGTTGTAGCGAAGTAGTAACTTATGGCAGACAGAAGCGCCGCACCAAATGAGAGAACAACAAAAATTTGACCTAAATGCCCGGGTAAAAGGTGTTCGCCTTTATAAGCTGTATCCATTAAAATTATTATATAGTGGCTTTTTTAGCGCCGGCCTCAGTAACCTCAACCTTGTCCTGTGTGTATTTAGAAGGGCATTTCATTTGGATGTATGATGCATGGAACTCATTCCCTCTCATCTCTCCTACCAGCACTATTTGTTCTGAACGTTCAAAGTCTTGTGGTTTAGTACCAGAGAAAACAACTTTGCATTCGTCACCCTTCTTATCCTTCATAAAAAATGAAAAATAGTTGGCGTCTTTAGCTGCGTCGTAGTATAGTTCCTTCTGTTTATCAAGAAAACCTATCACATGCAGCTGGCCATTAGTGCTTTTTGCATCTTTAAATGTTCCGTACGTACTGGTATTGGCATACAGGCTGATTATTACAGCAATAGCAACTGCTATAGTAACTAAACCCAAAATTGAACTTTTCTTCATCAGCGATTTTTCCTTCTGTTTCAGGACTACAAAAATACAAAACGTTGAGTTAATAATGATTATTACAAGATATTAATCTTATTTAGAATCGTTCTTAAGCCCCTTCACCCCTAAAGGGGAGCCATTATAGCAAAAAAAATGTCAATACATTCAATAAAATGCATTGACATTATAAAATACTTATCCCCCTTTAGGGGGCCAGGGGGGTTTATGGCCAAACGCCTAAGTTTTGATAAGACACTGCAATTTTATTGATAGCGCCAACAAAGGCAGCTGTACGCAGGGTATCAATTTTGGGAGTGTTTATAAATGTCTCCCTTATCTCGTGGTATGAACGGATCATAGTATCTTCCAATCCTGAGTTTACCAATTCAAGCTCTGATGCTCCTTTTACGATGATGGAACGCTGTAGGGGTGTTAAAGCAACACCGGTAAGGCCTTCAACCATGTTTACCAGGTTGGTATTTGCAGTTTCTTCAAAACGGCGGTTCATACGGCCAAAAGCTACGTGAGACAGGTTTTTCAACCACTCGAAATAGGATACCGTTACACCACCCGCATTGGCATACATGTCCGGGATGATCATACCACCATTTTGGTAAATGATAGCTTCTGCTTCCGGTGATGTTGGACCGTTAGCGCCCTCGGCAATAATTTTTGCTTTGATATTTTTAGCATTGGCTGCGGTGATCTGGTTTTCTAAAGCTGCCGGAACCAGGATATCACATGGCTGCTCTAAACCTTCCATTGAGTTTTTAAATTCTTTTTTAGCACCGGCATAACCAAATATCGATCCCGTTGCTTTGCGGTGCTGGAATACAGCTTCCACATCCAGTCCATCTTCATTATAGATAGCGCCTTCAAATTCACATAAGCCTACGATAACAGCACCAAATTCGGCAAGGAACTTGGCTGAATGGTAACCCACATTACCTAATCCCTGCACGATAACTCTTTTGCCAGCTATACCCGGTAGCAGGCCTACTTTTTTCATATCCTCGGCCACGTTTACACATTCGCGCACAGCAATAGCCACGCCCCTGCCTGTTGCTTCACGACGGCCAGCGATACCATGCAAAGCGATAGGTTTACCGGTAACACAACCCATAGCATCTAACTGGCCTGGGTTCATTGTAGCATAAGTGTCAGCTATCCAGCTCATCTCACGTTCTCCCGAACCGTAATCTGGTGCAGGTACGTCAATGCTTGGGCCGATAAAGTTTTTCTTAATCAATTCCACAGTATAACGGCGGGTGATATTCTCTAACTCCTGTACCGTGTAGTTTTTTGGGTTGATCTTGATACCGCCTTTAGCACCGCCAAATGGTACGTTAACAATAGCGCATTTGTAGGTCATAAGGGCTGAAAGCGCCATCACTTCATCCTCATTAACCATTTCGCTGTAGCGGATACCACCTTTGGTTGGCGACTGGTGCTGAGAGTGCTCTACCCTCCATGCGTCTATCACTTCAAAACCATTTCCCTTACGAATTGGGAAGCGAAAACGATAAACACTGTTACATGATTTAATCTGGTCGAGCAGCCCGGCATCATGTCTTGTAAATTGTGCTGCGTAATCAAAATTCTTACAAACGTCGCCGAAGAAATGAGTGTCCTGATCAGCGATCGAATTATTATTTGCCATATTTTAGAATTGAATTATTATTATATCCTTAAAAAAGTGTACAAATTTCACGCAAAATTTATCAATATTGCAAATATAATTGTTGGTATTTTAGCTACACTTTAAAAGATAAAGCAAAATCCATGTTTAAACAACATAGGTCTATTTTTTGAACTAATTTCCTTTTTCGATTTTTTTCAATCTCCTGTCAATAGAGAATAAATAAATAGCCAGGCCAATGAAAATAATGGAGATAGTTGCTATCACAACATAAATTTTCCCCGAACTACGCATCGTATCAGCCATATCTACATTGTTCGGTTGCTGAGCAAAAGCAGCTACATTGATCAGTGCTAAACAGAATAAAATCAAAAGTCTTTTCATCAGGTATTTTTATTTAAAGGCCATCCAATCCTTGAGAAAATGGATCAGGCCAGAACGTCAATTTATGCTATTCCTTTTATATTCAATTAAACGTATGCGGTAACGAATGGTTGCTATCCAAATTGCAAGCAAGCTCCATCCCAGCATTGCGGGGTAAAAAGCTATTTTCATTCCATTATCAAGGTCATATTTTCCAAATGCCGGATTACCACCACTACCAGGATGTAAGGAGTCTGTCATTCTTGGTAAGATAAATATCAAAACAACCATAACCGGGAAAGCAAAAATATTGTAGATGGCGGATATTTTAGCGCGTTTCTGTTCCTCATCAATAGAGTTGCGCAGTACCAGGTAAGCGCAATACAATAAAAATGCGATAGCGGCACTATTCTGTTTAGGATCACCGCTCCAAAATTCGCCCCAGGTATATTTGGCCCAAAGCATGCCGGTGATCAAACCTAAGGAATAAAAGAGAAGACCTGTATTTACACACTCAACAGCGGCGAGGTCGTATTCCTCTTTCCCTGTATTCAAATATTTAACACTATAAAAAACGGAAATCACGAACACTGAAAGCATTCCCATCCACATAGGTACGTGGAAGTATAAATTTCGTATAGTTTCGTGGAGGATAGGCAGTGTAGGCACCTTAAAAAGTAACCCAGTTGTTAGTGTCGAAAAGACCAGCAGAACAGCCAATACCTTCCACCACGTTTGATAAATAATTTTCATATTGATTTGTGCTGGCAAAGGTACGTTGTTGAGGTGAAAGGTAAAAGGATAAAGGTGAAAGGTTTTAATATCGAATAATGAATGCAGAACATCGAATCATGAAGTATCAAATCGTTGCCCTGTTGCTTTAGCGCGGAGGCGAGAAATTAAATTATTCTTATGGCTTTAGCCGAATACAAGCAGTTATTTAGCTAAGGCTCTAAAGCTGATTATTTTGTATGCTAATTATAATTTAATATGATCACTTATCCTGATCAGGAGAGTAATCATAAGGTAGCAGTTCTGCAAGCTTTGCTTTTGACCAGGTACCTTCATTCAGCGGCGCGCCTTCAAATACGACCCCATTCATATCAAATACAGCATAGGGACCCATTAAAGTAAGCACGCTTGTTTCAAAATTTTCCATATCTAATGGACGATACAGATCTTTAAAATCAGTTTCTTCATGTCTTTTGGTATAAATCACATAAAGGCATTCGGTAAAGCTGATAACAAACAGCCCCTGTTTGCTGGTGTTGGTAAATATTTGGTAAGGCTGCAAAGGCTCCTTACTAAGATATTCATGGTAATATTTCGAAAGGTTTTCCTTGCCTATCCAAAAATTCAGGGAGTCGTGGTTATAATGTTCACGATCTCTGAATTGCTTTATTTTTTGAAGGATCAATCCTTCCTGCGGGCGCTCCACATTAAGTTCCCTGTGCAATCTCTTTATTTGAAAACCTTCCTCAGTTAGTTTTCCGCTATATAATGATTTATAAAAATGGCGTGATGAACCGTAATAGGTCTGTTGTCTTCTTAATTTCCAGAGTTTCTTTTGCTCAGCACTACCGGGAAGGTCCTGGAAAACGGCTTTTCCCTGCCAGGAAATAATACCTGTAATACCATTATTAGAGAAAGTGTCTATCAGAAATTTCACCCGATAACCCAGCGCTTTATTATCCATCACCAGGAAATCATCAGACCAGGCCTCCAAAGTATGTCGCCTGTTGCTATTCACTATGCTAACCACATGAGGGTTTTCAACCACACAGTCTTTTGCATTTTCTGATGTCCCGATAAAAGCTTTTTTGAATTCTTCCCAATTCTTCTTCCAGTCAGCATTACTTGCTATTACCACACCCCGCAACTGATTAACCTTGGGTAAAAGTACAATGGTGAGATTGATCGGATCTTTACCGACCAGTATAGTTTGCGAGTAATCCTGGTAACCAAGCGAAGATGCTACAATATCATATTGACCAGGTTTTACGCCAACCAAGCTGAACGAACCATCTTCTTGTGTTTCTGTTCCATAAGATGAGTTACTTAAAAATACATTGACCCTACCGATACCTTCGTGGGACACCGATGTAGTGACTTTTCCGGAGATAGTGATGGTTTGGGAATAAGCAGCAAAAGGTAGAAAAACCAATAACAGCAGGAGCCTTCTAAGACACATTTGCAATAATTACCTTAATGAGTTTATGACACGAATTAAGGTAATTATTATGAATTATTTATGAAAACAATATATTTTGATTATAATTTAATCTCTTTCTAATCTTAAAGTGAGCCTAAAAACTTCAATATAGCATCCTTGTCAGCTTTAAATAAACTTGCGAAATAGCTTTGTGAAACTTATAGATGAAAAATGAAAAGGTCTGAAGTATTAATCACGCCACAAATAAGGGAACAATAGTAGTGAGGTAGCGATAACAATAACGTTGATGGCACACAGAACCCCAATATTACCATAATTTGTACTGCGCTCTAATCCATCCATAGCGTTTTTGCTAAGGCGGACAAGCACAAGAATAACCGGAATAATAACAGGGAAGCTCAAAATAGCCATTAAAGTGCCGTTATTGCCTGCCTTTGAGGCGATGGCAGAGATCATTGTAAAAACTGTTGAGAAACTAATGCTTCCTAACAGTACTGATAAAAAATAGAAAAGAGGATCGCCGATTGTATTGGTAAAAAAAAGCAGGTAAACCAGCAAAGCCAGTATGCTTAACAGCGACATTAATAACACATTGTAAATAATTTTCGATAGTATAATAGCTTGTGGACTTGCAATAGTATAATAATATAACAAACGTCCCTTACTCTCCTGCATAAAGCTTTTGGCGATAGCATTAACCGACGCAAAAAGCATAATGATCCAAAACAGTACATTCCAAACTACTGGATACCCTGTACTACCAGTAAAACCGGGTGTTAGGCTAAATGAAATGTAACATACAAACACGGTGGAAACCACATAAAGCAAAACTCCATTAAAGGCATATTTTGACCTCCACTCGAGCAATATCTCTTTTTTGATCAGGTTACGGGTTTGATTGAACAGTTCCATTTTTTGCAAAGATAGATTTTGTTTAGGTTAAAGGGGAAAGGTAAAAGAAGAAAGGTATTCCATGCGGATAAAAGTAATAAGGAAACCTTACTGACCCTTCGCCTTTCTCCTTTTACCTTTCACCTCTTTTAGTACCTTTACATATGCCAATTGCCCATTACCAAACATCTATTGGTATTGTCCGGATAACTGAAGAAGACAGCTTATAACTTCAGTTCATTTTCTGGATGATGAAGTTGAACTTATACCAGCTGATACACCGTTGTTGAAACTGGCAGTTCAACAGCTTAACGAATACTTTGAAGGTGAAAGGCTAGTTTTTGATTTCCCGATCAAACAGCAAGGCTCTGATTTTCAACAGGAGGTATGGCAATGTTTGCTGACTATCGGCTATGGAAAAACGATCAGCTACGCACATCAATCGAAGTTAATGAAAAGTCCATTGGCTATTCGTGCTATTGCATCTGCAAACGGGAAAAATCATTTAGCGATAGTAGTCCCCTGCCACAGAGTAATTGGCTCGGACGGAAGCCTTACAGGTTATGCTTGCGGTGTGTGGCGAAAAAAGTGGTTATTGGAACATGAGGCACGTGTAAGTGGTGTTGGGCAGACCAGCTTATTTTAATTTGTTCCCAGGATTTCGAATATTTCATCCGTCCTCATTATATATTCAGCTGCATTTATTTTAATAGCGGCTTTTGGCATATCAGGCATTTCCGCGTCGTCAGGATGTTGCACAATGGTCAATGATCCGCTATTACGCAGTTTAAGCAGTCCTGATGCGCCATCCCTGTTAGCACCCGAAAAAAGTATTGCTGTACAACGATCTTTATAAGCATCGGCCGCGCTTTCAAAAGTAACATCTATCGATGGTTTGGAATACCAAACATCATCAGACACATCCAAACTGAAATGACCATCTTTTTCAATCAATGTATGATAATTTGCCGGTGCAATATAAATCGTGTTCTTCCTGATCGGTTCTTTATCAGTGATCTCTTTCAATTTCATATTTGCATTTCCGGCAAAAAGCTTTTCTATCTCGCTTATATAATTTCTTTTCCGGTGAATAACAATAATCACTGTTTTTTCACAATCAGGCGAAAAACTTCGTATTACCGTGAATAAAAGCCTGAAGGCCCCTGCTGATCCACCCAGCAGCACGATATCCGACTTGCGCCATCGCTCGATAATTACCTTATCAATTTCCAACTTTCTGATAGATATTTTCCTTTTGGTTAATCACTTTAAATTTACTCTTAAAATCCGGAAACCTGATAGTTTCTTTACTGCCCAGGCACAAAAACCCTAGCGGACACAAACTTTTATAAAAGAGGTCTAATAATTTTTGCTGAAGTTCGGCCTCAAAATAAATAAACACGTTACGGCAGCTTATCATTTGGAACTCATTAAAAACGTTATCAGACACTAAGTTATGAATAGAAAATAAGGTATTTTGTTTCAATTCGCTGTGAATACTTGCAGCATCATACATAATGGTGAAATGGTCTGTTAGTGATCCGGGCAAATTACATAGCTGGTAATTTTCGGTATAGCTTTTTATTTTACGAAGGCTATAAATTCCTTTTCTTGCTTCGTCCAGCATCTCGGTATTAATGTCTGTCCCATAAATAAACGATTTTGCATTCAATCCGGATTCATTTAAAATGATTGCAAGCGAATAAACTTCCTCACCGGATGAACAACCTGCGCTCCAAACTCTTATGTGTTGAAAACTGGATAGATATGGTATAACCTGCGTAGTTAATGCTTTGTAAAAAGTTGGGTCGCGGAACATTTCAGTAACATTTACCGTTACCTCCTCCAAAAACCATTGGAAAAAATGAGGATCATTAATAAGCATATGTTTGAGCTCATAAAACCCCAGCTTTTTAAGCATCATTATCCTGGCAAGTCGTCTCTTTAATGATGCCTTTGAATAACACGAAAAATCGAAGCCCTGTACTTTTTTTACAAGATCAATAAGTTCATAAAGCTGTGGCTCTGTAACACCAACGATTGCATTCGCCATAAATTAGTTTTCCAACCACAATTGTATTAGTGAAATCAGCCTGTCCATATCTACAGGCTTGGTAATATAATCATTTGCTCCTGCTGCAATACATTTTTCTCTGTCATCGCTCATCGCTTTTGCAGTAAGCGCAATAACCGGCAATTTACTCCACTGGGACTTGGTACGTATATATCTTGTCGCCTCGTAACCATCCATTTTGGGCATCATAATGTCCATCAATACGATGTCAATATCATCCATGCTTTCCAGTTTGGTTATTGCTTCTTCCCCATCATTGGCAGTTTCAACCACCAGGTCATATGATTGCAAAGCGCTGCTCAAGGCGAATATATTACGCATATCATCATCTACTACCAATACCTTTTTGCCTTTCAGAGCATCTTTGCCACGGGTGATAATTTTACTTTTACCTGTTATACTTACAGAAGGTTGCTTCGAAGAGTCTGAACTGATCTTATTTAAAAATAGATTTACTTCGTCTATCAGTCTGCTGGAGGACTTATTAGTTTTCACCACCATAGCATTAGCATACTTCATTAGTCTGTTTACTGATGTTTTATCTAATTCCATTGCAGTATTGATAATCACTGGCAGCGATGTAAAACGATCGATCTGTTTAATTTCATCCAGTAGGTCGAGACCCGAAATATCAGGAAGTGACAGATCGAGTATCAAACATTGATAATTATTTTCGTTCAGCATTCTTAAGGTCGACTCGCCATCAAATGCCTGATCAACTGCAATACCTTTATTTTGCAATAGCTCCCTCAGGGCATGACTTTGTACTTCATGATCTTCAACAAGCAACACCTGTTTTAAGTTGACACCGTTTTGATTAACTATGTCTCCGAATAATTTATCTAAAGCATAGATATCAACAGGCTTTTTGAGAAAGCTGATAGCGCCTTCTTTTTTTAGTTTGTTGGCCTCAACATCGCCAGCCGACATCATATGCACTGGAATATGGGCAGTTTTTTCAGACAATTTAAGCTCCTTCAATATCTGCCATCCATCTTTTCCTGGAAGTCTAATATCCAAAATTACTGCATCAGGCAGTTCCTGTTTAATAATATCCACAGCATCGGTACCATCATTCAATATTAATGGCTTAAATCCGTGGCTACGCGCATAATCCTGTAGTATAACTGCAAAGTTTTTGTCATCCTCAACAATAATTACAAACGGTTCACGGTTATTTGCCCTGGCAGATTGAGTGACCCTATCCAAAAATTGTGGTTCAATGTTTATAGCTTCAACATCAGGTATGGCATCCGATTCAATAATTTTTTTTTCTGCTGCCTTTACCGGTATGGTCAATGTAAACTCACTGCCTTCTCCTGGTTCACTTTGCATAGAGATAATGCCGCCTAATAACGCAGTCAGTTCACGGCTTATTGAAAGGCCCAAACCAGTGCCCCCAAACTTGCGACTGGTAGATCCGTCAGCTTGTTGAAATGCCTCGAATATAGCCTTTTGCTTATCTTTTGGTATGCCAATACCGGTGTCCTTAATGCAAAAGCTTATGGTGTCTTTTATTTTGCCGGGCACTACATTGATAGATATAGCGCCTTTTTCGGGTGTAAACTTAAATGAATTAGAAAGCAGATTCTTTAATACCTGTTGCGCACGCACTTTATCAGTAAAGATATGCTGGGGTGCATTGCCTATGTTGCTGGTGTATTTGATCTTTTTATTCCTGGCTAATTCTGCAAAGAGCGACTCCATATCATGAACCATATCAGCAACCCGTACTTCCTCATTATTCAGATCCATTTTACCCGATTCGATTTTTGCAAGATCGAGGATATCATTAATGAGCGTAAGCAGATCATTGCCTGCATTGAAGATCACACTTGCATATTTGATCTGATCGTCTGTAAGATTGGTAGTTTTATTATCCTTTAATATACGGGCCAATACCAATATACTATTCAGCGGCGTACGTAACTCATGGCTCATATTGGCCAAAAACTCCGATTTATATTTACCGGTAGTTTCCAATTGCTCAACCTGGAGCTTAATTGCCTGGCGGGCTTCTTCAATTGCCTGGTTCTTTTCTTCAAGCAAACTGGCTTTTTCTTCCAGCTCCGCATTGGTGCTGCGTAGCTCTTCCTGTTGTGCGATCAATTCTTCTTCAGAGGCCTGCAGCTTTTCGGTTTTGTTCATCAACTCCTCATTCGTCACTCGCATTTCTTCCTGCTGGGCGCTTAGTTCTTCTGCTTGTTGCTGAGTTTCTTCAAACAGGTCGTGCATAATTGTACGAGATTGGGCTGTATTAACAGCAATCCCTATACTGTCGGAAATTGATAAAATATAATCTTCTATTTCTTTTTTCAGTTCATGGTTAAACCCGATCTCGATCACTCCTTTTAATTTCTTATCGAAAAAGAAAGGGAAAATAAAGGTTTCAGTTAAAGCTTCCTTGATAAGAGATGTTTCAAGCTCCAGTTTATCATTGATCTTACCTTTAATTAATGATGGCTTTTGATTATCAGCAACCTGACCAAGCCAGCCTTCGGTTAATTTGATGGTTTTCCTTATTGTGTTCAGATTACTGAATGCATAAGATGCATAATATTCCAGTTGTTCGTCATTTTTATTGAACAGATAGAAGGTACCAGTAAAAGCTTCGGTGTATTTGCAAACCTCGGCGATAATGTTTTTAGCAAGATCTTTCTCCGTTTGTTCGCCCTGCATCTTCTCGTTGAGTAACCTGATACCTGTGAGCACCCAGTTTTTAACCTCATTTTCTATAAGCACCCTTTCAAGTTGCAGATTTGTAGTAAGTATTTCTCCTTCAATCTTTTTCTGCCTGTCAAAAGTTCGTTGTATATGATAGAACAGAAAGATAATGATGAGAAGAAATACTAAAGATCCTGTAATTATAACAATCATTGCCTGGGTTGAAGATTCATTAGAATTTTCCTTACGCAAAGTAAGCAAGCGGTTTTCGGTCTCATCAATGCTGCTAAGAAGTGCACGTATCTGGTCCATGTTTTGCTTACCTAAAAGGAACATGTCATTCTTTACCATATAGTCCAGCCCTTTACTATCCCTGGTCTCAATATTTCCTTTGAGTATGCCCAATTGGATACCAACTAATGAATTTAGCTTTTCCAGCCTTTTTACCTGTACAGGATTATCAGGAACCAGATTTTTTAATTCTCCTAAATCGTTATTGATTTGCACTATGGCTGCATAATAAGGATCAAGCAACGGCTTTTTACCGGCAGCAGCATAGCCCCGCACGCCCGTTTCAGCATCAACGAGCAACTGCAATAATTCATCCGAAGCTTTAATTACTTTTTGTGTATGATCAACCAATGCGGCATCATTTCTTGATTGATTAATACTCCGATAAGATAACAGGCCTACAACAAACACAAGGATAACCGACACAGCAAAGCCAGCAAACACCTGTTGGCGAAAAGACAGATTTAACATTCTAAATGGGATGATTTGGCGCTAATATATCAAATACTTACAATTAATAAACAGGTCAAAACATTGCTATAACTCCTGTATATTATTATTGTTTACAGCTTGTGGCTGAATTTGTATTTTATATTTAGATTTTTCGTTTAAAACGCCCAGTAGGGCAAGAGCAGGACCAGCAACTAAAAACCACCATCCCCATTTGAATTTTATCTGGCGGCCCAAATATTTCGAAATGGGATGAAATGGTATAAAACTAAAAGAGGTATGAATTTTTAAAAGTGACAGGAAGTAAAATAAGATGACCAACACCACCGATGTCCAGGCAGCCAAACGGGCTATTTGCATTTGAATCAACACCAATCCTATTATTCCTACAACAGCAACCAACAATACTACAATGCCATAAGGTTTGTTGCCATCGTACATATCCCAGTGAGTGGCACCGAAGGGACGGAATAACGGACAATAGGTTGCAGCAATCAGCATAACAAACCCTACGAACGATACAAATGATGCCGGTCTCATTTATCTATTTCTGCGTGATCTCCATTTTATCTGCAAAGTGTGCGCAGTAATCGCGAAGGTCTTCTACAATATTGGTTTCACCTGTCGCGCGAAGAAAGCTATCACCCATAGTTTGCAGGGTTTCATAGAAGAAGCGTTTCATTTCATCAACACCCATATCTTTTGTCCAAAGATCTATACGCAGAGTGTTTTTATAGTTATGATCCCAAAGCGCCAGCATCATGGATTTTACCGGTAATGCTTCTTTGTTCTGCGCATCGGTTGACTCCCAGGTTATGCTTTCGGGTACATTGTTATCATCAAGGTCTATAGTCAGTTTTATTTCAGCTTTCTTCATGTTTGTTATTTAACCAGTAAAAATATAATAGCCGTCAAAGTTATAAAGCTTAGCTCTACAATCCATAAACTTTTAGTCTTTGGGAAAAAATTCCGGAGCATCAGGTCAAGAAATGACACTACAAAAGCAAACAGTAAAAAAATGAGGGTGATGGTTCCGCTCCAATGTTCGTATTTGCTGCCTGTAATTTTGGCTCCATATATAAAAATGTAACCAGCCAGGATTAAAAAGAATGCTGTTGCAAAGTTTAACGGTGTTATTCTGAATTTAGCCCCCTCTAAATCTCCTCCGCCGGATGGCGGAGAGACTTTTATTTTTTCCCTTTTATTATTATCATTCATCTGCTTCTACTTTCAGCTTTAGTCTTTCTGCTTTTAGCTCAACTAACGCTTTTTCTTAAAATTTTTATTGGAGCGTGCTTTATTGCCTGCCTTCGAATTTGGATTTGCTTTTGCCCTGGCAGCATCAAATTTCTTACGCTGATTAAGGGTCTTCTTTTCATGAAAAGCCCCCTTAAATTCCGGGTCTTCTTTTCGCTTTTGAAGATCGACCTCTTTTGCCTGCGCTTGTCTTTCTTCGTAAGGCGTTTCTTCTATAAATACTTCTGCAGGCAAAGGCGTAACCGGGATAGTTTGCCTGATCAATTTTTCTATTTTACCGATATAATATTCTTCAGAAGGCGTGCAAAAAGTAATTGCCTCACCAGATTGCAGAGCTCTACCCGTACGACCTATGCGATGTACATAATCTTCGGTCACAAAAGGCACATCAAAATTAATCACGTGGCTTACATCGCTTACATCGATACCCCGTGAAGCCACATCAGTAGCCACAAGAATTTTCACTTCATCATTCTTGAACGCATTGATGGAATTGATTCTGGTATTTTGTCCCTTATTAGCATGCAATACTTTCACCTCCTTATCGCCGAACTTACGTAGTAAAAACTTGTATACATCCTCGGCTGTAACACGTGTTTTGCAAAAGATCATCAGCTTTTTAATATCCTCGGGCTCGGCGAGCAATACTTTTAAAAGATTGATCTTTGTTTTGATGTTAGGAACATGATATAATCGCTGAGTAACTGTTTGGGCAGGCGTGGCTTGTGGTGTAACTTCAATGACTGTTGGATGTTCGAGGAAATTGCCTGCGAGTTGATGCACCTTATCAGACATAGTTGCTGAGAAAAGCAGATTCTGGCGTTTGCGGGGCACCACCTCTAATATCCGGTTGATCTGCGGCATAAAGCCCATATCCATCATCTTGTCAGCTTCATCCAATACCAGCACTTGCAGCATTTTAGTAACCAGGTGACCGGCCAGGTAAATATCCATAAACCTGCCGGGAGTCGTCACAATTATATCGACACCCTTTTTTACATTTTCTATTTGTGTTTTTGGGCCCAGACCACCATATAAGGCTACCACCCTAAGATCGGTATGAGCGGCATATATCTTTACATTCTCTTCTATCTGTATGGCCAGTTCGCGTGTTGGTGCCACAATGAGTGCGCGGGGATGTTCATCTTGCGCATATTTTAATCGCATAATAATGGGCAAAACATAGGCGGCAGTTTTGCCCGTTCCTGTTTGGGCTATGCCCATCACATCTTGTCCGTTCAGTATAGGCGGAATGGCTTTTTGCTGCACAGGTGTAGCTTCGGTATAACCCGCATCTGCAATAGCATTTAAAACTTGCCGGTTAAATTTAAAATCTTCGAAGTTGACACCCATCCGGCAAAGATAGCCTTTAAGTCGGGAAGTCCGAATTTGGGAAAGTATCAAGTGAAGTAAGATGGCATTAGTCTATACATATCAAGCTTCCACCCAAACATTGATTACTTGTCATTCCAATCATATATCTTGCACCAAATTTAAACCCACATGAAACTAAACCTACTTATCTTATTCATTTCATTATTGACATTTATTGACTCTGCTTCGGCACAAACACAAAAAGGAAACTTTTATGTAGGCGGTAGCCTCTATTACAATTATGACGGTGGACCGGGCACTACTACCGTTTATAATTACCCAACAGGGACTACCAATTATACGGTAAACAATCTTACCACCTTCCAGTTTAATCCGGAGTTTGGTTACTTTTTATCCAAGAATTGGTCGATAGGCATTCAGCCCAATTATTCACGTTCATCAGGTACTGAAACCAGTGTTTTTACATCTAATACAGATCCTGCTTCTAATTTTACCAGTTCGGATAACTATCATATTGATGTTGTAGGTTTAACTATAAACGTTAGGTATTACTGCATGCTTACTGATAAGATTGGCATCTTTCCGCAATTTGGTATCAGTAGTCAAAACGACTTGAAAAACTTTAGTAATGGTGAGATCACTGTACTGACCTCTCCAAACATTGTCTTTTTTGTCACCCCGAAACTGGGACTAAATATGGGTTTTGGTAACATTAAATATGCTACAGATTATCACTTCAACAACAGCTATGTTAATGTTGGCTTTAACAATGCTATCTCTTTTGGCCTGAACTATTATTGGGGCAAGAAATAGAACGAAGAAAACAAATGGTTTAATTTTTATTTATGCATACGAGCTTTCCAGCATTTGATTTTTTTAAAAGTCTAAATTTATGTCACGGTGAATAAAATGTCTTAAACGTTTACCTTTGCTGCTGAATACTAATTCAACTGCTATGTCTTCCATTCTCATCAAATCAGCAACTATAGTAAACGAAAACCGCCAATATGTAAGTGATATATTGATAAAGGATGGTTTGATAGAGCGTATTGACCGGCAAATTGATGTACAGGTGGATCAAACGATCAACGCAAAAGGATTACATCTTTTTCCCGGTTGTATTGATGATCAGGTGCATTTTCGCGAACCAGGTTTAACTTATAAAGCCGACATCCATTCGGAATCAAGGGCGGCTGTGGCCGGTGGTATTACCTCGTTTATGGAAATGCCCAATACCGTTCCAAATACTTTAACCCAGGATTTGCTTGAACAAAAATATGAGATAGCGTCACGAACCTCGCTGGCCAACTATTCGTTCTTCATGGGTGCGTCAAATGATAACATTGATGAGGTTTTAAAAACGGATATTAAAAATGTTTGCGGTGTAAAGGTGTTCATGGGATCATCAACCGGCAATATGCTGGTGGATAACCCGCAGACATTGGAAAACATATTTTCAAAATCTCCAATGCTTGTCGCTGTTCATTGCGAGGATGAGGCTACCATCAAAAGCAACCTGAACCATTTCAAGCAATTGTTAGGTGATAATGTCCCGGTAAGGTTGCATCCAAAAATACGGAGCGAGGAAGCTTGTTACCTGTCTTCTTCCATGGCTGTTGAGCTGGCTAAAAAACACAATACTCGTCTGCATATTCTTCATATCTCGACTGAAAAGGAAACACGTCTTTTCAGCAATGAAATTCCTTTAAAGGATAAACTCATTACTGCCGAAGCTTGCATTCATCATTTATGGTTCAGTGATCAGGATTACGAAACCAAAGGCAACTTTATTAAATGGAATCCGGCAGTAAAAACCGCAGCTGACCGCGACGGAATTTTAAAAGCTGTACTTGATGGGCGCATTGACGTTATAGCGACTGATCACGCGCCTCATACCATCGAAGAAAAATCACAGCCTTATTTGCAGGCACCATCCGGTGGACCATTGGTGCAACATGCTCTGCCGGCTATGTTAGAATTTTATCACCAGGGGAAAATCAGTCTCGAACAAATAGCCGAAAAAATGGCACATAATGTAGCCATCTGCTTCCAGTTAGAAAACCGGGGCTTTATTCGCGAAGGTTACTGGGCTGATATGGTATTGGTAGATTTAAACAATTCATGGACGATTGATAAAAGCAACATTTTATACAAATGCAAATGGAGCCCATTTGAAGGCTCCACTTTTAAATCTAAAATTGTTCATACGCTGGTATCCGGAAATGTAGCCTATAGCAAAGGAAGTTTGATTGAAGGTAAAGCCGGCAAGCGTTTGATTTTTAACCGCATGTAAAAACGGATTTTTGCCACTAAAGAATTTTCTGGATCAAATAAAGCCAACATAAACCTCGGTTTTTGTCTTCTCAAAGCTTTCAGCACCCGCTCTGTACAAATCATAATCGGCAATATAACTACGGCAATTGCCATCCTGCCATATCTGACGCCAGGTATCAGAAACACAATCCGGAAACCTTCCTTCAGGCTTGTAAACGCGATATTCTCCCTTTGGGACCAAGGCGGTGAACATACCATCACCATCATTCGGCCCGGATATTTTGCAACCCAGTACCGCAGTATACCAGCCTGTATGGTCATTTTCATAATCCGTATACACGCAATAAATATCATCTGATTGTTTCGCTTCTATCTGCCCGGCAATGTTTTCACTCATAAACTTTGTCCACAGATTTCTGATATCAGTTTGCGATCGTCCATCGTGATTGGTGGTGCGTATTGCAATACCGGCTACGAAAATTCCAGGATGATTTATTAGTTCAAATGGCAAGTTCCGGCTCATAACATTTTATTATAACGATTTATAAAAATCTATCAATCAAAATTTTGCTGCATTTATATCACTAAATACTTTACACTTTTCCGCTCTCTACCATCTCTTTCATCTTACCAAAAACTGATTGCCAGTTTTGCTCAGAATGATTTTTAGATTCCTCACTTTTTATATTTTCCTGCGTGATGGTCAATACGGTTTTGCCGTTGTTTTCGGATAGACTGTAACTAATATCTGCATAGTTTTCCGGTTTATCTTCAGTGCCCGACATGGAGCTCCAATAATTATATTTCACAAATTTGCCCGGATCGACATCCAATATTTTTCCTTTATCCTGATAGGTCTTCCCTTCCCACTCTCCTTCCCAAATAATGGGGCTGCCTTTTTTCCAATCCGATTTAACATTTGTGCCGAAAAAATACTGCTTTACTATAGCAGCGTCTGTCAAAGCCTTCCAAACTTTTGCAGCAGAGGCATTGATCTCTATTGATGTTTTCAAACTTAAGTTTGCCATGATCTTATGATTTAATTTCTAGTGTTTTATGTTGCTCTCCTAACATTTTGGAACGGATCAATTCGAAATCAGTTTTCCCTATCTCAAAAAAACCAAAACGAAAGTGATAGCCCCAGGCGCTTTTATTTTTGATGAATTCCATTTGCGGGATCAATGGAATGAATGACACTTCCTTACCCGGATAAAAATGTACGCCCCGACGATACGGAATAAAATTATCTGCCATTTTATGCTGATAAATATCCTCACCCGTTACTTGTCCTATTGCGGTAAAGGCCTGTAGTTTTTCATCTCCCTGGTAAGTAACCTTTGGTGAATAAAATATCACCCAATCATTCACGTGCAGTTTCTTTAGCGGACCTGGCTTGCCATGATTGGCCTGCATAAAACCACCCTCAACACCCCGTTTGATATGATCTTTTGAGACCACTGTTATCCAATATCTTTCCATACCATTCACATTCATATACCAAAGTAAAGGCACACGAATGACAACCCTATGTCAGCAGGAAATTCTTATTGATGTTTTTGGTGAATAATACCGGATAGCTCTCTCACTTTTTCTTTCAGACTGCATGGCGTAATGATTTCGGCCATATCGCCATACATCATCAGCCAGCGGACAAACCCTTCTATAAACTCAGTTAGGAAGGTCATTTCAATTACACCGTCAATCTCTTTTTCAGAAACAAAACCGTTATAATATTTTTGCTCAGTGAGATAAGGGAGTATCTTTTTTTCAACTCTGATAGTTACTGTAGTTAAGTTTTTTTCGCTTGCTGATTGTGCAATATATTCGTTTAGGTTTGGGTGTAATGTCCTGAACCGTTCACCAGTTAATGATATGTCAGATATACGATCAAGACGAAAATCGCGATAATCTAAACGTAAGCGACACCAGGCAATCAGGTGCCAATAGTTATCCTGATAAAATACACCTACCGGTTCAATACACCTTTCACTTTTTTGCTGGTTATGTGCAGCGAAATAATGGATAGATAAAACCTGTCGCTCGCCTATCCCCTTCAAAATGATCTGTAATGGGTTCAAATCAAGTATGGCACCTGATAAACGACGGCTCTTCAGCACCTCAATATGTCCGTCAATATTCTCCAGGAAATCCTTTTCGGTCATACGTAATACCGAACGTATCTTGTACATAGCTGATTTATAATTATCTTCTGATGATGGATCGGTCAACTTCTCCATCAGCTTCTCGGCTGTCAGGAAAGCGGTTGCCTCCTCCCGGGTAAACATGACAGGTGGCAAACGGTAACCATCCATAATAGAGTAGCCAACACCGGCCTCGCCCATTAGCGGGATACCTGCTTCCTCCAGCGTCTTTACATCACGATAAACTGTACGCAAACTGATGTTAAAGCGCTCAGCAATATCACTTGCTTTGACTACCCTGCGGGATTGAAGGTGAATTAAAATAGCTGATATCCGGTCGATGCGATTCATATTATTCAAATTAACCAAAACAAATGCTCATTTTTGACAAGACTTTATTTAAACATCCATCTATTTTTAAACATCAGGGATTTATGCAAAAAGAAGAGGAAATAGTAACCCTTGAAACCTATTACAACCCTATGCTGGCTGAGATCATTCGTACCAAACTGGAAGCAAATGGGATACCTTGTCTTGTAACCGATGAAAGCCTGGGCGTTTTATATCCGGTTTACAACCAGGGAGGGGGCGGCATCAAAGTAAAAGTATTTGCGCGTGATCTTGCAAAAGCAAGAGAAATAGTGGCGGACCAACCAAACTTATCAGCTGATACAGACGTTACAACAGAAGAATAAACTAAATCTTATTATTATGAAAAAATATTTCCTTTTGATCGCCCTGTTATTTGCAGGCAGCATCTTATTTGCTCAGAATAAAGTAAAATCTCAATACCTATTGATCATCCGGTTTAAAACCGATTTTAAGCCCGCTTCTGACGATGTAGTGAAGGCCAATATTAAAAAATGGCAGGATTATATGGGCAATCTGGTGCAGTCAGGCAGCTTGGTGGCGGGCTATCGTCCTGCTAGTGAGGGATTGACCATATCTGGCAACAAAAAAGACTTGAAACCCATACCTTATATTGCCGATGGCGAATTGGTAAGCTCCATACTGATTATTAACGCTGTGGATATGGATGCCGCAAAGGCTATTGCCGATAAATGCCCGGTTTTTGAATTCGGCGGCAGTGTTGAGGTAAGGCCTGTGATGAATATTGCAGGGCAATAGCATCGTTACAGCTAAAACCGTTCAAACTTTATATATTAGCGGCATGTTCAATCGCCGTAAATTTCTTCAGTTATCGGCTGCGAGCGCTTCGCTTGTGGCCTTATCACGTTCAGCCGTGGCTAAGACTTTGTCTTTCAGCCCGGCCCCTAATCTGCCTATTGTTATTTCTACCTGGGATTTTGGCATTGCTGCCAATAAAGAGGCCTGGACCATACTCGAAAAAGGTGGCCGTGCGCTGGATGCTGTTGAGGCCGGCGTGAGGATACCGGAAGCAGACATGAACAATCATACTGTAGGTCGCGCAGGTTATCCAGACCGCGACGGGCATGTAACATTAGATGCTTGTATTATGGATGAGTTTGGTAATTGCGGTTCTGTAGCGGCAATGGAAGATATTGCTCACCCTATTTCAGTAGCGAGATTGGTAATGGAAAAAACCCCGCACGTAATGCTGGTTGGTGATGGGGCCACTCAATTTGCGGTAGAACAAGGATTCAAAAGAGAAAAGCTTTTGACACCAGAATCTGAGAAAGCCTGGAAAGAATGGCTGAAGACTGCCAAATACAGCCCGGTAATGAACATTGAAAATAAAATGCCCGGAAGTAAATACAATCACGATACCATAGGCATGCTGGCCATTGATGCCAAAGGCAATATATCAGGTGCATGTACTACAAGTGGCATGGCTTTTAAGCTACATGGTCGTGTTGGTGACAGCCCGATCATAGGCGCAGGATTGTATGTTGATAACGAGGTTGGTGGTGCTACGTCTACCGGGGTTGGTGAAGAGGTGATACGCAATGTGGGCAGCTTTTTAGTGGTTGAATTAATGCGTCAGGGCTTATCACCGGAAGATGCTTGCAAGGAAGCTGTGAAAAGGATCATCAAAAAGAAACCGGATACTGCAAAAAATATACAGGTTGGTTTCCTGGCTATCAATAAAAAAGGTGAATATGGGGCTTATGCTATCCAAAGCGGTTTCTCATTTGCCGTATGTAATGCTGATAAGCAAGATTTGTTGATCCCAGGAAAAAGCGCTTATTAATTATCCGTTATGATTAATCTTGAAGTCTGCGCCAATTCACTTACATCTGCCCTAGCAGCGCAGGAAGGTGGTGCTATACGGGTTGAGTTGTGTGATAATTTGAATGAAGGTGGGGCTACGCCGTCATACGGACAGATTAAAATGGCACGCAAGCTATTGAACATTAAACTTTATGTTTTAATACGTCCACGCGAGGGTGATTTTCTTTACTCCGATATTGAATTCGAAATCATAAAGGCCGATGTGCAATATTGCATCGATGCGGGCTGTGACGGTGTAGTAATAGGCATTTTAAAAGCCGACGGAAGCATAGATAAACCCCGGTGTACGGAACTCGTGAAGATGGCAAAAAAAGGTGGTCTTGGCGTTACTTTTCACCGGGCATTTGATATGTGCAATGATATGGACCAGGCACTGGAAGATATTATTGAGTTAGGCTGCGAACGTATCCTGACATCCGGTGGTAAAAGCACCGCACCTGAAGGGGCTAATGTAATAGCCCAACTGATTAAGAAAGCAGCAGGGCGTATCATCATTATGCCGGGCAGCGGGGTAAGTGAAAGTACTGTTGCCGACCTGGTTCATATTACAAAAGCTACTGAGATCCATTCGTCAGCAAGAAGTGTTGTGAAAAGTAAAATGCAGTATCACAATGATCATCTTAGCCTAAGCAATAATAGCACTGATGAATTAAGTATCATGATTACTGATGTGCAAAAGGTGAAGGACATTATCAGAGTAGCTAATTATTAAAAAAACGTCACCGGCAGAATAATCTCAAAGCGATTACGCCCGCTATAACCGAAAATATCCGGGTCAATCAGGTAATCATACCGGAATCCGAATGAAATAGACACCTGGTTAAACCATTTGGTATCAAAAAATATAGCAGCCCCTGTCGATCTGAAGTTTTTAAAGCGGCTTCCGTCGGTAAAAGTATCCGAACCTTGTGTATAATCATAAAACAGATCAGCCCGCAGTCTTAACAAGTATATGGTATTTGCCACGCCTGCATCCGGGTAAGCAATTGGGAGATGGTAATCAGCCCCGATCTTATTTAAACTATGCAAGTTCTCCGCTTCGTATCCTCTCGAAAAAGGGAAGTTATTTGTAAAGTCTATGCCGTTATTATCACCTTTTTGCTGATGTGCTACATTTATGATTAGGTTGTGATTGATATCTATTCCAGGTAAAAACAAATTGCCGGATGCGAGGAACTGAGTCGCTGTTAACCCGGCTATTGCGGTTTTGTAGGACAGACTGATACTCTCCCCAAATCGCGGATAAATGTTTTGTTTAGCCTGCTGAATATGATTGCTGAAATTGATGTAATTGCTTACATAGGTGTAATTGCTCGACTTAAAAGTTGTATTATAAGGCGCCTGGAAGTTAGTCTGGCTGAAATACAGATCGCTGCCAAAATCAAGTCCTGTAATGTTTTTTCCGCTGCTGAAATTTAGTGGAATCTCAAGACCACCATGCAAATCAGTCTCATTCCAGTAAATGTTTTCTCCCTTATAGTAACCTCTTCTATCAATCGTGTAATCAACGCCTGCTTTTATAAAAGGAAACAAAGCACCATATACTGCATCAAACCCGATCTGTTTATATTGCTCATCCCGGTTATAAGTGAATGCCAGTTGCGATTGGAAAGTATTGAGTACATTTTCGCCAACAATAGCGATCTGGTAATTCGGGTCGCTGATATTGGGTATAATGCTGTGAAAGTTGAATAAATGATAGGTTTTAGGATATTTGGTAATAGTAAGTGGTTCAGGTTGGATGGAAGGTAACAAATCAGAAGCCGGGTTCTTATGTAAAGCTGTGACACCCATGTCAGGTAAGCTGCCGGGCAATGCGGGCTCAATTTCTGTCCATTGCAGGTCTTTCTTGTTAAATTCGTTTACCTGGTAACCAACGGAGGTAAATCCAACCCAGGCAAGTTTATTATCCGAAACTACAGGTTCGTAATTGCCGATATAGCCGGGTTTTTGAAAGTTATTCAGTTCATATAATTTACCGTCATTTAAATGAAGGCTAAAAAGGCGGTCGTTAATACCCGATGTCGCGTTAAAATAAACAGCATCATTTACAACTCTTAAAAATCCAATAGGCTGATAAGAAAAAGGTAGTAAATACTTGATCTTTTCAGTTTCAATATCGATCACGGCCAATGACATTTGTCCTTTCTGATTACGTACAGCCGCTATCAGTTCTCTGCTCCCGTAGAATTTGGGATAGGTATAAAACAGCTTGCCGGGATTTCCGAAGGCTTTTACAAATTTACCATTGGCAGCATTCAGCAGATGCAAATTGCTTTTCCCCGAAGGATTTACTTGTACGGCTACAATCGTTTTTCCATCAGGACTAAACGACGGCGAGAAATATTTTGTGCTTTTGGATATACGTTTCTCCCGGCCAGTTGCTACATCCAATACCGCCAGTTCGCTGTAATCACGGTAGGTCCAGCGCAAATCGGGCCTGTAAGTTGCGTAGACGATCTTACCATTTTGGTAATCAAAATAATTGTCCAGCGAAATGCCTCTCACCCCAATATTTCTTTCCTTGTCGTTGATTTTAATCACAAAAACGGGTAGATGATCATAGGTGCTTTTCATATAGATCAGCGTACTATCATTTACATAAGCGGGATATTCTTCATCTGCAACAAAATGAGCTGAAGTAATTACTGATTTGCTACCCGGCTGTTCTTTAATATCTGCAGCAAATTGCTTTTTATAATAATCCAATCCGTCATTCCTGAACTGTTCAAAACTCTCGCCCGAATACTTTTTAATCGCCCTTTCAAATGGATATAATCCTCCTTTGTATGCGGCGGCATCGTGTGTTACTTGTTTCCAGAAATCATCACCATATTTTTCTCTTCCGTAAGATACCATCATGTATCCGGTTGGATACCAGTCGGGAATAAAATCACGGTAGGAACCATTACGCAGTTTCATCCAACTATACTGTTTGCCATCAGCCCAAATGGCACGGTAGCCGTTAAAGAAGTACGGTAAACGTCCCCTGCCCTGATCGCTCACCAATGTCTCATTAAAAACAGCATCCCCTTCAAAAAACCAGTTAGGCACAGCCAGGTCGTTGGCTAATGCCTGCCCGCCTTCACCAAAAAGCACATGCATTACTTTTGATGCACCTACATTAAAGTTATTATACTGCTGCACGTGCCTGAATTCGTGAATGGCCAATTGTTCCGGCCATGGCAGACTGCCTATATCGAAACTATTCTGCTCGGGCGTCAGGAAAAATTCACTCCTGAAAGGCGCTAATCCTACGTAAGCATTGGCTATCGTAGTCTGGTTTTGCAATACGATACTTACTTGTTTCTGCTTGTAGCCAATAGTTGGCTGTATAACGCTGTTCATGCGCTGAACAATATTGGCTACCTCAATTGCTGCGGAATCAAGTCCTTTTGGGAATATAACTTTTGCTGCTTTGGTATTGATTTGCTGCCATTGAATGGATGGCGGATTGCCACCAAACTCCTGCGCCCTGGTGATAGTGGCGGTGGCTGTTATAAGAAGTAATAAAATTAAAAGTCTATAATTCAGGGTAGAGGCAAACATCGGGGTGAAAGTAATAAATTTGGCTGAACCTGAATACAGAGATCAAGAATTCTTGAGATTAACGTAAAATATTAGTTCTTGTTTTCTGTCAAACTGAAAATTAGATATTCAAAAGACACTCGATCTGCTAAAACTACCTACATTTGCCGATTGTTATTGAATAATCATGGCTAAAGTTTCTATCAACCTGGCAACAGGCTCTATACAAAAGGAAGACATTATTGTAGGCATTGACCTGGGTACTACCAATTCATTAGTGGCATTCATCGACCCGGATAAAAATCCTAAAGTGATCAATGATACAGGCAAGGGTGTTTTGGTGCCATCGGTAGTCCATTTTGGCCCCGCTGGTGAAATAACTGTTGGTAACGAAGCTAAAAACTATTTAATAACTGATCCGCAGAACACTGTTTTCTCAGTAAAAAGATTACTGGGCCGTTCTTACCACGATATTGAAGATTATAAAGATTTCTTTTCTTATAAAGTGATCGACGATGATAGCGAAAGCCTTGTAAAGATTAAAGTTGGTGATCGTTTCTATACTCCTATTGAGCTTTCCGGATTGATATTAAAAGAACTCAAAGACCGAGCTGAACATGCTTTGAAAACACCGGTAAACCGTGCTGTAATTACTGTACCTGCTTATTTTAATGATTCGCAGCGTCAGGCTACACGTGATGCAGGCAAACTGGCCGGACTGGATGTATTACGAATTGTAAATGAGCCTACTGCAGCAAGTTTAGCTTATGGCATTGGCTTAAACCCTGAAGAAACCAAGACTATTGCTGTGTATGACCTGGGCGGTGGTACATTTGATGTTTCTATATTACAGATACAGAACGGTATTTTTGAAGTACTCTCTACCAACGGAAACACCTTTTTAGGTGGTGATGATTTTGACAGGGCTATTGTGGATTACTGGATCGTAAAGAACCAACTAAACAAAACCGAACTCCTGAAAAATCGCGAGCTGGCTCAGGAACTACGCCTGAAAGCCGAAGAAGCTAAAAAAGCCTTTGCTCATCAAAGCTTGTTTAATGAAAAGATTGGTGATATATGGTGCACTCTTGACCGCACTACTTTTGAACAATTGATATTACCCAAAGTACAGCAAACCATTGAATGCTGCCACAATGCTTTAAAAGATGCGGGATTAGACATAGGTGATATTAATGAAGTAGTGATGGTAGGGGGTTCAACCCGTACTTCACTGGTTAAAAAGATGGTATCTGATTTTTTTGCCAGACCAATTCATAATGAACTTAACCCGGATGAGGTAGTAGCTCTGGGTGCAGCTATACAGGCGGACATTTTAGCCGGAAACCGCAAGGATATTTTACTGCTGGATGTCACCCCCCTTTCACTGGGAATTGAGACTATGGGTGGCTTGATGGACATCATCATTCCCCGTAACTCAAAAGTGCCTACCAAAGCCGGCAGGCAATACACTACTTCGATAGACGGGCAGGTAAACATGAAAATTGCAGTTTACCAGGGCGAACGTGATCTGATTAAAGAAAACCGCAAGCTGGCAGAATTTGACTTGAAAGGCATACCATCTATGCCGGCAGGCTTTCCTAAAGTAGACATCAACTTTTTATTGAATGCTGATGGCATATTAAAGATACAGGCGATGGAATTGCGTTCTGGTGTAAAACAAGAAGTAGAAGTTACTCCTACTTACGGCATTACAGATGACCAGGTTGAGCAAATGTTAATGGACAGCATCACCCATGCTAAAGATGATGTGTCCCAACGCATGCTGATTGAGGCCCGTACTGAAGGTGAGCAAATGGTATATACCGTTGAACGCTTTTTACAAAAGAATGCGGATTACGTATCCATAGCCGAGATCAGTGAAACCCAAAAACTGATCAACTCATTAAAAGAAGCATTGGTAAGCGGCGACAAAGACCTGATATTAAAGAAAGTGGACGAAGTGAATGAGTACACCCGCCCGTTTGCTGAACGTTTAATGGACCAGGCGATTAGTACTGCAATGAAGGGTAAGAGTATTGAATAGATATTTGGTTTGATTATATTTGTCAAACCAAAATCCTTGTCATGAAGCTTATTTCTAAAATCCTATCCGTTTTATCGTTCAGTGTTGTATTTATTCTTTTAGCTGAAACTTCTTTTGCACAGTATATGACATTTCAGCCAATCCTAATGGGAGCCAATTGGAGTGCAAATCAACGAACTACCTACAATGTTACATTTAAAGATAGCTCAGTAAAGGAAGTATTTTCATTAATGTACACTGATACTATACTACACAAAAACTATTTGCTTTTTGTAGATAAAAATTTCCCCAAATCAGACACTGTGCATCGCAATCATAAAATTTATCCTGATCAAACTATTTATATTTCAACTAATAGAGATATTCAATCAGATAAAGAAATATACGGTGTGCCAAATGATAGTTGCTGGATGTTTACAGTTATTGGAGGTCAGTTAACTGTTTATGCTAGAAACATGAATTATCTCCGCCCTGCTAGCAAGGGTTATTCGTATTCAGATGAATTATATGAACCAGCAATCACTGGCATTCAAATAAATGATGGCCCCGTCCTGCCATTTAATGCGGATAACTTGAAAAAGATGGTCGGGCAAAATGTGAAAGCACTTGAACTAATTGCAGATAAAAAATATTTTAGAGCTATTAAAAGATATAACAAGGATGCTGAAAAAGGGACCAGGAATTAATTGCTTGGGAATTTTTATTCTGCCATAAATTCAGTTATTTTAAATCATGCATAAGCAGCATGATGATATCTATCTTTCTCTAAAAAAATATTTCGCTTCCAATCTCACAGCAAGTGAAGAGCAGGTCAACTTGTTTTGCAATAAATTCAAAGTTAAACGTACTAAACGCAATGAGGTATTGCTGCACGCAGGTGAGATTAATCCTTACATGTATTTTGTAAATAGTGGCTGTCTTCGCATTTACATGATGGATGCTGACGGCCGGGAGGCTACACGTTTCCTGGTAATGGATGGTCGTTTTGGCACTGCATTCCCCAGCTTTATTTTACAGGAACCCTCACTGGCCTACATACAAACCATTGAAGCGTCTGAGCTTCTGTATATCAATTTCACTGATTTCCGCAGTTTGATGGACACTTTTCCGGGTTGGGAAACTGTTTATCGTATCAATTTAGAGAAGGATTACATCGCCTCTATCAAACGTATTGAAAGCCTTATCACCATGGATGCTAAAGAGCGCTATAACCTGCTAATGGCCAGTGATCCGCAAATGATACAAAGACTTCCTTCAAAAATTATTGCTGACTACCTGGGCATATCACAGGAGACATTGAGCCGTCTGAAATCTAAAAAGTGAAATTATTGACATTTGTCAACTTCCAACGGCCAGATTATACCTTACTTCGCTTATCAATATCAGAGCCATGTTTAAAAAACTCATATTCATCCTATTATATATTTATCCGCTGTTTGCTTTAGCGCAAGACCAGATCGGTGAACGCACTTTTGCTTTTAATGATACTGCACGCCATCGCCCATTAAAAACAGAGGTTTGGTATCCGACAAATGACACCAGAAAACCTGACAGTATTCCGGGTTATCCCTTTATTCATATACCTACAGTCCGGAATGCTTCATTGCCATCAGGTGTACATCAGCTGATCCTCATATCTCATGGAACAGGTGGCGGACGAATGACATTGGAATGGTTAGCCGATGCATTAGTTCAAAAAGGCTTTATTGTAGCAGCCGTGGATCATTGGGGCAATACGTACGACAATAAGATAGCGATTGATTTTGTAACGCCATGGGAACGTCCACAAGATATTAGCTTTGTGCTTACGCAGTTACTAAATGATAAAGACTTTGCCCCTCTCATTGACAAAAATCGTATTGGTGCAGCTGGCTTTTCAATAGGTGGTTATACGGTGATCGCTTTGGCAGGCGGTCAAATCAGTATGGATGCCTTAAACAAATTTAGTCAGACACCGCAGGGAGTAAAAGAGTTTACACTTCCTGAATTTCCGGGATTGAAGAAAGCCTTTAATCCTGCAGATGTCGAAGCATCATTTAAAAATTGCCCCGATTTAAAGGATAACCGTATTAAGGCATTTTTTGCCATGTGCCCGGCTGTTGGGCAAGGGTTTACAAACCGGGATCAATTAAAGCGAATTACCTCACCTGTTTATATTGTTGGTGCACAAAGCGACAGTATTGCGCCCATAAAAACCAATGCCATACATTATCAAAATCTGATTAAAGGATCAAAAATCTATATTGTCCCAGGCAAAGCAGCACATTATACTTTTTTAAATGAGGGTACTGAGGCTGCTAAGCATGGAGCAGGCCCCTTCCTTAATGATGATCCGTCGGTTAATCGCCACGAAGTGCATCAGCAGGTTGCTAAAATCGCGGTTGATTTTTTTGCAACAACCCTTAAATAACAAAGAGGCACTTTAGGGTGCCTCTTTGTTATTACTGATTTTAATGTTTATTAAGTGCTTCCTGTTCCCGCAGAGCAGATATGTTATTCTGATTGCTGAACTGATCCGTTTGCACTGCAAAATCCTCCAGTATGCTTGTTATTGTATCTAAATTATCTGATACCCGTTGATGCATGTCAGGCAGGTCTTTTTCAAGGCGTTTATTACCAAGATCGATATTATCTACCTCTATTTTTGTTATTTTTTGTATGATAGCCTGCTGGCTGTTTTTCAGGTCTTCGAGCTCATGTACAATTTTTTCCATCAACTCAAACTTCTTAATCTTATCCATATGGTTTTATCAATTGTTGTACTTGTATAACGGATTTTAACATAAATTGTTTAGAATTTGCATTTCTCACATATAACTAATAATTTAGTTATATGAAAACCTGCCTTCTACTTTTATTATTTACATGTCTTACTGTGATCACTTTTGCACAGCAACAAAAAGTCGATGATGCGCTATTGCTTGAGTATTATCAAACCCAACGTTTTGCAGATGCATTGGATTATCTTAAAAGGACTTATCCTGAACCTATTACTGATCTGAAAACGATTTCGAGCCTGGCTTATACCTCGCAGATGGCCGGGAAATTGGCTGATGCAGAGGCGTATTACCAACGTATCTATGAAAAAGACTCAACCAGTGTAGCTTTATTATTTAGTCTTGGCAATATCAATCTACGAAGGGGGAACAGTGCCAGGGCACTGATCTATTATAAAAAGATTTTATTGCGTGATAGCACCAATTTCAACGTTTACAAACAGATGGCTACCATGGCGTATAACATGGGAGATTTTGCATCGAACATTAATTATCTTCAAAAAGCAAATCATCTAAATCCGGATGACCCGGATGTAGCATCCGACCTCGCGACTATTTATATCAATTTAAAAGTATATCCGAGAGCTGATACAGTAGTTACTAAAGCATTAGCTGCAGATACAGCCAATCTATTACTGTTGCGCGAAAAAGCGATTATCTATTATCGAACCGAAAAGTTTCCGCCAACCATAGCATTATGCACTAAATTAATAGCTGGCGGCGATGGTGCTAATGATGTGATCAATATGTTGGGGGTATCCTATTTCATGGTAAAAAGCTACCAGGATTGTATAACGACATTAGAGATTTTGGAGAAGAATAAAACTGCCACTGAAACTTCTTATTATTACACTGCCATGAGCTATAAGGCATTAAAAGATCAGGAAAAGGCTATTTTCTATTTTGACAAGGCTATTAAAGAAGCTATTTCAATTAATGTTGATTCGTACTACAGTGAAATGGGCGATTCTTATGATAAACTTCACCAATTAAAAAATGCTGTTTTCGCCTACCAAAAAAGCTTGTTGTACGATAGTAAGTCTGTGATCACCTATTATGTATTGGCTAATCTATATGATTCAGGGCTAAAGAATAAAACCAGTGCAATAAAGTATTACAAGAAATACATTAAAACCAATCCGCCTGAAAAACAGAAAAGCTATCTGCAGTATGCTAAAAAACGTTTGACGGAGTTGTCGCATTAGCACCCATCAACCTCGCTACATATTTGCCGATAATATCAAATTCAAGATTAACTGTTGAGCCTTCACGTACCTGTTGTAAATTGGTATGTTCGAAAGTATAAGGGATAATAGCTACAGAAAAGCTATTTTTCTTTGAATTAACAACTGTTAAACTGATACCATTTATACAAATGGAACCTTTTTCTACAGTAACATTTCCAATTGAGGCATTGTATTCAAAGGTGTATTCCCAACTACCGTGCATTTCTCTGAAATCAGTACAAACAGCGGTCTGGTCTACATGGCCCTGTACAATATGCCCGTCTAAACGTGCATTCATCTGCATACAACGTTCCAGATTCACAAAGTCCCCTATTTTTAGGTGACCGATGTTAGATTTTTGAAGAGTTTCCTCAATCGCGGTTACGGTATGCTTTCCATCAGCCAAAGCAACAACAGTAAGGCAAACGCCGTTATGTGCAACTGATTGATCGATCTTCAATTCAGCTGCTATTGCTGATTCAACCGTGATATGCAGGTTACCCTGCTCATGCCGCAGATCAGTTACTTCTCCTAAAGTTTCAATTATTCCTGTAAACATTTTAGCCCCCTAACCCCCTAAAGGGGGGATTTTTGAAATGCAAAAATAACATAATCTCTTGTTTTATAAAAGTCTCTCCGCCATCCGGCGGAGGAGATTTAGAGGAGGATGCAGTTTATTTAAAATTACTGCTTACTTCAAGGCGCTTATTTCTAAGGTCGATTCCGCCTTCGATGATGGATTTAAGATTAGCCAGGTAAAAAGTCCACCCTATCTGGCACTGTACAAAAAGATTTTTTGATGGGTCACTTTCCACGGGGATATTTTCCTGGGTAAGTTCAAGTATAGTTAAGTCGTTTTTGCAGTCTACGTTAACAGTCACTATAGATCCGCCAGAAAAAGTAAATTTTACGGAATCAATACTATTCACTTCCAGCACTTCGCCTTTTTCTACTGTACTATCATCAAACCCGTGCCAGTACCATTCGTAAACATCTTCTTTCAGTATTGATTCATGAGGCTCACGCAATCTGCCTGCTATGGCATAAAAATTTGCTTTTCTTAAAAACCAGCTTTCCAGACCTTCGGGGGTTGTCCATGCCTGGTATATGCTTCTTACATCCGTATTAAAATCTGCCTTAATGGTAAATTTTGTCCAGTCATTTGTAGCCATTGTTTTTCGGGGTTGATCTTATAGGTTATGAAACAAAAATAACAATTAAACTTTGGGCTTTTGTTAACTTGCTTTTAAATCTATCTATATGGCTAAGCAAAGTGCGGGAATATTATTATACAGCTTCAAGGATAATCAATTACAGGTTTTTCTTATCCATCCGGGCGGCCCATTCTTCAGCAAAAAGGACAATGGCAGTTGGTCTATACCTAAAGGCGAATTTAATAATGATGAGTCTCCCCTTGATGCTGCCAAACGCGAATTCATGGAAGAAACAGGTCAACCGATCGACGGTAATTTCATCGAACTTGAACCTGTTATTCAAAAAGCGGGTAAAAAAGTCTATGCCTGGGCAGTTGAAGGCGACATTGACCATGAGACTATTGTTAGCAATCTGTTTGAAATGGAATGGCCACCCAGATCAGGCAAAAAACAAACTTTTCCTGAAGTGGATAAAGCCGCATGGTTTGATGTTGAAGAAGCCAAAGCAAAGATCAATCCTGCACAGTTTGGATTTATTAATGAGCTGATTGGAATCATTAATTCCTCAAAGCTCTCTCCAAAAGAAGACGTTTAAGTTATTTTCTTTCTGTTCTTTATCCAATTAGAAATCTGCCCATTTTCAGATGTGGCGTGATGAATATCAATATTCTTCTCACCAAGTAATCTTTCCATCACTATTGCAGCAATCAACGCTTCATCTTCATTGCTACTTTGCAATACCTCTGGTGTAAAATATTTCTTTACAAAATGGGTATCAAAATTACCCGAGGCAAAGGCTTCATGCTGCATTACAAATTTGCCGAAGCCAAGTGTAGTGGTAATACCAGTAATATTGTACTCGTCAATAGCACGTATCATCCGTTCAATAGCTTCCTTACGGTCTTTACCATAGGTGATCAATTTGGCGATCATCGGGTCATAGTAGATCGGTATTTCCATGCCGTGCTCAAAGCCATCATCTACACGCACACCCGGACCTTTTGGCGTAATATAAGTTTGCAGCGTTCCAATATCAGGTAAAAAATTATTGGCCGGGTCTTCGGCATAAACACGCAGTTCAATAGCATGCCCGTTTATTTTAAGATCTTCCTGTTTAAAGCTGATCGGTTCGCCACGTGCTATCTGTATCTGTTCTTTTACCAGGTCGACGCCCGTGATCAATTCGGATACCGGGTGCTCTACCTGTAAACGGGTATTCATTTCGAGAAAATAAAAATTGAGTTGATCATCCATGATGAACTCAACTGTGCCCGCTCCGGTATAATTAACTGACCTTGCCACATCCACCGCGCAACGTCCCATTTGCTCCCTGATTTCGGGTGTTAGTACGGACGATGGCGCTTCCTCTATCACCTTTTGGTGACGTCGTTGCACCGAACAATCCCTTTCAAACAGATGTACGATATTGCCGTGCGTATCACCCAATACCTGTATCTCGATATGCCTTGGCGAAGATACATACCGCTCAATAAATACCGAACCATCTCCAAATGCTGATGTGGCTTCGGACACTGCCAGGTGCATTTGCTCTTCAAAATCGGCAACACTTTCTACTATGCGCATTCCCTTTCCACCACCGCCGGCAGCAGCTTTGATCAGGATGGGAAAGCCTACTTCTACCGCGCGCTTCTTGGCTTCTGTTATGTCCGATATTGCTTCTTCCGTCCCAGGCACCATTGGGATATTATATTTTAATGCTGCTGCTTTGGCTGATAATTTATTACCCATTATCTCCATCGCCTCTGGTGATGGGCCAATCAGTGTTAATCCGGCGTCTCTCACCTTCCTTGCAAAAGCTGCATTCTCCGATAAGAAACCATATCCGGGGTGTATACCCTCGGCACCAGTTTTTCGACAGGCTTCAATGATCTTTTCGCCAACAAGATAGGATTGATTAGACGGTGCCTCGCCAATAAAAACAGCTTCATCAGCATAACGAACGTGTAATGCATTACGGTCGGCAGCAGAGTAAACAGCCACCGTTTCAATACCCATTTCGCGTGCCGAACGCATTACCCTCAAAGCGATTTCGCCGCGATTGGCGATCAGAATTTTCTTCATCTTAACAAATGTATAAGATTTGTGCTTATTAAAGCAATGGCTATTTTAAGTGGGCTACTGTTAAGCCGATCAACTCTTTTAGATAAGTGCACCATCCAGCAAGCACACCCGCATCAGGCATCATATAATCTAAAAACGAAAATTTCACATTGCTGGTTATACGGCCACTTGAGTATGGTACTACATCCATCCCCTCCTTTTTAAAAATATAAAGTGATCTGCGCATATGGTAAGCAGATGTCACTAATATATAAGGTGGTTGCAAATGCGCCTTTTGTAATATCTGTTTTGAAAAAGTGGCGTTCTCAAATGTATTTCTTGAATCCGGTTCGATCAAAACTGCGCTATCCGGCAGGTTAAATTCTTTTAAAACACTCTGCGTCCAAACCGCCTCTTTAAATTTACTCTGCCCCAGGTTACCATTGCCGCTGCTTATCAGGATATGTGATACGCGTCCTTCCTCTTTTAATTTAACACCTTGTATAAACCGATCAGCATTTTCATTAAATACCCCGTTGCCATTTTTATCCTCGCCAGAAAATCCGCCCAATACAATTACAGAACTATATACTTTATTTTTATTTAAAGGAGCCGAATTGACATCCCAATTTTTCGCGAACAGGTACAACAACAAAGGATTGCTGAAAATTATCAGTAATACTACCCCTGTTATAAAACACTTTCGCTTC
Source organism: Mucilaginibacter sp. McL0603 (assembly GCF_049992945.1). NCBI lineage: Bacteria > Pseudomonadati > Bacteroidota > Sphingobacteriia > Sphingobacteriales > Sphingobacteriaceae > Mucilaginibacter > Mucilaginibacter sp. McL0603. Next base: position 2,365,807 of record NZ_CP188251.1, on the reverse strand, counting down.
AATTTTTGTCGTTTCGAGAATAATGCTATTAACAGGAAAATGATGATCCAATTGAGCGGAAATAATAAGAAGAGCAGGACTTTTGAAAATATGAAATACATAGCTAATGGAACAAATGTAGAAGTATAATTAAAATATTACCATTAATATAATTCCTTTTTCTCATCTTTAAAGGTACCCTAACTTATATTACTATTATGACCGAAGCCCCATTATTAAAGAATGTCCCCAAACGACTGCATTCCGTTGATGCAATAAGGGCATTAACCATGCTATGCATGATATTTATTAACGATTTAAGCGGAGTTAAGGGCATACCCGAATGGATGGACCACGCTAAACGTTTTGAAGACAGTATGGGCTTTGCCGATACTATTTTCCCTTGTTTTTTATTTATTGTGGGTTTATCGATCCCGTTAGCGATTGATCGTAAAATGCAGAAGGGCGATTCTTTTAGTTCTATATCGTTTTCTATCCTGGCGCGTTCATTTGCGCTTATAGTAATGGGCTTTTTCCATGTCAATCTGGAAGAATACAGTAAGGCGTCTATATTGCCCGAAGCTGTATGGGAAATATTGATCACGCTCAGTTTCTTTTTAATCTGGCTGGATTATTCACCAACTATTTCACACGTTAAAAAATATTTTCTTAAAGGTGCCGGCTGGTTGATATTATTGTTAATGGCATTTCTTTATGTCGGCGGTGATGCAAAGGCGCCTCACGGACTTGAGCCTTCATGGTGGGGTATATTGGGCATAATAGGTTGGGGATACCTGGTTTCTGCCTTTATTTACCTTTTGGCGAAAGGCAAATTCCAGATCATGATCATTGGATTACTCCTATTTGCTGCGTTAAATATACTTGACCACGCTAAAATATTGCGCCTGCATTTGTGGGTTATTCATGAAGGATCATCAGAATTCCTGATCATTGCAGGTATTGTGGTTTCATTGTGGTATGCACGTATGGTACAAAAAGGATACACGTTAACGCTATGGCTATGGCTTTTTATAGCAGGATGCGCTTCAATAGTATCAGGCTTGCTGATACGCCCATATGCAGATGGTATCTCAAAAATACGTTCTACCCCGGCATGGATATTGATCTGTATAGGTATCGGTGTACTGGTTTTTGAACTGATGATCTACCTGGTTGATTTTAAAGGCAAAAAGAATTGGTTTAAAATAATCTGGCCCGCAGGCACCGCTACACTTACCTGTTACCTGATACCTTATTTACAGGTTGGTTTTTATAGATTGCTCCATATTCATTATCCAAAGGTATTGAACTATGGCTGGGGTGGGTTCTTTCGGTCATGGGCAGTAGCATTTATTGTGGTATTGATTGGAGGCTTTTTAGAGAAACGCAGACTGAAATTAAAGATATAAAAATAAAAAAATCCCTGTCCACACACCGAGAACCAGGGATTTCGTGATTGGGTAAAGAACATATCCGTTATTAATCTTACCTATAACTGATCGTAAGTTATACGCCCTCATTAAAACAAAAGTTGTTGGTTTTTCTTAACAAAAAGTGCGTTTTCAACATAAAAAACGCAATTCCATTTAATTAAAGATTGTAAATATCTATAACACACAGGTGTAGCTGTTTTAAATAATTTTAAACTGAATGTAAAATTAATTGCATAAACTTCAGATCGAGCCAACGCCCAAATTTAAAGCCAACTTCTTTAAAGTGTGCTACTTCCACAAAGCCGAAAGACTGGTGCAATTGATAACTTATTTTATTTCCTCCGTCTATACCTGCTATCATAGCGTGTAGCTTCATTTCACGCGCACGATCTATTAGTGGCTGCAGCAGTAATTTGCTGATACCTTTTCCGCGATGATCAATATGAACATAAACTGAATGTTCAACTGTGTAGCGGTAACATGGCCATACCCTGAAATGTCCGAAAGTACTGAAGCCTATGATTTGCCCGTCTGTTTCGGCTACAAAAACCGGAAAGCCGCTGCTGATCCTGTCATTATACCAGGTAAGCCTCATTTCGTAAGTATGTGGATGCTCACTATAAACTGAGGTGGTGTGCAATATTGCATGATTATAAATATCAAGGATGCCTGGCAGGTCACCTAATATAGCACTGCGAATATTTACAGTTTCCTCAGACATCAACAGATCAATTAATTCTATTATAAAAATACAAAGTAAAAAGTAATAAAAACAAGAACGCCCCGCTTAGGCAGGGCGTTGATATGAATTGATTTTATATTCAATATAATTAGTTAGAAGGTGGCGGAGGAGGTGTGCCAGCTCCACCCGGAGGGGGACCACCCGGACCATGTTGTCTTTCAGGCACCTTTAACTCAGGATGTGCTGTTCCATGATGACAGGTATTACAGTTAATACCGGCTTCCATCACCATACCCAGAGAATCTTTGCCTGCTTTAAAAAACTTTTTATTGATCTTTTGCTCCATACGAAGCATATAGCGGGCAGTTTCTTTTTCAGGTTTAGCATCGCTTGCAAAATCCATCTTATTGGTCTGCTCATTGCGTGCATGACAGAAATTACAATGCACGCCTAATGATGCCGCCCATTTATCCATTATGTGGTCAAGATCCTTGTGCGAAATATTTTTTGGTAATACTTTCAGGTTTTGTGCTTTTGGCGGAGGCGCCTGTTGTGGCATAGTTGCAGCTATACCCAGCGCCATTACGCCGAGCAGGCTTGCTGTAATTGTTAGTTTTTTGCTGATTATCATAAGGGGATTGAATTTGGAAACTAAGGTAATAATTACATTACTTAGTTATGACAATGTAATAGAAAAAATACGGTTAAACATTTATTTTGTTTTAGCTCCGGTTAGCTTTTCGCTTATTTCCCATAAACGGTTACGGGCTGCACCATTATCTGCGTTAGGCGCCGTTTTGGCAACCTTGCATTTTTTGAAGTATAAACCGCTTTTTTGCTCCAGGCGTGGTTCTGTGGCGAGGTAAATGGTTGTTTCGGCACCTTTCTCCGGTGTTATCATAAATGGTTTAATCAACCAGAAAAGTATACGCATAAAACCCGTCACCTTATCCCAGATATTGGTAAGCACCACGCCAGGATGCAACGCATACGAGGTAATACCCGTTTGTCCATACTTTTCGGCAAGCGATTTGGTAAAATAGATATTATATAATTTGGAGATATTGTAAGCTTTGATTCCCTTGTAAGGTGTTTGCTCCCATTTCAGATCGTCAAAATTAGGTTTAGCCGATCGGTGCCCTTCTGAGCTTACATTTATAATTCTTGCCTGGCCCTTTTTAAGTAAAGGCATCAGGCTTTCGGTCAGCAGGAAATGTCCCAGGTGATTTAATGCAAAAGTCATTTCGAAACCATCCTTACTGAGCTCTTTTTTAACAAAGGCACTTCCGGCGTTATTGATCAGGATGTTAATACCAAAAAGTTTTCCCTTAAGTTCGTCAACGGCGCGAGCCACACTTTGCAAATCAGCTACATCACATTCAATTACATAAATATCTTTGTTGCCCGTCTGAGAAATGATCTCTTGTTTCACCTGCTCGCCTTTATTGGTATTACGTACCAGCATATAAATAGCATGGCCTTTTCTCGCTAATTCCATTGCGGTAATTTTTCCTATCCCGGAAGTTGCTCCGGTAATGGCAGTTGTTATAACAGGCATATTTCTCAGATTTAAATGTGAGACAATATAGCTGATTATATGCTCTCCTGCTGTGATCTGAAATTAATTTGTTAAAAAATGTAAAATAATTTGGTTAATTACGAAAAGTTCGTAGATTTACGAAACAATCGTAACAACATGGAGAAATTAACACAACAGGAAGAAGAAGCAATGCAGGCTGTATGGCAATGCGGTTCAGGATCGGTAAAGGATTTTCTTGACCAGATGGCCGAGCCCAAACCGCCATATACCACCCTCGCTTCTACCATTAAAAACCTGGAGCGCAAGGCATTTCTTACCAGCGAAAAGATTGGCAACACCTACCGTTATATTCCGGCTATAAAAGAGGAAGAATATAAGAAGCGCTTTATGAATGGTTTCGTAAGCGATTATTTTGAGAACTCCTACAAGGACCTGGTAACGTTTTTCGCTAACGAGAAAAAGATCAGCGCCAGCGAATTGAAAGAGATTATCAACCTGATTGAAAACCCTAAAAAATAAGTATCATGCCAGCATTATTTCTCTTTTTGTTTAAGGTCAATATTGCCCTGGTATTATTTTGCCTCGGTTATTACCTGGTGTTGCGTCACCTTACCTTTTATACCCTTAACCGGATATACCTGGTGGCTGCTATCTTATTTTCATCGCTGTATCCAAACATTAATCTTTCTGATTTTGCGCAGCATCATCAGCAATTGACGCAGCCTGTACAATCAATTATAATGAATTGGAAAACACCGGCAGAAAATTTTGTAATGCCTTTATATCAGCCTAACTATTGGCAATGGGTCGAAGTGATCTTCTGGGCAGGTGTTATCCTCTTTGCAGTTAGATTGATTATGCAATTATTTTCTCTGTATAAATTATATCGTCAATCTAAACCTGGCGAGGTACATAATCAATCAGTTAGGTTGATCAGGGATGATATCAGTCCATTCTCATTCTGGCGCAGCATTTATATTAACCCGTCTAAACTTTCGCCATCTGAACTGAAAAGCGTGCTTGAGCATGAGCAGGTGCATGTGAGCGAATGGCATACACTGGATATCCTGTTAGCCGAACTGAGTACTATTTTCTATTGGTTCAATCCCGGTGTATGGCTGATGAAAAAGGCTGTCCGGGAAAATATCGAGTTCATTACCGACCGCAAAATTTTGCAAAAGGGAATGGATAGCAAAGAATATCAATATAGCCTGGTAAGCGTAGGCCTTGCCGCTACATCCAATAACATAGTCAATCACTTTAACATGTCAACCATAAAAAAACGCATTATTATGATGAACACAAAAAAATCAGCGGGTTACAACCTTACCCGCTATGTATTTTTAGTACCTGTAGTTGTGGCATTGTTGCTGATTTTCAGCCTGTCAAAAGCCGAGGTGACTAAAAAAGGGATGCATACCTTTAATTCTATTGCAACAGTAGTAAGTCATGCCCATCTGCTTTATAATGGCAAACCACATGTAACGGATCTTAAACTGAGCGAGAAAACTGTTGTAGAAAAAGCGGCTACTAAAAATGTCGACACTATATACAACGGCAAAGCAAAAAATGGCAAAAAATCTTTCATGGTGATGGCAAACGTCAGTGGTGATTCTGTCAATTATGTCATCAACGGGGTAAAAGCTACTAAAGCCGAAGTAAAGGCAATTGATCCGACCCGTATAAACAGCATTGAATTACTTACCGCAAAGAACGCTAAACAATTTTATCCCGAACTGGATAATGACCGGCAAGTAATGTTTGTAACTACAGATGATTCTGACGCAGGTAAAAAATTAAAAGAAAAAATAGACAAAGCAATGGGCGACGGGATGATTGCAGGCGCTAGGAATATATCAATAACTGGTTCTCCGGATATGGCGCCACCACCGCCGCCAAGTGCTGCAATGGCTTATACTATTAGTTCTGACAATAAGCTTTCAGACGTTGAAGAAGAAACCAATGGCAACAAAAATGTGAGTACGGTAATAGTAACAGATGTGGCTCCTAAGGTAAAGGGTAAAACCCTGATTCTAAAAAAGGACTATCATATCACCGGAAAACCAGGCAGCGACATGGTAATAACCCAGGATGTTGCTCCTGAAGTAATTACTGTAGAAGGGATTAATATTAATAAAGCTACCCCGCCCGATGGCAAGCCCAGGAAAGTATTTGTTAGAGGATTTAACACCAATAACGATCAGCTAACTATTGACGGCGAAGGCCAGCCATTATTTATCATAGACGGAAAAGAAGCCAAGAGCCTCAAAAATGTATCGCCCGCAGATATAAAATCTATTAGCGTATTAAAAGACGGAGCAGCCGAGAAACAATACGGAGAAAAGGGTAAAAATGGCGTAGTTGTAATCATAACTAAAAAAGGAAAGTAATTTTTTAGTTGATTGGGTTGGATTAAGTTAATTGAGTTAAATGGTTTTAATCAGCTTAATATATCAATCAATAGATCAGTTAATAGTCACTCTTTCTTCCACCCGCTTCGGCGGGTTTTTTGTTTGATTATCAATTTTAATTACATTAGTATTCCTATTGCGCTGAATAACAATTTACTATAACCGCTTTTAAATAAGTTTAATCCTTAGATTATGGCGTTTAGTTTTAAATTCTTCCCGGTTAAAGATCTAATATTTTCGATTATCCCGACAGCAGTTTCTTATGAGGGGTATTTAAATAAAATTCCTGTTTTTTATAATCTGTACGTAGCCATAGGTACAGGGCTAGCGATTTCCATATTCCTGGGAGTCCTATTTTATTTAGATAATATCAAGACTTATAAAAAGTCGTTAGCCGAGATATTAGCAACCGGGTATTTTATGAATTTCACAGGCCGCCTTGCTCAATTATTAAATGGGAAAGCCGATATTGAATTCCTGTTTCCTGGTAATTCAGTAATTAAGCTTAATCCTGAAAATGTAACTGTAGAAGTAGGTGTTCCCATTTCTCATGACTCCTTAATTAAATATAGTGATGAGGTTAAACGTTCATGTGACATAGTTTATATTCGTGAAGCCACTTTAAGCGAGCCTTATTGGGTAAGGGCAAAATATGACAAGGGCCTATTAACGATCTGTGAATATCCCAGAACACTTTTTGCTTTGTCGAGATATTTGGAAAAAGAATTTTCAGACAAAGACAGCACTGAAAAGAACTCAAAAAAGATATATGCCTATTTTGATAAAAAGATTGAAGAGCTAAAAATTCGTAATAGCAGAGATATACCTTTTGGCAGGATTAGATTTATGCAGGTGTAATTTATCACTCCTTTAACCAAACCTGACCCGGTGGTTTTTCGTTAAAATAATCTTACGGATTAAAAATCATTTCAGTCGATATCAATTGGCTTGTATATTCGACCGTCACAACCTTATCATACTAATGCAGGAATATAATATAACGCCTTCCGGCTTTAAGGAAATCAGAAAGCTTTTGCTTATCAAAATCGTACCGTTCATTCTTATCGCAGTGACGGCTGTTATTATTATCAGTTTATTTGATTCAACAGATAAAGTTGATACCAGTACATTAACCTTTGTAATTATTATAGTTGCTTTGGTGCTTGGATTAAGTGTATACCGGAGTATTCAAAAGCAAAAAGCCTTCTTCGAAAGCTATTCGCTTATCATTAAGGCTAATATGGTCACTCGGACTCAGCTAAACACCCGTACAATCTCCATTTACCTGAATGATATTATTGAAATCAACAAAAACAAGAATGGGAACTTTGTCATAAAGGGAAAATATCCTGATGACATTATTGTTATTAGGGCCCAGATTGATAAGTATGATCAACTTGAAGAAGCATTGAATCAAATTAAGCCCATTACACAAACATCAAAGTCTTTTAGGAAAATTTATAGTCTTTTGATTGCACTGGTGACAATAACTTCAATGATATTTGTTTATTCCTCTTCGAATAAGATTATCGTAGCTATAAGCGGATTATCATTTACTGGAATTATGGCGTGGGGATTTATTGAAATCCGTAACAATAAAAATATAGATGAAAATCTTAGGCGAAAAATTTGGTTGATATTGGTAGTTATAGCTTTAGTTTTAATCAGAATGATTTATAAAATTAACGGTATTCAATAATTAAATCTTAAATAAACCTCAACTCGCCTCTGCCAATTTTTCATTTTCCAGTAACTCCATCAGCGCTTTTTCAGCTGTATTCAGTTCAGCAGCATTTATATCTTTATTTCCGTCCAGCTTCTCAATATATTTAAATATCGTTCCCTCTTCGTAGCTTTTGATCACGGTTGGGTGCACATAATACTTCTTGCAAACAGTTCGGGTGTTGCCCAGGTTCAGGGCCACTTCATCCAGTACACTTACAATTTTTTTCTTACACTCGGATACTGTATCGAACTCCCCTGCTTCCTTAATGGCATATAGTGCGCTTACACTTCCTGCCCAGGTGCGGAAATCCTTTGCTGTAAAATCTTCCCCAGTAATATCTTTTAAATAACGGTTCACATCTTCAGAGCCTATCGAACAACGCTGGCCTTCATCATCATAATATTGAAAAAGTTCTTTGCCCGGTATATCGCGGCATTGTTTGATCAACCGAGCCAATTTTACACTATGCAGGGCAATCTTTTGATAAACACCTTTTTTACCCTTAAACTCAAAGCTTATATGCGAACCCTCGATCTTAACATGCTTATCCATAAGCGTGGTCAGGCCGAAAGAACCGTACAATTTTTTATAGGATTCGTTCCCCACCCTGATACTGGTCAATTCCATAATACGGATCACCAGGGCTACTACTTTATCATGATCCAGATTTTGCCGGGCAAGATCTTTATCAACTTGTTTGCGAATAGCGGGCAAATAGTCGGCAAATAACCGGAGATGATAATATTTGGATTGATTACGGAGTTTGTTCCATGCTGGGTGATAACGGTACTGTTTGCGTCCGGCGGCATCAATACCTGTAAACTGCAAATGCCCATTCTCGTGTGGAGATATCCAAATGTTGGTATAAGCCGGTGGAATAACCAGCTTAGTAAAACGCTGTATCAATTCCTTATCCTTTATAGGTTTGCTATCTGCATCATAAAACCCAAAACCTTTGCCACTTTTTTTACGGGTATAACCCGGTGTTGAATCAGCTACATAGCGCAGACCGGCAACCTTGGCCGTTATCTTGGGATCACGGCCTATCTTTTCCAACTTCTTCAATATCCTGTCCATCATAAACATGAACAGAATATTTTATTTTAAGTTTTAAAAAGTCGGGAAAGTCCGTACAAGTCGGAAAGAGAAAAGGATTAACTCTTCCAATCTTATACCCCTTCTAACCCATATTGCTTTAATACATCATCAGGCACACCTTCCCATTTTCCGGGTGAATTACCCTTGTAACCCAAGTCTTCAATACCCATTTTGCTGGTAAAAAATCCAATGGCTGTCAGCTCGCGCATCTTGTTGAAAAATGTAACTCCCGGTTGCATTTCCGGTTTAAATTTCATTGGATAGGCTATCTCCTGTAATATTTCGTCTTGCTGTTTCAGCGTGCAATCCTTAAAATCGTTATTATAACGGTTAAGGCATTGAACATCCAGCCAGCGTAGACCACCTTTCATTGGTAATTGATGCTGGGGTTCATCCTTTACAATAAATTCAATAAACTCAGGCACTTTAGCATCTGAAGCACTGCCACTCCGGCTATCCTTCGGAATGATCAGGTCAGCCAGTATGGTGATGGTTGCTATTTCGCGGTCGTCAAAAAATTTCTTTTCTGACAGTAATTTCTTATCCCTGTCAACTTCAAATTCCTGTCTGCCTGTTGCATCTACTTTTATATCATCGGCCGCGTTTTTGTTTTCAGTTCCCGGTTTGCATCCTGCAAGTAATGCACTTGCGGACAAAGTGCCGATGCCTAATGCTTTTAAACTATCTCTTCTGTTCATATTGGTAATCGATAAGATTAAACATTCTGTTTCTTGCGCTGATCCAAAATATACTCCGCAGTACGCATCGACAACGCAAGTATAGTCCAGGTAGGGTTCTTTTCGGATTGCTGTGTGAATATCGAGCCATCTGTCACAAACAGGTTTTTGCAATCATGTGCCTGTCCCCATTTATTAAGCGGAGCTCGTTTAGGATCATTCCCCATACGAACCGTGCCAACCTCATGTATACCTTTGCCCGGCTTATCCAAACCATAATTTGTTTCGGGACCGGCTGGTTGCATTAGTGGAATGCCGCCCATCGCATGCAAAATATCTTTGGATGTTTCCTGCATATGTTTTGCCTGGTTAATATCATCCTGGCTCCATTTATACCTGAAACGTAGTACCGGAATGCCATATTTATCCACTACTGTAGGGTCTATCTCGCAATAATTATCTTCTCTTGCAGTCGAGGCTCCGTGACATCCGAAACCCGCCATAGTACCATAAAAGCGGCGATAGTCCTCCTTTAATGAGGCGCCAAAGCCACCGCCTGGCTTCATTTTACCATCCGCTCCGGGTAAGAAACCGTTCAGGTAAGGGACAATAGTACCCTCAAACCCTAAATAGCCACCATAACCGGGCATTATCATTCCGCCAAATATTTCAAGATGATAGCCACGTGCAAAATCTTGCTTTTTGCTATCCAACCACCAGGGAGCATACAAATGCAAACTGCCTACCCCATCCTCATTAAAACGTTTTCTATTTAATAGCTGTGGTATTATTACAGCCCCACCGCCTTGAGTTGAATCGTGCAGATACTTCCCAACCACGTTACTGCTATTAGCTAATCCGTTAGGATGTTTTGATGATTTTGAATTAAGCAGTATCCGCGCCGACTCACAAGTGCTGGCAGCGAGGATCACGGTCTTGGCATTTACCTGGTACTCCTGCATGTCATTTTTGCTGATATAGGATACGCCTTTTGCAAGCCCGGCATCATCGGTTAATATTTCGCGCACAATAGCGTTGGTCACCACCTCAAGATTTCCGGTTTTCATGGCAGGTATTACCAGGCATGAGGAGGAGGAGAAATCGCCATAAATTTTACAACTACGGTTACATTGGCCGCAATAAAAACAAGCGTGCCTATCCTTATTACCTGGCAACGGTGCGGTAAGAACAGAACCACGACCAGCGATCACTTTTATGCCCAGTCCTGTAGCTGCTTTTTTTACAAATAATTCGTTCAGCCTTGGTTTTGGTGGAGGCAGGAATATTCCGTCAGGGTCATTCTCCATACCTTCCATTGAGCCGTAAACTCCAAGCAGGCGGTCAATCTTATCGTAATAAGGCCTTATCTCATCATAAGTAATTGGCCAATCATCGCCTACTCCATAACTGGTTCGGCTTTTAAAATCTTTAGGCCCCATACGCAACGAGATGCGCGCCCAATGATTAGTACGGCCGCCCAGCATTCTTGAGCGGAACCATTGAAATTCTGATCCGTCTTTTTGGGTATAAGGCTCGCCTTCTATCTCCCAGCCACCGTAAGCAGCATCAAAGTCGCCCATAGGTCTTGTGGCATTGCCCCCTCGCCGTGGCGATTCATACGGCCATTTTAATTGAAGCGAGTCTTTAGCAGGGTCGAAAAACGGACCTGCCTCTAACATTAATACTTTAACACCCGCAGTGGCCAGTACATATCCTGCCATACCGCCGCCGGCGCCCGAGCCGATGATCACAACATCGTACACGGTTGATGATTTTTTTATCTGCATTTTATATTAGGTTTAAGTTGATAGGATCAGGCTGCAAAACCTGCTTTTTCTACTAATTTTTTTGTGGCAGTAACTCCGGCATAATCATCGAGATATTTGCTGTCTTTGGTGTACATTTTGAGCAGGCCTCCTTCGTACTCTATACTTACCCAACCATTAAAGCCTGAATTTTTGATGATCTTGAACATTCGGTAAAAATCAGTTTCCGTATCATCCCCATTGATATCAAACACATGTGTTTTAGCATGTACGCCTTTTGCGTACGGCATCAATTCTTCTATTCCTTTATAGCGGTCATACTCATCAAGGCATTTAGTTTTCATATAACCGGCAATATCATTGGTTTCGGGCTTGGTACGATTGATGCAGAAATTGCCAAAATCAGCCAGCGTACCACAATGCTTGCTGTTCACTTGCTTCATTACACCTGCAAGCCAACCTGCATTGCAAGATATACCCACGTGGTTTTCTACTATCACATCTATATTCTGTTTATGGCCATATTCAATTAATTTTCCTAAACTGTCAACCGCGGCTTTAGCCACATCAGCCGGGGCTCCTTCGCCTTCCACGTTTACCCGGATCATTGGGCAACCCAATGTTGCTGCCGCATCCATCCATTTATAATGATTTTCAACCGCTTTTAAACGCGTTGTATCATTCAGATCACCTAATACTCCTTCACCGTCTATCATAATGCGCAGGTTGTAACTGCCATTATCTGCTGCACGTTTTTTTAACTCGCCCAAAAATTGCTGGTCTTTGGCTTTATCGGCAAAAAACATGGAACAATAATCAAGACCAGAGATACCCAGTTCCTTTGATTTAGCTGCAAAATCAAGCGGATCAAGCTGCTTAGTCCAGAACTGACTCGCAAAAGAAAATTGGGAGATCGCCAGTTTGAAAAATATATCTTTATTTGTTCCGGCATACAGGTATTCGGGAAGGGTTGCCGCCAAACCCAAACCGGCCGCACCCAGCGCGGCCTTTTTAATAAAGTCTCTTCTGTTAGTATTCATACAAGGTTTTAATTGGTGAAAATCTTATTTAGTGAATTTTACAAAATGAAGGTATAAAATAAAATTTGTTATTTTGTAAAATTCACTAAATAAAATTATCATTATTTTTAATCCATGAATACCACTGAAGAAATAGAGGATTTTATATTAAATGGCCACCTGCATTATGTTCCGCATGTGTCAATCGACTGTGCCATATTCGGCTATCATGAACAGCAGTTAAAACTATTACTTATCAAACATAAATTTATCAATGGTTTTTGCCTGCCGGGAGGATATATTAAACGAACCGAGACACTGGTGCAAGCAGCAAACCGGATTGTAGAAGAACGTACAGGCATTAGTAACCTGTTTCTGCAACAATTTAAAACCTTTGGTGATCCCAACCGTGCACAGATCAATGAGTTTGATGAGGAGAAATGGTTCCAGGCAACAGGGGTACGGATAACTAAAGATAGCTGGCTGATAGATCAAACTATTTCCGTTGGCTTTTATGCCATAACCGATTTTGAAAAATCAATACCCAGTCCGAATATGATGGCAGAAAATTGCGCCTGGTTTGACATTGATAGCCTGCCAAAGCTGGAGTTTGATCATGATGAAATGGTTAAGGATGCACTGCATACCCTAAGGGTGCAATTGTACCATTACCCGATAGGTTACAACTTGCTGCCCGAAAAATTTACGCTGACAGAGATCCATGCGCTTTACGAAACATTACTTGGCAAAAAACTCGACATCAGTAATTTTCCAAAAAAATTAATTGCGTTGGGCCTGCTTAAAAAATTGGATGAAAAGCGAAGCATAGGGGCTCACCGTTCTCCGCATTTGTATATGTTTGACAAAGAAAACTACAATAAAGCATTACATGAAGGACTGGTTTTAAGTTGATTGATATGCTGATGCATTATTAATTATATTTGATAAGCATAAAGCAACCAATGGATCTATTACCTATTAAAGAACACCTCCACGAAAACGAAGAATTCGCGGCCAACCCTGATTGCCAGGATAGTCTTTATGTGTGTATTGATTTTTACAAAAGGGTAGGCTTTAATCCGCCCTGGATATGTTATTATGTACAAATCGATAATCAATTAGTTGCAGCTGGAGCCTTCAAAGGCAAACCCGTAAATAACAAAGTTGAAATAGCCTACGGGACTTTCCCTCAACATCAGAAAAAGGGCATCGGTACACAAATAGCTAACAAATTGGTACAGCTTTCCTTAAAAACCGACCCCTCCGTCAGAATAACTGCACAAACCCTGAAAGAAGAAAATTATTCGGTACGAATACTTCGAAAAAACAATTTTGAACTTATTGGCACAGCAATGGATGAGGATGAAGGGGAAGTGTGGGAATGGGAGTATGTTAGAGATTAATCGTTATTACCCTCACGCCAATATTACCCAACTTTTACCTTTATCTGACTGTTATATATTCATAAACAGTCAATTTTACATTACACAACAATCAAATACTTATGAAATACAATTTTTTAGGAAACACCGGCCTGGTGGTATCTGAACTGTGTTTTGGTACCATGACCTTTGGGGGCAGCGGAGGCATTTGGGCAAACATTGGCAAAATACAACAAGACGGGGTGAATGAACTGATGAAAAATGTTGTGGATGCCGGTATTAATTTTATCGATACTGCCAACGTTTACTCTTATGGCGAATCAGAAAAGCTATTGGGCCGATCCATCATCGATCTTGGCATTAACCGTAACGAACTGGTGATCGCTACCAAAGTTCGTAGTCGTATGGGCGAAGGGAAAAACTATGTAGGTCTTTCCCGCTATCATATATTCCAGTCGGTTGATGAAAGTTTACAACGCCTTAAGATGGATCATATAGATATCCTTTATGTGCATGGCGTCGATCCCAAAACTCCGATTGAAGAAACAATGAGAGCGCTGAATGATATTGTACTAACCGGAAAAGTGCGTTACATAGCCGTGTGTAATTGGCCTGCATGGATGGTGATGAAAGCCCTCGGCATAGCTGATAAACATGGCTGGAATAAATTTATCGGTATGCAATATTATTATTCATTGTCCAGTCGTGATATTGAACGTGAGATATTACCAGTGGCTGCAGATCAAAATCTGGGTGTAATGCCATGGAGCCCGCTGGCTGGTGGATTTTTATCCGGAAAATATACCCGTAATAATGAGAAAGCAGGCGATTCGCGCAGGGATAGTTTCGATTTTCCTCCTGTGAACAAAGAAAAAGCCTATGACATTATTGATGTGATAGCCGAAGTCGGTAAACAGTATAATGTTTCGGCGGCACAGATCGCTTTGGCCTGGGTACGTTTGCAAAAAGGAATAACCAGCACCATTATCGGCGCTAAAAACCCCGATCAGCTACACGATAATATCAAATCGACCGAGCTTATTTTATCAGAAAGCGACCTTCAGAAGATAAATGAAGTAAGTGCTTTGCCAAAAGAATATCCTGGATGGATGGTAGAAAGACAGTCGGCAGATAGGGAGTTGAAGTAGTCGGAAAGACCGGAAGTCCGAAAGTAAATCTTAAATATCTTTCGGACTTCCCGACTTACTGACTAAATTTCTTTCAAAACTTTAACAACATACTCCACCTGGTCAGGATGCACATCCAAATGCGTTACAAAACGTATCCGGTGGGTATCAGTACTATTTGCTTTAATGCCCTTGTCGAGTAGTTTTTTTAATATCTGATCTGCCGGAGCAGTGGTATCAAACAAAACAATATTGGTATCGGCAGGCAATACATTACTTACCCAATTGCATTTGCTTAGTTCCTCTGCCAGTATTTGTGCATGGTTATGGTCGATCTTTAATCTTTCCACATGATGGTCGAGCGAAAAAATACCTGCGGCTGCCAAAAATCCTGCCTGGCGCATTCCGCCACCAAATACTTTGCGGAGGCGGCGTGCATATTTGATGGTCTCTTTATCAGCAAGCAAAACTGAGCCAACCGGTGCTCCCAGGCCTTTGGACAAACACACAGAAATACCATCAAAATATTTACCATAATCAACAGCCTTATCACCAGTAAAGGTCAGCGCATTGAAAATGCGTGCACCATCCAGGTGTAATTTCAGTTTCTTATCCCTACAGAGTGCGGCTATTGGTTTAATATCTTCCAACGTATAACAACTCCCACCACCCTTATTTACTGTATTTTCTAGCACTACCAAACTGGTGTGCGGGTAATGTATATTTTCTGCATTGATCTCCGGTTCAATCATTTCTACAGTGATCCTACCCCTGTCACCATTTAATAACCTGGTAGATACGGCAGAATTAAAAGCAATGCCCCCACCCTCATAACGATACACATGCGCAGTTTGATCGGCTATTAATTCATCAAGTGGCTGGGTAAAACATTTGATGGCTATCTGGTTGGTCATGGTACCCGATGGGCAAAATATCCCGGCTTCCATACCAAACATTTTGGCAGCCTTCTCTTCCAGTGCATTTACGGTTTCATCTTCGCCAAAAACGTCATCTCCAACTTTGGCGCTCCACATAGCTTCGAGCATACCGGGAGTGGGCTTTGTAACAGTGTCACTTCTTAAATCTACGGTCATATTATATATCTGAAAATTGCGTTATTTGTATCAATTATAATTATGCGCTCAATTTTAATCATTTTATTTTTTATGCTGATGTATGTATCAGCAAAATCGCAAAAATGGCAGCCGGGTTCCTTTACCGATACCAAAGGCAATAAAGTAACCGGACTGATCAGAGAAAACCCGTCCACCAAAGGACCGATTAAAGATGAAGGCTATATTGAGGTTAAGGACGGCGAGAAATCCAATCCTTATAAGCTCAGCGCCAGCGATATCCAATCATTTACTATTGGCAAAGATAGCTTTGTGGTTGCGCATGCCCCCGGCAATTCTAACTGGAGCAAAAAGGAACTTGATTTTGTGAAGGTTGCGCTTGACGAGCAAATTAAATTATACGTTGCCAACGTAGGTACAGGCAGTGGCGGCGGACATGCCGTTAATGTTTCCCCAGAGTTCGGTGCAGGCGTAGGCACAGGTGGTTACAGCGGTGCGGGTGGCGGTGTTGCGGTTAATTTGGGTGGCAGTGGCGGGCATGGCAAGGTGATAACTACCTATTATTACGGTGCTACTACTGCCGAAATGGAACAGCTCACCCCCATAAACTTTAAAGATGTAATGAGCGATGTAATGGGTGATGAACCCGACGTAGTTGAGAAAATACAGGCCGGCCAGTTTAACCTCGGCAATATGGATAAACTTATCGCTTACTTTAAACAGGTAAAGGCATCACATTAAAACCAGTAACATAGTGTTCACGTTCATTGTGCATGAACGCTCGTGAACATCATTTGAATACCTGATTATCAAATTTTTACATTTTAGCAACTACTCACAAAATAGTGTCACCGCTTTCTTTGCTGGTTTTAAGCTAAACTTAGGAAGACTTAAACCAGTAGGATGTTATCAAACTTAAAGTTGAAATGAAAGTTCCTGAGTCAGGTATTTAATTTCCTTTTTGAGGCTTTCGATGTCCCTGCTAATAGGGTGGTATTCAACCGAGACATTCCCATCAATATTTATGCTAATATTAATTTCCTTTGTTTCGTTCAATATCAAAAAATTGCTGTTATCTATCCATTTTGCGTTTGAAAACAATCTTGAATAAATGAAGGAGGTAGGGTAAGACTTACATAGCGTAATCACTTTATTGGAATCACTTTCCTTAAAATAAAAATTAATGCTGATTAACGAGTAATCCAGAAAATATTCTGCACCTACCATTGCTACAACATTCTTAGATCTATTTTGTTTAGGTGCTCCGCAAATCACTATTTTCAACTTAAAATCAACTTCTTTTATTTGCTTATGGGCGGTCCCCAGGTCTTTTAAGTCAATATTAAATTTAGTAAAGAACGCTCTTAGGCACTCAAAAACGTAATCACTTAGGAGCTCACATTTCCTAAAATGATCACTTTTATTAAAGCTAATGTAATCAAAGGTCTTTATTATAGCCCAAATCTGATCGTCTGCCTGATATAGATCAAAATAATCGGGCTCTTCTGAAAAGCGAATTAGAATTTTTCGAATCTTGTTAATGTTTATACCCGGAAGAAAATAGGTATATAAATTACCTATTAAATTACCATAGCGACCTATTCCATCTTCTGCGTAATCTGTTAGCGCAATCCAAATTTTTCTTTCTTTCATATTTTTTAAAAGCTTGGGTAAGGTCGTAGTTAGTTTTTAGGCATTTCCCGCTCCCGCGAGTTTTCAACTCGTGGTCACCCCTACCTAAGCTTTCAGCTTAAAATATCCGCCTAAGATTTAACCAAAACCACCCTCTCCTCCTCCATTCCCTTCTCCGAAACAAAATTCTTAAACAACAACTCCCACGAAATAATCAGCCATATCAATATACAAGGCCATGCTTTAACAGAATATTTAGCGATGATATCCTGGCGGATAGGTTTCGGCATCGCATCTGTCAACCCAAGTCCTGTAATTACAAGCAATAAGACCAGTAGGATTATGTTACCTGCTGTAAATGGTTTTTCCTGTATCATCATCCACAAAACCGCTCCAGCAACTGCAATAATGAATGTTGGGTGCTCTGCCCCTGTGCTGAAGATCACCACCATAATCAAGGAAGTAGCCAATATCTGCAGCCTGAATTTATAAGACTTAAACTGACTGAACCGCAATAAAGGCAAAACAAAAATAATTGCCGCTGCAATCAGAAAAGGCATATTTGGAATATTAATATTCCCGGTTAAGCGTCGAACTACTCCCATCACACAGATATCCTGCGAGGTATTGAGCCCTGTATTCAATGCGCTTTTATCGCTTAACGCTGCAAGCCACTGATGATACGATTGAATAACAAACGACGGACTGGAGATCAGCATAGGCAATACCAGCATAATCGGCGTCCAGATGAGTGTCCAGATAATAAACTTTGATTTATTTTTTGAAAACAGAAAGAATGCTAAACCTACCACCGGATAAAGTTTGATCAGGGTACCCGCAACAATCAAAAGCGTAGCCCATCGCTCCTTCCCTTGTTCAACCAGCATAAAGCTGATGATGATCACAGCGGCGATCATTGGATTAAACTGCATGTAGAAAATGGCATTGGCAAATTCAATAGCGCACAGCAAAAGCATGGCTGTTTTACGCTTCTGATAAAGGGGCAACATATTTACAGCCAATATCACAGCAAGCGCATTGGCTACTTGCCAAAGAAAAAACCCTGCAGCTTCAGGTGGAATAGCAAACGGGGCAACAAACAGCGTAAACAATGGCCCGTAATAATAGATATCCCCGTACTCTTTTGGATAGGCCACATATAAATTCACCTGCGCCCTGGCATGATACCACGAGTCGCGAAAAATGAGGTAATTGTTATCAATATGCCTGAAATATTTTAGCTGCCAGGTAAAAATCGCTACCGCCACATACAGTATGCACGTCCATTGATATCCATTAAGCCCGAGGAATTT
Source organism: Mucilaginibacter sp. McL0603 (assembly GCF_049992945.1). Lineage (NCBI taxonomy): Bacteria > Pseudomonadati > Bacteroidota > Sphingobacteriia > Sphingobacteriales > Sphingobacteriaceae > Mucilaginibacter > Mucilaginibacter sp. McL0603. Next base: position 2,346,949 of record NZ_CP188251.1, on the reverse strand, counting down.
TTTAGTCATTCAGTTTAGTTGGTAAAGGTACTTCCAAAAGTAATAAAATATCTATTGCAGGTTAAAAATTCCCCCAACGTCATGCCGAATTTATTTCGGCACCCCATCTGAAAGGTATGAGATATACAGGTCTACTACTGACAAATCGCAGACCAAGCAAGCCTGAATGTCCTGTGGGATGCCGAAATAAATTCGGCATGATGGGTTGTTGAATTTCCAACTCCAAATCAACCTTTTACCTTTATCCTTTCGCCTTTCACCTCCTTATAACCTCCCTTAAAGGTTCTGTGCTATCACAAACCCACTAGCCCAGGCCCATTGAAAGTTATATCCTCCCAGCCAGCCCGTAACATCCACACATTCACCACCGAAAAACAAACCGGACACTTTTTTAGCTTCCAGTGTTTTGGACGATAATTCGTCAGTTGACACTCCCCCTCGCATCACTTCGGCTTTGTCATACCCCTTATCGCCCGCCGGTTTTACTTTGAATTGATGGATCAAAGCATCTATGTTTTCCAGGTCAGCATTACTTAATGATGCCAGATTTTTGTCGGCAGGCAATCTGTCACTTATTGCCTCGGCAAATTTGCGGGTAAATAAATTAGATAGATAAGCCAGCAGCATCTTCTTGCCGTTCGCTTCCCTTTCCTGTTGTATCAATTCAACAATATTCTGATGCGGTAGCAGATCGATATAGATCCATTCGCCCGGCCGCCAATAAGATGATATCTGTAAAATCGCCGGACCACTTAACCCCCAGTGGGTAAACAATATATTTTCTTCAAAACTCGCCCTATCATTCCAAACCCGGCAAAACAAACTATTGCCCGATAGCTGCTCATACCAACCCTGGTCTTTTCCTGTTATGGTAAGTGGCACCAGCGCCGGGGCTGCTCCGGCGATCTGCATCCCCAGCTTACGGGCGACCCGTAACCCAAGATCAGTAGCACCCATTTTGGGAATAGGCAAACCACCGGCCGCCATTACTACTTTCGGTGCCAATAGCTTTTGCTCTTTCCCGTTCCTGGTTAGGTGGATCGAAAAATTATCTCCAACCTTTTCAACATTTACAACCTCCGCATCACACCATAGCTCCTGCCCCATATCGGCACAAAGACTGGTAAATACATTCACCACATCCTTAGCCTTATCACTCACCGGGAACAGCTGACCTAATGTCTTTTCCTTCCCAACAATACCGTAAGCCTCAAAAAAATTGATGGTATCCTCTACAGTCCATTGCGCAAAAGCAGATTTGCTGAAATGTTCATTCTGAGATATAAACTGCTGAGCCGATGAATACAGGTTAGTATAATTACACCTGCCTCCACCGCTGATGAGTATCTTGGCTCCCGGGCGGTCATTCTTTTCCAGCACCAGTACCCGCTTGCCCAGGAAGCCTGCTTGCACGGCACACATCAGTCCGCAGGCACCTGCGCCGATTATTATTGCATCAAAGTCTGTTTGTTTTGCTAAATTTGTACTCATGGAAGGGGTTTCGCAAATATCAGAATTTGGAAAGATACTCATCTTTTTAATTACAGGAATTTTAATGGTCGTTTTTGTGTTTTTTGTAACGCGGATATTATCGCCCAATAACCCTAATCCCGAAAAGCTAACATCTTATGAGTGTGGTGAAGAACCCACAGGCAGCGCATGGCTGCCGTTTAACAACCGTTTCTATGTAATAGCCCTTATTTTCCTGCTGTTTGACGTGGAAATGGTCTTTATCCTACCCTGGGCAACGGTATTTGGCAATCATGACATCATCCATGTTGACAAACGCTGGGGATGGCTTTCGCTGACCGAAATGTTTGTCTTTTTGGGTATATTGATTATAGGCTTGATATATGTATGGGTTAAAGGCGATCTCGACTGGATAAAACCAACGGTGATCAAACCAACGGTTGACAGTCGCATACCTGCATCATTATATGATAATCTGAACAAGCGGCAAAGCGTATATATAGTAAAGGAATTCAGCATGGAAACTATTGTAACTACTAACACCCCTGCTACTGCTACTGCTACTGCAACTGCTACTACTAATACTACTGCCACTGAAACACCCCCTCCGATAAGAAAACCAATGTTCAAACCAACATTTAAAAAGCCAGAAAATGAATCCTGAGAGCATGAACGAAAGCGGTGGTGTGGTGATCACAAAAATGAACGACTTGCTCAACTGGGCGCGTCTGTCATCATTGTGGCCATTAAGTTTTGGTATTGCCTGCTGCGCGATAGAAATGATGGGAGCCCTTGCTTCCACTTATGACCTGGACCGTTTTGGCGTATTCCCGCGCCCCTCAGCCCGGCAAGCGGATGTAATTATTATAGCCGGCACAGTTACTTTTAAAATGGCCGAACGCATCAAACGCCTTTACGAACAAATGCCCGAGCCCAAATATGTGATCTCTATGGGATCATGCTCCAACTGCGGCGGCCCTTACTGGCAGCATGGTTATCATGTAGTAAAAGGTGTAGACCGTGTGATACCTGTGGATGTTTATGTACAAGGCTGCCCTCCACGCCCTGAAGCGCTGATCGGTGCTATATTGGAGTTGCAGAAAAAAATTGAGGGAGAGAGTTTATTCGGGCACCGGAAATCAGAAAAGACAGAAAGTCCTGAAGCTGTTTAATAATTTCCTGCTATCTCATACTTTTTAACCAAAATACTTTTCCCCCTCTTTCCGCGTAGCGAAGAGAGGGGACGACGAGCGAAGCAATGTCGGGGTGAGTCTACATCGCCATGCATTAGCGTTAATAGCACTCGTATATTTACTCACCCGGTCGACCCCGCTCCCCGCCCCGCTCCCGCGAGTTTGTAACTCGTGGTATGACATAGTAAAAGCTTTCAGCTTAATAAAGACGACTATCCAAGTAGTTTTCAAACTACAATAAATATCCTGATATTCATATCCAAATTCTATACCTATGAAAAAAGTCCTGTTTCTGATCGGATGCGCACTTACCCTGCTTTTAAATCACACCTCCGCCCAAACCTTTAGTCCTATAAAAGATGTTTTCCCAACAGGAACTATACCTTATGACAACATCCCCTATGCCAACGATACATTAAAAAAACACCTGCTGGATATTTACCTGCCTCCCACTGGTAAAAGCAATTACCCCGTTGTAATATGGGTACATGGCGGCGCCTGGATGTCGAACGATAAATATGCGGATATGGGTTATATGAAAAATACGCTCAAAGGATTTATTGATAGCGGATATGCTGTAGCTTCTATTGATTACCGTTGGAGCACCATGGCTGTATTCCCCGCGCAGATACAGGATTGCAACCAAGCGGTTGAGTTTTTATATCAAAATGCCGCTAAATACAAATTAGATAAAGATCGTTTTGCTTTGATCGGCTTTTCAGCCGGAGGTCACCTGGCTTCGTTATTGGGCTTATCAAATAACAAAAATGTAAAAGACTTTTACCACGATGGTAAAAAACCAGGTTTTAAAATAAAATTGGTGCTTGATTTTTATGGCCCGTCAGACCTTCTAACACTTAAAGGCAATGACATAAAAGACCCGCGCAACCCCATCACCCTATTACTGGGCGGCATGGTAGCCGATAATACCGCTAAGGCAAAGAAAGCCAGCCCGGTTACTTATATCGACAAAAATGATCCGCCATTCCTTATCGTACAGGGCGAAAAAGATGAATCGGTTAACCCGGATCAATCCATATCATTGAGCCAGCATTTAAAAGACGCAGGAGTAAAAAACGATCTGATCATAGTACCAAACGCACCCCATTATGGTGAAATGTTCGATGCCCCGGATATACGGAAAAAGATATTTGAATATTTAAGCGAGTTTTTGAAATAACCGAGCTTTTATAACCACGAAGATTTGCGGGCTTTGATTGGCTGCTTAATAATTTCTTTAAGTAAAGACTGGAGTACTACCGCATTCCAGTGAATAGAAAACACACAGCATTTGCTTTGGCTGATGTCGTCAATGTGATGGATCACAAAATGAGTTTGATAGCTGCTAACAGCGATCTCACTCCATTTTAGCATTACATCATCATCCCAGCTTATGCCATCAGGATAAAACGTCACGCCCGACAATTCAAAAGTTTGCTGGATATTAAATAATTCAGTGTAAAAACTAAGCTGATTCAGCATATAGTTATTCCAGAATTGATCAAGCAGATCGGCCCATATTTTAAAAAACATTTCACGTTTCAGGCCATAATAACTATTAAGTTTTATGCGAAATATCTTATTCTGATCGTCCTTTATTTCAAGAAAATATTGTCTGCAAAAAGTCATTTTTAGAAAGTGCATGCCTTCGATCCCAAATCTGAATGCAGAAATGTTTTCACACGGAATAAAAATTTTCGAATCAATGCTGAACGGCTTCTCAATACTTATCCCCGAATCGGCAAATACGATCTTCCTGTTGATCTTTTTGGGGATCAATGCAGGTATTTCGATAACATTTAACCGGAGAGTCATTTACAATTAAATTTAAGCAAAACACATCCTAATAATCAAGTATTTCAGCAACTCTTTTTTAATCGGGAAAAGTAGGGGGTAATGGAATATCTTTTTCCAATTCAGGGCAATAAAATAAACTACAAGAAACTTACAATCAAGGGTATATTGTATTTGTATAAACGCCAAAAAAACCGCAATAGTTTCAAAAAAAGGATTTTTTTTTTGAAAACCAGATAAAAAGCAATAAAAGAAACATTATAACGACAAAACTTGTCTTTGATCACTGTAAAAGACACTATTTATTATTATTTTTTGCGAAAATCGTAAAACAAAAAGCCCGGATACTTTTGTATAGTACCCGGGCTTTTCAATTTTTCGGACTATCTCTTATTTTCCAACCAGCACAGCGTCCAATCCGTGTATAACGCCATTGGTAGCAGTCAAATCAAAATGATTAACAAAAGCTGTATTACCATGTGCATCAGATAATTGAAGCTTTCCATTTACTACAGCCAGAGTCAGGGTTTCGCCATCTAAAGTCTTCATAGTAGTCTTACGGTCTTTTGTAGCACCTAAAGCTTTAATAAGATCAGCTTTAGTGTATTGTCCGCTTACCACGTGAAATTTCAAAGCGGTAGCCAATTTTGCAGGATCTTTCATCAATGCATCAAGTTGATCTGAAGGCAATTTACCTATTGCGATATTGGTTGGTGCAAAAATTGTGTATGGGCCGGCACCTTCTAATGTTTCAGCTAAACCTGCTGCTCTTAGTGCAACGGATAGTGCTGTATAATCATCAGATGAGGTCATGGTAGCAATTACATTACCTGTTGCTGCAGCTGGTGCAGCAGGTGCGGGTGCAGCTTGTGCGAATAAGGTGTTTGAAAACAAACTAAAGGCTAATAATACGGCAACAATTAAAATCGGTTTTTTCATGTTTTGTTTTGTTAATTTAAATATTCAAGTTCTTATAAACGGATTACATTCCAAAAAATTCTTTGTTAAATAACTTTAGTCCATCCAAATGGTTTTGGAAAAATAAAAAAGTTTTGGTTCAAAACACAATTTTTACCGATGTAAATTATATATTACAGTATTAGGTACACAACATAAAAAAAACAGGCACCTGCACATTGGCAAGTACCTGCATTTAATCAGAACAAAACCGCAATTCTAATTTTTCTCTTCAAACTTATCTATATCAAGTTTTACTTTATCATCAGGTTCCTCTTTGTTTTCAGCCCAAAGTGCCACCTTCCCGTCCTTACCTTCAATCGTTACAGTAAAATCTCTTGACTCACCACCATCATTGGTTAGCGTTATGTTGAGCATGGTTTTCCCCTCTTTGAACGGCACCTTCCAGGTACAGACATTTGATTTTACTTTGCCTGTCATTTTCCGATCTCCGTCACCCTTTGTAACAGAAACCGTAATATCTGATTTATCAAACTCAACTACGGTCTTTTCATCTTCTGCATGCTTTAATGCACCACTTGAATCAAAATGCTCTGTTTTTGATGATGTAAGACTAACTTTTTTGTCGCATTGTGCGTAGCTCACTGTACCGACGGCTGCCGTCAGGAAAAGAGCAATAAAGAGTGATTTCATATTTTTTTTCGTTTATCATGTTCAATTAAATCAAAGATAAATGTTTTAAATAGTATTATGCAATACATAGTTCTATTTAAAATACAAATTATGAGATAAATAATTGACAATCAAATCAATAATTTTAATATAACAGATTAATTACATGCCTATATCATCTATTTTGGATACTTTTTACATAACTTCATCAAAAAATTGATCTCTTAGCATGCCAAATCGTCGTAAAAGCAAATCCATTACCATTCTATTAACCTGTTTGTTAACAGGCACCTTAGATGCTATAGCAGCATTCCTGATCAGTTATAAGATCCCACCGGTGGTTATTTTTAAATTTATTGCAAGCGGCTGGTTTGGCAAACAAGCCATGTCAGGTGGAATTGGGACGGTTTTGTGGGGGCTGATATTCCATTACCTAATAGCTACAATTTTCAGTGTGGTATTCTTCCAGCTATATCCGGCAGTGATCAATATCTTAAAAAACAAGTATTTTACAGGCATAGTTTATGGCCTGCTTATATGGGTAGTTATGAACTATGTAGTACTGCCATTTACAAATATCCCTAAAGCCCATGGGCATATCAATCCCCTCAGCCTGATAAAAGGAATTGTCGCTTTAATTATTTGCGTAGGCACACCGATAGCACTGATGGCTGATAACTATTACAAAAAACAATATTAATTTGAATAGTTAGTGCAAGGGTATTAAATTGGGGGTTTATATTAAGTACTGATGAGACTGCCTGGTAATATCGAATAATGAATCTTGAATATCCAACACCGAAGTTTTCCATTCATTATTCGATATTGGGCATTCAGTGTTCGATATTAACCTAGCCTTAATTCCTTCTCAATCCTCTTAAAAACTCACAACTAAAATTACTGCCCCTGTGCAAGGGTATAACCAATCTTGCCGTCAAATTTCATCAGAAATTCTACTGAACAAACTTTTGCATCCTGCGAAAAATCAGCAGCAATGTGTAATAGCTCTTTCTGGGTCACAGTTTTACCTTCTTTTTTCTCAAAGCGCACACGGTATTCATTCACCAGCTCAGTAAAAATTGAACCTGTTGGCCAAACCTGTGTACCCCTGTTTGAGATCATTACCAGGTCGAAATTATCAGTCAGTCTTTTCTTGGCAAGCTCGGCCAGCTCAGCAGGCTGCAGATCATTTGCTTCAACAAAAACATCCACTCCTACCATCTCTGCTTTGATGCCTTTAGTAACCGTCAGCTTATTTTCGGTCAATTTATGGTGACCAGCATTCGCTTTCTGTTCCATATTAGCTTTTCCCACCACACCACCATCCGCAGGCACTTTACCTAAATTGGCAATAATAGCATCAGTAAAGCTATTAGTATTTGAAGCCGGGATAGATTTATCACCAAAGTCACCGGTATGAGCCCCGTTTTCAAGCGTATAAAGCAAAGCATTCTCAATTGTTGCGGCATTCTCCGTATAACCCATATAACGCAGCATCAATATACCCGACAGCAATAATGCAGTTGGATTAGCAATACCCTTGCCCGCTATGTCCGGTGCAGTACCATGCACAGCTTCAAAAATAGAGATGTTATCACCTATATTGGCCGATGGCGCAAAGCCCAAACCACCAACCAAACCTGCACAAAGATCGGATACGATATCACCCTGCAGGTTAGTCAACACAATAGCCTGAAATTTTTCAGGATGTGTAACCAGCTTCATACACAAGTCATCCACAATAATATCGCTTGTTTCGATATCAGGGTATTCTTTAGCTATCTCCTGGAAAGTTTCAAGAAAAAGGCCATCGGTCAGTTTCATAATATTAGCCTTATGACCACAAGCTAGTTTAGTATATCCTTTACGCCGAGCCATTTCAAAAGCATAACGTATCACCTGTGCTGATCCCGGACGGGTAATAATACGGCGACCTACTGCCACATCATAAGTAAGCAGATGCTCTATACCTCCATAAGTATCTTCAATATTTTCGCGGATAATCGTCAGGTTGATCGGGATACCCGCTTTTGAAAAAACAGTTTCCACACCGTTCAATGTTCTGAAATCGCGCTGATTAGCGTAGGTATTCCACACTTTACGCGCAGTAACATTAATACTCTTTACACCTTTACCTTTCGGGGTTTCCATAGGGCCCTTAAAGAGGATACCCAAATTCTCTATAGTTGCTTTGGCTGCAGGAGTCATCCCGGTTGAGTGACCAGAATCGAAAAGGGATTTACCCATTTCTACATACTCATATTCAAGCGGCACATTATTGGCTTCAAATATCCGCAAAACGGCTTGCATTATCTCTGGACCAATTCCATCTCCTTTGGCAACTGCTATTTTTGTATTCATACTTTAAAGAACCTTTTGGTAAAATATTGGGCAAATGTAGATGTTTCAGCGCATTTTTTGCAGGTGTAACAGTAATATCATGTAACTTGTGACATTACGTTAAGACCGATAACACACAATTGATTTATTTTTGCACACACTATAATCCACATTAATGAAAGGTCTGCCCATTATCTTTTTTAAAACTTTTATCCTATCTGTAGTTGTATCCATCGCTGCAAACTGTATTTATTATGTTGTTATTACGCATTCGGGCGAACATGATTATTTCCATGCTGTTCAGTTAATTATGGAGCGTACATTTTCCCTGGGTATTATAATCGCGGTCATGTCTTTACCGATGTTATTCCTTTATAATCCCAATTACTGGAATCATTCGCTTGGACGGCTCTTATTATATTTCGAAGGACCGATTCTCTTCATCATTACGATATTTTACATAAGCACTAATCCAATAACCAAAACAGCCGACCTGTTAACGGGTGCTGTTTTTCTGATCGTAAACAGCATATTTTATTACCGATTGACAAGGAAATAGGCTATATAAAAAATTTAGGCTAAACTTGCATCATTAAATGAAAGCATTCTACGGAGACCTCAGACTCGGGATTTTAGGCGGCGGACAACTTGGACGCATGCTCATACAACAGGCCATCAATTACAACGTAACGGTTAAAGTACTCGACCCAGACCGTGAGGCACCCTGCCGTAAATTATGTGATGAATTTACAATTGGCTCACTAAGCGATTACGAAACCGTTTACAAGTTTGGCAAAAAGGTAGATCTTCTCACCATCGAGATTGAAAAAGTAAATGTCGATGCCCTTGAACAGCTTGAAAAAGAAGGCGTACAAGTTTATCCGCAGGCACGCATTATCCGCCTTATACAGGATAAGGGTTTGCAAAAGCAATTCTTCAAGGAAAACGATATTCCAACAGCCGAATTCCAGGTTATTTCCTCAGCGGAACAATTAAAAAATAGCCGCATCCCATTTCCATATATTCAGAAGTTAAGACGCGATGGCTATGACGGAAAAGGCGTTTATAAGGTAGCTGATGAAACCTACCTCGCAAAAGCTTTTACAGAACCAAGTTTAATAGAGCGTTGGGTTGATTTTGAAAAAGAAATAGCTGTCATAGTCGCCCGCAACGAGAATGGCGAAACCAAAGCCTTCCCGATGGTGGAGATGGAATTTAATCCTGAAGCCAACCTGGTTGAGTTTTTAATCGCACCTTCTACCCTACCATTTGAGGTTCATGAAGAAGCGGAGCGTATTGCCAAGCGCATAGCAAACTGCCTTAATATAGTCGGCTTATTGGCAGTTGAAATGTTTTTAGATAAGAACGGCAAAATATTAGTAAATGAGCTGGCTCCCCGTCCGCACAACAGCGGGCACCAAACCATTGAAGGTAACGTAGTATCTCAATTCGAGCAACACTTACGGGCTATATTTAATCAGCCATTAGGCGATACCGCTTGCCTTAATAATGCCATCATGATCAATGTATTAGGTGAAGCCGGTCATGAAGGTCCTGCAGTATATCAGGGTATAGAAGATGTATTGAAATGCACGGGAGTATATGTACATTTATATGGCAAGGCATTAACCAAACCCTTCCGCAAAATGGGACACGTAACCATTGTGGATGCTGATAGGGAAAAAGCGATCGAGAAGGCAAGGTTTGTGCAAAAAACTTTGAAAGTGATAAGTTAACTTTAATAAACCGTCATTGCGAGGAACGAAGCAATCTCTACGCTGTCAGAGACGCTTTTTATATCTAATAATGACCGACCAGGAATAGACCATGAACCTTAAACTAATCATTATTACAAGCTCTATAGTGTGTCTTTCGATTACCACTTTTGGTCAATACAGGTATATTCAAAAACTGGGAAGCCTGGCGACTATAGCTTTGCCGGATACACCTAAGGTTCAAAAAGCAAATGGTATCGATATCTACATTATTAACCATAAAGGCGTAATATTTATTGCACAAACAGGTGATGTGCATGGGGGACTAAGGGATATCTTTACTGCAAATAGCACTGATTCAGTTTATGAGGGTTACATAAAAGGCACATTGAGAAGTACCAATGGTACACTTTTTTACAAAGACAAAATTAAGGTCAATGGTCACGATGGAATTGAATTTGGTTACAAGGCAAAAATAAATGGACAACAAACGTATAGATATCAACACACCGTTGATTTAAATGACACATTATTAATGTGTGGAATATGGTCATCAGATTCATTATCAAAAAATGAGCAGCATCTGAAAGTGTTTTTTGATGGGTTTAAGGTAAAAAGTGCAGAACAGTTGAGCGACGATCATGCCAGTGAACTTGGCATAAAAACAGGAAAAACTATAGCTATTTTGGTATTTTTGTGCATTCCTGTTTTGATAGGTGGCGGTGCAATATTTATAATAAGAAAGATTGCCTATAGAAAAAATAAGGATAAATCCATTTCAGTTTAAGTTACGAAGTTCATTCTTCGTAATAAAGTTAAAATAACAATACAAATGAACCAACCAAAAATAGGCATCATCATGGGCAGCAAGTCTGATCTGGGTGTGATGCAGGATGCAGCAGATGTTTTAAAAGAATTAGGCGTGCCTTACGAAATTACGGTAGTATCTGCCCATCGTACCCCTGAGCGTATGTTCAGCTATGCCAAATCAGCCGCCGACCGTGGTTTAAAAGTAATAATCGCCGGTGCCGGTGGCGCTGCTCACTTACCTGGTATGGTAGCTTCACTAACTCATTTGCCAGTTATTGGTGTCCCGGTAAAATCAAGCAATTCAATTGATGGCTGGGATTCTATATTATCCATCTTACAAATGCCAAATGGCATCCCCGTTGCAACAGTGGCGCTTAATGCTGCAAAAAATGCAGGTATCCTCGCCGCACAGATCTTATCTACAGCAGATGAATACATTGTAAAAAATCTGATCGCCTACAAAGAACAACTCAAGCAAAAAGTAGAGGAATCTGCGAGGGAAATGGAAGGATAGTCCGGAAGTCGGGAAGTCCGCATAAGTCCGAAAGAATCAATTTTTTAGTTACCGTTGATTTCTTTCCGACTTCCGGTCTTTCGGACTTTCCGACTTACGGACTAACTAATCTCTAATCACTGATCAACTAATCACTACCATCAATTCATCTCAGGATTCTCAGGAAAATTAGCAATATGTGCATAGCGTTGCCCAAGGCCAATCACCACCTGCTTCCACATATTTTGCTCGTCATGGGTGAATACCAGTTCAGGATTGCATTTATCACTTACTATCCAGGTATCCTCGGCAATCTCGTCTTCAAGCTGCCCGGGCGTCCATCCCGAATATCCTGCAAAAAACTTGATCTCGTTTTCAGTTAACTGGTAATTGGTCACCAGGTTTTTTACCGTTTCAAAGTTACCTCCCCAAAAAACGCCATCCGCTATTTCAACCCCGTCTTCTATCTTTTCAGGACAACGATGAATAAAATGCAGCGTATCCTCTCCAACCGGTCCGCCGATATATACCGGCATTTCAGAATAAGGCAGATCAGGTAACAAGTCGCCCAGCAAATATTCACTCTGATGATTCAATACAAAACCCATAGCACCAACCTCGCTGTATTCGGTTAGCAAAATAACCGAACGTTTAAAATTCGGGTCCATCATAAAAGGTTCCGATATCAGCAAATGGCCTGACTCAGGCGGAATGGTACTAAGCATAGGGGTTAAGATATAAATTGGATAACATAAACGTAAAAATAGGTGCAATTACTAAATTATAAAAATACCTGCTTAATTTACGGTATAATTAATTTGTAAGTTTGCAATAATGAAGCAAGAAGACATACAAAATATACGAAATGAATACCTTGCGGCTTCGCTATCCGAAACTGATGCGCACGCCGACCCTATAAAACAATTTGATAAGTGGTTTAATGAAGCTCTAAAAGCCGAATTACATGAGCCTACTGCCATGACGTTGGCCACTGCAACCCACGATGGCCGCCCTTCAGCAAGAATTGTTTTAATGAAAGGATTTGACAGCAATGGCTTTGTTTTTTATACCAACTATCTTAGTCGTAAGGGCAAAGAAATAGCTAAAAACCCACTAGGTGCACTTATGTTTTTTTGGGGAACACTCGAAAGACAGGTTCGCATAGAAGGAACCATTGAAAAAATCAGTAAAGAAGAGTCTATCAGATATTTCCAAACCAGGCCGAGGGCAAGTCAACTCGGTGCAGTAGTATCACCGCAAAGCCAGGAAATACCAGATCGAAATATACTGGATAAAAAATGGCAGGAAGCAGAAGCAGAATTCCTGGACAAGGATGTTATCAAACCTTCTTTCTGGGGCGGATACGTTCTAAAACCACGTCTGATTGAATTTTGGCAGGGCAGACAGAGCAGATTGCACGACCGTATCCTGTACAAAAAAATAGATAACAAACACTGGAAAAAAGTACGCCTGGCGCCATGAGTATTGCAGAGATCAAATCATTGCTTATTGAAAAGTTTGGCGAGGGTGTGGTTGTCGGTGAAGAAACTACAGGTCTGCAACCCGCCTTGCTGATCGATCCTGATCGTATAGCTGACGTATGTCTTGAGCTAAGGGATAATCCGCAAACTTATTTTGATTTTCTTTCCTGCCTAAGTGGTGTTGATTATGGTGTTGAGGCCGGTCGTTTCGGCGTAGTTTATCACCTGGCATCCATTCCCTTCCAAACACAGCTAACATTAAAGATCAGCAAAGAAAACGGCAGAGATTTAGAGAATCTGCCATCCTTCCCTACCATATCATCCGTTTATCGCGCAGCCGACTGGCATGAACGCGAAGCCTTTGATATGGAAGGAATATTTTTTGAGGGGCATCCCGACCTCCGAAGAATTTTATTGCCTGATGACTGGGATGGTTACCCACTAAGAAAAGATTACAAAACAGCAGAATTTTATAAAGGAATTAAGATAGATTAAAATGGATTTCGAATTTCGAATGTTCAATTTCGAATTTAAAAATTGCATAAATGGACAAAGCGGAATTAAAAAGAAGAACGCAAAAATTTGCAGTGAATATTATAAAGTTCATCGAAACTTTACCCAATCGACGAGCCATTAATGTTTTGTCTAATCAATTATTAAGAAGTTCATCATCAATCGGTGCCAACTACCGTTCTGCTTGTAAGGGGAAATCGTCTGCTGATTTTATAAATAAGATAATTATCTGTGAAGAAGAGACTGATGAATCAATTTATTGGATTGACTTAATGATAGAATCTGAATTAATTGAAGCCGGACTTTTAACTGATCTAAAGAAAGAGGCTACTGAGTTGACAGCTATATTCACGGCTATTGGCAAAACAGCAAAAGAAAATCAAAGAAAAAAATAAATTAAATAAATTCGAAATTGAACATTCGAAATTCGAAATACGAAGAAGCTTTAAATCGGTACAATAAAAGAATCACCGATGCTAGCACCGAGGATATGGTGCTGAACATGGGGCCACAGCATCCATCAACCCATGGCGTTTTGCGTTTGGAGTTAATAACTGATGGTGAGATTGTAAAAGAAGTGATCCCGCACATGGGTTACCTCCACCGTTGTTTTGAGAAACATGCCGAATCTCTCACCTATCAGCAAACCATCCCGTTTACCGACCGTATGGATTACCTCGCATCTATGAATAACAGCCATATCTGGTCAATGGGCGTTGAACGGATGATGGGTATTGATAAGGATATTCCAAAGCGGATAGAATACATCAGGGTATTGGTTTGCGAATTGAACCGTATTGCTTCACATTTGATCGCTATCGGTACTTATGGGATCGATATAGGTGCTTTTACACCATTCCTGTGGTGCTTTAGGGATCGTGAACATATAATGGGTATGCTGGAATGGGCATCAGGCTCACGCATGCTGTATAACTATATTTGGGTAGGCGGATTATTTTATGACCTCCCTGTTGGATTTGAAGAACGTTGCCGCGAATTTGTAGATTATTTTAAACCCAAATTAGTCGAGCTAAACCAATTACTTACCGATAACCAGATATTCATCAGTCGTACCGCTAATGTTGGCGTATTGCCTATGGATGTGGCAATTAATTATGGCTGCTCCGGACCAATGCTGCGTGGCTCAGGGCTTAAATGGGATTTAAGACGAATTGATAACTATTCCGTTTACCCTGAACTGGAATTTGATGTACCGGTAGGCAAAGGCGAAATGGGCGCTGTAGGCGATTGCTGGGACCGCTATAAAGTGCGTGTAGATGAGATCGAGCAATCACTCAAAATTGTAGAACAATGCCTTGATCGCCTGCAAAAAGAATTGAAACGCACCCCGGATTTTGATCCGCGTGCTAAGATGCCAAGAAAGATCACACCAAAAGTGCAGGATTTTTACATCCGTGGCGAAGGCGCCAAAGGCGAATTAGGCTTTTACTTTATAGCTAACGATAGTAAATCAGAAATACCATTCAGAGTAAAATCGCGCGGACCAAGTTTTTGTAATCTTTCAGTACTACCAGCTATCGCCAAAAATGTCATGATAGCCGACCTCATCGCCATAATCGGCTCGATTGATTTTGTATTAGGCGAAGTAGACAGATAGATGTGCAAATATGCAGATGTGAGGATGTGCAGATGTTTTAATCTGCGGAATCACATAATCCGTCAAATCTGCGGTTCAGACAAAAAAAGCGCCCCTAAATAGGAGCGCTTTCAATATTGTTCATTTGCACATCTGCATATTTGCACATCCACACATCTAATTCATTTGCACATCTGCATATCCTCACATCTGCACATCTAATAATTCATTCGCACATCTGCACATCCTCACATCTGCACATTCAATTCATTTGCACATCTGCATATCCGCACATCTGCACATTAATTAATAAACCTTCACCATAAACACATAGTTCTTCAACTTTTTAACCTGTTGTTGACGGGTTAAATTAGCTAACTCATTTTGAGTATTAAGGACAGGTGTTTTGGTTAAAGAATCAGTTGGCATATTCTTTATAGCATTTAGCAAATAGCTTGATTTCAGCGCAAAGTGAACCCCCTCAAGCCTTGTTTCTTTTGCTTTAACTATCCCTATGATATTCCCTTTACTATCCAGCAACGGGCCTCCGCTGTTTCCAGGATTAATAGGAACAGATATTTCGTAATCTAAAGTATCGTTGCCAAGCCCATTTGCTGACGTTAACCTGCCTTCACCATAAACCGGTGAATCTTGCGGATAGCCATAAGTATATACACTCTCCGCCAGGTCACTTTCTGAATGTTTAAATGTATAAGGCAGCTGGCCTAAATTTCTGAACGAAGTATCTACTACTTTTAAAATCGATACATCACTTTGTATGTCGTTATAAATTACTTTTACCTTAAATGCCTTTCCTGTTACATCCTGAACGTATATAGAATCAGCACCACTAATTACATGATAGCTTGTTGCGATCAATCCATTTGAGGTTATGGCAAATCCGGTACCTCGAAATTTGTCAGGTGCAGTTATACGGCTCTTTTTTATATCGTTGATTGATTTTTTTATCTCAGTTGTAGAACGATTTAATTTCCCTACTTCCCGGCTCAATTCAGTAAATGACGAATTATTATTCAAATACCCGGTGAAGAACAACGTACCCAAAACAGCAAAAATAGCTATCGAAGCTGCTACAGATATTTTTGAATGATGATGTCTCCACATCTGAATGATCCACGACGGATGGATGGTCACTTCTTCGGCAATTGCATGCACATCTATTTCCTCATGTATTGCGTTCAGCCTGTTCTCCAGTTGTACACGTTCGCCGTATTGCTTTAATAAGCTGGTAAATTGCTGATGCTCGATCACCTTACTATCAACTTCTGAATTCTCCACACGAAGCTGCTCAAATGCACGGCGTTCATCGGCATTCATTTCCCCGTTAAGGTAGCGTTCAATTACTTCTAACAGTTGCTCGTCTCTCATGTCTTTGCTCCTCTATTTTTGCTGAAAAAACAGTTTCTTCAGCCTTTGCAGGCATTTATATTTCTGGGTTTTGGCATTATCCGCATTGGTATACCCAAAACTTTCACAGATCTCCTGCATCGATCTGTTATTGATATAAAAATCCTCAATTATAGTTTTGCAAGGCTCACCTAATAACTGTAGTGCACTTTGCATTTTGGTAAATTGTATATCCCGCTCATTCTGCTCTTCCACATCCTCTTCAACAGGCAAATATTCCTGAAAATCGTGGACGTCACCTCCGTAGCGGTTCATCTGGCTCAATCTTTTAAGCCAAAGCCTCCTGCAAACCGAATAAATAAAAGTTTTCAGTTTGCTGCTCAGCTCAAAATCCCCCTTTTTTATCTTATTATAAAGAACAATTATCGCCTCCTGGTAAATATCCTTAGCATCATCGGCTGTTCCGTTATTATTAATGATCAGCTGTAATACCATCGGAAAATACGCTACATAAAGTCGTTTTATCGCACTTTCTGAATTATTTAGGATACCGAAAACAATTTCGTTGTCGGTCGGCGTTGAACTTTTAAAGTCTGTACTCACTACTTAATACTATTAATGCGAAATTGTAACCCACTCATTGTAAAAAAATTAAACAAAATTTAAAGTGCCCGGTTACCTACTTTGAATTTATCTTTCAATTTTACAACAATTAATTAATCAAATCATTTTTTATCATCATGAAAAACATTAGCAAATTATCCCTGGCCACTTTTATAGCATTGTCGTTTGCAGCGTGCAAAGGTACCGGCTCAACCAGCACTACTGATACCACCAAAGTAACCGACTCAACAACGACCACAGTAGTTGATACAACCAAAAAGGATACCGCCACAAAAATGACTACTGATACAACTAAAAAAGACACGACTAAAAAGCCGTAATCTGAGCCATTAATTCCAAATAATTCATTAAGGTAACCCTCTTTTGGGCTGCCTTTTTTTATATTTTTTCAGCGGGTTACCTTTATAAAGTTTGCTGTATCAATGCAAAACTTTAAACAAAAACTTTATGAAAAATTCATTCAAGATCGGGTTCCTTATCCTCGGTATCGCTGTTTCTGCTTTGGCTTGTGACCCTCCAAAAGCAAACTCAAATAGCACACCTCCGGATTCAGGCAAAACAAAAATTGACACCTCACAAAAAAGCATTGACACAGCGAAGAAAGCTTCAATTGACACCGTCAAAAAATAGCAATCTTATATTTCAGCCCTCAAAACTGCTTTCTGAGGGCTGAAATCGATATTCTACTACATTTATAGATAAAATATAATTTTTTTTAAAAATAGGTGGGTTACCTTTTTTAGTTTGCCGTATTAATGCAAAACATTAAACAAAACGCATAACATGAAAAATTCATTCAAATTAGGTTTCTTAGCTTTAGCTATCGCTGTTTCTGCTGCTGCTTGCAAAGGTAGCTCAACTACTACTGCAACTGATTCAACTAAAACTGTAGATTCAACTAAAACTACTGTTGTTGATACTGCAAAGAAAGCTGACACTACTAAAGCTGCTGCTGACACTACTAAAAAAGATACTACTAAGAAATAATTTCTAACCGGGACTAATCATTTTAGTTTCTGTTGATTTTTAGTTTTTTACACTTTTTTAAAAGGTAATCTGTAATTTTTTTAAATTATGGGTTACCTTTTTTAGTTTATGGTATTAATGAGCAAAACTATTAATCACTTATTAAAAAAAATTAAAATGAAAAATTCATTCAAAATTGGTTTCTTAGCTTTAGCTATCGCTGTTTCTGCTGTTGCTTGTAAAGGTAAATCTGGTTCAGGTGCTGCTGATTCAGCTAAAATGGCTGACTCAGCTAAAATGGCTGATTCAGCTAAAATGGCTACTGATACTGCTAAAAAAGACACCAGCAAAATGAAAATGTCTGCTGACACTACTAAAAAAGACACTACTAAAAAGAAATAATTTCTTTTTAAGTCTTTACAAAAACGCTCCCGGTCTGTTCCGAGGAGCGTTTTTTGTTTATTTACTTCTGAACAGGGATACGATCCATATAATAATGACGATCACTACAATGACCGAGATTATCCCCACCACTGCCCCGGCTTTAAAAATCCCGGTTATAACCGAGCAGCCGCTCAAGGTTATCATTACTAAAGCGAATAATAATAAGTTAATTTTTTTCATAGGATAATGTTTTATACCTGAACTTTAGGATAATGTTTTATACCTGAACTTTAGTATCTCAGATTAGATTATCCTACTACAAAAAATCTGTATTTAAGTTTTATAGCCGTTAATTCATCGATTAAATCAAAAAACGCAATCAACTTAGTCTAACCCAATCAACTAATTCCAACTTAATCCAACCCAATCAACTTAGTCCAACTCAATCAACTCATTCCAACCCAATCAACCTATTCCAACTCAATCTAACTTAATCCAACCCAATCAACTTAGTCCAACTTAATCCAACCCAATCAACTTAGTCCAACTCAATCCAACTTAATTAACCAATAACTTAATCAACATAATTCCTAAATTCGGCACGATATATTGATACCCATGGATACTTCTCTATTATCGATTGATAATGCCATACTCAAATTGGTCAATACCCCTGTTTTCACTGATTTAAACTTTCGTATAAATAAAGGTGAACACTGGGCATTGATAGGCGAAAGCGGTTCAGGGAAAAGCGCATTGCTGCAAGTTATTGCCGGCAAATTTCATTTATCAGCCGGAAGTATCCGGTATCATTTTCACGAAGAATTTTTATTAGATCATCCGATAAACGATGCACACTTAACTTTTCACAGGCTGATCGCACTGGTAGAATCACGTCACCATTTCCGTAACCTGTCAAACACCAGCGATTTCTATTATCAGCAACGTTATAATTCTTCTGACTCAGAAGATGCACTGACTGTTGATGAATATTTATCCTCTATAAAACCCTTTTCAGATAAACCTGCTTACTGGACCCTAACCAAAACGCTGCAAAGACTTAATCTTGAAGGATTAAGAAGCAAACAGCTTATCAAATTATCAAACGGTGAGACCAAGCGGTTATTGATAGCCGCCGCATTACTAAAAAACCCGGTCTTACTGATGCTGGATAGTCCCCTTACAGGATTGGACGTACAAACAAGGACTGAATTTAATATCATCATAGCTGATATCATAGCATCTGGTATTTCAGTAATTATGGCTACCTCCCCTTTCGAGATACCTCGTGCTATCACCAATGTAGCCATATTAAAAAATGGTTCTATCGCCCAGCAAATGCCTGCCAGTCAATTTGATCCGGCAGCTTTTAGTAAGGCAGGTAAAGAAACTATTGATACCAATGAACTATCTGCTTTGCTCAATACCAATGGCATTCCTGCTTACGACTGGATAGTGAAGATGAATAATATAAATATCATTTATGGTGATAAAACGATACTGAAAAATGTAGACTGGCAAATAAAGCAAGGTGAGCGATGGGCATTGCTTGGCCCGAACGGAGCCGGGAAATCAACCTTATTGAGTTTAATTAATGGTGATAACCCACAAGCCTATGCCAATGATATTGTTTTATTCGACCGCAAACGTGGTACAGGCGAGAGTATTTGGGATATTAAAAGCAAGATCGGCTTTGTATCGCCTGAATTATATCAATACTTTCCTACCGATAACAGCTGCCTGCAGGTGATCGAATCTGGCTTTTATGATACAATGGGATTGTTCAGACCATGCGACCCAAAGAAAACCGCAACAGCGCTGCGTTGGATGAAAGCTTTGGAGATAGACAAATATGCACGGGTATTGCTCAAAAACGTCCCCGCCAGTGCGCAGCGTCTGGGTCTTTTGGCAAGAGCATTGATCAAAAATCCGTCACTATTAATATTTGACGAACCCTGCCAGGGAATGGATGCACACCAGCAGCAGCATTTTAAAATGATCGTAGATACCATTTGCGAATTAAGCAACGTAACCCTCATTTATGTTACCCATTATCAGCACGAGATACCGGAGAGTGTGGATAAGGTTTTGAGGCTGGATAAGGGGAAAGTTGTAACTTAGACATATGAAACCTATTCTTATCATTCTTTTCCTGTTTTTGTTTAGTAGTACTGTAAATGCTCAACAACAATTTCAACTTGATGATGATCTTGTATATGCAGTTATAAAAGATCCGCAGGGCTATGTTAACATAAGGCAAACACCTTCAGTAAATGCCCCTGTAATTAGCAAAATTTATAATTACTCAGTTTTTAGCTGTGAATCAAATAAGACCAATTGGTGGAAGGTACTTTATATTCAACCCGATAATCATAGCAAGGCTAATTGGGTAGAAGGGTATATTCATAAAAGCAGGGTGTTAATATTGAATAATTGGAGAACCCCTGGTAAAAAAGACAGTTTAAGTGTAATTGTTAAACAGGCAATATTCGAACCCAAAAAGCATCAACTATTTTATTCTAAAGAAAATCCTAACAACATCAGAAGTGAGTTATCTAAAATAGATGGCAAATTTTTTTGGGGAACGGATGGCGAAATACCTAAAGAAGTAATATCGCAGATAGAGGTTACAATAAAAGGAAACCTGATAAACATTCCAAAAAGTGGTTTCGATGATCTTTATGAACCCCACTTGAAAAATATAAGTATTTGTCATGGTCCTGATAACACAATTTTTATAAGTATGTCAAACAGCGATGGAGCAGGTGCGTATACTATTATTTGGATCATCAAAGACAATAAATATTATGGACGTTACATTGATGATAGTATGGTTTAAATAATTAAACCGTCAAAATTCTCTTATCTTTTAGCTTTCCCCTTTCTGCTTTCACCTTTCACCTCTTACTTCGTATCTTTGTTACCATGAATACAGCCGATTTGCTGCAACGCGCATTAAATTTTGATTTCCTGAGCATGGAAGAAGGTGTGCACCTTTATCACAATGCTCCTACTGCCGATTTAATGTATGTAGCCAACGAGCTGCGCAAAAAGCAGGTTCCGCACGGTAAAGTTACCTGGCAAATAGACCGCAACGTAAACACCACCAATGTTTGCATTGCCAATTGCAAGTTCTGTAATTTCTTTCGCAGGCCGGGCCATGAGGATAGTTATATTACTGATATAGAGACCTACAAGCAAAAAATAGAGGAAACTTTCCGTTACGGTGGCGACCAATTGCTTTTACAAGGCGGCCATCATCCCGATCTCGGCCTAAAATTTTATGCTGACCTGTTTAAACAACTAAAAGAATTATATCCAACCCTAAAACTGCATTCATTAGGTCCACCAGAAATAGCTCACGTGGCTAAACTGGAAGGCATGAGCCATATTGATGTTTTACGTGAGTTAAAAGCAGCCGGATTAGATTCATTGCCAGGCGCCGGTGCCGAGATATTGAACGACCGCGTACGCAGACTGATCTCAAAAGGCAAATGCGGTGGTAAGGAGTGGTTGGATGTAATGCGTGCCGCTCATCAACTTAATTTACCAAGTTCGGCTACAATGATGTTTGGCCATGTGGAAACTATCGAAGAGCGTTTTGAGCATTTGGTTTGGATACGTGAGGTGCAATCAGAAAAACCTGAGGGTGCCTATGGTTTTGTAGCCTTCATTCCATGGCCTTTCCAGGACGACGGTACATTGCTGCGTAAAGTGCGTGGTATTACCAATAATGTTTCGGGCGACGAATATATCCGGATGATCGCACTAAGTCGTATTATGCTGCCTAATATTAAAAATATACAAGCCTCATGGCTAACGGTCGGCAAACAGGTGGCCCAGGTATGCCTGCACGCAGGCGCAAATGACTTTGGTTCTATCATGATCGAAGAAAACGTAGTATCAGCAGCAGGAGCCCCACACCGCTTTACAGCTAAAGGTATCCAGGATTCAATTATTGAAGCCGGTTTTGAACCACAATTACGTAATCAGAGATATGAGTGGCGCGATATTCCATCGCAGATCGAAGAGCAAATAATTAACTATTAAGTTAAAAAGAATCAGGAGCTAAGAATCAAGATTCAGGAAAAACAGCCTTGATTTTTGGTATTCTGGCTCTTGATTCTTGTATCCTGGTTCTTGGTTCTTGCATCTTGGTTCTATAAAAGAAAAGGCCGGTTACTCTCGCAGCTTCCGGCCCTTACATCTACCTATGAAAAACAGCCCTTTATGGGGGTCAGGTAATCAATATCCAAATCCTGTGCCATCTTCCAAAAACCGGTGCTTTAACTATAAACAATGTTAACTTTTAGTACATATATTAATCCAGTGTGGAATTTTTTCCGCCCCGTCTTGCATTTTTTTCCTCATATTACTGTTTCTCACAACAAATTTCCCCAAATGTGTATATCTTACACTTATAGCTAAATTCTTTTATCTGCCTCCATTAAGCATAAATTTGCATATTTGATTCAGATAAAAACTCACTAATAAATTTGAATGGAAAACCCGGAACTATATATCGAGGCCCTTATTTTTTCTTCTGAACAAAGTATCCGTATCGAAGAAATAATATTTTGTCTTCAGGCGGCATTTGAGCGGGATTTCACTAAAGAGGATGTCACCCTCAGTATTGATAATATTCAGAAAAAATACCAGGATGAAAACTTTGCTATTGAATTGGTCAATATCTCCAATGGCTATCAATTTCTGACTAAAAAAATCTATCATCCTGTTATCAGCTTGCTGCAGTTACAGCGGTCAAAAAAGAAACTGAGCCCTGCTGCTTTGGAAACACTGGCCATTATAGCCTATAAACAATCAGTGACCAAATTAGAGATCGAACAAATACGCGGTGTTAACAGTGATTACTCGATACAAAAATTGCTCGAAAAGGAGCTGATCACCATTATTGGGAAGTCGGAAACGGTTGGCAGGCCTATTTTATACAGCGCAAGCCAGCAGTTTATGGATTATTTCGGTATAAATAACCTTGGCGAATTACCTCAGATAAAAGAGTTTACAGACAATTCCGTCTCGATTGGTGAACAAGCAGAATAATTTTCAAATGTATTTTCTTTGAAAATGATTTTAATTATTTTTGGAATAACAATGCAACGTTTCAGAAAAAAGATAATTTGCATTTGACTTAATTTAAATTTAAATTGATTTATATTTCATAAATAGATCGTCGCAATGGAAACGCCAAAAAAACCAGTTAAAAAAACGACCGCTCCTAAAGACACGGCCGCAGACAAAGATGATGAACAGTCAACCGATATGCCTGCGAAAAAGAAAGTTATTGATGATGACGACGACGAGGATTTTGATATGCCTCTTGATGATATCGGTAGATACGAGTCTTTTGAAGGCTACGACGAAGAAGACGATTTTTAATAATTGACAGATCCTGTTATTGATCATACTGCCATTTAAAGCATTCAGGCTAAGCCCCTGAATGCTTTTTTATATATATCCATTAAGCAATTATAAATGACTATTACCGAGGTTAAAAGTAAGTCCGAAAAAAAAGCATTTTTAGATGTGGCCCACGTGATTTATAAGAATGATAAAAACTGGATATGTCCGCTTGATAACGACATCGAAGCTATTTTTGATCCTGCCAAAAACAATTTCTTTCGGCATGGCAAGTGCACCCGTTGGATACTGACCGGCAGTAACGGAGAACTACTGGGCCGTGTGGCAGCTTTCATAAACGACGAAAAAGCTTACAATTATGAGCAGCCCACCGGCGGCATGGGCTTTTTTGAATGCATTGATGATGAAAAGACAGCCTTTCTATTGTTCGATACTGCAAAGAACTGGCTCAAAGCCAATGGTATGCAGGCAATGGATGGACCAATAAATTTTGGCGAGAACGATAATTTTTGGGGACTGCTGGCTGATGGTTTTGTGCCGCCATCTTACGGGATGAATTATAACCCGCCTTACTACGTTGGTTTCTTTGAGAAATATGGCTTTAAAACCCAGTATGAACAAATAACCAACCACGTAGATGCTCACAAGCCATTTCCAGAGCGATTTACCAAAATTGCACAATGGGTTGCCCAAAAGCCCGGCTATGAGTTTAAGCATCTTAAAGCAGGAGAAATAGAGCAATTCGCAGCCGATTTCATAGATATTTACAATGATGCCTGGAAAGACTTTGAAAATTTCGTCCCGATTGCAAAAGCTACCATACTGGAAAGTTTCAGAAAGATGAAACCCCTGATGGATGAGAAACTGATCTGGTTTGCTTATGTAAATGGTGAACCTGCCTCTTTTGTAGTGATATTACCTGATGCCAACCAAATGATCAAAACGCTTAACGGCAAGCTTGATTTGATCGGTAAGCTCAAATTTCTATATTATAAATGGAAAGGCGTTTCGCGTATGCGAGCCGTTGTAATGGGTACTAAACAGAAATTCCAGAAGCATGGATTAGAGTCCGCCCTATTTATTAAATTGAAAGAATATGTC
Organism: Mucilaginibacter sp. McL0603; assembly: GCF_049992945.1. Classification (NCBI taxonomy): domain Bacteria; kingdom Pseudomonadati; phylum Bacteroidota; class Sphingobacteriia; order Sphingobacteriales; family Sphingobacteriaceae; genus Mucilaginibacter; species Mucilaginibacter sp. McL0603. The sequence continues at coordinate 2,322,131 of NZ_CP188251.1, read as the reverse complement.
TTACCTTTAAAACAATACGACGAACTCGAACTATCCTGGGTAGGTGATTTTAACGACAAAATGATAGCACTCCACCACAGCATGGGGGCTACTTTTGGTAAAAAACACTTAACAATGCGTTACATTTTCTGATCGGGTTTTAGGCAGATAGGTAGTAATTATGCAGTCTTTGAATGCCTTAACTCCTCAAACAGTTCAATTACCTTCTTTTGCAGGTCAATAACCTCTGCGTCACGATCCATCAGTTTCTTATTAACAACTTCTAGTTCGTTAATAAATTTTTGATCGTTTTCTTCGTCATTAAAAGTAAGTAACTGCACTACAGTCATGTCAAACAAGGTAGAGATTTGTTCAAGCCGGGATAAATTGATATCGGTTATACCGGTCTCGATTTTAGAAAAGGCGGGGATGGAGATGTCTAGTCTTTTTGCAACATCTTCCTGACTCCAGCCATTTTGGTGGCGAAGCAATCTAATTTTTTTTCCAAGTGCTTTCATTTTGATTTAATTTCGATAAGGTTTCTCAGTAGTTAATAAAGTTACAATAAAATATTCATATCAAAACTTATTATTTCTTTTTTTTATAATATTTTTTCTGCCAGGTTTGGAAGATTGATTCCTCCGAAATTTCCGGAGCTCATCATTAACAAATTAGTGTCCTTCATCACTATACTTTCGAGTCTTTTTTGCAGTTCTGCCGGGTCATTATAAAAAACAAGATCCTCCCTTGCAAATGCATCCTTCACTGTTTCAGCAGCATAGGGAGCCATTTTCTTTTGCTCAAAGGTTTTTTTATCAATAAAAACCAGGGCAATATCAGCCTCGTCCATCGTATGTGCATACTGACTTAAAAAGTCTTTATTCAAACTGCTGAAAGTATGAAGTTCAATACAGGCGATTAACTTCCTATCCGGAAATTGAGTTTTTACAGCATGAATAGTAGCAGTTAGCTTAGAAGGCGAATGCGCAAAGTCCTTAAAAAACTCTGCACTTTCATTTTTCCCTACCAACTCGAGCCGGCGTGCGGCACCTTTAAAACTACTCATCTGAGTATAGAAGTCTTCGGTATTAATACCAAGGTTTTCACAAATAATACGAGCAGCTTCCATATTTAATAAGTTGTGCTCACCAAAAACCTGTAGTTGATATTCTTTTTGACCTGCTATAATATTTGTAATACCATATTTAATATTATAAGCAGGTAAACTATAAGGAAATTTCTCAATTTCAGAATGATCAGATTTTACCAGGTCATTCAAAATCGCATCTGTTTCTGAATAGATAAGCTTTCCACCGGGTTGTATGGTATCGATAAACAGTTTGAACTGCTCCACATAATTATCAAACGTTGGGAAAACATTGATATGGTCCCAGGCGATACCACTTATTACACCAATATCAGCTTTATATAAGTGAAATTTAGGCCGCCTGTCAATAGCCGACGATAAATATTCATCGCCTTCTATCACGATAACCGGGGCCTCATCCGTTAATTTCACCATGGTATCAAAGCCTTCCAGCTGTGCACCTACCAGGTAATCAAAATCCTTCCCGGTACTTTTTAGTACGTGAAGGATCATCGAGGTGATGGTAGTTTTACCGTGACTGCCCCCTATTACTACCCGAAGCTTATTTTTTGAGTGTTCATAAATATATTCAGGGTATGAATATATTTTTAAGCCCAGCTCCTGTGCCTTCAACAACTCAGGGTTGTCTGCCCGGGCGTGCATGCCCAGGATAATTGCGTCGATATCAGGTGTAATATTTTCTGGATACCAGCCTTCTTTGTCGGGGAAAAGGCCATATTTTGAGAGCCGTGAAACCGATGGTTCAAAAAGAACATCATCAGAGCCTGTAACTTTAAAACCCTTTTTGTGCAATGCGATAGCCATATTATGCATGGCGCTGCCACCTATGGCTATAAAATGTATCCTCATTAAAAATATTGAACTGTGAAGAAAAGTTTTACAAATAAACGTATAATCTGCATTGCTTAAAAATATATTTATTAAAGTACTTTAGCTAACGGGCAAATACTTTTATTTCAACAACAATACAGGCACTGCCGAATGAACTGTGAGTTGTTGTGACACACTATTATGCAACAGTGATTGGAAAAAACTATACTTATGCGGCAACGCGATCACCATCTGGGCATGGTGGCCATTGGCAAAATTCAATATCCCGTTAATAATATCACGGTCCGTATTAAAGTAATAATGCGGGTGGTACTCTTTAAGCATACCATGTAAAGCACTTTCTTCAGCCAGTTGTTGCTGATCGGCATTTTTATGCTTCGCTTCTCTGTCAATATTTACAACCTGTAATTCCAGATCATGCCGTTGCAAAAGTCGTTTAAGTGGTTCAAGCGGCACAGTATCTTTTACCTTATTAAAATCACAAGCCATTACCACCCTTTTGATCAACTCGTAACAGCAGGCAGGCGGAACAACTATAACCGGCACAGGGCTCAGTTTTGATATATTGATCACATTGCTGCCTATATGGCTGATATTAGCGCTATTGCTTCCGTTACTGCCCAATATCACCAGGTCGCCATGCTCTTTGCCTACAGATTCGATAATAGCCCTCACCAATGGCGAGCGGCTGATACGTACATGGATAGTAACTCCATGCCGTACATCCTTATGCATATGCGTCCTGATGTGTTCTAATTTTTTTATTCTTTCAAGTAACTGTTCTTCTATTTCCTCATCGGTCGGAATGATCATATCCGGGGTTGGTAAAACGCTTTCGTAAACCGATACGTGGTATGAGTGCAGTAAAAAGATATCTGCTACATCTGTTTGATTACTCAGCATTGCGGCAAATTCAGCTGCATGGGTCGAGGTTTCGGAGAAATCAATGGGTACAATATAAGTTTTCATAACAATGAAATTTAGGTTATTTTACATTTGACCATTTTGGTCTAAAAGTAAAATTTATCAAATCTACAAAGACGGAGGTTTATAATTGTCAGTTACAACACATATTACAACAAACCAAATTTAAGAATGTGTTTCAGTATGAATATACGTAAAATTCTTCAAAATGTCTGCCCAAAGTCAAATCAATTCCTTAATCCAAAAACTATTCTGAATCAATAAAAAACAACTTACCTTTACTGTAATAATTTTTATTACAGATGAACGGAAGGTTTCCAATAGCAGTACATATCCTCACCCTTTTAAGCAAAGCGGGGGGAGAACTGTTGTCGTCCGACTACATTGCCGGCAGTATCAATATCAATCCAGCCCTGGCTCGTAAGGAGATCAGCAGCCTGCGTAATCATGGTTTGATAACAAGTAAAGAAGGCAAAAGTGGTGGCTATAGCCTGGGCAAACCGGCAAACCAGATCAGCCTGGCTAATGTTTACCTGTTAGTGAAAACCCAACCTTTATTAGGCACAGCTAAAAACACCCCTAATCCTGCCTGCCCGATTGGTAAGCAGATCAATAAAAATATTGACGAGCTATATGCCGATGTAGATAAAACCATATTGAAAAAGCTCGGTAGTATCAATATAGCTGACTTTAGTAACCGATTAGATTAATTTTTTTTAACATAAACTGTAACATTACTAATTACAATTAAACACTAAACATATGAAACCATCATGAGTTAAAAAAAAATAACCATGCTCATGATAGCTTCATAACCATTAAAAAAACAAATTAAATAATATGAAAATAGCAATAATCGGAGCCACTGGATTTGTGGGCTCAGCCGTTTTAAATGAAGCTTTGCATCGGGGGCATGAAGTAACTGCCATTGCCCGCAATGTCGACAAGATCACTACTAAAAATGCGAAACTTAAAGCAATATCTGCTGATGCAGACGATAGCAGCAACCTTGCTAAAATACTTGCGGGGAATGATGCGGTAGTAAATACTTTTAACGCAGGCTGGACCAATCCTAACCTGTATAATGATTTTATTAAAGGATGCGAAGCCATCCAGCAAGCAACAAAATTATCGGGCGTAAAACGTTTGCTGGTAGTTGGTGGTGCCGGCAGTCTTGAGATTGCTCCCGGCGTGCAGTTGGTTGATACACCTGAGTTCCCAGTGCAATGGAAAAGTGGTGCAACTGCGGCACGAGATTACCTGAACACCATCAAAAAGGAAAAAGATCTGGATTGGACATTTTTAAGTCCTGCAATACAACTGCACCCCGGCAAACGTACAGGTGTATTTCGTTTAGGTACTGATCAGCCAGTATTTGATGATAAAAATCAGGCAGACATATCAGTGGAGGACCTGGCCGTAGCTATTATTGATGAACTGGAAGAAAATCGGTTTATAAAAAGAAGGTTTACAGTAGGATATTAAATCCTGATAGGGCCGTAAAGCATTACGGCTCTATTTTTGAAACCTTGCCGCAACCCATTCTTTCGTTTTTTGGTGGCTGATATACTTCATGCCATATTTGGCTGCTTCCTGTTTAATGATATTCAGGTCTGGATTTTCATAGAAACCACTGAAATAGATTTCCCCACCAGATTTTAACACCTCGCCATAGCGTTCCATCTGGTCGATCAAAATATTGCGGTTAATATTAGCAAGGATCACATCAAATTTTTCCTCAGGAATTACTTCTTTAGAGCCACATAGTGCCTTAATACTATTGATGCCATTTAATGTTGAATTCTCTATCGTGCTTTCATAGCAAACAGGATCGTAATCTATTGCTGTAATATCTTTTGCACCCAACTTACTTGCCAATATGGCTAATATCCCGGTTCCACAGCCCATATCAAGCATCTTTTTATCTTTTAAATCAGCATCCAGCATCAGGTCCATCATCATGGATGTAGTTTCATGATGCCCCGTACCAAACGCCATTTTAGGGTCGATCACGATCTCATAAGGAAATTCAGGCTTTTGCGGATGGAAAGTGGCCCTAACGTATATCTTATCCCTTATCTGTATCGGCTCAAAATTGCTTTCCCATACCTCGTTCCAATTCTTTTGGGGAATGATATTAACTTCATAGATAAAATCAAACATAGCATGATAAGGCACTAAATGTTCCTCCAGCAAAGCCTGGTTAAAATCATCAGACGGAATATAAGCCTTAAAACCCTGCTCTACCTCCTCAAAAGTATCAAAACCAATCTCCGCCAGCTCATTGATCAACAGATCTTGCTGATAGTCCTCAATAGGTTTGGTGGTAAAGCGTAATTCGTAGTAATTCATTTTCTTTAGATTTGAGACGTGAGATATGAGATTTGAGAAATTACTCAGTAACCTCAGCTGCCTGTTCAGGCTTTTTAGTTAAAAGATATAACACAAACAAGTTTACTGCCCAGTAAACTAATTGTACAGCCGTCATAAAAAGCCCTACTTTAATTACATGGTCAACACCGGACTGTTTATCCCATATCGTATAGCTTATACCTGCTGCAAACAGTATGCAGATCAAACAAAGTATTAGTGATGAGATAAACTTACCTGTAGTGGATTTTAAGAAGACTCGATCCCAGATTGGAACCACAATGAGTAACTGCGTGAGTACTGCTACTGTAAATAATAACGGTAAAAAGTATCTATAGTAAGCCATAAAAGCCGTTATCGTCCCCTCGCCCATCTCATCAATCCTCAGTGTAAAATAAACAGAACTATACCTTATGGCTATAAAATATACCGCAAAACCGATCAAAGGCGGTAATATGACTTTTAGCAGCTTCCTCATGTTTGAGATGTGAGACGTGAGATATGAGATTTGAGACACTTAATAGTTTACCATCATGTTTTATGAACGGCAAAAAACTCAAATCTCATATCTCAAATCTCATATCTGATCTTAATTAAACTCTTTCACTATATCTAAAAAGTCGCGGGATTTTAGGGATGCTCCGCCTATCAACCCACCGTCAATATCCGGCTGACCGAACAGATCACAAGCATTTTTAGCATTGCAGCTACCACCATATAAAATTGTGGTATTCTCAGCAACTTCCTGTCCGTATTTCTTGACGATCTCCTTGCGAATAAACATATGTATTTCCTGTGCCTGTGCCGAAGTAGCAGTTATGCCAGTACCAATAGCCCAAACAGGTTCGTAAGCTATTACCAGTTTACCAAACTGCTCCGCATCTAAATGGAAACTACCTTCTTCCAGTTGAGTTTTTATCACTTCGAAATGCTTCTCAGTCTCACGTTCTTTTAAAGTTTCCCCAATACAAAAAATTGGTTTTAAAGAATTTTTAAGTGCAGTATCAATTTTCTTAGCTAACAGTTCATTGGTCTCTCCAAAATACTGGCGGCGTTCCGAATGACCTAAAATAACATACTCAGCACCGGTTGAGTGGATCATTTTAGCTGATATCTCGCCGGTATAAGCGCCTGACTCTGCCTGATGGGCATTCTGTGCACCAATAGAAACTTTGTTATATCCTTTTGCCAGATGTGCCAGGCTATGCAGGTGAATAAAAGGACTGCATACTACCACATGCTGTTTGCCGGTCACTTCATCGTGAACCATATTGATAACTTCAGAAAATAAAGACAAACCCTCTTCGTAGTCCATATTCATTTTCCAGTTCCCGGCGACAATTTTTTTTCTCATGATTGTTTGTTTAGTCTATGGACAATGGTCAATAGCCCATAGTAGTTTTAAATGATTTGATAAATGTTAGTATATATTCAGTCTATGGACTATCGACCATCGACTATGGACTTCTTCTAATATTTCCTGTACTCTTCCGTTAACTCAAAAACCGTTTTTAATATATCTTTCTCTGCATCGTTAAAATCCCTGTGATCCCGGCGTGCGAAAACCTTTTCTGTAGTTTCGAACACTTTCTTCAGCGAATATATTTCATAACCATGCACACCGCCCCACGAAAAATCAGGTACAAAATTACGCGGGAAACCTGCACCAAAAACGTTAGCACTTACTCCAACTACTGTACCCGTATTAAACATGGTATTGATGGCACATTTGGCATGATCGGCCATGATCAGTCCGCAAAATTGTAAATTTGTTTGACGAAAATGCTCCGTGGTATAATCCCAAAGCTTTACATCAGCATAATTGTTTTTCAGGTTCGAATTATTGCTGTCAGCACCGATATTACACCATTCACCCAAAACGGAATTACCCAAATAGCCTTCGTGACCTTTTGATGAATACCCCCAGATTACGGCATTATTGAGCTCGCCACCTACCCGGCAATACGGCCCAACGGTTGTGCCACCATATATTTTTGCCCCCATCTTCACTTGTGATTCCTCACACAAAGCAAACGCACCACGGATATGAGCACCTTCCCACACCTCAGTATTTGCAGCTAAGTAAATTGGGCCATTAGTGGTGTTAAAAGTGGAGCATTCTGAGACAGCACTATCTTCGGCAAAAAAATCATTTCCGATGATTGTATTGGTCTGACTAATGGCAGCGCTGGTACGGCCTTTGGTTAATAACTGATAATCTTTTTTGAGTTCGGTATCATTATTCCTGAAAATATCTTCAGGATACTTGAGCATCACTGGTTTACCTGCATAATCTATCTCACGATCAAACTTCGCACTGGCATCAAATGCCCCGGCATCGCTTTCAGAAAGTTTTACTGCTATAAGCTCATTATCATACTTTAACGCTTCGCCGCCATGCAATTTATAGATCGCTTCAAGCAACTGCTCATCCGGGCAAACAGCGCCGTTGATGAACAAATTTCTGTCCTCAATATTTACAGGGAACTTGGTGCTTAAATAGGCCTGTGTATGATAAGAAAAGTCGAGATCAAGGTATTTACCCCATTTTTCGGCAATAGTTAAAATGCCGATGCGCAGATCAGCCACGGGACGGGTATACGTTAAAGGCAGTAAGGTTTGATGTGCGTTACCGTCAAATAAGATAATTGCCATGGCGCAAAAATAAAAAAAGTCCCCCGATGTACCGGGAGACCTGTAAATATTTTATCAATAACCCAAAATTACTTTTTGTTGTAACGGGTACGGAATTTGTCAATACGGCCTGCAGTATCAACCAGTTTCATTTTACCGGTGTAGAATGGATGCGAGGTGTGCGAAATTTCAAGTTTCACTAATGGGTATTCGTTGCCATCTTCCCACTTTACAGTTTCGCGGCTGTCGATACATGATTTTGTCATAAAAGAGTAGTCATTTGACATGTCTTTAAAAACAACTAATCTATAATTTTTTGGATGCAGATCTTTTTTCATTACTATAATCCTTCTAATAAAAGAGGCGCAAATATATCATTAAAAATCAAAACTAAAAAGCAAAAAATAAAAAAGCTTTTTTATTGATAAACAGCACAATTTTATGGCATTAAAAAAAATAAAAAAAAGTATAACCTTTCTTTAAGTGGCCACGTACAAGTACTTGGTTAATAAATAAGAGATTAAATATTTTTTAATTGGTTTTGAAGAATGGTTAAAATCCCTGGTAGTGAATGGCCGGGGATTTTTATTATTATTCATTTCGACCAAACCTTGTTCTCAACCCTGATTCTTACCGAAAGCATTATCGCATTTAACACGCTAAAAATTATCGCGGTATAATACAAATGAAACACCAGCGGGATAATGGCTATCTCACATACCACATCAACATAATTGGGATGCTTAAATAATTTATAAGGGCCTTTTTTTACCGCGATAGCGCCCGGCACACGGTATATTCTTGTGTTCCAGTAGGTGCCCAGCGAACTCAATACCCAATATTTAAAAGCCAGCAACAATATAAAAAGCGACAGTGCTATGTAGCTGATTGTCTGGCCACCTGTTAAATAATATTCAACCATCAGTGACACGATAAACAAGGTGTGCAATGCCACGATATACGGATAATGCTCACGGCCATATTCTATAGCGCCCTGCGAGAGCAGCCATTTTTCGTTCCGTTTTGAAATATAGAGTTCAGTAAGTCGCTGGATGATAAGAAACAGGATGAAGATGATAAAATACATTAATGTTGTTTTATTTTATTAGTCCGAAAGTCGGAAAGACCGAAAGTCCGTAAGCTAAGCTATTAAATAAATGCGTACAAGTTCTTAGGATTTCCTATCCTGTGGACTTTTAGTCTTTCGGACTTCCCGTCTTTCCCGACTTAATTTTTCATCTTTAACAAAACCATTTCGCTCGAAAAACCTGGCCCCATTGCCATCATTAGGCCGTAGCCGTCTTCAAATCCTTCGTTCATAAACTTTTCAAGCACATACAATACTGTAACGCTTGACATATTGCCATAATTGTTCATCACCGAACGGGTCTTTTGCAAAAAATCGCCTTCTACACCCAAAGCATCGGTATAAGCATCCAGCACCTTTTTGCCACCGGGATGGAAAATGAAGTTTTTGATATCGCTAATATCAAGCCCCTGCCCTTCTAAAAACCTGTCAATATCTTCTTTCACATGTTCATTTATAAACGTTGGGATGTCTTTTGAGAACAGCACTTTAAAGCCGGTATCCTTAAAATCCCAGCCCATTACTTCAAGCGAATCATAATATAATTTACTGCTCGATGCATGGTACTTTACCTTTTTTTCGCCAGCATGATTGTCGCCTTTAACAATGCAGGCAGCTATCCCATCTGAGAACAGGCTTGAGCCGATAAAATTACTTTTGCTGTAATCGTTCCTGAGTAAAGTTAAAGAGCATAACTCCACCGCCACCAACAACACCACAGCATCCGGATTAGCCTTTGCCAAAGCGTTCGCTTTAGCCATACCAGAAACGCCACCACCACATCCCAATCCGAAGATAGGCATACGATTGATGTGGGGGTTAAGCCTCATTTCGTTAATGATCAATGCATCCACACTTGGCGTAGCGAGACCAGTGGTGGAAACAAATAAGATATCGGTTATATCCAACTTATCAATATTGGCTTGTACAATGCAATCCTCTATTGCTTTTACAGACCAGTTTAAAGCCATCTGCAAGTACTCGTCATTTCGCTGTTCGAAGGTATTGGACACGGTATAATAACTCAACGGTTCGCAAAAATTGCGCGTTACGATCTCTGTATTGTCGAAAGCATGTATCAGCCTGTCAACCTGTGGAAAGTTCTCAGCAAACATGGCTCTTGCCTGTTCCTTTGCCTCCTGCTGGGCTATTTTGTGCGGCAGGTCTATTTTTGATACGGATGCTATAAAGGGCATATTAGTTTTTAAGATGGTTATATATAATGAACGAAAGGAGATTTAGTTTTCGCATAAAATCTTATTGTAAGATACGGCCATTAATACAGGTTGGTTGCCATCATAAAAAAAGACCCGTTTTACCGGGCCTTTTCGTGAGATAGAGATTTAGTTGATTTTTGGTAGAAGATCTTTATTTATACTCTGATATATATTTTCTTTTTGTCCAGCACATAACCCACCAGCCAGCAAACAAGCATAAAGCTGATGGCGAAAAGCAGCGAGCCCACCCTTCCCGGGGCGATATCCTGGAAAAGCGAGGTCCAAAAAGCCGGTAAGCTTTTGCCGCTGATCACTATCCATCCAAGGATAATTAACAGTATTTCGGAGAGCACATAAATTGGCAAAGGGTTTTTCCCAACCACAGTAAAGAAACGTGCCCAGTTACCTTTATTCCAATTATTTATTTCCAAAGCATATAGCAGGAACGAAATAATAACCAGGTCTAATCCTGTAGTGATAAATACGAATGAGCTTGTCCACAATTTTTTATTCATCGGGAATACTGAATCCCAGCAGATAGCGATAAAAATAAAAAGGCAGCCTGTGAGTAATAGTTTTGATATCGTTGTATAAGTCTTTCCGCTTTCCTGTATAAACTTACCGGCATAATAACCGATCACTACGTTAACGATAGCAGGTATGGTACTTAATACCCCTTCAGGCTCAAACGCTATATGCTCGCCATGGTAAAGGTGTGCATCACCAAATAACCATTTATCAAGATATAGCCCAGCATTACCCGTCATGGTTAGTTGGGCACCCTGGTCACCAAAAACGAGTAATAGTACCCAATAACCTAATAGAAACAAAGCAGATAAAATATAAACCGTGCGGGTTGACAGGTAATGGATCATTAATGAAGCAAAGCAGTAGCACAATGCTATACGTTGTAACACGCCCATAATGCGCGTATTACCAATTGGCGATAGTGACCAGTGTCCATCAGTTACGTGAAAGAATGGGAACCAATACATCAGGTATCCTATCAAAAAGATAAGGAAAGTACGTTTAAATATTTTAGATAAAACCGCACCATTACCCATTTGCTGATAACGCTTCATGGTAAAGCTCATGGCATTACCTACAGCGAATAGAAATGAAGGGAATACAAGATCGGTTGGAGTAAAGCCATTCCACTTTGCGTGGTCAAGCGGCCAGAAGGCTACATTACTTCCGGGATTGTTGACAATGATCATAAAACAAATGGTCATTCCACGGAATACGTCCAGGGATAAGAATCTTGGTGAAGCTTCGGGCATAAACTAGTTTAATTGAATTGGAATGCCCAATGTAGCAATTACAATTTAAATGTAAAAGCAAATGTTAAATAGTTTTAGAAACTTTTTAAATTTAATTGAAAAGTACCTTTTAGAAAAGTAATAAGAAAGATAAGCATCTATAGACAAAGACTAAAGACTGGTTTCAATCTAAGTAGCCTGCAAGTTCGGGTTCATTATATTCCCTGATGAAATTCACTATACGGTATATGTTTTCATCTTCCAGGCTTGCATTGCCGTTTCTCTCCCATTCAAACAATTCGCCGTCAAACCTGATCTCACCTATGCCATTATCTCCTTCGCTTAAAACGTAGCGACCGGTAGCGAACAGATCGCCAAAAGCAATTTCTTCATAAATGGGTTCGATGGTAATCTGGCGACCTCCACTCGCTGATTCCAGATGATAATTTACGGGGTTAACCATGACGTTGGCTTTTTTAATTTTTAGACGTAAAAAAAAATATTTTGTTTCATAAAATCAAAGTTTTTTAACAACATGATACTGCTTAATGAAAATAGTTAAAAAACTAAAAATCAAGTTGTTAAACTAAAAAATTAAGAAGGGATAGAGAGTTTATAAATTAGCTTTCCAACATCATCAAAAATGACTAATCGACCTGTTCTGGTACCGTCACTTTGCCTAAAAGTTAATTTACATTTAAACCTAACAATTAAATTAAACATTTGCAAATATTCTATCAATCAGTTTCACAATAGGTTACAAAAAGAAAATACGCTTTTATAAAACAGCCTTCCCAATCGGAAACTTCATTATTAAAACTAGTATAAGACCTGCTTTCTGCCAATGCTTATCATACAATCATCAATTGTAACAGACCCATTTTTACTTTTAGTACAGAGTAATATTCTGAGGATCCATTTACTTTAAATAAAGTAGCTTTAATCTCTTTATAACAGAACTTTATGAAATACAAAAAATACACTGTATAAATTACACCTTATTTATAAAATCCATATTAAAGTGGTACATTTTTTGACAAGTGTTAGTAACAATTCACATACATGCCGACCACTAACTTTTATTTGATACAAACTGACAATGGTGCTATGATACGGGATGTAAAATCCATGTTACGTATAAATATACACCAGTTAAATAATGTCTCATTCAGCCCTAATCCATCTGAGTTACAATTCTATAGCATATACCCAGGCTCATTGCTTGCCTTTGAAACAGTAAATATTAAAGATTATCTGAGGCCGATCGTAGCTTCGGCCCTGCTATGGTATGCGCAGTATATTGGCTATCCCGAAATGCATATCAGCAGTCAAGATCCGAGACCTTCGCTAAAAGCGGGGTAATCAGAGCATTAGCAAAAATTTCTCAAATTGGGGAATAAAATCATCAAACAATACACACCCGCTTGCTTTTTCGTATTCGCCTTTTGTAAAAGTGTAAATTATATAACCATTTTTTACACATTCCATTTGGTACTCCCAGTCGCCTATTTTCCAGGCGATAGAGAGGCTACCGCATGATGTTGGCCTGAACAATACATCCCGGTCAAGATTAATATCCTCAATATAATTAAGCACCTTTTCGGCATTATCACGGGCAATATCGTTGAGTTCCGGAATGTATGGATTAACTCTATTTAATACAGCGGTAATTTGTGAATGCATATTGATAAAGCAAATAATGTTTTGCCCCCTGTTTATACGGCAACACGTCCAATAGGTTCGCAATTTTAGTGGTATACTATTTGCACAATGGTTAATACATCATATAACTAATCATTTTGATGTTATAACTAAAACCTAATTAAAATATCACCATGTGTAAACTTGTATTAATTGATGATAATCCTATTGATCATTATATCGTGCGTACAATGCTTTACAATAATGAGGCATGTAAACAAGCCACCTATACATTTGATGGCAGCATGGTACTTGAATTTATAGAGGAAAACAGAGCTGCAAAACACCTGTTACCCGATGTCATTTTTCTTGATCTTACCATGCCTGATTTTAGTGGGTGGGAGTTTTTAGACAAGTTTGAAAAAATAAAGGATAGCCTGGATAAGCAGATCGAATTATATGTAATGACTTCATCAGTAAGAGAATCTGATAAAGAACGATCAAGTAAATATGGATGTGTTAATTCATTTATCAGCAAACCATTAACAAAACAGATATTGAATAATATCTGTCAACAGCAGCAGCTTAATTAATAAACAAAGAGTTTAATTTTTCACATAGTTTTTTAGTTCACAGATTAATCAATTGAACGTCGGGCCTGATAACCCCGGCGTTTTTTATTTACTTCTGATGTTGGTTGATTAAAAAATCATCACCTATAACTAATAAAAGTAAATCAGGCTAAGGTTCCCGCTTTACTATCAAATTTACGGAATTAGCTATTTAGCAATCGTTTTTATAATGCTGATTGGATGTCGCTTAATGAAACGCCTAACGTTTTAATAGCGATAAGATTTAAACTTGATTTATTGCCCGTGAAATGGAAAATACAATGCTTATGCATCAGTTTTTCTCCGGGTTTTAAAAATGCACCTGGCGAAACACTTTCTATTTCATAAAAAGGCCCCATTTGTGTCCCGTCAGCCAAAGGGCCATCGTTGTAAGCATTTACAGCATCACCTGCAAGCGGATCTTTGTCTGTTTTCCATTCCTGGTTAAGATATGTTGCTCTACTATCCACATCAAATTTGGTAATGGTAAGAACGTTATTTGTAGCATCGTAACTGCCTGCTATAGAAGTAGAACGTGCAGCAGGCATACCCAGTTTACCTCTCGATTTCCCATCGGCCTTAAAAAACAAATGTCCATTTTTGTAATTGACTCTTGTTGGGGGTATCTGTCCAAAATAATCAGTAGTGGCTACTTTACCTTTTGCATCTACTTTGTAAGGTATAACAATAGTTACCTGCGGTGATGGGGTAAACATATCCAGGTCCCAAAGGCATGGTGCCCCGGTTTGCTTTGTCCACGCTTTTGAGCTTGCATTTGTAATAATATTATTGGTCTTGATGCCTACTGTTTTAACGGTGGTATCAAGTTGTATACCCAGTGCTTTCTCAATTTCCATTTCACTCATAATACCGATTTGCCGGTTAACTTCTATATCAAGCCTTGTACCCAGATAATTGACAAGGCTCATACTTTTAGTTAAGGATACTTGTTTATCTTCTTTGCCAATAACTGTCCAGCTTTCATGGTCCATCGGAGCGGGTGTAAACCAGTTGGCAAACTCCATTTTGGTGCCTTGTTTAAAAAACAGCGCAAATTTTCCGCCTTCGGGACCTATCCAAAGCCTGTCTTCACCGCCATAAGCGTTCATATGCGGATCAACGGCTTTGCCAAATGCTTTGTAATTTATCCAGCCAAAACTTTTCCCTTCGTCGCCATTAGCAGTTGAAGTAAATACTTTACCCTGGTATTTTGGTGAAACGATCACTTCGGATAAGCCATCGCTACTCTTAAGAAGTACTACACTATCTTTCTTTTTCAGAAAGTCAAGGTCATAACCAAAAGAACCTTTTTTGAAATAGTAAACCTGGTTGTAGTTATAATTTCTATTTGATTTTGATTTGCATGCGCATAAAAGCTCTAATGCAGCAATAAAAATAAAACCTAACTTAAATTTTTGCATGGCTGTTTAATTTACTTCTAACTGATCTTTGGCTGGCAATTTAGGAAATGGCGCATGAGGCTCCGTTTGGTACCAAAAAGCTACCGATGCAACATCATCCTGCAAAGGCATATAACGGCCGTCCTGGTGCCAACCCAAATCCTGTATAGTAACCTTTAGATCTTTATCAAAACGGATAGGGTCTGTTATATGCCATCGATATAAACCAAAACGTTGTGCAATGTTATAATGCCCATCACCTTTGATTACTTGTGGTAAGCCGGTATATGGGCCACTGAATTCGGTGTAATTACTCGATTCTACACCGTTCTTGTCCACCTTATGGGTATCAAAGTCGTATGCCCCGCAAAAATAGTCCTCCGTTCCGGTACCGTTTATTGTCGGGAACTCTGTATCGCCATCCATAAAAAATTTGATCTCCCCCTCTCCCCACCACCCATTTTTATTTGAACCGTACGCCATATAAGTACCCACATACTGACCTTTACCCCTGATGCTATCTACCAGCACATAATCTTTTTTGAAAGGCAATGGATTAACCCTGCGGAATTGGGCATGAAAATAACCTGCGTCTTTTGGCACTTCAGTCAATGTATAATCTACCTGGTAATATAATACCATATCCTCATTATCAATATTCTCCATAGTTATGCGGCACTTTTTGCGGAAAGGCATGGGCCAATAACAATTTAACCCACTACCCGGATTAACCACCACAGCCAATGATGTTACCGGAGCAAATTTGCCCCATCCCATACAAAAAAAATCTCCTACTGGTACTTCAATAGATGGTGTTGTTTCATCGTCCCAATAAAAGCGAATTATTGAATAGCGCCAATTACCAGTCGGTGTCATCCAGATATGCTGAACAGCACCCGATCCGTCTATCTCAGCCACAGTATAAGTGGTTTTCTTTTTGATCACTACACTGGGGCTTACCTTCCATTTCTGTCCCAAATCACGCGATGGCCCTAATCCTGTACCTGTTGTAGCCATACCCCCTTTGCCTTTTTCGCCATTAAAATTTTCAGGACTGATGGAACGGGTTTTCGCATCAGAAGTGCGGTAAAGATTGCCCAGGTTAACATCCAAACCATTAAATTTTTGCTGCGCTTTTATGGCAGATGCACCCCAGACAAGTATCAATAGAACCAGGAACTGTTTTCTCATAAGGATCAATATTTTATTGTGGTTTAAAACTTATTGTATTTACCAGGTTGCCAATGCCATCAATGCTGATAGAAACAACGTCATCCGGTTGCAGTGTAAAATCATTAGGTGGTACAAGGCAGGTTCCGGTCATTAAAAAGCATCCGTTTGCAAATACGCATTCACGATACAGGTATCCGGCAAGCTCATCAAATTTCCGTTTCATCCTGTTGATGCTGGTCTCATCGTGGTAAACTTCTTCGTTATTTCGTGATATGCTCATCTTAATAGCTGTATCTGCTGGAATCGCTTCCTCAGGAATATACAAACAAGGCCCGAGCGCGGCACTGCGCTCATAAATTTTTGCCTGCGGCAGATAAAGCGCATTTTCACCCTCTATACTGCGCGAACTCATATCATTGCCAATGGTATATCCTTCAATATTACCTTTTGAGTTGATAAACAACGTCATTTCAGGTTCGGGTACGTTCCACGACGAATCCCTACGGATATAAACTTCCTGATTATGACCTGCAACCCGGTGTGGCAGGGATTTAAAGAATAATTCCGGTCGTTCTGCAGCATAAACCTTATCATACAGGTCAGCCGCACCTGAATCAGCCGATTCTTCCATACGTGCTTCACGGCTGCGCAAATAAGTAACACCGGCAGCCCATACCTCCTGATTGCCTATTGGCGGCAGCAAATTATTATCAATATGGGCTTTTGCAAGTTCCTCTGAAACTATGGGCAATCCAGCTATCATACCGAATAAATATTCATATAAACCTTCCCGGTTGATCAGCGCATCCCAATCATATTGAATTAAATAATTTGCGTTATTATGCTGCAAAACAATACCGTCAGATAGCTTATATAATTTCATCAGTAATACCGGTTTATAATTGACATTACAATATAGTAACCTTTTGTAATCTAAGTAAATACTTTTTAAGATAATGCGGTCAATAGTTTATATAACCCTATTACTTGTAACATGTTTAATATAAAAACCGATAATTGGGGATGTACCCTATCTTTGGAGATAGTTATTATATAAAAAAAACTATCCCTCTAATTGTTATCTGCAGTTTAGGTATTGCCTTAATATCATGGAATTATAAAGGCCATAAAGCATTGCAAGTGAATATGATACGGTGACCCCTGAGCAAATTTAGAAATGAAAAAGCGACCCGGTGATCATTTGGCTTTGGGAAAGTTACCAGATAAGCACGATACTCTACAAAGAAGTGGAAACCAATAATGATCTTGATGAACAATACTATTCAGATCATATTGGCGTCATTCACAATCGGATTGAAAAGGCAGGGATAAGATTGGCGGGCGAATTAAATAGATTACTTGACACAGGGCAACCACAATAATTCAAATCCGATGGCTATTTTGACTTACCATTAAGCCTTCTCAAATAGTCTTTTTTCAGATCATCAATCATCAAATCATAACCCTTCCGATCGCTGAATGCTTTGGGATTATAAGCGTCGCCCGGCTTATGTTTCTCATGAAGCCCAAACTGACTGGCATGAGCGGCTACCCAGATATCGAATTGCACTTCTTTCATTGCATTAAGTGTATAGGCATAGTCCTTACCAACATCCGGATAAGTGGGCATACTTGGGAGTTTCGCCTCATCCAGAACAGTGGGCATATTCGCTATCAAAACCCGGTACGAGCGATGCCCATCCTTCACATCAAATAAAAAACTGCAAGCGCCTTTGGTATGCCCAGGATGATGCAGCATAATGATTTGCATACCGCCAAACTTTATGGTGTCGTGATCATGTAATAAGCTATCAGCTTTAATTGGTTCGAATAAATTGCCCTTACCACCGAATTCATAATCGGAGTTACCGCCATCAGCCAATACAGGTGCATCATTCGCCTCGATCATTACTTTTGCACCTGTTATTTTCTTTATTTCTGCCATGCTTCCCACATGATCGAGATGTGCGTGAGTGGTTAATAAGATTTTGATATCAGAAAACTTGAAACCTAACGCTGCTATACTTGAATAGATCAAAGGGGCAGATCCCGGCGCCCCGGTATTAATTAATATATGCCCCTGTGGCGTGGTGATCAGGAAACAGGCCAGCTCATCCGTCCCAACGTAGTACAGATTGCCGGCAATGCGAAAAGGTTTATAAGGCTTAGACCAATCTCCTGGTCTGCCAGAAGACGGGCTAGGTTTTTGAGCAATTGAGTAAAGGCTACTGAACAACATACCCGTTGTTAGCACTATTATTTGTAATACTCTTTTTAAAGCTGGCATGTTAAATAAGGTATATTACGCAAAGATATTTTTACTCTTTCACCCATTTGCTTTTGAAGCCTAATTTTTTTAAGCCTTTTTGGATGTCAGGATCATTCATAAACAATTTCCAGATTAGTCCGCTACGGTAATTTTCTATCATTACTACGATCGGCCCCTGGTCAATGGCCAAATGTGTCTTAGCATACCAGTTATGCGATTCGCTGAAGCCGTCAGCAAAACCATACGGTCCCCATATTTTATCACCCAGATCATAATAGAAATGCTTCAATGCCTGCATAGAATATTGAGGGGTATAGGGAAAAGAGGATAACGCCGCTGTAGGTTGTATCACCCCCCTATCATCTTCAGGACAATGTGCCACATATCCTTTGTAACTATCGCCTGCTGTTAGCCCCCAGCAGTTTTCGCCGTAGCCTTTGTAGTGCTTGGGATTTTCCATACAATAAGCCCGGTTGATGAGTGTATGATTCTTTGTTTGCAGGGCATAATCAATATCATGATCGTCCTGCAATCCGTTTGGATCGATACCCATGTAGGTATATTGCTCAAAAAACAGCGGTCCGCCTTTCTCATAATTACCTAACGGAAGCACATAATTGTAATAAGATTTACCGTTTTTCCAACCTGAACCTTTTACCCAACTGTTTTCATACAATTCTTTTGAGATAGGATGTCCCGGCGACGCTGCCGCTATAATATAAGTGATCAAAGCCTCGTCATAACCAAAAACCGGGAAATTCATATCAAAATCGTTATATGGACTCCAGTGCCAGTATAATACTTTATTGTCACCTTTGCTGTGCCAGTTCCAATCGGCAGCATCCCACATTTGTTGCACACGTTTCTGAAAATATCTTTCGGGCAGGCTGTTCCCTTTAAAATAGGCTTTGGCTGTAAGTAAACCCATCATCAGGTAGGATGTCTCAACTATATCCGCTCCATCATCAATCCTGCCAAACGGAATTGTTTTACCTGTTTTACCATTCATAAAATGCGGGTAAATGCCATGGTAGCAATCTGCTTTGATCAGGAAATCAACGATCTTTATCAAACGATTTAAAGCAGTATCCCGACCGATCCATCCCCGGTTCACCGCCACAATAGTTGACAAAATCCCCATACCGGTACCGCCAATAGCACAAGCTTCGGGACCAAAGGTTGATTTACTCAAATTCGGTTCCCCGTCAGCCTCATTTATATAATCCCAGTAATATTCTGCCTTAACCGTATTATCACGCTCCCGCGCCAAACCACTTACCGGGTGAGCAAAATCCCAGAAATACCTGAACGTCTGCCGTTGCACAATATCCAGCAACACCGAATCGCTGATATTCTTAATAATACCTACTGGTGCGATATCAACAGGGCCAGTTGCTTTATATGTAACACTATGTTTTTGAGAGAATGCTGTTAATGTAAATAACAAAAGGATAAATGTAAAAACTGATCCGTGTTTCATTAATATTTTCATGAATTTCAAGAAGGAAGCAGCAGGAGTACTGCCCGGTTTATTACACTAAGGTAATATATTTCTTTTCGCTCCGGATAATTAAATATTTCAGGACTATTCACTTATCCCGAACACAAACTTTTTTCTTAAGTAAGGACGCCCGCGATTGTCGGCAGTCTGCGTAAAGAACCTGGATTGGGCGCGAAGAATACGGATCCGGTTTTTATGGATTGGTCTTCGGAGAGTCAGATGACAATATAATATTCCTTCTTTTACAAGCTCATATAAGCTTATCTAAAGTTACCGGCAATTGCCGAACCCTTTTTCCGGTGGCATGATATATTGCATTAACAACGGCGGCGGTCATACCGGTGATACCGATTTCACCGATACCTTTGGCTCCTATTGGTGATATGTACGGATCAGGTTTATCAATAAACTGAATATCAAACTGAGGCATATCCGCATTTACCGGAACCAGGTATTGGGCTAAATCGCGTGTTACCACCCGCCCGTTATTGGGATCGTATGCTGTCCCTTCCAGTAACGCCATTCCAATTGCAAATATCATCCCGCCCATAATCTGACTTTTAGCAGTTTTTAGGTTGAGTACTTTCCCAATATCCATTACTGCAACAGCCTTGTCAACCTTCACCATTCCTAAATCCGGATCAACCAGCACTTTAACAAATTGTGCTCCAAAGGAGTGAAACGAATAGGGTTTCCTGTCAACATCCTGATCTTCCTGCACGGCTGGATTTGTTTTACTTTCTTCCTCAACAGCCGCGTCCATCCCGCCCGTTGGCGCCGGATTTGCTCCTTGTGGATCCCTTGTTGAAACTCGGGTTTTTGCCTGGGCTTCCAGTTTCTGCAATCCTTTGCGTTTCAATAGTTCCGCATAACTTTCGCCTTTGTCTGTATGGCCTTTTTCATAAATACGACCATTATCGGCAATAATATCTTCTTCCTTGCGACCATGTAGGGGTGAAGCAGTATCTGAAACAGCCAAACCAATTAATTTGGATATTACCGCCAAAGCAGCAGCCCTGATGGGCGGCCCAACACTTGCAGTAACTTGTGACCCTCCAGAATTTGCTCCCGTTGGATAATCACTGCGACCTATTTTCACCGTTACCCGATCAACCGGCAAGGCTAGTGCTTCGGCTGCAATTTGCGTCATTACGGTATAAGTACCTGTACCTATATCCTGGGTAGCGCTTAAAACTTCGGCATGGCCATCTGCATATAAGGTTACTTTTGCAGCTGAGGCAACGCGGTTAGCCAGATAAGTAGCTGTGGCCATTCCGTAGCCTACAATGTAATTACCTTCACGCATTGACCCTGGTTCGGGGTTTCGTTGAGACCAGCCTATCGCAGCTGCACCGCGTTGGTAACATTCTTTCAGATTTTTGGCAGAGAATTGCTTTTGTCTCTGCTCATCCATTTCAGCATAATTAAGTAATCTTAGCTGAATAGGGTCCATTTTTAACTGGTACGCCAGTTCATCCATAGCGGTTTCAATGGCGTAAGTACCTGTTGCTTCTCCGGGTGCACGGGTAGGACATGGTGTCACTTTATTAAGCCGGACCAGCCTATGGCTGATTTCAACATTTGGACAACTGTAAAGCATACTTGTTGCCAAACCGGCAGTTTCTACAAATTCATCAACAAACGAACTCTCCGAAATAGTATCATGTTTTATTGCTGTAAGCTTGCCTGAACGATCTGAAGCCAACTCTATTTTTTGAATGGTTTCGGAACGGCGTCCGGCGGTCGTAAACATTTGCTGCCGGCTAAGCACTAATTTTACAGGGCGCTTAACCATTTTTGCCGCCATAGCGGTTACTATGGGGTTAGGCCATGTAAAACCCTTGGACCCAAATCCGCCCCCAATAAATAATGATGTTACTTTTACTTTTTCAGGCGAGAGGTCAAACAAAGTAGATAAAAGGCTCCTGACCCCTCCTACCGCTTGTGTAGCGTCGTAAACCATTAAACTATCCTCATTCCATTCTGCAACAGAAGCATGGGGTTCCATTGCATTATGGTGATAGACGGGAGTGGTGTAAGTTTGCTCCATTTTAACTTCGGCATTTTGCAATGCAGCATCCGCATCGCCGCGCTTAGCTTGTAATTGGGAGCCACCTGAAGTTGGAATATAGCTTTTTGAAATATTTGCATTCAGATCAAAAACCGGAGTTTCGGTTTCATAATCAACTTTCACCAATTTTGCGGCATACTCCGCCTTTTCAAAGGTCTCGGCAAGCACAACAGCAATAACTTGGCCGTCATAATAAATACGGTCATTTTGCAGTGGCAGGAGGCCCTTTTCTGCATACTTACCGGATCCCGGATCTGTACCCTGCGGAAAATGCAGGCTCATCGCATTTTTATAAGTCATTATGCCAACAACTCCTTTAACTCGTTCAGCCTGGCCGGTATCTATATTTCTGATCCTTCCTTTAGTAATAGTGCTTAACACCAAAACCCCATAAACCATATTTTTAGGGAAATATTCGGCTGAGTAGGTAGCGCCGCCGCTTACTTTTAGCTTACCGTCAACTCTGTCTATCGGTTTTCCAAGTAAATCGTTCATGACATACCTCCTACTGTTTTTAAGGCGCGTACAAGGGTACGTTTTGCCAGTTCTATTTTAAAAGAGTTGTAGTTTCCCGGCTTTGCACCATTTAATGCTGCTTCGGCCGCTTTGCGGTAGGTCTGTTCATCGGCGGATGCCCCGGTCAACGCTTTTTCCGCTTCGAGAGAACGCCATGGCTTAGTTCCTACTCCTCCTAAAGCCACCCTTGCCGCTTCTATCCTTCCATTTGAGATATTTAATGCGACAGCCGCCGAAGCCAGGGCAAATTCGTAGGAATGACGATCACGCACTTTTAAATAGTGTGATTTTGCTGCAAAAGGGATCGGTGGAAGTTCTACTGCCGTAATCAGCTCACCGGCTTTTAATGTTGTTTCATATTGTGGTGTCTGACCGGGAAGCCGGTGAAATTCGTGGAATGGAATTTCCCGTTTCCCTCCTGATCCCTCCACGTGAATTATCGCATCCAGTGCTGCCATAGCAACGCACATATCTGATGGATGTGTAGCAATGCATTGTGTACTGGTACCTAAAATGGCATTCATACGATTGTAACCATTTATTGCAGAACATCCCGAACCCGGAACCCGTTTATTGCAGGGAAATGAAGTATCGTAAAAGTAGGGACAACGGGTGCGCTGTAAAAGATTGCCGCCTACGGTAGCCATATTTCTTATTTGCGGCGAAGCACCCGATAACAATGCTTCCGATAAAACCGGGTATTTTTTGATAATGACGGGATGGTAAGCCAAGTCGCTGTTTTTTACCAGGGCGCCTATCCGGACACCGCCATTCGGCAGCGTTTCAACTGTTTCCAGCTTCAAAGAATTGATGTCTATTAATTGAGATGGCTTTTCAATATCCAATTTCATCAGGTCGACGAGGTTAGTGCCGCCGGCAATGAACTTTACATTTGCACCGCCTGAAGATGCAATGGCTGTATGCAGATCAACCGGGTGGATAAGTTTAAACGGTTCCATAAATTTTGCTACGTTTAAGAGATGTTTTGTACTTCTTTAATAGCTGCAACGATATTCTGATAGGCGCCACATCTGCAAATATTCCCGCTCATCAGTTCATGTATTTCGGCATCCGTATGCGCATGGCCTTCATTTACCAGTCCAACAGCAGAGCATATCTGCCCGGGGGTGCAATAGCCGCATTGAAAGGCATCGTGCTTTATAAAAGCCTCCTGCATGGGATGCAAGCTATCCCCTTTTGCCAGTCCTTCAATGGTAATTATTTCATTACCCTGGCACATTGCAGCAAAACGGAGGCAGGAATTGACTCGCCTTCCGTTTATCAGAACCGTACACGCGCCGCATTGGCCATGATCGCAGCCCTTTTTCGTTCCGGGCATCTGTAGATTTTCACGTAATGCATCAAGCAATGTGGTACGTTCGTCAATATCAAGTGCATGCTTTTGCCCGTTCACAGTCAGAGTAATTGTCGTTGTTTCAGGACTTGCGGGTGGTGCTTCCGGTAAAATATCTTTAGTTCTTGCAAGTAAAGGGACTAAAGTAAATCCGGCACCGGCGTAGGTAATCTGGGCCAAAAACGCCCGGCGGGTTGTACCATTAGAGGGTGGCTCATCATCAACCCTATTTGAAGTATCTGGATTACTTTCCATAATGATTGAAATATATTTCGGTAACATTTACTGAAATAAAAAGTTTAAAAAATCAGTCGATTTTTTAAAACATTCTGAAAAAGGAAATGTGGCTTTGTGTTTCTGGCAGGGGGAGAAAATATTGCAACAAAAAATAACAATCGGCCGTTGTTATCGCCGCACCATTACAAATTGCACATAACAAGAAAAGCAAGCCATTTCTGACCTGCTTTTTGAAATCCTTCACCTTTCGGCGTTGAGCTTTCGCCTCAAAAGTGATCCCATTAGGATTCGAACCTAAGACCTACAGATTAGAAATCTGTTGCTCTATCCAGCTGAGCTATGGGACCATCTGCGTTATTTTCGCGGTGCAAATATGCAAAAATCTGTTCAAAATTGAAATACATTCCGCTCAATTAACGGCATATTTAAAACATGTTGATGTATTAGATGTTAAATCAACACATGTATCTCCCTTCCTTATAGAATTAAAACCATTTGAATTCCTCCCTATGAGATCAGGTGTTACATTAAATTTGGTACAAAATTCAGTAAACAAATCATCGTCAAAAAGAAATAGAGCACTAGATGTACTGCGTGGTATAGCCGTATTAATGGTCATTTTTAGCCATGTTTATTTACCGGATAAAACAGCTGTTCAGCACTCTATTTTTAAATACATCAGGTTATTTTTTTCGTTGTTGACAATCGGAGGATGGTCAGGAGTGGATCTGTTCTTTGTATTAAGTGGTTTTTTGGTATCGGGTCTGTTGTTTAATGAATATAAAAAATCACAAAGTATAAAGCCTGGCAGATTTTTGATCCGGCGCGGTTTTAAAATTTATCCGGGCTTTATTTTTTTCATAACAACCACCTTTTTAATAGAAACGTTTTGGCAAAATTTTCTTGGCGTAAGGTTCCCTATTAGTGATTATATAAAAGATCTTTTCTTTTTACATAATTATTTTGGAGGCCGCTGGACGCATACCTGGTCATTGGATGTGGAAGAAGCTTTCTATTTTTTACTAACCGCCATGTTTGTAATACTTATAAAATCAAGGCAACTTAATCTGAAAGTGATAATAAACACTTACCTTTTACTTCTTGTAGCTGGCATTTTAGGGCGTTTAATAGCTAATTATACACACCCCGAATACAATTTTGATTATCATTTTTTTTATACCCACTTCCGCCTCGATGCTTTGTTTTTCGGTGTTTTGTTATCCTACTTATATAATTTTCAAAAGGAACAATTCTTAGGTTTTTTTTCAAAAAACAAAAAAATAATTGCACCACTTGTAGCACTTCTGCTGATCCCCAATTATCTATTTCACCGGATCGACAATTCCTGGATATCTGTAGTTTTATTAGCCACGAATCCCCTCGCCTACGGTTCATGGATCATTTTAGCGCTAAACAGCAAGCTAAGATTTTATTGTAATTCGATACTCTCATTTATAGGTCGCAGTTCCTACGCCATTTACCTCTGGCATCCGTTTGTTAATATCTATGCCAACCACTATCTCAATACCTCAAAAGCAGGCTTTTTAATATACATTGCCGGTTACTTGATTTTTAGCATAATTATTGGTTATATAGTTACTAAATTACTTGAAGATCCTATGCTGAAAATAAGAGACAAGTTATACCCTTCTCAAAATAAGACAGCTTTGGTGCCGGCGGGGTAAATAATTAAATCACAATCTGGTTTTACTTAAATAATATACAAACATTATATAAACATCATATTCAAATTTTATATCTCATTCAAAAATATCGCTTCGTTATTCCAAAAAAGCTCTTAATTACGTCGAAATATTTAATAAATTTTATCACTGAATAGTCGCTTTTTATATATAAAAACTGTATATTAGATTGCTTTGCATCAATTTTTTACATTTTAAAAATACAAAGTGTTTTATTTACAATTAGTAAATCATACTTTTAACCAATTTTTTAGATAAACTTAATTTATGATCATAATTGCTGACGGTGGCTCCACTAAAACCAATTGGTGTTTGGTTACCGAAGAAGGTAAAAAAGTGTATTTTAATACAGAAGGCTACAACCCTTATTTTTCAAGTACAGCCTACATTGTTCAGTCGTTAATGGAGAACCTTCCGACTGACCTGGAGAAAAGTGAGATAACCGAGGTGAATTATTATGGTGCGGGCTGCTCAACCGATGACATGCGCAAGATTGTAGCCGATGCTATGAAAGCTGTATTCACTAAGGCAAGAGTGTATATTGGCCACGATTTGCTTGCTGCCGCAAGGGCTTTATTAGGCAATAACGAAGGCTTTGCAGCCATCTTAGGTACAGGCACCAACACTTGTATTTATAATGGTAAAGAAGTTGTCAGCAATATCGATTCGGGCGCATACATCCTGGGTGATGAAGGCAGCGGATGTTACATTGGCAAAAAACTATTGGTGGATTACCTGCGTGGTTATATGCCCGAGCCTGTAAGAAAGCTTTTTTGGGATACCTTTAAACTAACTCCTGATGATGTGAACGAACAGGTTTACACACAGCCACGTGCTAACCGTTTCTGCGCAAGCTTCAGCAAGTTTGTGTATGATAACAATGTGCATATTGAGTATTCAAGAAACCTGGTACGTACCTCTTTCGAAGATTTTTTCCGTAACCTGGTTACGCATTATCCTAATTATCAGAAATACACTTTCAATTGTATAGGTTCCGTTGGTTATAACTTCCGAAATGTTCTGGAAGAAATCGTGACCGAAAACGGCATGGTTGTAGGTAACATCATCCGTTCACCTATAGATAATCTGGTAAAATACCATTTGGACCTTGCTCCAAGTCAGCTATAAACCTTGATTATATAAAAAATGCGTTCTAAATACCAGAACGCATTTTTTTATGCTTTATATTTTAAGGATTAGGCAATTCTGCCTTTGTTCTCCAGATTCAATTCGCTTTGGAATATCTTGGCATATTTCCGCCTATCAAACTTGTATAATTTTGCGGCGCGATACGATACTCCTTTTTGTTTTTCATCAAGCTCTTTCAAAAAGCCATAGCTCAGCATTTTCTTTCTGAAATTTCTTTTGTCCAGTTTCTTATTTAGCACAGCTTCATAAAGCAATTGCAACTGCGTAAGCGTAAATTTTTCGGGCAGCAATTCAAAAGCTATCGGCTGATAATTAAGTCTGCGTTTTATCTTGTTAAAGCCTGTCTGGAAAATCTCGCTGTGGTCAAACGCCAGTTTAGGCAGTTCGTTTACCGGATGCCAGAACGCTTTACGCGCATATTGAGTGATCGGACGCAACTCTTTTTGCCCGTTAATGCGGATAAGCGCATAATAAGCAACAGTGATCACACGCCCCTGGGGGTGACGGTTTACCTCGCCAAAAGTATGGAACTGCTGCATGTGCAAATCGCGCAAACCTGTAAGTTCATACAATATACGCTCGGCAGCATCATCAATGCTTTCGTCTTGTTCAACAATATAACCGGGTAAAGCAAGCCAGTCTTTAAAAGGCTCTTCGTTCCGCTCTATCAATAATATTTTTAATTCTCCGGCCTCAAAGCCAAAAATTACGCAGTCGATGGAGAATACTGAATTAAATGTGGGTAACTTTACTTCCAAAAGTTTTTATATTAATAGGTTTACGATCTAAAGATATGATGTAATTGTTCTAAGGTAAAAAAAAATAAAATAAAATCCAATGGTGTAATTTACACACACTATATTCGTACCGAAAAAAAACAGTCAAGAAAGATGCATAAAATTTCAAAACTGGGTGTTTTGACTTCCGGGGGCGATGCCCCGGGTATGAACCCATGTATAAGAGCGGTTGTACGTACCGGAATATACAACGGGTTGAACGTAGTAGGAATACGCAAAGGATACCAGGGACTTATCGAAAACGACATGTATGACATGACGCCGCGTTCGGTAAGCAATATATTAAATTTAGGCGGCACTATTCTAAAAACAGCGCGTTGTCTTCCCTTCCGCACGGATGAAGGCATGGAGACTGCGTACCAGAATTTAAAAAAACAGGGAATCGATGCGCTTGTAGTTATCGGTGGTGATGGAACCTTTACCGGTGCACTACGGTTTTCAAAAAAATACCCTGACATACAAGTAATGGGTGTACCCGGAACTATAGATAATGACCTTTATGGTTCAACCTATACGTTGGGTTTTGACACAGCGACAAATACGGTAGTTGAAGCCATTGATAAAATACGCGATACTGCTGATGCGCATGACCGCTTGTTCTTTATTGAAGTAATGGGCAGGGATAGCGGCGCCATTGCCTTGCGTGCAGGAGTTTGCTGTGGTGCTGAAGCTATTTTATTACCCGAAAAAGCTACAGCAATAGACGACCTGATCGCCAATCTGAAAGACGGGCAAAACAAAAAGAAATCATCCAGCATTGTAATTGTTGCCGAAGGTGATAAAAACGGTGGTGTATATGATATTGCCAGAAAGGTACAGCACGAGATCAAATTTTACGATATCAAGGTTACCATATTGGGGCACTTACAACGTGGTGGAAGCCCTTCGGCATTTGACAGGGTTTTGGGTAGTCGTTTAGGATATGCTGCTGTAAAAGCTTTGCTAAAAGGCGAAACACAAAAGATGGTAGGTTTGCAGGCAAATTATATCAAAATAACCAGCCTGGAAGAAGCACTTACACAACACGAATTTAAGCTGGAAGAAGATCTGATGGAGATGGCTGACATACTATCTATCTAAACTAATTGAATGATTGCAGTTGTATATAGCGGATCTAACTATGCCGAATGGCGCCTGGCAGACAGGGGAAGAACGATTGCTTCCTTTAAAACCGCGGGTATAAATCCCTATTTTAACGACGAAAAACAGATCATTCAACTGCTTAACAAAAATATCAACCTCATTCATCACGCCGAAGAAATAAAACGTATTTACTTTTTCGGCGCGGGCTCCTTCTCCAATGACCTTAAAGCAATTGTGCATAATGCACTGTCCACGTTTTTTAAGTTTGGAAAAGTAACCGTTGATCATGATATTGATGCAGCTGCAATAGCTTGCTGTAAAAACAAACCGGGCATTATTTGCGTTTGCGGAAGCGGGTCAAACGCAGCCTGGTATGATGGCCGGAAAGTGAAATCGAATAACTACGGCCTTGGTTATATTTTAGCCGATGAGGGTTCTGGTAACTGGCTGGGACGGCAATTGCTCAAAGCATTTATGAACGAAACGCTGCCGCCAAACATCAAAAAGAAGTTTGAGCACCGTTACGATTTTGACCGGAAGACCTTATTAGAAAAGATTTATCGCCAAAAACAACCGGCAGTATTTTTAAGCTCATTTACTGATTTTTATATTGAAAACAGGGAAGACAATTATCTTAAGAACGTCATAATAAATGGCTTTGATAAGCTGATAAATACTTATTTGTTACCTTTATATAAGCAGCATCCGGACACGCAAATCCATTTTGCAGGTTCGGTCGCTGCAGGCTTTCAGGATTACCTTTATGAAGCAACCGCCGCTGCAAATCTTACCATTGGAAATATTATTAAAGAACCCATAAATAATTTACTAACGTACTATTCAAATAAAAATTAAAAAATCATGAAAATAGGAATAAACGGTTTTGGCCGTATTGGACGCCTGGCTTTTAGAGCCGCAGTTGATAGACCCGACGTAGAAATTGTTGGTATTAATGACCTTGTTGAGCCTGATTACATGGCTTACATGCTAAAATACGATTCTACTCACGGCCCTTTCAAAGGCACTATTGCTGTTGAAGGCGGACATTTGGTTGTAAACGGTAAAACTATTCGCGTAACTGCCGAAAAAGACCCTGCTAACTTAAAATGGAACGAAGTTGGCGCAGAGATCATTATCGAATCAACCGGTTTATTCCTTACCCAGGAAACCGCACAAAAACATATTGACGCCGGTGCTAAAAAAGTTGTAATGAGCGCACCTGCAAAAGATGATACCCCTACTTTTGTAATGGGTGTAAATCACAAAGAATTGAAAGCTAGTCAAACTATCGTTTCAAATGCGTCATGTACTACCAATTGTTTAGCGCCTATTGCTAAAGTATTAAACGACAAGTTTGGTATCGAAGAAGGTTTGATGAGCACTATACACGCCGTAACTGCTACACAAAAAACAGTTGACGGACCATCTCACAAAGATTGGAGAGGCGGCCGTGGCGCTTACCAAAACATTATCCCTTCATCAACAGGTGCTGCTAAAGCGGTTGCATTAGTTATCCCTGCGTTGAAAGGTAAATTAACCGGTATGTCTTTCCGTGTTCCGGTTCCTGATGTATCTGTAGTTGATTTAACCGTTCGCCTTAAAACCGCTGCTACTTATGAAGACATCAAGAAAGCGATGAAAGAAGCTTCAGAAGGTTCAATGAAAGGCATTTTAGGTTATACTGAAGACGAAGTTGTATCAGAAGATTTTAAAGGTGATGCCCGTACATCCATTTTTGATGCTAAAGCTGGTATCGCACTTAACAACAACTTTGTTAAAGTGGTATCATGGTATGATAACGAATGGGGTTATTCAAACAAACTGATTGATCTTGTTCAGGAAATTGGTAAACTCTAATCAGATATTTCTAACTAAAATCAAAAGCCCGCTGATCTTCAGACGGGCTTTTTTGTTATTAACTATTGAGATAGGTTATTCCGTTTTCAAACTTTTAACCGGGTTCATCAATGCCGCTTTAAGACTTAAATAAGATACTGTGCTAAAGGCGATAATCAATACAATAAAGAATGGAATGATAAAAAAGAGCACACTGATGTCTATCCTGAAAGCATAAGTTTGCAGCCATTTGTCGACGGCATACCACCCCAACGGTATAGATATTGCAAATGCAATAACTATTAATAAAGCAAATTCGCGATAAAGTAATTGCAGGATACTGTTGACTGAAGCGCCTAATACTTTACGTATACCGATCTCTTTTGTGCGTTGCACTATGGTATAAGATACTAGTCCAAATAAGCCAAGGCATGCTACCAAAATGCCTATCCCAGTAAATGCTGCAAACACCTGTCCAAATTGCTTATCGGCATGATATTGTTCATTAAAATGATTATCCAGGAAATAGTAGTCGAACTGGTCGCCCGGGAAAAATGCTTTCCAATTTGCTCTTAACTGTTCAACTGTATGCTGCACATTAGCTGAACTTACTTTAACCGATATATCACCTCTTATATCCGGTATGCAGCGAAAAATAATGGCATCATAAGCATCGCGCAATGATTGCTGGTGATAGTTATCCACTACGCCAACAACGGTATACACTTTCCCCCAAAAATCAACACGTTGATTAAGCGCACTTTCAGGCTTGTTGAAACCCATTAGTTCTGATGCCTTTTTACTCAATACTATTGACCCGGTATCGGTAGGAAATTCTTTGGCAATTTTTCTGCCTGCCAGCACTTTGAAATCAAAGGCCGTCAGATAATCAAAATCACCCCCAACAACACGATATTGTTTTTCTGTAGACTCACTGGCACCATGTAATTTAATCCCGCCGGCATTCCATGGGATAGGTTCTCCTGGAACAACAGTTGAAGCTGTAACACTTTTTACATCCGACAATTTAAGGCTTTCTTCTTTAAACGCTTTCATTGTCCGGTAAAATGAGTCTACTTTTGCCAGAGGCGCCTTAATTACCAATGTTTGATCGATGCTGATACCCAGGTTTTGTTTTTGCATGTATTGTATCTGCTGAAAAACAGTCAGTGACCCAATTAGCAGGAAAATAGATATTGCAAATTGAAAAACAACCATCCCTTTGCGTAGTATTATTCCGCGGGGAGAAGCTGATAGTTTGCCTTTCATTACCTCTACCGGCCGGAAAGAGGAAAGTACAATGGCGGGATAAAATCCTGAAAAGAAAGTACCTACCAATAACATACTTATTACACTTAGCCAGAAAGTAGCGTGTCCAAACAGATCAAAGCTGATGTTCACCCCGGATACGCTGCCAAATATGGGCAGGAATATAACGATCAGTATAAAAGCCAGCACTAATGATAATACATTAAGCAACCCCGCCTCGAACATAAATTGCATGATCAGCTGCCTTTTATCCGATCCCAATGTTTTGCGAACACCTACTTCTTTAGCCCTGCTTATACCCCGGGCCGTGGACAGGTTAATATAATTGATCCAGGCGATAATAATCACGAAAATAGCAATACCTAACAATAGGTAAACCGAATTACCATCAGAATTGGGTTGCAGTTCTAACATGCGATTGGAATATAGGTGGATGCTTTGTGCAGGCTGTAAGGTATAGATGGCGCTTGCACCCGCACTCTTATATTGTTCATAAGCCTTTTTTACAATAGGGAGAAATTTGGTCTCTAATTTCTTTGGATCTACACCATTGCGAAGCAAAAGATAAGTTGTGCAGCCGTCATTATACCATTTTGTATCAATATCTGGTGCATAGTTTTTGATTATAGTACTATAGGATTGCATGAAATCCAGCTTCATGTGAGTATTGACAGGCATATCCTTCATTACCCCTGTTACTTTCATTGGCTTGTCATTGTTCATTACCAATGTTTGGCCCATTGGATTAGAGTTATGAAAAAGCTTCTGTGCTATGGTTTCAGAAATAACAACCGTATTTGGTTCTTTAAGGGCAGTGTTCGGGTCGCCGCTAATGAGTGGATAACTGAAAATATTAAAGAATGATCCGCTTACAAAATAATCATACTGATCTTTTACTATTATCTTTTGGTCTTTATAATTAACCAAAACCTGGCCTGCAGGCACCATTTTAACAAAATCTTCAATCTCGGGAAGTTGTACCTTAAATTCGCTGCCCGGAGCAAAGGCGCCGCCAGCCCAACGGGTACTCAATTTGCCATTATCGTACCGGTCCTGATTGATTCGGTATATCCTGTCTCCTTTAGTATGAAACTTATCAAAACTGAGCTCAAACGTTACATATTGTAATATGAGCAGACAGGCCGCCATGCCAATGGCCAACCCAAAAATATTAATGAATGAAAATCCTTTGTTTTTTGTGAGGTTTCTGAAAGCAACCAGCAGGTAATTTTTGATCATAATCAACGATTTTAATGCCCATCATCCTACCAACAATGTGCCTATATTTTAATTAATTGAATATCAGTAATTTAATTAAAAATCAAAACTCCTAACCTGTTCGGATATGATACAACTATTGTTCGTTACTGAACATAAAATAGGCATGTAGTTGTATACGAGGGTAATATAAAATTATTAAAAAAAATTTAGTTATATAGAAAACCATATCTGTAAAAAATGGTTTTTTAATAGTATGAAGGCACATTTACAAAACTAAACCGATGACAATGACTACCACGGGGAACGCAAAGAATACAGTAATGTCATTTATTAAATATTTGAATGAAGAGGATTTTACTGCTGCTAGGAAATTTACAGACGAAGGGCTTAAGTTTGACGGTGTAATGGGCTCACGTGACGGGGCCGACGCATACTTCCAGGATATGGAACGAATGAAATTTAAATACCATATATTAAAGACCTTTGCAGATGGCGAAGATGTATGCTTGTTATATGATATCAACATGTCGGGTATCACCATATTTACTTGTGGTTGGTACCGTGTAGAGCACAATAAGATCACTTCGATAAAAGTAGTTTTTGATCCACGGCCTTTGCTCATTAAAAAGTGATGCCTTAACAGACAATTTATTTCTTTCCTGCATCCACATCCTTGATAAAGCTGATCACGCCGTTCATAAACACCTGCTGATCATCCCACATGGATAAATGGCTGCCGTTGGGGCAATAAAGGTAGCTGCCTTTCGGGAATTGAGTGCTCATCCATTTCATATAATTGGGGTCCATTGTATCATATTTGGCGCCTTCAACCAATGTCGGCACGGTAATATTTTTTAACTGATTGCTCACATCCCATTTAATCAATCTGCCACCTGTTTTAAACTCGCTTGGGCCTTGCATCATCACATAAATTTCGTCGTTTACGTGTTTAAAACTGCGCAGCACTGGATCAGGCCATTCGGGCAAACGGCACAAATGCTTGTTATAGTATTCCTTAAACACCAATTTCTGGTAGGTCGTATCCTTATACATTCCCTTTGCCTCATAGTTTTGCAATGAATCAACTAGTGATTTACGCATCTGGCTTCTTAAAGCACCGTTATATTTTTCATATTCCGGCATACTGGCCATCATATTGCAGATGATCAAACCCTTCAAATTCTTCTGATATTTTAAGGCATATTGCATTGCCAGTATTCCACCCCATGAATTACCCAGCAAATAAAAATTGCTACTATCCAAATTCAATGCTTGCCTTACCTGCTCTACCTCCTCTACAAACCGCGGAGTTGTCCATAAGCTGCTATCTTTTGGCTGATCACTGTAATAAGAGCCTAATTGATCATACTCGATCATCTCAAAGCCTTCCTTTGGAAAAAAGCTTTCAAAACATTCCATATACTCATGCGTCATAGCCGGACCGCCATGCAAAAGCAGAACTTTGATGCGTGGGTTATTTCCAATACGCTTAGTCCACACCCTGAACTTGCCTGCAGGCGTTTGTATGCTGACCAATTTGATCCCGGCCACTTGCACACCCGAATCAACCGGGGCAAAATAAGAGGCAACTGTAGGACTGCTGCTTTGTTGTTTACAGGAAAACACGCAAGTGATAGCTAATGGGATAAGGTAAAGGAGCTTTTTCATAACACTAATTTAAATAATTAAAAGTGAAACCGATACAAGCTATCAGTTATAACAATTTACCCTCTATTAGTAATACTTTTTCAATTGATCCTTCTTTGAGGGGCAGGTATTTAAGTCTTTCCTTGTCACTACTATATCCCTGAAAATCTTCTTTGGTAGGAAAAGTAACCAGGTGTAATTCATAAGGGTTACCAATAGTGGTTTCAATCACGCTGCTATCTCCGGGCCTTACCCTGTAAATTAAAGTTCCATTATATTTTTTCAGTAATGGCAGTACGTGGGATTCGAATAAATTAAATTGATCTTCCTGCCCGGGCTTAATAAAAATTATTTGTGTGAAACAAAGCATAGTTGAAAATTATGGGTTTACATCAAATCCTTATCCTCCTTTTCGCGGCGTACCTTGTAAGCCATATAAAAAAGCGCTAACACGATAGAGAAATCAAGTATTACACCGAAAATATTTAATGATGGATAATAGGCGATCAACTGGTAAATAAGCATTACCAGAAAGACAATGCCGCCAATCAGGTACAAATAAAAAAACTTATAGCTCATTAGGTAATAGTTAAAACATTAACCTTTAGCAATATATTTTATTTAGTTCTTTTAAACACCACTGCAGCTAAAGGCGGTAAATCCACCAAAATGGAATTTTCTCTGCCATGCCAATATTCCTTTTCAGATTTTACGGCTTTTGTATTAGCCATTCCACTCCCCCAGTATTCTTTATCATCCGAGTTAAATATCTCCTTCCAGTTACCTGCAGCAGGTACTCCTACACGGGAGCCATTATGAGGTGTTGGGGTCATATTCAGGACAATTACCAAATCGTCTTTAGCATCATGCCCCTTGCGCCCGTAAATAAGTATGGAATTTTCGGCATCACCGCCGTCAATCCATTCAAAACCACTACTTTCAAAGCTCTTTTCGTATAAAGCGGGTTCTGTTTTATATAGATGGTTAAGTTTTTTCACTACTGATTGTATCCCGCGATGATTGGGATATTCCAGCACATACCATTCTAACGATTGACTGAAATTCCATTCTCCACCCTGGCCAAATTCAGCCCCCATAAACAATAACTTACTGCCGGGATGGGTAAACATATAGCTGTATACCAATCGCAGGTTGGCAAATTGCTGCCACTCATCACCCGGCATTTTGCGCAGCATGGAACCTTTGCCGTACACCACCTCGTCATGTGAGAAAGGCAGCATGAAGTTTTCCGTAAACGCATAGATCAAACTAAACGTGATCTGGTTATGATGATACTTTCTGAATAATGGGTCGGTTGAGAAATATTTAATCGTATCGTGCATCCAGCCCATCATCCATTTCATACCAAAACCCAAACCACCTGTATATACCGGGCGACTTACGCCTGTAAACGATGTAGATTCTTCGGCAATGGTCTGCGTATCAGGAAAATTGCTGTAACAAGCCTCATTAAATTCTTTCAAAAATGATATGGCTTCCAAATTTTCATTGCCCCCATACTGATTAGTTTCCCATTCGCCATGGTTACGCGAATAATCCAGGTAAAGCATAGACGCTACCGCATCTACTCTCAGTCCATCTATATGATAACGATCAAGCCAGAATAATGCATTGCTGATCAGGAAGGCACGAACTTCGTTACGTCCGTAGTTAAAAATATAAGATTTCCAGTCGGGATGAAAACCTTTGCGCGGATCCGCATGCTCATATAGATGCGTACCGTCAAATTTGTATAAAGCATGGATGTCACCCGGAAAATGGGATGGAACCCAGTCCAGTATTACACCAATTTCCGCGTGGTGAAATGCTTCTATCAGTTTCATCAACTGCTTGGGTGTACCATAACGGCTTGACGCTGCATAATAACCACTTACCTGGTATCCCCAACTTGGGTAGTACGGATGCTCAGCTATCGGCATAAACTCAATGTGAGTAAACCCCATATCTTTTACATAGGGCACCAGCTTATCAATTAATTGCTCATAATTGTAAAATGCATCAGGGCTTTCAGGGCTGCGTGCCCATGAACCGATATGCACTTCGTAAACCGAATAAGGCTTATCCAGTGAATTATGTTCGTAACGACCCTTCATCCATTTGGCATCTTTCCACTCATAATAAGTATCAGCTACTATTGACGCCGTGCGTGGCGGCTCTTCCCAGCGTAAGGCAAATGGGTCGCTCTTTTCCAGGTCCTCACCTGTTGATGACTTAATATAAAATTTATAGGTTTCCCCATCACCAACATTAGGGATAAATCCTTCCCATATACCCGATGCATCCCAGCGGACGTATAACTGGTGTGAGCCGCGGTCCCAATAATTAAAATTACCTATAACGGATACATATTGTGCA
Source organism: Mucilaginibacter sp. McL0603 (assembly GCF_049992945.1). NCBI lineage: Bacteria > Pseudomonadati > Bacteroidota > Sphingobacteriia > Sphingobacteriales > Sphingobacteriaceae > Mucilaginibacter > Mucilaginibacter sp. McL0603. Next base: position 2,284,868 of record NZ_CP188251.1, on the reverse strand, counting down.
TTGGGCGCCCAAACGGCAAAATAAGTACCTATAACACCATTAAATTCGATCACATGCGAACCGAATTTTTCGTATAGCTTATAATGCTTTCCTGATTTAAACAAACCAATATCAAAGTCAGTAAAGCGGCTGTAAACCTCAACAGGCTTAAGGTTTTTCCCCTCTTGTTTCTCCACCTTCGTCTTTTTTGCTGTTACAACTTTTTCAGTCTTAGTTTCCCTGGTAGTCTCTGCTTTTTTGGATTTAACAGGCGTGGAAGCCGATGCAGCAGATCCGGTTTTGGAGGTTTGTTTCGCCATGATATGGATAGCCCTTTAAGGCAATTAATTCAGTTCATTTACAGTAATGAACATAGGTTTATAACAATCAAATATATCAATATTGTTTCGTCTTAGTATGACTAAAATAATTGTGCAATATATTTTTCTTTGTTCAACAAAAAAGGCCCCGTTTCCGGAGCCTTTAAGTATTATTTCAGTATTTCTATTTGCTTAAAATTCTTTGCAAATTTTAATTCTACCGTTTTATCCTTGTTGACAATAAAATCAGTGATATCCTTATTATCGGCAATTATCCGGGATGGTCTAAACGGCAGGCCAATAATATTAAAATGGTAATTTTCATATCTCGGGGTATACAAACCTTCCATGCTCTGCTGTATGGTCAGCTTACTATCTTTACCTTTAACCACAAATTTCTTTTCAAGATAGATATCCTGCTCATAGGCAAAGGTTTCTCCATAATCTTCAAAAAGGAATGAGTTTACTTCAGTTTCAGTATAGTAGACATTCAGTTTAACTTCGTCTATCTCTTTCTCGCCCACATATTGCATAACCGGGTATTCAGGGATCACTGAACCTGCTTTTACAAATATTGGTATGATCTCCAGCGGAGTTGGCACTACAATTTCTTTTGCTCCGTCTACCAGCTCATAGGTCCAGAAGTTATACCATTTCCCTTTAGGCAGATAAACACGGCGACTTTTTTGCCCTGGCTCCAATACCGGGCATATTAATATCTTATCACCATAGGTGAATTCATCCTGCCTGAAATGATTGGTTAATGCCTCTTGTTCCTGCAAAATAACTGGTCTCAGGATAGGAAAACCGTAACGATGGTGCTCCCAAAAAGCCGAATATAAATAAGGCAACAGGCGATAGCGCAGTTCAATAAATTTTCGGTTGATAGCAGTATAAGGCTCGCCAAAGCTCCATGGTTCACGTTCTTTTGTATCACCTGCTGAGTGTGCCCTCATAAATGGCGAGAACGTTCCCATTTGTATCCAGCGAGTAAACAGTTCACCATCCGGCTCACCGCTAAACCCGCCTATATCTGTACCACAGAATGATATTCCTGATATGGACAATCGCTGGCATTGGATATTACCCAGCTTCAAATGCTCCCATGATGCCACATTATCACCCGTCCAAACAGACGAAAAACGTTGTACACCTGAGTAACCTGCCCTTGTAATAGTAAAAGGACGTTTATTTTTCATCAGCTTGCGCAAACCTTCATAGGTTGCACGTACCATCTGCATGCCATAAATATTGTGTGCCTTACGATGCGAGCCCCTATGACCGTCATACTGATGACGCACATCATCCGGGAATGTTCCCGAACCAAAAACAGCAGGTTCGTTCATATCGTTCCACACACCTGCCACGCCTAATTGCACCAGTTCGTCAAACAAACCGCCCCACCATTCTCTAACCTCGGGGTTAGTGAAATCAGGGAACTGGCAACGGCCGGGCCATACATGCCCTTCCATAAAGTAATCGTCACACCTGCGGCAAAAATATCTGTTCTCTTTTCCTTCTTTAAATACCGAATAATTATCGTCTACACGTATTCCCGGATCAATAATTACTACCGTTTTAAATCCCTGGTCAGCAAGTTCCTTGATCATTTTCTTGGGATCAGGAAAATATTTACGGTTCCAGGTAAAGCAGCGGTAACCATCCATATAATCTATATCGAGGTAGATACCATCGCAAGGTATTTTTTGCTCACGGAATGTTTTAGTAACCATCCTTACTTTTGCTTCAGGATAATAGCTCCATCGGCATTGATGATAACCTAACGCCCAAAGCGGTGGCATAGGGTGCGTTCCAGTTAAAATGTGGTACCGTTTTACCACGTCCATCATATGTGGACCGTGGATATAATAATATTGTAATTCGCCTCCATCAGCCCAAAAACTTGTTTTGGTTGGATCTTCAGCCCCGAAATCAAAATCTGCCTTAAAAGTATTGTCAAAGAATATCCCGTGAGCTATTCCTTCGTTCAAACTGATATAAAAAGGAATGCTGCGATATAGCGGATCCTGGTTCCAGGCAAATGAGTAAGCATCCGTGTTCCAGTTTTGTAGTCTTTTTCCGCGTAAATTAAACTCGGTAGGCTTATCTCCCATACCAAAAAAGCTCTCCTCAGAATGGCACTCTTTGGTACAGTAAACATAATAGCCGCCAAACTTCACATTCTCTTCCCAGTGCATGGGCACTGCATCGCTACTGGTTTCATGCCCCTGGTTATCCGAAAAAGATATGAAGAAATCTTTTTTCCGTACGTGGCAGTTTACAATATTAGTCGAAACTATGTACTCATTTTCATCCTCACGTAAACCAAATACGGATACTTTTTTCTCCAGTTTAGGTACGGCGTATGAAAATTCATCTAAAAAAACGCTATGAGGGGCAAGTCTTACTCGTATTATCTCGTCTGTAACAACTGTAACTTCTACCCTGGCATCACCATCTGTAAAAAAGAATTTATTGCCTTTTTGTTCCGCGCCAATAGGTATTCCAAGGTATTTTTTTACGATGGGTTTAATTCCTGCAGCCGGGTTATTTATGTGGTGAAACTCTTCTTCAACTTCTTCAACCAGCTTTTCGGGTAGTATTTCAGGATTTAGTGTATTTTTATCTTCCATTCAAAATTTATTCTCGTCTCTGCTGCAAATATCTTAGTTGTGTACCTTTTACGCAATATAATAATTGGAGTTCACAAATAAAGCATTAATATTCAATTATTAATTGTAGAAATGACAACAGGAATATGCTTACAGCATATCAAATCACACTTTATCGATGATCTGTATCTTCCTGCCATCCTGTACATACAATACGGATATTGCTCCCATGAACATAAACACACCAGCCATTATCAACGAATAAATAGCGTGATTATGATAAAAATATTTAACAATAGGGCCACCAATTACGCCATTTACTATTTGAGGGAAAGTGATAAAGAAGTTGAAGATACCCATATAAACACCTATCTTTTTAACAGGGATAGAGCTTGAAAGTATGGCATAGGGCATGGCCAGTATACTTCCCCAGGCTAAACCTATACCGATCATTGACAGGAGCAGTAAATAATGATTCTGGATAAAATAAATAGAGATCAGCCCTATTCCGCCCATTACCAGTGAGAAAGCATGAGTTTTTTTACGGCTTGTTTTTCTTACAATCCGGGGCAATAACAAGGCATAGATTGCCGAAACAAGATTATATACCCCGAAACAAACATTCACCCAGTTTGCTGCATTGTTATATTCTACTGAGGAGGTATCGCCTGCTTTAATATGATAGACATGGTCAACCACAGCGGGTGTAGTAAATACCCACATAGAAAATAAAGCAAACCACGAGAAGAACTGTACCAACCCCAATTGCTTCATCGTTTTTGGCATATTAGCAAGGTCGGAGAATATTTCGGCTATTCCGCTTTGGTGTTTTTCTACTACTTTGTCTTCTTCGTGAAAGGAAGCAAATTCAGCCGGTGGATATTCTTTTGTGCTGACAACTGTCCATATAATACAGCCTATCAACACAGCAGCACCTATATAAAATGAGTATAACAAATTATCAGGCACGATACCGGGAGCAGCAGTTTTAGGGATATTGAACCACTCGGCAAAAACATAAGGCAGCCACGAACCGATTACAGCACCAACGCCTATCAGGCATGTCTGCATTGAAAAACCAGCATTATGCTGATGATCAGGTAAATTATCAGCAACCAATGCTCTGAATGGTTCCATCGCCACATTGAACGATGCATCCATGATCATCAGCATACCTGCACCCACCACTATTGGCGGTATCAGGGCAGCAAGCATGGAAGAATTCGGCATGAACAGCAAGGCCAACCCTGACAATACAGCACCGGTTAAAAAGTATGGCCTTCTCCGGCCTAACTTTGTCCATGTACGATCGCTGTAATGACCAATAATTGGCTGAATGATCATACCCGTAATAGGTGCGGCCAGCCAAAACCACGATAAATGTTCAACATCGGCTCCAAAAGTCTGTAATATGCGACTAGCATTTCCGGTTTGCAGGGCGAAACCAAACTGGATGCCGAGGAAACCGAAACTCATGTTAAATATCTGCCAAAAACTTAAACTGGGTTTCTTTTTAACTGCCGATGCTATTGTTGTCATAATTTATGAAATTGGTTTAGAAATTCAATAACATGCCACTCACCGCAGGTAATGTTATATCAAGTCCTTTATTTATATTGTTAGTGTTGTATTTTGCTCCGGTTAACAGATCTGTAAATTCTTTAGCCCCGCTTAAATTAAGCTTGGCTAACAGATCCTCAGACAGTTTAACTTGTAATTTACGTTCGCTACGGTTAAAATTGGTTATCACTAATATACGTTGTTTATCCGTATATCGCAGAAACAGGTATAATCGCTGATCGAAACCTTGCTGATGTTCATTAGCTATCATCAACTCCCAAAATGCACCAACTCTTAGCGCTTCATTATCCCTCGCTAAATTCAGCAACCTGCTATAAAAATCCCTCAGTTTCTTTTGATCATCTGATAGTTTGCCACCATCCAGTTTACCATCGTTCAGCCATTTCTGATGTTCGGGAACACCCCAGTAATCAAATATGCTGGTGCGGCCGTCATTACCGCTAAATCCTTCTTCTCCAGCCGCTGGCTCGCCTACCTCCTGCCCAAAATAGATCATAACCGGACCAGTATTAAGCGTAGCTGTAATGATCATTCCCGGCACAGCTAACCACGGATCACCGGCAAAGCCTGGTGATGGAATGCGCAGCTCGTCATGATTTTCCATAAAACGAAGCATATGCAAGTCAATAGCCTTGCAATCCTGGTTCCAAACCCTGTTAATATCCCAGGTTGTTGCATTAGGTTCGTTCCGGGTTAATCGTTTTATAGCATCATATAAACCTACTTTATCATACAAGTAATCAAATTTCCCCTTAAAAATATAGTCCTGGTATTTATTGTTGTCGTAAGCTTCGCCGATAAAAATGAGTTGAGGGAATGCCACTTTTAATTTCGGAATGAGCCAGCCCCAAAACTCAAAAGGCACCATTTCCACCATATCACAACGGAAACCATCTATCCCTTTTTCACTCCAGAAATGTAAAATATCATACATTTTATTCCACAACGGCGGTACCGGATCAAAATAGGCATGATGACCGCCCATATAGTCAAGGCCGTAATTGAGCTTTACTGTTTCGAACCAGTCATTGATAGACGGCCATGGACTAAATACGTCATTCCCCGTAGCTTTTGCGGGAAATTCATCAAAATTACCGTCCTTTAGAGGGCTTTGAAATTCATCTCCACCCGGATTGTATCCCTGCGGAACAACAAACGGTTGGCTTGGTGAATAGTAAAAATCATTTTTAGGGTCGAAGGATTTAGTTTTATCATCGTCCTGCCCAAAATCACGGATGTTGTCAGGCTTTACATCAGAGGCATAAGTTCGTGCCACATGATTTGGAACGAAATCCATCAGCACTTTTAACCCATTTTGGTGGGTCCGGCTGATCAAGGCTTCATATTCGCCCATCCTGTTATTTACTTCAACAGCCAGGTCGGGATCAATATCATAATAATCTTTTATCGCATAAGGTGAGCCCGCCCTACCCTTCACCACATCCGGATCATCTGGCTTAATACCATATTGGGAGTAATCCGTCATAGTGGCATGCTCTATCACACCAGTATACCAAACATGGGTAAAGCCCATCTTTTTTATTTCCTGGAGGACCTTATCGTTGATATCATTGAACTTACCAACCCCATTCTCTTCGATAGAGCCATAAAACTTATTTACCTGTTTAGTATTCCCGTATAACCGGGGCAACAACTGGTATATAATGAGCTTATTATCGTTTGGGGATGGTTCCATTATGCTTCTATCAGCAATTCGTTATTGGCTTTTACCAATTGCTCCTTGCCATAAACTAATACTGTTACTTCGTTGCCCGATGTATTTTTGATCTGCACACCGCTCTTGCTTACTTTAATATTCAGCAGCGCCCCCCTAAAACCTATATGGAACGAGAACGACTCCCATTTCGCAGGCAAGAATGGCTGAAATGAAAGCTTTCCATCACGTACACGCATACCGCCAAAACCCTCTATAACAGACATCCATGTACCTGCCATTGACGTGATGTGGCAACCATCTTCAGTATCGTTATTATAATCGTCAAGATCGAGGCGTGAGGTACGTAGGTAAAACTCATAAGCACGGGCTTCATCACCTAATTTTGCAGCGATAATGGCATGCACACAAGGCGATAACGACGACTCATGCACCGTGCGTGGTTCATAAAAATCGTAATTGCGTCGCAGCGTGTCAATATCATATTGATCCTCGAAAAAGTAAAGTCCCTGCAATACATCAGCCTGTTTAATATAGCATGAGCGCAATATCCTATCCCAGCTCCATTTTTGGTTAAGCGGGCGATCGCTTGCGGGCAGATCTTTCACCAGTATCTGCTCTTTATCCAGGTATCCGTCCTGCTGTAAAAACACCCCGCGTTTCTCGTCATAACCGTAATACATTTTTTCGATAATGTGATGGAACCTTGAAGTCTCCTTTTCTTTATCAAAATGTATTTTATTCACCAGCGCTTTATATTTTTCAGGATTTGCAGCCTGTACCTTTTCAATTACCTCGACGGTATATTGCATGCACCAGGTAGCTATTTTGCTGGTGTACCAGTTGTTATTTACGTTGTTCTCGTACTCATTTGGCCCGGTTACTCCAAGCATTACATATTGCTGCTTATCCTCAGACCAGGTAACCCGCTGCGACCAGAAACGTGCTATCGCGATAAGCACTTCCAAACCGTAATCAGTTAAATATTGCTCATCCCCTGTATAACGTACATAATTAAATACCGCATAGGCAATTGCGCCGTTACGGTGTATCTCTTCAAAAGTGATCTCCCATTCGTTATGGCATTCGGTACCATCCATCGTAACCATCGGGTATAAAGCTGCGCCATCTTTAAAACCGAGCAGCTTTGCATTATCTATAGCTTTACCCAATTGTTTATAGCGATATAACAGCAGGTTACGGGTTACTTTCTGATCAGCCGTAGCCAGGTAGAAAGGCACGCAATAAGCTTCAGTATCCCAATAAGTTGAACCGCCATACTTTTCGCCGGTAAATCCTTTTGGACCGATATTCAAGCGGTCGTCCTCGCCAGTATAAGTTTGGTTAAGCTGGAAGATATTAAAACGGATACCCTGTTGTGCCGAGGCATCCCCTTCTATCAGGATATCATTGTGCTGCCACTTTTTCGCCCATGCTGCGGCTTGTTCGGCCAGCATTTTTTCAAATCCTTTTCCGCTAATGCGCAGCAAGGCGCTTTTCAGATTATCTTCCAATGCAGCCGCGTCATAATTTTGTGATGACAGGTTAGCGGCATATTTATAAATAGTGACAGCCTGACCTTGAACAGCTTTCAATTCGGATTTTAAGCCGACATATTTATCTTGTTCAATCGGCTGAGCGTTAAGTTTGACAGGTTGACCATTTTGCTCAATTATCACTTTCATGCCTGTAGCTACTTCAAAGCCCGTCTTCTTAGTGCGCATTTGCACAAAAGCGCCATCTTCCCAGGTTGCTTTCTTTACTTCATTCCAAAACTTCTCGTCATAGTTGGAATCCTTGTTTACCACATCACCATCTATAAATGGTGTGATAATAATTGATCCATTAAAATTCAATGGCGTAATGGTATAGCTGATTGCGCCTGTCTCATCATCCGCGATGCTGCAAAAACGGATAGCCTGTACTGCAACTTGCTTACCTTTACTAGTTTTCGCGTGGAAGGTTCTTTTCAAATACCCTTCTTGCATATTCAACTCACGCCCGAAATTACTTACCACGCATTTAGCCAGGTCCAGTTGTTCGCCATCAATAACTACATCTATGCCTATCCAATTAGCGGCATTAAGTACTTTGGCAAAATATTCAGGATAACCGTTTTTCCACCAGCCCACGCGGGTTTTATCGGGATAATAAACTCCGGCAACATAATTCCCTTGCAATGTTTCGCCGCTGTATGCTTCTTCAAAATTGGCACGCTGGCCCATACGGCCGTTACCCAAACTAAAAATACTCTCGGATATGGTATTATATTTTGGATCGAAGCCTTCTTCTATAATTTTCCACTCATCAACTTTGATATAGTCCTTCATGTGATGTATTATTTGCCCCTCTAAATCTCCTCCGCCAGATGGCGGAGAGACTTTTTGATTGGAGGGATTATTTTCATTGTTTCTTAATTTAAAGCCCTCTCCTTTGGGGAGGGTTGGGTGGGGCTTATAAACTTCTTAATTTCTCTAAACTCATTTCATCCAAACCTTTAACCACAAGGTTTGCTTCTCTCAATACTTCGGGCGAACCAATGCCCACTACTTTCATCCCGCCTGCTATGGCAGCCTCTACCCCGGCTATGGCATCTTCAAACACAACACAGTTTGCCGGAGGGATATTTAGTTGCTCCGCTCCTTTTAAAAATACTTCGGGGTCAGGTTTTGGCTTACTTACTTTATTACCGTCTATCACCGCATTAAAAAAATGCGCGATGCCTGTTTTTTGCAGTATAGTCATGGAGTTTTTACTTGCCGAGCCCAATGCCGTTTTTATCCCTGCATCAATGCAGGCTTGTAAAAATTCTTTAGCTCCGGGCAATATTTCCTCTGGTGTCATGTGACTTATCATCTCCACATACCAGTTATTTTTGCGCGTAGCCAGTTCTTCTTTTTCAGCATCAGTTTTAGTTACACCGCCCCATTGCAATATCAGCTCCAGCGAGCGTGTGCGACTTACGCCTTTTAGTTTTTCGTTAGCTTCTTCGGTAAAATCGAACCCTAATTCGTTCGCTAACCTTTTCCATGCTTTGTAATGGTAAACCGCGGTATCCACAATCACCCCATCCAAATCAAAAATGCATGCTTTTATAGTACTCATCCTGTTATTATTATAAGCCGCTCAGTTTAATACAAACTCACTGATTTTCCGGTGTTTAAATATATATTATTTAATATTATTAATGTGTATTATCGGGCAACAATTCTAAAATCAAAGTAGCTTTTGCAGGTATGGTCAATTTTGATACGTCAATAGTTTCATCAGTTATCACATTTCTTGCTTTCAGCGCGCCGTTTATGCGTTCGGTATAGCGTTGAGTAGTTATGCTCTGATCTTTCTCCTCGCTATTATAAACCACCATCACTGTCTTCAGATTATCATACCTGAAATACAAATAAACACCATCCTGCGGTATATACTGCATCATTTTTCCGGTTTGCAAAGCTGTGGTGTTTTTACGATAATTGGCCAGTGTACGCACATAATTAAAGGCGTCATTTTCCTTTTTACTCCGACCTGCTGCAGTAAATTTATTTTCTTTATCACCCGGCCATCCGCCCGGGAAATCCTCACGCACTAAACCATCCGGGTTAGAGAAATTCTTCATCAATATCTCATCTCCATAATACATCTGGGGCACACCACGCATGGTCATCAGCATAGCCATACCTGATTTGTATTTAGTAATATCTTCGCCTACCACCGACAGAAAACGGCTCATATCATGATTATCCAAAAAGATGGTATTTTTTGTAGCATCCTTATATAAAAAGTCCTGCGCCATAACCGCATATAAGCGATTTACACCGTCAGTCCAGCCTTTGTGCCCATTCAACGCTTCATAAACGGCCTCTTTCCAAACGCCATCCGTTATGCCGGGTAAATGAGTATCTAATCCGCGATTTACTGTGTTTCCTTCCGTAAAAAAAGCCTGGTTAGCGGCTGACCACACCAACGTTTCACCGAATATGGATAAGTGTGGGAACTCAGTCCGCACTTCTTTTGCCCAGTCAGCCATATATTGCGGATCATTATAAGGATAGGTATCCAATCTAAATCCGTCCACCCCTGAATATTCCACCCACCAAACATGATTTTGGGTAAGGAAGTTCTGTACATAAGGATTATTCTCGTTCATATCTGCCATACGATGATCAAACCAGCCATCAAGCATCTGTTTACGATCTGATGGCGATACGTGAGGGTCCATGACGGCAGCATCACGGAAATTTGATTTGGTATATGTGGGCCATTGATGTACCCAGCTTTTCATCGGCATGTCCTGTATCGTATAACCTTCAGTACCGGCATGATTGTGCACCAGGTCCATTACCACCTTCATACCCATGCTGTGGCATTTTTCAACAAATTGTTTGTACAACTCATTATTACCATAGCGTGGATCGATCTTGTAATGATCGGTAACCGCATATCCGTGATACGATGCACTTGGTTCGTCATTTTCTACAGCGGGTGTCAGCCAGATAGCCGTTACACCTAAATCCTTCAAATAATCCAGGTGATTCATGATACCCTGCAAATCGCCACCATGCCTGCTGAACATTTTGCTGCGGTCTACCGACATTTCTCTTAACCCGGCAATAGAGTCATTTTTTGTATCTCCGTTTGAGAACCGGTCAGGCATGATCAGGTAGATCAGGTCCTGATTGGTTACACCCTGTGCACGGCCTTTTGAGTGGTCACGCTTTTTAAGGGTGTATTGATAAGTCAGCGCTTTTTCGCCCGACTTAACAAACTTTATCGGGAACGTTCCCGGAGATGCGGATTGAGAAATGCGCAAATCGAGGAATAAATAGTTAGGATTTTCAACTTTATGTACTGCTACCAGCTTTACGCCAGGGTAGGTAAATTGTACATTTCGGGAGGCAATATCCTTACCATGGATAATCAACTGCAGATTAGGATTGCTCATCCCTACCCACCAAAACATGGGTTCTACGCGCTCCAGTGAAGGAATTTGTGCCGATGCACCCAATGCCATAAGCAGGCAGCAAGTGGTAATAAGTAAAGATTTTCTCATATCGGATTGTTCAGGAAAATAATTGGATGGCCATCGAGATTTTATCAGTAACCACATTCCAAATTTAAAACAAAAATGGTTTGTTGTATGAAAAAGTGAAAATGATTAATAGGGTGGTTTTAATTGCCGGGAGTATAGGCGAAGTTTAAGGCTCTAATTAAAATATTAGTATCAAGTTTATTTTAAAATAAGAAAATCAGTTTATACATTTGCTACACTAATTATTAGTATGACAATTAAAAAATTCGATAGCTATTCATACCTGCTTGATCGCACGGCCCGAAGGGTAAAACAGTATGCTCAACAAAGGTTTTCATCTGAAAATTTCAATATCACTGTTGACCAATGGCTGATACTAAAAAACCTGGGCAACGACCGCTATCTGAAGCAAACTGAACTGGCAGAATTAACCGGGAAAGATACTCCTACCCTAACACGTATAGTAGATCTGCTCTGCAAAAAAGGATTAACCGAACGCTTGATTCACAAAACGGACAGACGCAGTTTTACCGTCCATCTGACAAAGTCCGGCGGGCAGTTATTGAGTGAGCTTTCGCCAAAAGTTGACGACATACGAATGCAAGCATGGGAAGGCCTGAGCGAAGCCGACTATGAAGATTTAAAAAGAATATTAAACAAGATTTATCAAAATCTTGAATTAGTTGATTGGGTTGAATAAGTTGGATTGAGTTGAATAGATTACAAACTATCCAATGGTCAGCCAACTTAATCAACCTAATCTAACCCAATCAACAATAAACAACAATAAACAACAATAAATAACAACAATATGATAACCACTGATATAGGCATTATTGGTGCCGGACCGGCCGGCTTATTTGCCGTTTTTGAAGCCGGACTGTTAAAAATGCATTGCCATTTGATTGACTCTCTTCCACAAATAGGCGGGCAATTGTCTGAAGTATATCCTCAAAAACCAATTTATGACATACCCGGCTATCCAAGGGTTAATGCACAGGAACTGGCAGATAACCTGATGGAACAAATAGCCCCATTTCACCCTGGATTTACTTTAGGCGAACGGGTAGAAACATTACAAAAGTTAGCTGATGGCACCTGGCTGATCAGCACCAACGAGGGGACTAAAATTAATTGCAAAGTTGTTGCAATTGCAGGCGGACTTGGGTGTTTTGAGCCTCGTAAACCTGAGGTTGACCGGCTAATAGAATTTGAAGGCAAAGGCGTTACTTATACCGTACGAAACCCGGAACAATTCAGGGGAAGGCACGTAGTTTTAGCCGGAGGCGGCGACTCAGCACTGGACTGGACCATTTTCCTGGCAGATATCGCTGAAAGAGTGACACTGGTACACCGCGGCGATACTTTCCGTGGTTCGCCTGATGCGGCAGAAAAAGTTTTTGAGTTGGCAAAGATCGGCAAAATTGATCTGTTGCTAAAAACCAGGGTTATCTCATTGGATGGCGTAGGTCACCTGGAAGCATTAACGCTTGCTGGACCTGAAGGTCAGTCTATCATTAATGCCGAACACTTTGTACCGCTATTTGGATTAAGCCCCAAACTAGGACCAATAGAAAACTGGGGATTAGCAATAGACAAATCAGCTATCGAAGTAAATACTACTGATTACAGCACCAATATTGAAGGGATATATGCCATAGGCGATATTAACACTTATCCGGGCAAGCTTAAGTTGATACTTTGTGGTTTTCATGAAGCGGCATTAATGGCACAAAGCGCCTTTAAATATGTATATCCCGATCAGAGGCTAACATTTAAATATACAACCGTCTACGGCATTACTGAATTGCAACAATGATCAATTTTATAGTAGAAGACCGGGATGGTCAGCAAATGCCCGTATCCATCCCGGAAGGCATCAACCTGAATTTAATGGAGGTATTAAAAGCTTCCGAATATGATATACTGGCTACTTGCGGCGGGATGGCGCTTTGTGCTACCTGCATGGTGCAGGTGCTTGAAGGTGTTGATCAATTACCATCCCCGAAAGATAATGAGCTGGATATGCTGGACACTATGCCTTCAAGTGATGATAAAAGCCGCTTGGCATGTCAGCTTGCTGTTAATAAACAGTTGGAGGGGTGTGTTTTTAAGATTGTAGGATAGAATTAAGTGAGTTATTTAACATGACCAATTTCATTATAGAAGCTAACTCCTAAAAGTACTATTCCAACTAATACAAAAACAAGATATATATATAACAAAGCTTTCTTGTAATAAGCATAGTAATCAAATGCCATTTCATTTATGTGCCTACTCAGGAATAACTCGGGAACACCATGTAATAAAGAAAATATGATAAAAAATAATCTCCAATTTTCAATGGCCATATTAGGAAATGCATAGTACAGGATGAGCATTTCTGTGCAAAGCAACAGAAAAAACCCAAAGCCCCTGTCATGGTAATTCTTTCTCCAATTTGATGCGGCCGGTATAGCTTTGGCTATTTTGAAAGCAGAGACATTTGGATAAAGCCATATTTTGAGTAATAAGCTTACTTTCCTTTCCGGATTAATAGGTTCAGTTCTTGCCAATTTACAAATAGTGATTAAGGTATTATATGAAGTTTTTCGAAAGTACAAAAAAACAAACCAAAGGCATAGCGAAAATCACTATGCCTTATAAATATTCATTTTCAAACTTATACCAACACCCCGCCACCACCAGCAATCAGCGCATATTTTTTCTTATCCGGCTTAAGGATTGCTGGGTAATGCCAAGATAGGATGCAATATCGCTTAAAGACACTCGTAGTGCAATATCCGGCTGGCGCATTAAAAAATTGCGATATCTCAAACTGGCATCTTCCCCTAAATATGAATTACGCATCCGTATTTTATCCAGTAAAGCTTGTGTGGTGATGCCGGTTATCAGCTCTTTCAGATATGGCAATTTCTCGTACAAACTTAACAGTTTTTGTTTTTTTAGTACAATAAGATCCGCATCACAGGCGGCCTCTATCCCCTCAACAGCCGGAACATTATTATTAAAACTATTCAGGATGCTGCAAAACTGATTCTCTTTCAGAAAAAAGTAGGCTACTTTATTTCCTTTTTCATTTTGCGATACAATACGCAGTACTCCACTGCAGATGAAAAACATTTCCTTACATAGTTGACCTTCATTTAAAAGCACTTCACCCTCGCTTACTTTTTTATAACTCAATTCGCTTTCAATAATAGCAACATCCGCTTGCGGAATATCTTTAAACAACCTGAGGAAATTTATAAAGGCATCAAACATGTGTTAAAACTATGTATTATTTGGTTAAATCTGTTTTTCATTTATAATTTAGTATCGCCATTCAGCATAAAAAATCATTATGAAAGCAATAACCATCATCTCAATCCCGGTAACCGATCAGCAAGCAGCCAAACAATTCTACCTTAATTTAGGTTTCAATTTACTGGTAGAAGCCCCATTTAACCCAGGTCAAAATTGGGTTCAGCTGGCATTACCAGGCCAGGAAGCTATGTCCATTACGCTTGTTACCTGGTTCCCAGAACTAACACCGGGAAGCATCCGCGGTTTTGTTATTAAAGTAGATAGCATGGACGCCGAGGTCAAAGCGTTGAATGCAAAAGGCATTGAGGTTGGAAAGATCGACGAAACGCCATGGGGTAAATTCGCTCCGGTAAAAGATCCTGATGGCAATACATGGAGCCTGCATGAAGAATAATATACACGATTAAAGGATTTGCGGGATTATTTTTGATTTTTTTATCAAATTAATCCCACAAATCTTTTAAAATCCTTTGATCGTGTCACCATTTATCCAATCCCAATAACTTCCTGCCCAATGGAGAAAGTTCGGCAACAGCATTTTTCTTTTCACGCTCCATCGGATCGCCTGGGAAGGCATAGCCCTGCATGGCTTCGCGACTTTGCCAGCTATTGATGCGCCATTGCCTTAACTCTTCATCCTCTTCCTGTGCAGGCATCATAGCAATATATTGAGCTATCCTCACTTTATTGCCGCTCGTATTTGGTCTGATACCATGTGGTTCAAGACTATTAAATATTAGCAAGTCACCCGCTTCAAGCTTTACTTTTACAATTTCAAACCCTGTGGTATCGGGTTTGTAATGATCCCGATCATCAGGCTGTGTCAATTTCCAGGTATCATAAGTGCGGTATAATTCGGGTATGCATTGGAAGCCACCCATATTTTCATCGGTTTGATCGGCCAGTGCCAGTACACCTTGTACATTTTGAGGTTTTGTTTCAGGATCATAATCCCAATGAATAAAACCTTTGTATTCAAATCCTGGTCTGAGAGGGAAATTCAGATTAGCACGATCAATGGTTGTCCATAATTTCTCTGTTCCCCACACATCTGCAAATGCTGCATGCACTTTTGGATATTGCCGGTTATCCCATAAGTACTGGTGATTGTATATCTCCACCATGCCAGTATTGTTCAGTTCCTTCATCTGCATTTCTGCATTAGGTTTTTTGTACCAGCTTTCTATATCATTCGGGTCTTTACCTTCATATTTCCATAAATAATCTGCCAGCTTTTTTGCCTGTTCTTTAGGTACCGCATTTTTGATGACTACATAGCCATTGTCTATCCAAAATTTCCAATCCTCTTCGCTTAATACACGCAGAGATTTCTCATTTCTGCGGTCATTTAGTTTGATCTGACTTGATTTTGCCGTTGAGGGATTGCCCGGTATTTCCTTATGCGCGTTATCCGGCGCCATTGTTGTTGTCATGGTAGCCATTGTCTTATTTTCCATGTCTCTTATTATTATTATTGGTTTACAATTCAAAGTTATATCAGAAGTATAAGGCATTTATTCTTTGCAATAACCAATATTTGCTCTGTATTAACCAAAATTGTATATTTATATTAAGAAATAAGCCAATAGGAAATGAATGAGATACAATTAGAGAAGGTAGATTTTGAACCGGGGAAATCTTTCAAGCTTTTTTCACCGCGCCTGCGTAATACTTTCCTTTGGCATTATCATCCCGAATTTGAATTAGTATACGTTGAAGCAGATGCCGGTATCAGGCACGTTGGTTCTCACATATCCGGCTATACACAAAGCGACCTTGTTTTTATAGGCAGCAGTATTCCCCACCTTAATTTTGATTACCGCCTCCGAAGCGAATACCACCAGGTAGTTATACAATTACGTGAGGATTTCCTTGGCTCAGCCATCGGGCTTTCTCCCGAATTTTCCGTCATCCACCAGTTATTTAAAAGGGCTGGGGCGGGTGTCGCATTTTATGGTGAGACTAAAACCATTGTAGCTGAACGGTTGAAACAATTGCACAATCTCAGTTCGTTTAAACAATTAATAGAATTAATGGACATATTCCATTTCCTGGCAAATTCAAATGAATATGATTTGCTTAATGATGACGGGATTAGCATGCAATTCTTTCTAAAAGATAAGGTCAGGATGGGTGCAGTTTACGAATACATAGATGCCAATTACAACCGCAAGCCGGACGTGAATATAGTGGCCGAAAAAGTACATCTGACCACTCCCGCCTTTTGTCGTTACTTTAAACGGCAAACCAATATGACCTTTACCGATTTCGTGAATCAATACCGTATTGATATGGCGAAGAATCTGTTGATGCAGGATAAGAATATTACCGAAACTTGCTATGCCGTTGGTTTTGAGAGCCTGTCGTATTTTAATAAACTCTTCAATAAAATAACAGGTAAAAACCCCTCTGATTTCAAGAAAAGCTGGATTATAAGGCAATAATATATTTTAATAAATAATCATAACTCTTATCTTATATATCAGGTATAAATAGCTGTCTGATAGGGAAATATTAAACATCCCAAAAGCACCTTGTTCACTGATACATAATGAAAAGAACCTTTTACACAGTTGTTTTATCGTCCTTAGCTTTAATACACCTGGCATCCTGTGATTATATAAACACTAAATCCTGATAATCCTTTAATCACTTAATCGTGTCAACATTTCACCATCTTTTTCTTTTTACCAATCGATCCTTTATCACTTGCTTTCTTAATATAATCAACTACATAGGGTACTTTGCATGCAGTTCCGTTTGTATCTATTGTTACTGTTCCAATGTTTTTTGCGGTAGCAATAGCGTCATCAGTCAAAGGAGCTACATATGTGCCAACAGCGATAAGAAAACCGTTCATAGTATTGCGTACACGGTTTGGTGCCGAATGAATATTTTTTTCTACTCTTGATAAAAGCGCTTTTAGCGCAGATATATCCAACTCACTATCCGGCTTAAGCGATACTATATTACTTAAGGTAGACCATCCGGCTGCGGCAATATATTCTTGTGGCGATTCGATCCATTCTAAGGCCAATTCAAATCCGTAGTTACTCCCTGTAGCCACCCACGGCACTGTATACTCACTGATATTATTGGAAACGGCCCGTTCAATCCAGTTTTGCAGATCAGCTTTAGTCATTTTTTCATCATCTGCGATCAAACCGGCAAGATACATGGCATCAGCATTGCCTGTAGCATATAAGTCTTTCGCCAATTGATAATCCATTTTTATCTTTTTCTGTATCGGCTTTAAATATTCTATTTTCACGCCAAAAAAGGGTTCTTTTACTCCGTGCTTTAGTAATATTTTCTTAATACTCTCGCTACCATGCGATTGCAGGTCATCCATTATTTCTTGTACGGTCATGGTTAATGGTTTTTAATGTAAATTTAATAAAAGGCTGATCTAGTTGCTTTGTCAAATTCATCCTTTTTTACTTATCTTGGTCATGGCTAATTCAACCTGATGAAAGTATTTAAAGCCTTATTCTCCGTCGCTGTTACTTTGTTATTAATATGGGCACTTCAGACCAAATTTGGTGATGTACCTCCTATTGGCAATTTTTTAAACCCGGTATCCGGTTTCTGGCAAAATGCCGAGAGCAAGAATATTGCATCCGAGGAAAGCCTCCAATTGGATGGCTTACAAGGCAAAGTAACCATACGCTATGATGAGCACATAATCCCTCACATTTTTGCGGAGAACGACCACGACCTCTACTATGCCCAAGGGTACATTACCGCGCGCGATCGTCTGTGGGAAATGGATATACAAACGCGTAGCGCAGCCGGTCGGCTCGCTGAAATTGCCGGTCCAAAAGCTTTGGATATTGACAGGTATCACCGCCGAATGGGAATGACGTACGGCGCAGAAAATACCTTGCACGGTATGATGAAAGACCCGGTAACCAAAATGGTGATCGAAGCTTATACAGATGGTGTTAACAGTTATATCCATCATCTCAAAAAGCGTGATTATCCTATCGAGTTTAAATTGCTGGATTATGCACCTGAAGAATGGAAACCTATCAACTGTGCTTATCTGCTTAAACTAATGTCCGAAACATTGGCAGGTGGCTCTGATCAGTTTGCCATGACTAATAACCTGAAACGCTTTGGTTCCAAAGATGTGAACGATCTTTTCCCTGACTATCCATTCCACGAAGATCCCATCATCCCTGTAGGTACTAAATGGGATTTCAAACCACTCCCTATTCCAAAACCATCGGCTGATTTTATTGCACAGACGACTGACGGTATCAAACCAAAAGAACGTGTGCCGGGCATAGGTAGTAATAACTGGGTAATAGCAGGCAACAAATCAGCCAGCGGCTACCCTATCCTTGCAAATGACCCACACTTGAATCTGACCTTCCCGTCCATCTGGTATCAATTGCAAATGTCATCGCCTACAGTAAATGTTTATGGAGTTTCATTGCCGGGTGCTCCTTGTGTGGTGATTGGCTATAACCAAAAGATAAGTTGGGGTGTTACCAATGTAGATGCCGATGTGCTGGATTGGTACCAGGTACGTTTTAAGGATAACAGCAAAAACGAATATTGGTATAACAATCGCTGGAACAAGACAAGCAAGCGTGTCGAGACCATTAATATACGTGGTCAGAAACCGCTTTACGATACTGTGATCTACACCCATCATGGCCCCGTGGTATATGATAATGCCGCGCAAAAGCCAAAGGACCGCAATCAAAATATACCCGTTGGCGATGCATTGCGCTGGATAGCTCATGATGAATCTGATGAGTTTATGACCTTTTACCTGCTCAACCGGGGGAAAAACTACGATGATTATCGCAAGGCGTTAACGTACTATACTGCTCCTGCACAAAACTTCATTTTTGCCTCAAATGATAAAGATATTGCCATCACTCCCAATGGTAAGATCCCGCTGAAATTTAAGGACCAGGGGAAATTCATTATGGATGGCAGCGATACCACAAACGACTGGCATGGATGGATACCTTACGATCAAAACCCGACTGTTAAAAATCCTGCGCGCGGATTTGTCAGTTCGGCTAATCAGTCATCCACCGATCAAACCTATCCATATTATATCAACTGGCGATTTGAACTTTATGATCGCGGCAAACGCATCAACGACCGTTTAAAAGTGATGCAAAATGCAACTATCGACAGCATGCGACTAATGCAGATGGATAATTACAGTATGAGAGCGCAGGATGTTTTACCGACATTGATCAAATACATTGATCCTTCAAAACTGGATAAGAATCAATTGGAAGCATTGCAAATAGTAAAAAAATGGGACAAACATTTTGATGCAAATTCGATGGGCGCATCTGTCTTTAATTCATGGTGGTTAAAGTTCAATGCCATGACATGGGATGACGAATTTAAAGATGATAAAGTATTGCTAAACTACCCCTCATTTGACCGTACTGAAAAACTACTTTTAACAGAACCTGATTCCAAGTGGTTTGATAACATCCACACCACGGCAAAGGAAACCTGCGCAAATATCGTGATGCATTCCTTTATTGCAGCGGTTGATGATCTCCTTCATAAATATGGCAAACCAGGTGATAAGTGGCAATGGGGCAACGTGAAAGATACCCATATCAACCACCTGGCAAATTTGCCTGGCTTTGGCGCAGGTCAGTTTTTTGCCGGAGGAACAGGCGCAGTAATCGATGCTTTAAGGGGCGGGAACGGCCCTTCATGGCGCATGGTAGTGCAAATGGGGCCACAGGTTAAGGGCTATGGTGTTTTCCCCGGCGGCGAATCCGGCAATCCGGGCAGTTATTATTACGAAGACATGTTTAACACCTGGAAAGACGGCAAGTTGAACGAACTGCTGTTTTTAGGTTCCGAAAATGAAAAGTCTGACAAAATAAAATCAACATTAATATTAAACAAATCAAAATAACAGCCAATGCTATTCTTAATCATATTGATCCTGTCCTTTATAGCAAGCTATTTTTTACCATGGTGGATAGTTGCCCTGATCGCTTTTTTGGCTGCCTTATTTCTTGGCAAAACATCAGGCCGATCATTCTGGTCAGGATTTGGCGGAGTATTTATTGTATGGGTGGTACTGGCTTTACTAAAAAGCATACCCAATGATAATATGCTGGCTTCGCGGGTTATTCAATTGTTCCCTTTACCACATTCGTGGCTATTACTATTATTTATCACCGCACTAATCGGCGGATTGGTGGGCGGCATGTCAGCGTTATCAGGCGTATTAGTGAAGAAAGTCTTTACTAAATAATACTTTTATGCCATAAGAAAAAACGTCCGGAAATGCCGGGCGCTTTTTCTTTTTCTAAAAGAATCTTTACATGCTTGCTAAAGTTCCTTTTAATGTTTTCACAGCGGCTTTATTGCTTTTAGATGTTGCAAAAATATCCTTTGATGTGGCACTATCGCCATAATAATCTTTGTTAGAACTTTTATCTATTGCCAAATTTGCTCCGTTAATACTAATGCCTGCAAATAATCCCTTGCTGCGTGAGTAAGAATAAATTTCGGCGTCCAGTTTATAATCCGTATTAGCCGAAGCGCTTCTGCCAACCGGGCCTGCCGCTGCTGAAGCATCGCCACCGATAGTAAAATCACCGTTTTTAATTTTGGTTAGCGTAGTTTTATGACGGAACACCAGTATCAGATCAATAGATTGTACACCTATCTGTGCACCAAAGCTGCCACCTGTCATACTAACAAATACCGGATCGCTCCATTTGCCGTCAGCCAGCTTAACCATGGCTACCCCTTTTCCGTGTTTACCACCAATACCTATACCGGCGTTGATCAGGTCCGGGATGATCACTATACCTTCATATTTGGCGATCATTTCATGCGGGATGCCTTCTTTTATTTTGCTAAAGTCTTTTAAAACGTCGGTGGAATTATTTATCCTTTCGGTTTGCTTTTCTCCATCGCCAATGGTGGCCGAGGTAAATATTAGCGTAAAGCTCAATAGAGCGGGCAGAAGTAAAAATTTTAACGTTTTCATGTGGTTCTGGATTAAATGTTATTTACAAAACCTCAAAATTCGGTAGTTGTTTTCAAAGTGCAACTTTAAATCTAAACCCGCTCAATTTTACATATAAAACAGCAAGCCTGCGAGTTACGTGCATGAAGATAAGCTACCGCGGAATTTTGTTCAAATATCTCGGTTATCATTTCATCCACATCCCTGTCACCAACCATTTTCGAAAGCACCATCATTTGCTCAGTACTGTAGCCAATAAGTGTAAGCGGAAAACTCTGTTTATTTGCCTTTATCTCCGCTGGAAAATGATAAATATCTGAGTATTCTTCAACATCATCTGCATTGATAAACACTGGTCCCGGCTGATTATAAGCGTTGTCTATTTCAAACGGGCTATGTGTAAATAATAAACGTTTATCTACATCTTTTTCAAATGGCTTTAATGATACCCTGCATGGCCCAAGACCTGTTGCTGTTTGCTCAATCACCTCATGGTTAAAATCATCTTTCCGGGTTTCGCGGATCTGCTGTACATAGCTTTTTGAAAGCGGTACGATTCTAAAATTATTCATGTTCTTTAATTTTTTAATACTCAAATTTCCGGTTATCAAACAGCTATTAAAACCCGGAACTTGCTCATCTTCCAGATAAAAAAACATCCACCTATCTGCACATCTTCACATCTGCATATTTGCACATCCACATATCTGCATATTTGCACATCCACATATTTGCACATCCACATATTTGCACATCCGCACATCTGCATATTTGCACATCCACATATCCGCACATTAGAAATATCTGCACATTCACCTATCTTTGCAGCAATGATAAAACCGGGCAAGCAACAGGTATTTTCTATTAATAACGAAAAAGAATTCGCAGAAACGGCGCTTGAAATATTCCGTTTCCAGGCGCAAAACTGTACCATTTACCGGGAGTTTATTACTAACCTGAAAATTGGTATCGATTCCGTTAAGCAAGTTGATCAAATACCTTTTTTACCGATCAGCTTTTTTAAATCGCATGAGATTCTTAGCAGTACTGAACCTGTAGAAGTCACCTTTACCAGTTCAGGTACTACCGGTATGATCAATAGCCGCCACCTGGTTACTGATGTAAACTGGTATGAAGAAAGTTTCCGTAAGGCTTTTGATCTTTTCTATGGCGACATTAAAAACTATACCATACTGGCCCTTCTGCCTGCTTATATGGAACGAGAAGGATCTTCCCTGATCTACATGGCGGAAGATCTGGTAAAGCGATCTGAAAATCCTGATAGTGGATTTTATCTGTACAATCATGCTGATTTATATCAGCAACTCCAAAAACAGCAACAGAGTAAAAAACCAACACTTCTGATAGGTGTAACTTTTGCTTTGCTTGATTTTGTAGAACACCACCCCATTGACTTTCCCGAGCTCATCGTAATGGAAACCGGGGGTATGAAAGGCCGCCGTAAAGAAATGATACGCGAAGAACTGCATCAAACTTTATGCAAAGGTTTTGGTGTAGATGCCATTCATTCAGAATATGGGATGACTGAGTTATTATCACAAGCTTACTCAAAAGGCGATAGCATATTTAATTGTCCGCCCTGGATGAAAGTGATCACCCGTGATACAAATGATCCAATAAGCAATCTCGATAATGACAAAACCGGCGGCATTAACGTGATCGATCTGGCTAATATCAACTCATGCTCTTTTATTGCTACGCAGGATCTTGGTAAAGTATATGCCGATGGTTCATTTGAAGTACTGGGCCGCTTTGACAACTCCGACATACGCGGCTGTAATTTATTGATCGCATAAACTTAGCCCGCATATAATTGTTATTTTTGCCCTCATCAACACGAAATACTATGATTGACAAATTTTTGAGCGACCAGCAGGACCCCAAAGCTGTAGAAAAAGTTTATACCCGCCTGGTTGACCTGTTGACTACCGGAGAAGAGATCATCTACATCGCTACACAGAAGAAACCATTGGTTAACATCCTATCTGATTGTGTGGCTTTGACCAACAAAAGGGTATTATTTTTCACACCGGCAAATCTTGGTCTTTCTATAAAGTTTATTGATTTTGTTTGGAAAGATATTGTTAACGTAGTGATTAAGGAAGAGATCATCGGTGCGATCTTTAGTGTAACTACCACTAATGGAGGTGAAATGGGCGTAGATTACCTGCCAAAAGTACAGGCACGCAAATTATATCAATATGCGCAGGAGCGCAAGGAAGAAGAGCGCGAAGCCCGTCGCCAGCGTGATCTGGAAGAAAAACGAGCCGAATCTGGTTCATTTAATTTTGACACCCGCGCAAATCAAACCGCTCCCGAGCCTCAGCATGTAGTAAGCACACTATCTGTTCAAGAACCCCAAAAAGACGAGTTAACCGAAAAACTAAAGAAGTTAAAAACTTTGTTTGATAACGGACTTATCTCGCAGGAAGAATATAACGCCAAGAAACTGGAGTTACTTAGCGATCTTTAAATAATATCCCAATCCTTTGTAGTCAAGGGATTGGGACTTGGGTTTCTTATTTCAATTCAGGCAATTTAGCCGCATCAAAGAAGCTTTTTTCGGCAGCCATCTTTTCAACATCCTGCCATTTACGTGGCGCATCGATGGATAATAAGGTGCATTTTTCTTTGCCGATCACCACATCATCCTCTATTCTTACCCCGATATTCCACCATTTTTTATCGCATCCACTTCCTTCCGGGATATAAATACCTGGCTCAACCGTAATGATCATATTTTCTTTCAGGTTGATACCATAACCGCCTTTATCATGCACGTCCAACCCCATATGATGAGAAACGCCATGAGGGTAATAGGTTCGCACTTCTTCTGCCTTTTTAATGATACCTAGTTTAATAAGGCCATTGGCTAATACTTCCTGTGTTTTTTCTTCCAACTTATCATAAGGCACACCTTCTTTGCATAGTTTAAATACTTCTTCCTGTGCATCATAAACCAATTGGTAGATAGCTTTTTGCTCTTCTGTAAACTTACCATTGGCCGGCACAGTCCGTGTTACATCTGCTGAATAACCATGATATTCCGCACCAACATCCATTAGTACTAATTGATTCTTCACCCCGGTAACATTATTTTCCTCATAATGTAATATACAACCGTTAGCCCCTGCTCCTACTATCGGTGGATAACCTTCATCCTCGGCGCCATATTTTTTGTGAACATATTCAAATATACCTTGCAGTTCCCTTTCAGACATTCCCGGTTTTATGGCGCGCATTACTTCGGCATGGGCTATACTGGATATTTCAACCGCCTTTTTTACAAGCTCAACCTCCTCAGGCTGTTTTACCCCGCGAAGCAAATCCATGTCATCACTATAGTAAACCAGTCCCCCAAATTGTGCGTTGTATTTGGCTTTTAAATCGGCTAAGCCTGAAGAATCCGGTTTGTTGACCAGTATCTGAACTAATTGGTTATTCTTATAAGCGGGTTCTTCAAATTGCGACTTAAATAAAGTCATGATGCGATCAATATTCTTAGGTGTACCGCGCCGGACAATCCTACCCAATGTACTGAGAACATCGCCATCTACATCCGGAACAGAAGCCTTTTGTTTAAACGCGTCATATAATTGCGTCATATTACCCTGATCAGCTGGTATTCCACTATAAAGCAAAGCACTAAATTTCTTAAGATCGATGGAATAATTAGCAAACTCATCACTATTAAAAACCTTACTAAAACCTAATTTACTTTTTACGCCATCAACACCCAATCGTTTCCCTGTCCATTGTTCCTGTTGCGGATCACGCTTTTGTACAAAAAAAAGTTCATTGTAATCACCATCAGTACCATGCTGGGTTTCCTTAAATATTAAAAGCATAGCGCTGGTTTCTTTATAACCCGAGAAATAATACATATCCGGGTTAGGATGATAGACATAATTTACATCCTGCGAGAATACACGCTCCGGGTAAGCAAATATGACGGCGACTGAATTTGCAGGCATCAGCTTTCTAAGCGCCTCACGCCTGCCGGCATGGAATTCCTTTGTCAGGTAATCTGTTGGTAAACTTTCTGATACGGT
Organism: Mucilaginibacter sp. McL0603; assembly: GCF_049992945.1. NCBI lineage: Bacteria > Pseudomonadati > Bacteroidota > Sphingobacteriia > Sphingobacteriales > Sphingobacteriaceae > Mucilaginibacter > Mucilaginibacter sp. McL0603. Next base: position 2,259,317 of record NZ_CP188251.1, on the reverse strand, counting down.
TTGAGCAAAGTTTTGCAGAGAAACCATGCAGGCAATTACTGCTACGAATAATGTTTTATGGAAAATCTTCACGATAAACGGATTAGTGGCAGCAAGTTAATGAATATATAAATTACATCATCATGAGAATTACAAAAGGTAAATTTGTCCTATTTTAAAAACTAATCTCTAATCACTATTTAACTAATCACCAAAATTCCTACCTTTGCCCAAATCCAACCAAAGATGCAAAACCCTACTCTGCTCGACGGTCAGAAATTCCAGATAACCATACAACGTCTATGTCGTCAGTTGATCGAAAACCACGACGATTTTTCTAATTCAGTATTGATTGGTATACAACCACGGGGCATTTATCTTGCCAAACGTGTAGCCGAAGAACTGCGAAAAATTCTACCTGGTAAAACCATACAACAAGGCGACCTTGATATTACTTTTTACCGCGATGATTTTCGCCGCCGTGAACAATTGATGCCTAATCAAACCAAAATTGATTTTATAATAGAAGGCAAAAAGGTGGTCATGATGGATGATGTATTGTGGACAGGCCGTACCATTCGCGCCGCCATGGATGCCATGCTCGCTTTTGGTCGACCAGAAAAAATAGAATTGCTGACACTGGTTGATCGCCGCTATTCGAGACACATTCCAGTATCGGCAGATTATGTAGGTATCGAAGTAGATTCTATCGCCTCACAGAAAGTGGTAGTAAGCTGGAAAGAAACCGACGGAGAAGATAAGGTGGTTTTGCTTTCGGATGCAAAATAAAAAAAACAATAACCGCGTTGTCATTGCGAGCGGCAGCGTGGCAATCGCATACTGTACATATCCGCCCTGTATAGTTTGCGGTTGCTTCGTACCTCGCAATGACATGGCTTAAGTAATATAAAAAGACAAAATCGAAATTCCGAAATCCGAAATATAACATGGCAGGACTTAGTACAAGGCATTTATTAGGCATCAAAGATTTGAATCGTGCAGATATTGAACTGATATTTGAGACGGCTGATACATTTAAATCTGTTTTAAACCGTCCCATTAAAAAAGTGCCTTCCCTCCGTGATGTGACTATTGCTAATATTTTCTTTGAAAACTCTACGCGTACACGACTTTCTTTTGAATTAGCTGAGAAAAGGCTTTCTGCCGATGTGGTTAACTTTGCAGCCTCGTCATCCTCAGTAAGCAAAGGCGAAACCCTGATAGATACAGTAAACAACATCCTGGCCATGAAAGTGGATATGGTGGTGATGCGTCATCCTTACGCTGGTGCCGGTATATTTCTTTCAAAACACGTAAAGGCTCAGATAGTAAACGCCGGTGATGGTGCACATGAGCACCCTACGCAAGCATTATTGGATGCTTTCTCTATCCGAGAGCGATACGGCAATGTTGAGGGCAAAAAAGTAGCTATTGTAGGCGATATTCTTCATTCACGCGTGGCACTCTCTAACATATTATGCCTTAAACAATTAGGTGCAGAAGTAATGGTTTGCGGCCCTACTACCCTTATACCTAAATACATCGGTGCGTTGGGCGTAAAGGTAGAACACAACCTGATCAAAGCACTCAACTGGTGTGATGTAGCGAACATGCTGCGTATACAGTTGGAGCGTCAGGATATTAAATACTTCCCTTCCCTTCGCGAATACAGCATGCTTTATGGCTTAAATAAGGAAATACTAGACTCACTCGATAAAGAGATCACCATTATGCATCCAGGACCTATTAATCGTGGAGTAGAAATCACCAGCGATGTAGCAGATAGCAAGCAATCCATTATACTTGATCAGGTAGAGAATGGTGTGGCAATCCGTATGGCAGTTTTGTATCTACTGGCAGGGCAAACGCAATAATTATCAGCATTACCTGTTTCAATTGTTATATTTAATGATTGAAAATTCTTGATGAAAAACCTCTTTAAACAACTCATCATTGCGGTGTTTTGCCTGTTTTCCATTTCTGCATCAGCCCAAAGTCGTCAGCAACTTAAAAACGATTCTGTATATACCCTGATAGAGAAGTATTTTAATGAGCGACAAGCGGAGTCCATTTACGATCTGGCAGGCGAACAATTCAAAAAACAGCTCAGCCTGATAACATTCAAATACGTAGCAGATCATGAACTTTTCCCGCTCGGCCCCATCAGGCAATCGTCACTAATAAGCTTTGTAAATAACAATTTAAGCACCTACAAGCTAAGCTTTGATGCCGGAACATTGCAATTGCTTGTAAAATTGGATAAGGACGATAAATTAGACTATTTCCTTTTCAAACCGGACAAAGAAGAAGCAGCCGATAAACTAAAGCCTGTGCGCACGTCTAATTTATTGCGAACCCTGACTGATAAAAGGGTGGATACGGCAGCAAGAAATTATATCCAGAAGGGAAATACAGTCGGCCTTAGTATTGGTATTCTGAGAAAAGGTGTTACCCACATTTATAATTATGGTGAAACTGCTGATGGGAACAAAACAATGCCGGATGCCGATAATCTTTTCGAGATCGGCTCTATCACCAAAACTTTCACTGCTGCCCTGCTTGCCTATTATGTTAACGAGGGCAAAGTAAAATTGACCGATCCCATAACCAAATACCTGCCCGATTCTGTTGCTGCTAATACTAATCTGCAAAATATTACGCTGGTTATGTTGAGCAATCACACATCCGGTTTACCACAATTACCGGGTAATTTTGAAAACCATTCCAGCGATCCGTATGATCCTTATAAAGATTACAATAAACAACACCTGTTTTCTTATCTGAAAGATTGCAAACCGAACGGTACGCCCGGCGAAACTTATGCTTATTCTAACCTGGCAGTTGGACTTTTGGGAAGTATTTTAGAACAGGCAAGCGGTAAGCCGTTTGAGCAGATGGTAAAGGAAATTATTTGTCAACCATTAAACATGCAAAGCACGGTGCAGCACCTCACGCCTGCACTTAAACCACGTATGGTAACCGAATATAATGAAAGTGGCAAAGCAACACCCACTTGGGACTTCAATATACTTGCAGCTTGTGGCTCACTAAAATCAACCGTAAATGATATGCTGATCTATGCCGGGGCTAATATGACGCCTGATGACAGCAAGCTTTCCAAAGCATTTGAACTGGCTCACCAGGTTACTTTTGATAAGGATACCAAATTAGGCCTGGGCTGGCATATTATCGTAGTTAACAGCGTTGATTATTATTTCCACAATGGTGGTACTTTTGGTAGCAGCAGTTTCCTGGCATTTAATCCGGAAAAGAAGTTGGCTGTCATTGTCTTATCCAATTCAGCAAAAAGCACAGATAATTTAGGTGTTGATCTGATAAAGAAACTCCAATAAATCGGCTATAAAAAAAGAAGTCAGCGACTATTTCTACTCACTGACTTCCGAACTTCAAATCACTAACTCACTTATTTTTTAGCGGAAGAATCTTTCTTTGTTCCCTGATTACCAGACGGACCACTTACTTCTTTTCCCTCGCCATTATTTTCCGAAGCTTTATTACCGGGCTGCTCCTGTTTTTACAGTAGAACCATCTCTTATTTCTTCCGAAGCTGCCTTAACCAGTTGTTCACCGGGTTTTAAATCACCATAAATTGCAATATTATCACCCGCTTCGAGACCTTTTTGTACATTCACCCATTGAGCATGGTTGTTCACTATTTTTATTACAAAAACTTTCTCGGTGGATGTTACCACAGACGATTTTGGTACAATAATAGCACTATCCCTTGCCGGAAGCGGAACGCTTACATCAGCATACATATTAGGTAACAGTCTATTATCTTTATTTAAAATATCAATTTCCAGACGCTCAGATCTTAACTTCGTATCCAATGCACCGGCCAGGCGCTTTACTTGCGCGGTAAATTTCTCGCCCTGTAAAGCCTTTACAGTAAAGGTAACCTCGCTCTTGTTGCTTAATCCACCGGTAAAGTTTTCAGGAACGGATATAACAAGACGCAAACGTTTATGATCCTCGATAACAAACATGGGCTGATTACCATTACTACCTGATGGGCCGACATAAGTCCCCAGGTTAATATTACGAACAGTGATCACGCCATCAAAAGGCGCCCTGATCTGCAAATAATCCAGGTTAGCGGCAACCACTTTATAAGCTGATTTTGCCGCTTCCACATTGGCAGAATCTGATCTCATTTTGGCTTCTGCCTGCTCCAAATCATTTTGTGATACGGTACCGGGAGTTTTACTGGTGCTGTACAAACGGTCATAAGTAGCTTTATCAGCAAAATACACTGCTTTATTCTGCTGTATTACCGATTGCGCCTGTGCTAACTGCGAATTGATCTCCGGGGCCTCTAACGTGGCCAGTAATTGCCCCTGGTGCACCTGTGAGCCAATATCCACCAAAAGGGTTTTCACATAACTATTGATCTTCGCGAAAATATCCACCTGTAGAAAGGGCTGTAATTCTCCCGGAACGGTAATGTTAGAGGTTAATTTGCCTTTTGCAACAGTTATCAACGCGACTGTTGGTGTATCCAGTGTATTTTCCTGATCAACAGTTTGTACTTGTTCTTCTTTTTCTTTTTTACTTGGGCCGCAAGCACTTAACAGGCCCATGCCGGCTACCAGGGTTAAGGCTAAAAATAATTTATTTTTTGGGTTCTTCATGATGATGCAAAGGGACATAGAATTTACTTTCTTTATCTTCAGGGTCTAATGAAACAGATTGAGTTGTGGTATTGCCTTGTACCCAGGCAAAAACCAATGGTAATACAATTAATGCAGCAAATGTTGAGGCAAACAAACCACCAATAACTGCACGGCCTAATGGCGATGTCTGGTCGCCGCCCTCGCCCAAACCGGACGCCATCGGGAGCATACCCACAACCATGGCCAAACTGGTCATTAATATTGGCCGTATACGTAAAGTGACCGCCTCACGTGCCGATTTCAGGGCGTCACCATTTTGTTTGCGCAATTCTTCGGCATTGGTTACCAGTAACACTGCGTTGGATATGGATACACCCACCGACATGATCATACCCATGTAAGATTGCAGGTTGAGTGTGGCTCCGGTAATTTTTACCAGGAACAGGGCACCTCCCAATACTGCAGGCACAGTACAAAGTACCACTAACGATACCTTAAACGATTGGAAATTGGCTGCAAGCATCAGGAATATTACTAATATAGCAACTACCAGGCCTGATTGCAAGCTATCCAACGTGTCTGTCAGCGTTTGAGTCATACCGCGCAACTGCACAGTTAAGCCGCGTGGCGGTTTACCTAAACCGGCTAATGCTTTGTTTACGTCACTAGTAGCAGTCCCCAAATCCTTTTTGTTAATATTTGCGGTTACAGACAGTGTTGGCACCGCGCCGATATCATCGTTCTCGCCATTAGTCGTATCTATTTTAACTTCGGCCACATCACCTAAAACGGGTCTTGGTTGGCCGGCAACTACCGGTATTTCCCTAATCTCGTTTAAACTGGTCATTTTATACTCTGGCACTTCCACCTGCACCTGGTAACTCAAACCAACTCTTTCATCTATCCAGTTATTTTTTTCTGTTAAACGTGAAGAGGACGTGGAAGCCGTCAGGGTCCTGGAGATATCATTGATACTTACGCCTAACTCAGCCGCCCGCACACGGTCAATGTTAATATTAATTGCCGGATAGCGGAATGATTGCGCTATTTGTACATCCCGCAGGTACGGAATAGACTTTAACTGGTTGATCACCTTATAAGCGTAATCCACGTTCTGCTTTTTGTTCTTTCCGGTCACTGCTACTTCGATAGGCGTAGGCGACCCCTGGCTCAGGATTTTGTCAGTCAGCTCGATCGGTTCAAAAGAAAGTTTAATATCAGGCATAGCTTTTTTCATTGCATCCCTGATCCGTTCTTTTAACTCATCCAGATTTACTTTATAACTTTCAGCAAGCTGCACCTGCATAACAGACTCCTGCGGACCGGCCATAAACTGATAAATCGGATTAGTCGAAAAAGAAGATGGGTGCGTACCTACTACAGTTGATGTTATGGCTATATTTTCTTTACCTACCAATTTCTCCAATATGTGGAGCGTTTGGATGGCTGTAATTTCTGTACGCTCAAGCCTGGTACCATCCGGGCCGCGCAAACGCATCTGGAATGTGCCTGAATTTACTTTGGGCAGTACATCACGCCCGATAATAGTAAACAGTATAGCCGCAAATCCGAACGCGGTAACCACGTAAAACAAAACAATCAGTTTCTTATTTGGCATCAGGACACGGTCCATAATACCCAAATACCACCCCCTGAATTTTTCAAAGCCAGTCACTTTACCATCAGCATGATGCTCCAGCGCTGCTTTAACAGATTTCTCTTTTGCGGCCGCCGGATCGCCTTCATCATCCATTGCATAGTCTTTTTTCTCATGCTCGTTCTTCATCAGCCAATTGGCCATAATTGGCACAAAAGTCTGCGCCAGCATATAGGAAGTGATCATGGAGAATGCGATAGCCAGGGAAAGCGGCAGGAACAATGCTCCCGGTATACCCGTCATGGTGATGGCCGGTGCAAATACCGCCAGGATACAAAACAGGATCAACAATTTTGGAAAAGCGATCTCCTTACAGGCATCCCATATGGCAAGTGCCTTTGGTTTACCCATATCAAAATGCTGGTGTATGTTCTCTATCGTTACTGTCGATTCGTCAACCAAAATACCAATTGCCAGCGAAAGGCCGCTCAGCGTCATGATGTTAATGGTTTGATGAAACAGCGACAAGAAAAATATAGCCGAGATCACACAGGTTGGGATGGTAAGGATCACGATCAATGCCCCACGCCTGTCACCCAAAAATAGCAGCACCATCAACCCCGTCAGTATCGCACCTATCGCCCCTTCTTCGGCCAAACTTTTTACTGCATTAATTACATAAATTGATTGGTCAAAAACAAACGACAGCTTAACATCGGGTGGCACCAAAGCCTGGAAACGTGGAATAGCTTTTTTCAGATTTTGTACTACCTCCCATGTTGACGCGTCCGCTGATTTAGTGATCGGCAGGTAAACCGACCGCTTACCATTAATTAATGCATAACCAGTGGTAATATCAGCTGCATCCTCAACCGTGGCAACATCATGCATAAAAACAGTCTGAACGCCGTTCTTTACCAACGGTATATCAGCAAATTCAGGAATTTTTTTAATGGTGGTATTAGCCGGCGTCAGATAGTTATAATCCCCTACCCTCACGTTACCTGCAGGCGTATTTTGGTTATTATCACGCAGTGCCAGTACAATTTGGTCAGGAGTTAAATTATGTGCCCTCAGCAATGCAGGATCAACCTTGATAACTACCGTACGCTGGTTACCACCAAAAGGTGCAGGAGCTACAAGTCCGGGTACAGTCGTAAATGCTGACCGGACATAGACCAACGCAAAGTCGAGCAACTCATTATTGCTTCGCGTAGGGCTACTTAGTACTAATTGCCCTACCGGAAGTGTAGAGGCATCAAACCGCATTATAAACGGTGGCTGCGACCCTTGCGGGAAACCAGCCTGCGCCCTGTTGGTATAGGCCGTCACCTCCGCTGCGGCCTGGGCCATATTAGTGCCCTCGTAAAAAGTAACTTTAATAAGGGTTAATCCCTGTATATTTTTTGTCTCGATGGTTTTAACGCCGGACACAAACAACAGCAAGTTGACGTATTGCTTACCAAAATAAGCCTCCATCTGGTCGGGTGTAAAACCGCCATAAGGGTGAGACACGTAGATAACCGGTAAGTTTAAATCCGGAAATATATCGATTTTAATGGTGCGGACGGCATTAATCCCGAAAAAGAATAAGCCCGCTACGATAACCAATATGGTGATTGGTCTCTGTAGCGCTCCTTTAATCATTCCCATCTATTTTTTTTTTGTTTTAGATTAAAAATTATTTATAAATAGCCCAAAATCGCCTGTAGCTGCGGCTTTAAACAATAATGCCTGCCAAACATTATTATATGTGATGGCCTGATCTACTTCGGCACGGTTCAAAGTGAACAATGCTTGTGTAAAATCGACAATATTGGCAAGGCCATTTTTATATAAGGTATATTTTTGGATATAAGCATCGTTGGACGCACTTACCTCCACGGGCACCTCACGATAGTTTTTAAGTGCGTTATATATACGTGTCTCTGCCAATATCTGCTGATCGTGCAATTGATCTTCTACCAGGTTGTATTCATTTTGAAATTGCTCAGAAATAAATTTCTGTGATTTTACCTGGTAATGCACCCTAAACGGATTTGTAATATTCCATGTGAAGCCCACGCCAAACAGATAATTGTATCTTGTGGGGTCTACGCCGCTTCCATAACTACCGTTATAGGTGGTCGGATCAGTTGTATAAGCTGAGCCAAAACCCGAACCCCTTCCCTGGTAAACACCAAATAAGCTAAGAGTAGGATAGCTAAATGTTTTTAAATATTTAGCCTGCTCGTCGCTTACACCTATCCGGTTGCGATAAAATTTTAATAAGGGGTGTTCATCGGGACTAACAGTCGGCTGCTGATCTGTATTCTTAGGCGTTTTGCTTACAAATACGCTATCCAGCAAAAAATTTTGTGGCGGGATGCCGAGAAAATTGGCAAGTTGGTTGCTTTGATCCAGTACTGTTTGCTCTGCATTGGTTAAGGATATCCTGGCGTTAGAAACTTCTGCATTTGCCAAAGACGAGTCCACACCGGGATTAAGCCCGTTTTTAACTCTGGCTACAACCACCGTTTGAAGGTCGATACTTCGGTCGAGGTTGTCCTGCGCGGCTTTGTCTAATTGCTGCGCGGCCAACAAATTCAGATAAGAGGTTGCTACCCTTATCTGGTGCTCAAACTGCTCCTGGGCGAGGTCGTTTTCATCAAGCGAAACTATGGTTTTCTGCACCTTAACTTTTTCTTTTGCCCGCCCGAACGCGAAAAAATTCCAGTTAACGTTTGCAAGGTACAACGCGCCGAAAGCCGCGTTCCAGTTTTGATTAGGCAGTGCCGGACCAGATGAAGCCACGCTTAATCCGGCGCCATAAAGAGGACCGTTTTGACCGTTGACAGTTCCGTAATCCTGTTGGGCAGATAGATTGACATCCGGCAGGTATTCTGTTTTTGTTTCTGTTAAGAAAGCTTTTGAGGCATTTAGCTGGCTCGCCTTTGCTTTAATAGATGCGTAATTGCTGAGTGCAATTTGTTCCGCTTCTTTTATAGTAAGTACTTTTTGGCCAAGTGCCTGAAGAACAAATAAAACACTCAGAATGGTCAAAATGGAATGTTTTAATGATATGTTTACCATAAGTGTAAAATTAACACAGCAAAAGTAGAGATAAACTTATATATGAAAATAATGAATTAAATTTGTTACAATTATTAAAATATCTAATAATGAATATCGCATTACATCATTTCCGGTTAGTGGATACTATATCAAAAGAGGGTACATTAACTAAAGCAGCTAATACTTTACATCTTACACAGTCGGCCCTAAGCCACCAGTTAAAAGAGCTGGAGCGTGAGATGGACGTGGAAATATTTAAACGTCAGGGGAAAAGATTGCATTTATCTGACCAGGGCTATCGTTTTTTGCGCAGTTCGGAGAAAATACTGGCTGAGTTAAAATCACTTGAAGAGGATATCACCAACTATAAAATGGGACGTACGGGTAAACTAAGTATCAGTATGCAATGTTATACGGCTTATCATTGGCTACCGGGTATTATTAAATATTATAAAAAACGCTGGCCTGATATTAATATCCAGATCCTATCAGACGCTACCCGCCGCCCGCTTGAATACCTGATGAACGGTGATTTGGACATCGGCATTATACGCACACAAATGGTAAATACCCGTATCCGTTATGAGCCTATTTTTGAGGATCAGCTAACAGCAGTAATGAGCAAAGATCATCCTCTGGCTAAAAAAGATATTATTGAGATAACCGATTTTCATGGAGAGGAATTAATATTGCCGCTATATGACCCCTCCTACCAGGACACCCCGGTTATTGAGGCATTGATAGAAGCACAAAAGGTAAAACCGAAGACTTTGCATCGCATACATTATACTGACGCAACTATTGAAATGGTGAATGCCGGTTTGGGTATCACTGTTATGGCCGACTGGATAGTTGAACCTTATTTAAAAGACAGAAACATCATAACAAAACCCCTGCACCACAGTGTAGCCCGAAGAGCTTGGTTTGCAGCCACCTGCAAACAAACACCGGCTATTTTAAATTTCCTGGAATGTTTAAAATTGTATTTTTCTGGTGCAGACATGAGTATTGATGAAACTGAAAATCAGCAACCGGTACAAGATCAGATCGTCCAAAAACAAACAGGGATACCACAAGCTGCAGCACCGGTTACCAGGTTCAATAAGCCTTTTAATTCTGCACAAAATTTTAAAAATTATCAGTACTAAAAATTTAGGTCATTTAAATATTTTGTAGTAAATTACCCTTTATTGCATTATACCTAAGCCGTGAGAAGCTTATGAATAGACCGCCTTATATTCTATTTCTGATGATTTTGATTCTGGCTTGTAAAAAGCCATACAATCCCCCTGCTATTACAAGTAAGAACAATTATTTGGTGGTAGAAGGGCAGATTAATACCGGGCCTGACTCTACAATAATAAATTTAAGCCGCACCGTAAATCTTTCAGCCAAAACTACTCTAAACCCCGAGTTAAATGCAATAGTGACTGTTGAGGATAATCAAAACCGTAGCTATATCATTAATGAGATTGGGAAGGGTAAGTATGCTGCACCTGGCTTAAACTTACCCGCCACTGCGGAGTGCCGCTTGCGAATAAAAACGGCCAATGGCAAAACCTATCTTTCAGATTTTATTACGCCTAAAATTACACCTCCAATTGATAGTATTGGATTTGTTATCCAAAAAGATGGCATACAAATTTATCTCAATACACATGACCCCACGGCAAACTCGCGTTATTATCGTTGGGATTATAATGAAACCTACATCTTCCATGCTTTTTATGATTCCTATTATAAAATAGTAGATGGCAAGCCTAAATTCAGGGGCGCAAATGAATCTGTATACCAGTGCTGGAGAAGCGATACATCAAGCACGATAGTTTTAAATTCATCTGCCAAATTAGCTCAGGATGTAATCTATCAAACGCCCATTACCTTTTTACCATCCACATCAGAGAAATTAGAGGACAGGTATAGTATACTGGTTAAACAATTTGCGCTTACACCGGTTGAGTTTGATTACTACCAGAATCTAAAGAAAAACACACAAGAATTAGGAAGTATTTTCGATGCTCAACCATCACAATTACAAGGCAATATTCAATGTGTAAGTAATCCTTCTGAGCCGGTTATTGGATATATAACGGCAGGTACCATAGCAGAAAAGAGAATTTTTATCGACAGCCGATATCTTCCCGCATGGCATGCGACTACATTTTATGACACTTATGGCTGTGCAATAGATACAATAACTGTAAAAGATTCAACTCATTATCCGTATTTTTATGGAACGATCCCACCGCTATATTTACCTACAACATTACCCAGCGCGGCTGCTTACCCTATATGTGTGGATTGTTCATTAAGAGGCACACTTGTTAAACCTGTTTTTTGGAAATAGAAATATAATGTAATATGCGCAAATGGAACTGGCTGGTCATCTTCTTATACTTTGCAAATATGTATGCATATGCCCAGGTCACGGCTAAGCCTTTTCCGCAACACGTGCAGTATTCTAAAGGTAGCATAAAACCTAACCAAGTCACTCAGGCACGTTTAGATCAACTAACACTGAATTTTTACAATCAATGGAAGACACGCTATGTCAAACCGGGCTGCCATCCTGGTGAATATTATGTCTGGTATGAACTAAAAGGGAAACAATGTGTATCTGAAGGGCAGGGTTACGGCATGATCATTTCTGTACTAATGGCTGGCGCAGATTCATCAGCCAAATCAACTTATGATGGCCTGTATAAATATTACAAAGCACATCCGGGTGTACATCCATACCTGATGGCCTGGGCCCAAAACAAAAACTGTACAGATATTGATAAAAGCTCGGCAACAGACGGGGACATGGACATTGCCTATTCCTTGTTACTGGCAAACAAACAATGGGGAAGCAATGGACGGATCAATTATCTAAAAGAGGCAAAAAATATAATCGCTGTAATTATGCAGCATGAGATCAATTTACATACCTATTCGATATTATTAAGCGATGGGGTTGAATATGATAGCAAGGATTATAACGATATGCGATCCTCAGATTTTATGCCGGCAAACTTCAGAGCATTTCAAAATGCAACAAACGATGCAAGGTGGGGAAAGGTAATCAGTAATGGTTATACACTCTTTAGCTACATAGCGCAAACTTATAGTGAGGATGCCGGACTAATACCTGATTTTATTTGTCATGTAAATAAAAATCCAGCTCCGTCACCACCACATTATCTTGAATCGCGCTTTGATGGCTCTTACTATTATAATGCTTGTCGTGTTCCCTGGCGTGTAGCCACTGATTACTTGCTTACAGGTGATGTCAGAGCAAAAGGCATTAACGATAAAATAAACCGATGGATAAGGGAAACCACCAAAGGTAATCCGGATAACATCTCAGCGGGATATACTTTAGCCGGTAATGATCTAAAAGCGCATTATTTTGAAGCACTTAGCTTTATAGGCCCGTTTGCCGTATCAGCTATGGTCGATTCAAAGAACCAGCAATGGCTGAATGCTGTTTGGGATTACCTGGTAAATTTCAAATTGCTGGATTATGATTATTATGACAACAGTATCAAATTACTGAATATGATTGTGTTGTCAGGAAATTATTGGAAAGTAAGTTAAGCCCATCTCTTTCTTAATTAATCAAATCGTTAGCAGTATTCTGCCCGCTTGTCAATGCCGCCTCCACAGTACCCATTGCCGGGCCATCATACAAATACTCACCGGCAAAATAGATGGTTTTATTAATTGGAGTACTTAATATTCCCCTTGCTTCAGGTGCTTCTACCGTATCATAAGCATATGAACCACGGGTAAATGGGTCGGCAGTCCAGTTTGATATATTCCAGGCTATTAAGTTTCCCTTTAATTCTTCGATACTAAGTTTAAAAATATTGGATAGCGATTGGAGGCTCTGCTGAAACAACTCTTCATTTGTTGCATTCTTTTTCTTCTCGGCTGGCGGACCGCCAAGCCAACCTGTAAGCACTGTTGAATGTGTGGGATATTGTGTCCACCAGGTAGGTATTTCTTCTTTTGACAGCAGGAAACTCATTTCCTTTAAAGAATCACCCGCAAGCTTAGCTTTTTCTTCATCCTCCCAAAAAGCTTTTTTAAACTCCAGTAATATTTTAACGATAGCTCCAAACCCCATTTGTTGTATGGCTTCCTGGTATTGTGGAATTGAGGGACTAATGCTAATAGCCCCCTCTTCTGAAGCAGCAGCTTGCAAAACACCCAAAGGCAATGCTATGATCACTTTTCCAGCTTTATAGCTCACTTCATCAGTAGTAATAACCTCCACATGGCCATGTTCCCAATGAATTCTCTTTACAACTGAATTTAAAAATAACTGTGCCCCTTTTCTTTTGCTTTCAGTTGCCAGGTAACTGATCATTTTACAATAACCATTTTTTACACGGTGTTGCGCATTATCGTCTTCACTTTGCCATTCTTTTCTCAAGGCAAATACACTCGCCTTAAACGGATCAGCCCCATCATATCCTGCAACAAACCTGCTCACCCAATCTCTTAACCCATCATATTTATTTTCACTAAATTCCCGTTGTAAAAAATCGCCTATACTGGTGTCTTGTTCCAACTTGCTTAGCTTTTGCATCAATAAGTTCCAATGATCTATCTGCTGATAATCTTTTGAAAATTTGCCATCACTATAATGCCACATTTCACCTGATGCAGGGATCATTTGAATACCTGCTTCTTTCAATAATTTCAAAGTTACAGGCAGATCGCCGTGTACAAATTCGGCCCCTAATTCGGCGTATTTAAAAAAGGAAGTATCATCCAACGTATGTATTCTGCCCCCTGTACGGTTTCGCGCTTCAAGAACAATCACTCGTTTCCCAGCTTTGGTTAATTCATAAGCTGCCATTAAACCAGTGGCACCGGCACCGATCACTATTACTTCTGTATTTTTCATGTGAGATAACGCAAGTTAAAATGTATTTAAGGTTGATGCAATAGCCCCCTCTAAATCTCCTCCGCCAGATGGGGGAGAGACTTTTTTATTTTTTTTTAGCCCTCCCTTATGGGGAGGGTTGGGTGGGGCTAAACACAAAAGCCCCGGTTGAAACGGGGCCCTGCTATAAAAGTGATTGGTTGATTCTATTTAATATTGGTATTTAAGCTAATTACCTGTTTCTCCACATTCCATCCCTCAACCAAAACAGTTGGGTCGCCATTACCCAATTTTGCAACCGGTGCACTTACCGAAACAGTGATACTTTCCCTTGGTGCCAACGTAAAATAATTGCCCGTCCAGTAGCTTGGCATTACTTCTTCGCCATTCTTCATCAATTGAGGACGTACAAAAAATGCCAGCTTATCTGTATTATTGGCTATCTGTAACGTCCACTTGTTCTCGCTTTTTCCTTTTTCAGTTTTTAAAACTTTTACTTGTACGTGTGCGCCCTTAATTGTGTTCAGTGAATTAAAGTCATCACCTGGTGATAGCCAGTAAACATTATGCGAAATAACCTTACCACCAGCATCTTTCAAATTCATCACCACAAAACAAGCTTCTTTTATTCCTCTTAATACATCCTTTAATTGAATAACCTCTTGTGTTCCGGCAGTAGCAAGACCAATGTGCTCCGCATGAGAATTCCTGATCAATTTGCTATCAATATTATAGATATTTACTTCAGCAATAAGGGTTCCGGTAGCATGATGCAAACGATTGATCACTGCTGCTGTTGAATCGTCCTGGTTAAACTGGATATGCAAAGGCTCGCAAGCATTTTGCATGGCATAATATCCTGCATTAGGCTCCAGGTACCAGTCGTATATCTGCCAAACAACACTTGGCAATGCTGCATTTAATTTCCATAGCATTACCCCACCGGTTTCATTCAATTTATGTCCTGCTGCTTCAAATATGCCCTGATAACCTACATAGTTCATCAACTGCATTTTATCCGAGAAGTTGACCATGGTTGTTGGGGTTCCGTATCGTTTAGCCATTTCGCTGTAATACTTATCATATTGTGCCGCCCCTGTTGCCGCGTCATGGTATCCCCATGAATTATTGAGCGGGAAAGGCAATTTAGTATCCCAAACCAAATTTGGAATAGTCTTGGCCAAAGTGGTATATGGTGGTTGAGACGGGATACCGGTCTCATCTTTAAATACCCAATCGCGGCCGGCATCAGCCAGTTTGTAATATGCCCTGGGATCTTGCCATGCATATGGGCCACCGCTATAAACACCTGATGGCATATCATCCGGGTATGAACCTTTCCATCCGGCGGGCAATTTTGCAAATCCTGATGAGCTTGGTATAAATGGCCTTGTTCCATCCATCGCAATAATATTATCACGCATGGCATCATATAATTCCTTGCGTGCATGCCCTTCGTTACCGCCTGTCCACACCAATAAGCTTGGATGGTTGCGGATGCGGTAGATAGTACTCTTTACATTATTGATAAATACATTACTTTCCAATGGCCAATCCGGCGAGCCTTTAAATTCGCCTTGTGTATCGCCTGTTACCCAAAAGTCCGACCATACCATCAGCCCATATTTATCAGCGGCATTCCAAAAAGCATCTGGAGGAGTTACCCCCCCACCCCAGATACGCACAAGATTAACATTAGCATTTCGGCACAAGTGCATTTCGTAATCATAGCGTGCTGAATCGCGGTTAACCATCATATCAGGCACCCATGCCCCACCGTCCAAGTGCACCCGTTTGCCGTTAACATAAAAATCACGTCGCACAAAACCATTCACGGTAGTTGCTTTTGAGCTTACAGTACGGATACCGAACACAAAGGCGGTATCGTCTTGTATACCTGAGGCATCGGCATATTGCAACCTAATGCGATAGAGATTGGCCCGGCCATAGTTATTAGGCCACCATAAATGAGGCTGATGAATTATAAACTGACTTATTTTATTAGCATCCAAGCTAACCTCCGATACTGAATTTGCTTTTACCTCTTCGGTTTGTGAAAACTGAACAGGTACGCCCGCGAAGTTTTCAGGTTTAATACTTACTGTAAGTTTACCATTTTTAGCCGAGTTGGTATTGTTAGATAAACTCAGGTTTAATGATAATTTAGCCGTACTCGTATCAGGCAGATTAGGTAACTCAGTCACCAATTTAGGGCGGCCAATGGTTACCGCACCGGTAGTACGAAGATAAATCGGCTGCCATATTCCCATATTCCTGTCTCGCACAGGCGGCATCCAGTCCCATCCTACCGAGCAAAGCATAGTTACATTTTTACCGATATCCCCTGTAGGCCCACCATTTTCGTAAAATGGACCTAAAGCCTGTAATTGCTCCTTAGCAGGATATCCCGGATAATCTAATGGATATATCTCAACAGCAAGTGTATTGTCACTACCGGCAATTATTGCTTTGCTTACATCCAGGTTATGTTCCGCAAACATGCCCACCATTTTGGTCGAATCGGCAATTTGTTTGCCATTAACCCAAACCGCGGCACGGTAGTTTATTCCTTTAAATATTAATTGAAAATGGCGTCCTTTATCTGCCATCGGCACTTTAAATGTGGTGCGGTACCAGTAAGGCTTTTTCCATGGATTAGTGCCATTGGGCAGATAACTGTATTGTTCCAGGTTATATTCTTTATTGAACTGATCCGATGCATCAGGTATCAGCATATTGTTTAGTCCCTGATATGGATCAGGATATATATGATTGGCAACTAAGCCGGTAAGCACCGTTGACGGCACCCTAACCGGGAACTAGTAAATACCTGAATGATAATTTGAGTTGGATAACTCACTGCCATTTTCTTTAACAAGTGACGAGGATTGCAGATCGAAATTGATCAGCTTAACCTGCTTAACCGTTCCATTTTGTGCCCACGTATTTGCAACAAAAAATAAGTTAATAAGCAGCATTAAGGCTGATGAATAAAAAGTTCTTTTCATTAGTACAAATTAATTCCTGTAAAACTACTTAACAATGCCAAGGCAGTACTGTACTAATTTATCCTTTTATTATACTATTTTGAATTAAGTTGCAGTATATTTTTATCAAACTGTCGCACTTACAAAATTCTATGGAGGTCTTTAGTCTCATAATATTTTGTAACTACAATATTACTGTGTACTTTTCGCCATAATCAGTATTTATAATGCTGATAAACTATATTAGCTAACAGGCCAATTAACTATTCCTAACAAGCAATTATATCGTGATATACCGGACTACATCAAAAAGGAAGCTTTTCCGTTTAGCTATTATTTTAGTGCCCCTGCTAATTGTTTGTTCGCAATGCTTTAATCTCAAAAAACACGAAGATCCCCGGGGCGATACTTATGCCGGATCGCAAACCTGCGTAAGTTGTCATAAAAATATCTACAGTTCCTATTTGCATACTGCGCACTTTATGGCATCGCAACCTGCCAATGCCAATACTATTCTGGGCAGCTTCGCAAAGGGTTCAAATGATTTTCTGTTTAATGACCACATGAAGGTATTAATGGAAAAGCGCGACAGTGGATTTTATCAAACCAGCTATATTGATGGCAAACCACAACAGTCACAACGTTTTGATATAGTATTTGGAGGGGTAAAAGGGCAAACCTATGCCTATTGGGTTTCTAATGAGTTATTTCAGTTGCCTATATCCTATATAACTAATAAACATGAATGGTTAAATAGCCCGGGCTATGCTCCTGATAAAATAATTTTTGAACGTGCTATTGGTACCAAGTGCCTCGATTGCCATGCATCCTATATTAAAGAGGCACCTCCGGCAATACCGGGCTTTAATGGTAATTCTGAAGGATTTGAGAAAAGCACGCTTATTTATAGCATTGATTGCGAAAGATGCCACGGGCCTGCAGCAGAGCATGTTAAATTTCACACAGAAAATCCCGACGAAAAGCAAGCAAAATTTATTGCCACATTCAAGTCGTTAACACGCGATCAGAAAATAAATATGTGTGCTATCTGTCATTCGGGTGCCAATAGCCATATGCCCAAACCTACATTTGGTTATAAACCCCAGGATACACTTACTAAATATATGATACCATCGCCCGAATTGGATTATAAACATATTGATGTGCATGGTAATCAACGGGGTTTACTCGAAAGCAGTAAATGCTTTATCGGCAGTAAAATGGATTGTTCTACCTGTCATGATACCCATATAAATGACCGGGGTAATACTTTACTATATACCGCCCGGTGCATGGCTTGTCATAATAATGACAGTCATAACATCTGTAAATTATCAAAACAATTAAGCCCGGACGTGTTAAAAAGCAATTGTATAGCATGCCACATGCCTGCTTTTGCTTCAAAGGTTATTGTATTAGAGCAAGCAGGTACCCCAGTCCATACCCATCATATTGCCATTTATCCTGAAGAAACCCAAAAGATCCTTGCATTTTTGAAAACAAAATCTGGTGGAGCATCCGCTGACAAATAATTCAATAAAAAAAGCTGGCCCGATCGATGTCAGGCCAGCTTTTTTAAGTAGTAATACTTGCCGGTTATTTTTTAGTATGATTTTCTAAAATTATGAATGGCAAATGTACATTCCAAAATGGTTTCAAGTCAGCTTGAATAGCTAAACCTGTCGAATAGTTACTCAACACAATGTCAGGCCTGCCACCATGGCCATTATTAATTGTATCTATGCTCATCCAACGGCCGTAATTACTTACTGGTACAGCATGAGGCTTAAAGCTCATTGATTTATCCTGTTCAAAATAAATAAAGCCTTCAGAAGGGCTACCCTTCAGATCAGCAAAAAAAGCGCAGGTGGCTATATCAATATCACCGTCTCCATCAAAATCAGTTGCAATTGCTTTGGTACAGCCGTTGATGGGATAAAAATAACTTTGTTTAAAATTCCAGTCCCCCTGATTTGTGAAAATATAAAGGCCATGATAAGGTTTCATAATGCGCGAATCTCTGAAATTGTAACCACTGGTATAAATCAAATCGAGCTTACCATCATGGTTTATGTCAGTCAACTGAAAACTGGTTGATCCATAAACCGGCGGAAAACGCAACAATGTTTTTGATGTAAATCCCCCTTTATGATCATTTAAGAATAGCCATAATCCCTCATCGCTGCTCCCAAATAACACCATCAGGTCTGGCCATCCATCATTATTAAAATCACCCACCTGTGCCTGTACTGCACCGGCTTTATTGATAATAGTACTTTGTGTAAAAGAATGATCAGATTTTTGAGTTAATAAATAAACTGCCCCTGCTTTATTTCCCTGCGAACAAATTACCCAGTCGTTTAGTCCATCCTTATTAAAATCTCCGGCTACGGTTTGTACCGGCCTTGACAGATCACTGGAAAGCAATTCGGGATTAGCTATCTCGCTTTTCTCATTAAGATTCACTTTCATCACTTTTCCGTTGGGAAAGTCCATTGGTAGCAACTCGCCCACACATGAAACTATGGCCACATCAGCACCTTTATCATCCTTTATAAAACTGGCACTCACACCCGGGGAAGGAAGTTCGGCTACTGCACGCATTTTAAGGTCCTTATCCCATTCAAATAGTTTATTTATTCGCGCATCGCTGGTATATATTTTCCGGGTTGATTGATCTACAACCGCCATTGTGGTAAAAGCAATCTCTTTATTTTCCGACGGTTTTTTTAAGCTGAAACCCGCCCAATCATTTAGCAGAGGAGCAGGTGGCTTAGGTGTCGGTAATGCGACAGGTGCCAATCTATTATAATAAGCAACTAATATTTGCCAATTATCTAATGAAATCCCAACGCTATCAGCTGTTTTTTTGAAATACCCGCCTCCATAAGTTGAAAGTCCCAGGTAATGTGACATAGCCGGGAGGGTGTGGTATTTCCACACATCTTTGTTAAGCGCATCAGTTGGAACCTCCTGGTGGCATTTGGTACAATAAATTTGAACCAGTTTTGCGCCATCAGCTATAGTATCGCCCGTAGGCTGAAAAACGTTGGTTTTGCTCTTGCATCCGTTAAATAACACACTTCCTGAACACAGAAGTACAAACAATAGCAGATAAGTAGTATAAAGTCCGGTTTTAGTAAATTTCATATTCTATAAAAAAATTCTATTTAGTCAATTTTAGTTTTTGCCAGATGAATTCACCTACCTTGTTGCCTTGCTCGGCTCCCATCAGTGAACTGTTTTTGTAATGGATACCGCCATAGAACCTGCTCATCGCCGTTTCCTGTGCAGCTTTGTTGAACGAGTCAAAATGCCTTTGCAGACCGATGTAATGCAGGTCGCTGGTATCCTGGAATTTATAGTTATCACCAAACACATGGGTCAGCACGGTAGCCGAGGCTGCACTGATCGTGCTGTGCCCTGCCGTATATTCCGGGAAGGGTGGGGTCTGCAGCAGCGGCAGCCAGTCATGATCGATCTTCTCATTGATCACCGATACCGGCCTTTCGTAGCTGTAATTGTATTTCACCTGCCAGCAGGTGATGAACGATTCAAACAGGGCAACAGAGGTCAGTGCATAAGCCTGGGCTGTCTTTATCGCACCGGCGTGGCTTTGCTTGCAGGCAATGGCCGTGATTCCCATCCAGTGCCCCCCCGGGGTGATCTTCTTATCGGCAAACATCATATGGCCGTTATGTACCACCACAAAAGGGTTATCATCCCAGTAAGTGGCGATCGTCTTTTGTTCTTTGCTCAGCGATTTGTTTTGCTGGTATACTTCCATCGCCTGTTTAAAAAAGGCGCTGTTCTTGTCCTCACTGTAAGCGGGTGGCGGTGGTGGCGGGAACTGCGAGGCCGAATCGATCAGCAGCGGGTGTATCTGTCCCCAGCAGAACTCTACCCCATCCATATAGTCGGGTGGCGTAGGGCGCCATTTGCCCGGATCGCCGCTGCCCAAATATTTGGGTTTGCCGCGGCTCTGCGGGTAATAGTCCATATTAGCCCTTTTCAGGATCATCTTGCCGATCTTTTCGCCAAAGTCCATTGAGCGGGTATAGGTCTTCTCGTCCAGCTGATCCTTAAAGCGGGCATATACGCCGTCTTCATACTTTTTCAGCGTATCAACCGAAAAAGTCACTTTATGCGCTACGGTAAAAAAAGCTTTGGTGGCTGCCAGTGTATAGTTGTACTGTTTCCCTTTCTCCGGTTCGGGCGGGTTGCCGAAGCCTTTGAGCTGCGCGGTGATCGAATTGTATTTCGGATCAGCATAACGGATGGCCTCATAAGCAGCCAGCGAGGTATAGCCATAGATCCTGGAGGCTACCGGCGGGGTGAACACATCATATATGATCACGTTCGTCAGCTGGTCTTCGTTCGTATGCAGCACCGAGGCATCGTCCGGCGGGGCTGCTCCTTTATGACTGCAGGAGGACGCAAAAACAGCCAGTGTAATTGCAAATAATATTTTAATGGTTCTCATTTTAAATCTTTGTTGACGGGAATACTCCTTGTATGCCCATAATTATCTGTAATAGTAACCGATGTTATCGTATCATCAATATTCATAAACCTGCCAGATTGAGACAAGAACGAATCACCATAATAAAATTCCTGCTTTACGGTCTTTCCATTTTTATAAGTTATAGTGGCAAACATATCCAGTGGCTCCAACTTAACTGTATGGATATTTCTTTTAAGCTCAAATATTTTCATCGCATCCCTGTTTTGGCTGGCTGCAAGTAAATACTTTCCATGTGCACCAGTCAGTTTAACTAATGCTTTACCGTTACCCGGTATATAAATACCACTTTGTAAAATGGTTAAAGGTTCAAAATTCCCTTTTCCGTCGCCTTTTAACATCAATCCGTTAAAAGCATCATAACGACCCGTGGTTATCTCAGTGCCGTAATCATTGCCGTTTATAACAACATCAAGGTTACCGTCTCCATCAAAATCTTCAACAGACATACCGCAAAGCTGTGATATTTGTGCCTGGACAGGTAAAGGTATCATAGTAAATTTGCCTTTTCCATCATTGCGCAGATAAACCGATTGTAACGTATTCGCTTTAAGCCTCAAGGCACCTTCCCGCATCTCGGGAGTGATTACCTGATCCATAGTTGCAGTAGCAAACGACTTGTAATTTTGAAATTTCACCCGCATTCCTATCATCTGTTTTATAATATCATCACGCGTGTGTACCGGGAACTCCTTCATATTACCGCTCTGATCCTTTAAAAACACGGAAGGGAAAGCATCGTAGCTGCCATTATTGTCAAAATCTTTTGCGGTTATATAGACCGGGTATTCATCACTTGCCTTAAAAAAGGTATTTAATCCGGTATTACCAACTATGTAGTCAATATCACCGTCATGATCAAAGTCACCGGCAACAATGGTATTCCACCAGCCAAATTTGTTCTGTACGCCAGTACCAGCTGTTACATTTTTGAATACACCATGATCATTTTTTAAAAACGTTACAGGCATCCATTCTCCTGCCAATATCAGGTCGGGCCAGCCATCATTATCAAAATCAGTAAATAC
Source organism: Mucilaginibacter sp. McL0603 (assembly GCF_049992945.1). Lineage (NCBI taxonomy): Bacteria > Pseudomonadati > Bacteroidota > Sphingobacteriia > Sphingobacteriales > Sphingobacteriaceae > Mucilaginibacter > Mucilaginibacter sp. McL0603. Next base: position 2,236,640 of record NZ_CP188251.1, on the reverse strand, counting down.
AGCATCACAAACCAAGCCTATGTTTTTCAGATCTTTGGCAACAGATGCCGTTACATCTGTAAATTTGATATGTCCATCCTTGCTGTCATTACGCAAAATAAAACTCGAAACCGGTTTAGGATAATTCCACGGGTCAACACGGCCAGATACAAACAGATCAAGCTTCCCATCTTTATTATAGTCAACCGCTTTTACACATAATTTACTGGTGAAGTTTTTCGGCAAGGCATCTGTAGCTTCTGTAAAATTGCCTTTACCATCATTAATATAAAGCCTATCCTGGTAAAAACGTGAACCTGGATCATTAGCATAGCCACCGCTAGCCACATACAGATCCAGTTTGCCATCTCCATTGACATCAAGTAACAGCAGGCCTTCGTCCTTAAATTTATCCCTCTGATCCATCTGTGCAGGCGGCAATAAGCTACGCTGAATAAATTTACCATTAGGCTGTTGTAAAAATACCTGTGCCGGGTATTTAGATGTACCTCCAACAATAATATCATCCAATCCATTACCATCAACATCACCTACAGCCAAACCTGGTGAATATTCTGAAAGCTTATGTGGTAAGAGCTTTTGGACGCTAAAGTCAACGAAGTCCTGATCCTGGTTTTTATAATTAACACCGAGCATTCTTGTAACCTCGGTAAATAAGGATTGCTTGTCAATTTCAGGCTGATTAAATGTATATGGGTCTTTTGCATTGGCTATATTTACTTTTAGCAGCTGGTCAGCCTTTACATTTTGCAGTATTTGCTTTTTACCATTTTGCCAGCGTATAATAACCGAGTCAAGTACAGTAGCTTTCCCCATACCAAAATGAGCTATATTTTGTATGGTAGATAAATACCCTCTGAAAGGTGTGTTTTCATAAACCTGGTGTTTGTTATGGTCATAATAAATATCAGCCCATGCCCCTATTCCATCCCGGTTAAATTCTCCACCATTAAATTTAACATGTAAGTAATGACTGTTATTCGGATCCTTCTCGCGTGAAGTATTTTTGTAGATCATGGCCTCATCATCAATATTATTAATGATCAGATCCATATCCCCATCGTTATCCAGATCGGCATACACTGCACCGTTTGAAAAAGTTGGCGTTCCCAATCCCCAACTATTTGTTACATCATCAAATTCCAATTTGCCGTTATTTCTGAAGGCGAAATTCGGGATCTTTATTATTGGTATTTGATCAAGGATTTGTTTTTTGCTTGCAACAAAATAAGATTGAGCCCTAAAATTCATAAAATCATGATCCGTTACATCCCTGGGATAGCCATTGGTAATAATCAGATCCCTGTAACCATCATTATCAAAATCAGTAAGCATAGGACCCCAACTCCAATCAGTTTGCGAAACATTGCTCAGGAATGAAATTTCGCTAAAAGCAGGATCACCAATGGAGTCATTTTGTCCTACGCGTGGGCCCTGGTTTAATTGTAATGTGTTACGCGGATATTGATATTGATGCCCATAATGATCATAGTTCTGATACAACTGATAATTATCAGATCCCATGAACATTTTCTTACGATAATTATCAGGGGGATTCATATCCAGCTCAAATACATCGGCAAGCCCATCGTTGTTAACATCTTCGATGTCCTGTCCCATTGCACTTGAGGCGGTATGTTTAAAATATTCCTTTGATTTATCGGTAAACGTACCGTCATGGTTATTGATATACAATATATTATCGGGCAAAAAGTCGTTGGTTACATATATGTCTTTCCATCCATCGCGGTTAATGTCTACCGTAGTTGCTGCATGACCAAAGCCTTCTATTAATATGCCTGCCTGTTTAGACACATCATGGAATACGGGATGTTTTAAAACAGCGTCCCAATCGTTTCGATAAAGCCGGCCTGTGCTCCTTGCTGTTCCGTTTTTTACAATTGGTTTAAATAAACTTGTATTATCCGTCGGGTCAACCTCATTAACGGTCAGATACATATCCAGATCGCCGTCATTATCATAATCAAAGAATGACGCCATGGTTGAATGTACTGATATATCCAATCCATACTCTTCGCCCATTTCTTTAAAATGAGGAACCCCATTCTTATCCGGTCCCTGATTGATATAAAGCAAGTTACGCCTCTTTACAGAATCGTTTAATAAAGTATTACACACATAAATATCAGGCCACCCATCATTGTTAATATCAACAACGGCAACACCCCGCCCCCAGCCGCCTTTGCCTCCTACACCTGCTTCTGTTGTAACATCATCAAACTTCATATCACCTTTGTTAAGGTATAATCTGTTCGGTACCATATTACCAATAAAATAAATATCCTGCAGACCATCTCCATTAAAATCACCTACACCAACTCCGCCTCCATTATAGATATTGAGTTTATCTAATGGATTTATTGTATCATTCTCAATAACATTATTGTTGAAATGCACACCTGAATGAGATGAGGAAACTTGTTCAAACAGGGTTGGTTTTTTGCAGGAAACTAACAGAAAAAGGATAAAAAGATATAATAGATATTGAATCTTCATTACAACAATTTGCATTTTAGGGGTAATTCTTTAGTTGCGATTAAACCAAACGGTTTCTGCTTTTTTGAAACTGATAACGCTGATCTAATGCAAAAAACTACATGCTAATATATAAAAAAAGAGGTGGTGATATATATCACCACCTCTTTTAAAATTGCATTAATTATTAATAGCCTGGATTTTGTTTTAGCTTACCAGCTTCAATATCAAATTGTTGAAGAGGTATTGGCCAAAGCTCGTTTTTACCTGCGGTAAATACGGCTCCGTTTAATACCGGGTTATTGATCCTGGTATCGGCTTTAGTGTGAGCATTTAAAACATTAGCCATATAGCTTGCACCAGCAGGGCCGCCATAAAGCGCATCCTGACGTTGAAGGTCGAAGAAACGATGTCCTTCCATACCGAATTCAAGCTGTTCTTCCATAATTACAGCAGCAAGGGCATAAGCCTTTGATGGGAACGATACGTACCTGGCTATCTTATAATTTGCAGCTAAATTAGTATCACCTGCTGCAAATCCTCCGCCTGGGTTAGAATTATCCAGGTATTTATGAACCCAATATTCATGGTGATCAACCATACGGCCTCTTACTTTGTTCACATCAGCTAATGCTGCAGGCAGGTTATTTGCGTCAATATAGCATTCTGCTCTCCAAAGATACAGATCAGCAAGACGTACGATGTTATAGTTATTGGCAACGTCCTGATTTTGAGCCCAACCCTGTCCATTACCAGCAGTTGCAGCTTGTGCAGCATGCCAGAAAACATTCTTGATCGGGTTATAAGGATTCAAGTCACCACGTGACCATGCTTCTCCACCGCAAAGCCCCCAATCCAGATAAGGAATATCACGACGGCCTACAGTCCAGTCAATACGTGGATCCAGCGCATCAGTTGGAGCAACAAATGGTGTTCCGGTATCTACGCCGCCAAGAGTATACTTACCGGTTTTGCTTAAAGAATAACCATGATCGTGGCCCAGATTGGTAATATTATAATTCGGTAAAGTAACTGTAGAAGTTGTTTTTGTGGTTTGATCCGCATTATAAGAAGCTACGCTAGTTGGCGTAGTGCCCAGCATTGGTAAACCAGCTGCATCCACTTTAAATGCGTTTGCCAGGGTGTAAGATGGCTGATAAAAACCGCAGCAGCCTGTGTAGGTACCAGCAGGGAAATTCAGCACTTCGCCTTCGTTACCATTATAGCCATTAGAACCGTCATTAGCGGTCATTTGTACCGCAAATACTGATTCAGGACCATTTTTTGTAGAAGCATTGTAATTATCTTCATATGCCCCGTTTATATTATAATGGGTACCGTTGGCTGTAGTACCATTGTCGATCAGATCAGTCAACATTGGCAAAGCCGTAGAATATTTATGGTCGGTTATTAAAGTTTTTGCCAAAAGCGCTTCAGCTGCATAGTAAGTGGCACGGCCCACCTGTGGTTGTGTTTTAGGCAGGGCAGCCATAGCTGCGGTGAAATCTGCTTCTATTTTATCCCAAATAGGGCCGGGGTTACCTACCTGGTAATTACCAGCAGTATAAGTGATGGTTTCATCAACATAAGGTGCATTCCTCCACATTTTTGCAGCCTCCAGGTGATAGATACCACGTAAGAACCTGGCTTCACCTATTACTTCAGCAGCATAAGCAGTACTTACTGAACCATCTGTAACCAAAGGTATTTCCCTGATCACGTCGTTAGCACGTTGGATACCATTGTAGACAGCTACCCATTTTTGATTCACATAGTCAGCCGATTGATCCACGCTGTGGTTTTCGAGCGGCGCAGCCGGTCCCTGGTCAGTTGTGTTCGATCCTTTGAAAGCATCGTCAGACGCGAGACCGCCATAGGTCCAGTTATCAATACCAGACTCCCATGAAGTACCGCCGTTTTGCTGGGTATAACCATCCAGCATGGAATAGGCCCCGATGAGCAACCCATCAACACCAGCCTTATTGGCCAATACTGTGGGTAATAATGCACCTGATGGCTGCTTGTCTAAAAGTTTCTTACATGAATATGTGGCTGTAAGAAAGACAAGTGATCCCAGGGCAATGAATTTACTATAAGAATTTTTCATAACTCTAAAATTTTTTAATAATCTATCAATTAAAATGTCAAATTAACACCTAAAATATATTGCTTCTGGTTGTTTGGATATGCTCCATAATCGATACCCTGAGCTGCATTTGCCTTATCTGTACTACCGTTAACATTTAACGATGGTACCAGTTCCGGATCTAAGCCAGTGTATTTGGTAATGGTAAACAAGTTGGTTGCCTGTATATAAACATGCAGCTTATCCATACCAACTGATTTCAGCATTCCCGGATCAAAAGTATAACCTATTTGTGCAACACGGCATTTCAGGAATGAACCTGGTTCAACATAGAAAGAACTGATGGTACTTGAACCCAAAGCATTGGAATAGGATGCTGCCGGTAAAGTAGCGCCCGGATTAGTTACTACGCCGTTTGAAACGATGGCTGCCTTATTATAAAGGTCGAGGCTTTTGCCACCCTGGAAGGTACTGTAAAAATCAGTCCAGTATTTTACATAATTGAAGTCCTTATTACCATATGAGCCATATAGCACCATAGTGAAGTCAAACCTTTTGTAAGAGGCATTCAGGTTTACACCATAAGTAAAGGTCGGGTTCGGGTTACCGATCCAGGTACGGTCAGCAGGGGTGATCTTGCCATCTCCGTCAACATCCTTATAAATGAATGAACCCGGGGCAGCTTGATCATAACCAGGCAGGCTGGATACTTGTGAGGCATTTTGATAAATACCTGCGGTTTGATAACCAAAGAATTCGCCGATAGGGTGACCAACCTGGTTTCTTGCAATAAAATTATCACGTGAAGCACCGTAATCGAAATAGCCCGGATCAGGTAATTTGGTGATTGTGTTTTTATAAGTAGTAATGTTTGCACCAATGCTGAAAGAGAAATCGCTGCTTACCTTACCATGATAGGTAGCAGAAAAATCAAGACCTTTATTTTGAACATCGCCAATATTTACAGTAGGAGCAGTAGCACCACCCACAGTAGCCGGAAGCGGGAATGGGAACAATAAACCGCTGATTGCTTTCTTATACCATTCAACAGAAAGTTCTAAATGGTTAAATAAAGAAGCATCGATACCTATGTTGGTGATCTTGTCATTTTCCCAGGTTACATTCGGGTTACCGATCTGTTGCTGGAAAAAGCCTTGCGAAGTAGTATTAGTACCGCCAATACCGTAGTAAGAAGAACCAGGACCAGATTGAAAGCTGGTATAAGCGTTGCTACCGCTGATATTTTTATTGTTACCGGCTTCACCATAACTGGCACGCAATTTCAAGTCTTGTATCCAGCTAACACTCTTCAGGAAATCTTCCTGAGAAATGCGCCATGCTGCAGACACTGAAGGGAAAGTACCCCACTGGTGGCCAGGATAAAAGATTGAGAATCCGTCACGGCGTATAGTACCTGCCAGGATATATTTGTCGTTATAAGTATAATCTACACGTCCAAAGAACGATTCAGTAGCTGTTGGCTGGTAGATAGTACTGGTAGGAACTGGAACAGGCGCACCATACTGCAATTGTACATAGTTAGGGTCAAGAGAGAAATATCCCTGGCCAGAAGCATGGAATTCTCTACCCTGAAATGCCTGTTGCTCATAACCTGCAAATGCAGAGACATTATGCTTACCAAAGGTTTGCTTATAACTGATAGTATTGGTCCAGTTGTAATTGCTGTTCATTTGCTCGTTTTCACTTGAGCCGTTTGGTGAAGTATGGGTTTCAAAATCGTTATAGGTATTATAGGAAATGTTCCAATAATACTGATTGTACAAATTGCCGCCGAATGCGGTACGTACAGTAAAGTATTTAGCAAAGTCTGCCTCTGCATACAAATTACCCTGTACTGTTACAAAATGTGCATTATTAGTTTTTTGGTTGGCAAGTATAGCATAAGGGCTGCTGCCGTTACCAAGCGGCTCACCGTTGGATACATCATAAGTACCACCGTAATTGCCTGCTACGTCAAATTGTGGAATAATAGGCATTTCGCGGAAGGTATAAGCGATAGGGCCACCTTCAAATTGCTGACTTCCATTATAACCACCATTATTTTCGCGGTAAGTCACATAACCATTTTCACCCATGCGGATGTGGTTATTGGCTACGCTGAAATTGGTATTTACACGTGCCTGGTATCTCTTCTCATAGTTGTTGAGTAAAGTACCTTGTTGGTTCAAATAGTTTAATGAGAACAAATAAGTGCTCTTATCAGTACCACCGCTTCCTGTTACTGTATGCTGCATTTCTGGAGCAGGTTTAAACACAGTATGGAACCAGTCGGTACCTGCTACATTGAATTTCTGGATCAGGAAATCATTATTCGGGTTTGAAGCATCAAAATGATAATATGGCAAGATAGCGGGATCACTGGTAACACCAGCAGTACCAAAAGCGCCTGCTGCGGTTGTACCATGATAACCATAAGTAGGTATCACGCCAGGACCTCCCGGATATAAACCTTCTGTAGCCAGATCATTCGCTGTAAAGGCCAACTGTGATTGCTGGGTGGGGTTCATCAGGTTCCAAACGTTACCACTCAATGGGCGTTGCGTACCATACCAACCATCATAGCTGATAGTAGAACGGCCAGCTTTACCTTTTTTAGTAGTAACAATAATAACACCGTTACCACCAGCCACACCATAGATAGCTGCTGCACCGGCATCCTTTAACACACTGATGCTTTCAATGTCAACCGGGTTAACTGTAGACATGTCCCCAGATTGCACACCGTCAATAACATACAACGGGTTGTTATTACCGAAGTTGGATATACCACGAACAAATACTGAACTTTGGGCACCTGGTGCACCTGAGTTGATTACAGTAACACCTGAAGCTTGCCCTTGCAATAATTGCTCCGAACTGGTAGCATTTATCTTTTTGGCATCGCTCACATTTACTGTAGCAACTGCACCAGAGATATCCTTTTTAAGCTGGGTCTGATAACCTGTTACCACCACCTCGTTCAGGGTGCTGCTGGTAATGTCCAGCACTATGGTTCCCAAAGATTCGCCTGTTACAGGAATCGATTTGGGTTGGTAGCCAATATAGGAGATGACCAAAACATCGCCGGTTTTTGCGTTAACCACAAAAGCACCGTTGACATCGGTCACTACACCTACGTTCGTACCTTTAATTTTTACGGTAGCACCAATTACCGCTTGCTTATCATCGCTGCCGATGACCTTTCCGGTAATCCTTGTTTGTGCGGTAACTACCAATGAGGAGAGCGTGCATAATAACAATATGCACAGCATCCTTCCTTTTAGAAGTAAACTTTTAAACATGAGATTGAGATTTAGTTGATTAATTTATTGATTTAGTTGACAATTGAATTCTTAGTGAGATATCAGAATATATAGTAAGCCTTACGGAGGGCTACTGGCTGGGGTCAAAAAGCTTTACGCGGTGCCCTTTGAAACTATTTAGGGTACGGGGGAAACCACATAAAAGAGAAAAGTGTAAAAGTTTTATCATTTAATTTTATTATATAATAAATCTAAAAAACAGTCGCTGTTCCTTTTGCTTTAATATACCAGCCACTTTGCAGTGCAGGATATTAAAAATTCATTATGTTATAATTATATCAGGTTATATGTGTTTTCCTGTTGTTCGGGAAAACTTAATTGGTACTGCATCTAATTTAAATAGAGTGTACTGTTTACACAAGTACAATTTACAGATTTACAAATTAATTATTTTTTGTATTAATTAATCAATACGAAGCGCGAATATTTGATTAAAAAATGAAAATAATTCAACATATTAATTAAATAATTGCGAAAAACTTAATGTAAAAAAGCTGTTATAATTGTGTGCAGACTTTCAAACAGATGCAATTTCGTATCATAAATGGTTAAAATGGAATATGTGTTGAGATATTTACTTGTAAAATGAAGACCATTTACACTTTATACAAACAGCAAACAATGTTAAAATATCATCATAACTATGCGCTAAAGTATCATAAATTTTTAGTCTGATTTGAATGAATTAAATGTTTAAATCACATTTAATAAGCCCGAAAAATATAAAAATTTATTGCTCTGCAATCAACTAAACAAAATAAAAGGCCTTAACTTTTTAAACAGTTAAGGCCCTAATTATTATGATTCTATATCCTATACCCTTATATCAGAGTACAGTAAACCGGACAAAATAATATCATTGCTTTTTTACTTTTCCCATTGTACAGATGCCGAGTGCACATCGCTTGAATTAGTTCCTATTTCTACGATAAATTGTCCGGGCTCCCAATCATAATTAAGCCTCGTATTATAGAATTTCAGATCTTGTGTAGAGATATTAAATGACACTTCTTTTTGTTCTCCTGGCTGAAGCATTATCTTTTTAAAATTCTTCAATTCTTTAACAGAACGGCTGATACTTGCAACAGGATCGCTGACATATAGTTGAACTACTTCCTCTCCTGCAAGCTTACCCGTATTACTAACAGTAACAGTGGCGGTTAATGTCTCATTACCTTTCAGGCTGGCTTTGCTTAGTTTAACATCACTATAATTAAACGTAGTGTAGCTTAAACCATAACCAAACGGAAAAAGCGGAGCATTGGAAACATCAATATAGTCTGATTTAAATTTAGCCGGTCCTTTATCATCAAATGGGCGACCTGTATTTTTGTGGTTATAATATATAGGTACCTGCCCTACATTTTTAGGGAACGTTGCAGTGATCTTACCTGCAGGATTGTAATTACCAAATAATACATCTGCAACAGCATTACCTGCTTCGGTACCTGGTGCCCATACATCTAGTATTGCATTTGCGTGTTCATTTTCCCATGTCAAAGTAAGCGGACGACCATTAAATAATACCAATACAATAGGCTTACCTGTTTTAAACAGCGCCTTTAACAAATCACGTTGTGTTTCTGGTATGTTGATATCAGAACGGCTTGCTGATTCGCCCGTCATATTTGCTGATTCGCCAACTACAGCTACTACCACATCGGCTTTTTTAGCTGTTTCAACAGCTTCGTCTATCATTTCCTGTGCCGGACGTGTATCCCTGATCTGTTTCATTCCAAAAAACCACGCACGAGCATTCAGTAACGAATCATCAGTAAAGTTAGATCCTCTCGCATATAATATATTAGCATTTGATCCAACCACTTTTTTTATCCCGTCAATCACACTTACCGATTTATTAGGATCACCTGCAATAACCCAGGTACCCAACATTTCTGAATGATTATCAGCCAGCGGACCTATCAAGGCAATATTTCCGGATTTTTTCAATGGTAATATCTGACCCTGATTTTTCAGTAATACAAATGAGTGCTCTGCGGTTTCTCTTGCTGCCAGGCGGTTAGTTTCTGTCAGTTCAGTTTTTGATTCCACATCAGCATTGATGGATTTATAAGGATTATCAAATAAACCCAGTTTATATTTTGCTTCCAGTACTCGGCGGCAAGCCAGGTCAATTTCCTGCTGGGTAACTTTCCCTTCTTTTAATGATTTCTTCAACGTGGTTAAAAATCCCTCTGCTACCATATCCATATCCAAACCTGCTTTTAATGCCAGAGCCGATACCGTTTGCAGATCGCCTAATCCATGTGCAGTTAACTCACTAACCGCTGTATAGTCTGATACAACAAAACCTTTAAATCCCCATTGCTTACGCAACACGTCAGTTAACAGCCATTGATTAGCCGTTGCAGGCACACCATTTATAGTATTGAATGAGCTCATGAAACTACCTGCACCTGCATCTACTGCTGCTTTGTATGGCGGCAAATAATCCTGGTACATTTTTATAAGGCTCATATCAACAGTATTGTATTCGCGACCAGCTTCGGCACCGCCATATAAGGCGAAGTGCTTTACGCAAGCCATTACCGCATCGCTGTTTTTCATGCTGGTGCCCTGGTACCCTTTTACCATAGCCTTTGCAATTTGCGAACCCAAGTAAGGATCTTCGCCTGAACCTTCTGATATACGTCCCCAGCGTGGATCACGGGCAATATCTACCATTGGCGAGAAAACCCAGTTGATACCCTCCCCTGTCGCTTCGCTTGCTGCGATCTTTGCAGAACGTTCGATCAGGCCCATATCCCATGTTGCCGACATCCCCAACGGTATAGGGAATATAGTACGATGACCGTGTATTACATCCAGCCCGAATATTAATGGTATATGCAAACGTGAGTTCTTTACTGCCAGATCCTGCGCCTTACTAATATAATCGGTACCATATACACCAAATATCCCGCCGATGTTTCCTTTTTTAATACTTTCTTCAACTCCTTTATTAACTACCGAACCGGTTAAGGCGCGTCCGCTGGTTACTAAATTAAGCTGACCGATTTTTTCGTCTAAGGTCATCTTAGTCATCAGGCCGCTAACAAAAGAATCCATTTTGGTGTCTCCGCTTTTTGTTTGAGCTACAGCGACGGTTACAGGCATAGCCAATACGGATACTGCTACGATCTTCCGTAATACCTGGCTTGAGAAATAATTTTTCATTTTAATAGAAACGGGTTTTATCTTACTAAAGGAACTTTGCGATAAATAATATCTTTACAAATTAAATTAATATAAACCGGTACAAGGTATATTTATAAAATCTGAGTTTAAATTGGTTTGTACAACCATACCTATATAATATGGTGTATTTTGAACACAATACTATTTATTATAATTCGGATAATCAAAGTATTTTTTGTACAATAGCATAAAATGTTTACTAAAGAGGAACTTATAGAGTTTTGCGAAACGGCCCGCAGCAGTTATCTCGATCATATTTCGATCGACTGTGTGGTTTTTGGATTTCATGAAGGGCAGTTGAAGGTATTGTCGCTGAAAGTAAAAAACGAAGAATCGTGGTATTTGCCCGGCGGCTTTGTTCAAACTGACGAACCTATAGAGATGGCTGCCAACCGCATTTTGAAAGAGCGTACCGGGCTGGATGAGATATTTCTGCAGCAATTTCATGTATTCGGCGATCCTGAAAGGGCAAGGCCACACCATGATCTGTATAAAGACATGCTGCCTCCTGACGAAAATTGGTTCTCGATGAGATTTTTGACCATCGGTTATTATGCCCTGGTTGATTTTGTGCACGTAAACCCCACTCCCGATGCTCATTCTGAAAGCTGTACCTGGTATGATCTGACCGATCTGCCTGATCTGAAACTTGACCATGCCCGAATATTAATGAGGGCATTGGATACTCTGCGTCTACAGCTTAACTATCAACCTATTGGTTATAACCTGATGCCAAAGGAATTTACCATGCCCGAATTGCAAAAACTATACGAGACCATCCTGGATAAAAAACTCGACAGGCGCAACTTTCAGCGCAGGATGCTGGGCTTTGGCATTTTAAACCGGTCTGAACAACCACGAAAAGGCGGAGCGCATAAAGCGCCCTACCTCTATTCCTTCGATCTGAAAAATTACCAGGATGCCCTGAAAGAAGGATTAAAAAGCGGATGGTAATCTTTCAATTTCGGATTTCGAATGTTCGATTTCGGATTTATCATACATTAAATAATTTCGAAATTGAAATTCCGAAATTCGAAATACTAACTGTTTGAATGGAGCGCCACCGCATTACCCTCAGTATCCATAAAGAATGCCATATAACCTATGTCATCACTTATTTTCCCTTTTGGTATGGTGATCTTACCACCAGCGGCTTCTACTTTTGATAAAGCTACATCCAGATCAGGGTTGCCGTTAAAATATATCTTTACCCCGTCTGCACTCGGTTTGTGCATGCCGCTTTGTACCAGGCCGCCTGAGAGTTTGCCATTCATTTCAAAAGGAAAGAATGCCATTTTCATACCCATCATTTCCTGCTCTTCCATAGTGATAGAAAAAATAGTCTCATAGAATTTTTTTGCTCTTGCGATATCGCTTACTGATACCTCAAACCAGTTGAGGATGTTTACTGAAGAATCCATAAGTTTTTGTTTTTGTGGTTTATAAATTGATTTTTCTAAAAATACAACGTGCTTATTAAGTTAATATTCAGTGCAGATGAAGTGATAAACCTGTGTCTGCCTAAAGCAAACCTAAGCCTAATTTACTAAGTCGATGGTAGGTAAATACGACAACTTTAGGGGTTGATTGCGCCAATCATATGGCATACCTTTGTTATATCAATTTTCTACAGACCAACCAATTATGAAACACGTTTCAATCATCATTCCACAAGGGCCAATTATTTTGAGCAGTGTGATAGGTACCTATAAGGTATTATCATTTGTAAACCAGTTTATGATCGTGAAGGGTAAAAGCCCGGCTTTTGATATCCATTTGGTTGGTTTGAGCAAAGAATGCGAATTGTACAACGGTTTATTTGCCGTACGCCCCAATTCACTGCTTAACGAAGTGCAAAAAACAGACTTGATTATGATACCAGCCTTCTATGGCAACCCGATGGAAGGTATTGAGCGCAACATGGATTTTGTGCCCTGGATTGTCGAGCAATATAAACATGGTGCAGAAATTGCCAGCCTGTGTACCGGTGCCTTCCTGCTGGCATCAACCAATTTATTAAAAGGTAAAACTTGTACCACTCACTGGATGGCAGCAGATATTTTCAGGCAGGCCTTCCCTAATATTAAGCTGATGCCCGAGAAGCTGATCATTGATGAACTGGGCATTTACTCAAGCGGCGGTGCCTATTCCTTCCTTAATTTGGTGATCTACCTGGTTGAGAAATATTGTGGCCGTGATGTTGCCGTACATTGCTCAAAAGTTATGGAAATAGAAATTGACCGCGAAAGCCAATCGCCTTTTGTGATCTTCAGCGGGCAAAAGGAGCATCAGGATGAATCCATTAAAAAAGCCCAGATCTATATAGAGCGTAACGTAGGCACTAAAATATCTGTCGACCACTTATCCGAGATGTTCGCTATCAGTCGCCGCAATTTTGAACGCCGTTTTAAGAAAGCTACTTCCAACACCCCGGTTGAGTACCTGCAACGTGTAAAAATAGAAGCCGCCAAGAAAAGCCTTGAATCAGGCCGGGAGAATGTGAACGAGGTGATGTATGCTGTAGGTTATTCTGATAATAAAGCTTTTCGTAATATATTTAAGAAGATAACCGGCTTGTCGCCTATCGAGTATCGTAATAAGTATAATAGGGAAATGGCAGTCAATTGACCGCTGATTATTTTGATTTTTCACAGTTTAATTGTTTTTAGTTGTGTTCAAGAGGGCTACACCGTTAAATCATTACGGTGATAAATAATCAACGCAATCACTATATCATTCAAATCAACGGCACTGTTTTGTTCCGTCCGTTACGGTGTAACACCATACCCGGACACATTAAAACATTTCCGTTATCTTTGCCATTCTCTCAATAGTGTCTGCTTTATGCTTAAAAAAATACCTTTTATCTTTTTACTACTATGGTCTGCTGCAAGTATTGCACAAACTACCCTCCCCGTTCCACTGAACATACAGCATACTTATAATATTGGTACGCGGACAGAAAGCGGCGCACCGGGCAAAAACTACTGGCAAAACCGTGCCGATTATACTATAAAGGTCAATTTTGATCCAAAAAGCAGGTTGCTGGATGGTACGGTTTCTATCGATTATACCAACAACAGTCCTGATACGCTTACACAGGTTTGGTTTAAATTGTATCCCAATCTTTTTAAAAAGGGTAGTGTACGTAATATGCCCATTCATCCGGAAGATATAAATGAGGGCGTCAGGATAAAAAAGATAAGTGTAAATCAGCAAGATCAGGATATTGAAGGACTAACCATTGAAGGCACCAATATGATTATAAAAGTGCCCGAATTATTGCCCAATCATCATATCCATTTTGATATCGACTATAATTTTGTCCTCAATCAAACCTCGCATATCCGTACAGGACAAGTGGATACCGGGGCTTTCTTTATCGCCTATTTCTTTCCGCGTGTTGCTGTTTATGATGATATTGATGGATGGAACCAAAACCCCTATCGCGGTAGCGAAGAGTTCTATAATGATTTTTGCCACTTTAATGCCGAGATAACCGTGCCGGGCAATTACCAGGTATGGGCTACAGGTGATTTAACAAATCCAACCAAAGTTTATACCGATCGGTATGTAGAACGAATAGAAGAGGCTGGTTTAAATGACAAGGTAACTGATATTATTACCGAAGCTGATTTGCATGAAGGCAATATATCGCCACATAACCCTACTAATACATGGAAATTTGAGGCTGATAGTGTAACCGATCTTGCTTTTGCTACCAGTGACCATTATTTATGGAAATCATCCAGTTTGGTTGTCGATCCGAAAACCGGTAGGCGTACAAAAGTTGATGCGGTATTTAATGCTAATCATAAGGATTATTTCGAGGTGATCAATTACGCCCGTAAAACAGTTGAAGCCATGAGCTTCAAATTCCCAAAATGGCCTTACCCCTATCCGCATGAAACCGTTTTTGATGGTCTTGACCAGATGGAGTACCCCATGATGGTGAATGATAACCCCGAAGAAAAAGTATTTGATGCTATTACTTTGACTGATCACGAGATATTCCATACCATGTTCCCTTTTTACATGGGGATAAACGAAACCAAATATGGCTGGATGGATGAAGGCTGGGCAACTATAGGTGAGTGGGTGATCAGTCCGCTGATAGACCCTACTATTGTAGATACTTTTGGCGTACCTCAGTATGAGAATGTTGCAGGCAAGGAAGCTGATCAACCTATTATTACCCTGACCACACAACTTTCAGGCCCTTCATTTGAACCTGACTCCTACGGTAAACCCGGTCTTGGCTATTTTTATGTGCGCGATCTGCTTGGCGATGAACTTTTTACCAAAGCCCTGCATTACTACATACAGCAATGGCACGGCAAGCACCCAATGCCGTACGACTTTTTTAATTGTATGAATGCAGGATCAGGCCAAAACCTCAACTGGTTCTGGAAAAGCTGGTTCTTTGACGGTGGTGTTCCAGACCTTGCTATCGGCCGTGTTTCTGTGCAGAATGATCTTTATACCATCTCCATTAGCAAGGTGGGTACCAAGCCTGTGCCTATCAACCTGACGATCTTTTACAACGACGGCTCTACGCAACTGGTGCATCAAAGCATATCGGAATGGAAAAACGGTAATAAAACTTATACCATTACCCATACATCGCACAAAAAGATCAAAAAAATGATATTAGGCGGCCCGCATGATCCTGATGTGAACAAGGAAAATAATGTGTGGGAAGCAAACCGTTGATTGTTGACCGTTGATTTTAATGATGGGTTTGATTTCGTTGAGGATATATCCGCTTTGTTATTCTACTCACCCCGACATTGCTACGCTGGTCGACCCTCTTTCGCTGTGCGGAACGAGGGCATAAAAAGCATTTCGTCCCATACAATCCCTCTTTCCGCCTAAGGCGGAGGGTGGTCGATCCGACTTTAGGCGGAAATGACCGGGTGAGTCAACTATGTTATAAGCAATACACCGCCCCAAATAATTTTATTGTCAAAACAATGTCATGCAATATTTATTAATATTGCATATTTTTATCAGTAAATAAATTCTGATGACCGGCGATGATATTGTTTCTTTAGGAGATAAGCACGTAGGAGAACCCTACGCTTTAGGCACGCTGGTGCCCAAGAATGATGCCCGTTACAAAGGCCCCTGGGATTGTGCCGAATTTGTATCATGGCTTTATTATCAAACCTTTGGCATTTTATATGGTTGCGATAGCGTAAATGAACACAGCGATTTTTGGGACCGCGATGCCAATACAAAAGGGCAAATCATCACTATTGAGGAAGCAAAATCAACCCCGGGCGCAGCCATATTACGATTAGCAGGTAATGGCGAAATAGGCCATATCGCGATATCAGACGGGAACGGCGGAACAGTAGAGGCGCATGGGAGAGAGGATGGTATCACTAATTCGGTAGTGGATGGTCGTCGCTGGGATATGGGTATATTGATACCGGGCGTAACCTACAAACCTAATCCGACATTGCCATTCAGGCCGCCATCTATCGTAATCTATCGTTTTACAAGCCCCAATATGGTATCGCCTGATGTGGGGATAATACAAGCCGAACTAACAAGACGCGGTTTTGATACCGGTGGTGTTGATAATGTTTTTGGCGAACTTACCTATAATGCGGTAAGGCAGTTTCAGGATTCTGCAGGCCTCAACCCGGATGGAGAAGTGAGCGCTTTAACAGCTGCTGCTTTAGATGTTGATTTCTGAAAGTTGTCTGATAACCATCGTCGAAGAGCGTTGTCATCCTGAGCCTGTCGAAGGATATAGCGTAAAGGCCATACCCACCATACTTCGACAGGCTCAGCATGACACCCGTTTACTGATCCAATCCCCCTATGCGAGTAGGTTTAACTGGATCAGGCCATTTGGTTGGCTCGCCTGTTTTTGGGTTGATCAATATGCTTTTATCGCGTGATGTGGTTGTTGGGTCTTCGCTGGCTTCGTAAGCTAGTATGGTCGCCAAGATGGCATTGGCGCGCAAATCATCAAATACGATCTTGTCATAAGTATCGCGGTTGGTGTGCCAGGTATAAACGCCGTACAGCCAGCTTGTTGAGCTTAATGAAAATGCCGGGGCACCTGCCGCTACAAAAGATGCAAAGTCAGATCCGCCACGACCAGGTTCGCCGGGGAAACTGGTTTTGATCTGATCTTTAGTATCAGAAGGAACTTTAGATAACCAGCGGGTTAAATAATTATAAGAATTCAAAAATCCTTGTCCCGATAAGTTAACTACACGACCGGTTCCGTTATCCTGATTAAACACAGCCTGTATATTTTTTACGATCTCGGGATGATCTTCCACAAATGCTCTTGAGCCATTTAGGCCTTCCTCCTCACTACCCCAATGTCCTACGATGATGGTACGTTTGGGATTAGGATAGATCTTTTTCAGGATACGCATGGCTTCCATTATGGTTAAAGTGCCTGTACCGTTATCCGTAGCACCTGTACCGCCATCCCAGCTATCGAAGTGGGCAGAAAGGATCACGTATTCATCCGGCTTTTCGGTGCCCTTTATCTCGGCAATGGTGTTAAATGTAGGTACTACCCCCAACTCTTTTGATTCCGTATGCACGCTGATCTGGGGTTTATCACCAGATTCGGTCAGCCTGTACAATGTGCCGTAATCCTCTAAAGCAATATCAATGGTTGGTATCTTTTTGGTGTAGGCTCCGAATATCTTATCAACTCCAAACCCGTTTGACCAGTTGCAGGTAACGATACCTACAGCCCCTGCATTTTCCAAAGCGACAGGTAAAGTTTTATTAGTACAACCTGTTTTACGGATACGCTCGCGCCATGCAGCGGTTTGTGCATCCCGGTCTTTTTTCATTTTATCGAATGACTCTTTGGTAGCAAATTCCTGCCAGTTATAGTCAGGGCGACCGGTAGGCTGGTTAATTGATATCATCACAAACTTACCTTTTACAGCAGGTAACCAGGCTTTGAATGCGTTGGAGTCGGCAAGGTCAGGTAGTATTACCAAATCAGATACGACGGTCTTTTTACCCATGCCCGGGCTCCATGCCAATTGTGTTCCCTCTAAACTTTTAACGCGGGGGTACACCATATCGATATGTGAAATGCCACGTTCCCATCCGCGCCATTCGCCCCATTTTTCGTTATGCGCTGCAATGCCCCAGCCGGTATATTTGGCTACGGCCCAGTCATGCGCCTTCATCATTTGCGGCGAGCCAACTAAACGCGGTCCAACGCCGTCAAATAATTCATGCGCCAGTTTTTCCAGCTGGGAGTTATCGGTTTCTTCTTTTACTATTTGGTCGACAACAGTCGGTGCGGTTTGTGCAAAAACACTGCCGCAAAATGTGGCTGCCATTAAACAGCCTATGGTTAAGGGTTTGGTAAAAGTGTTCATGCAACTAAATTATAAAATTGGATGAAGAATAATGAGGAGTATTATTTTTGTTACGTGCCTATCGGTTTATATTTGGATGATTACTTTTTAGAATGAAAGACAGCCTCATTGCCCATATCAACAAATTTGTCAGCCTTGATGAAGCAGAGGCGGATAAAGTATGCGCGAGTGTCAACCTCACCACATTAAAGAAAAAACAATTGATATTAGAACCGGGTGAGATATGCAGGGCCAATTATTTTGTAAGCAAAGGCTGTATACGGCTTTACTTTATCAACCGTAACGGGCAGGAGCAGATCACCCAGTTTGGCATTGAGAACTGGTGGATAACAGATTATTGGAGTTGGGAAACCAGTCAGCCTTCAAACTATTACATACAGGCTATTGAAGATTCGGAACTCATCAGCATAAATAAAAAAACTTATGAAGAGTTATTGCTGCAATTGCCAAAAGTAGAACGCTATTTTAGGATCATCCTGCAAAAGACACATGCGGCTACCATGCGCCGCTTGGAGTACTTCCGCGATCAAACAGACGAGGAACGCTACCATCATTTTATAACCTTATTTCCCGGCTTTGTACAGCGTATACCTCAATATATGCTGGCATCTTACCTGGGCTTTACTCCGCAATTTTTAAGTAAGATAAGGGGAAAGAAAGAATAAAGAATTAAGAGTCAGGAATCAAGACAATAGAAAATATGATCGTCTTGTATCTTGATTCTTACATCTTGACTCTGTCTTCATTTCTTAATCACGATTAACTTTTTTGTGCTGCCTGATGGGGAAATTTGTGCTGTAATCAAATCATAAATATCATGAGCAAAAGAATAGGTGTAGAGCCAAAAGCATACGAAGCAATGCAGGCTCTCGAAAATTATTTACACGACAGCGGATTAGATAAAAAACAATTTGAACTGATAAAAATCCGTGCTTCACAGATCAATGGCTGTGCTTACTGTATTAACATGCACACCAAAGATGCTCGTGCATTAGGAGAAACTGAACAACGCATTTATGCCCTGAATGCATGGCGTGAAACTCCGTTCTTTACACCACAAGAAAGAGCAATATTGGCATTAACCGAAGAGGTTACCAATATTAAACACGGTGGCGTATCTGACAAAACTTATGAAGATGCTGCGCAAGTACTTGACAGGCATTATATCGGAAAAGTAATTATGGCCGCTGTAACCATCAATGCATGGAACAGGATAGCAATAAGTACCGGAATGCAGCCTGCTTTGTAAATCTTATTCATGTAAACGATATTGATAAACCTTGCTAATATTTAACAAGGTTTATCAATATGTTATCGAACTATCAGGCATGTGCAGCTTCCTTATTGTGGTTTTTGTCAAATATCTTTTCCATGATGTCTGGCGCTTTTTCCAATAAGGCGCTAAACCCTTTTGATGAACGGGTCGGTATAAATTCAATGGAATCACCCCGGGTCACTAAAAAACCAACAGGCCCCATGCCAACTCCGGCACCGCCCATTGCTCCAAATCCTTCGCCTTCACCTTCGCCTTTGCCACCCCCAGGCCCTTTACCCTTGCCCTTACCTTCTCCTCCGCCACTGCCAAGTCCGAGGCCCACAGACATTACCGGTATGCAAGTAAATTCACCTAATTTAAATTGTTGACCGATAATGGTTTCGGTTTTTGCTTCTGATTTCAAAAACTCGCTCAGTTTACCAAGCATGTCATCTAAGTTTTCCATGATCTTTTTATTTTTAATGATGAATAAATAAAAGCCCCTATAATTCTTGCAAAATTGTTTTCGATTTCTACTTCGATCTCATTCTTATCCTGGAAATTTATCCCGATCGGGTTACCTGTGTATTTACCTAACCAATAAAAACCGGGGTACAGAATGCCATTTAACTGCATATCTCCTGTATCTATGTTGAGATAGCATTTATTTACCCTGAAGCTTTTTAATATTGCTTTTATTAAGCTGAAGGAGAATCGTTTTGGTTTTCTTTTTTTCTGTTGTTCGGCAGGTGTTTTTTTAGGCTTTCTTTCGAACAATTGATGGAACAGGTCGATTTGTTTTTTCCAACCGGCTATTTTTAAGTTGATTTTTAATGAGCTATCTATAAAAATAAGTTTCGCACTTGCCAGGTGATGAAAGCGTACGGCATACAAGCTATTGACGCTATTTATTTCTATGTATAAAGGCGCAAACAGCAGATAGCTGAAAATAGCTACAATAATGAAAAGAAGGGAAAATAGCCATACCATTCAAAATCGTTTTATAGGACAAATTTAAGGCAGGTTCAGCCATGTAAAAATGACGATAGGCAGCTTACAGTATGATATCAGTCAATTAAGAAAATTCGGAATCTGGATTATTTATTCTCCTCTTTTACCGGTTCAGCAGTTTCTTCTCGCTCAACTGTGATAGTACATTCAGTTATAAGGGCAGCTAATGCACCTACTGCCGCCAGCATGGGCAGTAATAAAGCGCCTACTACGCCAACGGTTAGCGGAAAAGATGCTACTTCCTTACCCGATTTATCTGTAATGGTGATCTTCCTGACATTGCCTTCTTCTATCAGTTCCTTTACTTTCTTCAACAGGTTTTCACCGTGGATTGAAAATGATTCCTTCGTCATGATCTTGTGTTTTAATTAAGACAGATGCGGCCTCGTTTTGTTACAAATATCCCTGTTTCTTTAAATAGGCTACCCAAATAGGATAAGCTTCCGGTTTAAGGTGCAAGCCCTCAAAAGTATACCGGCTATCCAGGCGCTGATCAGCATCAACAAACAAATGGAAGATATCTATAAAAGTATAATTGCCCACCTGCGCATTGGCCTTTAACAGCTTGTTTACAGATAACACATGTTCTTCCTTGTCATAATGCTGGGGGAAATGCGGAAGGGTAGAATTTACAGGTAATATGCTTTGCACGTAGATCTTTGTCTGCGGGCATTTAGTATGTATCTCCCTTACTATTTTCAGGTAGTTATCGGCTATTACGGCATCCGGTATATCTTTGCCGATATCATTTATTCCCAGTAAAATAAATAGCTTGGATGGCTGCCTGTCTGTAATGTCTTTTAGCCTCTTAAGCACGCCGTAAGTAATATCACCGCCAATTCCACGGTTCACGACGGTAGTATCGTTCAATACCTTTTTCCAGTTACCCATTTCGGTGATACTGTTGCCCATGAAAATTATCCGTCCGGTAACAACAGGCTCCTTTGCAAACTGGTCAAGCCGTGGCTGCCTGTGTTCGGGTATAAAAGGAGTGGTATCGGATATGTTTTAATTAGTGACGTTTTGCGCCCTTACAGCGAAGGGGAATAGAAGAAGAATAAGCAGATATTTCATGAAGTTAATTTAAACTATGATCAATCTTTATGAAGATCGATCATTCTATAAAGGATATTATTATCAACTATTAGTGTGCCGTGCATGGTATCGCCTTTTATTGTAAATTTCCAGGTAGCCTTACCTCTGTTTGGACTATTTGAAACAGCAACAAGTGTTTTAAGGCTGTCATTATAAGCAAATACCAACATGCCCATTTCCTCCTCCTTGCCGTTAACCATCTTATTCATCTGGAAATGGTAGGTGTTACCTTCAGCTTTTGAGGCATGATACACCGCCATTTCATCGTGACAGGGTGAATCCTTTACCTGGCATATCGATGTCCCCCTCCAGGTACCGCTTACCATATCTTTCTGATCGTATTCCCCGAATTTATGCGTACCGGTAAATAACGTCAAAATAAAAATTATAGCGCAGTATAGTTTCATCGTGTCAGTATGCCTTGTTATTGCATGGTTGAATGAACTGAGAAAACCCGTAACTGTTTTTATACAATCAATCTTTTACCCTACCTCTAAGGTACAATAAAATTGGCTTAAAATTAATGTTTGACCTCTTCTCTTCCAATCAAAAAAGCTATTCCGCTGAATGACAGGGCTTCGAATACGCTGGTCCATTCGTTGCCATCTCCACTATGCGGATCGGCAATGGCACGTGGTACGTGTAATACAATGAGCCAGATAAAGATCATGATGCCTGTTAGGTTGGCTGCTAAATGCCGTTTGATATTGACTATAATACCAATACCACCCGCCATTAATGCCACTCCTGCAAAGTAGGTCCAGAACAGATGTCCGGGTATCCAGTTAGGTACCAATGTAGCTACAAAATCAGGGTAGACAAAGTGCATATAACCAAAAACTGCCATGGTGATAGCGAAGAAATATTTACCCATCGGGATCAACTTCTCTAAGAAATTGATCAATCCTGAAGTAATGCCCTGCCTGGGTAATGATCCTGCAACCAAAAATGCACCGCCGCTGTAAGTCAATTCTTTAAAAACGTTTGTCCACATGCTTAAATGCACAGGATATTGCTGACACGGAAGCTGGAACATGATCACAATCAGGAGAAATACGGTTGCCAACAATAATGATACTGATCTTGCTTTTATGCTTAAAATAATAGATACACAAGCGATAGCCAGCAAAACGCTGAATATGCAATCCCAGATAAAGCGTTGTGACAGCCATGCAGGATATCCCGAAGGTAGGATTACAGGCCTGAAATCGCGACAAATAACTTGTTGTACCGCAATAGCCAAAAGCCCTATTGCGAAGAATGAACGCCATAAACTGTTTCTATTTTCCATGAATTAAGGTTAATTGGTTATTTAAAGATATAGAATATTTCCTTATAGATTAAGACTATAGGTAATTGGATGACAGGTTGTTTTGAAATAAGATAAGGTTTGTGTATAATTGTATCACAAAGGTGATGGTGTTCCACCTATTTGAACCGTTCTGCTAAAATTAATGCAGTTCTGATGGCGCCTACGAAATAAGTTTTATATTTTTATTTCATAGGCATGAAACGTATACGCTATTCCAGATTTTTTACATCCCCATATTTTCTGATCTTCAACCATTTACTGCGGTGGACTTTGTTGACCATTCCCGTAGCTGTCGTGATAGGGGGTGTTGTAGCCCTGTTTCTATGGTTACTTAACCTCGCTATCCATTACCGCTTTGCTCATCCATGGCTGCTTTATTTATTGCCGTTGGCGGGTGTGATTATTCATGTGGTGTATAAGCTTTATGGGAAATCATCCGAGCGGGGTAATAACCTGATCATGGACGAGATACACGAACCGGGTGGTGGAGTACCCAAACGCATGGCGCCTTTGGTATTGGGAGCAACGGTATTTACCCATTTGTTTGGCGGATCTGCTGGTCGTGAAGGTACGGCAGTGCAAATAGGCGGTAGTATTGCCGATTTCTTTGGCCGCTTATTCAAACTGAATGCAAAGGATTCACGCACAGTGCTCATCGCAGGTGTGGCCGCAGGTTTCGGAGCAGTATTTGGTACGCCATTGGCCGGAACGATCTTCGCTATAGAGGTGTTAGCTGTTGGTCGATTACAGTACGATGCTATCATCCCATGCCTCATTGCAAGTATTTTTGCTGATCAGACTGTGGCTATGCTGGGCATTCATCATACGGCTTACCATATTGCACCTTTTATCACTAAATCCCCGTTAAACGTTAGCTTTATCCATTTTGATTACTTTCTGTTAGCCAAGATCATTCTTGCATCCGTACTTTTTGGGTTGACGAGTTACCTTTTTGCTGAAATGGTTCACGGTATCAAAGACCTATCGCTACGCTTAATAAAAACTACTTGGCTCATACCTATAGTCGGTGGTATCATCATCATTGGGTTAACCCTGCTTTTAGGCCGACAGGATTACCTGAGCCTGGGCGTTGATGCACAATTTGCCAATTCGGTTACTATCCCCTCAGCTTTTCACCAGGGTGGTGCTGATACCTGGAGCTGGCTTTGGAAAATCATTTATACCACCGTCACACTGGGAACAGGATTTAAAGGCGGAGAGGTAACTCCTTTATTCTACATTGGTGCCACATTAGGCAATACTTTATCACAGCTGTTAAATGCACCTGTGGGCTTGTTTGCTGCATTGGGTTTTATAGCCGTCTTTTCTGGAGCTACCAACACGCCACTCGCCTGCACTTTTATGGGGATAGAATTATTTGGCGGAGAATATGCTCTATACTTCGCTGTAGCCTGCTTTACCGCTTATTTCTTTAGTGGGCACTCGGGAATTTATAGTGCACAGCGTATTGCTATCCCCAAAATATTCGACCCGCATTATGCTGCTGAAACTTCCATCGGGCAATCTATTAAAAGAAGGCGCAGGATGGTTAATCATCGGCTCGCTCAATACAAAGAAAGAATAGCTAAGAATAAATAAAAGATCACAACCCTGAGCCATGAAAAACTTGCTTTTAGTATTTGGTGGTGGTGGATTAGGCAGTGTGCTGCGCTATGCAGTATATCGTTTAACAAATAGTATCACACAATCTGTTTTTCCGTATGGTACTTTCCTGGTAAATATAATCGTGTGCTTCTTTATCGGCTTCTTTGTTTTTTATACCGAACGGTACGATGCTCAGAGCCTGCAATGGCGATTATTTCTTGTTACAGGTCTTTGTGGCGGATTTACCACTTTTTCTGCCTTTACATTTGAGAACCTGTCATTGATAACCGACCATCGCATTTTCCTCTTCCTGCTATACACAATCGGCAGCGTGGCACTTGGCATTATGGCACCTATTTTGGATTATTAGCTGCGAAGAATATTTAGAAGCTACTTTTTCCTGATATAAATGTGCTTCACATTCTTTTTACCCGTGTCCCGCTCATCTATCTCAAACTTATTGATACTCCTTATCATAGGCGACATCTTAGGGAAACCATAATTACGTGGGTCAAAATCAGGCTTCTTTTTGATGATTAAACTTCCAAGGTCGCCTAAGTAAGTCCAACCATTTTCATCTGCAAGGTCGGTTATACTGTCTGATATGAGTTCTATTATTTCCGGGTCGATCTTGTTCAGCGGTTTGTTTTCCGGTACAGCTTCATTCCTGGTTACTTCTTTTGGGTTGTTATCAGCCCGTACCAGCTTTTCTTTTTTCAGGATCTCGATATAAATAAACTTATCACAAGCGGTTATGAAAGGGTTCAGAGTTTTCTTTTCACCTATGCCTATCACTTTCATTCCTGCTTCGCGCAGCCTTGTCGCCAATCGTGTAAAATCGCTGTCGCTGGATACTATGCAGAAGCCATCCACCTTGCCTGTATACAAAATATCCATTGCATCTATGATCAATGCACTATCCGATGCATTCTTCCCTACCGAATAACTATACTGCTGTATTGGTGTTATCGCATTCTCTAACAGCACGTTTTTCCAGCCCGAAACTGTTGGCTTTGTCCAGTCGGCGTAAATGCGTTTAAAGGTGGGTGTGCCATATTTGGCTATCTCCTCAAACATCTCTTTCACGTTGGCATAGGGTACATTGTCAGCATCAATCAATACTGCCAGTTTAAGGTCTTTATAAGCTTCCATATTTGAGTCTGCTAACAGATTTGATCAACATCAATAAATCGATAACAGAAGCAATATACCACAAAAAGTTTGAAGGTATTTTTAAATTGATGAGCCTATCACCAACAAACCCCGGAAGATGGAGCCATGGGGTTATGTGGTGTATACTATTGGGGGGAATAATTAGTGGTGTCCGTCCGTAACCAGCTGAAAGCTTAAAGCAGAAAGTCTAAAGCTTTTTTAAACAGAATAAGTTTTCTGCCTTAGTCTTTCTGCTTTCAGCTCACAACGGCTTTCAGCTTTGGTCTTTTTGCTTTCAGCCCATTATTACAACTTCAACTCACCCCACCCTTTACGGTATTCCCTGCGGATAAACTGGTTGGCGGGCTCATAATTGGTTACCCTCATATTTGCACCATCCCATTGCAGGGCCTTGTATCTGCCGCTGAATTTGAGGCCTTCCATAGTGCCGTAAACAGGGTCTTGCCGTTTTATTTTTTCCTGTATGTCGAAGGTTCTTAACAGCAGGTTACCCATCAGCACGGTTTCGGTAAGTGGGCCTGCGTAACCTACGAAAGGCGAGTCGACCTCCATTTTACCTGCACCTGCTATGCTGGCATCTACCCATTGCCACCAGTGCCCATCCATATCGCCCTCTACACGTGGGTATTTCTTAGGGATATTCACATCCTTGTTCAACGATAACGGTAACAACCGTGGGTGACTACCTCCCCATCCGCAGCTTACTTTCCCTTTTGTGCCGATGAACAGCGTGCATCCTTCAAAATCATTTTCGCTTGGTATATCGCCCAAAGCATCGTTCTGGTTTACGTCAGGATCAAGCTCCGACATGCGTTCAGGTGTAATACCACCATCCATCCAGTACAGGTCGAGGTTTTGACCATTCTGCTGCTTAAATTTAAACTTGATCGAGCTGGATACCGGTCCGCTTTCAGGATAAATACCTTCTTTGAAAATACCTTTATAAGTAGTACTTGCGCTGCCCGATACCTCTGTAGGATAACCTAATCCCAACAACTTAAACGGCGGACCCATAATATGACATCCCATATCACCTAAAGCACCTGTACCAAACTGCCACCATCCGCGCCAGTTGAAAGGTACCAGGTTATCTATATAATTAGTCTCCTGCGCTGTGCCGAGCCATAGATCCCACTTTAATTCTTTGGGGATAGGTGGTTTGCTGGTAGGCCATGAAATACCCTGTGGCCATACTGGTCTGTCTGTCCAGCAGTATACTTTTTGGATATCGCCGATCAACCCGGCCTCGAACCACTCGCGCATGGTGCGCATACCCTCGCAGGATGAACCCTGATCGCCCATTTGGGTTACCACATTATACTTTTTGGCTGCCTCTGTAAGTATGCGTGCCTCGTAAATATCATGTGTTAAGGGCTTTTGCAGGTATAAGTGTTTATTCAGTTGCATAGCGCTTAAGCCAACAATAGCGTGATTATGATCGGGGATTGCTACTGTTACGGCATCAAAATGTTTGCTCTCTTTGTCGAACATCTCACGCCAATCATGATAAAACTTTGCTTTCGGGAACTCTTTGATACGCGGTGCAGCACCCCTGTCGTCCACATCGCACAAAAAGGCTATCTCGGCATTCTTTTTAGGTGCAGTAGCATAATGGTGGATATCATTTTCCGCCTCACCGCTGCAACCTACGGCAGCAATGTACAGCTTATCGCTTGGGGCAGTATAGCCCGGTCCGCCTAATACATACCTGGGCACAATGTAGAACCCGGCAGTGGCAATGGCAGCTTTCTTAATAAAATCCTTACGACTGATACTATTGTCAGCAGGTTTTTGTTCGTCCGTTTTCATGGTGATCCTTATTTTTTAGCTAACGGTTTTACAGCAACTTCCTTAAAGTAAACAATGTCATCATCACCATGATTTTGCAGGCCTATGTATCCGGCCAATGGCCTTAATCCACGATACGGTTCAAAATCAAATTTACGTGCAGGGGTAGGGTCGCCTTCTTTATAGTCGGTTACCTTTTGGCCATTCACTACCACAATGGTACGGGGGCCATCAAGGGTGATCTCCATTACGTTCCACTCGGGTCCCGGTTTGCCCGGTTTGGCTAGTGGTTTGGTGAGCGAGTATAAAGTACCTGTAACATGGTATTCATCCTCCTTGGAAGTTTCGGGATGATTATCTATCTGTACCTCATAACCATAAAATACCGGCATCCACTCCTCACGCGGCTCCAGCGGAATACGGATAAACACGCCCGAGTTACTGTTGGATTTCTCCATACGGTAAACCACCCTGATGGTACAATTGCTCAGCTTACCGCCTGTCCAGTATAGTAAGCCCATACCACCGTGACTGCGGATAGTGCCATCCTTTACATAACGTGTGCCTTTGCCCACCTCTTTCCAGCCGGTAAGGTCCTTGCCGTTAAAAAGCTGTTTCCATCCTTCTTCGGGTAATTTGGGGGCATTCTCCTGTGCACTAACTACAGTAGCACCCAGCAACATTAAGCCAAGAGAAAAGCCTTTAAGAATTGATTTTGGGGTCATGATATTCATTTTAGATTACGGGTTTTAATAATCCGCATGCAGCAGAGGGCATACATAGCGGGTTAGTTATATTGGTACAGGCAAATTAAGGATTTTATTAAACAATTGCATTGGAAAATACTCATCAAAATATCTGTTATATTATCCGGGTGAGGGTGTGTTTGTCCGCTCATTCTACTCACCCCGACGACGCTGCGCTGGTCGACCCTCTCTACGGCAAGCCGTAAAGAGGGAGTAAAAAATATCTTTTCCAAATAAACCCTCTTTGTGTAGCAGGAGGGTGGTCGATCCGACTTTAGGCTGAACGACCGGGTGAGTCAACTGTGCGTTGTAAGGTTGTTCCGTTCTTTACGGAGTGTAACAGCTAACTGGAACAAGGGAAACACTGGTAAGCAATATAGAACCAATGCCCCACTGTCCGCTATTTGTTACAAGGTGTTGTTACAAAATAAAGAACGGAACAACGACGGAGAAGATTATCAATATTATATAATAGTAAAGCAATTGCAGTGATACTATCTATGGCAGTCCTTTTATACGCTTATACTGCTACAGGCATTAACCCAATGTCATTAAGTTAAGGAAAAACAGAAGTGCTGATAATATCGAATAATGAATTTTGAATATCGAACGCCGATGTTTTTACTTCATTATTCAGCATTGGACATTCAATGTTCGATATTTTAAATGCTTGCAAATCCTTAACTTAATGACATTGGGCATTAACCACAAGCCGGTATACGCTGCTACCAGGTTTAGTTGGGTTAAGGCAGTGGTGTGATGTTGCAGGTTGAATTGACTATGTTATTTTATTTAATAAATCATGTCATTAATAAATCATGTCATTGCTGTACGAAGCAATCGCGAACTATACAGAGCAGATGCAATGGTATCGAACTTGCATGATCGACCTGCCTATGTAGAGATTGCCACAGTATCGTTCAATGACATATTGATGAATACTGTTGCTATCATACATCAGCGAAATCACACTGATCATTAAAATCAGCGGTCTGATTTAATAATACCCTTCCCTTACCCACTTACTTAATAAAAGTAAAGGACGGCTTTGCAGCAAGTAACCGGGAAAGATGGGATTTGGTAGATGTAAGGATCGTGCTAACAAATTTAGCAAAATGTATTTGATTAGCCAAATAATTATTGCAAAATATTTTAAAATTGTCTGTTCCGTTCTTTACGGAGTGTAACAGTTGATCAGAACAAGCCGGACGCCTGCCTATTGTTTCGACTTGGCTGTTACGCCCTGTTCTAAAAATCATGTTACACAAATAAAGAACGGAACAACATACCACCAGAAACAAAAGCATAAGGGACACAACCTGTTAATCGACACTATAAAAAATGTAGTATTGATTAGGAAGTTTCTGTAATAACTTTGTGCTTAATCAGCTCATAAACAACATATCTTAAATTATGCCGTTCACAGTTTTTATTATGTTTGCCGTACCTGAATTAAACCTTGTTATTTTATGAGATCATTCCTTTTCAATAGTTTCCTCCTGATTTTATTGCCTGTTTGCAGTTTCGGCCAGGGAAATCTCGAAACCCGTAAACTGTTTGACGGTAAAGTAGAACTGATGGTTCCGGCTGAATTTAAACCGATGACGGTAGAGGTAATGGATCAGAAATATCCTAACTCCGGTCAGCAGCCGGACGTTGTGCTTACTGATGATAATGCAGAGGTAAACATAGTGGCAAGCCGTACCAAGCAACTTTTACAAGCCTCACAGATGGAAGCTTACAAGGATTTTATGATAGCCTCGTTAAAAAAATCTCACCCTGATGCACAATGGCTGGATAGCGGTGTAAAAACCATCAATGGCAAGCGTGTAGGCTATTTTAAAATGCTGAGCAATGCGGCTGACCAGAAAGTATTTGTGTACTATTTCTTTACCGATATGGATGGCAGAGCTTTGATAATGACCTTTAATTGCACAGAGAAGCTATTGCCAGCATGGAAAGAAACCGCAGATAATATTGTATCATCATTAAAGGTTAAGTAACCGTCCGCAACTGTTCCAACTACTCCTACACCCGGGAACGAACGAACACTTATATTTGTCTGAACCTGAATTAAACGAATTAAAGAATTTTTTGAATTCAGGTAATTCCTTAATTCAAAAAATTCCGGTTCAGACATCACGCTTCAACCAATTCTTCCACCTCCTGCTCAGTCTTCACCAGTTTGCGCACATCAAAACCTTTGCCCGCTGCCACCAGTACCAGGTGATTGTAGGTCATGTCATCCATTTTGGGCTTACGGTTCAGTATCCAAAGGTATTTGCGATTAGGATGGCCCACCATGGCGTAGCTGTAGTCACGGGCTAATGCTATTATCCAGTATTTACCGCTAAATGGCCACTGAAATTGCACTTCAAGCTTGGCATTGGTCTTTTTATCGGTAACAGATGCTTTGCCATCGGCTACTTTATGCTCGCCGTCTTTCATGCAGCTGTTTTTAACTATTATTTTGCCATTGCCATCTAAACTGTATTCGGCAAAGGTGCAGGAACAGCCCTTTTCAAAGCCTTGCGGAAAAGCTGCTATTTCATACCATTTGCCCAGGTACTTTTCAAGGTCGACATGACTAACGGTTTCGAGGGGCTTGTTTTTTGATGCCAGGGCCAGTGCGGCTATGCCTAAACCGGCCAAAGCTGTGGTTGCAATGATCTCTTTTTTCATAGTAAAATATTAACAGTAGAGTAGACGGAAAGTTTGAGGATGACTCGCTTCCAAAGGAGTCCTTCGGACCGGTCATGATTTCGTCTTGTCACTCCTCAATTAAAAATCGTTGTTAAAGAATTTAGGCTGAGTTTTTTAGGAGAAAACAATATTGCTGTAAAGTTTATTTTAAACTGATGTTAAATACTTTAAGATAAAAAAATTAAACAATATGATAATTTGGTGGTTGTTTAGTCAATATCAAATTATAAAGATTATGGAAAATACTGCAAAAACAATCGAGATACTGAATGATCTTATACTGATCAATAACGACCGTATCGAGGGTTATGAAAGAGCGCTGAAAGAAGTAGAAAATAATGAAGGAGACTCGGACCTGGTACCTATGTTTCTGCGGTTTATTGACGACAGTCGTCGTTATAAAGTAGAGCTGGGCACCGAGATAGCAGCGTTTGGCAAAGATATGGAAACAGGTACAACAATGCCAGGCAAACTGCACAGGGCGTGGATTGCTGTAAAAGAAACCTTTAGCGGCAACGACAGGCATAGCATATTGGAAGAATGCGAGTTTGGTGAAGATGCCATCAAAAAGGCCTACGAAGAAGCCTTGAGCGACGAGATACTTGCAACCTATATCCGCGAAATGCTACTTGATCAGCAGGAAGAATTGATCGAAGCACACGATGAGATAAAAGAGCTTCGTGATAGCGTACAGTAAGAAAAAAACAACTCACACTTTTGGGAAAACCGCCGGTATCCATTGCCAGGCGGTTTTTTTTTGCGCCTGTATTTCAGGTAAATGTGGATAACTAAACGAAACTTTAGCCAGGAAGAGCCCGTAAACAAAATCGAAAACAGCTCTGATTAGCATGAAAAATTTAACCATTATTTCACTATTCGTGTGTTTAAGTGCAGTATTGGCGTCTTGTGCAAAGACCGATGTTGCACCTGCAAACCCTCAAAACCAGGTGATTGTTAAACCAACACCTGCCCAGGATATTGCCAATCCGGCAACCAACCCTAACCCGGTAACCAGTAACATAAATAATAATAATACACTTGAAGGTACCTGGAAAATAGCAAACGACTCTACCCACTACGATGGCGGCGAAGTTGCTTCAAATGCTACCTCTAATAATTACAAAGGTACTTCTGATGATTATTTTACATTTACCAACACAGGCAAAGTGTATATCAAAGAAAATGGTGTGATAGATACTGCAAACTATTCCTTAACCGGTAATTATAAAGTTGTATTTAAGTATACCTGGTACAATGGTGCATCGGTAAGTAACTATGGGTCAGTTGTGGCTGATTTCAATGCCATCAATGTAACAAGCAATTCGGTTACATTAAATAGCAATGTAATTACAACGCAAGGTGTCTTCTCGCGTGTTCTCAACCTGAAAAAGTAATCAGGACAGCAACTGTTACACTCCGTAACGAACGGAACACGAAATTCATCGCTCATATATCGACTCACCCGGTCATTTCCGCCTAAAGTCGGATCAACATTCCTCTTTTCGCGTAGCGAAGAGAGGAATGACGAGCATAGCGATGTCAGGGCGAATAGAATGTGCTTGATACTTAATAAAACTTAGGCAAAGGATTTAACCGTGTATCCTGCCTTTGATGCCAGTAAGGGTAAATTGGTGCTATAGCACTTACCTCGTCCAGTTTCTTGATCTGGTCTACGGTAAGGTTCCATCCGGTTGCGCCGAGGTTTTGTTTTAATTGTTCTTCGTTCCTGGCACCTATCACAATGTTAGCGACGGTCGGCCTTTGCAATACCCAGTTAATGGCCACTTGTGCTACTGATTTGCCGGTTTCTTCGGCTATTACATCCAACACATCCATAATATTATACAGACGTTCATAGTCAGGTGTCGGACCATGGCTTCCACCTTGCTGCCTTCTTGAATCTTCGGGCAGAGATTTATTTCGACGATATTTACCGCCGAGCAGTCCTGATGAAAGCGGGCTCCATACAATGGTGCTTACTTTTTGATCGATCCCGGCAGGCATTAGTTCCCACTCAAATTCACGGTCCAACAATGAGTAATAAGCCTGGTGCGCTACATACCTCGACCAGCCATAACGTTCAGATATAGAAAGTGACTTCATCAAATGCCAGCCCGAAAAGTTAGAGCAGGCAATATAACGCACTTTTCCGCTTGTCACCAGGTCGTCTAATGCACGCAGGGTTTCTTCAATCGGGGTGTTGCCATCAAAACCGTGCATATGGTAAATGTCTATATGATCGGTGTTCAGCCTACGCAAACTGTCTTCGCATGAAGCTATTAAATGCTGGCGCGATGATCCATAATCATTAGGGCCATCCCCCATTTTAAAAGTTGCTTTGGTGGATATCAAAACCTGGTCGCGCAAGCCTTCCAATGCCTTGCCCAATATCTCTTCGGCCATTCCGCGCGAATAAACATCGGCAGTATCAAACATATTTACGCCTGCATCCAAACAAAGCTTTACCAGGTGCTTAGCATCGTTGAGCTGTGTGGTGCCCCATGCTTTAAAAAACTCATTACCTCCACCAAAAGTGGCCGTACCGAAACTCAAAACGGGCACATTTAATCCGGATGCGCCTAATTGCCTGTATTCCATAGTCAGATTGATTTTTATAGTGTGTAAGGCAAAATTAGAATTTAAGCAGTTTTAGAGTGTATTTGTTGCATCATGCTGATGTCAATTTAGTTGTTGATTCGCGGAAGCTAAATCCGAAATTAAAAATCCGATATCCGAAATCAGCTCAATATCTCCGCTATCTCATCAAAACCTTTATCTTTTGCCAGGTCGGCAGGCATTTTACCGCCTTCCATGCGTACGTTGGTTTCTGCACCGTTTTCGAGGAGCATGATCAGTAGTTCAAGATTGCCATTTTGCGCGGCAGAGTGCAGCGGGGTAGCTCCGGCTTGTTGCCTTACGTTTACCTGTGCACCGTTCTCTATCAATATGCGGACAATATCAGTATAATTGCCCGCGGCGGCTGAGTGAATGGGAAATACATGAAATCCGTTATTAGATGGCTGATTAACATCAGCACCTTTCAATATCAGGTAACGTGCTACCTCCAACTGCCCGAAATAACAGGCTAATCCAAGCGGTGTAAAACCGTCATCGGCATATTCGTTTATGGAATCGGGATGGGTATAGATCAAATGGGCCACTGTGTCAAACTTGCCGACAGCCGAGGCCTCAAACAGGCTGATCTCGCTCACATATTTCAACAAAAATTCGGCTACCTCCGGTTTTTTGTAATAGCAGGCAAGCATTAATGGAGAGACATTTTGAGAAGTGGTTTTGGTTGCAAGCGCAGGGTTAGCTGATAGTAGGTTGCTTAAACCAGCCAGATCAGCAGCAGCAATATACTCTTCCAACACCTCTATGCTCATAGTTCAATATTACTAAAAAATTAAATCGGATAGACAAGTGTTAATAAATTGCTAAAAATGTGGATTGATACTCAAATTGCGCAGAGTTTACTCACCCCCTGCCCCTCTCTGCTTGGCAAAGAGGGGAGTTTTATTTTTTCTTTTTAATCCCTCTTTCCGCGCAGCGAAGAGAGGGTGGTCGAGCATAGCTATGACCGGGTGAGTCAACCGGAACGCCTCAAATAAAATTTAAAAATCACTCCTAATATTTCTTTAATCTATTAACTTTATATTTGCGTTTCAACGTGTAATGTAAAGGATGCCGACTAAAGGGAACCAATTTAAAACGAATACTTTAAGGGACGATACTAAACCCGACCGCTCTTCGCCGAAAAGCGAAAAGGAAAAAGCATCCAGGCAAAAGCAGGAAAAAATGCCCTCTTTTAACCTGCGTGATGGACGCGCGGCTAAAATAGCCGGTCTGTTTTTCCTGGTCATGTCCGTCTTTTTTCTCATTGCTTTTACCTCCTACTTGTTTACCTGGCAGGAAGACCAGAGCTATGTATCACGCGCCAATGGCGGCTGGCACAACCTGTTTAAAACCCAGCAGGAACTGTTAGACAACGGCATTAAAAACCCCATGGTTGATAACTGGCTCGGTAAATTTGGTGCGCTGTTATCTAACCAGTTTATTTTTGAATGGTTCGGAGTAGCTTCATTTGTTTTCGTGTTTGTGTTTTTCATTATAGGGTACCGACTGCTTTTTAAAGTGCGTTTATATTCCGCGAGCAAAACATTGGCCTATTCACTATTCTTGTTGGTGTTTATCTCGGTGATGCTGGGCTTCTTCCATGGCTTTATCAGCGATACGCCGCATTTTTTGGAGGGAAATTTCGGTTTCTGGACCAACCGCCTGATGGATGCCGAAGTGGGTGAAGCAGGCACTGCGGCGATACTGGTATTTGCCGCGCTTGCCGTATTGATCATCGCTTATAATATCGACTTTAAAATACCGCGTCGCAGTAAAAAGCTTAATAAGGACGTTGTGCCCAATGTAGTACCCGAACCTGTTGATATAGAGGACGAATATCCATCAAAACCCGTTGAGTGGCCCAAGAATGGCAACAAGATGAAGGACAAGGAACCCAAGAGCGACTTACTGATACAAAACGCTGTTTTCCATGAGCCAATGGTACTTACGCCCGATCCTTCTGCACACCACGAGCCTGAATTTGAAGACGAGATACCACTTACTATTGATACTGCAAGACCAAACAAAGAGCTAAGTATTGAACAGGCAGATGACGAGAAACAAAAAGGCCTATTAGAGCAGTTTGGCATTTATGACCATAAGCTCGATCTGGCAAATTATAAATATCCGCCGCTTGATCTGTTAGAGAACCATGGCACCAATAAGATAACTGTTAACTCCGAAGAACTGGAGGCCAATAAAAATAAGATCGTTGAAACACTGAACCATTATAATATCGAGATCGATAAAATAAAGGCGACCATCGGGCCAACGGTTACACTATACGAAATCATCCCTGCGCCGGGCGTGCGTATCTCCAAGATCAAGAATTTGGAGGATGATATTGCGTTAAGTCTGGCTGCTTTGGGTATCCGTATCATCGCCCCTATGCCGGGCAAGGGTACTATCGGTATAGAAGTACCAAATCAGCACCCTGAAATGGTTTCCATGCGTTCTATCCTGGCTACCGAAAAGTTCCAGAACACCACGATGGATCTGCCTATCGCTCTTGGTAAAACCATATCCAACGAGGTATTTATTGCCGACCTGGCCAAGATGCCGCACTTGCTGGTTGCGGGTGCTACCGGCCAGGGTAAGTCTGTTGGTATCAATGCCATATTGGTTTCGCTGCTGTATAAAAAACACCCTTCTGAGTTAAAGTTTGTGTTGGTCGACCCGAAAAAGGTGGAGTTAACACTTTTCCGTAAGATAGAAAGGCACTTCCTCGCCAAATTACCTGATGAGGCCGATGCCATTATTACCGATACCAAAAAGGTGGTAAATACGCTCAACTCGCTTTGTATTGAGATGGATCAGCGGTATGACCTGCTGAAAGATGCACAGGTACGTAACCTGAAGGAATACAACCAGAAGTTTATCAATCGTAAAATAAGCGACCCGGAGAAACACCGTTACCTGCCCTTTATTGTACTGGTAATTGACGAGTTTGCCGACCTGATGATGACCGCAGGCAAAGAGGTAGAAATGCCTATTGCCCGTATAGCCCAGCTGGCCCGTGCGGTGGGTATCCATTTGGTTATTGCTACGCAAAGACCCTCGGTAAATATCATTACGGGTACTATTAAGGCCAACTTCCCGTCAAGGCTGGCATTCCGCGTGTTGTCAAAAATAGACTCGCGTACAATATTGGATGCCGGTGGAGCTGATCAATTGATTGGTCGTGGTGATATGCTGCTATCAACAGGCAGCGATTTGATACGCTTGCAATGCGCCTTTGTGGATACGCCTGAAGTGGAAAAGATATCGGATTACATTGGTAATCAGAAAGGCTACCCTACTGCCCTGCTCCTGCCCGAATATGTAGGTGAGGGTGAAAGCAGCAGCACTAAGGAGTTTGACGCTGATAATCGCGACGCGATGTTTGAAGAAGCTGCCCGTTTGATCGTGATGCACCAGCAGGGATCAACCTCACTAATTCAGCGTAAATTAAAATTAGGCTACAACCGTGCAGGACGCATTATTGACCAACTGGAAGCCGCAGGTATAGTGGGCCCGTTTGAAGGCAGCAAGGCGCGTGATGTGCTATTTAGTGATGAGTACAGTCTTGAAAAGCATTTGGAGACTTTATCAAAACCAATTTAATATTAAACCTGTTGCTTATTCCGCTATCCAATCATCAGGATAAAAACCAACTATGAAAAAAATACTTCTTTATTGCCTGCTTACCGGCTTAACCATAAGCACAGTTTTTGCTCAAAAAGATGTTGACGCTAAAAAAATATTGAACCAGGTAAGTGCCAAATATCGTTCGTACAATGTGGTAAAGGCCGATTTCACCTTTACTTATGAGGATAAGCAGGCCAGCACCAAAGATTCACAAAGCGGCACACTCATATCAAAATCAAAAACCAATAAGTACAGGGTAAGCATCTACAGTCCCGATAATGCAACTACGGAGCAGGAGATCATCAGCGATGGTAAAACTCAGTGGACATACATCAAAAAGGATAAAGAGGTTGAAATAAGCGACGTTGATAACAGCAACGAAAGCCTTAACCCGGCACAGATATTCACTATTTATGAAAAGGGTTACAAATATGTTTACAATGGTGACGAAAAGATAGACGGCAAAACTTACCAGGTGATAGACCTTACCCCGGAAGACGAGAAAAAGCCTTTTTTTAAAATCCGCCTGTCTATAGATAAAGCTAAAAAGCAGATTTACAGCGCCGTGATATTCGATAAGAACGGCAGCAGATATACCTACATTGTACGCAGCTTTACACCAAACGTTAAAGTACCCGAAAGCACCTTCACCTTTGATAAAAAAGACCATCCGGGTGTGGAGTTGGTGGATCTGAGGTAGATTTGAGATGTTAGATATGAGATTTGAGACCAACTAACTTCTATGACAGAATTACAGATTCCTCCTGCCGCAATTGAAGACCAAAATTCTTTTGAAATTTTAAGGGTTTGGGCTGCTTTTGAGGCTCAACATGTATCTATACATTCCGGTCTAAATGGCAATGCAAATAACTTCGGATACCTACTTGCAGAACTTGCACTGCATGGCTCCAGGCTATATGCTCAAAAACTTAATATTCCCGAAATCGAAGCCTTAAAAAATATACTTGATGGCTTTAATGCCGAAATAATTAAAGAATCGGGAAATCCCACGGGAAATATTCAAGATTAAATTGCCAATCGCTATTTCTTCTTCTTAAAAGTGATCTGCTCATAACGCGGGCCTTGTGCAGTAGAGGCATTAGAGGTTAGTATCAATGATGCCGTATCAAGTTTTGTTATTACGTAAGGCAATGACTGTGAATGGATTGTACTAAATGCACCGTTCACGCTGATATAAGTATTTATCCAGCTTACTGAATTAGTGATTGATGCGACTGAATAAACAGCGGTATCAATAAGATTTGCGAGTCCTTCTTTGATATATAAATTGCCGTATTTGGTAAATATAAAATGATCAGTTGCAACACCGTGGTATATAGTGCCATTACCCTGAAAATTGATAGTATCCGTTAAAATATTCCAGTTCCCTACCAGTCTGATATCCGCGGTCAGTGTATTACTGGTATCAGCTTTTGTGCTGGTTGTAGGTTTAACGTTGCTTTTTGAGCATGAGGTTATAATAAGCGCAACTATTGCAACAAGCGGTAGTAAGTAAATATATTTCATAATTTGGGTTTAAAAGTTCATTTGTAGTGATTACGAACTTAATATACATTATGTAACGAACTTATTAAAAAATAATTACACCACTGGTTAAAAAGTGAGTTCCTTTATCACCGTAGGCTCGTTAAACTTGCTGTAGCGTATCCACCTGGGCGACACCTTTATGTGCACCAGTCCGGGCCAGGTATCGGCACGCTCTCGTCCGTCAGGATAAGCTCTGTAATACAACTCTTTCATATTATCGGCATCCTCATTATCCCCCAACACTACAGCATTTCCCTCATATTGCACTGTAATCTCATCGTCCCAGCCAACAACTACTGACACATTGGGATTATGTAAAATATTTTGATACTTACGTGATGCTGTAATCGTGTCAAATATGATCTCCAGATTAATTGAAACCGCAATACCTACCACGGCAGATTCAGGATTACCGTGACTGTTGATTGTGGATACAACAGCAAGTTTCTGCTGGGCAATGAATTGGTAGATGAGATCTTTCATGGTAAAAATTGCAATCTGTCGCTGCTCTTAATTAAAGATAAGTCTTTCATTTTAATACAAAATAAGCGCACTGTTGTTCGTCCTGGATTTTAATTATCGCTGAATCAGGATAATAATGAACAAAAAATTTAAATTAGGCAAACCAATAAATCTAAATGTATGATTAAAAAAAGTACCCTGCTGATCTTTATTGTCCTATTTTGTATCAGTTGCAAAAAAAAGGAGACCACCAAACCGATTGATACTAACAACAGTATCCTTGATGTAGCGAATGACCAGCACATATCTGTGCTTACCCAACATAACAGCAATACACGATCTGGTTTAAATGACCAGGAAAAAAAATTGACTACCAGCAATGTTAATTCAACACAATTTGGCAAGCTATTTACCTTAAGTGTAGATGACCAGGTTTATGCACAACCTCTTGTTGTGGGTAACCTTAATATTGGCTCAGGCCCACACAACGTTGCTTACATAGCTACAGTTAATAACTCACTTTATGCCTATGATGGCGATAGCGGTAAATTATACTGGAAGAAAAACTATACGTTTTCCGGCATGCGTGCCCCGAAAAATACGGATATGACGGGTGCCTGCGGCGGACAATATGGAGATTTCAGCGGCGATATTGGCATAGTAGGCACGCCTGTCATCGATTCGGTAGCGCAAACTATTTTTTTTGTAGCCAGGAGTACCAATGGATCATCATTCGTTCAGTACCTGCACGCGGTTAACCTTGTTGATGGCAGCGAACGATCTGGAAGCCCAATAAAGATCACCGCTTCTGTTCCCGGTACAGGCGATGGCAATGTAAATAATGTGGTAAGCTTTGACCCTCAGAAAAACAACCAGCGCGCAGCCCTGACTCTATTGAATGGAATAGTATATGTAACCTTTTCATCTCATTGTGATTGGGGGCCATATCATGGTTGGATATTAGGTTATAACTCAAGTTCTTTACAGCAACAAATTGTATACAACGATACGCCAAACGGATCAGATGGAGGCATATGGGAAAGCGGTACAGGTATGTCCGCTGATGCACAAGGGAGCTTATATGTAGTTACCGGCAATGGCACTGTGGGTGCAGGCGGTGACCCTACTGTAGCTACTAATCGCGGCGAAAGCGCGATGAAGCTTACTCCTTCCGGATCAACATTAACAATAAACTCCTATTTTACGCCTTACAATTTCCAGCATCTTGAAGATCAGGATCTTGATTATGGTTGTATGGGTTCTTTTCTAATCCCTAACTCAAACTATTATTTCACCAGTGCCAAGGACGGCAATATTTACTTGCTGAATAAAAATAATATGGGTGGATATACCGCAGGATCAAACCAGATACAGCAAATTATTACGCTAAGCTCAAGTTCAAACATGCATTGCCAGCCTGCTTATGGCAAAGGTGCTGTTAACGAATTTGTTTATATCTGGCCGGAAAACGACCAGCTACGTGCGTTCCCGTTTGATCGCGGTAGCAATACATTTAAAATTGCCAATGAGATAATAGGCTCTAATGGCCCTTCAGGACAAAACGGTGCTATGATATCGGTATCATCAAATGGCTCAACCGCCGGGTCGGGTATTGTATGGACGGCCTACGCAGCAACCGGTGATGCGGAACATAGTGTTAGTCCGGGAATTCTAAGGGCATTTGATGCCAGCGATATCACCAAAGAGCTTTGGAACAACAACCAAAAAGCTACAGATAATGCCGGAACCTACGCCAAGTTTTCATCGCCTACTATAGCTAACGGGCATGTTTACCTCGCTACGTTTTCAGGTCAGGTGGTTGTATACGGATTGAAATAAAGATATAACTTCAATATAGCGATGGGTTCAAACCCATCGCTATAAATTTATTCCGCATTACCCACTTTTACCCTTCTCTCCATCACTTCTCTCCAGGTGGTCAAAACATAACCGTTCTTCTTTAAAAACTCACGCAGGCGTGGGTCAAGCATAGCCAGCATATCCCCCTTACGTTTCTGGCCTTCATTGCAGATGTATTTGAATGTTGGCGATGGGTTAGTACAGTGCATAATTACCATTGTCAATCCGGGGCTAAGCCTGCCTATACTTTCGATGTAATGGTCGGTATACCATTTTTGTATCTCTGCATCTGTTTTATTTTCAATATCAGGCATTACCCAATCGTAGCTGGAGTTATGCAGATCATCCAATACCGGAAGACCATTTTTCCATAACATCGCTCCTACTTCTTTGGCTTTTCCTAACTCTGCTGGATCGGCTATGGTCATACCTTCAGTATATTTTCCCTGTTTCTTTAATGCATCAATACTGGCCGCTTTAGCTTCAGCACGATAAAACAGATCTTCGCCGCCAGGGAACATCACAGGCACCTGTTTTTCGATACCCAGTTTGATGTATTTTTCCATGAAAGCTGGTTTTGCAAACAGCGTACCCATGTGTGAGTCAAGGTGTGTAGGTTTAAAACCCATGCCGATAGCACGGTCATACTGTGCACGAATTTCCTTGTCTACTTCATCAGGTGTTGCGCTAAAATAAACAGCGCCA
Source organism: Mucilaginibacter sp. McL0603 (assembly GCF_049992945.1). Lineage (NCBI taxonomy): Bacteria > Pseudomonadati > Bacteroidota > Sphingobacteriia > Sphingobacteriales > Sphingobacteriaceae > Mucilaginibacter > Mucilaginibacter sp. McL0603. Next base: position 2,194,655 of record NZ_CP188251.1, on the reverse strand, counting down.
ACTGAGGCATACATACTACCTTGTTTATCCACCAATCCGGGAATATTTTCTTTACCTGCAAGCGGCCCCCAGCGGTAATTGCTCCATTCGGAGGTTAATGTTAAATGTAAGCCTGCGTCCAGGCCCGGATGTTCTTTAATATATTTTACGATCTCAGGCACCCACGGACAAGGCATCATTACACTGGTGGAAGTGGCTACACCTTCGCCCGTTGCTTTTTCAACCCCCTCGTCCGAGTCGTGCGACATGCCCGCATCGTCCACATGCAGTATCAGCACTTTGGTACCTTTGGGCCAGCCTAGCTTTTCGGCGTAGGTTTTTGTCTGCTGCGAGAATGTATAGCAGGAAATTAAAATAAGAAATGTAGCGAGAATAATTTTTTTCATATTCAGGTCAATAATGGGATCAATAAATATAGGGTTTTGGTAATAATTTCTGTTAATTCATTAATTCCTATAATTCCGGTTCAGACTAAAGTATTAGCTTTGCCACATCAACATGAGCAAACTGCAATTTAAAGATAAATGGATACTGATTACCGGTGCATCATCCGGACTTGGTGAGGAGATGGCAAGGCAACTGGCCCATCAGCACAAAGCAAACCTGGTATTGCTTGCCCGCCGCAAAGAAAAGTTGGACCAATTAAAAACGGAACTTGAAAAAGAAGCCGACGTCAGTGTAAAAGTTGTAGTTGCTGATCTATCGGATCTTAATGAAGTTGATAAAGCGTTGGATGAGATACTTTCGGACGGGCAATTATACGGAGCAATATTAAATGCAGGCGTTACCTATTTTGGACGACATGTCGATTTGACCTGGGAGCAATTTCAAATTATGCTGCAAACCAATGTAGTAAGTGTTGTGCGAATGACCAACAGGCTCGTTAACCATTTTGAAACTTCAGGTAACGAAGGTGGCGTACTGATCGTCTCCAGCATGGCGGCGCTTTTTCCGGTGCCTTACCAATCGGCTTATTCGGGCACCAAAGCATTTATCCTGAGTTTTGCTACCGCATTGACCCATGAGATCAAAAATCCACGCTTTTCATTGTCAATCTACGCACCAGGAGGAATTGTTACTGAAATGACTGCCGGTGATAATTTCCATGATTTGCAAGGCTGGTTGATGCCCGTAAAACAAGCAGCAAATGAGGGTATTTATGCCTTCCAAACACGCAAGGGCATTTATGTGCCAGGCGTACTGAACCGGGTTGGCGGCTTTTTTATGAACCTGATGCCCAAAAGCTTCATTACAGGCAAAATGAGCAAGGTTTATGAGAAGGCACTAATAAAAGCCGGGGCAAAGGATAAATAAAACAGATAAAATATTTTTAAAATCTGTCGTCTCAAATCTCGCGTCTCGTCTATTCTTACTATTTTTGAGACTGATGCTTACCCTTACTACCCATACCCTTGAAAAACTGGAGATCCTGCTAAGAACAGCTGGTTACCGGGTGCGCTATGAGAAAGGAAATTTCAAAACCGGTGCCTGCCTGCTGCTAAGCAACCGCATTATTGTCGTGAATAAATTTTCAAATCTTGAAAGCAAAATACAGGCAATAGTTGAACTGGTACGTGAATTGGAACTGGATTATAATTTACTGGACGATAAACAGATCGCTTTTTTACAACAAATAAAACAAACCAAGTTGCAGTTGTGAAGATCACTTTTTTAGGAACCGGAACTTCACAGGGTGTACCTGTTATTGCCTGCGACTGCGAGGTTTGCACTTCGCCTGATCCGCATGATAAAAGGCTGCGTTCTTCCATCATGATCGAAGAAGAAGGAAAGGTGATCGTGATTGATTCGGGGCCCGACTTTCGCTATCAGATGTTGCGGGCGAAAGTTAAACACCTGGATGCAATAGTTTTTACGCACGAACATAAGGACCATATTGCCGGCATGGATGATATCCGCGCCTTTAATTATCGCCAGGAAGCAGCTATTGATGTTTATGCCACGGAAAGGGTACAGGAAGCGTTAAAAAGGGAATTCGCCTACATTTTTGCTGAGTTTAAATATCCCGGCATCCCCGAGATTAACCTGCACACGATTACATTGAAGCCATTTTTGGTAAGCGGTATCAAATTCATCCCTATTGAAGTGATGCACTATAAGCTGCCCGTTTTAGGTTTCCGTATTGGCGATTTTACCTATATTACTGATGCCAAAACCATATCGGAGGTTGAGAAACAGAAAATCAAGGGCACGAAAATACTAGTTATTAATGCGCTGCAGATAGAAAAGCATATTTCGCACTTTACCTTTGTTGAGGCCATAGCTTTTGCCAAAGAGATAGGCGCCGAAAAAACTTACTTTACGCATATCAGTCACCGCCTTGGACGGCATGCTACCATACTGGGACTACTGCCAAAAAATATCACCCTGGCTTATGATGGCCTTGTTTTAGAAGTTAATTGATCCATTAAAGCTTTACCAGGCTTATCCGTTCCAATGTTGCCTTGTATTTCTTTTTAGGATGAAAGACGATCATCCCCCTTATGGTAACTGATTTATTGTTGATCTGGGTAAAACTGCCATCATTGTATTCAAACAAGCCCGTATGCGTTCCTGATAAGTAAAGCGGGCATTCCTGGCTAAAATCGACCCATAAAGCATTTTTATTAGAATGATCCACAAACAGACTATCATTAAATAAGGCCGACAGGTCTTTATCCTCAATATACTTGCCGGACACTTCTACATATTGCTGATCGTAATCATCCAGGCTATCCATCAGGTGCTTAAAGGTGATGCGTGTAAATGTTTTATCATCATTGCAATTGCTTTTATATATCTTTTTTTCATGCGAACACGATTGCAACAGCACAAGTATGAGCAGAACCGGTAAAACCGGAAGTTCACTTAGATATCGGGGAGATTGTTTTTGGTGGGGTAATGCCATAACAATAAAAGATTTCAGATAACAAATAGCATTTCGTTCCCTATGCACTAGCCTGCCCGTAATACGAAACGCACCCTCTCTGACAATGTACTAAATAAAAGGTTTAGTTGAAGCACAATGTTGTTACAAATGCACAAATTTTATCAATAAGTTTTCAAAAGATTTAATATTGCAATATCAATCGCTCATATCTTTACTATGAAAAAATTATTCATTATAATGTTTTTATTCTCTGCGTTTATTGCACATGCGCAACAAACTGCAACACCCCAAACAGCTAACGATAAAGTGACACAGGAAGCAAAACAAAGACAGGCTGCTGAAGAACGTTTCCATAACGATTGGCCCAACCTTAAAAAATATGAAGACGAGAACAGCAGGTTAACACCTAATCCTAACCGCGTGGTTTTTATGGGTAATTCTATTACTGAAAATTGGGAATATGCGGATTCTGCATTTTTTGGCGGTAACAATGTATGTCGTGGCATCAGTGGGCAAACCTCACCGCAAATGCTGGTTCGTTTTCGCGAGGATGTGATCAACCTGAATCCTGCAGTAGTCGTAATATCAGCAGGCCTTAATGATATTGCTGAAAATACAGGTCCGTCAAAGCTCGAAAATATTTTTGGTAATATCGTTTCAATGACACAGCTGGCACAGGTATCTAATATCAAAGTGGTGCTGTCTTCCGTATTACCCGCCAATAGAATACCGTGGAGAACATCTATCAATCCAACTGAAAAAATAATACAGCTTAATAAAATGATTAAGGATTACGCGGATAAAAATAACATTGTATACCTGGATTATTATTCGGCGATGGTTGACAATCAAAAAGGCCTGCCGCTATCTTTGTCAGGCGACGGCGTACACCCAATTTTGGCAGGCTATAAAATAATGGAACCGCTGGCTGAGAAAGCTATTGCTGAGGCTTTGAAAAGGCCGAAATAAGTGCACTTATTTGAAATATCTTTTGGTATGAAGTACCCGGTAGACAATAATTTTATTTCCAGTTTCCTTATAATGAATTCCGTAAGGGAACCGATGTAATGGGGCTATCCTTATACCTCTGTACCTGGCTTGAAAAAGCTTAGGCTCATCTTCAATAAAATCCATTGTGTCAAAAAACTCAACAAAGAAATTATCGGTAATAGAGGGAAGTATCTTATTGTAATAATCCTGGATATCTTCTAAATCTCTTTCAGCTTCAACCCTGAAAACAAGATCATAGGTCATTTATTCAAAAACCTATTTTTAATTTGATCGAATGGAACATATTTAGCCTTACCGTTGTCTTCCTGTTCAAGCATGTTATCCATCATTTTTTTGTATTCATCAGTTAATTCCAAATTTAAATGATGTTGATGTAACAGATCTTCATACTCAGTAATGGAAATGATTACTGAGGTTTTTTCGCCTTTATCGTTCGTGATGAATTGAGTAGCCATTACTCAAATTTAGCAAATTTATATTTATTAGCGAAAAATGTGTCTCCGTTTACTTATTCAACGTTCTTAACACATCCCTGATATAAATCCCTGCCGGACTAAGTTGGTCTTGCGTCCAGCCGCCATTGGCAGGTGCTCCGGGTAACATAAGAGCGGTGGTCTCTTGTTTATCAGTAACGTTCCAGTTGGCCCAGCTCAGGTGATTAGCTTCTGCCCAGTTGAGCCATTTCTTTGTCTTTTCCCTGTCGAACTGACCATTACCATCTGATTCTCCTACGCCCCATTCGGTTACTATAAGCGGCAGATTCATTTTGATTGCCTTATCTGCCTTTGCCATTAATTTTTCCTGGTGATTAGGGTCAGATGCATAGAAATGAAAAGAATAGGCAATATTTTTAAACCCGGTAATAGGGTCAGCAGCTGCAATATCTACATCCTGATCCCAATGCGGGCTGCCTACTACGATCAGGTTATCTTTGTCATACTTTCTTATTTCGGGTATCACTTGCGAGGCATAGTTTTTTACGGTATCCCAGGTTGTTTTGGCTGGTTCGTTCCATATCTCGTATATCACATTGGGCACACCTGTATATTTCTTAGCCATCTCAGCAAAAAAAGCTTTGGCTTGCTCGGTGTGTTTATCGCTGTTGTGGTCGTGCCAGTCTATTAATACATAAATACCCTGCTTAATGGCTTCGTCGACCTCTGTTATTACGAGTTGCTTTTGCAATGCCGGTTCGTCAAGATAACCGTGCTTAGGTTGTACGCCCATTGCTACGCGCAGTATGCTTATTTTAAAATCATTGGTTAACCAATCCACTACTTCAGGATTGTAATATTTGCGTCCACCCCATAAACTCCATGATAAACTGATTCCGCGCAGTTGAGGTTCGACACCATGCTGGTTCAAAATTTGACCACCCTTAACATGTAAGGCACCGTTTTTTGCAACGGGTGTCTGGGCTGATAATAATCCCCGGAAAATGAGGGATAACAGCACTATTATAAAAGCTTTCTTTGTCATGAAAGAGCAAATTAGATTAATTAAATTAATTGGGGCTCATTATGTAAAAAATCAATCATACAATGTTAAAAATTAGAAATAATGATGTTCATTCCTGGGCGTAATTATTTGAAGATATTAAGCAATACACCCGGCTTAAATTGTAATTTTTAAGTGGTGGTATAAAACAATTAGTCTATAATGCGTTGTTAAAGCATTAAATATTTTGACAATGCAAAAAAATCCAGGCAGAACTTATTTACTTGCCCGCTTACCCATCGGCATGAGCATGTTTGGTCACGGGTTAGACCGCATACCTAAGTTACAGGCATTCAGCAGCCACATGGTGGGTCAGTTCAGCAAATCCATGATACCGGCATCGCTGGTATCGCTTTTCAGTAGTGCGCTCCCCTTTCTTGAATTCCTCACAGGCATACTGCTATTATTGGGCTTATTTACCCGCTTTGCCTGTGTACTGGGTATTCTGATTATGCTGGCACTCATATTTGGATCGAGTTTGATAGAACAATGGGAGAATGTATTCACCCAGGTAATTTACGGCGCTTACTTTGCATTGCTATACAGTTTTGCGGTCTATAACCGATATTCTATAGACGGAAGATTTACAAAGGAGCCACAACATTGATTTTTTTTAAGAAAGGCATTTAAAATGTCAGCCAAAAAGGTTAAATTTATATTACCAGCCAATTATTGAACTATGAACGACGTAAAAGAACAATTCAGCAATGTTTCAAAAAAGTACGATTCGCAGAGGAAATACCTTATACCGTGCTTTAACGACTTTTATTCGGCATGTTTGCCTTTGGTAAAAAGCCTTACCCATGCAAAAAAGGTATTGGATATTGGGGCAGGGACAGGTCTGTTTTCTCAATTTATTTATAACCTTAACCCGAATTTACATTTTACGCTGACCGACCTTTCCGGTGATATGCTGAACGTTGCACGCGGACGTTTCGGTAATGCAGAAAATTTTGAATACGTAGAATTGGATTTTTCAAAAGATGCTCTGCCAGGTAAATATGATATCATTATTTCAGGACTGGCTATTCACCATTTAGAGGACGCTGATAAGGCTAAGCTTTATAAAAACATTTACCTTGCCCTTAACGATGGCGGCTTGTTTATTAATGCCGACCAGGTTGCAGGGAAAAACATATTGTTTGACAGCCTTTACAAATACCACTGGCGTGAAACCGTATCACATTCCGGCCTCGACCGCGAGGCATTGATACAAGCATTCGAGCGCACCAAGCTGGACAGGCTCGCTCCGCTTGAAACACAATTAAAAATGCTGGAGAAAGCCGGTTTTAGCGAAGCCGATTGCATTTATAAAAACATGAACTTCGCTGTATTTGGTGGTTTTAAGGATGAAAATGTGGAAACGGCAGTGATATGACACGACACGATTTCGAGATTTTATGGATTAAAATGGATTCTTTAAGAGTTATCTAAAAAAATCAATAAAATCTCGGAATCGTGTCCTTAATTACCATAAACATCCCAGGCCGCCTTTGAAATTTGCGCAATCACCAGTTCGCGAGCGGCTTCGTCTGCTTTTGAATTACAAACAAAAACAGCGATGGCCAAATGCTTTCCATTTGGCAGAGTGATAATGCCAACATCATTGGTGGCAGGCGTTAAGCCTTCATCGTTAGTGCCTGATGTTCCTGTTTTATGTGCTACAACTGCATCTGAAGGTAATAAACCTTTGATCCTTTTCGGACCGGTAGATGTGTCCGTCATGATCTTCATCAAAAAATCATTGCTGGTTTTTGAGAGTGCCTTGCCCTGGTAAAATACGTCCAACAGGCGTACCACTTCAGTAGGCTTGCACCAGTTGGTATATTGTACCTCCCAGGCTTTTGCCATATCAGCCTCTGATGCTACAATATTTATCCCTTTTATCCCAAGGCCATATAAGTAATTTTGAACTACCTCAGGGCCACCAATCTTCTTCAGTAAAAAATCGCAGGCATTGTTATCGCTTAAGGATACCATATAACTTAGCAATTCACCCAATGTGATCTCTGTGCCGTTAGGATATTTGTCGCGCAGGGGGCTGTAGGTATTTGGATGCATATCATCCTTACCCACTTTCATCATTTTATCCAACTTGTATTTGCCTTTATCAACCAGGTTCAAAACAGTCATGGCAATTGGGAACTTCATTACACTGTGCATTACCAAACGGGAGCTACCGTTATAATTCAGCGTATCACGGCTCTCAAGGCCCAAAATGGATACACCGACTATTCCTTTAGACTGTGAAGTGATCCGCACGATCTGTGCGCGTAACGAATCCTGCTGAGCCAGAACAAATTGAGGAGCCAGGAAAAAACTTAATAGAATTAGGGGTAAGAAAATCTTTTTCATACCCCTAATAACGCAATTATTTGGTATGAATTTTAATCCAGCTGGAAATTATATTCATCGTTAGCCGACATGGTTTCGCTTGTATTTTTTATGAGTTCTGATTAAGCGGGTAGTGTTTTTTGTAATAGATATAAGAATAAACAACAGGTATGAGCACCATCACGGCTACAGGAATTCTTTGTTAATAATGGCTTAGATCATATTTTACAAGAAACAAAAAAACTATTTATAAGTAAAAACACGCCAATTCTGTCGTATAACTGACACTTTTAAATGCATTAATTATCAGCTACATGAATAACTTTACTAAGCTATATTAAATTTTTATTCCTCAAAATCCGACCACCAAAGTTTGTCAAGTCCTATAAATTTGATATTTTCGAATATTAATTTGCAACCTAAAGTCTAAACCTTACACAGTGAGAAAGATCCTATCTATTGTTTTTGCAACCGCTATTTTATGTGCCGGTTGCTCTAAAGAACATCCCGTAAACACAGTTAAAAGCAATTTATTTAAAGTTTCAATTATCCCATCAGTTGATGCTATAGCTAATAGCACATGGCAACAAGTATTGGGTGGAGAAGCACTTATAAATTTCACATTCGCAAATACAGATACATTAAGTGCATTGCCGATAAAAGATAGTTTAAATTTAAAAAATGCTGTGTCCTACAATAAGCAGGTTTTAGCGGGAACTTATGACATTACTTTGAAGACCGAAAGTACCGCTGTAGCCGACACTTTTATAAGGTTTAATGCACAGGTAAGTAATTTATTAATAAATAAAGACCAGGCGATAAACTTTGCCGCTACTACAAACGATGGCGTTATCACCATTAGTAAAAGCATGATAGATACGCTTACCGTGCCAACCTTCACGCCGACCGGAACAAGCACGGCTCTTAATTTTGGTTTAGCAAACGGGTATTATTTTATATATGTTGCTGATGCTACAGCCGGCAGGATAACTTTTACTGAAAGCACCTCGGGTTATCAATATATGAAAGATCTTACAGTAAGCGCACTCAATCAGTATGACCTGTCCCCAATACTTAATACAACAAGTATAGCAGTACACTTACATCATTTCAACCTGAAAGCTAATATTCAATAATCTCAGCTGAACCTTATCACAATGAAAAGATATTTATACTTCATAATTCCTGCGATTGCATTTGTTCTTAACGGATGTAAAAAGGATGTCACTAATAATGTTACCGTTCCGATAGTACCTTCAGTTACAGTACAGTCGGTCAATTATCCTTCATTTGCTAATAGCCCCTGGAGCAATGTAGCAGGCGGTACGGTATTGTTTAAATTTGACCTGTTAAATGCAAGCAATGCTGTTGTTTCCAGTTATAAGGATAGCATAGATGTAAAAAATATAGGTAATTATGATAAAACATTAGACAAAGGCACCTATAACATATACCTATCATCAAAAGACCAGACCAGCGTTGCCGATACCTTTATACGTTTTAATGCAAAGGTGAGTGCGTACTCTGTCACCGATAAGCAGGCCTTATCCTTTACTGCAACCACTACCGATGGACTAATTACCATAGGACAAAGCTTTGTACAAAGTAATACGGTACCTACTTTTAAATCAGACTCTAACTCTACAGTCTATAAATTTGGATTGATCAACGGGTTTTATTACCTGTATGTTAAAGGTGGAACAAAAGGAGCCATCACATTTACCTCAAAGGGAGGTAATCAGGTCATTACTAAAAGTTTAAGCGTTGTCACTTTAAATCAATATAATTTAGAAGTACAAACAAATAGAGGATCACTACAGGTCGTATTTAGCCCTTTTGCTTATAACCAGGTGGATGTGAATTCAAGTACGCTGTTAACTGTGAATCTTAATCCAAATTATTATTCTATGTATAGCAGTACATATTTTGTGGTCACCGATGAAAATGGGAATGTGCTGAATTCTGTAAAGTATATACTTGGTACTTCAACTTTTAAAATTTCATCACTGCAACCCTTTGAAAAAACACGTTTTAACTTCTTTGAGATTGACATTCCACAGGACCCAAATACAACCCCTCAATTAACAGGATATTTACAGGTAAGAAAAGGAAGTACTTATACTGTTAACCCAAACTATTTACCTCAAACACAGTCTAAAGCAATAAATCTACATTTAAAGAATTCAACTGGTTTTGATCTGTTAAATGTCAGTACAGACCAGTTCTCGGGATTCATTAATAACCTTAGTGATAGCACTAATATAAAGTCTTCTTATTATGCTGATAATAAACTTTGGGTGCAAATATTAAAGAATAACCAATATTCTTATAACTTCTTCACAATGCCAGTTGGAGCAACTGATTATAATGTTGATCTTTCCCAACTAACAAAAACTCCGTTAACAAAAACTATTACAGCTCCAGGTAATAATTTTCAAGTTGAGGTTTGTGCAAAGCCAGATAGCAATTATTCTAACTTTTATAATTTCGGATTTACGCGTTCGCAATATAATCAGCTCAACATTTATTATCCATCAGAAACTTATGAGGAATATGATGTGTTAATGGATTATAGTGTCGGCAGTCTAAATTATAGAATTTTAACATCCGGAAAAACGATACCAGATCAGGCAGCTACTTTTGGGGCCTCCTTTACTGTGGCAGGGTCAACACTTGCAGATTTTGTGCCTTCCTGCACCGGAACATTTGATTACTACCATGCTAATTTCTTAAATCTTAATGCGGGTTCTCGTCTGCAAGTAGATTTATATTCCCCTTCAGCAGCAAATTATACTAACATAAAACTTCCTGATTTTTCAAAATACCTGGGAGTACAAAGTATTGATCTGAGTAAACTGGCATTGAAATCCTTTGAACTAGATCAGTATGATGGGTTTAGTGAGCTAAATTTTTACCCTGGCAATTCTGCATTCCTGAACTCTCCTCATTATAACAGCAAGTACGTAATGCAATCGTATTAAAAATCTTATGCCTGTTGAAATTTTATTTAAGTCTAAAGGCCACACTTAATTTAAGTGTGGCCTTTAGACTTAATTTCTAATCAAACATTCCTTTATCCTTTTCAATAAACTGAGGGCGATGAAGCTTTAATCCCAATGCCTTATTTAATTCATCCACCACGTAATCACACAATTCGGGCGAATAGCGTTCATCGTGCTGGTGCATAAAGAACCATACGGATTGCAGGCCTTGTTCCTTCCATTCTTTAATACGGGTTACCCAGTCGTCTACGCGTTTGTAGTCTGTTTTATCCAGGCTATTTCCCACAAAACGAATAAAGGCGTGCGGTGTGGGCAGTTCCATATGCACGCAATCGCGCCTGCCGGATGCATCGGTGATCACTGCGCCGATGTTCAACTCATGCAAGGCATTAAATAAATTATCACGGTTCTCTTTTACAGCGTACCAGTCTTTGTGCCTTACCTCCACAAATACCGGGACATCTTTTGGCAGATGCTCCAGGTAGGCTTTTAATTCGGGGAAACTTTTGGGTGTGAAGTTATCACCGACCTGTAAAAACAGCGGACCAAGCTGATCGCCAAATGCCATAATGCCGTTATAATATTGGGTGGTTAGTTCTTCAGCGTTTTTGAGGCGGCGGATGTGGCTGATGGTTTGTGAAAATTTAGGGCAAAATTTGAAGCCCGGGTTAGTCGCAGCCTTATCTCTCCACTTTCCTATGGTATCAGGACCGTAAACCTGGTAAAAGGTAGCGTTCAGTTCTATGCAGTCGAAATGCTTTACATACTCATCCAAAAAGTTGGCTTCTTTGGTTTTGAGTGGGTAGATCTTGCCCAACCATTCCTTTCTGCCCCATTTGGCGCAACCTACATGCACTTGCAGGTCGCCTTTGCCTTTTGCGTCTTTTAAAGTCTTTATGGTTAATTCCGGATCGGGCGGAAGGGTAAAATCTATTAATGCTAATTCGTGGGGATCTACGCGGCCAAATTCCATAGGTCTGTAATTTTGAAGCAAGTTAGCATCTACTAAATTGATTAGCAATTAATTTTTGACATTAAAAATTTTGATTTTTTAAACAAAGTAATTAATATTGCGTAAGTACTTACGTAATTATAAAAGATATGGAGTTCTACAATAAAGTGGGTAAAAAAGCAATAGGTTCAAGGCTGCGTGGTCTAAGTGATATGATCACCAATGATGCAGCCAAAGTGTTTCAATTATATGATATCGACATGCAGCCGCGCTGGTGGCCGGTGTTTTATGTACTGACTGAGACTGAAGAAAATTCTATCACAGCCATTGCAAATGAGATAGGGCAAACACATGCCTCGGTAAGTCAAATTGTACGCGAAATGGTAAAGAATGATTTTGTAACCGAACGCCGGGATAAAGACGACCAGCGCAAAAACTTTATATCACTTACAGAAAAGGGTAAAGCCGCCGCTATAAAACTTCAGCAACAGCATCAGGATGTTTCGGCAGCTATTGATAAGGCGTTCAGCGAAAGCCAGTATGACTTATGGAAAGCAATTGAGGAATGGGAATACCTGTTGGAGCAAAAAAGCTTATTGCGCCGTGTTGAGGAAGAAAAGAAAAAACGTGAGGGAGGCCAGGTGACTTTGGTCGACTATACCCCGCAATACCGAAAAGCCTTTAAAGACCTGAACGAAGAATGGATAACCCAACATTTCGTAATGGAAGAATCGGACCATAAAGCGCTCGATCATCCCGAAGAATATATTTTGGATAAAGGTGGTCACATTTTCATCGCGCTTTATAATGGCAAGGCCGTAGGTGCCTGCGCATTGATCAAAATGGATAGTAAGAAATTTGAGCTGGCAAAAATGGCCGTATCACCAAAAGCACAAGGTAAGAGTATCGGTACTTTACTCGGACAGGCTTGTATCGACAAAGCAAGGGAATTAGGCGCTGATGCAGTTTTCCTGGAAAGCAATACGAAACTGAAACCGGCTATCAGCTTATATAGAAAATTAGGATTCGAGAAGATAACAGGACCGCCATCTCCTTATGAGAGGGCTAATATACAAATGGAGTTGAGGTTATCGTAAAGGACGCAATACATTGCGCCTTTACCTGCTCCATCGGAGCAAAATGTTGATAAAAAAAATGATTAAGAAAGCATTATGTGCCGTAGGTACAATACGGAATATGCATGGCGAAAACGTATTGCACCTGACGGAGCAAAAAATTATACCTCTTTTTCTACCGACATTTTATCCCGATGGGATAATGTTGTCATTTAGCTTAATAAATCCTTCTTAAAATTCGGTTTGGCCCTCTTCTTTGATGCTTGTTCATAGGCATAACCTAATTTAATAATCCCAGCTTCATCGTAAGCGGTACTTATAAAAGATATCCCAACCGGTAATTCGTTATATGCCCCCATTGGCACGGTAATATGCGGGTAACCGGCCATAGCTGCCGGGCCGGAAAAGGAGAAGCCATTATCATAATCGCCGTTTACCAAATCGATACAACATGCAAAGCCGTTGGTTGGTGCGGCAATGGCATCCAACTTATTATCTTTTAATATTTTGTCGATAGCATTGCGGGTTATTCCGGTGGTATTTTTTACCGCATCAAGATATTCTTTAGTACTCAGATCACCTTTTTTATTTGCCAGTTCAAGCGTTTCCTGTTTAAAATAAGGCATGGCTTTAGCTTCATTCTTTTTATTGAACTCGATCACATCCGCCAAAGTCTTCATTTTTGAATTGGCTGTGCTGAGATATTTGTTTACCCCATCTTTAAACTCGTACAATAGCACCGTAAACTCATCTTTGCCTGCTTGCTTGATTTCTTTGTATAACTCTACTTCAACTATGGTAGCGCCTTTACTTTTCAAAACCGCAATAGCATCCTGGAACAATTTATCCATACCGGGGCTCACTTTCAATCCATCCTTTTCAACACCAATGCGTTTGCCTTGTAGTCCGTTTGCATCCAAAAATTTGGTGTAATCAGGCTGAATTTTCCCCTTGCTTGTAGCGGTATAAGTATCCTGCGGATCTTCTCCGGTAAGTGCTTCCAGCAGCATCACAGCATCCTTTACCGTACGCGCCATTGGCCCTGCAGTGTCTTGTGTTTTAGATATCGGTATAATGCCCGAGCGGCTCCATAAGCCTACTGTTGGTTTAATACCAACCAGACCGTTAATTGATGCTGGCGAGACAATAGAGCCATCAGTCTCCGTCCCAATCGCAATAGCACAAAGATTTGCCGCCGCCGCAGAACCTGAACCGGCGCTTGATCCGCTTGGATTTCTATCTAAAATATAAGGACATTTAGTTTGCCCTCCCCTGCTGCTCCAGGCGCTGGTAGAGTGTGTCGATCTAAAATTAGCCCATTCGCTCAGATTGGTTTTACCCAATAATACAGCACCTGCTTCACGCAGTTTTTTGATGATAAATGCATCCTGTTTGGCAATATTTCCCACTAAGGCTAATACTCCTGCGGTAGTCATCATTTTATCGCCGGTATCGATATTGTCTTTTATCAGTACAGGGATGCCGTGTAAAGGTCCACGCACTTTACCGTTTGCACGTTCCTTATCCATTGCATCAGCGATATCCAATGCGTCAGGATTTATCTGGATCACAGCATTAAGCTTCGGCCCGGCTTTATCAATTGCATCGATGCGTTTCAAGTACATGTCGGTAATAGCCCGTGATGTATATTCCTTGTTCTGCATTTTTTGTTGCAGCGTATCGATTGTAACCTCGTTCAGTTCAAAATTATCCTCCGTGCAGTTACAATCGGTCTGATCTTCTTTTTTACTTGACGGAACGGTGTTGCAGGCGCCGATCACCAATGTGGTCAATCCGGCTAATGAACCTGTTTTTATGAAATTTCTTCGTTGCATGATAATTGTAGATAAAGCTGCCACAAGTAACACAATTTTGAAGAATAATCAAAGGGCGGTGACTAGTGATTAGTGACCGGAGATTAGTGATGAGTGATTAGTGTCGTGTCAATTAAGAACTGACGTTTAGTCCTGAGTCTAAAGTCTTGAGTTCTAAGTAAGGGAATGGGAAAAATTCGACTTATGACTTACGACTAAAGACTGCTGACTTGACACTAGCTGATAATCAGTGACGGGAGATCAGTAATTAGTGATTAGTTGAAACCCCGTAAGATTACAAGGGTCCCAACCTTCTCCTTCAATCAGGGGCAGGAGGAGGTTGGGGTAAAAACGGTTATATTTCCAAATTATATTTTAGACTCAAACCCAATTGTAAAATTGCCGTATACAGAACCTCTGTTGTGTTTACTTACCGAAAAACGTTTACTTTTGCTGCGGGATTTTTCCCAAATTTATGACTGAAATAACTACATTACATATACAGGCTGTAGAACTGTTACAGCAACTGATAGCTATACCTTCCTTTAGTAAAGAAGAGAACCTGACGGCGGATCTGATAGAGAAATTCCTGACTGACAAGGGAGTAAAAACCCACCGCAAATTGAATAACATTTGGGCGTGGAACAAGCACTTTGATGCATCCAAACCTACTATATTACTTAATTCTCATCATGATACGGTAAAACCAAACTCGGGTTATACACGTGATCCTTATGATGCTAAAATTGAAGATGGAAAACTATACGGTTTAGGAAGCAATGATGCCGGGGGCTGTTTGGTATCGCTGATTAATACCTTCCTGTATTTTTACGACAGACAGGGAATGAAATATAACTTCTGCCTGGCTACTACTGCTGAAGAAGAGATATCTGGTGTAAATGGCCTTGAGTTGATCATCCCCGAACTGGGCCATCTGGATTTTGGTATTGTTGGCGAACCTACGCTGATGCAACTGGCCATAGCCGAGCGTGGCTTGATGGTATTGGATTGTGTAGCGCATGGCAAAGCCGGACATGCTGCCCGCGAGGAAGGCGAGAATGCAATTTACAAAGCGTTACCTGACATTGAATGGTTTAGAACTTATCGTTTCCCTAAAGAGTCAGAAGAGTTTGGGTCGATAAAAATGTCGGTTACTATTATTAATGCGGGGTCTCAGCATAATGTGGTGCCTGCAAGCTGCACTTTTACTGTTGATGTGCGGGTAACGGATGCGTATCGCAATGAAGAAGTATTGGAGATCATCCGTCAGCATGTTAAATGCGATGTGACACCCAGATCCATTCGTCTAAAACCATCTAAAATTGATAAAAACCACCCGATCGTGCAGGCAGGGATTGCTTTAGGCAGAACAACTTATGGCTCCCCTACTACGTCGGATCAATCGTTATTGGATATTCCTTCATTAAAAGTAGGCCCCGGCGACTCAGCCCGGTCACATACTGCGGATGAGTTTGTTTATGTTGATGAGATAAAGGAAGGGATTGAATTGTACATCAAAATGCTGGAAAGTATCGTTTAGTTAGTCCGGAAGATCGGAAGTCGGAAAGTCCGAAAGAAGTATTAATTTTAGTTAATATATTATACTCTGATGGACCTGCAAATTATAGAAACCGATTTGAACAATATCCTTCATTTAAGGGCATTGTTTCTGCAGGAATGCAATTTCCAGATCAGATATAATGCTTGTCACGAGCGTGGATGGTCAGATTCCTACCTGATCGATATGGACGGAACTAACATCGGTTACGGGTCAGTAAAAGGCAAGGATGATCTGACCGAAAGAGAGGCAATATTTGAGTTTTATATAATGCCCGCCTGGCGCAAAAATACCAGCACCATCTTTGAAAAATTGATCGCCGCATCAGGAACGACTTATATCGAATGCCAGAGCAACGATCTTCTGTTATCCTCCATGCTGTATGAATTTGGGTACAATATATCTTCGGATGTAATACTTTTTAAAGACGGACGCATCACGACACTTGAGATCGCGGGCGCCACATTTCGCGAAAGAATGCCTGATGAACATTTGTTTGAGCATAACCATGAGCCTGACGGGAATTACGTACTGGAAGTAAAAGATGATATAGTAGCTACCGGAGGTTTCTTACTGCATTACAATAAGCCTTTTGCAGATCTGTACATGGAAGTGCGTGAGGATCAAAGACAAAAAGGATATGGCAGTTTAGTGATCCAGGAGCTAAAAAAAGCTTGCTTTATTTCGGGTCGTGTCCCGGCTGCACGTTGTAATATCAGCAATAAAGCATCTAAGGCCACTTTATTAAAGGGTGGTTTGGAAATAGCCGGTTATATGCTTTTAGGTGAAATTAAAACCGTTACAAAATGAATTTCCCGCCATTTACCAATCTAACCACTGAACGGCTTATTCTTCGCGAACTCCGGTTAACTGATGCACACGAAATATTCTTGCTTCGCTCAAATGAAAGGGTGAACGAATTGATTGACAGAGTTACGGCAACCTCTATTGATGAGGCACACCAGTTCATCAACATGATCATTTCCAATCAACTTAATAATGAATCGTTTATGTGGGTTATCACGCTAAAAGATGAGCCCAAATTAATCGGCACCATTGTTTACTGGAACATTATAAAAGAAAAGGACCAGGCCGAAATAGGTTATGAATTATTGCCACAATTCCACAGCAAAGGCATTATGCAGGAAGCTTTGTTAAAAGTAATCGACTTCGGCTTTAAAACACTCGGACTCAAAACCATTTTGGCTGAGCCAAAAGCTAACAATCAGCCATCTGTGAAATTGCTGGAAAAATGCGGGTTTGTAAAGACTGGCGAAACCGAAGACAGTTATCTGGTCTATGAGTTAGATTCCTTTTGATTTGTGTTAACCGGTACATGCTCCCTGATCGCGACCAACCCAACCCCTTCAGTGAGTTTTCGTTCTTCCACAACTACAAGGGCACCCGGAGCAAACTCCCAGTTCTCTTCTTCAGGATCATAAATATTATATCCTTTTAAGTGATAAAGATTTTCGCGTATTTCAGTTGCCGGTACCGCCCTGTAAACCAGTTCCCCTTCGCCCAATAGGCGGATGTAAATATTCTTCTCCATACTGCACTAATAAATTACTATTAATAAACACCGGTATGTTTGCGCTTGATGTACTTGCGAAAATCAAGCACTATGCCGGCAAAGAAGTAAAATATCAGCGGAAAGCCTACTGCAAGGAATGAAGAATAGATAAAAAACAGGCGAATTTTTGAAATAGAGATATTAAAGCGTTCTCCCAGGTAGGTGCATACGCCAAATGAATATCTTTCAAAAAATGTAATAATCCGTTGCAACATATCAGGCCATCCTTAGTATTTTATTTCCAACGCCGCACTGCAGACATTTCTTATGATCGCAGTAATTATTTTTAAGCTCGAGCAGAGCCTGCGAATCAAATGCGGTGTTTACCTTTATACCAATCAAATCAAAATTTGTTACAATTTTATTCTGCTCAGCCGGCAATTTTTCTAACAATTTTAAACTTCTGTTGATAAAGTATTCCTGCTGGTTGTGTTTACCATAACTAAACAGGAACAATACAAAGGTATTCAATAATAAAATATCAATGGACGATTGTCCCAAACTTTTTGTTACAGGCTTAGAAACCACATCAAACCGGTAATGATTTTCCCAATATTGGTTGACTTCGAGGTCTGTGAATAATTTCCTGAGGCTTGCAGTATCCTTGATATCAAGTACTTTAGAAAACAAATGGTTGGACCTTATCACCAATGCCGCAAACTGAGCCAACCTGATAGTAGGAAAATTCTGGGGACGAAGCCGCATAAACTTCCATAAATGTTTTTCTACGGGAGCAAGATTATATTTCTTTTGAAGGAATAAATATTCTTGTTTCAGACTTTTGGGATATTCATCTGTAAATTCCTCATCTAAAAACCCCGCCTGCCCAAATATCAAAGCTTCAATTTGCAGCGGGTTATTTTTGTGTTTGGCTAATGTAAGCTGAGGTAATGATTTAGCCATCAGCTCAAAAGGCAGGGCATTAGTTTTAAACCCAAACTGTGTAGCCAGGAACTGGTAAAAAGTTTCTTCCCAATCGCCCCGGTTTTTATTCAATGCGGCCATCACTGTGCCTGAACGTTTTTCAAGCCGTTCAACCAATACTCTTGTGAGCCAGTTGCGCAGGGTTAGATCATCCACAAAGCGGATACTGCCCTCGCAGGGAATGATCTGCTGGTTACCAAATACCAGGTAATGGTAGCGGTTATACAGATCAGGCGATATACGATTGTGCAATTCCAATGTAGGTATTCTGCGTCCGTCAGGTAATATAATAGGCTGATCGTCCCGGTTTACTACATGCAGGATCACACTGCCATAGGCTTTATCATCAGTATGATTATGTTTATGCCAGTCGGATGAGTTGAGATGCAGTTCCACATTACCGGCCCAGGTAGTATCGCCGATTTTTAATCGCGCGTTATGGAAATCGGGACCAGAATCGCTGTTTTGCAATCCCGCTGAAAAGACCTCGATAGTTTCTCCTGTGGTGGTTTGCAGGTTCTCGCGGTCAAATAGGCGGAATTTCCAGATGTATTGGATAAAGTCTTCGGTAAAAAACATTATTCTAAGATAGCTAACATTCGGTTAAAAGCAATTGGTTTTAAAATAGATTAATTTACTTTTATAAGATCAACATAGCCGATTAATGCAACCACCTGCTACAGATACCCCAACCGATATTGTTATCCATCGCATCAAATCTATTATCGGCGGCTCGCTGGGCAATTTGGTAGAATGGTACGATTGGTATATCTATTCTTTTTTCTCCCTATACTTTGCCGGGGTGTTTTTCCCGAAAGGAAACCAAACTGCACAATTACTAAACACTGCAGGGATATTTGCTATTGGTTTTTTAATGCGACCGATAGGTGGCTGGCTGATGGGGACATTTGCAGATAGAAAAGGGCGTAAAACAGCGCTTACTTTTTCAGTTTTGCTGATGAGTATTGGCTCGTTGATTATTGCGGTAGTACCCGGTTATAAGCAGATCGGTATTGCAGCGCCTATATTGTTGCTTGTGGCCCGAATTATACAAGGATTAAGCGTTGGAGGAGAGTACGGCACAAGTGCCACTTACCTGAGCGAAATGGCTACCAAAAAGCACCGGGGATTCTATTCCAGCTTTCAATATGTGACCCTTATCATGGGTCAACTTATTGCTGCCGGGGTATTGGTATTACTGCAAAAAGTATTTTTAACAGAAGATCAATTACATCAGTGGGGATGGCGTATCCCTTTTGTATTCGGATCATTTTTGGCTATTACTGTGATGTATTTGAGACGGAGTTTACAGGAACCGGCATCATTCCAGAAAGAACGCTCAAAGGCCGACCGAGGAACGCTAAAGGCGCTCGCACAACACCCCAAAGCCGTGTTAACGGTTATTTGCCTGACCATAGGCGGAACTGTTGCCTTTTACACTTTTACCACCTATATGCAAAAGTTCCTGGTGAACACAGCAAAATTCAGTAATGGCGAAGCGACCATGATATCAACCCTAACCCTGATCGTATTTATGCTATTGCAGCCTGTGTTTGGTTTATTATCTGACAAGATAGGCCGAAAACCCTTGCTGATCGGCTTTGGCATTTTGGGTACGCTGGTTACTGTCCCTATAATGACATCACTAAGCACCACTAAAGAAATGTGGCCGGCGTTTGCTTTAATTATGTGTGCACTTATTATAACCAGTGGCTATACTTCTATCAATGCCGTTGTTAAAGCTGAACTTTTCCCGGTAAAAGTTCGGGCATTAGGTGTAGGATTCCCTTATGCAGTGGCGGTATCTATATTTGGCGGCACTGCAGAATCACTGGCCTTGTTGTTTAAAGAGCATCACCATCCGCAGTATTTTTACTGGTATGTGAGTGTTTGTATAGCTATATCATTGTTAGCATATATTATCATGCCGGATACAAAGAAGCATTCTAAGATTGAAGATTAAAGAGCCTCACCTAAATCCTCTCCAAAGGAGAGGACTTTAAAAATCCAATATTTCTTACTCCCTTCTCCTTTGGAGAAGGGTTGTGGATGAGGCTATTGCGCCACTAACCCAGATATGACATTGATGCTTAATGCCACGATCGTCGTGTTAAATGCAAATGAGATCAAGCTATGAACCAGTGCGTGGCGCCTTATTAGTCTTGAGGATATTTCTACATCTGATACCTGGAAGGTCATGCCAATAACAAATGAAAAGTAAGCAAAGTCGAGGTAGTCAGGCTGTGACTCATCAGGAAATTCTAAGCCCCCGCCTTTTCGCGGTGTACCATCATCTTTATCTGTGTCATAATATAAATGCGCATAACGCATGGTAAATATCGTATGCACCAGTGTCCACGAAACGATAACCGCAGCCATAGCCAGCAACACGTGACTTGCTACAGAATGGCCCTTAGATGATTTCAATAAAAAGATGATAGCAACCAAACTGATCAGCGAAGCGAAAATGACAAAAAGGAATAGCAAGTAGCGGCTTGAATCCTGTAGCTTGGCAATTTTCTTTACTTCCATAGGATGTGTAAACAAAATAGATACCCAATCTAAAAGGATGATCGTCAAAGCAAATACGATCCAGAGAGACAATACCTGGGCAGGCCAGGAAGTAGCTTTGGGACAGAAAAAGTAGAAAATAGCACTGAATATAAGTGCGATTAGCAAACGATATTGCGCATCCAAACGGAATATAAGCGCGCGGCTATTGGTAATTTTTCGGGGCATATTAATAACTAATCTACAATTATTCTTCAATTATTTCGGCAACCCGGCCCACTTGTCCGTCCTCCAATCTCACTTTTATCCCGCGTGAATGATATGCTGAACTGGTGAGCAGGTCTTTCACTATCCCTCTCGTCCTTTTCCCGCTGCGCTGATCTTTTTTTAAAATGATATCAACTTCAAGTCCGGGATAAATATCGTTTCTGTTTTGACCGTTCATTGTTTTTGGATTACACTGATTTTGGTTTGATTACACCGATTAAGCAACAAGGTTTTTTATAGCAACTTTCACTTTATCAAAATTAAAATTACCCAGCAAACTATTCATCGATGCCTTTATTTGCTCATTACCTAAATTACCGATACTACCCTCGTGGGTATGGTTTACTTTTTTATCCGGATTGAAATTTCCCTGCTCAATAGCTAAACCTACTTGTTTATAAGCATCGCGGAATGGTGTTCCGCCCAACACAAGGCGATTCACTTCTTCCACGCTGAACAGGTAAGTATATTTAGGATCGTTCAGGATATCAGTTTTCACTTCGATATGCTGTAGCATAAAGGTGGCCATATGCAGGCAGTTTTTAAGATCTGCAAAAGCGGGGAACAGCAATTCTTTCAATAGCTGTAACTCGCGGTGATAGCCGGATGGCAGGTTGGTGGTCATCATGGCTACATCATTTGGCAGGGCCTGCAGGCGGTTACATTTACCGCGCATAATTTCCCATACGTCCGGGTTTTTTTTATGTGGCATAATGCTGCTGCCTGTGGTCAGGGTATCGGGGTAACTTACAAAAGCAAAATTCTGGCTCAGGTATAATGCCTGATCCATCGCCATTTTAGCAAGAGTTGCCGCAACGTTTGCGATTGCCTGCGCAATGATCCTTTCTGTTTTGCCCCGACCCATTTGCGCATAAACTACGTTGTAGTTCAGGTTGTCAAAACCAAGCAATTCGGTGGTCATGGTACGATTAAGCGGGAATGACGAGCCATATCCTGCAGCTGAGCCCAACGGGTTTTTATTGGTGATCTTATAAGCGGCTAAAACTACCTCCAGATCATCCACCAAACTTTCTGCATAAGCGCCAAACCACAGACCGAATGATGATGGCATAGCCACCTGTAAATGGGTATAACCGGGCAGCAATACGTTTTTATGTTTTTCGCTTAATTCGATCAGCACAGTAAACAGCGTATTTGTTTCCTCTACAACTTCCTGTAATTGACTTCTGAAAAACAATTTCAAATCAACCAGCACCTGGTCGTTGCGTGAGCGGCCGCTATGTATCTTTTTACCGGCATCGCCGATGCGTTGGGTAAGCAACAATTCAACCTGCGAGTGCACATCCTCTACCCCTTCGCCAATGCTGAAATTGCCTGCCTGTATATCTTTATAGATCGCTTTCAATTCCTTTTGAATAAGGGCAAGATCAGTCTCATCCATCAATCCGATACTTTGCAGCATGCGGGTATGGGCAAGCGATCCCAAAACATCAAAAGCGGCCATTTGCTCGTCAAATTCACGGTCGCGGCCAACGGTAAAGTTTTCTACCAGTTCATTTACATTAGTGGTTTTTTGCCATAGCTTGCTCATAGTGCAAATATGGGATTAATCGCAAAATTATAGTGGATGATAAGTAAGAAAGTCATGAACTTGTTTAAGTACAGGCACCTCGGTCATTTTCGGGCCTTATAAATCCTCATCACTTGTCCGCCACCTGCCGCCAGATCGGTATTGATAACACTTTGATTAGTTACTTTCTGCACTACTTTAACCAAATGGTTCGGGTCTTTGTCGGCATCAGGGGCGTCGCTGTATACCTCTGCAGTATAATCCCCGGCAGGTAAAAAAGAAAGGGCTGTTTTTATATTGTAAGAAGTATTCTTGTTGATAGTACCGATATACCATTCGCCCCCTTTGCGGCGGGCTATGGTGACATATTCACTTACTTTGGCATTCAGAACTTTCGTTTCATCCCAGGTAAGTGGCACCTGCTGCAAAAACTCAAACCCCGGCTGACCGATATATGCATCCGGATAATCACATACCATGCCCTGTTCATTTTCCAAAACCACATACATGCCCAGCATATGGCAACGTGTGCCCAGCACCATTGGCGCGGTATAGTGTTGCTTAAATGTTTTTGCATTTGCGGCCCTGAAACCACCCAAATGATAATCCGTCGATCCGGCCAAAGCGCGGGTGAAAATAATATTGAGATCGGCATCCGGCGTAACGCGCATGCCCCATTTGTCATTTTCGTAGTTCAATGTACCCTCGCGGGTAAATTCGTTGGGGTAAGTACGACTTGTGCCTGTCGGTTTATAAGCGCCGTGGAACTGGATGTGCAAATGATGCTGTGCTGCCTTTTGCAATATCTCTTCCTGCATGTTCACCATTTCCTGGTCATCGCGATCCATAAAATCACACATCAGGCCCTTGATACCCCACTTTTCATATTGGGCGAAGGTCTCATCCAATTTTGGATACAAAGCATAAAAATGCACCCAAACACGTATGCCGACCCCAACTTTTGCTGCCGAATCACATATCTGCTGCATATCTAATCCCGGAACTGCTTTCGACGGATCTGCATGCAGACCAGGCTGAAACCCTGCACCATCATTCACATACCACTCATGTAAACCATATTCAACTACCGAATGGTAACCCAAACCATATTTCGCGCAGAAATTCACGTAATACATATTGGTTTCATAATTATTTCCAGGGGCAAATGAAGTATCTGGTGTTACATTGCCGTTCCACCAGTGGAAGGTAGTTTTGCCAGGTCTTATCCATGATACATCTTTTATCCGGCAAGGTTCGCTCAGGTTGGTCAGTATATTTGATTCAATCAAATCCCCTACCCGGTCGCTGATCATCATAACCCGCCATGGACTATTATGTGGCAGCTTTGCGATCACCTTTATTTCTTTTTGATGTGGCAATGGCGATAGGCTGCTTTGCAAAACACCGTTGTGCTTTATCAAATACATCCCGGCATAATCTAATAAGTTTGCTTCGGTAATAGCCATGTAGATGCCTTTAGGATACTCAAACAAAGCCGGTAGATCCATTAGTGTATCCGGTTTGATTTTGCTGACAGGCAGCCTATCATACAATCCCTCGTGCGAGGTGGTATAATTCTCTCTGAAAAGCGTTAACGCCGCAGGGTCCTGTGTCAAATTAAAAGAATCAGATTCATCCGTTATTTCCACATTTTGCCAGCCGGGTTTGCCGGGGATAACATAGCGAAAAGCCGCACCATCATTAAAAACCCTTACCTCTATATTGAGTTGCCTTTTTAAACCACCAGTTTCTATAACGGGAATCATTACCTCATTGCTCAAACTATGCACCCTGCTACTTTTTCCGACTATCAGATCATAGGTTTCTTCCATCTTTTTATATTCGGGTTTACCTATGCTGATGTTTTGCCCGAATTTGCCACCCTCTTTAAAGCTGATGCTAAGTCTTGAATTATCAACCAGCAATTGCCCCTTGTAACTCAGCCTGTATATTAAGCCAGATGCATCCTTGCTCAAATTGAATTCTATTTTTTTATCAGGCGATGAAACGCTGATGCCCTGTTTGGCAAATGCACCCAAAACAGAAATCAACAGCAACAGGATAGTTAATCTAAAAGCAGGCATAATTGGTTTTATTGGTGCATAAATGTAAAAAGAATTGACAGGCCGACGGGCATACATTGATATTTTGTGATAATTTATGTAGGTTCAATTTATGAGGATAATTGCCTGGAATTGTAATATGGCTTTCAGGAAAAAGGCCGACCAAGTGCTGCGTTACAAGCCCGATATATTAATTATATCCGAATGCGAGCATCCCGATAAATTGACTTTTCCAGATCCTCCAACGGGCGTGGTTTGGCATGGCGATAATCAGCATAAAGGGCTTGGCGTATTCTCATTTGGCGATTATCAGCTTAAATTACTACCTGATCACACATCGTCTTTAAAAACAATCCTCCCCATTTCAGTAACAGGGGCAAATTCAGATTTCACTCTTTTTGCAATATGGGCGAATAATCCGCTTGACAAAGGCAATCAATATGTGGGGCAAGTATGGAAAGCCATTCATCATTATGAGCATCTGATAAAACCAGAAAAAACCATTCTGGCAGGTGATTTCAACAGTAATTCTATATGGGATAAACCACGCAGGATTGGCAATCACACCGCTTTGGTTGATGCGCTGGATTTGAAGGGAATAAAAAGTATCTATCATCATCATGGCGGACATCTGCATGGTAAAGAGCCACACCCTACATTTAACTTATATAAAAACGCCGACAAACCCTATCATCTTGATTATTGCTTTGCTTCCGAAGATTTTATTTTAAAATTGGCCGATATAGAAATTGGAAATTATAACGACTGGAAAAAATACAGTGATCATTTACCTTTAATTATCAATTTCGATATTTGACACATCATGGAACAATTTATAGTAATACTGCGCGAACCCGATGGCCGGGCCGATGAGCACGCCGAACAGGACATGAAAGAACACCGCGAAAAATGGAACAACTGGTTTGTTAAATATGCCAAAGAAGGCAACCTGGTTGGTGGAAATGCCTTATCGCTTTACGGCAAAATGATCAAGGGCCATAATGCCGAAGTTATTGATGACATTCACAAAGTGGGGACAGAAATTGTTGGCGGATATTTACTATTACAAGCCAACAACCTGGACAAAGCCGTTGAAATAGCCCGCGAATTACCCGTTTACGAATTTGATGGCTACGCCGAAGTACGCCCGTTTAAAATTTATAACTAAGGTGTTCACGATACAGTATGAACACCCTGAACATTTATATAAAAATCTGATAATCAGATTTTTATATTTTATCAACTACTGACAAGACACTGTCACCATAAATATCAGCCAAGCGGCACGCTTAGCTGGGCGGGGAACTATTTTTGAAGATACGAACCCGGTAAACAGTTATAAACTTAAAGAAGGCATTACCGAAGAGCGATTAGGAATGTGGATTGTGAAAAATGAACGGATTCTGGAAATAATAAAAAACTCTTTAAAACCTTAGCATTTCCTTGGTATTGCACCCCCAATTTAGGCGTCCCGCTTAAATTAAAAACAGCAGACTTTATTTTAATGATAAATCCTCATATTTATTTCATGTCACGTAATGCTTCAAACGACGAACTTTATTGTGTCACCTTAACCGTAGCAGATTGGATAGATGTCTTCATCATACGCAATACAATGACTTTATTATTTAGGTATTATATTAAACTATGTTGTAATCTAAAAATACTGTGAAAGAAACTGATATCAATAAGATAGTTAAATTCTGGGAATGGTTTAAATTGATTTCCGATGATCTATTACGAGCCCCAACAAGACCTGACTTAATTTCTAAAATAGATGACAGCGTGAATAAGTTAGGCTCATTTGATTGGGAAATAGGACCTTACAAAAAAGGAGAATATTATTTTGCTATCTCTCCAAATTTAGATATTAACAAATTAGAAGTTACAAGAGAATTTATAACCTATGCTCCTGTATGTCCGGGTTGGACTTTTCTGTCGTCGAAGCCACCCAAAGACTGGAAAGGAATATGGAAAATGGCCAATGAAAATGGAAAAGATATCTGGATTGATAGTAATAACTGGAGGTACATCTTATATAAATTCGAAGAAGATGAAACTTTCGATATGGATATAATAGTAGATCATATAGAGGGCGATATCAATACCATCCATATGGCGATTGATATTGGCTTAACCGGATATTTGGGAGAGGAAAAATTCATAACGCTAATAAAACATATCAAAATTATATCATTCCCCGAAGAGGGATATCAAAATAAGACCACATTAGTCAAACACATAAAAAACCATATAGAAAGTTTAACTCAGATGTAGATAGTGCTAATCCCGAAAGTCCGCTGAAAGTGGTTTATTAATTTAAGCGGGACGCTTAAATTGTTAGCATTCAAGCGGAACGCTTGAACGGGCGGTGGCAAAACAATGTCACCATAAATATCAGCCAAGCGGCACACTTAGCTGGGCGGGAATTTGAAATCACTGTTCACATACGATTTCATAATAATATACATCGTCCCGCTCTCTCAAAAAAGCTATAGCGGTATCCCACACATTTTCCGGCTTTTCTTGTTTAAATGGACTAGCTGTAAAATCGATACTATTGTTCATACTGGGCTGATGGAAATTTTCCTTAATGATAAAAGCATCTATTCCCCAGATACCTATATTATGCTTTCGACATTCATTGATAAAATCTATAGCAATCTGTTTTGGGTATACATTTACGTTACGCCTTAGAACACCTTTATCTTTAAATAGTAATTCGATTTGATTCATTTATAAATTGTAATAATGGTCAGTGCTACTGTGTACACAAGATAAATCCTTTCTTTCATTCTTTACGCTAAGCCCACAAAAAAAGCGTTCCGTATCTCACCCCGGAACGCCTATCAACTAAACCTCGCACCCATGTTACAGATACAAGTCTCTTTCTGCCGCTATGCGGCATTAAATATTTTATATAATTGCCGTAAATATAATGCCAGCCTAAAATCCTTTTGATTATCAGTCGTTTGCAGCAAAAATCATGCCTTCTTAATGTATCAAAAGCGAACGTAAATTGTCCGCTTTTGAAGTTCTAACGTAATTTATTTTGTATCAGTATAATTGATTACTCTGATCGCAAACTTTTTACAGGATTAGCCACCGCCGTTTTAAAAGCCTCATAACTCAGCGTAAACAGCGCTATTGCCAATGAGCTTAGCCCGGCAAGGATAAATATCCACCACGAAAGATCGATCCGATAGGCAAAATCCTCCAACCACGACCGCATAGCCAACCACCCCAACGGTGCCGCTATCAGGAATGCAACAAGGATCAGTTTCACAAAATCGGCTGCAAAAAGTGCCACCAGCTGACCGAGCGATGCGCCCAACACCTTCCTCACACCAAACTCCTTAATACGCTGCTCAGCCGAGAACATCACCAACCCTAACAGACCTAAACAGGATATCCCGATAGCCACAACCGCAAACACGACCGATAGTGTAGAAATAATGAGCTCGCTGCTGTATAGTTTTTGATACTCCTGATCGACAAACTGGTACGAAAAGGGATAATTGGGATTGATGCTTTTGTAAACGGCCGCCAGGCTTTCCAAAGCTTGTTTGGTTTTCCCCGGCTCTATCCGGGCAACAATCACACCAAAGTGTATTCCTTCTTTCACATCTAAAAAGATGGGTTTGATTGGCTCGTGGAGCGATTGGGTATGGTAGTCTTTCAACACACCAATAATATGCCCCCTCTTCTTCAAGACCTTTACCCATTGGCCTATTGGATGCTTCATATTCATCTCCCTAACTGCTTCTTCATTTACCATAAAAGCGTCTGTCGAGTCGGTTGGATTAGTTTGTGAAAAATCACGCCCTTCGGTTATCTGCAATTTCATTAACTTCACAAAATTAAAGCCGACAGAAGCCGGTTTAACCCCAACTGTGCTATTCTGTTCCTTACCCTGCCACATAATTTGATCACCTTCTACTACGAAATTCATCGCCTGCGGAATCTCGGTCGTTCTGTCAATTATGGCAATGCCTGGCATTTTTAACGCTTGTTCTTTAAACAACAGATATTTGTTTTTCTTCGACAGCTCACCCTCGATCCGCATGTAGACCATATTTTCGCGATCATAGCCCAAGTGGGTATTTTGAACATAGTTGGTTTGCCGTGTAATCACAATAGTTGAGATCAATAATATGATAGAAAGCACGAACTGAAAAACGGTTAACCCTTTACGGAACCAAACAGCTCCCAAGGTAAATTGGAGCGTACCTTTTAAAATACGGACAGGCTTTAGAGCAGAGAGATATAGCGCAGGATAACTGCCTGCAATGAGACCGGTGATGAGCATCAGACTTATCAAAGAAACCCAAAAAGATACCTGAGTAAGCGGAAAACCAAACTGCTTACCCGTAAATTGATCAAATGCAGGCAGCAGCAGTAATAGCAAGATAACAGACAATATCGTTGCCAAAAAAGAAAAGGCCAGGGATTCACCCAAAAACTGTGCAATTAAATTTCCACGGCTTGATCCGGCTACCTTCCTTATCCCTACTTCTTTTGCGCGTTTTACAGATCGCGCTGTAGCCAGGTTCATAAAATTGATACAAGCAATTATTAGTATAAAAACAGCTACTTCGCTGAATATCTTTACGTATTCGATGCGGCCACCGGCAGGTTTCCCATTTACAAAATTATTGTGGAGGTATTGGTCTCCAAATCGTTGAAGCCCCACATGTATCTGTACTCCTTTAATAATACCTAACCGGGACTGAAGGTATTTATTAATCTTTGCTTCTACCTGTTTAGCATCCGCATTGTCTGAAAGTTGGATATAAGTTTGAAAAAAATTAGATGCCCATTCCAGCTGTCCATTTTTTGGCAACTCCCAATTCAATAAAAAATCAAATTTGAGGGAACTTTGAGCAGTTACATTTTCAAAAACGCTGCTTACCACAAAATTATACTTATTTTCATATCGCACAGTCTTACCAATGGCATTTGCAGGACTGCCAAAAAACACCTCTGCCGTATGCTTCGAAATAGCAATGAACCTACTGTCGTTCAGGGCCGTTTCAGCATTGCCTGCTATAACAGGATAACTGAACATTTTAAAAAAGTCGCTACCTGCCCGTGAGCCTTCCATCTTTACCATTTTTTCACCTACCTGCAATGTTTCTGCATGCCCCCATGGAAGATCATACCCGGTGGCATAAAACGCAGTGTTTTTAACTTCTGGGATTGCCTGCTTTATATCCTCCAGTAAAAAACTGAATTTATTGTTATTGATATTGTATGGCGTGATGTAGTTACCTTCGGTTTTGCCGTCTGCGGTCATAGTTGTATACGCCGTATATAGATTTTTCCCATTCTGATGGAAATTATCTATCCCCTTTTCATCTTGCACCCACAGAAAAATAAAAAGACAGCAGGTCATACCGAGTGCCAGTCCTATTACATTGATAGCTGTATGTGTTTTATGGCGGATGACATTGCGCCAGGCGATTGTGAAAAAGTTTTTTATCATGACAAGAGTTTTGGTAATTGTTTGACGTTATTCAACTAATATAAATATTATACCAACCATATAATTATTGATTACTAAATATTTAAATTAATAGAAATTCTTGAATTTATTATTGATGATCAGTTCTTAACTTTCAGCTTTATGCATTCTGCTTTTAGCTTTCACAAATAGGTTTTAACGATTAAATTTTTGTAAGCACAGGCAGAGCTATTACCAAACCAGAAACCAACTGAACCATTTTTCATGTCAGGATCTAGCGCTTTATAAACCATGGCAGGTTTAGGCTGATGATCAACATAAACAGTCAGCGTTTGTCCTTTTACCACTGCTTTTATGTGGAACCAGTCCGTTGCCGGAAGCGTGGCTTTTGCCTGATACTTATCGGCTTCGTAGTCCCACCAGTTAAATTCGTCTTTCTTTTCGGGCATGTATTGTATGGCATTAATAGTGTTTGATCCGGCCGGTCTGAAATAGAGTGTTTCATAATGATGTGCGTCGCGAATACGAAAGGCCAGGCCCAGGTATTCTTTCCCATTGGTCGATGCCATATCCAGTTCACTCTCACCATCCTTAAAATTCAATCCTCTTGGATAAGCAATACCACCGAATTTATAGTTGTCAAAATTCTTTTTCATGATCAATGCTTTCGAACCTTTATAAGTGTCGAAGCTATAACTCTGCCCATCCGAATTAGGGATGATCCATTTGGAGGCATCGATATGAGTAAAATCATGTGTTTTCTTTTGCTGCGCGATCAACGCGTTGCCTGTTATTAATAAGAGGCATGTGAGTAGTATTTTCATAGCTGAATTTTTTTATTTGTCTTAATTATTAAACTCTATCATCTCGAACGAACATTTTTCTATTTCGCCGCCTGTTCAAGGGGGGTAATCTTAAAATTCTTCCAGTCGCCTGCCGAACCATTGCCCACCAAATAGCCAATCCATTCTCCATCAGTCTGCATCAAGGGCTCTACGCTAAGTGAAGCAGTCTTAGCGCCATTGACATATACACTAATATTTTTACCCGCCACCATTATACGTACATGAAACCAGGAATTTGGATCAGGTGCCGGAGAAATAGGCTGTTCATACTCACCCGGGTATTTTTCCCGGAGTGTCGACCAATCAAAATGGGGAAGTGCAACATATTGCACAGAGTGGGCCTTTCGGCTCGGGTCAGCCGCCCGGAAATTAAAAGGCCGGAAGTAAACGCTCTCAAAGGTTGTATCACTAACACCGTGAAAAGCGATGCCCACAAAGCTCGCCTGGTAGTCGTCTTTCCCTTTCGCGTCAAATTCAATAGTCCCGTATTTGAATTTTTTACCAATCATCCAGGCAATTCCACCACCATTTCTTTTATTCAAATGAACACTACCAGTATCTTCTCCATGACTTATCGACCGGTTATAAACTTTATAATACTTTAGCATTTCAGGATCACTCCGATCGCAGCTGCTTAACGCTATCAACAGTGTCATAATAAAGAGGAAACAAAACTGTTTTTTCATAAGTTAGAATTTAAAAACATGCAAGCCAGCATGTCATATATAGTTAATTGATTATCAATATTTTCGCCCTTATTGGTGTTGTCGCCAACAAAAATCTCTTATTATTTATCAACATAATAAGGCCTTTGCGCACACTTATTGGTGACAACACCAACAAGGGCTCTGGGCTAATTATTATTTCAATGGGGTAATCTTAAAATTTTTCCAGTCACCAGCAGAATCACCGCCGACCCAATAGCCAATCATATCCCCTTTTGTTTCTACAAGTGGCTCTACATTAAGTACCGGGCTTGTGCCATCATTGACATATACCTTAATATTTTTACTTTCTACTGTTATACGTACATGTAACCAGGAATTGGGGTCAGGCGCCGGAGAAATAGGCTGCTCGTATTTGCCTGGAAAGGTACTCCGCAGTACCGGCCAATCAAACTTAGGACTCGCAATATATTGCACTCCATGCATTACCCGAGTGAGATCTGTCGACTGAAAATTAAAAGGCCGGAAATAAACAGCTTCATAAATTGCTTCGTTTACACCATGAAAAGCGATCCCAACAAAACTAGCCATGAACGCATCTTTCCCTTTTACATCAAACTCAATAGTCCCCTGTTTAAATTTCTTGTCTTTGATCCAGGCGATCCCCTCACCTGTGCGAGCATCCAAATGAACGCTCCCGGATTCTTCGCCAGGACTCATCGACCGGTTATATAGTGTATAATTCTTTTGCATTTCTCCAGCTGGGTTAGTCTGGCCGAAACCGTTCAAGATTGCAATTAGCAATAAAAGTGTAAGTACTAATATTATTTTTCTCATTTATATAAGGTTTTAGTGGTGATATTTCCTAGTATACTTTATTAGGTTTATTCAATTATTATTTCGAAAATTAAATATAAACAAAATTATATTTCAATAAAACAATTAACACGAAATATAATTTCAAAAATAAGTCAAATACTTACAAACTCTCCTTCTTCAATTTCTCCAGTAAATGATCAAATCTTACCCAGGCCAGGTGGCAATCTTTCGGACTATGACCGGTTGAATAAATGAGGTATTTACCATCAGGCGTCACATATTCGCCCCAGCGGTGAGCCGGACCATCGTTGATCTTGGGGCCAAGACTTACAGGCGCGGTCCAGCTGCCATCTTTTTTATGGAAACTGATCCAGAGCTCACATTCATAATCTTTCTGTTCTTTGGCACTAATGACGATATACGACTCATCCCTCGCCACAAAAAAATCTCCGTCAAAGCCCGGTGTATTTAATGGCTCCCCAATACTGCGGATGGTAGTATCCGTTGCCGACATTTTCAGTTCGCTGATATCGTAGTCCTGGTAATCTCCCCTTTTATCCAGATGCACATTGCTGCCTGCATAACAAGTGCCGCTGCTGGTCGGCATAAAATCATAAAGACCGTAACTCTTTTTAAGGTAGACCTCAGGTGCGCTCCACCCGGTTGCTGTGCGGTGCGACTGCCATACAAATGAATGCTTACCATCACCCTGTCCGCCTAAAAAATAAAGCGTCTGATTATCGACCGAAAAAGTTGGCGCATAATAATGTGCATTCAAAACAAAAGGGCCGTTCCATTTGCCGTTCTCAAATTTCATATAGCAAACCCTGTCATTTACGCCGCTAAACCAGGTGTTATTGGTGGGAAAATAGAACTCAGTCCCGTCATCTGAAAAAGCTACCCGGTCAAACGCAAAGGTGTCAGCTTTTGCCAACATGCCAGCGCCAAATACTTCGGGGGTATCGCCCGGCGGCTTTTGCCCCAGGTAAGCATCTTTCGTTTTCCAGATGCTTTTTTGTCCATATAGCGAGGTGCTTGTTAAAAAACAGAGGGCCACCGCCAATAAAAATAACTTGCTCATAATTGTGTTAGTAATTGATGTTACACAAACTTATATTTACAATCAGATAGGGGCAATTCATACCTTGTTCAAGTTTTTTCAAGTTGTATCTTTTTGAAAATAAGATCATTAATAAGAAATGCACTTTGAGCAAATATTTCATGGCATGTCTTTGACAGATTATAAAAAATACGTATCTTTATAAAAAACACACGTGCAATGACAACGAAACTAACATTGACTGTAGAAGAAAGCACTATAAAGAAGGCCAAACTATATGCTAAACATACGGGTCGGAGTTTATCTGAGCTAATTGAAAACTATCTTGAAACACTTACAGAAGAGAACACAAACAAGAATGACATTTCCCCTAAACTAAAGAAAATAGCAGGTGTTGTTAAGCTTCCGGAAGATTTTGATGAGAAGGCAGCATTAAATGCTTATTTCGAGAATAAGCATTTATGAAAAAAGTATTTGTTGATACCAACATATTGATTGACCTTCTGGCAGATCGCCCCCCTTACAGTAAATTTGCTATCGAACTATTTGATCTTGCCGAAAAGAGAAAAGTAAAATTATACACCTCATCACACTCTTATGCTACCTCACACTATTTACTAAAAAAGTATTTTGGTGAAACAGCTTTGCGGGAGATATTACTTTCTTTACTTGATTTTATAGAACTCATTCCGGTGGACGTGGCTATAATTAAAAAAAGCTTGTTGTCTAAGCATAAAGATTTTGAAGATGCCATCCAGATTTTTGCAGCTAATACTATTGCTAACGCAGACTTTATTGTAACGAGAAACATAAAGGATTTTAAAGATGCAGGAGTTATTGTATTACCTCCTGATGAATTATTAAATCATTTATAGATCCTGCTGTTGAGATTTCAAGTACTGAAAATTTATCATTTTGAGCTAAAAATCCTGTCACAGAATCATTTTCCCTGCGTCTTAAAGAATGGATAACTGTATCTTCGAATAACCAAAATTCAAGCATGAGTGCTTCTGAACTGAAACAATTACTGGCTATTATTGAACAGCAGCTCGACTGGGGTGATAACTCGACCTGGCAAGGAAAAGATTTTGAGATACTTAATCAGCTTATTTTTGATAAAACCAAAGTATCTTTAAGCGCCAGCACTTTGCGAAGGATATGGGGAAAGGTTGAGTACAATCACATGCCCAGTACAACCACGCTGGATACTTTAGCCCGGTTTGCCGGCTTCGAAAGCTGGCGCGCATTTACCCGGCAAAAGATCACTGCCAACGCAGTCATTACAAAACAAGTTGAAAAAGCTCCTGTAAAACCTAAAGCTAAACAAGGCCGGTGGATAACTGTTGGATTAATTGTTATTGCCATTGCCGCAGTTGGCCTGATCAGCATGCATGTTAAAAAAGAACCGGCAAAGGGCACTTACTTTTTCAGCAGCAAACCGGTTACAAGGAATATACCTAATTCAGTAGTATTTACTTATGATGCCAAAGCAGCCGCCGGCGATTCAGTTTTTATACAGCAATCGTGGGATAACCGTACCAGGGCATGGGTTGATCCTGGCAAACACCAATATACTTCAGTTTATTATTATCCGGGTTTTTACCACGCTAAGCTGCTGGTAAACAAAACCGTTGTTAAAGAACATACCCTGCTGATACCAACTATTGGCTGGCTTGGTTTAATCAATCATGAGCCGATACCTGTTTACCTTAACCCGGCAGAGTTTCTAAAGGATGGGCTTATGTCGCTTTCTGTGGCTGATCTGAAGCAAAAAAATATTATGCTAAGTCCGCAGCCGCCGATGGTTCAATACGCCAATGTAGGTAATTTTACTCCCGTACCTATCAGCGATTTCGATTTCAGCGTCGAGGTAAAAAACGATTATCATGAAGGCTCGGGCACCTGCCAGTTTATGAATATCAGCCTGGTAACAGATAATATTCCCGTTATTGTGCCTTTGTCTATCAAAGGATGCATCTCTGAGCTGAATATGATCGATGGGGCAAACATGATATCAGGAAAAAGTACCGATTTGTCGGGTTTTGGTACTGATCTGACCCAATGGGTAAAAGTGAATATCCGCAGTGAAGGCAGCAGCCTGGCGTATTACGTAAATGGGAAAGTGGTTTTCCATTCAAGACTGCCCTTGCCCGAAAATATTGTTGGTATGTGGTATATGTTCGAGGGAACAGGTTCAGTCAGGAATATTGAGCTGAAGCAGAAGAATAAAGTAATATTTGAAGCATTTTAGAAGCATTGCAGAGAATGGAGCAATCCCAGGCCAGCAGGCTTAGAATTTGAAAGCTGACCCACCAGCCGGAATCACTCCATTCCCTGTCTACCTGCCGTTAGGCAGGCATTATACCTTCCCACTTATACCAGTCTCCCTGTTTTCATGGCTTCCTGCAGGTTTTGAACCTTAAACTTAGGTTTATACAGTTTATTAGCCACCTTTTTTACCCAGGTATACCTGTAACCGAACACCGTTTTCATTACCTCCACACCTACTGATCCCTTTGGGTACCCATATTTATACCAGGTAAATTTAGAGTTATCGATCCTGAAAGTATCCGCAAACTCCGCCAGGAAAAGATCGATCTCGATATCAAAAATATCCAGATCCAGATCAATACTGGTATCTACAGTCAACGCTTCCGGATCAACCTTTTGTATCTTATATCGTTCGCAATATCCGGCAATAAATTCTTTTAATTCAGGCAGTACTTCTTCCATTATAATCGAATTTTGTTTGATCGCTTTGGTTATAAGACGACACTTTTTCAAAACGGTTGCATCATTTCTTAAAAAAAATGAAATGTTTTTCCTGTAGATTCCTTTCCGTTTTTAATTTACCCCATTAGGGGTAACAGGTTGGTAGCAGAAAGCCAATAAGAAATCTTTGCTCCGTATTCTAGGTTTACCATATATCCAAATTAATTTAAAATTGCTTTTTTTCAGGCTGATCGTTTGTAGTTATCCACATACATTTCACCTCTTTTTACTAAGGAGAACATTCGGAGGATCAGCTTGAATTTAACATTGTTTAATACCAGTGGATAGCATTTGTTTTTGAACTTTCTTTCGGCATATGCTTTGAGTTCAAGGTCATGCGCTATCGCTGTTTTTGCAGCTTGATTCAACTCCTGTTTCAGTTCCTTATTTGCAAGTTTACTGACCCTTGTGCGGCCTTTGACACTTGTTCCCGATTTATGACCAAATGGAAGCACACCCACATACACTGCGTACGTTCTTGCATCCGGGAAACTGGTAAAGTTTTCGGTATAAGCGATGGTCATCCATGCATTTATTTTACCGATGCCCTTGATGCTGGTTATTATCCGGTAGTTTAACAACATAGCGTCATTGGCTTTAACTATTTCCATTATCTGTTTCTCCACCTGGTTTATGTACACCGTGTTTGATTTCATTTTTGCCTTACTAACACGGGTAATTGTATCGGCTGTCTTTATCTCGTACATGTGCTGGCGCTCGCTTAATGTGCTTTGCAAGCCCGCATTTTCCCGTACCAATCGTTTACGAAAAGATAAGAGCTGTTTAAGTATCAGGATGGTTTTATCCAACGGCCTTGAAGGCTCAATGTCTTTTATCCTTTGTTCACCATATTTGCTGATACGAAAGGAGTCGGCCTCATCACTTTTCCCCCTGGTCATACCCATGGAGTTTTTTATTTCAAGTCCAGGCACCCTGCAATATGAAATAGAAAAAGCCTCGCAAAATTGAATGAACCTGTATTCATAACCACCCGTGTATTCCATCACTATCAGGGTTTCTTGCAAATCGATGTTATGAGTTTTACACCACTTCTGAAATACCTTGAACCCCGCAGAACAATTGTCGATTTTGATGTGCTGCCCAAGCTCGTAACTACTTACGTCCAGTGTCAACTTCGACACATCCACCCCCAGAATAACATTCCACTTTCTCATACGTTTATAATTTAAGTTTATAAAGATTGCCTTTTGCCGAAAAAACCTTTGTTGTAGCAAGGTTAGTATTCTAGTTGGGCCTTGGGCAATCATAAAGGGCAGGGACTAATACGGAGCATAGTTCTGTAAACTTAGTAGGAGCTCAAGTTCACCCTGCCCTTTATCATAACGTTATTCACAAAGTTTTTAGTTTTTAACACCCCCCAGACCCCCCGTTTCAAACAATAACAATATTTATAAAAAATACTCTTAATTAGACCAAAGGTAGGTGCAAAACATCATCAGCCATGCATGAAGAAATATTGCACCTAAGGAGCAATTAAGTTGTTTATTTTTTTATGCAACCGACATTTTGCTCCTCCGGAGCAATCTTATAATTATATATCTCACAGTTTTTGAATCAGTCCCAATAACTTATAATTGTATAAATTTGAGCAGATGGAAATAAAAGTGATCGCCTTTGATGCTGATGATACCCTTTGGGTAAATGAGCCTTATTTTCAGAACACCGAAAAGAAGTTTTGCAGCCTGCTGGAAGAATTTCTGCCGCAGCATGCCCTATCGCGCGAGCTGCTGAAGATCGAGATTGAAAACCTCCCCCTGTACGGCTATGGAATAAAAGGCTATATCCTCTCCATGATCGAGGCGGCTTTAAAAGTAACCGATAACAACCTCACCAATGAAGCCATCGAAAAGATCATAGGTTACGGCAAGGAATTACTGAACGAACCTATTGAGCTACTCGACAATGTAGAAGAAGTACTACAAGCCCTGCAAGGCCCATACCGCATTGTAGTAGCCACCAAAGGCGACCTGCTGGACCAGGAACGAAAACTAAAAAAATCCGGACTGAGCCGTTATTTCCATCACATCGAGATCATGTCCGAAAAAGGTGAGGATGATTACCTCAAGCTGATCAAACACCTCGATATCCTCCCTAATGAGTTTATGATGATCGGTAACTCATTAAAATCAGACGTCATTCCTGTATTAAACATCGGCGGGCATGCTATCCATGTTCCCTACCACACCACCTGGGCGCATGAGCAGGTCGAAGCCAAGCTGGACCATGAGAATTTCAGGCACGTAGAACATTTGAAGGAAGTGTTAGGGCTGATGCCAGTGTAGATTTTCGGTATTGAAAGTATTTAGGTTTAAATAAGATATTCTGTCCGCTCATAGCCGCGGAGGCCTAGTTACTTTTGTCGCCACAAAAGTAACCAAAACCGAAGTGTAGCGAGCTCATGAACACCTATAAAAAACAAACACTGGTGAATAAAGGCTGTCACAGAAAGGCTTCTTTGCCGCACAGGGGCCTTTGCCCTGCAAATCAGCCAAAACTACGGGCTGCAAAATGTTGCCCCACTGCGTTCCCACCAGGCCGATACTTCGGCAACTATTGCTATGCTCTTTCCAACTCACAAGGCCACCATCGTTTTGCCTGATTTCGCCCGAAGCTGTTCCACTGACGGGATCAGGAATAAATAAAAAATATTGCTTCATTAAATGAACCCAAAACAAAAGAGCGTTGGGCTGACAAAAAAGCGGGCCGGGTGTATGGCGGGAATGACGGTTTAGCCTTTTCGCGTGATGCGAAGAATGAGCATCCAGAAAAGCGTTAAGAACCGGCAGGGCGGGCTGAAGCTTTTTTCTGTCTTGATCTTTTGGTTACTTTTGGATCAAGCCAAAATTGCGATAGCAATCATGAACACCGATAAAAAACAAATGACTGGTGAATAACTAACAGCCCTCCCGCGGCAATTGAGCGGGACTACACATGAATTGAATCCCCCAATTAATTCAGAACCCAAAATCTTACACTTCCTTCTCAAACTCCCCCAACTCAATCACCTGCTTAGGCACACCAAATTTAGTATCAGTAGGAAATGGAATAATTTTCCCGGTAGTATGATACCCCCTGCGTTCATACCATTTGATCAATTCGTGGCGGGTAGTAATCACTGTGATAAATATAGCACCACAATTCAACTGTTTGGCTACGATCTCTGCTTCCTGCAGCAACTGCCGACCAATGCCGTTTGCCTGCAACGTTGGCGATACGGTAAGCATGCCCAGGTACAGCCTTTGCTCCTTGAGTTCAAGATAAACGCAAGCGATGATCTGCCCTTCATCATTAGTGTATTTTAACATCGTAACGTTTGGATCTTGCAGATATTCGGCCATGGTAGGCTCATCAATACGGATGCCTCCCAATAGATGCGCCTCGCTCGTCCAGCCCTTTTGGGATGATGCACCGCGATAGGCGCTGTTGACAAGATTAGTTAGTTCGGCAGCATCGAATAGGGTAGCTTGGGTAATAGGCATATAAATTTTTAAAGCTGCAAACCTAATTTTTTTACGATTAATAATAAAATGCCGACGTGTCATTTAGCCGTTTCAATTATATTGAGCGTGTTATCAAGACTATTGGTTACCAGTATTTCGTTTTTACCGTCACCATTCACATCCGCAATGGTAATACCGTCCGGCTTTTGACCAACCGGTACTGTATAGCTTGATACCACTGCATGCCTGTTCATCAGAAATACGGTGATACTGTTGCTATTATAATTTGCGACTGCAATATCATTAATACCATCGCCATTGATATCGCCTATGGCAACTCTGCTGGGACTTTTACCGGCAGTAAAGGGCGAACCCGGCATAATAACAAATTTGCCACTGCCATCCCCGATCAATATAGTAAGCCCGTCCCTGCCGGTATTGCTTGAGGTAATGGTAGGCGAGTTCACAATCGCCAGATCGGGCTTGCCATCTCCGTTGATATCCCCGACCGCGGCTCCAAAGGGTGAGTCGCCGCAGGCAAATGGCGAACCTGGTGGCTCATAAAAGCCACTCTTACCATTTCCCAACAGGATAGTAGCATTATTGCCATCCAAATTAGTGGTAACAATATCCGTATTCCCGTCCATATTCAAATCCGCCGTTCTGATTCTTTGGTAGGGATGTTTGCCAACTTTTATAAAAGTACCTGGCGTATTAAATCCATGCTTATTATTTCCGAAAAGTATTTCTATCCGGTCATTCCCCCAACTGTCCGTAACCAGGTCGGTATTGCCATCCTTATTAAAATCGCCTGCTGCAACACCATGAGTATGCGGGATAACATCCACCGCAAAGGGCGATCCTTTCAACGGTTTAAAGCTTCCATCACCTTCGCCAGCCAATACAGTCAGGTATTTTTTGGTATGATTAGCAAAGGCAAGGTCAGGCTTGCCATCTTTATTAAAATCTGCTATCACTACGTCATTTGGTGTACAGCCCGCATAAAATGGCGAGCCCTTAGCTTCGGTAAAAGCCCCATTCACTTTTCCGAGCAAAATGGTAACGCTGCTATCGCCTCCATTGGCAATTACGAGGTCTGGTATTTTATCATTGTCCAAATCCGCAACTTCGATGCTGGTTGGAGTTTTGCCAACTTTCAGGGTGATCATATTTTCTTTATTTGAAGTATGACCAACTGCACAAGCAATCAAAGCGCACTCGATGATCGCGAAAAACAAGATTTGCACCTTTTTCATAGCGAGGCAGCTGTTTGTGTATTCGCTTTATTTGCCTGTAGCAGCACATGCAGGTTGATATCGCTATAAATGAATGTATCGTACTTAACATTCTTTGTTGCGATGTTCCAGTCGCGCCGGTTGATCTTGATATCAGCCTGGGCCATAAAGCTGGTATCGGTATTTTTCGAGATGTCCACTGTAAAGACTACCTTTTTACTGATCCCATGCAGCATTAAATTACCTGTAACGGTAACAAAGTGATATACAGACTCCGACCTGTGATCAACCGAAACAATATCCAATTTTGCCAAAGGGAAACTATCAGTATCAAAGAAATTATCGCCCTTCAGGTTATTCTCTAATTTCTGCTTATCAAGCATAACCAGATCACACACGGTTATGGAATTCATGTCGATAGTTATAGAACCTTTAGCCAATTGTTTGCAGTAAAAAACCAGGTCGCCCGACTGTATCCTGATCGTTCCATTGTGTTTCCCCGTTGGCTTTTCAGCCTTCCAGTTGATCGTACTCACTGCCGGATCAACAGTTAAAACGCTAACTCCGCCGGGTTTTGGATAATTATTTGTGTGGGTGCTGATCCCAGCATTGCTGAGCATCAGCAAACAAAAAAGAAGTGTTTTCATGTTGTTTGATTTTAAATTACAACACAAGATTAGCCACCATTTTTGCCCTGATAAAATATAGTAGACCAAAGCCTCAATTAATAGACGTATATTGATCTATAGTTTTCCATAGCATCATTCATCTATTAAATTTGATGTTGGTCTATTCAATTAGTCGTTTGTCTGTTTTATATTGATCATTGCATAAAACATTTTAAAATTGCTATGAACGCTCAATGGCCGGCTACCAAAAAACTGCTTCACCTGTTATTCTGGGTAGTAATAACAATGGTGTTTTTGTTTGATAGGCGTTACCTTATACAAAAAGCGGGCCTTGGTCATTTTGCCGAATGCACTGTAGTAAGGCTCACGCTCATCATTTCACTATCATATTTTCATATCTTTTATCTTATCCCCCGCTATTTTTCCACCAAACGATATCCTGCTTACTTTGCGTTGCTCATTTTATCCCTGTGCATATATGTTACGCTGCAAAACCTATATGATATTTACTTGTATGGTTTTGTTATAGGCGCCATCAGCTATCGAAGTTTCTGGTATTCATTTCCGTATAACTTTATTACCGCAGGCTGGTACCTGGCTATCACAACAGCTTTTAATCTCAGTTTGGACTGGTACCGTCAGCGCATGGAACTTAAAAACCTGCAGGAAGAGCTTAAGCGGGAAGCTTCAATTATGATAACCAGTCATAACGACAGCGATTATGTCTTCCTTAAATCAGGCACCAAAAAATTCAAGACCTCTCTAAATTCAATTTATTATATACAGGGCTTAAAGGATTATTCTATTATTTATACCGATGACGGGAAGATCATTGTAAAAGGTTCTTTAAAAATTGTTGAAGAATTATTCCCTGCCAAACATTTTGTGCGTGTCCATAAATCATATATGGTCGCCAATAATAAAATAAAGCATACGCAAAGCAATAAATTGGTTTTGAGCAATAACGAGATTATACCGATAGGAAGAAGCTACAGGCATTTGCTTGAAGCGTCTTAAGTTGATTAGGTTGATTGAGTTGGATTAAGTTGATTAGTTTAACTTATTTAACTCAATCAACCTAATCAACTAATCAACCAACACCTACATCTTCCCCAGCAAGATCATCGTCAGCATAAAAGTATCATATAGCAAGTGGAAAAATATCAAATACCACAGATTGCCCTTAAACACTTTATAAAGCCAGGTAATAAACAGCGCAAAGATAAATATCGCGATAACTGCACCCCATCCCTCCTGCCAATGATAGAGTGCAAACAGGATACTCGTGATGATAGCGCTGATCAAAAACGATTTGCCAAACATCACCCTGACCCTGTTAAAAATAAATCCGCGGAAAACGATCTCTTCATAAGGCACAACCAGGAACGCGGCCAGCAACAGCAAGAAAATGTAATTAATAAAATGATGCCTGATAAAATTAAAGTCGGAAAGGTTAGCACTTTTGAAACCCAGGTGCGTAATAAATGGGCCCAATATCCAAAAATGAAAAGCCGCATACACCAATCCTATTACACCGCCAACATAAAAAGCCCTCCATTTCAGATCAGCAAAACGGAAACCGATAGATGCAAAGCTTTCCTTATTAAAATTCAGGTAGATCCATATCACACCCAAAACCACGAAAGGGTAAGCATACATGGGCAAATGAGCGTAATGCGGAAACAGCATCACGAAAGCGATCATGATGATATCCACCCAAATCCTGGTCTGTTTACTAAGCGGCATAGACTACAAGGCCCTGTAATCTTCCCTCACCGGACTGAAAATATCCAGCAGTTTGCAATTAGTAATTGCTTTACCCCCATGCTCCACATTTGATGGAATAACAGCAAACATTCCCGGCTCTAAAACTTGTGGATCGCCGTTAACAGTCAGCTCAAATTTACCCTCGAGCACAAAGGCGCTTTGCTGATGAACATGTCTGTGCAGTGGCACAGAACAACCGGCCTTCACTTCGATAAAATTGATAGTATTGGTATCGGTGTGGATCAGCTTAGAAAAAAAACCTGGTGCGATCTCTTTGGTTGCGATGTCAGAAAACTGGCGAAAGATGGTAGTATCCATTGCGATTGATTGAAAGGTTAAATATACAATTGTAGAGCATTGATTAGTAAGTTCTATATTTTTCTTACTAAATTTGATATATGGAATTAAAAGTAGACATCGGGTTTGAACAACTTTTAAAAGCAATTAATCAATTGCCTGCGGCCAAGATTGTACAATTAAAGGCCGAACTATCAGCAAAAAAGACAGATGGTAAAGGACAGGCCAGTACTGATGATTTTCAAAAATTCCTATTGAATGGCCCGGTCATGGGTGATCATCAATATGATATCTATAAGGAAACCAGAACCAGACTGAATAAATGGAGAACGAAGTAGTTTTGCTCGACACCTCTATTCTTATAGAATATTACAGGAAAAAGGATAAAAGTAAGAGTGCACTTTTTGGTTTGCTTCAAACCCCTTCTATATTCGCAGTTTCAGCAGTAACACATTTCGAAATATATACAGGTTCAAGCAATGAGCAGTCTGATTTTTGGAACGAATTCTTTCAGAAAATTACGGTATTGCCCTTCAATGCAGAAATATCCATAGAAGCTGCAAATATTGATGCCGCCTTGAAAAAGAAAAGAAAGCAAATTGCAATACCCGACCTATTTATTGCAGCTACCGCAATTCATCATAATATCCCTTTAGTAACACTTAACAAAAAACACTTTGAAAGGGTTGATAAAATTCAGTTAGTTGA
Organism: Mucilaginibacter sp. McL0603; assembly: GCF_049992945.1. Taxonomy (NCBI): domain Bacteria; kingdom Pseudomonadati; phylum Bacteroidota; class Sphingobacteriia; order Sphingobacteriales; family Sphingobacteriaceae; genus Mucilaginibacter; species Mucilaginibacter sp. McL0603. Next base: position 2,149,933 of record NZ_CP188251.1, on the reverse strand, counting down.
ACAAACTAACTGATGTCATATACTTACACCGCCCTAAATATCACCGTAGCATTGTGCCCGCCAAAGCCAAAAGTATTGCTCATGGCTACCTTCACTTTGTGATTAATCGATTCTTTTAAAACGATATGCAAGTTTGACGGAATAGCCGGATCTAAAACTTCTGTATTGATAGTTGGCGGAATCACCTGGTCGCGGATTGAAAGTATAGAAACTATGGCCTCGGCTGCACCGGCAGCGCCAAGCAAATGTCCGGTCATGGATTTGGTCGCGCTGATCTTCAATCTATCAATGCTACCCAATGCCAAAACTGCCTTAAGCTCCGATAAGTCACCTACATGGGTAGAGGTAGCGTGCATATTTAGGTGGTCCACATCGCTAATGCCTATCCCTGATTCTTTCAATGCCAATTGCATTGCCTTTGTGGCGCCAATTCCTTCGGGATGAGTGGATGTCATGTGATAAGCATCTGCGGTCATTGCAGCACCGGTTACTTCAGCATAAATATGTGCGCCTCTTTTTACAGCGTGCTCATAATCTTCCAAAACCAATGCGCCTGCACCTTCTGCCATCACAAACCCGTCGCGATCTACGTCAAAGGGCCTTGACGCATGCTGCGGATTATCATTTCTTGAAGACATGGCTTTCATCGAGCTAAAACCCCCAAACGATACCGGGGTTATGGGCGCTTCGGAACCACCTGTTACTATGATTTTGGCTTTACCCAACCGGATATGGTTAAAGGCCTCCATTATGGCTGTATTAGATGTGGCACAAGCAGATATCGGCGTATAATTAACCCCCATAAATCCATTGCGGATAGAGATCATGCCCGATGCCATGTTAGTCAAAAATTTGGGGACAAAAAACGGACTAAAACGCGGATGGCCATCACCCAAAGCATATTCAGTTACCTGTTGCTCAAATGTTTCCATTCCACCTTGCCCTGTTCCCCATATCACACCAACATCAAAAGGGTCCATCGCTTTAAAATCAAAGCCCGAATCCTTTATAGCCTCGTCTGTTGCTATCAAAGCATATTGTGTAAAGGAGTCAGTCCTCTTTATTTCGGTCCTGTCCAGGTAGTCGGTCACATTAAAATCTTTCAGTTCACAGGCAAACTGCGTCCTGAACAGTGTAGAGTCAAACTTAGTGATCTTTGCAGCCCCGCTTTTGCCGGCTACAATATTTTTCCAAAACGTTTTAACATCATTACCCAGTGGTGTTAATGCACCTAAACCCGTTACTACTACCCTATTTAACATAGTTATTCAATAAAATTTCGGCAAACATAGCAATATAAATAATACCAATTGGTATTATTAACAATCGGATTGTAAAACGAGTGTTACTTGACTGTTTGCTGACAGACAAGTCAAGTATTTAATAATCAGCCTGCCCAATCTCAAGACGCTGTATCTTACCGCTGCTGTTTATATGGAATTTAAAATAGGTTTTAAAATTGCCCCATTTATCGCTGTGAAACTTTCCATAGAGGCTTAACCCTTCATTTTCAATCTTATCTATACTGGTAAAGCGTTCATGCCCGAGCGCGCTTTCAGAAAATCCTTTGAAATCTATTTTATTTCCGTCATCAAAAAGCAGTGCATCAACAGTAAATAATTTAAACCAGGCATTTTTATCACCGGCTTGCAAGGCATCGATTGCCTCTTTTGCTACTCGGTTAGTGATTATAGCAGTGTTCATGATGTTTTTTATTTAGATAGTGGATATTGTAACCAGATCAATACCAGGTTCATCAGCAAAAAAGGGACTTCAATAAGTGCACCTTTTACATCCTTAATAGACAATTGCAGACCGATAATAACCAATATGGTTATTGCCATCAATATATTACCGGCAGTAAAAGTTTGAGGGAATAAAATAAGCAGGGCGCTTAACAACGTAATTATGCCAAACGCTACAATGCCTGTATTGCTGAAATGCCATTTACCAAACATATCCAGCATTATAGGCTTGGCACTTACCATTGCCAAGCCTTGTTTAAATCCCATGTACACTACAAAAAGTGTAAGCAGACCGCTGATGATCCTGGTTAACATGATCTTACTGCTTATTTATTTGCTTGATAACCGAAATAATATCCTGTTCGCCCAGGGCAGGTTCGGCTTCCTGGAAGGTTTTAAATGCCACTTCGCCCAGCGGTGTAGCCAAGCCAAGGTCTTTTGCAAGGCGCAGGTCTTTTGCAATATGCTTCAGGGCAAATGCGGCGTTGTAATTATCGTTAATAATAGCATCACCTTTGATTTTAATAAAGGGGCTGCCTAATGCGCTATTATTGATCAACGTTAACAGGTCTGTATTTTTTATACCATTTTGCCCGGCAAATACTACCGCTTCAGCAAGGCCCTGCGCATATACGCCAAGCAGGGTATTGATCACCAGTTTGGCAGTATTGCCTGCACCTGTATCGCCTACCCGCATCGCAAGCCTGCCAATTTTTTCCAATACAGGTTTGGCTTGTTCAAATGCTTTTTCTTCGCCGCCAACCATAATAACAAGCTGACCATCTTCAGCCTGTTTTACACTTCCGGATACCGGCGCATCCAGATAATGATTGCCTTGCTTTTCACATAACAAAGCCATCTCTTTACTGATAGCCGGCGAAACAGTGCTCATGTTGATGATGATCTTACCGCTCACTTTCGCATTTAGCAAGCCATTATCTCCCTTAAAAATATCGTTGATAGCCTTATCATCAGACACCATGATAATAACTACATCTGAATTCTGCACTAATAATGCAGGCGACAAGGCGGTTGCTATACCCATTGATTTAAAAGAATCTTCCTTGTCCTTACTGCGGTTATAAACTGATACAGGGTAGCCTGCTTTTATTAATTGTTGCGACATAGGTACGCCCATTTTGCCAAGCCCAATCCAGCCAATTTTTGTTGTGTTCATGATATGATGTTTTTAAAGATGTTATTTGTTAACGCAAATTTCTCAGAATATAATCATGTTCAAATTATCATATGGTAAATATGACATTTACCATATGGTTTATTTTGGATGATTAATTTGTTGCACCGCCATTCACCAATAAGTGCTGACCGTTAACAAATGATGACAGGTCGCTTGCGAAGAATTCTGCTGCATTGGCTACGTCTTCTACTTCGGCCAGTCTACCCATAGGGCAACTATCCAGCAATTGTTTTCTCAGTTCAGGATAACTGCTTGCTTCTGCAAATATACCTGAGTGGTCAACAGCAAAAGGAATGATCGAATTTACGGTTACCCCACGATGCCCAATTTCTTTTGACAACACATCCACCAAATAACGTGGAGTAGTTTTGCTCCCGCCATATACGGCCATTCCTGTTACCGGGAAAGATGTTGTACTTGAGGCGATATAAATGATCCGGCCATTGTCGGTCACATTTTTCGCGGCCTGCTGCATGGTGAAGTAAGTACCTTTTGTATTGATAGAAAATACGCGGTCAAATTGTTCTTCGGTAAATTCCTCTACAGGTGTTTCTACCAGTTCGATGCCCGCATTAGCTACCACGATGTCTATTTTACCAAACTCCTTTTTTGCTTCTTCAAATAGCCTTGCAATGTCGGCTACTTTACTCACATCGGCCTGAACGGCTATCACCCTTGCACCCATTGCTTTGATATTGCTCACCACTTCATCGGCAGATGCTTTATCTCTTGAATAATTGACAACAATGTCTGCTCCCATTGCTGCATAACGTTCCGCAATGGCTTTACCCAATCCCCTGGCTGATCCGGTTATAAGAGCTACTTTATTTTTTAATGTGTTCATGATTTCTATGTTTTTTTATTTTTGATTACACTGATTTTGTTTTGATTACACCGATTTACTTCAATCTTTCCGACTTCCAACATCCGACTTCCAACTTCCAACTTCCGACTTCCGACTTCCGACTTCCGACTTCCGACTTCCGACTTCCGACTTCCGACTTCCGACTTCCGACTTCCGACTTCCTCCCCTCACGCCATACCACCATTTAGCGCAATATTCTGACCTGATATCCATTTGGCATCGTCGCTGGCAAGGAAGGTTACCACGCGGGCAACGTCATCGGGAGTACCCAACCGGTTGAAGGGATTAGCAGCAGCAAGTCTGGCAATTACTTCTTCTGATTTTCCGTCCAGGAACAGGGCAGTTGCTATTGGGCCGGGCTGTATTGAATTCACATTAATACCCCTGCCGCCAACTTCTTTTGCGAATATGCGGGTGAACTGGTCCACAGCCGCCTTAGTTGCTGCGTAGATGCCATAACCAGGGAAGCTGGCGCGGGTTTGGGTAGTAGAGGAATTGATGATACTACCATTATCGGCCAGGCGGGTAGCAGCTTCACGCAAGGTGTTGAAAGTGCCTCGTACATTGATATCAAACTGGCGTGAAAAATCTTCGTCGGTCGAATCCTTCAAAGGTTTTAGCGTCATGACACCGGCATTGTTTACCAGTACATCAATACGGCCATAGTGGGCGATGGCGGCATCAAACATGGCCTTTACTTCGTCGGCTTTACTTACATCAGCCTGCAGGGCTATGGCATCGCCGCCCTGTTGTTTGATCTGGTTAACGGTTTGTTCGGCAGCATCCTGGCCGCCTGCATAGTTGATAATTACTTTAGCCCCGGCATCTGCCATTTTAAGAGCTACTGCTGCACCAATGCCTCTTGAGGCGCCGGTTACTAAGATTACTTTTGATTCTAACGTTTTCATATTTCCTTTGTTTTAAATGATATAACAAAGGTGCGGAGAGAAGGCCCCCCGAATGATACACATCTCAAAGCATTACATGCAAGTTTCAAAGATGTAGTGAGGAGAGCAGCAAAAATACAATTGACTCGATGCGTTAAACGGTGAGGTATGGTTTATAAAGGAGGCTCCTATGGAGCCTTGTAATTCTTTTAATCTGATTTCTATAAACAGGTGACTCCTATGGAGTCTGGCCTAGCCCATTTAATAGCTCCATAGGAGCTCCCTGTTTATAGAAAATTAAAATCAGTCGCTAGGCTCCATAGGAGCCACCTAATAATAGGACAAGCAAATACACTAAGACACCGCCTTACTATGCTGATTTCTGTGCAAAACCGGGGAGATACCTGTATGCTTTTTAAAATAATTGCTGAAGTGGGTCGATTCTGAAAAGCCCAGCAAATAGGATATTTCTTTAATAGATGAGGATGAATTTTGCAAAAGTGATTTAGCCTCCGCAATGGTTTTTTCAGCGATCCAGGTGCCGACAGACTTTCCGGTTTTGGCAGTGATCACATTATTCAAATAATTAGGGTGCAGGCTTTGAGCATCGGCATAATCCTGTACACGATAAGCTTTTTCTACCAGGCCCTTGCTCAGGTCACGGTAATGTTTCTCAAGCAGCATTTTAAAATTTTTAACGATGACTGAACTGCGGTTACCTTCATATATCGGGTTGTAGTCGTGCCAGAAATATTCCTTTATCTTTAATAACAGTACCACAAACAGGTTACCGATCAGCCGGTTTCGGTACGGCGAATGTGAAACGTATTCTTTTAATATTTGCAGGTACAAGTGCTCAAACTCCGCAAATACTTCTGGCGTCAGGTTGCGAGGTGGTACGGTTTCGGCCAGCAGAAAGGAAAACTCATCGAATATATGGGGATGTACGTTTTCCTTTAAAAAGGATTCGCTTAGATTGATCTGGTAAACCTCATCTATCCGTTCCCATTCAAATGATTTGTAATGCCCCGGATTAGTAAAATAAATAGTGCCCGGTTGGGTATCAAAATATTGCTCATCAGTCGAGTATCTTCCTTTCGCGTTTTTAACAAATAGAAACGAAAAATAATTGATCTTGAACAAAGGCGACCGGTAAGGTAGTTCGGCGTGTATATCCTTCAGATTATGGATAGCAAACTCTGTTTTCTCATCGATCTTATCGACAGGCAGGTTGAGGTATCGGTACAATTCCTGAATGCTATTGAAAACTAATATCTTTTCTGCTGCCTGCATAATAATGCAAAATAACAAAAGCGTTTTATTATTACAGCTAAAAATCATCTGGTGATCCTCTGTTTATCAAGAACATTTCTTAATTTTCCCTCACTAAACCATGCGTCAATACAATTTCTATACCTACATCTTAACTAACTATAGCAAAAAAGTTCTTTACACGGGCATAACAAACGATTTGGAAAGACGACTATATGAACATTACTTCGGAATTGATCAAAAGGAAAGCTTTACAAGTAAATACAAATGCTTTTATCTTCTATGGTATGAAAGGTATCAATATGTTAACCATGCTATTGAAAGAGAAAAGGAGATCAAAGGCTGGTTAAGAAGTAAGAAAATAAAATTAATTGAAGAAGAAAATCCTGGGTGGCGATTTTTGAATAGTGATATTATGGAGTGGCCGCCTAAATCCAACAGTGAATTTTAATCAGCCTCTGTCATTCTGAACGTAGTGAGGAATCTTCTTCGTTATGCATAGCCGATTAGCAGGGTGAAGAAGATGTTTCGTTATCACTCAACATGGCAAATAGTAAAAAAACCAACTTGTCATTCTGAACATAGTGAAGAATCTTCTTCTATATGCATAACCGATTAGCAGGGTGAAGAAGATGTTTCGTTATCACTCAACATGACAAATAGTAAAAAAACAAACTTGTCATTCTGAACATAGTGAAGAATCTTCTTCAATATGCATGACCGATTAGCAGGGCGAAGAAGATGTTTCGTTATCACTCAACATGACAAATAGTAAAAAAACAAACTTGTCATTCTGAACATAGTGAAGAATCTTCTTCTATATGCATAACCGATTAGCAGGGTGAAGAAGATGTTTCGTTATCACTCAACATGACAAATAGTAAAAAAACAAACTTGTCATTCTGAACATAGTGAAGAATCTTCTTCTATATGCATAACCGATTAGCAGGGTGAAGAAGATGTTTCGCTATGCTCAACATGACAAAATAAAAATTGATTGGTTTATTTGGATTAATTATAAATAAGACTCATATTTGTACCCGTCTTACAATTTATATTGCTGATTAAAAAATGACAGAGGTTTTCGGCACAGACAAGGGTGCAATTTTTCAATGTGATACGGATAGGTGCTGGTATGTTGATTTCGCCGGAAAATTTGCCCGCTTTGATTACCGCAATCTCCTTAAACTGCGTAAAGCCGTTTATAATGTCGATATCGAAAAGGCCCTGTTGGATGATTCTAAATCTCCGGATGTAGAGATCATTTTCATCTGCGCCTGCGACCATTGCTACGTACTTACCCTGATACAGATCATCGCCCTTAAAGAAATACTGGAAGGCACATTTGTAATGCTCGAACTAAATAACATCCTCCACGACAGGTTGCAACGCATATACGCCTGATATTTAAACTGATAGCATATATTTGATTTGAATATCAAACTATAGCGTTAATATTGTGTATATCTATTGTTAACATACTCAATATAAGCCGTTATGAAAGACCTCATCCGTGTAAAATCGCTTATTTCGAACGAAATAGAAATGCTGCTCAACCAACAGGTTAAGAAAGAAGCATATTCATCAGCCGTATATTTATCTATGGCCTCATGGTGTAACCGCAACGGTTACGATTTCTCGTCTGAATACTTTTTTAAACAAGCCAATGAGGAAAGACAGCACCAGCTTAAATTTTACAAGTATATACTGGATATGGGCGGCAATGCCGTATCACCCGAAATAGCTGACATTAAACTGGAATATAATTCATTCCGCGAAGTGTTTGAGGAAGCCCTTGACCAGGAGATCAGCGTTACCCATGCCATCAATAACATCTATGCCCGCTGCCTTAAATCGCAGGACTTTGTAACCATGGAATTTCTAAACTGGTTCCTGAAAGAACAGCGCGAAGAAGAATACAAAGCACGCCGTGCGCTGGAACTATTCGAAGTAATTGGCGAAGAAGGTACCGGCAGATGGCAGATAGACAAGCATGTGGGCGATATCAGGTACAACCCTGAAGCTTAGTCAGTCTGCAAGCCCAAGTAATTTCAGCACCTCTTTTTTGTGATATTCCTTTAACCAGATATTGCCGGGTTGTATGGCGCATACCGGGGCGTAGTCGCAGCGGTCGGTACATTCGGTGCGTATCACTTCTATATCTTTGCCGTGCGGTAAATGTTTGGTATAGGATTTTAACAGTTTAAACATTTCCTTCCCTCCTTTTTTGCCGCACTTGCTGCCGGTGCACACGTATAGCACTTTATCAGGCACTGTAAACTTGCTCATTACCTTTATTTAACTTTTACTTAATATCAAAGTTGGTCATTTATTTTGTAGATAGTAATAAGCAAATGTCATTTTAATTTGCCGAAGTAAAAACCTGACTACTAATCACCAATCTCTGATCACCAACCCCTATATTTGAATTTTGCAAAGCAAAGGGTCATGGCAATTACATCACTGGAAGAATTTTATCAGCAAACTTCCATTCTTATTCCTGAAGGGATCAATAAGGAAATCGGTCATTTTAATGTGTTCAAGATAGATGATTTTATGGGCAGCGCAGCCAAAAAGGGCATAATGCCTTACAACAGGCGCGCTTATTATAAGATCAGCATGATCCGTGGTCATAACAAAGCAGAATATGCTGATAAGGTGATCGACATTGAAAAGAATGCCCTGCTCTTTGCCACGCCAAAGATACCTTACAACTATGTACCACAGGATGATAACCAATCTGGCTACTTTTGCATTTTTACCGATGAATTTCTGATACAAAGCAAAAGCGGCGTTGTGCTGGATGACCTGCCCATCTTCCAGCCGGGCGGCTATCCTATTTTTGAGGTATCAGACGAGGAAGCTGAAGAAATAACCGCAATCCTAAAGAAGATGCACAAAGAGCTTGCATCTGATTATGCGTTCAAATATGATCTTATCCGTAACTATGTATTGGAGCTGATCCATTATGGACAGAAGCTGCAACCAGCTACTGCGCTCTACCCCTCACATACCGCTTCTGCACGGGTATCCTCTTTATTTATCGAATTGTTAGAGAGGCAATTCCCAATAGAATCGCAGCATCAAAAATTAGGTAGGTTTACGAACCGCTAAAGATTATGCAGATCGCCTTGCTGTTCATGTAAATCATCTGAACAAAGTATTAAAAGAGAATACCGGTAAAACCACCACAGATATTATTGCCGGCCGGATAATACAGGAAGCTAAAATATTACTTAAACAAACCGACTGGAACATTTCTGAAATAGCCTACAGTCTCGGTTTTGAACAGGTAGCACATTTTTCAAACTTTTTCAGGAAACAGACCACATTAGCACCTTTAGCCTTCCGCTCTTAATATCGCATATTTGAATTTTGCAACTATTGGATTGATGTTTGCAAACAGCTAAAAACAATCCGTTGTAATTTTGTTCTATCAAAACATTTAGATAAGATGGAAACAAAGAACAAAATAGCACTGGTAACCGGCGGCAGCCGCGGACTGGGCAAAGACATGGCTTTAAGCCTTGCCAAAAAAGGCATCAACGTAGTGCTTACCTACAACAGTAAAAAAGACGACGCACAAGCTGTAGTGACCGAAATTGAAAAGGCAGGTCGAAAAGCCGCCGCCTTACAATTGAACACCGGCGACATTAAAAGCTTCGACACGTTCTTCGGTCAGCTGAAAATCGTATTGAAAGACACATTCGGAACAGATCATTTCGACTTCCTGATCAACAATGCAGGCATCGGCGTCCATAACTCATTTGCCGAAACCAGCGAAGATGAGTTTGATCAGCTGATGAACATTCACTTTAAAGGCGTATTCTTTTTGACACAAAAAGCATTACCGCTGATTAATAACGGTGGCCGCATCATTAACCTGTCAAGCGGATTGGCACGTTTCAGCTTTCCCGGCTATTCAGCTTATGCAGCCATGAAAGGCGCAATAGAAGTATTAAGCAGATATATGGCTAAAGAACTGGGCGAACGCGGCATCGCAGTAAATGTGATTGCCCCCGGCGCTATCGAAACCGATTTCGGTGGCGGCGCAGTTAGAGACAATGAAAATTTAAATAAAATGATAGCCGGTTTAACCGCCCTGGGCCGTGTTGGCTTGCCCGATGATGTAGGTGGTGTTGTCGCCTTTTTATGCACCGAAGATGCCAAATGGGTTAATGCACAACGCATTGAGTTATCAGGTGGTATATTTGTGTAAAACACAATGTATTAAGTTAAAAAGGTTGTCACTCTGAGCCTGTCGAAGAGCGGTGCGGCAGGCCTTTGCCCCCATCCTTCGACCGGCTCGCATAACATTCCACTATTTCACTTAGTTCCGCAAGGGCATTCCACCCTTCTGATTAGTATATTATCTTCCTGATTTCTCTGGTATGCGAAAAAAAATTCCGTAATTTTATCTTAAACAAGACCTTATTAAATTTTGTTCCGGATCATAGTAACCACGTAAAACAAAAAAGGTCATGAAAATTAAATATAAGATCAGGCTTGGCTTTAGCCTTATTTTTATCTCCATTCTTTTCGCAGGAGCGTTATCTATATTTTTCATCAACAGGCTATCCGAGAGTTCCAAAGTCATCCTCAAAAACAATTATGAGAGTCTCAGTTTCGCCAGGGAAATGAGAACGGTGCTGGACGAAAACAATCTTCCACTAAGCGATGCAGCGAGATCAGCATTCAATAAACAACTGCTAAAACAGGAGAATAACATCACCGAAAACGGTGAAGGCGATGCTACATCTGCTCTAAGAACAGCCTTTAGCATATTAAAACTACCAGCAATCAGCCTGGCACAACAACAAAATGCCGAACACGATGCCCGTTTAGACCTGCGTAAGGTAGAAGAATTAAATATGCAGGCTATTGTGCGTAAAACCGACGCAGCTCAGGCATCTGTAAACAATGCTACACTAATTCTCGGTATTATCGGCTGCGTTACTTTTTTAGCCCTTTTTAGCTTTAGTGTAAACATCAGTGGCTTTATTGCCGAACCACTAATAACACTTACAGATGGATTAGGCGAAATCAGCCGGAAAAATTACAACCACCGCCTCTACTTTAGCAAGAGCGATGAATTTGCAGAAGTGTCTGCAGCATTTAACAATATGGCCGAAAACCTGAAAAACCTCGACCAAAATAATTCAAGTCAAATATTAGCAGAGCAACAACGCATCGAAACCATTATTGAGCATGTACATGATGCCGTTCTCGTTTTGAATGAAAAGCAGGAAATATTGTTCGTCAACACAGCCGCACAAGACTTGCTAAACTTGCATGATCATAAACTAAAAGGCAAAACTGCCCCCCAATTTCAGGCCAATAATAATATACTTAAATCGATACTGGAAAGCCAGGGCGACAATAGTTCTCTAAAAATTGCGCATGCAGGTAAAGAGTCTGTCTTTCAGCTTGAAAGTGTAGAGATATTTATTCCGAACATAACAAATCTGAAGGATGACGAAATCAATATTGCCCGTGTATCAGCCGGGAAAATATATGTATTACGGAATTTGACAGAATTCCACGAGATCTGAGAAACCATCTAAAACATTTCATTCATTGCCGTTGACTTCAGTCAACGGTGAAGTAGGGCCTTTATCTGGCTTTAGCCGAATTATTCGGGCGGATATTTGGGCTAAAGCCACCTATTTTATCCAATATTCCGTTGACTGAAGTCAACGGCAATGAACTTACATCGTTTGTGTTCAAATCAAAAATAGACAGCTTCTGAAAAATGTCATTGTTCTAACGGCTATCACAACTATACATATATCAATATACTATTAAAAAGCGTATTTCTACGCATATATAAATACTATTAATACAATTATATTTGATCTGTAAAATGTTTAAAATCAAAATGATAAACGTCTGTATATTATTATAATAATATCGGATAGCATTTTTAGATCATGAAGATAACCATCAAAACCTTATGCGCTTTGTTGAGCCTGTTGCTACTCAGCAGATGCGCATCCCTAACAAAATCACAGTTAACCGAGGTGAACGAGTTCGGCTCTCTTACCGCAAACTTTTCTATGTACCCTGTTAGCTTATATAGCTCGTACCTGGCTATACATGAAAAAGCGCTGATGTATAGCGCCAATTCTATAACAGGACCAGAAGATCATTATAAGTCGATCAATTCTGCCTATCAGCTTAAAAAAAGCCTGACTGCAAAAAACCAGGAATTGGATCTGACGATCCATATCATAGATAAGTACGGACAATCATTAGTATACCTTACTTCGCCCGAACACAGTGCCCAACTGGACACAGCCGCCCAAAGCCTGGGCACTAATTTAGACGGGCTGATTGAGCAATACAATTCCATTAATAGTGCCCACCCCTTGCCCACCGGCATTGGCGGTGCAGTTTCCGAATTGGTGACGCTCGGTGGCGAGCAATTTATCCGCTCGCGGCAGGCAAAAGAAGTGAAGGAGTTTGTACAAAAGGCCGATCCGATGATCGCCCAGCTAGCGGATGCCATGCTTGCTCATCTTAAAGGACCATTAAAATCCCCTACTGGAACCCCGTTAACTTTTCCTGAATTGATCGCTAACGAACGAAAAGAAGTACATCAGGATTATGTATTTTTCCTGAGCTATAACCCTTTACCTGATTCGATAAGTCTTCGTCCTGAGTCATTAAAACAAGTTCAAAAAAAATCAAGCGGCAAAGAGAAATCAAAAACATCTGTTAAGGATACCGTCGCCTTCCCTGTTTACAAGGGGACGATACAAAACCAAAGGTTTGCTTCCCTGGCCAATGACCATGATTGTTTCCAGATGCTGGAAGACCTGGACAACCTGGAACTATTGTATAACCAAACGCTAACCGCTATTGAAAGTTTAAAAAAGGCGCATCATAAATTATTGATTGATGTCCAGGAAAAAAAGAACCTGAAAGAGATCGCTATCGAGGTTCAGGCTTATTGCGGTGATGTCAAGAATATGTATACCACCCTGAAAGCCATTAAAAAAGTAAAATAATCACGCTATGGATTTAGATACCGCAAAATCGCTCACGCTGCAACAGGTTACTGACGCAATCGGCCAGGTACAAATCAATCTAACTGATCCCTCAATTGCATCAGCAAACCGTACCGCACTGGAACATACACTTGTCGCACTTCGTGATATTCAGAACAATATCATTATTCAATCGGAACAAGACCTGATAGATGCACTTAAAGGGGTTGGCGACAATCTTGATCAGCTGGCTGATCAGATCAACGAGGCTGCCGAAAAACTTGACGAAATAGCTGCCACTATCAAAACGGTCAGCAACATGGTAGGGATATTGATTAATGTTGCTGCCGCAGCAGCTTCAGGAGGGATTATTTAAAGTTCATCTATCTTACCCACCTCCCTTTAAACCACGTATAATGTAACAACCTTGTGCCCTCTTGAACAGATAAAAAATTAAGTTTAGCTTTATCCTGACATTTATCCATCAATATGAAAAAGACCCTTATCCTTTGTTTATCCCTACTTTGCCTCGGCACCATAATCTATGCGCAGCAATCAGATGGATGGCATTACCTGTTCGACGGCAAATCTGTAAACGAATTGAGGGGCTACAAAATGGATTCTTTCCCCAACGCATGGAAAGTGGAAAACGGTGCACTGGTAGCGCAAACCGATGTGCCGAATGTCGACCTGGTTACCAAAGACACTTACACCAATTTCGACCTGACTTTAGAATGGGCTATGTCCAAAGCCGGTAACAGCGGGATATTTTATAACGTGCAGGAAAACTCAAGCCACGAATCAGGTAACGGTAACAGCCCCAACTGGTTGGATAATTTTGAGTTCCAGCTACTGGATGATATTGATTTTAACGACCACGAGCCCAGGCGCTCAGCCGGTTCATTGTATGATCTGATAACCCCGAAAAACAAAGTACTGAAACCGGTAGGCGAATTTAATACAGCACGTTTACTCGTAGATCACGGTCATGTGGAGCAATGGATAAATGGCGTTAAAGTTGTTGAATACGAACTAAACTCAAAAGAGATCAACGACCTCATCGCCAAAAGTAAATATCGCACTAACCCTAACTTTGCCAAATCAACCAGCGGGCATATCATGTTCCAGCATCACGGGCAAAAGGTGTGGCTCAGAAATATTAAGATAAAGAGGCTGTAGGGTTGTAAAAGTTCTTAGAACTACTATGGGAATGACGCCGATCGCAGGCTGAAATGTTGTATATGTTAAAGTAAATTTTTACTTTTATGTAAATCCTAAAACCTTAACATCCTAACCGAAAATGAAAGTCCAACTTCCTTATCCTAAAAACTTAATTGCCGGCCTTGTTTTTATTTTTGTTATGGCAACCTGTGGTTGCATTAAGATCCATATCTTCCCTGATGCCGTCCCCCCTGCCCTCCCGGCGGAAACGCATGTGGGAAAAAACACCTTTGGGTTTAATTTGAACGGGCAATTATGGCTTCCCAAAAGTAAAGGTCCTGACAGCGGACCGGCACTGTACTCTTATTTACAGTCTAATTCATTTACCCTTGCTGCTAACAGCGGGAACCAGTATATTACCTTTAATGTCCCGAACGTTACCTCTACAGGGAGCTATGATTTGACGACCAATGTGAACGTTGCGATTTTTTTTAGTGATACAACACGGTATAAATGTACGCAAGGCACAATGGACATTACCTTTTTTGACGGGCAGCAGCGTATCATATCCGGTATTTTTTCGATGAAGGCCGTCAGCCCCGCAGGCGATGAAGTGACGATAGACCAGGGTCGCTTTGATAGGACATTTTAACAATATAACTTAATGTAAACTTATCCGCCAGATGGTAAATTAACTACCTGATTTACTGCACACATCGGCATATGTAATAAAAAGGTGACAATTTCCGCATAACCCTTTTATGCCTTTATCGTAATAACCGGCACCTGAACTAAAAAATTAAATTATCAAATGAAAAAACTCCTACTATTTACAATCTGTGTTACACTCGCATTTTCTTCATGTAAAAAAAGCTCTTCCGACATTCCGGTGAACACGATTTCTGCAACAATCGACGGCGTAGATGAAAGTTTTAATACCAATCCCATTGCTGAATTGGGTACTGCAATTAGCTTAAATTCCAACCTTATAATCTCCGGGGGTAATGGCAGCGGCACTGGTTCTGACAGCATGGCGATCACGATAGAATCTAACAATACCCTTGCAAAAGGCAGTTATACTAATGCCAGCACTAATAACTCAAGCTATGTATCAGTACTTTACAATAAAGGCCCATTCTCACTCGCTCATCCATCTTATTATACGACAGATGTAAACGGTGCCTATCCTACAACAGTAACGATCACTTCGATGAGCAGTACAAACATACAAGGTACATTTAGCGGTAAACTACTCTTTACTGATGGAACAACTGTAAAGAATGTTACTAACGGGAAATTTAACCTGACTATCAAGTAAAGATTGGGATTGTTTGTTTGGTTGTAGGTAACTATTTAGTAAGCAATTTAAAGCAAAAACGTCCACAAAAGCATACAATTTCAGGAGTGAGAATTCTTGTATTAACAGGAAACTCCTACTGGCATCATATTTATATATTATGGAGTATATAAATAACCAGACTATGAAAAACTCAACTAAAACAACTATCCTGCTTAAAGCATTTGACATTGAGCTGAGAGCTATTTTAATAAATGATTTAAAAGCTTTCAAGGCCGCTCAGCAACATGAAAATAACATCGCGTTTCTGCGACAGATCGCTGCTTAATATTAATACATATCATCTACCTATGAAGAAAAAGCGTTCAATGAACGCTTTTTTTGTGCAGTAAATTCTGAGTTGTCATCCTTCTGGATTTTTATCGCTATTTGGTTCTGCAACAGTATTTGCTTCTTTGAGTGTTCTGCTTGCTTTGCGAACGTTAATAAAAAAGTAAATCGATACAAAAAGAGATATACAAGCGTCAATTAATGTTCCGATACCTTCGCCTTTCTTGCTTGAATTTATACTTTCAATTCCCTTGTACATTTCATAAAAGAAATATAAAAACATGAATACACTTGCGAAAAGCAGCACTTTTCGATACCTGATAAAAAATACTTCCATAAATTGAACTGTTTTGCAAAAGTTCACAATTTAAAAATTTAGATCTGATAAACCGAATAGTAAGTTTAGTCGATAACTTTATAGTGGACTTATATTAATCAATAATGGAGCTTAATCCGGTAAAAACATTTTATGATGAGCTGTCTGCAGATTACCATCTTAATTTTGGTAACTGGGATGAGGCGATTGCCAATCAGGCCAAAATCCTGGATAAGATCATCAAAGAATATGCGAATGGATCAGCCCAAACATTATTAGATTGCTCGTGTGGCATTGGTACACAAGCCATTGGTTTAGCGCAAATGGGTTATACGGTTACAGCGTCAGATCTAAGTCCGCTGGCAATTAAAAGGGCCGAAGAAGAAGCATTAAAAAGAAATGTCAGTATACATTTCAAAGTTGCAGATTTTCTGCGGATCGAGAATGAGATCGAAGATATCTTTGATGTAGTGATCAGCTGTGACAACTCCCTACCTCATTTGCTAAGCGATGCCGAATTGCAATTGGCCGCAAAAAATATACTATCGAAAATAAAACCAGGAGGTTTGTTCATTGCCAGCACCAGGGATTACGATGAATTATTAAAAAATAAGCCCATCAGCACATATCCTATTATTTCTGATATTGATGGCGCCAAAACATTCACTTTCCAAACCTGGGAATGGCTGGAGAATAACATTTATACCCTCAACCATTACGTTATAAAAGGTGCACCTGATAATTTCACTACAGGCTTAAGAAAAGTACAATACCGGGCTTATCAGCGCAATGAAATGGATGCTATTTTTAAGAATGCGGGGTTTACAGGGATTAAATGGTTGATGCCTGAGGAATCAGAGTATTATCAGCCTGTGATGGTGGCATTTAAGGCATAAATTCCAATCTGGGAGTCAAAAAATTCACCTTTTGTTCTTCGCTTGTGAATCCTGTTGGCTTTTCTCCATGTTTAAAAGCTTTAGGTGTACATGTATTTACAATTATTGTATAATAATACATTACTCGCTTATTTTTACAGTAATAAACTGCCTATATTTATATCGATTTATTCAATTCTTTATTACCTAAGTGCTTATCGATGAATATCAGGTCCGCTTTAATTCAGCCATTCAACTTTATATCAAAAAAAATAAGATATCTGAACCCAAAAATTGAATCCGGGAAAGACTCACTCAATTCAAATGGATATGAAGATTTAACACCGGTAGATGATGTTAAACAAAGTCAGAATTATTTGGAGGCGCTGAATTGGGGATTACAGAATCCAAATGTGAAAAATATTGCGCTCTCCGGACCATACGGTTCTGGTAAAAGCAGTATTCTCCGAACCTTTGAGAAAAAATTTCCTAAATATAGTTACTTAAAAATTTCATTAGCCTCCTTTCAGGATGAAGCTGTATTAATAACTGAAAATGAAACACTCCCGACTAATTTGATTGGGTCGACATCGCCGAATTCAGCGGAAGACAGGCATCAACTTATAGAGCTAAGTATATTACAGCAAATGTTCTATAGGGTTAAGGGTAAAGCCATTCCTGACTCACGTTTTAATCGAATCCAAAAAATTAGTAGATGGAGAATGACCTATTATGTTATAGTCGTTCTAATGACAATTTTGGGTATATCCTTATTACTTTTCCCAGCATTTTATGACACATTCGCTTGGTATACCCTTTTACATGAACCTTATTGCGACTGGCCTAAATATATAGGCATTTTGTTTTCAATTCCTGCAATTGTCAATTTAAGTGCCTTCGTTTTTAGGCTTTTAAACACTTCGAAATTTAACAAGATTAATTTAATTAAAGGAGAGGTGGAATTGGACCCCAAAAGCGAAACCTCTATTCTGAACAAACACCTTGATGAGATTTTATATTTTTTTCAGGTAACAAGATTTAACGTAATCTTTATAGAAGACCTAGATCGTTTTAACGATCCCGAAATTTTTACAAAACTGCGAGAAATGAATTTATTGATCAATAACGCTGATCAAATTATTAGAAAAGTCACGTTTGTTTACGCCATAAAGGATGATATGTTTAAAGATAAAACAAGAACGAAATTTTTTGATTTCATCATCCCTGTCATTCCTGTGATTAATTCATCCAATTCTTACGAACAAATGCATGAAAAGATTTTTCATGAAGGCTCGAAAATCGATATAAAGGAAAATTTTTTGAGTAACGTTACTTTATATATCGATGATATGAGAGCCTTAAAGAATATCTATAATGAGTTTATGCTTTATAGGTCAACATTAAACAATATCAAATTAAAAGACGATCAATTGTTTGCAATGATAGTCTATAAAAACATGTACCCGAATGATTTCGCGAAATTACATCACCATGATGGCATTTTGTATAACGTTTTTAATGACATAGGGCGAGTTAAAGAGAAATTCATAGCAAGAAAAAATTCAGAGCTTGATAATGAAAAGCGCAAATTAATTGATATTGAAAAGTCATGTCACTTGACTATCAACGAATTAAGATCTAGTTACCTTGTTGAAATGCTTAGCGGTCATCCCACTGCTTTGGGTTTGGTTGTGGATGGCCAGCAAAAAGCGCTTCCAGTTATACGGGATGACGATCAAGATTTTCTTTGGTTAACCAATCAAACCGATATTAGTTATTATTATTTTAATAACATTTACAGTAGAAACCAAAACACAAATACAGGAAAATCTTTTAATGATATTCAGAAAAAGGTTAATCCAGAGTTTACTTATTTAGAACGAGAGGCTGATTTAAAAGAGCATATTGCTAATGGCACAAAGAAGATTGAGGAAAAAATTTCGACCTTAAAGAGAGAAATTCATGAAATTCGAGGTCTTACGGTTAGTAAACTCTTAAATAAAGAGGCTTCAGCACTCAATGAATTCGACAATGATTTTTCGAAAGAAAATCTTTTGGTTTATTTAGTTAGAAATGGCTATATCAATGAAAACTATTTGTATTTAATATCTTACTTCTATCCAGGGAGTTTAAGTATCAATGACGCAAATTTTGCATTGAGTGTTGCAAATCGTGAAAACCAAGCATTTGATCTTGAGTTAACCAAAATAGCAAAACTTTTGGAGAGATTAACACCTGAAGATTTCAAAGAAGAAGTAATTTTAAATTTTCAGCTCGCAAATTATATTGCAGAACACCCTACTAAATATAAGATTCATTTAGAAAATTTAATGGGTCAATTTAATAATGAAATCAAGCGGGCAATGAATTTCTATGATGTCTATATCGACCGCTTTGTCACCAGCGCACCCTTCATCAGAAGCATATTTAAAAGTTGGAATAGATTAGGTGAATACATTGTTAAGGACTCTGGTTATACAAAAGAAAGAGTTATTGAGCATCTTAGATTTATTAGCCGATTTGGTACATCAGAAGATTTAAATCGGTTTAATATAAATAATTGCATTTCAAACTTTGTTGCTTCATCTGCTGATTTTATGATTTATTTTAAAGAGAATAGCGAATTGACAATTGCTGAAAATCTCATTAAAAGTCTAAATATCAAATTTGTTAAAATTGAAGAAGCAGAAGCGAATCAGCCATTATTTGATTACATATATAAAAACAATTGTTATAAGATTAATAGAGATATGATTACTTTGATATTGCGACAAAAATCAACAAGAGAAATCTCTAATTATCAAATTGACAAAGCAAATCTCACCACCATTCGTTCTTCAGATGTTCCAGAGTTATTAAATTATATAGAGGAAAATTTAGATGACTATGTCAATTCTATATTGATAATGTCGCCAGAAAACACAGAAGAGTCAGAGGAAACTATTATATGGATACTCAATAAAGTCACAACTATAATTTCTCATGATCAAAAGCTAAGTATCATTAGACAACAAAAAGCTTATGTCAAATTAATTACTTCCGTTTCAGACAAGGACATTTGGGCCAATTTACTTGAAGAGAATAAGATTTTTATTAGCTGGTATAATGTGATTTCTTATTTTGAAAAAACAGGTTTATTGGATGAAATACTAATTGCATATTTAAGTCAATACAATGTTTATCATATATTGAAAAGAATAAAATTCACTATAGGAACAAATAAGTCGATAGATATCTATCATAAATTCTCACAACAGCTCCTAACTACAAATGGAATCAACGACGCAGCGTACTTAAATTTATTAGATTCCAATCCATACCATTATCCTGGAAAATTGTCCGTTGAAAATCTATCTGAGATTAAGTTGTCCGGATTGATAAAACATAGAATAATTAGGCTCAATAAAGAAATGTTCGAGCTGTTGAGAAAAAATTTCTCAAATCAGATAAAGGAACTTGTGGAAGTCAATATAGTTGATTATCAAAAAAAATCAGGGGAATTCCTGTTGGAACTAGATGAATTTAATTATTTACTTAAATCCTCAAATTTATCCACAGAACAAAAAAAACAACTAATTACAGAGCTGACCCATGAGCATTTAGCAAAGAATAATGAATTAGCAATATTAATAGGTGATTTTTATGCCAATCTTCCCTATCAATCTCTGAATTGGGAGTTTTTTAATGAGATATTCAAATCAGCCACATTGAAAAACCAAATAATTTTATTTGAAAAGTATTTACGCGATTGGTCTCATATACAGATTAAAGAGCTTATCGAGCAGATGGGTCATCCGTATAGCCGATTAAATATTCATGGTAAACAAACTAAATTACCATTGACTAATACAAACCAATCAATAATTAAGCAATTAGAAGATAAAAATTATGTTCGTCGCAAAACTAAAATAGAGAAAGATATTATTAGAGTGTACAATATACTTTCTTAATATCGAGTACTCCAATTACATTTAAAAACTTCCTACCTTCAACACTGTTCATCAACTATGGAAGATCAAAAACAGCCACCTATCGCAGTAGGGACACAAGAAGGAAAAACTGTATCTGTAGCAGGTAATACTTACCGCATATTGGCTACCGGGAAACAAACCGGTAACGCATTTGCTACCATTGATATGATGGTTCCACCGGGCGGCGGCCCCGGTCCGCATGCGCACCCCGATATCCAGGAAACCTTTTACGTGGTAGACGGGGAAGTTGAAGTTAAATCAGAAGCCGGCACTTACATCGCCAAAAAAGGATCATATATAGTTATTCCCAAAGGTGGAATTGTACACGCCTTTAAAAATAAGACTGATCAAATGGCTCATCTGCTTTGCACGGTTGTTCCTGCCGGACTGGAAGAAATGTTCATGGAATTAGGCCAGCCCGTTGCTGTAGGCGAATTTCTGCCACCCCCTCCCATGTACCCTGAATCCATGAAAAAACTGATCGCAGTACTTGAAAAATACGGTCAAAAAGCTTTTCCGCCTGATTATCTTGATTGAGAGAACATTCCCGCCAATCACAGGTTTAAACATTTAAACAAACGAACAATGAAAGCCATACAATATTCCGATTATGGGGATTCCAGTGTTATCCATTTAAACCAGGTTGATAAACCCCAGCCAAAAGAAAATGAGATCTTAATTAAGGTAGCAGCCACAACCGTTAACCCCTTCGATATGAAATTACGCTCGGGGATGTTTAAAGGACAGATACTTATAAATATGCCCTATGTACCCGGGTCAGATGCTTCCGGCACTGTTGAGTCTATAGGCAGCGGCGTTTCCCGTTTAAAAGTTGGTGACAAAGTATTTGCCGGCAATTCTGGCGGCACTTACGCCGAGTACGTAGCTGTTAAAGAAGATAATACGGCTTTGATCCCAAAAAATATGAACCTGAATGAAGCAGCATCACTGGTCATTCCATTAGTTACCTCCTATACATTTTTAGTACAGGGGGGCGAGCTAAAAGCCGGGCAAAAAGTATTGATACATGGTGCAGCAGGCGGTGTGGGTAGTATAATGGTTCAAATGGCCAAGGCATTGGGCGCTTATGTTATCGGCACAGCATCAGGTGATGGTGTTGCACTGGCAAAATCGTTAGGCGCAGATGACGTGATCGACCACAAAAAACAGGATTTTACCAGCCTAGTAAAAGACGTAGATCTCGTTATAGACCTGGCCGGTGGCGAAACACAAACCAAATCCTTCCAGGTAGTTAAAAAAGGTGGCAAACTATTAAGTGCGGTTATGCCACCGTCTGAGGACATGGCTAATCAGTACCATATTACCGCCAAGTTCATGTCATCAGAACCCTCCCATAAAAAGCTCGAATTCGGCGCTGAACTGGTAGAAGAAGGCAAAATTAAAATCCAGATAGCCAAAGTAATGAAGCTGGAAGAAGCCGCCAAAGCACAAGACCTGGTTTCCGCCGGAGGCCTAAATGGCAAAGTAGTGCTGGTAGTTAGCGAATAAGCATTTAACAAAAAACCGCATCCGGCAATGCCGGATGCGGTAAATAAATTAATGTGTGGGGTTGTTAATTACTTACCATCTTTTACACGTACACCCTTCGCATCAAACATGCCCATCAGGCTGCCTTTAACGTGGTCATCATCAACAGGGTCAAGCGTAAGGCTTACGTCATAGCTTTGGATAGTGAAAGCTGCTGTTATGCTTTTATCTTTTTCGTCAATTTGAGTGATCTTGGTCAACTCTTTGCCGGTCGAATCCTGTACGGCACCTCCTAACTTACCATCTTTCCGTTCCAATACGAAAGTCATCTTAGCATCGCCATTAGGCGTACCAGCTACAACTACATCCCATTTACCAGGGAAATAATCTTTTGTTTGGGCACTTGCTTTTACCGAAAGAAATAGTGCAACAACTACTGTTAAAATTAAGGTCAGTTTTTTCATTTTTAATTTGATTTGATATTTATAATTGATTTGTATCTGTTATTTTGTAGCTCAGGCCATATCCAAATTTGTATAGCGGATCTTTGGAATCATAAGGCATATCTTCTTTCTGATTGCGTACTGCTTCCATTGACGATGGCATTTCTATAGGCAAATGGCCTCCCGGTTTATACTTACCAAAAACCACATCAAGAAACGCACGGTCATTTGAACCGAAGTTGGCGAAAAGTGCCTTGGCATTTTTGCTGATCTCGGGTATCACCGCAGGGCGGTCTAAATAAATATCCACTACGGTAGGCACAGTTTTTTCCAGGTCAAGAATATCCTGCAATGCCTGACCTTTAAAGTCCAGATCGCCCCAATGGAACATCTGTGCTATAAAGTTGCCTTTAGCTTCAGGTATTGGGTAGTTTGGTGTTTGCAACCTGATAATGGCAATATCTGCCTGTTTCGGATCACTTACAACAGTCCCGTACTCAGCCGCAATTTTTGGGTTGATGTTTTTGATATAGATTTTCAGCTTATTTGGCGCCAATGGCAATACATGTCCATCATTCTTTAATAAGGTAAGCGATCTGCGTTGAGCATCTTCACCGGCCTTCATAAATTCCGGACTGCCCACTATTGCTGCCGCCTTTTTCTCGTCAACAAAAGGATTATCAAAAAGGCCAAGCTCAAATTTCAAACGCAATAACCTAACGATCGACTCGTCAATGCGTTTTTCACTCACTTTACCGTCTTTCACCAGTTTTATAATTACATCAGGCAGGTTTTCACCCCCAAGCTGATCAACACCGGCATCGATAATTTTTTGCACACGTTCTTCAGTATTTAGGTTCTCAACACCCCATGCCCTTGCCGGAAAATTGATTGTACCTAGCTTCGAGTCGGTCACCAAACCCCAATCCGTACAAACCACGCCGTCATAATGATATTTCTTGCGTAAAAGTTCAGTGATAATGGCTTTGTTGTAAGAGAAACCTACTTCCGGTACATCTTTTTGTCCCATCGGAACACCGTAGTAAGGCATAATAGCCGCCGTGCCTGCTTTGAAAGCAGCTTCGAACGGAATTAAATGATAATTGAAATTATTACCCGGATAAACCTCACCCTTCTGAAAATCAAAGTGTGGATCAAGTCCGTTCTTTTGAGGACCGCCACCGGGAAAATGCTTCGTCATCATGGCAACGCTGTTAGCACCCAGCTTTTCGCCCTGGTAGCCTTTTATGTAGGCAGCAGTCATACGTGATGATAGCGCTGCATCTTCTCCAAATGTGCCTGCTATGCGCGGCCAGCGTGGTTCGGTTGATAAATCAATCTGTGGGTGCAAACCCTGCCTGATACCAGTGGCCAAATACTCCTGGCGCGAAATATCAGCAAAATGTTCCGTCTCCTTTTCATCACCAATAGCGGCTAATCCCAGGGGATCAGGCCACATAGAAAAAGTTTTAGCCGACATCGCAAAAATACCCGCGCTGTTTTGATTACGCGGATCGGAAGCGATAGTAAGCGGAATACCTAAACGCGTTTTTTCTTCGTATTTCTGTATCTTGTTATACCACATGGCCAAAGTATCAGGCGCTGGCACAACAAACAGGTTAAAGTGTGTAATATGGCGCTTGTCTATCTCATTAACCCCAACTGGTGAAAGACTTGCTAACAAACCCGTAGCTGGTTTATCTTCAATCGTCCCATCAGCATTAACTCTTACAGGCGAATAAAACATCATGCCTGCTTTTTCCTCGAGGGTCATTTTTTTAAGCAGATCCTGCACGCGGTCTTCAATAGGCTGACGCGCATCTTCATAAACATCCAGCTTACCATTTTTGTCCAGATCGCGATAGGTAATGTTCCCATCCGTCCGGACCAGGCTGGACTCAGCAATTACTTCAGGGGAAAGTTTGTTTTCGACCCGGCCTTTGGCGAAAGCAAGTACCGCTAACAGGGCCCCTGCCCCTGCTGCGTACGAAATTGGTTTGTTAATTCTCATGCGTTAAATAATTTAGTTTAATCAGGCTTTTAATATTGTTACTGCTTGTTTTACAGTTACTAATGGTCGGTTTCCGACCTTAGCCAATGTCATTTATTAAAATTTAATAAATAAAGGTAAAATCTTTTTTCGTACATTTATTAAAATTTAATAAATATATTTTTACACGGTTAAAATGAAAAGCCTTACAGAACTACAGGATTTTTTCAAAGACGGATATAAACACTATCTGCCTTTCTTAACCATCGACTGTGCAATTTTTGGTTATCACGACCAGCAATTGAAATTGCTGCTTGTAAAAAATAAGATCATTATCGATTGGTGCCTGCCGGGAGGGTTTGTTAAAAGGGGAGAAAAGTTAGATGAAGCCGCCGGACGGATCACGCAGGAACGCACAGGCATCAAAAACTTATTCCTGAAACAATTTAAAACCTTTGGCGACCCGGGAAGAAATTTGTATGAAAAGTTTGATAAACAAAAATTCGCCGACTTAACCGGAATAGAGATACAGGAGGATCATTGGCTGATGGACCATACCGTTTCAATAGGGTTTTATGCTATCACTGATATTTCAAACGCATCGCCTGAAGCGGACGTGTTTTCCAGCGAATGCGCCTGGTTCCCAATCGATAATTTACCAGAGTTAGCATTTGACCATGATGCAATGGTTAAAGAGGCATTACTTACCATGAGGGTGCACTTGTACCATTTCCCGATAGGGAAAAATATGCTGCCAGAAAAATTCACCTTGAAGGATATCCATGCGTTCTATGAAACCATGATCGGTAAAAAATTAAACCCGAGCAATTTCCCCAATAAACTGATCGCATTGGGCTTACTGGAAAAATTAGACGAGAAAAAAAACATAGGCGCCCACCGTTCCCCCACCTTTTACAGGTTCAACACAGAAGTTTACGACCAGGCGTTGAAAGAGGGATTGGTTTTGGCGTGACCTAGGTCAACGCAAACAGCATATTATTATAAAAAGTATTGCCTTTTTATTGACCGTCCCTGACAAAAGTGACATGATGTTTCATGGCGTTTTCTGTAAAATTGAGGGAAATAGAGTCGCCGGCTGCAATATATTTCCCATCAACCGGTATAACATTCCCATCATTGTCCTTAACATTAAACGAAAAATTATCCCCGCTGATTTTGCCGTCATTGATCGCTAAAGGCTCGCCCTCCGCCTGGGCTGTACCCATGAGCTTTTCCCCGTTAGTATTAAGAACAAGATGGAACTGGTGATCGTTGCCATCTTGATCTTTTAACGAACCTTTCCATTTACCCGCAAGGCCGGCAACAGCTGCCAGGCAAACGGCAAAACAAGCTATCAGCGTTGCCGTAATGAATATTTTTCTTTTCATATTTTGAGTTTTTTATAAGACGCATAAATTTGAATACACGTTACGAGGAAGCAAAAAAAACCGAGTTTTCACTCAGAGCTTTTTCCCACGCCCATTCAAGTTCGCTTGCGACTAATTCACGCTTATGTTATTTAAGCGTGGACGCTTAAATTGTTTTAGTTCAAGCGCAGACGCTTGAACTGGCGCAGGGCCTTTCGAATAATCTACCCAAAAAAACAACTTTGTGATAATGCCCAGGAAGCCTTTATTTAACAATTTTCTTCAAATCGGCAGTTGTAATGATAATCTCTACACCTTTTTTAGCTAAACCTTTGGAGAGTATTTTATCGCCTGTCCATAATTTAGCGTTAAGTTCAATCCCGAGCGCTATAAATGGGGTATCGTCTTCATCAATATCTTTTGTCAAAGCAAAAGCCTGAATCCATGATTGCTCACTGATTAATTCTTCTGAAACAAAATTTATAGTTGATAAAACTAGGGCTTCAATATCAAATAAAGCTTTTTGATCAAGTTTGGAATAAGCCGCTATTTTCAGAGCGTATCTTTTTAATTCTTCTTTAAGAAGTTCAGGTGCGAAGAATGTAAAGTCATCCTGGATGTTCATCAAAATTTCCCCAATCGCAGAATGGGGATTTAACAGCGTACTAAATACTATATTAGTATCAACTATTAATTTCACTTTATAAACCTGCCTTTATTTTCGGCCCACCAACGCTTTTTGGATTCATCTGCCAGTTTATTAGCCTGTTCCTCTGTACCTTCGCTTTTTCTGATGGCTTCTTTATATTTGAGGTAATTAACTATCCGTTGCAATCCGGCAATATCAATATCGGCAGGTAAGCGGAATATGATCTCGTTATTTGTTCGTTCAATTACCATATAACAAAAATACTAAAATTATTAATACGGAAATCACAGTATTTATAAGCTGAAAGGTTAATGCTTATTCTAACATGCTAATATTGAATAATCAAGGCAATTTATAATTGAAGCTTTACAACGACCATTGGTTTTTATAATTCGGACATTTCGTGTAGCGCCTTAACGGGTATACTTACAGCCCTATTGTTTATAAAGGGCATTACACTTTGGATTTTAAATGCACCGGATTTTAATGCAGGATCGTTCAATATGATCTGTTCAAAATCATCTGCTGAAGAGACAAAAAGTATAATACAAGCTGCCGGCTGGTTCATAGCCGCCCCATAGCATATTACTTTCCCTTTTTTTTGCAGCCGCTGATAATATTGAAGATGGCTTAAGTCGATTGAGGACGAGCAGGCATGTTTAACCTTTCTATTTTTTTCAAGGGTTAACTGAACATAATGAGGTCCGTTATAGTGATTAATGTTGTCAGTCATGTACTTTAATGATTTAATGGTCTGGTATCGTCATTTTAACGTCCGATTTTTGAGCGGTTTTCTTTTTTATTGTTATGATAACCAAAGGAATACAAGCAGCATTCATGATAGCCAGTAACAAAAAGGCGTTCATATAACTCAACAAAAATGTTTGTTTAGCCACAGTGGCTTCCAAAGCACCCAGAGCTTGCTGGACAGCCCTCATATAGTTGGCCCCATGTGCCATAAAATTCCTTATTCCCAGTTGTATTCTTTCGTGAGTAGCCGGGTCAGACGAAGTAATATGGGTGACTAAAGCCGTCCTGTTGGCAGCGGCCCTATGCGCGATATAGGTGTTTATCATGGCTATTCCAAAGGAACCGCCCATTTGGCGCATCATATTATTAAGGGCTGCTCCCTGCGGGATATCTGCAGGCTTAAGCTCTGATACTGCTAATGCAGTAAGGGGAACAATCAGTAATGCGGCACCTACACCTCTGAATAACAATGGAATGAAAAAGCTGGCAGAACCTGTCTCCAAATTTGAGCCGGACATCAGGTATCCAAAAATAGCGGACAAACCAAATCCTGTAATGATCAGGTATTGCGGACGGAGCCCACTTTGTAACATTTTTCCCAGGAATGGCGAGATCATTGCAGCCATTAATGTCCCCGGTAAAAGCATCGTACCGGTTTGAAATGCAGAATAACCGATGACACGTTGGGCATATAGTGGAAAAACAAAGACCGCGCTAAAAAGCCCGAATCCAAGTACAAAGGTCATAATGGCCGAAATTGACAAAGTAGTGCTTTTTAAAACCCTCAAATTGATAACAGGGTATTTGATGCGCAGTTCCCACCATATCAGTATTAACAATGCAATACCGGCGATGATGCTCAAAACAAGTATATAGGTTGCGGAGAACCAATCATCGGTTTCGCCCCTTTCTAAAACGATCTGCAATGAACCAATACCAATTGCCAACAGGAAAATCCCCAACCAATCGATACTTCGCCCATCAGTGGATCTTGTAGAAGGTCTGAGATATGCATAAGATAATATTGCAGCCATTAATCCTATAGGGATATTTACGTAAAATATCCATTGCCATGATAAATTATCCACGATGTATCCGCCCAACACAGGACCTATAGATGGACCAATAATAATACCTAAGCTAAATATCCCGCTTGCTGTTCCACGTTCTTTAACCGGGAAGGTTTCAAACAGAATAGATTGTGATGTAGATAATAAAGCACCACCACCAATGCCCTGTATAAAACGAAATCCTACTAATTCCCATAAATTATGAGAAAATCCGCACATGGCAGAGGCAAGTGTAAATAAAATAATAGACCCTATATAATACTGCTTCCGACCAATCTTTTCTGCTAAAAAGCTGGTCATCGGGATAATTATTACGTTGGCTATGGCATAAGAAGTAATAACCCAGGCAGTATCTTCTAATGATGCACCTAAATTCCCGCTCATTGTATTAATAGATACATTTACTATTGTAGTATCAATCAGCTCGATAATTGTAGAAGTAATGATAGTGACAACAATTATCCATTTTCTAAAACCGGTTTCCATGATGCAAAAGTAGAAGCGGCTATTTGTTTTCTATTTATAGTATTCAAGCAGATATTTATAATTTTCAAACATTTGTATATTTTTCAATCATCAAAAAGTCACATTTGGTTATAATAATCAAATATTTATACCTTTATACCATGTTAATCACGGAAACACTCGAAGAATTTTACCAACGCTACCCCGTCCCGAATCAAAAAGTATTTGCCGAGAACAATACGGGTCAGGGTCATTTTAACGTGTTTTTGCGAATGGCCTGCGATAACAGATGGTCTTTCAGCCGGCGCGATTTTTATAAAATAGCGCTGGTCATTGGCAATGGAAAAATGCATTACGCGGATAAATGGGTAACTATAGACCGGCCCGCACTGGTGTTTTCCAGTCCTTCGGTACCCTCGTTCTGGGAACCAGGGCCCGGCCCGCAAACAGGCTGGTTCTGCTTATTTACACAAGCTTTTATCGAATCACACGAGTATAAAGGTGCACTGCAGGATTTTCCGCTGTTTCAGGTGGGCGGCAGCCACATCGTGTTTTTAAATGAAGCCCAGTTAGCATTTCTGTCGGCAACGCTTGGGAAAATGATGGAAGAAATGGATTCAGATTATGTCTACAAATACGACCTGCTGCGAAACTATCTGTATATCCTCATGCACGAGGCTTTAAAGATAGCGCCGGTGACCACCTATGAAACCAATACAAGTGCCGCGGCAAGGATCACCACCTTATTTTTGGAGCTATTGGAAAGGCAGTTCCCGATTGATTCGCCCGAGCAATTTCTTAAACTAAAAACAGCCAATAATTATGCGCAAAGCCTTGCGGTGCATACCAACCACTTGAACAGGTCGATCAAAGAAATCACCGGAAAAACCACTACCCAGCATATCTCCGAACGTGTTTTAATAGAGGCCTACGCTTTATTGAAGCATACCGACTGGAGCATCGCCCAGATAGCCAACGGCCTTGGCTTTGAAGAACCGGCTTACTTCGCCAACTTCTTTAAAAAATACACCGGTTTATCTCCCGTGATGTCCCGGCTGGCAAGTGTTCAAAAATAGTTTATTACCGCAGGGTCTCCCAACAGTTTAAGTTAACCCATAAAATCGGGATCACACCAAGCGTTCCTATGGAACGCACTTGCATGTGTCCATTTTTTCTACCAACCAAACACCCCGATGGGCCGAAGAGTATAAGAAAGCGTCCTGTAGGGACGCTTGGTTGGTAGAAATTAGTCAAGTAAGCCGTTTTTACGTTCCATAGGAACGTTTGGTGATATCGAAATTGCTCCCGGGTGCAATTATATACCTTAAAATTTTATGGGTTAACTTAAACCCAACAGAGACGGGAAACTATATATGATATGAAGAATCGCATTGCTACAAAAAAAGCGGACAACTCCCGTCATCCGCTTCATATTAGTCAAATTAACATTACCTGTTTTTACTATGGTGATGGCGGTGAGGTTCATAAAACCTATCATCATCAAAATGTTCATGACGATAAAACTCGTCTTCGTCGTATGCACTATGACGTTGCGGCTCTAAAATCCTGCGGATAGCCATCTCCACGTGCCGCGAAAGCCTGCCTTTTTCATATAACGGTAATTCATCCAACTGCTGGGCGCTAACCGATGGTATGTAAACCACATTGCCGCCTTCTGCCGGATCATAAGCGCTATAAGCAGGATCGAGGTCCCTTTCGCGGGGTTCCTTACTATCAGCCTTAGTATACAATTCAGCAATTCCAATCGGGACAAGTACCCTCCGGTCCTCATTCAGTCCCAATTCATTATTATCCAGGTCGACAACAAGGTACCTTACCTTGTGCGAATGCGGGTCAAAAAGCAGGTCGTCTACTTTGCCTATTTTTTTACCGCTGCGGGCTTTTATGTTCCAGCCTGTAATATCCGGCTGCCCGTCTACTATTTTGTAACCACTACGATGCAATTCTTCGAGGCGGTGGTCAATTTTTTCTTCCGGTGCCATAATTTTTCGATGTTATAGGTTTATTTAGCAGGATGCGTCGCCGTAGAATCTGTGGTGGTTACAGTTTTGGTAGAGTCGGTGCTTGTCACGGCTATCTTACCGCTACCGCTATAACTGCTCCAAAAATAATAAGCTGCCGCGACGATTACGATCACGATGATCAGCCAAAGCCACCAGTTGCTGCGGTTCCTGGGTTTCACTTCTAAATGTGCCATGTTTTTAATAGATGATGTATCTTATAAACAAGTGAGAGGCAATAAGTTTTGTATTTTTTTTAAACAAGATAATTTACAATCGGCTCATTATCATATTTTCCTTGCCGTAATTAGTGCTATTTTTATACTTACAAAAACTTAAACCGCTGGTTAGGGGTTTAGGTAGTACACATACCCGGATATGGCCTTTATTGATTATTACAAGATACTCGGCGTTGATAAAAACGCTACCGAAAAAGATATAAAAGCGGCTTACCGCAAGCTGGCCCGCAAGTTTCATCCCGACCTGAACCCAAATGATACTGAAGCAAATAAAAAGTTCCAACAGATAAACGAGGCTAACGAGGTGTTAAGCGACCCGGAAAAACGCAAGAAATACGACAAGTACGGCGAAAACTGGCAGCACGGCGAGGAGCACGAACAATACGCCCGGCAACAACAGCAACGCGGCCAGCAATACAGTGGTTTTGGCGGTGGTCAAGGCCAGGGTTTCGAAAGTTTTGAGGGATTTGGTGATGGCGGGGATTTCTCAGATTTTTTCCAGCAGATGTTTGGCGGAAGTGGCGGCGGCGGACGCAGTCGCGCCCAGGCAAAATACCGCGGACAGGATTTTAATGCCGAATTGCACCTGGGCTTTAGAGAAGCAGCCGAAACGCATAAACAAACGCTTACTG
Organism: Mucilaginibacter sp. McL0603; assembly: GCF_049992945.1. NCBI lineage: Bacteria > Pseudomonadati > Bacteroidota > Sphingobacteriia > Sphingobacteriales > Sphingobacteriaceae > Mucilaginibacter > Mucilaginibacter sp. McL0603. The sequence continues at coordinate 2,117,913 of NZ_CP188251.1, read as the reverse complement.
TAAATGGCAAGCAAATACGTATTACCATCCCGGCAGGTGTTGAGAATGGGCAGACGATAAAGATAGCCGGGCATGGCGGTCCGGGTAGTAACGGCGGGCCGGCTGGTGATTTGTATATTGCTTTCGTTATAGCCAATGACCCTAATTTTAAAAGAACAGGTGCCGATCTATATGCCAACGTAAAGCTCGACTTATATACCGCTGTACTTGGCGGCGAAATAACGGTAGATACGCTAACAGGCAAGGTAAAACTAAAAGTCGCCCCCGGCACACAAAACGGCACCAAAGTAAAACTAAAAGGAAAAGGCTTCCCGGTTTATAAAAAACCTGATCAGTTTGGCGATCTGTATCTTACTTACGATGTACAGATACCCACCAACCTTACCGACAAGCAGAAAGAGTTGTTTACCCAATTAGCTGAAAGTTAGTTGATTAAGTTGGATTGGGTTGATTAGGTTGATTGAGTTAACTTTAATTATAGAATCCCCAATCATATCATAATTTAGAGTTTAGAAATTAGAATTTAGGATTTAGAAATTAGAGCTTAGAATTTAAAAAAATAGCATTTAGAATTTTAAAAACCATGACCACAGCAACCCTCATATCAACCAATGATTTTTGTACCTGGCACCAGGTGGAATATACTTTTATCACTTCGCTGCGCGAAGCCGGGCTGGTGGAAATCACTATTGTCGACAAGACGGAATATATCCCCGAAACGCAATTGCAAAAACTGGAGAAAATGATTAGGATGCACCATGATCTGGATATCAATATTGCCGGGATTGAAGCCATTACTCATTTGCTGGACAGGCTTGAATCCATCCAGGAGGATATGCGCACATTAAAAAACAAGCTAAGGCTTTATGAGGGAGACTGATAGCAAATGACAGTTGCTGACATCAGGGAACAGCGTTTGCTCAACCAGCACCTCGCCTCGCCTATTTTTACCAATCCAGCTGATATTGTATACTATATGGGCGCCATACAGGCGCAGGATTATTCGGGCGCTAAATGGGCCATAGCACAGCGTTTGCAGGGTGCCACTGATGCCCTGATCGAAAAAGCATTTACCGATGGGGACATCATCCGCACCCATGTAATGCGCCCCACCTGGCATTTTGTTCATCCTGAAGATATACGCTGGATGCTGCAATTGACATCAGCAAGGGTGCAGGCAACTGCAAGTACCTATTATAAACAGCATCAATTAGATCACAAAGTTTTTTCGGACAGCGAAAAGGCTATAGCACTAGCATTACAGGGTAGCAAGCAGTTAATGCGGGATGAGGTAGCTGATGTCTTGCAACAAGCCGGGATAGCCACAAACGAACTACGTTTCATCCACATTATGATGCAAATGGAACTTATCGGCCTGGTTTGCAGCGGCGGCAGACAGGGTAAGCAATTCACCTATACTTTATTTGATGAACGTGTACCTTCTACTAAAGTGATAGACCGCCAGGATGCTTTGGCTGCACTTACTGAACGCTATTTTACATCTCACGGTCCGGCCACTTTGCAGGATTATGTTTGGTGGAGTGGGCTAACAGTTGTAGATGCCAAAACGGGACTCGAAATGGTAAAGCATAAATTATCAAGCGAAACAATAGATGGTAATGCCTATTGGTTTACTGAACGTTTGGATGCCCCTGAAAATAAAACCCCAACCACCTTTCTGTTGCCAAATTACGACGAATACATCGTGAGCTACAAAGACCGCAGCGCGTCTATAGAATCATCCGATATAAACAAAGCCGATCCGCGGGGTACTATCTTTAACCACACCATCATTATCAACGGCCGTATTTGTGCTATTTGGAAACGTACGATCGGAACAAATAAAGTCGATATTGAGGTTATTCCCTTCAAGCCATTGAGTAAAGTAAACCAGGCTGCAATAACATCGGCAGCAAAACGCTATGCGAAGTTTTCAGGGGTGAAGGACGTAAAATTACATATTCGTTAAACGCAAATACCTCGTTTACGACTAAAGACTGTTGACTTGACACTAGAGATTTTATTACAGGAAAACCATATGAGTTCTTAAAATCTTCGTAAGGTTTTTCCTAATCGTCGTGCCCTGATGCTTCCTCGGCCATTTCATGAATGATATTATCCAAACGGTTCAGTTCTGCTTGAAAATGCTTGAGCACTTCAGCATCGCCAGGATAAGCTTTAAGCATTTCAGAAAGAGCTTTCAGGTTGGCTAAAGGACTGCGGATAAGGTGCGATTGTTTCCATGCCATTTCCTTTATACTGTTGATATGGTCTTGTATACTTTCATATGCACTTTTGAGGCTTTGCTCTGCATTTTTCCTTTCGGTTATATCGTAAAAGGCCATCAGCATACCTAATGTCTCTTTATGATTATCGCTGGTAATGGGTGATAATCTTACATCGTACCAACTTGTCGACCCGTCATTTTTTAGATAATCCACTTCATAGCTGATATGCTTCCCGGCTATCACATTTTTAATAAAATTGAGAAACTGGGAGAATCTTTCGGCCGGAAAAAAATCAGCGAGACTATCGCCTTTTTGCGGAGTGCGTTGATATTGCTCTTCAACAAATTCAATAGCTTTCTGATTAAATGCAAGCGCTTTTAAGTCCAGGTCAAATAAAGCGTAGGCTGTATCAGTTGATTTAAGGATCGTTTGCAAATTAGCCTCTGATTTTTGAAGCGATTCTTCAGCTTTAAGTTTCTCCGTAATGTCGTTCGTTAATGAAAGCCTTACCGATCTGCCTTCAAGTATAATATCATTAGCAATGATCTGAACAACCATCACCGTGCCATCCTTTTTTATATGTCTTATAGTACGTGAGTCCGTGGTGGTGTTCAAGTTCTCTTTATAGCCCTCTAATTGCTTTTCTCTGTCTTCTGCGGTTCTAAATGTCCTGGCATTCATATGCAGCAATTCTTCCTTAGTATAGCCATATAAGCTGGCAGCAGCATCATTTGCCGCAATAATAGACAGGTCGTCTTTGGATATCATCCATAGCGGAAGCGGGTTACTGTCAAAAAGCAATTTATATTTCTGTTCAGATGATCTTAGCTCTTCTTCCGCTTTTCTACGTTTAGTAATATCTATCATCGAACCTATAATGGTAGGCTCATTATCAATTATCGCCCTGCTCCCGAAAAATTCAACCCAATTAGTTGTGCCATCCTTCTTTTGGCCCATCGCCTCATAATGAACACTTTCCACCTCGCCAGTTATACGTTTCCGCACATTCTCTGTTGTAATATGGCGGTAGCTTTCATGAATAATTGTTTCTATCGGCACAGTATCCGTTAATTCTTCAGGTGCGTAACCAAAAACTTCTGCAAACCTGGGGTTTACATAAATAAATTTGCCGTTTTTAACAATGTAAACACCTACCATTGATTTTTCGGCCATAGTCCTGAATTTTAGCTCTGCATCCCGAAGCTCCGTTTCCATTTTTTTACGATAGGTGATATCACGCGCAATTACTAATATCATATTGCCCGAAAACATTTTTACGTTGATCTCGACCGGGAATACATGCTTATCTTTACGCATAAATCTTCTTTCCCGAAATTCGGACCGGTCAGGATTTTGTATGACTGTCGGCAATGGATCATACTTTAACTCTTCCGGATCAACGATCTGCCTAACGTTTAATTGAAGCAATTCATCGCGTGTATAGCCCATCATTTTACACATGCTGGCATTCACATCGGTAAAACTCCCGTCAATGTTAATCATGTAAATAGCATCTGACGCTTGTTCGATCAGCGAACGGTATTTCTCCTCGCTTTTCTGGTACTCGGCCGACCGCTCTTTTACTCTTTTCTCAAGTTCAGCATTCATTAATTTTACTTCTTCTTCAGCAGCCGATCGCCTTTCATCTATTCTGTTCAGCCAGCTGGCCGTACTCCATATAATGATCATACTTACCAATAAAAAACAAATGGCCAGTAACGATATGCTTGTATTTAAATTAAATTGCTGATAATGCTGTATTTGTATCCTTATAAGCCCGAACAAGATCACCATAATGAGCATCAGGATAAAAAGCCGTTTGGCCACCAGGTTGCCTATCCGGGTTCCGGTCAACAAATACGGAACACCCATCATAGAATTATAAATGGAAGCAGCAATTGATAAAATAAAAAAAAGAATTGCTGTATGTGCCGCCATTGAACTCACATAAAACAGCGAATTAAATAATGACACTCCGTACATGTAGCCGATCAATGCGACAGTTGATAAAATTGTAACTGCGTGCAACAAGTATTGGGCTATTAAATTCATTACCCTGTTCTTAACAGTAAGCATTAAAAAACCCAGACCAAGCAGGGAAACATTAACGGCTGCGTTATAGGCCATACGACCAGGAAACAGGTGAATGCTGGATATTTTTGTATTGTCTTTTACAAATAGCTGGTCAAGGCCACTATTAAAATGAAAAAGAAACTGGAACAGGGAGATCAGACCGATCAGAGTACAAGAGAGCGAAAGGATAAAAAAAATGATAGTTTTAAATTTGGTTCGATGCAGTATGAGCAATAATGATGTTCCGAACAGGACGAAACAAAAAGCCATGTTAAACACCATCGATTCAAACCCGGGCACGATTTGCTTCAGGCCAGGCATGTTAAATACCCAGCCAAGCATAACAATAGTCCCTACGGCTATAGCTATGCAGCAGATCACTGCAATAAACCTATCTTTTTGCCGATCAGTCATAAAAAAATAAACTTGAAAATTGTATAATAACGATAATATTTGATCTAGATTTCAATGCCTTATTTAATTATAACTAAAATTGGGGTTAAAGTTAGAATTAAATAGACAAATAATATAACAGAAGCTAAATAGCTGGACATAATGTCATAGGTATGAGAATGTTAGATTATCTTTTGCCTTCCATAAAGTCTTTCAGGGCCTGTTGGGTAAATTCCGACAGTACCAGTTCGCCGCTGATAGCAGCACGTTCTGCAAGCAAGGTATCCCAGTCTTCTGTTCCCTCCCATAATATTTGCTTTAAGCCATGCAATGCTTCGGGATGATAAGAAGCAAGCTTTTGCGAAAGCTGATCAAGGGCAGCATCCATGCTGATGATATCTGGATATACTTCGTTATAAAGTCCTTTTTCTTTAGCCCATGCAGCGGTTTGAAAATCTATAGCACGGATAGTGAGCTGAGAAAATGCGGGCAGGCCTATTTTGCGTATTACAGCGGGTGATATCACAAAGGGACCAATACCAATAGCCAACTCGCTCAGTTTTATGGATGCCGCTTCTGTCGTCAGGCAATAATCCGCTGCTGCTGCAAGCCCTACCCCGCCTCCAACGGCTTTCCCTTGTATACGTGCAATAATGATCTTCGGCGATTTACGGCAAGCATTGATCACCTTTGCAAAGCCAAAAAAAAATTCGGCACCGGCTGCTTTATCTTTTATTTGCACCAATTCATCAAAACTTGCCCCGGCGCAAAACGTACGGTCTCCTTCACTTTTTAATACGATTATACTTGTATTCGTATTATTTCCTGCCTTTTCTATCTCAACACAAAGCTGGTCTAAAAGCTGTGCCGGTAATGAGTTTTGTGCGGGATGATAGAAACTGATCGTATTAACGCCATCTTTCAGGCTCGACTTTACATTTCCATTAGAATTTTCAGGCATAATAAAATTGGATCATTTAGGATAATACTGCCAATATCGACAGATTTCAGCAATCATACAACAGTCATATCCTTAAGAGCATATTTATTAATAAAATATATTGATACACAGTTAATTCATCTAAATTTCATAATTACTTGCTATTATTGTAATAATATAATTAATTAACTAAAACTATAGATTTGAAATTACTAGTCATTGAAGATAATCGCGACATAGAAGAAATCATGGACTTCATTTTGAAAGATGACGGGCACGAGGTGGTATCCTGCCCGGATGGAAGTTCATTAGATTTACTTGATACGATAAAACCTGATGTTATATTAATGGACGATAAATTGGCTGAAGTAAGAGGAAGTGCACTTTGTCTGCAGTTAAAAAACAACGACGCCACAAAAGGCATCCCGGTAATATTAACCTCAGCTATGCCCGATCTGCCAAATACTGCAATAAAATGCAATGCAGATGCCTATCTCGAAAAGCCTTTCAATATTGATAGCCTGATCGAAATTATTAAACGTTTTGCCAAATAGTAAACTGCGATTCTTTTCAGAATTTCTTAGCTATTTTTACTTTTTAAAGAACTGAATACCAATTATAAAAATATGGTTGATATTGAAACCGCGCGGCAAATTGCTTTATCCTTACCCGAGACGGAAGAGTATGATCATTTTGGTCGTAATGCATTCAAAATAAAAGATAAAAGAACCTTTGCTTCTTTATGGCCTTCTGAGCAACGCATGATGGTTCAACTGTCACTCATTGATCAGTCGGTGTTCAATTCTTTTGATCCTGCTATATTTTACCCTGTTCCCAATAAATGGGGACTTAAGGGCGCCACTTTCATCGAACTCTCCAAAGTACGCCCGGATATGCTGCAGGATGCCATACATACAGCCTGGCAAAATGCATCTGTAAAAACTTCAAAAAGTTAAAGATTAAATATATCTACGTTATACAACCACTATAGCCCTGCTTATTTAATTTTCCAGTGAGGGCAAGGTGCAATATATTTTTAGCCATATTTATTCAAAATGAATATTCACGTATTGCACCTAAGGCGCAAAAATCATTTTACTATTCTTCTACCAACATTTAGCTCCAAGGGGAGCAGCTTTTCTGGAGAAATATAGATATGGGTACACGGTTTGTCTGTGACGAGTGCTTAATATGGTTTAGCGATTGCATCGCAACCTACTTCACAATCTTTCCCAAAACCTCTTCCCTTAAATACTTACTCACCGGCACCTGGTAGCTTTGCACATGGAGTGTATTACCCTCGATGGAGTCGATCTTATCCTTTGCCACTACATAAGATTTATGACTTTGGATAAACTGGTTTCCCGGCAGCTTCTCAAGCAGCGACTTGATGGTAGCATGGGTGATGATCTTTTTATTTTCGAGATAAATGGCCACGTAGTTTTCCATACCTTCAATAAATAAGATATCGGCAAAAGTGATCTTTTCAAGTTTGCCATTTGCTTTCACAAAAATATAAGGGGCGATGTTATTTGGCTGTTCCCTGATCGCGAAATAATCCCTGGCTTTCCATGCAGCTTTCAGGAAGCGATCATAGGATATCGGCTTCAACAAATAATCCATCACATCCAGCTCGAACCCTTGTATAGCGTAATGCTCAAATGCAGTGGTAAATATTACTTTAGGTGGATTACGCAAAGCTCTTAAAAATTCAACACCTGTGATGTGCGGCATTTGTATATCGAGGAAAAGCAGATCGACCGGCTGCTGTTGCAGCATATTACTCAATTGCAATGCATCTTCGCAAGTACCTTTCAGATCAAGAAACTCGATCTTCTCTACATAACCCTGCAAACCTTTTCGTGCAAAAGGCTCATCGTCAGTAATAATGCAACTGATCTTATCGCTCATATTCTAGGGTTAATTCTGCTTTAAAATGATTGCCGCAGTTCTCTAAATTTAATGAATGCTTGCCGGGATAAAGCAAGTCGAGCCTGCGCTTCAGGTTTTCAAGTCCGATGCCTCCGGCTTTTGGTTCAGTCTGCTTTATTTGGGGCACTGAGTTTTCGACCTTAAACTCGATGTGCCCATTTTCAACCTTGGCCGCAACCAGCATTTCATAATCGCCGCCAACAAACTTAAAGGCGTTCTCAACCAACGGCAAAAGAAGTAAAGGATAAACCAGTTGGCCATTCAATTGCTTGTCAAAGTCGACCTTTAGTTTTAGCTTATCGGTACTGCGTATCTTTTGCAGTTCGATAAAGCTTTGAAGGTATTCTATCTCCTGCATCACAGGCACTTGTTTTTGCTGATCATATAGCTGATAACGCAACAGCTCTGAAAATTTCTCTATACTCCGTTTTGCGCCTTCTTTATCTTCATCCATCTGGAAATAAATAGTATTAAGCGCGTTAAACAAAAAATGCGGATGATACTGCGCCTTCAAAAATTTCAGCTCCGTTTCCAAATGCTCGTTGGTTACTTTTTCCAGCTGAACTTTATTATCTACATAAGCCCTTAACCACGAACTGCTCCGGGCTATGCCATAATAAACAATTGCATATAAAGTCGGGATCATATTAATGTCAGCCACATCAGCCCAGGATATGTACCATGGTTTCCAGTCCAGGTGCAGCGACATATCCATCGGAACGAACACTATATTTACCAATACTAGATTTGCACCTATCAATATCGAAAGTTCCCTTACCACGCCCCGGTAGCTTAACTGTACCGGCCAGCGCCTGTCGTAATATTTAAAAAGCCATTCAAAAAGCGATATCGCTATATATCCTACTATTATAGTGCAAGCCACTTCGACCGCATTGATATAAAAATGCCTTTCCCAAAAATGCTCGCCAACGTCCGTATCGTGTAGCAGCCTGATGGTAGCGTATACCAACAGGCCGTACACAGCAGGGAATATATATTTCTGAAAGAATTTCATATCGTTAAATTACTATTTTATGCCGAAAGCACTATAACAGGTTTCACTTCATCCTCATTCTCTACTTTCATCACTGGTTTAGGTTTAGGCTTATCCTTAGGCTTCATCCCAAATAAAAACCGGGTTAATGCATAAGGTCGTATCAACAAATGATAAATCAGCACACTTACAAAGAAGGTGATCCCAACGGTATAAATATACTTGGATAAAATACTCTCATTAGGCACCTGAACGATATAATAAACTATCAGCACGATCACCGTTTGATGCAGGATATAGAATGGATATACAGCCTGGTTGAGGTAATTCAAAATCTTATGCGTGCGGTTCAGGTAATGTTTGCCATATCCCACTAATGCCAGTACCCATCCCCAGGCAATTGTTGGCCTTAATGCTATAAACAAATAGTTGAATACGCCATCGTGAAATGGCCAATTAATATACCCGGGTTCAACCTTATTCCAACGCATATATTCCCACATCATCAGGCTTAAAAAACCGATGGTCAATGCAAAACGACGGTTGCGTTCCAGGCTGTCCATTAGCTTAGGTTGCAGTATAAAGATAAATCCTGCCAATAGGAATAATAACCAGTAAACGAAGTAGCAGCCGTCATGTATCAGGTCATTGGTTTCGGGCAAGTCCTGGCTCAGCAAAGCAAACCAGATAATTCCGGGCAACATCAGCAGATAAACCCATTTGCCTTTGGCTAATGCAGCAAGTTTCTCTTTAAATCCGTCACTTTTAGGCGATATCAGCCACGCAAACATTGGTGCAAATATCAAATCGTAAATAAACAGGTAAGCGATGAACCAAAGGTGATGCCAGCTAAAACTGCCGCCCTTTGGATATGGGACAAATTTAAATACACTTGGATACCAGTCTAAAAAGCTGCCTTGGTATCCATGCGCCAATCTTTCCATATAGATCTGCGGCGGAACAATAATGAATATGCCCACCAAAAGCGGTATGAACAGCCTGCGGAAGCGTAAACCGATGAAGCTTAAAGTAGATCGCCGCTGCATCATGTAAAAGCTTACTGTACCCGAAATGAAAAAGAGCAGCGGCATGCGAAAAAGGTGCAAAAAATGGTTCGATTCCATCATCAGGTTGCTGGTCTCGTGGTTCTTGATATGCCAGCCATCCTCGGCCACATAGGGCATTGCCGAATGAAAAAATAGCACACCCAGTATGGATATTATTCTTAACCAATCCAGGTAAGTTTGTCGTTGTGAGGTTTCCATTGTTGTGATTTTTATGTAAAGGAACCACCGATACCCCGATTGGAAAAAATCTTTTGACCACCGGACGATTTCCGTTGACCTATGGACAGATAACTATACTTTTTTACTCCTTATTATTGTAACATTTTTTGAGTCCGCATAGTCTGATTTACAAATAGTACTGATTTCCAAACCTTAAGGTATATGAAACTAAAAAACTTGCCCTGGATACCATTTGCTTTTTTTGCTATCGCGATAGGTTTATACCCGCTTGTGTATTATTTTACAGATATGCATGGCAAGGGATTATGGTCGAGCAAAACCAAAGAATTATTGGAAAACGTGGTATGGCATACTGCATTTTATATCCATATCACTTTTGGCGGTATAGCACTGTTAACCGGGTGGACACAGTTTAGCAAGAATTTGCGCAACCGGTACCTGAATACGCACCGCACGATAGGAAAGATCTATGTTGGCTCTGTAATGCTGAGCAGTATAGCCGGTTTTTATATCGCCCTGTTCGCCACCGGTGGCATTGCTTGTACCCTGGGCTTCGGCACGCTAGCTGTTATTTGGTTTTATACCATTATGAGAGCCTATACCAGCATACTTAAAAGAGACATCAAACAGCACGAAAACTGGATGATACGCAACTATGCCCTCACCTTTGCAGCAGTTACCCTACGCATATACATGCCTTTATTGCAGTTCGGGGTATTTCACGGCGATTTCCTCCCGGGTTATCGTATTATATCCTGGCTGTCATGGGTGCCAAACCTGCTCATTGCTGAACTTATTATCAGGAAAAGAGTGCAAACACTTGTGCCGTCGCCCGTTAAATAACAAAGCCAAGCACTCTCTGGCTTGGCTATGTATTTCAAACAGGCTTCTCGTTATCCGGCCAAGTGGTACACTTAGTCGGGCCGGTTTATTGGTTTGAAGTAAACACCTTCACATAGTCAACATACATTGTCCCGGATTGTATACTAGCTGGATTCAGGGTCCCATAAAACCAGCCCCCAACAGGTACAGTTAACGAAAGAATCTGTGATGTACCAAAAAGATTACTTACGTGGTTGTCTGTGGTTTTCATTTCAACCAAATTTCCGTCAAGGTAGGAATTAAGTGAATTTTGCGTCCACTCCATAGTGTACACATGGTAACAAGCCGAGAGGTCCACTGTAGCAGGATTATATAAAAGACTACCAGTAACCAAACTTTTACCAGGCGTTGTACCATATGAATAGTCAGTTGAATACATGTTGGTAGTGTTGCCTTGTGCTTCGACGCAATCGATTTCGCCGGTTGTAGGCCATACCCCGGTACCGTAGGTCCAGAACCACGAAGTAACCCCATAGCCCGTGGCTATTTTTATCCTTGCAACCAGGCGAACCCTTGGCGTCGTACTATTAGCTGAAAAAGATTGCTTTGAGGTAAGCCACGCCGAAGTAAAATCAAACGTTGCAGTAGTATCATTACCTATTGTCTTTGGCCCGGTAACCGTCTCACGCTTTGCTGTGATTTGCAAAGCCCCATTCACTATTTGTGCGTTTGCCGGTTCATTACACTGTAATGCACCGTGCATCCCGCCATTCAGGACGTGCCAGTTTGAAAGATCTCCTGTAAATTCATCATCGAAGGCTTTTTTCCAGCCGTGATTAGTTAGGGTAGTGTCGCTAACATCAAAATCACAAGTCGCTGCTGTTGTATGCGGGTTTATTTTCATGGTGTTAACGGGTACGTTATCATTATTCTTACCGGTATTCCCGATACCCGGCTTACTGCAACTGCCTAAAGCTACCAACCCTGTGATAGCTATAACGAAATAAAGTTTAGTTTGGACTGACATGGTAAATTTATTTAATTTTTTAAATACACAATCGAGTTGTACGGCTACACATATCTAAGAATCATGCCACAACGCCATTATCGTTAACGATCTGGCTGCGGGGCCTGGCAGGCGCCGTGCCACATTCCGCCAACATTTTGAAGTGTGGCAATTTTTCCCAAAATTTTCACACACAACTGCCCCATTAGACAGAATTTATAATTAGGAGTATACGAAAGATTGAGTAGACTACTCCTTTAACTGGTGATGAAGTTAAAACTTATACGTCACCCCCGCTCCAAATATCTGCTTCACCTGGAAAAGTGAATGATACGTCTGTACGCCATTTGTTGTTACAGGTATCTGCGCATTCGGATCGTTGATCATTTCAACTCCGGCATTTACAGTAACTATCTTGTTTACCCGCATAAACAGGTTCAATGTGTAATCCATATAAACATTAGTCGGGTTTTTCAGGTAGTTTTCGTACAATTTCAATATATTTTCAAGCGATATATTTTTGGCTACACTAAACTTATAGTATGCATCTAATGAAGAACCAAACTCAAACAGGCTCTTGTGGCCCGGCAATACGCCGTATGATCCAATGGCGGATAATGAATCATTATGCATAAATGTAAAACGTGCCGCTGCAGGCGAAAAATTCACCCTCAGGCTATCATTCTTTTTATAAGCAAAACCAGGCCCAAAGGTGAGGTAAGCCGGTGCAAACGGAGCTGATATCAGTGTACGGCTGCCATCATCATTGTAAGTATACCCTTTGGTAAACTGTGATTGGAAGTTTCCATAAAACGTATACAGCCAGTATTTGGCTGCCTTATAACCCAATAAGCTGTTGAGTATAATACGGTCATCGTTCTTACGCCAGCCGGTATTATTCTGTTCACTAAGGCCATAACCTAATATTGCCTTGTTGTCCCAACTCCATTTATCTCTTTTATAATTAAAATCATAATTCAGGTTGATATTGCCGGCAAAGGCATTTGTACCACCTGCTGCCCAATGCGTAAAAGAACTTTGGTTGAGCAGCAAAGTATTCTCTCCGTGGATGGTCCAGATCCTGGTAGTATCTTTTGCAGGGGTGGCCGGCGCCTGTGCATAGCCGGCGATGCTTCCACATAAAAGCATCAAAAAAAGTAAAGCGTTTTTCATAGGGTAATTTTTTTAGGTGAACTAGGTTATTTTAATTAAGTAAATGATAAACACAAAGTTGTGAATTTTAACTAGTGAACAAACGATTGAAGCACAAAATCTGTTTTAATAGAAAAAATATTATAATTAAGAAAAATACATTGCCATTATCAAAATAATAATTGGCTTTCTTTTGGAATTACACAATAAATAGTATCTTACATTAAAATTAATTTAACATCCGTTTCACCCCAAATTATTTTTTATGAAGAAATATTTACTCTTATTTATTACCATTCTCTTATGTAGCAGCAAATTTGTATTTGCGCAAAACATAACTGTAAAAGGCACCATTACCGATGCCGCAACCAAAGAGAAGCTAATTGGCGTAACTGTTTTGGTAAAGGGCACCAGCCAGGGCACCGCTACCGACGCTAACGGCCAGTTTTCCATTTCTGCTTCACCAAACGCCATTTTGGTTGTCAACTACACCGGGTATAAAAAGCTTGAAGTACCTGTAGCCAGTCAAACCAGCTTAACCATTCAATTGGAAAATGACGTGAACCAACTAAATGAAGTTGTATTGGTCGGTACAAGGTCTGCTGGCAGAGTAAAGCTTGAAACTCCGGTACCCGTTGACGTGGTGAACGTAGCCAAAAATGCAACCACTACAGGCCGTTTGGATCTTACCGACATCCTGAATTACGCCGCCCCATCCTTTAATTACAATAAACAATCAGGATCGGACGGCGCCGACCACGTTGAGCTGGGTACATTAAGAGGTCTCGGCCCCGATCAAACCCTGGTGCTGATCAATGGCAAACGCAGGCATTCCACTGCATTTGTTTCTGTATTTGGCACACGTGGCCGTGGTAACTCAGGCGTCGACCTAAGCTCTATCCCGGTTTCGTCCATTGACAGGGTCGAAATTCTTCGCGATGGTGCATCTGCCCAATACGGTTCGGATGCAATAGCGGGGGTTATTAACATCATTCTAAAGAAAAACGTTAACCAGTTAACTGTGAATGTGGGTGCATCGGGTTATGATGATCCTGCTTACAACAGTCGCGATGCTGTTGCACAAGGCCAGTACCCGCACGGCGGCGCAATTGACGGCAAAGCGATCACAATAGATGCTAACTATGGTATCGCTATAGGTAAAAATAATGGCTTCATCAATTTCACCGTTAACTACGATGCCAATGGAAAAACTTTCAGGCAAACACATGATACAGCCTACTCCAATCCAAATGCTTTACCGCTAAATACGGTGAGACGCGCCAATGGTGACGGTTCTGCTCAAAGTATCAATGCTTTCTTCAACTCCGAAATACCACTTGCCGGCACACGCACAACTTTTTATAGTTTTGGCGGCTACAGCTATAAATTATCTGATGATTATGCCTTTAGCCGTAATTTTTCGGGCGCACCCGGTCGTTTCCCTACCGATGCGGGCGGCAACCTGATACCTGTTTCAGGCATCATCTTTAACACTCCTGATGGTGACAGCTATTACAACCCCATCATAGAAACACACAATACGGATGCATCTCTTGCATTGGGCTTAAAAGGCACTTTAGGGAAGGATGTAGATTGGGACCTGAGTAATACACTGGGTAACAACACCTTCCATTTTTATGGCGAAAAAACCTTTAATGCTTCATTAGGCGCTACGCAAACTCATTTTTATGACGGCGGCCCGCAGTTCCTGCAAAATACTACCGACCTGAACTTTAACAAGCACTATAAAGATATCATGGCCGGCTTTAACGTAGGTGCAGGTGCCGAGTATCGCTACGAGCGTTACCAGATAAAACCGGGTGAACCTGGTTCTTATATGAACTATGATACGTTGAAAGCTACCGGCTCACAAGGTTTCCCGGGCTATCAACCAAATGATGCTACGACAGCTCATCGCAATGTTGTGGGTATTTACCTTGACCTGGAAGCTGACATAACCAAAGAATGGCTGGTAGATTTTGCAAACCGCCTGGAGCATTACAGCGATTTTGGCTATAATTTAAGTACCAAATTAGCTACCCGCTATAAAATTACCGACAATTTTAATATCCGCGGTTCAATAGGAACAGGCTACCGTGCACCATCATTGCAACAGATCAATTACAGCTCGTCATACACCAATGTGCAAGGCACTTTGATAACCGAAGTTAAAATAGCTCCTAATTACAGCCCGATAACAAAGGCGGCGGGTATTCCCACCCTGAAACAGGAAAAATCAAAAAACTACGGGCTGGGATTCACCTTCAGGCCTGTATCTGAGTTAAGTTTCACTGTTGACGGATATATTATAAAGGTGACCGACCGCGTAGTACTGTCGGGTCAGTTCAGTCCAAAAAATACTGACCTTGACCCTGCATTTATAGACACATTAAATGCGTTGAAAGTAGGCCAGGCACAGTTTTTCGCTAATGCGGCAAATACTACTAACATGGGTGTAGATGTGGTGATAGAGTATAATAAAACCGTGGGCGATAATCATTACAAATTGTTATTCGCAGGCAACTTTCAGCACATGACGATTGACCAGATCAACTATCCACCGAAATTGAGCGCAACTGACCAATTGAGGCAAACCTTCCTGAGCGACCGTGAACAAAAGTTCATCCTTGCATCCGCCCCTCCGGAAAAACTAACCCTTAATCCTGAGTATGGACATAAAAAATTCTCTGTCGGCACAAGGTTCACTTATTTTGGCAAGATAGACCTGCTGGGCTATGGCGAAAACGGTGATGGCATACATCCTGTGGTACCTTTGGATGCCGATCCGAATACTACAGTACCTGATGAATATATCTACAGCGGCAAAGTAGTAAGCGATATTTATTTCGGCTATAAAGTGAACAAAACAGTACACTTCTCATTAGGATGCGACAATATATTTAATGTTCATCCTAATCTTGGCGTTGTTTTGGCTGCAAAAGGTGGCTGGTCCTACAACAATGAAACCGGTGGCCCTGCCGATGCCGTACAAATGGGCAATAATGGCAGGCGCTTTTTTGTGCGTGCCGGGTTTACTTTCTAACTATACCTAAAATTATTATAATGAAAGCCGCCCTGGTATGCACCGGGGCGGCTTTTTCATTGATCATATTTTGATTCCGCTTACTTTGCAACCAGCTCAATATGATACGCCTGTATCAGCGCAGGGTTTTCGGGAGTGAGCGTAAAGCTAATTTTGATATTTGCCTTTTCGCCATAAATCATAAAATAACCACGCAATTGATTTTCCGGTACTACATCACCAACAGGCCTAATTGGCACACCGGCTTTGGCGAATATTTCTGCAGCTTCAGCCTTTAACTTATCCGGAAAGTAATCCATAAAAAAATTCTGTGCAAATATGCCGCTTGCTTGCGCATTATTCCAATCGGGCAATAGTTTTAACAATTCATCCCGGCGTTGTAGCAGAATAGCTGATGGTGGCAATTGGCGTGGCTTTACGCCTGAGAGCCTAAGGAGGGTATCAGCAACCTGAATGTTTACTGTTCCGGCATTAGAATAGGTGAGGTTAGCAAAGCTGATCACACCGATACCATATTCTGGATAGATCGTCCATTCACTGCCAAAGCCGGGCAAACCTCCTGTATGCCCTATTGCTGTCATGCCGTCCACATATCTCCTCCAGCGCAGGCCGTAACAATAGGCCGATGCAAAAGGATAAGGCCTGCCCGTTGTCGTTTTATTGTTCGGACTAAACCCATTTACATCCCAGGGATATTGCATCTCGCGGATAGAGCTTCTTTTTACCGGCCCGGTTTCAGCATCATCGCGTGGCGGCCATGCAGATAAATGGAGCGCTACATATTTGCTAAAATCTTCTATCGTTGTGATCATCCCGCCCATAGCACCATATGAGCCATCATGCAGCATAGGTTGCTCCACCCATTGGTTATCTATCCAGCGGTAGCCATGCGCCAGCAGTTCTTTGGGGACTTTATCATACTCATAGTAAGTATGTGTCATACCCAAAGGCTTCAAAATATTTTCAGTGATGTATTCCTGGTATGATTTACCTGATACCTTTTTGATGATATAGCCCAACGTAGCAAACCCCAGATTGCTGTACTCATAACCCAAACCCGGATCATTGGAAAATGACACTCCCTTTTTATACAGGTCAATCAGTTCCTGATCAGTATTGGCCAATTGCCTGTCGCCCCATGGATTATCTTCCGGGAAACCTGCCGAGTGCGTAAGCAAATTGCGTATGGTGATTGGCGAAGCATCTTTGGTCAAATATTTTATCTCTTTCATCTCTGGGATATACAAATACGCCGGGTCATCCAATTTCAGTTTTCCTTCATCGCGCAGCTTCAGTATCGCCATTGCGGTAAAGCTTTTACTCATAGATGCTATACGGAAATCAGATTGCGAAGTGGCCAAAGTTTTATCCTTCAGATCAGTATATCCTACGCTGCCGCTATGTATCAGTTTACCATCTACCACAATCCCATATACCAGCCCCGGAAAATGATTTTGTTCAGCATAATCCTTATATATCTTATCGATAACAGGGTAAGTGGCTTCGATCCTTTTCAGCCTGGCCGAATCGGTAAAAACCGGTGGTTTGTAGGTTTGAGCGAATAGGATTGATGAATAAAGAGAAAGAAAGGCAATGCCGATCGACCTGATAAAAATTGAACTTTGCTTCATAAATGGACTGTGAGTATTACATATTTACTAAAATTTCGCAATATCAGATATCTAACCATCTCATTAATAATAAGCATCCCATAGCTTATTCCTGAATTTATTATCCGGATCAAGCTTCTTCTTTAATTTAAAAAACTCGTTATAATCCGGATAAGCTTTCATAAACTGGTCTCTTGTAGCATATATCTGATAGGGCAAATAATAAGTACCATTACAAGTCAGCACTGCACCTGTTAATTGCTGTGTCCAACTTTTAACCTTATCTCTATCTCGTTCGGATGTTCCTTGTTTATAGTATAAAACAAATGCAAATACTTCTGTCCTTGCCCACGCAAGAGTTGACCCGGGGTCTTTATTGGCGTGCCTGATAGATATATTGATAACGTTGACTTTGTTTTGTTTTAATACTCCAGTCATTAAAGGATAAAACTGATCAAAGTTATCAACCGGAACAAAATACTCTTGTAACACATAAGTCGATTTCTTTCTCGACTTGGGTTCTAATTCATAAACATCATAACTAGCTTCATAATTTCGCCACTCTACCGGGTTGTTTCGATATATTACCGGGTCGAGAATATGTTGCCTTATCCATTTACCTGATGGGTGTTCTGAAATAAATTGATATGCGAATTTGTCAAAACCATAGCTATTATTTATTGGCTTAAGTCTGTACGGGACTGTTGCAGCTTTATCGGTTTTGATATAGGAGACAGCCCTTACCTTTTTATAGCTATTGGGATAAAAATCTGCATTGTGAAAGATAACAGTTGTATCATTGTGTATACGGTTAAAAAAATAAGCCTTATATTCTGTAACTGACATTACAGAATCTTTTCTCAATACCTTGCAATCATCAGTAAGTGAAAGCGTGGCTTCAACAATAACACCTAAACCACCATAACCTCCAATAGCCCCATAAAATAAATCTTTATTTACAACCGGACTTGCAACAAGCATATCACCATTTGCCAATACAACTTTTATTTGTTTAACCGACAGAATCAGTGGCCCTTGTCCGACATACCTGCCATGGACATTTACACTAAGCGACCCGCCGACAGTGAAATTAGCATAGGTCTGCATAATTTTAACCGATAAATTACAAGTGTCTATATATTCTTGTATTTTTCTCCAGGTAATGCCTGTTTGCACGGTAATTTCCTTTTCAGCCTTTGAAAAAGCTAATACCTGATTGAATTTACGCATATCAATTTGCAAAGCGTTCTCTGTTGCAGTTTGGCCACCCATACTGTAACGGCCACCTCCTATTGAAATTGGCCCTTTATGAGTTTTCACTGCTTCTATTATTTCCTGATTTGTTGTTGGGGCGATTATGGAACTTACCTTTATCGGGTTTAATTGTGTTATGTCATTTACAATTATTGAATTATCCTGCGCAATAGCCTGAAAAGAAGCAAGGTTGATAAATGCAACAATAAAGTATATTGCAATTTTGTGAAGCAGTTTATTCATTTATAAATGTGACACATTTGTTTAGACACTGCAATTTATCATTTCAATTGCAATTTAACTGTTGACTAAAGCAAAAAATGAATAAGGATATCGAAAGTAGTTATTCACCCCTCCAAAGGCAAATCAAAATAAAAGGTAGAGCCTTCGCCGAGCTTACTTTCCACACCTAATTTACCATTGTGGGTATTGACGATCTCTGATGAAATATACAGACCCATACCCAGCCCGCTGGTCATGTTCTTTTTATCCTCTACACGATAAAAACGTTCAAATATTTTGAACTGCTGTTCCTCAGATAAGCCTATGCCAAAATCGGTGACGGACACCCGTACCCAATTCTCGTATTTCCGGGTCTTTACGATCACCCGTTTGCTGCCTTGCGAATATTTAATAGCATTATTGATCAGGTTCATTAATACTTGTTCAAGGCGTTCTGAGTTGCCCTTTACCATGTAGTCTGTGCAATTATCTACTTCGAAAGTATATGAAGGGTTCATGTGTACAGAGTTTTCAACACAGGCATCCGTTATGGTTCTTAAGTTAACCGTATCGATATTGTAATTTAAACGCCCCGCCTTTATTTTGCTTACATCCAGCAGGTCATCCACCAAAAACTGTAATTTCTTAATGGCAATATTTGCTTTGCCGATGTATTGTTTTATCATGACGGGCAGTTCGTCAGTTTTATGCATCGAGATCAACTGTAAATAGCCTTTCAGACTGGTTAAAGGCGTTTTCAGTTCGTGACTGGCGACACCAATAAACTCATCCTTGCGCTCCAGTTCTCTTTTTTGATCTTCAATATCAGTTGCAGTACCAACCCAAAAAGTAATTTCACCCTTTTCATTTTTCAGGGGCACGGCCCTGTTCAGGTGCCATCTGTACGTGCCATCCCTGCCCCGGCGGTAGCGGTTCTCGATCTCAAATATTTTACCTGTCCTTAATGATTCGATATACCTGGCAATGGTTTCTTCTACATCATCCGGATGCAATACAACCCGCCACGGCCATCCATTGGTCTCTTTGTAACTCAGTCCGGTGTATTCAAACCAGCGTTGGTTGTAAAAGTTAATGTCTCCGTTTGGCAGGTTTGTCCACGACATTTGAGTGATGTGATTGGCCAGCAATTTAAAATTCTCCCGGCTAACCAAAAGATCTTTTGTACGCTCTTTAACTGTTGTCTCCAGCTCATCGTTTTGCCGCACTGTTAGATTTTGTGCTGCTTCTAACTTTTCATTCTGAAGCTTGAGGAGCATCTGGCTGTCTTTTTGTATAGTGAGATCAGTGATTATCACACTAAGTGCAGCGCCTCCGTCCATTTCAAGCGCGGCAAATGAGCAAAGGCAACAGGTTAATTTGTCAAACCTGTCCTTTATAAATAATTCTTCCTTATTGTCTGTCCCCCAGCCTGCTTTGTTTAATTTATAATATTTCTTTTTTGACCCATCAGCCACAAAGGTTTCAAAAGGCACGCCGATTACTTTTTCGAGCGAACACTTTACCAAATTCGCAAAACTCGAATTACAATATAATATAAAGCCTTCCCTGTTAATGGTTACCGCACCTTCGCTCATTTTTTCAATAAAAACACGATAAGTGTGGTCAGAACTTTTTAAAGTATAAAGCTGGTGGCTGTTTTCATTTTTAACCACAAGCGCATCCACCTGGCCCGTGCGTATGGCCTCGATAGTATCGTTCGCTTCTTCCAGGCGCCATTGCAGCTCCTGGTTCTCGCTTAGTAATTGTTCGTATGATTTAGATGGTTCCACTATTAAGCTGAAAATTCTAACCCAAGTCCTTTCAGAACTTTTTCTTTGTTTGACATATCACCGATCAATCTTCGTTCCATTCCCGGTGCTTTTTTTATTAAAAGGGGTAAAGCAATAAGCTGCTCGCGCTCGGCAACTAGCGGCTGCTGATAAACATCAATAATTTCCAGTTCATACCGGTCTTTCAAATGCTCTTCGCAAATATTTTTCAGGTTTGATATGGCACGTGTTGAATTTGGCGAAGCACCTGTTACAAATAGCCGTAAAATAAAATCGGACTTAGGTTGATCCCCTGGGATATTTTGTACGGGCACTTCTTGTTTTTTTGTCATATCTATGTGTTAAGCGGCTTTATATTTAAGCCCACAAGCACCTTCTCTTCATTAGATAGGTCCCCTATTATTTTACGTATTGGCTCGGGTACTTTACGTACTAACGTTGGTATGGCTAAAATCTGATCACCTTCAGCCAGTTGCGGCTTTTCCAGTAAATCAATCACTTCTATTTTATACTGTCCTTTTAAATGTTCTTCACAATATCTCTTCAGATTTGTAAGCGCTTTAACTGATTTTTCTGTTTTCCCGGCAACATACAACCTTAACTCCCATTTCTTTTCCATTTCCATAAATTATTTCTTCCCGGATCTGGATTTAGCATCGCTCTCTCCCTTTCTAATACGTGTGATCTCCTGCCTTGTTTTCTCCGTCACCTGTTTTTTTAGTTCCTCCTGTAAATAAATTTTATTTAACTCTTCTTCTACCGATTCAAATTCGGTGTGTAAACTGGATATTTTTGCTTCCAGTACCTTGCGTTTCCTGCTCACCTCGCGGTCTTTTGCAATTATTGCATAATCCTGTAATGCAACGCCGGTTTCTTCTTTTATCATCTGTGCTTCACGGGCTGATCCTGTCAATATGCCGTCAGGGCCCAGATAAACGTCTACCAGGTCAAGTCCCTTATCTGTAATAATAAATTCCCTTACCTGGTTTGAATGTTTCATACCACGTGATTTCATAATATACATCCCCCGATTACGCTCGCCGTTAAACTCGATATCCCTTACCAGCAGCCAGGCATCTACTAATGATGATACGCCTTCGTCGGTTTGTTCATTCACAATATTATTTAAGGTGAGTGCCGTAAACATTACTGTAATTTGTTCTTCCTGCAAAAAGTCTATCAGGCGTATCAGCATTGATTTTACTTCGCTTACCGAGCCAACGGTTATCAGGTTGGTGATCGGATCAAGTATTACTACTTCGGGCTTAAAGTTTTTGATCAGCTTATATAAGGCAACCAAATGCATTTCGAGCCCATATAAGGTAGGTCTGGACGCATGAAATTTGAGCAAACCTTTTTTTACATGTTTGTCCAGGTCTACACTGATCGACTTCATGTTACGGATGATCTGGTTAGGTGATTCCTCAAATGCAAAATAAATACACTTTTTACCATCACTACAGGCCTGGTTTGCAAAATAAGCTGCCAAACTTGTTTTGCCTGTTCCGGCGGTACCAGAAACCAGCACGCTGCTGCCTTTGTAAAAACCATTGCCACCCAGCATGTGATCCAATGCTTTTATACCCGATGATATTCGCCCGGATGTTACCGCTTTTTCCAGTTTTAGGGAAGTAACCGGCAAAACCGAAATACCATCTTCATCTATAAGGAACGGGTATTCATTTGTACCATGTATTGAGCCACGGTATTTTACTATTCTGAGTCTTCTTGTAGATATCTGGTTGATGATGCGATGGTCAAGTAATATCACGCAATCTGATACATATTCTTCAAGCCCCTGCCGGGTTAATGATCCTTCGCCCCGCTCAGCTGTGATAATTGCTGTAACGCCTTTTTCCTTTAGCCAATGGAACAAGCGACGTAGTTCGGCACGCAAAACGGCCTGGTTGTTTAAGCCCGAAAATAAATTTTCGATGGTATCCAATACTACTCTTTTAGCTTTTATGCTATCAATAGCATAGCCCAATCTTATAAATAGTCCGTCCAGGTCATATTCCCCTGTTTCTTCAATTTCACTTTTTTCGATATGAACATGATCCAGCCTGATCATCTTGTCCTTTTGCAACTGTTCAAGATCAAACCCAAGTGATGCCACATTGATAGCCAATTCTTCGGCTTTTTCTTCAAATGCCATAAATACACCTGGCTCATTATAATTTAATGCACCTTTTACAATAAATTCTAACGACATCAATGTTTTACCGCATCCAGCGTCGCCAGCAACGAGTGTGGGACGCCCTTTAGGTAATCCTCCGCCGGTAATTTCATCCAATCCTGAAATACCGGTTGGGGTTTTTAATAATGCCGGGATATTATTACTTACTTTTTTTTGTTTTTTACTCGCACTCATAGGTGGTAACAATTGTAAAATATGTTTAGACGGATTATTTTGTAACTAAATTTCCTCTGATAAACCTATTATCAACCTGAAATTTGTTGAAATGTTTTAGTCAGATCAGACGTTTCTGCCCTTACCGGATTATTTATTTATCAACATCCAATGTACCCGAATACCAAATATACACTTTATGACATTGCTTATTCAAGGCCATCTTTACAGCCTCTTAACGCCCGTTTTGAGGGCCAATAAACATATTGTATCATTTTGATTTTAAATCTGTTAGCTGTACCGGCATATTCAAAAGGCCAATAAAAGGCATAATTAAAATATTTTTAATTACTGATTAAAAATGTTTATATTACATGCAGTTTCAGCACAATAATGACAGCCTATACCACTGACAATTTGCCCGGGAACTTATTTCAATTACTTTTTGAGAAATCTCCCGGCTCAGTTTTATTAAAAGCCGATCCGCCGTGTTTCACTATACTGGCAGTGAGTGATGATTTTTTAAAAATCAACCTGGCAAGCCGTAATGAGGTGATGGGGAAAGGTTTTTTCGAAGCATTTCCGGAGAATAACCAAGGCCTTCATGGCAAAACTACTGCCTATGACGGGTTTATGAACGTTGTCACAACCGGTGAACGGGTATACATTCCTTTTTTAAGATATGACGTTCTAAACCACGAGACCAATGCTTTTACACCACATTACTGGAGATGTACTAATAATCCCATTTTAGGCGCAGATAATAAAGTAGCCTATATTTTAAAAACCATCATTGATATTACCGGTGAGGTGAATGCCCAGCATGCCAGGGCAGAAAGCGAGAACAGGTTGCTGCTTGCCGCAGAAGCTACCGGGCTTGCCATATGGGATTTGAATCTTATAAATAATGATTTTTCTTTTACACCCCAGCTTAACGATCTATTTGGCCATACCCCGGAAACACACCTCGATCTCAAGAGTGTCCGTAACCAGATACATCATGATGACATGCGTAACATAGTGATGAGGGCATACAAAGAATCGTTTAAAACCGGCGACTACTTATGTGAAGTGCGTATACATTGGCCAGACGGGTCGCTCCGCTGGGTAAAAACGCAAGGCAAAGTTTTGTTTAACGATGATCATAAGCCTGTAAGGATGCTCGGGACTACCGTAGATGTTACGGAAAGCAAGCGAGATGAGATCAGGAAGAATGATTTTATCGCCATGGCCAGCCACGAGTTGAAAACACCGCTTACCTCGCTAAAAGCTTACCTGCAATTGTTAGAAACTAAACTGAATGGCGCCACCGACCCTTTTATAAAAACGGCAGTTGTTAAATCGGGCAACCAGGTAAATAAAATGACGGCGCTGATACACAGCTTTCTGGATATTTCAAAACTCGAACCGGGCAAGCTTCAACTTAAAACACAGAATTTTGATATCAATAAGCTGATCGGAGAATCGGTTACAGAAAGCCGGGCTGTGAGCAGCACCCATCACCTGCAGTTTAAACATTCAGGTCAGATCAATGTAAATGCCGACAGGGAAAAGACAGGACAGGTAATCAGTAATTTTATTAGTAATGCCATCAAATACTCTCCCAAGGGAAGCGAAATTTGTTTACATAGCGAGGTAGCAGATGACCAGGTGCAGGTATCTGTTAAAGATAAGGGAATGGGCATTAAACCAAAAGACCAGGAAAAAATATTTCAACGCTTTTATCGTGCTGATGAAGAGAACCTGAAAAATGTTTCGGGCTTTGGAATAGGGCTTTATCTATCAAGCGAGATCATCCAACGCCATAAGGGAAAAATATGGGTTAAAAGTGAGGAAGGCAAAGGATCAATCTTTTATTTTAGCCTGCCATTAAGTCCAGCCTGAATATCTGTGTCAGAATTTATCGGATCGATTTCTCTATAAAATCAATCCCTCACAGGCCATATTTAGCTTAATTAGTGCATTTTACAAAAGTCATTTGTATTATATTGCGTAATAATTAAAATTATATTTAATTTTCCAGTAATTATCATTATGAAATGAACCATTTATTGCCACTGATGTTAGAAGATGCCGCTGCCAATTTACCCGACGACCTTTTTCGGATTCTTTTTGAAAAATCTCCGGGTTCATTACTTATAAAGGCCGACGCACCCAGGTTTACGATACTTGCTGCAAGCGATGCATATTTAAATATAACATCAGTGCAGCGCCGGGACGTATTGGGTAAAGGCTTCTTCGAAGTTTTTCCGGAAAACGGTGATCAGCCCAATGATGACACCACGGCGCGTAAAGTATTTACAAAGGTGATTGAGACTAACCAGAAACTGGATGTGCCGGTTTATCGCTATGATGTTCTTGATCCGGTAACACATCAAAAACAGATACGCTATTGGTCATGTTCCAATACACCCATTTTAGATGATGGAAAAGTTGATTTTATTCTGAATACTGTTATAGACGTAACCGCCGAAGTAAAAGCCAAAGAAGCTGCCATTGAAAGTGAGAAT
This sequence comes from Mucilaginibacter sp. McL0603, assembly GCF_049992945.1. NCBI lineage: Bacteria > Pseudomonadati > Bacteroidota > Sphingobacteriia > Sphingobacteriales > Sphingobacteriaceae > Mucilaginibacter > Mucilaginibacter sp. McL0603. The sequence continues at coordinate 2,092,347 of NZ_CP188251.1, read as the reverse complement.
CGTTTGCTGCTTGCAGCTGAAGCGACAGGCATGGCGATATGGGATCTGGATATTAAGGCCACAAACTTTACATTTTCACCGCAGTTCCCTGCCATATTTGGCCATTCGGCAGAGGACAATGTTACGCTGACTGATGTACAGGGACAGGTCCATCCTGATGATTTAGAAAATGTCGCAATAAAAGCATATTACGAATCAATAGTAACCGGCACCTATTTTTATGAAATAAGAATTTACTGGCCGGATAATTCGCTTCACTGGATACGAACCAAAGGCACTGTACTATTTAATAAAGACAAAGAGCCTATAAGGATGCTCGGAACTATTGTGGATATTACTGAAAGCAAAAGGGATGAGATCAGGAAGAGCGACTTTATTGCCATGGCCAGCCACGAATTAAAAACACCACTTACTTCGCTTAAAGCTTATTTGCAACTGTTAGAAAGCAAATTAAATGGCCTTAGTGATCCGTTTATAAAAACTGCGGTGGTTAAATGCGGCAACCAGGTAAATAAAATGACGGCCCTGATACACAGCTTTCTTGATATCTCAAAACTTGAGCCGGGTAAGCTGCAGCTTAAAAGAGAGATTTTTAATATCAATAAGCTGATCAATGACATAATTAACGAAAGCCGGATATTAAGTAATACACATGTTTTAATTTTTGACAATCCCGACGAGCTGAGTGTGAATGCCGACAGGGAAAAAATAGGCCAGGTTATCGGCAATTTTATCAGTAACGCCATAAAATACTCGGCAAAAGGCAGTGAGGTATTTTTACACTGTGAGGTATTAGAAAATGATATACTGGTTTCTGTGAAAGATGAGGGAATAGGTATCAGATTAAAGGACCGGGAAAAAGTATTTCAGCGCTTTTATCGTGCCGAAGATGAGGACATGAGAAATGTTACCGGTTTTGGCATAGGACTTTATCTGTCAAGCGAGATCATTCAACGCCACAAAGGGGAAATATGGGTTAAGAGCGAAGAAGGTAAAGGATCAACCTTTTACTTTAGCCTGCCTTTAAACACGGACTAATGTCTGAACTTGAATTTACCGAATTAATGAATTTTCAGAATTAGGATTGCCTAAACTAAGAATTTTGATATTTTCAGAAAGTCGACAAATTCTGGTTCAGACTACAAATTCATAAAATACCTTGTAAAATCAGTAAAGTTATCAAAGCTGATATCGTGGTCGTCAGTTGCGCCAAATCCATAGCTTACAAATACAAAAGGGATACCTGCCAGGCGGCTTTGTTCCCCATCACCTTCTGTATCGCCTACATAAACAGGGCTTTGCAGGTTATGGCGCTCTATCAATTGTTGAATATTGAAATGCTTGGACATATAATTGGTGCCATATGCTATTTCGTCAATAATATGCTCATTAATACCGGCCCAGTCAATAAACAATTTGATGATACCTTTGGCACAATTGCTTACAATAAAGAGCTGGTATTTGCCGGCAAGCTCCTTTAACCCATCCTTTACCCCATCATATAAAATACCACCGTTCTGTGGCAGCAGTATCTTTCTCACTTCATTCACTTTGGCATAAATTTCCTGTTGCTTTTCTTCGTCATAATCGGGCATTATGGCTTTCCATACCTTCTTGCCTTCCCAGCCTACCATTTTAGCCAACTCGGGCCTGTGTATGGTTTTGTCGATACCTAACTGCCTGAAAACCACGTTCCAGGATTCGGCATAGGTATCCACTGCATCCCATAAGGTGCCATCCATATCAAATATTATACTATCGGGTTTTTGCATATAGAGCTTGTAACTTGCTGTGTAATTTGTAAATATGTAAATAAAATATTACTTAATTCTAACGGAATTCTAACCCTGGTTTCATTAAAAATTCAGAAAAATATATCAATTTTGCTGGCGATAAGGTTTAGGTTTGACCTGAATTAGCGAGTAAGACAGGTCACTTTTATCCCCTGCCACCCGGCGGGGGATTCTTTTTTATATTTCTCCATTTCATCACCCTATCAGTAAAAAACACCACTATACCTCTAATTATTGCCATTTATAATAGTACATAACACTTACTTTTGTTGTCATGCAAGGCGCTATTCCAATATATGATATTTGCAAGCTTTCTGATTTTCAGCAGGACGATTTGCTGATCAGTCGTTTCGGTGCTTATCTGCAAAAGCATAAAGACCTCTATTTCCCGCACAAACATACTTTTTATCACCTGGTTTTATTTACAAAAGGGGCCGGAAAACATTCAATCGACTTTAAAATTTTCGATGTAACCCCGTACCAGATCTATTTTATGATACCCGGCCAGGTACATTCATGGAACTTTGAAGGCGATGTGGATGGTTATGTTATTCATTTTACGCTACCGTTTTTCCAGTCTTTTTTGTTGAAAAACGAATACCTTGATCAGTTCCCTTTTTTCAGCGGACTTATTGATGATGCTGTCATCCAGATAGAGTCATCGTTACAGCAAGAGATCATCAGCCTGTTTGAAAATATCATTACGGAAAGCGAAAAGCCGGAACGCATGGGAATGGATATGATCAGGACCCTGTTATTACAAATATTTATTCTGCTAAACCGGACAAGCACTGATAATAAAGAAAAACAGCTCCCAACTTATAATTATACACTGCTGAAAACATTTCAGAAACTGATAGAGAAAAACTTCGCTACTTTAAAATTACCAAAAGATTATGCCGAATTGCTGTATATCACCCCTAATCACCTCAATGCGATATGCAATGACCTGCTGGGCATATCAGCAGGCGAAGTTATCCGCAACCGGATCTTACTCGAAGCAAAAAGACTATTGATCAATCTTGATCTGTCTGTTGCCGAAATCGGGTACAGGTTAAACTTCAGCGACAACTCCTACTTTACCAAATTTTTTAAAAAATATGCCGGCTCAACACCGGAAGAATTCAGAAAGAAAACTTTAAATCATTCAAAAAATGGCACCAGATAACATTACGATTTCCGACAAACCAATATCCGAGTTTAAAGCGGCCCTGCATGCTAAATGCCCAAAATGCCGCAAGGGGAACATGTATGCCAACAGCACCTACAGTTTTAGAGGTCAAAAAAGCTATACTAATTGCCCTTATTGTAATTTTCAGTTCGAGGTAGAGCCGGGTTACTTTTATGTAGCCATGTTTGTTAGCTATGCCATGAATGTAGCCGAGATGGTCACACTGGCAGTAGGCACTTATATACTCACCGGCTCCGAATCGCCATGGCTGTATATCGCTATATTATTGGGATCAGCGTTTTTACTATCCCCATTCAATTACAGATACTCCAGGATAATTCTATTATACTGGCTGACACCTAATCTGTTCTACGACCCTAAAAGGGCAGAAAAGCCTTATAATGCAGAGTAAAAGTTTAAAGACAAACTAATATCCTTTTTCCAATCAGGCGTTCTTATTTTTAAGTAATCTGAGGCCAAGCAACAGAGTCCAGAACGGCAGTGTAAGAACGCCCATCGGCGAACCTATCCAAATGATCTTATGTAAAATTTGGTTTGCAGGAGTGTCGAAAGGAATCTTCTGTATCTCCTCAATAGTTGCTGCCGGTATCTTGAGGATTAGAGTACTTACAAAGATCGCATATCCTATACAGAATGTACCAACAAGTGCAAGGCCAAGCCCTACAACCATTCCAAACCATCTGAGCCAGCCTGGAAATATGCCTTTTAGCTTCCAATTGGCGACGATCAGCCACACCCCGAATATACCCTGAGACACTGTGTATAATCCATCGGACACTACCTTAATTATCCCGAGAAATAAAAGCAATGCTGTAAAAGACAGTGCCCAAACACCCACCTTAAGTGTTAATCGGCTCATATAATTGGGGTTTTCTTGTAAAAGCTTATATAAGCCGCTTATAACCGGGATTAAAAGTATGAACTGAATAATAACACCTGCATCATGAATCCTCAGCCTGATGATAGAGCTAAGCAGATCCTTATCACGAGTGGCCAGGAACGTGATCAGAAAGCCAATGGCAATAATGCCGGTTATACCGCTGACGATTGCAGCCCGTCCTGTGGTAGAAAAAGAAAAGGCATCCTGTTGAGGTGTGTTCATGTGGTTATATTTAGAGTCGTGGGCTATTTATGGTTTCGTGATTATATTTCAGCAACTTGCGACCGGTTAAAATGGTCCAGATGGGCAGTGTGAGAACGCCCATAAGCGTTCCTATGTCAAGCATCAAATGCAGTAAATTGTTGGCGACCGTGTCGATATAGGTAGTTTGTTCTACCGGTGGTATATGGAAAATTGTGGGCGTTACAAAAATTGCATACGCCAGTGGAAAACATCCCACCAACGTTAACCCAATACCCACGAAAACGCCGAACCAGCAAAGGCCAGCCGAAAATATTCTTTTTATTCTCCAATTGGCGATGATCAGCCAAATGCCAAAAAGCCCCTCAGGAACAAGGTAATAGTCATCGGGCATCAATTTGGGAAACACCAGCAAAAGAATTATAACAATAAGTGTGGGTGCCCCGACGCCGATGGCGAGACTGGAAAAGCTCAGTCCCGGGGCGCGCTCCAGTGACAATTGATGAATTGCGAGAACAACCAGGATCATCAAAGTGAACTGCAATATAATGCCGATATCGTGCGCGCGGAAAAGAAGATAAACGGATTGGGGCAATATCATTGTGGTACGGGTTGAAACAGCCATGAACAGGCAGGCAAAGGCTATAATACCAATAAGCCCACTGGCTATAGCGGCACGACCGGCAGTACGATAGGGGGATGGGGTGGTGAAGGATTCTAATGTCATTGTTAATTATTTGCTTAAAGACTTTTTCTTCTTTGATAGTGGTTTCACGGCTATCAGTTTCATATCAACGAAAGGCTCACCTTCTTTCCCGGCTATCAGCAATCCTGATGTCATTTGCCACGCATGTGTTGCCGGCTCCCATATAAACCGCTGTAAATTAAGAGTATCAGGATTAGCTCCCACTTTTTTAACCAATTTAATTTCGTTACCGGTTCGGTAAGCATAGCTAAATCCTTCGTACAGGCCATCACTACCATGTACTGTCATTTCGTGGGCCACATATCGCTTGGTGGTGTGATTATAGCCTAAAAAGAGATCCTCTTCAAAAGGTATTTTTAACCAGGGAACAACTTCACGACTTTTAAAACGAACCCGCACGTATTGATGATTCAGAACCCATTTTGCATCAAAATTTAGTGTAAACGAGCCCCCATGTACAATTGAGGTTCCATACCATTGGCCTACAAGGTTGTCAAGGAGATCATCGTGAAACCGCCAGCCTGTTGTATCCTCTCTGGTTTGTGCAAATGTTTGAATCGTAAAAAGGGCTAATAATAATAAAAGACAAATCTTCTTCATGATCGTAATTGGTTACTTTGTTATCATTTGCTTACAGGTTTATTCTTCTTTGATGATGGCTTTGCGGCCACCAACTTCATCTCCAGAAAAACCTCGCCTTCTTTTCCGGCAATCACCCAGTTTGACTTAATATTCCACGATACCGACGCAGGTTCCCATGTAAACCTCTGTACAACAAGAGAATCGACGCCAAATTTTGCGACTACCTTAAATTCGTTACCTGTGCGGTAGCCATAGCAAAAGCCTTCGGAAAGGTCCTCATCACCTTCTATACTCATGCCGTGAACTACATATCGTTTGCTGTTGTGGTTATATCCGATAAATTCATCGTATTCCATCTGCACGTGCCACCAGGGAATAACTTCATTACTTTTTAAATGGACATGCAGGTATTGGTGGTTCAGAACCCACTTCGCGTCAATAACCGACGTAAACGGGCTCCCGTGCGCAATTGAGGTAACATTCCATTTGCCAACGAGGTGATCCAGCAGATCATCGTGGAACTGCCCGCTAATAGTATCCGCCTTGTTTTGTGCAAACATTTGAATAGCGATAAGCGTGAATAAGAATAAAAAGCAAATTTTTTTCATGATGGTAATAATTTAATTAATTTTTCAGCCGCTGCACCTCCCAGGTTAGGGGGCCTTGTTTATTGATTACTTTAATAACTCGTCCATCCGCTCCTTTTACAAAATAGAGCTTCCAAAGAATCGTGGTCACAAAGAGTTCGGTTTTGGAGATCGCCCCCAGTTCGAATGCCGGTTGGTCCGGTAATTTGAGATAGAGTTTGCCCTTATCGTCGCTAACCGTCATGTGCCATTTCTTGTCGCCATAATTACCCAATAGCGGATCGGTTTGTGCGTCGTTAAGTTTAACTTCAATGACCTTCTCCACAAATGGTGCAAGCCGGTTAAACCAGAATTGATGCCATGCCGGTGAGCCCCAAATCAAAGACACGCTAAGTTGCAACATGATTATGACCCCACTGCCAATCAACGTGATCTTGTGAATGCGCCTTAAAGAGAAGAAGTCATAAATAAACAACGGAATTAGCAGCGTATCCAGGTAAAGAAAAAAAACATACGGATATCCTATTCCCAATAAGGGTAACCAATGTATGCGATCAACCGCGGCTTGCAGTAAAACAAGGGTAGCCAACATAAGAAGGCGTTTGTGAGCGGCGCTATCTTTTTTTCTTACAAAAATGCCCCAGGTAAAGAACAAACCAAAGGATGACATGGCGTAGAACTCCATCAACAAAAGGTCGAACAGAAAGTCTTCCTTTGGGGGATGATTGGCGATCAGTGCATGCGCGGAAACAGTAGCCATGGCCAGCCAAACGAGCACACCCAGAACAACCGACAAAAGGCCGAGTTTTCGATGAAATTTAAAGTTACCATTTGCGGCTAAAATAGCCTGCGCGAGAAAAACCAGCAACCAGCTGGTCATTAATGCGCCGTGGATATGGACAACCCAATGAGGAGTCAATGTTCCGGCATTCATGGCCTGATAGCTGGGAGTAAAACCAATCACAGCAATAACAGGAAAGAGGATGGCCATCCCTACAAAAAAATAGCGTGCTTTACGCGAACCGGCTCTTGTTTTTGCCACATCATTGGCGATGGCACCAGCAGTAGATTGAGTAGCTGAAAATGTCGTCATGGCATAAATTGCTTGCGTTAATTGACAATTGAATTTCTATTCCCCCTTCACCCTTGTAAAATGCATTTCATCCGCTATTCTATACCTTCCGTTTTGCTCGATATAATATTCCCATTTGTAATGATCCTTGTCGTTAAACATGAAAATGAAACGAATTTTCATCTTTATGCCAGGTGCATTTTCCATTTCAGAGTCAAATGTGATCGCCCGCGACGTTGAATCATAAACACCCTCCCAAAAGTTAAGGGTGCTGCCAATGTGATTGTTGATGTAAGATATCTGGAATTTCTTTTTCACATTGTCGTAACCTTCAGTTTGAATTGATTCGCCATAACCTTCTACCATTTTCCCATCCTGTATGGGCAGCTGTATTTTGTCGCGGGTGATTATTTCTGCAATAAAGAAACGTCCGTCCGCAAAGGGTTTTCGTACAAGGCTGCCGTTTAACTCCATTGCGACTTTGCTTGTAACAGAATCAACCCAATCGAAACGGCTGCCTTTAAAAGTCCACGAGCCCACCAGCTCGCCAAGCATCTGATGATATTTACCTGGCCTTGAATAAAAGACCTCATCCCCGTTTGCTGATGTATCTTTTTTGTCCTGTGCAAATGCTGGGATTGTAATGAGTGCAATTACAACAATCAGCATTGATTTAAACCATTTTGGAAAGTCGGTGCTATGTCCCTTATAGATAAACACGACAGAGCCGGTCATTTTTATATTTGTGATCATGGTATAGCTCTTTTAATTTACATCATTAATGTGTAACCCCGTGTACCGACATTTTAAGCGTTAAAAAATTGATCACCGTCAAAATAAATTCAGCGTAGAAATACGCCAGGATCAAGGTGATCACAAAGGCCATAAGGATGATCATCACTGAATGACTCCTGCTAAATATGGAAATTTGTTGTATCATAACTTTAGCTGATTGATTAACTAAAGTTATCCGGTGTTGCGGCTGTGGTCAATCACCTGAACTGGTGATTTTTAGAGAGATTAAAGGCGGAGGATTTATACCAGTTTTTGATTGATGGCTTTAGCCACCGCTTCACTTTTGGAGTGTACGTGAAGTTTTTCGTATATGTGGCGTACATGTGTACTCACCGTATCGATGGATATAAAACATTCCGCTGCGACAGCTTTATAGGATTTACCTTTTACCAAGAGGGTCAGAATCTCTTTTTCCCGTTCCGACAGATCAATAAATTCAGTTTTTTCAGTCTTTTGCAGCCGGAACATCTGTAATACTTTTACAGCGACCGATGCCGTCATGGGAGCGCCACCCAAATAGGTTTCGTGGATGGCCTCGATCATTTTCTGTGGTGATGTCTTTTTCAGCATATAGCCCGATGCTCCGGCACAAATGGCGGCAAATATTTTATCATTATCATCAAACACAGTTTGCATCAGGATATGCACCTGCGGAAATTTTTCTTTGATCAGCTGCACCGCTTCTATGCCTGACATACCCGGCATATTGATATCCATCATCACCACATCCGGGTTTGCCAGGTGCATATGGTGCAGCAGCTTATTGGCATCCGGAAAGGCACCAGTGCAGGCCATACCCTCAGCATTGTTGATTAATTGCTGCAGGCTTTCGCGCAGCATTTTATTGTCCTCAAATACGGCTACTTTGATTTCCATGTGGAGGTTATGCCTGGTTTATAAAGGGACGAGTTTTATTAACAAAAGTCAATCACCGGTTTAGGTGATTTTAAATTTAAGTTTTACAAGTGTTCCTTGTTGCAGCAATGATTGAATTTTGAAATCAGCATATAACTCCTTTGCACGCTTCTTTAATGTACCCATCCCATTGCCGCTGAATATTTCGTCAGTATCAAACCCTCTGCCGTTATCACTGATATTCATTTCAACCTGGTTGTCTTTTTGAGCGATACATACAGATACCTTTTTGGCATCTGAATATTTTGCGGCATTATTGATCACTTCTTTAAAAAAAAGATAAAAATTTTTGCGCTGCGCCATGGCTATTTTTAAATTGAAAAGTGAAGCGTCGCTGGTAAAATCCAATTCAATATTTTTCGCATCGAGTATTTCCGCCGCAAATTCATTCATACGGTGCAGTACATTTTCAAACCGATCGTTTTTGGGATTAACGGCCCAAACAATATCGCTCATACTTTCCTGTATGGTACTGGTCCGTTCTTCTATCGAAGCAAGCAGGGACGATGCTTCCGGCGACTTTGCTTTGGCCAATTCACTCATAATACTGATACTGCTCAGGGTAGATCCAATATCATCATGAAGATCGTCTGCAATACTGTTACGCATATTTTGCAACTGGTTCAGCCTTTTATTTCTTAACGCTATCCCTGCTATTATCAATAGCGCCACTAAGCCAGCCAGCGAAAAATATAGGATAAACCGGTTTTGCAGCTTTGCTTTAGCAGTCTCTATCTCTTTCTGCTTTTCCTGTTCTTTGTAATTGATATTTTGGATAGCTATGGTTTTTTCGCGGTTAAATAGGCTATCCTTTAAAACAATTGCTTTTCTCAAGTATTTTAATGAGCTATCCGGTTTGTTTTGTAATTGATAAATATCAGCAAGCAGGTTTGCTGCTTTAAGAACACCGTAAGGATAGGTTTTCCCTGTTTTTACAGCCAATGCCTTGTTAGTATAATAAACAGCGGAATCCAAGTGGCCTTTTACCTTGAATACCTTTGCAATGCCGTTGTAAATATCAATCAGATCTGTCCCAGAGTAGTTTTTTATGGCGACAAGGACACCGGTTTTGTAATAAAAAAGTGCCGAATCATTAAGGCCCTTGCTGGCATAAGCATTTCCTATAACAGTGTACACGGTGGTGGTATAATCAAGGTAATGCCAGGCCTTAAGGCCGTCGTAACATTTTTTAGCATAAAATATTGCGGAATCAGGCTGGTGCATTGCTTCGAACACTCTTGATATATCCCTGCATATATAAGCGAGACTATCGGGATAATATTTTGTTGCCAATTTTACTATTTCGCGATCATATTTCAGGCTGGTGTTATAGTCTCCCAGGTAATAGTAACAATCAGCAAGAATACCATTTCCCCAAATCTTAAACATTAAGGGGCCGTGTTTTTTTGAGATGGCAAGTGCTTTTAAACCATGATCTATGCCTAATGGATAATTTCCAGATGTTGCAAAAGACTCACTTAAGCACATTTCAGCGTAGTAAATTCCCGGTTCAAAATTTAGTTTTTCCGCTAAGGCTAAAGCCTGTTGCGCATAAACCAGGGATGAATCAGCATCATACACTATATAAAACATACTTATTTTATTAAGCAATTTTACCCTGTTGGTGTCTGCCTTTTGCTTTGGTATTGCTTTTTTTAATGAATCGACATAACTGTTTTGAGCCCGTGCTGCAAATGAGCACATAAAGAGAATAGTGAATAGACTTATGTATTTGGCTGAGGCTTTCATTTATAAATGTATAATCCTGCACGTCTATACTTCCAAACAAAGAAATGGCTTTAAATACCTTTTATAAATTACAAGTCAATCCTTCATTTTGACGATGGCCTTATCAAAGCTAATGTATTTAATTCATAATCAGCACGATATTTACACCCTTACCCTGTACACTAAATACCCGCTCTCAGGCTCCTGCTTTTTAAAGCCGATAGCCTTATACAGGCTTTGTGCGATATAGTTGTCGATGGCGGTTTCAAGTTGTACAAAGGTGGCGCCTTCGGCTTTGGCAAAGTCCATAGCAGTTTTTATTAATGCCTCGCCGATTCCTTGCTTCCGGTGGCTATTATCTACATACAGATCGTTCAGTATCCAGTTTTTGGTAGCGCTTACAGATGAATATTGGGGGTATAACTGCGTGAAACCAACAGGCACTGTTTGTCCGTTTTCCGTTTCCAACGCAACAAAAATAATCGACTCATTTTTCTCAAGCCGATCCTTGATAAATGACTCAGCAAGCGCAATGTCTGATTGTTTTTTATAAAACACCCGGTACTTGTCAAACAAACCCGTTACCAGGCTTGCTTCTGTTAAACTGATCCTTTTAATTTCCATGTTGATATTGATAAAAGGCTATTGATTAAAATAGCCCCTGCACCAGTGATGCAAGGGCTTGAAAATTTCATAAAGCCTCCCCTTACAGGGGGAGATTTAGAGGGGGCTGCTTATTGCTGTTTTCCTAAAATTGAAGAGAACTTGCCTTCGTAATCTTTTAGTTGTTTGTCTATTTTACCCGCAATAGCAGCCTGGTGATTATCTTTAGCAATTTGTGATATGCCATTCATGATTGATAAACCCATTTGCACGGCACGCGGATCAACCTGTGAAGCATCCTTTTGTAACAGGCCATAGTTATAATCCAGCTGATCAACCAGGTAATTATCTATGCTGGTTGCATATTGATTACCGTAGGGAATGTCACCCAGTGTATAAGCCGTCGCTACCAGGAAATATTTGCTCCTTGCCATATCAATAAACGGATAAATATCCGGCATTTCGGCATCGTATTTATGCAGCACTTTTACTGCCAGATCTTTGTGGCCATCCTGTATCAGGTTTTGTGTCAGATCGAGTACTGTTGATAATATTACAGGATAAAACATGGTGGTCGATTCAGGATCGAGGTATTTGGCATGTTTAAAATTGCCCCATTTAAACTTATTCATGATGTTATCATACATAACCAGTGTATTGGTTTTACCCAGTTGGTCGTGTACTGCAGCAGTATCAGTTTTAAACGGAATCAGATGATAAGTAAATCCTTCTTTATATAAATACGGCTGTAAGCCCGCCATATTTTCCTGACCTACGGTAATGGTAAAGCAAATAGGTCTTTTCCAGTTATTGTGCGCCAGTATATCCATAAAAGCAAGGTTATCCTTAGTAACAAAATTAGAAGTATACTTCCATTTCATTGTATCAATGATCCTGCTTTTCTGATCTGCTGTTACCACACCATTTTTAACAATTTCATCAGGATTGATGTTTAACTTAAAGTTTTTAGTTGGCAGGTAATTTACCTTTGTGCCATCCTGCAGCTCAACTTTTGCGGCGTCATCATCAGAACTGATAAAATCAAAAACCTCTTTTATATCTGTTGAACCGACTATGCTCTTATCAAAAAACTGTATCGCATCGCGCACACCTTCCTTATATTTATCATAAGACATGGTGATAGGCAATGGTTCCGATTCGTTCATTTTCTTCTGCATCTGGCGGATATACCAGTCGCCGCTGAATAAGCTCAGGTTCACGATACGCACGTCCGGCCTTATGCCTTCTACTTCCTGGTCGTACCATAACGAATAGGTATCATTATCGCCATAAGTAAATAAAATAGCATTTGGCGGGCACGATATCAGGTAGTTGTAAGCCATATCATGCGGTGTCATTTTCGTCGAGCGGTCATGCGTGCCCCATTCTTTACTGGCCACCAAAAATGGCACTAAAAGACAAATGATAGTAGCGCCTGCTGCTGCCGTTTTTGGACTCAACCATTTCTTACCAAGATCAGCTATGGCAATCACACCAATTCCGATCCATATGGCAAATGCATAGAACGAACCCACGTAGGAGTAATCTCGTTCGCGCGGCTGTACGCTCGGCTGGTTTACATAAAACACAATAGCCAAACCGGTAAAGAACCACAGCAATGCCACAATCAGGGCATCCCTTTGATTACGCTGGAAATGATAGATCAATCCAATCAATCCTAGTATCAAAGGCAGTGCATATAGTGGCGTATAGGCATTAGTAGCATAAATAGGTGTATTTGCATCACGGTGCGTCAAAGTTTTTGGCAGTGGTTTACCCGAATCAAATATGCCGGTCGTCCAGTTGCCGTCAATAGCTTCGGTGCTTTGCTGCCCGTCGAGCTGATTGTATCTGCCAGCGTAGTTCCACAGAAAATACCTGAAATACATCTGGTACATCTGCCAGCTAAGCATCCACCTCATGTTATCTGAGAAAGTGGGTGCATCATTCTCGCCCATGTGCAGCCATTGCCTGTAAAACTGTGCATCCTGTGCATAAGAGCCATCCGAATTTTCGGTATTGTACATACGCGGGAACATGGTAGTATGGTCATAAACTGTATTTAGTTTCTTACCTGCCTGCTCATATTTTTTTTCTCCTTTACGGTAGATGATACTGCCTTCTGTCTGATCGGTAACCTTGGCGTCAAAGTACGGGCCGCTAAGCAATGGTGTTTCGCCATACTGAATACGGTTAAGGTATCCATATAAAGTAAAGGCGTTATCAGGATGAGAGTTATTCAGGTCCGTGTTAGCGGTAGCGCGGATAGGGATATAAGCAAACGAGCTGTAACCAAAATAAATAAAGGCCACACATAACAATGCCAGGTTTAAAGCCGGCTTGTTATTCTTGATGCTCCACCATATACCAAATACGATAAGGCCGATCAATATAACAAAGAATATCAGTGCGCCGCTGCCAAAACCCATACCTAAGTTATTCACGAAGAAAAGGTCGAAATAGGCAGCAAACATTACTGTGTATCCCCTGATGCCGTATTGCACCAAACCAAGTATCACGATGCTGATGAAGAAGGCAATAACAGCGCTTTTATTATTAATATTTTTATACCTGCGGAAATAGTATACCAGTACAATAGCAGGGATAGTCAGCAAGTTCAACAGGTGGATACCGATAGATAAACCGATGATATAAGCGATAAAAACGATCCATTTATCAGCGCCGGGTTCTTCAGAATGGGCATCCCATTTCAGTATAGCCCAGAATACAGTAGCAGTACATAGCGATGATAATGCAAATACGATGGTTTCAACAGCCGAGAACCAAAAGGTATCAGTGAAGGTAAAGGTTAATGCACCTACCAAAGCACCACCGAATATCATCCATTGGGTATTGCTATCAGCCTGTTCGCCTTTTTTAACCAGCATCTTTTTGGCGATGGCGGTAATAGTCCAGAACAGGAACATGATTGTTGCGCCGCTGGCCAGTGCCGAACCCATATTGGTAAAATAAGGCACTTTGGTTTTGTCGCCCATAGAAAACAGCGAAAAGAACTTGCCCAGCATAGCAAAAAGCGGGTAACCCGGCTGGTGCGCTACCTGTAAACGATAGGCGCAGGAGATAAACTCGCCGCAGTCCCAAAAGCTTACTGAGGGCTCTAATGTTGAAATATAAGTTGCAGAGGCTATGACAAAACAAAGCCAGCCTAAAAGATTATTGATCTTATTGTATTGCATGGACTATAATTAGTATTTTTTTTCGCGGGGGCTAATATCCGTATTTTTATAAATCTTTTCAGATAAATCACAAGCCCCTTAACATCTTTTAACAAAACGCCACCGAAATTATAAAAAATAAGGAAATAAAAAGAGGGTTTGGGAAATGAGGGGTGGCGGGTGGCACAAGGAGTTATATTAATCCCGCCTTTGTTTCCCGCCTGTGCGGCAGGGATTTATTTAGGTTCATGATGTAATAAGTAGTTTTGTTGGTGACAACACTAAAAGTGTTCGGAAGATCGAAAAAACATACAACACTATTCATTTTGTCATTCTGAACGTAGTGAAGAATCTTCTGCGTTTACTAAGTATGCGCTATACTTTCCACCGTGAAGTCCTAGTGAAGAAGATTCTTCGCTATCGCTCAGAATGACAATCTTCTCTTTTGGCCATCTTCCGAACATCTATGGTGACAACACCAACAAGGCGGTGGTTTTAGTGATAAAAAAAATAAAACCTCAAAAATACTTTCGTTGTTATGGGTAATAAAATTTCATTAAATCATGGATATGTATGCCTATGCAAAATCTGTGGTGGAATCACAGGTCTGCGAAGTTCACAATCAACACCCTCGAGTTAGAGTTGTAAATAATGATTTTTCTATAGATTGCTGTTGTAGGGATTTCAAAATAGAATGCCTAAAAACGGTTATCCAAATTTTGGTTTCTGAAAAAGATAAAAAGCTTCGAGTCGCGTGGAAAAAAAATGTAAGTTCGAGTGGTCTAACACGTATATAGTCTCCTGACAACACAACAAGGGCGGGGACAGACATTCGTGAAGTATAGAAATAAAATCAGACTTGCGAATGTTTTTTCACTGTAGTTTTTTGTCTTTTTCATAATCTTTACCTTGTTAGTCCAGATTTACAACCCCGGAATAAATTACCGGGGGATATGAAATCTCCGAAACCGACATAATATAGCACAAAAAAAACATCCGCCGGAAAATATCCCGGCGGATGCATGTTTACTTATTATAAAACGTTCAGGTCAGATTATTGCTGGCGGCCAATTATGCCCGAAAACTTATTCGTATAATCATTTAATTGTTCTTCCAATTTGGTGTTCAATGCAAGCTGAGCATTCTCTTTTGTCAGCTGTGCCATTGCATTTAATACCGATACCCCAAGTTGTACACTCTGCGTATTTACATCCGCGGGACTGCTTTGCAGCAGGTTATAATTATAGTTCAGCTGGTCGGTGATATAATTATCCATGCTGGATACATACTTATTGCCCATTGCAGTAGCATGCAGTTTGTATGCCGTATCAATAACATAATATTTACCGCGGGCTATATTCATGTTTGGATAAATATCCGGCATTTCGCTATCGTACTTTTGCAGGGCTTTCAGGGCGAGGTCATTATGCCCTTCCTGCATTAAGTTTTGGGTCAGTTCAAGAATCGTGTCCGTCAGCAAAGGATAAAACAAAAAGGTCGATTGCTCATCCAGATATTTCGCAGTTTTATAATTGCCCCATTTAAACTTGTTCATGATGTTATTATACATCACCATGGTATTTGTTTTGGGCTGATTGTTTACTGTTTCGTCCCTTTTAAAGGGTATCAGGTGATAAACAAATCCTTCCTTATATAAATAAGGCTCCAGGCCGTTCAGATCACTGGTACCCATAGTGGTGGTAAAGCATATCGGCCGCTTCCAATCATTGTGCACCAAAATATCTATCAGCGCCAGGTTATCCTTCATCAAAAAATTACCGGGGAACTTCCATTGCATACTGTCAGCAATTCTATTTTTCTGATCTGGGGTGATCACACCATTTTTAACCACTTCATCAGCATTCACTGTCAGCTTAAAGTTTTTTGTAGGCAGATAATTCAGTTTTGAACCATCCTGCATGTCAACCTTAGTCTGCGGATCATCCGAAGTCACAAAATCAAATATCTCTTTCAGCTCTACCGAATCAGGTATTTTAGAATCGCTGTAAGGGATGTAATCGCGTGTGCCGGTCTTATATTTATCGTAAGCCATCGTTATCGGCAATGGGGCCGATTGGTTCATTTTTCCCTGCATCTGGTGGATGTACCAATCGCTGCCAAACAGCGTATTAATTACCAGGCGCACATCCGGCCTTACACCTTCTACCTCCTGGTTGTACCAAAGCGAATAGGTATCATTATCAGCCCCGGTAAACAGTATGGCATTTTTAGGGCATGACATCAGGTAATTATAAGCCATATCATGCGCCGTCCGTTTTGTTGAACGGTCATGTGATTTCCACTCTTGTTTTACCAGCAGTACTGGAGCTATCAGCAAACACAAACCAATGGATACATACCCAGCGGTACGTGCATTCATTTTCATCCGTATCAATTCGGCCAGACCAATTACCCCCAAGCCTATCCAAATGGCAAAAGCATAGAATGAGCCAACATAAGAGTAATCACGCTCACGTGGCTGCAATGCCTGGTTCACATACATCACAATAGCGATGCTGGTAAAAAACCAAAGCAGGCCAACTATCAAAGCATCTCTTTTGCTGTGGCTATAATGGTAGATCAAGCCTATCAACCCTAAAATTAAAGGCAGTGCATATAATGGTGTATAAGTATTGCTATTGATAACAGAATTAGGGAGGTGCTTGCTGCCATCGAAGATACCGGTTGTCCAGTCGCCATCAACATAACCATGAAATCCGCCCATTTGCTGCTGGCCGTCCTGCTGGTTATATCTACCGGCAAAATTCCAAAGAAAATAGCGTGCATACATCTGGTATATCTGCCAACTGAACATGTATTTTAAATTATCATTAAAGCTGGGTACATCGGTATCCGATAAATTGAGCCATTGCTTATAAAATTGAGGGTCCAGAGGTTGCTGACTAAATATCCTTGGTAAAATAGTGGTATGGTCGTAGGTAGTGATCGGATTTTTTCCTGATGGTTCGTATTTGGTTTTCCCTTTTGCATAGTTGGTGCTGCCATCTGTTTGGTCAGTTACTTTGGCATCGTAATATGGGCCGGTTAATAAAGGGGTATCCCCATACTGGCCCCGGTTAAGATACCAATACATGGTAAAGGCATTATCAGGGTGCGAGTTGTTCAGATTGGTGTTTGCTGTCGCGCGAATAGGTATATAAGCAAAGGAGCAATAGCCAAAATAGATAAAGGCCACACACAATAACGCCAGATTTAAAGCGGGTTTACTTTTGCGGATGCTGTACCGTATGCCCCAAACTAACGCCCCGATGAGCAGCACAAAGAAAACCAATGCACCGCTGCCAAAGCCCATACCCAACGTATTAACAAAGAACAGATCAAAATAGGCAGCAAACATTACAGTATATCCCCTTATAGCAAATTGAACCAGTGCCAGTATTGCTATGCTTAGCATAAAGGCAATGATGCCACTTTTTAGATTGATATTTTTATACCTGCGGAAATAATATACCAGTACAATAGCCGGGATGGTCAATAAATTAAGCAGGTGTATACCTATTGATAAACCGATCACATAAGCAATAAAAATGATCCATTTATCCGCACCGGGCTCTTCTGAATGAGCATCCCATTTTAATATCGCCCAAAATACAATTGCTGTACAAAGTGCCGCCATGGCAAATACGATGGTCTCCACAGCCGAAAACCAGAAGGTATCTGTAAATGCGAAAGCCATCGCACCTACAAAACCGGCTCCCAGTATAAGAATTTGTTTTGTGCGATCAGCATCTCCCCCATTCTTGAACATCATTTTACGGGCCACCAGTGTGATCGTCCAGAAAAGGAACATGATAGTTGCCCCGCTGGCCAGCGCACAGGCCACATTGGTAAAATAGGCCACTTTGGTAACATCGCCCATGGATAACAGGGAAAACACCTTGCAGATCATGGCAAACAGCGGATACCCAGGCTGGTGCGATACCTGCAATCGATAAGCACAGGCAATGAATTCGCCACAGTCCCAAAAGCTTACTGAAGGTTCTAACGTTAAAATGTAAGTGGTAGCGGCTATGACGAAGCAGAGCCAACCCAAAAGGTTATTGATCTTGTTAAATTGCATAGATATTAGTGTAAAGGTTTTATCAATACACTAATATCCGCCTTATTTATAAGCTATTTATAATGAGGGGGTTTGGTTTAACATCTTTTAACATTATTTAACGAATCGTTGGGCTCGCGATACTAAATGAATAAAGGGGTAACAGATTGTTAAATTTTTTATATTTGTATAAAAAAGCTTTATGACTATAACCGCAATCCGTCATCGTCTAATATCTTATCTTGCAGATCCAGATGACAATAAGGTAAAAGCTGTTTTTACATTACTTGAAAAAGAAATTGATGAGAAACAACTTTTTGTGTTATCTGATGAGCAATTGCAAATCTTAGATAAAGAACGGGAACTGCACGTGGGCGGTCAAAGCAAGTCTTATAACAGAAATGAAGCCCGCCAGATAATTAAAGGCGAAAGAGCATAAGCAAATCGCTCCTTTTATTGATCGTCTCTTTTTCTCAAACTCGAAAAAATAATCATCAATACCACAGCCAATAGAATACCAACGGGCATGTCCCTTGTTGCCAGGCCAACTGCCAGTCCTATAATAATAGCGGCCACGTAATAACTTTTTGATCGGGAGTTTACCATTGCGGCGCCAAAGATATATTTTTTAGCTATCGATCATTCGCTCTCAATTGACAATTGGGGATAAAAGTTTCACACTATTTAACATTTAAATTAAAATAGGTTAAACCTATTTGCGTTATAACAGTCATAACCTCGTTTTTGATTTATTTAATTACCTAACACAATTTTTATCGGTAAAACCTGTACGCAACCCTGTTAAAAAACAAACTATGCTTAAGCGTATATTGGTATTAGACGACAATCAATCAATATTAGATATGGTTGAAGAGGCCTTATCCTACGAGAAATTCCAGGTGCTGATCACTTCAGACAGTAATAACCTGATCGAAATCGCTAAAATTTTCCAGCCCGATTTATTTATACTTGACGACAGGCTTGTTGGCCATAAAACCGATGGTATTTGCAACCAGATAAAATGGCATCCCAAGTTTGGTAATACGCCTGTAATGCTGTGCTCTTACTATTATCACCTTGGTGCTGATTTCTCGGCAATACCCTGCGATGATATCATAGCCAAACCCTTCGGACTGGAAGAATTGGTGAATAAAGTGAATCATCTTATTTTAGATTAGCGGTGAAAACCACCTAATTAATTAGTGACGGCTACACAAGTCTAAAAATGAATAATTTATCTTCTTTATTTAAAGAAGTAAATTAAATTTACGCCATCATTACCTACCTATGGAACAACTTATTGAAACGAATGAATTTTACGAGACGATCGACCTTATAACTACACCTATTCTATTAGCCAATAATGAAACGGTATGCCAATATGTAAATAAAGCTTTTTTATCACAGATCGGATATAATGCTGAGGATATACTGGACCAGGAAATCTGGTTCGACAAAGTTCACCCTGACGAGGATTACCGGCGCGAAGTAAAAGCGAATTGGAAAAAAAGACTGGAAGAAGCTAGGAACAGAGGCGAAACCCATGTGCACATGATCACAAAAGTGCGCTGTGCCGATGGCTCTTATAAATGGTTTGACATCCACGAAAGCATTCATGGTAATAATAAGGTGATCAATTTTTTAGATATAAATTCGCTGCAGGAAAATAATGAGGAGCTTAAAGATGTTTTAAAGCAAAAAGATATTTTGTTATCAATAATCGCCCATGATGTCAGAAGTCCCCTGGGCAACCTGAAGCACATCGTTAACAATTATAAAAATATGGATCTGTCTGACCAGGAAATGGAGAAGATATTTTTTAGTATGGGCACCCAAATTGATTATGTTTTTAACATCATCAACTCATTACTGGTACGTACCAGCGCAGACAGGGGCAGTTTAATTGAAATGCGTGAAAGTATCCATATTGAAGACTTCTTTTTTAAATACCGGGAATATTATAAAGAGCGCATGGAGAAACAAAATATTGATTTTGTTTTTGAATTGCCGGAAGATGTCAGCTTATATTTTGATTCTTTTATTTTGGATGTGGTATGCCGCAATTTAATTGATAATGCCATCAAATACAGTCCTGAAAATGGGAATATCTATATTTCATTAGATAAAAAAGGGGATTATTCAGAGCTGGTGATCAGAGACATCGGCCCAGGTATGACAGAAGCCCAATGTGAACGTATTTTAAATAACAAAGGCAGTCATAGATTAAAAAATCAAATAACTGATAGTTTTGGCCTGGGATTGGTGATGGCTAAAGAAATCCTTGAAAATCACCATGGGAAATTAGCGATCAAAAGCGAGCCGGGAAAAGGCACATCATTCGTTGTCAGTATATTAAACAAATAATTCACCTTCGTTTTACTTTGGTGTTATCCGGACGAGGCTTTAGCATTGGTAAAATACTTACTACTGCTATTAAAGCCAGCCCGATCATCTTGATAGCTGCAAATGAAAACTTCACAAAAGGTTTCATTACTTCCCAGTTATCGCGATTGGTATGTTTTATGTCTTTCCCTTTTGGGTCGATGATTTTTACTTTGGTGGCAGCCATAGCTTATTGTATTGATTATAAAAGCTATGAAGAACCCGATTGTTTAATATAATTTCGAAATTAAGCTACTTTTTTCTTCAGTGTAATCACCGTCACCTCCGGCCATATACCCAACCGACCCGAAAATGCAAGGAAGCCAAAGCCCCGGTTTACGTAGAGTTGCCTTCCATTTTGCCCGGCAGGACCGGCCCAGTCATAGTAACGATATTGTACCGGGCTCCAGCGCAGACCCGCTGCTTCGACACCAAATTGCGCTCCGTGAGTATGCCCGGCCAGGGTCAAATGTATTTTTGTAGGATCATATCGTACTTTTTCTTCCCAATGTGTTGGATCATGTGATAGTAATATCTTAAAAGCATCTTTATCCACACCAGTTAGTGCTTTGTCCAGATCCCCTATCTGTATAAATCCCCTTCCCCAGTTTTGTACGCCTATCAGGCTTATCTTTTGTCCGTTCTTTTCTAACACAACATTTTCATCCAGCAAAAGACGATAGCCTAGTGCCTTATGATGCTGTTTTAGCTTTTCAAGATTGGCAGCCTTTTCATCCTCACTGTCCCAAATAATATAATCACCATAATCATGATTACCTAATATAGAGAACTGCCCGTAAGGCGCTTTCAATTGACTAAAACGTTCTAAATAAGGTTCAATTTCCCAGGCGGCATTATTTACCAGGTCGCCTGTAAAAACAAACAGGTCGCTTTTCTGGGCTTTAGCCAGGTCGATACCGCGCTGAACAGCATCTGTATTATCAAAACTACCCGAGTGGATATCCGAGAGCTGGGTGATAGTAAAACCGTCAAAAGCATCGGGCAGGTCATCAAAATAAAGCGTTTCTTTATGCAGTTTATAATCATATTTACCCTTAAACATGGCATAAAAGAACCCGGTAAACGGCACAGCGGCCACCAGTATCGCAATCTCACTGATGAATTTGCGGCGTGCCGGAAAAAAGGGTTCTCCTGCTTTCTTTTCACCTCCTATCAAACGGTCGCCCACACCATAAAATAATCTTCCCAAATCCCCTATCACCAACACAAGAGCGAAGAATATTTTGGTGATTAGAAATGTAATGAACAGGCTCAGCATCCATTCATGAAAAGGTGTCATGCCTTTTGCCGTACTATAACTGCCGAAGCCCAAAAGGAACAAAGCAGTAACTCCTACTGATATAAGCAGGTATCCCCAAAGCACCACCCGTTTTAACCGTTGCGACTGCCAGTCCCTTACAAACGTTCTCAATCCAAAGAAAACATATACGTCGAGCAGCAGGGTAATAGCCGCCATTATTAGAAATATCCTGAAAAAACCACCTCTATGCATATAATCAATTCGTTTTGCAATTTATAAAACCGAAAGTAATTAAAAGGTAAATACTTGCCTTTCTCAGGGGGATCGCGTTTAAAATAATTCTGTCAATAATCCCTTCGAAGCAATATGCAATTAGGTGGCTCCTGGCAGAGCCCGGTTCTATTTGTATTTTTTCTATAAACAGGCAGCTCCTCCCTTTGGTCTAATTAAGAGTATTTTTTATAAATATTGTTATTGTTTGAAACGGGGGGTCTGGGGGGTGTTAAAAACTAAAAACTTTGTGAATAACGTTATGATAAAGGGCAGGGTGAACTTGAGCTCCTACTAAGTTTACAGAACTATGCTCCGTATTAGTCCCTGCCCTTTATGATTGCCCAAGGCCCAACTAGAATACTAACCTTGCTACAACAAAGGTTTTTTCGGCAAAAGGCAATCTTTATAAACTTAAATTATAAACGTATGAGAAAGTGGAATGTTATTCTGGGGGTGGATGTGTCGAAGTTGACACTGGACGTAAGTAGTTACGAGCTTGGGCAGCACATCAAAATCGACAATTGTTCTGCGGGGTTCAAGGTATTTCAGAAGTGGTGTAAAACTCATAACATCGATTTGCAAGAAACCCTGATAGTGATGGAATACACGGGTGGTTATGAATACAGGTTCATTCAATTTTGCGAGGCTTTTTCTATTTCATATTGCAGGGTGCCTGGACTTGAAATAAAAAACTCCATGGGTATGACCAGGGGGAAAAGTGATGAGGCCGACTCCTTTCGTATCAGCAAATATGGTGAACAAAGGATAAAAGACATTGAGCCTTCAAGGCCGTTGGATAAAACCATCCTGATACTTAAACAGCTCTTATCTTTTCGTAAACGATTGGTACGGGAAAATGCGGGCTTGCAAAGCACATTAAGCGAGCGCCAGCACATGTACGAGATAAAGACAGCCGATACAATTACCCGTGTTAGTAAGGCAAAAATGAAATCAAACACGGTGTACATAAACCAGGTGGAGAAACAGATAATGGAAATAGTTAAAGCCAATGACGCTATGTTGTTAAACTACCGGATAATAACCAGCATCAAGGGCATCGGTAAAATAAATGCATGGATGACCATCGCTTATACCGAAAACTTTACCAGTTTCCCGGATGCAAGAACGTACGCAGTGTATGTGGGTGTGCTTCCATTTGGTCATAAATCGGGAACAAGTGTCAAAGGCCGCACAAGGGTCAGTAAACTTGCAAATAAGGAACTGAAACAGGAGTTGAATCAAGCTGCAAAAACAGCGATAGCGCATGACC
Organism: Mucilaginibacter sp. McL0603; assembly: GCF_049992945.1. Lineage (NCBI taxonomy): Bacteria > Pseudomonadati > Bacteroidota > Sphingobacteriia > Sphingobacteriales > Sphingobacteriaceae > Mucilaginibacter > Mucilaginibacter sp. McL0603. Next base: position 2,068,871 of record NZ_CP188251.1, on the reverse strand, counting down.
TTGAACTCAAAGCATATGCCGAAAGAAAGTTCAAAAACAAATGCTATCCACTGGTATTAAACAATGTTAAATTCAAGCTGATCCTCCGAATGTTCTCCTTAGTAAAAAGAGGTGAAATGTATGTGGATAACTACAAACGATCAGCCTGAAAAAAAGCAATTTTAAATTAATTTGGATATATGGTAAACCTAGAATACGGAGCCCATTACCTATTTACTTAACTAAATTTTAATTCCGTGAGGAATAACCTGTTTATAGCAAATTAAAAAGGTAAATACTTGCCTTTATCAAAAATTTAGTACCTTTTCATTTTCATTTCCGCATGCCCTTCGGGAAAACCTATAAATTTTCGTCATGAAAAAGTTGTTGCTGTATGTTTTTGTGTTGATGATATGCCTGGCTGCTGCTTGTAAAAAGGATAATCAGAATAAGAAGATCTATTTGCTAAAAGAGGAGATCATTAATGAAGCTTCACAAGGCAGCCAGCCCGACACCACAACTTATACTTACGATGACAATAACCGAATGAAAACAATAGTAACCGGTTCACACCCCGGCCAGTTGAGCTACACTATTAACTATGATGGCCAGGGTCGTGTAAGTATTGGGAAAAAATTCAATAATAATGGAGCGCTGGTTATTGAATACGATTTTTTTTACCGGGCTGATACTATAGGCTATTATTCATATGGCCCTAATTTTGCCCATGATACCACCGTTTTTATTTTTAATGATAAAAAACAAATGGTAAAGAAACAAACCAAACAATCCGGGTACCAGGTTTTAACTTATGACAGCCGGGGCAATGTTTCAAGTTTAGAGTATTTTAATGCGGATGGCTCCAATGATCTTTATAATTATATCAATTACGAGTACGACGCTCAAAAAAATCCTTTCGTGGATATGGCGCCCAATAATTATTTTTTTATGTACCTGGCTTATGATGATGAAAGCTCCCTTATAAATAATGTGGTGCTCAAAAACGCTGATACCTACATCTATACCTACAATAGTGATGGGTTCCCTGTAAAAGCTATGGCGAATGTTGGCAGAACTTCAGCGTCAATTTCTTATAATTACATCATAAAATAAGATCCATTTATGAGAACCCTTTTTTCTTTATCTATCCTGGCACTTTTTATGGCGCCGCTGGGCAGTATCGCGCAGCAAAAAACAAAAACAGATACCGTATTTTTTGAAGATTTTAACGCCAACAAGCTCGACCGCAGTAAGTGGAACGTTGAGATAACAGGCAATACGGTGAATAACGAACAACAGGCTTATGTCGACTCATCATCGGTACTATACATGGTGCATGGCAAGGACGCCGAAGGTGCCAGCAATGGTGCATTGGTTATTAAGCCCATTTACCATCCCGGTTATACCAGTAAGGAACAAAAGAAATACGATTTTATTTCGGGCAGGATAAACACCCGCAGTAAGATGGAATTTACTTATGGCACCGCTTCAGCAAGGATGAAGATGTCCTCTGGTGCGGGTTTATGGCCGGCTTTTTGGGCCCTGGGCAATGGCAACTGGCCCGATTGCGGTGAAATTGACATGATGGAAACCGTAGGTGATTCGAGCTGGATAAGCAATGCCCTGCATGGGCCAAACTATTTCGGCAACACGCCTTTAGCTTATCGTTATATTTTCCCGAAAGGTATGGATGTTGATCAATGGCATGTTTATTCTGTTGATTGGACGCCCGATCTGCTGGTTTTCAAAACAGACGGCATAACCACTTATACGGTTACCCGCGCCATGGTTGAACATTATGGTCGCTGGGCCTATGATAATGCTAAGTTTATCATCCTTAATTTTGCATTGGGCGGCGGATATCCCCAGGGTGTAAATAAAGTTAAAGCACCTTACTTTGGAATTTCGCAGGCTACCGTGGATAAGATAAAGGCGGGACAGGCAAAAATACTGGTAGATTGGGTGTTGGTAACCAAACCTAAAAATTAACAAAAAGGCCCGGAATTAAACTCCCGGGCCTCTCTTTATTAACGGCGGTAATGATTGTAATGATGATGATGATACCTTGCGTGATGATACCGATGATGGTATCGGTGTTGCGGGCCTACCTGGGTTCTTACAACAACCTGTGCCTGTGCAGCACCAAACGCTAATAAACATACAATAGCTACCGCTAATACTTTTAAATACTTCATTATTGATTTAATTTTCGTGAAATAATTGATTAATAATTACGGTATTTATTATCGTGGTCGTGATCATGATCATGATCGTGTCCATGATCACCGTCATGGTGTCCGTGGCGTTCACGATATTCAACGGAACAGCTTGTTACACTTGTAATAGTTACTGACGCAAATATCAGCAGAGCTAATAATCTCAAAATTTGCTTTTTCATGGTAGTAATACTTTTTTTCTTAGATGTTATTCGTATAACTACAAAATCAGCGAAATTGTTTAGTTAAACTTAAACCTCACAGCTAAAGTGGGGTATGTTTGGAATAGATCTTCATTGGTTAATACATGGTAATACAGGTTGATTTTTGACCCTATTGCAAACCCTTTATGTATCCTGAACCATACCTGCGGCTCGCCAAAAAAGGCCACACTTTTGCCATTCAGGTCACTGGTAAAACTATCTCCTGTGTTCCTGTTCATCGTATACAGCTCCACATCCCCGATGAATTCAACCTTATAATTCCAGAAACCACGGCCCCAGTAGAACGAATAAAGCACATCATTACTCGGCTTTTTAAAAGCATTATAAGTGTAGGATAATGCCGTGCTAAACCATGCCCCTTTCCATCGAAAAGGATACACCGCGCCCAAAGAAAAAGCATTGGCGATATAGTATGGGTACGATCCAGGCTCAGAAATCCCCAGACCACCGCTATATTGTACCTGCACATAAACTTTGGGTTTCCAGAATTTAAACGATTGGGTTAACTGCGTATAAAACTTCCCGATGTTATGGTTTTGTCCATTCAAATCACTTTCCATTTTCAAAAAAAATGCGCCGGACGTATCCTTTTGTTTAAAGTACTCAAAATAGATGGTCGGGAAATTCATTGAATTGTGCGATGGATCAAGCGTGTGCCTGAAATCATAATGCAATTGCAGCGTTTGGGCAAAAAGCAGGGATGGCAACATTCCTAAGATAAATAGCAAGCGAAATTTCATAATTCAATGCGATGCAGGGTTGTGAAAAAACTTTGTTCTTTCGGCATCTTTGTAAATATCTTTACAGTAGAACTGACGGGGCGTAATTGCTGCGGAAATGTCGCGGAAATGTATATTAGCCTCATCCCAACCCTTCTCCAAAGGAGAAGGGCTTAAAAGAAAAATATTCTTTTTGCCAATCAAAGTCCTCTCCTTTGGAGAGGATTTAGGTGAGGCTAAACTAAAATACTGATTATAAGCACTATATGAACAATTCGGACTACTTAGCCTTTACCGCATTATTTAAGGAGGCATACCTTAAATGTTTCGGGCAGGCTTTAGAAAATCCGTTATCAGAAACCGAGAGCAAGCTGCTTTGCAACCAGGTACTGGATCAAACCGGTCTTTCCATCGGCTGGAAAAGTGTAAAGAACTATTCCTTTTTTGTTGTCGATCCAAACACGGCAAAACCTGAAAATCCATCCGTAGCTACGCTTGATACATTGGCCCGGTACGTATTGCGGGCCCCCTATACTACCGAGATCAAAAGAAAAAATGATGAGAGCCATCACCCCTACTGGTTTTTATATAAGGAACAATTTAATAAGTCGCGTAAAAAAGCACCACCCAAAGGATGGGCTACAGCGGCCTGGATACTTGCTGCGGGTATAGTCATTATCATCCTGTCGGTGATGTATATGAACCACATCTTTTCAAAAGGCTCAGCAGAATTTACGGATGATTTTAAAGCTGTCGCCGGTAATAACCTTACCACCAGGGGATGGTTTATAAAGGACGCTGACAATACCTATTGGACCAAAAGAAGTGAAACACCCGGCCAACTCACACTTTTCACTTTAAAGGGCGATAACTGGCCCGATCCGGCAAATCAGCCTGTTATCAAAAATTTGCTTTTAAGGCCCATACCTTATGATTGCTTTATTGCCGAAGTGCACCTGAACAACTTTATCCCGAAAGAAGAATGGCAACAAGCTGGCATTCTTTTATTAGAAGATACTACGCTCACAGGTAAAAGCATCAGGCTATCCATAGCTTACAACGATTTTTTTGGCGGATATCCGGCCTCAAAAGAGATATTAATACAAGCCATTACCTCCTTAGGTAAAGGTTTCGGGAAGCCGGAGGAGATCGCTCATAAAACTATCCTATATCTTGACAGCGCAAGCCATAACCCGGGATTGATCAAAAATCTGCAAAATTCAGCCCTGCGTATTGAAAAAACAGGCAAACGATTCCGGTTCCTATACTCAGGAGGCATAAGCGAAAACACCGCCTTTAAGGAGGTAATAAGCCAGGAATTTGATATTCAACCCAAATACATCGGCATTTTTGCCATTAAAGGATTTAAGGATAGTACGGCTGTGATTCCAGCCCATTTTACTTTCTTCAGGATAGCCGGAAATATATGCAGTCAATAAATTGTTACTTTAAACCACAACCTGTTAAATATTTATTTCGTATTTTTAACATCCAATACTAAACCGTACACAATTTGCATATGATGCACAAATACTGTTTAAACATATTCCTGGCTCTTTTTTTATCGATCATATGGGGTGGTTTTAATAGTGTTTTGGCGCAGGTTTCTAATCAAACTATACCAAATGGCGCTACAACAACGGCCATTAACTTTCCAGCAACCGGATGCTCATATAAATGGGTTAATAACACACCTGGCATAGGTCTGCCTGCAAGCGGAAACGGTAATATTCCGTCTTTTACCGCTTCAAATACTGGTAATGGGCCGGTGACTGCCACTATTACGGCGACTCCAGTTTCGTCTGGATTTGCTTATATAACTAATTCAGGTTCAAATGATGTTACAGTAATTAATGTTGCCAGCCATACACTGGTAAAAACAATTCCGGTAGGGGTTGAACCTTGGGGAGAAGCTATTAGTCATGATGGGACTCGCTTATATGTGGCAAATGCCAGTCAAACTCCGACTACCTCTGATTCTCCAAATGGCTCAGTTTCTGTAATAAACACCTTAACAAATATCGTCACCACAACTATTCCTGTAGATAAAACTCCCTTTGGGATAGCAATAAGTCCGGATGACAGTAAAATATATGTAACTAATTCAAATAGTGGAACTGTTTCGGTAATTAATACTGCCTTAAATGCCGTCACTTCAACTATACTGGTTTCTGCGCCAACAGGGATTACTATTAGTCCAGATGGAAAATGGCTTTATGTGCTAAGTGTTGCAGGCGGAGATTTGGCCCTGTATGTAATTAATACAATAGACAATACAATTGTAACAAAAGTTCCAACTAACTCATATTCTTCGGGCATGGCGATAAGCCCGGATGGTAGCAGACTTTATATAACGAAGAATGATGCTAGTACGGTTATGGTTGTTAATACTGCAACAAATTCTTTATTAACCACAATTCCGGTAGGAGGAAACCCTTATGGCATCTCTGTAACTCCTGATGGCAGCAAAATATACGTTACGACTTTATCTCCCAAAGGAGTATACGTAATCAGTACGATAAATAACACTGTTTTATTAACGATACCAACAAATGGTTATCCCTATGGTATCTCGATGGCTCCTGATGGTAGTGAAATTTATGTAGCTACGGAGAATCCGGATGGCGTTGCTGTAATTAATACTGCAACTAATGCCGTAACTAATAATATAACTGCCGGACTCAGCCCTATTTCGCTTGGCAATTTTATTTCAGCAGGTACTGGTTGCAATAGTGCGCCAATTACATTTAAAATTACAGTAAATGGCGCCTCAATACCACCCCCATCCGTTACAGCACCCAACATCACCTACACAACGCCGCAAAACTATTTTGTAAGTACAGCTATAACGCCTTTAGCACCAACCAATAGCGGTGGCGCAGTACCTGCAACAATTTACGGACAAGTAAGTACGCTTGCGGGTTCGGGATCACTCGGTTATGTAAATAATACAGGCACAAGTGCTCAATTTAACATTCCTTACACAGCAGTTGCCGATGCAGCAGGCAATTTATACGTAGCTGATGCCAACAATAACGCCATACGCAAGGTAACACCAACCGGCGCAGTAACCACCTTTGCCGGAAGCCTGACAGGAGCACCCGGATTTGTAAATGCTACGGGCACTGCAGCACTATTTTCAAACCCCGATGGTATAGCAATAGATGCATCAGGCAATTTTTTTGTAGGCGATTATGGCAATAATGCGATAAGGAAGATCACTCCTGCAGGCGTTGTATCTACCTTTTACCAGGCCCCCGGAGCTTTTGGCCCGACGGGTGTGTGCTTCGATAATTCCGGAAATCTTATTGTTTCGGCGCAAGACGCCAACCAGATTTGTTCAATAAGTCCGGCAGGAGTACTTACGATAATTGCAGGTAGCCCTTCAACCTATGTAGGGTACATAAACGCAACAGGTACAGCAGCTCGTTTTAATCTGCCGGAAGATGTACAGGTAGATGCATCAGGCAATATCTATGTGGCAGATTATTTGAACAATGCCGTAAGAATGATCACACCGGCGGGTGTAGTAACTACCGTTGCCGGAAGTAATGTCAGCGGCAATACAGGAAGCTTTGCTAATGGGGTTGGTACTGTCGCGAGGTTCAATAACCTTACAGGCGTTGCCATCGGTTCGGGGAAAGTTATCTATGTGGCCGATTTGCGGAATAATGATATCAGGAGGATTATGCCTGATGGAACCGTATCATTGGTTGCGGGCAGCGCTTCACAGGCACAGGGCTCGGCCAACGGGACAGGTACAGCGGCATCATTCTTTCACCCTATCGATCTTTATATTGATGCCACCGGTACCGGTTACGTAACTGATGCACGCAATGGCATGATCAGAAAAATAGTGCTTACAGGCTATACTATTGATAAACCCTTGCCACCGGGTTTAACTTTTAATGTTACTACCGGTATTATTACAGGCACACCCACTATAATATTCCCTCCTACGCAGTATACTGTTACAGCTTACAATGGCGGTGGGTTCAGCCAATTCACGATCACTATTACCGTGCGTAACCAGGTTGTTCTTCCTGTTGTACGACCACATTTTAGCTATACATCGCCTCAAGTTTATACTGTGGATGTCCTGATACCGCCTTTAGGACCGACAACGACAGGCGGCCCGGTACCAGCCACTATATTCGGGAGTGTTTCCACATTCGCAGGTAAAAACGGCACTTCCGGGTTTCTTGATGCCACAGGTACCAATGCCGAATTTAGCGGTTTATGGGGAATAGATATTGATGCCTCCGGAAACCTGTATGTTGCTGACAATATCAGGATCAGAAAAATAACACCTGCGGCTTTAGTTACTTCCCTGGCAGGCGGCAACCCCAGCAACGCATCAGATGGGACCGGCACTGCTGCAGGCTTTAATAATATTGCCGGATTAACCGTTTCCCCATCGGGGAATATATTTGCAGGCGATATTAACAATCGTTCTATAAGGCAAATTACACCCGGCGGTGCAGTAACAACATTTGCCGGCAGTAGCATCAATTTATTTAATCCCATTGGTGTAACGAGTGACCAATTCGGTAATTTATTTGTAGCCGATCAGTCAAATGACGTTATCAGGGAGATCTTGCCCGATGCTACTTCCAGCGTTTTCGCAGGTAATCCTACAGTTATAGGTTCTAATGATGGCCCTGTTGCTGTTGCAACGTTTAATAATCCGTCAGACGTTAAGTTTGATGTCTCGGGTAACCTCTATGTCGCGGATCAAAATAATAACATGATACGCGAGATAGGTAATACTGGTATAGTTAGCACCCTTGCCGGTACCACTACCCCCGGTTTGATAAATGGCCCTTTAACGTCGGCTCGTTTTACTAAACCGTCTGCGCTGGCAACAGATCCTGCGGGTGATATTTACATAGCGGATGCTCATAACCTTGTGGTAAGGATGATCAATCAGTTAGGAGTAGTAGTGCCCATAGCAGGTGATAATTTGAGAAAGATCTCAGCAGACGGTATAGGCGGAGAGGCCAATTTTTATAACGCCGCCGGCCTGGTATATACCCACGGCGTACTTTATGCAACCGACCAAACCTGCGTACGGAAAATAGTTGTAACGGGCTATACCATCGAACCATCACTGCCAATCGGGTTAAATTTTGATAGTGCTACAGGCGTTATCAGCGGTACACCTACTTCACCGTCCCCAGCCACTGCTTATACCATTACGGGGTACAATGAAGGTGGTAACTATAGCACCACGGTCACTATATCCGTTATTCTTCCTGCACCTGTCATTACGTACCCAACGCCGCAAGTATATACTGTGAATACACCTATAACCCCATTAACACCGACTAACACTGGTGGGGCAGCTACCAGTTACACGGCAGACCAACCGTTGCCCGCAGGTTTAACCTTGAATCCTGTAACCGGCATCATCAGCGGTACGCCAACTGTAGTTTCACCGGCTACTAATTATACGATAACAGCAAGTAATTCTGGAGGGAGCGGTTCATTCACTATCAATATTACGGTGGTTGCAAAGGTACTCACACCACAAACCATCACCTTCAATCCCATCCCGCAAAAAACTTATGGCGATGCCGATTTTGACCCTGGAGCATTAAGCACCAACAATGCCATACCTATTATTTACACCAGCGATAATACTGCCGTAGCCACTATTGTAAATGGTAATATACATATTACCGGTGCAGGCACAGCAAACATTACCGCATCACAAGCTGGCAATGCCGATTTTATTGCGGCCAGTCCGGTAACTGAAGTGCTTACAGTTAATAAGGCGTTGTTAACCATCACCGTTAGGGATGAAACCCGCTTTTATGGTACCCCCAACCCCGAATTTATTATTACCTACACCGGGTTTGTTTATGGCGAAACGCAGGCACAATTAATTGCTCAGGCTCAGGCAACAACCCCCGCAAATGAAACATCGCCACCGGGTGAATACCCGATCAACATAAGTGGCGAATTGTCAAACAACTATACATTTAATCCAATTCCGGGTACGTTAACTATTATAGCGGTATCGCCCAATGTGGTCATACCAAATGCCTTTACGCCTAACGGTGACGGTTATAATGATCTTTGGAATATACCAGCGCTGGCAGGTTATCCGCAATGTATGGTATCCATTTATAACCGCTATGGAGGCCTTATTTACCAATCCAGAGGTTATCCGAGTGCATGGGATGGTATTTATAATGGCTCGCAGTTACCCACAGGCACCTACTATTATATTATCGATCTTAAAAATGGCACTAAGCCATTATCGGGCTATGTGGCGTTGATACGATAGTGTTTGTTTAAGGATATCCGCATATCTGCCTGATAATAAAAACCTTATTGCAAGTAACCTATTGCAGCAGCGCACCGTATTAATACTCCACATGCGTGATTACATCAATATACCCGAAACTATTAAATGCCAGGTGTGCAAATATTGCGGCTCGCGGCCCATTATTGCGTTAACCGGCAAAGAGGAGTATACCGTTAAATGCCCTGCGGATGATAACCATTACCATGCAAAAGGCATCATGATAGATATTGACGATTGGAATATGCAGAACACCGTTACAGCAGAACCTGAACCGATAGTTCCTAATATGGTAGCCTGTTATGACAGCAAACTGAATTACACCTTCTTTTTACCGGCAATGTAACATTTGTCTGACCCCTACCTGCCTTATATCCTTTTTTGTATCTTGTTAGCATGAACAAGATCAATACCTTAAAACTTTTTGTACTGTTTATCACCCTAACCCTTTCGGGAATTTGCTATGCGCAGGGCAATAAACCAACCCTTAACCATGTGGCTGTCTGTGCCCATGACCTTAAAAAAAGTGTCGATTTTTACAGCGATGTACTTGAATTAACGAAGATCGCTAACCCATTTCATGATACCGTTCATCAATGGTTCAGCATAGGTCCGGGTACCCAACTGCACGTGATACAGGCCGATTGCCCCACCGTTGCGCATGACATCAATAATCACTTGTGTTTCAGCGTTGCTTCTTTGGAGGATTTCATGAAGCATCTTGATAAGTTCAACATCAAATACGGCAATTGGGCAGGCGATTACAAAAAGACCCAGCTAAGAGCCGATGGCGTAACGCAGATCTATTTCCAGGACCCTGATGGTTATTGGATAGAGGTGAATAACGCGAAATAAGACCTTTCTTATTTTGATGAAACCCCATCGGGGTTTAAGCTTGGTAGAAAACAAAACGTCTAAAAATCCGTGCCGTTAAGTACGGAACAAGTCTGCGTACCTAACGGCACGCAAATGGGGCCGTTATAAATTTCTACAAAGCTTTAGCGTCTACGACGCCTAATGCAATATTGTCTTAGTAAGTTATTGAAGGCTTTGCTGCTGGTAGTGGTTGACAATTCACGTTATACCTGTGATAACTCTTTCAGCACATTTAATGCTTTCTCCGCGTCTTTCTGTGCTACAAAAATATGATCGTGATAATAAGCTGCAACCACATTGCAGCTTATAAAATGTTTTGCCAGTGCTGATGAAAATGCAGCAGTTAATCCTACCGCTTCCAGGGATGAGTGTACGGTTAATGTTATCCAGGCAGCAACGTACGAATATTTATAGCCCTGCTTATCGGCTAATTCTTTATTAAGGATGATCGTCCAGCCCTCGTCCTCTTTGAATGCTCCAATTACGTCCGCCATATTAATTTCAGCAACTGACGGCACGGTGCAAAAAACATACTCCCCTTCGTTCAGCTTTGGGGTCATGTTTTTTAACAGGGATTCAATATTGGTTTCGCCACTCATATCAGAATCCGATAAAATATTTATAGGTTAGATATAACAGTAATTGAAAAAGTTACCGTAAAGTACACAATTACACCCAAAAGGATAATCTTGATCATATCCATTAAAATCTGTGAGCCCACAGGCTTATACATCTTACAATAAATAAAGCCAATATAGCTGATTATACTTACAACGCCACTAAGCACAGCTACCGCAACATAAAGAATATGAGGCACATCCATGCGGGTATTAACGCCACGCATCAATATGGTCATGATAAGGGCAACAATAATGATAAAAGCAAAGGTCTTTGAATTGCGTTCGTCGGGATTAGGGTTCTTCATATCGTAAATGTAATATCAATACGGTAAAGTTTAATCTTGGTTACATTTGTTTTTGTTTGGAATAGCCCTGTTTGCCCCATCGGGGCACAATGTTGGTATAAAAAAGCAAGGGAAACCATATTTGCGCCATAGGTGCAACACATTTACGCCATCGTACAAAATGATAATAAATGCACATTCGTGTATTGCACCTAAGGCGCAAAAATCCGCTTTAATTATTTTTTTCCACCAACATTTTGCTCCTGACGGAGCAGTTTTTCAAGGGATATAATTTTTTTCCAGGGATATAATTTTAGATATCTATACGCGAAGCCATCTGGAGATGGGCTGGGTGAAGCCACAAAAAAGCCCCGTCTACCATAGCAGACAGGGCTTAAAGGATTTAATTTATTTAAGCTTTTAGTTGGCTTCTTCTTCAGACTTTTTAGCTTTCTTAGCTTTGCTTTCAGCACCTTCCATCTGTTCTTTCAGTTGGGCCAATACGCTAAGATCACCTAAAGTTGATTTCTCAACCGAATCTTTCACTTTCTTCACCGCGGTGTTAGCTGCTTTAGCTTCTTTCTTGCGGCTTTCAAATTCATGTACCCTTGCTTCGGCGCGAGCTTCTTCCCAGATACGTGAGTGTGAAATAACGATACGTTTGTTTTCCTTGTTAAATTCAATGATCTTGAACTCAGCAGCTTCTTCAGCTTTTAAGCTCTTACCATCTTCCTTAACGATGTGTTTAACAGGAGCAAATCCTTCAACACCATAAGGAAGGGCAACAATAGCGCCTTTATCGGTTACTTTCAACACGGTACCTTCATGTACTGAATCAATAGTGAAGATCGTTTCGAAAGTATCCCATGGGTTTTCTTCCAGTTGTTTGTGACCTAAGCTCAGCTTGCGGTTCTCAACATCCAGTTCTAATACAACCACGTTTAATTTTTCACCAACTTTAGTGAATTCATTAGGATGGTTGATCTTCTTAGACCATGAAAGGTCAGAGATGTGGATCAATCCGTCAATGCCGTCTTCCAGTTCAACAAACACACCGAAGTTAGTCATGTTTTTAACTGTAGCGATGTGAGTAGTACCTGTTGCGTATTTCTCAGCAGCATGTTGCCATGGATCAGGCGTTAATTGTTTAATGCCTAATGACATTTTGCGTTCGTCGCGATCTAAAGTCAATACTTGTGCTTCGATCTCGTCGCCAACTTTCAGGAATTCCTGAGGGTTGCGCAGGTTTTGTGACCATGACATTTCTGATACGTGGATCAAACCTTCAACACCCGGGATGATTTCAAGGAATGCGCCGTAATCAGCAACGGTAACAATTTTACCTTTAACCTTAGAACCGATAACGATCTTATCGTCTAATGACTGCCAAGGGTGAGGAGTTAATTGTTTTAAGCCAAGGGCGATACGTTTTTTCTCATCATCAAAGTCAAGCACAACCACGTTGATCTTCTGATCAAGTGCCAATACTTCCCTCGGATGCTCGATACGTCCCCATGAAATGTCAGTAATGTGCAGTAAGCCGTCAACACCACCAAGGTCGATGAATACACCGAAATCAGTAATATTTTTAACTGTACCTTCCAATACCTGACCTTTTTCAAGTTTGGCAACGATTTCAGTTTTTTGGTTTTCCAAATCGTCTTCGATCAGCACTTTGTGCGATACCACTACGTTTTTAAACTCGTGGTTGATCTTAACAACTTTGAATTCCATTGTTTTGCCCACATAAACGTCATAATCCCTGATTGGTTTAATGTCGATCTGTGAACCTGGTAAAAAGGCTTCAACGCCCATTATATCTACGATCAAACCACCTTTAGTTCTGCTCTTCACAAAACCGGTGATGATCTCGTCATTATCCAATGCGGAATTAATTCTTTCCCATGATTTCTGTGTTTTTGCACGTTTGCGTGAAAGTACTAACTGGCCGTTAGCATCTTCCTGCGACTCTACAAATACTTCAACAGTGTCACCGATTTTCAGATCTGGTGTATCACGGAATTCAGAAAGGGATACTAAACCATCAGATTTAAAACCGATGTTTAATACTACGTCCTTACTGTTAACATTTACAACTGTACCGGTGATGATTTCGCCTTTGTTGATAGAGCTGAACGTTCCATCATACATTTTCTCTAATTTCTCACGCTCGGCATCATTGTAATTGCCAAATTTTTTGTCATCTGCGTCCCAATCGAAATCTGCGTTTGGTGCTGTAACTTTTGATTTGATCTCCTCGATCGACAGAGAATCAGCCTCTGATTCAATGGTTTCTTTTTCTACGGTTGCTGTAACTACATCCAGCTCAGCTTCCTTTGCTTTTAATTCTTTTTCTGCTTCTTGTTTTTTTGCCAAAATAAATTTTCTCCTTTTCCCAATACAATTGGGACTGCAAAGGTACGGATATATTTTTGAGTAATAAAAAAATATTTACTCTTAAATACTGGCTTTTAGGCCTTTTGAGCGAGAAAAATTGCCGATTGGAAAAATGAAAATATAAAATCGGCAGAAATTGGGATGAGCTATATCATTATTTTAAATAATACCAAGTAGATCTGCCTCCCTTTTTAATGTGGAGGATTCCATACAAAATAGCGATCCCACACAGACCCAATATAGTTGGTATCAAGGGCAGCTTGATGCAAAAGTTTATTATGAATGATATAATTGTTGTTGCGAAGAACCCATAAAACCCAGCTTTTTTCCAATACAATAACATTACAGAAAAGACACTATTAAGAACTCCTATTATAACGATCGCCGCTATAGTTACAAAGGAAACTTTTAGCCTTTTCTCCATCAAATTACTTGCAAAGAAATAAATCAAAGTACAAATAGAGTTTATTATTAGCATTACTATTAGCCATGCAGTTACACAGCCGTGCCTTTCAGGAATTATCGGAACAGGTCTGTCGCCATTTACAAAAGGCCTTTCATTGTCTTCAGGAGTATTGCTTTTATCTTGAGAAAGCATTTAGGTTAAATTGATGTCCGTTTAGGTTCTATCTCATCAAATATAATAATAAAATCCTTATAAATATATTTTCAATATACGCTGCTAATCGGGTGATAACAATTTAGAGATATAATCAAAAATTGACATAAAATCAACCTGTAAGGCACCGCGGTAGGCGGTAATAATACCGGTCATTTTTTCTTCTTGTTCGGGGGTAAACGGATCATGCCATACGCGCATGCATATACGTTTTAGTGCATAGGTTATCTGGTGGTTGTGTACATAGCTTTCAAGATAGCGGCTTCTTTTAAATTCTTCATAAAACTTAAAGAACCTGTCAGTGTCTTTCAGTCCGGAGAAATTGAGAAACTCTTTTATTACTTCAGTTTTACATGAATTCAGATGATTATAAAAATCATCAACCGATACTTTATTATTAGTGATGAGCAGGTTATCCAGCAGTATTTCTAAAGCAATATGCCCCAGGAAAAATGGTTTCACAGGTGAGCCCGTAATAGCAGGCGCCAATAAGTTTTTTACGGCATGTGAACGGGCAACAAAAAATCCGGAGGAATGGAAAAAACGGTCTACCTCCAGGTGTTTTTGCCAGCCAAGTATAATATCGTTTATATTTTTGTCGGGGTGGTGAAGTTTTTCGGGGTGGATATTGATGGTCTTATCCGCATTTTTTAAAAGATCAGGCAGTACCGTACCCAGCGTGTGGTAACAGTTGGTGGTGTCCCGGTCGAAATAGTAATGCGATAGGAAATTCATATATCTTCACTTTCTGTCGATTTTAATCAAGGTCAAAATACGAAACATTTTTGACTATTGTTTAAGCTGAAGGTAAAAAAGTATATTGAGCGAACATGGCAATTTTGCCTCACCTAAATCCTCTCCAAAGGAGAGGACTTTAACTTCGCTCTTCCATTAGAATCCTCTCCAAAGGAGAGGGCAGGGTGAGGCAAAATTGCCAACCATAGGTGCCTCCTTTCTAAATTTACAACATTGACGCGTTTGCCCTCAAGGTAAAAAAGAGATTTTCCGCTATTCTATTATCTTTGCAGTCCCGATAACAATCGGCTTAAATAAATACGATGAATTTTGTTGAAGAACTACGCTGGCGGGGCATGCTGCATGATATTATGCCCGGAACTGAAGAATTACTGAATAAAGGAATGGTATCCGGCTATATCGGGTTTGATCCTACTGCCGATTCGCTGCATGTAGGCAGCCTGGCACAGATCATGACCATGATCCATTTTCAGCGTGCCGGTCATAAACCTTTTGCTTTGGTAGGCGGCGCCACCGGTATGGTGGGCGATCCATCAGGCAAATCAGCCGAGCGTAACCTGTTATCCGAAGATGTTTTGCAGCATAACCTTGCAGGTATAAAAGCCCAGTTGGAGAAATTTCTTAACTTTAACAGCAGCGCCAACAGCGCACAAATGGTAAATAATTACGATTGGTTTAAGGATTTTACCTTCCTCAACTTTATCCGCGAAGTGGGCAAGCATATCACTGTGAACTATATGATGGCCAAAGATTCGGTGAAGAACCGTATCAGTGGCGATACTGGTATGTCGTTCACCGAGTTTACTTACCAGTTGGTACAGGGCTATGATTTTTATTATTTGTGGAAACATCATAGCTGTGCTTTACAAATGGGTGGTTCGGACCAATGGGGTAACATCGTAACCGGTACCGAATTAATACGCCGTAAGGATGCAGGTGAAGCTTATGCCCTGACTACTCAATTGATCAAAAAGGCGGACGGCACCAAGTTCGGCAAGACCGAAGGCGGCAATATCTGGCTCGATCCTGAAAAGACATCACCTTATAAGTTTTACCAGTTCTGGCTAAACACCAGCGACGAGGATGCCAAAGCTTATATCCGCATATTTACTTTGTTTGATAAGGATACCATTGAAGCGATTGAGACTGAACACGCTGCTGCCCCACATATGCGGGCATTGCAAAAAGCGCTGGCGAAAGACATCACTATCCGTACACATGGCGAAAAGGAATATGATAAAGCCATACAGTCGTCTGAGTTCTTATTCGGCAATACTGGTATCGAGTTTTTAAATGAGCTGAATGAGGCTGAAGTATTGGGTTTATTTGAGGGCGTACCCAACTTTACAATAGCTTTGAGCGAATTGACCGAAGGCATTAACGTAGTTGATCTGCTTGGCGCAAAAACAACCGTGTTCCCATCAAAAGGCGAAGCGAAGAAAATGATACAGGGCGGTGGTGTGGCTATCAACAAAGCTAAAATTGGTTCGGCTGATGATACCTATAATAATAGCAGTCTTATCGGGGGTAAATTCCTGGTGGCGCAAAAAGGGAAGAAGAATTACTTTTTGATAGTTGCTGAATAATTTAAGCCTTAGAGTTTCTCAGTCACAGCACATTTAGATAACGTATTGCAGACACAGTCTGCAAGCATAGTTAGTCCGTAGTCAGGAGACTACGGACAGCATGGAGTCTTATCGGGGGCAAATTCCTGGTGGCACAGAAAGGGAAGAAGAATTACTTTCTGATTGTTGCTGAATAATTTAGGCTTTTAGGTTTCTCTTAGCCCCGGCACATTTAGATAACGTATTGCAGACACAGTCTGCAAGCATAGTAAGTCCATTGTCAGGAGACTACGGACTGCATCGATGGGGGGCAAAAACGAAATCAAAAATTAGCCTGCTCGTAATCGGGAACCTTGTTCTGATATTTTTATATTTGATGTCTAAATCTTAATCTTTT
The DNA here is from genome assembly GCF_049992945.1 of Mucilaginibacter sp. McL0603. Classification (NCBI taxonomy): domain Bacteria; kingdom Pseudomonadati; phylum Bacteroidota; class Sphingobacteriia; order Sphingobacteriales; family Sphingobacteriaceae; genus Mucilaginibacter; species Mucilaginibacter sp. McL0603. The sequence continues at coordinate 2,051,909 of NZ_CP188251.1, read as the reverse complement.
TAATGGTATCCGAACAAGATATTAATGACGCAAAGAAATTAGGTTATACAGTCGATGTTCCATCCGATCTGGCCGCAAAACAAATTAACGATCATTTCCCGGGATTAGAACTTATGACTTTGCTGGCAGGTATTGAGACACTATTGGATGCTCATACTGAAAAACCAGCAAACAAACGGATTGTAATTGATGCTGCTCCGGCACCTTATTTCCAAATTCTTTATTTGTCAAATAACTATGCTGACGAAGACAGGGGGTTAACCATGTCAAGGTATTTTGAGTACGAAAACAGCCGTCTGATCGTTTATCATCATTACCTGGTTATTCCAAAGAGCACCCGCGGACAAGGTCTTGGCACCAAGGTCATGGCTTTATGGTTTGACCAATATGTAAATATGGGGGTTAAAGAGATCCGGGTGCATGCAGGATTAAAGGACGGAGGTGCAGTTTGGGCAAAAGTTGGATTCAAAGCCACGGATAAAATTGAGATGGAAAACATTTTACAATCTGCGAGAACCATTCTTGCAGGCACAGAAGAATTGCAGGATGTCGAAGCTATTTTTAATAATTATTATCAAAAAGAACCAGATGGAAAAGCATTTCCTATCGAAGATTGGGCAAACATTGACGCGATGTTACCTGTTCTTAAACTGGACACTAAAAGTGTTCGGAAGATCGAAAAAATATACAACACTATTCATTTTGTCATTCTGAACGTAGTGAAGAATCTTCTGCGTTTACTAAGTATGCGCTATACTTTCCACCGTGAAGTCCTGGTGAAGAAGATTCTTCGCTATCGCTCAGAATGACAATCTTCTCTTTTGGCCATCTTCCGAACATCTATGAACTGGACACGAACAATTGGCACGGAAGGATCGATTTGACAAATCAAGAAGAATTACTTAACTTTAAAGAATATGTTGGTCGATAATAAGAATTTCAGGGAAGCAGAGCATATCGGAGAAGAAATGCTAAACGGAATTGATCTCGCTATGGACAGCAAATGCCGGTCGGTAGAACGTACATTATCCGATGGCGTTTTTACCCTGGAAAAAGCATTAAAACTTTATAAGGTTCCGAAAGAAACCTATTTTACCTACGTAGCGAAAAAACACGCCCAAAAGATAAATTCGGAGATTAGCTCAGCATCCGGCAAGGAACATTTCATGTCAGCAATAAACATCTTTGAAAAGATGATTTTCATTTCGTTTGCGCCGGTAATGGACATAAGTGAATTCGCTAAAATCCTTGATGATTTTAAAAATGTTTCTGCGGCAGTAGAAAAAGGAAGGATTTCCTTGAAAGAGAAAGTCACTTTAAAATAATCGCCGAAGCTTTTAACCGTCCCTATAAATTGATCTCACCTATTAATGTGCATTTGCGAAATGCCAGTGTGATGAATACCACCAAGAGGCTAAAATTTGTATAAACATTAGATTATTTAAGAATGGTCGGCTTTACTGTAGTTGTTTAATAATCGCCCGGAAATTTTCCAGCCCTGCTTCTAAATTTTCAAGAATATCCAAGGCCAAAACATCAGGATCAGGCAGGTTATCCAGATCGGCTAATGATTTATCCTTTAACCAGGTAATATCCAAACTTGCTTTGTCGCGGTTGATGATTTCATCGTAGCTAAATTTTCTCCACCGACCTTCGGGGTTGGTTTCGGAGTGATAAGTTTCTTTGCGTTTATGCCTGTTTTCGGGATTGTAACAAGTGATAAAGTCTTGCAGATCATCGAACTTCAGCGGGTTCTTTTTCAGGGTATGATGGATGTTAGTGCGGTAATCATAATACCACACTTCTTTTGTCCATGGGTCTTTTGATGATGGTTTGGCATCAAAGAAAACCACGTTGGCTTTTACACCATTGGCATAGAATATTCCTGTAGGCAAACGCAGGATGGTATGCAGGTCGGTAGTTTCCAAAAGTTTTTTGCGGACTAACTCCCCTGCCCCGCCTTCAAATAACACATTATCCGGTAATACTACTGCAGCCATACCAGTTGTTTTGAGCATGGTGCGGATGTGCTGCACAAAGTTAAGCTGCTTATTACTGGTGGTGGCGAAAAAATCCTGGCGGTTGTAGGTGAGGTCTTCTTTTTCCTGTTCGCCTTCTTCGTTGGTAAAAGTTTGACTGCTTTTTTTACCGAAAGGCGGATTGGCTAACACATAATCATAAGTGATACTGCTTTGCGCGATAAGGGCATCTGCCGGCGAAATATTATTATCGCTGTCAATATCCCCGATGTTGTGCAGGAAAAGGTTCATCAAAGCCAGGCGACGTGTACCGGCTACGATCTCATTACCAAAGAAGGTATTGTATTTCAGAAATTGCTTTTGTTCCTTGTCGAGCTTGTAATTCTTTTCGTCGGCTAGGTAATCATAGGCAGCCAGGAAAAAGCCTCCTGTACCGCAGGCAGGATCGGCAATGGTTTTATTGGGTTGGGGGCGAACGCAGGCTACCATAGCTTTGATTAAAGCCCTTGGGGTGAAATACTGCCCGGCGCCGCTTTTGGTATCCTCGGCATTCTTTTCCAGCAGGCCCTCATAGATGTCACCTTTTACATCGGTGCCCATCATGATCCAGTTTTCACGGTCTATCAGGTCAACCAGTTTATACAGTTTGGCGGGGTCCTGTATCTTATTCTGGCTTTTGGTGAATATCTGGCCCAGTACACCTTTTTGTGTGCCTAAAGTACGCAGCAACTCGGTATAGTGACTTTCTAAAGGTGCGCCGCGCAAAGCGGTTAAGCTTTCCCAGTTATACTCGTTGGGTATCGGCAGTTTGCGGTTATAGGGCGGCTTACTGTACTCATCCGCCATTTTTAAGAAAAGCAAATAAGTAAGCTGCTCCAGGTAATCTCCATAACTTACGCCATCATCGCGCAGGGTATTACAGAAGGACCAGACTTTGGATATGATTGCGGAGGATGTCATATGATTATGAAATAATTTTTAAAAAAGGAATTTGGTCCTTTTTTGTATTAGGAAGAAATTGCCAGTATTGCAGATTTAAATTGAGTCTTTGCTTTAACCGTTTGAAATAATTTAGCATTTGACCCTCTAACGCTGATGGCGAAACAACTATCAGATCTTTTATTAAAATATCATCATACCAAAAAGCATAATCAACCAGTTGCCCTAAAGCTTCGCGGATATTCTTCCTGACATTAATGCTTGTTTTAACTTCAATAATAGAATAGAGTTTTTCAGAATGTTTTAAAACGACATCAGCAGTGTTATCTCCAAACCTGGTTTTTTCTACAGATAGATTTCCTGCTTTTAACGTGTACACTGGCTTTAAGAATTTTTCTAACTCCGTTGTTATATCGCTATGCACACGGGTAATGGTTTTAGTAGAGCTTGTCAAATTCCTCTCAAATTCTAATTTGTTTTCAGCGACACCGCTATTAAAAAAGAATGCATCTTTAGGCAGGACACCGGCAATAATCTCGTCTAATGTATCGTCAATTATATAAGGCTGAAAGCGATTGTACTTTCGCCCTTTTAACCCCGGAATTGGTATAGGTTTTTCGAACAATTCGTTCCCCTCTATTTTAAATTTCACTGATGCAACAAAGCCGTAATAAAGACCTTTTTCATCTGCCTTAGCCTCAATCAACTCTGATTTCATATCATCAAGATATTTATCATAAAGTTTTTGAGCAATTTTTTCTTCCGGTTCGTAGCCGACAATAACTTCGAGATTATGAATTATTCCGACGATGTATCTCTGGGAAGTTTGAGGCTTGATAGTGAATAAATAGGCATTATCGATTACTTCAACATTTTCAGAAAGACCATGAACGCCTCTAATATAACCATATTGAAAACCGTCTTTTTGATATCTTGTATTGAATAACCATTCTTCGCCACCAAATCCATATTGATTTTCAAAAGCAATATTTGAATCACCCTGATTTTTTTTCTTCCATTCGTGCCCGCAGGGTGCTTCCCATCCTTTACTATTCCAGGTTAGACGGAGTAACCGCTTTTCATTTTTTTGTTGATTTTTTAACTTAACTACGCCCCCCTCTCTTATGAATAGATGAGGATAATTATTGACTCTTGCACTTACTTGTTCTGCTTCAGGAGATTTCCCATCCTTCGGTCGCTGCCATAAGTTTTTCGCTTTGATGATATCCGCGATGTTTCCAACTGATAGTGGCCCCTCGGCTTCCTGTAAGACATTAACAATAACCTCGTGTAGTTTCATCCTAGTTAGCTTTTATTGTAAATAACCACTCGAAAAAATGTTTTTCTTCTTCCGGGGTCAATTTTGGCGGTGTTCGCGTACCTGGAATTCTCTTAAAAATCTTATCCAAATCTTCATTAGTCATTTCAGGCGGGTTCTCTAAATATTTGTGATTCCCCCAAATGTGGCAAATCGCTACTATCGAAGATTCGGTCGACCTCTTTATATAGCCATTATCCCACCCAGATAATGAACCACTGTCGTCAACCCAATTATTCCACCCACCCATTTTGTGAGTTTGCTCTAAAGGATAAGGTTTGTTCTCTTGAACCATCAGGTTATTTGGTAATGAATAATCATGCTCTATATACCAATCAGCTGCATCTCGGTGTCCTTCTATAATTCTTTCTACTTCTAAAATGGCTACCAGTTTCCTGGTGCCTACACCCATTTTATTGGTTGTATAAATAATCTTATCGCCTTTTTGCAGCTTCTTAGAAAATCCCGGCCTGCATAAACCGGTTATACAGGGATGATCATTTTGGAAGTCAGGCTCTCTTCTACATGAGCCGTCTATGTATTCCGGAAAACTATATTTTTCAACTGCTTCTAAACCAGATTTTGTACAACGCAGAGGATAAAAAGATGTAAAATAAACGCTCATACCGATTCGTAGTTTCTCACCAACTTCCCCTCAAAAGCCCTTTTCAAAATACTTTGCCTCAAGGCTTCGGCTTGTTGCAGGCTGTTGTTTATGGTTTCTTCCATTTTATCACATACACTCAGGCGGCTTTCTATTTCCAGAATAATTTCTGATTGTTCTTTTAAAGAAGGAAGTGAAATTTTTGCTTCTTTAATTTTCCCGAGAATTATTCTTTTTATAGCAGTGCCGGTCATGCTTTGTAATATCACTTTATTGCCAAATGGACTTTGTATAAAATATTTTAACAACTCGGCTCTTAAAATCTGTTTTTTAGGTTTAAATAAACAGACGCTTGATAGTAGACTAAAAGGTTCCTTTAATGTATTTAAAGTTACTTCACCTGTATTGATTCCATCTTTTGTTAGTAAGACATCCCCATATTCCGGATTGCATCTTCCATAAATTGATTCGTGGTAATCTTTATCCACGTAATATAACTTCCGAAAATCCATGTAATTATTACGGATGTTTTTAGCAGTGATGTACATGAAACGATTTTCGCCGGGTTCATCATATTGAACTTGTGGTGAGAAATGGGAGCCATCTTGAATCTTGTCGCAAACATCTCGCAATTTCACCCATTCCCACCCCTCTGGCAATTCCCCATCCTTTACATTCTCATTGGTCAATTTCCCCTCAAAAGCCCATTTTAAAACCGCCTGCCTGTAAACTTTGAGCTGCTGCTGCGCGATCTTTAAATTTTCAATGCCTTTATCTAGTTCGCTAAAAAGTTCTTCTATTTTTTCAACAATATTACTTTGTTCATCGGGGGGCGGTAAAGGAATATATAAGTTTTTTAAAATACCCTGGCTTATATTAGGTTGCGCACCTCCAATGCCTTGATTGATTAAATCCCGTCGTTTAAAAAACAAATAATTATAAAGATAGCGTTGATCTATTTTGTCATTTTTAAAAATCCCACATATAGCTTGATTTGTTGCAGCATCAATCCCTAAATACGCTAATTTGCCAATTGTTGCACCGTACAAGGCAATCAACAAAGTCCCTTTTGGAAATACTTTTGCGCTGGAATTTTTAATAGCTTCATTGGTTATTTTCTCTTCGGAATCAAATATTACGCCTTTATCTAACTCGCCTGACTTTATCCATGGGATATTTCCACCATAATATTCGGGTTGTTTTCTGCTTGGTGTTCCCCCGCTTGTTGTATCACAAACATCTCCAAGCTTTGTAATTTCCCATCCTGTTGGTAAATTATCAATCACATTATGGTTTTGATTATTCATCTGTTAGTGTCGTTTTGCCAATTAAGCAAGTAATTGCTGATTGTTAAACAGTTATGCATTTTGTCGTTTTCCTAGTTAAGGAAGAATTATTTTATCCCCAATAAGGCAAATATTCAACGTACTTTGTCGAAGTATTTTCAGGATCTTTTGGCTTGATCTTTCCTTCGTTCAAGGCTTGTTTGATTATTAGTGAAATTTGAGGTCGTTGTCTTTCGCTCATTTTAAAACGTTCTCTTAAACTAGTATTATTCATACTGCCGCTACTTAGATATCTGATAATACTGTGCTGATAACATGCCTCAACTCGTTCCCGTTCCGTTAATTTTGCGAAACTTTTAGGTGCATATAAGGTTGCCCTAAAAGAATTATCAAATTCTTCCAGTTTTAAAGGGGGCAGCCCGTAAAACTCGATTGCGGAAATAGTTTTGGTAAAGCCTGAACCTCTCTCTTCACATATTCCAAATCGTCTAAATGAAGAAGCTAAGAGTTCATTTCGTGATTCTGGAGTTGTTCCGATCAAGCGTTCAATTTTTTTACTTGGAAGTAGTTTACCTGGGTTGGTTATACTAATTCTATCATCAAAAATTTCAATAAGCGGCCCTGTGCCTTTAATTGTAAAATCCTGATGAATTAAGGCGTTAGCAAATAGTTCTCTTATGGCTATCTCCGGGAAAACAGTAATCTCAGTACGAAAGGCAGATTTTATTATTTCACTTGATGGTAATAATTGTTTTACAAAATCAATTAAACCTTCAAACCCAATTGCGTAGCCCTTTGATCCAGGAAATTCTCTTATTGTTTCATTCTTATTTAAACCTTTGTATTTTATTACTCTTATGCATTTCCTTGCCAAATCATCAAAATCTGGTAAATTATGGGCTCCTGCTAAAGCACCGAAATTTGTAATATAATAGCCAACCCCATCAATTTCCTTAATCATTTTCTCATGTTGCATTATGCTAAGTGTTTCATCAGCATTATTAGGAACCGGTTTCGCAAGTAATTTGAAAATACTTTTATAATCAATTATTGATAGCACTTCGAATGTAGTCATCAATTTCGAAGCGTTTAGTTCTTCGTATTGAGGTGTTTTGCTATTTAACATCAACCCACCTAACTCTTGTCTGGAAGATTTTCTGGTAGTCCCTCCCGATCTTATAAAGGCATCTTCAATAGTTTTACTCTTAATATAAACGGGCTTAATCGATGATTCTTTAATGTGTACAAACAACAAGGGTTTATTCTGGTATAATTCAATTGCATGATCAATAGTTACCAGAGGCTCCAACGCATCTCTACTGATTGAACTTAACCTTTCAACTATATCATTTGCGTGTTTTTGATCTATACCAACAACATTGCCTTGTTTGTTATCAATGCCAAATACCATAATTCCTCCTCCTGGTTGATTAGCAAATGCGGATATATGTTGGGCAAGTTTATCTGATTTGGGAGATAGGTCTTCTTTCCAATCTATTTCATTAAGTTCTTGTGGTATAGGTTTCAAACTATTATCGAGCAATCCAAATGCTCTTGATATCCAGTTTTTGTCCATGTCGTTTTCCTAATTAAGCAAAAATCAACTGATTTACAGTAGTTTATGCAATATAAAGTTTTTACTGTTAAACAGACTATGCCGCCAGTACCTCGTTCAATTCGTTAATAATTTCATTGGTTTTTTCGCCAAATAGCTGCCACATTTTGCCCAGGCCGCCTTGTTTGTTAAAAGGGTCAAGCTCAAAATCGTCCGCCTCCACATGAAAGGACGAAGCTATATAATCTTTTATCATTCGCAGCCATTGCATTTGCGTTTCGGTAAATTTTATCGCGCCACCGGCCTGTTTCTGAAACACCCAATCCTGGAAGTTCTTGTCCACCGTTTTATCATAAGCCGTCAGCGTGGCATCATTGCCTATCAGTTTGCGTATCAATGCCACAAGGGCCATCAGTTCGTTTTTGGGCTGCCCGTTCACCTTTTCCAGTTGCTCATAAGCCCGCCAGATATTTAACGGTGCAATGGTTGGCTTGCTGGTTTTTATCGCTTCCACCAGGTCTTTGATCATTTTATAAGTGAGCTCGCGCCGGTGGTAAGCCTGTCCGTAAAATATTTGCAGGGCGGTAATTTCGGTTTTGTGTTCCTCTATCCACACCCTGAAATCGTTGATTAAACTTTCGGCGACCACTTTATTATCCTTCACCCAGCCAATGTTCAATAATTCGTCGGGGTTGATATGGTCCATTACCTGGTCGTACTTTTTGCGTACGTCTATCACAAAATCGCGCAGCTCATAATTATTAAAAATGGCTGTAGCGCGGTTTATCAAATCGTTATGTCTTTCGTTTAGTAAGTTGTCCTTTTCCAAAGGTGCTGCGCCCGCAAATTGTTCATCAATACTCCGGCGCATGCTTTCCACCGTATCCGGGTCATAAGCGTTCAGTAATTGCTTTACCACATGGTTAATGGTTTGCCCATCGGCTTTTTCGGCAAAGGTCATCTTTTCCCGCTCGCTGATCTGCTTATCCAGGCGGATAAGGCGGTTAGCCAAAGTGGTCAGCATATCCTCGCTCTTATTACCCATAGCAATGCTTTCCACCACTTCCTTTAATGACATACCCGGTTTCTTTTCAAGCGGACGGCTATCGGTCTTCTGGCTTTTCTCTACGCCAATGGCATCAATGATCACAAAATGGTCTTTGGTAAATTTGGCAGCAGGTGTGCCGGTAGCTTTCAGTTCTTCCAGTCCGCATGTGCGGGTACCGCGGCCCTTCATCTGCTCATAATAACTGCGGCTTTTTACATCGCGCATAAACAGCAATACTTCCAGCGGGCGAATGTCGGTACCTGTAGCGATCATATCCACCGTAACCGCTACACGTGGGTAATAACTATTGCGGAACTGCTGCAATATGCTTTTAGGGTCTTCCTCGCTTCGGTAGGTGATCTTTTTGCAGAATTTATTTTCCTCGGCGAATTCTTCGCGGACAATGTTGATGATATCATCTGCATGGCTGTCGCTTTTTGCGAAGATGAGCATTTTGGGAACCTCGAATGACTCAGTAGCAGGGGCAGTAGCAGTTGCAGGGGTTATTTGGATTCGGTCAGGAAACATCGAAGGTAAACTATCCTTAACCGCTTTAATGATCATCCTGATCTGGTTGGGGTTTACTACCTTATCATCCAGTTGTTTAGCTGAGTATTCTACTTCTTCGTCCAGGGTATTCCAAAACTGCTTGCGGGTGAGCTTTTGTCGCTGGCCAATGTATTCGCCAAGCTCTATTTTTGCACCTTGTTTAGTGATCTTCGTTTCTATCTCGAATACGTTGTAAGGTACTAACACGCCATCTTCCACCGCTTTTTGATAGCCATAATCACAAACCAGGTTCTGGTTAAAATAACCAAAGGTGCGGTTATCGGGCGTAGCAGTTAAACCGATCTGGAAGGCATCAAAATAATCCAATACCTGTTTCCACAGGTTGTATATGCTGCGGTGACATTCATCAACCACTATGAAATCAAAAAACTCCATGGGTGTGCGCTCATTATACACCACAGGCAGGGGTTCTTTGGTAGTAAATTTCTTTTCATTGGGGTTTTCTTCTTCGTCCCGCTCGTCCAATTCAGTCCCTTTTAATATAGAATAAAGGCGCTGTATGGTACTGATATAAACCTGGCTATCGCCCGGAATAAAGGAACTGCTTAAACGGGTAACGCCATACAATTCGGGAAACAGGCGGTTATCATCCTGCGGTTCATAACGTTTAAACTCCTGTTCAGCCTGTTCGCCCAGGTTGCGTGTATCAACTAAAAACAAAACCCGTTTGGCTCGTGCAAATTTGAGCAAACGGTATATAAAAGTAATAGCCGTAAATGTTTTACCAGAACCGGTAGCCATTTGTATTAAGGCTTTTGGACGAGCATCCTTAAAGGAATGCTCGAGGTTGGTAATTGCCTGCACCTGACAGGCGCGTAAGCCATCTTCGGGCAATACCGGTATATCATGCAGGCGTTTGCGCAACGTTTTATCCTGTTTTATCCATTGCAGGAATGTTTCGGGCCTATGAAAAGTAAATACAGGTCTTGACCTTGGTTTCGGATCGCGATAATCTGTAAACCTTGTTAGTTCGCCCGTGCTTTCATATACGAAAGGCAGAGGGTCATTATTCAGGTATTTAAGTTTCGCGGTAGCATATTCGGTTGATTGGTCCTCAACCATGGTGAGTTTTAATCCTTCTTCTTCGCGCTTGGCCTCAATAATTCCTGCTGGTTTTGAATCAACAAACAGTACATAATCAGCAGGGCCAATATCAGTTTGATATTCCCTTATCGCTACGCCTAAACCTGCGCTGATGTTGCTTTTGGATTTATCCTGAACGACCCAACCGGACGCGATCAACTGCTTGTCGATATTGTCTCTGGCTATCTGTTCAGGATTTTGGTTCAAGATTCAGGGTTTGGTTTATAAAAATAGCGTTTCCTTATCAAAATCAAAGAACTTTTACAGATGATATGTCTTAATTCATATTAAGCAACAACAAATTTGTGAAAGACAGACCAGCAGGGTGCCAGGCTTTTCTTTTAATCAGCTATAAGGAGTTTGCTGAGGTTTAATATTGTGGTGACACTGTTTTGTCAGTAGTTGAGAAAATTTAAAATTCTGATAATTAGGCGATTAACTGATTGTTCATAAGCGTTCATGCGCTCGTGAACGTGAACACCAACGCAAAAAGGCAGGAAGAATTAATCCTCATCGTTGCTGAATAATCTAAGCTTTTACCTATACCCCATCGCCTGCAGATCGAATAATTCAGCATAGCGGCCGCCCTTTATCAGTAGCTCTTCGTGACTGCCTATTTCTATCAGTTCGCCTTTTTCCAAAACTAATATGCGATCAGCCATACGTACGGTACTAAACCGGTGCGAGATCAGGACGGCAGATTTACCTTTGGTAAGCTCAGCAAAACGCTGGAAAACTTCAAACTCTGCCCGTGCATCCAGTGCGGAGGTTGGTTCGTCCAGTATCAACAATTGTGCATCGCGCATATAGGCACGGGCTAGGGCTACTTTCTGCCATTCGCCGCCTGATAGCTCTACCCCGTCGGCAAAGCGTTTGCCCAGCATCTGGTCATATGATCCCGGTAATTTGGAAGCCAGTAAATCAGCCATGCTGCGCTGCGCCGAAGACACGATGAGCGGACGGTTTTCTTTTTGATTGATATTCCCTACGGCGATATTCTGCGCAAAGGTCATCTGGTACCGCAAATAATCCTGAAAAATGATACCGACGTTGAGGCGCAGATCAGCCAGATCATATTCGCGCAGGTCTATGCCATCTAATAGGATGCGCCCCTCGGTTGGATCATATAAGCGGGAAAGCAATTTTACCAGGGTAGTTTTGCCAGCGCCGTTCTCCCCTACCAAAGCCAGTTTTTCGCCGGGATTAAGTGTAAAGCTCAAATGGCGGTTAGCCCAACGCTCTGAATTGACATATCTGAAACCTACATCCTCAAAAGTAAAACCCTGCTGCATTTTTTTGGGGAATGGCAGCGGATTAGCTGATGCTTTGATTTTAGGTATGATCTCGAAGAACTCAAAAAAGTCGCGCAGGTAAATAGCGCCTTGTGATACTGATGTAAAACGGGTTAAAATGCCCTCGAGCAAACTACGCAATTGCCTGAATGACCCCGCCAGGAAAACTAATTGACCGATGGTCACACTGCCATCAACTGTTTTTATAATGATGACCACATAAGCCGCATAATATCCAAGACTGCCCAGCACGGCAAAAATAGTCCCCCATATGGAGCGGCGGATAGAGAGCATCCTGTTATCATCATAAAACTTACCCGATAACTGCCTGAAACGCTCTATGATAAATCCCGACAGGTCAAATATTTTTACTTCTTTAGCTGTTTCGTCACTGGCACCGAGGTATCGTACATAATCCAGTTCCCGGCGCTCCGGCGTTTGCCCGCGGGTTAGCGCATAACTTTTATCGTTAAAATAGGATTCGCCTAAAAAGGCTGGAATAATAGCGATAAGCAGCAGAACAATAAGCCATGGATTAAAAGCCATTAAACCTACTGCCAAAAAACCCATGGTGATCAGGTCCTGCACCTGGCTCATTACCTGCGATAGTAATATGGTGCGCCCAACGGTTTGCTGCCGGGCGCGTTCCAGTTTATCGTAAAAAATGGAATCTTCGAACTGGTCAAGATCAAGCGTAGCAGCGTGCTCCATTATCTTTACCGAGGTATGGTTGCTGAAAAGGTCGCCCAGCAAACTATCCATCAGTGTGATGGCCCTGCTCAATGCATCAGTTAATATAGCTAAGCCCAGTTCAGTTCCCACCAATACCCATAAATGATGCGTACCGGCACTATGCGAATGATTTAATTTAATAACCTCATCAATAATCAGCTTGCCTACAAAAAGCAGGGCAAGCGGCATAGCTGAGCGCAGGATGCGGAGAACTGAGGTAACAATGGTCATCCAATGGTTAGTCTGCCAAACCAGTTTAAAAAAGGCCGGCAGGTTGCGTAGCGCAGCAAGGCGTTCTTTTAAAGTAAGGGGGTCTATGCGTGTGTTTTTGGGTGGACGGATATTCAATCGTTTATCTTTCTTTTTTAAAACTTTAAGTAAAATTACTTAATTTGGAGTAGTGTTTTTAGCGATGCAGGTTTTGTGAGCCGTAAATGACACATGTCTCAAGAGTCAAGATGATAGAATCAGGAATCAAGGAATCAAAAATTAAGAATCAGGATGTTAGAACCAGGAATCAAGAGAAAATAAAAAGCAACTTCATTTGTAACTATTTCCAGGCTCTTCAATCTTAGTTCTTGAATCCTGATTCTTAGCGCTTGATTCTTGAATAAAATATTATTTATAAAAGTCTACTAATTATATCGTATTATTTTTACAATTTGCAGACCAATTACATTAGATGTTTAAACATCTAATTAATACCTTTGTACTATTATTTTAAAACAATTCAAAAAAGACATTAAATGAAAAAGATCATTTTATTAGCTGCCGTTGCTCTGTTGAACACTGCAGTATTTGCACAAACATGGAACGTAAATAAAGCGCATTCGCATTTTACATTTACCATTACTCACTTAGCCGTATCTGACGTTGACGGTGTATTTAAAGATTTTGATGCTACTATCGTTTCATCAAAACCAGATTTCAGCGATGCTAAATTTAACTTCACTGCAAAAACTGCTTCTGTTACTACAGGTGTTGACCAACGCGACACACACATCAAAAGCCCTGACTTTTTTGACGTAGCTAAATACCCTACTGTTACTTTTGTTAGCACTTCTATCACACCTACAACTGCTAACCACTACAAATTAAACGGTAACTTAACTTTAAACGGTGTTACTAAACCAGTTACACTTGACCTTTGGTACCGTGGTACTATTACCAACCCAATGAGCAAAGCTCCTGATGCTGGTTTCCAGGTTACAGGTACTATCAACCGTTCTGATTTTACTTTCGGAAGCAAATTTGGTTCACCAATGCTGAGCGACGAAGTTTCTTTCAAAGCATCAGGCGAGTTTGATAAAGCAAACTAAGCATAGTTTTTCCAGATTAAATTATAATATGTGATGAGCGTCCGGAGATTTCCGGGGCGCTTTTTTTATGCTGCCACTCTTGTGAATGTCATTGTACGGCCTATGATTTTAATGTGCCAGTAGCCTTTTACCTTCAATTCTCCATCTTTATCAATATAGCCTGCGGCATCCCATTGCTTACCGTGCTGGGCATCGTAGATGGTCCCGCCCTCCCAGGTATGGCTATCGGCATCGTATCTGAGACCGTTTAATATATCCAGACCTACTATTTTACGATTACGCAAAGCGGGATCAGGGTTGTGTTTATCGCGCCACTCCTCCATCGGCTTGCTCGGATCATCATTAAACCAAACAATTTTAGCCCTGAACTCACCTTTTTCCTTATAAACCTCTACGATCAGTTTTTTATCAGATGATATCCATTTACCGCATATCCGGTCGCTTTCAGGCGCGGTATTTGCGAATGATTGAAACCCTAAACCAATAAAAAAAACAAGAGACAGTAATTTAAACATAGCCAATAAACCAATAACTGCTTAATAGGTTTTGGCAAAGATAGTAATGTTGGGTTGGATTGGGTTGATTAGGTTAGATTGGGTTGATTGGGATATCATACATCTATCTCCTGTTGGGTGGAAAGGGTCGCTATTATTCCTGAGCGGTTTTGGCAGGGGATTGCATGGCAGTAGGTTTAAATTGATATGAATTAGTAAATACTAAATCAAATAAGAAAGCTTACTTTTTCAGAACCTCCTTATTATGAGGCTAAAGCCATTTGTGTTTATTATTTTCATTGCCGTCCCATTTATGGGACGGATAATAAAACAATTTAAAGGGCTTTAGCCAAATAATCTAAGCCCTGCCTCTGATTGTAAAACTGTGGATATACTGATTTACAAGAGTGAGAAATTCCTACACTTCTTCTATATTTGATAAAACCTATTATTACCAAAACTAATGACGAAACTGCCTCTGCTACTGCTACTGCTCCCTTCCCTCGTATTCGCTCAGCAAAAAAATATTTACCATAAGGGTTGGGTCGATTTTAATAAGAACGGCAAAATGGATGTGTTTGAAGATCCATCACAACCAATAAATAAACGCATTGCCGACCTGCTAAGCCAGATGACCGTTGAAGAAAAAACCTGTCAGCTTGCAACTTTATACGGTTACAAGCGGGTACTAAAAGAGGAAATGCCGACCGAATCATGGAAGAACGAGGTTTGGAAAGACGGGATTGCCAATATTGATGAGGAACTGAATAATTTGACCTCAAAAACTGATGCCGCCTCTACCCAATACTCTTACCCCTACAGCAAGCATGCTGATGCCATAAATACTGTGCAAAGATGGTTTGTAGAAGAAACCCGTATGGGTATCCCGGTTGATTTTACTAACGAGGGTATCCACGGACTAAATCACGACCGTGCAACCTCACTGCCCGCCCCTATCGGTATCGGCAGTACCTGGGACAAAAATTTAGTTAGACAAGCCGGACAAACCGTTGGTCGTGAAGCAAAGGCTTTGGGCTATACTAATGTGTATGCTCCTATCCTTGACCCTGCACGTGATCAGCGCTGGGGACGTGTGGTGGAATGCTATGGTGAAGATCCTTTCCTGATAGCTGAACTGGGCAAGCAAATGACCCTGGGTATACAAGAAGAAGGCGTGGCATCAACCCTAAAACATTTTGCAGTTTATAGTGTGCCCAAAGGCGGCCGCGATGGCGCAGCCCGTACCGACCCGCATGTGGCGCCGAGAGAGATGTACCAGATATACCTCTACCCCTTTCGCCGGGTGATACAGGAGGCCCACGCCATGGGTGTAATGAGCAGCTATAACGACTGGAACGGTGAACCAATAACCGGCAGCTATTATTTCCTGACTGAACTGCTGCGCCAGAAATTTGGTTTTACCGGCTACGTAGTGTCCGATAGTGAAGCGGTAGAATACCTTTACTCCAAACACCATGTTGCCGGAGATATTAAAGAAGCCGTTCGTCAGGCCATAGAGGCCGGCCTAAACGTGCGCACCAACTTTACCATGCCGCAAACCTACATTATGCCATTACGTGCATTGGTGAGCGAAGGCAAGGTGTCTATGAAAACATTGGATTCGCGCGTTGCGGATGTGTTAAGGGTAAAATTTGAGCTTGGTTTGTTTGATTACCCTTATGTGAAAGACCCTAAGGCAGCCGATAAAATTGTACATACCCCACAGGCACAGGCCATGGGTTTGCAAATGAACCGTGAAAGTATGGTTTTACTCAAAAACGCTGATAACCTGTTGCCCTTAAATAAGAGCTCGGTTAAAAAGATATTGGTAACAGGTCCGCTGGCTAAAGAGACCAATTATGCCATCAGTCGCTATGGCCCATCGCACAATCCTGTTACCAGTGTATTGGAAGGGATAAAAAATTATGTCGGCAATGGCAGCCAGGTTACTTACACCAAAGGCTGCGATATTGTTGATGCTACCTGGCCCGAAAGCGAGATCATCGAAACTCCGCTTACTGCACAGGAACAGGCGGGTATTGACTCGGCAGTAAATCAGGCCAAACAATCCGATGTGGTAATAGCTGTTGTTGGGGAAGATGTGGATCGTGTGGGCGAAAGCTTGTCGCGCACTGGTCTTAACCTGCCAGGCCGCCAGTTAAAGTTGATACAGGCTTTACAGGCTACGGGCAAACCTGTAGTAATGGTGATGATAAACGGGCAACCGCTAACCATCAACTGGGAAAACAAATTTGTGCCGGCTATATTAGAAGCCTGGTTCCCTGGACCAGAAAGCGGCAAAGTAATAGCCGAAACCTTATTTGGCGATAATAATCCGGGCGGAAAACTATCCATCACCTTTCCGAAAACAACAGGGCAGATAGAATTTAACTTCCCGTTTAAGCCTGCTTCACAGGCCGGGCAGGGCGGCGCCAATAGCTGGGGTAAAACCAGCGTGAACGGTGCACTTTATCCTTTTGGCTATGGCTTAAGTTATACTACTTTTGATTTCAGCAACCTGCAGGTATCGCCGGAGAAAGAACATCAGCAGGGTGATATCAAAGTAACTGTGGATGTTACCAATACCGGCAAAGTGAAGGGCGATGAAGTGGTGCAGTTATATCTTAAACAGGAACTAAGCAGCGTAACTACATATGAATATGACCTGCGTGGCTTTGAGCGTGTGGGCCTTAATCCCGGTGAAAAGAAAACGGTAGAGTTCACCCTGCACCCGGACGACCTGGCCATACTGGATAAGAATATGAACTGGACCGTAGAACCGGGCAAGTTCCAGGTGATGATCGGTAATTCATCAGAAAATATTAAGCTAAAGAAAGAGTTCGAGGTAGAAAAATAACAGATGTGCAGACTTCCGAAGTTTTTAAAAACTTCGGAAGTCTAAAAAATACTTGCGCTCGTTTGCAACGACTGCAAGTATGAAGATATAAGGTTGAAGAAAGAGTTTGAAGTACAGTAAAACTTTTTTAAGGATATAGCATTATTATATATACAACAAAAATAAAATTACGACATTGGTGCTATTAATTACACCAATATTCCCGCATCAGGAATGTACCCGGCTCAACGAGTATTTTATTTTAGTTAAATAAGAATATTATAAATTTTATCTAAACGCTTTAATATAGTATAGCCTGAAAAGGCGCAGAAATACCATGATTGAGAGACAAATCCCTGTTGACGATTTTTCAAATTTTAATGCAATTTTTGATAACTCCGAGGATGCAATTATCAATAAAACATCTGACGGGGAAATCATTAACTGGAACCGGGCTGCTGAGCGGATATTTGGGTATACAACTGATGAGATAGTTGGAAAAAACATCTCGATAATTATTCCTGATGAATTAAAGCAGGAAGAAGATGAAATTACACAAAGAATACAGCAGGGCGAGCGGGTGGAGCATTATCATAGCTGGCGTATAACAAAAGATAAAAGGAATATCCCTATTTCACTAACCGTATCGGCCGTTAAAGATATTGATAGCAACTTTATAGGAACCACTGTAATTGCGCGGGACATCAGCGAACAACAAACAGGCGAAGAAAAACAGGCCATGCTTGCAGCCATAGTAAACTCATCTGAGGATGCTATTATCAGTAAAACATTAAAAGGTATTATTACAACCTGGAATAAAGCTGCATATAAGTTATTCGGCTATACAGATAAAGAGGCCATTGGAAAACACATTTCGCTGATCATTCCTACGGAAAGACTGGATGAAGAAAATACTATTATTTCGAGAATAAAAGATGGCCTGAGGGTGGAGCATTTTGAAACTATCCGCATAAAAAAAGATGGCAGCCTGATACCTATCTCGCTCAGTGTCTCTCCTATTAAGGATTCATCCGGGACAATAATCGGCGCTTCAAAGATCGCCCGTGATATTACAGAAGAGATAGATAACCGCGAAAAAATTAAGCTGTACTATGAGCAGCTTGAAAAAATAAATTCATACAAAGACGAGTTTATAGGCCTTGCCAGTCATGAACTTAAAACGCCGCTTACCAGTATAACCGGTTACCTGCAACTACTGGAATCAACACTAAAGGAAGACAAATCAAAAATTTTTGTAAAACGTGCAGTAAACCAGGCAAGGAAGCTATCGTTGCTGGTATCCGACTTACTTGATATGTCAAAGATACAGACAGGTAACCTTACTTTAAATCTTGATGTGTTTGATTTCAATGATTTGCTTGATGAAACAATTATTACTATCAACGATACCATTGCCACGCATGATCTGGAATTAATTAAACCAGGTAATCCCGTTATGCTTAACGGCGACAGGCAAAGAATTGAACAGGTACTGATAAACCTGGTGAACAACGCCGTTAAATACTCGCCCAGGGCCAATAAAGTAATTATGACAGTGACCGATACGGATGATAAAATACAGGTAGCCGTGAAGGACTTTGGCATAGGCATAGCAAAAAACCAGCAGCAAAAAATATTTTCGCGATTTTACCGGGTTGAGGATACCAGCCCATCAATTTCAGGTTTGGGGATAGGGCTCTATATTTCTTATGATATTGTAACGAAACACAACGGACGTATATGGGTAGATAGTGAACCGGGCAATGGTTCTACGTTTTACTTTGAAATACCGAAAGAATTATAATCCTGTACGCGAACTAAAAACAGATCTGCATGGCTTGAAACCAAACAGATCTGTTGCTAATATTTAATGGAATGAGAAACCTATGGATGCATAGATTGTACCGGTTTTTAAGCTGTTGTTCGAATCGCCGTTTTGAGCAATATTGGTAAGGCCTATATCATAGTTAATGCCAAAAATAAGTCCGCTCGAAGTTTCAAAACCGAGCATGGTAGCAGCTCCCAAATCGGTGGACTTAAAATCGCCGTTGTTGCCAAATTCCAATTTATCGGTTTCCGGATCAGAATCACCCACAGTGGTAGTGGTCTTCGCGCTTAAACCCATGGCTACGTAAGGCCCGGCACCTATCAAAATATTAAAACTATCAGTCACCGGAATATGGCCAATTAGATTAACGGGGACTTCAATATAATTCAACGCAAATTTCTGATCCACGGTTTGATCCATAGTTCCAAAAGGTGCAGAAACCGATTCAATATACTGCAGGTCCCCACCTTTGCCTGAATAGGATATACCCGGGCGCAGAGACAGGTAATCGTTAAACCTGAAATCGGCGTTTATGCCCAATGAGCCGGGGAATATCACATTATTAGAAACGGCTGAGCCCTGGGGCATTTTGGTTTTCAAAAACGCAGCATTTACACCCCCTACGAGGCCAAACGTAACAGACGGATAGTCGCTTTGATTAAATTGTGCAAAAGCTGTTGTAGTTGCCAAAGCAAGGCAAATTGCGAGTAGAGTTTTCTTCATGTTATAAGGTTTGGTTACAGCGACAAAAATAACGGGGAACCCAGCTTACTCTTACGCTTGTTTGTAACTGATGGTTACCCTGTCATTTGTAACTTTTTCAATACAGCCAAATTTTATTGAAACTTGGACTCAAAAGGCTGCGTCCCATAAATAATTAAAATTATTTGCAGGTTTGACAGTTTATCGTCTTGCAGATTACTTTATAATTATCTACTTTTATAAATATTTTAAGAAGTCTTCCGGCTTTATAAACCTAACCAACTCTACGTATTTAATGGAAATTAAACCTAAGACAATAAAGAGCGCTCAATTAAAAAATTTGATCGTTAAGCAACTTTATTTTGACAAGGCGCTTTCTTGTGCGGAACTAAGTGAACTTTTTGATAAAAGTATACCTTCTATAACAAAGGCAGTTAATGAATTGATGAGCGAAGGCTTTGTGGTTGAGCAGGGTTATGCCCCGTCAAGTGGTGGCCGTCGTCCTTTATTATATTCCATTAAACCCGATGCCATGTACATCCTGGCAGTGGCCATGGACCAGCTTTCCACTCGTATACAATTGCTTGATCTTTTAAACCGTCCGGTGGCAGATTCCTTAACGATCGACCTGAAACTGCACAATAGTGATGAGGCGCTTGGTACACTTATTAAAAGCATTAATAATTACATTATAAGAACAGGTATCCCGAAAGAAAAAATTGCGGGTATAGGTATGGGAATGCCCGGTTTTATCAATGTGCGGCAGGGTATTAACTATACTTATCTTAGTGCCGGGGGCAAAAGCCTTACACAATATTTGAAAGACCAAATTGGCTTGCCTGTTTATATAGATAATGACTCGAGTTTGATCGCCCTGGCCGAACAAAGATTCGGCATTGCCAAGGCACAACAAAACGTGATGGTAATTAACCTGGGCTGGGGTATTGGTTTGGGGATGATCGTCAATGGTGAAATATTTAGAGGGCACAATGGTTTTGCGGGTGAGCTTAGCCATATTCCGCTATCTGATGATGAAAAACTTTGTGCCTGCGGAAAGCGTGGCTGTCTTGAAACAGTGGCGTCAATGCTGGTAGTTGTTGAAAAAGCGATAGAAGGAATTAAGAGCGGGCGTGTTACCAGCTTAAAAACCCTGGATGATGTTCCGTCCAAATCATTAGGTGATGATATATTAACTGCTGCAGGCAATGGCGACCAGTTTGCTATCGAACTGCTTTCGGACGCGGCTTACAAAATAGGTAAAGCCCTGGCCATACTCATCCATATCATGAATCCGCAGACCATCGTATTAAGTGGTCGCGGGGCGCGTGCGGGCAAAATACTACTGGCGCCTATCCAGCAGGCGCTACACAAGTATTGCATACCACGCCTGGCAGAAAGCACTCAGTTGCTGATATCAAACCTTGGCTTCGATGCTGAACTGATAGGTTCGGCAGTATTGATGATGGAAAATTTTGATAAAGAGGTAAAAACTATATCATCGGTTCTGAACTAAAATTTTACTTTCTTTTAATTTAAACCCCTTTTTACTTTGACTCAATAACTTCTATATTTGACGCCTTTATCACTTATATTGATATATCATGCATATCCTCATTTTAGGTGCGACGGGCCGAACTGGAAGAATACTGGTTAACGAAGCACTAAAACGGGGTCATCGCGTAAACGTGCTGGTGGGCCATAAAGGCAGCTTAAGCATGAACCCCAACCTTGTAAACGCCTATGAGGGAACACCGCTAAACATATTCACACTTGCCGAGTCCATGGCAGGCTGCGACGCCGTATTAAGTACGTTAAATATTTCCCGCATGTCTGATTTCCCCTGGTCTAAATTGCGCACTTCGAAAGACTTTTTATCTGCGTCCATGCAAAAGGTACTGGAGGCATCTAAAAAAGAACATATAAAGCGCATCATCATTACCACCGCATGGGGTGTTGCTGAAACAAAAAGTGATATCCCATTCTGGTTCAGATGGCTCATTGATCACAGCAATATCCGTTACCCCTACCAGGAGCATGAACGACAGGAAGCAATGCTGAAAAATTCTGACACGAATTGGACCATAGTACGTCCGGTAGGGCTCACCGATTCTGAAAAAGAGAAGGGAATAAAGATCACTTTAAATAATACGCCAAAACCATCTTTAACTGTCAGTCGCAGAAGCGTAGCCCTGTTTATGCTGGATGTTTTAGAAAACAACCTGTATAACAAGCAATGCCCTGTTGTTTCCGACAAGTTGGATTAAAGTTTCTCGCAAGGACGTGCTTATAATATTTCTACCAGATCACCCAGGCTACTGATGGTTGCTACCTGCCCGTTTTCAACCTTGCCGAAACCGTAATCAGCAAAAATAAATGGCACACCAGCTTTTTTGGCTGATGTATAGTCGCCCATTGTATCACCAATATAAACCGGCGATTGCAACTGATGATCCTTTACAATATCCTTTATATTTTCAGCTTTAGGCTGACCCTTGGTACCATAGCACTGATGGGCTAAAAAATATTCGGCAACCGGGCAATGGCTCAAAAAGGTTTCGATATAACCGCTCTGGCAATTGCTCACAATGTAAAGCTTGTATTTGCCCGCCAGTTTTTTTATGGCATCCGCCAAACCGGGGTACAACTCCCCTCCTTTTGCATGCAATATATCTATCTCGCTTTGTGCGCATATGGCTTTAAAATAGTCACGCCTTTCAACATCCAGATCGGGCAGTAATACTTCAAATATCACATCATATGGCATGCCGGTTATTGATTTCACACGTTCTACCGTAATAGGTTCAACCACATAGTCTACTTGTTTACGGGCATCTTCCCAGGCAAGGGCTACGTTACCTGTCGAGTCCCAAAGGGTACCGTCAAGGTCAAAAATGATACTATCGAATTTATTTTTTAATGAGTTACCGTTTGTTTGCATGGCCGCAAAAATAGCAGATTTATTTTTGCGGCAATCCTGATCTTTATTATCAGCGTCAAATTATTGTAAGCATTGTGCGTTTATTCATAAACACAATATCTTTACTAAAAAATAATATCCCATGAAATCAATCAAATATCTAATCGCTATCATCCTGTTTATAGCGATAAATAAAGTACAAGCCAGTCCTGCTGATGTAAACGCAGCCGTAAATAATGTTTTAAAAAGCTATCTCGGCATCAAGAATGCATTGACTGCTGATAACAGCAAAGCTGCTAATGATGAGGCCAAAAAATTCACAGCCGCACTTAAAGCAGTGCCTGTAGACCAGATGAACGCCAAACAAAAATCTGAATGGACGAAATATGCTGAAAAGCTGCGTTTCAATGGCGAACACATAGGTGAATCAACGGCTATTGCACATCAGCGTGAACATTTTGGCGACCTGTCAGCCGATATGTATGCCGTATTAAAAGCTTTCCCGGCAAATGATATTGTTGTTTACAAACAATACTGCCCAATGGCAAAGCAATCATGGATCAGTGAATCAGCCACCATCAAAAATCCCTATTATGGTAAAAAGATGATCGAATGCGGGGTGACAAAGGAGACGATGAAAGCAGTAAAATAAGAGTGTGATTATAATGCATTAATTAGAGTATCTACATTTAATCAGCATATCTATTGGCACGCTGATTACATCGTAATTAAATTTTCTATCTTTATCAATATCTAACTTAATACCTCACAGCCCTTCAAATACTACTTCAATAAGCCATGAAAAGAAAAACAATTACAATAATCAGCCTTGTTGTACTTCTTCTAATAATTGGAATTTTTTACTATCGCTATTACTTCGTATTTGGCGAGGGGGTTAAGGCCGGACAGTTAAATTACTTTGTAAAAAAGGGCTATATGTTTAAAACCTATGAGGGAAAGCTGATCCAATCCGGAATAAAAACGCAGGTAGCCGGCACTATCGAATCCAATGAGTTTATGTTCTCTGTAACCAGCAAAAGCGTAGCGGAAAAACTCAACGCCCATGCCGGTTCTTTTCTCGAACTTCATTATCGTGAATACCTGCACACATTACCATGGCGGGGCGTTAGTGTTTTTGTTGTAGATAGTATACTGAGTGCGGCGCCTGTTAACAAGTAAAAAAATTAAGAGTATTTTCAATCTTGATATAGTAACAAAAAAGGCTCCAGGTAGTTACCCAGAGCCTTTCATTTTTAGCATTCCGCAAATGTTATGAACACTTACCTCCGCAGGTTTTCATATCAGAGCAAGCTTTATCGCTCTTACATGTTCCGGTTTTGAAGATTTTCAAACATTTACCCTGACATTCCTGCTTTACCTTTGTGGCATCAGTTTTAGTAACAGGTCCGTTTGCAAATACAGTTGCGCCGGTCAATAATATTGCCGCTACGCCTAAGCTTATCTTTTTCATTTTTATAATTTTTTAAATGGAAATGAAGCTATCATGAGCAATTATTAACCTTTCATAAAGGCGCTCATGATGGTTTCATTTTTAAGAATTTTTAAATGTTTAATAAATTATCCCGATGCCTCACCCTGCCCTCTCCAAAGGAGAGGGTTTACAGTACAGTTATTTATATAAAAGCATTCAAAGTCCTCTCCTTTGGAGAGGATCTAGGTGAGGCTAAATTTCGATATTCAGGACAATAGCTTGGGCGGGCGCCAACAATCAGCTAAATAGTCAGAAGTTATATCATCATTAATTGTTGGTTTCTGGTTTTTTGAGAGCTCCAGCACCGGGTTCACAAAGTTGATGTGTAATGCCCGGTAAGCTATTGAAATTCCGCAGGGTACAAACGGATTGCAAAAATCAGTATTGCAGGTGGCAGAATTGCTACATGGCGATTTATGGTTATGCTGACTTTTCATCTTGCTGCACATTGCACCGGTGCAGGTCTTGATGGGTTTGGCCATAGCTACATCGATAGTATAAAAGGGCTGCAACATCAGCAAGCCGAAATATAAGATCAATATAGTGGCAATGAATTTCATCGGGCCAAATCTATCACATAAAAACAGGAAATCAAACACGTCAATGCCATAAAAAAAGACAAGTAAATTATTTGATCACCATTATTTTTGAGACTGTAATATAATGGTAAGAGCCTAAAACTCCGGTATCATGTTTCCAATTTAGGCTAACATTCATAGGAAATTTAGTATTTTCACTTATACCTAATTGGGCCAAACTTGAATTAATTTCATAAAATGGAGGTGGATTTTTGGAAGTATCGTTCTTAATATTTATTTCAAGACCTCCGCATATAGCGCACATACGATAATCATACCCGGTTATTACCCCTTCACTTTGATACAGATTTTCATTGGCCTTTTTACAGCCAATTACAACTAATAAGCTTATGCAAAAAATAAACATCAATGTTTTCATATTAATTTTATTGCATATACGATAACTCAAGCCTTAACGCTACATGTAATAGATTCACTTTTCAAACCTCGTAAAATCACACTCTAGTGCCTTCCTGTCCCAATGCCCGGTATTGGCGGCGGCCTCGTAGGTGGTTTGGAGGAATTGCATCAGCATATCCTCAGGGTTGTCCGATCGTTGCACTACCTCATAAAGCAGCATAAACTCGCCCATTTCGCCACTAAAAAATGCCTCGTTGGGTTTAACCGGTTGCCTGCTGAATTCGGGCGGTGTGGGGTAACAGTAAGAATAGAATACCGGGTGCGGAAACTGCTCACTCCCCGGCCAAAAACCGCATGAACTTACCTCGTGTGAGTAGGCTTCCTGCATCACAGCTTTGGGCATATGTGGTGCCCCGCCCGGATGTAAAGGTGCCGGTCGGCCTGAAAAACGGGTGACTGCCATATCAAATGCTCCCCAAAAAAAGTGCACCGGGCTGCACTTCCCCGTAAAACTCGCCCTGAATTTTGTAAACACATTATGAATTTTAACCAATGCCAGGTAAAAGTTGTGCATCTGTTCAGCATCATATGATTTATGGGTTTCGTCCAATGCAAAAGGGATAGCCGGATCAACCTCATTTGGCGCTGCGTAGATGTAAGCATCTACATTTACACTTTCCAGCTTTTCAAACAGTTCCCGGTAAAAGTCAGCTATGCTTCGCGGATAAAGCTGTACCCTGGCAACGCCGCTCGCACTGGTAATGATATGAACGGCATGATGTATAAAATCAAAATCGATCTGAAAAACGCCGCCCTCATAAGGTATACTCCCGGTAGTTAAACCATTGGCGCTTACGTAAAGCGTAACATGCCACGAGTGATTTAGCCAGGGCATTTGCTTTAAGCGTATTTTACCTACTATCTGGGTCCACAGGTGTACGGTAGCCAGCGTATCCTTCCAGTTTTCAAATGCAAGTTTGGGCCAGGTATTAGTCTGATCAGCCATTATACTATCCTTTCTTTTTTGCCCGAATCCAGGCTGCGGTAGATCGCATCCACTACTTTCATATCTTTCAGCCCCTCCTCACCAGGCACGCGCGATTGCTTGTTTTGCACTACACAAGTGGCAAAATCGTCCATCTGCGCGGCTTGCTGTATGATCTGTGGTATGTTCATAGGACCTTTTGAGGTATAGCCATCAATACCACCATATCCAAAAGCTGGCTCCAGTCCAAATTTGCCGCGCTCAGCTTCTACATGCAGGTAACTCCAATCATGGTTATAGCTTGATTTACCTTTTGCCACAAACCCTCCGGGAAATTCCAATTCCCAAAATATTGTTTCATCTACCTCTTTAAAAAAGTCCGGTCTTGTTTTTTCCTGCGTAGCAGTTACGGCTATGGGCTCCTGGCCTAAAGTATATCGCGTGCCTTGTATAGAATAGATACCCATGTCCATCAGCCCGCCCCCGCCGGCCATTGCTTTCTTTAATCGCCATGCATTCGGATCGCCGCGATAGGTGAAGCCGTTGCCGGTATCGATAGATTTTACCTTGCCGTAAACCTGTTTCTGCCCCAGCTTCATGATCTCTAATGTATGCGGTTCAAAATGCAGACGGTAGCCTATGGAGAGCAAACGATTGGCTTTTTTACATTCGGTGATCATCTCCTGGCAATCTTTCGCATTAAGCGCCATCGGCTTTTCACATATCACATGCTTGCCTGCCTTTGCCGCCCTGATGGTATATTCCTTATGCATAGATACAGGCAGAACCACATAAATGATGTCAATATCCGGGTTATGGGCGATCTGGTCGAAGGTCTCATAGTTGTAAATATTCTTATCAGGAATATTATACTGTTTTTTCCAGGCCTCGGCTTTTGCCGGATGCCCGGTAACTATCCCCGCCAGGTAACAGTTTTGAGTGTGCTGCAGCGCCGGAGCCAATTGCCCGGAACTATAATAACCCAAACCCACCAGGGCTATGCCCAGCTTCTTAGCAGGCTTTGCCGCAAATAAATCAAATGGATTGCCCAAGGCCAGTGCGCCTGCACCGATGGCACCAGTGCGGATAAAATCGCGCCGTGAAAAATTACCGGATACTTTCATTGTCTGAAAAATTTATGCATTATAGATACGTAAATATAACAGTTACAGCCCTAATATGTTATCTTATCCTTTTAAAGCAAAATTAAGTCTTTTTTGAGTTTCATTCTGCGGGGAACTTTCACAACTTAGTTTACGTATATAGCCGCTATACCCCACAAACAATAAAATAGTATTTAATGCTTAATGTTCTAAATTGGGGGAAGATGCGCAATGCAAAATAAGACTCTAACATCAACAAACCTGGTTACCCGTGAAGAAAAGCGACAGCTAATAGAAGAGTTCAATGATATCAATACGGGCTATGTTGCCAATGAGACAATTGTGGCCTTATTTGAAAAACAAGCGGCTCAAAACCCGGATATGAAGATACTGGCCTTTAAGGAAACAGAACTCAGCTACCGGGAGCTTAATGAAAAGAGCAACCAGCTGGCCAATTACCTCCGCGCCAATTATGATATTAAAGCCGATGACCTTGTCGGCCTGTTGTTAGACAGAAGTGAATGGATGGTGATCGCTATGCTGGGCGTACTCAAATCGGGAGCTGCCTATGTTCCTGTTGACCCGCTTTACCCGGAGGATCGTATTGCTTATATGCTGGAAGACAGCAAGTGCAAAGTAATGATCACCCCGAAAGAACTCGACAAGTTTAAGCTGCAGCAAAACAATTATAGTAAGCAGGATCTTCCTTACATCAGCGGGCTTTCCAACCTGGCTTATGTGATCTATACATCCGGCTCTACAGGTAAGCCAAAGGGGGTCATGGTGGAACACGGCAACCTGGCCTGCTTCAACCAAAACCTTACCAATTGCTATGGCTTTTTGCCCGGAATGAAGCTTGCTGCGCTTACCACCTACACATTTGATATTTCGGTACTGGAACTCCTGTGTACGTTAAGTATCGGGGTGCATGTGCGGGTAATGGACGAGATCGATCCTTTACAAATCCTGGCCCAATTACAAGACCATCGGATCAATATTTTGCAACTTACTCCTTCGCGCCTTAATCAGCTTTCCGCAGCCAGTTCGGGCTATGATTCCTTATCCGGTTTGGATATCCTGATGATCGGTGGCGAGGCTTTGCCCGACAAGATGTATAAGGACCTGCGCAAAGAACTGCCGCACGTGTCAGTGCTCAATGTATATGGCCCTACCGAGGCTACCATCTGGAGCACATGGCTGCCTGTACGCGAAAGTACCAAAGTTAATATCGGAAAGCCGCTTATCGGGGAATATGTATATATTCTGAATGAGCGGGGGCAATTAATCCCTGTAGGCGTTGCCGGGGAACTGCATATTGCAGGTACGGGCGTAACGCGGGGTTATTTGAACCGTCCCGAATTGACCAGCGAGAAGTTTGTGGCCGACCCATTCAGGCCTGGCGAACGGATGTATAAAACGGGCGATATTGGCTGCTGGATGCCGGATGGCAATATCGAATGCATGGGCAGGGTTGACGACCAGGTAAAGATACGTGGCTTTCGCATTGAGTTGGACGAGATATCGGCGGTACTGCAAACGCATGGCAACGTAAAAGAGGCAGTGGTAGTAGCACGCGTGGTAAGCGGACAGGAAAAGGAACTGATAGCCTATACCACCGGAGATGCAAAAGCGGCCGAACTAAGGAACTTCCTTAAAGCACAACTTCCGGCATACATGGTACCAACGTATTATGTAGGCGTCAAAGCGATCCCTTTAACCTCAAATGGCAAGATCGACCGCAAATCGCTGCCAATGCCGAATGAAAGTGATCGCCCACAACTTGAAAATTTTGCAGCTCCCGTTTCCGATACAGAAAAAAACCTGGCAAAGGTATGGCAGGAAGTTTTAAATATAACACGTATCGGTATTGATGATAACTTCTTCGATCTGGGTGGAAGTTCAATGGTAGCCATCAATGCTATTAATAAGATAAATACCACAACCGGGGCCAATGTGACTATAGCAAGTTTATATCAGCTGCCTACGATCCGCCAATTGGCAGAAAAAATTGATTCCCATGCGGTAGATAAGGTAAGCCCTGTTTTCCTGTTAAGAGAAGGTGAAGGGATGCCGTTATTTCTGTTCCCGCCATGGAGCAGTTATCCGGCAATTTTTAATGATTTTGTCAGCAGCTTCAAGGAAAAAAACCCGCTGTACGGCATTATTTACACCGAAGACAACGAACATTTCCCTTTCAATACCTTACAGGAGTATGTTGAATACCTCATTCCGTTCATGAAACAGCTTTACCCCGAGGGTCCTTACGGCCTCATCGGCTATAGCATGGGTGCAAGGACAATATTAGAGGTTGCAGTACAATTGGAGCAAGCCAATAATAAAATAGGGTTGCTGATGGCGATAAGTTATTTCCCGGCGTTCCCCTCAAAAGGTATGCTGCTTAGTCGCCGGATGCGTGATGAGATCAGGGTTTTCAATTGTATCAGTGCGGGTAATAAATTCAAATATCTGCATACCCGTATTCCTCATCTTCTGAAATTAGCAATAAAAGGAGAAAAGGAAGGACAAGATGTGAAAGTGGATATTGAAACGCAGACAAAGGTGTTGGAACTGCATGAAAAATACGAACCTGCTTATAAATACAACGGCAACATGGTCTTGATCTATGAATCCAGTCCTGACGGCCACCCATCGGAATTTAAAAAAGTACAGGTTTACCGCAATTCCATATTCAAAAAACTGTGGCGCAAACACATCAACGGCGAAGTCTTCGTTAATATCGTTGACACCAAACATGTCAACTTTTTTAAACAGCCTGCTGTTAAGGATGTAGTCGCGATCGTGGAATCATATTTGAAAGAGAATCCCCAACTATGCCGGATTAAAAACCCCATATAAAAGCCGGTGTTTAAATTCTTATTCAACAACGCCATTATAAACTGGATGACCTCTGACAATAAAAATAAAATTGTTTTCAAAATAATGCGTTGGGACGCAACGATTAATAAGTTCGCCTTTTTGGCTTATGAAACTTTCCGTGCGCTATTTTCAAAACGCAGGATCAAAATCTTATTTTCTCAAAATGCTGAACGCGAAGAGGATATCAAAAAAAGTTTTCGCTTCCTTCATCACCAGATCAGTTTTGATGAGTTTACGCCTGAGAACATCAAAAAGAATGACCTGGTGGTGCCATTAAATATGTATAATCTCCGGCAGCTGATTTCGTACCGGGAATTAGCCGAAAACAACCCCATACCTACACCTACTATGGAATCGGTTGATATATGCGATGATAAATATCTGTTTTATCAAACTTTAGCGGCAAAGGGCTTTGAAAATGATATGCCCAGGGCTGGTAAAAACCTTATTATCCCATATATAGTGAAGAAAAAGGTAGCGCTCATGGGACAAAATTGCTATGTGATAGATACACTTGAAAAAGAAGAAAAATATAAAAGTGAGATCAATGATCCGGATTATTTTTGCCAGGAAATCGTTCCGGGGCGGAAGGAATATACAACGCATCTTTTATTCAAGGATGGCAAGGTAGTGGCCGCTTTAAATGTTATTTATATTTTCTCTTCGCTCACTTATGTTAAAGGGGTAGACAAATTTATATGTAATAAATTATGCAAGTGCCCGCATCTTGATCTCTTTGGGAATATACTTAGCGCGATTGGCTTTGAAGGGCTTTGCTGTTTTAATTACAAAGAGATTGACGGAAAACCCTATGTCTTCGAGATTAATCCCCGGTTTGGCGGAAGTTTCAGTATGTTTTTCTTTTCCTTTTTAAAATATCTACCCTCCCCAAAAAATTAAATAGCTTTGCAGTAGATGAAAAAGGCAGGCAATGCGCCTACGCCAATTGCCCCGCACGAATAAAATCACACCATGAAAAATTGCCGGATGTTTTCATAGTTAATAATTAAAGGATCTTATCTGGATTCAATAGTCTGAAACATCAAATTTTTTGTCTTTATGGTAATAATCTCTCTCTGCTTCTGTGATCGTCCGTAAAACCTTGCACGGATTGCCTACTGCAACCACATTGGCAGGAATATCTTTCGTCACCACACTACCCGAGCCAATCACCGCATTATCCCCAATACTCACCCCGGGATTTACAACAGTATGTCCGCCTATCCATACGTTATTTCCGATGCTGATGCCAATGCCATACTCATAGCCCGAGTTTCTTGACTCATGATGAATAGGATGCCCGGCGGTTAGTAACGAAACATTGGGACCAAACATCACATTATCCCCTATCACCACCTTTGCCACATCCAGTATAACGCAATTATAATTTGCAACAAAATTATCCCCCACTTCTATATGCCTGCCATAATCACAATGAAAAGGTGCCAGGATGTACACGTTTTTTCCGGCCTTTCCAAGAATATCCCTTATGCTTCTTTCAATCTTTTCACCTTCGTCAGGCCGGCAAAGATTGTATTCGTAAATTCTTTTTTTGTTTTCCAGCTGTTCTTCTGCCAATCCATCCATCCACGCTTTATAGGGGAGCCCGGCCAACATTCTTTCTTTTTGGTTCATAATTAATCACGATCAGGTATCATCAATATGTACAAATAGCAGTCAATTAGGTTCAGTAAAAATTCATTGATCTGCCGACTTCTTTTTTCACTTTTCGTATACCGCCTGTATCCCCTCTTTAAGGCAGAACGATTAATTCAACGATTTTATACCTTTGGTGCCCTGCTTATCTTTTTACAGATTATGTCTCCCAGAATTATCCCGGGGACAAAACCATAATAGGACTTGTTTGAAGAGCAAGTTAAGCAAACACAAGCAAATAAAGCAGCTATTTAGGCATTTCTCGTTAAATAATAATGGAAAAATTGACAGAACGCTATCACCTGAAAAAAGGGGATTTTGCAATACCGGCCTCAGCAGCCGAAAAAACACTGGCAGACATCTGGCAGGATATGCTGGATATTGAGCGTGTTGGCATTGATGATGATTTTTTTGACCTGGGCGGCACCTCTTTAACGGTGATAAAAATTATCAACCGGATCAATAAACAATTCGGCAGTAATTTGCGTTTGGTTAGTATATATCAGCAACCTACTATCAGACAATTGGCGGCAAAACTGGAAACAAGCACCACAGAAGAAGTAAGCCCGATAGTGTTACTAAAGCAAGGCGAAGGCACTCCCTTGTTCATATTTCCGCCGTGGAGTAGTTATCCCACCATATTTAACGAGTTTGTTGATCATTACGAAGGCACCAGCCCGCTGTATGGCATCCTCTATACAGAAGATACCGAAGACTTTCCTTTTAAGACCGTACAGGATTACGCCCGGTATATTATTGATGCCATTAAATCCATTCAACCTGCCGGCCCTTATGCCTTGCTTGGATACAGCCTGGGCGCAAGAACCATACTGGAAGTGGGCATACAAATGCAGCAGGCAAATGATAAAGTTGAATTATTAGCGGTAATAAGTCATTATCCTGCATTCCCGCCAAAAGGTGCTTTGCTCAGTCGCAGGATGCGTGATGAGGTGAGGATATTCACCAGTATAAATATGGGTCTTAAGGTCAAATATTTATTCAACCGTTTCCCTCACTTCGTAAAACTGTTAATCAAAGGCGACCATGAGAAACAGGAGATCAAGGTAGATATCGATACCCAAAAGAAAATACTGGAGATACACGAGCATTACGAAACGAGCGCTAAATACAATGGTGACCTGATTTTGATCTACGAGACAAGTCCTGATGGTCACCCCTCAGAATATAAGAAGGCGCAGGTTTACAGAAATTCCATCTTCCCAAAACTATGGCAGGAGTACGTGAACGGGAAGGTTATCGTAAAAATAATAGACACTAAACATAACGATTTCTTTAAAAAACCAGCCGTTGAGGAAGTTACAGATATTGTGGAATCGTATTTGAAATAGTTGAGTGAGTGAGTGGTTAGCCTCACCTAAATCCTCTCCAAAGGAGAGGACTTTGACTATCCAATGTGAGATTTTTTAAGCCCTTCTCCTTTGGAGAAGGGTTGGGATGAGGCTTACATCGCAAAATACTCTTCAATCGCTTTTATCGCATTACCCAATCCATCTTCACTATTGATCTTATCCCCTACCGCTGCTGCATTTTGCTTTACTAATGGTTGCTGCACTGCCTCTATTGCAGCCAGTAGCCTTTGTGTGGTCAGCTTTTTTAGGGGAATATGAGCACCCAGTTTCATCCTTTCGATGATCTTACCCCAGGTTGGCTGATCGGTATAAAAAGAAATAATGATGACCGGCAATTTGTGCCTGAGCATAGCCGCCAGCGTACCCGCACCACCATGGAATATCCCCAGCTTGCATTTTGGCAATATTGCCTCGTGGTTTACATATTTGGTTACAAACAGGTTTTTATGCTTGGGCAGATGATCAAACTGCGACCAGCCCGTACAAAATAACACCCGCTCATTGGTTTGGGTAATGATGCCATTTATAGCAGCTACAAACTTATCCGCATTACCAATACCGTTACTGCCGAAACCCATGTAGATCGGCTTATCTCCCTCATCCAGCCATGTGCTTAACTCTGCCGGAATCTTATCCATCAAGTGGTCTTCCCTTTTCTGTTCAGGAACAGTTAAAAACCCGGTTATTTTATGATGAGGCTCCCAATCTTTTGGTTGGGGGATCAGGGTTGGGCTGATACAATGCAGATCCAGCACTTTTTGCCTGTCGATGTAATACAGAAGATTTTCTTTTAGTATGGGCAACCCCAATTCCTGTCTCAACTCGTTGGCTTCATTCTTTACAAATTTCCAGTAAAAAGTATGGGCCAGCTTATAGGTCAATTTGTTATACCATGGGAAATTCAGAAAGTCAAAATCACTTATAGGGAACTCGGCTGTTGCAGCCACAGGAGGCATAAAGTAGCTATAAGCGACCTTTTTGTTTTGCTTTTCTGCAATAGCACTCACCGTATGGAGCGTAGCCGAATTGGCAATAATTACATCCACTTTACTGATGCCATCGATATAGCTTTTCCGCAACGGCGTTTTGAAAGAGTTAAGCACTTTAAAAAAATACTTCATCAGCTTAATGGTGTTCTCCGTCTGCAATACGCTTTGTCCTTCGGGCGAGTTCATCTTTTCTTCTACATTACCATAAAGCGGATGGAAAGTTAGCCCGAAGCCCTCAACCAGTTCTTTAAAGTTTTCCGGCGCCCCTAAAGTTACGTTGTGTCCTTTGTCCGAAAGCCCCAAAGCCAAAGCAATATAGGGTTGCACATCACCGCGCGTGCCATAGGTAAAAATGCCAATGTTCATGGTCAAATATGGTGAATATTATTCTAATGATGGATGTCACCCTGAGCCTGTCAAGGGTGTGCGGTAAGGCCATCTCACCATGCTTCGACGGAGCTACCCATGACACCCTTTTTTCAATGAGCATTTACTTCTGTTCCTCAAAACTCGCTTTATACTTCTTAATAGCGCGCACGATAGAATGCACAATAGCATACTGCCCATCCTGAGAGTTAAGGTAGGCTTCGTCTTTGGGGTTATTGATAAAGCCGGTCTCTACCAGTACCGCCGGCATGGCGCTTTGCTGCAACACCAGTACGCCCTGCTCCTTTACACCGAGACTGTGGCGACCGTCGACTGTCTTAAATTCCTTATTCACCAGGTCCGCAAAGCGAATGCACTCCGTACGGTATTTTTGCTGATAGTTACTTAATACGATGGTATTAACCGCGCTGTTTTGCCCGTAACCACTGTACTTGGTTTTGTAATTCTTTTCGATAAAGATGGATGAGTTCTCCCTTAAAGCTTCCAATTGCTCATCTTTTCGGTGATAACCATATACCAGCAAAAGCACACCGCGCTCATCACTCACTTTTTGCGGCGAGGCATTGCAGTGGATGGATATAAACAGGTTACCCTTGTTCGCGCTGGCAATATCATCCCGGCGGTGCAGCTCGATAAACTCATCTGTCCTGCGGGTCATTACCGTATTTATTGATGGCAATTGTTTATTTATGGAAGTTCTTAGTTTTTTGGCGATGGCCAAAGCAACATTCTTTTCTTTCGAATAAGCGCCATGTGCACCGGGGTCTTTACCGCCATGCCCGGCATCAATAATAATTGTTCTGAACTTAAATACAGGTGCTGTATGGCTTACTTCAGTAGTTTTTTTATGATGTTTCGTTTTGGTTTGGGCCGAAGTATTAAGGCAGAAGGCTGATATCGTAATAAAAACAATAAACGCAAATATTTTAGAAAGTGATAAGTTTTGAACGACCATACCTAATTTGAGTGCAATTTTAACTAATAAGTGTGTTATCCATATTATGTTTTTGAAAAAAATAAAACAATGCTAATAAGAATAATAATATAGGCTTATTAAACAAAAAAATATCGCGGCAGGCAACCATTTAGGGTTTCCGGCCGTACATGTTATAGACCTGTCAAAAGGTTGAACGCTAATGATCTGGGGTCAGATCATTGATAAGGGGACGGCAGAGGTGGATTAATTGTGCCCCTGCCGTTATTTTATCGCTAAAAAAAATCTTATACCCAGACAACCAATCCGCTCGGCTTATCGTATTTATAATGGTTGAACTTTGATAAGGGACGGCGGGAGTCAAAGTAGTTGTTCATAGTGCTCCTGCCGTTTTATTGTTCCATCACTTTCCTGCTTTTGATAATAAAAAATCAAGTCCATCTTTTTCCGGCAAAGCTTTCGTTTCTGATTTTGCATCAAATACTTTTACCTGGTACTGGCTGGTATTGTATTTTGGCCATTCAGGCAGGCCATTTCCGTTTGGATTCCCGGTGCTTATAAAGTTAACCCAATAATCAGCCATCAGTTTTGCCAGCGCATTATCGGCAGGTTCAAACGGGCGGTTATTCAGAAATTTAAGGTTGTCCATCATGTAAGGCACCTCGGCTGTGTGGAAGGCACCATATTTCACCATATTACCGGTTGCAGGTACTTTACGGTCAAAATTATAAACATAAACCGGTGAATTGGGCGCCTCACTTTGTATGTTGGCCCATTTGTAGCCTGATAAAGCAAAAACCATATCCCTGCCCAATCTGTCTTGCGAATCTTTGGCCTGTTCATCCGTTTCGGCAGGGAAATACTTTAAAAATATCTCCGCGTCGGCACCGTATTGCTGTTGTGCCTGTTTCTTAAAATCTTCCTTGCTCTTGGCAGGTGCGCCAAATTCGTCATAGTTCCAACCGGTAATCAGTGGTACGTGGTTCTGCTTGCCTTCGGCAAAAATATCGGGTATTGCTTTGGGCAGTATATAGCCGTCAACAATAGGTGTAAAACGGCCGTTAAACTTCTTCATCACTTCATCAGCGGGCATGGCACGCATTTCGGCCAGTGATTTTGTGCCGGCTTTTCCGGCCAGTTTCACCCCCTGCTCCTCTGCGCTTTGTAGTGTTGTGGCAGGGAGCAAAGGATTTTTAATTAAAAATGATCCGCTCTCGGCAATGGCTCCGTTAAACAATCCTTTTGCCTGCGGCGATGCCACCAGGCAATTCACGCTCATTGAGCCCGCCGACTGCCCGCCGATAGTCACGTTATCCGGATCACCGCCAAAAGCAGCAATATTTTTCTTTACCCATTTTAAGGCTTCGATCTGATCAAGCAGTGCATAATTGCCGGACGCTTTTCCGCCCGACTCTTTGGTCAGTTCCGGATGCGCCAGGAAACCGAAAACCCCTACCCTGTAATTGATGGATACATATATCACTCCTTTTTTAGCCATCGCCTCACCATCATATATCGGGCATGCACTGCCGCCACTGCCGAAACCGCCGCCGTATATCCATACAAAAACAGGCTTTTTATCTGCCTGGGTCTTAGCGTTTGTCCACACATTCAGGTAAAGGCAATCTTCGCTGATGGGTGTTTCGGGTATTAAAAACTCAGAAGTATAAACCATAAACGGCGTTGGCTTTTCCTGCATTGGACTTGGGCCGAAAGCATCACATTTACGTACACCGTCCCAGTGCTTTACCGGCTCAGGGGCCTTCCAGCGCAGATCACCAACCGGCGGTGCAGCAAACGGGATACCCTTATAAGCAGTTACATCCCCGGTACTATTTGCTAGGCCTGAAACCAGTCCAGCCTCGGTACGCACTTCTGCTAAAGGCGATTTAGTGCTAACAAACGAATAAAAAAAGACAAACGCTGACAAGATCAAAGCGCCCAAGATTAGATTAGTAAGTTTCTTCATTACGATAAATAAAAGGGTGTAAATGTGTCGGTTTGACGCAATCTAATATTTGTTTCTCAGAAATCAAAAAAGAAAAAGTGGACGCACCCGCGTCGCAAAGAGGGTCGATTTATTGCCCTGTTATTATAAATCCGGGGTTGTCATAAATACCGTATTTAAAAACGGTTCAAAAACACTGTTTTTAACTAAAAAAAATCGCATTTATACAGATTTAATTCAGTATTTATTACTATATTTGACATAAGTTAAATTAATTAGGGGAGATGGTTGCGCATTAGTGTACGGCTGTTTCCCTTTCATCTTTTCGGGGTATAACGTAGTGCAACACCTTGCTACATCTCCTGCAAATTTCAGTACACGCCCTTCGAGTATTTTTAGTGAGCTACTTTTGATTAAATTAGCCATATCAGCATCAAAAGATCATCATCATTTGAAAAACCAGGCCATTAACCAGTTTGTCAACTTTTTTTGGACCATCCTCTGCTTTATGCCTGTGCTTACTTATTGGATAGGTGAGCCTACTTTCTGGCTTTATGTTTTTGCTTTATTCAGTTTGATCATCGCTTTGCTGCCCGGCAGTATTTTCCGCTATTTTCAACTAAGCAACAGTACAGCGTTTTATGAAAACCTGGGTGTAAAGTTCATCCAAAAATTTGTTCAAAATGGCACTTATGTTAACCAGGCCATCCGCAAAAACAATCCTGAATATAGGCTCATTAAAGATCGTACGCAGGCGCGCCAATACCTTAACACAATTAATATGTACGAGCGGTATCATCTGCTTTGTTTTATATTCTTTGTACTCACCGTTATTCATGCGCTTATCAGTCAGCGATATATAGCAGCCGTTTTAATCCTGGTGGTAAATGTGATCTATAATGTTTGCCCCATACTGATACAGCAATATAATAAGTTGAGGGTGATGAGACTTTTTAAATGAGTGCATTAACTACAACTTATAACTTAAAGCATTTGCCACTTTCATCTTGCAATGTAATACATCTCATTTATTAATATGAC
This sequence comes from Mucilaginibacter sp. McL0603, assembly GCF_049992945.1. NCBI lineage: Bacteria > Pseudomonadati > Bacteroidota > Sphingobacteriia > Sphingobacteriales > Sphingobacteriaceae > Mucilaginibacter > Mucilaginibacter sp. McL0603. The sequence continues at coordinate 2,013,687 of NZ_CP188251.1, read as the reverse complement.
TATGATCATTCTTTAAATCATTATTCTTGCGTAATTTTAGGGTAGTTAAAGCATTTAGTTATGATTATCATGGAAAAAGCCAATAATGATATTGGCGACAAAAATCGAATCAAAACAGACAGGCCACTATGCGAAAAGGACGAAGAGGGTGAAGCTATAGAACGGGTGCGGAAATATCAAAATCAAGTGTTAGAGTTATGGCGTTCTATGATAAAAAAGAAAACCGATTCTGACGCTGGTTACGTTGAAAGTTAAGATCGGTTCGCTTATCTGTCCCATCGTTGATCGGGATTTATAATCTCCGACCCTGATAATTGTGGATTTGCAATCCACGAAAAAATTTAGGTACTGAGGTTACAAATCCCTTGGTTTTTTAGCCAGGGATTATAAATCCAGACTAACGGGGCACCCACGCCACCATAGCAAGAATAAGCATCCAACTTTCAGCTTTCAGCATTTTTACTTCTTTTTAAACCTAAAATCACATTTTTCCGCGCCATTAGCAATGGTACCTTTTCTTATTAATTCAAGCCCGGCCAATCCGGAGGTTACTTTGTCCACCTCGCATAAAATGGATGCATATTTATTTGCCTGGTGTTTTTGAAATAGTTGACAAATGCCGCATTCCAAAATATCTACTCCATATCCCAAATCATAAGTCTCCCTTTTATCTGTTAAGATCACTGCTCTGAATCCGTCTGGGTTTCCCTTTACGCTAACTTTCTTATTCAGTGTATTTAAAAATCCCCTAGCTATTTTCAATCCAACCAGTTTTGGAGGAAGCTGCTTCAACCATTTCTGGATAAAGTTTTTGGGCGAAACAAAGTCAATGGTGATCTCGATACAAATAGCCCTTATTTGCTCATAGGATAAGCCTTTGTTTTCAAGAACCTTTATCAGGGCCAAAAAATAGGCTGAGAAGTCAAGCCTCCTATCTATTGGATTGGTTGATTTAGCCGCAAACTTTGTGTCTTTAGACAATTCGGCGAATCGCTCTTCAACTTCAGCTATCAATACGACGGAGGTGTCCGGAAAATGCTGGTTAATGGCCTTTTTAAAGAAATATTTATAAGCCGAATTCCCCTTCATTGTCTTGTGTATAAAATAAACAGTTAACCAAATGTCAACGGGTTCGGCAACAGAAGTTAACTGCTTGTACACAAATTTATGAAAATTATTACGGTCCTCCCTGCTGTTCGAAGTCTTGCTCGCTGGGGCTGACCAAAAAGGTCAGCCCCAGCGGGAGTTTTACAGTCTACCCTTTAAACTGTTCAAACAATTGTCCGAATAGCTCGATGGAGTGCTTATCGCCAGCGGAATAAAAGCGAATCAACCTTGGCCAGTCATAATCACTTTTTGATACAAAGTCTTCTTTAAAATGTTCATTTACAAATATTCTAAAGTTCTCATGAAATATATTTAGAAGTTCATATTTGCTACCGGCTAAATAGCCAAAAATCACCAAATATATATCTTCAACTTTGGAAACCTGATACATAGCAGGTCTTTTTACAATAGCCGATATCAATTCAAACAATTTGTCGACAGCTTTCTCTTCCATATTACTTGTTAACTTTTTTTTTACTGCTTAAGCATCTGATCGTCAGAAAAATGATCTCGCTCCGCTCTATGCCTGTAGTTTTCAACTACAGCCTCACATCGCCACTTTCACCTTCAACTGCCCATCAGACAACGTCCTGATGATCAGTTTCTCACTAGTCGGGTAGATCGCCTGTATATCCAAATCCTTTATCGTCACTTCCGAGCGGATATTGTTGCCTAAATCGCGGCTTAGTTCTTTTTGCAGACGTTTTTTGCTATCGGTAATAAATTGGGTAAGGTTATAGAAAGCCCGTTCGCGTATGGTATTGGTTATTTTACCGGTAAACATCCATTTGGCAGCTTTAAGCATCCATGCTTTTGTTTGCAGGTCAAAGCTCAGATCAGGGAAGGATATGATGTGTGTAGCCGGGTCGTAAGTCGGCGTGCCAACCAGGTAAATGGTGCCTGTGCTATATCCTGTAAAATCTATCTGCATAGCTATCTGTTTGCCAACGCCCCACACTTTGGTGTTGGTCACCACAAACTCTTTACCTGCCACATCCATTTTTTGGCCGACTACCTGCTCATTCACCATTTTGCTGAGGTGATCGTAATTCTCTAACAGGTCCAGGTAAACATTAAAGCCATTGGCAGGTGTATAGGTGCTCAGGTTTGGCAACGGCTTTACTGGCTGGGGATTACTCACCGTAGTAACAACAGGCGTTGCCGACAATCCCACCGAGAAATTAAGCAGTGAGCCATTCAGATTAAAACTGCTTAACCGCACCGACTGCGGATTGATGGATACGTAGCCCACATCACCCACCTTCATTTCGGTAGCAATGTTTTTCCATAGTTCCTCCACCATCGGCCTGATGTTATAGGCGGCAATTTTGGCGTCCACCTGTTTGCCCAGATCGTTCAGTGGCTGGTTAATGTATTCAATTAAGCGGTCAGTAACGTCAATATTCCCCATAAATACGTTACAACGGTCCAGCGGTTTTGGGGTGGGATATAAGACTGTTTTAGAACGTAAATGATAATCCGGCATCACATTAATGGTGGATTTATAGGCTATCTCCATCCTGCGCGGCGTCTCACCGTCCCAACCACACTGCGCCGATACGGTAGGCACAATACACTGCGCACCGGACCCTAACAGCGTAGAGCACTTAGCACAATAAGATGCACTAAAGCCATAACTGCCCACAAATTTCAGGTTCACGGTATTGTTGCTGCCGCCGGTAATAGTAAAAGGCGTACGGGTAAAAACATAGTTGTAACGCAATCCCTCACAGGGCTGCTGGTTATCAGAGTACTTAGTAGGCACCGAGTTTTCGGCCTGTACAAAATAGTTTTTCAGGTCGACAAAAACTGGCACTTCGAGATTGGAAACAGGCTGTACCAACTTCGGGATATCAACCCCGGTGTTTGCCGGAGCAAGAGGCTTAACTGTAGCACAGGAGTAAAGCACAAACGGCAACATTACCACCGCGAAAAATTGTCTGGGTTTAAGTATCATTGTTTAGGGGATATCAATGGGTAAAAATAATAAAGGTTTGGGATTTACAGGTCAATCATTCCTCTCAGCCACCGGATTTTTGGAAAATATCACCCCAAACAATACAGCGAAAACAGTATAGATGCCGGCCAATATCCAGATTGGATAAGGCAGTTCATGATTATTCAGCAATAATTTGATCAAAGCCAGGCCGCCGATAACAAAGTGTGTCAGGTTAGCAATGGATACCGGCTTATTATAAATGCCGCCGATAATAGTTCCCTTCGCCATCCAGTTGAGCATAGCAAACGAAAAATACAGGGCACCCACTATCTGCAATATCACTGTGAAAGTTTTATCAGGGTTTATCCCAGTAAGTTCACCGATTTCAGTTGGAAGAAAAGTGAGGCTAAGTCCCATAGTAGCCAGGAATATAGCACTCAATATCATTATAAATCTGGTGGTAGATTGTTTCATTATGATCTAGTTTTTAAGCGCGCTAATATAGGTTCTTTTTACGCAGATAAGGTGCCTGTAGGTTCGGCATTGCCTGTTTTAGATTTCCACATGTTCCAAATTATAAAATGCAACCTGTTAGATATCTGATAATTCGTCCAGGCTTTTATTCTGCTCTAATTTAGTATAGCTATTATCTATTGCGTTTAGCGTAGCTATTGCGGGGCCGCTTGCAATATTTTCATAAACCAAAATCCTTTACCTATGAGAAACTATTACAAAACCCCGTTGACCCTGCTTTTAATATTGCTTTCCTGTGTGTATTTACCAGGCTGTAAATCAAACCATCCGGCACAAAAAAGCATTGAAAAAGATACAGTACCTGTATCCGACCAGGAAATTGTTGATGCCTATACCTATTTGTATGGCCGTTACCTGGTTATCCAACAGGAAAATCATGATATCAATACGGAGCGGGTGGGTTATAATAAGATTAAATATAATCCGCTTGGCTCGGCCCAGTTTGTAAACCCCAATTTGGATGTTGCTAACCTGGAATCGTGGATTGCAGTCGACAGCACCCATGCCGTTATCCTTAATATCCCCAAAATAGAAAACAGGTATTATACCGTCGAATTGCTGGACGGCTGGGGCGAGGTGATCACCAACATTAACGAAAGGAACTACCCGAAAACACCATACGGAAAATTTGCACTTTGTATCAAAGGAACCAACCCACCTATACCATCCGATGCGGTAAAGATAGAACTGCCTTCAGCAAAAATTAAAATGCTGGCCCGGGTCGAGCTGAAAGACACCCCGGCCATAGCAAAAAAATTGCAGAAGCAGTTCACTTTAACCGTACCCGATAGCATCAGGATCGATTCGCCTGTTAACATACCTGAGTTTACATCGCAAAAACCTATAGGCGGTGCAATCTTCGATAAGGTGGAAGAAGTGCTGTCCTCCTATCCCGATAAAATGCCAAAAGCTAAAGACCTGCAGGCCACCGCCGAAAAAGTAGCCATCTACAATAGCAGCGGTCCAAATGAAAAAAGACGGGTTGATTCCATTGTGGTTGCCAGGGCTATCCCCGCATTCCTGGCAGGTGCAAAAGGGTTCGGTACGCAAAAAGGTGGCTGGTCTGTATCCTACGTAGCGGGGAATTTCGGGGATGATATGATGGCGCGCGACATTATCAATTATGGCGGTTTATGGGCCAATGCAATACAGGAAGCCATCTATTTTGTTGGGTTGACCGATAGCGGCAAAGAGCCATTATCGGGCGATAATGTGTACGAGATCTGTTTCTCAAAAGACAGTTTACCTGGCACAATGGTCAACGCATTCTGGTCGGTCACACTTTATAGTGTGCCGGATTACAGGGTGGTCAAGAATTCTATAAAACGATATAATATCAATAATCTGTCTGGCTTAAAAAGCAATGATGATGAGTCCGTAAGCATCTGGCTTGCATCCAAAATGCCAAAAGATATACCGCAAACAAACTGGCTGCCAACCCCCAAAGGTAAAGGCTTTGCGCTTACATTCCGGATGTATGTTTCTAAAGACCCGGTGCTGCAGGGCAAATGGTTCCCGGCTGCTATACATAAGGTGAAGTAGGCGGTTAAATTACCTCTCCAAAAACGGCAAAACCCTGTCCACAAACCACTTTGGTTCTTCCTGGTACGAGGTATGATCACCACTTTACTGTTAGGGAAATGTCACGCTTTATAACTAACCGGACCAGCCCGCAAAGTGCCTTCTTTTTTCTGATTTTATATAAATATAAAGATATGGGCCCGGCCGCAGGCAATGCCCATTTGACTCACCCGATCTTTGCTGCGCGGAAAGAGAGACTGGCTTTTTTTCTTTTTCTCACCAACTCTTTGCATAGCAGAGGGGGATACCAGGTGGTGAGTAAAATCTCATTGTTATTTTTCATAAATATTTTATAGTTTGGTGCACCAATTTTATAGCACTTAGATAATGAATATGAAAACTGATAACCGCGACAGTATTGCCTCTACCATTCTTAATTATTTATTACAATTGCTTGGCGTTGCCGCTTTCTATTGGTTGTTAATATATACCACCATCAACTATTGGTTTCATGGGTTTATCTATAAATTCGCCAAAGTACGGTACGAGGCGGGGCCAAATTTCACCAAGGAGCTTTACTTTTTACTGCTGATACTTTCCATCTTCTGCTACCTGGCAAACCGTTTCCTGCTGGATATTTATCATACCAAAACCGCCAAACAACTCATCATCTCTATAGCTGTTGATTATTTAATATGGCCGCTGCAAATATTTATCATGATCATGTATAACAATATACACATGACTACGATTGCGGATAATATCAGCACGCTTTTTAATATTTATGTGATCACCGGATTGCTGATACTTAAAAATGTGATCGCTGTTAAACTAATGTCCAATAAAACAGCTTCAGCAAAAAAGGTGGATTATAAAGCCCGATAATTACCTGGCAGATCTTTGCCTATCAGTTTATCAATCCCAACAAATAATAGCGAAATAATAACAAAAGCCACAGCTATACCCAGGCAGTTCAATAGCGCCTGCGGATATCCTGGTTTGGTAACATCTACAAACGGGTAAGGGTAATAGCCCGAGAATGCACCGCGTATTAAAATTCGCGATATGCTTTATTTAATAGCAAAATGATGATCTCTTTTTAACAGGAATCCTTAACCAGGTACAGGCCAATACCTGGCTCTTTCTATTTACCAATAGTTTTCATAAAAGATGTTTCCCCGGGGAATGCACTTTGCGACTAATGAGACAAGTCTGGACATAGTTTAACATTTTTCTTAAACAATTAAAAATTAAGTCATCATGAAAAATCTCATTTATTCCCCATTCGTACTATTCATCGTTCTACTGGCTGCATCTTGCCAGAAAGAACCCTTGGTTCAACAGTCAAAAGAAATACAACCACAGGATTCATTGGTTGCCGTCAGCATGATCAATAATTCTTCTACTCCCTACGAAGTATCATTTCAAGGGACTACCAAATCCACTGTTGATATACAAGCAAATAGCAGGCAGGTAATTTCAGTTAAAGCAGGTGCTTACAATGTAGAAATATATCCTGCAGGCGCAAGTAGCTATACTTCCCATACTATTTCATGGGGTGGGTTAGCGCCTATAAATGGTCCTCGCGCTAACTTAAATGTGCTTATTCCGCTTGCAAGCTCACAGGCGCTTTTAATATATTAACCTGGATTTGATATATGAGCAGTTTTCTTAATTATTGCATTTTGCAATGCGACGATTACCAATTAGTAAGCTGATTATTTCTTTATTTGTCTCTTAAAGAAATAACCAGCTTACTCTTTATAAAATTAACGGGATTTTCTTTTTTAACTGCCGAACTACGTTGGGGCTAAAAGATTAGCAGAAAGGAATACTCACTTTAAACTTACTGCTTATACCGGGTTCCGAATATACTTCTATTTTACCATTAAGCTGTGTTACGGCATCTTTAACCAGGTACAGACCAATACCCGAGCTCTTTTTATTCTCGCCTGACATGTAAAACTTATCAAAAATACGTTCCTGATCTTTGGGGCGTATGCCCAAACCATTATCCTCCACCTCTATAATCATATGTGTATCCGAACGGTAAGTTTTAACCTTTACCCATCGCTCTGGTTTATTCGGATCGCTGTATTTAACAGAGTTGGATACCAGGTTATTTAGTATCACCTGCAGTTTAAGCGCATCGGTTAGCACTTGTGTAAGCTCCAGTTCTTTATAAAACTTCACCCCCTTGCCGCCGTTGTAAGAATTGTTTTGTGTTATTACATTGTCAACTATAGTAGTAAGGTTGCACTCTGTCTTGCTTACCCCAATGTGTTTGCTTTTGATAAACGTTAGCATTTCATTAATAAAGCGGTCCTGCTTCTCCAAACTATCCCTCATCATCAGCCTATAGGCTTTTATCTGCTTTGGGTCGGTCTCCTCATCTATCAGGTCTATAAGTCCCGATAATGCAGCCAACGGCGAACGCAGGTCGTGCGTTACATTGAACACAAATTTATCCAGCCCTGCGTTGATCACCTGCAGGTTATCATTCTGCTCCATAATTTTCTTTTTGGAGTTGTCCAGCCTCCTGATCATGATAGCAGCTGACGACAACGAAGTGAATACAATCACCAGCGTGATAAGCACGTTAGTCACAAATACAAAAACATTAACCTTACGGCTGATATTTCCCAGTGTTTGAGAAAAGGCTTCTTCTTTTAAGGTCATTTTGGCCGAGTTATCATTAGTGGCCAATATCATCGCCTTCTTATCATCTTCCGATAGCTTTCCATTTTTTATTTTTACATGAGCCTGTATACCAATACGATCAAGTTCATCAACCATAGTGTCCCCAGCCTTCCATATCCCTATCGCTTTTTCAAACATGGCCAGGTTCTTAAAATTCTTAAAAAGCCATATCATCTCGTCGGCATCTTTGGGATTATTTTTCCCCTTCAAAAACCCTATTTTGGCAAGTTCAACATTAAGGTTGGCAGAAGTTAAAGCCAGCCTGGCTATATAATTGCCTTTGGGTATGCTTATTGCCCGCTCAAATAATTTGTAATCATGCTCGTTTCCGAAATAAATGTAATTGATAAGATAGGCCGAAGCATCCTTTTGCCCTTTTGAATATTCCGACTCACCATTAATATAGGCCCTTGTGCCCGACAGCATCCTGATAGAATAATAGTTAACCACAATAATGGCTGCAGATGCCACACCCATTACCAGCAGTAAAATTAGCACCCTTTTTTTTATTAATGATGTAAGCCTGTCTATAGTGTATGTTGGCTTGTCTTTCAATTGAGGTAGTTATTAACTATTATGATATTATATATTCCCGACTATTCCATGCTACAAATATATATTTAACCATGCAAATAGTATAAAGCATTCATTATTAAACAAAAAACCGCGATTAGTGTCCCATTTTATTGTGCTTTATGGTGGTTACGAATATTTTCATAATTATATTTATACTTAAACAAACATACCAATATTGCTTTTTAAGAAATAATAAATATTATAAAAAGTAAAAAATATAGTTGACAATCCATAAACAAATCGTAATATTGCGATTGATTTATGGGCTTAACAAAAACGGAAATATTTACTGAAGAGCAAAACCAATTGGCCATTATGCTGAAAGCATTGGCTCATCCGGCACGCATTGCCATTTTGCAGCAGATCATCAAAGCTAATGCCTGTGTTTGCGGCAATCTGGTTGATGACCTGGGCCTTGCACAAGCTACCATATCGCAGCATTTAAAAGAACTTAAAAATGCCGGGCTAATACAAGGCACCATCGAAGGTGTAAGCGTTTGCTATTGTATTGAGCCCAATGCCTGGAAATTATTACAAAAAGAATTGAATGCATTTTTCGGGTCGTATGCCGATCCGGGTAAGTGCTGTTAAAAAAAATTATTTATATCAATCGTAATATTACAATTAAATCAAATAATCATGAACAAACCAGAAGCCATCAAATGGGGACCGTTTAAAGAAACGTTGATACAAAACCCAACACTCGACCTCCAGTTTCAATATGCCGAAAATCAATGGGTATCCCCCTCCTATCATATCACCGAAATTAAACAGGCGCCCATTGTATCTGTCGACTGCGGCGGTGTGAAGAATGAGTGGACAGAGATCATCGTACAGCTTTGGGTACCCGAAGAACAGCAGCAATTACGCCCCATGAAGGTAAACAAAGCGCTATCTATTGTAGATATAGTAGAAAAGATGTTGCCTTTAGATACTAATGGAACGGTAAAAATAGAGTTCGGTAATTCTGAATTTGATACCCGGCAGATGTTTCCTAATACCATTACTGCAAATGGCGAAAACCTGGTTATTGATCTGAGGCCAGATACTGTTCAGTGCAAAGCCATAGAACGCGGCGGAAGCTGCGGTACAACTGCCACAGGCGAAGAATGTTGCGCACCTGCAAAACAAAAGGTAGAATTAAAGAACCTCGCTGTTGCTGCGGATGCTTGCTGCACACCCGGCTCAGGATGTTGCTAAAATAAAACCCATGGAAATTAAAGAAGCAACCAATTATCGGCAAAGCATTACGTCTTTACTGTCGTCAGAAAAATTGCCGGTGGATGATCTGCCGGCATCATTGGATAATTTTATAGTTGCTATCCAAAACTATGACGTGATTGGTGCCGCTGGGTTGGAAGTTTATGGCGACTACGGATTATTGCGTTCCCTGGCGGTAAGCCCTGCCCTGCGCGGCCAAGGCATCGCCAATGAACTCCTTCAGCAGATTGAAACACTGGCCGGTTCAAAAGGGTTAAAATCGATCTTCCTTTTGACAGAAACAGCACCGGAATATTTCGACCGGAAGAATTATACAAAAATAACGCGTGCGGATGTACCTGCCGAAGTGCAGCAATCATCAGAGTTTAGTTATGCCTGTCCGCAAACAGCCATTGTAATGAAAAAGACCTTATCAACATGAAAAACATCTTAATACTATGCACCGGCAACAGTTGCCGCAGCCAGATAGCCGAAGGCTATTTAAAGCATTTTGCAGGCGAGAAAGCCAAAATCTATAGCGCCGGGATAGAAACCCACGGCGTAAATCCAAAAGCCATCCAGGTAATGGCCGAGGATCATATTGATATATCCAAACACACCTCCAATAACGTGAACGAATACCTGGATATCCCTTTTGATTACGTAATAACCGTTTGTGATAATGCGAACGAGAATTGCCCTTACATTCCCGGCAAAATGCAGCGCTTTCATCAAAACTTCCCCGACCCGGCAAAGGCTACAGGCAGCGCGGATGAAGTGATGGACGAGTTCAGGCGGGTGCGTGATATGATAAAAGTGTACAGCAAGGTATTTGTGAGCAAACATCTGACTGAAAATAACAATTCATTAACCATTTAAATCTAATGTTATGATACAGCACAAAGTATTATTCGTATGCATTCACAATTCAGCACGCAGCCAAATGGCAGAGGCTTTCTTGAATACACTCGACGGTGAATGTCTTATAGCTGAAAGCGCCGGATTAGAAGCCGGTAAACTTAATCCTTATGCCGTTAAGGTAATGCAGGAGGTCGGGATTGATATTAGTAAAAAGGGAACACAAGAAGCATTTGATCTTTTCAGACAAGGCAGACTGTTTCAGGCAGTGATAACGGTTTGTGATGAAGCAAGTGCTGAAGGATGTCCCATTTTTCCCGGCGTTATCAGAAGATTAGGTTGGTCGTTCCCTGATCCTTCAAGTTTTACCGGCACCGAAGAAGAAATCCTGGAAAATACACGCAAAGTAAGAGATGAAATTAAGGAGGCTGTACTTGCCTTTATCGATGAGGCAAAACACATGGAATATTGGGCAAAACAAAGAATCAATTCTTAATCCTTTAGAGGAATATGCTTCATTACTCAAGTTTCAATATTAAATATGAGGTGAAAGACCTGGTACGTACTATGGACTTTTATAATATCTTACTTGGAGAATGGGCAGCGGACTTGTTTGAAGGCCATGTTATCTATATGATTAAAAACCAGTTATTGACCTTGACCTTTATTGAAAACCCAGATATGGTTCAGCCTGTATGCGGCAATTATAACCTGTTCTTCAATTCAGATAAAGAAGTTTATGAACGGCTCATGCAATTTACAAGAGAGGGATTTGCTAATACGTTAAAAGCGGATTATAATTCATTCGGCCCTGACAATCATGCCTTTAACATAAAGGATCCTAATGGTATCACCTGGAAATTAAGTGTCAAAGACAAAAAAATAAATACATTTAAATTTTTCAATATCCCGCGTTTAAACAGCGTATGGGATATATTAAAACCACTATAATAAACAATGAGTGCAAACAATTGTGCCCCAGCGGCAGAAAGAAAAAAACTAAATTTCCTTGACCGGTTTTTAACCCTGTGGATATTTTTGGCAATGACCATCGGTGTTGCTGTCGGTTATTTTATCCCATCATCAGCAACTTTCATTAATTCCTTTTCCAGTGGCACCACCAATATTCCCTTAGCTATCGGTTTAATTCTGATGATGTACCCTCCCCTGGCCAAAGTTAAATATGAAAATATGGGCGAGGTATTTAAGGATACTAAAGTTTTAAGCGCCTCTTTAATATTAAACTGGATAGTCGGTCCAATCCTAATGTTTGTATTAGCGATAACCTTGTTGCGCGACCACCCTGCTTATATGATTGGTTTAATTCTAATTGGCCTGGCACGATGTATTGCTATGGTGGTTGTATGGAATGAACTGGCAGAAGGTAACCGGGAATATGCAGCCGGTTTGATTGCATTAAACAGCATCTTCCAGGTATTGTTGTACAGTGTATATGCTTATGTTTTTATTACGTTATTACCACCGTTATTTGGGCTAAGGGGTTTGGCTGTTAATATCACGATTGGCGAAATCGCTAAAAGTGTAGGTATCTATTTAGGAATTCCATTTGCAGCAGGTGTTATCAGCCGTTATTCGCTAATAAAAATTATGGGTGAAGAATGGTTTCAAAAGAAATATGTGCCCGTCATTTCACCGATAACCTTGATCGCTTTGCTCTTTACGATCGTTGTCATGTTCAGCCTGAAAGGCAACCTGATCGTGCAGATACCAATGGACGTGGTGCGCATTGCCATACCCTTGGTGATCTACTTTACTATTATGTTTACGATAAGTTTTTTTATCGGAAAATCATTCGGCGCGGATTATTCAAGGAGCACCTCGATAGCGTTTACCGCTACCGGGAACAACTTCGAACTAGCTATAGCAGTTGCTATTGGTGTATTCGGTATTAATTCAGGTGAAGCGTTTGCCGGTGTGATCGGTCCGCTTGTTGAAGTTCCCGCTTTAATTGCTTTAGTCAACCTGGCTTTCTGGTTAAGAAAGAAATATTATGCAACTACTGCAACCGTCTGATTACGAAACCAATGATATATGTTTTCAAATTGCTGCACTCCCCAAAGTCTTAATATCAACAAAAATGATCTTAACCAAAATCAAATCGCACTACTTTGGTTGAGACATAGGGATATAGTTTTTAACTTTGTATTTAAATTCATAAAAGATCAGTTTATTAGTGAAGATATTTGTCATGATGTTTTCCTTAAATTCCACCATTACACCAATTCAGGAAATGAAATAAATAATGTCCGCTCCTTTTTGTTTAAAACGGCACATAATAAAGTAATAGACCACTTCAGAAAAGAGAAGGCTAAAAAGCTGGTCGATACCCGATCAATGTCTGCGCATGATCATGACAAAGCAGACCAATATCAGGAACTTTCCATATATATCAGGCCATTGTTAAAATGTCTGCCAGAAATTTACGCTACACCGTTGGAACTTGACCTGAACGGCGTAAAACAAAAAGACATTGCAGCTCACTTACAACTAGAGTTATCTGCAACTAAATCGCGTATACAACGATCCAGGCGAATGATAAAAGAATTGCTATTTGAATGCCTCCGTCTGGAAATATCAAATAATGGAAAAATATTATCTGGGGAGGCCAAAGACGATTGCATGATATTGCAGGACTTTCATAAAAATGCAAACTCAAACTTTTTTGCGTCTTTTTAGCAGCCGCTGCGTCATGGGTGTAAAAAACTTAATCCATGAAAAGAATCATTATCGCAGTGATGCTGTTTTTATCAGCATCAAATTTGATCGCACAGAGCAATGTTCAGCAGCCCGAAACAGGCATCTATCAGCATTTTAAAGAGTTAAGTTCATTGCCAAATCCCTCCCGGGCTTGGATGGACACTATTAAATTCCCACCCGCAGAGTATGGAAGTTCCATCCTTTTTACATTGGTCAGGCCTTATTATCTATCATCTGAACAGGTACAATTTCTGTCGAAATTAACTACACCGCCAGCTAACAGCTCGGACAGGGTAAGAGCCGAATTAGATTATTTGCTAAACTTACAATCCACCCGTACAGCCGAACAGGTTGAAAGGGTGAAGCAGCTGGGTGACATCGGCTTTTGGCCGCAGGTTGCACAACTTCTTTCTCATCCAGATTATCAAAAAACGCTTAAAGACTTGTTTTTTGAACCCAGAAGTGTTTTGGGACGGGAATGGGCGCCAGAAAACTTACCGCAAAGCACAATGCTTTTTAAAGGCATAATGCAGGATGACAGGGTAATAGAATTTACAATTAAATACAAGTATTTACGTGCACGACCTTATCACCTTGAAAAGAATCTACAACCATTAGACAGAATCAACTCGCCTTCATTCGCCAGTGGTCACTCACTATGGGCTTACCTGCAAGCGTATGTTTGGGGAGAGCTTATTCCGTCGAAAAAAGAACAATTTCTAAGGCTCGCAGATGAGATCAGACAATCCAGAGAAGTTATGGGGATACACTATCCGAGCGATAATTCAGCATCGAGAGATATCGCATTTCAAATGTTTATGATCTACAAAAAAGACCCGAAATTTAAAATTGATTTCGAAGGCGCCCGGACCGAGCTGGACAAATTTGCAAAAAAACACAACTTATAGAAAACATAGTCCCCGGCAGCCAAATGGTTTGCCGGGCATTTCTTACAATTCTCAGGTTAATTTTGCTATTAACGCCCCCCGCTTTTTATACGCTTCAATACTTTTAATTGCGGCGCTCCGGCCTAATTCAACCATTTGTTCAGCTTTAAAAAAATCATAACCTGAACAAGATAACCGCGATATATTGATTATCATATCCGGCGAATGCTTTTCCAATGCCAATTGTGTGTTATGATAGGTCATTAAACTAAGCGTTTTATTGATCACGTCAAAATAACCAAGTCTTGATTCGGCATGGTTTGAAGGCAGTATGCCCTGTAGCTGACCGAAAAACGATTTGATCTTTTTCTGATAAACGGATTGTTTGGCTACAGTTTCATTTTCGGCAATTACCGGCTTATCCACTGGTACGTCAGCGTTTACATCTATCACGATCAATATATCGCCAGGCACTCTTGTTACATGATTAATAGGGATATTATTGATAATACCGCCATCTACCAGCAAGCCGCCGTCCGCAGTTTTTACCGGGGTGAAAATGGTTGGTATGGCAATAGAAGCTCTTACAGCATCAAATACGCTCCCGCTTGTAAAAACTACTTCCTTTCTGTTGATAATATCTGCAGCCACAGCAGCAAATGGTATATCCAGATCTTCAATATTTGCATCAAGGATAAACTGCTTGGTTATGTTGAACAGTTTGTCGCCCCTAACCAGCCCGTGTGAGCTGAAACTAAAATCAACCAAACTAAATACTTTTAACTTATCAAGGGAACAAAGCCATTGCTTGTACTCTTCCATTTGGCCAAGGGCATAAACCCCAGCTACAACTGCCCCCATTGACGTACCTGCAATTGATGCTATCTCAAAGCCCATTTCTTCAATCACCTCTATTGCTCCAATGTGTGCAATTCCCCTGGCGCCACCGCCAGATAGCACAAGGGATACCTTCTGTTTGGTTTTATTGTTTTTTCGTTTCAGGCTTTCATCACTCTTCATATTCACAAAAATTAATAATAAACTTATTCCACGGATATTTCAACCGCTAAAAGCTGTTTATACGTAAGCCGCCAGGCAAGGTAATATAAACTAAGCAAATAAATTAATCTGATTAAATTGCGATGCTTAATTGGCTATGCCGATTCCGGCAAACCCTGGAATCTGGCTTCTGATTAAAAAAAGAATATTATACAACCCGCTTACCTATCCGCTAAACGCATATCATTATTCCGGCATAAATTAAAATAATCAACAGGTATGTATTGCTTTTTAAAATGGCGCTGATCCTGGAACAAGCTATCGGGCATATACGCTATGTTTTTAAAATAGACTATAAATTCGTTTTTCATACCGCATTTTTCAAATTCATTCATATTGGCCGAAAGCTGCATTACGCATTTTTTATTTGCAATGGTTACCGGCGGACAGTAAATACTGAACGGCATTTTATTAGTTGAACAGAGTAACCTGATTTTTACCAGATAATCATTTGATACAGGCGAAATAAGCCTGAATGAAGCCGGGCCGTCACTTTTACTATACGCTGGAGACCAGTTGGTATTCAGGATAAATGGCAGCTGCGAGGTATAATAAAACGGGATTTTCCTTATCTGGTCAAGGCAGGCCGCAGTAAAATACTTCTCATTTTCGGGCTTATAAAAAGGTTTTAAAAAGTAGTGGTAGGATATCGTCTGATCCAGGTTATTCCGTAACGTGCTTGGACCAACTATCAATACCACTTTACCAGGCAAGTTGTTCCTGTTCTTTTTAATAAAATTCTGCAGTAAAATATAATATCCTGCCATTGAAATAGCCTGATTACAGGTAAGCGAATAAATGGAATCGTTATAGGTTTTGTTATCATACAACTGCTTTCCCATGCTATCGCCGATGATGAGTATCTTTACCTTTTTTTGTACTTTGCTTTTCCTTATCGAGATGTATATCTCATTACCATTTACAGCCAGTTCATAACTTCTTGTAAAGTAGGAATACAAACTCTCCATACTTACCAAAGGCAAGGCTACCATGCCGAAAAGCAACAACCTGTGTAAAAATTTCCTGATATCCATTTTCACGGGATTAAAATTTGAAATAAATATACCCTTGCTGTGTGCCGCCGAAATAGCAAACAAAATAGATTAGCGCAATATATATCCCCCACCTTACGGTTTTATATCTTATCCATTCTATCTGCAATCCATGCTGCTTATTGCGTTGCAGCCATTCAACAACCAGCATAATCAGTATCGCCTTAAAAATTGTGTTATTGAACATCTGTGGGCCGGTGAATAAAGACATTGAAAATATCCCCCTAAAATACTCCAGCGCCTCTTGCATAGTTGCTGACCGGAAAAGCACGCAGCCCATTGTTACCAAAAAAAAGGTAGTCAGTATCTGTATCGCTTCCGTTAATGATGGAAATATCCCGACTGTTGCCGCTACACGATGTTTTTTATTTTTAGCTGATAACAAGGCAGGTAAAAACAACAAGCCATTGAGCAAGCCCAGCGTTAAAAACGTCCAGTTTGCACCGTGCCAGAAACCGATCAGGATAAACATCAGCATAATGTTACGCGCCTGCTGCCACCAGGTTCCGTATCTGCCACCCATCGGAGCATAAAAATAATCGCGGAACCATGTGGATACCGAAATGTTCCAGCGTCTCCAAAACTCCGGTATATTCCGCGAAAAATAGGGATAAGAAAAATTGCGCACCAAATCAAACCCAAACAGCCGGGCTGTGCCTATGGCGATGTCTGAATATCCAGAAAAATCACAGTATATCTGAAAAGTAAACAGCAAAGCGCCATATAGTAATGTACTTCCCCGGTAATCACCCGGCTGACTGAATATGATGTTTACATCATGCGCGCAATTATCAGCAACCACAATTTTTTTAAATAGTCCCCATAATATCTGCCGCATCCCGTCCGCAGCTTTGCTGTACTCAAAATTTCTGGATAGCTGTATCTGCGGCAGCAAATGTTTGGCCCGCTCAATGGGCCCTGCAACCAACAGCGGGAAGAAACTGACAAAAAGAGAATAGTCTACAAAATTGCGGGTGGGTTTGCACCTTTGATAATAAACGTCATAAACATATGATAGCCCGTGAAAGGTGTAGAATGATATACCTACAGGTAAAATAATATCTAATGCCCATATATGGGGCTGATTGTCTATCGACCCAAACAAGCTTACCAGTGAGCCCGCCAGAAAATTGAAGTATTTAAAGAAACATAAAAACCCGATATTTATAATAACACTTAAATACAACCATGTTTTTTTAGTCCGAAGACTTTTTGCATGGTAAATTCTTAGGCCCGAAAGGTAATCGAGTGAAGTAGAAAAAGCCAGTAAAAAAAGGAAGCCATACCCCCACCACCCATAAAACACATAACTAGCCAGAAGCAAAATAAAGTTCTGCACCGGCAACCCTTTTTTTGCGACAGCCCAATAGAGTAAAAACACTACCGGAAGAAAAATGGCAAATATGATTGAATTAAAAAACATAGCTATCAATCAGTCTGTCGTTTATTCTGTAAAGGGGATACCGTAGTAAGTATCAGTCGAATTATATATGATTGCAGTTGCGCCTAATACCACACCAACAATGCCTGTAACCAGCAAAACTGTCCCTACGGTGTTAGCTTTTTTTACTGCCAGGTTTACCCCCTTAAAATCATTTCTTATCACATTGCCATTTTTATCGAAGGTGAATATCAGGTATCGGTCGTACCGGTTAAAATCGGCCACATCTACCGTTTTTGTATTGGGGGTTTTCCCAATTACGTGCCTGTTAAACGGATCGCTCTTTTCATATTGATAAAGCCATTGCTCTGTCGAATCGCTCACTTTTCGCTCGGTAGGGGTCCCAAATTTCTTCGATACAGACGCTTTTGTCTGGTACATATCCAGCACCTGCTCATGTGTATAAATAGTTTTGGTACAGCTAAATAGTAATAATGAACTCATTACTGCTATGCATTGGATCAGATTTTTCATGATATTTTGTTTTAGGATTTGAAGAAAAGTTCTTGATTATTGGATCGAAAAAACAACCCGGAAGACCTGGAAGAAATCAACCCTGTCTCCACGGGCTATCCCCCTAACTATTTAAGCTTAAAGACGATGATTGAGCGAAACAACCCCATGTAATTCCACCCCGCTAATAATAAGGTTAACAATATTTTTTTCATGATAATAGGTGTTTAGTGTTGATCTTATAATAATTTACTTTTTAATATCCCGGTGACATTTATAAAGTAAATCTATCATGATGTAACGCTCGTTAAAAATTGGAAAATCAGCGAGTTATATAATATACAACAAATAATAGGATATCCAAAGCACTATTGGAAATTAGAAGTAATTATTACTATATTTAATTAAATATTAAGCCCCTGTAGTATTTTTTGCAAATAATAACTTTTTGATTATTAAATAATACTAAAAAACAGGCCCGGCTTAATGGATGCGAATCAAACCCAGCAATTGTTTTTTAAACATATCAGGTCCAAACTGCCTGTCCACCTTTCTTTTGTGGACGAAGTAGCTGATCTGTTGAGTATAAGTAACGACAGTGCCTACCGGCGCATCAGGGGCGAAAAGCCATTGGGCCTTGAAGAGATAAGGATGATCTGTAATAAATACCATGTCTCTCTTGATCAGCTATTACAAATACAAACAAACACGGTCATTTTTTCGGGCAATAAGCTTGATATTCTTTCCTTCGGCTTTAATCAATACCTGGCAGACGTGGTCAAAAACCTGGAGTATTTCAAGGCCATGGGTAACACACATCTTTACAGTTACAATAAGGATATACCTATTTTCCATTTTATGTCTTTCCCCGAATTAAGGGCTTTTAAGTTTTTTTTCTGGAAACGCACCCTCATTGGCTACCCCGAGCTGGCCAAACAGCAATTTACCGGGATAGAAAAGGATGAGGAAACTATTGAGCTTGCAAATAATATCACCATCCTCTATAACCAGATACCATCAACCGAAATATGGAATGAGGAGAATGTGCACAGCACCATAAGGCAGATAGAGTTTTACCGGCAGTCGAACATTTTTGCTGATAAACACATACTGGCAAAAATATATGAACAGCTGAACGAACTGCTTAACCGCTTAGAGCTACAGGCCGAATACGGTAAAAAGTTTTTACCCGGCCACCAGCCATTGCCTAATGCTGCAGCTTATAATATCTATGTTAATGAATGCCTTATTGGCGATAATACCATATTTGTGAACAGCGACAGCCGGAAGGTAACTTGCCTTAATCATAACGGGCTCAATTTTACAGTAACCCAGGATCACAACTTTTGTGAATATACCTTCAAAAACCTGCACAACATTATCCGCAAATCGACCTATATCAGCACGGTGGGCGAAAAAGAAAGGAGTATGTTCTTTAACACCCTCCGGCAGAAAATACATGAACGGAAATAGAACATAGGCTGAAAACAATACGCTTTATTCCTTGCCCAAATCCGCTTAGGCAGTGCAAATTTTCTAATTTTGCGCTCAACTTTATGAATATACTCAAATCCTTTTCCCTGTTTATACTGGCAGGCCTGTGCGAAATAGGCGGCGGCTACCTGGTATGGCTATGGCTAAAATCTGATAAACCCCTGTGGTATGGCATACTTGGTGGCTTGATCTTAGTGTTGTATGGCATAGTGGCCACCTGGCAAACTGCCAACTTTGGCCGGGTATATGCTACTTACGGCGGAATATTTATAGTGATGGCTTTGCTTTGGGCATGGAAAGCAGATAACTTTAAACCCGATAAATACGATATTATAGGCGCCATGGTAGCCTTAATTGGCGTATGTATTATCATGTACATGCCCCGCAAATAGTGCTTATGAAATTCAAAAAGATAACCCTCTCACAAGTTTTTAAGGTATTGCTGGTGCTGTTTACGGCTGCAGTCCTTTTCAGTGCAAGAGTAAAAAGCTGGGTGATGATGGGTCTTATGGCGCTTGGATTTTATAATCCGCATATCCCGCAGATAAAACCCGGCGAAAAACTGCAATCTGCCCCAACCCTGGTAGTGCAGACAGTTGACGGCAAAGTGCTTGATCTGCAGCAGCAAAAGGGTAAGGTGGTTTTTATCAACTTCTGGGCGACCTGGTGCCCGCCGTGTTTGGCAGAGCTGCCCTCTATTAATGATCTGTATTTGAAAGTAAAAGACAATCCCAACATCGTTTTCCTTTCTATCGATGCGGACAATAATCTGCCAAAATCATCCCTGTTCCTTAAAAATAAAGGGTATCTGTTCCCGGTTTATAGCGGCAACCTCACACTGCCACCTGCGTTTTACTCAGGCAGCATTCCCACTACGCTGGTGATCGATAAAAAAGGTGATGTGGTATTCAACCATGTCGACAGAGCCAATTATGCTGATGAAAAGTTTGAGCAGTACCTGATCAGCCTGAGCAACCAATAAATTACCCAGGCAAAACACACCTAAGCTGCATTTACTTTCAGGCGACGCAAAAATGTAAAGAAATAGGGGCCCAGGCTTCCTCCAAACCGGGGGTTAATTTCAAATATGTATAGCTTGCCATCAACTACCTTGTAATCAAAACAACAAAGCCCTTCGAAACCAATGGCCTCAAGTACAGACGAAAAAGTATCTAAATAGGCGCAATTACTTATAGTTGAGTAAACGCTTTTGTCGATACCATTAACGGGTAGTCGTTTAGGAAAAGTATGTTTGATAGTTAAGGTGGTTACTATCCTATGATCCCTGAATAAAATATGCGTGGCATACTCGCTTTTCCCTTCAACTATCTCCTGCCGAAAATAATCAGGGCTATTGATCATATCCTTAAATTTCGCCTCCGCTTCGGCGTTTAAAATTAAATGACTGTTACGGCCGCCCAAATCAACCTTCTTCTTTAAAAAATATGGGGTGGGCAGGTTATTACTTATTTTGGGCACTATATCCTTAAATCCTTTTTCAACAAGTGTCTTGTTAAACAAGTATTTATCGTCACAAATATTAATAGCTTCCAGGACTGGTAACGGGATGCGCCTATCTCCGGTCAAATGCGCCATTTTACTCGCCACCCTTACATCATTAACATTTAAAGGCACCAGCAAATCGCCTTTGCGTATATTTTCCGCTGCAAAACCGTCAAAATGTATCTCATAGCGTAGGAACAGGAATCCGCGACGGATATTTTTCTCAAAACCCTCATTGGCTGAAAATAATATCCTAATACCCGGCACCGGGAATAAATATGCTCTGGCCTTTTCAAATGTAAAAAAACCAACTTTGGAAATAGATATCGCGAAAGCCCTAAAACTCGAACCAAAATTTAGTTTAGGTTGTGCAGATAATGCCATATTAAAAAATTCAAATTATTAAAGATTGTAAGCAATAAAATAGTTCGTGGGTTCTTTGCAAATACCGGCAGGATAGGCCTGGATTGCAATTGGTTTTCGTATAACAAGTATCGCAATATTTATTTAAAAAACCAGAAATATGGTGCAACTGTCAATGCCATAATTGTGAAATAAGTTTTAGCTGTCGCAAATATAATGAATAAAATATCAGGCCAATTTCATTCGCATTGGGGTATTAACAACAAAATTGCGCATTTTTTATAACCACTTATTGCAGTGATAGTTGCAATTGCTGATGTTTTTCAGGTTCAAACAAATATCGCCCTCTGCCTAAAATTTCATAATTTTAGGCCATGGTAGAATGTACACCTGCACTATTTAAAACATTTGAGGCGCTAACAGAAGTGCCGGAAGAACAGCTGCAATGGCTGATAGACCAAAGCGACTGCAATGATTACGCTGATGGGGAGTTTTTGGCCGAGCCGGGCAGTCCGATATCAGGCACCTGGTTTGTTATCAGTGGCAAAGTACGTTTGTATTTGCCAATTGGGGGTGTAAAACGCGAGATCGGCGATATTAAAACGGGCGAGATCAGCGGTTATTTACCTTATTCGCGTGCCAAAACGGGCACAGGTTATATCGTAGCTATAGGCCCTGCGCAAGTTATGATCTTCCCCAAAGATAAGATGGATACAATGATCAGGACACAGTTTGAACTTACCCAGGCCCTGGTACATGTCATGACAAATCGTGTTCGCTCCTTCACTACGCTACAGCAACAGAATGAGAAGATGCTGGCGCTTGGCAAATTATCTGCAGGATTGACGCATGAACTGAACAACCCGGCATCAGCCATAGTGCGCGACTCGGAATCACTGTTGAAGCATTTACAGATGGAGCCGCACAGCTTTAAATCGATGATCGCTATCCGCATGGAACCCGAACAAGTTGACGCGGTAACCGATGAATTTTTCCGTTTCTTAACACAGCGTAAAGAAACTAATCTTACCATACGGGAACGTGCGGATAAAGAAGAGGAGCTAACCGATCTGTTTGATGAACTGGAAATGTTTTATGACCCTGAGCTGCCGGAGAATTTTGTAGAATTTGGATTTGAACCCAAGGATATTCTGGCTTTCAAAGACCATATTCCTCATCAATTTTTATCGCCGGTATTTAATTGGATGAATACCCTTTTGGTTACCGACAGAATGGTACAGGATATTGGTGAATCAGCACGACGCATTGCAACACTGGTAAATTCGGTAAAAACCTATACCCATATGGACCAGGGGCAGGAAAAACAATATGCCGATATCCGTATCGGTATAAAAAATACCTTCCAGATGCTGATCTACAAGATCAAAAAAGGGAATATTACAGTGGTAAAGGAATTTGATGAAACACTGCCGCCGGTAAAGGCACAAATAGGCGAACTGAACCAGGTATGGACCAACCTGATTGATAACGCATTAGATGCGATGGAACCTAACGGCAAAGGCACACTCACTATTAAAACAGAAAGGGATAAAGAATTTGTACAGGTAACCATTGGTGATGACGGCCCCGGTATACCCGATGAAATACGATCGCGTATCTTCGATCCGTTTTTTACTACGAAGGAAATGGGGAAAGGCACCGGTATGGGCCTCGAAGTAGTACAAAGGATAGTGAACCAGCATAATGGTTCCATAAAAGTAAATTCAGAACCGGGGCATACAGAGTTTATTGTGTGTTTCCCTATAAATGGATAGTTTTTTAGTTGACTAAGTGAGTGGTTGATTGAGTTGATTAGGTTATTAAAAATGGTTGATTAAGAGAGTGGTTGATTGAGTTGATTAGGTTATTAAGTCAAAAACTAATCTAACTTAATCAACTAAATCCAACTCAATCAACCTAATCTAACCCAATCAAACCAACCCAATCCAATCAACTAATACAATTTTAATCTAACTCAACAACCCATGAACAAACCTATTATATTTTCAATAGACGATGATCCACAGGTGCTGCGGGCCATTAGCCGCGACCTTAAATCGCAGTATAATTCCGAATATAAGATCATCAGCACCACTTCGGCAAATGAGGCGCTGGAAGCATTGACTGATCTAAAAAACAGCGGAGATACCGTTGCCATGTTTTTGGTTGATCAGCGCATGCCCGAAATGGAAGGTGTTGATTTTCTGCAACGCGCCATTAAAATATATCCCGAGGCCAAACGCGTGCTGCTTACTGCCTACTCTGATACGGTAGCCGCCATCAAAGCCATTAACGTGGTGCAACTGGATTACTATCTTACCAAACCCTGGAACCCGCCCGAAGAAAAACTATACCCGGTAATAAACGACCTGCTCGACGATTGGCAGAGCCACTATACACCGGATTTCAAAGGCATCAAGCTGATAGGTTACCAGTTTTCACCAAAATCGCACGAGATAAAGGATTACCTGGCCGGCAACCTTATCCCCTATCGCTGGTTTGATATCGAGAGCAATCCCGAAGCCAAAACACTGCTCGAAGTAAATAATATGAGCAACCATGACCTTCCGGTGATCATTTTTGAGGATGGCGCATGTTCGTGTATGCCCACCATCAGGCAAATTGCGGATAAGGCAGGCCTGAACCCGCAGATAAAGAATGATATCTACGATGTAGTGATCATAGGCGCTGGTCCGGCAGGATTGGCAGCTGCAGTATACGGTTCATCCGAAGGATTAAAGACCCTGCTGATAGAACGCCGCGCCCCGGGCGGACAGGCAGGAACAAGTTCGCGTATCGAAAACTACCTGGGTTTCCCAGCCGGATTGAGCGGTGCCGACCTGACCCGCCGTGCCATCAGCCAGGCTACACGGCTTGGTGCGCAGTTTCTTTCGCCCCATGCCGTAAAGGAGATCAGGCAAAAAGATGGCTATAAAAAGATCATCCTTGACGACGGCCCCGAGGTAGTAAGCCGCGCAGTGGTAATAACCACCGGGGTTGATTACCGCAAGCTCGAGGTAAAAGGCGTAGAAAACTTCACAGGCGCCGGCATCTATTACGGCGCGGCCACTACTGAAGCCAGCGCCTGCAAGGATAAGAGTGTGTTTGTTATCGGCGGGGGCAATTCGGCCGGGCAAGCGGCTATGTACCTGTCCAAATTTGCCGAGAAAGTGAATATCATTATCCGTCGTGAGGATCTGACAAGCACGATGTCGGCATACTTGATTGAGCAGATCAGGCTATCGCCCAATATTGAAGTAATGGGCAATACAGAGATATGCGAAGCCATTGGTCATAATTATCTCGAGCAGCTCACATTCACCAATATTAAAACGAAGGAAAAAAATACCTATGATGCTGCCGCCCTGTACATTTTTATAGGTGCAAAACCGTATACCGACTGGGTGGGCCTGGATATCATCAAAAATGATAAAGAGTTTATCGAAACCGGCCGCGATCTGGCCACTCACGATAATTTCCCTAAAGTATGGAAGCTCAAACGCGATCCTTATTTGCTGGAAACCAGTTGCCCCGGTGTATTTGCCGCAGGCGATGTACGCGCCGGCGCCATGAACCGCGTTGCATCCGCCGTAGGCGAAGGTTCTATGGCGATTAGCTTTGTGCACAAGTATTTGGCAGAAGTGTAAGTTCACTCCGAATCCCTCTTTCCGCGTAGCAGCGAAGAGAGGGTGGTCGAGCGAAGCAATGACCGGGTGAGTTAAATCGCCCGCCTTCATTCATACTTAACTTTAACAAAAAATTCAGATTCTCTACAGAATTTATTTCTAACTTGTTAAAAAAATTTCCCCTGGCATGGATAATTTATACTATAAAATAAAAACTATCATTCAATCGAAAACTTGTACCACACACAACCTGCACCCTTTAGTAAAATTTGATGACGGTATTATAGATATCAATTGCTGTTGCGGTCCTTTTAAAGTGATCTGTATTAAGGAGATCAATGAACTTTTAAAAGAGACCAATGATGTTAAAGAAATTAGTCCTACAAAAAAACGTGCAGATGATGAGTAGTTTGTCCTAATATTGTACCTGTTTGTGTTGTTATCAACCCCAATAATTTACTATCTTTCCAACACAATTAAATGCTATGGACGACCAGGTATGTGAACATTTACAAGCCATCAAAAAGCTAAAGCACCCCAAAGATTACGTGTGCGAAGAGTGCATCAAAAACAACGGATCGTGGGTGCACCTGCGCACCTGCCAAACCTGCGGCGTAACATTGTGTTGTGATAGTTCGCCTATGCAGCATGCTTCTAAACATGCCCGCGAGGCCGGTCACCCGGTAGTGATCTCTGCCGAGCCTGGTGAGCGTTGGTTATGGTGTTATGTTGATGAGGAAATGGCGGAGTATTGATGAAGTCGGAAAGTCCGGGTTCGGAGGTCAGAAAGCTCAACAGCTTCAGCAAAACTTACTCTACCCTTCTTACTCTCAAGGCCACCGCTGTTTTGTTTGATTTTACTCGAAGCTGTTCTGCTGCCAGGGAAGAAGCCTCACCTAAACGACGAGGCCCTCATGAACTCTTTTAAAAAACAACCCCAGCCCGTCCGCTATTAATAAACCTAAAATAACTCGTTGATTTTCAAAAAATTATATTAGGAAAAAAGGAAAAAGTTTCTTTAATTTTATTATACAATTAAACTTAACCAATCATATCATGACGAAGTTCCTGATCAAAGCTTCTTATACCTCAGAAGGTGTAAAGGGGCTACTTAAAACTGGTGGCACATACAGGAAACAAGCTGTTGAAAAAGCCATTAATGACTTAGGCGGTACAATGGAAGCATTCTATTTTGCTTTCGGCGAACATGATGCTTACGTGCTGGGCGAACTACCGGATACAGTATCCGGGGCAGCTCTGGCACTGAATGTAAATGCGTCCGGGTTGGCGTCTGTTACCACCTCAATTCTTCTCGATCCTGAGGATATTGATAAAGCGACAAAGCTAACTGTCAATTATCGGGCTCCCGGTAACTGATATCTATTTTCTGCTATTTAATTATTCTCATTTGCCAACAAAACAGCTTCGGATGAAACCAGGCAAAACAATGGTGGCCATGAGCTGAACGAAACATCGTTATAACTACAAAGAGGCCCGGTTAGTACAAACTAAGCGGGCCTCTTTTCGAAAAGCTGATTTACTTACTTACGGTGCTTCATCGATGTGTCTTTCTTCATTGAAGTATCGCGTTTCATTTTATGTTTAGATGTATCCTGTTGTAAAACAGGGTTGGCTGACGCGACTAATGTTCCTAAAGTGAATACTGATAATATCACTGCTGCAATTAACTTTTTCATAATTTCTAATTTTAAATTTTGGTTAACCAATAAGCGGTTATCTATTATTTCCAACACGACGCCCAGTATTTTGTTTTGAGAAATTTATTTTACTAAATAGAAATTACACCTTCACGCATATACTATAAATTAAAAATTACTATATTTTTATAACAATCATTATCAACAAAAAGGTTCTTCAAAAGCAGCATGCCTAGTATTAACAGGATTGAGGATGGACAATATTTATGTGCATAAAACTCCAGGGCGCCGGATTAATCTTTTACCAAAACATATCACAATTTTTACCTGCTTCTCCTTTTAATGAACCCTTAATTCTTTACATTTACCCTGATTAACTATTAAAATGATTTATGAAAACATTTCTTACCGTATCTGCACTGTTGCTTGCAGGCAACTGCCTTATGGCGCAAACCAATAATGAGCTTAGCCCGAAGGAAAAAAATCAAGGCTGGCAACTGCTGTTTGACGGAAAAACCACTCAGGGGTGGCACAATTACTTAAAACCTTCTGCCGGACCAGCATGGACCGTGAGTGATGGTATTTTAAAGTTGGATCCATCAGTAAAAGAAGGTCGTGGCGATATTGTGAGCGATAAGGAATACGAAAACTTTGAACTATCAATAGACTGGAACATAGCCGAAGAAGGTAACAGCGGTATCATGTTTACTGTGCACGAAGATAAGGCTTATGAAAATACCTATATCACTGGCCCGGAATACCAGTTGCTGGATGATAAAAAAGCAGAGGACAATAAACAGGCGAACCACCTGGCCGGATCGCTTTATGATATCATAGCGCCAACAAAAGCAGCAGAAAATCCTGCGGGCCAATGGAACCATACCATCATACGTCTTAAAAACGGTGAACTTACTTTTTGGCTTAACGGTGTACAAACTGTTAAAACAACCCTTTGGGATGCCAACTGGGCAGAACTGGTTGCCAAAAGCAAATTCAAAACCTGGAAAGATTTCGCAAAATTTCACAAAGGACACATATCGCTGCAGGACCACGGCTATCACATTATGTTCCGTAATATCAAAATACGCGAAGTATAAGCACTGGTTGTAACAATAAGGTTACTTACACGTACAAAGGCAAATGGTAACGATAACTCGCTACCATTTGCCTTTTTATTAGCGTTTTGAATATAAGGTCCCACTAATCTATTGCCAGTGCTAAAAAAGCTTTTACTTATTTTATTTGTGGCCACAGCTTTTTTAAGCAGTTGTAAAAAGGATACCGGCACCAATGTTACTATAACACCTGCTGATCTGGCCAGCGTAAACGCGCAGTTAAAAGGAAGCTGGGTGTTCCCCGTTAAAACTTTAACTGTACTTGACGATAATGGTAAAGCCATGTTTCCGCCACAAAACCTGGCTGCATCAGCATTCTATTTTGATGGATTTATGCACGTAGATATTATGCCTGATCCTCAAACTGTATTACATGGCACTTATGTTTTATCTACCAAAAGTACAGGGGGAATATATATCCACATTGATTACCCCGATGGCAGCAATACCGATTACCAGGTAGTAATGCTCAATGGCAGTACACTTACACTGTCTGCTTCACAGCCAGATGTTTATTATCATAACGGAACGCTTGAGCCAACAGAAGCAGTAACCAGTACAAGCTTACAAAGAATAGGCTCGGGAACTGTCCTTAACGGAAACCTGGTGAAGATAACCGTAAAAAACGACTCTGTATTTAGTGTAAAGGTATATTTAACCCGTAAGGCTGATGGTAAAACCATCCTAATGGATAGTATCAATAACACCAGCAAAGCCTATTCATCAATATTTACTGCAAAAACAGAGGACCATTTGAAGGTTAATGTTATCGGCAAATTCCTTAATACTTCTATCAATGCTTATGCTGACGGCTTACCAATAGAGGGCGATGTAACCAATCTTTCGTCATACGAAACCGTTACCACTGATGGCTGGAACGTTAGTTTCCCACAATAGTGGAAATGTTAAAAACTTACATAAAATAACTGTAACTATTAGTTATAACTTACGTAAAATGGTGTTAAGGTGACCATTAAACTCACCACGAGAAGGACTTTAAACTTAATTTCTAAAAGCTGTTATGAACTATTTTTACTTGTTTTTAGGGGCCGGTACAGCTATCGTTCTTTTGATCATTTTTTATGATATAAAGAATAAGAAAAGAGTAAACGAAATACTTAGGGCTAATAAAAATATTCCCCCATTATTCATGCTTCGTTCGGCCGAATTAAAAGTTAATGCTATCAGATCGGCATTAAGCACCCCCGGTTATATAGATAGCGAAGAAACTCAAAATAACCTTATTGTACAACTGGATCAGATAATGAGCAGTTACAAAAATCGCGAAATGCCACTGGCAACGTACTATGCCAAATTGGGTTCGTTGCTTATCACAGTTAATAAAATGAAAACGCCTGATCCCGTACCTCAGGGAGAAATACAGGCGTGTTTGTAGTTGGAGTTGATTGAGTTAGATTAGGTTGATTGAGTTTGATTAAGTTGAAACTGTACGTAATAAACTTATTCAATACTTAACTCAATCAACCACTTAACCCAATCAACTTATTCAACTTAATAAACCCATTCAACTAAACAAACCATTTCACTTTTACAAGCCCTTTGACTATTATTGTTGCAAATAATATAGCATGTCTGACGATGCAATAATAAAACGACTAAAGGTGATTGTAAAAGACCATGGAGGGCAGCTTGCACTGGCCAATGCTATTGGTGTGGACCAGGGCTTTATCAGCAAAGTCATCAACAAAAAGCAGGACATCAGCTATTATCTTATCCGTAAGCTCTGTTTCCAGCTCAAATACTCGCCCGAGTGGCTCATCATCGGCACAGGTGAAAAAAAGTTAAACAAACCCGATTCAGCCAAACTCATTACCGAAATACAAATGCTGCGCACCGAAGTGGACATTCTGCACGCCCGTATGCGCGTATTTGAAATACAACTGAAAGATCTGCAGGGAGAAAACCCCGACAGCGAAAAAAAGGCCGGGTAGTGAAAAAAATACACCAGTTTTTACGGCATACCATTTTAAGCCTTATCGACTTCTTTTATTCGCCATTTAAAAAGATCATGCCCTTGCAAACCTTTAGGTATGCGGCATGTGGCGGTGTTAATACCCTGCTGGATATAAGTCTTTTTGCTATCAGCTATAATATAGTTTTAAAGAAACAAAATTTATCACTTGGCTTAATTACGCTTAGTCCGCACATCGCTTCGTTATTTATGGCTTTATGTATCAGCCTGCCAACGGGGTTTTATCTTAACCGTTACGTGGTTTTCCCGCAATCGGGTTTAAGGCGCAGAAGCCAGTTAATGAGGTATATCCTGCTGACCTGTATCTGTATAATCCTCAATTTTATATTTCTTAAACTATTTGTCGATTTCCTTGGCTGGTACCCTACCCCTTCTAAAATCGCTGCTACCGTATTGGTGGTATTTTTCAGTTATTTCAGTCAGACATTTTATTTCTTCAAAGCCAAGGAAACATCTGTTGTTAGGTAGGGTTAAATAGTTGATTGAGTTGGATTATGTTGATTGAGTTTTCGGCTAATCTACTTTAACTTATTCAACTTAATCAACCACTTAACTTATTCAACCAACCCTCATTTCACCTTCACCCACATATCTTTGTTAAAAGCCAGTACTTGCATAGCTAATCCATCGCTTCCCTTGGTAAATTTGAGCGGAAATGTCTGATCGGCATTCACAAAATCTACTTCTGATACCGGCGAAAAAGTGATCTCTTTTTCATCCCAAAGTTGCTTGAGGATGATATGATCGGTTGTTGTGGTGATCTGCAAAAAATTATCACCATCCTTCATCTGGTATTTACCTTCGAGCGTCTTAAGCTGGGCCGCGGTAAGCTGTATGGTTTTTTGCGGTACAAATTGGTAGTTATCATCACCCTTTATCCAAACGTCCCTGTCAAAAGCTAAAACCTGGGTAATGGCGCCTGTGCTGCTTTTTGTAAACTTAAGGGGAAATGAACGCTCATCGTTATAAAAGTCCAGGTCGCCCTTTTGATCAAAACTTACTTCCTGCCCGTCCCATGATTGTTTCAATACCAAATGGCCGTCAACAGCCGTGATCTGAAGAAATATGGCCTTGTTCTGATCCGATACATACCTGCCATTAAAAACATTTAACTTGTCTGTTCCGAGCTGCCCCGTTGCTTTATCCCCAACAGTTTGGGCATATAGTGCGGTCGGACTTGCAAGCAGTAACAACACTGCTAAAATAAAAGAGGGTCTTTTCATGGATAAAGAGGTTAAAGAGTTAATAATTAACATTATAAAGCATCTATACCAAGACACTTTGATCAGTCAGAACGTTACAAACTATTAATTATTTTTGATTGCCAACTGATTGTGCTATTTACATTGACCGTTATCGATAAATAACGTATTTTGCTATCACTAAATCTTATTAACATGGGCCTGCGATATTTATTAGGGATAGTCTTTTTACTTAGTTTATCGTCCTGTAAAGGACAGCTTCCTCCTAAGCAATACAATGACGCCCTTGTTGTGAATAATGAAATATGGGGACTTACTACAGATGGCAAGATCAGGACATTTAACCTTAATGATGGTTCGCCGTTGATTAAAGAGACCAATGATCTGCATAGTATAGTAGCTTTTGCAAAGGACAATAAAAGTAATATTGTAATTGCCAATTCATCCGACAGGATACAAATAATAGATCAGAAAAGCTTTAAAAGAAAAACTATCGGCAGATGTGACAGTACAGTATATGCCATAACATTTGATCATCAGAATAATTGTTATGCACTAACTGCCAAAGGTGTTGTGGATATTGGAACAGGTCGCTCCTATGTATCCACCACATCTATAAATAAAAGTATAAAGTATCAACCTGGCCTTATGGTAAAACCTGATGCCTTTTTTATAGATACCAACGACAATATATGGATTGGTTTTGGCCATGGTGAGTGGGGAGGTAATCTATTTGTATTTAATACCCGCACAAAGAAATATATAAAACTCGATACCTGCTTTAAAAATGGCATCAGCCCAGTAAAATCAATATTTGAAGGAGATGATAATATTTACATTTCAACAGGCTTGCAGCATATGCTTCTTTCCGGAAGTATAATAAAGGTTAATAATTTTAAGAGCATGCTCATTTTTGATGGTTCTGAATATTTCGATACTCCTGACGGAAAATCTCAAAAGAATCCCAATCCGCAATACATCGGTCCTGCTACATTTAATAAACAGGAAAATTGTATATATTTTTATTCGCACCAGGGCATTTTCAGGGGAAATATCAAAGATGATCTTTCAAAGATTGAAAATTGGGAGAAAATAATTAAACCAAAATTGCACTGGACAAACGGGCAATCAAATGCAGTAGGCTCACCAATGAATGTTACTAAAATTCAGGTTATGGATAGAAACAAGTTCTTTTTCGTTTCTAAAAACGATGGAATTGGGTTATACACCAGTGGCAATCTGATAATGCTTCAGTAAGTATTCTCTGTCTTATCAAGGATAATGAGTAACCAATTGAGTTTCATATTAAGTTATCACCCATTATGACTTATTTTTCAGCGGTGTTTCAGGAGATCAGGCGGCAAGTATTTTATTTTTATTGATAAATGATATCTCATAGCAGGAATCAGAAATAGCAAATATTTCAAACCCTTTATCATTTAAGTACCTGATAGCATGCTTGGTTTTAGCCTTTCCGTTTTCAACAAACCTGTCATGAAATTCAATCAGAATCTGATCTATAGATGCATTTGAATCTAAAATATTTTCGATAACCGAATATTCTGCACCCTCAATATCCATTTTTAGTATATCAATGTGCGTGTGTGCCAGCCCAGTCATGATATCTTTAATTGATTGCATTTTGACAGTTGTTTTTTCACAAACATCAATGTTATTCTGCACTACAATGCTACCCGACACATTATCAGGATTTTTAGGGAAATAAAAATCGCAGAACCCGCTTTTATCGCTTATCCCTAAATCATGAAAAGTAAATTTTGGCGGTACATCCTGGCCTTTGATCCACTCTATGGATTTCGGAGTAGGATCAAACCCAAACACCTTACAATTATGATTTTTAATAATTGTAGTGTCGAAAGAAATATCCCGGCCTATGCCGAACGAATAAATAATGGAGTCTTCATTCAGCAGATCCGGATAAACATAAAAACCACCGTACTGATTGCCATACCAAACACTTTTAAGCTTAATGCCTTTTTTTAAGTGTTTAACTTTCCCTGTTAATCTTAAAATGAGCTTTTTAATTTTCGCCTTGATAATTAAAGCCCGTTCGGCGTTGCTTTTTTTTGCCATATTTCAACCGCTCTTTAATCCGTCACTATCTCAAATTTAAGAACTTTAATTTGCTGTTAAAGTTTTAGCCGTCAATAAATAGCAAGGCGAACTTTAATGTATAACGGCGTACTACACTTTCGGTTAAAATAAATGTTTAAACACGCATATGGCACTTTTGTCGAATTAAATTCATTTTTTATAATTATATTATGAATTATATTCTCACATTATGTATATTTATTGTATGATTACTGAAACGGAACTATTTCTTGATAAAACCGATCTGCATATCCTAAAGCTGATGCAGGCCAATGCCCGCATAAGCAATGCCGATATGGCCCGCGAGCTGGGCATGGCCCCCTCGGGCGTGCTTGAGCGTGTGAAAAAGCTGGAGCAGAAAGGGGTGATACAGCAGTACACTACCCGCATAAACCCAGTGGCACTACAGCAAAAAATGCTGGCCTTTATATTTATGAAAGCTAACGACGGCCCCGGCTGTACTGATACTGCGAATGCATTGGCCCAGATACCAGAAGTACAGGAAGTGCACCACATAGCCGGCGACGATTGCTACCTGGTAAAAATACGCACCTATGATTCGGCCTCGCTGGTGCAACTGATGCGCAATCGTTTTAGCCAGATACCCAACCTGATAAGTACCCGTACCACCATTGTACTGGAGACAGTGAAAGAACAACAACAATTGTTAATACCTGAAAATTAGCAGTAAGCCTCACCTAAACGGCAAAGCCCTCATGAACGCCGTAAAAAACAAATAAAGGGTGAATAATCCTCTCTAAAGGAGAGGACTTAAAAAAAGCCATTCTCCTTTGGAGAAGGGTTGGGATGAGGCCAAGAGATAATCAAACTTATGTTGACAACCGAAAATTATACATCATGACACCAATCATTAATAGATCCGCCTCATCCCTATTGGTTATTATTGCGTTCGCTACCGTTTATATTGTATGGGGTTCTACCTACTTTTTCATTCAAATGGCTTTGCAAGGCGGCATTCCACCGCTGTTGATGGGCGCTATGCGGTTTACAATTGCCGGCTTACTAATGCTGGTATGGTGCGTTATCAAAGGCGAAAAGATATTTATTAAGAAAAGCATTATTACATCGGCCATTGTGGGCATATTGCTGCTTTGCGGTGGTAACGGGGCCGTAATATGGGCCGAGCAGAAATTGCCCAGCGCCATGGTGGCCATCCTGGTATCATCCGCACCAATATGGTTTGTATTACTGGATAGCCACAACTGGAGCGTAAACCTGCGCAACAGATCAACCATACTGGGCCTTGTTGTAGGTTTTGCCGGTGTGATATTATTGTTTAGCGAGCAACTAAGCGGAATGTTCAGCGGCGGATCAGTTGGTTCAAAGTTACCGGGTATGATATTACTTATTTTCGGTTCCATTGCCTGGTCGTCCGGATCATTATACTCAAAGCACCACCCGTCCGAAGGTTCGGCTGCAGTAAATGTTGCCTGGCAAATGGTAATTGCCGGACTGGTATTTGTATCCGGCAGTTTTATTAATCATGAGTTTATCAATTTACAATGGCAACAGATCCCGCTGCAATCGTGGCTGGCACTGGGTTATCTTATATTGTTTGGGTCGATAGCTGCTTTTAGCGCCTACGTTTGGCTGTTGCAGGTGCGCCCGGCTACACAGGTAAGCACTTATGCCTATGTAAACCCTGTTATCGCTGTTATACTGGGCGTGCTGTTTGCCGGTGAGCATATTTCCCTGACTCAGATAACCGGGCTTGTCATCATATTAGGCAGCGTATTGCTCATTAACCTATCAAAATACCGCAAGGAAAAGGCTGAAAAGCAGGAAGTGACAGAAGATATTGCTATTGAAGGAACTTCTGTGGAGGAGTGCACGACCTGACAATTAACTCACCCCGACTACACTTCGCTGGTCAACCCTCTCTTCGCTGCGCGGAAAGAGGTTTTTTTGTTAGTCGACACAAGCAATAATGTTTCAACCAATTATTATTTACAATCCCTGTAGCATTTCAACGGATAATCCCGTATAGCTTAAAAAACCTCTATACTTTACATATTTATTTTGCAGTCAGTTACTTATGAAACAATCCGGCAAACATTTGAAACTCAATTTTCCAAACTGGCTTTGGGTAATTCTTATTGTGGTGGTCGGCTCCTCTGCCTGTAAAAAAACTGATTCGACAATCGACCCCAACATAGGCCCAGTAAATGTTTACCTGGCAGGCTGGCGGTCATATCCCCCCGGTAATCAGGTTGCCACTTATTGGAAAAATGGCGTTTTAACAGATCTTACCGATGGATCAAAATATATAACAGCCACCTCCATAGTAGCATCAGGAACTGATGTATATGTTGGGGGCGATCAGTTTATCAACAACCATTCTGTAGCATTGTATTGGAAAAACGGGGTAATGGCTACGCTGACCGACACTTCGAAGGATGCTTATATAGGCACCGCAACGATATCCGGCAATGATATCTATTTTGCAGGATATGAGAATGATGGTGGCCATAAAATTGCTAAATACTGGAAAAACGGGCAGGGAGTGAATCTGACCTCGGGCGTGAATGATGCAAAAATATTAGCTATAGTGGTATCGGGTAATGACGTGTACGCGGCAGGCTGGGAATCAAACGGAACGGTTGAAGTAGCAAAGTATTGGAAAAACGGAACAGCAGTAAGCTTAAGTGACGGATCAAATAGTACAGAAGCCGGTAGTATTGCTGTTTCAGCAAATAATATTTATGCATTACTGACGGAGTATATGCAACCATATCCCTGCCCCTATTGTGGCAGGGCCCCGGTTGGAACAGGTGTTTTCACGATCTGGAAGAACGGGTCAATAATTGCAACTGCCACGCAGAGTCAAAGTTTCAGCGCGATTTCTGTTGCGAATAATGTGCTTTATATCGCCGGTTCTGATAGTAATGCAGCCAGTTATTTTAAAAATGGAGCTGCCTATCACCTTACAGAGGGAAGCACAGAAGCACAAGCATCAGGAATCGCTGTTTGGGATACTGATGTTTACGTAAGCGGTTATGAAAATATATCGGGCCACAATGTTCCCACCTACTGGAAAAACGGTAAACCCACACACCTCACTGATGGTACAAACAATAGTTATTCGCCCGCTATCTATTTAAATAAACAGTAAATATTGTATCCATGCAGTATCCCTGATATGGAACCCTGCGGTTCGGGGTTGAGTCAACATGGAGTCCTGATCATATCACTATTTTCCTTTTAAAACTGCAAAAAAGGAAATTCTGTATGGTTTTAAACGGGGTGACATGATCTTCGTTCATACACTTGATGCTGGTAAAATAATTACTTAACTGATCTACCAATTGTGATTCAGAATATTGTTTGATGGGTAATCCACTGCACTTTTCGGGCCCGTTTTCTGAAAAAGCACCAATAACCATATACTTGCTGATGGCTATTTGTGCTATATTTAAATAGGTATCAATCTGGTTTTCTGTGGTTAAAAAATGAAAAGCGGCGCGATCGTGCCACACATCGTATATCTCATGTGGTTCAAATTCTGTAATATCAGAAACGATCCATTTAACTTGTTTGCTTTTACTTCCTAACCGGCTTTGTGCTTTTTCCAAAGCTGTTGCAGATATATCCAATATGGTAATATCCTCATAACCTTCTTCAAGCAGGTAATCTACTAATTTACTGTCCCCGCCCCCGATGTCGATGATCTTTGCAGTTTTGGGTAAATGGAAACTATGGATGAGATCAAGCGAGACTTGCGGGATATGCTGCGTCCAGCTCACCTGGTCAGGGTTTTTGGTAGCGTAAACATTTTCCCAATGCGCTTTTCTATTTTCTTTCATTGATAAACCACATCTTTGCGGCATTAAAGGTCTTCATAATTATCCTGGTATGAAAAAAATATTCGCCCCTATAGTTTTTACGATTCTGACAATATTTGTCAGCTTATCTGCAAAGGCACAAACCTCTCCAAAACCTGTTCCGACACTGGAAGTTAGTGTCCCCTGGACAGACAGTCAATTGATAGAACCCGCTGTACTGGCAGATCATCTTAAAGAAACCGGACCAAATGGTTTTTTAATTTTAAATATCGGTGCGGTTGACGATATCCCGGGAGCCAAACATATTGGCGCAGTAAATAATGCTAAAAATATGGAAAAGCTAAAAAACACAGTAATTGCTTTACCCAAAAACACGCCCGTCGTTATTTATTGCGGATGCTGCCCCTTTGCTAAATGCCCTAATATCAGACCAGCTTTTTTGGAGATTCAGAGATTAGGGTTTACCAGCGTAAAAGTGCTGGACCTGCCAATCAACCTAAAAACCAACTGGATTGCTAAAGGATACCCTTTGGCAAGTAAATGATCAAAGGGTAGTCAACGGCTACAGGCATCCGAAGATATACCAATTAATCTTACACAGATATCACATTTCTCGTAACGAAAAAGTTGCAATTTTATTTATCCTATAGTTAACTTTATAAGTATGTTTACGTAAAAAAAGGAATACCCCATTCATTTTACATTCCTTACTTTCTGGTTAAATTATGCGTTTAAAGTCATTTAAGATCCCATTTATCTTTTTAATCATAGGGATACTTTGGGCTTTATTAAGCCAGCCTTTGCTTTCAACATTGGATCAAAACTTTAGCCCCGGTATACGTGATATCAT
Source organism: Mucilaginibacter sp. McL0603 (assembly GCF_049992945.1). Classification (NCBI taxonomy): domain Bacteria; kingdom Pseudomonadati; phylum Bacteroidota; class Sphingobacteriia; order Sphingobacteriales; family Sphingobacteriaceae; genus Mucilaginibacter; species Mucilaginibacter sp. McL0603. The sequence goes on along the minus strand of NZ_CP188251.1, from coordinate 1,975,920 downwards.
AAGGAGTCTTAATCATTTTGTTTTTGTTGTGTTTGCGTCGATCATTCTTTATTTTGAGATCAAAAGACAGCAAAAACGGCTGTCATTATCAGAAGAGCAGTACAGGCGCCTTTTTGAGATGAACCCCAACCCTATGTGGGTTTATGATAGTGCAACCCTGCGTTTTGTTGTGGTAAATAATTCGGCCGTAGAACTGTATGGGTATACGATGGACGAATTTTCATCTATGACCATACAGGATATCCGCCCGTATGAAGAACGGAAAAAGTTGGCTGATGCCATTTATAATACGCTTGGCCATGAAGTAAGACGCAGAGGCACCTGGAAACATTTAAAAAAGGATGGCGGGCTTTTGTATATATCCATTGTAGCATATGATATGAATTTTAACGAAAAACCCGGCACACTGGTAATGGCAAATGATATTACCAGCGTAATATTAAAAGAAGAGCTCATAAAATCCCAAAACGCAGCCCTGCTTGAGATAGCCTGGCTAAACTCTCACAAAGTAAGAAAATCGCTCTGCTCTGTTATGAGCCTCACCACTTTGCTTAAGGATAGCGATAGCGAATACGAACGCAAAGAGTACATCGGTCTGATGGAAAGATGCACGCACGAACTGGATGATGTATTAAAAGCAACCAACAACCGTGTAGATGAATTAATGGAGTTTTAATTTTTAGTTGATTAAGCTTGTAAAAACTCAACTTAATCTAACTTAATAACATCCTCATCATTAACCCTAAGTATACTTTGTACGTATAAAAGCCTAATTCCTTGTCCGATCCTGTTTGTTTATTTTTTATAATAGCCCGATAATATGACCCTTAGATCAATTAAAATTCCACTTGAATTTTTAATTGCCGGGATACTCTGGGCATTATGCAGCAGCCCCCTCATTTCCTTTCCAAAAGAGCTTACTCACGAAACACGTGAGCTCATCAGAACCATTAACAACCTGGTTTTTGTTGTCATTGCTGCGGTTGTGCTTTACTTCGAAATAAAAAAGCAGCAACATAAATTATCATCGTCAGAGGAGCAGTACCGCAACCTGGTTGAACATAACCCCAGCCCGATGTGGATATACCGCACAAACACACTTGAGTTTGTAAAAGTAAACCATGCTTCTGTTGATTTGTATGGATACAGCTATGATGAATTTATGGCGATGACCCCAACGGACATCCGCCCGGAGAGTGAGCGTGCAAAATTCATAGAACGCGTTAATTCAATTGGCCCGGGTTTAACCAAACAGGGCGTATGGTTACATCAAAAAAAATGCGGTGAGTTAATTTATGCCTCAATAGTAACTTACGACCTTGCTTTTAATGGCGAACCCTGCAGATTGAGCATGATAAGTGATATTACGGATATCGTATTAAAGGAAGAAAAAATAAAGGCGCAAAACGCCGCCCTGCACGAGATAGCCTGGGTAAACTCGCATCAAATAAGGAAATCGCTTTGTTCGGTTATGAGTCTGGTGGCATTACTTAAGGATGCCCAAACCGAACACGAGCACAAAGAATATATCAGTATGATAGAAACCTGCACTGATGAGCTGGATGAAGTATTGAAAAAAACAAATAGCCGCGTAGATGAGTTAAAGGAGCATTGATGTTTTTTAGTTGATTAAGTTAATAAATAGTTGATTGAGTTAAGTGGTTGACTAGGTTGATTAGGTTATAAAAATTCAACTTAATCCAACTCAATCAACTTATTCAACCTAATCAACATATTTCATCCCCACTATCCGTTCAATTTCAGAGACCTCAACAGGCTTGCTAATAAAATCATTCACGAATGGATATTTTGCAGAGACCTCTTTATCTATATGGCGCACGGATGAGGATATGATATAAACCTGTATATTCTTGTTTACTTCATGCTGCATCTGTTCCATACGTTCAAGGAAATCCCATCCGCTGAATTCAGGCATATTCAGATCTAAAAATATTACATCGGGCAGTTTTTCGGGTTCAGCTTTATATTCTTCGATATAATCCAGTACCAATTCCCCATAGAAGGTATAAGTGGTGGCATCAAAGTAGTTTTTGTCTTTTAAGATGTGCTTCATCATAAAATGATCGATCGGATCGTCGTCAATAATTACAAGTTTTCTCATGGTTTCATAGGGCGTTACGTAATACTAAAAGAATTAACCCAAACATTGTTTTAATTAATTTAAAATTACTTTTTTCACATCTGTGAAATTCAAATAGGAAGAAAAATTTATAGCAACCTGTATAAATTAAAAATACAGGTGATCGAGATCGCCATTTTTTAGGTGATCCCTTATCTCACTTATTGCATTAAGCGCATGCCGGCGATAGGTATCGTAATTAAATGCATCGTGGTTTGCAGGCAAAAATATTTCTTCTTGTTCAAGGCAACTCAGCAAGCTCTGTTTTGAGGTTGCATTTTCTGAACATTTACGATAAATGTTATGATACGCCAGATCAGCGTCATGCATGGCCTGGAAACTGGATAGTCTGAACAGGTCCTGGTATTTGTCTAATTTATATTTTTCAAGATCAAGATCGCTGTACATTTTCAAAAAATAATCCGAAGCTTTCTTAAGACCCTGGTTCTGTCGTGCGGCAAATGTTGTCATAGTCAATGTGATAAATGTATATGGCGTTACAAACATAGTACATAAAAATTCACCAAAAAACCCGTGTTTTCACGGTATTTTCAAATAGATTTTTGACTACAAAAATGGACAATAGTTTAATTTGATAAGATATAGACACTAAATGACAGCTTAGGCCCGCTCAATTGCCGCGGGACCACACATTAATTGAACCCCAAAATCCCAATCTTACGATAATCAACAAATATTTAAGATATTAGTTGCTTAATCACATCACTCAAACAACCCTATCATGAACAAAAACCTCGGAATTATACTGATCGTCATCGGCGCAATAATGCTGATCTGGACGGGCGTTACCTATACAAAAAAGAAAAAGATCATTGATGCCGGCCCCATACAGGTTTCGGTTGATCAAAAAGAAACCATCGGTTGGCCACCGTACCTGGGTACCATATTGCTGGTTGGCGGTATAATTATCGTGGTTACGGGAAAAAAATCAAGCTAAATCGGAGCCATTTACCGATTTAATCATCCGTTTTACCGAACAAACAGTAATATTCATCCGCACTTATTTTGCAGATGAGCTGCAACAGGCTAAACTTGCGCCGTCGTTCTAAAACAATATAAAACCTTATGCCATTAAAAATGGATAATCCAACTAATATTTTACAGGTAGATAACCTGAACGTGTTTTACGGCAAGTTCCAGGCGGTAAATAATGTGTCGTTCCATGTATCACGGGGCGAGATATTTGGTTTGCTCGGCCCTAACGGTGCCGGTAAAACCAGTACGCTGAGCGCGGTGGAAGGCCTGATCAAGCAGCAAGCGGGTACAGTTACTGTGGCAGGCTATGATACTTTAAAGAATCCTCTGCATGCACGCGCAGCAATGGGCGTTCAATTACAAGCCACGAGTTTTCAATCAGAGTTGAACGTATCTGAAATATTAAAACTATACGCCAGTATCTACGGCGCCAACCTGTCCAAAGAAAAACTGCAAAGTCTGCTGAGCGAGATCAACCTGGCTGATGCGGAGAACAAGAAATTCGGACAGCTATCAGGTGGTCAACAGCAGCGTGTGTCACTGGCCATCACTACCATACACGACCCTAAACTAGTATTGCTTGACGAGCCGACTTCGGGCCTCGACCCGCAATCGCGCCGCCAGTTGTGGACACGCATCGAAGCCATTCGTGAGAAAGGCAACGGCGTAGTGCTCACCACCCATTCCATGGAAGAGGCCGAATCCGTATGCGATCGTATCAGCATTATCGACCACGGCCGGGTAATAGCCACCGGCACACCACAATCGCTGATAGACGAACACCGCAACGCCCCTGAAGTGATAGCAGTATCTCGCCGCGGCAGGATAACGCTTGAAGACGTGTTTATAGCATTGACAGGGACGGCGGTAAGGGCGTAGAGTTGATTCACCCCCAACCCCTCTCTGCTACCAAAGAGGGGAGTAAAAAATAAAAACAAAAATCCCTCTTTCCGCGCAGCGAAGAGAGGGTGGTCCAGCGAAGCGACGATCGGGTGAGTAAAATAGCCGCGCGACGAGTAAGACCAATCATAGCGATGTGTTTAAAACGCATCGCTATAAACAAGATATATCAATATAAAACAACTAACCATGGAAATGGAAATTTCAATACCAAAAACATCCGCAGTAATGGCTGCCCTGTTGCGTGCCGATTTTACTACGCTGTGGCGCAATCGCCGCGCGGTTATTATGGTGCTTATTGTGCCGATGATCATTGTTTTTTCGTGGAAGGGTCTTGTTGCTACTGCGGGTGGCGCTTTCGTGCTGTCGAACAGTATCACGTTAGGCTTAGTAGCTATTGGACTAATGGGCTATACCAACTCCATAGCCCGCGACCGGGAGAAGGGCGTTTTCCAGCGTTTAAGGGTATCCCCGCTCCCGCTTTGGACTATCATGGCCAGCAGACTAATTGTACAACTGACGTTGATACTGCTCATGACTATCGTTGTATTCCTGTCGGGATATAATTTTGATAAGATAGTAATGCCAGCTGGGAGTTATGCCCTTACTTTACTAGCTGCCATTGTCGGCGGTGCGGTTTATCTTGCGCTTGGGCAGGCTATTGTTGGACGCATCCAAAACCCGGAGACGGTTAACTCGACATCAAGACTGATCTATTTTGCCTTTATTATGGTAGGTATGTTTGGCGAGCTTGGCGTATTGGGCGATAAATTTAAAAAAGCGGTAGACTGGACTCCTTACGGCACTGTAAAAGATATATTGACTGCCAGTCTTGATCCTTCCAAATGGAGCAACCACACCAGCATGGCATTAATGCTCACCATAGGCTATACCATTGTATTTGCCACACTGGGCATTAAATGGTTTAAGTGGAGCACTAAGTAGAAGTCGGAGGTCGGAGGTCAGATGTCCGACTTCAGACTTCAGACCTCTGACCTCAAAAAATCACTCCAAATGCACCGTCAGCGGCTGATAGCGCGGCTGCATTCTTTTAATGGTTTCGGCCATGCGTTTGATAAACAGGTAATTACTGGCTCCGCCTATTACAGCGCCAACAATCGGTATCAACCGGGTCGCCGTTTTTGAGCCCATCCTTACCATCACTCGCTCGGCACCCCTTTCCAGTATGTTTTTGGTGATGGCAATACCTGCCTCCACCTGCAATGCTGCAGCCATGATTGCCAAAAATTCGTCAAACTCTATCCGGTAGGTGCCACGGTTGTGATAAATAATACCCAGTGTAACCCTTATCTGCTGGGTCATCATATTCAAAAAATCAAACGGAATACCCACGGCCATAGTAAGTGCACCACCGCCACCGGCAATAGCACCTGTAGTGGCCGATAATCGAGCGCACTGCTCAATAAACTTGTCGAGCCCCATTCTGTCCACACCCTGCTTAACGCCGAGTTGGTCTATATGGGTAAATAGTCTTTTAAAACTGTCCTGCTGCAGGTCGTCAAAAGTATTCCTGATATTGATTATGGTGTTATTTATCGTGTTCATAGTGGTAAAATGATGTTATAATAACAACACCAATAACCTATAATTGTTGCAGCGCAGTGGCAATAACAGCTCAAACAAGCCAATAAATAACCAATGCTATAAGCAAAGGAATGTCAAGCACAAGAAATACATGCAAAAATTCTTTGCCTTTTACTTCACCATCAATAAATACATGGTGGAAGTCGCTTTTGAGCATTTTCAAAGTATCCATGGTCGTTATTTTTTTAATAAACTTCCCGGTTAGCAACAGTCTGAGGATGTGACGTCTGCTAGTCGATATGTTAGACAATCGGAAAGCTAAAAGGTTTAAAACAGATAACATTTTAAGTAATTTATTCGTTACAATTCAAGCAATCCATATATGAGCAATACATTTACATATTTTATGATAAAACAGGTAATCCCCGCCTTATGCAACTAGCAATCTTTCTCCTGATCGTAGTGCTATTAGCGATAGCCAGCGCGCTGTCCCTCAAAAAAAAATATGTCAGTATAGGAATCCCCGACAAGCTTTTTTCTTACATCCTCAAAGAGGAAAGAAGAATATGGGTTTGTATGCCCCGCCGTCATGATGAGCTGCCTCCTGATAAGCGTTACCCGGTAGTTTATCTGCTTGATGCCGAAGAACAGTTTGCAAATTTCACCACTATGATACAGGAGGTGAACGAGGCCGACGGCAGCAGAATATTTCCCGAAATGATAGTGATCGGCATACCTAACACCAACCGTTCGCGCGATCTTACTCCTACCCCCTCAAAGTATAATGCTGCCGGCACAAAGGTGAATGATTTTAAAAGATCAGGCGGCGGTGCGGATTTTATCGCCTTTATTGAAAAGGAGCTGATCCCCTACGTGGCCTCTAAATACCCGGCATCAGACAATAGGATACTAGCAGGCCATTCCTTAGGCGGATTAACGGTTATTGATACCCTCTTACATCATACCACAACGTTTAACAGTTACATAGCCAGCGACCCCAGCGTATGGTGGGACGATCAGTTAATAATTAACCAGGCACGCGTAGCATTACTGCAACAGCGTTTTAACGGCCGCAATTTGTTTATCGGCATTGCCAACACCCTGCCGCCGGGCATTGAGGTGGAGCAGGTACGCGCAGAGGTTACCTCCGAAACCAACCACATCCGCAGCATACTGCGACTGGCCGATATGCTGGAAAACAGCAAGGCAAATGGCTTAAACTTCGGCTATAAATATTACGGGCAATATGATCATACTGCTGCCGCAAGTGCCACCTGGCGGGATGCATTGCCATTTGTTTTTAAAGAGGATAGCCTGCTGAAGGCGGGGTAAAAATTGAGTTGATTGGTTGATTAAGTTAGAATAAGTTGATTAGGTTAGCTCATCTTTTAACCTTCTTTTCGCGCAGCGAAGAGAGTCGACCAGCGTAGCGATGTTGGGGGTGAGTCAACACGCGCTACTATTTTTATTGATACTAAAAATCAATATCTTAGATACAAACTTAACCACCTCATGAAACTCTTCTTCACCTTGCTTTTGGTAGCTATTATCAGCACTGCTAATGCCCAAACCATTAAAGACCACCAGGTTGTTATCGGCAAAACAGATAGTGTAGCATCCAAAATACTGAATGAAAAACGTACCGTCTGGATTTATCTGCCAACCGGTTATGATCCTGCTGCAAAACAGCGATACCCCGTAGTTTATCTGCTGGATGCCGACTGGAACTTCGCCGCCTTCAGTGGTATGGAACACGAGCTGAGCGAAGTGATCGGCAATACGGTATTTCCGCCGATGATCGTTGTCGCCATCCCCAATACAGACCGCACCCGCGACCTTACCCCTACAAATGGCAATGTTGACCCGGACGGTAAGAAAACGGACGATTTCAAAACATCAGGAGGTGGCGAAAAATTTACTGCCTTTATACAAAAAGAACTGATGCCGCATATCGATTCGGCTTATCAAACTGTGCCTTACAAAATGCTCATCGGGCACTCGTTTGGCGGTTTAACAGCCATGAACATCATCATCAACCATACGGATATGTTCAACTCTTACATTGTGATAGACCCAAGTATGTGGTGGGACAGCCGCAAACTGCTCAACCAGGCGCGCGATGTATTTAAACAGAAAAAGTTTGAGGGCAAGTCCATGTTCCTGGCTATTGCCAATACCATGCCTTCGGGGATGGATACTTTGCGGGTGCAGAAAGACACTTCGGGCACTTCAGGGCATATAAAGTCAATACTTCAGCTTAAAAATATCCTGCAACAAAACCCCGGCAATGGCCTCAATTGGAGTTATAAATATTATAACACTGACAGTCACGGCTCGGTACCACTTATAGCCGAATATGATGGCATGCATTTCCTGTTCAGCTTTTACAATTTCCCTCCGGGGTTTGAAGCCACTATGATTGATAAAAATGCCAAAATTGATGTAGAGTCCCTTATCAGCAGTCATTATGATGATGTATCAAAGCACATGGGCTATAAAATACTTCCGCCCGAAGACATGCTGAATCAGGTAGGCTACTATCTTTTGGGGATCGGCATGCCCGAGCGTGCCTATGCCGTTTTCAATCTCAACATTAAAAATTATCCTGATAGCTTTAACGCTTACGACAGCATGGGCGATTACTACGATAACCAAAAAAACAAAGCAAAGGCTATTGAGTACTATACCAAATCACTAAAGATCAAAGAGACACCTGATACAAGGAAGAAATTAGATAAATTGCAGGCAAGTAAATAATGCATTATGGATCCAATCGATGACCCGCTAAACTATAAATGGGGCGTTTTCTATTTTAACAGGAATGACATTCGCACGGTGGTGCCTAAAAGGTCAAGGGTACTTGGATGGACATTCAATTTTGCCCAACCGGGCAGCTATGCTTTTGTAGCAGTTATTATAGGTGTTGCGGTATTGTCTGCCTTATTGTAAAACTGATAGTTAACCCCGGTTTAAAAGCAAACAATTCTTCATTGCTGTCCCTTTCAAGGGACGGAATAAATAAATCAACTGGCATGGCTTCAGCCTAAATCTGCATTTGGCTAAAGCCCTTTTGTCCATCCCCTTTGCTCCCGACCCTTGAAAGGGACGGCAATAAATCAAATAAACAATTCAATCTGATATTAAATCAACTTAATCAATCCAACCTAACCAACTCAACCTCAATGTAAAATAATTAAACAAACTTTATACCTATCGGTATTTTATTTACATTTGCATATGGGAAAAGCAGAAAGAACCAGAGAATTTATAGTTGAAAAGACCGCGCCGTTGTTCAACCGCAAGGGTTATGCAGGCACGTCAATGTCTGACCTTACAGAAAGCACCGGACTTACCAAGGGTGCTATATACGGCAATTTTGAGAACAAGGACGAAGTGGCCCTGGCAGCATTTGACTATAACCTGGGTCGTATGGTGCAGCGGGTAAAATCATTGCAAACCCCGGAAATGTCTGCTATAGGCAAGTTGAAAGCTTATATTGACGTTTACCGCAAAGGTCTGTTCAACCCTACCCTGTCTGCCGGCTGCCCTATCATAAATACCGGTGTAGAGGCTGACGATACCCATCCGCGATTGAAGAAAAAAGTAAGCGATGCCGTAACTGCATGGCACCGCAGTATTTCGGCTATTATACACCAGGGCATACGCTCGGGCGAGATGAACGCGAATGCAGATGTTGCCGCCTTTGCCTCACTGATGATCGCTATGATAGAAGGCGGTATTACCGTATCTAAAATATCTGGTGATATCAGCTATCTCAACCAAAGCCTTGACCAGTTGGAAAAGCTGATTGACCTGCAGTTGAAGAAATAAGGGTTTTTAATTAATCTATCTTCAGAAACTTGCCGCTCTCATCAAATAGCAGGTCTTTCCCTTTTATTTCAGACTCGAAGAAGTGGTTACCTGCAGCATCAGTCACTTTACCTGCTTCTTTTATTTTGGCGCCATTATAATTAGTTTTTACATAAGCAGATACAGCTGCGGGGAGCTGGCTCACCGGTATGGCATTCACCTCCTCAACAAATGCGCCTGCCGGGGTAAACTGTACCGAAGTATCCTCGCCGGATTTTCCGCCCCAGTTGGCCTCATAGTTTCCTTTTTCTTTTTCCCAGCTTACTTTGGTGGCGTTGGGATATTTTTTGGTCAATGTCTCTTTTACTGCCGCAGGTACATCTTTGGCTTTAATATCCTGTGCCATGGCACTGCCAGCTAATGTCGCCAGTACAAACGCTGATAGAATGATTTTTTTCATATTGTTATAGATTGGATTTACCCAAGTATAAGAAGTCAATCTGTATAAATATGGTAAAGTATCTGTAGTAAAACTGGATTTCAAAAAAATGGCCGGGACTATCCCGGCCATTCATCACTCATTATATATTCAAATTGGCCGGTTCCCATCTTTACACCAGCCTATATATACATTACGGTAAAAGAATTACAAACGCTACAGGCGATTTTATTTGATCATCAATTTAATAATTTGATCCTGATTCCCGCATTGACCACTACCCCATCCAACGGTGCATAAATATCTTTAAAATCAGGATTAGTGATGCTGCCTGTATAAATACTGCCCCACCTGGTTTGCCTTTGGTCGGTCAGGTTTTCAGCATTCACAAAAATATCCAGGTGTTTCCACATCTTTTGTACCAGCAGGCCAAATGTCACAAATCCCCTGCCGGTGGTACCATCACTCAATAGCTGTGGCCCGGTATAAAAGCTTTCAGCCCCAAAACGGAAGCTACCCTCAATTTCGTAAGTCGCATCAAAGCTTAACTGGTTTTTGGGTGTCAGTGGTTGTGTACTTGCCGATCCGTTAAAATGCTGTTTGGTATCGGTATAAGTATAGCCCAGGTAAAAAACCAGTTCGTCCATCACCAGTTTGATATTGGTCTCTGCACCCTGTGTCGTCAAATGGCCGGGCGCGTTTATAAAGGCATTGTTTTGCAGCAGCAATGGCCTATCCACGAAAGTGTAAAAGAAAAGCTGGTTCACATTAATAGATGCTTCATCACCCAATGCACTACGATAATTCATGTCACCATTAAGCCCGTAAGATTGCTCTGCCTGTGTATTGCCGATGCTTAACGGCTGTATATGCTGATAACCATCCTGCTCGCTTTCGTCATTAAACAAAGTTGGCATTTTGTAGCCCAAACCGCCACCAATGCGGCTGGTTAGGTGATCGCTTAATTTAAATAAAGCGTTTATTCTTGGTAAAATAAAAAGTCCGCTGGTTGGCTTGCTGGGCGCAGGCGTGTTATCGTCTACCCGCAGGCCGCTTTCCAGCGAGAACCAGTTGGTAGCTTTATAGGTATTTTGCACAAACGCTCCTACAGTAGTTTGGGCATAGCTCAGATTGTTTTGCGGTGGCTGAGCAGTAAAATGATCAGTAATCAAGTTAGCCCCTGCCACCCAGAATGCTTTTTCGCCATTATGTACATAGTTCAATTCGCTAAAGGACGAAAGCTGCCTGCCTTTAAAAGCATACCCCGGTTCTTCCAATTGCCTGTCGAAATAGCCGATGGTATTTTTAAAATTAATCCGGCTTTGTCCATCTATTTTATGGGTGAAGGATAATTGGGTAGAAAAGCGGAATGTTTTGTTCCGCTCAAAATACTGGTGGATGCTATCTGCCCTGCCATTAATCACCTGCATATCGCCTCCTAAACGGTTTTCGTAGGTGGTATTTACACCAAACCAGCCCGTGTTATGCTCATCAATATAAAGGAACACTTTTGGGTTGATGCTAAAACGATTGGTTTGTGGTATGGCAGAAAGCCCTGTATTAGAGGGATCATAAGCTCCGTTATAATTGTAGGAGCCAAAGATGGTAGTACCGACATGTTTCCACTTCTGACTGTAATAACCACTTGCATCAGCACCTTTGGCACTGGTGCCGTTCAGTAAAAATGTTAGCTCGGGTTTATCTTCGGGTGTTTTACTAATTAGGTTGACGAGACCCGCGATAGCGCCCCCACCATAAAGGGTAGAAGCCGAACCCTTGATAAACTCCACCTGTTTTAAATCAAGCGGACTTACCTGCAACAAACTCAGGCTTCCTGAAAAACCAGAATACAGCGGCATCCCATTCTGCAACAACTGGGTGTACCGGCTATCCAATCCCTGTATACGGAAACTGGCCGTGCCACTAACCGCCGAAGTCTGCTGTACATGTATACCCGTTGTTTCGCCCAGCAGCATCTTAATATCACCGGGCCGCATGGTGCTTTTCTCGTCCAGCTCCTCTAAAGGCAATGCTTCAACCCGCGTGGGAATATCCTGTAGGTTCTGGTTGGTGCGGGTTGTTTGTATGGTAACTTCTGCCAGTTCGCCGGTTGTGGGCTCAAGGCTGATGTTGATCACCTGATCCGGGTTCTTTAGCGGAAATGTGTAGACCTGGTCGCTCTTGCTGAAACCGACATAGGTAATTTCAATCTCAAATTTCCCGTTGGGGACATTGGTTATGGTGATCAGGCCGCTGGTATCGGCGCTCGCAGATATTTTAAGATCGGGTATATTGGCTGTGGCACCTTTAAGCACAGCTTTGGTTTGATTGTTAATTGCTTTTGCCCTAAACGTATTTTGTGCCATCCCCCAACAAGATGACAGCGTACAAAGTACGAGCATGAAAAATATTTTCATTAATATATGAATAGACAAGCCAAAGCATCAAATGCCATGACAAGATGTTTAAGAAATAATTGAATAAGTTAATAGGAAGGATCAGGCAAGGGCGAGTGGTGGCCTGAACAATTTATTCTTAAACTCTGAAGTATGAGCTGTGATACCGATAGGCGGATGTGCAACAATATCCATATGTACGGTTATTGCTGATAAATGTATTGGTGGAAGCACCACATAGAATGGCACGGGCTGATGCTGAAACTGTACCGTGTTACTACCATTTTGCGATTTGTCATGATTATTATGGCCAAACATCTCCTTACCGTGCAGCAGGTAATCGCCTATAAAATCAAGTACCCCTAATTCTTCTGGTGTGGTGATCTTTGAATAGCTGCGGTACATTTCGGGCAGGTCGCGGGTCAGCGAAAAATCACCCAAAGGCAAAACAACGCTGCCTGTTAAAATAAAGCATGCCATTAATACGGTAATCACTTTCTTAACCATACGCTACAAAGATAGTAAAACGCGGGAGGGTAAAATGATAACTTTAACCAATAAGCCAAAATATCTGACTATAATATTATTATGCATGCATAGCATATATTATAATATCTGTGTTGCAACAAACAAAAAGAAATAAATTCAACAAAAAAGAGAAAGTTTGGGGCTCTCTCTTTTCTTCTCAATAATTAACTGAACTCATAATTAAATCATAAAGAACGGTTTTTTGTTTTAGATTGATAATTCATGAATTAGTACAAATATAAAGTCTATCGGGTTAACAGACTAATATTTTATTATTATTTTAATGCTATTTTTTCAACATTTATATTAAAATACGCCACTTTTCGGCAAAAATGTTAATAACTCATATTTGTAGGGGTGATTTGCTGCTTAAACAGGCTTAAACAATAACCAAAACGGCAAATATTACCATATTATCAATTTTTGACACATATATTAAATATTTATATCAAGATACTAATTTACTGGTATTATTTTTATCATTTCTTCAACCAAACAGGTCGCTGCTGAGGTAACGGTCGCCCCTGTCACATACGATAAATACAATTACGCCTTCCTTTAACTCCTGTGCTAATCTGATGCTTGCAGCTGCTGCACCACCGCTGCTCATGCCGCAGAAGATGCCCTCAACTTTGGCCAGTTTACGTGTCATTTCGGTGGCTTCCTGTTCAGAAACGTCCATTACCTTATCAACCCGTTTCGGGTCAAATATTTTTGGCAGGTAAGCCTCCGGCCAGCGGCGTATGCCGGGGATGGATGATCCGTCGGTTGGCTGACAACCTACAATCTGTATTTGATCTGATTTTTCCTTCAAATATTTTGAGCAACCCATAATAGTGCCGGTAGTACCCATGGCGCTCACAAAGTGGGTTATTTTACCTTCAGTATCGCGCCAAATTTCAGGACCGGTGGTTTTATAATGTGCCGCATAATTATCCGGGTTGGCAAATTGGTTCAGCTGATAATATTCGCCCGTGGCCGCCTTTTCTTCGGCATAATCCCGGCAGGCTTCTATCCCATCCAGCAAAACCACTTTGGCTCCAAATGCTTCCATAGCCAGCGTACGTTCACGGGTGGAGTTGGATGGCAGCACCAGTTCTATCTCCAACCCAAAAAGGCAGGATATCATGGCCAAAGCAATACCAGTATTGCCGCTTGTAGCTTCTATCAGCTTGGTGCCGGGCTTAATATCACCGCGTTCAAGGGCGCTGCGAATCATATTCAGCGAAGCACGGTCCTTCACACTGCCGCCGGGGTTATTACCTTCCAGCTTGGCGTAAATAGTAACGTTTGGGTTAGGGTTTAATTTTTTTAGTTCGACAAGAGGCGTATTGCCTATCAGATCTATTATACCGGCCATTTTTTAATTGTATATTAGAGAATCAAGAGTTAAGAATCAGGAGTCAGGATAAAAAGAACCTAAAATGGTTTGCTATGTTATTATCCTGGTTCCTAGATACAGTTCCTGACCTTAATTTCTATTTCTTGACTCTTAATTCTTGATTCCTGATTCTTAACTCTTGACTCTTCCTCAACTATTCCTTAATTTTCTCCTTCAGCAAACTTACCTCGTGCGTGTGATATACTTTTGAAAAAGGAGGAACAGATTTGGTGAGCCATACATTACCGCCAATAATACTACCCTCGCCTATCACCGTACGACCGCCCAATATGGTTGCCCCGGCGTAGATCACCACATCATCTTCTACCGTAGGGTGGCGTTGTTTATGTACAGGTGTTTTGCTCACGCTCAAAGCGCCTAATGTAACCCCCTGGAACAGCTTCACATGCCTGCCAATTACACAGGTTTCGCCGATAACTACACCTGTACCGTGGTCGATATGGAAATACTCGCCTATCTGCGCGGCCGGGTGTATGTCGATGCCTGTTTTTGAGTGCGCATATTCGGTCAGGATACGCGGTATCAGCGGTACGCCTAACTGGTAAAGCGAATGTGCCAGCCGGTAAAACGAGATGGCATAGAAACCGGGATAAGCCCTTATCACCTCAAATTCGCTTTTGGCAGCAGGGTCACCATCAAAAGTGGCCTGTATATCGGTGTTCAGCAAGCGGTACAATTCAGGCAGACTTTCGAAAAAATCATGTGCTACTTTTTCATTGGCTTCGTTATACATACCGCTTGCCGCATTCAGAATATCATTAAGCTGGTGCTCCAGTTTCTTAAACTCCGACTCCAACTGATGCACAAAGGCAAACAAGCGATTAGACTGCTCCGGATAAAGCAAACGGATAACCTGCAGCGCCCAGTCCGCAATCTGCTTGTTGGACGGCACAGCACCGGTTATTTGCTGTTTATCTAATATATGCTGGTAAAATGATTTATCCATATTACGGGCACTTTACTGCAAGTGCTATTACTTAACAATTTTAATTAAAAGATGATTTATCCGCGTCGTCACAACGTCAAAATACCGGCTATAGTAAAAGGTTTCAGCAAACCGCCTTTTTTAAAGCGCCGGGCCGGTTTTTAACGAATGACCAAAGGCAGATTGACACCACTAAAAACGTATAATCAGGCTATAAAGTTACAACTTAAAAGTTATTGCCTGTATAATATAGGGGGTTAATAGTCAAAATCGGATTTTTATGCGGGTGGGGGTTGAGGATGTGCGTAGGGTTATTTACTCACCCGGTCATTGCTTCGCTCGGCCACCCTTCGCTGCGCGGAAAGAGGGGAATTTTTTATTTCTTTTACTCCCCTCTTTGCGTAGCAGAGAGGGGCTGGGGGTGTTAAACAGCTGAGTTAATTAATTAAATCTACCGCTTTTATAAGAACTGGTTCATTAGAAAAGGAAGTCTCAGTCAGGTGTGGAACGAAAACAGTAGTTTGTTCATATTCGTTCCCTTTAATATCTTTAAAATCTAATTTAAATATAAGGTGACTTTGATTTGGCGTTTTAGATGGGATAGTTCCATCATTTGAACCAAATAGAAATTGAAGTCCAAATTGCCACTTTGCATTCATGTTTCCACTTGGGAAAGGATTATAAGATTCAAAATTTACTGCTTCAGTAATTTTCATTCTAAAATCTCTGACAGGATTTTCATTTAGTTCAAAAGATAAATGAAGTAAATACTTTCCTTCAGGGGTACTAGGCATTTTATATGGTGTCTTTGAATAGGCCATTTTGAATTGAGGCATTATCTCTTTTCTATGTCTAATTGTCTCAATTTCTAATAATTTTAATTGAGCTTTTGAAACCTTAAGCTGCTCCTCAAACGTGTATGTTTGTAACTTAAAAGTCCAATAAAAACATACTAATGCTCCTAAAGCGATAAAAGCTTGACTTACCGATGCCAAAGCACCTAAATCCTCCGAGATGTTAAGTAGCATTATTCCAGAAATATGTTTTAAAAATAAAGATTCACATTGATGCTTTTATATATGAGATAAATAATTGGAACTTATTAGGTAACTATATACCTGTCAGTTCAAAATTGTAACTTTAAATCCTAAAGCCTTTGTGTAAGAAGTAATTCACTACACATATAAGTAACACCCCCCCGGCCACAGTAACTATAACCCCAATGATTATAGCATCAATTTTAACAACAATCCATTTCAATATTTTTACAGATACGATTCCGGCTTTTTTTCTTATAGTTTGGGGTGTTGTATGTTGTTTGTTTGGAATATTCTTAGGCTCGAAGAGTAGGTCAGGCTCGAAATAATAGGTATTCACATAATTCCTACCTATTTGAGTAATACAAGCTATGTTGCTAAGGGTAATTAGTTTCTTTACTTCAAGAAACTTCACAATAAACCAAATGTCATCGAGGTTTAATCCTTGTATTTGAATATCAGATATCCCCACGCCTGGAGTCTTAGACTTTATTTGGTTTAAAGCCTTGTAACAGTATAAATCAATTTTTTCAAGAATATGAAGTTCCGATTGAATATTAGGCAACTTTGGAAATTGATCAAAATAATAGCTGTGATCTGAAGCAATAATAGTCTTTGCTTCCGACTTTTCCATTAATCCAATAATAGTGCTTTTCTCTGTTGCATATTTTGATTCTTTATATAGAACTCCGATATCTTTGATATCAAGTACATGGTATAAATCCTTATTGATACCTGTCTGCCATAAATTAATAGTTACATCGGTAATCTCATTGGTATATTTATTTTGAAGTTTGAGCATAAAAAGACTACTGGTTAGGTAGCCCAAGTTAGGAATAAGTTATTTAATTAAATAATGTCCTTTATTTCACCCCCCTCTGTCCGAAGCTTTCAATTTCAGAGACTTCAAATAGCGCACCAATATTACTTCACCGTAATTACCACCCTCTGATACGCCGTAAGTGACGGCGATCCATTATCCGTAGCTTCCAAAATAACATGAATCCTTTGCCCTGAAACTGCATCCTTCGGTATAGTTACTTTTGCCTGTGCGTTATTTGCATCAGTAATAGTGATCTTACCGGGATAAGTCCCAGCCTGGAATTGCCACCATTTAACGGATATTTTATCTTTATCGGGATCTGAAACAGCTCCGTTTAACCTGATTGTTTCTCCGCGCGATGCTAAAATGCTTAACGGCCCTTCTATCTCTGCAACAGGTGCATGGTTTGCGTCAGCGTACTTAGGGGTAACAGACCATTTAAGACGGGCGGCAAAATCGCGCTGGGCTGCAGGAAAGAAATCAGGGTACCCATTAGCCATTTTATTTAATTGTTCGGTCATTGAACTCATTGCAGCAGCCATAGCTTGCTGGGATGTATCATTCGTCGGTAAGGAAATTCCGCTTTGCTCCCGTTCATTTACTGTACGACCGCCCCATCCGCCATAAGATCCTTTTTCATAGGCACGCAGGCCGTTCCCCAGCATATTCATAAACGTAAAATCGTCGCCTTCACCAATCCACGAGCCCTTTGGCTGAACCGGCATCCATACCAAATAGCCCATTTTTCTTAGCTGTTCATTCGTATAGCCCGAAAAGCCGAAATAATCCATACGGTCGCCTTTTACCATTTGTTTTCCATCGCCCCAAACCCGGTACAGTGTTCCCAATGGCCCGCGGTCAGACACATTTTCTTTCATCCAGGAAGAAGTTAAATAAACCGAATCCGCTGGTTTTGCACGCAACTGGGCACCGTATCCATAGTTAGGCCCTGCAACAAATTGCCGGTATTCTATATCGGGCCAGTTAGGTTTAATATATTTAGCATAAGTATCGTCCTGGTCGCCGGATGGCAGCAACACCACTTTTCCTGATATCTTCTTTTTGATCGCTTCCCATTGAATGGTATTCCCGTATTCCTCCTGGATGGATTTTAGGGCCCTGGCTATTGTACTCTGTCCTCCCCATGCTGTTATAAACAACTGTCCCGGTTTATCATCCAGTATCAGTGCTTTGATCAGGTCTGAACCTGCCGAATTTTTAGAGATATCCCCGTCAAATTCAATGTTTCCATAGCGGATCTTTGATTTCAGCAAGTCAGGTGAGGGATAATCAGGGTTATGCACTTTCAGGTTCGGATATACTTTTTCGTAAGCTTCAACGGCATTATGAATAAAGCGTTCATCTTTAGCCCAGCGCCATGATGTACACGGACAGGTATCCAGCCCAAAACGTGCATATTCCCTACCGGGAACATACCACTTAGTCCCTTTGCCATCTCCTTTCCAATGGTAACCGCTGCTGGCATAAATAAGTCCTTCCACATCCAAATCACAACTATTCAGCAAAAAACGGATCAGTGAATTATTGTCGTCGAGTTCGGGATCGGCAGTTACTACAATGCGTGGTCGTGTTGGTTTATTCGACGATTGTGCTTTTACAGCGTTTGCTAAAAAGCACACAACCGCTATGATAAGTGTGTAAAGGCTAATTTTGAATTTCATGAAGTGGTTTGTTTTGGTATCTCAATGTCAGAAAAAATATCCACCTGTCCAAATGTGTCGTTTAGACACATAGTAATTTCCGCTTGTCCAATTCCGCCTGTCCAGGCGTGTCGCTCGAACAGGCGAAAGAGCACAAAACCAAGTCGATTTTATAATTGTTTGCAGATATGTGAACAACCAACATTATACCTATAAATAAAAAATTATGAGACCGACAAAAATATGGGCTAACCTGGTAGTAAAGGATGTAGAAAATACCCGGAATTTCTATACCAAATTAGGGTTTAAATCTAACGAGGGACGCAACAAGGCAAAAGAGCTGACCAGCTTTTTAATTGGCGATGATGATTTTGTGGTGCACTTTTTTGCGCATGATCCTTTTAAGGATGCCACAAAAGGAGAAGTTGCTGATCTGACCCGCGGAAATGAACTGATATTCACCCTTTGGGCTGATAGTAAAGAAGAAGCGGATGCCTGGGCTATAGAAGTTCGTAACGCCGGCGGGACGATCTTTAGCGAACCGGCTGAATTTGGTAAAGGCTACTATGGCTTTGGCTTCTCAGATCCGGACGGGCATAAATGGAATGTATTTCATATGTAAGAAAGCTACTGGTCATTGCTACGCTTTACCTGCATAAAGAATATATTGGTAAAAACTACGTTATACTTTCTATAACCAATTGTTGTATATACCTTTAACTAAACCCAAATCAAAATGATCACTTTAAAGAAAACCTTTGCGGGCACGCTGGCTCCATTGCTGATTGCATTTTTCTTAGTAACTATAAATTGCCTTACCATTAAAACGGCTGGTGCCGCGCCTATGTTAAAAGTCAAAACCATCGAAACAGCGCTTACGGCTTTCGAAGGTATCTACCAGAATAAAGTAAATACATTCGCATATTTTAAAATTACGGTTGCCGGTACTACCCTGGTTGCGAAACAAATGGATGGCGACAGGGAAATTGTACTGACCCGGAAATCAGAATTTGGGTTTGAAATGAAGGACGATGACGGCGACGAAACTATACCTGTAACCTTCTCCAAAAACGACGCCGGCGAAATTGTTGGCCTAATGGTAGCCGATAAGGACCAATGGGTTAAGGTTAAGGAATACATACCTGTAAAGGAGGTAACTCTTACTGCAGAACAGTTAAAAGCGTTTGAGGGAAAATACAAGTTTGAAGAAAAAGATGACGCGTACCTGCAAATTACAGCAACAGCCACAGGCTTAACACTTAAACAAATGTGGGACGGCCGCGAAATAAACTTCATAGCAACAAGTGATGTTGATTTTCTGAATAAACAAGCGGCCTTTCCGCTCAAATTCACAAAGGACAGTGCAGGTAACGTAACCAAAGTATTAGCCTTCAACCGCGATCTTTGGGATAAAGTGAAGGAATAAAAAGTTTTATCGTAATGAGTCTGTTCGTTGCACGAATAGTTGACTCACCCGGTCATTGCTTCGCTCGACCACCCTCTCTTCGCTGCGCGGAAAGAGGGATTTTTGTTTTGTTGGTCGGGATTATAAAACCTGACTAACAGAAGAAAGAGTTACGTGTTAGTTATACCGTTAAAAAACCAAATTATTCAAAGAAAAATTTTAAATAAAAATCATATTTAAGTAATTGCTTAAATACATATCTTCGTACTTAATGGTTTTTTATGAGCGAGTGTAAACGGATTTTTGCGGATAGCGGGCAGATCAATAATTGCCGGGAAATGATCAAAGAAAATCAGCAATCCTTTGCTAATCTTTCAAAGATTGTGGCTTTAGCAGGAAATGAAGTCCGTTTAAAAATACTTTTTCTTTTAAACCAGGAGCGTGAATTATGCCCTTGTGACTTGAGCGATATATTGGGAATGACGATTCCGGCTATATCGCAGCATCTGCATAAATTAAAGGATGGCGGCATTATACAATCCCGCAAGGCTGGTCAAACGATATTCTACTCAGTGTGTGCTTCCCAATTACCCCTGCTTAAACCATTCTTTAGTATCATCAACGAACCATTAGCGACTATAAAAACATGAAAGCAGCCATTCAAAAAAGCTGGATAAGTGGTGTACTGGCAGTATCAGCAGCTTCGCTTTGTTGTATTGCACCCTTGCTGGCCTTTTTTGGCGGTGTCGGCGGCGCGGCCACTTACTTTAACTGGATCGGGCCTTATCGTCCTTATCTTATAGGTATCACCATTCTAATCTTTGCTTTCGCCTGGTATCAGAAATTGGTGATAGCACCACGGCAGTCAGAGCACTGCTGCGAACCTGCAAAAAGTTCGTTTTGGCAATCCAAAAAATTCCTGCTGATCGTTACTTTGTTTTCAGGTGTATTGATTACTTTCCCTTATTATTCGCCCTTGTTTTACAAATCGCCGGAGAAAACATCTGATAATTTTGTTGCACAAGCTAATTTTAAATATGTACTATTGAATATTAGAGGCATGGGTTGCGCCGACTGCACAAAGCATATTGACGGCACCCTGATGGGACTTAATGGCGTATTATCTTCCAGCACGTCATTTGAGAAGGCTCAAACGATAGTTTATTTTGACCCGGCTAAAACAAACGCCGACAGCATCAATCATAAAATAAAAGAAATAGGGTATCAACCCGCTTTTATGAAAAACGACTAATCCAATGGCAACAGTGGTTCTGCTTAATTCTGTAATTACTTGTCCTGATTGTGGTTTTCAAAAAGAAGAAGAAATGCCGACCGATGCCTGCCAGTACTTTTATGAATGTGAAAACTGCAAAACCCGTTTAAAGCCGTTAGCAGGTGATTGCTGCGTTTTTTGCAGCTATGGCACAATTAAATGCCCACCTGTTCAGCAGGGTACTTCTTGTTGCGGTTAAGCGCTCCCCCTCTTTGACAGCAGAGAGGCAACAAGGGTGATTCCCCCGCCCGAAGTCGAGAGCCGGTGTGACAGCGGCTGGAACGCCCTGATAATAAATCCACTAACACTTCTGCCAATAAACATTTTAACTATATTTACAGTATAGTATTTTCACAATGCTTAAACCTTTACAGTTTTTAATAACGCTTATGCTTTTTTCTTTTGTACTTGGCTGTTCAAAAGCACCAGGTACTGATCCCCAGAAGATTCTACCACCACCTGTTGACAGCACTAAGCAAAATGTTTCCACCACTTTCGGCAGCAATGGTACATCCTGGATAACGGATATACATAACATCAACCTTGGCGGTAACTCTGCCCCCTCTATGGCAACTGATGCCGGTGGCAATGTCTTTGTAATGTTCAATCCATACGGGATTTTTGATGCCGACCCGGGATCTGCCACTGTTATAGCAGGCAGCAGTCCGGTGCAATATTCTGCAACATTGGTTAAGTATGACCCGGCAGGTAAATTTATCTGGATGAAGCAATTCAGTACTGCGGGCGCTATTAACAGAATTAAAATGATCACGGATAACCAGGGCAATATTTATTGTTCAATGCTTTGCACTAATAGTCCCGTATTGCAATTTGGGGGTGATAGTTACAGTTTAAAACAACCTAATGCCTCCAACATCGTTATCAAATTTAACAGCCAGGGCCAAAAGCAATGGGTAAAAGAAATCGGAACATTATACTACAGCGAGTTCAGTATGGACGGCGTATTATCAATAGCAGTTGATAATAATAGTAACCTTTATGTTGTAGGGGTATCAGAGCACAGCGTTGTCTTTTATAATTATAATGGTGATAATTCATTTACGTTACAATTGCCTGTTGATCAGCAATATTACTTTTTGGCCAAATATGATGCCGGCGGTAAGCTTCTGTTTAACAAGCCCGTAGTCCCGTTCAGCGAGGCTTCGATCAATCCCGGTTATCAACGCACTTACTTTACTGTTGATAAAAATGAAAATGTTTACATAGCAGGAGAAACGCAATTTGTACCGGCAAATGGCCACACAATAATTGGTGATGACCTGACACATGATGCCGGTGGATTTATTACCAAATATGATAAAGACGGTAACTGGATATGGGTCAGGGGCGTTAAGTTTAGTACATTTTATGAAATTAGTAATGATGCCGAGGGGAATATTTATACATCCAGTGAAACCACAACATTGTTTGATACCAACTTGCTCAGTAAAATCGACGCTGATGGAAATGATCTGTGGACGAATAAGGTGAGTAGATTGTTTAATAACCTCTCCACCAAAATAGCATTTGATAAAACGGGCAACGTATTGTATATGGGCGAATGTATTTATGCCAACGACCCAAGAATAGAGTATAGCAATTCTATTTACCTGAATAAGTATACTTCAACCGGCGCTACTGTTTATACTAATATTTTAACCGGGTATCATAATGTATCGCACGTTAACCTGTCTGATGCGCTAATTGATAACTCGGGCAATATTGATATGATTGGCGGATATGTTAGCTCCCTTAAGCTGTTAGGCACGGCAGGCGACCCGAATGATCCGCCGAATGATTACACCGGTGGGATATTCATAGCACATTTTCCGGATAAGGCCTGGTAAAAATCCGGACTTACGATTGACAGCACTTTAAATTTTTTGTCCGTATTCTCCTTTTTCAATACTTGCTTTAGCACCAACCTGCCTTGCCTCATTACCTGCGGCCTTTCTAAAGTCTACAATTTCCAATCCATGCAGGCAATCCCATACAATATTGATAGGCATATATTGAATTCGCTTAAGTCCAATATCGATATATGGATAAGGTCCGCCTGAGGAATTGGAATTGATTTCCCAGTTTCCATCAACTTGTGTGCGTACTACTTCTCCAATATAGGCCACCAAATTATCGTAAATATTGATTATTGCATTGTCTATCCCATACTGCTCTATTGATTCTGAAACAATATCAAGACTCTTATAGGTTTTGTTAAGGTTTTTGATATCGATATTTAAAATTTTGGCAAGTTCTGTAATAAGCACGTCAACCTGTTTGATGAAATCATTTTTATGTTTTGAGTAGAATCGCCAATGACTTACAGAACTGCCACGGTTATTCGCGTAGTCATCTTTGACACGTTGCCTCCATTTAATTCTGCGTATCAAATAATCCTTTGTAAAGATGTCCCCCTTTCCCCCAATTGATTTTTCTTGTGGATCAAAGACAAATAAAAACCTGTCATTAGAAAGTTCGTAAACTAAATCCTGTTGTATATATCCCGAAGCATAGATGTCCTTGAAGCATTCCGTATATTCCTCGTGTAACCTTCCTTCGCTTGTAATAATTTGTTGCACCTGCTTTTTTGTTAGTCTTTTTTCATTTAAAGATTTAGGATTTCCCATGATAAGCGGTTTATGATGCACAATTTAAGAATTTCATTTTAGTCCGTAATTTATAATCTGTACTAAATGGCATTATTTTACTCACCCGGTCGTTGCTTCGCTCGACCACCCTCTCTTCGCTGCGCGGAAAGAGGGGATTTTTGTTTTTGTATTTTTCTTTTCTGCGCCCCCTCACGTAGCATTTATAGAAATATCAACCAGTAGCTTCAGCACTGGCCTCTTTGTTCAATCTTCAGCACATCTATTAGCAAAACAGCACCCAAACCAGGCAAAATCGCAATTAATTTTACTGATATCCGGACAATAACTATCTTGCAGAACTTAAACTTTATTCATGAAAAAAATTCCACTAACGCTTTGCTTGTTTTTGGCGACAATTACCATCTGCTTTGCTCAATCCCTTAATTTCGGCATCAAAGCTGGACTAAATCTATCCACTCAATCAATAAACCCATCCGGTACCGCAGATACTAAAAATCTGACTGGCTTTCATGCAGGTATAATTGTTGATATCGGCTTAAAAAACTTTTCTATACAGCCCGGACTATTTTTTACCACCAAAGGCGAAGTAACACCGCAAAATCTATTACTTCTTACTGGAGTAGATCATGGCACCTATAATGCAAAAGAGGTATTGAACTATATTGAAGTGCCTGTAAATTTTCTATATAATATAAAGGACGCACCTAAGGTCAAGATATACTTTGGCGGTGGCCCATATTTGGCTTATGGCATTTCCGGGCACGGCACTACATGGGGTTCCATGCCTACTTATACAGTGCATTTTGACACATACGGCTATAAGAACCCGGATTATGGCGTTAATTTTGTAGCAGGTATCGAACTGTCCAAGAAAATACTTATTGATGCCAACTATGGTTTGGGCCTGGGTAATTTATCGCGCGAGGAAGGTCTAACCATACGAAACCGGGTAATCGGTATCTCCGTTGGATATTTGTTTTAACCACTCCTGCCCATGTTGGTGTTGTCACCATAGATGTTCGGAAGATGGCCAAAAGAGAAGATTGTCATTCTGAGCGATAGCGAAGAATCTTCTTCACTAGGACTTCACGGTGGAAAGTATAGCGCATACTTATTAAACGCAGAAGATTCTTCACTACGTTCAGAATGACAA
Source organism: Mucilaginibacter sp. McL0603 (assembly GCF_049992945.1). Taxonomy (NCBI): domain Bacteria; kingdom Pseudomonadati; phylum Bacteroidota; class Sphingobacteriia; order Sphingobacteriales; family Sphingobacteriaceae; genus Mucilaginibacter; species Mucilaginibacter sp. McL0603. The sequence goes on along the minus strand of NZ_CP188251.1, from coordinate 1,950,878 downwards.
AATGAATAGTGTTGTATATTTTTTCGATCTTCCGAACACTTTTAGTGTTGTCACCAACATGGATGTGCAGATATCTTATTTTGGAGCAGTGATTTAGTAAGTGAATTAGGTGTATCTTCCGTCAATCCAACCATGCCACGTCATTTTTTTTTGTGGGTCACACTATCTAATTTCGTGATGGCTTCTTTCAGAAAATGTAATATCTGTCTGTTATGCTCACCACTGATCGTCTGTTCCATGAAATGCCAAACACTGTTTCACCAAAATGTGCAAATGTTAATATTAATATTAAGTTAACTAAACATTAAGCAAACGTTATCCGTATATTAGATCTTTACAGATTTGAACTAAAATAAGAGAGAGATGAAAAAATTTATTGAGCTAACCGGACTGGATGATTGCAACAACCTGATCAATGTATTGATCAATGTGGACAAAATAGCTTACATGTGCGAGATCGATGGCAAATGCAACGAGAACTCGTCATTATCAACTACCATCTGTTTGGATAATAATACCTACGTTTCGGTGATAGAGCATATTTTCGATATCAACGAGATTATTGAAGAAACTACGCTGATAGAGGTGCACCGTTAATTTTTATGCCGCGGGTCTCTTGCAGAGTACCTCTGTGCTATTTAGCACTATACAATCTGAACTGCAGCGCCTCTTATCAGGAGGCCCTGCAGGGATATCAATTCTGCTTTGTCATATACGTCACTTCCAGGTCCCTTTCAGTTATACCATTTTCTGTGACGATATCATCATATATGATCTCCATTTTATCATTAGAAAATAGCTTTACGGTTGCATTTTGTGAATAAGCCGCTTCGATAAAACCACTAAATGTCCAATGCTGAATAATGAAGTAAAAACATCGGCGTTCGATATTCAAAACCTGCCTGCCGGCAGGCAGGTTCATTATTCGATATTATCAGCACTTCTGTTTTTCCTTAACTTAACTTAATGACATTGGCCTAATGCCTGTACCGGAGTGAGCCCGCCCGCTTCTACCAAGCGGGAACGCCATGATAGTTCAACTATTTACACCCCAAATAATTTTTAATTACCCACCCCCAAAACACTGCTGACATAGGGTTGTCACAACCCTGTTGTTACTTTGAGGTATAATCAAAAAAATGAAAAACATTATGACAACCATCATTGAAATGTTCACCAAAGAGTTCAATCAGGAAGCCGAAATTACCCGTAAAATGCTGTCTATTGTACCAAACGACAAGTACGACTGGCAGCCGCACCCAAAAAGCATGACCATTCGCCGCCTGGCTACTCATATTGCAGATATACCAAGCTGGGTTGATATGGCCATCAACAGCAATGAGCTCGACTTTGCCAATACCGACCACAAAGAGCCTGTTGTAAATGACACCAAACACCTTTTAGAATTTTTTGAAGAAAGCGTAGCCAAAGGGCAAGCTGCACTGGCTAAAGCAAAAGAAGATGCTCTTGACCAGGAATGGATAATGCGCAACGGCGACCAGATCTACTCCAAATTAACCCGGGGCGAAGTCATTCGCGTATCCCTGAGCCAGACCATACACCACAGGGCACAATTGGGTGTGTTCCTGCGTTTGCTGGATATTCCTATCCCCGGCAGCTACGGGCCAAGCGCGGATGAACAGGGGATGTTTTAAACTCGTCGCCAGGATATTTTACTCACCCCGACTACATTACGCTGGTCGCCCCTCTTCGCTGCGCGGAAAGAGGGAATTTTTTATTTTTCTTTCTTTTTCTTTCTTCTCTCCCCCTCTTTGCATAGCAGAGAGGGGGCTGGGGGGTGAGTCAACTCGTCACGCGAATATTCAACGCCCACCCCGCGTAAATACCACATTGAAAATACCGTGAAAACACGGGGTGCAACTGTTGTTTTTAAATTTTAATTTAGCATGCAATCTATTATTACTAACGAAAAACTTATTCTATGGAGAACTGGGACTACTATATTTCCGGCATCTGGAAGTTAAAAGCGGGTGATTTAGAATTCATTACGGATGTTTTTCTGCACTCAACAAAGGGTGGGTTCGGTAAAGGAATTAAAACAAACAAGGATAATGTAGGACGTCTTTTAAAAGACGGGGCCCAAATTACTACTATCACCTGGAACTATCATTTAATACAGTGGCGTTATGGCGCCAGGGTTGAATTTGACGAAGTTGATGGCGAGGTCATCCTTCGCACACATCCCGAGGCCAGTACTTTTGATGATCTTGAGAGTATGATACAAATGCAATATATATTACAGGAAGAACCGGTTATCGGCTTAAGAAAGCGGTCTGCCTGATAAAGATATCTACATCTGCTTATGAATACCTATGAATGCCCCGCTATCCGCCGTGGATAGCGGACAAAATAAGTTTGCTGGTCAAGCTTAAACCTTTAGTTTGTTAATTTAGTTTGGTTAATTGGTGGTGCCGTTTGCCCGGAAGGGACAACGGCATTTTTTGTTGCCTTTATTTTTGAAGGCGGCCTTCCATCCATCGCTGGATAAAATTACCACGGCCATGAGTATGCCGTACACTCAGCTGCATAAGTATAATACGGAGCAGCACAAACAAAAAGAAATAAAATATCAATGTCTGCTGCCAGGTACCTACACTGAAGCTATTGATAATGAGTTTATAAGCCTGATTCTCCATAATGGGAACTTTAAATATAAATAAACAAATTGTTAAAATGCAAGCAATTGTAAAGATGTTGCAAATATATAATTAATTAAAACAACAAGTATATTTAACTAATAAATATAAATAATTAATTTTTTTACTCTGATCATTGGTTTATTTATTTAATAATACCAAAAGCACCACATCCAGGTCTGGTGATTTAAGCGTACAGAAAGTATAATCACAGGATGAAATCACAAAATTCTGCGTAAAACAGCTATAAATGTTTTATTTTATTGAGGCACAATAAAATAATCAGGTTATTTAAAATTACCCGGATCAAGTTCATTTAGGTTGAAATTTCAAGCGATATGATTGCCATCGAGCCTTTTCTCGTAGCAGTAAAAACTCAGGTTTGGCCTGAAACTTAAACCTATTTCACCGGCAAACCGGTAGCCCAGCTTGGGGAACAGCCGCTGGGTGGCGCTGTTTTCTGAATTGGTATCTATCCGCAGCGTTTTTATCCCACGGTTAATGGCTTCCTGTTCTGCTTGCTCCAGCAGTTTGGCGGCAATGCCCTGTCCGCGGTAGCGTGCGCTTACGGCCAACCGGTGTGTTACAATGGCGGTTTCGTTAAGGTCCCACCCTACTTCTGCATACTCGGGATCCTGATCGGTAGTAATAGCGCTTACACCGGCTATGTCACCATTCGCATCGGCTACCCAAAGCTGGTTCAGATTAATGTCAACCTCAAATACCCCGGCATTGGGATAAGTAGCATCCCACTGAAAATTACCGGCAGCGTTCATGGCAGGCACCACTTCGGCAATCAGCAGCATTATTCCCGGAATATCATTAAGCGTAGCACGGCGGATGATCATAAGTGTAAAAATAGGAAATTGATGATTAGTGACCAGAGATTGGTGAAGATTTATACGTAGCCGGGCTAAGCGCAGACGCTTAATTTAAAAATCATTCCAGCGTGGACGCGGGGAAATTCTTAGGAGACATAAAAAACAGTCCATTTCATGGCACCTTAACTATTTGACTACCGCTACCGCCATTAATGGTTAATAATACCCCACCGTTGTAACTGAATGTTGCCACTCCTTGCCCATTTTGCTGGCCTTGGGTAACAAAGTTATAAGCTACCGCAAGTGTATCGCCGCCTTTAGCCAGTGTAGACCACGTGAGGTTAGTACTACTGTTTGTTTCAGTCATGATTGGAAGTCCAGCTTTGATTATTCTGATATCGAATGTTGTATTAGCTGGGATTGTGACCTGCAATTGTATGTTTCTATATTTAAGATCCTTTGTACAGCCTGAAATGGCCAAGAGGCAAATTAATGCGACTCCAAAAGAAATTACCGATAAGCCAGTTGTTTGATGCGGTTTCATTTGCGATAAGGTTTGTCCGAAGATAATGATTTTCTCGTCCCTGCCGGGTCTTCCGATAGGAGACCCGGCAGTACTCAGGGTATCTTGCTACCTCAGGGTCCTCTGCGAGAGACCCAGAGGGGACAAAAACAGGTGGGGAAATATTCTTATATTCAATACTTTAAACTTATACTTTCGGTATAGACAGGCATATTCAAATCTTAGCTGCGCTTACCGCCCTTATTGGTGTTTATAGTCTACATCTACCACATTTTTATAACTTTGGCAAACCTTGTTACAATGAGAAAAAAAATTTTCCTCATAATTCTGATAATCACGGTTGGATTTTCATTCGCTATGAGACGAATTAAATATAATGAATTTCATGCGGCAGTGATTAAAGGCACAATAGATACGCTTTATCAGTACAAGTTCCATGGGACGATATCTGTAAATTACGAAGCTTTTATGGTAAACCCAGTGTCGTTAAATAACGGAAATGATCTGTACCAAACGGCCAAAATAGGTGATAGCCTGTTTAAATCAGCCAATAATGATACACTGAAGCTAATTCACAATAACAAAAAATATTTATACACGGTTTTGAGATGGTGAGGTGGCGCTAAAAACCTCCGCTCATCCAAGCGTGCACTTAAATAAAGTCATCCCCTCACTTCTTCATCTTCGCCGAATCCGCCAAAGCCAGATCATCCGCAACTTTCAGCTGAACTGCTTTTAAATAAGCCGTATCTTTTTTCATTCCCTCTTTAACTTGTGCTACTGTATGCACCTCGCCTGCTGGAGTGGCTATCGAGTTGTTATATACAAAAATAGCAGCTACTGAGTCCATCGATCCTTTCTTAACAGAATCCAGCATACTGTGCACCCTTTTAACATTCTGATATGCATTTTTGTAATCGTCACTTTCCAGCGCCTTTTTTAGATATTCTGCCCGAAGTTCGGCTTTTGTTTTTACAGGTTCATGGGGTTTTTGTTTGCATGCGAGTAATGCAAGTGCTAACAACAGGGGATAAAGTAACTTCTTCATTTCAGTTAGGTTTTGAGTGAAGTTACAGCTAAAGTTCTATAGTTCAAACATTTATTACAGGGGTGCTTGCGGTACTATTCGAAGGTTAATCTTTAATTATAACCGTCCCGTCTTTCTTAACAATCCTTATCGTAATTGAATTTTTCTCCTTTACCAAAGAGTCGCCCACTTGTATTTGCCTGTTAATAGTCCAGTAGTGTACCGGCAGATGATATTTTTTATCCCCGATTTTAACCGTCGGCTCGCCTTTTACATTGTATAATACACTGTCAACCCTCCCGTTAAATTGATACGACTGGTATTGGACTTTGCTTTTATAAAAAAGATAAGGCAAAGCAACTAGTGATATTATAAATAAAATGCTCACTATGATTAAAGGAATTCTGATACGAGTATGCATTTACTAAGATTTACTAATGAGGTTTTTACGTAATAACATGCCTTTTGGATACAGACTATATTTTACAAAGAAGGTTTAAAGTAAAAAGCCGTAAAAAGCATTGATCGTAAGGTGAGTCCTGTTTACGCACATAGCATTCTATTGACAACCGGCGTGGTTATAGCGTCGCCATTTTATAGCGTCAGTAAGATTGATTAATCCTCAGTCCTGGTAATTTCTGATGCGGGCAAAAATGGACTGCCGCTGCCTGCATGTTTCTGTTAAGCCGGCACAAAGGTTATAGCAGTTAGCTCTTAATTTTTGTGCCCGTTGTGCCTCTTGCTTTATGTCAAGCATAATTTGGCTAAGGTCATCAATTTTATCGGGCTCGCGCCAAAACATCTCCTCAATGTCACAGGCAATCTCAAAGGGCAGTACATGGTTAATTAGATGGATACTTACAGGTTCACTCAAAATAACTTTCACACAGTTTCTGATCTTATAATCTTTATCCCGAAAGTATAGGGCATACTTTTTTTCGAGCTTCAAAATATTGGCGACGATAAAATTAATATCGTTTATCATGAGATAAGTTTGCGTACTTCTAAGTTAATGTATTTTTATTATAAAATACAGGTTATGAGTTAATTAAAAAGTAACAGTCAATTTTAACAACGAGTTGAATTTGTCTGCCCCCTAAAAGTAGCTGTCCTTTTTATGGCTATTACTTTAAAACGGATAAAAAACAAAACCCCCTGCCGTCTACTGCAGGGGGCTTACCCTAATTAATTTAACCCTATCATATTGCTATGATATTGAATAACAAGCAGTAGCAGTAAGTTGTTTTATTTTATAATACTTAGAGCACTTTCCTGATTGCTTTTTTAGGTTGAAGGAAGATGCTTCGCTACCCTCTAACCTAAAAAAACCTTTCTGCATAACCGCTGTATTAGCAATATGAATGATGAAGCATAAGCAGGAATAATGAGTGGCAATGTCTGTTAATGGATGTTAGCTGCCTGCAACTGAGGATTGTCAATCTTTAAATAAATGGGGGCAACTTATTACGTTTTCCATATCCAAATAGTCAGCTAAAAAAGCTATGCCTGTCAACAGATTACTTAAAGAGCAGAGGGTTTTTGTGATTTATATGCCCATTGATTTACCATCTCCAAAAAGTCTTCCAGATCAAAGGGTTTGGCAATGAATGCATCGGCAAGGCAAGTCTCTATTACCTTTTCTAAATTAGGACTGGCCGAAAATAAAATAACAGGTATTTGTTTGGTTAAGGGATTTGTTTTTATTTCAAAACATAGTTCGTTCCCCAGGCCGTCTCCCAGTAAATAATCAATTACAACAATGTCCGGATTTATTTCTGCTATCTCTTTTATCGATTTTTTTTCGGACGATTGAACCACCTCGAAATCGTTATTCTCCAGCAGGATACCTACTATTTCGAGCGTATCCATGTCGTTTTCGATAACAAGCAGTTTTTTCAAGAGAATTAGGATTGGTTATACAATATAAGTAAAATATAATGGAAAATAATATATAATTTGTATTACATTTTTTAATGATAAGCAGCACGAAACATAATAGCTTCAGAAAAGGGCTTTCAGGGGCACAAAAACTGCTTTTACTTACCTGTTTGAGAAAAGACCTCGATCCTAAAAAATATAAGTAGCAAAACAGCCAGCATAATCACAATTAAAATAATGGTAAATACGCGGCGACGTCGAAGAAACTTTCGAAACTTATTCATTTAATAGGGCGGTTGAGCATTAAATCTAACTCGAAAACTTCAGAAATTATTGTACCGATCTTGAATGTCCAAACATTTAACAAGTTAAACAGTTGTATATAAACACTTTTCTCTTTAATCATGGACTTAAACATTCATGTTAAGTCTGTGATCGAACGCATGACTTGCTCTATTCATCATCAAATGCCCTCAGTAAATGTAACCGGAGATGACATCGCAGTTACATGCTGTTGTTCAAATTTTAAAGTTATTTGTTTAAAAACTTTAGTCAGATTGTTGATCGAATGCAAGGATCAAACGCTTAATGTTGCGTGGAAAAAAATCTGATTAAGTGATTAGTAATTGTGATCAGTGAACGGTGGTCAGTGATTAGTTTTTTTCTTCCTCTCCCCAGTCAGCGCATTTTGATCACTTTGATAAAAACTGGTTGTAAGCCTCCTGAATCTCGTCACGGATCCGCTGAGGCAATTCCTTTTTGGGGTCGATATCAATAATATAATTTGTTGTACTTCTTACAGCGTCCACTTCAAAATAGCTAAAAATGCGCTTGCCCTTCAGATCCCCTTTGTGCCTTGCTTCAATATCCAAAATACGATTATTGAATTTATCTATGCTCATTTTAAGATATTTAAACTATAAAAATAATCAATAAGCGTGGTATATACAATTGATTAATTTTCTGTGTTTTGTAACGATTTTATGAGGTAAATATTTTTTTCAATAATGATGATGCCGTTTATTATCTTCGCGGAACCTCTGTTAAAATGATCAGAATATTACGTTATACGCTCGGTATTATATTGGCAATCGGAATGGTAATCGCCTCACCATTTTATAGCCCTCTACAGGATGATTAAGCCGGATAATCGAACTGAATATTAAATCGCCCTCAGTAAAAAACACTTACTATTACAGTTATAAACCTGGTAAAGCCTGTCCACATGTTATTGTGAGAGACTTTCTTGTGTTGATGGAGGTCGCTTGCAATTGGTACCAAAAAATAGCGGCGCGATATTCTCATCTCTCCCCGTCATCCGATTACGTGGTAACACCACCATCTGTCCCGTCCTAAAATGGCGTTGTGCAAAGTAAACTCATTTTAGGACGAGATATGCATAAAAGTTCGTAGTCAGAAACTACGAACAGCGTGTGTGTAAAAAAAAGATAAACTTTGAATTGATAATTTCAGCAGTCAACTATAAAATAACTTACCTTGCATCGTCAAACCAAAAGATTTTCTTAGTAAAAGCTGCAACAGGCCATACCAAATACATGATAAAAGATACGCTGAAAAAACTGATCATCCGCGACCTTGAAAAGTTAAAACAAGAGATAGAAGCTTACCAAAACGAGAAAAAGCTCTGGTATATCGAAAAGGGTATATTGAATTCTGCCGGCAACCTATGTTTACATTTGGTTGGTAACCTGAACGCATACGTCGGTGCGGAATTTGGCAAAACCGGTTATGTGAGGAACCGCGCAGATGAATTTGCGCTAAAAGATGTACCACGCGCGGAACTAGTGGATAAAATAGAAAAAACGATCATCATGATCGATAAAACCTTTGATATGATCTCAGAAGATCAGTTGAACGAAAAATACCCGGCCGAGATATCCTTAAAAGACGCATCTGCCGAATACTTTTTTGTTCACCTGGCCATGCACCTGGACTACCATTTGGGGCAGATAAACTATCATCGTCGGTTGCTGGATAATTAACTAGCTGTTGGTCGGGATTTATAATACGGCCTAACAGGGAACGATTAAGACAAACCTCGGGATGGGGGTTTTTATTTTCCCGTCGCCTCAGGGTCTCTCGCAGAGAACCCTGAAGTATCCGCACTACTGCAGGGTCACTTATCAGGAGACCCTGCAGGGACGTGAAAGTATATAGTCTCCTGTTGTCATCAACAAAACCTATTATTATCTTGTTCATCTCAAAAAATAAACAGAAATTATGAGCAAAATTATCTTTGACAGCGGGATATCACTTGATGGTTTTTTCGCAGGCGATAACAGGAGTCCGGCCAACCCAATGGGTGGTGTTGCAGGAGAAATTCACCAATGGATGTTTAAGCAAAAAGCATTTTGGAAACACATCAATATGGAAGGCGGCGAAGAATACGGTGCAGACAGTAAGTTAATTGATGATGTGTTTGCAAGAACAGGTTCTTACATTATGGGAAAGCGAATGTTTGAAGAAGGCGAAGTCCATTGGGCAGAAGATTTATACAAAGCAGATGTTTATGTGCTGACACACGAAAAACGGGAACCCTGGGTTCAAAAGGGGACAACAACTTTTTATTTCATCAATGACGGAATACAAAGCGCTTTAGAAAAAGCAAGACAATCAGCCAAAGGAAAGGACATAAGAATACAGGGTGGTGCCGATACTATTCAACAATATCTGAGTGCAGGGCTTGTGGACGAATTTTTCATTCACATTGCTCCCGTTTTTTTAGGAAGTGGTATCCGGCTGTTTGACGGCATTGACAAAGACAAATATGATCTTCAGATTGTAGAAGTGACACCATCAGACTTGACAACACACTTGAGATACCAACTGACAAAGAAATGACTAGTCTAATCCTGTCTTTCCGCCTTTGTTGGTGTTGTCACCATAGGTGTTCGGAAGAAATAAAAAGGCTGTCATGCTGATGCAGACTGGTATTTCACTTGCAAGGTACCACCTGTGCTGAACTTCGAATTACCTTTAAAGTATCAAACTTTCTGATGGGATGCTGAAATAAATTCAGCACGACTTGTTGTTTTTTAAGAAATTATAATCTTCCGAACACCTAAGGTGACAACACCAACAAGGACCGGGAAAATACGTGTAAACCGCCGGAATTATAATCAATGTAACCTGATATCGATTGAATAATTACCGTGTGTATAAATAAAAATAACTATTGCTAATATCAGTAGGACAGCGGTTGTTATTATTATTTTATACTTTCTTTTCATTGTGTTAAGGTTTAAACTAAGTTAGTTTTTTTTGGAACATTCTTAGATAAAAGCTTTCGCCTTTAACCTTTCAGCTTTCACCTCCCCCTAATGATTATGCTTCTTATGAATGTCCTTCACCAAACAAAGCTTTTTGATATCCTGCTTTTTGATGATGAAGGGCGCGTATTTAAGGCGGTCGCCTACTAACTCGGTGGTGTTGTCGCTGTGGGCAATCACCTCGTCGTCGTTATCAGCGGCCAGCAGGCGTTTGTACATGCGGTAATCGCCCCACTCAATGTAGTATACCTCACCGGGGAGGATCTTATTATCATGAATGGTTTTTAGCGCCACCCAACAGCCGTTCTCCAGGTACGGGTACATGGAGTGCCCCCAAACCGGCAGGGCAAAATCGCAATCCTCAATCCCGGGGAAATTCATATGACCGATGGGCGTGCTGTCATTAATATCTTTATAAACCTCCACTCCCGACGCCGTTGCAACCACCTCATACATAGGTATCCCCTCAAAAATAGTCTGCGAAGCATGGGGAGTTTCTTTATTTTTTTTGTTATTTATAAAATCTTTATATTTTTCTTTAAAAATTTTGAGTTTATCCGGGTCGATATTCTGGCGGCTCTTGATGATCTCGGTTATTGACGCGGGCGAATTAAAACCGAGCACTTCGGCCAGCTGTGCATTACCTTTAAAAGCCCTGCCCCTTAGCTGATTATAGAGGATTATAAACTCTAATGTTTCCGGACGAATCCTGCGCACTTTATTTGGTTTTGCCTGCTCTTCCATAGTATGTTGAAAACTTTTATTAAATATTTTTCTTTGTAAATGTATGATTTTTCTTTATATTCGTATCGTCGTTCTGCTCAATGTTAATACAAATCTATAAAATCCGATTGTATTAATAAAGAATTTAAAGATAAATTGTCTGAACCGGAATTTTTCCGAATTAAAGAATTAACAGAATTCGAAAAATTCCTAAATTTCAAGAATTCCGGTTCAGACAAAAAAATTGAACCAAACCTTATAATATGTACTTAGCCTATTCCGCATTAAGATCACGACCCGAAGACCAAAACAAGCCTCATGAGCCACTAAACCATTTAAAACTACGCTACCAGGCCTACCAAACCGCCTGCAACAAACACAGCAGCCACATAGCCGAGATACAGAAGTATTTTCCAAACTGGCGGCCTAGATTTAGGTAGTCATTGGTCACTTGTCATTGGCTGATTTTGCAGCGGGAAATATCCTATGCATTTAATAACCAGTACCCAGTGACCATCTTACTAATGACAAGTGACCAATGACTAATGACCAATCCCCCCAATGACTAATGACCAATGACTAATGACCAAATAAAATGATAAAACTAAACCAAAAACTCAAAGATGAGCTGTGGTGGCTTGTGATCTCGGTAGATTACGACTATAGCCGCATCAGCATTGCCGACCACGACATCAACGGCGACGTACTTACCCTCTGGTTGGAGGATAAGCAGGATTTTAAAAACTCTATAGACGAATGCCTGCAGCTGGACATCAGCCTGAAAAACTTCGCCAAAATGATCCGCAATGATAACCTGAACAGCTACGAAGGCACCAAACTGCACCCAAAGGGCAATTACGTATACAAAACCCGCATCGAAATAAACGAGCCCATTAAATGGTACCGCGAAGATGCCAGCACCACCGAGCAGCAATGGGCCCGCGAAGCCGCCCTTAAAAACGTACTTACGCAGCTGGTAGATAGTGAGGTATTTGATGGAAGCCGGGAAGATAGCGAAGACGGAATGTCTGGAAGTGGTTTTGATGAGTGTTATTTTGATTGAAGTATGCCAATTAGCATATATAACATATCACGCTTTCGTCTACATGTCAGCAATTGACAATAGCTAATAAGTAATTCAACCAAAACGGCCAACTGCCAACCCAAAACTGCCAACTGAAATGGACGGATACACCCTTGCCGCACAATTACGAAGAACACGACGGAGATACCGCCTGTCTGCCGCCTCACAAGCCTTATACTACGAACTCGTAGCTATAGCCAATGAGGAAGGATGGCCCGATACCTTTAAATGTTCAAATGGCGAATTGTGCAGTGCATTATCAATGACTGATAAAACGATAATTGCGGCCAGGCTGGAGTTGATACAAAGTGACTTAATTAGTTATAAAAGCAACAAAAATAAAAGAGCTTTTGCTGAGTATTCCTTTTTATCAACCGGAAAATCTCCGGTAATTACTCCGGTAAAGTCTCCGCCAATTACTCCGGTAAACCCTCCAGACTATAATAAACTAAAAGAAAAACCAAAACAAACAGTAGTAGTAGCAGACTGCACTACCGCTTTTGATTTTTTTATGTCGACAAAAAATAAGCGTTTACTGGTGGAGCAGCATAAACTAACCGACGAGCAACTGGAATGGTATTTCCTGGTATTCTACGATTCAAAAGTAGACCTGGGCGATCTGAACGGCAAAACGCTGGAAGATATCACCAAAAACTTTTACTACTGGATGCCTAAACACCTTGCGGCGCAGAGGGTTATACGTGATACGTCGGACGTTATACTTGATCAGCCCAACATAAAACGTAAAACATCAAACGTACAACCAATCAGAGGCGTCGCGGCGGCTTTACAGTTTACCGATGTGGTGATGAGGGAGTAGTTAGTTCATTAGCTCATTGGTTCAATAGTTCATTGGTGAATAGTTCAATACATTAGATTTTATAGCTTTCGTTTTTTTAGAAATTTAAAGATCCATGCCCCGGTTAATGTGCAGAAAGGATGTATAACGTTCTTTTCATTGCGACAAATGACTATTGACTAATCACTACTGACTAATGACTACTGACCAATGACTATTGACCACTCCCCCTTTGTTTCCGTATACTGCGCAGGATGTCATCTTCTTCATCAAGGTGCTGAAGGATCAGCCCTGTTTGGAATGCATTTTTACAATTGCCGCAATGATAATTGGTTTGCTTTTGCCTGATGCCTTTAACAACATAGTATATGCCAAACATGAGGGATAGGCTGGAGAAAAATAAACTCCCAAATATTCCAATGATTACAACACCATCAACGTTTGCGTTTCTTAATCCATCAGCCACTAAACAACAAAGTAAGATGATGGCTAAACATCCGGCTGATCTAAAAAGGTACTTCTGCCTGCTGCGGTGGGTAACGTTGCCGCTTTTGCATTTCGGACAATGTATTCTATTCATTTGCGATACGGTTTATCCGAAGATACAAAAAACATCAGTTGTGTCCAAAAGTCGATCTTTTATGACAAATCTAACCAAATCCGAACTCCGACCTCCGACTTCTTTACCTGTTAGTGCTGGCGGCGACTATCATGCTGAACCATCAAACCATCATCAAACTGGTGGTGGCAATCGCGGCAGGTATAGCTGGTATGTTTTTTAGAAATACCCAATACCAGGTAATAAACAACCATGATGAGCGATATACACAATGCAACCTCACAGAAAAGGATGAGCAACATTTTGAGGGTGTCCCATTCGCCGGGCCGCAGCAGAGGGATTCTTAATACAGAATAGCTGCCCAGAATAATGAGGAGACATAAGACTGTCCACGCAAAATATTTTCGCCTGCTATGAACAGTAATGTGCTCACTTTTGCATCCGGGGCAATGTAACATATCCATTACAATTAAGGTTTATTCTAAGTTACATAATTATTTCTTGCATGTCAATAGCAAATAAAATCTATAAAAAATGTCAAACCTAACCAAATCCCACATCGAACCTCCGACCTCCGACATCAGACATCTGACCTCCGAAGAAATCCCCCCATGGGCCATCCTCTCCCAATCGCCCGTGCGTAAAGTGCCCAAACGCGATGTGTTCAACATGGTGCTTATCGGCGTTGCCAAAGCATTTGCCGATCTTAACAACAAAAGCCTCAGTCCGCAGGAGCGCGACTATATGGTGAACGAACTTACCGACAATATCATCGCCCGCTACCCCGCTATCCGTATCAACGAGATCCCCGTAGCTATTGCCAACGGCATCCGCGGCAAGTATGGCGAGTTCTATGGCCTCAGCGTGGTAGCTTTTGAGCGGTTTATTGAGCAGTACCTACTGTCGGAAGAGCGCGTACAGGCCGTAAAATCTTTGCCCGCGTTAGGCACAGCACGACCAGCACCCGGCAAGCAGGAACAATTCGCGACAGCAAAATCAAATACGCTGATGGCGTTGCAGCATAAACAATCGGGTAAAAGCTTCGCCAGCATGGCTGGTTCGGTTTATGATTTTTTGGATCGATTGCAACTGCTCCAATTCAACCGTGACGAGAAGTACGATATGATGGCTGATGCCTGCCGCCAACTGGTTGGCGATCTGAAGTACAAACTCCTTACCGCCCCCGGTCATCAGCGCTCTGCCCTGCGGCGCGACAAGGACGCCTACACCGCTGCCCTCAAAGGTGGTGCACTTACCGGCGAGCAAAACCAAAACGTAATACGCATCAGCAAACGCCTGGCACTTGATGCCTTTTTTAACCAGGTGATGATGGAGGAGGTAGATCTGGATGCGGTGGTGGAAGGGAAACGGGGATGTTTTGAAGAGGTTGAACGTTGGACGTGATACGTTGTACGTTTTATGTGATTCTTAATTTGTTACAGGGGGGCTTGAAAAAGCTTTTTTTTCTTACCCCCCTCTTTCCGCGCAGCGAAGCGAGGGTGGTCGATCCGCCCATAGGCGGAAATGACCGGTCCGAAGGACTCCGTTGGAGGTGAGTAAAATAGCAAAGCAGTAAAGTCCACCTGTTGGTACGAATTTGTAATCCCGGACTAAATACCGTTATGCCAAACCTGTTCCGGCACCCTACATGCAGGGTGTGCACCATAGCGGCGACCTGTCCCGTGAGATCCTGATCCGCCATTGGGCGGACAGGATGACGGGGTTTATTCACTTCTTAAACTTTTCACCGGGTTCCTGTCCCCTCAGGGTCTCTCGCAGAGGACCCTGAGGTATTAAAGCGACAGATACCGCAGGGTCCCTTATCAGGAGGCCCCGCAGGGACATCAAATAAACCCTACTTATATACAAAACGAACGCTCCTGGGCAACGGTGAAAGGTTATCCGAAGGAAACGCGTTAATATAAGTCCCCGAACTCAAATCCAGACCGGTTAAATTACCATCGGTGTCAACCTGGCTGGTGGCGGGTAGCGTGCCTTTGCTCACGGTGCCGTTCTCATTGGCTATGGTGTAATTTATTCCCGATATCGTGTTCACTGATTGCTTGCCAAAGTTTAAATACTTCTCAACAGCCACATAAGTATTATCGCCAAAAACAGGTGTAAAAAGTGAAATAGGGCTGGTAGCTTTTGTATTACCATAGGTGAAATCGTATTCCCTGGTAATCTTTCCGTCACTCGTATTTGATAATACATAGCTGGTATAATTCCCGTTTGCTACCTTGTAATTAATAGTTGAGTAAACAGTACCATTTACCGACATAGGTATTGTACTTAAGTAGCCGTTGCTGTCGTAATTATAAGTTTGGGTTTCTGTAAAGGTAAGCCCATTCTGCACCTCAGTGCTTTGGTGCGACACTACCCGACCACTCTCATCCAGGGTATAAATGTCCTTCATATCAGTATCAAGGGTTATCTTGTTATCCTGGTAGGTAAAATTAACCACACGTGCAAGCTGTCCGACCGAATAAATACTGGTGATCTTGCTAATTTTACCTGTATTATCATACTGGATGATATCTGTAATATTACTTCGGCTGATGCTCAGATCACCCCATTGATAATAAACTGTGTCAAGCGGCTTTGGTGGTGCAATTTTAGGCGACTGATTGGAATCAACTAACGTTTCCTTTTTACAGGAAGTGATAAAAGTTGAAACGCATATAAGCAAAAACGCCAAAAGGCCTATTTTGGAAGGAAATACATTTTTCATATTACGAGGTTTAGGTTTATATTTTAAAATTACTTATTCGTATAAATTATAGACGAGCGCATTTTCACAGTAACGTATCTAATGTACCATAAGTTGTTCCATCAACCAAAAAAATAGTTTGAAAACTTTCCGATGTTTCCGTCAATATCCCAGGTGTCTGACTTAGAACAACGTTCCTGTCCCCTCAGGATCTCTCGCAGGGCCCCTGAGGTATTAAAGCGACGGGTACTGCAGGGTCCCTTATCAGGAGACCCTGCAGGGACGTCATCAGGAGACCCTGCAGGGACGGCAAAAGACTCTACAGGGACGTCAACATCGGATTTAAAGCAAAAAGGCTCAATTTCTTGCGCCTTTTCCAAAATGTTACTTTTTTATGCTTCAGCGGATAACAATTTTATTCACTTCTTAAACTCTTCACCGGATTAACCAATGCTGCTTTGATTGTTTGAAAACTGATGGTCAAAACGGTGATCAGTAATGCAATGATCGCTGCTAAGGCAAATATCCACCATTCTACAACGGTATGGTAGGCATAGTTTTGCAGCCATTTATCCATCCCGTACCAGGCCAGCGGTGAAGCTATTAATAAGGCAATCCCTACCAGTATCAAAAATTCAGAAGACAACAGGGAGAATAATGAAATCAGCCCCGCACCCAGCACTTTGCGGATACCGATCTCTTTAACCCGCTGCTCAGCAGTGAACATAGCTAATCCTAACAAACCAAGGCAGGAAATGATAATAGCCAATGATGCGAATACGTTACTCAGCTTGCTTACAACCTGTTCATTGTTATAAAGTTTTTGATATTGCTCATCCGAAAAATAATAACTGAACTGGAAATTCGGGTTCAACTGCTTGCAAAGCTTCTCCATGCTTGCCAACGCCAGTTTGGTCTGCCCGGGTTTTGTCCTGATGAGCGCATTGCCCCAGGTGGCCTTCTCGTCAAGTCTTAAAACCAAAGGCACTATTGCCTGTTGCAGCGAAGCGATGTGGTAATCTTTCAAAAGACCGATGATCGTTCCTTTCTTTCCCCAGAAAGTCAGTCGCTTGCCGATAGGGTCTTTATAGCCTATACGTTTTAATGCAGCCTCATTAACCAGGTAACCGGCGCTGTCGGTAGGGTAGTCTTTTGAAAAATCACGCCCCTGCAATAGCTTCAATTTCAATGTATTGACAAAATTATACCCAACCGAAGCCTGGGTAAATTGTATATTAATATTGGGATCTTTACCATCCCAATCTACACCGCCGGTACTATTCTGAATATTGGTTGGTACGTCTGTAGTGCGCGTTACTTCCTGTATGCCGCCCATTCTCGATAATTCATTTTTGAACAGATCGTATTTTGGAGCAAGGTCACCCTCAAGGGGGATATAGATCAGGTTCTCGCGGTCGTAGCCTAAGTTCTGGTTTTCTACATAATTGACCTGGCGGGTAATAATAATGGTGCTGATGATCAAAACCACGGAAAGCACAAACTGGAAAACCACCAGACCTTTTCTGAAGATAACCACGCCTGATGTCATTTTCAGCGCACCTTTTAACACCTTAACAGGTTTAAAGGACGACAAAAATAAGGCAGGATAACTACCGGCGACGATACCGGTTATCAAAGTGAGGCCAAGTAATTCAAACCAAAATATCGGTTGGTCAAATGGCAAACTTATTTGTTTACCGGTTACCTGGTTAAACAGCGGAAGCAATAAAGCCATTAAAATCACAGAGAACAATACAGCGATCGAGGTCAACAATAATGACTCTCCCAAAAACTGGCGGATCAACATAGGGCGCATTGCTCCAACCACTTTTCTTACCCCAATTTCACGCGCCCGTTTTAAAGAACGCGCAGTAGTTAAATTCATAAAGTTGATACAGGCGATCAACAAAATGAATACTGCAATAATGCTGAATAGGTGAACATAGCCTATTCTGCCACCATCAACTTTATCATCTGTAAAATGATCGTGAAGATATCTTTCCGCGAAGGGCTGCATTCCTAATTCTGAGTAGAATTTTCCTTTTTGCTGGCCCTTGTCGAGGTTATCCAGAAAATGTGTCAGCTTTTTATCTATTAACACAGGGTTGGCATCCTTACGTATCTGGAAAAAGGTCATCGGCCCGTTATTTCCCCAGTCTTTGGTCCAGCTATTTTCATCTAGAAAAGTGTACCAGTTAACGATGAACTCATGTTGCAGGGAAGAGTTTTTGGGCGGATCATCAAAAACCGCAGTAATGGTAAAGTTCTTTTGATTTTCGTATTTGATGGTCTTTCCGATAGCCTGCTGCGGACTACCGAAAAAATTGTCTGCCATTTTTTTAGATATCGCCAGACTTGTGGGCGTACTCAGTGCCGAAGCTGGCTTACCCTCTAAAAGGTGAAAGCTGAACATCTTAAAATAATCAGGACTGGCATAGGTGCCATTGAGTTTCAATATTTTATCACCTACCTTGAATGTGTGATCCTGATTCCAGCTAAATTGGGTTGCATAGATAACCTCCGGGATATCTTTTTTCAGTTCCTCGGCCAGCAAACCCGGAGTGGAATATCCCGCAGCTTTTTTATGATCGAAATACGCCCTGTGGATAATCACGTAAAGCTGTTTGCCGTTTGCATGAAAAGCGTCCATTTGGGTTTCATCCTGTACCCATAAAAAGATCAGGAGGCTGCAAGCAAGCCCCATGGCAAGACCCAGGATATTAATAAGGGAAAAAGCTTTGTTCTTCCACAAATTGCGCCAGGCTGTTTTAAGATAATTTCTGATCATATGAATTGAATTAGCTTACACGGTTTCTTATGGCAATATTGCTACCAAATAGATGCCATTTATGTAAATATTTTATATACAGATATTTAAGGCGGTTATTGCGTTTATAAACCGTCCGTTTTCGTTACAAGGTATGTCCGTTTTTGGATTGGGCTGAAGGTATGCCAGTCCCATCATGCCGTCCGCCCATTGGCGGATCGGCATCCCATAAGCAAGGTGTACACCATGGCGGTAACCTGTCCCGTGAGATCCTGATCCGCCATTGGGCGGACAGGATGACGGTTGTGATACGGAGTCTACCCTTTCCTAATCCTCTTCAATTCATTAACCGACTCCACATCCAGCTTTTCTATCGCGATAGTAAAGGCGATGGGGCTTACGTGTTTGATGTGCGTTTTTAGCCATGCCAATGTTTCCTGCGGGTAAACATTACGCAACTCGCGCAGAGCCCAGCCGACACCCTTTTGCACGTAGTATTCCTTGTCGGCCAACAAGGGACTGATCAATTGTTCAACCTCGCTGAAAGACAGGTGCTGCTTTTTGGTGCGACTGTAATACAACAACGATACAACAGACTGCCTGCGCTTCCATAAGTTTTCGTCGCGGTTCCATTGCTGCAGTTGGGGATAAACCAGGTCGGGTGCTGCAACCAGTATTTTGGTATATATTTTGGCAAGGGCATCGCAGAGGGGCCAATCGTTTACCTGGTCCTGCCAGTCAACAATAACCGGCCACATCTCCAGCAGTTCATTATCTTTTTTCAGGTGACGTTCTAAAAAGAAATAAGCATGCAGCCTCACCCAAAAATCGTTGGTGTTACGCCATAGCTCGTTCCATATTATCAGTTGCTCGCTAAACGGTTTGTTGGAAAAGGAGTAGACGCGTTTCGATTGCTTGCGGTGAGTAGGCACGCTGCCCCGTACCGCCTTGATATGTAGTAGGGCTTCCTGTAGTTCTGTTTGGTGGGCCGGTGTTTTCATTTTGATAGGTAAAGCTATTAATTTTTGGAACACCGAAAATGTGGAGGTGTCATGCTGAAGCACTCGAAACATGTGGGCAAAGGCCTCAGGGTGACACCCGATAAGCTATCTTATCAACCCCTCCAACTCTTTATCACTTTCAGCTACCGAACGCAGATACTGCATCGAATCACTATTCAATAAACTTTTATCGGCCCCTGCTTTTAAAAGCAATTTAATGCATTGTAACTGGTTATGCGCGTTGCCATTGTCCTTTGATAATAACGCATGGATAGCCCATCCGGTTGGTGTACTGTTATACGAGGTATCAGGCTGATTTATGTTTGCACCGCTCTCGATTAGTTTTTTTACCAATTTATCCCTTCCGCAAAACGCTGCCCAGTGCAAGGCTGTTGCCCCGTCGCTTTTAGGTGTATAGAAAACGTCTGCCCTGTGTTCAATATAAAAAATACCTAATTGCTCGGCATGCAGGCTTGAGGCAGCTATCAGAGGCGTATTGTTATCTCCTGCTGATTTGTATCCATCTATATTGGCCCCGAACTCTAAAAGTATCTTCGCGGTTTCTACAGCCTGTTCGTCGGTGATCTTTTTTGCAAATACAGCATCGCATATCCGGTGCAGCGGATGTCCCTTCTGCGAAAACAGGTGATCGTTAAGGGGCACGCCCTCATTTGCCAAAGCCGGGTCATTAGATAGCACTTCTCTTATTTGCGGATAGTCGGTGCTGCTGATCAATTTAAATAATTGGTTTGCCATAGATGAAATTAAACAATAAAGGTTCAACAAAAAATTACCTGTCCGGTTTTCTTGCATAACCAATCAGGTTAACATCAACCAATTCCAGCGATTTAACCATATGCTGAACGGTTTCCTTATATTTCTTGAAATGTGGCGTTTCTATATGTGATTTGTATGCTGCCGAATCTGCATAGATTTCAAGGATGGTGATGTGTGAAGGGTCGCTTTTGTCGGCGACCGCGTAATAAGTTAATACACCGGGCTCAACACTAACAGCGGTGGTCATTTGCTCTTTCAGTGCAGTATTATACTTTTCCAGTTGTGATGGATCAACCTGGATTTTTGCCAGTCTAACCATTTTATTTTTCTGCTGCGCCATAGCGTGTTTACTAAAAGAAAGCATAAGTATACTGATCGCAACAATCAAAATCAGCCTGCTGTTGCGGCTTAATTGTATTTTAACTGCTTTCATATTATTGGGAGGTTATTTTAGTAAATATAGCCATATTTACTCTTTCCGTCCCTCTGGGTCTCTCGCAGAGGACCCTGAGGTATCAAAAGCAGCAAGTACTGCAGGGTCCCTTATCAGGAGACCCTGCAGGGACAGTAATCATACAAGTTCGCAGTCAGAGACTTCGGGCTTCTGCCACCATATTTTTAATGGTGTACAACGAGGATTCTCGAACCCAACACATTGGGGATTGTCACCCCTGCAACACCATTCTTATAGCATATTGCGGTACTGAGTTTTTCGGTGAGTAAGTAAACATCATTGCCGGCCACCTGGATATCCAGTGCGAAATTACCACCCTCGACGTCTCCAACTAAGGTGGGAACGCCATTCTTCCAGTAAGTATCCTGGGAATCCTGGTTGTTATCAGATAAGATAGAACCAGCGATGTAAATGTTATTGTTACTGATAGTAATTGCTGCTGCTGTTGCATTATATTGAACATTATACCTTACGCCGTTTTTCCAGTAAACTGCTGTTCGGGGCGTGGCCGCGTATGCCGGCTTAGGAGAGGTTTCACCGGCAATATATACATCATCACCATTGAGCGCCATTCCCATTGCAAAGCCTGATTCCTGGTTGTTTTCAAGCTGGTGTACAACACCATTTTTCCAGTAAGCAGCAATATCGTTTGCCATAACGTCAATGCCCGAATAGCCTGCTGCGTACACATCAGAGCCCTTCACTTTAACAGCCCGTGCGCTGGAACCATACGGATTATATCCGAGAATTTGCGGTACTCCGTTTTTCCATAACATTGCCTGTGTGTTGTTAACGAAATCATTATAATCCCCTACTATATATACATCATTGCCATCCAGTGTAATATCGTATGTC
Organism: Mucilaginibacter sp. McL0603; assembly: GCF_049992945.1. Lineage (NCBI taxonomy): Bacteria > Pseudomonadati > Bacteroidota > Sphingobacteriia > Sphingobacteriales > Sphingobacteriaceae > Mucilaginibacter > Mucilaginibacter sp. McL0603. The sequence continues at coordinate 1,928,953 of NZ_CP188251.1, read as the reverse complement.
GCAGAATTAAAGCTTGTTGCAGGGCCTGGATAAAGCTGACGCATAACTCCGTTCTTCCAATACACAGGATGTCTCTCGCCATTGTTTTCGATAATATCGCCGGTTATATACACGTCATTGCCTTTAACGGCAATTCCAAATGCTTCTGAGCCAAGCCCATTCGGCGCAAGGTTTACGATGGTGCCATTTTTCCAGTAAATTGCTCTGGGTCGAGCCGAAGCAGGCTGATAAATACCTGTTATATATACATCAGTACCCCGGGACCTTCTCAGGCAATCGGTTGAAACTGCAAGCGCCGGACTTATGCTTTTCGATGTAGGTGATGTTTCAGGTTGAGGGGCGTTGTTTTTTTGACATGCCACAAATGTAAGGCATAGCACAGCTGTTAAAAGTATAAGTTTTTTCATAATCCAACCAGGTTAAATGATTCAACTTCTTTAAACACAACTCAAGAAAATAACGGCATTCTTTAACAAAGAGGATAGTTCGGATACGGATAAATATTAGGGATAGTTAAATGTAGGAAAATTTTATTTACAATTCATATTTTATTTAATATCAGATAGTTAATTCTAATTGCAATTAATTTTACGTCTGTCCGGATTTATAATCCCGGACCAAATAAGAGTTAGGTGACTCCTAATGGAGACGGTGCTGTATGTGCTTTTTCTATAAACAGGCAACTCCTCCAGAGCCTGGTACCAGTTTTGTTAACTTGTTTTTTTATTCCGTTAGGAATATCCTGTTTATAGCTAACACAATCAATGTATTTTGGCTCCACCCCCATTTCAAACAATAATAACATTGTAGGATTGGCTTTATTAGACCAAAGATAGGAGCCTCCTAATATAAACTATTTTGATGCGTTTGCCCTGTTACACTAAATTCTCCCTTGCCAAAATCCCGGCAATTTGTATATTGCAGCTTCAACCAAAACCTTATACAAATCGTGAAAACACAAAAAAACCTATTACTGGTATTAAGCATTTTCTTTCTTGGCAGCTGTGCATCAAGCTACAACGTCATCAGTCCCAATACATTAAGTTATATGTCAGGCAGCAGTGACAAATCTGTTAATGTAGATTATAAATATAATTTACTGACAGGCCGCTACGCCAAACGCGAAACCAACAGCAACGTAAAACTGGTGGCCGTAAAGGTAACCAACAACAGTGGCCGCGATCTCCATTTTGGCAAGGACATTAAACTCGTTTACAACAACGGCGCGGATGTAGTGATGCTTGATAACGCAAAGCTTTTTGATGCCACCAAACAACACCCTGCAATTTACTTGCTTTACCTGCTGCTTACCCCGTCAAAGCTCACCACCTCGTCGGGCAACGGAGCATCAAATTCTGTGCCTATCGGCTATGCCATTGGTCCGGGTATTGCAGGCGGTAACATCATCGCTGCAAGCTCGGCAAACAGTAAATACAAAGAGGAATTGTTAAAGTATGATATCGCAGGCACCGTAGTTAAAAACGGCGAAACGGTATACGGCCTGGTAGGCATCAGCACAAACAGCTTTGAAGGCATAAAAGTTAAGGTTGCAGATCTGCAACCGGAGGTGACAAAGGCTGATTAAAGGATGATCGGAGTTAAGCTGTTGCCCGGAATATGCTTTGGGCAGCAGCTCAACTCCTATAGTCATGCCGTCCGCCAATGGGCGGACAGGATGACAGCGCGGATTAATTCAAGTTCAATCTTTAACGTCCTTAACGTCCCTGCAGGGTCTTCTGAACCCAGCAGTACCGGAATTTATTCTTTACTCCATGGCCATAAGAACAAATCATCAAATAACAGACAGTACGTGGTTTATTACATTTACTTGTTTTAATTGGATACCGCTATTTGATATTACACAATCATATGATCTGATATATAATTGGTTAAAACTGATTGATAGTAAATATGATATCAAGACCCTGGCTTATGTGATTATGCCTAATCATATCCATCTGCTTTTGGAGTTCGGTAATGACCAGCTACATCTAAATACCATAATAAGCAATGGTAAACGGTTTATGGCTTATGCTATTATTCAGCGTCTTGTAGCTGGTCATAATCATGCGATGTTGAATACTTTAGCCCTGGCATGTTCTGAAAAAGAAAAAGCAAAGGGACAGTTGCACAAAGTATTTGAGCCTTCATTTGATGCCAAACCAATTTACAGCATGGACTTTTTATACCAAAAGTTGGATTACATACATCATAATCCGGTGAGTGGGAAATGGAACTTATGTAATGAGTTTACTGACTATTTGCATAGCAGCGCGTCTTATTATGAATTGGAGAAACCAAACGAATTGATAAATATTGTGGATTACCGTGATCATTGGGTGTGAAGTGCTCCTCAGGGTCCTCTCCGAGAGACCCTGAGGGGACAGTGTTTGGGGGACGGTGTTCTCCGACGTCCCGATGTTGTCCCTGCAGGGTCTCCTGATAAGGGACCCTGCAGTACCCAGAATTGGTTACTTATTTCCCCGCCTGTACAATCAGTCCCTGCCCGGGTACCCATTTATCGTATTCAATTGTTTTGGCAACATCCTCGGCGTAGGCACGACCGCGTAGCTTTTCAACAAGGTGCAAGGCGCCATCTATCCCGGCCGAGATGCCTGCCGTGGTGATCACTTTGCCATTGTCAACAAAACGGGTATTGGCCAACACTTTGGTTTTGGGACAGGCTTTAGCCAGATCATCAATAGCGGTGTGGAAGGTAGTTGCAGTAAGGCCGTCCAGTACACCTGCTTTACCCAAAATAAACGCCCCCGTACATACCGACATAATATACTGATCCTGGCTGGTTTGTGCTTTTATCCACGCCATCACTTCCGGGTCATCGGTTGTGGGTTGGGTTGGGCCACCGAATACCACCAGAATGTCGCTTTTTGGAGCGTCCTGTATGGTGTAATCGGGAGTTACGAATAAAACAGTACTGGAGCGGATAGGCTTGTACGTTTTTGATACCGTGAACACATTAAACCCGGCGGTGGTAAATACCTCCAGCGGACCGGCAAAATCCAATACTACTACGTTATCCTGCAGGTAAAAGGCAATGGTGACGGGCTTAGCATTCAGCCGGCTTTTAAAGTCGGCTAATGATATTTTTACCAGTGGCATATTGCAATGTGCACAGATGCCCGGCTTATCATAGCTTATGTTATCGCAACTGCCGCCGCACACACCACATGCAAAAACGCTGTCTTTTTGTGCCGATGGCTGCGCATAAGAGCTGACGGCAACAAATAATACCAGCAGAATAATAAGGTAGATATTTTTCATAATAGGTTTTATTGTTAGAGCCTGATAATGAGGTGATGTTACAGCTAAAGGTAAAGTTTTCGAGATTATCTGACTACTCTGATTTAGGGAATTGATATAAAAATAATCATGTAAATCATTTAATCAGCGTAATCATGGTTCAGACAATTTAATTCCCTAACTTAGGATCACCAATTACACACCACAGTGAAAAAGCTAACTATTATTGAAGAGGACACCGACGCGCTTAATATGGCCGTTTTTACATTCGAAAATAACGGGTACGAAGTAACCAAAAGTACCAAAGAGACAGCCATTGAAGATATAAGCCGGATAAAACCGCATATCATCGTTATCGGCGCACAACTGGGCAATACCCCGGGCAACGACCTATGCGTCAAACTAAAAGCAAACGAACAAACCGGGCAGATACCCATCATCCTGTACTCGGCCACTAAAACGGTCGACGAGATATCAAAAAAAGGCACCTGTGCCGATGGCCACATAGCCAAACCGCTTGAGCTGGAAGATTTTGTGTATCTGGTGCATAGGATAGCGTTGTCGTGAGCTTTAACCTGGCGCGGGGGACAAATCGCTGTCCGAAGCAGAGAACCGAACATTCAAATAAATGAACTATGAAACATAAAGTTCTGATCGGATTAATACTAATAACGGTTTTAGGCTGCGGTCAACAAAGCGTTGATACAAAAGCTGAAGGTGAAAAAGTTATGCAGACAAGCAGAGAATGGGCTAAAGCTGCTTCAACCGGAGATATCGAAACAACACTTAGCTATTGGACCGATGGATGCTGTTGTTATGTCGCCAGGACAACCTGTTTTAAAAGGGAAAAAAGAGATCCGTCAGATGATAGAAGGAAGTTTTAAAATACCGGGATTTAAAATAACCTGGGAGCCTCAAAGTGTTCAGGTTTCGCAAATCGGTGATCTGGCTTATCTTGTAGAAAAAAGTCAAATCGTCATGAACGATTCATCTGGCAAAGCTGTAACACAACATTATAATGGAGTAACCGTCTGGAAAAAACAATCTGACGGTTCCTGGAAAAATGTTGCAGATATCGCAACTAATGAGCCATAGAAATATAAAATTCATTTATATTTCTATCTTCAAATTGAGTACTATCGCCTGTTTCATCGTCGACGCTTAACCTGGCGCGAACTAACCGTCATACCGATTACTTGTTTCGGCATCCCACATTCAAGGTGTATCACGGCGGCGACCTGTCCTGTGAGATACTGATCCGCCAATGGGCGGACAGGATGACATTAATATACTTTTGTATTCAACGCCATCAACGCCATATAATATATCGCAATTGAACCAGTAACCACTATCTTCCGTTCCTTTATCAGCTTTGGGATTTCATTAAGTGGAACTTCAACCGTCTCAATATCTTCAGTAGAGTCAAATTCGGTATCAAACCTCTTCTCCACGTTACGGGCCAGGAAGAGGAATATCCGGTTGGTGTCTTTTGTGGGGTTATCGTATACAATGGTCAGGTCCTCTATATCGTCTGAGTGGTAGCCGGTTTCTTCTCTCATTTCGCGCAGGGCAGCGTCGCGGGGGAATTCTTCGGCCGGATCAAATATCCCGCCGGGGAACTCGAGCAATATCTCCTTTGCCCCATGTTTGTACTGCCGCACCATGATCACCTTGTTATCGCTCGTTACGGGAAATGTCAAAACCACCTCTGGCCGGATGTGAACGAAGTAATCATCAATAATTTTACCGGATGGCAGTTCAACAATGTCCTTATTCACCCTGCACCATTCGTTATCAAAGGCAATGTCGGTTTGTAGTATTTTCCATTTTTGGATGTCTTTCATGGTTGTAAAGGTGCTCTTACGGGTAGGGTGATAGGACAAGCTAAAATAAACCTTTCTTTTTGGAAACCATCATGCCGAAATAAATTGGCATGAAAAGCCACGTTTTTTCAATTAATTTCTACATTTTGCGGCACTTAAACTTTATACATGAACAGACTGCTACTAACTTTTCCCCTGGTATTAATTACTACATTTTCCTTTGCGCAAACTTTCAACCTTGGTATAAAAGGGGGTGTAAATTTATCAACCGTGGCCTTCAGCGGCCCTGCATTAAATTTTACCGGCGATAATCAAAACAGAGCGGGTTACCAGGTTGGTGTAACGGCTGATGTTGGATTTCAGCATTTTAGTATTCAACCCGGACTGTTTTTTATTACAAAAGGGGGAAAATACATAGAAGAATTTGATTATGTGAGCAACAGTCAAACTTATGTGGAACACGTGGTAGGGAATACGAAATATAATTATCTCGAACTCCCTGTAAACCTGCTCTATAAGCTGCGGGCCGCACCAGGAGTGAAAATTTATGCAGGCGGAGGGCCATATATGGATTACTCCCTGTCCGGCACAAGTACCCAGCATGTTACGGGCTCCACAACTTATGATTACCATGGAGATATATCATATGGGAGCGACCATAATAAAGATGATAAGCGCATTAATTATGGTATTAATTTTATTGCAGGCGTTGAACTAAAAAAACATTTTACTATTGACCTGAACTATAGTTTGGGTTTAACAAGTATCGCCTGGGGTATTACTGATAAAAACAGAACAGTTGGCCTTTCGGTAGGATATCTTTTTTAGGCTGATGTGTTGAGCTTGCATACTGCAGGGTTTCCTGATCAAGAGACCCTGCGGTACGTTAAAGCCGTCATCCTGAAACAAGTTCAGGGCGACATTCAACGTAAAACGTATTACGTCCAACGTATAACCAAAGTCCGCTATTTGTTTCTTTATTAATTTTAGATAGCTTTATCCAGCTTTAAACCTTACACAATGTACCAGGAGATCAATCAAACGGGAGGCGCACGCATCGGAATGGCAAATGCGACCTGGCCTTTTGCAAAACTAACTGTTAATAAAGATACCCTTACCCTTAATGCGGGAATTTTAGGGAAACTGGTTTTTAATCCATCCAATATTGTTTCTATCGAACCGTATAGCGGCATAACAGTGATTGGGAGCGGCATCCAGATCAATCATAACGTTAGTGGTTATAACCCTAAAGTGATCTTCTGGACGTTTGATAACCCCTTGGTTTTGATAAACAAGATCAAACAGACAGGTTTTTTAGATAATGCAAATCCCGGTAATTACATCCCGGTTGCAGACTTGTCATCGACCCAAAAACAAGGGGGCTTCCCTATAAAGCCAATTGCGGCTGTTGCCATTGTGGTGATCTGGAACGTATTGTTCCTGTATAATTTTTATGTTTTTTTCACCAGTGGCAATAAAGCGGCAAGCCCGATCGGTCTTGGCGGTCAGCTTGCTTTAGGTTTTATCCTGATCACCTGCTTGTTGCTGTTGACACTTGAACCATTCCGCCGGTTGGTATTAAAAGAAGGCCGTAGCATAAACGATATAAAAACCATAGTCTATTTTATTATGCTGATAAGTGCGGTGATGCTGGCAGGTACATTTTTATTCCGCAGTATGCTCTCTGCGTACATGATTTGGGTGTTTTAAAGTTTGAATTTCTGACATCGGTAATATACTTGCCCTGTCATGCCGAATTTATTCGGCATCCCATAGGCAAGGTGTACATCTGGCCAACTTGTCTACCAAAACAAATACCCCACAGAAATATTCATTACACGGTTTTTAATAGTGCCATTGTCTACTAGGTTAGACAGCCCAAGATTGTAACCAATATCAATCAGTAATTTCTTTTTTAGTTTGACACCGGCGATGAAGTTTACGCCAAGTTCGGGGTTGTTATATCCGAGGGCGAACTTGGAGGGGGTGTTAGGTGCAGGATTATCCACATTAGCCCTTGCAGAAATATTATAGCCGAAAGATGGGCCGCCCCCTAACTGAATAACCGCGCCGGGTGCGACGTGAATGTTATAAAATGCATTAGCCGAAAGCTCAATATCATATGCCGTAACAGTGGCCGCAGGCATAGTCTGGGTAATTGGGTTCGGGGTCCCCGCAAACAACACATGGGATTGATCAGGGTACTTTACGCCTTTAGTGGTTAGGGATAAAGCAGGTTGTAATGTAAAATTGCCGAAATCAGCGCTCGCTATTCCGCCAATATTAAAGCCTGGGGCTTTTTGGTGTTTTATAATATAAGGGAAGCTGCCAGTTGATTGATCTGACAGGTTAAAGCCGCCTTTAATACCGTAATTGATAGTTTGCGAAAATGTGGTCATTGCCGCGATAGCCAGCAAAAAGGTTAGTAATAGTTTCTTCATGAATAAAGTTTAAGTGCCGAAAGATAGGGAATTGTTGGAAAACTGGGAGAAAAGTACAAGAAAACCCATTTGTCCGAAGTCGGAACCAGTGTAACAGCGGCGGAAACGCCCATTTAACCCTCTTACGCTACTTCCGCATTTGTTCCTGCAGTATCTATCCTCTGCGAGAGACCCTGCAGGTACACTAACGCCCATTTAACCCTTTTATGCTGCTTGCATTATCGCAAGCGCAGATGATAAAATACCCTTATATTCAACTTGTTATATTATTAATTAAAAAATAATACTTATTTTAGCCGACAACTGTTGGTTAATATTTATTGAATTACCCCCTGACGAAAATCTTACCATTATGCGCCAGACAGATACTTTAGCCGATATTCTTATTAACCGTTCCAACACACATACTTTCTTGTTATGCTGTGGTATTGGCGGGGCATTACTATTTACGTTTGTTTATTTTGCTTACGGTGCCATTGCTCCTGATTATAATATGATGCGCCAATCCATCGGCGACCTGGAGTTGCTGAGGGACGGATGGATACAATCGGCAAATTTTATCGTATTTGGTTTGTTCAACTTTGCCTTTGCCGAAGGATTGCGCCGCGAAATGGTAAACGGTTTCGGCACTACGCTGATACCACTGAGCATGGTGGCTACCACAGTGGGACTCGTGCTTTTGGGGATGTTTGCTTATGAACCTGCACATACCCTTGCCGGCTGCATCGCTTTATTATCGATAGTGTGCAGCTGTTTGTTGTTGTCGCTGCGGTTTGCAGGTGATGAGAGGTGGAAAGGATGGTCGGCTTACACCATGGTGACTGCCATTTTGATGAGCATATTTTTTACCATGTACACCTATACCCGGCATAACGGCAGCAACTATGCAGGTGTCTATGAACGGCTGGGTGTAGTTACGCGCCTTGTTTGGACGTTTGTACTCACCATCAGGCTGCTTGATGGCAGGCGGATGATGCAGTAATTTAGCCACATCCCAACTCTTGTCCAAAGGAGAAGGGCCTAAAAAAAACTAAAACTTCAAGTCAGAAAGTTACTCCTCCAGTGTTTTTTCAACCACAGTCTTTTTTCTTCGTCCCCATATTTGCCCCATGTGGCGGGTTGGTACGGTATCGCCAAACAATTTTCCCCAGGGTTTAAGATCATCAATACGGTCAAAAATAATCTTAAGGATAGCAATAAAAGGAATAGACAAAAACATGCCCGATATACCCCATAACGCATTACCCAGCAGCACCACAATAATGGATACCAGGGCGTTGATGCGCACTTTGATGGATACAAAACGCGGGAATATGATGTTATTATCAATAAACTGGATAACCAGGTAAGCAATGATGATCCCGAATTGGGTGGAGTAACCGTCCTTAGTTACCGTAGCTATGATCACGGGCAAGGCAATGGCTATGATACCGCCGATATAAGGGAGCATGTTTAATGCGCCGCCCAAAAAGCCCAGTAATATGGCATACTTTACGCCCAAAATAAGCAATGCTATAGAATTGAGGGTAGATATTATCAGCATTTCTATCAGCAGACCAACTATATAGCTTTGTATGGCGGTTTTGGTTTCGCTCAGTATTTCGCCTACACGCTGCGAGTGTTTCTCCTTAAACACCTCGAACAGGAAATTAACGATCAGCGTTTTATAAAACAGCATCAGGAAAACGTAAACCGGAATCACCAGCACAACACCTATCGTTCCGAGCACGGTGACAATGGTGCGGCCCACTAAAGCCTGGCTGCTGTTTAATGCCGATTTGATAAAGGCCGCCTGTTTGCTGGTCGCTATACCAAAATGGAGCATAATATAATCTTCGACACTATCCATCATCGATGCAAATTTGAGCTTTAATGCAGGTATTGCGTCGCTGAATTGTGCAACCTGGGTAGTCAGCAAAAAGATGATCCCGCCCAATACGATAATGGCGATAAGCAAAGAAAGCACCACTGCAAGCACTTTTGGGAGCCGTTTTTGCAGCCACGTACATAAAGGGTTTAAAAGAATAGCTATGAGTACCGCAAAGCAAAAAGGAACCAGGATGCTACCCAGTGCCAGTAAAACATAAACCAGCAAAACCAGTCCGAACAGCACGGTGGTAGACTTTAAATAAAACGGATACTCTTTAACGGCCATTAACAGGTTGAATATTTGATACTATAAGCAGAAACAGGGGAAAATGTTTGCCTCATCCCAACCCTTAAGCAGAGGTGCCTCACCCAGATCCTCTCCAAAGGAGAGGACTTTAAGCCCCTCCCTTTTGGAGAAGGATTGGGTGAGGCTTTTCCGTTTAATTTATGTTAATTTTAACTCATCAAATCACCTTCTTATCTTTTCCCATGAAAGCTGTTTATAAGTACTTCTCCCCTCTTATTGCTGCGTTTTTCTTTTTACTGCTCTGGCAGGACAAAGGCCATGCGCAGGGTAAATGCCTCATCGTATCGGATATACATTATAATCCTGATAGCACCTATAAACTACAGCCGGGTAACGACTCTAACCACGAACTGCTGGAACAAAGCATCAAAGCCATGCAGCATACCCTGCCTAATCCTGATTTTATTATGATAGCAGGCGATTTTATATGGCATGGCGACCGTAACAATGGCTACAAAATCAGCAAAGAGACAAAAACCGCGATCATCAAAACCATTACAGACGTGTTTCAGAAGCACTTTCCGCACGTGCCGGTTATTGCCACGTTAGGCAATAACGACACCTACCAGGAAGATTACGATATACAAGATGGAGATTTCTTAAACATGTTTGCTGATCAATGGGAAAAAGGCGGTGTGAAGGTGTTTAATGCCCCCTTCAGGGAGAAAGGTTATTATGCATATACCATAAAGGATAAATATCCGGATATGGAATTTGTGGTGTTAAACACAACCCTGCTGAGTGTAGTAAACAACAACAAGGGCTATAATGCCAAAGCTGATTCAATGCTGAAATGGCTGAATAATACCCTGCTTGATGCCAAAAATAAGGGCCAGAAGATTTGGATCGTATCTCATATCCCGCCAGGGAAAAATGTTTATTCCATGCTGAACAAAAGCGCCACTACAGATATGTGGGGCAGCAATTACAGTCAGACCTATACCAACCTGATTGTTAAATATGCTCCGCAAATAAGGTTTAGTATTGCCAGCCATACCCATTTTAACGATTTCAGGGTATTTTGCGATGCGGGCGGGAAACCGGTTTCGTACATGCGTGTAGTGCCGTCCATATCGCCCAATCATTATAATAACCCATCCTTCGAGGTGGCTGATTTTGATAAGGATTACCGGGTAACCAACGAAACTACCTACTACCTCGACCTGAAAACACTCTCCACCACCGGCTTTGTATTTAAACCTGCGTTCGGCATCGGCACATCCGGCTTAAGCGCGGTAAGCCCTGCCGGGATATTGAGTTTTATCAACGGTCATAGTACGCCGCAGTCGCCCGTGCCAACCGGGTACATCCAGTTCTACAACGTAGGCGCCCAGCCTGTAGAAAACGATACCAACTGCTACAGCAAAACCTTTTATGAGTATTTGAGTACGAGTGTGCTGAGGAAGGTGAAGTAGAGGGTGAAATAATTTAATCATTTAAGCGGGACGCTTTAATGGTTGTTGTTCAAGCGGCACGCCATAGCCGTTAACTTAAGAGGATATATTGTTTTTCACTTGCTCCGTTGGGAGCAAAATATTGGTAGAAAATAAAAAATTAAAGGTATAGCGTGCCGTTAGGTACGCAACAACGCTGGGTTCCGTACCTAACGGCACGGATTTTTTGGCTTTCTGTGTCTACCAATATTTGGCCCTTACAGGGCCGGTTCTTAGGTTAACGGCTATGGCGACACGCTAGAACAGGCGCGTTTTGTCAGGATTGTAAGGCATAATTTCGAAAGTAATATTTACACCTGTAAGTATTTCGAGAGTAAATATAGGTATTTTTTACTCTCGTTTTGCTTATTAATGTAAATCTTACCTTTGAAATTGTTCCCGTCCCCCAGGGTCTCGCAAAGAATCCTGAGGTATTAAGCGACAGATATTGCAAGTTCCCTTATCAGGAGACCCTGTAGCGACATGAAAGGCACAAACAATTATCCCCGCACAACGGCTACCCGATCAAGTCAAATTCAATCAACCCCTGTCATCCCATTGTCACTGATTGCAATAGTTCCATTTTTCTTAAAATGTTTTGCGTGCCTACCCGTCTAGTCTAATATAACAACCAGCAATATAAATATGGAAAACTATAATATGACATCCACAAATAGTACTTCAGTGATGCCGAATATCAGGGAGGAAAGCGAACTGGCTATAATGTTTCTCGACATACTCAACTTTGCTGGTCTGATGGAATCACAGCGAGCACAAACAGTGATGAATTTTTTACGCCGTTTAACTCAGTCTCAGCAGGACCTGGATTACGTTATGGCATTTTAGGTTTCAATAAACATCTATTTACCAATATAATATGCAAATAATTACCCTTGAAGAACACATTTCCTTTCCGGGAATGGCTGATAAAATACCCAAAGAGGCTTTGGCTTTTTTACGCAGCCGCCATTAAAAATCGCTTTAGATATTTTTGGTATTGATAATATTATGTTTTCTATAGATACCCGTTCAGCACAAACGAAATGGGCATTGAATTTTTGAATGCCATTGACCTGCCTGCTGACCAGATAGCAAAGATTGCCCATGGTAATGCTGACAAGCTATTGAATTTGAAGACATAAGGGTGTTTTGCAAGCCGCAATTGAGATCAGGTGATCTGCCGGGTACTGGCCAATTAGTTTATTCCACCGTGATCAGGTATGTATTGTCCGTTTTAGTCTCCGTCGTATAATGCCAGTTTACCTCGATGTGCTGCCCTTCATACTTCAGGATGTTATTATCGAGTAAAATTTTGTCGGCTGGCGCAAAAAAGGTAACACTTTTAACCGTCCAAATGCTACCTTTTACCAAAGTTTCTGTACGTTCATTAGCCGCGGTAAAATAATTTGCGCCTTTACCCAATTTCAATAATGTTGTATGTAAGACTAAACTATCGCTAACTGCCTCAGCATGCATCGGGTCAAAACCCCGGAATTCCGGCGGGCTTTTGAATAGCAGTGTGATTTTTAAACCGCCCTGATTATTAAATGATTCAAGATTGATATTGTGCTTATTTTTTTCAATAGCGGTAAAGTATTTTGCTTTAGCCAGGTAAGCTGACAGGTCAGGCAATAGGACATGATTCGGTTTAAACTTTGAAAAGAAAAAATCACTCAAAGATAAGCGCGACTTGTAATATTCCGGCTTCCATTTTTTTAATTTTTGGTCTAATAATAAACATTGAATCATGCCGCTCAACAAACGCTTGTTCCTTAGGCCGTCACGGCCATAAGTGGGTTCTATCAGCATTTCAAAGAAGCGTTTTTGTATATACTGCTGTTCCTGCGGTGTTGAAGCAAAGGCTTTCATATATTGGTATTCACAAAAGGTAGCCGGCCCTTCGCAAGATTCAACGCTTTTTTCATAGTCCAGGTATTCTTTGCCGACAATGGTTTGTCTGAGTAATCTGCTACTGTAAAAGCAGTTTAAATTTTCCTGGAATTGCAGGGGCGGCCCCTGTAGCATAGAAAGCAGCAATTCGTCCTCATACTGCCTCATCGCATCATTCCGGTAATCTTCGGGATAAGTTAATAACTCTGCCGGATTATCAAACTGTACGGTTTTGACGACGGTCCGCTGATAAACATGGTGCAATTCGTGGAATAATTCGGAATAGAATTGGTTTGCGCTAATATATTGCGGCTGGCCGTAGTTGTTATGTGCGGTAAGGTAGTGGTTGATCTCTGTTTGTGAAGTGCCAAGTAATGCGTATTCAGACTGGCTAAACTCGTAAATATTGTCTTTCAGTTGTTTGGCGCTTTTAGGCGGCTCCGGATGGTTTTTCAGGAAGACAGGGCCGCCGATCCTGAAAATAGCATAGGCTCCGATCGTCATGCCCGGCCAAACCTGGCTTGTAATGTGAACCATATTTTCGGAAAACCGGGGCAAGGCGTTGAGGTAAATACTATCAATAGGTTCCAGCGATTGGGCATCGGTTCGGTACCAGCCCATGATAACCAATATAATTAAGGTCAGCATTTTACGCATAAGCTTTTGAATAATGTGTGGTAAATATAAAAAAACTCACCTGTTAGTCCGGATTAATCCCAGACTAAATAACAAGGGATTTTCAATCCCCGAACCGGAATTTTCCTGTCCCCTCAGGGTCTCTCGCAGAGGACCCTGAGGTATTAAAGCGACAGGTGTTGCAGGGAGCCCTTATCAGGAGCCCTTGCAGGAACGTCAAAGGGTTACAATTTTTTATCGGCCTTTTTAACCATTTTAGGCATGTCCTTTTGCAGGTCGGACATTAGCTCGGTCATTGCGCTCTCACACATCGGCAATATCTTTTCTGCAGTCATAACCGGAATGCCTGCAACAAGAGGACTTACACCACTTGATTTTGCAGACTCATCAACAGAAAATACCAGGTCACCGCTTTTGTTAAACAATGCTATATTGGCTATAGCTTCAGCTTTAACTACACCCATGCCGCCAAAACCTATTTTTACCAGTTTAAAATAGATGGATACATCCATCACACCGTCTGCCTGGTTAAATATTTTGAGCATTTCTTTCTCGTTTTGGTGTCCCATGAGTTTCTCAATCAAGACCTTATAACCGGGGATGACAATAGTGAATTTCTTGACATCTAAAAGGCCATCACTGGCCACTCCTACCGGTATAAAAGCTTTGTAGGCGCTATTATTCACCACCTCATCCTCAGGCAGAAGCTGAAAAGGGAAAGCCTTTGAATACGATTCGGAAAACTGTGTGTGGAAGTTCTTTAATAATGGCGCCAGATTAAAACTCGAATCTGCCAGGAGCTTATTTTCGGCGGCATACGCTGCTGCACCAAACTCTGCTACATCAACCTTTTTATTAACGTAAAAGGTAACTACGGCAACTTTTTTGTCTTGTGCAAAGCTTAAAGATGATAAAAGGATAAAAAACAGGCAGGTAAAGATGAAACTCTTTTTCATTTTGTGTTAAGGTTTAAGGTTGTGATTTTATTAGTCGGCGAAGATATCAGATTTTCCTGGGTTTTTCCTGTTAGTCCGGATTAATTCCAGACTAAATAACAAGGAATTACAATCCCAGAACCGGAAGTTTTTTCGTGGTAATAAATCCTTGGGGCACTAGTGTTAAGTCAACAGTCTTTAGTCGTAAGTCGAATTTTTCCCATTCCCTTACCTAGAACTTAAGACTTTAGACTCAGGACTAAACGTCAGTTCTTAATTGACACGACACTAGTATAGCCTGATGGTACTGTGCGGTAATTACCCTCCTTAAATACCGCAGTCATGCGGTGATTAGTTCAATTATTCGCCGCATAATTAGGATATGCGGCCAAGTACCAGTTACCGGCTAAAACCTGTTTAAACACAAATCCCCGCTAGTGCGGATTTATAAACGTGTTCGGACGATTATGCCTGTTGCCTCAGACTACACCCTCACCCCTCACTCAGCGGCAGCGTAAACCAAAAGGTGCTTCCTTTGCCTATCTCGCTGTTAACACCTATTTGTCCGCCGTGCTTTTTGATGATGCCTGCACTAATGTATAAGCCGAGGCCAAGTCCCTGGTTTTGGTTGCCGCCATATTCGGCACGGTAGTATCGGTCAAAAATGTGCTGCTGCTTTTCATAGGGTATGCCCGGCCCGGTATCCTTAACCGAAATTTTGGCCATATTGTCTTCTTTTTCGATAATAACAAATATCTCTTTTGAGGCAGGCGCATACTTTATCGCGTTATTAACCAGGTTCACCAACACCTGCTCTACCCGGTTCTCATCGGCAAATACCTGCAGGTGTTTATCGCCCTGCAAAACAAGGTCATTTTTACCTAACAGCCGTATATGGTTGCAGCAGTTCTCAAGCAAGGCACCTATGCTTATAGCTACCCGGTTTAAATTAAGCTGTCCCTGTGTTACCCTGCTGGCATTCAGCAGTTCGTCAACCAATTCGGTTATTTTATCCATGCTGCGGTTGGATTGTGCAATCAGCTTCGGCACAATAACTACCGTCGGATCGTCCTTTACCCTGTCCAATAGTTGTAATGATGCTTTTAAGGTGGTAAGCGGCGTTTTCAATTCGTGACTGGCTATGCTGATAAAATCATCCTTTTTTTGCTCCATCAGCACCCTGTCCGTCACGTTATAAAAATTGGCCACCATGGCCTGTACCGATTCATCCTCCAGCAGATTGGTAACTGTATTCTCTATCCACAGCCAATGCCCGTCCTTATGGCGCACACGGCGCACATAGGTAATATTTGCACCGGGGTGCTTCATCAGGTCATCCACTAGCGCCTGTAATTCAGCCTTTTCCTCCGGGTCAGCCAGGGCAAGGGTTTTCATCTGTAAAAACTCGTCAACTGTGTAGCCGGTCACCTTTTCTATGGCTGCACTGCAGTATACTCTTTTTCCTTCGCGGTTGGTCATTACAATAACTTCCGATCCTTTCTCTACCATCGCCTTAAAAAGTAACTGATTTCGCCTCATTTGCTGGTAAGCAAGCCTTACAATTGAGCCTAAAATGGTAAGCAAAAAGCATTCGGATAAAAAAAAGATCGCTTCGGCTATATCATCCCTGTTAAAACTACCTGCCCCATGTTGTTCCAGAAAATAATAATCGCCAACAACAGCCGAAATAATGGAAGCCATAATAGCCGGACCAATACCGCCCATAATAGCACTCAGGCAAACAATGCCAAAGTATAACAGATGCGGGCTTTTAAAGCCTATAGCAATTGGGAACTGTAATTTTAATAAGGTAGCCAGCGCAATGAGAATAATAGGCAAACCGTAGCGGATATAAGCAGGCCTGGTTTTATTTTTGCCAGACCATATCAGGAAATTAGCCAACTGGTTGATCTTATTATACATATAGACTTATTATTCCATATTATCAACATATAAATAACGCAAATATTTTTTAATTATCAAGAAAAAATCCCCTACCTTTTGCAGTAGAGGACCCCTAATTACATATTAAATAAACTGATGTGCGTTTTTTTCAGGCTACCTGCAGGCCGTGATTAAAATGTTCCGCCTCCCAAACATCCACAATATTAAACGGTGTTTTGTTGTTAATCAGTTTCTTATCCAGCTCGGCCATACATATACTGGTAAATTTATCGCAGCAGCAACGCAGGGTAATACGGCCGTTTACCAACTTAGCCACAGGTCTTACGTTATGTATAGGACAAGCCTTGGCTTCAATTTCTGATTTAATGTTTAAGTAGTTCATAAGGTGATATATTTATTATTTTTCGGAAGATAATAATCAAGCGCTGTACCAAATGGGTAGCGTGTTAAAAATACCAGCAAAGGGTGAATGCCTTTTAACTTAAAAAACGACCTGCCTCATTCGCGGCTTCATTCAATAACAGGTCGGCTTCCCAGCTGTCTATAATCTGGGTTAATGTTTTCCCTTTTATTTTATCCACAACGGTTAACAGGTATTTATCTGTTAACGAATCGCAATGGCAGCGTATATTTATATGGTCAGTATCTGTATTAATAAACGGCCGAACGTGGTGCACCGGGCAAACATTATGTAGTTCTTCAGGCATAAGTTTGGTAAATGTTGTTTTCATAAGTTCTTCAGTCCAAATGTTATACCAGTAAATAGGTCCATACTGGCTCCGATGTAAAAATAAAAACAAAAAACAGCCCAAAACACCGTGAAAACACGGATTTTGATTGCGGTTTTTACGCGATTAATCATGACGTTCTGTTGATGTTGTCACCAACAAGCACATGCATATCCTGATTCTGTTAGGTAACTTAATGAGTGGTTTTTTGGTGACAACATCATAAAGATGCAGCTCCTTGCACCGAAATCTCTGATACGGCTTTATTTATATCACCAGGATCGTCAGCGGTTAGTTCAATTTTAGCTGCCCGGTATCGGCACAATCAAGGTGTAATTTTATAAGAACTCAATCACTCCGGATTCCATGTTATATACGGCTCCGATAATTTTAATTTGCCCCTTTTGCTCCATTTCTTTAAGAACCGGGCTTTGCTTGCGAATGAATTCAACAGAGTGGAGTACATTTTTTTGACAAACAGCTGCCACAAATTTTTCATTTTTTGAAGTTGTATCGTCTTTAAATTTAGATTTCTCCTCCTGGACAATGGGCTGTATTTTTGCCAGCAAAACCGTAACATTCCCTATTTTTTCATTGTCAATGGCGCCCTTGATTGCCCCGCAATGCTCATGCCCTAAAACAACAATTATTTTTGATCCGGAAATTTTACAGGCATATTCTAAACTTCCAAGAATATCTTCGTCAACAATATTGCCGGCTACCCGTGTAACAAAAAGATCACCTATGCCTTTATGAAAAATATCCTCAACAGGAACCCTGGAATCTATGCAGGATAAAACTATAGCCTCAGGATATTGTCCCGATGAAGCTGCATGAACTCTTGTAGTATTGTTTCTGACCGTTAACCGATCCTTCACAAATTCTTGATTCCCCTTCTTTAAACTTGCGATCACGTCATCCGGACTGAGGTGCTCCTGCTCGCTTTTTGTGATCATCGAGCTACTGATGGAATCAGCCATGGCGTCAGATGTATTTGGGGTTTGTTTATTTTGGCTACATGAGCACACAAAGCAAACCAGGGTAAATCCTGTTAGTGTAATCAAAAACTGTTTCATGGGGAGGGGAATTTGAATATGATCTAAGAATTTTTAATTTATTGGCACATACGGCTTACCAGGTAGCCGTCATCAAATAAAATTCAAAATTATTAAACAAGCCCGCTATAACATAGTGCTATGAATAGATATAGGTTGCATATTTAAATATGGCACAATTTACACCAACTGCCTTGTCGAAACCTCGTTTAATTATCTGGTTCAACACTATTTCTTCACCTGCCTCAACCTTGCAATTTCTCCTGCCAATACCGCGGTATACTCCTGGCTGGCCTTTTTAAGATCTGATGGATTAACGGCCTTTGATTCAATAAAGATCACCAGTTTTTCAGACTTCCCATCATAAATATTAGACTCTATGGTGTATTTTTTGTCGACTGAATAATACCTGGATCATAGTAAACAGCGGCGTAGTTATTATAATATCCACCAAAGCTGCCGTAGTAGCCATAGGTTGGATAATACCCTCCAACCACCACGGTTGAGGGCGGCGCATAGGTAGTTGTTATTTCTTTATCAACCAGCGCCACAGTAAAAATTGCCTCACAACCAAGCTCAGCCACTTTCCTCGAAACAATATCTTTAGACGGGATACTTTCCTTGCCCGAGAACGGGCCGAAAACCGAAATGCTTTTATAAGTCTTTATCCCCTTTGCCCCGGCTGCCGCGGCAAGGTCATTTTCGATGGCTCTTTTTACATCCAGGTTGCCGGTGAGGGCGATAATGAAGACGCTTCTATAGGGATCGGGTTTTATCTCCCCGGCGTTTAAATTATCTACTAATTCTCACTAAATTAGTAGATATTAGCAATTAAAGATATTTGAGAATTTAAATGGCATCAATAAGTAATCCTTCACGTCTCGACAGGCGCCCAGCGGAATTTCTGAAGTCTGTATAGTGCAAGAGCCCCTTCGCGATATCCTGCGGGGACAAACAAAAACCCTCTTTCCGCGCAGCGAAGAGAGGGTGGTCGAGCTAAGCAATGACCAGTCTGACGGACTCTTTTGGAGGTGAGTTAACCCGTTTGCCCGCTCTGAATATAATCGTAGTACAGTTACAACAACTGGAACCAACCGGCCCAGCCTGTTGCGCCATCCCACCAGGTAGAATAAACAACACCATCCGTACCTACAGTAAACAGGTCAATATGTTCAGGAAGCCGTGAGATGGCAGTTATCTGTCCACCCGTCATGGTAACACCTCCGGATACATTGAACCAGCCTGCCCATCCGCCATTGGCATCCCACCAACAGCTGTATACCCGGTTATCTGTTCCGGTAACAAATACATCCAAATGATTAGGGTTGCGGGAAATTGCAGTAACCTGCGATCCCGGCGAAGCTACGCCCCCTGATACCTGGAACCAATTGCCCCAGCCACCGTTAGCATCCCACCAGGTAGACATTATAGCACCGTTTGAAGCGGTAGTAAACAGGTCAAGGTGATCGGTAAAACGGGATACAACATTAACTGATGAATCCGGGTGACATAGCTGGTTACCTACGGTAAACCAATTAGACCAACCGCCGTTTGCATCCCACCAGCAACTGTATACCAGGTTATCTGTTCCTATAGTGAAAACATCCAGGTGATTGGTAAAACGGCTGATCGCGGTAACCGTCGCGCCGTTGGCAGCCACGCCTCCGGATAATTGGAACCAGTCGGCCCATCCACCGTTGGCATCCCACCAGGTTGACATTGTTTCGCCGTTTGCCCCGGTGGTAAACAGATCAAGGTGATCTGAATATCGGCATACCACGTTGACTGTTGAGCCCGGACGACAAGTTAAATTCCCGATTGTAAACCAATTTGACCAACCACTGGACTGATCCCAAAACATGCTATAAACCCTATTATCGGTGCCTACGGTAAACAGATCCAGATGCCCCGGAACCCTTGCAACAGAGGTAATAGGCGAACCTGCACCACCGCCTGAGGCTACACCTCCTGCCAATTGGAACCAGGGAGCCCAGCCGCCATTATTATCCCACCAATTACTCATGGTACGACCGTCTGATGCCACTGCAAATACATCAAGGTGTGTTGGGTAACGGGCTACAACACTAATAGGTGTAGTACTGCGGCCATGCAGGTTAACTAACCTGGGATAAACCTGGCCTGCAAACTGTCCGTCAAGGGTGTCAATATCTGTTCCGCCGGGTACTGCTACACCATTTTTCATGATCGAGCCGGGCAACCAGTAACACATAATTGAATTTGGATCTGCCTGTGCGGTAGCTATAAGGGCTGATTGTGATATTGGCGTTAATACCTGGGCAATCACCTGGGCGCGGCTCCAACCCTGTGTGGCCATAAAATAAGCTATCGCTTTCTCCGTATCAATCCCATTTACTATTTCGGTGCGTAAATGTTCATGCGGAAAACCAAGCGTATGACCCGTCTCATGCCGCACTACGCGATAGAATTCTGAATCAGGTGTATTCATACTGAAGCTATCCAGGTTCATGGTTGGCTGTCCGGCCGGGATACTTAATATATCTGTACCCAGGTACGACCAATAGCCACTGCCCGCTGTACGACTAATCCTTACCTGCGGATTTGTAGTGGTTTCTGTAAATGTAACTTTCCCAAATGCGCCCCAGGCATTCATATGCGAAAGGAGCCTCGCACGAAGGTCGGCCGGAGGATTATCAAGGAAACCAACCGTCAGGTTAACGCCCCCTACCCCCCAGTATTTTGCGGTAAGGAGCGCGAGGTGTTCGGTAGAGATAACTGCATTAGGCAGTGCAGCCATTAACTGGCTAATGGCCGGCGCATTGGCGGGATTAATTTGTACAGCTGTAGCTGCAGCAGATTCCCAATGTTCCTGCGGCAGAACTTTGATAGTACAAGTTTTGATGTCAGCTGTTCCTTTTTTGGGAGGTGCTTTTTCCAATGTTTCCATTTTTTAGTTTTTAAGTGGATATGAATGAATCAGTGATTTCTGTAACCGGCAATATTTCTATTACCTGTAAAAGCGAAACGACGAGGGGTAGTAAGTATCCGTTTTGTTTGATGTACCATGGGGATTACTCCTTTACGGCATTAATTATTAATTATAATTTATTACAATAACGATTAATTACCGAACAAATAAAGCCAATATGCCTCTCAATACGCTACGTATTTTTACGGTAAATTTTAAAAAAAATGCGTATTTATACGTTTTTGAGCCGAAAATAAAAATCAAGTTCAGGCGCTAAGAGATTGACGTTCAATTTTAATTTAAAAGAAATATTTTTTGTTATTTTTAAAGATTGGAGGTTGCGGCAACGCGATGAGCTGGCAGAAAAAAAACCACACCCCCCCCCCTGTCTCCGCCTGAGGCGGAAAGAGAGGATCGTCGATCTGCCAATGGGCGGAATGACCGGGTGAGTCAAATGCCCACTATTTCTTCATCGGCCTCAACCTTGCAATTTCTCCTGCCAATAGAGCTGTGTACTCCTTGCTTGCTTTCTGAATATCACCAGGGTTAACTGCCTTTGATTCAATAGAGATCACCAGTTTTTCAGACTTCCCATCATAAATATTAGACTCTATGGTGTATTTTTTGTCGACTGAATAATACCCGGGATCATAGTAAACAGCGGCGTAATTATTATAATATCCGCCAAAGCTGCCGTAGTAGCCATAGGATGGATAATAACCTCCAACCACCACGGTTGAGGGCGGCACATAGGTAGTTACCTCCTCTTTGTTGACCAGCGCCACCGTAAAAATTGCCTCACAACCAAGCTCAGCTACTTTTCTGGAAATGATATCCTTAGCCGGGATACTTTCCTTACCCGAGAACGGGCCGAAAACCGAAATGCTTTTATAAGTCTTTAGCCCCTTTGCCTCGGCTGCCGCGGCAAGGTCATTTTCGATAGCCTTTTTTACATCCAGGTTACCGGTGAGGGCGATAATGAAGACGCTTTTATAGGGATCGGGTTTTATCTCCTCGGCATTTATCCACGATGCAACAATAGTCATGGGGGTGCTACATGCACCAAGGGCAACTACTAAGGTAACGGCGGCGGCAAATACTAGTTTTTGGGTCATTTTGATTTATTTAAGATGAATGTTATTTAATTTAAATTCCCTCTTTTCGCTCTTGTGTGTATCATGTATTGGCGTTATTGTCGCTCGTATATTTTACTCACCCCGACTACGCTACGCTGGTCGACCCTCTCTTCGCCTTTGGCGGAAAGAGGGTGAAGACATTTATATTTTTATTCTTTTCTTCTCCTTCTTCTTCTTCCCTCTTTCCGCGCAGCGAAGAGAGGGTGGTCGAGCGAAGCAATGACCGGTCCGAAGGACTCCTTTGGAGGTGAGTAAAAACGATTACAGTTCTTCTATTTCCCCCGGCTTCCATGTTTTATCAAACCAGGGTTGCAACGGCCCGTACAAGCGGAGAATAACCCACCAGCCTTTCCCCGGAACAGTTTGTACCCAGTTATTTTTTTTCCCTTGAGGCGCTTTAGGCCCGAAATAAACATCTACTGATTTATCCGCGTTAATTTTAATTCCTTTCTTCTGGCTGCCGGTGCTCGGAAATTGCTGGTCGGTTTGCAGCATGGAGCGTGTTTGAGTATCATACACTACCAGCGACCAGAAATCCTTAGCCGGGATGCCAGGCGGCAGGTGGATCCGGTAGTTCTTCCCTCCATCTAAAGCCTGCCCTTTCAAGTCGACAGATGCTGCTGCATATTGTGAGCCAATGCCAACCCGGGCAACCGTCATGGCGGGTGTTATCCCGGTTGCGGCAAAGAAAAACATGCTGCGCGGATCGATCAGCCGAACACCATTCCGTTCAAAAAGATAGCTGCCGCCAATAAAGGGCGTGCCCCAGGCGCTATTTGGGAAGAAATAGAATTCAGGAATACGTGCTTTATACATAAGAGTGCGAACAGTAGCATTGCCCATCACCGCCGCATCTGTAAGAATCTTTTTCATCCGGTCATCAGGGGCGAATGGCTTTCCCTTTTCAATTCCGATGGAAGCCAGCAATCCAAGGGTTTCGGGGTCCATTGCGTTATTGGGCTCTTCCTGCACTACAGTGTTCACCTCCTCAAAAAAGGAATAATCCATAGCGTGGATGGTATTAAAATATTTACCAGATCCGTTGATGAAAGAGGTAGCCGGGTGTTTTACCGCCATTGAAAGCGGATAGATCTTTACATGTTTTTTAAAACTCGCTACAGCGGGCTTAGCACTTCCTTTTACCAGGAAACCGCGCATTGTCAGCCAGTTGCTATAAGTGCGCGATTGATAAACAAAATACCCTGCCGGAGTGTCTCCTTTAAAATCAGGTGGCAAAAATAAAAACTTGCCGCCCTTACCTTTGTCAGGCCCGGCATTGCCAATATCGGCCACATAATGGAACCAGAAATCGTTAACAAACCCAAGTACACCGGGACCTGATTCCACCACCATGGGGCCATTTTTCAGGTCCAGCCAGCCAGCAAGATAGACGGATTCGGTGTTGGCGGTGAGAAAAAGCGTACGCGAGTCCGTCATGTCATTAAAAACAACTACCGAGTGATTATTTACTCCTATACTTTTCAATCCCTGGCGCATGGCAAACAGGGATGCTGCCGGCATAGTGTTCATAAACGCCTGCATTCCATGTACAAAATCGAGGTTATCATATACCTTTTGGACGGTATTGTCATCCGGGAAACCATCTATAAAATTTAGCGTCCCCAGGCGGGTGTCCACCATATCAGGTATGGTAATAGCGGCAGGGATGTTGGTTTTATACTTCTGCGCATAAACGGATGAAGCAAATGCAATAACAGCGATCAAAACAAGGACTGCTTTATTGCTTGCTATTGAAATGGTTCTTTTCATGACACTATTTTTTGATGGGTGATTATTTAACTTCTTCTATATCCGGCAGTATCCAGGCCTTCTTTTGTCCGCAGGCCATCTGCAACATCAGTGGGATGATAAATGCTATTTTTTCCATGATTTTAACCTTTTAATACGGATTCGCTCAATAAGGGAGACTCAAAATTACTGATGCCCAGGCAGCATCAACCTAAAAGCAAAGCTATAAGCGGTTGCACTTTTTAATTTGGAACTGGGTTGAATAAATACCCTTGCAAAGCGCATAGTTGACTCCCACCCTGCCCCCTCTATCCGTCTATGGCGGAAAGAGGGGGCGTAAAAAACAATCTCACAAAAATCCATCTTTCCGCGCAGCGAAGGAGGGTGGTCGATCCGCCATAGGCGGAATGACCAGGTGAGTAAAATAACAAAGCGATGGATCTATACTTATCCGTATCCGGAGAAAAGAGGAAGTACAAAGAAGAATTCGCCAGGCGAAGTAATGGCCGGGAAATGAAACCGGCCATTAACTTTCTGGCAGTTAAACTAATTAACACTAAACTAAATCAACTATTAACCCAGTCAAACCTCACTATGTGAATTGGTAGGATTCCAGTACTAAGATAAATGTCAGGTGGGGCAATGGCCGGTGAGTTGGCCGGCCATTTGCCGCCTGACGCTCTAACTAAATCAACTAAACTTAACTGTTAACGAAATCAACTATTAATCAAAAAATCAACTCCATTCAATTTTCAACTCCCGGACTTTCCGACTTACGCCGACTTCCGGACTAAAAAACAATCAATTGCCAGACTTCCATCCCTTGTTTCCAAATGTGTAGATAGCAGTTAACGAAGGGCCGTTATAACCCCATTTCAACTGGCCGTCACGGCGTTCTCTTTCAACATCAACTTTAAAATTAAATCCTGTATAAGCTAATGCGAACTTCAGGTTGTCAATTGCCTTATACATCACTCCAAAATTGGCTGCCACTATCCTGCCTGTTATGTTACTGATCGTCATCTTCAGATATCCGACTTCGCCATTAAACGCCCATCTGTTGTTAAATGCGTATCCTCCCCATATACCTATATCGGGCAAAGGCGCCGTAAATCCAAAATCACTATTTTTCTGTGCATTAACATTGTTAGCAAGTAATCCCATCCCAACGTTGGCCTTTACAATGTGCAAACCTATCATCAAACCCAATTCCCAGTCTTCTTTGCTAAAAATGGCATAACCATAAGAAAAACGATATACAGTTGTATTAAAAAAAGCACTTATATCAGCATTTGGGTTATAGGTTTGATCTCCAAAATTTATAGTTTTTTGCAGCGTATAATTTATGCTTCTGTTTAACCAGATGTAACTCAGGTCGAACCGGGAGCGGCTGGATGAACGCCATTGCAGATCACCTATAAAACTTGACGATGTTTTGTTAAATCCCAGGTTGTTTTCAAAATTAATTTCAGTTCCCCTGGTGCCATCAGAATTGCTTACTTCAACAGTGGTATTATTTATAGCGAAGAAGAAGCCTGCCGATACAGAAAATTTTTCAACATACCAGGGTGCCGTGTGCACTGTTGACTGCCGGGTTAGCAAGCCATTACTTTGCCCGCTGCCCGATGGCGCGTTTAGAGTGGTATCACTTAAAAGTTTATCATCAATGTGAATGTTTGTAATTAGCGCCCCGTTCTCCTGGGCCAGGCAAAAATTGGCTAGTGTCCAAACAGTCAGTGCGGTTAATAATACTTTCTTCATGGTAAGATCATTTGACAGGCTGATTAAATATTATAGTACAAAGTAAGGCTATGACAGGTACTAAATATGTCATTAAGGGGGCTAATCCGGTTTCACATTTTAAAATGCTACTGATATGGGGAGATGATGGGGTGTTTTTGGGCGGTCCCACCGCTGTCAGATCGAGACTCCCGATTGCGGGCGGACTCATATCTTTATATTTATATAAAATCAGAAAAAAGGAGGCACTTTGCGGGCCGGGCATGACAGCGCGGCTTGCACAGCCAATAGAGGTTGGCCAGGCATAGCGATGATCGGGTGAGTCAACTGGCTCGCTTTGCAAAAGCGTTTCATATTTAAATATGCACCTTACCTAAAGCTCAATTATGGTGTGGCGGTATTATACATAGTTAATTTTGATTACTTGCTGCATATCAGCAATGCATTTTAACCATAAACTACTACAGACATGAAAAAACTACTAACCCTTGCCTTATTACTACTTTGCACGGCAACAGTGTTTGCACAGCAAGTAAAACTGAACGGATACGCCTCGTACGTATTTGACGACAACATAAATTCCTATTATAACAATACCAGCTATTTTAATGGCAAAATAAAAGGCGGATTGTTATATGGCGCTGGCCTTGAAGTTGGTGTGGCCTATAATCAAGCCCTTGAACTCTCCTACTTAAGGCAGAGTACTACGGCGCCATTTACTTATTACGATAAAGGACCGCAAAGTGTCGATTTTGGATTCGCATCGAATTTTATATTGCTCGGCGGCACACAATATTTTGGAAAACCATCCGGTCAGTTTAATGGATTTTTAGGATGGATGGCAGGTGTCGATATCATAGATGTGAACAATCCTAACGGCAATTATAGTAACACCGCAACAAAATTTGCATGGGGTTTTAAAGGCGGTGGTGATTACTGGTTATCTGATGCCGTAGCCTTAAAAATCCAGGTTCAATTTTTGTCTGTAACTCATGCCGTTGGCGGGGCCTACTATTATGGCCCTTCAGGATATTATACCGGGGTAACAACTGTTGCTTCCATGCTGCAATTTGGTATAGGCGGTGGACTAGTTTACAGGTTTAATTCCGGAAAGAGGTAATGCCCGCAAATGAATGTACCAACAAAAGATTATGCCTTCGCCGCAGGCGGAATATTATGGAAAGTTTTTGATCGCTCAAAATTCCAGGCTAAGAGTATGCGGCAAAAAATACTTTTTGTTTTTGGATTGGCTTTACTTTGCTGGCTGCCCCTGGCAGTATTGTCGCTGTTCATACTCGGCTGGTCTCAGTTTTACCTTCTTTTCCTGCGGGATATTTCTACACATGTACGGCTTTTACTGGTATTACCCATCCTCATCTTTGCGCGGCGTTCAGTAAATAACAGCTTTAATAATACCATCAGCTTTTTTTATCAAACAAAAATAGTTGACAATGCCAATAAAGAGGCATTTGAACAGGTTATAAACAGGATTGAAAAATTGAAAAATTCAAAGATCATCGACTATATCATTATAGTTTTGGTTTATTTTTCTTTTTTTTTACAGGCAAACAATCGTATTAACAATGCCGACACCTATGCACCCTGGCATTTGGTGAATGGCCATATCACCGTTGCCGGTTGGTGGTACCTCGTTATCAGCCTGCCTGTATTGCAGCTGCTGCTTTATCGCTGGCTGTATACCATCATACTCTGGATCGTTTTTTTAAGAAAGATCTCAAAGTTAGATCTGCATCTTTCTTCACTTCACCCCGATGGCGTGGGCGGCCTTGGCTTTCTGCAATACACCCAACTCAGTTTTTTCCCGGTAGCACTGGCATTTTCAGCACTAAGCGCGGCAGTTACTAACAATCTGATCATCTTTTCAGGCATATCCATTGTAGATTACAAAATTGCCATCGGCTCTGTACTCGTGTTTGTTTTGCTCCTTTTTATGTTACCATTGTTGCTGCTTATACCCCTGCTTGCTAAAGTAAAACGACACTATTTTATGCAATACAGTTTGCAGTCGTGGCCTATCACCAGAGAATACGAAGAGGAACTGAAGGCTTTTTATAAAACCGGAAAAGAACACCCGGATACTTCCTGGCATGTAGACCTGCTGGGAAGTTTTGAAAAAACCCATGAAATGAAAATTATCCTGATCGACAAAACTACGCTGATCGCTTTCACAGCGGCTGTTATAATTCCTTTCCTGCCCGTTATTGCTCAGCAAGTACCGTTAAAGGAACTGTTTTTTAATTTGCTCGGGAAGATGATGGGCTGAGGCAGAATGTTGCAAAAAAAAACTGAACAGAGACTAAAAACCGACCTTATTAAAATTGAGTATCAAGGCTTCTCATTCGGGAAGCCTTTTTTTGTGCGTTTCGACGAGCAAGGCGATGAGTTGACTCACCCCCCGCCCCTTTATGCTATGCAAAGAGGGGTGTTTAATTTTTTTTCTTTTTCCCTCTTTCCGCGCAGCGAAGGAGGGTGGTCGATCGGCCAATAGGCGGAAATGACCGGTCCGAAGGACTCCTTTGGAGGTGAGTAAAATGGGCTACTTACTCCCCTTCGTAACTATAAACTCCTTAAATTCATTAGCGTAATCGCTAATGGTTTGGGTTTTGATTTGGGGCCAGTCTTGCTGGGGTTTGCTCATGTCTGAAGCTTTGTCTTTATTATCCGGACTAGTCACCGCCAATCCCTGGAGGTTGATCCAGCGCTGATCGTAATTTTCATTGTTGTTTTTTTCAAAGTCAATCACCTTGTCAATCGTTTTTTCCAGAAACTCAGGTTTAAAGATGGCATATTGGTCAATATCAGGCCCAAAAGTTGAAGTCAACTCGGCTACAGTACCCTCACAGGATGGATCGGTACAACGGTTAAAATCATAGCGCGTCCTTAATTGTGCAAGGTAAAACCAAAATGACGCATCGTCTTTACGATCAGCATTAAAAAGCACTTTGGATAAAACAAATAAAACTGTTGGATTATAATCATTCGGATGCTTTAAAATGGTGTCAATTAAAGCTCCGTTTTCAGCATAAGTTTTTTCAGTTAATAGCTGAATTGTTACCGTGTCCTTAGCCACATCTACCTGTCTTGCAGCTCCTTTTAGTGCAACCTTATTTTCAGTTATGCTTTGGGCGTTTAATTTGATTGAAAACGAGAAAAATGTTAAAATCAGTAATAAAGTAATTTTTTTAATCATTAGTTTAGGCTATAAAGTCCGCAATGTAGAAAATAAAATATTTTTATCCTAAATATTGAACGTAACTTTTTAATATATAAATTGATAAAGGCATTCAGTTAACTCAACCCCTGCTCCTCTCCGCTATGCAAAGAGGGGGAGTAAAAAGCAAAAACAAAAAATTCCCTCTTTCCGCGCAGCGAAGAGAGGGTGGTCGAGCATAGCGATGACCGGGTGAGTAAAATTGTCGCGCAATGAGTTGACTCACCCCCTGCCCCCTCTCACCTACGCAAAGAGGGGAAATAAAAAAATAAAAATATTTTACCTCAACTATTGCAACGTACGTTTTTAATACATACCTTTGAATCATGAGCTTATTTAAGAAGGATACGAACAGCGAAATGGTGCCCACTAAGACCGAGATGGATGTGTTGCAGGTGTTGTGGCAGTACGGCCCTTCAACCGTACGTTTTGTGCACGATAAGCTGAATGAGCAGAAGGAAGCCGTAATATACACCAGCACATTAAAGCTGATGCAGGTGATGAAAGAAAAAGGCATGCTTGCCCGTGACGAAAGCAGCATGAAACACGTCTACAGTGCAATACTGCAGGAAGAAAAAGTGAAGGGAAATTTACTGGGACGTTTTGTGGACTCGATGTACAATGGCTCGCCAAGCAACCTGATGATGGCCCTGCTGGGCAACGATAAAACATCGGCAGAAGAATTAGAGAAAATAAAAGAGTTGTTAAAACAAGTTGATAGCAAATAACGTGAATCAGGATATTAGAATCAAGAATCAGGATATTAGAATCAAGAAAAAAGTGAAAATTAACTCTTGTCTCTTAACTCTCGATTCTTGGCTCTTGATTCTTAACTCCTGATTCAAATAAATAATTAAAATACCATACCAACATGCACCTGCTACTAACCACCCACGCCATTGCCAGCCGCCTGATACAGGCCTTTAGCTGGATGCTGATCCACTCGCTTTGGCAGGGATTACTGCTGGCTGTGGTAACCGCGGTGATATTGCTGCTCACCAAACGGTCGGCTGCTGCGGTGCGGTATAATTTGGTGCTTGTGCAGTTTTTATTGTTTCTGGTAGCCTGCATAGGTACTTTTATTTGGGAGTGGAACAGGCCGCCGGTACAAAACATAGTGCCGCTGGCCGGGGCAATCGGCAATAACGCAACCCACCTGTTTAACCTGGATGCAGCAGGGGTGCGCCAGTTTGCCAAAACCTGCATCAGCTACTTTACGGCTAATGCGCCTATGGTGGTGCTGTTGTGGTTTGTATTGTTTGTTTTCCGTTCGATGAGGATGATGGGTAGCCTGGTCTACATCCATCGTGCTAAAAACAAATATACCAGCGCCCCTTCTGCCTACTGGAAAAACAGGGTTGATGTGCTTTGCCAAAAACTCCAGTTAAAAAGAGCGGTGCAATTGCTGGAGTCGGGCTACGTGAAAATGCCGATGGTGATCGGTCACTTAAAACCGGTGATACTGGTGCCGGTGGGCCTGTTAGCCAATCTGCCTGCCGAACAGGTGGAGGCGGTTTTATTGCACGAGCTGGCACACATCCGACGTCATGATTATTTCGTCAATTTTTTACAGACCATTGCTGAGACGGTATTCTTCTTTAATCCGGGCTTAGTCTGGATATCTTCCCTGCTGCGTGACGAGCGGGAAAACTGCTGCGATGACATCGCGATAGCACAAACCAATAACCGGCGCGAATTTGTGCAGGCGCTCATCAGCTTTAAAGAACATGCGGTGTATGGCAGCAATTATGCTGTGGCTTTCCCCGGCAAGAAGAACCATTTGCTTAACCGTGTAACCCGTATCCTCAATAATAAAAACCAAACCCTGGGGCCTGCAGAAAAGGTGTTTTTTATGATGGGGATCGTCGTCCTGTCAATAATAATAGCTACAGCAGCTGTGGCGCAGATCAAAACATCTGAGTCCGTCATAGCAAAAGTTAAACAACAGGTACTGGATAGCGCATACACTTCTGTTTCATCAACGGAAGAAAACAATACTGTTGAGGACGAGCAAGCAGAAGTTACGGATTCTGCTACCATGCATGCAGACCAACAGCAGCAAGATAGTACAGCTACGGAAAATGTACCTGCACTACCACCGCCTGCTCCTCCGGCTCCTGTTAGTGATCAGCAAAAAGAGGCGCAGGATAAATTAGTGGCAGCAAAGCAGAATGAACAGGACACACAGCAAGCTGCCAAAGACCAGGAGCAGGCTAAACGCGATCAGGAGCAAGCCCTGCGCGATCAGAGACAGGCACAGATAGAGCAAGACCAGGCAAGACGCGACCAGGATCAGGCCAAACGTGATCAGGAACAAGCTAAACGCGATCAGGAACAGGCAGTCCGTGACCGGGCTGATGCACAACGTGCACAACAACAACAGGAACAGGTTACAAATAATGAGCAGGCCAAAAGAATTGAAGTGCAGGCTGTCAGCAATAATGAGCAAGTGAGGGTGAACGAGATACAGGTGAGGAAAAACCATGAACAGGCTGTAAAGAACCAGAAACAGGCAGTAGTGAATCAAATACAGGCAAAGAAAAATCAGGAACAGAGCCACGCAAGTATACAAGAATAAATAACAGCTAATACCCGGCCCGGTTAGGCAGGCGGCACGCGCAACCGCAGGCATAGAGTCGGCTACCCTAATAAATCTAAGATTTCGTTTTTTTTAAAATTTCGCTTTAAGCGGGGTGATAAAGTATTGTCCAATTTTTAAACTTAAGATCAACAAAAATGAAAACCAATTACATATGGCTAATGGGGATACTATTGGCCTCGATGACCGCCACGGCGCAGACAAGCCCGGGCAAAACAGCTTATAATGATGAGAGTCATAATAGTTATGATCACATCAACATTACAAATGGCAAGCGGCTTGAACACATCCAAATGGAGTGGAACAACAAGACCTGCAAAATGGAACTGGTAGATAATAAAATGGCCGATCTGTATGTGAACGGTGAGAAAATCCCGGCCGCAGAATGGGGTAAGTACAGCGAAGTAATAGCAGCTATCCGCGAACAGATCAGGAAAAATCAGGAACAGGCCAAAAAGAACCAGGAGCAAGCTGTACGCAATGAAATACAGGCGAAGAAAAATCAGGAGCAAGCCGTACGTAACCAGGAGCAAGCTGTGAAAAATCAGGAACAGGTTAAGGTTAACCAGGTGCAGAATGTTCATAATGAAGAGCAGGCTAAGCGCAACGAGGAACAATCTGTACATAATCAGGAACAGGCAAAACGAAACGAGGAGCAATCTGTACTCAACCAGGAACAGGCAAAACGAAATGAGGAGCAGGCCGCAGAGAACGAACGCTTTATAAAGAATCTGACTGAGGATTTGGTGCATGATAAAATCATCCCCGATGCCAACAGCTTACATCAAGCGACTTTTAACAGCCATGAAATGACAGTGAATGGAGTTAAACAACAGGACGCTGTATTTAAAAGATACAAAGACAAATATCCGCGCATTTCAGAAGGCGAATTCACTTACTCAAGGGATGGCGTTATCGAAGGGAAGTAGCGGAGAACCAAGAGTTAAGAATCAGGAATCAGGAGTCAAAAGTTAAGAATCAAGAATCAGGAGTTAAGAATCAAGAGACATAAAAGAAAAAGGATCAAAAGGATTTCAACAGCGGAGATTTACAAATAGGATAATTCCTTGTTGTTCTTGATGCCTGATTCTTAACTCTTGACTCTTAACCATAAATCGCTAAACAATGGGATTCTTTTGCATAACTATCATTTTAACCATGTGTATCACAATTTATATTTTATTAAAAGCAAGCAGACGATGAAAAAGATCAATTTAAAAAACACCATGCTTATTGGCGCACTATTATTTGGCACCACCACAATGGCACAAACTACGCACAAAAAAACAGCTTACGTAGATCATAATGATAACGTTTACACTTATAACACTAACAATGGTGTTTTAAAAGAATACATTAAAACCGATTGGGACGGAACGGAATACGAGATAAAAACGGCAGGCGGCAAAATAACCGAGCTGTATGTTGAGGGTAAGAAGATGGTCCCGGCCGACTACGGGAAATATGCTTCTGTAGTTTCCGCTATCCGCAGGCAGATAAAGGAAGACCGCAGGCAGGCCCAAATAGACCAGCAACAGGCTAAACGCGATCAGGAACAGGCTAAACGCGACCAGGAGCAGGCACGTCGTGATCAGGAACAAGCAGGGAAAGAACAAGTGCAAGCAGAACGCGATCAGGAGCAAGCTAAACGCGATCAGGAACAGGCAGTCCGTGATCAGGAACAGGCGCAGCGCGACCAGGAAGATGCCAAACGTGATCAGGAACAAGCACAGCGCGACCAGGTACAAGCTAAACACGATCAGGAAGAAGCGGCGGAAGATCAGCGCCAATTAAAGCTGATGGTGAGTGATCTGGTGAGCGATGGCATTCTCCCAAATGAAAAGGCACTGCACTCGCTGCGGATGAATGCAGATGAAATGATAGTGAATGGCAAAAAAATGTCTGACACCGTATTTAACAAATACAAACAGAAATACCCACGCCTTGCTAACGGTCATAGTGAAAACGGTAACTTTAATGGGATGAATATTGAGGAGTGATTAAGTCGCTCCTATATTGACTCACCCCGACCACGCTACGCTGGTCGACCCTCTCTATGGCATGCCATAAAGAGGGGGAAGAATTTCTATTTTAAAGTCCCTGCAGGGTCTCCCGATAGGCGATCCTGCAGCACAAAGAAGTCCGTATAGCGCAGGGTCCTCTGCGAGAGACCCTGCTGAGACAGAAAACCATTTATATTCTGTCTCCCACCCTCTTTCCGGCTTGCCGGAGCGAGGGTGGTCGAGCGAAGCAATGACCGGGTGAGTCAATGGTGCAGGCGTTATTAGTCCGATATGATGGTAAATAAATTCGGATCGGTTATTACAATCTGAGGCCTGTCTCTGAAGTAAGTAACCTTACCTATAGCCATAAATTTCTTGTTGTTTAGTATATGCGATGGATCATTGCTTTTGTATTTAATCTCCAGCATCGCATCAAGATACTTTTTTGCATCGCCCTTTAAAATGATAGTCAGCTTTTGGTTTGGATAAGTACCACCGAAGTCAATACGAGCAGAATCGGCAGCTAACTTATAACTATAAATCTTCTCTGTGATCTTTATCGTATCTGATTCCTTCTTGTCTACATCTGTTAAATCGATGGCTCTGTACCGCTCACCAAAATAGTGTGCACCCGGCGGTGCGGTTAGTTGTACCTTAGTAGTTATCCGGGTAGTTTTTTGATTTCTATTACTACCGAGTATATAGCTTTTACGCACAGTTATCATTTCATCATTGGTCACCTCGATATCAGGGTTACCACCTTGACTAGTCACAAGTCCCGCAACACAAACGTAACTTCCTTTAGAATAATCGCCAGTATTTAAAGCAAAGCCTTTGACAATGACTGTTAGCTTCGAGCTTGATTGATTTCCCCCTAAGATTAGCGAGGTTTGGCTTGAATCACCTGCACGCTCTATTTTATATAAGGTATCGCAAACAAACACCTTTTCACCTATATATTTTGAAGCTTCCGCAGCTTTGATTTGAGTTTGTGCCGATGTTTTATAAACTAATAGCATCAAAAAGCAGGCAAACAGATGATAAGGTTTCATAACATGAAGATATGTAAGGAATTATTAAGTACAAAATCAAAATCCTATACATTCTGAAGAATGTTCTTCCCTCTTTCCGGCTTGCCGGAGAAAGGGTGGTCGAGCGAAGCAATGACCGGGTGAGTCAATTATACGCCCTATCCTATTTTATCCCAACAAGGTCGATAAGTTTTGCTCTACTCTGGTTTAAGTCTTCCCCGCTGCGTAAAACTTTTAAACCGGTGGACGCTATTACCGCTCAAATCTTAAACCCAATCCAACTTGATTTTTTTGTACTCCACCGCATTTAAATCCTTTCAGTATTAATTTTATTTATTTTATCTTAACACGAAATATGATAATAATCCCCGGTTGTCATATTCATAAATATTGTTTCTCATTCTACAAGACCTATTTTAAACTTTGCAAGGCAGTTAATACTTTTCCTTATTAAAACAACTAAATGAGATTAACGGGAAGACCTATAAAACACCTATCCTTCTTTTTAGCGGGGGGGATGCTTTTGATTTCCGTAAATGCATCGGCACAAAAAAATCCGGGTGCCGATTCTGTTAAGTTAGCCATTGAGCCGGATTATAACCAGGCAAGCAAAACTCACCGATTTTTTTTGGGCGAGAATTACCGCAAGCTATGGGCCACACCTGTTAAGCTGCGGATATTCCATTTATCTACCGAAAAAGGAGGATTAAAAATAGTACAATTGGGAGGCGGTCTGCAAACCAAATCGTTGCGCCTGCAGGATTCTACCGGGCAGCAATGGGTATTAAGAACTATTCAGAAATACCCGGAGAGAGGCTTACCAGCCGACCTGAGGCCTACCGTAGCCAAAGATATTTTGCAGGACCAGGTATCGGCCGCCCATCCGTTTTCGGCATTAACAGTGCCTCCGTTAGCTGAAGCATTGGGTATACCGCACTCCAACCCCGAAATTGTTTATATGCCCGATGATCCGGCTTTAGGCAAGTACCGGAAAGATTTTGCCAACCAGGTGTTTTTATTTGAAGAGCGCGAACCCCTCGATGCTGAAAAAACTGATAATACACCAAAAGTCCAGCGTAAACTGCAGGAAGATAATGATACCCGGGTAGACGAAAAAACAGTGCTAAGAGCCAGGCTGCTGGATATGCTTTTGGGCGACTGGGACAGGCACGAAGACCAATGGCGATGGGAAAAAATTGACGGCAAGCACGAGACTATTTATGAACCTGTACCCCGCGACCGTGACCAGGTGTACTATAAAACATCAGGACTATTCCCCTGGATAGTAGCACATCAATGGCTAAAATCAAAGTTCCAGGGATATGGTAAATCTATCAGGGACATTGAGGGCTGGAACTTTAACGCCCGGTATTTTGACAGGTATTTTTTAAACCAGTTAAGCGAGGATGACTGGAAGGAGCAAATTAACTACGTGCAGAAAAAACTTACCGATAGCCTGATCACTACGGCAATAAAACGCATGCCCGATACTATTTATGCTCTTTCGGGTAAAGATATCATTAGCAATATGATAGCCCGCCGAAATATATTACCCAAACAGGCACTTGAATATTACCGGTTTATTTCGAGACAGGTAGAAATACCTGCCAGTGATAAGACGGATAAATTTACCATCAACTATACTGACAGCGGTAAGCTACAGGTAACTGTAAATAAAATAAAGAAAGATGGCAGCATCGATAAGATCACCTACCAGCGTGCTTTTGATCCATTGGTAACCCAGGAAATTAGGCTTTATGGCTTTGATGGAAATGATGTATTTTCAATAACAGGCAATGGCACATCGCCTATAGTTGTACGCATGATAGGCGGGGCCGGCGTAGATAGTTTTTATGTAGATCAAAAAATCCACAATAGAAGTAAACTTTACGTTTATGACCGGTCGGATCAGAAAAACAGTTTGCCTTCCCCATCACAGGTGAAGATCCGCACCTCAAAAGATAGTACAGTTAATGATTTTGACAAGACAGGTTTTAAGTACAACCGGTTCGAACCCATTATACTGGCCAATTATAGTACGGATATCGGGATATCATTAATCGGCGGATTCTCTTATGAGAAACATGGCTTCCGTGCCACGCCTTATGCTTTTAAACAGGAGTTTTTAACCAATTATACACTGGGGCGACAATCATTTCTGTTGAGTTACATGGCGCGGTGGAACAAAATAATAGGTCAGAATGATCTGAGCATTAATATCTTGTCGAGAGGGCCAAATAATCAGAGTAACTTTTTTGGCATAGGCAACAGCACCCCGTTTGTTAATGAAGGTGATAAAAAAATCACCTATTACCGCAATAAGTATGATTATGTAACCGGCGATGTATCCTTACATCACCAATATGGCAAATTTCATGTAAGTGCAGGTTTGGCGGGGCAGTATTATAACAGCAAGGCATCAAATAATACCAACCGGTTTTTAACCACTTATGATCAGCAAAACCCCGATGAGCATGTGTTTGAAACGAAAGTGTATGCCGGTCTGCTTTCAAACATTGAATTTGATACACGGGACAAATCCATACTACCGAATAAGGGTGTTTACTGGACCACCACCGTATCTGGTTTTACAGGTGTTAATGTATCCAACAACACTTACGGACAAATTCTTTCTGAATTCAGTTTCTATTTAAATCCCGACCGGGATTCGATATTGGTTATAGCCAACCGTACCGGCGGGGGTACTACGGTGGGCAATGCGGCTTATTTCCAGCAAATGAAACTGGGAGGGGCTCAAAATTTTCGGGGCTTCCATACTAACAGGTTTACCGGGAACAGCATTTTTTACAACAACTTAGAGCTACGCTTAAAAGTGCTCAATTTTAGCTCCTACCTTTTACCCGGAACCGTAGGCATACTTGGCTTTAATGATATCGGCAGGGTTTGGTCGCCGGGCGAATCATCCAACGCGATACACGATGGCTACGGCGGAGGGATATACATTGTGCCCGCACAGCTGGTTTTGATAGAGGGCGTACTTGGTTTCTCAAAAGAAGGCGTTTTGCCTTACATTTCTATTGGTTTCAGATTTTAATGTGTGGAGCAGCAAGCAGCTCAGTTTATACCCCTTTCCTTACGCGCCATTCCGCTATAAATTAAAACTTTAGACGCAGTTAATGCTTATATAATTGTGCCGTTGTGGCACCCAAAAAAAGATGCAACTGTTACTGACACGGCCAAGCTCGCCAAAAAAGATATAAAGGTGTAGTAGTGCATGTACGTGCAAAGGGTGGGTGGTAGAGCAGAGCGATGATCGGGTGAGTCAACTGTGCACCATGCATTAACATTTTTACCCTTTTCCAACTTAGTACAGACCGCTTGAAATAAATCTATTCTATGTTGCAACATTTACAAAATCCTAACGTAAAATAACATTAGTTCCGGTTTTTGGAGTCGATGCTTACCCGCAATCAATTACGGTAATTTTTAATAGGAAAAAACAGCTTGTCAATGAAAAAAATATTACTTGTTGAGAACGACCCTGGTCTCAACGATGCAGTTACATGTGTATTACAGAGCAGCGGTTTTGATGTTATACAGTCGCGGGTAAATCAAACAGTTGAGCAAATACACCAAATAGATCCTCAATTAATCTTGCTGAATAATGCGATGAACACGCGACCGGGTGATGAGGTATGTTTAGAAATAAAAAATCATCCGCTTACAAAACACATTCCCGTTATATTAACAACGCTGATGACCAAGTATGAAAGCGTAGCAGACAATACCTGTGCTGACGATTTTATCATAATGCCATTCAACATAGCGGATATGGAGCAAAAAATAAGGTGCTATATTTAAATTTATAGAAAGCTTTTTTTTTCTATCCGACTAATCTCCAAAGGAATTCTTCGTACCCGACTACGCTGTGCCAGCCGACCCTCTCCGTATGCGTAAAGAGGATGTGGAAGCTTATATTTTTTTCTTAACCTTCTCTCCGACAAGTCGGAGAGAAGGTGGCCGATCTAAGCAATGACCAATTGATTCAACCGGCGAAAGAAACTATATAAGAAAGATTAATCCTTTCTGCTTTTATACTTTACCCATCTCAGGATTAAATGTGCTATCCAAAATTAATTCGTTATAAATAATTTACAATCAGTGTTTTTACGCTATTTACACCGTTTTTTAACTGTTTATTTAGGGTGTTTTCACCGTAACTTATACTTCGCATAACCAACTCACCCGATTTTGTTGCGCTGGTCGGGCGAGGTCCGAAGGACTCATTCTACAATTCGTAAATATTTAAAAACCGCACAAAACCATTTGAATACTTGTGCATTTTTTCATTTTTAAAAATATTATCGCATCAGAAATAGCTATAGCACATGGCGACAAACTGGATGTAGCATCTACCAACGATGAAACAGTATTCACCTTATGGATGCCTTCGGTAAAATCTTCTGACTAGTATTGGGAAAAGGGGAGGAAAATTAACATTTCCCGTTTTCACGGGAAATGCAACAATATAGTGTTTGATTTTGAAAGATGGCTCTGTTAAAAGCAGGCAGGCTTATGCTGCGTTGCTGTATGGGTTAGCATATTTACGTATGCTTTTGTTGCACTTGGCGCATTTATGTGTAGTATCATGCTCATGCCACTCATGATTACATGGAGTTTTAGCGTTTATCTTTGCGGTAATAATTCCTATCACAGCTACTACTAACATGAATGATAAAAATGATAAGATATAAATCATGGTACTATTGTTTTCATGTACAGTTGCAAATCTCCTGCCACTGTGTATCTAACCTAAAAACGGCCTTTTTGTTTGAGAAAATGAGGTAAATTGATTTTTCAGTTCCCCAAATTGGGGAATTTGTGGCTTAACGGTAGCCCTAAGCCACATTTAGCTCATATGTGGCAAGGCCATTAAAAGTGTAACAGGGTCATTAAAATACTACGAAAACAATTATGGCCCTGACCTTTATTAGTTTTGTCACTAATAAAGACATAATTGATTTTTATCTATATAAATTAAAAAAATAGGAAAATTATAATCGTTAAGATTAAATAATTGTATGTTATAATCTATATTGTGTCTATTGTTTGGGGCATAGCCATTCGGGTTTCCTCCTGTCATCACAAGCTTCTCACAGAGGCCCTGCTCCCGTCACCAACAAGTACCTGCATACTTAATTCCATTATACAACAGTGGTTTTGTAGGTGGCAATACCTATTAAAGGCGTAGAACACTAATTTATCAACCCATTGGTAATGTGAACCAAAAAGTGCTGCCTTCATTAAATTCGCTTTCAACACCGATGTCGCCATTGTGCCTTCTTACAATCTCGGCGCTGATATATAAACCCAACCCGAGGCCCGAGAATTGTACACCTGATGAATCTACCCGGAAATACCTGTCAAATAAATGCGGCAGCTTTTCAGGACTAATACCTATCCCAAAATCCCGTACGGATATTTTAGCATTTTCTGCATCATGCTCTACCTTTATCTCCACCCTGTCTGACAGGGGTGAATATTTTATCGCATTGTTCACCAAATTAATCACCACCTGGTCTATCCGCCTGTAATCCGCATCAATAAATAATTCCTTATCGCCAATAAGCTGAATGTGATGCGTAGCCCCCATACGCAAATGTTCACAGCAATCATTTACCAGGTCAACTATATTGATCCTTGTTTTGTTGAGCGCCAGGTGCCCCTGCTGTATTTTTGATACATTCATCAGGTCATCCATCAGGTAAAGCAGTTTATTCAGGTTATTGCTTGCTTTATCTATAAATAAGGGGAGTTTGATTGATAAAATATCAGTCTTAATTAATTTTTGAAGAATTTGCATGGATGCCTTAAGCGACGTTAAAGGTGTTTTTAACTCATGACTGGCAATGCTGATAAACTCATCCTTACGTTGTTGCAATTGATGCTCCGTTGTAACATCCTCCAATGTTCCGGTAAAACGTTCAGCATTCCCTTCAGCATCAAATACGGCTTTGCCTACCGCTTTTACTACTCTTAAGCCATTATCAGGATTGGCGATGGTATAAGTAACGTTATAGTTCCCATCCGATCCTTTTTCCATTGCTTTGTGTATAGCTTCTATTACCCGACCTCTGTCTTCCTCAATCATACGGGCGATGGCTATATCGAGATCAATTTCCTCATCTAAAGGTAAGCCAAACCATAACTTTAAACGGTCATTTCCTTTAAACCTATTAGTGACGGGGTCCAGATCCCAGGTGCCCAGTTCAGCAGCTTCTATAGTAAATTCCAGTTCTTTTTTGGCTTCCAGCATTTCGTTATAGGATTTCACCTTGCCGGTAGTTTCGTTACAGATCACCAGTACCCCCGCGCATTTACCGGTCTCGTCAATTACAGGGCTGTAGCTGAATGTCCAGTAAACATCCTCTAATTGATTATTCCGGTAAATAGGTATCAGTTGATCTTCGCTCCATGTTGATCCGCAACCACTCATTACCTGGTCTATCAATGGTTTAATAACCGGCCATATCTCCTGCCAGCAATCCTCACCTCTTTGTCCCAAGGCTTTTGGGTGCTTCCCATTATTACCCAGGCTTGGGCGGTAGGCATCATTATAAAATTGTATCAGATCAGACCCCCACCATAAAAACATCGGGAACCTGGAATTAAGCATAATGCTTACCGTGGTGAGCAAACTTTGCGACCATGTATCCGGACTGCCAATAATTGTCCCACCCCAATCAAATTCACGGGTAAGACGGCCCATTTCGCCGCCGCCTTTCAGATATTGTGCATAATTTGCCTGGGAGGTATCAACCATCAATTTAAAAAATCAGGATAAAAGCATTTAACATTAATATAAAATGTTTTGTTTGTTAAGGTAATTAATTAGCGGCGACAATACTAATAAAAGGCGGGAATTTATAAAACTACTGAAAGTGAAAGGCATGATGTTAACGCTGATGCTTAGCGTCGAATTGACTCCCCCCAACTACACTACGCTGGTCGACCCTCTCTATGGCAAGCCATAAAGAGGGCAAAGAAAATTATATTTTTCTCTTTTTTACCCTCTTTCCGCGCAGCGAAGAGAGGGTGGTCGATCCGCCAATAGGCGGAAATGACCGGTCCGAAGGACTCCCTTGGAGGTGAGTCAACTATGCAAGCAGCGTTACTAACCATAAATTGAGGTGAGTCGACTACCTTATCGGCATAAAAATAAAAAAGATTGATCCCTGGCCCTGAATACTTTCAAAGCCGATGCGGCCGCCTTGGTGCCCGGTAAACTCTTTGCATAACGGCAGGCCAAGGCCAACGCCTTTTTCATTGTCGGTACCAAAGGTTGACCGTGCCTTGAGCGAAAATATATTGCCCTGCTGATCCAATGGAATACCCTCGCCGTTATCAATTATGCTGATCTTGCACTCATGCATTACCATTTCGGTTGTTATATCCACTTTGCCGCCCTTGGGGGTAAATTTAATTGCATTGCTTACCAGGTTCCGCATTACCAGTTGCAACATGTCGCTATCGGCAAGCACGTTTATAACCGGGTCGATATTGTGAGTGAGGGTAATATTCTTTTTAAGTGCCAATATACGTTCCATTTCCAACGTATTTTTAAGCGTTTCGGACAGGTTTACGTCATTCAGCTTTACGGTCACCCCATCCATCTGCGATTTGGACCATATCAACAGCTTCGACAGCATGTTAAGTGTGCTCTGAGTCACCTTAAGCAGGTCGCCTTCTACTACCTGGCGCTCTTCTTTGTCAAGCCCGAATTCTGACACCAGTTCAAGGTAGTTCTGAATATTGCTCAATGGCCCGCGCAGGTCATGCGCTATGATGGACATCAGCTTATTCTTCTCTGAGTTTAAATGTTCAAGCTGTTCATTCTGTGTTAAAATATGCTGGTTCTGGCGCTTAATATCGCGTCTTTTCTCCTCCACCTGGCGCCGCTCATAATCATAGTTTTTGCGGATGATCTTAATGGTATAATACATCGTAAACGCAGTGAACAGGTAAGCAGATGTTACATCAAAAAAACGAGCAGGCCGGCTTTTATAAGCATCAGGAACTGTTTGCGGGTAAAAATATTCGATGCCATGCATAGCCAATAGCAGCGTAATATTAACGATCGCCCATAGGCTATGCTGTTTGGGCGGAGAGATAAATATAATGAGGAACAGTGCCAGCGCGAATATAATATCGTTCGGCCCGTTTATACCCGAATTATAGAAATAATTTACCAGGAACAAAATATTGCAGATAATGGCACATACGAAAATACTGCCGTTCATTTTACCCCGGTAACGCGACCTGAAGTAAATGAAAAAAAAAGTAACCGCAGCCACAAGGCTCAAAAATGCTGCTACCGGCAGGCCGATGAAAAGATTAACCGGAATATTATAAGTCAACGAGATAATAAGGATCAGGCATATAGCATGAAATATCCTGAATTCGAGTGGAAAGACTGTGGGTTCACCCGTTAGTTTAAGCCATAATAAGCTTATTTTATCACGAAAATTGGTTAGCGTACTCACTTTAGATGCTCAAATTTAAAAAATATATTTAAACAGGAGCTACTAAGACTTACTTTTAAATTAAAATAACGAGTTATTAATCAGCAAGATAGGCAATATCACCCTAATCGTATTATTTCATAGCGGCAAGTAGTGAGGTTGGGTCGTAAAATTCTACCTGGGTGGCAATCTTCCCGGCCTTGTTAAACACATGAAATACAACCATCTCCACCTTGGCTACCTTTTTGGTCTTTTTATTTACCAATGTGAATAGCCAAAATGATTGTACACTAAAAGTCCCATCGGTATGTTCAAGGCCTTCGGGCGGTACTATTGGGCGCATTTTTATCTGTTCCCAATTCTCAAAAACCTGGCGCCATCCAGCCTTGGCCCCGGGTAAGCGTTTAGCCGGTGGTACAGACCATTGAGCCACCTTTGTGGTATCAACGGCATAGCGGGTCATGCCGTAAACCTGGGCAGTATCCGCATACAATTTTTCCATGCCTGCAGCATCACCTTTTTCATAAAGCACAGCCAATTGTTTTACCACCTCGATATAAGGATGCTGACTATAAACGGTACCACTCTTTACCTTACCTTGGGCAAAAGCCTGTAACGAACAAGCAATAAGCATGATTAACAAAAACTTTTTCATGATGCAGAGGGATTGGGGATATAAAGATACCTTATAGTTTGCAGTTTTGAGTTTGCAGTAGGCGGTTATTCTTTTATTTCGTAATTTGATTAGCCATTTTCTAATGACTAATGACTAATGACTAATGACTAATGACTAATGACTAATGACTAATGACTA
This sequence comes from Mucilaginibacter sp. McL0603, assembly GCF_049992945.1. Taxonomy (NCBI): domain Bacteria; kingdom Pseudomonadati; phylum Bacteroidota; class Sphingobacteriia; order Sphingobacteriales; family Sphingobacteriaceae; genus Mucilaginibacter; species Mucilaginibacter sp. McL0603. Next base: position 1,884,936 of record NZ_CP188251.1, on the reverse strand, counting down.
ATGACTACCCCACCGGTAATTTAACAATAAACTCCGAGCCCTCCCCCTCTTTGCTTAAGATATCCAAAGTACCGCTATGGCCTTTTACCAAGATGTCATAACTTAAACTCAACCCCAATCCCGTACCCTCGCCTGTTGGTTTGGTGGTGAAGAAGGGTTGCAGTATCTTTTCTTTGATCGCATCCGGTATGCCCACGCCATTATCTTTTACTTTGATGATGACTTGTCCATTAGCAGATGTTGTAGTTACGGTAACTCCAGGTTTATAATCTGCCCCCGATGTTTTGACTTTTTGCTTCACGGCATAAAATGCATTATTGAACAGATTGAGCAGCACCCGGCCCATGTCCTGCTGCACGACGTTTACTTTGGGTAGATTTTCATCAAAATGGGTGGTCAATTCTGCATTGAATGATTTGTCCTTTGCACGCAGTCCATGATAGGAAAGCCTGAAAAATTCATCGGCCAGGGTATTGATATTGGTGGGCTGTCGTTCGCCTGTACTGGTACGCGAGTGCTGCAGCATACCCTTCACAATAAAGTCGGCACGCTTGCCATGGTGATTGATCTTTCGCTCATTTTCTCTGATATCTGCTGCAATGGCTTTGGCTTCTGCTATATCACCTTTGTTTAATTCTTCCTCCAATTCGCCAAGCATTTCTTCGTTCACATCTGAAAAATTATTGACAAAGTTGAGCGGGTTCTGTATCTCGTGGGCTATACCTGCGGTAAGCTCACCCAGAGAGGCCATTTTCTCGGACTGGATGAGTTGGGTTTGGGCGGATTTCAGATCGCCAAATGCTTTTTCAAGGTGATCACGCTGGGCCTCTATTTCCTCTTTTTGTTGCAGAACTTCCTCGGTGCGTACATGTACCTTGTGCTCCAGGATGCGTTTTTCTTTTATCAGGCTCAGCGAACGGTAGTGTATAAAACCCCAAACACTGCCAATAAATAATAATGCGAATAAGACATAAGCCCACCATTTTTGCCACCAGGGCGGTGAAATTATAATGTCAATATGTTTTTCGGCGACCAAGCCATCAACATTTATACTTTTTACTTTAAAGATGTAATTGCCCGGGGGTATATCATAATAATTTGCTATTTCCTCCGATCCTGCCTTACGCCATTTGCTATCGTAATTTTGCAGCATATAAAAAACGCGTTTATCGCCCTCTTCACTAACATAATCAATACTGGTAAACCCAAAAGAGAAAGTAGACTGGTTATAGTTTAAATTAATTTCTTTGGTATTAAAAACAGGTTTAGTCAATATTCCCCCTGCAGTTGGGGCTACCGGCACATCAGCCAATAAAAACCGGTTTATATTGGTATTCGGAGCAGGCGCCCGATGCAACAATTCACCAGGCTGAAAAGCAAAATAACCTGATGTATCTCCAAATAATATTTCACCATTAGGTCTTACGTACCCGCTCGTCAAGGCGTCTGCGTTTACACCCTGGCTTTTCCCGTAAATACTTGTTTCTTTATTTTGCAAATTCAGTTTTATGAGGCCTGAATTAGTAGCTAACCAGAGGTTTTTTTCGTGATCTTCTGTAAACCAACTGACAGCCAGCCCCTCCAGGCTGAAAATTGAAAAATTGTCGATATTTTCATTGTACTTGTAAAGGCCGTTATTTGTCGCTGCCCACAAATTACCACGACTATCATTTAATAAGGTTACGTTCAGATTGGCGAGGTACCTTTTAAAATGCCCGGTTTTTTCATCCAGCTTATTGATTCCTTTGTATGTGGCAACCCATACTGCACTGTTATTATCAGACTCAATGTTTATAATAGCGTTACTGCTAATACTTGTGGTGTCTTTTGGATCGTTCCGGAAATGTTTGAAGGTTTTGGTTTTAATATCCATCAGGTCTAAACCAGAAGAGGTGCCGATCCATAATTTGCCGGCTTTGCCTTTCTTCAGGAAATATGTGCTGTCTGAAAGTAAACTGTTTGCATTACCTCCTTGATGATGATAACCCGTAAAAGAATTTCTTACAGGATCAAAAAGATACAAACCATTGAAGCTCGAAAGCCACAGTTTATTATCAATATCTTTTACAATACTAAGAAAGACATCTTTAGTAGAAAGGGGATCCTGCCTTAACGCGGCCTTCTTATCAATATGGAATGTTTCCTGGGTATTATCGCTCGTTTTATGTACCAATCCTTTACTGGTTGTCATCCAAAATCCACCGTTAGCATCGTCTATAAAACCAACAGCTGCTTTACCCATATAATTATAAGGCAGCTTGTTTTGGTATGGGTTGATCTTGTACAACTCTGTCCTATAAAATGTGGCTATCCAAAGTAGTCCATCATTGGTTTTACAGAGAGCCCAAAATTCATTCCTTCCTATTTTTTGCTTACTATTGGAGCCATTGCCATACCATGCCGTTTTTTTGGTTAAAGGGTCGTATACATTGATCCCGCCTACGTATGTTCCTATCCATATTTTCCCCGAAACGTCTTCATTAATAAAAGTGATATGGTCATCAACACCCGCATCCTCCGGTTTTTTTAACGGTGGACGACTAAGTTTCTCGGGGTGTGCAGGATCATACAGATGGCGTTCAAAAGTGCCCTTTCCCCTATCCATAGTATGCAAACCATCTCCTGCGGTGCCCACCCAAAATGTGCCGTGGCTGTCTTCAAAGATTACCAATACCCGGTTATCTGTTAAACTATGAGGATCGTTCGCATCGTGCAGGTACCGGGTAAATTTCCCTGTTTTTCTATCTAGTCTATTAAGTCCGCCCTCGCCCTTAGCTGTTTCTACATTCCAGGGACTTCCCGTACCTACCCATATGGTGCCTTTTTTGTCTTCATAAAGTGCCCGCACATGACTATTGCTCAGGCTCGTTGGATCATTGGCGTGATGAACAAAATGTTTAAAAATCCCTGTTTTAGGATCAAAGTTATCCAGCCCACCGTTTGTTCCAATCCAAATAATTCCCTGATGATCTTCAATAATGCCCCTTACAGTGTCATTTGCTAAACTCCTGGCATTTCCAGATTGATGACGATAATGAGTAAAAGTGTTGGTAGCAGGATCGAACCTGTCTAATCCGGCAGTATAAGTGGCGATCCAGATTATCCCATTCTTGTCTGCATAAACTTTTTCCATCTTACCGGGCGAGATGGAATTTGGGTTTTTTGAGTCGTTCCGGTAGATCGTATACTGGTGCCCATCATATTTATTTAAGCCATTGTCAGTGGCCATCCATAAATAACCCTGTGGGTCTTGAGTGATATCAAGTACAGCTATCCATGGGGCATCTTTTGGGGGGTCAACTATAGTAAAATGAATATCCTGCGTAAAACCGATGTATCGGAACATCATAAAAATGATAATCAACACATATAATTTCAGGCGCGGGCTCATGCGAACGGGAGTTAACTAATTGTAATACAATATAGTGATACTTTATTGATATCATGACATAAGCTTAGATATCCAATCCTTTATTAAAATAGCTATCGGGACCGCCAGAAAGGAAGTGTTATTACAATTCAGATACTTCACCCTCCTGTGTATCAATGTTAATGCTTCCCCATGCCCGTTCACCCGGGTATTAATAACTATTAACTAATCCTCCTCAATGTCATACTCTTTCTTCAGTTCTTTTAAAACCTTATTTGATTCCAGTAGAAGATGCTCATATTCCTGCATTGACCGTACCGACAATATTTTTATAAAAACAATCATATTAAGGTATTTCTTTTTGAACTCCGGTGTCCAGCCCATATAGGAGCCATGCTGTATTTTTCCTGTTGTCATTATATCATACGAATTCTCCATATTGCCATGATCAATAATAAATGGCATCAATTGCTGGGTGATGAACTGCTGGCTGATATCTTCCCGTCGTACTACCTGTTTTACCTGCAGGTCATACTCATTCATCAGCGCCACCATTTTTGGCTTAAATTCCTTTATTGCCCCTGAAGATTTGAGTTGCTCATAATTACCGGACGATGGCTGAAAAGGTAAAACAATACTCGATACGCGACCTTTAAGCATAAGAATAGTATCACTATAAGCACTTTCTGGTTGATGCATCAAAGGTATCACGCTATCAATAGCTGCTATTTTGTGCCGGTTAAAACGCATTGCAGCCTGCAACTGTGCAGTGTCTTTTTTAATATCCCCATAGTATAAATGGGCAAATTCAGCAGCACGTTTGTGCTCCGAGATGTTCTCCCTGATATTCTCGGCTATAAATCCCATCAATACTGCCAGGAATATCATTAAGCCTTCCAGTAAATATTCTTTAAAACCTTTTTTTTCTACTTCGGGGTGGTGGTGTACTTCCATTGTGATTTCGGATGTCGGATTTTCGATTTCGGATTTTTCGTTTTGTATTTATTTCGTAAGGTGCTCAAGAGGGCTCCGCCGTTTATTTGTAATTTGATTAGCTACTTTACCAATGACCAATGACCAGTGACCAGTGACCAGTGACTATGACCAGATAAATATATTAAAATACCTGTTAATCAATGTATTTGCAGCGGGATGCCTGGTAAAATATTTGTTGACACATCTATCAAACCTTATAATTCATTAACTTTAGAGCAAAAATATTGACAAGAAGATGGGCAATACCATGAAAAGGAGCTGATTTTATAACGTAAACACATTATCTTGTTAAATTAGCTTAACTATTAATTTAATAATTATATTGCAATTACACATCACCAATAGCCTGAAAAACAATTAATTAAAGGACATGACGAATAACGGGGTAAACAGAAATTTACAATACTGGTTCGGAATTTCTGTACTTATTTTAGTTATCATTTCGGCATTTTCATACTCTACTATCACCAATTTACTCGAAAGCCGAAAACTGGTTGACCGCAGCAACCTGATCATTTTAAAACTGGAAAAGGCTACGTCGCTGATGAAAGATGCCGAAAGAGGGCAACGTGGCTTTTTATTGACCAAAGACGAGGATTTTTTGCAGCCCTATGAAGGGGCTTATCAAAAAGCAATGGGCCTGGTTAACCAGGTTCAGCAATTAGCGGTTGACAACTTGTACGAGGAGCATTACATACTGGTGGTGAAAAACAGTCTGAAAACTGAACAAATCACCCTTGGAGAGCTTATCAAAAAGAAACGCCAGGGAAAAGTTATTTTAATTGACGACCTGGGTACGGGTAAAGCTGCTATGAGTCAGCTAAAGTCGGCCATAAACAAAATGGAAAAGGATGAAACAGACTTGTTGCATACACGCCTAAACGACTTAAATGAATATGCCGACCTCTCTCCTTTAATGATCCTGATCTCCTCTGCTTTATCGCTTGCCGTCTCATTAGTATTCTTTAAAAGGATTGAAGGGGATATAAAGGAAAAAGAAGACATGCAGTACTTGCTGCAACTGAAGGAACAGGAAACCGCAAGTATAAACGAAGAACTTAGCGCGGCAAATGAAGAACTAACAGGAATAAACGAAGAGTATGCTGCAACCAATGAACAGCTAAGCGATTCGAGGCAAAAATTGCAGGCGCTGAACGAGGAATTGGAAATAAGGGTTAAAAAGCGTACCTGGGAACTGGAGGAAAGTGAGAAGAAATTGCAGAACATAATGGATACTATTCCCCAGATTGCCTGGACAAGTATCCCCGGCGGAGAAGCAAATTTTTATAACCGGCGCTGGTTTGAATATACGGGGCTTAATTACGAACAAACCAACGCTTCGGGTTGGAAAACGGTTGTGCACCCTGATGACCTGGAATATAATCTTGACCAGTACAGAACCATTGCTGAAAACGGTGTTGGCGGCGAGTTTGAGATACGCGAGAGAAACAAAGAAGGCATGTACCGCTGGCACCTGGTGCGTGTGCGGCCTATAAAAGACGAAAATGGCACTGTGCTCCTTTGGGTTGGTACTGCAACCGATATACAGGAAATAAAACAATTGCAACAGCAAAAAGATGATTTTATAAGTATTGCCAGCCACGAACTGAAAACCCCGGTAACTACCCTTAAGGCATCATTACAGGTAATGGAGATGATGAAAAATAATCCTAAGCCCGACAAGTTTGCCGACATGATTGGTAGGGCAAACAAAAGCATGAACCGGGTTACTTCGCTTATTGATGACCTGCTTAATGTCAGTAAATTTAGCCAGGGCCAGTTTATCCTGAATAAGAACGTAATTACGTTGTCAAAAACAGTGAATGATTGCAGCAACCATATGCGGGCCATAGGGCCCTACAACATCCATGTAACGGGTGATATGAAACTGCAGGTAAATGCCGACTCTGAACGTATTGAACAGGTATTGACAAACCTGATCAACAATGCCATTAAGTATGCGCCAAAAAGCGAGGAGATCAAAGTGCATATTGAACGAATAGATCACTATGCTAAAATATCGGTGATTGACCAGGGTCCTGGTATCGCTCCTGAGAAGGTGCCCAATTTATTCGACCGCTATTTCAGGGCTGAAAACTCAGGATACCGTAGTTCGGGGTTGGGCATCGGGCTATACATTTGCTCCGAGATCATCAAAAAACACCAGGGCGAAATTGGCGTAGATACAGAACTGGGCAAAGGCAGTACCTTTTGGTTTACACTTCCGGTTTAGTGGTAAGTGGTTTTTATTCCTTATTTTGATCAGCTAATTTCTTCCGACTTCCGACTTCCGACTTCCGACTTCCGACTTCCGACTTCCGACTTCCGACTTCCGACTTCCGACTTCCGACTTCCGACTTCCGACTTCCGACTTCCGACTTCCGACCTCCAACTTCCGACTTCCCTGACTATTGCAATAATGTTCTATGACTGCCGGTAACCGGCAATTTTTGAGAAGAGCAGTTTGATGAGTTAAAACTTCATTGCTGGGATACATCATCCAGTTCGTCAATGGATATCAGCAGGTCTTCATGAAAAGTATCGCGTTTAAAGCCATCATTGGTGTAATAAACCACGCTTACAAATTCGTCACTTTCAGTGTAACCTCCTTTTCCATCTTCTTCAAGCACATAACCTTCAACCGCCATTTTGGGGCCGTCGGCTATCATCACTACAACATCGCCAAGGTTAAATCTCTTTTCCATAATGGTAAAGGTATTAATCAATGGCTTAAAAATAAATTTTTATTTAACTTTCACGCACAACCAGGAATGGTTAATTTTCTTAAAGTCCCGTAAAAAGTATTTATACGCAAAAAAAATACGTGTTTTAACGCATTGATTTATAACATGTTTATACTGACATTTATATAAAAAAAGCATTATGGCAAAAGCATCAACGGTATCAGCAACAGATCAGGATACATTTTATATGGGCCTGTGTATGGCAGGTGCGGTATCAGCCGGAGCTTACACGGCCGGGGTAATGGATTATTTGCTTGAGGCATTGGCCGAGTGGGAGAAACGCCGGGGCCAGCCGGGTGTGCCAACTCATAAAGTGCAGATACCCGTAATGGGTGGTGCATCAGCCGGGGGGATGACCAGTGTAATGGCTGCCACCTCCCTTAATAACCCTCTGCCGCCGATAGATAAACCGTCTGACGATCTGCTGGCCGAGCACCCCGAAAACAAGCTCTACCATTCGTGGGTCGACCTTACCGGGGTGGATATGTTCTCGCAGATGCTGGATATTTCGGATATAAAAGATGGAAGTGTAATATCGGGGCTTAATTCGACCTTTATCAGTCCGATAGCAACGCGGGTGGTTTCCGCCGATGTGGCTAAATGGCAACCCCTGCCTCCTTTTATCAGACCGGGGCTTAAAATATTTACCACGCTAACCAATCTGCAGGGTTTTCATTACATCGTACCTTTTAATGACCAGGACCCTAAAAACGCCCAAAAATATAACATGAAAGTGCATAACGACTATGCCTGTTTTGAGCTGACTGAGGTTGATATAGCCGGGCCAAACGACGGATGGATGCCGCTTAACCTTAAAACTAATGTAAATACAGATGTAGCAGCCAATGCCGCAATGGCAACCGGCGCTTTCCCGGTGGGTTTACAATCCAGAATACTTACACGCGACTCGCAATATGTAAATGCAAACCCATGGCTTAGCGGCTATTTGCAGCAGTCGCCCCTGCCGCAGGGCAAATACGTAACATTAAATGTTGATGGCGGATTAATCAACAACGAGCCCTTTGAAAAAGTAAGGGATGTGCTGGTAACCGTAACCGGGGAGACTCCGGATCAATACAATAATTTCAGCAAATTCGGTTCTACGGTATTAATGATCGAGCCCTTCCCTACCACCCCGCCTGTGCCAATCAGCATTTCACAGGATCTGTCGAACGTGATCAGCCGCACGCTTGCTTCCATGTTATCGCAGATGCGTGCAAAACCGCTTAATATAAGCAGTGCTATGGATGCGGCCTGTGCAGGTCAGTACCTGATCACCCCATCGCGCATTGTGCCCGGCATGAATGGCGCAGCCGATACCGTACTTGCAGGTGAAATGGCCATGGCCTGCGGTGCGCTCAGCGGTTTCAGTGGATTTATGAATAAAGAGTTCAGGGTACATGATTATTTCCTGGGCAGGTATAATTGTAAAATATTCCTGAGAGATTACTTTACCCTCCCTGCCGAAAATGTTAATGATAACCCGATTTTCAAAAACGGTTATGCCAATGCTGATGTGAGTAAATTCAAATCGACCAAAGATGGCAGCGTCCAGATCATACCTGTATTTGCCGATGCTACGGATTATACCTTCCCGGTATTTAAATTCAGTTCAGGATCAAACTGGCCCGTTGTGCAGGAGAGCGACATTGACAAGTTTAAAGATGGACTAAAGGCACGTATACAGGCCATCCTGCTCAATGTATCAGCCTTTAACTGGTTTACCAAAAGCCTGCTTTGGGTAGGTGCAAAAGTAGTGCTCAACGGCATGCTGGCCGGGAAAATAATTGATACTATAAAAGAAGATTTGCAGGAGTGGCAGTTATTGCCGAAGGATAAGAGTTAAAGAGGGTATTAGTTTGCCAGCGATTTGTTGTTAATGTTTATCAAACATATTTACATAAAAATCGTAAATTTGTGTATGAGCACTTTAAAGGTTGAAATATTAAATCCAAAAGCCGCCAAACTTTTAAAAGATTTGGCTGACATGAATTTAATAGCTATCAATAAATTCCTGAAAACAATTTTTCTAAAGCTCTTGCCCGATTCAGAACAAAGGAGAAAAAGCCATCATTAGCCGACATTACTGCAGAAGTAGAAATTGTGAGAGCCAAAAGGCATGGCCAATAAGAAAATCGTAGTTACGCCATTTTTTCTTCCTTTTTAAAGTAGATAACGGGTGGCAACGTACCAAAAACATATTCTGTAACCTCACAAAGCCAAAGTTCCTGATTGATTTGCTTCCCTTTGTATTCTTTTAGAAGATAAATACCTCCACCACCTGTTTGTCCTGAGTAATCATGTATCAACTTCAATATACTTGATTCATAAAATGGTTGTTCGGAAAGCTGCAGAATTACCTCGTCTGCACCTCCGCCAACGTATTCCAGCATAGTATCTGCACCCTCAACCATTTCTAAATCTGCCTTATTACCTGTCCACTCTGGCAAAACTATGTACCATCTGCCGTCCTCATCCTTATTAAAATTAAATTTTCTTACTTCTTGTATCATACAGCTAAGTTATACTATTTACCTATAAACGCATTCTTGCGCTCGTCTGTCACGCCATAAAATTCTTAATTTGCCCTCGCAATGAAAACCCTTGATAATCTCCTCCTTCTCGGCGATCCGCGCCTGTACCAGGTGTGTGAACCTGTTTATCAAAATGAATTGCCATTGGTAAAAGATTGGGTAGCCGATATGCACAATGTTATGCAGCAAATAAGGGAACGCTACCACTTTGGCCGCGCCATTGCAGCACCGCAACTTGGTATTATGAAAAGGCTGATCTATATGAACGTCGACAAGCCGGTAGTATTCATCAACCCCGAACTAAGCGGTTTAAGCGATGAAAAATTTGAGCTTTGGGACGATTGCATGAGTTTCCCCAACCTGCTGGTGAAGGTAATGCGACATAAGCAGATCACCGTAAATTACCTCGACGAAAACTGGCAACCCCAACAATGGCAAATGACAGATAGCTTGTCGGAACTACTGCAACACGAATATGACCACCTGGAAGGTATTCTATGTACCATGCGGGCGGTGGATGAGAAGGGGTTTAAGTGGCGGAGTAGCTAAGCCAATTCCAACTCTCTTGCCTGCGCGAGATCATAAGCAGATTGTAGCCCAAGCCAGTACTCTGCACTAATGCCTAATACTTTTTCAAGACGTACGGCAAGCCTTGCATTTATATTTCTTTTACCTTTAAATAATTCGCTTAAATGTCCAGGCAATATGCCTATTTGCTTCGCTAGTTCAGCCTTTTTTAGCTTCCTCTCTTCCACTTCTTCTAATAACATTTCACCGGGATGAAAATTTAAAGAAGAGTGTAGTTCGTTTCCATTTTTTCCAAATGCTGCTGTCATAATCTTAATATTATAAAGTTAGAAAAGACTTACGAAGTTTTAAAAACTTCGTAAGTCTAAATAACTCATTTATATATTATTTCAATTTCAAATGCTGCGCTACGGTCATACTAATCAGATCGATCAAAAAATGGACAACTATTATTGCTTTTATGTTGCTGTATTTGAGGTAATAAATACTGAATATGATGCCAATCAGAAAAGCAAATATCAGCTCGTGCAGGCTGTTGTATTTATAATGCATGGCCGAGAACAGCAGCGACGATACAACAATTGCAACCACTGGATTTTTGGTTAGTTGCAGCAGACGGGTAAGCATATATCCTCTGAAGATAAACTCCTCGGTAACCCCGGCTGTAAGGGCTACAAATACCGTAAGCCAATAATGTCCCTTGAGTATCCGGGCGATCATTTTTATTACCGAGAGGTCATCGCGTATGCCAAACAATATTGGAAAAGCCGATACAATTGCCGCTGCAATATATAACAGGTAAAGCACCAACACCGAACCAACGAAAAAACCAATGGTAATTTTATTTTCTTTAACGATTAGCAACGGCTGGCGCTCAAATTTCGACGCATAAAAATACAGGTACAGCGCAGTACCCCAATAGAAAAACCGCGAATAAAGTAGTTTATCATAATAGGCAATATTCACCTTACCCATCCACATACTTAGGCCAACAGGTATAATAAATGCCAATAATATCCCACAGATGAGGATGATATTTTTTGGTTTGTTATTAATATCCAGGCTATCTGCCATTTAGTTTTTCTGCAATTTAAGCAACAGACTTTGAACATACTTCACGTCATTAATCATTTCGAGTCTCGGTGCGCGGGTATATCCAACATCTAATTTGCCAATACCTGGCAGCATGCCCAGTCTGAAATTATTAGGACCGAAAATGATCGTTCCGCTGCCGTCAGGTCTTTCGTTAATAGTAAATTGGGCCGGTAATTGGTCAACGTAAACAGATTCGTAATCAGCCAGCCATATCCCGGACAGGATAATCACCCGTTTATCCGTAATGCAATATAGCATGTTTGCCCTTCGTTTACGTTCATAAAAAAATCGGCCAACCACAAAATGTAAACCTGCTATCATAAACACAAAAAACCAGAAAGTAAAAAACGCCCATTTATCATGATTATACTGTTCAACAAAAAAGAACAGAAAAACGCTAAACCAGGCGAGGCTAAATGGGATATAAAATATATCACTTGATCTGAATACGATTTGTTTAGATGGGTTCCCCGTCCATAGCGGGATTTCATTTTCCATCAACTCGAACCTAAGTTCAGGCTGAATTTTATAAGATGTCATAAAGTTTAAGTTGCAGCGAATATAATAGTTTTTTTCAGACTTACGAAGTTTTGAAAACTTCGTAAGTCTAAGTCATTTCCCTATTTTAGCAGCCTACAAATGGAAGCAGCCTCTGAAATAATATTAACCAAAACACCCCGTCAAATACGGATAGCCAATGCGATATTCTTTTTTGTTTCAGGTTTTGGATACACCACCTGGGCATCGCGCATACCGTCCATACAGCAATCATTGCACCTCAATGAGGCCCAACTGGGTGCGGCACTCTTTGCCATGCCAATCGGCCTGATGGCTACAATGCCTATTACCGGGCGACTGCTCAGTAATTTCAGCAGCAGCCGCATCATGATCGTCGGTGCTATCGCCTTTAACCTGATGCTGGCACTGTTGGGTTTTACCAGTTGGTACTGGCAGTTCATAGCTATCCTATTTTTCTTCGGGTCATCGCGCAACCTGCTTAATCTGAGTATCAATACACAGTCGGTAGGTGTGCAGAAACTTTATGATAAATCCATTATCACCACCTTTCACGGCATTTGGAGTTTTGCCGGGTTCGCTGGTGCGGGCACGGGTTATATTATGGTCTACTTTAACGTGCCACCCACCTGGCACTTGCTTACGGTGAGCATTGGCATGTGTGTGCTGGCCTTTTATGCATGGCCTAATACGTTGCATCAAAAACCTGTTCCGCAGGTGCGCAAACCCATTTTTTCCCTGCCGGATAAGGAACTGCTCAAATTCGCGCTCATCTGTTTCTCATCCATGGCCTGCGAAAATGTAATGTATGATTGGAGCGGCATCTATATGCAAAAAGCAGTACACGTATCTAAAGTAACAGCAAACGCCGCCTTTGTGGTATTTATGATCGCTGTTACCATCGGTCGCTTCGCCGGAGATACACTTGTAAATAAATATGGTATCAAGTTCGTACTGCAATACAGCGGTATACTCATTGTTGCCGGCTTTGCATTAGCCATTGCTTTGCCTTATACCATACCTGCTATCGTGGGTTATGGGTTTATCGGACTTGGGGTATCATGTATGGTGCCGTTGGTGTTTAGTGTAGCGGGCAAATCAAAATCCATGAGCGGCGGTCCGGCTATAGCGGCAGTATCAACCGTTGGCTATTTAGGATTTTTACTGGTACCGCCGATAGTAGGTTTCGTAGCCCAGGCTGCTAATCTGCGGTGGTCGTTTGCTTTGATTGGGTTGCTGGGGTTGGTGATTGTGTGGATGACATCGAAGATTGAGGAAGATTGAGCATTCTCGTTTCGCATCAGGGTTTCTTGGTTCAATTGATGCTCCGTCCCGCTCATAGCCGCGGAGGCCTAGTTACTTTTGTCGCCACAAAAGTAACCAAAAAGGCTGTCAGCAGAAACGCTTCTTTGCAGCACAGAGCCTTTGCCCTGCAAATCAGTCAAAACCGCGGGCTGCAAAATATTGCCCCACTGCGTTCCCACCAGGCCGATGCTTCGGCAACTATTGCTATGCCCTTTCCAACTCACAAGGCCACCATCGTTTTGCCTGATTTCGTCCGAAGCTGTTCTGCTGACGGGGAAAATTTCAAGTTTATTGGTTCCATAAATGAACCCAAAAACGAAAGAGCATTGGGTCGACAGAAAAGCGGGCCGGGCGTATGGCGGGAATGACGGTTTAGCTTTTTCGAGTGATGCGAGGCACGAGCAGCCAGAAAAGCGTTAAGAACCGGCAGGGCGGGCTGAAGCTTTTTTCTGTCTTGATCTTTTGGTTACTTTTCTATCAAGAGAAAAGTAACTAGGCCTCCGCGGCAATGAGCGGGACGAAATATCTTATTTAGCACTACCTACATTCAGCAAAAATAAGGCACAAAAAAAAGTCCCGACTTTCACAAAGCCAGGACTCCAAAATCTATGAGAGATTATCTTTAGTTCCTTCTGAAACCACCTTTGCCACCACCGTTAGTAGTAACCGGACCTCCTTTGTCCTCAGCCACATTTACAGTGATCTTGCGGCCATAGTAGCTCGCACCATTCATACACCTGATCGCTTCTTTGGCTTCATCGTCATTCACCATTTCCACAAATCCAAAACCCCTACTCTCTTTTGTCTCGCGGTCTTTGATTATTCTGAGCGATTTAACCGGCCCAAAATCACCAAATACGGCGGATAATTCTGCCTCGTTTACTTCAAGGGGCAGCCCTGCAATAAATACCTTCATTAATGTTTTAAAATTTATGTAAAGGTACGAAAAATAAGCTGCATTTCTGGGACATGCGACAGAATGGTAACAACTGTAAGTCCTTTTTTACAATGCTATGTTGATTAAATGAGTAGCTAATGGTGGTTGTCGGGGTTTATAAAACGGGGCCAAAATTCTAGTCTTTTTACTCTCGATAAATTTTCTAAAGTAATGATTGCTCTTGTTGTTTTACTCCTGTATCACAGCAAAATAGCATCAATAACCCCGGCTCCGACCATGTCTTTTTCCATACAGTTAATTAACGTAACAAATATGTTGCATTTAAAGAATACTGATAATCTATAATTAATAAAATTATAATTTATTGATTTACAATACATTAAATTTATATTTAATTCTCTTTAACCACTTTAATTACCAGATTTATGAAAAAGAAACAATTATTCCTGACTGGCCTGTTAATGGCCTTTCTTTTGTCGACAGGCAATTATGCCATGGCGCAAAAAGACACTACCATGTGGATAACCCTGCTTGAGTACCGGGTTCATGATGAAAGTGTTTTTCAAAAAAACTATCCTATTGTAAAGGCATTTTGGCTTAAAGCTGATACGGGTATCGAATGGGCCCGTCTTGGCAATACTTCTGAGTCGGGCAGGGTATACAGTTTGGCTTTTTTTAAAGGAGCAGATAATTTTGGCGCCTTTATGGCAAAAAGGGTAAAAACAGGCGATGCTTTTACAGCTAAGGAACCAGCTATCAGCAAAGAAAACATGCAGAATATAAATGGGGCCACAACGCGTTCCATCTGGATAAGGATAGATTCGTTAAGCCATTATGAGGCGAATTATAAAATGGATAATTACGATTTCAGAAAGCTCCAGTTCATAACCGTTTCTCCTGATAAAATTAAAGAGTTTGAAACGGCTGCCAGCAAACAATTGAAAATGGACGTAGCCAACGGCATTTTATATAATTTTATAGTATTTAAGTGTACTGATGGTTATCCAACCAATACTTATATGTTGGTGCTGCCAGATAAATCTATTACCGATTATTACAAAAACCGCGAGGCAAGAAATGCAAAAAGGGACCAGAATAAAAGCGCTTATGCACCATTGCACAAAATACTGGTTGATTGGATCGCTATTAATCGTATTGATCATTTAAACAGGGTGAAATAATTATTTAATGTAAAACGCGGGCGAAAAACTGTCTTTTTTTTACCCCGCGTTTTATTCTGCGAAGCAAATGACCACCTGATAAAAATCACTCTGATCTATAAAATCCTATAATCGTGTCTTATTTCACCTTCAGTTCAAAGCTGCCATCAACAATATAAAATGGCGAATTGGCTTTGGTATCCTTGGCCAGGTAGGTATGGAAAGTGCCTTTTGCAAGGGTAACATCCTGGTTATATTTCTCAATTGAAATGATTCCAAAATCCTGCGGGTGGGTATTTTGGATAAGCGTATACTCCAAATTGGCTTTACTACTTTCGCGTATTAAAAACTGGGCACCAGAAACATAGCTCGACAGTTCATCAATAGGCATACCCGACGAGCTGATACCGAAGCTAACCGTATGCGCCTTATTAATAGCCGATATGCCGTAATATTCGTTGCCATCAATAACTACATTTACAAAGGCGACGGAATCCTGCTGAGCATCAAAAATATAGGTTGAGTCCTGGAGTTTTATAACCAGTGTGCCTTTGCTTGCCAGGTAATTGCCGGGAGTAGATACTAAGTTGAGTTTTTTAACAGTGTCTGCGGATACCTGGATCTCTGCTTTTTTCACACTTTCGTCCTTCTGGCACGAGGTCAGGCCTGCCGAGATAAGTACAGCAAAGCAAAAAATACAGGTACAAAACCTCACCATACGCATGAAGGTATAAGAATACTCTAAAAATACTAAAATAATTACGTTTTACAAGTGCCTATAGTTGCTTAAAATTAAAATTTAACAATAATTAACTTTTGTGTTAAGCTGCTATTGCTCAGCAGCAAAAAATGTGCTTAAAATATCTCCCCAACATTGATAAAAAGCCCTCTCGAGCCTTGTCGCCCAAAGCCATAATCGGCACTGATATTTGTTTTGGATATCTTGTTGAGTTTGATGCGCAGGCCGGGGCCAAATGCCGGTTGGATAGCCTGCAAACCCGTACCAGGTGCGGCAGAAAATGATTGTGCATTGATGAAAAACACGCCGCCCAATAAACCGTTATTGGTGATCCTGTAGCGGTATTCTGTTTCGGCATATACCATTTGCGCACCCCTGAAACGGCCTTGAATATACCCACGACCTGCATTGGTTGATGCATCCCATAAAGTTGAAGGCAGATCAAGATAAGGCGGTTTGCCGCTCAACGTCAGCCAATCGTACGACCATATAGCAATCACATTTTGCGACCATGCCGGGAAACGGATGTATTTGCGCACATCCAGTATCAGCGAGTTCCAGTTTGAGGTGCTTCCCAAAGCTTCCAGGTTTTGGCGGAACTCATAGGATGCATACATTCCTTTGGATGCATTAATAGGCGAGTCCCGGGTATCATATTGCCCGTTAAGTGTTAAGCCGGATGAAGTGGTATGGCTTTGCGGACCGTAAGTTGTATAATCAGAAACAGTGCCATTGCTATTTCCCTCATGCGTAATATCGGCGTGATAATCAATAATATAACCCGCGCCTGCATAAAAATTGCCGGATATCTTTCTTAGAGCGACCTCAGAAAACCGCAGATAATTATAATCCATCGGGTCTTCATTGTGTATGTCCGAACTGCTTCCCAAACCGTACGTGCTTTGCGGATATTTGTAAAGCCTTATCTCACCAACAAAATTGTAGTCGTTGTTTTTTGTCCAGATACTGGATTGTATCGGCAGCGTGATTTGCTTATTTTGCGTGTAAGCGATACTGCTTATTACGGTTGATATCTTTGAGTCTAACGTGGTGCGGAATGCCACATTCCCCGCAAGCAAAATAGCCAGGCGCGATTGTAAAGAATAACCGATAGCCGGCACAACCGAAAATGTCGGCTTTAACCCTACCGAATCAACTTCGTTGGATGGCTTTTTTGTATGGATCAATGTATACAATAATTCGCCAATATCTTCCTGGTTTGCGGTATCAACATCTGCATGATGTATAGTGGGTTCACTTACCAGCGGGATATATTTTTTCCGCTGGGCATTTGCAGGCATAACAATCGTTCCAAACAGGATCAGAAGTAGTACGCTTGTGGTCAAGCGTACTATATTTTGCGCGTGATAATTGATATTGTCCAGGTGTTTATAGATATGGTCGAAAGAACGACAATTAGTTTATGTAATTTGTTAAACAAACGTTAAATGAGTTATTTGAGTATTATTGTTACAAGTTAGCCGGGGGCTGGCTACAGCAATTACATAGTTGGCTTTAACGGGAGAAATAACATAAAGTTCTTATCTTAGGGCTATTAAATACCCGATATATTCCTCTCCGGGTGACCTGAATAATTATAAATCCCAATTAATAACTAATTATATGAAAAGATTGCCTTTACAATTCGTTGTGGTTATTTGTATACTCGTTATAACCGGGCTGGCTTGTCGCGCCCAAACTAATGCTAATATGAACGATAATGTTGACCGCAAATGGTGGAAAGAGGCCGTGGTTTATCAGATATACCCGCGCAGTTTTAAAGATGCAAATGGCGATGGCATTGGCGACCTAAAAGGTATCATATCCGAACTCGATTATATCAAAAGCCTGGGGGTTACTGCGGTTTGGCTAAATCCTATTTATAGTTCGCCCAATGATGATAACGGGTACGATGTGAGCGATTACCGCAATATTATGAAGGACTTTGGCACGATGGCCGATTTTGACGAATTGCTTAAGGGCCTGCACCAGCGTAATATTAAATTGGTGATGGACCTGGTGGTGAACCACAGCAGCGATGAGCACGAGTGGTTTAAGCAAAGCCGCAGCTCGCGCACCAACCCCTACCGCGATTATTACCACTGGTGGAATGCCGACCGCGGCAAACCTGCACCGCGTTACAGTCTTTTTGATGTGAACCATGATGCCTGGCGGTACGATTCATTAACCAATGCCTACTATCTGCATTATTTCTCGAGAAAACAGCCCGATCTGAACTGGGAAAATTCGAAAGTGCGGCAGGAGGTTTTTGATATCATGAAGTTTTGGGCCGATAAAGGGATAGACGGGTTCAGGCTGGATGCTTTTCAGTTTGCGGCGAAGGATACTACCTTCCCGGTTTTCCCGGTCGGGTATGAAAAGGACTTTACGAAGTATTATGCCATGGGTCCTCACCTGCACGATTATTTGAAGGAAATGTACAACGAGGTGCTAAGCAAATATGATGTAATGAGCGTAGCCGAAGGCGCGGGCAACTCCTTTGAGGATGCGCATAACCTGGTTGACGCAGACCGTCACGAACTAAACATGGCCTACGCTTTTGATGCCGTGGACATTGCCAAACTGGAAGGCTACAGCCTTGTGCATTTGAAAGAAATATTCAGCAAATGGGATAATCAATTTGCTGATAAAGGCTGGCTATCCGTATTTCTGGCTAACCACGACCAGGCGCGGCTGGTAAGCAGGTTTGGGAATGATGCTCCGGCTTTCAGGGAGTTGTCTTCCAAAATGCTAACCACCTTTATCATGACCATGCGTGGCACACCCTACTATTACAACGGCGACGAGCTTGGAATGACCAACGCGGGTTTCACCAAAATAGAAGACTACCGCGATGTAGCTGCCCTGAATGAATACAAACACCAGGAAAACACAGGCGGCGATATGCAGGCTTTTATGAAGCGCCTTGCATTTGAATCCCGGGATAACTCGCGCACCCCTTTTCAGTGGGATGGTAGCGACCATGCGGGTTTTACAACCGGCACCCCATGGATAAAAGTGAGCAACAATTACAAAACCATCAACGAGGCCGAGCAGGATAAAGACCCTAATTCTGTTTTAAACTACTTTAGGCAAGTGGTGCGGTTGCGCAAGGATAACCTGGTACTGGTATACGGAAAATATACTTTGCTGGATAAAGACAACCCCAATGTTTATGCCTATACCAGAGAATTGAACGGAAAAAAGATGCTGATCCTCTTAAACTTCAGCCCAAAAAACGCCACCGCAAATGTTGATGTTGATATGAACAACACCCGTGGCCTGCTATCTAATTACAAAGATAAAGGGATCTATAAAGTAAAAGGAGGCGTCAGTTTGAGACCTTATGAGGCGTTGGTGTGTGAGATGTAGAATGGGGTAGATTGAAAGATTAAAAAAATCGTCCCCTAACCTGGTTTAAGTCTTCTGCAGGTCGACTTAACGGTGCAGCCCTCTTGAGTTACCTATAAAAAAACAAATTGCTAACGAAAAAATCTAACCAGGGAAATGGACACCCGATGCTATGAGTAAAGCTATAGCTTTACTTTTAGTTTACATTTGTCAACTAATAGCTTTACTTTTAACTTATAAAAGTAAACTTATAGCTTTACTTATGGGCAAAAAATCATTGCAAATACAGCAACTAAACGATAAAAGATATCTTTCGAATTTGCAAATTAAAACACCTCACCCACCGTCAAAAACAATCCACGTGAGCCCTGGTTGCCGAAGCCGTAGTCGATATCGAGGTTGGTATTGGATACCTTGCTTAATTTTATCCGTAACCCTGGACCAAAACCGGGCTGTATCGACTCTAATTTAGAGCCGGGTTCTGCTGAGAATGATTGACCGTTCAAAAATGCAACGCCACCAATAAATCCGTTCCGGGTGATCTTAAACCGGTATTCTGCTTCGGCGTATACCATTTGGGCCCCGCGGAAACGGCTTTGAATATAGCCCCTGCCGGTGGTAGAGTAGGTATCCCATGAGGTACTTGGCAGATCAAGGTACGGCGGGTGCCCATCCAGCGTTAACCATTCGTAAAACCAGAACGCGATCACATTATCAGATGCTCCCGGAAAGCGGTAGTATTTTCTCAGGTCGATCACGATGGATTGCCAGTTATTTGTACTGCCTAAAAACTTTTTATAATCATAATATTGAATTGCAGCATAAAACCCTTTTGATGAATTTACAGAATTATCGCGGCTATCAAAAAGGGCATTCAGGCTTATGCCGGATGATGTGGTGTGCGAAGCTGCGCCGTAGGCCTCAAAATCAGATGGTGCCCCATTCAACGGCCCTTCATGGGTAATGTTCCAGTGTTGCTGTAATTTGTAACCCCCACCAAGGTAAAAGTTCCCTACGACCTTTCTTAATACTACCTCGGATATACGAAGCAGATTATACTTCATAGGGTCTTCATCATTTATATTTGAATTACTGCCCAAACCGTAGGTGCTTTGCGGATATATGTAAAACCGGCTGTCACCCATAAATACATATTTATTGTCTTTTGTCCAGATAGTAGACACAATAGGCAAGGTAAATTGCTTACGTTGCGTAAAACCCATGCTGGTAGTTATGGCAGATACTTTTGAAGTAGGAGTAGTCCGGAAAACTATATTCCCTGTAATTGTAGCCGCAAACTTTGTTTGCAGTGAATACCCCACCGCCGGTATAAACGAAATAATAGGCTTGGGGCCAATTGTATCTGTTTTAGCGGGTTTATAGTTTTTGGTGAAAATAGCGCCTATCAGGTCATTAAAATCTTTTTCGGCTGCAGTGTCTGTAGTCACTTTAGCCAGCGTATCCTTTTTGGGGTATCGGGTTATCGGGATTAGCTGTTTTTCTTGTGCATAAAGGCCTTCGCTAAAAGCTATTAATAAAAAAAACATAACGCTTATAGCGAAAACACGCTTCATAATAAGATTCCGGGAATATTATAATATGGCCTTACAATAAGACCATCGGCGCAATATTAAAGTTTTATATTAAGTAAAAAAAACTGCTGCACCTTAAAACAATTCTTTTACTTGTAAGCAACATTGGGGTAATATAGCTATCTGCATAGCTAAGGGAAAATTGTCCATGCCCTTGCTCCTATCATCCATTCTTTAGGGTGGCAAAACGCTGCAACTTTGATCTGTCAAAACAAAAGACAAAATTTAAAAAATAGAGATCATGAAAACTTTCGCAGTACCAACAAGAGAACAAGTATCAGAAACCAACAAAGCAATTTTCGATAACCTTAAAAAAGCAATTGGCATGGTGCCAAACCTGTATGCAACCATGGCATATTCAGAAAACGGCTTAGCCAATTATGTAGGTTTGCAAAGCGGTAAAACCTCTTTACGCGCTAAAGAAAAAGAAGCGGTTAACCTAATAGTAAGCCAGGTAAACGGCTGTACCTATTGCCAGAGCGCCCACACCGTTATTGGCAAAATGAATGGCCTTACTGATGATCAGATCATTGGGATCCGCAAAGGCGGTGCTTCATTCGATGCCAAACTGGATGCTTTGGTAAAACTTGCAAAAAACATTACCGAAAACCGGGGTAAAGCCGACAGTGCTTTGGTAGATAACTTTTTCGCCGCAGGCTATAATGAAGGCAACCTGGTAGATGTAATTATTCTTATTGGCGATAAAACCATTATGAACTATCTGCACAATCTGACTGATATCCCGGTTGATTTTCCTTTGGCACCGGTGATTTAATATTTAGCCTCACCTAAATCCTCTCCAAAGGAGAGGACTTAAAAAAAGAAAAAGCCCCTCTCCTTTGGAGAGGGGTTGGGGTGAGGCTTACGGGGTTATTAATTTGACATCAAACCAACCCAACTAAGCAAAGCATTGATCTATCTTTGATTCACTCATCACCCCAAAAAATAATAGCCATGGAAAAAAGATTTCCGATCCCCCCGTTTAACATGGAAACTGCTTTGCAGAAAGTACAGGCAGCCGAAGACGCGTGGAATACCCGCGATGCAGAACGTGTGGCCTTAGCCTATACAATAGATACCGAATGGCGCAACCGCACCGAGTTTATCAACGGGCGCGAAGAAGTTATAGCCTTCCTGAAACGCAAATGGGCAAAAGAACTGGATTATAAACTAAAGAAAGAACTTTGGGGCTTCAAAGACAACCGCATGGCTGTAAGGTTTGAGTATGAGTGGCACGATGACTCTGGCAACTGGTACCGCAGTTATGGCAACGAGTTGTGGGAGTTTGATGAAGACGGCTACATGCAGAAACGCTTTGCCAGCATAAACGATCTACCGATAAAAGAAGCTGACAGGAAGCTCAAATAAGCCATGCAAACACAAAAACCGCTCACACTGGTCGACCCCAAAAATGGCAACCTGGCATTTAAGATTTTCTCTTATAACGACAATTGTCCGTTCGACCATGTGCAGCGCAATAATTATTACAGTATCATCATTAATCTGACCGGCAGCGGAAAACTAAAGTCGGACTTTTCATCTTACGACTTTTCCTCGCCAACTATGATGGGTTTTTCACCTTATCAGCCATATATGGTTAGCGAGAGTGAGAATATGAGCGGGATCGTGCTCAACTTTCACCCCGATTTCTTCTGTATACACCTGCACCAGAAAGAGGTGGCCTGCAATGGCGTTTTATTCAACAATATTTATCAGCCGCCTTTTATTAAGCTGGCAGACAAGGATGTAGCTGGGTTTTTAAATATTGTAGAGCAGATGCAGGTCGAAATGCAGAACCCTGCGCTGGCCCAGTATGAGCTTTTGGTATCCTATCTCAAAATATTCCTGATTAACGGGTCGCGCCTGCGTATAGAACAAAGTCCATTGGTTCCGGTAGACATTTCAGGCCTGAAAGAACCTTTTGTATTACAAAATCTAAAGGATGCGATAGAAGAAAACTTTAAAACCAAGCACTCCCCTGCCGACTATGCCGATCTGCTCAATATATCGCCGAAGGCATTAGCTAAGATCACCCGCAACCATTTCAACAAAACGCTGACCAACATGATAGCCGAGCGAATTGTAATAGAAGCCAAACGCGAATTATATCTCACCTCAAAACCTGTAAAATCCATCGCTTACGAACTGGGCTTTAATGACGAGTTCTATTTCAGCCGTTTTTTTAAAAATAATGCTGATGTATCGCCGCAGTTATATCGGGAGACAGTGGGATTTGCAAAAGCGGAGGTTTGAGCGATCGATTGTTAATACGGATTTTCAATCCCCGGTACAGACGAGAAATGAAGTTTAGTTAATTTGATTAATTTATAATAATCCTCAGAATTCAACATTGTACCTTTCGGCTTTCATCTTCTTACGAACCTCAAATATTAAATCATAAACATTTTTTACATCTTCAATTTCTTCCATCAAATTTGGGACACCTAACGACCAAGTGTTGCCTGGGCCGATAGTATATCGACCCGAAACCTTCGGTCCAATGATAATTGTACCGCTCTTATTTTTTCCCTTTGTAAAACTTATTTCTTTTATTGTCTGAATTGCGAAAGAATAGACACGTTTCGATAACACACCAGATTTGATAATTATTCTTTGTCCGGTAATTCCATATGCTGCGGTTTCTCTATACCTCTTATCATAAAAATAGCGGCCTGCCGCCAAAAAAATACCAAAAAATACCAAAAACAGTCCGGGTACGATTAGAAAAAAAATGCCAGAGTTAAGAACGGATAGCCAAAAGGAGCCAAACGCAATCAAAACGATTCCAAAGGGCGTCAAAAACAGATCATGTATTCTGAAAATAAAACCGGGGTTAGGTTGAGCAGCCCATAATAACGTTTCGCCATTGAAGAGCTCTATTGACAGATCTTCTTTTGCATAAGGATCTAGGAAAGGCATTTATTTGATATTTAATGCAAGATAATGATTTTTCAGCTTTGTTGCTGATACCGCCTTTGTTGGTGTCACCAACAAAACCGTCTGCTATATTATGGGCTAGTGAGAGACCAAAAAAGGGACATGATTTGATATCACATCCCTTTTTCCTTAATCTAATATTCTTACGGTTGTGAAATCACCGAAGTGATTTGAAACTCGCCCGCATTTCATCAACAAAAATTTTAGGTTGTTCCCATGCCGCGAAGTGGCCGCCTTTGTCGACCTTGTTATAATAGATAAGTTTGGGGTATGCCTTTTCTGTCCAGCTTTTCGGGGCTTGATAAAGCTCATCAGGGAAGGCGGTTACCGCAACCGGTATGGTGATACCCTTCGGAGCAAAGAAGGCAAGCTTGCTTTCCCAATAGAGACGTGCGGAAGAAATTGAACTACCCGTTAACCAATAGAGCGTAATGTTGTCAAGAATGTCGTCCCGGGTCAAGCCCTCAGACTGACCGTTGAAAACGCGTGTCATGAGCGCAAGGCTGACTCCGTCATGGTCAAGCATCCAGGCGGCCATGCCAATAGGTGAGTCCTGTATGCCGTACAACGTTTGTGGCCGGTTCGCCATCTCGTTAGCATAACCCAGGCCGTGCTTGTAAAAAAAGTCGAGCTGATTCCACGCATGTTTTTCATCAGCTGAGAAGCCGGATGGTGGCGGATCGTTGAATTGGAGTGCTTTGGCAACATAGGCCGGAACTGTGGCGGGCATATTGGTATGAATGCCAATCAATTCGGGTGGAGCCAGCAGGGCCATTTGTTCAGTAACGGCATTACCCCAATCACCGCCCTGCGCTACAAACTTCGTATATCCGAGGCGTTTCATCAGCACTATCCACGCCCGTGCAATATGTTGCGGATCCCAGCCCGTAGCATTCGGCTTGCCCGAAAAACCATAGCCCGGCAGTGATGGAATAACGACATCAAAAGCATCTTCCGCCTTTCCGCCATAGGCAACAGGATCAGTGAGCGGGGCAATGATCTTCATCTGTTCAATGATAGAGCCTGGCCAACCGTGTGAGATGATAATTGGCAGCGCATTTTTATTTTTAGAACGAACGTGAATGAAATGAATGTCAAGTCCATCGATCGTGGTGACGAATTGCGGCAAGGCCTTCAGTTTCGCTTCACACTTGTGCCAGTCATATTCTGTTGCCCAGTATTTCGCCAGTGCCTGCATAGTGGCAAGCTGCACGCCCTGCGATTGATCGTTAACAGTCTCGCGTTCGGGCCACTCCGTTGCTAAGATCCGGCGTTTGAGATCATCGAGCTTTTTTTGCGGAATGTTTACATGGAATGGGCGAATTGCATCGGAGCTTTTGTTATCTGTGGTTTGTGCGAAGCCCGGTGCGGCAAACAGGACAAAGGGCCCGGTAATACCTATGATAATTGTACTGGCAAGAGTTCGTCTGTTTATTTTCATTGTTTTTAAATTTTAATGTTTATATCAAATGGTAAATTATTCCGCTTAAGATTGGCAGTAACCCGGTCCGCACTCAAGCCATTTCGGGCTTTCATCTCTTTGTGCCTTAAATAAACTTTAGTTCGATATAAGCTCCTTATCTGTTGGCCTCGCCTAAACGGCGAAGCCTTCATGAACTCCTTAAAAAAACAAACAATGCTGTGATGTGAATAGATCCCGCAAAAGACAGGCATTTGATTGTCAAAATGATCTTTATTTTCAAAAAAGAGGGAACAGTCTTCATCATTATTATTTGGGAATATATATCCTTCATAATATGATTTTGGGGTTAAGAAGACCATATAGACATTCACTAAATTTGCCTGGCATTTACAGCATGTTGTGAAAGAAATTTTAAGGAAACAGATAGAAAAGATCGTAAAGCTAACAGACGAAGAGTTTCAATTTGCATTGTCTCACTTTTTCGCAAAATCGTTCAGGAAGCACCAATATGTTTTGCAGGCAGGCAACCCCGCTCCCAACGATCATTTTGTTGTTAAAGGGCTGTTAAAATCATTCTATTTAGATGAGACGGGTAAAGTCCATATTTTGCAGTTTGCAATGGAAGACTGGTGGATTTCTGATCCCCAGGCATATCATAATGGCCTTAACGCAACCTTAAATATAGATTGCCTGGAAGACACCCAGGTCTATGCCATCTCTTTAGAAAACCGGGAGAAGCTTTGTGCAGAGTCAAGAAAAATGGAGTACTTCTTCAGAAAAAAAACGCAGGCTGGATACATCGCCTTACAAAAGCGTATTCAATCTTTAATGAGTCAAACTGCCAAAGAACGCTATGATCAATTTTTGCAGTTATATCCTCAACTTTCACAGCGGCTACCCAAAGCACTCATCGCTTCTTATTTAGGAATATCACGGGAAACACTAAGCCGGATGGTGGAGCATTAATGTGATATACCTCACACTTTTTTTGTGAGGTATGTCCTATACTACCGGTTATAAGTTAGCGAACTTTGTACCAGTCAAAAAACAATTCTGAAGCATAACATCATGAATCAAATAGCATTAGTGGTTGGGGCAAGTGGTATTACTGGCAGCAATCTTGCCGAAAAGCTGATCTCCGCAGGATGGGTAACGTACGGTTTAGCCCGTAATCCTAACCATGAAATTAAAGACCTCAGGCCAATTTCGGCAGACCTGTTAAATGCAGACAGCCTTAGATTAGCATTGGCGGAAGTTTCCCCAACACACGTTTATATTACCAGTTGGATGCGTAACGAAACAGAAGCGGAGAATATCAGGGTCAACAGCCTGATGGTTCGAAACTTGTTAGACGTATTATCTGAAAAACATTCCGTCCAGCACGTTGCCCTAGTAACCGGCTTAAAACATTACCTCGGCCCTTTTGAAGCCTATGCCAAAGAAGGATTTTTACCCGAAACCCCTTTAAGGGAAGAGCATCCAAGGCTGGATATTGAGAACTTCTACTACGCCCAGGAAGATGAGGTGTACGCAGCTGCCGCCCGTGATGGTTTCAGCTGGAGCATTCACCGGCCGCATACCGTTATCGGGAAGGCCGTAGGCAATATGATGAACCTGGGCACCACTTTGGCCGTGTATGCCACAATTTGTAAGGAAACAGGCCGGCCATTTACCTGGCCGGGCTCAGCAGCACAATGGAATGGATTGTCGGACGTTACAGACGCCCGGGTACTGGCAGAACACCTGATCTGGGCATCCACAACGGCATCTGCCCGGAACGAAGCATTTAATGTGGTTAACGGCGATGTTTTCCGTTGGAGCTGGTTATGGAAACAACTGGCTGCTTACTTCGGAGTGGAGGCAGCAGGATTTGACGGCACTATCCATCCGCTCGAAAGAGAAATAGCAAATGATGATGCCCTTTGGCAACAGATTGCTGAGAAATATCATTTGAAAGAACCGCGTCTAAGTCGCCTGGCATCACCGTGGCATACCGATCTTGATTTAGGGAGACCGATTGAAGTAATGACCGATATGTCAAAAAGCCGCAAACTTTGGTTTACTATTTTCCAAAAAACAGACGAATCATTTTACGATCTGTTTGAACAATTGCGCGCGGACCATTTAATACCATAACATTTTTACCTTCTATGCATTTTGTCATTCTGAACGTAGTGAAGAATCTTCTGCGTTTACTAAGTATGCGCTATACTTTTCACCGTAAAGTCCTGATGAAGAAGATTCTTCGCTCTCGCTCAGAATGACAATTCTTTGTTTTATCTATCTTCCGAACTCCTGTAGTTTCCCACTCACAAAGGCAAAAGCGAATCAAATATCTAAGCGCTATTAACTTAACCCAACCGGTTTCCCAAAAGGCACCACCCCTCCTTTCCCATCCCGATAAGCCACCCGGACGGCAGTAACCGTTTTTTCATCTATCCATTCCAGCCATTTTTTTGTTTCGGATGATGCATTGACAGGTACGCTAAACATCTTATCGATATGAGGAAGTTCGAACACAAGGTAAAAGGTGATGTCGTAGCCATCGTAGGTGTACTTTAATACTACTTTGTCGCCTAAAGTATGCAGCAAAACATCAGCCCACATATCATTTAAGGTCACTAAAATTAAATGATATGTGCCGTTATCCTGGCGAGTTATCCTGACACCCTGTATATACGGTTTTATTTCGTCCATAGACTAATATACAGCCTTTGATCTCCCTAAACCGCATTCAAATTAAATGGAAGCTTTCTGATGCGTTTTCCGGTTAAATCAAAAATGGCGTCTGTCAGTGCGGGCGTAAATGGCGGCAGGCCCGGTTCTCCTACCCCTCCTGCATCCGCATCATTTTCCATAACATGTACTTCAATCGGTGGCACGTCACTCATTCGCGGCATCAGGTAGTTATAGAAATTCTTTTGCTCTACCAATCCATCTTTAAAGGTAATTTCATGCATAGTAGCTGCACCTAAAGCCATTACAATAGAGCCTTCTACCTGCGCTTTTATAATATCCGGATTTACGTACCAGCCGCAATCCATCACTGCCCAAACCTGGTCAATTTTAACTTTACCATCAGCATGCCGGGAAACCTTAACTACCTGCCCAACGGTGCTGCTAAAACACTCCGTAATAGCCACACCATACCCACCATTCTTCTCTCTCGATTTCCACCCCGATACTTCTTCCATTTTGTCAATCAACTTTTGACACCTGTCATCCTTTAAATATTGCCTGCGGAAGTCGAGCTGGTCTTTTCCGGCCAACACAGCCATTTCGTTCAAAAAGCTCTCATAAGCAAAACCATTTGTTGATGCATAAACCGAGCGCCACCACATGTTAGGCAGCGGCATTTCATAGGGCACATCAGCAAAGCTGATATTTTTTATACTATCAAAATATGGTTTCAGAAAGCCTTCTGAAGTACTGCCGTTCGCCTTGTCCCTTTTATCATTTTGCCAATGGTCGATATTTTGTCCCGCCATTTTGAATTTTAAAGCACTGACCACGCCATCTGTGATCGCACCCTGGCCCCGATAAGAGATACCTGCACGATAGGGTCCCTGCGTCATATCATCCTCCCTTGTCCAAACCACCTGCACAGGCCCGCCAATCTCTTTTGATATCATCACCGCTTCATGAGGATAGTCCATAAATGCCTTCCTGCCGAAACCTCCGCCCAGGAAAGTCATATGAACGATCACATTTTCCTGCGGTATCTTCAGCCTGCCACTGATATCCGCCTGGATCCAGTCAGGCGCCTGTATTGGCCCCCATATCTCTACTTTATCTCCCTGATAATGGGCAATGCAATTCAACGGCTCCATCGAACTATGTGATTGATAGGGCGTCTGGTAGATCACATCAATTGTTTTTGCGGCCTGCTTAAGTGCTCCATCCGGATCACCCTGGGTTTTGTAGGACAAGCCTTCCTGTGTTTTCAGTAACTCTTCGTGCTTTTTAAAAATGTCTGCGGTATTCACATGATCAAAGCCGCTATCATCCCACTCCACACGCAACGCTTTCTTTCCTTCAATAGCCGCCCAGGTAGAATCCGCTACCACAACAACACCTTCGCGGGTGGTATTAAAAACAGCCATATCTACCTTAAAAACATGTTTAACGCCGGGGATTTTCTTTGCGGCCGTATCATCAAAGCTTTTTACTTTGCCGCGCATTCTCGGGTTGCGTTCTACCGCAGCGTAAAGCATACCGGGCAGCTTTTTATCTAAGCCAAATATTGCTTCGCCATTGGTTTTTAATGGTGTATCCAGCCGCTGAAGCGGCTTACGGATCAACTTATATTCTGATATTTTTTTGAGCTGAACATTTTTAGGTGCTTCCAATTTTGATGCATCGGTAACCAGCTCTCCATAATGAAACTTCTTACCGGAAGGCTTATGAATAACGTTACCGGATTCGGCATAACATTCTGAAGCCGGAACGCTCCACTTGTTTGCTCCTGCTGTAACGAGCATCTGGCGCGCAGTTGCGCTCAGCATCAATAACTTTTTGTAGGAACCCCGGATAGTGGAGCTACCTCCTGTGATCTGGCTTCCGTATTTCTTATTGTCACCCTTGGCAAAAACGACATTGATATCTTTCAAATCAACCTCCAATTCTTCTGCAATGATCTGCGGAACTGATTGGTACGAACCCTGTCCCATCTCGGCCCGGTGATCGGTAAGCGTCACTTTGCCATCCGTGTCGATCATGATCCAGGCATTCATCTCAACTCCTGAACCTTCTGCCCCGGCTGCTGTAACAATCTCGCCTTTTTTTGCACTTGCCGGAAAATAAAAGCCTAAAAAAAGAGCCGTTCCGGCAACGCCGGATACTCTGAGGAAATTTCTTCTTGATATTTCTTTGGTTTCCATAATCACAGATGTTTTAGCCAGATATGCCTGACTGATTATCTTAAATATCTTTTTATTTTGCTTTTACGCCCGGCGCATAAGCCCCTTTATCTATCCATAAACGTACCTGTGCAACAAAAGCATTCCTGCTCATTGGTGGCAAAGTACGGCCCACGCCTGGATGCCATCCCCAACCCACCAGGCTATCATTTGCCATATGATCAATCAGTTGTGCTTTAGTGCGCCCGCCATTCTGTTTGGGATCGAGCAGCTGTAAAGCCAGTTGGCGGGGTGTACGGCCCTGGAATACCATCCGCATATTTGCAGGCGGCAGCGCCCATTTAGGATTACCCGGAGGCAAATGTAAGCCGGGATCATTTTCAGGCTGATGACAATTGCTGCAGCGCATAGAATAAACGCCATGCCCATCCACTCCCCTTTTAACATTCATGGTATGCAGATGACTATCGTCGCCCTGCAAAGGCACATCACCTGAGGGGTGGCAATTCATACACCGCGGGCTCATCAACACTTTATAAACCAACTTGAATGCTTTGACAGAGCCTACGCTGTCTTTCGCCGCAGTAGCATCGACTTTCCTTCTTACCGTTTCTGGCTTGAAAGATAAAGACAGTACCACTACGCTTGCCATCGCCAGCGCTATACTTAAAAAGATCAGTTTCTTCATGATTTGGCCCCCTCCCGCGCTAAGTCTGCAGCCTTGTGAATGGCTGCCCTGATACGCTGATAGGTTCCGCAGCGACAGATGTTGCCTGACATCGCATCGTCAATATCCTGATCCGTCGGGTTTGGGTTTTCACGAAGCAGTACCGCCGCCGACATCAATTGCCCCGACTGACAATAACCGCATTGCGGCACATTCAATTCGTTCCATGCCAGTTGCAAAGGATGGTTGTTGTTGGCAGAAAGTCCCTCAATGGTAACGATCTGCTGGCCTGCCGCGCGACTTACTTTAGTACAGCAGGACCGTATGGATTCTCCGTTCAGGTGAACGGTACAGGCACCGCACTGAGCCGCCCCGCAGCCATATTTTGTACCGGTAAGGCCCAGTATGTCCCTAATGGCCCAAAGCAAAGGCATATTGGGGTCAGCATCTATGTCATGCCGTTGCCCGTTGACTGTAATGGTGATCATAAGCGAATGAATTGGTAAATAAAGTTACATTAAAAACCAATATAAATATCGGAAGATATTTAGTATATCGTTAACAACAATCAAACAAAAAGTTAAGTTTTCAAGAAATTTGTCTAAAATGCTTTTCTTTTCAGTTACTGTTAATTGAGCATCCTGAACTCCAAAGGTGTACGGCCGACCCGTTGCTTAAATACCCTTGCAAAATGCTGGGGATATTTAAACCCCAATTCGTAAGCAATCTGACTAACGGTTTTATTCGTATCGAATATCTTTTCTTTGGCCATATCAATCAGTTTGGATTGTATATACTCCTGGGCTGTTTTGCCCGTTTCTTTTTTCACCAGGTCGCCAAAATAGTTTGGGGATAAATTAAGTTCGTCTGCACAATAAGCAACAGAAGGCAATCCGATCGTTTGCGGTTTTTCGGACTCGAAATAATTATTCAATAAGTTTTCAAACCTTTCCAAAACACCTTTGTGCACATGGTCGCGGGTGATGAACTGCCGGTCGTAAAAACGTACACAATAATCCAGTAGCAATTCTATATTAGCTACAATAAGTCTTTTGCTGTGTTTGTCAATAGATTGTTCCAGTTCGTAGTTAATTTTTGAAAAATAATCTAAAACGATACTCCTTTCGCGCTCCGATAAATGAAGCGCTTCGTTTGATTGATAGCCGAAGAAGGTATAGTCCTGTATATGCCGCCCAAGCGAGGTGCCGTGTATCAAGTCAGGATGAAATACCAAAGCATGGCCTTTGGGCTGATAAAAAACCCCTTTGTTGTCAATACCTGCTACCTGGCCCGGTGCAAGGAAAACAAGCGTTCCTTCCTGGTAATCGTAAGTGCGTCTTCCATACGTAATATCGCCACATTTCACATCTTTTAACAATATGGCGTAAAAGCCAACATTTATGCGCGAGCCGGTCCTTTCATCAGCCTTTGAAAAATCGATTACGCTAACTAAAGGGTGCCGGGTTATAATATTGTTAAAGGCATTATACTCACTAATGGTATTGAATCTTAGCAGCTTATCCATCTTCATTATTTTATTTATTCAAAGTTACCATTTTATTGATGCTCTGCTTTGCAGGTTCCCCTAATCAGTAATAATGGTTCAACAATCCGTAATCTGTATACCATCTGCGCAAACAAGGGGTAATACCTTTGTATTGTCAAAAAGAAATAAATATAAACATGAAAAATAGAACATTAGGAAAAAGCGGCCTCGAAGTATCAACTCTTGGATTGGGCTGTATGGGATTGAGCGTTAGCTATGGGCCTGCAACCAATAAAACGGATGCCATAAAACTTTTACATGCGGCGGTTGAGCGTGGCGTCACATTTTTTGATACTGCTGAAGCTTATGGTCCGTTTGTCAACGAAGAATTACTGGGCGAGGCCCTTGAGCCATTCCGCAACAAGTTGGTAATAGCAACCAAATTCGGTTTTAAGAGCGTTCCTAAAGAGTTACCAGTGTTAGACAGCAGCCCGAAACGCATCAGGGAGGTTGCCGAAGCATCACTTAAAAGGTTAAAAACTGATTATATCGATTTGTTTTACCAGCACCGGGTAGACCCGAATGTGCCTATGGAAGATGTGGCCGGTACCGTTAAAGATTTAATTCAAGAAGGCAAAGTTAAATACTTCGGGATGTGCGAAGCTGGTGCGGAAAGTATACGCAAAGCGCATGCAGTGCAGCCGGTCGCAGCCTTACAAAGCGAATATTCGCTTTGGTGGAGAGAGCCTGAGAAAGACATGCTACCCCTTCTTGAAGAGTTAGGAATAGGCTTTGTCCCGTTTAGTCCGCTTGGCAGAGGTTTTCTTACGGGAGCTATTAATGAAGATACTAAATTTGATAGTACCGACTTCCGGAACACCGTACCCCGATTTTCAACCGAGGCACGCAAGGCCAATCAGGCAATGGTAGATTTGCTTACAAGTATTGCAAAAGAAAAAGAAGCAACCCCCGCACAAATAGCATTAGCGTGGCTGCTGGCGCAAAAACCGTGGATAGTTCCCATACCCGGAACAACAAAATTGCACCGTTTGGAGGAAAACATAGGCGCTGTTAAGATAGCGTTGAGCAATGAAGATCTTGCTCAAATAGCCGATGCGGTTGCGGAAATTGAAATTGAAGGAGCGCGTTATCCTGAAAGCATGCAAAAGATGGTTGGGAAGTAAAGTAACTCAAATTAAACACCTGCTTAAAGAAGACTAAGTAATTATAGCCACCTAAAGCGAAAACCATGAAAAGAGTAATTTATTTGATTATTTTATTATCTACCGCTTCATTTACGCAGGCAATGGCGCAGGACGAGCCCATTTTCCCAAAAGGTGAAATATCTACAGTTAATAATCATACGGGGACTGTTTGGCTGACAGAATTAAATAAGGCTGACAGTACGATCGATTGCAACATTGCTACGGCAACCTTTGCTCCAGGTGCGAAATTAGACTGGCACATTCATCCTGCGGGACAAATTCTATTGATCACCGACGGCACCGGTTATTATCAGGAAAAAGGTAAGCCTATACAAATCGTCCACAAAGGCGATGTGATCAAATGTGCGCCGGGTGTACCGCACTGGCACGGGGCCGCTCCCAATAGTGCATTCACCTACATCGCCGTAAGTACAAAAGGCGCAACAAATAAAACGCAATGGCTGCAGCGTGTAACCGATGCCGAATACAACAGCACGAAGAATTAAACCAATTAACTAATTTAAAATTCAAAATCATGAAGAAAACAATTATCGCCATGTTATTGTGCATAGCCAGTGTGCAGCTATTGCATGCTCAGGCTAAACTGCCGAACTCGCCAGGTGCAACCGTTACAAAAGAAGAACAGGAACTGCTTGATCTTTCCAAAACAAAATGGAAATGGATGTCAGATAAAAACGTTGAATCGTTAGGTGGTTTGTTTGCTGAGAATTGTGTATTCGTCCATATGGGTGGTAGCTGGGGCAAGACCCAAGAATTGAATACCATTAAAGGCGGCTTTATCTGGTATAAAAAAGCAGAAGTTTATGGCGCGTCTGTAAACATTTTTGGTAACACTGCTATCTTGTTAAACGACATCGACTTGCTGGCAGTAGTCGGGGGCAACGAAGTCGTGCATGCTTTTATGGTGACAGAGGTTTACCTAAAGGAAAATGGAAAATGGAAAATGGGTTCCCTCACTTTTTCAACACTTTTAAGGCCAGTTAAAATGAAAAGCAGCAATCAACCCGCACAGCCCCAACATTAACGCCAAATGAAAAAAACAATCCTTCTCCTGGTTAGCTTGTGTATAATGTCGGCATACTCGAACGGACAATCCATATCTCCAAAAAAGATATTGATCGTGTATTTGTCCCGCACAAACAATACAAAGGCAATAGCGGAAATTATTCATAACAATATAGGGGGAACGTTGGTGCCAATTGAATTGCAAAAGCCTTATCCTGCAAACTACCAGGCAACGGTAAAACAGGTGGTAAATGAAAATGAAACAGGTTATTTACCACCTTTAAAAACAAAAATTGACATTCAAAACTATGATGTTGTGTTTGTAGGTTTCCCAACCTGGGATATGCAGTTGCCGCCACCAATTAAGAGTTTTTTAAAACAATATGATTTGAGCGGAAAAACAATCGTGCCATTTAATACTAACGCGGGTTATGGAATCGGTAGTAGTTTTCAGACTGTGAAGGAGTTGTGCCCCAACAGCACTATATTAGAAGGGTTTTCAACCAAAGGCGGGATAGAAAGAGACGGGATTTATTTCGTAATGGAGGGGGCAAAGGAAAAACAGGCACAAGACGAAATAGAAAAATGGTTGCAGAAATTAAAGTTTCTGAAATAACTGTTTAGTAAAAAAGGCAAACAAACGATTTAAAACTTAAAAGTCTTGATTATCATTAACTACTCTGTGGTTCGCTGTGATACCTTTGTTTTTATAAACTTAAACAGCCGGATGCTGTTGACAATAATAAAGTAAAGCTATATATGGAAATTAAACGCAGCGGATCACAGCCATCAGGAAAAGGTCCCGCACAATATTTTACCGGGACGGTTCGTATTGATCCGCTTAACAATCCACCAGAACCGTCCCGCGTTGCAATGGCACTGGTTACTTTTGAACCTGGCGCGCGTACAGCCTGGCATACCCATCCTTTGGGTCAAACACTGATAGTAACCACAGGGTATGGCTGGGTGCAACGCGAAGGTGACGAAAAACAGGAGATCCGCTCAGGAGATGTGGTATATTTTTTCCCGAACGAAAAGCATTGGCACGGCGCTTCTGCTACTACGGCAATGAGCCATATTGCTATACAGGAAAAACAGAACGGTTCCCCGGTAGACTGGATGGAACATGTATCAGATGAACAATATAGCAGTGTTCTTAAAAAAGAAATTTAACCATGGAAAAAAGAAAATTAGGTAAAAGTGGCCTGGAAGTTTCAGCAATGGGATTAGGCTGTATGGGAATGAGCTTTGGCTACGGCCCGGCTGTAGATACACAGGCTGGTATAAAACTGATCCGGGCTGCATTTGATATGGGTGTCACTTTTTTTGATACTGCGGAGGCTTACGGCCCATTCGCAAATGAGATCTTGCTGGGTGAGGCCTTGGAGCCTTTCCGCAACCAGGTGGTGATCGCAACCAAGTTCGGTTTTCTGGGTAGTGACTCTCAAGCAGGGCTTGACAGCAGACCAGAGCGCATCAGGGAAGTAGCTGATGCCTCACTGAAACGCCTGAGGACCGACCGTATCGACTTGTTCTACCAGCATCGTGTTGATCCGAACATACCTATCGAAGATGTAGCCGGGACAGTAAAAGAGCTGATCAAAGCAGGTAAAGTAAAGCACTTCGGGATGTCCGAAGCAGGTGTAGAGTCTATCCGCAGAGCTCATGCTGTTCAGCCCGTTGCCGCCCTTCAGAGCGAGTATTCGCTATGGTGGAGAGAGCCGGAGCAAAAGCTAATGCCAACGCTTGAAGAATTGGGTATCGGTTTCGTACCATTCAGTCCATTGGGCAAAGGCTTTCTGACAGGAGCGATTAATGAGAAAACTAAGTTTGACAGTACCGACTTCCGCAATATTGTGCCCCGTTTCTCAGAAGAGGCAAGGAAAGCCAATCAGGCTTTGGTTGATTTGCTTGGCAAAATCGCGGAGCAAAAAAATGCTACTCCTGCACAGATAGCACTTGCCTGGCTGCTTGCTCAAAAGCCATGGATAGTTCCAATTCCGGGTACTACCAAATTACACCGCCTGCAGGAAAACATGGCCGCAGCTGATATTAAGCTAACTACCAATGATCTTCGAATGATTGAAGAAGCCGCTTCCCAAATTACTATCGAGGGTGACAGGTATCCGGCACACTTGCAGCAACGGGTAGGCAAATGATACCTGATTAATTTGAAATGAAAAATGTAATTATTCCCTGTGCCAGCGGCAACATCACTAATTCTTAATAAACTCAGAACAATCCAACGAAACCAAAAGTTGTTGGATTGTTTTATCTCTCCAATTAGGAATAGGAGGGAAATCTTTAAATTAGAGAATCCAATACTTAAAGATATTTCTGCACATAGTCAACCCTTAATAATATGTCAAACCAATTTGTGGCCCTCATAGCCAACATTGCCCTCACCTTATCTGTTATTGTCGCCGTTATTTTTGGAATTGCACAGGTTAAAACCTCCAACAAAGACCGTCGGGAACGACTGACACTGGACACCCTCCGAAGCTTTCAGACACGGGAATTTGCCGAAATGCTGAGTTATATCAACACAATTAAAATACCATACACAGTAGAAGAATGGCTTGACTGGCCAAAGGAAGATCAGATACGGATTATACACCTTTCTCAGCAAATGGAATCACTCGGCCTAATGTTAGCGGAACGCCTTATTAATATTGACCTGGTTGACAAAACCTTAGGCTCTTTCGTCAGCACAACATGGGTGCTGTACAAACCCCTGATATTAGATATGAGAGAGAAAAATGCCGACCCCTACCTTAGCGAGTATTTCCAATGGATGGCAGAACAACTTGATCGGCGTATGAAAGAGAAACCACGGAAGCCATTTTTTCTATCTACTAAAACGGCGGTCTAGAAATTATCAATTAAAAACAAAAACCCTCTTTCCGCACAGCGAAGAGAGGGGAGGTCCAGCACAGCGTCGACCGGGTGAGTAAACTACACGCGCGACGAACAAATCTAAAATTGCGAATACACCACCGGCTCCGCTATGGTATGCCCTATCACCAACTCCTCAATTTCAGGTATAATGGCCAGTTCAGTTTCATTGTGTGCTTTTTCAAATGCGCTTAACGCATCCGATTGTTGTTTTACCCAGTTGGCATCATTAGCAGTGCCCTTATCCATCCTATCCAAAGCATCCAACCCAATAGCTGCCGCCGCAGAAAGATTTTTTGAATGATCTGCAATCTCCGCCAGCCGTTTATTGCCAACAAACAAAGGTTTCAACTGCGCATCATTTTGCTGCCATGCCACCAAATAAGCTTTAATAGCGATTGCCACATTTTTATCGTGCTTCTCCAAATACAGCTTCACCAAAGCCCTGAATTTCCTTTTCGTTGCGGGGTCGGTTGGTATGATATCCGACACCGAGGTTAAAGGCGTGGTTTGATAGGCGGACTGCGGCGGCTTCATCATTCCGGCAATCATTTTTTTATAGCCCTTTACCGGGGTAAGCACATCGGTCAATGTTTGCAGGTGTTCGGTTGACTCACCATTCGTTAGTCTGCGCAACGCTCGTTCATAATTAGTCAGGTGGTTTAGTCCCTGCTCGTCCAGTTCATTGCTCAATACATTCAGCCTGCGATACATATCATCCACATCCGTCACATTTACAGGCGACCATAGCCTTTCGGCAATAGCCCCGGCGCGCGGCCATATCCTGCCATCGATATTATCAGTATTGGCAAGCTCCGTCCATTGCGCAGCCTCTCCGCCCAAAATATTCGGGTTATTCGCGGCAGCAATTGAAGCATTATTATAATGGATATAAGCCGGCAAAAACTGGTCTAAATAAAAGCCATCAGATATCAGCACCGGGTTGTGCTGCGCGATGTCGTTTGGGTTACCGTACGATTTGATCATGCCATTATCCTGCGGTATCCATTTATGTACAATCGCATCCTTGGGCAGTTGATCGTTATATATTTCCTCCCATCCTATCATTTGGCGGTGATGCTTTTTCATCACGCCATAAACCCGTTGCACAAAATAACGCTGCAGGTCATCCGTGCTTTGCATTTGGTGCTGCGTCATCCAGTCCATTATTTTCGGGTTCAGCTTCCAGGCCATGCCATTATTCTCATCCGCCCCTATATGCATATATCCTGCCGGGAAGATCGTGGCCATCTCGCCAACAAACTTATCCAGGAAATCATACACCTTTTCATTGGTTGGGTCGAAAGTCGGCGCCACCATATTTGCAATAATATCAGCAATGGAGTTACCCTGCGGTACTTTAACCTCCGGGTGCTCCTTTTGCCACTGCATCCGCGGACCGGGGTGATAAGGACCCGGCAGACTTGCCAACTCCGGATACCCGGCAAACCAGCTCTGCGCATGCCCCGGCATATCAAACTCAGGCACTACTATGATACCCCTGCCGGCAGCATATTTTACAATTTCCTTTAACTGGGCCTGCGTGTAATAATCACCGCTCGATCCTTTCTGATGCAGTAACGGAAACACTTTTGATTCTACCCTAAACCCATCATCATCTGTCAAATGCCAGTGCAATACATTCATCTTCACGGCTGCCATTGCATCAATATTCTTTTTCATTTCCTCAAAAGAGATAAAATGCCTTGCCACATCGATCATCAACCCGCGCCATTTAAAACGAGGGGAATCATCAATAACAATTAATGGGAAATAATAACCATTCTCATCCTTATCACAAAGCTGAATAATCGTTTGTAATCCACGCAGTGCCCCAATAGAAGTTACGGCATTAAGCACGATTTGCTTTTCATTTACTTTCAGCGAATAGCTTTCATCCACACCAATCCCGGCCAGTACCTGTGTTTTTACATTCACCACTAACGATGCCGAATCATTCTTATCTGCCGTAGTAATATACTGCTGCCCAAATACCAAACCTGTTTTGCGGTTCAATACCTGGTAAGTACGGTTCACAGCTTTATATAAAATAGTGTCCCTAGCGTTGCCTTGTACCGAAACAGTAAATTTATTACTGATGCGGTTCTTACCTGTATTCACCGTCAGTTGTTTAGGCAGAGGCATCAGGTTCAATGTATTTTGCTGCGCGATGGCTGCCAATTGGCAAATCAATAATGTAGCTACAAACAGGATCTTCTTCATATGATTTATTCGTTATGATATGGATTATTTTCAATTTCTTTCAGGCCTTTTTCGGTACACATGCCGCGGATGTAAACCTCAACCAGGTTTTTAAATAGCTCGTAAGGACTACCTTCATAATCTTTATAGTCTTCTGATCGGGTGATAGAGGCGTATAGCAGCCCAATACCCTTAAGCGCTACTTCGGGCATAATAAACCGATGGAAGTAGCCTTCTGTAATACCTTTTTGTACAAGCGGGATCATTAAGCTGCCATAGCTATTACTAATGCGATTGATGGCCGTATTTTGTAACTCAGGATAATAATAATTCAGATCATGAAAAAAAGCATGGCTTACGCCAAAATCCTTACTAACAGTTGCCCTGAAAAGAATAAGCAATTTATTAACCGGACTATCATCAGTGCTCAATATCGCCATAAACTCATTATGATAACCGGAATACAGCACCCGCAAACATTCCTCCAGCAGTTCTTCCTTACTGCTAAAATACTTGTAAACCGTTTTGGTGGATATCCCCATCGGTTCAACCAGTTTTTTAACCGTCATACTACGAATACCGTGCTGCAAAAACTGCGCAAGAGCTACTTCAGTGATCTTTTCTTTCAATTTGGAAAATATTTATCTGATTATATTTTCCAAATGTAAATGGAAAATTTTAATTAGCAAATATTTTCCATTAAATTTTTCTTGATTTTTTTAAAGTCCCTCTCCCTTGGAGAGGGGTTGGGGTGAGGCGTTTACGATATTAACCCAGTACCGACATCGTCAGTTCAACGATATCATCAAAAACGGCCTTATCCGAGGTTAATTTTGCCGATACCCGGATGCCCTGAACCG
Source organism: Mucilaginibacter sp. McL0603 (assembly GCF_049992945.1). Lineage (NCBI taxonomy): Bacteria > Pseudomonadati > Bacteroidota > Sphingobacteriia > Sphingobacteriales > Sphingobacteriaceae > Mucilaginibacter > Mucilaginibacter sp. McL0603. The sequence continues at coordinate 1,844,548 of NZ_CP188251.1, read as the reverse complement.
TATTAATGATGAAACGGGTTAGCGCCCTTGCATCTTTTTTATTAGTGATCTCGCCACTCTCCTGGCCTTTTTTAATTGCCTGGTAAAAGGCATCCTCTATCAGTTGATCGTTCCTGCAAATCATGTTGTTCACTTCTGCATCATGCGGGGCAACTTCAACGGCCGCATTGGTCATAAAACAACCCTTGTGCAGGTTATCACCTACCATTTCATACGTAGTAAGTTCAAGTAACCGCCTTATCGCAACTTTTGCCGAAACGCTGTTGCTAATGATATTGCACATCGCACCTGATGACGATGTCTGGTAGCTCTCTAAAGCCTTCATAAACAAAGTATGTTTATCGCCATAGGTATCATACAAACTCGACCGGCTAATGCCCAACCCATCCACTAAATCCTGCATAGACGTGCCGTTATAGCCCTTGTACCAAAAAAGGTCTACCGCCTTTTTCAGCACTTCATTCTCATCAAAATCTTTAGTCCTTGCCATAACAGAAAAGCTTTGCCCGTTAATGAGCAAAGCTATTAATTTTTTTTAGTCAGTGCTCATTAGTCACTGGTCATTCATAACCGGTTACCTGTAGATTTTTGATCACTGATTAACTAATGACTAATGACCAATTTATCTTGATCCGCCACCGGCCAAAATAGTTTCCCCTGTTAACCAGCCCGAATCATCAGATGCCAGGAATACTGCGATTGGCGAAATATCTTCCGGCTGACCAATACGGCCAAGCGGTGTGGTTGTTTCTGCCCATGTCTGGAAATCACTGCCAATGAAACCTGCTGTATGCGTACCCTCAGTTTCTACCATACCAGGGTTGATAGAGTTTACACGGATCTTTTTAGGACCTAATTCTTTCGACAATACTTGTGTGATCGAATCTACGGCACCTTTTGTAGCTGTATAAATAGCACTTCCAGGAGGAGTGATGCGGCTCACAACAGAACCAATATTGATCACGCTGCCACCATTTGTACCAAAGCTTTTCACTGCGCCTTGCGTTGTCAGTAACAAACCCAATACATTAGTGTTAAACTGACTATGGAATTGCTCTTCAGTAATTTCTTCTATATTACCAAATTGGTATATACCTGCGTTGTTCACCAGGATGTTAACGCCACCAAAAGCTTTATTGGTTTCGGCAAATAAACGGTCCACATCGGCTGTTTTAGAAACGTTACCCTGTACAGCTATGGCTTTTCCACCTTTACCTGTTATCTCAGCAACTACCTTGTCTGCGCCTTCTTTTGACGAAGAATAATTTACTACGACTGATGCACCTGCTTCAGCTAAACTTTTTGCTATCTGGGCGCCAATACCTTTTGATGCTCCTGTAACTACTGCTACCTTGTTTTCTAACTTTTTCATTGTTTTTGTGTGATTACTTTTTCTATTCGGAATAATCGTTCCGCAAAGGTAAATACAAATCGGAACAATCGTTCCGATTAAATTCAAAGATTAAGATTGAATGACAATCCGCTTCAAAAAATGATCGATTGCGTTCGTTATTCGATATTCAAAATTCGATGTTCGATATTCTAAGAGGTTTTCAGCCTTGTATCAAAAGTAAAGGGTTTTACTACGGCTATTTTGATCTGGTTAAAATCAGGGTGGGCAGGATTAAGCAGGTAATTATATTCAAGGTCAATAATGGCCGAAGGCACTTTTAAAACGGCTGTCTCCTGTGTAGCCAGCCAGCGATCGCCTATAGACTGGGTGTTGGGGTAATTGATCACCTTTGTCCAGTCCGGGTTATTTTTTATAATATCTACCAACTTAATCTCTTTGATCTTTATTTTATCAGGCAGATTATACATGGTAACAGAAAAGGTCCCTGAGTATAATGAAGTGCCGGAAGTATGTGCGAGCTTTTCCAGGCACGATAAAGCAAGCGAACCACCTGTATAAATCACATATTGCCCGTTGGAGTTCCACCGCCCATCAACCCCCGACCCTTTCCGGTCGTTTGCATATTTGGTTTGGCCGATGCGGTAGAGATGCATGGAATTTATTTACTGAATTATCGAATTACTGAATTATTGATTGAATTTATTTGTTGACAGAATTGTCGAATTATTTCTTGTCGAATCTTTCATAAATCAATAATTCACTAATTCATTAAATCAATAATTATTATGCGGTTGCGCCGTAATCAATACGGATGAGTTCATTCATGACGATACTGATGCCGGTAATAGTATCTAATATATCAAAGGGGGTAGCATCAATGCCGGTATTGTAGTGTTTAAGCCAGTTTTTAAACTCACTGATAGAGCCAAAGGTATCCAGGCCCTTATTAAAAAGCTCAAATAGCTGGATTATGTGCTCACTGATGCCCAGGTTTAACTCTTTAGTATTTTGTATATGCTTGCGTAATGTAGGTTCGGTAATATCAAGCCATTTGGATACATCGGTTTGTGTAGCCCCGGTTATCTCAATAAGATCATTGATAGCGTTTGGCTGTAACCCTTTTTTTATCGCATCAAGCTTGGCTATCGGCGATCTGAAATAAGTGGTATAAGGCACAAGCAACTCTGCAACCTGCTGCACAGGTGCATCTTCCAGGTTGTATACCTTGTATCGCTTGCCATCTTCATAAATATAGTTGGCTTTGCTATGTGTTGTAACTTTTTCTTTTGCCCCCATACACAAAGGTAATATTTTCCCAATTAAAACGAAACTTTTTTCCAATTTGTTTCAATTCATTTATAATCACCGTTCTAAAATATAATTAAAAATACCCTTGTTAAAAACTAAAAATTTTAGTATCTTTGAATATACATTATGCCAGTCGGCATTTTAATCATATATGGCAAAAAAGAAACATCCTTTTACAACAGCCAGCGAGCTGGACGATATGATCGACCAATACTTTAATGATATCGAAGGAAAAAGCACATCTGAAGAGGAGAAAATAAATTCTGCTTCCGGGCAAAAAAACATCAAAAGCAAACCGCAGCAGATCACCATTACCGGCCTCGCATTACACCTGGGGTTTAGCAGCCGGCAGGCATTTGAAGATTATGAAGCCAAAGGCAAGTTTGCCGACAATCTTAAACGTGCCAGGCTGCGTGTAATGGCTGATTATGAAAAAAAATTGCACGTCACCTCATCAACAGGTGCCATATTCGCACTAAAAAGCATGGGCTGGAATGAGCGTACAGAAAAGCCAACTGATGTGCCGGCAAATACCGTTCTTAAAGTCGAGATCATCCAAACGGGCCCGCCGCTGGCCGCGTCAGAACAGGATGTTGCTTTATAATCTATTTAGTATAATAATAATCCAACTCATCCTTGTAGATGGTAGTGATATTATTAATTGTTTCTGAATAAATATATTCGGTGTGCAAGGTGAGTTTCGACGAGGTTAAAGTGTTTATCTGCGAGGAATCGGAAATCATCACCACCGTAGGTAACGGGTTATCGCCGGCAAAAAAAAGAGGGATCAAGCCATCGTAAAAACCCAGCAATACCAAGTATGATGGTGAAAGTATCAAACTACTATTTGCAACGCTATACGTACCGAAAGTAGAATCGCGCTCACCAGCGCCAGACGACCCAGAGCCTACATCATTGTAACCCCTAAAACTAACATTGATAAATTTACCGTTCTTCTCAAATTGAACATTACTGTTGATGTCAGCTGTAGTTATAATAGTCGTGTCGCTTCTCCTTACATCGTTAACATACTGCACGGTTTTCTGTTGCTGCAAATTCCATTTGCCCACGATCAGAGCAGCATCGGAAGAAATAGAATTACTGTCGCCTTTCTGGCATGCCGTTAATACGGATACCAGCATACATATCATAAACAAATAGGATAGCTTATTCATCAGATTCAGGTATTGATAAAATCCAGTCAAAACTAAAAAAAAACCATAAAAAAACTATTTAAAACATGGCCGTCGAACATCAAGCCTCTGTCCTCTTTACAAAAAATTATCAGGCAACTGCCCATATCGTCATCAACCAGGGTGGCACAAGCTCTGGTAAAACTTTTGCCATTATGCAGGTGCTGTTTTGTATTGCTTGCGAAAATGTAAACTTGGTAATCACCGTCGTTGGTCAGGATATTCCCAATTTGAAAGCAGGTGCGCTGCGTGATGCTTTAAAAATCTATTCAGACTCTGCACAGGTAGCATCCTGTATAAGATCTTACAACCGGTCTGAACGTATTTTTGAATTTAACAATGGCTCTGTGCTCGAATTTAAAAGCTATGACGATGCACAGGATGCAAAATCGGGCAAGCGTGATTATCTGTTTTTAAATGAAGCCAATGGCATCGACTGGAATATATACACCGAACTGGCCCTGCGTACCCGCACCCGGATCAGCACTGCCAGTATTGTTGCCTCGGTTATGACGTCTTACTTCCAGTTAAAGAGTGATATACATGATATCCGCATTAACCAGGAAACGCAGAACAGGGTCTATGACATCCGTCTCAAAATCGTCGAGAGCCAGGTGGGCCTTTTACAGCAACAAGTGGACGAACTGCGGACAGAAAGAACCGGCACAAAACACATAAAACCCTATTTAACAAATCACAAATTCACTAACTCACTAATTCACTAATTCATTAATTCACTAATTAAAAAAATGAGCTTACAAACTTTCTTAACAAAGATCTGGAACCAGGTAAAAGAACTATTTAATGGCATACCGGCTGAACTCAAAACCGCCATTCACATAGGGGTATTAATAACTGAAAATTTAAAAAATTTTGTCGACTCGCCTGCGGCAGATGTATTAACTGCCATAATACCCGGCGACATTGACGACGAGATCAAAACCCTGCTGCGCGCCAAATTGCCTGCCATATTAACCGAACTAAAACTGGCTGATAGCTGCAGCGGTCTCGCAGATCCTGCGGCAATCACTGCATGTGCCGTAAAAGTACTGCAAGATCTTGATGGCGACATTAAGAGCGCCTTCCTACATAATTTATCGATACTCGTTTCTCAGGTTGCTGCCGACGGCAAATTAACGTGGAGCGACGGGGTGTATATCCTTGAATGGTATTATCAGCATGAATTTAAAACGGCTGCGTAATTTTTAGATCTGAGAAGTGAGATATGAGATTTGAGACAATTCACTTCTTAGAATAAAACCTGAGAAACTGTCTGAAATTCATTTTCAAATAATCTTATAAAATTAAAAACACCATCTGCACGTCATCGCGAGCCACTTTTATCAGTGGTGTAGCAATCCGCTGCTTACAAAGTGTATAACAATCCGAACTGCCTAACGGCTCTGTAAGCAGGGGACTGTTTCGTTATCGCAGCAAGGACGCTCTTCTATCATTTTTAGACGCTTCTGAGAGAATCTCACTACTCAAATCTAATATCTCATATCTATTAAAGAGAAGTGCCCAGGAGCAGATTCGAACTGCCACATCCTTGCGAATGCCACCCCCTCAAAGTGGTGCGTCTACCAATTTCGCCACCTGGGCATAAAAAAGAGATATGAGATATTAGATTTGAGAAGTGAGACAAAATAAATATCTCATATCTAAAATCTCACATCTCACATCTAAAGATGGTGTGCCCGAAGAGAGACTCGAACTCTCAAGAGACAATTCTCAACGGCTTCTGAGACCGCAACGTTTACCAATTTCGCCATCCGGGCTTTTTTGAAGTCGGAAGTCGGAAGTTCGAAGTCGGAAGTTTGAACATTAAAATTCAAATAATACGACTAATAATCCGGCAGCCACTGACAACAAGGGTGCAAATATAAACGTTTAGCGCATATTGCTGAAAATAAATATTAAAATCTGCCACTTGGTAAAAAAGGTCTTAAAGATTAACTTCGGTCCAACCAATTTTAAGACGATGAATTATAAGCAGACGATGATCTTACTCTTTTTAACGATCATCACATTTACTGCATCTGCACAACAAGCTGATGCCATATTAGGTTCGTGGGCCAATCCAAGCGGCGAGGATCATATCCTGATCTACAAAAGAGGAGACAAATTTTTCGGCAAGCTCGACTGGATAAAATTTCCCAACGATGAGCAGGGCAAACCTAAAACAGACAAAAAGAATCCGGATGCGGCATTAAGATCGCGACCTGAGCTAGGGCTGGAATTATTAAAAGATTTTACTTTTGATGGTGAAAAGGTTTACACTGATGGTACCATTTACGATCCTAAAAGCGGCAAAACTTATAGTTGCAAAATGACCATTGATGGCAATCAGCTTAAAATTCGCGGATACGTTGGTATCTCATTATTTGGACGTTCTGAAACCTGGACACGCGTAAAATGAAACAAAAAATAACTTTATTATTCCTATTAGCTCTTTTTACTGCGCGATCAATGGCACAGCATATAGAGGTTTTGCAACAGGACAAACAAACCAGTATACGCGGATTGTCTGTTGTCGACGATAATGTAGCCTGGGTAAGTAGCAGCAAAGGAACCATAGCAATAACAAAAGATGGCGGTAAAACGTGGAATTGGCAGCAAGTAAAGGGTTTTGAAAAAGCAGATTTCAGGGATATTGAGGCTTTCTCGGCTAAGGAAGCCATCATCATGAGTTCAGGAACGCCTGCTCTTATATTGAAAACTACGGATGGCGGCCAAAACTGGAAGGTAAAATACAAAAACACAGATACTGCCTATTTTTTTGATGCGATGGATTTTTCTGACAGGCTGAATGGCTATGTATTAGGAGACCCAATAGACAGCAAATTTGTGTTGATGGCTACGAAAGACGGCGGGGAAACCTGGAATACATTCAGGAAATGTCCGAATGCGATAAGGGATGAAGCTGCCTTTGCCGCCAGTGGCACTTGTTTGAGGGTTGATAGAAGCAAAATCAATATAGTAACCGGTGGTAGCCGAAGCCGGTTGCTCGAATATTCAGCCGGCAACAACTTATGGGACTATTCGTCATTGCCTATTGTATCGGGTAAATCGAGCCAGGGTGCATTTTCTTTTGCATGGTCGGCAAACGGCTCATCAAGAGTCTTTATTGGTGGTGATTATGCTAATGATAAAAAGACCGACTCGGTTGCTTCCTATCTTACTGGTCGTTCTAATTTGATCAAATCCGCAAGTCAGGGGCCTGCCGGCTTTCAGTCATGCGTGGAGTATATTTCAGGCGAAACTTTCCTCTCAACCGGTACTCCCGGAAGCAATTTAACAACCGATGGAGGTAAAACTTGGACCAAAATCGACGATACAAGCTACAATGTTTGTCGTAAGGCCAGGCATGGAAAACTGGTTCTATTAGCTGGAAACGATGGAAAAATAGGCATTTTTAAGATGTAGTTTACTGGTTATTAAGCGCTTATTTTATACCTGAAAATTTATTTAAAATAGGTTTGCAACCAATATCAATAAATTCTATATTTGCACCACTTTAATCAGAACGGTTAAATGATTCCGTAGCTCAGCCGGTAGAGCATAACACTTTTAATGTTGGGGTCCTGGGTTCGAGTCCCAGCGGGATCACAGAATGGTCACCAAACCATCTCAAAAGAACTAAAGCCACTTGAAAAAGTGGCTTTTTTCGTTTAAAACCCATTTTCCATAACTCAATACAGATCAATGTAACGCAAACGAATGAATCAGGGCCCTCCGGGAAAGCTTGTCGACGGACGTGCCTTTAATACCGGATGATAAAAAAAGATCTTTCGCAAAATTTAACAGAAATTCATATTTATTTGCTGTAGTCATCGCAGTTTACCATTACTTCTAATACTCTCATTGATCCATTTTACCAGTTACATATTTATAGGATGATAGCTTTATCCTGTAATTGTTTTTCGCATCCACCAGTTGGCTTTGTGTTTGCTGCAGATCTGCCTGCGCATTAAGGAGATCAGTAAGGTTATTTAAACCCGACTTGTAATTGTCCCTGCTTACTTTCAGATTTTCAGAAGCCGAAAGCAAATTTTCCTCCAGAATGCTATACTGTTGATAGGCTTCCGTAAGGTCATACCAACTTCTAAGCATACGGACCCGAAGCAGGTTTTCTCCATTGGACAGGTTATTAGAGGCAATGTCCTCCGCTATTTTCCGCTGCTTTAAGATGTGTTTACCTGTACCCCACCACCCTGAAATCGGGATAGTAACTACACCCAGGGCGACCGGAATAAAAGTACTGCCTATGCCTTTGTCGATTACACCGAATACCGCACCACTTAAGCCTAGGGCTGCCGTTGGCAGGTAGTCAGCCCTTTTCAACTTAGTTTGCAGTTGTTCAGCAGAGACGCCATTCTGTAAAAGTTTATAATCATCAGTACCGGATAAAACAGTTTCCGGTTTTATATACAGTGCCGACGGATTCGTAACCTGGTTTACGGAATCTGTCAAAATAATCCCAGGATCATAGGTTATGCCTATAAACTGGCAGAAATCCAGCAGGACCACCTGCTTCATGTTCGTAATTTTTGATCTTTCCAGCACCAGGGCATTAATTTTTACTGTGACTTTTAGCAGTTCATTTCTCGCGATCAATCCCGATTTTAAAAAGTTCTGCATTTCCTTGTAAAGTGTGTCCAGGTACTTTTGATTTGAAAGTACCGTCTTGTACTGTTCTCCCAAATCAATTAATTGCAGATATTTCTGTTCTGTGATGAGGCTTACTGAATCTTTGATCTGTTTTAATCTGGTCTGACTGACCTGCATCTCTAATTTCGCCAATTGATTGCTCGTGTTGATTTTACCTCCGGCATATAATGTTTGCTGGGCCATTATACTACCCAGGTAAAAATTATTAATGCCCTGTGGAAATATACCTGAGGCTCCGGGTACCAAATCTTTTGGGCCTCCTAAAATCAAGCCATTCATATCTAACTTGGGGTAATAGGCTGCATGCGCAGCCTCTTTACCTTCGTTGGCATAACCGGTCTGAAGACCACCATTTTTGATACTTATGTTTTTGCTGAAAGCAATGTCCTTACTCTGTTGTAAGGATAATTTTTGCTGGGCGTCTGCTTTCGCCAAGGCAAATGCCAGAATCATCATTATGAGGAAATTACGCATAATTTAAGCTTTAATAATTTCTGTTTCTATTTGCTTTACTTCATCCTCTTTACGGAAAAGGATCCAGTACATTACCGGCATGGCAAACAGGGTGAGCGCCATAGAGAACAATAAGCCAAAACAGATCACAGTACCCAACGGGCCCCATAACGATGATTTACTTAATATCATCGGAATAACGCCGACAGCAGCTGCAGAAGAAGTAAGGAAGATAGGCCGCATCCTGCGCTCACCGGAATGTATGGCAGCCTGCATCACGCTCATTCCCTCCTGGCGGCGCATCTCTCCGGCAAAGTCAATCAGGATAATGCCATTCCTCACCACTATCCCGCATAGGCTCAGTAACCCGATAAATGCGGTAAAACCAAATGGATAGCCGGTTACGAACAGGCCGAACCCGGCGCCGAATAAACTAAGGGGCATGGTAACTATGCTTAATGCGGCATACTTTAATCCTTTGAAGTGAAACAATAGGATGAAGAAGATCAAAATCACGCTGACAAATAAGGACATTCCCATTGGCCCCATGTTCTTGATCATCTCCGCCCGTTCACCGCCATAGGCTATGGTAACACCAGGAGGAAGCGCCAGTGCATTTATCTGCTTTTCCATCCTTTCGAGCACATCCTCCGGGATGACATCGATCTGCGTATCCATTCTGACCGTAATTGTTCTTACGCCATTACGGTGAGTAACCTGGCCTTCTGTCCATCCCTGGCTCAAATCAGCAATCTGCCTGATCGGTACTATTGAATGGGTTAATGGAGAAGCAATATATTGGTCTCTTATGTCCGAGATTTTATTTCGCTGATCGGCAGCTGTTTTTACATCAACATCAATGTCGTAGTCACCCTCCCACACCTTTGTGGCGGTAATTCCCTGGAAATTCATAGCCAGTGCATCGGACAGGTCCTTCCTGGTAAAGCCTAGTCTCCCGGCCTCATCACGCTTGATCTTCAACTGGTAACCCTGGTTCATTTCCTCGTAGTCGGTTCTTATCCACATCACATCCTTCACTCCACTGGCGATTGCCTCCACTTTGGCACTAACCAATTTCAGGTCCGCGATGCTGTCCCCACTTATTCTGACTTCAATGGGTGCCAGCACATTGATCATATTGAGCTGCTTCATCCTGATATAAGCATTTGGAATGGAATTGCTGAAATTATGTTGGTATTCGGTAAGAATTTCCTGTGTGCCGTCCTCGTCAACCGTGTTAACCAGGATCTGTGCATAATTTGGCGATGGAAGATTTGGTGCATAAACGGTATGAAACCTGGGTGAACTGGAACCTATAAAACTGGTATAGCTGATTACCCGTTTATCACCAGCCAGTTTCTTTTCTACTTGTTTGACTACAGTAGCTGTGCTTTTCAGATTGTTCCCGGTAGGGAGATAAACTTCTATTGCAAATTGATTGCGTTCCACTTTTGGGAAAAGCTGCTGGGAGGCGCTTCCGATAAGTATTGCGCCGATAATTACTGCAATAAATGAAATCGCCAGCGTTATACGATCATGTTTAAAAGCCTCCTCGAGGCGGTTATTATAAAAATTCTGGAGTCTGTCCAGTAATGACTTCTTCTTTTCTTTGGTTTCTTTTTTTTCTCCGGGTTTTAACAGCCCGCTTTTAATCAGTACAGTGTTAAAGTAAGGCACCAGTAACATCGAAATGATGAGGGACAAGGTAAGCGCGATAATGACAGTTACCGGAAAAATGCTGATAAAGTCTTTGGGCGTACCTGAAAGGAAGATCATTAAAGGGGCGAAAGTGGCGGAAATAGCCAAGGTGGCTGTAAAAACGGAAGGAAAAAGTTCCTTTGCGCTGCTGACAGCAGCATCCCATACTGAATAGCCGTGATCCAGCTTTTCCACATGGTTATCGATGACCACGATCGGGTCATCCACAACAATTCCCAAAACAATGATAAGCGCGGCCAGAGTTACGGTATCCAGTTCAATGCCCAGCATATACATCACACCCAAAGTCGATAAAATGGTTAGCGGGATCGTTGCACCTGCCACACCAGCTATTCTTAATGGCAGCAGTAACAGAGTAACGATGATCACTGCAACAAGGGAAATGCCGAACTCCCGCATGAAATGCGTGATGGATTCATCTACTACAGCCGGCTGATTGGCAACCTTGGTTAATTTTATATCAGCGGGAAGATGCTGTCTTATTTTATCCAAATGCTCATCCAGGGTTTTACCAAACTGAACGATATTCTTCCCGGTCTGCATTTCCATCGAAATAACCAAACACTTCGTGCCATTAGTAGTTACATAACTGTCTGGATCTTGATATTCACGTTTGATTTGCGCGATATCCTTCAGCCGTATCACGTTGCCTTTTTGGTCTGACCGGATGATTAGTTTTGCAAGGTCGCTTTCGGTGTTGTAATACTCATCCACATAGATCGGCCGGTCAATCGTATTTCCCTTAACTTTCCCTAATACTCCGATAGTACCCTGATATTTGATCGCCTGCATAACCGCAGCTGCATTTAATCCATATAATGCCAATTTGTTATTATCAACATATACACCTATCTGCTCTTTAAAATCCCCGGAATAACTGATTTTGGAAAGTACCGGAATCTTCCTGATTTGATCCTGAATTGATTTGACATAAATTTCCAGTTCTTTATAAGACCGGTCTTTTGATTGCACGGCCAGTACGACCGCTGAAGTATTTCCAAAGTCGCTATTTACGACTATACCCAATACGCCTTCAGGCAATTGGTGCTGAAGGAGTAATGTGCCATGTTTTATTTTGTTCCAGAAGTCTTCAGTTTCCAGCTTTCCAACGTTTTCGTTTATTTCGACATAGATATACATCATACCATCTTTGGAATAGGAATACGTCCGGCTTTTATCAACTTCTTTGAAACCGAAAAGGTATTCTTCTACCTTTTTAGTCAGTTGCTGCTCTACTTCCTTTGAATTTGCTCCGGGATAATAACCAATGATCAGACCTTGCCTTACGGTAAACTCAGGAAATTCATTTCTTGCCATGTTAAACAGGGCATAGAGGCCTGCGATGATCAGCAGTACAGCAAAACATAGCGCGATCACCTTGTTCTTAAGGCCAACCTCTATAAATGATTCCTTTTCCATTAGATTAACCTCTTATCTATTGAATAATTTTAATTGGTGTACCAGAAGTTATTTTTTGATATCCTGCTATAATGACCTGGTCACCTGCCGAAAGCCCATTGGTAATTGTTACGCGGTCATCCAGGATCGGGCCGCAATTCACTAACCGGCGAACCGATTTGGAGCTGCTTTTATCGACCGTATAAATAAAGTTTTGGTTTTGCTCATTAACCTGTAAAGCCGACAGCGGGATACTTAATTTGGCACTATCGGTCCCCTTTGTTTTTCCATTTTCCGGGAAATAAACATTAGCGATCATTCCTGGTTTGAGCTGCCTGTCCCTGTTGTTAACCGTTACTTTAACATTGTAATTATGGGAAGCGTCCTCGGCAATCACTGCTATTTCGTCAACTTTGCCTTCAAATTTCTTGTCGCCCAACGCTGCGATCCTGACGATGGCTGGCTGCCCTTTTTTCAGGTTGTTAATCTCCAGTTCAGGAACGGGGACAATAACATCAACCTGTTCTATTTTGACCAGCTTAAATATGCTGCTGCCCGGTGATGCCAGATCGCCTGCTTCAGCAGTTTTTTCTCCGATATAGCCATCGGAGGGTGCAAATAACTTAGTATGTACAATATTTTGATAGGCTGCGCGCGCGGTTGAGGTTGTCTGGTCAAGGTTCGATTTTGCCTCGACAAGTTTTATCTCCGCGATGCTGCCTTTTTTATAGACATCATTGATACGGTTGTAATTGTCCTGGGCCAGTTTTTGCCGGGCAAGCTCCGTATTATATTGTTCGGTAAAGGTGGTAGCATCCAGTGTTGCCAGGAGCTGTCCTTTTTTCACCCACTGTCCTTTATCGGCATTCATAGCGGTAATATTACCCGATACCTGAAAAGTCAGAGAAATCTCCTTATTTTCCTTAACAGTGGCGCTGTAACTGATCTGCTGTCCGGCATCGCCATTGTAGCTCATAGTCATTACCTTGACATTTACGGGTTCGATAGCAACCTTTTGTTCCCCCTTGCTACCGCAACCCAGCAAAAAAAGGAATGCTATTGGCAGGGCATAATTTTTAAACCTCATGATATTTGGTGTTGATTTCATAGTAAATAATTTTCATTGAGTTTCAGTGCTCCGATCTTAAGCTGACAGATCTAAATTTCTCACAGCAAGGCAAGCCATGTGCCATTACCTTAAATTACAGTTAGTCAGTTTATTAAATCAATTATTTGACTTTTGCGCCTTGTGATATATCGCCATTAGGCAATCTGAAAGTGATATAGAGCAACTATTTATCAGGATTTTTTAAACCGGAATTTTTGGGATGCTCTTTTCTAAAGGAAAGGGTTCAGCATCCACATATTAATTGATTAAGATCATTCTTTTATCTGTAGTCTTTATCAACTACAGCTGTTTTATCATTCAATGTCATACGGGCGATTTCGTCTTTCCGCATAAATTTCACCCCCGGCTTTTGGGTAACGTAGGCCAGGAATTCATCCAGCACTTTTACCTGTGCAGGTGTTCCGCTTATGCGGTCATGCGTACTAACCGACATCAGGCGTTTGCGGGTTGCGCCTTCTTCATATAGTTGATCAAATTCCAGCTTTAGCTGTTCACCGAACTGTGTTGATGAAAAATACCTGCCTTCGATCAGTTGAATATCGTTGCATCGTAAGGTATAGGGCACGACAGCGAAGTTTTTACCGTTGACCGGTATCAAAAAGGCTCATCACGGCTTAGGTCGTCAATGTGATAGATAAATCCCAGCTCCTGTAGAATGGGGATCGTATTCTTGCTCCTGCGCAGCCAGTTACAGTTATAGCCTACTGTTGTCTTCCCGGTTATTTCCCGGATGATATCTATGCTGTCCTTTATAAACTTTTTTTCGGTTTCATAGCTCATAGTATACTGTGGCGTCCAGTTTAAACCGTGTCCGGATATTTCGTGGCCGCGCGCTGCAATTTCTTTGGCTAACCCGGGATTATGCCTGGCAGCCTCCCCGATTACATGGCTGGTCACCTTAATGCCGTATTTATCCCATAAGTTCAATAGCCGGGGGATACCCTCTTTATAGCCGTATTGAAACCAGGTCTTGGCGGGCATATCTGTGTACCCTTTTTCAAGGTTAGGCGGAAAAGGGCTATCGAAACCTGTTTCAGGTTCTCCGCCGGCTTCAAACTGCATTGAAACGGAAATCACCAGGCGGGTACCCTGTTCCCGGGCCGGTTGATTTCCTGGAAGGCTATCAGATTTGTCTTGCGAAAATACCCGGTCAGGGATAAGCAGGGAACCTGCCCCCAATAGTGCGGTGCTCTTAATAAAATCTTTTCTTGATTGCATCTGAAGAATGAATTAAATGGTGAAAATTTTGCAGGAATCGCCCGATAGTCATTTCCTGTTGTCATTGACTAGTGCAAAGTTGGAATATGCCGGGCCCGCCAACACTGGAGAAAAAATGGAATAACTTGTAAATATTATTGCAATAAACACCTTTAAGAATCGCCCGGATTAGTTAACCTTTCCATATCATAGCTGAATTCTGGCGATTGTGAAAATATTTTTTGATCGATCTTCGGCTTAATTAATGTCGAAGTGTTTTTTAATATTCTCTTTTTAAAACCAGGTTTCTTTTGGGCCGGGTCCTCCTTTGGTAGAGGGACGCCCGCCCGCCTTTTTTCGCGCTTCACCCGCTGGTTCGGTAGATCAGACCCTGTACGGATAATGCTGAGGGAGCAAATTGCCATGATGACGTGGGTTACCAGATAAACAACATACATTTTAAACAGGATTAATAGGAATTACTATACGATCATTGAGATCGACTCACACAAAATTCTATGCCTTTGGTCATAGCATTAATGCGCATAAGGGTAATTGCCAAAGAAATGCCAATTGTTAAGATATTGAATATGAGTTACTTGATTGGACTATTGGTAAATAACAGATATTCATATATCGCCGATAGGCCAGGTGATGGCGATATAAGAAGGCATTTTGCGAAACAAATGTGATCGGATCGCATAGGGCTAAAGTGGCCAAGCGGCCTCTCCCGTTAACAAGAAGTTTCAAGTTGATGTCCGTTCTTAAAAATGATTGGTGACGTGCTTCCTTTGAATGCCCAGGCGTTTGATCTTGGAGTTGAGCGTACTGGAAGGCACCCCCAGGATTTCTGCGGCCCCCCCTTCACCGGATATACGGCCACCGCAGTATTTCAATATTTCTAAAATATGATCCCTTTCGTTATCGTCAATAGTTTTCAAATTTAACATGCCCACGGATGGATTTGCGGCAGCAGCTTGTTTAGGGGGCGGAAGATGTATCTGCTTTATCATATCGCCGGAAGTCAGCAATATGCTCCTTTCAATCAGGTGTTCCAACTCCCGGATATTGCCCGGCCAGTCATATTGAACAAGTTCCTGCATGGCCCGGCTACTTAGGGTCTCAATTTTTCTGCCCGTTTTTTTTGCATAATGGAGGATAAAATGGGAAGCTAATAAAGGGATGTCTGCTCTGCGCTCACGGAGCGGGGGAAGATCGATGGGAAAGATATTTAAACGATAGTATAGATCGCTCCTGAATCGCCCTTCGGCCATTTCTTTGGACAAGTCGCGGTTTGTAGCGGCGATGATCCGCACATCTACTTTAATGGTACTTTTGCCGCCTACCCTTTCTATTTCCTTTTCCTGTAATGCCCTCAGTATTTTTACCTGTAACTCGGGCGGCATTTCTCCTATTTCATCCAGGAACAGTGTTCCGTTGTTAGCCAGCTCAAATTTGCCCAGCCTGCGTTCGATAGCACCGGTAAAGCTGCCACGTTCATGTCCAAACAGTTCACTTTCAATCAGGTTAGCCGGCAATGCGGCGCAGTTGACCTTAACCATCAACTTGTTTTTCCTCGGCGAGTTATTATGTATAGCACGGGCAATCAGTTCCTTGCCTGTTCCGGTTTCGCCAAGTATCAAAACCGCACTTTCAGACGGCGCTACCTGCGCTACCAGCCTGAAGATTTTTTGCATACAAGGGCTGTCTCCCACAATTTCAGAGTTGTTATGAGAAGTTTCAATTTCTTCTTTGAGGTAGATCTTTTCTTCTTCCAATTGCTGCTTGTAACGGTCAATCTCGCTTAACTGCCTTTCAATCCGGTCATTTGCTATCGCGTTCGCCAGGGCTATAGCCATTTGCGCCGTTATGCCTTTCAAAAGGTGATCGTTCGTATGCCCAGGCTGTATCCAGAGGATGCCAATATCTTCGCTGGCCACCCGCAGCCGAAGTCCCAAAATTTTCTCAGCACCAGCGGACTTCCAAAATGAGGCACTTGGAAAAGAGAGTTTGCCTTGCTGCAGGACGTCAGCGATATCGAATATCACCGGTTCGTCCGATTGTAGAACCACCCCGGTCATTGATCCCGCGATAGGCATCCTGGTTCCGGTTATAATTTGAAACCCTTTATCGGCAGGTGTATCCGCTTCCAATTCGTGCAGGAAGTAGCTGTAAGTTTCATGATCATCGTTTTTGATCGTTATAATATATTCCTTTATCAGGAAAAGGTTTTTCAGGTATCTTTTGATCACCAATCCGAGCCCTTTTTTATCTCTTACGGTAGCGATATCATTGCTGAAAGACAGGAACAAGGTTTTTTCCTGCTCTCTTATTGAAGCGTCCTCATTGATGATGATGTTGGAAACGCTGGCAGATATCTGGTTTGACAATCTTAATAAGTCTTTAAGCTGAACATTGATGCTCTTTAACAATCTCTCCATGTCTTTAGTGGAATCAAGCTCAGTACTGTAAGATAAAAGAAACTTCCTATTGCTTTCCATCAGCTGATTTTTGTGGACGTTAAAACATTTTTTAATTTTTTTTACTCTTTTTTATTCACAAAATAAAAAGACCGAAGGCATTTAATAATAGCGGCTTCAATCGCTATGCCATGTATTAATATGCTTATTATCAAATTATTAGCGTGATTTATTAGTGCATACAATTGGGATATTTCCAAATATTTGGAAATGTCACAGGCGGGTCGTTGAAAGGCAAATCAAAGCGGGCCTGATTGTTAGGAGACAGGGCGTCTTATCTGTTCCTGAGAAATATTTAATGCGAATAAAAATTATCAATTTTGATATACAATTACGCCAATTGCAAAAAAAACGGGAATGGCTTGGTTCAAAAACTTAGAGATTATGAACAGGTTTGTGGCTTTTATCATATTTCTTTTTTTGGCTGTATCTGTCCGGGGGCAGGATATTTCGCGGCATGAAGCAGATTCATTACTCAAGTCATTGAACAAGGCAAATGCGGACACAGCCCTGATTAATTCATTATTGGAATTGTCCATTTTTGAAATTCATAAACCCGGTGAATTAAAAACAGACCTCGACAGCGCAGCTGCATTTTTAAATCAGGCTAAGCAAATCAACGTTCAGGTAAAATCAGCAGAGGCTTATGGATATATCACTTTGGTTGAATCATATATTCATAGAGAAAAAGGCCAGGGAACGCAGGCAAAGACATTGGTTGAAAAGGCTATACAGATTCTCAGTAATACGACAGATAAATTTCGATTGGGCCAGGCTTATAGAGAACTATCTGACTATTATGATTACCAGGACCCTGCTCAATTGCCCAGAAAGATACAGCTGGTGGAACAGGCCGCCAATAGCTTTAAAGAGTCCGGCCACGTCGAGCAAGTGGCTAATAGTCTCAGAACGCTTGGCGAACTTTATAGCAATGCTGCTGATTCCGGAAACCCTGGCAACTATTATAACACTTTGGCCATAGCTTTAGAAAAACTTAAACTTTCTTTAGCGCTTTATAAGTCAATTCATTATACGAAGCTTCAAGGGATATATGTATCACTGGGACAGGTTTATTTCAGCCAGACAGATTATCAGCAATCGCTGAATTACGAGCTGATGGCATTAAAAACCGCTGAGAGTGTTCACGACACAACCATGCAGCTATGTCAAATCAACAATCATATCGGAATAACACTTTTCCATCTGGAAGATTATGAAAAAGCAATAGATTATTTTAAAAATGCGATCGAAACAGCGAAAAGATATAAGGACAATGAAACTATTTATACGTTAGCGATCAATATTGTTGATTCATACGTAAAGATCAAAAAACCATTGGATGCAAAAGTATTTCTGGAAAACATTTCAAAAAATTATGCTAAGCCAAAAGACGATATCCAACTTAATAGCAGAATTGCCGGCAGTTACTTAACTGTTTATATGCTTCTTAAACAATACCAACTTGCGAAAACTTATTCCGATCAGCTGTTAAGTATGCTCAATAACAATAAAATAGGACAAATAGATATAAGCGTTATTTATGTATTACTGATAAAATATTATATTTTCTCAAATCAATATTCATTGGCGCGTATCTATTTAACTAAGAATGATTCTTTAGCCCTAAAATCAGGAGACCCCGTAAGAATAGGAAACAATAATTATTGGTGGTTCGTGCTGGATACGTCCCAGCATCATTATCAATCCGCAATTGCTCACTTGTTAGGGTACCACCAAATAAAGGACTCTGTATATACAGTAGCCAAAAGCCGCCAGGTTCAGCAATTGCAGATTCAGTTTGAAACGCAGAAAAAGGAAAGCCAGATCAGTTTATTAAATCAAACTACAAAGTTGGATCATGCTAGTCTTCAACGGGCTAACCTCGTGAAGAACATTACCATCGGAGGTATCATATTGGCATTAATCATTGCAGGACTATTTTACAGGCAATACAGGCAAAAACAAAAAGCAAACCTGGCAATCACTCAAAAAAATGAGCTGATCACTCAAAAAAATGAGCTGATCACCCAAAAGAATGAAATGCTGCAGCATTTATTGACAGAGAAAGAATGGCTATTAAAGGAAGTACATCACCGGGTAAAAAATAATTTACATACCGTAATTTGCCTGTTGGAGTCGCAGGCGATCTACCTGGAAAATGATGCTTTAAGAGCGATAGAGAACAGCCAGCACCGGATTTATGCGATGTCATTGATCCATCAAAAATTATATCAGTCGGAGGATTTAAAAACAATAGATATGAAAGTATATCTGCATGAATTTATCCGGTACCTGGCTGATAGTTTTGGCTCAATAGATCTTATTCATTTTCAGTTGGATATTGAACCATTAAAGCTCGGAGTATCACAAGCAATACCATTGGGGCTGATCATTAATGAAGCAGTCACCAATTCTATCAAGTACGCATTCCCGGAAAATAGGATGGGGTTAATCTCCGTTCAGCTGCATCAGTCTGAAGCACAAATTAAGCTGATCGTTTCCGATAACGGCATCGGAATACATACCGGGATCGGGAAAAATGAAGTTAACTCATTAGGGATTGATTTGATGAAAGGGCTAAGCAAGGATATAAATGGCAAAATTTTCTTTGATATCAAAAATGGAACCAAAATCACGGTTATATTTAATGCTGATTCGTTAAGTGATGAGCGCCTGCTGGCTTCTTTTGCAGAAAGGAATAAGTACTCGTGAAAATCAAAATACTAATTGTTGAAGATGTATATATAGAGGCAAATAACCTGCGACTAATACTTACGAAGGCAGGTTACTTAATCTGCCCGATTGCCCGGTCGGTCCCGGAAGCATTAAAAATCATTAAAAGACAAAACCCAGATCTTGTATTGCTGGATATCCATTTGGAAGGAAATTTAACCGGAATTGACCTTGCCAAAACATTAAATGATAAAAACATTGCTTTCGTTTTTCTCTCGGCAAACTCAAACAGGCAAATACTTGATGCAGCCAAAGCTACTAAGCCCTATGGGTTCCTTGTAAAGCCGTTCCGCGAAAAAGACGTGCTGGTGATGCTTGATGTTGCCTGGTATCTTCACCAGGAAAGGCAGGAATCAGTTAAAAATAAACAAAATGATCTGTCACCCTATCTAACTCCCGGTAATGATTTTCAGGGCATAATCGGACAGAGCAAAAGCATTTTTGAGGTTTTGAATAATGTAAGGATAGTAGCACCTTCAGATACATCTGTATTGATATTGGGAGAAAGTGGCACCGGAAAGGAGCTTATTGCCAAAGCAATCCACAGGCTTTCTTCCCGTAAAACAAAACCAATGATCGTGGTCAATTGCGCGGCACTTCCGGCTAACCTGATTGAATCCGAATTGTTTGGGCATGAAAAAGGTTCCTTTACCGGTGCAATGGATAAAAGGATCGGAAAATTTGAACAGGCTGACGGGGGAACAATTTTTTTGGATGAAATAGGTGAATTACCATCGGATCTACAGGTAAAGTTCCTCCGGGTATTACAGGAAAAAGAAATCGATCCAATCGGCGGAAAAAAAAGACAAATTGATGTCCGCGTAATTGCTGCTACCAACCGTAATTTAGAAGAAGAGATGGCTGGAGGTCGCTTCCGTATGGACCTTTATTACCGTTTGAATATTTTTCCAATTTCAATGCCTCCTCTGCGCGACCGTAAGGAAGACATCCTACCATTAGCTAACCACTTTCTAAACTTCTATGCCAAGAAGGAAAATAAAACAATAACCGGGCTGTCAGACCAGGTGGTTAAGGGTATGTTAGACTATTCCTGGCCGGGAAACATACGGGAATTAGAAAATTTAATGGGAAGGAGTGTATTGCTTGCAAATGGGCCGGTGATAAATTTCCTGCAATTACCAACAATTCAAAAGAAAGAAAGCCCCGAAGGACCAATTAAAACAATGGATGAAAATGAACGCGACCATATTCTATCGGTACTTGAAAAATGTGAATGGAAAGTATTTGGCGATAAGGGGGCCGCAGAAATACTAAAAATGAATGCCTGGACGCTAAATTCCAGGATGAAAAAACTCGGGATCGAGAAAAAAATTATTTCCAAAAACCCCGATGATTAAATTCTTCGCTTAATGCTCCAACAAAAGCTTAATTATTCAGCAAGGCCCTTTTACAAAGCGATTGCGCAATACCATCATCCTATCGTAAAATAGCGAAATAAAGACATCGCAGAAATCGATAATTAACATTAACTATCTTATTATTAGTTAATTGAATACTTGGCATAGTATTTAACTACTTCTATCGGGAGTAAAATCCGAGCCTGAATCTCACCCGGCTCTTTTCGCTTACATGACTTCCGCTTATTTACTATTAATTGCCAAAATTATATGAATCCAAAAGGTATTACTATCAGATCCTGTGAATGCTCTGTAAAAGAAATCATGAACAGGTTGGTTGTATTTTTACAACAAAATGGTGCAACAATCTATGTCAGGATTAACCAGCAAATGGAGTTGAATCAAGCAGGTCTGGATTTAGGCCCACTTGAATTTTTAATGTTCAGTAATCCTAAATCAAATGGCGCTGTGATGATTGAAAACCCAGTTACTGCGCTTGATCTTCCTTCAAAAATAATCGCCTGGGAAGATCAGGAAAAAAAGAGATGGATTGCTTATAACGATGCCGCTTATCTCAAAGAAAGGTATAGTTTGCCTAATGATATAACGTCATCATTGGAACTGCATGATCTGATTTCTAAAGCGTTAGACAAAACTTCTTAAGGCCGTCCAATATCCGCCTGGCAATTTAAACAATTTCGAATTTGGATGTGAATAAGCTTCGTCGCAGAAACGGGAGCGCACCGGAAGCCAGATTCCCTTACAATGCACCCTCTAATTATTAACGGAAGGACCACCTTCCGGTTGCTCCATCTCTTAGCCCAAGAGCTGCTTGCGGCTGATTTTATCAATCAACTTTAATCCAACAGTTGGTAAAAAACGCCTGATCAGGGTCAGCATGACCGCGTTGGCGCTTGGTGCATATTCCAATTTTCCGGCTTTTATATTTTTGATCATATCTAACGCAAAGACCGCCGGGCTGGCCAGTTTTGTGGTATTTTTCAAGTCTTCCGTGGTCATCCTGGTCTCAACTGCAGGAGGAATAATTTCAATAACTTTGAAATTGCTTCCTTTCAGCTGCATGCGCAAAGACTTGGTAAATACGCTCAGTCCTGCTTTTGACGAGGAATATAAAGGCAATATAGGGACCGGCATAATTGCGGCCTCTGTTGTTATGTTAATGATTTGATTGAGTTTGCTTTGATCTGCCTGACGAATAAAATTTTGACTGACAGCGATCGGGCCCGCAAGATTGGTATTGAGCTTAGTAAAAATATCGGCAGAGGAAATGTATTGGTTAGGGATGTCCCAGGTTTCAATGACACCTGCATTGTTAAAAACGACATCCAGCACGATACCTTGTTCCTTGAGCTTTGCAAAGAGCAGGTCGATCGATGCCGGATCAGATATATCGCAGGTAAAGATCTTCAATGCCGGAACCGCTTTCCGCGCTTCTTCCAGTTTGTCAAGGCTCCGACCTGCAATAATAACAGTGTTTTGTGCGGACAACGCCGTGGCCAATGCCAGGCCTATGCCGGTAGCGCCGCCGGTGATCAGAATAGTTTTATTTGTTAATTTCATGTGAGTACGAATAACTAATTTTACAATAAGCAAAGTTGTGTTATAATGACATCCGCAACTATGAAGGAATCAATGAATAACTTGTAAATTTCACGGATGCACATCAGGAATCTTACCCAAAAGCTGGAGATCGCTTACGTTATCAAGGATGAGTGGCACTTACCGGTGCATAAGCACACTCATTATGAGCTTCAGTATATCATGAGGGGAAAAGGGCAGCATGTAATCAATGATCAAACCTATAATTATCATAAAGGCGACCTGTTCATCCTGCCGCCCCAGGACTCGCATTTTTTTATTTTCCAGGAGAAAACGGTGATCTGTATTATTAAATTTCATGAAGGTTTCTTCGAAGAATTTTTACAGGATGCGGATTTTAAACAGTTGTTAATACGCTTTTCTTCTCCGCATAGAAAAATAATATTGTCAGGGAATAACAGGCAACAGGTGATTCAGTTAATGGATCTGTTGATAGCCGAGCATAGGAACAAAGGCCCATATCAAAACATCGTCATCAAAAATGCCTTGTCACTCGTATTAATTCTCATGGCGCAGGATGTAGATGACAACCAGGCTAGTCCGCATGAAGGAAAGATCCAGGCGATACTCAATTATATCGATAAGCATATCACCGAAAAGGAATTGCTCTCAACTGAAAATATAGCAAACAAGTTCAACATCAGTAAATCTTATTTCAGCCAGTATTTCAACAAAGCCACGGGCAGCTCTTATAAGCGGTATGTACAAGAGTACGCGTTAAAGCTGATTGCCCACCAGTTGATACACCGGGATAAAACCTTATCCCAGCTCGCCTACGAATTTGGTTACAGTGACGAAAGCCATTTAAGCAATTCCTTTAAGGCGCATTTCCATCAAACACCTTCCGCCTTTAAAAAGGCAAATCAATTTTAACGGTACGGTCTTCATTTTATACAAGTTTTTCCCTGTTAGTTGCATAAGCCTGCATTGCAGTCCTACCTACCTTTGCATTGGTAAAAGGAATAAAACAATGTATATAGATCATACTACCCTTCGGACAAGTGAACTGGAAAAAACAAAGGAATTTTTAATCCGTGTCTTTGACCTTCAGCCTGGGGAAAGACCGGCTGTAATAGCCGCAAACATTCCCGGCTATTGGCTTTATTATCAGGATAAGCCGATTATTCACCTGATACGGAGTTCATTTTTTCATAAAATGGCTGTCGATAATTCATCTGAAGCAATCGACCATACCGCTTTTTTTATGAAAGACTTCGAGGCATTTAAGTTAAGACTCACCGCACTTAAAATACACTTTTCCTTGATGGATCTTCCAGACATAGGCGAACGGCGGATTTTTCTGCGGACTCCGACCGGCATTTTACTGGAAACTGTTTTCAGGGAAACAGCATAATCACTATGGTCAAATGATTCATCTTTGATCCTCATAGGTTTTTGATCAATTGTTTGAGCCTTAACACCCGGGTCTTTCGCGCCAGCAATATTTCTTCCTGAGTTGTTATCAGATCTATTTTGTCAACCTCGTTAAAGTACTTGCCCAGCGATTTGTACCCGCGCTGCGTAATGTTTTTTGATATTGTTATTTGTCTCCTATTCATTGAGATTTAATGGATTCAACTAATATTGATTTCTTTATCAACTTTCTGATCGTTTCATGGCCAAATTAATGCCGTTGTGCCAAATGTCTGAATGTCAATTGCATAGTGTTATTTTACTTTTTATTTGGTCATTTTATTTCGTTAATAGGCGCCAGTGGGTCGCGAAATATGATAGGGCGTTTTGTTTTATAAGCTCATCCCGCCGTCCATGATAAATTCGGCTCCCGTGATAAACGAGGAATCTTCACTGCTTAAATGGGCGACCATTTTACTGACATCGCCTGCTTTACCCATTTTGTGTAAAGGAACGTTGTCGATGATCCAGGCTTTAACGCCCTGTAATTGTTCATCGCTGTAGCCGGCCTTATTCAATATTTCCGTTTCTGTTGGGCCTGGGCTTACCGCGTTCACCCGGATCTTTCGCGGTGCCAATTCTACCGCAGCGATCTTCATCACCGCGTTAAGTGCAGCTTTGCTCGACGAATAAATAGAAGCGTTAGAGACGTTCATGCTGGCTGTATTGGATGATAAGAACACAACCGAGGCACCCTCACTTAACAGCGGGATAAACCGGCTCAGCGTAAAATACGCGCCTTTGAAATTCACGTCCATCACGTAGTCAAACACTTCTTCTGTTGCGCTTTCAATACTTGCTCCACCTAAAACACCTGCGTTAATAAACAGGATATCCAATTTTCCATAACGTGTTTTGATGTCGGCTGCCAATCGTTCTGTATCTTCCAGTTTGCCCTGGTCTGCCACCAGCCCTGTAACATCCAGCTGTACGGCTGCCGCCTCAACTGCTTCCTTACGACGACCGGTAATAATAACTACTGCGCCCTGCGCTTTCAATTCCTGCGCTGTTGCATACCCTATACCACTGTTACCGCCGGTAACCAATGCTATTTTTCCTGTTAGCTTTTCCATTTTTAAAAATTTTCTACAAAACTATGGACAAAGTGGTATAACTTTGTTACCAGTATAACAGAGTATACCAGTATGAATGAAGCACTGATCAAAGAGGTACTATCAGAACCCCGTAACCAAAAGGAGGAAATACAAGCTTTGCAGGACACTATTTACGTCATCGGCGGCAAATGGAAGCTGCCCATTATCAATGCCATCTGCAACGGTAACCGGCGCTTTCGCGAGATCGAGCGGAGCATTCCGGGAATCACTACCCGTATGTTATCACGGGAGCTAAAGGACATGGAGGCCAATCAGCTGCTGAAAAGGACCGTCATTCCCACGAGCCCGGTAACAGTTGAATATTCCCCTACTGATTATTGCCACTCATTCGGCGACATCATCCTGCAAATGATCAAATGGGGCAAAGATCACCGGGAGCGCTTACGGACGCCATTGTCCGGTTCGGCAACCAAAACGTCAGGCTAAGGGCTAATCTCATTTCCCCGTGGGGGCCCGGTTAATTTTGTTAAACGGCCCGGCTTTCGCTCCTTGTTTTGATCACTGTTTCCAGGGGTATGCGGTTATGCTCCCCCCATTGGTTCATCATTTTGATGATCGGTAACACGGTTTCACCAAGTCCGGTGAGGGAATACTCCACTTTCGGGGGAAGCTGTTGATATATCTTCTTCGTCAGGATATGGAACTCCTCCAGCTCTTTAAGCTGTTGATTTAATACCCGTTTAGTTGAGCCCGGTATGGCACGCTGTAATTCACTGGGCCGCAGGATACCTTCCGAAATGGCATATATCAGGTTTGCCTTCCATTTGCCGCCCAACACTTCTTTGGTGACGGTGAGACCGCAATCAAGTGGCAGGGGCATTTTTTTTTCGTACATCTTCGATGGCTTTTTATTCAAAGATAAGTATAGGTACAAAAATGTACCATAGTGGATAAAATTATCCCTATAGGTATGTTTTCCCCCTTATTGCAGCTATGTACCTATAGCCGGAAATTTGAGAAAAAAAAGAGACATGAATCAAGAAGATAAAAAAAAACTTTTCACCCCCTTCCAATTGGGCGGCATTTTGCTTCCCAACAGAATCATTATGGCATCCATGACCCGTGGCCGTGCAACCAATGCAGCGCTTGTTCCTACAGATTTACATACTGCCTATTATGCCCAACGCGCCAGCGCAGGGCTGATCCTTTCTGAAAGTGTTTGGGTGAGCAAGAACGCTATAGGCTTTCCAAACCTCCCGGGAATCTTCACCACCGAACAAACGGAAGCCTGGAAAAAAGTGACGAACGCAGTTCACCAGGAAAACGGAAGAATTTTCTTGCAACTGGCCCATATCGGAGCAGTATCACATCCTGATTATTTTAACGGTGAACTACCGCTGGGGCCCTCTGCCATCAATCCGCAGGAAAAATCATTCACACCGGAGGGCTTTAAAGATACAGTTACACCAAGGGCCTATACCATTGAACAAATCCGGGAGACTATTGAAGACTACCACCGGGCGGCAATCAATGCAAAAGCGGCAGGTTTTGACGGGTTAGAATTACATGCGCAATTGTTTACGCTTATTCCGCAATTTTTAAGTACAGCCACCAACCAGCGGACTGACGAATATGGAGGCAGCATAACCAACCGGAGCAGAATACTATTTGAAATACTTGATGTTTTGATCAAAGTATTTCCAGGAAAAAAGGTTGCGGTTAAATTTACCCCGGCCGCCTTTAACCCAGGTATTATCAGACCTGACGAAAATACCATAGCTGACTATGAATATTTGCTTCATAAGCTTAACGAATATGACATAGCCTTTCTGGAAATCGTAGGTCCGGCCGTAACACTCGCCGACACACCTGTTGCATCATGGGACGATCAGTACTATTCGTTTTTTCGAAATAATTATAAGGGGGTTATTGTCGCAAACCTGGGCTTTAATTATGATTCCGGTAATAAGATCATCGCAGAGGGATTGGCTGACCTTGTTTCATTCGCAACGCCTTTTATTGCAAACCCGGACCTTGTAAACCGATTTGCCCATGCCCTTCCCTTAGCTGTCGCAGATCAGACTACCTATTATATGGGTGGGGAAAAGGGCTTTACAGATTATCCAAAAGCGACTGATCCAAAATGAAAAGATTAGCAGGAAAGATTGCTTTGGTTGTCGGCGGAACCTACGGCATCGGCGGTTTCGTTCTTAATGGCAGATGATTGGTGGGTGAGGAAAATTGGATATATATTTACATGGACCCATTTTGTCACCATAACATGATCCTGTAATTAACAAAACCGCTCATTCAAGCGGTTTTGTAGTGCCGGCTTCGGTATTCGTTATTAAGGCGTTTTAATAGTTATTTGTTTTCCTGTTGTTAAAGCCCATTTAATGCCCCGTAATAAGAACGGACAGGGCGGCTCCCTATGGAATGCCGTAATGTGGATGATGGGCATATAGCAGATCGCATAAAGTGCATGCTTATATCCTGAAATCGTAATGCTCAAACCTATCGCCGTACGTGTCTCTAAACAATGCGAGGGTTGTTTCAGCTAATTCGCCGCACAGTTCAAACCGGATTATCTCCATGGGAACTTGATACTTAGCGGAAACCGGTGCGATCAGCTTTAAATGCGACAGCAGGGCCGCTTCATCAGCATAAGTCTCTGTGATCAGGCACTCCCCGGTATGCAGGTCTTTGAAATAGCAGTCATAGCTTAATACCTGCGTAGGTCCTTCTTCAGCAACAATTGCTTTAAGTTCGCCGGTCATTTGTATGAATCGGGGACGATCAGCCAGACCAATCCTTACCTTAGCTATAAGCCGTAAAATCTTGTTAGCTTTCATGATACATAAATATTGAAGGAATAAGCGAACAATATTCGCTTATTCCATTGTTGTTTACACCGTTACGATAATCTTGCCCACTGCATTTTTTGTCTGGATGAGCGCATGGGCTTTGGCTATTTCTTCCAACGGAAACGTTTGGGACACATGGGTTTTGAGATCACCTGTAGCTAACAATTCCGCTATAGCAGTCAGATCCTCTTCGCTCGTATGCACCAGTACCCGGTAGCCGGTTACATTATTTGATTTAAGCTGCTCTAATATTTTATCATCGAAATCCACTATAAGACTGAGCAATGTGCCACCCGATTTAATCACCTTTAATGAGCGCTCGATATGATGTACGTCATCGCTCCAAACCGCATCATGCACGAGATCTGCATCGGTAACCAATTCCTCAAACGCCTGGGTTTGGTAATCAATAAATTCATCCGCACCAAGGCCCAATACAAGATCTTTGTTCCCTGCTGAAG
This sequence comes from Mucilaginibacter sp. McL0603, assembly GCF_049992945.1. Taxonomy (NCBI): domain Bacteria; kingdom Pseudomonadati; phylum Bacteroidota; class Sphingobacteriia; order Sphingobacteriales; family Sphingobacteriaceae; genus Mucilaginibacter; species Mucilaginibacter sp. McL0603. The sequence continues at coordinate 1,816,142 of NZ_CP188251.1, read as the reverse complement.
CTACGCCGATCACATAGGCACCGAAATGCTTGGCGATCTGTATGGCATAGTGGCCTACGCCACCTGATGCGCCTGTGATCACCACTTTATCTCCTTTTTTGACTTTCCCGCCTGTTACCACCGACTGCCAGGCGGTGAGTGCAGCTAATGCTGCGCCGGCTGCCTCCCCGAAAGAGATGTTCGCTGGTTTGAGCGCCAGGTCTGTTTCGGGTGCCGCCACATATTCCGCGTAAGCGTTGGCCTGGCCTACAAATTTGATCATGCCAAACACTTCATCTCCTGTTTTGAATGTGGTAACTGCCGGTCCAACTTCTGTTACAATACCTGCAATGTCCCAACCCAGAATGATGTTTTTTTCATCACCCTTTAGCTGCAGTACATAATTCAGGGAGTCCTGGTTACGCCGGGCAAAAGCGTCAACCGGGTTGATGCTGATTGCCTTTACTTTTACCAAAACTTCATCGTTCTTTATGGACGGAACGGCTATTTCGGCCAGCTCCAGATTTTCCGGCCCGCCTACAGCCTTTAATATGATTGCTTTCATTTCTATATTTATTTTTTGTTCAAAATTAGATTGATAGTATCTTTGCATCAAGTATGCACTTTTTTGTATCCTACATACTAAAAATATACTATACATATTATCAAGTAGTTATAATTTAGTTATGACAATCCACAAACCGACACCCGAATGCTGTGTAGACTTTGCCTTCCAGCGTATTGGCGGAAAGTACAAGGGACGTATCATTTACAGCATTCATGTCCACGGCATCTTACGTTATGGCCAGTTAAAAAAAGCTATCAGCGGTATTACCCCAAAAATGCTGACCCAGACATTGAGAGAATTGGAGAATGACAAACTGATCAACCGTAAAGTCTATGTAGAAGTACCGCCCAAGGTAGAATATGCCTTAACAGAGTCCGGCCGGAAACTAATCCCTTTTATCGAATATTTAAGGGAATGGGTGGAAGACCTGGTAGCCAGTGATCCGGGTCATGAACTGCATGAACAGCATGAACTGTACGGACGCTAAAGGTTTGCTTTATTCATATACACTATATGCTATTTTATGATATGTTGGATTTAAGAATATGGCCGGTAATGACTGATTACTTGACAAACTCTTTTAACACATCAGCAATCCGTTGGATGGCAATCTGGGTTTCCGGCAAACCGTGCAACGCATTAATGATCACAAAGTCATGGATCATGCCATTGTAGCTGATAGAGGCAACATGAACACCCGCAGCATCCAGCTTACTGGCATAAGCCTCGCCTTCATCTCTCAGGACATCATTTTCTTCGGTGATGACCAATGCTGGCGGAAGTCCCTTTAACTGCTCAGCAGTAGCCTGAAGCGGGGAGGCATAGATCTCTTTCCTTTGCGCGGGATCTTTAATATACAAATCCCATCCTTTGATCATTAAAGCTTTGGTGAGGAAATAACCATTAGCGAATTTGTTGTAGGATTCCGTCTCAAAATTGGCATCAGTTACAGGTGAGATCAGTACCTGCAGTTTCAATTGAGGGGTACCTTTATCTTTGGCCATTAAAGCAACAACAGTCGCCATGTTTCCTCCGATACTATTACCTGCAACAGCTAATTTACTGCCGTCGATCTTTACTTCTTTGCCGTGTTCTGCTATCCACTTAGTTGCAGCGTAAGCCTCATTATTTTGCTGCGGATAATGGGCATCAGGTGTACATGTAAAGTCGACAAATACTGCAGCCATTCCGGTTCGTACCACCAGGTCGTGCAATAGGGTTTTATGAGTATTGTAATCACCCATAAACCAAATACCGCCATGAAAATACATGAAGGCAGGAATGTTTTTATTTACACCTGCCGGGCGTACAATATGTAAGCTAACGGCTAAGCTGTCCTCCTTAATAGTTTTTTCAATTACCTCGGTCCCTGAAAGATCCGGCTTTTCACCTACCGTGGTAGCATAGGTATAAGTGGCCCTTGCCTGGTCAACAGGCATTTCATATACGGGCGTGGTTGTGGCTGCATTTACTGCTTTTAAGAAACCCTGAACGTGGCTTTCCACAGCAGGGTCGCTTACTTGAGCCACAGCTTTATTTATTAAAATGGATGTAGTTAAGATTAAAGCCATTGTAAAGGCTTTTGGGAATGTAGTTGTCATGATTTCTGTTTCTTATTAAGACCGAGTAACTGCGGGCCTGATTTTTATTGAATTGATGATTCATTAAGTTTTATGATTTTCCACATAAAATATACTTTTTAGTATATTTTATGTGGAAAAAAAATGGTGTATTTGGTTTATTTAAGACACGCCGTTCAGCGCATTAAAGGCTTTTTCAGGGGATTCCTTATTTACATTGTAAAAATGGTCCGTAAAGCCGATCCGTATTTCGAACTTATCTTCTGCAACGCCGCTAACGATAGCATCGGCTACCGCGGACGGCGCTAACTTATCAACCGGAATGTTTTTTGAAAATTCTGTGTCAACCAATGGAGGCAATACTTCAAATACCTTAACTGATGATTTAACTAAAGATAACCTTAACAACCTGGTATAAGACTGTAATGCCGCTTTGCTGGCACTGTAGGTAGGCATAACAGCCCATGGAACAATCGCCACTACTGACGTAATATTAATGACAGCTGCTTCCGCTTTATTTTTTAGCAAAGGCAACAGCTTTTCCGTCAGCCGCACCGGCGCCAGGTAGTTGACTTCCATTTCTTTCAGGGCGCTGGTATAGGCATCAGCATCTTCAGCCAAACTGTACCCGAAAGCGGCACCTGAATTATTGATCAGGATATTCAGGTCGTGGTATTCCGAACGTATCCGCCTAACCAGGTTATTTACATCGCTTTCGGAAGTTATGTCGCACTGAATGACAGCCACGTTCCCCAACCTTTTTGCAGCGGCTTCCAATTTTTCTAAATTTCTACCTGTAATAATTACTTTATTCCCTTTTTCAACCAATAGTTTGGCGGTTTCAAATCCAATGCCCGAGCCAGCGCCGGTAATTAGAATGGTGTTGTTTTTTGATTTCATTTTACTGAGAATTACTGTTATTTGATTATTTATTAATTGGATTTTATTATGGCTCCAGAATATACTTTTTAGTATATTTTAGTTTAAAAAAAATTAAATTTCATACGCCCGTAACTCGTTTTTGAGGCTTTCAATTAAACCGGCCATAGGCTGGTCGTTATTCATATTCCGGCACATCACCGTAGCACCTTCGATAGCGGCAAACATTTTAAAGGCATATGCTTCCGGATCAAGAGAAGCATTAAATTCACCATTCTCGATACCTGCTTTCAGAATATTCGCAAAGGTCTTTTGGGAGGCGGTCAAAACATTGCAAACTTTGGATTTGATCAATCCGTGGTTATCATCTGATTCCACAGCTAAATTGAAAATAGGGCAGCCACCGCTGATATATGTGTTTAACGGTGTTTTGTTAAAATCCAGATAAGCGAATATTTTGCTCTTCGCGCTGGTTTCTTTTTTCATGGCCTGGCCGATACCGTAACAGATATTGTCAAGCAAATAATCAGCAACCTGGATCGATAGGTCCTCTTTGTTTTCAAAATGACTGTAAATTGAACCTTTGGTCAGCCTGGTGGCTTCCAGAATGTCATCTACAAGAGTACCTGCAAGTCCTTTTTCGTTATAGATAGGAGCCGCCTTTTCCAATATGAATCGTTTTGTTCGCTCTGCTTTTGTCATGTTTTAATTATGAACGGGACAAAAATATACTTTTTAGTATATTTATATCAGTTAATCTTAAAAAAAACAGCTTTATGAAATAGTGATGACAATTTGTAGCGCCAATTAGGAGACCTGATTGAAATTACTTTTTCAAAACCTGTTAATAAAAATAAACCCCTGGGGGTTTATTAGCATACCTTATTTACTAGTATAAAATGGCGAGATATTAATTTGAAAGCCGCTCCAAGTTCTTAGAGCGGCTGTTCAGGATACGGTTAATATATTTGGGCGCCTGAAGAAACACCGCAAGGTTGAACTTGCATAAGAGAATAGCCGACACCGGGTCCATTTGTAAATGCCTGACCGTCTAAAGCAAAAGCGTGATTGGAATAGTCCCCGGTTGGCGGGATAGATACCTTGTAGGTACCTGCTTTAATTAATACTGTTTTACTACCTTTTGAAGGAAAATTAAAAATATATGTACGGTCTCCAACAAATGAGATCATAAACGAATTGATGCCTGTTGAATTGGCTAAATTGAATGGGACCATCTTTGTTGAATCACAAATTGATTTTCCAATCTGTTTTACGGTAGCTGTATCAGGTTTGCCTGCGCTTTTTACAGGAACCGGGGTATCATTTTTATTGCAGGATGCGATTATTAAAAAAAGGCATAGCAAGCTAGGATAATAAACTAAATTTTTCATGACTTTGAATATTTAATGATGAATAACTTGAACTGAATTGACTGTATAATAAAAACACGTTAACTAATCCGGACTTGCTCTATTAGTCGAAAAGAGTGGTGAAACAGGAAACAAATATTTTCCGTTCAAGTAAGATTTAAGAAAATAATAATGACTTGCTTACCTGTTATGAATTTCTTTGGCTGTTTACGAATAAGTAAAAGCAGCCAAACATCAGCAATAACGCGGCGAATGAGATGAGGAAAAAAATATAATTACTGCGACTTGATTTCAAAGATATTTTTAAGGCTGAACTATCACCCAAAACGATAGTAGCTCCCCAGTAATATGGCAATAGGTGGGATTGGTTTTTATTCAATAAGTCGAGCTTTGCCAACCTTAAGGACACATCTTTGGGCTGTCCCTGCCTTAAATATTTATAGAAACTTTCCGTTAGTTCATAGGTGGCCTGATTATCAACCTGCCATAAATTGGTTACTGTACTCGGGATACCCGCCAGGCGAAACCCCCTGGCAAGGCTAAACACACCTTCTCCATCAGCCACATAGCCACTGCCTGTATTACACGCCGAAAGCATCACCATCTCTCCAAACCGGCATTTAACCCTTTGAACATCGCTCATTAAAACGCCGGTATCTGACATGTAAAGCACAGGATCCAGGGTATGCTTGTCTGCTTGTGCATGAGCATATATTTGAATAATTTGGGATTGCGGTAATTTGGAAAGCAATTGACTCTTTTTAGCATCTTCATCTTTGAGTAATACAGAAGATGCAAACCCTGTTTCAATACGCTCAAGAGAGCTTACCGACCCCGTTAAAGACTGCAGATGAGTAGCGGCCGGGTAAGTTTCCGGGGCTATTCCTAAGAAAACAACTCCATTTTCGTTATTTTGCCGGGAATGGTTTTTTAAGACCCGCATAGAGTAAACATAGCTAAATGAATACTTTTTAACCAAAAAGCTTTCGCTTATATCAGGTTTAAAAAGCAAGGCATCGAAGGATATAAAAAGATCTCCGGGGGATATGATCACTCTTTGCGTTTTTACCTGAAGAGGTTCAAAAATCTTATGATATAACCTATAGGCTACGCTTACATAGTTACTGTATTGCTGATTAAGTAAACTAACATTTGAGCAATATTTCAAAAAATCGCCACAATCTTTAATAAAAAAAGGATAAGCAATCCTGAATATTTGCGCCTTGGCCGGCGTAACAGACAATACATAAACTACTGTATCATTATTAAAATATTCAATAAGCGTTTGCTTATTATCGATAAGTTGTTGCTGAACCTGTTTAAAAAAATTTGCCGGCAGGATATTTTCGCCAGCTAGATTTGCTGTATGCAGATTCTGTTGTTTTTCCCATTCATGATTAACAGATAACCATTCAGCTCTTAACCGGCCAGTAAGAGAATTCTCATCTAATGACATCAATAGTTTATTAAGGCTATCTATTTGGGAGCGTAGTTTTTTATTTATTTTTTCATCAGGCTTGATGTGCGAACTATTTGAAAAATTTATCTGATCATTGAGCAAAACAGATCTGCTTTTTTCAAAAAAATAAAACGCATTTTCACTATCGTTGAGCAGATAGCAAACTTCAATAGCCTTTTCATACATTTCCTTGGTTTGGCTTCGCCAAAGTAATTTAGAGCGTTGCCCGTATTGTTTCCACCGCATCATATCCACAGACCGGTCGGCTAGTATAAATGTTTGCAGAGCGGCTTTTAACAATATTTTGTCATGCTTTTCTTTATAAAAGGCAAGCAAACTTTGGGCTTTACTTGCCAGCAACATAATAACATAATAATCATTCGATATTGGGCCCAGCATCTCGATCGTCGGATTACTGGTAATCAATTGATCGTTAAATTTTATGGGAAGAACAGTTAAAGCTTTTTGATAAAATATTAAAGCATTCTTAAAATCATTCTGTCTCGAGTAAGTAACTCCGATGTTCTCAAAAAAACTGACCATCTGGTTACTGTCATTGTTCATTCTGGCTATTTTCAGACCTTCGTTGAAACACTCCCTTGCTTCATTCTCCTGTTTTAAATCGTTTTCATAAACATATCCTAAATCGCTTTGATCGCCAGCACACTCCGCAAAGTTCTGCAAGGCTTTGTCCAAAAAAATAGCCTTTTTGTAATAAACCAAGCATTCCTGATGTTTTCCGGAGGTGTTTAGAAAATTGGCATATATGGCATAAGCAGATGCAAGCTCACTGTTATTTTGATTATTAAGAAAGCGTAAAGCTGTCGCGATACTTTCAGCTGCCGACTTAAAATCACCAAGCTCAACCTCTGCCTGTGCTTTTTGAGCCCATAGTGCACCAAGTTGAACGGTGTCTTTTGCTGCAATTGCAAAATACATTCCTTTTAAAGCAATTTCTGTTGCATGCTGATAATCTCCTCCTTTGAAAAACAGGTAGGCAAGTTTTACATGCGCCATAGCCGCGATGTGATATTTCTCGGGGAAAGGCTTACTTGCTGCAATACACTTACTAAAAGAAATATTAGCCAGGTGTAATAGATTCAATTGCAAATAAAATACCCCAAGGTTATAAAAGCTATTACTTAAAAATGGCTCAACAATGCCCGTATGTTCATTCACATCAACCGCCGCCGCAGTATAAGCAACTGCCCGCGCCATATCTCCGGTTTTGTAATAAAAATCACCCAGCCGATGGATAATTTCCGCATAAACGGCACCATTTTTTTGATGGCATTTCAGATAGGATGCCTTTAACGCTGCAAGCTCCGCTATTTTTACAGTATCGTCGCCTGGGGCATTTTTAATTGCATTGATCTTATAACGGATGCTATCATCTGAAAGGCATTGTGCATGGCATACGATCGCACCGAAAATAAAAAAACTTAAACAGACGGTTGTTTTACACAAGGGTTTCATGTAATCATCCTTGTTTTTTTATACATAAACCGTTTTTAATAAACTCTGCTATTGGTTCCGGAGGATTGGGTTGTACCCGTGGATTTAAGCCTATGTTTGAGATTGGTTTGAGATCTTCAAAAATTTTCTGCTTATCGACGGAGCCTTTTTTGAAATTCGAGGACTCGCTGTAAGCGCCAATAATCCCTGTTGCTATTGCGGTAGCGAAAGAAGATCCTCTCACATGACCTGGTTCCCCGGTTTGTTCAAACGGGACTTCAAACCATAAATCGTCTTTTATTTTTTTATCGGCGATTATCCCAAGATCAACATAGACATTGGAAAAATTTTCTGTCGAAGCCACCTCTTTGCCATCAGTTGTAGTAACTGTGATCAAATTGTCTTCACCACTGCTGAAATAAGCCGGCAAAAAATGATGAATAGCCAAATCCCGAAGATCCTCTGGTTTAGGCTCACGCCCCGTATTTTCTAAAAAAATTTTACTGGCAATACGATCATCTGCATCAGTTTGATTACCTGCAGCGGCAACTAATAAAACACCTTCTTCCTCCAGTCTTTCGATTATAGTTTTTAGCGGTGGAAATAACGGTTCCCGTTCATAAGAGTAAAACCCCCAACTGGCATTTATGATCTGAGCACCTTTTGCTATGGCGTAATATATTGCACAAAATATAGCAAACAAGTCTCCATGTCCATTCCGGTCATGTGTTTTTACAGGTATAATCTTAACTGTTTTTTTGCTATTTTTAAATTCATTTATAATAAATTGGGTAACCAGGCTTCCATGCCGGCCGGCGTTGTCGTCTTCTATATCCTTGTTATTTTCAACAAAGTTCCAGCCGTATTCAGTACCGTTAAAGCACTCATATTCCTTTTTTGATATATTTCCCTTATAAATGTAGCCCTCATCAACAATGTAGGGATCAAAACCAGTGTCAAGGACAGCAATAACCACTTCTTCTGTACCCTTATTATAATCTGGCTTAAACTTACCGATGTTCTTCAATTCATGTGGCGGAATATTACTCAAAAAATTTAAAGAGTAACTTTCACCTACTGTTCCGGTTCCCCCTCCGGAACCCACCTTAATACCTTTATCCACTATCACAGTTTCAATGCCTTCGGCAAGCCACAATTGTACCGGCATATTGCAGTCCTGGCATTTTTTTATGGTAATATTTTCAAAGCCCATCTCTTTAAAATACCCCTTTACGGTATTAATTTGTTCTTCTGAAGGAAAATCTTTAAATGTTACGATGAGTTGATTCTTACGATACGTTTTTTCTAAATGAGTGTAATCCGGCTTGCATTTGATAGCGAAGGATGGAGCTACGTAATCTGATTTTTTTTCGTTGATTCCCATGGCGTTAAGTATTTAAAGTCGTTTTATCCAATTTCTGGCTTCTGTATTGCCAAATAAGTTTTTGTCAATAATCTCTTGCAGTATTTTTTTTGCATTGTCCTTATCTCCGGCTTCAGATCGCTCCATCAGCGTAAGAGCCCTGTAAAATTTCCCGGGGTTGGTGTATAAGGATAATGCGGATAGCTGATCGAAACATTCCAGGGCATTGTTGTATTTTTTTTCGGCAAGGTAAGTCAAGCCAAGATATTTAATTGCCTCAGCGGCTGTTTCCGGCTTGCTTATCATCGGTTTGAAAAGTCGTTCAGCAATTTGAAAGGATTTTGAATTATAGGCGGATATTCCCGTCTGCAGCGAATCTGAGACACCCATGTTTAATCCGAGTGTACTTAAATTGGTTGATATATAATTATCTGCAATTCTTTGAGGACTTGTCTTTTGAAAAAACGTAAACCAGCCTATCAGCAACAAAACACAGGCGGCAGCCAAAAGAGCCAGTGGCCTTAAAATCGTGATCTTTGCTGATTTTTGGGAAACAGACAATTGTTGGTATAGTTGCTCAAAGTCTTCTTTTTTGCGTTGTTGTAAGCGGGCATTTATTTGATCGCGCATGCTAATGTACTCAGCAACCTCCTGCGCAAAGGCTTCGTCATTATGACACCTCTGCTCAAACTCCCTTTTTTCGTCGTCATTTAATACGCCGGTGAAGTAATCATCTATATAGCTTAATAAATTATTCATTTCGATTTTCGATTCCTTTTACTTTCAATTTCAATTTTTCCAAACACCGCAGACGTGTTGTTTTAACTACATCGGCCGACTGGTAATTCATAGATTCTGCAATCTCCTTATCATTATAACCGTCCTCAAACAAGAGCAGCAATTCCATGCACTTACCACCTATTTCCTGCAGTTTTTCATTTATTTGATTTCTCTGATCCTGAGCAATAAGCTTTTGGATAATACTTCTTGTTTGGTCAGGAAGCTCAAAAACTAAACTGTCATACGGAACGGCATCTTCCAACTTTCCCTTATTAGTCGTTTTTTTTCGAAGCAGGTCAACACATTTATTAGAAAATATTTGATAGACATAAGTTTTAAGGGACGATCGCCCCTCAAATTTACCGGATAGAACATTTTTAATTACGGCCAGAATAGTATCAGTGTAGATACTTGCAGCTTCTTCATTCGGAATGCCGTATTTTTTTGCAGCCTCTTTTATTAAATAAAAAAATGATATATAAAGTTCCTTTTCAGAATGGCGCCTTGTAGATTCTCCAGATTTAAGCCCTTTGATTATCAAGTTTTCTGAAGATGAAATCATGATTAAAAAATTAACTTTCAGGCATTTATCGAACTTTAATCTTAAATAATAATTAAAATTACAAATAAATATATTAGAATATCCCTATAGTTATAAATTAATATTGATAATATTTATCAATGCTCCTGAGGCTTTAATTTGCCGTCGAAAATGATTCAGTTTTTGACGACATGGAGACAGGCCTTTGAATTGCATCTTCCGCAGTTTGACTAAATTTATTTGCGAATACTCTGACTGCTATTTTTTAAAAATCATTCAGGCTTTTGTATTTCCTCTGCCAGGCTGGCCGAGAACAACACCGCACCTTGTTGGTTAAGGTGATTATGATCGCTAAAGTTTCGATTATCGCGCCATTCTGCCTTATTTGTAAAATTCAAAAACTTTATGTTAGTAAATGCTTTGGCATTTTTTACGCAAATTCCTGTTGTATACTTGCTGATATATACGTAATGAATGGGTGATATAACAAGGTAAGTAGGAATTTGCAATTGGTTTAAGCGTGTAAGCGTAGCTTGAAAAACTTTAAGTTTAATAGTGTCAAGAGAGGTGCTTTCTTTTAATGTATCTAGTGCAGGATCTGGATTGAGATTAGTAAGTGCCCGGTAGCCCTTATAATCCTCTTTCCAGCTTTTCTTAAGGCCGACGATTAAATTGGTAAATAAAGAGTTATAAGGATAAATATGTGATAAGAGTTTTACGCTTTCAAATTTTCCATTATAATCCAGATAAGGCCGGATTGCCGGATTCTTTTGATATGGAAGTAATGTAGCAAGACTACCTTCATCCGATTGGGTAAATTCATCCGGACGAATGTCAATAATAACACATTTTGGCTGATACCGTTCAAGGATCGCAGACAATACTGCACAACTATAAACAAGGCCTTGTTTATCTCTGCCGCAATTGTAAAAAGAACTTTTCAAAATATTTTCGAATACTTTCGGGTCATAATCATGGTTGGCTCTGGATGATCCCAAAACAATATAATCAGCCTTTGTACTATCAATTGAATAACTTGTTCTGTATAAAAGACCTGATTTTTGTTTGTTGTATAGATACTTCAATCCACTTCCTATTACAAAGTCAAATAGCAGAATCCCAGCAGCTATTATTAATAGCGATTTGGCAAATCTTTTAATTTCAAGGTGCTGTATCATGAGAACCTAAAATTGAAAGTAAATAAATTGGCTATTATCGAAAACACCGAACATCAGTATTATGATCACAATTGATATATACGACAGACGTCTTACATACATGTTAGTATTTTCAAACAGACTAAAGCCGTTAAAAAGTTTATACTCCCTGATCACTTCTATGCTGATTAGCAGCCAAATAAATAAGACAGAATAGATCATATTTTTATTATCGCCGATAAATATCGCTCCGTGCACAAACAAAATCTTATGTAATACATCAACGGCTGTTTTTAAATCAGGTGAACGAAAAAACACCCATGTAAAGCAAGCGTATAAAAAGGTTAATAAGATACTTACAGGCTGATAAATAGCTGCCGGTATTAGCTGAGACAATTTCTTTCTAAGTTTTTTGGTGATAAACTCATACGCGAGGGCAATACCATTTAATAATCCCCAAACGATATAAGTCCAGTTTGCACCATGCCAAAGCCCGCTTACTAAAAAAGTAATTAACACAGCGAAAACCACAGCGTATCTGCCCCAGTTTCTTTTGGAAATCATTAGTGGAGTAAAAAGATAATCATTAAACCACGTTGATAGTGAAATATGCCACCTGCGCCAAAATTCAGTAATACTTCTGCTGAAGAAGGGGTAGTTAAAATTTGTCATCAATTTAAAACCCATTGTTCTTGCTGCTCCTATCGCGATATCAGAGTAGCCTGAAAAATCACAATAAATCTGGAATGCAAAAAATAAAGTAGCAACGGTTAAGGATGTTCCATTGTGTTTATCATGATTTGAATAAATGGCACTCACATAAATAGAAAGCCGATCTGCGATGACAATTTTTTTAAATAATCCCCAGGCCATTCTTTTTAACCCAATAGTTACATCGCTGTAATTAAAATCATGCTTTTCATAAAATTGATGTAAAAGATTTTGAGGCCTTTCTATTGGTCCGGCAACCAGTTGTGGATAGAACATTACATATAAACTGTAAATACCGAAATCTTTTTCCGCTTTTTGCTGTCCACGGTATACCTCAATCACATAACTTAAACTTTGAAATGTATGGAAAGAGAGGCCAATGGGTAAAATAATATGGAACAGAGGTATCGCATAATTCAAATGAAAAAGACGGGCCGCCTGGTCTATGTTACCTATAAAAAAATTATAGTATTTAAAAACAAAAAGCACCAAACAGGTGGATAAAATACTAATGATCAACCACACGCTTTTTTGCCTGCCTGATGACTTTTCTATCCTGATGCCGGCAAAGTAATCGATCAGGATTGTCACCAGTAAAATAAAAATATACTTAGGTATAAAGAAGCAATAAAACACACAACTTGCAACTAAAAGATGCGCCCATCGGATTTTGTGAGGTAAAATATAAAAAACAAGCGTTACCAGCGGAAAAAAAACAAGGAAATTAAATGAGTTAAATAACATTGTTTTACGTTTTTAACGAGTAATCAACTAATCTTCTTTTGTACAGAATCGATCATTTCACCAACATTTTTCCAACTCTGTATTTCGCCGGAATTAAAACGCAACTTAAACTGCTTTTCAATTGCCACTACTAATTGAATGTGATTGAGCGAATCCCAGTCCTCCACATCAGCGGCTGTGGTTTCAGGGGTTAATTTGATCTCATCATTATCCAGCACTTCTACAAAAATCCCATTCAGTTTATTTAATATGTCAGCTCTTTCCATCTGATTCAATTTTTTTGATAAAAGTTTTATTTTCCTTGTAGTTTGTCATATCCAAACACCAGTAGGTTTCGGCTTGAGTAAACCCAAGATCTGCATAATGGTTTTTAACCATATCGTTTTTAGCTGTGGGTATATATTCACCGGTTAAGTATTTAAATCCATTTTGGATTCCGAAGGCTACTATTGTGTTTAAGACAAATTGTTCCATACCCCTTTTTAATACCCTGCAGCTCATTAACCAGGTCTCAATAAACAGCGTATCATGATCTTCTTTTCTAAGAATTATCAAACTTATCAATCCATTATCACCGAATTTATCTTCAAGACGGAAAGACATGGTTATAAATTTATCAGACTGAACAATCGCTTCCAGATCGGTCTCTGTATAGCGGATAGTTCGCAAGTTAAATTGATTGGAACGCTGGGATAGTTGTGCAACTCGCGGAATATTAAATTTAGTGAAAGGCTCAACCAACGAAGTCATTTCCAGGCTATTTAAAAAATCATCCTCGCTGCAATATTGTTTCTGAACAGTAGAACGTTGCGCTTCTGACTGGTACATTTTGGTTCTTTCCTTATCCTCCTCAGACAGAGAAACGGTTTCAAACAGGTTAAGGGAATACAAATATTCGAGATAATTTGCGGGGTCTTCAGGCAATTCAGGAATAGTAAGCTGAGGGATCTGCTCTCTAACCATATTTCTCTCAAACGGGTTATCATCCAAAAAAACCATTGAATCATAAGAGATATTCAAAATGGATTGTATGTGATGGATATTATCTACTTTATTCTCCCAATTTGCAACAAAAACGGCAATGTCTTCTAAACGAAGCACCATATCGGGGTGCTTTTCAAAAGGCTCTTTCGCTATTGATTCGCTATTTTTACTACATACTGTTAAGATGATCCCCCGGTTTTTCAATTTCTTTAACCAGTATTGGAATTCTGAAAATGCCTTTCCCGTACCTAAAGATCCAATCAATATCTTTTCTAATCCGTCATCGCCAATTATTCCTCCCCACATTGTATTGTCCAGATCCAGTATGACACATTTTTTGAACTTCCCTTCAAGTGCATCAATCACATCCACGGTTATTGCAGCAACATGCGGAAGAATATCCAAACTCAATACCATTTCTGAATTGACATAGATTGGAGAATCAAAAACCACATTTTTACCAAACTGGTTTTGAAGAGTAGAAATATCTACAATATAGAATCCATTTTGTTGAACCGCGAAATTCATTAGCTCATAATTCAACTTACGGATCTGAAATAAAAATGACACAGAAGTTTTGTTGGAGTAATTACCAAAAACGCTATCATTTATTTCAGGATAGTTATAGTATAGGATTCGTGCATCGAGTATGCTTTCTATTTGAAAAACCAGGGCGTTTATTGAGCCTATCTCATTATCAGCAAGTTTACCGGCATCTTCCAAATTAAGTTTATTGTATTTCTTAAGTAATTGATGAGATGATCTAAAAATGATAACGAATTGTGGTCTGAAAGCATAAAATTCAGATGTTGGATCAAAAATCTGGCGCTCAACCTGGTTAAAATCGGCTTCCCATATATCCAGATTTTGTTGCCGGTCTACCCCTGTTGCTTTCAATGCCAGGTTTAGTAACTGGGTGGCTGAATCTCCTAAAAGTGCTACCCGGATCTTTTTTAACCCACTAACATCTTTTTTAAGGCTTTTTTTGAGCTGGGCAAAGTCTTTTACAAGGAGCATTCCTGTCGGCGTGTAAAGGCGGTGAACAAATATCATACAGCAGAAATGCGTATAATGTTTTAAAAACGCTTGATATTGAGCAATAATGTATTTTTAGTTAAAAAATTATTGCTCAATATATTGTATTTAGATAGAGTTGCAGAGAAATTCTATTGATTAATTTAAACAATAATAGAAAATTTTAATGTTGTAAGATAATGGTCTATAAAAAAATGAACGATTGCAGCCATCCGTACAATCGTTCAATATAAAAGTAACTATCGTAGTGGCTAACTATTTAAATAAGCATTAATGGATATATGCAGGTGCTACCGAAGCAAAGGTACTACCTACTTTATGATTAGTTAGATATTCTTTGACTTCTGTCACCTTTGTTTTCTTTTTAGCATCAGTAAATATGTATGATTTATCATAATAACAAGCCAACTTATGATAATTTGGGCCGGTTACGTTAGCCCTTGTTATGGTGGGTATTTTTGTTGGTGCAACGATTTGGGTAAAGCTGCTTACTCCCGTTTTTCTTAGCCAAACCTGAACTTGTCCAATTGTAGAGCTCTGACTAAGCGTTTCGCAATATACAAAATCATACCAAACCCCTGCCTGGAACGGTTCAAGCCATAAATTCTTTTGTACCCCAGGCTTGGTTGCCGAAGCAACAATATTACTATTTTGGATAGCAATCCTGAAAGGGGATGTTCCATTGTATGGAGAGCCATAAATTTCAGAGATAGTTAGAAACATAGTATAAAAAGTAGCAGGGAAATAAACTGAAAAACCAACATACACAGTTTGACCTTCGGTATAACTCATTGGGGTTTGTACCTGGGCCCTCGGGTTTGATGTTATTCCTGCGTTATCATTTATACCTACATCCATAAACATAACCTTTCTTCTTGAACCATAAATAGGGTCATTTACCACACTGATACAGCCTGGATTTATAACTGCGGCAGAATATCGATTGCCCGCGACAGCAGCATATGCGGATAGATCTTTATTTTTATTCAGATTGGCATCGAAGACGGCAACCGGGCCGGCTTGCACTACTTTGGTTGATGCCAAATTGGTTGATACATCAGCCTCGCTAATCACCGGATCGGAAGTAATCGGGGTGGTGGCGTCCTTCTTACAGCCTGCAAAAATGAACGCAGTTATGAAAAGGAGACGAATCCTGATTAATCTCATTAACAGTACTTTGTGTAATTGTTTTGTTGCCATGAGAATTTAGTTAAATTAATCATTGGTCAATTAGATATTGCAATATACTCAAAATTATTTCCCAAAATGAAATATAATTTCCCGATTTGAGTACCCATGTTTTCGCCAAAACGGTTACTGATTGTGAGTGATGGAGCCAGGAATTTTTGCCGTTTAGCCCAAATATAAATGACTGAAGCGCCTGTAGTACTACCACAGGCGCTTCAGAGAACTGTTTAAATTTAAAATTATTTAATAAGTGTAGGTGCAACCTGGTCAAAACTACTTCCAACCTTATGATTACCTAAATACATTTTAATTTCACTAACTCTTGTTTTTTTGCTGGCGTCAACAAACGTATTTTCTTTATCATAATAACAAGCAAGTTTATGATAATTGGGGCCTGTTAAATTAGCGGCTGTAACAGTTGGTATTTTAGTTAGCGTGAGAACTTGTTTGAAGGTGGTTTCTCCCTGTTTTCTTAACCAAACCTGTACACTCCCCTTTAAAGCATCGTGGCTTAGTGTTTCACAATATACAAAGTCATACCACAATCCGGCCTGCATTGGTTCCTGCCATAAATTCGTCTGTTTGCCTGAATTGGTTGCTGAGGCAACAATATTACTTCCTTGTATTGATAACCGGAAGGGAGAAGTCCCCGCATACGGAGCGCCATATAATTCGGAGAAAGTAAGAAAATAAGTCCAGAAGCTTTGTGTAAACCGGACTGAAAAACCTATATAAACTGTTTGTCCTTCAACATAGTTCATTGGCGTTTGAACCTGCGCACGGGGATTTTCTGTTACGCCTCCATTATCCTGCGTACGAACGTCCATTAACATTACTTTTCTTTTTGATCCGAAAACGGGGTCATTCACAACACTTATCCTATTGGGATTAATTACCATCGCCGAGTAAGGATCTCCTTTGACGGTAGCATAGCTGGAAAGATTTTTTTTCTGATCAAGAGATGCATCAAAAAATGCCACTGGCGCAGATTGTAGCGAAGCTAGTGATGAAACGGATATTGCACTGGTGGCTGGCTTAGCAGCAGCAATTGTATTCACCGATGTGTCTTCCTTTTGGCAGCCTGTAAAGAGCAAAGTTGCAATAAAAATCAGTTGAAGCATGATTAGCTTAAATACCAGTCTTGTTCTAAAATGTTTTTTAATCATTAGTTATTAATTTTGGGTTAATACATATACGTATTTTTATAAAATCTGTTACCTTTAATGAAAAAAATATTTTCGTTTCTCTTTATATCTAATTCTTAATAAACTTTTTATTGAATTATGATGTTACAAGTTTGAATAGTTAATCCGGTGATTCAATGATTGCTACTGCCTACAAACTAAGCCAGAAAATACTTGGAGATAATTTAAGAACGGCACGTGCTACCAAAAATATTATTTACTCTTTTTTCATTAAAGGATATTCCATTGTCATCCAATTTGCGCTAGTTCCACTAACACTCCACTATTTGGATAAATTTCATTATGGCATTTGGCTTACGCTTGCCTCACTCTTACAATGGTTCAATTTTTTTGATATTGGGATTGGACATGGATTAAGAAATAAATTGGCTGAATCCCTCGCACTTGAAGATTATAATTTATCACGGATCTATGTGAGTACGGCGTATGCCTTTGTTACGCTAATTTTTTCAACCTTTATTCTGCTCTTCTGCTTTGTTAATCCGTTTTTAAATTGGGCATCAATCTTAAATGTCACCCCAGCCATAGGCAACGAATTAAGCAATCTGGTTTTATACGTATTTATATTTTTTTGCTTACGGTTTATTTTTAACCTGATAAGCGTAGTACTTTATGCCAACCAGGTCCCCGCATTAAATAATTTAATGGGCCCTTTAGGAAGTACATTCTCTTACATAGGCATATTGATCCTTACCAAAACGGTACCCAGTTCGCTATTTTGGGTGGCAATGGTGCTCAGCGCCGGCCCGCTTTTGGTGACAATCTTATTCAATATAGGTTGTTTTTCTACAAAATTTAAAGCCATACGACCTGGTTTTAAATTTATCAACTTTAAGTATGCACATTCGTTGCTTGGTTTGGGCGTTCAGTTCTTTATTATCCAAATGGCGATCCTGGTCGTATTTTCTACTGACAATATTATTTTAACACAGCTTTTCGGACCTGAACAGGTCACAGTATATAATATAGCATTTAAATACTTTTCCATTGCTATTATGATCAATGGAATTGTCACCTATACTTTTTGGACCCCATTTACGGAAGCGTTTGTTAAAAAAGATTTTACCTGGATAAGAAAAACACTTAAAAAACTAAACATCATTGCCGGTATCCTTATTACCGGGGTAATTATTTCTGCCATATTGGTTAATAAAATCGTGTTTCTCTGGGTTGGCGGCAGTGTCAAAATACCTGCTTCAATGACTATTGCATTAACTTTGTATGTTATTATCAGTCTTGCTTCCGGTTCTTATAATATGTTCCTTAACGGAGCAGGAAAAATACGTCTGCAACTTTATATTGCTGTTCTTTCTATAATTGTTACTATTCCTTTATCTATACTGCTTTGTAAGACGTTCCATTTTGGCCCGTCCGGTGTAACTATTGCAATGGTTTGCACTACCCTGCCTAACTTGATAGTTTGGAGAACTCAATCAAATAAAATTCTAAATGGAACAGCAACTGGAATCTGGAACAAATAATAAGGCACCTGTCAGCAAATCGGAGTTCTTTCTGATGTTCCTTTTGCTGGCCTTGTCAGGAAATCCTTTTTTTTCGCAAAAGCTGCCCATATTCATTTCACTGGCATCAATTATATCCCTGTATTACCTTTTTTGCAATTACAAAAAAACGATCTATGCAAGGACGCTGTTTATCTTCATTTTTTTTATAGGCTATGAATGCATTCATGCATTGATGTTTAATTTGGATTACAGTGAAACGATAGTTAAGCTGTTTCTAATTCTTCTTTTTGGTTTTACAGTAGTTAACCTGCTAAAAACCCGGTTTATAAAGGTCTTTCTATTCACAATGTACATTATCTGTATTATTTCTTTTGTTTTTACAGTATTGTGCTATGTCCCGGGTATTGGCAAAGGATTATATAAGTTGGCCGGTGTAATGTTTCCGCTTCAAAAAGATTTTAAAAATTATTCCACCCCAACTTTAATCATTTACACTTTTTTACCGGAGTTTTTCAACGGAACTTTTAAATACACCCGTAATGCAGGAATATTCTGGGAAAGCGGCGCATTTGCAGTTTATTTAAACATCGCATTATATCTAAAATATTATACTACAAAAATCAAGAAATTCTCAGATCTATTTGACCGGCAATCTATTGTGTATATCGTTGCGCTATGCTCTGCGGCGTCTACTATGGGTATCCTTTCTCTTATCGCAGTGCTAACATTTTACAGTTTTCAGCTCAAGTCAAACTTAAAATACGCCGGGGTATTTTTAATATGCCTGGTAGCTGGTTTAGCGTTCACCAGCTTTGATTTTCTGGGAGAAAAAATATCTAAACAATTGTCAGAAAGCGGTAGTTCAAACAATCGCTTTGGATCGGCAATGATGGACATGAAAGATATTGAGAAACGTCCTCTTTTTGGTTGGAGCCGCCGGATGGAAGTACTTTTTAATACGACGACTTCAAGCTCGAAAACTCACAGGCCTAACGGATTAACCAATTTTTTGCGATGTTACGGCCTCATTTATTTCATAACTTATTTTTATTTGGTCTACTTGTCGTTCCGCACTATAGGCGACTATTATAAGAGCAGAAACGCCAGACTCGCCTTACTGGGCATACTTCTATTATGGATCGTGAGTTTTTCCGAACTCATATTTGATGAGGCTTTTCTAAAGAGCCTTCTCTTTTTAAGTTTAATTTACAGGCCTTCACAGAGGCAAAGAACACAGATACGATATATAAAAAAACGCCCGATGCGTTTAAGTAATCAAAATATGGAAACATTTCTACTGCATTAATGATAGATCAGAACAATATTTCCCAACAAGGCATTGAAAAGGAATTACCTCGTGTTTTGATCCTTGGCCAAACTTTCACTTCGGATACCGGAGGAGGTATTACCCTTTCTAACCTATTTAAGAACTGGCCAAAAAACAAACTGGCTGTTGCTGTAGAAAGTAAAGAAAAAGTTGATTTTTCTAAAGCATTAAACTATTACAGGATCGGCTATAAAGAATTAAGAATGCCTTTCCCTTTTTCAATATTTCAAAGGAAAACGAAATGCGGACCAATAAAGGAGACGCTTGCAGTTGGTGCTGTAGTAGTTGAACCAACCGGGTCTTTAAAAGGCCGTATCAAAAATCACTTCGATAATTTTTTACACTATTCAGGGCTATTTTTTTGGATGTATGGCAATCAGAGGATGAGCCCTTCACTATTGGAGTGGATCGAATTCTTTAATCCTGATTTAATTTACTTTCAACCAAATTCATATAAAGCACTGGATTTCGCTTTATCAATAAAAAATAGAATTAACGTGCCTATGATCACACATGTCATGGACGACTGGTTTTCATTTGCAGTAAGACCTGGCCCATTGAAGTGGCTATGGCAGCGTAAACTGGACCTTAAAGTAAGAAAAGTTTTTGCTGGCACTTCGTTACATCTGAGTATCTGTAAATATATGTCAGAAGCCTATGCTGAAAGATATGATTATAAATTCCTCCCCTTTCATAATTCCGTCGACGTGGAATTCTGGAAAAGAGGTAAAACCAATATTAAAGATATTCATAACCCTGCCAAAATGCTTTATGCGGGCAGGATTGGTTATGGCATCGATCAAATGATATTAAAAGTGGCAAGTGTAATTGAAAAAATGGGGAGTGACGGAAAAAATATCATCCTGGAAATACAAACGAAAGAACAAGATCATCCGTTGGTTAAAACTTTCAGCAGTTACAAATACGTAAATGTTACTAAACCCATTGCGTATGAAAAACTACCAGATAAATTGGCTGATGCGGATATCTTGCTAATTCCTTGTGATTTTGATGGACCTGGGGTTAAATTCATAAGATATTCAATGCCAACAAAAGTAAGTGAATATATGGCTACTGGTACTCCCATTTTGGTTATTGGGCCGCCAAAAACTGCTTTGGTAGAATATGCCAAAGAAGGCTGGGCCCAGCTCTGCATCTCAAACGAGGAAGCCCATATTGAACGCGCAGTAAGTGAGCTCCTTCTTTCGTATGACTTACGAAAACAGGTTGTATCAGTTGCACAGCATTTAGTTAACGAAAACCACGATGAAACAAAAATCATCAGGGAATTCAGAGAAAAGTTGATTGAATTAAGGCAAAGTAATGTAAGTGAATTGATTGTTAATAATTAGTATGCTAATGGAAAGGCCCCTGAATATTGTTTTTTTTCCTACATCGGTGAACTTTGGTTTGGCTGGGACCAACAGGCTTCAAAATATCATTTATTTTCTAAAAAAGGAAAATACGGATTCCATTTCAAACATTGCGCTGGAAGATAAAAGCAAACTTTTTGAAAAGGGTAATGAGGAACTATTTCTTAAAAACTACAAGGAAATTTATTACGCCCCCTCGATAGGAAAATTCATCAAACACATTTTTACTACTTCATGGTATATTCTAAAATCCAGAAAAAAGAAAAGCAAAAACCTGATCTATTTCTACGGTGAGGTAGATATTAAAAACTTCTTCTTTGTTATTTGGGCCCGACTCTTAGGCTTTCGTATCGTTATAGATGTGGTTGAAGATCTGGATGCTGTTCATAAATTCAGATCATTTAAAAATAAAATAAAGTATAAATCTGCCGTATTTTTTAGAAAAAGATTAAATCGTTTTGCAGACGGATTTGTTGTTGTGTCTACACATCTTTCGACCAAATTTTCAGATAAATTTCCTGACTCTCCACAATTTTTTTTGCCGGTGACTATTAACAAGGACTTGCTGAATGGTGAAAGCAAGCCATCCCCGGATCAAACACTAGTTGTCTTTTACAGCGGTTCGTTTAATGAAAAGGATGGCCTGCCCTATCTCATACAGGGATTAAAAAAAGTAAAGGATCAGGGCAAGAAATTCAAGTTGGTCTTATCCGGTAAGGGCACAGATAAGGAAATGATAAATTTTTGGAATGAGGTCGAAAATTGCGGATTGAAAAGCGAAGTAGATTACCGTGGTTTTTTAAACAGATCATCCTATGTTAATATTCTTGCTAATGAAGTTAATGTGCTTTGTATGACCAGGATCAATTCAGCTTTTGCTAATGCCGGTTTTCCATTCAAACTGGGTGAATTTCTGGCTACCGGCAAACCGGTTATTGCCTCAAAAATAGGCGATGTAGAAAAATATTTAAGTAAAAACGATGCGTTTTTAGTTGAACCCGAAAACGAAGAACAAATAAAAGCTGCACTGATAGATATTATAGAAAATCCTGATGCTGCCAGGCAAGTTGGTATAAACGGCAAAAAGGTAGCCATGGCATATTTTGATCATCAACAGTATTCCACAGGGCTTAAGAATTTTATAACGAACAAAATTTGGTTATAAGTAAATCAGACAATCATGTGTGGAATTGCGGGGATATATCACTTTGATCATCAACGAAAAGTTGACCAGGACAAATTAAAAAAGATGTCTGATGTAATTGCACATCGCGGTCCGGATGGCGAGGGCTTTTACGTGAATGGGAATATTGGATTAGCACATCGCAGATTATCTATCATTGACCTTGCCTCCGGCGCACAGCCCATGTATAATGATGATGGCAAAATTGCAATTGTTTTTAATGGCGAAATATATAATTATATAGAGATCCAACAGGAACTGAAATTACTCGGACATAAATTCAGAACCACCTCTGATACCGAAGTGATTATTCGCGCCTATGAACAATGGGGGGTTGATTGTCAGGAAAAGTTGAATGGTATGTGGTCATTGGCTATTTGGGACGATAATAAAAAACAATTATTTATTACCAGGGATCGAATGGGTGAAAAACCATTGAATTTTGGCTTATTTGAAAACACGTTGTTATTTGGCTCAGAAATCAAAAGTATTGGCGCTTACGGAATTGATCTGCGGCCCGAAACAGAACTGTTGGAACTTTATTTGTTTCTTGGCTATATCCCTGAACCATATACCTTTTACAAAGGGATACATAAACTCAAAGCCGGGCATTATTTGATTGTGCGCGACAATCAAATAAAGGAATATAAGTATTGGGATTTGCCTGAAGTTGATGAACAAAAACTAATTAAAGATCAGGATATTGTAATAGAAGAATTCAGCAGGCTTTTTTACGATTCGGTTCGGATAAGAATGAGAAGTGACGTCGCTTATGGCGCTTTTTTGAGTGGGGGATTGGATTCTTCCAGTATTGTGGCAGTGATGTCACAGGTTAGTGATAAGCCGGTAGAAACTTTCACAATTGGATTTAATGAAAAGAAATTTGATGAAAGGGGAATGGCCAGATTAGTGGCAGAAAAATTTAAAACACATCATCATGAACACATCGTTGAACCGGATACACTGGATGAGGCTTTAAAAAGCGTACTTTTTCATTACGATGAACCATTTGCCGATCCCGCCGCAATACCTACCGGCATTGTTTCAGCTTACGCAGCAAACGAAGTTAAAATGGTTTTAACCGGTGACGGCGCAGATGAGGTACTGGCGGGATATTCTTCCTATCAAAGTGAAAGCCTGGTACACAAGTATCAGCAAGTCCCCGGCTTTATACGTAAAGCACTCCCAAAACTGATTACATCATCTACGTCTATTTTTGCAGGGTCGGTTAGGTATAAGGCTAATCGTGTGAGCCGTGTACTAACCAACTTTAATGCTCCATTCCAGGAACGATTGATCTCCAAATCAGTTAAAATAGCTCCTGCTTCTATAAAGTCGCTTTATAACGGTAATCAGATAAGGATCGAAGACTTTGTTAGTAACGTTTTTAAGCATGTTCACTTCAGTAATTCATTTTATGATATGATGTATTACAATTTAAAAGTATCCCTGCCTGCACAGATGCTGGTAAAGGTGGACAGAATGAGCATGGCGCACTCATTGGAAACCAGGGCACCGTTTCTTGATCATCGTATCGTAGAGTATATGTATGGCGTTGACAAGAGGGTAAAGATGCCTAATATGAAAGACGTAAAATGGGTTTTAAAGCAAGCCATGAAAAATGCGCTCCCCGCAGAGATCATTGATCGTAAGAAAAAGGGATTTGATGTTCCGCTCAGGGAATGGTTCAAAGATGACACCTTCAACAGCAGGCTTGATCAGGATTATGATCAATTTGGATTGAATGGTGATCTCATTAAAAAAATAGTGGCAGAAAATAAACAAGGAAAGGCTGATCATGGCACCCTTATATGGCGTTTATTGGTTTATGCCAAATGGATAAAACAATTTTAATATTCGAGTATATCTAACTTATTGCAAATTTGGAAAAGAAAAGTATCGTTATATTCACTAATACACTGATTGCAGGCGGCGCAGAAAAACAAGCGCTATTGTTAGCTATTAGTCTTAAAGACCTTCATGATGTTTTAATTGTGGTTTACTATGGACAAATGGTTGAAGAAAAATTCAGACTGTCAATTGCTGAACACAAATTAAAAGTGATCTGCCTTTCAGGAAGCCACCTGAAGAAGATGCTTTCCTTTTGGAGTTTGCTCAGAAAAAATAAGGTTTCTATTATTTTTTCTTACCTGCTAACAACAAATCTTATTGGATCGGTAGTTGGCAAAATTGCCCGAGTACCGGTACGCGTTGGTGGTATCAGAAATGCCCAACTGGATAAAAAGAAATTGCCCTTTCAGAGATTTATAAATAATTACTTAAGCACGCATACCATTTTTAATAACTACGACGGTATTGAAAAACTACAGGCAAAAGGCTTCCGGACGAAGCACGCGGTTGTTATACCGAACTGTTTTGACCTGACTACCCTGCCCAGAGAAAGAGAGTTACAGGAAGTAGTTAAAATTATAACAGTAGGACGCTACGTACACCAAAAGGGCTATTTCGGGGCTTTAAAAATAATGAAGGAATTAAAGGCGCAGGGTATAAAATTTCACTACCATATAATCGGTTTTGGGGAGTTGGAAACATTGCTTCGTGATGAAATAGTGCGGCTGAAACTTGGCGATGTGGTTGAAATGGTAAACAACCCGGATAACCTGCCAGAATATTATATTAAGAGCGACATATACCTTTGTACTTCTTTTTTTGAAGGCCTGTCCAATACGGTAATGGAGGCATTGAGTTATAGTATGCCTGTTGTTGCATCCGATGTGGGGGATAACAACCGTTTAGTTTACGATGGGGTTAACGGATATTTAATAAGTGATTGGACACCAGAAAAAATGATCGGCCCTCTAAAAACATTAATCGCCAACCCTGAGCTTAGAAATAAGTTTGGAAAAGAAAGTTTCAGGATCATCCGGGATAATTATAGCAGTAACGCCTTTAAAAATAATTATGCCAAATTCATTTCGGATTTAACGATAAATTGATTGGTTATTTGACAGCAATGGAATGAAAAAAAGGATCATTGTATATGGAGTAAACTACTTCCCGGCCAGGGGAGGTACCAGCACAGTGGCCGAAAATCTGATCCTTCAGCTAAAAGACAAGTATGATTTCACTGTTTATTGTTACAATAATGTTCTTGCAGCAGATAACATTCCAGGCGTTAAAGTAGTCCAGTTCAAACCACTTGCTAAGGGCAGCCTGGGCTCGCTGATCTATTTTTTTCTTTCGGCGATCCATATTTTATTATTTGCAAAGGGGGATTTGATACATGCTCACAAAACAGATTGTGCTATTTTTCTTCCATTATTAAGGTTAAGATTTAAAATTATTGCCACCTCGCATGAAGCACCGTATAAACGTGATAAATGGAATACTTTTCAAAAAGCTTATTTTCATCTGGCGGAAAGAATATTTATAAAATCTGCCAATATCTGCACCTGCATTTCCGAGCCGCTTTCAAGATATTACCGGGAGAAATATGGAAAAGGCATTTATTTTATTCCGAATGGCATAAACAAAATTGATCCTTTTGCCTATGATATGGAAAAAGCTAAGGAATTCATCCCTGATGGTGCATCTCTTCATCAACCCTTTATTTTGTTTTCTGCACGCCGTCTTATGGTCACAAAAGGAGGCCATACTATATTGGAGGCACTTCATAAAATAAAATACAAGGGGCAGATATTCATTGCCGGTGAATTAGAAGAAAATGATTATCTGCAAAGACTGAAAAAGCTTTCGATTGGGTTAAATGTTTTTTTTTTAGGGTACGTTACTCCCCTAAATACTTTACTCGCACTCGTCAATGCCTCCTTACTTTTTATATTTCCCTCCGAAACAGAAGGTATGTCGGTCATGCTGCTTGAGGTTGCCTCTGTTGGTAAACCTATCGTCGCAAGTAATATTCCAGAAAACTCGCAGATCTTCTCCGCAGACGAAGTACTGTATTTTCAAGCAGGTAATGCGGCCGATCTTGCAGAAAAAATTGAGTTTGCATTGTCAGATAAGGAATACATGGTCAAGCTGGGAAAAAAGGCACAGGAGCGTGTGTATACCAGTCATTTATGGTTCAATATTGCATTACAATATGAAGCTCTTTATAAAAAATCAATAACCGGCAATACTTAAATTTTGTACTTATTGAACAACTTGCCTTACAGGCATTTTTTTTGTTAAAAATCAACAACTTACGGTACTTAAATTTACATTTATCGCAAAATTTGCCGTATAGGCACTTTTTTATTAAATAACGCAAACAATTTTCATTCATTTTGACTTTCTATATCATGGAAAATGACCAATTCCCTTGTGACTTAGCAGATTAACCACAAACCGTGTTATGAGAACCAGGAATTTGATCGCCTCGTTTTTCCTTTTGGATATCGCTGTATTATCCACTTTAACCTATTTCGTATCCCGTATACATTACGGTCAGACGATTGAGAATCCACAGTCTGTTTATAATTTAATGGGGTTGTTTATTATTGGTTGGCTTATTACTACCCTTATTTTTATTGAGGATATACGTAATCTTAAGTTAGGTCTATCTATTGTTTTTAAAACTCAGATCAAAAAATTTGTAGTTTTTATCTCTATTGTTGCTGTAAGTATTATCAGCTTTAAACTAGATGATTTTTCCCGCGCGGTCTTTTTCGGCACTACCAGCCTTTTTATTATTATTAAACTTCTGATCTCGTTATGGTTTTTTTATTATTATTCTTTACGGGATCAACTCAATGAACGGCCCTGCATTATAATTGGTAATACTAAAATTGGGCGTGAACTTTTCCGTTATTATTCAAAGTATTCATTTATCGGTCTCAAACCAATCGGAATACTTGATAATAATGCCACAGCAAATAATACCAATAAAATTATAGGTGCTATCGCTGATTTTGAAAGTCTGTATGAGCAACAGCCTTTTTCTGACGTAATTATTGCGCTTCCGTTATCAGAAATGGAAAACATTAAACACATCATTGAAAATTGTGAAAAGAATGGGGTTAAATCACATATTGTCCCCAATTACTACGGTTCGGTAGACAGGGTTTTTAAAATTAACATGTTGGGTAATTTCCCGATGCTGGATTTAAGAGCAATTCCTCTGGATGGATATCCTAACAGATTTTGGAAAAGAGCTTTTGATATCATAGTTGCTTTGACCCTGATTGTATTCCTGGCGCCTTTGATGTTGATTATTGCAATTTTGATCAAGCTCGAAAGCAGAGGCCCCATTTTATATAAACCTGTCAGATTAGGAGCAGATAATAAGCCATTTATTATTTATAAATTCAGATCTATGGAAGTTTGTGACGATGAACTTTCCGGCAACCGCTCAACCACCGAAAATGATTCAAGGCTGACCAGCTTTGGTAAATTTCTACGCAAAAACAATCTGGACGAACTCCCTCAATTATACAATGTTTTAAGAAACGAAATGTCATTGGTTGGCCCCAGGCCGCACCGGCTAAATCTGAATTTATCGCTCAAGCAAAAAATGAATAGTTATATGGTACGACACTGGGTAAAACCTGGCATTACGGGTTGGGCCCAGGTAAATGGATGGAGAGGGCCGACGGAGAGCCGTTTACAGTATATGGCAAGAACACTGCATGATGTATGGTATGTAGAGCACTGGAACTTTTGGTTGGATTTGTATATACTTTACCTAACAATTGCCGGTAAAAAAGTGAAAAAGAATGCTTTTTAAAAACTTAAATAAATTATTTATCACTATCAAATTGAAAACATGAAGATTAACCTATTACGCCACGCTCCTCTATCTTTTTTATTTGCAGTACTCCTGATCGTTACCTCATGCCGTTCTCATAGAGAATTAATGTATTACAGAGATTCAAACGGACATGAGCGTATTTTAGGCACAGCTAAACCCACAACAATCTATAAGATTCATAAAAAAGATAATTTATATATCAGCATTATCTCTGCCAATCCTGACCTCAACAGAGTATATAACCCCGTTCAGGCCGGGGCAAGTATCAATCAGAATAACCTCTTTGAAAATCAAGCTACTCAGTTTATCAATGGTTATCAGGTTAATACTGATGGTAATATTGAATTGCCAATTCTGGGAAAAATATTTGTCGAAGGCAAATCAATTGCTGAGTGCGAAAAAGAAATCCAAAAGGAAAGCCTGAATTTTTTGAAGGATGCGACTGTAAAGGTTAAACTATTAAGTTTTAGGGTTACGGTTTTGGGGGAAGTGAAATTACCGGGGGTTTATTATAATTACAATGATAGTTTTTCAATCACCGATGCTATTGCTATGGCTAACGGCAATACTGAATTTGCTGATCTGTCACAAGTTGTTGTTGTCAGGCCAACCGAATCCGGATCTCAGATATATACGATAAACCTAAATAATAAAGCCGCGTTATCTTCCGAAGTTTATTACCTGCAACCCAACGACCAGGTGATTATTCAGCCTGCAAACAATAAATATCAACAAGTATCATTTACTACAGCTGCTCTTATACTGTCCACAATCACATCTGTATTTTTAGTACTTGAATACATTAAACATTAAAAGGCAAGGTGTAAAAAAAAATCGAATAACGAGGCTATGAAGAAAAGGAAAAAATCAAGGATAGTGAAAGATGAAAACCCCGGAATAAATGTTCCGCAGCTTATCTATTCAATAAAGAGGAATAGATACTGGTTTTTGCTTTATGGTATTATTGGTTTGGCGTTGGCTTTCGGTTACAATTTTTTATTCCCACAGAAATACAAGGTAGTTACAAGTTTATTAATTAAAAATGATAATTCACAGGCTACATTAACCACTGTTCATACCGAGGTTCCGGAAGACAAGAAAGGATTTACTGTAGCTGACCAGGTTGGAATACTAAGTTCCTTTACACTTAATTATCAGACATTGCAAAATCTTAAATGGAACACTTCGTGGGCGAAAGACGAAATGATCCTATCAAAAGATTTATATAAAAATGATCCTTACATAATTGATACCGGCAACAATGCTTTTCAGCTTAAAGGAATTCCGTTAAAGATTAAACAACTGAACAATCGGCAATATTTAGTAAAATGCAATGAAGTACTGGAAATAAATGGAGATAAGCATAAGATCAATTTTGAGGGAACAGCCTATTTTGACAAACCATTTAAAAATCAGTATTTCAATTTCACACTTCACCATATCCGGGGTAGATTGGTGGATGATGATGAAAGTTTTATACTTACGTTCAACAATTTAACTGATCTGGCGAAATCTTATCAGCAACAATTAAAAATCACGAGTGATGATGTCTCAAATTTGGTGACGATGGAATTGATCAGCACCTCGCCGGAGAAAGCAATTGATTACCTTACTGAATTAGACAAAGTATATATTGATTATGGCCTGACGGAGAAAAACAGGCGCGCTGCTAATACTGTTAAGTTTATTGACAATCAAATTGCGGGAATTTCAGATTCTCTGCAAAGTTCTGGGAATGATTTTACAAACTACAGATCGTCCAATAATATAACGGATATTGACCAGCAATCATCAAGGATAGTAAGCGATTTGAGTAAGGTACAGGGAGACGTGGCTTCCGCCCGCATGCAACTCGATTATTTTAGCGGATTAAAACGGTACTTAACAAATGCTGATGCAATGAAGGGCCTCGTAGCTCCTTCTGTAGTTGGTATAACCGATCCGTCATTAAATGCATCAGTAGTTAAGTTAGGCGATTTATATCACCAAAGACAAGTACTGTCGCAAACTGCCCAGGATAAGTCGCCTCAAATGATCTCGCTTGATGACGAGATCGCTTACACACAAAAATCCATCCAGGAAAACGTGAATAATCTAATCAGCAATGCCAGGGTACAATTACAGAGTCTTGACAGGCAGGAGGCATCGATCAATTCTTCAAAAGCAAGTATTCCTAAAAAAGAGCAGGACCTTAGTAAGATAAAAAGGAATTTCGATTTTAATAATTCGCTATACACCTATCTATTGCAGAAAAGATCGGAGGCACAGATTGCCCAGGCGTCGCGCGACCCTGACGCTCAAATTATCGATCAGGCCAGTTATGGAACGGCAACATTAAAAGGCTTTAAACACCCGGTAAATTTAATCATTGGTTTTATCCTTGGCTTGATATTTCCTTTGATATACCTCGTAGTTAAAGGCTTTTTCAGAAACCGGTTAATGTACGTTGACGATGTTAAAGAGCAACTTCAACCTTCTATTGTCGGGAATATCCTGCATAATAAATTCAATCATGAGTTACCCGTAATGCTATTTCCGCATTCCGAGATCACAGAATCATTCCGTAGCCTCAGGATCAACCTGCAATATCTGCTTCAAAGCCTGAGCACCAAAGTTATTTCAGTCCATTCTTCGATTGCCGGGGAAGGCAAAACCTTCGTCTCCTCAAATCTTGCTGCAATTTTGGCATTAAATAATAAAAAAGTTCTATTGATTGATGCAGACCTGAGACAACCCAGAACTCACCAGATTTTTGAAAATGATAACAAAATTGGACTTTCAGATTATTTGAGTGAACGTTTAGACTTTGGCCAGGTTATCAGGGAAACCCAGATTAAGGGGCTACATATGGTCACCTCAGGGCCGAAACCCGATTATCCTTCTGAATTATTGGGCACTAATCTAATGTCCGAATTTATAACTGAAGCGAAAAAATATTACGAATATATTATCATCAATAACGCCCCTTTGGATATAGTTAAAGATGCCATGATGGTGGCTCCTTACAGTGATGTTAATTTATTCTTATTACGAATACATAAAAGTTCTGTAAACCAGCTGAAATATATAAATGAGTTGATTCTTGAAGGTATAGTCCAGAATGTAGTTGTTGCTTTAAACAATGTAACGGATGACAGCTATGCTATCAGCCGAAGGGGAGATCATGGTTATTATAATGACAACAAGATGCTGAAATTGAAATAAAAAGCAAACAATTAATTCAAATGAAAATATTAGTTACCGGGTCAGCGGGTTTTATAGGGCTACACCTTGCCGAAAAGTTATTAAAGGACGGATTTGAGGTTATTGGACTCGACAATCTAAATAAGTATTACGATCCAAAATTGAAAGCAGCCAGGCTTAAAGTAACAGGCATAGACGCTGAGAAGGCAACTTATAATAAGTTTGTTTCAAGTTCTATTTATCCCAATTACAGATTTATCAATTTGAATCTTGAAGATCCAGACGCCGTGTCTGTACTATTTAAGAATGAAAATTTTGATATTGTTTGCAATCTCGCGGCACAGGCTGGAGTAAGGTACTCATTAGAAAGCCCTTATTCGTACATAAGCAGCAATGTTGACGGTTTTTTGAATTTATTGGAGGGATGCCGCAATTATCCTGTAAAGCACTTTGTATATGCCAGCAGTTCCAGCGTGTATGGTCTGAATGGCACTATGCCGCTATCAACACATGGAGCAACTGATCATCCTATCAGCTTATATGCTGCCACCAAAAAAACAAATGAATTAATGGCTCATTCTTATAGCTATCTATTCAATATCCCGCTTACCGGTCTTCGCTTTTTTACTGTTTATGGTCCGTGGGGCCGGCCTGATATGGCTCTTTTTAAATTTACAAAAGCGATATTGGAAGGAAAGCCCGTTGACCTGTACAATCAGGGTAATATGATGCGTGATTTCACCTATGTAGACGACATTGTCACCGGTATTACAAAAGTTTTAGAAAATCCTCCTGAAAGAGACGCAAAATGGTCAAATGTTCAGCGTGATTCTTCAGCTTCTGTAGCCCCATATCGTATTTACAATTTGGGAAACTCGTCGCCGGTAAAACTTTTGGATTATCTAAAAGCTATTGAGAATGCGTTAAATTTAACAGCTATTAAAAACTTTTTACCGCTTCAGGCTGGCGATATGATCGACACCTATGCAGATATGCTTCCTATGAAAAACGAAATGGGGTATGCGCCGCAGACTGACCTGCAATATGGTGTTAATCAATTTGTTGCCTGGTATCGAAATTACTACAATTGTTAATTTCCCAAATTATATGAAAACTTACCATGCCATGCTCAATCAACCAGATTATTGATGACCAGGTAAACTTTTTCATCCAGCAATTTATTAATATAATCCCCGATGTGTTTGCCATTCCTTAAAACCGATGATTGATTAGGTACAACTAAAGTAAATAAATCTGCGCGCAAGATTTTAAAGGCTCCAATACTTTCACCTGCCTGAAAATTAGTGTCCAGAATGATATGGTCATACCTATTTCTGAGTACTCCCAATAGCGCATGCATTTTTGGATGATGAATTGCCTCCGAAGCTGTTAATTCTGTATTACCAGGTGGCATTACAAATAATTTTTCCAAATGAGTTGGTCTGATGATTTTGTTTGATAAAACAGACGAATCTTGTAAATAATTATTCAATCCGGGCTGATCACTCTGATCAATTAGTTCGCACTTATCATTATGCTTGCCTATTTGGATGATGATAACCATTTTGTTATCAAATGCCAACGCTGTGCCCAGGTTGTTACAAAAAAAAGATTTCCCCTCCCCAGAATTCATTGATAAAACTGCAATTACTTTATTCGGCGATAGGGCAATTATTTTTTGTTCTATTTCGAGAATCTGTTTGCCGCCAATCGTATCAGCGCCAACAGGCAATATGACTTTTTTAAGCGTGTTAATATATTTTATCTCACCCAATACAGGTATATCAGAATTTATAGAAAACTTTCTATCAGATGTATTATATGCTAAGACCAGACTTTTAATGTACAAATAGGATAAAGGTAAAATCATCCCTGCGATCAATCCAGACAATAGAACCCATACGACGTTTTCTCTACCACTAACAACTTCAATGTGTGGCCTTACTAATGGTTTCTCCAGGGATAATAGTAAAGCCATTAAATCCTGGCGTTTCTGAAGCAGAGACATATATAATTTAAAACTAGCTTGATTTTCAAACTTAATTTTACCTGCCTGGTGACCATTCGGCCTACTCATTTTTAATAGCGAAAAATGATACATTATCGTATCAATCTGCTCGTTGATGCCGTCTAAAGTAATTTTGATAGCCCGTTTTTCAGGGTTATTTTCTAAATAGTTTTTTTTTAGCTGCGAAAAGACAGCATATGTTTTTTGCGGATTAGTAGTAAATGTAGTTAAGATCACACTACTCGTATCCGCATTTGCGGGCCTAAGGTCAATTGAACTGATAATTTGTTGTGAAAGAAATTGCAGATTTCTGATTCTCACAGTTACGGGCTGTTCAGCGTTTGCAGACCCAGTTGCTTTACTTACAAAAAATTCACATTCATGAAAGGTAATGTGTTGCCCATAATAATAGAGGTAATTCTTTCCGTTAGTTTTTAAAACAAAAAAATTACCATCCAATTCCTGAATCACAAAGGTCATTTCTGTTTTTAAATTATTATTTATTAAAGTCACTTTAAAGGGAACATCCCAACGGAAGATTTCTTCAGAAAAAAACAGGTGCCTTCTAAAATATGCCGTTTGAGGTGTGACTCGCTTCACTGCATCCTCCACAGAGCTGGTAGATAACAGTAGATATATTTGTTGTAGTTTGTATTTCGCTGACGATTTATTGAGTGAATCTTTTCCTATGATGGCATTTGTGTTTGCGGGATATGCAACTTTATTTAAAGGGACCACCATCGTGACCCTGTAATTATCTGAGGTTGTTATTTGCAAATAAATTCCTGCCAGTAATAAACCAAACACTGCAAAACCGGAAACATCCTTCCAGTTTCGTGCCAGGAAAAGGGCGATATTTCGAGGTTTATCAGGCATTGATGAATTTAATCAATTATTCTATATTTACTGAGAAATAACCCTAACAGTTTAACTTTGAATAAAACTTTACTTCTTTTAGAGCGTAAAAGTAGGTTCAATTGAGGCATACTGTTTCACTTATAATAGTTGTGAAAATTTACGCGAAAAGAGATTATCAATCCTGCACAGTTTGCCAGGGTAATCAAACAAAGTTCCAAACCCGGAACGTGTTATTGAAAAAACTGATCTGGAATTGTACAATTGCCCTTGTCCTATTGTTTATTTCGATCGTTTTATTTCTTTTAAAAACACAATGGTATATACTTAGCATCGTGATTACTATAATTTTCTCGATTAGGGTCATCCCCTCCTATTTGAATTTTGAAAGGACTAAACCATTTTACTTAAAATGCTATGAGTGTAAACGTATTTTTAATGGTCTAAACTTTTAGTTAATAAGATAACAATAAAGGGGTGTTTTTTTGGAAATTAAGAAGTTATTGCGCAACCAGGTTTAGCGCGCCGTGCGGCTTTTAAGAACGGATTCTTCACCCAAATAAAAAACGTTGGCGTAAAGTACATTAGTTATAATGTTTACGACGCTGTGTATATTCCATATGCTGAGATCGTAAGCGGGGTTATTTTGAATAATCAATTCAAAAATGTAATTGAGAAGGATGTTTACAGAAAAATAAATGAAAGCAACACCGGCAAACCAGAATTTGTAATTTCTAAGCACAGGATATTCCGTCGCAATGCTTAAAGTGCCAAGTACGTATGCGGCTGATAGCATTATTACAATGCTTTCTACTATTCCTGCTGCTCCTGTATCGGTGTCTAATGTTTTATGAGGGATGATATAACTCAGCCAAATTCCATAAAAAAGAACATACCCAACAATGCTTAGCCAACGCATAAAGGCTCCCCCTACCCAACTTTTGAGTATGAAAATATAGAATGAAAACTCGGCCAGCGTATAAACATTTATCTGCCACAAATTGTGTATGCCCCGCGAGGCCATCCACGCATTACTGAACTCAACATAAACGGTGAGAATAAAAAAATACAAAATCCACCTGCGGTCGGCATTTAAGCTTTTAAAAAAGTAAATGCCGGCCACAACGGGGATTAAACCGGAAGTATCGGAAATAATGTATCCGAGATTTTCCATTTCTATGGCAAGCCGTTTAAAGCATTTTTGGCGCTGCAATGTGGCGGACAGGGCCAGGAGTTTTCGCCACCCGAAGAGAGTACTGCTCCTGCTACATTTGTAGAAAGTATATCATCGCCATTTCCGTCAACCGCGCAAAAAATAACAGTGAGAACATTTTTTTCATTCCCAACCTTTATTAATGGGTCAACAGGGTTTTGTGTAACACCAAAATAAAACCTCAGGCCCTGGCACCCCGGCGCTTGCAGGGCAGTGTCTAAAATGTCCCGGTTGAAGCAAAATCCATGCCTGAAAGGGAAGTCGGGTGAGAGGTTTTTATTAAATTCCCTGTAAGCCGCAGTCTGTTTAATTGCACTGTTAAGATCTATAACATGTGAATTTGGAGGAGGAAGTGCGCCCATGATTGCTGTTATTTAAGGTTAATAAATATGTTAATTGGTACTAAACAATTCTATTTCTCATTGCCTTTATTACTGCTTCGCTTTTTGAATTTACGTGCAGCTTTTCATATATTTTTTTAAGATGGGATTTTACAGTATCAATACTTATAAAACAGGCTCCGGCTATCATTTTATAGCTCATACCTTTTGACAAGTGGATCAACACGTCTTTTTCGCGGACGCTAAGTTTATAATCATCCCTTTCAATGTATGGGTTTTGCTCCTGGAAGCGGGATACAATTTTCCGTGCAATCCCTGCGCTCATAGGGGCACCACCAGCTTTTAACTCTTTAATTGCCGGAATAAGCTGGTCGCTCAGCGAGTTTTTGAGCAAATAACCGCTTGCCCCCGCACAGATAGAATCAAAAACCTTCTCGCTGTCTTCAAAAATGGTTTGCATCATTACCAGTACAGCAGGAAATTTTTCACTGATGACCCTTACTGCTTCAATACCAGTTATACGGGGCATCTCGATATCCATTAGCACAACGTCGGGCTGTGAGCGGCGCATCTTAAACTCAAGATCCGTGGCATCACGGTATGCTCCTGTACAGGAAACACCTTCTGAAATATTGATGATTTGGAAGATCATTTCTCTCAGCTCGTCGTTATCCTCAAATATTACTACCTTAATGTCCATCATAATATAACATAAATCAAAATTCAGCTTTTTAAATTATTGGTGAAACTACCCGTTCGGGTGATTTTAAAAACAAGTAAAATAGTTGTGCCTTTACCAGGAATAGAAACTATCTGCATGCTGCCATTTATTTCTGCAGCTCTCTTTTGAAGATTATACATGCCGTTACCCACACCTTTTTTTTCGGTATCAAAGCCTTTTCCATCATCCTCAATTTTTAGGGTGATCGTGCCGGCGTCTTGCTTAAACAGTACTTCTACATTGTTGCAGTCTGCATATTTGAAAGCATTGTGGATGGCTTCTTTAAAAATTAAATAGAGATTCTTTCTTTGCACCATTTCGAGTTTCAAATTCTCTGTTTCCAAAACTGTATTAAACTGCAGGTTTATATTCTTTTTTTCCAGTAATGCAGATGCAAACTCCTGCATGCGGGCAAGCATTTGCTCAACTGTATCATTATCCGGATTGATGGCCCATACGATATCATTCATACTTTCAATTATTTTATATGCAGTCTGACTTATCTGGTTTAAGTAATTTGCGGTTTGCGCTGGCTGTTTGTTTGCCAAATCACTCATTAACATAATACTGCTTAAGGAAGATCCTATGTCGTCATGTAAGTCGCCTGCGATATTATTTCTAATCTTTTGAGTCATGAGTATGCGCTGCAATTGCATCCGCTGGGCAAAATAAATTACCAGTACTGCGGTAATGAAAATTGAAAAAGCGATCACTATAATGAACCATGCAGTTTTATAGAAAGGGATATTTATACGAATAAGGACAGGGTCATTCATTTCAACCCAATGCGTTCCGTCGGCAGTTGCTTTTAGCTTAAACTTATAAATACCACCTGGCAAATTGGTATAGTTTACATATTGACGATCCCCGGCATTCGTCCATATCGGATCAAAACCGTCCAACTGATAAGCATAGCGCGGACTTGCTAAATCAGGTACTGTGTAACTGAATGAAAAAGAGTTTTCATAATATTCGATTTCCACAGTTTGTGAAGGGCTAATTTTTCTTTCTTTCCCCTGCACCTGGAAAGATGTGATCAACGGAGCCTGTAAAGACCCTGATTTATGAATAGCAGTAAAGTGCCTAAAATGTGGGTTAAGCTGAGCAACTGCAAAAAAGTTACAAAGTACCATTGCTAAAAAAAACAATAACGATACCTCCTTCAAAACCAATTCCCCTTTTGCGGATTTAGGGGTAATTAGCTTAGGTATCGCATCTTGTTTCATGAGAGCGTCTTTAGCAATGAGTTGTTATTAATCCCCTGGTTTTAACACATCTTAGTATTGATAGATAAGTAACTGTATATTATATATTTAAGTAAATTTAATAAAAAGTAAACTATGGTTCACTATAGAAAATGGTCTATTTTTTAAAATACACTTGAGTTACTATTATGGAGGCCCTGCTATAAAAAAATCCTGGCTGATCAGCACAGGATGGCAGGCAAAAGCCGCTCTGAGATTCAGGGCGGCTTTTGAATAATATGACTAATGTATTTCAACCGATGATCCAGCTGAACATGCTTGGATTTGCGCCGCCTTATTATATACACCAGGGGCTTTTTCGTACAGCGCACCATTTATAAAAAAACTATGTGGTGAATAATTTCCTTTGGGTGGTATTGCTATACTATATGTACCTGGTTTAACATATACGGTTTTACTGCCGTTTGCCGGGAAATCAAATGTGTAGTTTGCCGATCCGTTAAAATAAATTGTAAACGAATCTATACCAGTTGAATTGTATAAGACGTAAGCAACCAACTTTGTAGAGTCGCAGGGATGCGGCACAACAGATGATGTATCTGTTGCGGTTGCGGCTGCAGCTGTTTTTTTGGGTAGTACTGCATCATTTTTGTTGCAAGATGCTATTATTAAAACAAGGCTTAATAATGCTGAATAAGAAGTTAAATTTTTCATGACTTTAATTGATTAATTAATTGAATAAATGTTTTTAATACCACCAGTTAGTGTTCCGACAATGTTTTACATTTGATGTAGTACCAGGTATAATAATGCGCCTAATTCATCCTGATCAACCATTGTATAACCCTTCCTTTCTTATGATAAAGTTACTTCGTGTATCACAGTTAGAAATCGCCTGAACGGGTGGTTTTTATGTTTGCGTTGGGACGGATCAATATCGGCTTAGTTAGGAACTTCCTTAACAGTCTTTACCGGGGGACGATGTTCCGGAGCGGAAGAATAAATACACTCTTGAATCTTTAGGTTAATACGGAGAAGACTTCAAGGATATTTAAGCCTCCAGCGCGATTAAAAGAAACTTCTCAAACGAGAAGCTTTCTACATTTAAAGCATTTTAATCAGGATTTCGCTTTCAATATTACTATTCGCTCCTAATGGATTTCTGTATATACTTTGCAATGTAATCTCCCGATCATAGAAGGGCATAAAAAGCATCGGACCGATGCTTAAAGAAAAGTATTTTTTAACCTACCGGACAGTTTTTTTTCGAATCAGTTTATTAGAGGGTTTGAGGAGATTATTCGCTTTATAAGCCTGAATATCATTACTATAATTTTGTCCCCATTAAACAGATTCATGCTTTCGCAGGCAGTTATTAATTAACCTCTACAGTGCCGTTATCAAGTCAAATGCTTTACCGGAATATAAAAGTAACATAATGATTACCTGGTCGTAATATTATGTTCATGCGTATGCTGGTCTTTTGTATTAAACAATTACTTCATGAAAACCAATAAGTTATGAAAAACAAACATTACTTTTTTAAGACAAGCATAATTGCGGTGCTGCTTTTAAGCTTATCCCTTGCGGGTTGTAAAAAAAATGACAACCATAACAGTTCCGGAGGAATCAATAAGATAAACCATGTAGTGGTTATCTATTTGGAAAATCACAGCTTCGATAATCTTTATGGTCAGTTCTCTGGTGCCAATGGATTGCAAAATGCAACTGCGGCTAATACCACCCAGGTGGATGCAACGGGTACGCCATATAATTTTTTGCCTGCAATCCCGGGGACACCGGCATTTCCGACAAACTTAACTAATACCTATTTCAATATCGACCAGTATGTCCCTAATGACCAGATCACCCAGGACGTACTGCACCGCTACTACCAGGAACAAATGCAGATTGATGGTGGCAAAATGGATAAATATTCACTTTATAACAGTAATTCGGCCGGATTATCACAGGGTTATTACAAAACCAGCTTATTGCCATTACTGGCCATGGCGCAACAATATACCCTATGCGACAACTTCTATCACAGTGCATTCGGCGGATCGTTTCTGAATCATCAATGGCTGATCGCTTCGGCTAGTCCGACTTTCCCTAATGCCCCTGCCAGTATGGTTGCTACAGTGGACGCATCAGGCAACGTTGTGACTGACGGAGCAGTAACACCTGACGGCTTTGTTGTTAATACCAGCTATACGGTTAATGCACCACACCCCGCAAGCGCAAATGCCGCTACATTAATTCCTAATCAAACCAATCCTACAATAGGTGACCGTTTGAATGATAAAGGCGTATCATGGGCATGGTATTCAGGCGGATGGGATAATGCACTGGCCGGTAATCCAGATCCGACTTTTCAGTTCCACCACCAGCCATTTGCTTATTACAAAAACTACGCAGACGGCACTCAGTTAAAAAAAGACCACCTGAAAGACGAAACAGTATTTATCGCTGCTGCTAAAGCAGGTACCTTACCTGCGGTATCATTTGTAAAACCGCTTGGTATCGATAACGAGCATCCGGGTTATTCTGATGTTGCCAATGGAGAGAACCACACACTGGAACTGATCAACGATGTGCTTAACGGCCCGAATGGAAAAGACGCTGTCATCATTGTTACTTATGATGAGAACGGTGGTTTCTGGGATCACGTTGCGCCACCGGTGATCGATAAGAAATGGGGACCAGGTACACGCGTTCCTGCTATCATTATCTCACCTTTTGCAAAAAAGGGTTTTGTTGACCATACTCAATATGAAACTGTTGGTATTCTCTCTTTAATCGAGAAAAGATGGGGCCTGGCGCCTCTGGCCGAACGGGACAAAAACGCCAGTCCGCTTTCAAATGCATTTAATTTCTAGGACTTTGTCAGAACTTTAACAAGTTCGGAAATAAACTTTTTTACACAATACGAGGGGGGGCAGCTAAATTAGCTGGCCCCCGTTTTTGCTCAATGAATGAATAAATTTATCGCCATTTCAGGGTTACTTATTCTCACTTTCGGATATACGCTTTTTTCTTGCAGACAAAAAACTATAGCTCCTGAGAAAGCTATCGCCCAAACGTTGCTGGCACAGGTGGATAGCTTTATCCTTGCTAAGGATAGCTTGCTTGCCGTAGCCAAACGTAGCCCGGCCAATGAAAAAGAACTACAGCGGTTGTTCATCCAATTAAGGTTATCATATAAAAAATTTGAATGGGCCAGCGAATATTTCTCCCCGGCCGAGTCAAGGTTTGTAAATGGGCCGCCTGTGCAGGAAATCGAAGTAGCCAGTGGCCAGGTTTTTGAACCGGCGGGTTTGCAGGTAATAGAAGCTTACCTGTTCCCGAAGTATGACAAGAGTAATCAGAAAGAATTGATTCGCCAGATAACGCTCTTACAAAAAGGCTGCGACAGGTACAAGGGGTACTACACCAATATTGATATTTTGGACTGGCAGGTATTTGATGCTACCAAACTGGAAGTATTCAGGGTTTTATCCCTGGGCATCACCGGTTTTGATAATCCGCTTACCAAAAAAAGCTCGCAGGAATCGGCAGCCTGTTTAGAAAGTGTCAAAAATGCACTTGCTTATTATGAGGATAAGGCGGGTGATGAACACTTACCAGCTTTATGTGACAGTGCACTAGGATATTTGAAACATCACACCGATTTTGACGTATTTAACCGGGCAGAGTTTATTACACGATATGGGAACCCGATCACTACCAGGATCACTAACCTGGAGCAAAAATTAAAGATCCATATCATCCGGTATAACCGCTTACTGAACCAGGATGCAAAAACGTTATTTGATAAAGATGCATTTAACGCCGATGCCTATGCGCCCAATCCGGAAAGCTTTTCGACTGCTAAAAAGGTCGCTTTGGGCAGGGCGTTATTTGCAGATCCAATTCTTTCCGGGACAAATACGAGAAGCTGCCAGTCCTGTCATCAGCCTGAAAAAGCATTTACCGACGGCGTGGTAAAAAACACAGTAATTGGCAGTAAAAAACTCATCAGGCGAAACACGCCTACCTTAATTAATGCAGCACTGCAACCGGCACAGTTTTATGATCTGAGGGTGGGTACACTGGAAGATCAATCACTTGCAGTTGTTCAAAATCAGGATGAGATGCACGGCTCCATGAAAGCGGTCGCGGTCCGTCTATGGCAAAATAAGGATTACAGGGAACTGTTTTCGCCAGCCTTTCCCAAAAAGAACAGGTCTGCGATTGATACACTTGAGGTGATGAATGCAATCGGTTCGTTTGTCCGCAGCCTGGTATACCTCAACAGCCGTTTTGATGAATATATGAGGGGTGATAAAACAGCCATGAACGAGGAAGAGCTAAATGGATTTAATTTATTTATGGGGAAAGCAAAATGTGCCACCTGCCATTATATGCCACTATTTAACGGATCTTTCCCGCCCAGGTATATGCTGGTTGAAAGTGAAGTGATCGGTGTTCCCCGTTCGATGGCAGAAACTGATATTGATGATGATATGGGCAGATATGACATCTTGCATACAGGTGCTTTTAAACACGCTTTCAAAATTACCACGGTGCGTAATGCCTCCCACACGGCACCATATATGCATAATGGCGTGTTTAAAACCTTAGAGCAGGTGATGGATTTTTATAATAAAGGAGGTGGTGTAGGATTAGGTTTCCCGATAGACAATCAAACTTTACCACCTGACAAACTTGATTTAACCCAAAAAGAGCAAAATGCTGTCATCGCTTTTGTGAAAAGCCTGGATAGCAAATTAAATTAAGCTGGCACCAATTGTAATAACAAAAACCGTCTTTCTGCATTAGAAAGGCGGCTTTTGTTTTCCCGTTGTAAGAGGTTATGTTAATCAAATACTATGGATCTAAAGGATCAAGCGGATCCATATGCAGGCTTTCATAAGTGGGATAAAAAGTAATATCATGATTAGATATTCCAGTTTTCTCGCGATATGGAAGATAACCCAGATCGTGCATATTCCTTTTATCAAATAAATCACTCTTTACAGAACTTGCCTGCATTTTGGCGGTGATAAATACAGATTGCTTATCAACAGGAATACCATAGCGGATAATTAAACGGTTGGCATTTCTGAAATTAGTTGTAGTATGCCTTGCATGCGGATCAATTATAATAGCATTTTCGGGAATACTAAACTTTTCCATAAGGTACTTTTTCATCTGAATGGCTTCGCAATAAGGGCCGCGGAACGGATAACAATAACCACCACTTACAATGATGAAGGGCGCCCAGCCTTTTAAGTAACGATCGGCAGCTATATCACAATGTATTTTATTATCAGGACTGATGGGTGTGGTAAATAACTCGGGGCCGTTTCCGGGAATTACAATGGTTGCATATTTGTATTTATCCCATTGTATCAATTTTATCCTGTCGAATGCTTTTTTATTATCTTTCTGCTCCATTGGTTCAAACCTTGCCGGCTCGTCCCTGTCATTGGCATCCATCAATCCCATAGCTATCGCCAGTGAAGGCTGATAAAACAGCTTCATCTCAGTGGTATGTTCATCAAGCATTGAAAACATATCCTTCATTACCCCGCGATAATAACGGCTGGTTACTACATAACTGGCTGTATCAATACGTGGAAAGCGCAATTTTTTACCAAAGCCAAACTGATCAATAATATAATTAATGCCATAAACATATTGCGCCCATGCCTTAAGTAAAAGTTCCTGGTTATTTAGGCCAACAAACCTCTGGTAGTAACCTGATGGCCTTAAATGAGTATTTATCATGGCATCAAACACAGATTTATTAGCACTATATAACTCTTTAAAGACATCCGAAATTTGTGTCGAATCCTGTGTGTTATATCTGAAACCTGTTAATAGCGAAGCTGGCATAAAGCAGGTATCGTTTGCATGTTGTTTCAACTCAGTTACCCGTTTAGTCAATATAGTTTGCAGGGTATTATTTGTACTTACGAGTTTACTAACTGCCGGAGTATGTTCAATTACAGTAAGCAGGTAAAAATTTTTATCGGCCACTAAGTTACCTGAATGCACAAAATGATAGTTTTTATCATATCCGGCTAATTGTTTTATCTGTGCAAATACGCGATTATTAAATAATAACGTAAAGCAAGCCGCAAGTAATATTGGATAAATTTTAAGATTGGTTTTCATGATATTCATTTATTTTATTCACTAAAAAAGGGAGGCTCAAGCCCCCCCTTTATGATCAGAAATTAATACCCGGGATTTTGATACATTTTTGTCGGGTCGAGTTTAGTTTCATTGAACGGTATTGGATAATACCTGTCTTTAGTTGTAAAGTTGCTTAAAATAGCTGACCCAAAATTAGCCTGGCTCTTGGCATGAAAATAATTAACCAGTTCGTCAGTTGTAAAAGTACGCAGAAGATCAAACCAACGATGGTGTTCAAAAGCCAGTTCAACCCGGCGTTCATGTAATATGGCCAGTTTAAGTGTAGGGAAATTGGCACTGTAAACAGGATCCAATGATGAAACTTCATAAGTTGGCATGCCGGCTCTGGCGCGTACCATGTCAAGGTATTGGGTGGCTTGAGCGGTATTTCCGAGGTACATATTTACTTCAGAAAGCATTAGGATAACATCAGCGTAACGCATTAATATCCAGTCATTACCACCATAGCCATTGATGCCGGCACCCGCGCTTACGTCTCTGAATTTAGTTACATACCAGTCTTTAACTGTTGGCGCATTAGCGTATTTAATTGAAAATGTCATACGAGGGTCGCCAGCTTCGTATTCATTAACCAGGTCATGCGTTACATTATCGCCTACAGATGTTGATGGTTTTTGCGAATTAGTGGTTTCACCCTTAGCCTGGCTATTTGCAGCTATACTTGAGCTATAAATAGGATCGCCCTGTATATTTACTATCTGCCAGATAAGCTCGGGACAGGTAGATTTTTTGGTAACATCAAACACATCGGTGTAAGGGATATCTGATAGATTAGTGAATGTTTTTGAATTGTATGCTGCTGTAAGACTTGCCAAAGCATTGTTAAGATTTGTTGTTCTATTTGCCTGATCCTGGGTGGTAGCCATAGTTAAATACACTTGTCCCAACAAAGTATTTACAGCTGCAAGTGATATGCGGCCTATTACGCCTGCAGATTGTGTTACAGGCAGCGGACTGTTAGCCGCATCCTTTAGGTCTGCAACAATCTGATCATAAACTTTTGCCTGTGCGGTGCGGAAAGTATTTGCTGTAATATCAGCAGGGCTTGTAAGCTGCGTGGTAACCAGCGGTACATCTCCCCATTCACGTACCATGTCAAAATATATCAGCGCACGAATAAATTCAGC
Source organism: Mucilaginibacter sp. McL0603 (assembly GCF_049992945.1). Classification (NCBI taxonomy): domain Bacteria; kingdom Pseudomonadati; phylum Bacteroidota; class Sphingobacteriia; order Sphingobacteriales; family Sphingobacteriaceae; genus Mucilaginibacter; species Mucilaginibacter sp. McL0603. Next base: position 1,771,231 of record NZ_CP188251.1, on the reverse strand, counting down.
CTCTGCCTTGTATTTCTGTTTGGTGGCAGGGGCTGCAAAGGTCACTTTATCAATGTTTGACAATACGATATTACAATTCGCTATAACAGCATACATTGCCAGCCAATGTGTATACATGTAGCTGTTAGTGGGCACCAATGAGAAGTTATTGAATTGAAATGGTTCTCCGGCATTAGATTGGTTATCATTTGTTCCGGTATCGTCAGAGCGCTGATCTGTCCATAGATCACTACCTTCGCCTATAGTATTGGCGCTTCTTAATAGCGAATAACAACCGTTAACTGCCAATAACACATCATTTTCACTTTTAAACGAATTGGCTATAGTATTAGCGTTAGGATCACTTTGCTCCAAAAAATCCTTTTTACACGAGCCCAGCGCAAATAATGTTACCAGGCATAATAATTTAACATTTATATTCTTCATTGCTTCTGAATTAGTTTTTTCAATTAAAAAGTTGCTTTAAGTCCAAGATTGTATGACCGTACCAAAGGATAAACACCATAATCAATACCAGGCGAAAGATTTGCACCCTGAGAACCACCATAGGTATAATCGTAATTAACTTCGGGGTTATAGCCTTTGTACTTGGTGATTGTAAATAAGTTATTGGTAGAGAAGTATAGTTTCAGTCCGTTTAGACCAAGATTACGTGTTAAGTAATCCGACTTAATATCATAACCTATAGTAGTATTTGTATTTCTCAGGAAAGAGCCATCCTGTAAATAAAAAGTCGATAACCTTGTGCTGTTACTTTGGGTGCCACCACGCGATGCACGGTAAACGATGCCATTGCCCGGATCTGACGGATTACGGTAACGGTTAGCAACGTCTGCATACTGGTTGCCCGACCCTTCCATGTTATACAGGTAATAATCCTGTCCATCCAGCACCTGGTTGCCATAAGAGCCAGCAAACGAAGAACTGAAATAGAAGCTTTTATATGACGCATTTATCGCAAAGCCGTAAGTAAATTTTGGATAGGGACTGCCAATAATACCCAAATCCTTGCTATTGATTATGCCGTCACCATTAACGTCTTTAAAATAAAGATCTCCTGCCGACAAAGGGGTTGATGAAAACGTAGAAATAGGTGGCCCCTTAATTTTATAACCTGCAGGATAAGATTGCGTACTTGGGTTATAATTTGCACGGTCAATAGCTATATTAGCAAGATCTGCCTGTGTAACCATGCCGGCCACCTTATACCCGTAAAACATTCCAATAGGCTGGCCTGCTTCTGTAATGCTGGTTAAATATGATCGCTCTGCACCAGCGGTAAGGATGGTGTTGTTGCCGCCCAGGTTTAATACTTTGTTACGGTTAAGGGAGATGTTACCGCTCAAATTTAAATGAAAATCTTTATTGGCAATTACTTTTGCATCAACCTGGAAGTCAAATCCTTTGTTACTTATTTTTGAATTATTTAAGTTAGTAAGGATAGTAGAATTTCCAGAAACAGCCGATACCGGCTCATTAAATAATAAATTGTAAGAATAGCTAAGGTAATAATTGGCTATAATGAACAGGCGGCCATTAAGCAAACCCAAATCGGCGCCAAAGTTGTATTGGGAAGTTGATTCCCATCCCAAATTCGGATCCTTCATAGCGCCGGCTGTCAGGGCCGGGGACAGGCTACCTGTGCCAAATACCGCGTTTGAAGGCGAGTTAAAAACACGCTGTGTATTATAGTTACCTATATTGTTGTTTCCGGTCAACCCCCAGCTTGCACGTAATTTAACTGTCGACCGATCACCAAGCCAACTGTGGTAAAATGGTTCGTCAGACAAATTCCAGCCGGCTGATACAGAAGGGAATGATGCGTAACGGTCAGTCGGGCCGAAACGGGAAGAACCATCCGTACGAAATGAAGCTGATAAAAAGTATTTACTGTCGTAATTGTAATTTACCCTTGCCAAATATGACAGGAGCGTAAATGTCTGGTCCTGAGTTGGCTGTACACCTTCAATTGCCGGGCTGCTGGGCGTAATCAGGGTTATTTGATTCGGCGCGGCACCTGTTATGTTTGGTATATTATCATTCTGAAAACCAGTGCCCTGCAACGTGAGAACATTGTTTACTGTTTTTTGGGCAGTGTAACCTATTAATCCATCAAAATGGTTTTTACCTAGTTGTTTGGTATAATTCAAAGTAAACTCGCCTAGTTCGTCCCTGTAATCAATTGTCTGTCGTACAGCTTTTGCAGCCTGTATTGATTGAGAAGAATTGGGCGGATTTGCGCCATTACTAATATTAGTAGGTAAATAATAATTATAATCCTCAGCATAAGTTTGCATACCTAAGTTCGCATTAAATGTCAACCCATTTAAAATGGTGTAGCTGGCGTGCGCATTATATGTGGCCCGGTCTCCTATACGGGTTATTTTTATGCGCTCGGCAGTTGCAATAGGATTTTCAATGGATTGATAACCATATGCTACTGATTGTGCAGCGGCCAGGTTAGTAGCAATACTTCCGTCAGGGTTGTAAGCCGGGAAAAACGGCATGTAGATCAATGCACCGAATGCCGGGCTGTGATCCCACCGGCCATCCTGAGTTTCCTGGTTAGTATTCTGAGTGAACGATATATTAGTTCCAACTTTTAATCGTTTACCTATGTTGCCATCAACATTGGCACGCAGGTTAATCCTTTGTTGGCCCGTACCTAACATGATACCCGGCTGATCCTGGTAACCGGTACTCAAATAATAGCTTGTACCATTAGAATTACCTGAGAACGACAGATTATGGCTTTGTGTTAAAGCATTCCTGTACAATTCGTCTTGCCAATCAGTGTTAACGGTTTGGTGAATAAGTGATTGCGTTCCAAAATTATACAGCGTTGATGGAATACTTACCGAAGGAGCATTACCCACATTTGCAATACGGGTTGCATTATCATCCGAATACATGGCATCGTTCCATGTATGGCCGGTAGTTACCCAAAGATCATGATAGGTATCATTGCGACCGTCAATTACCAATTGTGCAAACTGGTCAGAATTTAAAAGGTCAACTTTCTTTGCTAACTGATTAATGCCGATCTGATAATCATATTCAAATTTACCCTTGCTGTTTTCCTTTGCCCCATGTTTGGTGGTAATTAATACTACACCACCTGCTGCTCTTGAACCATAAATAGCTGCCGATGCAGCATCCTTTAATATATCTATTGATTCAATATCCTCAGGGTTGATAAACAAATCGTTACCTGCTGCATACCCATCAATTACATACAATGGATCAGACCCGGCATTGATTGAACCCACGCCTCTGACAGTAATTTTAGTGCTTTGATATGGCGCACCGGTTACCTGTGAAACCTGTACACCCGCTACCTTGCCAACCAGGGCCTGGCCAACTGTAGGTGCTGTAAGATTAAGTTCACTTGCCTTTACACTGGCAATTGCACCTGTAAAGTCACTTTTACGGACAGTTTGATATCCGATAGCAACTACCTCATTAAGAATATTTCCGGCCGGTTTTAACTGAATATTGATTTCGGTTTGATTACCAACAACAACTTCCTGGGTTCCATATCCAATAAAAGAAAATACTAAAGTTGCACCTTGTTCAACCGTAATGGCATATTTTCCGTTAACATCAGTAGCAGTACCCTTATGTGATACCTTCTCTGAAACATTTACTCCCGGAAGGCTGTTGTTTGTCTCGTCAACTACAGTTCCTGTAATTTTAACCTGAACCTGTTGAACTTCGGCAGATGGTTTTTGGACAACGGGGGCTTTTTCCGTCTTTTCTACCTTGATCAATACATGGTAGTCATCCACCTGGCTAATTGTGCCTTTATAGTCTTTTAATACCTCCTGTAAAACCTGGTTTACAGTTTTATTGTTCACATGTACTGAAACATGTTTCCTAACATCGACTGTATTATCATAGCCGATAATAAACTCCGTTTTTTTTTCGATGATATCAAAAACATCTTTTAGTGGTACATCGTCTGCTATAACGGATATGCGGGTATTATTGATTGTTTGCTCGTCGGCTGCGTAAACAGGAGCAACCAAATTAAAGACTAAAAAAATGGTTATGACCAAGGGTAAAAGTAAAATCCTTGATGTAAAACGCTTTATTAAATAAGGCAAAAGCGGGATTCGATAAAATTTTTGCATTTTTGATTGATTTTTAATGATTTCACGATCGTTTAAAATGATGACGCAGTACATTGCGTGTCAGCAGGGGATGGTGGAACATTCCCTGCTATTGTAATTTGATTTCTATTTCATGATTTTTTCACAGTTTTTAAATTGATGGAAATGGATTTGTTATTGATCTCGTAAGTCATGCCTGAAAGGTTCTCCAGCACTTTTAACACTTTAGAAACAGGCTCGTTATTGAAACTTATCGTATAATGGCGGAAATTGCCGGTATTATTATTCAGCTTTATAGTTACACCATACCACCTTTGCAGTGTGTTGGCAATTTCATCAAACGAGGCATTATCAAATTGTAGTTTATTTTCTCTCCAGGCAGTGATCTCGTTTGTTTGAATATTATTTAAAACATGGCCCCGGCTTTTTTTATCATATGTCAACTGCTGATTATGAGTCATTGCACCGGCAAACATTTTAGCTTTGTTGCTGAAGGAATTTTCTGCAACGCTAACTGTACCACTTTCAACAGCCACCCTGATCTGTGCCTCATCCTGGTATGCCTTAACATTAAAGGAGGTACCAATGTCAGCTATTACCAGTTTGCCGGTGTGAATTCTGAATGGACTGGAAGGATTATGCTTTACTATAAAAAAAGCCTCACCTGAAAGTAATACCTGCCTGTCTTTAGCACCATAGTTTGATGGCACTCTAATGGTTGAGCCGGAATTGAGATATACAACGGTGCCATCAGCTAACTCACACTGTTTTTTAACACCATTTGGGGCCGAAATAAGCGTGTAGGTAAGAGAAACATTTGGCTGATGCAAACTTTTGAATGTTATGAATAACGCCACCCCTAAACAAATGAACAAAACAGCAGCTACCTGTAACCATCGGCTGTTTAACCAATGTTTCTTCTGATCATCCTGCAGCATGTGATAGATCTCTGCATCCATCTGCTCAAACAGGTTGGCTTTATTTTCTGAGTTGAATTTCTTTTGTTGCCCGTTTTCAAAACTATCGAACCATTCCTCAACCAGTTTGCGTTCTTCGTCACTGGCAGATCCAGATTGATAGCGTTCAAATAAATCTCTAATCCTGTTATCCACTAATTGTATTTTAACTTAGCTCGCACAGGAAAGCCGATTGTCCTTTAAGAAAAGGTTAACAATACGTTACTTTTTTACGCAACGTAGTTATTGCAGGCAAAAATTGTGGTTGAAGAAATAGAACAGCATAAGCAGCAGTAATTCGGGATGGCTGTTTTGCAGGTTTAGTTTAAGCCGCTTGAGGGCTTCTGAAACATTATTGCGGACGGTTTTTTCAGAAATACTCAGAATAGTGGCGATTTCACCATTCTCTTTACCCTCATTTTTACTTAAATGATAACAGTTGCGCATGGTCTCGGGCAATTGTTCTACGACTTTTATAATGACACCGTTAAGCTCGTGTGCCAGGCGATGATCTTCGGCGGAATGTTCTATTTCTGAAAGCCTCTGATTAAGATAGTTTTCGCCTTTAATACGTACATTTTGTTTCCTATAGGCAGATACAACCCGATTCCTGCTCAAAACATATAGGTAGGTTTTAAAATCCCGCAAGCCATGCAGTTTATCGCGGGAAGTCCATAAATTTATAAAGATCTCCTGGGTAATGTCCTTTGCATCATCCTCATCGCTAAGCCTTGCAGCAACTACGGCAAAAACAAATTCTTTATACCGGCTATAAATTTCACGAAAAGCTCCCCTATCACCATCACTGCATTTGGCCAACAGCAATTGGTCTGATAAATTTTGATATACCATATTGCCCAGATGATTTAATGCTGCAAAACTATCAGACTATTGTCTAAAGTTTGTTAAGCGCATATTAACAAAAAAATTACCAGCTGATATCCATATAATTCACATTGTTCTTTTTAGATGATGTTACTGCTATTCCCTTTCCATTATCACCGGTAAATGCAAAACCTTCCAGTTCATCATTTCTTTCATCAACATTTACCACTTTAATTACCTGCTGCTGACCGGTTTGAATCGACTTTTCAAGATCAACATAAGTAAACCTCCACTTACGCCCTTCAATTTGATTTTGTATCAGCACAATTATTCCTTTGTCAGCCAACCAATATAGATTCTGCACCCAGGGCGTACAGGTAAATTTTTTATATAATACACCCGGCTCGCTTGTTTTAGCACAATGGCTTAAGCGTTCGGGATCATACAAGCGCACTTCATTGCCATGGTCACCATAGTCGGCAGTTGCCACATACCATTTGTTGTTGTATTTAACATATTCGGGCCTTGTTCCCTGGATACAGGCATCATCTTCAATCGTATTTAAAAGGTTACCGTCCAGTGTGCCTGTTTTCCAAAGCCCTTTCCAGTTTATGCAATAGATCATCGCCTTCCACGAAGTACCTTCTTTATTCAATCTGATGGAATTTCCCATAAATACAGGCATATCTCCATGATAAGCAACACCGGTAGGGTGGTTAATAACATCTTTCCCGTCAACAGTTAGCTTGCATTCTTTATGATCATATACCAGCGTATCCTTATCGAAAGAAAATTGCCTGATCATTCCCACTTCCCTGTCGCCATAGAGCAAAGCCTTGCCCTTTTGTATGGATACCCCCTGACAGGCGCCCAGCGAATCGATAGTTACAGAATGCCGGATGCTCATGCTGACATCGCTGCTGAAGAAAAGAGATGTTAAACCAGTAAATAATAAGATAGATATAAGTTTCATTTTGCTTTTTTAAACGGTAAACGGACTAAGCCCAGCTGCATATTACTACGCAAGACAGCAGGCCACAAGATTTACCAAAAAAAGAGTTCTTATGTTATTTAAACATTAAATCCACGTCACAATCTCAATACCATTACTACAATTTGAAGTAGTTTTACTGAATGATTTTTGGTTTGTACCAGTATCCATGCACTCAATTAAAAGTAAAATCTATGTTATCATTGAGTTAATAAATCTGTTTGTAATCGACGTCTGTAACAGATTAATTACATTTGGATCGACTTAATTCGAATATTTGAAAAGGTTAACTTTTATCAAATTCTTATTGCTTTTTGTTATTTGCTTTCAGATAGCAACTCCATGTCTTGCCATTTATTTTACAGTTGCCAGCCATAAGAACACTCATATCGGGTTAAATCTGAAAAAAAGTCATGGTGCAACGGTTAGTGATCACAGTCACTGGCATTTGTGGAACATGGCAAACAAGCATCAAAGTCATATTCCACGTGCAAATCCACGATTAAGGGCCCTGTTGTGGTATTGCGTTGTCCTTACTTCTTTTTGTGCTTTTTTAATACGCAACACCAAGCTCTTTTACGACTATCACCGGTCTGTATTCTTAAAAAACACCCTCAAATTTCCAAAGTATTTATTATTTGGACAATTAACGATCTGAACTTTTCTCCGCAGGTATTTTAATACCCAATATTGAGCCTTCGGCTTCAATACTAACCATTCTGAGTTGCTAACAATTTTTTAAGGTTACAATGCTTGTAAAACCAAGCGGATTTACCGGCATCTTCAAAAACAACAATGAATTACGGAGAGGATCTTAGCTTGCAGGTCATGCTGGCTAACAAAACATATCATCAGCATTTATTTAAAATATTAGAAGATGTGGATATTCACCATCATTACCAGGTGTTATTACTTATCAACCGCCTGGGCGGTAAAACCACACAAAAAGTATTGTGCGATAATTTGCAAATAGAAAAATCAAATATGGTCTCTATCATCGACCTGTTTGAAAAAAAGGGGTATATCACCCGGGAAATGAATTACCGCGACAGGCGCGGAAAAATGATTGTCTGTACTCAAAAGGCCAGGGAGATAATTACCACCTTCATGCACGCGTTCAACCTTTTACAAGACAATATTGTACATGACATATCCTGGCAGGAAATGCACAATTTTTTACATGTGCTAAAAAAGATCAATCAAAACCTGTTGAACCTTGGCAAATTAAAGGTAATTGAGATAGAAAACAACTCGGTATTATGAGTACGTTTTACATGACAAGCATAAATTTAAAAGTAGTTGTAAAATTGAACCATTGTTAACTGCATGTTAAGAAAATGATGATAGTTTGATAATTGCCATAATTCTTTTTGATGTTTTGCACAAAATAGCTTTGCAGCAATCATTAAAACGTGAAGAAACTAGCTTTATCATTAATCATATTCCCAGCCTTTTTTGCAGGATACACTACCTGCTTTGCGCAATCAACAAGTGTAATAGCCGGAAAGGTTACCGATGAACAATCAGGAGAAACTTTGATTGGTACTACCGTTGCCATACAAGGCGACAAAGCAACAGCCACTAATGTTGAGGGCCGGTATGTATTAAATGTAGCTACCCAGGGGAAGTATACCGTTGTTGTCAAATACCTCGGGTATCAAACCAAAATAATAAACGATGTCGATGTACATCCCGGGACGATTACCAGCCTTAATATTATATTGAAGCCGGATGCGTCCCGGGCTCTTACAGGAGTCTCGGTAACATCATCTTACCGGAAAGAATCGTTAAACTCTTTATATGCGGCACAAAAGAACAATGCCGCAATAACCGATGGTATATCTTCGGAGAATATAAAAAACACGCCTGATAAAAATACTTCCGAAGTATTAAAACGTGTTAGCGGCACAACCATTCAGGATAATAAATTTGTGATCATCAGGGGTTTAAGTGACCGCTACAATACTGCCCTGCTTGATAACGCCCCCCTGCCCAGTACAGAACCTAACCGTAAGGCATTCTCATTTGATATTGTGCCGTCAAACCTGGTAGACAATATCATTATAAACAAAACAGCAACCCCCAACCTTCCGGGTGACTTTGCAGGCGGGGCAGTACAGATCAATACCCGCGATATCCCGGATAATAACTTTACCACCCTGAGTTTGGGATATATCTATAATACGCAAACCACTTTTAAAAATTTCAGAAGCGGGTACCGTAATACATCTGACTACTTTGCTTTCGACAATGGCTCAAGAAAGTTGCCGGACAATTTTCCGACAACAAACCAGGTGGTTAGTTCTTCGCTTACTCCACAACAAAACATCGCTGCTTTAAATTCATTTAACCCCGACTATAACATCTACCATAGCAATGCTATCCCGGGACAAAATTACCAGCTATCACTAGGTAGGGTAAAAGATATAGGTTCTAATGGCAATAGGTTCGGAGCTATCATAGCGCTTACCTATCGCAACTGGCAGCAAACCAACCCCGAGGTGGAAAGAAATTTCTACACCTTCAATTACTCTGATGCACAATATAAGTTTTCGACCAATATTGGTGCTTTAGCCAACTTTGCATACACCTTTGGCAAAAACAAAATCACATTTAAAAATATATACAACCGTGTTTTTGACGACCAATTTCTTTATCGGACGGGTGAAAATACCGCTATCTCAAGTGATATACAGTTCTACGCATTTGACCTGATACAAAAAGCCTTGTTCAAGTCGACAATAGATGGTGAACATGCATTTGGCAGCAAAAATTCGAAGATAAAGTGGACCGCGGGTTATAGCAATATCATTAATGATCAGCCGGACCAGCGTAAAACCAGTTACTCGCGTAATATAAATGATCGTAATGACCCATCTGTACCATACACCGCCAATGTGCAAGGAACAATTGGTAAGGAAAATACCAGGCTGTTTTCATACTTGTCTGAAAACATTTATTCGGCCGATGTAAACTACACCCTGCCCTTAACCATGTTTAAACAAGTGGCTACGTTTAAAACCGGTTTAGGATCGCAATACCGTAAAAGAAATTTTGATGTAAGGTTTCTGGGGATGCTGATAAGTGATCGGGTGCTAGATGGTGATGAACGGAATGCCATTGCACAAAGACCATTATCCACTTTGTTTGGCACCGATCTGATAAATGCGGGTAAATACGATCTGAAGGAAATAAACGGTGATGCCGACTCCTATTATGCCAATGCATTTGTTAATTCGGGCTATGTAATGCTTGATAATAAATTCGGCGAAAAATTCAGGCTGGTATGGGGTGCACGGGTTGAACAGTTTGATCTTAATCTGACTGCCAACAGCACATCAATACCGAAAACAACGCTTAATAATGTTGATGTATTGCCATCTGCTAATTTTACCTACAGTATTACACCTAAAGCAAATTTCCGTTTATCATACTATCGCACGCTTGCACGGCCTGAATTTAGAGAGCTTGCACGTACCTCCTATTATGATTATGAATTGCTTGCCTTGCAAACAGGCAATCCAAATCTAAAACGAGCCCTTATTGATAATGCTGATATAAGGTATGAATTCTATCCTTCGGCAGGGCAGATCATGTCGATATCAGGCTTTTACAAGAAATTCACTGACGCCATTGAATCAAACATTAATGATGTTAATGCCTCGACACCAGAAATAAGCTACCTGAATGTTAAAAAAGCAACAACCTACGGTGCTGAGTTTGAATTAAGGAAGACGCTGGATTTCATAGGTAATCAAAAAGCGTTGAAAAACACAACGCTGTATACCAATTTAGCCCTTATAAAATCAGAGGTTGAAGACCCTTTGCTGATCGGTACAAAACGGCCCATGGTAGGCCAATCGCCTTACGTTGTTAATGCCGGTATTTTACACACCGAATTTGAGCAGAAACTAAGCTTCAATTTATTGTTCAACAGGATGGGCGCGCGAATATTTAAATCGCGTGGTACCAACTTCCCAAACATATATGAGAGCCCACGAAATGTACTTGATTTTCAGCTGGGTTATAAAACCTTTAAAAACCGGGGCGAATTTAAATTGAACGCTGCCGATCTTTTAAATAATAATTACCTGTTTTTCCTTGACTACGATAATAACGGAAAGTTCTCAACCAGTACCGACAAAATATTCAGCCGGTACAAACAGGGTACTAATGTGTCACTGTCATTTACCTATTCATTTAATTAATAAAGCTATCAATCATTGGTAAAATCAACAAACAAAAAGTAAGATCAAATATAAATTTTAAAAAAAAGAGTATGAAAAAGCACGGATTATTATTACTATTTGCGGCAATGTTATTTGCGGCATGTTCTAAAAAAGAAACGACGCCACCGGTAACTCCTCCGGTAGTCCCTCCTACAAGTGATGTAGTTGAGGTGAGTGGTGATATTAAAACTGCCACTACATGGAAAGCCGATAAAATTTATTTTCTGAAAGGCTTTGTATATGTAACTGATGGCGCAACGCTAACCATAGAGCCGGGCACCATAATTAAAGGCGACAAAGCCACAAAAGGCACTTTAGTAATTACCCGCGGCGCTAAGATCGAAGCTGCCGGAACAGCAGAAAAGCCAATTGTTTTCACTTCAAACCTGGCAGCAGGTGGCCGGTCGGCCGGAGATTGGGGCGGTATCATCTTATTAGGAAAAGCACCAGTAAATCCAACTACTACGCCTAATATTGAAGGTGGATTAGACCCTAAAGGTGATCCTGGAAAATATATCCAATACGGTGGCACTGATGCCAATGACAACTCTGGTACGCTTAAATACGTCCGCATTGAATATGCCGGTATCCCATTTTCACCTGACAATGAAATTAATGGCCTTACTATGGGCGGTGTAGGAGCAGGTACAACCTTAGATTATATCGAAGTTTACAAATCAGGCGATGATTCATTCGAATGGTTTGGTGGAACGGTAACTGCAAAGCACCTGATCTCTATAGGCGCCCAGGATGATGATTTTGATACAGATTTCGGTTTCTCTGGTAAGGTTCAGTTTGGTTTGGCACAGCGTGCTCAGGTAATTGCCGATTTTTCGGGTTCAAATGGCTTCGAATCGGATAATGATGCTGTAGGCTCAAATAACACTCCGCAAACAGGAGTTATTTTTTCAAACATGACTATTGTTGGCCCGTTATTATCACCAACAACTACATCTGGAATTAATGCTAACTTTCAGCATGCTGCCCAAATACGCCGCAACTCATCTTTAAGTTTGTTCAATTCGGTATTGACCAATTACACTGAAGGCGTTTATTATGACGATGGCTTACCTGCAGGGTCATCTGTTAATTCATCTGCAAACTACCTGGCTGGCAGAAGCGTAGTAGCCAATAACCTGGTGTTTGCATGTAACTCAAAAAATAACGAAGTAAAGGGCCAAAATAAAGCCTTATTCGAAACTGCACTTAGGGCTGCAAATACTTTTGACAATACTAAGGGTGCAGCCGATGAGATGACAGACCCATTAAAATACGGATCTGATTTTAAAGCCCCAGGAAATGCCAATTTAGGTATACCTGATTTCACTGTAAAGGCAGGTAGTGCAGCTGCAACAACAGCATCGGTATTTACCAGTGCGAAATTTACCGGTGATACATTTTTCGACAGAACGGCTACTTATTTAGGTGCATTTGGCTCAACAGATTGGTCTGCAGGCTGGGCAAGTTACGATCCTCAAAAATTACCATATACAACACCGGGTGTGGTAAAATAGTAAATACCGGGTTAAATTAAATTTCAGAAGGCTCGCTATTTATAGTGGGCCTTTGTTGTTTACCCCAAAAGACTTTCGTTTTACTACAATTTAATCTGCAACGTCAGGAAAAAGCCCCTTGCGTCGGCCGGGATAATACCAGGCCCCGGATAGCTATCCGCACGACGGGTAAAGTATCTCGCATCGGCCAGGTTATTGACTGAACCCTGTAAACTAAATACTTTGCTCAGTTTATATTCGGCCGAAATATCCATCACCGTATAAGCCGGGATCAGGCCCGTAATGGCATCAGCACTAACTGTTGCATTGGTGGCATCTGAAAATTGGGAACTGGTATAGCCTACCTGGTAACTGGCCGAAAATCTTTTATACCTATAAGATAATCCCGTTTTAAAGATCACATCAGGCGCCAATTCCACTTTCTTATTTTCAAACGCTGGCTCCTTACTGTTTACATAACGCGCATTGATTAGGGCGAGGTTGGTAAATATGGAAAGTTTGGTATCAGTTAACTGCGGGTTGAAAAAATGCAAAAGCTCCAGTTCGGCGAACGACTCTAAACCAAGATTACGTGATTGGGATACATTGGTGCGCAACCTGTAAATATTAAAGCTCACCGGGTCCACTGCCTGCACACTGCCTATCCGGTTATTATAATTGATAAAAAACAAGCTTACATCATAATTGAAAACACCTGATAAATTCCCCCTCATCCCTAAATCAGCAGAATAACCTTTTTCATCCTGCAGGTTAGGGTCAGATTGAGAATTTTTATTTGCCGAGTGTATATCGTTAAAATTAATGCCTCTGTAATTTTGAGAGATATTGCCGTAAAACTGAGTGGCCTCACTTTGATAATAGCTTAAGCCGACACCGCCGATAACAAAATGCCTGCTCCTGTTCCTGACATCGTTTACAGGCTGACTAAAAATAATATTACCCGCCTGATCCTGTACATAGTTGGTATAGTTACCATCCGCTTTAGTTATAATGTTCTCGAACCTTACACCCGGTATAATGCTGAATTTTGGGGTGACCCTGAATATGTTTTCAGCAAATACGGATTCGTTATAGTTTGGAAATTTATAGTCGGAATAAGCATAACTATCGGAGCTCTTATAATCAAAATCAGAAGGATCACCTGTGGAACCATTGTTACCCAGTCCCTGCTGGCGGTGGGTATGCCCGTCATAATAGCGGAAACCCACTAACAGATTTTGAGACTCATTACCAATCTTATAGGAATATAATAAACGGCTCTCGTTACCAAAGTTGGTGTATTTATCTTTGAATAGCTGTCTGTCGCCACCCGGATCAGCCCGGTTGATAAAATCCAAATTGCCCAAAGCATCTCTATCAGCTATTAATCCAAAGAAACGCGAGTTAAACTTTAAATGATCATTGATCTGGTAATCCAGTAATACAGCTCCCAGCCCCCAATTTACTTTAAACCAATTGCGTTCACGTACAGATTGATGCGGATCTGCGTCAAACTCTGCATCAGTAAGGCCGCCGGGTTGATGAGCCAGATAATCCATATAAGTATACTGGAATGTTACGGCAAACTTTTTTGTGGCGTTATAAGTAACAGCAGCGTAAGCCGTATTTACATCGAACTCCGAATTTGGGCGCCATCCATCACCTGATTTATGCTGAAAAAAAACATAGTACTGTATCTTCTTGTCTGTACCGCCAATGCTGGTTGTGGTATTTAAAAAACCCCATGAACCTACTGTTTCACGTGCCGTGATCTCAAAAGGCTTGTCTATCGCGCCCTCCTTTAATTTAAAATTGACAAGTCCTCCAAACTGGGTTCCATACTGCAATGATGCAGCTCCTCTTAATATTTCTATACGGTCGGTCAGTTCTGCAGGAGGGGTATAATAGCTTTCAGGATAACCTAACGCATCTGCACTCAAATCATAACCATTTTGGCGGGTATTAAAGTTAGTTACCCGGTTCGGGTTTAACCCTCTGCCACCTATACCCAGTTGTATGCCTGCGCCATCATTTTCCCAAATGTTTAATCCTGCTATTTTGGAGTAGATCTGCCGGGTGTTATTGGTTGCCGTATTGGCGGTAATATCACCCAATACTACTACTTCACTTTTTTTTCCGGCATTAATGGTAGTGCCTTCTACCGCCTTTAGACGGGTGACACCAAATGTTTTTTCTTTTTCAGCCCGTATGTTCACATCTTTTAATTGCTGAACACTTTTGTCTATAACCAAGTTGATCGTTAAGTTGCCGGATACGTTAATGGAACGTGTTATTGTTTGATAACCAATTGCCGAAACCTGGAGGGTGTAGTTACCTGTTTGAATGTTTTTTAACTGATAATAACCTGCCGTATCACCTGTGCTGGCATATTTAGTGTTCTTCAGTATTACCGAAGCATTAGCGACATCCTCACCTGAAGCGGTTTTAATGCTTCCGCTGATTGTGAAGTTTTGTGCAGAACATTTAAGCGATATAAAAATTGATAATAGGATAATAGGAAAGAAGAAATGCTTCATTATTATTTTGTTTTAAATGGTATGATCCATTTTTTATGTTCAAGGTTTTCCTGTTCATTAGCCAGGTTCACTGTACTGTCGATATACAGCCTGGTGCCGCTCCCATTAAGGGTTACATAGCTTTCGGCAGTTACGATTGGGTTTTTGATGCCTCTTTTTTGATACTCGCTTGCAAGAAAATGTGCGTATTGCAAGATCATGTCCGGCTGAGTGGACATCTGGGCTTCCTGAAAATCAGTGAGGTATTGTGAATTGATGATCTCTGTTTTCTTATCTGTCAACGGGTCTTTTACATGGAAGAAAGCTGATCCGCCTTTTTCCATTAGCATAACCCGCCACGAAAACCGGTATCCTTCCTCCGTCCAGTACAATTTGCCGGGATACAATAAATAGCGGAAAGGCAGCAGTAACTGAACAGTAAAATGAATTATCAGTATGGTATAGATGATACCTTTTAAGGTAATGGAAAGATGATAGCTTTTGATTACTTCTTTTTTTACTGCCGATCTTAATCTTATCCGACTTAAGAATTGAATGATCTTCAGATGCGTTTTTTCCGAGAAGAAAATGATGGTTACAAAGATCATGATATACGGAAACATCCCGATCTTAAAAAACCAGCCGGTTACGAGGTGAAAAATGATCACCAGTAAATACGCTGCCTTACGTGTTTTAGCATTTAACAGCAAAAAGCCAATAAACAGATCGAACAAAGCCCCAAACCAACTGAAGACATAAGCGACCCATAAATGGGTAAGTAAACCACCGATAACGGGAAGATGACTATTTGCAGGCAACCATATCCTGAGCGGCATTGCCGCGATCAGCCAGTCATAATTCAATTTTGAAACACCGGCAAAGAAATAAACCAGTAATAGCTGTAATTTGAATATGTTGATGGTCCAGCCGGGTACATGGGTCACCAATATTCCTGGTTTTCTTAAAACATCGAGCGAAAAATAGCGGTTGGCAGGCACCCATATCATTAAAAAGGCCATTACACTGATGAAATAGTAATGATTGAGATAGGTGGTTTTATCAATCAGTTCGACATAAGTAAAACAAAGAAAATAAGTAATGACCGCTGTCCTGTAAAATAAACCGACGGTGATCATTAATGCAGATAGAGCGAGTAAAGCAAAAAGCAGGTACATACCTGTAGCACCAAGTGGCTTTACCCAATCAAATCCGTAAAAGGTAAAGTGAAACGCGGGTTTAATATAATACGCGTTCACCCATCCCTTTAACACAAAGCGGACAGTACTGATCAGCATAATGACTCCGAACGCTATTCTTAATACAGCAAGCGGAGCAATATGCCTTTCTTTACCAAAACAGACGCTGAACTGCTCTTTTATAGAATGGAGCATGCGATTAATCCCCGTCGTTATCCCCGTAAGTAATTAAAATACCTAAAGAAGAAGGCATATCCGTTTTAAGCAGTACCGTTAGTTTTTGCAGTTCGGTATAAGCGGCTGTTACTGCGGTATTGTTATTTTTTATATTGTCGGATAACGGGTCTGTTAAGGCCTGCAATTTGGTAATGGCGGTGGCGAACTGTTTTTCAATCACTGTATTTAAAGGGCTGCCGTCGCTGTATTTGCCATTGGCCTGCGTTAGATAATCATCAAGCCCCAGCCCGTCTTTCCCGTTGTAGATATCCTGAATGGCTTGTATGTGCAGGAGCGCCAGTTGAACTGACATTTTGGAATAATAAGCCTGTACCTTTTGCGGGAATGTAGTTCCCATGGATTGTACACCGGCAGGTATTCCGATCTCGTAATTTTTAAGGATCTCGTAATCGTAAACCAACTGATTAACCAATTGGCCGGCTGAACTACCCTGGTCCGTACCATCAGCATTAATGAAGGTGGTTTTATAAGCGCCGTTCCAGGCAGTCAACACTGTTGTGGCATTGGTTTTAAGTTCGGCAGATAAGGCAGCAAGGTAAGTTTTCCGGTTAGCAGCTTTGCTATCTGTAGTGTATAGTAACAGGATGGCATTATTATCTGCCCCTACACCAAATAACAGGTAATCCATTGCAGGCAGGCCTTTTGCCGACAGGTTAGCCAGCAAAGCCGGATTATATGTGTTTGTATTGATATTGCTGTTGATCTGCGTAACATCAGCGGGATAGGTATTGGTATTTACCCTTAAATCCATCTGCCCGGCTGGTCCGATCTCAAACACGGAAGTTGCCTGCCATTGTTTATAGGTGGCTTTAAATGCTGTTTGCAAATCTGTTAATGTACCAGCGGCCGGATTTGCATTAAAGGCGGCCACCGCGGCGTCCAGGCTAACTGCATCCGCTTGAAAAGCAGTATAAGCCGGCATGATAATGTTGGTGCTGATATTCGTCAGCATGCCTTTACGGTCAAATGAACTACTGCCCGATGGTTTATTTTCTCCGGATTTAGAACAGGATTGGATGATTACCAATGTTGAAGCAGTTAATAAAGCTGCAAAAATGAGTTTACGCATAATGTGATTTTTTATAGTAAAACCACCCGTGCAATACTAACACAGATGGTCGTTCTTATAGATATTTGTATAGTTCTTTTAAAGGATGTCTTTCACATCTTCAAAATTGTATTGTTTAGCCACAGCATCTCGTATGTTATTGACGTCAGTCAGCGTTAAATCATAAAAGTTTTTTGGGAACAGGGCCAATATGGCATTGATCTGCGCATCCGTAATACTCTTTTTAGGATTGTATTTTAAAGAGTATACAAACCCATAGCATTCTGATAGTCTGCTGTTTCTTGCTATATTATCATTTATTGATTCTTTTACTTCTTTAACCTCCTGCAAAGCAGCTGCACCAGTCAGCCTTTCCATAGTACTCATAATAATGTTAGCCTGCTCAGTGATGGTTGGTTTATCTTTGGCACTGATTGCCGCCCTACCCTTTAAAAAAGCACCTATCAGAATTTTATTAGCCTTATAACCCGAATCCACTTGTGTGCTATAACTTCCCCAAAATTTGACGCCTGTTTTATTGGTTGGAAAATCAACCGGAACGCCCCAGTAGCCAAAAGCCATATCCCAGGCATGCTCCATGGCGGTTTCGCCATTAACAACAGTCGTATTATCGATAGAAAGTTTTGAGATGGCGTCCATAGTAGTAACGATCTGGTAAGTGATCAAACCGCCCATGGTACCTTTATTAAATACCTGTGCGTAGTTAACGCCTGTTGCTGTCAATGCATATTTGCTTGCGGTATTAGCCGAACTTATACCAACCCCGGCCACACCCCTGGTTGCAGATTGGGTTGACTGGCTAACTTTTACCAGGCTATCAATAAAATTGGCAGCATCTGTTTGATAAAGTGCTGCACTTTGATCTTTTATTTGTATACCCGAGGTATTGTAGGCAACGGTTACAAAAGGAGAACTTGTATTCGCGAACATGTTCTTCAACTTCGTTCCGTCAAGCGTGCCGGTGAGTGCAGCTTTCATAACGGTTTGCATTTCAGTAACCATGCCCAAACGGCTAGTGGCATCCGCGAAGTTCGCATTAGCAAAATTATAGGTTGTTGGTACTGTGTAAGTTGGCACCGGGTCGCTTGATGACTTTTTACAGCCTGTAGCAATAAGTAACACCGCAGATATAAGACTGAATACGGTAAATGATTTGTTCATGATTAAGTCGTTGTATATTTATTTCGGCTCAAAATTAGAGCTAACGACAGGGGAAGCCAATACCCCCTTGGGGGTAATTTATAATTAGTCTAAATAAATTATAACGTTGATTGAATAAGAGAAGCAAACTCAGCTGTATTTTTAAAAGTAAAGCCTAGTTTTTTAATAATATTCTTCCGGTGGGTTTTAACGGTATGGATACTTAGGAACAGCTTTTCCGCGATCTCCTTATTTGTTCTGCCTTCAGCGATCAGATGAATGATCTCTGTTTCGCGAGAGGACAACAGCGGTATATCATCAATGCTTTTACCTCTTATTTTATTACCGAAAAGCGTATTTAAGATGCTTTCACAAAAAAACTGTTTTCCTTTCGCCGCGGCATATACGGCCTGAATCAGCTCCTGCCTGCTGCAGTCCTTGCTTACCTGTGCTTTTATTCCCAAGCCAATAAGTTCAAGTATTTCGCTTTTTTGCTGTTTGTTTGATAACACCAGCATATGGGCAAAATCAAATCGAGCGCCTATTCTTTTTACTTCAGCGGTATCTAAATGATCTACAATAATAACATCAGGTTTGTATGCTATGATCATTTGTTCCAATTCAACCCTATTAGTTATTTGTTTTATAATATGAATGTCTGTCATGCCGGAAAGTATGAAAGCAATCCCTTCGCGTGTCAATAGTTGGCTGTCGGCAATCAGAACATTGATCATTGTTATAATTTAGTCTAATTCTAAACAATAATACGGAGGATATTTGAAACCTACTGCGTATGATTAAAATTTTTCATGAATCAGGCGGTCTGGCCACGAGGGTGTATAGTCTAAGCAATCACATTAAAGTTTTTATATAAATCAGATTATTGGTTGAGTTAAGATAATCCCCGAACCAAAAAATAATTAAATTATACAGAAACCTGGTTTGCAATTTTAGTTAAAATAGAAAAACCACTTTTCTATGAAAAAAAAGTGGTTCCAATTTTTTTTGTTTTCCTGCATGGATTCGAACCACGATCGTCTGAGTCAGAGTCAGAAGTGTTAACCGTTACACTACAGGAAAATATAAAGCCTTAAACTAAAAATCCCCTTAGCTTCTCTAAGAGGACATCAGGTATTTTAATTTCAATACACGCTATCCTCTTGGGTTGATACCCTGCTGCAAATGGCGTTGTATTGGTTTTGTTTTCATCGTTGCAATGTTACAAAATCTGCCGCAAATAAAAAAAACAAAAATATTCCCCCTATGGTTGTAAATACAGCATAAATAAAATAAAAATACCTTTTAAATTATATTAATTACCAATGTCTTTTTCCGTACTTTGTATTGTCTAAGTATTTCGGGTAATTTCTTGTAATTAAATAACCTATGAAAAACATTTTGATATTCAATGATTTTTCTCCCGAGGCTGAGCATGCAACACAACTTGCCCTGCTTTTAGCCGGAAAAACAAATTCCAATTTATATGTGTGGAACACTTTTGACAAGTATGAAAATCCTGTAGCCAGGGAGCTTGCGGTTGCTCATGCCAATGAGGAAGATGCCGAAATAAAGGCCGATAACACCAACTGGATATTAAAATTAGAATCAAAATTAAACTGGGAAAACGGTTTATTACCTGTCGTAAAATTTATTGAAGGGATAGATTACTCGCCACTGCAAGTATTGTCCGTAGTAAAAAAATATGATGTAGGCATATTGGTCAGGGGAATTACGGGGGATGGCGAAGAAATACTTCATATTGAGGCAGAAGTACTTAGCTGCTCTACCAAATCAGGATGCCCTATATTATTGATTCCGGAGAAATTTGAGTACAGGATGTTTGAAAAAATAGTATACGCTACCGACCTGCGGTTTTGCAGGCGTGAAATTGTAATATTTTTAACCCAATTAGCCAAATCCATTAACGCCAGTGTGCTGATAGCCAATATCTCCACACAGGGCCTGCCGCATATGGAAGAAAATTATGCCCGCACTGTTTTTGCTGACACCATATTGAGCCGGGATAATCAGGAACACATTTATTTCAGCAATATAAAGGAAAGAAATGTGGCCAGGGCGCTTGATATATTGGTAAACGGCATGAATAACGACCTGGTGGTGTTGGTAAATAACAAGTTCCACTTTAAAGAATTGGTGGGGCATAATATGCCTTATACTATACCGACTAATATAAATGTACCGTTGTTGATATTTCCATCATAAAATACTTTTATATACTGTGAGCTTTGATTGAAAATCCTATTTTAGAGGCTTTATAAATCGATGCAAACCAACCTTAAGCAAAACTTCGGCGATATTGATATTTACCTGTTCGATCAGTTATTGAAAGGCACGTATGACAATTGCCAAAGAGTGCTGGATGCAGGTTGTGGTAGCGGGCGCAACCTATTGTATTTTCTAAAAAATGGTTACGAGGTATATGGCATCGACCCAAATGCTGAAGCAATAGAGACGCTTAGATCTTTAGCCAAAGATATTGCACCCAAAAATTCTCAAAACAATTTTAAAGTTGCCAAAGCTGAGGACCTGCCTTTTGATGGCGCGTATTTCGACCTGGTGATCAGTAGCGCTGTGTTGCATTTTGCAGAAAGCGAAGCACATTTCGACACTATGCTGAATTCTATGTGGCGGGTTCTAAAACCCGGCGGCTACCTGTTTGCCCGTCTGGCATCTGATATTGGTATCGAAAGTTTGGTATTCCCAATTGGAAAAGGCCGCTACCTGTTACCAGATGGGTCAGAACGCTATTTGGTGAATGAACAAATACTGCTCAATTACACCGCATCGCTCAATGCACAGCCGCATGAACCTATAAAAACCACCAACGTGCAAAACCTGCGCTGCATGACTACCTGGTGCCTGCAAAAACTTTAAATTTCAGTACTTTTAAAGCTTTATGAGTGATCAAACATCCAGAGCAGCAGGCATATTCTTTACAAGAGCATTACTTGGCATAATCTTAATAATGCAGGGATATGGCAAGATATTTACCTATACGGTACCCAAAGTGTACAATATGTTCTTTAAGGATTTCGAGGCCACCTTTTTACCAAAATGGCTGATATGGTGTACTGCATATTATACTTCTTACGTCGAACTGATCTGCGGGTTTTTATTGATCATAGGGCTTTTCAGAGAGTATGCCTTATACTTTCTTGGCGTCGATCTGCTTATCGTTTCTTTCGGACATGGCATATTAGAGCCTATTTGGGATTTGCAGCATGTAATACCCAGGGCTATTTTGCTTATCACACTTTTATTGACTCCGCAACAATGGGATCAGTGGAATGTTGATGCTCTTTTTGCGAAAAAATGAGCCCATTGATCATCCTCAATATGAGCATTTATCAACAAAACAAAAAGAAAACAAGTATGGATTTACTTGCTTTCGGCAATAAGCCATAGTTGGATGTCGTTTATCATCCTAAAACATCTTTATTATGAAATTTTTAAAATCCAATTTCTCGTTAATTCTTATTTTAACAGCAATTATTTCATTACAAGCTTGCAAAGCAAAAAAGAAAATAGTACAGGAGCCGCCACCACCTGCAGAAAATCCTGCACAACCTGTGCAGCAAACACCACCGCCGCCGCCACCTGCGCCCGATCCACAACCCGTAGCTCCTGCACCTGCTCCACCTGATTATAATTTCAGTAACATTCAATTCGAGTTTGACTCAGGTATATTAACAACAGAATCATACCCGATACTGGATAAGGCAGCAGCCGAAATGAAAAAAGATCCTTCAATAACATTTTTACTAAAAGGTTATGCATCAGCCGAAGGAACAGACGAGCATAACATGCAACTGTCTATAGATCGCGCTAATTCTGTAAAAGCATACCTGGTGAATACCGGGGTAAGCGCGGCCAATTTAACCACCCAGGGTTATGGGGAAAGCAATCCGGTGGCCGATAATAGTACCGAAGCCGGAAGGATTATAAACCGCCGCGTAGAAATCAAAAAACACTAATTATATTTTCTTAATGATGAATCCCGGCAGGTGTGAACAGCCGGGATTTTTTATGCCTTATCTATTTCTCCCTCCTCGTAGTTGCCCGCATCTCGTTTTCCTGTACTCGGGCTAAAACAATGCGGGTAATTATTTCAACCGGCAAGGGTTCATCAGGGTTAAAATGCAAGGTCATGCCTGATAATTTGCATCCGGATAACTCATTCTTTATTTGTTTAACCAGCTTACTGCTCATTGTATACAAACTGCAATATTCTTTGGTAGCACCAATTCCTACCAGCATATAGATGTGCTTAAAGCAATGCACCTGGTAACTAAACATTTCTTCGGCATCAGGCACGATGGATTTTATAAGCTGATGAAGCCCATTTAAGCAATCTCTGAACTGCGGTTCCTGTGTTAATAAGAAACTGCTGAATGAATATTCTGGCTTGGCTTTTTCGGGTTTCATTATTGTTACATAACTTTTCCAAACTAAGTTAATCAATTAGTCGTATAAAGCTGTGAGGACATTTGCATTATTTTAAGCTTATTTGCGACGATTTTTAATAAATGGAGTACATTTAGCCCCCAGATTTCGGTATGAAAAAAGCTAACGTAACAATAAAGGATATTGCTATAAAAGCCGGAGTATCAACCGGTACTGTCGATCGTGTCATCCACAATCGCGGCCGTGTAGCACCCGACGTACAGCAGCAAGTACGTGAAATTTTGAAAGAGATGAGTTATGAACCCAACCTGATAGCCAGGGCCCTGGGTTCAAGAAAAGAACGCCATATTGCAGCGCTTATCCCTAATCCTTCTTTTGATCCATACTGGCTTGGTCCGAAAGAGGGTATTGACAAAGCCGAAGCCGGCTTAAAGCAATATGGAGTAAGTATCCAGCATTATACATTTAATCCTTACAATGTAGATTCATACATTGATAAAGCTAAACAGATCACAAGAACGAAGCCTGACGGAATATTTGTGTCACCCATTTTTTACCGGGACACTATGCCGCTTTTTAAAGAGTGGCAGGATAAAAAAATCCCGTTCGTATTGTTCAATAACCAGATCAGTGAGTCGGGTGCGCTAAGCTATGTGGGGCAAGACCCCTATCAAAGTGGTTTGCTGGCAGGCAGGCTGGCACATTATGGCCAAACAGAACCCTGTGTTATGTTGGTATTGCATATTGATGAAGAAATAAGCAATGCCTCACACCTGGCAAAAAAAGAACAGGGATTTCGTGATTATTTTAAACAAAACAACCTCGAAGATAAGTATCCGGTAATAAATGTGCATCTTAACAGGCCTGAAGCAAATGGTTTTTCTGATCAGCTGGCCAGTATTATTGAAAGTAAACCTACTTTAAGATGTATTTACGTGACATCTTCAAAATCATATGCGGCAGCCGCATGTCTTGAGCAAAATAGAATTACCCATATTAAATTAGTTGGGTATGACCTGCTGCCAAAAAACGTCGACTATTTAAATAAAGGCACTATCAATTTTCTCATCAATCAAAATCCAAAAGGACAAGGTTACTGGGGGATACAGCAATTGGCAAACCACATGATATTTAAAAAGGTGGTCTCAGGGCTTAAATATCTTCCTCTGGATGTGATTACCAAGGAAAACGTAGCTTATTATATGGGTGAAGAACCGATATATGACCTATACCAATAGAGAAAACTAGTACACCGTCCACATATTCCAACCTGACATACTTAACGCCAGATTGGTGTTCACGTCACACATGAACACTTATGAACGCCATTTAACAACCTCATTATAAGATTTTTATATTTTTATAGCTACTGACAAAACAGTGTCACCACAATATTAAACTTCAGTTATCTCACCTATAAAAGAAAAGTCCGGCACGCACTGGCCAGGTCTGCCTCTTTAATAAAATAGTCACGGGAACTCTCCGCTTTTGCCTCCCCGGCATTCTCGGCCAGTTTGGGGAGGAACCGATCTATGACTTATACCAGTAAGGGAGAACCGATCTGGGTCATAAAATGATCGCTTAAAAAAAATGCCGGGCGCCCCAATCAGCACCCGGCAAATAAAAAGTCAATCTAAAACAAATATTATGATGAAACGGTAAGTGTACTGCCGCTAATTGTCACGGTGTATTCTTGCAGTGCTGCCGATGCCGGTCCCTGAATTACTGCACCTGAAGCATTGAATTCGCTGCCATGCCTTGGACAAATAAATATCCCTTGCGCTACATTGTAACCAATAGAAGCACCCTGGTGCGTGCAGGCCACCTGCACAGCAGTAAATGCATCTGCCATATTGCCGGTTGCTAATCTTACAAGAATAACACCCTGCTGCACCGTTGAATCGCCAATATTAGCAAGCTGGCTGCTCAGGTCCACTGAGAATAAATTACCACTATTATTTTTTGGTGGCGTAGGGTCATTACTCTTGCTTCCGCATGAGATCAGGCTGCATCCCGTGCATGCTGCTACTAGTCCAATTCCAAGTTTTGATATAAATTCGTGTCGTTCCACGAACGAATCTACTAATATTTAGCCTTATCCCCATGGTTAAAGTCAAACATACGCGATATAGTGAAGCCTAAACGGAACTGGCCCCTGCCAAAATCCTGCCGCGTGCTGCTCAATGTATTAATTTGCGAAATGCTATTAGCATTGGTGATATTCAGCGTAAATACGTGGCCTCCTGTTTCCACCTCGATACCAAAACCTAACGGATCAGAAAAACCATTTGCCCCGGTCCTGTAGCTGGAGAATGAATGCTCATAGTCGGCAACAATACTCATATGCGTGGTTATTTTATAACGTGCCGCGCCTGATAGCGCAAAAAATCCTTTAGCACTTGATGGTATATCCGGGATGGCGACATTATTTTCATCGTAAACAAGAGGGGTATTACTGTAAACATAAATCGGCGCTACCTGGAACGAGAATTTAGACGAGAATTTACGTGAAATAATCGCCTGTCCTAAAAAGGAATTTCTTTCGGCATAACTTTGGAAATCGCCGTAGGGCCTTACGCCATAATCGCCTACCAGGGTGATTGCCACAGGCGAACTATTATCCACAGTTTGATGCAATACAGCATATTTCAATCCCAGTTCAATTAATTGCCCGATGGTGCTGCGACCAAAATCGACATTCAGGTTATCGGTAATACCATATTCAAACCCGATATAAACATCTTGTACCCTATCAAGCCCATACAAAGTTTTTGCACCAGCTTCAGAGGTGGCCATATCTCCAAACCGGTGAATCACCAGGAAATTGAGATTCTTTTTCTTTACCGTTTCTGTAGTTGGCGAAAAGATCAGGCGGGTAGCTTTAAATGCTGCTAAAACATCCTGATGCTTATCATCAGTACTCATAGCGTTCAGTAATGAATCTGCTGATGTTTGCTTGGAGTCGCTTTTGGATGGTGTGGTTGGTTTCTGCTGCGCCTTTAAACCGGCAGCAAGACATAAGAATGTCAAAACGATGATAATTTTTTTCATAACAGGGTTGTTTAAGTTTCTGACGGATTTCATTTTTTATAAGCTGTGTATGTAGCCGATACACGGACACGAATACTCTCGGCAATATGGTGAAACACGATCTGAGGTATTTCGATATGATGATCGGCACATTTAACCATAAATTCTGACGTCATTGTTACTACGCCGTTGCTTACTTTAAGGTTGCCTGCTATGGTGCGTGTTTGTGTCACTCCATGTACCTGGAAATCACCGGTTGCTGTTATCGGGTAAGTTCCGTCTTTTGAAAGGTCAGGGTGTTCCTGTACCTTACCTTTAAAAGTAGCCTTTGGGAACTTATCGCTTTCCATATAATTTTCATTAAAATGCACTTCCATAAGCGATTTAGGAAAATGGAAGTCACGTATAGGCACACTAAAGGCTAAGTCGCCGGTAGTGGAATTATAAACCGATACGCCATCGGCTGCATTGGCCTCGATATCTTCTATCGGTGCACTTGAATAAATATTGATCTTGGCATTTTTACAGGTGTAGATGTCCTGCCCTGCCTGGTTGATCGTCCAGGCAAGTAAAATCATAGCGATATATTTCATTTTATTTTGGTTTTGAAAATGCGTTTAAATTCCAGCTAAGGCCTAAAGCAATGCCGGATGAACGCAGCCTTACCTGGCTGGCCCCCACATCAGTTAATGGTATTTTTAAATATGGTTGAAGAATAACACCCATTTTTGAATTTATTTGATGCGCATAAGTGGCATTCAAATTCAATACGCTTAAAATATTTTGGTTTTTATTGATTACTGTATAATGTGTAGGGCCTGTAGCGTTGTATGGATCAGCATAATTGAACTGATAATCCTCGCGCAGCATAAAATAGGATGATAAACCGGTACCTACAGATATCCTGTTTGCATTTTGACTATAAACCCGGTAATTAACAAGCAAAGGTATTTCCAGCATGCGGCAATCGGCATTCACAGTTGTTGGCGGATTTTTAAACTGATAATTTGTATTATAGTTATCAAAATTGGTCAGGTATGGTTTAATATCATAGGTGGCACCTGTGCTGAGGGTCCATTTTTGGGCAAAAGTAACCGAGAAAGCAGCACCGAAATTACCACCGACCTTACTTTGCTGAAAGGCTGAGTTCACGCCGTTCAAATCTGAGGAAGCCCAAATACTTACAGCATACTGTGGATGGCTGCCCATTTTTTGCTGATTACCAACTTTAACGCTTGACGGAGTGGTAACAGTTGCGGATGCAAGGGCATTAGCTGCATTGTCTTTTTGCTTTTGGTTATCTGCAGTACCCAATGAGGTTTTGCTATCGGCCGTGCCCAACTGGGTTTTGCTATCAGCTGTGCCCAATTGTGTCTTACTGGCTAAAATATTATCCTGAATATCTTTCTGTTTTTGATCGTCAGCGGTACCCAATGCGGTCCTGCTATCGGCTGTACCGGGTTGTGTCTTTCCGGCAACCACGTTATTAGCAATAACCCGCTGATCACCTATGGTGTCAGGCTGAACATTATTTGCCTTTGATCCATCAGCAGCCTTGTTTATATCTTTCCCGGTAGCAGTGCGGCGATCCTTCCCGGAAGATAAGGTAAAGAACGAGTTGCTTTTTTGGCCATGACTCTGCGGAGATGGCTTTACAGCATATTGGGCAGTTTGTGTTTGCTGTTTACTGCTATCTGCCCCTTTCCGGGCAGGTTCGCCGCTAGTACCGGTATTATTTTTCGCCTGGCTGGCAGAATTGGTATCCGGATGAGCTGTAATCGCCATCTGCTCCTTTTTGCCTGGCTTAACCACTTCGGGTTTTAAAAACAAATAACCTAAAAATATTAATATCAGGGCTGCTGCGCTTCCTATTATAGGGAGCCAAAAAATAATGGCAGGACGTTTTTTGCCTTTATCGAGCATTTGCTCCATAGCATCCCAATCCGCATCTCTGAATGCGGGTTCGCTGACCGGGTCTTCCAGCCCCTTTTTAAATAATTTGTCTAAATCTTCGTCCTTCTCCTTACTCATTATTAAATATTTTTCCTAAAATCCATCTTGTTGATATCAACCATATTGATAGCAACAATGGGTGAATAATCCATGCCTTTATTATAGTTGGAATTGCCCGACTGATCGGCTTCCAATATCATTTGTTTTAGTTTTTGCCTGGCCTTGTGCAAGTTTGATTTTGAAGTGCCGGATGATATACCCAGCATCTCTCCTATCTCCTCATGCGAATAGCCATCAATAGCAAACAGGTTAAATACAGTACGATAAGCATTTGGCAGCTTTTTTACCATAGCCAAAAGATCATCGTAGTTGAGTTTCCGGTCGGGCAGTTCGCCATCGCTTATGCCTTCGGCCTTATCCAGGTCCTCGGTATAAGCCATTTTGAGGTTAGCGCGATAATAATCAATAGAAACATTCATCATGATCTTCCCGAGCCAGGCCTTAAACGGACGCGTGGTATCATAGGTTTCTATACGTGTAAACACTTTGTAGAAACCCTGGTTCATTACCTCGGCAGCCTCGTCACGGTTATTGGCATAACGCAGACATATGCCCATAGAAAAGCCATAAAACGCTTTATACAGCATTTTTTGACTACCTCTTTCCTGCCTAATACAGCCGCCGATCAGTTGATGTAACTCTTCGTCTCCCATCCGGTAACCTTGTTATCCTTAATAAATTTAACCTTATCTGCCTACATCACGTTGTGCGGCATATAAAGGTTGCCTTTGGTCATAAAAAAATAATAGCCACAATTTAAATATCTAATAGTCAGATATTTAAATTTATATTTTTTCAACAATATTTTTAGATAAGTATTTGAATAATATAGGGTTTTATAATGTAATAATAGTGATAATACGTATAGATTGGGTTGATTGTTGCATTATGAACTGCTTGCTGACTTACTCCCATACCCTCTTTCCGCGTAACGAAGAGAGGGCCACTGAGCGAAATAATGACCGGGTGAGTTAAAAATAAATTATTTTATTCCCCTCAGGCAACCTTTCATTCCCTGCCATCGTGATAATTTTATACCAAGCACACATTTACATGGTTCCTGTTTCTGTTGTTATTATTACTAAAAATGAGGCCGAAGTGATCGCCTCGTGCATCAATGCGGTTAAGTTAATTACCGACGATATTATCGTAGTCGATAATGACAGCACCGACGGCACCCCGGATATCGCCCGTAAATATGGTTGTCGTGTTTATCGCGAAAACTGGAATGGCTACGGTGTCAATAAAAATAAAGGTATAGCATATGCCAGGTATAATTGGATACTGAGTATTGATGCTGACGAAATAGCCGACCTTGACCTCGTAAGCGCGCTACATGAAGTAAAACTGAATGATGCCACTATCGTGTACGATATCAAGTTTATATCCTATTACGGAACAAAGCCAATACATTTCGGCAGTTGGGGCCGAGATCACCATATCCGCCTGTTTAACCGCAAGATGGTGAAATGGTCAGAGTCGCCGGTGCATGAGACGTTGATGTTGCCGAAAACCGCTACTGTAAAAAGAATAAAGGGTCATCTGCATCATTATTCGGTAAAGGATTCCGTTGAATTTACCCGTAAGGCTGATCATTACGCACAACTAAGCGCCGGGAAATACCTGGTTAACAATAAAAAACCTACCTTTCTTAAACTGCATATTGCACCCTTGTTTCATTTCCTTAAAAATTATATCGTATTTTTCGGCTTCCTGGATGGACGCGAAGGCTTTATGATAGCTAAAATGATATCAAGGCATACCCGGTTAAAATACCGTTTGCTGAAGGAGCAGCCTCTAATTAGTCTCCAGGAAACACCAAAGGTGAAGGATAATTTGGTGGCGGAATATAGTATTGAGTCTTAGTCCAAAGCCGTTAGTTCGAAGTCAGAAGTCAAAATAATACCTAACTTATGACTTTCGACTCCAGACTTACGACTAAAAATAAAATGAAAACCAAGCTTGTAAATAATCTTTCGGCCAATACTTTACAGCTTATCATCAATCAGTTGGCCGGACTGGTCATCTTTTATATCCTTTCCATCGGGCTCGATAAGAATAGTTTCGGACAGATCAACCTTGCGCTGGCCCTTATGCTGGCCATATTTAATATCCTCTCATTCGGTATCGATCAGATTGCGGTCAGGAAACTGGCTTCGGGCGAAGATCCTCCAATTATATTGTCTCTTTACATCAGTCATGTATTAATTACCGGGTTTGTATTCTATGGATTGTTATTTGCCGGCAGGCTCCTCTTCCCTTTTATCAATGCTTACGATATCATTCTATTAATAGGCGCCGGCAAGCTGATGATCTATTTCTCTACGCCTTTTAAGCAGTCGGCTATTGGGATGGAGCGATTCAGATTATTAGCTTACCTATCCGTTATCTCAAATATTGCACGTGCATGCTGTTTGGTCGTCCTGACTATATTACACAGCATCACCTTACGAAATGTGATTATTGTATTTATCAGCGGCGATCTGCTGGAATTAGCCATCGGCACCTTGCTTTTTAAACAAGCCACCCATTTGCCGTTAACCATAAAATGGAATAAGAGCAATTACATATCCCTGCTTAAAGAATCGCTGCCACAGTTTGGTGTGGTGATGATCACTTCTGCACTGGCACGGTTCGACTGGATATTTATCGGCATCGTGTTATCGGCCGTAAAACTGGCCGAATATAGCTTTGCCTACAAGGTTTTTGAATTATCCACCCTCCCCCTGCTGGCTATTGCGCCTTTGCTTATTCCCTGGTTCACCCGTTTATTTAAAGATGGAGCCGTACCCGATACCAACAAGCTGAAACTACTGGCGAGGATGGAAATGATCGTTGCGGCATTTACCATCGTACTGATCAACAGCTGCTGGTCGCCGGTGATTGACAGGCTTACTGCCGGGAAATATGGGGCCGTAAACGAACGTACCATTTTTATACTCACCCTATGCATACCGCTCATCTACCTCACTAATTTTTTATGGACGATCAGCTTTGCCAAAGGGCGATTGAAAATGATATTTACCGCGTTTGCTATCACCCTTGCAGTAAATGTAATTGCTGATATTATATTGATCCCCATTTTTAAAAATGAAGGCGCCGCTATCGGTTACCTTGCGGGATATAGTGCCCAAACCATCTACTTTTTGATAAGGAACGATGTAAAGGAACTGAACCAAGTTGTATATCCTCTATTGATATCCACAGCCTGTGCCTGTTTAAGTGTTTTTGGTGCGAAGGTATTATTTGTTAATGTTTGGGTTGAAGTTGGAGCTGCGGTTTTGCTTTATGTGGTGGGATTGGTTGTTATGGGGCAAGTAGGGCTGGTTGATGCGAAGGCTTTGAGTGGAATGGTGAATATGTCTGAACCAGAATTAAAGAATTAACAGAATACTTATTCTTCTCTTTGTCATTCTGAACGTAGTAAAGAATCTTCTTCAATAGAAAAGTCGTCTACTGGCGTGGCGGAGAAGATTCTTTACTACGTTCAGGATGACAGTCTTATTTTAAATAAATAATTCTCCCTTCCCTCAACCCAGCAGGCAACCAATCCAATTTCCGGGGCGTACTCTCTTTAAATAAATTGGGGATTATACCGAATGATTGTCAGTACCGCTTTTGACTTTAAAAACCTGAAAAAACTGGTTGATTGGAAGCTTTTGCTATTCCTGGTGCTTTTCCTGAACGTAAAGTTAGCGGTCAAAATTCCGGCTATTGCCCTCATCTACCTGCTTCAGTTTAATTTCAAATTCGGGTTCAGTTTTAAAAATTCACGACTGCCACTTTTTTATTTGCTGGCAATTGCAATAGCAGTGCTTAACTGGGTAATCAGCATCAATTATTTTAATCTCAATTATAATATTGTCCTGCTCACCGGCGTTGGCTTTTGGGCGCTCTGCATACTGGCCATGCACCAGGTAAAACTGTTTGTGGAGCAGGATGATACCGAAACCATCCACCGCACCATTGTTATCTTTTTTATACTGAATGCCCTACTTTCATTCTGTAACCTGGCTGCGATTATATGGGAGACCGGCTCCATCAATCCTTACACCTACCAGGGCCAGTATCAGAAATATTTTATAGGCACCGGCGATTATATCAGGGGCATCACATTTGATACTTCTACAACCAACGCTGTTTTAAATGCACTGGGTGTGCTCTATTTCCTGACCAAAAAGAATATGACCATGCTGTTTGTTTGCATGGTTGTGATGCTTTTTACCGGCAGCAATTTTACTAATATCATGCTGCTTATATGCTTTGCCATTTTATTCATTTTTAAAAGCAGCCGCGACCAAAAAAGCCTGATCGCCGCTTGTATGATGTTTCTTGTGGTTTTTATGGTGAAAATATCGCCGCAAAACTACATGTATGTGCACGAAGGATTTAAGAATACGTTCCATCTCAAATTGCTACAATCTGCACAGCCGCCTGCTGGCAAACCCGATCTCCCTCTTACCCTAATGCCGGATAAATGGCTGACCGCAGATGAGATCAAACAGAAAATTGCCCAACGCCATATTGATAGTGTTTATGTGATTTCGCATCCCCCTAAATCAGTATTGGACGTTAAGGCGCAACAGTCGGCTATGGTAACAACACCGACTCCTAAATCTGTGGTTAATGAGAAAAAATCACTTCCGGAAAAACCATTAACAGTTTTGGAAGGTGGCCGTATAATTATTCCTCAACCGAACATCAATTTAAAACCATACCAGCATATCGCTGATACCAATGCTTATCAAAAGCGATTATTAGCCTTTGTTAACACGCATAAAAGCAATTTGCCTTTATCGGCACAAAATAATTATCAGTCCGCTTTGCCCGGAAAGGCGATTAGCAGTATTCAAACTATTAGTTTTTTAGGACACCATCCTTCAAAAATATTGACGGGTAACGGCATAGGTAATTTTTCGTCCAAACTAGCTTTCAGGGTTAGTGGATTGGGTTTTGCCGGTGGATATCCGCAAAAACTGGTTTATATCAGCCCATATTTCCTGTCAAATCACCTGGATGTTTTTCTTAATTTTTTCAGCAAAAAAACTGATTACCATTCGCTTACCAATAACCCGGATTCGGTATATGACCAGCTATTGGGCGAATACGGCCTGCTTGGATTGATCGCATTCCTGGTTTGGTACCTGGGTTATTTTCTGAAACATTATAAGGCGCTAACCTACGGACTGCCCATCCTGTTGATGGTGGTGGCCCTGTTTTTTATCGAATACTGGTTTGAGCAACTGTCCATACTCGTTTTTTTCGAGTTACTGCTGCTGCTCAACATCAAAGAAAACGCTAACAAAGTAATACCAGAATATGTACGCTGATCGCCATAAAATAACTGTTTTGATGCCTGCCTATAATGCAGGCAAGTATATCCGCGAGGCGATAGTATCGGTATTGGAGCAATCTTACCGAGAGTTTGAATTGTTGGTTATTAATGACGGCTCAACCGATAATACTGTTAGCGAGGTATTGTCCTTTGATGACCCGCGTATAGTGTTGGTTAACAACGATCACCAGGGTATAGCAGCGACACTTAACACTGGTTTGCGTCTTGCGGATACACATTACATTGCCCGTTTTGATGCGGATGACATTTGTATGCCTGACAGGCTGGAAAAGCAGTTCAATTTTTTACAGGACCATCCTGACTATGTACTGGTAGGCAGCGATGCCGAATACATTTTAGAGAATGGCGATTTCCTGTTCAGCTTTAAATGTATTGCCCACTCAAACGATGAGGTGCAACAGAATATGTATGTGTACTGCCCATTTATCCATTCGTCGGTAATGTATAGAAGGGTTGAGGTGATAAAAGCAGGTGGCTATAATGTGCATGCACACCATTTTGAGGACTACCTGTTGTGGACCAGCCTTGTTAAAACAGGTAAAATGCAAAACCTGCGCGAGCCTTTGATAAAAGTTCGCTTCAATCCGGCATCGGCAACTATTGATGAGAAATGGCGCGGAGAGCGGTTCCGTCAGCTTAAAAGGCAGGCCACTACACGAGGGGCCATCACCGAAGATGAGGGTAATGAACTGCTATCCATCATCCAAAAACAGGATGTAGGTAAAATAAAAGAGGGTGCTTACCATGCCCTGTGCGGAAAGAAGTTTTTGGCTAATAACTATCAGCCGTCAAAAGCACGCGGACATGTGCGTAAGGCCATCAGCGTTGACCCTTTCAGGCTGGATAACTACCTGCTTTACGCGGTAAGCTACCTGCCTGAGATATTGATAGCATGGCTGCATAAAAAAAGCCCTAACAGACTGTAGTATGAATATAGATATGAATCAAGAGTTAAGAATCAGGAATCAAGAAAACAGTTCATCAAAAGATGTACTGCCTTTTCATGACTACCCTGGCTCTTGCTTCCTGACTCTTGATTCTTAACTCTCGATTCTTAATACACATAAAAACATGAAAGTAGCTTTTATAACACGATCCACTTTATTTGATGTACCCGGCGGCGACACGGTGCAGGTGGTGCAAACTGCCCGGCATTTAGAGCAATTGGGGATATCGACAGAAGTCAAGCTTTCAAAAGATGAAATAAATTACGCTGAATATGATCTGCTGCATTTCTTTAACCTCACACGCCCGGCAGATATCCTGTATCACAGCAAAAAAGCCGGGAAGCCTTTTGTGGTATCCACCATATTATGCAATTATACCGAGTACGATAAGCACCACCGTAAAGGCGTTGGGATGATTTTTGGATTTTTACCGGCAAACAGCATTGAGTACCTCAAAACTATAGCACGCTGGGTATTAGGTAAAGATCATTTGGCCAGTAAGGAATATTTATGGAAAGGGCAGCGTCGCAGCATCACCGAAGTATTAAAGAATGCGGCAATGGTATTACCCAATTCCGAATCGGAATACCATCGTATTATAAAAGCTTATCCATGCAAATTAAAGCATACAGTGGTGCCCAATGGTGTTGATCAGCACTTGTTTAAACGCGATTATAAAGCTGAAAAAGACCCTAACCTGGTACTGAATGTAGCCAGGATTGAAGGCATAAAGAATCAGTTGAACTTGATAAAAGCACTGAATAATACCCGGTTCAATTTAATCATCATTGGCTCGCATGCACCAAATCAAAAGCCTTATTATGATGAGTGCCGCAGCATAGCAGCATCCAATATCACGTTTATCGATCATATCCCGCAGGCAGAACTTTTAAAATATTACCAGAAAGCGAAGGTGCACATATTGCCAAGTTGGTTTGAGACCACCGGGTTAAGCTCGATAGAAGGAGCTGTGATGGGCTGTAATATCGTCATCACCAATAAAGGGGATGCTCCGGAATATTTTGGCAGCCATGCATTTTACTGTGAGCCGGGGAACCCCGAAAGCATATTGGCAGCGGTTGAAAAAGCCAGTCAAAGCAAATACGACGAGAATTTATATAACATGATACTAAATAGGTATACCTGGAAACAGGCAGCAACCGAAACTTTAAAAGCATACCAGCAAACTATTACTCAATGAAAAGTTTAAGAATAGCAATTTTAGGAACAAGAGGGATTCCAAACTACTATGGTGGATTTGAACATATATCAGAATATGTTTCGGCGGGGTTGGTAAAAAAGGGACACTCTGTAACCGTTTATAATTCGCACAACCACCCCTATACTGCCGATACATGGAACGGCGTAACTATTAAGCATTGTTATGACCCCGAATACCTGATAGGCACGGCCGGGCAATTTATTTATGACCTGAACTGCCTGATGGATGCCCGCAGGCAAAAATTTGACGTGGTTTTACTGATGGGTTATACCAGCTGTTCGATATGGGGAAACTTGTATCCTAAAAACAGCACCATTATTACCAATATGG
The DNA here is from genome assembly GCF_049992945.1 of Mucilaginibacter sp. McL0603. Lineage (NCBI taxonomy): Bacteria > Pseudomonadati > Bacteroidota > Sphingobacteriia > Sphingobacteriales > Sphingobacteriaceae > Mucilaginibacter > Mucilaginibacter sp. McL0603. Next base: position 1,735,144 of record NZ_CP188251.1, on the reverse strand, counting down.
ATGGCCTGGAATGGAAACGATCGAAATACTCAAAAAGGGTACAGCAATTTCTAAAATATGCCGAAAAGCTGGCAGTAAAACACAGCCATTATTATGTTTCTGACTCAAGGGTGATAAAATCTTACCTGGAAGAAAAATACCACATCTACAGTGAATATATCCCTTACGGAGCTGACGTTTTTAGTGATATTGAAAGAGAACAACTGGACACAAAGGAAGCAGAAAAAGAAGATTACTTTTTGCTGATGGCCCGTATGGAACCTGAAAATAATATCGAGACCATACTGGAGGGCTTTAATAACAGCAATTCGCGCAGAAGCTTTAAGGTTTTGGGTGATACAAGCAACCGTTTCGGTCAGTATATCAGGAACAGGTTTAATAATGATGAACGCATACAGTTCAAAGGGGCAATTTTTGATACACCACGGGTTCGCGCTTTGCAAAATAATTCGTACCTGTATTTTCATGGGCACAGTGTCGGGGGCACCAATCCTTCACTTCTGGAAGCGATGGCAAGTGAGGCGCTGATAGCTGCACATAATAACCCTTTTAATAAATCGGTACTGCATGCTGACGCTTTTTACTTTTCAAATGCCATTGAGGTGCAACACCTTGTCGAAACCGTTCAGCGTAAAGAAAATGAACAGATGATGGTAAGGAACAACCTTAATAAAATTACCTACCAGTTTAATTGGGAGAAGATCATTAATGAGTATGAAGCATTCATTGTTGAATGCTACAAGGGTTCAAAGCATGAAAGAATTATTGCTTATTAAGGACAACCTGGCTAACAGGATCAGCTATTATCACATTATGCTGCTCCTGCTCAGCCTGCCGTTCGACCGTTTTTACAGTCACCTTATACTTGCAAGCTTTGCGATACACACGCTGATTCAATTAAAAAAGGGTAAAGTAAAACCGGTATTTACACTGCGTACAGCAGTGTTGTTATCAGTATTCCTGGTTACCGTGGTAAGTACTTTATATACCATCAACCCTGCACACGCATTTATTGAGTGGCAACTGGATCTGCCAATTTTATTATTCCCGCTGATAATGTGCTTTAACCCGCTCGATTTGAAAAAATACAAGTCACGGTTTTTGCTTGCTTTTGCCTTATGTTGCACAGCTACCATTATTTATCTGTATGCTGATGCATTTATTACCATAAGGTATTATAAAATGTCCTGGTCTTCGATTATGTCTCCGGCGTTTACTAATCATAATTTTTCGCAGCCGATAGATATGCATGCTACATTTTTTTCGATGCAGATAGCCATCGCGTTGGTATACCTGTTATCAGTTTTGATCAGTGAAAAGCTAACGTTAACCAATAGAATAGTATATGTTATCTGCTGCCTGGTACTCACAGCCGGAATTATTCAATTAAGTTCAAAATCAGTATTTGTGGCCCTGTTCCTGGTACTCAATATTGCGTTCCCTTACTTTTTGATCAGGGGTCTGAGACAAAAAGCATACATATTAATTTCTGCGTCAGCTTTTTGCATTCTTGTGCTTTGCATATTTAGCTCGCATGCTTTAAAAGACCGTTTTTTGTATGAATTGAAAGAAGACCTATCCCCATCTTTTGCCGGACAAACGGTAGAACCACGGCTTGAAAGATGGAAAATTGCTGTCAAACTGATTGGCGAGTCGCCGGTAATTGGCTATGGTGCAGGGTCAGAGATACAACTTTTGCAGCAACAATACTTTGCTAAAAAATTCTACAGTTCGTACGTACACCATTTAAATGCGCATAATGAGTATATGAGTTTCATGCTCAAATCAGGGATATGGGGGCTCGCTGTTTACCTGGCGACCCTGCTATATGGTTTTAAAAAAGCGATCAGGAAAAGAGATATTGTATTCTTCAGTTTTATGGTGATCATTGCTACCGTTTCCTTATCCGAAAACGTATTGGATGTTGATAAAGGGGTGATCTTTTACGGCTTCTTTTTCAGCTTTTTTGTTTTTTCATCCGAACAGAAAGAGCATCTTAATTTACCTATAAAACGACATAAATATTTAAGAAAGGTGGCAACCAAACATGAGGTTGTTCCGTCATCATTATAAAGGGAAATAGCTGTTAATTTAACAATAAATAAGTTGTCAGACATCAAAAAAAATATCTTAGCCGCACTTGCTTATTTTGATCTTTTCAATTATCCGTTGACTATGGATGAAGTTTTTCTAAACCTTCCAATCAAATGTGAACAGCAGGAGCTTGAATTTGCATTAAGCTGCCTGGTTAGTGACCGGGTTATCTATCATTTCGGCAAATTTTATACGCTGAAAAATGATTACTTTTTAATTGAACGCAGGCTCAATGGCAATGCTAAGGCCGAAGAGATGATCGGTATTGCAAAGCAGGTGGGCGACTTCCTTGTCCGTTTCCCTTATGTAAGGGGGATCGCTATTTCGGGATCGCTTTCAAAAAACTTTGCTGATGAAAGTTCAGATATCGACCTGTTTATTATTACTGCCAAAAACAGGCTGTGGCTAGCGCGTACCATTATGCATTGTTTTAAGAAACTGACTTTCCTGGTAAATAAGCATCAATATTTCTGCATGAACTATTATATTGATGAAAAGGAACTGCAGATACGCGAAAAAAATATTTACACCGCTATTGAAATTGCTACCCTGATGCCATTACACGGCGATACTGTTTTTGAGCAGTTTTATATTGCCAATGCATGGACGCGCGAATACTTGCCCAATAAATGCTTACGGTTAACCACCGCCGAACCCTTAAAAAAAACCTGGCTGAAAAGCTTTACAGAGATGCTCTTTAATAACTGGCTGGGTAATAAAATCGATAATCTGTTACTGAAGATCAGCGCTAAACGCTGGCTTAAAAATGTCGAACTAAAAAAATTGAACGATAAGGGCATTATTATGGGAATGGATTGCGGCAAACACCACTCCAAACCTGACCCCCGGTTTTTTCAGGAAAAGCTGATCGGAAAATATCAAAGCAAGATATCGCAGCTTTTAGATCATTTAGAAAGCAGTGTAGCACATTGATCTTGATGGCGATGAGGGGTAGCAGTTGCAGTAGATAGTGGCACTTAACATTTACTATCTCTAAAAATCTGCTACTGCTACTGCCACTGCAACTGCTACTATTACTTACTTCTTCCTCAACGAAATAATATAATAATCCCCCATAACCCTCCAGGGCCAGCGGGTTTTAAGTTTACCTTCCCACTTTTTAAGTTTAGTATAGGCAGATGGATGCTTTTCGGCAAAGCCTTCAAGGTAAGATGGCGGGACGATAGTGCAAAGCCCTTCGATGCTTAATACATCAAATTGACCTTTTAATCTTTTAGTAATATATGAGGGGTTGTAGTACCAGCATTTAAAGTAATTACCATCAATATGCGCTGTTCTTCCGTTCGAACTAAAAAATCGTCTGAATGCCGTTTTAAATTTCCCCTTGAATAACAGCAGCGTTTCCCATAAACAGAATTTCGGTAGTACAACCAGTGTAACTAGCCCGCCTGGATTTAGTAATGGAGATAATGAAGCCAGAACTTTATCTAACTCACCGGTGCAATTCAGGCCGGCAAAGTTGGAGAATACCAGGTCATAAGGTCCTTTATTTTTCAGGTGGTTAAGATCAGTGTAAGAACACAATTCATTACTTACCGTCGTTCCCAATTGGCGTTTCTGAACTTTCAGCATTAATTGCTGCTGCATGCCGGGTGATATATCGGTCGCGTGTACCTTATGCCCTTTCCCGGCAAAAAATATAGCGTCTTCACCTGTGCCGCTGTTCAGCTCCAATATGGAACTGCCGGGCTTGAGATATTTCAGCACATGATCGCGCACCCGTTCGCGCTTATAGTTGATGATGGTATTTGCGCCGTACAGATCGTCAAATATCACTGACTGCCCGGTAAACGCCTCCGCAGCATTTTGCTCGTTAATATGATCTGTAAGTACCTCCATCATAATGCTTTTTCTAACCGTTTCAGCTTCATTTTTTCAATCAATGCTGACGGTGTATAGTAGAAAACAGAAAGCGCCTTTTTTAGATTCCTGAAATTAACATTCAGCGGTTTTTTAACCAACTCGGACAAGCTATTTTTTGCTATATGCTGGCGATAATTCTGGTGTACATACCGGTACAATTGCTTGTAGTAAGATGGCGGAAAAGTATTGGTAAACATCATAGCCATTTCATCAGAGTCGGTCCAGTTGGTTTTACTCTTTAGATCAGCTTTTACTTTCTCATAAAAACCTGTGCCAGGCAATGGGTATGATACCGATATGCCTATTTCATAAGGCAGCAGTTCATTGATCATTTTTATGGTTAGTTCGATGTCTTCCTTTAGTTCGTCCAAATAACCAAACTGGATAAAAAACGACGGCCTGATACCATACTTTTTCATCAACCGGGTAGATTGGTGTATCTGTTCCACAGTGGTACCTTTATCCATTGCATCCAGTATTTTTTGCGAACCGCTCTCGGCGCCTATCCATATATTTTCACAGCCCGAATCGGCCAGTGCTTTTACCAGGTCTTCCTCCACAAGTAAGTCGGCTCTTGATTGTATTTTAAATCTGATCTTCAGATTTTCTGTTTGCATCAAAGCGGAAAACTCCTCTACCCATCCCGGCTTCAATCCAAAAATATCGTCACAAAACCAAATGTGATCCATATCAAACTGCTGTTTCAGCATCTTGATTTCCTGTACTACATTTTCCGGACTTCTTGAATTATAGCGGTTACCGTAAATTGGTTTTGCACACCAGTTGCATTTAAACGGACAACCACGGGTAGTGCCAATATTTAACGAGAAATAGCCTGCATGTTTCAGCCAGCTTTCCTTGTATGGCTGCATGTTTACCAGATCCCAGGCGGGCAAAGGCAAACTATCAAGGTCTTTTAATACTGGTCGGCCCAGGGTTTTTACAACCTTTCCATCTTTAATATAGGCCAGTCCGCGGATCGCTGAATAATCTGTAACTCCATTTCTAAGTTCGCCAACCAGCTCCAGCAGGGTTTGCTCCCCCTCGCCTATTATTACAAAGTCTGCGCCTTCCTGAAGATATTTCTCGTAACGGTCGGTTGAATCTGAACTGCAAACAATCACCTTGCAATTTTTCGCTTTGGCCTGCCAGGACATACTAAAAGCCGCCTCGCGCATGTTGGTGAGGCACATTTTGGTAAGGTAGTTAAACCCATCGTCATAGATCACAAAGAAGTCGGGCTGATGCTTTTCCAGCTCCGGCTCAACTTCTTCAGGTGCGGTTGCAAACATGGTATCAAACAGGGAAACTTCATATCCATTTTGGCGCATCAGCGCTGCAGCATATAAAGTACCCAATGGTGGATATGGTTGCCCCCATGCCCATTGCTTGGGATCGAACCTTAAAAAATAGGAATGCGTGAACAGGATATTATTTTGTTCCATCTTTTATAAATTACGGCTGCAAAAGCTATTGGGTTGCCGGATGGTATTAATATTATATTTCTTACGGATTCATCCGCGGTGACAAATTCAATGAGCATACACATTTTACACAAGTGCTGTTTGTACTCATGTCCAATGTTTTTCTCCAGTTAATGGCATCATCGCTGTTTAAAATTGTTGCCAGTGACGAATCCTTAATATTCCCTATTGCTTCATGAAAAAAGCATGGACGCACACTGCCATCCGCTTCTATTACGGTTGATACCCAGGGTGCATTGCACTTTTTGAAAGGGAAAGGGTTCAACCCATAATATGCGGCATAGTAGCGATATATGTCCATAAGTTTTTCGGGCGATTCGGCAATAAAGCCGTTAGTAAAATCTTCGCTGCACTCATCGATGATCCTTTCAATGATCGCCTTTAATTCGGGTAGTTCCCTTTCGGACAACAGAATTTCGTTTTGACGGGGCTCCTCCCAGGCCATCTGGCGGTTAAACGCATGACTGCTTACATCAGCCGGTAAAAAACTAACCTGGTCAATCCCCATAAGCCTTGCCTGGTAAATAATGGATGACCAGTTCCAGAAATTAAGCCGGTGTATCACCGTCCGTGCTGTGATCCGATATTTTGGATTTATTGACCGGATATGCTCCACACCATCCTTTAATTTTTGAAACGCCCCGGGAATATTACGAATTGCATCGTGCAGTGGCTGGTCACCATCAAGTGATACAATGATATCGTTTACATATTTTAATAACTTCTCAGCATGTGCTTTGACAGACAGGCCCGTAGTAAGCAGCGAAACCTTGATACCCGCGCTTTTTAGAATTTCGCATAAGCCAAAAAAGTTCTGATTCAGCAGCGCCTCCCCTCCGGACATCACCACCTGCCGGGTTCCGAATTTCTTCAGCGAATCAAGCAGGCCACTAACATCCTGTTCGGTCAACTGCTTAAGATTTTTATTATCCTTCCAGATATCACACATTACACAGCGGCAGTTACAGGCGCTGTGCGGCATCAAAATCACAATCGGCAGTGCCGATATCCGATGCGTTTTTAGTGTACGGTATCGTTGGTAAGTATGATTTATAGATTGCAGCAGCATAGTTATTTCCGTATTGTGACCCAATAAAAAGGATCTTTTTTAAACAGCCGGTTATACAGGCTGGTTGGGTTAAATAATAGCTCGTATTTAAATCCCCAAAATTCGCTTATAGAGTGATGAAAATAATGTTGGGACATCTCAGGAATACCCAGGGCAGCGTAGTATTTACAGCTTCTCTCATTAGCTTTTTCAGCCTCTAATGGTGTATAAAAAGGCGTATCGATGATGTGTACCTCGCCGCCATGTTTTAAAATTGATAACGCCTGTTTAAAGACATTGATCACTGAAGGGAAGTATTGCAATGAAGCGGCAAAAACGATTACATCGAATTTGTCGTTATCAAAAGTGTTATCATTAAAGCTGTCATAAATAAACTCCAGGTTGTCTTTTTTGAAAACCCGGTTGGCCTGCTCAATCTCTAACTGGTTAATATCAAGACCGGTCACCTTAGTATTTGGTATGTTTGACAGCTTTGCTGATAACCACCCATTTCCACATCCTACTTCCAATATCCTTAAATATTTATGCTTCTTTTCCAGGTAGGTGATCAATCTTTCGCTTGATCGTTTCCTGATCTTCCATTCATCATAATAAAGGTGATCAATGTCTGGCAAAAGCTGTAATTCTTCATCCGTATATATCCTTTTTTCCTGCTGGCGTACGGCAATATAGAGGTCTTCAAAATCCGGTTTAAGGGTTTGACTGCTTCTTTTTGCGATATGTTTTACAGGCTGGTTCAATTTGCTTCACAATTTTAAAATCCCTGTATTTCGGGCTGCCTGTATTTCCATAATCTTTGCAGCAGCTTTATCTCATAGGGGTAACTGTACAGGTTGATTTTGTAGCGTACTCCGGCTACCGCCTTTATCAGCTTTCGTTTCATATCATTTAGCTTGATATCGGTGACAGTCGGATATACGCCATTCAAAACCGTTTCAAAATTTCTTATCTTATCTATCATTTCCGGGGTGAGCCATGGTGTTAGAGGGTTTTTGCGCAGGTCGAAATTTTCCCAGGCAGGGCTTATCCAGTCTTCCAGCGTTTGCGGGAATTTGAAACCGCTGGCCAATACCTGCTTAAAAAGTTCCGATCCTTCTGTAGGGACAGGGCTGTACGTATAGATAACGATCTCCGTATTCGGGTTTACAGCCTTTACCCTTTTGATAAAATTTATTTCAAAATCTATTTGTGCCTGTACCTGTTCCCTTGTCGGGGCAGGTGTTCCTAATACAAATGAATATTCGGGGGTGATGTCGAACTTCTTTAACCGCTCGGCAAATTCAATGATCTGTTCGCCGGTTTGGGTACCGCCTTTATCCATCTGCTCCAATATTGCATTGTTACCACTTTCGGCACCAAAAAATATACATTTACAGCCTGAGTCACGTATAGCAGCAAGCGACGAGTCTTTAAACTTGCTCATCGTATCAATACGGGCCATACCCCACCAGGTCATTTTTTCTGGTTTGATCAGATTGGAAAATTCCACCGCACGTTTTTCAGATACAAAGAAGTTATTGTCATGAAACTCGATAGCAGTAGCGCCCCAGTTATCCTTAATGTACTTTACATCCTTATATACAGCCTGGGCTGATTTAGCTTTCCACCGTGCCTCATAAATAGGCACCACAGCGCAAAACGAACAAGTGAACGGACAGCCGATACTTGAGTGATAAGCCATCGTCTTTTCACCCAGGTAAGTCTTTCCCAAAAACTTGGAGAGATTATAAAATTGGTTCAGCTTGTCGTATGGTAAAGATGGAAGCTTATCCTGGTCTATCAGATCTTCCTTTGCTGTTTTAATGATCTGTCCATCAGATGCCTGGTATATCAGGTTACGGATAAACTCAAAAGGCGTACCATTTTCCAGTGCATCAATCAGTGCCGGAAAGGCATGATCGCCGGGGCCGTTTATAATGAAGTCCACGTAGCGTGAACATAAAACCGCCTCCGGTTGATTTGAGGGAAAATAACCTCCCCATATCATTTTGGTATAGGGAAAATTCTCTTTGATGAATTTTGCAGCAATTATAGCCTGACGCAATTGCGGCCCCGGCATGACAGAAAACCCAAGGTATTTATACTCACCGGTATTTAAATAGGATTCTATCTTTTTTACGGGATCGGCCTCACAATTGCCATCAACAATTGCCCAATCATATTTACCTTCAACCGAAGCTGCAATATTTAATATTGAATTCGGGATGCGATATTTCGCGTTCGCGCTTTTAGGATTGAATAATAGAATCTTACTCATTTTTTATTAATATATCTCCGGTTAAAAATCACCGGATAATGTCCATGATCACAGTTAGATAAACAGCAGCAGACCAAAGACCCACCGCTGTTGTACCAATTCAACTAATTATTAATTACCCATAGTCAATTACGAAATCGAATACAGCGCGGTTGCCTGTGGTATGAAATAAAAACTTAGGTGTGGCAACCATTACTTAAAGCAGCGCGTAATTGAAGTAAACACCCGTAAACAGTGATACCTACAGTAAAAAACTATATAAAAAGACATTTTTTCAGACAAGAAGTAACAGAGAAAAACTCGGCAGAAGCGTATGACCTATGGTCTGAAAATTATGACAGCCAGCCGGGTAACCTGATGCTTGATCTGGACGAAATTTTGTTTCCGAAACTGCTCAATAAAGCAATCATCCAAAATAAAGCTGTTGCAGATATTGGTTGTGGCACCGGGCGGCACTGGTCTAAAATTTCAGAATTGAAGCCTTTAAGTTTGACCGGATTTGATGTATCCGAAGGCATGTTGAGCAAACTTGGGGAAAAATTCCCGGACGCACATACTTATCAAATAAAGGACGATCAGCTGTCCAATATTAATAATGCTTCTTTTAATACTATCCTATCTACGCTTACCATTGCACATATTGAAAATCTTGAACAGGCTTTAGGTGCCTGGTGCAGGATACTCAAGCCCGATGCAGATATTATTATAACTGATTTCCACCCCCAATTATTAGCTTTTGGCGGCAAACGGACTTTCACACATAATAATGAGCATTTAGCAGTAAAGAATTTTGTCCATCCAATTTTTACTATCAAAAGCATCCTGAATGAAAACGGTTTCAGACTGATGGATGAAAAAGAAGTAAGGATAGACGAATCCGTGAAACACTATTATACAGAGCAAAACGCTCTAAAAGTTTATGAGCGTTTTAAGGGTTTCCTGGTTATTTATGGCATTCATCTAAGGCGTGGCAATGGTCCTGAATAATTTAAGGATAGCTTTAACAGACCAACAGGTCAGCATCAGGGTAAATGAGGGTAAGATAGCACAGATCTTGCCTGCACATTTTCATGATAAAAACGACCAACATGAACTAAATTTTGATAATGCGATCGTTTTTCCCGGACTGATCAATTCACACGATCATCTTGATTTTAATCTATTCCCGTCCCTGGGCGACAGGACTTATAACAATTACACCGAATGGGGTCGGCACATCCACAAAAACTATAAGGATAAAATAAATGAGGTATTAAAAGTACCCGAAGCATTAAGGGAACAGTGGGGCGTATATAAGAACCTGCTTTGCGGTGTTACAACAGTGGTTAACCATGGAAAAAAGATAAAAAACCCGCCCGATATAATCACTGTATACCAGGATTGCCAGTCTATCCACTCAGTTCAGTTTGAAAAAAAGTGGAGGCTCGCCCTTAATCGTCCTTTCAGGAAACAAATCCCCGTGGTTATTCATAGTGGCGAGGGAACGGATGAAGCATCCTTTAAAGAGATCAGCACCTTAGCCAAATGGAACTTATTCAAAAGGCCGCTTATTGCCGTACACGGCGTTGCGATGAATGAGACGCAGGCTAAGGATTTTAAAGCTTTGGTCTGGTGCCCGGAGTCCAACTATTTTTTGCTGGATAGAACTGCTCCGGTGAACCGTCTTAAGAAGTATATTACAGTGCTTTTCGGTACCGATTCAACACTGACAGGGAATTGGGACCTATGGGATCACGTCAGCCTGGCCAGAAAGACTAAGTTTCTCACAGATAAAGAGTTGTATGATACCCTAACTGTTAATGCGGCCAATACCTGGCAACTGAATAGCGGAGAAATTGCTGAAGGCAGAGATGCCGACCTGGTGATCGCAAAATCAAAACACGGTTTAGAAGGTGCCGATGCATTTTTCTCAATTAACCCTGAAGATATATTATTGGTAATGCACAAAGGCAACATCAGCCTGTTTGACGAAGAATTGTATCCCCAATTAAAGGAACTAAACCTTATAGGTTATAGTAAAGTTTTTATAGACGGCACTTATAAATATGTTAGAGGGAATCTATCTTTATTGATGCAAAACATAAAGCGGCATTACCCGAAGGCCGAGTTTCCGGTTCTCTGATTTTAATTACTTATACTGAATAATGTCTATATCGAAAAGAATCCGTTCAAAAATATATCGCGAAACCAGGCAATTTGGCAGGGATGTTAACCATTTGCTAGGGCTTGATGAACATTTTTTGAGAAATGCAAGGGGAAATAGGATATTGATCTATCATGGAATCTGTTTAAAAGACCATACCCGTTATAACCCGATTTTTTTAAAACTAAAAACCTTTGAGCAGCATTTGCAGTTTTACAAAAGATACTTTAATGTGATGTCATTGGATGATTTTTATAACGGTAATTTTAGTGCGGATAAATTCAACATTGGTATCACTTTTGATGATGGATTCGCAAATAATTATAGGTATGTATTACCTTTATTAAATAAATATCAATTACCGGCTACTTTTTTTATAACTTCGATAAGAGAAGCAGGTTACGATATTTTATGGAATGACTTTTTAGGACTCGTGAGTAAGCATGGGCCTGCAAAAATTTTATACAAAAACGAAGAATTTTTTAAGGACCGATATAACAAATATATATCCACCCAAAACGACACGAGCATGGCAGATATGCTCAGAGCGTGTGATTTTGATGCTAAAGAAGAGATGATGAGACTATTGTATCCAATGGTTCGTTGTGTTAAAGACAGACCCGGTGATGAAGATTATTGGCTGCAAATGAGCAAGGAGCAGATCAGGGAACTATCGTTATCCCCGTTCGCCAGCATTGGTTCTCATGGTTACTACCATAACGACCTGGCGCAGATCAATATAAATGACACGGCTGATGAACTGATACGTTCTAAAAAATATCTTGAAGATATAATTGGCCGCTCTGTCAATAGTTTTGCCTTCCCCTATGGTTCATATACCCCCGATGTAGTTGATGCAGCTAAAAATGCAGGTTACAAGCAGTTGCTATGTATGGACTTTCATTATGCAGACGATTACTCAGATCCGTTGATGAAAGAACGATTCACCGTTAACCCGTTCATCAACACCATTAACCAAATGCATGCTACTATAAGTCGAAGCTATGAATGAGATTATTCAAAAAAATGGATATTACATTGAACGGCTGAGCAAAACAAATCTTTGCAGCGTTGAGAAATTATACCATGCCCTTTACGGCCGCAACAATCCTCCCGGTTATTTTACAAAAAAATATGATACCGCTTACACGGGTGTCGAATATGTAGGATACATTGCTTTTAATGAACAAAAAAATCCCATCGCTTATTATGGGGTTATTCCCTGCTTCATCAGGCATGACGAAACTTTGTATTTAGCGGCTCAGTCGGCCGATACTATGACCCATCCTAAATACCAGTTCAAGGGTCTGTTTGTGCAGTTGGCCAATCTTACTTTTGATCTTTGTCAGGAAGAAGGTATCAGCATTATTTTCGGTTTTCCTAATCAAAACTCACTGCACGGCTTTTTGGTACGGTTGAAATGGCAAATGACCGAAACACTGGATTATTACAATATACCAACCGGTATGTTCTCAATAGAAGGTATCTCCAGAAAAGTCCCATTCCTGAGAAAGTCATATGAAAAATACCAGCACTATATCCTGAAAGATTATTTAGTGCCCAGGCAAGGGATAGAAAATTCCTCATTTAAAGATGGATTTGCAGGTATAAACCGGAATGCCCATTACCTGAACTATAAAACCTATCATGATACTTATGTGATCAAAATAGGTGACGCCACATTATGGGTAAAGATCAGGAACGGGCTTATTATTGGGGATATCAATTGCAGGGATGATGAATTTGATGAAATGATGGCTGAAGTAAAAAAGCTCGCCCTTAAGCTGGGCCTAAAGTATATTCAATTTCATACCAGTCATCAAACCAGGCTATCTGCCTTGTTTTCATCAAGATACGATGCTGTTCCTTCATTTCATGTACTGTTCAAAGATCTGGGCGCACATATCCCGCTGGATAAGATCAAATTTACTTATGCAGATGTGGACACTTTCTGATCATTAAATCAATATTACACTCCTATGCACTCATTGATCAAAAAAGTCTTTTTTAATAATGCTACGATCAAAACTTTCTACATCACCCGGCTTTCGGAAAGTGATATAAAAGAAAAAGTGGTTTTAAAGAATGGCAAACATAATATAGATATAAGCAGCAGGCATGGTATGATCTGCCTCGACCCATTTTGTATTGGGGTATGGTTGCCGGCGGCTGAGGCTGTTTCAATTAACTCCAGGGATGTAGAAATAGAATTTACCAAAGGGAAAAAACTAAACGCCACAATAGAGTTAAATCTTATTGAAAAAATAGCTACACCGCACGGCGAATTGCTGTTATACAAAATTGAAAAGGTAAAAAATTATCAGTTAAGTGCACTGCACCGATTGCTGCTTTTACGTTACCTGCTGAAATCTAAGAATAATACATATTATCATCGCAGGGTTGTCAGCGCATTGTATTCATATCCCCGGAGCATTATTATTGTATCTTACAGAGACGATAAATATTACAATGTATTCCCGATGGATATACACGCTTATCTTAAAGAAGAGGGAATGTACATACTTGGATTGCGAACAACCAATATCACCCTGGATAAAATACTGGAAGCAAAAAAGGTGGTTGTTTGTGATACCGACCACGTGGATATTAAAACAGTTTACGATTTGGGCAAACATTCAAGCACGGCGCCAACCCCAATAGAGGAGATGCCATTTGGCGTAAGTGAAAGTGAATTGTTTAATTTCTATGTTCCTGAATTTGTGGGGTCATATAAAGAGATAGAGATCATACAGCATAAAAAAATGGGCTACCATATGCTGTTGGTTGGCAAGATAGTTAACCATAAAGTGATCGATCAAAACGCATCTTCACTTTATCATGTGGGTTTCCTGGAATATCAGAAAAGTAATTATCCGAACATTGACGGGATATTTTAAATAGCAGGAACTAAATGGTATACGTGTTTGTTACTTATAATTCTTCATTGGAATTTGATTCGCCCGAAAGCTGGTTTAAAAGGACTGAGGGATATACAGGTGCATTATTCAGTCTGGCAAAGGATAATACCGTAATCAATATAAAACAGATCAATTATGAGGGTGATTGCCTGCATAAGGGCGTTCATTACTACTTCATAAATTTCAACAAAAAGAGAACCTTTTTCCCCCGGAAATTAAATCGGCTTGTCAAAAGTTTTAACCCCGATATTGTATTTTTACAGGGCTTACATACGCCTTTACAATTTCTCCAATTGGGCATCCAATTAAGCAAAAAAACAAAAGTAATTGCCCAGCATCATGCAGAGAAACCATTAACCGGTTTCAGAAAATACCTCCAAAAAATGGCCGACAAGTATATTAACGCTTACCTGTTTGCTTCGCATGACATGGGTTTGGAATGGGTAGAAAAAGGCAATATCACATCGGCTAAGAAGATACATGAAGTGATGGAAGTGTCGTCGATCTTCTCACCAATGGATAGAATAGCCGCCATTTCAAAAACGGGTGTTTCGGGCGACCCGGTTTTTTTATGGGTTGGACGATTGAATGATAATAAAGACCCGCTAACTGTGATCAAAGCCTTCCTGCGTTTTGCTGAGGTCAAACCCTCAGCGCGTATGTATATGATCTATCATACCGAAGAATTATTGACCGATATACAGCAATTGCTGAATGGATCGGCACTAAAAAATGCAGTGAAATTGGTAGGAAAAGTTCCGCACAGCGACCTGCAATATTGGTTTAACAGTGCTGATGTTATCCTGTCGGGTTCGCATTATGAAGGGAGTGGTACGGCAGTTTGTGAAGCCATGTCGTGCGGTTGTATGCCTGTGGTGACTGATATTTTTTCTTTCAGGATGATAACGGACAATGGCCGTTGCGGTTTGCTATATGAGCCCGGAAATGAGGATGCTTTATTCTTAGCATTGCTGCAAACACAGCAGATAGATGTAAAGGAAAGGCAAAAGGCTTCGCTGGAATACTTCAGGGAAAATCTTTCTTTTGAGGCTATTGCAAGAAGGATACAGAAAATTGCGGCGGGGTTTTAAATCCCTCTTTTCGCGCAGCAAAGAGAGGGTGGTCGATCCGACTTTAGGCGGAAAAGACCGGTCCGAAGGACTCCTTTGGAGGTGAGTCAAATATGCTACATGCTATCCAAGCTGTCAATCAAATAATTCCATTATCGATTTGCAGGTATCGTCAATCAAAAAGGGCGTTACCGGATTATTATCTGATGCCGGGTTCTCCAATAGCTCTTTTATCACATTCAACATACCGTCTTGTGAGTTTGTAAAATGCCAGTTTTTGATCTTACAATCCATTGGTCGCACAAAACTTACTACCTGTGCGCCGGCATAGAGGGCTTCAAGACAAACTACGCCAAAACCCTCGTAGGCTGAGGGGTGTGCAAATATTTTTGTCCGCTGCATCAATTCTAAAACTGATTGATGGGGCAGTTCTCCTGTAAATTGAACATTGTTTTCCAGCCTATGTTCTTTTACCATTTCATTTAATGACTCGCGTTCGGGGCCATCGCCACAAATAACTACTTTGATGCCGGGGAAATAAACATTGAGGATACCTACAATATTGATCAATACGGAAAATTGTTTTAAAGGGATAAGGGAACCCGCTGCCAGGATATCGATATCTCTTTCACCGGATGAACAGCTAAACAATTTAGCATCAATCCCTACAGGTATAACGCGGGCAGGCTTCACCGAATAATTTTTATTAATCTCCTTTGAAATAAAATCGGATAAAGCGATCAAAGAGCCTCCATCCGGTTTTATCCGCCTGAAATATTTATTTCCGGGCTTTGCATCTTGTCCCAGTATCCAGCAAAAATGTTTCAGGTTATTCTTTTTTGCAAAGGCATTGGCTACAAAAGCGCAATCGCTTATCCAGAAACTTAACAGACCAATTATTTGATATTGTTTATTCAACCGTTGCAGCGTTAACCAAATACGCACCCAGTTACGCAGACGAACCAGCTTACCTTTATTTCGTCCGCCAAATGAGATAACAGTAACACCGTTCCATTGATATTGAGAAGAATAAAAAGGATACTCAAATGCCAATACGATTACATTAAGATCAGGATAATTTTGCTTAAGATTTTTTACAAATACCTGCTGCGGTGGAATACAGGCTGTGTCAGCCTCATCTTTGGGGAAGCCGGGACTTAGTATGACCAATGTTTTACCTGCTTCAGTCATCCAGTGAAATAATTTTATTACAAAAAGATAATCCCGCTTTATTGTGCGTAATAAAGATGATCATTTTACCACGGCCGGCAAGCAATTGCAGGTGGCTTAAAATGTCATTTTCAGACGCCTCGTCCATTTCGCTAAAAGGCTCGTCTAGTATCAGCAGGTCAAAATCATGATACAATGCCCTTGCCAGCATGATCCTTTGCCGTTGCCCCCCGCTCAGGTTTTTACCATTTTCGGTGATGATCAGTTCTCTCCCTTCAGGATATTGATTCAGTATTATGTCCAGACCGCAAAAGCTGATAATTTCTGTCAATCTGCTATCATCATATCCTTCCTCCTGTAAAATGATATTATTCACTACGGTATCATGAATAAAAAAGGGCTGTTGTTTGATATAGGATATCCTGTTGCGGTAATCCTTTCGTTCAACGGCAGTCTTTACTTTATTATTGATACAGACGATCCCACCATCCTGCTCAATAAAACCAAGCAGGATGTGCATGAGTGTGGTCTTACCCCGACCGGAATTTGCCGAAACCCCAACAAAATCTCCCGGGTTAATCTCAAAATTGATGTTCTTTAAAACGGGTTTATTCTTGTATTTGAAGCAGATATTTTCAAAATTGATTGAACGGATGTAATCTGTGGATTTATCAATAGCTGTTGCCACTTCTTTATTTGCGAGCAGATCATCAAGGGTGAATTCATAAGTTTTCATTTGCCCGGCGCTGTTCAGGATCCTGACCATACCGGGAATGATCTTGTAAGCCGCAGCGACAAATACACCTATGGTTAGCAGGTCGACTACAGGTGTATGTGTAGCCCATTTATTGACAACAATCAGTATCAAAAATCCGAGGATAGCGAAAATCTCGATCAAACGTGACGGCAAATATTGCAGCGATTGTTGTTTACAAATTTGCTGGTTCATTTGCTGCTGCTGCTTGTGATAACGTTCTGCAAAAAAATCATCCTTACCATAAACGTTGCTTTCGATATAACCTGCTAATGCTTCATTTAAAGTTTTTAAGGTATCGGCATTTGTTTTTTTAATATGCTGACGAACATGCTTTAGTTGCCTTTTCAATAACCAACCCAATAAGATTACTGCAGGCATCAGTAATACAAACAAAAGAAGGAACAAAGTAGCATGATAAAAAAGTATAGCGGCAATGGTAAACATCACCAATACGCTTTGGGAAATAATCTGCTGAAAATTGGTCAGGATATAATGGCTGAATTCGATAGGTTGCTGATTGATCTTGCGGATATGGACAGAGGAATCAACCTGCACAAACTGAAAATAATCACTTTTAAAATATTGCCTGATACCCTGTTCAGATAATCGCGATGCTACTTTATAGATGAAACTATATCGTACTGATGAAATGACATAAGCCAATATATTTTTTATACCGAATAGTATAAAGAAGATCAAAATCAGCAGTACAGAATCTTTATTTGCCAATGACTGTGGCAGCCACGAGCTATATGGCAGTGAAGCACCCTTGATATAAAAGTTGACAACCAGTATGGTAAACGCAAGAAAAGCAATATCCAACCCACTAATGAGCACATCCAAAAAAATGAGCAAGAATAATCTTACCCGCTCTTTTTGATCCAGTATGTTTAAAATACCTGATAAAAATTGCACTAATACTGATTAATAGAGTGACAGGAAACAGCTTTTAAGCAGTACGGGTAAGGGAGAGGGATGGTTGCCTTGACACGATTTAGGGATTTATGGATTAGTCAGGATCACCTTCCCTGTATGATTGAAAAAAATCTTAGCAAATCTATAAAATCCTAAAATCGTGTCTTAATAACAGGCAATCAAATCCTGCTAAATCTATAAAATCCTAAAATCGTGTCTTAATAGGGCGACGGGCTCGTGGCTGTCCACCCGCCATCTACCACTAATGTTTGGCCGGTGATATGTCTTGATTGGGGTAAAACAAAGAATAACACTGAGTTGGCTATATCTTCAACCGTTGCGGCCCTGCCCATTGGTGTAATGCGCGACCATATTTGTTCATAATTATTATCCTGCAATGTACGCTCGGTTAATGTGGCGCCGGGGGCTACGGTATTAATAGAAATATTTAATTGGGATAGTTCGAGCACCAGGCTTTTTGCCAGCATTTCGAGGCCGGCTTTGGTCATGCCGTAGGCTGCCAGGTTCTTATGCGCCTGGTGACCTGTAACAGACGACATCAACAGAATACTGCCCCCACTGGTCTGCTTTTTCATTTGAATAGCTGCTTTTTGCGCGAGGAAAAAACTGCCGAAGAGGTTCAGGTTGATCACACTTTGCAGGTCTTCGGGTTGATAATCCAAAAACTCGCCATAAGAAGTGATACCTGCATTTGCAATAACAATGGTTAGAAATCCAAACTTACGGACAGCCTCGTCCACCATTTGCTGGATAAAATTAATATCCGCAGCATCACCAGCCAAAGGATGACATTTACCCCCCAGCATATTAATAACAGAAGCGGCCCTGTTTGCGAGTTGTTCGTCAATGTCGTTCAATAATACTGCTGCGCCGCTCATGGCCATTTGCCGGGCAATCTCGAAACCTATGCCCTGCCCTGCTCCTGTTATAATGGCAACCTGGTTGGTGAATCTGTCGTCTGTCATATACTAATCTTAATGCGAATCCTTATGTATCTCGCTGCCGCTGCCGCCTTTCAGAAAGTCGAGATCGGCACCCAAATGGGCTTGCTCCACATGCTGCTGGTAAAGATAAACATAACCGCGTTTGGCCATATCGTCCATCGGTTTCAACCGTCTTTTTCTTTCTGCGATCTCTTCGTCAGAAAGCAGCACTTTGAGGGATCTGTTTTTGTGATCGAGTTCAATGATATCACCATCTTCGATCACAGCAATAGTACCGCCTGCTGATGCTTCCGGGGACACATGCAGTACCACAGTGCCAAACCCCGTCCCGCTCATACGACCGTCCGAAATGCGGACCATATCCGTTACACCCTTATCCAATAGTTTTTTAGGAATAGACATATTGCCCACCTCCGGCATACCAGGGTAACCCTTCGGACCGACATTTTTAAGCACCATCACACAGTTCTCGTCAATATCCAGATCAGGGTCATCCACACGGGATTTATAATCATCAATATTTTCAAAAACCACCGCCCTGCCTGTATGCTGCATTAATGCCGTGCTCGCTGCTGATGGTTTCATTACAGCGCCATTCTCACATAAATTGCCCTTCAGTACGGTAATGCCTGCCAAAGGATTAAACGGTGCATCAACAGCGGCAATCACATCACGATTATAGCAGGTACTATTTTGGTAGTGATCAGATATCGGTTTGCCGGTTACTGTTAAAGCATCGCGATTTATTTTTTCATCCAGTTCCTTCATTACGGCTGGGATGCCGCCTGCATAGTACAAATCTTCCATAAAATATTTGCCTGACGGCTGCAGATTAGCCAGCAGGGGTATGCCTTTGGATGTGGTATCAAAATCATCAACAGTTAAATCGACACCGATGCGCCCGGCTATGGCCAGCAAGTGGATCAGAAAATTAGTAGAACCACCTATCGCCGCGTTGGTGATAATGGCATTTTCAAAAGCTTGTGGGGTAAGTACATCAGATAGTTTCAGGTCTTCTTTAACCATATCTACTATCCTCATACCTGACATGTGCGCCAAAACTTTTCTTCGCGAATCAGCTGCGGGAATAGCGGCGTTATCGGGTAAAGTCAAACCCAAAGCCTCGGCCATTACAGCCATGGTTGAGGCTGTGCCCATCACCGCACAATGCCCCCGGCTGCGCGACATGCAGGCTTCCGCAACGTTCATTTCCTCTTCCGACATCCTGCCTGCGCGCTGGGCTTCTGAGAAACGCCAAACATCCGATGTGGCAATATCATGCCCCTGGTATTTACCCGTGAGCATTGCCCCGCCTGAAACTACGATGGTTGGAATATTGACACTGCATGCACCCATAATCAACGCCGGGGTAGTTTTATCGCAACCGCAAAGCAGAACAACGCCATCCAGAGGATTGGCGCGAATAGATTCTTCCACATCCATGCTCACCAAATTGCGGTATAGCATCGCAGTAGGTTTGATCAATGTTTCGCCTAATGACATCACCGGGAACTCTACCGGAAAACCACCAGCCTCATAAATTCCATGTTTAACCGACTCCGCCAGTTCACGAAAATGTGCATTGCAGGGTGTTAGTTCCGACCATGTGTTACAGATACCGATAACAGGCTTCCCCTTAAACTCATGCGCCGGGATACCCTGATTCTTCATCCATGATCGGTAGATAAAACCATCCTTGCCCGTGCGGCCAAACCATTCGCTGCTGCGCAGCTTTTTATCTTTCATTGTAATTTATTCGATTATGAAGTAAAGTTAAGCTAATCTGAAATCTCATTTTGCAAATATCTCTCAAGTGGCTGTCACCCTGAGCTCGTCGAAGGGCGTGCGGTGAGGCCTTCCCACCATACTTCGACGGGGCTCAGTATGACACCCGTTTTGGATTATTTAACTTATCGCCCTATCCAAATGCGTATAGCCACCATCTACGTGGATCAATTGTCCGGTGGTGTGGCTTGATCTTTCTGATAGTAAGAACGCGGCCATGTTTGCAATCTCTTCGGCGGTGGTCATGCGTTGTTCTAATGGTATTTTAGAGATGATGGATTTAAGCTTTTCATCCGGGTTGGGTAAAGTTTTTATCCAGTTCTCATATAAGGGCGTCCAGCATTCTGCTACGATAATGGCGTTTACCCTGATGCCATAAGGCAGCAACTCAACTGCCCATTCACGCGTCAAAGCATTGCGTCCACCATTTGATGCGGCATAGGCCGAGGTATTCCCCTGCCCTGTTTCGGCAGTTTTTGAGCCGATATTTACGATGACGCCTTTGCTCTTTTTAAGCTCCGGTAGGGCGTGATGTGCCAAAAGGTAATAATGCACCAAATTTTTATGCAGCGATGCGATGAATTGCTCGTAACTGCCTTTTTCTAAACCCACGCCATCATTTACACCGGCATTATTTACAAGGCCGTCTATCCGGCCATATTTTTTGATAACCGCTTTAATGGCGCTTTCGCATTGGGCAGGGTCAGTCAGCTCTGCCACTACCTGTGATGTTTTACCGCTAAGGTCATTAACTACCTTTAAATTATCTTCCTCACTTCGGCCTATAATCACCGGAATAGCTCCTTCGGCAGCCAGTACTCTTACAATGCCTTCGCCTATGCCTTTAGCACCACCGCTTACAATGATTACTTTACCCTTCAGATTTAAATCCATTTGTTTGCCCCAAATATTGTTCCGTACCTACGGCACGGGATTATCTTCTTTTTTCTACTACCAACATTTTGCCCCGATGGGGCATCATATTATTTTTATAATTCAAGATTATAAAACTCAATTGCATTGCCGCCAAAAAACTGTTCCCGCTCATAGTGCGACAGTTCAGACGTATAAATTTCCAATATCTCTAATGCCCTGTTGTACCCACCAGCAATCATGCAAACCGGCCAATCAGACCCATACATCACTCTATTCGAGCTAAATGCATTGAAAACTACATCCAGGTATGGTGTAAAATCATCGGTGCGCCAGGCGTACCAGTCTGCTTCTGTAAGCATGCCTGATATTTTACAATACACATTCTCATGCTCAGCTAAGGCTCTGATATCGCTTTCCCACACGTCAATTTCCTTTGTTTTGATATTAGGTTTAGCCATATGATCAAGCACAAATTTCTGATCAGGAAATTCGGCAGCCAATTCCGCAGCGTATTTCAGATGCCGGGGGTAGATGAGTATATCGTAGGTAAAATTGTATTTATTCAGTAATGAAATGCCTCTTTTAAAACTATCGCGCAGCATAAGTTGGTCGTCTGGGTCGGCCTGTAACACATGCCTGAACCCTTTCATTTTTGGATGATGATCATGAAAGTATTTCAGTTTATCTTCCACCTGCATCGACTGGAGATTTGTCCAGCCTACCACGCCTTTTATAAAATCATTTTCCTGTGCCAATTGGAGCATAAAGCGGTTATCTTCTTCCATGTGGCAGGTTTGCACCAGTACGCTCCCGTCAATGCCGTTGCGCTGCAGTATCGGGAGCAGATCATTGGGCATAAAATCGCGCCTTATTATTGACATATCTTCGGTGATCCAGTTGTCCCTCACCGGATCATACTTCCAGAAATGCTGGTGCGAGTCAATTTTTAGCATAGGCTACCAGTTTTTGCTTTGCACTGCCTAAACCATCAATTCCCAGTTCGATCACATCGCCGGGTTTTAAGTATAAATTCGGTTTCATTCCCAAACCCACTCCTGCAGGTGTGCCTGTCGAGATGATATCTCCCGGTAACAGCGTCATGAACTGACTGGTATAAGAGATCACGTTCGGAATATTAAATATAAAATTGGCCGTAGTGCCATCCTGCATCATTTTGCCATTCAGCTTGAGCCAGAGGTGCAGGTTGTGTGGGTCAGCAATTTCATCAGGCGTTGCCATAAAAGGTCCTATTGGGGCGAACGTATCGCAGCCTTTTCCTTTATCCCAGGTACCGCTGCGCTCTATCTGGAACTCGCGTTCGGATACATCGTTATGCAGCACATATCCTGCAACGTAATCCATGGCATCCGCTTCATCAACATAGCTTGCTTTTTTGCCGATTACTATAGCCAACTCTACCTCCCAATCTGTTTTTACAGAGTTTTTGGGGATGATGATATCGTCATTCGGGCCAACAATAGCGGTAGTTGATTTCATAAAGATCACCGGCTCCGGCGGCGGGGTGGCGTTGGTTTCTTTGGCATGATCAACATAATTTAGGCCGATACATACAATTTTCGACGGGCGGCCAACCGGGCAACCGAGGCGAATATCCTCAGAAACAACAGGCAAGTCATTGCTTTTCACAAATGCACCGAGGCGTTTCAGGCCATCAGTTTCAAAAAATTGTTCGTTATAATCCTCGCCAAAAGCAGAGGTATCGTATCGCTTATCGTTAATCAGAATACCTGTTTTTTCTTTGCCGGCTTCGCCGAAACGGATTAGTTTCATAGGATAGTTTTATAATAATATTAATTGCGGTGCATTGTTGTATAAACAATTAATAACGATTTCCTTCTTACAAGTTTAAGTGTTAATTTTTATAAATCCGCCATCAATGGGATAATCGCAACCTGTGATAAATCCTGCCTCATCCGAACATAAATAAAGTGCTAATGCCGCTACTTCTTCCGGTTTACCCATGCGGCCTATGGGCTGGCTCTTTGATAATTTATCAAAAATCTCTTCCTGGTTATCCGGGTAGTTTTTAGCAATAAATCCATCCACAAAAGGCGTATGGATACGTGCAGGGGAAATACTGTTACAGCGAATGTTATCATGCAGGTAATCACGAGCCACAGATAAGGTCATGGCGAAAATAGCGCCTTTGCTGGTTGAGTAGGCGAACCTGTCTACCAGCCCCACACTTGCTGCTATAGATGCTGTATTAAGGATCACACCACCGCCTTTAGCTTTCATCAATGGAATGGCAGCAAACAGGCAATTGTAAGCACCTTTTACGTTCACATTCATTACCCTGTCGAAATCGGCCTCTGCAGTCGTGGCGGCAGCGCCAATATGCGCAATACCGGCATTGTTCACCAAAATATCGATCTGTCCGATCGCATTGAATGTGTCTACCACCTGTTGCTGTTTGCTTACATCGCAGATATGAAAAGAAGCTGTGCCTCCACTCTGTTGTATTTCACTTGTTGTTGCAGAAGCCGATTCTTTATCCAGTTCGATGATATGCACAGAAGCGCCTTGTTGTGCAAACAGTACAGCTATAGCCTTGCCTATGCCACTGCCGCCACCGGTTATAACCGCTGATTTGTTTTTTAGACTAAACATGTTCTTTATATCGGATTTCGGATGTTCGATTTCGGATTTATTTTATTGTTATTTTTATATTCTGAGACTTCCAATTCCGAAATCGAAATTCCGAATTCCGAAATCACAACGAAACTCCTCTTTTCCAGGGTATAAAATCGTCCTGTTCCAACTGTACTGATTTTGGCTGTTCTTCACCATTGGCAACTTTTATTACATATTCCAAAATGCGTTCGCCTGCTTGTTTGATGGTTTCAGTGCCTTCTATGATCGTTCCGCAGTTGATATCAATAATATCGGGCATTCTATTGTAGATAACCGTGTTCGTGGATAATTTGATCACAGGGGCTACTGGATTGCCCGTAGGCGTTCCTAATCCTGTGGTAAACAATACAATATTAGCCCCAGAGCCCACCTCGGCTGTGGTACTTTCCACATCACTACCGGGAGTGCACAACAAGTTCAGTCCGCTTTTGCTTACTTTTTCGGGATAATCCAGCACAGCAGTAACAGGTGATGTACCGCCTTTCTTGGCTGCACCTGCAGATTTAATTGCATCGGTGATCAGACCATCTTTAATATTGCCAAAGGATGGATTAGCATAAAATCCAGAACCATGCTGTTCGGCCCTGGCGTTGTAGGTGACCATCAGGTCCATAAAGCGTTTGGCGGTATCTTCGTCCACGCAGCGGTCGCTCAGCTCTTGCTCTACGCCGCAAAGCTCGGGGAATTCAGATAAGATAACTGAGCCACCCATCGATACTAAGATATCAGATGCATAACCCAAAGCGGGATTTGCGGATATCCCCGAAAAACCGTCAGATCCACCACACTCCAACCCAATGCACAGTTTAGACAACGGTGCAGGTTTACGCTCATTTTGATTGGCCTCTGCCAATCCAGCGAAAGTTTGCTTTAATGCTTCCTGTAATAACTTGCGCTCCGTACCCATTTTTTGCTGCTCCAGTATCACCATTGGTTTGCTGAATGAAGGGTCACGTTTGGCGATCTCGGCCTGCAAAATACTGCCTTGCGCATGCTGGCAGCCTAAACTCAATACGGTTGCCCCGGCCACATTTGGATGGGTAATATATCCGGCCAATAATCCACATAAAGCTTGCGAGTCCTGTTGGGTGCCGCCGCAACCCAGATCATGGGTTAAAAATTTGATGCCGTCAATGTTTTTGAAGAACCTTTTATTACCTGATTTTTCAGCCCCTGCCAACATATCAGCATTCAGGATTTCCTGTGTCGATTTCCCCGCCTGGTAAAGGCTCATCAGTTGTTCTACTTCACTCTCATAGCTCTTCGCCTTTTTATAGCCAAGCTTATCTACCAACGCTTCCTTCATCACCTGAATGTTTCGGTTCTCGCAAAATACTAGTGGAATCACGACCCAGTAATTGGCCGTACCAACCGAACCATCCGCCCGGTGATAACCCATAAATGTCCTGCCCTCAAACTTTGAAGTATCCGGCTGGTGCCAGTCCAGTTTGCGCTTACCAAGGTGAAACTCGCTTGATGCATGGTGTATGTTTTCCGTGGAGATCAATCCGCCCTTCTGGATATCCTTTGTGGCTTTACCCACCAGTACGCCATACATAAATATGGAGTCTTCTGGTTTGAAAGCATTGATCGCAAATTTATGCTTGGCCGCAACACGGTCGGTCAAATCAAAACTTTGTCCTTCAAATTCTATGGTCGCCCCCTGTTCCAGATCGCGTAAGGCAACCAGGACATTATCTTTTGGATGTATGCGTAAAAAGCTATGTTCTTGTGTCATTTTGTTTTTACCTGATTATTTTGTCTGAACCTTGATTTACAGGATTTTTCACGGTCTAATTATTTTTTATGGTGTTCACTAGGGCTGCGCCGTTAAAGGATTTACCTGATTACCATTTAACATAATCAACTCAATCTAACTTAATCAACCATTCAACTTAAATATCCGATCCATCAACACCCACTTCTCGCCCGGTTTTGCATTCTTTAGCGGCTGCTGGAATTTCCACATCAGGGCTTCCCATTCCAGTACTTTTGGGTTTGAGACGTCCATTGCTGCTTTTCGTTCAAAAGTAAATCTATTGTTGGTTTCCATTATCATCATTAAACGGTTATCAAAACGATATATTTCCATGTTGATAATACCTGAGTCAATGATGCTTTTCTTTATCCCGGGCCAAATTTCGCGATGATATTCTTCATATTCCGCTATCAATTGCGCGTCGTCTTTCAGATCGAGGGTTAAACAATATCTTTTCATGGTAGATGGCTTCTATTCTAATTAGTTGGATAAATGATAAAATCATCCAGAGTTTTGCGTACCGGCTTATCACCCAAATTTATCAATGTTGTATTCAATAATGAAAGGTCTTTTACCGTTAAAGGCAAAATGTGTTCGTCGGGCTGAAATGTTGTTTCAATAGGATAATCCTTACCGGGTGTTTTAGTCATTTCTATATGATTGCCTAAAATGTAAGCAATCGTATGGGTCGAAGTAAAATCAACCAAACGTTGTGTGCTTGCTTTGAAAGCCGACCAATCATTTACGTACAGTCTGCCGGGATAAAAGCTGTCACCTGATAACAGTATTTTCGTTTCATTATCATAAACAGCAATACACGTTTTATGATGACCAGGTATCGGGATGATCTCCATCACCCTGTCGCCTAAATCAAACTTACTGGTTTGCTGCGGCCAGTTCTCTATTTTAAAGAATGATTGCACATCTTCAACCTTTAAACCAACAACTGTTGTATTTGGCTTATTTTTAAACTGACCATCCCCTGCCGTGTGATCGCCGTGACTATGGGTGTGAGCCACAATAAGTTCGACCTTGGGATTATTAGCTTTATTCCATTTAGCAACCAGGCTATCAACTGTTTTATATATGGGGAATTTGGCTTCGCTGAATGTAGCGCCATCATCCATCAACAAAGCTTTTTTATGCCCGATAAATAAAAACATAAATGGCGCTTCATAATTGACGCACTTATTTTGACGCAATATCCAGGTGTTATAATTGTATTGAACAACCTGTATGGGCTGGTCAGTATTTTCTTTGCAATCAGCTGACCCGCTAATCCATTTTGTTTTATTAAGATCGACGGTAGTCTTTTGATATACTTTACATGACAAAAAAGTTAAGAGCGTAAAAAGTATTAATATTTTTCGTGTACCGGGTAGTATCATATTAGTCATATTGGAAAATCGCGTATAAAATTTTAGGCTAAAGCCATTTAATTATCTTCAACTTAGCCGTTGGCTGAAGCCAAACGGCAATGAATAAAAAAAGCTAATGCTTAAATTCATTGCCGTCCCATTTACGGGGCGGAAAGGATGAGGAAACAAGCGAGGCTTTAGCCAAAATTGCTGAAAATTTCAACAAGCGATTCCCCTTATTAGTCATATCCATTTTTTATTGAAGCGTTAATTCAACAACCGATATATCATAATGCGGTTTGTTTTGCGGCAATATCAGTTCCAAATCGCTGCCGTTTGCGGCCAGATTATATTTCAGTTCCGAATAGTCATTTAAAAACTGGGCATATTTAACCTTGCCATTGTATGCAGGTAATATCAGTTTACCACCTATCGGATAATTGTATATATGTATGTATAATCGTTTTGTTTGCGGGTTATAGGTGAGTTTGGTATTTTCAGGAGTTTTAAACTCTGCAGGTGCATAGGTGCAATTGTAGATAGCCTTATCATTCGCGTGCATCCAGTACGACAAACTATCCAACGCATTCGTTGCCCGGTAATCAAACTCGCCACGGGCGGTAGGACCAACATTCAGTATCAAATTACCACCGTTACTTACCGAGGTGATCAGCAGATCAAGCAATTGACGATGTGTTTTCCAGCTATTTTCATCACGATAGTATCCCCATGAGCCGGAGAAGGTTTGGCAGGTTTCCCAGGTTTTACCTTTATATTTTTCCAGTTCTTTACTGCTTACCTGTTCGGGGGTTTCAAAATCACCGCCGTCACTATAGTCATAAAGGCCGAGCCTGTTATTTACAATAATTCCCGGCTGTAACTTTCTTACCAGTTTCAGCAATTCCACTGCCCCCCAATCATCCCCCCATTTTCCATGTTTATCGCCTTTATTCCACGACCAATCCAGCCACAGCACATCAATTTTACCATAATTGGTTAGCAATTCGGTGATTTGGTTACGCATATACTGTCGGTATTTAGCCATATCACGCCCTTTGTTTAATCGGTCATAATTGGCCTTACTGGTGTCTTCCTGCACAAGCGGATGGGCGCTATCCATGGTGTAATCAGGATGATGCCAATCAAGCAGGGAGTAGTAGAACCCAACCTTTAACCCTTGGGCACGGAAGGCCTCCACATATTCTTTTACCAAATCGCGTTTGGCGTGTGTGTTAGTGGCTTTGTAGTCAGTATATTTTGAATCGAACAGGGTAAAGCCTTCGTGGTGCTTGGTGGTCAGCACGGCATATTTCATCCCGGCAGCCTTGGCTTCCCTCGCCCATTTTTTGGGGTCGAAATGATCTGGGTTAAATTGGTCGAAATATTTCTGGTACTGCTCGTTAGTTAAATGTTCATTATGCTTTACCCACTCATGCCTGGCAGCTTGCGAATACAGTCCCCAGTGTATGAACATGCCGAAACGGGCGTCTGTCCACCATTTCATCCGTTGTTTCTTTTGGGCTTCGGTTTCGTTACCAAGTTTTTTCTGCT
Organism: Mucilaginibacter sp. McL0603; assembly: GCF_049992945.1. Taxonomy (NCBI): domain Bacteria; kingdom Pseudomonadati; phylum Bacteroidota; class Sphingobacteriia; order Sphingobacteriales; family Sphingobacteriaceae; genus Mucilaginibacter; species Mucilaginibacter sp. McL0603. The sequence continues at coordinate 1,706,434 of NZ_CP188251.1, read as the reverse complement.
GGGCAGAAGCGAGTGATAGGGTGAAAGCTACCATGAAAAATGCAAGTACAATTTTCTTTATCATAATTATAGATGATTTAATGAGTAACTACAGCTCGAAGTTCTTTAACCTTGATATTTTTCAGAGCAAAGTAGAATATGTAAGCGAAAGAGATTAATGGTATTAAATAAGCTTTCCTTATATCACTCATATCAGAAACCCGCCCTAATACAAAAGGGATGACCGCACCACCTACGATTCCCATAATTAGTAGCGAAGATGCTTTTTTGGTTTTCTCCCCTAGTCCGCTGATACTTAATGAAAAAATAGTGGGAAACATAATGGACATAAAGAATGGTACCCCCATAATGGCATAAACCGATAATTGACCGTCTACTGTAAATGCCATTACCAGCAGAATACAATTAATAGCGCTGTATATTATGAGTAACTTAACAGGACTGACAAATCGCATAACTACACTACCAATGAAACGACCCGCCATGAATCCTAACATCGCCAAACCTAATAACGCCGCTGCTCTTTTTTCCTGAATAGCACCGACATATTTGGAATACCTGATAAAAAAACTGGTGATGGCTGCCTGAGCACCTACGTAAAAGAAAATCCCACCAGCACCCAATACCAGGTTCTTTTCTTGAAAAATTGAACCCCAACTGGCCTGCGAGTCTGTTTCGCTATGTTCTCTGATATCTGGCAGCGATGTTTTCCAGATCAAAAATGCTATTGACAATACCACCAATCCAATAATGATATAAGGAATCTTGACAGCATCTGATTCACCCTGTAAATAATTGTTCAATTGATCGGGAGACATAGCCAATCGTTCAGCTTTTGTCAAATCTTTCCCCGATAAAATAAAAATTCCTCCTAAAAAAGGAGCAAGTGTTGCAGCCAAACCATTGAAGGACTGAGCAAAATTTATTCGAAATGTAGCATGCTCCGGATCACCAAGATTGTTGATATAAGGATTTGCAGCCGTTTCAAGTATACCACAGCCACTAGCAATTACGAAAAGCGCGAAAAGGAAAAAACTAAATAACCTTATTTGCGCAGCTGGATAAAAAAGAAAAGCTCCGGTAGCAAAAAGCAACAAACCTAAAATAATGGCCTTTTTGTAACCATATTTGTGCATAAAGAGTCCAGCTGGAATTGCGATAACGAAGTAAGCGAGGTAATAAAAAACGTCGACAAATGACGATTGCGTGTCCGTCAATTGACAAGCCTTTTTTAAATGCGGAACTAAAATAGAATTGAGATTAAGCGATATTCCCCATAGAAAAAACAAGGAAGTAATAAGGGCGACTGCAAAAAAGCCGTTTTTTTTGGTCATAGTTGGTTCTGAATAAAAATGTTCACCAGCAAATGTTCCGCGGTGCAATTGGTTATCACAAATAACTAAATTTTGAACATTAAATCCTTATTTATCAAAAAAATATTACTTCTTGTATCATTGCTTTTACCAAGCCGGGTGTCATGCTTAGGCGCTCGATGCATCGCAGGCCGGTCTTACGCACATACCCTTCGACGGCTAAGGTCTACAGTGCTTTTAGGTGACTATGCTATTCCAACTTTATTCAAATAGCTATCCAGGTACCCGCGTGGCGAATTTCCCATCACGCTTTTAAAAACCCGGTTAAAGTTGGTGATGCTGGTAAAGCCGCATTTATAAGCGACTACTGAGATGCTTTCGTATTTGTTGCCAGTCAGCTTTTTACAAGCTTCGTTAATGCGCATGCCGTTTAGGAAGGACACAAAAGTGTGACCGGTATGCTTTTTAAAATAGCGGCAAAAAGCCTGCGGTGTCATACAAGCTTCTCGGGATACATCATCCAATGTGATGGCTTCGCTATAGTGTTGCAAAATGTAATTATAGATATTGCTGATCCTTATCCCTTCACTTTCCGTTATGCCATGCGAGATACCAGATGCAGATAAAGGTTCGGATTTGGTTGGGATACCCTGCAATGTTCGAAGCATCTGCAAAAAGTGTATCATCTGATCGGGCCCTGAAGTTTTTTGGATATCCAGCATACTCCTTGATACCTTATCAACATATTCGGCTGGCAATTTAAAGCCTTGCGTATTTTGCTGGATAAAATCCTTAAATGTCTTCATTTCGGGCAGATCAAACAGCGAAGCAAGACTACCGTTAGGATCAAAAAAGATGGTGAGTGTTTTAATGCCTTTTTTGTTGCCCGGCTGAAAATATTCTGGACCGCTTTTAAAAAGGTGCGGCTGATCGGCACCCAATAAATAGATCTCGCCGGGTCCGAACGCATGCATATTGTTGCCGGCTATTAAGGTACCTTCGCCGGCCAGTATCCAGGTTACCTGTGCTTCCTTATGCCGGTGCAAATGCGGATAAAAATATGGCAGGTCATCCTGCTGGGATATCACACTTTTGTCATGTGCTATCGGTATGGTAAATTGCAGAACTTTCATTTGCGCCCAATTGTTAGGCAAATATTACCATTAAATTTATTATTCCGGATATTTTAAAGGTAAAATATGGTACCTTATGACTGTTTTTTTGACAAATGACATCTGTTTATTATCATTTAAAACGTAAAGGATACTTTGATAAAATTATTAGAAGGCAAAATAGAACAACCTCCAAAATAGGATTATCACTTATCCAGCAACCGCAGCCATTCTTTTATTACCCGCTGCATAACTTCCTTTTTTGAATTCACGTCGTCAAAGCTATAGAAATGGGCAAGCCGCCTGCCATCGGCATAACTACCTTCTAACAGGACGGAAGTATCATTTACTTTAGCACCGCTTGGGAATACCAGCCGGATACAATCCTGTTTAAACAAATTGAACACGATCAGATATCGTTTATATTCTTTCGGATCAGAGGGCCTCATTTCGCCGGAATAAAAGAAGGTCGGGGCATTCCATTTTATTTCTTCCCCTATTTCGGCGTCCGTGCTCAAAATAAGCTGTCTTAATGCTTCGACCAGATTTTTTAAAGGATGCTGCATTTTTTGTATATAAGCATCTACCTTATGCGGCTCTGACGGCTTGGTAGTCTCGTTTTTCGGTGCCATAGTTGGCGGGATTAGCATATGAAGATAAATGTTTTTAAATTAACCAAAAGCAAGCTCACCCGCATTTACAAGCAAGCTTACTTATTGAAAAAAACATCTTTATTTTATTTCACATCGCCCTTGACCTTTTGCATAGTGCTTTGGCCGGGCAAATACACCTGGAAACCAAAGTTTAGCGTCAAACTGTTTTGATAAGTTGTACCGCCAAAACCCAGTACGCCATTGTATTTTAGTAAAGTTTCAAGCCCTATACCTGGAGTAACAAAGTAGGCGAAGCCTGGGCCGAAACCAAAATTTATTCCATTAGTGTTGCCACCCCCATCGCTTACATTTACTCCTCCAAAACCACCATTAACTTCTGCAAACACACGACCATGCTTCAGCACCGATACATCTGAACCTGTGTAATAACGCCCTAAAGCTCCTATCCCATAAGTGTACACGGTATTACCGGCACCAGACTGAATTCCGAAGTTAAGATACCCACCCAAAGCAATATTATCCTGTATAAACCATGCGGCTTTTGGTGTGATATTAAAGCTAAAAAGATGAGGAGAATTCAGTTGCCAATTAAGATTGGTCAAGTCGCCGCCAACTAATACATTACCTTGCTCTATTTGAGCCCTGGCAGAGAAATTTAATGCAATTATTGCAAATAAGAAAACACAAGTAAATTTTTTCATGACGGTAAGTTTTTAATTTATAGAAAATAAATAAACCATTGATTAATAAACCTACTACAAAACCAAAAGCAAAATTGTTTTTGTTCAATTTCACTTATTTATTCATTATCAATGAGATAAGACTATGATGCATCTATCGGGTGCAGTGTTTTATATACGGACAGGAAAAAAGGGGGAGGTAACTGAATGTGTATAAACAAAAACGTTTACACCATTTTTAAAGTGTAAACGCAGTAATATTCTTAATAAGCGGCAATATTTAAAATTAAGCCAGGTCAGGAAATCTCGTCCTTATCTCTACTTGTATTTTTACAAGCTGATCGCGCAGTGTGGTAATAGTGGCAATCGTAGTTAGTTTATCAGCAATGCCTTCATCAAAGCCGTTCTTGTTCAATAACAGTTTTCTGATCTGTAATTGTATTTCACCAACTTCTTTTTGTAATTCCACCAATGATCTCATAAGGTTTTCGCAAGCATATATCCAAATGTCATCATATTGAATTTGTGAACAAGCTGATAGTTTTCCACACACTGTTGAATTCGATATTTAATATTCTATACAAGTGTCTGAATTCGCAGTCAGCATGTGTTCATTAAAAAAAACTACCAAGTAATAACCTATGCTTAATGAAACCATAATATATACTTAATAATCGGTTTTATTGGGGGAGACACTCCCCAACTGAGCAAAACTGTCCACAGGTAAGCGAAATATGACTGGATGATTATGGTTTACAGAGGTTTTGGCACAGAATATGCATAGGTAATAACCAGAGGCCCCCAACGGAAGGATGTCAAAAACATCATCCGGCAAGGCAGGAAGAATAACAATTAACTATAAATACTTATAAAGATGAAACGTACCTTTACTTCACAACCAATCGTGCCTACAGGCTATACCGGAAGAGATTATAACAATTGGCAAAAATATCTGCAAAAGCAAATTGACAAGCTCAATAGGCCAAGCATGATGAAAAGAGAGTTATCCTACGGTAACTAAAAATATGATTGATGTGCTTCCGCGGGAATATTGCCCGTGGCAGCCGTTCAGTCGGTTTACACGCTATAAATCTGCTTTTAGTATTTGCCACACATTCACGGCAACTATTTTAGCGCCTTCAGCGGTAGGATGAATACCATCCGCCTGGTTAAGCCTGGGATTGCCTCCCACACCAGCCAGCAAGAAAGGCACAAGGGAGACCTTGTTTTTCTCCGCCAGCCTGGGGAATAAATCCTTAAAACTGGTTACATAATCTTTGCCCATGCTCGGAGGCACCTGCATACCCAACAATAACAGCTTGGTATCCGGATATTTAGCTTTTACTTTATCAATAATAGCTTGTAAGTTTCTGGAGGTTTCTGTTACCGGGATACCACGCAGGCCATCATTAGCACCCAGTTCCAATACAAAAACATCAATTTTCTGTTTTAATATCCAGTCGATACGACCAAGACCACCTGCTGTAGTTTCGCCGCTTACACCTGCATTCACTACTTTATACGGTAGTTTCAGCGAATCAATTTTATGCTGAATTACACCGGGGAAAGCATCAGAGGGATCATCAAGTCCATAACCGGCAGTCAAGCTATCACCAAAAAACAGGATAGTTTTTTGGTTGGATACTGTGGCGGCTATTGTATCTGTTTTGGTGGTTGATTGCTGTTTATCTGTGGATGAGTTTTGGTTACCGCAAGCGGATGCAGTCAATACCATACACAAAAAGCTCATCGATCTTAATAATTTCATAGTCATTTGTGGTAAATGAGATGTTTCGTTCAGCTCATGGCCGCCAGGCCTGGTGTCAAGTAAAGAGTCTTTAGTCATAAGTCTTAAGTCGATTTTGTGCTTTTCTGACTCAAGACTTCAGACTTTCGACTCAGGACTAAACGTCAATTCTTAATTGACACGGTACTAGTTACCAGTCTTGATACAAAGTAAAGAACTATACATCCCTTCTCAAAATCTCCAGCGGTGGTTTGTTCAAAATCCCTCTGCTATTAAACAGGCCAATGATGATGGTTAGTATTGCGATAGCTAAAAATAGCAATAATGCTGGTAGCAGGCTGGCACTAAATGGTATACCAAAGCTATATTTTGCCAGTAGCCAACTACCTGCAAAGGCTATCAATATGCCTGTGGCTGCGGATAGCGCCCCTAAAAAGAAATATTCAATAGCTGTGATAGCCAATATCTGCTTGCGGCTGGCGCCCATGGTGCGCAGTAGCACACTCTCTTGTATACGTTGATATTTACTTATCCTTACCGAGGCAATAAGCACTACCACACCTGTAATTATGCTGAACATGGCCATAAAGCGGATGATGTCACCCAATTTATCCATCAGATCGTCCAGGATACTTAAAACAAAGCCAAGGTCGATAATAGAGACATTGGGGAACTGTTTCACTACCGTTTGCTGAAACGAGGCGGATGCCATCTTTGAAGGCACGCGGGTGAGCAGTACATGGAACTGCGGGGCGTCATCCAATGCACCTTTTGGAAAAACTACAAGGAAGTTAGTTTGCATCTTATTCCAGTTCACTATACGGATGCTGGCTATTTTTGTAGACACACTGATACCCTGCACGTTAAATATCAATTTATCGCCAATTTTTATATGATTACGTTTTGCGAAACGATCTTCGACAGAAATGGGAACATCCCCTGTTTTGGGTGCACGACCTATCCAATCTCCATTGGTTATTCTTTCAGTTGGTGTAAGAGAGTCGCGGTAGGTAACCCGGTACTCATTGGCGAAAATATGGGAGGGTATTTTAAGCGCAGTATCTTTTTTTACATCGGTCTCTGTTTTACCGTTTATCTTTTCCAGCCGGATGGTTACTACAGGTACCTGCTGCAAAACCGGCAAATGATGCTGGCGCGCTAAGTTAGCCACACCTTTTTCCTGACTGGTTTGAATATCAAACAGGATCATATTGGCCTGGTTGCCACTTGCAGATATCTCCACTTGTTTAACCAATAAGCTCTGGATAAAAAATAGCGTGCATATGAAAGCGGTACTTAAACCAATAGAAACTATAAGAATAATTGTTTGATTATTAGGACGGTACAGATTAGCAAAGCCCTGCCGCCAAAGATAGCTCCATGAACTTTTTATAAACAATTTGACGCCATACATCAGCAATTTCGCTATCAGTGTCAGTATCAGAAAAGCGATAAAAATACCGATGGTGAAAAACATGCTCGCCAGCCAGCTATTCAACTGTAAAAAAGTAAATGTGGTAATAAACATCACGATAAGGGTATAAACCAGCCATCGCAATGGATCGCGAAGCAAATTAACCTGCTCATATGATATGCGGAGCGTGTTTAATGGCGATATATTACGTATAGCGATCAATGGCAGTAAGGCAAACAATACGGAAATGATCACACCTAAAACTATCCCCTGCCCTATTGCCATCCACGAGATATCTGTAGATATGGAAATCGGCAGGAAATCTTTAAACACTACCGGCAACAAATGCTGCACTAAACTACCCAACACCGAGCCGATTACGGAGCCGATAAGGCCGATGCCTGCTATTTGAATCAGATATATGAGGAATGCTTCGCGTGCTTTAACTCCAAGGCAGCGCATAATGGCTATTGAGGCTATCTTTTCGCGAACATAGATATGAATTGCGCTGGCTACGCCTACACAGCCCAACAACAGGGCGATAAATCCCACGAGCGACAAGAAGCTTGTCAGATCGGAAAAAGACCGACCAGTATTTTCTTTGCGGGTATTGATGGTATCGTAATTCATCCCGGCCTTATCCAGGCGTGAATCAAGGCCTTTTGCCAGCTTATCTATATCTATCTTATGATCGTACTTGTAATAAAAAGTATAGTTGATACGGCTCCCTCTTTCAACTAAACCTGTTTTAACAAGGTATTGCATCGGGATATAAACGATAGGTGCAATACTTGAAGATATCCCCGTTTGACCTGGTGCTTTATTTAATGTTCCGGCAATCAGGAACGTAATATTGCCTACCTTAATCGAATCGCCAACTTTAGCATTGAATTGCAGCATCAGGGTTTGATCTACCAATGCTTCTTTGCCTTTACGAAAATCAATTCCGGCCTTTACGGGTGTAGTTTCCAAACTGCCATAATATGGAAATCCTCCCTGTAGGGCACGAACCTGTACTAATCTTGTGCCTTTACTTTTAGGAAAAAGGATCATGGAAGCGAAGCTGCGTTCCTGTGATCTCCTGTCTCCGAGTGAATCAATGAGCGGTTGCATAGAAGCGTCCACAGGTTTATTGGTTGATATAGTGAGATCGGCGCCAATAAGTGTTGCCGCTTGGGTATCAACGTCTTTCCTCAGATTAAATCCGAAGGAATAAATGGCAACCAATGCCGCAATACCAAATATAATGGATGACACGAACAGCATCAGTCGCGAGCGGTTGCGGCGACTGTCGCGCCAGGCCATTTCAAAAAGCCAGCGCGTATTTACTTTACGCTTAAAGTTTACCGGGGTATTATCCATCATCTTTAAGCGTTTACGTTTGTTTTATCGTCAGATGCCAACTTACCACCTTTTATGCGGATGATGCGCTGTGTTTTAGCTGCCAGATCCAGATCATGGGTTACCAAAACTAAGGTGGTTCCAGCTTCCCTATTAAGGTCGAATATCAGCTTAACCACTTTTTCGCTGGTTTCTGCATCAAGGTTACCTGTAGGCTCATCGGCAAATAATATTTTAGGCTGATTGCTGAACGCCCTTGCCAATGAAACGCGTTGCTGCTCGCCACCCGAAAGCTGTGCCGGGTAATGATGCCCGCGATCTGTCAGTCCTACCTTATCCAGCAAGTCCATCGAGCGGGCCTTGATATTTTTTTCGCCACGTAATTCTAAGGGTACCATCACATTTTCCAATGCTGTGAGTGTCGGCAGAAGCTGGAAATTCTGGAAGATAAAGCCTACATATTGGTTACGCACCTGTGCACGCTGATCTTCGCTCAATCCGCCAAGATTGATGCCGTTCAATTCAACTATCCCGGTTGTGGAACGGTCTAGACCTGCACACAGACCCAGCAAGGTAGTTTTACCACTGCCCGAAGGACCAACGATAGCATTGGTCGATCCGGCGTTTACAGAGAAGTTGATATTGTCTAATACGGTTAAAGTTTTACCTGCACTATTATAAGTTTTGCCCAGGCTGGCTATATTCAGAATAGTTTCCACTCGTTATTTTTTTTTATTTGGATGAACTGACACAGCAAATGTTACCGCGACTAAATAAAAATAGGGTATCAACAGCTTTTTAGCTATCAATACCCTGATAAATGATTTTGAAATGAGAATGTTTTGGCATGAGGAAAGAAATCGGAGGTCGGAGGTCAGATATCTGAACTATTTTTCTGACTTCGGATCTCTGACATCAGACTTCATCAAACACCTTTTAGCTATCAATACCCTGATAAATGATTTTGAAATGAGAAAGTTTGAGAAAGAGGAAAGAAATCTGAGGTCGGATGTCAGATGTCTGAGCTATTTTCTGACTTCTGATCTCTGACATCAGACTTCATCAAACACCCATTGCTCTTAAATTCTTATAGCTGGTGGCAATGCTGGCAAATGCATCTTTCGGCATGTCGTGTTCAACAAAATAGTGTTTAACTCCGGCTGTTTCTGCATTGGCAAATATCCGTTTAAAGTCTACTACGCCTTCACCTACAGGTTCGAGGGTTGTAAAATCTTTACTGATATCTTTTACGTGCAATAGAGGGAAGCGCCCGGGATGTGCTTTAAATAATGCAACAGGGTCTACCCCTGCTTTGGTTGCCCATGCAAGGTCGAGCTCCATTTTCACCAGGTCGTCCTGCGTTTCAGATAAAAGCAGGTTATACGGTATCTTTCCTTCAACATCTTTAAACTCCATATCGTGATTGTGATAGCACAATTGGATATTTACTTTTTTACAAGCCTCGCCGGTTTTGTTTAATATTTCTCCGGCGTTTTTTATCTCATCCAATGTTTCTGTTGGGATATTAGCGCAAACCAGGTAAGATATTCCGCCTTCAGCAGCCTGATCAACCAACGCCTGCATATCCTCTTTTAGATTAGCCATGTGCGGAGGCAGCGTCATACCTGCAGGCATTTTCATTCCTTTCGGCATTTTGAACGGTGCACCCAATACATGGTGGGATTTCCAGGACATACCCAAATCACTGCATAATGAAGCAAATTCCTTTGGTTTCATACCATAATAGCCTGGCAACTTGCTAAAAGCCGATTCTATTTCTTTATAGCCGATATCAGCTATTTTTTTAAGATTACCTTTTACATCGGCTTCAATAATGTTGAATAGCGTATAAAGCTGCACTCCCAGTGCGTGTTCGCCTGCATCAGCAAAAAATGCTGAAGCTGCTTTGGGTAATAGTAAAGCACTCAGGGCCGCTGCACCAGTGCCTGCCAGGAATTTTCTTCTGTTTAACATGGTTGTTTTAGGTTTGATAATTTAATTCTGAAATATAAATAATTCATTGCGTCTTTTCAACACAATAGGAGATTTATTTTATAAAACCCCTGATACCGTTATTTAATCTCATAAAATGCGTAAAAACACGTATGAATTTACCGTGTTAGCACTACCTGCTTTAAGCATCCCAATACCGAACTTTGATTTGATATCAACAAAGCAAACAAAATGATAATAATCACCGTGTTATTAATAAGTCGTATTAAGCATTTGATCTATGTCAAATATGCTTATGCAGAAGTGCTTTACATTCTAACCGGTGTATAAGGCAATAAAACATCTATGATAAACAACAGGATGATAGTTAGGGTCTAAAAGTCCTGCTGTGTGGTAGCAACCGTTGTCAACCGACAACGGTTTAGCTACCTTAAAGCGAACTACTTAATTGAAAATACATGAAAAAATTAATTACATATCTCAAGAAATACTTTTTGACAATAGCAAATCAAATAAATAAGCTATTTAAGAAAAAAAATCACTGGTACGTGCATATCGTAACAGATGAAACGCTTTTTGTTTAGTTCCCACACAGATAGATCATCGCCGGTGCCTGCCAGGGCATACCTGTTTTGTTGGTTATGGGTGGCGATGGTTGGTTAATAGTTAGTTTAGTGAATTGCAGTCGTTACGCGAGGTAACGGCTGTTTTTTTGTTTGATGTTTGAAAGATCGATTCGTTGTGTAATGGAAATATTTCTGGGTTATAGAGATATTTTCTCACCCATTTAGTCACCCGGTCTTTGCTGCGCTCGACCACTCTCTCTTCGCTGCGCGGAAAGAGGAGATTTTTCTCTCTTCACTCCCCTCTTTGCTACGCAAAGAGGCTGGGGGTGAGTCAACTAGTCTGCTGAATAGAAATTTTATTTACTAAGTACCAAAACTTTAAAAGTACCCGGAATTATTTTAGGACGCTCACCGGTATCGCCTGGTTTGGTATCCCCGGTAGATAAATAAAGCTTGTGTGTGCTTTGATCTACCGTCATTGTTCTTGCACCTTTTTTAGTCGCAACATTTTCGGCGACGATGAATTTATCGGCACTTACTTCTTTAATCACCGTTAAAGTACCTTCTCCGTTTGATGAAAAAACATATTTTAATTTTTTATCGAACCCTACCGCGTCGCATTCATCACCAATAGGCAAAGTGGTTATTACTTTACCGGTACGGGCGTCAATAACTGCTAATAATTTATTTTCACATCCGGCAAATAAGCGCATAGAACTTCTATCGATAGCCAAACCAGATGGGCCCTTTGCAGGTGCTATTGGCCAGGTAGCTACAATTTTAAATGTTTTAGCATCGATAACATCTATTTCACTTTTTTCAGCATTGTTTACATATATTCTTCCTGCTTCGTCACTTACTGCAGTTTCAGGCCAACCTGTTAACTGTATGGTGGCTGCAACTTTATCTGTAGCGGGATCAATCACCGTCATGTTTTTGCTCATGCCATTACAGGTGATCACTTTTTTAGAAAAGTCATCATAAAAAATACCGTCAGCAAATTTTCCTGTCGGGACATGGCCCAGCACTTCGTTTGTTTTCAAATCGAATACCAACACGCTATTAAGGGTTCCGTTTGATATGTATCCTTTACCCAATTCGTGCACCAATGCAATGCCATGTACATCTTTAGGAGTTTTGATAACTCCTATTGAATCACCGGTAGCTTTGTTTAAAATGTTAACCTGCATTCCATGTGATACATACAGGTTTTCGGATGCGCTATCAACTGTGAGATAATCATAACCGCCACCACTTTTAATTTGAAAGGTTTGAGCTATATGATAACCGGTTTTGTTTTGCGCCCAAGCTGAGCCTGACACCAGAATTATCATTAACACTAATTGCAATAAATACTTTTTCATTGTTTTAATTTTTGTCTGAACCATTGACACGATTCAAGGATTTAAATGATTTAAAAATCATTAATCAACTAATCACTGATCTCCGATCTCAAATCACTGATCTCTAATCACTAACCTACACCCATCGGCCCAAAAAATGACCGAAAGCTTCTTTATACTGATCGCCTACGGCAATATTCATTTTGCCTATTTGCAGTGAGTTTTTAGTCATTGATGTCACTTTATCCAGCGATACGATAAACGAGCGGTGCACCCGCATAAATCGTTTCGACGGCAATTTCTCTTCCAACGCTTTTAAACTAGTGAGCGACAGAACAGCTTTTTCAACACCCTTCAAATGTACTTTAACGTAATCTTTCAGCCCTTCTATATAAAGGATATCATCCAATGCTATTCGCACTAGTTGGTACTCAACTTTTAGAAACAAGTAATTATCATCAGCATGCTCAGTATTTGAGGCCGACGCAGCGGTGGATGCAGCAGGTTTGTTTATCAATTCATGATAAGTCAACGCTTTTTGCGCGGCACGAAGGAACTCTTCATAATTAAAAGGTTTTAAAAGATAATCCAATGCATCAACCTTGTAACCTTCCAGCGCAAACTGGTTGTAGGCAGTAGTAAAAATGATGCGTGGTTTATCCACACCTTTATCCAGTACACGGGCCAGTTCAATGCCATTCAGATCGGGCATCTGTATATCGAGAAATATCAGGTCGATCTTTTCGTTATGTATCGCCTTTAAGGCATCTACTGCACCAGAATACCGGCCTACCAAATTTAAAAATGGCGTTTGTTCAATAAACTTGCAAACCAGCCCAAGAGCCAGGGGTTCGTCGTCAACAGCAATGCAATTTAAAGTCATGACAAGTCGAGCGTTAAGTGAACGATATATTCATTATTGGCATTTAATTCTTCAATATCCAGTTTATATTTTCCAGGGTAAAGCAAATCAAGCCGGCGACGGGTATTAACCAGGCCAATCCCGCTATTGGTATCTAAACTGACACTATTGTCATTTATGATGGAGTTTGTAACGGTCAGATCAAGCACCTTGCCCCTTTGCATAACAACAATATCGATATGACTTTGTTGGGTAGCACTTACCCCATGCTTAAAGGCATTTTCTACGAACGGCAGGAATATCATTGGCGCCAACGGAACATCCTGTAAATTTGCCGGCGTATCAATATTTACTTTCACTACATCGGTAAGCCGTAATTGCATCAGGCTGATATAATCTTTTACAAAGGCGATCTCCTGGCTCAGCAAGGTCTGTCCCTGTTGCGTATCGTACAACAAATAACGCATCATGCGCGATAGCTGGTGGATGGCTTTCCCGGCTACATCGGCATCAACCTGGGTAAGGGCATAGATATTATTCAGCGTATTAAAAAAGAAATGTGGATTGATCTGTGCTTTCAGAAAAGACAGCTCGGAGGTTACCCTGTCCTGCTCCAGTTCCTGGTTCAATTGCTTATCGTCCTGCCATTTTTGGATAGCAGTTATACTTGTACTTACACCTAACACTAAAGCGGTAATGGCGATCAAAGCTAAATCCCATCCGTGGTCCCTGCTCCCGCCGCGATGCTTAACAGGGCCGCTTTTATGGAATGCCGCTTCCATTAACTGGTGGAGATTCAACCAATTATCTACGTAAATATTTAAGAAAACAATAACAACAGCAATGCCAACAACTATCAGAAGGTAAATGCTTGTTTTGTTCTTCAATAAGAATTTGGGGACCAGTATAAATGAATTGGTGTAATAAGCAGCTACCAGTAAACCCAAAAGAATACATTGTTTAATCCATAGCTGGTAGGGTAAGGATATATTTAAAGTGATGGGCTGAAAAAAATAGACCATCCCAAATACCGCCCATATCAAAATATGGATCAGGATGGTTATCAGCTTACTCTTGGACTTAGGAATTATCATTGACCAGTTAATTTACAATCATTTAATTAAATACAAGCACAATAGTACAAATGAATAATCTATCGGCCAATGCAAAACGCCCGGGGGGTATTTTTTGCCGACGAACACCCGTTCACACTCTCTGAAGGTAAATACACATCATTCGTCGGTTATAAGCGGAAATTTTATGGGATAAAAAACTGCCTCTGTCTATACATATCTGCCCCCGGTCTATTCTGTTTTTTAGTGTATAAATAAGATGATTGTTTTGCGGCATGAAACTTAAATACTTATTTACACTTTTAATCCTCATCGCAACTACGCAGGCCTTCGCCCAAACAGGGCGCCAGGTAAGCGGCGTGGTAAAAGACTCGACAGGTATCACCCTGCCGGGGTCAACCATCAAGTTATTTACATCAGCAACAGATAGCCTGGTTACTGCTACTGACGCTAACGGTAAGTTCAGCTTTGCTACGATACCTGTCAACCAGTTTAGTATAGTGGTTTTGTCGGTAGGCTATCAGCCCTTAAAACGGCGGTTTATATTAAACAATGCCAATACCCCCACCGATCTTGCGCCCATCGTATTAAAAGGCGATGCGATAGCACTGAAGGGAGTAAACATTGTCGATGTAAATGCAATTAAACTAAAAGAAGATACGGTAGAATATAACGCCAATGCTTATAAAGTACGCGAAGGTGCACCCGTTGAGGATGTGATCAAAAAGCTACCCGGTGTGGATGTAGATAAGGACGGTAACATCACTGCACAGGGCAAAAGTGTAACTAAAGTACGTCTGAATGGCAAAGATTACATGGCCGGCGACGTAACCAGCCTCACCAAAAACCTGCCTGCCGACCTGGTACAAAGCATTCAGGTGGTAGATGATTACGGCGACCAGGCCAACATCACCGGTATTAAAACCGGCGACCCTCAAAAAGTATTGAACATCAATATAAAAGCAGATAAAAACTACGGTTACTTTGGCCAGGGAACTGTTGGTGGTGGCCACGATGCCATACCTCAGATAGATGGCTCTAAAGATGAAAATCGTTATATCGCCTCGGCAAATATCTTCAGTTTCAGCGGTAACAGGCAAATAGCAGTATCGGGAAACCTTAACAACACCAATACTAACCTGTTCAACTTCGGCGGTGGTGGCGGCGGTGGCAGACCGGGCGGCGGCGGTCCTCCGGGATTCAATAGTAACTCAAATAATGGCATTACCACGGCACGTGCATTTGGATTAAATTATCGCGATAGCTGGGGTAAACATATCACTGTGTATGGCAGCTACAGTTTCTCTGATAACACGGTGAACACCATCAGCACATCGATACAAAACAATATATCACTGGATAACCCGACAGTGAACAATACCAGCAGCACCGAAAAGGATGATAAGATCAATCACCGCTTTAATTTTAATATGGAGTGGAAGCCAGATACAGTTAACTATTTCAAGATCAGCCCGAGCTTTTCATACGCCGCGGTTCATACACTGGAAAATGCAGCAAGCAACCTGCTGGCAGGTACCGATACTATATCAGATTACACCCTTAATTTGCACAGTAATTCATCAGCGCCGAATTTTGGGTTGAATGTTTTATATAATCACCGTTTCAACAGCCACGGGCGTAACTTCAGTGTGCTGATAACGTCTGGTTCAGCCAAGAGCGATCAGTACCAGAACCCGGTTTATAATTATCTTAATAATACTAAAGCCAATGCCCCGGTAAACCAGATGATCAATACCGACAGCCGCACCGATAGCGTGGGAACTTCCTTTTCATACCTGGAACCGCTGAGCAAACTATCGTACCTGGAATTGAATTATGCTTACCATTATGCCACTACAACCGCCGATAAAACAACCGATACATTAACTGATGACGGCGTGAGCAATCGCTATGCGCTGCTGAGCAATGATTACAAGTTTCAGTTTATCACTAACCGCATCGGGGTAAACTATCGTTTTATCGAAAAGAAATATAACTATACATTGGGGGTGGCGGCACTGCCAACTTTGTTAGAAGGTTCATCATTAGAAAGCGCGCCGACTCACATTACTACTTTTAACTTTTCACCTGTCGCCAGGTTTATTTATAATTTCTCGCGCAGCCAGTCGCTGAGCTTTAATTATAACGGGGCCAGCAACTCGCCTACTTATGCCGAATTGCAGCCTGTGACCGATTTCTCCAGTGCCAATTACCCGGTACAGGGGAACCCCAATCTGAGGCCGGAGTATAACAACGTTGTTAGTCTGCGCTATAATAAATTCGATTTTGCAAGCGGAAATGTATTTTTCTCGAACCTGAATTTCACGCAGACCGATAACAAGATCGCAGCTAAAACGGTTACTTATCCCAAAAACTATCCCATCTCTCATTTAGCCGGGACCATCCTTACCCAATACCAGAATGCCGACGGCTATTATTCTACATCGGCATTTTACTTGTATGCCAAGCCATGGGAAAAACGCAAATACACCCTATTGATTAACGGCAATATTACTTACGCCAATAATATCTCTTACATCGGCAACGTAGATTCGGTTAAGTTTCTGGAGACCGACCAGAAGAACGTCGCCAAAAACCTGGTGCTGACACAAGGTGCACGTTTCAGGGTGAATATTACAGATGTGATAGATGCCGAGGTGAACGCCAGTTACAGCATCAATCACTCGGTGAACTCAATACCGCAGGCTGATGTGAACAGTAACTTCAAGACTATTATCCTGGGGGTGAATGGTAAAAACTATGTGTGGAAAGATTGGACCGCCAGCTATGATTACACCAAAACTATTTATAAGGGCTATACCGGGTCGACCAACCCTAATATATTGAATACATATGTGGAACGCCGCTTTTTAAAGGGCAATGTGGGTACGCTGCGTTTCTCGGTAAATGATGTATTTAACGAGAATACCGGTTACACCAGCACACAAACCAGCAGTGCTATTACCCAAAGCAATGTGAACCGCCTGGGTAGATACTACCTGCTCACCTTTACCCTGAGGTTACAGAAATTCGCCGGCAAAGCCCCTGCTATGGGTCCGGGCGGACCCGGTGGCTTCCGCGGACCGGGCGGCGGTGGCCCTGGTGGCCCTCCTCCGGGCGGCGGGCCGGGTGGGGATTAGTTGGAGTTAGTTGACTGAGTTAGATTAAGTTGATTAGGTTGGATTAAGTTAGCCGATAAACAAACTCAATCAACCACTTAACCCAATCAACTTAATCAACCAATAAAAAACCTTCACCATCCCTGAGAAAGATGGTAAGCGAAAGATCATGAACATGAGATTGATCTGGATTTAGTTGATCGCGTTCCGGGGTGAGATCCGGAACGCTTTTTTGTGTAACGTTACACCTGTAATGCTGTATAAAGTTGACTGGGGATACGACAAAACAAAACCATAATTAAACTTTCAAAATTTATCTCGACCAAAAAACGTACCTTTGCAAAATTATTTTCATTAAAAGCGCGTAGTATAATGCTTACGCTATCTATTCAATGACAATAAGTTAACGAATTGATAGCATGAAAAAGATCGTAGACTACAGAAAACTTTTAGGAGTAAATAAAGACGCTGAACTGCAGGAGTTGAAAACCGTTTACCGTAGTTTAATGAAAACCTGGCATCCCGATAAATTTCAGGATAGTGCGGAGGCCAAGCTGGAAGCCGAAGAAAAAAGCAAAACAATTATCGAAGCCTATCACTTTTTGGTGAGCATTGCGCCCGAAACATTGCAGCAATCTGCCGAAGAATATGGCAATACCACAGCCGGTTCGGGTATTTTAGATTTCGAATACAAACAACAGGTGCTTAAAATATATTTTGCCGACGGCAACACCTACGAATATTTCGACGTGCCAAAAGAAGTTTATCGCAAACTCATCAATGCCGATTCTCCCGGCAGGTTTGCCCGCAGGCATATTTTTAACAATTACGTTTACCGCAGCATTAATAAGCTGGTTGCCAGTGCTTAATAGATTGTACAGGTTACGGACATTCGGGTAAAGCCAATAAATTGTCAGGACTGTATCCATCCGCTTCCGTCTTAAGATATTGACGCCCCTCGTGTTCGGCAATTATTACAGTTACGGGCTGCCCGTTTACCAGCACAAAAAAATCAAATTCTCCATAGCTGATAGAGTTGATCGCGTCATATTCAGACAATTTCCAAAGACCTCTATTATGGTTTATCCCACCAATATGTGATATCCTTTCATGCGGCTCATAATGATCTCCACGCTTGTTAATAAAGCTAATCTGGTGTCGTAAAATCATTAGGAAAGTCAGTTGGTCAGTTAAAGTGAAGCAAATTATCTGATGATTTATACGGTGAAAACACCCAATTTGGTACCGTGAAAACACCCGATATTCGAAAAAAAATTGTTACACCAGGCGATTACAAGCGTCGGCTGACTTGATGTATTCACTTATCGTTTGTTTTTCAATGGTGTTCATGAGCTCGCCATCACTTCGGTTTTGGTTACTTGTATCAGGTAATAGGCATGACTGAAAGGTAATGAACCTGAATGACAGTATTGCCACGAGCGAGGCGTCCGGTAGCATTTGCTGAACTTTTCAGGTTTTTCTGGTGCGTGCCTCTTCCAGATCCAGTTCACGCTCCTGCGCTTTGATCAGTTGATCTGAATATTCTTTTCCTCTATGCATTTTTTTAAGTTCTTCCCGCTTAACCCGGATCACTTCCAGCAGCATCTGCCGGTAGGTTTTTAAAAAGGAGGGCGACGTCTCATTGTCAGCCTTTAAGTTGCTGTCTGCATTCTGCGCCATTCGCTCATACCTTTCCTTTACCCTTTTGAAAACAGGAAACTCCGCGATCTCTTTCGGGCAATTACTTTCAAGGTAATCCACTACCGCAGTTGCCATACGGAACCTGATCTCCTGTTCCTGCTGTGGTTCATTTTCGTTGAATTCCAGCTTCATTAACCGGAGAACAAAGGGGAGGCTCAGCCCCTGGAGGATCAAAGTGAAAAGAATAACAACAAACGTTATGAATAGGATCAGGCTCCTGTGAGGGAAACTGGCGCCATTAGTCAGCGCCAGGGGGATGGCAAGTGCAGATGCCAGCGACACTACACCCCGCATACCACTCCAGCCGATCATGAAAACGATTTTCCAGCTCAGCTTGCCCTCTTTTCTTACTATCTTACGACTGAGCAACCGGGGGACAAATGCTGCGGGAAATACCCAGATCAATCGA
This sequence comes from Mucilaginibacter sp. McL0603, assembly GCF_049992945.1. Taxonomy (NCBI): domain Bacteria; kingdom Pseudomonadati; phylum Bacteroidota; class Sphingobacteriia; order Sphingobacteriales; family Sphingobacteriaceae; genus Mucilaginibacter; species Mucilaginibacter sp. McL0603. The sequence continues at coordinate 1,687,187 of NZ_CP188251.1, read as the reverse complement.
ACAACGATGGTGACCAGGCTGATAACGACCGCATAAAATATAACGTTGGGTAGAGAGTAATTGCCGATACCTTTGATAATATCCGGGAGTTGCAACCCGATAAGGATAAATACCAACCCGTTTAGCAGGAACACGAGGACCGTCCACACGGTCAGGGATTGTAACCGTGAGTTATAGGCAAAGATATCCGATGAGCGGTACGATAGGCACAGGCCGCCGCTGACAACCGCTAATACGCCTGAATAATGGAAATGCTCTGCCGTCAGGTACATCAGGTAAGGCGTGATCAGCGTGAACACGGTGTCGATACTCGGCGTGGTCGGCAAATACCTATGGATCAGGTAGGCAATGTTAGAGATAATCAGGCCAATAATAATTCCCATGACGACCACAAGGAAAAAATCGGTCGTCGCATGCCAGAAGATAAACTGACCAGTGAGCAGACTGATCAGCGCGAAACGAAAAACGATCAGGCTGGAAGCATCATTGATCAGACTTTCGCCTTCTAATACAGCGATCACACGCCGTGGCGCTTTCAGATCCTGGAACACTGAGGTAGCTGCGACCGCGTCCGATGGTGAGATGATGCCTCCAAGCAAAAACCCTAACGCAAGCGAAAATTCCGGTATTAGCCAATGAGCCACCAGGGCCACCGAGGTTGCGGTAATGATGACCAGTCCGAAAGCCAGCAGGCTGATAGGTCTTTTCAGCTGCCAGAATTCAGCCCAGGAGGTGTTCCAGGCGGCAGAATACAACAGGGGCGGAAGGAATATGACAAAGACCAGGTCGGGATTCAGTTTAACTGGGGGCACCCCCGGTATAAAGCTGATGACGAGTCCCGAAATCACCAGGAATATGGGAAAGGAAATTTTTAATTTGTCACTTAATAAGGCCAGCATGCCAATGGCAAACAGAAGGGAGAGTATAATTAATAAATTATCTTGCAGCATAGTAAATGATGGTAACCATTAGCAACAAGGCTAAATTTAGCAGAAAAATCCCGAATGACAGCCTACTTTATTTCGGCAAACCTTAGGCCGCACTATCGACCGCCATGACGCGTGGCAAGGCATGACCATGACTTAGCATGTGAGATGCCGATCCATCTCAGATGGACGGCATGACATTGCTTACCGATTGATCTAATAAAAATAAATTATTTATGCAGCCGTTCCGCTACCTGATCAATGGTGAATTCCACATATTTCTTAGCACGGTCTACATACTCTGGAGCATCTTCCAACAACTCCTCCAGTACAGATTTGCCATTTTCCTTTTCCCTGATCAGATAGTAGATGCCGTAACCCACCGCGGCACCCACAGCCATAAATTTTAACATGCGCATATTAATGCCTTTAAGTTTAGTTTAAATAAAGTTACAAAAATCGTGCGAGAGAATGGGTTACCCAATTTTATTTTTTTAGCATGTAATAAATGACGTTATTTTTATAAAAACCGCATAGGGTTATCCAAATCCAGCTGCAGATCTGTATCTATCTTTTCTGTTGTTGGCCGTAAAAATATAAAGTAGAGCATCAGGGAACCCGACACCGACAGAAAAAACAAATTCCCGTTGAGCATATAGGCCACTATGGCAAATAATGAAGGCCCCTCGAGCAAGGCATACCGGATGATCAGCGCAGACTGGTAACTCGATAATTTTTCAGTTAAGGGGCTTTTATAGCGGATCACTTTCAGCTGTTTTTTGAACAGCAGGTAGCCGCCAAAGAATCCGATCAGCGCCAATAAAGGTACGGTGTATACAAAATCATCGTCCAGGTACGTAATACCAAAATATATTTTTGTCGACTGTGCAAAAGCGACCAGTGCAAACAGCATTTGCCCGGCCAGCAGGGCCAGGTGAATGATGGACATAGTTTTTATTAAACTTTCGGGAGTTTGTTTAAAGGTTTTTTCGATTTCCATGATGCAGACAGGTTTATAACTTGTTGAACGGGAAAGCGATACAAATGGTTCAGTAATTTTATTGACATTTTGGCGCAAGCAGTTTTACTAAACAGATAGCCTTTTCGACTGCGCAAAGCGGGTTTTGGGTTGTCTTTTTTTGCGTTAGATTCTGTAGCGGCATTGTGGATAACGCTTGTGGAGTATAAGCGTGAGCCCGGCCGAAGGTAACGCCCATTTGACTCACCCGGTCATCGCTATGCTTGACCAGACAGTGACTAATTAAAAAAAGGCGTGTTATAAATACAACGCCTTTTTCAAATATATAGTAAGGGGAATTACCAGTATTTTACAATTTACTGGCTATTGAGCATCGGAATATCGTAAAAGGTATAATTCTCCTTCACCTATATAAGTTTCTTAATCTTGTATTAAAAACGTAAACTATTGGTTGAACTCGAAATTTGAAAACAGAACGAAAATAATTTCGGAATATTATATGCTGTGGAAAATTCTTTATTTTTCTTCTAACTGAACACTCCCATATGATTTGTTCAACCCCACGGAAATGATCGCCATAAATAAAGTATTATTAAAATGGTAAATATTCTGTTGCTTATCCGAACCGTCAAAAATCATTGTCATTGATGATTGCCTGGCCTGTTTAAGTATGACATCAATATCCTTCATACGCGCCGAATAATAAAAAACCTGGCGGCCAATATTTCCGCTGGGCATTTCACCGGCTACTCCCAGCAATACGGTCTCTTTTAGTTTGGGGTCGGGTCGGGTGCTCTCAAAGGCTTCAAAACTTCTGCCAAAGTGTATTTGTTTCCCCAATGATTTAAAGCCTTTTGATATGATCAGGAAGTTATGCACCTGGTCGTTGGTGAGGTTGGTCATCTTCTGCAATTCCTCAAAAGTGAGGCTTTGCGCATAACTGAACGAACTAATACATGCCAGTAAAATGGCAAACAAATATCTTCTCATGATCAGGATTGTTCCAAATATATTTTTATGCTACAGATGCTATTCACCGGGATGATAGCTTCTTTCGGCATGTTTTAACACATCATCTTTATAAAACAGCACATCTTTAAACCGTCCATTGATAAATCCATCAGCCTGGTCGGTAAAATGTGCAGACGAGGAATCAAAAGATTCTCCACCCGTAACTACACTTTTAGCCCTTAATCGCGGCCCAAATTCTACTGCTGCTATAAAACTATTGCCACTATAGCCATAGCGTTTTTGTGTATTCATGGTACGACTTTGGAACGACGGCAACTGCCCAAATTGCGAGCCCACCGCTCCTGCCGGAATGCTTGGCGCTTTATCGTCAAACGTTACACCATCCGCAGGGCGCTGGTAGCGGGTAATATCGCCCCATTCTATTTTCCATGTGCCGTAGCGTTGCTGCAGGCTTTTTATAGACTCATTTAAAAATTCCAATTCTTTTTTTGGGTCGATGGTTTTCAGTAAGGCGTTTAAACGCTCTGTCTGATAGGTCGACTCCTCTTGTGTTTGTATACGTGGCTCTGCCGCAAACAGTTTGGTGGCCCATCCCTCCGCCACCGTTGTTGCAATCGAATGAACGCCTGAGCGCCTGTCCCACTGCTGCAATATCCGTACAGGCTCGGCAAGCGCTTGTTTTAGCGAATCATTAGCCATTTGATAAGCATTAGCCAATGAGGGGATGAGCACATCAAAAGCAGATAAATAATGATCATATCCTTTGGTTATCAGTTCATCCAGCGTTACATTTTTGACATCTGTTAATAGCCTTATCGCGTTAATTGCACGAAAATTCAGCCCGTCGGGAGCCATGTAAGCCGGGTATTTTGTTTTGTCCGGACTGCTTGTGCCCGAACAGGCGTACGGTGTAGAGTTACAATTTTGTATCCATCCGGTTTCAGGGTCATATACATGCACTATCTCATCCAAAGGATGTACGCCCTGCCATTCAGTGGACACGGTTGTGCCATCCACAGGCAGTGTCCAATTCAGTTTGGGGTCGCGTTTAGGCATATAGTTGCCATACCAAAATGCAATATGCCCCTGGTCGTCCGCGTAAACAGTATTATTGCTGCCGTTGGATAACAGGTCCATGGCTTTTTTATATTCGGCAAAGTTATTGGCCCTGGTGATCAGCCACGATTCCAGCAAAGCATTGTACGAACGGTTGTTCGACCGTAATGCCAGCCACTTGCCATTCCGGCTACCCAATACCGGGCCGTGATGTGTGTAATACCCTGTGATAGTTCTTTGCTCTGTCTTGTCGCCTTTTTTAACATTCATTACCAGCTTACGGGTGGTAACGGGCTTAAGACTGCCGTTATATTCATAATACCATTGGCCGTCTTTTTTAGTCACCTTTTCGGCATATAGATCAGCTACGTCAGCATTACTGGTGGTGTGCATCCATCCGCAATGCTGGTTAAATCCCTGGTAAACAAAAAACTGGCCCCAGGTAACGGCACCATATACATTAAGGCCTTCACTGCTCACCATCTGCACCTCATCCCTAAAATAAAAAGGCACATGCGGATTGATATACAGCATGGCGTTTTTGGACGCCGTTCTCGATGGTGCTAGTGCAAACCCGTTTGAACCTGTTTCCTTTTCAGTAATGATATTTTCTATTTTATGAGGCTCATAAACAGCGCCCAATTTATCAGGGCCATTGCTGTAAAAGTTATTTGTTTCATTCAGGCTGATACCTCCAGTTTGGGTTGCGGAAACGCTGCCGTCGGTAAACATCAGTGCATACCAGGGTTCAAAATGATGAAACACCTGCGGTTTTACTTCAGGATGTTTATAGAGATAGTAATTAATGCCATCGGCAAAAGCATCCATCAGCTTTTTAAACCACGGCGGACTCGCCTTATAATCTTTTATGGCATCTGCGCTATCGGCTATCAGTTGCAATTGCACATCGGTGTAAAGGCTGCTTTCACCATCTACTTCGCTTTGCTTGCCGATCTGGTACAGATAATTGCGCTCAATACCCTTAAAATTCTCTTCACATTCGGCATACATCAAACCAAAAACTACGCTGGCATCCGTTTTACCATAAATATGCGGAATACCCCAGTTATCCCTGATGATAGTTACTGCCTGCGCCTCATTTTGAAACCGTTTAACCTCCTGGGTACTGAACTTTTGAGCAAAACAGCCGAAGGGTAAAAGAAAAAGTATACTAAAGGCAATATTTTTCATCAAAATAATTTTTTTCTGTAACAAACTGGTCATAAAATTAATCCAAAATAGGTCAATCGGAGAAAATTCCCGATAATTGTAGTCTTAACAGTTAATAACATTGCTGTTACAAACGGGGGAAGATAAATTCTTTTGGACAATTTTTAAAGAAAGCTTCTGTTCATAATATTATTGAGTATACTAAAGTTTTGTAAAACAAAAGCAACAATCAATTGATTTACAATAATATAGTGCTACTCCAATAGCAAATGATCAAAACGATCATACAAAGAGCTTGGATCAATATTCAAATATTATCTGAGATTTAGTTGATTCGATATCATTGAGAGTGATATTGACAGTGCGTTCCGGGGTGAGATACGGAACGCATTTTTTTATATCCCTATTTTGCCGGCACAATAGCACGCATTTGGTAATACTGATAATTGTTTATAGTCGTTGCCGGATCGTTTTTGATTAGTTCCTTTAATTGCTCCTCGTCTTTAGTTTCAACTACACCTATTCCATAGGCTCCGCTCGGATCCATCACCGGTCCGTAAACTACAACCATGCCTTTGCTCATCAGGTCGCCCCAATAAGTTACATGTTGCTGCATAATAGCTCTTTCTGCATCTGTCATATCCTGGGCAAATGTTGGTCGGCAAGGGTTCAGTTTTAAAAAGTAGTGGGGCATATCGGTCTATGGATTTTGTTGACCAAATATAATATTCCCTTATAAGTTAAAAAATGTTAATGTTTTAAGTCGTAAGGTAAATGCAGTTAATTTTAAACTGTTTTATAATAGTTCTCCTAAAAGGTCAAGGCCGGTACTTTTGAAAGGTATCGGCTTTTCCTTTTTTAAAAAGCTATACCTATTTAGCCTCACCTAAACGGCGTAGCCCTCATGAACCCCTTTGAAACAAACAATTGTGAATAATCCTCTCCAAAGGAGAGGACTTTGACTACATGTTTCTATTTAAGGCCCTTCTCCTTTGGAGAAGGATTGAGGCTACACGACATCGTTATACGGAAAAAGGCCGAAATCAACTCCCTCTTTATTGCTTGCAATAGAGAGGGATGTCGATCCGCCAATAGGCGGAAATGACAGGGTGAGTCAACAATTAAAGCGAAGATCAAGATACTATAATTTAATATCTACTTAATATGTAGAATTTGTAGTATTAAAATATTGTTTTAGATTTGCTTCTATAACCTTATGGTTCATAAAAAACAGGAAAAACATGCGTCACAATTACAAACTCACTTTTGGTGCAATCGGCACATTAATATTGTTTACCTTTTCGGCATCAGCAGATGTGATTACCGATTGGAATTTGATTACCGTAAAGGCTACCAAAGTGGCCAAATATAACAGCAACCTGGGCAGTCGCATCGAGGCCATTGAAGCCATTGCTGTGTACGACGCTGTTAACTCAATCAAACATATTGGCACACCGTATCATTTTTACGCACCTCCATCAGGTCCTGCGTCAGCACAGGCTGCAGTAGCACAAGCTGCACATGACGTATTAGTCAATTATTTCCCTGCTCAAAAGCCACATATTGATTCAGCACTTGCTAATAGTTTAAGCCTGGTTAATGATGGCCCTGTTGATGCGGGAAAAGCTGTCGGTGCAGCGTCAGCAGCAGACATTATCGCCTTGCGCGCCAATGACGGGGCCGATCCGAATGTAGGCTATCCCGGTCCGGCAAAGCCCGGTGTAGGTCAGTACCGCCCTACGCCAGCCGGATTTATACCCGGCATCAATCAGCAATGGGGTACTATAAAACCTTTCCTGTTGAAGTCGAATACACAATTTCGCCCGGTAGCTCCGCCTGCTGTTGGTACCGACGACTTTAAAAAGGCACTGGCATTAGTTGACGAGTTGGGCTCATCCACGAGTGCCAAACGTACTGAAGATCAAACCCACATCGCACAATTTTATAAACAGGATGCAGAACTAACCGTAAACGAAGCTGCCCGAGCACTGGCCATTGCACACAAAACCTCGTTGGAAGTAAACGCACTTGCTTTCGTTCTGGCTGATATTGCCGAAGCTGATGCACGTATAGCTATCTGGGATGGCAAATACAATTATTTGTTATGGCGACCTGTTACTGCATTGAACGCTGATGCCGATGGTAGCGTAACCAATAATTACGCAAAGTGGAAACCATTATTGGAAACCCCTCCGCATCCATCCTACCCTTGCGGGCATTGCGGAACGGTTACAGCAGGCTTCGAAGTGTTAAAGAAATTTTATGGTGATAAGGATACTATCCAACTCCATACAACCACGCCAGGCGAACCTGCCCGGACCATCAAATCACTGAGCAATGGTGAATGGGAAAATGGCTGGAGCCGTATTTATGGCGGTATACATTATACTTTCGAAAATGAAGCCGCACAAAAGTTGGGCAAACAGGTAGCAGATTATGTGCTGGTTAATGGACCTAAGAGGAAATAATTAGAATATCGAACACTGAATATTGAATGATGAATATCGAAGTTTAATTCCTCATTCGATATTTTTTATTCGGTGTTCGATATTCACAAGGGATGTTACATTTCAAATACATCCTTTCTTCTCCAGGATGAATATATTTGCGGCATGGAACTCAACCTTTTTAACAAACAGGTTTATACCGACCGCAGACGTATTTTAACCCAACATATCGGTCAGGATGGCCTTATTTTGCTGCTGGGCAACGAGGATAGCAGCATGAACTATAAGGACAATACCTATCTCTTCAGGCAGGACAGCAGTTTTCTTTACTACTTCGGACTGGATGTACAGTCTCTGGCTGCTGTGATCGACACCGATACAGGCGAAGAAGTAATCTTTGGTAACGAACTGACCATCGATGATATCGTTTGGACCGGCACCCTGCCTACCGTAAGTGAAATGGCTGCAATGGTTGGCGTTACCCAAACCAAGCCTTACGACCAGATCATTCATTACGTTCATAAAGCTTTAATAGCCGGCAGAAAGGTGCATATCCTGCCACCCTATCGCCCCGAAAATAAAATAAAACTCGCCAATTGGTTCAACACCAGTTTGGAGGATGTTGCCGATTATGTATCCGTAAAACTGATCAAAGCTGTTATAGCGCAACGCGTGATCAAAACTCCGCTTGAGGTCGCCGAAATGGAAAAAGCCGTATCCATAAGTGTCGATATGATGCTTGCCGTAATAAAGCATGCTCGACCTGGTATAAAGGAGTATGAGCTGGTAGCCAAAGCCCATGAAGTGGCCATCGCCAACAACTCGCATCTGGGTTACCCTGCTATTATCACCACATACGGACAAACGTTGCATACCCATTACTACGGCAATACTTTACAGGAAGGTCGGATGGTATTAAGTGATATAGGTGCAGAAAACGCTATGCATTATGGCGGTGACCTTACCCGTACCTTCCCGGTAGGACGCAGCTTTACTACCAGGCAAAAAGAACTTTATGAGGTAACTCTTGCCGCAATGGATCATGCTATCAGCATGTTGAAACCGGGGGTAAGGTATAAAGATATCCACTTAGCAGCCTGCCAAAAACTGGTAGAAGGTTTATCGCAGGTTGGCCTGATGAAGGGCGACCCTGCCGAAGCCGTAGCAGCCGGTGCGCATACCATGTTTTTTCAATGCGGGTTAGGCCATATGCTGGGTATGGATACCCATGACATGGAAGATCTTGGCGAGCCTTATGTAGGTTATACCGATACCCTAAAAAAAGAAACATCCATATTCGGACTAAAATCATTACGCCTGGGGCGCGAATTGGAGGCCGGTTTTGTGCTGACCGTTGAGCCCGGCATCTACATTATACCCGAACTGATAGACCGCTGGCAGGCCGAAAAAAAATATGTCGATTTTATTAATTATGACGTATTGAACACCTACCGCGATTTCGGCGGGATACGCATAGAGGATAATTTCCTGATCACGAATACCGGGCATCAACTATTAGGTAAATATCTGCCAAAAACGTTGAAGGAGATTGAGAGATTAAAAGGATAAATATTACATATCAATAGCGATGGGTTTGAAACCTTTGAAACCCATTGCTATTAATATGTATCAACCCGATCTCTTTTCTAGCCTACAGCATGCATTCCTATGAATTACCCCAGCGGGGTAACATGTCGGTAGAAAAGATAATATAATATTTCTTTGCGCCATAGGTGCAATACATTCTCCCGCATTTTTATATTAAATACAATGGCCAGGCATTGTACCTACGGCACAAAGAAGCCGCTTTTATTATGCTACCGACATTTTGCTCCTAAAGGAGCACCTTTTGTAAGAAGATTCAAATAGGAGGATATTGTCAGTCAGAAATGAGTGATTAACGTAATCCCGCATCTGCGATGCAAAAATGAATTCCATCCTTTCCAAAATATTTCATATTTTAGAAATCAAATAGACAACCTAAACCAACAACATGAATAACGAGTTTGACGAGGTAATGCGTAAGCGCTCAGATGCTGATCTGATAAGGATATTAAATAGTGCACCAGGCGATTACCAGCCCGCAGCATTTGAGGCGGCAACCAACGAATTTGCCAGGCGCAATTTATCCGAAGCAGAAGTTATCACTGCAAAAGAAGATATTGAACAGAATCTACAACTTGATAAGCGCAAAGCTAATGAGCCGCTCGGAATAGAATGGAAAATATTTGCTGCTATTTGTCCTGGAATAATACAAGTGATGTTTGCCGGCACTTTTAAAGCAGACGGATACGACAGGAAAGCCAAAGAAATGTTTAAATGGACGCTTTATGGCGTCGGCTTTTATATTGGTTTTTTTATTTTGATGGTACTTTTAACAATAGTGTTTTAGATTAAAGGGATAACAACGTACAAAAAAAGAATTTGTCGCTCCGACTAGGCAGCGAGGCATCTCCTCCGTAATGTATATCGAAACGCTGTTTGAAAGAGCAAGATATTGAAAGGTCAAAAGCACCAATATTTTAATATTTACCCTTTAATTTGGATCTTACCTAAATTAAGTTTTATCATGCAAAACCTAAAAGCATTGATGTTCGATCTCGATGGGACATTAATTGATTCTGAATTTTTCCATTTTGAGTGCTGGAATGAGATATTAGAGGAATCAGGCGTAAAATTAACTTATGACGACTGGCTGAAAAACTACGCTGGTGTGCCGCTACCCACCAATGCTAAAAATTTAATAGAAAAATACAATATCGACACCCCACTGTCGGAAGTAATTGAAAGAAGGGAAAACTTAACACTCGAGCGCCTAAAAACAAAAGATGTTAACCTGATGCCCCATGTTGCAGATGTATTGGAATATTTTCATCAAAAGGATCTAATACTTGCCCTGGTAACATCAAGCCCAAGGAAAGATGTTGAAGCTATTTTTGAAAGAAATGGATTAGGTAAATATTTTAAACTGATAATTACCCGAAGCGAAGTAACTAAAAGCAAACCCGATCCTGAAAGCTATAATACTTGCCGCGAAAAGCTTGGCTGCGAAAAGGAAAATTGCCTGGTATTTGAAGACACCATAAACGGAATAAAATCTGCAAAGGCAGCGGGTTTAACCTGCTTCGCCATTCAAAGCAATACTGATGAGCATGATAAACTTGGAATTGCAGATCAGTTATTTCCGGACTTTAACAGCGCTAAAGATTATATGGTCAGAAATGATTTGATTTGAAAATATTAGTCATTAACTATTATTCTGCAAAATATCATCTTATATGATAAAAGAGAAGACCCTGAACAGGTTTGTCGACGCCCAGGAGGCCGTCTTTCAAACAGCGCTATCGGAAATTAAGAATGGCAGAAAACAAAGTCATTGGATGTGGTATATTTTTCCACAGATTGAAGGTTTAGGTTTTAGCGAAATTTCACGGTATTACGCTATTAAAGGTATTAAGGAAGCCGAAGAATATATTAAGCATCCTGTTTTAGGAAGCAGGTTGATCCAAATCTGCAACGAATTGCTTAAACTTAATGGTAATGATGCACACAAAATATTCGGAAGTCCGGATGATCTAAAATTAAAGTCCTCTATTACACTGTTTTCTTCACTACCAAACGCCAATCCCGTTTTCCAGTTGGTTTTGGATAAGTTTTTTAATGGGATAATGGATAATAAGACTTTACAAATAATAGATAAACAAACAACGAAATAAATGCTCCGGTTACTCGTCGGCCAGTTCAATCCACACCGGTGCATGATCGCTTGACTTTTCCCATCCGCGCACATTACGGTCAACATCTGCAGCAGTCAGCCTATCACCAAGCTTCGGACTAAGCAGTAAATGATCAATACGTAAACCTGCATCGCGGGCGTACGCATTACGGAAATAGTCCCAAAAGGTATAAATTTTCCGATCAGGATAAAGTTTTCGTATCGCATCGGTCCACCCCTGTTCAGCAAGTTTCTTGAAAGCCGCCCGCGTTTCCGGCCTGAAAAGCGCATCATCCACCCAACGCTCAGGTTTGTAAACATCCAGATCCGTAGGCATCACGTTAAAGTCTCCTGTGAGTATAACGGGCATATCGGATGCAAGAAGTTCAGCGGCGTGTACGGTGAGGCGCTCAAACCAGCGCAGCTTATAGTCGAATTTCGGTCCGGGAGCCGAATTGCCATTCGGAAGATAAAGACAGCCAACGGTAACATCGTTCACCACAGCCTCAATATAGCGGTTATGACTGTCATCAGGATCGCCGGGAGTGGCCGCCTAAGCTCCCTGATATCTCCGCTGCGTGAAAGTATCGCTACGTCATTCCAGCTTATTTGCCCGTGCCATATCGCATTATAACCCGCATCCTGTAAAGCTTTTTCAGGGAATTTTTCCTTGGGGTGCTTTCAGCTCTTGCAGGCAAACAACATCCGGTGCTGTTTCTTTGAGCCAACGGAGCAGAACAGGCAAACGTCCATTTACTCCATTTACATTATAAGTAGCTATTTTTCATATTAAAAATTTTATAAATATTGCATGTGCCAGGCTAATCTCGACGGGCAATTTTTGATGAATTATAGTGCCCCTGCGTTTATTTGACCGAAAGATAATTAAGATATAGCAAAGATATTGCGATAATTTTCTCAAAATAGCACTAAAATAGCTATGTATAGCTATTGCGGCAATTAAACTATGAAAGTAACTTTAACTCATACAATTAGCGCAATATAACCTCTGCCAAATAACCGTTGCTGACAACCAATTCCAAAATTTAAGCCAAAGAACATCATCCTTTCTTGCATTTAAAAAAGTTTATTGAGTCAAATTGATTTGGGCTCAAAAGTTACTTCCTTTCTATTAAATAAAAGAAATTGAATATCAACAATTTAAATAAGAGTCCTCCTGTATTTCTTTTAAACAAAGAATATCCAATTACTAATTTTATTAAAAAAATTCACATATCTAAAAACTTAAATTATGAAAAAGCTAATGATCTCCTTTATAGCAATTATTTTCTTATCTGTTGCATTAATAAGCTGGAAAAGCGTTGCAGACGGCGCGGCAGTTATTAATGACTTCGGCTGTGGAATGTTTGATGGTAACGGCAACTTTGTTTTTACCGATATGAGCCATGCCGTGGTAACTTCTTCAGGAAATGGTATGATCAGATGCGAGGCTACTGTCGGCAATACTACAGGCCAGGCAGTGGTATATTCAGGCTTCGAGTGCGGCACATTTGCTGGTGTTACCACCCAAAGCCACGAAACTGTGAGTGCGAGCGGCCAGGCAACACTTATATGCCACTTTAATAGCCATTAAAGTGTAGCCGGGCTTTTCAGTTTTCCTGTGATCAAATCCATATTTGATACAGTTGAAAAATGATAGCTGATTTAACTTAACAAAACACTGCTTTGCCCATTTTGGCATTGCAGTGTTTTGTTTTTTAATATGTATAACCTAAATGCTATTCGACTATGGAAAAAAAGACTGCATCCGGCTCATCAGATGGCAATCAGCAACGCATTGGTTTTTTAAAATTCAGTTCTTTAGCTTTAATAATTGCCGGAACAATTATATCCGGCTATCTGTTTTATCGTCATAATATTATTACGGGCGTTGAGGCAGCCGCAAAACCAGATGTTTGTTCGTCAATATTCGGGAAGGGTTGTGATAACGCGCTAAAAAGTTCAGTTTCTTATATATTGGGGCTTCCTCTTGCGGCCTGGGGCATAATTTATTACTTAACCTTAGCTATTTTTGTGGCGGTGAAAACGCTTGCGGGCAACCTTTTCAAAAAAGAAGCCATGGCCGGCATTTTTATTTTAACACTTACGGCCTCCGTAGCGAGTTTAACCCTTTTAGCCTTAATGCTGTTCATACCAACACTTTTTTGTCCGCTCTGTACGGTTATTCACGCAATAAATTTGCTGCTTTTTTTCTCAATGCCTAAAGCCATCGGATATTCTTATTCGCAATTCCTTAAATTCCGCCCGGCGAACTCAGAATATCAGAATAATAGTTATTTTAAAGATTTAACGAGAAAAAAAATAATTGGTATATCGATGTTTGTGCTTACTATAAGCGCTTTTTATTTTGATTTAAGACAAATAGCGGCGCCAAATGGCAGTTCGCCTGATGCCCCGGCCCAGCCCCTGGCAATTATAAATGAATTTAAATCCCAACATCAGGAAAATATACCCATAGACAGTGACGACCCTGTTTTAGGTTCAGCGCATTCACCGGTACAATTGGTTGTGTTTAGTGACCTTACCTGCCCTGGTTGCCGGTACTTCTCACGCGTATTGGCGGCTTTAAGCAATAAAAATGGAGGCGGGATTAACATTGTTTTCAAACACTTCCCTCTCGGAACAGCTTGTAACCCTTTAATGACCAAAGATCTCCACCCAAGAGCATGTGAAGCCGCCCTTGCTGCCGAAGCGGCGAGAAGACAAGGGAAGTTTTGGAGCTTTCATAATGAATTATTCGCGACCGATCTAAATAATATTCATAAAACCGTTTCTTTAATCGCATTAAAACTGAATCTAAACACCCAACGTTTTGAAAATGACCGTGTGGGGGACTCAGCCATCTCCAAAGTTAAAAGGAACATAGACCTTGCAATCCGCCTGGGGGTAAGTGCAACACCCACCGTATTTTTGGATGGGCGTCGCGTAAATGACATTCGTTTTCAGTCGTTGCAAATCCTAATTAATTATGAACTTCAACGTACTGGCCTGGCAACAACTGAAATTTCAAATACAGCTAAAAATTAAATCTGTACCTTGTTCAACTTTTTATAGTAAAGAAATTTTAAAAAAAATAAATTAAATTTTTCCAGGCAAAATTTGAACCTGCTTGATGTCACTAACATATTAACTAACTACCAAGTTTGTTTGCCATTACAAAGTACCTACAATAAATTAAAAGCAATCGCGAATTTAATAAGTTCAGAAAGGCTTTTCAGCTTGAGTTTATTTAAAATATTTTTTCTGTGGTTATTCACCGTGTTCAACGATATGAATAACATCTCTGATATAGTATAACTGTGGTTTCCTCCAACAATCAGCTTAATTATCTCTTTTTCCCTGCAACTCAATAAAGCGTACTTATCATAGTTTTTTATTACAAACTCATCTTGATCACACAAATAATTCAGTTTTTTACCAACGTAACTGAGCTGATTTACTTCTACAGAAACATGCATAACTTTTAACGCAGTGTCTTTTGCTAATTTTGGGTAAAGCCGGCTGTTAGTAAGGTACCATTTATAATCAACATCGGGATTTGGCCTTACCCGCTGAAAAAAAGAATATACTTTTGAAGTGTCGTTTAGTTGAATAAATTTAGTCAGCTCCACTTTTAAAACCGCAATTTCTTTGGCAGGAAAAAACAAATTAAAATAATCTGGTCCTAATTCCTCTAGCTCTTCTTTACTGTGCCTAAGAATTTCACAACCACTTTTATTCATGTATGTATTTACCATTCGGCTTAAGTCCTGTACCATTACATTACCAGGTATGTAATCACCGATATCTTCAACACTGAGTTTATGTTGCTGAAGTTTATTTCCCAGATTAAAAATGCCCGCCTGGCAAATAGTCCTTTCTTGATCCTCTTTGTTTCCTTCAAAATTCATATAACTGTCCTTTGAGAGTTCTTTGAGTATACCGAAGCAGATTAACACAAAGTTTAAATATATACTTTTTGTGTTATATTTATTTACAGAAAAGAGAATAAAAGTAAATAACATTAAAGTGTTTAGCGATTGAATTAAGCGGCGAGTGCATGTTTAATATGGTTAAGCGGCTTGCCGTTTAAATGATTAATATATTGCAGGACTGTCACAGCGGCTACTTTAGCCATAATTCTTGTTCTCAATCCTTCGAAAGTTTTAGCATAGTTCCGTTTGAGCATCATCTGGTCACATAATTGAGCAAAGACGACTTCAATCTTTTTACGGGTTGATTTATAACCCATGGCCATGGCTGGTAGTCCTTCTGATTAGCTCTTTTAGGAGTTTGCAATTCTATATTTACGCTGGTGAACAAATCCAATTGCCATTCGGTTGACAAGTAGCCTTTATCCCCAGTAATACACATGATTTTAATCCACTATGTTTAATTTCGTTTAAAGGTACTGTAGATCATGTACGCTGGCTTTTGTAAGCTCCATTCCCTGGTAAACCCCATTCATTCCAATCGTTAGATGAAGTTTGTAACCGATATAATATTGCTTATACACAGCACTGTAGCCCTTATCCGGGGCTGTTTCAAAATCGTGTCTGCAAATTTTAAGCTGTTGTTCCCTGGCAAGTTTGCATACGGGAACAGGCACACTGTCTACCATAAATACATACTCCCTCGTTAAGCACAGCAGCCAGTCGGCGGTTAACCTGCTCTGTCCAGGCGGTCAGCCTTTTGCGCCGCTTATTATAGTTGGTAATATGTACCGAGCTGGGGAAATCATCCCGGTAATCACTTTTTAACTTCGCTAAAAACCAATTCTCGCTATCAATCCCCAGGCATTCCTGGCACAATGATAATGCGATGATTTCAGCATCGGATAGTTTGGGTTTACGTGGATAAAAATGCAGGTTTCCGTCCTGATTCATGTCTTGTTTGAGCGCAGAGTTGGTAATCTGGAGCATTTTTTGGAAATTTACGGTTAAGTCATGCATGTTTTTGGTAGCGTTTATGTGAGAATTTACACTGCTAATATACTTATTATCAGTGAAATACATGGCTTTTGCCTTATGTTTTTGAATTTATCCCTTCAAAATCTAATCGCTAAACACGTTAGTCATTATAGTCTATCATTCCGATTACGCAGCGAGGAATCTTCTTAATGTCGATAGAAAAGCAATTTGAAATTTTTTAATAATTTTCAAAACAAAATCTAAACGTTAGTGTTTTGAACTTGCATTTTTATTTCTGTTCATCGAGTCTAAAAAGTGTTTTAATTTAAAACAGGTGGGTTTTTTAACAAAAATTTAACAGAAAATTTGCATCATATTGTGTAATTATTCACTAAATTTGAAGACACGAGCTAAATTTAAAACCAGAAGAATCGACTATGAGACAGCAACCATCATTCTATCCCGAACGTCAGTTTCACATATTGATCAATTTTAATAATGATGAACGAAGCGTAGCTGTTTTGCCCGACGAAACCGGTAAATTCCTTGTAATTGACCAGGGTAAAGTATTGGGACAGCTTGGCTATGATAAGCATCTTAACTGTGTATCATGTGAGTGTGAGCTGGATGAAACTATCCTAAAGCAGTTGAATAGCGCAATAAAAAACCACTTTTCCTGACAATCAAGGTTTTTGATGCTTATTGCGTTGCCATTTATCAAATAGCGCAAAAACACGCATTAAAAACCGTAATTATACTTGTGTTATTTCATTAATCTTTGGTTAATTTTGATTAAGAAGTTTAATCATTAACCTAAAAAGCAATACCGATCATGGCACCTCCTAAAAAAGTAGCAGTAACCGGCAGTAATAAAGCTGCGCACAGTGGTGAAACTAGCGGCAAAATCAACCGGGATGAATCTATAGAAGTAACAGTTCGTATCCGAAGGAAAAAACCACTTGAAGCACACGTTGCATCAGATTTGCGTGTCTCCCATAAAACTTATGAGAAACAGTTTGGCGCTTCGCAGAGTGACGTTGATAAAGTGGAGACTTTTGCACACGAACATCATTTAACCACAGTTGAAGCCAGCCTGGCACGCAGAAGTGTTATTTTAAGCGGGAGCATTGCCGATATGGAAAGTGCTTTTGGCGTATCGCTGTCGGGTAAAATAGACTCCCATGGAGATGATATAAGAACCCGCGAAGGGGATATATATGTTCCGGCTGCGTTAAAAGATATTGTCGAAGGCGTTTTTGGGTTGGATAACCGCCGCGTTGCCCGCCCCCTTTTTAGATTAGCCCAAAGGGACGGTCAGATCATATCACACGCGGCTGCTCCTGCTGCATTTACAGCAGATCAGCTTGCCAATATTTATGGATTCCCTTCTGGCTTTAATGGCAAAGGGCAAACCATAGCCATTATAGAACTGGGCGGTGGCTACCGTGCAAAAGATATCAAAGCATATTTTAAAAGCCTCGGTATCAAAAAACCATCCGTAAAAGCCATATCAGTTGATCACGGCAAAAATACCCCTACCAATGCCAATAGCGCCGACAGTGAAGTAATGCTTGATATTGAGGTAGCAGGAGCTGTAGCACCCGGCGCAAAAATTGTAGTTTATTTTTGCCCCAATACCGATAAGGGCTTTCTTGATGCAATAACCAAAGCGATACACGATGGCACCAATAAGCCGTCTGTAATATCAATTAGCTGGGGTGCGGCAGAAGTTAACTGGACCACCCAATCACTAAACAACTTTAACGAAGCCTTTAAAGCGGCCTCAGTTTTGGGCGTTACTATTTGTGTGGCTGCGGGCGATAATGGGTCAAGCGACGGGATGAAAGATGGTAAGGTTCACGTTGATTTTCCCGCATCAAGTCCATTCGTGCTGGCCTGCGGCGGAACAAGCCTGAAAGCAAATGGCAATTTAGTAAGCTCCGAGGTTGTTTGGCACGACTCAGATAATTCAGCAACAGGCGGCGGCGTAAGTAATTTCTTCCCAATGCCAGGTTACCAGGCAAACGCCCAAATACCTTTAGCACTTGATACACAATTTAAAGGCCGTGGCGTACCGGATGTAGCCGGAGATGCTGATCCGGATACAGGTTATAAAGTATTAGTGGATGGCCAGAGCATAGTAGTTGGCGGTACAAGTGCTGTTGCGCCTTTAATGGCGGGGCTGATTGCCCGTGTTAATCAGCAAAAAGGACAATGGGCCGGTTTTATTAACCCTACGATATACGCTGCAAATCCTTCAATGTGCCGGGATATTATACAGGGCGATAATAAAACCACATCATCACATACCGGTTACACCGCAGGCCCGGGATGGGATCCCTGCACCGGACTTGGCGTGCTTTCGAATATTAGTTGAAGAAGCCTCCTCCAACCCTTCTCAAAGGAGAAGGGCTTTAAGAAACTATTTTATAATCCTCTCCTTTGGAGAGGATTATTCATTATTAAGGCATTTATGAGGGCTGCGTCGTTTAGGCGAGGCTAGTGGATTACTTTATATTGTCCGGCTAACTGTGGATTATTTACAGTTCCCGCAAATAAAATAAGACCGGTTTTCATTTCCCGTATCACAAAGAAAAACGGATGATCCAGAATAAGAGTTGGCGGGTTTGCCACTGCTGTAGCACCTATAGCTACTGATGTTGCTGCCGCCGCTTCGGTACCTGTCTCATCTACGGCAACAAATGCTTCATGTTGCACTTTACTGATGTGCAAACCTCCCGCGCTGCTAATTCCCGTAAAATCCGCTGAACCCGAAAAGGCATCACCCATACCCAAAGTACTAAGTGCATTATTCAGCAAAACACTATAGTTGAATTTAAATTTTGGCATGATCACCGGACCTGTCACGCTATGCAATTTTCCCATCCAGCTATTCCAGGTAGTAGTATCCAAACCCTGGGTAATATTATTTAATGTGTTAGTACCATTTGGAGATACAATAACCATGCTGTATTTGCCATTAACATAAGGAAATTCCGCAACCAGTTTATCATTATCTGTATACACATTGTAAGTGATGGAGTTGCCCTGCATAAAATCAGTCTGCACGGTGCTTTGGTCAGGAAGGTGAAAAGCCTGCTGATGTGTTTGTGCCGGGTCGAATTTGCTTTGCCAGATGCTTTTAAAATAAATGGCATTAACAAGATACATCACATCATCAGAAGATATCTGGTCAACTATTAAGGGTATTTTACCATTGGTTTGTTTGCTCACCCAATTATTGATCGTACCTGCAGACGATGGATTGTTAAAATCAAGCGCCTGTATCTGTGCATCAAAATAAGTAGAATTAGTTTTTAAAAATTGTGCCGATACATCAAGCCCTTGCCTGTACCAAATCGAATTAGCGATGTTTAGCGTTGTTTGCGGATCAAGCTTAGGCAGATCGGTGATCAGTTTATTGTAATACGTGTTTATTTGGTCTTGCGAAAACCCAGTAAAATCAAGTGTACTTTTAATACCATCCAGCGTAGCGCCATTGGCCCCGTTGCTGGTCATCCCCACAGCCATACTCACGCTTAATGGAGACAGGAACAAATTGCTGCCGCTATTATCGGCCGACTGTACAGTTTTAAATAAATTAAATGAAAACGCATTATCCGCTGTGGCCTGTTGCTGTTCCGTAGCACTAAGGACAAGGTTAATACCGGGACCGGGGTTAGGTTTGACACTGCTTTTACCGCAGGACATGATCACAAAAACGAATAGCAAAAGGCCAAACAACGGATTAATGCGTTTCATAAGGATTAGATCACTAATTAATTAAAACTATTTACTCAATTATTAAACATTACGCGGCCCGGTAATGGATTGATACAATGGCAGTAAAATAATTATTACATTTTCTATTACCTGCGATTTAATTATAAATTTACTTCTCTTCCATCAATAAACCTTGATAAATGAAAACAACCAGCCTGGCGTTTATCGCCTTATTCCTGTTATTATCATCTAGCTTATTTGCACAATCAGGCAAAGTGTATGACAACCTTAGCCTGCCCAGTAAGATTTTAAAAAGTGAACGCAAATACGCAGTTTACCTGCCGCCTGATTATGAAACATCAGACAGAAGTTACCCTGTACTTTACCTGCTACACGGCTCGGGCGACGACCAGACCGGCTGGGTACAATTTGGCGAAGTATTGAATATAACAGATAAAGCGATCAGGGAAGGTAATGCTACCCCAATGATCATTATTATGCCTGACGCTAATACCGGTCGCCGTGGTTATTTTAACGACCCTAAAGATGACTGGAACTATGAGGATTTCTTTTTTAAAGAACTAGTGCCTTTTGTCGAAAAGAAATACCGTATCAAAAGCGATAAACGTTTCCGCGCAGTAGCTGGTCTTTCAATGGGCGGCGGTGGCAGTTTTGTGTACGCCCTGCACCATCCTGAAATGTTTTCATCAGCCTGTCCGCTAAGCGCAGCAACCGGTCCGCTTACTGTGGATGACGCTAAGAAACAACTGATCAAGAGCAACCCCAATGTAGCTGACTCAACAGTTACCGCTTATTATAACCGTCAAAGCGTAGTAGCTTTGGTCAATAATGTGCCCGACGATCAGAAAAAAGCAGTACGCTGGTATATTGATGATGGTGATGATGATTTCCTGTACGAAGGCAATTGCCTGGTGCATATCGCTATGCGCAAAAAGGACATCCCGCACGAATTCCGTATCCGCGATGGCGGCCATACCTGGACATACTGGCGCGCATCATTACCTGAGGTACTGGCCTTTGTATCGCAGGGATTTCATCAATATTGATACAAATCAGGCTTACGATGTTTTAAGAACTTTGTAAGCCTTTACAAAAATTATTTACCTAAAGCTAAATCGTTGTGTTATTATGCTGATCTTTAAATATTTGAATTAATAATCAACATAAACCTTATTAAAATCTACCGATATGCTAACAACCTATTTCAAAATTGCCTGGCGCGCCATTGGCAAAAATAAGCTCCATTTATTTGTCAATATCGCGGGCCTTGCCATTGGTATGGCAGTCGCCATCCTTATTGGTCTATGGGTTTTTGATGAACTATCATTTGATAAGTACTATAAGAACCATGATCGGATAGCACAAGTAATGCAAAACCAGACAAATAATGGGGAGGTACAAACTATGCCCAATGAACCTTTTCCATTAGGTGAAGAATTGATTAAAAGTTATGGCAGCGATTTGAAGTACGTTTCTATGGCTACAGGGGCCGGAAATTCTATGTTAGCATCCGGCGAAAAAAAGCTTACCAGAAGTGGTGTATTTTTTGAACCACAAGCAATTGAAATGCTGGGACTACACATGATCAGAGGAAACCGAAGTGGGTTAAATGATCCTTCGTCGATCATGCTTTCCGAATCAGTAGCCAAAGCATTTTTTGGGGATACTGACCCGATGAACCAGGTGATGAAAATTGATGATAAAATGAATGTTAAAGTCACTGGTATTTACGAAGATCAGCCATCCAATTCAACTTTTGCTGATGTTACATTTATCGCACCATGGGCACTGTTGATCAATACCAATGCGCAGTTTTTTAATGGATTAAAAAATAATTGGGGGCGGAGCTCTTTTCTAACCTATGTTCAAATAGCAGATAATGCAGATATGGCCAAGGTTTCCGAAAAAATTAGAAAAGTAAGAACTAATAAGGCACCAGAGGAAGCAACCCATAAACCCGAACTTTTTCTTCATCCAATGAGCAAGTGGCATCTCTATGCTGATTTCAAAAACGGGGTGAATGTTGGCGGCCGGGTTGAATTTGTATGGATTTTTGGAATAATTGGCGTTTTTGTGCTGTTGCTGGCATGTATTAATTTCATGAACCTGAGCACCGCACAATCTGAAAAACGTTCAATGGAGGTGGGAATACGAAAAACTTTTGGATCGCTCCGCAGCCAGTTAGTCCTTCAGTTTTTATGTGAATCATTAACTATAGTAGCGTTTGCATTTATATTATCACTGGTATTTGTTCTCCTTGCGCTTCCGTTTTTTAACGAATTGGCCGATAAGAAAATGACCATATTGTGGTCTAAGCCTGTGTTTTGGATAGCAATTATTAGTTTCAGTATAATTACGGGTCTGATTTCGGGCAGTTACCCGGCGCTATATTTATCATCCTTTAAACCGGTGAAAGTATTAAACCGTACGTTTAAAATAAACAGTCTTGCTGCCATTCCCCGTAAGGTTTTAGTGGTTGTTCAATTCACAGTATCAATTGTTCTTATCATTGGCACTATAATCGTTTTTCGGCAGATTCAATTTGCTAAAAACCGCCCAATGGGTTATAATGTGAATGGTTTGGTGGCTATACGGATGATGACTCATGATATACACAAGGTATTTGACGTTGTACAGGAAGAATTAAAAAATGATGGCGCAATAGTATCTATGGCTGAATCAGCTACACCAACAACAGAGGTGTGGGGTGGAACTGGAGGCCTTGACTGGAGAGGTAAGGATCCTAATTTGGGGGTTGTTTTTCCTAATTCAGATATGTCTGTAGATTTTGGAAAGACTGTTGGATGGCAATTTATAGCGGGCAGGGATTTTACAAAAGGTATTGCTTCCGATTCTTCCGGGTTTGTCATTAATGAAACCGCGATGAAATATATGGGTTTAAAAAATCCCATTGGTGAGACAATTAAATGGAATGGGGCACCATTTCATGTTGTAGGTGTAATTAAAGATATGGTTGTGGAGTCTCCTTACGAACCTGTTCAGCCGTCTATTTTTCATTTATCGTCTGGTCCGGGGAATATTATATTAGTAAAGCTAAATCCCAGAATTGGCTCAGCTGAGGCGCTTGGAGAGATTGAATCTGCTTTTAAGAAATATAATCCCGCTCAACCTTTTGATTATCGATTTGTAGACGAAGAATACGGGCGTAAATTCATAAAAGAAGAACGGATCGGCAAGCTTGCCAGTTCATTTTCAGTTATTGCCATATTTATCAGCTGTTTGGGTCTTTTTGCAATGGCTTCATTTATGACTGAGAAGCGTATTAAGGAAATAGGGATTAGAAAAGTATTGGGAGCCTCGATCTTTAACTTATGGCGTTTGTTGTCGAAGGATTTTATTGCCCTGGTTTTATGTTCAGTCCTCATTGCATTTCCAATCTCGTTTATGCTGATGCACAATTGGATACAGAAATATCAATATAGGTCTGAAATTTCGTGGTGGATTTTTGTCGCAGCGGGTGCAGGAGCCATTTTAATAACGCTACTAACTGTAAGCTATAAATGCATCAAGGCAGCCACCATGAATCCGATGAAAAATTTGAGAGATTATTAATGTGCCGGGAGACCGTCATTAACAAAGAAAGGTGTTGTTATTGAGATTTCAGGATGACGCCTTTCTTACTTCACAATCACCAATTCACTATAAGTAAGCGCTTTTTCGCGTGTGCCTTTATTTAAAAATTGAGGTTTTAATCTTGATATCCAATACCGTTCAAAAGTTTTAACAGGCTGCATTTGCCAGCCTTTTGCTTTTAATCCGTTGATCACATCTGTTTGGGCAAACAACAGGTAAGGCTTTGGTGGCGTTGGTCCGTTACCATCGGTACCGATATTGGTTAGTGGCTGATCGAGGTAAAACTCCATTGCAAAGGGTACATCGCCGCTTTGTACAACGGGCAGTTTATCAGGATTATTTTTATTTATCCATAATGCTGCCTGGGTTAGCGCCTGATAATGCAACAGCGAAGGGTAAAACGCCAGGTTTAAATACAGGTTGATAATAAAGGATACCAATAGCGTACTAAAGCCTATCCTCCAAAAAGCTTTACTGGTAATAGTCCTTGG
Source organism: Mucilaginibacter sp. McL0603 (assembly GCF_049992945.1). Taxonomy (NCBI): domain Bacteria; kingdom Pseudomonadati; phylum Bacteroidota; class Sphingobacteriia; order Sphingobacteriales; family Sphingobacteriaceae; genus Mucilaginibacter; species Mucilaginibacter sp. McL0603. Next base: position 1,663,183 of record NZ_CP188251.1, on the reverse strand, counting down.
TAAAAACGGCAACAATATCAGCAACACTAACAAAATTGTCCCGGTTATCCAGTTAAACTCTTCCGGCTGAAAGAAATAATGCAGCGCAATAATGATCACCGACAATAAAAAAATGACGATCAACTGTGTGATGCGCAGAGCGCGAATACTTTTTTCAGCTTTCAGATTATAGAGATATTGCGCAGTAAGAATGGCAAAAAATGGAAATACAATATTGAGGTAATGCGGCAACTGAAATTTTGATGCAGAGAATACCAAAAATGTAAGCAGCGATCCGCACAGGCAATACCATTCGTGACTTTGTACATTCTTAGCTCCTTTTCTGATAAATTGAAATATCGCCGCAAATAACAAAAGCGACCAGGGCAGAAAAGCCCACAGGGTGGTATGCACAAAAAATGTCGGGTCGCCGCTGCCTTTGATGGGGCCGGTATTAAAGAAACGCCCAAACTGGCTATCCCAGAAAAAGAAACGGATACCGGATACACCCTGATGCCCAAAAACCACTTTTTCCGGGTGCAGATCGAACTGTTCGTACAAACAATACAATTCAGGCAGGGTAAATATCATGATAAGCACAGCCGCAATAAGCCAGCGCCAGTTAAACAACTGTTTCCATTGTTTGGTAATGATCAAATGGCCCGCAATGGCCCCTCCAATAGGTATCAGCGCAAACATACCCTTGGTCATGATAGAACAGGCGGCGAATACACAACCCGCCAGTAATTGCCAAAAGTTATTTTGGATATAAGCTCTATACAAATGATAAACCGATGCGATCACCAGCCCGGTTAAATAAGGCTCAGCACGAACATCGTAGTTTGAAACAACGATATGCTGTGCCGTAAGCAATATCAATGCAGACCACAGCGCAACTTCTTTATTATACAGGCTTTTGGCAAACAGATAAGTGTACCACACCCCCATCATCATAAAAAGGATGCCCGGCAGTTTATATGCCCATGTACTAATACCAAACAGGTTAAAAGACAAGGCAGTAATCCAGAATGGGAAATGCGGTTTATCCAGCCAGTCAGCGCCTAGTGCATACAGGTTCACATAATCATGCCGTAGCACCATAGTTTTGGCAATGGTGGCATACAAAGTGCCGTCGGGGCCTATGATGAGAATAAACAATCCGCTGAAATTCACCAAAACGGCCATTGCTATAAAAATATAAAGCCATTTGAAGCTGGTAGCGGTAGTTTGTTCGTTCATCAAAAATTAAATATTGGCTGTAAAGGTAATATCGAATGATGAATTCTGAATAATGAATATCGAAGTAAACACTTCAAGATTCGATATTCCTTGTTCGGTGTTCGATGTTTATCTTAGGCAATTGCAAAGAACAAGTAAGTTGTGTAGCTTTTTTATACTATCTTTTGCTCGTTTGAGTTGCTCAGATATTCAACTGGAATTAATCCATAATTTTGTCCATCCGTACCTTGCATAACTACATATGAACGTACCAAACGCAAAAAAGCAGCCGGATCTTTAGCTACTCTATCAAGAAAAAGATTAAAAGTTTTCGCTATTGGTTTAAGTATGTTAAATGCCGGTTGAGGCGCGACAAGATAAATACACCCTGCATTCTCCCCAGTTAAAAAAATAGTTAGACATGCTGGTCCTTGACCAATTTCAGCAAATGCAACCCAAGTGTCATTACCACGATAAAGTGTTTTGCTTTTATTTAAATCAATACTCCAAGCCCATTTTCCACCTTTAATATATTGCTTATTGAAATTTGAAATATTTAATGACGAAATTAATTTAAAAAGCGGAGTCTTCAAATAATTATCTGGGTACACCGGCTTACAAAACTCAAATCCATCATGAGTGGTGTAAAATTCAAAAAAATCATTCAATCGAACATCTTTACATATCGATTCAATATATTTTTTTCCTTTCTTATCAATAGGCGAACCAAGTATGTTTTTCACTAACACTTCTCTTGATTCTTCTTCAGCTACATTGGAGAATTTTACATTCAATGCAGGTGATGGATCATTAAAAAAGTCCAAAAAAGTTCTTTTTTCAACCATATAATTTTCTTATTTGATAGCATCAATTCTAAGAAATTAATAACGATGTTTTAAATTATTAGACAAAATGGAATTAGGTATTCAAAGTTCAATATCAGATTTTCTTAAACACATTTAAAAATAGGCGTAACAGAAGTATTTATGTAAAATAAATATTACGCCGGCCGCTTGCATCCTGTTTTCATATAAATTCCTATGACTTCAAATCAAAATTTATAAGCCATGCAACGTCGTAATTTTTTGTTAAACACTGCTGTAGCGGCAGGTGCCTTTACCCTGTTGGGCAAAAAAAATTTGCTTCATGGATAGCCTACCCCACCTATCAGTTTAAACCATGGCGCAATAATGTAATCCTTCAATCCTTTATTTCTACAACCACTATTTCATTTCCATACAAGTCAAAGCAATGGAAAAATTTATATTCCGGGGTCAGTACAGGCTCCACTTTAATTTTCACCGCGTTACTTTTCAGCTTTTGGAAAAGCGCCTCTAATTTTGTCGTATATATAACCATTGTAGGCTGCCCGCTTGTTTGATTCCCTACCCGTTCCCTTTGCTCTCTGGAATCTGCTTTAAGAAACCAAATACCAAGTGCATCCAAAGGATCTGTTCCCATATGTAAAAAACGCTGACCTACATCAGTGGTAACATCGTAAATTTTTGTGAAGCCAAAGTTGTTTTCATAAAAACTTGCTGCTTCTTCATAATCATTTACAAGCAGGATAATTCTTCCGAGATAATTTTTCATTGTGTGATTTTGGTTTTACTATTTCAGATTTATTTCTGAGATAGATAATTCTTTTTTGCTATTTCTTTTAAGGATTGAAATGCTTTAACATCAGCCGGATTTGCCCAGTTGTACCCTATTTTCTTCCAGAGGTCTTGGAAATCACCAAGCCCGATATAGTTGATATATTCGTCACCACACACCACGATATCCTTCCAGAATATCAACAGATAGCCGCCGTTCTTTTGAAAGTAAGTTTCAGCTTGTTGGTAGTCAGTGAACCATTGATGTATGAATGCTACACCAGAAGACCTGTAGAGACAGTCATTTTCAATAACAGCGTGTTTAAGATCAGTCCATTCTTTGAAATTGTTTTCAAGGGCAATTACCTTATAGGCATGTTTTAGCAAAATCTTATCAGGATTTTCTAACAGCCAGTTTGCTGTTTTAAAACGAAAGTCTGGTAATTGGAGAAACCGATTTGCTGACGGCAGGGAAATCTCAGTTTGCCTGTATAAATCTTTTAGAAGAAATGAAGCCTGAGTTTTTAACTCGCTTAATCGTACCGGTTTTAAAATGTTCATATAATTCCCTTTAAGCCAATACCCCACGTTTGGCGGAATTAATAAACAAATAAAATCCAGTGATTAAGGGTGAATTTATCTTTTGTGGGAACAGGCGGCCCTTGCAACCTATTGGTAAATCTATAATATTTATTTCATAAACCAATGATTTTGTTCTTAAATAAATATTTCCGTGCTATAGTTTTTCGATTGCGTCCAATGCTTCACTTTATTCAGCATGAAAGGTGAAAAGAATATCTTTAAGCAACCTCTCAGAATTTTTACATGTAATAACCTATTGAATATATAAATTTCTATAACTTCAAATCAAAATTTATAAAGCATGCAACGTCGTAATTTTTTGTTAAATACTGCTGTAGCGGCAGGTGCGTTTACTCTGCTGGGTAAAAAAAGTTTTGCTTCATGGATAGCCGACCCCGCCTATCAGTTTAGACCACTACGTAATAATGTAGGCATGTTTGCTGAACAGGGCGGCACCATTGCCTGGCTGGTGAATAAGGAAGGCATCGTAGTAGTGGATGCAGAATTCCCAGATCCAGCCACCCACCTGATAGCCGAACTGAAAAAACAAACCGACAAGCCTTTTGAATGGCTCATCAATACCCATCACCACGGCGATCATACCAGCGGCAATATATCTTTTAAAGGCTTGGTAAAAAATGTAGCAGCACATGCTAACTCGCTTACTAATCAAAAAAATGTGGCCATAGCACAGAAAAAAGAAGATGTTCAGTTATATCCTGATACCACCTTTACCGATACCTGGAAAATTAAAGTCGGTGATGAAAGTATAAAAGCTTACTACTTTGGCGCAGGCCATACCAATGGCGACAGCATGATACACTTTGAACATGCCAACGTGGTACACATGGGCGACCTGGTATTTAACCGCCGCTATCCGTTTATCGACCGCAGTGCCGGTGCATCAGTTAAAAACTGGCCCGTCACACTGGAAATGGCACAAAAGAAATTTGACAAAGATACCCTGTTTGTATTCGGCCATGCCTTTGATCCGCAGAAAGTAACTGGGACCATGGAGGATGTAAAGGCCATGCAAAACTTTATGGAAAAACTGGCTGATTTTGTACAAACCAGTATCAAAGCAGGAAAAACAAAAGACGAGATATTACAGGCTAAATCTATACCGGGCATAACAGAATGGCAGGGCGATGGAATAGAACGCGGGTTGACTGCTGCTTATGAAGAATTCAGCGTTTGATAGATATGAAAATATTATCTTTACTACTCTTCTTGTTTCTACCCTTTTCTCAGCAAAAGGAGCTTAACTCAACCATTGTGCTGCAAAAGATGTATGACCGCTATCATAACAAATGGCACAGCAGCTTATCATTTAATCAAACTACCGAAAGGTACAAAAATGACAGTCTGGTAAAATCAGATGCCTGGTATGAGCGAATTGCCTACCCCGATATGCTCAGGATCGATATTGGCAATCCAAATAGCGGTAACGGTATAATTTTCAGGAAAGATTCTACTTATGTGTTCAACAATAATAAGATCACCAGATCGATCAAAAATGAGAACGAGCTGATCTTCTTTTTAGGTGGATTATATTTTGTTCCGTTTGATGATGTGCTTGCTCATTTTAAAGCCCTGCATTATGATCTTTCCAAATTCCATGCCTCCACATGGAAGGGTCACCCGGTTTATGTGATCGGTGCTGATAAGGATGAAGAAAAAGTAAACCAGCTATGGGTAGATCAGGATAAGCTAATCCCGGTGCGTTTTATTAAGTATGATGATAAAAGCAAAGAAGAAGGTCTGTTTGAACAGCACATCCCTCTAAAAAATGCCTGGAGCGAAACCAAATGTACTTTTTATGTGAACGATAAACTGTTACAGGTTGAGAAATACCATGATATTGTTCCTGGCGGTCCGATCGATAAAAGCATTTTTGATCCAGGGATGATTGGGAAATAGATTTTAAAAACAAAACCATGCTCAAAAAACTCATCTTCCTACTCTGCCTGCTACCTGCCATAGCATCGGCACAAACCAAACAATTTGTAATACCGCTATGGGAAAAGGGTGCTCCCGGCTTTGAAAAACTGCGCGATGTGCCCGAACAGGCTAAAGATTATTGGGTGAAGAATGTCAACAATCCCACTCTGACAGTTTTTCTGCCGCCAAAGGATAAGGCTACAGGTTCAGCTGTGGTGATCTGTCCGGGCGGCGGTCATAGGTTGCTTGTTTTTAATGCGGAAGGCATTGAGCCAGCCAAATTTTTAAGCGATTTGGGTGTAACTGTATTCGTACTAAAATACCGCTTGGGCCGCGATACCAATTCACCTTATAAGGTTGAAGTACATGCCCGTGAGGATGGCTGTCGGGCTATGCGACTGGTGCGCAGCCGGGCCGCTGAATTTGGCTTGGATACCACCAAGATTGGCATGATGGGTTTCTCTGCAGGTGGCGAAGTAGTGGATATGACAACCTTTGCACCCAACACTGCTAATACTGATGCAATAGATAAACAAAGCGCTAAACCAAATTTCCTGATACAAATCTATCCGGGGCCATCATTTATTCCCGATGAGATACCTGCCAACGCACCGCCGGCATTCCTGTTGGCTGCAGATGATGATCTTTGCTGCTCACCATCGGTAGTACGATTACTGGAAGGTTATCGCAAAGCTAAAGTGCCTGTAGAGGCACACATTTTCACCAAAGGCGATCATGGTTTTAATATGGGCAACCGGTCTAAGTTAAAATCGATTAACACCTGGCCGCAACGCCTCGCCGACTGGCTATCCGACAATAATTACCTTAAGTCAACTGCCAGACCAATGGAGGTAAAGTAAATTATTACATTTTATGAAACGTAATACCATGTAGTTTGTTGAATAAAAATAAAAGAAATCAACCTATGGCAAATTTCCAGGAAATAATAAACGCTGAAATACCGGTATTAATCGATTTTTCGGCAGAGTGGTGTGGTCCGTGTAAAATGATGCCACCCATATTAAAAGAGGTCAAAGACTCCATGGGCGACAAGGTGACCATCCTTAAAATAGATATCGACAAAAACCCTGCTGCAGCCAGCGCCTACAAGATCAGCAGCGTACCTACGCTAATGCTGTTTAAAAAAGGCGAAACCAAATGGCGCCAAAGCGGTGTGGTGCAAGCTACTCATCTAAAACAGGTGATAGAACAGTTTATATAACCTATCCTTCCCCTCTTTCCGCGCAGCGAAGAGAGGGTGATCGAGCGTAGCAAAGATCGGGGGTGAGTAAATTACGCGCTTACAAATAACTTAACCACCACTGGCGGTGTGTTTTCTTATAATTGCTAAACCAGCGGCATGGGAAATATAGGATCGTAATAACGATGATCCATATGACATAAACCCCGAATAGATTGAATCCGAATCCATTAGGCTGAAAAAGCATTGGCTGTTTGGGGTCAATGATCTGGCTGGAATTATAGCCTTGAGCAAAGAACACGATCACAGTAATGAGTCTTATTAAATACCAGTGACACAGGTAATAAAAGAATGGCACGTTACCGAATATGATCAGTATGGCGGTAAATTTGTTTTTAATATGTTCAGTCAATGCGAGTATAATTAATGCTACACCTAAAGTCATACACAGGTATAGCAATGAACAAGGGTATTTGGTTAAATTAAAGAATGAAATAACGCTCAAAGAGGTTGTTTTTTGAACCGACCATGGAGCAGGATCGCCATAAATATTAAAATACCTGAACAGGAAGAAAAATCCCAATAGCGCCAAACCCGAATTCAGTAATATTTTTCTTCTTTTAAGGGCATCAAATGAGCTTTTATAAACCATCCCAAAAACATAACCCAGCATCATTACGCCTGTCCATGGAAGTAATGCATAGGCCATCAGAATTCCCCGATTAACCCCGGTCTGGTAAAATGCACCAAAGCCATTGGCTGAAAGTAGTAATCGCCACCAAAGTGTATGTGTAACATGTCCGAAGTTGACCTTATCTATAATATTATGCCCCAAAAATATAGCTACGCCAACAACGCCTATAAAAAGCAACGAAGCCCTGAGCCTAACCAGTATGCCAATCAGGATCATACTGCCGCCTATGGCCCATATTACCTGTAGTATCAAAACATTATAGAACGGATTAAGCGTGATAGCCAATGTGATCAATCCGACCTCAACTACGAGTAACCACAGGCCCCTTGTGATCAAAAATGCGCTTAATTGTCCCCTGGTACGTCGCGTACCCGCAAGGAAAGCAGATGTACCGCTAAGGAACACAAACGTTGGCGCACAAAAATGAGTGATCCATCGTGTAAAGAACAAAATAGGCGTAGTTACTGCCAGATCGGTTGGCTCTGGCGACCCATGAAAAAAATCCCTGATATGATCAATGGCCATGATCAGCATTACCAAACCACGTAAAATGTCAATTGATTCTATACGGTATTTTGTTGCTGGTGCTGCCGTAAGTGCCATTATGATAGGGGGTTAAAATGTTTAACGAATATAATTGAATTTGAAACCTGATGCAAAAGATTTACTAACACCGCTACGTGCTATCGTAAATTATGCGTTAAATACTTATACAGCATATCATTGATGTTAACAAAATGATAATGTATTTTTTATTTAATGGTTCTATCAACTACCTTAGCTTGCAACTACACAACTATGAAAAGACGTTCCTTTGTAAAGGCGTCCCTGGTAACAAGTGCCGCCGCAACAATTATCCCTTCAGCAAGTATGGCCTCATCAGTAATTGATCAGCATAAGAATGAATCCCAGTTGTATGAGTTGCGGATCTATACCCTGAAAAATGATACGCAACAAAAGCTGGTAGAAGACTATTTAAAAAATGCAGCTATACCGGCACTGAACAGATTAGGCGTAAAGAATGTCGGCGTTTTTACCGAACTGAAATCTGCTGACCAAACTAAAGTTTATGTGTTTATCCCCTATAATAATATGGCTGATTTTATGCACGTAACGGATAATCTTGATAAGGATAAAGCATACCAGCAGCAGGGATCATCCTACCTGAACGCCCTGGCTACTGAGCCTGCCTATGAACGTATCGAAAGTTCGTTACTAAAAGCCTTTGCCCATACACCAAAACTGGCTTTACCCGGAACACAGCCCCGCATCTTCGAATTGCGCCAGTACCAAAGTGCCACAGAAAATGCAGGCAAAAAGAAGATAGAAATGTTTAATGACAAAGGTGAGATTGATATTTTTAAACGTCTGGGCTTTAAACCTGTATTCTATGGCCAAACTCTGATCGGCAATCTGCGACCAAATTTAACCTACATGGTAACCTTTGATGATATGGCTGCACATGACAGTCATTGGAAAGCGTTTAGTAACGATCCCGAATGGAAAAAGATAAGCGCTGTACCTGAGTATGCAGATGCAAAACTGGTATCAAAGATCGCCTCTACTTTTATAGTTCCTACTGCGTATTCTCAGATTTAAACCCTTTTAAAAAAATTTGGTCTATATTAAAGTTAATGTGTTACTTTTACACATAGACCAATTAAACCAACTTAATTATGACTACCAGACGTTCATTTTTGAAGACCTCCGCCCTGCTTTCTGCCGGGATATTAATTGCTCCCAATTTATTTGCTTACGATAAAAAATACATCGGCCTGCAATTATATACTGTACGTGATGCTATGGGCAAAGACCCTGCCGCAACATTGGCCAAAGTAGCGCAGATAGGATATAACTCTGTTGAAGCAGGTTATGCAGATGGTAAGTTTTATGGGCTTGATGGAGCCGCCTTCAGCGCACTGTTAAAGCAGAATGGGTTGATCATGCCGAGCTGCCATTACCGTTTAGGCGAAGAAAAAACGAATGGCGTAGCAGCGGCCGGAACCATTCTAAATGGTTGGGATAAAGCTGTTGATGATGCTGCAAAGGTAGGATTACACTATATGGTTTGTGCATGGCTGGCCCCATCTGAACGCGGTAGCCTTGATCATTACAAACAAGTTGCAGACGATTTGAACAAAGCCGGTGAAACATGCAAAAAAGCAGGTATTCAACTTTGCTATCATAACCACGATTTTGAATTTATACAGGAAAACGGGAAATATCCATACGAGATATTATTGGCCGATACCGATAAAAAATTGGTAAAAATGGAAATGGACCTTTATTGGATGACTAAAGCCAAGCAAGATCCTATTGCCACATTCAACAAAAATCCCGGCAGGTTCCCATTATTACATTTAAAGGATATGGACAATACTGATAAACAAATGTTTACCGAGGTGGGTAACGGTATTGTAGATTTCAAAAAGATATTATCGCACGCCGACAAGGCAGGCGTAAAATATGTGTTTGTAGAACAGGATATCTGCCCCGGCGATCCTTTCGACAGTATTACAAAAAGCATTACTTACATCAAAAAGAACCTCGTATAATCTAAATTTTGAATAAACTGATGTGAAAGCCGGGGCTCGAGGCCCGGCTTTTTTTATTTTAAGATACCCGATCAATGCATGGTCAAGGTATGTTCTATTTGTTCCAATGATTTGCCTTTAGTTTCAGGCATTACCTTCCAAACAAATATCAATTGTAATACCATCATCACTGTAAAAAACAGGAATGTCCAGCTTTCGCCAATTTTCCCGGTGATGTAAGGGAACGAGAAAGCAATTATAGTAGCCATCACCCAATGTGTACTGCTGCCCAGGGTTTGTCCTTTTGCCCTTACCTGGTTGGGAAATATCTCCGAAATAAATACCCAGATAACGGCACCCTGCGAGAAAGCAAAAAACGCGATATAGATCATCAGGTAAAAAGCAACCATAAAACCGCCCGATCCTGCTCCGTAGAAGGAGTATGATACCAATCCTAAGGTAAGGATCAGTCCAAAGGAGCCGATCAGCATTAATTGTTTACGTCCTATTTTATCTATAAAACCGATAGCGATCATTGTGAATACCAGGTTCACCAATCCAATACCTGCGGTGGATAATAAAGATGAACTTTTTGCAAGCCCGGCAGCAGTAAAAATACGGGGGGCATAATAAATGATAGCGTTGATACCTGATACCTGGTTAAAAAAGGCAAACAGCACAGCCAGCATCGTTGGAAAACGATAGCGTGGGTTAAACAGGCTTTCGGCATTTACATCAGTAACCTCTTCGTTTTTGGCGTTGATGATGCTGTCCATCTCTTCCTGGTAAGTGTCGGGATTGATGAGCCGCAAAGTTTCCCTCGCTTCGTCATTTTGTGATTTATGCAGGATAAGCCAGCGCGGGCTTTCGGGCACGAACTTCAGCAGCACCAAAAATATAAATGAAGGTATGGCCATAATACCCAGCATCAGCCGCCACGAATCCTGGAACAGAAGTCCGATCACGTAGTTTGACAAGTAAGATATCAATATACCAAATACGATGTTGAATTGAAATAGTATCACCAGCCTCCCCCTTGCCTTGGCGGGTGCAATCTCTGATATATAAATAGGTGCAATAACTGATGATACCCCTACTCCCAGGCCTCCCATAAAACGCAAAATAACAAACAAGTACCAGTTAGTGGCTACAGCAGTACCCAGCGAGGCGAACAGGAATATAAAGGCAATGATGATCAATGATTTTTTGCGCCCAAGGCTATCAGCCGGTATGCGGCCAAAAAGTGCCCCGGTAACCGTACCTATCAGAGCAATCGAAATAGTAAAGCCATGCTGCAGATCGGTCAGGCTCCAGTATTTTTGGATAGCCTGTTCGGCACCCGAAATCACTGCGGTATCAAAACCAAACAGGAATCCGCCCAATGCGGTTATTATTGCCCATGCAATAACTTTTCTTTGGATCATATTAAGAGATTTATAAGTGAAGGTTTCTCAAATATAAATTTATAGTTTATATGATGGCCTAAACATGCAAATAAAAAAGCCGGACTAAATAAATAGTCGCGGCCTATGTTCCTTATAAATCAGTTATAAAAATTCTACTTAGCTGCCAGGATGTTCAGCTTTTCAATAACCGGTGGCTTGGCAAGCAGCGTGTCTGCGTTGGCCATTAATGCGGCTGCAATTGGTCCGCTCAGGTGTGCTTCGCGACCTTCTTCAGCTTCAAATGTATCGAAAATGCCAAATACCGAGTCGTCAATTTGCCATGCATACCAGCTCACGGTACCTGTTTCTGCCTGTGCCAAAGGCAAGGCGTTCTTTAAAAAGTCCGATAACTCTTGTTCTTTGCCCGGCTTTGCCTGCAGCCAGGCCAACAATGCTACTTTTTCCATTTTCTTTGTCTTATTAGGTTATTGATGTTTGTATAACAAACTTACGCAGCAGTAGTTGTTGCAGTTGCCAAAAAGATTTGTCATTTTTTTATCCGTTGAAAATTCACTCATCAATCTCAAAAGATGTAAAACAATTTATATGCCTTGCTCATTATATCTAAATCTCTCATACTTTAAACCACAAGCCATGAAATACGCATTCATTTTGGGTTCAAACTCTTACATAGTTCCCGGTAATACTTTAATCTACAGCCATAACGGTGAGGCCATCGATTTTTTAAGTATCACTTCTATTTATCATGACAGACCGGCGGGACAGGGAATAACTGCCTTAGCGGTTGATCTGGATATTAAAGATATTGATGGAAACCCTCTGAAATTACAAGCAAATAATGGCGAAAATACTTCACTGTTTAAGATAACAGAAGATCGCGACAGGCTGCTGGTAACCAAACCCGATGGAACGACGGTTATTGACGTACACCAACTGGATGATGTATCAGCTATGAAACTTGAGCATAACATTATTGCCGAACTGGAGGTACATTCACCGGTAGCCGTTATTCGTATCAGGGGTAATTTTATGATCAATGACCTGCACATCGAGATCGATAACGAAAAAGTGTTTGTTAACGGAAATTCATACGCTAACTCAACACTTGCCGGCAAAACCAATTTGCAGTTTACCGATGAAGGCGTAGTGATATAGATCGGTTGATAGTTAATAGATTATGGTTCCTGCTGTGCACCCACATACTTCTTAAGAAAAGCCGCTCCTTTAGGAGCTAAATGTTGGTAGAAGAATAATTAAAACGGTTTTTTGCACCGTAGGCGCAATACCTGGATCATGCATTTCGAATAGCATTGCGAAAAATGTATTGCACCTACGGCGCAAATTTTTTATCGTATATTTTTTTCTACCGACATTTTACCCCGATGAGGTAAATCATAAAAAAACATCACATACAGCCGTTCAATGAACCAATCCATTTTTCTTGTACCAACCCATTACTAACCTTACCATTTGATTGTAGGTATTCAGTCCTTGTGGCTGATTATTGACTTTCAGGAAATCGTCATAAAACAGGCTGCTTAATACACCAAGTTTACCTTCGTAAGCTAACCAGTATTCTCTTTCCGTTTTAAAATCATTCAGAACAGCTGGCGAGATATTTTTTTTCAGTTCCTTGCGGGCTAAGCTGTCCTGATGTCGTAATGCAAACATAAATTCCTGTACGCCCACATAATAGGTTGAATAACGCAGTAGCCGGTCTTTAGAATTTACACCTGCCATAAATCCGGCAAAATTAGCTTCGTCTTCTGGCCCAAAACCCATCTGGTGCGATAGCTCGTGGCAGGCAACAAAGGGTTTTAAAAATACAGGCATCTGGTAATTGATCTGTGACTCGGTAGTAAACGGATTATAATACCCTGACGTGCCCATGTAATTTAATAAACCCGACAGGATAGACGGTTTAATAGTTGGCTTAAAAGTGTAAAAACCTTTGTAATTTGCAGAAAGTGTGTCGACCGCTTTTACAGCAGTTTGGTAGATGGCTTTGTTATCCTGCTGTAGATCAGCCTGGGTTAACCTTGTCCGGCAGTTATTAGCACTATCAATTAATATAGAAGTGACGGATTTCAAATCTGCGGTGGTATAGCTACTATCAGGCAGATTCAATCTTATATCTGCTGATGGCCGATAGTAATTCATCCCCCACAACAAATAGAAACTTAGTATAAATACTTCCACTCCTATTGTCAGTCCGAGAAAGAACACACCTGCTGAACGCCATTGCTTTTTGATGACCAGACGGATAAGTTTTACAGCAGCATAAATAAGGTAACCTACAATAAAAATGTAGATCACATCCCCTGCGCTAAAAGGGAAGAGATTAAAAACCGGGTGAAAAATGCAGATAACTCCGCGATAAAAACCATTTGAATAGTATCGTTCCACAAAATCAGGGTGATCGGCAATAAGCATCAGTATAAAAACTACCAATGCCAGTACTATTACTGTTATTACTCTTGATCTGACGGGTTGCTTCTTTAACCGGTTTGCCATTAAAGCAAATATAATGGATAGTATGAATACATAAGCAAAAAGCCCCATTTCCGGAGCTTGTGCATTATTTATTTAATGTTTTAGCTTTTATTATTTGCTAATTGTAACAGGTACCGCTAAGTTTTCCCAAAGCAGAACAAAGCCAGTGCTGTTAATTTCGATTTTAAACCTTTCGTTAGGTGCTTTTGATTTCATTGGCGTTGCTGTAGCTACCAATACGTCTTTCGAGGCATCATCAGTAGTTGATCCGTCCATTTTTATACCCCATTGCCCGGTTTGTGAATTAAAAATAATTTTCCATTCACTTTCGCCAGGAATAGTGTACAAGCTGTATTTACCTGCAGGTAATGTTTTACCTCCAATTTTAATAGCCTTGCTTGTTGTGAAAATGGTAGCCTCATTAGCACCTGTTCTCCAAACTTTGTTGTAAGGCACCAGTCCCCCCCAGATTTTTCTTCCCTTTACAGAAGGGCTGTGGTAAGATATTTTGACCATTGAGCCTGCCACAGTACCGCTGGTGCTATCTGCCGGGCTTGCCTGTTGTTTGCCTTGCCCAAAGGCAACGGTTGACACTAAAAAGGCAATTACAACTAATGCTAACGCCTTTAATTTAAATAATCGTTTCATAGTAAGTTTTTATTGATTTGAGTAAAGATAAGTTGAAATTTTGAATGATGATATATGCGAAAGCCACTATTACATTATTTATTATATGATGAAATTCTGACGCTATTATGTTATTGTGATAAAACTAATTAATGATCCAAATGTTTCACTGCTAAGATCACATTGCAATTAGGAATTGACCGAAAGGTTAAACAATTGTTGTGAGTTGGCCCCTGCTGTAATGGCGGGGGTTTTTTTATACTCAATTTCACCTTGTTATCAACCCAAAAACAGTAGATTATATTTCTCCATAATTAATTATTAATCACAAAGTATATTTAATTAATTTTTACTACATTCATTGTTAAAATTAGTCCTTTTAACATTGGATAAAGAGCTGTTCATATTGCTTAGATCGCAGGCAATAGAAGTATTTATTTCTTTGCTTGCAGAACGTGAGTTTGCTGTTGAAAAAGGACTGCAAAAGTATATCGAACGAATAAACGTCTCCATTGCCGAAAATAAGAATATGCTATTATTGGTAAATGAACAATTAACCGAACTGCAGATGCCGGAACCAGATAAAAGGCTCGGTTTTTTTGACACAATAAACAGCTTCAAAACAGCTTGTTAATAGTTAATCGCAAATTTATTACAATACATTACAAGCTGGAAGCAGAATGCTGGCATGATGTTGGCAATTGTTATTATAGCGATGCTGCTATAAAAGAGATATACCCCTTATTAGCTTGTGCTGGGGTTCTTTTAAATGGTAAAATTGTCCGGGCAACAAAAGGCAATTGACAAATTGGGGTAAAATATTCCCGACAAGTCATAAAAATACCCGGATATAAACGTAAATTTGTTTTACGAACCTTGGGTTCATTTTGTTACATTCAATCTAAACTAATATGTCAAGACTGGTAATTATTGATGACGATCCGATCCATCACAAGATCGTACAATTTATGCTTACAAAAAACGAGTTGGCTAAAGAAACAACATATGCTTTTGACGGCAACCTTGTACTTGACTATTTGTCAGAAAACCGGATGAAGATAAGTGCGCTCCCGGATTTTATATTCCTGGACCTGTATATGCCCAACAATAGCGGATGGGATTTCTTAAACGGATTTCAGAAAATATATAAAACCCTGAAAAAAGAGATCCATATCTATGTGGTTTCATCTTCCATTTTCCAGATGGATATCAATCGTTCAAAAGGCTATCCTTTTGTTAAAAATTATATCACAAAACCCATGATGAAGGATGTTTTTGACGGCATCAGAGGGAGGAATTTAAAACTAACCCCTGCCCAGCTTAATTAACCAATTTCTTATTAATCAATGATATAAGATGCCTTGCAAATTAATGCGGGGCATTCTTTTTTTAAGTACGGCAAGTGAGACTGAACACTCAATTATTATCTTAATGATAAACAATGTACTTTTGATGCCGGTTTAATATCAGCCGTTAAATGAAAGATAACAACAAGCCCTTTTATATCCTTCTGTTTGTAATTGCGCTTATTGTTAATTTTGCCGGCATCAATGTAAATTTTTTTACAGACGATCCCGGCTTATATGCCTCCATCTCTAAAAATCTGCTTTACCGTCAGCAGTTTTTTGAACTATTCACCTACAACCAGGATTGGTTAGACAAACCCCATTTTCCGTTCTGGATGGGATTGTTAAGTTTTAAGATATTCGGCGTATCAGTTTGGGCATATCGTCTGCCTGCTTTGCTCTTCTTTTTACTAACCTTGCTTTACACCTATCTTTTCAGCAAAAAATATTATGGCGAACAGGTGGCATGGATGGCCGTTTTGATATTAACCACCGCCCAGCACCTGATAATGCTGAATACCGATGTGCGGGCCGAGCCTTACCTGATGGCTTTGGTAATAGGCAGTGTATACCATATTAGTCGCCTTGATGAGCGTTTTACCTTTACTGATTTCTTGTTAGCAGCCATTTTAACAAGCTGCGCCATCATGACCAAAGGGATATTTGTGGTGATAACTATCTATGGTGCATTATTCGGGCAGCTTATTTTTCAGAAAAGATTCAAAGAAGTATTCCGGTTTAAATGGATATCACTGGTTCTGCTCACCATCATTTTTACGCTACCCGAATTTTATGCTCTATATGTCCAGTTTGACCTGCATCCCGAAAAAACAGTTTTCGGCAAACACAATGTATCCGGCATAAAATGGTTTTTGTGGGATAGCCAGTTTGGCCGCTTTGTAAACAGTGGTCCTATCAGCCAAAAAAGGTCAGGCGATCCATTCTTTTATGTACACACCCTGTTATGGGCCTTTGCCCCCTGGTGCCTGTTGTTTTACTATGCTGTTTTCAAAAATATAAAGGAGATTTGGCAAAAGCACAAGTTGGCAGAATACTACACCCTGAGCGGAGGTTTATTATTGTTGCTGCTTTTTTCATTATCACGTTTCCAGCTGCCATTTTACACCAATACTATTTTCCCGTTTTTCGCGGTTATAACGGCGCCGTTCTGCTGCAATCAATTAAGCCGCTTCGGCACAACGTTCAGAATGGTGAGCTTTTGGTTATATGGCGTGGTCTTAGTATTAGCCATACTAGTGATCAACTATTTTGCAAGCCCCGGTCATCTGATTTTATTTGTGATGGAATGTATAGCATTTGCCCTCGTTGCCGCCATCATCCTGTTTAAAGTTGACAAGAACTATCTGAAGGGATTTTTCCTCACTTGCTTAGCGGCTCTTTTTGCCAACTTTTACCTCAACACCATTTTTTATAATGTTGTAGCAAGCTATAACGGGCAGATCAAAGCGGCTGAATATCTTAACCGTGATACTGCCAACCATCATCTCTATTCGCTTAAATTCGAGAACAATATTTTCCAGTTTTATTCTAAAAGGCAAATAGATCTTATTTCAGTAGATACTTTTAAAACATTTAACGCGCCTCCGCATTCGATCTTTTTTGCATCCCGGGTGACCAAAGATTTTTTATTACAAAATCATATAGAATTTAAGGTTATGAAAGCATTTCCAAACTATCCGCAGGAGATCATTTACCTTGCTTTTATCAACAAATCAACCCGGCATAAAACATTGGACAGCGTTTACCTGATCACCAAATAACATTTAGCTATCCGCCTTACCCCCATTTATCATATCCGATACAATACCGGGGCTATCTTTTCTTTCGGCTAAAAATACCCCCGCTAAATGCACAACTATAAAAGCAATAATAAGATACATGCAAAACCCATGTATCTCCTTTATAGCATGGATCTTTTTTAAGGCAGCAACATTATCCTCAAATGCCAGGCATAAACCGGTAACAACCATTATCATCAGCAATAAATAAAACACTGCGTATAATGTTTTTACTACAAACTCCTGCCTGGCTAATTCCCTGTGTTGTTTAATAACCAAATAATTACTGTATGCACTTTTAATTTTCGGGATAAGTTTTTGATCCGCAGGTTGCAATATTTCTACAATAAGCCTGAACAGCAACAAAGCAGCGAGTATATAACCAAAATAAGTATGCAACTCCCAAACTTTATCACTTATTTCATGAGCCGCTGACCTTGCCTGATCTGAGTTTACTGCTATTTTATTATTTAATAATTCTGTTTTAATTATTGCCGCATTTTTTCGGTTATTAGTAATGGTACTATTAGCCAATACAGTAAGCAATGAACCTGTTATAACAATAGCACTTAGCCAGTGCCAAAGCCTTAATGGCGATGAATATTTCTTTTTTTGGTTTAGATGCTCAATATCTTTAATTGAAGGTTCGATAACTGTCATAATTTTTTACCTGATTTTAATTGGCAATGAAAAGTAAAAAGAAAATCTATAGTAAAACTGAATTAATCGCCCAAATTCAGAAACTCTACAAATTTGGGTAATAGTTTTATTACAGAAATTACTAAGCCACTTCTGATTAATTATTTAGGTTTGGTTTTACAAAAGAACTATGCGCAAATTTATTCTGTTCACTTTCGCACTCATAGCAATTACAATTCAAGTTAAAGCACAAGACAATTACGAAATACAAGTTTATGGTTCCGAAACCGTAGAACAAGGGCACACGATGGTTGAATTGCATAGTAACTATACCCTTGACGGCAGCAAAACAGTTATTGATGGTGAACTGCCCACAAACCATGTATTTCATGAAACCATTGAAATTACGCACGGCTGGACACCCTGGTTCGAAACCGGATTTTATTTTTTTAATTCCATAGGCAGCGATGGGCGTACGGCTTATGTCGGTTCACATATTCGCCCCCGCGTTGCTGCTCCTGAAAGTTGGAAGTGGCCGGTGGGTGTGAGTATATCTACCGAATTTGGCTTCCAAAAAAGTGCATTTTCAGCAAACACCGCTACACTTGAGATCAGGCCGATAATTGATAAAAAAATGGGGAAATGGTATTTATCTTTTAACCCCACACTAGACCAAAGTTTTGCCGGGCCGGATGCTAACAGGGGGCTGATCTTCTCCCCTAATTTTAAGCAAAGTTATGACATCACCAAAGTTGTAGCATTAGGGTTTGAATATTACGGCAGCACAGGTCCGTTTTTTAATTACGATCCAATACAACAGCAGCAGCACCAAATATTTATAGCTACCGATCTTAATTTTGATCCAAATTGGGAATTTAATGCAGGCTTCGGCCTTGGGTTAACCAACAGTACCGATCGTTCTATAATCAAAATGATTATCGGCAGGCGGTTTTAAATCATATTATTCCACCTTATACCTGTACACCTGCCTGCCTATATTGCCGGCATTATCAATCCCTTCTATCACTACACGATAAGTACCGGCTCCATCAGCATTGTAAAACTCAAATGATGCCCCACCGTCTTTATTGGTTTGCAGTTCGGGTGCCCAAAATATAGTACTGCGCAAATCCTTGCGACCATCATTTGTTGTAGTTTCATATTTTGGCGAATAAAACTCACGGGCTTTGTAAAGGCCTTTGGGCCTGAATGAAAGCGTGCCTAAAGCAGTTTTAATTTCCGGATCTAATTGAATATTTTGGCGGGTAGTGATCACCAAAACACCCGAACCACCATTAACACCATACATACTGGCATTGGCACCTTTTAATACTTCCACAGTTTCTACACTTGCAGGGTTAATATTGTCAATGCCAGTGCCGTTCATATCCATAGGATTACCATCAAGAAGTACATACATAGCATCAGTAACCATGCCTGATCCTGTTACTACCGTACTGTTGTTTAAATAAGGCACCCCGTTAGAAAAGCTTACACCATGCAGCAGTCCGTTTAAACCTGTTGAAAGTGAAGTGGCATTTTTTATGACATCTCCTTTTATTATCTGGTCGGCATGCCCTGAACCACCTAAATTTGATGACCGGTAATTAGTTTTAGAGCCATCATAAGAAACAATTTGCTGCTTAACCACATTCTTTGAATTATACTTGTACGATGCTTCTTGCATAATTCCGGCTGTAGCGCCAGTTTTGGAAGTAATAGCTAAAACACCCGCGTTACCATATACGCCATAATTATCGGCATTACTGCCTTTCAATACTTCCACTTTTGCAATATCGCCTGTATTTATATTATCCAGGTTAACATAACTGCCCATTATTTTCCCATTGACAACTATAAGCATTGGGTCTTTCGCCCCACCCTTTAAATAGGGAATCCCCTGTACAAAATTCACATCCCGTAAGCGTCCGTTTAGCGCGGTGACCAACGAAGCGGTGCCCTTTAAGTCATCGCCTAATATCACCTGGTCGGCCTTCACACCATTTACCGGGCGATTAGCAACACCATAACCAATATTGTGCATAGCCTGGTTGTTACTCAGGTATGTAACCATAGTGGCATTAACATCATTTTTTAATCCTTGCAGCTTTTTATCTTCAACAGCCGGACCGGGCTTATCGGCATCTACAGTAAACATGGTGGTATTCCTGGTTTTTGTTGATCCGGTAGCTTGTAACGTAAATAATGAGCTATCTGCAAGCGGGGGTAAATTGGCAAATTTAAATCTGCCGTCGCTACCGGTTCTTTCACCTAACATACTTCCCTTATTTGGAGTCAACAGCATTACATCAATATTAGCAGCCGGTGAGCCTGTTGAAGTTTTAGCCGTACCCGTTATTTCCAATGATTTTTCAGGCGGGTAGGAAAATTGAATTTCATTATTACTGAGCAACTGCTTCCAGGTAAAACGCCTGTAGCCCTGAGTCAGCAGCAATGCATCAAGGTCGGCATTGGTTTGATTGGTATTATGTATAAAATAATAATTGGGCTGTTCAACATACCCCCGTAATTCCGAAGTGAGCAACAAATAGGTTAAAATCGTGGTTTCATTATTCTCATCAAACGGCATTTTACTTTCGTCAATAACCGAGGCTGAGAAATGTCCCTCAACATCATTTCCCTTGTCTTTCGCATTTACTTTAACCGCAACCCGTTCGCGTTTGCTGTAGCTTGTTTTTTTAGTACTTACAGTAAGGTTCACCAGGTCGGGGTTTTGTACAAACACCAGGCGTTCACTCAGGGGCTCGCCTGCTTGCGAAAATAACGTTACCTGCACTATTCCCGAAGGGAACTTGCTGTTGGGTATATCCATGCTAAGCCTGCGGTTATCAAGCTTGGTATTTACTGTATTAACAAGCCCGCTGCCATAGATCACGAGGCTGATATTCTTATTAAGATTTTCCTGGAAGTATGCCTTATTGCTGCGAATTTCAATAGACAACTTATCTAATGTATCCTTCACCGCCAATGTTATACCCTTGCCCGCCGGGGCTGGCAGATCAAATGTGCTTTGTGCACCATCGGCAAAAGTAACTTTGGCCTTATAGGTTTTCCCTTCTTCAGGTGCAATATAAAATGTTCCCATTCCCAAATGTGAGGATGCAAAAACAGCCACCTGGCTATTGGTATTATCCACGACTGTGCCTTTCACATTTACCCCCATACCATTTGTACCGATGGCTTTAAAAGCCACCTTTGATACCATTGCATTGATCAATTCGCCACCTTCAGGAAAGAATTGCAGATCGGCTTTAGAAGTCTGAACCTGGTTTGTATTATTTGCAGCAAGGCTGCTATTCATTACTGAGCCGACAGGTATGATTTGATCGAAAAAATAATCCGGATCATTTTGCATATACCTGGTATAAGCCCTTACGCGGTAATTGCCTTTTGGAAAAGCAAACGGCAATGCAAAATCGCCCCAGCCTATACCATTTATTAATTGCAGCTTTATAGAATTGATGATCGTATTGTTAGGGTCTATTAAATCAACATGCAATACCCAGCTTGCCTTTGACAGATCAAAATGTTCGCCAAGTACTACATAAGCTTTAAAATAAATGGTATCCCCTGCAGCGTAATAAGGTTTATCAAAATGCAGATATGCCTTTTCAATAATATGATCTCCCGATAGTGTTTTCAATCCGGCAACGGCGTTCCTGGTGACAGAATTATCTTCCTGGCTGTAGGCCGTAGAAACAAAACAGGAAACAAAAAATAAAATAGCGTAAATTATTTTCCTCATGGCGATTAGGTTTGATTATTGGTTTTATCTGTACCTAGCATCAAAAGGGTTGATTCCGGGTACAGACTGGATTATAATTGGTTAAATAAATCTATAACTAAATTTTTAATTTTAAAAATGAATTAAAAAATTCAGTTATAGACAGATAGCTATATATCAATAAATTGTAGTATAATTTCAGATTGAAATTCCGGCCTAAACAGCCAGAATGAAAATTATAATTCAGGTTCGAATTATAAATATACGGGACTTATTTGTTAATCTTTTATTTCTTCCCAAAAAACAGTCTCTATAAATATCCCATTCTGAATAGCCACTTTTGCCTGTACCTTTTCGAGTTCTTCTTTAACTTTTTTTGGTTCCAGGTCGTCACTTATGGAATAATAATAAATTGCATTACCTGTATTGTTATTGATAAACTTGTAATGTTTACTGGATTTTTTCATTTACCGAGCCAAAAATCTGGCGGCCCTCCTGCTGCTAATTATATAACCAAAATGACGGAGAAAAGTTTACAATATGCGTATTAATAAATAAGTTATAAACCTGTGCGAAATTTAATTTGCAGCCAAAAATAATGAAGCGGTATCGGCAAGTTCGGTATCGGTAATCATATCCGGGTCTTCAAATTGCTGCATGATCAATGTTTGCGGGAACCTGATATTCCCGCCAGTGGTTTTCACGATCACACTACTATCGTATACAGTATGGTTCTTATAATCGCCGATAGCAGGATTATGCTTTTCTAACCGGATCAACAACTCTACAATAGCATAAGTGGGCAAATTACTTTGAGGCATAGTGTCAAAAATACGTTAAGTATATAACAATTAAACATTAATTTTATGTTAAAGTTTAATTTTAAATTTATACGTAATTAACACTATGCTTGTTTGTAAGTTTATTTGCCGCTGCTATTTTCTGGCGCAGGAGCGTCATTATTGTTATCGTCTTTATCCTTTTCCTTCTTGAATTCCAGCTTACCAAACTTATAGCTTAGCGTGATCCCAAATGAACGGAATGGCACTTGCCTCAGGCTGGTTTGGGTAAAGTTAGCACCACTGGTAGTAGTTGTCTGATTGATATATTTAGTGAAAGGATCTGTAGCGGTTAAGCCGATACTTGCCTTTTTATTCCATAATTGCTTACGCACTGCAAGGTTATAAAAAGCAAATGCCGGCCGGGTCCCCTGTATGGTTCTTTGTGATGAGTTATAGTTGCCAAATACCTCACCGATCAGGTTGTTACCAAAATCATAGGTCGCATTTAGATTGATGCGGGAGACATATCCGCTTACTGTTGAAAAACCCGGATTAGTAGTTATCCTATCACCAAACATGATATTGGTGCGCAAATTCAACGCTTTTGTCACTGGTAACGAAGCAAATAAACTAACACCATCAGTAGTTTCAGTGCCTATATTATAGCGCTGGGTTAGATACACATCAGAATAAGTGGTTCCATTAATGTCTTTAGCATCATAATGTGTGGTAAGTGTCTGAATATCATTGGTATTGTATCGATAAAAAGCCCCTATATAAATATTAGCGCCCTGATTGAATGATTTGTTATAACCAAACTCATAATTATGCCCTATCTCAGGCTTTAAGTTTGGATTACCGACACTTATATTATGCGGGTCGCTTATATTATAAAACGGGTTAAGGTCGCCATAATCTGGCCGTTGTATACGGTAGCTATAACTTAATTTAAAAGATTGAGACTCATCTATTTTATGAGACAGCACTGCAGAAGGCGCAAGTGTATTATATCCCGGGATATTTGCCCCCGGAAAATTATCAGAAGTTGAAGTATACTCATCCCTCAGTCCTGCTTTACCATTAATGAAATTATTGAATAAGGAAAATGTTGTTGACAGGTAATAAGAATAAACTTTACGGTTATAATTAAACCCATAGGTTTGATTGGCATTAGGCACAAAAGCGCCGTTTAATAATGTATCTGTAACAACTGAGTTATTAATATTTTCAAGCACTGCTTTGGCTCCTGTTTCAATAGTAAAAGTTTTGGTGACAGGCTGTGTATAATCAATGGAGATGTCTGTTTCATGATCCGTACCAGGGTTATCGCTCTGTGTACCTGAAGTAGGATATCCGCCATTCAAGTAATTCTGCTTCTGGAAAGAATAAGATTTATTATTTCCATAGCTTGAGTTAAACAACACATCAAGTTCCTGCCCTTCTTTAGCAAAGGTCTTTTTATAGTTAAGGCTATAATCGAGGTATCTGCCGCTGAAACGGCTTTCTGAGTTGCGTAAACTGAATATATCTGATATGGTATTGTTATTAGGTATATCAAACTCTGTACTTTCCTGGTTTGTTAATCCATGGTTATGATTGGCAAAATAGTTATAACCAAACGAGGCTGTCAGTGCATCTTTTTTAGTTATATCCCAGTTAAAACTTATGCCAGATTGAAAGCCCCCACGGGTAAACGAGTTAGTCCCTTTTTGAAGTAGTTTAGTTGTAGTATCACGTGTTTGACTATACGATAAGCTATTATTGGTATTAAGCGTAGTGCTGTTGATCTGTTCGCCTCCACCAAAAAATGCATTAACACCGAAATTACCTTCGCGTACGTTTAAGTTTAAATTAGCATTTTCTCGACGCGTACCGGCCGAAAGATTAACGTTGCCATTTACCCCTTCTATCTTACTATCTTTTAGAACGATATTGATAATACCGCCTGTTCCGTTGGCGTCGTACTTGGCTCCCGGACTGGTGATCACCTCGATATTCTTGATCTGGCTTGCGGGTATAGATTGTAATGCATCAGCTAAACTTGCTCCGAATATGCTTGATGGTTTCCCATTAATAAGGAAGCGAATATTAGAGTTACCCTGCAACTGCACATTGCCGTCAATATCAACCGTAACCTGCGGAACTTTTTGTAATACGTCAGCCGCTGACCCCCCTTGTGAAGTAAGATCATTGGTCACGTTATAAACCATTTTATCTATCTTATTTTCAACAACCGGCGCCTTGCTAACTATCTCCACCGATTTTAACTGGTTTTGAATAGGTGCAATAGAAATTGTACCCAGTTCAATATTTGGCGTAGCTGCGCCTATAGTTAAATGATCGACGATCTTTTTCTGGTATCCTATAAAATCAATTGAAATGCTGTATTCACCCGGATTTAAATTAGTAATCACAAAAACGCCTTTGGGATCTGTTACCACACCGTTAATAGGGCTGGCGCCACCATCCTTAAAAATGCTTACGGTAGCATAATCAACAGGCTGCTTGGTACTGGCATCAATCACTTTACCGGTTAAACGTCCCTTAGGATTATTATAAGGTTGCGCGTTTAAAACGAGTGCAGAACAAAGAAAAAATAAAAGGGTAAAAAAATTTCGCATACTTAGGTTACTGATCTTTAGAATCGGGCGAAGTTGCTCAGAAAATTTGGATTAAAATTGAAGCAGAATACTTTGTAGTGTAATTTTTACACAACCAGGTGAGAGAATGACAAATTAAATGTTATTCCCAATTTAATAATTTCAATTTATTTACGGATCGTCGTCATCCTAAAATATCAGCACTAATGTACCTGAAATGATCAGCAAAGCACCTAAAGAGGTTTTCAGCGTAAGCGGTTCCTTCAAAAATATAACAGATAAAATAATGGCCAGGGCAACACTCAGCTTATCAACCGGAGCCACCTGCGATACCTTTCCTAACTGTAAAGCCTTAAAGTAAAAAATCCATGACAAACCCGTGGCGCATCCCGAAAGTACCAGGAAAAGCCAGTTTGTTTTATTCAGTGCGCCCATATTTTCCGCGCTTCCTTTGTACAAAGCTATTCCCCAGGCAATGATCAAAATAATAACGGTACGGATAGCAGTAGCCAGATCGCTGTCAACTCCTTTGATACCGATTTTTGCAAATATTGCCGTCAATGCAGCAAATGTTGCCGAAAGTAAAGCGTATATCCACCACATGCTTTTTAATTATTGAATTGTTGATTGACAGAATTATTGATTTAATGGTAAAGATAAAAAACACATTCTGTTTAAAATCTATAGCATTTTGAACAATCCAAAATGTATCCAAAATTGAAATTGTATTTTTATATAAAAATACCCGGATGAAGATATTGATCATTGAAGACGAAAAGGGTTTGCGGGAAAGTATTGAGGAATATTTTATGGAGGCCGGCAATATCTGTGAAACCGCTTCAAACTACCCGGAGGCGATGGCAAAAGTAAGCCTTTATAGTTATGATTGCATATTATTGGATATTACCCTTCCCGGTGGCAACGGCATTGAGATATTAAAATCCCTGAAACAAAATAACAATACAGATGGTGTGCTGATCATCTCTGCAAAAAACTCATTGGATGACCGCCTGGAGGGCCTTGACCTTGGTGCCGATGATTATCTGGTAAAACCTTTTCATTTATCAGAGCTTAAGGCAAGAGTATCGGCTATTATCCGTCGTAAAACTTTTAATGGCAGCAACCTGCTTATCTTTAACGAACTCACCATAGACCTGTTAGCTAAAACAGTAAAGGCGCACAACCAGGGGATTAAACTTACCCGCAAGGAATATGCTTTGCTGCTTTATTTCATCGCCAACAAAGGTAAAGTGGTTTCAAAAAATGCAATAGCCGAGCATCTTTGGGGCGATGGTATTGATATGGCTAATAACTTTGATTTCATTTACTCTCACATAAAAAACCTCAGAAAAAAACTGATTGAAGCCGGAAGCAATGACTATATTCAGGCTGCTTATGGCATGGGTTATAAGTTTACTGATCAATGAAGCTTCTTGCCCGATACAACCGCGTAAACCTGTTAACCACCATCATTGTGATGCTGATAACAGGTATCATTTACTACCTGGCCATCAATTGGATATTAACTAACAAAATTGACAAGGACCTCGCAGTTGAGGAGAACGAGGTATTTGAATATGTTAACCTAAACCACAAATTACCACAGGTTTTTGAATCAAAAGATCTCCAGATAGACTTTACTGAAGCAACTCCCGGATCAGTAAAGCGCGGCTTTATTAATACAGTATACCGACGTGTAAGGGAAAAGGATGACGAACAGGAAGAAAAAAGAAGGCACAGGCATGGCCATGGAGAAGAGTTTGAATCAGGCAGAGGATTGATCAGCTCAGTTGCAGTGGGTGACAAATTTTATAAAATACTGATCGTAGAATCCAAAGTAGAAACGGAAGATCTGATCAAGATCATTTTTGGTATTACAGCAGGTGTTATTTTACTGCTGCTAATCACCTTATTCATAACCAACAGACTGTTATTGAACCGTTTATGGCAGCCTTTTTATAACCTGTTAAAAGAACTGCGCCTTTTTAATGTAGCCGACAGTAAAGATATTCCACCGGTAACTACCAGTATTGATGAGTTTGACGAACTTAACCAGGCGATCATCAGCATGGCAACCCGGGTAAAAAGTGACTATAAGGATTTGAAAACATTTACCGAAAATGCCTCGCATGAGTTATTGACACCAATAGCGGTCATCAATTCAAAACTGGATTCCCTGATACAAACCGAAAGCTTCAGCCAGCAGCAAAGCAAATTGCTTAACGACCTTTATAGCGCTGTTTCAAGGCTTACCCGGTTAAATCAATCTCTTTTATTACTGGTAAAGATCGAGAATCATTTAGTAGGTGGTAATGAATCTATCGACCTGCGATTATCCCTGGAAGAACTGCTTTCTCAGTTTGAAGAGATATTCCAGGACAAGGAGCTAAAAGTAAACTTCGAACTGGCTGATAAAGAATTGCACGCAAGCCCTTACCTTATAGATATATTGCTGAATAATTTATTAAGTAACGCGATAAGACATAACTATAAAGGTGGCACCATCAACATTAAATTGACCAGCGAGCAACTGATCATTCAAAATACAGGAGAAGATATTGCATTGGAAGATGAACACATATTTACCCGTTTTCATAAATCATCTCACTCGGAGGGCAGCGGCCTGGGATTAACCATTTCGAGGCAAATATGCGAGAACTTAACGTTTACGTTAAATTATAGTTATGATAACCCCTATCATACTTTTATAGTAAAGTTGTAGGTTGAGTTGATTAGGTTGATTGAGTTAGAATGGGTTGATTAAGTTTATTAAATCAGGAAGAATAAATCATTAATTTAGCTACTCATTGAATTTGAACCTAATCAACTACTCACTCAATCTAACTTAATCAACTAAACCAATCCCAAATTTTTACAGAATTAAATTTTTACTTTAGCAAATACTAACAGCATCCCATTAATCAATGAAGTGGTTTTTCAGCATTATACTCTGCGCATTCTCTTATTCTGTTTCGCTGGCTCAAACCTATGCGTTGGATCATTATCTTGAAGCTGCCCAAAATAATAGCCCACTGTTAAAAGATCTAAAAAACCAGATATCTTCAGCCAGGCTGGATAGCATGCGATTAAGAGCAGGTTTAAAACCCCAGGTTACCGGTACAAGCGCAGGGGCGTTTTCCCCGGTTATAAACGGTTTTGGATATGCCGGTGCAATTACCAATGTGCAAACATTCAGTGCCCTGGCAGGAGTTAATCAGCAAATTATTGGAAGAAATTACCGTAGTAGCCAATTGGCTGCTATTGCTTTGCAACAGGATTCATTAGTCAATGCATCCCAGTTATCTGTACAAGATTTAAAAAAAGCGGTAATAGGTCAGTACATAACAGCATATGGCAGTTTACAGCAGTTAAAATTCAACGTGGCGGTAGTGGACCGCTTATTGCAAGAGGACACTATATTTATAAAACTTACACGTAGTAATGTGTATAAACAAGCCGATTACATGACTTTCCTGGTCACTTTAAAACAGCAGCAAATACAGCTTTCACAGTCGCGCATTCAATATAAAACCGACTTTGCCACACTAAATTACCTTTCAGGTATTACTGATACCAGTATGGTTGAATTAAGTGAACCTCAAATAACCAAAACGATATACCCCGATCTGCAAAACAGTATATTCTTTAAAAAATTCAAACTCGATAGCCTTAGACTTTCCAACAGTAATAGCCTGATCGATTATAATTATAAACCCAAAGCCAATATTTTTGCCGATGCAGGCTATAATACCGATTTTGTACAACCGGCTAAAAATTTTGGTGCAAGTTTTGGCTTTAGTGTAAGTATGCCAATATATGATGGCGGCCAACGTAAACTATTGCATAAAAAAATTCAGTTAGAAGAAGAAACCCGGCAATACTACAAATATTTTTATAGCAGGCAATACAAACAACAAATTGATCAGCTTAACCAGCAAATAGACGAAACTGAAAAACTTTTTAGTCAAATAAATGAACAGATCAAGTATAGTGAGGCTTTAATAAAAATTGATTCACACCTGTTACAAACCGGAGATCTGAAAATATCAGATTTTATATTGGCTATAAACAATTACCTAACTGTTAAGAATCTGCTAACCCAAACCCTGGTCAACAGACTTCAATTGATCAATCAGTTAAATTACTGGAACAAATAATCATGAAAGGATTAAGTTTTACCTATCCATTAAAATATACGCTGTACGTAGCAGGTATGTCATTGCTTTTATTTTCATGCAAGAGCAAAGCACCTGCAGATGATACTGGCGATAATGTTAAAGCTATAACACCTGTTACAGTTACTACAGTAAATGACACTTCAATGGTAAGTTACATTGAGCTGAACGCGGCCTCAGTTTTTCTTCAAAAAAACTTTGTTAAGGCCAATGTTAATGGTTACATACAATCAGCTAATATCCAGCCAGGGCATTATGTTGAAAAAGGACAATTGTTGTTTACTATAAAAACAAAAGAAGCGCAAAGTATCGGGAATAGTATTAATTCGTTAGATTCTGCATTTAGATTCTCAGGAATCAATACAATAAAAGCACCTTTGCACGGGTATGTTACACAATTAACTCACCAGGCCGGCGATTATGTTCAGGATGGTGAACAACTGGCAGTAATTAGCGACCGTTCAAGCTTTGTGTTTTTAATGCAGCTGCCTTATGAACTGCGCCAGACTGTTAAACTGGATCAAAGTGTACAGCTTACGCTTCCTGATGGTTATAAGCTAACCGGGAAAGTAGCTTCGTTTATGCCAACTGTTGATACTTTATCTCAAACACAGGGTATCGCCATAAAAGTAAATACAGATCGCCAGATACCAGAAAACCTGATAGCCAAAGCCAGGATTATAAAAACAGAAAAAAGCAATACCATTTCATTGCCAAAATCTGCTATTCTATCAAATGAGACACAAACAGAATTTTGGGTAATGAAGATGATCAATCCATCCACGGCAATAAAAACTCCAATTACCAAAGGCATAGAGGAAGGAGATCGTGTTGAAATACTCTCTCCGAAGTTTTCAGCGCAGGATAAGATCTTAGTAAGCGGCAATTACGGTTTAGCGGATACTGCCAAAGTTAAAATTGTGCAATAATGGAGCGTGTAAATAGTTACTTTGTTACCCACCGTAAACCTATAATGATGGTTTTGGCACTCATTATTATGGGTGGCACTTATTGCTATACCAAACTTCAAACATCATTATTTCCGGAGATCACCTTTCCAAAAATCAAAATCATAGCTGATGAAGGGCTACAGCCGGTAAACAAAATGATGATTACCGTTACCAAACCTCTTGAAAATGCAGTTAAACAGGTGCCCGATCTGCAGGTGGTACGCAGTACTACCAGCCGCGGCAGTTGTGAAATTTCTGCCTTTATGAGTTGGGATGCCAATATTGATCTGAGCAAGGAACAAATTGAATCGCAAATTGCAAAAATACGTAACGATCTGCCGGCTGATGTAAATATATCTGTAGAGAAGATGAACCCTTCCATCCTTCCGGTGAGCGGCTATACGTTGGAAAGTCATAATAAATCGCCTATAGAATTAAAACAGATTGCCACATTTACTGTAAAACCTTTTTTATCACAAGTAAGCGGCGTTTCCGAGATCAGGGTTATCGGCGGCAAAACCAAGGAATACTGGCTGGTGCTTAACCGCGAAAAGATGAGCGCGCTGGCATTAACTCCCGACCTGATAAGCACCGCATTGGGGCAAACCAATTTTGTAAAATCAGAAGGCTACCTGTCTGATTATAAAATGCTTTACCTTACCGTTACGGACGCTACCGTAAATGCAAAGGACCAGCTTGAAAACATTGTGATCAGTAATAACCGAAAAAGGATTATACAAATTAAAGATATTGCCAGTGTTGAAATAAGTGAGGGAATTGAATACACAAAAATAAATGCAAATGGGCACGATGGCGTATTGGTTGCTGTTATAAAACAACCCAATACTAATCTTATTACCTTATCAACAGATATGGCTGCCAAGGTAAAGGCGTTGCAAAAGCTACTACCTCCCGGTGTAATTATCAGGCCGTATTATGTGCAGGCTGATTTTGTGAATGATTCTGTAAAAAGTGTTACCGATAGTGTATGGATAGGGCTATTGTTGGCTATCATAGTGGCTATCATCTTCCTGCGTTCAATAAAGGCAAGCGCAACTATTCTGATCACTATACCTGTTACGCTCCTGCTGACACTTTCTGTATTATATGTAATTGGTTACAGTTTCAATATTATGACATTGGGCGCCATTGCGGCGGCTATAGGCTTAATAATTGATGATGCTATTGTAGTGGTTGAACAGATACATCGCACACATGAAGAGCACCCCGAAGAGCCGACCAGGGATTTGCTGAAAAAAGCCATAGATTATCTTTTCCCGGCAATGATAGGTTCATCATTAAGCACCATAGTAATATTTGTGCCTTTTATACTAATGAGCGGGGTGGCCGGAGCCTATTTTAAAGTGATGACAAACACCATGATCATTACACTGGTCTGCTCCTTTTTAGTGACCTGGATAGGGCTACCTGTAATCTATTTAATGCTCACACGCGATAAAAAACCAACGGGCGCCAAAAAAGAAGAAGCACATGTTGTAAAAAAGCAAAAGTGGGTTTCTTTCTTTATACTTAACCCGGTTATCAGTATTGTTATATGTCTGGCGTTAATTGCTGCGATCATCTTTATTCCATCAGGATTACAAACTGGTTTTTTACCTGATATGGATGAGGGCAGCATTGTATTAGACTACAGCTCGCCCCCTGGAACTTCGCTGGAAGAAACTGACAGGATGCTGCGTGAGATTGAAAAAATAATTGTAAAACAACCCGACGTGGAAACCTATTCAAGGCGTACAGGAACACAAATGGGCTTTTTTATTACTGAACCTAACACCGGTGATTACCTTATTCAATTAAAAAAGAATCATGAAAAAACAACTGAAGAGGTAACCAGCGATATACGAAAAGAAATTGCAGGTACACAGCCAGCTTTAAGAGTTGATTTTGGCCAGGTAATAACCGATATGCTGGGCGATTTGATGAGTTCAACCCAACCCATTGAGATTAAAGTTTTTGGTAATGATCAGCAAAAACTCCGTGACCTGTCAAAACAAATAGCAGAGCAAGTTAGCGCTGTAAAAGGCACAGCCGATGTTTTTGATGGAATAGTTATCGCCGGCCCATCCGTAAGCATCGTTCCAAACTACAACAAACTGGCACAATACAATATAACTCCTACTAATCTACAATTCCAGGTGCAAACAGCTTTAGATGGCAATGTGGTAGGTAGTTTATATGAACCCCAACAACTTTCGCCCATACGAATTGTGTACCCGGGTAACAGATATTTGAATATTGCAAGCATTAAAAATCTGACTGTATTTTTACCCAATGGCAAATTAATACCTATAAATCAATTAGCTAATGTTGAATTGAAAGCAGGGGACGCAGAAATAAATCGTCAGGATCTGCAATCAATGGGTGTAATCAGCGCCAGGCTTGAAAATAGCGACTTAGGCACCGTAATACCGGCCATTCAGAAAAACATAGCTCAAAAAGTCAATTTACCACAAGGGTACCATGTAGAATACGGGGGTGCTTATGCCGAACAACAACAGTCGTTTAAAGAACTATTAATTATTCTGATCACCGCAAGTATGCTGGTATTTGGTGTGATCCTTTTTTTGTACAAGCAATTCAGGATAGCATTTTTGATCTTAATAATTGCTGTATTGGGTATCAGTGGCAGTTTTCTTGCATTGTATATTACCAATACACCACTAAATGTTGGTAGCTATACCGGCCTTATCATGATCGTAGGAATAATTGGTGAAAACGCCATATTCACTTTTCTGCAATTTAAACAGCGTACATTAGAAAATATTTGTGATGTCAATGCCGATAGGCGTCAATGTGTTGATGAAGCCATTGTGTTCTCCATTTCTACAAGGCTGCGCCCTAAATTAATGACGGCCCTGGGCGCTATCATTGCGTTAATGCCGTTAGCATTAGGGATTGGGGCAGGCGCACAACTGCATCAGCCACTGGCAATTGCGGTTATTGGCGGGTTCATAGTGGCCTTACCATTACTGCTTATTGTACTGCCAAGTATGCTAAGAATATTGTACCAATCGGGCGAGTTTCATAAGCCTAATCACAACCATTTGTAAAGAATTTGTAAACAAAATGCCAGAAAAACCAAATTTGTTACAGAATTATAGCCTATATTTAGAAACTGGAATTTTAGTGAGCGCCCCTCATAAATTACACTAAATGTAATTTATCCGACATATTACAGTTATTAATATAAATATCTTTAACCAATATTAAACACTCTAAAGCAAAAAGGAAAGAACAATGGCCTCAAAGACCGATTTTATTTACTCTACAGAATCCGAACCACACCGTATACGCACTAAAAAAATTCTGAAACAATTTCCTGACCTGAGAAACCTGATCGGTAAGAATCCATATACCATTTTTGCTATTATTGGCCTTGTGCTTTTCCAGGTGGCAGGCGCTTATTTATTACGTGATCAATCGTGGTGGCTTATTTTTGCCGCAGCTTATTTATTGGGAGCTTTTGCAGATCATGCCTTGTTTGTAATGATACACGAGTGCACACATAAGCTTTTGTTCAAAAACGCCAATGCCAATCGCTGGGCGGCCATGCTTTCAAACTTGCCGCAAATATTACCGAGCGCTATTTCATTTGAAAAATATCATATCAAGCACCACTCTTTTCAGGGCGTGCATGAGTTGGATGCCGATCTGCCCAACAAATGGGAAGCGAAGCTGATCAATAATTATTTTCTGGGTAAAATGTTATGGCTGCTTTTTTTCCCGATATTCCAGATATTCCGTTTATCCCGCTTAAAAGAGATACATCCTGTTGATGGCTGGATCATCACCAACTTCATTTTACAGGCAGCATTTACTACGGCCATATGGTATTTTATGGGGTTTCATGCTATTGGCTTTTTATTTATTAGCTTTTGGTTTTCTGTGGGTTTGCACCCTCTTGGAGCGCGTTGGATACAGGAACATTATTTAACTCACAAAGTTGAACAGGAAACTTACAGCTATTACGGCTCATGGAATACCGTGGCATTCAACGTAGGTTTTCATAACGAACATCATGATTTCCCGTCGATACCATGGAACAAGCTTCCGCAGATAAGAAAGACTGCGCCCGAGTATTATGATACCCTATATTATCACACTTCGTGGACAAAACTATTTTTTCAATTTCTTTTTGATCGTGAAGTGTCACTTTTTAACAGGATATTACGTAAAGAGAGAGGAAGAGTTCCTCTTACAGACGTATCAAAACCTGATATGGAAGTAAAAGTTTAACACAACATTATATATTCGCACCCTGATTAATTTTGCTAACCCCCTATGGCATTGCTACGTCATTTTTTTTCAACTCATGAGGATCTAACCCAGATCATTCTCTACGCAACAGTAATTACATCTTTATGGCTCGCCGAAGTTTTGGTTTCGGCTGATGGCTTAAGATCAAAGTTCAGACATTCGTCGGTCAACCTGATGTTTATTTTCACAGCGTTGCCGATACAGCTTTTATTAACCACCTTTATTATTATTGTATTAAAGTGGGACACTTTCCATCATTGGGGATTGCTTAATCTAATGCATTTCCATACTCATGGAATAATGTATTATATCGTTGCATTTGTATTGATGGACCTTTGCGAGTACACCTATCACGTTATTATGCATAAGATTGATGCATTATGGAGGTTCCACCTGGTACATCACAGTGATCTTAAGGTAGATGTATCCACTACAACC
The DNA here is from genome assembly GCF_049992945.1 of Mucilaginibacter sp. McL0603. Taxonomy (NCBI): domain Bacteria; kingdom Pseudomonadati; phylum Bacteroidota; class Sphingobacteriia; order Sphingobacteriales; family Sphingobacteriaceae; genus Mucilaginibacter; species Mucilaginibacter sp. McL0603. The sequence continues at coordinate 1,628,161 of NZ_CP188251.1, read as the reverse complement.
AGAGAACATCCGGTCGAAACATTTGTACGCACAGGCTTTTTAACGCTTTGGGTATTCCTGCTTGGCCCGGTTATCGGGGTATTGATCATCCGGCAGATATTCCAAACGTTCGCAAATATCATTGCGCATACTGAGTTCAGGTTATCAGACAGAGCTAATAAAATCGTCGGTCTGATATTCATCACCCCGAACCTGCATCATGTGCACCACCATTACAGGTTACCTTATACCGATTGCAATTATGGAGATGTATTAAGTATATGGGACAGGATATTCGGCACTTTTAAGGAACTGGATAGAGAAGATACCCATTTTGGTATTGATACTCATATGGATGAGGATGTGAATGGCAAATTTCTGAACGTAGTTAAGATTCCTTTTCAGAAACTGGAACGCAAAAATTATACGGAAGATCATCTCTAAATCAATATTTATGCTATCCACCAGGGGCATTATATTATTGATAACGATCTTCTTTTGCATTTCTGTGTCTACCACATTTGCACAAATCGAAGACATAAGCTCCAGGTTTTATTTCCCGGGTTCTATAGGTATAAGCATGCCTTTTGAAAACATCCACACGCGTTTATATAACGGACTTGCAATAAATACAGCAATTGAATACAGGCCCACTTATATCAATGATATATTTTTCAGGATAAATTATGATGCGTTAAACAATAACTATACAAGTTTTGTGAGCACTATTCCCACTAATATCATACACGGTAAGTTATCAACGGATTTTATAATAGCCGGACCAGGTTATCGTAAAAAATTCGGCAGGTGGGCATTATACGGACTTATCCAACCAGGGCTGGGCATCCACACCTTTGAGCGTGCCGTTAGTACATCCGGCGGCGTTATAATAAATAACATATCCAGTTATAACCTCGCCACAAAAATTGACATCGGGATGGAATATTATATCACCCGGCATTTTGCAGCAGTTTTTGATCCGTCATTTTATAAACTGTTCAACAACAACGGTTTTAATACATCAAACTCAAGGTTTACCGGCTTTAATATTGGTTTAGCTACCACCATACTTTAATAAAAATATTAGCATTTTGCTTGTGTTTTTAAATCCTGTTTGATTATATTTGCTAATATAATTAGCAAAATGGATAAGATCACAACAGCAGAACAGCTAATAATTTTTAGCAGATATATAGGGCAGCAGGTAGTTATAAAAAGCTTATTGAATGATGGTGAAGAGACTATTGGTACGCTAAAAGGTATCAGGCAAAATGCTTTGCTGATAGATATTGACGAGGTGAACCGCTGGATACCTTTGAATGATAATTTTAAGATTTGTGAAGTGAGACTATTGCTGAAACCGTTAAAAAAACTGACCACTCCTATTATTAATACCGCCAATAGCCTGCCTGTACAGGCATTTATGACGCCTTATTATCAACAAATGGGCTTTGATATGCCTGTTTTTATAGCACCGGGCCATAGCGCAAATTGTAAATATGTACAGGAGCTTGATCTTGCTGATTACCGTACCATTGCTGAAATTATTGAAGACAATCAGAAAGTGTTAATTGTACACAGTATGTAATTTTAATACGAACATAAAACATATACCTAATTTGACCGTTAAAAACGGGTCAGACAATTATTTTAAAAATTTTAGTTCCTTTGCCTGATTTTTGAGCTTTAGATTTTAGAGCTTAGGGTTTAATAGTATATGAGCCGGTCGAAAAAAATAAAGATCATACTTCCGATTGTAGTTATCCTGTTCCTGGGAGCGTTTGCCGAACACCGGTATACGCAGCATAAATTGGATATAACCGGCCGTCTGCAAAATAAACAGATGGACGAGATATCGGGTATATCGGCATCGGGTATCCATAATGGCATCTATTATGTTCATAATGACAGCGGCGACACCAGCCGCTTTTTTGCGATTACGCCACAAGGAAATATAAAATCGGTTATTTACTATAAAGGAGACCCAAAAGAACCACTTGGCGCCCGGGATGTTGAGGACATAGCCGTGGGCATTGGTCCTGTAAAAGGTAAAAGCTATGTGTACTTAGGTGATATTGGCGATAATGGTGCCATGCACCCTTATATTACCATTTACCGCCTGGAAGAGAAAAAGTCGTGGATTGGTAAGGACAGTATCATAAATGCCAATGCTGTTCCTCTACATTTAAAATATCCGGACGGCCCCCGCGATGCAGAAACATTAATGGTTGATCCTGTTGAGAAGCTGATCTATATCGTCTCAAAACGCACCGATTCAGTAACCGTTTACTCCACTCCTTTAAATTTTAAGGCTAATGATACGTTGACCCTTACAAAGCGCTGTAAGCTATTTTTCAATGGGTTTAAACCCTTTAAATGGATCACTGCCGGGGACATTTCAAAAGACGGACAGCAGGTATTACTAAAAGATTATGTGAAGGTATATTACTGGAAACGCAGTAATAATGAACCCATCTGGAAAACCATTCAAAACAAGCCTATGGAATTGCCCTACCAGGCAGAAAAACAAGGAGAAGCTATCGGTTTTACGCCTGATGGCAAGGGCTATTATACTACCAGTGAAGGTGTTTTTGCTCCTATCTACTACTATAGTGTGCCGGGTAATTAAATTTACATCCCACAAGCAACCTATTTACCACGATTTCATCTTATAGTTATAAACGACTATTGGACTTGATGCGAAAAAATTACTTATCTTAGTAACAAGCCTTTTCGCATGAACGACCAACTGAAAAAAGACATCAGGACAATAATAGAAGTATCGACTTACCTGTTGGCTTGCTTTACTATAGGATTTATATATGACATCTTCAGCTATTTATTCCTTCTAATTTGGGTTGGATTAATATTTTATAGGATCAATGAAAGGATACAATATCGGCGCGGCAAACGCGCTGATATAATTTGGGTTCCCACGCTAAATGACAACAGTTCAATGATGACCTATGTATCTGCAGGAATATTGTTATTTGCATTTTCATTAATTGGCTGCTTCGCATTCAACATAAAAATCATGTACGCTATTCTTGGCTTTGTTACGGGAATAGTTGCAATCCTGATAGGAATTATTAATACGCCAACAGGATGGATAAAACTCGACCAAAATCTTTTATCTGCTTTTAATTTTGATGATCAAGAGAAATTTGATGAAAAGAAAATCGACATCAGGCAGATAAAGGAAATTGTATTGAGAAATGATACGATCTCCTTTATCAATATTTATGATGAGCGTAAGAAGACCACTTTACTAAACCTGGATCCGTCTTCTGCTGAAGAACTTAAAGAGTTTTTTAGCAAAAACCTCCCTGAAAAAATTGCCTACATTAACGAAGTGCAATAGACAGCTATTGAAACCTATCAACTGCAAACGGATTAATACTCATTTCCGGCTGAGTGCCATTCAACACATCATTAATAATTTTACCCGTGGCTGGTCCCAGGCTCAGCCCGATCATGGCATGACCTGTTGCTACGGCCAGGTTGCTATATTTACCGGATAAACCGATATAGGGCATACCATCCGGCGATACCGGGCGGAAACCAAACCAGATATCCTTCTGCGCCGGAACTTCCGGTTTAAAATTCGGGAAATATTTTGGTACTGATTCCACAATGCCTTTTACCCGGTTCATATTTACCTGGGTGTTGATCTTGCCCACTTCCATAGTACCGCCGTAGCGAATGCTGTTATTCATGGGGGTAATAGCAACTCTTGCCTCACATAATATCGATGGAATGGTCATCCGTTTAGATTCATCCTGTGGTACCATAAACGAATATCCCTTACCCGGCATCAATGGAACACGTAACCCGGCGAGTTTTGCAATAGAAGGTGACCATGCACCACCTGCAACTACGTAAGCATCGCCTATAAATTCCTTATCTGCACTGTTAATTGAAGTTATTCTGCCTCCATCATGAGCAATTTTAACGATCTCGGTATTACGGTGAATGGTCACTCCTTTAGTCGTTTCAAGGTAATTAATCAAACCAGCCATTAATTTATTAGGATATAAATGTGCATCGCAATGATAATGTACCGCACCTAAAATATCTATCTCTACACCAGGCTGTAGTTTACGGCATTCATCCGGGCTTAAATATTGTGCATCAAGACCCAGGTTAGTTGCATGCGCGGCTAGATGCTGCTCTTCTTCGGCCATTTTCGGGCTTTTAAAAAGCATCAGTATCCCCTTATCCTCCAATCCGAAATCAATATTAGAGTCCTTCTCGAATTCCTTATACAGCCTCTTGCTCAGCATGGATATATCCCTTAACGCCCCGGCCGAATGATCCACATGTTTTTTTGTGGCGCTTTTAAGGAATTTTAATCCCCAGCCAACCAATTCGGGATTAAGCGAAGGCTTTACATAAAACGGGCTTTTGCTGTTGAACATCCAGCGTATACCCTGCTCTACCATGCCCGGTGCTGCCAAGGGCACAAAATGGCTCGGCGTGATCATCCCGGCGTTGCCGTACGAACAGTTATCCGACAGGTCCCCCTGATCAATGATCTCTACTTCCCAACCTGATTTTTGCAGATAGTACGCCGAAAAAAGGCCTATAATACCACCACCAATTATAATTGCTTTACTCATTGTTAATTCTCTATATCACCTGGAACCCATAAGCGTAAGGGTCTTCATCGTCAATTTTTATTGTATTGTAACCATACACTCTAGCCCAGCCTTCAATGCTTGGGATGATAGCCGGCTTATCGCCTATTTTCACTTCATCCTCCACCCTGCCGATAAACTGACTGCCTATAATGCTTTCGTGGATAAAAACATCGCCTTTTTTCAGTTTCCCTTTTGCGTGCCATTGTGCCATACGGGCCGATGTTCCTGTTCCGCAGGGTGAACGGTCAATGGCCTTATCACCATAAAAAACAGCGTTACGGCCAGTTGCCTCTGGCGAAATGGTTTTTCCGGTCCAAAGGATATGCGTGCAGGTATTGATGGTCGGATTTTCGGGATGAACGAAAGTATACTTCTTATTTATCCGTTGCCGCATTACCCTGCTCCATGATATCAGCTGATCGGCGGTATAGTTTTCCAGTCCTTTAAAGTTTTCTTGTGGATCAACAATAGCATAAAAGTTACCGCCGTAGCTTACATCAAAAGTTAGCGTACCAAGATCAGGGCATTCTATATCCAGGTTTTCAGCAGCAAGGTAAGCAGGTACATTGGTCAGCTTTACAGATTTTACTTTAGCACCTTCCTGTTTATATTCGATCAAAACTAATCCCGCAGGCGCCTCCATGCGCACAGTGCCTGGTGTTTTTGGGATGATCAGCCCTTCTTCAATAGCAATAGTAATTGTACCGATAGTACCATGCCCGCACATAGGTAAACATCCGCTGGTCTCGATAAATAATACTGCCACATCATTTGCCGGATTATGCGGCGGGTACAAAATACTGCCCGACATCATATCATGTCCCCTCGGCTCAAACATCAGGCCTTTGCGTATCCAGTCGTATTCTTTTAAAAAATGCTGGCGTTTCTCGCTCATGTTCTCGCCTGTCAAATTCGGTCCGCCACCGGCTACCAGTCTAACGGGATTGCCACAGGTATGGGCGTCTATACAAAAAAAAGTTTTACTCGACATTGTTTTTTTAGTTTTGAGTATTGAGTGTTAAGTTTTGAGTAAAAGATTGGATACTGCCTACTCAAAACGCAGAACTGACTACTACTCTTTACTCATTTTATTATCCACCAAACGCCAAATTTTTAGCGGGTTCCCATTTTTTAATTCATCAGGCAATAAGTCATTGCTCCAGTTTTGCCAGCTAACCGGGCGCACAAAACGCTTGATCGCTCCTGTGCCTACAGACGTAAATCTGCTATCAGAAGTTGCAGGAAAAGGGCCGCCATGTTGCATTGCCTGTAATACTTCTACACCGGTCGGAACATTATTCAGCATAACACGCCCGGCAATACTTGTAATACCCTGTATAAGTGATTTGTATTTCACCAGATCGGTGTCATCAGCCACTATACTTGCCGTTAACTGTCCTTGCAGATCATCCAAAACCTGTTGCAATTGCACTTCAAAATCTGCTTCTACCAGCAATGAATATGGTCCAAATACTTCTTCTTTCAATTTAGGGTTGACCAAAAACGACGAAGCACTTACCGTGGCTACTATTGGTTGTGCCTGGTTGGCTTTATCGTTATTCAGATTGCCTTTGCCAATTATGGACACACCCTGTTCTGCCAGCATTTCTGCTGATAACGCTGAATAGTTCTTGCAGATACCCGGCGTAAGCATTGTTGACGAATTGATCTTAGCCAAAGCATCACCCAAAGCTTTTTTAAACTTTTCCAGTCCTGAAGATTTCATCGCTATCAACAAACCCGGATTGGTACAAAATTGCCCCGCACCCAAAGTTATGGATGATGCGTATTGTTCTGCGATCTGGTTGTAACGGCTTTCCAAAGCATCCGGCAATAAGATCACCGGGTTGACGCTGCCCATTTCGGCGAATACCGGGATAGGTTGGTCACGTTGCTGCGCCATTTTGAGCAGCGCTGTACCGCCTTTGAAAGAACCTGTAAAAGTTACGATCTTGGTTTTGGGATGCTTTACCAACGCCTCTCCAATAGTATAGCCGTTATCATAGAGGATAGAAAATACACCTTCTGGCAACTCATGTTTTTGAGCGGCTTTTTTTATAGCCTCTGCTACCAATGCGCTTGTACCCGGATGTGCAGGATGTACCTTAACAATCACCGGGCAACCGGCTGCCAACGCCGAAGCGGTATCGCCACCTGCCACAGAAAATGCCAAAGGAAAATTACTTGCTCCGAATACTACTACAGGTCCCACTGGAATCAGCATTTTACGGATATCCGGACGTGCGGCAGGCTGACGGTCTGGCAAAGCATTATCTATCACTGCTTCCACCCATGAGCCTTCCTCCACCAAATCGGCAAACATGTTCAGCTGACCGGTTGTTCTTCCGCGCTCACCCTGCAAACGGGCTTGCGGTAAACCGGTCTCGGCCATGGCACGTTCTACCAGTTCGTCACCAATGTTGGTGATTCCCTCGGCAATGCTCCGCAAAAAGGCAGCTTTCGTTTTTTTATCGACGTACCGGTAAATAGCAGCCGCCTTTTCTGCAAGATTTAAAGCCGAATCTACATCGGCCGAATCCGCTGTATAAAAATCCCCTGGCAATTGGTTGCCCGTAGATGGGTCGATCGCTCTAAAGCCATTGCCTCTTGCTTCTTTATATTGATATCCTATTAAATTTCCTGTTTCCATAGTTTCTAAACTCTTTTTTGATCAAAAGAGTTTGTTATAAAAGTAAGTAAAGTCCTCTCCTTTGGAGAGGATTATTCACCCATAATTTGATTTTATAAGGTGTTCATGATGGCTTAGCCGTTTAGGTGAGGCTTATGCAGTTTGTAATTTACCCACTCTGCCCCAGCTACCTTCCGGCAATTTCGGACGAAGAGCCAGCGCATCATTGATTGTCTTCAACACTTTTTCGCGCTCAGCTCCTTCAACTTTTAATCGTGGTGCACGCACATTTTCGGTACCGATGCCTGTTGCAACCTCTGCCAACTTAATATACTGTACCAATTTTGGATGGATATCCAGTTCCAGCACAGGCAAAAACCAACGGTAAATAGCTAACGCCTCGCTAATCCTGTTGGCTTTGATCAGGCGATAAATAGCAACTGTTTCTTTCGGGAAAGCATCAACCAAACCTGCTACCCAGCCATCGGCGCCCATAACCAGGCTTTCCATAGCTAATGGGTCAACCCCTGTCATGATCTTGAACCTGTCGCCAAAGCGGTTGATCATACGGGTAACGTTGGATACGTCTCTTGTTGACTCTTTTACCGCCTGTATGTTATCGTACTTTGCCAGCTCTGCAAACATATCCAAAGTCACTTCTATCTTATAATCAACAGGATTATTGTAGATCATGATAGGCAGTGGTGTACTTTTGGCAACCGCCGTTAAAAAGGCAAGCGTCTCGTTATCGTCAGATTTATAGCGCATCGGTGGCAATAGCATTAAACCGCTTGCTCCGTAATCCAAAGCTTTTTTGGCACAGGCTACGGCTGCTTTGGTGGTTTGCTCTGCTATATTTAATAGTACAGGCACTTTTCCATCCACAAACTCAACAGTATGTTTTAGCAAAGCGAATTTTTCTTCGTCGCTCAATACGCTGGCTTCACCTAATGATCCGCCTAAAATAAACCCATCAACACCGGCTTCTAACTGCGCTGTGATGTTATGATCAAATGCTGCAAAATCAAGTTCATCATTATCAGTAAATTTTGTTGTCACTGCGGGGAATACCCCTTTCCATGTAAATTTCATATTTAGCCCCTCTAAATCTCCCCCCCAATTGGCGGGGAGACTTTTTTTATTTTATGTTATTTAATCCGTTTCTATTAAGCCCTTCCGCCTTTGGCGGAAAGGGTTGGGTGGGGCTTTACTTCGATACCTTGATCAAAATAACCCCATGTGGCGGCACTTTCGTCACAAACTCCGGCCCGCTGGTGATGACGTATTTTTGCTGCCATACATCACGCACTTTGGTATATCCGTTAAAACCTGTTTCTGCTTTATTTAATTTGATAGTTTGATACTTGTCTGATGTATTAAATATCCCCATCGCTTTGCTGCCATCTTCCAGGTCTTTTGTCCAAACCTGGTAGGTGTCATTCTTAAATGTCTGTCTTGCTGCCCTGCCTAATGCATCTTGATCTATGGCCAGTACTTCATCATTAGTTAGCAGGTTTAAGGTGAAACTATCCAGATGTCCCATATCGCAGCCGATCAGCAACGGTGCTGATAATAAACTCCACAAGCTGATATGCGTGTATTGCTCGTCCGGCGTCAATCTTGTATTATGCTGGTGATCGCCCCAACCCACTTTGCCGATTACCAGCATATCCGGGTCGTTAAAATGACCGGGCTTTGCGCCATCTGCTGTTTTATCCTGACTAAAACCAATGGTTGACATGCTTTTCCAGGTATCTTCAATATCACCCGTAGTGCGCCAGCTATTGCCGCCAACTTCAGCACCCCAGTTCCACACATCACCCATACCGTACTGGCAAAAGCTGAACAATATATCTCTGTGTACCTTATCCAATGAGGCCCGCATTACCTGGTACGGCTTTTTAAAATCTTCCAGCGTAGGATTTTGCGGACTAACCTGCGAGTAAGAACACCAATCATATTTTAAATAATCAATTCCCCAATCGCCATAAGTTTTGGCATCCTGATCTTCGTGTTGCCAGCTGCCCAAATAGCCACCGCAGGTTTTAGGACCTGGCGATGAATAGATACCCATTCTTAAACCCAAGTTATGTACATAATCAGTCAATCCCTTCATATCCGGGAATTTCGAATTTGTCACGATCTCGCCATTGGTATTTCTGCTTGCAGCCTCCCACCCGTCATCAATATTGATATAACTCCAGCCATGAGCGCTTAGTTTATCGGCCATGGCATTGGCTGATGTTCTTACCTTCTGATCATTCACTGTCAAGCCCCATGCGTTCCAGCTGTTCCATCCCAAAGCAGGCGTCAGGCCAATCAAATCACCAATTTTGATGGTGAACTTTTTAGTATTGCTGCCCAGTGAGTTGGTTACTGTAAATGTTACCGGGTAGTCACCTTTATCGCTTACAATACCAGTGATGATGCCGGTTGTGGTATTTAGTGTCAATCCTGCAGGCAAACCATCCGCTTTGTAAGTCAGTGGTTTTTGCCCAGTTGCCGGAATTTTGTACAAGAACGGATTAGCCGGACGTTCCCCAAAAACGTCCGGGCCATTAATCCTGGGTTTTGCCTTTACGTAAGGCGTCAAAATATAGGGCGCACCCTCAGTTTTGGTGATCTGCTTACCCGAATGTTCATCGGTAAAAGTGTAAGTGATCTTGTATGATTTCTTTTCCAGCCTGGCTAAAGTAAACGTATAGGTAAATGGGCTGTGCGCTGCAAAATGCGCATCATTTGTTTTTTGATAGATGATAGTATCCGTTTCGGGATCAGTCACTTTAAAATAGAGTTTGCCCACATAATTGTAACTTCCACCAGAAGCGGTTAGCCTGATGGATTTGCTCATGGTTTTTTCTTCGTAATAAAAACTGCCATCGGTATTGATGTTCACGTTATCCATCAGATCCACCATTTTTATATCGAATTTATCGCCGTATACGCCACCTGCACCGCCTGTATCAAATACTCTAACAGCTAATACATTTTCTTTATCCCAATTTATAGCCGGGTTATTTGCCGCTACTGAAAAAGACCCGGGCCCGTAAATGCCATGCTGAATATCGCTGCCGGTCTTATAGTTTTTATAAACCAGCTTGCCATTCAAATAAACCTCGCCGCCATCATCCAGGTAACCCAAATTGAAATGCAGACTGTCTTTTATAAATGCCTTTTCTTTTATCGATGAAGGGATTTCCACTCGCACCCTATACCAACCAAATCCATCCGTTTTAGCATAACCTTGTTCCTCCCAGGGTTTGCTTACATCTGCTGCTTGCCAACCGTTATCGTTGTATTGTGGGGATGACCATGCAGTTGAATCGCCTATCTTAAATTTCCAGCCTTGTGAAAGGTTGATTTCCTGGGCGGATGACCTTAAAAAGGACGCTGTCAGGACGGCAATTAGTAGGCAGAGCTTTAATTTCATTTATAATTGATTAATTACCGTTATTATCCTTTTAAAACCGCATTAGCGTATAGTTGACTCACCCGGTCTTTGCTTCGCTCGACCACCCTCTCTGCTATGCAAAGAGGGATTTTCTATTTTTTAGCCCCCCTCGCTACTTTGTAGAGAGGGGGTTGGGGGGTGAGTCTAGTTTACTTCGTCAGTAAATCCACATACTTTATCTGCTCCGGGAACCAAACCATCATCTCCCCCTTACCACGATTGGCCCAGGCATAATAAGGTATCGCGGTTAACGTAGCATCCTGAGTATTTACATTTTGCCCTGATGCATCTACGTTAATGCTTTTCACATCTGCTTTCAATGCCATAACACCGTTTAGCAGTCCCTGTTCATATTGCGTTTTAAATACCGTGTTTTTTGGTACGATGATGTTGCTAGCCAAGCCATTATTGTCCTTCCATTCAGCACAATACATAATCGGGCCGCGTTGCAGGGCTATCTTACCGTTATCATCAGGTATGTTGGTGTTGGCTACAACTTTGCGCACATCCATCGGCAGGATAACTTCTACTTTATCGTTCCTCTTCCATTTACGGCTCAATACGGCATAGCCTTTTTCTATTTGGTAATTAACCGGCATACCGTTCACTTTTATTTCTACTCCCTGTATTGATTTTTTCTCGTAGCTATACAGGTCCGATGGGATGGCCTCATTTTGTGCCCAGCCGGGGATGCGTATTTTAAGGTTCATATCCATTTTTTCAGCTGGGTCAATGGTGAACTTCAGGTCCCCATCCCATGGGTAATTATTTTGCTGGGTAATCTTTACCGCCTTGTTGTTCACGGTCAAATTACCCGTGCCGCTGATAAACAGGTTCACATAAATCGCATTGCCTTTTTCAGCATAGATGTAACCGGGGATTGACGGGATGAGCCTCACCACGTTGGTTGGGCAGCAGGAACAGGTAAACCACCCTGAACGTTCAGGCTCAGTATCCGGTCCGGCGAAGCTGTTTTTGATTTGCATGGCATTGGTATAGAAGAACGACTTCCCATCCAAACCAACACCTGATATTAAACCATTGTACAGCGTTTTTTCCATTACATCGACGTACTTGCTATCACCATGCAGCAGGAACATGCGCTGATTCCAGAACACGCTGCCTATGGCTGCGCAGGTCTCGTTATAAGCAGTGGCGTTGGGTAATTCATAGTTGTCACCAAAACGTTCACCATCGCCAACAGCACCGATGCTACCCTGCACGTACATTTTTTTGCCCACCATGTTTTCCCATATCTTATCGATGGCTTTCAGATATGCTGTATCGCCAGTCAATGCGGCGACATCGGCCATGCCAGAGTATAGATACATCGCCCTAACGGCATGCCCTTCGGCTTCGTCCTGCTCAACTACGGGTTTATTGTCCTGGAAATACATGCCATTTTGCCATTCATCCTTACTTTTGGCATCATATTGTTTATGGCCACGCTGGTCGATAAAGAACTTGGCGAGGTCTAAATATTCTTTCTTCCCTGAGATTCGGTACAGTCTTACCAAACCCATCTCTACAATCTCATGGCCAGGTGCTACATGCAGCTTATCCGGTCCGAAAGTGCGTACCAGCAGGTCAGCATTTTTTAGGGCGATGTTAAGTAAAGTACGTTTTCCTGTTGCCATATAATGTGCAGCGGCGGCTTCGTAAAGGTGACCGCAGTTGTACAACTCATGACTCATTTTTTGCTCATTCACCCATCTTTCAGGGCCTGCCCAAGCTTGCGGATGTAAAGGGTCGATACTGCGTGCAGTGTACAGGTAGCCATCTGGTTCCTGCGCTTTGCCTACTATAGTAATCAGAGAATCTAAGTAAGCAGATAGCTTTGGATCTGAATGTTCGGCCAATGAATAGGACGCACCCTCTATAGTTTTATAAATATCAGTATCATCAAAAGGATATACTGTGCAGAACTTGCCCTTATGCTCTGCGGCCATTTCGAAATTTTTAACACGGCCCGTGCTCTCACACCTGGCAAATGATGCCGGGATAGTAACGGTACGGTTAATTTCTATACGTGATGTCCAGAACTGATCGGTCAGTTTTACGCTGGTAAAAGGTACTGGTTGTATGGGGTAATCCTTGTTCTGCGCAAAAACACCAAGGCTGCAAAAGGTTAATATAAGGGCACTTAATTTCTTCATTCAGTATTACCTATATCCAAAGATACAGGCATTACCAACCAAAATAAGCAGGAAATTTACCCGATATTAACCGGATTTTAACCTGATAATGTAAAATGTATTAATGAGGCTGGTAAAATAGGGGAATAAATTTATCTGAACTATGATTAGTAGGATTAAAAGATTATCTTGATTTTAATCGCGGACAGGCAATAATCATGTAAATTTAAAAATCCTATAAATCATGCTTCAGACATCAAAATTTAACATCCTGTTTATTTTCATTTCGTAATAAAAATCTTACATTTATTACTTTAAAAACCTCCAAAATATGAAAAGAAAATTCTACGCCCCCATTGCTTTAGTTTGCTGCTTTATTCTTTTAATGTCGTTTGTTATTGCCGACCTGAACGGCAAATGGGCCGGCGTTATTAAAACTCCTGATGGCAACGATCTTGCTGTTACCTATAACTTTAAAATAGATGGTGATAAACTGACAGGAACTGCTGAGTCACCTGCAGGAGAAGTAACTGTTGATAACGGTAAATTAACCGGTGATACCTTTACTTTTAAAGTAACTGTTGATGGCAACGATTATCCGCACAGCGGCAAGCTTTATGCTGACTCATGCGGTCTGGATATAGATTTCGGGGGACAGAAAATACACACCACGCTTAAACGCGCCCCTGCTGACAAATGACATTCAACCTAAAATAGTTCATAGTAAGAAAGACCCCGCTTTATGGCGGGGTTTTTTATAGCCTGATTATCTGTAACATAAGTATTAATCTGTTGTCTTAATTAAAATACATCAACACAATTTAATCGCTAAAAACTCATGAAAAGAAAATTTTTTATCACAACTGCGCTGGTATGCTGTTTTATTGGTGCATTTGCATTTTTTGCAGATCTGAATGGCAAATGGAGCGGCGTTTTGACTGCACCCGATGGCAACCAATACCCGCTTAATTACTCGTTTAAAATAGACAACGATAAGTTAACCGGTACGGGACAATCTCCACAGGGATCTATTGACCTGACTGAGGGGAAAGTAAAAGGAGACAGCCTTTCATTTGCTATTGATGTGAATGGGGTGAAAGTGATAAATTCAGGAAAATATTTCAGTGCCGGTGATTCTATCAGCCTGAATATTGATTACCAGGGTATGATTATGCATTCCACATTAAAAAGAGCCGTTGACAAATAATATCATCAACTCTTAGCTTTACATAAAATCCTCCTTTTATTTCGCGAAAAGAGGATTTTATATTTTAAATGATTTTTATTGTAACGCATTGTCAAATTATAGCATCATAGATAAAAACTAAGCATTATGAAAACCAAGATCTTAATTGCCACAGCATTGGTTTGCTGTTTTGTAGTTTCCATCGCTGCTGTTATAGCCGATGTGAACGGAAAATGGGCCGGTGCTATTACAGGTCCGGACGGTAATAACATCGACCTCAATTATATTTTTAAAGTTGATGGCGACAAATTAACCGGAACAGCCAACGCGCAGAATATCGAATTAAAGTTAGATAGCGGCAAGATAAGCGGTACTGACATTAAATTCAGCATCACCAATCCCGAAGGTATTGTTATACCCCACGCCGGTAAATATTTTGCCGATGGAGATTCTATCTCTATGAATATCACTTACCAGGACATGAAATTTCACAGTACGCTTAAACGTGCTTCCGATAAATAAATAATTAAGTAGCCCCTCGCCGGTTAGCGAGGCTTACTTGTTCCATTATTTCAAGCCAACAGCGTATAAACAACCATCGGCACTGCCAAAATAAACTACATCATTGCTGATTGCAGGTGATGAAACAATAGACCCAAGCGTATAGAGTTTATTCATAGCACCTACGCTGGTTGCATATTGCGACAGATCTTTACCTTTCACCAACAGGTTAAAATCAATGTTACCTTCATCATTCAATACCTGTTTAGCATTTGCTGCTCTGTCAGGTGTCGTAAATTGGCCCGTAAGCTTGCCAGAATTGATATCCACAGCACACAGACTGCCTGTAAAATCTCCAAAATAGGCTGTGTTGCCGGCTAATGCAGGCGATGAGTAAACATAGCCGTTGGTTTTATAACGTATTTTTTCTTTGCCGGTTTTAGCATCTAAGCCCACGAAAAGATAAGTATCCGATGTTCCCAAATAAACCGTACCATTTTTTAACGCTGCTGTAGTTAGAACCCACGAGTTATCGGCAGCGTATTTCCACACGGTAGAACCTGTAGCAGCATCAAGTGCATAAAAATATCCATCGCGCGAGCCAAAATATACCATGCCGTCAGCACATGTTGGAGACGCCTGGATACCTTCCAGTACATGATATACAGGTTGTTTGCCGGTTTCGAACTTCCATTTCAATTTACCTGTTTGGGCGTCAACTGCGTATAGGAAGGTGTCCCAACTGCCAAAGTAGATATTGCCATTGTATAAAGCTGGACTGGTGTGTATAATGCCATTGGTTTTAAACGACCATTTCTTTTTGCCTGTAAGTGCATTCAAGGCGTATAGGTTACCATCGCTGCTGCCAAAGTATATCACCGGATTTGTTGGATCAGGACTAACAATTGGCGACGACAGGAAAAAATCATAAAGATCATCCATATACATATCGTCAGGTTTCATTGTCCATAGTCCTTTTGATCCTACATGCTTTTCGCCACCTGTTTTAAATTTCCATTTCAGCTTACCTGTTGTCGCATTTAGCGCATAATAGAAGCCGTCATAACTACCGAAGTAAACTATATTCTTATTGACTGCAGGCGTTGAATGTACAGCTCCGCCGGTTTTAAATTTCCATAAGATATTGCCGGTTGTTTTATCTGCGGCATACAGATTACTATCTCCGCTGCCCACATAAACCACATTATTATATACAACAGGAGAAGAAAATATCTTGCCACCGGTTTGCAGTTTCCATTTTGTGCCTCCTAGTGATGTATAATTATTTGAAGGATACACGCCCTGATGGGTTAGCGTTACCTGAAACATAGATAACCGGGGTTGAACTGCTGATTGGGCACAGGCATAATTGGCCCATAAAAAAATAAGGACGATAAAATATTTGTACATAAAAATGGCTGTAAACTGGTAAGGCTATAAATTGAGAAGGCTTAAATATAGTAAAGACTTGGGTATTATCCAATTAATTAACTGATCGGGGTTTTACTTACACTACTCAATATATTTCAAAGCCCTATTCACTATAAAATATCAGGAAAGTACTTTTTTTACAGATAAGGTTGCAAAACATACAAATGCGGCTAATTTTGCGGCATTAATTCATGAAGTACAAACTAACAGCCGTATTGCTCATCATCGCTATCATTAGCTGTAGTTTTTCGCGTTTTTTTATTTACGCGGGGTACCAACTCAACAAAAACTACATTGCTACCAAGCTTTGTGAGAACCGTAACAAGCCATGGCTGCATTGTAACGGTAAGTGTTACCTGATGAAAAAGATCAAACAGGCTGAAGAAAAACAAAACGCCGCGGAACGCGAAGCGCAAAAGAACCTGGTACAGGAATCTTATTGCGAAGCTATCCCCGAAATTAAGTTTTACACGCAGCTGCTGCAGGTAATCGCTATTCCCAATAACCGCATTAAGCTACCCGATGGCTACAATGCTATTTTCCGCCCTCCACAGCTAGGATAATTCATCCATTTATTTCTTTTCCAGAACTACTAAAACCGAAATGTCATTTCGATTCGCCTAAAGGCGGAGAAATCTTATGCGATTTGCTTAGCGCGTGTATAAGATTTCTCCGAAATGCCAATTGAGTTAGATCTGGAAAAAGTAAGATCATCTTAACTATTCATTTACTAATAGCTCAAAAGCCTTATTAAAAGCTGTGAACTCTATATTCTATAACATGAACATTTTTAAAAAAGTGGTACTGTTTACCATTTTCCTTGTTTTTGCCGGTAAACTAGCACAGGCGCAACATCTGTTTAAGGGTAAAGTGACCGATAAAGTTACTGGCCAGCCTGTACCCGGTGTAACCATTACTATCCCCGATTTAAAAATAGCAACAAGTACAGATGCAAATGGCACGTATTTGCTTAAAGGACTGCCCAAGGGCGAATACATGCTCCAGGTAAGTGCAATTGGTTATGCCAGCGAGACCAAAGTGGTCGATCTGGGCAATACGTATTCTATTGATTTTAAGCTATCAACCTCCAATTATGAACTTTCAGACGTTGTGGTAACAGCTTTGGGTAACACAACTACAAGAAAACGTGCAACCATACCCATTACCGTAGTGACCAATGAAATGATCCGGGAAGGTGTTGCGAATACAGCTATTGACCTGGTTTCCTCACTACCCGGCATTAATGCGACTACGGAAGGATCGGGTACCACTAAGCCTCAGATTAACGGATTGGGATTTGATCGCGTATTGACCCTGATGGACGGCGTGCCACAGGAAGATTTTCAATGGGGAGACGATCATGGTATATTAATTGATCCTTATGCGGTGCATAATGCCGAAATTATAAGGGGGCCGGCTTCGCTGCAATATGGTGCCAGTGCGGAAGCTGGTGTAATCAGTTTTAAATCGGCGCCTTTGCCTGAAAACGGAACCGTTTTGGGAAGTGTGCTTACTGAATACCACACAAATAATGGCTACCTGGGAACCTCTCTAAACATAGCAGGCAACCACAATGGATTTGTATGGGGATTGCAAGCAAGCGGCGAAGCAGCGCACAGTTACTCTAACCCTAAAGACGGCTATGTTTGGGGTACTGCCTGGAACCAATTAAATGGCAGGTTGGTACTCGGCATCAATCGGTCATGGGGCTATTCACGCCTTACCTTAAGCGCGTTGCACCGCAGGATAGAATTGCCTAATGGCAACCGCGACAGTACAGGACGCTTTATGTTTGATTTTCCGCAAAACGGAAAGATATACCCTACAAGGTCTGACTTCTTATCTTATAACGCTAACATAGCCAGTGATAAAAATTTGGGTGAATACCAGGCCTGGTGGCAAAACAGCATCAATGTGGGCAAAGGCCGTCTCGGGCTGGATGTCGGATTTACCCGGAGCGTTCACCACGATATCGATACCGGGAGTGTTGGCTCACTAAATTTGCTGGTAAACGATATACCTTTCTCTTTCAAATACCAGATAGCGGGCGATAATTCCGGATTGAAGCTGACCACCGGTATTAATGGCACTTACGAGTTCCAGCGTAATGGAGCTGCCCCGCCTCCACCGTATGTACCCGATTATGAAATACCCAACTATACCAATTTTGAAATTGGGGGCTATGCCATCGTGGAAAAGAACTTTAAAAACCTGACATTGAGCGGTGGCTTACGCTTTGACCGAACGGACTTTGTAGGTGACCCGATGTCTTTAAATGATGTCGGTAATATTGTCCCGACTGGAACGCCGGGATCTACTGTGCAATTTTCAGCCTTTAACAATACTTATAGCGGTTTATCAGGGAGCATCGGTGCATCTTACCAGTTACCGGATAATAATTATGTGAAACTGAATGTTTCAAAAAGCTATCGCGCCCCTGCGATCAACGAATTGACCAGTAACGGTTTGAATATTGGTTCAAACTTGGTGCAGGTGGGTAACCCGGACCTAAAAGCGGAACAGGGCTACCAAATAGATTTAGTTTATGGCTATGATGGCAAAGATGTGAGTGTGGAGGCAGACGGCTTTTATAACCATATCAGCAATTTCATATTTGCTAACCGCACGGATTCTCTTTCCGGGGGATTTCCTATATACCAATACCTTTCTACCAATACAGCAATCATAACCGGTATTTCCGGCTTTTTAAATATTCATCCGGCAGCCGCTAAATGGCTGGAGATAGATAACGGCTTCACTTATATTTATTCTCATATTCCTAATGAGACGGATTCAACCAAGCATCTGCCCTATATACCGGCCCCGCATTTAAATTCAGAAGTTAAGTTAAGGTTGAACGACGGGCACAACTCTATTTTAAAAGGGACTTATTTAAAGTTCGGCTTACAGCATGATTGGGCGCAAAATAATGTTTACAGTGCGTTCTATACTGAAATCCCCTCTGCACAGTATACCCTGTTTAATGCAGGCGTGGGAACCAATTTTGTTAACCCTAAAACAGGTAGAACAGTATGCTCTTTATACATTAATTGTAACAACCTGACCAATGTAGCATATGCTGATCACTTGAACCTGGCACAATACTTCCTTGCCTATAACGGAACACCGGTTACAGTAACTAAACAAAGCCAGGGCATTTACAATATGGGCAGAAACATCAGCTTTAAATTGATTTTCCCATTTGGTGGTAACAGTAATAAAACAGTATCAGCAGAGTAAGTTCGCACCATCACTTGCGTCATTACCTTCCCCCTTCGATTGAAGAGGGAAGGTTTTTAAAATGTTTGGGTGTCGACCTATCTGCACGGTATCAGTTAGCCAAATGGCTTTTGCTGATTTGAATGTTAACCTGGCAAGGCCACGATTGGCCGATAGTGCAAAAAATACAGGCTACCTAGCACTGGCCCCAACCTTTACCAGCACCGCCGGACTTGATTTTAAGTTTGATAACGGCATAAACGGCGGTTTAAGTTATCGCTACATGCATCGCCGCCCGGGCAATAATACAAATATGTTGGTTGCCGACGGCTATTATGTAATCGACCTAAAACTGAACTATGCCAAAAAACGCTATGACGTAGGTTTAACTATTGAGAATTTGTTGAACACCAAATGGAACGAATTTGAAGCGGAAGAGATTAGTCAGTTGAGAGGTGAAAGTGCGCCCGTAGATCAGATGAGTTTTACACCTGGTACTCCATTTTTTGCAAAACTGAGGGTAGCAATGTTCTTTTAAAAACCTAAATTATTTCTTAGCATTGCATAATATAATTTCAAAAATCTAAATTTTATTATGCAATGCTAAATTCGTATATTTGTTAATCAATGGTTATAATTAGTTACGGAACAATTCGTGATTTTTTCGAAGTGCATGCAGATGCAAAAGACGCTTTAAATAATTGGTATCGTTTAGCTTCTAAAGCTGATTGGGCAAATTATCATGAAATAAAAGAAATGTTCAATTCTGTAGATGCAATTGGCAATGATCGTTTTGTTTTCAATATCAGGGGAAACACTTATCGCTTAGTAGTCATGATATTTTTTGATATCAGAACTATTTACATAAGGTTTGTAGGAACCCACGCTGATTACGACAGAATTGATAGCGCAACAATTTAAAAAGGAACCGATGGAAAAGATAAATAATGATACGGATTATAAAAGTTTAATGCTAAGGATTGAAGCCCTAATGACAAAGGGCAGCAATAACGTTTCCAAAACTGAGTTAGAAGAAATTCGTAAGATGGCTTTATCTGCTCAGGAATATGAAAGCAAAAAATATGTAATTGAAGCACCAACCACATTAACAGGCATGATAGAAATGAAAATGTTTGAAATGGGGTTCAAACAAAAGAGTCTTGCAGAAAAACTCAATATAAGTGAAGCTAAACTTTCACTTATATTGAATGGCAAACAAAAACCCGATATTGAATTTTTAAAAGCTGTTCATTCAGAGTTACATATTGATGCTGATTTTATTTTGGAACATGCTTAAGGCAGATAACTAAGCATTTTTAACTCACCTTCCCAAAACAAGGTGGTCGGGTGGAAATGCAGCCATGAATGACGGTATTCCTGATAGGCCTGTACTTTGGTGAGGCGTTTACCTTTTTCGGTGCCGGCTGTGCACAGCCCATCCCAATCCCATACCGAGGCGGTTTCTTTATCAGTAAGTTGTCCGGCTGTGTCAATTTTAAAACTAAGATCTTTCCCGTCAATTCTCCGGTTCCACGCATGGAAAGTGAGGCTATCGTTTTCAAGCGCGATCAGTAATGGCGTTGTTCCTACCTGGTCATTCAATAAACGTACTTTTTCTAATTTCCTCCAATTATAGCCTTTAGGTTGTTTATTAATTATCACACCTACTAACCAACTTTTGCGTACCAGCGAATCTTTGTTTTTTAATGTCGAATCCTTATCAACAGGCTGTTTACGGTCATAATTTTTAAGATCATCATAATCAGATCTAAAATGACTATCTGGCTGTAATATTAAGGATGACGGATGCTTATTTAACCATGCACCTAATGTAGATTGTTCATAATATACATCATTGAGTTTTGCTCCGGCCATCGGCCCAACAGCTGCTTCGCCGGTAGCCTGGTACCACCATGAGCCCGTAGTTTGATCCTCAATAATAGCATTATAATGCCTGGCACCTACCAGCCTGAAAGTTTGGCGTGCCCCGTTAACCATCGGACTAAAAACCCTGCCCGTGCGGCACATAGTACAATAAGTAACCAATACCGGCAACGTACCTACATTATCCTGAACTTTGTGATGATAACCTAAATAAATAAGCGGATATGCCTTGGCAACACCATTATTTACTACACCTAAAACAATATAACTTTCGGGCACTTTATTCTCTATCGCGTTAGCAAACCTTACAGTTTTAGGCTCCTCAAACATGCTCGAAGCTTTATATTCAATGTCGGTTACATACAAGCTACCGAGCAACAATACGAATACGCTACCCTTTACAATCATTCCCCTCATAGTATTTTTAGTAAAATATTTTACAAGGTACCACACCAGCATCAGGCCGCCTATTATGCGAAGTGGCAATATGATCTTTTCAAGATAGTAGCATAGCTTTATCGCTTCCAGGTTTTGGCTGCCCGGGAATGGCATTAGCAGGTAAGCATGTAATAATCCGGGAAAGAATAACAGGAATATGCCCGTCCAGAATAATAATGGGTTAGTATTATTCCTCATACGCTAGTCGGCATTAAGTATATGTCGCATTGAAATTATGGTTAAAAGATTGTCATCGCGCAGTGCTCTGTCAATTCTATACAATCGGTTTATAACATACTAAGATATTAATTTAATTAAAAAATAGCTATTTACGTCAATTTTTACTTTTTACTTACCATGATGGCCACAGATTGATATAGCTTTGACATTATTAAAACCACGGAACAAATGAAAATTGAAATCTGGTCTGATGTGATGTGCCCGTTTTGCTATATCGGCAAACGCAGGTTTGAGGATGCCTTACAGCAATTTGCACATAAGGATGAGGTAGAGGTAGAATGGAAAAGCTTTCAGCTTAACCCGGATATGAAGACCGATCCAAATCTGAACATTAACCAATACCTGGCTGATATAAAAGGCTGGAACCTGGATTATGCGCAACAAATGAATAGTCATGTCACTGAAATGGCGGCACAGGTAGGTTTACAATATGATTTTGATAAGGCAATTGTGGCCAATAGTTTTAATGCGCACCGTTTAAGTCACCTTGCTAAAAAGCATGGTTTAGGTGCCGCTGCAGAAGAAGCGTTATTCAAAGCCTATTTTACTGAAGGCAAAAATATAGACGATAAGGATACGCTGACCGATCTAGGCATTTCCATTGGCTTAAAAGGTGATGATGTAAAAGAAACCTTAGATAGTAATGATTATGCCGATGCTGTAAAACACGACATAGCCGAAGCGCAATACCTGGGCATAAGTGGTGTACCCTTTTTTGTGATGAATAATAAATATGGTGTATCAGGCGCACAGGCCGTACCTGTGTTTTCAGAAACGCTTGAAAAATCATTTGCTGAGTGGCAGCGGGAAAATGATAAACCTAAACTAACCATAATAGAAGGGGAAAGCTGCACACCAGATGGTGATTGCGGTTAATTGCCAAATAGATCTTTATTTTCAGGGTTATATCATAAGTCTTATGGAGATATAAAGCTTTGCATCTGCATAAATCTTTATAACTTTGTAATAGACCAACTTAGTGTATATATTACACTAGCAAGATCACACCTATGGATACAACTACCTTGCGTCCTGTCATTAAATCCCGGTTATCATTAAGGATAGCTGTTGCCGCCATGTTCTTTATGTCGGGTTTGTGTTTTGCAAGCTGGGCATCCCGCATACCTACTATCAAGCAATTTTTGCATTTGTCAGAAGCAGGTCTGGGTGGTGTATTGTTGGCCATACCCTCCGGCTTAATGTGTTCATTGCCATTTATAGGGTGGATAATTCCTAAAATAGGTAGTCGTAAACTGCTTATTATTTCTATGGTATTGTATGGCATTTTATTAGTCGGATTGGGTGCTGCGCAAAATATTTTCCAGCTCGTTGTGTGTCTATTTTGCTATGGCTTTGTAGGGAATGCTGCTAATATATCTTTTAACACACAGGCTGTCGCTGCTGAAAGGCTATATGAAAGCCACCCCATTATGGCTTCGTTCCATGGCATTTGGAGTATAGCCGGATTTATAGGTGCGGGTATAGGGATATTCATGATCGGCAACCACATCATCCCATTTCATCACTTTATCGTTATACTGATCATAATGATAATTGGCACCGTTATAACTTCCCGTAACCTAACTGAAGACAGCGATAAAATACAATCAGAAGAAACCCTTGTTGTTTTATCTATACGTGAAAGGTTAAAGCTGATGTCGCCACTTTTGAAGTTGGGTATCATTGCATTTTGTTCGATGATATGCGAGGGGGCTATGGTAGACTGGAGCGGTGTATATTTTAAAAATGTGATCAACGCACAAGCCGGATGGATCGGTGCGGGATATTTTGCATTTATGAGCACTATGGCGATGGGCAGGTTCACAGCAGATTGGTTTGCCGGCAAATATGGCCTGAAACGAACCCTTCAGCTAAGTGGCTCATTAACTGCCGCCGGATTGCTGATATCCGTTTTGTTCCCTTATTTATTACCAAGCATGTTAGGCTTTATGCTGGTTGGCGCGGGGGTATCATCTGTTGTTCCGATGATCTATAGTTCAGCCGGAAAAACGCCTAATATGTCTCCCGGTGTTGCTTTGGCAGCGGTATCAACAATAGGCTTTAGCGGATTACTGATCGGTCCTGCTATCATTGGTTTTATAGCGGGGATAGCTACACTTCGGGCATCATTCTTACTTATAGCCTGCATGGGTTTGAGCGTGGCGATACTCTCTACAAAATCGAAACTGTAAAGGATTAAGGTCTGCTCAAATCCTTTTCAGTTGGATTCAAAACATATTCAAAATTCTCACGCCCGTTCCTGAATACAAATTGCAATCTCTCTTTCGGCTCGTGGATATCCAGTGAAAGTGCCCCGATCACCCCGGGCAGATTATCCCTGACGAGTTTGAGGTCGGTTACATCCGGCATTTCCACCAAGATGTTTTCCCCTAAAGGTTCAATCTTCCAATCGCGCAGGTTAGCGGCCTTCAACATTTCTATCCATTTTTCCTGATATGGGTTCATGTGTTTTCTCTTTAACTTAAAAAGAAAGTTTAGAAGGAATAGTTTTCCCCTTAAGCCGATTTATAAATTCCACCAGTTATTTTAATTTTTCCGCCACTTTCCCTATGGTAAGGCCTTGTACAATGATTGAAAAAATAACAATGATATAAGTGATCAGCACAAATCCGTCGCGATGCATATTTTGTGGCAATGAGAGTGCCATTGCAACAGAAAGCCCACCCCGAAGTCCGCCCCAGGTAAGTATCGTGACCGCATTTTTCTCAAACTTTATCTTGAAGCGTAATACAGCTACAGGCAATGATACGGAGAACCATCGTGCCAATAATACGATGAAGATCATAATACCTCCTATAATCATTATGGTTGGATGGATTTTTATAATGAGCATTTCCAGTCCGATCAGTAAAAATAAAATAGCGTTAAATATCTCGTCGATCAGGTCCCAGAATTTGCCGAGATAATCCCATGATGTAGATGAGATGGCTATAGTTCTTCCTCTTGTACCAACCATTATACCGGTAACGATTATGGCAAGCGGGGCGGATAAATGTAACTCATCAGCCAGCGTATAACCACAAGTCACAAGCGCAAGCGTGATCAAAACCTCAACACGGTAATTGTCTATCGATCTTAGCAACAAATAGGCGGCATATCCCATCAGGGCACCAAATAACATACCCCCGCAGGCCTCTTTTAAAAAAAGCACGATCGTCCCCGATGCAGAAAAATTGCCGGTGCCGTTAGAAGCTACTTCAAGGATGGTTAAGAAAATTACTACTCCTATACCGTCATTAAATAACGATTCGCCCATAATTTTCAATTCGAGCGTCTGTGGGATACCTGCCTTTTTCAGTATGGCCATGACAGCTATTGGATCAGTAGGCGATATCAATGCGCCAAAAAGCAGGCAATGGATATAAGGTATTTGCAATTGAAATACATGGAACAGGTAATACGACATTACACTAATGAGAAAAGTCGACATAAATGTGCCGACAGTGGCTAAAGTCATTACCGGCCAGAATTCTTTTCTCAGTTTAACTGCATCGATATGAATAGCCCCGGCGAATAACAGGAAACTTAGCATGAACTTTATCAGTAGCTGCCCGAAATTAATATGAGATACCAATCCAAGTGCATTTGCCGAAAAAGCAGGCATCAGGTTACCTAATATTACAATAAGAATGGATGAGAACAGGGCAAGTACCATGATACCGATGGTAGGCGGCCATTTTATCCAGCGATCGTTGATATAGGCAAACATCGCCGCCAGCATTACAATAATAGATATGATCTGGTAGGTTGCCAATGTTGCCTGTATTAAAGTGAACTCCCCTAAAATACGGTTTTGGTGTGAAACCCCCTCTAAATCTCCCCCGTAAGGGGAGACTTTTTATAAAAATAATAAAGCCCTCCTTACCGGGGAGGGTTGGGAGGGGTTATCTCCCATCCATTAACTTTCCGTACACTGCCAATGGTGTCAAACGTTTTTGAAACATGGTCTGGGGACTTTCGGAGAATTGCTTAAAATCATCAAAACTCAGCTGACCCGGATAAGGTGCATAAAAATGATGTGTATTGGCATTGCGCCATAGCAGCAAGTAAGAAGTTTTATGTTTTGAAATGGTGGCTAATAAAGTCTTTGTCCACCAATCGGCGACAGGTATGCCTTCATACCCGGTTTCGGCAAGGCACGCCAGTTTGTGGTGCTTAGTTCCAATCACATCCAGTAGAGCCAAACGTTTATCCAGGTTTTTTTGGTAATAAGGAATGCTTTTATAGCAATAATTGTCAAATCCTATAAAATCCACGTAACTATCACCGGGATAACGAACCATAAAATCAGCCTCGGAATTGAAATCGGCTACCGAATAAACGATCAGTAAATTATGCAACTTCTTAGTATTACGCAGGTAATCAATGGTAAAGCGCCATAAGGTTTTAAAATCATCTGCCGAAGAAGTGTTTTTGCACCACCAGAACCAGTTGCCCGTAAGCTCATGAAAAGGGCGGTATAATACAGGTATAGGTTCGCCCTCAGGACCTTTTAAGCTTTTGAGATATTTAGCTGCTTTATCCAGGTTATTTACGTAATCCTGGTGATGTGCGCCACCGGGGATTAGTTCCTTTATCGTTTGTATGCTGGTATCCCACGCTGTTTTTCCATTAGCGGGATTATCCATGTGCCAGCAAAAAGTATTGATACCGCCGCGAGCATACACCTGTTCTACCAGTTTCTTTTGCAGGGCAAAAGGGATGCCGTTAATATCTTTTGTGCTATCATGTTCAATCTTTGCCAGGTCCCAGCCATAAACCGAAGGATAATCACCTGATACACTTTTTATATCAGACCGATTAGGATCAAACCGCCACCCTACTCCATAGGCCAGATCATCGTGGTGACCAATCATCACTCCCGCATCAACCAATCGTTGCATACTGCTGAACAGCCAGCGAGTTTCTTTTGTAGCCAGACTATCACAGGGACTATAAGTTTGCGCCTTTGAAAATTGGCTGCTTATCAGTATAAAAAGAATAAAAGTATAATTAAAAACGTATTTCATTATTTCAGAAGTATTTACGTATCCAATCTATAATAGCTACGTAAATGCAGAATGTTTGATTTTTATTATTTACTCAATCTAAGCAGTACCACATCATGTGATGCTATGGATTGTTTAAATGCCTTTTTGGTGGTTCCGACATCTTTCTTTGTCCACAGATCATGCAGTTTATAAGTGATTTTAGTAAAGTCGACATCTGTGTTAGATATCTTATCCTGTATAACATGGGTCGCCCAATCATAACTAACATTTATCGGTTGCACTGATCTGTTCAGGAAACAAACCGCAAGGTCTCCGTTGCTTAAAGGCCTAATCCATGTTTCCAAACTATCAGCAGAAGAATACCTGAAACCTTCTACACCTAATGGGTCCTGGTCAATAGCAATGGCATCCTTATTAGTTAAAATACTTTTTGTTTGGTCTGACATTTTACGCAGATCGTTCCCTGCCATCAGCGGGGCCGCGAGCATACACCATAACGAAAAATGCGCACGGTCTTCAATAAAACTCATTCCATTGCCCACTTCCAGCATATCGGGGTCGTTCCAATGACCGGGTCCAGCATATTGCCTGATGTTAACCTGTTTATCTAAAATTGACAATACGCTTAACGCAGTCCAGGTACCTTTGCTCAAATTCTTGTCAAATCCTGCATAGATATCACCTGTAGTACGATAAAGCTGACCAACACCTTTTGCCCATAACCATGGCTGATGGTTTCCCCATTCGCATAAGCTGAACACTATTGGCCTACCAGTTGCTTTCAGGGCCATGCTCATGGTGATATAGGCCTCGCGCGCGTTCAGGCTGTCGGTGTTGCACCAATCATATTTCAGATAATCAACACCCCACGAGGCATAAAGGCGGGCATCTTCATATTCGTGACCACGAGTTCCGGGATAGCCCGCACAGGTTTTTGTTCCGGCACAATTGTAGATGCCGAATTTCATCCCCTTTGAGTGTACATAATCAGCAAAAGCTTTCATCCCATTAGGGAATTTCTTCGGATCAGCTACCAGTTGACCATTGCTGTCACGTTCCATCGTCATCCAACCATCATCCAGCACAAAATAAATATAACCTGCATCCCGCATCCCTGAAGAAATATAAGCATCAACCATACCTTTCAGCAAAGGTTCATCAATATTGGTTTGGAAAGTATTCCATGTGTTCCAGCCCATTGGCGGAGTTGGAGCTAATTCTACACTTTGCTGGGCGAATAATTGTGCATTTACAACGATCACGGACAAAGCGGTAAACAATAGTTTTTTCATCATAACTTATTTAGATCAGGTTCATTAATTACTTTTATCGGCCACTAAATATACAACTCCGTAAGCCGGAACAGTAACGGTAATACCGCCCTTTATTGCAGCCGAATTAGGAGGGATGTTTGTAAAATCAGCAGGCCCTCCCGAAGTCGCTGACGGAACATTCCCATTAATAACCACCTTGCGCGAGAAAGTTGCATCAGGCCCACCTTTGAGCACATAGTAGTAATAATTATCCCCTAACAGGAAATTACTGATCAAAACAGTGACTGTATGATCAGTTGAGCTTTTATTCACTAAAATATCCGCTGCCTGGCCTGATGTAAATGTGGATGCATAACTCAAAATATTACTATTTCCGGTTACCGTGGATGATACCATCCTATCGCCAAAATAATGTTGAAAATAGTACATATAATAGAATGCCGGGCGTGGATTCCATGAAGCAGCACCGGGTTCAGCTTCACTAGTATTTGAGGAATTACTGAACATACCCATATCATCTCCGTTATCCCATGAGTTGGCCAAATCCCAACGGGCTGTCATACTAATTTGATTTTTCAATGCTTCGCCTAAAACCATTACGCCATGCACCCCGGCAATTTGTGATACCATTTGATTTGACCCAGTAGAAAAAATATTATATTCATCCATTGCCACAGGTTTTTGTGTAACGTTTGCTCCCTGCACGCTGCTTTTCACCCACGCCATGGCTGATTGCGTACCCGAAACCGGGGTATTTAAAATCACATCAGGAGTTGAGTTTTGATTGTACGGCGTATAGTAGTTGTGCACCACAAAAAAATCTGGACTGTTACCCGCTGCAGCTAATACTCCGGCGTTCCAGCCGGCAACGTTGCCTGATGAGGTGTTGTTGTCATTAGCCTCGGTTAGTACGATACCAATTTTGATAGTAACGCCTTTCTGCTGGGCTGCGGCCCGCATCGAGTCGGCAAATACTTTAAAGTGGGTACCATACAAGGTTGGAGTTAATATTAACGGCTGCCCATCCTGGTTGGTTGATGTGTTGATACGGTAACCGGCTTCCCAGTTGCCGTAGTTTTCGTTCCCTATTTCCCAGTATTTGGTACGGCCGTTATCATATCTCACCCATTCAGCCGCCAGGTGCGCGGCGGCCTGGTCGGGATGTGCGCTAGTGCCGTAACGTGCATAGCCATAGTTTACAGTAATTAAACCGATGCTGTTGGTTTGCTGTAATACTTTGTAATAATTGTCCAAAGTAAACGTCCACGACTGTGTGTTATTTCCAAACCAGTAACCGGCAGCAGAAGCAGTACCATTCAAATCTAACAACTGTGCCGGAGCGTCGGCTGGCCCCTGTGCGGATTGGTTCCAGAAATAAATATCAGACAAACTTCCACCCGGGAACCTCAAAATGTTAGGAGCTAAAGTGGTGATGCCACTCATCAAAGCAGGCTGATCTACAAACTGCCCCATAAATGGATTAGTATTATTCCCAAATAGTAACGGTGATGTTTTGGTAATAATCTTACTTAAATCAACACTTACATAAATATTTTCGCCTGCGCTGGGCTTTGGTACAGTTGTAGCAGCAGTAGGAACAGTGAATGTTTTTGCCTGCCACGAGTTGGTAAGAAAGAACCCTTGCGTTGCTGCATTATCCGGATCGGTTCCTTTTACTAATGTAGAAGGCGTGTTCCCGGTAGAGGTAGGCGGGGCGGGATTGTTATTGTTGTTATTATCCTGCTTATTGTTTGTAGGTTCTTTTTTACAGGAATATACCATCATCAATGCCGATAAAAGCACAATACTTATTTTATAGATCTTTTTCATAGTTCGATATTTCGTCAATTCGTTTAATTATTTCAATGCAGGCCCTACTGTTATGATATGGGCATTTCCATAGGCCTGCTTTGTCTTCTGTAGCCATTACTTTTCCGTTCTCATATATCCCCCAAAACCACTCACCGTTTTCCTTGTCCAGTATTTTGTTCTTTACAAAATCCCAGTTCTTTGTTGATACATCCAGGTATTTTTCATGCCCGGTTATTTGCCAGGTATTAAAAAAACCTATCATGGCTTCGGCCTGTACCCACCAGTGTTTTTCTTTTGTTAAATGATCTTTGGCAGGCTCATATTCGTACCATAAACCACCATCGGTATCCAAACCTTCCAGTGTAGCTTCGGATATTTTTATGGCGATGGCTTTGAGCTTTTCAGTCAGTTCACCATCACCAATTACTTCTGCTGATTCCAGCATCAGCCATGCGGCTTCGATATCATGCCCGTAGGAGGTCAATGTTGATCGTTTATTCCATTCTTCATCAAAAAACAGGTTGAGATGTCCTGTTTCCGTATCGATAAAATGATCTAAAAAATTATTGAGTAATATCCCGATCTGCTTCTTTAGTGTTTCACCAGGCCATACCCGGTAAAGGTTGGTATAGCCCTCCAGAACATGCAGGTGCGTGTTCATGGTCTTTTTTTCGTTGGCATCTTTGGCACTCAGACGCAGGTCCCCTATTGGCTGCCAGTCTTCAGTAAAAGCTTCCAGGTAACCGGTTTTATGTTGATCAAAACTCTTATCAACCAAAAGCATGAACAATCTTATTGCTTCATTTAGTACATCCTTTTTCCCGGTTGCCTTATAATATTCGCTGAAAGCATAGATGGCAAACGCACTGGCGTAAACCTGCTTTTTGATGTCCAGTTTATTGCCTAAATGGTCTACCGTCCAGTAAACACCACCGAACTGCCTATCGATGATATAGTCAATAATATATTGATAAGCCTTATCAGCAATTTCCAGGTATTCTTTTTTGTCAGTGAGATTATAAGCTGCAGAGAAACTCCAAAGGATACGCGCATTCAATACCGATCCTTTAGGTGAAGCGGGAATAACACGATTATCATTATCTATCTTCCCGTAAAAACCGCCTTCAGCAATATCCTGCGTATTATTTATCCAATAATCCATGATATAGCCTAATTCGGCACTCAGTTCTTTTTTATAAGTATTGATCCGCGACTCCACTGTTCCTGTTTTGATCATTTTTAGCTTGCCTGGATAGCCTCATCCTTGGCGGTACTCATAAACTTTTTGTTATTGTCAATCACACTGTTTAATCTTTTTACAGATAGCGACGACCGTAAACCATCCTCTGGTGTGTTTATCACATAATCCAGTAATTGATCGACAGTTGTGGTGGCAACATGCATTCTCGTATCTGATGATGCATAATAGATATAAACCGTACCATCATCATCTTTTATCCAACCATTGCAAAACACTACGTTAGATACATCTCCTACTCTTTCCTCACCCTCAGGAGCTAAAAAATACCCGGATGGTTTGTGTATCACTTTGGTCAGATCATGCAGATCAGTTAAGAACAGATATAGTACATATCTTAAACCTGCTGCCGTATTACGCACCCCGTGTGCCAGGTGCAACCAGCCCTGTTTAGTTTTGATGGGCGCCGGTCCTTGGCCATTCTTAGATTCGTAAACGGTGTGGTAGTTTTTATTGTCGATGATGGTCTCCTTATCTATCACAGCATTCTCCATCGAATCTGCCAAGCCAAAACCGATGCCTCCACCAGTTCCAGCACTGATAAAGCCATCCTGCGGACGGGTGTACATGGCGTATTTTCCATTCACAAATTCAGGATGCACCACGACGTTTCTTTGTTGAGGCGATTTGGTAACCAAATCGGGCAAGCGCTCCCATTTTACCATATCTTTTGTGCGTACTATGCCGCAAGCTGCCACGGCCATTGACTGGTCATGTGCAGGTGCTTCAGGATCACGGCGTTCGGTGCAGAATAGGCCGTATATCCAACCATCTTCATGCAGGGTTAGGCGCATGTCATACACATTGGTATCCGGCTCATCCGTTTCGGGCAGATCAATTGGATAATCCCAGAAAGTAAAGTTGTCGATACCGTTAGGACTTTCGGCTACAGCAAAAAACGATTTACGGTCCCAACCCTCAACCCTTGCAACCAGCAAATATTTTCCATTCCACTTAATAGCCCCTGCATTGAACGCTGCATTGATGCCAAAGCGCTCCATCAGGTAAGGATTCGTTTGGGGATTCAGATCATATCTCCAAAAAACCGGGGCATGTGCGGCGGTTAATACCGGGTGCTGATAACGGTCAAAAATACCGTTGCCTGACTCTTGTTTTTTATTGGGTTTGGTTGTCAGTTGTTCGTAATTGTTGTACAACTGGTTTAACCGTTTTTTAAATTCAGTCATATACAGATTATATTATCGTTTATTAATGTCCCTGTAATTAGCTCTAAGTCGATCATTTCGACAACCCTCTTTCCACGCAGCGAAGAGAGGGTCGACAAACGTAGCGATGTCGGGGTGAGTTAACCCGCCGTAATGCATTGCGTTAATATCGCTTGCATAGTCGACTCACCCGGTCTTTGTTTCACTCGACCACCCTCTCTCCGCCAAAGGCGGAAAGAAGGATAAGTAATATTTTCCATCAACATTTATCAGTAGTCTTTAAGTTTGTCCCACCAGGTTTTCTTTAATATCGCTATGATAACAGCCAGTATGCCTACAGTTATTAGCAGTGGTATTTTTTGTTTCAATACCAGGTACATAGGCAAAATGGTAAGGCAACATTGTGCTATTGTGCCAATCACCACGTTGAACATATTCAGTTTAAAGTTTTTATTAGACTGAAACGAGGGATCATCAGCTAAAAGAGTCTGCTTTACCGGCTCCCAAAAGCCCCATGGGCGTACATTGGAGTAAAATGATTTTAGCACCGTCATGTCTGTTGATTCTGTAGCATAAGAACCAATTATAGATCCTGCTAATGATAATGCGAATAATAATGGGAACCAGTACAACAACTGCCCGTCAGGGATTAATAATGAGAATACCATTGCAGCAACTATACCTGTAAGCATCCCCCAGAAAAATCCATTGGCGTTAAAGCGCCACCAATGCCATTTCAATACGTTTGATGCTATATAGCCTCCATACAATGCCGACACGATCCATTGCAATACGCTGTTGACATCTTTTACAAAAAATCCAAGGAACACGCCTGTTGCCACTACAATCACCCCGACGATATAATTCATAGTGATTATCTTTTGGGTGGATGCCTGCGGGTTTACATATTTGATATAAATGTCATTAACAATATAAGCCTGTGCAGCATTCATCGTGCCACTGAAAGTGCTCATGAATGCGCCTAATAAACCAGCTAATAGAAGGCCTACTAAACCAACGGGTAGAAAATTATTGATAACCGCAGGAAGTATCCGCTCAAAATCTATCGCTCCCGTAGCATCCTTCAAATTCATTTGATGATAGTATATCAGTCCCAAAATGGTCAGACTGATGATCAATGTGTAGCGGATAGGCAACAGGATGATATTTACAAACCCGCTCATTTTACTAGCCTCCTCTGGCGACCGTGTGGAAAGAATTTTCTGCATATCATAGTTCGGCGCTGGGCCAGCCAATGCTGCAAAAAAACCTTTAAAGGTCATCATCATAAAAAAGAGACCGAAAAGCGAATAACCGTCACTTTTTATTTTGTCATTTACCTCGTTAATAATACCTGTCCAGCTTAGGCCTAAATGTGTGCCAAAGAACGGGCTATACCACCCACCCGGCACATTTAAATGATGCCCACTTAACTGACCGGCGGCAATAAAACCTATCCAGATACAGGCAACCGTCATAATGCTGTATTTGACCATATCGCCAACCACGATACTGTGCATCCCACCCAAAATGGAATAGAACATGGCAAAAAGTGTGAAGATGACCCCATAGACATGCGGCACATATTGCGGTGCCATATTAAAAGGGATATAGCCTTTTATCATATCCCAGGGCACAAAAATTTCGATGAATTTGCCCAGGCCGATAAAGCCGTAAGCCATAAAACCAAGACAACTCAACAAAGCAAAAGCGATCACTACTTTGTGCGAACTGCTTACTCCCGGCCCGGTTTTCCCAAATCTGGTTGCCAGCCATTCAGCTCCGGTTGAAGCGTTTGAGCGACGCAGCCATCTTGATAAATACATCATTAAAAACACCTGGTTAAATACCGGCCAAAGCCAGGGTATCCAGATACTTTTCATACCATAAACAAAGCAGAGGCTCACCATCCACATGGTACCGCTGATATCAAACATATCTGATGCATCACTTAATCCAAGCTTATACCATGGCAGTGATCTGCCGCCCAGCATATAGCTATCCTTGTTCTGCCGGGCTTTTTTACGATACCATAGCCCGATGAATATGGTACTTAACAGGTACAGCAGGATAATAGCAATGTCCACGGCAGATAATCTCATATCTGAACAAAGATTTGCAGCAGTACGGAATTAGCAGAATTATTCATTCTCATTAACAATTGAAGATTAGAAAACAGGCAATATTGGTTCTACCTAAAAATAGTGTTGCAGATAACACTACTCTAATACTATTTTAACGTTTTGTGGTTGGTGATTAGTTAATCAGCGACTGTTGACCAGTTGATTTACCATTGACTGATCACTAATAACCGATCACTGCGAAGCACTAAATAAAAACCCGGTTACCCGTATAGGTTTCCCTGAATTCTTTTGGGATACAAAACTTTTTGCGCTTAAAGATCCTGTTGAAGTTTGAAATATTATTGAACCCGCATTTGTAGGCAATTTCGGCAACGGTATTGGTTGTATCTATCAGCATCCTCGAAGCATGGCCAAGCCTTATTTCATTCAGACTGTCAATGAAGGTTTTACCCGTACGTTTTTTAATAAACCGACTGAACGAAGCTTCGGGCATATTAGCAATCCTTGATACTTCGGCCAGTGATACCGGCTTATTGTAATTATTATTCATGAATTCAAATACCTTTTCGATACGTCGGCTGTTATAATAGAACTTTTCGTTGGTAAAGCTTGGGTCCGAAAGCGTACGCATATTACGCGATATCGATAGATCATGCAGGATGGAAAGCAATTCCAGCACTGAGTCGAAACCTGTCTTTTTATCAAGTGATAATAACCTGTCCTTAAGCGCCAATACAGTTTCCGGCGAAAAAAGGATGCCCCGTTGTGAACGCTCCAGCATGCTTTTCACAAAGCTTAACTGGTTCCTTTTCAGGAATTTCTCATCAAAAAGGTCTTTATGAAACTGTATCGTTACTTCGGTGATCTCATCGTTCTGGCACTGGTGTGTAAACCAGGCGTGGTAAAGGTTTGGCCCAATCAGTGCAAGTTCCAGGTCTTCAATAACTTCAATATGGCCTCCTACTACCCTTTTGGCTCCTTTTGCATGCAATATCAGGTTAAGTTCGTACTCTTCATGATAATGCAATGGAAAATCAAATTTGTTTTTAACCCTTGAAAAAATTGTAAAACAATCACTCGGTGTTAAAGGGGTTATTTCCCGCATCACATTACTTGTCATATTTCCAAAAATATTAGGTTATAATGGGCTACCCTGATGTAATATAAATTTAACATAAATGTAATAAATTATTACATAACATAATTTAACACAGGGGTTTCTCACTAAAATACCAGGTTTCACTCCTTCAAAATATTACGATACATTTTTAAAAATACCACCAAAGTTGGCCAGGGCGTCCCGATGGTGGCATATGAAAAACTAATCAACTAATCTCAAGCATAATTTAAAACAGGCTCACGAAGGGTTAAAACTTCGTAAGCCTGAATGTTTTTATTTCCAGAATACCACGTCATCAAAATACAGTGTCTCATCTGTACCGTTAGGGCCGCGGATATAAAATCCGAAATCTGATGTTGTTTGAGCAGTCAGGAACATATCCGTTTTACTCACATCGATTTGGAAATAAGTCCACACGTTTGCGGGTACTGTAATGGTGAAGGTCTGATCTGTATTGTTATAACCACCATTACCTGAAGCACTTATGAAATCAAGTATTTCATCCTGTACGCCACCTTTAACCCAAAAAGTAAGGCTTTTGTAATTGTTAGCCAAAGGAGTATTAAAGCCCCAGCCGCCGATCCAGTAATTACCTTTCGGATAAGTAATATAGAAAGAACTTGTACCGGTTTTGGCAACAGTTGTAGATATCCCTGAAGGTCCCCATGAGTTTGCATAAACGCCGGTACCATATTTATCAATAAACACCTGGTAGGCAGCATTATCCAAATCATTAAACACATTAGCAGAGATTGTTTGCGCGCCTGTATTTGTACCCGATGTGTAGGTAAATAATAAATTTGTCTGGGTAGCTGTACTCTGAGGCATCTTCACAACCAGGGTACTATCATTTTGAGAAACAATAGTAACCACATCACCCGTTGATTTTAACTTAACAGATGATACGGAAGCAAAGCCCTTACCTGTTAATGTTATCGTTGAACCAGCCTGGAAATTATTGGTTGTTTCTGATACGATCGTTGGCGGCGGCGGCAAGGTCGTAAACTTATAGGTTACGGTTCCATGCAGTGTGGTAACTACAATTGTATTTGCCTGTGGCTGTACATAAGGGATAGTTGTAGGAATAGTAAATACAACTGAATTATCAGAACTTAGCCCCCGGTTAAAATAAACTAAAACACCATTAATGACAATTTTACTTGTAGTACCAAGATTTGATCCTTTTATTACATAATAACCGCCCAAAGTACCGGTAACGGTTGCCGAATCCAGTCCGACCATCTGCGGATTATAATTTGGGCTGGTAACTGTTGTAGGATTGCCAGAGGCATCGTACGTTGTTACAGAACTTGTCCGTGAGGAGTCAACAACACTATTACTTATTTTATTAATGCTGGTAATTACCGGCGCTCCCGTACCCGGAGTAAATCCTGTACTATTATCCTTTTTGCAGGAAGCTAAGCCAAACGCCATCAACACCGATAGCATCCAGCCTAAATTTTTTGAAAGTTTAAACTTCATTTTCATGATATATTTTTATTTAAAATTTATATGGAACAGGTGCCTTCAACAGATTTGGATCAGCCGCAGATTCCGCTACAGGAACAGTGAACAGAAAATAAGCATCAGTAAATGTATACTTCATAGAATTGATCGATGTCTGATCTGGATAAGCATTATTATAAGTACCTCTTTCCTGATTTTTAATAATACCAATAGCTGTAGGGTGTGTAGTTGAATTAAAACCGTCTATGCGGCAAAGGTCAAACCAATAATCCTGCTCAAGAGCAAATTCCAGTCGTCTTTCGTTCAACAGCTGTTGATAGGTAAACGATGTAACAGCCGGTACGCCTGACCTGGTTCTTATCATATTAAAATAGTTTAAAGCGGTAGCATTTGAAGTGGATGCTGTTAAAGCTATACCGTGACCAACTCCCGGATTGGCAGATTGTCCAAGGATTGCTTCCGCTTCAATTAACAATACATCTGCATACCGCATGATATAAGTATTGTTACCGCCGGCCTGGGCTGCTGTTTTTCCATTGTTATCCGGATCTGATGGTGTACCTATTACATATTTCTTTGGCTCGGCCTGTGTTCCTTGCGAGCTGGCATTTAAAGGCAAAGTATAGCCACCGGCAGCCTTGTTTAGTTCAGAATAATAACTACCAGGTAACATAATGGTATAATGCCTGCGTACTGTATCACCACCTTCTGCCTTAAAAGCATTCTGCAGGTCAATTGTAGGCCCAAATACACCATAACCATCACCTGTACCGGTAATAGCACTGCTGAATGCCCATGATGCCTGTATAGAGTTGCCATAATCATAGCCGCCGTTAGGACCATTGTATATCCATTGCATAGCTAAGATAGACTCTTTGTTATTATTATTAATAGTTCTGAACAGGTCGCCGAAGTTAGCCAGAAGCGAAAATTCGCCGCTGTTAATCACTT
This sequence comes from Mucilaginibacter sp. McL0603, assembly GCF_049992945.1. Classification (NCBI taxonomy): domain Bacteria; kingdom Pseudomonadati; phylum Bacteroidota; class Sphingobacteriia; order Sphingobacteriales; family Sphingobacteriaceae; genus Mucilaginibacter; species Mucilaginibacter sp. McL0603. The sequence goes on along the minus strand of NZ_CP188251.1, from coordinate 1,590,284 downwards.
TTTCAGCTTCCTTTTGGGCATTGGCATAATCCTGCATGTACAGGTAAACTTTTGCAAGCATAGCAGATGCTGAGCCGCTTGACCCATGACCCGAACTTGCGACATTAGGCGTACAATTTGCCTCGGCAAATTGCAGGTCTCTTACTATAAATTTGTAAACGTCGCTTATAGGGTTAGTTGGTACTGTTTGGAAATTATTGATATCCTGCAACGGGTTTTCAACCAATGGAACATTCCCGAAAGTGCGTACCAGGTAAAAATAAGCCGTCGCTCTCATCAAATGCGCTTCACCCAGTGCATTGTTCACAACATTCGCCGGAACCGAAGCCGGTACAGAGGTTGGCAGATTATTAAGGATTCCATTACACTGTGCGATTACAGTAAATGGTGAATTCCATGCTGCAAGAAGCTCAGTATTATCATTTGGAACAGGTGGCGTACCAAATGGACCCACGTCTGATGAATAAGAACGGCCGTTACCGCTGGCAAATTCCGTGATTGCCCACCCAACTTTGTTATTCCATCCAAACCATGCTGAACCGTATAAGCCATTAGTGCTTGCCTGTACTTGTGCAGATGTTTGATAATAGTTATCTACCACCACTCCGGATTCAGGAGGCCGGTTGAAAAAGTCCTTTTTGCAGCTTGTTGCAAGCATACTTGCCACTGCTGCCATACCTGCTATATATCTTATATGTATTTTCATATCAAATCTTTTTAAAAATTAAAACTGAGCATTAACACCTAATGTAAAAACACGCGCTCCTGGATATCTGCCTAAATCGATATTCTGTAAGGTTGGATTTTGGTTTGTTAAACCTATTTCCGGGTCCAGGCCAGGGTATTTGGTAATTACAAACAGGTTCTGTCCGCTCACATAAACCTTCAGGCTTTTCATGGCTACATATTTTGCCCATTCTGCAGGCAGATTATATCCGAAACTAACATTCTGCAAACGCAGGAAAGATGCTGTTTCTAAAAAGCGATCAGACATTACCAGGTTCGGGTTTCCTATGCCAGCACGTGGTGCAGGAATATTTGAATTTGGATTGGTCGGCGTCCAGTAATTGGCTGTAGATGCTAACTGGTTCTGGTATAAGGTTGATAAACCTGCAGTTTGATACTCCAATGCATTCAATATTTTACCACCGTATGATCCGTAAATGAATATTGACAGATCAAATTGTTTATAATTAAAAGTATTAGTTATACCGTAAGTAAAATCAGGATTTGGGTTGCCCAGCGGAACGCGGTCGCTATTGTCAACCTTACCGTCATGGTTAGTATCCTGGTATTGAAGGTCACCCAGCCAGATTGAGCTGGTTACAGACGGATCATTGGTAACTGTTTGAGGTGATCCGGTAACATTTTGCGGATGGGTAGCCAAATATTGCAGTTGCGCCTGGGTTTTAACTACACCCTGAACTTTAAATCCGTAAAACTCGCCAACCGGCTGACCAACTATCGTACTGGTAGCATTAGGTAAACTAATATAGCTCAGTGTAATATTCTGGTTAATAGCCGGTGCGCCATTAAGCGAAAGGACTTTATTGTTATAGTGCGAGAATGTTAAAGTTGTATTCCATTTAAAGTTTTTGTTAACAATGTTCCTGCTGTTGATCGTAAATTCAAATCCTTTGTTTTCAATCTGACCGGCGTTTATATAAGGAGGCTGAATACCGGCAGGGTTATCGCCGTATTCATTAGGTCCGCCCACAAGAAAAGCCGGCAACGGTTGTTGGAAAAGGAAATTGCTGGATGTTTTAATATAGTAATCAAAAGCACCCTCAATGCGACTGTTAAATAAGGTAAAATCAATACCTGCATTTTTTTGTATCGCTTTTTCCCAGGTAAGGTTTGGGTTAGCTACATTATTGATAATAAACCCTGTTCCGAAAGCAGTAGGTACAGCTTTAAGCGAAGCCCCATATACATAAGGAGGAACGTTTGAGTTACCCGTTGTACCATAACCTAACCTGATCTTAATATTATCAGCAACCTTTTTTATCCCGGCCATAAAAGCCTCGTCCGAAAGTCTCCAGGATACTGAAGCACCGGGGAAATAACCGGTCTGATGACCTTCTGCAAAATTTGAGGTCCTGTCACTACGGATATTTGCTGTAATGCTGTATTTATTATCAAAGGTATAAATAGCACGGGCAAGATATGACTCCATCACCTGGCTTTGTTTATTTTCGGGAATAGAGCCTGCAACCGAGTTAGCCAGGGCTATGCTTTGGATATTATTACCGGCCACAAACCCTGAACCTGAAAGCGAGTATTGATCAAAAGCAGATTCCCAAACTTCACGGCCTGCCAATACAGTTAAGTTACTTTTGCCCCAGGTATGTCCGTAGTTAAAATATTCCTTCCAGCTCCAGTAAGTACTGCTTGAAACCAAGCGGTTCAATGTAGCTGTAGGGTTAGTGATGTGATATTGCTCAGGAACACCCGTAGCAGCGTAATCATAAGAAGGATTAAATGTTTGACCATTTGCCCAATTAAAATCACCGTCAACTTCAGATCTTAAAGTAAGATCCTTAAAGAATTTTATTTCCGCATATAAATTGCCGTTTATTTCATTCCTGGTTAAGGTATTGCTGATGTTTAATGCCTGTTGTACGGGGTTAAGGCCACCTTCAACGGTTCCCCCCGGTGTAACATAAGGACCTGCAAATGAACCATCTGCATTATAAACAGCCTGATCCGGAGCAGCTAACAAGGCATTATAAATAATACCTGTATTATTACCAAGACCAACATTTTGATTACTGCGGGTAGCGCCAAAGGTATTACCAATTTTCAACCAGTCCTTTGCCTGCGAATTTATATTGGCTCGGATCGTATAACGGTTAAAATTGTAACCTAAAACCGTACCATCCTGATCAAAGTAACCTGCAGAAACAAAGTAATCAGATCTGTCAGAACCGCCTGATACCGAAAGGTTATGACTTTGCTCCAAAGCATTCTGGAATATAGCTTGTTGCCAGTTAGTACCCGGACCTAATACGCTTGGATTAGCAAATTCAGCTCTTGGTGTGATGCCAAAAGCTGTTGCGAGACGATTTTGTAAATCTGCGTATTGCTGCAGATCATCAACCTTTAAGAATTTCCCTTGTTGTTGTAAACCAACAAAACCATCATAAGTTACACGTGCGGCCCCATTTTTACCGCGTTTTGTGGTAATAATAATTACACCGTTAGCACCCCTGCTACCATAAATTGCAGTTGCCGAAGCATCTTTTAAGATATCAATAGACTCAATATCGTTGGGGTTGATCATAGCAAGCGGACTTACTGCTGTCTCCATCGAGCTTGCTCCCGGGCTTGTTAATTGCGGACCGCCGCTGTAGGCATTGCCTGCATTACCTTGTATTTCTACCCCATCAACAACATACAAGGGTTCACTTTGCCCGAAAGATGTGATACCACGTATATGCACTGATGTTGCACTGCCCGGCTCGCCTGAGTTTTGCGTTACCGTTACGCCTGCAGCTTTACCCTGCAACATTTGGTCAACGCTTGCTTGCGGAATATCTTTTATATCCTTGGCGCTGATGGATGAAATTGCACCGTTAACGTCCCCTCTTTTTTGTGTACCGTAACCAATAACTACTACGTCATTTAAAGCAGTTGCTGTTGCACTTAGTGATACGTTAATAGTAGTTTTATTCCCGATAGCGACTTCCTTTTTTTCCATACCAATAAATGAAAAAACAAGTGTAGTGCCACCCTGGGGAACGGTAATGTTATATTGCCCGTCAACATTTGTGGTAGTATTTATCTTACTACCCTTTACAGTAATTGTAACACCAGGGAGCGTGACCCCTTTATCATCAGTAACTGTTCCCTTGATTGCTGTTCCTGTTCCCTGCGCTATTACTAACGAGCAGATAAAAAAGGAAGCGAACAGCAATGCCATTCGTAGAAATTTTCCCATAATGAACTTTAGTTTATATTGATTTTGAATTTAGATTGTTGGCTTAATTGGTTTATTAATCCACTCAATAAATGACAGCTATACGCTTTTAATGGTCTGTAAAACAGAACCCTTAAGGCATGTTGCAATAAAACCAAATGGCAGTTATTGCTTTACTAAAATTTAAAAAGTGGTTTATTTAAGTTTATATCTTAACAGAAGCTGCAACACTGCTGTTAAATTCTCATTATAACAGAGGTAAAACTATAAGCTAATAAAGCCCCGGTTGTGGATAAATAGGGGTACAAATGTCAACCTGACATATTTTATTATAAATCAGACAATTAAATAATTAAGCAGAGCAATTTTGACTTAGAAGTAGACAAATGAGCCCCTAATTATTGCCGGGTAAACTTTTTAAAGTGTAAGAATTGATGTAGTGATGATAGTCAAAAATGTATCAAAAGGGTGCATTTTTGAGAGGATTGCATTAGTTTAATATTGCCGGTACATTTGCAGGCCTGAAACTACATTTATTTAAAATGGATCAATCAAGGTCATCCTGTGCCTGCATCTTTTCGGCATAACGAGATGGGATGGTATCGAACTCGGCTTTGAAGGCTTTTACAAAATATTTCTGGCTCTTAAAGCCAACTTTATGACCGATCTGTGAAATGGTAAGATGCCCTGTCTCTAACAGTTGGGCTGCCCGTTTTAAACGCATGGACCGCACCAATTCGTTTGGTGTTTTGCCGGTCATGCTTAATATTTTTTTGTACAGTGTATACCTGCTAACAAACATATCGTCACTCAATTCTTCGACAGAAAAATTAGGGTTTGATATATTATTATCGATCAATAATAGTACCTTTTTGATAAACAATTCATCAGGCGACTCCACATGCATTTCGGTAGGCTTAACTTCAACCTGCTTCTGATAGGTCTTCCGCATATGTTCCTGCTGGCTCAGGATATTTTTGATCTTGGAGAGCAATATCTCAAAATTGAACGGCTTGGTCATATAATCCGTAGCACCCGTTTCCAAACCTTTTAGTTGCTGCTCCTCACCTATCAGTGCGGTTAATAATATTACAGGTATATGAGTTGTGCGGCTATCAGCTTTTAATTTTTTACACAGGTCGATGCCATTCATTTCGGGCATACTGATATCGCTAACCACCAGGTTAGGGTGCATGGCCAATGCTTTTTGCCATCCTTTTTTGCCATTTTCAGCTTCTATGATATTAAAAGATTCTCTTAAGTTATCCTTAATATAGAATCTGAAATCGTCGTTATCTTCCACCAGTAATACTGTAGGCTTTTTAGCATCGCGGTTTAAATTATTGGTGCTGATATTTTTTTGTATCCCGTTATTGGGTAAATAACCTTTCTCATGCTCCAACACCAGCTCAGTATCAGTAAACAAGGATGCATCCAACTGCTGAACCGGCAGCAAAACGGTAAAACAACTTCCCTGGTTAAACTCGCTTTCTACATATATCCTTCCCTTATGCAGCTTAACAAACTCTTTGGTGATGGATAAACCTATACCGCTCCCGAGGTTTAGCATTGATCCGGGAATATCGTTCTGGAAAAATGGTTCGAATATTTTCTCCCTTTTATCATTAGGGATGCCAATGCCTGTATCGATAACTTTTATTTCTAATAAGCGACCAGCCTTATCATCCTGCGTCAATACATTAACCAAAACACTTACCTGGCCACCCTGCTGTGTAAACTTATAAGCATTGGACAACAGGTTGAACATGATCCGCTCCACTTTATCATGGTCAAAATCGGTATAAAACTCATCCACTTCCGTATCAAACATAAAAGTGATATGTTTTTGTTCGCCTATATCGTTAAACGAGTAAGATAGCTCCTTTATAAATTTGATGATATCGCCCGATTTTACATGCAGCTTGAGTTCCTGGTATTCCATCCTCCTGAAATCAAGCAACTGGTTAACCAGATTGAGCAAGCGGCGGGCATTCCTGTTTACCAATTGCAATTGGCGCTGTATATCCTGATCGTTGATCTGCTTTAATATTTTATCAACAGGTGCCATTATCAGCGACAATGGTGTGCGAAACTCGTGGCTCACGTTGGTAAAGAAGCGTATCTTCATCAGGTCGAGTTCGTGCATGCGCTGGGCTTCCCCGCGTTCCTTTTCCAATTCAAACTGCATACGCAGCTTGCGTATGCCCTGCCTGCGCAAGTAAAGCAATGCTCCTGTAATTATAGCCGCATAAAGCATATAAGCCCATATAGTTTTCCAAAATGGCGGTGTGATGCTCACATGTAAAACCAATTCCTGCTTATTCCAGATCGAATTATTAGAGTTACGAACCCTAAAAACATAATCACCCGGATCAAGATTGGTATAAGTTGCTTTCCGTATTTTATTATCAACGGTTATCCATCCTTTATCAAAACCGTCCATCTTGTATTTATACTTTACCTTATCCGGGTTGAAGTAATTGAGAGCGGCAAAATCAATTGAGAATGAATTTTCGCTGTATTTGAGGTTCACAGATTTTGATTCAGTAATGGACTGGGGTAAAATGATGTGCCCATTGGTCTTTTTACCCGGATCAAGGCTTTCATTAAATATCTCAAAATCAGTAAATACCAGATTTGGCACACTTTTGCTGAAATGTATATCAGATGGTTTAAATATATTGAAACCGTTGCCGCCGCCAAACAACAGATAGCCATCACGGGTTTTGAGGGAGGAATTTTCAGTAAACTCGCGTCCTTGCAAACCATCGTTATCATTATAATTGATAAAACGAAATTTGAGGCCGTCCTTAGATTTCCAAACAAGGATATTGGTTAACCCGTTGGGGGTACTTGCCCATATATTAGTATTGTTATCTTCCTGCAGGTCAATTACTGTGTTATCAGACAAACCGTCCTGTTTAACAATATTAGTAAACTTGCCTGTTTCGGGATTAAAAATGCCTATCCCTTCGCGTGTGCTTATCCAGATCAGCCCGCGGCTATCCTCTAAAATATTATTTGTGTTGTTGTTAACAATGCTGTTCGGATCTTTGTCGTCATGAATATAATGTACAAACTGGTGTGTTTTTTTCATCAACACATCTACGCCGTATGAGGTTACAATCCACAGGTTTTTACGCCTGTCTTCTAAAATAGAACTTATATAATTGGAATGTATGGCATTATCAATACCGCTATATTTATAGTGCGAAAATGTTTGTGTTTTACTATCAAGCACATTAACCCCCGCTGCCAGCGTACCTATCAGCAAATGATTCTCCGAATCTTCCCTTATAGAGCATATTCTGTCTTCAGAAAGGCTTGTTGGCACCGCGTCATTGTGTTTATAATGCTTAAATGTTTTACCATCAAAACAATCCAAACCGCCATAGTAAGTACCCAGCCATAGGTTTTGGGCATGGTCGATATACATACATACGATCACATTATTTGAGAGGCTATTTGGATTATTAGCATCGTGAAGGTATTGTTTAAACGTACTGTTTTTGCGGTTAAAATATATCAGTCCGCCACCGTTGGTAGCTATCCAGATATTGCCCGACCTGTCTTCGGCAAAGTTATTGATATCACTGAATGGTAAGCTGTTAGGATCAGATAAGTGATGGGTATAATGTGCAAACTTGATAATACTTTCGTGATAGTAGCTTATTCCGCGTTTATAAGTACCTATCCAAATGATACCGGTATTATCCTTGTATATAATTACAATACTGTTTTGCCCGATTGTTTTGTTATCATCCTCGCGGTTAAGCAAATACCTGAATTTAAAATCCTGTTTGTTTAAAAGATTTATACCGCCATGGTCAGTGGCTATCCACATCCTGTTCTTGTCATCCTGTATCACATTGGATATTACATCGGTATTCAGGTGCGTTGGCCCTACCCCTTTGCCAATATGCTTCAAAACAGTTCTTTGATTATTTAGATAATAAACGCCGGATGAGTACGAGGGTGAATATGCCCATATATCATCCTGGTTATCGATATAAACTTTATAAGAAGTATTTAATCCCGGAGGTAACTTATTGATTGCATATGAGCGGTAATTAACGTGGTGGGTTTTAGGATCAAGCCTTTCCAGCACGCCGCTGTAATAAATAAGCCATATATTCCCTTTTGAATCCTGGGCAAAATCTGATACTGTATTGGCGTATATCGAAGTAGTGTCCGTTAAACTATGTGCCAGATGTGTTACTTTGCTTGATATGGGATCATATTTAAAAAGTCCCATAGTGGCATGCAGAAACCAAAAATTGCCTCTTCTGTCTTTTTTTATAGCGGTGATATGCGCATCGGGTATAGCAAATGACCGAAGGTAGCCTTTAATATCATGACTGAATTTTTCTGTAGCAGGATCATAAATATTAAACCCGGTACGTGTCTCGATCCAAAGCTTATTGGCAGGCCCTTCGCTGATGCTTATGATGTAATCATCATTTAATGAGGCTGTATCATTACCAGAATGTTTAAACACTTTAAACTTATATCCGTCATACCTGTTTAATCCGGACAAGGTGCCAAACCACATAAACCCTTTGCTGTCTTTTAAAATACAGTTTACCTGATTATGTGATAAGCCGTTGTTAATATCTAAATGTGAAAATTGAAATTGATCATTCTGAGCTTTTAACAAATTGGTTGCCAAAAGCATACCAAACAGCAATATGAGGGCCTTACATTTCATGCAGGATACTAACAGTAAAAGGTTATAATTGGTGCACCTCAAATGTACCTGCATCAGTAAACAATGCATAATACTATTTTGGCATTTTTTAATTTAAAAAGAACTAATCTACTATAAAAAATTGCTAATACAGCCAATAAACACCATGTATTTAAAAAGTTACCTGATACTATTCTTTCATTTTGGGCGATGAAGCTATTTTTTTGTGAAGGCATTTAAAAAGTTGTCCTAAATTTGCGCTGTTAATTTATTGTTTATGGAAAATCATTTTTCGATCAATACCCCCAAGTTTTTGCAGCGACAGCATAGTTTCTATCTCCATAAGTAATACCTTTATCGCCATTAATGAGCAACATAAACAGACCACCGGCACCGGCTGCTAAAAAGGGACCTTCCATTAAGACACGCTTATCAGATGCATTTGTCTCGTTATCTAACATCAATAGCTTTATACTGCGTTTTTTCAGGGAAGCATTTCTTCCACCGTTCGAAATAAAAGAAGTGATGCGCCAGTGTTACGAAACCGGGGTTCGTTCGTTTACACTGATCACATTTACAGGTTTCATAACAGGCCTGATTTTTACCAAGCAATCCCGTCCCTCGTTACTGAATTTCGGGGCACAATCATGGCTTCCATCATTGGTATCCATAGCAATTATGCGGGCGCTGGCACCGTTGATAACCGCACTTATCGCTGCCGGGAAAGTAGGATCGAGTATTGGTGCCGAATTGGGCTCGATGAGGGTGACGGAACAGATCGATGCGATGGAAGTATCGGGCACCAAGCCTTTTAAATACCTGGTATGTACAAGGGTACTGGCCACGACTATTACCATACCTATTTTGGCCACTTATACAGGATTTGTTGCCTTATTGGGCGGTTACTTAAATGTGGCGGCAAATGAAGGTACCAGTTATACCACTTTTTGGGAACAGGTTTTTGAACCGCTAACATTTGTTGATTTTGTCGCATCTTTGGCTAAAGCCATTGTTTTTGGTTTTACAATAGGGATAGTAGGGTGCTATCAGGGATATTATTCTAATAAAGGCACAGAAGGCGTGGGAAAGGCAGCAAACGGCGCTGTTGTAACAGCTATGTTTTTAGTATTTGTTGAAGAAATATTGATCGTACAAATAGCAGGCTGGTTCCGCTAAATAGTTAATATGGAAAAGACAAAAGTAGATATAGACTATAAAAACCCGGTAATAACCACAAAGGGACTTGAAAAATCCTTTGGCGATTATGAAGTATTGCGCGGAATCGATCTTGATCTTTACCAGGGAGAGAACCTGGTTGTACTTGGCCGTTCCGGAACGGGAAAATCAGTACTGATCAAAATTATTTCAGGCTTATTACGATCTGATAAAGGGGAAGTGAAGGTGTTGGGTTGCAATATGAACACAATCACCGATAAAGAATTACAGGAATTGAGGGTAAGGATAGGGTTTTCGTTTCAGAATAGTGCTTTATATGATAGTATGACGGTACGCAAAAACCTGGAATTTCCGCTGGTGCGTAATCGTAAAAGCCTGACCCGTAAAGAAATAAATAATTCAGTTGAAACTGTACTGGAGGCTGTCGGTTTGTCACATACTATTAACCAGATGCCATCTGAACTTTCCGGCGGGCAGCGTAAACGTATAGGCATAGCACGTACTTTGATACTGAACCCCGAAGTTATGTTGTATGATGAGCCTACTGCGGGTCTCGACCCAATTACCTGTATCGAGATAAACGACCTGATCAATGAGGTTCAGCAACGGTTTCATACATCTTCGATCATTATTACACATGACCTTACCTGTGCAAAAAGCACCGGTGACAGGATAGCAATGCTGCTCGATGGGCAGTTTCAACGTGTTGGTTCGTTTGATGAAGTATTTAATACAAACGATGATCGCGTAAAACCATTTTTTGAATATAACTTTATACAATAGCATTACCATAACAATATGGATGGATCAGAAAACAGGAAAGCAATTATAGTCGGGATATTTTTAGCCCTTGGCTTGGTTGTATTTGTAGTAGGTATACTTACATTGGGAAGCGCACAAAAAACCTTCAACAAAAGCATACATGTAAGTGCCACATTTGATGATGTTGCCGGGCTAAAAAAGGGGAACAATGTATGGTTCTCAGGTGTTAAAGTTGGTACAATCAGTGATGTGAAATTTACCGGTCCGTCGAAGGTAGATGTGAAAATGAGTATCGATGAGGCTTCACAGCCATATATACGCCATAATGCCCAGGTAAAGATAGGGGCGGATGGTTTGATAGGCAATAAGATCATTGTGATAGAGGGTGGGAGTTCACAGGTGCCCGCAGTACAAGACGGAGATATCTTGCAGACCGAAAAAGTGGCATCAACCGACGATATGCTAAAAACATTGCAACAAAATAATCAGAACCTGCTTGCGATAACCAATGATTTTAAAGAATTGAGTCATAGGATATTGCAGGGCAAAGGCGCTGTAGGCGCATTATTAGCAGATAGCAGCATGGGTATACAATTACGCAGCGCCATGAGGAATCTGCAGGCTACTACTGAGAGTGCGGCACACATGGCTGTTCAACTGGATAATTTCAGTAAAAAACTAAGTACTAAAGGCGGGCTTGCTGATAAAATATTGACAGATACTGTTACGTTTAATAAGATACAGGCGTCAGTTGCGGAATTGCAAAAAACAGTGGCCAGTGCCGGTGAGCTTACTCAAAATCTGAATACTGCCAGTAAAAAGCTGACTACCACCGATAATGCTATTGGTGTGTTATTAAATGACCCTAAAGGTGCTGAACAAGTAAGAACATCACTAAACAATTTGGAGCAAAGCTCTGTTAAATTAAATGCCGACCTTGAAGCTGCTCAACATAACTTTTTCCTGAAAGGCTATTTTAAGGATAAAGCAAAAAAGGCGAAAGAAGATAGTTTGAAGAAAGCTGGCGGTAAATAAGTCAATGGTTCATAGTCAATAGACCATGGCTGACTTAGATTTTACTATGGACTATTGACCATCGACTATGGTCAAAATAAAAAAAGTATGAAACCCGGTGATAAAGTGATATGCATCGATGCTAGTATCGATCCGGAAAAAGCGGAAGAGGTAAAACGGGATTTTGAAATCTGGATCACGAAAGATAAGGAATATACCATCCGCGAGATACTGGAAAATAACGGAATAGTTCCAGGTGTGCTGTTGGATGAGGTACATAATTTCCCCAAATATTTCAAACTGATAGACCGTTTCCAGGAACCGGCATTTGCCCTATGGCGTTTCAGAAAATTAAATTACGCTACTGCTAGCGAAGCTGAAGAACATGAAGCAGAATTGGTTGAAGTTGAAAAGCCCAAAAAGACATTACCAAATAGAAATCCTGAAAAATTCTAAGCTTGAATTTATAATTTAGGTTTGTTAAACAATCTAACCTTCAAAGAAGTAAAGTGGCAATAAGTCTTATCAGCAATATTTATGACAACTTTCGAGAGACATATGAGGATAACCCTCAATTTATATTAGATTTCTTTCAAAAAAATATCATTGTATTTAATAATGTTAAGGCATTCAACGATGAAGATGATTTGCGCAAATACATTGAATTATCGTGCGTCTATGCTGAGTCACTTTATAACAAAGGTCGTTACAATGATACGGTTGATTCCACGACCGATTCTTTGTCTATTATAGACAAAGAAATATTGAGGCTCAATGCGGATGAAATAAAAGATGACTGGTATTATAGTATCCTTTTCTTAAAAGGTATGGCAAGCTATTCCCTTAAAGATTTCAAAACAGCCACCCCTATTTTTAAAGTATTAATACTATTTGATCCCCAAAATGAAAAATACGGAAATTGGCTTCGTCACTCACTGCAGAAACAAAGACAATGGATAAATACAATTATTTTAATTGTAGGTACGGTATTCATATTGGCAGGTGCCATACTACGATTTTATACCAAGAATTATATGGTTAGACAGTCCTTCCCGATAATCGGAATTGCATTATTGATTGGTAATTATATCTTTGAGTTGTATAGTAATCGTAGTTTTCGGAAATCTTCGAGAGTTTAGGTGAAACAAAAAAGGCGCACTTTTCAGTACGCCTTTGATAATCAAATAGTAAAAGTTTATTCGCTTCTTTTATCTGAGTTATCCTCTTTCTTTTTAGGCTGATCCTTTTCCTTCATCGCTTCATTCTGAAGTTTTTTCAATAATTCGGTACCAATCAAGGCATCAATCATACCGTTACCCTCACCGCTTTTACCGCTTACCAGGATATCAGGCACCAGCTTAACGTGGTTGACAGCCAGTGTTTCGGCCACACGTACAATCGCATATTGTTCTGAACCCATGGCCTGTGTTTTCTGCTTGGTTACTTCAGCTTCTGCCAAACCAATCGCTTTGATCTTGCCGGCTTCGGCTTTACCATTTACATCGGTTGCATTAGCATCTGCAGTAGCGTTCACGTTCTTCACTTCAGCATCAGCTTTTGCGTTGATCGTCTTCACTTTTGCATCAGCTTCAGCATTGATGGTTTTTGATTCGGCCTCACCTTTTGCCACAGCTACTTTGGAGGCAGCAACCTGCGTATTAATTTCCACCTGGCGGGTTGATTTTACAACCTCCGGCTGCATGTCGGCACCAGCTTTGGCACTTTCAAATTCCTTACGTTCTACCTGTGCGTTACGTTGTATCTCATAAGTGATCCTTTCCTGTTCGGCCAGTTTACGGTCGGTCAGCGTTTTCATCAAAGCTTCAGGAGGAACAATATCACCGATCAGTGTATCAACACCTACCACGTTGTAATCACCTAAAACCTTGCTGATATGTCCTTTTGCATCATCCTGACGCTGGATACGGTTAGCCAAAAACTCAATTACGTCACTCTTTTGTGCCGAGTTACGGAAATAGTTAGCAATTGTAGGCTCCAGCACCTGTGATACCAGGTTTTTCATATTACCGAAACGGGCAATTACTTTAGGTGCTTCGTTACGCGGTATATGGATGATTTGTGACACGTCCAGATTAAAGGTAAAACCATCTGATGAACGCACGGTAATGGTACACAGATTTTTATCCAGTTCATGCGCTTCTGTACGGCTATTAGCCCAGTTCAACACGATATTGGTTGTAGGCACTACTTCGACAGCATGGGTATAAATATTCACCGGATGCTTGCCTGGGTCAAGTGGTTCATCCCAAACACCTTTCTGGCTCTTTTTAACAATATTGCCATGCTTAAAGCTGTCGCCGCTGGTATCTTTACCCTCCGGACCAACAAATGAGTTGACCACACCGACATAACCAATCGGAATATAGATCATATCCACCTGTTCAACAATAACAAACCAGGGATTTAAATAATAAGTACCTGCCAGAATCACATCTTCCTGCAAACCTTTTCTGCCGCCTGCGTTAATAAATGAGATCGGATCCTGGTAGTTTTTGTGACCCGCTACAGATACACCGGCTATCTCGCCTTTATCCAGCGGCTCACCATCCAATGTAGTAATAATACCCACTTTGTTTTCCTGTATCTGAGTAATTGGGACCATCTCGATTTCAAACAAAAAGGCGTTGATACGATAGTTGCCCGGCGTTAAAAATGCTGCCTGCGGACCTTTCTGACCACCATTATCCAAAAATGCCGTTGCATCCTGGAACTTGTCGCAATCAACCGGTTTACCCAGTACACGGCCGGTATCAAATGAAGCACCATCTTTTGCTTTTACCAGTCCGAGTTTGTTCTGTTCAATAATAACAAATGGCTGCATGATCACTGAATACTGCCATGGCCACATGCCCCAGTATAAACCCGGAGCCAATGCCCTGGCCTGCATACCTGCTTCGCCGTTAGTGGCGATGATGCGACCATCAGGAAGGCGTTTATTGCCGGATAGTACGTACTTTTTAACAACCAGACCAATACGGTCATCAGGTACGATAACCATACCAAAGAAAACACGGAGTACGAATTTGTACGCCACAAGAAGGATTATGACAGGCACAACCCACCACATTAATTGAAAAATTAAATTGTTCATTTTTTTGTTTAGATTTTTTAACAGAACCCTTAAGGTGCGGGCTCCTCACAATAACTTATAGCTTTGTTGAGACCTTAGCTAAATAGCACTTATTAGAAACAGGGTTTGGCATAATGTTACATTTTTTGATAAGATTTTGGTTTCCCAAATATGCCTTTTGCCGTAAACATTTGCAACATAACACGATAAATATTTTCATTAATTTATCGTAAACTTATTTGTTTATGGATGGTTGGATTAAGTAGAACTGACCCGTTCTGTTATCTGTAAAAAATCCGGATATCATGAAAGCAAACGAAAAAAACCTCCAGGAAGGAACGGCTTTTAAAAAGCCGGTACTCAAAAAACGCAAAGGCGAAGAACTAAAAACCGATCCACCTCTGAGCGAAAAGGATGAAGTAAAAAGGGCCGAGGAAAGGATGAAGAAAAACATCGGCAGATAATACTTAGATTTAGCCCGTTATGGTTAGATCTTCTATAAAAAACAAGCTCATTGCCGGTGCCGCCGCATTGGCCCTGTTTGCCTCATGTAAAAACACAATTCAACCCGATGTTTTATATGGCAAATGGAAGTACGTAAAAATTGAAAACAACAGTGTCAGTTCTACAACCAACGTTACAAGTGAACAACTGGAGTCTGAAGAACCATACATCCAATTTTCAAAAAACGATAGCCTGCTTATCTGGTGGGGCGGCAAGGTATTATCGCACGGAAGTTATAAAATTGAGGGTGATAAGATCCAGTTTAAGGAAATTCTGGCTGATGGAAAAACCAGGGAATTTCCGTTTATCGTTTCTAAATTAGACGACAAGAATTTAATATTTGAAACAACCGGTGATGACGGAGCGAGAGTGACGACAGTGAAGGAGTAGCGGTTTGCAGTAGCAGTTTGCAGTTTTTTATAAGCTTAATGTGTACTTATTTCCGTTTCAGGAAGTAGTCCTGTAATTGAGCGCTGCTGTTGTGCCGCAGGTTACATCAATGGTTACTCCTGTTATTTTGCCTGCCAGATCAGACGCCAGGAACACCGCGGTATTTGCAATATCGGCCATTAGCGGGAGCTTTTTCAGCATAGTATCTGCTTCCATCTTTCGTAGAACTTTTTCCATCTCATCGGGATAATTATCAATTGCATCTTTGAATACTTTTGAATCAGGAGAACCACCGGAACGGATATTGACCACACGTACTCCATATATGCCCAACTCCGAGGCCAAATTCCTTGAAAAACTCTCCTTAGCACTACAGGCCGGTGCAAAGCCTCCTGTATATGGATAACCTATCCCTCCTGGTGTTGCCGTAAGAGATAAAATAACCCCGGATCCTTGTTTAACCATCGCATCTGCCGCAGCAATTGCTGTAAGGAATTGCGTTTTCAGCATAAAAGCTACAGGGCTAATAAAATCTTCCGCCGTTATATCCGCCAAAGGGATATTTTGCACTACCCTGGTTCCAGTAGCATTAAATGAGATATCTATTGTACCTGTTTTGCTTATTACCTTATCGATATGATCATTGATCGCCTCCTCATCCAATGCATCCACCTGGTCTGCTTCGGCACGTCCCCCCGAAGCAATGATTTCCTCTGCCACCTTTTGCACAGCATCAAGATTACGGCCGGTTAAAAACACTTTGGCACCTTCATTGGCAAATGCTTTGGCCACGATGCTGCCTATAGATCCACCGGCGCCATAAATAATAGCATTCTTGTTTTGAAGTATCATCGTGCTTATTTTATTTAAAGATATAAACAAACTTAAAATTAAACATTCTTTCTAAAGGGAGAATAGGGATAATTAGGAAATTTTCGGCATCTAAATCAAGACTTTAAAGAAAAAAATAGAAAACGCGGTGATATTTTATATGTAATTTGCACATAGTAATAAAGAGCAAGCTTATGCCGGATATAAAATTTTCAAATCGGGATGCGGAGGAAAGAGAAAAGCTTTTTATATCGCTTTATAAAAGCACCTTCCCTGCTGTAGCGAAGTATACCAGCAAAATGGGTGGCTCGTTTGATGAGGCAAAGGATATTTTCCAGGATGCGTTGGTGATCTATTATGAAAAAGCAGTGGCTCGTTCATTATCCGTCCAAACAAACGAAAAAGCCTATTTAATGGGTATAGCCAAACATTTGTGGCTTAAGAAACACCATGCAAATAGTAAACAGGTACCCCTTGAAGGATTTGATGTGGAAAGCGAAGCAGAAGCACAACCATCAGGCAACAAAATACTCAGCTTTCTGCAAACTGCAGGTAAGAAGTGTATGGAGCTGCTCCGCTCATTTTATTACGATGGTGTACCGCTGACTGAAGTTGCTGAGTCGTTCGGCTTTTCGGGCGTACGCTCTGCTACGGTACAGAAATATAAATGCCTTGAAAAAGTAAGGGAAACAGTAAAAGAAAAATCATTGACCTATGAGGACTTCCTTGATTGAGACCCAACAGATAGAAGCGCATTTATTGCAGCTTTCAGAGCCTGGCGATGCGCTGGTGTTTGAAGCCAGGCTATTGCTTGAACCGGAACTTTGTGATAAAATGCAGTGGCAGAAAGAAACATACAGCATCATCCGGCAATATGGCCGTGATCAGCTTAAACAGGAGATTGAGGCTGTGTATCAGCAATTATTTACAGAGCCGGAACATGCCGGTTTCAGGCAAAAGATAATGCGGCTCTTTTCAAAAAAGTAATCCAATAAATTATGAATATCGATAAAAACGAGTTCCGCAAATACGCGGTAGGGCATCGCCATGTCCAAAGTTTACATATAGACAGCTACATTAGCAAAGTAGAAAACAGTGTCCCAATGGCTATGACGCCCTACATCACCGAAGAACGTGAATTGCGTGTAGCGCAGATGGATGTTTTTTCGCGCCTGATGATGGATCGTATTATATTTTTAGGCGCTGCAGTGGACGATAACATTGCTAATATTATCCAGGCACAGCTACTGTTTCTTCAATCAGCCGATCCGAAAAAAGATATCCAGATGTATATCAATTCGCCTGGTGGTTCTGTATACGCGGGTTTTGGCATCTATGATACTATGCATTTGATCAGTCCGGATGTGGCCACTATTTGCACAGGCATGGCAGCATCAATGTCGGCGGTTTTGTTGTGCTCAGGTGCGGCAGGTAAACGGGCAGCGTTGACACATTCAAGGGTGATGATACACCAGCCATTAGGTGGAGTACAAGGGCCGGCATCAGATATTGAGATCACTGCTCGCGAAGTACTGAAGGTAAAAAAGGAGCTATACACCATTCTATCCAAACATAGCGGACAGGAATATCAAAAAATACATGATGTATCAGACAGGGACTTTTGGATGATAGCTGCGGAAGCGAAGGAGTTCGGGATAATTGATGAAGTATTGGGGTAACTCCACCTAATCTTCGCTTTAGAATAGCCTGGCTCCGTTAAAAGCTGGAAGCCAGGTGACGATTTGTAACTCTTTATTAGTTGCGTTGACGCAATGCCGGAACGGGACTAGACTTGTGTAAAGAATCCGGGACGGGCTTGTAGTTAAAACTTAGGGATATGACCAAATACAAGGATTGCAGTTGCCATGAACAGAGCGATCGGAACAAATACTCTTCTTGCCTGTACATTATCAAATTTTCCGAAAAGAAACACTGCTCTAAAAGCTTCAACTTGTCTGTTTAATAGATTTTCCATTGTGACTGTTTTTTAATTGGTTAAGGTATGATACTAGGATTGATAATTAAAACTTAGGGATATGACCAAATACAAGGATTGCAGTTGCCATGAACAGAGCGATTGGAACAAATACTCTTCTTGCCTGTACATTATCAAATTTTCCGAAAAGGAATACTGCTCTAAAAGCTTCAACTTGTCTGTTTAATAGATTTTCCATTGTGATAATTTTTTAATTGGTTAAGTTATGAATGCTACGATTGATGATTAAAATTTAGGAAGATGACCAAATACAAGGATTGCAGATGCCATGAACAGAGCGATTGGAACAAATACTCTTCTTGCCTGTACATTATCAAATTTTCCCAAAAGGAATACTGCTTTAAAAGCTTCAACTTGAGTGTTTATTAGATTTTCCATTTTGATATTTTTTTATAGTTTACGTTCACAGTACATTTTGCAATGCCTGTGCCAAAGTCGGTTTTCCATGTCAAAGGCACTTTAGCCCTATTAATTTTTCCCGGATGAGCGTAAAAAGATGGGGAAATGGGGAATATCGTCAGCAAACTCCCCAATTATTTTGAGTAATTACCCTCTTCGGCATGAGTTCGGCTTACTGATGCTGAGAGCTGTTGTAGTGAGTTTAATGACCTGTGCTCACAGCTACAGACGTATCTACTTCAACCTTATCTACAATATTCCTTCGCCCGATAAGCAAAATACATAATGCTATGGCTGAGGATATGGCCATTATTGCCGCCAGCGGTGTTGCTGACCTGCTGCTGAATATACTCACCGCAAAGGAAGAAGCTGCGCCCAAACCTAATTGCATAGTACCCAGCAAGGCTGATGCTACGCCGGCATTCTTAGCAAAAGGGGCCATTGAAAGTGCTGCTGTATTGGGGTTGGTTAATCCAACGCAGCATAAAACCAAAAATATCATTACAAGTGTACCGGCAAGGCCATACCAGCCATTTATTGCACCTACCCAAAAAATGATACCACAAACCACCTGAGAAGTTAAAGCCACCCGTATTATTTGCTCGCTTTTAAAACGTTTTAAAAGCAGGCTATTAATTTGATTTGATCCGATAAAGCCTACGGATATCCCGGCAAATACCCAACCGTATTCCTTTTTACTCAAACCAAATACATCCATAAATACCAATGGCGAGCCGGCAACATAGGCGAATAAACCACAAAATGCAACCGAACCGGCAATAGCATAAGTATAAAACTGTGGGTTGCGTATCACGGTTAGAAAATGCCCAATGATTGGGCCGGGCTTTAAAGAATAAGATGCATCCGGCTCATAACTTTCGGGCAGGGTAAAGAAAACCGCTATAAGTATAAGCGCTGCGATACTAAGCAATACAATAAATACTGATTGCCAGCCAAGCCCCTCAGCCAGATAACTGCCTGCGGTTGGTGCGATGAGTGGTGATGCACCCAGCACAAGAAATAAAAGGGCGAATACTTTTGCATTATCTTCCACTGGGAAAAGGTCGCGCACCATAGCTATAGAAGCTACTCCTGCTGCACAGCTACCAATGGCCTGCAGTGCACGAATAGCGATCAGCATTTCTACTGATGTAGATAAAAAACATCCTACTGAGGCTATTATATATAGACTCAATCCAAAATATAAAGGCCGCTTCCGTCCAAATCGGTCCATTAATGGCCCATAGATTAATTGACCTGTGGCTAAGCCGATAAAGAAACTGGACAATGACAGGTCGACCCTTGATGTGGTGGTATGCAGCGACTTCGCAATATCCTGGAAAGCCGGCAGGTACATGTCTATGGAAAATGGGCTCAGAGCTGTGAGTGTCCCTAAAATGAGCACAAGGAAAAAGTAGCGTTTTTTAGTCATGGAATATTCAGTTCGCGCTTCATAGTTACAAAAACTATATGAGCTATCACCCCGGAAATGTCAACATTGACTCAAAAATTACTTTTTGATCCTTAATCGTGTCAACATAAAAAATCATAGCAATGAATTTCAAACCCAAATATTGTTATTACTTTAGTCCTATCGCACTATCAACCTAAAGGCAAACCGTTCAAATGGCTTTACTGACTATCCTTTTTTGTATCATCCTGCTCGTTGTATTAGTGAGTTGGGCAAAAGTTAACCCTTTCCTGGCCTTCCTTATCGTTTCTATAACAGCAGGACTTTTATTAGGCGTCCCGATGGATAAAGTAACCGCATCGGTACAAAAAGGATTAGGCGATACTTTAGGAACGATCACTATTATTATATGCCTCGGCGCCATGACAGGTAAATTGGTGGCCACCAGTGGTGCCGCACAAAAGATAGCCGAAGTACTGGTAAAGCTTTTTGGCGTTAAATACATTCAGTGGGCATTGGTAGTGGTGGGCTTTATCGTAGGGATACCATTATTCTATAATACCGGTTTCGTGCTCATGGTTCCGTTAATATTTTCGGTGGTGTATAAATATAAATTGCCTGCCGTATATATAGGTTTGCCTATGCTGGCTGCTTTGTCGGTTACACATGGTTTTTTGCCGCCCCACCCCTCGCCTACTGCGCTTGTGGGTATGTTCCATGCCAATATGGGTACAACGCTGCTTTACGGATTGATATTGGCAGTCCCGGCTATTGTTTTAGCTGGCCCGGTGTTCGCCAGCACACTAAAGAAAATACCATCTGTGCCATTGGAGACTTTCAGAGCCGAGGAATTACCTGCAGATAAACTGCCAACAGCCTTTAATAGCTTTTTTACGGCACTTCTCCCGGTCATATTGTTAATGGCAAGTGCGTTCTATCTCAATATCGATCATAGCACCGGGCCTTTACATAAATTTATAACTTTTATAGGTGACGCACCTATTGTGATGCTGATATCGATCATTTACGCTACCTATTCATTGGGCATCAGACAAGGTATCAGCATGAAAAAACTGGCAGAGTTATATGGCGATGCTGTAAAAGACATAGCAGGTATTTTGCTTATTATAGGTGGTTCGGGTATATTTAAGGAAGTACTGGTTGCCAGCGGCGCTAATAATGAGATCACAACTATGATGCAAAGTATGCAGTTGCAGCCTTTGGTTTTGGGCTGGTTACTGGCAGCTATTATCCGCATCAGTTTAGGCTCGGCTACTGTAGCTGGATTGACGGCTGCAGGCATTGTTTCAACTATGGTGGCGCATGATCATAGCATCAACCCCAATTTAATGGTATTGGCAATAGGCGCCGGCAGCTTAGCTTTCTCACATGTAAATGATGGCGGCTTCTGGATGTTTAAAGAATATTTTAACTTGTCGATAAAAGACACTATAAAATCGTGGTCTGTAATGGAATCGATTGTTTCGGTTGTAGGGATAGTTGGGGTACTGATAATTAATGCGGTGATTAGTTAGGTAATTAGTTACTTATTGATGCCTTTTAATATAACCAGCCACCTCACCCTGTTCTCCGGCATTTAACAGGCTACCTTCATAATGCCATTTTCCATTAACGTCTATCGAAATATTTCCTAAAAAGTCAGGGTTGCTTTCATCCGCAAGGTCATCATTTTTTTCATCGATCTCCAGCTTTTCGGTGAATAAACCAGACTGATTGTCGACCGAGTTTTTATATATTTTATAATTTCCGGTTGCCATTACACCACCTGTGGTCTTTTGCAATACAGGTTCAATAATTACAGCTCTTTTTGAACCATCCTCATGTTGGATATTAAAATATGCCGGGTTGATCATAAATTGTTTAATTGGTGCTATTAATACAAGAACTATGCAAATATTGTTTGGGTTGACTGATCAAAGTTCTGGTTAATTTTTTACGAAAAAGACTGATTATCAGACCACAATTTCAAGCTGCCTCTTTTCCTTATTTTTTCACTAAGTTTACTTCGACAAATCGTTACAATTGGCTTATTAATGATGCTAAAAATTATAAACTATTCCATTGATTAATAGTTATACCAATAAATTAATAGGAATCCCTTGTCATATTTGTGCCGATTTCCAAAATTCTACACGTGCAACCAACTTTTAATTTATAATGGGAAAAGCTAATACAGAGGCCCCATCTAATTTGCAATTCCCCGTTGTAGGCATTGGCGCTTCAGCGGGCGGGTTGGATGCTGTAAAAACATTCTTGAAGGCTTTACCTGCCAAATCAGGAATGGCCTTTGTATTTATTCAGCATTTAAGTCCTTCGTACGAAAGCACTTTACCAGAAATACTTCAAAGAGTAGCCCCTTTCCCTGTTCAGCAGATCACCGATAATGTGCACCTGGAACCAGACCATCTATACATTATACCTGAAAACAAAATAGTTACCGTAATTGACAGCGCACTAAAACTGACACCACTAGATAGCAAGAATAAAAAAAACAACACTATTGATCTTTTCTTTTCATCATTAGGGCTGGTATACCAAAGTTATGCCGTTGGGGTGGTACTGTCCGGTGCCCTTAATGATGGTACCCTTGGCCTGCAGGTTATCAAATCATATGGCGGATTAACGTTTGCACAGGATGAAGGCTCTGCGGCTTTTGACAGCATGCCCAAAAGTGCAATTAAAGCCGGCGCGGTAGATTTCATTCTGCCTCCGGAAGAAATTGCTAAGCGGTTGATCACCATAAATCACCCCTTTAATTCGGATTATTCACCAGAGAAAGTTAAAGACTCATTACCCCAGCAAGACAACGAGGTATTTAAACAGATACTAACTGTGCTCAGAGTCCGGCGCGGAGTTGATTTTAATTACTACAAACAGAGCACCTTAAAACGACGAATCATCCGCCGGATGGCGCTTAATAAAATAGAAAAACCTGCTGATTACCTGAATTTTCTTCGCGAAAACAAGAACGAGCAGGATGCCCTTTATAATGACATGCTTATTTCGGTCACTGATTTTTTCCGTGACATACAAAGCTTTGAAGTGTTATGTGAAACGATTTTCCCGGCATTGCTCAGCAAAAAAACAGCTAATGAAGCATTGAGGATATGGGTAGCAGGATGTGCCACCGGAGAAGAAGCTTATTCAATTGCCATGTGCCTTCAGGAATATTTAGGTGATAAGGCTGCAGCGATCAAAATTCAGATATTTGCAACTGATATTTCCGAAATAGCTATTGCTAAAGCGCGAAACGGCATATATAACCAAACGGAGCTCGCAGGTGTTTCTCCTTCCAGATTACAGCAATTTTTCATTAAGCAGGACGGCAGCTACCAGGTGACCAAGACGATCCGGGATATGTGTGTATTTGCCCACCACAATTTGCTTAAAGATCCTCCTTTTTCGAAGATCGACCTGGTGAGTTGCCGCAATGTGCTTATTTATCTGGAACCTGTTTTACAAAAAAGGGCGCTAACTACTTTTCATTACTCTTTAAATGAAGAAGAAGGCTACCTGATGCTGGGCAAGTCAGAAAGTATAGGAAATAACACAGACATTTTTAAAGCTTATAAGAATTCTGAAAAAATATATCTGAGGAAAGGCCCGCTGAGCAGATTCATCAATGTGGCATCCCGCGATACCGAGCAAACATTCAGGGAAATTGATAAGAACATTCAGAAGGAAAGTGCCAATAAGGATGTTTTTAAAATAGCAGACGATGCTATGCTTGCCAATTTTATGCCTGCCGCTGTGTTGGTGAATGAAAAATTTGATATCATCCAGTTCCGTGGCTCAACTGAGACCTGGCTTATACCCCCCGCCGGGAAGCCTAGTTTTAATATATTAAAAATGGCACGCGAAGGCCTTTCTTTTGAGCTTCGGAACATCCTGCATCTCGCACAAAAGACCAAACAGCCGGTGCATAAATTCGGCATTTTCTTCAAAGTGAATGATATGCAGCAATTTGTGAACATCCAGGCATTGCAGCTCAGCCAAAATTCCGAATTGCATTATCTCATTGTTTTTCAACCTGCATCGTCAACCGGTTTACAGGCTCCTATGTTCGATACCGGACAGAGTACTGAAAACATGAATTATAACGCCTCGGAATTGCGCATTGAACACCTGGAACGCGAACTGATACAAACACGTGCAGATATGCGCGCGATCACTGATGCCCAGGAAACCGCTAATGAGGAACTGCAAAGCGCCAATGAAGAACTGCTATCCGGCAGTGAAGAACTGCAAAGCCTGAACGAGGAACTGGAAACATCCAAAGAAGAACTGCAAAGTATTAACGAAGAGATCCTAATCGTTAATAAGGAGTTACTGGATAGGAATGAGCAATTGAACAATGCACGTTTGTATACAGAAGGGATCGTAAATACCATACGCGACCCTTTGCTTATATTAGATACTGACCTGCGGATAAAGCGCGCTACAAACGGCTTCTATAATAAATTTAAAACCAATGAGAAGGAGATCGAGGGCCATTATCTATATGAGATCAACAATGGGCAATGGGATATTCCAAAACTACGGGAATTGTTAGATGAAATTTTGCCGGAGAAGAAGGAATTGGACGATTTCGATGTCACCCAAATATTTCCGTCACTGGGGAAAAGAAGCATGTGTCTTAATGCCCGGCAAATTGATAATATAAATGGCGAACCACTGATATTACTAGCCATAGAAGACATCACTTACAAACGCCAGGTAGAAGAAGGATTGGCCCAGGCCGAGCGCCTTTTAAGTGAGAGCAGGGAACGGTTAAAATTTGCGGTTGATTCAGCAGGTTTAGGCACCTGGGATTACGACCCGCAAAAAAGGGATTTAATATGCGATAAGCGCTGTAAGGAAATTTTCGGTTTAATACCACTGGCTTCGGTTGACTTGCAGTGTTTTTATAAAATGATCCATCCTGATGATCATGATGCACTTGAAAACAAAATTAATGAGACCCTGACGAATAAGGATTACGGAGAATTTGATGTAGAATTCAGGACTACTCCCTTTGACGGAAAATTTAAATGGTTAAAAGCAAAGGGCAGGGCCTATTTTAACGAGCAGGGATTAGCTACCCGTTTTATCGGAACTTTGCTCGACGTTACTATTCAAAAAATGATCGATGTGGCAACTATCGAATTATTAAAAAAGAAAGATGAGTTTGTCAGTATAGCAAGTCATGAATTAAAGACTCCTATTACCAGCCTTAAGTTATTACTTCAAATGATGGAGCGTACAGCCGCTAAGAGCGAGGAAATGAAAGCTTTTAGTGTAACTGTGGCAAAATCAGTGAAGCAGGTAGATAAACTGGTTGAGCTAATTAAAGATCTGCTGGATGTAACCAAGATACAATCAGGCAAGTTAGAACTGCGGAAAACTTCATTTTTACTGGATGAGCTGATAGTGGAATGTATTGAAGAAATCCAAATGCAATCACCCCATTATCAATTTATTACAGAGGGTGATAAGAATCTTACTGTAAATGCTGACAGAAACCGTATAGAACAGGTATTGGTGAATCTTATTGCTAATGGAGTTAAATATTCTCCGGATGCAGACAAATTGATCATCCGGGTTGAAAAAATAACGGCGGGTGTAAAAGTTTCGGTCACTGATTTTGGCATCGGGATACCTGCCAGTAAGTTACCTCTGATATTCGACAGGTTTTACCGTGTAAATGAAAAATCACAAAGATATGCCGGCCTGGGTCTGGGTCTGTATATCTCGGCAGAGATCATCCGGCAGCATAACGGCACTATTAATATTGAAAGCGAAGAGGGCAAAGGATCAACCTTTTGGTTTGTAATACCGGGGTAGACTAATTTATTTAAAGGTTACTGATGTTAGATCACCTTTATCATCAGTAATAGTCTTGTGCGAAAGCACATTCTTTTCATGCTCTTCCATATATTTCTTTCTTACCACGCTTGCCATTTTATGGTCGCCGGTGTGGCTCCATCCGGGAGGCATAATAATATACAGGAATTTGTTTTTGATCCCGGGAGCTTTGGCTACATCTTTTCCCAGCGCCACTATTTCACCAAAATAAGCATCCAAAAAATGATGTGGTTTCATAGGTCGTGTAATACCATATTCAATAGGCATTTTACGATCTTCTGGCTGATAGGTGCCAAATACTTTGTCCCAAACATTTAACAGATTACAGAAATTGGTATCCATGTAAACCGGATTCTTGGCATGGTGTACCCGGTGATGAGATGGTGTAAGAACGATCCTGCCTAAAAATCCGAAGCGGGCGTCCTCAACCAGGTTTTCGCCGATATGTATAAAAGCACCCCAGGTACCATCAATAAACATAATAACAAACAGCATGGCAGGGTTTACTCCCAATAAAATGCAAATGGTGGTACGCACAACATCAGCATAAGGTGCTTCTAAAAAGAAATGCGCATAGGTAACTGATAAATTCATGGATACCGGTGCATGGTGGGTAGAATGCAGGCACCACAATATGCGCACCTTATGCGCCAAAAGGTGATAGATAAAATGGGCAAATTCCCAAATGATGTAGCCGTATATGAACCAGTACCAGGTAAAAACGGTTTTAAAAATAGCATGCTTCTCAAATAACCCTATGCACAGGCCAACCATAGCAAAAGAGATAAGTCTGCCTACAAATGCATTTAACACATAGGTAAAGAAGGGTATTTTATAATCGATCACCTTAAACCGTTTGTAAAATGCCGCCCTTATGATCTCAATAATCAGCAGAAATGGGATTAGCGGGCCTAAGACAGAAGTTATACCATGCCAGGTAAGCAGTTCGTTATATTTACCCGAATGTAAAATATCAATCAGGTTTCCGAAACCGAAAAAACCGGTAAACTCATTCCATATAGCTTTCAGAAAACTCATCCCGGAGAATAATTGGTGAAGCAGCTAATTTACAAAATCTTGTCTATTCGGGCCCGATAACAAACTAATTACCGGTTTTAGATGTTCTGATTATATTATGGCTGATTATAATATCATTTACATAGCTGAAGATGAGCAGCATTACCTGTGGAATGGCAGTGGGTTTGACCTGACGAAGAATGAAAATGAAAAATTGATGTTCAGCGGAAAAGCCTATGCAAACAGGGAATTACGCAGGGCGATAAAAAAATGCCGCGAAGCTGTGAAAATATCATTCCCCACAGATAAACATCCACAAATAAAAAAGGTTGAAATACCGATAAACAGCAAAGACGAAATCAGCGGACATTCACGCCATATCACTTCCTGAGATCAGGACTGAATGTAGCTTCTTAGTTGCTCGATGGTTTCCTCGTGCGTCAGGATGGTTTCCGTTACCAGGTCATTAATGGAAATAATACCGCATAGCTGATCATTTTTAAATACAGGCAGATAGCGGATATTATTCTCGCTCATGATGTGCATGCAGGTCTCAACTGAGTTTTCAGGGATGATGGGGGGTAGATCAGTGCTCATGATCTCGCGCACGGATGTTTCCAGGGAAGATTTACCGCGAAGTATCACTTTACGCGCATAATCGCGTTCAGTTAACAAGCCAACATATTTCCCCTCATCGGTAACCACTACCGATCCGATATTCATATCGTCCATTAATCGCAATGCATCCAGTACTGTGGTTGATGCATCAATAGTCATAACACTAGACCCCTTACGGTCAAGAATATTTGAAACTTTTTTCATAACAAACAGATTTAGTTGGCTAACTGGCTTATAATCAAATATACTAAAAGAATTATATAAATAAGAGTATTATTTTGACAAAATTTACTCCGGTTAAATTGATATAGTTAATATTGCAATCGCCAAAAATATCTTTTTGCATCCTTTACGGCGTTTTAAACGTATAAAGCGGGATGTATTGTTATTTTTAATATCATACACACCATAGCGCATGAAAAAAACGGTTATTAATTTAATTCTGCTTTTAGTTTTCACCATTGGTATAGCCTCTGCCCAACAGAAAGCGACGGGCCAGTTTTATACATCTTTTGACGGGACAAAAATATATTATGAAGCAAGTGGCAATGGTTTCCCGGTGGTAATGATTCACGGGTTTTCGGGCACCAGCCAGGGGTGGAAAAGTGGATTTCTTTATACCAATCTGCTTAAAGCAGGATTTAAAGTGATCATATTAGATCTGCGTGGCAATGGCCTGTCAGACAAGCCGCATACTGATGAAGCTTATCAAAATGATGCCGAGGCAAAAGACATTATGGGGTTGCTGACTTCCCTAAACATTACCCAATATAATATCGTGGGTTACTCACGAGGGTCTATCATTGCTTCAAGGCTGATGGTGCTTGATAGCAAAAGGGTAAACAAAACTGTAATGGGCGGCATGGGCGATGCTTATACTGACCCTAACTGGCCAAGAAGGATACATGCTTACAAAGCACTGATGGGCGCCAAAAACTATCACGATGTGGATGACCTGGTAAATTATGTCCGCAGTCAGCATTTAGATGAACAGGCGCTTGCCCTGCAACAAAAATACCAGCCATCAACCAGTCCGTTAGAATTATCAAAAATAAGAAAACCAGTACTTATTATTCGTGGCAGTGAAGATCATGAGAATGGGTCTGAAAACAGGTTACATCTGCTAATACCAGGCTCTCAGGTTACTTATGTACCTGGCGACCATAATGAAGCGTCGAAGAACAACCAGTTTTCGGCAGCAGTATTCTTTTTCTTTCAGTAGCTGTCAAGTATATATAGGCTGGGATTTTTACCAGCGATCCGGAAGAGTTAATGAATTGCGAGCGTTTTAAATATCGAACATTGAATGTCCAATGCTGAATGATGAAGTAAAAACATCGGTGTTCGGTATTCAAAATTCATTATTCGATATTATCAGCCCTTCTGTTTTTCCCCAACTTAATGACATTGATATTAGGCCTGGGGGAGGCATTTTAATACCTGCATCCATGCAAAATAACTGTTAAAAGTTGTAGCTGGATATTTTATTTCCGAAACTCAAAAAATCTATTATCTTTGTTCAGATATAGTTCGATAAAGATATTTAGCCCAAACCCATACTCTAAACCGAGTATTTCGCGATTGACCCAGTAAACTCTTTTTCGGCGGTACCTAAATTAATTATAATTATGTTAAAGCGCGTTTTAGTTTTGGATGATAATGAGGATATACTTGAAGTTGTTCATGAAACGCTGGCATATGAACAATTTGAGGTGAAAAGCATTGCTGAAAGCACAGAAGTAATGTCCTTAATGAAATCTTTTAAACCCGACCTGGTTATATTGGATTACAGATTAGCCGGAGAGAACGGTGGTGAAATTTGCCTGCAGATCAAATCACATCCCGAATTTAATAATGTACCTGTTATTATCTTCTCGGCATATATTAATCACGCCGATGAAATATTTGCCTATGGCTGTGATGCTGTAATCAATAAACCATTTGACCTTGTGGAATTGATTAAAAAAGTAAACGATTTGATCTACTAAAATAGTCCCGGGCTAGTTATTCGGCATTTCGATTTCGTCAAAACGCCTGCAAATCTTGCGCCTGAATTACCATATGTTCTTATAAAGAAAATAAGTTCTGTAACAATACATTGACAATAATATCCTATTAACTAATACTCAATAATCTATATTTGCTGCGGAAATTTTTAACAAATAAGATACAATAGCCCTGATTGTATTAACATGAAAACAGCAGCCAGAGAACATACCCCTGCAGATAAGATACATAGAAAACCACTTTGCCCTAAGTGCAACTTAGAGCTGGGCTTCAGGGTTCGGCGAGGTTTTTTATTCAAAAACCTATTGGGCTTCCTTCCCGTAAAAAGATACTATTGCTATAATTGCCGGCAAAAAAATTATGTGTGGAAACAATAATTGTTTTGTCACTAAAGCCTGATTTGTAGTAATCTAAATTTTACTATTTTTGTAATCCAATTATTCGGACCTAAAAAAATACAATCGGTGGATCAGGATACAACTGCATTTATTAAACCCCCTACTGTCCGTTATTGCGCCAAATGCGGATCTTCATTTCATTTCCAGCTGCATCGCAACTGGCTCGTAAAGACCTTTCTTTTTTTTCTCCCACTAAGAGTATATTTTTGTGCGAAGTGCCAAAAGTCACGTTATGTTATTGTTAAAAAAAAGAAAACTGAAATTCCTGAAAAGACAACTAATGTACTGAAATCAGGAAATATGGTGTCCTAAATTTTTTTCTTGTTTATATTAATTATACTTCGTAGGGTTTTTAAACATCCATATTATCTGCTTGGTATAATTATTGTGTTTATCACACACAATATGAAACACATAAAATAAATGGACACGATGCAAAAGATTTTAGCGGTGGATGATAATGAAGACATCTTAGAAGTTTTAAAGTTGATACTGGAAGATTACGATTATGATGTAAAGACCCTGGCTGATGGGCGTCTATTAGTTGAACAGATAGAAGAGTATAAACCTGATCTGATACTTCTTGATATTATGCTTGGAGAGATTGACGGACGCGAACTATGTAAAACTATAAAATCAAATAAGGACACCCACGACATACCAATCATTATGATATCAGCAAGTCATGGTTTATCCGGACAATATAAGCCATACGATGCTCCTAACGATTTTTTGGCGAAGCCATTTGATATCTCAGAACTTGTTGATAAGGTTCAGCACCAATTAGCCGCCGCATAATTACTTCACCAGGCATTTTAATTTCTATTGAAATTTCCCGGCTTTATACGCGGTCACATAGTAATTGCCAAGCTTAAGAGCTTACCTTTTTATGCCGTAGGAAATTAACTCCTTGTCTATCTTTTCATTCCATCGTTCCTGCTCCCCTCTGTCACGGCCGTGCTGGGTTTCTGCATCGTACTGCTTTTGCATACGTGTTGCATCGCGCAGCGCTTCCAGGTATTCGATATTAATAGGTCCGTAGAAATTATCGACCGGCAGGTCAATGGCCAATAGTCTTTGCTTAAAATGTTCGCTTGCCAGCTTTTCAATATCAAAATGCCGTTGTTCATGGTTAAGTGTATAAGCATTGCGATCTCCCCTTACCCAGCAATCGTTTTTTGGCAAATCTACCTTTATGGCCATGTTAACATTTACAATTCCTTTTACAACTTCATTCCGTTCAATATACCCGATGCTTGTAAATATTTCGGCTTCAAAGCCATTCTCTCTTGGCCGGTCTTTAAAATCGGCCCAGGTTAGTGGTCGATTAGCCGAGTAATAGATTGTATCGCCTTCCGGATTTTCTGTATAATCTGTGAAAGTTATTTTTACCTTTTTTGCCAATAGTGCATTGGTTTCCGCCTGGCTATTTATCCATGTATTAAAAAAGGACATTGCACCTTCTATACCGTGGCGCAAAATAGCTTCTGCATCAGCCTGCTGGCTATCGGGCCGGTCATATCGAATGCCACTTGTATAATCAATCAGGTGCACTGTGTTATAGCTCAATTGCAGTGAAAAGGAAAACACTACAGCCAAACGGCCGCTTACCCGTCCTCCGGGTGCACTGGTTTCGGTGATTTTAAATTCCTTAAGTGTGATCATTACCGGGTGCAGTGTGGTATCCCGATGCAGGTTGCGGTTAAGAAAACCGCTGATGGCAACTACAGCACCATCCTTTAGGTCGACTTGCTTCATTGCAGATGAATGATCGGGATTATTTTCGATCAGAGAGGCTACGGTATTACGGTCTTTACGTTCATCTGCCACATCAGCAATGTAAAATTCGTGCGGGATAAAATTCAGCTTTTCATCATGCAACGTGATAGGTCCATCAGATTTTTGGGCATTACCAAAACCTGTGAAAAATAAAATGCTTACAAAAGCGTATAATAAATATAATGGTTTGGACATCCTATTAAATGTTGATTATCAACATACAAAATTACCTAATGTTCACCGCCGTTTTGTTATTTAATCTAAACTCAATAAAGTTTTCCACACCAATAACATACCTGTAAACTACCCGTTCACTTTAATAAAGTGTTATTCACATTTGTGAATTACTTGTGTTGATAGCATCTTTGTGATATAACTACTTTCGCATATCGATATCCTGCGCTTATGATCAAATTGAAGTACACCGCTATACTTATTCCCGTATTTTTTACCTTAACCGCCAGCGCTCAGCAAGACCCCTCTTTCCAGATATACCGAACCTATCATACTGCAAATGACCTGCTTAGTAAAGGTAAATACGTTGCCGCCGCCGAGCAATTCAGGTTAGTAGAAAGATCTAGGCTGCAAACCAGCACTCAGTCAAAATTCGAATCGGAACTATCGCTGGTAAAAGAAAATGCTCAGTATTACGAAGCAGTTTGTGCCCTTGAATTAGGGAATGATGATGCCGAAAGCCTGTTTATGAAATTTATTAAGGAGCATCCGGAAAATCCACTGGCTAAAGTGGCCTATTTCCAGATCGGTAAATTTTATTTCAAGCAGGAAAAATATGCAGATGCCTTGATATGGTTCAATAAAGTAGGAGCAGGAGAACTGATAGGCGACCAGGAGACCGAATATAAGTTCCGCAAAGGATATGCTTATTTTGCCACTAATGATTATAAAAATGCGCAGTTGCTTTTTAGCGAGGTAAAAAATAAAAAATCACCTTATACTGAAGACGCCACTTATTACTTTGCATACATTGCTTATCTGAATAAGGATTACCATTTAGCACTGGTGAATTTTGAGAAACTAAAAAACTCAAAAAAATACGAAGACAGTTATCCATACTATATTACGGCAGTTTACTTTTTGGATGCCCGCTATAATGATGTGATCAGCTATGCGGTGCCAATCCTTAAGACTACACATCAGCAGCACGAAACCGAGATGCTGCGTATTATTGGTGCCTCGTACTTTGCCAAAAAGGACTACGATAATTCTGTAGCCTATTACAGTCGTTTTGAAGATAAGGACCGTGGTAAAACACAAAATACACAGGATAGCTACCAGATGGGCTACGCTTACTACAAAGTAGGCAACTACACCAAAGCCGCAACTGAGTTGGAAAAGCTAGTTGATCAGAATGACATCTATGCACAGAACGGTAATTATACGCTCGGCAATGTTTTCCTGAAAATGAAAAATAAGCAAAGCGCGCGCAATGCGTTCTTTGTGGCCTCAAAACTAGCCTTTGATGCACAACTGCAACAAGATGCTTTGTATGAATATGCTAAGCTATCCTACGAACTTGATTTTAATACTCAGGCACTTGAAGCGACCCGTTTGTACTTAAAAAACTACCCCCAATCAGGCAGAACTGACGAAGTTAAAACACTGCTTGGCGAAGAGCTTTTAAATTCTAAGAATTACAAAGAAGCTGTTGAGATATTGGAACCATTGCCAAATAAATCGGCAAGTGCAAAACTGGCCTACCAGAAAGTGACTTACTATCGCGGACTTGAGTTTTATAATGAACGTGCATTT
Organism: Mucilaginibacter sp. McL0603; assembly: GCF_049992945.1. NCBI lineage: Bacteria > Pseudomonadati > Bacteroidota > Sphingobacteriia > Sphingobacteriales > Sphingobacteriaceae > Mucilaginibacter > Mucilaginibacter sp. McL0603. The sequence continues at coordinate 1,556,650 of NZ_CP188251.1, read as the reverse complement.
GAAAACGCCATCGGGATATTCCTGCGTTCGTTAAAAGTGCCTGTCGATCGCAAAACCCAGGCTTTAACAATTTACTGGATGGCGGAAGCTATGTACGAGGTGCGTAAATATGGAGAATCGGTACAAAACTTCGAACGTTTCATGGATATGGACGAGGCAAGTGCAACTCCTGTTTTCAACTATGCAAACTATGCCCTGGCATACGCTGCTTTTGGTGATGAACAATATAAAAAGGCTGCTTATTCTTTTGAGAAGTTTTTAGAGGGCAGCGAGAAAGATCAGAATACGATCAATGATGCCGTAACCCGTTTGGGAGATAGTTATTTCGTTTTAAAGAATTATAGCGAAGCCAGGAATTATTACGACCGTATCATAGCTCATCATGACAAAGGCGAAGATTATGCCTTATTTCAGCGTGGGATGATACAGGGTTTACAGGGGTCACCCGATAACAAGATCAGCACACTGACCGATGTATTGAACAAGTTCCCTAACTCTGACTATGCGGACGACGCTTCGTTTGAGATCGCTTATACTTATTTCTTAAAAAATGACGGCGCCACTGCCAAAACCGGGCTGCAGGCAATGATAGAGAAATATCCGCACAGCAGCTATGTGCCGCGTGCATTGGTCACTATCGGCCTGATAGATTACAATAATGGTAGTGATGACCTGGCTGTTGAATCATTTAAGAAAGTGATACAGGATTATTCATCAACTGATGAAGCTAAACAGGCACTTAAACAGATCGAAAAAATATATACTGATAAGGGCGATGCGCAAACCTTTATCACCTATGCAGCTACTACTCCTATCGGCAATTATACTGCTGCCGACCAGGAGAACATTATGTATACCGCTGCTAATAACCTTTATCTGAAAGGCGACTGGTCAGGAACAGTACAGGCGGTAAATGCCTATTTAGATAAGTTCACGACCAAACCGATCTATGAGAAACAGGCACATTTTATCAGGGGACAAAGTTTGATCAACCTGAACCGTGGCGATGAGGCTGTGGCTGATTTCAATGTGATATTAAACGACTGGACCAGCGCTTATACCGAAAAATCACTGATCAGCATGGCGGGTTGGGAAATATCGCAAAAGAAATATAACGAAGCCATTGTTTACCTGAAAAAACTGGAGACAAACTCGGAATATAAAGCAGATTATTCATTCGCCATTAATAATCTTCTTTTATGCTATGCCCAAATGAAGATGCCGGATGATGCATTGAAGTATGCGAAGCTGGTACGCGATTATGAGAAATCTTCTCAAGAAGACAAGTATAAAACCGGTTTATATTCGGGTATTGCTTATCTACAAAAAGGTGACACCACATCGGCAGTAAAAGAGTTTACCTACACCGTAGCTAATACTAAAACCAAAGCTGCTGCTGAAGCTAAATACAATATTGCCAATATTGAATACCTGAAAGGTCATTATAAAACATCCCAAAAAACGTGTTTTGACCTGGTAAAGGAACTGCCGAATTATGATTACTGGGTAGCAAAAACCTATATCTTATTAGCTGATAACTATGTCGGCATGAAAGATAACTTCCAGGCCAAGGCAACATTGCAGAGTATTATCGATAACTATAAAGGGGACGACGATATACTGCCAACCGCTAAGGATAAGCTGGGGAAAATAAGTCCGGGTAGTGTAAAATCAGGCGGACAAGATGAGAAACCAGATACTACAAAAGCAGATACTACAAAAAATTAATAACAGGTAACAAAGAACAATAGGAAAAGACAAGCAATGATCAGATCAAGATATATTTATACGCTGTTCACCTTAGTAATAGTATTTTACTTTGCTCCTGCTAACGCACAAAATAAAACTAATACTAAAAATAAGAAGACCACGGCTAAAACCCCTGCTAAGAAACCTGCGGTCAAGCCAAAAACTACTACTGCAAAAACTAGTACTGCACAGGATACTACAAAAAAAGGCGGCGCTGGTAACAATCCGGCAAATAAAAACGGAGCCGCCTTATCAGAAGAGATCATAGTTACCACTGCATACAAACCGGTTTTAGCTGATGCGGTGAAGATACGCCGTAACCCTGATCTGGAGGACAAAACACCGTTTAAGGCTCCTTTAACATATGTAACATTGGATAAAAGACTGGAAAGGAATACAGATATCCGCCAGTTAGAGCCGATGCCAATGCCTAAAGAGCAAGATTCAATACCTTCAAGTAACTATGCAAAAGTTGGACTGGGAAACCTCAAAACTACTTTTGGTGAAGTTTACGTTGATAACGGAAGTGATCAGGCTTTGCAGGTAGGCGCTTTTGCCAAACACATTGCCCAATCAGGACCAAGTATTAGTAAACAAAATGAAAGCCGTGATGAGATAGGTGTATTTGGCAAAGGCCTTACGGATGATAATGCTTTCACTGGTCGCATTGATTATAATCGTCGTGGTACATATTTTTATGGGTTTGATCCTGCAAATCCACCACCTGCGTTTAGTCCGCAAAAACAGCATTTTAGTACGCTGAGCGCTGAAGGCGAGGTCACAAAAAACTATAAGGATGTTGAGAATGACTTTACCTATGCGGTAAAAGTAAATGGCTACATCTGGAACAATGCCTACCAGGCAAAGGAAAGCAATGTGGTGATCAGCGGTTTCCTAAACGAAACGATCAATCAGTTTCACGCTGGTTTAGGTGCGTCAATCGATCTGAGTACACCTAAAGACAGCCTGTATTCATACAATAACACCATTGTCAGACTGAATCCTTATTTAAAGTTCCAGGGGGATAATTATAAAATTGATGTGGGATTAAACCTGGCGCGCGAATCTGGTTTGCAATCCAATGCCTATATTTTCCCGGCTGTCAAACTTGAATTCCAGGTAATACCTAAATATGTGCGTTTGTTTGCCGAAGTAAAAGGGGATGTAAACAGGTCATCACTGCGCGATTTTTCAGAAATTAATCCTTTTATAGAAGAAAATATCGCCATTAAAAACTCTGTGGATAAGCTGGACATAGCTTTGGGACTGAAGGGAACTTTAGCGCCAGGTGTTGGTTTTAAAGCGACGATTTTCCGCAATAGCATTAAGGATATGCCATTGTTTGTGAGCGATTTTAATGCTACTGGTAATAAATATTCCGTGATATACGATAATGGCAACTCGCGGGTAAGCGGTTTCAACGGCGAACTGGATGTTAAAATATCAGATAATGTGGATGTATTCGGCAGGGTTGAGTTTAAAGATTACCAGATGGCCAATGAAGCTGAAGCCTGGAATTTACCTAAATTTATACTGAAAGCAGGAACCACTTTACATATCACAAAACAATTAAGCATCAACGGCACGTTATTATTCAGAGGCACTGCTTATGACCAGGTTTTGGGCACACCTACCCCAAGTGTTGTACAAATAGATTCATTTGCTGACCTGAGCGGAGGCGTTGAATATAAAATAAATAGCAGGTTCTCTATCTTCGGGCAGGTGAACAATATTCTGAATACAACCAACCAGGTATGGCTGTATTATCCTAATTATGGGTTCAATATATTTGGTGGTGTTGCAGTTCATTTTTAAGTTGTATGATGTCTGATTTACTTTTACTTTTAGCGGAATGGATTTAGCCGTATATATAAGTGAATTATTAGGATTACAGGGCGAAGTCAGCTTGCCCGGACTTGGATGTTTTACTCAAGTACGCATCAACGGCTATTATAATGAACAGGAAAACAAGTTTTATCCTCCAGTTCATGAAGTAAGTTTTGATCCGAAACATAAAGAAGATGAAAACCTTGCAAAGTTCATTTCAGCCAAAAAGAATATTTCACTGGCATCATCCAAATATTTTATTGATAAGTATGTAGCCGGTATAAAGCAGCAGCTATCAACAAGAAATGTGGAGATTGCAGGCTTAGGTTTTTTATATATTAATGGTGCTGTACTGGCATTTAAGGTTGATACTTCCAAAACAAGCGACCCGTCTTTTTATGGCTTCCAGCCGGTTGATATTCCTGAACCGCAAGAGAAACCTGTAAAAATTCATACTCCCCCTGTAGAGGAAGAAATAAAGCCAAAGGAAGAAGCCTCTGTAAAACCAATAGAAGAAGTCCCGATAAAACCAGCCGAAGAAAAAATAGTAAAGCCTGAACCAACCGTAGTTGAGAAAACTGCAGAAGAACAGGAAACAGAAGAAGAAGTATACGAAGAGCCTCGCTCAACACGCGGAAGCTTATGGATAACTTTACTGCTTATCCTCATCATTGTTTTATTGGCCGTTATGGGCCTTTATAAATATAAGCCTGAGTGGTTTAACCTCCAGGACAAGCCACAAACATATGTAGTTGTAAAGCCGCTTGATAGCACGGCAAATGCAGCCACTGACACATCAAAAACAATAACTAGTCCGGATTCAACAACCAAACCTGCAGCCCAGCCAGTTGCTGCTGATCAGAATGCAAAATCTGTTGACACGATACAAAGTGTTCATTGGGTGGTAATAGGAGCAGCATTCGAAGCCAGGAAAGCGGCTGAGATTGCCATAAAATCTTATGAAGAAAAGGGTATCAGTGCGAAAATAGCAACTGATGTTCCCGGCAAACTTATTAAAATAACATTTGGCACATATTACTCCGAAGAGGAAGCAGAAAAGGCAAAAAGAGATCTTCTAAAAACCGGCAAGGTTGATAAAGGAATTTATACATTAAAAATTAATCCAAAAAAATGATGCTATTAGCACAAATAACAGATACAGTGCATAAACTGGCTGATACCGCAAAGAATTTACCGCTGGTACCTGGTCAGGCTGGTGATGAACTTAGATTTGGCGATCTGCTGATCAAAGGTGGTTGGGTGATGGTACCTATCGGCTTTTTAGCTGTGTTGGGCCTCGTGATATTCTTTGAACGTTATTTTACTATACGCAAAGCTGCCAAAGACGAATCTAACCTGATGAGCCAGGTACGTACCAGTATTTTAACCGGTAAGTTGGAATCCGCTATTGCTATTTGCCGCAATAGTAACTCGCCGCTTGGCCGTATGCTGCAAAAAGGGCTTTTACGTATCGGTCGCCCTATAAAAGATATTGAAGGCGCCATTGAGAATGTGGGCAAGCTGGAAGTTTCCAAACTGGAAAAGAACATTAGCATATTGGGTATTGTTGCCGGTATTGCGCCCATGTTTGGGTTCCTTGGGACGATTGCAGGGGTTATCAAGATTTTTTATGATATATCTAAAACAGATAATATCAGTATGGGCGTTATATCAGGAGGTTTATATGTAAAAATGGTAACCTCGGCCGCCGGATTAATGGTGGGTATAGTAGCCTACGTATGTTATCACATATTGATGATTATGGTGGATAAAGTGATATTGAAGCTGGAAACGGATGCCATTGAATTTATCGACCTGTTAGAAGAACCAAGCAAATGAACCTGAGAAAAAGACATCAGCGTGTATCGGCTGAGGTGCATACCTCGGCAATGAACGATATTATGTTCTTCCTGCTGCTTTTTTTCCTGATCGCATCAACAGTAACTAACCCGAATGTGATCAAGTTGCTGCTGCCTAAATCTTCATCAGGCCAGGCCGTTTCAAAAAAAACGATCTCGGTAACCATCAGCCAGGACCTGAAATATACCGTGAATAATAAACCGGTGAAGGTTGGGGATATGCAAAATACGCTGATGGGATTTAAAAAACTGGCAACAGAATTAACCATCGTTTTGTCGGTTGACCGTACGGTGGCTATACAAAATGTGGTGCAGGTAATGGATATTGCGCAAAAACTGAATATAAAACTCGTTCTGGCAACAGAACCGAAAGGATAGTTGGCGGTTTGCAGTGGGCAGTTTGCAAACCAACGCTCACCGCCAGGCGCTAAACGCAAAGCAAAAAAAATGGAATACTACCAGGAAGAAAATAATTATCCCAAAGCATTTTTAGCTACAGGCATTATTATGGCTGTGCTGATTGCTTTGTGTTATTTTATCGTATTTAAAAATCCACCTAAACCGGAGGATGGAACTGGCGGTATCCTGGTAAACTATGGTACTACGGACGAAGGTATGGGTACCGATTTGACCAGTGTTGAAGAACCATCAAAAGCTGAAAGGCCCAATCATACCAAACCAACTAAAGTAACCCCTGCCCCACCAACACCACAAAAAACGCAGGTGGAGCAAAGCGATAAAAAAGTAGTTACCCAGAGTACCGAGGATGCCCCTACTGTGGATGCCAACTCGAAAAAAGTAAGTAAAACTGTGGCTACACAACCAGTAACCAAACCAGCCAAGCCTGCCATCAATCAGAATGCTTTATACAAAGGCAAAAGCAATGGCGGCACTGGTGAAGGCGATGGAACCACTAACACACCGGGCAACCAGGGTAAACCAAATGGTTCAACCTTGTCACCGAACTATAATGGTACGGGCTCGGGGAATGGTGGTTTACAGATGGCACAGCGCAGCTTTGTAAATAAACCATCGGTTACTGACGATAACAGGCGCACCGGTAAAGTAGTGGTTGATATTCGTGTAGATAAAAACGGTACTGTGATTTATGCCAGTGCTGGTGCCGCAGGTACAACTATAACAGATCCTAACTTGCTGCAAAAATGTGAAGACGCGGTAAAAGACTCTAAACTCAACGCTTCTGAAAACGCACCGGAGACCCAATCCGGGAAAGTGGTTTTTGTATTTAAAGTAAATTGATTTTTATTTACAAATAAAGTTGCAGTAGCAGCAGCAGTAGCAGTACTTTGTAAAGTAAAATCGATTATCATGACAGGAAGTTTTAAGGATCTTAAAGTTTACCAGTTAGCATTTGAAGCTGCGAAAACCATTTTTTTAATTAGTAAAAGTTTTCCAAAAGAAGAAACTTATTCACTCACCGACCAAATAGGACGATCTTCCCGTTCAGTATGTGTTAATATTGGTGAGGGCTATAGAAAGCGTATTTATCCAAAACATTTCACCACTAAAATGACAGATGCGGATGGAGAAGCGACCGAAACATCCATTTGGTTAGATTTCGCTTATAGTTGTGAATATATTAGTCGTGAAAATCTAAACCTTCTTCAGTTAAAGTATGAAGAAATAGGTAGAATGCTAAATTCAATGGCTAATCATCCTGAGAAGTTCACTCCTAAAACTAAATAGTAATAGCATACCTGCTACTGCTACTGCAACTGCTACTAAAAAAATGAACTACGCACAAACGCTCGACTACCTATACAGCCAACTCCCTATGTTTACGAGGGATGGTATTTCGGCATTTAAAAATGATCTGAACAATACTATAGAGCTCTGTAAGCGACTTGGCGATCCGCAAAATAAATTTAGAAGCATACATGTTGGCGGCACTAATGGCAAAGGGTCAACCTCGCACATGCTGGCTGCTGTATTGCAAACTGCGGGATATAAAACCGGGCTTTATACCTCACCGCATTTAAGGGATTTCAGGGAACGTATCCGTATTAATGGCGAAATGATCAGTGAAGAGCATGTGATCAAATTTGTGGAAGAGCACCGGACTGATTTTGAGGATATTAAACCCTCCTTTTTTGAGATGACCGTAGGCATGGCCTTTGACGCATTTGCCAACGAAAAAGTAGATATTGCGATTATTGAGGTAGGTTTAGGCGGAAGGCTTGATTCGACCAATATCATTAGCCCGCTGCTTTCAGTGATCACCAATATTGGATGGGACCATGTGAATTTGCTGGGTAATACGCTAACCCTTATCGCAGGTGAAAAAGCAGGTATTATTAAACCTGGTATCCCGGTTATCATAGGCGAATATCAATCTGAAATAGCCGATGTGTTTGTCAGCAAAGCTCAATCTCAAAATTCGGCGATCAGTTTTGCATCTGAAAAGTGGCGCATTTTAAAGTTGGAGGCCGGAAAGCGTAAGTCGGAAGAATATTTAGACTTTAGTATTCAAAAGAATGACTCAGAACTTAAGACGTTCGACCTGCATCTCGACCTCCCAGGTACTTATCAGCTTAAAAATGTAAAGGCAGTATTGTCGGGCATTGAAGAATTGCGTCAACAAGCCTTTATAATTACAGATGAACATATCCGAAGTTCATTGAGCCAGGTTAAAAAACTGACCGGCTTGCATGGGCGTTGGGAAATTCTAAGCCAGGATCCGCTAACCATTTGCGATACCGGTCATAACCCGGAAGGTATTACCGAAGTGCTGAAAAATATCGAGGCCACTCCTTACCAGCAACTTCACTTCGTGATTGGTGTGGTGAATGATAAGGATATCAGTCGAATGCTGACTATGCTTCCTAAGGATGCTATCTATTACTTCTGCAAGCCAGACATTCCGCGAGGCTTGGATGCGGAAAAGTTAAAGGAGAAAGCAGAAAACTTTGGTCTGCATGGTGAAATATACATTTCGGTAAAGGCGGCTTTGAATGCAGCGCAAAACAGTGCCGGTAAAAATGACCTGGTATTTGTTGGAGGAAGCACTTTTGTTGTGGCGGAGATTGTCTGAACCGTAATTTTGCTAATTAAAGAATTAATAGAATTTAATTATTCAATTCGTTTCTGCTCAATTACTTGTAAATCATATTGAAGCTGGCTTAATGCCTGCTTGTTTATCAATTATTTTACACGCTGGTTTTAGTAAAAAATCCTACTTTTAAGGCTCAACATTTAAAGCTTTTACCAATGACTTACCTACCCTCTGCAGACAGATACAAAAACATGATATACCGCCGTTGCGGACGCAGCGGTATTAAATTGCCGGCCGTTTCGCTCGGCCTGTGGCATAACTTTGGTGGTGTGGACGTGATGGAAAATTGCCGTAATATCCTTCACCTGGCATTTGACAGCGGCATTACCCATTTTGACCTTGCTAATAATTACGGTCCGCCTCCGGGATCAGCAGAAGAGAATTTCGGTGAGATATTGAAGAAAGATTTCAGCGGTTACCGCGATGAAATGATCATATCCAGCAAAGCAGGTTACACTATGTGGGACGGGCCTTATGGCGATTGGGGTTCAAAAAAATACCTGGTATCCAGCCTTGACCAAAGCCTGAAACGCATGAAGCTGGATTATGTAGATATTTTCTATCATCATCGTCCAGATCCTGAAACACCGCTGGAAGAAACGATGAGTGCTTTAGATCTGATTGTAAGGCAAGGTAAAGCACTATATGCTGGTATATCCAATTACCCTGCTGATGAAGCTGACAAAGCGATCAGCATATTAAAGAAATTAGGCACTCCTTGTTTAATTCATCAGCCAAAATACTCCATGTTTGAGCGTTGGGTTGAGGGCGGTTTGCTGGATGTATTAGAAAAAGATGGTGTAGGTTGTATCCCATTCTCGCCATTGGCGCAGGGCTTGTTAACCAACAAATACCTGCATGGTATACCTGAAGATTCAAGAGCGGCAAAATCAACCGGGTTTCTGCAAAAAAGCCAGGTAACTGATGAGCGCGTCAGCCAGATAAAAAGGCTGAACGATATTGCTCTGCAACGCGGACAAACATTGGCACAAATGGCGTTATCATGGTTATTAAAGGATGAGCGCGTTACTTCGGTACTGATCGGTGCAAGTAAACCGGAACAATTGGCTGACTCATTGAAATGCCTGGATAACATAAAATTTTCGGCAGAAGAACTGACGAAGATTGAGGCAATATTGAAGTAAAAGACAATGCACCATAGGTGCAAAAGCTTTGTAGAAAATATTATCAGGATTTTTCCGTACCTAACGGCACGGATTTTTTGATGGCTTGTTTTCTACAAAGCTTAATCCCTACGGGATCATTTATGTTAAGAACTTAAATTAGAAATGAACAACATCAACTGGGGCATCATCGGTTGCGGCAATGTAACCGAAAAAAAAAGCGGACAAGCCTACAACAAAATTCCTAATAGCAAATTGGTAGCCGTAATGCGTCGTGACGCTGCGAAGGCTGCTGATTATGCGGCACGCCATAACGTAGGTAAATCGTATGACGATGCAGACAAACTATTAAACGATACCGAGGTCAATGCTGTCTCCATAGCCACCCCTCCTGCTTTTCATTTGGAATACGCGATAGCTGCTTTGAAAAAAGGCTTAGACGTATATGTGGAAAAACCCGTAACACGTACGGCACAGGAAGCCCAGGCGATGGCCGATGCCGTAAAACAATATAACGGCAAGCTTACAGTGGCTCATTACCGCCGTGCCTTGCCAATGTTTTTATATGTAAAAGAACTTTTGGCTAAAAATACTATCGGCGACGTGCGCACTGTACAGATCAGGATGTGGAAGAGTATAAAACCGGACCTGATTGCTAATTCGGAAACCAACTGGCGGGTACAGCCCGAACTTTCAGGCGGTGGTTATTTTCATGACCTTGCCCCACATCAGCTCGACCTGATGCTATACTATTTTGGCGAGCCTGATCGGTATCATGGATTCTCGTTAAACCAATCGGGCGTAAACCCTGCTGATGATCATGTTTGCGGCGAGATATTGTTTAAAAACAAAGTAGTAGTGAATGGTTCGTGGTGTTTTAATGTTGCCGAAAGCGAAACCATTGATAGCTGCGAGATAATCGGCACAAAAGGAAAGATCATGTTCCCATTTTTCGGGACATTTGTGAGCTTGAAAAATGAAGAGGGTGAGCAAACGGTAAATTTTACTCATCCAGAGCATATTCAACAACCTATGATTGGGAAAATCGTAAGTTACTTCAGAGGAGAAGGGCCAAACCCCTGTCCAATTGAAGAAGCGGTAACTTTGATGAAGATCATGGACGCGTTTACAGAAAAAGAATAAACTCATCGCAGAATTGTCTGAACCATGATTTCCCGGATTAAATGATTAACCTGATTTTCGTAATTCTTTAATTCTGCAAATTCTGATTCAGACAATAAATTGCTCTTTTACCGAGGCGTTAACTCTTTTTCGGCACCTTAGCCCCTTCTTTACGGGCTTCGGATAGGCCGATAGCTACAGCCTGTTTCTTGCTGGTTACCTTTTTACCGCTACCACTTTTCAATTTACCTTCTTTCATTTCGTGCATGGTTTTCTCAACCTTTTCTCCTGCTTTTTCTGAATACTTTGCCATGGTTGTAAATTTTTGAATAGATGATAAATCTTTAACAAGCGTTGTAAAAAAGTGTTTCTAACAATTATTTACTTTATTACGCATCAAGAACCGCATGCTTGAAGGGGCTTCTAAAGCCTGCAGAGTTATTTCTTAGATGTATTATCTTCTTTTGTTGAGGCATTTTCAGCAAGGCCGGAATTCAGTTCATTGTCTTTTACATTTTTGAATTCAAACACCTTATTATCTGCACGTACAAATCTTGAAGGGAATTCAACAAACGAAGGATCAGAAATGCTTTGTTGTTTTACAAATGACTTATATTTAATATTTGCCAAATCGGCCAGAGAATAAAATAAGTTATTATTAGTGGTAAGTAAATCCCTGTGGTCCAGTAAGTTTTTATACTTATTATGATTATTTTCAATGTACTTGTCAGATACACTGATAAACATCGGAACATGTGTCTCCTTTTCGGTGGGATTGGCTGAACCGTATCCAAATAAAGCTTTACCGTTATCAAACAAATTGCACCCATGATCAGCCGTAAACATTACAACAGAGGATACATTCTGTCTTTCAGTCATTTTTGTTATTTCACTAAGTACATAATCCTGGAAAAGCATCATGTTATCATACGTATTAATAAATATGGCTGCATTACTTAACGTGACCGGATGGTCCTCATGACTATCATTTGGATTAAACACATTAAATTTAGCAGGCACTCCGCCATGGCCACCCAACATATTTATTATTATCAGTCGGTTTTTTGGTGTTTTTTTGTTCAGAACCGAATCAAATAAAGGAATGATATCCATATCTGTGTGTTGCCTTGCATAAAGTGGGTATAAATGGTCGGGCGTGTTCTTTTCGTTAATAATATCAAATAAATACTGGCTCGAGATCCAGTTTGTTTCATATCCGGCCTCTTTAAATAATGTTACTATGGTTTTTTGCGAATAGGCAAGTGTAGGGTCTTTTGGCGTTGCCTGGGTAATAATCAGCGGAATAGAGCCATAAGTGAAATTAGAATTGGAGTAATTTTTTTTGAATGAAATTAGATTTTTGATCTTTTCAAGATTGGGGCTTGTTTCTCTATTATATCCATTTATTGACCAGTTAGCATATCTCATCCTTTCACCAATAATAAACACAACTAATTTAGGTTTCTGCGTATCGCTTTGATTTAATATACCAAAACTGAAATTATCGTGCTGAGCCTTATATTTTCTGGCTCGTATACTATTTTTAACAAAAACATAACTTTCATTTAAAATATTGAAAGGATGGTCCATTAAATAATCGATTCTTAGTGTACAGTCTATTAAACCTTTACCCGATAGCGCTTTATCAGAGTGATATATTCTTAAAAAAGAGACCGGAATTGAAATCACAAGAGCAATCAGTGCCAAAGGGATGATCAATTTTTGATTTTTAATATTGTATGCTATTGATTTGTATTTTATTACGATAAAAATAAAGGCAGCAATCAAAACAGCCGGCACAACGAGATATACACGAAACAGGTGGTAAAATTCTTGAACCTCGCTCTTAGAGGCATTTAATAACGATGTTATATTATCCGCAGTAATATAATGATCTAAAAGAATAATGTTACTGATTTCGATAATCGAGGATAGTAGATATGCCGTTCCAAGAATCAGATACGACCAAAAAAAAGATCGCGTCAATCTTAACAAAACCAAACCCAAAAATAAAAAAAGGCATATTTTAGAAATGATTGTTAAACAGAGATTTAATATACCCTGACTATCATTTAATAAAATATTAGGGACAATTAAAATTAAAATTGAAACAATAATTAATAATATTCCAGAAATAGTCTTCTTCTCAAATTTCATTTTTTTAAACATTTATCGGTTTAGGTTATAAAAGGTTTATAATGGAAGGGATGGCTGTTGTATTGGTGGACAAGCAGCCTACTAATGCCAAAATTATGTAATTGTTATCTAATTATTAACAAATAATAAATTTAATATAAATTAATTATACAATTATGTGATTTTGTTAATGTTATGTTTAAAAATGATATTATCAAAAACTCTGATATTTAATCAGTTTATAATGAGAGAACTGGTTTGTAACTTGCCTTGATTATTACTGTGATTATTAATACTATAGTTTTGAACCGGATAGCAGAAACAGAACTGATATTAAATGCCGACGGCAGCGTTTACCATTTAAATTTATTGCCCGGAGATATTGCGGATACGATTATCACCGTGGGCGACCCTGAACGTGTATCGCAGGTAAGTCAGTATTTTGACCATATCGAACTAAAAAAATCCAAACGCGAGTTTGTTACCCATACAGGTACCATTGGAGGTAAAAGAATCACTGCAATATCCACAGGCATTGGTACTGACAATATCGATATTGTGATGAACGAACTGGATGCATTGGTCAATATCGATTTGCAAACACGTCTGCCTAAAGCGCAATTGCAAAAACTCAACATTATCCGTATAGGAACATCAGGCGCTATACAAGCTGATATTGCTATTGATAGTCTGTTAGTTTCGAGTTCGGCATTTGGGATGGATATACTGATGAATTACTATGAGCGTCAGTTGTTGGTACCTGAAAAAGAATTGTTAGATAATTTTAAAGCAGCGTTGCCAAATGGCAGTAACTTTTCACCCTATATGGCATCCGCCGATACCTTGCTGATCAGCAGGTTGGCTACCCACCTGCAACAAGGTATTACCATTACTGCGCCGGGTTTTTATGCACCGCAGGGCCGTGAAATAAGGGCAAAAGCAACTTATCCGGAGCTGATGGAATCAATACAAAACTTTAATTCGGACGGTAAGCGAATTACCAACCTGGAAATGGAAACAGCCGGTATATATGGCATGGCAGCAGTATTAGGGCATAGGGCAATATCCTTTAATGTAATATTAGCCAACCGGGCAACAAAAACATTTAGCAAACAGCCCGACCAGGTAATGGACAATTACATCAAACAGGTATTAAACAAACTGGAAGATATTTTATAAGTAAAAACAATTATCCCTATATTTCAAAAATCTTAGCTTCGACGGTAAGCTGAACGTATAGTACAAATAAACGCCCCCTGGTATGCCTGTAAAAAAAATAACAGCCCCTTTTTACGAAAAACTTTCCTTAGTTCTTGTCGGCCTTATTGCTTTAGGCTACCTGATTGTTGTAGCCAAAGATTTGATCGACCCATTGATCTTCGGGTTTCTGTTTGCCATATTGCTGCTCCCAATATGTAGTTTTTTTGAAAAAAGATTACGGTTTCACCGCAGTATTGCTTCGCTGTTATCAATCATTACACTTATCGCTTTTATAGGAGGTATACTTTACCTGGTAGGTACACAGATATCCAGACTGGCGGATGATTGGCCGATGCTTAAAAAACAGGTGGGCCAATCAATAGATGATATACGAGGATGGGTAGAAAACAGCTTCCATATTAATATGGACAAGCAGATGGATTATGTACACGACGCTACTACTAAGCTTATGTCATCAAGCAGCTCCGTTATTGGTACTACTTTAGGGGCAGTATCATCGCTGATGTTATTTTATTCGTTCATACTTATTTTTACTTTCCTGATACTATTATACAGGCGATTATTACTACACTTTTTGGTATGGGTTTTCAGTGAAGAAAATTCGGCCATTGTGTACGATATTGTAGAAAATATCCAAAGTATTTTAAGGAAATACATTTTGGGTTTACTACTCGAGATGGTTATTGTAGCCACAATAGCTTGTACGGCTTTCCTGCTGATCGGGGTTAAATACGCAATGTTACTCGGGCTGATCGTGGGCCTGTTCAATATCGTACCTTATGTCGGAATCTTTACTGCTTTGTTCCTTAGCGCACTCATCACTTTTGCAACGGGGAATGTGAGAGATGTGTTGTCTGTTATAGTTAGTGTAATACTCCTGCATGCGGTTGATTCTAACGTGTTGCTCCCAACTATTGTGGGTTCAAAAGTGAGGCTAAACGCTTTGATATCTTTCCTTGGTATTGTAATAGGCGAAATGATCTGGGGCCTCTCGGGTATGTTCCTGGCTATCCCTGTAATTGCTATCCTTAAAATAATTTTCGACAGGATAGAAAGCCTTAAGCCATGGGGTTTCCTTTTTGGCGGAGAATATGAGTACAAGAAATCGGCCGAAAAAGCAATGAAAACCGAATAGTTAATTAGCTATTTCATTGTTAGCTCATATACGCGTATAAAAAGTGTGGCACAATAAGCCATCAAAATAAGTGTGTTTATTACCAGCAGCCAGTTTGAATCGGGTTCCTTATATTTATTGAGTGTACAACGAATAAAGAAGTACACAAAACCGCCAACCAATATTACCGGGAATACAAACAGCCATTTACTTTTTGTAACGATATACAGATGATGCAATTTTTCTGTATCAACCTGGAACAAAGGAATAATGGCTAAAATCATTAATAAAAGAAACAGGCGAGCAACCGCCTTTGCAACAATACCACTGGTTTTCATAAGGGGATAAAAGTAGAAAATTGTCCATAAATATCCCGTCATTTTTATCCCTATTTCTCTACGGATATAATTGTCTATTTACAATTAAAAAAACATTTCGATGATTAAAACAATTTATCAATGATAAATGTCTACTTATCAGGCACCTAACTATCAACTATGTATTCAAACTCTACTTTCAGATGTCCAAAATGTGAGCATGTTATGCACACAAGGATCAAACGCAATTTCCTGATCAAAACTTTTCTTTTCTGGCTTCCGCTACGGATATATTTTTGTTCCAAATGCCTTAGACGCCGGTATTTTGTGCTATGGAGACCAAACCTTAAGCGCATAAATGCTTAGTGGATTTCTATTATGTAATTGGGGTTTTATTGCCAGAGATGATTACTTTAGACAGAAAAAATACCTTCCAATAATGTATCGTCGTTTTCTGTTTTTAATTTTTCTATTTATAAATCTTGTATCATTTGCACAGGATAAAAACATTGCTTTCAAGGTGGTGCCATTGGGCGTAAAGGGTGGTATAGACGAGAGTAACCTCTCCGCATATATGCTGGCGCCTGTGAATAGCAATAATTATGTATGCCTTGATGCAGGCACACTGCATGCAGGTATCGAAAAGGCGATCGGGAATAAGGTTTTTGCTGTTCCGGCTGAAGTGGTATTAAGAAAATATATCAAAGGCTACCTGATCTCCCACTCACACCTGGATCATTTATCGGGTTTGATCATTAACTCGCCCGATGATACCACAAAAAATATTTATGCATTTTCGGATTGTATAGAAACATTTAAAACACACTATTTTACCTGGAAAAGCTGGGCCAATTTTGCCGATGAGGGCGAGGCCCCGCAATTAAAAAAATATCATTATAAGGTGCTCAATCCGGGTGTGGAAATACCTGTAGAGAACACAGAAATGTGGGTTAAAGCATTCCCGTTAAGCCATTCAAACCTTACGAGTACTGCTTTTTTGGTGCGGAATAATGATAATTATATGCTTTACCTGGGGGATACCGGTCCCGATGAAATTGAAAAAAGCCGTAAGATTGAATTACTATGGCAAGGTATTGCCCCTTTGATCAAGGAAAAAAAGCTTAAAGCAATCATGATAGAAGTATCTTTTCCGGATGAACAACCGGATAAAACTCTGTTTGGCCACCTTACTCCGCATTGGCTGATGAAAGAACTTAATGAATTGGAAAAGCTTTCGGGACAAGGCTCGCTAAAAGGATTTAACATTGTAATAACCCATGTAAAGCCCCCGCAAAGTAGTATTGAGCGGATAAAAAAACAGTTAGCTGCTGAGAACGAACTACAGTTAAACCTGATATATCCTCAGCAAGGCAAAATGCTTAATTTTTAAATGCGGATTGCGCTATGCCAATTTCGGAATGAAAATCAAAAACTCTGACTTCTGAAATCAGACCTCTGACTTCTAATTATCACTTAAAATATCAATACAATTTTTGCTTAAATTCTTCAAACGACTGTTAAGTGAGTTTAGTCCTTTCTCGTCATGAATGTTTTGATACAGCGTCCTGATCAGGTCGAGTGCATCATCATTGGGGTCACAGGCCTGGGCCTTTTCCAGGTGGGGTAAGGCTTTTAATACTATTGCTTTATAACCGTCAAATAATGATCTGTATCTAGGGTCATCATTTTTAATTTGATAAAGCCTGAGGTGTATCTCTTCGGCGGCGTTGTCATACAAATAACCCAATGCGCGTTGTGTAACATAGTAATCGGGCACTGCGGCAACTACTTTCTGATAATATATTATAGCTTTTGTATCCTGCTCACTATCCTCATATAACTTAGCCAGCCGGGCAAAAAAACTGGCACGGACTTTTGCAGTAAGCTTTGCAGTATCGGGTAAAATACTTTCGCCTATTCGTATGGCTTCTCCCTGATCATTGTTAAAGCGGGCCAAATCAAAATCGCCCAGCTTGTTGAATAGTAAGCTATCAGTGGTTTGCGCTTTTGACGACACGAATATCAGTCCGAATAGTAACAAAAAAAGGGTCTTTTTAAACAACATAGTTTTTATTCAAATATAATCAATCCGGCGCTTTCCATAGCAGATAATCTTCACGCATACAATGTCCGCATGGGCGGTAGCCCATTCTTTTAGCCTCAGTTTCTGATCTGAAGAATACCCTATTTTCAGTTTTCATTCTTTTGCCGGAAGAGCAATTTAATTTTCCGTATATCTTTAGTTTGCTGTTACCGGCTAATTGTACTTCGCCCTTGTCAATCAGTATTTTTAACTGGCGCGTTCTTTTAAAGGGCGTTTCATCTAATTTGTTATGCACTATCATGATGCATCATGAAAAATTATACCCAGTGTGTGCCTGCTGCCTGATGTAACTTCGCTTACGCCATGTTTCATATTTACCCGATAATAACCCTTTGTTCCTTTTACCGGTCTGAAATTGGTGGTAAAAATCAGCATATCGCCTTTAACCGGTTTCAACACAATAGCTTTCGATTGCGCTCTTGGTCTTTGCTCGATTAACACAAACTCACCGCCTTCATAATCTGTGCCCGGCTCATTTAAAAACAACACCAGTTGCATAGGGAAATAGATCTCGCCATACAGATCCTGATGTAAAGTATTATAACCACCCTTGCCATATTTCAGTATCAAAGGCGTTGGCCGCGTTTGCTGATGGGTATGGCATTGCTCAAGCAACTCATCCAGGTTGACAGGAAAGCATTTGTCAATATTCAATACTTTCATCCAGTTATTAGCCACAGGTGCCAGGTATGGATAAACGCTTTGCCTTACCTGCTGAATGATCCCGGGCAGGGGATAATTAAAATATTTGTACTCGCCCTGTCCAAAACGATAACGCTCCATGTTAATAGTTTTGCGGTATAGTTCTTTATTATCGTATCCCTGTACAAGGCTGTCACATTCAATGTCGCCGAGTACATTACTAATCAAAGCATAACCATTATCATTTAACCGGCTGGAAATCTTATTCCAGTCCGGTTGTTCAATCCGATGTTGCAGGTCCATCTCTTAAATAGCAATCTTGTTTACCTGTGCTGCCTCCCAGCCTATCATGGCCGATTTGCGGGTTGCACCCCAATGATACTGGCCAAAATCGCCTGTAGACCGTATTACGCGATGGCATGGTATAAGGAAGGCCACCGGGTTATCGCCTACTGCACTCCCTACCGCTCTGCTGGCATTAGGCATACTAATGTTCTGTGCCAGCGATCCGTAGGTATACAAGCCACCCATTGGGATACGGAGCAGTGCTTCCCATACTTTAAGCTGAAAAGCTGTACCTTTTAAATGCAGTTTGATATTGGATAATTTTGACCAGTCCCTTTTGAAAATGAACAAAGCATTTTGCTGGGTCATATCCACCACCTGGTGATAAGTTGCATTAGCGAATTGTGCTTGAAGCTGGCTAAAAGCTTCTTGTTTATCGTCGGCAAAAGCCAGGTAGCATATCCCTTTCACGGTTGAGGCAACCAGTATATTACCAAAAGGGCTTTCGGCAAAACTGTAATTAATGGTGAGTGCTTTACCGCCGTTTTTATATTCGGCAGGGGTCATGCCTTCGATATTGATAAACAGATCATGCAAGCGGCCTGTACCGGAAAGGCCGGTTTCAAAAGCGGCATCAAACAAAGTAGCCTGTTTTTCTTTTAAAATACCTTTGGCATATTCGACACTAAGATATTGCAGAAATTTTTTAGGGCTGATACCGGCCCATTCGGTAAACATGCGCTGAAAGTGGAAGGGACTTAAGTTTACTTTTTCGGCCACTTCATCCAGGTTGGGTTGTTCCTTAAAATTAAGCCTGATATAGTTGATCGCATCGGCAATGCGCTGATAATTGATCGATTCTTGTGTTTCCATTTTTTTATTTTCTTTTTAACACAACAAATTTACCGCGATATTAAATCTGGTAAAACCCGATACTTGCTTAATCCGTACAAGCGTTGTTCGTCAGCAATAAATAACTATCAAACTGACAATTTGCGTAACTAATTACCTTTGTACAAAATCTTATTCACAATTATGAAAAAAATTCTAACAACACTACTTATTTTATCTGGTATTTATTCTGTTTCATTTGCACAAACAAAAAACACCGCCGAATTTGGGGTTAATATCGGTTTAAACACTTCAAATGTAAGTTTATCCGGTTCCGGCCAAAGCACCGACTATACAAGCGGTTTCAATGCTGGTATTTCGGGCGAATATTATTTCTCTGACAGATGGGGTATTAAAGGTAAATTAACTTATGACCAAAAAGGTTGGGGTAATGGGTTCATCGATTTTTATGATAATGCGGGAAATGTTACAGGAACAATAGACGGGGTTAATATTCATTTGAATTATTTAACTATTCCAGTAATGGCAGACTGGCACTTTGGTAGGATGAGAAACTGGTATTTAAATTTCGGTCCTTATGTAGGCGTGTTATTAAATACTTCTGAATCTTCCAATAGTGGAGTGAATATAAAAGATGCTTTTAACACCACTGATTTCGGCCTTGCAGCTGGGATAGGTGTAAAATTTCCTATATCTAAGAGCGTAAAATTATTTATTGAGGCAGATGGGCAGAGCGGCATTACCAACATATTTAAAGACAGCGGTGGAGAAACTATCCAAAACGTTAGATCGAGTCTTAATTTCGGTGTTCTTTTTCCTATAAAATAATTTAACCAAAAAATTAAACAACAGGCTCACTAATTGAGCCTGTTTTGTTTAAAGAATTTTCAAATTTCTTTACAGAGAGATTTCCAGATTTATAGCGTCAGAAATAAACGGAGTTTAACTATACCAAAGGTTTAAAATACTTTTTCATATTCACTACCATGAATGAAACGCCGTTGGGTAATGGTACTTTGATATTTTTAATGGTGTGATAGCCCATGGCCTCATAAAGCGGTACGCCGGGCAATGTAGAGCCTATTTCTATTTTAGTAAAGCCGTATTGCTGGGCGGCTTTTTCACAAACATTCATCAGCATTTTTCCTATTCCTTTTCTGGCCCAATCGGGATGAACAAAAAAGGCGCGAATGCGTGCCGCATCTGTAGCCGGGTTGAGTAAAGGGTCGGACAAATCCTTGTGCTGATCACCGCCAAACAATGTACTTCTCCTGCTCCAACCACCGCAAGCTATTATCGAATCTTTTGATTCGACCACATAATAGGTTCCATCTTCTATCAACTGGCTATCTACCCCAAAAATATATTTAATGGCGCCTTCCGTTTCCTCTGTTGTATAAAAATCTGTACTTAGTTGCCTGGCAGAGATCGCCATCAACTGTTGTAATTCGGGGACATCTTCAAAAGTGGCGAGGCGGGTGGTTGGTAACATAAATTTAGAATAGAATTTTTATTTATTCTCAATTAAATCAGGAACAAAAATAAATATGCCAATTTCTTGCTATTTTTAAAACTTATACGACGATTTACTGTATTTAAGTTTTACCTGATTGATTAATATTTGGTCCCTAATTGCTATTAATTACCCACCATGACTTTTAAAAACGCCATCAGCTGGTTCGAGATTCCTGCTATTGATCTTGACCGTGCCCAAAAATTTTACGAAACTATTTTTGATATACAGATGATCTCCATGGATATGCCGCAATTAAAAATGCGTTTATTCCCAATTGACGATCCGATGAAAATTGGCGGTGCTATTTGCAGCAGCGGCGATTTTTATAAACCGTCGGCAGAGAGTGGCCCGCTGGTTTATCTTAACGGCAACCCGGATGTGCAGCTGGTACTTGACAGAATAAAGACAGCAGGCGGCCAGGTGCTGATCCCCAAAACACAAATCTCGCCTGAACATGGTTATATGGCAGTGTTTTTGGATACGGAAGGCAACCGTGTTGCGCTACATTCGGTACCGTTGATGTCGTTGGAATAGTTATTTCATTTCATATGACGATTGCTTTGAAACCCATCGTTGGAATAAATATGATAATGGAGCTTATAATGATTATTTATTTTAGTTGAATGAAAATACCTGGCCTTATTGTAACCCTGCTATTATCTTATTCGTTGGCTTTTGCACAAAAAATTGAGATAATAGACCATACCAATTCAAAACTAACCGATGATGACCTATGGGGTATAGCTGTAGATCACGATGGAAACAAGTGGATGCACTCCCTGAAAGGCGGACTGATTAAATATGACGGTCAAAAGTTCACCAGTTATAATGACTCAAATTCACCGATCACAAATCCAAAAGGGCAGATTATTTATTCTGACAAAAAAGGCGATATCTGGGTGATATTTTCACAGAACAGTATTACAAAGTTCGATGGAAACAAATGGATAAGCTATGCTCCCGAGAAATCTCTTATTACAGACAAATCTATTGCTACTGTTTGTGAAGGCAATAACGGGGAAATGTTTTTCGGAACTTCAGATGGTATTATAGTCTACAACAACTCTAAATGGTCTAGGTTTGAAATGCCAGGAGATTCAATTTATAAGTATAATGTATTAGCCATTGCAATAAGTAGGGATAATCAACTAGCTGTTGGCTGTGATAATAGTTTATTATTGTACAATGGAAAGAAATGGGGAAAGCTTACTGAAGAAAACTCTGAATTACAATTAGGTACAGTAAGGGCGCTAAAGTTTATGGAAAATGGCGATCTGTATATTGGATATGGTGGAGGCTTTGGAAAAGGCGGATTTTCTATTCTAAAAGACAATCATTGGAAGCATTATGATAAGAATAACTCAGCTTTGGCAGATCAAATGGTACGTAAAATCGTGACTTCCAGCAACGGAAATGTAATTTGGATGGCCACAAATGACGGATTACTCCAAATTAACAATGGAAAATTTGAATTTATGAAATTCCGAACGGGGAGGTTTCATAATACTATCATGGGTCTCGGCGTAGAAAACGATAAAACTATTTGGGTTGCAACTACGATGGGACTTATTAAAGTAACAAATGAATAGGCAAGCAATACAACATTTCAACCTTTCAACCTTTCAACAAAATTTCTATCTTTGCCCATGCAAGAAAAAATCCTCATTCTTGACTTTGGTTCGCAGTTTACTCAATTGATAGCGCGCCGTGTCAGGGAACTCAATATCTATTGTGAGATCCATCCTTTCAATCATTTTCCGGAGATCGATAACACTGTAAAGGGCATCATCCTTTCAGGCAGTCCATATTCTGTTCGCCAGGAAGATGCGCCACATTTTGATTTTAACAAATTTCATGGCACACTACCCATTTTGGGGGTTTGTTATGGTGCTCAGCATATCGCACATTTTAATGGCGGCGAAGTGTTGCCATCAAGCACCCGTGAATATGGCCGTGCCAATTTGCAGTTCATAGCTGATAAAAATCCACTATTTAAACTTGTCCCTGCAGGCTCGCAGGTGTGGATGTCACACGCTGACACCATTGCACGTATTGGTGAAAATTTCGAGATCATTGCCAGTACAGATACTGTTAAGGTAGCTGCTTATCATGTAAAAGGCACGCAAACTTACGGTATACAGTTCCACCCGGAAGTAACCCATAGTATTGACGGCAAGCAATTACTGCAAAACTTTTTGGTAGATATTTGCGGTTGCGCACAGGACTGGACACCAGATTCCTTTGTCGAAACCACAGTAGCCGCCCTAAAAGAAAAACTGGGCAATGATAAAGTGGTTTTGGGACTTTCGGGAGGTGTAGATTCATCTGTGGCTGCAGTATTATTGCACCATGCTATCGGCAAAAACCTGCATTGCATATTTGTAGATAACGGTTTGCTGAGAAAAGACGAGTATGAATCCGTCCTGGACTCTTACAAACACATGGGCCTCAACATAAAAGGCGTGGATGCAAAACAACGCTTTTATGACGCACTTGCCGGATTAACTGACCCTGAGAAAAAGCGCAAGGCTATAGGCCGCGTATTTATAGAAGTATTTGATGACGAAGCGCACCATGTACAAGATGTAAAATGGCTGGGACAGGGAACCATTTACCCTGACGTAATCGAATCGGTATCTGTCAAAGGGCCATCGGCAACTATCAAATCACATCACAACGTAGGCGGCTTACCCGATTTTATGAAACTGAAGGTAGTAGAGCCGCTAAATACACTATTCAAAGACGAAGTGCGTAAGGTTGGTAAAGCTTTAGGCATTGATCCAAATATTTTAGGAAGGCACCCATTCCCTGGTCCGGGCTTAGCAATCAGGATATTAGGTGAAGTAACTCCTCAAAAAGTACAAATATTGCAAGAGGCCGATGCGATTTATATCAACAATTTGCGGGCCGCCGGTGTTTACGATAAGGTTTGGCAGGCCGGTACTATATTTTTGCCGGTACAATCTGTAGGTGTAATGGGCGATGAGCGTACTTACGAGAACGTGGTATGCCTGCGCGCAGTGGAATCATTAGACGGTATGACCGCCGATTGGTGCCATTTACCCTACGATCTGCTGGCTAAGATATCCAATGAGATCATCAATAACGTAAAAGGAATAAACCGGGTAGTATATGACATCAGTTCGAAACCACCAGCTACAATTGAGTGGGAATAAATGGCTTTTTTTTATAGGTATTGCTTTACTGGCTGCCGGCTGTTCGCCAAAGGTAGTTCCGGTAACAGCACCTGCAAAAAGCAACGCAGCCTCTGCTAAAAAAGAGCCTGAAAAAAGCGCGGAAAAGCCTGCATCAGCAAGAGTTTCTACCATTTCTATGCTACTGCCGTTTAACCTGGATAATTTAAATGGGGGCCAGCAATATACAGCGGGAACTTTGAGCCGGGCTAATCTTTCGCTGGATTTTTACCAGGGTTTTAAGCTTGCGCTTGATTCGCTCAGCAGTAAAGGGTATAATTATAAGCTACAGGTATTTGATACTAAGGATCAGCCATCAGAGGCGCATGGCCTGGCTTACAATCCCGCAATACGTACCAGCAGCCTGATCATAGGGCCGGTATTTCCGGATGGCCTGCAGGCCTTTACAAGCATATTGTCCGGGTCAGGAAAATCTATTCCTACGGTATCCCCTCTTTCCCCGGCTGCACCATCAACTATTAAAGATCAAAACCTGGTAACGGTAGCTACTCCGCTCGAATACCATGCACAATCCGCCGCACAATATATTGCTGAGCACTATAAGCCCAAAAAGGTATTTATCCTAAAGTCGGGCTATAGTGAAGAGAATAATTATATCGGCCCATTTAAAAAAGGCTTAGATAGCGCTACAAAAAACAAGACTAAAATAATTGCCCCCACAATAGTGCGTGGCCAGCTAAACGGGCTAATCCCACAGCTTTCATTAACCGAAGAAAATATATTCGTGATTCCGGCTACAAACCAGGCGTTTTTGATGGTCACTTTACATTCGTTGGATTCATTGGCTCAAAAATATCCTATCACGGTTTTCGGTCATCCAAGCTGGATAAAATTTAACTATCTTAAAGCTGATATTTTACAAAGGCTAAAAACACATATAACAACTACCGAAAGGGTTGATTATAAGTCGCCTGCGGTTACTGCTTTTATCCGTAACTATCGCAAAATTTATCATACAGAACCCACACATTATGCACTGATGGGCTTTGATGAGGGTATGTATTTTGGGGGCTTGCTTGGCGAAAACCCGGATGAGCTGAAAAAATTGGATAAAAATGAGTTCAGCGGCTTATTAAATAAATACAATTTTGAAAAAAAATCCGGATTAGGCTGGATAAATACGCACGTAAATATATTGGAATACAATAATTTTGAGTTAAAAAAGGTAGAATGAAGGCATTGAACCAGCTTAAAACGTTTCAGCGAATTTTGGGTAGCTACCCTGCCGAAACGCCCTTAAGCAAATTTTTGCCCGGCTTTTACCGGCAGAACAAACAAATGGGATCAACCGACCGGAAAGTTGCCAGCCGTTTGATCTATAATTACTTCCGCCTGGGTAAGGCGCTTTTTAATACCCCTACCGAAGACCGGTTAATTGTTGCTGAGTTTTTATGCAACAACCAAATCAACTCTTTTTTACAACATTTTAAGCCTGAATGGGCATTGTGCATCGGCTTTAATATTGATGAAAAGATCAAGCTTGTTAAAACTGCTTATCCTGATTTTAAACTGGCCGATGTATTTCCATGGTCGGCTGAGCTTTCTGATGGAATCGATAAGAATGCTTTCTTAAAATCATTTTTTATTCAACCTGATCTTTTTATCCGTGTACGCAAAGGCTTTGAGCAGCATGTGAAAGCACTGCTGACCAAAGAGAGTATAGTATTTAAAGATGAAGGCAACGGTTGCCTGGCCCTGCCAAATGGCACGCGACTGGAAAACATTTTCCCACAGCAAAACTGGTTCGAGGTACAAGATCTTTCGTCGCAGCAAACAGCACAATATTTTAAGCCTCAGAAATGGGAAGCCTGGTGGGATGCCTGTGCGGCATCAGGTGGCAAATCGCTGCTGTTACATGAATTACAGCCTGATCTGAAATTGGTAGTATCGGACATACGAGAATCCATCCTCGCCAATCTGGATGAACGTTTTCAACAGGCCGGGTTGATCAAATACCAGAAAAAAATCATCGACCTTACCAAAAACGTAGACCCGGAACTGCATAATTATGCGTTTGACGGTATTATACTCGATGCCCCTTGCAGCGGCTCGGGCACCTGGGGGCGGACACCTGAGATGATCAGCCAATTTCAAGCAGAGAAAATTGAATTCTTCCAACGCCTGCAACAAACAATAGCCGCTAACGTGGTCAAATACCTTAAACCCGGCAAGCCATTGATCTATATTACCTGCTCAGCCTTTAAAGCGGAGAATGAATGGGCTGTTGATTTTATGGTGAAGGAATTGCGCATGAAAGTGGAAGAACAAATTGTATTAAAAGGCTATGAGAATAAAGCGGATACGATGTTTGTGACGAGGTTGGTGCGTTGATGTGCAAATATGCAGATGTGCTGATGTGCAAATATGTAGATGTGCAGATTATCAATAGTTGCTCTTCGAAGACCAAACCAAAAAGACAAATAACAGCAAATATTTACCGCGAAGTGTAGCTACATCTGATTAATCATCATTTACAGATCTGCACATACACACCTGCACATCTACAAATGCGTATTACTTCTGAATAACTTTATCGCAATTGCCAGTAATATCACCCCAAATGCTTTGCGCAGGATACTCAATCCTGTTTTGCCAAACAAACGTTCCAGCCATTTCACATTCTTGAGCACCAGGTATACAAACATGGTATTTAATACGATGCCTACCAGTATATTCTGTGTTTGATATTGAGATTTAAGCGATAGCAGGGTTGTCATTGTTCCGGCTCCGGCTATGAGCGGGAAAGCCAGTGGTACAATGGATACTGATTCGGGCATATCTTCTTTAAAAAATGTGATCCCCAGGATCATTTCCATCGCGATAAAAAATATTACGAATGAGCCTGCAATGGCAAATGAGGGAATATCCAGCCCTATAATATCCAATAATTCATTACCTGCAAATAAAAATCCTACCATCAAAATAAGTACTGCAACAGATGCTTTTTCTGATTGTATATGCCCAGCCCTCTGCCTTAATTCAATGATCACCGGTATAGCCCCGAGTATATCAATGATGGCAAACAAGATCATGGTTACCGATATGATTTCTTTTAATACAAACGGGTGCATAGGCCTTAGTTTATTGCGACGGACAGATAATACAAAGCTATTAAATAAAATAAACACTGCGGTCAAAACGTGTTTTTTTGACATTTATACTATTTCAATAATAACAGTACAGTAATTAATAAATCCGAAACATAATATTAATAAAATCGTAAAAACGGCTAATAATAAACCTATTGTATATATGAGTGAAGTTAATACATCTGTCCTGGTGATTGACGATGAAGAAATGGTGCGGGATAATATTGAAGACATTCTGGTTCCGCATGTTCAATCGGAAGAACAAGATAGCATTAATGATGCCTTTGATATTTTATTCGGCAGCCCAAAACCTTTGTTAGTTGCCCGTACTAAATGTATTCCCGCTTTCACTGTCGATAAAGCGTCAAACGGGATGGAAGGGGTAAAGAAAGTTAAGGCAGCAATCAAGAGTGGCCGACCTTACGCCGTAATTTTCCTGGATATGCGTATGCCCGGATGGAACGGATTGGAAACGGCTGTCGAGATAAGAAAATACGATGTCAAAGCGGAGATCATTTTTGTGACTGCCTATAGCGACCGCTCTATTGATGAGATAGTTGAACAGGCCGGGCAAAATGTAGGATATCATTGTAAACCTTATGCTCCCGAAGAGATCATTCAATTGGCTACAAAAGCGGTTACTGATTATAACAAACTGCGTAACCTCGAAAAACTGATCGGGTCAATATCATCGATCGGGTTAAGCAAAAATCAACTCAATTCTTTACTCAAAAATATATTAGAACAGCTTGCAGGATCATTGGACACTGATATGGCCCTGATCGGCAAACTGGATAAGGATTTGAACTATGAAAAGATACTTTCTATCGGTGCGATAGAAGAAAGAGTTAACCTGGACGAACTGACCTCAAGAGTTAACAACATCAGCATTGAAAAGGATGACGTTATACAGTTGGATGACCTTGTGCTGGCCCGTTTGGATAATTACTATGTCTTTGCGATACTCCAAAAACAAGAGAAGCTGAAGACCGAAAAGATGTATTTGTTGACACTTTTTGTGCAAAATGCAGCCCAGGCTATACGCAATGCCGAGTTAAGTGAAAAGCTTATCCAAAAAGAAAAGCTATCAGCAGTTGGGCAGGTAATAGGGATGGTGATGCATGATCTGCGCGCACCCATTAATAACATCAAATGCATGACGGATATGATGCGCGAAGATGGAGAAAAAAATGAGTTTATCGATATGATAGACCGATCAGCTGAGCAGGCATCAGAAATATTTGAAGACTTTTTAGATTTCATTAAAGATATACCTGTTCAAAAGAAACCGGTAGATGTCGAAAAAATTATTTCAGAAGCTATTGAACACGCGAAACATAGAAATAGCTGGGATGATGTGACTATCCACTCTTATATACGAGATAATCTGTTTGTGCAGGGTGATGAGAGCAAACTTAGAAGAGTGGTGAGCAACCTGATCAATAATGCTGCAGATGCATTGCATGATAACCAGGTAACCGATGCTACCATACACATCTCGGCCTGGGTTGAGGGTAAAAACGTAATGATTTCCATTTGTGACAATGGCCCCGGGATACCTAAGGAAATAATGTCAACTCTTTTCGAGCCTTTTGTAACACAAAATAAAACTAACGGAACCGGCCTTGGACTTGCCATCGTAAAACAATATGTAAGTGCACATGGCGGTAAAATAACTGTAAGCAATAATAAAGGCGCATTATTTACCATTGCTTTACCATTATGAGAAGTTAAATGGCGAATACTCTTCTAAAAAAAGCTGCGTCTGATAACATGAGTCAGCAGCAGTATACAACAAAGGAAACAACCAAGCAGTACAGGCAGTTACTTGAGATGTCAAATACCGGGGCATGGGAATATTTCCCGGCGACCGGTTTTTTGGACTGCAACAGTGTTTATTTTTCAATGCTGGGCAGGGATAAAAATGATTTTAATTTCTCGGGCAAAAATTTAAATGAGGTATGGATCGACCTGGTACATCCGGACGACCGGGCAGAAGCCATGCGTTATTTTATGGCCTACCTTGACGATCCAATTGGGATGTTTGAGAATATCTTCCGGATGAAACATGCTGACGACCGCTGGTTGTGGATCTGCTCAAGAGGGGGATTTCTAAAAGCAGAGGATTCGTCAAATGCCGGCAGTATTATCGGTACACATATCGATATTACCGAGCAAAAAATAGCCCAGGAAGAAATTCAGCGTGAACGTATATTACTTCGTACGCTCATTGATAATTTACCTGATACTATTTATGTAAAAGATGTTCAGGGCCGTAAAATTATAGCTAATAATGCTGATGTAATGGCCATAGGTGCTAAAAGTGAGGCTGATGTGTTAGGCAAAACCGACCTGGAATTATTTCCAAATGAAATAGGCCACAGGGGCTATAAAGATGATATGGATATTCTATTATCCGGTGAGCCAATACTAAACAGGGAAGAATTTTTCTACGATTCAAAAGGTGTTCAGTGCTGGCTGTCAACCTCTAAAGTACCGGTTTATGATGAACAGGGGCAAATTAACCGGATATTGGGAATAGGTCATGATATTACTGATCGAAAGCTCTCGGAAGAAGCCTTAAATAGCTTGAACAGGGAATTGCATATTCAATCTGCTGAGTTAAAGAATTTGAATAGTCAACTGATCCAGCAAAAAGAGCAGGAATTAGAAAAGGCTATTGCACAGGGAAAATTCGAGATTGCATCAGAAGTATTGCATGATATTGGCAACGCGCTGGTAGGGTTCGGTTCTTATCTGACTAGGATCAACCGTGTAACCGAAAGAAGTAATCTTGACAGTGCCAGGAACCTGGCTAGCTTTATAAAAACTAATCAAGCGCAAATAGGCGGTGCAATCGGCGACAATAAAGCCATTGCATTAATGTCAATTACTGATAGCCTTGCAAAATCGGAAGGTGATAATCTGAAAGAGTTAACCACTTGCCTTAGTGAGCTTCTGAATATTATAACACACATCCAGGAAATACTGAACATACAACGGCAACTGGTAAGAAGCCATAATGGAACAAAAGAAAGAAAGCCTGTAAACCTGGTAAATATTATTGACGATTGCCGGTCGATGCTATTTGCTTCTTTTGACAAAAGAGGGGTAAAATTCAGCGTGAACGTAAAACAGGGCAAGTATGTGATCAAGGGGGATCATACCAAACTGATGCAGGTGATGCTGAATGTGCTGAAAAATAGCTTGGAGGCTATCTACATGGAAAACTCTGAAAAATGCATCACCGTGTATATGGAATCAACCAGCGAATTTATCCAGATAAAAATAGTTGACAACGGGCAAGGCTTTGACAAGAAAACAAGCGAGCATTTCTTCGAAAAAGGATTCACCACAAAAAAAGAAGGTACCGGGCTGGGCTTATATAATTGCCGGTCGATTGTAGAGAGCCATACAGGCTCATTTAATATAAGTAGCGACGGTGTTGGTTTAGGAGCCGTAACTACGATAAAATTTGCTTTATAGAATCCCCCTAAACTTTATCACGAGCTGGGCATTCAGCAATTCATAAATGCAAAAAGGCCTCCGCAGAATTGGAGGCCTTACTATTTTATATAGAATTAAGATCTATTTCAATTTTTCAAAATCCGAGGCGATGGGTAATGCATCACCGGCACTGCCTATTTTACTATTCTTTTTGCTATATGTAAAATAGATTACCAAACCTACTATCATCCAGGCGAGTGCACTCAATTGGGTGCTGAGAGCTAAGCTTCCTATCATAGCTAAACAAATCAGAATACCTAATATAGGAACAAGCGGAACAAGCGGGGTTTTGAATGGTCTCTTCAAATTCGGATCCTTCTTTCTAAGGATCATTACCCCTACGCAAACCACAACAAATGCAAACAAAGTACCAATAGATGTTAAATCACCGGCAATGCTTTCAGGCAAAAACGCTGCAAACAAACCGACAAAAACAAACAGTATCATATTGCTTTTATAAGGGGTTTTGAATTTAGGATGCAGATCGGAAAATACTTTTGGTAATAATCCGTCAGTTGACATAGTATAAAATACCCTTGATTGACCTAACAGCATCACCAGTATCACCGACGAGAAACCAGCTAATATGGCGATAGTTACCAAGGTTGATAACCAGCCAAATCCGTGCATATAAGTACTGATAGCGTAAGCAACCGAAGCTTCTTTACCAGCGTGCATAAAATCCTGGTATGGCGCCACACCGGTTAATACCCATGAAAACAGGATATACAGAATAGTACAAACAACCAATGAACCCAAAATACCTATTGGCATATCGCGCTTTGGATTTTTTGCTTCCTGTGCCGCAGTAGAAACTGCATCAAACCCGATAAAGGCGAAGAAAACGATACCAGCCCCTCGCAGCACACCGCCCCATCCGTGATTAAAAAACGGGAGATACGAATACAATGTACCATCCGGCAATGTGGCCGCTGGTGCATTTGCAGGGATCAAATAAGGCGTGTGATGAGCAGGATTAATAAACTGCCAGCCTATAGCAATAAACACCAACACGATGGCCACTTTAATAAATACGATGATCGCGTTTACTGTAGCAGATTCCTGAGTACCTTTTATTAACAACGCTGATAGCAAAAGTAAGATAAACAATGCAGGAAGATTGATGATACCCTGATGGGTAACTCCATCAATAATGGCTTTCTCTAACGGAGAATGGCACCATTCGAACGGTATTCGCCCACCGAGTAGCTTATTCGCGTATTCACTCCAACTTATGGATACTGTAGCAGCACCAAGAGCATATTCCAACACCAGCGCCCAGCCTATTATCCAGGCAATAATTTCGCCCATTGTGGCATATGCATATGTGTATGCACTACCGGCAATTGGGATAATGGAAGCGAACTCTGCATAACACAAACCCGCAAAAGCACAGCCAACTGCAGCAATGATAAATGAAATGGTTACAGCAGATCCGGCATGTGCACCGGCTGCGGCTGCCGTTCTTACAAAAAGGCCGGCGCCAATGATAGCCCCGATACCTAAAGCAATAAGGCTTCCCGCCCCAAGCGTCCGTTTCAGGCTACCATGTCCTTCTTCAGGATCGGCCATCAATTGTTTTAGAGATTTTTTTACAAATAAGCTCATTATAAGATCAGTTTTTTCTATGAGAATAAATATCAGTTAATTTCCAAACGTAGTTAAATTTATTGAAATCTTAAAGAAACAGAAACGTAACAAAGAGAGATAGACATATTTCCCAAATTATAACTTAAAAATAGATAATTATCTCTTTTCTATCAGGTTAAAGAAACAAAAAAAGGCTCCCAAAATCTGGAGCCTTTGTAAAATATATTTAAGCTATTACGCTTTTTTATCTGTTTTGATTATGGATGAATTCACGGCCTGAACCTTGATCTCTTTTTTAATCTGAAAATGATCGCCATTTAATTTCTTTTCAAGCTTTGCATTCAAATGCGGTGCAATAACCAATGATACGATAGACATCAATTTGATCAATATATTCATTGACGGACCGGAAGTATCTTTGAACGGATCACCCACAGTATCACCTGTTACCGATGCTTTATGCGGCTCTGATTTTTTGTAGAACATTTCGCCGTTGATATCACATCCTTTTTCAAATGATTTTTTGGCGTTATCCCATGCACCGCCCGCGTTGCTCTGAAATAAACCCATCAGCACACCTGATACGGTTACACCAGCCAGCATTCCGCCTAAGACTTCAGGACCAAAAATAAAACCTACAATTATCGGGGTAATTAAAGCGATCAGCCCGGGAGCAACCATCTCGCGAATGGACGCCTTGGTTGAGATAGCCACACATTTTTCATACTCAGGTTTGGCCTTGTACTCCATTATACCCGGTATCTCGCGGAACTGGCGACGAACTTCTTCCACCATTGCCATTGCTGCACGGCCCACTGCCGATATAGCTAAGGACGAAAATATAAAAGGGATCATACCGCCTACAAATAGTCCGGCAAGTACGGGTGCTTTGTAAATATCAATATGCTCGATACCTGCAACACCTACGAAGGCCGCAAATAAAGCCAATGAGGTTAACGCAGCTGATGCAATGGCAAAACCCTTGCCGGTAGCTGCGGTAGTGTTACCTACAGCATCCAGGTTATCTGTACGGTGACGAACTTCCTCAGGCAAGCGGCTCATTTCAGCAATACCACCTGCGTTATCTGCAATGGGGCCAAATGCATCGATAGATAATTGCATAGCCGTAGTAGCCATCATGCCTGCCGCAGCAATAGAAACACCGTATAATCCGGCAAAATAATAAGACCCGTAAATACCTGCGGCCAATACCAGGATAGGCGCTACCGTTGATTCCATACCTACAGCCAAACCGCCGATAATGTTAGTAGCATGCCCTGTTGATGACTGCCTGATGATACCTAATACCGGGCGTTTGCCCATAGCCGTATAGTACTCAGTGATCATCGACATTAAAGTACCTACAATAAGGCCAACAACAATAGCGAAGTAAACACCACTACTGGTAAAATGCGATGCTCCATCTTTTAATACTCCGCTAGCGCTCTCATCACGAATCATGTGCATATCATCCCCTGACATCATCCAATGCACTAAAAAATAAGTTGCTATAGCAGTTAAAATAATTGATGCCCAATTGCCGATGTTCAAGGCTTTTTGCACACTGTCGGTCTCATTTTTTATTTTGACAAAGTATGAGCCAATTATAGAAAATATCAACCCTAAACCAGCAATCACCATTGGTAATAATACCGGGGCAATACCGCCAAACTTATCATGTGATACAATTTCCCGGCCCAGCACCATTGTTGCGAGCATAGTGGCAACATATGATCCGAACAAGTCGGCACCCATACCGGCAACGTCACCTACGTTATCGCCTACGTTATCGGCAATGGTAGCCGGGTTACGCACGTCATCCTCGGGGATACCTGCCTCTACCTTACCTACCAGGTCGGCACCTACGTCGGCAGCTTTGGTATAAATACCACCGCCTACACGCGCAAATAATGCGATAGATTCGGCACCTAATGAAAATCCTGCTAAAACGTCAAGCGCTTTTGCCATCGCCTCATGATTTACATCAAGTCCTTTGCTTTTAACATAGAAGGTATAAAACACAATAAATAACGAACCTAAACCGATAATAGCCAAACCGGCAACACCCAGACCCATTACAGTACCACCTGTAAATGACACGTTTAACGCTTTCGCTAAACTGGTCCGCGCTGCCTGGGTAGTACGCACATTGGCCTTGGTAGCAATGCGCATACCGATAAAGCCGGCGAAAGCTGATAAAAATGCGCCTGTGATAAAGGAGATTGCAATTACCGGGCTTGAAGTTGCAACTGTAGTGCCCGACCAGGCCAGTAATACGGCTGCAACTACTACGAAGTAGCTCAGAATTTTCCACTCCGCTTTTAAAAAGGCCATCGCCCCATCAGCGATATAGCCGGAAAGTTCCGTCATTGCTCCGTCACCGGCATCCTGTTTAACTACCCAGGCCGACTTACCGATCATAAAGAATATGCCGATAAGACCTAAAACGGGAATAAAATAAATTAAGTTATTGTACAAAAAATCCATGTTTAAAATTTTGGTTTATAATTGATTGAAATTTAGAGCGATTGACTGCAAAAATAATCGGACGTTGCAAATTAGCAAATTTAATTTCTTTGAGGTGCATCGCCCAATTATAAAATTTTTAAATAGCTTAGGACTTTAAACGTAATAATTTTTAATGAAAGATACGCAACCATCACAGATGAAGCACGAGCTTGGCCTGCTCGACGGTACTATGCTTGTAGCCGGTTCCATGATCGGCTCGGGGATATTTATTGTTAGTGCCGATATTACCCGCAATGTTGGTTCGGCCGGATGGCTCATTGTAGTGTGGCTCATCACCGGATTTATGACGTTAACCGCAGCACTTAGTTACGGTGAATTAAGCGGGATGTTCCCGAAAGCGGGCGGACAATATGTTTACCTGAAAGAAGCCTATAATAAACTGATAGGCTTTTTATATGGATGGAGCTTTTTTGCAGTAATACAAACCGGCACCATCGCCGCAGTGGGTGTGGCTTTTTCCAAGTTCACCGCGTACCTTATCCCTGCTGTAAGTGAGGATAACATTTTATTCAATCTCGGTTTTATCAAGATCAACGCAGCACAGATCGTATCTATAGTAGTTATAGTGCTTTTGACGTTTATTAATACCCGTGGGGTAAAAAGCGGTAAGATCATCCAAACTACATTTACTTTAACCAAGCTGCTTAGTTTGTTTGGGCTGATTGTTTTCGGTTTCATTGCTTTGGATAGCGGCACATGGCATCTAAACTGGAGCAATGCATGGACCTTACATAAACTAAATACTAACGGAAGTTTTACTGAGTACACTACTGCAGCCGCTGTCGGTGCGATAGCTGCATCCATGGTAGGATCTATTTTTAGTAGTGATGCATGGAACAGCGTGACCTTTATAGCAGGTGAAATGCGCAATCCCAAGCGCGATGTGGCGCTGAGTTTGTTTTTCGGCACAATGATAGTTACCCTCATTTATGTTATGGCGAATGTGGTGTATACAGCAGTTTTGCCTTTACATGACATTGCAACTGCCGAAAAAGACCGCGTAGCGGTAGCCGCATCACATGTTATATTCGGTACTGCCGGAACTGTGGTAATAGCCTTGATGATCATGGTATCAACTTTTGGCTGCAATAATGGGCTGATATTTGCAGGAGCACGCGTTTATTATACGATGGCGAAAGATGGCCTTTTCTTTAAAAGAACAGGCACATTAAACAAATTTGCCGTACCCGAATTTGGTTTATGGATACAAGCTTTGGTTGCTTCAATTCTATGTCTTAGTGGTAAATATGGCGACTTGCTCGATATGATTTCTTTTGTGGTGGTATTATTTTATGTACTTACCATTGTCGGCATTTTCAGGTTACGTAAATCAAGGCCTGATGCCGAAAGACCATATAAAGCTTTTGGCTACCCTGTTTTACCAGCCATCTATATTTTAATGGGTATTACCTTTTGCATACTGCTCATTATCTATAAACCTAACTTTACCTGGCCAGGATTGATTATTGTACTGATAGGTATCCCTATCTATTATTTTTCACAACGCAATGCAACCAATGAGGATCAAATCTCTACTGATAACTAATTTTATACTGATTGCAGGGCTTACCAACGCGCAAACCCTGCAATCACGATTACAAAATGCTTTTAATCGTTTGCAACTGGATAGTCAGTGCAAATATGCTTCTGTATCGATAACCGTATTGGATGCTAAAACCGGGGAAACAGTTTTTGCAGCTAATCCGAATATGGGGTTGGCCACAGCTTCTACGCTTAAGGTTATTACCTCCATTACTGCCTTTAATATTTTAGGCAAAGATTTTCAATACCAAACGCAGTTTGGATATAATGGAACTATTACCGCTGACGGCACTCTAAATGGCGATATTATCATAAAAGGTGCAGGCGACCCAACTCTAGGAAGCTGGCGTTATGAGGGGCATAAAGAAAACGAAATTCTGAGCCAGATGGTGGCTGCCTTGCAAAAGGCCGGCATTAAAAAGATTAACGGGCGTGTAATTGGCGACGATTCCGTTTTTGGCACACAATCTATCCCCAACGGATGGATATGGATGGATGTAGGCAATTATTACGGTGCCGGTACTTCCGGACTTTGCTGGCGCGAAAACCAATTTGATATCAAATTAAAAACAGGGCCGGTAAATACACCTATAGGGATTAGCAGGACTGTGCCTAACACTCCCTATCTCAATTATAAAAGTGAATTGTTAAATGCTCCTTCAGGTACAGGTGACGATGCTTACGCCTATCTGCCTGTTGGAACCAAATTAATGTATCTGCGCGGCACTTATGCGGAAGACAAAGATAAAAAAAGCATTTCGGCGGCCATTCCAGATCCTGCTTATGATGCAGCCTACCGCCTGACTGACACCTTAAGGCGATTAGGGATTATAGTGAGCAATGAACCAGAATCAGTTTTAACATTAAACAGTAAAGGGCAGCCATTGCCTGCTATTACCGGCAACTTAACCACCATTCTTTCACCTACATTAAGCAAGATCGTTTACTGGCTTAATCAAAAAAGCATTAACCTATATGCCGAGCAACTGCTTAAAACCATAGCCTGGAAATCCGGCAAACAGCCGTCGACAGACAATGGCGTAGGGGTTGAACAGGATTTCTGGAAAGCAAGAGGCGTTGATCCTAACGCTTTAAACGTGGTTGATGGCAGCGGCCTTTCTCCCGGCGACCGGGTGACTACCATGACAATGGCTACTGTACTCAAATCAGCTAAAGGCACTGATTGGTTCCCGGATTTTTATGAAAGTCTGCCCGTTTACAACAACATGAAAATGAAAAGCGGCAGTATCCTGAATGTATTAACCTACGCCGGTTATCAAACCCACAATGGCCGTGAGCTTTGCTTTTCTATTATGGTGAATAATTTCAATGGTTCAGGCCGCGGGATAAAGGAGAAGATGTTTAGGGTATTGGATGAGTTGAAATAATGGTTTGGCAATAATCAAATTAACCGTAAATTTGATAGTATGAATTTGCAGGCCGAAAAACTCGAAATAGTGAGAATGATACTTGACACTGATGATAAGAAGATCATTAGCGAAGTAAAATCATTATTTAAAAACCGTAATAAAGTGTCGAAAAATCAAGCTGATCTTAATGACTTTTATAACGGCTTCAAAAAAGGAGTACAGGAAGTAAAATCGTCACTGGCTGGTAAAACCGAACTGAAGGATGCTAAAATCTGGCTAAATGAGCTATAGCATTAAGGTTACCGCAAATTTTGAAAAAGAGGCGAAACCTTTAATTAAAAAATATCCTTCCTTTAAAACTGACATTGCTAAACTTATTTACGAACTCGAAACAAATCCAACTCTTGGAATTTCTTTGGGACATAATCTATTCAAGATAAGGATAGCCATAAGCAGCAAGGGCAAAGGTAAATCAAGCGGCGCCAGGATAATTACCTATGTGGTGTCAAAAAATGAAACGGTCAACCTTATTTCGATCTATGACAAGGGCGAATACGACACGGCAAACATTGATACATTGCTCGGTATTTTAAGAGATGAAGGATTGGAATAAATCTTCAAGAGGCTTTATCAATGTTATGAATTAAATAGAATGAAACTTAGTTCTCACAACTTCATAGTTTCAATTATCTAAGGGAGCCTGCAGAGGGATAAAGGAGAAAATGTTTAGGGTTTTGGATGAGTTGAAGCAGGTTTGCTAACTAAGCTTGCGATCGTCTCTGACCTACTGCGTACAACACCCAATATTCCTCAAGAAAAGCTGCTCCTTTAGGAGCTAAATGTTGGTAAAAGAATAATGAAACCGTTTTTTTGCACCGTAGGCGCAATACCTGAATATGCATCCCGGATAACAAGGGCGAAAAATGTATTGCACCTACCCTTTGGCGCAAAAAGAGCTATCGTGTCTTTTTTCTACCGACATATTACCCCGGATTGGGGAAAATCATAAAGATATGGGTACACGGTAGGTCATAGACGAGTGCTTAAAATAGCTTAGATTGTATCGCTTCACAGACGAGCGCAATTGATCAATCAAATAATCCCATACAAAGCTCCGCCCTTCTCTCCCATCTTATCCACCAGCTTCTCAACGGCAGGATCTTTTTCTAACACAGGTGCATGATGAGGTTTGATCCGTGCATCGATAATTAACGGGCCATTACATCCCCAATGCTTATGCTCGATAAAGCTATCTATCCCATAAATATCATGCGAGGGATTGCTTCGGGTGAAGGTTACCCAAACAAAGTTATTGATGTTTTGGGCGGTAAAACTGGCATCATCACATAATACCATTAATGGCAAGCCATCCAGATCGGCACCCGTTAAATGCTCATCCAAAATTTCAAGCACTATTGGTAAATCACTGCTCTTTATATTTTTTGGTACCTCAACAGCCAGCACACCAGGCATCACCATTTTAAATTTCTCAAAAGGTCGTGGTAGCTCAAATCCGGCGGGGAGCTCATTCCAAAGCTCCCTTCTAACTGCTCCTGCCACTGCCACTGCCACTTTACTACCCGAATTCAGTCCACTACCGCTGTAATCCAGTGTATCAATAGTGGTTTTGGTATAAAAATGCAGGTCGCTGGTGAGATCAATTCGCTGCAATACATGTTTCAGAAAACCTCCGATATCATTTACACTAAGATCAGGGTTATCCTCTTTCGCAACAATAAACAGGTATTTAGCCAGGCTTAATTGCCCCTTACCCAAAATCTGGTTGGCAATGGTTAATATTTCCTGTGGCTTTCGTTCATTGATGTATGGTGTATACCGTTCACTACCTATAGCAAACAAAAGCGGGTGTACCCCTGCTGCATCAACTGCATTTACAGCATGCAGACCGGGTATTTCTTTAGGAATGGCTGAACCTGTGATCTCATGTATCAGTGCGCCAAAACTCGTGTCTTCCTGCGGCGGGCGACCAACTACAGTAAAGGACCAGATGGCATCCTTGCGATGATATACATTATGTACCTTCATCAACGGAAAAGGGTGTTTCAAACTGTAGTAACCCAAATGATCCCCAAAAGGGCCTTCAGGCTTATTTTCATGCGGCATCACTGTTCCGGTTATCACAAAGTCCGCATCGGCTGATATGCAAAATCCTTCATCATCATAAAAATATCTGAAACGGCGCTTGCCTAATGCCCCGGCGAAGGTCATTTCTGACAAGCCTTCTGGCAACGGCATTACCGCAGCTACGGGATGCGATGGCGGGCCTCCTACAAAAATACTCACCTTCAACGGTTGCCCTTTAGCATTGGCTTTGGTTTGATGTACACCTATGCCACGGTGTAATTGGTAATGCAATCCTATTTCCTGGTTTTGGATATAATCATTCCCGGCTAACTGGATGCGGTACATACCGAGGTTGGCATCCATAATTCCCGGCTTGTCGGCATCCTCGGTATACACCTGCGGCATAGTCACAAATGGACCTCCATCCAAAGGCCAGTTTACTATCTGCGGCAGATCGCTGATCTTTGCTTTACCAAAGCTCAGGGGCGAATTAGCACTCACTTTCATGGGTAAAGCAGATAGCGCTGTTAAAGCAACATTGGCATATTTGAAAGGATGTTTGATCGCCTTAATAGGATCATTCTTTAGTTCTACCAGCGTTTTCACCTGCTCCAGCGAATCCCTGAAGATAAATTTCGAACGCTCAAGCGAACCAAACAGGTTAGAAATCGCGGGGAACTTGCTGCCTTTTACATTTTCAAATAAAATGGCTGGTCCCTGGTGTTCAAAAACACGCAGGTGAATGGCTGCCATTTGCAGGTAAGGGTCTACCTCTTCCTTAATTCGTACTAAATGACCGTTTTTTTCAAGATCGGCAATGCAGGCTTGTAAGCTCGGGTATCCCATTGGCAGGTGAATAGGCAGCAAAAATAGCTAAATTATGTAATCAAAGGCTCCCTATTCACATGTCAAAAAAATGAAATAATATTTATCGTATATTTACCTTATGGATCGCATTGTGTCGAATAAATTATCCGAAATACAAACTCTTTGTAAAGAACACAAGGTTAGGGAGCTATACATATTTGGCTCACGCGGAAAAGGTGGACACCCCAATAAAAATAGTGACTTTGACCTGATGGTAGAGATTGATGAACCCAATCCCATTAACAAAGGACAATTGTTGCTCAGTTTATATGATAAGTTCGAACGGCTGTTTAACAAAAAGGTTGATCTGATCACCCCCGACTCGATCAGAAATGCCATATTCGAAGAGTATGTTGGCTCATCCAAACAGCTGATTTACGATGGATCGAAAAGTTAAGCTTTATGTTGACATCGTCAACAGTATTAATCTTATAGATGAGTTTCTGGGACCGATCAATCTCTTCGAGGTTTATACTGTAGATTTAAAAACAAAGAGTGCTATTGAGCGACAACTTGGGATTATTGGTGAGGCCGTCAAAAAAATAAAAGACATTGAATCTGTTGAGGAAACCGAAAACAATTCAAAAGATTCAGCAGACGAGAAAAGGCCCATTCCTTACCAATCAGAAATCATTGGCTTTCGGAACAGGCTTATTCACGGTTATGACATGATTGACGATTACGTCATATGGTCAATTCTAAAAAATTACCTCAGCCCCTTAAAGGAAGAGATTCTGACAAGACTTGAGATCGAATAATTTTTTAGGCAATATCAATACTTTTGTCCAGGTACACATCTTGTATGGTATGCAGAAAATCAACTCCTTCTTTAAACGGACGCTGAAATGACCTGCGGCCAAGTATCAATCCTGTGCCTCCTGCCCTTTTATTTACTACTGCATGCATTACTGAGTCGGCCAGGTCAGAAGCACCCTTTGATTCGCCACCTGAATTGATCAGTCCGGCCCTGCCCATGTAACAGTTTGCCAACTGGTAACGGCAAAGATCGATAGGATGATCTGTAGAAAGTTTACTATACATCAGCGGGTCGCTTTTTGAAAAATTGATTGTAGTAAAACCACCGTTCACATCCGGCATTTTTTGTTTAATAATATCGGCCTGTATGGTAACGCCAATATGGTTAGCCTGCCCGGTAATATCTGCTGATGTTTCATAGTTTACACCGTCTTTCTTAAACGCATTATTACGGGTATAGCACCACAAAACTGTAGCCATACCAAGGTTGTGTGCTTCTTCAAAAGCCTGGGCTACTTCTACTATTTGCCTGTCAGAATCTTCTGAGCCAAAGTAAATTGTGGCACCTACTGCAGCTGCGCCCAAATTCCAGGCATCCTTAACTGTACCAAACATTACCTGTTTGTATTTGGTTGGATAGGTTAGCAATTCATTGTGATTCAATTTTACCAGGAAAGGGATTTTGTGCGCGTATTTCCTGGACATCATCGCCAGGTTACCAAAAGTAGTTGCTACAGCGTTACAATTCCCTTCCATTGCCAGTTTAATGATATTTTCAGGATCAAAATAAAGCGGGTCTTTGGCAAAAGATGCTCCCGCGGTATGCTCTATCCCCTG
The DNA here is from genome assembly GCF_049992945.1 of Mucilaginibacter sp. McL0603. Classification (NCBI taxonomy): domain Bacteria; kingdom Pseudomonadati; phylum Bacteroidota; class Sphingobacteriia; order Sphingobacteriales; family Sphingobacteriaceae; genus Mucilaginibacter; species Mucilaginibacter sp. McL0603. Next base: position 1,514,322 of record NZ_CP188251.1, on the reverse strand, counting down.
ATCAACAGGTAAAATGGAAAGATAGCCTGTACCCGCCAACCGGCCATGACTATACATAGCCTCCAGATTGCGTAAAACCTGTGCATTACGATTACTCTGCGCAAAAATCTTATCTACAAAATCAGGAGAAGGTAAGTGAAGCTGGTCTTTAGGGAATGTTTTACATTGATGAGTTAACAGATCGTCTGCCTGGTTTCCAAGCAGTTCGGTAATTTTTTTTGATGCCATGACTCAGGTATTTGTTTGCTTAGTACAAATAACGGTATGTTGCTATTATTGTTGACATAATTTTGTCATATCCTGTCAATTTTATTATGATCAAACAGTCAATAAAAGATATTGCTACATTTGCAGCTCTCAATAAATAATACTGTCTGTCTATGTCGGTAATTGTATTTACTGTCATTATACTATTTGGCTCCTACTTTGCCGGCCTGTTGGGCTCACTAACCGGGCTGGGCGGTGGTTTCATTATCATTCCGCTTTTAACACTTTTATTACACGTTGATATCCATTATGCCATAGGCGCATCGCTTGTATCGGTTATCGCTACCTCTTCGGGTTCGGCAGCAGCTTATGTTAAAGAAGGTATCACCAATATCAGGCTCGGAATGTTCCTGGAGATTGCCACAACAGCCGGTGCTTTTACCGGGGCCATAATAGCCATTTATATTCCTACTCAATTTATTGCTGTTTTATTTGGGTTGATCCTTATTTTCTCGGCCATTATATCTTTGCGCCAAAAAGCTGAACAAATTGTTCACCAGGAAACCTGGTTGTCAAAAAGATTAAAACTTGGAGGAAGTTATCCTGTAAATGATGTACAGGTTGAATACGGGGTAAGCAATATAGCAGGTGGGTTTTTCATGATGATTTTCGCAGGGATAATTTCCGGCTTGCTGGGTATAGGTTCGGGAGCACTAAAAGTAATTGCTATGGACGGTATTATGCGTATCCCATTCAAAGTATCAACCACTACCAGCAATTTCATGATTGGCGTAACGGCTGCAGCGAGCGCAGTGGTTTACCTGCAGCGTGGATACATTCACCCTGGATTGGCTATGCCGGTGGTAATAGGCGTTTTATTAGGGGCACTCAGCGGTTCAAAAATATTGGTACAAGCCTCATCCTCCAAGTGGTTAAGATGGGTTTTTGCTATAGTAATTACTGTACTGGCTGTACAAATGATATATCATGGCGTTGCAGGAAAAATATAATCCCCCTAACCCCCTAAAGGGGGAATGTAAAACTAAAAACTCCCCCTTAAGGGGGCTGGGGGGCTTTAAAGACAAAGACATGCAGGTAATCATCAGCTGGATATTAAGGATTGGAGTTAGTGCTTCCATGATCCTTGTGTTTATCGGTGGGATATTTTTTTTATACAGGCATGGGAATAGCATACCCGATTACAGGGATTTTAAAGGCGTCCCTTACTTCATCCACAATACAGATGGCATTGTTGCAGGTGTGCTCAACCTGAAAGGGCAAGCCATTATACAATTAGGCATTGTTTTATTGATCGCCACCCCTGTGATCAGAGTCGCATTTTCAGCGGTCGGCTTTATTATAGAAAAAGATTACCTGTATATGGTTATAAGTATTATAGTACTGCTCATTATTCTCGTCAGTATGCTTAGCGGGTACGCAGGCTAACATTTTGCAAACCATTTTCCTTCTTTTTGATTTAATAAATGATAGGTCTGATCATTTTGGATAAAAATCATGAAAAGGCAACATGTGCAATCTTCAGCTTTACAAAGTGTGGGGTATGATCCTGAAAATAAAGTATTGGAACTTGAGTTCAGGGATAGCGGAGGTGTATGGCAATATTTTAAGTTACCTGCTTCAGTTTATAATAAATTCATTCATGCACCTTCGTTAGGCAATTATTTTGTCACCAGGATAAAAGGGAAATACCGCGAGATGAAAGTGGCTTAGGAATTACTCATTACCGCCTCCACCCAATCGTTTCTGTTCATCTGTGGTTTTGCTCCGCCCCTTTGCCGATGAACTTCCAAACCGATAGGTGAAAGTTGCTACTATGAACCGGCTGCCTACCTGATCTTTTGAAGCAATGTTAAGATTGGCGAAGTTGGTTTGGTACTGATTGTAAAACGTGTTAAATATATCGCTGGCTACTAATTTTATAGAGCCTTTCTTATTTAAGATCGAATACGTTAACCCTGCATTAAGCCAGAATAGGTGATTATACTGACTGATCGCATAATAACTTGGTGACAGATACTCGCCCGTAACCTGGAAACTTAATTTTGGCGTTAGTTTAAAGTTTTGGGTCATGTCAAGTGTTATACCACTTGTACTTTTACTGGCAGCGCTGTCAATTTTATAGGTATAATGCTCTATAAAGGCCGTAAAGTTTGCATCTATATGCCACCACGGGGTGATATCAATTGGAGCCGCAAATTCGGCCACGTATTGATAATGGGTCCCTAAATTGGCCTTGGTAGTTATATATGCTTTAGTAGTATCATTTTGCTTAAAAACGTTATAGAAAAAGTTGTCTGTAACGATCACACTTAAACTCCCGCGATATTTATCCAAAAACAGGTCAGAAACACGATAAGTGTTTACAAAATCCGGTCTAAGGAAGGGATTACCGGTGCTGGAATAAAATTCATCTACATAGCTCACAAAAGGGTTCAGGTCCTGGTAATTAGGCCGGTCGATATTGCGCGAATAAGATAAGGTAAGCAGGTTGTTTTTATCCAATTGCTGGTTTATCTCGGCATTTGGAAACAGGCTGAAATAACTGCTGTCAGCATGTCTGCTTGGATTAACCGATTCGGCAGTAAAATGAGTATGCTCGCCTCTTAAACTTAACGTGAAACTTGTTTTGTTGAACTTGCTGTTAAATTGAATATACCCCGCGTCTATACGTTCGTTATAAATAAAATGATCGGTCAATGCGGGTACCAATACGTAATTTCCATTCATCAGCTGAGCAAAATCGATCTGATTGTCGCTGTTTGCCTGGCTGCTTTTTACCCCCATGTCCAGTTGACTGCTTTTGGACAAGGCCTGGCTAAAATCAATATTAGCCGACTTAATAGTGATATGAGAGGGTGAATTGTCGAAGTAAAAGACAGGGGTGTTTTCGTTTTGCACTGATGCATTAAAAAAATCATTTCTTAACGATTCGCCTGATATGCGATGATAGTCTGAATAATCTGCATTGGCTGACAATACACTTTTACTTGCTTTATCCAGGCTGACCTTATAATTGAGGTTATAATTCATATTATGAATATTCCTGTCGATCTTTGATACTGTATTTATGCTCGAATCAAGCAGCCCGTTTGTTGAAATACGGGTTGTATTTCTTTTATCAATATTGGCAACATTATCAAATCCGTTAATTAAAAACCCTATGGTTTGTTGCGACGTAAGCTGATAATCTGCTCCCAGATTAAAAGCATTGTTACTTGCTTTAACATCAGCATTATAATTCAGGTCAAAATTATCCAACTGACCATTATTGCTAATAAAACGATTTGTATTAATAGTGTGCGTTATACTATTATTTACATAGTTATAACTGGCAAAAAGGTTAAGCTTTTTTGTACGGAGGGTATAATTGACACCCGTGTTGAATTTGTATTTATCGCCGTAACCAGCACTTTCAGTAATGGATACATTCGATCCCATATCCTTACTTTTCTTCAATATGATATTGATCATACCGCCAGCGCTGCCACCGGCATTATATTTTGCACCTGGGTTATCGATCAGTTCTATTCTGCTGATACTGCTGCTCTGGTAGTTCTTTAAAAAATTGATCAGTTCCTCTCCACTAAGTAATACCGGCTTACCATTAATGGCAATCAATGCCTTTTGGCCTCCGTGATATAATACTTCATCATTAACCACCTTCACTCCGGGCGATGTGCTCAGGACATCAAGTAATGAAGCACCTGCAGACATCACATTTTGATCCACATTAAGCACGACCCTGTCGGATTTTACCTCTACAAAATCCTTTTTACCTGCAATGGTGACCCCACCAAGCTGAGCCGACGAACCATTTATTTGGATAAAACCAACATCCATGCTTTTGCCCGAAACAAGTTCATATGGCCCCGAGTATGATTTATTGTAATTTAGTTTGGTAATAAATATCAGGTATTTTCCACCGCTTAGCCTATCAAAATAAAACGCACCCGCTTTGCTGCTGATGGTTGATTTTACTACAGACGAATCAGGATAATTGAGCAGCACCACAGTTGCACTATCGGCAGGCCCGCCGTTTGTAAAAATTTTCCCTTGTAATGCTGAAAAATTTGTTTGTGCAAATGCTGAAACATAACCACAAGTCAGCAATACTGCAATTAAGCAACGGAAAATTATTTTCATTAAAGGGGATAAGTAAAGGTTTCGTTCTATAAAATTTGTTTTTAAACGGTCACAATATAATAACTAAATCTTATAAACCGGGTAAAGTTGATACCCGTTTTTTAACGGTAAATTAATAAAGCGGTTTATAGCAAAGCATTATTTAATCAGCAAAATAGTTATTTTAATAAAATTAACCGCTACATAAAAACATGTATTTATAGTCATAACCATCTATTTATGAGCCAGAATCGCCCCTAAAATAGCGACAGATAGATTTATAAATCAGGTGTTTGATTTTATACAATTAGAGATACTATATTTGTTTCCCCGATTATTATAAAATGAAGAAAATTATATTTCTGTCCCTTATGGTTTTGCTTGGCCTCAAAACAATAGCACAAGCACAAAGCGAGACCCCCATTACTTATAAAAATTTATCCGGAACAGTTAGTGGCACTTTAACCATGCCTGAAAATGCGTCAGGCAAAATACCTGTCGTACTTATCATTGCTGACTCAGGACCAACCGACCGGAATGGGAATAATGAACAGGCAGGTATTCATGGTAATACTTATAAACTTTTGGCCGAAGGCCTAAGTAAAAGCGGTATCGCTTCGGTACGATATGATAAAAGGATGGTTGGTCAAAGTAAAACGGGTAACAAACCCGAAGATCTGCGTTTTGATGATTATGTAGATGACGCTGTCGGATTGATAGATATGCTAAGTGATGATCAGCGATTTTCAAAGGTGGTTGTACTTGGCCACGGCGAAGGCTCTTTAGTAAGTATGCTGGCAGCGCGTGATCAGCCTGCAAAAATGGTTATTTCTGTAAATGCTACCAGTGAACAGGGGGATAAATTTATTACTGAGCAATTAAAATCCAAACCACAGTTTATTCAGGACGAATTTAAAAGAGTGCTGGATAGTCTTAAAAAAGGAAAAACCATTGATAACGTTGACCTTGCATTATATTTTATAGCCAGCCCGGCTAAACAAAAATATTTAATGTCCTATTGCAGATATGCCCCCATCCGTGTTATCAAAATTGTAAAAGTACCAATGCTGATCATACAAGGCACCACCGATGTACAGATCAGCGTGGCAGATGCGGACAAACTAAAAAAAGCAAAATCTGATGCTATACAGATCACCATACCCGGCATGAACCATATATTAAAGGAAGCCCCTGCCGATAAAGATCAGAATATGGCTACGTACGATAAACCTGAACTGCCTTTAAAAACCGAACTCGTGCCAGATCTGGTCAAATTTATTAATGGCTCGAATTAGCGAATAATCTGAAGAGTAAAAAAAACTTATTTTTTTTATTGGCGCCCGGATAGCGATGGCACTTCATTATCCGGTTCAACTACCTATAAAATTCTTATTTATAAGGAGTTGTTCTTGAGCAGATTGCTTCGTTTATATTAATCGCATTCCAAAGCATTACTGTACAATCCTTCCTAAACCCGGGCGTTTACACGCTATCCGGCTCTGTAACTATATCTATCAACTTCTCGTTTTACTTAATTAGCTGTTTTTTCTCAACTTATTGAAGCAGTTTTTTATCTGTGGATTTTCAGTTTAAACCTATTGCGTTGGATGAAAAAGACAATTGACCTAAATCATAATATATGAAAACCCCGGTTACCAGTGGTTGTAAAACTCATCCCCTATTTAATCTGAATAACACCAGGAAATTTCTCCTTCTGATTTGCTTATTGTCAACCATTGGTATAACAGCTTACGCACAAACAGATTATTTTATAACTGCTGATGATGGTACAAAATTGCATGTACAGGAGTTGGGCAGAGGCACACCAGTTATTTTTTTAGCAGGCGGCCCGGGTATTAACGGCCAGTATCTTCAGCCTGTATGGGGTGAATTAGCTAAACAAAACAGGTGCGTTATTTTGCACCAGCGGGGTACCGAAAAATCTGTCTTAAATAAGGTTGATTCCTCTACAGTAAATATCAGGCTTTATATTGCTGATATCGAAAAGCTGAGAAAACACCTTAAGCTTGATCGCATTACCATATTAGGGCACTCATGGGGTAGCTCTTTGGCAATATTATATGCATCCACACATCCCGATAATGTTGAATCATTGATATTAGCCGACCCCGGTACACCTACGGGAAAAGATATCTATTATGTAATGGACAATGTAAAAATGCGACTGACAAATGAAGAGCTGAAAGAGATGCAAACACCTGATAGCTTGGGTCGCCTCAAGATGAGTGTATACTGGCCTGGCTACTTTTATAACCACAAAAAGGGAGAAGATACTCGTTATATGGTAAACGCACCTGGCTTTGAAGGTCAAAAAGACATTGCGAATATATTAATGCCACAATACTATTCGGCAAGTGATAATATTGCCTTAGGTCTTAAGAAATACAAAGGAGCTGTATACCTGGTACAAGGAAGGCAGGACCCGATGGACGCGTCTACGGCATTCGAAATAAAAAATATCCTGCCAGGTACAGTTATTCATTTTGTTGAAAAAAGCGGCCATTTTCCATGGCTTGAAGGCGATGATCAGGCAACAGATTTTTTCACAACTATAAAACAATGGCTAAGACAGCCGTAAAATCTAACATAATCAGGATTTCCAGGCACCCAGTAACCGCCTGATCACTATAATCTCAGCAGTGTGATAAGCGTTATGATCAGCTATTTGCAGGGCCTCGAGTAAAATACTTTGCCCATCACCATGTGGTATGGCTTTATAAATATCTCCGGTTTTCAATAATTTGATAAACTCCTTGCGGTCATTATCTATCTGTTTTAGTGAGTTTTTCCACTCATCTTCATTTGCAGGTGCTGTTTCCTTTACCCAATATTCATCAGGCCATGTGGGTGAGGTGTGTTTTTCATTTTGGCTGAATTTTAGCATGTCCCACTGTGCTATGCGGATATGCTCTACCAGTTGCCAGATAGAGTAAGGCAGTTTATCCGGTTTAACACTACGCAACTTAGCAGGCAGATTATCCAGTGCTTCATCCAGGCTGGCATGGGCACTTCCTCCGCTTAGAAACTTTATAAGTTCGTCGATCAATATTTCGTGCTGTTTATCCATAAATATGTTACTTTTAGATGGCAAACAATTTAGTCCTTAATAAGTTGATGAGATAGCAAATTTAATTATGGATACGGTAACCATCACCCCCCAAATTTATCAGCTATCACTGAAAATTGTTAACGTATTCATCATTCGCATCCCTACTGGTTTAATATTGATAGACACCGGACCGGCTGGCAGCAAACAGCTTATATTTGATACCATCAAAAAGCTCGGTCATCAGCCCGATGATATAAAACATATTATTGTAACACATTCTCATCACGATCACTCCGGTAGCCTGGCCGATATTGTACGGGATGTAAAAGCTACAGTTTATATGCACCCTCATGATGCGATGCTTGTGCGGGAAGGGGTCGCTTACCGCTTTCAGTTGAAAGCAATAAACAGGTTATTAGGTATTGCCACTTTTGGCTCCCGTATAAAACTACCCTACATCAACATAAAGCCTGTTGAACAAATTACCGAGGTTAACGACGGCGATTGGATACCAGGTGTTGGCGGATTGCGTGTGATCCACTCTCCCGGACATTGGCCCGGCCAGATCGCTCTATTTTATCCCGGCAATGGGGGGGTAATAATAGCCGCTGATGTAGCCGAGAATTATTCCCAATTAAAACTATCTCCGGGATTTCAGGATAAGGATGAGTGTTTGGCAACCATTAAAAAAATCTCCGGATTTAAATTCAAGATAGCAGTATTTAGCCACGGTGAACCTATTTTAAACAATGCCGCTGAAATTTTTACAATAGCGTTTGGCATAAATTAGGCATTTTAATATAAAATGTTTTAAGTTTATCCAACCAACTAAAAAATCACCGGTGATCAAAAAAATTATAGCCCTTACCTTGTTTGTATCCTTTTTTACAGCATGTAAAAAAGATGGTTCTGTAGGCCCTATGCAAGGGAGCATGGATGACATTGCTTTTAATAATTACGAACAGCACTTCCTTGATGAACTATGGAAGCAATTTCCTGATTGGGGAACCAGTGTAGGCTATCATAAATACGATAGTATTTTGCTGGTTCCGGACAAAAAGACAAGGGACAAACAACTCAATTTTGCCAAAGTACAGCTCGATTCGCTGGGCAAATATGTTCCAACTGCTTTCCTGGAAACCAATAAGATGGATTACGCTATAATGCAAAACCAGATGCAATATATGCAATGGCAGATAGAGCAATTAAAAGCCTGGGAGTGGGATCCATCATCTTACAACGTTATCGGCACATTTGCTTATATACTGAATGAGCACTATGCCCCGCTCTCCAAGCGCCTTACAAACTTTTATGATAAGATGGCTAACGTTCCGGCTTACTACAAAGAAGCCGAAAAGGATATCAAAAACCCTGTTGCCGAACTGACCAGCCTGGCAATTGAGCAGCACTTAGGCGGTGTAAGCGTATTTGAGGGCGACTTTGCCGATTCGCTTAAAAAAACAAACATCCCCGATGCTACCAAAAAACTCATGCTTGACAGGGCTAAATTATCTGCAGACGCTGTAAAAGGATATGCCGACTTTCTGAAAAACATGAAGAATGATCATCCGCGTGCTTTCAGATTGGGCAAGGATCTTTATGAAGATAAGTTCAAATATGAGATACAGGCATCTGAAACCGCACAACAGATATACAACGCAGCCATAGAGCGCAAAAAATATATTCACCAGCAGATGGGTAAGATCACTGTTAAATTGTGGGAGAAATATTTCGGCACTCAGGCTAAACCAACCGATACGCTGGATATGATCGCCAAAATGATCGATACCTTATCAGCCAAGCATGTAAAACCTGATGATTTTCAGAATGCTATTGAAAAAACACTGCCTAAATTAACCGCCTTTGTAAGGGCTAAAGACCTGGTTACGCTCGACCCGACAAAACCGTTAGTCGTACGTAAGGAGCCAGGTTATATGGCTGGTGTGGCTGGCGCATCCATGAGCTCGCCGGGGCCGTATGATAACGCTCAGAATTCCTACTTTAATGTGGGTAGCCTGGCGGGGTGGGCTCCTGAAAAGGCCGAAAGTTACCTGCGTGAATACAATCAATACATTTTGCAGATATTATGCATACACGAAGCTATACCCGGTCATTATGTACAGCTTGTTTATTCGAATAAAGCGCCGAGTATGATCAAATCCATTTTTGGAAACGGAGCAATGGTTGAAGGCTGGGCAGTTTACAGCGAGCAAATGATGCTGGATGCTAATTATGGTGATGGCGACCCCGAAATGTGGCTGATGTGGTACAAATGGAACCTTCGTTCGGTGTGTAATACCATATTGGATTACAGTGTACATTGCCAGAACATGGCAAAACAACAAGCACTCCTGCTGCTTACACATGAGGCTTTTCAGCAGCAGGCTGAAGCCGAAGGCAAATGGAAACGTGTAGGCGTAACCAGCGTACAACTTGACAGTTACTTTACCGGCTATAAAGAAATAATGGATCTGCGCGATGACTGGAAAAGCAAAATGGGCGACAAATACGTACTTAAAGAATTTAATGAGAAATTCCTGAGCTACGGCAGCGCTCCCGTAAAACTAATTAAAGAAGCCATGCTCGCGAAAGAGCCAACTGCTCCGGGAGCAACAACTGGTACCGAAAAGCATTAAAATAATAGAATTTTTTTGAATAAAAAAGGTGATCAATGTATAACCTGATCACCTTTTTTATTTACCGGCAATTATTATCTCCAGCTACCTGGTTTCCAAACCCAGCCGTGTCGTGACTGGTGCCATTTGCCGGCTACCCAACGGGCTCCCCGATGTGGTGGTTCGGCCCAATATCCGGCTTTGTAAACATAAGTACTCCCTCTGGGTACCCACTCTTCAGCCACCCATACATGGCGTGGTGACGGACGTTCGGCACGAACGGCTACTACCGGGGCACTAAGCCTTGCATGCACTTCTATCTGTGCCTTGCTCTCAGTAACTGCAAACAGGGATAAGGCCCCTGCTAAACACATTAATTTTACGATTTTCATTGTAATAAAGTATTGCTGTTTATATATAGATGAGATAACTTATACGTGCCCTGGTTTAAGCCGGATTTAAAATATATGTAACTTTTTAATATCCTAAAGGGGTTTAAGCCGGTAAAAAACCTGATACAATTGTGTATGAACCTAAGCCTGACGCACTCTGCAATTCTCGCCCTATTTACTATCGCTGTCATAGCGCGGCCTCAATATTTTCACAATGCTAGTGTCAAGTCAACAGTCTTTAGTCGTAAGTCTCAAGTCAATTTTGTGCTTTTTTAACTCCAGACTCCCGACTTTCGACTCAGGACTAAACGTCAATTCATAATTGACACGACACTAGTTAAGTTATAGCATGAGGATTGGTGTTCTGCTGATACTATCGGGTGTTGCATTATTGGGGGCAAACAGGGCATTCGCTCAAAAAGTAAATAAGGATAGTATTACGGTTAAGTATACGGTAAAACATAGCCAAAATACCATCCTGCTGCAAAAGGTAGAGATAACGGGGGAGCACGTCGTCATCCTATAAAAGCGGGTATTCGTTTTCCGGTAATAAAACACAAACGCCCAATGGACAGTGAGGTTATAACATTACCTATATTATTTCCATGCTTGTTAATATTGAACGGGTTGAAGTGATAAAAGGCCCTACAGCCACAACCTTACCAACAAAACCTACTGGGCCAGCGCGTACAATAACATAAGCAAATGGCCGGGTATACCACGTAATTACATGATTAATTTGGGATATAGATTCTAGAGAAATCCAGGGTTTACATTACGAGATGTAAAGACATTGAAACACTATATTGCCGCAAAAAAGCTACGCGAAATTGCACAGTGCAAATGCCCATTAAACCGGGCCTGACAAAGTTTCTTATTAAGAAATGTTAGTTAAATTATTACAGTCAAAAATATGCTTTTACGTTGCGTAAAAGGCAAGTTGCGCCGATTGGCACTATTGTTGTATTTATTAAAACAGTTAAATTAATTAGTAAAAGTAGCTGGGCGCGAGGTCTGGCTATTTTTATTTAATAACGTCCGATACGACCAATTAATACACAAGTGTGGAAAATTTTCCCCAAAAGGATGTTTCCCGGTGTCCCCAAATATAGTATTTTATTTCTCACTTTAAAATACCAAAAATTAAAAACAATCAACAAATTGGTAATTTATAGCTAAAAAAAACGTACATCCATTTTTTTAACTATCAACTAATCACTCATCACTAATTTATTATATTCGCTCTATGTCATTTGAAGAAGCCAAGAAACGGATAGCGACCCTATCGGCAGAGCTTAAACAGCACAGTTACAACTATTATGTGTTGGCTATGCCTACCATTACTGACCTTGAATTTGATAAAAAACTCGAAGAACTGATAGCCCTGGAGACGGAATTCCCCGAGTTAATCGACCCGGATTCTCCCTCGCAAAATGTGGGTGGCTTTATCACCAAAGAATTTAAAACGGTTCGGCACCGCTGGCCCATGCTTTCGCTTGGCAATACTTATAACGAACAGGAACTGCTTGATTTTGATCAGCGCATAAAGAAAGCTATTGGTGATAATTTTGAGTACGTGTGCGAATTGAAGTTCGACGGGCTGTCTATGAGCCTGACCTATAAAGACGGCAAGCTGGAGCAAGCTGTAACCCGTGGCGATGGTGTACAGGGTGATGAAGTGACGACCAATGTAAAAACTATACGGAGCATCCCAAAAAAATTAGATCCCGGGGATTATCCGGATGATTTTGAGATACGCGGCGAGGTGTTTATGCACCTGAAAGCTTTTGAACGATTGAATGATGAACGCATAGAGAATGGTGAACCACCATATGCCAATCCACGCAATTTTGCTTCGGGGACGATAAAACTACAGGATTCCGCCGAGGTAGCTAAACGTCCATTGGATAGCTTTATGTATTTCCTATATACTGAAAAACAATTGTTTAAAACCCATTGGGAAAGTCTTGAGGCTGCAAAACGCTGGGGATTTCCGGTAAACAGTGAATCTAAACTATGCGCTAATATTGAGGACGTACTGAAATTTATAGCTGAGTGGGATCAAAAACGTTTCCATCTGAGTTATGATATTGATGGCATTGTAATCAAAGTAAATAACTACTCGCAGCAGCAAGAACTGGGCTTTACTGCTAAGTCTCCACGCTGGGCCATCTCCTATAAATTCAAAGCTGAACGGGTAGAGACCGAATTATTAAGTGTGAGCTATCAGGTGGGCCGCACAGGTGCCGTTACCCCGGTTGCTAATCTAAAGCCGATATTCCTGGCAGGAACCACTGTAAAACGCGCTACGTTGCATAATGCCAATGAGATTGTGCGGCTTGATCTGCATGAGGGCGATTCGGTTTATGTAGAGAAGGGTGGTGAGATCATCCCGAAGATCATCAGCGTAAATTTGGAAAAGCGCAAGCCTGGAGCAGAAAAGATACTTTACCGTACCACTTGCCCCGATTGTAATACTCCATTAGAGCGTAAGGAAGGCGAAGCTGCTTTCTATTGCCCCAATGATGAAGGTTGCCCTACACAGATCGTAGGTAAAATGCAACACTTTACAGGTCGCAAAGTGATGGACATTGACGGTTTAGGCGACGAGACTATTGAAACGCTGTATCAAAAAGGCTTTATAAAGCACATCAGTGATATCTATGACCTTCACAATAAGGCTGACCAGCTAAAAACCATGGAGCGTTTCGGCGAGAAGTCGATCACCAATATGCTGGATGGTATCGAGAAATCTAAACAAATGCCATTTGATCGTGTGTTATTTGGTTTAGGGATACGCTATGTGGGCGCAACAGTAGCTAAAAAACTCACCACTCATTTTAAAACAATAGAAAACCTGATGGCTGCATCGTTTGAAGAATTGAACGCTGTTGAGGAAATAGGCGAACGCATAGCCCGCAGCATTATTGAATATTTTGCAGACGAAAAACATCGCGAAGAAATAGAAAAACTAAAAGCCCGCGGTTTACAATTCGTATCTGAAGAAAAGGAAGTAACCCTGCAAAGCGAAAAGCTTGTGGGCAAAAGCTTTATCATATCAGGCGTATTCGAAAAGTACTCCCGCGATGACTTGAAAGATATCATCGAACAAAATGGCGGTAAAATACTCAGTTCCATATCCGCCAAGCTTGACTACCTGGTGGCCGGCGATAACATGGGCCCCGCCAAGCTTGAAAAAGCCACCAAGCTGAATATTCCTATTATTAGTGATGAGGAATTGATGGGGATGATATGACACGATTTTGGGATTTGACACGATTTGGGATTTGTGTGATTAATAGGATAAATCATACTCGTGAGAACGGTCTTGCGCAATCAAGAAAATCCTAAAAATCCTTTAATCGTGTCTTCTTCTTTAACAATATTTAACAAAAGCACTCTAAAACTTTATTAAATAAAGTACAACTTAGCATTAACCTCACTGCTTATGAAATCAACCTTGCTGTTTATCTTTTTTTATAGCATTTGTTCAAGTGCTTTTGCACAGCAGGTTAGTCTTAGCGGAAAGGTGGTTGATGCCGGTGGTAAACCCGTTCCGTTTGCCAGTGTCTACATCAAAAATACCAGCAAGGGAGCATCAGCAAATATTGAAGGCGATTATTCTATAAAACTACAGCCTGGTCAATACGAGGTACAGTACAAAGCGGTTGGTTACAAACAGGAAAGCCGCACCATCGACCTAAAAGAAAATACAACCTTTTACATCACCCTTACTGCCGAGGTTTATGAACTAAAAGCAGTTACCATAAACGCCAAAGGTGAGGATCCGGCTTATGCCATCATTCGCAAAGCAATTAAAAAACGTAAGGCACATTTAAGCGAGGTAAAAGCCTATACCTGCGAGGTGTACATCAAAGGATTACAGAAGCTATTAGCAGCACCAAAGAAATTTATGGGTGCTGACATGAACCAGATAGGTCGGGAGCTGGGTTTGGACTCTAACCGCAGGGGTATCATTTACCTTTCAGAGTCTGAATCCAAGCTAAGTTATCAATACCCAAATCAATTACACGAGGAGATGATCACCTCCAAATTTTCAGGCAGTAACCGCATGTTCAGCTTTAATCGGGCAACTGATGCACAAGTGAATTTTTATGAGAACTACCAGAACTGGCAGGGTTTAAGTAATAGGCCATTGATGTCGCCGGTATCTGACAATGCCTTGTTTTATTACCGATACAAACTAATGGGCACCTCGACAGAAAATGGCGTGGTGATCAATAAGATAAAAGTCACCCCAAGGCGTGGTCACGACCCTTGTTTTGATGGTTATATTTATATTGTCGATGATAGCTGGCGCATTTACGCATTGGATCTGTATATCACCAGCAGGGCCAACATCAATTTTGCCGATACCATCCGGATCAATCAGCAGTTTATGCCGGTGGGTAAAGTATGGCTGCAATCGTCAAACCGGTTTGATTTCACAGGTGGGTTATTAGGTTTTAAGCTGAAGGGATATTTTATTTCGGTTTATAAAGACTACGACCTGAGTCCCGTATTTACAAAAGGCCAATTCAACGAGCTATTGCATATCCCGCCAAAGGTTAATAAAAACGATACCGCTTACTGGAACAAGGAAAGACCAGTTCCGTTAACCACCGAAGAAAAAACAGATTACCAGAAAAAAGAAAAGCTGGCCATTAAAAGGGAATCAAAAACTTATCTGGACTCACTGGACAAAGCGACCAACAAAGTAACTCCCGCAGGAATACTACTCACCGGAACCAACGTCATTAACCGCTATCAACGATCATTTTATCATTTCGATCCGCTGATAAGCTCCGTATTATTTAATACTGTTGAAGGTGTAACGCTTAATTATGGGGCAACTTTCAGGAAAAGATATGATACTGTAACCAATAAATCGATCGGGTTTGGCGCCAATTTACGTTATGGTTTTTCGAGCCACCTGTTTAATGCCAATTTCAGCGCAGATATACCTGTAGGAACGTTCAAACTTGAAATGAAAGCAGGTTCTGATGTGGTTGATATGAATAGCAATAACCCGATATCACCATTTTTCAATTCTATTTACACCTTGTTCATGCGGGAGAATTACCAGAAGTTATACCAGAAGGAATTTACTGCAGCGACACTTTCGGGTCGGATAACAGGCGGGTGGCAGGTGAGCGCATCGTTAGAATGGGCTTACAGGAAATGGCTGCCCAATACCAATACGTACAGTTTTTTTCATCCCGACGGTCATGAGTTTACCTCTAACAACCCTTTAGTACCAAGTGCCGATGTACCGTTATTCCCCAATAATGGATCGTTCAAACTTAACGTGCGCACTACCTATGATTTCAGTAATAAATATGAAACCTATCCTTTCGGCAGGCGTTACCTGCCATCAGACTACCCCACTATCGGATTGACTTTTACCAAAGGTTTATATGGAGTATTCGGCTCTGATGTTGATTATGATTTGCTGGCTGCAGATATCAGTAAAAAGGACATCAGCATGGGTGTTTATGGCCGCACCTCATTTTTCATAGGAGCTGGTAAGTTCCTGAATGCCAATAGTGTGTACTTCCCTGATTATAAGCAATTCAGCGGCAACCAGATATTGTTTTATAAGAATGACATTAACAGCTTTTTATTGCTCGATTATTATAACTTCAGCACCTATACAGAATATGTAGAAGGCCATCTGGAACATAACTTCTCAGGCTTTATCACCAATAAAATACCACTTATCCGTAAGTTGAAACTACAGGAGATCGTCGATTTTAATTACCTGTGCACCCCCGAACTACACAATTATTACGAACTGGGTTTTGGTCTGCAATATCTTGGTTTCAGGGTGATGTACGGTACATCATTCAATACCAGTAGTAATGTAAAGAATGCTGTAAGGATTGGGGTGAGTTTTTGAGTTTGTTGATGGTTGATGGTTGATGGTTGATAGTCCATAGTCGATGGTCAATAGTCGATGGATTAAACAGAATTGTTATGGCTATGGCGCATTTTGTCTGAACCGGAATTTACAGAATTTAAGAATTTACAGAATTCAGGTAATTCATTAATTCGATGAACGGCAAAGCCCCTCTTGAGCACCAAAAAATATACAACTCGCGAAAAATTCGAGTTCAGACGTCCGTCCGTTACCCGTCATTTATCCTTCAGAATTTCGCGAAATTATAACTCCCCATGACAGCGCTCTTTTCTTTTTCGGCGTTTGGGTGCCTATGGGCCTGCATGGTGACACTGATTTGTCAGTACACAACAAATCATAACAAACTCATTAACAACCGTTCATGAATATTAAAAAAGTGTTCACGGTGAACGTGAACATCCTCAAAAAAAAATTTCCCAGTCCATAATCCCCTGCCAAACGGGCACCTGCTTTTTCTCCTGCTTATCTGATAATTTTTTAAATGGTTTTAGGATCCCAGCCCGTTCTGTAATCACGAGTTAGGTATTTATTTGCATCGGGTACGTTGGTTATCTGTCGGCTTGTGGCATCATATTTTAACAGGTGCCCTGACCTTAAAGAGGCAGCGTATAAATTGACAGCTTCAGTTAGCGCCTCGGCTTCAATAAAGCTGCCCGGGTATTGCTTACCGGCTTTGCAGGAGTCGGCAAATAACTGTAAGGCATTTATCATTTTATCATGTCCATAAGCCTGTCCACCCGGAATATCTGCCTTTACTTCCTTCTTTTTTTTCGAGAAAAGTCTCGGGTTTTGCACATAAAAGCCGGCAAGTATTTTACCTTTCTCGCCTACAAACATAAACCCTTCGGCAGGTAGTTCTTCGTTGATATCTCTCAACTCATCAGGCAGCGGGGGTCGCATGCCACCATCATACCAGCAAAGATCAACCGGCGGCCTGTCGCCATTTGCAGGATATTTGAAGCGTACGGTCGAAGCCATCGGGAACGAGAAATTATTACGTACACTATTCGGCGTAACGTCGTTCATGGTGACGAAGTGACTTAAGTTGGGTTCAATGATCTCGGGCGAGGTCAGTTGCAGTGCATTGAACACCGTCCACAAGCTGTAATGTCCCATATCGGCCATAGAGCCTCCACCGAAATCATACCATCCCCTGAAAAACATATTGGTATATTCTGGTGAATATGTGCGATCTGCTTCGGGCCCCAGCCAGAGGTCCCAGTTTAGACCATCCGGAACAGCCACCGTTTCGGTAGGAAGCGTAGGGAACTGAGGCCATACAGGGCGGTTAGTCCAGTTATGTACCTCTTTTAATTTCCCGATCTTGCCTGAATTGATCCACTCCATTACCTGGTCCATCTTGCCATTTGAATCCCATGGTATAAGGTGGGTTACAATATTACTTTTTTGCCTGGCCAGTTCTATCACCGCTTTTCCTTCAAGCAAACGGTTAGAGACAGGTTTCTGCATCAGCACGTGCTTATTTCTCTTTAAGGCTGCAATGGCAAACAAGCCATGCAAATGGTCAGGTGTTATTATCTTTACTGCATCCAGGTCCTTTTCCTTCTCCAATAATTCACGATAATCGGCATAAGCGGTACAGGCTTTGAAGTTATCTACGCCCCTGTTATTACTATAAAAAGTATCAACTATATTCTTCCCGTTCTCACGGCCACCGACAACTGTGTTATCGCCACCCGGGTTCCAGTCGGGCTTGCCGATGGCTTTCCTTACCTCATCTCTTATCCCATATTTTGACCAGTCCCTATAGCCCACAGCATATTGATTAGGGTCGCATACGGCTACAATTTGTATTGACGGGACTGCCAGCAATGGCAGTATCTCTCTCATGCCCTGCGTTCCGCAGCCTACATAGGCCAGGGTAAGTTTATCACTTGGCGCAATATAGCCTGTGCCGCCAAGTACATGCCGGGGGACAATGGTAAGCGCTAAAGCGCCTGTTGCAGCTGTTTTAATAAATTCACGGCGATCGATGTGAGATTTGGTTCCGGTAGCGGCTAAAGCTTCTTTTTCTTCCGAACCCGGTTTGTTGTTGACATTGGGAGTCTCTTTTTTCATAATAGGCTGGTTTATAATTGGTAATACAAATTAGTCACAATAACATTTAAAAAGAAAACAAACCGGTATTCCATCACAAATTTTACATTGGTTATCAGTGGCTTCTATGACATTGCAACAACCAGTACAAATTATTTTGTATTGACCAGAGATTGATTCATTGCTATTTTCTGGTGCACACTAAAAAACTAATTATTATCTTAGCATCCTTTTTTATTACAACAATGAATAGATTTTATGGCACAGGGGTAGCTATGGTGACCCCATTCGATGCAGAGGGACAAGTAGATTATCAGGCGCTTAAAAACCTGATCAATCATTTAATTGATGGCGGGGTGGAATACCTGGTATCATTAGGTACAACCGGCGAATCAGTCACATTGAGTAAGGAAGAGAAGAAGAAGATCTGGGCCTTCACCGCCGAGGTAAACAACGGTCGTGTTGGCCTTATAGCAGGTATCGCAGGCAATAATACCCTGGAGGTTGTTGAAGAGATAAAGAAATTTGATACCACCGGATACAATGCCATACTTTCTGCTAGTCCAAACTATAATAAACCAACACAGGAAGGTATATATCAGCATTATAAAGCTATCGCAGGCGCTTCAGCCCTGCCTGTGATATTGTATAATGTACCCAGCCGTACAGGCAGCAATATTGCTGCAGAGACAACGGTAAGGCTTGCGAAAGATTTCAAAAATATTATCGGCATTAAAGAAGCATCAGGCAATTTTGATCAGCTTAACCAGATCATGCGCGATAAACCTGAAGATTTCCTGATGATATCAGGCGATGACCCGATCAGCTTACCAATGATTGCGTTGGGCGGTGTTGGTGTTATTTCCGTGGTAGGCAATGCACTTCCGCGCCAGTTCTCGGATATGATCAGACTTTGTTTGCAAGGGGATTTTAAAGCTGCACAAAAAGGGCATTCAGCTTTAATTGAATTTACCCGGATGATGTTTGCCGAAGGCAGCCCGGCTGGAGTAAAAACATCTCTGAAATACTTAGGTGTTTGTGGAGATACAGTAAGACTGCCGTTAGTACAGGTAAGCCCTAAACTGGCTGAAAAAATAGTAGCAGAAACTAAGATGTTGGCGGCACCGGTTGCTGTACACTAATTTCAAATATAAAGAACATCAATTTAGAGATACCTTCTATAAAGAAAAAAAACCCGCGACTTTAGGTCGGCGGGTTTTTTTGTGATAAAGCAAAGATAAATACTTATGCTTTGTTTTTTGATTCTTGAATTTCCAGACGGATAGCTTGAGCTAAATTCTTAAGGTCCTGCATGCCTTTACGTACGCGTGTTCCGGCAGCGCTGTTTCCTTTGTTGTAGAATTTGTCAGCATCTGCTTCCAAAGATGCGACAAGGTTTTTTACATCAGTAAATTTTTTCATTTGAGTTACTCCTTTTAATATTGAGGTTTATTGTTTTAATTAAAGCTAATCTAATTTGTTTTTATTAAAAAAAAAACTTTTCAGCTTAAAAAATACGGCCTTTAAACTGCTTTTTTTCCACATTTGGAATATTGGAGGCCTCAACAATAATTATTATACCTATTAATAGCTAAAATGACATATAATAAGTATTTCATACTTTAATTATTCAATAAATAATTAAAGTATAGATTAATAATAACAACAATTTTACACAAATTAAATTTAAAGGGCGATTATCGACTATATTTAATAATATAATTTATAAAAAAATACTATATAGTTGTTTTTAATATTTCAGGGTGATATTGATGTGTTTTTATGATCAATTCTCCAAAAAGTGTATTGGCCCAGGCAAACCATTTGCGGGTAAAGTCGGTTGGGTTGTCTTTATTAAATGATTCGTGCATAAAACCAGTGCCCGCGTGGGTATGTTTAAGCCATCTCAAACAGGTTGTTATCTCAGTTGGGTTGGTTGACGTTAATGCCCGGATGATAATACTCATAGGCCAAATGTAACCAAGTCCCACATGCGGTCCGCCTATACCTTCGGCAGCACGCCCTCTGAAAAAGTAAGGATTAGCATTACTTAATACAAATTTACGGGTATTTTGATAAAGCGGGTCGTTAACATTCATAGCGCCCAGGTAAGGCAAAGCCAATAAACTCGGCACGTTGGCATCATCCATAAATAACTGGTTACCATAACCATCTACCTCATAGGCTAATATATTACCATAAATAGGGTGATGGCCTACAGCATATTTATGCAAGGCCGTTTCTACTTCCAAAGCCAATGTTCTGCAGGCAGTACCGGTTGCATGATCGCGTCCTATTTGCTCAAACATTTCGGCCATTTGCCTTAAGCTTATCACCGCGAAATAGTTTGAAGGAACAAGGAACGGGTAAATAGTAGCATCGTCAGATGGCCTGAAGACTGAACAAATTAAGCCCACTGGCTTTATAGGATTGCCATAACCCCCATTAGGTGCAGTATCACTGGCTACTTCTGTTTTCCGTTGAAAATGGTAAGGCCCATGCCATTTTTTACGTTGTTGGGTCCTGAAAGTAGCTAATATAAGCTTGCCCGCTTGTTGCCATTGCTTATCAAAAAAACCGGTGTCACCACTGATCTTCCAATAATTATAGGCCAGCCTTATAGGGTAACACAGTGAATCTACCTCCCATTTACGTTCATGCAATTCGGGCTTCATGTCTGTACTGTCACTGTCCCACTCGCTGCCTGTTGCTTTCTCGTTAAACGCATTGGCATAAGGATCTATTAGTATACATTTGGCCTGCCGGTTGGTCACGCCCAATATCAATTGCCTTAATTGGGGATCATTTTTGATCAGGGGCAAATAGGGCCAAACCTGTGCTGATGAATCGCGCAGCCACATTGCGTCAATATCCCCGGTGATCACAAATGTATCCGGTTTGGCAACATCTTTATTGTTAAATTTTACAGTAGTATCCAGTGTATTGGGATAGCAGTTCTCAAACAGCCATGCCAGTTCAGGATCAGTAATATCTGCTTTCACTTTTACGATCTTATCTTCAACAGCGCTGCTGGTAAACCTGCGTACATCAGGCTTCACACGTTTGCTCTCAAATTGGTTACTGTCAACAAACCAAGATGGTTTTAGACCTATTCCTATACCGGCGGTTGTGATACCATTTAGTTTAATAAAATTGCGGCGCGTAATCATAGCAGATAGTTAGTGAAGATGTAAAAATAAAAAAGCCTTTCGTATAACCGAAAGGCTTTCAAAAATGTTTGATGGCTATTGTTAAGCAACAGCCATTTTATTTTCTTTATAGAAACCTGCTTTTAACTTTTCACCCATTTCACTGTAAGCAGCCAAGGTGCGCTCTACATCTTCTGCGGTATGTGCCGCAGTAGGTATTAAACGCAGCAGGATCAATCCTTTAGGAATAACAGGATAAATTACAATTGAGCAGAATATGCCATAATTCTCACGCAAGTCCTTTGTAAGTGTGGTGGCTTCATATAGGTCGCCTTGTAAAAATACAGGTGTAACCATGGTATTGGTTATGCCAATATTAAAACCACGTTCTTTTAACCCGGCTTGCAGCTGATTGGCGATTTTCCAAAGTTTTTCACGCAATTCTGGCTTTGATTTCAGAAGCTCGAAACGTTTCTTAAGACCCAAAACCATTGGCATTGGTAGCGCCTTAGCAAATATCTGCGACCGCATATTGTAACGCAGGTAATCAATTACTTCTTTATCACCGGCTACAAATGCACCTATACCCGCCATTGACTTAGCAAAAGTGGCAAAGTAAACATCTACGCCTTCAATACAATCCTGTTCTTCATGTGTACCAGCACCGGTTTTACCCATAGTACCAAAACCATGAGCATCGTCAACCAGCAAACGGAAATTGAATTTATTTTTTAAGTCGACAATCTCTTTCAGCTTACCTTGCGCACCAGACATACCGAAAACACCTTCAGTAATCAGTAATATACCACCGCCTGTTTGCTCTGCTAACCTGGTTGCACGCTCCAGTTGCTTTTCGCAGCTTTCCATATCATTATGCTGATATACAAAGCGCTTGCCCATGTGCATACGCAAACCATCGATAATACAAGCATGTGACTCAGCATCATAAACGATCACGTCATTACGATCAACCAGTGAGTCTATAATAGACACCATACCCTGGTAACCGTAGTTCAGTAAAAAAGCATCTTCTTTACCTACAAATTCAGCAAGGTTGTTTTCTAATTCTTCATGGTGGATTGAATTACCTGACATCATACGTGCACCCATCGGGTAAGCCATACCGTAGTCGGCTGCAGCTTGAGCATCGGCTTCCCTTACTTCGGGATGATTAGCCAAACCCAGGTAATTGTTAAGGCTCCAAACCAAATGTTCCTTGCCATTAAATAACATGTGCGGACCAATTTCACCTTCCAATTTAGGGTATGAAAAATACCCATGTGACCATTTCTGATGTTGGCCCAGCGGCCCACCCATCGTTTTCGATATCTTGTCAAATAAATCCAAAGTGCTGCTTTTTATAGTTAATGTACAAATATAGCCCTTAAACGGCGTTTTGCCAAAGCTTATAACTTTTTATAATAGCCTATAAACGTTATACGCGAAGTTTTAGATATGGGATTAGAAAATTATAATTTTCTATAAAGCAATTAAGCCTTAAAAGATAAGGCTTAATTTAAAATCTGATTGGTAATGGTAACCCAATATAACATCACGAAACAGATTCTCCCATTTGTATTTGCAAGTCTAATCCACATTATCGTGAAGGAAAGAATTATTATTACGTATTTCTATTTTACCCTCTTCGTCGGGCAATAAGGAGAACCTTGATACCTGGCTTTCATCTGATGAAGGAGTTTGCTGTAATGCGATCTCCTTGCGTTTATAGGCAGGTACGTTTTCTAGTTCCTGTATATTCCCATTGCGCAATTTCATGCTCAGATCTTTTAAGCGCATAATACGTTCACGTGATTTGCGCAACTGATCCTCTATGCTCTCATTGGTTTTATGATCATCAACACCAGCAACCGGCTGTGGTTCCGGTTCAGGCTGTGGTGGTTCAGGAACTTTTTCAACTTTAACCGGCTCAAAATTCATTACCGAATCAGCAATTTTGAAGGTGAATTCTTCCTGAACTTCATGCTCAGCTGCTGCTGCAGGTTCTTCCGGAGTCAGGTTATACTTTACAACAGAAGGCTCTTCAGATTTTGCAAACAGATCAAATAATCCAGCTTGCTTTTGCTCTTCTTTTATTGGTTTGATAAAAGGCTCGGCAGCAACTTCAGATTTAACCTGGGTAATAAATTCATTTACAACAGGTCTAACCAAAGGTTCTGGCTCAGGCATTAACATCGATACCACCTTCTTGCTGCTTTGCTCTTTCTCACGTTCGTCCCTGGTTTGGAAACCAGTAGCAATAATAGTTACCGATAATTTATCGCCCAAGGCCTCATCACGACAATTACCCCAGATCAGGTCTGCAGCCAGGCCGGCTTCTTCCTGTATAAAATCAGTAATAACAGACACTTCATCCATCGTTACTTCTTTATCACCTGAACTGATATTTAACAGGATATATCTTGCACCTTCAATTTCGTTATCTTTCAGCAGTGGAGACAACAAAGCACCTTCAACAGCTTTCAGAGCGCGATTCTCACCTTCGGCAGTTGAACTACCCATGATGGAAACTCCGCTATCCTTCATCACTGTACGCACATCTTTAAAGTCAACGTTGATATAACCAGGCAATGTGATGATCTCGGCAATACCTTTAGCGGCAGTGGTTAAGATATTATCTGCCTGGGCAAATGCTGACCCTAACGTAAGATTACCAAATATTTGGCGCAGCCTGTCGTTAGATATCACTAAAAATGAATCAACGTATTTTTTCAACTCTTCCAAACCTTCTTCGGCCTGCAGCTTACGACGCTTGCCTTCGAATGAGAAAGGTGTAGTGATAATACCAACAGTTAATATGTCAAGCTCCCGGGCAGCTTTGGCTATGATAGGGCTTGCACCTGTACCCGTACCACCGCCCATACCTGCTGTTATAAACAGCATCTTGGTATTGGAACCCAGCATCTGTTTTATATCATCAATATTTTCGATAGCCGAGTTTTTACCTACTTCGGGTATTGAGCCTGCGCCCATACCTTCGGTTAAACTGGCACCTAATTGAACTTTATTGGGGATTGGGCTTAACTCCAAAGCCTGTGCATCAGTGTTGCAGATTATGAAATCCACACCGGTAATACCTTGCTTGTACATGTGGTTTACCGCATTGCCACCGCCACCGCCTACACCAATTACTTTGATGATAGACGACTTTTCTTTTAACATCTCGAACTGCATATTCCTTATTTCCAGTTAAATGTGAATGACGAATTGATTTGATTACCCATTGTAATATTATAACTTTTTCAACAAAGTTTTTCCACAATTGTCAGTAATGTGGAAAAGTCGCTTATTGTTAATAATATACTCAGGTTATTTAAGGAAGTCTTCGTCTTTAATATCGTCCTTAATAAATTTCTTTCCTGTTTCTAATAATTTGCCTAACAAACCGAATTTCCTGTCATCGGTATACTTGGCTTTCTCAATTTTTACTTCAGCAGTAACAGGTATATCATTGTATTCCATTTTCTGGATACCTTTTATCAAAAGACCTATACCTGTAGCAAAAGTCGGGCTCTGCAACTCTTCATAAACATTTTTAGGAAGCAGTTCATTTTTAGCCAGGTGCTCATTCGGATATCCTACACGGCAATCTAACCCCGTTACGTATTCTACCAGTTGCTGCAAATGTTTTAGCTGTGCGCCGCCACCTGTTATTACGATACCGGCTATCAGTTTTTTCTCATAACCTGATGATTTGATCTCGTAATAAACATGCTCAACTATTTCCTCCATACGTGCCTGTATCACGTAAGCCAGATTCTTTACTGATATTTCCTTTGGCTCGCGGCCACGTAAACCGGGTACACATACAATTTCATTCTCTTTGTTCTCTTCAGCCAAAGCTGAACCGAAACGTACTTTAAGCTGCTCGGCGATGTTGCGCATTACCGAACATCCTTCGCGTATATCCTCGGTCACACTGTTACCACCAAAAGGGATAACAGCAGTATGACGTATAATGCCTTCGTGGAAAATAGCCACATCCGTTGTACCGCCACCTATATCTACCAATACTACACCGGCTTCTTTTTCTTCATCGCTTAATACCGACTCTGACGAAGCCAATGGCTCCAATATCAGTTCCTGGCTTTCAAGACTAGCTTTATTGACACATTTCACAATATTTTTAATAGCCGTAACCTGCCCTGAGATAATATGGAAATTTGCCTCAAGACGCACGCCTGCCATACCTATAGGATCTTTTATACCCGGTTCATTATCTACCGTAAACTCCTGCGGCAATACGTGGATGATCTCCTCACCCGGAGGCATCACCAGGTTATACATATCTTCTACCAGTTTGTCAATATCCTTGCGGCTTATCTCGGTGTGCAGGTCTCTCCGGGTGATTAAACCGCGGTGCTGCAAACTTTTGATGTGCTGACCGGCAATACCCACGTTTACCACACGTATCTCCACGTTGGATTGTGTGCCCGCAACATCTACCGCAATAGTTATACCCTGTACTGTTTTATCGATGTTCGATACCATGCCACGGGTTACGCCGGCTGATTCGGCTTTACCAATGCCCAATACCTCTATTTTACCGTTTTTACTGCGACGCCCAACAATAGCACATATTTTTGTAGTTCCGATATCCAATCCTACTACAATTGGCGAACTTTTTTCGTGTGTTGAACTCTTGTCCATAATCAATTAATTGTTTGTGAATGTGTCTTTACCCATTTTTGCCGAATCCGCTTGGGCTATTGCTTTCAGCGAATCCTTTTTAAGATTATCGTTCTTTACGCCTACCACCTGGTTAGCGAATTTAATGTTGATCAATTTGTACCTGTCCCAGCCCACCTGCGGTAATGCCTGCTTGTAAAACACCAGCAGGTTATGAAACTTATTCTGCAATGAATCCGCATTGCCCAGCAATATCCTGTTAGTCCCAATCCGTGGTATCAATTCTATCTCGTGATCCTGAGTTACATACAACTGCGTAATCTGTGCGCTCCATAGCGAATCCTTGTTAATGAACTGAGCCGTTTTATATAACTCAGTTACTATTTCAGTGTGTAACGTATCCAGCTTATTCCCAAAGACCTCGTCGATATAACCATTTGCTACCAATACTTTTGCCGTAAAGTTTGACGACATTGGTATCTTCAGGCCATGCTGATCAATATAAAAATCCTGCCCCGCCTGGTTCATCACCCGCATAACCGGCTCGCGCTGACTTATTTCTACTTTGATTATCCCATCCATATCAGCATAAACTTTGGCTGATTCAATAAAAGGGTTAGCCTTCAATCTTTTTTCCAGGTCGTGCAAATTAATGCTCTCCATATTGCGACCAACCAACTGATGCTTATGTACGTTTATAATATTGTCAACCTCTTCCTTGTCGATAAAATACTGGTTACCCGGAATGTATATTTTTACTGCTTTGCAAAACACTCCCGACTTTTTAAATTCAATGAAACTCATCAGCACAACCAGTCCACCCAGGCTTACAGCCCAGGCACAACCGATTAAAATGCGCTTCCAGATGCGTTTCTTAAACATTTTCTAAAGCCTTTTTTAAAGGTGCAACCAATTGATCAATATCACCTGCGCCCACTGTCAGCAACAGTTCAGGCTTTTCAATCCTTACCAGGTCGACAGCTGCCTGTTTCCCGCATTTACGTTTATCCAGCAAATGCATCCTGTCTAGTATCATATCTGCATTCACGCCTTCAATCGGCAGTTCGCGTGCAGGGTAAATATCCAGCATGATCAGTTCATCACTCATATCCAGCACCTCGGCAAAGCCATCGGCAAAATCACGGGTGCGGGTATATAAGTGAGGCTGAAAAATTGTTGTGAGTTTTTTATGCGGATATAAACTTTTGATCGAAGTGATAGCAGCCCTCAACTCCTCAGGATGGTGAGCATAATCATCTATGTAAATATTTTTGTCATTTTTAACTATGTATTCAAACCTGCGTTTAACTCCTTTGAAGGAGCCAAGTGCACTCTTGATCAGCTCAGGGGCGATATCCAGCTTTAAGGCGACTTCAATAGCAGCCGTTGCATTCTCTATATTATGCAATCCGGCGATACCCATGCGGATATTAGTGATCGTAGTATTACCATTCTTGAAATCGAAATAGAAGTCTCCCTGCTCAATATGGATATTCTGTGCCTTTACATCCGCAGGCCCATGTGCGCTGTAAGTAATGCCATTGGTAGTTAACGGCAGATCTTCGTGATAGATCAGCGTTCCATTCTCTTTTATCTGTAATGCAAATTGCCTGAACGACTCTGTTAACTGATCATGACTGCCATAAATGTCCAGGTGATCGGCATCCATAGAAGTGATGATAGCAATATCAGGATGCAGTGTCAGGAATGAATGGTCATACTCATCCGCTTCCACTACTACAATATTATTATTACCAAACAATACATTACTGTTATAATTGGATGCGATACCACCCAAAAAAGCAGAACAATCTTTACCCGAATCTTTCAGGATATGTGCCACCATACATGATGTGGTGGTTTTGCCATGCGTACCTGCTACAGCAATCGTAAACATGGTTTTGCTGATCAAACCTAATACCTGCGAACGCTTAAACAGCTCAAATCCATTCTTTTTGAAAAAATTTAGAATAGCTGAATCCTGAGGGATTGCGGGCGTATAAATGATTAGCGTACCTTCATTCGGTGTCTGATAACTAAGTGGTATCCAGTCTTCCCGGTCATCAAATATTATTTGTATACCCTCATGATGCAGTTGAACTGTCAGATCGGTTGAAGTTTTATCGTAACCACAAACTATACATCCTAAATGGGCAAAATATCGGGCAAGGCCGCTCATACCGATGCCTCCGATACCAATTAAGTAAACTCTTTTAATGTTTTGCAGTTCCATTGTTTTTTCAAAAAAGCCCCCCCGCAACCGCACGGAGAGCAGGCCGAAATTTAATTAACGCGCTATATTAATAACCTCTTTTGCGATCACTTCATCTGCATCAGGCAGGGCCAGTTTGCTGATATTATCGCTTAATATTTTTTTCTTTTCCTCGTCATTTAGAAGCAGCAATGCTGTATCTATTAAATCATTTATCGCTTTTCTGTCCGCCACATATACGCACGCATCCTCCTTTACCAGTGATTTGGCATTTTTTGTCTGATGATCTTCGGCCACGTTTGGCGAAGGCACCAGGATCACTGGTTTGCCCACCACACACAATTCGGCAATGGTACCTGCGCCCGCTCTCGATATAATTATATCAGCAGCCGCGTAAGCCAGATCCATACGTTGCACAAACTCCAGCACCTTAATGTCAGGGGTAAGGCTGTTACCCACTTTCATCTTTACTTCTTCATTGTAATATTTACCCGTTTGCCATATTATTTGCACATCTGCAGTTTTAATTTTATTCAGATCAGCCAATACGCTTGCGTTCAACGTCCTCGCGCCCAAACTACCGCCAATCACCAGTATTGTTTTTTTATTGGGTGAGAGATTGAACTCCTTAAAAGCCTCTTCTCTTTTTCCTTTAATTTCAACCGATTCCCTTCGCACCGGGTTCCCTGTCTTAATGATCTTATCGGCAGGGAAAAACTCTTCCATGCCATCGAAAGCAACGCATATTTTTTGGGCCTTTTTACCTAATCTTTTATTTGTAATACCTGCATAAGAGTTTTGCTCCTGTATCAGGTACGGTACCCCTTTTAAAGATGCAGCATACAATAAAGGCCCCGAAGCATAACCACCTACACCAACTATTGCATGAGGCTTGAAATGTCGCATTATTCTCATCGATTTAAGCACACTGGCTACCAACTTAAAAGGAAGCGTTAAATTTTTCCAGATCGATTTCCGCTGTATTCCCTGTATATTCAACCCCACAATTTTATAACCCGCAGCTGGTACCTTGTCCATTTCCATCCGCCCTTTAGCGCCTACAAATAATATCTTCGTTTTTGGATCTATTTTCTTTAAAGCATTGGCTATGGCAATAGCCGGGAAGATATGTCCTCCTGTCCCACCCCCGCTTATGATTATTCTTTTACGCCTCACAGATTTATTATTTTTTTTATTAATTGTACTTAGCATTGGTCAATAGTCATTAGCTATTTACCAAGTTCATCAGCTTTCAAACACTCCTGCATCTGCACATTAGCATATTTGCACATCCGCACATTTAAGCCACAGCTACTTCTTTTATTTCTCCAACAATTACTTTTTTAGGCTCATCAATATCACGACTTACTGACAAGATGATTCCAAAAGCCACACTTGTAAATAATATGGAGGTACCTCCCATACTAACCAATGGTAATGGCACACCTGTAACCGGTCCCAAACCCACGGCAACAGCCATATTGGCGAATGCTTGTATAGTCAAACTAAAACTTAATCCGGCAGCCAGTAATGCGCCGAATGCTTTGGGGGCTTTAGTTACAATTTTTATACACCGGAATAGTAAGAACAGGTAAATGCCTATCAATACAATACCGCCGAATAATCCATATTCTTCAATTATTATCGCATAGATCTCGTCGGAGTAAGACTCTGGTAAATAATTACGCTCTTCACTTCTGCCGGGGCCTTTACCAAAAAATCCGCCTGTAGCAATGGCTATTTTAGCATGATCTGATTGGAATGATTTATCTGCTTTTGCAGTTTCAGGATGCAGATAGGTATGCATACGCGATTTGTATACATTGCGACGCGGACCTAAAAATATAACCCCTGCGAGCAACACTGCTCCTGCTAGACAAGTAATGGCTATTTGTTTTATACTGATACGACCTATGATCAACAACAAAATACTTACGCCAAACAGCATCAGCGCGGTTGACAAGTTAGCCAGTGCGATAAGTATAAACACCAAACAAACCGAACCCATGATCGGGATAAATGATTGCTTTACATCCTTTATGTTTTCCTGCTTGCGCGATAATGTACGTGCCAGGTAAGTGATAAGTGCCAGTTTAGCTAAATCTGATGTCTGGAAACTTAAGCCAGTTCCCGGGATAGATATCCACCTGCTGGCGTTATTGATATGCGCCCCAAAAATCAAAGTATACAGCAATAACGGTATAGTAATGATCATCAACAATTTGGATATACCGGCGTAATAACGGTAATCCAATTTGTGTGAGATATACATTAAAATAATACCACCAACTACCATAGCCAAGTGCTTCATCAGGATCGACTCTACACCTACACCGCGTTTAAAAGCCAGCGTACCGGTAGAACTATAAACAGCCAATAATGAAATAGCCGAAAGCAGTATGACTATAAGCCATATCCACCTGTCTCCTTTTGTATTGTTTAGTATGCTATTCATTTAATCTGAATCTCTGTTAATTATGTGCAGATATGCTGATGTGCAGATGTGCAAATGATTAATATTATTTAATGTGTTGATGAAATTATTTTGCCCAATACTTTTATAATCGATTGTATATCATCATACATACTTTGTTCAAATGGATAATTTTTAGCGTGCTTGCATAAGAGCAACCAATATTCCGTCTCCTCCGCTTCCTTATAAGCTATTTTGCACTTATGCCTGAAATCCCCTTTACTTTCTGCGCCCTGTGCTTCACGTACATTTGCTCCAATAGAAGTGCCACTTCGGAATAACTGATTAGCCATATTGAATTTTCTTTTTGATTCAAGTATTTCTGTAAAATCAATGATTTTTATAGAAAAATTAAAAGTTAAATCAACTATTAAATTCGGCTTATCATTCATAATTTATTTCATTTATTAATTCTATGGTTTATCATCTGCACATCTACTTATTTGCACATCTGCACATTTACAATTCCTTTACCGCCTGCTTAAACTGCCTGCCGCGATCTTCATAATTTTTGAACAGGTCGAAACTGGCACAGGCCGGCGATAACAACACCGTATCACCTTTTTTAGCCAGATGGTAAGCTACCTGCGCAGCTTCCTGTGCTGAAAAAGTATTTACTATGATATCCACGTCATCCTCAAATGCATCATGTATCCTGCGGTTATCCTTGCCTAAACACACTATGGCTTTAACTTTTTGTTTTACCAGGCCTTTTAGCATATTATAATCATTGCCTTTGTCTACACCGCCTAATATCAATACTACATCGCTGGTCATGCTTTCAAGTGCGTACCAGGTTGAATTGACGTTGGTTGCCTTGGAATCATTGATGAAAGTGATGCCGGATATCTTGGCAACAAACTCCAAACGATGCTCAATGTTTCGGAAACTTCCCATGCTCTCCCGCATGGTCTCGTTACGCAATTCGAGTACTTTAGCTACAATACCCGAAGCCATTGAGTTGTAAAGGTTGTGTTTACCCTGCAGGGCCAGATCGTTGATCGACATTTCAAAATGTTCTTTAAGTGTGTTTATGATAATATTTTCATTATCGAGATATGCTCCCGGTATAGTTTTTTTTTTAATGCTGAATGGTAATTGCTGTGCTTTAAACTCCCTTGTCCGCATTCCCTCAATCGTTTCAGGGTCATCAGCACAGTAAATAAAATAGTCTGCTGCTGTTTGATTCTGTGTTATGCGGAATTTTGATGCCGCATAATTTTCCATTTTGTAATCGTACCTGTCCAGGTGGTCGGGTGTGATATTTAACAACACGCCTATATCAACCTTAAACTGGTACATATCGTCAAGCATAAAGCTGCTTAGCTCCAATACATAATGGTCAAATTTTTCAGTAGCCACCTGGTAGGCAAAGCTCTTACCTATGTTACCTGCCAATCCCACATTTAATCCTGCGTTCTTAAGGATATGATAGGTTAAACTGGCTGTTGTAGTTTTACCGTTAGAACCTGTTATGCCTACGATCTTTGCTTTTGTGTATCTTCCAGCAAACTCTATTTCTGATATTACAGGAGTTCCTTTTTCTTTTAGTTTTTTAACAATTGGTGCCTTGTCAGGTATACCCGGACTTTTAATTACTTCTACCGCCTTTAGTATCTCTTCCTCTGTGTGTTGATTTTCTTCAAAGCGGATATTCCAATCCTGCAGTTGCTTTTTATAGTTATCAGCTATCGCCCCAAAATCTGACACAAAGACCTCATAGCCCCGCTGTTGAGCAAGGTATGCTGCCCCTGCACCGCTTTCGCCGGCCCCGAGTACAACAAGTCTATTTAGTTTTGATTCCACTGATTTATTTGTTTTATGTGGTACGTTTTACGTACTACGTTTTTATATTTTCCTTTTTAACCACGTACAACGTATAACGTCCTACTTAAAACTCTACTCTACCTCAATTTCAATGTTATAATTGTCAGGATAGCCAGCATTATACTGATGATCCAAAAACGCGTTACAATCTTAGCTTCGTGAAAACCCCTCTTTTGGTAATGGTGATGTAATGGCGCCATTAAGAACACCCGCCTGCCTTCGCCATATCTTTTCTTGGTGAACTTAAACCACGATACCTGCATGATCACCGACAAGTTCTCGATCAAGAAAACACCGCAGAGTAAAGGCAACATCAGTTCTTTACGGATCATGATAGCGAAAACAGCGATAACGCCACCTATTGCCAAACTGCCGGTATCACCCATAAATACCTGCGCGGGATATGAATTATACCACAAGAAACCTACACAAGCCCCAACAAATGCTCCGGCAAAAACAACCAGCTCGCCTGAATTTGGGATATACATAATATTGAGGTAATCGGCTATCACTGTATTACCTGACACGTAGGCCAGCGCAGCCAGCGTGACCCCTATTATTGCCGATGTTCCCGTAGCCAGTCCATCAATACCATCGGTTATATTGGCTCCGTTAGATATAGAGGTGATAATGATGATCACGAAGAACATGAAAACTATCAGGTCATATCGCTCATATCCCTTGCCTAAAAACTTGAGCACTTTTCCATAGTCAAACTCATTATTTTTATAAAAGGGCATAGTGGTTTTGGTCGACCTTACATCCTGCGTGTAAACCGGCTTATTGCCTTTCATATGATACTCAACAGGTAGGTCATATTTAACAGGGGGCTTTACTTCCTGCCTGATAATGATATCCGGATTGCTATACATCGTAAAGCCGATGATCAATGCTAAACCTACTTGCCCGGTAATCTTAAATCTACCCGCCAAACCCTCTTTGTTTTTGCGGAATACTTTAATGTAATCGTCCAAAAAGCCAATTGCTCCCAGCCACAATGTGGTTCCGAGCATCATCAGCACGTATACATTACTCAGTTTTGCGAACAACAACGTAGGAACTATTATTCCGAGGATGATGATAATACCACCCATCGTTGGTGTACCTGCCTTTTGCATTTGGCCTTCTAAGCCCAGGTTTCTTACTGTTTCGCCTACCTGTTTAAAACGCAGATAATCGATCAACCTGCGACCATAAACTGTTGTTATGATCAACGAAGTGATAACAGCCATAGCCATTCGGAAAGTGATGTATTGAAACACCCCCGCTCCGGGTATACTATAGTTTTTCTCTAAATAGCTAAACAGGTAATATAGCATGGCTCATTTAATGTGCAGATATGCAGATGTGCGAATGTGCAGATATGCTTATTTGCGATTTTTAATTAATTCTTTGTTGACGAAATTATCTTACCTAATATTTTTATAATTGATTGTACATCATCTAACATGGTCTGTTCAAAAGGATAACTTTCAGCATGTTTGCATAAACTCAACCAATATTCTGTTTCCTCGGCTTCCTTATAAGCTACTTTACATTTATGCCTGAAATCATCCTTGCTTTCTGCACCTTGTGCCTCGCGAACGTTTGCACCTATTGATGTACCACTTCTAAAAAGCTGATTTGCCATATTGAATTTTCTCTTTGATTCAAGCAACTCCGTGAAAGCAATTATTTTCAAGGAAAAGCTAAATGTTAAATCAACTATCAAATTCGGTTTATCACTCATTACTATTTATTTTTTAATTATTTGCACATCTGCATATTCGCACATCTGCACATCCGCTAATTCATTTGATTAAAAATTGCCATCAACTCCTCCTTATCATCAAAGTGATTTCTCACTCCTTTTATTTCCTGGTATTTCTCGTGACCTTTTCCGGCTATTACTACAATGTCTCCCGGCTGTGCCAGGTTGCAAGCCACTTTAATTGCTTCGCGCCTGTCCACAATACTCATTGTATGCCTTTTGAATGCAGGATCAACGCCTTCTTCCATATCCTTAATAATTTGGGCAGGGTCTTCCGAGCGGGGATTGTCAGAAGTAAAAATTACTTTGTCGCTCCACTCGCAAGCCACTTTTGCCATTATAGGGCGTTTGGTTTTATCCCTGTCGCCACCGCAACCCAGTACTGTGATCACTTTTTCTTTGCCCTTGCGCACATCATGTACAGTGCTTAGGATATTTTGTACCGCATCAGGTGAATGGGCGTAGTCCACTATACCAATGATGCCGTTAGGTGCAATTACATAATCAAATCTTCCTCTTGCGCCTGTTAGCTTGCTTAAACTGGTCAGTACTTTACCTCTATCCTGTTCAAGCAGCATAGCGGTTGCATATACCGCCATCAGGTTATAGGCATTGAAAGTACCCACCAATTTGAACCACACCTCTTCGTTATCAATATTCAGCAGCAAGCCGCTAAACTGGTTTTCTACAATACGGGCTTTATAATCAGCCATATTTTTTAGGCCATAGCTTTTTTTATGGGCCTGGGTGTTTTGCAGCATAACCATTCCGTTTTTATCATCGACATTGGTTAACGCAAATGCATTTTTGGGCAACCCGTCAAAGAATGCCTTTTTGGCTTTCAGGTAGCTATCGAAGGTTTTATGATAATCCAAATGATCATGTGTCAGGTTGGAGAATATAGCGCCGGTGAATTTCAGGTCGGCTATACGATGCTGGACGATTGCATGTGAGCTTACTTCCATAAAGCAATAGTCACAGCCCTTCGCCACCATTTCGTCAAGCAGCATATTCAACACAACCGGGTCTGGCGTAGTATGCGTTGCAGCCACTACCTCGCCATTGATCTGGTTTTCAACTGTTGATAGCAATCCGCATTTATAACCCAAATCGCGGAATAGCTTATAAAGAAGAGTCGCTATCGTTGTTTTACCATTGGTGCCTGTAACACCAACCAGCTTTAATTTTTTTGATGGATTATCATAAAAATTAGCGGCAACTGTTCCTAAGGCAATGGATGTATCCGCCACCATAAAAAAGTCTACTTCGCCAGTTACATGCGCAGGCAAATCTTCACAGATCACCGCTACAGCACCACTACTCACCGCCTGATCTATATAATCATGCCCATCAACTTGTGTGCCCCTTACTGCCACAAACAGTGCCCCGGGTACTACCTTGCGAGAATCGAAAACAATGGCGCTGATCTCCATATCAGCACTACCATGAAGTTCTGTAAATGCAAGTCCCTCTAAAATGTCGCTTAAATACCTCATTGTAGTTCGATTATTATTTTTGATCCTTTTGGAATAACACTCCCACCTGTAACCGATTGTTTTATTACCGTTCCGCTGCCATGCACCGAAACTTTATACCCCGCATTGCCCAGTGCATATAAAGCATCGCTTAAACCCATGCCTGTAACTTCGGGTACCGTACCTCTTTTATTCTGGATATCTTCAAAAGCCAAGCCGTCACTGGTATCTACTCCTGCATTATTGGAAGCATACAGGGGTTTAATATTTAATTTACTATACACCTCCTGCACCGCTTTGCGATCACCGATTTTAGCTTTTGGCATCTGCGTATTACCTACTAAATGCAATGGCGTAGCCTGGCTCATTTCCAGATCGCTTGAATAAACTCTATCTGCTATCTCTCTGAAAACCGGTCCCGCAACCCATGCGGCCAGGTGTGAACCTACTGTAGGGTCATGTATCACCACGATCATTGAGTACTTAGGCTTATCAGCCGGAAAATATCCGCAAAAACTATCCTGGTGTGAGTTTTTAGCCCCATAACCCAATTTCCCATTGGCGATCTGTGCTGTACCGGTTTTACCGGCCACGCTGTACAAGCTGTTTTTAATTACCAGTTTTCCGGTACCTTCCTGTACCACACCTTCCAGCATACCTCTTAATCTGCCAAGTGTTCTGTCAGAGCACACTTTTGGATTGATCACCCGTGCCTGGAAACGTTCAATAGTACTTCCCAGATGACGTATTTCGCTTACAAAAATCGGCGCTATCATTGTACCGTTATTTGCTACCGAATTATAGAAGGTCAGCATCTGTAAGGGCGTTAATTTCGACTCATATCCATAAGCTATTTGCGAAAGTGATTGCAATTTATTCCAATCGCGCGAGCGTGGATTTTTGATACGCGGCCTGCCTTCACCCGGGATTTGCAACTCATTCTTTTCATTCAGATGATAGCTATAAAGTTTATCGGTAAACTCCTGCGGATTATTATGGTAATGGGCATAAATAAACTTAGCCGCCGCCACGTTGGATGATTCTTCAAAAGCCCGTTTTGCACTTATTATAGTACCCGGATCTTCAGCGTCCCTTATTTTAAGTGCCACTTTGCCATTGCGCGGATTAATCAACTCATATTCGCCATGCTGTGCATCTATCACTGAACTTGTATCGATCTTACGCTGATCAATAGCAGTCATATATGACGCCAGTTTAAAGGTAGAACCCGGCTCGGCAGACTCACTGATAGCGTAGTTCATACGCTCTTCATAATCTCCGTCTTTGGTATGAGTATAGTTTGCAATAGCTTTTATCTCACCAGTAGCAACCTCCATCAATACCACACAACCATGGTCAGCCGCACTTTTGATCAGTTGCCTTTTCAAAGCAGCTTGCGCCAGATCCTGGAAATTAACATCAATTGTAGAAATTATATCAGCACCTTCTTTCGCCTCTACTTCTTCACCATCATTATTCACGGGCATCCAAACACCGCCAGCCATACGCTGCATCAGGCGTTTGCCGTTTTCGCCATTAATATAGTCGGCATAAGCTCCTTCCAGGCCAACCGCTATTTGCTTTCCATTAGCAGTATTTGCACTGTCTATTTCATAACCTATGGTACGCGCAGCTAATGAGCGGTAAGGCAGAATGCGTTTGTTTTGCTGTATAACGATTAATCCCCCCTTATATTTACCCATATTAAAGATGGGGAACTGGCGAACCTGTTTTAATTCCTGGAAACCAACCTTTCTTTTGATTAACAGATAACGCTCGCCATCATTGCGCGCTTTGCGTAATATTTTCGCATATTCCCTTGGTGATTTATCATGGAAAAAATGCGCTAAACTAAGGGCCAAAGAATCTACTTTTTCCTGGAACACAGCGTCATCCGCAACACCACTTGCCAGCATATCCATATGCAGCTCATACTCCGGCACCGATGTAGCCAGCAAACTGCCGTCTGATGCAAATATGTTTCCACGTGTAGCATCCACAGGCATGTATTTGGCTGACATTGTTTTTGCCATCGCCTTCCATTTTGCACCCTGAACAATTTGTACACGACAAAGCTGAAACACCACTGCTCCTGAAAAAAGCAAAATAAGACCGAACGCAAGGTATACCCTGATCAGTATATTGGTACGGATGCTCAACTTAATTGCCATCTTTTACCTCCTGTGCCTTTAGTCTCTGAGGTGGTTCAAGAGACTGTTTAATACCCAGCGTATCTACGCGCTTTGCTACTTCAGAAAGCGTACTCTTAAAAGCCAGATCAGCCTTTGTTGTTTTATAATCCCAGGTTAATTCTTTTACTTCTTTATTCAGCTTATCTATATTTCGTATATTTTTTTCGGCCAGGTGCATATTGCCGATGTAGATCATTCCTAAAAGCACAAGAAATAATACAAAAGGCAAAGCATCAGTAGCCTTTTCAGAATTAACTTTCCTTTTAAAAAGACGCCACAAAACATTCTCAGAAATCTCCTTTGTTGGTTTTTCTTCAACAACAAGTTCTTTCTCAACTTCATCTTCCGGAATTTCTGCTCTTAAACGATTGGTCATTTTTTTACAGCTATTCTTAATTTAGCGCTCCGTGCTCTGTTATTATTTTTTATCTCTTCTTCTGATGCTGTTATCGCTCCGCGACTTACAGCTTCAAAAGGTTTTTGATCATTACCATAAAAATCCTTCTCCACCTCGCCACTAAATTTCCCTTTGGCGATGAAGTTTTTTACCAACCTGTCTTCAAGTGAATGATAAGACATTACCACCAATCTGCCCCCCGATACTAAAACTTCTGCGGATTGAATCAGAAAATCCTTTAATGCTTCCAGTTCCTGGTTTACTTCTATCCGCAAAGCCTGGAATACTTGTGCCAGGTATTTATTTTCTTTTCCTTTCGGGATAAGACTCACGATGACATTTTTAAGATCAGCAACCGTATTGATCGGCGCATTTAAGCGACCTGTAACGATAGTACGTGCCAGTGATTTTGCATTTTTGATTTCCCCATAAATACCGAATATGCGATGCAGGTCAGCCTCGTCATAAGTGCTTACCACTTCCTTTGCACTTAATCCTGCAGATTGATTCATCCGCATATCTAAATCAGCATCAAAACGAATAGAGAAACCACGCTCGGCCTGGTCAAACTGATAGGATGAAACACCAAGATCTGCCAGTATCCCATTCACAGGGATAGCATTGTGCAAACGGGAAAAGTTTTTTAGATACCTGAAATTCTGATCAATGAACTCAAAGCGATCATCAGCAATTATATTTTGTTGCGCGTCAGCATCCTGATCAAAGGCAAGTAATCTGCCACCATCACCCAAATGCTTCATGATCTCGCGCGAATGACCACCACCGCCAAAAGTCACATCAACATAAGTGCCATCCGGGTGAATATTCAGTCCATCGATACATTCCTTTAACATTACGGGGGTATGGTAATTACTCATCCTCTTTCCTCCTTCCACTACCCATTACTTCTTCTGCCAGGTTGGCAAAGTTCTCGGGCTCATTATCCATCTGAGTATCGTAGGCATCCTGCGCCCACACCTCTATTTTATTAAACTGACAAGCCAGCACAACATCGACATTAATGCCGGCATAGTCCATTAAAGCCTTTGGTAAAAGTACCCGACCCGAGGCATCGAGCGATAATTCCGTCGCGCCGCGGGTAAAATAGCGGATAAATTCGCGGGTGCGCTTCTCGTAAGAGTTGAGTTTACTAAGGTCGTCAACGATCTTATTCCATTCCTTTCGGGTGTAGATCACCAGGTGCTTTTCAAAGCCACGATTGATCACAAGACCCTCACTCTCAGCTTCTGGAAGCTGTTTCTTGAGAGCCACAGGGATCATCATCCTGCCTTTGGCATCCAGTTTACATTCAAATTCACCTAAGAAATGGGGCATAGTCTACTCCGCGCACTTATCGCTGAGTAAAATTAAATTACTTTTTCCATTTTTCCCACAAATCCCCCTTTTTTCCCACTAAAAAGTTTTCAACAAATTTTGTATGCTATCCTGCTCCCACTTTTGATGAATTAAAACACATAAACCTTATCATTATCAATTAAATGAAATTAGCCTTGTTATGATTGTAAATCAATATTTATTAGTGTAATTTTACTAATAATTAACCGATTCCAAGTCATGAAAATGTACGTTATTGTGTCCATTTTTCATCGATTTAGACTTCAAGGACTTTTGCATAAACAACACTTTGACCAAGCAAAATTGGGTTAAAGAAACTGCTGGCGAAGCTGACGAAGAGAACAGAAAATGACCCTAATTTTCTGAAATTGGTTTAGGCTCTATGAGATCACCAATTACATAAAGCTGTTTTATAACAGATATTTTAAACCACTCAAAAACCGATTATGAAAAAATTATTGACCAGTATTGCCTTGTTGATGACGGTATACCTGTATCCCCTGGCATCTGATGCACAATTATTAAAAAACATCACGAACGGCATGAAGATGGTCGGGCAAAAACCCAAAAAACCAGATACTACGCATGCAAACAGCCCGGGGACTTCCAGCGACTCTGCGGCAATGAAGCTTCTGGGTAAAATAGGACAAGCCAATGCGGTTTCTCCTGCAGATTCAGCGGCGGCGATAGCAACATTCAAAAAGAGCGATGGCGGTGGCAATGGCGTGCATTACCAATACCTTATTACTGCAACGGCGAAACAAAAGAATCCCATAAAGGATACCGTGAACGCTTACTTTACAAACAGTGGTCAGGGCCGGTCAGAGATCAACCTTGCAGGGATGATTGCTGCTGCAGCGGGCACAAAGGCGGGTGGTAGCCCATTAGTGGCAATAAGCAATATAGCCAAGCGTAATTACAGTGTCTTTCTGGATGCTGACAGTAAATCATATTCGCTTAATATTATCGATACCTCATTAATTAATTCAGGACTTGAAAGTTTCCAGGTAACAAAAATTGGCAATGAGACCGTTGATGGATATAATTGTACGCATGCAAAACTAACGTCGAACTCAGGAAAGGGTATGACCAAACACTCTACCACGATGGATATATGGACAAGCCCTGACGTGCCGGGATATATCACGTTAAAAAACTGGATGTCGACACAAAATGTGACACCTAAAATGATGCAGGCTTTAGACCAGGCAGGCTGTGGTGGCTTTATGGTAAAGATGGCTAACCAGACTAAGGACCTTACCTATAGTATGGACCTCATCAAAGCAGAAAAGGACAGCTTTCCGGCATCTATGTTTAGTATCCCCCCGGGATATACCGAATCAAAATACAACCTGATGATGATGAATATAATGAAGGCGGGCCAAAAAAAATAGTTAATCATCTCTTATTTCCAGCCTTGCAATCTTAAGTCGTTGTTTGATAAGCGATATTGCAATTATTTTGCTTTATTTGACCTTATGGTTATCGTTATACAATGCACCGACCAGATTGGCCTGGTGGCAAAAATATCTGGTTTGCTGGCTGAAGAAAGGCTTAATATCCTGTCCATGCATGAATATGTGGACAAAGCTGAGAACTTATTTTTTATGCGCCTGGAGGTCAATAAGGAAGCAGAAGACGAATTGTTTGAGCAAAAACTGCGTGACCGTTTGCCGCCAAATGCACTGTTAAGGGTTAATCCAAACCCAGTAAAAAAGGCTATTATAATGGTAACCAAAGAGTATCATTGTTTAGCTGACATCCTGATACGGAACTATTTTAAAACACTGGGCGCTAGTGTACAATGTGTTATTGGCAATTACACCAACCTGGAGGATATATGCAAACGTTTTGATATCCCCTTTCATCATGTAGCTTTTGAAAATTCAACTGCTGCATCTGAAAAACAGATATTGGATATTATTGATCAGTACGAGTATGACTATATTGTATTGGCCAAATTCATGCGTATTTTATCGCCCGATTTTGTAAGCCGATTCCCACTCAAGATCATCAATATACATCATTCGTTTTTACCGGCATTTGCAGGTGCTAACCCTTATAAGCAAGCATACGAACGCGGTGTAAAGCTGGTGGGCGCTACGGCCCACTTTGTAACTGATGAACTGGACGAAGGCCCTATCATAGCGCAACAGATTATCTCATCCGACCATTCACACACAGCCGGTGATATGATGAAAGCCGGTAAAGAAATAGAGACAGCAGTTTTAGCCCAGGCCCTGAGAGTAGTTTTTGACGACCGGGTGTTCATCTATAAAAATAAAACGGTGGTATTGGAATAGATCAATCAAAAGCTACACTATCGGGCCCGGATATTTTGGCCACATGGCAATTGCAGCCTCCTGAAATTTTAAAGTTTACGGTTTTGGTTTGACCTGTTGCGGAATCAGTTCCAGACACCTTTATAACATCACCATCAGTTGAGTAATCCTTAATATTGCTGTCGCTTGCTACTGTATAATACCCCACTAAAAGATTTGCAGTAGGCAAGCCGGGATATAATTGTTTATTAGAGGTTACATCAAATACTGTAAAGTTTGAAACCTTGATTGATTTACCCGTATTATCTGTAAAATGAACCTCGACGGCTGTAAAAATGTCAGAACACACCTGCGTACCACATGCTGAGTTTTTTTGATGGGTTTTCGTACAGGCTGAGAATAATACAACCCAGATTAAAAGTGCGATAAGGTTTCTGTGCATATATTTTGGTTTATAGCGTATTACGCACAGAATAAGCACATTGCTACATCATCGTAAAATTAATTGTAAAGGTCGATTCCTATTTTAAGGATGGTATTAATTATAATTATTCTTTTTTTGGATAGGTCTTATAGCCAATTGACGTGCGGGGCGTCTCATCCTTTTCAATAAATTTATTCAGATATGTAAATAGTACCTCTATTTTTTGATCTTGCTTTATTAGTTTCTTTTCGACCTTTTCAACCAGCAACAAAATATCTTTGTGAGTAAGAAGCAGTTCTCTTATTCGGGTATAGATTCGCATTATTTGTATATTAACCTGAATAGCTTGCTTACTATTTAAAACACTTGATAGCATTAAAACACCATGTTCTGTAAAAGCATATGGAGGTGTTCGTCGTCCTCCCCAACTTGATGTCGCAAAATGCGACTTCAAGTTGGCAAACTCTTCCTCGTTCAGCCTAAACATG
Organism: Mucilaginibacter sp. McL0603; assembly: GCF_049992945.1. NCBI lineage: Bacteria > Pseudomonadati > Bacteroidota > Sphingobacteriia > Sphingobacteriales > Sphingobacteriaceae > Mucilaginibacter > Mucilaginibacter sp. McL0603. Next base: position 1,471,245 of record NZ_CP188251.1, on the reverse strand, counting down.
AAATCTTCTGGAAACCTGTCTATATTACGGCCAACTTGTTCATTTAACCGACGTGTTTCTACACCATATAATTCAGCCAGGTCTTCATCCAGCATTACTTTTTGCTCGCGGATTAAATAGATTTTATCCATAACTAATTCGTCGGGGATTGCAACTGTGCGGACTTGTTTACTCATAGACTCAAATATATTTTTTATTCTTGACTTTTGATATTCAGGCTAAATACTCCACAGTAATAATCTTCTATGGTAAAATAATTTGATATCGCATTTTGCGACATCAAGATTGCAAAAGTGAGATTAAGGAGTTTGATAAGCAATGATAACAGTCAAATCATCATTACCCGTTTGTTTTAAACCATGAGAGCTGCCTGGTCTTGTCAGGATCGCATCTCCGGCTTTTACAGGAAAGGTTTTGCCGTTCATCTGCATCTCGCCGACACCACTAATGATATAATATATCTCGTCCTCATTTTGCAAATGGTAGCCAATAGCTGAGCCGGGATGTAGTACCCGCTTGCGAAAGGCCATTTTTAAACCATCCGCTTTTGAGAAAAAACTGTAACCAGTAGTATTGCCGCCTCCGTTGTGAGTACCGGGTTCAGTTTTGGCGATATCTTTTTCGTGTTCGAGGATGTAAGGTTGGACGGTTTGGGAAAAAGAATATTGGGTTGTTATCGTGAGAAGTAGAATGAACAGCAGTCTTAAATTATATTTAAGAAAATTCAACATGGCTTTCGTGGATGCTATATTTAAAATGTGTTTTTACGAAGTTATCATTCTCATAAATACATATTACAATCGCGTCAAATTTTTCCTGATTTTCATGCAGAAAAACATCATATGCTAATGCGCCAATAATGAAATGCTCATTAGCTAATCCACTCTTTATATTATTTTCAAGCATTTCAATCAAAGGCTCTGATTCTGGTCTATCATTCTCATCTTCGATACAAGCCGCGATAGGAATGATAGCATTGTCTTTCCCAATACATGTCCCGAACGGAAAAAATTCGCCTGCATCAAGCAAAAACACTTCCGCTTGTTGTTTTATAACTTTAACCAGTATTTCTGTGTTTTCCATCTGAACCTCATAGCGATGGGTTTCAAACTAAACGTGTTCGAAAGATTAAAAATGAGTGCGGGAATGTGCGATTCCTTCCTCGGGGAAGGTGTAGGAAGGGGTTTTTCGATAGCTTTAATAGCGCAGAAACCCCTCCCTTCCACCTCACATCCAGCCGCACCCCTCCCCAGGGAGGGAATTCATTTCGATAATTGAATCTTTCGAACACTCAAGGTTTGAAACCCATTGCTATAATAGAGATTTGCATTTTCAACAAAAACTTGAAGTCGCATTTTGCGACCTCAAGTTTTTGATTAATGTGCTAAAGCTATTTATAAAGAGACTTTACATCACCCTCACCTTCAAATAACTCGGATGATCCTTGGAGGTATATACCCGGTGCGTTTCCTTTTTAAAGTCGGTATCTTTTGCCTTCATAATATCCTGGAACTGTTGCGTATTGCGGTCAATCAACGGGAACCAGGTGCTTTGTACCTGTACCATAATACGATGACCTTTTTTAAAGGTATGCAGCATATCCTGCAGCTCAAAATTTACCGGAGTCACTTTGCCAGGCACAAATGGCTCAGGCTTATCAAATCCATTGCGGAATTTGCCCCGCATGGCCTCGCTACGTACCATTTGTTCATAGTTTGACATGTAGCTGCCTTTTGTCGTGAACTGATTATTTTTGGCTGAATCGGGATAAACATCTATCACTTTTACCACCCAATCAGCGTCAGTGCCTGTAATGGCCACTTTCAGATCAGCCCAGATGTTACCGGCGAGGGTTACATCTTTATCCAATACATCGGTTTGGTAAGTTAATACATCCGGCCTGCGTGAGGCAAAGCGCTGGTCGCCGGTCATATATTCGCGCTGCATATCCAGGGTGATATCGTTATAAAATGGCACCGGTTTGTTTGGGTCAGAAACAAATTCATCAAAGCTATCAGCTGCTGCAGGTGCATCAAATGACAACTTTCCGCCAGACAATAAGTAAAGGTTTTTCTCCTCCGCTTCCTTTGGTGGCCACACACTATAGTTTTTCCATTGATTAACACCGGTTTCAAAGGTGGAAACCTTTGGCAAGTCCATATCTGTACCTTTTAGATAATGGCTAAAAAATGCGAACTCTATTTTTTCGCGATAAAACGGGCCTGTCGGTCCACCGAATTCCACATCGCCCAAATGATCCCCATTACCGCGCGACCAGCCACCATGTACCCAAGGGCCCATAGTGAAATATATTGGCGTATTCGGGTTTTCTTTTACCAGTGTTTTGTAGGTATTGATTGCGCCGTATAGATCCTCAGCATCATACCATCCACCGGTAACCAGGGTCGGGGTTTTAATATCATGCAGGTGAGTTAGCACATTGCGGTCTTTCCAATGCTGATCATAATTAGGGTGATCCAGCATTTCGTTCCACAGGCGTATGGTATCCTTGTAGAATTTATCGTTCGAGTTTTTTACGGAACCCATGTTCATGTAAAACTCATAGCCGTCCTCTGTACCGTAACTTAAACGACCGCCACGACGTTGGGTAGGTTTATCATCCTGTCTGTTAGTAAAGCCTGGATAGAAACCAAAATTGGCAACCAGCATAAAAGCGCCATTATGAAATGCGTCGTCACGATATAGATCAGCCATTGGAGCCTGCGGAGATGCAGCAGCCAAAGCCGGGTGCCTGCTTAGTAATGAAGCCGTAGTAAAAAAGCCGGGATAGGATATACCCCACACTCCTACTTTTCCATTGTTGTTTGGGAGATTTTTGATCAGCCAATCGATGGTATCGTAAGTATCAGTGCCTTCGTCTACATCATTTTTTGTTTTATGTACTTCCTTTTCAGGAGTCATTTCTTCAAATATACCTTCGCTCATAAAACGACCGCGTACATCCTGGTAAACAAAGATGTAGCCATCATGCAAAAATAGAGGGGATGGCCCCAGCGTTCCTTTGTAGGCATCCGGTCCGTAAGGGCCAACGCTGTAAGGAGTTCTGTCCATCATGACGGGATATTTTTTGGATTGATCCTTTGGCACATAAACCGATGTGAATAGTTTTTTACCATCGCGCATTGGGATCTGGTATTCATATTTCTGATAGTTTGCCTTCACATACTCGGCATCTGAAGTATTAGGCTGCGCATAGGAGCACAAAGCTGAAAGCATAAGGCTTAAAGCGAATAGTAGATTTCGTTTCATTAATTATTGAGAGTTGAAGGGCTAAAGTATGAATAAAATAAAAAAGCCCCAATAAATCGGGGCTTTTCATAAAGAAATTTATAATTTCCTTAATTATTCATTAATTGCCTTAACTCCCGGCAGTTCTTTACCTTCCATATATTCCAGCAAAGCACCGCCGCCGGTTGATACGTAGCTTACATCATTAGTGAAATTAAATTTAGCAACAGCTGCAGCTGAGTCGCCACCGCCTATCAAGGAGAATGCACCATTTTCAGTTGCTTTAACTACTGCTTCGGCAATTGCTTTGGTGCCTTGCTCAAACTTCTCCATCTCAAAAACGCCCATAGGGCCGTTCCATAAAATGGTTTTTGATGATTCTACCACCTTACTGAAAGCTTTAATTGATGCAGGACCGATATCTAATCCCATCCAACCATCTTTAATGCTGTCATTTGGGGCAGTATCCGTATTGGCGTCGTTAGAGAAATTATCCGCGACAATAGAATCTGTTGGTAACAACAGGTTCACTCCTTTAGCTTTTGCTTTTGCGATCAGGCTGTTAGCCAGGTCAAGTTTATCCTCTTCTACTAATGATTTACCTATTTTACCACCCTGCGCCTTAGCAAAAGTATAAGCCATACCACCGCCAATGATGAGGTTATCTACCTTATCCAGCAGCTTTTCAATCAGTTCTATTTTATCAGATACCTTGGCACCACCCATAATAGCAGTGAAAGGTTTTTCGGCATTATTTAATACTTTTTCGGCATTAGCCAGTTCACCTGCCATCAGGTAACCAAAGCATTTAGCATCCGGGAAAAACTGTGCAATAATTGACGTCGAGGCATGCGCCCTGTGTGCTGTACCAAAAGCATCGTTTACATATACATCGCCTAAGGCTGCCAGCTTTTGAGCAAAATCTTTGTCTCCTTTTTCTTCTTCTTTGTAAAAACGAAGGTTCTCCAACAGTAATACCTGGCCTTTTGCCAATGCCTTTGCTTTGTCAACTGCTTCTTTACCGATGCAATCATCTGCAAATTCTACATGCTGACCCAAAAGATCTGACAAATGCGGAATCAAATGTTTTAAGGAAAATTTTTCTTCCGGACCGCCTTTTGGCCTGCCCAGGTGTGACATCAGGATCACTTCCCCGCCATCTTTCAATATTTTATTGATGGTTGGCAAAGCAGCTGTCATCCGGTTGTCGTCGGTTATATTGTAATCCTTATCAAGGGGAACATTGAAATCTACCCTGACAAGGGCTTTTTTCCCTAAAAAATTTATTTGATCTACTGTTTTCATATTGTTTAGAGGAACGTTGTTTACGGGCAGCCAAATTCAGCAATTAATTCTAAATTCTGAACGTAAAAATGAAAAAGGTGTTTGAGCTTATTGAATTTTTAAATAGAGCACATGATGAGGGCCTATGCCCGGCACTTCAAATTCGGCAGATATGACCTCAAAACCAAGGTTCTGATAAAACCTGATCGCTTTTTTGCGAGCATTGCACCAAACATAATTTACTTTTTGCCCGCGCATATAAACTATGGCAAAGTTAACGAGTTGATTGCCTATGCCTTTGCCGCGATGACTTTCGCGAGTAGCCATTCCACGCAACTGGTATGCCTTACCGGTATATTCCTTATAATTTTGAGGATGAAAGGATGCTACGCAAACTAATTGATCATTATCATAATAACCAAGATGAAAAGTGCCTTCAGCATCATCATTCGGGAAACGGCATTCATCTAAAGTTAAGCGGCCCTCGCGCAGTACTTCATTGCGTAAGGCCAAAACATCATCAGTCTGAATAAACCTGATCATGCTTTAATACGCTTATTTTTTCTACAAGATCTGCCAATCTGCTCGAATAGCCCATTTCGTTATCGTACCAGCCTACTATTTTCACCAGGCCACCTACTATTGAGGTAAGCTTTGAATCGAAAATACAGCTATGCTGATTACCTAATATATCTGTTGAAACGATTGGGTCTTCAGTATACTCCAACACATTCTTCATAGGACCATCAGCTGCTTGTTTAAATGCCCGGTTGATTTCCTCAACGGTAGGTTGTTTTTTCAGACTGCAGGTAAAGTCGGTAAGTGAGCCGTTCAACACCGGAACCCTGATACCAGCTCCGCCTAGTTTCCCTGCAAGGTGCGGAAAAATACGTGTGATTGCTTTTGCGGCTCCTGTGGTAGTAGGAATGATTGAAGCAGAAGCAGCCCTTGCCCGGCGCAAATCCTTATGGGGTGCATCGTGCAGACTTTGATCGCCTGTCATAGAATGCACTGTGGTTATATAACCATCTATAATGCCCCAGTTATCATCCAGTATTTTAACCATAGCAGCCACGTTGTTGGTTGTGCAGGATGCATTGGAAATGATAGGCGAATGCAGATCGATCGACTCATCATTTACACCTATTACCACTGTAGGTACATCTTTATCAGCTGATGGAGCAGAAATGATCACTTGTTTTGCTCCGGCAATTAAATGTTGTTCGGCGCATTGTTTAGAAGTGAATTTCCCTGTTGATTCAATCACCAGATCAATATCCAGTTCTTTCCAGGGTAACTTTGATGGATCTTTTTCAGAAAGGACCTTTATCTGCTTACCATTGATATACAGGTTTCCGGTATCAGCACTAACTGTTCCATTGAATATACGGTGAACAGAATCATATTTAAATAGATGGGCAAGCGTTTCCGTATCCGACAGATCATTTATTGCAACAACCTCTATAGCCGGGTTTAAAATAATACGCCTTAAAAATATTCTTCCAATACGCCCAAATCCGTTTACAGCTATCCTCATAACACTAAAATATTTAGTGCAAAGTTAATTAAAATAAGGAAGGTGGAGTTTGAGCCAATGTCATTTTCGATAGTATAAGCGGATACTATTTATTCATATTATCTGATAGCGTTCCTGCACCCGCTTCAATATCGAGCCCTTTAGCACCACCTAATGACATTACCCGGTATAAACGGATATCACAAGCACCATTTACCGGAGCAGTGAGCATTAAAGGATCAACTTTCATCAAATCACTTATCATATCCATCACATAAGTCTTTTCATAAATTCCTACATCAGGGAGTGGATAACTACCACCCCAAATAATTGTCGATCCATGATTGCGTGTCCTGCTTTGCAATACCCGCATATCGGCTTTAGGTGAAGATGTATCTGCAACAGCCGCTTCATTCTCTGTCAAAATGCCCAAGGCTAGTATCTTTGATTGACTGCCGTTGCCACTAATAGCAAACCGGTCGGTCAAATAATCAGCAGTAAATAATGCTTTGCCTGTAAAATTATTAATAACTACAGACGGTGTCGCTGTATGTTGTGGAGTGGAAATATGATCCCCGGCGGCTGTAAAAAAGCCTTTACCGGAGAGTTTAACATAAGTACTTTTAACCCCGCCTTCGTACCAGGAGTCCTGCACCACCAGGTTACCGCCATCAGATACTTCATGCGACAGGCTATTGTTAGATGCTGCTCCGCTATAAATGATTGTCCTCCCTTCAGCAGGTTTTCCAAGTGCAGCCAATGGCCCGCCAACAATGCTAACCGCTTTTTTTAAGCCAGAAAATTGAGTATCATAGGCCAATATCAACGCATGGTCAAGCTGATCAGCTAACAAGCCAACCTGGCCGCCTTTTTGGTTAAACTCCTGTAAAAATATGCGCGACCCTTTTTGATCTGCATTAGTGATCAGGATATTGATACTGGTGGCATTGCCTTTAAAAGTGACGTCACGCAGTACTGCTTTACCGGGACCTGCAATACTAATGATCGGACCTGATGTAGTTCCGGTCCAGGTTAGAATACTGGCATGATATTCACCATAGCCATCCCCCACCAATTGCACATCGCTATGGGCTGGAATGAATAAGGTTGTGGCTATATTGAAGTTCCCATATGGAAAATGAACAACCGGCCGTGAGCCGGAAGATTTAACGGCTTTGTTAATGATATCCTGTATAACATCAGCACCTGCGCCTGCCGGAACTTCATATATCTTGCGTTTAACATTAGGTTCTATCGCAGGAATAGCTGGCACTGTAAGATTTCTAAGACTTGCAACAGGAACCACTTTATCATTATAGAGAATAGGATCACTGCCGGCAGAAACCGGGTTGCTTATAGTAAAAGTATTATTTGCCGAAACTACATCTGAATTGAATTTTGCAACCGGACCTGTAGTTGCAGTGTTTAGCGAACGAACTGTATTATGAATAAAGATGATTGCCCCCTGGTTGCCTATTGTTATAGCCTGTGTATTTACAGGATCAATAACCGTATTCCCTTCGATTGTAGTGGAAGCAGGGTTCCGGCTGCCGGCAGCATAAAAAAATTGTTTTGAATGAACAGAGGTATTACCCCGGATGGAAAATTCCCCGGTATTGTTCATCGAAATATCACTCACACCGGAATTACGAAAAACACATTGATAAACTTTGAAATTCCCCGCACCGTACATATTGGTAACCCCCACCGCGCAATCCTGGAAGAGCGAATTTCTGATCCATATATCGAGTGCATTAAAATTTCCCAAACTGACCCCGGCTGTAGTATTCCGGATAAACTGATCACGCAGAATTGATATTTCTGCAAAGCCATGTCCTAAGGCACCTCCTCGGATACCGAACCCGACATCCACAAAAATATCATCGGCATATTCATTACTGGTATCAAAGCTTGGGCGCTTGCCATCCCATGATTGTTCTACGGCAACATCAGCAATGCGGTTACCATTCCAGGTCAGGCGGTCAAATTTTGAATAAGCGGTGCCGTTAATCTGCATCATCGTGCCATGCGCAACACCTCCCCACTTGATGATGGTGTTAACGGGATTGGCACCAACAATGGAAATATTGAGATGGTTATTGATGGTTAAAGTACCGGTGATCAGGTAGGTTCCTGGCGGCAAATAGAGCGTACTGTTTCCAGTTCCGTTTCCCGCCGCGTTGAAGGCCGCCTGAAGCGCACGGGTATCATCAGTTACCCCATCGCCCTTTGCCCCGAATCCGGTTTTGGCATTCAGCCAACTTTTAAATGGCCCGACGAACTCGTCGCCTGTTTTTGAAACAGCATCTTTTAAATTTACCTGGCTATAAGAGTTTAAAGCCCAAAACAGCAAAAGCGAAAACATTGAACACTTAGCATATTTACGCTTCAAATTCATTGATCCGCTTTGATTTTTAGGTAAAGCTCCCTTTACCGCATGAAAGTGATTATAAGAAAAGATAATATCTATTTAACAAACACATTTCCAATTGCCACACTTTCGCGTTCCTTCGAACGGAGGATCAAAGTAATGATCCCGTTGAATAACATACATACACATAAGATCAGGGCAATTAATATAGAGTTGCCATAAGACCTGAACAATAATGCCATAATTACACAAAGCATATTCAACGATACCAATATCAATGTAGTCTGTAAGTGAGTAAAACCCAGCTTTAACATACGATGGTGAATATGCTTACGATCTGCCATAAAAGGAGATACGCCATTTGAAATGCGCAGTATAAAAACTCTTAATGTATCAAATATTGGGCCTATTAAAATAGCTATTGCTAATGCGGGAGCTGAGTAAATTTCAGGCGATTTCATAGTAGTGAACTTATTCAGTTCGATACATTTAATTGCCAGCACAACTGATATTAAGCCGATAAGCATTGAGCCGGTATCACCCATAAATATTTTGGCGGGCGTAATGTTAAATTTCAAGAATCCGAATATAGCGCCAGCCATAGCTAATGAAACTGCAGCTAATTCATATTGGTGCATGTAAATAAACAGGCCTGCAAAACAACTATTTGCCATAATACCAGTTAATCCCGCCAAGCCATCGATGCCATCAATCAGGTTAAACGCATTTACAATAAGTATAATAGTTAGAATAGATAGTGCAACGCTGGGCCAATAATGCAAGTCATAAATACCAAATACACCATACATACTGCTAAGACGGATATTACCCAATAATACCAGGATTGAAGCCACAATAAACTGCATCGTAAACTTAGTACGCGGGTTTACCCCCGTAAGGTCATCTTTAAGACCCATCACAAATAAAATCAGGCAGGCTGCTAGCAAGTAATTTATCGGCAATGATCTCTCAGTCATGCTAAACAATAAAGAAGTAATAGTAAAGCTGACAAATATGGCTACACCGCCCAGGCGTGGTATTCCATGATCATGTTGTTTTCTGAAATGCCCGAGGTCATCGTATAAATGCCTGGTACGCGCTACGTGAAGAATAGATGGTATTGCAATTAGTGTAATTATAGTTGATACGAAGACAATGATTATATAATACACTGAGTGGTAAAGATGTAAATATTCTGTCATGGAATAAAATTAATTAGGGAATCAGTTGTATTCGTAACAGGTGTCCAAATTAACAAAATTTATTAACTCTTAAAAAAATTGCGCTATTTTACGCAGAGGCTTAAATAATATAGTGACACCTGGTAAAAAAATATTATTATTCCTCATTGCTTTTAAATCAAAACGCAATGCTTCTACGCGATTCCCAAAGCTTTTGTTACTTATTCCTCCAATTACCATTTTAACCATTACCTTATTCAGATAATATATATTTATCTTATTATAATGTATGAACCTTAGCATCAGTTCATAATCAGCGGCACTTCCATAATCAAGTTTGTAAGAGCCCAACTCTTCAAATAATTTTTTTTTGCAATAAAATGTAGGATGCGGAGGCATCCAACCCCAGTTAAAAGGCTGGTATGGTTCTATGCTTAGTAATAAGTATGTGATGTACCAGGCTAAGTAATTCAATGATCAAATAACCGATATGGGTCCACATTCTGTGGTTCATTATTTTCTCGCATTAACTCCACTTCCTTAGACACTTTCTCTAATACCTGGTGATTATCTCTTCCAGAGTACCTATTTCTTTTTAATGAATCTCAAACTGACTCCAACTTCAAAAGTATTGTTGGCATAGGTGCTTAATGGCCCTGTGTTTGCAGAGTAACAGAATAACAAACCAAAATTGTCAATATCAAATCCTGCGCCGAGGGTAGCACAATTATTAGTGTGATAAAGTGCCGTGATGTTCAGCTTGGTGTTATTTCCAAATGAAGTTCTGTAGAAATTAGCTCCGATGTCAAAAATATTACTGAAGCCTTCAACACCGCGATAAGCAATCTTTGGCTCAATACGTAAAATAGTATTGCTATAGCTGTTACTCAATTGTATCTTGTAACTTATCGCCGTGTAAAAAGTTGATCCTTCAACATTCACATCCGTTTTATCACTTTTAAAAAAAGTTCTTTTCAAGTTTGGCAATGCAACCTGCGCGTTAAATCCACTGCTTGTATACGATGCACCCAGATCTCCATCCGGATATAGATTGTGATTATTAAATTCAGCTAGTGCCAGATCGCCGATATCCCCTACAATGGCACTTTCGTCGATATTGGCGCTATTCAATCCAGCTGATAATCCCAAGTTTAGTTTGGTCGTTTCCCCGGTCAATATATCTCCCTCACCATTTAAAGTAATGTGATAAGCATAAGTAAACATTAAACGTGTTCTGTTGATCAGCCCAGCCTTATCATTATAAATGTTTACTCCCAGGCCAACTTTGTTGCCCGAATTATAATCAGCTGTAACGCTCGTCAGCCTTGGGCTACCTGGTAAGGTTGTCCACTGCTGATGATAATCCATATTGATATTGAGCTGATTTTCCAAACCGGCCATAGCAGGATTGACCAGATATTGATTTTGAAAAAAAGCAGATTGCATACTTGTTAGCTGAGCATGAACATCTTTTGTAAACAGCATAGCTATGATTATTCCAAGCAACGTTGTGCGCATAATGGACATAGTGAATCTTGTTCTGCTTTTATTATAAAATAACATGTATTTTCTACTTCTTTTATCCTTGGAAACCTTTATTGCGCTTATTACTTCCTTCTTACAACAGTTATAAATCCTTTTTTATGATCCCCGTTTCCAAGATCTATCACGTAGTAATAAGTATCCTCCTTTAATGGTGATCCGTTATAGTTGCCATCCCAATCATTGGCATAGCTTTTCTTCGTATACACAACCTTGCCGTTACGATCAAACACAGTAACACTATTATTAGGGAATAACTGAATATCTTTAACTATCCACATATCGTTTTTCCCATCCCCATTAGGAGTTAGAATATTGTTTGCAATAACACTACTTTCCGGTACAGTTCTGTGAACGGTAACCGTATACGACTGCTTCGTAATACCATCCAAAGCAGTCACTACAGTAGTTATGACATTATCTCCCGGTATTAAAGTGATTGATTGACTTGGAAAACCATCGCTTACTGCTGTGCCATTTACTGTTATAGACGCCGCACGGTCTTCGGGAGTAGGTGTTAATGTAATCGTTGTAACGCTATTATCAACAATTACAGAATAATTATAGGTGTTACCATTAAATGAGGGTGATAAACTGCCGCTACTAAGCACCAGGTTGGCTAATAAAGCATTATTAGATGCAGCCCTGGTCACACTGATTCTGTAGGTAATACTTTGTCCGCTTTGACCTGTTAACTTGACAGTGATCACATTCGCTCCGACTGTAAGATCGATAGGACCTGATGGGCTACCGGAAACTACCGTTGCGCCATTAACAGTAATGGTTGCAGTAGGATCGCTGGCAGTAGGCGTTACCGTCAAACTGGTAGTAGCATTTCCGGCAGCTGATGTATAGTTTAAAGTTTGAGGAGCAAAGTCTGGTGATAGAGACCCGGTGCTAATGGTCAGGTCAGTCAAGGCCAATGATGCTCTGGTGACTATGATGGTATAGGTGTTTTTTGTTATGCCATCCTGGGCTGTAACTACAGTGGTAATTGTATTCGATCCTACCGATAGCGGAATTGCACCGGATGATGACCCGCTGTTTACTGCTATGCCGTTAACGGCTACTGTTGCACCGGCGTTAGTGGCAGTTGGCGCAACGGTAACACTTGGCGTGGAATTGGGTACACTAACCGTATAGCTGGTAGTGCCACCGGCAAAGGCCGGAGTCAGCGTACCTGAACTGATCGTTAAATTGCTCAAAGTAGCTATGGTTGACAAGGCTGCCCTTGTTACTGTGATCGTATAAGTTTCTTTCGTACTGCCGTTCTGCCCAGTAACTGCCGTAGTAATTGTATTAACCCCCACTGTAAGCGGAATGACTCCAGATGGGGTTCCGCTGATTACTGCTGTGCTGTTGACCGTCACGGTTGCATTAGCATCTGTTGTAGTTGGTGTTACTGTGATACTGGAAGTCGCATTGGTTACGCCGGCTGTATAGCTGTTTGTTCCGCTTGCAAAGGCGGGGGTCAGCGTACCTGCACTGATCGTTAAATTGCTTAAAGAGGCTGCCGAAGAAAGTGCAGCCCTGTTAACGATGATTGTATAAGTACTTGTTGTGCTACCATTCTGTGCAGTAACTACCGTAGTGATGGTGTTTAACCCCGTTACCAGCGGAATGGCTCCTGATGGTGATCCGCTAATCACCGCTGTGCCGTTGACCGTCACGGTTGCATTAGCGTCCGCAGTAGTCGGTGTAACAGTCATACTGGTAGTTGCATTGCTTACATTATCTGTATAGGTGTTCGTACTGCTGGCAAAAGCAGGCGTCAGCGTACCTGCACTGACTGTTAAATTGTTTAAGGTAGCGTTTGTTGATAACCGGGTTACCGTGATGGTGTATGTACTCGTTGTCGTGCCATCCTGGGCAGTAACTACCACAGCAATCGTATTCGGACCCGGATTCAGCGCTATAGGCGCCGACGCTGTGCCGGAAGTAACGGATGTAGCGTTAACCCGTATTGTAGCACCGGCATTACTGGCGGTTGGCGTAACAGTAATACTGGTAGTCGCACCAGCTACACTAGCTGCATAGCTGGTTGTTCCGCTGGCAAAGGCAGGTGTCAGCGTACCCGAACTAATCGTCAGATTGCTCAAAGTAGATATGGTTGACAAGGCTGCCCTGATTACCGTAATTGTATAAGTACGTTTTGTAATGCCGTCTTGCCCAGTAACTGCAGTGGTAATCGTATTTGAACCCACGTTAAGTGTAACCAGTCCCGAAGCTGTGCCGGAAGCGACCGCCACTCCATTGACTGTAACTGTTGCATTAGCATCAGTAGTAGTTGGGGTTACTGTGATACTCGTGGTTGCATTGGTTACATTATCCGTATAGCCAACTGTCCCGCTGGCAAATGCCGGAGTCAGCGTACCCGCACTGATCGTTAAATTGCTTAAGGTAGCTATCGTTGAAAGGGCTGCCCTGTTTACCTTAATCGTATAGGTGTTAGTGGTGGTGCCATCCTGTGCGGTAACTATTGTAGTGATTGTATTTGAGCCTACGTTCAATGCGACCGGGCCGGAAGCTGTGCCTGAAGTAACCAGTGCACCATTCACTCTCACTGTTGCATTAGAGTTATTAAGGGTCGGTGTTACCGTGACGCTGGTTGTCGCATTCGTTACGTTATCTGTGTAGCTTTTCGTGCCGCCTGCAAAAGCTGGAGTCAGTGTGCCTGCACTGATCGCAAGACTACTTAAGGTAGCATCCGAAGAAAACCTGATCACCGTAATCGTATAAGTCTCGTTTGTGGTGCCATCCTGAGCGGTGACAAGGACGTTAATTGTATTTGACCCTACGTTTAGTGCGATCGGGCCTGACGCTGTGCTCGAAGTGATCGTTGTACCGTTCACTTTTACCGTGGCATTAACATCAGCAGTGGTTGGTGTTATAGTGACGCTGGTGGTCGCATTTGTTACTACATCTGTATAGCTGGCAGTCCCGCTGGCAAACGCCGGGGTCAGCGTACCTGCGCTGATCACCAGGTTACTCAATGTGGCTGCTGAGGAAAGCGGAGCCCTGTTAACGTTGATTGTATAAGTGTCTGTTGTAGTCCCGTTCTCTGCTGTAACTACCGTAGTGATTGGATTGGAGCCCACCACAAGAGGAATAGCTCCGGATGGTGATCCGCTAACCAACGTTATCCCGTTGACAGTCACAGTCGCGTTACCATTGGTAGTAGTCGGTGTAACCGTAACACTGCTGATAGCATTAGACACATTATCAGTATAGGTGGTAGTTGTGCTGGCAAAAGCAGGGGCTAGCGTACCTGCACTGATCGCAAGATTGCTTAAGGTAGCTATAGTTGAAAGGGCGACCCGTGTAACCGTAATAGTATAGCTGTTTGTAGTGGTGCCATCTTGTGCGGTTGTAAGGATAGTAATGTTGTTAGATCCAACATTTAACACGATTGGGCCGGAAGCTGTACCAGAGGTGACCAGCAGCCCGTTAACACGTACAGTAGCATTAACATTACTGGTTATTGGGGTGACGGTAACATTCGAGGTTGCATTGGATACACTGGCCGTATAGCTGTTTGTGCCGCTGGCAAATGCAGGGGTCAGCGCACCCGAGCTGATCGTTAAACTACTTAAAGTAGCATCTGATGATAATCGGGTTATCATTATGGTATAAGTGTCCGTTGTTGCACCATCCTGTGCAGTGACTACTGTCGTGATCGTATTAGAACCTACGTTTAATGCAATAGGGGTCGAAGCTGTACCCGAGGCGACCAGCGTGCCATTTACCCGCACTGTTGCGCCAGCATTATTAGTGGTTGGCCTAACCGTGATACTCGTAGTGGAATTAGGAACTATATCTGTATAGCTGGTAGTTGCGCTGTTAAAGGCCGGAGTAAGCGTACCTGAGCTGATCGATAAATTACTTAAGGTCGCATCTGATGATAACCGAGTTACCGTGATGGTATAAGTGTCAGTAGTCGTGCCGTCCTGCGCAGTGACTACTGTGGTGATCGTATTCGGTCCAACCAAAAGTGCAATCGGGCCCGATGCTGTGCCGGAATTAACCGCTGTGCCGTTGACCGTAACTGTTGCATTAGCATCCGTCGTAGTAGGTGTTACGGTAATGCTTGTAGTAGAGTTTGCTACGTTGGCAGTATAGCTGGTTGTGCCACTCGCAAATACCGGGTTAAGTGTGCCTGCACTGATCGTTAAATCACTTAAGGTGGCAACAGAGGACACTGCCCGGTTAACAGTTATCGTATAAGTTTGGGTTGTCGTACCGTCCTGCGCGGTGACTACTGTGGTGATCGTATTCGGTCCAACCAAAAGTGCAATCGGGGCCGATGCTGAGCCGGAAGTAACCGCTGTGCCGTTGACTGTAACTGTTGCATTAGCGCTGCTTGTAGTTGGGGTCATCGTGACGCTGGTGGTCGCATTGCTTACGTTATCTGTATAGGTGGTCGTGCCGCTGGCAAATACCGGCGTCAGCGTACCTGCACTGATCGTCAAATTGTTTAAGGTTGCTACCGAAGATGTTGCTCTTGTTACAGTAATCGTATAAGTACCTGTTGTCGTGCCATCCTGGCCAGTAACAATTACAGTAACTGCATTGGGGCCTACATTTAGTGCAATAGGTCCGGATGGATTCCCAGAAGTAACCGCTGTGCCGTTGACCGAAACTGTTGCAGTAGCATCCGTCGTAGTAGGTGTTACGGTAATGCTTGTAGTTGCATTGCTTACGTTATCTGTATAGGTAGTCGTGCCGCTGGCAAATACCGGCGTCAGCGTACCTGAGCTGATTGCTAAATTACTCAAGGTGGCAACCGAAGAAGCAGCTCTGGTGACAGTAATAGTATAAGTATCTGTTGTTGTGCCGTCCTGCGCGGTGACTACTGTGGTGATCGTATTCGGTCCAACCAAAAGTGCAATCGGGCCCGATGCTGTGCCGGAAGTAACCGCTGTGCCGTTGACTGTAACTGTTGCAGTAGCATCCGTCGTAGTAGGTGTTACGGTAATGCTTGTGGTTGCATTGCTTACGTTATCTGTGTAAGTATTGGTGCCACTGGCAAACGCCGGGGTCAATGTACCCGAGCTGATTGTTAAATTACTCAAGGTGGCAACCGAAGAAGAAGCCCTGGTAACAGTAATAGTATAAGTATCTGTTGTTGTGCCGTCCTGCGCGGTGACTACTGTGGTTATCGTATTCGGTCCAACCAAAAGTGTAATCGGGCCCGATGCTGTACCGGAAGTAACCGCTGTGCCGTTGACCTTCACTGTTGCAGTAGCATCCGTCGTAGTCGGCGTGACGGTAATGCTTGTAGTTGCATTGCTTACGTTATCTGTGTAAGTATTGGTGCCACTGGCAAACGCCGGGGTCAATGTACCAGAACTGATTGTAAGGCTATTTAATGTAGATATAGTAGCTGAGGCGCGGTTAACCGTAATCGTATAAGTTTGGGTTGTCGTACCGTCCTGTGCGGTGACTATCGTGGTGATTGTATTCGGTCCAACTAAAAGTGCAATCGGGGCCGATGCTGTGCCGGAAGTAACCGCTGTGCCGTTGACCGTAACTGTTGCATTAGCATCCGTCGTAGTAGGTGTTACGGTAATGCTTGTAGTTGCATTGCTTACGTTATCCGTATAGCTGGTTGTCCCACTGACAAAACCCGGTGTCAACGTACCTGCACTGATCGTTAAATCACTTAAGGTGGCTATAGTAGACAGAAGCGCCGCCCGTGTAACCGTAATCGTATAAGTTTGGGTTGTCGTACCGTCCTGCGCGGTGACTATCGTGGTGATCGTATTCGGTCCAACCAAAAGTGCAATCGGGGCCGATGCTGAGCCGGAAGTAACAGCTGTGCCATTGACCGTAACTGTTGCATTTACATCATTGGTTGTTGGTGTTACTGTAAAGTTAGTGGTCGAATTTGGCACCCCGACTGTATAACTGGTCGTGCTTGGGACAAAGGGTTGATTCAGCGAACCAGAGCTGATCGTCAGGTTGCTAAGCGTAGCATCGGTTGCCTGTGCTACAACATTGGTTGAAGAAATTAATATTAGAGCAATTATGATCAGGAAAAACCTACCGAAATTACATCGTAAGAGCTCTTTCTTAACAGAAAAATTATCTATAGTAAAAACTCTAATATTAGTATAAAAACGCATATTATTAATAATATAGAATTGATCTCAAATTAGGTAAAGATTAATAGGAAATATTTTTACGCTAAAAAAATAATACGGTTGCTTTATGCTTGTAACATTACTAGATTTTAAATTTCGATAAAGGTCACGTGATCGCAATCATCTCATTTACAAATCGATTTTGAAGCAATCGCCAACGGAGTTAATATATTTATAATACTATTAATGTGTAATCAGATTCAATTAGTAAATTGGATATCGGCTCTTTCTGGTCTTAGCAAATATAATTTGCTGTTTCTTCTTGTTTTAGTGATAATGATATATAGCCTTGATTTATAGTGTTTAAATTAAAATTAAATAAATATTTCTTAAGTAAGAATATTATCAGGATTTTATTATAGCAGATGAATTATAAATTATAGTTTAGAAGAGTTTAAAGTGACTATTACTTTTTTTAGTGTAATAATATGCCGCTTCCAAAATTGCCGTTTAGATCACAAATAACGGGTATGATTTTCAGCTATGGCATAGCTGCTCTGAGGCATAAGAATTATACCTTTCTGCCTGTTAGAAACGAGGCAATTAAAAGTAAGGCTTTAAAATCTTTCAAATAACCGGTATCGGTCCACCTTCAGGTTCCCCGTCTTCAGGCTTTTTTTTCTTCTTCGGTACCTTCTCTTCTTCACCGTTCAGCATTTCTTGCAAACTTGGGCCATTGGGATGTCCAATTGCTTCTTTTATGGGATCAGGATTTGCTTTTTTAATGGGAGGTTTATCTTTGGTATTCATACTATTTTAACAATGATTTAATGTCATTGTTTTTCTAAGCATGAGCAACTATTTGTTGATCTCTTTCCAAAGCAGGTCTTTCAATTCATCAAGGCCTTTTTGAGCAACAGAGGATATAAAGACGGTTGGTATACCATTCGGCAATTCCTTGCTCATTTCATCCTGCAATTCCTTATCCAGCATATCTGATTTGGTGACAGCCAATACACGGGGCTTGTGTATCAATTCAGGGTTATATTCCTGTAGTTCTTTTAAAAGTATCTGGTATTCTTCTTTTATTGTGCGACTGGTGTCAGCAGGCACCATAAATAATAACACCGAATTACGTTCGATGTGCCTTAGAAAACGGAAGCCTAATCCTTTGCCCTGCGAAGCTCCTTCTATGATACCGGGAATATCAGCCATTACAAACGATTTTCCACCACGGTAAGCGACGATACCCAGGTTGGGCACCAATGTTGTAAAGGCATAGTCAGCAATCTCTGGCTTAGCAGCTGAAACTACTGAGAGTAATGTAGATTTACCTGCATTCGGAAAGCCTACCAGGCCAACATCAGCAAGTAATTTTAGTTCCAGTATATTCCAGTCTTCTTTTCCATCTTCGCCCGGCTGGGCAAAACGTGGTGTTTGCTGTGTTGATGATTTAAAGTGCCAGTTTCCTAGTCCGCCACGGCCGCCAGGTGTTAGGGTCTTAGTTTCACCATCATGGGTTATTTCAAATAATATCTCACCCGTTTCAGCATTTTTGGCGATGGTACCCAGAGGTACTTCCA
Organism: Mucilaginibacter sp. McL0603; assembly: GCF_049992945.1. Lineage (NCBI taxonomy): Bacteria > Pseudomonadati > Bacteroidota > Sphingobacteriia > Sphingobacteriales > Sphingobacteriaceae > Mucilaginibacter > Mucilaginibacter sp. McL0603. Next base: position 1,452,436 of record NZ_CP188251.1, on the reverse strand, counting down.
GAATTTCGTCACGACCTGTTTTACCTGATTTCAGAGAGCTTCCACCTGAATCACCGTCGCCTGCTATCACATGCTTACGGAATTTAAGGTGAAGCAAGGTCCACAACTGGGCATTGCCTTTAACGATCACGTGACCGCCACGACCACCGTCACCCCCGTCAGGGCCGCCCATTGAAGTTAATATATCACGATGTAAATGTGCAGAACCCGCACCTCCATGTCCCGAACGGCAACATATCTTCACATAATCAACAAAATTCGAACCCTGGGACATGTTTGAGTAATTTTAGTCGGAAAGTCCGGAAGTCAGAAAAGTCCGGAAGATTTATAATCAATATAATGTCCAAAAATAATCTTTCGGACTTCCGGTCTTACCGACTTTCAGACTTATAGTGTTTCTGTTACCACAGCGATCGTATCAAATATTGATTCTTTCGACCCGCTACCATTAACACTTGTAAATTTATTTTGGTTTTTATAGAAATCAGCAACAGGTGCTGTTTTATCATTATACTCTTTTATGCGCTTGCGAATCACTTCCGGGTTAGCATCATCAGCCCGGCCAGAATCCTTACCGCGCAATAATAAACGGTGTTCAAGCTCGGTATCACTTACTTCTAAAGCGATCATTCCGGATATAGCAGAGTTCTTGCTTTTTAACAATTCATCCAAAGCTATAGCTTGTGCAACTGTGCGAGGGAAGCCATCAAAAATAAAGCCTCTAGCATCTTTATTTGAGTCCAGTTTATTGCTGATCATGCCTATAACTACGTGATCTGGAACAAGTATACCTTCATCCATCAGCTTTTTTGCTTCTAAACCTAATGCTGTTCCTTGTGAGATTTCGCCACGCAGCAGATCACCCGTTGACAAGTGTATCAAACCATATTTTTCAATAAGTTTTTGTGACTGTGTACCCTTACCGGCCCCGGGTGGACCAAACAGAACTAAATTCAGCATATAGTTGTCGGTTGAAATTTAAAAGGCCTCTCAGTACATTACAGAAAGGCCTAAATTCTTGTGCACTTGAAGGGAGTCGAACCCCTAACCTTCTGATCCGTAGTCAGATGCTCTATCCAATTGAGCTACAAGTGCCTTTTTTAACGGACTGCAAAAATAGGATTTCTTTTTAAACCCCAATAATATTTTTTAAAATTACTTTACAGCTTCGGCAATTGCATTAAAATCCGGCAGGTCAGTAGCTACTTCCAGCACCTCTGCATAGATCACTTTTTGATCCTCATCAATAACAAAAGCAGCACGTTTGGATACACCTTTCATACCGAAAACGAAATCGTGATAGATAGAACCGTAAGCAGTTGAGACCTCTTTATTAAAATCAGACAATAAAGGGAACTGGTAATTATTTTCTTCTTTAAACTTCGCCAATGTAAAAGGCGAGTCTACTGATATGGCTAATATCTGTGCATTAAGGCCATCATAGTAACCAAAATTATCACGCATTGTGCATAATTGGGTAGTACATGTCCCGGTAAATGCCATCGGGAAAAAATGCAAGACAACTTTTTTACCTTTAAAATTGGCTAATGATGCTTCCTTCAGTTCGGAAGAGAATAACGTAAATTGTGGAGCCGATTGACCTTTTTGTATAGACATAAGGCAAAGAAATGATAAATAATTCAAATAGCCCAAGCGCTTTATAATCTATCTGTAATATTTAAAAAAATGGTTCGTGCTACTATTGGCCTGATTTATGATAAACAATTGCTGTTTAAATTTTTCACTCAAATACTGGCGTTTGATATTTCAAATCAGATATTGAACGCTATTTTTATGTCGATATGAATAATTCCGGCTCTCAACGTATTGCTATAGGTTTAATTTGTCGCAGGCCCGATGCGATATGGCTTGATTTTCTATCTGGTTTTAAAGAATATGATATTTTTGTAATAACAGATGACAATACAACCGATTACCGGGACTTTAAGGACAAACACCCTGCTATTCAGTTTGTTCAAATTGATTCCATAGAGTGCGAGAACCAGGGATTTACCGATGTTAATTCGGTATATTTTGGCAAAGTTACCGCGTGGGATAAGGCGCTTCTTTATTTTGCCAAAAAAAATACTGCGCACGATCATGTATGGCTTTTTGAAGACGATATTTTCTTTTATAATGAACAAACTTTAAAAAACATCGACCTAAAATTTCCGCAAAGCGATTTGCTTTCAGCTCCTTATAAGGTGAGTACCAGTTCGTCAAAAGATTGGTGGTGGTGGCCAAAGGTACAGATAGCCTGGGAGCCTCCTTACTACAATGCCATGGTATGCGGAATAAGGATTTCACGAAATTTTTTGAATGAAATAAAGGAATATGCCGCAAACAACAATACGCTGTTTTTCCTGGAGGCACTTTTCCCGACAGTCGCTTTTAAGAAAAATCTCATCTATCATAACCCTAAACAGTTAGTGCAAGTTTACTACAGGTACGATTGGACTGCCTTTAGTAAAAAGAATATCTTCCATCCGGTTAAGGATCTTGGGCTGCATAAAAAGGCAAGAAAAGATATAAACAGGGGACTGCTTTTATATAAATTAAGGTTCCATATAGGTGATTTCTTTACCCAATCTTATGCACAAACAAAGGAATTAGCAAAATCCTTATTACGCAGTGTTAAGGACGCCTGATTTTTCTGATGTTCGCCATATCGGTTTATCGAGATAGGTCATCTTGGTTGTATAGACATCAATTTTTTTAAAGCAAAGAAATAGCGATTATTCGATCCTTGGTGATTGAAATCTAATTGTTATGCAAATTTTGGAAATGCTTCGGATAGTCTCCAAACAAATACCCCAGACAGGACCCTGATTTCTAATTATTCTCTTTTATGATCCTGACAATGTGACTGGCAATCAAATCATATTGTGCCTTTATTGTAACATGGTCTGCAACGATATCGATCAAATCGAAATCGCCTGCAACATAGGGTTTCCAGTTCAACCCATGCTCTTTATTGCCCATGCAAGAGCGAGTTGCCTTAAAAAATATGCAATTGTTAATAATGGGAGAAAAAGTGACATTTTTAAAAAAAAACTCCGCTCCGGTTCTTACACTATGATCATATTCTTTTTTAGGCTTTCTTAAATTTCTCACCACATGCCGAACCAATGAAAAAGGATATCCGAAATCCCTCCTGATAGCTATTTGCCTGTAAAGATTTTGGAATAACGATCTTACGACATGCTTATTAATATACTTTTCGGCTTCAAAAGTATTTGCAGTGTCAATCAAAACACAATAATTAATTGTAGGCAAAATGCTGGCTAATTGAGATGCGATGTACCCGTCAAAACTATGCCCCAATACAATTCCCTCATGCTCATTCTCAAAAAGCTCTGCAAATTGCGACATCATTAAACTAGCGCCATTCTCAATTTTGTAACTATTATGAAGATCATAATAAAGAAGGATCAGATTAAACTCGTCTGCAAGCAATGTATTGGTGAAATAATCAAATTCCCGTGAATAGCTTAACAGATAAATGTTTTTTTTGGACGCGTGATAGGTATTTAGCCTGATTAATTCTACCAAATTATGTGATGAAGGCCGTTTAAATTCTTGTTCAGGCAATAACGGCATTGATTTAGGACCATGCATTTGAACAAATTGATAAGTTTAATGTTTAAGGTTAGCCAGTCATCGAAAAGTAATTGATTTACAGGTTTATAAGAATCTCAACTGTAATCTACTACAGTTAAATATGAAGATTGTTTGCTTAGCTTCAAATTTGTCGAAATGTTGTTTAACCAGCTATGGATATGCCGATTTTAAGCAGGATTACAACATTCTATTTAACAGGGATAGATCAGCGGAATCACGATCAACACTAAATCGGAAAGGTCTTTAAAGTGGAGCTCCGTTTGAATTGAGCGATTGTGTCAATGTCCGCCATATCAGTTTATCAGGAGATATGTAATCCACGTAATATTGATGGTTATTTTCCATCATTTGTACCCTTTTTATTTTATCTTCTAAAAGCTTATAGGTTTGCGTAACACATTGGTCGGCAGTATCAAATTCAAGGTAATTTTTATCCTTGTTAAAATCCCCAGGGACCTCATAATATAATTTTTCAGAAACTATGGCTTTGGAAAAAGCAACATATTCCGCCAGCTTCCATCCTATTGAATTATAAAGCCCGGTGCTGGCTATACAAATAGGATAATCCCTTAATATCCGAATGTAATCAGCCTTTGCGGAAGCCCTGGCATCCTGCAATAGGTAAGGACCGAAATGTTTAATAGAATGATTGCTAGGCGAAAACCCACCATAAAACTGGTCGCCTAAATTTTCACGTAAAAGCCCGATCACTAATGCCCGAGTCTGATTTATTTCGTTACAAATTTGTTTCCAATGCTCAGCATTTTCTGCGGTGAATCCAGCAGGGTAGCTTTCAGGATCCCAGGTGCGTGCCATAAAAAGAACTTTAGGCTCTTGTGATGGCACAGGGGCAGCATACATTGTTATTGGTGTAGGTCGAAAATTTAAATGCAGATTCCTCATCACACTTTTGATCAAGTGTTTTGGCGACTTATGAATATGCGGGTTCAAAAAGAAACGCCCCAACTCCAATTTATCAAACTTACCGGTATACACTTCATAATTGAGACCAAGCGGGAACACTTTATCTTTATAGATATCGGGGATAGCATCTTTTCTATAGCTCCGCTTAAAATAGAAATCGGCAACCTCTAAAGCTTCTGTCAAGACATTTTCACCATCAGTTGTATCATAGAAAATTGTGATCTGGTCATTGATAACTACAAACATTCCCTGCAGTGCATAAGGATGCGTGTTTTTAAATGGCTGTTTACCATACCTGGTATAAGGACTCAGGCAAAATGATAACTTGAGTTTCTTTTGAGATTCAAGCAACGCAAAACCTGTACACAATTGCGATATGTGTTCAGAAGTACTATGTATAAAAATATCACATTTTATCATCAATCGGGGGGCAACGGGTTTTAGTCCATTCGCTTATAAAAGTAATTAAATGTTGTTTATTCGCTTACAAGACTGGTAAAACAACGTTCGTCTAACTGAAAATCACACTGTTGATTGTTAACATTGATGATTTTCACCTGTTTCATTGTCCTTGTACCATCTGTTACATACATTTTAATTTCTTTGAGACTATGAGGAAGCCCGGTTAAATGTACATTTCTCGAAGCACCGTTATTCACCAGGTGGATGGTATAAACGTGCTTTTTATTATCCCCTAAGGCTGTGCATGAAATGTCGGCCTTGTTAGTAGTCAGTGGCATATAATGAAGATCTTTGGGAGTCGAAGCCAATTGTTTTAGATTCCAGAAACGCTGCGTAGGCTGTAATGGGCCATTATTGTCGAAAATTCCACCACCTTTTAGAGGGGAATAATCAGCGGTTAATTGCCATTGTAATATAGATAATGGCTGACAAATAGCCAGCAGACGGACATACAAGTTGATCTCTTCCAATGCATAAGATGGATCTTCAAAATATTCAGGATAACTATATGCTGCAGCGTCAATGCTACCTTCTCCAACTATCAGGGGCAAACGAGTTATTTCAGCAATAGTCGCCCATTTCTGAAGGGTTCCGGTGTCCCACCCTCTCCATGAATGGAAGGAAACTGCCCCCATAAACGGGCGTGCAGGGACATCATTAATTGCCGGATAGGTAAACTTATAAGTGGTCGCATCTGAGTTATCTCCCAACAATAATTTTGTTTTTAATCCGGCTGATTTAAAATAAGCGCCCAGGCCCTTAATGAGTTCGTCATGTTCTTCCGGGGTTTGCCGGACATTGATCCCGAGGTCTGATTCATTAAATGAAAAAAATTGAACGTCCACACCATAATATTTTTTCAGGTACAGAATATAACTTGTTATAGATTTATAGATCAGGGGCATACTGGCTTTGTTGAGCGGGTTACCCCAAATACCCTGGGGAGATTTCCCGAAGCTCAATTTACCTTCGGCAGCCCATGCGGGCGGGAACCATGCGGTCACAATAACCGGTATGTTCATCCGGCTAAGCCTTTGGGTCATATCCATTGCCTTGCGTACACGGATGTTTTGCTTTGAGGTATCAACGGCCAAAGGATCTAATGAACTATCCGGTTGCCAGGCGCTCCAGGGCATCTCTACCCTGCCCCATGCCACCCGTAAGTTTTTAAGGCAATAGTCTATCACTAAAGGGTCTAATTTCGGATTTTGGATACGGAAATTCCCTCCAAGCCCGGCAAATGCTCTTCCTTGTATATTGGTATCGAGTTTTAAAGTAGCTGTTGATTGGTCAATATCCCCTGAAACTTTTATACGGTAAGTTCTTTCTATCAACAGACCACGATTGAGTTTACCTGAACAAATGGGCAGATAAAGCCTGATAAATTTCTGATGATTGTCCTGCCTGGCAATAACCGTTGTTACGGTGTCCATCTGAAATTCGACCTGTTGATGTTTAGCATCGAAACTTATCTTTTTTGCAGATGATTGGAAATAAACACTATCCTGGTTCACTTTCGATTGATCAAACTTTTGTTCATTACCATTGAACTTTACCTGGCTGTTTTGATATACAGATTCGGGAAGCGAAATATTGAAATAGACGCCTTTAACAGTTGTATCCTTTAGTACAATAAATTTCAAGCTTAATACAACAGATCCATTGCCTGCATCTTTTACCACTTCTGTGAAATCCAGGTTACCTATCTGCGTGTTTACGGTCGCTCCCTTATCTTGTCTTGTATATTTTGGTTTCTGTAACTCCTTTCCTGTGACACTGATCTTTTTCCAGTTTTGTCCTGCAACTACCAAGCTGGTATTAAATGCCATCAGCTGTCCTTTAATCCTGATCCCGTCCAAATTACCCCAGGGCTTAAATTCTGCCTGCGCAAATACATATTCTGCCGGCAACAAAAAAAACAGCGCCAGGAAAATCTGCACTTTAAAAAGAGGGAGGAAATTTTTCATAGTAGAATTAGTACCGTGACTATTCGGTAAATAAACAATAATACGATTAAGATAGCTATCAAGGCGATTAGTGTTAAGATAATATAATGTTTTGTTTAAAAATCGAATGTTAATGCCTTAACTTAAACGGATTCATTTTCAATCTTGTTTAACTTTATTTAACAAATGTTTTGAAAATTAATGCATAGCTTGGTTTTTAATAAAATATATCTACCGATATGATCAGAAACTATATCAAAACCGCATTTCGCAGCTTCTATATAAAGCAGCATTGGCAAACCCGGTGGAGAGTTTGAGAAGTGAGTAAGAGTTTATTTTGACCACACACCGTCGATTGGTGAAGCGGATTGCTTATCATCAGAAGGCAAACCATACATAGCTTCTAATGTGTGCAATAAATTATAATGATTTATAGGTGTATTATATTGCCCGGTAACCACTTTCTCTCCATAAAAAATGGTGGGGATCTTGTTACCATTTTGGGGATCATAATCATCCTCGTCAAAAGTTATAATCAACAAACTGTTGTGCTTTTTGGCCCACTCGGCATAGGAAGAAATATTATCGCTTAACCAATGATCTCCTCTGCGGATCGCAGCCGCATCACCAGGAATGCCGATATTATGCATATCATAATCCATGTCAGGAACAACAAAACATAGCGTCGGAAGCTTTTTGAAATTTTTTGGGAATGCAGTCATGGGCACACTTAACGAATCGGGTATAAGATTTGGCCCTACCCCCAGCCAGTTTACCCATGGTGTATGTTTGCGGGCATAAAGATGACCAATAGTGATACTGCTTGAACGGGATGTGCATCCCAGGAACCCAGCCGCCGGCATTGTCTGGGCGAATCCTTTAAAAGTATATCCCTGTTTAAGTAAAGCTGCTCCCAAATTTGGCGTTTTAAAAGGGGTTATTTTCTCAAGACACTCATCGCCTTTTATACCTTGTGTGCTTCCTGAAAAAAGCGCAAGATAATTGGGTTGGCTTGGATGCCCTATCCCATGGGAGTTTGTAAATAATGCTCCGTCCTTTGCAAGCGAATTGATATATGGTGCATTGGCAGAACCCATTATCTCACTATAAGCATGATTTTCTTCAATAACAACTACTACATGATCATATTTGGGGATATCACCGGATGTATTTGCCGAGATAAAAAGTGTGCTTAATGTACCAAGTACAAGGATCGAAATAAATGTTTTCATGGTCTTAATATGCAATCAAATTAGAGAAAAGCGTTATACATTGCTATAACGTACGACTAAGCTGATCTGGTTTATTCGTACAAAGATTAATATTATAAACATAGTGTGCGTAACTATGGTTTACTACTATACATTTACACCATGAAAGCAGTAATCATCACTCATCCCGGCGGACCGGAAGTTTTAAAACTTGAAGAAAAGCCCAAACCAAATTTCGCACCAAACGAGGTATTGGTAAAAGTGGCTGCTGCGGGTATAAACCGTCCGGATGTATTCCAGCGTAAAGGGAATTATCCTCCACCAAAAGGCGCGCCTCAGAATATACCGGGATTAGAAATTGCCGGTATTATAGCTGAAGTTGGTGCTAATGTTACCCGCTGGAAAGTTGGCGATAAAGTTTGCGCTTTAGTAATAGGTGGCGGTTATGCTGAATACTGCAACGTCCCCGAAGGGCAATGCCTGCCTGTACCTAACAACCTTTCAATGGCTGAAGCTGCATCTCTGCCTGAGACTTTTTTTACCGTATGGACCAATGTATTTGACCGTGCTAAATTACAGCCCGGTGAAAGCCTGCTGATACACGGTGGCTCAAGCGGTATTGGAGTGGCTGCTATACAAATGGCTTCATCATTAGGAAGTACCGTTTATGTAACTGCCGGCTCGGATGCTAAGTGCAAGTTCTGCGAAGATTTAGGCGCTACTAAAGCCATCAATTACAAAACCGGAAACTTTACTGAAGTAATACAACACCTCACGGATAGCAAAGGAGTAAATGTGATACTGGATATGATCGGAGGTGATTATACACCCGGCAATATCCAATCGCTGGCAGAAGAAGGAAGATTAGTGATGATCAATACCATGAAAGGTAAAGATGTACAGATCGATTTATCACAAGTGATGCGTAAACGGCTGATCATTACCGGCTCTATGCTGCGTTCACGTGAAATAGAATTTAAGAGTGCCATAGCCCGGAATCTTGAAAAGCACATCTGGCCGTTACTGGCATCGGGAAAGATAAAACCTGTCATTCATTCGGTATTCTCTGCTGAAAATGCAGCTGAAGCTCATCAGTTGATGGAAAGTAATGATCACATGGGGAAGATAGTCTTAAGTTTTGAGTCCTAAGTCCTGAGTATTTTTGACTCAAGACTCAGAACTTAAGACTCATGACTTGCTTACGGAAACTTCACCCCGTTATAATCCGATATATTCACCAAAGGAATTGAAGAACCATATTTGGCGTTAGTTGCTTTAATAAACTCGTTAGCTACTATAGCATATCCGCGTGGTGTAAGATGTATCCCATCCAGCGAAAACAATCCACCGCTGATATAATTTGAATTAACACTTACGCCATCTACTACAAGGCCATTCTGTTTGATATTATTCAGGAAGGTATAAGCATCAAACACAGCCAAGCCTTTTGCTGCCGCGATAGATTTGATAGTCGAGTTGTAAGATTGCACATAGGTTTCTGTAAGGGCCGCTTCAGTCTCATCCAGCACATATTGATTATCAATTGGCGTGTATGGCGTTAAACCATAAGGTAAATTACCATAAGGTGTGCTTACAGGCTGACCGATCCTGCTTGTAGGAAAAGTCAATATGATCAGATCCTTTGCAGTCGCAGCTCTGGGGGCATAAGTAGTACCTGACACCAGTGCATTAATATAAATCGCCTTCGCCGCTGGGTTTAACTTTTGCACGCCGGCTAAAATGGCCCCTACCGTTATTGTATTAAAATAAGGAACTGACGTTACATCGGGTATAGTACCTACAACCCCCTTTTGACCTTGAGCTGTTAAGGAGTTGATCAGTAGATTATATAAAAAAGCAAACTGGTCGGTAGGTGTCAGCACATCTCCTGCACCGCCTGATGTGGCGTATAACAAAGCATCATTATTACCCAGCCAGTTAGAGAAGAAAGTAAATTTCTTGGCAGTTATAAAATCAAGATAGGTTGTTGTATTGGTTGGTGAATTGCCGGGTAACAGACGTTCGAAAAAACCATTCAGGTTACCGTATGACGGGGCAGTAATGTACAACAATTTGATACCGGGTACGCCATAGTTCTCTATATCACCAGTGTATTTGGTGTATAAGGTAACGTTACCGAATCCCGGTATAGTTTGTATGCCTCTGATTGCTAAATCAGTAGTAACGGGTGTGGTGATAGGCGTTCCATCAGCATTAAAACCTGTCAGCTGTAAATAGCCTGAACCATTTGCCTGGTCGGTACTGAAAAGTGGTTGGTTAAATGTACCGCCGCCAACAGCTTGCATTTGCTTACCCATAATACTTGGGTAGGATACCAGCTGACCTGAACGGTATAAGCCGCCATCAGCATAGCCTGCAGTTAATGAATTGCCGACAGCTATGTATCTTGAAAAATCAGCCGAGCCACTGGATGGTTTTATCGTGTGTATCTCGGGTTTGCAGGCCCCTAATAAAAGTAGTCCTGCAACAACGTATATATAATGTCTAAATAGTTTCATTGTTTAATAATTTAGGATTACCAGTGATAAGCTAATGATATACCGGGGATGTAAACATTGGAAGTAAATGTGCCTGACAATTGCGTTTCGATATTGGTTTGCGTACGCTGCAAAAGGTGCTCGTATTCAAACGAAAGATCAAGATCAAGACGCTGCGCCAGTTTATAGCCTAACCCACCGGTAACATATACACGGTTAGCATCCGGTACTTCGGGGGTTACATAGCCATCCGGTGCTGCTGCACTGGCATAGCCACCACCAGCCCTTAATGCCAGTTTGTTATTGGCTTTGTACTGCGCACCTGCACGAAGGCTTACTGCATCCTGGTAGTTACGTGGTGAATGGGTATCCTGCAATGATGGCGTGTTCTGCTTATAATCGAATGACAATGCCTTGAATACATTCCACCCAACCAGGTTAGCATCAACGGCGATTATCCATTTGTTGCTTGGATAAAATCCTAAACCAATAGAGTTGGTAGCAGGTAATGGGATACTTGCATTAAATTGATTAGGCTGTGGAAAACTGCTCTGAAGTGACGCAGGCACCGTAAAAATAGCGTTACCATTATTATCATCAATGGTGGTAGTAACCTGCGAGCGATGAGTGATACCTACCGTTACGCCCGATTCTGTTTTAAAGTAGACGCCTGCATTCCAGCCGTAGCCTTTGCCATGGCCTTTAAGTTCAGCCTGACCAACTTCGCCCGAGCTGTTTACAACCGGTATAGCCCTTGTCAGGTCCACAGTACCGTAGTTGTAGACAAACCCACCACCTATGCTTACCCAATCGGTCAGTTTAATACTTAATGTGGGTTGAAAATAATAGGTTCTGAGATTAAGACTTTCGGCGGTGTATTTGCCCGGCCAGGTTGTGCCCCAATCAGTTAGTCCGCCAAAGGGCGTATAGACTGCCATACCCAGTTTCCACCAGGACGACTTCGGTCCCCAGGTAGCATAAAATGTAAACGGAGGCGCTACTTTATCAGCAGTGTGATAAATGTCGGATGTACCCGAGGGATTAAAAGTTGATTTGAACATCAGCGGGCTTACCCCTGCCTGTATGTAATTTTCGGGCAGCATTACCAATGCACCCGGATTAAAGAATACGGTTGCACCGTCCATTACGGTACCCGTTCCGGTATGGCCCATACCTATTTGCTTTTGCCCCTCAAGGTTTACCTGGAAACCCTGGGCAAAGGCCATGACCGGCACTATTGCTAGTGCCAACAGTAAAAGTTTTCTCATAAAAGAATTTTTTGTAGGGATATGATTTATAATTGCTATGCAAACATAGCAATAAGGGTTATTATTTCCATGACAAGAATTTGACAAATAATTAATTTAGTTCATGGTTGATGGTTCATAGTTAATGGTAAAATCCGGCCAAGTAACCTGCTTTCAATCTCTCAAAACAGCTATGAACTATGATCTATGAACTATCAACATCTTCGTCCAAAAATATTTCTCACCGCTATTTAAATATTTACCGAAAAATCTTAGCTTTGCGGCTCTAAAAGAAAAGCATTTTATAGAGAACTATTTCATTTACAAAATCTTTTAAATTACCAGGTTATATATGCCAAACATTGGAAAAATATCACAGATCATCGGTCCGGTAGTCGACGTTAGCTTCGCTGATGATGGTCATCTTCCTAAAATTTATGACGCGTTAGAGATCACTAAGGATAACGGCCAGAAGATCATTCTTGAAGTTCAGCAGCACTTAGGCGAGGATCGTGTACGTGCAGTAGCGATGGACTCAACTGACGGTCTGTTACGCGGAATGAAGGTTCTTGATCTTGAATCAGCTATCAAAATGCCGGTTGGTGACGATATCAAAGGCCGCGTGTTCAACGTAGTGGGTGATCCGATTGATGGCTTGGGTGTGGTTGATAAAACTAACGGAAAATCTATACACAATGTTCCCCCTCGCTTTGAGGACCTTTCAACCGAAAGTGAAGTATTGTTCACCGGTATCAAGGTTATCGACTTATTAGAGCCTTATGCTAAAGGTGGCAAGATCGGTTTGTTTGGTGGTGCAGGTGTAGGTAAAACCGTATTGATCCAGGAATTGATCAACAATATCGCGAAAGCATATAATGGTGTATCCGTATTCGCTGGTGTAGGTGAGCGTACCCGTGAAGGTAACGACTTACTTCGCGAAATGATCGAATCTGGCATTATTAAATATGGTGATGATTTCGTTCATGCGATGGAGCAGGGCAAATGGGACCTTTCCAAAGTAAACAAAGAAGAACTTAAAGAATCTAAAGCAACCTTCGTATTCGGTCAGATGAATGAGCCTCCTGGTGCACGTGCACGTGTGGCCCTTTCAGGATTAACCATTGCAGAATATTTCCGCGATGGTGAGGCTGAAGGCAAAGGAAAAGATATATTATTCTTTATCGATAACATTTTCCGCTTTACACAGGCGGGATCTGAAGTATCAGCGTTGTTAGGCCGTATGCCGTCAGCGGTAGGTTACCAGCCAACACTTGCTACCGAAATGGGTACCATGCAGGAGCGTATTACCTCAACCAAACGCGGTTCCATCACCTCTGTACAGGCGGTGTATGTACCTGCGGATGACTTGACCGACCCTGCGCCGGCTACTACCTTCGCCCACTTGGATGCTACTACTGTACTTTCACGTAAAATTGCTGAGCTGGGTATCTATCCTGCGGTTGACCCTCTGGATTCAACCTCGCGTATCCTTAGCCCGCAAATTTTGGGTGACGAGCACTATAACACTGCACAACGCGTAAAAGAAATTCTGCAACGCTACAAAGAACTGCAGGATATCATCGCGATCCTGGGTATGGACGAACTTTCTGAAGAAGATAAGCTGACCGTATCACGCGCACGCCGTGTTCAGCGTTTCCTATCACAGCCGTTCCACGTTGCTGAGCAGTTCACCGGGTTAAAAGGTGTATTGGTTGACATTAAGGACACCATCAAAGGTTTCAACATGATCATGGATGGCGAAGTGGATGAATACCCCGAAGGAGCATTCAACCTGGTAGGCAGCATTGAAGAAGCTATTGAAAAAGGCAAGAAATTACTTGCAGAGGCGAATAGTTAATGTGCGGATGTGCAGATATGCAAATGTGCAGATTCTAAGCACATAGCATATTTACTCATCAGCTAAAAAAAACATTCGCACATCTGCACATACGCATATTTGCACATTAAAATATGAACCTGGAAATTCTAACTCCCGATAAAAAAGTATTCGAAGGCGAGGTTAACTCTGTGAGCCTGCCGGGCACTATGGGCTCATTTGAGGTATTGAACCACCATGCCCCGCTGATCTCCACTTTAGAAGATGGCAAAGTTACCGTACGCGGTAGCGGCAAAGAAGAAGTATACCTGATACAAGGCGGCGTGGTTGAAGTACTGAACAACAAAGTAATGGTACTGGCCGAGGGCATTGCCCCGCGCCAACCGCAACAATAAGATAATCTACTAATTAATTTAACAGAAACGCCCGGCGAGCAATCACCGGGCGTTTTTTTGTGGCGTGCTGTGGATGGCGCGAAGCGAAAGGTGCATGGGGTATTACCACCCAGTGTTCACGTTCACAACGCAATGAACGCTAGTGGATATTTATGAACACCTCATTACCAATAACTTGCATTTTATATACTACTGACAAATCCCTGTCACTACTTTTCTGCCCGCCATTCTACCAACAAACCACCAACCGGCTGCCGCCCTCCCCATTTCACACCCTTACTGACAAATTACTGTCACCACTTTTTTGACTGAACCGTGATACCCCACCGTTTCAAAATTCTGTAAATTCGACAAACGGCGTAGCCTTCTTGAACACCGTTTAAAACAAACAATAGGTGAAAAATTCAATAAAATTCGAGTTCAGACCAAATACCATGGAAATAGGAATAGACAGTTTTGCAGCAGCAGCCGAAGGCTCCACCAGCAGTGCCGACGCTTTGGCTCAGCTACTTGAAAGAATAGTACATGCCGACCAGGCGGGCCTCGACGTATTCGGCATCGGCGAGCACCACCGTAAAGAATTCCTGGATTCGGCACCGACCATCATCCTGGCAGCCGCTGCGGCACAAACCACCCGGATACGGCTCACCAGCGCCGTCACCGTACTCAGCGCGGCCGACCCGGTAAGGGTATTCCAAAACTTTGCAACGCTCGACCTCATATCCCGCGGGCGTGCCGAAATGGTTGTCGGCCGTGGCTCATTCATCGAGTCATTCCCGTTGTTTGGCTATAGCCTGAATGATTACGAAGAATTGTTTGCCGAAAAACTGGGACTATTGCTCAACATCCGCGATAACGAAGTGGTTAATTGGTCGGGCAAATTCCGGCCGGCGCTTAAAAACCAGGCCATCTACCCGCGGCCATTGCAGCAACCCATACCCATCTGGTTAGGCGTAGGCGGCACACCCGAATCCTTCGTTCGTGCGGGTAAGCTCGGACTGCCACTGATGGTGGCCGTTATTGGCGGCGAAACCCACAGGTTCCGTCCGCTGGTCGACCTTTACCGCGAAGCCGGCAAACAAGCAGGCCACCCGGCCGAAAAGCTAAAAGTAGGCTTACACTCGCTTGGCTATGTTGCCGCCACCCCGCAGGCCGCCGCTAACGAATTCTATCCCGGTTATGCCGAGATCTTCACCAAAATCGGGCGCGAACGCGGCTGGCCACCCGTAACCCGCCAGCAATTTGATGCGCAGATGGGTCCGCGTGGGGCCTATATCATTGGCGACCCTGAACAAGTTGCCGAAAAGATCCTCCGCCACAGCGAAGCCCTCGGCGGCATCACCAGGCTCACCTTCCAGATGGACAACGCCCGCCTCACCCACCCCCAACTCCTCAAAGCAATCGAACTCATCGGCCAAAAAGTGATCCCTTTGGTACGCAAGGGGTAAGGGGCATTTTCCACCATAAAGGTTAAGGAAAAACCAAATCATGATAATATCGAATAATGAATTTTGAATGTCGAACACCGATGTTTTCACTTCATTATTCGGCATTTGACATTCAATGTTCGATATTTAAAACGCTTATGGCCCTCACCCGCCATCCTCTCCACCCGTCATTGCTGTAAGGGTTTAGTAATTCGATGACAGAATCAGGTATTTTTATTTGTTGTTTAGGGAGACCATATCGATAGGTTTTTTGCCATTGATACCCTGATGAGGTCGCTCCCAGTTGTAGTAAACGAGGTATTTTAGGAGTTCATCTTCTAGTTCTTCCAAACTGTCAAAGTCTGTTTCCTCAATAAGGTCTTCTTTAAGTGTACGCCAGAAACGTTCCACCTTGCCGTTGGTTTGTGGGCGGTAAGGCTTCATGTAACGTCGTTTAATACCTGTTTCTACCAGCATTCTTTCAAATGGATGATTGTGCTTATTCTGGCTAATAGCTGTACCAAACTCAGGGCCGTTGTCGGCAATAAGTTCTTCGAATTGTATGCCGAACTCCTGTTTGAGCCTCTGCATACAGCGCATAGCTGTAAACATGGTTGTTAAAGCGGTAATGTCTCCCATCACTTCTGCCCAGGCCAGGCGGGAATAATCATCTATGACACACAGCAGGTAAAGGTTCCTATGCTGACCTCTGATAACACTTTTACTTAAGTGATGGCAGTCAATATGTCCTAATTGGCCCATACGTTCCTTGATGATCTTTCGCTTTACTTCTTTATCAGTCGCCGTTAACCGGTTTTGATGATGTCGCTTCAGGATATTATACACCCCTGACGGAGACGGTGTAAATTTATCTGATTTTTGTTTAAGCTGACTGGCGATCTCAAACTTATTGCAGCCCCGCTGCCGCAGCATCAATACCTGCTGTTCATCCGCATCAGAGGGTCTGCGGGTCTGATACTTCGGCCCGCGTTTACCCGGAAGCAGATCATCCGGATTCCCGGATTGTTTATAGCGGTTATAATACTTCAGGAAACTGCGCCTGTCTGTATGATTGGCTTCATAAAACTCTTTCGCCAGTTTATACTTAGGGTGATGGCCTAACTTTACCTGTTCATAATCGGCAATCAGTTGGCGGTAAGTCTGTAAATAGTTCCTCTTTAATGTCAGATCATTTGTATTGATTCGCATAACGCTTAACTTTAAATTATATAAAGCTAATTCTGTTACCGAATTATCTGACCTTTACAATTGCGAGGTACGAAGCAATCTCTACATAGGCAGGTCGGCAATGCAAGCTCTATACCTTTCTGTTCGCTCTGTACAGCATAGAGATTGCTTCGTACCTCGCAATGACGCGGTGGTGAATTGCCCCCCTTACTGCGGTATATCCGCATCAAACGTTCCATTCACAGGTATTTCCTGGAAGGTGGTATCATCGTTTTTTCTAGCCGTACCTGTGAATGTTCCCGAAATATGTGTTTGCGTAAGAGAACTAATCAGCAGTTGGCCCTTGTTGCAAGTGTACTGATACCCTGCCGAGTTGATGGTTTCGAAGTCTGCAAATGCCTGATCGTATAAGGCAAAGTTGGCGTGCTGCTGGTAATTTATGATCAATATATTTAGCCCCGGCCCACCCTGGCTGGCCCCTGATATGACAATGTTAGCCCCCTGAGGTGTTACCAAATAAGGAGTAGCTACAGTATATTTTTTGTCCTGTAGGGTGAACGTCATCAAATTGCCAACTTTTGCTGGCGCCGGATTGCTCTTTTTGCAGCCGTAAAATGCCAGTGTAATAACAATCAATAAAATTGGGAGGAGTTTTTTAGCTTTCATGTTGATAAGGTCTTTGCGGTAAAGATATTATATAATTGAATAATTGCAAATAGATGCGTCTACACCCACCTTCTCCACTAAGACTCGCGAAAATATTGTTGCGGAGAATACACCTCTCATTTTCCCCGTCAGCAGACCAGCTTCGGCCGAAATCAGGCAGAACGATGTTGGGCTGTGCGGTTGCAGGGGCATTTAGGATTTTGCTGAAGCGTGGACTGCGGGTGCGATTAGCGGGGCAAAATCATCCGGCCCCAGGTTCTGCCTGATTTGCAGCGCATAGGCCCCGTGCGGCAAAGAAGCAAGCGTCGGCTGACTTGACTTTTTGGTTACTTTTGTGTCAAGACAAATTGCGATAGCAATCATGAACACCTATAAAAAACAAACAACTGGTGAATAACTAACAGCCCCCGCGGCAATTGAGCGGGACGGGACATCGTATAATTCCCACAAACATTTTCCAATGAAATAATAATCGTTCTGCATACCATAGAGATCGCTTCGTTCCTCGCAAAGACATGATAATAAAACGGCCTGTCACCCTGAGCCCGTCGAAGGGCGTGCGGTATGGCCTTAATCCGCCAATGTTTACTCTCCGTAAACACACCCCCATCATGCCGTCCACCCATTGGCGAATCGGCACCCCATCAGAAAAGTTGCTGCAAACTGCGAACTCCTAACTGCCAACTGAACAAGAGCGTTTCCCTACCAGCACCATCCCCTTTTATTCCCCTGCAACCACCATATCAGCATTTACGTTCATGGGGAATTTAATGCCTCCCGGCACCTGTGGATTGTCTCTAATATCCATCGTACCTTTTACCATCCTGGTCACTTTTTCTTTGTTTACCCAACCGGTAGTTTTATCCAGTTCAATATCAGTTGTCGACGATCCGTTTAAATCAATATAACGAATAGGGAGGCCATTGATCTGCTTGTATTCAGGGTTATCGGGCGAGTTAACTACCGCCTCGCCATGTATCATATACTCATTATTAGTAATACGCTGTAAAGTATAGGTATTTTTTATCTGTACCGATATGGTGGACTCTAAATTAGTAGTGGCCGACCAATGATCGTTAAGATTCACTTTCACATCAGGTAACACGGCAAATGCATCCTGGAAGGTATTCTTAAATGATTTTTCACCAAGCGACTGCTCCATTTGAGCCTTAAACTGCGCCTTTTTCTCTGCAGAAACACTATCCGGCAAGCTGCTTAGCATGCCCGAATACAAATTCTGACTATTTTTAATATCCAGCACCTTACCCCTATTATTAATAGTCACGGTAAAAGGCTTGTCCAGCATCGTACGCATTATTTTGTTTAACAACTGGTTGCTATTGGCATCGTCCGTTCTAATATCAACTGATTTGCCGCCCGGCAGATCCATGCGCATATTAAAGTTTTTATAGGCCACCTCTAATTCATAAACACTGTCTCTTATTGCCGTTACCTTATGCGCTACCCTGCAGCTCATAATAGTGGTTATCACCATGGTCTGTCCCGGTATCTCTTCGGTAACGGTTAAATTGGCATTGCTACTCATGTAATAGGTACTGTCCAGCTTAAGGTGGAGTACAAGGGATTGTTTCTGCGCAAAACAACTAATGCCGATAAACAGCATAGATAAGGTTAGGATTTGTTTCATGTGATAATTTATGATGATAAAGATGCACAAAGTTTTACCGGTCGACAAATCCAAAATGGCCTGTCATCCTGAGGCTCTCGAAGGAGTGTGCGGTATAGCCTTCACCGCCAATACCAACTCTCAACGCGTCATTGCGAGGTACGAAGCAACCTCTATGCTATACAGAGCGAATAGAACGGTGCACAACCTGCATAGCCGACCTGCCTATGTATAGATTGCTTCGTACCTCGCAAAGACGTAACGGTGATTGGCTTCCCTGATTGCAAACTGCCAACCCCTAACTGCCAACTGAACATGGGCGTTCCCCGCTGATAGAAGCGGGCCAGGCTTTTTACTCATACGCCTGCAGGCATTAGGCGCTTTGTGCTTTTAACCAAATTAAGGTAAATGCAAACTGCCAACTATTAGCTGCCTACTGGAAATGGCCGGTATACATTGCAATCCTTAACACATTGAAAAATAGGGTGTTTTCACGGGTTGTTTGTATAAATCATTTAGACTTATATTGGTGGCCTAAATTCCTTAACATGATTATTACTTTAAGTACTTGTCTAGGCGCTATGGCAGTTCCATTTTTAAATTTTGTCGCGACCAAATTTTACAACTCGGTAACGGGCTCATCAAAGAATTTTATTTGGTCAGATAAAATCCCCGATTTAACTACATTGCAATCTACACTGGATTTCGAAGAGTTAAAAAAAAGAACCAGAATTGTAGTTATTGACGATGAAAAAACATTCCCTGTCAGCTTATTTAGAAACGAGGGGTATTCAATAGATGAGTGGCCCAAAGTCGAAGATTATGGAAAACTTCAATCTGGCTTTTATGATATAATTGTATTAGATATAAAGGGGGTAGCGATGCATATTTCAAATGATGATGGGTTGGGTGTTTTAGAAGATATCAAACATTATAATCCTTCGCAAATTATAATCGCTTATTCACAACATAGTTTTGATTTAACAAAGTCAAAGTTTTGGGAACTAGCCGATGAAAAAATTGCAAAGCCAAGTGACTTTCTAAAAATGAAAAGAATAATTGATGATTTAATTACTACTAAATTTAATCCAAATAGATATATAAACACACTGCATGCGATACTACGTAATAATCAGGTCGGGGAAAAACAAATAAGGAGATTTGATAAAGAAATATACAATTCCATCAAAGGGAAGAAGAAAATAAATTTTCAAAATACTTTAGAGTTTATCAACACTAAAACAGAGTTAGTTCAAAAAATAGCAAATATTACAGAAACTATATTAAAATTTTTTAAGTAATGGACTTGGAATTATTTACTAGCCTATCAAAGTATCCTTTTATTTATGGAGAAAAACTTTTCGACTCTCAAGAACTAAAACAAAATAAAACTTGTACCGAGAAATGTCTACAGAAAGATTGCAAGCTGCTTAACGAAAAAACAGCTAATTTACAAGAATACATTTGCAACAAGGGATATAATAATATATTGTTTTTAATTGGACAGGATAAATTCATTATAAATGGAATAATCTTTGAAAATAATACTAGCGTACCTGTTGGAAGAAAAGAAGTCAGAAAGGAGTATATATTTGATCGTCAAGTAATTCTATTATTTAATTTAAAAATAAAAAAAATCGAAGAATACATTCTTGAAAAAATTAATGTTGCTACAGAACAAAATTTTTCAATATTCCATGACTTTAAAACGGCAATGAATATCATTTATAGATGTACACATGATTTAATTAACAAAGAGCCTGGCGCCAATTTTTATGAAAAATTAGAAAATTGCGACATCTCACTCAAAGATCTGTATGATTCATTGGATCTGATCACATCACAACTGGGTATGATGGATACAATTATAAATCCGTCAAGTATCACTTTTGGTGAGAAAAGAGAAATTAACTTATATAAATTATTTGATAAAATCACTAAGCTATTTCGACATCTGTCTATTAAGAATAAAGTAATAATTGTTCTGAAGAACATTGACGGCCAATATATTAGGGATTCTAGATGTTACGAATCAATAGAATTCATCGCGTTAATTCTGTTAGATAATGCTCTAAAATACTCGGCACCAAATTCGACGATTGAAGTAGAACTGAGTCGTTTAAATAGAAACAAGGTAAAAGTCAAAATAAAAAACATTGGTCCTTTGGTAAGTGATGAAAATAAGGAAAGGATTTTTGAGAAATTTTTCAGAGATGATTCGGCAAAAAATTTCAGTAAAGAGGGAATTGGAATTGGGCTTTGGGTTGCTCAAAAAATTCTTGAGGCCCATGGAAGTAAATTATGCTATTACAAAGGTTCAACTTCTAATTATGGTATTGGGCTAAATATTTTTGAATTTGATTTAGAAACAATACCATAGAATATCCTCCACCCAACCTTAATTTCATATTCACGATGGGATTACATTCATCCAGTTATTTATGGGAAAGTTTCAAAATTACTTCACCATAATTATCTGAAGCCTGAATTAACTTATATAAATCATTAAGTCTCTTGTATAATATTGAAATTGATACACCTGAAAAACTATTTCTAATAATCGTTTTCCCAAAAGAGTTTCCTAAATTTTCCTTCAAGAGCTTTTCATCGTGGTTTTTCATTTCAGTGAAATTTTTACCATACATGCTATTAAAGCAATATTCAAAAGTTTTGACAAGCATATCGTTACTTATGTGATTAATCAATGGTTCTGATATTGAAAATTCAGCTTGTTGATTTATAGAGGCTGGTGTATCCCTTTTTAAATCGGCGATAGCACGTAAAATTAGTTGTGTAGAATTAAGCTCCTCATCTTGCAATTTCTGAGCTTTGACATTTTTGAAATTTTTTATAAAAAATGAGGAATCTGAATGTTTATATCTCTCGTGTGTAGCTGTGATTTTTTCGATTAATTTTTGTTTAAACACCTGTATACTTGAATAGCGTAAACTTTTAGGATATTCTAAATACTCAATTATATCTGTATCGAATATCCTATCTGTCATATCATCTCTAATTATTACAACTGGTTTATCAAATGTCAATCTAATACCTAGTTCAAACATTACATTTGGATTGCGAGAACTTATGTCGCAGACAACTATTGGATTTGCATAAATATTTTCGACAATACGTTGATGAATGATTCCGGTTTCAGTAGCTTCGCTTACTAGTTTTGGATAAAATCCTGCCTGAGTAACACACTCACTTATTATATCTTTAACTTCCAACCAGTGGGCAGTTGAATAATCATCACAATTTGAAATTGGCATTATTAAGCCACAAGTTATTTTATGTTCTTCAATAACTGCTTTCTTTTCTCCGTTTAACAGCGCATTTTTTTCCATTAGAATTATTCAATTAATACTCAACCTATCCTCCTATAAAGTTACTTGTAAGCTGGAGTATTGAGCCTGTAATCAAGATATAGACACCCACTTTTACCAACAAGTTTTTCCTTTTAACCAAAGTGTCTATCTTTTTCCAGTTCGTACTTGCGTTGCCTCCATCGATAACACTAAAATGTAGAGGTGAATTTATAAACACCATATATGCCCCAATTATATTTAATAGGATGCCGATTGAATTAAAAATAAGTTTACAATTAGCGTAATTCATGATGATAAGGATTAGAGATCTAAGTTAACAAATTAGTTGTTAAATCAATAAAATTACTCGCCCCCCGCTACCGCATACGTCCTCGCTCGTGGCCCGCGTTTAGATAGCCGACATGTTGTTTACAATTACTTTATTGTACTGTAGGTTACTTACACAGTTTGTTACCTGAATACTGGCCACAAGCGAGGCATTCTCATCCCCATCCTGGCGCGAGTATGCAGCGCGGGCAACAGCTTGGGGGTACTCGTGACTTTCAACTCACACCAGGGTATCAACTGATTTCCAAAATCTCCGACACATTAAAGGTTACTTTTTGAGAAGCGTGGTATTAATGATACCAATTAGCCTTACATGAAAGCAACCTTCCAGTTTCTCAAGAAATATCCGGCATCAATTATTTGTTACCTGTTTTATAGCTGGCTTTGTTACAGAACATTAAAGTTCAATTTGGAATTTCAACAAAGGATACTTCAAAACCCTGGCAAGAGCAGTATGCAACTGGGCGGTGAGGTGATGGGTTATATGTTTGTTTTTTTACTTCTTACTGCAGGCATATTTATTTTCATAAGTTTTGCCAATGCAATTGCACGAAAACAAAATGCCTTTTACTTATGGTTGAGCGCCATTATTATAGTGCAAACTATCGTGATTGTTAAAGTTATGAAATAACCATATGAGCAAAGTATCACAAGGCTTAAAGAAACACCCGGCAGCTATTACTTTCTATTTATTGTTTTGCCTGCCATCTGGTTGTATAGCTAGTATGAGTTTGTCGGGTTTCAAAGAAGAACGACACCTTGACGGCGGGCTGCCATACGTTTTTACCATTTTTCTTGCTGCATTATTTATTGTGGTGAACCTCATCAATGCGGTCTTCAGAAAAGAGGGGAAAAGTTTTTACTTATGGCTAACCCTCATACTTCTGATTCAAACCTATATTGTTGTTAGTATTGGATAACGTTCCCGCACCGCCTGTTACATTTCATGAAATGGTGCGTATAAGTAAAAAACCTATATTACAGTATGCGAAAATACCTAACCTTCACTCTTGTATTACTTAGTCTTTTAACTTTAGAAACGCGGGCACAAAATCTGCATGATGATTCAATAAAAAAGATTGCTATTGCCGATGCTCGTAAATTCAAACTGGATAAGGCTCGTCTAACAACTTTCAGGCAAAGCCACCACAATTTAGAATTTGCATATTTTGAACGCTATAGATCGGATGCCGGCGCCCCAAGATTCGGGCAACGAAAAAACGGCTTTAGCGCTTACATGCGCAGCAGGGAACTGACGTCGGACTATTTTAAACCTGTCGCATCGGCCGTTAGCGATACCACTTTGCTTACGGATTCGGTATATGTGAAAGCATACAGAGAAAAAGCCTGGCAACGCACCCGGCACAGGCGTACGGCAGGGCATTACGTATTAATAGCAGGAATAGTCGATGCCGGAGCTGCAGTTATTGTGCTGTGGGCTTATATAATTTCAATTGCAAGTCGCTGAGAAGTATTTTTCTTTGACGTCCCCCATTCTGGCACGAGTATGCAGCGCGGGCAACAGCTCGGGGTACTTGTGACTTTCAACTAATATTTCCCGCTACCGCAAGCGTCCTCGCTCAATAAAAACGTCTTCAGAAATCAATCTGATGGATTTTCGTAGAGCCGGAGGGATTTGTATTATCCTTCTACCGCGCTGATATTCAATATTTTATAATGGCTAAATTTCTTACTCACCGAAACACTCACCATTTTTTTGAATGCAGATTAATTGCAAATCTTATTATCACAAATATAGTGAATAAGAACTAAATATGACATTAAGCATTTTTTTGTCGTGTCTATTTCGAAAATATATATTAGGTGCCATTATACTCGGATGAAAGGATCGAAGTTGTTTATAAGTATTTGTTTTACGCTGCGCAAAAACTATATGTCACATTTAATAGATAACTTAACAGATTTCTAATCCCGTGAACGAAGCGATCTCTGACTGTTTAGGGATGATTTTCAGGATTGAAACAATGGAAATTTTACTATTTTAGAAGCGGATTTAAACCTTACAATGGAACAGGAATATACAACCTCAACTGGCTACAAAATATTTTATAGTATCGGTTTAATTGCTTTTTTTGGCTTTGCATTGATCCTTCCACTGTTAGGTAATCATGGTGGATATTCAGGTCAACCGGGACTGCTCGTATTGGCTGTAATTGTTGTTGCTATATCTGTATTTACTGTACTCAATTTTTTCAAACGAAAGCTGATTATAACTGACTATACTATTAAATATACTAATGTTTGGGGAGCAAGCGAACTATCCAATAAAGATGTTAAAGGATTTAAGATATTTGATAAACGCATTGTAATTTATTCATCAACTACGTCTCAAAAAATTAAAATCAGAGACTATTCAAGCATTGGTAATCTCGATGATTTATTGAAATGTTTAGGAAAATATTACACAAATTTAGATTCGGTTGCTTACCAGGATAATTTAAATGAAATATATAACGATGCAGCTTTAGGCCATGATCAAAAAGAGCGGGAATTTAAATTAGATACCTCTAAGCGCTTTTCTTTAATTTATAATGTAGGGGGTGGGATTATTTTTGCATTATCATTAGCTTTCACCGATTTCATTCTAAAAAGTGATTGGCTAAAAGTGCTGCTAATATTTTACCCTTTGATTGGAATTATCTTATTGATATGGGGTAAGGGATCAATTAAGTTGGTCTATGGTAAAAATAGTGCTTATCCGAGTATAATTGTAGGCATCTACGCGTCTACAATACTTATATTTATCGTATTAATAACGTATTATGATTTCATCTCATATAGTGATTTGTGGGTTCCCGTACTAATAATTGCGTTAATAATTGGGTCTGTACTATGGAGATTTGGATATGATAAGTCGGCCAATGCCGCTAAAGGCCAGATATTTATGTTAATATTAGTAGCAGTATTTTATTCATGTCCTTTAACAATGCTTATTAATAGTAAACTTGATATATCAGAGCCAAAAATCTATAATTCAAAAATAGTCAACCGGTATATTTTTCATAATAATGGACGAGAATATTACCATGTGGTAATCTCAACTTCAGATTATTCAAATCTTTCTTCTAAAGATCTGCATATTAATTATGAGCTTTACAATAGAATAAAGGATATGCAAATTGTTAATGTTACTGTTAAACAGGGACTTTTACACATCCCATGGTTTTACATCAACGAATAACCTAATTGAATTTAGCTTTTAAATAAACCGGCTTTGTATTATGTAGGTTAAGCTATGCACACACCATCCCTTATTCAACGGTTAAGCAACCAAAAGCGCGTAACCGGGTAAAATGTCAAGGGCGGGCAAGCAAAAACCAAACACAACCGCCCGTTTATACACCCTTGATGTTTTATCCCCGGTATAGGCCGTTTTCGCTGTATTTTGATAAAAAATAATTGTCGTTTAAATCGTGTCATTTGACTATAAACTAAATGCCCGCAATTTTTGATTACAGGCATTTAGTTCGTTTTGATAAGAAAATTCAGTGGAGCCGGAGGGATTCGAACCCTCGTCCAAATCCAAGCTACCTGTCTTCCCCCGCTACCGCAAGCGAGGGCATTCTCATCACCGTGTCCGCATCGACCATCTTTGAGAGTGCCTGGAAGTTCGATATACTAAAAACAAGGTTTCCAGCGTCCTGTTATGTCGGGGGGGGAGTTCAATGATAAGTATTAACTCTAAAAACTAAAAAAATGAAAACAGTAATGTACAGCAACATCGCTTCATTAAGTAGGGGTTTGCTGATGAGCAAAAAAGGAGGGGTATTATGAAAGCGATCATTGTAACGGACCAGGCTGCAGGAAATGCCGGGATGAAACTGGTTGAGCGGCCCGAGCCGCAGGCAGCTATAAACGACGTCATCGTTCAGGTTTACGCATCAAGTATCACCGGGGATGAGCTGTCCTGGCCAGCGACCTGGACCGATCGCGTCGGCCGTGACCGGACGCCGTCGATCCCCGGCCATGAACTTGCCGGAGTGGTCACCGCACTCGGCTACGGCACAACGGGGCTGTCGGTAGGACAGCGGGTGTTCGGTCTTACAGACTGGTATCGAGACGGTGCCCTGGCGGAGTATGTGGCCGTCGAGGCACGCAACCTTGCGCCGTTGCCTGGTGATGTCGACTTCACGGAGGGTGCAGCGCTGGTGATGTCGGGTCTGACGGCGTGGCAAGGACTGTTCGACCACGGCCGCCTTCGGGCTGGGCAGAGCGTTCTCGTGCATGGTGCGGCCGGCATAGTCGGCTCCATGGCAACCCAACTCGCACGTGAGGCCGGCGCGTACGTCATCGGCACCGGGCGGGGTACTGCCCGTCAGACGGCCCTCGACTTCGGCGCACAGGAGTTCGTCGACCTCGATAACGACACCTTAGAAGATGTCGGTGGGGTCGATCTGGTTTTCGATGCCCTCGGCGGCGACATCGCGGCGCGGTCTGCCAGTCTGATTCGCCCCGGAGGAACGTTTGTGACGATCACCGGCGCGACTGAAGCCCGGCCCGCCGACGGTCTGACTATCGACTTTGTCGTTGAATCAGATCGCACCCAATTGGGTGAGATCGTCCGGAGGTTCCGGGAGGGACGTCTGCGGACGAACATCGGCAACATCACTACCCTCGACGACGCTGTTGCCGCCTTCAACCCAACCAAACGGGTCAAGGGGAAGACGATCGTCCGCGTTCGCCCATAAATACCCGGGGAGGCCGATCGGTCCTGGCCTCCCCGTAGATGGATATTTAATTGCAAAAAAATCCCGGGCATAATAAATACTCGGGATATATTATTCTGATACAGATGCTATTAATTAATGCGCTAAAGCACCCTCTTCAACCTCGTAAACATAACCCAGGTTGCCGGGGTTACTGCTGCTGATATTCAGATCGTTTACCAAACCGGTATTAATATCAATAACCCAGCCATGCACCGCAAGGTCCTTGCGCTCTTTCCAGGCATTTTGTATGATGGTGGTTTTGCACAGGTTGTAGGCCTGTTCCGTCACATTGAGTTCCACCAGCCTGTTCACCTTACGGGTATGATCGGTAATGCGGTCAAGCTCATGGCTGTATAAACGATACACATCTTTAATGTGGCGCAGCCAGTTATCTATCAATCCGAATTGCTTATTGCTCAAAGCAGCCGCCACGCCTCCGCACCCATAATGCCCGGCTACTATAACGTGTTTTACCTTCAATACGTTTACTGCATAATCCAGCACACTTAGCATGTTCATATCCGAATGCACGCATACATTGGCAATATTACGGTGTACAAACACTTCACCGGGTTTGGTATTGGTGATCTCGTTGGCAGGCACGCGGCTGTCTGAACAACCGATCCAAAGCACCTCGGGGCTCTGCCCTTTGGCCAGGTTCTTAAAATATTCAGGATCATCTTTTAAGCGCTGATCCACCCATTCGCGATTACGCTTGATAAGCTCGTTGTAACTTACTTTTTGTGCAAGCATCAGGTTTCCTGAGTTGATGGCTTCTTTTATATCGTTTTTATTATTCTCGTTTTTCATGATTTTTTTACTTAGGGTTATACATTAATTCTTTTAAACGGGGCACATCATATTTATCCCTGATGCCCACCAATTGCACAATAATGCCCTTGGTATAAGCATTGTGCTTAAAATTTTGAATGATCTCAAGTACATCCGGATCGATATACCTCGAATTTGTGCCGTCAATTATTACGTTTGATCCGGCAGGCATGCTGGTCAGCGTTACCTGTATGGCAGCTTTGTTCAGGAAAGACACCTCTTCGGCAAGGCGTATGCTGATCTCCTTGTTATCGTCACTTCCTTTAACATGATAAAAGTAAGGGTTACGCAGGTTGGTGCGCAGGATATAGAATATACCAACAAGCATACCTATACCCACTCCTATCAGCAGGTCGGTAAGTATAACCGCAACAATGGTAACAACAAACGGAATAAACTGGTTAAGCCCGTTGTGCCACATATGTTTAAACAGGCTGATGCGTGCCAGCTTATACCCCGTTACCAGTAATATAGCCGCAAGGCACGATAAAGGAATGTAGTTGATAACCATCGGGATGAACAGGAACGACAGCAACAATAAACAGCCATGTATAATGGTGCTCATTTTGGTACGTGCCCCTGCATTAACGTTGGCCGATGAGCGTACGATAACGGCAGTCATTGGCAAGCCTCCAAGCAGGCCGCTTACCACGTTACCTACACCCTGTGCAACCAGTTCGCGGTTAGTTGGAGAGATACGCTTTATCGGATCAATTTTATCAGCAGCCTCCAGGCTCAGCAATGTTTCCAGGCTGGCAACAATGGCAATGGTTACAGCCGTTATCCAAACTTCCTTGCTGCCAATTGCTGCAAAATTGGGCGATTTGAATAAACCGAAAAGCCCCTGCACATCGTTAACAACAGGTATATTCACCAATTGCCTGGCCTTTAAAGCGAAATCTTCAGATCCCGAAAATAATTGGCTCAGGATCACGCCGGATAAAACCACCAGCAAGGGAGCCGGTACAAGGGCTAATTTTTTAACTTTAGGCCAATAGATCATAATGGCCAATGACACGGTACTTATAATTATAGCACCGGCACTAACCCTGCCCAGTGAGGAAACCAGCATGGAAAAGGTATTTGACTGATTGGCCTGTACAAACCGCTCGTCGCCCTCGAAATCTGCATCATAACCTATAGCATGAGGCAATTGCTTCATAATAAGAATAATGCCTATCGCAGCAAGCATCCCTTCAATTACTGCCGAAGGGAAATAATTGGCTACCGTTCCGGCCTTGATTATACCCAGTATAATCTGGATAATACCAGCCAGGGCCACAGCTAAAAGAAATGTTTCAAATGAGCCCAAACCGGTAATGGCGTTCAGTACAATAACGGTTAAGCCGGCAGCCGGACCAGCTACGCTTAACTGTGAGCCGCTTAAACTGCCAACTACTATCCCTCCAATAATCCCTGTTAGTAAGCCCGAAAATAATGGGGCTCCTGATGCAAGGGCAATGCCGAGGCACAAAGGCAGGGCTACTAAAAATACAACTATACTCGAAGGAATGTCTTTCTTAAGATTTTTTGGCAAAAAGTATTTCCTGAGATTAAGACTACCCATAGCAGTCCAATCTTTATTAATTTGCATATAATAAAATGTAATTATTAAAACTTAAATGAATTTGAAACTAATGCCGGGAAGCCGGCGCTGTCATTTAAGCATTGGGAGGTGGAGTGGGAACCACCGGATGATAGGTTTGAATGTACAAAGAGTTCTCCAATGTATGAAGAACTTTTACCTCGTTGAAATGCGAGCTGTATTCAAAGAAAGAAAGCAACTGATCATCAAATAGTTTCTTTTCTTTCAATGCGTCTTTGGCTTGTTCTTCTTTTTCAGTTTTTGTTTCATCATCCAGTTGCATGACTGAAACAGCGGCCTTTGGATTCAGGAGTGAAAATAGCGGGGCAAGCGATATGGCCATCTTTGATAAAAAGATAACCAGGAACAATGCGCTTGTCACTATCTTAAAAATCCTGTTTTTCATTCAGGGCAAACATAGGCATTTTGATGATACCGCGCAACATAAACTGCCGTTGCAGCAGGCAAACGCATTAAAATAATCATGAATCCGTCATCCTGAACTTGTTTCAGGAGCCCGCAGGAAAAGTCGACTGCATGCCAGGCTACCGAACATATGGGGTGCCGATCCGTCAATGGGCGGACGGCATGACTGTGAGGGTAAATTATTCTATTCCAATTTCCGAGATGCCAGGATAAAGAGTATGCCCAGGTAGCTAAAACAAAGACCATAAAACAGGCCGTTCCATTTGCCTATAACGCGCCTGGAGCCCATGTAGGCGCATTGCCTCACATAAAAAACCCAGATGACAAAAGAGATCAGCGATAACAAGGTTATAAAAGGTTTAGGGTTAATCAGTGACTATTTTTTATTATACAGCTCGTCGTACAGTTCTATCACCTTACGTTGCAGGGCCGATATCTGGGCTTCCTGCTCGGCCACCTTCTTTTTCAAAACGTCGCTGTTCAGGATCACCGGTTCAAGCTCTTCGTTAAATACGTTAAGCAGTTGCAGCAGGGTAATTTCGTAAATGTCGGCAATTTGCTCCAGGCGGGATAAATTAACATCGGTAACGCCGGTTTCGATCTTGGACAGTGCCGGGATAGAGATACCTAAGCGGTTAGCAACATCCTCTTGTGTCCAGCCATGTCTCTGACGCAGTATTTTAATACTTTGCCCAACTGTGGCCTTTGCTTGTTTTTGTGGGTCACCCATTTTAATGGTATACTAAGTTTTAAGGTTGAGAACTCCCTAACCAAAGTACTACACGTATGGGTCGGTACGTGTTTCAGTCTCGGTCAAATAGTTTAAAAATTAATCAGGCCACAATTTGTAAATATTTTTTCAATATAACAACTAAAACCTTAATTGGATTTTTTTTCGACCCTTACTGTCTTCCTCTATTAATACACAAACGTATTTATAGCCAGGTAATTGTGTATGTTATTTCACATCCCTGAACGTTCCGGTATCGTTACCGGTTTTAGCTCGTTTTTTACCTGTGATATGGGGGTATCACCAATTAATTGTAGCGGTGCGGCGGGGTCGATATGTCCCTTTTCTCTTGTACCAGCTTAACTTCTACTATACCTTTCTGGGCATTGCAAACAGCCTTATAAGTAATAAAGTACATATACTCATACTCGGGGAACGAGCTGTTTTTGAATTTCACCCTCCACAAAAATTTATCCTTATAAGGCGAAAAGATGTAGTTTTCGATATTATCGATGAGATAAGAAGAACATACTACCACTAAAGAATCTTTATCAATACCTGCAGGGATCTCCTCAGGGTGTTGTCTCAAAAAAATAGTTAACTCGTGACTTAGTCCGATTAACACTGTGCCGGTTTCTTTCATAATGATTTTAAACGAGAGCAAGGCCTGGAAGGTTAATGAAAAATAACTGATAATTAAAAAATATTTTGGGTTTAGCTGTGGAGGGGGGCGGAGGTTAAGCAAAAATATGACTACCCTCCTTGCGCGCAGCGAAGGAAGGGTCGAACAGCGTAGCGCATTCGGGGTGGGTAGATGTGCGTGATGCATTGGGCGGTAATGTCGCTCGCATATTTTACCCACCCGATCGTTGCTACGCTCGACCACCCTCCCTTTTGCAAGCAAAATGGAGGGTTAAGCTTTTTGTACTCCTTTTGTCTGAACTATGATTTTTATGATTAACTGAATGCTATGACTTACTTTAATAATAATCATGAAATCCACAAATCAAGTAAATCATGGTTCAGGCAATTTTTCAATTAACTTTTTTACCCAAAACCGACATTTCGGGCAGAAAATCGACCCTTTATTATGCATGCATAACGACTGTACCGAATACCGTTTTTAACTTTGGTATAAATACATAATAATTATATTCTGAATAAAACTATATTTACAGAACTAATTAAATAATTAAGATATAAAAACAGAATAAAATACTAATTGAAAAAATATTTTTTAGACTATTGTGGTTTGGGGTGCATGTACCTAACTTGGGTTTAGTTGATTTGGTTTAATAAGTTGGATTAAGTTGACTGAGTTGAATTACGGTAAATAAAACAACTTAATCAACCCAATCAACCACTTAACCTAATCAACTTGATCTAACCAATCAACCATTTAACTTAATAATAATAGATGAGCACGGCAACAGGTACCCAACAGGAAACAGAATTAAACAAGTACAGCAAACACCTTACCAGCGATCCTACCCAACCCGCCGCACAGGCTATGCTTTACGGCATTGGCTTAACCGACGACGACATGAAAAAGGCGCAGGTGGGCGTAGCCAGTATGGGTTATGATGGCAATACCTGCAACATGCACCTTAATGACCTTGCCAAATTGGTTAAACAAGGTGTATGGGATGAGAATTTGGTAGGCTTGATATTCAACACCATTGGCGTAAGCGACGGCATGAGCATGGGCACCGATGGGATGCGCTACTCGCTGGTGAGCCGTGATGTTATTGCTGATTCGATAGAAGCCGTTTGCGGTGCACAGTATTATGATGCGCTGATAGCTCTTCCGGGTTGTGACAAGAACATGCCGGGCACACTGATAGCCATGGGCAGATTGAACCGTCCTTCTATTATGGTATATGGTGGTACTATTAAACCGGGTCATTATAAAGGTGAGGATCTGAACATTGTTTCGGCTTTCGAGGCTTTGGGTCAAAGGATAGCAGGCAACATCACTCCAGAGGATTTTATGGGTGTTGTCAAAAATGCCTGTCCGAGTGCGGGTGCATGCGGTGGTATTTATACTGCCAACACCATGGCTTCGGCTATCGAAGCATTGGGCATGAGTTTGCCCTACTCATCATCAAACCCGGCTTTAAGCGATGAGAAAAAAGCGGAATGCTTAGCAGCAGGCAAAGCAATAAAAGTATTACTGGAGAGGGACATCAAACCATCTGACATCATGACGCGCGCGGCATTTGAAAATGCTATAGTGACCATCATGGTATTAGGCGGAAGCACCAACGCGGTACTCCACCTGATAGCGATGGCAAAAAGCGTGGATGTGAAATTGACGCAGGATGATTTCCAAACCATCAGCAACCGTACCCCTGTTTTGGCTGATATGAAGCCAAGCGGCAAATACATGATGGAAGATCTGCACAACATAGGCGGTGTTCCGGCAGTAATGAAATATTTATTAAAGTTGGGTTGGATTGATGGCAGTTGCTTAACCGTAACCGGGAAAACCATAGCCGAAAACCTGGCTGATGTTCCTGAGATTGAATTTGAGAATCAAAAGATCATTATGCCGAAGGAAAAACCTATCAAGGCAACCGGTCACTTACAGATATTATATGGTAACCTGGCAACAGGCGGCTCAGTAGCCAAAATAAGCGGTAAAGAAGGCGAGCGTTTTGAAGGCCCCGCCCGCGTATTCGACGGTGAGTTTGATCTGATAGACGGCATACAAAGCGGTCGTGTAAAGGCAGGTGATGTAGTGGTGATCCGTAATATCGGTCCAAAAGGTGCACCTGGTATGCCCGAGATGCTGAAACCAACCGGAGCGATATTTGGCGCTGGATTAGGTGCTTCGGTAGCTTTAATTACTGATGGCAGGTTTTCGGGCGGAACGCATGGGTTCGTCGTCGGTCACATCACACCAGAGGCGTATGATGGCGGCACGATAGCCCTGGTGAAAGATGATGATATAATAGAAATAGACGCCATCAGCCGCAAAATGACCCTGAAAGTACCGGAAGCAGAAATCGCTTACCGCCGCTCAGAATGGAAACAACCGGCACTAAAAGCAACCAAAGGACTGCTTTACAAATACGCAAAAACAGTAAGCACAGCTGCCGAAGGTTGCGTAACAGATGAAATGGCTTAAAACGTTGTACGTGGGACGTTATACGTTGTACGTACTGATTAAAGGTTATACGTGTGACGTTATACGTTGTACGTACTGATTAATAGATTAAAAACAAAAACGTATCACGTAAAACGTACTACGTAAAACATAAAAGATATGGAAGTTGCACAACAGGAAACACTGGCTACACCCACTGAAAAGAAGGCGGTAGAAGTATCAGGCTCGGTAGCCTTATTAGAGGCACTGATAGTTGAGGGTGTTGATACAATATTCGGGTATCCGGGTGGCGCTATAATGCCCATCTATGATGCTTTATATGATTACAGCGATAAACTGGAACATATCCTGGTCCGCCATGAGCAGGGTGGTATCCACGCTGGTCAGGGTTATGCACGCACCTCGGGTAAAGTCGGTGTGGTATTCGCTACCAGCGGTCCGGGTGCAACCAATTTGGTTACCGGTTTAGCAGATGCACAGATAGACAGCACGCCTTTAGTTTGTATCACCGGACAGGTATTCGCACACTTGTTAGGTACCGATGCTTTCCAGGAAACAGACGTGATCAATATCACCACCCCTGTCACCAAGTGGAATTACCAGGTAACCGATGCCAACGAATTGCCGGAGGTGATCGCCAAGGCATTCTATATCGCCCGCAGCGGCAGACCAGGTCCTGTTTTGATCGACATTACAAAAAACGCGCAAATACAGAAATTCCAGTTCAAGGGCTATACCCCCTGCAACCATATCCGCAGCTACAGGCCAAAGCCGATCGTTCGTCAGCAATACGTGCAGGAAGCTGCTGCGCTGATCAACCAGGCTAAAAAGCCATTTATTTTATGGGGACAAGGCGTGATATTAGGTAGTGCCGAACAGGAGTTCAAAGCTTTCGTTGAGAAAAGCGGTATCCCTGCAGCATGGACCATCTTAGGTGCAGGCGCCATCCCAACCGACCATCCGCTGAACGTAGGTATGCTGGGTATGCACGGCAACTACGGACCAAACGTATTGACCAACGAGTGTGATGTACTCATCGCTATCGGTATGCGTTTTGACGACCGTGTAACCGGACGATTAGACAAATATGCTAAACAAGCCAAGGTTGTTCATTTGGATATTGACCCGGCTGAGATAGATAAGAATGTAAAAAGCACCGTTCCCGTTTGGGGCGATTGCAAAGAGACATTGCCTTTATTAACACAATTGATTGAGGAAAAGAAACATACCGAATGGCTGCATAAATTTAATGATTATACCCGCCAGGAAGTTGAGCAGGTGATCAACGCAGAACTGAACCCAACCAGCGATGAGATGACCATGGGCGAAGTGATCAAACAATTAAATGAGATCACCAAAGGGGAAGCAATTATCGTGACTGACGTAGGTCAGCACCAGATGGTGGCCTGCCGTTATGCCAAACTGAACAATACCCGCAGTAATATAACCAGTGGTGGCTTGGGTACCATGGGCTTTGCCCTTCCGGCTGCTATGGGCGCCAAGTATGGTGCTAAGGAAAAAACTATTGTAGCTATTATAGGTGATGGAGGTTTCCAAATGACTTTGCAGGAAATGGGTACCATCATGCAAAGCAACATCGATATCAAGATCATCATCCTGAATAACCGTTTCCTGGGCATGGTTCGCCAATGGCAGGAGCTGTTTAATGAGCGCCGTTATTCATTCGTGGATATGAAGAGCCCTGATTTTGTGAAACTGGCTGCTGCCTATGGCATCAGCGGAAAATCAATTTCAAGCAGAGAAACTTTGCCATCTACCTTACAAGAAATGCTGGACCATAAAGGGCCTTATTTATTAGAAGTAATGGTAACCAAGGAAAATAACGTATTCCCAATGGTACCACAAGGATGCAGTGTAGCGGAGATCAGGTTAAAATAGAACACCTCATGAGCCTCACCTAAATCCTCTCCAAAGGAGAAGACTTTAAAGGAAAGGGCTTTAAAAAATATTAAAATGGAAAACTCAGAGGCTAAACAAGAATTCAACATAACGGTTTATACCGAAAACCAGATCGGCTTGCTTAACCGCATCGCCATCATATTTACCCGTCGTAAGATCAATATCGACAGCCTGAATACTTCTCCATCAGAAGTGGAAAGCATTCATCGCTTTAATATCGTGATCACCGAATGGGAAGACGTGGTACGTAAACTTTGCCGCCAGATAGAAAAGCAGGTTGAGGTATTAAAGGTATACTATCATACCAATGAAGATGTGATATGGCAGGAAATGGCTTTGTATAAAGTGTCAACTGATGTGATAGCCGAGAAGGTAAGCGTTGAGCGTTTACTTCGCGAAAATGGTGCAAGGGTAGTAACTTTACGTAAGGACTATACCGTGTTTGAAACCACCGGTCACCGTGAAGAAACTGACAACCTGATCAATATTTTACAGCCTTATGGGTTGATAGAATTTGTGCGCAGTGCAAGAGTAGCGATCATCAAGGATAGCGAAGGCTTCAACTCCAAGCTACGTGAGTTTGAAAGATTGGAACCGGGAGAAGAAGTAATAGAAAACGAGTTCCTGAACAAGGGTGAGAAAGTGTTCACCATGTAACGTTGTACGTTTGACGTAATTCGTTATACGTTTTTAAGAGGCAAAAAAACGTACTACGTAAAACGTATCACGTAAAACCAAATCTGTGTAATCAAAAATAAATTAGTGGAATCAATAGAAATACAGGAATATCCAACGGCTTACGATAACATTAAAAAAGCTACCGAGGCTTGTGGCTTTTTACAGATGTCGGAGATATCTACCTGCACGTTGCTGAAAACATTGGCAGCATCTAAACCGGGTAGTAAATTCCTGGAGCTGGGTACTGGTACCGGACTGGCTACTGCATGGATACTGGACGGGATGGATAAAGATTCCACGCTAATATCATTGGATAATGATGAAACGTTATTAAGCATTGCAAAGGAAAATTTAGGAGTTGATAAACGCCTCACCCTGATCTGTACAGACGGTAACGAGTGGATAAAAAAGAATAGCAAACAGAAATTCAGCTTTATTTTTGCTGATACCTGGCCGGGCAAATACATGGTATTGGAGGAGACTTTAGCCATGCTTGAAAAAGGCGGCTTTTATATCATCGATGATATGCTGCCCCAACCAAACTGGCCGGATGGTCACGCCGAAAAAGTGGCTAACCTGTTATCAACTCTCGATAACCGTGAGGATATGACAGTGACCAAAATGGGCTGGGCATCGGGGATTGTATTGGTAGTAAAAAAGTAATGTGCAGATGTGCGAATATGCAGATGTGCAAATGAATTAATAAAAAAGTAACAGTTTAGGTTAAAGGTGAATGGTAACAATGACCAATGGCTAATGACAAATGACAAAAAATAAAAAGTAACCAATTAAAAATAAAATCGGTGGAATCATAAAAGCATCGGTGTAATCAAACAATAAAACAATGGCAAAACTAAATTTCGGCGGCAGTGAAGAAAATGTAGTAACCCGCGAAGAGTTTCCTTTAGCAAAGGCTCAGGATGTATTAAAGAACGAAACCATAGCTGTAATCGGTTACGGTGTTCAGGGGCCTGGTCAGGCACTCAATCAAAAAGACAACGGTATCAACGTAATTGTTGGTCAGCGTAAAGGCACAAAAACCTGGGATAAAGCAGTTGCTGACGGCTTTGTACCGGGTGAGACACTTTTTGAGATCGAAGAGGCTTTAAAGCGCGGCACCATCATTTGCTACCTGCTGAGCGATGCAGCACAGATAGAACTGTGGCCAACTGTTAAAAAACACCTTACTCCGGGTAAAGCTTTGTATTTCTCTCATGGTTTCGGTATCACTTTCAAAGAGCAAACCGGCATCATCCCTCCTGCTGATGTGGACGTGTTCCTGGTAGCGCCTAAAGGTTCAGGTACTTCATTACGCCGCATGTTCCTGCAGGGCCGTGGCTTAAACTCAAGCTACGCTATCTTCCAGGATGCAACCGGAAAAGCTAAAGACAGGGTTATTGCCTTAGGTATTGCCGTTGGTAGCGGTTATTTATTTGAAACTGATTTCAGAAAAGAAGTATTTAGCGACTTAACCGGCGAGCGTGGTACACTAATGGGTTGTATCCAGGGTGTATTTGCGGCTCAGTACGATGTATTGCGCAAAAATGGACACTCACCATCAGAAGCATTTAACGAAACCGTTGAAGAATTAACCCAATCATTAATGCCATTGGTTGCAGAAAATGGTATGGACTGGATGTATGCTAATTGCTCAACTACTGCACAACGCGGTGCTTTGGATTGGTGGAAGAGGTTCCGTGATGCAACAAAACCGGTATTTGAAGAATTATACAACAGCGTTGCTACCGGCAAAGAATCACAACGTTCTATCGACTCAAACAGTCAGCCAGATTACCGTGTAAAACTGGATGCAGAATTAAAAGAACTGCGCGAAAGCGAAATGTGGCAGGCAGGCAAAACTGTACGCAGCCTACGCCCTGAAAACCAGGTTGTAGAAGCGTAATTTAAAAAGTAGCAGTGGCAGTTAGCAGTAGCACTTTTACCTGCTACTGCTACTGCCACTTAAAACTAATAAAACAATGGGACAAACATTATTTGACAAGATCTGGGATGCGCACGTTGTGAGCAGCAAGGAAGGTTTTCCTGAAATTTTATACATTGATACCCATTTTATACACGAGGTAACCAGTCCGCAGGCTTTTGATGGTTTGCGCGCGCGGGGTATCCCCGTTTTCAGGCCGAAGCAAACTGTTGCTACTGCCGATCATAACGTGCCTACCATTAACCAGCACCTGCCTATAAAGGAAGAACTTTCCCGCTACCAGGTGGATACGCTGACCAAAAACTGCAAAGAATTTGGCATCGAACTTTACGGTTTAGGCCACCCTTTCCAGGGCATTGTACATGTGATCGGTCCGGAGTTAGGTATTACCCGCCCGGGCGGTACTTATGTTTGTGGCGATAGCCATACTTCAACACATGGCGCCTTTGGTGCTATAGCGTTTGGTATCGGCACTTCACAGGTAGAACAGGTTTTATCAACCCAATGCCTGCTGCAATCACGTCCAAAAAGGATGAAGATCGAGGTAAACGGCCAACTGCACAAAGGCGTTGGTGCAAAGGATATTATTCTTTATATCATCAGCCAGATATCTGCCGCAGGCGGAACAGGCTATGCAGTAGAATATGCAGGCGATACCATTCGTTCATTAAGTATGGAAGGCCGTATGACCATCTGCAACATGAGTATTGAAATGGGTGCACGTTGCGGTTTGATAGCTCCTGATGAAACTACTTTTAACTATGTAAAAGGCCGCGAATTTGCACCAAAAGGTGCAGAATGGGATAAGGCTTTGGCTTACTGGAAAACTTTATATTCTGATAAAGATACACAGTTTGACGAAGTTTTAACTTTTAGGGCCGAAGATATTGAACCGATGATCACCTACGGAACAAACCCGGGTATGGGCATCGGTATCACACAGCATGTACCATCTACATCATCTTTTGAGCAGAAGGAACAAGGCTCATATGCCAAAGCATTGACCTACATGGGTCTGCATGATGATGAACTGATGCTGGGCAAGCCTATCGATTATGTTTTCATCGGCAGCTGCACCAATTCAAGAATAGAAGACCTGAGGCAGGTAGCTAAATTTATAGAAGGTAAACACAAGGCGGATAATGTGACGGTTTGGGTAGTTCCCGGTTCAAAACAGGTACAGCAACAAGCCATCCGCGAAGGACTGGACAAAGTATTTGAAGCTGCAGGCTTCCCGCTTCGCGAACCCGGATGCAGCGCATGCCTGGGCATGAACGAAGACAAGATACCCGCAGGTAAATATTGCGTATCCACATCCAACAGAAATTTTGAAGGCAGGCAAGGACCAAATTCAAGAACATTTTTAGCAAGCCCGTTAACTGCCGCAGCCGCAGCTTTGACGGGTCATATTACTGATGTTCGTGAATTATTGGCTGAACCGGAATTAGTTTAATATGGTGTTGGAGGTAGCTATACTAGATGTAAAACAGGGTTTGGAAGATGATTTTCTAAAAGCATTTTCAAAAGCCCAACATATCATCTCTAAAATGACTGGCTATATCTCGCATCAATTAAAAAGGTGTATTGAGAATACAAGCCGGTTTATTTTACTGGTCGAGTGGGAAAAGCTAACCGATCATACTGAAAGCTTCAGAGGATCGAAAGAATACCAGGAATGGAAAAGTTTATTGCATCATTTTTATGATCCTTTTCCAACTGTTGAACATTACTATTAAAGGTGAAAGTATAAAGGTAAAAGGTTAATCCCAATGACAATTGACTAATGACGATTGACCAATGACTAATGACTAATGACAATTGACCAATGACCAATGACAAAGATATTTAAACATGTACAATCCACCGTGGTGCCCTTACCGATAGAAAATATCGATACGGATCAGATCATCCCGGCACGTTTTTTAAAAGCAACCACCCGCGAAGGCTTTGGCAACAACCTGTTCCGCGACTGGCGCTTTGATGAGAACGATAACCCGAAACAGGATTTCGTTCTGAATCATCCTACTTACTCGGGCAAGATATTGGTAGCAGGTAAAAACTTTGGTTGCGGAAGCAGCCGCGAACATGCAGCCTGGGCTATTGCCGATTACGGTTTTGACGTAGTGGTAAGCAGCTTTTTTGCTGATATTTTTAAAGGTAATGCCTTAAACAATGGCTTGCTGCCTGTAGTAGTAAGTGATGATTTCCTGAAGAAAATATTTGACGCTGTTTTTGCTGATCCGCACGCTGAGTTAGAAGTTGATCTTGAAAAGCAGATCATCAAAATATCCGCCACCGGCGAACAGGAAAGCTTCGAAATCAATGCCTACAAAAAAGCCTGTTTAACCAACGGCTATGATGATATTGATTATATTTTGAGCAACAAACAATTAATAGAAAAGTTCGAAACCCCCTAACCCCCTGAAGGGGGAATAATTATAGAGGACGTAGAGGAAATAATTAAACTAATAACAATACTAAAAATTAAAAATACCCCCTTTAGGGGGTTAGGGGGCTAAATGGGAATAAAAAAACACATATTAGTAATATCCGGTGATGGCATAGGCCCCGAGGTTACTACCTGGGGTAAAGCTGTACTGGAAAAGATCGGCAATGAATTTGGCCACGAGTTTACATTCGATGAGGCTATTATGGGTCATGTAGCTATTGAGGCTACCGGCACTTCTTTGCCTGATGAAACGCTTGCCAAAGCTAAAGCCAGTGATGCCATCTTATTTGGCGCAGTTGGTCATATCAAATATGACAATGATCCTTCTGCAAAAGTAAGACCGGAGCAGGGCTTATTAAAGATCCGTAAAGAACTGGGCTTGTATGCCAATCTGCGTCCGATCATGCTGTTTGATGAGTTACTAAACGCATCCAGCCTGAAACCTGAGATTTTAAAAGGAACTGATATCCTGTTCTTCCGCGAACTAACAGGTGACGTCTATTTCGGCGAGAAAAAACGTACGGCAGATTTCGCATCCGACCTGATGAACTATAACCGTTATGAGGTAGAGCGCATCGCCCGTAAAGCTTATGAAGCGGCAAGGTCCCGCACCAAAAGATTATGCTCTGTGGATAAAGCAAACGTATTGGAAACCTCACGCCTGTGGCGTGAAGTGGTCCAGGAAATAGCAAAGGAATATCCTGATGTTGAAACCGAGCACATGTTCATAGACAATGCCGCCATGCAATTGGTAAAGAACCCTAAAAAGTTCGACGTTGTGGTAACTGCCAACCTGTTTGGTGACATCCTCACTGATGAAGCATCGCAGATTGCTGGATCAATGGGTATGCTGGCATCAGCATCAATTGGTGATGGCACAGGTTTCTTTGAGCCTATCCACGGTTCGGCACATGATATAGCAGGACAAGATAAAGCTAATCCGCTGGCCTCCATCCTATCCGTTGCGCTGATGTACGAAATTGCATTTGGACTGAAAGAAGAAGCCAAACGCATCACCTCAGCAATTGATAAAACCCTGAAAGCAGGTTACCGCACAGGTGATATTGCTGACAGCAACACAGATAAAGCTAAAATATTAGGCACCGCAGCCATGGGCAAAAAGGTGTTGGAATACTTGTAAATGTGCGGATGTGCAAATATGCAGATGTGCAAATGAATTATA
The DNA here is from genome assembly GCF_049992945.1 of Mucilaginibacter sp. McL0603. Classification (NCBI taxonomy): domain Bacteria; kingdom Pseudomonadati; phylum Bacteroidota; class Sphingobacteriia; order Sphingobacteriales; family Sphingobacteriaceae; genus Mucilaginibacter; species Mucilaginibacter sp. McL0603. Next base: position 1,410,148 of record NZ_CP188251.1, on the reverse strand, counting down.
AGATATTGGAAAGTTGAAAGGTTATACGCCATCCACCAATGACTATTGACCATTGACAAATGACTAACATGAAATGGAACGCTGAATTATATGACGGTAAACACGCTTTTGTATCACAATATGGTGAGGGCGTGCTTGCTTTGCTGGATGTTAAACCCGGCGAGCGCATCCTTGATCTGGGTTGCGGCACAGGTGACCTGGCTAATCAGATACAGGAACAAGGTGCAGATGTTGTCGGTATTGATGCATCGCCGGAAATGATCGGGAAAGCAAAAGCTAAATATCCAGAATTGGATTTCAGCGTCGCCAATGGTGCCAATTTCAGCTTTAACGAACCCTTCGATGCCGTATTTACCAATGCCACTTTACATTGGATACATGATGCCGATGGCGTGATCACAAGCGTTTATAATACGCTTAAAACTGGCGGCCGTTTCGTAGGCGAGTTTGGCGGCAAAGGCAATAATCGGTTGATGTTAGCTGCCACGGCAGCTGTGCTCAAAAAGCATGGTTACAATAAAGGCGGGGACATTAACCCCTGGTATTACCCGTCGACAGCCGAATATGCTACCAAACTGGAAACACATGGTTTCAGGGTGACTTTTGCCACTCATTTCGACCGTCCCACCCTATTGCAGGACGGTCGCGACGGTATGGTCAAATGGTTCAATATGTTTGGCTCTTCGTTGTTTAAACAGGTGCCGGCTGCTGAACTGCCACAAATACTAAATGAAATTACCGACCTGCTGCAACCCACCTGCGAAGTGAATGGCCAGTGGTACGCTGATTATAAAAGATTGCGATTTGTCGCTGTGAAAGAGATATAATAGAGATATGAGACGTGAGATTTGAGATATGAGATTTTATATCCGGATCACACAAAATTGATATATTAATAAATTAAATATTGTTAACCGATGTAGATATTAGACAAGACCTTGTCTCAAATCTAATATCTCACATCTCAAATCTAAAAAAATGTTACACGATCCCAACCGCGTTTATGTTTTTGATACCACGCTTCGCGATGGCGAGCAGGTGCCGGGCTGCCAGTTGACCACACCCGAAAAGATAGAGATAGCCCGTGAACTGGAAGCATTGGGTGTAGATATTATAGAAGCAGGTTTCCCGATATCAAGTCCGGGTGATTTTCAGAGCGTGGTAGAGATATCAAAAGCTGTGAAAAATCCTACTGTTTGTGCACTTACCCGTGCCAACAAAGGGGATATCGATTCGGCTATTGAGGCGTTGAAATATGCCAAACATCCGCGTATCCATACCGGTATCGGGTCGTCTGATATGCATATCAAACATAAGTTCAACAGCACACGCGAAGAAATTCTGGAACGTGCCGTTGAAGCCGTAAAATATGCAAAGCGTGCTGTAGAAGACATCGAGTTTTATGCCGAAGATGCCGGCAGAGCCGATGTGGAATACCTGGCAAAAATGATAGAGGCGGTCATCGCGGCAGGTGCTACCGTGGTAAACATACCTGACACCAACGGTTACTGCCTGCCTGATCAATACGGAAGCAAAATTCGTTTCCTTAAAGAGAACGTAAAAAATATCGACAAGGCCATCATCTCCGTACATTGTCATAACGACCTCGGTCTTGCTACTGCCAACTCCATCGCCGGATTACAAAATGGCGCACGCCAGATAGAAGGCACCATCAACGGCATCGGCGAACGTGCCGGTAACACTTCCATAGAAGAAGTGGTGATGATCCTTAAAACCCACCAGAGTCTCGGTTTACACACTAATATACAATCGCAAAGGATCTTCGAGATCAGCCGAATGGTAAGCTCGCAGATGCGTATGCCGGTGCAGCCTAATAAAGCGATTGTTGGGGCTAATGCCTTTGCGCACAGCTCCGGTATACACCAGGATGGTTTCCTGAAGATGCGTGAGAACTACGAAATTATTAAACCGGAAGATGTCGGTTTCCCAAGTGCTACCATTGTGCTTACAGCCCGCAGCGGTCGCCACGCCCTTAAATTCCATTTGGAAAGACTGGGTTATAAACTGGACAAAGATGAATTAGCAGGTGCTTATCACCGCTTTTTAACATTGGCCGATAATAAATTGGATATCACTGATGGCGATCTGCATGGTTTAGTAGTGAGCCACCTGGTAAAACAGTAACTGACTCCCCCAGCCTCTCTACTACATAGAGAAAGGAAATAAAAAATCACATAGACCCCTCTTTCCGCGCAGCGGAGAGAGGGTGGTCGAGCGTAGCAAAGACCGGGTGAGTCAATAGGCGATTTGCTGCAATTGACTCATCATAAAGCTCAAAAATTATGGCTTCCCAAACTAAGGATCAACTCGATTTTGATTCAGCATACGAGCGTTTAAAAGGAATCGTAAAACATACCCCGCTAGAATTTAATCAGCGCCTGTCCGACCGTTACGGCTGCAAAGTATATCTGAAGCGCGAGGACCTGCAAGTAGTACGCTCCTATAAACTGCGTGGCGCTTACAACATGATCAGTCAGCTAAGTGCCGACCAGATGAGCCGTGGTGTAGTTTGCGCTAGTGCAGGCAATCATGCGCAGGGCTTTGCTTTTTCGTGCCGGAAACTGGGTACTAAGGGTGTTATCTTCATGCCGCAGATCACACCCCGTCAAAAGATATCACAAACCGAAATGCATGGCGACGGGAGTATAGAGATCATATTAACAGGCGATACTTTTGATGATTGCCTAAAGGAGGCTCTGGCCTACACCGAAGCTAACGGCATGACCTTCGTCCCACCCTTTGATAATTACGAGGTCATTGCCGGTCAGGGAACCGTCGGTGTTGAGATACTGGAAGACCTGCCTGATGTCGAAGCTGTGATAATGCCCATTGGTGGTGGCGGTTTGGCTGCAGGTGCAGGGACTTACCTGAAACAACATAATCCAAACATACTGATAGTCGGCGTTGAGCCAGAAGGCGCACCATCCATGCGCCATGCCCTTGATGAAGGCGGACCCGTAACACTTCCCGTAATCAACCGTTTTGTTGATGGAGCTGCCGTAAAAAGAGTTGGCGAACTCACCTACCCCATTTGCCGCGAGGTTCTGGACGATATGCTGCTTGTACCTGAAGGTAAAGTTTGCACCGCCATACTAAAACTATACAATGAGGATGCTATTGTAGTTGAACCTGCCGGCGCACTTTCAGTAGCAGTTTTGGATCTGTACAAGCACAAGCTGAAAGGTAAAAAGGTAGTTTGTATCATCAGCGGTGGCAATAATGATATCGACCGTATGCAGGAGATCAAAGAAAAATCCCTGCTCTATGAAGGTTTAAAGCATTATTTCATCGTTCGCTTCCCCCAACGTCCCGGTGCTTTAAGATTGTTTGTAAATAACGTTTTAGGCCCTGATGATGATATTACCCGCTTCGAATTCATCAAAAAGACCGAAAAAGAAAATGGCCCTGCCCTGGTAGGTATCGAACTCAAATCAGCCGAAGATTATCCTGCCTTATTACAGCGTATGGAAGAACAGCGTTTCGAAGTTATTGAGCTGAACAGAGATCAGACTTTGTTTGAGTATTTGGTGTAAAAGGATGTCGTGGGTAGGAACGAAGCATCTTCTTAGAGTGACAAGTGGCAGATAAGCATGGGCGAAGGAGATGTTTCACTATCGTTCAATAGGTCAATTAAGTTAAATTTGTCTGACTTCCGACCTCCGCAATCCGACTTCCTTTAATACTCCAAATGCCGCCCTATCTTCAATTTCACTTTGCTCCCTTCGATATATTTCCCGCCGTGGCCATTGAGTATGCGTAATGTTACGCCGTCATTTTCAACCAGCAACTCTTCATAAAACCCTTTAAACAGCACCTGTTTTACTGTCCAGTGCCTGCCACCCCAGCCATCACGAGCCTCTATCCATTCGGGGTATAGCATTACATGAGTTTTATTGGCCTTTATATCACATATCGTTGCTTCTTCTGTAGTGAGCACATTGCAATTAGTAAGCAGTCGCGCAGTGTACAAGTAATGCGGATCATTGTATAGTTTTTTAGGATTCCCGGCTTCAATTATCTCGCCATCCTTTAGCACCAACAACATATCGGCCATAGATAATACTTCGCCCGGATCATGTGATACCATTACTACGGTAAGCCCCGTATCCTTTACTATCTGCCTGATATCATCCTGTAATCCATCCCTAAAGGAAGTATCCACCTGATTAAATGGCTCATCCAATAAAAGCACTTCGGGCTGTGTAACCAACGCGCGGGCTATTGCCACACGCTGCTTTTCCCCACCGCTCAGGTCGGCTACACGCTTATCGACAAGATGCAACATATTAAGTTGCTTTAATACCTTTTCCGTTTTATTCTTTTTAGCCTGCAGGTTGGTATTTGGCAGTAACACGGATACGTTATCTTCTACCTTGGCAAACAGATTCAGATCATCCTCGGCCTGGGTAACCATCTTCATGGCATCATGACCCGGTATCAGTTTTTCTCCGGGCCCCCAAACACGCTCGTCTTTAAAACGAATCTCGCCACTGTTGGGCGATTGCAGACCATAAAGCAGGCTGAGCAAAGTGCTTTTACCGCTTCCGCTTGCGCCTATGATCGCGGTAATTTGTCCGGGCTCTATATCAAGTGTTATATTCTTTACACCACCGCCGCCCGGGTATGCTTTGCTTACTGAAATTGCCTTTAAAAAAGAAGTGACCATTAAAACAAAGATAAGCTATAGTTGGAAAGATTGTAGTTGTTAGAAAGATTGTAGTTGTTGAAAGAGTTGTAAAGGTTTAAAAATCAAAAGCCAATTAGTTTAACTTCTATAACATCTAAAACAATTACAACCTTTCTATCAGTTTCTCAATTGTGTACTGGTGCTCCAAAAAACATCACTTAAAAGTAAGATGAGAAGTAAAGGCAATTGGTTGCATGGGTTATAAATTATTTTTAGTTATTTTTGATTATGAAAGTAATTACTTTGAACATACCTGACTCAGCAAATGTGGATTCAAAAGAAGCCGCAATGCTATTAGCTGCCAGCTTATATGAAAAGGGGAAACTTTCTCTTGGACAAGCCGCCGAAGTTGCAGGTCTTACAAAACGGACCTTTGCTGAACTATTAGGAAACTACGGCACATCCATATTTAACCATGCGGCAACAGATATCACTAAAGATGTAAAAAATGCCTGATGTTGTAATTGCAGATACAAGTTGCCTTATAATTTTATCCAATATAAACGAGTTAGACCTACTAAAAAAGGTTTATAATACCATAACCACTACTCCGGATATCGCCCTTGAATTCGCAGAAACATTACCCGACTGGGTGATTATCAAATCTCCAAAAGATCATCAGAAACAACAAATACTGGAATTACAGATTGATAAGGGTGAGGCGAGTGCCATAACACTAGCATTAGAAATCCCGGGAAGTACCATTATACTTGATGATTTACAAGCCAGGATATTAGCCGACCGGTTAGGCATTTTGATTACCGGTACCATAGGTGTAATTATTAGGGCCAAATTAAATGGAGTGATTCCTTCCATCAAGCCTTTATTAAACAAGATCAAGCAAACCAATTTTAGAATATCCGCTGCTTTAGAGTCAATCGCCCTTAAAGAAGCCGGAGAGTAATTTTTATGAAAAAATTAATTTATGTTATTTGCTGCATACTATTTACCGGTCATCTCTCAGCCCAAAACAAAACAACCGACACCTATACCCTTTTAAAACCCGACCGTGTTTTTGATGGACAACAAATACATACCGGCTGGTGGGTACTCGTAAACGGGAATCATATTGAATCTGTTGGGGAGGCAAATAGTATTAAAATCCCTGCATCTGTTAAAATTATCGAACTAAAAGGGATGACCCTGATGCCGGGAATGATAGAAGGACATTCTCATTTATTCCTGCACCCCTACAATGAAACACTATGGGACGACCAGGTGCTGAAAGAAAGCCGCGCTGAGCGTACGGCACGAGCAGTTGTGCACGCCCGGGAGACGTTGATGGCTGGCTTTACCTCGGAACGTGATCTGGGCACCGAAGGTGCAGGCTATGATGATGTAGGGCTGAAAACCGCTATCGACAAAGGCATCATTCCCGGACCGAGGATGATGGTGGCCACACGTGCCATTGTAGCCACTGGCAGCTACGGACCAAAAAATGTGGTGGATCAGAATACTATTATTGAGGGCGGCGAAGAAGCAGACGGTGTAGAAGGGATAACACATGTAGTACGTTCACAAATAGGGCATGGCGCCGATGTGGTTAAAATTTATGCAGATTATGGATGGGGTGTAAATGGGGCTTCAGAACCAACTTTTACTGAAGAAGAATTAAAAACAGCCGTAGAAGTTGCAAAAAGCAGTGGAAGAACAGTGGCTGTACATTCCAGCACGAGCGAAGGAATGCGCAGAGCTATAAACGCGGGAGTAACCACCATTGAGCATGGCGATGGGGGAAACCCTGAGCTTTTTAAAATGATGAAAGATAAAGACATTGCCCTGTGCCCGACACTCGCAGCTACTGAGGCGTATTCTACCTATTTTCATGGATGGAAAAAAGGGATAGATCATGATAATGCATTGATCAGGCGCAAAAAATACATTTTCACTGAGGCGATGAAAGCCGGAGTGACTATCTGCATGGGTGGCGACGTTGGCGTATTCACTCATGGCGATAATGCCCGCGAAATGCTATTGATGGTTGAGTACGGTATGCCGGTCCTGGATGTTTTAAGATCAGCCACATCGGTGAACGCATCAGTTTTCAAAATGAAAGGCGTAGGTGATATAAAACCCGGCTACCTGGCTGACCTTGTAGCAGTACAAGGTAATCCTGCTGAAGATATCAAAGCTGTTAAAGCAGTAAAACTGGTGATGAAGGATGGTGTTATTTACAAGCAGGAATAATTTATTTCTATAGTATAGATTCGCATGAGATAAGGGCAAGTGCATTAATTGGGGTACAGAAAGTAAAATAAAAGTTTATTAGATTTAATCATGCCAAAAATATTTGAATATCTCGGAATAATAATTTTCTTTTATTCTAATGAGCACGAGCCCATTCACGTACATGCCACCCATGATTCGTTTGAGAGCAAGGCAGAATTTTACATTGTGGGTGGTGAAATTTCAGAAATAAGAATTAAATTAGTAAAAGATAGAAAGCCCTTGAAAGGGGCAAAACTTAAAGATTTTGAAAAATTTTTAGAAGTTTACGCTGATAAGATTGTCCAAAAATGGGTTGACTATTTTGTCTATCACAAAGACGTTGAGTTTGAAAGAATTACTAAGAAATTAAAATGAAAATTATTCAAGAGTATAATGATTCCTTATCAGAAGATATAATAGAAATTGTATCTGCCAAGTATATTGGAGATTATGCTATCAGGATTTCCTTTAATGATGGGGCTGAAAAACTAGTTGATTTTAAATCATTTCTATTTAAGTCCCTTCATCCCTCTATCTCAAAATACCGGGATGAAATTCTCTTTAAACAATTTAAAATAAGTGATGGCAATTTAAACTGGAATGATTTTGATTTGATATTCCCTATTCACGATCTCCATGAAGGGATAATTACCTAATTATTCTTATTAGAATCAATATTCATGAAAATCAGTATCGAAATAAACGATGATTTGATGACAAAAGCGAAAAAGCTTAGTGGTATTGAAAATGAAACAATATTGATTGAAAAGGCGCTCCAATTATTTATTGCTATTGAGAATCAAAAACAAATAACTAATCTAATTGGGAAAATAGAATTTGATGAAGAGGCTTTTAAATAACTACTTCTTCATCCTATAATACTTATATATCTTCACTGCCGACATAAGGATCATAGAGAAAATGATGATCCCGACAGTGCCATAGATCCAGCTAATGCCATCTTTTATCACTGCCAGGAAAACAATAGCAAACAAAAATATAGTAGCTACCTCGTTCCAGATACGCAGATGGGTGGACGACCAGGTGAACAGACCATAACGCATTTGTTTTATTTTGCTTTGGCAGATAGAATGATAAACCAGCAACCCCACAACAAAGCAAAGCTTGATATGTAGCCAGGGCTGTTTTAACCATCCGGGAACAAGGCATATCATTGTGATACCCGCAGCTACAGTCAGTATCATCGAAGGAATAGCGATCACATTCCAAAGCCTGCGCTCCATGATGACAAACTGCTCTGATAATATCTTACGGTCCGGTTCGGGCCTTGATTGTGCTTCGGTATGATAGACAAACAAACGCACAATATAAAACAACCCCGCCATCCAGCAGACTACAAAAATGATGTGTATGGCTAATATATATTGATACATACCCCCTAACCCCCTGAAGGGGGAATTTTTTTAATAATTTATATAAAACCCCACTACTTTACGAACTCCCCCTTTAGGGGGCTGGGGGGTACTCTTTTATTATCTCTACCGCATACTTCACATTCTCAAAAGGGATATCCGGCATAATGCCATGACCTAAGTTAAATATGAATCCATTCTCGCCTTTCATGCGATCAAACAGGCGGTATATTCTTTCCTTGATCACCTTCTTATCAGCATACAAAATATGCGGATCAAGGTTACCCTGGACGGCTATACCATGCGGCAATCTCCTTTTAATATCCAGCAGGTCAACATTCCAGTCTATTGAAATTACATCCGGTTTAGCCTCTGCCATTAATGGTGCAAAAACCGAACTACCTTTACAAAAAGATATCACAGGGATATCCTTGCGGTTCAACTTACTGATGATCTCCGCAATATATTTATGCGAAAATTCTTTGTAATCATCCCATGCCAGTGCCTGCGCCCAGCTATCAAATATCTGCACAGCATTTACACCGGCCGCTATCTGCATGTTCAGGTAATCAACTGTTACTTTGGCAATTTTTGATAATAATTGATGAGCCAATTCAGGTTGATTATGGATCAGCAATTTGGTCAGTTTAAAATCTTTTGAAGAGCCGCCCTCAACCAAATAGCTCATCACCGTAAATGGCGCACCGGCAAAACCGATAAGCGGGATACTGCCATTTAAGCGTTGCTGTATCACTTTAATAGCATCAGCAACGTATTGCAGCTTATCACCCACTTCAGTTTGCAAAGCATCAACCCCAGCCTGGTTACGTACTGGATTGGCAAATTTGGGGCCCACATTTTGCGTAAAGCTCAAATCACCGCCCATAGCCTCACCAGTAACTAATATATCTGAAAATAGAATAGCAGCATCAATACCCAGCAAATTCACGGGCAACATCGTTACATCTGCTGCGATCTCCGGTGTCTTGCACATTTCGAGGAAAGAATATTTGTTCTTAATATCCCAATACTCCTTCATAAAGCGACCGGCCTGCCTCATCATCCATACCGGTGGCCGCTCTGTATTCTCCGAAAATGCTGCCTTTATTAATAACGAATCTCTCATATTTCTTTATAGAACCAAGAGTCAAGAATCAAGATTCAAGAAATTTCAAAATCTTGGCTCTTGATTCTTGGCTCCTGACTCTTTTCTCAGTGTTTTTTTATTTCCTGCTTTAAACGGTCTATCACCGCCAGCATTTTTGCTGTAATCTTGTCTTTGTCTTTTAACGCAAGCTGTAAAAAGGCCTCAGCCTTGTCATATTTCCCCTGCCTGATACTGATATTAGCCACATGCACCAGCGCAGCCACATGGTCGTTCAGCGTGCGTAACGGAAATTGTGTGGCCAGTTCATAATGGCGTTCAGCAGCGTCAAAATCCTGCTTTTGCAAACTGATACCGCCCATCATGTATTCATAAAATCCCCGGCGCTTTTTGTTGAGCCACTCGGGTTTTCTGATCTGTTTCAGTAATTCTTCGGTCCGCGTATAATCTTTAAGGTGATAATATTTGGCCGCCAGCACCAGCGTACCTTGTTTAAAATACTCCAGTATGATCATTACGATCATCATCAAGCAAAAAGCAGCAAGCTGGTAAACACGCTGGTAAGCAAATAATACCAGCATAATAGCGAATATACTTATAACAAATATCCGTGCTTTATTACTGAACATTAATTAGTGCTGGTTATCCGTAAACTTATATCCCACGCCGCGAATTGAATGAAAATAAACCGGGTTTTTAGGATCAGGTTCAAAATATTTACGGAAGGTCAGGATAAAGTTATCGATAGTGCGGGTTGATGGATACACATCATAATTCCACACCGTTTCCAGAATTTGCTCACGCGATACTGCGTCATTCCTGCGTTCGATCAGCAGTTTCAGCAGCATGGTTTCTTTTTTGGTTAGTGGGGTAATAGAGCTGTCGCCATTTACCAACTCAAACGAGTTAAAATGAATGGTTTTATCACCAATCTTATAGCTGTTAAACTCTTTTAATTCTTCTCCTTTCAATGCTCTTTTTACCAGGTTATTCACCCGCAGGATCAACTCTTCAAGGTTAAAAGGCTTGGTCAGGTAATCATCAGCACCTTTTTTTAAACCTGATATCTTATCCTCATTGGTATTTTTGGCAGTCAGGAACATGATCGGCACTTCCGAGTTTTCCAACCGGATGGTTTCGGCCACTACAAAGCCGTCTACTTCTGGCATCATTACGTCCAGTATCACCAGGTTAAAACGCTCCTCTTTAAATTTTTGTAACGCTTTTTTGCCATTGTTGGCAGTTGTTACCTTGTAACCTTCCAGCTCGAGGTTTAATTTTATTGCTTCCAGCAGATGATCTTCGTCCTCGGCCAGTAAAATCCTTTTTTTATTAAGCATGTGATTTAATATTGTATTAAGTCTGTTTACAAATGTGTTTTACGTATTACCTTGTAAGTAATACGTTTGAAATACTATTATAGAATTGATAAATACGTATAACGTAGCACGTCCTACGTATAAGTTATTATTATGTAAAAACAACTTCAAAAATGCTTCCGGAAGGCTTATTATCCTTGACTTTTATGCTGGCTTCATGTTTATCCAGCACTTCTTTCACAATATACAAACCTAACCCGGTACCTTTTGTATTGCGGGTATCTTCGCTGCCCACACGGTAGAATTTATCGAAAATACGGCTTTTTTCAATATCCGCTATCCCTATCCCGTGGTCGGCAACTGCTAAAAATATCTTACCCTCTCTCGAGTACAGTTTCACGTCAACAATCTCGCACGGGCCAGAGTATTTTATAGCATTCTCGATCAGGTTAGTTACTACAGATGTTAAAGCGAATTTATCGCCTGTCATCTCTATTTTAGGCTCGATCTCGGCATTGATCAATTGCTCATTTATATCGCATTTGTTCAATTGCAGGCGGTTAACAATATTATCAACCAATACCGACAAATTAAAATTGGCTTTCGGGAATGTATAAGAGCGGTTATCAATTTTTGATGCCAGCAGCATGTTCTCTACCATATCATCCAGTCGTTCAATATCCAATAACGATTTGCCAATGAAATCCTGCACCTGCTGTTTGGTCAGGTCACGTTTCTGGATAGTTTGCAGCAATAGTTTGATCGAAGCCAAAGGCGATTTCAACTCATGTGTTACAGACAGCAGGAAGTTCTTTTTCTGCTCCTGTAATTTGCGCTCCTTTTTGATGGATTTATGCAGACTAATAGCACCAACGGTAAACACCAAAATGAACATGCTCCCCTCGCCCAGTATCATAGCCGTGCGTTGTGGCTGCAAACTCACCAGCATATATCCCCACCATATCAGTTCGGCAACTGCGTAAATAATGAGCGCATAAAAAATCACGAATGGTCTTTTCATTTCAACTTGCATAGTGTGAACTATTTATCCCTGAATACTAAATCTAAACTATCAAATATAGCGCGTTTTGCTTTCTCCAGGTCAATCTTATTATGAGCCGATGAAATAAATCCAACTTCATAACCCGAAGGCCCAAGATAAACGCCCCTGTTAAGCAATTCGCGATGCATTTTTTTGAATTTCTCCATACTTGCCGGATCAATCTCATCTGCCCTGCTGATCTTTTCTTTATCTGTAAAGGCAAACCAAAATATCGATCCAATACTAAACACTTTAAATTTATAATTACGTGCCGAAGCAAAACGCTGTATCGACTCAGTAAATTCTTCCGTTTTATTGTTCAGGTCGCGGTAAAAACCCATGCGCAACAACTCACTTAACTGGGCTATCCCAGCAGCCATCGCAACCGGATTGCCCGATAAAGTACCCGCCTGGTAAACTGAGCCAACAGGAGATATATTATCCATGATCTCGGCTGATGCTCCATAACAACCTACCGGCAGACCGCCACCGATGATCTTGCCATATGTAATAATATCAGGCTTAATACCGTAATATCCGGCAGCGCCTTCAAAACCAACCCGGAAACCAGAGATCACCTCATCAAATATCAATAGTGAACCGTTTTGTGAACAGATGTCTCGCAGATATTGCAAAAACTCTTTATCCTGCAAAAGCAATCCATTATTTGCCGGGATAGGCTCAATAATAATAGCGGCTATCTGATCCTTAAATTCTTCAAAAGCTTTTTGTAGTGCTTCCTTGTCGTTCAAAGCAACCACAATAGTTTCATCAGCAAATGACTTTGGGACACCAGCCGAAGAAGTCTCACCAAAAGTGACCAATCCTGAACCTGCCTTTACCAGCAACGAATCAGAATGACCATGATAACAGCCTTCAAACTTTAATATTTTGTCGCGTTGGGTATAACCACGGGCAAGCCTTATGGCAGACATTACCGCTTCAGTACCCGAACTTACAAAACGCAATTTTTTTATGAATTTGTTATGCTTCAATATCAATTCAGCCAATTCATTTTCCAAAGCTGTAGGCGCACCGAATGACATGCCCTTTTGCATTACTTCGGTTACTTTTTCACGCACTTTAGCATTGTTATGACCCAGGATCAGCGGCCCCCATGAGCAGCAAAAATCAATAAACTGGTTACCATCGGCATCCCATACATGGCAGCCATCACCCTTCTCAATAAAAAGCGGTGTACCGTATACAGATTTAAAAGCCCGTACAGGTGAATTTACACCACCAGGGAAAAATGTTTTGGCCTTCTCATACAACTCAGCCGACTTCCCCCTATGGATATCAGTTTTACCAGTTGCATTTACCGGCTCATCACCCTCACCTGAAAATATCTTTTTTATAGAATCTAACATTTTATATTTGTTCTACGTGATACGTCTTACGTAATACGTTTTTTATTTTTATTATCTATTTAACCCAAACGTATAACGTATAACGTCCTACGTAAAACCTTCTTACAACCACTTATTCTCCAGCACCTCTTTAGCATGATACGTTAGTATCGCTGTTGCCCCTGCACGCCTGATGCTGGTAAGCACTTCGGTGATAGCACGTTGCTCGTTAAGCCAGCCTTTTTGTATGGCCGCTTTGACCATTGCATATTCTCCGCTTACATTATATGCAGCTATCGGTAATTCAGTATTATCTTTTAATAGTTTGATCACATCCAAATAAGGCAAAGCCGGTTTCACCATCAGGAAATCTGCCCCCTCAGCTTCATCCAGATCAGCCTCTATTAATGCTTCACGTTGATTAGCCGGATTCATCTGGTAAGTCTTTTTATCACCAAATTTAGGTGCCGAGTTCAATGCATCCCTGAACGGCCCATAAAAAGCACTGGCATATTTAGCAGTGTATGACATAATGGATACATGCTTAAAACCATTCTCATCCAACACATTCCTAATATGTCCTACGCGCCCGTCCATCATATCTGATGGGGCTATGATATCAGCCCCGGCCCTTGCATGCGCCAAAGCCATTTTGCCCAAAACCTCCAGGGTTTCGTCGTTCAATATCTCGCCATTTTCTACAATACCATCATGCCCGTCGCTGCTGTAAGGGTCCATGGCTACGTCTGTTACCACACAAGCTTCAGGGAAGTTTTTCTTTACCTGTGCAATCGCACGCAGGTACAAGTTTTCTTCGCGATGGCTCTCGGTAGCGTATTTATCTTTTAGTTCTTCGCTGATATTTGGAAAAAGATCAAACGACTTCAAACCTATATTCATACAGCTTTCCACCTCGCGCAGCAAATTATCTATCGAATACCTATAAATACCTGGCATTGAAGCTATTTCGCTCTTTTGATTCTCACCTTCAATAATAAATAATGGAAATATTAAATTGGCCGCGCTGATGTGCGTCTCCTGCACCATCTGGCGTATAGCCTCGCTTTTTCGGTTTCTTCTTGGTCTTTGTAGCATTGTTTATTAAACATTTCTATCGTGAAGGATCACCTTTCCGGTAGAGTTGACAAAGTTATAGAAACGTAAACAATTTATATAAGTATTGGCCCCTCAAAGCATCATTGCAGTCTCCTAAAAATTGGCATTTTCAAAAAAATGTCACAAGCATGATACTTTAGGATTTACCTGAATATGATTTACTAATTATTAACTGCTTAAGCCAAAGACCGCTGCGGCAAGTCCAACTTCATCCGGTGCGTATGGTAGTACATATTTTGTATCCATCTCGTCAAATTTCCTGCCGGTTGATTTGCCTATGGCGATAACTTTCTGGCCTGGGATCAAAAGATTGTCTACAAAATAAGCTTGTACGTTTGATGGACTTGTGAACACCAATACATCAGCACCGCTGCCTTCTACATTTTCCTCCAGCACGGTTTCGTAAACAGGCAGGTCGATGATCTTAGTATCTGGCGATAAGCCCTGCTGGATACTGCGCATAGAGTTTTCAGAACCGGGGAATAAGATTTTTTTCCCGTTAGCTATTTGTGCAAAATCCTTTGCTACGTCTACGGTATCTATCCCAAAACCGGTGTAATTTGTAAAATAGCCATTAAGGCGTAATGCTTCTTCCGAGCCAGCGCCCATTACTCCGAATTTTACATGCTTAGATAATCTCGGCTCTAACTGAAAAAAGTATTCTATCGCATTTTTGCTCGAGAAAAATATCCAGTCGATATCCCGTAAAATATAAGGATCAAGTTTATTGATGATGCGCACCGTTCTTATCAAGGAGCGATCTTCTATGCGGATACCATGTTTTTCGATGGCCCTGCGAAAATAACTTTGCGGAGAAAGCTCCCTCGAAATAAATACGCTTAACGGCATTTTTTTCTTCTTATCGAACGCGGCAACCACTTTTTCTGCAATGCCCTCGGTAGTATCTGATTCTAAAAACAACCTGTCAGGAAACTCATCCCCTTCTTCCGCTTTTGAGGTGAATACCTGGTACTTACCATCCTCTTTACGGCAATAGCAGCCCAAAGGCAAATGACAACCCCCACCGAATAATTTTAAAACACTACGTTCAACTGCCAAACCTTCAGCTACATCGGGATGATTCAAAACCTGGAGTATATCAAATAATTCCCGGTCGCTTTCGCGTATTTGTATAGCTAAAACACCTTGTGCAGGCGCGGGTATCAGTTCAATTGGGGTCAGTTCCTCTACATGAAATTCACTCAGATCAATGCCTAAACGGGTTACACCTGCTTTAGCGATCATAATCGCATCATATTTCTCGTCGCGAAGTTTACCTATCCGGGTAGGCACATTACCGCGAAGATCCTGTACTTCAAAATCAGGACGATACGCCAGTAGTTGTGCTTTCCTCCTGTTAGACGAAGTACCTACAGTAGCACCATATTTCAATGACATTTTCTGACGAACATCCACACAGTCTTTCAAGATCAGCAACAGTTCAGAAGGATCTTCCCTTTCTGAAACTGCTGCGATGATGAGTCCCGGAGGGTTTTCAGTGGGCAGGTC
Source organism: Mucilaginibacter sp. McL0603 (assembly GCF_049992945.1). Lineage (NCBI taxonomy): Bacteria > Pseudomonadati > Bacteroidota > Sphingobacteriia > Sphingobacteriales > Sphingobacteriaceae > Mucilaginibacter > Mucilaginibacter sp. McL0603. The sequence goes on along the minus strand of NZ_CP188251.1, from coordinate 1,394,419 downwards.
CTTGTGCGAGTGCACAGCCAAATCAATAGTACCTGCCAATAATTCTTCTTCAAGCTCTTTGGTAAAAAAACCTTTACCTTCCAGCTTATCAAAGCTCAAATTTAGGATACGGTCGCCCTGGGTTTTAATGATTTTCAGTTCAGCAGCAACATTGTTTTCTGCCAGCCTGTCTTTTACAAAATTAGCTTGCCATAGCGCCAATTCGCTACCGCGTGTTCCGATTATCAGTTTTCTATCCAAGTGATCGTTAATTGCACAGCAAATTTAACTTTTTATAGATATGATTTAATTATTAATTGAGTATTTGAAGATTAGCTGACGAAACGAGGTAAAAAAAGGTGAGCTAAATAAAAAATGTCATTGCGAGGAACGAAGCAATCGCGAATCGTACAGGGCGGAGATGCATAGTTTGCGATTGCCACGCTATCGCTCGCAATTGTAAAGGTCAGATAATTCGGTAACAGAATTAGCTTTATATAATTTAAAGTTAAGCGTTATGCGAATCAATACAAATGATCTGACATTAAAGAGGAACTATTTACAGACTTACCGCCAACTGATTGCCGATTATGAACAGGTAAAGTTAGGCCATCACCCTAAGTATAAACTGGCGAAAGAGTTTTATGAAGCCAATCATACAGACAGGCGCAGTTTCCTGAAGTATTATAACCGCTATAAACAATCCGGGAATCCGGATGATCTGCTTCCGGGTAAACGCGGGCCGAAGTATCAGACCCGCAGACCCTCTGATGCGGATGAACAGCAGGTATTGATGCTGCGGCAGCGGGGCTGCAATAAGTTTGAGATCGCCAGTCAGCTTAAACAAAAATCAGATAAATTTACACCGTCTCCGTCAGGGGTGTATAATATCCTGAAGCGACATCATCAAAACCGGTTAACGGCGACTGATAAAGAAGTAAAGCGAAAGATCATCAAGGAACGTATGGGCCAATTAGGACATATTGACTGCCATCACTTAAGTAAAAGTGTTATCAGAGGTCAGCATAGGAACCTTTACCTGCTGTGTGTCATAGATGATTATTCCCGCCTGGCCTGGGCAGAAGTGATGGGAGACATTACCGCTTTAACAACCATGTTTACAGCTATGCGCTGTATGCAGAGGCTCAAACAGGAGTTCGGCATACAATTCGAAGAACTTATTGCCGACAACGGCCCTGAGTTTGGTACAGCTATTAGCCAGAATAAGCACAATCATCCATTTGAAAGAATGCTGGTAGAAACAGGTATTAAACGACGTTACATGAAGCCTTACCGCCCACAAACCAACGGCAAGGTGGAACGTTTCTGGCGTACACTTAAAGAAGACCTTATTGAGGAAACAGACTTTGACAGTTTGGAAGAACTAGAAGATGAACTCCTAAAATACCTCGTTTACTACAACTGGGAGCGACCTCATCAGGGTATCAATGGCAAAAAACCTATCGATATGGTCTCCCTAAACAACAAATAAAAATACCTGATTCTGTCATCGAATTACTAAACCCTTACAGCAATGACAAATCTGAATTCAATAAAATTCTTGTGAAAATCAACTATTGATCAATATCTCCTTTGCCATGATCATCGGTACACTGATGTACTTTTTCTCCATGTAGTTGATCACTTTTTCCAATATCTCGCGTGATTGCTCGTCCATACCCTGTACCTCATCGGCAAATACGCTATTGATGGCAGTGTTGCGGATCTCTTTGATCTTCTCGGGCACTTCGCGCATGGCTACTTCAATTCGGCGCTGTTTAAGAAGGGGGATAAATTCGGCTATATTTTGTTCGATGATCTTTTCGGCATGCACCAGTTCCTGGTAGCGCTCCTGTAAGTTTTTCTTTGCCACCTCGTTCAGCGAATGCACCTCGATAAAATTTACCGGGAACTCCGTTAAAACTTCAGGAGCAGTATCATTCGGGATTGCCAGGTCGACGATGGTCTTTCTGTCAGTTTCCCCGTTAAGCAAACTTTTATAGATCTCTGTAGTGATGATAGGCTGCACCGCAGAGGTACAAGTGATGATCGCGTCAAAACCCTTTTTATAGGTTTTTAAATCTTCCAGTTCAAATGCCTCACCACCCAGATCACTAGCCAACTGCTGTGCTTTTGATATGGTACGGTTAAAAACGGCAAAGTTTGTAAACTTATGTTTTTGCAGATATTTAGAAATATTGCGGTTAGTTTCGCCTGCCCCGATGATCAGCACACGGGCGTTGGTACACAATTTAAGTTCTTTAAGCTTACGGTAGGCAAGGGAAACAACAGAGATGGGGTTGCGGGAGATATTGGTATTGGTATAAACTTCTTTGGCAGTTTTGACAACGGTGTTCATCACCATTCGCAGATAATCATCGGTAAGGCCCTCACCCTTGCATTGCTCATAAGCCTTACGCATCTGTGGTAAGATCTCCTTTTCGCCCACAATCATACTCTCCAGCGAGCACGAAGTACGCAGTAAATGGTTCAATGCCTCCTGGTCTTCATAAATGCTGGCGCCCTGCATAAATACGTCCATATGCGCCGGGCACAGACCTATTTCAAGTGCATTGATGAAATGTTCAGCAAAAGCTTTGTCTACAACTTGGTTGGAAGCCATTATAAACTCCACGCGGTTACAGGTAGCCAAATAGAATATTTCCGGAATGTCAAATTGTGATTTAACCCGTCGAAGTTTATCAGTCAGATTTTCCTGGCAGATCACCAACTTACCCAATTCTTTCAGCTCGATCTGTTTATGCGTAAAAGCGATAACTTTTAAATACTTCAAAGCAGTATAAATTTTGACCCAACAAAAGTAGTAGGATTAAGCGCTTTCAGTGTCAAGACTTTGTCAAACACGTCAATTTAGAATGTTTATAAATAATTGACCTTACAGCGGTTAAAACTATATTTAATTCATACGATTAATCAGGCAACAGTGTTATATTATTATATTGAACCGTGCAAACTATCAAAAAGATCAGTCTCGTTATCCTTATCCTCTTTTATTTGGTTGCAGGCATCAATCATTTCCGTAACCCGGAGTCGTATTACCGCATTATCCCTCATTACATACCATGCCCATTACTTGTAAATATACTTGCGGGCTGCTTCGAGCTATTATTTGGCCTGTTACTCATATTCCCAAAAACCAGGACTTTAGCAGCCTGGGGTATTATATTAATGCTGATTGCTTTTTTACCGGTACATATTACTATGATTGGCAATGCGCCTTTAAAACTAGGCGATCTCACGGTGACGCCATTTATTGCGTGGGTACGATTGATTATTTTGCAGCCTTTGTTGATTTTATGGGCGTCGTGGCATATTAAAAAGGTGAAAGGTAAAAGGCGAAAGGTTTAAAAGACATTACTTACATTTAGGCAATATATTTACAACGATGCAAATACGCAGAGTAGAACCTAAACGATATATCAGATTACGTATACTGGCCACATTAATAGATTATGGCATCTATTTTATATTGTTTTATATCTATGTATCTGCATTTGGTGATGCAAAAAGCGATGGTGGATCTGAAGTAACCGGGTGGACTGTTTTCCTGGTACCGATATTCTGGTTTATATATTTTGTTGTTTTAGAAGCCTTTAATGGTGCTACTCCCGGGCACGACATTTGCAAACTAACTGTTGTAAAAACAAATGCTGAAAAACTTACTTTAGGTGACGCTTTCAAACGCCGGATTATTGACTTGATCGATATATTCTTTTACGGAATACCTGCCCTGATTTGTATCTGTAATACACCTAAATTTCAAAGGTTGGGCGATTTATTTGCAGGTACAGTGGTTGTTAAAAAAACGGACATTACAGTAACTGAGATTGCATTTTAACTTAAATGATCAAAAAAGAAACATACACTATCCCCGGCGCCAAAGGCAGAAACATGCTGATGGACCTGACCTACGACGATCAAAATCCAAAAGCGCCACTTGTAATTTTTGCCCATGATTTTAAAGGGTTCAAAGACTGGGGAACGCATAACATGGTAGCCCGCCTTTTCGTTGAGAATGGGTTTCGTTATCTGAAATTCAATTTCTCTCATAATGGTACCACTCCCGATAAACCACTGGATTTTGCCGACCTGATCGCTTTTAGTGACAATACATTCTCTATAGAACTCGAAGACCTGAAAGCGGTGATTGATTTTGCCTGTAACGGATCATCTATGCGGGCTGCAGATAGCGTTAATCTGATTGGTCATAGCATGGGCGGTGGTATCAGTATCGTAAAAACTGCCGAAGATAAACGGATTCGCAAACTGGTTACTATGGCATCTATTTCCAGTTTCCGCAACCTATGGCCCAAAGAAGCAGAAGAACAATGGAAAATGCAGGGCATTATGTATTCGCACAATTCACGCACCGGGCAGCAAATGCCATTAAAGTCAACCTTACTGTACGACTTAGATGCCCACCCTTCACGCCTAAACATCACTGAAAAAGCCGCAGCTGTACAACAACCCTGGCTCATTATTCATGGTGATGATGATACCTCAGTGCCTGTCAGTCATGCCGAAGAATTAAAAGCTGCGCAACCAAATGCCAAACTCATCATCATTCCAAAAGCTGACCACACTTTTAACAGCAAACACCCTTATGATCAGGATACTTTACCTGCTGCTTTACAGGAATTTTGCCAAATAACAATTGAGTTTTTTAAGTAGTCAAAACTCCTGATAGATGTTCGGAAGATAGCCAAAACAGGGGATTGTCATTCTGAGCGAGAGCGAGGAATCCTCTTCATCAGTACTTTACGTCGGAAAGTATAGCGCATACTTAGTAAACGCAGAAGATTCTTCACTACGTTCAGAATGACAAAAGGGTCATCTTATTATAAACTTTTGCTCGCTGTATAACGTTGGTCAGCATTATAACGATAATTGTATATGAGTTTTGAACATGCCCATAAAGACGGACGTAAATATTTGAATCCTATTCCTACTGATGAAGCCGGCTTTGATAAAATGATCCCCATACTAAGGGAATACATCAATAACAGTGCAGAAAATACCCCAAAACAAACATTAGGTTTGTTTAAAACAGATACTTCGGTTTATAAAAAAGATCCGGCCAGCGGTTTAAGGATTACCTGGATTGGACATTCGAGCCTGCTAATTGAAATTGACGGGGTACGCATTCTGACCGATCCGGTATGGAGCGAGCGTGCTTCTTTTCTTTCATTTATGGGACCAAAACGTTTCTTCGAAGCGCCTTTGCCGTTGAACGAATTGCCACCTCTGGATGCAGTGTTGATCTCACACGATCATTACGATCATTTGGACAAAAACGTCATTAAATTTTTTGCTGATAAAACTATCCCTTTCTTTTGCTCAAAGGGGGTAGGCAATTACCTGGAAAAATGGGGCATAGCCAGAAAATACATTTCAGAACTGGATTGGGGCGATAGTAAAATGATTACCCAGGACTGTGTTTTAACCTCCACCCCGGCCAGGCATTTCTCGGGTCGTGGAATTGTCAATCGCAACGAAACACTATGGGCCTCGTTTGTGATAAAAACCTCAAATCATAACATCTTTTTCGGTGCCGATTCTGGATGGTTTCCGGGTTTTAAAGACATCGGAGATGCATTCGGGCCATTCGATCTGACTATGCTTGAGATTGGTGCCTATGGAAAATACTGGCCCGATATACACATGGGTCCCGATCATGCCTCAAACGCGCACCTGGCACTAAAAGGCAAGTTAATGATGCCAATCCACTGGGGCACATTCAACCTTGCACCACATGCATGGTACGAGCCAATAGAACGCCTGCTTCAATATACCAAAGAGAAAAAAATAGATCTGTTTATACCCGAACCCGGCAAACCTACTGAAGTTAAAGGGCCGTTAAATTCGGGGTGGTGGGTTAAATAGTCATGAGTTTTGAGTAATAGACTAAATCCTTATTCACAATTCATCACTTGATAAAAACTCATTACTTAAAACTTAAAACTAATCACTCTATCTAAATAACTTCCTTTAAATGCTTATAATTAGATTTAAGCGTATCCAGCACTTCATCCATACGCCCATTCAATACCAATTTAGTCATTGATAACGCCATCCCCTTCACCTGTTCAAACTCTATTTTTGGCGGCATAGCTAACGCGTTAGGATCAGTCATAATATTAACCAAAGCCGCACCTTTAAACATTAAGGCCTCCTGCAAAGCCTGTTCAACATCATCAGGATCTTTTACAGTTATTCCCTTAATGCCCATAGCTTTAGCTACCATCGCAAAGTCCGGATTTACCATATCGGTTTGCCAATCGGGCAATCCTGCGACTTCCATTTCCAGCTTAACCATGCCCAATGAGCGATTGTTGAATACAATGATCTTAATAGGTAATTCGTATTGCGCAATCGTGGCCAGGTCGCCCAATAACATGGACAGCCCGCCATCACCACATAAAGCTATCACTTGTCTGCCAGGACAAGCCAAAGCAGCGCCGATAGCCTGCGGCATGGCATTGGCCATCGACCCATGATTAAATGAGCCTATCATTTCACGTTTGCCCGTTGCCTCAATATAACGTGCCCCCCAAACACAACACATGCCCGTGTCGACTGTAAATATGGCATTATGAGCAGCTAATTTATTTAAAGCACCCGCTACAAATTCAGGGTGGATCTGCTCTTTTCGGCCGGTATTATCTACGTAAGTATGCAAGTGCTTTTTTACTTCCTCATAAAATTTCAATTGCGCATGTAAAAAGCTGTCATCTTTTTTCTGATCAACCAAAAGCAATAAAGCCGCCACTGTATCCTTTACCGAACCATGCAAACCTATATCCACTTTTGCCCGCCTGCCTATACGCTCTGGTTTTATATCAACCTGAACAATCTTACATTTCACAGGCATAAACTGGGTATATGGAAAATCTGTTCCTAGTAATATCAGCAAATCCGATTCGTGCATGCTGTGAAAAGCTGAAGGCAAACCCAGCAAACCAGTCATGCCCACCTCATTCGGATTACCATATTGTATACCCATTTTACCCCTGAATGAATAGCCAACCGGTGCATTCAATTTTTGTGAAAGTTCTACCACTTCATCATGTGCATCCGCAGCGCCTATCCCACAAAAAATAGTTATTTTATTGTGTTGATTTATTAATGCAGCCAGGTATTTCAGATCATTTTCTGATGGCCTTACCTCTGCAACCGGACTGTAAGTTTTAAGTGAAGTGGTAATATCTTCAGCATCCATTTTGGTGATATCTCCGGGCAAACCTATTACTGAAACACCTTTTTTGTTCAACGCGTATTGTATCCCGGCCTGTAGCATACGCGGCAATTGCGCTGGTGTGGTGGCTATTTGATTGTAATAACTGCAATCATCAAAAAGTTTAATAGTATTGGTCTCCTGGAAAAACTCAGAGCCAAACTCAGGCGTCATACAGGTAGAGGCGATGGCTATAACCGGTGCCCCGGCACGGTGCGCATCATACAACCCGTTAATCAAATGCACATGACCCGGGCCGCTGCTGCCCGCACAACAGGCAAAGCCATTTAGCTGTGCCTCGGCACTGGCTGCAAAAGCCCCCGCTTCCTCATGACGCACATGCACCCATTGGATGCTCCCTTCGCGCCTTACAGCGTCATTCACTTCGTTCAAACTATCGCCGGTTACGGCATATATTCTTTTAATACCGGCATTAGCCAGCATCTCAACTAATTGGTCGGCTACACTTTTCGACATGGCTTAATTATTTATAAGATTATGGTTGGAGGAACAAGAACAGGCATAAATAAGTGCATTTACTAAAAACAGCAACCTATTTATTTACACTAGCAACAGCCTTAATGCCTTAAAGTTTGTAAATTGCTGTATAAAATTTCACTTATGGGACGGACCGTAATTGTGGGCTACAAACCAAAACCAGGCAAAGAGGTTGCCTTAAAAGAGTTAATGAAAACACATTTACCGGTACTGGCTAAAGAAGGTTTAGTGCGCGACAAAGAATCATACATAATGGAAGCAGGCGACGGCACTATAGTGGAAGTGTTTGAATGGCTATCAGAAGAAGCAATAGAGAAAGCACATACCAACCCGGCGGTATTAGAAATGTGGGGGAAGTACGCCGAAGTTTGCGATTATATTCCCGTTGGTAACCTGGCAGAAATAGCTAATCTGTTCTCAGGATTTAGGCCTTTAAATTAATTCACGGGCTGCTCTATCCAGTTACCATCCTCGCGGATAATATTGATCAATTCGTCCAGTGCGTTGGTTGAATTGATGTTCTTTTTAACGGCTTCCTTACCGCGATAAAGTGTGACTTTATCTGTTCCCGAACCTACATAACCGTAATCCGCATCGGCCATCTCGCCGGGACCATTTACGATACAGCCCATGATACCAATCTTTAAGCCTTTGAGGTGACTTGTCCGGCTGCGTATCATCTGCGTGGTGATCATGAGATCGAACAAGGTACGACCGCAGCTTGGGCAGGAGATATACTCTGTTTTTGAGATCCGTGATCGTGTAGCCTGCAAAATGCCAAATGCTGTTGAGGTTATTACTTTAGTATCAACTCCTGGTGCATCAACCCAAATACCATCGCCGAAACCGTCTACCAGCAGGGCGCCGAGATCGGTGGAAGAATAAAGCTGAAGATTGGTTGTACGTTCTACGTCATACGTTGTAAGTGAACCACTTTCGGACTTTCCGACTTCCGGACTTTCCGACTCAAACTTATAACTTCTTTTAATAATCACCGGTACATCCAGTTCCATCTCTTCCATCTTAAAAAAGAAGGAACGCTGGTCAGCCATACCGTGCAGGGCATCAGTCTCCAATACAAAAACCAATGATTTATCTAATGGCAATAAACCAAATTCTTCAGAATCGATATCCGCAGGCTTTATTTTCACCAGGTTTAATGCCGATGAACGATCCTCGGCATTAATATATTCTGGCAGACTAAATACCGGATGGCACATGGTTTTATTTGCCAGTCTTTCCCAGGTTGGATAATCATACAGTTGCTTTAAATTCCCCGGAAAATTAAATGAGGGCAATTGATCAGCCAGGTAAACAAAATCAACCGATTGCTCGCCCATATTGTATTTATCCAGCAATGGCGAATAAATATATCCCGCATCACTCAGTATCGCCGGATCTTTCAGATTGGCATGTGAAAGGTCAACCACCACCCTCGGCACCATGTGCCCGCCAATGAAAGCATTGGCTTCGTAAGTGTGGCGTTTTTTATATTCGTATGGATTGTGTTGTACGTTTGACGTTATACGTTGTACCTCATCTTCTGACTTCCGACTTCCGACTTCCGACTTCTGACTTCCGACTTCCGACTTCCGACTTCTTTCTACATACCGGTTCACTAACGCAATAGCTACAGGCGCTTCTGCCTCGGGTTCTTCGGTAAGGGAAACGCGTACGGTATCGCCTAAACCATCCTCCAGCAAAGTTCCTATACCTACAGCTGATTTGATACGACCGTCCTCGCCATCACCTGCTTCAGTAACACCTAAATGCAAAGGATAATTCATCCCTTCGGCAACCATGGTTTCAACCAGTAAACGATAAGCCTGTACCATTACCTGCGGATTGCTCGATTTCATCGAGATCACCAGGTTATAGTAATTCAGCATTTCGCACATGCGCATAAATTCCATGGCCGACTCCACCATACCTTGCGGGGTGTCCCCATAACGGCTCATGATCCTGTCGCTCAGCGAACCATGATTGGTGCCGATACGCATAGCAGTACCATACTCCTTACATATTTTTACCAACGGCGAAAACTTCTGATAAATACGTTCCAGCTCGCCCTGGTATTCGGCATCTGTATAATCTATCTGGTCAAATTTCTTTTTATCGGCATAGTTGCCGGGATTTACACGCACTTTTTCTACTATGCGCGCAGCAACTTCGGCAGCATTTGGCGTAAAATGGATATCGGCAACGAGCGGTGTAGTGTAGCCCCGCTGGCGCAATTGCTTTTTGATCTCAGCCAGATTTTGCGCCTCTTTAATGCTCGGTGCTGTTATGCGGACATATTCACAACCTGCATGGATCATCCGTATGGATTGCTCTACCGTACCGATGGTATTCATGGTATCAGTAGTGGTCATGCTTTGTATGCGGATAGGGTTATTACCGCCCATAGGCACATCGCCGATGACAACCTCGCGGGTCACAAAACGTGAATATTCGGTTAGTGAATTACAGTAACGGCCTTGCAGCGACTTAACAGCATCAGCATTCATGCAGATATCCTTTTATTTTGTGCAAAGTTACGAAAGATGTTGGAAGGTTGTAAAAGTTTGAGAGTGCAATTCAAATTGTCGCTTATCGGCTAATTTTGGCTAAAGCCCTTAGCTCTGTGTTTACCCACCCGTCCCTTTAAAGGGACGGCAATGAATTACACGCATCTTACATTCATTGCCGTCGGTTTTAACCGACGGATAAAAGGCAGCACAGTAAGGCTTTAGCCGAATTCCGCGGGTGCATAAGCTAAATAAACGGGTTAGTAGCGCCAATTTGATTTGCACCCAAGTTTCAATATCGAAATGTTGATTGCATCGTTTCCGAAATTAATAGCTATTTTGGTAACATCTATACCAATCACTAATGAAACCTACCTTTTACATTCTCTTTATAGCAGCTTTTTTCTTATCCTGCAGAAGCAATCCAAAACAAACAGCAAAGGATACTACTACTAACATTAAGCCTACTGCTGATCAAACTCAGGAATTAATTAAAAAATTCAGACCGATTATACAGGGTGTTTGGGTAAAGAAAGACTATATCGATAAGGTAATTAAAACCAAATCGCCGTTAGCGGCTATAGATGAGTGTCGCGGCATAACCATAATGTATATAAACACAGATCATATTAAAGGAGATAGTTTACAATTTATAGCCGGTTATTTTAACCATGACAGCGGCAATGTTACAATTCAATTTAAACCAGGAAAAAACCCGTCCACCATATTATTTAATAACGAGGATTTAAGTTACTCAATAGAAAATGGTGATACTACGATAACAGTATTCCAGTATGATAACCAGAAAAAACTGATTGTTAAAGCTAAATTCATCAAGGCACTAAACCGACAGTCTGACGACGATTTAGGTTATGGAATGAATTATATGATAGATAAAGGAATTTTCTCTGGAAACTACATTTTAACCGATAGCACAGGGAGCGTTTCCAAAATTAGCTTTACAAATGATGGCAAGGTTTCGGGATTTTTGAACTTCTCAGAATATAATATTAACATTGATCTGAACAATGACGCTATGGACAATTTAGATATGATATTTTTTCGAGATAAAAAAAAGACAGCTGATAATAATTTCCACGGAGACTACTCCTTCAAACTTAATTCGGATACATTGAGCCTTTTTGATACTCATCCAAATGTCGACTCATCAGAATTAATTTTAGGAAAACGAATTTACAAACTCGTAAAGCAAAAATAAGCCTTATCAACCATGACCGAACCTATCCAATACCCTTACAGTAAAAACTCTGCTTTCCTGGGAATACTGCTGCCATTGGTGTTCTTTGCTTTTACTTTTAATAATCTCCGTTATTCTTTTTTACACGGATATACCGTTAGCTGGATCATCATCGCCATCTCCGACCTCATATTTTTTTCACTATTTGTTTTTGTCCTGATCAAACGCCTGATCCCTGCTTTGCGGAATGATATAGCGCTCGAATTAAGTGAAGAAGGCATCACCGATTACACTCGCAATATTGTAATTGAATGGGCCGATGTGAAAAATATCGATATGCAAATGGGCCGTAACTCCTCAAAAATGCTGATCGACCTGAAGCAAGAAACCGATTATGGCAAACAAATCGCTATTTCATTAAGATGGGTTGAGGGTAAAGATTTAGAAATATGTGAAACTACTCAGGCGTATTTCGAAGAAATGACGAGGTTATCGTAGCAAATCAAAGCTTATCAGCTTTAACTATTTCATAGTCAATAACTTTACCATCCTGTACATCTTTTAATCCTTTTTGTATTTTTTCAACAAACAAAAGTTTTTGTATAAATTCTTCGATGCTAAATTCTTCATCCAATGAATTAAGTATCTCAATTACAGAATTCTTTTTCATTACTCATTTTCATTTAGCATTTTTTTATAGCCTCGTCGTATTTAGCAATTAGTCAGAATATATATCTTCTTCCATAAGGTATTGAATTACACCTTAAAAATAATGAAGTCTTATCATCCAGGATTATTTTTCTCGAAATATTTCTTTACCAGCAGATTAATGAATCTTTTTAAATAAACTTCATTTAAAAAAGCATTAGACCAATTATCAAATCTTTGACATTGAATACCGAGATAAAAAAAGTAAAGACTCACTCCCAGCACAGGCAACAGCCGCCTTTCCTCGTCACTAATTAAACAAACAGATTCATAGCCATTTAAGAAAGCTTCCGTCTTTAATTTACATTCATTTTCATCTTTTTCTGTGCTGTGTAGTTGCAGGATATAATAAGCAATGTCATAGCAAAGCCAACCGTTGCCGCAAAAATCAAAATCAAAAATAGTAACCATGTCATGGTCAATACTTAAATTATCAAACCATATATCAAGATGTACAGCACCTTGTCTGATCGCTTCTGTGTTTACCTTCTCCAACTCACTTAACAAATGTTTTTGAGTTGAACCCATAAAGCCCATCTCTTCGGTATCAACGGAAATAAATTTCTTAAGCTGTTCAAAAGAGTTTACCAAAATCACGTCAGGCGAATAATTTACCCGTTCTAATTTCAGGTTATTTGTAAGCTGATGAATTTTAGCCATAATTTCACCAACTTTATAGTGCACAGTCGCGGGAAAGTTTAGCAGCTTTTCTCCCCTGGCAAATGAAAACAAAACACCATATCTATTACCTTCAGGAGCAGAAAACTCCTGAATATAATTTTTATTAGAATCCACTAAGGCGAATGATACAGGAACATGGTTTCCGGCTAATAAATTCAACAACCTTATCTCTTCCAGAATTTCCTTTTTAGTTCGCCAGTTCAGGCTATAAATACGAAATACATATTTCTCTGCTCCATCAACAACCAGGTAAGAATCATTAATCCCCGTCTTTAATAAGCTGCAAGAAGTGTAAGAGCTTAGATTATAGCAGTCCTGCAAAAACAGTCCGATATGTGTTGCTGAAAGAGTAGAATTAATTACCGGAAAGCTTGACATTAGATGATGGGTTAGGGTACAATAATAAAAAGAAAGACTTACGAAGTTTTAAAAACTTCATAAGTCTCATCAAAATGCAAACTGCCAACTCAAAACTGCCAACTGATTAAACCGCGTCAGACAGCGAGCTAAACGTAAACTCCTTGATCTTCATCGGTGGTATCAAATAGCTCCGGTAGCTTTCTACACTGATGCTTCTTTCTGGCTTGCCCAAAGCTTCCACATTGTTGAGCATGATCACCGGACTTTCATTGAACCTGAAATTTTTGATCGGGAATTTGATCTGCCCATTTTCGATATAAAAAAGCCCGTCGCGTGTTAACCCGGTAAGCAACAGCGTTTGCGGATCAACCATGCGGATATACCACAGACGTGATACCAATATACCCTTTTCGGTACTTTTTATCATATCCTCAATAGTAGCATCACCACCTTCCATAATAATATTTGACGGGCCGGGAACCGGCTTCACGCCTTTCTTATCAGCCCAATAACGAGAATACGACAGGTTTTTAACCACACCTTTGTCAATCCAGGTAGTTTTTTCACGAGGCAAACCATCACCACCCCATGTTGATGAGGGTAGTTCAGGATTGAATGGATCAGAGTAAATAGTTACTTTCTCATCCATCAACTGCTCTCCCAAACGAGTGCCACCACCCTTTTTACTCAAAAAACTACGACCTTCTTCAGCACTGCGCGCATCAAAGCGGAACATATTCTCCAGCATGTAAGTTGCAGCTACAGGCTCCAGTATAACTGTATACTTACCGGGCTCAATGGCTTTTGCGCCTACTGAACCATTCGCTTTTCCGGCAGCAATTTTAGTTGCCGAGTAAGTATCCAGTTTGCTCACATCAGTAAAACCACGTGCTGCATAACCAGAAGCTGTTCCAGCCTCGTTACGTGTGGTAACGGAAAAAGTAACATCTGTACCCTTATTATAAGCAAATAGGCCTTTTGAGTTCATCACCGCATTAAAATCGGTCGAGTTTTCCAGGAAACCCGCTGCAGTTAGCTTTGCTTCTTTGGTAACTGATAAACTCTTCGCCACCATTTCAGCGCGACTGTCCGGCGTCATCGCAGCAGTATTTGTATTGTAAGTGATAGCTTCAGCAAAAGTCTGCGGACCAAGCATCGGCATATATTCCGGGTTTGGGGGTGCAAGCTGCGCCAATTCTTCCGAACGGCGAACCACACGTTCCAACGCAGCATCATCAAATTCATCAATGGTAGCTGTTCCGGCTTTTTTGCCAAAAACTGAAGTTACCGCCAGCCCCAGTGTACTGATATCCCCTGCGGTTGAAACTGCATTTAAAGCATACCGGATATTGCCGCCTTCGCTGCCATTTACGCTCACTTCACACTCATCCGCTTTTGAATAACTGAGCACTTTCTTCAATAAAGCCAGTGCTTCTTCTTTATTTAATATAGGCATCTTATCCGATCTTTCTTTTTGTGTTGATTACATTAACTCCTTTAAATAATGCGGTTGAAGCACCATGTGATACCGCGCTGGATTGGCTCGGCTGTCCCTTTCCGTCATTGAAAGCGCCACCCAACCTGTAGTCACGCTCATCGCAAACCTGTGCGCACGAGTTCCAGAACTCTTGTGTATTGGCCTGGTAAGCCACATCATTCAGCATACCGGCAATTTTTCCTTCTTTGATCTCGTAAAATAATTGTCCGCCAAACTGGAAGTTGTACCGCTGCTGATCGATTGAGAATGAACCATCACCAATAATGTAAATTCCTTTCTCTACATTTTTAATCATATCATCTACGCTTAAAGGCGTTTTTCCTGGCTGTAAAGACACATTTGGCATACGCTGGAATTGTACGTCCTGCCAGCTTTGTGCATAGCAGCATCCTTGTGATTCTTTTAGTCCGATGATATGCGCCTGATCGCGGATAGCCTGGTAATTAACCAATACGCCGTCTTTTATCAGGTCCCACTTTTTGCATTTTACACCTTCATCATCATAACCAACTGCGCCCAATGAACCAACTTGTGTTTTATCAGCCACAATATTTACCTCTTTACTGCCGAAATTAAATTTACCCGACTTCCATTTATCCAATGTCAGAAAGCTCGTTCCGGCAAAATTCGCCTCGTAACCCAAAACACGGTCAAGCTCTGTTGGGTGACCAACCGACTCATGTATCGTCAGCCACAAGTGACTTGGATCGAGCACTAGATCATATTTTCCGGGATCAACCGATTTAGCCGTGATCTTATCCTTCATCTGCTGTGTAGCAGATTTAATGTCTTCCAATATATCATACCGCTTTTTATACCGGGTAGTAATTCCGGCTACTTTTTCACTGTCGAGTGGTGTCAGGTATTCATATCCCATACCTACTGGTGAGCTTAATGAACGGCGAGTTTCAAAACCACCCGCGGCAGAATCGATCTTGGTCACATTAAACCCGGGCGAAATACGGTGAATATCCTGATCAATGTATGAGCCATCCGTGGAGGCAAAATACTTTTGTTCATTTACCGCAAACAAGGTGGAGTTAACAAAATTAGCACCTCCTTGCATAGCAATGGCATTAGCGTTTAGCAATAGATCAACCTTTTCTTTGATAGGCACTTCGAAAGCGCTTTTCTCTATCGGTGTTTTCCAGCTTACTTCGCCATAGCCTTTTTGCGGAGCTAGTTCTACAGGTGTACCGCCAATTTTGGCATTAGCTTTTGCTACAGCCACCGCTCTTTCTGCAGTTTTGGCAACACCTTCTTTGGTTACCACATTACTCGCGGCAAAGCCCCAGCAACCATTAGCTAATACCCTGATGCCGACACCGAACGATTCGGTGTTGACTACATTCAGCACCTTGTTTTCACGGGTGATGACAAACTGGTTAAGGTAGCGGCCTATACGGATATCGGCATAAGTTGCACCTTTAGCCTTGGCAGTGTTCAATGCCACATCAGCCAGTTCTTTTTTAGCTTTTACATCGATGCCATCCAGTAATTGCGATGGATCTATGGGGTTACCGAATGCTTTCAGGTCGGGCAGCATCAGTGCGCTTGCTCCAAGTCCTGATAAATAAATAAAATCTCGTCTTCTCATATTTTTTTAGCCTCACCTAAATCCTCTCCAAAGGAGAGGACTTTGTTTTGATGTTTGTTATTCATTACCGTTAAAGAACCCTCTCCTTTGGAGAGGGCAGGGTGAGGCTCTTCCGCTCCACCCACAAATATGTACACGCCATTAATAGCATCACATAAAAATAGATTTTCGGCACTTCAATTCGCACCTTTTTATGTATCGCTTTTGTTACAGAAGTATTAACTGCCTTAGCTATGGCATAAAAGCGGGTAGCTGATATTTTTTCGGATGCTTTTACTCCTTTCCAATTATCTTTTCCATAAACGTACCACCATGCAGATTTACCATTTTTTTGCAGGATAGAGTGCCAGCCTGTAGATGATGGCCAATAATTATTCCCCCACTCAAATGGGATATCCGGATTTTGAGAAGGAGCGATCATGGCGTTTTCGGCAGTGATCTGCAAAGGGGAAGATGAAGTTGCTAATTGCATCTGCACCGGTTCATTAACTGAAGGCAATTGTGAAGCAGCTGACCATTCCTCAGTTACCGGCACCTTACGTGCTGCATTACTAATCAACAGCGACCAAAATGCCGCATAATCATTTTTATCGCCGGCAAGTACCCAGTTATAAGTGTTGTTAACGGTTTTAAACAACAATCGCCCTGCCCCTGCCAACGAAGCATTAACTAATACGTGATTTTGTGCATCGGTAACCATATGCTGTGTGCCTGACTGGTATTTTATAAAAATTGGGTCGATCTTTAAAGCAACTGTTTTGTTTTTTTCACCTTTGATCATCAAAGGAGCAGGTGCATCTTTTACTTGCAGCTTTTCTACCGGGAAATCATTTTGCAACCATGATGAAGTCTTTGAAATCGTATCGGCACGGATGATCAGTCCCAATCCTTTTTGTGTGACCGCTTGTTTTAAAACAGCACTTTCTGATTTCAAAACCGACAGGTCTCCAATAACCACATCGAATTTATCCAGTAATGATTCACTCAAACGATCCATATTTACTGGCTGCATGTTTACATACTCACTGCTGAATTTATCCTTGGTGATGGCCGACCGCACTGCTACTGAAAATCCATTTTCAGACAGCCAGTTTTTGAGAAATCGCGTTTCAAAATCCGGTGCGGCCGAAAGCATCAATATTTTAAGTGGTTTTACTGGGTCGATCTCAACTGGCAAATTCTCGTTGGCCAGTGTATCGTTCCCGCTGATAACTTGTATGTGATACACTGCCCTCCCCTCGTTTTTGGGTACAGCACTTAATTCAAAATTCTGTTCGGATTTGGCTGGAATAATTACTGCATTAAGTTGTGTGCTCAACCCTTTCAGGATTAATTTAATCGGTTCCGATCTGTCATTTTTATATTTACCCTGAACTTTAAGCGTTTCTCCTGAATTTAATTTCTGGTTCCAGTTAATAGCTGTGATCCTTTCCGATAATGCTGATGGATGAAAAACTACAGACAAGCTATCTAACTGATCTAATTCATCTTTATTCAACCCATACCCAAGAACATGAAGCCGTGTTATTGCCGGACTATCAATTTTCAATTCATCCAACCGTATCAATTTCGCCTTTGGATATTTTTTGGCGATGGCTTTATCTGTAGTAAATAATTTGCTGTTTTTAAAACTACCCAGGCTATCGGCGACAAATCCATCTGTAAGTAAAACTGCACTATGATCGTCCTGAATGTTAATATCTTTTAGATAATGAATAGGGATCGCAATAAAACCAAACGCAATTACAGCCATTAATGCAGCCACAATACGCCATATCAAATGCTTCTTTACAGACCGGCTATATTCCTTCCAAACTGCAAAAACAGCAAGCGCACAACAAATGATCAAAACTAAAACTGTCCAGCTCATTTGTTATTAAGGTTTTTATAATAACCGTTTGAAAGACCCATATCTGCCGAATTTTGCATCGAAGCAGGAAGCGTTTTACCGGGTGGCAATACTCGTTGAATGGCTTTTTCAACCAAGCCGATATCATTACTTTTTGCATTGGTTGTTGAAAGTATACGATGCAGTGCACCCAACGCAGGCAGATAGATCTCAGGCTGTGCAGATGCCTTTTCACTCAATTGCTGATTAGCCAGTTGCAAAGTATGTCTGTCTGAATTACTCATTATAGAACTCGTCCTTAATTGCTCTAACACACTCACCGCGTTTTTAAGCACTTCAAACTGGTTGTCATCTGATTTTATATCCTGGTGCCCTACTGGCTGAATGATCTTATCCAGCTCGCCGGTCAAGCGTTTTTCCATTTTCAAGGGTGCAGGGTTATAGGCAGTTTTTGCCACGTACATCCGCGATTTTTGTTGCAGATCTTTCAACAGTCGTAATGCTTTATATTCAAAAGGGAGGGCCGCTTCAGGTTTGTACAAACGTAATTGCAATTCGGCTTTCCACATTTCGGTTAGCGTCGCTTTTAGTTGCGCCTTTACTCCCGGATCAAAAAACTGGGCATCTTCGGCATTGTCATGTTTGTCGGAATATTTATCCAGTACTACCGCCGCATTCCCATAATTTTTCGGGTCGGCAACTGCATCATTTTCCTCTTCTTTTGGGTTGATATCAGATTCAGACTCTTCGCCCAAAAATTTCCCATATCGCAAACGCAGCAACTTCTGATCGGTACCCAGGTCATTGCTCCTGGTATTAAAACTTTCTTTGCTGGTACTGTCTCGATCCCTTAGTAATTTCTCAGAATCCAATATGATCTGCCGCTCGCTCCTGAAAAACTCAGGCTTCACATTAACACCGCCTATCAGGCCATCCATGCTTAAAAGTTGGGCTGTATCCTGTAATGAAACGATATATACATCCGTCCTGCTTTGCTGGTTGTGATTATCCTGTGCCTGTACATAAAAATAGAGCTCGTCACCCGGCTCCATGTTTAATACGGGCAGGTTAACCAGTTTTTGCAGATCATAATGTTGATTTTGACCGCTGAATGAAGCCGAAAAATCAATTTTCTGCTCCTTAAATTTCACAGCTTCACCACTTCCTTTGGCTACGGTAGCATAAATAAAAGCATTGTTGATGCCATAATCATCATCAACCGAGGCACTGATGTTCACCCTTGGCGCTTCTCCGGCATCGATATAAGTATATTGCTGAGGCGTTTTGATATGGATCACCGGCGGATTATCTTTAATTATTTGCACCGGGTAAAGGTCAGACAGTTTACCATCGATGGACACCTGGTAAAACCCGGGCTTATCAATTATTTTTTGACCCCGATAAGTAGTATTCGTATTTTTTAAAATAATCTTCTGACCATCACTAAATACTAAATCAACCTGTTTTGCAGCCACATTTAAACCTAATTCCCAATTAACTGAACTACCTTCTTCTGCCTCAATCGTAAACCTATCCTGATCTCTTGAATGTTTCCGGGTATAAGTAGGTGGCGATATAGTCACATTAACCGAATTTATCTGCGGCAGTATTTCCTCTGGTAAAGTGCTTTTAGGGGAGTTTACGTTTGACGCTGGTTCAAGACTATCTTTCCAATGTCCGTGTAATTGAGTAACCTCCCAACCAAAAAAAGGAATGCACAACAAAAATAAAACACTGAACTTGAGCCGTTGCAGAAACTGCTTTTGTACGGCGGGGACATCTTCTAAAACCGCTTCTATTTTTGATAACTGTAGCCGCTCAAGCGGGTTTAGTTCTGACGGTTGCTTAAATACCAGTTCGCTGCTTTCTTCCAGTTCCGAATATTTTACGTTCAAGAATGAGGTGATCGTTTTGATATCTACCTTCCACCATTTTCTGATGGCGGTCATGCAACCAAAAAAGACCACAAAAAACAAAACCGACCACCACAAAGACAAGGAAAAAGCCGAATACGCAAAACAAGCGATCAATATGGCTAATCCGGCAGAAAAAAACACATCAGCCAGCACCTGGTAACCGATGTACCGGCGTTGCAACAGGCCTATTTTATCTATCCCCCGCTCAGCCATTTTTTAATATCTTTTTACCGGTTGATCTATGTGCAAACCAGCGCTCAGTCACAAAAACCGCCACTAACAATATCCAGAAATATCGCGTAAGATCAGTTTGCTCAATTATCTTACCTGTAGTGGCATGATCTTCATTATTAATAACGGGCATTAATTGCTTCGCATCCATAACCCTGCGATCATATTTTTCTTCCGATGTAGTTGGATTAACGATCAACTTCAACATCATTTTCGGAAAATCATTGCTCCAAACCAAATCGCTCCAGGAAGGATCAAAACGGCTATAAAAATGATACAGGTTGATTTGCTGTTGTTTTTCCAAGCTCAAAACCTGGTTGCCAAAACCGTCCTGCCATATTGCTTGTCCGCCATCATGTGTTAGTTCGATAGATTTATATAACCCAATTTTCGACTTCGATAACGATTCGTTTCCATCATTTATCCATGAATTGATATCATTCACCTTTCCCGTTTCATAAGTAAACAGGTTACCACAATTTTGTACTAATTGTTTAGCAGCTGGCTTATTAGACAACCAGAATATCCAGCTTTGATGAGCCGGTATCTGGCCCGCATCCGTATATTGTTTGATAACCGCCTTATGCTTTGTAAACTGAATAACCGACTCCAAAGCCGCCCTTATATACCCGGCATCAGGACTATTCCTATCAGCATAAATTGCAAAACGCCAGGTTGAGGTATCAACAGCAATTAAATTAGCATTTTTTAGGCTGACAGTCAACTTACCATTATCCGTACTAACAACAAAAGGCGTATTCCTTGGATTACCTGATTGCACAGCGTAATCCGTATAAAAAGTTCCGTTTGCCTTGCTGTTACCTTCTATTATATGGATATCATTATTATTAGTCAGCCACGCCTTTGCTATCCAACTGCTCGTTGAATCAGCAAGAGTATAGGTTTGCCAGTGCAAATTTAATGCTACTTCCGGCTTTTCATCTTTAAAATATGAAGCCTTGTTTGATGTAAATAAATACACGGGCAACGATGATGGGACTTGCCCATCCAGTTGTTGTACCAAAGTCCAATATGAAGCATTGGTATTGTGCTTAAAGCTTATCGTATCCGTCAAGGCCTTATTCAGATCAGCCTTTTCAAATCCTTGGTTAAAATAATGAAACTCATAGCCGGCTTTATTAAGCGAGTCGATCTCCGGCTTAAATTTTTGATAAGTTTCCTTCAGACTTTCCTTAGGTATCAGCACCCAACCCTTTAATTGTGATGTACTAATATGCCTTTGCCACGACGGCATCGCCAAAACAAAAGCAACCAAAGCCAGCAACAGGCAGCGAAGCAACAGCAATAGCAGGTCATGTAATTTAAGGCTCCGGCTGTTTTGGGACGCAGCAGTAATGAGCGATATACTACCTACTTTTAATGTTTTGCCCCTTTTAATATTCCACAGGTGTATCGCCACCGGGATGCCAAGCGCCGCCAGTGCAAATAACCATATGGAATTGAGCAGTATCATTAACCTCTCCTAAACGGCATAGCCTTCATGAACACCTTAAAAAAACAAATAATAATGTGAATAATCCTCTCCAAAGGAGAGGACTTTAATTGCATGTGTATAAATAATTAATAATATCTTATCTAAGCCCCTCTCCTTTGGAGAGGGGTTGGGGTGAGGCTACGCTGAACTAAAAAATCTCTTAGTGCCTCATCCAATGGCTGACCCATGCTGATCATCCTGTAAAATATCCGTTTCCCCAACAACTGCATTCTGATATCAGCCAAATGTTTTTCCAATGTTTCCTGGTATTCCTTTTTTGCCAGTTGGGTATTAATGGCGATGGTTTCACCGGTCTCCATATCCTGCAATGCGCCATATCCTTTAAAATCAAAATCTAACTCGTTTCGCCCCATTAAATGAAAAACAATGATCTCGTGTTTTAAAGCTGCTAATGAATCCAATAATCGGGTAATCTCACCATCAGCTTGATACATATCAGTTATAAAAACCAGTAGCTCTTTGCGCCCGGTACCTGCAAATAATTCTTTATAATGTACCGGCTGGGTGAATTTACCTGAAGGTTCAATTCTATCCAACTGGTAAAACAGTCTTTGCAAATGCTGCGGATCAGCTTTTGATGCCATTGAATACAATCCGCCATTAGCCAAAGTATACAACCCAACTGAATCGCCCTGCGTATTTGCCAGGTAAGCCAGCGAGGCTGTCAAAAATTTAGCGTAGTCTATTTTTTTAACCCCATTGTCATTGTGATTCATCGACGCGCTTGCATCGATCAGGAACCTGACGGAGATACTGGTCTCTATTTCTGACTCCCGGATATAATACCTGTCCGACCGCGCATACATTTTCCAATCGAGCCAGCGCAGATCGTCTCCAGGTTGATAACTACGATACTGGCTAAACTCCAGTCCCGGCCCCTTAACCGTACTTTTATTCAATCCATTCATAAAGCCATCAACAACCGTTTTCGCCAGTAAAGGCAAATTCTTAACGGTCATTAATACTTTAGGATCAAGTTGCATGATTTTTGATTTCGGATTACTTAATTGTCATTGCGATCCGCCAATAGGCGGAGAAGCAATCGCGAACTGTGCAATTATTAGACTTGCTTATTCGCCCTGCAAAGTTCGCGATTGCTTCGTTCCTCGCAATGACATGATTTATTATAGCGGGCTCGGCCGTTCTACCACCTTTATCAACTCCGCTGTCACCATATCCGACGAAATATTCTCAGCCTCAGCTTTAAAGTTAAGTAATATCCGGTGCCTCAAAACAGGTGCCGCCATCGCATGCAGATCCTCCATAATTACCGAATACCTTCCTTTGAGCAAAGCCCTTGCCTTGGCGGTCAGTATCAGTGCCTGCCCTGCCCGCGGGCCTGCGCCCCAGCGTACCCACTCTTTAATATAATCAACCGTAGTTGTATCTGGCCTTGTAGCACGTATCAACCCGCTCACATATTTTATTAAGTCTTCGCTGATGTTTACCTGTCTTACCAATGCCTGTGCCTGCAAAATTTCTTCCGCGCTGATCACCGTGTTAATATTTGCTTTTTGTGTTCCGGTTGTGCGGTTCAACACCTCAAACTCTTCTTCGCTTGTTGGGTAACCAATTTTCACCAGCAACAAAAAGCGGTCGAGCTGTGCCTCGGGTAATGGGTATGTTCCGGCTTGTTCTATCGGGTTTTGGGTAGCCAGGATAAAGAATGGCCTGTCCAACGGATAGGTTTGACCGCCGTAAGTCACCTCAAATTCCTGCATCGCCTCCAATAATGCCGACTGTGTTTTAGGCGGTGTCCGGTTGATCTCATCAGCCAAAATAATGTTGGCAAACAATGGCCCTTTATTGAATTTAAAAAAGCGCTTACCTGTGCTGTGATCTTCTTCCAGTATTTCAGTGCCGATAATGTCCGTCGGCATCAGATCCGGAGTAAACTGTATCCGCCTGAACGTAAGCTGCAACGCCTGCGACATGGTTTTTACCATCAGTGTCTTCGCCAGTCCTGGCACACCTTCCAGCAAACAATGCCCTCCCGCCAGGAAAGCTACCAGTAATTCGTCCAGCGTATGATCCTGTCCTACAATTACCTTTTGTATCTCGCTTTTTAGCTGCGGCAATTTGGCAAGCAATGTTTTTATGTCTTTTTCAGTCGGTTCCAATGCTGTATTATTATATGCTATTATTGAGCAACACAAGATATTACCCTTTTGCCTAATTACCATGCGTTTTGTCAAAAATCAAACAAAGTATCCAAAACTTTACAGCCATCACAAACAAATTAAGCTTCGCATAAAATTTTTGTACTACTTTTAAAGTTTTATAGAGGATGCCGTTCGCTTCAAAATTCACTTTCATGAGGTTCAGCTATCACTCGGGCGACTGGGATACTGATCAGCGCATGCCATCCAACTTGCTCAATTCTTTGCTCGAGTACACCACCATTCTCATTGACCCGCACGAAAAGGTGATACCGCTCAGCAGCAATGATATCTTTTCTTACCCGTTTGCCTACATCAGTGGTCATAAACTGGTACAATTTGATGCTCAGGAAAGAGCTAACTTCAAAAAGTACGTCCAAAACGGCGGATTTGTATTTGCCGACGATTGCAATCATGATATCGATGGTCTTTTTGCCAAATCATTCGAGGCTCAAATGACAGCTATTTTCGGTGCAGAAGCCTTAAAAAAGATCCCTAACCATCACGATGTCTATAACTCATTTTTCAAATTTGAGAAAGGCCCGCCAACAACTTCATTCGAACTAAATGGTTGGGGTGATGACCTGGTACATGAATACCTTAAAGCCATAGAAATTAATGGCCGTATAGCCGTTTTATACAGCAATAAAGATTACGGCTGCGAATGGGATTATGATTTCAGAAACAAGCGCTTTTTAGCCGAAGATAATACCAAGTTTGGTGTTAATATTATTATGTATGCGTTAAACTCCTAAGCCAGTAAACTAGTCTGATGCCTAATAAAATCACAATTTTTTGGAAATGGTTTGAAGACAACAACCATGCTTTTCTCTTCACAAATGAAGTCGATGAGAATATTAAAGAACAACTACTAAGTGATTTTTTGAAACAGCTTCATGACTACAACGATAAGTTATATTTTCAAATAGGTGGCTCACCGGGTGCAGATCAGGAGTTAATTATTACTGCAGAAGGGAATGTTGAACAATTTGAATCTGTCGAAAAATTAATAGCCGCTGCCCCGGCAATTCCCGATTGGAAATTTATTCCATTCATTCAACCATCAAACGAAGATAATTCTATAAATTTTGAGGGTGCAGAACTAACTCGAAGTGAATTATGGTTTATACCCCTTCAAAGTGCATCTGATCCATCTTCAATTGGCATTCGAATTTACGTGCCGAATTATGAAATTTTAAAAACCAACGATTGGTTAGATAATGCTGTTTATAAAATGCTGGATACGGTACTTGGAGAAAAATCATTTGCCTTAGATATTGATTACCTTGAGATTAAAGAACTAACCGATGATCTTGAAAAAGATGACATGATAGAACTTATAGATTTACCGAGATATATCACCTGGAAAAAGAAAAAACTTAATAGGTAACTTCGTTATTCTGATTTCATATTTATCGCATCCCCCCTAAAGGGGGATTTATTATTAACTACCTGGCTTTATTTTCATTAGGACTTTATATTATTGATGCCACTCCCTATATTTAGGAACTAATACTTACCGATTTGAAAAGAAAAGACTTCCTTTATCTTACGGGCATGGGGTTTGGTGCCACTGTGCTCAGCCGGATACCGGTTTTAGGTTCGCCCATACAGCATGGCCACCTATTACAGGGCGCGGATAACGCAATGAAAAAGAAAATGGCCGATGTGGCCCTAAATGCAGCCCGTTCAAAAGGCGCTACTTATACAGATGTGCGCATCGGTCGCTATTTAAACCAATATGTGGTTACCCGCGAAAATAAGGTTGAAAACCTTGTTGATACTGAATCATACGGCATGGGTATCCGGGTGATAGCCAATGGGTGCTGGGGCTTCGCTGCTACAGACAAACTAGATAACGACAGCATTGCCAAAGCAGCGCAAACAGCAGTAGCTATTGCTAAGGAGAATTCCCGCATACAATCCGAGCCGGTACAACTGGTTCCGCAAAAGGGCTACGGCGAAGTAAGCTGGAAAACACCTATCGAAAAGAACGGCTTTGAAGTGCCGATAAAAGAAAAAACCGATCTGCTGTTATCAGTAAACGATGCTGCTATGAAAGGCGGTGCCAATTACGTTAACTCGATCATCTTCCTTGTAAATGAGCAAAAATATTTTGCCTCGACTGATGGTTCATATATCGATCAGGATATACACCGCATCTGGCCAATATTTGCAGTAACCAAGATCGACCAAAAATCAGGCAAGTTTGAAACACGGCAATCATTAAGCGCACCACGTGGCATGGGCTATGAATACTTGACCCCACGCGAAAGCGATAAAATACATGGTGTAACTACGCTCTACCGCGATCGCTATGATATGCTGGAAGATGCCAAAGCAGCTGCCCCCCAGGTAGTCGAAAAAATGAATGCAAAATCAGTAGAAGCCGGAAAATATGACCTTGTACTGGATCCAAGCCACTTGTGGCTGACAATACATGAGTCTGTAGGCCACCCTTCTGAGCTTGACCGCGTTTTGGGTTACGAAGCCAATTTTGCGGGCACAAGCTTTTTGACATTGGATAAATGGAAGTCGGGTAAATTTAACTTCGGCAGCAAAAATGTAAATATCGTTGCTGATAAAACACAACCCGGCTCACTTGGTGCTGTTGGTTATGATGACGAAGGCGTTGAAGCTAAAAAATGGGATATTATAAAGGATGGTATCCTGGTAAATTATCAGGCAATCCGCGACCAGGCACATATCATCGGACTGAAGGAATCGCAGGGGTGTTGTTATGCTGATAGCTGGAGCGATGTTCAATTTCAGCGTATGCCTAATATCTCTCTGCAACCGGGGCAAACCCCACTGGTACCTGCCGACATGATCAAAAACGTAGAGAAAGGTATTTATATCGTTGGCGATAGTTCATTCTCTATCGATCAGCAACGATACAATTTTCAGTTCAGTGGTCAGCTTTATTATGAGATCAAAGACGGCAAAATTGCCGGCATGCTAAATGATGTGGCTTATCAATCAAACACCCAGGAATTCTGGAATTCATGTGCAGCCGTATGTGATAAGAGTGACTACCGTTTAGGCGGATCATTCTTTGATGGCAAGGGCCAGCCCGAGCAGGTGAGCGCCGTATCTCACGGTTCATCAACCTCATTGTTTAAAGGAGTTAACGTAATAAATACAAAAAGAAAAATCTAAAAACATATGGCTATTTTAAGCGAAGACGATTGCCGCGCATTACTAAAAAAAGCGCTCAGCTATTCAAAAGCCGATGAATGTGAAATAAATATCAACGGATCAGATGGCGGGAATTTACGCTATGCCCGTAACACGGTTTCTACCAGCGGCGCCATTAGCCAAACCAGCATGGCCATATCATCAGCCTTTGGCAAAAAGCTGGGCATTGTTACCACCAATGAATATGATGATGCCTCTATCGAAAAGGCCGTACGTTTATCAGAAGAGCTGGCTAAGTTTGCTCCTGAAAATCCTGAATTTGTATCTTTTTTAGGCCCACAGACTTATAGTCCGCGGTCAAAAACTTTCGACCAGGCAACTGCAGATATTACGCCAAAATTTCGTACCGATCGGGTTGGCGAGAGCTTACAAATCGCTAAAGACAATAAACTAACAGCCGCAGGATATTTGCAAAATAGTGCAGGATTTTCGTCCATGATGAACTCACATGGTTTATTTGCTTATAACACAACAACGGATGCCAGTTTTTCTATAACCCTCCGCACGGAGGATAGCCAAGGTTCAGGCTATTCTACAAAAGACTTTAATGAGATCAGCAAGCTGGATACTTTGGCTTTTACAAAAATAGCAGCACAAAAGGCTACCGGCTCTAAAGGCGCAAAAGCTATTGAACCCGGTAAATACACAGTGATTTTGGAACCGGCTGCGGGTATTGTACTATTGGAGCAGTTATATGGCGGTTTGGATGCACGTAGTGCCGATGAAGGTCGCAGTTTTTTAAGCAAACCAGGTGGCAAAACCAAATTGGGTGATAAACTGGTGGATGAAAGAGTAAACATTTATTCTGACCCATCAAACCCATCATTACCCACCAGTAGTTGGACTGGCGATGGCCGTCCGCAGGAAAAAACAAGCTGGATAGAAAAAGGCGTACTTAAAAACTTGCAGTATTCCCGCTATTGGGCACAGAAACAAGGCGTAAAGGCAGTACCCAGCCCGGATGGCGTGATTATGGACGGAACAGATATGTCTTTGGAGGATATGATAAAAGGAACCGAAAAGGGCATATTGGTAACCCGCCTATGGTATATCAGGCCTGTTGACCCGCAAACATTATTATTCACCGGGTTAACGCGCGATGGTACTTTTTATATCGAAAATGGCCAGATCAAATTCCCGATAAAAAATATGCGTTTCAACGAAAGCCCGGTGATCATGCTGAATAACCTGGATGCTTTGGGCAAAACAGAACGCGCAGTAAGCGGCGAATCGTTCCAAAGTGCACTGATCCCGCCTATGCGGATAAGGGACTTTACGTTTACTTCGCTGTCAGACGCGGTCTGAAGAAGTTGGCAGTTCTCTGTTGGCAGTTTGCAGTAATTATCAAGTAAAAAATGCAAACTGCCAACTAATAACTGCAAACTCAAAAAAGCCTGTCCTTCATCACCAAAGTCTCAGCCATCATATCGTGCAAGCATTGTTGTTTCTTATTGAAAAAGCTGATGAGGTAGCCTATAACGGTGATCAGAGAAAATATCTTGAACAAATTTCTTGTAATTGATCTGCCTAAACTGATTCTGTTACCTTCCAGGTCACATACTTTTATTTTGATGATTTGTTTGCCGTAGGTAGCCTGTTTTACGGAGCATTCCATCACAATATGATAAATAATTTTGGTTAGTGGAATTAATGCCAATATGCTTAAGGCAATGGCCAATCTCTCTGCTTTATCTTCAACAACTATTACTGTAATAAACGCCAATAGGATAAAAACACCGGAAACAAAGAACCAGTCGAGCGCTGAAGCCAGCCATCGCTGGTCAAACCCTGCAAAATATTGCGGTATTACTGATTGTTTATGAAAATGAAAAGCCTCCCGCAATTCAACAATTTCATGCGCTTCCTTGTAATCCACCATTTCGGGTGTTTTTACAAAGTCATCAAACTTAATACCTAATCCCTTTAATTGCTCTATACTGAAAGGGCCTTCGGGTTTACCGTTGATAACAAGAATATAACTATTGGGAGATTGCATCGGCATCAAAATTAGCTTAAAAAAACAAAGTTGTAATGCTGTAAGGCATAACCTTTCAACATTACAACTTTCAAACTTTACAACAAAAGACTTAGTATCTTTTTACTTCAAAACCCGAAAATCCACCGCTCAAATTAATGTATATTTTGTTTTTAGCTGCGCTGAATCCCGAGGTTTCGTAATTACCATCATTTGTCTTAATAAATCCATCAAAATCATTTGATGAGAACGCTGAAGATTTGGTAATACGGCATGCGGCATTTTGAGGTATACTAATATTAACATCGGCAGCCCCGGTTGAAACATTAACATTTGTAGTTGCCAATGGCTGACCAAGCTTTAAAGTAAATGATCCGGCTCCGCCATTCAGTTTAACATTTCTAACCTTGAACTTTGAAAGATCAAAATTAAGCTCAGTTGCACCGGCATCAACATTAACCTCCCATTCCGGGTTCTGGTTCAGTTTAATATCTACTTTATTTGCGTTGTTGCTATCGAAATTAAATCCCTCCTTGTGGTCTTTCATCTTAAAATCCACAACGTATACAGAGTCTTCCTGGTGAGGATTAAAAGTATATCCCCCAAAAACTTCTTTTGTGTTGGCGTTAAACAATTGATTGGTGGTATCATTTAAACTATAACTTGTAGCCCCCCCGCTGATATTAAGCCTTGCTACCCGCATAGTTGCTTTGTAAGGTTCATTAAAAACACTATTGCCTTCAACTTTGGTAAGCTTTCCACCATTGTCATTATCATCGTCATCATCACTATTGTCGTTACTGCTATTGTCGTTATCATCGCGATGATAATAATGAGAAGAATGTGGCCACCACCAGTTATACCTGTAGGTGAAATTTCCGAATATCAGTAGTGCAAAGCCCGCTACTACCACAGATATTTTTAAGATAGATGCCCAGGGCGACCTGTTATTGGCAAACACCAGGTTTACACCGGCAATTACTAAAAATATAGGCCAAAGGTGAAAAACATTGCTCCAGTGAAAATTTATATATCCAAAATTATTGAGCAGAAATATTGCACCGATCATCACCAGGATCATACCCGGTATTAATTTATCGTTTCTCATGATCTTAATTGTTTAAGTCTTTTAATTATACAGTTGGTGGGTTATCTGCCGGAGGATTAGCTTCGGATGTGTTCTCTTCGGCCGGTTTAGCATCAGTTGCAGTACCTTTGTCCCAACCTGCATTTTCCCATGGCTTTTTTCTTTCGCCCGAAAGCATCAGGGCACCGCCTACTACGATCAGGATGATTGGCCACAGCTGTTCAAAATCCCAGTCTGGCAGTATATCAAAATCGTTCAGCAGGATAGAACCGCCTATCAGGATCAGTATTACTCCAAAAATGATAGCTACCAATGATGTTGTGTTACGTGGCTGAGCCGGGAAAGGCTGATTTGGAAAAGGCTGATTTGAGAACGGATTACCTCCGAAAGGATTTCCACCGTATGGATTACTAATGTCTCCTGGGTTTTGTGGCGGAACCCTGTAGTCAACTGTTGGATCGATAAAGAAAGGCTTTTTAGGCAGCACGATCCAGAATATGATATAAATCAGGCCGCCACCACCATGAAATATAAGTGCCAGTACAAATACTACACGTACTATGGCAACATCTATATTGAAATATTCGGCGAGGCCGGCACAAACACCAGCAATCTTTTTGTGGTATTCGTCGCGATATAATTTCCTGTCCATTTTATTTTGTTGTTAAGTAAATTCTAAATCTGAAAATATTAAATTCTAAATTCTAACCTTTAAAAGCTTTCGCCTTTAAGCTTTCACCTCTCTATATCTGTCCGCCTACAGGCTTTATTATTATTTCGTCTACGTTTGCTCCGGCACTCATTTTATAAGTATTTATAATAGCCGATGCGATATCATCAGGCAACACAAACTTGTCCTTGTCAATGGTAGTGCCTTCCCATGAATTGGTTAATGTTGAACCCGGTATCACAGCCGTAACCTTCACATTATAAGGCATCATCTCCAGCCGCATTACTCTACTGAGACCCAACAGCGCAAATTTTGTTACACTATAAGTGCCTGCTTCAGCTATAGGGTTAATAGCTACTACTGAGCAGATTGTAAAAATATGTCCCTCACGTGCGGCCATCATCGTTTTACCAAAATAGCGGTATAAATGATAGGTAGGCATCAGGTTGGTATTCATTTGCTTTTCAAAGGCGCTATCACTTTCATCCAATATGCTTGAGGGGTCGAACATCCCCAGGTTGTTCACAACAATGCTGATGAAGCCCAGTTCCAGTTCGGCCGCAGCAGCAAACTGTAATAGCTGCTCTTTCACACTGCCATCTGCTACCTGGGTAAATACTTTTATCTGTGGATTGATCTGAAGTAGTTCCTTTTTAAAATCATCCAGGTCCTTAGCATTCCTTGAACAGACCGCCACGCTGATCCCTTCTTTAGCAAAGGCCATAGCGATGGATCTGCCCATTCCTTTAGTTGCACCGGTGATAAGCGCGTTTTTCATACAATATTTTTATTATCAGGTTTACTGTTGGCTTTCATGCTATACAAATCTAACTCTGATTGATATAGATTGAAGCTACGTTTTGGGCAAGTGTGGCAAATTTTCGGTAAACAGGGCAAAAAGAACGGTAAATATTTTACCGGATCATTTTCACAGCTAAATATTGAAGCTTTAGGTAACTTCAATTACACAAGAAATAAAATGATTCCATTTTTAAAAACTTACAAATGCTAACTTTTTAGAGGCCTTGTAGAATATACTCCCCGAAATTATTCGCATTTCCACGGTTTCAAAAAGTACAACATGGTTAAATGGCCATTATATGGCTTTTTTAAAAAGGGAATACTTGTTGTATTACACATTACAAGTTTATTAACCATAACCATTCAAAAAAATTAACCATGAACACTTCAACACTAATCGGAATAATCGTTTGCGGTACGCCGCTTGTATTAATCATCGTAACTGTAATCGCAAGAGGTAAAAAACTGTTTGATTAATAATATCCTGGTAGGTATTATCAATCAAGCTATAGAACATTCACTTTAGCTGTGATAATACCTACCAGAAACTGAATAGCTTTTTTTAATTTATTTTACCTGTGATAATTTACTTGCCACCTCTGCCAGGTAAATTGTTTGCCGGGGATCAACAGGCTGGATGTTTCCGATTACCAGGGTACTATTAACAATTTCAATAAGGAACTCATTCATCTTAATTTCTATCAATATGTTCCTGAAAGCTTTGGTCATTGCACGCGAAGCTTTCACTTTATCATCAGCTATCGCATTAATTTTCCTGCTGAAAGAGGGATCATCCTTAAAATGCATCTCGGTAGGATGCACCAGGTTCAGGATTTTGTCCACTATGGTTTCCCGACGGATAACCATCTTCCCAAAATCATTTCTTAATATTGCTGAAGCCCACACCTGGTATTTGTAGTAATCTATAGCCGGACCGCGTCCGTTTGGAATATTCGTCTTAACTTTAACAAATACGAGGTAACAGCCGCTTTCAGGATGATTAATTAAAAGCGTACCACCAACGCTGATATCATTGTAATTACCAAAAATATCAAATTGCTTTATATCAACGATATTATCCTCAGTAATGGCCACTTTAAATTTGGCTTTAAGTGCTGCATAAGTATCCTCAAGCGCCTGTACTTCATCGGCGTCGATATTAGTTATGTCAAATGGTAATTTCTCCATCATAAACGGGTGGTAACCCGTAAAAATAGTTAATTAATTAACATTCGAAAATTGGTAATAGTTCAGACCCGATAAACAATATGCGAACAGGACAGGGCTCCTTGGGAGCCACCTAATTGCATATTGCCTGGAAGCGATTATAAACAGAAAATATTTTATTGCGTTTGCCCTAATAACCGCGAGTTAGAAATTATACCCTATACCGAACTTAATCCCCGTTTCTACCAGATTATTTTGTGCGCCAAGGGCATGCCTGCAAAAGAATGGATTAGCAAAAACAGATACCGGACCAAAATTATATTTACCACCGATGCCTATCACAATACCAATACCCGACTGGTCATCGATAATTGAACTTGCAGAGTAGTTGGTTTCATGATCCAGTGTAAATCCCCATTGTGCAAAAACATATTTTAAGAAAGTTAGCTTGGCGTAAACAGGGACTGATAACATATTCAGTTTCTGGTCATAAGTTCCGCCGCGGGGGCCAATAGTGGTTAATTCGATGTTGTTAACTGAATACAAAAAACCGGTTTCCAGGGAAAACGACTTGGTTAAATTCCTCGTATAACTAAAGCCATACATCATTCCGCTTTTACTATTGTATCCGTAATCACCTAT
This sequence comes from Mucilaginibacter sp. McL0603, assembly GCF_049992945.1. Taxonomy (NCBI): domain Bacteria; kingdom Pseudomonadati; phylum Bacteroidota; class Sphingobacteriia; order Sphingobacteriales; family Sphingobacteriaceae; genus Mucilaginibacter; species Mucilaginibacter sp. McL0603. Next base: position 1,360,927 of record NZ_CP188251.1, on the reverse strand, counting down.
TGCACCATGGTTATCACCAACATCATTTGCAATACCATAAACTAAGGAGATATTATTTTTTGATTGTGAAAAGCAATTAATACTTAAAAATAGTAATGCGATAAGGAGTAGTTTGAACTTCATAAGGTAAAGGGCAAATAGTTAATGTGATAAATATATAATTAATATTCAGTACGATATCAGATATTGCATTGCTACAAGGGCAAACATTTTTATTATTCTTTTTATTCAACCAAAAAGATCTTACCTGTAATTTTTACCCGCTTATGAATAAGTGTTAAATACAACTCAAGGTTAAAAGATGTATTTTTAAACCGTTTTATCAATTTTAAATGTTTCATACTTTAGGACGATATATACTTTTACTCAAACTTAGTTTCAGAAAGCCCGAGAAATTCAGCGTCTATTGGGCCGAAGTAATGCGCGAAATGACCTCACAAGGCATTGGCTCATTGGGCATTATCTGCATCATTTCTGTATTTATAGGTGCAGTGGCAACTGTGCAGGTGGCCTTTCAATTAAACAGCCCGCTTGTGCCTCAAACTATTGCCGGCAGTATATCGCGCGACTCCACCATACTGGAGTTTAGCCCGACTATCTCAGCACTGGTATTGGCTGGACGCATTGGATCAAGTATCGCTTCACAAATTGGCACCATGCGTGTAACAGAACAGATAGATGCTTTAGAGATAATGGGAGTAAATACACCGGGCTACCTGATATCTCCCAAGGTAATTTCGGGCATTACAATGATCCCTTTGCTGACCATCATTTCAGTAGTATTAGGACTAAGCGGCGGCTATCTTGCCTGCATTGTTACGAGACAAATTTCTCCTACTGACTACCTTACAGGTCTGCATGATAGCTTTAACCCTATTATTGTTACTGTTTGTGCTGTTAAATCTTTCACCTTTGGGTTTATTATTACGTCCGTTTGTTCTTATTTTGGCTTTTATACGTCGGGTGGTGCACTTGAGGTTGGGCAATCGGCAACAAAGGGTGTCGTATTTAGCTGTATCTGGATCTTATTTGCTGACCTGATGATTTCAAGTATTCTATTATGATCGAGATAAAGAACATTCATAAAACTTTTGGTGATAATAAAGTACTGAACGGAATAACTGCGACATTTAAACCAGGTTTGAATAGCCTGATCATAGGCGGTTCCGGATCAGGCAAAACAACCTTGTTAAAATGTATTGTTGGCTTGCACGAACCTACTAAAGGCAGTGTATATTACGACGGGAAGTGCTTTACCAGCATGCACTTTAGCGAAAGGGTACATATCCGCAAGGAAATCGGCATGCTTTTTCAAAACTCAGCCCTTTTTGATTCAATGACCGTTGAGCAGAATATTATGTTCCCGCTTAACTTGTTTACGGATATGCCAAATGATGAAAAACTGGACAGGGCTAACTATTGCCTTAAAAAAGTGAATCTTGAAGGCAAGAATAAGCTATTCCCTTCTGAACTTTCTGGTGGAATGAAAAAAAGGGTGGGTATTGCACGCGCTATTTCCATGCAGCCAAAGTATCTGTTTGTTGATGAGCCTAACTCCGGGCTTGATCCGCAGACTTCTATCCTGATCGATAACCTGATCAATGAAATTACAGAAGAATTTAATACGACTACTGTTATTGTAACACATGATATGAATTCAGTAATGGGTATAGGCGATCATATTGTATTCCTAAACCAGGGCGAAAAATGGTGGGAAGGCTCAAAAGATCAAATTGCGCATACTGATAATAAAGAACTAAACGAATTTGTATTCGCCAGCAAATTTATGCGGGCAGCAAGAGCGAAGCTGTGATTTTTTTGAGTCAGGAAGACAGTAAAGTCAGTAAGTCTGAAAGAAAATCAATATTTATTAGTTAAATCTTCCGGACTTTCCGACTTTTGCTGACTTTCGGACTTAAAAGAGATGATCCAACTACTTACACCCACGCACTGGAAAGATTACGAGCTGATTGATTGCGGCGATTTTGAGAAGCTGGAACGTTTTGGCAATTTGACAATTATCCGCCCCGAACCACAGGCGGTTTGGAGTAAGCAGTTGCCACAATCTGAATGGCAAAAATTACATCATATCAAATTTAAAGGTCGCTCTGCCACATCAGGCGAATGGTTGAAAAAGACCAATACTATTCCCGACCGCTGGCATATCGAATATAAAAATGATGAGGTTGCTATCAAATTCAGACTGGCGCTAACCTCCTTTAAACACGTTGGTATTTTCCCGGAGCAGGCTGTTAACTGGGATTATTCCTCACAGATCATCAAGAAATTCAAGACGCCTGAACCCAAAGTGCTTAACTTATTTGCTTATACAGGGGGCGCTTCATTAGCAGCACAGGCTGCCGGTGCAGATACTACACATGTCGATTCGATCAAACAGGTAGTTACCTGGGCAAGCGAGAACCAGGATCTATCCGGACTAAGTAATATCCGCTGGGTAGTAGAGGATGCTTTAAAGTTTGTGAAGCGCGAGGTAAAACGTGGTAAAAAATATAATGGCATTATCCTCGATCCTCCCGCATACGGACACGGCCCTAACGGAGAAAAATGGAAGCTGGAAGATCACATCAACGAAATGATGAGTGATGTGGTACAATTGCTTGACCCCGAAGAGCATTTCCTTATTCTAAATGCCTATTCGCTTGGCTTTTCATCAGTCATAATTGAGAACCTGATCAAAAGCGCCCATCCAAAAGTACAAAACCTGGAAACCGGTGAGCTTTACTTACAAGCTACATCTGGTATCAAACTGCCTCTGGGCGTGTTTGGGAAGTTTTCAACTGTGCGCCTGTAAACAAAACCGTTAAAAATCCAGCGTACCAAAAACCCCGTTTTGATAATCAGCAATCGCTTGTTCGATCTCTCCGGGGGTATTCATCACAAAATTGTCTTTTGCTGCAACAGGTTCATCTATAGGTTCGGCCGACAGGAATAATATTTCGGCATCTTCTTCAGCAGTCAAAATGATCTCTTCATTTTCTTTTTCAAAAACAACCAGGTTATATTGCTTTATTGTTTCCTGGTTGATGCATACACTGCCTTTAGCCACATACAATAGTGTCCAGTAACCAGGCTTAGCCATAAACTGCACCTGTTTGCTTTTTTTGATGCTGCCAATGATAGAGGTAACAGGAGTAAAACTTTCCATAGGCCCTGTTTTGCCGTCATATATTCCGCTGGCAAGATGAAGATCAACACCCTCCTGCTGTAATACCTGCGGCTGCTCATTTTTTGTTGCCGATTGATAGGAGGGCTCATCCCATTTATGCACTTTAGGCACATTTACCCATAGCTGAAGCAGCTCCTGCGTTCCCCCTTTTTGTAAGAGGCCCGCAGTTGGTCCTTCGCTATGCAAAATACCCTTCCCTGCAAACATCCATTGTACATCACCGGCTTTTACTACCCCATTGTGCCCTGCACTATCCTTGTGATAGCCTTCGCCCTGCAACTGGAAAGTAACCGGCGCAAAGCCCCTGTGCGGGTGCGGGTGTATCCTCAACTCCTGTCCCGGTGCAATAACTGTTGGCACCAGATGGTGCAGCACAATAAATGGATTGGCAAACCTGAAGTCGCTGTGAGGCAATGACTGCCTCACAGTATCTTCTTTGGTAATTTGTTTTTCCCGGCCTTCAAGGATATGTGCGATTCTCTTTTTCATAACAATGTTTAACATAAGTTTAGCCTCACCTGAATCCTCTCCAAAGGAGAGGACTTTGATGAGCACATGGATGATTTAAGCCCTTCTACTTTGGAGAAGGGTTGGGATGAGGCTTAATCAACTACACCAAACTTTCCTGATTGGAAATCCCGAATGGCTTCATGTATCTCGGCCTGGGTGTTCATTACAAACGGACCGTAACTTACAATAGGCTCGTTGATCGGCTCGCCACTAAGCAGCAATAACACACTATCCTCGGATGCACTGATGTTTATTTCCTCGCCTTCATTTTTAAACAGGATGAAACTATGTTCAGCAGCTTTTTCACCATTTACCTCCACATTACCATTGATCACCAGCATAGCTGTATTGTGTGCAGCGGGAGTTTTAAAACCGGCATTACCACCTTTTTTAAGCTTGATATCAAACAAATTTACGGGCGAATAAGTGTCGGCCGGCCCCTTCACCTCATTAAAGGTACCTGCAATTACATTTATTATACCTGCATCATCGGGTAATTGCACTTTGCCCATCTGACCAGCAGTTATGGCCTGGTAGTGGGCAGGGGTTGATTTGTCTTTCTTAGGCAGGTTAACCCAAAGCTGTACCATTTCAAAAGGGCCGCCTTTTTTAGAAAACTCTTTTTCATGATACTCTTTATGTAATATACCATCGCCGGCTGTCATCCATTGTACATCACCGGGGTTTATCACACCGCTATTACCCGTGCTATCATGATGGGCCACGCTGCCTTTGTAAGCAATGGTAACTGTTTCAAAGCCTTTATGCGGATGCACATCCACTCCTCTCACCCTTTCAGACGGGCCAAAATCATATTCGGCATTAAAATCAAGCAGCAGGAACGGACTTATCCTTTGCTGTGAAATACCTGCACCGGGTATCATATTATATACGCGAAACCCATCGCCAACCATGCCTGGCCTCGCTGGGCGGGGGATTATCTTTTCAATTAATTTTTTCATGTCTTCTTCCCTTTTTAGTATCACAAAGATACCCCGGCCGTCAATCATGACAAATAATCCAGATTAACAGAAAAACTTAATGTAGGTTAAGAATTAGCTTATTTTACTATCGCATTATTCAGCATTTTGCTCAAAAATTCGGGCGTTACACCAATATATGATGCTACTTGTTTTTGTGGTAATGTGCGGATAAGTGAAGGGTACATTTTACAAAAATTACCATATCGTTCAATGGCCGGAAGGCTCAAATGGTCTATCTGCCGATACTGATAGGCTGCCAGCGCATTTTGCCCCAATATCCTGAAGTAACGCTCCAACTTGGGGACTTTTAGCAGCAGTGCATCGAAGTCTGGCTTGAGTATAAAAATAATTTCGCTGTCTTCAACAGCGTCTATATTCAATCGTGCGGGCAGCTGTTCAAGCTGGCTATGCATGTCACCTATCCACCAACCGGGGGGCGCAAATTGCAGCACGTGCTCAAAGCCATTCTTGTCAACAGCATAACTGCGCAGGCAGCCCCCGGTTACATAAATGAGTTTTGAGTTAACCTCGCCTTCTTCCAGCAGCAACTGCTTCTTTTTGATCTTCTTAGGGTGCAAAAACTGGATGAGGTATTCTTCTTCCTCTTTTTCAAGGCTGATATGCTTCGCTATTGCTGATAATAAGAGGGTATGATCCATTGCAAACAGAGTTTTGCAGCTTTTAATAAAGTACTGCACCAGCAAATTTGTAAATATTTAATTGATTATTATGCCGGATAGTTAACATTTGCTATTTATGCAAAGTGTAAATCTGTAATGAAGATAAGAGTCTTACTATTATTATGTTTCCTGCCCGCTACGCTTTTTGCCCAGCAGCATTTTGATATTATCCTCAAAAACGGAAAGATCATTGACGGTACCGGTAATCCCTGGTTTTATGGCGATATAGGTATTGTTAAAAATAAGATCATCAGCATTGGCAATCTTTCTAAAAACAAAGCCGATAAAACTATTGATGCAACCGGCTTGATCGTATCTCCGGGTTTTATTGATGTACATACCCACATCGAGGGCGATGAAAAGAAAACACCTACTGCCGATAATTTTATTTACGATGGGGTAACTACGGTTATCACAGGCAATTGTGGCTCGTCCAATATCGATATTAAAAAATACTTCAAGCAACTGGATAGCATTAAACTCTCCGTTAATGTGGGTTCGCTAATAGGGCACAACGATGTGCGTCAGGCAGTTTTAGGTGAAGCGAATGTAACACCCGATCCCGCACAGTTAAAGCAGATGGAAGACATTGTTGAACAAGCCATGCGTGATGGCGCAATGGGCTTTTCAACCGGATTGATCTATACACCAGGCATCTACTCAAAAACAGACGAAGTAGTGGCTTTGGCTAAATCGGCAGCCAAATATCACGGCATTTATACATCGCACATGCGCAATGAGTCTGATAAAATATTTGATGCCATAAATGAAGCGATAGATATAGGCAGGCAGGCAAATTTGCGGGTTGAAATATCTCATTTTAAGGTCGGTCTACCCAACTGGAATAGATCAGATGAAATGATCGCGATGGTGGAGAAAGCACGAGCCGAAGGGTTGGATGTAACCGTGGACCAATATCCTTATACAGCCAGCAGCACTACACTGAATGTTTTATTACCCGACTGGCTGCTTGCCAACGGACGTGATTCTGTGTTAAGAAGATTGAACAACCCGGCTACCCATCAAAAGGTTGTTGACGAAATGATCAAAGACATGACTCGTCGCGGTCGTTCTCATTTTGACTATGCAGTAGTAGCACATTGTGATGGTGATCCTACTATTAACGGGAAAACCATTATGCAGATCAATATCCTGAAAGGTCGTGAATCAACCATTCCTAATGAGATAGAAACTATACTTGATATTACAAAAATCGGCAGCACCTCAATGGTATTCCATGGGATGAACGAGGCCGATGTGGAAAATATTTTGAAATTCCCGCTTACCATGGTAGCTTCCGATTCGGGCATCCGTGAGTTCGGTTCAGGCGTTCCACACCCGCGTGGTTATGGAAGCAATGCAAGGGTTTTAGGCTATTATGTGCGCGAAAAACATTTGATAACTTTACCGGACGCAATCCGTAAAATGACCTCGCTTCCGGCTCAAAAATTTAAAATTGAAGGTCGCGGAATTTTACAGCCCGGAATGTTTGCTGATATTGTTATTTTTGACGCCAACACGGTTAAAGATGAGTCGACTTTCGAACACCCCCACGCATATTCGACTGGTTTTAAATATGTTTTGGTGAACGGTAAGGTAACTGTTGATAATTTTAAGCATATTGGCACCCGAAATGGTGCAATTTTGCACGGCCCCGGATACCAGGAAAATTAATAAAAAATGACCCTGCATGAGTTCAAACCCCCAAACTCGTGACAGCTTAAAGATTAAATAACTCAAATGAAAATAATAAAAATTGCCTCTTCTACCCTTCTTATTCTTTCTGCATTAACACTTACCAACTGCAGTCAAAACAACAGCACTGCTGCTAAAGCCGACAATAAAGCTCCGGTAAAAAAAGCTGATTCCGTAAAAAAAGCATCCGATACAATTGCTGCCCAGCCCGTATCCTACCCGCCGATCGATCATGCGCAGTATGATTCGTTGATGAAAAAACTGGCACATGGTGATACTACCGGTAAATGGCCGGTAAAAGGTGCACCATATCCGTTGCCAGGCGCTATTTTACCATACAAAAGGGTAGTAGCATTTTATGGTAACCTTTACGCAAAAAAGATGGGTATTTTGGGCGAAATTCCGCCTAATGAAATGCTGGCCAAGCTTAAAGGCGAAGTAAAAAACTGGGAAAAAGCTGATCCAACTACTCCAGTTCAACCTGCATTACATTATATAGCAGTAGTAGCACAAGGCGATGGCGGTAAAGATGGTAAGTACCGCTACCGCATGCCTGCCAAAGGTATTGACTCCGTTATCAGATTGGCAAAAAGAGCAAATGCCATTGTATTTTTAGATGTACAAGTAGCGTTAAGCAATATACATACAGAATTACCTTTGCTGGAGAAATATCTTGCCATGCCGCAAGTGCATTTTGGTATGGATCCTGAATTTTCTATGAAGGATGGCGTAACCCGTCCCGGCAAAAAGATCGGTACTTATGATGCTGAGGATATCAATTATGTATCAGACTACCTGGCTAAATTAGTACGGAAATATAACCTTCCCCCTAAGATTCTTATCGTTCACCGTTTTACACAAAAAATGGTAACCAACTATAAGAATATCAAACTTCACCCGGAAATTCAGTTAGTAATGGATATGGACGGCTGGGGCGAACCTGAGCTGAAAGGAGGCACATGGCGTTATTTTATCCACAACGAACCGGTACAGTTTACAGGCTTTAAGTTGTTTTACAAAAATGATATTAAAAAAGCACCTCACCACATGCTTACTCCTACAGAGGTGTTAAAATTCAAGCCATATCCTATTTACATTCAATACCAATAAACATCTTAAGTCGTAATTAATGAATTTTAAAAAGATATTGCTTACATCGCTTTTTGCTACAGCGACCCTGGCACTTTTCGTTAACTGCAGCGAAAGCAAAAGCATTAACAGAAGCAGCAAAATACATGTTGCAAAAAAAAGAACAGATACCATACCCAAAAAGCCTGACACTACTGTAGCTCCAACTGCAGTTCCGTCATCTGGCTATGCACCAATAAATCATGCAGAGTATGATTCGTTGATGAAAAAGATGGCACATGAGGATGTTTCCGGCAAATGGCCGGTAAAAGATGCGCCTTATCCATTGCCTGGCGCTATTTTTCCTTATAAAAGAGTAGTGGCTTTCTACGGAAACCTATACGCTAAAAAGATGGGTATTTTGGGTGAGTTACCTCCCAAAGAAATGCTGGCCAAGTTAAAAGAAGAAGTGAAGAACTGGGAGAAAGCCGATCCAACAACACCTGTTCAGCCCGCATTGCACTACATAGCTGTGGTAGCAAGCGGCGATGGCGGCCGTGACGGCAAATACAGGAACCGTATGCCCTTTAAACAGATCGACTCAGTTTTAAAACTTGCCAAAAAAGCTAACGCGATTGTATTTTTAGATGTGCAGGTGGCTTTAAGTAATATACATACAGAATTGCCTTTACTGGAGAAATACCTGATCATGCCGCAAGTTCATTTTGGTATGGACCCTGAATTCTCTATGAAAGATGGCGTTACGCTTCCCGGCAAAAAGATCGGCACTTATGATGCTGCCGATATAAACTATGTATCTGGCTATCTTGCAGGACTGGTTAAGAAATATAACCTGCCTCCAAAGATCCTTATTGTACATCGTTTCACTAAAAAAATGGTGACCAACTACCAGGATATCAAGTTACGCCCCGAAGTTCAGGTAGTGATGGACATGGATGGATGGGGAGAGCCTAGTCTGAAAGCCGGTACATACCGTTATTTCATTCATAACGAACCAGTACAATTTACAGGCTATAAATTGTTCTATAAAAACGATATAAAAAAGGCGCCGCACCATCTGCTTACACCTGAAGAAGTGCTGAAATACAAACCTTACCCTATGTATATTCAATATCAATAATTTACAAATCAGTAATATATTAAGTTAATGAATCTAAAAAATACTGCACAGACCTTTTGTGTTGCTGCGGCGACGGCTATGCTGTTTGCAAGCTGCGGCCAGGGCAACAGTGCTACAAAAACACTCGCAACTACTCCTGCTGCAAAAGTGGACAGCGGCAAAAAAAGCGATACAGCCAAAACGTCGGTTGAAACAACCGCTGCAGTTGCAGATAAACCTGTCACCTACGCCCCGATTGATCATGCACAGTACGACAGCCTGATGAAAAAAATGTCGCATAACGACAGTACCGGAAAATGGCCTGTAAAGAATACGCCTTATCCTCTGCCAGGCGCTATTTTGCCTTACAAAAGAGTGGTCGCATTTTATGGCAACCTATCCTCAAAAAGAATGGGCATCTTAGGTGAGCTGCCTCCGAACGAAATGCTTGCTAAGCTGAAAGGCGAAGTAAAAAACTGGGAAAAAGCTGATCCGACTACTCCTGTACAACCGGCACTGCATTATATTGCTGTTGTTGCAAGCGGCACGCCCGGTAAAAGTGGCAAATACCGCACCCGTATGCCGTTTAAGCAGATAGATTCCGTATTATCATTAGCTAAAAAGGCCAATGCAATTGTATTTTTAGATGTTCAGGTTGGATTAGGAAATATCCGCTCCGAGTTGCCCGAGCTGGAGAAATACTTGTCAATGCCGCAGGTGCATTTCGGTATGGACCCTGAGTTTTCTATGAAAGATGGCTCGCATCCGGGTAAAAGAATTGGCAGCTACGATGCTGAAGACGTAAACTATGCATCAAATTACCTGGCTGAGTTAGTAAGAAAAAACAATCTGCCGCCCAAGATATTGATCGTGCATCGTTTTACTAAGAAAATGGTGACCAACTATAAAAACATTAAACTGCATAAAGAAGTACAAATAGTGATGGATATGGATGGTTGGGGCGACCCAGGCCTGAAACTGGATTCGTACCATTTCTATGTTCACAATGAGCCTGTGCAGTTTACCGGCTTTAAACTTTTTTATAAGAACGACCTTAAAATAGCACCCCACCATATGCTTACCCCGGAGGAAGTGCTTAAATTTAAGCCGTATCCTATGTATATTCAATATCAGTAATTAGACCATGGTCAATAGTCCATAGACGATAGCAAAATCTATGGACCATTGACCATCAACTATGGACTACTAACAATGATAAAACTCGGTATAATCGGTTGCGGGCGTATCAGTCACAGGTTTATGCAGGGCATTAAACAGGTGGAGGGTGCTGAGGTAACTGCTGCCTGGTCTCGCCGGGCAGAGAGTGTTGAACAATTCGTTAATCAGTATGGCGGTAAGGCATGTGATAGCATTGATGAGCTACTTGCCAGTGATATTGATGCCGTTTATATCGCCACTCTCCCGGATAGCCATGCTGAATACAGCATATCCGCTTTAAATGCGGGAAAACATGTATTATGTGAAAAGCCGGCTACTGTAAATCTTGCCCAACTGGGGCCTGTTCTGCAATTAGCTAAAGAAAAGAAGCTGCTATTTATGGAAGGGATGAAACCGCCCTTCTATCCACTATATCGTAAACTAAAAGAATATTTACTGACAGATCCAATCGGCCCGGTTGGTTATGTGCGAGCCGGATCAGCAGTAATGGATTGCCCGCCCGACCATCCGAATTACAGCTATGATCTGGTTGGTGGTGCAATCATGCAGATAGCCCCTTATGAAGCTTTCCTGGCTTTAGACTGGCTTGGCCCGATGACCGACATACAAACCATGGGCCGTTTTAGTGGCAAGGAAGTGGATATGTTCGCCATTCTTCAAACACAGCATCAAGATGGCTATGCGCAGCTTTATTGTGGATTTGATCTGCATGGTAAAGGTGACGCTTTGATAGTTGGTACGCTCGGCCATATTACCATCCACAAAAACTGGTGGAACCCCTCAAAAGCAACGATTGATTATTTAGATGGACGATCCATCGAAATTGATGAACCATTTACCGCAGGCGGCCTTAATTACGAAACAGAACACTTCTGCAACCTCATTCGTAACGGGCAAACTGAAAGCCCCATTATCACCCACGAATTATCACGACAAATGATTGCTATGCTTGAGACCTCAAGAAAGCAGATCGGGTTGAAGTTTAAGGGGGAGTGAGTGATTTCGGATGTCGGAAGTCTGATTTCGGATTTTAACGGTTATAAAAATTGTCATTGCGAGGAGCGCGGCGCATGGTGTGATAGGGCGACGAAGCAATCGCGAACTATGTGGGTCAGCTAATGCATTATTTACACCTTTCTATTCGCCCCGGTGAAGGGTTTAGTTTAATTCATTTAGTTATTAACCTTCAAATGGTGGTAAACAAGTAGTTGTACTAATTTTCACCCTTTAGTTCCATAAGTTTTTTGTACTGTGATGAGTTTTGAATGGCAAATACTATAGATGTAGCGTTAAGTTGTAAAGCTTCGTTATCCTCGTCTACGAGAGCCAAAGAATTCAATGTACAAAACTCTATTAACCAATTTAATAAATCTGTATAATTAGATCGATAATCTATTCTGACTGTAACTTCGGATATGAAGTTATCATCCATGAAGATTTCAACGCAATTTGATTCTTCGGTTCCGTATAGCTTAATATCCTTACTCCATGATGGTTTACTTTCTAAAATAGTAGTTAACTGTTTAAAGAAGTCCGGTGCATAATTTCCATTTCTCCAAAAAGTGAAGTTATTGTAATCCTTGTCCAATAGATGTGTAATTACGCCTAATTCTTTTAAATCGGATTTCGGAATAACCCTAAATGTATATTGCCATATTGCCATTAGTGATGAGTGTATATTAAATCTTCAAACTTTTTATATCCTTCAGCCATTGTTTGGGCGGTCACTAACAATCGTCTAACCAACAAAACTAATCATTCCTCAAACTCTTCACCGGATTAGCAACAGCCGCTTTGATCGATTGAAAACTAATAGTCAACAAAGCAATAAATATCGCCGCCGCACCCGAAAAAAGAAACACCCACAAAGGTATATTAATGCGATAAGCAAAGCCTTGCAGCCAGCTATGCATTGCCCACCAAGATATGGGTGATGCGACCAACAATGCGATCAGAATAAGCCTTACAAAATCTTTGGATAACATAGCGGTGATACTTCCCACAGACGCCCCCAGTACTTTGCGGATGCCGATCTCCTTTTTACGCTGTGTGGTGTTAAAGGCGGATAAACCCAGTAACCCGAGACAGGATATTACAATGGCTATCATCGCAAAACAAATAAAGAGGCTACCAAATCGTTTCTGTGCTACATATTGCTGATTATAAGCTTCGTCAGCAAAATAATAAACAAATGGAAGGCCTGGCGCAATATTTTTCCAGGCTGATTCGATCTTATTTATAGTTCGCTGGGTATTCTCTGACGATACATTAACGGTTAGAAGCGTAAAATTCCATGGGTTTAACGTTAAGGTAAGTGGTTGTACTTTTTCCTGGAATGAATGAAAATGAAAGTCTTTTACTACTCCGATGATCACCCCTTCATGATTCATCTGAAAAAAATGCTTCCCTATCGCTTCATCAGGATTTGTAAAGCCCAGGTTCTTAACCATAGTCTCATTGATCAGCATGGTTTTTAAAGTATCAGCAGCTGAATTTTTTGAGAAGCCCCTACCAGCGATTACATTTACCTGGTATTGCTTTAAAAAATCATTATCGATAAAATAAGCATCTGTCCGCTGCTCCTGCTTTTCATTATTGCTGTTTTCTAAAACTGTTTTATATTGATTATTGGGCGTACCCGGTATAGACGACGAAAAGCTGGCCATCCCTACTCCGGGTATAGCAGCCAATTGTTGTTTTATAGCATCAGTATGCCCCATTACACGACTATCAAACTGAAAATCGATCACCAGTTTATGATCCTTTTGAAATCCAAGCTGCTGGTTCTGCATAAAATCAAGCTGCTGATAAACCACTACTGTAGCGATAATCAGGAAAATTGAAATAGAAAATTGTGCAACGACTAATGTCTTGCGTAATATTAATCCTTTGCCTGACGATGCAAACTTTCCTTTTAAGCTGCTGATCGGCTTAAAACCGGATAAAAACAGCGCCGGATAAGCACCCGATAATATCCCTACAATCACCGCTATCAAAAACAACCACGCAATATTTTGAAACTGCGAAAAAATATTGGTGCTAATGATAGTCCCGACCAATTGATTGAACAACGGCAATAATAAAACTGCTAACGCCAACGCGATCACAAATGAGATAAGGCACAGCATAATAGCATCCATAAAAAACTGGAATACTAACTGACTTTTTGATGCACCTAATACTTTGCGTACGCCTATTTCCTTTGCCCTTTGCAATGAAAATGCAGTGGTCAGGTTGATAAAATTAAAACAGGCAATAAACAGCACCAATATCGCTATCACTGAAACGATATACACATTGGTGATACTTCCGCTTGCGGATGCGCCGGTGCGATGGCCGCGTGGTTTGCCATACAGATAAACCTTTTTTAATGGTTCGATAGCAAGTTGATATTTTACCTGGCTTTGGTCGAAATTAGCTTTAACGAATGCAGGCAACTTAGCCTGAAGTTCGGCAGCATTATAACCAGGTTGCAATAAGAGATAGGTATAAAATCCAAAATATGTCCAGTTATGGTCCCAATTCGCATTTACCAGGGTCGATATAGAAAACAGCATATCCACCCGCAAATGGGAATCATAGGGAATGTCCTTCATTATCCCGGTAACGGTTGCCCTGTCTTTACCATTAATCAGGAGGGTTTGTCCTAACGCGTCATCCGTTCCAAAATACTTTTTTGCCGCACTTTCAGATAACACCACGTTAAACGGGGCGTCAAATAAATGTGCCTTGTTTCCACGCAGCACAGGCCACGTAAATATTTTAAACACTGACGCATCAGCATAGGCGATTTCTTCTTTTATGGCATTGTCCGGCTTGCTCTGGATGATCATGTCATCCATAAATACCCTTGCCACGGCTTTTATCTCAGGAAATTCAGATTGTATAGCCGGGGCCATTGGCGCCGGAGTGCTTTCGTAATTAATGCCTTTCGAGGTTTTTATATCAGTTACTAACCGGTAAATATTATCTGCTTGTCGGTTATAACCATCACGACTTAGCTCGAACTGAACATATAACAAAGCAAAAAAGCATACACAAATACCTGTTGCTAAGCCTATAATATTGATGAGAGAAAAAGTCTTATGATTCCAAAAGTACCTGAACGTGGTTTTGAAGTAGTTTTTTATCATAGGTGGCGTTTAGACCAACAAGTTAAGAGTTTGATGAGAAAATATCAAGAATGAACATATCAGACTTACCCTTTGTCATGTTGAACGATAGTGAAACATCTTCTTCGACCTGCTTATTCGCTTTGCATGGTGCAGAAGATCCTTCGCTATCGCTCAGGATGACAAAAAGGAAAAAATCTTATTTCGTCTGCAACACTACCGTCGCACCCTGCAAGCCTTGCGAGGTAGCTGTAAAAGTAATACTGCCCGGCTTATCTTTCGATTGCACAATAGCCAAAGCTAATCCATTAAATGCATGGCGATAATCAGCCTTGAAAGGGTCATGGTCTGTTTCTAAACCATTGTCCACGCTGGCTATAGAAGCATTGCCGTTAATTTTAAAGTTTACCAGGTTATCAGCATCAGGCACTACGTTGCCATCCTTATCCAGTATTTTAACGGTGATAAATGACAAATCCTTACCATCAGCCTTAATATTTTTGCGATCAGCTACCAGTTCAATTTTTGCAGGTTTTCCGGCAGTATGTATCTCGCGGGTTAAAACTACTTTTCCATCCTTACGGGATACTGCCTTTAATGTTCCGGGCTCATATTTTACGCGCCACATTATATGCAGGTCATCACCTTCTTTCTTTTTAACACCTAACGATTTGCCGTTCAGGAACAATTCCACTTCATCAGCATGATTGTAGAATGCCCATACATCAACAGTTTTTCCGGGAGTCCAGTTCCAATGCGGGAAGATATGCAGCACAGTTTTATCGGTCCATTCGCTCTGGTACATGTAATAAATATCTTTAGGGAAGCCCGCAAGGTCGATAATACCAAAATATGAGCTGCGTGAAGGCCATGAATATGGCGTTGGCTCTCCTAAATAATCAAAGCCTGTCCAGATAAACAAACCCGAAAGGAAATCATATTTCTTCATCACTTTCCACGTTGCTTCATGCGTTGAACCCCATGCAGGGCGAACATTATCATAGGCAGATACCGTGTGATCAGCATTACCCGTTGTAAATGGCTTATCCCATCTTGGAGGCCAAACGCGTATGCTATCAGATGGCATATCATAATGCCCGCGTGTTTCCAATCCTGAGGTTGTTTCAGTAGCTATGAACTTTTTACCTGGGTACCTGTCATGAAATTTAGCATAATCAAACTCATGGTAGTTATAACCGATCAGGTCAATCGCTCCTGATTTAATGATCTTGTTGGTAGTATCCGGACGGTCATTTGCTGTTGTGATCGGACGGGTTTTATCCAGGCTATGTACAATGCCTGCCAGTTCAGGCGCTATACGTAAAGCGCTTGTATCGCCCTGCTGCGGTATCTCGTTGCCGATGCTCCATATCATCACGCTCGGGTGGTTGCGGTCGCGAAGAATTTGGTCTTCCAGATCGCGTTTGTGCCATTCTTTAAAAAATAGGTGATAATCATACTTTGCCTTTCTCACCTCCCAGCAATCAAAAGCTTCGTCCATCACGATGAAGCCCATTTTATCACAAAGCTCAAGCAGTTCAGGCGCTGGCGGATTGTGTGAAGTACGGATACCATTACATCCCATAGCCTTCAGCATTTGCAACTGGCGTTCCAAAGCACGGTAATTAACTACTGCACCGAGTGAGCCCAGATCATGGTGATCACACACACCTAATATTTTCATCGGCTTGCCGTTCAGTGAAAAGCCCTTATCAGCATCAAAATTAAAATAGCGGATACCTAATGGAGTGGTATATTCATCAATAACAGCCTTACCCGACATCACTTTAGTAACTACTTTGTATAGATAAGGATGATCAACCGACCATAACTCGGGCTTGGTCACAGTTATTTCCTGTGCTACATAATTTGAGGTACTAACATCTGTTTCTGCCGTATTTAAAGTGATAACGGGCTTGCCAGCAGCATTATAAACAGTTGTCGCCAGCGTAACTTTGGCAGGATTACCGTTGAGATTTTTTATATGTGTTTCTAAATGTATCAATGCTGATTGCTCACTTACCTCAGGTGTAGTCACATAAGTTCCCCAATGATCAATAGCGATTTTATTTGTCGTCACCAGCCATACATTCCTGTAAATCCCGGAACCCGAATACCAGCGCGAGTTTGGCTGAACCGAATTATCAACCTTAACAGCGATGACATTCTGACCGCCAAACTTTAAATAAGGTGTCAGATCATAACGGAATGAGATGTAGCCGTTAGGTCTGAAACCCAACTCATGTCCGTTTATCCAAACTGTGCTTTTCTGATAAACACCGTCAAAATCAATATATACTTCTTTGCCTTTTGAAGATGCCGGAACGGTAAATGATTTTCTATACCAACCTATGCCTCCGGGCAATGCGCCACCTTCAGGTGTTGCCGGGTTTTCTTTGCTGAACGTTCCTTCAACGCTCCAGTCGTGCGGAAGATCCAATGTACGCCATGCTGCATCACTTATGGTAGGATTTTCAGCCCCGCTCACATCCCCCAAATGAAAATGCCAGCCTTTGTCAAAATCGGCAATTGATCTGTGGAAATTTGCCACCGAATTCCGGGGTTGACTAAAGCTTTTCTGGGTAAAAGTGATGATCGACAGCAAAAAAATCACCCTTGCTGCAAGTAATGGAGTTTTAAATAAAGGCATATTAGTTTATATTGGCGATAAATGTATATCAGACACTAAATTATAAATTATTTACAACAACACTAATAAATTAAATTGCAACGATAAAATATTTGCTTTTATATGCCTTTCTGACAGGCAAATCAAATCGGCATTATATTGGTTATTAAATAAATATGAACATACGGAAAATAACATTCGGAAACGGCTGTTTCTGGTGCACAGAAGCTATATTTCAAACACTTAAAGGCATAAAATCGGTTACATCCGGCTACATGGGTGGCCATATTAAAAACCCTACTTACGAGCAGGTTTGTAATGGCAATACTGGCTATGCAGAAGTGATCCACCTGGAATATGATGCCGACGAAATATCATTTGATGAGTTGTTGCTGGTATTTTTCAGAACGCATAATCCAACCACACTCAATCGCCAGGGCAATGATATAGGTACACAATATCGCTCGGCCATATTTTATTATACCGATGAACAAAAACAGCAATCGGAGGCTATGATCAAAAGGCTAACTGACGAAAAGGTATTTGATAAGCCTATCGTTACAGAAATAACTAAGGCAAGTGTTTTTTACAAAGCCGAAGATTATCACCAGAATTATTACAATGATAATCCCAATAAATCTTATTGCGCTTTCGTAATACAGCCCAAGCTGAATAAATTTGCCAAAGAGTTTACTGATAAGATCAGGCCGGAAATATTGAAATAATTTTTGAAAAAACTGGTCAGCTTTTATTGATAACGTAACAATAACTAGGGTCAAGTCAACAGTCTTTAGTCGTAAGTCATAAGTCAATTTTATGCTTTCCTGACTCAAGACCTGTGACTTTCGACTCGGGACTAAACGTCAGTTCTTAATTGACACGACACTGGTCACTATTGTCCAATCACTGCTCACTAATATTAAGTTTTTGTTAATGATGAATTTGAAACAGATCAATCTGTATTTTTGATCTGTCATCGCTAATTAACTATGAAACAAAAACGACTTTTCAGTACAATTATTCTTTTAGCAGTTGCTTCGCATATATATGCACAACATCCAGGTAAGATTGAGCAAACCGGGCAGGTACTTTTACCTAATGGTTGGAAATTAAGTCCGGCTGGTACAGCGTTGCCACTGGGCGATCTGCCCTTGAATATGCAGATTTCAGCATCAGGCAAATTACTGGCAGTTACCAATAACGGCCAAAGCACACAATCCATCCAATTGATCGACCCAAAGAATGAGAAACTGCTGGATGAAAGGATAATCAAAAAATCATGGTACGGACTGGCCTTTAGTCATGATGAAAAAATATTGTATGTATCCGGTGGTAATGATAACCGGATACTGGCTTATCATATAGCAGATAATAAGATCGGCGATGCGGATACCATCAAATTAGCACCGGCATCCTGGCCGAAGAATAAGGTATGTACAACCGGTATCGCTGTAAATAAAAGTGATACCCACTTATATACCGTCACCAAAGAAGATAGCGCCTTGTATGTGGTTGATTTGAAAACCAATAAAATAGTAAAGCAAGTTAAACTACCAGCCGAAGCTTACAGTTGTATCTTATCACCAGATGATAAGAACCTGTACATTTCCATTTGGGGAGGCGAAAAAGTGGTAGTATATAATACTGCATCACAAAGTATTACCAAAACTATAAAAACAGGCAGTCACCCTAACGAATTGCTGCTGAATAAAAAAGGCACTTACCTGTTTGTGGCTAATGCGAATGATAATTCCGTTTCAATCATTAACACAGCAACTGAAAAGACTGTCGAAACGGTATCAACCGCACTCTATCCTACCCGGCTTACCGGCTCAACTACCAACGGGCTGGCTTTGTCACCCGATGAAAAGACACTTTATATAGCCAATGCCGACAACAACTGCCTGGCAGTATTTGATGTATCCAAACCCGGTAGCAGCAAAAGTATGGGCTTTATTCCTGTTGGATGGTATCCAACCAATGTAAAAACATTGGGGAACACCATACTGGTAGCAAATGGCAAGGGTTTTACCTCGATGGCTAACCCGAAGGGTCCTCAGCCTGTAAAAAAAGCTGATAACAGTGGTTATCAGAAAGGGGCTGTAAATAGCAGGGAGCAATATATTGGTGGCTTATTTAAAGGGACATTATCGTTTATAAAAGCACCGCAGGAAGCTCAACTTAAAGTTTACACCAAACAGGTATATGCCAATACCCTTTTCAATGATAAAAAGACCACTTTGGCTGATGGCCTGGAGGGCAATCCCATCCCACGTAAAAAGGGAGAGCTATCGCCGATAAAACATGTCTTCTATATCATTAAAGAGAACCGTACGTACGACCAGGTCTTGGGCGATATGCCTCAGGGCAATGGTGATACTTCGTTATGTATTTTCGGACAGCATGTTACGCCAAATCATCACGGCATAGCCAGCGAATTTGTTTTGCTGGATAATTTTTACGTAGATGCAGAGGTAAGCGCAGACGGCCATAACTGGAGTACTGCAGCTTACGCTACGGATTTTATTGAAAAAACCTGGCCTACCAGCTATGGCAGTCGGGGAGGTAATTATGATTCAGAAGGAACCCGCAAGGCCGGTGATCCCCGCGATGGTTATATCTGGGATTATTGTAAACGTGCGGGGGTAAGCTACCGCACTTATGGCGAATTTGCAGATGAGTATAAACCTAACATTAAGGTTTTAGAAGGGCATTATTGTGTAAAATCACCAAGCTTTGACCTTAATATCAAAGATGTCAGACGTGAAGAAATATGGGCACATGATTTTGACTCGTTGCTGGCAATTAATGCTGTACCGCAGTTAAATACTATTCGCATATCAAACGACCATACCAGTGGTCAGCATAAAGGTGCCATATCACCTATTGCGGCAGTTGGTGATAATGATCTTGCCATTGGAATGTTCCTTGAACATCTTTCAAAAAGCCCGATCTGGAAAGAATCCGTAGTGTTTATATTGGAGGATGATGCCCAAAACGGCCCCGATCATATTGATGCACACCGCTCACCTGTATTTGTGGCCGGTGCATATGTAAAGCGCAATGCTGTAATCCATGATATGTATTCAACCTCCGGTGTATTGCGTACTATTGAGCTGATACTAGGATTACCCCCAATGAGCCAGTATGATGCTGCTGCCATGCCTATGTTTGATTGTTTTGCCAATAAGCCTGATCTTACACCATATACCGCCAAACCCGCACAGGTCGACCTTGAACAACGCAATGTAGCAGATAACGAAAGCAGCAAACGTTCACAATTTTTCAACCTCGCACAAGAGGATAAAGTGCCAGACCTGGACCTGAACGAAGTAATATGGAAATATGTAAAAGGCGAAAACTCCATAATGCCTGCACCTAAACGTAGTGCCTTTGTTATTCTTGAGAAGAAAAAGAAAGATGATGACGATTAAATAGCCTCACCCCGGCCCTCTCCAAAGGATAGGGAGTTGAAGCAGTTTAGATATTTTTTAAAAAAGTCCTCTCCTTTGGAGAGGATTATTCACATTATTATTTGTTTTTCAAGGCGTTCATGAAGGCTATGCCGTTTAGGTGAGGCCTGTATTATGTTTTTGCTATGGAGAATTTACATCACAGCAAACTAATCGCTATTCACCAATCTCTAATCACTATTCCCAAACAAGCTTCAACGTTATTGGTTAGTATAAAATGATCGGATTTATATAAAAATTGCGGTACTTTGTAGTTTATTTAGCCGATAAATTAACCGATACTTATGACCACCATTGAAAACGATTTCTTAAAAGTATCCATCCGCAATAAAGGCGGTGAAATGACCTCGCTCTACAACAAAGTTTCGGGTGTAGAACAGTTATGGCAAGGCAATTCTAATATCTGGCCATGGCATGCACCAAACCTGTTCCCCGTAGTGGGCGGACTTATCAATAATGAGCTGCTTGTTAACGGCAAGGCTTATAAAATGGAGCGACATGGGTTTAATCGTCAGTCGGAATCATTGCTGATCGAATCGAATGATGTATCTGCCAGGTTCTCGCTACCGCACTCCGACCACACACTTGAAGTATATCCTTACAAATTCGACTTTCAAATACACTATGATTTGATAGATAATGCGTTGAGGGTCACTTACAAAGTGATCAATCAGCAGCGCGAACCCATCTATTTTTCAGTAGGTGGACATCCTGCTTTTAACGTACCCTTTAACATAGGTGAAAGCTACGAAGATTATTACCTCGAATTTGAGGTAGATGAAAAGCTGGAAAAACACATGCTATCTGCTGATGGATTTTTTACAGGAGAAAAACAGCCTGTTAAATTGAATGACAAAAAATTGCCACTTACCCGTGAAATGTTTAAGCAGGATGCCTGGGTATTCAAGAACTTGCGCTCACGCGAAGTGATGATCAAAAGCAGTAAACATGATCGCACTTTGGCGGTTGAATTCCCGCATTTTAACTATATGGGAATATGGGCCAAACCGGGTGCCGATTTTTTATGTATTGAGCCCTGGTTGGGATGCGCTGATACTGAGGGCAAACACGTGGATATAACGCAAAAGGAAGCCATACAGCATCTTAAATATGGACATGTTTTTGAAGCGGCATTTTATATCAGCATTTAAATAACAGATACTGTCGGAAATCAAAATTTGACTTTATGACACATAATTCAACTTTACGTTTTGGTAACCGGGTAGAAAATTATGCGAAATACAGACCAAGCTATCCCGATAAAGTGCTTGATTACCTGCAGCAGCAATGTCATTTAACCCCGGAAACTCCAATTGCTGATATTGGTTCAGGTACGGGGATTTTTACAAAACTACTTCTCGACCGTGGCTATACTGTTTATGCTGTTGAACCTAATGAATCCATGCGCAAGGAAGCCGAAAAGCAATTGAAGTCAACAAGCGGCTTTCATTCCGTAAACGGCACTGCAGAGGACACTACCCTGGACGATAAAATTGCTAACCTGATCGTTTGCGCACAGGCTTTTCATTGGTTCAATAATGCAGAAACCAAGGCCGAGTTTAAGCGGATATCGGCCCCCTATGGACACGTTGCTTTGATATGGAACAATCGTTGTATTGATGCGGATGATTTTGCCATTGCTTACGAGCTATTGCTGACCCAGCAAACCAGCGACTATGAGCGCGTAAATCATCAAAACCTGACCGAGACTGATTTTGCCAATTTTTACCGCGAAGGCAAATACAAACTGGTTAAATTCCCTAACTTCCAGGTGTTTAACTTTGAACAATTAGCTGGTCGCGCGTTTTCCTCTTCTTATATTCCGGCTCAGGATACTGAAGCTGGGCATAGATTCAATGCCCAGCTTAATGCATTATTTCATCAGTATCAAACCAATGGCACGGTGATGTTCCAGTATGATACTGAAATCTATCTAGGTAGAGTGTAATAGCTACCGTAATGTTGAAGAACGAAGCATCTTCTCCACTTTTCTATTGAAGAAGATTCCTCGCTTCGCAATCGGAATGACAATTTATATTTAGATTTCAATTCTAGAACAAGTCTAATTGCCCATCATCATCTATATCAATATCATCTGGATTGGTAATCTCAAAATCTACCTTTTTATGTGGCTGTTCAGTTGGGTTCGCGGGTGGTTCCACAGATTCATCCTGAGATATTTCTGATGCTTTAGAAATTTGCTCTTCCTCAACTTCCGGCTCAGGTTCTTCCACAACAGGATTGATCTCAGCCAACAATACGATTGATTTTACAGTGTGCTGCGATAAACGGTTACCCATCGCTTTCATACCTTTTACATCAATTAAAGCGGAGAGTTCGACCTCAATAGTTTCAGGGATTTCCGTTTTCCCTTTAAGCTGATCTACTTTTACCATGATCTGTGATGCGCCCGAAATCAGGGTCATTTTAGAACCACTTTCCTCACTGATGATGCTCGTTTGCTTGCCAATAGCGGTATTTTCAAACATGAAGCGTTTCACCATGTAGTTTTTCGACTTGCCATCATAATGAACCACAGAATACACCTTTTCAGGATCGTATTTCTCGATCAGCGTCATCTTATCATCAAAATGGTTATTCAGGTCAAAGCTGGTCAACTCATAAATCCCATTATTTAGTACTGTAAGTATACGGTCATCACCATCAAATTCGCCCAGGTATTTACCGCGACCGTCAGCATTAAGGCGCTTCAGAATAGCGTCATACCATATTTTCCTGCCAGAAAGAGTGGATACGCCTTTGCTTTTCAGCGATATCTTCTTTACCGGATATTTGGTGATGATATTGCCCATCGAGTTACGGCCTTTAATGGCGATGGTGGCGAAATCTTCATCAAATTGCACCTTCCTTAGTTTGGAGTGCGGCTTCAGTTGTATATTAACCACTTCCGCTTCGCCATTAGGATTTGCTGAGAAATACAGCATCTTTGATCCTTTGGTACCCTTTGTCAAGTCGTATTCCTTATCGCGGGTTACACCTACTACACTGAAACGTTTGATATAACTAACACCACTCTGCCCGTCTTTGTAGACCATATTATAAACGGTGCGTTCATCATTCTTTTTGAATACTGCTACGTGCTCTATCTCCTTACCAACAAATACCTTATCCTGAACTTTTGTGATGATACACTTACCATCTGCACGGAAGACAATAATCTCATCAATATCCGAGCAATCACATACAAATTCATCTTTCTTTAAGCCGCTGCCAATAAACCCGTCAACTTTATTAACATATAGTTTTACATTGGCTAAGGCTACCTGTGCAGCTTCCACCTTATCAAAGGTGCGCAGTTCGGTTTTACGTTCACGATCTTTACCATATTTGTCCTTCAGTTTCTGAAACCAGGCAATGGCATAATCATTCAGGTGTTTGAGGTGATGTTTTACTTCTTTGATCTCCGCTTCAATCGCCTTCATCTGCTCATCCGCTTTTTTCACATCAAAGCGGGTGATGCTGCTCATTGGTTTATCAATCAGCCTTTTATAATCCTCCGCCAGTATTTCGCGATAAAACTGTGAGAAGAAGGGCGTAAACAATCTATTCAGCACTTCAACTACGCCTTCAAAATTACCCGCACCTTCATAGTCGGGGTGCTTGTACATACCCTCCTGGATAAATATTTTCAGCAATGAGCTAAAGAATATCTTCTCCATCAATTCCTTCAACCTGATCTGCAATTCCTGTTTCAGCAGTTCTTTGGTGTAATGCGTGCTCTCGGTGAGCATATCATTCACACTCATAAAGCGCGGCTTATCGTTCTGTATTACACAGGTATTGGGTGATATGGAAACCTCGCAATCGGTGAAGGCATATAAGGCGTCAATAGTCACATCAGGTGATATACCGGGTGCCAAATGGATGATGATCTCTACGTCCCTTGCTGTGTTATCCTCAATCTTTTTGATCTTGATCTTCCCCTTATCATTGGCTGAGATAACACTATCAATAAGACTGCCTGTTGTTGTACCAAATGGAATCTCCGTAATAGCCAATGTCTTCTTATCCCGCTCCGTTATCTTAGCACGAACGCGCACCCTGCCACCACGCTGACCTTCATTATATGCCGAACAATCAGCCATACCACCGGTAAAAAAGTCGGGTACAAGGTTTGGTTTGATATCCTGCAATACGCCTATGGATGCATTAATTAATTCAATAAAGTTATGCGGCAATATCTTAGTAGCCAGGCCCACGGCAATGCCTTCAGCACCCTGGGCAAGCAGCAATGGAAATTTTACAGGCAGCGTTATTGGCTCTTTATTACGGCCATCATAGCTGGCTTGCCATTCGGTAGTATCCGGGTTGAAAACCACTTCATTAGCAAATTTTGATAAGCGTGCCTCAATATAACGTGGCGCTGCTGCCGAATCGCCTGTAACCGGATCGCCCCAGTTTCCCTGGCAATCTATCAGCAAATTCTTCTGCCCTATCTGCACCATGGCATCACCAATAGAAGCATCACCATGCGGGTGATATTTCATGGTATTACCAATCACGTTGGCAGCCTTGTTAAAGCGTCCGTCGTCCATCTCCTTAAGGGAGTGCAGTATACGCCGTTGTACAGGTTTTAACCCATCATGCAAATGCGGTACGGCGCGATCAAGGATTACATAAGAAGCGTAATCCAGGAACCAGTTTTCATACAGCCCGCCGAGGGAAGTTACATTGTGTAATTTTTTGTCTTCTTTATTTTCAGAGGTATCGTTATTGCTCAGATCTTCACTCATTCTTAGCTAAAATATAGATGGGTAAAGATACTATAATGTGCAGATGTGCAAATATGCAGATGTGCAGATATTTTAAACATTTGCACACATTTGCAATAGATATGCGTATAAATAAAAAAAGTGCGTATATTTGCTTATATATGAAGGCAAGAGTAAATTTAACTATCGAGGAAAGCGTATTGCATGATACCAAACTATATGCAGAGAAAAAAGGCATAAGTGTATCTGAAATTGTTGAGGACTATCTTAAAGTCGTTACCAAACCAGTAAAACGAAGAACAATAATAGATATGGTTGAAGAACTTGGCCCGACTAATATCGATCCTAAAGCCGATCTGAAAGAATTGTATTACCAGGAACAAGTGAAGAAGTATGGCTTCTAAGATATTTCTTGATGCAAACTTGCTGCTTGACTTTACACTGAAACGTGATTCTTATAATGAGGCAAAGCAGGTTTTAGATTTAGTTATAACTGGTAAAATTCAGGCTTTTACAACCTCTTCAATTCTTCATATTACCGGGCATTATCTTACTAAGTTTTATGGAAGTGATAAAACTAAAGAATTGCTTTTGATGATACTAATGGAGGTAACTCTCATCGATATTACACATGAGACCGCAATCGTAGCACTGTCTTCGAAATTCACAGACATTGAAGACGCGCTTCAATATTTTACAGCCATTCATCACAAAATTGATTGCTTTATTTCCCGCGATAAGCAATTGAAGAAAAACAGCATCCCTACACTACCTGTGTATACACCGCAAGAGTTCATTGAGGAATTTAGTCGCTGATCAACCCCGCACAATTACTCCCCCCTCATCGCTCTGATCATTTGGCTGTAGCTCCATTTCCTTAACATCGCATTCACAGTATTAACGATCCGTTTTGCCCTCGTCTCATTGGTTTTGGCGCTGTCAATCCACTTAATAAAATACTCGCGGTGTGATTTGGCAAGGCTGTTGTAAAATTCAAAAGCCTCTGGTTCAAAGTCGAAGCACTCTTGCAGATCAGCAGGCATTTCGACCTTAAAATCTTTGTCTTCTTCCAATCTTACCTGCAGCATGGCCCCGGCGTTCTTATGTATTCCTTTCCTCACTTCCGCCTTTAGTGCCATTATAAAATTACCCTCACCCATCGGCATTAGTGCCATACCTTGCACCGGAAAAGCATCCAGCATACCCCTTACTCTGAAGGATTTCTTGTTGCCGGGTTTCATCTGCCGTGCTATGTCAACCGGAATCTCAATATACGTCCAGCCGGTCTTTTCACCCTGTTCATTAAATTGCAAAATTATCGTGGTAAACTCAACCATGGCAGAAGGCAAATCAGTCTATAGATACAAATATCTTAATGTTAAGGAATAAATGTTAAATGTTTGTTAAATCATCCAAATTAAGGCTTTTAAGTGTAACGATGGGGTATGTGCGTATGTCTTATATACATAATCAAATTATTTACCTTAATACAAAATGTTATGAAAACTTTAAAAGCAATGATGATGGGAATGGCCTTACTATTGATTTGCGGAGCCTCACAGGCAACACCTTTAATCAGCCACGATAATTCAAAAGATAAAGCGATCGATACTTATTTAAATGCAGTAGTACACGGAAAACTAGCCGGAGTTGATGATGCAATAGATAATGACGCCCATTTTGATATGAAGCGCGGCGAGAATGTAAATACACTCACCAAAGCACAGATCATGAGTTCATTAAAAGCCAATGAAAACATTGAACAGGATTGCCAATGCACCAAAACAATTGTAAGAAATGATGACGAGATGGAAGTGATGAAGGTTGATATGAAATACAACGATTTTACACGTACTGATGTGATCACTGCACAACATGCCGGCAGCGGATGGAAAATTACGAAGGTGGAAACCTCATTCAAATAAAAAGGTGATTATTGTTTTGTTTTGTAATGAAGAAGGCCCGTCACCGGGCCTTCTTTGATTTTAATAGTTCTGTTAACGCTCTGCAGGGGTAACACGCAATTCCTTCTTTTGATTATTGCGTAAGACACTTATGAATTGAAACTGCCCTACTTTATCGCCCGTCAGCATTTTGAATAATTGATCTGATGTTTCAATCAGCTTATCATTAAAAGCATAAATAATATCACCGCTTAATAATCCGCCTTTATCTGCCGGACTGTTATTTGCCACCTGTGTAATAAATAGTGCCTGCTGGTTTTTAAGCTGATGAATTGTTCGCAACTTCGGTACCAGGCTTATTTGCTGCAAACTGGCTCCGATGTATGCACGTTTTACCTTACCATAGCGTATCAATTGATTAGCAACCGATTTGGCTGTATTGATGCTGATGGCAAAACAAAGTCCCTGCGCCCCGCGAATAGTAGCCGTATTTACACCAACTACCTCTCCATCAGCATTAATGAGCGGTCCGCCTGAATTACCCGGATTAAGCGCAGCATCGGTTTGTATCATGCTGTCCATTGAGACACCTGACTCGCCTGAAAGCGTACGCCCCAAAGCGCTGATAACACCGGCGGTCACTGTATGCTGAAAGCCAAGCGGATTACCAATAGCAATAACCAATTGGCCAATTTGCAAATCATCAGCATCTCCCATCACAGCCGGTATATAATCTGTAGCGTCAATTTTCAGAATAGCCAGATCGGTATATTGATCTTCGCCTATCAGGGTAGCGTTATGTATGCCGCCATCATATATTATAGCTCTTAATTGTTTGGCTTTTTTTATGACATGGCTATTGGTAAATAAATACCCGTCGGATGAGAATAAAAAGCCGGTACCAGTACCGGTTATCGTTTCGCGACCTTCTATCACATCAAATTGCTCGATCTTCACAACTGAGGTACGCAGCTTATCAACGGCACTAATAATTATTTGTGAGTATGAATCCATAGATCATCGCCCACAAAAAGTAAACCCGTTGATTTTAAGGCGCAAAATGGCAGTGATCAACTGATGAATTGTCACTCCCGGCAAAAATCACCTAACTATTTGGCACGCAAATAAATTAATTGACGTATGGCTCCAGTACTTTTTGCCAGCGATCATATCCGCTGTTGTTCAGATGCAGGTAGTCATTTTCAAATAATGTGGAATCGGGCCTGCTTGTTTCTGTTTTATAGATAACCGTATTCACATCGACGAATAAGCTGTGGGGTTTGCCTGCGAGATATTTCTCGATCAAGGTATTAGCTTTAATGAACTCATTAAAATGCTCTGCCCTGCTGGGGCTCGGTTTGATCGACATAAAGTAAATTTCAGCATTTGGCAATTCCTTCCTGATCATCACCCACAGGGTTTTAAAATTGGTAAAAACCGAATCCGCTGTTTCGCCTGCAGCGATATCATTCTCGCCCGCATAAATAAATATTTTGCGTGGATGATATGGGAACAGGATATAAGGTGTATAATATTTTACCAATTGCGAAAGCTCACATCCGCCTACTCCGCGCCTGATAATCGGCTTTCCGGCAAAACGTTGTTCAAGATCGGTCCATTTACGAATGGATGAGCTGCCTATAAATAAGATCCCGTTTGATTTGGGAAAGCTCAAGCTGTCCTGATGTTTAAAATCCCTGATTTCATTATCAAATGGGAATCCGCTTTGCGCAAATATTCTTGCACCGAACATCAAAGCGATGATCAGTAACGTTAGTTTTAGTTTCATAGTTTAGTTGTTTAACCGGTCTTCAAAAAACAAAAATGGTAAAAAACTTTCGATACCGGTTGCCGTCCATACCGCACCTTGCTGACAATAGAGTAACATTTTTATTGCACGGCCTTGTTTTTTTTCATACTCTGCCAATACCTGCAAACAAGCACCACAGGAAGTTATCGGTTTGGTTAGCAGGAATTCATCTGAATGAGCTGTAATGGCCATTGTTTCAATTGGATCATTTGGGTGATTAGCACCCCAATTGAAAAGAGCAACCCGCTCGGCACAAAGTCCCGAAGGATAAGCTACGTTTTCCTGGTTGCTGGCATGTAATATTTTACCGCTTTGCAGGCGCATTGCTACCCCTACTCTGAATTTAGAATAAGGTGAATGTGAATTGGCAAGCGCCTTTACAGCTTCCAGACAAAGCTCCTTATCCGCCTGTCCTAACTCTTCTACAGAAGTATATTCTTCAAAATTTATTTTTATTTCGTGGTTGATCATTTTATAGCATCCCAATTAAAAAGGGGATACAAGATAAAGATTTTATAGAATAAATAGTCATAGAAAAACAAAATAGCGATGGGTTTAAAAACCCATCGCTATTTTTATTAGTCAGCGAAAGACTTACGAAGTTTTAAAAACCCAGTAAGTCTCCATCATCAGCGAAATCATTTAATCATATAAATCAACGGTTCAGACAGCTAATGGCAATTCATCTTCAACAATAGTCGGGTTGATTGTTTCATCATCCTTCTCTACCCTTAAATTACCAACGATATGCTGCTGGCGGCTTGGGGTATTTTTGCCCATATAATATTCCAGCAAGCCTTTGATATTGGCATCTTTCAGAATAACAGGATCAAGGCGGATATCTTTTCCGATAAACAAGCCGAACTCTTCCGGCGATATTTCACCTAATCCTTTAAAGCGGGTGATCTCGGGTTTTGTGCCGAGTTTAGCAATCGCATTACGTCTTTCCTCGTCGCTGTAACAATAAATGGTCTCTTTTTTATTGCGCACCCTGAATAAAGGTGTTTGTAATATGGAAACATGCCCGGCCTTCACCAGGTCGGGGAAAAACTGCAGAAAGAAGGTCATCATTAACAAGCGGATGTGCATACCGTCCACATCAGCATCGGTAGCTATTACGATATTGTTATAACGCAATCCATCAAGACCATCCTCGATATTTAGAGCGTGCTGCAACAGGTTAAATTCTTCGTTTTCATAAACCACCTTTTTGGTAAGTCCATAACAGTTTAACGGTTTACCCTTCAAACTAAAGACCGCCTGGGTTTGTACGTCACGGGATTTAGTGATCGATCCGCTGGCAGAGTCCCCTTCGGTGATAAATAGAGTGGTGTCCTGCTTACGTTCGTGATTATCTTCAAAGTGCAGCTTGCAATCACGCAGTTTACGGTTGTGTAAGGATGCCTTTTTAGCACGCTCATTGGCCAGTTTTTTAATACCGGCAATATCCTTACGTTCACGCTCAGACTGCATAATGCGTTTAAGCAGCGCATCAGCGGTAGCCGTATTTTTATGCAGATAATTATCAAGTTCCTTTTTTACAAAATCATTGATGAAGCCACGCACGCTCGGACCATCCGGACCAACATTTTGTGACCCCAGCTTGGTTTTGGTTTGCGATTCAAAAACAGGCTCCTGTACCTTTATCGCGATAGCTGACACAATAGACGCCCGTACATCAGATGCATCAAACTCTTTTTTATAAAATTCACGTATCGTTTTTACAACCGCCTCACGGAAGGCTGCCTGATGGGTACCACCCTGCGTAGTATGCTGTCCGTTTACAAAAGAGTAATATTCCTCACCATATTGCTGACCGTGGGTCATGGCTATTTCTATATCCTCACCCTTTAGGTGAATTATAGGATAGCGTATGGTTTCAGCATCCACATTGCGCGAAAGCAGATCATACAGACCACGTTCCGATAAATATTTCTGCCCGTTAAAATTGATGGTGAGCCCGGCATTAAGGAACACATAGTTCCATATCATATTCTCTACAAACTCCGGTATAAAATGATAATGCCTGAAAATGGTATCATCCGGTGTAAAGTTGATGGCTGTGCCATTGCGCTGAGAAGTTTCCTTTTCGGCCTCGTCACGTACCAGTTCGCCTTTGGCAAACTCAGCTACCTTAGTTTTTCCATCACGATATGACTGTACGGTAAATGCGTTTGAAAGCGCATTCACTGCCTTGGTACCCACACCGTTCAATCCTACTGATTTTTGGAAAGCCTTGCTATCATATTTACCACCAGTGTTGATCTTAGATACGCAATCAATCACCTTACCCAAAGGAATACCACGACCATAATCGCGGACGGTGACCTTGTGATCACTCATATTCACATCAATGGTTCTTCCTGCTCCCATCACAAACTCATCTATCGAGTTATCTACGATCTCTTTTAACAGCACATAAATACCATCGTCATAAGCCGAGCCGTCGCCCAACTTACCGATATACATACCTGGTCTTAAGCGTATATGTTCTTTCCAGTCGAGTGACCGTATACTATCTTCACTATAAGCTGTTGGTTCTGCCATTCTTATTACTTGTTGAAAGGTTGTAAAGTTTTAAGGTTGTAAAGTTGTTCATTCGTTGCAAGATAAAACGTCGTAAAATTATCTAATCAGGCTGGGAAAAACATTCTAACTTTTCAACATTCCAACTTTCCAACGAAAATTCTCAGGGCTTAAACTTCAGGCACTTACTTACCTTACTAATGTTTTTGAAAAAATCGGCTCCCTTATCGTTAGCAAAGCATACCGCTACTATTGTGCCGATATGGTCTTTTTGTAATGTGATCAATAAAGCATATTTATAATGCTTTGTTTCAGGCATGTCAAGCAAGTTTAAAAGATATGTTTTACCTGCATTTGCGTTATAGCGCGCTAAAACATCCTGCGGAATAATTGTTGTAAAATAGTTTTTATCACCGGTAAAAGAAATAGCCTGAGCCGGCCCTATTTTGTTGTATAAAGAGTCCGGATTTTCAATCCTCCTGGCGTTATCGCTACGGTAGCGCTGATAGTCGGCCCAATTGAGTTTTTGAGACCTCACCCTAAACCATATTTCAAAATCATGTCCAGGCAGAACCATAGCATAGTCGAAAGAGAAGTTTTCATTATTTATTGCCGGTATCTCTTTAAACCCCGCAGGATAAATAAATTCCACATTGGCCTCTGCTGCCAGCTGACAAAAATTCTTTAGCTGACTGCTCATGATTTTAACACCCGTAGGCTTATGCTTTACCTGTTGCGATATTGCTGTTACAGCAAGCAGAATAAGTATTGGAGTAAGTAATAGTTTAAATTGCCTTAAGATGGGTCTCATAAATATGCACCACTCGCGCTGCTAAGTAATTGAAAAAGAGTTTAATCTGCACAAAATTAAAATTAAAATTTAAAAAATTAGCATTTGAATTAAATGAGTATAAAACCCCGGTTAAAACTGCCAATATCTAATGACTTAGTTGCTTAATATTCAAGTTCATCACTCAGTATTAAAAACCGTCTTATTTTTCTCCTGTACAAACCTGTTAATCATCATCGCTGCTACCGTATCACCTGTCGCATTAAGTAAAGTTGCGATTGGATCAATTAGCGTGCCTATAATAATTGCAGGTGGTAATGCCTCAGGCGGCAGGCCATATGCTGATATAAAAAGTATCTCACCCACGTAACCGCCGTTTGGTATTCCTCCTTCAACAATACTTACCAATACCGTCATGCCAAGCGCCAATAAAATTACCTCTGGACCATTAAAACTTCTGCCGAACATAGCAAACACAACTGCCATCTTTAAAATGGATGATATACTGGATCCTTCTTTGTGTAACGTTCCTCCAAGCGGTATAGTGATCCCTGTTATTACATCCGAAACGCCCATCTTTTTTGCAGCTTCCAGGTTTGCCGGAATTGTGGCAATACTGCTGCAGGTACCTATGGCTGTGGCAGAAGGGATAATATTGTTTTTCCAATATGCTTTTATACCCTTTAGCCCTCCGGCTATGAAAGCATAGAGGCTGAAAAAGACTGCATAGTAAAAAATACTGACACCGTATCCAATACCCATTGTATGTGCATAGGTCCCGAATAAAGAAGGTCCGAATAAAGCTACCTGGTAAGCAAAATAGGCACCTAATCCAATAGGTGCGGGCTTCATGATCAGTATAAATACATTCTTAAATACCTCATTCCCGGCATTTAGAAATTGTTTAAAAGCATGCCCTTTTTCACCTGTCTTTAATGTCCCAAATCCTACTAAAATTGCAAAAATGATCATGGCCAGCATGTTTCTTCGCGACAGTAGTTGAAAAAACTCCCCCGTGGTAAAAAGTTGTGTTAGCTGGTCGCCGGATATTGATTTATTTGTGCTTTGAGCTGCCAAATCGGAACTCAACGCTAAATTTTGATGTATTGGAAATAACCATACCGCGGCAATAGTTACCAAAGCGGCAATGAGTACGGTTACCAGAAATGTCGCAGCCATTACACCCATTATACGGCCTAATTTTTGACTGCCCTGGATATTTGCAATTGCAGAAGATATACCGAAAAAGACAAGCGGAATTACAGCAACAAAAAGCAAATTCAAAAAAATATCGCCAACAGGTTTTACGATCTCCGCTTGTTTACCGAATACAATCCCGGCTATGCTGCCGGCTATGATCCCGGTTAACAGCCAGATCATCCCGCTATAATTTTTAATCCAGTTATTCTTCTTTAACACTTTATGGGAATAAATTTCTGACCGTAATATAAAAGAAAATAGATAAAAATTGAGAATAAGCTCTGAATCATTAATAATTCACCTGGTTGTAGCATTACACTTCTTTGTTTCGTAATATAGTAGTTAATAACTCTTAAAAATATGAAACACCAATATCTATTGTTGATTATTGCTATTGTTGTGTTTGGTTTGCCTGCCTGCAAAAAAGATAATAAATCGTCTGTAGCCATAATTGGTAAATGGCAGGAAACAAAATTAAGGATATACGCGACAGATAGCACTGGCGCTTTTCTATATGATACCACCTTTTTGCGCCCTTTCACTGGTTCAGATTACCTGCAATTCAACAGTAATAACACTTGTATAATTGGTACCGATTATTATTACTATCCCAATCAACCCAACGGGCAAGAAATCCCACCTCAAAAAATTACACCCGTCACTTCCGTCATGAAGTACACAGCTTTGGGATCTAAATTTGTTTTAACCCCACAAAGCACCCTCACTAATCCCGGGGGATTTGATGTAAGAGATACCGTATCTACAATTAACTCGAATACATTATTATATCATTCTGTAGCTTATTCCCATGTGCCAGGAATCAAAACCATGGCTGACGCTTATTATACTAAATAAGGTGACTCAAATTTTCCCTACTAAAAAAGGCGACTCGATACTTATTAAAAAAATTTAAAAAGTACTTGCACTTATAAATATTTTAATTTATGTTTGTTTATCTTAATCAACAATCGCAATGATTGGGTTAGGATACCCTAAAACGAATATGCTAATACATAGAATACAACATTATTTAGTTGTTTCATCATCGCGGTGGAATGATTCGATAGTTAAATTGGTTTGAACGAGAAATCCCTGCATTTGCGGGGATTTTTTTTGCAATAATATTTTGAGACAAATTATAAACCTACATACAGTATTACAAACATGGCCCGATTAAATTTATTGGAAGAGACCCGGTATGAGAAGCTGCCGGTGAGTGTATTTGCAAACCAGAAAGAAGCCTCGTTATCGGTAGCGAAGCGGATAGCGGAGCTGATCCGTTCGAAGCAGGCAGCAGGCGAAAAGGTAGTACTTGGCCTGGCCACCGGTGTAACCCCATTGGGCGTTTATGCCGAACTGGTGCGCCAGCACCGGCAGGAAGGCCTGAGCTTCAAGAATGTGATCACCTTTAATTTGGACGAATACTACCCGATGAAGCCCAGGGCAGCCCAAAGCTATGTCACCTTCATGAACGAGAATTTGTTTGATCACATCGATATCGATAAAGCTTCGGTGCATATCCCGGACGGGACACTGAAAAAAGAAGATGTAGTCGGCTTCTGTCTGGAATATGAAAAGAAGATCAGCGCATTAGGAGGCTTAGATCTGCAGATCTTAGGGATCGGCCGTACGGGCCACATCGGCTTTAACGAGCCGGGCTCGGCACCCAACTCGGGAACAAGGCTGGTTACTTTAGATGATCTGACCCGTAATGATGCCTCCCGTGATTTCGGTGGCAAGCAGAATGTACCCACCAAAGCCATCACCATGGGGATCGGTACTATCTTCAAGGCCCGGGAAATTATCCTGATGGCCTGGAGCGCCAAGAAGGCACCCATCATCAAGAAAGCCGTAGAAGGCGAGATCTCGGGCGATGTACCGGCGACTTACCTGCAATTATCCCAGCATGTGGAATTTGTACTGGATACCGAGGCTGCCTCAGACCTGACCCGCTTTAATACCCCCTGGCTGGTAAAAGACTGCGTATGGGATAATATGCTCAAAAAGAAAGCGGTGATCTGGCTTGCCGAACAACTGGGCAAACCGGTACTGAAACTGACCGAAGAAGATTATAACAACCATGGCATGGCGCAACTGGCCGTGGAGCAGGGCCCGGTCTATAACATCAATATTGACATTTTTAACCAGATACAGCATACCATTACCGGCTGGCCGGGTGGTAAGCCGGATGCCGATGACTCACAACGTCCTGAAAGGGCCTTGCCGGCACGCAAGCGTTCGATCATCTTCTCTCCCCACCCGGATGATGATGTGATCTCGATGGGCGGAACATTCATAAGACTGGTTGACCAGGGGCATGAGGTGCATGTAGCTTACCAGACCTCGGGCAATACCGCAGTATGGGATGATGATGTATTAAGATATATGGAATTTGCCATCGACTTCAACCACAGCATAGGAGATGATAACAATCATTTGAAAGGCCTGTATGAAGACATGCGTACCTTCTTCGATAAAAAGCAACCCAACGAGATCGATACCCAGGAGATCCGCGATGTGAAAGGGTTTATCCGTAAGACGGAAGCCATCTCGGGGGCACGGTACGCGGGATTAAACGACGATCATATCCACTTTATGGCCTTACCTTTTTACGAGACCGGAAAAACGCAGAAGAGCCCGGTAACGGACAAGGATATTGAGCTCACCATGGAGTTATTGCAAAAAGTAAAACCGCAGCAGGTATTTGCAGCGGGTGACTTTGCCGACCCTCATGGGACACACCTGGTTTGCTTTAACATTATCCTGGCAGCCCTGAGAAAGCTAAGGGAAACGGAAGACTGGGTAAAAGACTGCTGGCTGTGGATGTACCGGGGTGCCTGGAAGGAGTTTGAGACCTACGAGATCGAGATGGCCGTACCGCTTTCCCCGCAGGAAGTGCTCCGCAAACGTAATGCGATCTTCAAGCACCAGTCGCAGAAAGACAGGGCGGTATTCCCGGGGGATGATGCCCGCGAGTTCTGGGTAAGGGCCGAAGACCGTAACCGGGAAACGGCGCAGGCTTATGACCGACTTGGGCTTGCTGAATACCAGGCGATGGAAGCGTTTGTGAAGTTTCTATTTTAAACCCCAACCCTTATAGATAATTGATGAAGGTGTCTCAAAAGGGCACCTTCTTTTTATTTATAGACTATAATACTAATACTTGGCCCCATCAACAACAAGAGTATTGATTGCCTGTCCCATCTCATCAGATTTTTTAAGGGCTTCATCAAGCGGTAAACCAACAGGCATTCCGGGGCGCTTATGTCCTGTTGCCGTAAGCCAGGCATCACGCAGCATATTTTCCCTTTCAGTTATCAGTTTCAAAATCTTAGAGCCATTCTTGTTTTTTGAAAGACTCTGTTCCGCTCCGGGAGCATTAGCTACCTCGTCGCAACCCAGGTAAAGCAAGATTTGCTTCGCCATGATCCAATGCCCGACCTCATTGGGGTGTACCCCATCGCTACTCAGGGCAAAGCCATCCAGGTGAAATTGCGCATCTACTTTACGGTGGGCTTCCAGGTACTTTTTCATTGGGAAGTGAACATCAATAACTTCCCATTTTAGTGAAAAATGTAAACCAAGCAGCCAACTGGCATAATCATCAATCACAGCAGCATATCCTGCGTCTCCTGCTCTTAATTCATCAAAAACTGAAGGTGCGATATGTATGATCTGCACACCACTTTTAACTACCTCATTATGAAGCCAGTTTATTCCATCCTTGAATTTTTGAAAACGGTTGGTATCAAATGGCATATAAATACCATCGTTAATACCATAACTGGCGAACACCAGATCGGGTTTAGTTTGATCCAGCACGCGCTGCAGTCGCTCGTGCAAATCAGGCCGGGGAAACGCGCCTCCGGCATGCCCTGGTTCTGAAAGCCCGGATACCGTCTCACTGGGCAGACCAACATTGATAAAATCAAAGTGCCGGTTTGGGTATTGCACCGTTAAATAAGCTATTACGTCATTCACATAATTAGCCTGCCAGGTTATGCTATTACCTAAAAATACAATACGTTTTACGTTGGAACCAATTTTTTGAGCTTGAACTAATGACGAAAGCAAAAGGAAAAACGCAAGGATAGCCTTAGTGAAACTGTAACAAGAAAAGGATTTCATGAACTGTTGATATGAAATAAAAATAGCTTATTCTGATCACTATAACCTTATTTGGATTAACAATTATTCGCCTACGGACAGGCAAAAAAACGTATAACGTCCCTCACCCTATCTTGCTATTTACAATCGAAATGATCTCCGCTTCACGGTCAATCGCCATTTGCTGAAGAGCCTCGCCTTCGTTCAAAATTTCCTGTATGTAAGTTTTATCGTGATATCCTGATGCATTAACTCTAACATTCATAAATGCGCCTAAAACAGCGGTTCGTGCACATAAGGCTGCTACACCAGCATCGGTTACCGAGTTGGGATTGCCGGTTTCTGCCATCGCCCTGATCACTTCCATACTTTGATAGGCTGCTTTCATCACGGCAAAAGGCACTTCGATAGCATATTTAGTTGCGTCCTGTATGGCTAGCGTCCTTGCTGCTTTTTCTTCGTCGGTTGATTTAGGTAAACTAAAGGCTGTCATAATTTTATTGAACGCAATGGTATCCAGGTCTACCAAACGAATGAGTTCATTTTTATAATGCTGACCTCTTTCGGCCCATCCGCTAAATTCTTGCCAACGATTGTCCCAACCCTTTTTATGTGACGAAAGATTAGCCACCATCGTAGCCAATGAAGCACCCAATACACCCACATAAGCAGAAATAGAACCGCCACCCGGTGCCGGGCTTTCGCTGGCCGTTTCATCAGCAAAGTCACTCAAACTCATGCTTACTAACTTGCTGTCAGCCTTATCTTTTAAAAGATATTCGATTATTCTTTCTTCAGGTTTAAACGGTGTCAACTCATCCAA
This sequence comes from Mucilaginibacter sp. McL0603, assembly GCF_049992945.1. Classification (NCBI taxonomy): domain Bacteria; kingdom Pseudomonadati; phylum Bacteroidota; class Sphingobacteriia; order Sphingobacteriales; family Sphingobacteriaceae; genus Mucilaginibacter; species Mucilaginibacter sp. McL0603. The sequence continues at coordinate 1,322,398 of NZ_CP188251.1, read as the reverse complement.
TCCCATTGATTTGATTGCTATCCGGATCAATTCTTTTTCACTCACCCCCGTCGAACGCTGTTGCTTGGCAAGAAAATACTTCCCGGCATCCAGCATCGACTTTAGAGGGATCAACCCCACTAACTCACTGCCCGTTACCCTGATACCGCGTTCGGCCGCTTTGGTACAAACCTCATCAAAAGCTTTATGAACTGGTGTTACCTCGATATTGGTCAGGTTCATGGATATCTGTGCGATACCATATTCCTCGATATACCAACCGATAGCTTTTACCGCTTTTAATGAGCCGGGGATGGATCTGGGTTTACCACTCGCGTCGGTTATGATCTTTCCATTAATCGGATCACCTTCACGCATCACCCGTCCTGCTTCCCTTACATCAAAAGCAATGGAATTTGCCCGACGCGTAGAAGTTGTATTTAAATTGACATTATAAGCGATCAAAAAATCACGTGCACCAATCACTGTCGCACCACGTTTAGCATCAAACTCTGCCGGACCGAAATCAGGCTTCCATTCTGGCAGTTTTATTTTCTTAAAAAATCCTTCGTACTCGCCTGCACGTATCACTGAAAGATTGTTCCTCTTTTTATCAGGCTGGGCATACTCATATAAATATGCTGGTATGTTCAATTCTTTACCAACCCGTTCAGCCAATTGCTTAGCATATTCAGCAGTTTCTTCCATGCTGATATTACTAATGGGTATCAGCGGACAAACATCTGTAGCTCCCATACGCGGATGTTCGCCGGTATGCCTGCTCATATCTATCAATTCACCTGCCTTTTTAATTGCTAAAAAAGCCGCTTCGATCACTTTAGACGGTTCACCAACAAAAGTTACCACCGTTCGGTTAGTCGCCTTACCCGGATCAACATTCAACAGACGCACACCTTCAACAGATTCTACTTCATCAGTGATCTGCTTAATGATATTCAGGTCGCGGCCTTCGCTAAAATTGGGAACACATTCGATCAATTGCATTGTAGTGATTAGTTAATTAGTGATCAGAGATCAGTTTTATTCTATTCTGTTAATTCTGGTTCAGACAAATTCCTTCTTTCCAAACCTGATTGGGTTTTAACTTGCCCTGGTGATATAATATCTCCCGGTAATCCGCACAAGGATAGGCCTGCATATCGGCCAGTTTACCCTTTTCAAATGCTCCGCGATCATGTAAATTTAATGCTTTTGCTGCCCTAAAAGTTAGCCCTGCGAAAACTTCCGCAGTAGTTAATTTTTCATAGGCGCTTAGTACCGATGCCTGCATCAACAGGTCACCCATCGGTGCTGAGCCTGGATTCCAGTCGCTGGCAATAGCCAGGCTAGCCCCTGCATTCAATAACTCTCGTGCAGGGGCAAAACCCATACCCAAACCTAAGGAAGCGCCCGGCAATGCAACTGCAACCGTTTCGGATGCAGCTAATCGTTTAATTTCTTTTTCTGTGCTGGCTTCAAGATGATCGGCAGATACCGCACCTACATTTACCGCTACTTCGCTGCCACCTGTCGTAAACTGGTCGGCATGTACGGTAACATCAAAGCCCATTTGTTTTGCTACCCGCAAATAAGATGTAGCATTAGTAGTGTTAAAAGCACTTTCTTCAATAAATATATCTACCCTGTTAGCCAGGTTTTCTTTTTTTACTTTCGGAAGCAGGTTATTTAAAACATACTCCAAATATTCAGACGCAACGCCGAAAAAATCCTTTGGCAAAATGTGTGCAGCAAGGCAGGTTGCAATCAAATCGACCTTGCTATTTGCGGCTGCCAGTTTAATAGCACGCAACTGTTTTAATTCTTCTTCAAGTTTAAGCCCATAGCCACTTTTTATTTCGATAGTAGTTACGCCGTCTTTTGCATGCCGATCTATTCTTTGCAACAATAGTTCGGCAAGCTGCTCTTTACTTGCCTGTCGGGTTTGCGTAACCGAATCCCAAATACCCCCGCCAGCTTTAGCTATTTCCAAATAACTTTTACCGGCAATACGCAATGCATAATCTTTCGATCTGTCCCCTGCGAAACATAAATGTGTGTGGCAGTCTATGAATCCTGGCAGTAAAACCTGTTGTCCAGCAACTTCTTCTACTTCTGCTTCGCGATTATCTTTTCTTAGTTTTTCAAAGTCATCAACTTCAACTATCAGTCCATCCTCTGTCAATACCCCGCCTTGCGGAATGATCTGCAATTGCTCATCATTCAGGGCGCCTTTTAATGGCAAACCTGACAACGGCAATATCTGGGTAAATGGACCGATGAGTTTTTTCATCTATATTTTCTTTTTTTCTAATATGTCATACGAGGTGCAGGGCGGTTGGCGGTATTGGGCAACGAAGCAATCGCGAACTTTGCATATCCGCTCTGTATAGTATGCGATTGCTTTGTCGTTCCTCCTCGCAATGACAATCTTTAATACTTTCGGACTTCCCGTCTTCCGGACTTTCCGACTATATCTTCAATCCAAACTTTTCTGCAGTTTCTGCAGCTTGTTCATACCCGGCATCTGTATGACGAAAAATCCCCATCGCCGGATCATTATATAAAACTCTTCTTAAGCATTTAGCAGCACGTTCTGTACCATCGGCTACTACTACCATCCCCGCATGCTGAGAGTATCCCATACCTACCCCGCCACCATGATGAAAAGACACCCATGTTGCGCCACCTGAAGTATTCGCCATCAGGTTAAGCAATGGCCAGTCGGACACGGCATCTGAGCCGTCCTTCATAGATTCCGTTTCCCTGTTAGGTGATGCTACCGAACCGCAATCCAAATGATCTCGACCGATAACTATCGGCCCTTTTACTTTGCCACTTGCTACAAGTTCGTTAAATATTAATCCTGCTTTTTCACGTTCGCCCATGCCTAACCAGCAAATACGTGCAGGCAATCCCTGGAAGGATATTTTCTCTCTTGCTTTCTTGAGCCAGTTTATGAGGTGATGATTATCAGGAAATGCCTCGGCTAATGCCCTGTCTGTTGTATAAATATCTTCGGGATCCCCAGATAGCGCTACCCACCTGAACGGCCCTTTTCCCTCGCAAAACAGCGGACGTATATAAGCCGGTGTAAAACCAGGAAAATCAAATGCATTTAGTTCGCCGCCCTGGCGTGCAAACTCACGGAGGTTATTTCCGTAGTCAAAAGTTATAGCGCCCATATCCTGCAAGTCAAGCATTAACCCTACATGTCTCGCCATACTTTTTAATGAGAGACGTTTGTATTCTTCAGGGTCGCTTTTGCGTAATATGGATGCCAGTGTTAATGATAATCCATTAGGAACATATCCATTCAACGGGTCATGCGCCGATGTTTGATCGGTCAGCACATCAGGCACTATATTATCCTTGATTAATCGCTCCAATAAGTCGCCAGCATCGCTTACTAATCCCACCGATAGCTCCTCGCCTTTTTGCATCGCTTCTTTTACCCATGCAATTGCTTCCTCGTAAGAATGGGTCATCCTATCGATATACTGAGTATCCACCCGTTTTTGTATTCTCGACTCATCCACATCAGCGCCTAAAAACACTGCACCGGCCATAGTTGCGGCCAATGGCTGAGCGCCACCCATGCCGCCAAGCCCGGCACTGACGATTAATTTACCTTTCAGATCATTGTTAAAATGTTGCCTGCCGCATTCCACAAAGGTTTCATAAGTACCCTGCAATATGCCTTGTGTGCCGATGTATATCCAGCTACCTGCGGTCATCTGCCCATACATCATCAAACCTTTAGAACGCAGTTCATTAAAATGCTCCCATGTTGCCCATGCAGGTACAAGGTTGCTATTAGCCAGAAGTACTCTCGGGGCCTCAGGATGACTGCGGATAATGCCCACCGGTTTACCCGACTGGATCAAAAGGGAATGATCCTCATCCAACTCCAATAGTAGCTCTATGATACGACGCAATGATTCCTGGTTACGCGCTGCCTGACCAATCCCGCCATATACTACCAGTTCATCGGGATTTTCGGCTACCTGTCCGTCCAGATTATTTAATAGCATCCTTAAAGGTGCTTCAGTTTGCCAGCTTTTGGCATGCAGCTGCATCCCTCTCGGCGCTTTGTAAACCGGGTGGTTGGCGTATGTATTAATAAATTCCGAACTCGTCATCGTTATCCAGTTTAATATCGTTTTTAGTGGCTATGCTATTGGCTGTTGCCAACAGTGAGCCATCTGTTACTATCTTGTGTAATTGTTTAATATCATCAGCAAACAGACGGTCTTCCTTGATAAAAGAAACATATTCGCGTACGTGGTTGTGACACGCCTCCAGTATTGGGGTTGATTTTAACGGCCTTCTGAAATCCATTGCCTGCGCAGCGTAAAGCAGTTCAATCGCCTGAATGTATTCCAGGTTGTCTAATACCATATGCAGCTTGCGGCCGCTGATAGATCCCATAGATACATGATCTTCCTGTCCCAATGAAGTAGGCACGCTATCAGCACTTGCCGGGAAACACATGGTTTTATTCTCGGTCACCAAAGCCGCGGTTGTATATTGTGGTATCATGAGCCCGGAGTTAAGCCCGGCATCAGGGGTCAATAATTTTGGCAAACCGTATCTTCCCTCGCTCATCAAATAACAACGGCGGTCAGCAATATTGCCTAACTCAGCGGCAGCTACCGTGGCGTAATCCAAAGGCAATGCCAGTGGCTGACCATGAAAATTACCTCCGCTAATGGTATCATCCGCATTAAAAACAATTGGATTATCTGTTACTGAATTCAACTCTATCTCAGTCAACTCCTTCAAATGCAGCCACGCATTGCGCGATGCACCGTGCACTTGCGGCATGCAACGTAAAGAGTATGGGTCCTGCACCCTATCGCAATCGGCATGTGAGTTTAATATTTCTGAATGTTCTAATAGGGCGAACAACCGGTGAGCTACAAATTTATTTCCCTTATAAGGGCGGATATTATGTAAGCGAGGATCAAAAGGCCTTGCTGAACCCATCAATCCTTCTAGTGACATAGCGCCTACCAGGTCGGCCGTTTGTAGCGCCTGCAGTAAACGCTGCACCGCCTTTACTGCAAATGAGAGTATAAACTGTGTACCATTAATGAGGGCTAATCCTTCCTTCGGACCAAGTATTATCGGCTCCAGTCCATGAGCTTTTAACATCGCGGCAGCAGATAATACCTTGCCTTTTTCCTCGACCTCACCTAAGCCTATCAACGGCAAAAATAAATGTGCTAAAGGCGCCAAATCGCCAGAAGCACCTACTGAACCCTTCTCAGGAACAATTGGTATGACATCATTATCGATATGCCAGATGATACGATCTAAAGTTGCAGGAGAAATACCGGAATATCCTTGTGCTAATGCATGTACCTTGGTAATCAGCATCAGTTTGGCTATTTCTGTTGGGATAGGTTTGCCTACTCCAACGCTATGGCTCTTTAATAGATTGTATTGTAATGTACAAGTATCTTTTTCCGGGATATGGGTATTGCACAACGGCCCAAAACCAGTATTGATACCGTAAACAGGTATCTCGCGCTCTACTATTTTAGCAACTTCCAGCCATGAGGAACGGATATTGGCGTGAGCAGCAGTCCCAATAATTCCCTTAACCTTACCCGATGCAATATCCAGGCAGGTACCGATAGTTAAATGGCCGGTACCGTAATTAAAGGACTTGTCCATGCTTTGCAGGTTTTAAGGTTGCTAATTTTTCGGTTATTTTCTCTGACAGGCTTATCGTCCTGAATGTATTTTCCAAAGCCGTTATGGCAGGCAATAAGTGTTGGCATTCTGGCTCAGCTGTTACCAGCTCTTCCATTGTCACACTCAATGCTTCCCATACAGGCAATATTTTATCCAGCAGCGTGTGCCCGGCTTTAGTGAGTTGTACCAATTGCCTGCGGCCATCATCAGCACAAGTGGTGGTTTTTATGAGTTTTTTACTTTTCAGATTTGCAACCAATTGACTTGCAGCCGGGTGTGATACACCAATAGTATCACTTAGTTCCTTAATGGATAAGGATTCATTATTCAATAACAGATAAAATACCGGGAACCAGCTTGCATCAAACTCAATGCCCGCCGCCTGGTAAGTTTTGTTTATTTCGGACAAAAAACCTTCACTCAACCGCCTCAAACGACTGCCAAAAACAAGATAACCGAGGTTCTCATAAAAATTCATTGTGCAATTTATATAAGTGCTTATACAATTGCAAATTTCAGCCCCGAAATTTATTTAGTTATGGCTTGTAATCACTGAATCCTATTCGCCTATTTCCTCGATTTGAGAAGCTGCTTATTATTTTAAAATAGATTTGCATTATGCGTTTAAATAACTAATTTAGAGTCACTTATACAATATCATTTTCTTATAGCTACTTTCCCTAAATAAGTGCACAAGCTATTACTACGATAAGCATTTAGCGGAATTTTATTATTAATGGTTTATTTCTGGACTTTAAATATTATCGTATGCAACCAACATCATCCTCCAAATCCGCTTTTATGGCTTTGGCTATTGTACTAATTTTTGTTATTTCCTGGGAGCTTTACATTCGGCATAAAGGCGCTGTCCTTGATTATGACGATGGCCCCGAATTATGGTCGAATAACCGTGCGATGATTTACGAACCGGCAGACAAAGCAACGGTTTTTATTGGCTCATCCCGTATTAAATTCGACCTGGATATCGCGACATGGCAAACACTTACCGGCAACCATGCTATACAAATGGCGCTGGTAGGATCAGATCCGCGGCCATGTTTGCACGATCTGGCTAACGATCCCAATTTTAAGGGAAAATTGTTAGTTGATGTAACAGAGGGGATATTTTTCAGTAACGATGGCGGCAGCTCACCCAACGCCGCCATTAAATATTACAAAAAACGAACGCTTGCGCAAAGGGCTGGTTTTGAAATAAATCATTTGCTCGAATCGCAATTTGTTTTCCTGAACACGGGACATTTCTCATTGAATGTATTTTTAGATTCCTTACATTTTAAAGATCGCAAGGGAGTGTCCCCCCCTGTTCCGTGGCCCGCAAATTTTAGTATGGTTACGTTTGATAGACAAAACAAAATGGTTGATAAGTTTTTAGCGGACACCATCGAACGGAACCAGATAAGGTGGATCTGGATGTGTTTTGGGAGAGATAATTATACCCCTCAAATTATAACCGGCAAAGCGCTTGATACTATAATGAATTCTGTAAAAGTTGATGCAGACAGGATAAAAGCCCGTGGAGGTGAAGTGATATTTTTGCGTACACCATCAAACGGCCCGGATTTAGCGGAAGAAAAGAAATACTATCCCCGAAATAAGTATTGGGACAGATTGCTTACCGTTACAGGATGCAAGGGAATCCATTTTGCAGATCATCCGGTGATAAGTAAGCTTATTTGCCCGGAATATTCACATCTAAACCCCAGGGATGCCATAATATACACCCAAAACCTTATTAGCATATTAAAACACGACGAGGGATGGAAATTTAATAAATGATAAATAATTCTTAGCCTATGCAAATAAATTCGCGCCTCAAGTCTGCCGTCCTGGCTGCAGGAATCGTTTTAGCTTTCCTGATTTCCTGGGAGCTTTACCTTCGGCATAAAGGCGTTACCTTTGATTATGATGATGGCCCCGAACTATGGTCAAATAGCCGGGCTATGGTTTATGAACCGGCCGATAAGACAACCGTTTTTATTGGCTCATCACGTATCAAATATGATCTGGATATTCCAACCTGGGAGCGGCTTACTGGTAATCATGCCATACAGCTGTCCATGGTGGGCTCTAATCCGAGGCCTTTTTTACATGACCTGGCCAGCGATACCAATTTCAAGGGGAAGTTGATGGTTGATGTAACAGAGGGGCTATTCTTTAGTAAAGGATCGATCAGCTCCCCAATTGAGGCGATTGAATATTATAAGAAACGCACACCTGCCCAACGCGCAAGTTTTGAACTCAACCATCTGCTTGAGTCACAATTAGTGTTTCTGAACAAAGGTTTTTTTTCATTAAACCCGTTGTTAAACAAATTACATCCTAAAAACCGTGATGGGGTAATAACCGCAGCCGAGTTCCCCATAAGTTTCAGGTCCATTACATTTGAGAGGCAAAACAAAATGACCGATGAGTTTTTAGCAGACACCAATCAGCAAGTACAGGTAAAAAACATTTGGGCATTTAACAGAAAAAACAATCATACTCCCCCTATAACAGGTAAAGCGCTTGATACCATTATAAATTCTGTAAAAGCTGACGTAGATAAGATCAGGGCAAGAGGTGGTGATGTCATTTTCCTGCGTACGCCATCCAGCGGCACTTACCTAATCTTTGAAAAGAAAAACTATCCGCGAAACTTGTATTGGGATAAATTGCTTACTGTAACTAGATGCCGGGGAATTCATTTTGCTGACTACCCGGTGATAGATCAGCTAACCTGCCCCGAATATTCGCATCTAAGTCCAAAGGATGCCGTGATATACACTCAAAACCTGGTCAACATACTTAAAAAAGAACAAATCTGGGGCTATTGAATAAACCTAAAGTCCAGATCGGGCACTTTTTATCATTGATATTTCACAGCATATTATTCAATAAAAAATAATAATTAAGATTAATAATATTTTGAATATACAATTAATTATTTAACTTAGAGCCACTTATACAGTACCAATTATAGCAATTTTTCTCTAAATAAGTGTGCAAGCTATTACATAATATAATAGGCATTTAGCGGAATTTTTATTATTACCAAACCATTTTTCCAGACTTTAACCTTTTAGCTGATGCAAAAACACGTGTCTTCCAAAGCAGCCATACTGACTGTAATTGTTGTTCTCGCTTTCTTCGTTTCATTAGAACTTTATCTGCGTAGCAAAGGTGCGGTTACAGGCTATGATGATGGCCCGGAATTATGGGGGCATAGTCGCGAAATGGTTTACGAACCAGCGGACAAAGCGACTGTGTTCACTGGATCATCCCGCATCAAATATGATCTCGACATCCCAACATGGGAAAGACTTACCGGCAACCATGCTATCCAATTAGCGATGGTAGCTTCATCGCCCCGGCTTTTTTTAACTGACCTTGCTGATGACCCTAAGTTTAAAGGGAAGCTGATTGTGGACGTAACTGAAGTATTGTTTTTTAGCCATCGCGGCAATAGTTATCCCGATCAATTTATATCCTATTATAAAAAACGCACGCCGGCACAACGGGCAAGCTTTGTACTTAATAAACCAATAGAGTCGAGATTGGTATTCTTAAGCGAAGGTCATTATGCCATAAACGCGCTGTTAGGCCGACTGCATATTAGTGACCGGCCCGGAATATATCCTTTCCTTGATTTCCCTTCAGGGTTTGATCCTGTAATGTATAACAGGCAGGATATAATGACTCCCGAATTTGTGGCGGATACCAATCAGCATAACCAGGTAAAAGCGATATGGGGGCTTTTAAAGAACGACCCTACACCCCCGATGAGTGGGAAAGATCTGGATTCGGTTATGTTATCGGTTAAAAATGATGTAAATAAGATAAGGGCAAGGGGCGGCGATGTCATATTTACCAGGACACCATCAACCGGTTTCTTTTGGATGGCCGAACAACATATGTATCCCAGGAAAGCTTATTGGGACAGATTACTTGCTGAAACAGGATGCAAAGGCATTTATTTTGGCGATTATCCGACCCTTGCCAAACTTGATTGCCCAGAGCTTTCTCATTTATCACAGGCAAGTGCTGTTATTTATACAACTAACCTGGTCAATATACTTGAAACGGAAAAAGGCTGGAGTTTTTCAGCAAGATAATACACTGATTGCTTAACCTTAATTAAAACTTATTACGCCATGGTTTTTAACTCATACATCTTCATTGCATTTTTTGCCATTATGCTTGCATTGCATAATCTTCCGATATCATGGAAGGCAAAAAAGGTTAATCTCTTATTAGCAAGTTATATCTTTTATGCCGCGTGGAACCCGCCATTCATTTTGCTGCTTTGGCTGTCAACTGTGGTAGATTTTTTTGTGGGCAGGGCACTGTATACCCAACCCAACATACACAAACGCAGATTGCTGCTGGTGGTAAGCCTCATCGGCAACCTGGGTATGCTGTGCTTTTTTAAATATGGCGGATTTATATTGGAAAACTTTGTTCACCTGACAAATACATTAGGGATTGATTATCACCCTGCAAAACCTAGTATTATTTTACCTGCCGGTATTTCCTTTTATACTTTCACTACACTTTGCTATACAATAGACATGTATAAGAAGAAGAGTGAACCTGTAAAATCACTGCTTGATTTTTCATTGTTTGTTACTTTCTTCCCTCACCTGGTTGCCGGGCCTATTGTGCGTCCGCCACAACTAGTGCCACAGTTTGAAACGCCCCACAAAGCAACAAAACAGCAATTGATTGATGGTCTGTTACTACTATCACTTGGACTGTTTATGAAAGTGGTTTGTGCGGATACCTTACTATCGGGGGCATCGGATACGGTATTTGGTTCAGGTGGTGCGATGGGACCATTGGATGCATGGACAGGTGTTCTCGCATTTTCGGGCCAGATATTTTTTGATTTTGCGGGATATTCTACTTCGGCTATAGGAGTTGCTATGTGCCTGGGCTTTATACTGCCTCAAAACTTTTTATACCCTTATGCGGCCATAGGCTTTTCTGATTTCTGGCGCAGATGGCACATTACCTTATCTTCATGGCTGCGCGATTATCTTTACATCCCTTTAGGCGGCAACCGCGAAGGCAAATTCAAAACCTACATTAATATCATGATCACCATGCTGATAGGCGGGCTTTGGCATGGCGCCAACTGGACATTTGTTGCATGGGGAGGATTACATGGCGTATACCTTTGGGTAGAAAAAGCGATAAGAGATAGTCGTGCCAAAATATCTAACGTACCAACTGATGGCACTCCGGCACCTGTTATCGCTACGGCCTCCCTGGGGCCTGATCTGACAGGTAAAAAGCCTGCAGGATTTTTGTATGCGCTGCTTACTTTTTTACTGATATGCATTACCTGGGTATTCTTCCGCTCCGCCACCTTCGGTCAGGCCTGGACACTGCTTCGGTCCATGTCAGGACAAACACCACCTGCCGGGCCACCATTATTGGCAACAGTAGACATTATAAAAGTGATGGTTGTAATCGGGCTAATGCTGATATTTCATTGGATAATGCGTAATACTACTGTTTTGAAAACAGCGGGCAAAATGGCATGGTGGCAGGTTAGCATTGTATGGTCAGTATTACTTATCATGATCATATTAAGCCAGGGAACCAGCAAGGCGTTTATTTATTTCCAGTTTTGACACGATTTTAGAATTAAATGATTTTACATGATTGTTTTTCAATCACAAGGAATCAAGTTAATCTTTAAAATCCTTAAATAATGTAAATCAGGGTTCTGAAATTATTTAACCAATATAACTTTTGTAAAGCCGGTATCAATACTGAGCTGTACTTTATGCCTTTCATAAATACCAAATACATTATTACCCTGGTAGGTAACAGGAACAGACCAGCCCTTTACCAGAGTTTTATTTTTTTCATTGGAAATTGAAACGGTGTCGATCTTCCCAATGCTGATGATCTTATAATCGCCTTGTCCGTTCAATGCTGAATCCAGATAGTGTTTAGCCAGGTCTTCGGCTTTTTTCTGATTGGTTCTTGTATCAAAATGCGAGCAGGCACTAATTAATAAAATCCCGATAAGGTAAACTCTTCTCATTGCAATAGTTTTGCTAAAACTAAGATAATGATATTTCAGGAAGCTTTATGATGGATTACTACGATCAGACATCGTGTTCATGACCTGGCTCTCCGGGTTGGAATGCGCCGAATAATCTTTGAAGTCTGCGTATCTGCTTTTGCCTGTTAAAAAACTCGTCCATCAGGTAGGCGGGTATAAACCCACCAAGCCAAAAAGCAGCTACAAATAAATTGGAGAGTCCTTTGTAAAGAAAGAATGCCGAAAGCAAGAAGAATATAAGTCCTATAATAGAATAATAATTAGCCTGTATAATTTTTAGTTTATATCCTTTTTCTCTAAAGTTATGCCTGAACGGAAAAGTGAAGAGCGGTAAAAAGAGGAAATAGAATAGATTTTTTTCGGTAAATGCCAGGTCGTGCGAGATATTTTTTTTGATGTAGTTGTTTAATTTCTCGATCTGTTTTGACTTGTAATTCTTTATCTCTTCTTCTGTTATTTCCCTGCCTGCCAGTTCTTCAAACGCAACAGATACTGCAAGCTCTGTATAACCAAACTTATTGTCAATAATTTCCATCAACTTCTCGGTAGGAAGCATCGAAAACGTGCCCTTAAGCTCTTCTTTTGAAACCATTAAATTCAGGCAAAATTGGCGTTAACAATTGGTCTTACATCAAATGTAATTGATAGGATTTATTTTTCCTAATAATGAACTACAATTTTAATAGAATGTTATTAACACTTAACTTTTGTGTAAATAGAATATTTTATTTACGTAGTTTCAGAGGCTTTTTTGTCGATTTTACAGCTATTGTACTAACTACGCCAGCAGCAGTTATTTTCCTGATCAGGTTATTATTTTCATCTGCCACATACACATTACCGGCTGCATCAACTGCTACACCCGACGGTGTATTAAAACTTGCTAACGCCCCGGTTGCATTGCCTGCACCCTTGGTTCCGCTGCCTGCAAATGTAGTTACCGCACCAGCAGGCGATATTTTCCTGATCAGGTTGTTACCCGAGTCTGCTACATACACATTTCCGGATGCGTCAACAGCAATTCCAAAAGGCGAATTAAAGCTTGCCGAAGTGCCCTGTCCGTTGGCAGAACCAGCCTGACCGCTACCTGCCAAAGTGCTTACAGTTCCATCCGGGGTTATCTTTCTGATCAGGTTATTTCCATTATCCGCTACGTATAAATTATCCGATGCATCAACGGCTATACTTTCGGGTAAGTTAAATCTTGCTGCTGTATCCCGGCCATCGGTAGCACCCGGAGTGCCTGAGAAACCTGCAAGTGTACTTGCTACACCCGAAGGGCTTATCTTACGGATAATATCATTGCCATAATCCGCCACATATACATTGCCGCTACCATCAACTGCTACACCTAAAGGTGAATCGAATGATACCGAATCAGCTGTATTGGATGCGCCTGCTATACCTATCCCGGCAAAAGTACTCACGGTGCCCGTAGGGCTAATACCCCTTATCACATTATTGCCTGCATCGGCTATATAGATATTGCCCGCCACATCAGATGCAATGCCAAAAGGTTTATAAAAAGTGGCAACACTATCTGCGCCATTTACATAACCCTGTTTACCGCCTATGCCGGCAAATGTGGTCACCATACCATTTTTATCCATTTTGCGGATCACACTGTTGCCCTGGTCGGTGATATAGAGATTGCCCGCCGTATCTATCGTTAAACCAAAAGGATGATTAAATCTTGCTGCTGTACCAAAACCATTCACCAAACCTGCCGAATCGCTGCCGGCCACAACGGTGCTATCCACAACGTGCGTAGGCGAAAGCCATTCCTTTCGGTTGCAGCCAAACATCCCGCTGATAAAAACGACAACCAGTAAAACAGTAAATAATCGAAAGGTATACTTTATCATCCGGGGTATTTAAACGCTGGCATCAAATTTAAAGTTTTTATTTAAAGGTGAAAGGCGAAGGGCGAAAGGCGAAAGGTGGATGTGAAGATTAATCTTTACACTGAAACCAGATTACCTTTTGCCTTTTACCTTTATCCTTTCGCCTCAAAACAATATCTTAGCCCTGATGAATAAACTGATCTGTTTTTGTTGTGCAATTGCGCTTATCTTATTTTCATGCCATGGCAGCAATCAATCATCGCATAAGACAGTTTTCAACATCAACCTCGACGAAGGTCTTACCTCACTTGACCCCGCTTTTTGCCGCAATCAGAACACCACCTGGATGGACAACCAGCTTTATAACGGATTGGTACAGGTTGATGACAGCCTGAAAATACTGCCTTGCATTGCTAAAAGCTGGGATATATCGGCTGATGGACTTCAATATACCTTTCATTTACGTAATGATGTTTATTTTCACGACGATCCGCTTTTCCAGGGAGGGGTAGGTCGCAAGGCTGTAGCACCAGATTTTGTTTACAGTTTCGGCAGACTTATCGACCCAAAAGTAGCTTCCTCCGGCTCATGGATATTTAGCGATAAAGTAAAAGGGAAACAGTCGTTCATTGCATTGGATGATACTACCTTCCGTATCAAACTCAGACAACCTTTTCCTCCGTTGCTCACTTTACTTACCGCCCAGTATGCCGATGTAGTGCCCCACGAAATAGCTGATTTTTATGGTAAGGATTTCCGCAACCATCCCATCGGTACGGGTCCATTCAAGCTCAAATATTGGAAAGAGGGCGAAATAATGGTGTTCCTGAAAAATGAAAAGTATTGGGAAAAGGATAAAGACGGCAGTGCACTGCCACATTTGGACGCCATCCACGCTACCTTTATCAGTGACAAGCAAACCGCTTTTATGGAGTTTGTGACAGGCAATATCGATTTCCTGAATGATATTGACGGCAGCTACCGCGATGATATCCTCACCAAATCAGGCAAGATCACTCAGAAGTATAAAGGCAAGTTTATCCTTAACTCGGCTCCTTATCTTAACACCATTTACCTGGGTATGCTGGTGGACAGCAATCTGCCGATTGTGAAGAACTCGCCCCTTAAATTGCTTAAAATAAGGCAGGCCATTAATTATGCCATTGATAAGCAAAAGATGATCAAATACCTGCGTAACAGTTTGGCCACTGCAGGCAATGCAGGTTTTATTCCTGCCGGGATGCCCGGTTTTGATGCACAAAAGGTAAAGGGATATACTTACAATCCCGATAAGGCAAGGCAGTTACTGGCCGAAGCTGGCTTCCCCGATGGTAAAGGCCTGCCCGATATACTACTGACCACCACCATCGGCTACCGCGACCTGATAGAATATGTACAGGGGCAGCTTGACCAGGTAGGCATCAACACCCATGTAGAGATTGTACAAAGCGCCAGCCTGCGCGAGCTGGTATCTAAAAACGGTATCAATTTTTTCTACGGATCATGGCTGGCAGATTATCCTGATGCCGAGAATTTCATGGCCGTATTTTACTCCAAAAACAAAATACCCTGGGGACCAAACTATACCGGCTTTAACAATAAACACTTTGATGCCCTGTTTGAGCAAGCCTACCACGAAACCACCGATGCCAAACGCTATGCCCTGTACCAGCAAATGGACAATATTGTGATGCAACAATCGCCTGTTGTGATATTGTATTATGACAAGCTGGTAAACCTGTACCAGAATAATATTACCGGATATAGTAAGAATGCATTGAACTTATTGGTGTTGAAGAAGGTTAGGAAGAAATGATATTTCGCAGTTGTCCACTCTATAATGTTAAAAATATTATAATTTTGGTCTGAAATCTTATCACAAATGAAGGTGACATTGATAATTATAATGACCTTTTTAGGCATTTCGTCCTGCAAACCACAAAGCCATGGTTCAGTATGGACTAAGGAGTATGAACAAAATGCATACAATGATATCTATAAAGGAAGCAGCAATGTCATTAAAGACACTGTTCAAAGAAGACAGTTTGCACTATACGTCGTCAAAAAGTTAAAGTTAGAATTGCCAAACGGCACGGAATCTGTTTCTGCCGATAGTTTGCAAAGAGTGTTCGCAAAAGCCGGTGCCGAATACGCCGAATCAAATGATAGTAATAACTTTACGATGGATGTTCCCTGGACTACTTCAGGAGAAAAAATCCTTAGAGAATCTTTATTTAATTCCCCGACATTACAAAAATTAGATAAAAATCTAAAAAGTAAATACTGCGACTGCCTGATATTAAAGTTGAAAGAAACAAACCCTAATTCAATGTTACTTCCTTCGGATAGTACTTTTCTCAAGCTAATTAATCAATGTAAAACTAAAATTGGTACTAAGTGATAATTAAACAGAACTGTGATCTTGTTTGAATGTGTTATACGAAGCATCAAATCATTGGAGTTTTAACCCTTTCTTTGTACTGCTATCACTCCCTCCTACATATTCCCCAAACTCGTATCCTCCGAGTACGGTGTAATAGGGAGTTGCTGAAACCTTTTTGCCAGTTCGGCGCGGTTGGCTTTGCTTAGTTTTTTATACTTGAAAACACGTATCCACAGGTTCCCTTTCGGGCTGGCGAAAAATGCTTTCAGTTGGGCCTGGAACTGCAAACGATTATGATCCAGGTATGCCCAACCGCCATCGGGCACCGAATCGCAACTGTAGCTGTCCCATTGGCTGCCAGTCACTGCATGCCAGGGTATCAATATAATATCGTTCAGCAGGGCAAAGGCTACATCGCCCCTCTTTAAATAGCGTGCTGCGCAGGGTACACGGATAAAAGTATCGGTAGTATCGCTTATTTTATTAATCAGGTAAGGTATTGCCGTTGTGTCCAAAGCTAATATCTCGTGATATTCGGGATTATTTCTCCTGAATTTCAGATTTTCGCGTTCCTTTTGCTTCCAGTCGTCAGTGTCAAATTTCCCATAAGGTACATAGTTTATCAGGCTGATATCTTTGTCAATGGTTTCTTTAATCTGGCAATAGGAGGTTAGGTTAAATAACAAGGATAAGGTTAAAACAGATAAG
Organism: Mucilaginibacter sp. McL0603; assembly: GCF_049992945.1. NCBI lineage: Bacteria > Pseudomonadati > Bacteroidota > Sphingobacteriia > Sphingobacteriales > Sphingobacteriaceae > Mucilaginibacter > Mucilaginibacter sp. McL0603. The sequence continues at coordinate 1,305,708 of NZ_CP188251.1, read as the reverse complement.
GATTTATACATTGGCACTAAGATAAGAAAATCAGCAAAAAAAGCCTCCCCAAAAAATGAGAAGACTTTAATAAGGCTAGGTTTAAAGACTAAAGCTGAACGCTATTTTATAGTTTAAAGGACATAAAATATTGATATTCCCAAGCCATTGTTTACAAACATCATACTGACGTTATCTGTGCTTGAATTTCCTTGTGTACCACTATTAGTTTTGGAGTGAGTGTAACTTAAGTTGGCGAGTGTAGCCGAAAAACCCAGTCTCTTTGATGGGTAATATACCAGGTCAAGTTTTGCACCTGCATTGTAGTTATCAGTTTTACTGTCCTCGTCGTAAATCGAATTAGGCCCCGAATTGGTATTTTTGGAATCCCCCCTTGTATAGCCCACATACGGGCCGGCGCGTAAGCCCAATTTATCATTGTACATAAAATATTTCCTTAGATAAATTATGCCACCATAAGAATAATTGGATTGTTTTTGCGGATAACCGGGGATGTATGAATAGTTATAGGTATTTGTGTTATAGGATAAGGACGCCTCGATATCCAGCTTGTCAGCAATAAAATAGCTGTAATCAGGGCCAATACTAAAACCCGTGGCCTTGTTGTTTTGATTAGTAACTGAGCCGTCATAAGGATTAATGTCGACCCCGCTGGTTTTGTTGTACCCAAAGCTCAGGTTAAGCCCAAGTGTCTGGGTACCTTTTTCGGTTTGTGCTTGTGATACTACTGCTGCAAGCAAAAATGCTGCGATAAGGAAGATTGTTTTTTTCATTGTGTTTTATGGTTTGTTGAGTGCTTTGAACGGGGAAAGGTGGTGCATATTTCACCGGATACAGGCAAAAGAAAGTATTTGTTTAATTCCTTACCAGTACGTCAGTTTGGTTACAATATCGCTTTGAAAGCAGCGTTCTACTTGATTTTTGTTTCCGGTAAATTGATGTTATTTATCGTATTTTAATGCGTCGGCATTTACCAAAATAGGTAACTTGAAGTGCGCATGCCGAGAGCAGCATACAGAGGCAAATGAGAAGGATGTGATAATTTTCATGGCTTAAATATTTTTAGAATAAGACCACCTCATTATCAGAAGGTTTAGCAGGTTTTAGGTAATGATTTTATTACAATGTCTGAACCGGAATTTCCAGAATTTAAGAATTGCCCGAATTCTGCAAATTCATTAATTCCGGAAATTCAGATTCAGACAAACAAAAAAGCCTCTCCCAAAGGAAAGGCTTGTAAATATTATAAATCCGAAATCGAACTTCCGAAATCCGAAATCTTAAGATGCCATTTGTCTGCGGATGATATTCAGTGCTCCACCAGCTTTGAACCATTCTATCTGCTGTGCATTGTAGGTATGGTTTACCGGAAATGTATCCAGCGAACCATCTTTGTGATGCAGCATTACCATCAGTTGTTTGCCAGGTGCGAAAGTAGTTAGTCCGTTGATATCGATCGTATCGTCTTCCTGTATCTTGTCGTAATCAGCCGGATCAGCAAAGGTGATGCCCAGCATACCTTGTTTTTTCAGATTGGTTTCGTGGATACGGGCGAATGATTTTACCAGTATGGCACGCACACCTAAATGACGTGGTTCCATAGCGGCATGCTCACGTGATGAACCTTCCCCATAGTTTTCGTCGCCAACAACGATTGAACCTATGCCATGCGCTTTATAATCGCGCTGGGTAGCAGGTACAGGGCCATATTCGCCCGTCAGTTCGTTTTTAACACTATCAGCGGTACCATTAAAATAATTGATAGCACCGATAAGCATGTTGTTAGAAATATTATCTAAATGCCCGCGGAATTTTAGCCATGGACCAGCCATTGAGATGTGGTCGGTAGTACATTTCCCTTTAGCCTTGATCAGTAATTTCAAACCGCACAGATCAGTACCTTCCCACGCTTTAAATGGCTCAAGCAATTGCAGGCGTGCTGATTTTGGATCAACCTTCACTTCTACTTTGCTGCCGTCTTCGGCTGGTGCCTGGTATCCGGCATCTTCCACCGCATAACCTTTTAACGGCATTTCTATACCCAGTGGTTCGTCCAGTTTTACCTGTTCGCCCCTGTCATTGGTTAGTGTATCAGTTAATGGGTTAAAAGTCAGATCACCTGCAATAGCAAACGCAGTCACAATTTCTGGTGATGCCACAAATGCGTGGGTATTAGGGTTACCATCCTGGCGTTTTGCAAAGTTGCGGTTAAACGATGTGATGATAGAGTTTTTACGTGTAGGATCGTCTGTATGACGTGCCCACTGACCAATACACGGGCCGCAGGCATTAGCCAATACTACACCGCCCATGCTTTCGAATGTTCCTAAATAACCATCACGCTCAACAGTATAGCGTACCAACTCCGAACCCGGGGTTATAGTAAACTCTGCTTTTGTTTTCAGGTGTTTATCAATAGCCTGTTTAGCTATAGAAGCCGAACGGGTAATATCCTCATATGATGAGTTGGTACAAGAACCTATCAAACCAACTTCAAGCTTAGCAGGCCAGTTGTTTTCTTTTACTGCTGCCGCGAATTTAGAGATCGGCCATGCCAGGTCTGGTGTGAACGGACCGTTTACATGTGGCTCCAACTCGGTCAGGTTGATCTCTATTACCTGGTCAAAATACTGAGCAGGGTTAGCGTATACTTCAGGATCACCTGTTAAATGTTCTTTGATCTTGTCAGCAAGGTCAGCAATCTCAGCACGTTTGGTTCCTTTCAGGTAGATGGCTGCTTTTTCGTCATAACCAAATACTGATGTGGTAGCGCCAATTTCGGCACCCATGTTACATATAGTTCCTTTACCTGTTGCTGATAAAGATTCTGCACCTTCACCAAAATATTCTACAATAGCACCTGTACCACCTTTTACAGTAAGGATACCGGCTACTTTCAGGATAACGTCTTTAGCTGATGTCCAGCCGGATAATTTACCGGTTAGTTTTACACCGATCAGTTTAGGGAATTTAAGCTCCCATGGTAGACCGGCCATTACGTCGCAGGCGTCAGCACCGCCAACACCAATCGCGATCATGCCTAAACCACCCGCATTAGGCGTATGTGAGTCGGTACCGATCATCATACCACCCGGGAAAGCGTAGTTCTCTAAAACAACCTGGTGGATAATACCAGCACCTGGTTTCCAGAAACCGATACCGTATTTATCAGATACCGACGCCAGGAAATCATAAACTTCTTTATTGATATCCTTTGCAGTGCTCAAATCCTGATCTGCACCAATTTTGGCTTGTATCAGGTGATCGCAATGCACGGTAGACGGCACAGCAACCTGCGGACGGCCTGCCTGCATAAACTGCAACAGGGCCATCTGCGCTGTAGCATCCTGCATAGCTACGCGGTCTGGTGCAAAGTCAACATAATCAATCCCGCGGCCAAATGCTTTGTGGGCATCGCCTTCAGAAAGGTGGGCGTATAATATTTTTTCGGTTAAAGTAAGGTGTTTACCGGTCGCTTTGCGGGCAGCAGCCACACGGGTGCTGTAGCGATCGTACACCTTTTTGATCATATCTAAATCAAAAGCCATTGTATTGATTTTTAGGTAAAAAATAAACGGATAATTAACAAAGACTCATTGCTGAGTTAATCCGACGAATTTATGAAAATTGCAGCTAATTGATGTCAGCAATTTGTTTAAATATAATTTGGAGATGTTCTAAATTAGGGCTCAGTGATTAGTGGCTAGAGATTACCTGGGATTGGTTGGCCTCCGTTTTCATTTTTTTTGAATAAGTATATCCAAAATATTGTTTACTTAGTGCATAATTTATGGAGACAAGTTTTGATCATAATAAGCTTCTTAAAAATATAGCCAGGGATCGGTTAAAATCTCATAGCATTATTCAAAAGGGCGCGTCCCGAACATTTCTATACGATAGCGGATGGTATGTTATAATGATCGAATTTCAGCCTTCTGCGTGGGACAAAGGAAGCTACCTGAATATCGGCGTTAATCTTAACTTTTATCCAAGCAATCATTTAGCTTTTAGCTATGGATACCGTGAAAAAGGGTTTAGCGGCGCTAAAGATGAAAAGCAATTTATAGAAATTGTAGGTAATTATTGTGATCATGTCATCAAAAAAACTCAAAGCCTGAAAGAAGAATTCAAAGATATATCTACTGCTATTGATAATATCAAAAGGAGATACCCGGATGATTCCTGGCATCATTTTGACCTGGGGATACTTTATGGATTGACCGGGAATACAAAAAAGGCAAAATACTTTCTAAACAAACTTGCCAGGCAAAAGTGCGAGTATGACTACGAATTTGAACGACAGAAGGTGTCGGCCCATTTATTAAACTTGTTAAGTGATAAAGAAAAATTCCTGTCTCATACAAAAGAATTAATAGCAAGATCAAGACAACTTAAAAAACTGCCAACTTTAGATATTGATCTGTTACCAGCAACGCACACCAGCACAAAAACCTCATTGTTAAAATCACTGTTTGGTAAAAAATAACACATCTTTCCGATTTCAATTTTACTACTAATCTCCGACAGCAAATCGTCCGCCTGCGCACAAAGACTGTACGCTATCGTACAGTACCAGTAGTTTATTAAATTTTAATTAATTGATAATGAGATATTTATTTTATGGGTATCAATTTTGGCATACTCCTGTAAAACGAATAAAAATCTATCAGACATTAAAATATCAACACGATGAAAACGTCAATTTTAACCCTCGCAATAGCACTATCATCAGTGCTGGGTATCAGCCAGGCAGCATTTGCCGGCGATAAAAGTCATAACGAAATTACAGTTCTGAACGACATCAGCCACATCAGCAAAATAGAGGTACATGGCAATGTTGAACTGTACCTGTCGGACGGGATAACCGACAATGTAAAAGTTTATAACAGCTATTATTCAGAAAACGCTTTGGTGCAAAACCAAAACGGCGTACTTAAAATATCTTCTTACAAAGCAGAAAAATTGGTGGTTTGGATAACTGTGAGCAACCTATGCAACCTGTCTGTTTATGACAATGCACAGGCAAAATCGTTCGGCAAATTATCATCCATTGAATTAAATGTTAATTTATACGATAATGCTTCCGCCCAATTAAATATGGATGCTTACTCGGTAAATATGAAACTGAACGATCATGCAAAAGCCGATATTGAAGGTACAATAACTGAAGCTGCATTTGGCTATGATTATTCAGCCTGCTTAAACACTACCAACCTGAGCAGCGAGCACATGGCTAAAAGGGTAAACCCTTACAATCCAGCAGCTAATGAAAAGGACTCACTGGTAGGGTTATAATTATTATCGAATCATTTTTACTTTATTATTGCCGTTCTGGAAATGGGGTGGCAATTTTTTATTATTATAAGTTCATTGCCGTTGGCTATTACTACTTCCCCTATCTGTGATAAAACAATCACAGAATTTTTATATTTGAGAGTCTAAACCTTCTTGATCATGAAAAAATACATCATTGTTATTTTATCCGTCATACTGTTATCGATGAAATCAGATGATGATCGAAAAACATTACTTTGCCATAAATGGATATCATTCGGTTATAAACAAAATACCTCACGTTCACTAACAGCAATTGGTCCTTCTAAGCATGAACTTTTTTTTAAAAAAGACGGAACTTACAAAGAGTTGGTTAATGAACATCAATCTAAATTTAAAATAACAGGCACTTGGTTCTTCAATTCGGACCAAACAAAGTTGGGAATGGAAATATCAACCATTAATGGAAAAAAATTACCCCCTAATCAAGATTCTACAAAACGAACTAAGTATATTGTTTTAAAACTAACTAATGACACCTTAATTTATGAAGATGAGCAGCCGTTAGTTTATTATAAATTTGACTGGTATTTTGTTAGAAAGGACTGATTAACTAAAAAAGATTATCATTTAACCAATTTAAAAGGATCTATAACCTTTAGTTTGTATATTTTATCAAAGTCTGCAACGTCGTTGGTAATTAAAATATGATTGTTTGCCAGGGCAGAGGCTGCGACAATTGCATCAGGGAGCTTCAATCCATATTTTTTTCTTATATCGATTGTTTTCAGCTTAACATTTTGGTTCAGTTGATGCACTATAGCGTTAGATATAAAATTGTTTATAAGTACCCTGTCGCTTTCGGTAGCTTTTTTCCAACATAACAGTTCAATTTCAGTAATAACCGATATAGCAGGTTGATATTTATTCAAAGTATTATCAATAAATTCTTCGCCGGCCGGCGGAAACTGCTTCTGAAGATAATGGACAACCGTATTTGTATCCCAAAGGTATTTTAATCCCATTCGTTGCGTAAATCTTTTAGCTGTCGCTCTATCTCTTCAATAGGTTGTTTGGACATCAAACCTTTATAACTTTTGATAGCATCTCTCGAGCCGGCATCACTTTCGTCTTTAACTCCCCGTAACTTTATTACTTTTAGTGTTTCCAGGTCCTTCAATAAATTCAACGCATTTTCGTTAAGGATATCCACTGTTATTGTTTGCATCTGTCTTATCGTAAAATATAAATTTACGACTAATTAGATTATCTTCAAAATTGCAGTTATTTCCCCGCTAAAAATCGTTCCCCTTTAGGGAGCCAGGGGGCTAAACTCATACCCTCTCCTGCTCCACTCCTCCATCGCCCTCGGCAAAACATATTCCAACCTCTCAAATGCTTTCAAACTATCATGAAACACTACTATCGATCCATTCTCCGTATGTTTCAACACATTTTGCAGGCAGGCTTCGGGTTTTAGGTTGATATCGAAATCGCCGCTTAATACGTCCCACATAATAATGTTCAGATCAGGTTTAGCTTTTTTAAGGAGCTTGATCTGAGACTTTTTGATGCGCCCATAAGGTGGACGAAACAGGTTGGTGTGTAATTGTTCATCTGCTTTCAGGAAGTTATCAAAATAGGTTTTATCATCAGTTTTCCAACCTTTTAAGTGATTATAAGTATGATTTCCTATATTGTGACCTGCATTTTTTACCTGTTCAAAAACATCAGGATGCTTGCTCACATTATCGCCGATGCAGAAGAATGTGGCCTTTGCATTGTATTGTTTTAAAATATTTAAAACAAACGGTGTAACAATCGGTATAGGGCCGTCGTCAAAAGTGAGATAAATGCAATGGTTATTACGGCTTTGGTTCCATATTAAATTGGAATATAGCTTTTTAAGCAGCCAGGGTGTTTTTACCAGGTACATTTAATTAGACGAAAGATTTTAGATATGAGATTTGAGACAAATGAATAAATAGACTATAATTAAGCAATCTTAAGAACAATGTCTCAAATCTAACATCTCATATCACATATCTCAAAAATATTCGGAATAACCTTATGACACAATTCATATCAAGATTAAAAAAGATACACTTTATAGCTTTCAGTTTTGGGCTTTTAGCTTTTAGCTTTACAACAGCAAAAGCGCAACAAGTAATTAGTTTACAAAAAGCTGTCGACCTTACCCTTGCAAACAACCTCACTATTAAGCAATCGCAAATTACCGAAGCGCTGGCCAACGAAGATTATGAGCAAAGCAAGTATAATCAATTGCCAAGCGTAAGCGCCAATCCGCAGGGAGGCTATTACTTTGGTAAAACACAAATTGCAGGGCAATTAGCTTATGCCTCATCTACCCTTAATATTAATGGGAGTTTACAGGCAAACTTCATACTTTTTCAAGGTCGCCAATTGCATAACCAGATACTACAGAACAAGATTTTGCTGGATGCAGATAAAACAGCCACTGCCAAGGTTAAGAACGACCTGCTGCTAAATGTGGTTACAGATTACCTGGCTATACTTACCGACCAGGACCTGGTAATTGCTGCTAACCAACAGATAGATCTTGCAAAAATAACACTGGATAGGGCACAGAAAAACTATGACCAGGGTAATGCTACACGGGCCGATCTTGCACAGGCTCAATCACAGCTCTCTACGGCTGAGCTAAACTTGACTACTGCACAAAACCAGGTTAATTTGGCTGTCCTGATTCTGAAACAATACATGGAGATGGATCCAACAACGGACATCGCTATTGAAAAACCGGACATCAGCAAATTAACTGACATAAAAACCGATTATAATGCAAATGAAGTAATTAAGACCGCATTTAGTATAAACCCGGATATCAAGCTGGCCGAAATACAGCAAGAAAGTTATAAACAAGCGATAAAAGTGGCACAGGGTGGTTATTACCCAACACTGTTATTATACGGAGGCACAGGCTCCAGCTATTCTAACCAGGTTCCGCTTACTTTTTATAACCAGTTTTTCAATGCCAACTTTAACCAGTTTTTTGGTCTAAATCTGCAGATACCTATTTTCAATAAGTTTACTACACGTACTTCAGTACGCAAGGCTAAATTAAACTATGAATATGCAGAGGTTACCACACGCCTTGCAAAAAACACATTAAGCAAAACCATTATACAGGCCGAGCTTGATCTGCATGCTGCAGAAAAAAGCTATCAATCAGCCTTGCAAACCTACGAATCAAACAAGGAAGCTTTGAATGTAACCAAGCAACGTTATGATGCAGGCTTTGTAAATACATTGGATTATAACACGGCTGTTACCAACTATAACAAATCACAAAATGATATGATAGAAGCGAGGTACACCATGATATTCAGAAGCAAGGTGATCGATTATTACCTGGGTAACCAAATAACGCTTTAGGTTAGTGACCAGTGATTGGAGATCAGTGATTAGTTGCTAAACTTCGGGTTTTAGAATTTAGGGTTTAGAGTTTAGAAATTAGAGTTTAGAGTTTAGAAATTAGGGTTTAGGATTTAATTAGATATTAGAATTTAGAAATTATATAAAAATGGGAAAGACTACTAAATATGTTTTAATAACGCTCGGAGCTTTAGTTGTAATTTACGTTGCAGGTAAAATGGCCGGATGGTGGGGTAAACCACCAAAAACACAGATCGCAACTGAAAAAGCAGATACAAGGGTTATTAATGAAACCGTATCAGCAAGCGGTAAGATCAAAGCACATGTTGAAGTAAAGATAAGTCCCGAAGTATCTGGCGAGGTGGTTGATTTACCGGTAAAGGAAGGTGATGTGGTTAGAAAAGGCCAGTTGCTTTGCCGTATCAGACCGGATATTTTGAAATCGGATTATGATCGTACAGTTGCTGCTTATAACTCGCAAAAAGCATCAGTTGGTAACACAGAACAATTACTAAAACAAGCAGAAGCCACTTATGAGAATCAGGCGGCTATCTATAAACGTGATAAGGTACTTTTTGATAATAAAGTATTGACCGCATCAGAATTTGATGCTGCAAAAGCAAATTATGAAGGTGCCAAGGCGCAGCTAGAGGCAGCCAAACAGAATGTAGCTGGGTCGAATTATGGTCTGGCACAAACAGCTGCATCCGTTAAAGAGTCGCAGGCAAACCTGGATAAAACAACCATCTATTCCCCGGTTGATGGTGTAATATCAAAACTATCTATTCAGAAAGGTGAGCGTGTATTAGGTACTCAACAGTTTGCTGGTACAGAGATCATGACCATTTCTGATCTTAACCAGTTGGATGTAAATGTGGATGTAAACGAAAATGATATCAACCGCATTACGTTTGGCGATTCATCGAAGATCGAGGTTGACGCTTTCCAGGGAAAAACATTTGTAGGTACTGTGATCGAAATAGGCAGCGCTGCCAACGTGGTAGGTACTACTGCCGATCAGGTGACCAACTTTACTGTCAAGGTGAGGATCGATCCAAAATCTTACATCGCGCTATTGAATAAAACAGCTACTAACCCCTCACCTTTCCGTCCGGGATTAACTGCCACTGTTGATATTCAAACTAATCATGCAAAGGCCCTTTCGGTACCTATACAGGCAGTAACCACCCGTGAAGAAAAGAACAATCCTGATAAAACGGATGATAGCAACGGAAGCACCAATAAGGCTAAAATTACAGCACCTTCAAAAGAGTTTGTGTTTGTTTACAGCGCTGGCAAAGTAAAACAGATTGCAGTAACCACAGGTATACAGGATGATTCATACATCCAGATACTTTCAGGCTTAAAAGGTGGCGAAGAAGTGGTTTCGGCTCCATACACCGCTATCTCAAAGGTATTGAGTGATAAGATGGAAGTAGATAAAGTGGATAAATCGAAACTGTTTAATCCTGATGCGAAATAATGTGCAAAATGGTTTGATGTGCAAATATGCAGATCGTTTTGATGTGCAAATATGCAGATGAGTAGATGTGCAGATGGTGAAGATTGAATAGGTTATAAAAGACAACAATACGGCCTGCGTTTTACGCAGGCTTTTTTATTTGCTATCATTTTCATATCTGCATATTTGCACATCCGCACATCAAAACCATTTGCACATCTGCATATTCGCACATCTGCACATTATTTGCACATCTGCATATTAAATTCGCACATTTGTATCCGCCAGTAGGCGGACATATTTGCACATCAATCAATGCATCAACAAAAATATAAGATCTTAGTAGCGGGCGGAGGCAGCTGGGCAACAGCTAATATTAAAATGCTGACGGATAACCCGGTTGAAAAAGAAATTTTCTGGTGGATGCGTAATGCCAAAGCTGTTGAGCATGTGCAGCAATTCGGGCACAATCCCAATTATCTGAGCTCTGTCGAAATCAAAGTACCTGCTCAAAATATTTCTACCGATCTTAAATCACTGATCAGCAAGGCCGATATTATTTTGTTAAATGTACCTGCTGCGTTTTTAAAGGAAGCGCTTAAGGGTATCACGCCAGAAGATTTTGTTGGAAAAAAAGTCATATCAGCGATAAAGGGTATTGTACCGGATGAAAACCTCATTATCGGCGAATTTTTAAATCAGCGATACAACATATCTTTTGATGATTTTATGGTGATCAGCGGACCATGCCATGCTGAGGAAGTGGCTTTGGAGAAACTCTCTTACCTCACCATAGCATCTGGTGATAACGAATTAGCAGCCTGCTTCGCCGGGATGATCAGCACACGTTACATTAACACCATTGTATCAGATGATATTTACGGTACCGAATATGCTGCCGTATTAAAAAACATTTATGCCATAGCCAGCGGCATTTGTCACGGTGTGGGTTATGGTGATAATTTCCAATCAGTTTTGATATCAAACGCTATACGTGAGCTGGAACGTTTTGTAGAGGCAGTACATCCCATAGACAGAGACATTAAAGAATCAGCCTACCTGGGCGATCTGCTGGTTACTGCCTATTCGCAATTTAGCCGTAACCGTACATTCGGTAATATGATAGGCAAAGGCTATACGGTAACATCGGCACAATTAGAAATGAACATGATAGCCGAAGGCTATTACGCCGTAAATTGCCTGCATCAGATAAATAAGCAATACAAGGTTTTTATGCCTATCTGCAGCGCAGTTTATGCCATTCTTTACGAGAAGCGTAACCCCACAATAGAAATGAAACATTTGGCCGGGCAATTAAGTTAAGCATAAGATTAACTTAATTCATTAACCAATGAAAACGATTCTTAAAACTGCGATGTTTGCCGCAGCATTATTTGCAGCTGCCCAAACGCAGGCAAAAACCATGCAAAAAGATACCACGCTCGGTAAAAAGATTGATAACACTGCCACAAAAACCGGCAATAAGGTATCAGAACTAGCATCCAAAGGTGCGTCTGATGTTGTTGATAAAGAATATAAAGGCAAATGCGGCCCTAATGGCCAAACTGTTTATATCAATAACCACTCAGAATATTATTACATCGATAAAAAAGGACATCGGGTTTATCTGAAAAAATCCGAGTTGATGGATAAAAAGATGTAATTTTATAGAACAAAAAACATAAAGCGCCCTTTTTCAGGGCGCTTTGCAATTGAGCATGATTAAGTACCGTACAATGTTTAAATGTCATCAGCCAGCTTTATACCTGTCTTTAGCAGTGCTATTGTTGGCTACGTCATGTTCAAACGCTCACAAAAGCAAGCTGCAGGGCAATTGGAAATTAAAATCAGGCGAAACAAGATTGAAGATCACCGCCAAGAAGTTTGCCATGGACAGCGACCTGCAATATGCCGAAGACTATTTTGTAAAAGGAGATACCATATTTACCTCATTTGAAGGCAATCAGCCCTATAGTAAATTTGTTGTACAGAAATTGGACGATAACAATTTGAAACTACTGTCGCCCGACTCAACTGTGATGGAATTTACCCGTTAAACGCAAAAGCCCCTCACTTTTGGGGAGCGAGAGGCCATGCTAACTAAACTAAACTAAAACTTATTTTTTGAGTGATCAGAGATTTGTTGATCAGTGATTAGTTTGACTTTTCAACACTAGTCACTGATCTCCGATCACTAATTAACCAACTTAAAATCTCCTGCGACGTTCGCCGTTGTTAGAAGAAGAAGAAGAAGAACGATCCTCGCGGCGTTTGCCTGAGAAGTCGCGGAAACCACCGCCACCATTTGGGGCACTGCTTCTTTCCCTGTTACCGCCTTCACGGTTACCACCTTCTCTGCGGAAGCCACCTTCTCTCCTGTCGCCACCTTCACGCCTTTTGTAGTTAGACGCGCCACCGCGACTTTCGTTACCGCTATCGCCAGAAATTTCTATCCTAACATCACGTCCCTGGAAATCAGCTCCTTTGAAACCTTCCATCACTTTAGCAGAATCTTCATTAGGTACTTCAAAGAATGAATACACACCTTTAACGTCGATCTTACCTACAGTACGTCCGCTTATTTTTGCAGTATTACAGATATAACCCAACAGATCGCCGCGGCTAAAGCCGTCAACCGAACCTAAATTGATGAACAAACGGGTGAAGTCTGAACGCATACCGGTACGGTTAAAACGGTCACCGGTACCTGCGCTATCCCTGCTGCGGCTTTCATCAACCTGTGCATTCAGGTCTGGAGCATTCTTATAATAGTCTAAGAACCTGTTAAACTCTAATGATGCAAAACGTTTGATGATATCTTCCTTGCTCATGTCCTTAAATTCGTCCATGATGCGCGGGATATATTGTTCTATCTGTTGTTCATTTACTTCTACATTATGTACTTTATGTACTAATGCAAATAGTTGTTTTTCAACCACATCAAAACCGGTAGGTATTTCAGCTTTAACAAAGCGTTTGCCAATGGTTTTTTCTATCTGGCGTATCTTGCCTAATTCTTTAGCGTTGATGATAGAGATAGAAACACCTGTTTTACCTGCACGGGCTGTACGACCGCTACGGTGGGTGTAATTCTCGATCTCGTCAGGTAAAGAGTAGTTGATAACGTGTGTAACGTCATTAACGTCAATACCGCGGGCAGCTACGTCAGTTGCTATCAGCAATTGCAGGCTGCGCTCACGGTAGCGTTTCATCACCTTATCACGCTGCTGTTGTGACAAATCACCATGCAATGAATCAGCATTGTAACCGTCTTTTATTAGAGCTTCAGCGATTTCCTGAGTTTCAATTTTGGTACGGCAAAATACGATACCAAAAATCTCAGGATTAAAATCTACGATGCGTTTAAAGGCAGCGTATTTATCACGTGCACGAACAATATAATATTCGTGCTCAATGTTTTCATTACCTGTGTTTTTTGTGCCCATAGTAAGCTCAAAAGGGTCGGTCATGTATTTTTTCGCGATCCTTCTTACTTCTGTAGGCATAGTGGCCGAGAAAAGCCAGGTTTTTTTCTCTTCGGGGGTGGTAGACAAAATACTGTCAATATCTTCCTGAAAGCCCATATTGAGCATTTCATCAGCTTCGTCCAATACTACATAGCTAACCTTGCTAAAATTAATCGCTTTACGATTAATAATATCAAGCATACGCCCCGGCGTAGCGACAACAATTTGCACACCGCGCCTGATCTGGTGCAACTGATCAGAGATGCTTGCACCGCCATAAACTGCAACAACGTTTACGTTGCGCATATTTTTGGCATAATTTTTCAGATCGTTAGTGATCTGTAAACAAAGTTCGCGAGTTGGGCATAAAATAAGCGCCTGCGGATGATTTTCTTCGAAATCAAGTAGTTCTAATAACGGCAGTCCAAAAGCAGCTGTTTTACCGGTCCCGGTTTGGGCTAATCCGACAAAATCGTTGCTGCCTGTTAACAATACCGGAATCGACTGTTCCTGGATTGGTGTAGGATTTTCAAATCCTAACTCAGAGATGGCATTAACAATATCATGACGGATTCCCAGTTGAATAAATGGGTTCATGAATTAAAATAACGAATCTGGCAACATCGCCAAATCGGCCGCAAAGGTAAGGATTTACATTTGCAATTCAAATATTGAACGAAGGAATAAGAAAGATGACAAAAGAGCGATGAACTGTATTTTGCTTTAATACTGTAGACCGGGTATTACTAATTCGTCAATATTTTTATAAATTGCACCTGCTAAACCAAACTTATCACAATGAACATATCTAAAAATTTGTTACTCTCTTTTATAGCCTGTACATTTATTGTAACTGGATGCTCAAAAAAATCCGAATCGCCTAAAAGCCTTTACGGTCAAACCACCACCTTGTTCAATGCAAACGATTTTGCAACCGGGAATGGCGCACGCTCCAATTACCTTGGAGGAATTGCTGTTGATGCTACAGGAAATATTTATGTTGCTGACAATAATATAAGCCCGATTAGAAAGATAACACCCAAAGGAGAGCTTACAACATTTTCAGACGATGGAAAGGGCTTGACTGACAATCAGGGGAACCCGGCTAGTAATTCTCTGGGGTTGGCTATTGATAACAGTGGCACTATATATGCAAGTTATTTCTTTGGTAATCTTATAAGGAAAATAACTTCCGATGGTAAGGGATCCGTATTTGCAGGGGGACGAGCAGGTTTAAGTGTGGATGGCTTGGGCACTGCTGCTGTAATTAATGAGCCATATGGAATAGCTACAGATGCACAAGGCAATTTGTATGTTGCAGACTTGACTCGAATTAGAAAAATATCTTCAACAAGCTTAGTGACAACTTTGGCTGGTAATAATTTTGGCGGTTTTCAAAATGGAGCCGGTGCAAACGCTGAATTTAACGCACCCTACGGTGTGGCAGTTGATGCTGCCGGAAATGTATATGTTGCTGATTCTGGCAATAGCTTAATAAGAAAAATTACGGCATCAGGTTTGGTGTCTACATTTGCAGGTAACGGAACAACGGGCTATGCTGACGGAAGTAGTACTGCCGCAAGTTTCAATCACCCATGTGGCGTAGCTGTCGACGGGGCCGGGAACGTTTATGTTGCCGATTCAGGAAATCACATGATAAGGAAAATAACGCCTTCGGGTTTAGTTACTACACTTGCAGGAAGCACTACTGAGGGTTCATCAGATGGCATCGGAACCGTTGCACGTTTTACAAACCCCTGTTCTCTTGCAGTTAATCCCGCAAATACTTTACTTTATGTAGTTGACCGGGCTGACAATCTCATTAGGCAGATAGTAATAAGGTAAATATATCGGCGAAAATTAAATTCAAATAATGCAAGTATGAAGATGATAATGGGATAGCGATATTCTATTATGAAGTAATTTCATAAATACTCAATAATTGGTTATTTTTGGTATAGATTTTTACGTATGGATATTCAAGCTGAAAAATTGGACCTTATCAAATGGCTGGCTGATATTAATGAGCCTTCAGTGATTAAGCGTTTCATCGCTCTAAAAAAAAGAGAGCAAACAGATTGGTGGGATCAGATCAGTTTAGAAGAAAAAACTGAAATAGAGGAAGGATTAGCACAAGCAGACAGAGGAGAGGTGATACCCCACGAAGAAGTGATGGCTAAATATCAAAAATGGCGTTCGAAATAGTCTGGACCAAAAGAGCCATTGCGGGTTATGACCGCATAATTAATTACTTGATAGAAAATTGGTCGGAAAGAGAAATCACAAATTTTATTACTGAAACTGAAAGTTTTTTTGAGGTATTAAAAACGCATCCGGAAATCCTGCAAAGAACTTCAAAACAAAAAAATGTTTATCGTGGCCCGATAAATCGACTTACCATATTAACCTATCGCATAAGACCCAAAGTAAAACAAATCCAGTTGATCAATATACGAGGAGCAAGGCAAAAACCTTTGTCCTGAGAGAGGAAATTAAATTACTTACAATCTTTGATACTCGTCAGTATCCTGAAAAGCCTACTTTTATTTTTTAACAATTTTCAATCAACCTGCTCAGCCTTCAAATCATCATCCTTTTTTTCCTTGTAGGAAATCAAAAAAGCGATCACTCCCGCTGTAACACACATATCGGCTACATTGAATATCCCGGTACGCAGGTTGCTGATACCTACGTTCATAAAATCTGTTACGTGGCGATCATATAACAAGCGGTCGATGATATTGCCCAATCCGCCTGCAATAATGAGTGATAAGGCAAGCATGCGCAACGGGCTGAAAATTTTTGAATTTTTAATGGTGTAAGCAAATAAGATCATAAGGAATGTCAGCGGCACAATACTTAATAACCAAAAACTCACCGGCTTTGATAACTGATCGCCTAAGCTTAAGGCAGCACCCGTATTTTCCACGTATTCTAGCCGCACTGTATTGTGAAAGTAAGAGATAGGCTCATGGTACATAAGATGTTCCTTTGCCAGGTTTTTGGTGATCCTGTCGCAACCAATAAACACCACCGCTGCAAAACAAAACAATAATACTTTTACCCAATTCTTCATATCAAATTATTAATTTTATTTCCCCTTCAGGGGGTTAGGGGGCCTACCTCAACCTATCCGCCGATTTTACCAGCTTCTCATCCCGCTGTATGGCTTTGGCAGCCGCCAATACCAAAACAATGCTTAAAGAACTTAGTAACGCACCTATACCAAAATTATTGGTGGACAGCTTCGCTTCATCTGTAACCGATTTTACAGCTTGCGCCACCCAAAAACTATATCCGAAAATCACAAGGATATAAACATAGCATAACATAATCTGCTGCTTGCGATTCTTGTATAAGAATATCAGTACCAGCGGTAATATGGCCACCACGGCAGTTGCTGCAATAAGCGCTACAAAACTCTGTGTAGGCGTCTGAGCCCCATTCACATCCTGGTAAATACCGGTAACTTTTATCGTAGATGGCACACTGGCAACATAAACATTATGGACAAGGGGGAACAAAAATAGTGCAAAAATAACCAGGCTAGCAAGCAGCAAGTAGACACTTTGTATACGTTGTAACATTATGATCTGAATAAAATAGACAACAAAGATAAAATTGTTTAATCCAAATTGGGGATTTAGCGTTAAAAACATGACTTTCAAATCGTAATTGATAATTCTTACATAATAGATCAAATCATAACTTTGCGCCGTGGCCGAAAAACAACGCTATTTTATTGAACTGGCTTATGATGGTACCAATTATCACGGCTGGCAGATACAACCCAACGCACTCAGCGTGCAGGAAGTATTGAATAACGCGTTGGCCACAATTTTGCGCGAACAGGTAGAAACCATAGGTTGCGGCAGAACAGATACCGGGGTACATGCGAGGCAGTTGTATGCTCACTTTACCCCCCAGCCCCCTGAAGGGGGAGCAATTAATTTGATAGGTACAGTAAATAGCCTCAATGCTATTTTGCCTGATGATATTGCTGTAAAACGTATCATTCCTGTTCATGCTGATGCACATGCCAGGTTTGATGCTGTTTCAAGATCGTATGAGTATCATGTGCATTTTGAGAAAAATCCTTTTAAGATCAATCAATCATGGCAGTTAAGGGATAAGCCGGATATTGCTTTGATGAATGTTGCGGCAAAGATCATTATGGAATATACTGATTTTAGCTGTTTCAGTAAATCGAACACACAAACCTTTACCAATAATTGTAAAATAACCAGGGCCGAGTGGGTTTATAGCGAACATTGCCTGGTGTTCCATATTTCGGCCGATCGTTTTTTACGGAACATGGTACGCGCCATAGTAGGCACTTTGATGCAAGTAGGAAAAAAGGAAATTGCACCCGAAGACGTAAGGGCAATTATTGAAAGCAAGAACAGAAGCAATGCAGGTACGTCAGTCCCCGCGTGCGGATTGTATTTAACGGAAGTAAAATATTCTTACCCCCTAACCCCCTGAAGGGGGAATAATAGAAATAGAATGGAAACAAGATTAAAATATTTAATTTTAAATGCTCCCCCTTTAGGGGGCTGGGGGGTATTATGTCACAAGTAACCGGTAAGGCGCTCGATTGGAATCTGTTAGGACGGGTAATGCACTACGTAAAACCTTACAGGAGGACATTTATTATAGCTGCATTCCTGACTATCTTTTTGGCCGGCAGTGCATTGGTGCAGCCTATACTGATGCAGATTACGCTGGATAAATATATTTTGGGCAACAATTATAACGGTCTGGTGCTAATGGTTGTGCTGATGATAGCACAGTTAGCCGTACAAACAATTGCGCAATACTACCAGACTTTTTCAACCAATGCACTCGGTCAGTCCGTGATCCGCGATCTGCGTATTGATATTTTTAACCATATCATGAGTTTGCGGCTCAAATATTTCGACCGTACGCCTATTGGTATGCTGATCACCCGGACTGTATCCGATCTGGAAACCATCGCTGATATCTTTTCAGAAGGATTGATATCTATAATTGGCGACCTGCTCTTAGTGCTGGCTATTATCATCTTAATGATTGTAATGGACTGGAAACTGGCATTGATCACACTGATTCCGATGCCCTTTCTGTTAATGTCTACCTATGTGTTTAAAGAGGCTATCAAATCATCGTTCCAGGAAGTGCGTACACAGGTGGCCCATCTGAATACATTTTTAGCAGAACATATTTCCGGCATCAGCATTATCCAGTATTTCTCGCGTGAGGATCAGGAAATGCGCAAGTTTAAATCCGTAAACAAGAAATATCGAGATGCCAATATCCGCTCTAACTGGTACTATTCTATCTTCTTCCCGGTAGTTGAAATTTTATTTGCTGTTTGTATGGCCTTGCTGGTTTGGTATGGTTGCAAACGTATTTTGACAGATGAGCAACTGGCAAATCTTGGCACTTATGATCACCCGGTAACCGCTGGTATGATACTTGAGTTTATAGTATTGCTGAATCTTTTATTCAGGCCGATAAGGCAACTGGCCGATAAGTTTAATACCCTGCAAATGGGTATGGTAGGCGCTGATCGTATATTTAAAGTATTAGACACCAATGAAGTAGCCGTAAACACCGGAACTTTAAAACCTGTAGGTTTACGAGGCGAGATAGATTTTGACAAAGTATGGTTTGCTTATAATGATGAGAACTGGGTATTGAAGAATATCAGCTTTCACGTAAAGCCCGGCGAAACACTGGCGTTAGTAGGCGCTACGGGCGCAGGCAAATCGTCGACCATAAATATCCTGAACCGTTTTTATGAGATCGGCCATGGAACAGTAAAGGTGGATGGTATCGATATACACGAATATGACGTCGATTATTTGCGTTCGCAGATAGCTACCGTGATACAGGATGTATTTTTATTTACGGATACCATCGCCAACAATATCAGTCTGAATAATCCGATCATAACCCGCGAACAGATCGTCGCGGCAGCAAAAGATGTTGGCGCACACGAGTTTATAGAGCGGCTGCCGGGTGGTTATGATTATAATGTAATGGAACGAGGTTCTACCCTATCATCGGGGCAGGCACAATTGATTTCTTTTATTCGAGCACTGGTGTATGACCCGGCAATATTAGTACTGGACGAAGCGACATCGTCAGTAGATACAGAAACAGAAATCCTGATCCAGAATGCCATAAACAAACTGATGCAGGGACGTACCGCTATTGTGATTGCCCACCGGTTATCGACTATACAAAACGCGGATAAGATCATCGTTCTGGACCATGGCGAAATTAAAGAAGTGGGCACTCACCAGGAATTGCTAAAAATCGAGCATGGCTATTACCGTAAGCTTTACGATCTGCAGTTTAATTCGGCAGGGATAGTTAAGTCTTAAGTCTAAAGTCGAGAGTCTTAAGTCAGCAGCGGCTTCATTATTAGTAACAAATTAACTTTCAACTCAAGACTTTCGACTACTAAGGTTGCACCTTGCCTTTTTCCATTCCTTTCTCTGCAGGAGGGTTCTTTATCGGACTAACGGGTTGTTCTTCCTTCTCATGTTTTTTAGCAATATTACCACCGTGAGGTTTATCCGCATGATATTCTTTATCGCTATGCCGCACCTTACTTTTACCACCGTTATCGTGAGGGCGATGAGTTGGGGTATCAGCAGGTGATGGTTTATCGGTTGAGTTGGCTGGTTTTGTCATGTTAAGTAATTTTAATATTAACAAGCACAAAAAAGATTTGTTGATGTAAGGAAGATATTTTGAAGGTGTTAATTTTTGTTAAAATCACACAGCCAATTGGTTCTGCAAATAATAATAACAGATAAAGTTTTACCTTTAGTGGCAGGTTTGTTATTTTCGCAGGATTGAGTGTGGAATAGGGTGACAAATTAAATCAGTCTCATATCTCAAACATAACAACTCATATCTAAGCTGTATGGAAGAATTTGAAGCAAGCGAATCGTCAAAAAAAACAAAGACCATTTATATCTCTACCGTTTTCGGTATAGCAATGGTATTGCTTATGATTGGTTTGCTTGGCCTTTTACTGGTTGATGCCAATAATCTTTCGCGCTATGTGAAGGAAAATATCGTGCTCAATATTTTTGTTGACGAAGGCGCTCACGAAACCGATGTGCTGCAACTGCAAAAACAACTGGACGCCAACCCCATTGTTAAGCAAACCCAATATGTAAGCAAGGAACTTGCCGCACGCAATCTTCAAAAGGATTTAGGTGAAGATTTTGTTAAGTTTTTAGGTTATAACCCGCTGTCGCAATCTTTAGATGTGTACCTGAAAGCTGAATATGCCAACAATACGGATATTGACAAGTTTAAGGCTGATTTATTAAAAAACCCGCTTGTTAAAGAAGTAAAATATCAGCGATCATTGGTTGACCAGATGAATCAGAACTTAACGTCTATCAGCCTGATCATTCTTGCTTTTGCAGCGATATTTGTAATACTGTCTGTAGCGCTGATAAACAATACCATCAGGTTGGCTATCTACTCGCAACGCTTTTTGATCAAATCGATGCAATTGGTTGGGGCAACAAAAAACTTTATCCGTAAACCTTTTTTACTATATGGGATATGGCATGGAGTACTGGGTGCATTGATCGCTATCATTATATTAATGGGAACGTTGTATTTAGCCGAAAAACAAATACCCGACCTGGTGATACTTCAAAATTACACCGAATTCGGTATTGTATTTTTAATCGTGCTAGGTTTAGGAATTTTCATTTCGGGTTTCAGTACGTTCCTGGCGGTAAACAAATACCTGCGTTTAAAAATTTATAATCTTTACAGGTAAACTAAAATTCAATAATTCATTCAATCGATAATTCAATAATTACAAGACATACATGGCACAAAATCAAACCAGGCCAGCTGCGCCAATCAAAACAACTTCTGCTACAAGGTCACAGGCAAAGGAAGGTAATTCTACTCCAATACAATTCATTTTTGACAAGAGCAATTACCGTTGGTTCATTATCAGTATTGCTATAGTTGCTTTCGGATTTATATTGATGTCGGGTACTACTGATATCTACAGTACTACCAAGATCGTGCTGGCACCAATAGTTGTGTTGGCCGGATTTGCATTAGGATTCTTCGCGATATTAAAAAAGCCGTCAGCTAACTAAGTTGATTAAGTTCCAACTTATTCAACTCAATCAACCACACCACAATGAATATCATACACGTTATCATCCTTGCTATTATTGAAGGACTGACCGAATTTTTGCCGGTGTCATCAACCGGGCACATGGTTATTGCAAGCTCGTTAATGGGCATCAGCAAGGATGAATTTGTAAAACTATTCGAAATCGTTATTCAATTAGGCGCTATACTGGCAGTAGTTGTTTTATATTTCAAACGCTTTTTTAAATCGATAGATTTTTATCTCAAACTGGTTATCGGTGTAATTCCGGCAGTCGTATTAGGATTGCTGCTTAAAAAGCATATTGATAAATGGCTCGAAAACCCGCTAATTGTAGCGGTTTCCTTTTTGATAGGCGGTATCATTCTATTATTTGTTGACGACTGGTTTAACAAGCCCACAATAGACGAAGAGAAAAAAATCAATCACATTACTGCGCTTAAAATAGGTTTCTTTCAATGCCTTGCTATGATACCTGGTGTCTCGCGTTCGGCTGCGTCCATCGTAGGTGGTATGTCGCAAAAGCTAAGTCGTAAAGCTGCTGCTGAGTTTTCATTCTTTTTGGCTGTGCCAACCATGTTCGGTGCAACTGTTAAAGACCTTTGGGATTTTTATAAAAAGGGAAGCTTTTCAACTCCTGATCTTCACCAGGATATTAAATTCCTGATCATAGGCGGTGCCATAGCTTTTGTAGTAGCTATGCTTGCTATTAAAACTTTTATTACCTTTTTAGAAAAGAGGGGGTTCAAACTATTCGGTTGGTACCGTATTGCTGCAGGTATCGTAATAATTATCCTGTACTTTGCCGGTAATGCACTGCATATTATGTAATAGCGTTGATAAATAACATTTAAGATATTCGTAGCGATGGGTTTGAAACTCATCGCTATTTTTGTTTGAAACTCAACAAATCCTTTAGAAGTTTTTATATTTATTAAATGGCTTGGTTAGATAAATTAAACGGAAATTATTCATTGGAAACGGCTAACTCTAAAAATAACATCATTACTTTATTAAATGAGAGAATTGAAAATGCTAAAAAAGATAGTAGTTGGTTTACATTCAAAACTATTAATTATGAAAAATTTGTACTTGAGGGAGATTTAGTTACTATTAGTCGCGCTCCTACTATGTTTACTCCGTATGCAGGATATGGGACTATAAGTATAAATTTCAGCACCAATAAAAACACAACTGTTATTAACGCCCAAGTCATTCCTTATGGAGAAATGAGAGCCATTGTGATTGGGTTTGTACTATTCTTTTTAATAATGTTTAGCGGGTTCATATGGTTGACAACTTATGGTTCAACCAGGTATTCAATAATTGCAATTGCATGGATAGTGCCTTATGGCTTCCTATTTTTAGGAATGCTTTATTACAAACATAAGTTGAAGACATATCTTAAAAAGGTACTTGAAGATTTGAACATCGAAGGAAATTTGAGTTCTACAACACATTGAATACAGCTTTCAAGACACCCAAGAACGCAAGGTATCTCTTTTGCTCAATGAAACTTATGATAACAACGTAAAAGCCTACCTTTGCGCAAAATTGTTTAATTGAAAAAATCGTACACCAACATACAGGAATTTGCCGAAGGCCAGTTATTGCTTGTAAATAAACCCTACAAGTGGACTAGCTTTGATGTAGTGGGCAAAATTCGCAATGCCTTTAAACCACTCAAATTAAAAGTGGGCCACGCAGGTACACTTGATCCGTTGGCGACAGGCCTGCTAATTATCTGCACAGGTAAGATGACCAAACAGATAGATACTTTCCAGGCCGAAGAAAAGGAATATACCGGCACTATGGTATTGGGCGCGGTTACCCCTACTTACGATTTAGAAAGTGAACCAGAACAGCAATTCTCTACTGATAATATTACGTCCGAGCAAATCCATGCTGCCTGCAAGCAATTTACAGGCGATATACAGCAATATCCTCCTGCCCACTCCGCAGTTAAGATTGATGGTGAGCGACTTTATGAAAAAGCCCGTCGCGGCGAAGAAGTGGAATTGCGTTTGCGCAACGTAACCATCGGCGAGTTTGAGATAACACGGATAGAATTGCCGGAAGTAGATTTTAGGGTAGTGTGCAGCAAAGGAACCTACATCCGCTCATTAGTGAATGATTTTGGGAAGGCGCTGAATAACGGTGCTTACTTATCCAGATTAAGAAGAACACGCAGTGGGGGCTTCAAAGTTGAAGATGCGTGGGAAGTGATGGAATTAGTAAATACCATCCGGGAGTTGAAAGTACCCATTGAATAATTTGGAATTTTAATGTGACGAGGCAACCTTTATATCAAATCGGTGTAATCATAGAATAATCAGTGTAATCACAATAATGAAGATCTACAATAATATTGATGAATTTGTTCCTGTTAAAAATGCCGTAGTTACCATCGGTACTTTTGATGGGGTACACCTGGGACACCGCAAGATCATTGAGCGGATAAAGCAATTAGCACAAGCATCCGGCGGCGAAACAGTGATCCTGACTTTCTTTCCTCATCCCCGAATGATACTGCACCCGGAAGACCAGGGTCTGAAGATGATCAACACCATGGATGAGAAGGCTGAACTACTTGAGAAGCTTGGCGTCGATCATTTGATCATCACGCCATTTTCAAGAGATTTTTCTAACCAGACTGCTGAAGAATATGTCCGTGATATCTTAGTAAATAAGATCGGCACCAAAAAAATAGTGATCGGTTACGACCATCGTTTCGGTAAAGACAGGATGGGTGGACTGGCAGAATTGCAACAACTGTGTCCTGTTTATGGCTTCGAAGTAGTTGAGATACCCGAGCAGGATATCCATGATGTGGCTGTGAGTTCAACTCGTATCAGGAACGCCCTTTTGGGTGATGAAATTGAACTGGCCAATGAGTTTTTGGGGTACTCGTTTTTTATCACCGGAAAAGTAAACCGCGGAGACCAGATAGGTCGGACGATAGGCTATCCCACAGCAAACATCCTGATTGAAGAGACATACAAACTAATACCGGCCGATGGCATATTTGCTGTAAAGGTGATATTAGACGCGCATGAGCATAAAGGCATGGGGTATATCGGTCACCGCCCTACTATAAACGGCATGACGAGGACTATTGAAGTCAATATTTTTGATTTTAACAGGGATATTTACACCCAGGATATCCGCATGGAATTTCTGCACTATGTACGCGGCGATATCAAATTCACCTCTTTAGAAGGCTTAACCACACAGCTAGGTAAAGATAAAGAGGCGGTGATGGCACTTTTAAAAAGTCATTAGTCAGTGGTCATTAGTCATTTGTCACTGGTCATTAAATAATGGTTACTATTCGCCAATCACTTATCGCTAATCTCTAGTCATTTTAGATTAAACAATGCTATATTTGGTTAGTTAACCTTTAATAAACCGAAGTCAGTGACCAATGACTATTGACCAATGACAAAATTAAATCTTGACAAGCAGGAGAGCGATTTCCTTGATCGCATCATAACTGATTGGGAAAAGCAGGGGTTAGTTAATGATGAACAAGCCGTAAAACTCCGCGAATCCTATGATGTAAAAGGCTTTGATTGGATGCGCCTGGCCAAATATTCATTCTGGATAGCATTGATCTGCGGCGCTACTTCCTTTACCTTCCTCATCGTTAATGATACCATTGTAAACTGGCTCAAACAACTCTATTATACGCCCGACATTCTCATCAGTATCTTATCCGCAGCAATGGCTGCATTTCTATTTCTGTGGGGACGCAGGCGCGAAAAACGGTTCCCCGAAAGAGTGTTCAGCAACGAGGCTGTTGTATTTACCGGCATACTATTTACCGCCTGCTGTATAGCATACCTCGGCAAAACTTTTGATAATGGTTCGGGACATTACTCAATTCTGTTCCTGGTATCCGTATTCGTCTATGGGTTGTTAGCCTGGCGTTTGGATTCGCGGCTGATATGGTTGTTCGCATTAGTCTCTCTCGGCAGTTGGTTCGGTACCGAAACTGGCTATCAAACCCAATGGAGCCATTACTTTTTAGGAATGAATTATCCGCTGCGCTTTGTTGTATTCGGCATCCTATTGGTTGCTGCCTGTCATTTGCTGCGCAACCGTAAATGGTTTGAGGGTTTTTGGGAGCTTACCTATGTTGTAGGCCTGCTATACTTATTCTTATCCCTATGGTTGTTGAGCATTTTTGGTAATTACGGAACTATCGATAGCTGGTGGAAAGTAAAACAGATAACCCTGTTTTATTGGGGTATTATCTCGCTGGCAATGGCAGGTGGTTTTATGCTTTATGGCTTAAAATACAAAGATTCCATAGCCCGTGAATTCGGAATCACCTTTCTATTAATATTTATCTACACTAAATATTTCGAATATTTCTGGGATAGTACAAACCATACATTATTCTTTGCAATACTGGCTATTTCGTTCTGGCTGATCGGAAGGAAAGCGGAGAAGATATGGAATGTTAGGGGTGGTTGATTAGGTTGGATTAAGTTGATTGGGTTGAATCGGAAACCTAATCAACTTAATCAACCACTTAACCTAATCAACTAACTAATGCTTAATTACATGCAGGTACAATTGCTTTACAATGTGGTAAGCTGAGAATGCAAAAAACAATATGGCGATGCCTGTATTGATTGCCTTGTTGCTCAGATCAAGTCTATCTTTAATATACCTGGCTGATTCAGCATAAATAAAAAGGCACAGGAACGCTCCTCCCGCTGAACCAATACTAAAAATGATCAAAGCCAGTCTGCCTGTTTCTATCCACTCATGCGTGATAAGATAAGTGCCGGTGATCATCCAGAAAGGGATTTGTACCGGATTTAAGAAGCCCAGCAATATGCCGTATTTGATACTGTCGTGCTCCGACTGTTTTTTGCTTTCAGGCGCCTTTTTACGGTGCTTCCAGGTAATTACCCCCATTACACCAAAGAGCACCATCATTACCCAGTCTATAGCGGTATCAAGCTGTACCTGCTGCGACAGCCAGTCGGCAGCGTTCATAATAAAATAGGTAAAGAAAAACTCAACACATGAGAAAGCGATTATAAATTGCATCGCCTGTTTAATGCCCTTGTTTATGGCTATCTGCACCAGGGCCATGTTTATATTACCCGGTGGAATATATCCTATAAAATTGGCGATAAGGCCTATGAAAAAGGTTAAGAATATCATTGGGGCTAAATTAAGATTTTAATGTGCGGATGTGCAAATATGCAGATGTGCAAATAAAAAATGTGCAGATATGCGGATGTGCAGATGATTTTGATTGATTTACAGATGTCAATATTAAGGCATATTTAACATCGTTCATCCAAATGTCTAAAATCCGCACATTAAAAATTTGCATATTTGCACATCTGTAATCTGCACATTAAATAATGTCTTCTCAAAGAATAATATCTCTACTACCCGCCGCTACCGAAATTGTTTGTGCCCTGGGGCTTGAAGAAAATCTGGTTGGCCGTTCGCATGAATGTGACTTTCCGCCAGCAGTGAAGCAGCTGCCAATTTGTTCTGAGG
The DNA here is from genome assembly GCF_049992945.1 of Mucilaginibacter sp. McL0603. Taxonomy (NCBI): domain Bacteria; kingdom Pseudomonadati; phylum Bacteroidota; class Sphingobacteriia; order Sphingobacteriales; family Sphingobacteriaceae; genus Mucilaginibacter; species Mucilaginibacter sp. McL0603. The sequence goes on along the minus strand of NZ_CP188251.1, from coordinate 1,278,410 downwards.
CTAATTTCCCGGATAATTTGAGCAGTGCAGCTATCGATAAAAAAGTAAAAGAGCTATTGAGTGATGCCCTGTCTGTTTATACAGTAAAGCGTGAAGTGATCAAAGAACTTAATCCTGATGTGGTGATTACCCAGGCACAATGCGAAGTATGTGCAGTATCCTTGCAAGAAGTAGAAGAAGCTTTGGAGAATTATTTAGACAAACAGGCACATATCGTATCGCTGCAACCCAATAGTCTTGAAGATATCTTTGATAACATCCGCGAGGTAGCCGCCACTCTGGATGTGACAGCCAAAGGCAATCAGTTAATAGAGGATTTACAGGAACGGGTAGATATTGTTCGTCATAAACTAAAATTCAATGAGAATAAACCGACAGTTGCCTGTATAGAATGGCTGGAGCCCTTAATGGTATCTGGCAATTGGATGCCCGAACTGGTGGGCATTGCCGGTGGAGCATCCGTGTTAGCAGAAGCCGGAAAGCATTCGCCCTTTGTGCAATGGGTGGATATACAATTACAAGACCCGGAAATAATTATTGTGATGCCTTGCGGGTTTTCGATAGAACGCACCATGAAGGAAATGGATATTCTATTGCAATTACCCGGTTTTGCTGATTTAAAAGCTGTAAAAAACGACCGCCTTTATATTACTGATGGGAATCAATATTTTAACCGTCCCGGTCCGCGAATAGTTGATTCTATTGAAATATTAGCTGAGATTATCAATCCAAAACAGTTTATGTTTGGCTATGAGGGTGATGGGTGGATAAAATTTTCTTTATAAAGCAATCCTGACTTTTTAAAATTTGCAAATAAGTTTATATTTACGGTCGAGTAAACCTAAATATTAAACTATGCGCCACTTTTTTATTGCCGTGCTGATCTTAATCGGCACCCAGGTAAATGCATCACCATTTGATGCACCTACATTTAATGCTCATGATTTGCAGATACGCTGGGAAGTGGTGCAGAACAATTATCAAAACAAAGGTCAATCACTAAATGCCATTACAGTAACCAATACCGGTAAAAACACGTTGCCTGCTAACGGGTGGAAATTATATTTCAACTCCTCCCGCGATTTTTCGCCTGTCACGCCAACAGGAAATGCAAGGGTAGATCATGTTAACGGCGACCTGTTCAGTTTCACCCCTCTTGCCAGTTTTGGTGAATTGAAACCGGGCGCATCGGTACGAATTGAATTTGTGGATACTGATACTATCATCAATTTCACTGATGCTCCTGAAAGCCCTTACCTTGTTTGGGATGTACAGCCAGATAAGGGATACGCCACAGGAGGCTTAACTATCACCCCTTTTAAACCTGCTTACAAAGGATTGATCACTCCTGAGGTCATTTACAATCAGAATAAAACAATCACTGATGTTCCGGAAGCGCAGCTGACCAAAGTATTCCCTACTCCGGTGAGTTATAAAGAGATTGGTGGAGTATTTACATTAAAACCAACTGTGCAGATTACCGCAGATAGCCATTTTCAAAATGAATCGGATGTACTAAAAAGCACTATCGAATCTCTGCTTGGCAAAAAAGCAACTCAGCAGCCTTCAGCAAATTCTATCAAGCTTGAATATAAGGATGGATTAAATGCAGAAGGATATGAGCTTAATGTATCTGCAAACGGCATTACAATCAGTGCGACAACGCCGGTCGGTGCATTCTACGGTATCCAATCCTTAAGGTCACTAATCCCCGCATCAACCTACACCCATCCTCAAAAAGAAATACAAATCCCATGTGTTGCAATTAAAGATGAGCCACGGTTTGGTTATCGGGCATTCATGCTGGATGTAGGCCGGAACTTCCAGACCAAAAAACAGGTGGAACGGGTGCTTGATCTTTTAGCTTTATACAAGATCAATACTTTCCATTTCCACTTAACCGATGACGAAGGCTGGCGCCTGGAAATTCCTTCATTGCCTGAATTGACTGCCATAGGTTCACAGCGTGGGCATACATTGGATAGCAAGCAATTTTTACCAGCATCACATGGTTCAGGCCCCGAAATCGGCAATTTAGCTGGTAGCGGTTTTTATACCAGGGCTGATTATATCGAAATACTGAAATATGCTAGCGCAAGGCATATCACAGTGATCACAGAGATCGAGACACCCGGCCATGCCCGTGCTGCGGTCAAGGCAATGAACAACCGCTATACAAGGCTAATGGCTGAAGGCAAAAAAGATGAGGCTGAAAAATATTTGTTGAACGACTTGAAAGACCCGACGGAATATAACTCCGTTCAGTACTGGCACGATAATGTTATTGACGTGTCATTGCCTTCTACCTATAATTTTATCAGTACGGTGGTCGATGATATTACTGCTATGTACAAAGATGCCGGTGCGCCACTGCAAATGATCCATTTTGGCGGCGACGAAGTGCCTCCGCATGTTTGGGAAAAATCACCTGCTTATTTAGCGTTACAGGTCACTCACCCCGAAATTCAAAACACCGGGGATCTGTGGTATTATTTTTACGGCAGAGTAAACCAGATACTTAAAGCAAAAGGATTGAGATTGGCCGGTTGGGAAGAAATGGCTTTGCGCAAAACAAAATTAGATGGCAAGCCTGTTTATGTACCTAACCCTGACTTTATGCCGGAGCATTTACAGACAGAAGTATGGAATAATACTTTAGGCGATGGCAACGAAGACCTGGCCTACCGGTTGGCTAATTCAGGTTATAAGGTGGTCTTATCCTGCGTAACCCATTTGTATTTCGATATGGCCCACTATAAATCATTTGATGAGCCGGGTTATTACTGGGGAGCTTTTTCGGATATTGATAAGCCTTTCTCTTTTATCCCTTTCGATTATTTTAAGAACTCCAAAGTTGATAAGAACGGACTGCCCATTAACCGCAGCATTTTTATCGGTAAGCAGCGCCTTACTGATTATGGCAAAAGCAATATCATAGGGATTCAATCCGCATTATGGGGTGAGACGGTGAAAACTTCTGAAAGAGAAGAATATATGTTGTTGCCACGCCTGCTCGGCTTTGCTGAACGTGCATGGGCTCAAGACCCTGAATGGGCGACATCACAAGACACCACCAAAAGCCAGGTACTGTATCAGCAGGCATGGTCAAATTTCCTGAATGTGTTAGGAAAAAGAGAGTTGCCGCGCCTTGATTATATCAATGGAGGATATGGTTATCGTATCCCAAAACCAGGCGCAATATGGCAGGATGGAAAATTTTTGGTTAACGAACAGTTCCCCGGATTTACTATCAGATACACTACAAATGGCAAAGATCCAGATGCAAAAAGTCCTATTTATAACGATGCAGTTACAATCACAAATTCTGAAATAAAATTCAGGGCTTTCAACAACAAAGGCAGGGGAAGTAACGTTACAGAAATAGCTAAATAAAAAAAGCCAGTAGCAATAAAAGTCTCCATTTAAACGGAGGCTTTTATTGCTCATCCAACTAAAGCATTACTTTCAGTCCGACGTAGTAATTTCGCAGAGCCGCCGCATTATAATAGCGATTGCCTACTGCGTTCAGGTCATTACCCAAACTGTATTTTTCATTCAGTAAATTATCAACCCCGGCATAAATTGCAATACGTGTTTTTCGGCTAAACGGATGTTCCCATCCTGCTTTTGCCTCTACTAAATTATAATGATCGGCGTAAACTGTGTTGGCATCATTCAACGGTAGTTTTGCTGTATAGTTATGTTGCACAAAAACATACAAATGGCTGGGGAACTTTACCTGCACACTGGTAACAAATACTTGTCCGGGCACACCTGTTAATTTGTTGCCAGAGTAATCGGCAGTTTGATCATGGTAATCTACAAATGTGAACTTATTTAGGGTGACTGCCTCATTGATCTGTAAGCCCCTTATAAAATTCACATCGTTTTGGCGAATGAGCCAATCCGTAAAAGATAATTCAATACCCGGTTGACTGGTGCCGCCTGCATTGATATAATATTCGGTTTCGTCAGGATTTAGACGAAGAACGATAGCGTTATTCAACCGGTAATAAAAAACCGAAGCATCCAGAAACATACTTTCATCTGCATTACGCAACCTGAAACCAGTTTCATAATTCCAGCCATCCTCAGCCTGTAAATTAGTGTTAATGATATTATCAGTAGGCCGTATTTCGGCAGTAGTTGGTGTAGAGTAGCCTCTGCTAATCGATGCACGCCAGATAAAATTATTTGTTATCTGGTAAGATGCTGCTACACGAGGCATTAGTTGTGGCGCAAAATGCCGGTTAGTATAAGACGGTTCATTATTGGGGTATACGTTCCTGAAATCATAATCATAAAAATTCAGACTCAGGGCTGCTTCTATGTGGAACTTTCTATTGATATCTGCCAGGTATCGCGCAAAAATAAAATGCTGATTAGTGTTTATCTTATCCAGTGTTTGGGCTGTGTCTCTTACGCCCGCATTATTACCATAATTATTAATGTCAGAGTTGGTTTGCTGCCATTCCAGTCCGAGGTTTATTTTCCAGTTAATAGCCGTATCTGGTTTGCCACTTAACTCAAAATATGTCCGCAGGCCATAAGTACTTTCATAGCGCTGCTCGTAATTGGTGATGAACGGATTCTTAAAATCGACATAACTGCCGAAAATAGACGTCACATTTTTTACCCTGTCGCTGATTTGCCAATTGTTTACAAAACCGCCCATCAGCATTTTTTGATAAATACCGATCTTTTGCTGTATAGCACCCGGAACGGTCTTAGTAGGCAGTCTTGCCAGTTGCGGATTGGCCTGATATTGGGCCAGTGTTAAACCGCCGGGAGTTTCATAACCAAGATCAGAGTAGAAGCCTAAAAATTTAAGTTGATCCTTTTTGGATAGTGTCAGTTTATCAACTGCCTGCAAATAATTACGATCCATGTAACTATGCTGGCGATAGCCTCCGTAGGATTCATAAGCCTGGTTAATATTCAACTGATTATTACCGGTTCTGTTCTGCAACGCGATATTTTCATGAAAAAGCCCGTAAGAGCCTGCGTTTAAACCAGCCGAGAGATAGCTGCTATCATTATATCGGTTAACAGGATTGATCAACACCACCCCACCTGAATTTGCACCGAACAAACTGCCATCGGGGCCTTTCAATATTTCTATGCCCTGCACGCTATTTACGTCTATGGCATTTAAATAAGTATTACCTCCGGCATCCGTTAGGGGTATTTCATCATAGTAGATCTTCACATCGCGCACACCAAAAGGCGAGCGCAATAAACTCCCCCTGATAGATAAGCGATAACTACCGGGTGAGCGCTCTTCCACACGCACACCCGGAACTGTATTTAATGCCGATACTAATGAATTTTCAGGTTGTAAACCTAACTGAACCGGGCTTAAAATACTCACTGAAGCAGGGACGCTCAAAACAGGTTGTTCGATTAGATATCCTGTTACTGTTGCCCCGGTTAAACGCTTTGACGTATCCCGTTTTAAAGTATCGCTTCCTTTTTGAGCAAGACAAATAGCAGGGGCAGCAACAAGCAGCAGCAATAAAGAGTATATTTTTATCATAGGTATCAATCAGGTTATAGCAAAGATAGCCTTAACACCTATAGAATTTTCATTTCAACGTAAATTCAGATTATTTGCCTCCAAATAAGTAATTAACTCCCCATCGAATATTTTATAGGTTCTTTACTAAAATGATTTGGTTATTTAAAAAAGTAGTTTATCCCAACCTGTTCGCATGTTGAGCTTAATTGATAGTAGCTATTTTTGGTGATATTTACACTGGTTAAATATTGAGCGAAAATTCCCCAATTTTTGGCGAATTGCACCCCCGCTTTAAACATAAATGCATCATCACTAGCAATGAAAAGATAAGGTTCGTTGGTTTCTATGTCAGCTGCCGAATTAGGCTGACTTTGAGATCCCAAATATGGTTTTGAATACTTGAAATAATTTATCGAGACACCTAAACCTCCATATACTTTTAAATTATCCCCATTGTAAAAATTATATATCACCTGAGGCGCAATACTAAATGCCGTCTCATTAAAAGATGCCTTGAATGGAATGTATGGTGAAACCTGAAGCTTATATAATGAATTAAATTGACCTTGAGCAACACCTACCTCCACACGAAATTGTAAACGGCGGGTGTTTGGGTTTGCAAAAATATTGATGCCAAAAGACGCAGCTGGGAGATATGAGGTATTTGACCGGCCACCGGCGTTATAAAAGGAGCTACCTGTTACGGTTGAAAAATTTGTAATATTTACAGCTGCACTTAAAAATAAATTAAATGCAGGTGCATTTCCCCCCAATTTTTTCTTATCTGCTTTAGAGATATGATTTATTTTACTTACGATATCAAGCATCCCATCCTTGTTATAGCCTGCATGTTCAATGTCCCACTGAAGGCCACTGTCCAGCACCTGGTATTTGTTGGCGAGCGCAAATAATTGTTTCATGTAAGTATTTTCAGGATGAATCATTGTTCCGTATACGTGATATACTCTGTATATCAACTCAGTAGGACTATAATCCGGGCCCTCTCCTATATAAAACCGTGCTTTCAGATTATCTATGTAAGCATATAATGCCAGGTTATTGCCTTTTTGTAATACTCTGAAAAAAACTGTCTCCTGTCGAAAGTTGGTATCTAAGCTGGCCGATAAATGATCTTTATCTGTTGCGTCCATACTGATTGGGCCAGCGTAGCAACGATAAGTTTCCATTCCATTAATGTCAAAAAAACTAACGTCTTCAGGAGTAAGTGTGCGGGGCTTAGTATCAGCAATAGCTGTTTTAAAATTGATCGAAGTAGGGTTTGTGTTCCATTCCCGATAATCGATAAATCCACGCAGTGTATCCCCTTTTAAAGTAACAACATATCCAGGTTTATAGTTACTTTGGGCAAATGTGATTAGTGGCAGGAAGGAAAGCACTAATAGCGCTTTGTAAAAAGATTTCATGTAGTAAGGTTTAAGTTGAATTGGGTGTGAATATATTGCTTTTTTTTGATCTGCAAAAGCCTAATTCAGACTAATCACAAATAACATTTTGATAATCGAACTGAAAATTATACCTGTACTTTTATGGCATGCACCATGAACATCATTTAAAAAGCTCGGATACCATACGCGATATTGTTATCGGTATGTCCGACGGACTGACTGTCCCCTTCGCGTTGGCTGCAGGGCTAAGCGGCGCCATCACATCATCAAATATTGTGGTAACGGCAGGTATCGCCGAGATTGTTGCAGGTTCAATAGCAATGGGGCTGGGTGGCTTTTTAGCAGGGAAAACGGAGTCTGACCACTACGCATCTGAACTGAAACGGGAATATGACGAGGTAGAAAGGGTTCCCGAAGAGGAGAAATTCGAAGTAAAAGAAGTATTTGCCGGCTTCGGTTTATCCAAACAACTGCAAAATGAAATAGCCGAAGAAATGGCAAAAGATAAGGACAAGTGGGTTGATTTTATGATGCGTTATGAACTTGGCCTCGAAAAACCGGAAGCTAACAGAGCATCGCAAAGTGCGATCACAATTGGTCTGTCATACATCATAGGGGGTATTATTCCCCTATCACCCTACTTTTTTATAAAGGATTCGCAACAGGCACTGTATTATTCCTGTGCCATTACTTCGGTATGCCTGTTTGTATTCGGTTACTTTAAAAGCAAGGTCACAGGTCAACCAGCCTTTACAGGAGCATTAAAAGTTTTGATCATAGGAGCATTAGCTGCCGCTGCGGCATTCGGTATGGCGAAGCTGATTAATGGGGGTAAGTTGTAAAAAAGTTAAAGATGTTGTAAGAGTTGCAGAAGTTATATTATTTACCTTCTGCAACCTGTATAACAATTACAACCTCTCTAACTACTGTGTAATCAAAACCTAATAAACTTATCTATCTGCTCATTGGTAAACTTCAGGGTATCCTCCTTAAAAAGTTGTCCGTTCTCATCCAATTCTTTATGTACGGATGGGATGTGGATCTTTAATGGCATTACATGTAAATGGATATAATTGCATATCCCTGTAAAATGATCTATTCCCCTTATGTTGCCATACCTGCCTGATGACACGCCTACCAATGCAGCTTTCTTCTCATAAAAGCTTTCTGGAAAAGAGCAGGCATCGATAAATACTTTCAGCACGCCAGGAAAACTGCCATTATATTCGGGTATTACAAAAAGGAATTTTTGTGTTTTGGTGATGATATCCTGTATAGGTTCAAATTCAGCGCTTCTATTTCCGTACAGATCTGTTTGTATCAGATTGGGAGGTAATTCTGAGAGTGAGAGCAGTCCTGCCTCAACCCCCTTTTCGCGTAGCTTATCCTGGTAATATTGTGCCAGCTTTAGAGTTGAACTTCCGGGGCGATTGGTTGATGATATGATGGTGATCATTATGTTATTTAGTGTTGAAATATTAAAATGTTGAAATCAAATACGCGATTTTATTGAATTAATAACCTGAGCTGCAAATTGCTCAATAATTCAATTAATCTATGATTCAACAATTGCTTTTGTTTGTAAGTTACGCTAAGCTGTGGATTTCTGAATTGTTTTAATCTGTATCTTTAGCCCGGTAAAATACCTTTGCGAAAATAGAAAATTTCTTCTTCCATTTTCCGTTGGTATTAGAAACCTATACCTGTAAACAAAAATTGGAACAAACAGAATGAGTAAAATTATTGCTTTAGCCAACCAGAAAGGCGGCGTAGGAAAAACTACATCATCTATAAATCTTGCTGCAAGTTTAGCAGTTCTGGAATACAAAACATTATTGGTTGATGCCGACCCGCAGGCCAACTCAACTTCAGGCATAGGCTTTGATCCCCGTACAATAAAGAACAGCATCTACGAATGTATCATTAATGATATCGATCCGCATGAAGCTATTCAAAAAACGGACACCCCTAACCTTGATCTGTTACCGGCCCATATTGACCTGGTAGGTGCCGAAATAGAAATGATCAACCTGGTTGATCGTGAGTATAAAATGAAAGGTGTACTTAATAGCCTGCGCGATGAGTATGATTACATTATTATTGACTGCTCGCCATCTTTAGGGCTTATCACCATCAACGCACTATCCGCGGCTGATTCGGTAATCATCCCGGTGCAGTGTGAATATTTTGCACTTGAGGGGTTAGGAAAGCTTTTAAACACCATTAAGATCGTCCAGACCCGCTTAAATACAACCCTTGAGATAGAAGGCATACTATTAACTATGTATGATGTAAGGCTGCGTCTGTCAAACCAGGTAGTTGAAGAGGTGAAGACCCACTTTGAGGATATGGTTTTTGATACAATTATTCAGCGCAATACCCGTTTAAGCGAAGCACCAAGCTTTGGCATGTCGGTTATAATGCATGATGCTACAAGTAAAGGCGCTATTAATTACTTAAATTTGGCACGCGAGATTGTGCGTAAGAACGGAATGTTAACAAAAGAAACTATAGCGACAACAGAAGTAATATAAAATGAGTGCAGAGAAGAGAAATGCGTTGGGTAAAGGATTGAGTGCCCTTTTAAATGATTCTGTAAACGTAAATCCAAATAAAAATGAAATAGGTACCAGCCCTGAAGTAAATTCAATGGGCTCGGTTAATGAGATCAAAATTTCTGAAATTGAAGTAAACCCCTTTCAGCCACGTACAGATTTTGACCAGGAAGCCCTGACAGAACTGTCCGATTCTATCAAGCTGCAAGGACTTATCCAGCCCATTACTTTAAGGCGTGTAAATGCGCATAAGTACCAGTTGATATCAGGCGAACGTCGCTTGCGTGCATCAAAACTGGCAGGATTAACACAAATACCCGCATACGTACGTACAGCCGATGACCAGCAAATGCTGGAGATGGCGCTGATTGAAAATATCCAGCGTGAAAATCTGAATGCCATAGAAGTTGCCTTAAGCTTTCAGCGGATGATAGATGAGTGCAACCTGAAACAGGAAGAACTGGGAGAAAGGGTAAGCAAGAATCGCTCGACAGTAACCAATTACCTGCGTTTATTAAAATTACCACCCACCATACAAGCTTCTATACGCGACGGGCAGATCAGCATGGGGCATGCAAAAGCCCTGATAACTGTTGATGACTCTACAAAACAGCTATACATCCATCAGCAAATTGCTCAGCATGGATTATCAGTTCGTAAAGTAGAGGAACTGGTGCGCGATCTGCAAAGGGCGCCGGTGAAGAAAGAAGGTAAACAACCTGAGCCGCTATCATTCCAGATACAAAAGATACAGGATGACCTGGCATCGAAATTCAGCACACGAGTTAAACTTAAAGTAAGCAATCAGGGTAAAGGCACCATTGAGATCCCCTTTTTATCAGAGGAAGATCTTAGCCGCATTCTTGAAATGTTGGATTGGTAAAAAGTACCATCCACTTCTGTAATATCGACATAATTTATCCATAAAGTTATTCCGGGTTTTTGCAAGTACATCTTATTATTGAGCAAACAATAACATCTTACTATGTCTTCAACCTTAAAAATTATTTTTAGTTATAAATAAAATAGCTACTTATGTATAATAACATCGATCATATTAAGTTAGGTTACAATGTATAAATGTTTGCTTCTTGTTTGTTTTATAATTGGATTTAGTTTTATTGCCAGGGCGCAAAATCCAGATACAATTGCCGTAAAAAGTAAAACAGACAGCCTTAACCGGGCAAAGGATTCTGTTACCTCAAAACGTTACTATCCTAAAATCACCAAAGAAAAAACCTATCATCCGGATACGCTGCACAGTCCGCATAAGGCAGTTATGCGCTCGCTTATGATCCCCGGCTGGGGGCAGGTATACAATCATCGCTGGTGGAAAGTTCCTATCATATATGTAGGTATGGGATTGTTGGTAGATGGTATTATTTTTAACCAAAATTACTATTCCAGCATTTTAACAGAGGCAAAATTGCGTGAAAAGGGCATAACGGAAGGTCGAAATCCTAATTACGTAGGTATATCTGATTCGGATATATATTCCGCACTGGACAGTTACCGCCGCGACCGCGACCTATGTATATTAGGTTTGGTAGGTGCATGGGGTATACAAATGATAGATGCCTACATCGATGCAAAATTTATCAGAAGTTATACGATGGATAATAATTTGTCCATTAAAATAAGTCCCAGTGTAATGGGGCAGTCGCTTTATGCATTTAACGGGGTAGGTTCCGTTATTCCGGCTATAAAAATTACCTTTACAGTTAGATAAAGCTATAAGCTGCTATTTGGCAGACTTGAAAAAATAAAAATTACCTTTACACTCATATCATATTGAGGAATTACAGATAATGAACATTGCATTATTAGGCTACGGAAAAATGGGCAAGATCATCGAAAAGATCGCCACAGACCGTAAACATACCATCGTACTAAAAATCGATTATAATAATCTGCACGAGCTCACCACTGAGAACCTAAGAAAAGCAGATGCCATCATTGAGTTTACAACACCGGGATCAGTTTTAAGTAACATACAACATTGCTTTGATGCAGATGTACCGATTGTAATAGGCACTACAGGCTGGTATGAGCACCTGGATGAAGTAAAGAAGAATTGCAAAAAAGGCAATCATACTTTATTATATGCTTCTAATTTCAGCGTAGGCGTTAATATCTTTTTCCATATCAACCGCAAGCTGGCTAAGCTGATGAATAATTACCCTTATTACGATGTACAGGTAGAAGAAATACACCATACGCAAAAACTGGATTCGCCAAGCGGAACAGCCATTACTATTGCCGAAGGTGTAATTGAAAATCTCGATAGCAAAAAGGAGTGGGTGAATGTATTGACAACAGAGGGCAATGATGCCGATGACAGCAGTATTAAAAACGACCAGGTGCTGATAGAATCCTTCCGTATTGATAGCGTGCCGGGAACCCACACTGTGATCTATGATTCAGAAGTGGACAGTATAGAGTTTAAGCATACCGCACATAATCGCAATGGCTTTGCATTGGGAGCTGTGCTTGCCGCAGAGTGGGTACATGGTAAAAAAGGATTTTTCTCTGTCGAGCAAATGTTTGATTTTGATATTTAAAACATAGATTTTCATTTAAAACATCAGCATAGTGAACATAGTTGAATTTGTAATTGCCCTGATCATACTTATCATACTGCCGTGTATCGGACTTTGGAAATTGTTTGAAAAAGCTAGTCAGCCAGGCTGGAAATCGCTAATACCCCTCTACAACTTATATGTAATGCTAAGATTAAGTGGACGGCCAAATTGGTGGGCAATACTTCTTCTTCTACCAGGCATTAACTTTTTAGTAGCTATTGGTATTAACATAGATTTTATAAAATCATATGGTAAATTCTCATTGCGTGAACAGGCGGCTTTTATATTACTTTCATTTATTTATATACCAAAATGGGGTTTTGATAAAGAAACAAAATATTTAGGGCCATCAGCAAGTTTAGATTTTAAAGAGAAATACAAAAAATCGTTAAAGAAATCCTCCAGCCGCGAATGGACAGAGGCGATAATCTTCGCTGTTTTGGCTGCTACATTAATACGCACATTCTTCATCGAGGCTTATACCATCCCAACCCCATCAATGGAACGCTCATTGTTAGTAGGCGATTTCCTGTTTGTGAGCAAAGTAAATTACGGCGCCCGGCTACCTGAAACGCCAATAGCGTTTCCGTTTGCACATCATACAATGCCATTGATCAATACAAAAGCTTACTGGGATGGCCTTGAATTACCTTATTACCGTTTGCCAGGATTAAGCGACGTTAAAAAAGGCGATGTAGTGGTTTTTAACTATCCTATGGATGCAGATTCGCCGCTTAACCGTCCGGTTGATAAACGCGAAAATTACATTAAGCGTTGCCAGGGTGCGCCCGGTGATACTTTGAGTGTGGTTGATGCACAGGTATATGTGAATGGTAAAGCTGCCCCCAATCCACCGGGAGAGCAAATTGATTATAGTTATACCACAACGGGTATGGAGCTTAATCCGCAAATTAAAGAAGATCTGAAAATATCTGATTATGGCAATGTGAACTATTCAACCATGACCAAAGAATCAGCTAATACTTTAAAGGGGTATTCTAATATCAAATCCATCAGTCCAAATATTAGTCCCAAAGGAGTATCTGATCCTAATAATGCTGTTTTCCCTAATAAATATCCTATTGGTGTACTGCAAGACAGAAAGCTGCCAGACTATAAATGGAACGTAGACAATTTTGGCCCTATCATCATCCCTAAAAAAGGATGGACCGTTAAATTAGATGGCATGACTTTCCCTTTGTATGAGCGTTGCATTGAGGTTTATGAAAACAATAAGGTAGAAATCTCCGGAAATGATATCCTGATCAATGGCAAAAAAACAGACACCTATACCTTTAAAATGAATTATTACTGGATGATGGGTGATAATCGCCATGACTCTGAAGACTCCCGCTTTTGGGGCTTTGTGCCTGAGGACCATATTGTGGGTAAGGCGTTGTTTATCTGGATGAGTATGGATGAGAACGGTTCATTCCTGAACAAGATCAGGTGGAGCAGGCTATTCAGGGGGGTGAATTGATGTGCAGATATGAGGATATGCAAATGTGCAGATGAAAAAATGCTTAATTATCTAAACTTATAAGATTTTGAATATTGTTGAATTTGTAATTGCCTTTATCCTACTCTTTATCCTGCCATATATTGGTTTATGGGGATTGTTTAAAAAGGCAGAGACACCCGGTATACTTGCAATTATTCCATTTTACAATTGGTATTACATGCTCAAACTGAGCGGCCGTCCGGGATGGTGGCTTATTTTCATGTTTATTCCTGGTATTAACTTTTTGGTCGCAATAGGCATTTTAGTTGATTTTCTTAAATCCTACGGCAAATTCACATTTAAACAACTGGCGGCCGGTGTCGTATTAACTTTTATTTATTTGCCAAAATGGGGATTTGATAAAGAGACCAAGTACCTGGGCCCATCAGCAAGTGAGGATTTCAGGGAAGAATATCATGAGTTCTTAAAAAAATCATCCGCCCGCGAATGGAGCGAGGCAATCATTTTTGCGGTAATTGCTGCCACCATGATCCGTACTTTCTTTATTGAGGCCTACGTGATACCCAGCGGGTCAATGGAAAGCACACTTTTAGTTGGTGATTATTTATTTGTGAGCAAAGTAAATTATGGACCGCGTATACCCTCTACGCCCTTATCTTTTCCCTTTGCGCAAAATACGATGCCATTTATCAATACTAAATCGTACTCTGATATTATAAAGTTGCCTTATTTGCGGTTACCGGGGTTAAGCGATGTTAAAAGGGGCGATGTTGTGGTATTTAATTTCCCGATGCAGGCTGATTCGCCTTTTTACAGGCCGGTTGACAAACAGGATAACTACATAAAACGCTGCCAGGGCATACCCGGTGATACGCTATCGATTGTTAATACTCAAGTGTATGTAAACCGTAAAGCTATGCCTAACCCTCCTGAATCGCAGCCTTCTTATATTGTGCATACTGATGGCAGTCCGCTTAATCAACAGATCATAAATGACCTGCACATTTTTGTGGCCAACCAGATAACTCCAACGGATTATGAAATGTTAATGACGCGGAAGTCAGCGGCAGCACTAAATAGATATTCGAATGTCAAATCGGTAACTGACTATTTTCAGCCAAAAGGCATCTTTAATCCCGAAGAGTTCCCCCATGATCCGCATTTGAGATGGAACGTTGACAACTACGGACCTATCATCATTCCTAAAAAGGGCTGGACAGTAACAATGGATAGTTTAACTTTCCCTGTTTACAGGCGGGTTATACAGGTTTACGAAAACAATAAACTCGAAATTGATGGTAACGACATTGTGATCAACGGCAAAAAAAGCAAAACATACACCTTTAAACAAAACTATTACTGGATGATGGGCGATAATCGCCATAATTCCGAGGATTCACGTTTCTGGGGTTTTGTACCCGAAGATCATATTGTAGGCAAGGCACTATTTGTCTGGATGAGCAGCGACTCAAGTGGCCGTGGCTTTAATTCTATCCGCTGGAACAGGATATTTAAGGGAATACATTAGGATTTCGGAATTGGGATTTTCGATTTCGGAATTATTCAACATCTAACTTATCAAATTCGGATTTGTAACTTTTATAACTATATTGGTATATGAATTATGCTAACTACATAGAAATTAATCCTGAAAAGAGATTCGGCAAACCAATTATTATTGGTACCAGGATATCTGTTTATGACGTGTTAAGTTGGCTTTCGGAAGGGATGTCTGTGAGTGATATCATTTCGGATTTCCCCGAGCTAAATGAAGAACAAATAAAAGCCTGTCTTTCATACGCTGCTGACAAAGAGCATAAATTAAGAGTTGTTTCGTGAAACTTCTTCTTGATCAAAATATCTCTTTTAGGGTAGTTAATCTTTTGACAACGACCTTTGAAAAAGTAGATCACATTAAAACACTTGGACTTACTGACGCATCAGATATAGAAATATGGGATTAGGCTTTCCAAAATGATTATACGATTATCACTCTCGATAGTGACTTTATTGATCTTGCGACATTAAAAGGTACTCCGCCAAAAATCATCTGGTTACGATTTGGTAACTCTTCCAATTTGAAGATTGCTAATAAATTACTTTCAAATGCAGAAGCTATTCAAACTTTGCTGAAAATAATTCCTCTGAAATATCATTTTTAGAGATAGATTAAATTTACAAAGGTTCTATCCTAAACCGCTCTGCCAATTCATTCAAATCTTTCACAACGGCATCTACTAATGGGATACCATTGACTTTCCTATCTTTTTCAGCTTCCGTTTCAGGCTCACCCGGGATGATCACTTTCTGATCTGGATCGATAGTTGCTGATGATTTAAAACGTTCTATCCAATTATCCAGGTGCGATTTAAATTCATCAACCGGGCGGAAACCATCTACACGCATCGCTCCAACAAAATGTCCTATCCCCGACCCTACCGGGTCAGTTGGCGGGTCTAAAAACGCCACAAATGGCGGCACCCACGGCCCGTAATTAGCACCTGATAACACTGCCGAAAGGATATCCACAGTAGCCCCTAATCCAAACCCTTTATGACTGCCATGTTCTGCATCGCTGCCCAGAGGCAACAAAGCCCCACCTGTTTTTAGTGCGTGAGGATCGGTAGTACTATTCCCTTGCTTGTCTTGTATCCATCCTTCAGGAACCTGCTTGCCCAGTCGCTGTGCAATTTCTAGCTTGCCATTAGCCGCTGCCGAAGTAGCCATATCTACAATAACAGGGGGATATTTTCCTGCCGGGAATGCATAGCACATAGGGTTGGTGCCTAATAAGCGTTCGCTGGAATAGGTTGGCGAAACCAACGGACTTGCATTGGTCATGGCAAAACCGATCATATCCTTTTCAACCGCCATCAACGCATGATAACCCGCTATACCAAAATGATTGGAATTACGTACAGATACCCAACCCGAACCATATTGTTCAGCTTTACTGATAGCTACCTGCATTGCAAAAGGGGCAACTATTAAACCCAGGCCAGCATCGCCGTCAACTGTTGCCGTGGTAGGAGTTTCGTGAACTATTTTAATATCAGGAGACGTATTAATGCGTTTCTTTTCCCATAGACGCACGTACCCTTTGAGCCGCGCTACACCATGCGAATCGATGCCTCTTAGATCTGACTTTAACAATACATCCGCTGCAAGCTGCGAGTGTTCGGCACTGCAGCCCATGGCTGTAAAGATATTTTCAGTAAATTTTCGTAAGGAAGACTCCGGGATAAGCATGCGGGCAAATATAACAACCTTATGCTATCAGCCATAAGATCGTTTCATAAATTAGCTTACCGTAATTTACTTTTCAGGGAAAGTTGATTGTTCAGCCTGTGCATACCGATATGGTAAAGGCTATGAATATTGTTACGCCTAACCGAAATAGATGATGGAACAGCACCCGCGACAGTGGTTACTTGTCCCGCAGGAGTTATCTTTCTGATCAGGTTATTATTGGCGTCTGCTACAAACAAATTTCCTATGCCATCAACTGCAATACCAGCCGGATCATTAAAAGACGTTGCCGTACCGGTACCATTTAAGAAACCTGCAGTACCGTTGCCAGCAATAGTAGTTACTGTACCATCTGATGTTACTTTTCGGATCAGGTTATTAAGAGCGTCCGTTACATACAAATTCCCGGAAGCATCTACAGTAAGACTATTAGGAAAATAAAATGATGCCAGTGCCCCTTTTCCATCTGCCATACGTGCAGTATCGCCACCGGCAAGTGTGCTTACTACTCCACCGGACCCTATTTTCCGGATCAGGTTATTTAACAGATCAGCTACATATACATTACCCGATACATCAACAGCAACGCCTGTAGGGTTGTTAAACCTTGCATTACTACCTGTCCCATCGGCGTAGCCCGCATTCAGGTTCCCTGCCAGCGTATTTACAACGCCTGAAGGACTTACTACACGTATCTCATTATTGCCGGCATCAGCCACGTACACATTCCCGGATGCATCTACAGCCACTCCACTCGGACCAGAAAAAAGAGGTTCAGAGGTGACCGTATTACTGGTGTCAACAGCTGCAACGGTACCCGCCAATGTACTTACTGTACCATCGGGCGTTATTTTACGGATCAGGTTATTGCCTGCATCTGCAACGTATACATTCCCCGCATTATCGACTGCAACTCCTGATGGGCCGCTAAAAGACGCTGCTGCACCAGGCCCGTTGTTTGCACCAATAGTTCCATTTCCGGCGAAGGTAGTCACCATGCCTGCAGTTGTGATCTTACGAATAAGGTTATTCCCATAATCGGCAACATATAGGTTTCCGGCAGCGTCTACTGCTACATCATCCGGAGAATAGAAAAGAGCTACGGAAGTTGAGTCAGAATTAGTAGCGCCTATACCTCCTATAGTACCGCCAGTTGTGCTTCCCGGCGGCTTACCATTGGGGTCATATTTGCCGGGAATTGCATTGACATCCGTTTTAGTACAGGAAACAAAAACGCAGGCCGTCAAAAATAGGACGACCATGGCATATATCAGTTGCTTTAACCCAGGTATCAGTTTCAAATGCTTTAAAATGGGATAGGTGTACTTTTACGGCAATCGTAAATTGTATGTTTGCTATACTGGGTAAATATAGGATTTTCTTTTGCCCGGGACAGGCTAACGGGTAAATCTGCAACATTTGCAGATAAGAAACATCCATCCGAAAATTGCTATATTTAAAATATTAATCCTCAATCCTATGTATCGCAATAGCCTCAAAATCATATCTCTTATTGGATTTGTTATACTGACAAACATAGCCAATGCGCAAAAACCACGTGCCCGTGATATTGGTATCCCTTTTACCGGCACACCCGGTAAATACAATGCCATAACCGATGTAGCGGGAGTTGAAGTGGGCTACAGTACTATCATCAGTGGTTCCGGAAAAGATTATATCGGTAAAGGGCCGATAAGAACTGGCGTGACAGCAATTTTCCCAAATGGAAAAGCAAACCATCACCCGGTATTTGCCAACTGGTACAGCCTTAATGGGAATGGCGAAATGACCGGCACCACGTGGATAACTGAATCCGGCTTTTTGGAAACCCCGGTTATGATCACAAATACAAACAGTGTTGGTACAGTGCGGGACGCTGTTTTAAAATGGTTTGTCGACAAGAAATGGTACAACGAAGATTTTTGGTACACCTATCCCGTTGTGGCTGAAACTTACGATGGCTTTTTAAATGACATTTACGGATTTCATGTAAAGGAGAGCAATGCCTATGAAGCTTTGGACTCGGCAAAATCAGGACCATTGAAAGAAGGTAATATAGGCGGTGGTACAGGCATGATGTGTCTTGGATTTAAGGGAGGAACGGGTACAGCATCGAGGATAATCACTATCAATAATAAACAATATACTGTGGGTGTTCTGGTGCAATCTAATTTTGGCCGGAGGGCAAATCTTACTATAGCCGGGGTGCCTGTTGGGCAAGCTTTGTTGGATACCTTAAAAACTATACTTGTTGCTCCGCCGCAATATAAAAAGGACGAAGGACAAGGATCAATCATCGTAGTTGTTGCCACCGATGCACCTTTATTACCACATCAGCTAAAACGCATAGCAGCACGTGTTCCGCTGGGAGTTGGCATTGTAGGCGGGCGGGGCGAGAATAGTTCAGGGGATATATTTATTGCGTTCTCCACAGCGAACCCGGATGCCTTTAACCGCAAGGATAATACACAGGTTGAGATGCTGGCAAATGATCAGATCAATCCGCTATTTCAGGCCACGGTAGAGGCTGTGCAGGAAGCTATTATCAACGCTATGGTTGCAGCCGATACCATGGAAGGCATTAACGGCAATAAAGCCTACGCCCTGCCGCATGATGCAGTGATCAGGCTGTTAAAGAAATATAATGTGGTTAAATAGGTTGATTGCGTTAGATTGAGTTGGAATAAGTTGATTAGGTTTTTATTATTCCAAAAATTAGCTTAATCAACCACTCACTTAATCAACCTAATCAACTAATGGTTATCCAGTTTTTTCAATATCTCAAGTCCCTCATCCCATTTGCCAAAGCCCGAGGATACATTGATATGACCTGCTTCTCCAATATTGACCAGTTCGCTGCCCCATGAATGGGCAAATTGTGTCGCACAATCAAGGGGAACATAATAGTCGTTAGTGCTTGTTACCACGATCGATGGGAAAGGTAAATTGATCAGGGGCATTGGCTTAAATCCTACCGCCCCGGTTGGAAAAGTATCGGCTTCCGGATCAGCAGGGGCAACCAATAAAGCACCCTTTATTTCAGTTTGATATTGACGCGTCCACTCTATTATTGCACCGCATACTGCACTATGACCAACTAATATGATATCTATCGGATCGTATTTCGATACTGCATTTTGGATATTTGCTACCCAATCAGCACGGTCAGGTGTATCCCATTCCTTCTGTTCAATCCGAATGAAACCATATTCTTTTTCCCAAAGAGATTGCCAGTGCTGTGGGCCTGAACCGCCAATACCGGGGAGGGTGAGGATGGTAGACTTAAACATTATTTCTCTGTCAATACTGTAAATTTGAAATCCAGAGGTTCAAAATTTCGGACGAGTTCATCAATGAACTGTTGCCCCCATTTTACATAGAACAATCCGAAGTTTTCGTTGCGCTCCTGTAAGCTTTCCTTTGGGAAAAGCTCGGCTTTGATATGATCGATCTGTTCTAAACGGGTATGGTAATTTTTCTTTTCGGCTTTGATGAGTTTCTTTTCGAGGCTATTGATTGCATGTTCCAACCTGGCCTGAACTGCATCGGTTGATTGAGCCAATGTAGGGTCGATCTTAAATGATCGCAGTTTTACTTTTTCAAAAATTTGCTGCAACTCGCGCCATTCGTTGCGCAGGGATAATTCGTGATCGCTATGCTTTTTGATCCAGGCGGTTTTAATGGCATTGGTACTTTTAAAAAGTTCACACGGTGCCAGTTCCATCCTGGCTATTTTTGAGGCCGATTGTTTTGGAATGATAAGGCCTGAATTACGCAGAATAAGTATCGGGAAATCAACCTTATAATGTTCGAAGTTAGATTTCAGCTCGAGCCAGTAAACAACTTCGGCCCCTCCGCCTACGTAAGCAATATTTGGTAAAATATATTCCTGGTAAAGCGGGCGCATCACTACGTTCGGGCTAAAGCGTTCCGGATAGGTATGGATTTCCTGTTGTAATTGCTCTTTTGAAAAACTGATCTCAGTATTTAAAACTTTGTAAGCGTCGTCTTCAAAAACAATCCGCTCGCGCAAGCCGTCGCTTAAATAGAAAAAATTAATCTCGCGTGGGTTAACCTGGATGTGTACATGCAGGTTTTCTAACTCTTTGTTGGTCGCCTCTATATTTTTGAAACTGTTCTGCTCGATAATATCCTGTTCAATAATTGGTGCGAACTGCTTTTTCAATTCATGGTCATCCGCATCAATAATCACTAAACCATACTGACCGAATAAGGCATTCACCAAGTAGCGCGTCGCATCAGCAAGGTGGTCAAATTTAGTATAGGCTGTTTCTACGATCTCAGCCAGTTCATTCGCATGATGATCCAAACCTAACACGCCTTTGTATTGGTTAAGCGCCTGGCGCATGGTATCAGGATTGATTCTCCCGGTAGCACCGGAAGCCTCGTACCACCAATGTACCTTTTTACCGCCTATGTTGGTATAATTGATCTCGGCAAAATCATGATCTTCCGAAGCCATCCAGTAGACCGGGACAAAATTCCTATCAGGAAAAGTTTCCTTCAGTTGCATCGCCAGCTTAATAGCTGTGACGATCTTGTAGATAAAATAGAGCGGACCAGCAAAGATATTTAGTTGATGACCGGTGGTGATGGTATAAGTATCAGCCGATTTAAGTAAAGCAATATTATCATGAACCAATTTCGAATCCTGAATATTCAATGTCGAAATCTGTTCATATTGTTTAGTCAGAACTTTTGCGAGCAAGTCCCTGTCGCCTATTACTTTTTTATTTTGAAGCAGTGCTTTGAAACCGTCCAGATCAGGGCGATAGCTATAATATGGCCTTAATTCAGGCTTATCTTCCAGGTAACCAGTAACCGTGTGCGAGAAAAAACCGGTTTCTTTATAGTCTATACAGGCGGCGTCCATTAGTTTTATTTCGGATAGCGAATGTTCAATTTCGGATTTAGTTAATCCACCGATCATCTCAAAATTGTTTTATTTACCCCGAAATTAGATTTTATAATCTTAAAACAACAATAGCCCTGCTAAAATCCTGTTATTTTACAATTTGTCCATAAAGATCAAAATCTTCCGCACTGTCTATCTTCACATTAACAAAGCTACCAACGGTTGCGTAGTGCTTGCTGGCATCAATTAAAACCTCGTTATCTACTTCGGGCGAATCAAATTCAGTACGGCCAACAAAATAATTACCGTCTTTTTTATCGATCAACACCTTATAAGTCTGACCAATTTTCTCCTGGTTCTTTTCAAACGAAATACCTTGCTGTATTTCCATGATGGCATCCGCGCGCTTCTGCTTTATTTCATCAGGCACGTCATCAACCAAAGAATGGGCATGAGTTTTTTCTTCGTGTGAGTAAGTGAAACAACCTAAGCGATCAAAACGTGTTTCCTCTACCCATTGCTGCATCTCTTCAAAATCCTGTTCTGTTTCGCCGGGGTAGCCAGTGATCAGGGTGGTACGCATGGCGATACCCGGAACTTTATCACGGATCTCGTTCACCAGATCGATCGTTTTCTGTTTGGTGGTACCACGACGCATAGACTTCAGCATATTATCAGTGATATGCTGTAAAGGCATATCCATATACTTACAGATGTTATCCCGCTCATTCATCACATCCAATATTTCCATCGGGAAACCGGATGGATAAGCATATTGCAGGCGAATCCATTCAACACCGTTTACATCAGAAAGACGGCGAAGCAGTTCGTCCAAATTACGTTTGCCGTACAGATCCAAACCGTAATAAGTCAGGTCCTGCGCAATTAATATCAGTTCTTTTGTTCCGTTCTTAACCAGATGCTGTGCTTCCTTAACCAGATCCTCTATCGGTTTGGTTACGTGTTTGCCACGCATTAAAGGTATCGCACAAAATGAGCACGGACGGTTACAGCCTTCGGCGATTTTGAAGTAAGCAAAATGCGAAGGTGTGGTTAACATGCGTTCGCCTATTAGTTCGTGGCGGTAATTTGCACCTAAAGTACTTAACAGATTTTGCAAATCGTTAGTGCCAAAATAAGCATCAACATTGGTAATTTCAGCTTCAAGTTCGGGCTTATAACGTTCAGATAAGCACCCGGTAACGATCACTTTGCCTACTTTTCCCTGTTCCTTTAGCTCACTGTATTGCAATATGGTATCTATCGATTCCTGTTTGGCATTGTCAATAAACCCACAGGTATTGATTATGATGATATCATCATTACGTACCTGATCAGATTCATGCACCACATCAAAAAGGTTGCCTTTAAGCTGGCCCATTAATACTTCAGAATCGTAAGTATTTTTAGAACAACCTAAGGTGACTACGTTTACACGCGGCTTAGCTACTACTGTTGGCTTGTTTATTGATTTTGTCCTCATTACCTCTTATCTCACTTATTATTGCCGCTCTGTACAGTTCGCGATTGCTTCGTTCCTCGCAATGACAATTCTTTTATTAATCTTATTGTTTGAATAAACTTTCTACGAAAGCTTTACGATCAAATAGCTGCAAATGATCCATGCCCTCGCCTACTCCTATATATTTCACCGGTATCCTGAACTGATCGGATATCCCTATAACCACACCACCCTTGGCAGTGCCATCCAGTTTAGTTAATGCCAGGGCGTTTACAGCAGTGGCTTCGGTGAACTGTTTGCATTGTTCAATGGCGTTTTGACCAGTAGAGGCATCCAGCACCAGTAATATTTCGTGCGGTGCACCGGGCACCACTTTTTCCATTACATTTTTGATCTTGGTCAGCTCGTTCATCAGGCCAACCTTATTGTGCAAACGACCAGCAGTATCAATAATAGCCACATCATCGCCATTGGAAACCGCAGACCGCAAAGTATCATAAGCTACAGATGCCGGATCAGAACCCATAGCCTGTGCCACTACCCGTACACCAACCCGTTCGCCCCATAGCTGGATCTGGTCTACAGCTGCTGCGCGGAACGTATCTGCCGCACCAATCACCACTTTGTTTCCCGCTTGCTTTAATTTATGAGCCAGTTTACCAATAGTCGTAGTTTTACCTACACCGTTGACTCCCACCACCATAATAACGTATGGTTTGTGGTTGCCATATTCAAAATTAGTGAAATCGTTGCTGTTATTTTCTGCTAATAAGTGTTGTATCTCATCACGAAGCAGGTTATTCAGTTCGGATGTATTGACATATTTATCGCGGGCCACACGATCTTGAATACGTTTGATGATCTTTAGGGTAGTGCTTACACCTACATCTGAGGTAACCAGTACTTCTTCCAGATCGTCGAGCACATCATCATCAACGGTTGACTTGCCTGCAACTACCTTAGTGATCTTGGAGAAGAAGCTGTCTTTTGTTTTTTCTAAGCCAGTATCCAGCGCCTGCTGTTCCTGCGGCGTGCTTTCTTTCTTTTTAAAAAAATCAAATAATCCCATAGTTCAAATGTGCAGATGTGAGAATGTGCAAATATGCAGATTGTCCAGATGTGCAAATATTTTGGATGTGCAAATATGCAGATTTGTAAATATGCATATGCTATCAATATCTGATTTATTACTTTTCTCAGATCATTTGCACATCTGCATATCCGCACATCTGCACATTGTTGAATTCATTTGCACATCTGCATATTCGCACATCTGCACATCAAAAAATTCATTTGCACATCTGCATATCAGCACATTTGCATATTTAATAAAAAAAGCCCTCTCGTTGAAACAAGACGGCTTTTAAATATTTTTCAGATCAGATTACTGACCTTTACCAGCAGTAATCGCATCCTTAACGTGGTCGTTATGTACAATTACTTCTTTAAATGAGTAAGCACCAGTTTTTGGCGATTTAGCCATAGTGATCACTTTTGAATATTCTTTGCCTTTACCTGTTTTTAGGGTTGCAACTACTTTCTTTGCCATGTTATTTACGTTTTACGTATTACGTTGAACGTTCTACGTTTTTTTGAAACAATGTATTTGCCGATTGCCATACGTATAACGTACAACGTCCGACGTATAACTTATTTAATTTCTTTATGAACTGTTACTTTTCTTAAAACCGGGTTGAATTTTTTCAATTCCAGTCTTTCAGTAGTATTTTTCTTGTTCTTGGTAGTAATGTAACGAGACATGCCTGGCAGTCCGCTTTCTTTATGCTCGGTACACTCTAATATTACCTGAACCCTGTTGCCTTTTTTTGCCATCTTCTTATTTTGTTGTACGTATTACGTGATACGTTTTACGTTTATTTTCAAATGAGTTATGCGCACATGCTTTACGTATTACGTAAAACGTTGAACGTATAACCTACTACTAAATGTATCCTTTTTTAACAAACTTGTTGATACAAGCAGTTATACCGTTTTTGCTGATAGTTTTCACAGCAGAAGTAGATACTTTTAAAGTAATCCACTTATCTTCTTCAGGAATATAAAACTTCTTCAGCTTTAAATTTGGGTGAAACCTGCGTTTAGTTTTAACATTTGAGTTAGAAACGTTATTACCAACCAGTGAAGCCTTTCCTGTTAAATCACAAATTCTTGACATGACAATCGATTTAATTCAATCCCTTTTCTTGAAAGAGTTTGCAAATATCAGGATTTAATGTCAAATATTCAACAGTGTTTTTAAAATAATTTGAAAAAGATTTGAGAGGGTTAATAGTAGGTAATTTTGCGCTCAACTGTATCGGCGTGACCTCCATCGGTCATTACAATTCTCTTTGTCCAATTACCTTTTGGGTCGAAAGATAAGTATGTATAATTCACGTTCCAGTGATCGTTACCATGATGATACACTTTTTGTGCTAAAAATCCGTCGAAATCATATTCAAAACTTACCCTTGACCTTAAAGCATTATAATAATCATAATCCTCGTAACTACTTAATTCACCAAGACTATTATTTATAATGATAAAGGACTAATGATATTGGCTGTGTGGGACCGGGCTCTTCTCTTTTTGTGACGCGGCCATTGCTATCAAAATAATATACACTCTTTAAATCTACATAAACTGCAGTTTCTACACGTATTTGGCTGCTGTCATATTTGGTATAATATGTTACGTAAGAAGCAGCATAGCCTTTTTCACCAAAGTTTGTTCTGATTGGATCGCCCGCCTTGCTAAATAAGGTGGTATCATCAGGCACCAATTGTGGCTTATCTCCCTCAACCTTCCTATCAGGCCTTAATTCTATTACCTGTTTTATGTTGCCATACATCAACTCTGGTTCCCGATAGGCAACTATAACAATTCGTTTTATTTTATCCTGCCGAAAAGATAAAAAGCAGAAAGCGCAAAGCAGTAATAACAATTTCTTTAAGTTTCGCATGTGATGATAAGGCAATATTTAAAGATATAAATTTAATATAGCCTTTAACAAGAAAATTGCTAATTTTCGCTCACCAATTTACTATTTGATATTCCGCTGTGCTTTATGAAATGTTCAACCATTAAGCGACAACAAAATTTATCAAAACAACACAACAATGAAGATCACTTCCTTTGAAGAGTACCAGAAAACCTATCAGAAAAGCGTAGAACAACCGGAAGAATTTTGGGCCGATATAGCCGGCAACTTCCAATGGCGCAAACCCTGGGATAAAGTGCTGGAGTGGAATTTTACTGAGCCAAAGGTAAAATGGTTCCAGGGGGCAAAGCTGAATATTACTGAAAACTGCCTCGACCGTCACCTGGAAAAACTGGGCGATAAACCTGCCATTATTTGGGAGCCAAATGATCCGACAGAGGATCACCGTATTTTGACCTACCGTCAGCTGCATGATAAAGTTTGCCAGTTTGCCAATGTATTAAAGAACAATGGCGCTAAAAAAGGCGACCGCATTTGCATCTATATGCCAATGGTGCCCGAACTGGCTATTGCTGTATTAGCCTGTGCACGTATCGGAGCAATTCATTCTGTAGTTTTTGGTGGCTTTTCGGCACAATCCATTGCTGACAGGATAAAAGACGCTACCTGCAATATCGTGATCACTGCTGATGGCGGTTTCAGAGGAAATAAGGAAATTCAGTTAAAATCAATTATAGATGATGCATTGGTTCAATGTCCGTCGATAAAAAAAGTAATTGTACTTACCCGCAGCCGCACCCCTATATCCATGATCAAGGGCCGTGATGTATGGTGGGAAGATGAGATAAAGAAGGTAGAAACCCAGGGCAATACGATATGTCCGGTTGAAGAGATGGATGCTGAGGATATGCTTTTCATCCTGTATACTTCGGGCTCAACAGGTAAACCAAAAGGCGTGGTACATACTTGCGGCGGGTATATGGTTTATACCGGGTATACTTTTTCTAATGCCTTTCAATATAATGTAGGCGAAGTTTATTTCTGCACTGCAGATATCGGCTGGATAACCGGTCACTCTTATATCGTGTACGGACCTTTATCACAGGGAGCAACATGTGTGTTGTTTGAAGGCATTCCTACTTACCCAAATCCGGGACGTTTTTGGGACATCGTTGAAAAATTCAAAGTAAATATTCTATATACTGCACCTACTGCTATCCGCTCATTAATGAGTTTTGGTGATGACGTGGTAAAATCTAAAGATTTAAGCTCACTAAAAAAATTAGGCTCTGTTGGCGAGCCTATCAATGAGGAGGCATGGCATTGGTTTGATGAAAAGATCGGTCATGGCAATTGCCCTATTGTGGATACCTGGTGGCAAACAGAAACGGGTGGTTTTATGATATCTCCTATTGCAGGGGTTACTAAAACCAAACCGAGTTACGCGTCGTTGCCGCTTCCGGGTGTACAGCCGGTATTGGTAGACGAAAACGGGGTCGAAATTGAAGGATCAAATGTAAGTGGTAATCTGTGTATTAAATTCCCATGGCCAGGCATGCTGCGCACCACGTATGGCGACCATGAGCGTTGCCGCACTACGTACTTCGCGACGTATCCCGGTAAATATTTTACCGGCGATGGTAGTCTTCGCGATGAAAATGGTTATTACCGCATCACAGGGCGTGTGGATGATGTACTGAATGTATCTGGTCACCGTATTGGTACTGCCGAAGTGGAAAATGCCATCAACATGCATAGTAGTGTGGTTGAATCGGCTGTGGTGGGTTATTCGCATGATATAAAAGGGCAAGGCGTATATGCTTTTGTGGTGAGCCCCAATAAGCATGGCGATGAAGAACTGACCCGCAAGGATATTATGATGACTGTTACGCGCATCATTGGCGCCATCGCCAAGCCTGATAAAATTCAGTTTGTGACCGGGCTACCAAAAACACGTTCGGGCAAGATCATGCGCCGTATCTTGCGTAAAATAGCTGAAGGCGATACTTCTAATTTGGGCGATACTTCTACCCTGCTTGATCCGGCTGTAGTTGAGGAGATAAAGGCGGGGGCGTTGTAGTCATTTATAGACTGGGATGAAATATCAGCTTGATTTTAATACCGCTTATAATCAGTTTTATATTGTAGATGGGACAAAAAACGGGGACACTGCGTCAGCTAATTTTTGGACGAACGATGCATTTCAGGATAGACTCGCGATAGAAGAGTGGGTTTTAGGAGTTGGAATAGAATCCTATGGTCATGTCAAAGCTGAACTTCAGCTATTAAATAGCCCAACAAAAGAAATTGATTTTAGCAAATACGACCACATAGTGGAAGGTGGAATCAAAATCAGTTCAGGGCTTTTGCAGATAATTGATTGCCCTAATAGTGAAATTGCTCTTAGCGTTCTGATAGAACCCGGGAATTATCGGGTTAGGGTTTACTCAATGGCTTTAGATGGTGTTGACACTGATGAAGATGAAGGCGATGACCATTATTTAATAGAGATTTGGCCTGATCAAAATATGGCTAGAACTGTACTAAAACGATATAAACACAAATCAGCCGAAAATTAATCCAAAACCTAAATGATGTTCTAAATGTTATTAAGCTAACATCTAACAAAAAACATCATGGATAAATTACAAATCAAAGGCGGCTGGAACGAGTTGAAAGGGAAAATAAAACAAGCCTACGGCGACCTGACCGATGACGACCTGGTCCGCGAAGAAGGAAAAGACGATGAGTTGTTGGGAAAACTCCAGAAAAAGACCGGTAAAAGCCGGGATGATCTGGTAAAATGGATCAATAGCTTATAAAAGAACAGAAGCCTCGGGAAACCGGGGCTTTTTAGTTTACCTGTAACTTTATCAGTATTTTGGCGTCTGTGCTCCGTTAGCTGCAATCGGGAGTTTCTTGCTGGCTTCAATAATTGTATTGATACCGGGAGTGAAAAGAATTATTTAGAGGTTTGTTTCTTTATGCGAAGATCTTACTGAGATCAAAACTTAAACCGGGCAACAATACTGATTGTAATTGTTCTGTTTTTTCAGCTTTTTGATGTAATTGATATACGCCATCCTGCAAAATATATAACTCGGAATTTAGGGCAATAGGGTCAACAATGATGTATTCCTTTACTCCGTATTTTTGATAAATGTCTTTTTTTTGCCTTAAGTCGTAGTATGCATTTGATGGAGAAAGCACCTCAATAACCAAATCTGGGGCGCCTTCAATCCTATCTTTTACAAGCTCTGATCTTCTTTGTTCTGAGATATAAAGCACATCAGGTTGCAATACATTGCCATCATCAAATTTTACGTCCATTGGGGCGGCAAATGCGACACCACCATTATCAGTACTATCCAAAAAATTCAGGATTATCTGAGAAAGTCTTATACAAATAGCTTGATGAATCGGTGTTGGTGATGGCGACATAATCAGATCATAGTTAATTAGCTGAAAAGGCGCACCTTCCTCCATCATCATATAGTCATCAACGGTATATTTTTTCTTTTCAGCAATAAGCATAATCAAATATAACTAATTTTGACCCAAATGAAAAACGCCAAACCTACTATACTTGTTGTTAATGACGACGGCATTACCGCTCCCGGGATCAAAGCCTTAATGGATACGATGAAAGAAATCGGCAATGTGGTTGTAGTAGCGCCGGATAGTCCACAATCAGGTATGGGGCATGCAATCACTATAGGCAGTCCGTTGCGGCTGGACAAGGTTGAGATTTACGAGGGCATTGAAAGCTATCGCTGCTCGGGCACTCCGGTTGATTGTGTTAAGCTGGCCGTAAACAAAGTACTTAAAGGCAAAAAGCCAGATCTGTGTGTATCAGGGATTAATCACGGACTGAATAATTCTATTAATATCCTTTACTCCGGCACCATGTCAGCAGCTGTTGAGGGGGCTATTGAAGGTATACCGTCTATCGGTTTTTCGCTGGATGATTATACCTTACAGGCTGATTTTAGTCATTGCTTAAAATATGTAAAGGAGATAGCCCTGCAGGTTCTGCAAAATGGTTTGCCTGCTGCAACACTGCTCAATGTAAATTTCCCGAATACTAAGGATATCAAAGGTATCAAAATATGTCGCCAAGCCAATGCCAAATGGGCTGAAGAATTTGATGAACGTATGGATCCGCATAAACGCCCCTATTACTGGCTCACGGGCGTTTTCCAACTAAATGATACCGGAGAAGAAACTGATGTTTGGGCTTTAGAAAACAACTATGTTTCCGTAGTGCCGGTGCAGTTTGATATGACGGCCCACCATGCTATACCAATAATTAACAACTGGAAGTTTAATATTTAAACTATTCGTCAGCCGGAAGATACCCTTGTTTGAACATTCCCAATAAATTTGATATATCACCTTCTAAATCGCTGCCGTTGGCATCCAAACATATGATAGTATCGATTTGCATTTGCTCATTGTTAGCAGCATATATCGAAAACCACAACCCATTTTCAACGTCTGCATGCCAGGTCGTTATTATATCAACAGATGATGGATATCCCCTTTCTATTTCTCTAGCTACGATATTATCATCAATAATATCATGCAATAACTCACCTTGCTCCCCTGTGCAACAAGCATAGCATAAGTTATTATCAATTAGTTCCTTAGAAATTTCAAATAGCTCGGTTTTCTTTCTATTAGAAACAATGGCAAATACTAACCAATTTCCATTAGAGAAATCGTCACCCCATGAAATATTCTTATCATATTTCTGGTAAAAAACTTTTCTATTATTAACTATTCCTATTTCGACCATGATAGAATCTAAGTTAGATGGCTTAGTTCGTTCATCAAAATGTTTATTTATAATTTCCCTCCTGGACTTTTGAAATTATACTTACTATCATTGTAAAATGAAGTATTATTTGGTAGCCGGTGAAGCCTCCGGCGATCTGCACGGAGCCAACCTAATGAAAGCATTAAAAGAAAAAGACCCAAAAGCGGAGTTCCGTTTTTTCGGTGGCGATCTGATGCTTGCTGAAGGTGGTGAACTGGTAAAACATTATGCCGACATGGCCTTCATGGGTTTCGCGGAGGTGGTGATCAATTTGCGCGCGATCATAAAAAACCTGAAATCATGCAAAAATGATATAGCAGCATGGCAGCCGGATGTATTGATATTGATCGATTTTCCCGGGTTTAATTTAAAAATAGCGGAGTTTGCCAAAGCCAGCGGCTTTTTAGTTTGCTATTATATTTCGCCCAAAGTATGGGCATGGAACCAAAAACGGGTATTAAAAATAAAACGCATAGTCGATCATCTGTTTTGCATACTGCCATTTGAGGTGGATTTTTATAAAGAATGGGGCATGCAGGTTGATTATGTAGGCAATCCTTTATTAGATGCGGTTGCAGCGTTTAAACCGGATGCTGATTTTCGTCAGCATCATCAACTCAATGATAAAAAGATCATAGCACTTTTACCGGGCAGCCGAAGGCAGGAAATCAGCAGATTACTGCCCGATATGATCGCGGTAGCTAAAAATTGGCCGGATTACCAATTTGTAATAGCGGGTGCACCTTCATTTGATAGCTCTTATTATGATCAATTTATAACCGATAGAGGTATAAAAGTTGTATTTAATAGTACTTATGATCTGCTAAACAATGCACATGCTGCTATTGTAGCTTCAGGCACTGCTACATTGGAGACTGCTTTATTTAGCGTACCTCAAATAGTAGTCTATAAAGGAAATCCAATCAGCATAAATATAGCCAGGGCATTAGTAAAAATCAGGTTTATATCGCTGGTGAATTTAATTATGGATGATGGTGTAGTGAAAGAGCTGATACAGCAGGATTGCAATCCCCAAAAGATCAATGAGGAATTAAATCTAATCCTGAATGATAAAGTCTATCGTGAAAAAATGCTGGATAACTATAAAAAGCTGCATGTTAAAATGGGCAAACCCGGCGCATCAGAAAAAACAGCCGGATTGATTATCCAATATGCCTCAAAAAAATAAAGCTTCCTTTATCCCGGTTAGGGAATAAATGAAGCTTTACCGTTTTCATAGGTTTGTAGAAGATTTAATAGATAGATGTATATATATAGATCAGGAAACGGTTAACGAACTTGTAACCGTACCTGGTGATTGCTTAGTATCTGACGTTTTATGCCTTTTATAGTATTAAGATCATGAATTAAAAGCGTCTTCAACTCATTATCAAAACGAGCTAATAACTTGGTAACTGAGGTTGTTTTATGAGTTTTCATAAAAATTGTTTTAGGGTGTGTACTTATTATACGTAATTAGTCTGTCTTTGGTTCTTTGTCGATATGGTCCTTTTCGGTAAGATTATCCTTCCGCCTTTTTGCCTCTTTATACTGCCGCACAATTTGTTCCTTGTCGCGCTCGTCAGAGGGGTTTTCAGGATTTAGCGGGTCTGCCCACTCCTGTTCTTCGCTTTCGGATGCCTTTTTCTTTTTAACTTCCATATCGTGATGAGCACAGTCCCAATTTGATGCCACAATTTTCAATAATACCGTTAAACATAAATTGCCACAACGAAAATCAGTAAGACAATCAGCTATTTAGGTTGGTTTAAGAAAAATAAGCCAATGGATAACAAAATCAGGGTTCCGCGAAATATCGTTTCCGGAATAGTCAATTATCTATACACTGCGCCTGATTTTTTGTACAATCTTATGGTTAAGCAGATGAACGATAACTGCAATGCCAGATAAAATAATGCCCGTTACACATACGCCAACCCAGCCATGTAAACCCCAGGCAATACTGGCCAGGAAAGTACCTATCCCGCCACCGATAAAATAGGACACCATATAAACCGTATTGATGCGATTTCGCGCCCCTGCATGTAATGCAAAAATTAAAGACTGGTTAGAAATATGCGTTGCCTGCACACCCATATCTAAAACAATTACACCAATGATAAGCCCTGGTATGCTGTTACCGGAAAAGATAAAAACAACAAATGATACGACTATCAGCAACAAAGTATAGGTAGAAAGCTTAAAGGCGTCCATTTTATCACTTAACCGTCCCATTACACTGGCAGCTATTGCGCCAAATGCACCAATCAGCCCAAATAAGCCCGCAGCTAAACTTGGTGTAAGCGTTATGTTATTAAAAATGTGAGCTGATGGGAATAATATCTTAAAATTCTGACTAAATAAAAACACCAATGTAGCCCAAAAGGCACTAAAACAAGCAAAGCACAAAGCTCCTCTTATTGCGGCAAATCGTAATGCCGGTTCGTGTTTTATTAAAGTTAATAG
Organism: Mucilaginibacter sp. McL0603; assembly: GCF_049992945.1. Lineage (NCBI taxonomy): Bacteria > Pseudomonadati > Bacteroidota > Sphingobacteriia > Sphingobacteriales > Sphingobacteriaceae > Mucilaginibacter > Mucilaginibacter sp. McL0603. Next base: position 1,245,074 of record NZ_CP188251.1, on the reverse strand, counting down.
TGACCGCATTAAAGCTTTATAAGTCCCTTTATATTCGGGTTCCACTTCGGGCAGCAGGAAAAATAACAGCAACCATATAATTACCATAATACCGGCTGCAATATAGAACATAGCACGCCAGCCAAAATAGCTGTCTATTACCCCACCGATTGTACGCGAAAGCAAAATACCCAGCAACAATCCACTCATCACAAAGCCTATTTTACTTCCACGCTCTTCCGGTTTAGCCAAATGTGCTGTCATGGGAATAAGCAACTGCGGGATCAAGGAAAATATTCCTACCAAAAAACTGGCCAATATTAACAAGTTAATATTGGGAGATATGGCAGTAAACAATAACGATATTGTTGCCAGAGCAAGGCAAAGCATGATTAGTCGTTTTCGCCGAACCATATCTGCAAGCGGAGCTAAAAAAAGCATGCCAGCAGCGTAACCCAATTGTGTAAACATTGCTACCTGTCCAACTTTGCTATTACTTACATGGTATGTCCGGGCCATATCATCTAATAAAGGCTGATTATAATACAGGTTGGCAACGATAAGACCAGTTGCAATGGCCATTATCCATAAAAGGGACGTGGTTAGTTCGGGATGAATGCGTTTTTCAGCATAAGTCATTTCAGCGGAAGTCATAGGAAGCTGCACTTTAATTTCTTTGGCAAAAGTGAAAAAGCTTCCCAATAAAGATGTTTATAGAAAGTAATATTTTCAGAAATCTACGTTTTACTAGTGATTTTGATCAAAACATAGTCAAAATCGCCTGATTAGATCAATTTAAATAGCAAAAAATAATTTACTGTCAGTTTTAGTACATTTTTTATCACAAAACACTGCCGAAAAATTTATTTTTTAATAAAACATGTAATTTTCTGCTTTTGGATACTAACTATTGTTAAAAAATAAGATTACATTATTAAAAGATGAACCAAAAGAGTAAATAATGCAATATTTTGACTGTTTTTTAGATAGATTTTTATCTTTTTACTTATTTTGTTAAAAATTATGTTGCTTTTATTATTTTTTTAGCTACTTTTACATCGTCAACATTAAACACACAGATTTAACAATCTAATTTTATATAATTAATACCTATTTGATTGTTTATTTAATGTAAATTCAATGTTAACAAGTGTTAATTTAAAGAGTGACAAAAAAATTACAAATGTATTGTTTACATTTCAATTAATAGTGTTACTTTTACACTATAAAATTTATAACAAAGTCTTCTCATAATTTAGGTTTATAATTGGTTAGTAAAGGCCCCTGCCCATCAGGGGCTTTACTTATTTTAAGAGGTTAATTTTTATATATTTATTTAGTCTATTTGCCTTACCCTAAACAACATTTTGAGTTTATCACCAAATGGCTGTTTGTTGAACCATTGCCAATGCACGATTGAAGCGTTCTGGTTATTAATTAAAGTAAATAACCTTGGTATCAAAAGGCCAAGTAACAAGGCAAGACCATAAACTAAAAAAGCATTAGGAGCTATTTCTTCTATATTATCCTCTGGTTTTTCAATTATTCTGATATTGCCTGAATTTATAATCGCCGCATTTTGAGCGCGTTGATATTTTAATATTTCAGCTCTAAGATGTCTTTCCGTTGCTTTGTCAGGCTGCGTATTTGGCGCTACCTTATCATTCTGCAAGCGATATATAGAACTTAAAATACTTGCCTTAAGAATGCTAATTTGTTTATCAATATTTGATATCTCCAGATCATCTATTTTAGTCTGCACAAGCAATCGTTGCACTTCAAATTGCATTTTATTATATCCATCCAGGTCATCTCTTAAACCCCCGCTTTGTACGTCTTCAGTATAAGGCACCTGTTCAAATTGGTTTAGAGGCTCTTGCAGGTAAGTTTTAATAATTTCGAGCGTTTTTAGTTGCTGAGGGCTAAGCTTCGGGCCGTTCAATGCTGATGATTGCTTAGTCCCGGCTTCCAAAAGCTCCAGTTTTTGCGTCAAAACGTTAATACTATCGCTATAGTTTGTTTTTTTATTTAGCGCATGAATATTATTGCTTTTACTGTAAAATTCAAGCAGTTTATATAGAAAGTCTTGCCCCTTTTGTGCATTGTTTACCAATATGCTTAAAGCAACTGTCTTATTACTTTCATCGGGCTCAATAACAAGGTTGTTGTAATAATATTCGAGCATATCAACAGGCTCATTCAGTCTGACTATAGCCGTTTGAAAATGTGGAGTAAATGCCGGGCCACGAACCACTCTGAATTTTCCATAATAGCGGTTAACGCGTTCATTTATTTCATAAAACTGGATCGTATCCTGATGCTCTATACTGAATGAATGACTGCTTAAACTTTTAATGATCAAATCATTGGTGTATGTAATCCGCTCGTGTCTGTTTAATATCAATTTAACCGGCAGAGAGTCCCCGTATATTTCCTTTTGGGGCGAGCTTTCTTTATAGTAATTTACTTCAAACGGCAACTTACTGATGGCCTTTTGAACGAGCATTTTTGATTTCAGATCTTCTGCTACCAATTCTGCTGATTGAAGTGAATTATTAAGGATGATCTCTGACGATACCTTATACTTAATTTGGGAAGTATCCAGATAAATAAAGGCAAGCAGAATAAAAAACAGGTCGGATGTGTAAAAGATGTATTTTCCTTGAAAAGGACGCTTTAAAATATAAAAAGCTTCCTTATTTATGATTACAATAGCCATAGAAAATTTACATAACCGTCATAATTATTTACTTATTAAGCGCTTAAAGAATAAATATACGATTTTGCAGGGTTAATTGATTTGCCCAAAAGGCAATTTTTTTAAAAATATTTTACTTATACTGAAAAAATCTGTCATTAAAATTTATCTTGACATAATATTTGATAGGATAATAAAGTAAATGAGTATTCTCTTACTTTAACTGCAATCAAACGGATAAATGATTATAATTTTGTACTAATATTCTTTTTCTTACTTTTGCCATCCGCAACGGAAGTCAGTTGGCAGTTTCAATTTACAGTTAGCATTTAAATTTGCAAGCTGCAAACAGATAACTGCAAACTCAAAGAGGGGGATTAGCTCAGCTGGCTAGAGCGCTTGCATGGCATGCAAGAGGTCATCGGTTCGACTCCGATATTCTCCACACTTGATAATCAAGGCTTTACGAAATTTCGTAGAGCCTTTTTTGTTTCAGGCAACACGCAGGTAACACAAAAAGTTGGTAATTATTAATCTGATACCTCTGCAAGGCGTTGAGAAAAAAATAATTAACCATTGTGTTTCCATCCATTTCACGGGATAATCGTGTTAGTCCGGTCTGGAATTGCGAAGAGTGAGAGCAGTATAATTGCTGTCAATTGCGAGCAAAGGTATAAAAGAGCAGTTATAAAAGATTTATTGAAAATTAAAAACCCCTTACACTCGCTGTTTGGAAGCTTTTTGTCAAAACTATACTTATAACAAAGAAATTATCTTTGCATATGTAATATTCAAACTTAACAAATACGAATACAACATATCCAATTATTGCCGAAAATAAACCTATAATAAAGTTGATAATAGTAAGAATAGCGCCTAATGCACTAAGAGAACCCCGCTTTTGCCCATTGCCCATTTATCATACTCTCCCATTAACAAATCGGAATAGAATTAGGAAAATTATAAATCCGCTTTCAACAATTGCTCTGAATATATGTCTGTTTGGTTTCTTAACCTTTATCCACTTTCTTATTATCAGTTTTCGCCAAAGTTAGGATTTATTAGACCTATTGCAGTTGAACGTTAACCTTTAAGCACCGTTCAAGGTGAAACTCCCCTTGCTAAGGAATGTCTAAATTAAAAGTCAATTATAAGATAAATGAATATGTCTATTTTTTTACTTTCACACAGTTTGAAAATAAATTTTTACATATTTTTGCATGTTTTCTGCAAGCGCGACTCCAAAACAATGAGTAATCTTCGATCAAATGATTTTTTCAAACATCAAGTGGCGATTTTATTGATTATTTACCTGTTATTTGCCTTGACTAATATTCTTTTGATTCCTCATTCTACATCAGCAATTTCTAAATTATCAATTCATTCGGCGCCTATAATCAGAAGACAATCTATAGAACCGAAAGGTGATGCAGTAAGTTTTAATATAATCACCGATAAATCCATCATTGATGACGATTTGCTCAATTCAAGCAAGTCCGTTGCTATTATTGTTCTTTTTGTTTTAAGCGGGCTTGTTTTTTTTAATATAAAGCCCAGAATAATTTCGCCCAATTCCAAAATACATTATAATCATCGTTACTCCTTCCTTTTTTTCTGCAAGCTGAGAATTTGATTAGACCCACGACTGAGGTTTATAAAACCTATTCTGATTTAAAGGAATCAGAATAGGTGACTTTGTAATTACTAATCAGACATTGTAGTTAGGCTCCCTGTTCTGGAATTTTAACAGGGTTTAGCTGTCAACCAATCCGATCTGGTTACTGATTTTATTCACCTCATGATTATTTCCCAAACACCATAAGTCTCCGGCTTTTCCCGCCTGGTTAAGAATATTAACATATTGAAATTTTCATCACAATTAAAATTAATCAATTATGAAATTTATAAGATCTCGTTTCGCGCCCATTATGATTTTATTCGCAGTAATTACGTTGCAGGCATGCAAACCCAAAAAGTTAATCCAGAAGTCTGCCCCGCCAGTAGAAACTCCTAAACCTGCACCGGTTGACCCACCAAAGCCCAAACCTGTAGAAGCAACAAAACCGGCGGTAGTTCCTGTTAAAAACCCGGATTTAAATATAAATGAGGTTAAAATCCAATTTGAGTTTGATTCAAGCGTTTTAAGAACATCCTCCTATAGTACTTTGGATCAGGTAGCATCTCAAATGAAGTTGGACCCTAATTCTACGTATGTCTTAAACGGGTATGCCTCTATTGAAGGGACGAAGGAACATAATTTGAGATTGTCAAAAGATAGGGCAAATGCAGTTAAAACTTATTTAGTTAATGCAGGCGTAAGCGCTAATAATATAAAAACGAAAGGCTTCGGTACACGAAATCCGGTAGCGGATAATAGTACAGAGGCGGGCAAGGAATTAAACCGCCGTGTTGAAATCAAGACAAAACAATAAAAATTTGTCTTGAGACAGACCTGCTACTCTGATTCTTCATATGAAAAATCTGAGTAGCAGTTTTTATAGGATTTTCTGTTCGGGACTAAGCATTTTCGTTTAAACGAAGTAATGTTCCCAAAAAAGCAGCGTTGTTTTAATATATATTGAATATGAGAATGCCACAGTGATTATTCCAACTACAGGTTACTAAATATTGCTAATAACCAAATATGCAGCATTTGGACGCCGAAACTATCCTTTAATTAATTAAAATTAATAACATGCTTACATACTTGTTCAAGATTATCCGGTCAACTTTATCCATAAATCAGCCTGGCAATATATCCGCAGCGACTAACCGTCTTTTTGTAAAAAAGCCGAACATCTGTGTAACTAAACTTGCGATTTTGGCGATGTTTTTCCCATCGCTGTCTTTTGCCCATGGGTTTAAATTTAAGATAAAGAACACCTCAAAAACAGATATTGCTGTTTTTTATAAGATCAGTAAAAATTCGGGTAATTTTAAATTGAAGGCACTATTAAAGCTGAAACCTGGTGAAGAAAAAATAAAAGATGTATCGGTGAGTAAAGGGGACACAATTTCTTTTTACGGACAAGACTCTGAAGATCAAACTTCTGTTACCATAAAGAAAGATTTTACAGAGCTAGAACAAAGCGTAGATAAAATCATAACTATACCAATCATCATACCGATAAAACAGACTACAAACTTTGAATCGCTGGAAGGGTTAAGTGTTAAACTGGAGCACAATAAAGTCCTTAATTTTTTGCTAAAAATGGACTCATCGTCAATGAGCAGCCTTTCCATGCTGGAAAAGAACTTTCAAAATATTTATCCTCTTGGTACTTTTATCTTTGTCGACATTAAAACTAATCGGTTATTGCTGCCTCCGTTAGAACCGTCTTTTTGGAACAGCAGTGAAAACTATCTCACTATTCAAGACAGCCTGGATGCCATGGTGAACAAGGATCGCAGAGGAATGGCAAATGCGCAGGTTGCTTATTTTGTCGCTAAAATGTTTGATTCCTTAAGAGTGAACAATACTGCAGAACTTGAATTTAAGGCGAAACTTTCCTTGATAAGGTGGAAACCGACACCGACTGCTAACATATACCAGATATTTAATGATAAAGCTGTGCTGGATTTTTTACAGAACTGTTATGCACAGATCGATAACCCCGACAAAGAATACCAAAGGTTCAGGCTTTATTTTCTGTCATCGTATGAGCGAATTGACAACCTGGAAGTTTACGGCAAACAATATTACAATTTCGGAAATGAGACAGATTTTTCGTTAAGCACACCAACCCAGGTTTTCAGTACTAGCCTTGGGGTTATGTATACAAAGAATAAAACGTTTAGCAATTACTACTCAGTACAGGGCGCCGTTCTTCGAACCAAAGCTTACGATTTTACTTCATTATTATTTAATGGATTTAAAAATAGCATAAAGAATAAGATCATCGCTGATACTTATGCTAACCAGCATAAAATTGTCAATGACATTTTTGATGAATATAAGAGTCTGGTAGCTTATAATCCTGATCCTGTACGATTAACCCTCCAGGCGCTTGATCCTAAAGACGTTACTCCTTCGCTATTACCAATCGAAACTACAATAAACAATTTATCACCTTATAGCTTTGAGGCTGCCGACACGTCAAAAGAAGTATCAGCCGTTGCTAATAACTATAAAATTGACACGTTTAACAATAAGGTAAAACTGTTTAATTCACATCTAAAACAGATTAACGACCTCTTTAAGCAACTGGATCAGACTAATATTGATCTAACCAAAATATCCCAGGTCAATACTGATAAGAGTTTTAGCAGTTCCGTAAATTCGCCGGGCTTGTTACAGGAAATTGAGGTTAATAGCCAGATTGTTCGTAAGGAATGATCGAAATAGTTTATATCAATCTATTCTCAATGGGAGGTCTTGAATATTTGAGATTATGTTTAAACTTATTTTGTTGTCATTTCGTATCGTGTACGACTGTTAAATCAGTTTAGGCAACGATCAGAAATAAAACCTACCAAGCTACTCGCTATTAGTAATAAATGTCTTTTGAACATAAAACTAAAAAGCGCCTACATAGACATGGAGGTGCTTTTTTATTTATACCACAGCAATAAGAAGAAAAGGACGGTGGAATATTTGGATTAATTGAAAATACAGACTGTGTACTGTCCTGAAATGAAACCTTATCCCTTACTGATCTTATAATCAGTAAACCGCATTTTTATTTTGCCCGTTTTGGTTTCCATTCCGCGCATCTTCTTGCGGTCTATTTTAGTGTCTTTTCCCATAAAATTCAGAGGGATTTTAAGTTTCTCAATCGCGAACGCAGCTTCGACATAATCTGGCAAAACATTGCTAAGCGTGGCATACTGCATAAGCAACGTATATGAGCCGTCTTTACGGGTATTGATTTCTGACTCCACTATGCGCGAGGCCTTCGTATCCATATACAAGGTGACCAGCACTAAATCAGATTTGCCATCAGTGGGGATGATATTAATAACTTTCAATGTTTGCCCGTTACGTTTCTCCAGCCCGCGTTCCACTGTTAAAAACGGATGCTTAAAGATCTCGCTAAGTGAAAAATCCAGTCCGCGTTTGGGCAACAATATAAAATCATTGGAGGAAAATTTCATAGGCTTGCCTTGTGTATAATATAGCTGCGCTTTCTTTGTGGGCATGTTAATAAAAGGCACATCCAGATCTAATGTTACTACGGCCGAAAACTGCTTAACCGAATCCATACGATTTTTAATGCGCATTAAATCGGCATCTATATTTTGCGCACCTGCAAATTTCGTGCTTAGCAACAGGAAGAGAATTATAGTACGGTTCATCCGATATCTTTTTTATGAAATGCTAATATCCCTGCAGCAGCAGCGGCCACACCATAAAATAGCAGCAAAGCATTGTTAATGCTTATCTTAAGCCAGTCGGTTTGGTAATTAAACAACTGCTGCCAGGTATCAACCAGTTTAGGAAAGAAAAAATTATTTAATCCCGCCACACCAAAATCTACCTTTAACAACAGATTGGTAATAATCAAAAACAAAGCAGCCGCTATCCAGGTCTGGGCGGCTTCCTTGATAAAAACGGCCAGGGTAACGCTCACTATGCTATAAAATGCCATCGCTACCGATCCTGATGCGAATGCCCAGCAAATTCGACTGAAAGCATCTGCCGACTCAAAAAAATTTAGTGTCCCTATGTAAACCACTAAATCACCGGTGCCGAATATGGCGTAAGCAAGTGTGAATGTCGTTATCATCATCAGGGCAATCACCAACAGGGTGAATAACAAGGCAATAATATATTTAACCAGGATAAACTTCCATTTTTCAACAGCCTGCAACATTACCGTCTGCACGGTGCCATCCTTATATTCATCCGTTACCATGCCAGAGGTAACGATCATTAGTATTAGCGGCACATTGAACCAAAGTGAATTAAGTACAGTGTACATAATGAGGTTCCCATTAAGCAGCTTCCCTTCGAAATAAAAAGATTGCCGCAGGTTACTTAGCAAAAGATCAAGTATCGCGCTACCCTGGTAGTATGCCATGATAAAAATCAAAAGCTGGATAGCAAAAATGGCCGTTATTGCATAGTACGTTTTACTTTGCTTGACGAGCTTTAATATTTCGGCATACAATAACCACCTCATGATGCTATGGGCGTATTAATCAATTGTTCCAAAGATAATTCGGGCGTGCAGGAAGTGACATCTATGCCCTCTGCCAGTAACTCCCTCAGCAGTACTGGTATTTGATTGCCGTTGCAAACCACGCGGGCATCGTTAGCACCCAATTGCGCATGATAATTTCTCAATACCATGGATGATGAAATATTTGTAGCTGTGATACTGAAGTTATGAATATTATTATTAACTAATTGATTGGTGGTGCCTGAGTTTACTATTTTGCCGTCGTCCAGTACATATAGATAATGGCAGCACTTGCTTAACTCGGCCATCAGGTGTGAGGAAAGTAAAATGGCAATGTGCTGTATGGCAGCCAATTCCGTTATCAGGCTGATCAATGAAGTGACGCCGATTGGATCCAGGCCGGAAAAAGGTTCATCCAAAATCAAATATTCAGGGTTGTTCAGCAAGGCTATTGCTATGCCCAAACGCTGCTTCATCCCCATTGAAAAATTACGTACGGGGTCTTTCCTGTCCAAGGGCAAGCCGACTTTAATGAGAGTTTCAATTATGCAGTGCTTATCTGTAGCAGCGCCCTGTATCCCGGCAAAAATTTTAAGATTGTCGTAAGCGTTAAGGTAAGGATAAAGTCCTGGCCTTTCAATAATGCCTCCGATAGGTTTAGTACAACTGGATGTTATACTGAAGCTACCTGAATCCGGCTTAATTAAGCCGCATAGTATTTTGAATAGCGTCGTTTTACCAGCACCGTTGCGCCCCAGTAAGCCACAAATTTGGCCAGGTACCAATTTGATACTAACCTCTTTTAAAACTTTGAGTGATGCATAGCTTTTGCTCAGGTTAGTTGCGGTAAGCATTATAAATAGATTTGTTGTTTAAGTGCCCGGTAATTAAACTTAGGCTCATAATATTTTTCCATGAAAGTTCGCGACCAAAAAGATCGCTTAAATAAAAACCATCGATCCACGAGCATGTAATGGGGTATTAAATGGTACCATTTAATGCCATGCCGGCGGTAATAATGTACCGCCTGATCTTCCATACCCAGTTCCCGGGCGGCTACTAAAAATGCATTACGCTGGCATTTTGAGCCTATGTACAAACGGGCGATTTTAGGTGTAAATCCGTGTGTGAATAAATTATCTTTAATGCGTTTATAATTTTGAAAACGCGACCATCCATCAAGAATCACCAGGAAAATATGGCTAAAGGCAAAAATAAGACACCCAAACCAAAATACGCTTAACATTACCGAATCGCCCCCGTAAGTGTCCCGGAATTTTTCCCAAAAAAACAAGGACTCAAACATGAAGAGTATAGATGAGTAATACAACAAACACCCTACGTTCCAAAATGACAATGCGGTGCTCGGTTGCCGAGGCAGTAGGTGCGGTTCTAACATAGCCAGGAATAAATATTGATAAAAGCGCAAACGGGATATAGTCGCCTATGTCCTTTTGGCAATATACTAATTTTTAATAAAAAAAGGGCGCATTTGTGCTACGTCTTATACCAGCAAACATCGTTCAAGCGCGAAAACTCATATAGGCGCGTTCACTTACACCCTCCTGTAAACTTAAAACGAGCTGTATTCTTTTTCCTGGTACCGGGCCTGACTGATTATTCATAATCAGAACCAGAGAAACAAATAAAATTTTATGGAGATAATGAGAAAAAAACGGCTTCGGGTTATGATTCTTTCCAATTTTTCAGCATGCTATTTTTGTAATTTCACTTTATTTATATTTTGTATACTATTGTAAATAAGGTATTTATTGCTAAAAAATCGCAATTTTTAAATAGTGTATTTATTACACTATGGTGATTATTCTCTCCATAATTAAGCTCATCTTTGCAGCGAATTAAAACGGTGCTTACCACTACTACATATTTTGTAAGCAGTTAAACTTTAGCACCGGATTAAAACAAACAAAAAGATTAATAAATTATAAAAAAATGAAAGCCAAAATTTTATCCATATTCCTGATGTTCGTTGCAATATCAGCTATATCCAAATCAACTTATGCCGCTACTGTAAATAGTGCAGACTATGTTATTTTGAACGACATTAAAGCAATTAATAAAATTGAGATCCACGGAAATGTTGAATTATTTATTTCAGATGGGTCAGCTCAGCAAGTTAAAGTTTATAACAAATATTACTCTGAACATGCTTTGGTACAAAGCAACAACGGCGTTTTACGTATATCATCCTACAATGCTGAAAAACTGGTAGTATGGGTGACTTCAGAAAACCTGAGTTCAGTTTCTGCTTATGATAATGCAGAATTAATATCATTTGGCAAGGTGTCTAAAATTGAATTTAGTGTTGACCTGCATGATTATGCAACAGCAAAACTGAATTTTGATTCGTACAGTGCCGAAGTAACATTAACCGGCCATTCAAAAATTGAGCTGAGTGGAACTGTGAATGAATTTAGCTTAAATCGTAGTGAAGGTTCAATTGTAATGAAGTCTGATCTTGTAGCAGATCATTATAATGAAAGCAAAAAAGTGATCGCACAAACAGTAACCAGCAAAGACGACCTGCTTGGTCTTGAATAATAGTTTTAGTTAGATTAGTTAATAATAGTGTAAAGAGCCGCTTGCAATTGCAGGTGGCTCTTTCTGTTTCGCGCCCGTTTTACGAGAAATTGAAAGGCCTTTTTTCTTTCAAGCATATAGATGCTTTTAGAATATTTAGTTTAGTTAACAGACTACAATATATTCCTTTATACTAATCACAATATAAATTCAAGTCATAACCTTAACTAATTATAAATTTTATTTTATTTAAATTAAAATTACTGTATAAGTCGTATCCGATTGTCTACAAAACAGCCCCCGACGAGTCTAAAAATGACAATGTCAGTAAAATAGACAAATAAAAATCAGAGCCAAATACCAATGCCAGAGTAGTGGACATCTAATAAAGGCCCCTGCTTTGCAGGTGTATTAATATATCGAAGCATTAGCTTTAATAATTCACAGTTCTTTAAATTATTAATTTATGAGTAAAAAACTCAATTTAACCAAAAGTAGTACCCAAGGCCGTCATAGCCGGGGCTATTTTAAACCATTAACTACCATTTGGTCAATATTACTATTGACTATTGTCTTTACAGCAGGATGTCAAAAAGAATCTTCAAGCCCGTCTCCTGACCCGACATTATCACCAAGCGAAATGGCTGCGAGCACAGCCCTGCATAGTACCGCTTTTGCGCCGGTAAACCTCAGAACAGCTGGCAATTTTACAATTTTAACTAAAACCGGGATCTCCACTACCGGCGTTACTTCAATTCTCGGTGATATAGGAGTGAGCCCGATAGCATCAACTGCAATCACCGGATTTGGATTAATAATGGATGCAAGTAACCAGTCTTCACACACCCCTATTGTAACAGGAAAAGTTTACGCGGCTAGCTATGCCGCCCCTACTCCATCTAAAATGACAACTGCTATAAGTGACATGCAAACTGCTTTCACAACAGCAAATGGCATTATATTTCCCGCGCCGATTGTTAATCGCTATGCCGGCGATATCAGTGGAAGGACTTTACTGCCGGGCGTCTACAAATGGAGTACCGGAGTTTTAATATCAAATGTTGGAGTCACTTTAAGCGGAAATTCAAATGATGTATGGGTTTTCCAGATCGCGCAAAATCTTACGGTAAATAATGCCGCTATTATTACTTTAAAGGGCGGTGCACAAGCCAAGAATGTCTTCTGGGTAGTATCCGGAAAAGCCACCCTTGGAACGACGGTTAATTTCAGTGGAAATATTCTGAGCAAAACACTGATCTCTCTTAATACCGGTGCAAAAGTCACTGGTAAATTATTAGCACAGACTGCAGTGACCTTAATAGCGAATTCTGTTCACCCATAACAGTTTATTGAGTATCACTCAAAAATCAATCAATTTAAAAAAGGAGCCTTTTATTTTTGAAAATATAGGCTCCTTTCTGCATCAAATATTATTTGGTTAGGAATGGCAGCCATTAGTATTGTTGTAATAGTTTACAGCTGTTTTTTGCTTTCAATAACTTGTCTCAGCCATTTTAACCTTTCCACGGAATGCCCAGAAAACAAAAATAGTATAGGTAGCTACCAGCGGTACTCCGATTGCGGCAATAATTAGCATGATGCCTACGCCAATACCAAATATCAGAGCGAATATTTTTATCCAGAAGCAGGTCATGATTTCATATATCTTTTTCCCGGTCATTTGGTACATGCCTTCCATTACCACCAGCATCACGCCGAGGCCAATGCTCAAGGGCGGGTAGATATAATGAAAGCTGATTGTAAATGCGAATTGTATTCTGCTTAAAACCTCGACATCCATTTGTGTTGCATTTTAATTTTCATAAAAAAAATTCAAAATGGTCATTTGCGACAATCTTTATAATCTTCCGGTTAAGTATCCGAAATCGTATAAATCCTATACCCGTTAAACCGGAGATTGATGTTTTTTTATTTTTATCCGGATAAACTTGGATGCCGGCATATTGCTTTCACCAACAACATTATTTATCGACATTAATACATTGGTTTCCGGAAAATAGGTCACCGTATTGCGTTCGGGAATTGGATAGGGAACTACGACAAATAATCGGGCTATGCGCTCTACGCCATCATCATAATTAAACAAATCAACTTTTTCACCTTCGGCATACCCCGCTTTATCCATATCCTTCCGGTTCATGAATACAACACGCCGCTCGTTCTTTATCCCACGATAGCGGTCTTCCAATCCATATATAGTGGTATTGAACTGGTCGTGGGTACGGGTTGATGCCATCATGTATTCATCGTCAGCCAATGTATTTACAGGTAATTTGGTAACCGTAAATGGCGCCTTATCTCCAAATTTATCGGTAATGAACTTACCTTCCCTGGCCCCATTAGGTAAATAAAACCCATTCCTCTCCCGTACGCGCTTATTGTAATTTTCAAAACCCGGGATACATTTTTCAATAATATCTCTGATATCGTCATAACTGTTCATGTAGCGCTTCCAGTCGATCACAGACCGGCTGCCTAAAGTAGCCATAGCCATTCTGCATACAATTTGGGTTTCATTTATCAGCTGATCAGAGACAGGTTTTAAAATACCTTTAGATGACTGGACTACACCCATTGAGTTTTCGGTGCTGATAAATTGCACCTCGCCGTTTACTATATCTTTATCACTCCTTGACAAGGTTGGCAATATTAAGGCCTCTTTTCCATGTACCAGGTGGCTGCGGTTAAGCTTAATGGAAACGTGCACGCTGAGCCTCAGCTTTCGCAATGCTTCGGCTGTATAGGTGGTGTCGGGTGTGGCCGAAAGGAAATTGCCCCCCATGGCAAAAAACACCTTTGCCTTTCCTTTATGCATCGCTTTGATGGCATTTACCACATCATACCCGTGTCCACGTGGCGGTTCAAACCCAAAAACCTCTTTTAAACGGTCGAGCTGTTTTTGTGTGGGCTTTTCATTGATCATCATGGTACGGTTACCTTGTACATTGCTATGCCCCCTAACCGGGCAAACACCTGCACCCGGCTTGCCTATGCTCCCCTTCATCAGGCAGATGTTTACAATTTCCCGGATCATGTCCACGCCATTGGGCTGCTGTGTAAGGCCCATACCCCAGCAAAAAATAATACGCTTATTATTTGCCAGCATTTCAGCAGCTTGACGAATATCTGATGAAGGCACCCCTGAGGCAATAGCCAGTTCGTCTAACTTATAGTTTTTAAACTGTTCAATAAAATCATTATAACCAACGGTATTCCCCGCAATAAATTCATTGTCCAGGACTTTTCCGGGTGATGACTTTTCCATTTCAAGCAGCAGCATTTCAAAGGCTTTTAACAAAGCCATATCGCCGTTTATTTTAACCGGAAGATAAATGTCGGCAAGCTGCCCACCTGTTCCCAGAACTCCTTTTATCTCCTGGGGGTTCCTGAAACCCATTAAACCGGCTTCGGGCAAAGGATTGATGGCCATGATATTTGCCCCGTTCTCTTTTCCTTTCTGCAGCGCTGACATCAAACGCGGCGCATTAGTACCCGGATTATGGCCAATAATAACTATCAGATCGGTATCATAAAAATCATTCAGCTTTACCGTTCCTTTGCCAATACCAATGGTCGGTTCCAGCGCAAAACCTGAAGTTTCATGGCACATGTTAGAGCAATCGGGCATATTATTGGTACCAAACTCTTTTGCAAATAGCTGGTACAGGAACGAGGTTTCATTGCTGGTGCGGCCGGACGTATAAAAAAGAGCCTCATCGGGTGATTCCAGCGCATTTAAATGCCCGGCGATCTTTGTAAAGGCATCATCCCAGCTAATTGGTCGGTAATGCGTGCCGCCTTCAGGCAGATACATAGGTTCGGTTAGCCGCCCTTTTTTACCGATCTCAAAATCGGTTAAATTAGCCAGGTCAGCAACAGAATTCTGCGCAAAAAAATCGGCCGTTACTTTTTTTGTGGTGGCTTCTTCCGCCAGTGCTTTCGCTCCATTCTCGCAATACTCACCCACCGGCGACCGGTCATCATCCGGATCAGGCCAGGCGCAACTGGGACAATCAAAGCCACCTCTCTGGTTCATGGCAAATAATGCCCTTGTTCCCCTAAAGGGAATCCCTTCCTCCATTACATCACTTAAAGCTGCCACTACAGCCGGAATGCCGGCTGCCCATTTTTTTGCCCCGGTTGATTTTAAATTCAACAACTTTTCCGGGTTTTCAGCCGATGGGATTTCTTTATCTGTTGCCATAGCAATTTAATTTAGTTTTTTGTAATGCCAATGGATTAGGATAATTATCACTCTGATCTTCATCCACATTATCCAGGCAGGTAAAATCTTTTTTTGAAGCGCTAATTCTGCCTGGCTGGCCTCCTTATCTAAAACATTTTATAGGGTTATGTATTTAGTTCACATTAAGTCAGCCTCACTCTGCTTTATGCTTTTCTCTAAATTTCCTGGTACTTATCCGGCTAATAAGCAATGGTTTATTTACTTCAAAATTACTAAACAAACATCTGATTATAACTTGATTAAATAATTATTTTGCGAACTAAATACATGATCATAAAACTTATCATGTCACAGTTATCAGTATCTTTCAATCAATAAACACCATTGCCATTTAACGGCGATGTCCATGTTTACCAGGGGCTGCACTGAGCTTATGTCCGCATCCTTGATGAAATTAAACAAAAATACCTTGCTATATAAAAGCTGACTAATACTGCAAATTCCACTTCGTATAATTATCAAATATCGGGTCATAAAGACTGTGCGGGGATGATTACGGTCGGTTTCGTCCTGAATAGGGTCGACCTTATGTCAAAACACTCTGTATGCTCCGGTTTTATCAAACCAAAATGCAATGAATTTATGCATCAAGCGTTAATCAAAAATCATGGAACGTAAAACATTTTTATCATGGATTGGATTATTAGCCATAAGTACACAGAAGCCTTTTAATACCGATAAGCCAATGGAACCGGAAAAGCTGCTTTTTCACGATGACGGAACGATTCCAAACAGCAGGTTCCCGCTATTGATCTACCATAACGCCTTTACTGCCCGAAACGATGAAGGCGCCGCCTGGCTGGAGCAGCATTTTGCTACCAACAACTGGACAAACTCCTGGCGCAATGGCGTTTACTCTTTTCATCATTACCATAGCACTTCCCATGAAGTTTTAGGGGTTTACAGCGGCTCAGCATTGCTGCACCTCGGTGGTGAAAAAGGCCAAAAAGTAAAGGTGCAAGCCGGCGACATCATCGTTATCCCGGCAGGTGTAGGACATAAGAACCTCGGCAGCGACAACCTGGGCATAGTAGGTGCTTATGAAGATGGTCGTAGCTGGGACATCAACAGGGGGCTGCCAGGTGAACGACCCGGGACCGACGAAAACATCGCTGCTCTGCCTATACCCAGGACAGACCCATTCACCGGCAAATCAGGCGGATTGACGGCCATCTGGAAAAAGTAAGTTTTTTCCGACCTCAGACTCCCGATTCAGGACTAAACGTCAATTCTTAATTGGACACGACACCAGGTTGATACGACTATTAAAAAGGTCTTCAGATCATCGGAAAGCCTTTTTCGTAATCACAGGTAAATCACTTTTCAAAAATCACCGAATCCGGTTTGGCGCCTAATTTTCCAAGTGTTTCGTTAATTTCATTTACCATTTCGTCAGGGCCGCATACATAAAAATGCTTTTTGAAATCTTTTACTTCAGCTTTTAAAAAATCTGCATTTATTCTTCGTTGATCATATTTGCTATCCTTCTGGCTTGTTATTGTAAAATGAGCCTTGTCACCCAATATCACTTCCAGCTCATTTTTCAGGATAATGTCTTTGTCTGTTTTGTTTGAGAAGAAAAGGACATTATCATCAATCTTGCTATCTTCATGCAACTGTCTTAGTATCGCTATAAAAGGTGTGATGCCCGCTCCACCAGCAATAAAATAGCCCGGCCCTTTGTATTCTATAGCACCCCATGCATCGCTGATGATCAACTCATCACCTGCACTCAATTGGCCAAGATGATGCGTAACGCCTTTAGGGTTAGTATATATCTTTATAGTGAATTCCAGGTAAGGCTTTTCATTCAGGCAGGTAAAAGTAAACGGATGCTTGTTATCCTTCCATTCCGGTTTATTTATAGACAGATCGGTTGCCTGTCCCGGGACGAATTGGAAACCTTCCGGTTTTTCAACAACAAAGCGTTTTACATTATGTGTGACATTTTCCGCAGAGATAATTTTAACGATGTGATCCATAAGATAAGTAATTTTTAGAACAAACTTAGGCAATACCGAATTGACGGCAACCTAAAAACAAGCTTGTACGCAAAAGGTTTATGTTGACGCGGAGCACTTCATATTAAAAACAGAATTGAGATGTAAACTTGTTAAACACTTGATTTAACTGGTCATTAACACAATAAAATCCATTGAAATTTCTGATTGTTGAAGATGAAATCGGGCTCCGCCAAAATATAGCAGATTATCTAAGCGATGATGGCAACGTATGCGAAAGCTGCAGTTGTTTAAAGTGTGCGGTTGAGAAGCTATTAGATTATACTTACGATTGTGTAATATTGGATATTGGCTTACCTGATGGCGAAGGCTTTGCGGTGCTTAATTTCTTACAAACAAATGAAAGAAATGAGTCGGTATTAATTATATCAGCCAGAGGATCTTTGGATGACAAAATAAAAGGACTGAATTTCGGCGCGGACGATTATTTAACAAAGCCTTTTCACCTGGCTGAATTAAAGGCAAGAGTCGTAGCCATTTACAGGCGAAAGACTTTCAGCAGCAATAATATTATTACTTTCCACGAGATCTCAATTGATTTACAGGGAAGAATGGTAAGCGTAAATGAGAATATTCTTACCCTGACGCGAAAAGAATACGATATACTTTTGTATTTTATTGCCAATAAAGGTAAAGTTATCTCCAAAAACGCTATTGCTGAACATTTATGGGGAGATGAGATGGACCTAAATGATCATTTTGATTTTATTTATACACATATAAAAAATCTCAGGAAAAAGCTAACAGATGCCGGTTGCAACGATTATATAAAATCTTTATACGGAATAGGTTATAAATTTATTGCCTGATGAAACTTGCCGGCCACTATAATAAAGCGAGTATTTTAATAACCATTTCGGTATTGTTCATTGGGGGGATCATCTATTTTTTTGCGATCACCCATATTTCAAGAATACAACTTGACCGTGACCTTACTGAAGAAATTGAAGAGGTTAAGGAGTATGTATCTGGCAATAATCGTATTCCACGGCAGGTTGACTTCGATGAGGATCAAACTGTCTTTATAAAAACGAATCAAAAAGCATTAACAAGAAGATATTTCGATACAGTTTACAATAACCCCAAAGAGAAAAAAAGCGAAGGCGGACGCGCGGTAGAGGACCTGGTAAAACTAAATGGCGAGTACTACAAGGTTATTATCACAGAATCAAGAGAAGGTGCAGAATACCTGGTGCAGGTTATTGCACTAATTACATTAGTGTTAATGATAGCCCTTCTTCTCATTCTATTTATTACAAACAGATATGTTCTAAAAGGTTTGTGGAAACCATTTTACAGCATACTAGGCAAATTAAAGGCATTTAATGTTTCAGAACCATCAAATTTTAATTTACAAAATAATAGTGTTGATGAATTTACTGAGTTAAGCCGCGCAGTACAAATCATGTCATCAAGGGTGAAAAATGATTTCCAGCATCTGAAACTTTTAACAGAGAATGCTTCTCATGAAATGATGACGCCGTTAGCTGTTATAACCGCGAAACTGGATACCCTTATACAGGATGAATCATTTAAAGCAGAACATTATGACCTGATAAATGATATCTACATGGCATCAGGTAAGCTATTAAGACTCAATCAAACCATGTTATTGCTGGTTAAGATCGAAAATAATTTGATCGAGGATAATGAGTCGTTGAGCCTGGATAATTTGATACGTGAAAAATTAAGCCAGTTTCAAGAATTAATAGCCGCAAAAAACATAACAGCCATGCAAAGGCTTAGACAGAAAGAAATATTTGCAAGTAAATATCTGATAGATGTTCTTTTAAACAATATTTTCAGCAATTCAATACGTCATAATTATGTTAACGGCAATCAAAATATAATTTTGACAGAAGGGAAGCTGATCATTCAAAACACCGGAGCAGTAACTGCATTAAACCCGGAAACAATATTTGACAGGTTCCAAAAAGGCAGCCAATCAGATGGCACAGGGTTGGGGCTAACTATAGTTAAAAATATTTGCAACCTGTATAATTGGGAAATTGCCTATTACTACGCAAAGTCACTGCATACTTTCGAGATCACATTCTAAGTCCATCAATTAGAAGCTTATTAAATAGTAGCTTTACTTATTAATAGGCAGGCTATTCATTATCGCATAATCGATTGAAAAACAGATTCATGCAAAAAATACCAAATTTCCTGTAACCAATTTATTTTACAGAAGTCTCCATACAAAATTAGAATTGAAAGCTGTTTGAATACGCTGAGCGATAATGCAATAATGCTCCGGGTGAAAGCCGGAGACCTGGATAAAATGGGCCTGCTGTTTGAGCGGCACAACCGTTCTTTGTATGGATTTTTGTTTCACATGACCTGTCAGCGTGAGGCAAGTGAGGATTTGGGCAAATCCGGTGAAGAGTTTGCGTTCTGAGTGACCAGGGATTAGTGATTGGTGATTAGTGATCGGTAAAAGAGAAGCTTCACACAATTTTCTGATTATTATTATATTGCAGTAAAAAACCAATATGAAACCCAAGCTCCTATTGCGAATCGCCGCAATTTTAATTTTTGTTCACTCGGTCCTGCATACCTTTGGTTTTAGAACATGGAAAGAAGCGCCGGACCCTGTCTATAAATCAGTAGTTGATGGAATGACCGGGCATAAATTTCCTTTTATGGGTGCAATACGTACGCTGGGCGATTTTTATGAAGGCTTTGGTTACTCCTGCTCCATAGCGTTAATCCTGATAGCTATCGTTTTGTGGTTTGTTTCGGGCGAAACAAACAATAGTGCAAGCCTTTCGAAGAAAATCATCTATGCCGTAGGGATAGCTTTAGTAGCATGGGGTATAGATGAGTTAATTTATTTTTTCCCTTTTGCAGCCATTATTACATTAACTGCGGCAGTATTAACCCTTGCGTCCGGTTTTGTGATGAAAAAGAGCAGCTGATTTAAATTAACAAATGTCATTGCAGGGCGTAATTCATACACCTGCAATGACATATTTCCCCCTCACTTAACCCGTCTGTAAATTTCAGTGGTTATCAAATTGGCTTTAGAATCATTGATCACCTGCGAATATTCATCATTGCCGTTAAGGGTGATCTTGATTGCAAACCTACGGCCAACCAATACCGAATGGCTTGACATTTCCTCTTCCTCGGTCAGCGTATCCTGCTTAAAACTGAAGGTGCCATACCCAAACCCGTTTTTAAAAGTTTTCTGTGCCTGATCAAGCGGATAGCGGTGAACAAACATAAAATGACCGCCCCAGAATATCTTAAATTGTGTTTCATTACCTTTTGTAGTGTCCTTCCCTTTTACCCAAAAAGTTTTATCCAATTTCCATAAACCATCCAGAAGGGAGGTATCGGATGCGGGTAGTTTGGAATAGTCTTCTATCAATTTCCATTTAACACCCTTTACTACTAGCAGATCAGGAATAATTTGTGAATAACCGCTATCTTTCCGTGTGATAAGTAGATTGAAGCTTTTGGATGAATCAAGATAACCACTGCTATATATGTTGCGTTCAATTATTCTGTTACCTGTATCCAAATTATATGAACCTACACCAAACCCAACTGATGAATCAGGAGCGGTACCGGAATACATAAAATATCGGTCGGTATAAACTTTCATCTGTGTTCTTCTATAAATAGTATCTTTCCCCCCACTACTGGCCATTTGTTTATCCAGTCTATACACACCCGCCTGAGATACTGTTTCTTTCTTCTTACACCCAAAAATTACGCAGCCTAATAAAGCCGCAAATATTAAAAGCTTTTTCATGTTGATTAAGTTTAATGGTGAACTAAGATGTTTGTTGTTGGTGGTTTATGGTAAAGGGTGGATTTTTTACCAATCGGTAAAAAATGCCCCTAACAAGAGTATATAAACCTCCATGGCTATTTTTTTCATAAATTTCATTATTAGGTGAATTGGTATAATAAATTTACGCATAATATAGCTTAGAATGAAACACATAATTTTTATAAAAAACTATGTATTTATCCTGAATCTGATGAGGAAACTGCTGTTTTGTTAAGGG
Organism: Mucilaginibacter sp. McL0603; assembly: GCF_049992945.1. Taxonomy (NCBI): domain Bacteria; kingdom Pseudomonadati; phylum Bacteroidota; class Sphingobacteriia; order Sphingobacteriales; family Sphingobacteriaceae; genus Mucilaginibacter; species Mucilaginibacter sp. McL0603. Next base: position 1,223,424 of record NZ_CP188251.1, on the reverse strand, counting down.
AGATGCCCCTTATTTGTAAAAAAAATGATACTAAAACATGGAGTATTTTCTTAGTCGTTTATATATCTCCGTTGTTTGTTGATGCGTTCTTTCATCATTTAAAATCCGGGTATATTCATTATCCCCGTTAAGGGTAATCTTCGCATTAATTTTCTGATTTATGAGATCAGCATGGCTTGACATTTTCTCTGTTTCACTGAGAATATTGTCTTTAAAACTAAAATCCCCGTACCCAAATCCATCTTTAAATTTAGTGCCAAGCTCATCAATAGCATAACGGTGAATGAACATAAAATGCCCTCTCCAAAATACATTGAATTTGGTTTCGTGTTGCACAACAGTGTCTTTACCTTTTATGTGATACATTTTATCCAGCTCCCAAACTCCATCTAATGCTGAAGGACCTGTTAACGGGATACTGGAATACTCTTCTGTAAGTTTATACCTAACAAGCCCTGTCCTGGCCCATTCCGGGATAACACTGGTAAACCCATTATTTTTCTTGCTAATTGATGCAACAAATATCTGGGTTGAATCTAATGCCCTGCTGTTGAATATATTGTGCTCAACAATCGTATCAGTGGCACCCAACTCATAAGATCCAATAGCAATACGAACAGATGAGTCGGCCGCGATGCCAGCATATATATAATTCTGGTCGGTGTAGATTTTCATCTGTTCTTTAATCCAGGTGGTATCTCGCTGTCCTCCGCTTATCGTTTGCTTTTCCAGTTTAAATACACCGGCATAGGATACCTTTTTAACTTTCTTGCATCCCCAAAATATACAGCTTATCAAAATGGCAAATATTAGAATCTTTTTCATACAGATTTTTTTGAATGCTTCGATACTAAAACAAATTAATTAACATATAATGCCAAATTTACAGAATTATATTTTGTAAAATAAAATATAATAGAATTTAATTATGAATACGTGCTTAATTTATCTTTTGCTTGTTGTTGGTGACATCGACCGGGGAGGATATACAAAGGAGAAAAAAAAAATGGGTTTCGGAGTTGAATTTTTGCCGTGCATTTGCTACAGAGAACGACAGGACTAAAGCGCTCAGGCTGATGAAGAATATCCTCATGGATCTGTTGATTTAACGCATAGACATCAAACGGGATTAGTTGTTACATGAACACTGATACTTAAGAACTCCTAAACAAATTTAGTTTCACCGTGTTCAGTAAGCGGATATAATTTAACTTGATGGATAGCCTGCTGCAAACATGGTCTCAACAATTCCCCGCGTGGGCCTGGAATCTGGGCGTAGTAATAGCAGGTCTGCTGATCGGCTATATCCTGAAACTAATTATTACCGGTGTCTTGCGATTTTATAGGAACCGGGATGATTATTCGCTCTTCAAGTCAATCATTACACACCTGGGTCGGCCGCTGAATTTCTTCGTGCCATTATTCATACTGAATTTTATGCTCCCGCTGGAGAGAATCAGTAAAGATACTCTTACCCTGCTCGATAGGCTCATTAGTATATTGGTTATTATAGCCTTTGCAAATCTGCTGATCAATGCTTTCAAAATCTTTGAAGATTACGTGTACCACCAGTATGATCTTAAAAAAGAAGATAATCTGAAAGAGCGTAAAATAAGAACCCAGCTAATATTTGTACGAAAAGTGGTTATTATCATCATCGTAATGGTAACCTTATCCATCATCTTACTAAGTTTTGAGAATGTGCGTAAAATAGGGGCCGGTTTACTTACAGGTGTGGGTATTGGCAGTATTATTATAGGTTTTGCTGCACAGCGGTCATTGGCCAATTTCCTTGCCGGGATGCAGATCGCTTTTACCCAGCCTATTCGTATTGATGATGTGCTGGTAGTTGAAGGCGAATGGGGACGTGTGGAGGACATTACACTCACCTATGTGGTAGTTGCGATTTGGGACCAGCGCCGGCTCATATTACCCATTACTTATTTTATTGAAAAGCCTTTTCAGAACTGGACAAGGTCTACCTCTCAATTATTAGGGACTGTGTTTCTTTATGTCGATTACACCTTCCCTGTAGATGATTTGCGTAATGAACTGGATCGCCTGTTAAAGGCAACTAAACTATGGGATAAAAGGGTGGGTAAATTACAGGTGACTGATGCCAAAGAATATACGATTGAGTTACGTGCCCTTGTCAGCGCCCGGAACTCATCTGATGCTTTTGATTTGCGTTGTTATATACGCGAAAGCCTGTTAAAATATATCGGTGACAACATGCCGCAAAGTTTGCCGCAGACGAGGTATCAGAAAACCGGGGAGGAGAAAATTGTTGGCGACAATACCAACAATGTGGAGAAAAAAGTAAAATCTGATCAACGCGACTGAACAATTTACATTTTTACTCTGTTATAGAATTTAGTTTCTTCTTCTTAAAATGATGGGGAGCTAATATCAACTTATTTTATTAATTTAACAGGTGCGACTCATATGCGCAAACTAACCATGAAAACAGCAAACTACTCTTCGCTTTTAGATCAAATCTTAGATAAATTGCGCCCTGTTGATCTGCACACCATAGAAAACCGGTTAGCTATTAAATCGCGTGTTGAGCATTTATTAGCTGAAACTGGTCTAACTACAGCAGAACTGGGATCTCGCATCCGCGGGGAAATAGTTGCTTTGCGTTCATGGTTATCCGGAACGAGAGACCTGACTGTTGAAACGCTTCACGAGCTTTGTTTATCACTGCATATTTCCCTGGGTGACCTTGTTTTGGAGTAGCATTTAGCATGTACCGTAGGTATGACAAAAATTGACATATATGACGAATAAATCGCATAACACATATCATACCTACAGCACGGAATACGTTATTCATTTTTTTCTACCAACATTTGGCTCCGATGGAGCCACTCGCGGCACCAAATCGCGCCATCGGCGCTAAATGTTGGTAACACCTCACTTAAAAGCCTTTAACATGCCGTAGGTATGCAATAAATCTGCATGCGATATTCACGTGGTGAATCAGAAATATTTGCAGATTGTTGGTGACAACACCATAGATGTTCGGAATATAGCCAAAACAGGGAATTGTCATTCTGAGCGAGAGCGAAGAATCTTCTTCACCAGGACTTCACGGTGGAAGGTATAGCGCATACTTAGTAAACGCAGAAGATTCTTCACTATGTTCAGAATGACAAAATAAATATGTTGTATATTTTTTCGATCTCCCGAACACTTGTAGTGACAAAACTAACAATGGCTGAAAGACGAGGAATCAGAAAAATGAAAAAGATCTGGGAATTATTGGTAATAATATCAAAAATATGGAGGCCCCATATCGGCAATACTTTTAGAATCCCATGTATGTTTCTTTAAATTCCCCTGGCGATTCAAATATCAATTCATTAGCTGTCTCATCTTTATTAACTTTAGTTGAACGAATAGTTAAGTAAAAAATATGACCCATATTGTTTCCTTTGATAGTATAATAAACTGCATCGCTCGTTTGTTTCCTATCTATTATTGTATAAGATTCATGAGCGTTAAATTTTTCATTTATTTTTTCAACTTGATTTCCTTGAAAGTGGAAGTATGTTGAGGTTGATCCACCTCTGCCATCTGATGATGACATGAGTTGGGGTTTGATATATGAATCCCTGATATTAATAGATTGACCGAATCCAATAGCGGGTATCAATAAAATGGATAGAAAAAAGCAATGCTTTAAAATCATAAATCGATTCTGAAATGTGATAAAATAAACGGTACTTGAAATATAATCAATTTACTTCCATTTTACAATTACAAAAACAATATAGAATTAACTTATATATTTTTACTTCCCTACCCAATCCAAATGCTTCTCCTTTGCAGTGCCTGGCGCTGAAAATCTTTCTTTCAGGAATTCGCCAGTATAGGATTGCTCTTGTTTGATCAGGTCTTCGGGTGCTCCTTCAAAGATTACTTTACCACCATTATCGCCACCTTCGGGACCGATGTCGATCACCCAATCTGCGCATTTGATCACGTCCATATTGTGTTCTATCACTATGATGGTATTGCCATGATCCAGCAGGGCATCAAATGATTTAAGCAGTTTCTTGATATCGGCAAAGTGCAGACCGGTTGTCGGTTCATCAAAGATGAACAGGGTTTTGTTGGAGTTATTTCCCTTAACCAGAAAAGATGCCAGCTTGATACGCTGTGCCTCACCACCAGACAGGGTGTTGGATGACTGTCCCAATTGTACATAACCCAAACCCACATCAACCAGCGGTTTTATTTTACTGATGATCTTAGGTTCTTTTCTGAAGAACTCCAAAGCCTCATCAATGGTCATGCTCAATACATCCGATACGTTTTTGTCCTGGTAAGTTACATCAAGTATGTGCTGTTTAAAGCGTTTGCCACCGCAGGTTTCACAAGTCAGGAAGATATCAGCCATAAACTGCATCTCAATCTTCACTTCGCCCTCGCCCTGGCAAACATCGCAGCGACCGCCTTCTACGTTAAAAGAAAAAGCTGATGGTTTTAACCCGGCTGCTTTGGCTACCGGCTGACTGGCATACAGGTTACGTATCTCGTCCCATGCCTTAACATAAGTAACCGGGTTTGACCGTGATGAACGCCCGATCGGGTTTTGGTCAACAATCTCGACCTGTTCTACTTTCTGATAATCGCCTTCAATACTATCATAGGAGCCGGTTTGTTCGCCTGTATAATTGCCAAGTACCTTTTGTAGCGCCGGAGCAAGAATGCGTTTCACCAAACTGGTTTTACCAGATCCGGATACGCCTGTAACTACAGTAAGCACACCCAGCGGGAATTTGGCATTTACATGTTTCAGGTTGTTTTCGCGTCCGCCACGTATCTCGATATAATCATTCCATTTACGACGGGTTGCCGGGATAGCTATTTGCTCTTTACGTGCAAGATAACGACCGGTAAGGCTATTATCATCCTGTATGATCTCATCATAAGTGCCGGAGAAGATGAGTTCACCGCCGTGCGTACCAGCCTCGGGACCAATATCAATAATATGATCGGCAGCCTGCATGATCTCTTCTTCGTGCTCCACCACTAAAACGGTATTACCAACATCACGCAGCGATTTTAATACGGTGATCAGTCTTTGCGTATCACGGGGATGTAAACCTATGCTTGGTTCATCCAAAACATAAACCGAGCCTACCAAACTACTTCCTAATGAAGTAGCCAGGTTAATACGCTGTGACTCTCCACCTGATAAAGTATTTGAGAGACGGTTTAAAGTCAGATAACCTAATCCAACATTGTTCAGGAAACCCAGGCGATTGGTGATCTCCGTTAGCAACCGTTTAGCAATTTTCTGATCTTGTTCGCTTAAATCAAGGTTTGAGAAAAATTCATAAGCCTTGTCTAGTGGCATCAGCACAATATCGGTAATGGATTTACCTGCTATTTTCACAAATGAGGCATCCTGGCGTAACCGGCTGCCTTTACATTCGGGACAGGTGGTTTTGCCGCGATAGCGTGACAGCATTACACGGTATTGTATTTTATAAGTTTGTTCTTCAAGTTCCTTAAAAAAGGCATCCAGTCCGCGGAAGTATTGATTACCTGTCCACAATAAGCGCTGTTGTGCTTCTGTTAGCTGGTTATATTGACGGTGAATAGGAAAATCAAATTTTAAAGCATTTTTGACCAACTCCTCATTCCATTCGCGCATCTTTTCGCCACGCCACGGCGCTATTGCACCTTCGTATATCGTTTTACTTTTGTCGGGGATCACCAGGTCTTCATCAATGCCGATGATCTTGCCATACCCTTCGCAACGCTTGCAAGCGCCATAAGGATTATTAAAGCTGAAGAAGTTTGGCGTAGGTTCTTCAAAGCTGATGCCATCCAGTTCAAAGCGATCGCAGAAAAACCGTTCTGTTTCTATTTCAGCATCCGGCTGTCTGTATCTTACATAGCAATCACCCTTACCTTCAAAAAATGCAGTTTGGACAGAATCGCCCAGGCGGCTTATGGTTTCGTCCGTTTCGTTTTTGGTGATACGGTCTATTACGATCTTAACTTCTGTGAAATGTTTAGCAATTAATGAGGTATCAACATTATCCTTTGCTTTTTTACTATCAGCTTTAAGCTGAATTTTCATCGAGCTATTATCTACCGACTCGTCAGCTAACAGATCCTCTATCCTTGATAACTTGCCCTGGTATTCAACCCTCACAAAACCCTTTTGGAGTAACACAGCCAGTTCTTCTTTTAGGCTGCGGTTATTATGAGGATAAAGCGGGCATAAGATGGTCACCTGACTTTCATCAGGTAAAGCCACAATAAAATTGATCACGTCCGTTACCGTATCTTTTTTGACCACCTGGCCGGATACCGGCGAAATAGTTTTACCGATACGTGAGAATAGCAGTTTCAGATAATCATATATTTCTGTAGATGTACCAACCGTTGAGCGCGGGTTAGAGGTGATCACTTTTTGTTCGATGGCAATAGCCGGAGCGATGCCTTTTATATAATCCACATCAGGCTTATTCATCCGGCCTAAAAACTGGCGTGCATAGCTTGAAAGACTTTCCACATAACGGCGCTGGCCCTCGGCATACAGCGTATCAAAAGCAAGTGATGATTTTCCTGAGCCTGACATGCCCGTAATAACAACCAGCTTGTTTTTGGGTATTGCCACATCCATATTCTTGAGGTTGTGTACCCTTGCGCCTTTAATTATAATGTGATGTTGGGGGTCTTTTTCTGTTTCTATGCTCATGTTGTGGTTCATGGCCCACAGATCATAGTTCATGGTTAGCTATGATCCATGAACTATGATCTATGAACTATTTTTCAAAATGCAAAAATCCTAAAATATTTAGCACTTTCCAAATCATTAGGTCGATTGATTGTAATAGTTTAATAAAATTTCACGGGGCTAAACCTTTGCGGTACAGGGGAGTCTAATTGTAAAAATTGTGTTAAAGTTGAACTCTCAAACAATAATTTGAGCACCAGTTAAAAATATAATTTGTTTTTTAGACAGGAATTTGTTTTATTTGAGGTAACAATTCCATAACACAATACGTAACACAACCAAAAGGAGATCCTTATAGATAAAACTCTACTACACTAAATTTGACTATTAAAATTAAAGTTTAAGTAGACCTCTATGGATTTTCAATTGCAGAGTGACCAAGATCTGATCCATCTATATGTAGCAGGCGAAGAAGCCGGACTTGTAGAGCTTCTCCGACGTTATCAAGCCAAAATTTACACTTCAATATACTTACTCGTAAAGGATGAATATCTTGCAGAAGATATATTTCAGGATGCTTTTATAAAAGTAATCAATACCTTACGTGCAGGTAAATATAACGAAGAAGGTAAGTTTTTACCCTGGGTAACCCGCATTGCACATAACCTGGTGATAGATCATTTCAGACGCGAGAAGCGTGCCCCAATGATAAACAACGGGGATGATTTTGATATTTTTGAAGTACTGGGCAATTATGATGAAAGTACTGAAGACCGCCTGGTACGTGAACAAACCTACAAAGACCTTAAAAACCTGATTCAGCTTTTACCAGCTGAGCAAAAGGAAGTATTGATCATGCGTCATTTTGGCGATATGAGTTTTAAAGAAATTGCTGATGTAACTGATGTAAGCATCAACACTGCCTTAGGACGTATGCGTTACGCATTGAACAATTTGCGCAAAATGATGCAGAGCAAAGAATTGAGCCTGAAGAACTAACATTTGTTATATAATTGAAAGAGGGTTGTAAAGGTTGTCTTTACAACCCTCTTTGTTTTTATATCCCTGCCATCAACTTTAAAAACTACACAACATTTCCATTTAGCTTACGTTATAACAGCATCAATCCCCTGATAATATTTGATCGCTTTTAGTTTAAGAAAAAAATTTCATCTAAATTTCATCTTCGGTAAAATATTATCTTTATACTAGCGTTATTCCTGTAAATCAATCATAAACAAAACAATATATCTAAATTGAGAAAAGCGTATGGGCGAAACTTCTACTAGCACTATCAATGGAACTTCTAAACAGGCGGCAATGAAAGATACAGATGCCAAAGAAAATTTAGAGGGGGATGACTTGATATTTTATCATTCTCTGCGCAATGAGCTGAATCTTTTAAAGAAAAATCCTAGTTTGAAAATTGTACATCAAATTTTGAATTACTCAAAAAGCCTGCGTTAGCCTTAGTAGTTCATCGATCATGGTTCATAGATCATAGTCAGAAACGTTAAGTTCAGGCTGTAATCTATGAGCCTTTTTATTTCGCACTCCATAAAAATCTGATTATTTATTAGTTTTACCGCATAGTTCATAGCTATGAACTATGATCTATCAACTATGAACTAAAAATGCTCAAGCCTGAACGCTACCGCCATTTTGTCGATTATTTTTCCAAACATCAGCCTGACGCGGTTACCGAATTGCATTATGGCAGCCCGTTTCAGCTATTGATCGCGGTGATATTATCGGCGCAGTGTACTGATAAACGTATTAACCAGATTACCCCTACCCTTTTTGAACGTTTTACAACGCCAAAAGAGTTGGCAGCATCAACCCCTGAGGAGGTTTTTACCTTTATCCGCAGTGTAAGCTATCCCAATAATAAAGCAAAACACTTGGTAGGCATGGCCAAAATGCTGGTGGAGCAATTCAACAGCGAAGTACCTTCAGATCTAAACGATCTGCAAAAATTGCCGGGAGTGGGTCGTAAAACTGCGAATGTGATCGCTTCCGTAGTGTTTGATTTGCCGGCTATTGCAGTTGATACACATGTGTTCAGAGTAGCCAATCGCATCGGCTTGACCACCAACGCTCGAACGCCGCTTGCCGTTGAAAAACAATTGATCGAATTTCTTCCAAAACAAACGCTCGGAATAGCCCATCACTGGCTTATACTTCATGGGCGATATATATGCCTGGCCCGTAGTCCGAAATGCGAAATATGTCCCATTAGCTGGTTTTGCAAGTATTACGATCGCACGCATACCGAAGCCGCCCTGTTGAAAGCTGAGGCTCTGAAAGCAAAAAAAGCCAAAGACCAAAAGAAGAAAAAACAATTAAATATCATCAGCAAGGAGTTGAAAAAACGGAGTGTTGATAAAGATATTTGATTGGGATTTCAGAGTTGATTAAGTTTACTTTTCTTTAAGTTGATTGAGTTGGATTAAGTTAGATTGAGTTGATTAGTTATTATTAAACCATTCATTTAATTAACCAATTCATAATCAATTCAACCTAACCAAGTAATAAATTACTAAAAATATTAGTAATTATAATAAATAATATTTACATTTGTTATTCGAAATTTTAAAGAATGAGCAGCGCAGAAAAATTAAAAGCTTTACAGCTTACTTTAGATAAGCTTGAGAAATCATACGGAAAAGGCACCATCATGAAACTGGGCGATACGGCTATCGAGCCTATCGACGTCATATCAACCGGCTCCTTGGGTCTGGATATTGCATTGGGTGTGGGCGGGTTGCCTAAAGGCCGTGTGGTGGAGATATATGGCCCTGAATCGTCAGGTAAAACTACTCTGGCTATACATGCCATTGCCGAATCACAAAAGAACGGTGGTATTGCTGCATTTATCGATGCGGAGCATGCTTTTGACCGTTTCTATGCCAAGAAATTAGGTGTAGATGTAGAGAACTTGCTGATATCTCAACCCGATAATGGCGAGCAGGCCCTTGAAATTGCCGACAACCTGATCCGTTCTGGCGCTATTGATATCCTGGTGATCGACTCGGTTGCGGCATTGGTGCCTAAAGGCGAGATCGAAGGTGAAATGGGCGACAGCAAGATGGGCCTACAGGCTCGATTAATGTCACAGGCTCTTCGTAAACTTACCGGTACTATCAGCAAAACGGGTTGCTGCTGTATATTTATCAACCAGTTGCGCGATAAGATCGGTGTGATGTTTGGTAACCCCGAAACCACTACCGGCGGTAATGCGCTTAAATTTTATGCTTCGGTACGTTTGGATATTCGTCGTATATCACAGATCAAGGATAGTGACGAGGTATCTGGTAACAGGGTAAAAGTTAAAATTGTAAAGAATAAAGTAGCTCCGCCATTCCGTATTGCTGAGTTTGATATTATGTTTGGCGAAGGTATTTCTAAATCAGGTGAGATCATTGACCTTGGCGTAGAATACAATATCATTAAAAAAGCAGGTTCGTGGTTTAGCTATGGAGATACAAGATTAGGACAAGGGCGGGATGCTGTTAAGCAACTGATACTTGACAATCCAGAACTAATGGAAGAGTTGGAAGCCAAAATAAAAGAAACTGTAACTGGCGAAAAACTACCAATAGAGGCTGAATAAGCATTACACCAGTTTGGTGATAAAATATTAATATATAAGGAAGCCTTCCCGAATTTGGGGAGGCTTTTTTATTGAATTTACATTGTAACATTTTTATAAATTCTCACTAAAAGACATACAACTAAAAATTTAATATTTATTTTCACCTAACCTTTATAACCTCATGCACAATCATCTTAGCAACTTAGTAAGTTTTGCAATACTCTTTATTATCAATGTAATAACTGCTATTTCTTTTTCGGAAAAACATTCTGTAATAACTTTCCGTATCAGGTCTGATTTTGCCACACAAAATATATTAAAAGCTTTTTCCCATTTCACCGCAATTAATTTAAAGACAGCTATATAAATCCCCCTAAATAATAAAATAATGGAAAAAGAAAACAGCCTATCACCTTCAATTAATGAATCAATCATTGCTACAAACAAATCAGTAAAAGAAAGCAATGAAGCAATTATGGCAAATGCTAACAGGCAAATTGAGATACTGGAAAGTCAGACCAATTTATATCGTAATACCCTGTTATTAATTGGGGTAAACCTGATAATAGGGTTTGGTATCCTGGTACTGGCCTTTATATCTTATAGTGACAAACAGGAAATAGCGACCTTAAATGTACAGCTAAGAAGCCGGGAAGATGAGATCAGGACATTACAGCTTCAGCAAAAGCATAAACAGAAAACTACAGATTCCTTAACTACCGTAATTGCAGGGGAGAAGAAGTAAAACAAATCAATTACCGCCAGTTTTTAGATACATATAAACGATACCGCCAATAACAATAATAGCCAGTACAATTAGTCCGGTAATTCCTTTGCGTTTATCCTGGCGCATTAGCCATATAAAAAATGCTATAAGGGGTAATACAAAAACAGTAAAAAAGATTATTGAGGGAAAGTTCATATTTTAAAGAGTCAGAAAGACGGAAAGTCCGTAAGTCCGAAAGTGTTGCAAAAATAGAAATTAAAATAATATACCGATCGTTCAAAAAGGCATTCGTGCCAGGGGGGTAATATCTTGCCCCACAAAGTCCCCTTTAAGATATTTATAATATCCTGCTATAGCAATCATTGCAGCATTATCTGTGCAATATTGAAATTGAGGAATAAATGTATTCCAGCCCATTTCATCACCCAATTGTTTTAATCCTTGCCGTAAGCCTGTGTTGGCAGATACTCCCCCCGCAAGTGCAATATCTTTGATGTTGTATTGCTGTGCTGCTTTCTTCAATTTATTTAACAGGATAGTAACCACTCGTTTTTCAACAGAGGCACAAATATCGGCCATATTATCCTGAACAAAATTTGGATTCAGCTTTACATTATCCCTGATAAAATAAAGGATGGCAGTTTTAAGGCCGCTAAAGCTAAAATTAAGTCCGGGTATCTGAGGCTCGGGGAATTGATAAGCATCCGGGTTGCCCAAACGAGCATATTTATCTATTAGCGGTCCGCCGGGATAGGGTAAGCCCAATATTTTACTTGTTTTATCCAGGGCCTCTCCTGCCGCATCATCCGTTGTTTGTCCTACCACTTCCATATCAAAATAATCTTTTACCAGCACAATCTGTGTATGACCGCCTGACACGGTAAGGCATAGAAACGGAAAAACGGGCTTAGGATCATCAATAAAATGAGCCAATACATGAGCCTGCATGTGGTTAATCTCGATCAGCGGCAAATTCCTCGCCAGTGCAAAAGCTTTGGCAAATGATACGCCTACCAATAAAGAGCCCAACAGACCCGGGCCCCGGGTGAAAGCCACGGCATCGATATCATTTTTGTCAATTTTTGCGTTTAAAAGAGATTGATGAACTGCTGGAACAATATTTTGCTGATGTACACGCGAGGCTAATTCGGGCACGACACCGCCATAAGCTTCGTGTATGGTTTGATTGGCAATAACATTGCTTAATATAACGCCATCGGCACAAATTGAGGCGGATGTTTCATCGCATGAAGATTCGATTCCGAGTATTACAGGCACTTATTATAAAGTAAAAATCAAAAACGCTGGTTAATAAACAATGGTTCTTGAAAAAAGTCAAAAAATAAAAATTCCGTTAAAGCGGATGGGGGTTAATATGTTCAAAACTAAACCAGTTATAAGTTTTTGAATTTATATTTTTGCACATCCATTAAAAATACAAAGTTATTAAAAAACTACTCAAAATAGCGTTAGGCATTGTGCTGGTGATTTTACTGATGTTGAGCATTGTACTGCTGCTATTTCAGTATAAACCGGTTCAGACCTGGGCGGCAAAAAAAGCCACTGAGTATTTGTCGGAAGCCCTAAAAACGAAGGTCGATATTAAAAGCCTTTATATTAAGCCTTTTTCATCTGTAGTACTGGAGGATTTTTATGTACTGGACAGGCAAAAAGATACGCTGTTAAGTACCCCAAAGCTTACCGTTGATATTAATGGATTTTCACTTTTTACCAGCATACAAAACCGCAATCTTGACCTGAGCCTTGTACAACTGGATAACGGCTCAGTCTATCTAAAAAAACAGAAGGACAGCACCAGCAATCTTAAATTCCTGACTGACTTTTTCAGCTCCCCTGATACCATTAAAACAAAAGGCAAACCCTGGAGCATCAATTTTGAGAAAATAGCCATCAATAACCTCCATTTTAGATATAAGAATTTTTTGGTTGATACCCTGATGAAACAAGTGAATTTTGATGATGTGGATGTCAAAAACTTTAGCACAGTATTAACTGATATGGATGTGGCGCATCACTTGTTCAAAGCTAAAATAAGCAAGCTTACCCTTCGCGAAAAAAGCGGTTTTTATCTTAAAAACTTAAGCGGCAATGCTACCGTCGATACCGACCAGATACTGGTTCAAAACATGCATGTACAAACGGCACATTCTGACCTGAAAAATTATTTCAGGATGAAATTCAAGTCGTTTGATGATGTTAGTGACCATATTGAGGATCGTGTTTATATGGATGGTGATTTTAAGACATCTCAAATATCATCCCGTGACATTGCTTATTTTACTGACGGATTAGAGGGCGTAAAATTTGATCTGGGCGTAGATGGCCATATAAAGGGATATGTAAATAATCTTCGGGCAAAAAACCTCTTAGTTACCGGCGGGCAGGCAACCTATGTTAAAGGCAATTTTAATTTAAAGGGGTTACCTGATTGGGATAACACTTTTCTTGAACTGAACTTTGAGCAGGTAGCTACCAATAAAAGGGACCTGGATTACTTATACAGCAATTTCACCGGCAAGGCCAGAGCACGGGTTCCGGATATTATAGCAAAATTTGGGGAGGTTAATTTCAGCGGCAGGTTTACTGGTCTGCAAAATGATTTCGTAGCTTATGGCACTTTCAAAACTAAACTGGGACGATTTGATTCGGATCTCAACTTAAAAATAAACAAGGCAGGCACCCCAAGTTATAGTGGCAAAATAACTACTTATAATTTTGATTTAGGCACTTTGATAGATGAAAGCGACCTTGGCAGAACCACACTTACTGCTAATATTAAGGGAAGCGGCGATGAGCTAAAGAACCTGACTGAAAAGTTAGATGCCAACATTAAAAACATCAGCTTTAGGGGCTATAATTATAGTAATGTAGCACTGAATGGCACGTTCATTAAAAAGGTAGCGAAGGCCAAAATCACCATCAATGATGCCAATATTAAGCTGGATGCCAGCGGAAGCATTGATCTGAATGCCGAACTGCCTGCTTATAATTTAGATGCAAGCATTGACGGCGCCAATTTGCATACGCTAAAATTATTAAAGGATACTATAATCTTAAGCACACATTTGGCTGTCAATTTAAGTGGCAATACCTTAGACAATTTTGAAGGGAAAGTGCTGTTATCTCCTATCCGTCTGGTTGACCCGAGGAATAATTATGTGGTTGATTCGCTCTACCTATCAGCCTCCGGAATGGGCAATGTACGGGAGATCAGCCTGAAATCGGATATTGCTGACGGCAGCCTTAAAGGCAATTATGATTTGGCCACCCTGCCTTCTTACTTTAAAACTATTATCAAAAAATATGTCCCTTCGTTAAAAACCGATATAGTTACGCCTAAGCCGCAACATTTTGCATTTAATTTAAAGCTCAAAAATCTCGAGCCGCTTTTAGCAATGTATATGCCTGAATTAAAAGTACCTGATCAGGGGACATTTATAGGTCAATTTGATTCTGAAAAAAAAACGGCAACACTTACAGGTATTATTAAAACATTCCAGTACGGAAAAACGGTTTTTCATGATTTCATCATCGATGAAAACACCACAGATAATGATCTGGAATTGAACGTTTCCTTGAGCCGTATAAATTTTACTGATAGCCTGTTTGTAAAAAATATCAATATTTCAAATTTCCTGAGAAAAGACAGCCTGAGTTTCAACGTTAAACTGGCTGATAAAGATGCCACCAACCAGCTCGACCTTTATGGTTTGGTTCAGTTTGGGGGCGACACAACTGCCAGGTTATCACTTTTGCCATCAGATGTAATATTGGAACACCAAGATTGGCGCATTACGGACCAGGTTAAGATAAGATTTCTTGACGGGAAGACACAAATATCTGGCTTCGAACTTTCAAACGGCGGTCAAAAGGCAAGAATAAACGGCTTTATTTCGGATAATTCAGCTGATAAGCTAAAAATCGAGTTCGAGAAATTCAAGATGTCAACGTTTGACCAATTAACTAAATCAGCCGACGTGAGGTTAAAAGGGAGGATGAACGGTGATGTGGTTTTAAGCGGCGTTACCAAATCACGTGAGTTTGATTCGCGCCTGGCAATTGATTCATTTGTGATGAACAAAACACTGATCGGTGACGTGAAAATAGCCTCTTCTCTTGACAGCAACCTTTCGCAGGCAAATATCAAGATGAATATTATTAACCGCGGGCTCGAAACTATGAACATAGCCGGCGCCTATATGATAGGTAAACAAACTGACGACAAGCTTGATTTCGATATCAAAATGAACCAGACTGAAGCTATTATATTTGAGCCATTTGTAAAGGACCTGGTGTCGAACTTAAAGGGGACTATTTCAACCGATCTAAAACTGACGGGGACCCTGGCAAATCCGCAATTAAATGGCAACATAACCCTGGCTAATACAGGCGTAACTGTTAATTACTTAAGAACAGCCTATACGGTCAACAATAAACTATCGGTATCTAACAGCGTGATCAATGTGGACAACATGGTGTTGAAAGATATACGCGGGCACGAAGCGACAGCCACAGGGAAGGTTGACCTGAACGATCTTGCAAACCCTGATATTGAAGTGGTGTTAAATGCCAAAAATTTTATGGCGCTGAATACGACATTTAAAGATAACCGGATATATTATGGCGTAGCTTATGGAACGGGGCGTTTTACCTTTAGCGGGCCGACGGATAATATGGATATTGACATCAAAGCTAAAACTGAGGCCGGTACTGTGTTTAATATTCCCTTAAATACATCTTCGGTAGCGGAAGATTATGACTTTATAAAATTTGTAAGTCACAAGGATACCGCTAAAGTAGTAAACAAAGTTCGTGCTTTTAATGGTATCACCTTGAACTTTGATTTAAGCGTTGATGAAAAAACTTTGGTAAAGATCACCACAGATTATGGCAAGCTGGAAGGAAGCGGAATATCAAACAACCTGAAATTAAATATCTCCAGTTTGGGTGATTTTAACATGTATGGTGATTTTTTGATTTCCACAGGTAAGTTCGAATTTATTGCTAAAGATGTGATCAGCAAAAATTTCCAGGTAACACAGGGAGGTACTATCCGATGGACAGGGAATCCAACCAACGCTGAAATTAACATGAAGGCCACTTATGAGGTGCGCGCCGATATAAAGGACCTTTACTCGGCTGCGGGTATCGCTTTACCCTCGGAACTTGTGCTTGTACAAGCCAATCTGCTTTTAACCAAATCACTGTTACAGCCTACAATAGATTTCGACTTTAATTTCCCTACAGACCCGTCGATAAAAGACAATTTGGGCACGTATTTAAACGACTATAATAACCGCACACAACAGGCGCTGAGCATTATAGCTACAAGAAGGTTTTCGCCGGGAGGCAACACCGGCGCACTTGGCCAGCAAACATTAAACACAGCGGGTGAAGCGGTAAGTGAATTCGCATTTAATAAACTGAATACCTTAATTTCTCAATCCAATACCATCAAAAGCCTTGACCTTAATATACGATCATTCAATGATGCCAGCGCTTCGTTAAGGCTGTTTAATGAACGGATTGTACTCAGCGGCACTTTGTATTCCACTTCAACTGCTAGTAACGAGCTTTTTAATAATAACACAAACTTATTTAATTCGAGTTTTAATAACCTTTCAAAAGATTTTAGCGCACAATATCTTATTACCAGAAATGGCAACCTTACTGCACGCTATTCCTACCGGCTTTTGAACGGAACGGTATTAAATACCATTGATAACCAGTTGAGTCCCCAGTATGTAAACGGACTCGGCCTGGTGTATCAAAGAGACTTTGATACTTTTAGTGAGTTTTTGAGAAACATTTTTGGCAGGAATAAGAAAAAACAACCCATTAACCCGCTTCCTCAGCCCGCCACTACACCTCCGGCATCAAATACAGGCGGCAGTGGTAGCGGAAACGGTGGTACCGGCGAAAAGCCGGAACCTGAAGATCAATGATCGCGCAATATAGCGTGATCCATTTTATCTCTCTTGGTTCTAAGATAAGCTTCATTGTGCGGATTAGGCATGATCTCGATAGGCACATTTTCTACCACTTCAAGACCGTATCCTATGAGGCCGGCACGTTTTTTAGGATTATTGCTCATCAGCCGCATTTTTGAGATACCAAGACTGCGTAATATTTGAGCACCAATACCGTAATCACGCTGATCCATTTTAAAGCCCAGTTTCAGATTTGCTTCTACAGTATCCAAACCATTTTCTTGTAGATGATAAGCACGCAGCTTATTGATCAGGCCAATACCACGGCCTTCCTGGTTCATATATACAACCACGCCTTTACCTTCCTTACTGATCATTTCCATTGCCTTATGCAACTGTGGGCCGCAATCACAACGGCATGAACCGAAAATATCGCCGGTAACGCATGAACTATGCACGCGGACCAGCACTGGTTCATCGGGTTCCCAGCTTCCTTTTACCAAAGCCAGGTGATGTTCGCCGGTATCCAGTTGTGTATAGGCTATCATATCAAAATCACCCCATTCTGTAGGCATTTTAACTGCTATTTCTTTATGTACCAGTGTTTCGGCAGATAAGCGGTAGGCTATAAGGTCTTTAATAGATATTATCTTCAGGTCAAATTCTTTTGCCATTACCAACAGGTCAGGTAAGCGGGCCATTTCGCCATCCTCTTTTATAATTTCGCAGATCACACCGGCAGGTTCAAACCCAGCTAAAACAGCCATATCTATAGCTGCTTCAGTATGACCGGTACGGCGCAATACACCGCCGTCCTTAGCTATCAAAGGAAAGATATGTCCCGGTCGACCTAAGTCAGACGGTACAGTAGACGGATCTATTAACGACAACACAGTTTTTGAACGGTCGGACGCAGAAATACCCGTAGTACATCCCTCAAGCAGATCAACAGAAACTGTAAAATTGGTTTCGTGCGAGGTGGTGTTATTGCTCACCATCGGCTCAAGCTCCAGTTCTTTGGCGCGCTGACGGGTGATTGGTGCACAAACCAGTCCCCTGCCGTGGCGTATCATAAAATTTATGGTTTCGGGAGTAGCGTTGTGTGCTGCAGTTAAAAAATCGCCCTCATTTTCGCGGTCTTCATCATCAACTACTATTATGGTTTTGCCGGCTTTTATAGCTTCTATGGCTTCTTGTATGGTATTCAGCATTTTGGGTGTCAGTAGGGGTTGCTATGGCTTAAATTAAAAAGGCTAATAAAAGCCAATAGATTAGTTGTTATACAAAGTTAACTGATAACATATGCAATACGGTCGGATATTTGTAAAAGTTGCTTTACTGCTTTGTTGGAAAGTTGAAAGGTTGGAAAGTTGGAAGGTTATTAATACGAAGATGTAACTTTGCAACCTTTCAACTTTAAAACTTTACAACAAAAATCAAGCGTCCTTCCTTCGGAATAATTTATTAAAGAAACGTTTATAGGCTTCCATATCAAACAATACAGAATCGTTGGCTGCTTTATAGGTAAGGAAAATACCGATCGGTGTTAATACCATAATTGAAATCCATTCGCCAATTATAGGCGAAAGGCTCCCCCCCTTTGCTGATTTTTCGCCAATAGTCCAAATGATATAGTAAAGCAGGAAAAATATTACAGATACTACTACCGGCATCCCTAACCCGCCTTTACGAATGATTGCCCCCAGCGGCGCTCCAATCAAAAACAATGCTATACAAGCGGCTGATAATTCGAATTTTTTATGATACTCCAAAGCAAAATTACGGACACTTCTTGATGCATCTTTATACATATCGGCACGATTTTTTATAATATCCTGCACAGTACGCACTTCACTGGCGGCATTCATTAAGGCTGAGATCTGTTGCTGCCTGGTTAAACCGCCTAACGCATTATCCCCTTTAAAAGGTATATATTTAATATTCGAAGCCGACTTTTTAGGTATAGCAAAATACTTGATATACGGCGTCATCAGTTTATAATTTACCAACAGGCTACTATCTACCTGCCGCTTTGTAGAATCACCAAAATATTTCAATTGCTTTAAATCCATCATCTGCACTGCCGACCTGAATAAATCCTCATTCGTATGCTGCATTTTCATGAAGGAAAGATCAAACTTCTGTTCGGTAGTCTTAAAACGGAAACGGGTAAATCTTTGCCGTTGCTCAAAACCCTTTTCACCAGGCTGTTCATCATACTTAATGCCATCTTTTAGTCTCAATATAAGAAACTTGTCATCAATAGTGCGGTACATGCTGCCTTCTTTGGCCATCAACACATTGGTATTATTTTCGGCCTCATTTTTAGTATAGATAACAATGCCATGCAGTGTTTGTCCGTCGGGATCTTTTTTATTTATGCGAATGGTGTAATTAGGGAAACTATTGCTAAACACGCCCTCAGGCAATAAATTAGCTGATTTCTGCTGCCTTACGTCATATAATAACGAATAATATTTTCTGTTGGCGACGGGAAGCATGTTATCAGAAAAAATGAATGCTGCTATGCTCAATATAGTTACAACAATGATCATGGGGTACATGGCCCGGCGCAATGATATGCCGGCCGACTTGATAGCCACCAGTTCGTAGTTTTCGCCAAGGCTGCCGTAAGTCATGATGGACGACAGCAAAACCGATAATGGCAATGCCATTGCCACATTGGTGGCTGATGCATACATCATCAGTTGCGCGATGGTGGACATTTCAAATCCTTTCCCGATAAGGTCGTCGATGTATTTAAATAAAAATAGCATCAACAACACAAACATTACGATCAGGAAAGTAACGATGAAAGGTCTTATAAAAGCTCTGAGTAATAAAAGATGAATCTTTTTCACAATGCAAAATTAGGGAAAAATTTATTCCCTTAAGCTCCTAATACGCTAATCAGGTATTCAACCTGGTTATCCCATATCTGTTTCCGTTCAACTATGGTGTCTTCTATGGCAAAATCGGTAATGCTGAGGGCAACATCATTGGTAAGCTCATCCTGCAATATTTCCATTTCGAAAAAATACTGGGGATCGTCATCTACCCATTTAAACCGTACCAGTTTATTTTCTCTTACGGCAATCAGTTTGGCTTTTTGTTGTTCATCATCCCAGGTAAAGGTATAAACCTGGTCTCGCACTGTAACATTATCGGCAAACCATTGCGTCAACCCATTTGCCTCACTCAGAAAGCCATACAGTATCCTGGGTGATGATTTTATCTCGTACTCAATATTAAATTTCTTCTTCTCAGACATAAGGGATTACCACATTCGGCCTATATTGCCGTAAATCTTAACATTTTTTCTAAAGAAAACGAATTTATCCTATATTTGCAAACTCTTTTTATGGCAGGGGCGGTTTATTTGCTCCTTGTTTTATCACTTGAAACGAAGAACAACGTTTGGAGCACATGAAGGTAGTTTTTTCAGTTAACTTGTTGAAAGAAAAGCGATAAAAAGAGAAAAAAATAATACGGCGGGGTAGCTCAGATGGTTAGAGCGCAGGATTCATATCCGCTGGTAAGCGGACGGCAGTTCGGGAATGTGTTCTTAAATAAAATATTAATGGCGGGGTAGCTCAGATGGTTAGAGCGTAGGATTCATATCCGCTGGTAAGCGGACGGCAGTTCGGGAATGTGTTCTTAAATAAAATATTAATGGCGGGGTAGCTCAGATGGTTAGAGCGTAGGATTCATATCCGCTGGTAAGCGGACGGCAGTTCGGGAATGTGTTCTTAAATAAAATATTAATGGCGGGGTAGCTCAGATGGTTAGAGCGTAGGATTCATATCCGCTGGTAAGCGGACGGCAGTTCGGGAATGTGTTCTTAAATAAAATATTAATGGCGGGGTAGCTCAGATGGTTAGAGCGTAGGATTCATATCCGCTGGTAAGCGGACGGCAGTTCGGGAATGTGTTCTTAAATAAAATATTAATGGCGGGGTAGCTCAGATGGTTAGAGCGTAGGATTCATAACCCTAAGGTCGGCAGTTCGATCCTGCTCCCCGCTACTTGTAGAAGGCCCCATTTATGGGGCTTTCCTTTTTTAAACCTAAACCTATGTTTACTGTTTACGTACTCTATTCTGAAAAATTCAACCAAATTTACATTGGCTTTACTTCCGATTTACCTAACCGCTTTCTTTCTCACAACGAATTAGCCACAAAAGGTCATACTATCAAATATCGCCCCTGGGTAATTGCTTATACAGAAGAGTACGGAACAAAATCAGAAGCAATGAAACGCGAGGTCCAATTAAAAACAGCTAATGGCAGGAAATTCATCTGGAATATTATCCATAAAAAGTTTGGTAGCTCAGATGGTTAGAGCGCAGGATTCATATCCGCTGGTAAGCGGACGGCAGTTCGATCCTGCTCCCCGCTACTTGTAGAAGGCCCCATTTATGGGGCTTTCCTTTTTTAAACCTAAACCTATGTTCACTGTTTACGCACTTTATTCAACAAAGTATAACAAGATCTATATCGGCTTTACCTCCGATCTGAATAACCGTTTTCTTTCTCACAACGAATTAGCCACAAAAGGTCATACTATCAAATATCGCACCTGGGTAATTGCTTATACTGAAGAGTACGGAACAAAATCAGAAGCAATGAAACGCGAGGTCCAATTAAAAACAGCTAATGGCAGGAAATTCATCTGGAATATTATCCATAAAAAGTTTGGTAGCTCAGATGGTTAGAGCGCAGGATTCATATCCGCTGGTAAGCGGACGGCAGTTCGATCCTGCTCCCCGCTACTTGTAGAAGGCCCCATTTATGGGGCTTTCCTTTTTTAAACCTAAACCTATGTTTACTGTTTACGTACTCTATTCTGAAAAATTCAACCAAATTTACATTGGCTTTACTTCCGATTTACCTAACCGCTTTCTTTCTCACAACGAATTAGCCACAAAAGGTCATACTATCAAATATCGCCCCTGGGTAATTGCTTATACAGAAGAGTACGGAACAAAATCAGAAGCAATGAAACGCGAGGTCCAATTAAAAACAGCTAATGGCAGGAAATTCATCTGGAATATTATCCATAAAAAGTTTGGTAGCTCAGATGGTTAGAGCGCAGGATTCATATCCGCTGGTAAGCGGACGGCAGTTCGATCCTGCTCCCCGCTACTTGTAGAAGGCCCCATTTATGGGGCTTTCCTTTTTTAAACCTAAACCTATGTTCACTGTTTACGCACTTTATTCAACAAAGTATAACAAGATCTATATCGGCTTTACCTCCGATCTGAATAACCGTTTTCTTTCTCACAACGAATTAGCCACAAAAGGTCATACTATCAAATATCGCACCTGGGTAATTGCTTATACTGAAGAGTACGGAACAAAATCAGAAGCAATGAAACGCGAGGTCCAATTAAAAACAGCTAATGGCAGGAAATTCATCTGGAATATTATCCAAGAAAAGTTTGGTAGCTCAGATGGTTAGAGCGCAGGATTCATATCCGCTGGCAAGCGGACGGCAGTTCGATCCTGCTCCCCGCTACTTTTAGAAGGCCCCATTTATGGGGCTTTCCTTTTTTAAACCTAAACCTATGTTCACTGTTTACGCACTTTATTCAACAAAGTATAACAAGATCTATATCGGCTTTACCTCCGATCTGAATAACCGTTTTCTTTCTCACAACGAATTAGCCACAAAAGGTCATACTATCAAATATCGCACCTAGGTAATTGCTTATACTGAAGAGTACGGAACAAAATCAGAAGCAATGAAACGCGAGGTCCAATTAAAAACAGCTAATGGCAGGAAATTCATCTGGAATATTATCCAAGAAAAGTTTGGTAGCTCAGATGGTTAGAGCGCAGGATTCATATCCGCTGGCAAGCGGACGGCAGTTCGATCCTGCTCCCCGCTACTTGTAGAAGGCCCCATTTATGGGGCTTTCCTTTTTTAAACCTAAACCTATGTTCACTGTTTACGCACTTTATTCAACAAAGTATAACAAGATCTATATCGGCTTTACCTCCGATCTGAATAACCGTTTTCTTTCTCACAACGAATTAGCCACAAAAGGTCATACTATCAAATATCGCACCTGGGTAATTGCTTATACTGAAGAGTACGGAACAAAATCAGAAGCAATGAAACGCGAGGTCCAATTAAAAACAGCTAATGGCAGGAAATTCATCTGGAATATTATCCAAGAAAAGTTTGGTAGCTCAGATGGTTAGAGCGCAGGATTCATATCCGCTGGCAAGCGGACGGCAGTTCGATCCTGCTCCCCGCTACTTGTAGAAGGCCCCATTTATGGGGCTTTCCTTTTTTAAACCTAAACCTATGTTCACTGTTTACGCACTTTATTCAACAAAGTATAACAAGATCTATATCGGCTTTACCTCCGATCTGAATAACCGCTTTCTTTCTCACAATGAATTAGCCACAAAAGGTCATACTATCAAATATCGCCCCTGGGTAATCGCCTATACTGAAGAGTACGGAACAAAATCAGAAGCATTGAAACGCGAGGCCCAATTAAAAACAGCTAATGGCAGGGAATTCATCTGGAATATCGTCTATGAAAAGTTTGGTAGCTCAGATGGTTAGAGCGCAGGATTCATATCCGCTGACAAACGGTCGGCAGTTCGATCCTGCTCCCCGCTACTCATTAAGCCAAAAGTCTTTAGTCGCAAGTCTAAGGACTTTTTTGTTGAATTTAATTTTGTGTTGTATCTTCAATTCTCGCGAGTGTGGACACTCGAAATTATTTTTCGGTTAAGCGCGGACGCTTAACCGGGCGGGGAAGCGATCCCATTTAGTAAAGAGTATCAAGTCAGATTGACCTCTTTTCTTCTTAACCTCAATCAACAACTTTTGCCACTCCGGGCGGCTAAAAGATTTCGCCGAACAAGCCTCTATCTGGGGATCAAGGGCTGGTAACGGCGTTATTGTGATCACCACAAAAAAAGGAATCTATGGGCACCCCTCACAGGTGAGCTTTAATTCCAGCGTTACCATAGGTCAAAAACCTGATTTGTTTTATCAATCCCTGATGACGTCGGCCGATTTTATTGACGATATTTGCCTTTAATTTCAGGTGTTAATGATTTTAAAAAATACAAATAAATAATGAATAAGTGTAAACCCTTAGCGTTTAAGGGAATTATATTTCATAAAGATACTGATTTTCGAGTTCTTTTGGCTCCATTTAAGGGACGGTGATAATAGCTTGATTGAGATATTATATATTATAAGATATGTGGTATATCATAAGTTTTAATTTAAATTCGAATATCAGAAATTGATTAAAAAACTCTATATGGAATTACCTATAGCCCACCATTTTGAAGAAGTTGTCAAACTGCATCCACAACGCGTAGCCTTATTTTGTAATGGGAAATATTATACATATATTGAATTATTTGAAATTGTATCGGAGATCCGAGAAGCGATTGAAAAAAATTTAAAAATTACTGGATGTGTGATTGCAATTGCAGATGAATTAAATGAGTTTACATACGCTGGTATATTGGCTATCTCATTAAGTGGGAATGTGATACTTCCTTTTAAGCCTGATATGGCGCCAGAAAGGATACAGTATTCATTTGATAAAACCATACCAAGTATGGTTTTGTTTTCTAGTAAAGTAGAAGATAATATTAAGCAGCAATTTGATTTTATTAAAAACTATTCTCAATTAATTCTAAATCTGAAAAGGCAAAAATTTATTGAAGCACATTCCACTGTAATTCATAATACCTCTTTTAAAGAAATGGCTTATATACTTTTTACTTCTGGAAGTACAGGAAAGCCCAAAGGAGTTCCAGTTTCAAAGAAAAATGTGCATGATTTTCTGCAGTATTATTTTGATAAAACAAATTATGACTTTACAGAAGAAGATCGTTTTTTACAAGTTTTTGATTTCACTTTTGATGTCTCTTATTTTTCCATGTTTGTACCGTTGTCTATTGGTGCTTCATGTTATGCGCTCGAAAATGAGACTGGAAGAATGAAATTTCTTGAGATTATTAAAATGTTACAAGATCA
The DNA here is from genome assembly GCF_049992945.1 of Mucilaginibacter sp. McL0603. NCBI lineage: Bacteria > Pseudomonadati > Bacteroidota > Sphingobacteriia > Sphingobacteriales > Sphingobacteriaceae > Mucilaginibacter > Mucilaginibacter sp. McL0603. Next base: position 1,198,430 of record NZ_CP188251.1, on the reverse strand, counting down.
TAAGATTACGGTTGTAAGCATGGTCCCTACTGTAATCTTATTTTTGAAAAATTATTTGTCAAAAATTTCTTTGCCTTCTTTACGCTATAGTTTTTTTATAGGTGATGCTTTATACCAAGATGCCACTGTAGGGTGGAGTGGTGTAATTCCTAATGGTCGTATTGATAATTTTTACGGACCTACAGAAGTAACGATTAAATGCACCAGGTATATTTGGGACAAGACTCAATCTGAATTAGAAAGCGTAAATAACATAGTGCCAATTGGTACTCCTTTTCCTGGGATTGAATTTATAATTATAAATGACGATGGAAAATTGGTACCCGTTGGTGAAACAGGAGAATTGTGCTTTTATGGGAAACAAGTTGTAGATGAATATGTTGGACATGAACACGAAAACATGTTCATTAATCTGGTAGTGAATGGGACAAATACCCGTTGTTACAAAACTGGAGATATGTGCTCTGTCAACAAATACGGGAATCTATTATTTCATGGGAGAAAAGATTTTCAGTGTAAGATCAATGGATACCGAATTGAGATTCCAGAAATTGAGAAAGTAATTTATGATATAGTTGCAAGCCCAGTTACAGTAATTGCTAAAAAAAATGAACAAGGTTTAAATTATTTGGTTGGATTCATTGAAAAAAAAATATTTAATGAAGAAGAGCTCAAAAAAGAAATGTTACGGTTTCTTCCAGAATATATGATCCCTGTAAAATTAGTTCAAATCGAAAATATTCCACTTAATGATAATAATAAGGTGGATAGAAAAGCATTATCACTCTTAATTAATTAAATATGAGCTCGAATGAAAATATCCTTGCAGATCTTCAATCAATATTCAGAGTTGAATTTTCAGATCAAACAATTATTCTAAATGAAAGTACTACAGCTGATGAAATTAAAATGTGGGATTCAATAACACATATGGATCTTATGTTTAGTATAGAACAGCATTACAATATAAGCTTTAGTCTCGATGAGATTATTTCATTTCAGAGTATTGGAGATTTGGTGAACACCATTAAAGTCAAAATTTAGTTATGGTTCCAGGAACATTTGCTTATTTCGGACTTCTTTTTATAGTGATCTTATTTTATTACGCTATCAATAAAGTTGAATTTAAGCAGTGGCTGTTACTGATTAGTAGTTTATTTTTTCTTTATTTTTTTGGGATCACATCTATTTTATTTGCTGTATCCCTTAGTTTGGTTAATTTCTTTTTTGGAAAATATGCAATAAAGGGGGGTTATACGTTTCGGAAATTAGCCATCATTAATGTGATAAATATTGGTGTATTAATAAGTCTAAGGTTGACCTCTAAATATCATTTTGAAACAATTTCCTTTTTTATAAAGGATGAAAAGTTTGAATTTTTAATCTCGACATTGGGATTAGGTTTTTATACCATGCAAAATATTGCCTATCAAATTGATCTGTATAAAAAAAGGTATCCCGCAGCAACTGATCTTCTAAAATTTACATTAGGAAATATTTTCTTTGCAAGAATTTCCTCTGGTCCCATATTGAATCTTAATTCTTTTAATCAGCAATTGACGACCCTTCCCATCCGTTTCACTGAAGAAAATTTTACTATTGGTTTGCAACGTTCTTTGATAGGTGTGATAAAGAAATATTTAATTGTGGAGAGACTAGGAGTATATGTGGATAATTGTTTTGATAGCACTATTAATAAACCTTGTGGATTGGGGGTTGTATTCGGAAGTGTATTATTTACCATTCAGCTATACTTTGATTTTTCAGGGTATATGGACATTGCTGTGGGATCGGCACGTTTTTTTGGGATTAAACTTTCTGAGAATTTCAATATGCCGTTGCGCTCTGAATCTATCGCAGATTGGTGGAGGAAATGGCATATCACATTGATGAATTGGTTTACTCAATATGTTTATTATCCATTGGTATATCAGATTCGGAAATATCAAAAAACGTCTGCTATTGTTGGTATAGCAGCTACATTTTTAATAAGTTCTTTGTGGCATGGATTTGGCTTTACATATTTAATCTGGGGAGGATTACACTTTCTATATCTTGCCTATTCAACTTTAAATAAAAAAGGATTACAATTATTGAAATCTAAATTCCCCCCTGGCTTATATAGTTTTCTATTTATACCGATTACAATTTTAATGGTTAGTTTTGCTAATTTGTTTTTTCGTTCAACTAATATGGTACATGCACTACGACTTTTAACTATACTATTCAAAAATAAATTTTGGCCTTCTGGAACTTTACAATCTTGGTTAGGTATGAATGTAATTACAGAAAACAACTTTTTCACTTTATGGGTTGGGGTTTTCCTGTCATTGCTATACCTTATTTTTGAAACAAAGCTAATAAAGGCATTGTCTTACCCGAAATTCAGGATTGGATGGTTTGTCTTTTTAATTGTAATGTTGGTAACTTTAGGTGTTTTCGATAGCGCGTCTCGTTTTATCTACATGAATTTTTGATAGTGTATTATGAAAAAAATAGTAATCACCATTTTTATCTCTGTTACTTTATTATTTTTATTTCAGATAGCCACAGGATATTTGATATCAAAGGATACAAAGTTAAAAACGACAAGGATAACTAAATCAATACTAGATGCTACAGTTTTAATACATGGAGCTTGTGAATCTGAATGGACTATTGATCCTGATTATGTTGAAAAAGTTACTGGACAAAAAGCATATAATCTTGCTGAAGCATATTCAAATTTTGCTGAGAATTATTTAGCTTTATATTTATATTTGAAGCATCAGAAAAAACCAAACTATCTTATTTTACAAGTTGCTCCCCAAGAATTAAACAGATTAATTCCTGATATGCTTAACTCTTATAGGTATGCCAATTTTGTAGATGATAGTGTTGTTTATGAAATACTTAAAAAATTTGATTCACATTATGCTTTTTATAGTAATATTCCTTATCTGAGATTTTCTTATTATAATAATTTTATTCTGCAAAAAAACCTATGGGGTCTATATCTGAGTTTGACTAATAAATCTAATAATATACTTGAAAATGGGTTTAAAGCGCCCACAGAATCCGATACACTAAAAGATTTTAGTAGGCTCAATCTAAAAATTGATAAACATGAATGGGATTTTGAGCAAGAACAATATCTTAGAAAAATTATAGAGTATTGTAAGAAGGAAAACATTAAAATTATTTTGTATAAGTTGCCAGTTTATCAGAAACATTATAATGATAACCCCTTTTTAAAGGAATATACTTTTAAAATTAATGAAATCGCTAAAGAATATTTAATCCCATATTTCACTTTTGACACTTCAGCTATTACTTATAATTACCATAATTATTACGCCGTAAATCACTTTACAAGACAAGGAGTAACTAAATTTAATAAAATGTTGTTCAATACTATCAATGATAGTATTTTCAAAAAATAATTTAATAGACCTTGGCTTCATAATTTTTTATTTACATACCAAAAAGAATAAATATTACTACAAACTTCATTTGGTCTTCCCCGATCATGAAATAGGAGGTTCAGTATAACCAGGATATTGTAGAGGTCTTGTATAACTCCGAGCGCATAGCCTTGCATAAAAGAAGCTCCTGTCCTGTAGAAGAGATTATGGAACTCTTGTAGTTGTTTGATTGAAAAAAAATGAGATATGCCGATTTTTGGCTCTACACAGAAAGCTATTTCGGTGTTATTTTTAACCCTTGCTGGCAGGGACTATTTCATAAGGGAATCGAACCCCCCAAAAAAAATTAAAGATTAAAAGCCAATCGACTCAAGTCTTCTAAGAAGTAGTTCGAGATTTGTCCAGTATGGGCTACTCATTAAGTCAAAAGTCTTTAGTCGCAAGTCTAAAGACTTTTTTGTTGAATTTAATTGTGTGTTGTATCTTCAATTCTAGCGAGTGTGGACACTCGAAATTATTTTTCGGTTAAGCGCGAACGCTTAACCGGGCGGGGAACAGCCATTTGGTATTGGTTGAATGACCCGATTTTGGGATGTAACGATTTTTGGAAGCCAGTTATCATTTCTCTTTTAAAAAATGCATTTATTGTAAATATGCTTACTTGGGGGCCAATCATAGTCGAAATAATGTTATTTTTGGGATTGACATTAAATAAAAGGTGCCGAAATTCTTTATTAATAGCGGGAATATTTTCATTTTATAATTCTCTTGTTTCACGGGCTTATCAGTTTCTTTTTTTCAATGTCGGCCTCTCTTATATTATATTTAAGGCCCTGGGATCAGCCCTTCAATTTCGAATATATAACTTCTGTGAAACAAGTTTTATTAAGCAGAACCCGTAATAAAATATTTACTAGTAAATAAGAAAGGACAATATTATCGATGCTAGTATCATACCTATAAATAAATATGACTTCCGTGCCGCAAAGTTAAGAGTCCAACCTAAGGAGCGATTTTTTTTTGGTACCACAGTACGCAAGTCTTCTTTATTATAATAAAATACTCCGTATTTATAGTAAGTGAGATTATCTACCGGATCCATGATTTGGTGGTTTAGTTAATTCAAAGATAGGGATTAAATTATCTACCAGTTAAATTAATTTAAAATTAGAATTCATTTAAAAGAGAATCAAAAAAAACTAACAATAAGTTCTTCGACTTACACATGTACAAATATTAAACATCCGATACCTATTCTATTTATTCCAAGGTGAAAAAATAAATACCAGGAGGCCGGTAACTCCAGCTTAGCTACCAAGGATACACTTTAAGATATCGCCCCTGGTTGTCAGATTTTTTTTATTAACTTGTAATCATGAATGTAACAGAACTCAAAAACCTCCAGGCCCCGCTCAAAGATAAATACCGCGAGCAGCCAGAGTCAGCGATCATCACATTAAAAGCAGAAGGAAAGATAGGCGAAGGTATCTCCTGTAAAGTTGAAACCGGTAAATCCATCGTGGAAGCAGGGCTGCATCCCGCCACTGGAGGGACAGGTATGCTTGCATGCTCCGGCGACATGCTGCTTGAAGCACTGGTGGCTTGCGCGGGCGTTACCTTGCAAGCAGTGGCAACGGCTATTGAGGTAAATATCAAAAGCGGGACAGTGAGAGCAGAAGGCGACCTCGACTTCAAAGGCACTTTAGGTGTAAGTAAAGAAGCCCCTGTGGGTTTTAAAACGATCCGCCTGGAATTTGACCTGGATACAGATGCAAGCGAAGAGCAAATGACGGCTCTCAAAAAACTTACTGAAAGATATTGTGTTGTATATCAAACACTTACAAAAGGAGTGGAGGTTAAAACGGAATATCATTCTTCGCATTCTGTTTAAAATAAAAAACCCGCATTAAGCGGGTTCTCAAAAATTACTTTTTCCTTTTCATTACTGCTTAGCGGTAGCCGGACTGATGGTTGTTGAAATTTCTGTGATCACATTGGCAGGAAAACCGCCTTCCTTAGCATGTTCGCGGATGAGGTCTTCATTTTCGGCTTTGTACACGCAGAAAATCTTGTCGCCTGTTACATAGCTTTCCAGCCATTGAATTTGAGGACCCATGTTTTGCAGTACGCTGCATGATTTCCGTGAAATGCCCTTTAACTGTTCCGGAGTTAATTTGCCTGCGCCAGGGATGTCTCTTTCGATTAAATAAGTTTTCATTTTTGTTGAATTGGATGTGGATGAATTGTTTGCTGTTGTTGTTTGCGCAGTGGCGGTGATGCCGGCGAACAGGACAATGGCAAGAGGCAGAATGATGTTTTTGATACTTTTCATGATGTGAAATTTTGTGGTGAATGAATAATCGAAGATACCACCAACAAATAGCGGAGGGCTATAACAAATCATTCAATAAGTAGCAAAGGGCATGAAATAAATCAATCAAAAAGTGGTAAAATTCAATCAGTTAGCAACTATTCAATGGAGCAATTCGAGATAGGTCATTGGCAGGAGCCCGTATTTCTTTTTAAAACATTTGGTGAAATAAGATGCACTGGTAAAGCCAGAATCGAAAGTTATTTGTGCGATATTGTAATACCGTCTTCTCATCAGCTCTTTTGCTTTATGCAGCCTGAAATCTTTTACAAGCGAATTGGGTGGCAAGCTTGTAAGGGCTATCGTTTTTCTGTACAATTGTGAACCACTCATGGCAGTTTCCCTGCAATAATCTGACATATCGAAATCCGCATCCTGCCAGTTTTCCTCCAGTTTGCTAAACAATAATTTCAATAAATGCTCATCATGCGGTAAAAGGTTCAGGAAATATTTTCGCTCTTTCTGGAAAATATCATCCGCAATCAATTCTTTTACAGGTGATGCTATGGCAATCTTTCCTTCTTTTGCAATGCGGCACATGTTCGATGCGAATTGAATGGTTTCTCCAAACAGGTGGTCGCTGCGCTCAACCGGCTCACCTGCATTTACCGCTATCCTAAGATCAATCCGCTCTGAAGTGGAATCCGGCATTTCCTTCCGGATCGACAATGCACATGCCACGGCATTGGAAGCTGAAGAAAATGAAACAACAAAACCGCTTCCTTCATGTTCAACCTCCCGCCCGGCGTGTTGTAAAATGTTTTTCCGGATGATGCTGGTATGTGCACTTAATAATTCGGCTGCTTTCTCATCTCCAAACTGATGTTTCAGCAAAACAGGATCGGTCATTTTTGTAACCAATAAAATCCTGAAAGAAGGGTCGGTAAAAACTTTCAAACCATCATTTGAGATTTGAGCCTCTGGCGGATCATAGATACGCCCCAGGAAAGCTTCAACCAGGTTACTATTCACTTCAATGATTTTATGTGGAATAAGGCCATGTGCTTTACTATGCAATTCTTCCACTGCATATTTATTCGGGGCTTCAATAAGACAGAAAATGCTTTCACGGGCTTCATCGATCCAATAGGTCATACAATTGCAGCCATGTTCGTGCTGGTGAAAAAGGTCTAAATGGTGCGCCTCAGCAACATCTTTTGCTTTTACACCTGGAACAATATGAACATCCATGAATATTGGCATAACAAATGCATTAAGTATATGTTAAATTTAACACTTTTTTGCATTGATTATGAATTAGTAAAATTTAATGTGTTGATATTCTGCAAATTCCGGGAAGGAATAATTCTAAATCAAGCTTAATGTCTAATAATTAACTAACTCCAGCATTAAATAAAATTATACATTAAAACAGACTTGTCTGTTTGTATTTTTTTTCACACCTTTGCATATGCGCAAAGAGAGAAAAAATGCAGTCGGGCAAATTATCGTCGATACTGCGTCCCGTTTATTCTACAAACAGGGGTATGGCAATACGGGCATCAATCAGATTGTCCATGAATCAGGTGTTGTCAAATCCTCGCTCTACACAAGTTTCCGGTCAAAAGAAGATATCCTGATGGCTTACCTGGAAAATACAGGGTTTGTTGTGGATGAAGCTTTAAAAGGAGCTGCCGACAGGTTTGCAGATCCTAAAGAAAAGGTTTTAGCGGTCTTTGATTACCTGATAGAGTTGGTTCAGGAAAAGGAATATTACGGCTGTAATTTTCTGAATATCATTTCGGAGATACCCATAGAGGATGAGCGTGTAAGGACTCAGATCAAAAAACAAAAAAATGGTGTCCGCCGGTTGTTTTCCCAAATTCTGGGGCCGATTGGAAAAGAAGATCTGGCAGATGAAATTTATATCTTATTTGAAGGTGCTTTGATTGGAAATAAGGTGCATAATGAAATTTGGCCCATAACTATTGCGAGGAATATAGCAGGGAAACTCCTTAATTAAAAATGATTAGCTAGAAATCAGGAACTTATTGATAAAAACGGTAGACATATTAAAAATAGTAATGAACAAAAAACGGACAAGCCTGTTTTATATTTGGCTTGTGATATCAGTAAAAGAATCAGTCGTTAGTAAGTAACAACATTTATAATCGCCCCTGCTGATGAGGTTGGAACGCAAGATTGTATAAAATAAAATCGATTCTTTGTAATTATAAAAACAAACTTGTCTGTTTTATAAACTTGACAACATCTTTAGAATAAACATGAAATACCACATAAATATCAAATAAAACTAAAAATTAAAATCATGAAAAACCCAGCAGTTAAGTATCTAAAAACTAAGGTTGAAGATCTCAACGTTTTTTACCGTGAAGCAGGACCAAAGGATGCGCCTGTAATTCTTTTATTACATGGCTATCCAACCTCTTCCCACATGTACCGGAACCTGATTCCAATGCTCAGCGATAAATACCATGTGATTGCACCGGATTTGATCGGCTTCGGATTTTCTGACGCACCGCATTACAAGGCGTTCAATTATACGTTTGACAACCTTACAAAATATATCCAGGGCCTGGTGGATCAATTGGAATTAAAGCGCTTTGCTATCCAGGTGTTTGATTACGGCGCCCCTGTAGGTTACAGGCTGGCTGTTGCCAACCCCGAAAAAATTACCGGTATCATTTCCCAAAACGGTAACGCATATGTAGAAGGGCTGAGCAATGGTTGGAACCCGATCCAGAAATACTGGGCCGAGCCAACCGAGGAAAACCGAAATAACTTAAGGGTAATGACAACTGCTGATGCCACCCAACGACAATATTTTACCGGCGTGAGTGATAAGACCCTTGTAGCACCGGAGTCGTATTCACTCGATCAGTTTTTCCTTGACCGTAATGAAAATGTGGAGATTCAGCTTGACCTGTTTAAAGATTATGCCAGTAATGTGGCACTCTATCCTGCATTCCATAAGTACTTCAGGGAAAGCCAGGTGCCATTTTTAGCTGTCTGGGGTGATAAGGACCCGTTCTTTTTGCCTCCGGGTGCAGAAGCCTTCAAGAAAGATCTACCAAAAGCGATTGTGAAGTTCTTCGATACGGGCCACTTCGCGCTGGAAACCCATGTGAATGGGATCGGTGAAGAAATCTTGAAATTCCTCGAAAAATTGCCCTTAAATATCGCGTTCCGTTAAATGTGATGTAGGTCACACAACCACCTGAATTTTCCTCCCGAACTTTATCGTGTGATTTTTAACCAAAGAAAAGATATAGGGTGAGGAAGCGGCAGGAAGTACATAAGAAACGCATCAATTTCTTAAATATGAAAACAGAATCGGCCATGATACTTAGAAACCCCGCAGATGGGGAATTGGGTTTCAGAATAATACACTTTGAGGATGATAAACATTTTAACGAGGTGCAAAGAGCCCCTTACTTTTCAATTATCCTGGTATCAGAAGGGGACGGCGAATTACAAGCAGACTTCGCTGCTTATCACATTTCTAAAGGGGCATTAGTGTTCTTTTCACCATTTCAGCCATTTATGATCAATGGCACAACGCTAAAAGGAGTGATGATTAATTTTCATCCCGATTTCTTCTGCATTTTCAGGCACCAAAATGAGGTTGCGTGCGACGGTATACTTTTTGATCACCCCAATAATGCACCCTTTTTCAATATGCCTGAAAATGAAAGTGCTACGATTTACAGCATAATAGAACAAATAACAGCCGAAATGTCATTTGGAGGCCTTGCTCAACAAGATCTTCTGATCGCCTATCTTAAAATATTATTGATCGGGGCTATTAGAATAAAGTTTCTAAAAAATACAACATCCCTGCCGCTGGATCAGGGTACAGCCGACGCTAATCTTTTGCGCCGACTTAAAAGGATGATAGAGTTACATTTCAAGACCAAACATAGTGTAGGTGAATATGCAGAACTATTGAATATTCCAACAAAAACACTTGGCAGAATCGTCAAAAATCATTTCCAGAGAACCCTGACCGAAATAATAGCTGAAAGGATCGTTATGGAAGCCAAAAGAGAGCTTAATTTCACTTCTAAGACTTTAAAAGAGATTGCTTATGATCTCGGTTTTAATGATGAATATCATTTCAGCCGGTACTTTAAAAATAAGATAAAGGTTTCTCCTCAATCATTCAGGAATTCATTAAGGAATGTACATGATAGGTCATTGACATCAGGCATATTACAAAATGCCTGAGTAGCAGGTAGTCTTCATTTCTTATTTAATATTTTTATCTGCGACACTATCCCCGGGGAAAATCATCCATCATTTTGGGAAGTTTAGCCATTATAGCGGGCATTTTTTAAGGATACTTTTGTCTATTATCAATTTATATTAAATAAGAAGATGAAAATTGTATCAATTAAAAACAGCTCGTTAAAAAAGTATTTAATCGCAGCATTCGTTATTTTAAGCAGCTTGCTTATAAGGCTTAGTCCTGTAGCGGCGCAAACCCCGGTTGTAAAAAACATTGTGATTGTACATGGCGCATTTGCAGATGCTTCCGGATGGAAAAGTGTTTACACCATACTTAAAAACAAAGGTTATCATGTATCCATTGTTCAAAATCCGTTAACCTCATTAGACGATGATGTTGAAGCAACCAAACGTATACTTGATCAACAGGATGGACCGGTGGTACTGGTGGGCCATTCATGGGGCGGTGTAGTAATTACCCAAGCAGGTGTTGATCCTAAAGTTGCCTCATTAGTTTATGTAGCTGCTTTGGAGCCGGATAAAGGTGAAACCGCAAATCAATGGACAGCTACTCAGCCACAAGCACCTTCAATGCGTGTTACAGTTGATAAAAAGGGCTTTGTATTTTTTGACAGAACAACATTCCATGCGGGTTTTTGTGCCGATCTTCCTAAGGCCACAGCAGATTTCATGAATGCTTCACAACAGCCTGTCGTCGGAGCATGTTTTGGTACTCCTGTTACAGAAGCAGCCTGGAAAGATAAGCCAAGCTATGGGATAGTGTCAACTGAGGATAAAACAATCAACCCGGAGATAGAGCGTAACATGTATAAACGCGCACATGCTAAAATCACCGAGATCAAAGGCAGCCATGCTGTGTTCATCTCGCAGCCTGAGGCAGTGGCGGCGGTGATCATCAAAGCATCTCAAAAGAAGTAAGGGGTTTGATACCTGAATAAGAAGCCCGATACCCCGATACAACCGGGGTTCGGGTATCTTTAGTTGCGTCAATAACATACTGGTATTTAAAAAACCAACAGCAAAATAATAACTGGTATAATTAATCAGAACAACATGAAAAAATTACTTTATATAGTGGGATCTCCAAGAGAATCCGCGTCAGAATCGTCCAATATTGCAAATGCTTTTTTAAAACAGTATAAGGAAACAAACCCCGATGCTGTAATTGATGAGCTCAATTTGTGGAAGGAGAAAATCCCAGCATTTGACGGTAACAAGGCTGCTGCAAAAATGACCTTTTTGGGACAGGGAGTGTTAGAGGGTAAATTAATAACAGCATGGGATGAGATTGTAGAAATAACAGATCGCTTTAAATCGGCTGACGATTATCTTATTACTGTTCCAATGTGGAACGGAGGTATTCCATGGGCATTGAAACAGTATATAGACACGATCACTCAAAACGATTTGACTTTCGATTTCGGGCCAAATGGCTACTCGCCGCTATTGGAAAATAAAAAGGCCTGTGTAGTCTATACTTCCAGTGTTTACAGCCCTGTGTTGCCAAAATCATTTGGTCTTGACTATCAGGTGTCTTACATGAATTGGTGGTTAGAGTTAATAGGGGTAACTACAGTTTACAATGTGACTCTTTTAAGCACTGCTATAACACAATCTCTGGAACAAGACAGGCATTTAGCAATAGTAAAAGCGTCTGCGATCGCAAAGCACCATTTTGCGGCTTAAAAAGCCTGCCATTTTTAACTAACAGTATTTTATGAAACGATTAATTTTAAATGTTTTCGGAATTTTATTATTCGCCGGTGTTGCCAAAGGGCAATCATCAGGTGGTGCTAATGGTTTTACCCCATTGCCAAAACCGAAAGCAGGAGAAGCAGTAGCTACTTTTGGTGGTGGCTGTTTTTGGAGTATGAGCGAGGCTATGTCTGAGCTAAAAGGTGTAAATAAAGTAATTTCTGGTTATGCGGGCGGAACAACTAAAAATCCAACTTATGACCAGGTAGCTACGCTTACTACCGGGCACGCTGAATGCTCACAAATTTATTATGATCCAAAGGTGATCAGTTTTACTACTCTGGCCAATGCGTTCTTTTTTGCTCACGACCCCACAGAGCTTAACCGCCAGGGGCCCGACGTAGGTACCGACTATCGTTCGATTGCCTTTTACCGAACCCCGGAAGAGAAAAATATTTTATTGGGTCTGATAAAAAAGATTAACCAATCGAAGCATTATTCTAAAGCAATAGTTACCCAGGTTGTTCCATTTACTGGATTTTATGCTGCTGAAAATTATCATCAGTGCTATTACAGGCTCAATGGCGATAAATCTTATATAGTGCAAGTTTCAAAGCCCAAAGTAATGAAATTCAGAAAAGTGATGAATGCGGAATTAAAAGCGGAATTTCAAAAATGATAAAAGGAGGCTGTATCAAAATTCGATTGATACAAACCTCTTCTTTTTAAGACCACCTACCCTTTAAGCGTTCCGCTTAAAGGGTTATGTGTTCAAGTGGCACGCCATAGCCGTTAACTTAAGCGGATATGTTGTTTTTCACCTAACTCCGTTAGGAGCAAAATATTGGTAGAAAATTAAAAATTAAACGTGTAGCGTGCCGTTCGGTACGCAACAACGCGGGGGTTCCGTACCTGACGGCACGGATTTTTTTGGCTTTGTATGTCTACCAATATTTGGCCCTTACAGGGCCGGTTCTTAAGTTAACGGCTATGGCGGCACGCTTGAACAGGCGCGAGGAAAAGTTAACTGCCAAATTCTCTCGGTTAAAGGAATCGGGTGGCGAATGCCACAAATTATTTGGCCATATTTGTTAACAATCACATTTTTGAATTCATGCAAACCCAAAATTTGTTTCGCGGTATCTTCAGTTGTATTATCCTTTCCGCATATCTTATAATCAATGCCGATAATTGTTTAGCGCAAATAACCGATACAGCGTTATCTGCAAGTCAAATAGCCGAAATTCAACGCAAAAATGGACTTGATCCGATAACCCCACTTTCCATGCGCATTCGGGACGCTTCGGCCAGTGTAATAAAATTATTTCGGGAAGCAGGCATGTCGCCCAGCCAACACCAGCTTACCGGAGAAGAACGTTTGAAAGTTTCTAAGGCATTTGCTGTCCTTCCTCCCCTCCACCAAAGGGTATTAAGGGCACATTTACGAAGCATTAATTTTCTTGACAATATGCCAAATACCGCCCTGACCTCGCTAGTGAATCATGATGACCAGTTTAAGCTTTATGATATAACCTTTCGTGCAGCAATTCTCAAGCAGAATTTATCGCAATGGATCACGGAAAAAGAGCGAAGTTGTTTCAAAGGGGGCGACTCCTCCTTAAATGTCTCCATCATGGCCGGCGAACTTGATGCTATAGCCTATGTGCTGATGCATGAAGCCACGCATGTTGTCGACGGATCGCTTGGAATATTACCCAATAATACCAGCAAGAAATCTTTCGACAGCCTGGCAAGCGGTTCCTTTACTACCGGCATCTGGCTTGACCGTACCACTATTGCCGCAAAGTTTCGTGATTCCTTGTTGGATAGTACCCGTTTCCGGCCTGGCGGAAAAGTCTTGCCGCTTGATCGGGCTGTGGAGATTTACCGGGCGCTCGGGCGCACCCCATTTGTTTCACTTTACAGCACCAGCAGCCAGCATGAAGACCTTGCCGAGTTCGTTACCGTTTATGACTTAACGCAAAAATTAAAACAACCTTTCAGGATCGTGATTAGAAAAAACGGCAAGGACATTTTCTCCTATGAGCCAATGAAATCGAAACTGGTACAAAGCCGGGGCAAGTATTTAAGTTTTTTTTACTCAGATATCTGATCATTTGTTGCCTCACCTTCGGTTCTGGAACTGTCAAAGCATTTCACCGTAATTGCTCCGGGTTTGCGTGGTGTTGGAAAATCTGATTCAGGGCTACAAAAAGGTCTGTTGGATTTTTCATGGAAAAATAATCAAAAAATAATTGTAGTTGCTAAAGCGCATACTCCTTTTGCGCTTTAGCTTTTCAGATTATGGCAAGGTTCCTCGTTTTTAATTAAGATAACAAACAAAATGCATATTGCACTAAAAACTAAACAGCGTTAGCTGATTACCTCAGATTTCAAACCAGAAAAAATGCACTTTCCGGCAGGGAAAAAAGCAGTAAATTTAATAAGCAGCCAGATAAACGGATGCAGGTATTGGGCGCTGAATAAATATTCCCATCTAAATAAAGAAGCTTGCCAGTTGATTGAATGACGGTATATTGGGAATTTGATGATTTGACGATATGTCAATTCTTTTATGATTTCTAAAAGATAAAATGCTGGCATGAAAGTAGGTTACGAAGTCGTGATTTAATTAAAAAAATGCTGACGAAGTTTTAGGCCTAAGTTCTCCTTCGTGGTTTTGCTCCTAATCAATGCCGGTATGAAGAACTCTTAAGACTATACCCTGAACTTTATAATATAATACCTAAAAACCGGATAACCGCCTACCTGGGTGTTTCCAGAGAAACACTTAGCCCGATTACACCAGGCTTGAAATGTGATGTATGTCACATAAATTACGCTCTCGTCGAAATGTGATCTAGGTCACGCAAGTACCTGTAATTTCCTGCCGTACTTTGTTGTATAATTCAAACACAAAGAAATGGAAAATCAAAAATTTAAGATCGTAAGCACCCAAAGTAATATCGATTGGGTAGGCGCAAAAGTAACCGGCGCACACAATGGTACTATATCAGTTAAGGAAGGTGAACTCATTTTGAATGACGGTAAACTTGCCGGCGGTAAATTCATTATCGATACCACCTCCATCAAAATACTGGACGTAACCGACCCTGCAACTAATGCACAATTCTTCGATCACCTGGCTTCTGATGATTTCTTCTCTATTGATAAATACCCGGAAGCTACTTTGGAGATCACTTCGGTTTCAGGCAAACATGTTGAAGGCAACCTGACCATCAAAGGCATCACCCATCCGGTTGGTTTTGATGCAGCTGTAAATGTTAATGGCGATGCATTAATTGCAACCGGCAAACTGGTGATCGACCGTACCAAATATGAAATGAAATTCCGTTCCGGTAATTTCTTCAAGGATTTAGGTGATACCCTGATCTACAATGATTTTGAACTTAATGTAAGTGTAACCGCTAAGGCTGCCTGATAAGCCGCTTTAACATAAAACAAATAATACACAGCTAACGAATAATAGTATAATGAAAAAACAAACCATAATAGTTACCGGCGCCTCATCTGGCATCGGCAAAGAAGTAGCCCGCCATTTTTTAGAAAACGGCGATAATGTAGTGATCAATTCTTCAACTGCTGAAAAACTGGAAGAAGTTTACCATGAATTGGGCGCAGGCGAAAACCTGGCCATGGCAGCTGGTGATGTAAGCGATAAAAGAACCGGCGAGAAGCTTTTGGCAACTGCCATGGAAAAATTTGGCTCTGCAGATGTACTGGTGAACAACGCCGGTATATTTGAAACCAAGCCTTTCCTCGAAGTGGACGAAGCTTACCTCGACCGTTTTTTGAATACCAACCTGAAAGGCACCTACTTCACCACTCAGGCCATTATTCCCCAAATGCTGAAACAGCATGATGGTGTAGTGATCAATATTGGCACCCCGCTGGTTAACCACGCCCTTGCAGGAGTACCGATTACTGCACAAATGGCTTCAAAAGGGGCAATACAAGCGCTTACTATACAGCTGGCAGGCGAGTTTGGAAAAGATAACATCAGGGTCAATTCGATTGGACCCGGTACGATCCGCACCCCTATGCATGGTGATAATGCTGATCAAAGTGCGGGATTGCATTTGCTGAACCGTGTGGGCGAAGTGAACGATATCGCAGAAATGGTTTATACAGTTGCCAAGAGCAACTTTATTACCGGCGCTATTATCAATGTAGATGGTGGTATTGGAGCCGGACATAACCTGAATTAACATGAAATGCATATCACGCATGTATAGTGATCGATAGGTGTTGTTTGGGAAGATGATACGCTCATAAGAAATAATTTACCGGGTAGTTGCAATTGCGACTGCCTGGTAAAGAATGGCAAGGGGAAAAATCAGACAGCGGGTCTGAATAAAATGCTACAAAAACATAATATCATGAACAATTCAAAAGTGTGGTATGTAACAGGGGCTTCCCAGGGGTTGGGACTGACTCTCGTAAAGAAATTGCTTGATCATGGCTACCGCGTTGCTGCAACTTCACGCGATGCGCATACGCTGAGCCAGGCAATCGGCTTAATAGACAAGGATCGCTTTCTTCCGCTGGCTGTCGACTTGAACAACCTGGATTGCATTGATGAATCTATACAGCAAACGCTGGCAGCATTCAGGCGGATAGATGTGGTGGTAAATAATGCTGGTTACGGAATGACCGGAACAATAGAAGAGATTGCAGAGCAGGATATCAGGAACATTTTTAATGTTAATGTGCTGGCAACTATAGATGTGGTAAAGAGTGTTCTGCCGGCAATGCGCAGTCAAAAATCGGGCTATATTATTAATATCGGTTCGGTGGCCGGTTTTGTGGGTGCCCCGGACTGGTCTGTTTATTCGGCTGCCAAAGCCGCGGTGGCCGCCTTCTCCGAAGTGATCGCACTGGATGTCAAAGAATTTGGGATCAAGGTTACTGTAGTTGAGCCATCAGGTTTCCGCACATGCTTTTTGACCAAGGACTCATTAGCACTAATCTCGTCCAAAATCGAGGGATATGAAGCTGTAAAAAACACACAAGACCGATACCTGTCAGCAAACGGACAACAACCAGGCGACCCGGATCGTGCAGCAGAAATATTTATAGAATTAGCAGAAAGCTCAGAACCGCCAATGCAACTGTTTCTTGGGGCTGATGCTTATAAGAGGGCTTCTGGAAAATTGGCTGCGATGTCAACAGAATTGGAACAGTGGAAATCAATTACTATCGGGGCCGATTATAAATAATCGAGTACATCAATTAACAGAGTTTTTTTTATGCTCCAGATCTTGCTTATCCTCCTTTTGCTTATCCCGGTCGGTAAAACGTCCGCACATCATATATCAGAATAATTTTTTAATCACAACAATGAAAAACAACAAAAACGGGAATTTACAAGTGGATGATCCGGTGACTTTGAATTTGAGTGTTGCCATTCCAATTGCTCTTATTTTGAACGAGGCAATTTCCAACTCACTGAAGCATGGATTCCCGGACGGACGGGAAGGCGCTGTAACTGTTGAACTGCAATGCCTTGGTGGCCACGCAAAGTTATTGAAGATCGCAGACGATGGCATCGGAATTCCGCCTTACATCGACGAAAGTCATACTAATTCCTTCGGCCTTCGTCTTATTCGTGGTTTGACTTCTGATATTTCAGGAACACTATCGATAGAAAAATCCGAAGGAACATCGATTGTAATCGCTTTCGATATTAATGATGAAACAGGCTTTCCTGTCACTAATAGTTAGTTCACTGTCTGCAGACCAAAATCTTTTTGGTGGCCATCATTTCCGAATCACATTCCGGTGGCCGCCGAAATTAGAGGTGGATTTTAACACACCGCATATAGTAAAAACGTGTAAAAAAGCGATATTTAGTTAGTAAGTAGCCATACTTTTCTTATTAACAGCCTGATTGCCAATTGTTTCATATAATGGCACGGTTTTGATTAAGTCATTGGTAAAATTAAAGGTGAACCAAATTCATCAATTAACTAGCCCTGGGATATGAAGCAATTAACTTCCACAAATAATGACACGAATTATAAAATCCCCGGCTTTTCCGGTAAACAAACAGACGACATGGGCCAGATGAGAGAATATTATGGAAAAACTACAAAAACTTATTGCAGGCTGTTTGAAACAAAACAGAAAAGATCAAAAGATGCTGTATAAAGCATTTTATGGCTTTGCAATGCGGATATGTTTGCGCTATGCTGGTAATCGTTACGAGGCTGCTGAAATCATGAACAAGGGTTTTTTAAAGGTGTTCAATAATTTAAATAAATACGATACAGACCGTCCGTTCATTCCCTGGGTTGGCCGTATCATGATAAATACCTCTGTAGATTATTACAGAAGCAACCTGAAGTTATTACTGAACGACGATCTGGATGCGGCAGAAGACATCGGTCATAATGATTTACCAGATCAGAAATTGAACTATGATGATCTGTTAGGTATGATACAGCAATTGCCAAACGCGTACCGCACAGTATTTAACTTATTTGCTATTGAAGGGTTCTCGCACGAGGAGATCGCCGCACAACTGAACATCAGCACGGGTGCATCAAAATCAAACCTGTTTAAAGCGAGAGAGAAACTAAAAATAATGATACTTAATTCCGGGCGGTTACTGGATAACTCTTCTAGGGATGCGCGGGCATAAAATTGTTACTATTAGCGCCATCAGCATCGGAATATCATATTTGATTGAATTAATAATGAGATAAAGCTGAACAAATTCATCAATTAACTAACCCTGGAATATGAAGCAATTAACTTCTACAAATAATAAGATAGATAATAAGCCCGCGCAGATTTCCGGTAAACGGACAATTGACAGGGAGCCGTTGAGAGAATATTATGGAAATTGGAAATTAAGTCTTAAAACCAATACGCTGGCTTTAAATTCGGCAGCTAAGAACTTACTTGGTCTGCGACAAGAATGTAATTACGATATAAGGCAATTGTTAAGGCTGATCGATCTTCAATGTTTTGAAAAAGCAAAAACCTGGTTTAGAATGCTGGGAAGCGGTGGGGTTTTGGAGCCTGTTCATTTAAAAGTCTGTACAACGGGCAGTAATACTATCTGGGTAAGGCTATCCGGGTTTCATTACACGGATAACCGGCGGTCCCAGGGACTGATATTGGGTATCATTCAGGATTATACACAGCATGTAAATGAAGAACGCATAACCTTATCTATCGTAAATCATGAGATCCGCACCCCATTGTCGGTAATGAAACTAAGCGCCCAGATGATCCAGCTACCAGGTAAAGACCCATTTAAGGTTTCACATGCGGACCTGGCCAGGAATATTGAACGTCATGTTGACGGGGTCACCAGGCTGCTCGATCAGTATTTGTCTGATTCTGATGATAACGGCAAACTCCAAAGGCTGAACCTCTCAGTTTTTGACCTTAATCACCTTGTCAGGCAAGTCCTTGAAGATGTAACCATGATTCACTGTCAGCACAAGTTTATCAATAAGAATTCAGGTCAGGCTATGGTAAGGGCAGACAAATACCTGGTTATGCAGGTTTTAATAAATTACTTAACTAACGCGGTTAAGTATTCACCAAAAAACTCAGAGATCACAGTTGAAGTGTGCGTTGATGCACGGGATATCGTGGTTGGGATCACCGACCAGGGGGAAGGAATACCTGCCGGGCTGGAGAATCGGATTTTTGAGCAGTTTTTCCGTACCGGCAGAAAATGTTCAAAGGATACCGCCAGCAGAGGACTCGGGCTTTATTTGGTTAAACAGATCATCGAGCGCCATAAAGGATCAGTTTGGATGAAAAGTGGCGGGGAAAAAGGTTCTGTGTTCTTCTTTAGCCTGCCATCGCATAGGCGCGAATGCGAAATGGGATAACCCGGGAGGAAATTCAGCCGGGTCCTGATTTCGCTTATTTGGACTTTATTACCGTTCTGCCGCGTCACACCATCGAAATCATTAGTTACAGGCAGGATCTTAAGACGGGTGCTTCAGAACTATTACGGAGCTTAAAAAGCGCCTTTTCTTTTAATCGGCCTACATGTTCTTTGGTGATATTCAGGCATTTACCAATATCCTCCAGTGACATAGGCGAGGCTATAGCTATCGCCCGTGGGTTATTGCTTATTTTTAAGTGGATCAATCTAACGGATAGACGTTTTCGCGGCTAATTTTTAACAACAAAATTCGATAGCCTCTGCATACTGAAAATTATAAAAGCTGTCATTATAAATAATTGACAGCTTTTATATCCTCAAGATTTAAAACGAATTGTTCTTTATGATTTGATAAAAGCTAACAAATCTTTATTTATCGTCGCAGCTTCTGTCGCCGGCATTCCATGGGGGAAACCCGGATATGAAATCAATTTTCCATTTTTCAAAAGCTTTACTGCCTTCGCTCCGCTAATCGGGAATGGCACGATCTGGTCGTCTTCGCCGTGCAGAACGAGAACCGGAATATCCACACTTTTAAGGTCTTCTGTAAAATCTGTTTCGGAGAAAGCCTTAATGCCTTCTACGTGTGCTTTTACTCCGCCCATCATTCCCTGACGCCACCAGTTGTCTCTGATTCCCTGTGATATTTTTGCACCTGCACGATTATATCCATAAAATGGAATGGTAAAGTCCTGATAATATTGCGCTCTGTTGTATGCTGTACCTTCGCGTATTTCATCAAATATGGACATAGGTACACCGTCCGGGTTGCTTGCAGATTGTACCATTATCGGCGTAACTGCACTGATCAGCACCGCTTTGGCTACACGACCTTTCCCATGGTTTGCGGCATAATGGATCACCTCGCCTCCACCGGTAGAGTGGCCAACATGTATCGCATCCTTCAGATCGAGCTTCCGGGTAAGCTCGGCCACATCAGCCGCATAGGTATCCATATCATGCCCTCCGGAAGCTTGGGTAGATCTTCCGTGTCCGCGGCGGTCATGGGCAATAACCCTATATCCCTGCTTAAGGAAGAACATCATTTGTGCATCCCAGTCATCACCGGATAATGGCCAGCCATGATGGAAAACAATTGGCTGCCCGGTGCCCCAGTCTTTATAATAAATTTCGGTTCCGTCTTTTACTGTAATTGTACTCATAGGATTTTGATTTTAGTAATTAATAATATTTAGAAGATATACTTCTGTTTAATATATTTCAGAACAAAATTCCGGAATATAGGCAATACTGCAGACGTATAAATCATGGTTTAAGTGGTACGGGTTATGTATTAATCTATAAGTTAAACAACAATTTGGGATATTGTTTTGGCTTTACACTCAACTTCTCTCCACTCATTTTCGACTACAACAACAGTAGATTAGGCTACATTTCTTCCTTTGTTACTGCGCAACTTTGTATCAACAAAAAAGAAACAGAAGATGAAACCATCAGATTACACGCCCTCCACCGATAGCGAAATAAGTAATCTGATAGCTTCACCATTAAAAAACAAATCAATAAGATGAAAATCATATTAACAGGTTCATTAGGACACATCAGCCTGCCACTCACAAAGGAGTTGGTACAAAAAGGGCATCAGGTTACTGTGGTAAGCAGTAAACCTGAAAAACAGGCGGCAATTGAAGCATTGGGCGCCACGGCAGCCATTGGCGTTATGGAAGACGCGGACTTCCTCACAGCTACTTTTATCGGTGCCGATGCCGTATACACCATGATAGTGGCGGGCAATTATTCTGACCCAAATTTTGACCTGATGGCGGAGGGCCACAAACTGGCATATAATTATTTGCAGGCCATACAGCGGTCGGGGGTAAAGCGTGTGGTTCATTTAAGCAGTATCGGCGCCCATATGGAAAAAGGCAATGGCATTCTTGCTTCTTATCACAATGTAGAGCAGATTTTGGGCACTCTTCCGCCCGATGTAGCTATTACTTTTATGCGCCCCGTTGGCTTTTATTATAATTTATATGCTTTTATACCTGTCATAAAAATGCAGGGTGTTATCGCATCAAATTACGGGGGAAACGACAAGGAACCTTGGGTTTCGCCTATAGATATAGCTGCTGCAGTTGCCGAAGAAATTGTAAAACCGTTTGAAGGAAGAAAAATCCGTTACGTGGCAAGCGACGAACTTACGGGTAACGAAGTAGCCGGCATTTTGGGTGCGGCTATCGGAAAACCTGATTTAAAATGGATCATTATTCCTGATGAACAAGTGCTAAACGGTATGATAGCCGCGGGAATGAATCCAACTATTGCTGCCGGTTTGGTTGAAATGAATGCAAGCAGGCGCACCGTTTTATATGAGGATTATTATCGCAACCAGCCTGTACTGGGCAAAGTAAAAATGACGGATTTTGCCAAAGAATTTGCCGCTGTTTACAATCAAAATTAATTATATTGTGTTATGCCAGGTATGCAGCCTCTCCGGATTAAGACGATAAGCGAATATCATAAGGTGACAGGGCTCCCTAAACCGGAGCACCCTTTGATCACGGTGATCAACTTTGAAGACCTCAAACATTTGCCCGGCCGGAAATCAAACAATTTTGTGTTTGATTTTTATTCCATCTCGCTCAAAAAAAATTTCAATGCCAAATTAAAATATGGTCAGCAGCAATATGATTTTGATGAAGGGATCATGTTTTTCATGTCGCCCGGGCAGGTGTTTGGGATCGAGGTTAATAACGATGAAGAATTAAGGCATACGGGGTGGATGCTGCTCATCCATCCCGATTTTTTATGGAATACCCCCCTGGCGAAAGCAATGAAGAAATATGATTTTTTTGATTATTCGGTAAATGAAGCATTGTTCCTGTCGGAAAAAGAGGAAGCGACCATTATCGGCCTTATGCAAAACATTCAGCAGGAATATCATTCTAACATTGATAAATTCAGTCAGGACATTATTATTTCACAGCTTGAATTAATGCTCAATTATGCCGACCGATTTTATCACCGACAGTTCATCACCCGAAAAATAACCAACCATCATATCCTCAATCGTTTGGAAGATATTCTGACAGAATATTTCAGCAGCGATACTTTAGCGAAAAAAGGATTGCCCTCCGTCCAATACATCGCTGACACGTTAAACATATCAGCCAGTTATTTAAGCGGATTACTGAAAATGCTGACAGGCCAAAGCACTCAGCAGCACATCCACAACAAACTCATCGAAAAGGCAAAGGAAAAATTGTCCACCACCGATCTATCTGTAAGCGAAATTGCATACGGGTTGGGTTTTGAACATTCGCAGTCTTTCAGCAAACTATTTAAGACAAAAACTAATTTCTCGCCTTTGGAGTTCAGGGCTTCGTTTAATTGAGTTATACGTTTTACGTGGTACGTTATACGTTTTGTGTGTTAAGGTCGAACCGCCCAGGCCAGGCCGTCTGCACCGCGTATATCAATGTGTCCGCTTACTTCTAATGTTTTAAGGTCTACTACCGCGACATAATTATCGGCAGTGCAACCGATGAATGCGCGTGATCCGTCGTCGTCCACTAATATACCCGCCGCGCCGTGGCCGGTGCTTAATCGCTTAATCTCCTTGTGCGATTCCACATCGTAAATAAACAGATCGCCGTTTCTCAGGCTTGTGATCAGCACTCGTTTACCATCTGGCGTAAATTTCAGCCGGTTAGCACCAACAACCTTCGCATCAATTGTACCAATTGCTTTTTTGGAGGCGATATCTATGATGGTGATGATTCCTTCATCAGACCCGGCCGTCCATAATTCCCGTCCGTCCGGCGACACATCAAAACCTTCAGAACCCTTACCTACGGGGATAACCGTCTGTACCCAGTCCTGATGCGGTGGCTGTGTGAAGCCGGCCGGATTTGGCTTTGGTTTGATCAGGCTATCCACCAGAATGCTGACTGTTGCTGAGGAGACATTGGTTGTGTAAACCCTTTTTGCATCGGGTGTTACATAGATCATATGGGTGCGGTCTTGTCCCGTACCCATACACCAATCTAATTTGTCGGTTGCCGGGTCATAGCTGGCAACTGTTTTAGTGCCTTCTGCTGTGAACCACACTCTATT
Source organism: Mucilaginibacter sp. McL0603 (assembly GCF_049992945.1). NCBI lineage: Bacteria > Pseudomonadati > Bacteroidota > Sphingobacteriia > Sphingobacteriales > Sphingobacteriaceae > Mucilaginibacter > Mucilaginibacter sp. McL0603. Next base: position 1,174,741 of record NZ_CP188251.1, on the reverse strand, counting down.
GGCGGCGAAAGTTAAGCCATGCGGCCCCATAAATGGTTTTGTATCAATTGTGGGTAAAGGCTTTTGCGCTACAAGATCAATAACATTCAACTCGTGTAAACTACCTCCTCCGTAGATCGTAACATAAGCCGTCTTCCCATCAGCCGAGGCAATAACCTCATGCGGATCGGAACCAACCGGCACACGCGCGATAACTTTTAGCGTACCCGGATCTATGATCGCCAGAACATGATCGCCTTTTGAAAGTGCAAGCAGCGATTTCGGCGGTGTAGATTGGGCAGTGCACGCTGTTACAGAACAGACTAACGATAGCCCTAATAAGCTTACAGCAACTTTTAGTAAATGACGGGTTTTCATAATTGAATGTTTATATAAATGTACAGTGCAAATCATTAAGTCATATCTGAGCTGACTCTGATTTTTTTTGTTCGCAGTCGATATTAATGGTCACTTCGTCTGACAGGGTCATACTTGAACTGCCAACCCCAAAATACAGCCTGTTTATTTTAAATGTACCTTTAAATTCAATTGTATTCCCCTTTTCCAAATAAGTAAAAGGCATTTCAATTTGTTTTGATTTATCTTTAATGTTAAGGGTAAACGTCCCAATATAATTATTGCCGCTTTTATGCCTAAAGGCGACTGATTTGAGCGAAATTTTCAGATAGCGCGCAACATCAAAGAAATCTTCGCTGCGCAGGTGCTCGTCTTTACCTGTATTGCCGGTATTGATCGTGGCAACATCAACAGACGCCTCAATTGTACTCGCGTTCAAATTAGCCGGTATAAAATGAAGCTTCGCTGCAAGGCCGCCAAATGAACCACCGGTATTGATACCCAGGTTTTTAATTTCAAACGTTATGGCCGATCGTGTAACGGAGGACTGCGCACTTAAAGTGCCTGAATAAACCGCAGAAATGATCGCTATAAAAACAAAAAATCTCTTCATAATAATTATGCAATGATAACCCTGTTTATTTGCCTGAAGGGGGTGCTGCCGGACCACCCGGAGGAGGACCGCCCGGGCCTCTGTGCTCGTCTGGTATTTTCACCTCGGGATGTGCCGTACCATTATGGCAAGTATTGCAATTAACGCCTGCAGTTAATACCATTCCCAGCGAGTCCTTTTTAGCCTGGAAAAATTTCTTATTGATCTTTGCTGTCATCAGGAACATATGGCGGGCTGCTTCTTTTTCCGGCTTTGCATCACTCGCAAAATCCATTTTCCCGGTTTGATCATTACGCGCATGACAAAAATTACAATGTACGCCCAGGGAAGCCGACCAAACATCCATCTCATGATCCAATACACGGAAAGATATGTTTTTAGGGAAAACTTTCAAGTTGACCAATTTAGGCGGGGCTTGTTGTTGAGGCGATGTAGCAGCAACACTTAAAGCAACTACCCCAAGTACGCCAACAGTTATAATGAGTTGTTTTTTCAAATACATAAAATGTGTTTTTGGTATTCTAAGGTAATTACCTATAACATCAACTTTTTTAAAAATCGACCTAGAGTGAGAATTTATAGATGAAAAGGTAGGATTTGATCTACCGTAGGATTATCAGCATGCCTGTAAATTCTGCTTTTATAATCAATATGCAATTAGGAGACTCCTATGGAGTCTGGCATTGTCTGATTTTTTCTACAAACAGGGAGCTCCCATGGAGCTAATACTAGTTTTTCAATTTGATTTTTTATTCCGTTAGGAATATCCTGTTTATAGAATAACCCAGCCAGTGTATTTGGGTTCCGTAGGCGCCTCCTTCTAAAATTTGTAATTTTAATAAGGTTGCTCGTGTTAGAAAAATGCCATCTATTGGGTTGTTTTGGGTATTTCACTAAATTTGTATCTATGGCAATCGAAATAAAACCTGAATTATTAAAAGAGATAGCCGAGTATTTGGATACAGGCATGCTCTGTTTTTACAATAAAACTAATGGTGAATTGGTAACTTATCCTGAGGGATTAGAAGATTCGGGACTTGAAGACGAATGGACTGAAGAGACCGGTAAAATTGAAGCCTCGCCCGACGATTATTTAGAAATTGAAAAAATGAGTAGTCACGAAGCGTTTGAAGTAATGGAAAACTTCATCGATGGCATAAACCATATACCTACGCACAACAAATTTATCGATGCCATCTCCCGTAAAAAACCATTCGCGCACTTTAATGACATGCTTACCTATTATCCCGATCTCCGGGAACAATGGTTTGCCTTTAAACTGCAAAACTATATTGAGTTTGTCAAAAGTCAGATTGAATTATATGGAAGGCTCGAGTCTGATTGATTGTTTGCCAAATGAAGAATCATTAGATTGGGTGATTCTTGATATAGAGAAAAAACAATTGAACTGCAATTGAATCAACAAACCGCAATTTTTCTCTTCACTTAACTTTTAAATCATCAACTGTTAAATAGGTTTTTTTATACTCGTTTAATATCTTGGTTATTTTTGCAGGGATCTTATATTCAAACAGGTGTATGATCCAGACCGTAATTGCCAGTAATCCTTTTGTATCGACAATCGCTTTACCAAGCATCCAGATATCTTTATCCCGCCCGGCAATCAGCTTATTAAAATCGTCATTTTCTTTGGGATATAGTTCTTCTGCAAAACACCATGCACCATCCCTTGCATTGTCCATCGCGAATTGAATAAATAATGAATCGTTCTTTGAGTGCATCCCCGCCAGGGATAATAACGGAGAAATACGATCAAGCTCGCTGACCACCTGGTAGGTTAAGGATGCCAGTATAGTATTGATGGTATTAAAATCATTTTTCATATCGGCCAATGGCAGATTTTGTTCTTTGGCTACCACTATTACTGCTACGCCAAGATCGAGGTTGATGTGTGCGTTCATGCCGATCAGCAAATGCTGCAATACCAATACAGACGACTTCCCGGCCATTTCAAAAGCCACCTGCCATGATTGCGACATCTGCGTATGCTCTTTGTTTATCCACTGATCATAAGCAGTAATGTACCTGTTGGCGAAAACCACGTCAAATTGTTCCATCCTCGCGCCATTCTCAAATTCTTTGGTTTGAATTCCCTGCTTAACCCGGCAGGTAACTTTATGATATAAGGCCGCAAAATAACCCGCGCGATTATTTGAAGCTACTGAATTAGCTATAATTGTTTCCAGCTGAGCTATTACTTCATCAATATTTTGGGCAGGCACCATACATTTTTGAATGAATAGGTTAATCTAATTTAAACACTTCCCGGCAACTTTATCATACGCAAATAATCGATCATGGCCTGGTTAATATCACCGTTCATATTCTCGTTAGCATCTTTAAATTGCAGAGTTACGACATGTTTGCCTTTTGACAATTTCACTTTAACCGAATTGCTGAAACCCCAGTTAGACCACTCCCCTTTTCCTCTTTGCGGAAATACAAGAGTACCCGCAAAATGCTCATCCACATCTAAAGTACGTATGGCGCATTTATTTTCGGTATTGATTGGGCCGTTACCATTAGCATATTTAAAATCAATAGCATAAATACCATCTTCTTTTATATCAACAGTGATAGTTAAAGTTGTATTTTTTGTTTTGCTGATCTCCACAAAACCTTTTCCCGAAAAGCCCTGGTAGGGTAGCTCAGACGGATCGGCAATACTTTCGGCCTGGATAATATTTACCGCTTTTGCAGGTATGGTTTCAAGCGGTTCACTGTTAAATGAGCTTATGCCTTTGGCATCCACTGATGCAACCTGGTATTCGGCATATTCGTTTGTGTTGACAGGAAAAATTAGTCCATTGATAGAAGCAATTTTTTTACCATTCTTTATCACATTATAAGCGGTGCCCCGGCTTGCCTTTTCCCATGAGATCTTTCCTTTTTTATAAATAACAACAGGTGTTTCAGGTGCTACATAATTTGGCGCCATGTTACTCTTTCCCGTAAGTATATTATCAGCTAAGATGATCTTAATGGCATGCCCGTCTTTCAGATCAGCAGGGATTCTATGATTTGTTACTGGTTTCCCGTCCAATGTCATGCTTTTGATCTTATTGCCAAACCCCTGCATACTGATATTCAATATAGCGTTACGGTATTTATAATGCTCAAGTGAACGATCGCCGGCTAATGCTTTCGGTACAAATGGCTTAAATTCAAGGCTGTTCTCATTATAATGGATACCGAACAAAACTCTATAAACCAATGCAATATTACCCGAAAGGCTCCAAAGCATATTACTTGAGTTGATCTGCGTACCGGCATAATCACCATCCGTGGCTACAAAGTTTTCCTTGTTGGTTAGGAACAAAGCGGCAGGGCGGTAAATTGCACTGATCGCCCTGATCAAAGACTCCTCATTGCCTGCTTTTGCCGATGCCATAGCCCAATAGGTTTCTACAAATGGCCATACTGCATTGTTATGATAAGGCAATATGCCGGGTATCTGTGGATAGATACAAGGTATTCCGAAAGCATTAACCGGTGTGTTGCTGATCACGCTTTGCTGCTTTTCTGCATCAACCGCGTCAAACAATATGGCAAGTGCTTCGCCTAATGCTTCGGACCGGAGCGAAAGCATTTTAAAATTACGGCCATACAGGTATTGTCCATAATAACCTTTAGTGGGTATCCATAAATTTTCCTGTATGCCTTTTTTTATGATATCAGCCCGTTGGGTATATTTTGTAACAGCAGCATGGTCATTAAAAACTGCAGACATTGCTGCCAATACTTTATTCACCTGGTAATGCACCACATTGGTTCCCAGGCATTCAGATTCGTAAATATCCGCAGGCTGCATCCATTTGGGATAGGTTTCTTCGCGCCAATCCAGGAAAGATGATTCGCCCCTTACCAACCCGGTTTGCTTATCATACACATTTAAGACATCATCCTCTGCGGATTTTTTGATGATCTGGTAAGCTTTAGTCAGCCAATCTTTATCTCCGGTCACTTTGTATACTTCCCATGCGGCTACTGCCCATATCATTCTGTCGGATGAGCAAGGGTATGCACCGCCCGTGCCTGTATCCTGTATAATGCGGCCGTCTTTTACTTTTTTGAGCAAACTGTAAACAGCAACCTTTGGCTGTAATATGGCCATTGACAGAATGATACTGTAACTGATGTCCCTTGTCCAAACGCCACCCCACTCTTTACCAGTACGGAAAGTGCTATCGGGTTCTACTGCTTTCTGCATTTCCTCTAACGCCAGATTGTATATGGCATCCGATATTTTATAGGTTGAATGGTATTGAGGGAACGCGCTTACATCGCGGCTCAGTTTCCATGAGGATGCCAGTTTGTTTTCATCTTCGGGTTTGTTAAGTATCAAGGTAGTTTCATAAATACCGTCGCCATCCGGATCTTTCAGTTCCAGTTCTGCATGGTTAACCAAATTGTTAAAGTCCCATATCATAGGTGCGGTATTACCCGCTACAAACACACCTTTAAAATCGTTCTTATAAATTTTATCACCATTAAAACAGGTGTAATAGCCCTGATCTTTAAATTCTTTAAGTACAGCACGCATGTCCAACCGGATTTTAAATTGGGTGGATGGTTTCAGATAGATACCTTCGTTAGCAGATTTGGTCTCTGTATTTACTTTCCCGAATTGAATTAGAGGTGTTTCATTTGATTGATCACTACAGACATAATGGTGATTGACACCGGATACCATCTCGTTATCCTTGCCATTGATGCTGAATTTAAACTCAACCACCGGACTTTTATACATATTAGCCGGACTACGGTAATCAGAGGTTAGTTCAGTAGTAGAAACTGCCTTTGCAGTATATTTCCCCTGTACTACACGATCCGGATAAATGCTGTAGACTTTTGAATTGTATATGGGTTTGTCATTTTGTGCCATAGCAGAGCCACTTATCAGCAACAAACCGAAAATAGAAAAGTGTGAAAATCTCATCGGATGAATTTGAGGTAAAATAAGGGATAAATTCAGTCAAATCCTTTGTTAATATTCTAATTCTTCTTTTTCTTCGACGTTCTTAAGAATATCGGCCTTATCGAGTAAAGCCGGTCGTAACTTCTTATCGGACATAAGTTTTAACTGATCACCGATGTGTTTACTGTCTTTTTGGGATGCATTGCCATAGCTGAGCGAGACCATTGCTTTTACAGGTTTGCTAAATTCAGTAATGGCCACATACGAATCGCCGTCAACTGCCTTCAATTTGTTATTCCTATCCGGACGGAAGCCGATAGCCCGGTATGAGCCAAAAAGAGAAAAACATCCATTGGCAGGCAGATCGATATTGCCGATTCTGAAACGAAATACACTGCCCCAGCTCACATCCAGTGTACCATAACGTTTCATTACTTCTGTTGCAGCCTTGTTTAACTTCCGGGCTACATAATCTGCATTTTTTATTCCGCTTGGTGTGCTTATGGGGTGCTCTGCCGACCATGGATTTTTAAAAACCGAATCAGGGTTCATATTAAAACAGCATTGAACAAATAATACTGCTCCCCTGCTGGCCGTATCGGTATGTCTATCCCAGACTTTCAGCACATCAACAGCTTTGCGGGTAAGGCTATCAGAAGAAGTGCTAGCGGCAGCTAGCATGTCGTCCAAAAATCGGTCTGCCACTTCAAGACCAGTATTCAGTTTATAACCGACCAAATCATCAAAAGTGATGGCATGGTTATCTTTTATCAAATTGATTATACGCTGTTCGCGGAAATCGCGTACGTACCAATAATCCGGTGATACATATGCGGGATATTTTTGGGGATCTAATACCATTGGATAAGTACAAAGCCACGGTGCATCATTGGAGTTTTGTACAAAGCCGGATGGCGGGTTAAGCACTTTAGGAAGTGTATTATAAGGAAGCATCTTTGTCCAGATATATTTGGATGAAGTTCCGTCTACTTTACGTTTCCAGAACTCAAAATCACCTTCTGACCTTTCGGGGATATTACCGCCAAATAAATACATCACATTACCTTTGTCATCAGCATAAACCACGTTAAACATAGACATCTGCAGCATTTTTTCTGCTGATTCAAACTGGGCAAAATTGGTTGCCTTTGCCATTTTATGGTATTGTTCGTTAAAGTAAGGGTTTTCGAGTCCGGCTACGCGCACAGCATAGGCCTTGCCATTTTTCTCGCCCATTACAGGGCCCTGCTTTGAATATTTACAAACCAGGTGCTGCTCTTTCAAAGTGCCATCGCTTTGCTTTACTTTCAGGATAACATCACGTGTTTCAAAAGAGACTACTTTACCATCCAGCAAATAGCCATTGTCTTTTAAAGTAAGCTCATACCGGGTAGATGCATTAATGGGATTTACAGTATGCGTCCAGCCCAAATGATCATTAAAGGCGATGGCCAGAACGGGTATCCCAATCAACGTTGCCCCGTAGGCGTTAAAGCCCGGAGCATTCAGATGCGCTTCGAAAAAGGTATAAAGCCCCTCCCATGGTAAATGCGGATTGGCCATCAGCATAGCATGTTTTGAGGCCGACCGGCTTGCAGCTATTGCCAATGCATTTGAGCCGGGGATCGTTTCTCTTATAGAATCATAAATATCACCAGCGGCAACAAAATTCAGGCTGATATCATTAATGGTATGGGCAATAACATCTGCAGGTACAACCGGCAATATTTGCTGATTCTGCCTGTCAATCGCTTCGGGGTGGGCTTTTGCGTAATCGTTAATGCCTTGTACAAAGGCATCGAGATAAGATTTATATTCTGAATGTTGCTGCTCATATATTTTTTGTGATACCTGTGTCAGGTTAAATTTGTTGATGATCTCATCAGACCTCAGGTTATTTTTCCCCCAGTACTCTGCTGCCCTTCCACGCGCTACCCCATATAAATGCAATACCAGGTTTGCATGATTGTGCATCTGTGCCCAGCCAAAGGCGTAATACATACCGGCAGTTGTTTTGCTGAAGATATGCGGCACACCATAATTATCCCATAATATCTCTGTTTTTTGTGGCTGAGCATTCGCCGTTCCAAAAATCAACACAAAAAAACATGCGGCTAAAATGCGGATCTTTATAGGCAGGAAAGGGTTTTTCATAATTTAGGTTGAAGATAAGTTTGATATTGAAGATACAAACAATTGCAGGGTACCTACAAATAAAAAAACGACATCGATTTAGACAGACAAGATTGTTGATATAAGTTATAGTATTACTTATTTTGTTTATTATTGAAATAACTACCCATCATCCATTTGATCTGCATGGAAAACCGGAACATAGCTGAACCTCTTATCGAGTATATCAAAAAGCGGATTACTATAAGTGAAGAAGAGCTTACCGAAATACTGAGTTATTTCGCAACAAAAAATATAAAAAAGAAACAGCTCATCATTCAGCCTGATTTTGTGGCCAGGCACCGGAACTATGTGATCAAGGGTGGTTTTCGCGCCTATGTGATCGATAAAAAGGGCGATGAACATACAATCCAGCTGGCAATTGAAGACTGGTGGATAACAGATTATAATAGTTATGTTTTTCAACAGCCTGCTACCATGTTTGTCGTTGCGCTTGAAGATAGCACCGTGTTGCAAATAGACTATACAAGTGAACAAAAACTGAAGGCCGCCAACCATAGATACGAAACCTTTTTCAGAATGATGGCTGAGCGTTCTGCAGCTTATCAGCAACGGCGCCTTATCTCTAACCTGACACAGACTGCCGAAGAGCGTTATAATGATTTTTTAGAAAGATACCCTCTGCTGGTTCGGCGGGTACCGCAATATGCCCTGGCCTCTTATCTGGGAATGACCACCGAATTCCTTTCAAAGATCCGCAACAAAAAGGTAAGGAGAAAAAGTTGAACTGGTTCAACCATATTTCCTAACCTGGTTCATCTTAAAAAAAAAATATATAGCAGAACTTTGTATAGTTAATTTTATAAAAAGATCATGTCAGGAAAATTAAAAAATAAAATAGCTGTTGTTACAGGTGGTAGCAGCGGCATTGGTTTGGCTACTGCAAAATTGTTTGCGGATGAAGGTGCAAAAGTGGCTATAACCGGTCGTAAGTTAGAAAACTTGAACAGCGCCGTAGCTGAAATTGGCAACGGATCAATTGGTGTTCAGGGAGATGTAGCTAACTTAGCTAACCTGGATCAATTGTATAAAACAGTTGAAACCAAGCTGGGTAAAATAGATGTGCTTATTGTAAACGCCGCAATTTATGCTTTGGCTCCATTAGCCGATTTTAGTGAAGAAATGTTTGATCAGTTGAGTGATATCAACTTTAAAGGCACATTTTTTACTGTTCAGAAAGCATTGCCTTATTTGAATGATGGCGCTTCAATCGTACTTACCTCATCTGTAGTAGCTGAAAAAGGGGTTCCGAACCATTCAGTTTATGCGGCATCAAAAGCAGCAATAAGATCATTAGCCAGAAGTTTCTCAGCAGAACTGCTAGACCGCAAGATACGTGTTAACGTACTAACACCCGGCCCGATAGACACACCTGTTTTTGAAACAGTCACCTCTACAAAAGAAGAGGCTGAAGCGGTAAAAGCCGGCATGGGGGCATTTACCCCAGCTAAGAGAGTAGGCACCCCACAGGAAGCCGCAGCAGCAAATCTTTACCTTGCATCAGATGATTCGAGCTTTATGATAGGCAGTGAGATATTATTGGATGGCGGTATACGATCGTTATAATTGGTGTTATGAATATAATTCAAAATCCCCCCATGAATTTTGCAGGGGATTTTGATATTTGCCAGGATTAGTAATCCTGGCAAATTAATATCAAGGCAGATTTTAATTATTGATAAGTAGCCGCAAGTTTTAGTGCCTCATAGGCATTTACAATACCACCTGTAATGCATATGTCCTCAAAAGGAACTTTGTGTTCGCTTTCACCATCTTTAACAATTACTTTATGCTGAACTTTTACAACCGATTTTAGTATAATTTCTTTTACCTGTAATGCTGTTAATTTTGGATAATATGAACGAATAAGAGCTGCCAAGCCTGTTACTACCGGGGCTGCCATACTGGTGCCATCATGCACAGTATAAGTTGAATTAGGCGTGGTAGAGTTGATTTCCATACCAGGGGCAAATACATCTACACTGTTTTTCCCATAGTCTGAAAAGAATGCCTTTAAATTTTTATCATCTTTTATACCTGATGCCCCTACCTCTATCCATGCTTCGGCAACGCCACTTTTATCCTCATAAGTACGGTTTGGAAAATGTTGTTCAATATCATTATTCTGACCATCATTTCCGGCAGAATGTATGATCAACACGTCTTTGCTCATCGCGATCTTAACAGCCTCATCGACCGCTTTTTTATCATATGAGTAGGATTTACCAAAACTCATATTGATCACTTTTGCTCCGTTGTTAGCCGCATAACGTATTGCATTAGCTACATCTTTATCTCTTTCGTCGCCATTTGGTATAGTACGCACAGACATGATCCGCACATCATTAGCCACCCCCATTACGCCAAGATCGTTATCCCTCACTGCGCCAATGATGCCTGATACATGCGTACCGTGATCAGCGTCCGGTCCGGTTACATCATTATTGCCGTAAAAATGTTCACTACTATCTGTATAGTTATCTCCGACAATCGAACGGGGATCATAATCGATGTTATAATGATAATTTAACCGCTCTGAAAAGTGTTTAAGCGCATCGTCTATTTCATTCTTTCTGAAATCGGCAAGATCTTTATATTTACCCAGGTTTTCTACCATTATTTTCTTAACATATACTTCCCTGTTATTTTGAGGTTCATAATTTTGAAAATCTGTTAATCCCGGGTCAGACTTACTCATTTTAGGCAGCATATCTTTTAACATCTCATTAAAATTCGTGATGATGGTATAAGTCCGGCGTGCCTTCTTTACCTTATCAGCCAGATCGTTACGCATCTTTTGATAAGCATAAAAATCCGTCAACTCTTTACCCTTCAAGGCTGTAGTATCTTTTCCTTTAAATTCCATCGTATATAAATGAACAAATCTCACCAATTCTGTATTGTCGAAATGCTCGTCTCCATTTACCGATCCGATAAAATCCCAGCCATGTATGTCATCCACATAACCATTCTTGTCATCGTCGGTGTTGTTGCTTGCGGTTTCGGCGGTGTTTATCCAGATAACCTGTTTTAAGTCTTCATGATTAATATCCACGCCTCCATCAATTACGGCAACAACCACTGTTACATGCTTTTTGTCTTTCAGTAATTCATTGTATGCTTTTTCTGTGCTTATCCCAAACACTGTGTCTGTTTTAAGATCGAGATTTTGCCAATTCTTTTTCGCCTTTTGAGCAACTTGTGCTTGTGAACAAATTGGCAGACAGATGCTTATAGCTACTATAAGCTTTTTAACCGGGAATAGATTCTTCATTTTTTGGAATAGGATTTAGGTATTAAGCCACTAAAATAGTTTTTTATCCGGTTTTATAAAAAACAAGAGGCTTTATAAAGCAATTTATTAATATCACTTAATTTTTTTTCTCTTCATTTTCTGCTTCCATCCTTACCTTTTTCAGATCGACACGTATCAGCGCAAATAAATTCATGTATACATTGGCAACAAAAACTAATGCAAAACCTGCTATCAGATATCCGCGCCAATCAGTATACAATAATTGAAACCCGGTGATGATCAGCATAATAGCTGTTATATAATGGCTGAAGCAGTACTCGCAGGTAAACAGGTAAAAAAACTTACGTACTGCAATCGTTCTCCCTTCTGTTGAACGCTTTAGGCAATATTCCCGCGGTTCTCTGAAAACTTCTTCATGTGTTACTGTCCATGCGATACAGGCTATGGGGATGGCTAAAATAAACAGCCATGTAATTTGTGTACTTAGTGCCATATACAGCAAATGTATAATGTACTAAAATGTTTGACCAGCTAATCAAATTCTATTGCATATGAATAATATTGAATGTTAAGCATTTAACATTTATTAACATACTTTAACACACATTGCATTTCCATACTAACCATTTAGTTATATCTTAGGGTTTCCTAATTCAACCTTATGAGATTCACAATTCTACTATGCCTTATTTTCTTTTTGTTTTCCGCTTCTTCATTTGCACAAACTAATTATTCTGTAAAGGGTATCATCGGTGATAGCGTTGAGCATATCAAATTGAACAACACATCCGTCGCGGTGCTTAATGCAAAAGATTCTACACTGGTTACTTTTGCACGTACCGCCGAAGATGGTTCATTCGAGATAAAAGGCCTTAACAAAGGCAAATTCATTTTATTACTGGCCTACCCTGACTATGCGGAATATGTGGATCATTTCAGTCTTGATTCCATTAAACAGAGCTACAGCTTTGGCAGGATCAATATGCAGCTAAAGTCGCGCCTGCTGCACGAGGTTATTATTAAGGGCACAGCTGCGGAGATCAAAATAAAAGGCGATACGACTGAATTTAACGCGGCAGCTTATAAGATACAACCAAATGCGAAGGTGGAGGATCTGCTGAAACAATTACCCGGTATACAGGTGGATAAAGATGGTAAGATCACAGCACAAGGTCAGCAGGTAAATAAGGTATTGGTTGATGGAGAGGAGTTTTTTGGTGATGACCCAACACTAGTCACTAAAAACATACGTGCCGATATGGTGGACAAGGTGCAGCTTTACGACAAGAAAAGCGACCAGGCGGCCTTTACGGGCATTGATGACGGGAAGAAGGAAAAAACCCTCAATATCAAACTAAAAGAAGATAAAAAGAACGGCATGTTCGGTAAAGCGGAGGCGGGCGGTGGCACTGAGAGTATTTACCAGGCACAGGTATTGTTTAACGCCTTTAAGGCAAAGCAGAAATTGTCAGTTTATGGCACTGCGGGCAATAACGGCAAAGTGGGACTTGGCTGGGAGGATAATCAGAAATATGGTACGGGAGATGGCCTGCAATCAGACGATAGCGGTTCGATCTTCTTTTTCGGCGGTAACGGTGATGATCTCGACTCCTTCAGCGGTCAGTATGATGGCCAGGGATTACCGATAGCCCGTAACGGCGGCGTACACTATGATACCAAATGGAACAACGATAAGGAATCGCTTAATACCAATTATAAAATAGGCTCGCTTACTGTTGATGGCAGCAACAATAACATTACCCAAAACAACCTGCCTGATACGATATTGGTCAACAACTCTACACAGAAATTTCATAATTACATGTTCAGGCAAAAACTGGATGTTACTTACAATGTAAAACTGGACACCAGCTAAACCTGAAAATAGCGGTCAATGGTACCTCAAAAAATACAAATACCAGGGAGAATTATAACGCATTTGAAACCCGGAACGATACGATTATAAACAAAAGTACCAGGGACATCACTAATAATGTTGATCAAAAAATATTTAATGCAAGCGCCTTTTATACCCACAAATTCAAAAAGCCACGCCGCACGCTTTCATTCAATATCAGCGAAGCCTTTAATCAGAGCGATGCTAAAGGGTACTTAAAATCAAATCTCTACTATTATAATCCCCAGGCAAAGGTAGATACTGTGCCGACCGATCAGTATAAAACCAATGATTTAAAAAGCTCTGTTTTAATTACCAACCTCACCTATACTGAGCCACTCTCAAAATCACTGGCCGTTTCACTTAACTATGGGGTAGACATAAATAACGGCACCGCCGACAGGAGAACGTTTGACCAGTCGAGCCCGGGTGTTTATAATATGCTTAATGATACCTTTAGCAGCAACTATAAGCTGAACAGTTTATCCAACATTGGCGGCGCCATATTTAATTTCAAGAAGGGAAAGACGATCATTAATTTCGGTACCAAAGTGGGCGATGTACGCCTCCGCCAGACAGATGAATACACCGGCGATGTGCTGACCAGGGATTTTACAGACTGGATGCCACAGGCCAGCTTTCAATACCGTTTTTCGCAACAAAAATCATTTAATGTAAGCTATCGCGGAAATACCGTACTGCCTACTTTAGATCAGTTGCAACCAATAAAAAACAATAACGACCAGCTTAATATTATTGTTGGTAACCCCGGGCTCAAACCATCGTTCACCAACAATTTCAACCTATGGTATAATTCATTTAAAGTGGTATCGAACCAGTATATCTACCTTTCCGGAAATTATTCCTATACCACCAATCCTATCGTAAGTGCTGTTACCTACGCCTCAAACGGAGGGAGCGTCAGTCAATATTCAAACTTGCCGGGAAAACGGATCTCGAACTTTAATTTCTGGGCCAATTTTGATAAAAAGATAGAAAAACTGGACATAAATACAGGTATAGGAATAAATGGCAATGGCAATGTTTATTACAATTTGGTAAACGGTCAGTTGAACAGGACGCCAAGCTACACCATTAATCCGCGGATCAATGTTTCTAAATACAAAGAAAAAAAGATCGAGATATACCTGTCGGGAGGCCCCACCTATACCATCAGTAAATCATCCCTGCAACCGGATATTAATAACAATGGTGGAGGCTTTAGGGCGGATGGCGGTTTTACGATCTATCTGCCGGGAAAATTCCAGATCGGTACGAATAACAGTTACGAGTACACGGCCAAAACCGAGTCGTTTGATACTGACTTTAGCAAGATGCTTATTAATGCCTTTATTATTAAAACCTTCCCTAAAAATGATAATTTAAAGTTCACGATATGGGGTAATGACCTGCTGAACCAGAACGTCGGTTTTAGCAGGACAGCGAATTCTAACATGATCATCCAGAACAGCTATACCACCATCAGGAGATACATTATGTTTACTATTGATTATGATTTTACAAGAATGGCCGTGGGAGGAGCTAAAAAATAACCTTATGAAAAAACTAACCATAACCCTTATTTGCCTGCTGCTTTTGAACGGTAAATTATTTGCCCAGCATGCACATTTTACCACATCGGGCACTATTGAGTTTGAGCGGAAAACAAACATGTTCGCCATCATCCCTAAGATGATCAACAAGGATAACGAGGTATGGCTTACACCTATGCTTGAAGCCTACAAAAAATCGCAAACACAGTTTAAAACGCTAAAAAGCACCTTATCATTCTCAAATAATAAAACCTTGTTTATCCCTGTCGAGGAAGAAACCGTTGAAGGCGGGGGATACTTCAGCAACAGCCCGATAGCTACCCAAAACAATACCATTTACAGCGACCTGGACAGCAAAACCGGTGTTTTTCAGAAAAAGGTATTTGGTGAGCTTTTTTTGGTGAAGGACAGCACACGAAAAATAAAATGGAAAATAACTGATGAAACAAAAGAGATATCAGGTTATACTTGTCGACGTGCCAATGCCATTATGCTGGATTCTATCTATGTGGTTGCTTTTTATACAACGGAGATCCCGGTTTCGGGCGGACCGGAGTCTTTCAACGGTTTGCCTGGAATGATCCTGGGCGTAGCACTGCCCCATGAAAATATTACCTGGTTTGCCACTAAAGTAACAGATATGACGCTTGCACCAAATGCTGTAATGCCTCCTAAAAAGGGCAAACCATTTGATGGCAAAGGATTTAAAGATAAGATGCAGGCCACCTTTAAGGATTGGGGCAGCGAAGCTCCTATTTATTCGAAGGTGTTTGCGTTATAAGCTTATATATTCGCCTTTCCATCGAATATTGCAGACTTATATTTATTCAGTAAATTTGTATATGTACAATACCGAACAAATAGTAGAAATACTTAAAAGCCAGAAAAAGAACCTTGAAAAAAGGTATCCTATTTCTGAATTGGCTTTATTTGGTTCTTATGCACGCGGGGATAACCATGAGCATAGCGATATTGATATATTAGTTGATTTTAACGGGAGAATAGGTATAGAATTTATATCTCTTGCCCACGAACTGGAAGATATTTTTCATGCTAAGGTCGACCTTGTTTCCCGAAAAGGTATCAAACCGAGTTACTTGCCATTTGTCGAAAAAAATCTGATTCATGTCTGAACGCAATTCGGTTATCTTGTTAAATGACATTTCGGAGGCGATTCAAAATATATTTGAATTTACAAAAGGGATTTCGTTTGAAGACTACTGTAACGATCTTAAAACACGGCATGCCGTAGAGCATAACTTTATGATAATTGGTGAAGCCGTTTCAAGGCTACCTGAAGATTTTAAGCTGATGCGTACAGGAGTTAACTGGCGACAAGTAAAAGATTTTCGCAACGTTATCGTCCATGATTATTTTGGCATAGACAACAACATTGTCTGGGATATAATTCAATTTAATCTTTCCGACCTGTTAAGCGAAGTTTCTTATATTTTACAAAAGGAAACAAAAGAATAAGGTATTACAATTAAGATATCCTGTTATTTAGTTATTTCCCAATTCTATTCTAAGTCTCTCTATTATTTCTTTTAATGACATACCCTTTTCAAAAAATTGGAATACATCCATAATTTGCCCTAGAGATTCTGCTTGCCAGGCGTTTTTGAAAAGATCAATTTTCTTAGAGGCTAAATATATATTGTTTTTTGTTGTAGTGCCATTAATAAAATTACTCACTTCGCTTTCAAAATCCTCCAATGTCAACACAGCGATTGGCCAATCATTATTCGCTTTAAGAAAAATACCTATAACATTGGCTAAAACGGGATCAATCCCATTAGATTCCTGTGCATCTTCCAATTCGTCAATATTTAAACTCTTCACTATCTAATTTTTATTTTGTGGCAGGCGCCTGTGGCGTTACAATCGGATTAATCACTGCAAAATGATAAACACCTGAACCTACACTTATCCCAATATAGCCATCCTGGTACTGGCCAACAACAAGCGCCTTGTCCATTGCTAATGCCTTGTCATCTTCGGTTATATCTTCAGCTTGTTTAGCTGGGAGATAGATGTCAGCTTTGGTATTGGCAGGTATGTCGATGGTGTAATACGTTTTACCGTCTTTCACTTCCCAGCCTGAACTTAAGTTACCGTAATAGGTTAACAGGTTGGCTGTCGCCTGGGTAAACTTTCCGCCCGGGTGCGGCATAATTTTGATATGCTTATAACCCGGTCCGTCGGGGTAGGTATCCATCCCTGCCATTACACGGTACATCCAATCGCCGATGGCGCCGTATGAGTAATGGTTAAATGAGTTCATGCTGGCTGCCTCAAAAGTTTTATCAGGGCGGATGCCGTCCCAGCGTTCCCAAATGGTGGTAGCACCCATTTTTACCGGGTATAGCCATGACGGATAGGTATCTTGTAACAACAGCTTGTAAGCTATGTCATCTTTACCAAAACGTGTTAACACATGGCACAGGTAAGGTGTACCCAAAAAGCCGGTAGTCAGGTGATCTCCGTAGGCATGAATGTTTTCTACCAAACGGGTTGCAGCCTGCGTACGCAATGCCTCTGGCAGCATATCAAAATTCAAAGCAAGTGTATAGGCTGTTTGCGTACCTGATACCAGTCTGCCATTTGGTGTTACATATTCTTTGTAGAATGCATCTTTGATCTTTTTCAATAAGGCGGTGTAATAAGTTACATCATCCTGTTTATTAAGTACGATTGCTGCGTTGATCAGCAGTTGGGTAGAGTAAGCATAAAAGCATTGAGCAATAAAATACTTGTCTGTTATGGCCGATGAGCCGTCGGTATCGTCATCGCGGCTGTAAAATAGCCAGTCGCCAAAGTGGAAGCCGGTGTTCCAGAGATCATTTTTGGCCTGATGCTGCATATAATCTACCCATGCTTTCATACTGCCATATTGATTTTGCAGGATACGTTTATCGCCATAGGCCAAATACATGTTCCATGGGATCACGGTAGATACATCGCCCCAGCCGGTACTGCCTTGTGTCATGCCTAAACAATTCGGTATCACAAAAGGGACTATCCCTGAAGGTGATTGATCGGCAGCTACATCCTTCAGCCATTTGGCAAAAAAGTCGTTCACGTTCATGTTGAAGGTGGCGGTACGTGAGAATACCTGCGCATCACCCGTCCAACCCAGGCGCTCGTCGCGTTGCGGGCAATCGGTAGGTACATCAAGAAAGTTCCCTTTTTGCCCCCATTGAATATTGTGCTGTAATTGATTGATCAGCGGATTAGAAGTGGTGAAGGTACCTGTCGGTTTCATATCCGAATAGAGAGCAACCGCAATAACATCTTCAGGCTTGATAATATCGCCCGGATAGCCTTCAATGCGAATAAACTGGAAGCCGTGGAAAGTAAAATGCGGCTCGAAAATTTCCTCATCGCTACCCTTCAGAATATAAGTATCCTGCGCTTTTGCGGCGCGAAGATTTTCGGTGTAAAAATTACCAAGTTTATCTAATACTTCGGCATGTGATACCGTGATCTTATCCCCTGCCTTGCCTTTAATTTTTAAAACAACCCAGCCTACCAGGTTTTGACCGAAATCAATTACCTGCTCATTTTTTGGGGTTTTGAAAATGCGAACCGGCTTAAAGGTCTCATGCTTTCTTATCATTTCATTATAAGTGGCGATGAGTATCTTTTTTGAATAATCCTGTGCGTGGACGGCGCTCCATTGTGAATCATTAAAACCAGGTTGTGTCCATCCAGATTGCACTTTATTATGGTCGATGGTTTCGCCGTTATATATTTCTGAATAGACGATCTCCCCTGTTGATGATTTCCAGCTTTCGTCTGATGTGATCAGTCCGGTTGTCCCATCCTCATAAGTAACATTGATCTGCATCAACAGGGCAATATCTTTCCCATAGACATTTTTTTTATCGCTGTAACCGATAATCCCCCGGTACCAGCCATTACCTAACATTACGCCGATGGCATTCTTACCGTCTTTTAGCATATCTGTTACATCATAGCTTTGATACTGCAGGCGATTTTTATAGCTTGTCCACCCCGGTGTTAAATACGCATCGCCTACGCGTTTGCCATTGATATTGGCTTCGTATAAACCGTGTGCCGTAATATAAGCCACAGCAGATTTAATCTTTTTACTTAATGCAAATTCCTTACGCATCATCGGGCTTGGGCGGCTGATCGAATCCTCTACATATCCGGGTGTTATCCATTGGGCCTTCCAGTCAGATTCGCTCAACAGTGCCATTTGCCACCATGCGGTTTGGCTCCATCCTGATGATTTGCCTGTATTATCCCATACCTGTACCCGCCAGAAATATTTTTTGTCGGACTGCAAAGGCTTACCTTTATAAGTAACGAATACTGATGAATCGGACTTTACTTTTTGTGAATCCCAAACATGACCATGAAAAGTGGCGCTTTCACTTACTTCGATACGGTAGGCCGACTGCATTACATTCCGTTTATCAGAACTGATCTGCCATGTAAACCGGGGTTGTATTACATCCATGCCCAGAGGATTGGTGCGGTTTTCGCAAAGCAGGCCATCAACTTTTACCTGTGCAAAACATAAAGAAGCAGCAATTTGCAAAACAAATAAAGAGCAAAGGAATTTCATGAAATTTGATTATTAGGTGTAAAACAGTTTTATTAACTGTTGTGACGATAAAGCTAATAAAAACAGATTGTATAAACTGTTCTGAATTGTCTTGTAACTATGATTTTATTTTGAGAAGAATTTAATTCTTTTAGCATGTAATAAAACAGTTATAATGTTAAATTTGGTTTTTCTAAAATAAACCGCCTAACCCCGGGCGACATAACAATTTTTATAACCTTATCGGGAGAAATAAATGAACGATCTTGAAAAATATTTTAATAATAATACGGGCAAAATAATTGATAGGTGGGAACATTATTTTGAGGTATATGACAGGCATTTCAGCAAATACAGGGGCAAAGAAATTGTTCTATTAGAGATAGGCACTTACTACGGCGGCAGCTTGCAAATGTGGAGGAATTATTTTGGTGATAAAGCAAAAATTTACGGGATGGACATCAACCCGAACTGCAAAAAGCACGAAGATGAAAACACCAAAGTATTTATAGGTTCACAGTCGGACAGGGAATTTCTGAAGAAGGTAAAAGCTGAAATACCGCCCATTGACATTCTGATCGATGATGGGGGCCACACTATGTTGCAACAGATCGTCTCTTTTGAAGAGCTGTTTGGTCATATTAAGTCTGATGGTGTTTACTTGTGCGAGGATTTGCACACTTCATACTGGATGAAATTTGGCGGGGGGCATAAAAGAAGGGGAACTTTTATAGAATATTCCAAGAATTTTATTGATCAGTTAAACGCATGGCATTCGGAAGAGAAGTCATTAAAGGTTGATTCTTTTACCCGGTCGGCACACTCTCTTCACTATTATGACAGCATGCAGGTTATCGAAAAAAGAGAGATGAAAGAGCCAAGCTCGCGTAAAACCGGTTCAATCAAAATAGACCTGGATTATGAAAGTTTTAGCCGGATCACTCTAAACAAATGGAGGCGTAAACTGAACCGCTTGTTAAGTTATTTTAAGCTGCCTTTCAAAAACGGGGATTTTACCTAAACATTGTAATGGCAAGTCAGGAGTCTTTAGTCGTAAGTCTTAAGTCAATTTTGTGCTTTTCTGACTCCAGACTTTCGACTCTGGACTAAACGTCAATTCATAATTGACACGACAGCATGTGTTAATGTGCTTCTTCCGGGTTCCTCTTCTGAAAACTATAGATCAGGTAGATCAAGGCAGGTAAGATAAATATACTGCCTATTAGTAAGGCCAGACCTAAGGCTTCAATGGCTTTGTCAGCGCCTTTGTTTTCGATGAGTGACAGGTAGCTGCCATTTTTGAGTATGACAATGTTTGGATAATGCTTGTAGGTTACTGTGAGCAATATCATAGTGATCTGGAATCCTGCCAAAAAGCGAAGGCGCTTTGAGCCGCCTTTGTTGATGAGATACCACAAAATAATGAGTGATATGGTTGCTAATGTCACGGCAGCTATGCCAATAGGATTGCCGAAAACCCATTGCATCAATGGTATATTATCAGAAATAGCGGTGATAAAAACCATTCCGCCGGATATAACTGCGGCAATATTCATTTGCCAGGCTTTGCGTACAAATCTTTTTCTTTCTGCAAGGTCAACAGTTTCGCCTATCAGGAAAATTGCAGCAATAAATCCGCATAGTGACACGGTGAAAAATCCAATGCTTATCGAGAACCAGTTGAGCCAGCTGGAAATATAGGCCGATTGGAAGGTATTAGCATGCACATCTATCTGGCCGGAAACAGCGCTGCCGGCTATGATGCCTAAAAACATCGGCGTAATAAAACTGGAATAAACGAATATCTTATTGTAAACCTTCTGCATGTTGTCAACTACCGCGTCATAGTTTCTGAATGCAAAAGCCGTTCCGCGGGCGATGATACCCAGTAGCATGATAATGAGCGGTATATGCAGATGGATAGACATGGTAGAGTAGATAGCAGGGAAGCCAACAAACAATATCACAATAGCAATAATTAGCCACATGTGGTTGGCTTCCCAAATTGGACCGATAGCCTCGTAACTGATCTTACGGGTTTTTACTTTATTTTCTTCAGAAGTAAATAACTCGATTATCCCGGCGCCGAAATCGGCCCCGCCAAGCAGCAGGTACAGCAGTAATGCTACCCACAAAAAAATTATGACTACGTATATCATCATTCTTACTTATCCATTACTGTTTGCACTGTTTTCTCAAATTTCTCTAAATAATTACCAGTATCATTGTAAGCGTTTCCCATAAATACTATAGTCTTGTTGTCCATCAACATATATGTCATATAAATAACGCCTTCTTTATATTGACGTGTCATTTTTGACTCCAAAACATATGACTGATAACCGTTTATTTTAGTTTTAGTAATTGCTTTGTTATCAAACTCGACATTTTTTGCTTCATAAGCCGATATCACATTTTGCATAGCTTTGTAAGCTATTTCGTCTGTCATTTTACCAAATGCCCCTATTTCAAACGCATTTGCAGTGTCATTTTCTGCATCTTTTTTGCCATTTTCAGTATATCTGTAGAAATTTGAAGCCGTCATTGCATACTTGAAATTTGTGATTGAATGATCAAATTCAAAATTAGCTAGTTCAAAAGGATCTATTTCTAACGTGTTATCGTAATACACTGATTTCATCATTTCATGCAATTCTCTTTTGCTTTCATTATCCCCTGTTTTATAAACACCTTTTATTATAACCACAAAATTGTTATCACCAAAAAATAAGGAGACAATTGTCTGATCACCCAGAGCGTCTGCAGGACCTTCAGCATATACCGCATCAAATTGATTAAACTTTATATCTTTTATTACATCTATCTTTGCCCCTTTTGCCTCCAGAGTTTGTCTTGTAAGTCCCGGTCTTATTTTTGAAAAACTATAAGTATTTGCGTCTTCCACTTGTAAATACGCCTTCCCGTTCTTTTTATAAATTGCCGATTGTTTGATATATTTAAACCCATCCTGCGGTTGTATAAATACTTTAGTTCCTTTTATCCTTACACTCTTATTTGTTTTTTTTGTGGTTATCTTATCAGGAAAAGCACCGCTTTGGCTGCAAGAACTGAATGTCCAAAGAATAAAAATCAAGCTAATGATCTGTTTCATGTATTTTGTGATTTTGGTTTAGGTTTATATTTATTGTTTTGATGCTAATATCTTACTTATTTTTCATAATGTTTAACTGCTAAAATCAATCTTCTCACTTTGTATAGATACCTGCACCAATCTGATCATGAACCAGCTTTAACGTCTTGTTCCAAATAAAAGGCCCCACAAATATTACTTTGTCTATATTTTCATTTTTTACCCGTATCCTCCAAAAAAATAAATTTTCTATTTTTGTGTGATAAGCTATCGTTGTTTCGCAATCTGATTTATTATCACATAAATAAAATATTTCGGTTGATGCACTAAACCATCCTGTAGTAACTCTTCCATCCGGCCAAAATATAATACTGATCATACGACCGCTTAAAAACCACAACACTACCGTGATTCCTAAAAAAACAAGTTTCACCCTATCGGGCTTGTATAAATAGTAGAAAAGCAAAAAAGCAAAAATCACCAGGAACATTGCGGGCCATGCACCACTCAGTGCTATTAGATCCTCCATCGAATCTACACTCCCCCCTACAAGTGAAATCTTTAAAAAAAAGCCTAGAGCAGTTAACGCTAACATTACTATCAATAGAATAACTGATACAATGATCTTGATTATCTTCATAATTATATTAGCTTACAGAGTTTGAAATTTCAGTATCATACATATTCGGTACCATTTTTATTTGCCGGTAAAGCATAAAAACAACCACCAGGCTCAGTGATAAATATACAGCCGTAAACAGGTAAAATGTATAATGGATACCCGGCATCGGTGTTACCGCATCGGCAGTGCGCATTACGCCCTGTATTATCCAGGGCTGACGGCCAACTTCAGTTACTGTCCATCCGGCCTCAACGGCGATGAACCCAAAGGGTGTTGCCAATGCAAATAATTTGAGGAACCAGGCTTTGCCAAACCACTTTCTTTGTTTAATCAGCGCGATAAAATATATCAGGGCAAGCGCCATCATTATCATACCAAAACCTACCATTACCTGGAAAGCATAATGTGTGATTGCAATCGGTGGTTGATCCCTTTCAGGAATCTTATCCAGGCCTTTTACTTCAGCATTAAAGTCATCGTAGGTCATGAAGCTAAGCAAACCCGGCAGTTTGATGGCGTAGTTTACTTCCTTAGTTTTTGTATCGGGTATGCCGCCTATAATTAGCGGTGCGTGTTTTTCAGTTTTAAAATGTGCTTCCATCGCGGCCAGTTTAGCGGGCTGACGTTTGGCTACATCCCTTGCTGAAATATCTCCGCTTAAGGGCTGTAAAATAGCGGCTACTGCACCAAATACAATAGCTATACGGAAAGCCATATAATGGAATTTTGCATTCTTTTTTCGTACGATCATCAGTGCATGCACGCCTGCTACTGCAAAGCCAGTCGCCGCAAAGGCCGCAATAGACATATGCAGCGCCTGCTCAAACCAGGCAGCATTAAACATGGCCTTCATCGGATCGATATTTAAATATTGTCCGTTCACATAATCAAACCCTGCCGGACTGTTCATCCAGCTATTAGCAGCCACTACGAGTATACCGGATATGATCCCACTAACACCTACGACTACTCCCGTAACCCAATGGAACCGGGGATTAAACCTATCCCACCCATAAAGGAAAAAGCCAAGTGCAATAGCTTCGATAAAAAATGCTGTTCCCTCCAGGGAAAATGGCATACCGAAGATAGGCCCGGCGTGTTCCATAAATTTGGGCCAAAGCAATCCCAATTCAAAAGATAATACTGTGCCGGATACTGCACCCGTGGCAAAGAATATGGCTACGCCTTTACTCCAGGCTTTGGTGATATTCTTATATACCGGGTCTTTGGTTTTGAGCCAGTAAAAATGGGCAATGGCCATAAAAAACGGCATCACCATCCCGATGCATGAAAAGACAATGTGAAACCCTAACGATAACGCCATCTGAGACCTGGCGGCAATAAAATCATCCATAGCAAACGGTGATTAAATGAACAAAACCAATAGCCGGCTTTGCAAAATATTTGTTACACCGAATGTAGGGAACATAAGTAAAAGTAAGACTGATAACCATTTACAAATTGCAATTTATTTTGAATATAAATTGGATGGTTGGGTTAGATTGAGTTGATTAAGTTGGTGAGATTTAGTATTGATGGCTATCCAAACGGGGACTTGTTGGGCATCAGCATTTAATTGGCCTTTGCCAGGACAATTGAGTTTTTATCCAGGTATTTTCGTAAAGTTACCAGTTGATCAGTATTGATCATGTCGACCCCGCATTTTAAAAGCTCATCCCAAACCACTTTTTTCTCCGGAGAAGCCCATAGCCTTACCTTGCTCCCCATCCTGTGCGCCATAACGACAAAATTGCATAGTTTTCTTTGTTCGATGTCTGAAATCGGGTTTTTCCCGTTCCACTTGATCAGCTTTGAATACTTACAGCTTGCCATACTGAACACATTAGTGGTGAGCGTATCCCGCGATACTTTGCGCAGGTCCTCATCAATAAAAGCGAGCCGTGTTTGTTCGTTCTCAAGTAGCTTGTAGGGCTTATGACCGGAAAGGACTACGGTAACTGCACGGTACACCACCTTGCCGTCTTCATAACTGGTGAGCATAGAACGATATTTATGAAGCAATCTCTCAAGCGCTCTGTAGGTATTGTTGGCTCCGGTTTTAACATCGATCATTAAAATAACGGGCGAATCATAGCCACAGTAAACCTTGCCATTATTCTGACTTACCCGTTCATAAAGCGGCTTGAAATAAAGCTTTTCTAATGTTCTGCCAAGGCGAAAGAAAGGAAAAACGTGTGCCACTACCAGGGTTGTATCTTCTAGAAATATGTCTGCTTCGATATTGGTAAAACCATTGTCGAGCGCATCATAAAGCGGGTGTTTGTGGCAATAATCGTTGTGTGCAAAACCATTAATAAGCGGGGTGGATTGGGCGAAGCAGTTAAACGAGGCAACTGCAAACAGTATGAAAAAAAACAATCTGAGACGACACGCGCCTGTATTTTGTGATTGCATTTTAGGGTACGGGGTATTAACTTTACGACGCAATATTACCCTTCTATTATGTTGATACTTTAAAGTCAATGTAAATCAATAGTTAAAATAGGGGTACTTAATATTAATTCTTCTGACACGGTCATTGTAAAAATATTACCGATCCATGACAGTTCTTATACGTAACTGAATTACGATGGTTAATATTATTTTAAATAAAAAGAAAGTACTTCATGCTGAAAAAAGGTGAACATATAGAAGGCGTTCCTGCCGAACTGGAAACACTGCTTACACGAGATGCAGCAGCTAAAATATTTTTTGATAGCTTGTCAAAATCCTATAAACAAGGCTATTGCGATTGGGTAGGATCGGCCAAACAAGAGGAAACCCGGAAAGCACGGGCCGAAAAAGCGTTGATCATGCTGCAAAAGGGGCAAAAGACGCTTAAACCCTGATAAGGGGATAACATCTATCCCAATTTTACTTCACATCTGAAATTTACTGAAACGCCCCGGTATTGCCTCACCCCGGCCCTCTCCAAAGGAGAGGGAGTTAAAACTTATTCGGTTCGGTGGATTACTTTCTTTTCGATGCGTCTGTCGGGGATGATCCAGATACAGGCCACCAGCACATACAATGCTCAGGATATCACAGGCATCCAGAATGCAACAGCTATTGCAATAACATAGGTCACTACAGATGCTTTGCCTTTCCAATCTCTACCCAGAGCCTGTGCCAACTCAGAATTTTTACCGCAATGACTCGCCAGAATGTTAGCAAGCAATGTATAGGCCAATCCACACATCATCAGCACCAGTCCGTATACAGCTACCGGCCCTGCGGCAAAGTGATTATAGGCCATCCATTCTGTAGCGAAGGGCATGAGCGACAACCAAAATAAAAAAAACAGGTTGGCCCAGAGTACACCACCGGAAATAGAATCTACTATATAGAACATGTGGTGATGATTGTTCCAATAAAGGCCTACATAAATGAAGCTTACGACATAGCTCAGGAAAAAAGGTGCCAGCGGAATGAGTGTTTCCAGGTTGCTGCCGTGCTCGGGTACTTTAAACTCGAGCACCATAATAGTGATGATGATTGCTATTACCCCATCGCTGAAAGCTTCCAAACGTCCTTTTTTCATGTAGATTTGTTTGAAAGCTAATATAGTGATTTGTGGAGGAGGGTTAAATGTGTTCGCGGTTCAATTGATGCTCCGTCCCGCTCATAGCCGCGGAGGCCTAGTTACTTTTCTCTTGATAGAAAAGTAACCAAAAGATCAAGACAAAAAAAAGCTTCAGCCCGCCCTGCCGTTTCTTACGCTTTTTCCGTGCTTCGCACATTGCAAAAGCTAAAACGTCATTCCCGCCATACACCCGGCCCGCTTTTTTGTCGACCCAACGCTCTTTTTGTTTTGGGTTCATTAACAATAGGTTCATAAAAGTGATTTACCAGCATATATTCCTCTGTCACCACCGCGTTAAATAACGTGCTGCAAAACAACAAACCCGGCAAAGCTAACTACCTTTGCATCATGGACAAAATACAGATCCTTGTAATAGGCCGCAACCCCGAGATCGTACAAACCGTGGTACGACTGATCAATAATAATCCTGCCTGGAATGCTACTTTCGCTCTTACCGACGAAGAGGCCATCAAACATTTCGAAAGTCAATCTTTTAACCTCGTTCTGCTTGGCGGTGGTATCGAACCGGAATCTGATAGCTTATTGCGTCATGAATTTATTACACGGAACCCTAATATCACCATTATCCAGCATTACGGTGGTGGCAGCGGACTTTTGGCTACTGAGATCAATATGGCACTGGCTACTCAATAAGAATTGGGCGTTTTTAGCACGTAAATAATCAATAACATTTTTCAGCCCTATTCGTTTAATCACAATGTAACGAAAAAAGAGTCGGGCTAACATTAAACCTATCTGAGAACATTTTCACCGGATGCTTTTGAAGCTGAACAATTTTTGATTACATTTCAAATTTCTGGCTAAAAGTATCTGAATGAAGTACACCTTTTTGTTAATTACTATATTTTTCTCAATTACGGCAAAAGGGCAAAACACCATTGTTAGTGGCACAATAACTGATTCCAAAACTAATCAGCCTTTGCCTTTTGTGTCCGTATCATTCCCCGGTACGTCAATTGGCGTAAATAGTGATAAGAATGGAAAATACTACATCACCACCCCCAAAACATATACCGAATTAAAATTTTCATTTGTAGGTTATAAAGCCGTTACCAGGACAATTTTAGCTGGAAAGGAGCAGGTGTTCAACATTAAACTGCAGCCTGACGTGCAGGCATTGGCAACGGTTACTATCAAATCCGGGAAAAAGAAACGCTACCGGAACAAAGATAATCCTGCTGTTGAACTGATCAGGCAGGTAATTGCGCATAAGGACTCGAACCGGATGCAGAGCTATGATTATACTGAGTACCAGCAGTACGAAAAATTGCAGTTCTCTTTTATCAATGTGAACCCCAAATTATCGGAGAAGAAAGGGTATCGTAAATATAAATTCCTATTAGATAACCGGGATACTACTAATTTACCGGGCAAATCGTTGCTGCCGGTTTACCTGGAAGAAAAGCTGACACAAAGCTACTATCGTAAAAACCCGGAGAAGACCAAAAAGATTATCGAGGGCGAGAAAAAAGTAAATATTGTAAATTTTGTTGACGAGGATGGGGTTAATATCTATCTGAACAGGATGTATAACGAAGTTGATATTTATTCGAACAATATCTTTTTGATGACGAATATGTTCCTGAGCCCGATAGCGGATAATGCGCCATCTTTTTATAAATTCTTTATTACCGATACCATTGAGGTAGACCATAAAAAGATGGTGGAGTTGAGTTTTACTCCGCGCAATGGTAATGATATGCTGTTTGAGGGGCTCATCATTGTGACGCTGGACGGGAAATATGCGGTGCAGAAAGCAAGGTTATCGGTCAATAAAAATATTAACCTGAACTGGGTGCGCAGTATGGCTAACGACCTGAGTTACGAACAAAGTTCGGATGGCCGCTATCACCTGAGTAAAAGTGAGATGAAGGCGACCTTCAATATCAGCAAAAACCCGGATAAGGGAATTTTTGGTGATCGAACCATAACCTACTCTAATTACCAAATAAATGTGCCCAGGCCCGATAGCGTGTATGCCGGGGAGAGAACGGTGACTGTTAAAAATGCGTTGAAGCAGGGCGACCAGTTTTGGTCGGATAGCCGGGGGCGGGATACGCTTACGAGTGTGGAAGGCAATGTTTACAAAAATATCGACAGCCTGCAAACCATGCCGTCCTATAAGCGGGCCATGGAGATCATCGCCCTGTTTACTGTAGGTTTTAAAACATTCGGACCGGTTGATGTTGGGCCTATCGGGACGTTTTATAGTTTTAATTCTGTTGAAGGCTTTAGGCTAAAAGTCGGCGGGCGTACCAATACTGATTTCAGCACGCGGTATTACCTGGAGACTTATGGTGCTTATGGTTTTAAGGATGAAAAGTTTAAATATCTTTTAAGTGCTGCTTATTCGTTCAATAATAAGTCGATCTACAAATTCCCGGAGAGTTATATTAAAGCGACTATACAGAACGATGTAAAAATACCGGGGCAGGAATTGTCTTTTAAACAACCGGATGCCTTTTTCCTGTCGTTTAAACGGGGGGTTGATGATAAATACCTCTACAATAATTATTACAAGCTGGATTATGTAAATGAGTACGAAAACCATTTTTCCTTTGCCTGGGGATTTAAAAATTGGCAGCAATCGCCTGCGGGGGCATTATATTTTGTAAATAATGTTGGCGGCGTTCCGAATACTATAGATAAGGTGACTACTACCGAACTCTCGTTAAACCTGCGTTATGCACCGCATGAGCAGTTGGTGCAGGGCAAGCTGTACCGGATAATTATACCCAGCAAATACCCCATTTTTACTTTGGATTATCACGAAGGCATCAAAGGCTTTTTTAACGGGCAGTATAACTATGCGAATTTGCGTTTAAGGGTTGATAAGCGCGTTTATCTGTCGCAACTGGGCTTTGCCGATGTTAGTGTTGAAGGGGGCTATCTTTTTGGGCAGGTACCTTTCCCGCTGCTGACCATACACCAGGCCAACCAGACCTATACTTACGACCCGGAATCGTACAACTTAATGAACTTTTTGGAGTTTGTGAGTGACCATTACGCCAGTTTAAAAATTGATTACTGCCTCAACGGCTTTTTATTTAACAAACTACCATTATTTAAAAAACTAAAGTGGAGAGAGTACATATCGTTTAAAACCCTGTATGGCAACCTCCGCAGCGAAAATGATCCTGCGCTGCACCCTCAGCTTTTCGAATTCCCGGTTGCGCAGAACGGCGTACCTATAACCTATACGCTGGGCAAGAACCCTTATACTGAAGGCAGCATAGGCGTTGGCAATATCTTTAAAGTTTTCAGGGTGGATATGGTTGAACGTTTTGACTATCTGAATAACCCTAATGTGCAACATTTTGGGGTGAGGGTAAGGGCTCAGTTTGATTTTTGAGGCGGATGGCGGGCTGTTCTACTCAGCCAGGTTGGTTGTACGTTTTACGTGATACGTTGTACGTTGTTTACAGGGCAACTTTTCTATTTTCTTCAGATTATGCTTATATTTGATATGTATAATTATTGTAATCATGACTACATTGACACTTCAGGTACCAGATTCTCTTGAAGCAAATCATGAGGATACCGTCCGTTTTCTGGCAGCTAAACTGTACGAATCGGGCAAATTGTCTTTAGGGCAGGCTGCCCAGGTGGCTGGTATGCCTAAATGGGATTTTGCTGAAATTTTGGTCAACTATGATGTAAACTATTTTCAATATACGTCAGAAGATATAATTAATGAGTTCAAAAATATCGGCTGATCAAATCGTTGTTATCACCGATGCCAGCTGTTTCATCATACTTCATAAAGTTGATGCCCTACACCTGCTTCACCAGGTATTTGCTACTGTAATCACCACTCCAGAAATAGCAGAAGAATACGGTATGTCCTTGCCCCAATGGGTTACCATACTTTCTGTGAAGAATAAAACACTACAAAATGACCTATCTTTTATTGTAGATCCGGGAGAAGCCAGCGCCATTGCATTGGCCCACGAAATTGAAAATAATTATTTAATTACCGATGATTTACAGGCACGTAGACTGGCAATAAAACTTGGCTTGCCCATGATGGGCACTCTGGGCGTGTTGTTGCTTGCCAAGCAAAACGGGTTGATAAATTTAGTCGCTCCTTACCTCGAATTGATTAAGCAAACCAATTTCAGGATGGCTCCCGAACTATTTCATACTGTACTTAAAGAGGCCGGAGAAATTTAATTATTCAATTAAGCCGGGCTTTGTCTATCAATGTACCGCGCGTCAGTTTGGAGGTGGGTTTTTTTGTTGTACGTTGTACGTGGCTTTTTGCGAGAGCGATTTAAACGTATAACTTACAACGTAATACGTATAACAAAAAAAACCGCCCAAATAAATGAACGAGCCTTGTGATCTTTTTAAGATTACCCTATTTACTCGCCGGAGGGGTTAACGTGAACCCCAATTTTTGGACTATGTACAGCTGATCGTAATATATCCTGCTGCTGTCTATTTTCCCGTTAGTTACGTGATAGCTGCACTGATACGGGAACTTCACGGTTATGCCATTAGAGGTGAAGGTATAATCGCCCCAGGCCGCTACCCAGTTGCCTTGCAGATCACCGGATTTTACATTGAATGATTCGGCAACAAAGTTTACCTTGCGGTTTGATTGCATTTTATAATTCTCCTGCCAGTGCGCTACAAACTGTGCAACGTTGGCAGAATCTGCCGGGCCGGGGCCGTAATTGATACATTTATCAGTCAGAAAAGATTTAGCCTTGTCTATATCGCCCGATACGAGCGCATTAGTAAAATCGCTCACTGTTTTAATATCAGCGTCGGCAGTAGGGTTATCCCCTATCATATCCTTTTGGTGCATGACCGTCGGTGCAGCAGTTTGGGCCTGGATTTTTGTTACCGAAAACAGTAGGAGTGCTGCTGCCAGTAAAAAGCATGATTGAAGGTTCTTTTTCATTTTGATTTGAATTTAATGGAAGGGTGAACTATTGTAGGCTTGTTAATTGGCACTTGGAATGAGCCGTAAAATTGCCCCCAATTACACAGGCGAACGCAACCACAAACTATTCACTATCAGGCAATAATAATAGCTAACTAAATTTACAAGGAAGAATTGATTAAATCAAAATTTATTTGTGGGTGGTGATGATTGGCAAGGTTACGTGTGTTTTTGTTGGACGTTTTACGTAATACGTTGTATGTTGATTTAGCATAATTTAAACGTATAACTTAAAACGTAATACGTATTTTTTGTTGTACGTTCTACGTGATACGTTGTACGTGGCTTTAAGCACAATTTAAACGTATAACGTAAAACGTAATACGTATAACCTTCTCCTCCGCAGGTGGTTTTTTTGTTGTACGTATAACCTTTATTTGAGATGCTTTGTATGTTTGCTGCTAAGTAACGATTTCATCTGGGTGATTGCGATCGCGTTTAATTGCTGCAGCCTTTCCGGTTGCGATTTACCCTGGTGAATTAAAACCGCATTGATACTTTCTAAATTTGATAAAACCACCAATTGCTCAATAGTCGCTTCGTCCCTTATGTTACCCGCAGCTTTTGGGTTAGTATCTCTCCATTGCTTTGCAGTAATACCAAACAGTGCCACATTTAACAGATCAGCTTCATTGGCATATACAAAGCTGATTTGGGTTTTGTCAAGTTGTTTGGGGATAAGGTTTTCTTTAATGGCATCGGTGTGGATATGGTAATTTACTTTAGCAAGGGTTCGTTGAAAGCTCCATTCTAATTTAAGGCGATCATTCTCCTCAGCTTTCAATCGTTTAAACTCCAGCAGCATATAAAGTTTGAATTCTGCACTTACCCATGAGGCAAATTCAAACGCAATGTCAAGATGAGCGTATGTACCACCACCGCTTCCGGCTTTTGAAATTATTCCTATTGCATTTGTAGATTCGATCCACTTTGTTGGAGAAAGCACGAACGCGTTACTGCCGGCCTGATACATAAAGGAGTCGAATTCGACCCCTTTGAAATCCGGGTTGTTTATTTTTTCCCACAAGCCTAAAAATTCAATAGTATTCCGGTTTCGCATCCAATTTTCACAACGTCTTTTGGTTCAACAGCATTCTTAAATCTCGCTATATCGGTGATCGAAACATAATCCTCATTCCCTTTAGAAAAAAGAATAATCTCAGTTCCTTTTACATTGATCGTTGTATTCTTTGCCATAGTGGAGTGTGATGAGGGTTTAGAATTTTAAATATAGGTAATGGCTTTTAATTGTGGCGAATTCTTTTCGTTATACGTTTTACGTAATACGTTGTACGTTGGGGGAGTCGATGGACGATGGTCGATAGTCGATGGATTTTTCTGACTAGCATAATCCTACTATGGTCCATGGACTATCAACATCTGTTTCCGATTTAACTTTGTTACTCCCACAATTCTTTGTTAATTTACAGGTCTTG
This sequence comes from Mucilaginibacter sp. McL0603, assembly GCF_049992945.1. Lineage (NCBI taxonomy): Bacteria > Pseudomonadati > Bacteroidota > Sphingobacteriia > Sphingobacteriales > Sphingobacteriaceae > Mucilaginibacter > Mucilaginibacter sp. McL0603. The sequence continues at coordinate 1,141,674 of NZ_CP188251.1, read as the reverse complement.
TTTACTGCATGAACCTTAAATCCCTTACTATAAAACAATCGCTGAATAAGGCCTATCTTAAAGAAAAGATAAGCCGAAGCGATATTGAGCTTTTTAAAACACATTTCTCTGATCTTCTTGGCAAAATAAATGACAAAGGCGATGAAGAACACCTGAAATCATTGGTTGCTGATTTTCTCAAATTCACCTGGTATAAGGATTCCCACCAGATAAATCCCATTGGTAAAAACGATCTTGTAATACATACCGGCAAATCGCCCAATGACCCTTATGGTGTAATATTAGAAGTAAAAAGCCCAAGCAATAAAACCGAAATGGTTTCGGACGGCAAAACCAATGCTAAAGCGTTGCATGAGTTAATATTATATTATCTGGATGAGCGCATCACACGCAACCGGAACGAGCTTAAGCAGTTAATCATCACTAATATTTACGAGTGGTATATTATTGACGCCAACGAATTTGATAAAAAAATATACCGTAACACTGGTATTAAAAAGTTGTATGATTTAAAAAAATCCGACGGCAAGGATAACCCGTGGTTTTACGATGAACTCAAAAAGTTTTTCGATGCCCATCCGGATTTATCTATTGAAACTACCTTTTTCGATATAAGGGATTATAAAAAGCCTGCTTTAAATAATAATCCCGATGACGATAAAAAACTGATCCCGCTTTTTAAAATACTATCACCGGTTCATTTATTAAAGTTATCATTTACCAATGATAGCAACACATTACAGCCTAAGTTCTATTCGGAGTTATTGCATATTATTGGCTTGTATGAATATAAAGAAGGCAGCAAAAAACTGATCAACCGTAAAAAGGAAGGTGAACGCAACGCGGGCTCGTTGCTCGAAAACGCAATTATTAATTTAGATAGCCACGATAAAATTTCGCGGCTCGACAGGGCTTCACAATATGGCGAAACTTACCAGGAACGCTTGTATAACGTGGCGTTGGAATTGGTGATCACCTGGATAAACCGTATCCTTTTTTTAAAACTGCTGGAGGCGCAATTACTTAATTATCATAAAGGCGATAAGACTTATAATTTTCTGAATAAGGACAAAATAAAGGACTTCGATGACCTGGATAAACTGTTTTTCAGGGTGCTGGCCAAAAGGATTGACGAACGCAGCAACGAGATATTGAACCTGTTTAGCAAAGTACCGTACCTCAATTCATCACTTTTTGAGCCTACCGAACTGGAACATCAAACCTTGTTTATTAATGGTCTAGAAGATTTTGTTCCATTGCCCGTACCTGGTTCAACCATATTAAAAGATGAGAAAGGTAAAATTTTAAAAGGCAGTTTAAATACCATCGATTATCTTTTCGATTTTTTAAATGCCTATGATTTTAGCAGTGAAGGCGCCGAGGAAATTCAGGAGGATAATAAAACCCTTATTAATGCTTCAGTTTTAGGGTTGATATTTGAAAAGATAAACGGTTATAAAGACGGCTCTTTTTTCACGCCGGGTTTTATCACCATGTATATGTGCCGTGAAACTATACGCCGCGCTGTAGTGCAAAAATTTAAAGATGTAAAAGGATGGAATATAAGCGAATATTATGAGCTGTATGATTTAATCACTGACCGTACTGAAGCCAATGCAATTATTAACAGTTTAAAAATTTGCGACCCGGCAGTTGGCTCCGGCCATTTTTTGGTGTCTGCCCTAAATGAGATCATCGCTATAAAAAGCGATTTAAATATATTGATGAGTGCCGACGGGCGCACCCTGCGCGACTACCACATTGAGGTAGTAAATGATGAGCTGATAGTGACCGACGAAAACAGCGACCCTTTTAAATACAACTACCAGGATTTGCGCAGCCAGGTAGTGCAACAGACCTTGTTCCACGAAAAGCAGACCATTATTGAAAATTGCTTGTTCGGGGTCGACATTAACCCCAACTCGGTAAAAATATGCCGCTTGCGTTTGTGGATTGAGCTGTTAAAGAACGCCTATTACAAACCCGACACGGGCGGCGGAGTAGAACTGGAAACCCTGCCCAATATTGATATTAATATAAAAGTAGGCAACTCATTGATTAGCCGTTTTGCTTTGGATGCCGATTTGAAGCAGGCATTAAAGAAAAGTAAATATAGCATTGACGCCTATAAGATAGCTGTCCAAACCTACCGCGAATCGACTAACAAAGAACAAAAACGGGAGATGGAAAAGCTTATTTCCATCATTAAGAATGATTTTAGAACCGAGATAAGCGCAACCGATCCCAAAATAAAGTTACTTGATAAAAAAGGAAATGAACTCTATGTTAAATACACAACTAATAACCTGTTTAATGAAAAGTTAACAGCAGCTCAGTTAAAAGACCGTAAAAAGTTAGAAGGTGAAGTAAACAAATTAAGCGAAGAAATAGCCGAGATTAAAAACAACAAAGTTTATGAAAACGCATTTGAGTGGCGCTTTGAGTTTCCGGAAGTATTGAATGAGGATGGTGATTTTGTGGGGTTTGATGTAATAATTGGTAATCCACCTTATATAAATGCTTTGGAATTGAAGAAAATGTTAACCAAAGCTGAATATGATTATTACAAATCGAATTTTAAGACTGCCAAAGGAACTGTTGACATATATATTTATTTCTTTGAACTTGCTGTTAACATAACAAGAGATTCACAATTTATAACATATATTACTCCCAATAGATATTTGTCAGCAAGCTATGGTTTCGGATTACGAAGCTATCTGATAGAACGGACTAAATACATATCGGTCGGTGATTATTCCCACGTGAAAGTCTTTAAAGAGGCATCTACATATCCAATATTGACTTTCCTAAAGAAAGAAAAGGTTACTAATATTTATCAATTTAGTTCATTTACTTTCATTGACGAGCTAACCGAGTTTGAATGGCGAGTATTCGACTCTTCTACATTGAATTGTTTGAGTGAATTTATCTGGGGATTCGTGTTAAGTGACAAATTCACTATTACAAAAAAAATTATAGATCAATCAATTCCTTTATATGAAGCAGGAACAATAAATGCAACTTCTACTGCAAGCGAGGCAGATATTTACCACAATTATATAAACGAAACCAAAGGATTTAAACTGATTAATACTGGGACAATAGACAAATATGCAAATACTTGGGGTGTCGAGAAATTAGTTGATAAAGGATCAAAATTTACAACTCCGTTTTTGCCAATAGACGACAAACTGCTTTCTAAGAATCGTTTTGAGCTATATTCTAGCCCTAAATTATTAATCGCGAAAATTGCTATAAATACAGAGGTTTTTTTTGATTCAAAAGGCGAATATGCATCAATAAACACAAATTGTTTGCATGCATTTAAAGAAGATTTCAACCCTTATTATATTTTAGGATGGTTAAATAGCAAGCTTTTCCAATATACTTACAAATGCTTTTTTGAAGGACTTAAAATGGCTGGTGGTTACATGCTGTATTCAGCACCAAATTTATCCAATATGTATATAAAAAAATCAGACGAGTTTGAACAAAAACCAATCATAGAAATTGCACAAAAAATTACAAATACAAAAAACTCAAACCCTTACTCAGATACCAGTGATTTAGAAAAAAAAATCGACCAACTCGTTTACCAACTTTACGACTTAACCGAAGAAGAAATAAAGATTGTTGAGGGTGAGGGTTAATATATTAAAAATAATTACAATGGCACGAACGCGGCAAAATAATAACTTACCGACATTTGATGAACTTATAATACCAACCCTTAAGGCCCTTGTAGCTTTAGGCGGTTCGGGCTCGGTTGAAGAAATAAACAATAAGGTTTATGAAATTGCGGGTATTGCTGACACAATTTTGCAATTACCGCACGGTGAAGAAGGAAACACCAATGAAGTGGATTACCGCCTTGCCTGGAGCCGTACCTATCTTAAAAAGTTTGGTCTGATTGAAAATTCTTCGCGCGGTATCTGGGCGCTGTCAAAAGCCAATATTGATATTAACAAAATTAATGTCACTGAAATCAAGCGTACCGTTAGGGAACAATCCAGGCCAACTGAAATCGCCTTATCTACTCCTGCTAAAGAAATTGAAAATAAAATTGAAGAAGAGGTAGAAAATGTTGAAGAGTGGAAAGATCAATTACTTAATATACTGTATAAAATCCCCCCTGCTGCTTTTGAACGGCTTGCCCAAAGATTATTACGCGAAAGCGGTTTTTTTCAGGTGGAAGTAACCGGCAAATCCGGCGATGGCGGTATTGACGGAAAGGGAATAGTAAGGGTAAGTGGCCTGTTAAGTTTCCATGTAATTTTTCAATGTAAACGTTATAAGGGTGCTGTTACACCAAGCCAGGTAAGGGATTTCCGGGGTGCCATGCAGGGAAGGGCTGACAAAGGCCTTATCATCACCACAGGCCGGTTTACCAGGGAAGCGGTTAAGGAAGCAACAAGAGATGGAGCCCCACCGATTGATTTGATTGACGGAGAAATATTATGCGATAAGTTAAAAGAATTAAAATTGGGTATTGCTATACAAATGACAGAAACTATTGAAATTAAAACCGATTGGTTTAGTAATTTATGAAATTTAACACAAAAAACTAATAATTATTTATTAAGCGAAAAGAAGGTATAACCCAATTATTTATTAAAGAAGAATCAAGTCCAATAATATTTTCATTTACAAACTTATTTGCTACATCATATTCGAACTTACATAGATCAAAAGATAATCCTTGCATTATACTTTCAATGTCCAGAGCGTTTTTTTTCATTAGCTCAACACCTAAAATAGCATCTAAAACTATATTATTTTCAAATTCTGCGAAAGCAATTTCTGTCTTCGTCATCAGCACTTCAAAATTATTTGTATCGTTAAGCGCAATAGCAATGTTGTACCCTCTATGTAAAATTTTATTTCTGGCTTCTTTTAAACTATCGGCCCAAACCGAAGTTTTTACTCCATCTATAAGCATTTTTATATCTGAACTTGCTGATACATAGTTTGAGCTATAAAAGTCCGGTAGTTTGTTCTCAGGTCTAACAATTTTGTTTTCAAGTATATCCATAATACATGCTAGCATGTCCAACGAGTTTTTTCCTGAAACTATGAATATATAAGCAGCCCGCTCAACTTCTGGTAATATAGATTGCTTTTCAATTTCTGATTTATTTTTAAGGCTAACTAAAAGATGATTAAGTTTTGCATAAGCTTTCAGATAATTTTCCTTACTATTAAGGTGAGCATTAGCTAGTTCGGTAGTCCTTCTGGATAAATTAGGTTCTGAAATTTTTTGTGCAACTTGGATCGCAAGTTTAGCCAAGTCAGAATAATTAATTATTGATCCGACGTATGTCATTCCAAATTCTGTAAGCGATTTCATAATCACGAATGTAATTATTATATCTTTAGAGCTTACCGCTAAATGATATTCTAGTCCTGAAGGTTTGAATAGGGCGAAATGCTTTTCTCCCGCTCCCGCGAGTTTAACGCAGTGTAACTCGTGGTTATTATGTGGTTAGCTTCAGCTAATTCTATGCCGTATGTTTACAGCTTTCAGCTGTAAACAATATTTACCATCCCGATTGTCCTCGGGACGGTAGCGACGACCAGTTTTAAGGATTTGATTAAAAAAATTGGTTTCATGGCAAAAATCTGCTAAATTTAAGCCACCATGAATATACCTAAACCCTATTTGTGGCTTTATACGGTTATCCTTATAAGCTGCATCATTTCGTCCTGCTCAAAAACACAAAACACTTCATTGGACTCAGTTTTCCCGCTTGCTGCCGGAGGTGGCGACACATTAACGCTAACGGGGAAAAATTTAGCGCTGAATGGTGCTACACCTGTGATAAAACTCAACGATCAGCCCATGACTATCATCAAAAGTGGGCCGGATGAATTACAGGTTATTGTACCAAAAATGGCCGGCTCTGGCAAGATAACGGCAATCATCGGCGATAAAACCTACACCTGTCCTGATTTCACCTATAAATATAAAGCCACTGTGAGTACCCTTGTTGGCTCGGGTTCGTTTTACTGTCCCTGGGGAATAACGATTGATGATAACGGAGATCTTTATGTAGCCGAATGCTACGGCCGATCGATCAAAAAAGTAACCAGTGCCGGACAAGTAACCACCATTAGTTTACCCGTTACGATACATGGCGCCAACTTCTACTCGCCCAATGATATAACCCTGGACAAAAGTAAGCACGACTTGTATGTTACCGATTTTAATGCCCATTTATTGAAAATAGGCAGCGATATGAGCATGTCGGTTATTTATAATGGCGATATGCCGACTACTGGTATTGCCCTTGGTGCAGACGGGTATCTTTATATGAGCAACAATACCCAGGGTGTAATATACCAGATGAACACCGACGGCAGCAATGTAAAAACCTTTGCAAGCGGAATACGTACGCCACGTAATATCATATTTGATCAATCAAACAACATGTATGTTGCCGGGTATGCCGAGGCTAACAGTGCAGCCGCAATATTTAAGGTAGATAAAAAAGGCACTCCATCGATATGGCTTGAAGACCAGGCTTTTGGGGGCTGGGAAATAGCCATAGACAAAGCGGGCAACTTTTACGAAGCGGATCATTTTCACAACGTGATCCGGATGATTGAAAAAAATGGCAAATCAACCATCATAGCAGGTAACGGCAACCCAGCGGATGTAGACGGCGTTGGTGTACAGGCATCATTAAATGGTCCGCAAGGTTTAGCTATAGATGCTGATGGTAACCTTTATGTATCGACTTATAATTATACTACCGGGGCCGGCAATGAAATAAGGAAGATAGTGATTGAGTAAAAAGTTCTGCCTGTTGCGTTAATCTGCTCCTGTGAGTTTAACGTAGTGTAAAATATGTCGGTAAATATCTCGCTCCCGCGAGTTTAACGCAGTGTAACTCGTGGTTATTATGTGGTTAGCTTTCAGCTAATTTTTACTTTATGTTGCCAGCTGAAAGCTGTAAACAATATTTACCACAAGCTGAAAGCTTGCGGTAGCGGTTATTTTTTTCAATATATAAATGGATTACTTACGGTTACCGCTCTTCGCGTAAGGGATAGAAACGTATACCTTATTTTAGTAGCAGTGGCAGTTTATAGTAGCAGTAATCTGCGTTATGGGATAGGAACGGGTACCGGCCCATTCCAGTTGGCAGTTAGGAGTTGGCAGTTTGCATTTACCTTGCAGATGGTTGATAGCACAAAGCGGCTAATGCCTCGCGCAGTATGAGTGGATAGCCCGACGCCGCACGGTGGTGGGTGCTGGAGGTGCGAGGGAACGCCCTTTTAGTCATTGGTCAGTAGTCAATTGTCATTGGTGAAATGGTAGTATGCACATTCACATACCTGTTATCTACAGTTTTAGGCAATGAAAGAGATCGCTGTAAATATTTATTGTGAATTTTGTATTTTTGTAATACAATAGTATGATATGGTAACGATAGATTCAACGTTGGAGAATATAATGCAATTGGACTTTGCCTCCAGGGAAATGTTATTGGAGATTTTGCAGAAGAGGCAAATTGAGGCCCGCAGGGATGTAATGGCCAAAAATGCGAAGCAATCGTTAAAGGAATACCATTCGGGGAAAATAACTCCGCTCACAGCAGACGAAATTGTTAAAAAATTGAATACCTTCTAGTTATCCAATGCCTTCAGACAGAAAACTAGTATTATCTAAGGCTTTCGAGAAATCATATCAAAAGTTTACTTCTAAAAATCAGGCTTTAAAAGCAACGATTAGCAAGGCTTTGCTTAAATTACAGCAAGATGCTTATGATCCTTCACTTCGGACCCATAAATTAAGTGGGAAATTGGCAGCATACCTGGCTTGCTCCTGCGGATATGATTGCAGGATTATTTTTATAATTGAGAAAGATCTTTCTGATCCTGACGTAGAAAATATCTTATTATTAGATATTGGCACACACGATGATGTTTATTAACATATGCACCGTCCAATCGTCTCCAAACGCACATGCTTAGACTGAATTCAGCATGACACCCCCTTTTTATTTGCACATCTGCATATTTGCACATTCACACATCCTTCTTCATTAGTTTGTTGACATAGCCTAAAGCGATATGGAGTTCGCGGCTGATCTGGCGCTGGCTGAGGCCTTTGGCGGAGAGTTCGGCTACTTTTTGGGTTAGTAATTCGCGGTTGAGGGTGTTGCGGGTGCGGAGGTGCAGGCGTTCGGGGCTGTTGCCCTGGAACCGGAACTGCAGGAAATTGCCGGGCTTTTGGATGCGGCAAAGGCATACATTGTCGTCGCCGTAGACCTGTGCGGTGCTGCGCTGTTTGATTTGTTTGAGGTAACGCAGGTGGTGGTCGGTGCTGCTTGTGCCGATGGAGAAGGCGCTGTCGGCAAAGTTGATGAGGAGTTTGCTGCCGTGCAGGTCGTCGGCCGAGAGTGGTGAGCCGGGGTTACGGCGTTTAGGTGTATGGGCCAGCACCAGTATGGACAGATTGAGGTCGGTTTTGAGCGCTTTGAGGTTTTGCATGAGGCTGAGTGCCACGGCAGCGTTTTCGGTACCGCCGCGCAGACAGGTGATGTTGTCGATAATGAGCACGGTGGCTTTGACTTGTTTGATCCTGTATTCGAGGCCGGCGATGATATAGTCGTCATAGCTGCGGTAGTTGCCGGGGATTTCGGTGATGGGGTTGAACTGGGCGCGTAGGAAATTGTCGGTAAAGTTGTAATTGCCCTGCGGGTGGGTATAGCGTTGGTAGAATTGTTTGGCGGTAAGTTCGAAATCGATATAAAGCACCGTGGAGGGTTTGGCGCGCAGGGCAAAGGGCGCAATGGGTTTGCCGAGGGCTATGCTGTTGCCGATTTGCACGGCGAGCACGGATTTGCCAACGTTGGTATCGGCAAAGAGGATGCAGAGTTCGCCCTGGTGCCAGAATTCGCCGAAGAGCATTTTGGATTCGGGCTCGCGTTCGCCAAGTTCCATCCAGCGGTTGCCCGTGAAGACAGTGAATACATAGCGGCATTCGTCGGGGTCGGGTGCGGGAGCGGCGGGTTTTGAGCGTTTGGCGGGGCGGAGGGGGTAGCCGCGGGCTTCGGCACGGAGCTGTTCGATGTGTGGGGGCCGTTGGGAGGACATTTTAATTAGTGAATGAGTGAGTTAGTGAATGGGTGAGTGGTGAATTTGGTTTTACGTTGGACGTTTTACGTCTTTTTGCAAACGGGATTTATTACGTATAACGTGCTTCGTAAAACGTACAACTGTTACCTACAAATATAATGGGTGGGATTGGGGGAAGTGGTGACAGGGTTTTGTCAGTAGGGGTGGTGAATTTGGTTGGACGTTGGACGTGGTACGTTTTACGTCTTTTTGCAAACGGCATTTGTTACGTATAACGTACTACGTAAAACGTATAACGTGATATATACAAATATACTGGGTGGGATTGGGGGAAGTGGTGACAGGGATTTGTCAGTAGGGGTGGTGAGTTTTGGTTGGACGTTGGACGTGGTACGTATTACGTTTTTTTTTAGCGGGATTTATTACGTATAACGTACTACGTAAAACGTATAACTATTACCTGCAAATATAATGGGTGGGATTGGGGGAAGTGGTGACAGGGGTTTGTCAGTAGGGGATGGTTTACAAACAGCTGGATATCAGGTGTTCATAGATACCACGGGAGCGTTCATGCGGTGAACGTGAACGGTGGGAATGAGAGTCAAGATTCAGGAGTCAAGAACCAGGAGGTTTTTATCTTGATTCCTGGTTCCTGACTCCTGGCTCTAAACTAAAACAAGAAAGGCCGTCATCTTGCGATAACGACCTTCTTGATTAAGATTGGGCACCGACCTACTCTCCCACATTTTACTGCAGTACCATCGGCTCTGGCGGGCTTAACTTCTCTGTTCGGAATGGGAAGAGGTGGACACCGCCGATATAGGCACCTGAATATTTTATAGTTATTAGTCGTAAGTTCTAAGTCTTGAGTCTTAAGTCATTTCTGACTATGGACTATCGGCTATCGGCTATGGACTGTCTAACTAAGACATTAATTGAAAGAAGTGATTGATCAAAAAGAAAACAACAGCATTAATAATTATTATCTGTTTTGTACGGGGTTGTACGTATTACGTAAAACGTTTTACGTACAACCTTTAATCCGTTCACGAAGAAAGCTTCGGGCAATTAGTATTACTCGGCTATGATGTCACCACCTTTAGACCTGTAACCTATCAACGTAGTAGTCTACTACGACCCTCAATGGAAGTCTCATCTCGTGGCTAGTTTCGCACTTAGATGCTTTCAGCGCTTATCTATTCCCAACGTAGCTACTCTGCAATACAGCTCGCGCCATAACAGATTCACCAGAGGTTAGTCCAACCCGGTCCTCTCGTACTAAGGTCAGCCCCACTCAAACTTCCAACGCCCACAACAGATAGGGACCGAACTGTCTCGCGACGTTCTGAACCCAGCTCGCGTGCCACTTTAATGAGCGAACAGCTCAACCCTTGGGACCTTCTCCAGCCCCAGGATGTGACGAGCCGACATCGAGGTGCCAAACCTCCCCGTCGATATGAGCTCTTGGGGGAGATCAGCCTGTTATCCCCAGCGTACCTTTTATCCTTTGAGCGATGGCCCTTCCATGCAGAACCACCGGATCACTATATCCGTCTTTCGACCCAGCTCGGCTTGTCTGCCTCACTGTCAAGCAAGCTTATGCTATTGCACTCCACGTACGGTTACCAAGCGTACTGAGCTTACCTTTGAAAGCCTCCGTTACCTTTTTGGAGGCGACCACCCCAGTCAAACTACCCGCCAAACAATGTCTCCCGCTTTGCGGGATTAGACACCAGATACAAAAAGGGTGGTATTTCAACGTTGACTAACTGACTCCTAGCGAAGCCAGATCACAGTCTCCCACCTATCCTACACATCCTGTATCCGATATCAATGTTAAGTTGTAGTGAAGGTGCATGGGGTCTTTCCGTCCCGTTGCGGGTAACCGGCGTCTTCACCGATACCACAATTTCACCGAGCTCATGGCTGAGACAGCGCCCAGATCGTTACACCATTCGTGCAGGTCGGAACTTACCCGACAAGGAATTTCGCTACCTTAGGACCGTTATAGTTACGGCCGCCGTTTACCGGGGCTTCAATTCAATGCTTCGCCTTGCGACTAACATCCCCTCTTAACCTTCCGGCACCGGGCAGGTGTCAGGCCTTATACGTCATCTTTCGATTTTGCAAAGCCATGTGTTTTTGTTAAACAGTCGCCTGGGCCTTTTCACTGCGGCTGCCATTGCTGACAGCGCCCCTTCTCCCGAAGTTACAGGGCCATTTTGCCGAGTTCCTTAGCCATGATTCACTCGAGCACCTTAGGATTCTCTCCTCGACTACCTGTGTCGGTTTACGGTACGGGTTTTTATAACCTGAAGCTTAGCGGGTTTTCTTGGAAGTCTGATTACCTGAACTATCCCATCCCCCGAAGGTTCAAGGTACTATCAGCTTTCAGCAAATCTGGCGTACTTAACTACCAAACCTATACCTACAGCCTTTAACGAACTATTCCGTCAGTTCGCGTCAGTGTCACTACTCCGTCACCGCATCGCAGTTATAAAAAGTACTGGAATATTAACCAGTTGTCCATCGGCTACGCCCTTCGGCTTCACCTTAGGCCCCGACTAACCCTGATCCGATTAGCGTTGATCAGGAAACCTTAGTCTTTCGGTGGGCGGGTTTCTCTCCCGCCTTATCGTTACTTATGCCTACATTTGCTTTTCTAAACCCTCCACAGTCGGTTGTCCCTCCTGCTTCACCGGAATTAGAATGCTCCCCTACCAGATGCACCAAAGTGCAAATCCATAGCTTCGGTATAACGCTTAATGCCCGTTTATTATCCATGCCCGATCGCTCGACTAGTGAGCTGTTACGCACTCTTTAAATGAATGGCTGCTTCCAAGCCAACATCCTAGCTGTCTGTGCAATCGGACCTCGTTAGTTCAACTTAGCGTTAATTTGGGGACCTTAGCTGATGGTCTGGGTTCTTTCCCTCTCGGCCCTGGACCTTAGCACCCAGAGCCTCACTCCAGCGTATATTATTCAGCATTCGGAGTTTATCTGGATTTGGTAGGATTTGACTCCCCCGCACCCAATTAGTAGCTCTACCTCTGAATAACTCAACCGCCAGGCTGTTCCTAAAAACATTTCGGGGAGTACGAGCTATTTCCCAGTTTGATTAGCCTTTCACCCCTACCCACAGATCATCCGGAAACTTTTCAACGTTTATCGGTTCGGTCCTCCAGTACCTGTTACGGCACCTTCAACCTGTCCATGGGTAGATCACAAGGTTTCGCGTCTACCCCCACTGACTGCACGCCCTTTTCAGACTCGCTTTCGCTTCGGCTTCATGGCTTAACCATTTAACCTTGCCAGTGAGGAGTAACTCGTAGGCTCATTATGCAAAAGGCACGCCGTCACCACACAAGGTGGCTCCGACCGCTTGTAAGTACACGGTTTCAGGTTCTATTTCACTCCCCTGTTCGGGGTTCTTTTCACCTTTCCCTCACGGTACTGGTTCACTATCGGTCTCTCAGTAGTATTTAGCCTTACCGGATGGTGCCGGCTGGTTCCCACAAGGCGTCTCCGACCTCGCGGTACTCAGGAACTCACTAGGTTATTATTCATTACGCGTACGCAGCTATCATGCTCTATGGCCGGTTTTCCCACACCGTTCCGCTTCTGTTTAATATACCACATCGTGGTCCTACAACCCCCATTATGCCGTAACATAATGGGTTTGGGCTGTTTCCCTTTCGCTCGCCACTACTCAGGAAATCACTATTGTTTTCTCTTCCTCTGCTTACTTAGATGTTTCAGTTCAGCAGGTTTGCGCATTTATGCAACTATCCTTCAGATAGTTAGGTTTCCCCATTCGGAAATCCGCGGATCAATTCATATTTGCTGATCCCCGCGGCTTATCGCAGCTTATCACGTCCTTCATCGCCTCTGAGAGCCAAGGCATCCCCCGTGTACCCTTTCTTACTTTCTTCTACTTCTACCGCTTTTGCCCGGTAGAGTATGCTTTTTTTATTTGAGAGTCATTTCTTTAGATCCAAGAGTTAAGAGTCATGAGCCAGGACCGAAGTCTTGTTTCTTGATTCTTGTATCTTGATTCTTCAAAAACAACGTCCCTACTGTTGTCTTCTCTTTTTTTCAATTACTTCTTCCAATATGTCAAAGAACGTTTTGCTTCGCAGATTCAGGAGTCCAGAGCCAGGATTCAAGATTTTTATGTCTTGTTTCTTGATTCTTTCATCTTGATTCTCTCAAGCATGGTGGAGAATAACGGATTCGAACCGTTGACCCCCTGCGTGCAAGGCAGGTGCTCTAGCCAGCTGAGCTAATCCCCCTTAGATGTTTTTTAAGTGGCAGTTTTTAGTTGCAGTGGCAGCATCTTACTGCTACTTTTCACTGCTACCGCTACTTAATGCTGTAGTCCCGAGCAGATTTGAACTGCTGACCCCTACATTATCAGTGTAGTGCTCTAACCAAACTGAGCTACGGGACTCTTTATAGTTTGCAGTTCCTAGTTTGCAGTTATCAGATTAAACTGCTACTGCCAACTGCTACTGCCAACTGTGTCCCTGCTTCTTTTCGTTCAGGCACCCTGATGGCTTCATCTTTTGGGTTTTTCTTAATGCTTAAATAAAAGGTGATAATTATGAGAACAGCTTGCTGTTTTTATGACAAGATAAGGGTAATACTGCTCCAGAAAGGAGGTATTCCAGCCACACCTTCCGGTACGGCTACCTTGTTACGACTTAGCCCCAGTTACCGACTTTACCCTAGGACGCTCCTTACGGTTACGCACTTCAGGCACTTCCAGCTTCCATGGCTTGACGGGCGGTGTGTACAAGGCCCGGGAACGTATTCACCGCAGCATTGCTGATCTGCGATTACTAGCGAATCCAACTTCACGGGGTCGAGTTGCAGACCCCGATCCGAACTGTGACCGGCTTTTTGAGATTGGCTTCCTGTTGCCAGGTCGCTGCCCTCTGTACCGGCCATTGTAGCACGTGTGTAGCCCCGGACGTAAGGGCCATGATGACTTGACGTCGTCCCCTCCTTCCTCTCTACTTGCGTAGGCAGTCTGAATAGAGTCCCCACCTTTACGTGCTGGCAACTATTCACAGGGGTTGCGCTCGTTGCGGGACTTAACCCAACACCTCACGGCACGAGCTGACGACAGCCATGCAGCACCTAGTTTCGTGTCCCGAAGGACTAGAGCGTCTCTGCTCTATTCACTAACTTTCAAGCCCGGGTAAGGTTCCTCGCGTATCATCGAATTAAACCACATGCTCCTCCGCTTGTGCGGGCCCCCGTCAATTCCTTTGAGTTTCACCCTTGCGGGCGTACTCCCCAGGTGGAACACTTAACGCTTTCGCTTAGACGCTGACCGTATATCGCCAACATCGAGTGTTCATCGTTTAGGGCGTGGACTACCAGGGTATCTAATCCTGTTTGATCCCCACGCTTTCGTGCCTCAGCGTCAATCATACTTTAGTAAGCTGCCTTCGCAATTGGTGTTCTGTGACATATCTATGCATTTCACCGCTACTTGTCACATTCCGCCTACCTCAAGTACATTCAAGCCAATCAGTATCAAAGGCACTGCGATAGTTAAGCTACCGTCTTTCACCCCTGACTTAATTGGCCGCCTACGCACCCTTTAAACCCAATAAATCCGGATAACGCTTGGATCCTCCGTATTACCGCGGCTGCTGGCACGGAGTTAGCCGATCCTTATTCTTACAGTACATTCAGCTACTTACACGTAAGTAGGTTTATTCCCGTATAAAAGCAGTTTACAACCCGTAGGGCCGTCTTCCTGCACGCGGCATGGCTGGTTCAGGCTTGCGCCCATTGACCAATATTCCTTACTGCTGCCTCCCGTAGGAGTCTGGTCCGTGTCTCAGTACCAGTGTGGGGGGTCATCCTCTCAGATCCCCTAAACATCGTAGCCTTGGTAAGCCGTTACCTTACCAACTAGCTAATGTTCCGCATGCCCATCCATATCCTATAAATATTTGATCATTTACTGATGCCAGTGTGTGATTTTATGCGGGCTTAATCTCTCTTTCGAGAGGCTATCCCCCTGATATGGGTAGGTTACATACGTGTTACGCACCCGTGCGCCACTCTCATGGAAAGCAAGCTCTCCAATCCCGTCCGACTTGCATGTATTAGGCCTGCCGCTAGCGTTCATCCTGAGCCAGGATCAAACTCTCCATTGTATAATGTTTTGTTTGATTACTGACCCTATTTACTCAATAGAATCATTTTATAATCTGTATTTCGGTCGGCGGTCGGCGGTTGGTGTTGCCACCTCGCTCCTTGCGCTTCCCTTTGTATCTTTATACAGTATTACGCCTTTCTATCTCGTCTTTAAAAAACTCTTCTGACTTCATCTGCGTTAGCAGATTCCGTCTCGCTGCGTCTCATAATTATTTATTCACCTTCTAAAGAACTTGCGCTCCTCGCCTCGCGGTTCGGAACTTTTTTTTATCTTCGTTATTGCTTTCGCAATCACTTTTTCAATCTTCAAACCAGAAGTCGCTTCCGGCTTTTTTCCCTGTTCGTTTTGGGACTGCAAAGGTAGAAACCTTTTTCTACTTTCCAAAACTTATTTTTTTTATTTTTATAAGTCCCGGCGCAGGGTTATCTTTCTCTCTTTTCTCCTTCTCAAACCCCCTCTGCCTCTCTTCTCCAACACTTCTCAGAACTTTCCGCTCCTTCGTTTGCGGGCTGCAAAGGTATGCAGACTTTTGGATTCTGCAAATGCTTGCTTAAGAAAAAGCATTAGTGTACTGATAACACTTTGCAAATCAGCAGGAAAAAATTTCAATTAAAATATTCTTCCCCACTCCTGCTAAATAAAACAACCGTTAAACCTATATATTAGATAAATTTGAGTCGGCATGAAAATATTAGTTACCGGCTCATCAGGGCAATTAGGATCGGTTACAGCTAAACTTTTAAAAACGCACGGTCATACTATATATGGTATAGATATCATTCCATCAGACACGACGGATGAATTGATCGACCTGAAAAATAAAGAAGCTATAATGGCAGCTTGTCGCGGATATGATGCTATTATACATACCGCCGCAATACACGGTAAACATTATGAGCTGAAGTACCCACGGGAAACGTTTATCGATACCAATATTATAGGTACGCTGAATTTGCTTAACGCCTGTATCAAGAATGGCATTCCTAAGTTTCTGTTTACAAGTACTACATCTATATATGGAGACGCTTTGGTTGATGCTGAAAAAGCAGTTTGGGTAGATGAATCGCTAAGGGAACAGCCACGTGATATATATGATATAACCAAACAAACAGCAGAGCAGTTATGCAGGGACTTCTTTTATAAGGAAGGGTTGCAAGCATCGGTATACCGCGTTGCCAGATTTTTGCCCGAAGACGATAATCTGAAAATAAATCACCGGCTATACCGCGGGCTGGATGAAAGAGATGGAGCCGAAGCACTTCGGCTGGCATTAGGCATCACATTTAACAAATTTGAGATCTTTAATATATCAAGTGGTTCACCATTTAATAGGGAAGAACTTAATACTATTAAGCACAATCCCGAACCAGTCATATTAAAGCACTATCCGGATGCAGCCGAAATATATAAAACCAAAGGCTGGAAGTTTCCGGCAAGTATCGACCGGGTATATGTTACTGAAAAAGCAAAGATTTGTTTAGGTTATCAACCAATTTACACTTTTGAATACCTATTATATAATAAAGAATAGTTAAAAGATGTTAAATAAAGGTATACCAGTATCGGCATATAATTTAACCCATCTATATTCGCTGATAAATAAATAATTGACTGATTTATATTATTACCATATCTTTGCAAAATGTTTAAAAAACAACGTGCTATATTATCCGGCCTTTTAATTCTATTTATTATAGCGGCTGTAAGTTGTAAAAGCAAATTTGAGAAACTAAAAGCAAGTAACGACAATGCCAAAAAATACCAGGCTGCGTTGGCTTTCTATAATAAAAAGCAATACAGCAAGGCACTTGAATTATTTGAAACATTGGTACAGCGTTATCGCGGGCAGGCCCAGGCGGAAGACCTTTACTATTACTATGCTTATGCAAACTATAACCTGAAGGACTATACTTCGGCGAGATATCACTTTAAAACTTTTTCTGATACCTACCCTCAAAGTGCAAGGGCAGAAGAGTGCCGCTTTATGGAGGCATATTGTT
Organism: Mucilaginibacter sp. McL0603; assembly: GCF_049992945.1. Classification (NCBI taxonomy): domain Bacteria; kingdom Pseudomonadati; phylum Bacteroidota; class Sphingobacteriia; order Sphingobacteriales; family Sphingobacteriaceae; genus Mucilaginibacter; species Mucilaginibacter sp. McL0603. Next base: position 1,124,409 of record NZ_CP188251.1, on the reverse strand, counting down.
ATTATCTTGATTCGCCGATTTATTCGCTCGACCAGGAGAATACAACCAAGGCTATTGAGACACTGCAATTGTTTATCAACTTGTATCCAAAAAGCGAACGTGTCGCAGAGGCTGGTAAACTGATTCAAAACCTGCGCGATAAACTGGAAAGAAAAGCATTTGAAAATGCTAAGCTATATTTAACTATTGGCGATTACTATGCTGCCGTTATAGCATTTGGTAACGAGTTACGTGATTATCCGGATACCAAATATGCTGAGGAAGTAGATTTTCTTACTATTAAAGCACAATATTTATATGCTGAACATAGCAGAGTTTATACGCAGGTAGACCGTTATACCCAGACTTTATCTTATCAGCAGCAATTTGCAGATAAATATCCATCAAGCAAATTCAAGAATGATGCGCTTTATTACAAAAAGAACAGCGAACAAGGTATAGCATCTGCTAAAAGACAATTAGAAGAACAAGCAAATGATGTAAACCTGGCGCGCCGCCTTGCTAAAAAAGACACAGTAACGGGTCAACCCCCATCAATAAAAATAGATCTTAATAAAAAAATACCAAATTAAAATTGATATGAACAATCCTGTAAATAAATCGACTGTAGCAAGCAGCACCGTAACACGTGATTTGCGCGACCTGGATATAAAGACCGATAATATTTATGAATCGATCGTGATTATGTCAAAAAGGGCAAACCAGATTTCTAATAACGTGAAGGAAGAACTGCACCAAAAACTTTCAGAGTTTGCTTCATCAAATGATAACCTGGAAGAAATTTTTGAAAACCGCGAGCAAATAGAGATCTCTAAACATTACGAAAAATTACCAAAACCGTCATTAGTAGCGGTACAGGAATTTTTGGAAGATAAGATCTATTATCGTAACCCAAACAAAGAATAAACCGCCCGTCCCCCTGAAGGGGAGGAAGAAAAGGGTTCTGATATAAAAAACTCCCCAATGGGGAGTTTTTTTTGTTACTTTTAACTTTTTAAATTTACAATTCCCCCTTCAGGGGGTTAGGGGGCATGCTTCAGAATAAAAACATTGTTTTAGGTATTTGTGGTAGCATAGCAGCATATAAATCAGCTCTGCTTGTACGCCTGCTCATAAAAGCCGGTGCCAATGTACAGGTGGTGATGACACCGGATGCCACCAGCTTTATTACACCTTTAACTTTATCGACCCTTTCCAAAAAACCTGTATTGGTTGAGTACTTTAACTCCGTTAATGGCGAATGGAATAACCATGTGGAGTTGGGTTTATGGGCTGATATTTTTCTGGTAGCCCCTGCAAGCGCCAATACGCTCTCAAAAATGGCGAACGGGCAAAGTGATAATCTACTTACTGCAGTATACCTATCTGCTAAATGCCCGGTCTACTTTGCGCCGGCTATGGATCTGGATATGTGGAAACATCCGGCGACACAGCAAAATATACAACAGCTGCAATCCTACGGTAATATATTGATCCCGCCTGGTAAGGGTGAACTGGCAAGCGGTTTATATGGTGAAGGACGCATGGCAGAGCCTGAGGAGATCGTCGATTTTTTGACGACAGAAATAAAAAAAAACTCCCTTTAGTTAATCAGAAGATACTGGTTACGGCCGGACCTACTTATGAGGCCATCGATCCGGTGCGCTTTATTGGCAACCATTCGTCCGGCAAAATGGGTTTTGCTATTGCGGACCAGTTAGCTGCAATGGGTGCAGATGTTACCCTTATTGCCGGGCCAACAGCTCAGAAAAGTCATCAACCAAGTGTAAAACGTATTGACGTAACATCCGCAGCCGAAATGCTGGATGCCTGCCTGCAGCATTATAAAAATTCAAAAGCCTGTATCATGTGCGCCGCTGTGGCTGATTTTACACCGGTTACAGTATCGGCACAAAAGATAAAGAAGCAGGATACTGATCTGAATATCGAACTTAAAAAGACAACAGACATTTTAAAAACGCTGGGTGAGCAAAAAAGTAATGGACAAATATTAGTAGGTTTTGCGTTGGAAACGAACAATGAGGAGGACAATGCCGTTGAAAAGCTAAAGAAGAAGAATCTCGACTTTATTGTACTAAACTCGCTTAATGATAAAGGTGCCGGTTTTAGGACTGATACTAACAAAATAACGATCATTGACCATAAGCTGCAAAAGACTGTGTTTGATCTAAAAGACAAGAACGAGGTAGCTACGGATATTTGTAATAAAGTTGCTGAACTAATAAACACATGAAGAAACTGGCTATTTATGTTTTACTGTTCTGTTTAGGCTGTTCAGCCTCGGCACAGGATTTGAACGCGCGGGTAAAAGTCATCAGCGGTAAAATTAAAACCAGTAATACACATATCTTTCAGTCGCTGGAGACAGCTATGAGGGATTTTCTGAATGGCCATAAATGGAGCCCTGACAATATCCTCCCTGCAGAAAGGATCGATTGCAATTTTGTATTGAACTTAACCAATTGGGACGGTAACAGCAATTTCAGTGGTGAGCTGCAGGTGCAATCAAGCAGACCGGTTTTTAATTCGACCTACACTACGCCTTTGCTAAATCTTAACGATAAGGATTTCGATTTTACCTACGCCGAAGGTCAGACCATCGATTATAGCGACCAAACATTTACAAGTAACCTGGCTTCGGTAATGGCATTTTATGCTTACATTGTTTTGGGTATGGATTACGATAGTTTTTCGAGATTTGGCGGTAGCTCATATTTCCAGGCTGCGCAGACCGTAGTGATCAATGCTTCATCAAGCGGCGGCTACAAGGGGTGGAAGGCTTTTGACGGTAACATCAATCGTTATTGGTTATCAGAAAACTTAAATAACAGAGCATATGTTCCCTTACGGGCGTTTGTTTACGATTATCACCGAAACGGGCTCGACCAAATGGCTGACAACTCTTCAAAAGGCCGCAAATTTATTGCTGATATACTACCATCGCTAACACAAGTAGATAACCAGCGTATTGGAGCTATGCTCCCGACGATATTCTTCACAGCCAAAAGTGATGAGTTGGTTTCCATTTTCAGCAAGGCGGATTCAAAAGAAAAAACCGACGCCATTACTATCCTGTCACAAGTTGATCCTGCAAATGGTACTAAATACCAGGGGATAAAAGCGAATTAAGGGGAAAGTCTAAAATCTAAACCCTAAATTCTAAATTCTAAACCCTAAACCCTAAATTCTAAATTCTAAACCCTAAATTCTAAATTCTAAACCCTAAATTCTAAATTCTAAACCCTAAATTCTAAGCTCTAAATCCTAAATTTTAAATTCTAAGCTTCACATTCTAAGGCATAGAAGCCCCTCCCTTTTCTTAAAATTTTTTGTAACGAAACCCTGATCCTCAGCGTCTTTTGTTTGTATCGTAAATAATAAAATAAAAAAGATCAGAAAATATTTGCATTTACGAAATTTGTCGTAGATATTTGTACGAAGTTATTCGTATATAGATTAAGAACATGGAAAGCAAACCAACAGAAAGCGAGTTAGAGATACTACAGGTATTATGGAAAATGGGACAAGCCACCGTAAGAGATGTGCATGAAGAATTGGCGAAAACCAAAGGTGCCGGTTATACAACTACTTTAAAGCTGATGCAGATAATGGATGAGAAAGGATTAGTTGAGCGCGATACCACTTCTAAAACGCATATATACAAGGCACACTATACCCAGGAAAAAGCGCAAAGCAGTGCTCTGGATAAAATACTGTCTACTGTATTTGAAGGCTCGACCTCTGATCTGGTAATACAGGCTTTAGGACATCATAAGGCATCAAAAGATGAGATAGATGCAATTAAGAAATATCTGGATCAATTTGGGGGTAGAGGTTAGCGACTAGTGATCAGAGATTAGAGATCAGTGATTAGTTAGGCCAAGTTGAACAGCCTTAGAAATTAGGATTTAGAGTTTTAAAAGATTAGAATTTAAACAAAATGCAAACCATACTCTATAACATAAGCCAGGTAATAGGAGTTGCTATTATCCACTCATTATGGCAGGGGCTATTTGTATACCTGGGATTACGGCTGATTATATTGCTGTTCCCACAGTTATCATCAGCTACAAAGCATAATGTTGCCATAACCGCGTTAGTGTGGATCACAGTATGGTTTGTGTATACCCTTTCAAACGAATTTAATATGCATACCTGGGTTGCTATAAATACCCATAATAAAGATATTGTACCTGTTGCTTTCGGGCTGCCTCTGCACCTGACACATGATGCAACCTTTAGCGAGAGATACAATTACACTATAGAATGGCTGTTGCCTTATATTACTATAGTATATATAATAGGATTCATCTTTAATACAGGTCAGTTAGTATGGGCCCGTAAAAAGATCAATCACATCAGGCAAACGATGAGTATTGATGTACAGATGCAACTGAAGGTAGATCAGTTTGTATCGATGCTGAACATCACCGATAAAGTGCGGTTCGGTTTAAGTAAACTGGTTGATGCCCCTTGTATGATGGGTTATTTTAAACCGGTTATATTGTTACCTTTTACCTTATCTACCTATTTGTCCGCCGAGGAGATCGAGATAATTATTCTCCATGAGCTGGCACACATTAAACGCAACGATTACCTTATTAACCTGGCACAACAGGCGATGTCGGTAATGTTGTTTTTCAATCCATTTGCACAATTAATTAATCGCGTTATTAACCACGAAAGGGAAAACAGCTGCGATGATATTGTAATAGAGGCCTCTAAAAAACCTTTGGTGTATGCGCATGCACTATTGAAATTAGAACAGACCCGTCGGCAGGAATGGCAGCTTGCGCTGGCAGCCACGGGCAAAAAGTATCATTTATTAAATCGAATTGAACGTATCATGAAAACTAAGAAACCCATTGGCAACACACGCCATATATTACTCGCTATAGCCTTGCTTACAGCAAGCGTTACAGGCCTCGCATGGTTAAACCCAACCATCGCGAACGGCAAAATATCTTTCAACAAAATAAAGCCTAACGCTATTAGTGAACTATTCACTGACACGGTAAAAAAGAAAGCCGCAACTACTCATCATAAAGTGGCTGCAACTAAAAAGCCTGCTGCAAAGGCTACTCACAAAGGGGATTACTATAGTGGCGACATTAATTATAATGATGCTGAACTGGAAAGGCTTTCAGCAGAAGTGGGTAAATACGGTGAAGCTATCGGCAAATATTATAACAGTCCGGAGTTCCAAAAGTTAACCCAACAAATGGAACTGGAAAATAAATCAATGGAAGATCTTGACAACAATCCTGCCATGAAGGAATTGCAGCTAAAACAAGAAAAATTAGCGGCTGATTTCGGTAAAAACTGGGGCGAGAACGGCGAAACGGCCAGGATAAGCAGGCGCATGGGTGAACTGGGCGGTGAGGTAGGCAAATATTACAGCACTCCTGAGTTTAAAAAGCTGAATACGGAACTGGAAAAGAAATATGGCATTCCGCATGATCGCAATTATTCAAAAGATGATGATTTTTATCAAAGCGAAAACTATAAGAAGTACCAGGAAGAGCTAAAATCGCATATTTCGTCGGCAGAAAAAGAACGCGAAGAGGAAATGAAGAAATTGGGCGAGCAAATTCGTCAGCGTTACGATTCCCCTGAATCCCACAAGGCACAAGAAGATATGCGTATGCTGGGTGATAGCATAAGAAAGGCATATCACAGTCCGGCTATGGAACAGACTAAGGAAGCGGTGAGAAAGCTGAGCGAACAAATGCGTGCTTACCAAAATAGTCCTGAATTAAGAAGAGCACAAGAGGAATTACGCAAGGCCAGCGCAAAAATGCAAGCTTATATGAAGTCGCCTCAATTTAAAGCACGTATGCAGCAGATGAGAAGAGAAGCTATGAACTTCAATTATCATTATGACTTTGAGGCTCCGGAAAAACCTGAGGCACCAGAGAAACCAGAGATAAATAAACCTGAGGCTCCGGAAAAACCAGAAATAAATAAACCTGAAGCTCCGGAAAAGCCAGAGAAACCAGATACAGACAGTGATAATTAGTGATTAGTTGATTGGCGATCAGTAATTAGTTAAAATCTGCAAATAGTAAAAAAATAGCGTCCATAAGGGCGCTTTTTTCTTTCCATTAAAATTTGTAATCAGATGTAACCTATTCCCTGTTTATTACATCTTATTAATATAAACATACTGATAATGAGCTCAAAAGATCCGCTGTGTACACAGAAAAGATGGCATTCAACATTAATGCTGGTTTTGTTGATCTTATCAGGATCAACATTTATTAGTTATGGCCAATCGGTTCCATATCCGCCGACCGGGAAACTGGTTGATGCTGGAGGTCATTTATTACATATCCACGTGATGGGAAAAGGCAAACCCGTAGTTGTATTTGAAAACGGAAGCGGTGATTTTTCATTTATCTGGGATCTGGTTCAGCCCGAGGTTTCGGAAACTGTGACCACGGTATCTTATGACAGGGCGGGCTATGCCTGGAGCGAGGCGGGACCACTTCCCCGGTCAGGCAGGCAAATAGCTTATGAGTTACACACTGCTTTACGCAATGCGGGGATAAGCGGACCATACATTTTAGTGGGTCAATCCTACGGCGGCTTCCTGGTACGCTCATTTGCGCGGTTCTATAAAAATGAAATTGCCGGGGTTGTTTTGGTCGATGCTCTTAATGAGGACTCAAGGATCATCATAAATAATAAACCTATGCGTATCCGCGAATGGGCCAAAGGAGAGCATGCACCAGAACCACAAAATAAAACAAAACAGAATAGTACACCCGATACCCCACAGGTGGTAAAATTGGACACAACTATCGAACCGCCTTTGAATAAGTTATCAGTAAATGATCAGAAAATGCAGATATGGGCACAATCACAGCCGGCATACCGCAAAGCAGGGGGTAACGAGATGAACTGGTCGCCCGAGGATGTGGCAGATATGTATGCAAACAAGGGGAAGCCGGAATATATGCTGGATAATATCCCATTAGTAGTGCTATCACGTGGTAACGGCGGCTATTCGGGCTTGGCTGATTCGGCTGTACTTGAAAGTGAGCGTATACAATTACAAAGAGACCTGGCTCACTTATCCACCAATAGCAAGATAATTTTTGATAACAATAGTGGCCACAATATTCATTTGGATGACCCTGCGTTAGTTATTGATGCCATTAGGCAGGTGATCGGTGCTTACAAAACTGATAGCCGTTTATAGTAGTTAATCCATAACTCAATCAACTTACTAAACCCAATCCAACTTAATCAACTAAAACCGTAATTTAGTATCCTCAAAACGGATACTTTTTTATGCTTCAAAAGCTCGTAATAAACAACTACGCCTTAATTGATAATCTGGAAATAAGCTTTGGCGATGGCCTTAATATTTTGACCGGCGAAACCGGTGCAGGTAAGTCCATTATATTGGGTGCACTGTCGTTGATATTAGGTCAGCGTGCCGAAAGCCGTTATTTTTTTAATCAGCAAAAAAAATGTGTGATAGAGGGAATATTTACCATTTCTGATTTTCACCTGAAATCTTTTTTTGAGGATAATGAACTGGATTATGAGGCCGAGACCATTTTAAGGCGTGAAATATCTGCCGATGGAAAATCAAGGGCTTTTGTTAATGACACGCCAGTCACCCTGAATGTAATTAAAGCCATAGGTGAAAAACTGATCGATATCCATTCGCAACATGCTACTTTGGAAATTAACGACCCGGAGTTCCAGTTGCTGGTGGTTGATTCGGTAGCAGGGCATGGAAACCTCTTAACGGATTATCAGTCTAAATTTAAAGCTTATAAGAAAGCTGCGGCCAAATTACAGCAACTGATCAGTGAAAGTGATAAAGCAAAGTCTGACCTGGATTATTATCAGTTCCAGTTTGATGAACTGGAGAAGGCGAATTTGATAGAGGATGAACAAGAAAGATTGGAGCAGGAACTTTATACACTTAATAATGCCGAAGAAATAAAACGTAACTTGTTAGGCGCTTCTTATTTGATGCAGGAGGGCGAAACATCGGCGTTGATACAATTACGTGAGGCTACGCACCATCTGTCATCATTGGAGAAATTCAATCCATTAATTGCAGAATTGCATGAAAGACTGAAAAGCACATTAATTGAACTGAAGGATATTGCGGCAGAAATTGAGACCCTGGAGCAACATACGCATACCAACGAGGCCAGGGCTGCCGAAGTTAGTGATCGTTTAAGCCTCACCTACAATCTGCAAAAAAAGCACCATGTAAATACTAACGCCGAATTGCTACAATTGCAGGGTGAGCTATCCACAAAAATACAGCAGGCACTTTTTGGTGATGAAGAAATAGAAAAGCTGCAAAAACAAATCGCCGCCGAAAAGCAGGAGCTTGAAAATTTGGCCTCTAAGTTATCCGCAAACCGCGCAAAAGCTATCCCTGACATAGAGAAACAAGTAATTCAGTCCCTTTCCGAAATGGGCATGGATAATTCAATCCTAAAAATTGAACAAAACCAAACGCCAGGACATAACTCCCCTTCAGGGGGTTTGGGGGCTAACGGTACGGACCTGGTTCGTTTCCTTTTCTCAGCAAACAAAGGACATACACTTGCCGAAATGAGTAAAGTAGCCTCAGGGGGTGAGCTTTCAAGGCTGATGCTTTCCATCAAATCGCTTATTGCAAAATATACCGCATTACCTACCATTATTTTTGATGAGATCGATGCAGGTGTATCGGGCGAAGTGGCTAATAAAGTAGGACAGATCATGGAACGCCTTGCTGAAAACTTGCAGGTGATCACCATAACACACCTGCCGCAGATCGCCAGCAAAGGGCAAAGTCATTACTTTGTATATAAAGATAACGAGGCCGCTGTTACCTATACCCGTATCAGGCAATTGAGTAAACAGGAAAGGGTTTTGGAAATTGCTAAAATGCTGAGCGGTGATAAACCGGGCGAAAGTGCTTTGCAGAATGCGAGGGAATTATTGAAAGCCTAACTATTTTAAGTTGATACCTTATCCAATGAAAATTGAACGCTTTTTTATTTTATTCATCTCCATATTGCTTTGGGAGTGCGCTGACGCGAGGTCCAATGAAACTTTCGCCAATTCCGGTGTCTGCATTACAGATCTCTATACAAAAAAAGATACGCTTACGTTAATTGACAGCTCACGCAACAGGGTAATCCCAATAGCTACCTATAACGTTGTAAATTCGGCACCGCGTAACATTAAGAAAAAACTGGTGATATTTAATCCAGGCTATGGTAGTAAAAGCACTGATTACGGCTATATCGCTACTAACCTTTCCGCCAACGGCTATTTCGTGATTGTTATTCAGCATGATCTCCCTACGGATGATACGCTGCCAAGATTGGGGGATATTTATAAATTAAGAAGGGCCGTTTGGGACAGAGGTGTTAAGAGCATCTTTTTTGTTACTGATCAGCTCAAAAAGAAATATCCGCAGTTAGATTATGATCATATTATATTAATGGGCCACTCCAACGGTGGGGACATGGCTATGCTGATTGCCAATGAATACCCCAGTTTTGCTAAAGTGGTGATCACTCTGGATAATCGCCGGGTAGCTATTCCTAGAGCGGATCATCCAAAAATATTTTCCATCCGTTCGAGCGACCAGCCGGCCGATGCCGGGGTACTACCAGCGCCAGAAGAACAGAAAAGGTATAAAATAAAGATAGTCAAGGTAAATACAATACACAATGATATGGGCGGTAGGGGTACCCAAGCTCAGAAGAAAGAGACAAACTTACTTATTATGGATTTTCTAAACAGTGCCCGGTAGGTTGTTTATAGAAAATAAACCCGGCGTCATGTGACTATCGAAATTGCTAAGGGACGCTAAACCGGGAGTAAGCGTTTTGCAAAATGCCAAGGAGCTCCTAAACAGTTAGCAGTTTTCATTGGGATGTTTGCAGAAAAAGAGCCGGAAATCAGGCAGTTATTGAAAATGCAAACTGCAAACAGAAAACTGCAAACTAATATATAACTTTACCAACTCAACAAAACCAAGGAAAATGGCTTACAACTTATTAAAAGGCAAAAAGGGAATCATTTTTGGCGCATTGAATGAGAATTCGATCGCCTGGAAAGTAGCGCAGCGAGCTGTACAGGAAGGCGCAGAAATCGTTCTGTCAAACTCACCGCTGGCACTTCGCATGGGCGAACTGAATAACCTGGCTGCCGAGTGCAATGCACCCGTTATTGCTGCTGATGTAACCAGCAATGAAGATATTACTAACTTGTTTACCAAAACAATGGAACATTTTGGTGGCGGTGTTGATTTTGTATTGCATTCTATAGGCATGAGTGTAAATGTTCGCAAGGGCATTACTTATACTGAGAACAATTATGATTTTACTCATAAAGGATTGGATATATCTGCATTGAGTTTGCACAGGGTATTACAAACCGCTATGAAAATGGATGCCATTAATGAATGGGGATCTGTACTGGCGCTTACCTATATCGCTGCACAACGCGTATTCCCTGATTATAATGACATGGCTGACAATAAAGCTTATTTAGAAAGCATTGCCCGCAGCTTCGGTTATTATTATGGCACCAAAAAGCATGTCCGCATCAATACGGTATCGCAATCACCAACCCGTACTACTGCAGGTTCGGGTGTAAAAGGCTTTGATGGATTTATTAATTATGCTGAGAAAATGAGTCCGCTTGGTAATGCATCTGCTGATCAGTGTGCTGACTATTGTGTAAGCCTGTTCTCAGACCTTACCAAAATGGTAACGATGCAAAATCTATTTCATGATGGCGGTTTCTCCTTTACCGGAGTAACACAAGCTGTTATAGAGCAAATGGAGAAATAAACCCCTCTAAATCTCCTCCGCCAGTTGGCGGAGAGACTTTAATGACAATCCATAAAAAAGGTGTGCTGAAATTCGGCACACCTTTTTTGTTTCTTCAAAATCCCCGGTGATTAATTAGAATAAACTAATACAATCTTCACCATGATGGGATCGGTAGGCTTAATCGGGGTGCCGCCGTCAGGAGATTGGGCATAAATACTTACATTACCCGCACTGCTGGTCCCAGCTCCATTATACGTATAGCTGAAGGACAATCCATTATATACTTCAGGTAATTGCTCATACGTTTTACCGCCATCATAAGAAATTGACACCACAACACCATCGAATTGTGCCGAGGCATCGTCTAAAGCAGCCACATCGATAGGTACATAGTAAGATTTACCATCAGTATACGCCAGCCAGTCGGTTGAAGCAATATTGGCAGTTATCGTTTGATTCTGGTTTGGTGCAGGAGGTGTGATATACTGCTTAGTACATGAGGATACTGTCAATAATATTACTGAGCAGCAAAGGATTGATAAGAGTTTTTTCATATAAATAATTTGTTTTAAAAAGATTATGAAGCTATCATGAGTCGGCATTTATATTTTGAAGCTCATGATGATTTCATAAATAATATGTTTTCTATAAATTAGAACAAAAAAAATGAAAAAGGTTTAAAAACTATTCAAATAATTTTAATTAATTCCTTTAAAACTTTAACGCTACCGCCTTGTCCTTTGTTTCAATTAAATCTGCACAAGCAGAGATCATCCGGCAAATCAATTTATAGCACTGTGCTTAACGAGATTTCAGTCAATCCCCTTGTTAAAATAATTTTACATTTTATACGGTGTATGCAACGGATATTATTTTTCTTGCTTGTTTTTTTGCCGTTTACCACATTAGGTCAACATCATCTGGCAGGGAAAATACTTAACCAGGCAGATAAAAAACCTGTTGCCAATGCCAGCGTGTTCCTGAGTAATGCCACTGCCGGAGCAAAAACTAATGAAGATGGCACTTACGAAATCACCGGTGTGCACTCCGGCCGATATGAATTGGTGGTATCTATTATCGGGTATGAGACTTACCGGCAAACCTTGATGGTGAACCGGAACATTGCATTGCCTGATATAGAAATTATACCAAAGGCAATTGCTTTAAAAGAAGTAGATATCAGACCCGATCTTAACCGGGAAAGAAATTACAAGCTATTTGAAGAAGAGTTTTTGGGCCAGTCGGACTATGCCAAACAATGTAAGATACTCAATTCTGACATGCTTGATATCCATTATGATGAACAAAGCAGGCAACTTACCGCAAGTTCGTTTGATTTTATCGAGATTGAAAATAAGGCGTTGGGCTACAAGATAAAATATCTTCTTACCCAGTTTACAAGGGATTACCGTAATGGCCTGCTCTTTTATGAGGGGTCGGCATTGTTTGAGGAGCTACCCGATCAAAAAATGCAGCGTCGCTGGCAGAAAGCGCGTTTAAAAGTTTATAACGGATCGAGCATGCATTTTTTGCGCTCAGTAATAGCAAACCGCATTACAGAGGAGAAATTTAAAGTATTCAGGCTGGTTAGAAAACTTAATCCTGACTATAATGGATCGGGTAGAAAATACCTCGAAACCGTATATAAAACTCTTTTGACAACTTCGGATTTTGTAAAGACTACAGATGATAAAGGTCTTTTCGCACTTGAGTTTGAAGATTGTTTATCTATCACCCGTGGCGATCTGAGTACAAATATCATATTTGAAAAGCCTTATTCCTTATTTGATAATAATGGTGTTTTCCTCGACCCGGCCAGTGTAACTTTTGAAGGTGATTGGGGAAAAAATCGAATGGCCGAGCTGCTGCCTGTGGATTACTATCCCCAATAGATAAAAAAATTCCCCTTTTTTTAATTGACGTGGCTGTATTTTAACTATAAATGCATGCGGCACAAAGTTTGCCTTTCTTCTTTGTCGTTTAGCCTCATGGGTATTAAATTTAGCTAAATCGTTAATAATGTGGCAACTATTCCCCAGTTTTTGCCGTATTGGATTGAAGCAGTACTAATACCTAACTTAATTTAAACCACAATTGAACCTATAGCAAAACATGGATCCTTTTAATTCGAAATTTATACTCAAAGAAAAACGCTGGCTCTGGATAGACTATGATAAGGGCATCAGTATTATGCTTGTTGGCTACGGCCATTGCATGGAAGCATTACAAGGCCATGTAACAGATTTAAGCGCCTACCCTGGCTGGACCTATTTCGGTGCTTTCTTTTACGGTTTCAGAATGCCTTTGTTCTTTATCATTTCAGGCCTGCTGGTTGGCAGAAGCCTCAATAAAAAAGGGCTTAACAATTATATTGGCGACCGTACCAATAATATACTATTCCCTTTACTGATATGGGGGGTTATAGAGATCACATTACAGATCATAGCGGCCAGGTTTACAAGTTTTACACACAATACCGATGCAGGCCCTACTAAATTTCTCTATTTAATTATTGATCCGCGGCAAACAGGCCATTTCTGGTATCTTAACGCGCTGTTTTGCATAGGCGTTGTATACGCTTCCATTAAATCCATATTCAAATTAAAGCCAATTTTTAATGTGTTATTGGGTCTGGGACTCTATGCGATGTCCGCTTACATACATGTCCATGATATAAATGCAATGCTTTTAACCGATATTTTTGAATACTACTTCTTCTTTGCGCTGGGCGATCTGATCTCAAACGTAATGCTCGATGAAAAGAATATCCAGGGTTTTTCATCGTGGAAGATATTTGTCCCCCTGTTAGTGGTATTTCTAGTTGTTCAATATTATTTTACAGAGATCAATATAAAGCCAGGCCATTATGACAGATATGTAGAACAAAAAATGCCTTTATTCTTTCTGTTGGAAGCGCTGATGGGCTGTGCAACATCTGTAAGTTTCTCATTTCTGCTTCAGAAATATAAAGTATTTACATGGATACGCATTGTGGGATACCATTCCCTGTTCGTTTATTGCATGCAGGTTATTGTAATGACATTTGTCCGCATTTTTCTCCAAAGCTTTTTGCATATTACTTATACCCCGGCGCTTATTATGCTGGTATGGGCATCTGGTATAGTATTACCAATATTCTTTTATAATTTCTGCCTCAAGTATAAGCTATGGTGGCTATATACATTTAGAAAGCCTGAGAAACAAGTGGATTACCTGCGCCACACCAATATTTTCAGTTTTAAAAGGCAAAAAGTTGCTGAGCTCTGATTTTCTTATAAAACGCAATAACGAAAAAGGCCCCGGATCCCGGGGCCTTTTTCGTTATTGATATAGTCACTGATCTATTCCAGATCATTTAAAGCATTCTTAGATACTTTATATAATCTAACGAGCCTGATAAAAAGCCAGACTCCAATCAGGGTGACTATTAGAAATCCAATACTGGAGCAGATCACTTTCCACTCCAAATGCACCGCAATAGATTTCATGATAACCGAAAAGCAATAAACAGCAACCAATAAGGTAGTTACAAACGCTGTTTTCGCTTCCTGTATATCATCATACAGTTCGTCACTTTCCATAATAAAGAATTCATAGGTTAATAGTTATAGTGTAATAAATTAACATATATTCTAAAGTAATTGTTTTGCATGCTAAAAATGGTTGGCACTTATTAACATGTGTTAGTGTGGGCTACCAATAGCCAATAGATTACAAATCATTATTAGCTTTAATATTTGCAATAGAGCCATAAAAAAGCCCCATCAGTCAAAGACTAACGGGGCTTAATATTTATCAGAAAAAGTTTACTTATTCCTGTTCTTCTTCTTTTGGCTTTTTACTTTCGCCTTTACTCTTTTTATCAAGAACTTTTACCTGGTCGGCCTCTTTGTCGTAGTCTACCTCCATGGTATCTCCTTCAACCAGTTCGCCTTTCAATATTTCTTCAGCGATTGGATCTTCCAGATATTTCTGGATAGCGCGTTTTAGAGGACGTGCACCAAATTGTGAGTCAAAGCCTTTATCGGCAATAAACTCTTTGGCATTATCAGTTAAAGTTATTTTATAACCAAGGCTGTTTACACGGCCAAACAAAAATGCCAGTTCAATATCAATGATCTTGAATATTTCTTCTTTACCTAAAGAGTTGAACACGATCACGTCATCAATACGGTTCAGGAACTCAGGGGCAAAAGCACGTTTCAATGCATTTTCTATCACGCCTCTTGAGTGTGCATCAGCCTGATTGGTTTTGGCAGCTGTGTTGAAACCAACACCCTGTCCAAAATCCTTCAACTGGCGAGCACCAATATTTGAGGTCATAATGATGATCGTATTCCTGAAATCAACCTTGCGACCTAATGAATCGGTTAGCTGACCTTCATCCAATACCTGTAACAGGATATTGAATACATCAGGATGAGCTTTTTCGATCTCATCCAGCAGGATCACAGCATATGGCTTACGGCGAACTTTTTCAGTCAGCTGACCACCTTCTTCGTATCCTACATAACCCGGAGGCGCTCCTACCAAACGTGATACAGCGAATTTTTCCATGTACTCGCTCATATCTATTTGTATCAGGGCATCCTCGGTATCAAACATAAAACGTGCAAGCTCTTTAGCCAACTCTGTTTTACCCACACCGGTAGGGCCCAGGAATATAAATGAACCAATAGGTTTTTTAGGATCTTTCAATCCGGCACGTGTGCGTTGTATAGCACGGGTCAGCTTTTTGATCGCCTCGTCCTGCCCAATGATCTTGCTGGCAATGGTTTCAGACATATTCAACAGTTTTTGGCTGTCGGCCTGTCCAACACGCTGAACCGGGATACCGGTCATCATGGCTACCACTTCGGCAACATTATCTTCGGTTACAGTGTAACGTTTTGATTTTGTTTCAGCTTCCCAAACTGCTTTGGCTTGTTCCAGTTCTTCCAGTAAATGTTTTTCTGTATCACGCAGTTTAGCTGCTTCTTCATATTTCTGGCTGCGAACAACTTTATTCTTTTCTATCTTGATCTGTTCGATCTTCGCCTCAACATCCAAAATATTCTGAGGAACATGAATATTGGTCAAATGTACCCTTGAGCCTGATTCATCTAACGCATCGATAGCCTTATCCGGTAAAAACCTGTCGGTTATATACCTTGCTGTTAAAGCCACGCAAGCATTGATAGCTTCGGGAGTATAAGTTACACCATGGTGCTCTTCGTATTTATCCTTAATGCGGGTTAATATTTCGATAGTTTCATCAGGAGTGGCTGGTTCAACCATTACCTTTTGGAAACGACGATCTAAAGCTCCGTCTTTCTCAATATACTGACGGTATTCGTCCAATGTAGTTGCGCCAATGCATTGTATTTCGCCTCTTGCTAAAGCAGGTTTAAACATATTAGATGCATCAAGCGAGCCGGAAGCACCGCCTGCGCCAACTATAGTATGAATTTCGTCGATAAATAAAATTACATCAGGTGATTTCTCCAATTCGTTCATTACCGCTTTCATGCGCTCTTCAAACTGGCCACGATATTTGGTACCGGCAACCAATGAAGCTAAATCAAGCGTAACCACACGTTTGTTAAACAATACACGTGATACTTTGCGTTGAACAATGCGTAATGCAAGGCCTTCAGCAATTGCTGATTTACCTACACCAGGCTCACCTATTAAAATAGGGTTGTTCTTTTTACGACGAGATAAAATCTGTGATACGCGTTCGATTTCTTTCTCACGACCAACGATCGGGTCAAGGCGGCCATCTTCAGCAGCTTTGGTCAAATCACGACCGAAATTATCCAGTACCGGAGTTTTAGATTTAATATCGGATACTTTTTTAGGCTGGCTAAAAGAGTCGTCCTCTTTAAAATCATCCTCGCCACCTGTTGGTGAACCGGGCATTTCGTCGGTCACGTCAGTTTTGTGCGATTCTACCTCACCTTTAAAAATCTCGTAGTTAACATTAAACTGCAGCAATATCTGCGATGCTATATTATCTTCATCACGTAAGATAGAAAGAAGCAAATGCTCGGTCCCAATTACGTCACTCTTAAATATCTTAGCTTCCAGGTAAGTGATCTTTAATACTTTTTCCGCTTGTTTAGTAAGCGGTATACTACCGATGTGTACATTGGTGCCAATGGTGCCTTTTACAGCATCTTCCACGGCACGGCGAAGTTTGGCGGTATCAACATTCAATCCTTTCAGCAATTTAATTGCGATACCATCACCGTCGCGAATAAGCCCAAGTAAAAGATGTTCGGTACCAATATAATCGTGTCCAAGACGCAATGCCTCTTCCCTGCTATATTGTATTACATCCTTAACCCGCGGCGAAAATTTAGCTTCCATATAATACCTTTCCAAAAATTATGTACGTCCTAATTTAACAATTAGTTTTTAATATTATTAAGACGTCTGTTCTATCAAATGGCAACAATTCTGCCAACTATTCACACTTTACAAAAACAGACATTATTATGATGCGCAATCTATCAAAGAAAACTTTTATTCCAAGGATAATTAGCAAAAAAACTGTTGTAACAGCGATTATTTTCGATAATTTTATTCTTTATAGGTATTGACAAAGCAATCTCCAAAAAGTTTAACCATTTTACAAACCCGGTAATTATATAAGAACGCTAAAACAAGAAATTTCGTCACCCGTGTATGACATTACGACACAAATGCCCTTTCTAATAGTCTCCGGTAGCTTTTATACGAGTAGTTATTCAAAAATGATTGTTTATTTCGTCAATTATGTCAAATAGTTTTCAAGATTTCCACAACACACTATAAATCTCGTTTTTATTACATAAAACCCTTCTATTAAACTCTCCTAGCGTCTTTTTATTATTATATAGTTAAGATAGTTAAGACGATAATTAATCGCAGGTTGTTACAATACGTACCGTTAATTGATTGAATAAGTTGCCTGAGTTGAATAGTTGCTATCAGGATATTTTTTAACTCACTCAACGCCTAAAACAATTGCTATTCCATCAATTTTGAAGCATATTTGTGACCTTGAAACACAATGAGTGAATTAGTGATTGAGTGAAGGACTGAGTAAGACTTTCTCATTCACTAATTCACTCATTCATTAATTCACTAATTAAAAAAACATGGCAGACGAAAAGATCATTTTTTCAATGGCCGGAGTAAACAAGATCTATCCTCCGCAAAAACAAGTTTTAAAGAATATTTATCTATCCTTTTTTTATGGTGCAAAGATAGGTGTGATCGGTCTAAATGGCTCAGGTAAATCTTCACTTTTAAAGATCATTGCCGGGCTGGATAAGTCATACCAGGGCGAAGTTGTATTCTCTCCGGGATATACTGTAGGTTTTTTGGCACAAGAGCCTGAGCTTGACCCAAATAAGACCGTTAAAGAAGTAGTGGAAGAAGGCGTATCAGAAATTACTGCTATACTAAAAGAATACGAAGAAATAAACGAAAAATTTGGTCTTGAAGAAGTTTACAGCGACCCTGATGCTATGGATAAACTGATGGCACGCCAGGGCGAATTGCAGGATAAAATTGACGCTGTAAATGCCTGGGAACTGGACACCAAACTGGAAAGGGCGATGGATGCGCTGCGCTGTCCTGATCCGGATACCAAAATATCGGTACTATCAGGTGGTGAGCGTCGCCGGGTGGCTATGTGCCGATTGCTGTTGCAGGAACCGGATGTACTTTTATTGGATGAGCCTACCAACCACCTGGATGCCGAATCTATTGATTGGCTGGAGCAGCATCTGAAACAATATAAAGGTACAGTAATAGCCGTAACGCACGACCGCTACTTTTTGGATAACGTAGCCGGCTGGATACTGGAACTTGATCGTGGTGAAGGTATTCCGTGGAAAGGAAATTATTCATCCTGGCTCGATCAGAAATCAAAACGTTTAGCACAGGAAGAGAAAACTGAAAGCAAACGCCAGAAAACCCTGGAGCGCGAACTGGAATGGGTACGTATGGCTCCTAAAGCACGACAGGCCAAAGGAAAAGCCCGTTTATCCAACTATGAAAAATTGGCCTCCGAGGAAACAAAGGAAAGGGAAGACAAATTGGAATTATTTATTCCACCTGGCCCACGTTTGGGTAATGTGGTAATCGAGGTGAATAATGTGACCAAAACTTATGGTGACAGGGTTTTATTTGAGAACTTAACTTTTTCATTACCACCAGCGGGTATTGTGGGTATTATCGGGCCAAACGGTGCCGGTAAAACTACTTTGTTTCGCTTGATTACAGGGCAGGAGACTCCGGATTCAGGTACATTCCGTGTTGGTGAAACTGTTGCTTTAGGCTATGTGGACCAGTTGCATGATGACCTTGATCCAAATAAATCAGTTTGGGAAAACATTACCGGTGGGTTGGAAACTATACTGGTAGGCAATAAGCCGCTTAACTCAAGGGCTTATGTATCCAAGTTCAACTTTAACGGCGCCGATCAGCAAAAGAAAGTAGGCGTATTATCAGGTGGTGAGCGTAACCGGGTGCATTTATCTATCACGCTGAAAAAAGGATCAAACGTATTGTTGCTGGATGAGCCGACCAATGATATCGATGTGAATACCCTGCGTGCATTGGAAGAAGCATTGGAGAACTTTGGGGGTTGCGCTGTGGTTATCAGCCACGACCGCTGGTTCCTGGATCGTATCTGTACGCACATTTTGGCATTTGAGGGCAACTCACAGGTTTACTTTTTTGAAGGAAATTATTCAGATTATGAAGAAAACCGAAAAAAACGTTTGGGTGATGTAACGCCGCATAGGTTGAAGTATAAGAAGTTGGTGGGATGAGGTTGTTTTAGAATTTATTGTTTGGAATTTAAAAGACTCTCTAAGTATCAAGAACTTCTTGAGTCTCTTATCTTGACCGATTAAAAGCCACTAAAGACCTTGAAAGTCCGTCAATTTAATCAACTCCGTTTTCAGTGCATCAAATTTATGAATATAGATATGTTCGCCAAATTTGCTAAATGCTGAATGTTGCAAATCATGCCAAAAACTTTTGCCCCACTCACTTGGATAATGATCACCAAACATTTCATAAAGTGCTTTACTTATAAGCACCAATTCATCAATATAATTATATAAATCGATATCAATTAATCTCCCGAATTGTAGCAAATGCTTTTTGCACATTTCATACAAAGAAGTAAAATAATCATCGCCGTCTAATTCAGTCTTTGAAAGTTCTGCGCATAAAAATGCAGTGTCTGTTTTCCAATCTGTTAATTTAGGGTGCCCTATACTCGGGTATTCTCTAAATTCTTCTGTTTTGACATAAACACTGTTATTAGCTAAATACTGCTGCACAACTATAGCAATTGTAGCGGTTTTAACGTTAAAATACTCAACATGATTATTCATTATCATTTATTTAATGATGGGGAAAATGCAATAGCATTACTATTAAGAAACTGCTGATAGTTTACTCTTTAACTTTATGTTCTCTAAGGTTAAATCATTAAGCTTTTCTTTTAACGCACTATTTTCAACAACCAATTCTTCATTTTCTATAGATAATTTGGCGTATTTATAGCCATCAAATTTATTTAGTCTTTGAAATCTTTTGTATGCATCAATAAAACCTTCTATAGATATATTGAATGTTTCTCTACCTGAAAATCCGAACGAATCAGTAAATTTTATCCACATAGTGGTATAAGAATATCCCCCCGTCATACCGAAATGATCCATCTCAAATTTCCAGTCATTTTCTGAAATATTTGAAACTGAATTACCATTTTCATCTAAGAATTCCATATTAGCGGCATAATTCTGCCATAAATCACCTGCATTAGATTGAAAAGAGTTATAGCCAATGTTTTTCCTAATTATAAACTTACTTTCATCTGAATTACCGGTATTGCCAAAATTATCATATGCATGAAAGTTTAGGCTATTATCAATCGTATAGTAAATAACTTCTGTTATTACTTGAACTGTAGACATAATATTTTGTTGAGATCGATCTACTGAAATTAAGTGTGATTCAACGTAAATCTATTTATAAAAATAATTCTTAACAAATATTATCTTCCCTTATACCCAAATTCCCATTTTCAACCCATGCCGAATATGTTTTGCACCTACCTTTGGTCTAATTAAGAGTATTTTTTATAAATATTGTTATTGTTTGAAACGGGGGGTCTGGGGGGTGTTAAAAACTAAAAACTTTGTGAATAACGTTATGATAAAGGGCAGGGTGAACTTGAGCTCCTACTAAGTTTACAGAACTATGCTCCGTATTAGTCCCTGCCCTTTATGATTGCCCAAGGCCCAACTAGAATACTAACCTTGCTACAACAAAGGTTTTTTCGGCAAAAGGCAATCTTTATAAACTTAAATTATAAACGTATGAGAAAGTGGAATGTTATTCTGGGGGTGGATGTGTCGAAGTTGACACTGGACGTAAGTAGTTACGAGCTTGGGCAGCACATCAAAATCGACAATTGTTCTGCGGGGTTCAAGGTATTTCAGAAGTGGTGTAAAACTCATAACATCGATTTGCAAGAAACCCTGATAGTGATGGAATACACGGGTGGTTATGAATACAGGTTCATTCAATTTTGCGAGGCTTTTTCTATTTCATATTGCAGGGTGCCTGGACTTGAAATAAAAAACTCCATGGGTATGACCAGGGGGAAAAGTGATGAGGCCGACTCCTTTCGTATCAGCAAATATGGTGAACAAAGGATAAAAGACATTGAGCCTTCAAGGCCGTTGGATAAAACCATCCTGATACTTAAACAGCTCTTATCTTTTCGTAAACGATTGGTACGGGAAAATGCGGGCTTGCAAAGCACATTAAGCGAGCGCCAGCACATGTACGAGATAAAGACAGCCGATACAATTACCCGTGTTAGTAAGGCAAAAATGAAATCAAACACGGTGTACATAAACCAGGTGGAGAAACAGATAATGGAAATAGTTAAAGCCAATGACGCTATGTTGTTAAACTACCGGATAATAACCAGCATCAAGGGCATCGGTAAAATAAATGCATGGATGACCATCGCTTATACCGAAAACTTTACCAGTTTCCCGGATGCAAGAACGTACGCAGTGTATGTGGGTGTGCTTCCATTTGGTCATAAATCGGGAACAAGTGTCAAAGGCCGCACAAGGGTCAGTAAACTTGCAAATAAGGAACTGAAACAGGAGTTGAATCAAGCTGCAAAAACAGCGATAGCGCATGACCTTGAACTCAAAGCATATGCCGAAAGAAAGTTCAAAAACAAATGCTATCCACTGGTATTAAACAATGTTAAATTCAAGCTGATCCTCCGAATGTTCTCCTTAGTAAAAAGAGGTGAAATGTATGTGGATAACTACAAACGATCAGCCTGAAAAAAAGCAATTTTAAATTAATTTGGATATATGGTAAACCTAGAATACGGAGCAAAAATCCTCTCTTCCCTTTTTTCTACCAACATATTGCTCCTGACCTTTGGTCTAATTAAGAGTATTTTTTATAAATATTGTTATTGTTTGAAACGGGGGGTCTGGGGGGTGTTAAAAACTAAAAACTTTGTGAATAACGTTATGATAAAGGGCAGGGTGAACTTGAGCTCCTACTAAGTTTACAGAACTATGCTCCGTATTAGTCCCTGCCCTTTATGATTGCCCAAGGCCCAACTAGAATACTAACCTTGCTACAACAAAGGTTTTTTCGGCAAAAGGCAATCTTTATAAACTTAAATTATAAACGTATGAGAAAGTGGAATGTTATTCTGGGGGTGGATGTGTCGAAGTTGACACTGGACGTAAGTAGTTACGAGCTTGGGCAGCACATCAAAATCGACAATTGTTCTGCGGGGTTCAAGGTATTTCAGAAGTGGTGTAAAACTCATAACATCGATTTGCAAGAAACCCTGATAGTGATGGAATACACGGGTGGTTATGAATACAGGTTCATTCAATTTTGCGAGGCTTTTTCTATTTCATATTGCAGGGTGCCTGGACTTGAAATAAAAAACTCCATGGGTATGACCAGGGGGAAAAGTGATGAGGCCGACTCCTTTCGTATCAGCAAATATGGTGAACAAAGGATAAAAGACATTGAGCCTTCAAGGCCGTTGGATAAAACCATCCTGATACTTAAACAGCTCTTATCTTTTCGTAAACGATTGGTACGGGAAAATGCGGGCTTGCAAAGCACATTAAGCGAGCGCCAGCACATGTACGAGATAAAGACAGCCGATACAATTACCCGTGTTAGTAAGGCAAAAATGAAATCAAACACGGTGTACATAAACCAGGTGGAGAAACAGATAATGGAAATAGTTAAAGCCAATGACGCTATGTTGTTAAACTACCGGATAATAACCAGCATCAAGGGCATCGGTAAAATAAATGCATGGATGACCATCGCTTATACCGAAAACTTTACCAGTTTCCCGGATGCAAGAACGTACGCAGTGTATGTGGGTGTGCTTCCATTTGGTCATAAATCGGGAACAAGTGTCAAAGGCCGCACAAGGGTCAGTAAACTTGCAAATAAGGAACTGAAACAGGAGTTGAATCAAGCTGCAAAAACAGCGATAGCGCATGACCTTGAACTCAAAGCATATGCCGAAAGAAAGTTCAAAAACAAATGCTATCCACTGGTATTAAACAATGTTAAATTCAAGCTGATCCTCCGAATGTTCTCCTTAGTAAAAAGAGGTGAAATGTATGTGGATAACTACAAACGATCAGCCTGAAAAAAAGCAATTTTAAATTAATTTGGATATATGGTAAACCTAGAATACGGAGCAGAATAGCTGTATTATTTATAAAAATCCCGTAGGGATCAAATGTTGGTAGAAAAAAATAATATAGGAGATTTACGTGCCATAGGTACGAAATTAAACACCATGTCGGTTTGATTTTATCCAATGCCTGTTTTTGGTTTGTAAATGCATTACTATATTGCGTTAATTAAGCTTTATCTAAACCATGTCCAATACCTATACCCAAATTCACATTCAATGCGTTATGGCGGTAAAATTCCGCCAGTCCCTCATTCAACTATCCTGGAAAGAGCAATTGCATAAATACATCACAGGCATTGTACAGAACCATGGCCATAAAATGATTGCTATTAACAGCATGCCAGACCATTTGCATTTGTTTATAGGGTTTAGGCCAAATCAATCTCTTTCCGATTTGATGCGATTGGTTAAAGGCGAATCGTCTGAATGGATAAATAAACAGCAATTTACGTCAGCAATGTTTAGATGGCAAGAAGGCTATGGTGCATTTTCCTATTCGCGTTCACATATGCAAGCGGTTACAGATTATATAATGAACCAGGAGGAACATCATCGCAAGAGAACCTTTTTGGAAGAATACCAACAATTTCTCGAACAATTTGAGATTGAATATGATGAAAGATATATTTTCAAATTGCCGGAATGATTTAAAAATCGGTTATGTCGGTTTATGTATTGACCCTACGGGGCAATAATAATGTTGGATATTCTTTTTTGCTACCAACATTTGGCTCCGATGGAGCCTTTTTTATATTTATCAAATTGAACTCCTATGGAAACCAGGATACATTTGTCAAATTGAATGCCTATGGAGCCCCTTGCATATTTATCAAAATTGAATTCCTATGGAAACCAGGACACATTATCATATCCAATCCCATAGGGATCAAATGTTGGTAGCACTAATAATAAAACAAGAATCTTCGTGCCGTAGGTACGAAACCTCTTGAAGCGACCATTTCATTTGCATAAATATCTCCAACAAAAAAATGCCACCCGAAAACCGGATGGCATTTTTAATTCATATGGAATTTAAACTCTACCAAACCTTCACCATATCCTTTTCATCACGGTACATTTTATCGCCCGGTTTAATATCAAATGCTTTATAAAATGCTGGTGTGTTTGATAATGGACCGTTTGTACGGTACATTTCTGGCGAGTGCGGATCAACATTGATACGCATGCGCATGGTTTCATCACTATTTTTGATGCGCCATACTTGTGCA
This sequence comes from Mucilaginibacter sp. McL0603, assembly GCF_049992945.1. NCBI lineage: Bacteria > Pseudomonadati > Bacteroidota > Sphingobacteriia > Sphingobacteriales > Sphingobacteriaceae > Mucilaginibacter > Mucilaginibacter sp. McL0603. Next base: position 1,099,600 of record NZ_CP188251.1, on the reverse strand, counting down.
AACGACAGGAAGAAGCGCTGATCTGGCGTAAATCCATCGATCTTCGTATCGCTTTTACCTTCTGGTGTATTTTTGAACGCCTGGTAAGCAATGGCCAAACCGCCTATATCTGCCAGGTTCTCGCCTTGTGTAAGACTACCGTTTACATGCAAGTCTTTCAACACAGTAAATTTATTATACTGATCGATCATTACCTGTACCTTTTTCTTGAACTTACCGGCGTCATCTTTTGTCCACCAATCTTTCAGGTTACCGTCTTTGTCGTACTGGCGACCCTGATCATCAAAACCATGTGTCATTTCGTGACCGATAACCGCACCGATAGCACCATAATTAATAGCATCATCCGCTTCCTCATCAAAGAAAGGGAACTGCAATATTCCGGCAGGGAATACGATCTCATTAAACGTAGGGTTATAATAAGCGTTTACAGTTGGTGGTGTCATCCCCCACTCGCTGCGGTCAACAGGTTTATTTACCTTTTTGAGCTCCTCGTTATAATCGTGCTTTGCTATAGATTCTTCATTTTTATAAAAAGCATCCTTGCTGATCTCCACGTCATCATATTTTTTCCATTTATCCGGATAGCCGATCTTTTTGGTAAAAGCCGCAAGCTTTTCCAACGCACGTTTTTTTGTATCAGCGCCCATCCAATCCAATTTATCTATCCGGTCTTTGTAAACACTTTGCAGGTTGTTCACCAGATCAAGCATTCGCTGTTTAGCATCAGGCGTAAAATATTTTTCTACATACAGCTGACCCAAAAGTTCGCCTAATCCGCCGTCAACATTATAGGCGATTGTCTTCCAGCGTGGTTTCTGCTCCTTCTGACCTTGTAGCTTTCTGCCGTAAAAATCAAAATGCTCATCTCTGAAACTCTTGCTTAATAATGAAGATGCTCCATCCACCGCATTAAAAATTACTTTATCTTTCCATACATCAATAGGCTGTGTTTTCAACAGATTATCCAGGGCTTTGTAATAGCCAGGCTGCCCAACCAATATCGTATCGGTTTTAAGATCCATGCGGTTAAATGCATCCTTCAGGTCAACGTCAGGCATTTGCTTTTGCAGATCAGCAACAGCAAATTTATTATAGTTAGCCTGCGGGTCACGCAATTGAACTGGTGTTTTGTGTGACTGGGCTATTGCTGTTTCCAGCTTCAAAATACCACCTGCTTTTTTTGCCGCAGTTGCAGTATCAACACCGATCAGCTCAAATACTTTGGCAATATGTTTTACAAATTGATCACGTATCTTTTTAGATGCGGAATCTGTTTTGAAATAATAATCCCTTTCAGGCAACGTGATTCCGGTTTGGTCAAAGTGAGCTATATTTTTTGAGCTGACACGATCATCTGGCGACACATAGAATCCTAACAGGAAACCATCACCGGTTTTAAAGCCATCAGCAGCTAATTGCACCAGCTCTTTATAATCTTTTACAACATTGATTTTTGCCAGCAGTGGCTTAATAGGCTCATATCCCAGCTTTTCTATTGTCGTAGTATCCATGCCGCTTTTATACAGGTCGCCCACCTTTTGTTCTTTACTTTCGGCTTTGTTATCCTGTGCAGATACATCGTCCAGAATTTTATGAAGATTCTTTAGATTATCATCACTCAATGTATAGAACGACCCCCAGCCAATTTCAGATGGTGGAATTTTTGTTTCCTTCATCCACTTACCACTGGCGTATGAAAAGAAATCATCGCCTGGTTTTATGGTAGTGTCCATACCGGTCTTATCAAAGAATATGGTACGTTTTGGTACATCGGATGATGATTCTGCCGGTTTGTGTTTGCATGCAGTTACTGACATGGCCGCAACGGCGAGCCATGCATAGTGAGTTAATTTCATATGATTTTGATAATTTTTAGCCCCAAACAATTCAATATTAAGTATTTTTTTCAATACATATAGGCAACGCATTACGTTATTTATAATTTATTTTGAGATTAAAAGAAATACGTCATCCCTTTCAATTTGCTGCTGAATCCAATTTTAAACACTAAATTGCATTTATTGGCAACGTAGTAAAAACACTAATCTAATAATAATTACATTTAACCTGTTGGTAATTAGGAAAGTGTTAACAAATAAATCACACCGGCTTAACGTTTATATGAAAGCTTATCGCTTATTTTTATAGACCTGAAAAACAGGTCAAATTAAATTAACCTAAAATAATTTATATGGCCTGGAGAAAATTTAGCGGCGAGATCATCCAATCGCCAATCCTTGAAGAGGTTGAGAAAGCCATCGAAAGGGAAAGCCTGATCGGCAATAAGCTTAAAGTTTGCATCGGCACCGACTCACAAGTAAAAGGCACTGTCACTGATTTTGCTACTGTCATCGTTTTTCTTCGTGAGAAACGTGGTGGCTTCATGTTCATCCACCAGGAACGGACAGGGCAAAAAATGAGCATTAAGGAACGTATGCTTAGCGAGGTGCAAAAGTCTATCGACATTGCCTATAAGCTATGCGATTTGCTCGACCTGTACGATGTTGACCTGGAAGTGCATGCTGATATTAATACCAATCCAATGTTTAAATCAAACCAGGCGCTGCATGAAGCTATGGGGTACATTTTGAGCATGGGTTTTGTATTCAAAGCTAAGCCTGAAGCCTTTGCCAGCTCTTATTGTGCTAACAAAATGGTGCAATAACTAAACCGGGAAAACATTTTTATTTGGCGATCCATTTATATCTTTGAGGTATAAATTGCATTTACCATGTCGCCACTTATTGAAATAGATGAACTAAGGTCGATTAACGGCCCTGTCATACTTATCGACGCTCGTGCCGGAGCGGATACCTATCAACGTTACCTTTCCGGTCACCTGGAAGGCGCACAGCATGTCGACCTTGATAAGGATCTTGCCGTCAAACCAGAAGACCCTGCCTACGGCGGCCGCCACCCTTTACCACCTCTTGAAGATTTTGCCAAACTATTAGGAAAGCTCGGAATAACGCCCGATACTCATGTAGTTGTTTATGATGATAAAGCTGCAGCCTTTGGAGGTGCAAGGATTTGGTGGATGTTGAAAGCTATCGGTCACAAAAAAGTGCAGGTACTGAATGGCGGTTTACAAGCCTTAATAAATGCAGGAGTTCCATTGAGTACCGAGCCTTACACAGCAGAACCCGTACAACCTTACCCTGTGCCGCCTTTGTATATGGGGACCGCTGATATAGAACAAGCAGGGGATGCCGCTAAAGATGATACCAAAATGGTGATCGATGTGCGCGAAAGCCCGCGTTATCTTGGGCAGACTGAACCTATCGACCTTATAGCAGGTCATATACCCGGTGCAGTTAATTTGCCTTATACTACCAACCTGGATGCTACCGGAAAGTACCTGCCTGCCGATGAGTTGAAAAAAACTTATGAAAAACTATTTGGCAATGTTTTGCCGTCTGAAGTCATTGTTCATTGCGGATCAGGCGTTACAGCATGTCACACTTTACTAGGGATGGATTATGCGGGCATCAAAGGTCCTAAACTGTACGTGGGCTCATGGAGCGAATGGTCAAGAAGAGATTTACCAATAGCAACTGAATAATAAACTATGGAGCGGGTTACAGTAAGAACAGCAACTTTGGACGACCTGGATACGCTCCTGGGATTTGAAAAAGGCATCATGACTACTGAGCGCCCCTTTGATCCGACCATACAGGAAGGCGATGTTCATTACTACGATATTGCACATATGATCACAGCCGCTAACGTAGAGGTTGCGGTTGCTGAATCAGGCGGTGAAATCATTGGAAGCGGTTATGTGCGTATTGAGGATTCAAAAGCTTTTTTGAAGCATAAAAAGCATGGTTTTTTAGGATTTATGTATGTAAAGCCTGAGGATCGCGGTAAGGGTGTCAACCAAAAAGTAATTGAGGCTTTGCAGCAATGGGCCATATCGCGGGGTGTGAATGAATTCCGACTGGAAGTATATGATAGAAATTCACCCGCAATAAAGGCTTATGAGAAATTAGGTTTTACTAAACTGCTCATAGAAATGCGGATGGAAGTACCTGCCGGAAAATCGAAATAAAACTTTATACTCAGTTATACCGTAGTTCTACTGTGAAAACATATCCACTCAAGTACGAAACTTTCCTGCCCACAACTTTAGATAAAGCCTGGAGTTTTTTCTCTTCTCCTTTGAACCTTGAAAAAATCACTCCAGCCGAGATAAGTTTTGTAGTCACATCGGATTACAAGGAAGGTACCAAAATTTATCCGGGGATGATCATCACTTATAAAGTATCACCTTTATTTGGTATCAAACTTAATTGGATGACCGAGATCACCCATGTAAAGGAGAAAGAATATTTTGTAGATGAGCAGCGCTTTGGCCCCTATGCATTGTGGCACCATCAGCACCATTTTAAAGAAGTAAATGGCGGTGTACAAATGACTGATCTTGTACACTACGCCATCCCTTATGGTTTTATCGGCAGATTAGCTAACAGCCTGATAGTAAAAAATAAACTCAAAAAAGTATTCGCCTATCGCGAAGAAGCTATCGCCCATTTATTCGGCTCAAAGCCAGAGAAATCGCTTTTAAAATGACAGGCGTATAAATTTTAGGCTAAAGCCATTTTAATGATCCGCTTAGCCGTTGGCTAAAGTGGCTGTTGCACGACTAAGATGTTGAAAACTTGATTTGTTTAAATATCTGATTATTAGTATTTTGTATCATGCAAGGCAAAAAGACATATCAGGAAAAACTCTTTGTAAACTTTCAATTATCAGACTATGTGCCTGCTGATAATTTTTACAGGCGATTAAAAGAACAACTGGACCTTAGGTTTATTTATCCGTTGACAGCAGAATATTATGGAACAGAGGGCCAGAAAAGCATCGATCCGGTTGTATTTATGAAACTGATGCTGGTAGGTTATTTGGAGAACCTGAACAGCGACCGCCGCATTATCTCAGCCTCTCGTCTTCGGATGGATATACTTTATTTCATTGGCTATGATCTGGGTGAAGAACTGCCATGGCACAGCACCGTAAGCAGAACCAGGCAATTATATGGTGAACATGTATTTACAGCGGTATTTAAACGTGTATTGAAGCAATGTATTGATAAAGGAATGATATCCGGCAGAAGACAGGCTGTTGACGGTTTCTTTATTAAGGCGAATGCATCACTGGACAGCATGGTTGAAAAGGAAATACTGGAAGATGCAACAACTTTTGGCCGGGAACTAAAAGCCAATGAGGATGAAGATAAAGAAAGTCCTGTTCTAAAGCTTAAAGAAAAACAAGGCTGTGATGATAAAGGTCTAAAGCTTGAAAGCAACCCCGGTAATGATACCCATTATAGCCCGTCAGACCCTGATGCAAAGATGTCTGTCAAGCCGGGTAAGCCAACGGCTCTGAATTATCTTGGCCAGGTAAGTGTAGATACAGCTTCTCATATGATCACTTGTGCGAAGGTATTTTTAGCTGATAAGCGAGATAGCCAATGCCTGCCAGCTGTACTTACCTATTTGACAAGCAATTTGAAAGAGAATGATATTGCGATACAGGAAGTGATAGCTGATACCAACTACAGCAGTGGAACTGCATTAAAAACATTACAAGCAATAGGTATCACCGCGTACATACCTAACACTGGTAGATTTAAATTTGAACGTGAGGGATTTATCTATCATTCGGAAGATGATTATTATGAATGCAGAAATGGGAAAGCATTAACCTTTAGCGGGATTAGTGAGAACGACAAGCGTTATGTCATTGCCGGGAAACATTGCCAGGGATGCCCGTTTAAAAATATTTGCATAGGCGATAAAAAGTATATGGCTATAAAAACAACCATTGATAAGCCCTATTATGACCAGATGCATCTGCGGATGCAAACCAAAAAAGCTGCCCGGCTGATGAAAAAAAGACAAAGTACGGTTGAACCGGTAATTGGTACACTTGTTAATTATCTGGGTATAAAAAAGGTGAATTCAAAAGGCCTTGATCAGGCAAATAAATGCTTAAACATAGCCGCAACCGCTTATAATCTTAAGAAACTACTGAAATATAAGCCACGCACAATCAAGAGCGATTTACAAGAATTGAACAAGGCTTCAAAATTGCTAAATAAAGTCATATCAAAAGCAGACAAGCTAATTTTAAGTGATAATAATTACTTATCTCGATTATTTGACATCTTTACTAAACATCCGGTAATCAACTTCTAATTAGGCTCACTTTATTAAAAAAGTTGTGGAACGGTGGTCGTGCAACAGCCACTAAAGCCAAACGGCAATGAACTGGTGAAAGCAAAGTACAAAAATTCATTGCCGTCCCATTTATGGGGCGGAAAGTATAATAAAACAAAAGGGGCTTTAGCCAAAAAATTCAGCGATAAACTTTTAAAAGCGATTTTCCTTGTTCCTAGCCAGCTAATTAATGACAATAAGCATCTATAGCTACTTTTGCTGTTTTTGATCCTAATTCCAATGATTTGTTAAAATCAGCACAAGCACCGGCTTTGTCGGAGTTTAGCTTTGCAAGGCCGCGATTCAAATAAGGAACCGGGTCTTCAGGGTTTATACTTATACCCATGGTGAAATCATCAATAGCACCTTTTAAATCCTTTAAATGCAGCTTGGCCTGCCCGCGCAGGTTATAAATATCCTCATTCCTGGGATCACGTTTTATGGCCTCATTAAAGTCGGCATTCATTTTATCCAGGCCATCGGGTAAATAGCTTTCGGCCAATGCACGATAAGCAAACACCTTTGGATTGGCTATGTTGATATACAATGCGCTATTATAATCATCTATTGCGCGTTTGTAATTCTGTTGTGCTGCTCTTAACTTTCCTCTTGCAAAGAAAGCCCCATCGTCATCCTTATTGATAATGATCGCTTTATAAACGTCTCCATACGCACCTTTGTAATCACCCAATACAGATTTGGCAAGAGCACGATTATAATAAGCCTCACCTGAACTGGTATCCACCTGCAATGCGATGTTATAATCCGATATGGCTTCATTTATATTACCGAGGTTCTGCTTAGCAATACCACGCTGAACAAAATAACCGGCATGCTGAGGATTCTTTTTGATCAGCTTATCAAAAAACACTACTGCCTGATCAAAAAGTTTCCCGTTGATCAGTGTCTTACCCAAGCGTACGTTTAAGTTATCATCCTGCGGATTGAGCTCCATTATCCTTTGAAAATCCTGTTTTGCTCCCTTTATGTCGCTGGTTTTGATCCTTCCGTTGATACGCCTGTAATAGTTCTCTACATTTCCGGAACCGTATTCTATCATTTTATCATAATCAGCCATAGCACCTGTATAATCTTTGTGACTGTACTTAAGGTCGCCGCGAACAGCGTAAGCATAATCATTCCTGGGATTAAGGCCGATAGACGTTTCCAGATCGGCTTCGGCTTTTGCTGTATCATTCATTGCTGCATAAGCACGGGCACGAGTGATGTAGGCATAACTGTTTTTTGAATCAAGAACCAAAGAAGAGTCGGCATCCTGTTTTGCACCGCTATAATGTTTAAGGCCTAATTTTGCATCACCCCGTAGCTGGTATGCATCTGAACTTTTAGGGTTGAGCGAAATAGATTTATCAAAATCGGCCATCGCACCCTTTTTATTATTCATATTGCTTTTAACTAACCCATTATACAGATATAGTTCAGCATTTTTAGGATCACGCTTTATCTGGTTGCCAAAATAGTCAAGAGCGGCCTGGTTGTCCGAATCATTACCCAACGCGTTTGCCAGGTACTTGTATACATTCGGCATTTTCGGGTTGAGCTCTATCGTTTTTTTGTAATCAACAATTGCTGCTTTATAATCGCCAATATTGCTTTCTGCATTTGCGCGATAAAAAATGGCGTAGATATTTTTCGGGTTCAGGCTGAGAGCCATTGTAAAATCCTCTATAGCACCTCTATTATCCCCTATATTTCCTTTTGAATTGGCCCTGTAATAGATCAGGTCAGAATTTTTTGGATCAAGCTTAACTGCCACATCGTAATCGGCTATGGCCTCTTTGTTACGGTTCAGGTTGGCTCTTACAACACCCCGGTATTCATATAACTCAGGATCATTTGGTTTGAGCTGTATCGCTTTATCAAAGTCTGTTTCAGAACCTGCGTAGTCCCCAATATTAGATTTTGCGTTAGCCCGGTAATGGTACATATCTGCATTATTCGGGTCCATTGATATGGATTTGTCGAAATCGGCAATTGCGCTCTTGTATTCTTTGATTGCATTGTTGGCATTGCCGCGATAGAAATACGCATTTACATTTGAGGGGTCAAGCTCAACTGTCTTAGTAAAATCGACGATAGCAGATTTGTTATCGCCCATATTTGCATTGGCATTGGCCCGGTAAAAATAAGCATTGGCAACTTTACCATTCAACTGAATAGCCTTTGTAAAGTCGGCTATAGCTCCCTTGTAATCTTTGTGATTTGCTTTGTCATTGCCGCTTTGTATAAAACTATCCGCCGTTTGGGCAAAGCAGTAAAAAGGCAATAGGAATAATCCAACTAGTAATAATCTTTTCATTTTCTTCTGATAAGGTAACAATCTATATAAAATACATTTAAAATGGTTTTAGGACTACTGATATGGACGCGCTTGTACCGTCGCCGGTATTGCGTCCGTTTATAAATTTACCACCGGTTAAAAATATAGAGAATTGCCTGTTGAATGAATGTCCGTAGCTTAGTGAAACCTGGTTGAAGTCAAAGTCTTTGCCGACAACCGGGCTTGGTGAGAATGTTTTAAAATCACTTATCGAATAAAATCCGCCTACCGATATAGATAACTGATTCTGAAATTTTTTGTCAATCGTTAACCCAAATGTACCGTTATATCTATCCTGGAATGGCCCGGTACTGCCAAAGTACTGCCTAAAGCCATTCTCGATCGAGAAAAAGCAGTTTTTGTCAAATACATGTCCCCTGCCCGCAAATGAGAACCTAAGTTCAGCACCCGTTTCACCATATCCTAAATTGGGATTATTATACAGCGGTGTAATAAGTGTACCCTGCACCATAAAATAGAACCGATAATCTATGTTGGCAATATAATATCTTATGCCCGTTTCCACATCAGTAAGGCCACTTGCTGTACTTTTGTAACCATCTTGCTGATAGGTATTCATGGAGTAGGGCAACAACGCCACTAAAGTAAAACGCCTGCTAAGGCCATACTCTGCATATAATTGATAAGTAAGTGATGAAAAATGACCATTATTAGGGAATGGCGTTAAATGCCTTACTGAATCCCATCCTTTATTGGCATAAAAATAACTTACTGATGGAGAAAGCAACAAACTATGTGGCCTAAGCGGGAACCCATCCGCATAACTGCGGCTGCGTGCCGCGATCAGGATCAGAATCGCTATAAGTAATGGTTTAATTTGTGTTTTTGTAAATTTTGTTACCATATTTTAAAATAATGCAAACGCATCACGCATCCATCGTCCTTCCAGTTCCTTATATTTCTCGCTTATCTCGTGCCCCAGATCCTTAAATACCATAATACGTTTTTTACCGGGTATAAGGTTGTAAGTTGCAAACTCGTTATTAGGTGGCGCAAAAGGATCAAGCAGCCCTATACCCATAATAGTTGGGCAGGTAACATTTGAAGCGAAATTTTTCCCATCAAAATAATCCAGGTTATCTAATACCTTATTCATTGTAAGACAGGGCTGGGTAGCCACGTATTTTTTAATACTGCTTATGGGCCAGTCTACCTCGCCCATAAGGCCGCGTACATCGCATAAAATGGGATTTTGTGCAGAGCAGAGGTTTACCCTTTTATCCAGGCTGGCAACAGCTAAAGCCAGGTAACCGCCCATACTGCCGCCCGTTGCCAGGATATTATCGTGCTGTAAGTTTGGCTGGCTATAAATAAAGTCGACACAACGGATACAATCCATAATTACGCCGCGCATCACATACTTCTCTTTATTCTCAATATGGTATGATATAAATTCGTCCCTGCGGGTATCAATCTCTCCCCGACTTGTCCCCTGTCCGCGGGTATTCAGGGTTATAATGGCCAAATCATCATCCAGACCTACCATAGGCTCAAGATCGACCTGATAACCCGGCAGACCAAGCAATACCGAAAATTTTCTCTTCTTATTTTTCGTTTTTGGCAGGGTCATATACCCCCTGATCATGTAGTTCCCTAGTGATCGCATCTGTATTTCATACACGTCGCGATTCTCCGTATTCATTTTTGGCATCGGTGTAACCTTGAAATCGGGTTTCACTTTAGCAAGTTCGTCCTTTGCTTTTTGCCAGAACTGGTCAAAATCAGCAGGCTTAGGGTGATCTGATTGTATTTCTTTTGGCCTGATACCAAATACACGTCGCGTGGTATCATCATAATCAGAAACATTGATCATTAGATTAAGCTTGTAGAAACCGGTTTTCAGGCTAGTAATAATAAAATTATAGCTTGCCGAACTGTTCTTCCCGATTTTTACAGTAATGGTTTTTGCTCTAACCTTATCTCCATTTTCGTCGGTCAACAGGTACGATATCTTGCCCTTCTGATCGTTAGCCAATGGGTTTTTTACAGAAAAAGTGAAGGAAGCCGGCCCGTTAAAAATGCCCTCATTGTCGCGGATCTTTAATTCAGTGCTAACATCGCCTTCCGGTTTGGTCTTCAAAACATTTGCAACAGCCCTTTGACAAGTTATTAAGACGATTAGCCCGCAAGCAACAATTAAAAGTTTACTTAATTTCACTATCAATATTTTGTTTTTAATGAGGTTTCTAAAGTACAGTATGGGCAATTAAGTTGTTGGTTTATTGATCAGAAAATTTGATTTACGAATATAATGGTTCAAAGGTTCCTCTATAAACTTGAACAATAATATTGAAATGCAGTTTAATACGATAAATGCATACAAGAGGTTCAAACTATCATATTCAAACGGCGAATGCCATTCGACCCCCCATTTATCATATATTGAAAATGCCTGGTCATTTAGCCAGTTAAATGTATGATGCATCATATTATACATATAGCCCAAATGTATCAGATAAAATATATAGGAGCTTTTACCAAGCAACTCCACAAAGGGGCTGGCCAATATTTTCTTCAGGTTGCTGCCTTCGGTAATCAACCCATAAAAAAATGTGGCGATGCATATTGGCAATAAATAGTTATTGGTAATGATGCCAAAAGGATTGTGCAAACCTGCTGACCAGCCTCTCGGGATAGCCAGCTTTGACATAATAGCCACGCAGACAAAAATGGCAATAAAACCGATGTAGGTATATCTTATCTTATTGGTACGCTCCAGTCCATTTTTACGAACAAACAGAGCCAGCTGGATCCCTACAAAAAATTCAAAGCAGCGCCCGAAGTAAGTATACAGCATCATAAATGTAAAATTGCCGAAGAAACCATACCAGTTTACATTACGAAATATAAGCACCATTAGCACTCCAAAACCCGTAATTGCGAATATTTGCAGGTAGAATTTATTATACTTTTTGGCAATAAAGAATACGATAGGTGCAGAGAAATAAAAACATTCTTCTACAGTGAGCGACCATCCCGGCCCTATACCGGTAAAATTCAGATCATAGAAGAAGCCGCGCACAAACGTGATATGCATAAAAAACAGGCCAATTGCACTCGGAAAGTTCCTTACTATAACTGGGTCACGGGTAAAAAAATAATAGATAAACGCACCTGCCGTTAGCAAAAAATACATAGGGTAAATACGCGCCACACGATTTTTGAGATATTGTTTAAACCAATCACCGGTCAATTGAAAACTATTAAAATATCTGAAAGCGATGAGGAAACCCGAAAGCACGAAGAAGATAGTTACCCCGATATGAAATTCATTAAAAAATCGCTGAAAAGTATGCGGCATAGCACCGTCAAAAACATCAGCGTAATGAGAAATAAATACAAGGTATGCAGCGAATGCGCGTACACCTGTTAAGGCCGGAATATAGTTTTTCAGGTCTATTCGTGACAAAACGTATTATTTATAGGCGTTTAACGATGTTCTTCACCGCAAAGTTTTGATAAGATGCTAATTAAAGCAATATTACCGAATTTATATAAAGGCAGAACCCTGGATAATTCCCCTGTCTTCAATCGCCTTATCGATATAATGTTGAATCTCAGATTTTTTCAATCCCCAGTTGGGTGCGATCAATAATTCCATGTCTGATAGACCGAACAAACGCTGGATCACTACGTCAGGGCGAACAAGGGGTAACAGCTCGCATAAAAAGTCGGTATACTCGGGGAGACTGAACAATTTAAAAGGCTCGCGTTTATATTTTACACCCATTACGGAGCCTTCTACTATATGCAGGTGATGGAATTTTACAAATTTGATCTGCTGAAAGCGGTTGATCTCATCGGCATAACGCAGCATCATTTCCTTAGTTTCCCAGGGGAAACCGAATATGGTATGCACACAGATATCCAGCTTGCTATTCTCAACCAGTTTTAGCGCTTTTAGTAGATCTTCATGGCTACAGCCACGATTTATTTGCGACAGGGTATCATTGTAAATGGATTCCATACCCATTTCCAGGTCTACATCAAAACGGTCGGTATAGCTTTCAAGCAGGGCAATCTTCTCTGCATCGATACAATCCGGGCGTGTACCGACAGATAGACCAACGATATCTTCGGTATGATAGCTCAATGCTTCATCGTACAGCATTTTTAAGTAATGCGTCGGGGCGTAGGAATTGGTATTGGGTTGAAAATAGATGATGAATTTATCAGCTTTATTGCCTTTACGGGCACGCTCAACACCTTGTATCACCTGTTCACGAACGGAAGGGTTATTGCGGGATACCGAAGGCGTAAATGAATCGACATTGCAATAAGTGCAGCCGCCATAACCTTTTGACCCATCGCGATTGGGGCAAGTGAACCCGCCATCCACAATTACTTTGAATACACGCTGACCTTTATATTTTTCGCGCAGCCATGCTCCGTAATTGTTATATCCCTTAATCCCCTGTTGTAGCGCTGATTCCACTGATTGTTTTTTGATTACACCGATATAATTATGATTTCACCGATGGGGGCAAAGATACGGTTTTATGATCACTCTGATTGTTTGAAAGATGTTGTTGTCTGAACCATGATTTATAAGATTTCAGGATTTGTATGCTTAAGCAGGTGTTCCCATCTGTATACACAGTTGTACAATAATAAAAATCGAGCCGCTATTTACATGTTAATTTAATTAATTATTAATTAACTATATTTCAATATCTTATTTTTCCATCCAAAATCTCAGTTTTAACAAATTGCCTTTGGGTATGGTTTTTACACCGATTGTGGCAATTAACCAAAATGTTAACCTTTTAAAATTCTCATTATGCCTACCACGAAAAATCCTGGAAATACCAGGGAAAATGAAAGCACAAGAAAGATGGGATCATCATCTTCATCAAACAGTGACAATCGTTCAAAGGGTAATACCAGGGACAACCAAAACAGGCAACAAAACAGCCAGAATTCGAAAAGCCATAGATAGTATGGCCAATTACAGCAGAGATGCTGCATATCAGCACGGATCATAGATCCGAAAAACGGGACCTGTATTTGAAACAGATCCCGTTTTTTGTACAATGTAATTAGCTTGGCGACTCTTTATTTATCGATCTAACACAAAACATTTCTATGCCCAAAGAGTTATATCTTATTATAACATATTAGCAATCAATGCTATGAAAAATTATTTTAAACTTCAGCTAATAGCCCTGGCAATGTCATTATCACTTGCGGCATGTAAAGGCAATAAATCAGGAGGCAGTGCCGATTCTTTAAAAGCGGATTCGAGTTCGGTAACTAAGATCGACTCGACCGTAGAGCCTGATACTTCTAAAAAAGACAGTTCAAAAATGATAAGCGGCGATACGACTAAAAAAATAGATACGGTTACTAAAACCACGGTAAAAACTACTGAGGAAAAGAAAACCAGTAAGAAGAAGGAATAAAAGGCTATCTCTCGCAGATTTTCCGGAACGGGGGCCGGGTTTAATGCCCGGTTCCCGTTTTTTGTTGCCGGGTTAGCCAAACCCCTAAAATAAAACTAATTGAAGTATGAATAATTAACACTACTTTACTCTTTGTTTAATTCTCATTTTAAAGCGATGGAAAATTTCACAACAAGGGTTGAATTACAAAATCCTGATGACGGTGATTACGAGTTGCTATATCAGGAAATGCATGACGCCTTGTTTTATAGGGCCATTAATTGTCACGGTACATGGCGTGACCTGCCTGCCGACGAATATGATTGTTTATCGGCCTTAACAACTACCTTCATCTATAATTTAGCCTACACTACTGTACAAGCAGTAATTGATATTAAACCAGTTAGTGACCTGCTACTGATAAAGGATTTTTGGATTATCGTTACAAAAGCCGATGGCGACAGGGTATTTAAACTCCCGAAAACAACAGAAATATCCAAATTGCCACCAGGCGAAACATTTTAGTCTTTTTTTGTCAGAACCACTGATTTAAATGATTTTCCAGATTTCGCAGATTGTAATTGTTCAATTACTTACCCCGATAATCCCATTGCTTATTCGCTCAACATTTGCACATCTGCATATCCGCACATCTGCACATCGATATTATGCACGCATAGCTTCACAGTATTTTGTTTAGCTTTGTAGTATTATAAACACTGCAAATGGAAATCATTGCGCCCTACCATTCCAAAAATAAAATTCGTTTTGTAACCGCCGCTTCGCTGTTTGACGGGCACGATGCTACTATTAATATAATGCGCCGCATTTTGCAATCATCCGGCGCGGAGGTGATCCACCTCGGGCATAACCGATCTGTGGACGAAGTTGTGAATTGTGCTATACAAGAAGATGTGCAGGGTATAGCACTTACATCGTACCAGGGCGGCCATGTGGAATATTTTAAATACATGTACGATCTGTTGAAGGAACGCGGCGCAGGGCATATTAAAATTTTCGGTGGTGGTGGCGGGGTAATCCTGCCTAAAGAAATTGAAGAATTACAAGCTTATGGTATAGCACGGATTTATTCTCCTGATGATGGCCGCACAATGGGTTTGCAAGGGATGATCAATGATATGTTGCAGAAATGTGATTTCAAGACAGTGATGAAACTGAATGGTGAGTTGAAACATCTGCCGGAAAAGGATCCGAAGGCTATTGCATCGCTGATCACAATGGCGGAGAATAATGGATTAAGCCTCACCCCGGCCCTCTCCAAAGGAGAGGGAGTTAAGAGTGATAAAAGTAAAGTCCTCTCCTTTGGAGAGGATTTAGGTGAGGCCCCGGTATTAGGTATCACAGGTACAGGCGGTGCCGGTAAATCATCTTTGGTGGATGAGATTGTTCGGCGGTTTTTGATGGAGACAGATAAAACGCTGGCCATTATTTCTGTCGACCCATCTAAACGCAAAACCGGTGGCGCTTTATTAGGCGACCGTATCCGGATGAATTCTATTAATAGTCCGCGGGTGTATATGCGTTCGCTGGCTACGAGGCAGGCTAATTTGGCGCTGTCTAAATATGTGCAGGAATCTATTGATATCTGCAAAGCGGCAGGGTTTGATCTGATCATTGTGGAAACTTCAGGCATTGGCCAGTCAGATACGATGATTACCGATTACTGCGATCTTTCTATGTATGTGATGACGCCCGAGTTTGGGGCTGCTACGCAATTGGAAAAGATAGACATGCTGGATTTTGCCGATATAGTAGCATTAAATAAGTTTGATAAGCGGGGGGCATTGGATGCTATCCGTGATGTGCGCAAGCAATATAAACGGAACCATCACCTATTTGAGGCAAAAGACGAAGATCTGCCTGTTTATGGCACAATGGCCTCGCAGTTTAATGATCCGGGGATGAACAATTTGTTCGAAGCTTTGATGCGTGCCATTAAAGCTAAAACCGGGGTAGATTTTATTGGGAAGAAATACGACGTTGCCACACTGCATTGGGGCGAATCGGAAAAGATATATATTATACCGCCAGATCGCACGCGTTATTTGGCTGAAATTGCGGAGAGCAGCCAGGATTATAGCGAGTGGGTGGATGAACAGTGTAAGATAGCGCAGCAGATGTTCCAGGTGAGGGGCACGATGAGCCTCACCCAAACCATCTCCAAAGGAGAGGATTTAAAAGATGGATTAGAAGCTGTTTACAAACACCTGGAAAGTCATCTACATCCTGAATGCAAACGTTTATTGAATGAATGGCCGGAAACGGTAAAAAAATATAAGGCTGATGATTTTATTTATAAAGTCCGGGACAAGGAGATTCGTCAGCCGCTTTATTATACTTCGCTTTCACAATTGAAAGTGCCTAAAATTTCATTGCCACGTTATGAAGCCTGGGGTGATATTCTTCGCTGGTTGCTGACCGAAAATGTGCCGGGTGAATTCCCTTACACTGCCGGGGTATTCCCAATCAAACGTGAGGGCGAAGATCCAACCCGTATGTTTGCTGGCGAGGGTGGGCCAGAGCGCACAAACAAACGTTTTCATTATGTGTCGCTTGGTCAGCCTGCGCACCGTTTATCAACTGCTTTTGATTCGGTTACGCTTTATGGTGAAGACCCGCATATCCGTCCGGATATTTATGGTAAGATCGGTAACTCCGGGGTGAGCATTGCTACTTTGGATGATGCTAAAAAACTGTACTCTGGTTTTGACCTGTGTAATCCATCCACTTCGGTATCTATGACTATCAACGGCCCTGCGCCTATGCTGCTGGGTTATTTCATGAATGCGGTGATCGATCAGCAATGTGAGAAATATATCCATGAGCATAAATTGGAGCATTTGGTGGAGGCGAAGTTTAAGGAGTTGTATGATGATAATGGGTTAGCCCGTCCGCATTATGTTGGCAAGTTGCCAAAGGGAAATAATGGCTTGGGCCTAATGTTGTTGGGCTTAACCGGCGACCAGGTTTTACCACCGGATGTATATGCAAAGATCAAAGCATTCGGTATAGCTAACGTTCGTGGCACAGTGCAGGCTGATATTTTAAAGGAAGACCAGGCGCAAAATACCTGTATCTTCTCCACAGAGTTTGCCCTGCGTATGATGGGCGATATTCAACAGTATTTTATTAATGAAAAAGTAAGGAATTTTTACTCGGTATCTATTTCTGGGTACCATATTGCTGAAGCCGGGGCTAATCCCATTACGCAACTGGCCTTTACCCTATCAAACGGCTTTACTTATGTGGAGTATTATTTGAGCCGGGGGATGAATATTGATGATTTCGCGCCAAATCTGTCGTTCTTCTTTTCAAATGGTATCGACCCTGAATATTCGGTGATAGGCAGAGTAGCGCGCAGGCTTTGGGCCAAGGCTATCAAAAATAAATATAAGGGCAATGACCGTTCACAGAAATTAAAATATCATATCCAAACGAGTGGCCGCTCACTGCATGCGCAGGAGATCGACTTTAATGATATCCGCACCACGCTGCAGGCTTTGTATGCTATTTATGATAACTGCAATTCGTTGCATACGAATGCCTATGACGAGGCGATTACTACGCCTACTGAAGAATCCGTTCGCAGGGCGATGGCGATACAATTGATCATTAATCGTGAATTAGGATTGGCTAAAAATGAGAACCCATTACAAGGTGCATTTATTATTGAGGAGCTGACCGACCTGGTGGAAGATGCTGTGCTAACAGAATTTAAACGCATTAATGATCGTGGTGGTGTTTTGGGCGCGATGGAAACCATGTATCAGCGCAGCAAGATACAGGAAGAATCATTGTATTACGAAACGATGAAACATAACGGCGATTACCCTATCGTCGGTGTAAATACTTTCCTTAATAAAAAAGGATCCCCTACAATTACGCCGTCAGAAGTAATCAGGGCGACAGAAGAAGAAAAGCAATTCCAGATAGCGGCATTAGAAGCATTTCAAAAACGGAATGCGGATAAAGCACCAGCTTTGTTAAAGGAACTGCAAACCAAAGCCATAGCCGGGCAAAATATTTTCGAGAGCCTGATGGAAGCCTGCAAGTACTGCTCTCTTGGGCAGATATCCCATGCTTTGTATGAGGTTGGGGGGCAGTATAGAAGGAATATGTAGGTTAGTAATTAGTGGTTGGTGATCAGAGATCAGGAAAAAGTTCGTATTTTTCGGCTCTTATCACATTTGTATGCAAGAAAAAACAATTACTATTCTATTCGATCCCGATAACTTTCTAAGAAGTAGAAAAAACATTTGGTCATTTTCAAATAAAAAATTTGTTAAAATACACGCCATATTCGGTGCATGGGCTATTATATTATTTATCATAAGTTTAAGTACAAAGGATCAATCCTCATTTGCTTTTGGAATAATCTCCGGCTATCTTTTTTATGTTCTTTTAAGGTGGTTTGGGTTTTATGAAAGAAGAGTTAAATTTCTTAATAAAAGCAGGAATTATGCAAAACGCTTTGAAAAAGAAGCAATGGCCTGCACTTTTACTTTTTCTGAAAATGAAATTGAATATCAAGATAAGGAGAAGTTATACAAATTATCCTGGTCATTATTTAAGCCATATATTATTTTCAAAGATTCCATATTCTTAATAGCCAAAGACTCAAGCACAATAGTGTTTACAATTAACCGGGCTGAAGTTGATAATGAAAATTATTCTGAGATATGTGACATTTTGAAAGATAAGATAGGCTTTGACAAGGTCGCGAGGTAAACATTATCCAGGCATACGAAGTTTTGTAAATGCCGTATGCCTGTTCCTTTCAAAGATACATTTCCACTAATTCTTCATTAAAAATCAAATCTATTTTCCTTAAATTTGATATAGCTTATGGACAATATCCTGTCAAAATATAATTCCCTTGACTCTGCTTCTAAAAAACAGGTTAGGGATTTTATTGATCAATTGATAGGTAAAAAAGAAAGCTTTAAAAAGCAAGGCTCATCTTATAAGAAAAATATACTCCTGGTTTCTACCTGGTCTGAGCAAGACGCGCATCTGATTGCTAGATGGTCAGAGAAAGCTATTAATTAAACGCATAAACTCACCTGCGATCAATCCATTAAATTTTACTTAAATTTATTCTTCCGTAAACCCCATGAGAAGAATATTTCTGAGCCTTTCTATTTTATTGATCACTGCTTGCACATTTTCTCAAGATACCACGCCTGCGGGTGCAAAAAAACTCATCAAATGCTACCCTGATTTTATTACCGGATTTGCCGACAACCACTTGATCTTTAAAGATGGCACAAAGCTGCTTTGGGACGATGGCATAAAGAATAAATCATTTAAAGATTTGTTGGAAAAACCTGATCTCAAAGACATGTTCATCCAGAAATATACGACCGGCGAATTTACATTACTTCCCACTAAAAATTTTGATCCGGGCAGGGTAAGGAATGAGGCGTTTTTTATGAAGATATATGGGTCGACAGAAAAAGAAGTGAGACAGCACTTAACCGAAATAACCTGGTGCCCTAAACTGGTTGGTCAAAAGATCACCGTGACAAAAGTTAATGGGATTGACAAAAAGCTGGCCCAGATATCAAAGGAGCTGGATGAGCATCCCGAATTAAAAAAATATCTCACCAATATTGGCGGCACTTTTACATGGCGCAACATTAACGGAACAAACAGGCATAGTATGCACAGTTTCGGGATGACTATCGATATCAACACCGCCTATTCTGATTACTGGCAATGGAGCTGCAAATGCGTTAATGAAGATGCTGCGATCACCTACAAAAACAGGATACCGCAAACTATTGTGGACATATTTGAGAAATACGGATTTATATGGGGCGGCAAATGGTACCATTTTGATACCATGCATTTTGAATACCGGCCCGAATTGATAAATTAGTAAACAAAACCTAAAGCCGATGAAATCTATTTTAGCCATCCTGAGCCTATGCCTGCTTTCATCGTTCAATCCTCCTGATAATGTATTAACACGTTTCCCGATACCTGCGGGGTATACACAACAAAAAGTTGTACAGGGCAGCTTTGCCGAATGGCTTCAGAAACTACCGCTTAAACCCGCAGGCACTCACACCAAAACCTATACCGGAGATATAGCTCGAACTGACATTGAAACCGCTGCGGTGGTGGACATCAGTGTAGGTAAACAGGACTTACAACAATGTGCCGATGTGGTAATGCGGCTTCGGGGTGAGTACCTATACCAGGCCAAACGGTTTAATGAGATCAGCTTTAATTTTGTCAGCGGCTTTAAGTGCGATTATATACACTATGCCAATGGCTACCGATATAGTAATGGCCATTGGATATTAAAAGCAAAAAAGGATTACAACTATCCAACTTTTATGCGCTATATCGAATTGGTTTTTTCTTATGCCGGTACATTGTCCTTAGAAAAAGAATTGCACAAAGTAGCAGACCCGAATAAGTTAAAAGCCGGGGACGTATTTATTCATGGCGGTTCGCCGGGGCATTGTTTTATCGTGATGGATGTGGTGGAAAACAATCAGCATAAAAAGCAGTTCTTACTGGCACAAAGCTTTATGCCGGCGCAAAATTTACAGGTTTTGCAATATGCTGCCGGATATTATTGGTTCACTACGGATAAACTCACCAATATATGGTATGGCGACTTGGTAACGCCGCAGTATTTGAGAAAATTTGACTAATTGTCAGAACCATGATTAAACTGATTAAAAGATTACTATGATTATATTTCATTAAACCAGTGTCGTGTCAATTAAGATTTGACGTTTAGTCCTGAGTCTAAAGTCTTGAGTTCTAAGTAAAATAAATTGATAAAATCCGACTTACGACTAAAGACTATTGACTTGACACTGGCTTAGCTAAACAAAAATCACATGAGAAAAATAATTCTGATAGCTATTATTTTATGTGTAATTACCTGCATTGGTTCGCATGCGCAAACTGGTATTAAATTCTCCGGTATTCCGCATCCTTTATCCTGGATCAACAAGCCCGTTAGCTATAAAATAAACCCGGGAAGTATTTTTATTGAGGCGGGTGAAAAAACAGATATGTTCCGTGATCCGAACGTTACTTATAACACGGATAATGCACCAAGATTATCTTTTATCGCCGATCCGAATTTTGTGCTGACAGCAGAGATCCATCATGATTTTTTAAGTAAATGGGATGGCGGTGCAATTGTACTGGAAGCAGATAAACTGAACTGGATAAAATTCTGTTTCGAAAAGGATTATACCGGCATGCACAGGGTGGTGAGTGTAGTAACCAAAGATATTTCGGACGATTGCAATTCAGTCGCCATTACCGGGAACCAGGTTTTTTACAAGATCGCAAAAGCTGATAATGTGATCACTTTATATTACTCTGCCGATGGTAAAAAATGGTTCCTGATCAGGCATTTACAGTTTAATACTACCAAACCTATCAAATTAGGTTTCCTGGCGCAATCTCCAACCGGGAAAGATTGTAAAGTAACGTTCTCAAATATCACCTATTCAACCAAAAAGATCAAAGACCCATATACCGGCGAATAAGATCCTGCTATTTACTCTTTTCGACAACCTGTTGATTATAGTGTTTTATTACATCAGCTAAATAATCAAAGCTGTAATCCTTTTTGCCATCAAACTCAATGAAAAGCCTGGTTGTCGGCTATCAATGTCATGAGGTTTGTCATACAGATTTAGAGTTGGTAAATAAAAATAACTATTCTGCTTTATCCTTACAGCCTCTTTTTGTTATAAAAACCTGTATTATTTTAAATAATACAGCACACTGAACAAAATCTTCAATAATAAATAAATTATATATCTATAACATTTTTATAATCAGATAATTAAATTAGTTTATATATATTTATTTTCTTATATATGTATACACATTAATCACTTAATAATTTAATCTCAAAAGACATGAAAAAACTACTTATCGCAGTATTCACACTGCTTGCCTGCAGCGTTTTTGCACAGGGTCCTCAAAAAAACGGGACTATTTATAAAGAGCATCCTTACATTACTATTGTAAACAACTCAAACGATCTTTTTCTGAAACAGGATTGGGATGGGATGGCCAAGCTTTATGCAGATACCGCCAAGTTTTACGATCCATCGAGCACTAAGGCTATCAGTTTAGCAGATCAAAAAAAAGGATGGGCAAATATTTATAATGATTGGGAGCAAATAAAGGTTACAAAACAGGGCTATCCCGACGGACTGGAATATGAAAAGGACCCTTTTACTGTACAATCATGGTGGCTTATAACAGCAGTCAATAAAAAGACTAAGAAAGCCGCCAAGGTTTATATGGTGCTGTTTGATGAATTTAATAAGGATGGGAAAATAGGCAGGGAACTTTCTTATTATGACCAAACGCCTTTTATAGAGGCATCGAAATAGATCTTTCAATTTTATAAATGAAAGCCTCTTCTATTCATATAGAGGGGGCTTCTATATTTTGAGCATACGCCCGAATATCCCGATATCATTTTTGATACCCGCAGGTGATGTGGTTTAAAGTAAATGTTCGTGGGTAATACATCAGGCACATAGATCACCAATTGTAAACGTTTACTAAAATGCTTCTCCAATCCTGAAATAGATCCCATAATCGCCTTTCCCCACTGCACCATCCACACCCACATTAAATTTTGTTTTTTTAAACGGGTTGTAACGAAAACCGCCTCCTGCACCGGGATATAATTTCCAGTTAAAGCTTTCCGTGTCAGAACCATAAATAGTGGCTAGCCCGGCAAAGCCCACCAGTCCAACTTTTTTGCCAAAGTTATAACGATACTCACCCTGGATGTCCATCAAACCATCCCCACGGTACTTGCCGTCTGAATATCCTCTTATATCTGTTCCGCCCAGCGTAGTTTGTTGCTCAAATGGTATATTTCCTAAACCAAATTTTCCGAAAAGCCGTACCGCAATTACGTCATTATTATCACGTGTAGGGATATATTGATTCAACTCAAGGGAAATTCTGTTTGCGACAACAGCATTACCGAACCATTCCGGATAAGTTGTCCAACTCAATTTAAATTCGTCTCCCTGCGTGGGGTAATAAACCGCGTTGCGGGTATCACGCAATAAATCCAGCGCCAATCCATTGGTATAGGTTACACTGGAAGGCGCTATGTTGTTTTGGTAAACAGTATTGTAATGGGCATAGGTATAAGATACCCCGCCATAAAACCCCTTTATAATTTTGTGTTGCACGCCAATGCTGATAATTGAGGTCTTGGTGCCGTAATCATAAAAATCGGGTTCATCCACGTCATCGACGAAAAACTGCGAAGTATAATTGCCCGTCAGAGCAAACAATTTAAGGCGCCATTTATCTTCTGCTACGTACCATCTGTTAAAAACAGCAATAAAATAGGAATCGTTGGTAGTATAAATAGCCATGAGTCCCGATAATGACTGAGGTGAAACCGTATCCTGCTTGTTCACCTTATACATCATCATCGGAATAGCTCCAAACATAAATTGAAGGTTCCGGTTGTAACCCAAATACGGCATCACCCGCAATTCAATATTCTTTTCCTTTGTTTTTTGTGCCGGTATACTATCCGTCTGGGTTTGACAAAATGCATACGTATGAAAAAATAAAAAAAAAATATTAAGGGCGTTTGCTTCATCTTATACCATTTGATAGTTCATTATAAATTGACCCCGCGTGGCATTTTGGCCTTGTTGTGACGATTTTTGGAGGGCCGATTTAACAAAATCAAAAGTAGAGAGAAATTGGAGGTACAGGCTCAATTTAATAACCACAATAGGTTGCAACTTATAATTTGCAACGAATCATTGAGCGTGGAAATTATTGTCAAGTCAGCAGTCTTTCCGGGCCGCTTTCTGTCAGGCCTATGCCCGCTTTTGTTTGGATACAGATAGGCATCTTACTGTCTAACCCCTCTTCTCCAACTTATCATAAAACCCACCGAAGGTATTGGTCTTCACACCTTCTTCTCTGAAGAATTCGCCGGGAAAGCCCAATTCAATGGCGCTGACTTCGTCCAGTCTTTTCAAATGTTCGGCAGTCAGGGTAACATCAATGGTTTTCAGATTGTCTTCCAACTGGCTTAGTTTGGTAGCGCCTACAATTGGAATAGAGGAAAACCCTTGCTGCATCGTCCATTTTAAGGCTACATGGCTTCCTGAAACACCGAGTTCATCAGCAATATCAACTACTACTTTGGTAATTTCAACTGCCTTATCATTTAACCTTTTGCTTTCGGGCTTTATCCTGCCCTGATCTCCTTTTAAATATTTGCCGGTCAGAACACCTCCGCCAAGCGGGGCCCAGGGAGTAACCGTCATTCCGAAATGTTTAGCCATAGGTATCAACTCCCGTTCTGGCGTGCGGGCTATTAAACTATATTCAACTTGCAGTGCTACGAACTGGCTCCATCCCATTACTTCGGCCAGTGTATTGCCTTTGGCTACCACCCATGCAGGTGTATCGCTGATGGCTATGTAGTTTACTTTCCCTTGTCTAACCAGATCGTCCATGCCACGCATTATTTCATCGATCGGAGTTAGGTCATCCCATATGTGCAGATAAAGCACATCGATAAAATCAGTTTGCAAGCGTTTTAAACTTTCTTCCACACTGCGCATCATATTTTTACGGTTGTTGCCGGATGCGTTGGGGTTTGTGGTGTTATCCTTCAAAGTATATTTTGTGGCCAGCACAAAGTAATCACGGTCATGGTTGTTTAAATATTCGCCAATGATCTTCTCGCTGGTACCCAGCTTATACATGTTCGCGGTATCCAGGAAATTGCCGCCGGCATTGGCATAGGCATCCATAATGGCAAAGCTTGCCTCTTTATCAGCACCCCATCCGCCTTCGGTGCCAAAGCCCATTGTTCCCAGGCATAGTTCTGAAACTTTAAGGCCCGAGCGGCCCAGTAATTTGTAATTCATATGTTAGTAGATGTTATTATAAAAAGGTGTGATTGCAATTGTTTTAATAAAGGCAAATTTAATGTAATCCGTGTCGTTTAACCAAGCCACCGGTTGTATTGTCAACACTATGCTGAACGATAAAAGCCGCCGGATCAATATTCAATATCTCTCTTTTTATAGCAGGAATTTCAAATCGTGTGGCCACGGTAAAAATGATATCCCTTGGGTCATTGACATGACCGTCTTTTCCATAACCACTTTTACCTTCATATACCGTTACACCGCGACCCATTTTTGTGATCGCTTTCCTGATAGCTTCTCCCTTAACTGATACTACTGTAATGCCTGTATATTGTTCGATACCTGTTAAAATAAAATCGATCATTTTAGTAGCAGCCAGGTAGGTAAGGATAGAATAAAGGGCCGACTCTACACCTAAAAAGAATAATGCAGCCGAAAAAATGAGCACATTGAGCAATAATATCACGTCGCTTACTTTCAGTAACTGTGTTTTTTTACTTACCAGTAAGGCGGCTATATCGGTGCCATCCAATACTGCCCCGGCCCGGATGGCCAGGCCTATACCTACACCTATAAAAAACCCACCAAAAACAGCTGTTAGCAATTTATCATGTGTTACATCCGGGAAATGAACAAAGGCCAGGCAAAGTGAAAGACCGGCAATTGCCATTGTGCTTTTCACAGCAAATAAAATACCTAACCGTTTATAACCCAAAATAAGAAAGGGTATGTTGATAACAAAGATTAATATTGATAAGGGTATTCCTGTTATTTCGGCAGTCAGCATCGATATACCAGTTACGCCGCCATCAATAAACTTACTCGAAAGCAAAAATCCTTTCAAACCCATCGCTGCGGACAAGATACCCAGGATAATCAATACAAAACTCCCGCCAACATGTTTACCCTTTACCCTAAGGTATATGCTGATAATTCTTCTTCTCGTGACCATAGCGCTTTTTTATGCATTGTCAAGATAACACTTACGAAACAATTTTTTTTACTGGTTGTAATAATATAAAGATATAATTATGAAGATCGTCACACTGCATAACCGCGTTAAAATTGATGAGTTACTCCATCATTTGCAGATGCAACTGAACACTCTTTTTAAAGAGCAAAGGCAGGCGGACATCGATTTTAAAATTGAAAAGGTGGGCGATAATACCATTGAAATATCACAGCCTGAAATATATCCTGAAGATGTTTTATATAAGATCGCAGTTAAAGGCGCCGAATTACATATTACGCGATGTGAGCATTATGTTGATGATGTGAACTCACTGACTATAGAATCCATACTAAATGACCTGTTTAAACATGTTGCAGGAAAAGATGGAACCGATTTGATACAGGAAGGTTAATTTTTGATTGCGGATTTCGAAAGGCGGATTTCGGAATTTAGAAGTCTGCGGTCGAAAGTCAGAAGTCGTTATAAAAAAGACTTAAGACTCAGAACTCAAGACTTAGAACTTCACTACCCGTTTATCCAGCTGAATTTATATTCCAGCATCGGATTTTTCATTCTTTCGGCAACGCGTAATAGGCGGTCCGGAAGGTTCATGATATAATCGCGGGCTTTTTCGCCGGTCTCGGTAAGATCGGTAACACTTTCAATATGCCAGTCGTCTATCAGTTCCTTCAGGATATCCACATAGTCTATAGCTGTGTATATGCCTAAACGCTGGGCGGCATCAGTGAAGTGGCCGAATGTTTGTCCTACCTTTAAACCAACTTCGCGCAGGAAGTGGGCAGGCATTACAATCTTTTTACGCATCATATCCTCAAAAGCGATCATGGCCTCATTAGGGTCAACTTCAAATATTTTCTCGATAAAATATTTATAAGCTTTAGCATGACGGGCTTCGTCCCCGGCTATTACACCGCACATTTTTGACAGCAGGGTATCACCATCCTTTTTTGCCTGTGAGGCTACACGGCGGTGAGAAACGTTGGTTGCAAGTTCCTGGAAAGAGGTATAAATAAAGTTGCGGTAAGGATCGCGGCCTGTGCCGATCTCAAAACCATCAGCTATGAGGTATTGTGTGGATACTTCCATCATCCGCATATTTACGCGGCCAGATAGAAATAAGTATTTGTTAAGCAGATCTCCGTGGCGGTTTTCTTCTGATGTCCAATGGCGGGTCCATTTCATCCAGCCACCTTCTTCATCTTTAGAAACACCTTCAACCATGGTAAGCCATGATTCATAAGTTGGCAGCGCCTCCTCAGTAATGGTATCACCAATTAAAACAGCTATCAGGTCATAAGATAATCCGGCAGCACTTTCCTGTAATTCCTTGATCTCTGAAAAGAAGGTTTCTCTTGTCGCGTCAGGCAAAAAATCAGACGGTTGCCAGATGGTATCAACCGGCTTGAGGTACTCACTGATTTTTTCGAGCATAAATTTTTCAATATGCTTCATCACCTCTTTACGCTTCTCTTCAAAAAATATCATAATTTATTATAGTATACAAAGGTAACTATTTAAAACAAGTAATTTACAAAGCTTTGATATTACTTTTTTGTGACATAACCTATCGCATCTTTCATACAATCAGGAAGGTTGGATACTGAAGGCTTTCCATCAAATATCGAAAAATTAGCATTATAATCCCATAATATTCCAGGGATGTGCATCGAATTTAAATTTTGCCGTACCGCTTTAATATACCTGCAACGGCTATCCAGATCGGCATATTTATTATACACCCCGTATTCGCCACATAAAAGAGGCACATTATATTTGAGCGCCCAACTTTTCACGATCTGCAATTTATCTCTTACCGATTGTTCGTTCCCGTCTTTACGGTATTGATAATAATTCGTTTCGCCCCATGTATTCTTAGCTTTAGGGTTCAGCGACGGGAAACTCTTTTCATCATAAGGAAAGGGCACACCTATAGTAGCAGCCTGGTTGCCAACCCATGCTGCACCCTGATGCGTAAAAAAGAAAGGCTCGTAAAAATGGAATGTATAAATGATATTTTCGTCCGCGAAAGGCGCTGTACGGCTTAATTCATAAATACTGTTAAAATTAGATGCCCCAACTATCAGTGTGCGGTTTCTGTCAATTTTCCTTATCGCCGAAATGATGTTGAAAGCTGCATCTTTCCATTATCGGGGTTCATGTGCGGCGGTTCGTTATACAGTTCAAAAAATAGATTATCAGCATTTTGGTTAATGTACCGTTTCGCAAGGACATCCCACAACTGAATAACCTTCGGTGTTTCAGCCACATAAGTATTTTCATTTAAATTACCTGAGTGGTAACAAATTATAAGCCTAAATCCGTATAAATGGCAGAGCTTGAGGATTTCGTCCACACGTTCAATAACTTTATTTATAGAACCATTGTTAGCCTGAAAATATTCAAAAGCCACAGGAAGCCTGATACTTTTAAAACCAAGCTTTTTTAATAATTGAAAATCAGAAGGGTTAATGACAGGCTCATCCAAGATATTCTTGTTCCAGGTTTGTTCGAGCCAGGAAACACTGATACCATTGTCAAGGCTTTGGGCTTTTTTAAAAATAGAGGTGTGGTTGGCAGTTGATTGTGCGCTGCAACTAAATATAGTGAATAACGTTAAAAGTACAGTTAATTCTAACAACCTGTTAATAAACAATGTAGGATACCGTACTTTTTTCACTTATTTTTATTTTATTAGCGACTAAATCAACACCTGATTTAATCTTATTATAATTAAGAAAACTATTATAATGTTTGTTCAAATTAACAAAGAAGAGTTTTTAAAAGAGGTTACCAAAAAAGCCTGGTACCAGGCTAATATAGTGATATGGACAATCATATTCATGTATCCCCTTTTCAGCATTATTGATTTTATATATGCACCGGATATATGGCTTCAATTCTTCATTGTCCGTATTATTATCGTACTGATAATTTACATCTTATTTAATTTTTTCCAGAGTAAACATTATAACTACAGGATATTACTGCATCTATCCTTATTTCTGCTGTCAGCTAATTGTGCGTTGTTATGTACAATTGTACGTACGCAGGACCTGAACGTATATTTTCTATTATATTCGGTTATCATCCTTTTCTTTAACCTGCAGGTATTTTGGGAACCTATTAACTCGGTTATTCAAACTTTAATATCTGTAGTACTGCTTATTTTATTTTTCAACCTCTTCAGCGATTATAGCATAGACATTTTCATTAATAATGGCGGACAGTACTTTTTTATTATCGCTGTTATTTCTTGTCTTATTCCTAATTCCAGGTATAAAGTGATCATGCGCGATGTGCGCTCGCAGATACTGATCGAAAAATCAAACGAACAGTTAAAATCACAAAACAGGGACATTACCGAAAAGAATAACATTATTGATATGCAGTATGAGAAACTGCGTAAACTGGACGAACAGAAAAATAGCTTTATCAATATAGCAGGCCACGACCTTAAGAACCTTGTAGGCTCAATCATCATGAGTAATAACATGGTTAAAGACGAGGAAGAGCGCCTGAGTGATGACCAGAAAGAATTTGTAGGATACATCAGCGACTCGGCCGATAAAATGCAATATATGCTGAATAAACTGATGGACGTACGTGAGATTGAGGCTGCAGAAATGAAATTCAACCTGGAGATATTTGATGTCAACATTGAAGTACAGCATGTATACAGGGGCTTAATTGAGACTGCCCAGATGAAGAATATCCACCTGATTGATAATATCCTGAAATTGCCTCTTAACGTTAAGCTCGACCGTGTTTTTACCGGTCAGATATTTCAGAACCTGCTATCAAACATCATTAAGTTTTCGCAAACAAATAACAATATAAAAGTAATTACCAGCCTGCAACGCCAAAGGTTCATATTTGAAATAATGGATGAAGGGATTGCTATAGGTCAGGAAGAACTGGATATGATGTTCAATAAATTAAAAACTCTAAACGACGCTTCGGGCAATATCGAAAGCCGGCTTGGGCTTGGCCTTTCTATTGCTAAGCTGATGACCCAGGAAATGGGTGGTATAATGGACTACAGAAGCGACGAAAACGGCAATTATTTTAGAGTAGAATTCAACGTGATTAATTAATATTTAGAACAAAATGAATAAATTTTTACGCCTTTTAGCTCTTGCATTACTACTAAGTACTGCATCAATAGCGCAAAGCATTGTATCATTCAAGTCGATGGGACATGATGATGAGTCCATATATGGGATGATCGGAGCAAGTTCATTCTATTTAAAGCTAAGCCCGCTTGTTGAAATGAAAGGGAGCAAACTGGTTTTATATGTTGAGCCCTCACAGGCGTTAATAAAAGATCACTCTTTTGTTAATGTCGTTATTAATGAAAGGCCTGTTTATAGTGCACGCCTTACTAAGGATTCTGTTGAAAAGATCATTATTAATTTAACTCCTGAAGATCTTACTTCAGATAAGTTTCTTAAGATACAGGTTAAGACCCTGCTTACCGTATCGGATGATAAGTGTAAGGACCTTGATAACCCGGCGATGTGGGTGAAGGTAAAAGATTATTCATACCTGTCGTTGGTTAAAACCAATGAAAACTTCTTTAAAAATGTAAATCTGAGCAATTGCTTCGAATCAAAAAGAGCTATTGTATATCCTGCAAATCCAAGCCTGAACGACCTTAAAGCAGTAGCATGGGCATATGCAAGGCTAAAAAAGGCAATGAACAGGGATATCAAAGTTTTCCAGACTGATCAGCTTCCTGACAGTATTAAAAACTATATCATTGTTGGTACTTTAGCCAACCTTCCTATAGATAAAAAAGATCTGTTAAAAACTACTCCTGAGGCAGGTCAGGGATTATTATACTTAAGCAAATCGCTTGTTTCATACCAGGATACTTCTAAACTGAGCGCTAAAGTTAGCCAGCCCGGCGAAGTATTATTTGTAACCGGCGGCGATGATGCAGGTTATAGTAAAGCGATCACTACCCTTGGAAACATGAGTATATTAAATTCATCTTTCGGTGAGTTTTTATTGATTAACGAGGCAGAAAACAGTTATTTTAGAAGTATTGAAGAAAACAGGTCGAAGCTGACCTTGCGCCAGGTAGGCGGTGCACCTAACTTTATGTCGGGTATTGGTTCATTAACCAATGTATACAGTTTCAAAAACAGCGATTTCAGCTTTACACCAAAAGAAGTGGAGCTGCATTTTGTAGCCAATTACAGCAGTTTATCGCCTGGCGACCGTGGTTATTTTAATATCTACCTGAATGGCGCTTTGATCAGCAGTGAAAGGCTTGATGCATCTGGGAAATTAAACACATCAGTAAGCATCAACCGTTACCAACACCACAAATACAATACCGTTGAGGCTGAATTCAGGATATATCCAAGCAGCGGGAATTGTATCAACGCGTTCACCAATTTCTTTGCCGAAATTGATGTGGACAAATCATACCTGGAGTCGAAAAATCCGTTTATTACTAACGACTTGAGCTTCTACCAATATCCTGAGGCATTTAACACAGGTACTACCAAGGTAATCGTAACTAAAGAATTTTCAAGATTTGCAGCAACTGCAATGGGCGAAATTATTTACGAATTGAATAATAATATCAACTCCAATAATTTCCCTGAGTTTTCTTATTCAGATAATATAACAGACGCTGATCTGAAAAAATACAACATTATTGCGCTTTTATCGCAGCATGATCAGTTGATGGACAAATTGCATGATGCACCGATAAAGTTTAACAAGAAATTCAGGTTATTAAATAACGAGAATAATAAGGTTGTTTATTCATTATCCGATTCAGTATCCAACGGACTTGCACAAATATTTTACGGTCGCAGCAATAATGCAGTGCTGGTTTTAACAGCTACCGGCGATGATCCGGCAGGTGCTTTCACCGCTGCTTCAAAATCTATTACAGAGCAGTTGTCTACGTTATCAAGCAACGTTTGTGTATCAGATGTAAACGGCGACAAATATTTATTCAATATCAACAAATCAAGCGAGAACCTCCAGTATATAGATACCAAGACTTCATTAACACGTTTCTGGGAAAACTATAACCTGTATATTCTGCTTGGCATACTTGTGCTGATATTAATGTCATTCCTTTACGTACGTTCAAAAGTTCAAAAATCACAGGAGTTATTTAATGAATAAATAGCGAACAGTTAAATAGACATTGAGTACCAATGTCAATTAAGTAGCCTTAGGTATACTAAACAGTTACCCGGGGTTGCTTATTAACCGGTCAATAATTTTATACAGCACAATGAATATTTCAATTCCTGAACTTTTGGTTAATGATGGTTTTATTACGCCAGCTGATCGGGAAAAGATCGAAAAATTTTCTGTCAGAACAGAGCTATCGTTTATTAAAATAGCGCTGACCTATGGCTACATATCCCGCAAGAACTACGCACGTTCGATGCTAAACGCAGGATATACCTTTAAACCCGTCAGGGAAGAGGGATATGATAATGATGTGCTTGATAACATAGAGCTGATATTTGCAGATGCACACCTGGCCCTGCCCTTACGTATCGAAAACGGAAAGGTTGTAACACTGATGGCTGACCCTACAGACAGGCTGTTCATTGACTTTATCAGGATGACCTATAACCTCGAGCCGGAGATCATAGTAGCTGATGACCTTGATATAACCTGGCTAAGCCATAAACTGAGAGGCGATGTATATGTTAAATCAGCTGTTTTTGAGTTACTAAACCGGGATCCGGATAGTTCGGCATTAGTTACTTTTACCACGCCGCAATTAGTAATCATTTTTCTTATTCTCGGGTTTCTGGCAATAGGCTTGGTTTTTGACTTTAAGACGATAACTATTGGCGTTAATGTGGCCATGAGTTCGTTCTTTCTTATAGCCATCATTTTTAAGCTATTTCTTTCATTGGTAGGCTCGCGTTTTGAATTACACCAGGCAGTTACTAAAGATGAAGTAAAAGCTGTGGTGGACAGCGAATTACCAATATATACCATCCTTTTACCGGTTTATAAAGAAGATAAACTGATCAAAAAGCTGATATGGAACCTGCAAAGCCTTGATTATCCGCGCGAGCAGCTTGATGTTAAGTTATTAATAGAAGAGGATGATGACCTCACCTTAAATGCGGTGCGCAATCTTGATTTCCCGGCAACATTTGAAGTAATCGTGGTGCCTTTTCACATGCCTAAAACCAAGCCAAAAGCTTGTAACTACGGTCTGCACTTTTCGCGTGGTAAATATTTAACCATTTATGATGCTGAAGATATCCCGGATACCGATCAGCTTAAAAAAGTAGTGGCCCTGTTTGAAAAACTTCCCGAAAATTATATTTGTGTACAAAGTGCACTCAACTACTTTAACCGGAACGAGAACTTTCTGACAAGGATGTTTACTCTTGAATATTCCTACTGGTTTGATTATATGCTGCCTGGCCTGGATACATTGGATATCCCTATTCCGCTTGGTGGTACCAGCAACCATTTTAAACTGGATGCCCTGATTGAACTTGGCGCCTGGGATCCGTTTAACGTGACTGAGGATGCTGATTTAGGCGTGCGTGCATACGCAAAAGGTCTAAAGGTGGCCCTGGTAAATTCAACTACTTATGAGGAAGCGAATAACGAGCCGTTTAACTGGGTACGTCAGCGCTCGAGATGGATCAAAGGCTATATGCAGACCTACCTGGTACATATGCGTAATCCTGCCAAATTGATCAAAAAAATTGGCTGGAAAGGCTTTATAGGCTTTAATTTCTTTGTTGGAGCAACGCCTGTTACGTTCCTGGTATACCCAATATTGTTGTTTATATTTTTGGCCTACGTTGTATTTAATATAAATGCGATAAAAACGCTTTTTCCGGATTGGGTTCTGTTCATGTCCATATTTAACCTGATGGTTGGCAATATATTGATGATCTATGTAAATATGATGGCCGTATTTAAACGCCGTTTTTACGAGCTGATCCTGTTTGCTATCGCCAACCCGATATACTGGTTAATGCATTCGGCAGCGGCATATATGGGATTATATCAGCTGGTAGTAAAACCATTTTACTGGGAAAAAACAAATCATGGTTTGAGTAAAGTAAATAGTGCAACAAACGTCATTAATTAAATGGGAAATAGAAGACACTTATATCTCATACTAATCACGGTATTCATAGCGGTTTATTACCTGCTAATGGGCATCTATTTAAATAAACTGGGCTATTATAACCATGAGTCTCTTTTCTACATAGAAAAAAGCAAAATACTTTTTGAAGGATTAGGTAATCGTTTAAAGGTGATGGGACTAACTACGCCTGTGCTTCCCTTTTACGGAACGGTTTTCTTCTCGGTAATAAATAGCTTACTCGCCCCGGTAATAGCCTCGGCATTAGGCACGGCCATATTGTTCTATATTATGGCTAATACGCTGATAAAACGAACCAGTGACG
The DNA here is from genome assembly GCF_049992945.1 of Mucilaginibacter sp. McL0603. NCBI lineage: Bacteria > Pseudomonadati > Bacteroidota > Sphingobacteriia > Sphingobacteriales > Sphingobacteriaceae > Mucilaginibacter > Mucilaginibacter sp. McL0603. Next base: position 1,065,291 of record NZ_CP188251.1, on the reverse strand, counting down.
ACTTTTATTTGTTCCTGATCGTTGCGTTGTTTTTATTTCATCCAGGGCTGTTATATAGCGCTTGTTCGGGGCGGTCTATCTACATGGTGCTTATTTTCTTTTACTTGTTCTTTTTCCATATCATCCGGTTTTACTCGTCAAATACTACGTTTCATATTTCTATTGCGAGTATATGTGTGGTGGTGCTGGTATTTTGTGATTATAAGTTTATCTGGCTTACTCTATTCTTTATTCCGCTGGTGCTTTTCATTTCTACCCAAAGTCTTAACCTTGGCGAAAAGGAAACGATATTCAGGTTATATCAAAGCTTTAACAGTCCGACACTACGCCGTAAACTGATTAACAAAACGTTTGCTATTTATATTATCCTGTTCGTTCTGCCGATTGCGTCCATTGCGATCTACAAAATGCTTAACCTGACGCATGCCAATGACCTTGACTATTTTTTGGAAAGCCCTTATGCGACATGGTCAGTTTTGATCGACAAGCTGAATTTTGAGCAGGCAACCAGCTTCGCGCATTATCATACATCACAGATATCGCCAATAGTAACTGCCAGTATCGCACTTTTTTGCCCGATGATCATCATGGCGATCTACCTTTTCAGGCAAAGTACTTATCAGATCCTGACTATTGCAACGCCATTTGCGTTTGTAGAGTTCCTGCAGATCAAGTATGATAAAATATTTCTGTCGCAAGAGTATTTCCTGATCTTCCTGGTATTGTCCTTACTATGCATCATATTTAAGGCGCATCAGCAAAAAAATCAGATAGCTGTAAAGATCCTGTTGAGCGTTATCATCGTGTTTCAACTAGTGATGGGGTATGTTTTCCTTAGAAGATCATTCCTAACTGAGGAGCAGGATTTTGTGAAGATCTTATTTAATCCGGCACCGGTAGACAAGCAAAGTGATAATATGGAAATGGCAGACTTTATAAATGGCTTGCCACCAAATGCACAAATTTTGATGGACGATGCTATTGCCTACCCTGTTATTGCATTTACCCATAATGCCCAACGATTTACATTACCTTACCAGGAAACCTACCTGAGTGCCAGTGAAGCGCCTGAGCACTATGTAAATTATATATTGATCGCTACTGACAGCAACCCTCTTACCGGGTACACACAGTTAAATAATAAGTATATACCTGCAATTAAACATTCAGACGATAACCTGAACCTGCAACGGGTTTATGAAACTAACGACTGGGTGCTTTATAAGGTGTTGTAGTAAGCACTAAGCCAAAGTTATTTGTTTCTTTAGAAATTGTGTATTTTTGTTAAAAGCAAACGCATTATGCAAAGTCAAAAATTAAGTGCTTTACAGTTAGAGCTTTTAAATATTTATTCATTTCAGCCAAAAGAAGAAGATCTACTGGCAATTAAAGAATTGCTGGCAAAGTATTTTTCAGGTAAACTTCAAAAAAATATTCAAAAAGCGATAAAAGAAAAGAATATCACACAAGAAGATCTTGATCGCTGGCTTGATGAGTAAACTACGTCTCATTTTAGATACCAACATTTTCCTGGTTTCTCTTGCACCCAATTTTAAATATAATTGGATTTATCAGTCATTACTTCAAAACAAATATGATTTGGTTGTATCCAACGAAATTATAACAGAATACGAGGAGCAGATTACAACAAGGTATGGAATTGAAAAGACAGATGCTTCTCTTGATTTTCTATTGCTACTACCAAACGTTATTCTTAAAAACCCTTCATATTTGTGGCAGCTGGTTGAAAATGATAAAGACGATAATAAGTTTATTGATACCTATATAGCAGGTCAGTGTGATTATATTATTAGTAATGATCGTCATATTCATCAAATAAAAAATAGCCAATTCCCACAAATTGCAGTATTACGTTACGACGAGTTCGAGCAGCAATACAAAAATATACTTAACCCTTAAGGTCGTATCATCTTAAAATAAACTTTCAAAATATTTTGAAAGTTTAAAAACTTATTTATCTTTGTATATGGAATTACCTGAGGCAAAGCAAAAGTTTATTGAGGCGTGGGGGAAACTCGGATCTGAATGGGGTATTAACCGCACCATGGCCCAGGTACATGCTTTGCTCCTTATTACTCCAACCGAGTTGACTACGGAGGAGATCATGGAGACTTTGCAAATATCAAGAGGTAATGCCAACATGACCTTACGTGACCTGATCAACTGGGGATTGGTTGAAAAACGCCATAAACCGGGCGAACGCAAAGAGTATTTTTATGCTGAAAAAGATACATGGAATATTGCACGCCAGGTAGCCAAAGAGCGCCGTAAGAGAGAGCTTGATCCGGTTATCAAAGTGCTTGATGAGTTGGCTAATGTGAAGGGTGATAAGAGTGATCCTGAATATAAGACCTTTCACCGGTCGGTTACCGATATTAATAAATTGGCTAAGAACGTAGATAAAACTTTAGAGACCATGCTTAAGGCTGAAGAAAGCTGGTTTTGGGGTTCTATCCTTAAAGTATTCAAATAATATTTTTTTGCTCTATATGTTTCAAATTTTACTGAAAATTCAATTAATATAATATATAACTTAAATCACAAAATCATGAACTATTTTATTTTGACGTACTCAGTTTATTTAGCTATCAGCATAGCCTTAACCATTTGGGTAGCTAAAGTTTTATTTAAGAATGGCCGAATCTTTTTGGTCGACATCTTTCATGGCAATGCTTTGCTTGCTGATTCTGTAAACAAACTGCTGGTGGTGGGATTTTACCTGATCAATTTTGGCTACATGAGCCTTGCACTTAAGGAAGGCGGTAACATATCTAACGCCCAGGTGGTGGTTGAGGTATTAAGCTTTAAATTGGGATGGATTATCCTGATCCTCGGGGGTATGCATTTTCTCAATCTGACCATCTTCTTTAAGCTGAGGACCCGCGCCCAAAAACATTTAACCGAAAGTAAAATTTAATAAACAAGATTCATGAAAGCCTTAAAGAACTACATCATTCTGTACGATGCCGAATGCCCCTGTGCGATCTGTATACCAAAGCCTTTGTAGAAACAGGCATGCTGGAAACACAGGGACGCGCCCCCTACCAGGCATTAGCGCCGAACGCATGCCCGATGGTGGACAGGCAGCGGGCGGTAAACGAAATAGCCCTGGTAAATCAGGAAACGGGTGAAGTTACTTATGGAATTAAAAGCGTTTTCAAAATCCTTTCAACTGCTGTTCCTGCATTAAGATATATTTTCAATTTCGGGCCATTCGTCAGTTTAATGAGCAGGGTTTATGCTTTCATATCTTACAACAGAAAGGTAATTGTTCCGGCAAAGGTTACAAGCGAGTTTCAGTATCAGCCTACATTCAGGCTTAGGTATCGCATAGCTTATTTGTTCTTTACCTGGGCAATTACATCTTTCATTCTCACTGCTTATGCCCATTTGTTGATTGGTGTTGTGCCGATTGGAAATGCTTACAGGGAATACCTGATATGCGGCGGTCAGATATTTTTCCAGGGGTTGATCGTCACTCTCATAGCCAAAGAAAAGAAGTGGGATTATCTCGGTAACATGATGACCATTTCTTTCGCAGGTTCATTGTTGCTAGCCATTGTTTTGCTATCAGCACATTGGATGGGTCATCAACCTATTTTGTACACAGTTTATTTCATGATGGTTGCCGGATTTATGTTTTTAGAGCACATCCGCAGAACCAAATTATTGCAATTGGGCTGGACATTAACCATCACATGGGTACTCTACCGTGCAGCACTTCTTTTACTGATACTCTTAATTAACTGAGCCATGAAATATAAAAAAATAATATTGGCAGGTGGCAATGGCTACCTGGGCAGTGTACTTGCAGCCTATTATGCTGAATTAGCCGAACAAGTGATTGTATTAAGCCGTAAATACAAAGCACCTGAGAAAAATATTAAGACTTTGATTTGGGATGGCATAAATGAAGGTGAATGGGTTGAAGAAATGGAAGGCGCTGAACTTTTAGTAAATCTTTGCGGTAAAAACGTCAACTGCCGGTATACGCCAAAAAATCGTGAAGAGATCATCAGTTCAAGAGTGATCCCAACCATGCTATTAAACCGTGTGGTAGGAAAGTTAAATACTCCTCCTAAACTTTGGATCAATATAACATCCGCAACTATTTACCGTCACGCTGAGGATTTTGCACAGGATGAAGAAAAAGGGCAGATTGGGTACGGATTTTCTATTGATGTGTGTAAACAATGGGAAGCAGCCTTTTTTACTGATGCCAATGTGAATACCCGGAAAATAGCTTTAAGGATGGGCATTGTATTAGGTAGAAAAGATAGCGTATTTCCAAGACTGCTTAATCTTGTAAAGTTCGGGTTAGGCGGTAAGCAGGGCAACGGACAGCAATATGTATCATGGGTACATGAACAGGATGCTGCAAGATGTACAGAATGGTTAATGCAACACCCGGAAATAAATGGCGTGGTTAATTGCACCGCACCTGAAGCTATTAAAAATGAAGATCTGATGTTAGCGATTAAAAAAGCATATGGGATGCCTATCGGCTTACCTGCTCCGGCCTGGCTTTTAGAAATCGGGGCAAGGTTGATCGGTACAGAAACTGAGCTGATATTAAAAAGTCGCTGGGTTACACCTAAACGTCTTCTCGACTCAGGTTATGATTTCCTTTTTACCAAAGCAGAACATGCTATAGACGATCTGCTAAGCATCAGAATTTAACCTAACCAATCATATATGAAAACAACCGAACAACATTTGCGCGTACGGATAAAAAGATGGCTAATCTTTTTCATCGCAGGTCTTGTACTAAGCGGTATAACTGCTTTCCCTATTGAAACCGAGCTTGCATTTATAGCCAAACCAGGTATAGTTTCAACTGGCCTGCAGCATTGGATCAATACCGTTTACCACGCTGTAAAAATCACCAACACCAATTATCCATATTTGAGCTACGGCACCGATTGGCTGGCTTTCGCTCATATTATTATCGCTATAACATTTATCGGCCCATTACGTGATCCTGTGCGAAATATTTGGGTATTGCAATTCGGCATGATCGCCTGTGCAGCCATATTACCGCTCGCTTTTATTGTCGGCCCGATAAGGCATATCCCAGTGGGTTGGTCACTGGTCGACTGTGCGTTTGGCGTGATTGGAATAATCCCGCTTTATCTATGTTATCGATACACCAAAAAATTAGAATATATTCAAACCGAAAATTTAACCTTTCACAATTAGTAACATGAAAAAGATCTTCACGCCGCACGTAAATGGGTATTTAGTATCCAACCTTACTGCAATGGCCATAATTGGTGCCAATAAATACCTGATCCCTTCTCCCAATAGCGTAAATAATACTTTTATTTTTTCAGAATTTGTTATTATTCCCATGTTGATAGGGATCATTAGTGCATGGTTTTGGCGCGATTTGGAATATAGAGGGGCGGAATTAGCTGGTAAATCTATTATAAATGCTTGCATAGGTATTCTTCTCAGCTCAATTTTCTTAGGTGAGGGTGTGATTTGCCTGATTATTGTATCACCTTTAGTATTATCATTTGTCATATCCGGAGCATTTTTAGGAAGAGCAATGTTTAGGCGGAAAAACACCACTATCAACATAAGTATTATCGGCCTAATGATAGCTGTTTTTATTATCGACTCTGCATCTGAGCATCATTACGAAAACATAGTGTCTGACACGATTACTGTTAATGCGCCGGCTAACCTGGTTTGGAAAAACGTAGTCGCCTTTAAAAGAATAAAGGAAAAGAATAAGTATTGGTTGTTTAAGGTCGGTATGCCCAGTCCGGTTGAGTCGACCGTTGAAGGCTATTATTTGGGCGCCAAACGCAAATGTATCTTCAGCAATGGTTATACATTCGACGAGAAAATAGTGACCTATGATGTGAATAAGAATCTCACCTTTGCAGTTACCAATCAGCCACGCGACCCGGAGATAATGGGACACATCGATATTTTACAGGGGCAATTTTTATTAAAGGATAATGGAAACGGCACCACTACGCTTACCGGCAATAGCTGGTATAAGCTTTATGTTTTCCCGACATGGTATTACGATATATGGGCGCAAAGTATTACCCGCAATGTACACCTGCGGGTGATGCAGCATATCAAAGAATTGAGCGAAGTTAAGTAGTATGTTTCTGTTTGTAACCAGGTATCTCGGCTTTTTAAAATCCGTCCCTACGTTAGGCTGGGCATTTGATGGCTGGCTAAAACTTTGGGTATTGATCAAAAAGCCTGAAATACTTGACTGGATGGATGAAATTGAGGCTGAAGTTTTGAAATGGGAAAATACCACCTCCGTTATTCATAAATATGGAGGTATGCAATTTAACTATCGCGATAAAGAAATTGGCCACATCCATAGTAATGGGTTGCTTGATATGCTGCTGAGCAGATCGGTCAAACAATCATTAATGCAAGTGGGTAGGGTAGAGCATCACCATTCCTTTATAAATACAGGATGGATAAGCTTTTATATGCATAATGCTGATGATAAGGAATATGCTTTAAAACTATTGCGGATGGGGTATGAAAGATTGGTAGTTAAGTCAGGAGTTCGAAGTTCGGACTCACTACCAACCTTTAAATCAATTTGAGCTATTATTACCCTACCGCTTTGTTCAATGCAATGATGGCAGTTTTAAAATGCTCCTGTGCTATTAAAAACTGGATATTTACTTTTCTCAAGGCCATTCCAGCACTCACGATATTGATATTTTCACGGGCCAGGGCTTCTGTACTTTTGGCCAGTAAACCAGGCTGATCCATATTTGAACCCAGCAGACATACCATTGCAACTTTTTCTACAGTTATCTTTTCAAACTTTTTCTCAAGATCATCTATGAAGGCTTGAGAAAAATCGTTCTCCCAAATAACAATTGAGATACTGTTGGCACTTGTAGCCTTAAAAGTATAACTGACGTTATGCTGAAAGAATATCTGCATGATCTGCAAGTCGCTGCCCACACTGCCCACCATTAAAGGGTCATACACATCTATGATCAGCATGCGGTCGTATCCTGTAATAACTTCTACCCTTTTTGATTCGGAAACATAATCTTTGGTGATCAGTGTTCCGGGGTGAGCGGGTTGAAAGGTATTTTTAATTCGCAGGTTAATTCCATTAATTTCAAGTGGTTTGGATGCTTTTGGGTGAATAGCTTCCATACCCACGTCAGCCAGTTGATCCGCAATATCATAATTGGTAAAGCCTACGGGCTTGCAGTTATCGATACCCACAACTCCCGGATCAGCGGTAGATAAATGATATTCTTTATGGATAATAGCCTCCGTAGGTTTGAGTATCTGGGCGATCTTACTGAATGTTACTTCTGAGTAACCCCGGTCGAATTCCCGCATGATACCTTCTGTTCCTTTGGCGTAACCGGTAACTATGCAAATGCAGGATTTCAAATCGATCCCCGAGAAAACATCTTTAATACGCTGATCGATAGTAAAAGGGCGCTGGTCATCAAAGCCACTTAAGTCGATGAACTTTGCATTTAAGCCTTTATTTTGTAAAATATTAGATAAATTAAACGCTGAATGAGTTTCGCCGATAGAGGCGAGGATCTCTCTTGCTGCCTGAAGTATTCCTTCTTTACTTACATAACCCGACGCTAAAACGTCGACCAGGTTTTCAAGGTAGGACTCTGCTTTCTTAACATGCTTTTCAATAAAAGTATTAGCCTTAGCCAGGTCGAGTCCCAGGGGCTCGTACTGTTTGTTTATTGCTTTTAATTTGGCTACCAGCTCATCTAATAGACCATGAAAATCCTCATAGCTAGCAATACGATGATATACGCCCGGTTCCTTTGTCTTCTTATTTTCTAAAAGCAGGTTGGTAACTCCAGAAAAAGCCGACACTACAAATACGCGGTTATAGAGCGCCTCGCCGGAACGGTCATAAAAAATAATATTATCCAGTACTTCGGTGAGCGCACTCATTGAGGTCCCGCCAATTTTTTCTACGGTAAGCATGCCGCGAAACTATTAAATATTTTGATTCTTAGAAAGATATTATGAGGGTGATTAGCGATTTAGTGAATGAGTGAATGGTGAGTTTTGGTTGTACGTGGGACGTGATACGTTTTACGTCTTTTTGCAAACAGGATTTATTACGTATAACGTACTACGTAGAACGTATAACTTTTACCTGCAAATATAATGGGTGGGATTGGGGGAAGTGGTGACAGGGATTTGTCAGTGGGGGATAGTTTACAAACAGCTGTATATAAGACGTTTATATAAACAACCGGAGCGTTCATGTGTTTGTGAACGTGAACGGTGGGAATGAGAGTCAAGATTCAGGAGTCAAGAATCAAGAGACTTTTATCCTGATTCCTGGTTCCTGACTCCTGGCTCTAAACTAAAACAAGAAAGGCCGTCATCTTGCGATAACGACCTTCTTGATTAAGATTGGGCACCGACCTACTCTCCCACATTTTACTGCAGTACCATCGGCTCTGGCGGGCTTAACTTCTCTGTTCGGAATGGGAAGAGGTGGACACCGCCGATATAGGCACCTGAATATTTTATAGTTATTAGTCGTAAGTTCTAAGTCTTGAGTCTTAAGTCATTTCTGACTATGGACTATCGACTATCGGCTATGGACTGTCTAACTAAGACATTAATTGAAAGAAGTGATTGATCAAAAAGAAAACAACAGCATTAATAATTATTATCTGTTTTGTACGGGGTTGTACGTATTACGTAAAACGTTTTACGTACAACCTTTAATCCGTTCACGAAGAAAGCTTCGGGCAATTAGTATTACTCGGCTATGATGTCACCACCTTTAGACCTGTAACCTATCAACGTAGTAGTCTACTACGACCCTCAATGGAAGTCTCATCTCGTGGCTAGTTTCGCACTTAGATGCTTTCAGCGCTTATCTATTCCCAACGTAGCTACTCTGCAATACAGCTGGCGCCATAACAGATTCACCAGAGGTTAGTCCAACCCGGTCCTCTCGTACTAAGGTCAGCCCCACTCAAACTTCCAACGCCCACAACAGATAGGGACCGAACTGTCTCGCGACGTTCTGAACCCAGCTCGCGTGCCACTTTAATGAGCGAACAGCTCAACCCTTGGGACCTTCTCCAGCCCCAGGATGTGACGAGCCGACATCGAGGTGCCAAACCTCCCCGTCGATATGAGCTCTTGGGGGAGATCAGCCTGTTATCCCCAGCGTACCTTTTATCCTTTGAGCGATGGCCCTTCCATGCAGAACCACCGGATCACTATATCCGTCTTTCGACCCAGCTCGGCTTGTCTGCCTCACTGTCAAGCAAGCTTATGCTATTGCACTCCACGTACGGTTACCAAGCGTACTGAGCTTACCTTTGAAAGCCTCCGTTACCTTTTTGGAGGCGACCACCCCAGTCAAACTACCCGCCAAACAATGTCTCCCGCTATGCGGGATTAGACACCAGATACAAAAAGGGTGGTATTTCAACGTTGACTAACTGACTCCTAGCGAAGCCAGATCACAGTCTCCCACCTATCCTACACATCCTGTATCCGATATCAATGTTAAGTTGTAGTGAAGGTGCATGGGGTCTTTCCGTCCCGTTGCGGGTAACCGGCGTCTTCACCGATACCACAATTTCACCGAGCTCATGGCTGAGACAGCGCCCAGATCGTTACACCATTCGTGCAGGTCGGAACTTACCCGACAAGGAATTTCGCTACCTTAGGACCGTTATAGTTACGGCCGCCGTTTACCGGGGCTTCAATTCAATGCTTCGCCTTGCGACTAACATCCCCTCTTAACCTTCCGGCACCGGGCAGGTGTCAGGCCTTATACGTCATCTTTCGATTTTGCAAAGCCATGTGTTTTTGTTAAACAGTCGCCTGGGCCTTTTCACTGCGGCTGCCATTGCTGACAGCGCCCCTTCTCCCGAAGTTACAGGGCCATTTTGCCGAGTTCCTTAGCCATGATTCACTCGAGCACCTTAGGATTCTCTCCTCGACTACCTGTGTCGGTTTACGGTACGGGTTTTTATAACCTGAAGCTTAGCGGGTTTTCTTGGAAGTCTGATTACCTGAACTATCCCATCCCCCGAAGGTTCAAGGTACTATCAGCTTTCAGCAAATCTGGCGTACTTAACTACCAAACCTATACCTACAGCCTTTAACGAACTATTCCGTCAGTTCGCGTCAGTGTCACTACTCCGTCACCGCATCGCAGTTATAAAAAGTACTGGAATATTAACCAGTTGTCCATCGGCTACGCCCTTCGGCTTCACCTTAGGCCCCGACTAACCCTGATCCGATTAGCGTTGATCAGGAAACCTTAGTCTTTCGGTGGGCGGGTTTCTCTCCCGCCTTATCGTTACTTATGCCTACATTTGCTTTTCTAAACCCTCCACAGTCGGTTGTCCCTCCTGCTTCACCGGAATTAGAATGCTCCCCTACCAGATGCACCAAAGTGCAAATCCATAGCTTCGGTATAACGCTTAATGCCCGTTTATTATCCATGCCCGATCGCTCGACTAGTGAGCTGTTACGCACTCTTTAAATGAATGGCTGCTTCCAAGCCAACATCCTAGCTGTCTGTGCAATCGGACCTCGTTAGTTCAACTTAGCGTTAATTTGGGGACCTTAGCTGATGGTCTGGGTTCTTTCCCTCTCGGCCCTGGACCTTAGCACCCAGAGCCTCACTCCAGCGTATATTATTCAGCATTCGGAGTTTATCTGGATTTGGTAGGATTTGACTCCCCCGCACCCAATTAGTAGCTCTACCTCTGAATAACTCAACCGCCAGGCTGTTCCTAAAAACATTTCGGGGAGTACGAGCTATTTCCCAGTTTGATTAGCCTTTCACCCCTACCCACAGATCATCCGGAAACTTTTCAACGTTTATCGGTTCGGTCCTCCAGTACCTGTTACGGCACCTTCAACCTGTCCATGGGTAGATCACAAGGTTTCGCGTCTACCCCCACTGACTGCACGCCCTTTTCAGACTCGCTTTCGCTTCGGCTTCATGGCTTAACCATTTAACCTTGCCAGTGAGGAGTAACTCGTAGGCTCATTATGCAAAAGGCACGCCGTCACCACACAAGGTGGCTCCGACCGCTTGTAAGTACACGGTTTCAGGTTCTATTTCACTCCCCTGTTCGGGGTTCTTTTCACCTTTCCCTCACGGTACTGGTTCACTATCGGTCTCTCAGTAGTATTTAGCCTTACCGGATGGTGCCGGCTGGTTCCCACAAGGCGTCTCCGACCTCGCGGTACTCAGGAACTCACTAGGTTATTATTCATTACGCGTACGCAGCTATCATGCTCTATGGCCGGTTTTCCCACACCGTTCCGCTTCTGTTTAATATACCACATCGTGGTCCTACAACCCCCATTATGCCGTAACATAATGGGTTTGGGCTGTTTCCCTTTCGCTCGCCACTACTCAGGAAATCACTATTGTTTTCTCTTCCTCTGCTTACTTAGATGTTTCAGTTCAGCAGGTTTGCGCATTTATGCAACTATCCTTCAGATAGTTAGGTTTCCCCATTCGGAAATCCGCGGATCAATTCATATTTGCTGATCCCCGCGGCTTATCGCAGCTTATCACGTCCTTCATCGCCTCTGAGAGCCAAGGCATCCCCCGTGTACCCTTTCTTACTTTCTTCTACTTCTACCGCTTTTGCCCGGTAGAGTATGCTTTTTTTATTTGAGAGTCATTTCTTTAGATCCAAGAGTTAAGAGTCATGAGCCAGGACCGAAGTCTTGTTTCTTGATTCTTGTATCTTGATTCTTCAAAAACAACGTCCCTACTGTTGTCTTCTCTTTTTTTCAATTACTTCTTCCAATATGTCAAAGAACGTTTTGCTTCGCAGATTCAGGAGTCCAGAGCCAGGATTCAAGATTTTTATGTCTTGTTTCTTGATTCTTTCATCTTGATTCTCTCAAGCATGGTGGAGAATAACGGATTCGAACCGTTGACCCCCTGCGTGCAAGGCAGGTGCTCTAGCCAGCTGAGCTAATCCCCCTTAGATTTAGTCATTCGTCATTAGTTGATTTGTCATTGGATCGTTCGCTTTAAAAGCTAATGACTAATGACCACTGACTAATGACTCTAAATGTAGTCCCGAGCAGATTTGAACTGCTGACCCCTACATTATCAGTGTAGTGCTCTAACCAAACTGAGCTACGGGACTGTTTTTTAGTTGCAGTATTTAGTTGCAGTGGCAGCTTTCTTTCTACTGCTACTTACTACTGCTACTGCCAACTAAGCGTCCCTGCCCTTAGGTCAGGCCCACATCGATGGCTTCATCTTTTGGGTTTTCCTTTTTGGTGAATGGTCATTGATCAGTAGTCATCAGGTATTAACCTTTCAACTTTCCAACTTTTAAACCTTCAAACCAATTTAATGCTTAAATAAAAGGTGATAATTATGAGAACAGCTTTTGCTTTTATGACAAGATAAGGGCAATACTGCTCCAGAAAGGAGGTATTCCAGCCACACCTTCCGGTACGGCTACCTTGTTACGACTTAGCCCCAGTTACCGACTTTACCCTAGGACGCTCCTTACGGTTACGCACTTCAGGCACTTCCAGCTTCCATGGCTTGACGGGCGGTGTGTACAAGGCCCGGGAACGTATTCACCGCAGCATTGCTGATCTGCGATTACTAGCGAATCCAACTTCACGGGGTCGAGTTGCAGACCCCGATCCGAACTGTGACCGGCTTTTTGAGATTGGCTTCCTGTTGCCAGGTCGCTGCCCTCTGTACCGGCCATTGTAGCACGTGTGTAGCCCCGGACGTAAGGGCCATGATGACTTGACGTCGTCCCCTCCTTCCTCTCTACTTGCGTAGGCAGTCTGAATAGAGTCCCCACCTTTACGTGCTGGCAACTATTCACAGGGGTTGCGCTCGTTGCGGGACTTAACCCAACACCTCACGGCACGAGCTGACGACAGCCATGCAGCACCTAGTTTCGTGTCCCGAAGGACTAGAGCGTCTCTGCTCTATTCACTAACTTTCAAGCCCGGGTAAGGTTCCTCGCGTATCATCGAATTAAACCACATGCTCCTCCGCTTGTGCGGGCCCCCGTCAATTCCTTTGAGTTTCACCCTTGCGGGCGTACTCCCCAGGTGGAACACTTAACGCTTTCGCTTAGACGCTGACCGTATATCGCCAACATCGAGTGTTCATCGTTTAGGGCGTGGACTACCAGGGTATCTAATCCTGTTTGATCCCCACGCTTTCGTGCCTCAGCGTCAATCATACTTTAGTAAGCTGCCTTCGCAATTGGTGTTCTGTGACATATCTATGCATTTCACCGCTACTTGTCACATTCCGCCTACCTCAAGTACATTCAAGCCAATCAGTATCAAAGGCACTGCGATAGTTAAGCTACCGTCTTTCACCCCTGACTTAATTGGCCGCCTACGCACCCTTTAAACCCAATAAATCCGGATAACGCTTGGATCCTCCGTATTACCGCGGCTGCTGGCACGGAGTTAGCCGATCCTTATTCTTACAGTACATTCAGCTACTTACACGTAAGTAGGTTTATTCCCGTATAAAAGCAGTTTACAACCCGTAGGGCCGTCTTCCTGCACGCGGCATGGCTGGTTCAGGCTTGCGCCCATTGACCAATATTCCTTACTGCTGCCTCCCGTAGGAGTCTGGTCCGTGTCTCAGTACCAGTGTGGGGGGTCATCCTCTCAGATCCCCTAAACATCGTAGCCTTGGTAAGCCGTTACCTTACCAACTAGCTAATGTTCCGCATGCCCATCCATATCCTATAAATATTTGATCATTTACTGATGCCAGTGTGTGATTTTATGCGGGCTTAATCTCTCTTTCGAGAGGCTATCCCCCTGATATGGGTAGGTTACATACGTGTTACGCACCCGTGCGCCACTCTCATGGAAAGCAAGCTCTCCAATCCCGTCCGACTTGCATGTATTAGGCCTGCCGCTAGCGTTCATCCTGAGCCAGGATCAAACTCTCCATTGTATAATGTTTTGTTTGATTACTGACCCTATTTACTCAATAGAATCATTTTATAATCTGTATTTGCTTTCCTGTCTTGCGACATTCCAGCGTTGTATCTTTATACAGTATTACGCCTTTCTATCTCGTCTTTAAAAAACATTTCTGACTTCTTCTGCGTTAGCAGATTCCGTCTCGCTGCGTCTCATAATTATTTATTCACCTTCTAAAGAACTTTCATCCCTCGCCTCGCGGTTCGGAACTTTATATCGTTTTCACATCGCTGTGACCACTTTTTCAATCTTCAAACCAGAAATCGCTTCCGGCTTTTTTCCCTGTTCGTTTTGGGACTGCAAAGGTAGAAACCTTTTTCTCTTTTCCAAAACTTATTTTTTTTATTTTTCTAAGTCCTGGCGCCGGGTTATCTTCTTCTCTTTTCTCCTTCTCAAACCCCCTCTGCCTCTCTTCTCCAAACCTTCTCAGAACTTCCCGCTCCTTCGTTTGCGGGCTGCAAAGATGTGGTTTTTTTTAATTCCTGTCAAGTGTTATTTTCACTTATTTTCAGATTATTTTATCACCACTAAATCTTCAAAAAACAACCGCTCCTTTCGTAAGCGGGTTACAAATGTAAGGAGAAAATGGATAGCTGCAAAAAGAAATATTAAAATAATAAGAACATCCTTTTAACTCATTGTAAACTAAGGCCAATTATTTGTTACCTCAACGGGTCAATAAGGCCAAAAATCAAAGCTGTTGATTTTTGTATCTTTGAAAACGATATGAACAACACCGATTTTCCCTCAAATTTTCTGAATTTACTAGCTGGCTCGCCCGGCTTCGACGCGGAAAATTTTACAAAAGCGCACCAGGTTTCGGATTCGCCTACCTCCATCAGGCTAAATCCGTTCAAAAAATCAAACATAAAAAGTGATAAACAAGTGCCATGGTGCAGCGAGGGTTATTATCTTAATACACGACCTTCTTTTACATTTGATCCGCTTTTCCATGCGGGGTGCTATTATGTACAAGAAGCATCGTCTATGTTCATCGATCATATACTACACTATATTAATAAGGAGACAGACGGGATAAAGGTATTGGACCTTTGTGCTGCTCCCGGTGGTAAAAGCACGCTGATCAATTCAGCCTTAAAAAGCAACGACCTGCTTGTTGCTAACGAGATCATTAAAACACGCGTGCCTGTGCTGATGGATAACCTGACCAGGTGGGGAACGGACAATAGTATAGTAACTAATAATGACCCTAAGGATTTCGGCAGGCTGAAAGGCTTCTTCGATATTATATTAGTGGATGCGCCTTGTTCGGGTTCGGGCATGTTCAGGAAAGATCCGGCGGCGATGGAGGAATGGTCGGAAGCGAATGTGAACTTATGTCATCAGCGGCAGGAGCGCATACTGGCGGATGTTTACCCGGCTTTAAAGGAGGATGGATACCTTATATATAGTACGTGCTCTTATTCTGTCGAAGAAAATGAAGATATACTCGATTGGCTCTGCACCGAATTTGAATTGGAAAGCATTAGGATACCTATCGAGGCCGATTGGGGGATAGTAGAAAGCCAGTCGACCCAAAAACAAGCCTGGGGTTACCGGTTTTACCCGGATAAAGTAAAAGGCGAAGGCTTATTTGCTGCCTGCCTGCAAAAAAAGGAAAGCAGCGGAGACGTACCGCCTGTGAAAGATAAAGAACATCAGAAAGCTAATTTTAAGGAGATAGACCAGGTAAAGCCTTATATTAATGATGCCGCAGATTTTTTCTTCTTCAAGGTGAATGATGACTGGCTGGCTATCAACCGTCATCATAAGGAAAGCCTTGCCATTTTGCAGCGATACCTATATATTAAGAAGTCGGGCATACGGATTGGCAAACTAATGGGTAAAGATCTGATACCCGACCATGAACTGGCTTTGAGCCTGATTGTAAATAAAGACCAGTTTTTACAAACCGAACTAAACAAAGATCAGGCAATTCAATATTTAAGGCGGGAAAATATAACTGATCTAGATGTTACCGATAAGGGCTGGAGCTTAATGAATTTTGAAGGTCATGCTTTAAGTTGGGCAAAATTACTACCAAATAGAATCAATAATTATTATCCGAAGGAGATTAGGATAATGTCCAGAGCTGAAAGCTAAAAGGCGAAAGCTGAAAGTTTATTTATTTAGTATAATATAAAAAGCATTTAAGCATTCGTCGGCATTTTTGTAGATACTATATTTATAGTCACGAAAATCAAATTCGCTCACCTTTCTTGAAATAGTCTTATCGTCTTTATCTGTTAACTTGCTCTTACTCTCTAACAGTCTAAATTCTTTATTATAATACTTAACTAGCTCTTCTACGACAACTCCACCTTTTACACTATCATTAAAAATAGATTGTCTGTTGCTAAAGCAAAATGTATTGCCATCAGCATCAAAATAATGCTTCCATTCAATATACCAGTCTCCGCTTTGACTGCAAGGGATTTGCTCGATGAGTACGATATGTCCCGATCCATCCTTCAACACATTGTATATGTATTCGGCGTTGTCAGGGAGATCTTCGGTTTTCAGTCTGATCAATTTACTTTTACCCTCAAGCTTTAAAAACACCAGCATTTCTTTTCGGTGCTTATATGCATATTGGTCAATAGTTTCCTTCTGTTTTTTGAGAACGGTGAGATCAGCATCCAGAGTTGGGTGCAATAAAAATATTATAGGAATAAATAGAAGTGATAAGGTTTTCATGGCATAAAAATAATATTAAGCCATCTATTTCCCCGAAAATTTTAAAACTAATCCCCAACCACTAACCTCAATACTGTCCTATCGATAACAACACCAACGTACACGCATACTCCGTCTCAATACCTTTCTCATTAGCCATGCGACGGAGTTTTGAATTTTCAGTGCCGGGATTAAAGATGATCCGTTTGGGATGGGTATCCAATATATAATCGTACAACTCTTCCTGGTGCTGCGGACCAACATACAGGGTGATCGTATCTATATCATGGTGTATAGTTTCCGGCTTTTCAATTGGCACGCCAGCTATCTCACCCGTTCTTAATCCTACATTTACTATACTATGCCCATCCCGTACCAGCTTGTTGGCGGCAAGATTAGCGTATCGGCTTGTATCGGGGCTGGCCCCTAAAACAAGCGTTCTTTTATCAGCCATATTATTTATTTGTGATTACACCGATTGTTTTATGATTACACCGATGTAATTTTGATTGCACTGATAATCGGTGTAATCCTTATATAATCTGTGTAATCCTCCTTAATACTGCGATCTGGCCGGCATGGTAAATATGATGCTGTATCAATCCGTTCACCAATTCTTCATAAGTTACCCCGCTGCCTAACTCGCGGTTTCGTTCACTGTTTATTAGCTCACTCCATTTCTCTTCCGGGAAACTCTGAATAAGACCTAACAAATTTACGTTGACCAGCTTCAAATCATTGACATAGTTCTGCCATTTTTGTTCCTCGGGGTTGCCTGTCGGGGGCCAGTCTCCGCTCGAAGGCACACCAGCGTCCATACCGTTCATCCGGTCGAGCACTTCTTCTGTCCACGCCAGCATGTGCAGTACAATTTCGGCAATATTGTGTGCGGCGTGCTGAGGCTTTTCAAAAGCAGCTTCAAAACTTACCTGCTCAATAATCTGATAAACCGGGTTGCCGTACCAAGGATCGCCGGATAATACCTTTTGTAGTTCGTGCTGGAGTTTTTCTGATGTTGTCATGGTTGTATATTTTTGTCTGAACTCGAACTTTTTGAATTTATGAATTACCTGAATTTTGTTTATTCCTTAATTCTGAAAATTCCGGTTCAGACTATTTTGGGCGTTTTAACGGGCTATCCACTCATACGCCTGCAGGCATTAGGCGCAGGCTGGTATCCGTTTTCTATCCCTAACGCGTCTATGTAACTATAAAATCTTCTTCGCCGCCAATGCGCAATTGATCCCATCAATCGCTGCAGAAATAATGCCACCTGCATATCCTGCTCCTTCACCACATGGAAATAACCCTTGTATCTGGGGATGCTGCAAAGTATCCTTATCACGCGGAACTTTTACAGGCGATGAGGTACGCGATTCCACACCTACTAATATAGCCTCGTTAGTATAATATCCTTTCATCTTTCTGCCAAAGGCGGGCAATGCTTTTTGCAGGCTTGCCGCAATCCATACGGGCAGAACCTGTTTTAAATCTACGCTTTTTGTGCCGGGCAGGTAAGAGTTTTTGGGGAGATCGGTTGAAACACGCCCCTCAACAAAATCAACCATCCGCTGACCGGGGGCTACCAACTGACCGCCGCCTGCTGTAAATGCTATTTGCTCTATCTCCTGCTGAAAGCGGAGTAATTTAAATGGATCAGCATTATCACCTTTTACATCTTCCAAATTCACCTGCACCACCGTACCCGAATTGGCATATGGATTATTTCGTTTTGAAGGGCTCCATCCGTTCACTACAATTTCTTTATCTTCTGTAGAGCATGGCGCAATGATACCTCCCGGGCACATGCAGAATGAGAATACACCACGACCATCCACCTGTTCAACCAAACTATAATAGGATGGCGGCAAGTATTCGCCACGGTCATCACAATGATATTGGGCGCGATCGATAATTTCCTGCGGATGTTCTATTCTCACACCCAAAGCAAATGGTTTGGCTTCTATCAGGATGTTTTGAGTGTGCAGCATTTCGAAAATATCACGTGCCGAATGTCCGGTTGCCAATATCACTGCATCGGCTTTCCAGGTTTCTCCATCAGATGTTTTTACACCTTTTATCTTACCAAAATCAACTACCAGACCTGTTACCTTAGTATCGAAATGGATCCCCCCACCTGCGTTCTGTATCGTTTCACGTATGGCAGTGATAATACCTGGCAATTTATTGGTGCCGATGTGGGGGCGTGCATCTATTAATATATCTTCCTCAGCACCGTGCGCTACAAAGGTTTTTAATACCTGGTTTACATCGCCCCGCTTGGTGGAACGTGTGTAAAGCTTGCCATCAGAGTAAGTCCCGGCACCACCTTCTCCAAAACAATAGTTGGATTCCGGGTTCACTAATCCCTGCTTATTAATATTGGCCAGATCACGCCTACGTTGTTTTACATCCTTGCCTCTTTCCAGTATAACCGGCTTCAAACCAGATTCAATACATTGCAAAGCAGCAAATAACCCTGCCGGACCAGCACCTATTATAATAACCGGTTTGGCATCCTTTACATCAGGATATTTAATAGTGTAGGTATCGGGTTGATAGGGCTCGCCAACAAAAACCCTTACCTGCATACGATAAACCACTTTGCGGCCACGGGCATCAATAGAGCGTTTAAGAATTTTTAAGCCTGTTATTTGTTGAGGTGATATTTTTAGATCGGCGGCGGCCAGTCTTTGTAAAGTGGCCTCATCTTCGTGTTGCTCAGGCGAACAAACAATTTCTGTTTCTTTGATCATAGTGTTGCCCGGTTTTTATCCGGGATGAGGCAAAGGTAGCTAAATGTATTTTGAGATAATAAAGATTCCTATAATGATGAACATGATTCCAACACCTAGTCCTTTAATATCAAATCCAAGCTCATCCTGTTCTTTTTTCAAAAATATTTTCACCTGGTGTACGGTAAGCCAGATTCCGAATGCCAAACAAGCCACTCCGCCTAACACATATAAAAAATTCATTTCGTGATAAGTCTATTGGTAAAGCTTAAAGTTAATAAAAAAGTCGCCCATCTACTCACCCCGACATTGCTTCGCTTGTCGACCCTCTTCGCTGCGCGGAAAGAGGGACGGAACTAAGATCGATCACATTTTCTTCAACGAATCAACATTTATTATCATTTTCTTGTCGTTAAAATATCCTTCTACTCTAACACTATCGATAAATTTAACTGAATCTATTTTACTTAGTCCAAATCTTGGCAACACCGCATTATCGTCAGTTAACCGCACTCTTTTAATTAACTGATAGTTTCCGCCTTCTTCACCGATTGAAATATTCTCGGCTATTAACATTATATTTTCTTCTTCAGGGATTTCTAAAATCCTATAAAAGACATCCTTTTTGTCTTTATTGGTATAGACTTTCCCTGAATAAATAGCGTCTGCTTTCAGATAAATTTTAATTTCAAATTGCAATTCCTTATTATCAGATTGTACCTGGCTTTTGGATGATACCGTCCTGGGGGTATCAATCCGGATCATTTTCTTTTGGGGGGACTTACAAGCATGCACACTTAGGCATGTAACTGCAATAATTCCTTTTAAAACAGTTGAAGTATTCATTATGATACGGCTTTATCAAAAGCTCAAAGTTACCAAAGTCATTTGAATCTCCCCCTGCAGGGAAGATTCTATTTGCAAAATTTCAGAAATCATTAAAAAGCCCTCCCTTCCGGGGATTTCCAAACAACAAGTTATTTAACCATTATCTTTACAATTATGACCTGTATAGTTCATTCCAGGATTATCAGAATCCGATGTATAACTATTGCAGGATTAACTCACCACGCGGTATAGCTATTTCCGGACGGGTCAAAAACCGTCCGCAATTGTGTCACAACCGTACGAAAACGAACAGTTTCGTAGATCAATAAAAATTTATAATATTGATAATCAATTATTTATCAAATGGCATCAGGTTTGGCATAGATCTATCAAATCACAATGCCATGAATACTGATACAAATTTGAACCGGATGTGGGAAGGATGCCTGCAAAACGATCGCAAACAACAGGAACTATTATACAAAACCTTAGCTCCAAAAATGATGGCTGTTTGCATGCGCTACGCAAATGACCGGGACGAAGCCCAGGATATATTACAAGAAGGCTTTATCAAAATGTTTAACAATGTACATAAATACCGTGGCGATGGTAACCTGGAAGGCTGGATCCGCCGCATTATGGTGCATACCGCTATTTCGCGCTATCGTAAATTAAAACCAATGGTATTGGTTGAGGATATGTCTGAAAACCCTATTCATACCTCAGCCACTCAAAATGCTAATAATCTTGAATTGAAGGATCTGTTAAAACTGGTTCAGCAATTGCCACAGGTTTATCGTTCAGTGTTTAATATGTATGCGGTTGAGGGATATTCACACCAGGAGATCGGCAATAAATTGGGCATTACCGAATTATTATCACGCACTACACTTTACCGTGCGCGTAACATCCTGAAAGATAAATTAATGCAGCTAACTACGAACGAACAATATCATATGGCAGGATAATTAAGCGCTGAAATATGTGGGTGATCATATTCTTTGTAGTAACTATGGGTTTTAGTATAATCGCCTATTTTAATCCTTTTAAAAAGAAATAAACATCCCGACACAGTTGGGATTCCATCATATATCTTCAAACGCAAAAGTCCCATCCAAAAGACGGGACTTATTTTTTGCTGTATTTTTTTAAAGTCCTCTCCTTTGGAGAGGATTTAGGTGAGGCTTTTACCTCTTCTCATCATACACCTCAAACTCCGCTATGGATGCCTGGTGATCTGATTTGAGTATCCGCACCCTTACTTTAGTTCCGGTTACCCGGTCAAAATGGTTTACTTTTACTTTTTTAGCGTTCTCGCCGTCGAATACCGGTTTCCATGCGCCGCTGTGGTAATATTCCAGCACGTATTTGCTGATGTTAGGTTTTTCTTCGGCTATGGCAATGGCGTTGAATGCTGTTTCTGTTTTAAAATCGATCTCGTACCAGGGCTTGTCTACCGTGGTATTTGATATCCACGAAGTGGTAAAATCATCGTCATTAGCAAAATCCATGATGTTCATATCATCGCTCCAACTTGAATTGCTTGGCTGATGCTTAGCCAGGTTGTGCGATATAATGGGTGCATCCAAAAGGGGCAACGTAGCTTCCGAACCGGCATTTTTCCATAACTCCCCTATCTTTTTTAATGATGCCAGCGCATTATCATCAAACAATCCTTCCCGGTTTGGTGCCACGTTGAGGATAAAATTAACGTTTGCATTATTGAGGGGGACGATGTCGTCGTTCACCAATTTAAACGGATCCTTTGTTGGCTCTGTGGGGAATGTGTTTTTCCAGAACCAGCTCTTTTGGATTGGCAAGCAAGCTAATGACGGCATGGTATTGGTTTCTTTTGATACCCGCTGCCCGGCACCCATCTCATAAGTTTTGATATCGGTATAGTACATGCCTTCAGCTGGATATTTGGCACCGTTCAGGTCCATCATCACACAGTTGGGCTGTAATGATTTTACTAAATGATAGATTTCCTCAAAAGGAACGTCGTCATAAGATATCCTCGACCAAGGCGCATCCCAGCCATCTATAATTAAAGCTTCGATAGGGCCGTAATTAGTTAGTAGTTCTGTTAGTTGCCCTTTGATCATTTTTATATCTGCAGGGGTAATAGAATTTGGCCTGAGCTTATGGTGCGTATCCAGTATAGAATAATACAGCATCACTTTTAAGCCATTCTTTCTGAACGCGTCAACAAACTGCCTTACCACATCCTTTTTATAGGGACTGTTCATCACATTATAATCCGTGGTTTTGGTATCCCAAATGCAGAAGCCACTGTGGTGTTTAGTGGTTAAACAGCCATAAGTCATGTTGGCTGATTTGGCTGCCTTTGCCCATTGGTCGCAATCCAGTTTTGTTGGGTTGAAGATATTCGGTTTCGCTTCCGGATCGGCCCAATCCTGGTTCATATAGGTTGGGATATTGAAATGGATGAACATCCCGAAACGCAAGTCAACAAATTGCTGCTGCAATTGTGCTAAGGGTTTTTGCTGGGCGTTAGCGGTGAAACAAGTAAGGGAAAGGAAAGCTAATAGCAGATATCTGAGGTTATATTTCATAAGTGTATTTAGTGGTTCAATTCATATTCGTCCCGCTCATGGCCGCGGAGGCCTAGTTACTTTTGGCTTGACCCAAAAGTAACCAAAAAGTCAAGACAGAAAAAAGCTTCAACCCGCCCTGCCGGTTCTTAACGCTTTTCTGGATGCTCATTCTTCGCATCACGCGAAAAAGCTAAACCGTCATTCCCGCCATACACCCGGCCCGCTTTTCTGTCAGCCCAACGCTCTCCTGTTTTTGGGTTCATTTATAGAACCAATAAACTTGAAATTTTCCCCGTCAGCAGAACAGCTTCGGATGAAATCAGGCAAAACAATGGTGGCCCTGAGCGCAGGAAGGGCATAGCAATAGTTGTCGAAGCATTGGCCTGGCGCGAACCTGCCTACCGGCAGGCAGGCGCAGTGGGGCAACATTTTGCAGCCCGTGGTTTTGGCTGATTTGCAGGGGAAAGGCCTGTGCGGCAAAGAAGCATTTCTGCTGACAGCCTTTTTGGTTACTTTAGTGGCGACAAAAGTAACCAGGCCTCCGCGGCCATGAGCGGGACGGAGCATTGTCCGAACCACTACATCAAGTCAGCAGCACGAACACCTACTTATGCTTCGCCGACATATAAAACACCATCTCCCCGCCATTCATAATATCTTCATGCGTGATGAACAACCCATTCAACGGTTTGCCGTTTAATTCGATTTTCTGGATATACACATTCTTATCGCCCTGATTTTTTACGTTGATAGTAAAGGTTTTCCCGTTATCCAGGTTGATCACCGCTTTATTTACCGCCGGACTACCAATTGCGTACTGATCTGATGCCGGGGCTACCGGGTAAAATCCCATCACGCTGAAAATATACCAGGCGCTCATTTGGCCGGTATCATCATTGCCACCGAGACCATCAGGAGTTGGTTTGTACATGCGGGGCAGTATCATTCTTATTTTTTCCTGTGTTTTCCAGGGCTTGTCGGTCCAGTCGTACAGGTAGGCTACGTGGTGGGATGGCTCGTTGCCGTGCACGTAGTTGCCGATGATGCCGTCGCGGGTGATGTCTTCTGTTTCGGCGAAGTATTTATCAGGCAGCTCATAGCTGAATAAAGAATCTACATAAGTAACAAAACGCTTGTTGCCGCCCATTACTTTGATCAGTCCGTCTACATCATGCGGTACATATAAGGTATAGTTCCAGGCGTTGCCTTCAATAAAGCCCTGCCCGATGGTAGTAAATGGATCAAACTTCGTACGGAATGTGCCATCCAACAGCTTAGGATGCATAAAGCCGCTCTTGGGATCGTAAACATTCTTCCAGTTTTGTGAGCGTTTGATGAACTCATTATAAATATCCTGTTTACCCAGCTTTTTTGCCATTTGGGCTATGCACCAGTCGTCATAAGCATATTCTTCTGTGGAGGACACCGAGTTGCCATTCTTTTCGTCAGGAATGTAACCCATATCCATATAATAGCCAATACCGGCATAATCGCGGTGACGGGCGGTGGTTACACAAGCTTCCAACGCTTTGTTGGCATCAAAAGGTGCATTACCTTTTACCACAGCATCCGCCAGTACAGATACGGAGTGGTAACCGCTCATGCACCAGTTCTCGTTGGCCGAGTTGCTCCATATCGGCAGCATATGTTCCGGACTTTGTTCGTAATGGGCGATCATGCTTTGTACCATGTCCGCATTGCGTTTTGGCTCGATGATATTGAACAGCGGGTGCAGCGCACGGTGCGTATCCCAAAGTGAAAAGGTGGTATAGTTGGTAAAGCCTTCTGCTTTGTGCACGTTCTGGTCAAGGCCCTTGTATTGCCCGTCCACGTCCATATAAACTGTTGGGTTGACCATGGCGTGATACATCGAGGTATAAAAGTTTTCCTTGTCGGTTTTGCTGGCATCGATCACGATCTTGTGCAGTTCGGTTTCCCATTGTGCTTGTCCGTCGGCTTTCACTTTTTCAAAATCCCATCCCGGTGCTTCGGCCTGCATGTTGGCCATTGCGCCCGCCATGCTTACCGGTGACAAAGCCATTTTTATTTTTATCTTCTCACCCTCATTGGTCTTGAAATCGAAATAAGCTTTTATCTGTCGACCCGCTATCTCGGGGAAGTTTGGCGTACGATTAAACTGTCCCCAGAAACCGCCGTACACTTCTCTTTTCGAATAATTTTTATAGCCATGGGCGATGAACGGCTTGCTGAACTTCATCGCGAAATACAGCGTACGGGTGCGTGCCCAGCCATTGGTAGAGCGGTAGCCAATAACCGTCGAGTCGTTAACTACCCGCAGGTACGTCCACACGTTTTTATCTGGATAGTTGTAGATGCCTGCCATTAGGTCGAGGATGATATGCGCACTATCCGATTTTGGGAAAGTATATTGATGAAAACCAACCCTCGTGGTGGTGGTCATTTCGGCGGTGATGTTGCTGGCGTCCAGTTTTACTTTGTAGTAGTTGGCCTCGCTTACTTCATTGGCGTGCGAGAAACCTGAACGGTAACCGCTGCCCGGCTTGTCTGCCGTACCGGGGTTCAGTTTTAATGTGCCGATGGTAGGCATGATCAAAAAATCGCCTAAATCCGAGTGACCTGTCCCGCTGAAATGGGTATGACTAAAGCCGACGATGGTTTTATCATCATACTGGTAACCGGCGCAGTATTTATACACGTCGGGATTGTATTTCCCGTTTAGTTCGTAACCGGCGGTATCCGTTTCGGGGCTCAGCTGCACCATACCGAAAGGCACCGTAGCACCGGGATACACATGTCCCATGCGCTGCGTACCGATGATGGGGTGCACATATTGGACCAGCTTATCAGAAGTATTTTTGCTTTGCGCCATAGCCAGAACAGGCAGGGCGACTATTATTGAGAAAAATAGGCGTTTCATTACGCCAAATATAATCACGATTGCAATATTATCGAGATTAATGGTGGATTTGTTACTTGTGGGTAATCTGCCGTAACACGTGTAACAGTATATCACATGTCATTGCTGGAACGAAGCAATCGCGAACTATACAGGGCGAAGAAGCATGGTCTGCGATTGCCACACTACGTTCGCAATGACAATAATTATTATTTTAGGTGGATGAAGATACACCTGTACTATGTCTATATTCTTACTAATAAATCGAATACTGTGTTATATGTTGGTGTAACTAATGATCTTCAAAACAGAGTATCTGAACACAAAATCTATAAAGGTTTCACGGCAAAATATGAATGTAATAAATTGGTTTATTACGAAGAATATCAATGGATACAAGATGCTATAGCCAGAGAAAAGCAACTTAAAGCGGGTTCAAGACAAAAGAAAATTGATTTAATTACTGTTGAAAATCCTCTATGGAATGATTTGAGTGCTGATTGGTATGATTAACCATGTCATTGCTGTAAGGAACAAAGCAATCGCGGACTATACAGGGCGGATAGGCAAAGTTTGCGATTGCCACACTACGTTCGCAATGACATGGTGGCTATTGAGTTTTATCTCTTATGCGAAAACAACCACGGTATCAGATCTGGTTCGGCGAAGGCGTCGTTCCAGCTGTTGTGGTCGTCGTTGGGGTAGATGGTTAGTTTGGGATTGCCACCTGCGGCTTTGATTGCCTCAACCATTACTAAGGAATGGTCAACCGGTACCACGCTATCTTTAGCACCGTGGAATATCCACATCGGTGTTTTTTTAGCGTAAATGTGTGCGTTCCGGGTATTGTCGCCACCACAAATAGCAAAGGCCGCCGCGAAAAGATCAGGTCTGCGCCTTAACAATTCGAACGTTCCCATGCCACCCATTGACAGGCCGCCAACATACATGTGGTGCTTATCTACATAAGGCTTATCCAGAAATGCAGTTATTAAACCTAAAAGACTCTTCATGGCTGCTGTAGGATCGCCGCCTTCAACAAAATTGAAAATGGGTTTGCCGGCGGCATTCTGGGTGATCTTCGTATTGCTCCACCAGCCATTGGCAGGACATTGAGGGAAGATCACTATAGCTGGGTATTTTGCACGGATGGTATCATTTAAAAAAAGCTTGGGACCGTAAACTATTTGCGCTTCATTATTATTACCGCGTTCGCCTGCGCCATGCAGCACCAATATCACCGCGTATTTTTTTGCTGGGTCGAAATTTTGGGGGAACAGGATACGGTAAGGAAGTGTATCGTTCTTATTGATATAACTACCATGATCGAATTTAGACAGATCAGGCGTTTGTGAAAAAGCAGGGAATGCCAGGCAAAGGCCCAGCATTCCTGTTAAAAATATCTTGATTGCTTTCATTGGTAAATGTTAAAATACAATAATAATGTAAATTATCATTTAACATGGTGTTTGCTCTGTGAATCTTTGTTAAAACTTTGTGTCCTCTGTGGTGAAAATCTAACCACAAAGCTCACAGAGAATCAACACAAAGGCACACAGAGTTATCTTTCATGATCTTAATTTTTAGCAAAAGCCGGACTTTGGAAATTTAATTTTTTCAATCCATGCTGTATTTCGGGGCAGCTCATAAACAGTTTCCAGAGCAAACCGCTGCGGTAATTCTCTATCATTACTACGATAGGCCCCTGGTCAATTGCCAGGTATGATTTGCCGTACCAGTTATGCGATTCGCTAAAGGCGTCGGTAAAACCATAATCGCCCCAAATCTTATCGCCCAGGTCGTAATAAAAATGGCGCAATGCCTTCATCGAGTATTCGGGCGTATAAGGGAATGCTGATAAAGCCGCTGTCGGGGTGATTACACCCAGATCGTTGGTTGGGGAGTGGGCGTTGTAGCCTTCAAAGTTATCACTGGCGGTTAGTCCCCAGCAATTTTCTCCGTAGCCTTTAAAGTGCTTGGGATTATCCACACAATAAGCATGGTTAATCAGTGTATGGTTTTTATTCTGCTCCCAGTAATCGGCGTATTGGTCTTTTAAGCCTCTTGGGTCAAGCCCCATAAATGAATATTGTGAGAAGAACAATGGGCCACCGTAATCAAACCCTAATGGCAGTTTAAAACCATAAAAGGTTTTGCCGTTCTTAAAGAAATCGCTTTGCGCCCAGCCGCCGTGGTATACACTTGCAGGTACAGGATAACGATCTGCTGATTCGGCCAGTATGTACGTGATCATACACTCATTAAAGCCACGGATAGGGAAATTCATCACCCATCCATTATTTGGCGACCAATGCCAGTACAGGTTATCCCTGCCCCCCTGGGTATACCAGTTCCATTCTATCTCGCCCCACATCCAGTTGATCTCGTCGCGGATATGTCTTTCTTTCGGATTGTTGCCGGTAAAATATTGTCTGGCGCAAAGCAGGCCCTCAAACAGGTAGGATGTTTCTACCAGGTCACCGCCATCATCCTTACGGCCAAAACGGATAACCTTGCCGGTTTCGCCATTCATCCAATGCGGAAAAACGCCGTGGAAAGCATCAGCATGATATAAGAAATCCGCTATCTTAAGCATACGGTTCACGGCCTGCTCATGGCTGATAAATTTACGGTGATCTGCAACGATCAAAGCCATTATCCCAAAGCCCGAGCCGCCGGTTGTTACTACCTCATTGCCATAATCATAAGCTACGTTGCTGCGCTCACGTGCCAGGCCGCTGGTAGGGTAACCAAAGTCCCAGAAATAGCGGAATGTTTGTCGCTGCACCACATCCAGCAGGGCACTATCAGTTAAGCCTTTGATGATGCCAACGGGTTTGATGCCGTCTTCGGCTGTTTTGGGGGTATTTTGAGCAAAGCCCAAAAGCGTTGTTGAGCTTAGTAGAATTGCTATTAAAAAGGATCTCATTTAATATCAGTTTTAAATTATTATAAATTAGGGCTTTGAAAGCCTAAATTCTTCATACCTGTTTTTACCTCGGGGCAGCTCATAAATAAGTTCCAGAGTAAGCCGCTACGGTAGTTTTCTATCATGTCGATGATCGGTCCCTGGTCGATAGCCAGTGTTGAATTGGCAAACCACGGATTGGTCAGATTAAAGGAATCATAAAATCCGTATTGCCCCCACATTTTATCGCCCAGCTTGTAATAAAAGAAGCGGAGCGCTGCCATAGATTGTGTAGGCGTGTACGGCAATGATGAGATAGCCGCAGTTGGTGCTATAACGCCAACATCATTAGTAGGCGAACTGGCAGTATAGCCATTTGCAATATCACTAGCGGTTAAGCCCCAACAATTGCTGCTGTAGCCGTTATTATTATTGGGGTTTGCTACGCAATAGTTATAGTTGATCATGGCGTGAGCCTTGTTCTGCACATCGTAACTTGCGTAGGTATCAGTCAGCCCGTTTGGATTGATACCGAGGAACGAATAATGGGCAAAAAACAGCGGACCACCGTCAGCCGGGCCAAGAGGTAATTGTACACCATAATAAGTATTGCCATTTTTTATACCACCGTTAAGCGCCCATCCATTATCATAAACAGCCTTGGTTATGGGGTGCGTGGTTGATGAAGCAGCCATTACATAGGTGATTAGCGCTTCATCCCAGCCATTTACCTGCATATTTGTTGACCATCCATAATCGGGACTCCAGTGCCAGTATAATGTATTTTGCCCGTTTTGTCGGAACCAATCCCATTCTACCGCGTTCCATAGTGTGTTGATATCAGCTCTCAGGGTAGTTTCATTAGTACTCGCTGCATTAAAGTATTGGCGTGCGGTTAACAAGCCTTCCATCAAATAAGAAGTTTCAACCAGGTCGGCGCCATCATCTTGTGTACTAAATGGCACAACAACACCAGTTACACCGTTCATCCAATGAGGAAAGGCTCCGTGAAAGGTTTGTGCTGTTTTTAAAAAACCTACGATCTTTTGCATGCGCGCCAAGCCATCGGCCCGGGTAATAAACTGGCGGTTAACAGCTGCTACAATGGCCATTATGCCAAAGCCTGAGCCACCTGTTGTCACGATATCCCCCGAAGTATTGCGCTCTCGTGCCAGGCCACTGGTCGGGTGCCCAAAATCCCAGAAGTATTTAAAGGTTTGTTTTTGTACCAGGTCGAGTAAGGCATTATCAGATATTAGCGGGAACTTATTGGTAGTATCAACAGCAGTAGTTAACTGCACATTTACTGTGCTTTGCAGGCTTCCGTTAGTTGATGATTTTAAATTGGTTGATACCGCCAGTGTATATTGGGTAATAGCTTGCAATGCTGATGGGGTGATCACCAGGGTGCTGTCGTGATTCTCATAAGTAGCAGCATAAGCAACCGCAGCACCTGCCTTACTGCTGAAGGTAACACTATTTGCTACCGATGTTGTATTTACGGCTGCGGAGAAAGCTATCTTAATTACCGGTTGCGGATTCACATTAACATAGCTGAAACCGTTGGATACCCCATTTACCTTTAACCCGTTGAACGCGAACGAAGAAGGCCCTACAGGTGGCGGGGTTGGCGGTGCAGGTTTTTCTTTAGAACAAGCATATAAGCAAAAAAGCAGTACTATAGCCCAACAATATCTCAGATTTCTCATCCCCTCAAGCATCATATTATAAAATTCATATTACAAACCGGCAAAAAAAAAGGTTGCTGCCCGCTACCAGGCGGGCAAACAACCTCAACCTAAATCAATTCAACTAAATTATTTTCCGCGGCGTTGAAGCGCCACCAATGAGCTTACTTCAACGCCCGTTAAAGCGCGATTATAAATTCTTACTTCATCTGTTGCGCCTACCTGGTAACTGGCCCAATCCTGAGCACCTGTATTGGCTGTTAAAGATGGTGTAGTTTGGAATTGCAGTGTACCGAACACCATTTTTTTAGCAGCCGTCCAATTAAGCGGCGCAAAACCCGTAACCGTACTTGTCCCTACTGATCCCCCGTTATAATAAACCACAAAAGTAGAAGTGGTGTCATCATAAGTAACGGACACATTTATCCAACCGCCCCATGGATTGTTAACGGTATAGCCTCCCAGCCAGCCATCTATCCCGGTAGGGCTGCCGGCAACATTAAAGGCATGAACTTTCAATACACCAGTATTTGCTGTACCTCCATTATCAAAAAATATAGCCATGCTACCCCAAAATCCGGGGCCACCGCTTTGGTCGTTGGCAATATCCATTAATCCTACTGCTCCATTAGTATTTTGGGGCATATTAACCCAAACACTAAAGGTGAAGCTATGTAAGTTTTGCACCGCTGGAGGCACATCGGATAACGCATAGGCACTACTGGCTCCCTGTAAAGCCTGACCTAATAATCCGGCTGAATAACTTGTGCCTACAGCTGTAGTGCTGGTAGCGGTTGCTAACGAATCGGTAAGATTCCCGTTAAAGCCCCAGCGTGCCACTAAGTTTGATGGTGCTATCTGGTTGGCACTGGTATACCCGTTGATATTTAAAGGCGGCGCATAACTTTTTGGATCAAATTTCTTTACGCAGGATGAAAGCCCTATGCTCGTTATCAAAAGGGCTATTGTATATATACTAAATAATTTTTTCATGATAATAAATTATTGATGATTAATAACCCGGATTTTGTTTCAATAAACCACCGCTCTTCAATATCTCAGAGGTTGGTATAGGCTGAAGCTCATTTTTGCCAACCTTAAAATTCCTGTCGGCAAATACTGTACCTGCACGTCCCTGGCGAACAACGTCGAAGAAGCGATCGCTTTCCATAGCCAGCTCTACCTGGCGTTCGTGCCATATCGCTGTTTGCAATGCAGTTTTATCAGTAGTTGTCACCGGAGGCAGTATGGTGTTATTGCCTGCACGTGCACGTGCCCTAACTTTTTCTAAAGAAGCCAATGCCAAAGTAGTATTACCGGCCTGATTTGCAGCTTCGGCATTCATCAGTAATACGTCTGAATAACGAATTACACGTACATCCTGCCCTGCGCCGGGGGTACCGTTTAAAATAGGCTCGCTGAATGGAACATAAGATTTGTAGTTATACATAAGGTCCACCTGCCCGGTTGGTATAGCGTCCCCTTCGGCAGAGGTGCCACCGGCAAAAAGAATTGTACCTGCAAGCCTTGGATCACCTGCCTCAAAAGCCGCTACTAATGCCGGTGTAGGTATATTAAAGCCCCAGCCTGCTGCGGGAGCTACGCCTTGTACCTGCGAAAACTGGCTCGTGGCCGCCGCTGGGTTACTGGCATCGTTAGGGCATTGTATCTCAAATATCTCTTCCGGGTTGTTTTCATTTTCTTCACGGAAAGATTTTTCAAAATTAGGGAACAATGAATATTGCCCCAAAGCGATAACAGCATTAGTATAGGTTAGTACATCGCCCCATTTGCCTTGGTACATTGCTACTTTTGCATGTAATGACAGTGCTGCACCTTTAGTGGCACGGCCAACATCGGCACCGCTGTAAGATTGCGGTAATATTGAAGCTGCGTCTGTCAAATCCTGTTCAACCTGGGCATATATCTGTGCCCTTGCCGTACGGGGTATGTTAAAATCTGCGGCAGATTTTGGATAATGCAATCTTAATGGAACATCGCCATAGGCCCTTGCCAGCCTAAAATAGCTGTATGCCCTTAAAAATTTAGCTTCAGCTATATAACGGGCCTTTAATGACGCATCCATATTAATCTTAGGAATACTGTCTATTGCCTGGTTAGCTAAACTGATAGACTGGTATTGTCCCGACCAGAACGGATCGTCAAAGCCGGCTTCGTCACCGGTTTGAGTAAAGGTATGGTACAAACCCATTGGCGATGAATCGCCCGGAGTACTTCCTTTTTCTACTTCATCGCCACCCATACTTTCGATAGCCAGGGCAGGAAATGCTGTATGATTAAAATCGCGATCCAACGCGTAAATAGCATTGATCCCCTGTTCTGCACCTGCAGCATTAACATATAACTGCGTAGCCGGAAGCTGTCCTTGCGGCTGAGAATCTAAAAAGCTCTTTTTACATCCTCCCGCAAGTATCATCAGCACAGCTGCACACGCTATGCCTACAAAATGAGAAGAATTATTTCTTTTACTTAACATGATCTTAATATTTTATAGTTAAAACGTAGCATTTACACCAAAATTGAAGATTGCATATATCGGCACCGTCCCGCTATCAATTCCCTGGTTTATACCGTTTGTACCGGTTGATAAAACTTCAGGATTGAAACCTTTGTATTTGGTAAATGTTGCCAGATTTTGCCCGGAAATATATAAACGCAGGGCGCTCATTTTTATACTTGATGCGACAGATGGTGGCAGAGTATACCCTAACTGTACATTGCGTATCCTTAAATAACTTCCACTCTGAACATAGTAAGAGTTCGGCGCACTGTTAGACACGTCGCTGAGGAAGGAAGACGGTGTGGTATTTGATGTACCGGCACCATGCCAGCGGGAGTTATAAAATGCCTGAGTCCAGTTTTCTTCACCAAAGCGAATGCTTTCGTTTGCGTTGTATAAGCTTACCTTACCAACACCTGATAGATCGGCGGCAAAATCAAACTGCTTGTATTTTAAATTAATGTTAAGACCATACAAGTATTTAGGGTTAGGATTACCTATGACTGTTTTT
Source organism: Mucilaginibacter sp. McL0603 (assembly GCF_049992945.1). NCBI lineage: Bacteria > Pseudomonadati > Bacteroidota > Sphingobacteriia > Sphingobacteriales > Sphingobacteriaceae > Mucilaginibacter > Mucilaginibacter sp. McL0603. Next base: position 1,031,981 of record NZ_CP188251.1, on the reverse strand, counting down.
TGCCCGTTGTTACCGTAGATCACATCACCGGGCTTGGCATTAGTCTGAGTTGTCTGGGCATCTATCTGTTGCTGCGTCTGAAAAATCCCTGCAACCTGATAGCCATAAAATTCGCCTATCGGCTGGCCCACAATGGTACGAGTAGTTAATGCACCGCCTGTACCTCCGTTGCCACCACCATATAATGGTATAGGACCAGAAGTTACTGAGGTAACTTTATTGTCGTTTATACTAAAATTACCACTCACAGAATAAGAGAAGTCTTTACCGATATGATCTTTCCATCCTGCAGTGAACTCCCATCCGACATTTTTAATATTGGCCTGATTTGCAGTAATTTGTCCGCTGCTGGTGCCTAAGGATAATAAGATAGGTACCGGGAACACAGCGTTTTGAGTTTCCTTAATATAGTAATCTGCTTCAATTGTCAAGCGGTTCGTTAAAAATGCAGCCTCTAAGCCCACGTCTGTACCCACGCTTTTCTCCCAATAGATCACCGGTGGCACCTGGCCTAACAATCCAGATCCTAATTGCAAACCTCCGCCGAAATTAGAATAGAACTGTGTATTTACGGCTGTTGCCAGGTTTGGTGTTATACTACCGTTACCGGCTTCGCCCCAGCTGCCTCTCAGTTTCAGATTATCAAAAATATGCTGATCCTTCATAAAATCCTCATTGCTGATTACCCAGCCAGCCCCTACTGAAGGGAAAGTTCCCCACTTGTGCTCGTCACTATAAACAGAAGAACCATCACGACGCACAGTGGCGTTCAACAGATATTTGCCCTGATAAGCATAGTTCACTCTTCCAAAGTATGACTCGCGGGTTTCCAACGAAGCATTAGGTGTGGTAACAGTTGGATTAGTGCCTAAACCCAAATACAAATCGCCGCTGCTATCGTTCGGCACATTCTGGGCGCTAACATTTTGCTCATAGTGCCTGTAACGTTGTGATGATTGGCCAGCCAATACGGTCACATGATGATCTTTATCAAAAGTTTTATCAAACGTCAGCGTGTTTTCCCATATCCAGTTACGGTCATCAACGTTATTTTTCGATAGCGTACTGATGGTATTGAACTGTCCGCCTGTAGCCGCATAAACAGGCGTATAGGCCTGCACTTCCTGGTGGGCGAAGGTACCGCCAAAGCTGGTACGGAATGACAGGTAGTCGGTAAATTTAACTTCGGCAAAAGCGTTTCCGTTAAAGTTATAATGTTGAGTGTTCTGATTGAAAAAATCCAGCTCAACCTGTGGGTTATTGACCGCATTACCCACCTGAGGTGTTAAACTAGGGTCACCATAAGTACCATCCGCATAACGTACCGGAACAGTTGGCGCCGCTACATATGCATGATACATAATATCACCAGGGATATCCTTTGAATGATCTCCGGATAATATAGCCGTATAACCCATTTTTAAAAATTTAGATATCTGCACATCCTGGTACAAATGCGTGGTAATGCGATTGTAAGTATTATATGCTATGTTACCATCCTGCTGAAAATAGTTTGCCGAAAAATTGTAGGATGTTTTATCAGTACTACCGCTTACGCCTATATTATGATTTTGGGTAAACGCGTTATGCACGATCAGGTGTATCCAGTCGGTACCGGTTCCAAAACTTGATGGATTGGCAAACGTTGCTAAGCTGCTTGCGGCATTCACCTCGTTAACCATTGTGGCGTATTGCGTGGCATTAGCCATAACAGGTAGATTTGTTGGGGTTGAGAAACCGACATAACCATCATACCTTACACGCGCTGCACCCTTACCTTTTTTGGTTGTGATAATAATTACACCATTTGCTGCTTCCAACCCGTATATAGCTTCGCTGCTGGCGTCTTTTAATACGCTCATGGTTTCGATATCATTTGAATTCAGGAAAGCGATATCATGATACCAAACTCCGTCAACAACAAATAAAGGTGAACTGCTGCCAAATATAGTACCCAAACCGCGCAAGGTAATTTGAGGTGATGAGCCAGGGGTTCCGGAATTGATGATCTGAACGCCTGCTACCTTACCTTGTAAAGAACTTACAGGATTGGGGTTTGGCTGGCTTGCGAGATCGGCACCCTTTACTGTAGCAATAGCTCCCGTTACATCAGCTTTCTTTTGCGTACCGTAGCCTACAACTACCACTTCATTGAGGGCGTTGTTTTGTGCCTGTAATTTAACATCAAGTGTGGTTTGCCCGTTTACAGGGACTTCCAGTGGTTTGTAGCCAATATAGCTGATGACTAATGTGGCATTCGATGGGGCGCTTATTGAAAATGCTCCGTTAACGTCGGTTTGTGTACCTTCTGTTGTTCCTTTAATCGTTACGCTTACGCCTATCAACGTTTCGTTGCTTGCAGCATCAGTGACTTTACCTTTCACTGATAAATTTTGCGCAAACGCAGAGTTGATAAAAAAGAAACACAATAGCACCAAACCTGAAATAGTAAAGATTCTTTTCATGTGGTTTTAGTAATTTAGAATTGATAATAATTGGTTCGAAATACGTACGAATTTGGGGAGATAATACATTTTTAACAAAAAAATGCACTCAACATTATTACATCATTTAAAAAGTAGTTTCTCATCTATTTTTTTATATTTTCATAAATAATTAACAATCAATAATTTATGAAATACTTAGTGTATCACATACATACTACATTAAAGAAGTATTACATGGGAGGTTAAAAAGAGGTTATGAGAGGTAATGATGTAGTATTATAGCTCCATGAGAAACTCGACGAGATTTTTGTCATGCTCCAAATTGAGCTTTTTACGCAGCCTGTAGCGCCTGATTTCAACACCACGTAAGGATATGTTGAGTAGCGAAGCCATTTCTTTACTATTCATGTTCATACGCAGGTAAGCGCAAAGCTTAAGGTCATTAGGAACAAGATCAGGATGCCGTGCTTTTAATTTCTTAAAGAAGCTTTCGTGCGCTTCGTTGAAACTGCTTTCAAACAGGTTCCAATCGCGTTCGTCACTCATTCCGTCATCGATCACTTTCTGTATCTTTCTCAATTGCTCTTCTGAAAGTTTTTTACCCGAACTATCTTTCAACTGGGTGATCTCATCACTTATCTTTTGCAGCAATTCATTTTTGTAAACAATGTTCATGGCTGAGTTTGCCAGTTCACGGCTTTTACTTGCCAGATCGGCCTGCAGTTGCTCATTCTTTATTTTTACTATTCGTTGTTCGTTTGCGCTGGCCTCTTGTTTCAGGGATTCCTCATGTTCTTTTCTAATCTTCTCGTGGATATGATGCTGATGGCGTTTCAATTTCAGCCTGTAATAATACCGGATAGCATAATAAGCCAGGATCAGTAATAAAAAATAAAACACGAGGGCTATCTTACTCGCATACCAGGGTGGTAATACGGTGAAGGTAAAAACCGTTTCGGGTGATAAATTTTTCTCGTTTATTTTTGCCCTCACTTTAAAATGGTAAGTACCCTGGTTTAAATTAGTAAAATCCTTCTGGGTTGGTGTGCCCCAGTCTGACCATTGACGTGAGTAGCCTTCCAGGTAATACTGAAACTTCACTTTTTCCTGTCTGAAAAAGGGTAACGACCAGGATATACGGATATTATTTTGAGAGTAAGGCAGCTCTATCTCTGTTTGGGGGCTATTATCAGCAATACTGGTTATTTTATCGGTAATGTTTTCTATCCGCCTTATTAGTACAGGGGGCAATTTTATGTCCGTGCGCTGTAATGCATCTTCATCGTTTAGTATTACAAAGCCATCATCAACACTGATTAGGTAGAGTGCATCGTTGATGCGGCTTATGTTTTCATAATTCTGCACCATGCGGCCATCAAGGATACTAAAACGTGTAGAATCAATGCTTATTTTGCCGGGTTCAGAAAAATCTGCGAGGGATACCCGTCCATGATTAATGAACCAGTACTTTTTGCCTAAAGCAGGGATGATCTTGTTGGATGATGCAAATGAACCCAGCATTTTATTTAGCTGCTGGTACTTAAAAAAGTGGTCGCTGATGTCGTCGTAGCTATAAAATCCAGAATCAGATGTAAAGACAATACGGTTATCAAGGTTAAATACATTAATGTTATAGCTGCCGGGCAGGCCATAGCGATTGTCGTAATATTTTATCGAGGTTGCTCTTTTCAGGTCGCGGCTCAGGACGATCTTATAAATACCTTTATAGGCATGGCTCACCCAAATCTGGCCTTTACTATCCTGTTCTACATAGCGTGATGGCTCACCGAAGCCTTCCACTTTATGATCGAATACCCAATTGCCGCTATTGTCTTTTTTGTAGATCACCAGTCCGGTATAGGTGCCTTGTATGAGTTGATGATCATTTAATTTCTTGATTGTCCAGCCGCCGCTTATGGTTGTGACTTTGGATATAGTGGCTCCATTTACCTGGAACGTACCGGTGTTATGGCCGCAAAGCAGGAGACCGTCCTGCAGGGATAGTTCCCAAACCTGGCCCTGTGAGCCGGGTATCAGTTTAAAATTGAATGATTGGAATAACCTTTTATCACGATTATCAACCCAATCGCTATAAAAAAGGCCCTGATTGGTACCGAGGTATATTTTATTGTTGTAGATAATGCTTGAATAAACGGTACCGAAGAGGCCTGTCTTATCAAAATAAAAATACAAAGGCGAATTGATCTCTATCCGGTCAATGCCATTATCCAGTCCAGCCCAAAGATTCTGCTCGTTATCAATAAAGAGGCTTAAAACGGTATTGTTTTGTAAGCCGCTTGATTTATTGATCTGCTGTACTACATTGCCCAGCGTATCCATAATGATAACTCCGTTTAATATTGTACCATAAGCCACATATTTACCAATCAATACACCATTATTAAGCTGATAGGTTTTTAAAAAATCACTGGCCTGGGTGTTCCAGGGTTTGATCTGCCTATTATCGTAAATAAATAATCCGTTACGAGCGGTGCCGATCAGGAACTTATTTGCTGACAGGGGTAATACAGATAAAACTCCGCTATTACCCATTATATTACTGCCGGGTATGTATTCCAGTTTATCATTTTTGAGTTCAAACAGGCCTGTGTTTACCTGCTCTACAAAATACCTGCCGTCTGTTTTAAATAAGAAAAGGTATGGATTTGGGCCCTTTAGAACGCTGATCTTACCATGCCGGTAAATGTAAATGGAGCCGAATGACTGAAAAATAACCTGCCCGTCATCAACATATATTTTCCATATTTCTTCATTGATGGGTTGATATTGTTTAGGGACCAACTGGTTAAGCGAGTGATATTGGAGCTTGCCGTTTTTGTTATTTTCCCAATAACCAAATTCGCCAAAGCTGCCGGCATATATTTTCCCTTTGCCGTCAGCAGCTACTGAGCGCACGATCAACCCATTGGGCATTTGGTGAGATTGCCAGTACCGGCCATCAAATGTGAGCAGGCCCTGCGAATTACCGAAGTACATGATGCCATGCTCATCCTTGGTTACAGACCAGTTTTGATTGCCCGACTGATAGATGGCTTTGGTATAGTTCTGCACATAAGGCACACCGATGCTTTTTATATCGGCGGCAAAGGCGCAATATGCCCTGAAGAACACAAAGGATATAAAAATCAGAATTGCTTTGCGCATGGTTAAGTTCAGCCGGAATCCCTGAGATAAGGAATCAAACGAAAATACAACTTGAAAGCGACAATGTAAACGCTGATGTCGGAATTAAGCAAATAATATAAATATGAATAATATTATACTTAATCAGCTAATTGAACCTTAGCTTTCTTAACATTCACCGGCTGTGGCACTTTTACATAATAACCTGTACCGTCATAAACCCTTTTGCGGGGATGTGCTTTACAGTCATCACTGCAGCAGCCATCCATTGCTGTACCGCATTCATCGCACTGGGTAAAATGCTCATTGCATTCAGGGTTAGCACAGTTAATCATTTTATCGGTGATTTTACCGCAATTATAACAGGTGGAGATCACGACAGGATTAACCTGATTTACATCAACAGAAAGGCGATTATCAAATACATAGCATTTGCCTTCGAAATCTTGTCCGCCTGCTTCTTTGCCGTATTTAATGATACCACCATGCAACTGGTATACATCAGTAAAACCTTCGTGCAACAGCAAGGCAGAAGCCTTCTCGCATTTAATCCCGCCTGTGCAATAGGTTAATATCTTTTTATCCTTTAATTGGGCAAGCTCGTTTATTTTGGCAGGGAAATCGCGAAAGTTTTCTATATCCAGTGTAACGGCATTTTTGAATTTACCAAGGGAATGCTCATAATTTGAACGCACATCCAAAATCACTACATCATCGCGGTCCTTCATCGCCATAAAATCTTTGGGATCAAGATGTTTCCCGGTTTTCTTTTCTGGATTAATAATATGGGGATCGCGCAAGCCTGAATGTACTATTTCAGATTTATAGCGAACATGCATTTTTACAAATGAAGGCTCGCCTACTTCGTCTACCTTAAAGTCGACACGGGCAAAACGCGGATCGGCATGCAATGTATCCATATAGGTATTGCAAGATTCGGCTGTGCCTGATACAGTGCCATTGAGCCCTTCTTCGGCAACGATAATACGGCCAACAAGATTAAGCGATTTACAAAATTTTAAATGATCGGTAGCAAATTGCTCCGCATCCGCTATTGTTGAATAACAATAATAGAGTAGTGTGTTGTACTTTGTCATAATGCATTGATACTGTTGCAAACAGCGTTAAATGAGCTGCAAAGATAAGAGTTTGAGGCGAAAACTGAAATAGTGATCAGTTACCAGGATATCAGTGATTGGTTATAGGCCCAACTATTGTATGGTACACAATACGTTAAATACATGAGTTATGAACAATTTTGTTAAAAAGTTCAAAACTTAAAGCATTGACAATAAGATTTTTATATATAATTCGCCAAAACAACAGTTTATTTAAATGCCATTCTTTCGATGTTTAAACAAGTTATTTTATCTTTGCCGTACCCTAATTAATTCTTTATACCCGGGATCCTCTGGCTTAACTGACGGGGGATTTCATTTTATACGGGTATCCAGATACTAGTGTCGTGTCAATTAGGAATTGATGTTTAGTCCTGAGTCTGAAGTCTTGAGTTAGAACACAAAATTGACTTACGACTAAAGACTGTTGACTTGACACTAGTTTACTTGATACCATAGAATATCTTGAAGCCCTGCATGTATTTGTGATTACCTGCAAAGGATATACCATAATCTACCCGAAATATAAGCCGTTGCAGGCCTATATAGAATTCGGAATAGTTACGGTTGTTATTTTCTGTAAGGTAATTTACACCGATGATCTCATCCAGCTTTAGCTTTCGTATCAGCGGAATATCGCTAAGAAAGTAGCCAGTAAAATTATGCTCATAATGCGCCTCTAAAAAAGCTCCGCTTGCGCTATAAGTATAAAAAGGCAAAAAGTGAAAACTACCCGGAGTTGGGTCGAATGTGGTACCCTGATTACCCGAAAAGTGGTAATAATCCATAAAATATAACTGGTTACGGTTAAAAAAATCGCCTGCTGCAAATTTAAAGGACGAGAAACCTGTGATACCAGTATTAAGGTGTTCCTGGTACACTTCAATAGAGGCAAAGTCATAGTCCACATCCGAACCAAGCCCGTTAATACCTTTGCGATAACTTAGCCTGATCTGGGGATAAGGCGACAGATCATAAACGCGTCCTGTGGGTCTTGTCTCATATTGCTGATCGATAGTATAGGTTAAAGATGCAGCAAGTGTAAGCGCCTGGTTTTGCGGGAACAATACTGACCTGTCATCCGCAGGCGCATCAGGCATTAAAGGGTTATTAGAGGTTAAATGCCTGTCTTCAAAAGTGCTTATGGTATAATAAGAGTTATTGTATAGCTGTGTACGGTTTGCGTATGAAAGATTAGCCTTCAATAATAATCCATTGGTAATAATATCATGCTGATAGCCAAATTCGACAAACTGCGAGCGATAGTATTTTACAAAGTTTCTTTCGCTTAATAGCGTACTCAGCGTATTAAAGTAGAGTGATCTTGTCCCCACATTGTTCAAGTCCAATATATCGCTTCCAAAACCTCCTGTAAATGCGCCCCTGTGGTTTGGGTCGAAAGTATAATCACCCCTTACATTAGCATTAAACAACTTACTGGCAAAGCCATACCGCAAATTAGGTGTTATACTATAAGAACGAAAATCATCATAATAATGTGTGTATGTGCCTTTAAGGTTGATACCCATCCCTTCTACTGTATTATAGAATAAGGTTTGTATAAATGGGAATACATAAATTGAATCCTTGTTATTGTTGTAGGATGCTTTGTAGCCAAACGGAATATAGGGCAAGACCAGAAACCTATTTTTATGAATGCTGGCCGGGTCATATTTTTGGATAGCCTTCTCCAATTGGGCCCTGAATTCCTTTTTGTTGTTATCCAGCATCTCCTGCCTGGTTAAAGGAACGGGACGTACCCTGTTCCAGAATACCGAATCGCGGCTATTTTCGACGGTATCCACACGCATTCTTTCACCATTAAAATAATTATCAGCAAAAGCCGGGTTCAAAATATAATTATTATGAATGCTTAGATAGTATCCCTCAAACGTGAAACCCAACACGGTTCCTCTAAAACTATATTGAGCTGCCAGCGGCAGCCACACACTGTCTGTTATAGGTATATACGCCTGACTTACTTTTAAGGTATCTATCAGGTTAAGTCCGTTATTTTTATTAGTAAGCATCAGGTCAACGCTGTACAGTCGCCAATCGCCATCAACAATGTAGATATATCCAGTAAAAACAGGGTTATACTTTCTTTTGGGTATCACCTGTATCTTATAGATCTTTAATCCATTCTCGATTTTTGAGCCTACTAAATTATACTTATAAAAACGTAGTGCTTTAGGCGCTATAGGAGATATAAAGCCATGACTGCTTAAACCATTTATACTGAAAATATTTCTATAAAAATTTACTTCCAGATCAGATGCTTTGTTGTAGCTGAAGGCTGTATTCTGCCCTGTCGATCTGGAAGCGATCATTTCTTCTTTTATTTTATCAGGTTGCAGAAAGTTATAGTTTGATAATGATTCTGATTGATACAATATTCCTTTGCCGCTGCTATCCACGCTAAGTGCGTCCGCTACATCCTGGCCCATCAATGATTTTGGCGCATGATCTAATTTTTGAACGCCTTTGATATAAACTATGCTTGAATATTTTTTTACCTGTTTTAGATAGTATTCTCTTTTGCCGATGACTTTGCGCACAATATTAATAGCCGAATCCTTCCCAAACTGCTTTACATCGTAAGCTTCATCAACGAGTTTCACATTATGCTCAGTGCCCTGGTCAGTAATAGTTATATTCTCAACTTTTTCCTGGTATCCTGCAAAACGGTATACCACATCATAATTACCCGGAGCCAACTTAAACTGGTACCGACCCGCTTCATTAGCAATTGTACCATAAGTAGAATTTCGAATGTAAACCGCGGCAAAAGAGATCGGCTTGTTATCATGATCAGTAACCCTGCCGGTAAGCAGTTGCTGTTGAGCCAGGGTGTGCACGGAAATAATGACAATGAATAATAATAGTAAATACCTTCGCATACCTTGTAATAAACCTTACCTATAACAGGCTAAGGAGAAAATGTTTGTAAAATAGCTATTAAAGTTATATTTCTATTAGGAGGCCATCCATTAAACAAAAAAGAGTTCACAACGGAACTCTTTTTTATCATAGGCAGATGAAAATATATATATGCAGATCAGGCTGCTTGTTGAACCTGAGATTGTTTTTGACCGGAACGTGCTAATTTAAAATTTTCAAGATCTGTCTGGATCAGCGCCTTTAGTTCCATATCCAGCGCTTTTAATATTACCGTTGTTTTAGTTGAGTTTTTCATGGTGGTTATTGTTTTGTGATTGATCTAATGCTAATATTATGCCAATACCCTTTGATACAAGTAAAAAACAACTATTACCAGGTTAGCACACTTTGATACAGTATAGCCATAAATACAGAGCGACTAATTTAGAATACAATACAAGGTTATTAGCAGGTAACCGTTTAGAGAAGATAAGGAGTGGATAACGAAACAATGTTCCAAAAAAAAATCCCTTGCCGCCCCCACGGCAAGAGATCTAATAATTACTAAATGCTGTATAAAATAACTAATATAACTGCTTGTACGTCAGTATGATTTCAAAGGTTACTTAATACTGTGTTTTTTTGTAAATTTATTGTAACTGGCTATAATTCAAAGCAAAAAAGAAGGGTATCCTGTTAGGATACCCCCTGAAATTTAATTTAACCTTTCCCAAATATGGAAAAGAGCTTTAGGCTAACTTATTGATTATTAGAACCAGCACCATCAATGCTTACAATTTTATAAGCTTTATTATTGTTTCCGTCTGTAGTTTCCTGGTAGTAAATACCATCAGCTGATACATAATAAGTAGTTCCGCCCAATTTAACTTTTCTGCAATCAGCAGGTAACTGGCTCACGATATCACCTACTTTCGGCATTACTGAACTGGCACCAGTTGCGTTAGTGTTTAGCTGCCCGTCTTTGCCGGCAATCTCATAAACTACGGTACCGTCATCTTTGGTTACAGCCCGATAATAAACGCCATTTTGTTCGTAATACTGTTGTCCGTCTATAACAATAGATTGAGCGCCTTTAGGCAAAGCATTTATTGCCGCACCAACAGGAGGTTCAACCACTGTGTATTGGTCATTATCATACTGGTAATAAAAGCCGTCGCTATAATAGTATGGATAGCCGCCCCAATAGAACGAGTAATATCCATAAGGTAAAAAGCCGAAGCCAAAGCCCAACCATGGATAGTAAAGGCTGCCATAGTAACCTCCATAATAGTAGTAACCACTATGTGCTCCCCACCCATAATGGCCATAATAACCACCGTGACCGTAAACGCCAGCACCTGCGGAGCCAGCTATATAACCACGGTGACCGCCAACAGCACCTGCAGCGCCATAGCGAGCCCCATAACCACGTGCACCGGCAACGCCATGCGAACCGCCTACATAACCCCGGGTTCCAACGGCAGCATGTGAGCCACCGCTAAAATGTGACGGCGCAATACCCGATGAATGGCCCGAAAAGCCTCCGCTTGAACGGCCACCGCCTGAAAAACCGCCGCCGCCGCCACTGGCATGACCGCCTCCGCCGCCACCACCGCCACCACCGCCTCTGTGTTGAGCCATAGCAGGCATAGCCAAAAACAAACACAATACTGCGCTAAAGCCGGTAAGTGTTAAAAATTTATATGCACGTTTCATGATCTTAGAAATTTAAATGTTTAGGTATATATATGTAAATGATAGAAATTTTGTAAAAAAAATAGATAAATTGATGAATAAAGCTGTGAAAGCTTAATTCATGTATCAAATTCGAAGAGAGCGATAACAAAGGTAGACGTATTGGTACGCATAGCGAACTTTCAAATCTCTTCTGTTTGATAATTGTAAGCGACTAATAAGTGAAATACTGCCAAGTATAAATGAAATCAGCAAAGCTGCTTTCGATATCATATTCAGTGCTTCGCGCTTGTTATCAACTGTAGACTTATAAACCTGATGCAGCAGTACAACCATATTGGCCGCGCGGTGTTCCATACGATGTGCGGGGTTTACAACTAAGTGAGTCCTTACACGAGTGTAGGCAGCAGAGGGTCTTAAGAGATTGTATTTGGGAAGATATAAAAGATAGGTAACAGCAATAAGCAGGTAAACCACCGTAAGTGATACAACCATACATTTCTTTACGAAAGATCTATCCTTTTTCACGTGCCGGGGTATAAGCTGTTATAAATATACAAATATAACTGATTAGACAGGTCAGAATGTAAAAAGTTTAATGGAGGATGCAGTTTTAGGTGATTTATTGAGATCAGATGACATATTGAGCCAACAAGTTTATGTTACTCTTAAATTAGAAAAATCGCCGGTCATTATTGAACCTCTGAAGGGCCTCTTTATTTACGGACATCTTGTAATAAAGAAGCCGGAAAATACCTCGCGTATTTTCCGGCCACAATTAACTAATTAACTGGCCTTATAATTAACTTTTGGTTTAATTTTAATAACCCAGCTATGGCTTTTAATACAATTAAAATGCATGAATGTTTTAATTATACTAAAAAACTTTATAATTAAAATTCACAGTTTCAACGCAGTATAAAATAAAAATACTTGTCTTAAAGGAAAACATACTGTAAATTAGTATTTCCGAATTCTTTAACTATAACTAACAACTTTATTCTCATGAAAAAAACTCTACTTTTGAGTTTGTGTTTGCTATTGGCTATAACTAAGCTACTGGCGCAAACTCATCCTGTGACTGGGAAGGTTACGGGAAAAGATGATGGCTTGCCGATACCAGGGGTATCAATAAGCATTGGTGGAACCACAACCGGCACTCAAACCAACGTGGAAGGTAAGTATACAGTCAACGTTGCGGATGGTGCTAAATTAACATTCAGTTTTATTGGTTATGTGCCGCAAACATTAACTGTTAGCGGCAGTGTACTCAACGTTGTGCTGCTTTCCTCAAGCAAGCAATTAGGCGAAGTTGTGGTAACCGGCGCCCTTGGTTTGACAAGGACACGCAACCAACAGAGCTATGCTGCGCAGCAGGTTAACGGCGATGAAGTAAGCAAACAGCGCTCAACTAATTTTATCGGCGGATTATCGGGTAAAGTGTCGGGGTTGGACATTCGTCAGAACAATGCCCTTGGTTCTTCAACAAACGTGGTGATTCGTGGTAACAAATCAATTTATGGAAATAACCAGGCACTTTTTGTGATAGATGGCGTTCCGATTGATAACACCAATAAAAATACCACAGACCAGATGGCAGGCGGAGGTGGCTATGACTATGGTAGCCCAGCTTCTGATATTAATCCGGATGATATTGATAATGTTACCATTTTAAAGGGCGCGGGCGCTACAGCACTTTATGGTTCACGCGGTAGTAACGGGGTTATCCTGATCACTACCAAAAAGGCACATAAAGGCCTGGGGATCACTATTAACTCCACAGAGACGTTGTCTGAAATGGATAAATCTACTTTCCCGAAGTATCAGAACCAGTACGGTGCAGGCTATGGCCAATTCTACGCTGATCCGAGTGGTTACTTCTTTTATTTTGACGTGAATGGAGATGGTAAACCAGACCTGGTTACGCCAACAACAGAAGATGCATCATTTGGTGCCAAATTCGACCCAAGCCTGATGGTTTATCAATGGGATGCATTTGACAAAACATCTCCGAATTTTGGTAAAGCTACTCCATGGGTTGCTGCTAAAAATGGGCCTGCCAGCTTTTTCATAAAACCACTGTCGATCAATCAAAGTATATTGATCACCAATGGTGGCGACAATGGCACATTTAAACTGGGCTATACCTATAGTGACGACAAAGGCATTATCCCCAATAGCAGCATCAAGAAAAACCAGGTTGATTTTGCAGGCACTTATAATATAACTCCTAAATTGACAGTTGGCGCCGCAATCAATTTTTATCAAACCAATGGTAAAGGTCGCGGCGGTACAGGTTATGATGGCACTAACTCCGATGCCAGGAACGTGTTAACTAATTTCCGCGAATGGTGGGAAACAAACGTAGATGTGCAGGAACAAAAAGCTGCATATGACAGAACCAAATCAAACATAACCTGGAATATGGCTGATCCTGAGAGTGGCAATTATTCTGCTATCTTTTGGAACAACCCATATTGGGTAACCGATCATAATTATGAAACAGATACCCGTAACAGGTACCTGGGCAATGTTAACGCAAACTACAAACCAACACCATGGTTAACTTTTACGGGCAGGGTATCATTAGATGCTTACTCTGAACTTGACCAGGAACGTTATGACGTGACCAGTATTGGTGTACCGTATTACCGAAGGTACAGTAACAATTACTCTGAAACCAACTTTGACCTGTTGGGCAATGTTGATAAGGATATTTCACCGGACTTTAATCTGAAAGCATTATTAGGTGGTAACATCAGGAAAAATTCTATAAACAATATCGATAATATTACCAATGGTGGATTGATCATACCGGGCATATATTCTTTAACAAATTCATTGGTTACGCCGTTAGCACCAGTGGAAAATGACCAGCACCGCGAGGTTGACGGTATTTTTGCAGGCGCTACATTAACCTGGAAAAAAATGCTGACTTTGGACGGAACGATAAGAAGAGACAAATCATCTACCCTTCCTGAAGCCAATAATACTTACTATTATCCGTCTATATCCGGCGGCTTTGTTTTCTCAGAGCTTCTTAAGGACTGGAAATGGTTATCCTACGGGAAAATAAGAGCCAATTACGCACAAGTGGGCAGTGATGCACCTATCTATGTTATCCAGGATACCTACATTATCAATGCTCCCTACAATACTGCGCCACAAACAACACTTAATCTTACCAAAAACAACCCGGGCCTAAAGCCTGAACGTACAAAAAGCAAGGAAGTTGGCCTGGAACTTAACTTCTTCGATAATAGATTAGGTTTTGACGGTTCTTACTATAATTCGCTCACCTTCGACGAAATATTGCCGGTTAGGGTATCAAGCGCTACAGGCTACACCAATGAATACTTAAACGCGGGTTCTATCCGTAATAAGGGTGTGGAGCTTTCAATTAACGGCACTCCGGTACGTACAAAAGATTTCAATTGGAACATCAAGGTGAACTTCAGTCACAACGCTAATAAAGTTGAATCTTTATATAAAGACGGCAGTGGTAACGAAGCTCAAAACCTTAATCTCGGTACTTTCCAGAATGGCGAAAGTGTAAATGCGCCTCTGGGTGGATCTTTGGGAACTATCAGGGGGTCTGACTACACCTATTTGAATGGTCAGAAAGTTGTAGGCCCTGACGGTCAGTACGTATTAACTACTACCAACAACAACCCGATCGGTAATACCAATCCTCAGTGGATGGGCGGTATAAATAACTCATTCAGGTACAAAAATTTCACTTTCAGCTTCCTGATCGATATCCGTCATGGCGGTTCGGTATTTTCACAAGATATTGCTTATGGATTAGCTACCGGTCTGTATCCTGAAACTGCTTATACTAATGACCTTGGCAACCCTGTTCGTTCACCGCTCACCAATGATTCAAAGAGTGGTGGTTTTATACGCCCGGGTGTGTTGGCAAATGGCCAGAAAAATACAACGCGTATAGCAGCAGATGATTATACCGCTTTTGGCTATGTGAATTTGCCTGATAGAGCATGGATCTATGATGCAAGTTATATCAAACTGCGCGAAGCTTTGATTGGCTATACACTGCCCGAAAGTGTAATCAAAAAGCTCGGACCGGTTAAAGGTATAACCTTACAGCTTATAGGCCATAACTTATGGATAATCCATAAAAACTTACCATATGCAGACCCTGAAGACAGCATAACCGCCGGTAATATTCAGGGTATACAGGAAGGCTCTTATCCATCCGTGCGTACCTTTTCTTTCAACTTAAAAGCGAATTTCTAACGATATCGACATGAAAAAGAAAGCAATGATTTTAGTACTGGTTTCGTTATTAGCGGCCTGTACTAAAGATATACAGAAATTAAATGTGGACCCGAAGCACCCCTCAGCTGTGCCTTCGTACAGTTTATTTACTAATGCCCAGCATGCTTTGGCAAATACATTAACCTCATCAAATGTGAATTTAAATATCTTCCGTTTGATAGAGCAGCAGTGGGAAGAGACCACTTATACAGACGAGTCAAATTATAATTTGAAGTCGCGGGCCATACCAGATGGAATTTGGGATAATTTATACCCCGTTGTATTAGCAAATTTTGAGCAGGCAAGAAAATCAATACCTACTGACGTTCCCGATGTGGCACAGCAAAAAAATGAGATCGCCATTGTTGATATTATGGAAGTGTACACTTATTTCTACCTGGTTACCACTTACGGGAATGTCCCATATACCCAGGCGCTGGATATTAAACAGCCGTTTCCTAAGTTTGATGACGCCAAAACCATTTATTATGATCTTTTAACCCGCTTAGACAATGACATTGCTGTACTAAAGGCAAATGAAACAGGTGCAAGCTTTGGCGGAGCAGACCTTATTTATGGTGGAGATCCGGTTAAATGGGGAAAGTTCGCAAATACATTTAAGCTTAAAATGGGCATTGTGATTTCTGACAGTGATCCAGCAAAAGCAACCACCACCATTACTTCTGCAATGGCGGCAGGCATATTTACTTCAAATGCAGACAATGCCGTTTTTAAATACCTGGCATTAACGCCAAACACTAACCCGATATGGGTTGACCTGGTACAAAGCGGCAGGCAGGATTTCGTAGCATGTTCTACCGTTTTAAACTACCTGCAACCAGCCCTTACCCCAGCTGTACCAGCCGACCCAAGATTGCCTTATTATTTCACTGTAAATAACCAGGGTGTTTATACTGGGGGCGACCCGGGCGCAAACTGCAGCTTTGGTGGAAACTCCAAGCCTTCGGGGCCACTGCTGGTACCAAGTTCAATTGGTATGATCACCAACCCGGATTTCCCGGCCAGTTTACTGGATTATGCTGAAACACAATTTTACCTGGCCGAAGCAGTGTCAAAACACCTGATCGGCGGCACTGTTACTGTTGAAACTTACTATAACGCCGGGGTGCTTGCTTCAGAAGCATACTGGGGAGTGCCTGATGCGGCTGCCGCTGCTTATTTGGCCCAGGCAAATGTTGTTTTTGCAACTGCCGTAGGGCCTAATGGGCCACTTACCGAGCTGCAAAAAATAGCGCTCCAGGGTTACCTGGCACTTTATAACAGGGGATGGGATGCCTGGATATTTACCAGGAGACTCGATTTTCCGTCCTTCCCGGCCCCGGAAAGTGCACTTAGCGATTTCCCGGTTCGTTTTACTTATCCTATTAACGAGCAGAACGTAAACGTAACAAACTACGATGCAGCTGCTGCTGCCATAGGCGGTGATGTGGTAACTACCAAGCTTTTCTTTGATAAACATTAACGAGTACTCATTACCTTATAACAAGGCCCTGATTGCTGAGAAGTGACCGGGGCTTTTTTTGTGACCTGACTTCACCCTTCATCCGAAGAATATTCAGTTTCTCCATATCTGTCAATTATAAGTCAAAAAAAATCGACAATCATATTACATTTCTGCAAGGAATTTTTGCTCACCAGCGTATTTAAAAAGAAGCCGGGAATTACCTCGCGTATTTCCCGGCCACAATTAACTACTTAACTGTCTTATTACCAACTATTAACTAATAGTAAAATCCAGTTTGATTTCTCACCAGCAAAGGTATAGGGAATTGTTTAACTAAAACAAGCAACATATACGTTACAATCAATTTCCTGTTTGTAAATGATATGTTACAGCATAAATTTTGACTACCGGGTTAATCAAACCTATTTTTACTCGCTTTAATAAATTATACTTTTAATTAACTGATCTTTCATGAAAAAAATTCTACTCTTGAATTTGTGCTTCTTGTTGGCTGTAAATCAGCTGTTCGCACAAATTCACACCGTGACCGGGAAAGTTACGGGAAAAGACGATGGCTTGCCAATACCCGGGGCATCGGTAAAAATACAAGGGACAAATACCGGAACACAAACCAGTGCAGACGGTAAGTATTCAATCAATGCAGCAAATGGCGCTGTATTAACAATTAACTTTATCGGGTACGAACCGCAAACATTAACCGTTAACGGCAGCACGCTGAATGTAATATTAGCTACTTCGACTAAGCAACTTGGTGAGGTTGTTGTTACCGGTGCGCTTGGTATAACCAGAACGCGTAACCAACAGAGCTATGCAGCACAAGAGGTAAGCGGCGACGAAGTAAGCAAACAACGTTCAGATAATTTTATTGATGGATTATCGGGCAAAGTATCCGGTTTGGAAATCCGTCAGAATAATACGCTTGGTGGTTCAACAAACGTGGTGCTGCGCGGTTCCAAATCCATCACCGGCGACAACCAGGCGATGTTTGTGATTGACGGCGTTCCTATTGGCAATGAAAACACCAATGGCACCAACCAGCAAACAGGCGGTGGCGGTTATGATTATGGCAGCCCCGCATCAGACATAAACCCTGATGATATTGAAAGCGTAACCGTTTTAAAAGGCGCCGCAGCATCAGCATTATACGGTTCGCGCGGCAGCAATGGTGTTATTTTGATCACTACTAAAAAAGCAAAAAAGGGTTTGGGTATTACCATTAATTCAACCTTGAGCTTAAGTGAGATAGATAAATCTACATTTCCGCAATATCAGAACCAATATGGCGCAGGATATGCCCAATATTTTAATACCGGCAATGTTTTTGGCAACCCCAACGCACAGGTTGCCCCCACTGCGGATGACGCTTCTAATGGTACAGCATTTGACCCTAACCTGAAGATCTATCAGTGGGATGCATTCGATCCTACATCGCCTAACTATGGAAAAGCTACTCCATGGGTTGCAGCAAAAAATGGCCCTGCCACATTTTTTGTAAAACCTATTTCAACCGATCAAAGCATCATGATCACTAACGGCGGCGATAATGGCTCATTCAAGCTGGGCTATACCAAAAGTATCAACAATGGTGTTATCCCAAATAGCCGGCTGGACAAGAACCTGGTAGATTTTGGCGCCACTTATAAAATCACTCCAAAATTGACAGTAGGTGCCAATGTTAATTATTACAACACCAACGGTACAGGACGTGGCGGAACGGGTTATGATGGCGGCTCTAACTCATATAATCGTAACGTGATGACCGGCTTCAGACAATGGTGGGAAACCAACGTTGACGTGCAGGAACTAAAAGCAGCCTACGACAGGACACAATCAAATGTAACCTGGAATATGGCCGACCCGATAAACGGAAATACCGGCCCGGCGTTCTGGAATAACCCATACTGGGTGACTGATCACAACTATGAAACCGATACACGTAACCGCGTTTTAGGAAATATCAACGCCACTTATAACGCAACCGATTGGTTATCATTCACCGGCAGAACATCGTTAGATACCTATTCGGAACTTGACCAGGAGCGTTATGACGTGGGCAGTATCGGTGTTCCTTATTATTCGAGGTATAACCACACCTACACCGAAAACAACTACGATTTCTTAGCTAACGTAAACAAAAATATCTCCAAAGATTTTAATTTAAAAGCTCTTTTAGGCGCCAATATCCGGAAGGATAGTGATAACAGCATCAATGCAAGCACCAATGGCGGTTTAATTGTACCGGGCTTATATTCATTATCAAATACTTTAAGTGCGCCTTTGTCGCCTGCTGAATTTGATGGTAAAAAAGAGGTGGACGGTATTTTTGCGGGTACCACACTCACCTGGAAAAACATGGTGACCTTAGACGGTACCATCCGCAGGGACAAATCTTCAACTCTGCCGGCAGCAAATAATACTTATTATTACCCTTCAGTATCCGGCGGTTTTGTTTTCTCTGAACTGCTTAAAAACTGGACATGGCTGTCATATGGCAAGCTAAGGGCCAACTATGCACAGGTCGGCAGCGATGCCCCGCTTCATAGTATAAACGATACTTATTCAATTGTTCCGCCCATTGGCGCTAATCCGCAAACTATTCTTAATACCACCAAGAATAACCAAAACCTGAAACCGGAACAAACCAAAAGCAAGGAAATTGGACTTGAATTAGCGTTTTTTCATAACCGCTTAGGATTTGACGGAAGCTATTATGTTACCAATACCTTTAATGAAATATTACCTGTTAACGTTTCGCCAGCAACAGGCTACACTAACGAATATTTAAATGCTGGTAACGTTCAGAACAGGGGCGTTGAGCTTTCAGTAAACGGTACGCCAATAAAGACCAGGGATTTTAACTGGAAGATCACCGTTAACTTTACTGCTGCTTATAATAAAGTTACCGCATTGTATAAGGATGCAACAGGGCAGGAAGCGACCAACCTTGAGCTGGGCAGCTTCCAGAATGGCGAAACCCTTAATGCACCGCTTGGCCAATCTCTGGGTACTATCAGAGGTACCGATTATATTTATACCAATGGCCAGAAAACGGTTGGACCCGATGGCCAGTACCTGATAACTACCACAGCAAACAATAATATTGGCAATACCAACCCCAACTGGACCGGTGGTATCAATAACAGCTTTACTTACAAAAGCTTTACGTTAAGCTTCCTGATTGATATCCGTCATGGTGGTTCGGTGTTCTCAGGTGATATGGCTTATGGTTTGGCTGATGGTATTTATCCTTTAACAGCTTATACTAATGATCTGGGCAATCCTGTTCGTAACCCGCTTAACCAGGGTGGTGGTATGATACGCCCGGGGGTTTATGCAAACGGTCAGCCTAATACTACCAGGGTAACCGCTTATAACTATGGCGATTTTGGTGATGGCGCCGGCTTATTGCCACTTAAGGCATTTGTGTATGATGCAAGTTTTATAAAACTTAGGGAAGCCGTTGTAGGATACGCATTGCCGCAAAATGCAATAAGCAAATTGGGGCCGGTTAAAGACGTTACTTTACAGCTTATTGGCACAAACTTATGGATCATCCATAAAAACCTGCCTTATGCCGATCCTGAACAAGGCCTGAGCTCGGGCAATCTGCAGGGTATACAGGAAGGTGTTTATCCAACCACACGCACCATTTCACTTAATTTAAAAGTACGTTTCTAGTCATTACAGATATGAAAAAGATAGCATTAATTTTTGTACTGGTTTCGACATTGTCGGCCTGCAAAAAAGACCTGACAAGCCTCAATGTCGATCCTAAAAACCCGGCGGCAGTGCCCGCATACACTTTGTTTACCGAATCTGAAAGATTGCTGACCAACAACGTGAGTTCTGCCAGCGTGAACCTTAATATATTCCGTTTAATTGAACAGCAGTGGACAGAAACCACCTATTTAAATGAAACAGATTATCAATTATTCTCCCGCCGCCAGCCCGACGCCATTTGGACCGCAATGTATACCGGCGTTTTGTATAACCTTGAAAAAGCAAAGGGTTATATTCCGGCGCAAGTAAAAGATGTGCCTACTCAAAAAAATGAGATCGCAATTGCCGACATATTACAAGTGTATGCTTATTATTACCTGGTTACCACCTATGGTAATATCCCTTATACGCAAGCCTTGAATATTAACAATCCATTCCCGGCTTATGACGACCAAAAAACAGTTTATTATGCACTGTTAACCCGTCTGGATGCTGATATTGCAGCGTTAAATACATCAGGTGGAAGCTATGGGGGTGCAGATGTGATCTACACCGGCGACCCGGCCAAATGGTTAAAATTTGCCAATACCTTTAAGCTTAAAATGGGTATCACTATTGCTGATTATGATAATGCTACGGCAAAAACGACCGTTGAGGCCGCAGTAGCTGCAGGCGTATTTGCATCGAATAGTGATAATGCAACTTTTAACTATGTGGCTAGCCCGCCGAATACTAACCCTGTTTGGGTTGACCTGGTGCAAAGCCAAAGGCATGATTTTGTTGCTACCAGCGAATTTCTGGGCTTATTAAGCCCAAACACAGCCACTGCAGACCCGCGCCTGCCTTATTATTTTGCCGAAAATGTGAGTAGTTTGTATGTAGGTGCCCCTAATGGCTCAGGTAATGGCGGCTTGGTTTACAGCCAGTATTCGTTACCTTCAGGACCATTGCTAACCCCCGGGCCACCTACAACACCACAGCCTAAATCAATTGGCAGTTTAACTAACCCTGATTTTCCTGGTGACCTGCTGGATTATTCGGAAACGGAATTTAACCTGGCAGAAGCTGCGGATAGGCTTTATAATGTGGGCGGTAGTGCGGAGTCACACTATAACAGTGCGATAACTGCATCCATCACCTATTGGGGTGGAACTGACGCACAGGCTGCTGCATACCTGGCACTGCCAAACGTTGCTTTTACCACGGCCAGCAATCCTGAGGCGCCGGGCTTATTAAATACATCCCAAAAAATTGCTTTGCAGGAGTACATAGCGTTTTATAACAGGGGCTGGGATGCCTGGACAACAACCCGCAGATTGGGTTACCCGGTATTAGTGAAGCCCGCAAATGCTTACAGTGAATTCCCTTTGCGTTTTACTTATCCTATAAGCGAGCAAAATGTGAACGTGGTGAATTACAATAAGGCCGCCCAGGCTATCGGTGGCGACCTGGTAACTACCAAACTTTTCTGGGACCTGGCTACTACACTTAAATAATACCTTTTTAAAATTAATAACCAAAAGCCCCGGCCGTTTAAAAGCGGTCGGGGCTTTTTTGTCTGAACCAGTGATTTTTCACCGATAATTGTTTTTTCAGTTGCGTTCAGGGGGGGTCGCCGTCTACTTGATTTTTCACAGCTTAATTGTTTTTAAATGTGTTCAAGACGGCTGCACCGTTGCCGGATTTCGCAGATGATAAAAGGGGTTTACCGGCAGGCAGGTTTTGAATATCGAACACCGATGTTTTTTACTTCATTATTCAGCATTGGACATTCGATGTTCGATATTAAAAGCGCGCAAATCATTAATGCCCTGCACCTACCGCTGCACCTTCGTATTCATAATGCAACTTCGTTATCACCGGTTGGGCCCGGTCGGCAGTAACGCCGATCTTTGCCAAAATCGGCATTAAGGTTTCGCCAAATTTCCGGAATGCCTCTTCTGATTCCCAAACATCAACCACCAGCCAATTATTTTCTTGCTGCCCACCTACATGGTGGTGAAGCCCTTGTGGGTGCGACTGACCTGCGTTGCGCAGTTCTGTCCAAACCTGGTCATACTCCTGGGCTGTCAGGCCCGGAATATTAAATTGAACGATTATTCTTTCCATGATAAACACATTTAATATGTAATTGAATTATTACAATCAAAGTACTGTACCGTGATAAAAAGAAGGTTTTTAAGATGGGTGGAATGCTACATAAAGTTAACACCGGAATCATTGATTTTATGTTAATTTTTTCAACAAAAAACAGGTTGATGGGTTGTGCAATTTACCTCTTGCGCGGGGGCTTCTTTACTTTCGTCTGAACCATGATTTTTCACCGATGATTGTTTTTTCAGTTGTGTTCAAGGGCTTCGCCGTTTACTTGATTGAAGGATTATTATGATTCTTAAGCGGGGTGTCACACTGATTTCTCGATTGCGGTGCATGGAGCTTGTCAAGCATGCTGAGTGGTCGTTTATTTAGGTAACGGAAAATGTTTTTGGGGATTATAAGATATGCAGTCCCGCTCAATTGCCGCGGGGGCTGTTACTTTACCTTAGATGCAAAGTAACCAAACATCAAGTCAGCCGACACTTGCTTCTTTGCCGCACGGGGCCTTTGCCCTGCAAATCAGTCAAAACCACGGCTGCAATACTTTGCCCTACTATCGTTCGCTTTTACCCATTTCTTCTGCAAAGTTTGCTAATGCCTTTTCCTGCGCTCATGCCCGGCATCGTTTTGACTGATTTCGGCCGAAGCTGGTCTGCTGACGGGGGAAATGAGAGCTGTATTCTCCTTAACGATAATACCATCCGTCTTTGCGAGGTACGAAGCAATCTCTACTTAGGCAAGTCAACGGACCGGGAAGGCGTGGGCAGACCATGTGCGATTCCCTCCCTCGGGGGCACTAATATACGATGATACACAAGGTGATGGTAAAGCTTCTGATAGTTCTTTATCCATTGGCGAAGCTATGCCAACTAAAATCTACTCCCCACTCACTATCCGAATTAGACACGGTAAAGACCTTATGATTATTAAACACGATGGCGCGCCCCTGATAATATCATTCTCTAACGGCAATATGGATGAACCATTTCTTATGGAAATGATAGCCCAACCAAACTTTGTCAAGCTTATGCCTGCCCCTGATCCTCACATGAAGTGTGGGACAACACGGGTAATCCATCTGGATAAGGAAACAACCGATCAAATATAATCTCACATTCACCCTTTAGCCTGTCGTCTAATAATGGTTCCCCTCTAAAACACAACCTCACTACATACTCATGCTTCGTGTAGTCTGGCTTTATGATTAGGTAATCGCTTATCACCATTGAATGTCTATTCCCTAATTCAGTAACCGCTTCATTGAATTCGGTTAACTTTTCTTCTATTCTATCTATTCTGCTTTGTTCCATGCTCAAAGCTAACAATATTCCCTTTATTTATTTGTGTAATAAACGTCTCAAACATTTGTTATTGTCAAAGTTTAAGTTCATATTTACACCATGGAACAACAAGACATATATTTCAAGAGTATTCACGACTTTATTGCCGTGTTCCCTGATGAACAAGCTTGTATCAATCACCTTGAACAAATACGGTGGGGTGGATTGGTGGTTAGCCCCTTTGATGCATCCAGTACCGTGTACAAGTGCAAGAGCAATCGCTTCAAGTGCCGCAACACCAACAAGTATTTTAATGCACGTACAGGTACTATATTTGAAGATAGTAACATCAAGCTTATGAAGTGGTTTATGGCTCTGTATGTCTTTTCAAGCCATAAGAAAGGTATTAGCAGCTACCAGTTAGCCCGCGATCTTGATATTACCCAAAAGTCCGCTTGGTTTATGCTGCATCGCTTACGCTATGCCTTTGCTACTCCATCCGAAAAGTTAGAAGGCATTGTTGAGGCTGATACTACCTATGTTGGCGGTAAAACCACTAACAAGCATAAAAGCAAACGCGATTTAGATAATGCCAAAGGAACTGGTAGTATCAACAAAACGCCTGTATTAGGTATGATTCAACGCGATGGTAATATAGTTGCAGGGGTTATAGCTAAAGAAGATCAGGAAAACATACGGCCTCTATTACGCAGATGGATAGAGGTTGAAAGCACCTTAGTTTCTGACGGCCACAGCGCATATATGGGCGTGGCTGGCTTAAAGCATGAATCAGTATCCCATGAGAAAGGTATCTACGCCCGTGATCATTTTCATACCGCTCATATCGATGGTTTTTGGAGCCAATTTAAAAGAGGCATCTACGGAATCTATCACCAAATAAGCCCAAAACACACAAACGCATACGCCCAGGAATTTACTTTACGACATAATACCCGTAACTTTAGCACTTCATCTCGCTTTGACTTTGTTCTTAGCAATGTTGTAGGTAAGTTGAGTTACAAAACTTTAGTAGGCCATGAGTAAACGCAAGTACATTAAGAAAGATAAGCCCGTAGAGGTCACTCCCGTGACCCTCACCGACTTTAATAAAGATTTGCTGTTCCTTACTAAGGTTAAACCACCGAAGAAAGATCAGCCCAAAGAGCCTAAATGACATGGATAATTTAGATAGATTGATTGAAATAAGAGACGAGTTGAGCACCTTTGAAGATGCCGATAGATCAAGTTTTGAACGTATTCACCAATTGATCAAAGAGGCTATAAACATATCCGTTTCTCTTAATCATAGCTTGCACACACTTGAAATAGGTGATTTGATAGATAAACTAAAAGATAGCTTTACTGAACTTGATAGTTTTACAAATAAAGAATTTGCTATACATGAAGCATACGCTTATCTAATCTATGACATTAACGGTATTATCACTGCCGTTAACATTTATCTTGGGCAGCATAGTTAAGCGGTCTAATAGCCACACCAACTCATTATCATCTTTAACCGTTATTCCACCAGTGCAATACCTTTTTTTGCCTAACTTCTGATCTATATAAGAAATTGATAACCTATCAGCACTTATATGCATTACATGCTCCCAATCTGTATCGTCTTTATCCGGTCTAATATACACACCTTTCCTGTGACCCCTCTTTATTTTACTAAACCCGTATTTAGCTAATATTTCTATAGTGGCTTTATTAGGATACTTGAGTACTGCCATTAACAACGGCAGTAACATATTTTATATGTTACACTCCTTGTGTAACATTGTATGTGGATGCCCCCTCGGGAGGGTGGAGGGAGGGGTTTCTTCACCGTTTAGTCGCGCTGAACTTGTTTCAGCACCCCACGCGCTGAGTCATCGCTCGTGCGGGTATGAAAGTATTTCTCGGGATTATAAGATGCTCCGTCCCGCTCAATTGCCGCGGGGGCTGTTACTTTACCTTAGATGCAAAGTAACCAAACATCAAGTCAGCCGACGCTTGCTTCTTTGCCGCACAGGGCCTTTGCGCTGCAAATCGACCAAAACCACGGGCCGTAATATTTTGCCCGGCTGTCGCTCGCACTGAGCCTGGGCTTCTGCAAAACTTACTATGCCCTTTCCGGCGCTCGAGGCCAGCATTGTTTTGGTCGATTTTGGCCGAAGCTGGTCTGCTGACGGGGGAAATGAAAACTGTATTCTCCGCAACTATATTTCCGCGTGTCATGGCGAGGAACGAAGCAATCTCTACTTAGGCAGGCCAATGGAACGAGAAGATGTGGGCAGGCCACACGCGATTCCCTCCCTCGGGAGGGTGTAGGGAGGGGTTTCTTCACCATTCCGTCATGCTGAACTTGTTTCAGCACCCCACGCGCTGAGTCATCGCTCGTGCGGGTAACGGAAAATGTTTCTGGGGATTATAAGATGTTCTGTCTGCTCATGGCCGCAGGGGCCTAGTTAGTTATTCACCTATTGTTTGTTTTTTATAGGTGTTCATGATTGCTATTGCAATTTTGTCTTGACACAAAAGTAACCAAAAAGTCAAGTCAGCCGACGCTTGCTTCTTTGCCGCACGGGGCTTTTGCGCTGCAAATCGACCAAAACCACGGGCTGTAATATTTTGCCCCGCTGTCGCTCGCGCTTAGCCCCGACTTCTGCAAAACTTACTATGCCCTTTCCGGCGCTCTGAGGCCAGCATTGTTTTGGTCAATTTCGGCCGAAGCTGGTCTGCTGACAGGGGAAATGAGAAATGTATTCTCCGCAACGATATCCGAACAACCACAAGCGAGGCTTGCGGCAGCGAAGGCGCACGGGGCACGGGATTGTGCAGGTATCAAAAGTCTGCTTAATATTCAATTAATGGTGTAAAGGGGGTTAAACTGAAAGGTTCAGACAATTTTTCGCCCGAAGTGTAAAAGTCAGATAGTTTGCTAAATAAACAATAAAGGGAGGGCTATTTAACCCAACCCTTTATTGTTTATACAAAGGCATTATTTGCCCGATCCATCTGCTTCAAGCGCAACTATTTTATATGTTGTTTTATTATTACTGTCTTTAATTTGCTGGTAATATATACCATCTTCAGATACAAACAAAGTATCACCATTAAGATCGATCTTTCTGCAATCAGGGGGCAGTTTAGTAACCATATTACCTACTTTTGGCACAATCGTTTTAGCGCCGGTTGCATCTGTATTTAACTTGCCGTCTTTACCTTCAATTTGATACTGTACGGTGCCGTCATCCTGGGTAACAGGTAAGTAATAAACACCATTTAACTCATAATACTGCTGTCCGTTGATCTGCGTAGATTTGGCATTTGACGGCAACGTTTTTATTGCGGCGCCTATGGGAGGTTCTACCACGGTATATTGTTCGTTATCAAGCTGGTAGTAAAACCCGTCACTGAAGTAGAACTCGCCATCATCCCAGTAAAAGGGATAATAGCCAGCGGGCAAAAATCCGAAATCCAGGCCCAGCATAGGATAGTATAAACTACCGTAAAAGCCTTGATTGTAAAAATAATGGCCATGCCTGCCCCAAACATAATGACCATACCGCCCGCCATGTCCATAAACGCCAGGCCCATTTCCCCGGAATCCAACTGAGTGAGGTTGTACACCCCTAATCCCTGAAACAGGATGGAAATGACTATCGCCGCCAGCATGAGCGACGGCGGTGAAATGACTATCACCGCCAACATGAGCGCCACCGCCGAAATGGCTTGCACCGCCAAAATGGGAGCCGCCGCCGAAATGAGCGCCACCAGCGAAATGAACGCCTCCGCCACCTCCATGTTGTGCATTAGCGGGCAAAGCCAGAAACAAACACAATACTGCGGTTAAGCCGGTAAGTGTTAAATATTTTGATATTGTTTTCATTGTATTAAATATTTTAAATTATTGTTACAAGCATCCGGTACCTGCATGGTTAAGTACAAACCATGGTAAATACATAGTCGGAAAACTATGAGATGCCATTTTTAGAAATTTGATCAGTAAACACATTTAAGTGTATAATCAAATTCGAAGGGTGCGGAAGGTTTGGTAATAAGGTCTGTGCGGATAAAGAAGGGTATTTAACGGAGCTCTTGATTTTCTTAATAAAGCAGTTATTGCAGTTACACTAAAAACCAATAAAAAAACAAATGCTGCAGTTTTAATTAAAATGCTTAATGCCTTAAGCTTATTTTCAACGACGGTCTTAACAGTAAGACGCATTTGTAAAAAGAAATTGTTAGCATTGTTATCCTTTTGAAGATAAGTGACATTTGACGCAGTGGAAGTTTTTGGCCAATACAAATCATATTTTGGAAGATATGAAATATAAGTTGACGCCATGAAGAAGTACAGCGCTGCAACAGTAAGTGTCAGACATTTTTTTATTATATGTTTATCCTTTTTGATATTTCAATGTTTTAACCGCACAAAATTATAGTGTATTATTCACACTATCCCATATATCCTATAAAATATCCGTTACAATAGTCTTATAATGAATATTTTACAATAATTTGATAATGCCGGGAGGGCTGTTACGTCTTGTCTGAACCGGAATTTTTCGCGAGTTGTTTTTTTGGGGTGCTCAAGAGGGCTATGCCGTTTATAGAATTTAAGAATGAACAGAATTCAGGAAATTCAATTAATTCTACAAATTCGAGTTCTGACTTTCGGCCGAAGCTGGTCTGCTGACGGGGGAAATGAGAAATGTATTCTCCGCAATGATATCTCCGCGCGTCTTTGCGAGGAACATCCCACTTTTTGTCTGAACCATGATTTACTTGATTAATTGATTACTATGATTCTTAAAATGGGTGTCACACTGAGGCCCTCGAAGTGCGGTGCGTGGGGCTTGTCAAATATGCTGAGTCATCGTTCATTCAGGTAACGGAAAGTGTTTCTAGGGATTATAAGATGTTCTGTCCCGCTCAATTGCCGCGGGGGCTGTTACTTTTGTCTTGACACAAAAGTAACCAAAAAGTCAAGTCAGCCGACACTTGCTTCTTTGCCGCACGGGGCCTTTGCGCTGCAAATCGACCAAAACCACGGGCTGTAATTATTTGCCCTGCTGTCGCGCGCTCTGAGGCCGGGCTTCTGCAAAACTTACTATGCCCTTTCCGGCGCTCAAGGCCAGCATTGTTTTGGTCGATTTCGGCCGAAGCTGGTCTGCTGACGGGGGAAATGAGAGCTGTATTCTTCGCAACGATATCTCCGCGCGTCTTTGCGAGGAACATCCACTTTTTGTCTGAACCATGATTTTTCACCGATGATTTTTTTTCAGTTGTGTTCAAGAGGGCTTCGCCGTTTACTTGATTAATTGATTACTATGATTCTTCAAGTCGGGTGTCACACTAACGCACTCGAAGTGCTGAGCGTGGGGGAGTCATCACCATGCATTTTCGTGCGTCTTTGCGAGGTACGAAGCAATCCCCGATTTACAGAGGAGCTATGCAGATTCTACACCATCCGTCATGCTGAACTTATTTCAGCACCCCACATGCTGAGTCATCGCTCGTGCGGGTAATGGAAAATGTTTCTGGGGATTATAAGGTATGCAGTCCCGCTCAATTGCCGCGGGGGCTGTTAGTTATTCACCTATTGTTTGTTTTTTATAGGTGTTCATGATTGCTAATGCAATTTACCTTAGATGCAAAGTAACCAAACATCAAGTCAGCCGACGCTTGCTTCTTTGCCGCACCGGGCCTTTGCGCAGCAAACCGACCAAAACCACGGGCTGT
Source organism: Mucilaginibacter sp. McL0603 (assembly GCF_049992945.1). Classification (NCBI taxonomy): domain Bacteria; kingdom Pseudomonadati; phylum Bacteroidota; class Sphingobacteriia; order Sphingobacteriales; family Sphingobacteriaceae; genus Mucilaginibacter; species Mucilaginibacter sp. McL0603. The sequence continues at coordinate 1,002,100 of NZ_CP188251.1, read as the reverse complement.
AATATTTTGCCCCGCTGTCGCCCACACTTGCCCCTACTTCTGCAAAACTTACTATGCCCTTTCCGGCGCTCTGAGGCCAGCATTGTTTTGGACGATTTCGGCTGAAGCTGGTCTGCTGACGGGAAAACAACTAATCTCTGCTCTCCATTCACCACTCACTATAATTTATCCCCTCTGGCACGTATGATCATCTCGGCAACCAACAAATTACTGGTCCAGCCCAGCCAGGAAATGATATGATAAACATCCATTGGTGCCGGGGCAAATAAAAATACCAGCAACCATTTCCAGGCCCTCAGGCTCAGTGCCGAAAGCGTCAGGGCATAGCTGCGGTACATCCATGCTTTATGGCTCTTTATGTCGCCTGCCGATATAGCGGTAACGCCTTTCCAGGTGAAGGTTATCCACAAAACTGCCAAAATGCAAAAGGCGGTTTGACTAATCAGCCCGCCATTCCCATAATAACCCATGACCAGCCCCGCTGGACCTGCAACTAAAATAATACCGCCTGCATATATTCGCCCGCTCCATTTGTGAAGAGCCGGGAATCGTCGCCTGATAAAAGAGGGGAATTGCAGCATACCCGACAGCAGTACAAACATACCGGTATACACATGTGCAAAAAAAGCCACGCGATAATGCAGCATGCCTGTTACGTCTCCCTTTGTCTGCAGAAAAGCCACATCGGTACGTACAGGAATATATTGAAGCGTGATGAGCAGCATCAGATACGAAAAAAACAGCAGGCATGCATACCATAACACATTGCCCGCAGTTAACAAATAATATTTTTTACTTAGCTGCATAAGAAATGATCACCGACCGAAAGCATTATAGTATTCCTGGGCATATTTTTCGTAAGGTGCCATCAGCTTCAGGTTTTGCTTTTCTATCGGGGTGAGTTCAGCAGTGACATCATTACTGATAGGCACATACCACGACTGCTCACTGAAATACCAGCTCAAAACCGGTTTTTTAAAGGTGTAGCCATGTCGCGCAAAAATAGAATTGCGTATTATCAAAAGATCGGCTTTTTTCAGGTTGGCAAGGTACTTTGTAGTAAGTACATCGGTTGAAGAGTTATATTTTTGAACTTCATCTGATGTTGTAGCATAACGCTCATCGGTATAAGTTTCTCCACTATCAGGCTTTACCGCTATTTGTTTTGATTTGCTCCAATCAATATAACTGGCCCGTTCCAGCTTCCAGTCGGGGTTATAGCTGAAAAGTTTTTTGGTTAAAGCAAAGTCATGGGAAGGAACTTTGTCGCCGCCACTCCAGTGACCAGTAAGCAGGCTATCACCTTCGGAAATACTCAGCTTATAAATTCCGGCAACTTTTTCGTCAGAAATGCTTTTAAAAGAGAACCTGTACTTAGATCCTGTTTTGATCATGCTGCATTTAAAGGGACGAAGCTTTCCTTGAATTACTATGTGGCCTTCTACCTTGTTGCCATCAATATTATCCAGCGAAATGTTTATTTTATTATATCCACTCTGGTAATCTCCATCCTCTTCTAATGTATCTGCTTTATCCGGGCCGAAAGTGCCTGCCCAATAACCTGTGAGATCTTTTTCGTCTTTAATGATAAGATTATCGGTAGCTACAGGAACCGGAAATCTCGATTTACCGGTTTTAGAAGTTTGAGTTGAGTCTCCGCTCTTTTTAATACAACCGCTGCAGCCTTGCAGGCATACAAGAGCAGCCAGAACAAAAAAATGTGATAAGGGTTTCATGGTTAAAAATTTGAGCTGAATATACTATTTGTTTGAATTTATTGCCAATTCAAATTACCCGTGTATCACTTCCTTTACACGCGATTCAAATGCGACGTACATCACATAACCTTTCCGTCATGCTGAACTTGTTTCAGCACCCCACGCGTTAAGTCATCGCTCGTGCGGGGTAACAGAAAATATTTCTGGGTATTATAAGATACTCCGTCCCGCTCAATTGCCGCGTGGCTGTTACTTTTGAGGCACCAAAAGTAACCAAAAGTGCTTGTCAGCAGAAAGGCTTCTTTGCCGCACATGGCCTCTGCCCTGCAAATCAGTCAAAACCACGGGCTGCAAAATATTGCCCCCGTGTGTCGCACAAGGCCTATACTACGGCAAATATTGCTATGCCCTTCCAACGCACAGGCCAGCATTGTTTTACCTGATTTCGCCCGAAGCTGGTCTGCTGACGGGGAAATGAGAACTGTATTCTCCGCAACTATATCTCCGCCCGTCTTTGCGAGGAACGAAGCAACCTCTACTTAGGCAGGTCAACGGACCGAGATGTATTCAAAGAGAAAATTGGGTGTTTTCACGGGTTGCGGATGATTGCAAATTAGTTGAGGTTTGATATAGTTGTATTTTTTGGTTTTGCCAATGACTATCTTTAGCTGCTACTAAATAATTGCAGTTTTAATTCCCTTTATAAATATGGCAACAGAAGTAAAATGTCCTAGTTGTGGTTTTGGATTTCCGATTGAGGAAGTGATGGCCGAAGAATATAAGAAAGAGCTTCGGGTGAAAATGCAGGAATATACCCAGCAAAAAGAGGAGGAATATAAAAGAAAGGAAAGTGAGTTTGCCGCAAAAGAACGCCAGCAACAACTACAGTTTGAGGAACGGCTTACAGCAGAAAAAAAACAATTGCAGTTAACGCTCGAAGAAAACCTGCGTAAGTCAATAGCTACTGATTTTGAGAATCAATTGCTGATGCTTCAAAACGCTAAGAATGAGTCGGACGAAAAATTAAAGGCGTCAAGACAAAAGGAACTGGAATTTTTGCAAAAGGAACAGGCACTTAAACAAAAGGAAGAAGAACTGGAGCTTTCCGTACAGCGGAAATTGCAGGAACAGCGGAATGAGTTAAGCGAACAGATAAGAAAGCAAGAGGCTGAAAAATTTAATCTGAAAGATACTGACCACCAGTTAAAAGTAAAGGAACTGGAAAAACAAATAGAAGACCAGAAGAAGCTGGTGGACGAAATGAAACGTAAGGCCGAACAAGGCTCTATGCAGTTACAAGGCGAAGTACAGGAATTGATACTGGAAGAGTTATTACGCGATAATTTTCCGTTTGATGTGATCAGCGAAGTGGGCAAGGGTGTGCGCGGGGCTGATTGCGTACAAACTGTCCGCAATAATTTTGGGCAGGAATGCGGCCGCATTATTTATGAGAGCAAGCGCACTAAAGATTTTTCGGCCGACTGGATTGATAAGTTGAAAAAAGACATGCGTGCCATTGGGGTTGATGTTGCGGTAATTGTAAGTCAATGCTACCCCAAAGGGATGGATTGTTTTGGTGAAAAAGATGGCGTTTGGATATGCTCATTTGATGAAGTAAAAGCGGTGTCCTACATTTTGAGGGATGGTATTATTAAACTTGCCAACCTGGCTAAAGCACAGGACAATAAAGGCGATAAAATGCACCTGCTATATGACTATCTGATAAGCAACGAATTCTCTGAACAATGGAAAGCCATACGCGAAGGCTATATGAGCATGCGTTTATCCATACAACGCGAACGTGATGCTATGGAAAAAATGTGGAAAGCACGTGAAAAGCAATTGGAAAAAGTACTGCTAAATGCTGCCCACATTAAAGGCTCAATTGAAGGTATCGCCGGTAGTGATATGATAAGTTTGAGTTTGGGGGATGATGAGGATGCGTTGTTGTTGGAATAGTAAGTGTAAACTAAAAAAGGTTCCTCTGGGAGGGGGCGCGTCGGCCAATGAAGTGGCAGGGGTGGGTTTCTACGTCATGCTTCTTTTTGTCTGAACCATGATTTGTTTGATTAATTGATTTACTATGATTCTTCAAGGCGGGTGTCACACTGAGGCACTCGAAGTGTGGTACGTGGGGCTTGTCAAACATGCTAAGTCGTCGTTGTTTAGGTAACGGAACCTATTTCTGGGGTTATAAGATACTCCGTCCCGCTCAATTGCCGCGGGGGCTGTTAGTTATTCACCTGTTGTTTGTTTTTTATAGGTGTTCATGATTGCTATGCAATTTTGTCTTGACACAAAAGCAACCAAAAAGTCAAGTCAGCCGACGCTTGCTTCTTTGCCGCACGGGGCCTTTGCGCTGCAAATCGACCAAAACCACGGGCTGTAATATTTTGCCCCGCTGTCGCTCGCATTAGGCCCTGGCTTCTGCAAAACTTACTATGCCCTTTCCGGCGCTCAGGGGCCACCATTGTTTTGGTCGATTTCGGCCGAAGCTGGTCTGCTGACGGGGGAAATGAGAACTGTATTCTCCGCAACTACATCTCAGCGCGTCATGGCGAGAACGAAGTAGTACTATTCCGTAATAATTTTATCACACCATTCTGTCAGGCCGACGAAGATCTGGGGGTTGCCGAATTTGGCGTTTTTATTTTCCAGGTCGGCCGCCGTGATGCCCCGGGCTTTGCAACAGGCGCCGCAGGCATAGATCTGGATTTTATTGGCCAGCACTTTTGGCAATATTTCCTTCAGGGGAGGCCAGCCGACGGGCGTTATCGCATTGAGGGTGCTGTCCCGCATCAGGCTCACCCCTTCGCCCAGCAAAAATATTTGTACCTCATGACCGGCTTCTGCAAGTGCATTCCCGTGAAGGAATGGAAAGGATGCTTTCGTAGGATCATCCGACCCCCAGGCGCTTTTCATAAAGATCTTCAATTTTTTCTCTCCCTGTATGGAGACGCTGCCAAGAAAAGGCAACGGAAGAAGGCTGCTTAAAAACTTTTTGCGGATCATATTTTTTGAATTCACTTTCTAAGCTACAAAATACCCGGCATAATTCAGAGGTATTTATTTGATTTTCAGCAATATTCCTGATCATTTCCGGCGCACAGGGCCAGCATTGTTTTGGTCGATTTTGGCCGAAGCTGGTCTGCTGACGGGGAAATGAGAACTGTATTCTCCGCAACTATATTTCCACGAGTTATGGCGGCCAATAGTGTGGCAATCTCAACACAGGCAAATTAATTGCTAAATAGTTACTAATGAAAAATGGGTGTTTTCACGGTATAAAATATATTTTAATTAACTATATCTTTCGACACAACCTATTCAATGACTCAATTTATCACAATTTATATTAAAATTGCTAATTTTATTAGTATTTTCGAATTATGGGAAGCAAAATTTCAAACTTTCTTGAAGAACATTCAAAAGCCAAAATTGAATTATGGAGTTATTATTTATCTATTTATTTAAATATTATCCAAAGGGCACCTGGGATTAATAAAATCTATATATATGATGTTTTTTGCGGAGAAGGCAAATATAAAGGTGGAGAATCTGGAAGCCCATTAGTTACACTAGAAAAGATCAGGGATCATTATTACGCTAATAATAACACATGTCTGAATATAGAAATTAAATTTAACGACAATGGTTTATCAGAAATTGAAAAAGGCAAGAAAAGAATTGATAGAGTTGAACATTTTGCTAAATCAATATTTAAACCAGACTCAGTAGAAATAAATTATTCTGATTTCGACAGTAATACGATTTTGACAAATACTATAAATAAGCTCGCGGATCTTAAAAATGACGAAAGAGCACTATTTTTTATAGACCCTTGGGGTTATAAAGAAATTGATCCAAAGCAATTGAAAATAATTTTACAGAATGGGAAAACAGAAATAATTCTTTTTTTGCCAGTTTATTTAATGTATATGTTTACTAATAAAGCAATTTCCGAAGATAATTTTCCAGGTGGAAAGCCTTTGCAATTATTTATTAGAGAATTGTTTGGTAGCAAAACTCCAGATTTAACTTCTGAATTAAAATACATTAATTCGTTAACTAAACAATTCAAAAACTACTTGACAATCAAATTTTCTACATCATTTTCTATAGAAAGAAACCCGGGGCACTACTTTTCATTATTTTTCTTTACAAACAATAAAAAAGGATTTCAAAAGATGTTGGAAACTAAATGGAAATTGGATGAACAAAATGGCAGAGGATACAAAATGTCAGTTAATAAGCAGCAGGCGAGCCTGTTCGATACTACCCATGTCTCTAATTATGATGAATTAGTTTATGATTTTATAAAAAAAAACAAATCTGTTACCAACGTACAACTACTGGATTTTGGTTTAGAAAATGAATATTTACCTAAACATACCAAGGTTGTTTTAGATAATTTGTTATCCTCGGATAAAATCAAATTAACTTCGGCGGATAATAAACCAGCCTTAAGTTGGTATATTGACAATGATCAACGTAAAATTTTAGTTTCATTAAAGCAATAATATTATGGCACAGTCAAACATAGAATGGACAGAATTAACCTGGAACCCTGTAACTGGCTGCAATAAAATAAGCCCGGGTTGCAAGTTTTGCTATGCTGAAGTAATGTCCAAGAGATTAAAGGCAATGGGTATTGAAAAATATCAGGACGGGTTCAATATTCGTACCCATCCAAATGAGTTGAATACCCCTTTTACCTGGAAAAAATCAAAGATTGTATTTGTTAATTCAATGAGTGACCTTTTTCATCCGGAAATACCATCTGAATATATTAAAGCAGTATTTAACGTAATGAACCAGACGCCGCAACATATTTACCAGGTGCTTACTAAACGTTCGGACAGATTATTGGAATTATCATCAGAATTGAATTGGACCAATAATATTTGGATGGGTGTTTCTGTAGAAAATGAAAAGTATACCTATAGAATAGACGAATTATCAAAAATCGCTGCTAAAACTAAATTTCTTTCAATTGAGCCTCTTATAGGCCCTGTTAAAACATTAAACCTGGCTCTAATAGATTGGGTTATAGTTGGTGGTGAATCAGGACACAAAGCTCGACCAATTAAAAAACAATGGATTGATTACGTAAAGAATGAATGTAAAAAACAGAACAGCGCATTCTTCTTTAAACAATGGGGTAAGTCGAAATTTAATGTTAACCCAAATGATCCAACAATCAATTCAGAACATCCGCAGCATGCCAAAGGTGGCTGTGAGTTAGATGGAGAAATTTATAGAGAAATGCCTGAAAAAGCCGCGTAAGTGCTATGGAAAATCATTTTTGGATAGCCCTTTTAGATAAATTATGCATACCGATAATTATTGCTGCCCTTAGTTACTTCTTGGCAAAAAGACAATTATTAAGCGGCAATATGCTTCAGTTTCGTCAAAGATGGATTGATGATTTGAGAAATGCTATAAGCCTTTTTATTGCCAAGGCAGAGATGATTTCAATAATTGATCTTGATGATGATGATTCTTACTTCAGTCATTCCATGGAACTTTCCCAGATGCAAAACAAAGTTGAATTAATGCTTAACCCTAATGTTGATACTCAACAAATTATTATTAATAGAATGAGTGATATAAAAAAAATCATACATGAGGAAGAAGTTAATGAGGATAAATTAAAGGCTCTGATAAATGATTTACTGGAAATGTCAAGGGGAGTTTTAAGTAAAGAAATGGAAAGTTGTTATAAATAAATCCCCCTCAAGCCTATAGATTTTTAATAATTATAGGATATTCGAACTATGGTTAATGAAAGTAGTATTAATGATGCTATTACTTTTCATCTGTCTATTTTATTCACGGATGAATCTACTTCTGAAATTGAACGCTTATTTGGAAAAGAAACAGTTGTAACAATATGTGATATAGCAGCATACGCGACAAACGATGTCACTTGGAGCAATGACGATAATAGAGTTAGCCATCACGAAACCATAAACCGACTAAAAGCCAATTACCCGTTTTTGACGGATGCTTCGTTAATTAAAATTGCGGATGCTGCTGCATTCTTTTGGAAATAATCAATCGCTTTATTTAAACCGACATGACTAAGTCGGCTACACGCTGGCAACCTTTCTGATGGGGTGCCGATCCGCCAATGGGCGGACGGCACGACGCGCGGAAAATAATCATGGAATCATTTAATCACATAAATCATGGTTCAGACAATTGCATGGTGGCTCTGTATAGTTCGCGATGGCTTTCCCGAAGATGTTCGGGACAAGCTGTACCTCGCCATGACATATTGGGAACGGAGCTGCGTTAGGGGTAGTAGCGGATACCGGCCATTTCCAGTTGGCAGTTAGAAGTTGGCAGTTTGCATTTACCTTGCAGATAGTTAATTGCACAAAGAGCCTAATGCCTGTGCAGTATGAGCGGATGACCCGACCCGCAATCGAGAGCCTCAGTGTGACAGCCGCGGGGAACGCCCATTTTTTTAGTTAGCAGTTTGGAGTTGGCAGTTAGCAGGGTGGAAAACACGATATTTGCAATGTCCTGTTACACAAACAGCTTTACATGCGTACTATGTTTAAAACTAATAGATTATGAAAGCAGTTGGTTTGTTTATTTTATGGTTGGTGTGCATGGTATTGGTTTCGTGCCAGAATAATCATTCGGGCGGTATAACCAGCAAATGCGGTCCCTGCCCCATGTATCTGGAGATATTGCCCACCATAGGCGTCAAAATAGTTGACAAGACCACCGGCGCCGATCTGTTCCTGTCGCCCACTTCGCCCTACAAGCTCAGCGACCTTAAGGTGACCAGCTCTGTAAACGACAGTGTTAGGTTTGTGGTAGACAGCCTGGGAACAGGTAACCGTTTTGTAAGGGTACCAAGCCCCGAAACGCAAACATTCACAATCAAATTAGCCGCACTAAGCGCTGATAGCATCAGAGTAGTCCTTGCCCGCGACTCGCCCGTATGCTGCCCCCGCACGCGAATAAAAAGCATTACGCTTAATAATGTTCAGCAATGCAGCCCCTGCAGCTTAGCGCAATTAGTTACGATTAAAAAATAGGGGGAACCTCAATAATTGTCTGAATAGTTGAAGAAACACACCCCTGTCCTTCTCGAGGGGGGAGTCGGCGCAACTCTCTGCTTTCATTCAAACGTCGGCGTTAATTCTGGCAGCGGTATTCCTTTTTAAGAAAAAAGTGGTGACAGTGTTTTGTCAGTAGTATATAAAAGGTAAGTTATTGATAATTAGGCGTTCATAAATATCAGCGAGCGTTCATTGTGTTGTGAACGTGAACACTGCCGCCTGTCCTCGCCCCCATGCCAAATATTTCGTGGCGAATGCTTAATTTTGCAATCCCTGCCAAAGCAGGTAAAACACCATTGCTATGTATACTACCCTGAAACCTGTGCTGGAACAGGAACTCGCCGAGATTGAGAAGGCCGGATTATATAAGAGAGAGCGGATTATTACGTCGCCGCAGCGTGCTGATATTACGGTGCAGGGCGGTAAGCATGTGATCAATTTCTGCGCTAATAATTACCTGGGGCTGTCGTCGCACCCGAAAGTGATACAGGCGGCAAAAGAGGTGATGGATACGCACGGCTACGGGCTGTCGTCGGTACGTTTCATCTGTGGCACACAGGATATCCACAAACAACTGGAAGCCAAAATAGCCGAGTTTTTGGGTACTGAGGATACGATATTATACGCCGCTGCATTTGATGCCAATGGCGGGGTTTTCGAGCCGCTGTTTAATGAGCAGGATGCTATTATATCGGACGAGTTGAACCATGCTTCTATTATTGATGGCGTGCGTTTGTGCAAGGCCCAGCGTCAGCGTTACAAGCACGATGACATGGCGGATCTGGAAGAAAAATTGAAAGCTACGCAAGATTGCCGTCACCGTATTATTGTTACGGATGGGGCGTTCAGCATGGATGGCACCATCGCACAATTAGATAAAATATGCGCACTGGCCGAGAAATATAATTCGCTGGTGATGATAGATGAGAGCCATTGCTCGGGTTTTATGGGCAAAACCGGTCGAGGTACGCACGAGCACCATAATGTGATGGGCAAGATTGATATTATTACCGGTACGCTTGGTAAGGCGCTGGGCGGTGCGTCGGGCGGGTTTACTTCGGGCAGGAAAGAGATCATTGATATGCTGAGGCAACGGTCGAGGCCTTATTTATTTTCCAATACGCTTGCGCCATCTATTACCGGTGCTTCCATAGCGGTACTGAATTTACTAAGCGAAACCACTGAGCTTCGCGATAAACTGGAAAAGAATACGCAATACTTCCGCAGTAAAATGACGGAAGCGGGATTTGATATCAGACCGGGCGTACACCCTATTGTACCGGTGATGCTGTATGATGCCAAGTTATCGCAGGATTTCGCGGCTAAAATGCTGGAAGAGGGTATTTATGTGATCGGTTTCTACTACCCTGTGGTACCACAGGGCAAGGCGAGGATAAGGGTGCAGATATCAGCCGCACATGAGCAGGAACATTTGGATAAAGCCATAACTGCATTTACTAAAGTGGGTAAAGAGTTAGGGGTAATAAAATAACAGAATCGCAAGGGGAATGGCGGATGGCGTTATGACGCAGGAAGCAAAAAAATAAAGAAGATTATAATGCAGGAACAAATAGATCAATATACAGCAGAGATCAATGCTTTTTCGCCCGCTAACGCTGATGAGCTGGAAGCATTCCGTATAAAGTTTTTAGGTACAAAAGGGATCATCAAAGACCTTTTCGACCAGTTTAAAAGTGTGGGTGCTGAAGAGAAACGGATATTCGGTAAAGTGCTAAACCAGTTTAAGCAATTAGCTGAAACCAAATACCAGGAATTAAAAGAGACTCAAGATTCAGGAATCAAGACTCAAGACTCACAACTTGACCTTACATTACCGGGCGAAGGATTTAGTGTTGGCTCACGTCATCCGTTGTCATTGACGAGGATAGAGATCATTGATATTTTCAAAAGGCTGGGTTTCGTAGTAGCAGAAGGACCTGAAATTGAAGATGACTGGCATAATTTCTCTGCACTTAATTTCCCCGAAGAGCACCCGGCACGTGATATGCAGGATACTTTCTTCATCAAAAAGAATAATGGGAAAGATGATATTGCCCTGCGTACGCATACCTCATCAGTGCAGGTACGGATGATGGAGAATGGCAAGCCGCCATTTAGGGCTATTATGCCTGGGCGCGTTTATCGTAATGAGGCTATATCTGCCCGTGCGCATTGCTTTTTCCACCAGGTGGAGGGGTTGTATATTGACGAGAATGTATCATTCGCCGACCTGAAGCAAACGCTCTATCATTTTGTGCAGGAATTGTATGGCGAAGGTACTAAAGTACGTTTCCGCCCATCTTATTTCCCTTTTACAGAGCCTTCTGCTGAGATGGACATCAGCTGTACCATTTGCGGGGGATCAGGATGCAATATGTGCAAGTATACCGGCTGGGTAGAGATATTAGGTTGCGGCATGGTTGACCCTAATGTTTTGGAAAATTGCAATATCGACAGTAAGAAATATACCGGTTTTGCTTTTGGCATGGGGATAGAAAGAATCACCAACTTAAAATATGTGATAAAGGATTTGCGTTTATTCTCCGAAAACGATGTGCGTTTTCTGAAGCAATTCCAAACAGAGATCATATGATCAGAAAAATTTTTCTGCTTGCCATTATCAGCTTAACTTATCTTTCGTGCGGTAAAAGCGGTGACGTTGTACCCTACGTTTCAGTAAATTATGAAGCTGATATTAATAACCCTGCTTTAAATGCTCTGCATAGTCCGGGCGGAGCAGTTATTATTCCGGGTTATGGTGTGGCGGGTATTATTATTTATCGCGAGGCTGATCTGACATATGTTGCTTACGATGCCTGCAGCAGCTATCAGCCACAAAAACGTTGTGCCGTAACACTCGATAATAATTCATTGACTTGTACCGATCCTTGCAGTGGCGCTAAATTCTCATTAGCTGATGGCACGCCCGTAAAAGCACCCGCAACCAAGTCGCTTAGGTCATATAGCGTAAATGTGAGTAATTTTGAGATATTTGTATCCAATTAATACATGGAAGCTGACAAAATAAAAGAGAGCATTAAAAAAGCGGCACAGGAGTTATTCCGCAAATTTGGTTACCACAAAACAAGTGTTAACGAGATCGCCAAAAGAGCCAAAATAGCAAAAGCCACTATTTATAAGTACTTCGACAGCAAAGAAGCTGTGCTGCATGTATTGCTGATGGATTACATCAAGACCAGCGTTGATGAATTGATCCACAGCGATGTACATGAAATGGACGAGGAAGCTCACCTGAGCAACCTGATCATGAAGACCTGCCGTTTATCATACACTGTTTGTAATGAGTTTATCGGCTGGGATTTTATCCGCGAGTCAGCCAATTCACAGGATTTTCTGAAAAAGCTCTCCAACGAACTGGAAGAAATGCTGGTTAGTTCCTTTATGCAATTAGGCGGAATGCGTAAACAGGAAAACTATATGCAGCGCATACGCTTCCTGATCAAATGCAGCAAAAGCATCGTGTTTAGCTTCGCGTTTACCTCTGTGAGCGACTCGGACGTACGTAAAAATTTCGTTTCATTTCAGAAAGAGATATTGCCTTATCTGGTTAAGGCGGCAATATCGGTGTAGGCGTTCACGTTCACAACACACATGAACGCCTGCGCATACACATGAACATTTTGATTATCAGCAATTTGCATTTTTTTACTCTACTGACAAATTGCATTATCTGTTAAAGGCAGCAACAGTTAGTTAGGTTAACTGATCAAACAGCTCAGACATTTTAGCTCTCAGCTTAAAGTATCTGATTCACGATACTAGTCACAGCTATTTAAATCTTTTATAATCTATAGTCCCGTCGGTAATCCTGGTGGTATCGCCCGTTGTAGAAAATGAATGGGGTTGAGAACTTCCCGGATAAAATATTTCCAATGCATCAGCGTGATTGGGATGCGTAGTTATCTTGCATGCATACGCTGCCTCTGGCACTACAATAGTAGATGCATCATAAGAGGCAGTATAAATTCCAACAGTAGTATCACTTGTAATATGTAAAAATTGGTAGTATGGTGTAGCTGTTACCGGGTCTGTGTAACTCAATCCCTCCCAGGTGTGACCAACAAGTGCGGTATAAGGATAATTAATAATTTGTGGTGTTGGCTGCTCCTGTGGTGCTTTTGTACAACTGATCAAACAGGCAATTAATCCAATAAAAAATATACTTTTCATAAAATTAGTTTTACGTAACTGATAATTTATCATGTATGAACTTGACAATTTTAACTTATACGGATTTAAATAAAATTTGTATATGATTTTGTTATCTAAAATAAATTGTTTTACTTTGACAAACAAAGTACTTTCAAGTGGAAGAAAAAGAAATTCACGACGAGCTCTCGGCCATCAGGGGACTGATGGAGCGCTCCTCAAAATTTATATCCCTTAGCGGTTTATCCGGGATATTAGCTGGTGTTTATGCGCTGATAGGTGCGGCCGTTGTTTACTTACCTGCCCCTGAAGCGTTTGATCATAGCAATAATAATCCTGACAGCGCTGCACTTCATGGGGTAAGCGATTTTATAATAAACATTTTTGCTACAATAGCCATTTTAATCCTTTTCGCATCGATATTGACAGCTTTTATATTAAGCAGACGACAAGCTAAACGTAAAGGTCAACCTATTTGGGGTACGATCAGCAAAGTCCTTTTATTTCACATGGCCATCCCTCTTATAGCAGGTGGCATATTTATATTAATATTAATTCATCATAGCTATTATGGAATGATTGTGCCTATTATGCTTATTTTCTATGGCCTGTCATTAGTAAGCGCCAGCAACTTTACTTTTACCGATGTTAAATATCTCGGCTTATTAGAAATAGCTCTGGGACTTGTTGCCGCTTGTTTCCCCGGTTACGGATTGCTAATTTGGGCAATTGGTTTTGGTGTGCTGCATATTATCTACGGCAGTATGATGTACTTAAAATACGATAGGTGAAGATCTCCTTTGATAAACTTGATAAAGCTTTTGAGAACCGCGTAAGGTTGCAGATCATGAGCGTACTGGTAGCTAACAACCGGTATGATTTTAATTCGCTCAAAGAACTGCTGAACATTACCGATGGCAACCTGGCATCGCACTTGAAAGCGCTCGAAAAGGAAGAATATATTTTAGTGAATAAGAGTTTCCTGGGCCGTAAACCAAATACCAATTATGAAGCAACGGCAAAAGGCAAAACAGCTTTTAAAGATCACCTTGACACTTTGGAGCAATTTATAAAACAGCAAAAACCAATTTAATTTTTTTTATACCTACACTTTCAAATACAAAGTACTTTTAACAACCAATCATGATAGAAGAACAATCACAACCACAAGGATTTATGCACTGGCTCAGGGAGTCGGTGACCGTAAAATTAGTATTCATTGGTTTTCTGGTCTTAATACTGCTCATCCCCTCAGTGTTGATACAGAACCTGATACAGGAGCGCTCCACCCGGCAGGATGATACGGAGAAACAGGTATCTGATCAATATTCAGGCAGCCAGTTGGTACAAGGGCCGGTATTGGTGATCCCCTACAAAACACAAGTAAAAGAAAACGTTGCTTCTGGTAAAGAGGTCACCAAAGAAGTGATCAAAAACATCTTCATATTGCCAAACGAACTTAACTACAATGCGAATGTAAGCCCCGATGTTTTGCACCGGGGAATATTTGAAGTAGTGGTTTATAATAGTGCCATTAAAGTGTCTGGCAATTTTACCAGGGCCGATTTAAATCTGCTCTCGATAACACCCGATCAATTGATGCCCGAAAAAGCAAGGATGTTATTCAGTATAAGTGACCTGAAAGGCCTCAAAACAAACCCGCAATTTAAAGTAGCCGGACAAGTAGCTACTGCAGAGCCTGCTTTTGGCGACAACGTATTCGCAAATGGCTTACAGGTCGCCGTCAATTTAACCGGGATGATGGATAAGGCTATTCCCTTCGATTTCAATTTGGAGTTGAACGGAAGCCAGGAACTAAGCTTTTTGCATTTAGGCAAAACCACCGATGTAACAGTAAAAGGCAATTGGGGCAGTCCCAGCTTTAGTGGCCGCTACCTGCCTGATATCCGCAAAATAGATCCAAAAACAAATACTTTTGAAGCAAAATGGCGCATGTTGTACTACAATCGCCCTTTTCCCCAGCAGTGGGCTGACGATTACAGTTTAATAGCAAACAGCAAGAAAACAGATGATGCCACCTTTGGCGTTAAACTGCGCCTGCCTGTAGATCAATATCAAAAAACTATGCGTAGCAGCAAATACGCCATATTGATTATCATGCTCACTTTTATCTCCTTGTTTCTGACAGAGATGATCAGCAAGCAGCGTATACATGTATTCAATTATGTGCTGATTGGTGCTGCCATGATCGTTTATTATACCCTGTTGCTTTCATTTTCAGAGCAAATAGGGTTCACTTTCGCCTACCTTATCGCTTCGGCAGCAACTGTAATTTTGGTTGCTGCCTTTTTAAGATCGCTCATAAAAAGCATGAGGTCGACAGGCCTGTTTGCCTTTATCCTTAGCCTGTTTTATGCATTTATATACATCATCATCCAGTTAGAAGATCTCGCTCTTCTGGTTGGCAGCGTGGCACTATTCCTTATAATAGCAACGCTCATGTATTTTTCGAGAAAGATAAATTGGGACAGGCATTAATTTTAACCAGGGCAGCTACCCGGCTGCCCCTTCACATTATTCTTACAATGAAATATTATACTCTCCCTTACAGCCTAAAGGTTTGGTTAAGCAGTGTGTTTCTGGCGCCAATACTTTTGTTAGCTATTGGTTATTGTTTCTATCCTAAGCCAACGGATTCGGATTCAATTATTCAGACATATTTCCTATTTACAATTGTAAGTGGAGTTTGTTCTTTCGTTACATGGTTGATATTTTGGGGGGCCGCAACTTTAGCATGTCTCTACATTCCGGATAGAATCAAAAGAAAACTGATCATGTGTTTTTTGGGTATTATTTTAACCATTATCACTTTTCTTCCATTTTTCCTTGAGGATGAGATGAGGTTTTCACTGGATGATGCAAGGATTTCCATGATGCTATTCAATTGCCTGTGCATAGGTTCAGGAAGTCTGTTTTACAATTTAGGACCGGATGAAAGCTAATTAATTTACTTTTTAAAACATTTTATTGAGCCTCCTTCTTCATCACAAAACTAACTCTTATGGAATTTTACGCTCTTTCTTACAGTTTTAAAGTCTGGATAACCAGTATACTCCTTGCACCGGTAATTTTCACCTCGATTTACTTTTTTTACGATCATCAATTATTAAGTATTTCTCTGTCAGGCATCGGCTCATTATTGCAAGGCTATTTTGGACTTATAACGGTAGGTTGTGTCTTGTCTTTTATCACCTGGCTTTTCTTTTGGGGAATAGGGATCGTAACGTGTCGTCACACTACAAATGTTATTCACAGGAAATTAATTATGTCTCTTATGGGTATCATTTTAACTATTCTCACATTTCTATTCATTTTTTCATGCTTGTTTTCTTTTAAAGACACCTTTACAGATATGCCTCTTACAATAATGTTGAGTTATTGCTTTTGTATAGGTACGGGGAGTTTATTTTACAATTTAGGACCTGATGAAAGCTAATTAATTTACTTTTTCAAAAACATTTTATTGAGCCTGTGTGTTCAAAAAATAATTCACAATACCATTTTGGTTTTTGGTATAAATATGTTTAATTTAGCATTAATTACAACTTTCTATCATGAGTGAGGAACTAAATGATTTTTCGGAACAGATTGATGAGCAGTTTGAAATAGCAGATATAGAGAATGATGATTTTTGGCAGGCTATTGTCAATTTGTTTATTTGATCGTTACTGTTCTATCTTGTGGTCGTCTTTTTAAAAGATGAGTGACTTTGAGTGCAATTCAAATTGTCGCTACTAACCCATTTACTTAGCTTATACATCCGCGGAATTTGGCTAAAGCCTTACTTTGCTACCTTTTACCCGTCCCTTTTAAGGGACGGGTGGATTAACACAGAGCTAAGGGCTTTAGCCAAATTAGCTGATTAGCGACAATTGGGATTGCACTCGTGTCGTTGCTTTGTCTAAATATTTCTCTTATTTTAATACCGTGGCAGCTTCAGAAGAAATCCTAAAAATGCTCCGTCAGGAGCAAAATGTCGGTAACAAAAATACATAACAACTTTGCGCGCCGTAGGTGCGAAACAAAATCGGCGATATCTTTCTAATACATAACTAATCTCGGATAGGTTATGTACCTACGGCACATCGATAATTGTATAAACTATATTTCTACCAACATTATACCCCTACGGGGTACATTATTAAGTTAAGGAAAAATGAGTGGTTAATTCTTACCACCAAGCCTGGCAGCTCACTCCTGCACTCTTCAAAAGAGAGGTTCTAATAGAAGCCGAAGTTAAAGTCCTCTCCTTTGGAGAGGATTTAGGTGAGGCTAAGTATAACACTTTGAAGACAAGGTTTGGGGTGAGGCTGATAAACCGTACCTTTGCAAACTGATGAATAAAGTTGCGAATAATCCTGTTTTTGAGAACGTCTCCATTATTGATATTGCCGAGGAAGGTAAAGGTGTAGGTAAGGCTAATGATTTTGTGCTCTTTGTAGATAAAGCTATCCCGGGCGATATCGCCGATGTGCAGATCTACCGCAAAAAGAAAAATTTTGCTGAAGGGAAGATTGTCCAGCTTAAACAGGCTTCTGAATATCGTACTGAGGCGTTCTGCGAACATTTTGGCACCTGCGGTGGCTGTAAATGGCAACACATGACTTACGATGCCCAATTACAATTCAAGCAAAAAGCGGTGGCAGGTGCATTAGGTCATTTAGCTAAGATAGATGTAAGCAATATGATGCCTATAGTGCCATCGCCTGAGGACAAATATTATCGCAATAAACTGGAATACACTTTCTCTAACAAGCGCTGGTTGAGTGATGGCGAAAACCGTACAGAGGAGCCAATGAATATGGATGCACTGGGCTTTCACATCCCAGGTCGTTTTGATAAGATACTCGATGTAAAACATTGCTATTTACAGGCCGATCCGTCAAACGATATCCGCAACAGTGTACGTGATTTTGCAAAACAGCAAGGCATTAGCTTTTATGACCTGAAAGCTCATGAAGGTGCTTTGCGTAACCTCATTATCCGTACCTCATCCACAGGTGAGTTAATGGTAATTGTAGTTTTTGCTTATCCTGCCGAAGAAGAGATCAATAGCCTGATGACTTCTATCGATAACAAGTTTCCGCAGATCACTTCGCTCCTGTACATTGTCAATGAAAAAAAGAATGATACCATTTTTGACCAGGAAGTAATAGCCTGGCGCGGTCCTGAATATATTTATGAAGAAATGGAAGGTATCCGTTTCCGTATCGGCCCAAAATCATTTTATCAAACCAATTCAATACAAGCTTTAAGGTTGTACGAAATAGCACGCGAATTTGCCGGCTTTAAAGGTGATGAGTTGGTTTATGACCTGTACACCGGTGCCGGCACCATAGCCAATTTCATAGCAGGTAAAGTAAAAGAGGTAGTCGGAGTTGAATATGTGCCAACAGCTATCGAAGACGCTAAGATCAATTCAGCCATCAACAATATCACCAACACCAAATTTTATGCTGGCGATATGAAAGATGTATTAAACGCCGATTTCGTAGCCGAACATGGCAAGCCGGATGTGATCATCACCGATCCTCCCCGCGCAGGCATGCACCCGGATGTAGTAAATAGGTTGATGGAAATTGAGGCCGAAAAGATCGTCTATGTAAGCTGCAACGCAGCTACCCAGGCACGAGACCTGCTGGTGCTAAAGGAAAAATACGATACCGTAAAAATCCAACCAGTAGATATGTTCCCGCATACACAGCACGTGGAGAATGTAGTCTTGTTAACCCTCAGAACCAATTAGAATTTAGAAATTAGAGTTTAGAATTTATTTTTTAGAATTTAAAAAAATGGATCCCGAAGAACTGCTTAACGAACATAGCAACGAGGAACAGAAAAAAGAAAGTCCGCTGGTAAGCCTCGAAAGAGACCTGAAGATCTACAATGAATCGATTCACGAAGTAGCAATTGAGATCATGATGGAGGGGCTTTCAAACCATCCCATCTTTATTGCCTATCAGCATATGGTTAAATTAGGCGAGCCTATTTTAGACCGTGATGATCTGAATATGGAGTGGAGCATTAATGCCTCTACTTTGGAAGAGTTTAAAGAACACAATGTTATAAAAAAAGAACTGGAAGCCCGTTTCCTGAAAACTTACAAAAACCCAAACGAATATATGTGCCTGTTTGTGGTGGTACCCGAGGGGGCTAATTTTGTATATTATCCTTATAAAAAAAGTAGTTGAAAGGTTGTAAGGTTGGAATGTTGTAAAGTTGCGTCTATATTTACAATAAGTTTTATGGGCGGATTAACATTTTAACCTTACAACTTTCCAACTTTCCAACAAGAACACAATGTCCGAGAAAAAGATCCTTATATTAAACCAGCACCAGATAGAGCAAAAGATCAATCGTATTGCCTATCAGTTGTTAGAAGATAATTTTGATGAAGAAGAGATCATCATCGCCGGTATTTTGCCAAAAGGCAATTACATTGCCGAAAGGTTGAAAACAATACTTGATGAGATAGCTCCCTTTAAAAGCACGCTGATCACTATTGAGATCGACAAGCTAAGCACAAGCTTGAAAGCCAAAACTGATACTGACATACAGATATGCAATAACAAAGCAGTTATCATAGTAGATGACGTGCTCAACAGTGGTAAAACGCTGGCTTATGGCTTTGGTGTTTTCCTGGACGTCCCGTTAAAGAAACTGCGCACAGTAGTATTAATAGACCGTAATCACAAAAGTTTCCCTGTAACTACTGATTTTGCCGGCATAGCCCTTTCCACCGTATTAAAAGAGCACGTTGTTGTTGTTTTGAATGAAGAAGGTAAAGAAGATGCAGTTTATTTGAGTTAGAAAAGTCCCTTTGTCATTCTGAACATAGTGAAGAATCTTCTTCGCCATACATAACCGGGAAGCAAGGTGAAGAAGATATTTCGCTATCGCTCAACATGACAATAAGTTAACTACTCCGCACCCAATATCTGCTCCAACCGCTCTGCCGTTAAACTCAACCCATCCGCAATAATATTTGCCTGGGAGTAAAATCCTTCTCTCTCTGCGAGCTTTTGTTCGATAAAAGCAACCAGGTCATCGCCGTGCTTATCTTGTAATAGCGGACGTTCTTCTTTTCCGGTTTCTAACCTGTCAGCCAAAGTTTTTGGAGATAGTTTGATGTAAATGACCTTACCATTTGCGTTCATCCATTCCATATTATCAAAATAGCATGGAAGGCCTCCGCCTGTTGAAATAATAACATTATCAGGGTAAATGGTCTTCTTCAATACTTCAGATTCCAGTGTACGAAAAGCATCCTCACCAAAAATAGAGAAGTATTCGGCAATGCTTAATTCTACTTGTTGTTCCAGTTTATGATCAAGGTCGATAAATTCACACCCCATCCTTGCAGCTAATTTGCGACCTAATGTCGTTTTGCCGCTGCCCATAAAACCGATTAAAAAAATCTTCATAATATAACTAACTCAACTTAACACGTGGATCGATCCAAACATATAGCACATCCACTAAAATATTGATCACCACAAAAATAAACGCAATAAAAAGAATCGACCCCATTACCACCGGGAAATCCGACATTTCAAGGGCATCTACCGTAGCCTTGCCTAAACCATTGTATCCAAACACATATTCCACAAAAAATGAACCGGCCAGCAAAGAGGCAAACCAATTAGCAATGGCTGTGATCACCGGGTTGAGTGCATTTTTTAAAGCATGACGGTAAATAATTGTCCGCTCGCCTAAACCTTTGGCTCTTGCGGTGCGGATATAATCCTGCCCCAAAACATCCAGCATGGCGCTGCGGGTAAGCTGCACAATAATAGCAAGCGGACGCAAACCAAGCGTAACCATGGGCAGCACCAAATTACGCCAGGTAATCACCTCGCCATTAAAGGCATCGTAACTATACAGACTGCCGGACATATTCAGACCGGTATACTTGTGCAGTACAAATCCGAATATCCACGCTATAATAATGCCCGCAAAAAATGATGGCGCCGAAATACCCAGCGTTGAAAAAGCTACTGCCAGTTTATCTATCCAGGTGTTCTGATTAACCGCACTGATAACACCCAGCATCACACCAATAATAATGGCAAATATCATGGCTGTTGTGGCTAATATCAATGTATTAGGGATCACGCCCATCAGCAATGATGCTACGTCCTTGCGGGTTTGATAGGAGCGGCGCAGGTAAGGCCATTTCAAAGCGATTGTTCTTTCTTTTGAAATCGGGATCAGCGATACATAATGATAACGCTGCTGTTCTTCTGCATCCCGGGCATGGATCCCTATTGGCGAAAGATCATTCACGTAATAAAGAAATTGTACTGGGATAGGTTTATCCAAACCAAACTCTTTACGCACAGCTTGTAACGATTGCACGTCCGCTCTTTGTCCCTGGGTCATCCTGGCGGGATCGACTGGCAAAACATTGAACAGAAAAAACACCACAATCACTATCCCCAGCATTACTGCTATACCATAGCTCAATTTGCGGAGAATGTACCTGATCATCTGTTTACTTCTGAAAATATTCTTTTACCAGATCTTCATATTTCGGCATGGAATGATAGTGCCACTTATTAATAATGGTCCCGTTCTTCATCAAAAAAATACCGGGATTAGCCCTCACCATTGTTTTTAACGGCACACCATCCGCATAAAATATATCCATCACCAAATGATTGGCTTTACTGAAAGCCTCCGCATCTTTTGCCGAATTAGAAGTTAGCAAAACCGTACGTGTATTAAAATTCTGCGCCAGGTTTGCGGCAAGGGCGTTCAGCCGACCAATAGCCTCAACATCTGTGTGGTCAAGATCATACGCCACGATAATGAGGTTATAGAATGGACTTGCTAACAATTCTTTGGTATAGCTATTCCCCTGTGCATCCTGTATGGACAGATCAATAATTTTCGGTGTAAAACCCTTTTTAACCAATACCTGTTCTGGCGCACCAACAATGGTCCAGTTATCATCTTTCCAGATATTGCTCTTCATGTAATCCTTATCGTTCATCACTTTGGCCTCACCTGTTTTTTTGTTTTTAAGGTGATAAGTGATCTGGTATTCATCCGGCTTTGCATCAGGCGGGGTTTTCATTTCATCCGGGATATTGGCGCCCACTTTATAAGGCAGAAAATCAATAACCGGTAAAAAATTATAGGTATACAATCCAATCCCCACAGCAACCACCACCGAAGCGATCAGCAAATTATCTCCAGTCCTTTTGCCGAATAGAGGTTTGATGGTTCTGCGATTGATAAACAGAACGATTATCAGCAATAATAAAACCAAATCCTTACTAAACGACTGCCATGGCGTAAGCGGAATAGCATCACCAAAACAGCCGCAGGTTTGCACCACCTTAAAATAAGCCGAATAAAATGTTAAAAATGCAAAGAAAATAATCAGAAGCAGTAAGCCCCATGCAACCGATACTGCACGTACCCCTATCAAAAGCGCAAAACCCAGTATAATCTCGAGCGAGCACAAAATAATAGCCAAACTAAGCGCCAGGCTGTTTAAAAATCCGATATGAAATACTTCGAAATATTCTTCCAGCTTATAAGAAAACCCAAGAGGGTCATTGATCTTAATAAGTCCCGAAAAGATAAATAATAAGCCTACCAGTATTCTCCAAACCCAAACTATGTTCTTCATTTCACGCCCAATTTTATTAATGCAAAAACCGCATAGTTCAGCATATCCTGGTAATTAGCCACCACACCTTCTGATGCCAGCGTTTGGCCTTTATTATCTTCTATTTGTTTTACACGTAACAGTTTCATCAATATCAGGTCGGTAATTGAACTGATGCGCATATCCCGCCATGCCTCTCCATAATCGTGGTTTTTAGCAAGCATCAGTTCTTTGGTAGCATTGGCCTTATCATCAAAAAGTGAACTGACATGCTCAACGGTAAGCTCTATAGGAGTATCAGTACCGCAATCCAACTGCATCATGGCTATCAGGCAGTAGTTTACTATACCAATGTATTCGCTGGTAATGTCCTCGTCAACTTTTGATATTTTTTTCTCTTCCAGCGTGCGTATGCGCTGTGCCTTAATAAATATCTGGTCGGTAATGGATTCTATACGCAATATGCGCCATGCAGTGCCATAGTCACGGGTCTTTTTCATAAAAAGTCCCTTACATATCTTAATTACTGCTTCGTATTCTGCTGCTGTATTCAATTTATTTAGCTGTAAAGTTGGAAGGTTATAAGGTTGAAATGTTTAGATCTGTTAAACGAAGCAGGTGATATAGTTTGTAAAAGTTAAAGTAACTTTACAACCTTTCAGCGCTCAAACATTACAACGAAAAACCCAGTGGCTAAAGATACATTTTTTCGGAAAAAGGAAACTATAAATGCAGGTGGTAAACTGATCGATCTGAGTGTACCTAAGGTAATGGGCATTATCAATATCACACCTGATTCTTTTTATGCCGGCAGCCGTAAACCATTGCTAAACGATGCTTTACAGCAAGCAAGCAAAATGCTGGCTGAAGGTGCTGACTTTCTGGATATCGGCGCCTACTCATCGCGACCCGGTGCCGAAGATATTTCTTCCCAGGAAGAAATGGACCGCTTGCTGCCTGTTATTGAACTGATTGCCGCTAGTCATCCTGAAACTGTTATTTCGGTGGATACCTTCCGTAGTATAGTCGCCGAGGCCGCTGTAAAAGCAGGGGCGCTTATTATTAATGATATCTCTGGTGGACAATTGGATGAGGATATGTTTGCAACTGTGGCTAAGCTGAAAGTTCCTTACATATTGATGCACATGAAAGGAACGCCCAAAAATATGAGCCAGCTGGCCCAATATGATGATATCTTTATAGAAGTACTGGATTATTTTGCATCACGTTACCACCAGTTAAAACAATTAGGTGTACATGATGTGATCCTTGATCCGGGCTTCGGCTTTGCAAAAATGCCCGACCAGAGTTATGGCCTAATGAACCGCTTACAGGATTTTAACATTTTAGAATTACCTATCCTGGCAGGTATATCCCGCAAGCGGATGATCTATAAAATAACAGGCGGCACTGCTGAAGATGCATTAAATGCCACTACGGCATTAAACACCATCGCGCTAATGAAAGGGGCTAATATTTTACGTGTACACGATGTAAAGGAAGCTGTTGAGGCTGTCAATATATTTTTGGCTTGCAAATAGGCCTATTCATTTTGAATCTTCGCATAGCTCATCGTAATCCCATCAGCAAAATCCTGGCCTATGGTTAATTGGGTTCCCTGCTGTTTAAAAAATTCACCGCTTGTATTATTGTCAAACAGTATTTCCTCATATGGACCAGATGGGGGATAATAAGTTTTGATATGAAAAACACCCTGGTTATTTAGCTTTCCCCTGATATAATGCAGATAAGTGCTGTCATGATTAAATTGCAAAATAGTACCATTGCCCGCTTTGTAGGTCGAATCAAATCCGGCTATGCCGCCAACCATAGTCCGCAATTCCCATTTACCAAAAATTCCCGGTGATATCGGTTCACTTTTTTTACAAGCTATCAGGCAACATGTCGCAACTATAACTAATATTAACGCCCTCATACCTAATTACTTTATTCTCTTTACGCAATCAATTTACATAATGTAACAACAGACGTTAATTTTTCGTGTTAATACTGTACGAAAGCGAACGCCTGTTGTATCGAAATTGCGCGGTCGCAAGTTCAAATACAATTTAATTAATTGATAATTAATAGTTTACATAATCG
The DNA here is from genome assembly GCF_049992945.1 of Mucilaginibacter sp. McL0603. NCBI lineage: Bacteria > Pseudomonadati > Bacteroidota > Sphingobacteriia > Sphingobacteriales > Sphingobacteriaceae > Mucilaginibacter > Mucilaginibacter sp. McL0603. Next base: position 977,390 of record NZ_CP188251.1, on the reverse strand, counting down.
GCATTGGCTTTGTGGTGCCAATTACAGCAGCATACAGAAACATGGCTCACCATCGCAAACAATTAGAACGGCGCACCTATTCACAGGACCGTTATTATACCCTTATCAAACGGCAAAAAGCCGGAAAAGCTACTTTTAAGGAACTGACCGAATTGGATGAGATCGTGAATCGTGTCCCGGATATCCGCGATTTAGTTATCAGGGAAAGCTTTATGACTGGCGATACAGAAGACATAAATACACCGCAGAACGATACCGGAGATAGCGGTAACTCATTCAAGCAATCCACTCAACCTCAAAGTTTTTGGAACCGAATTAAGACTTTTATTACGCGCGTATTTACATCACAATTCTCTGTTGCAAAAGCAGGTGACCTTGCAATTTTAATTTAATACGATCTTTATATTTGGGCTGAAACGATCAACCCATGTCATCCAATAATATAACATTAAAAAGAACTACCAGCAGTAACCCGGACTTCCGAAATCTGACGATCTTACTTGACAAGGAACTGCATAATCAATATGGCGACCTCCAATCGGAATACGACCGTTATAATCATATTATTGATATAAATACAGTAGTAATCGCTTATCGCGATCAGAGTGCTGTTGGTTGTGGATGCTTTAAGCAAATTGACGATACCTCTGCCGAGCTCAAAAGAATGTTTGTTAAAGCTGATGAACGAGGGCAAGGCATTGCCTCATCTATTTTAACTGAGCTGGAACTGTGGGCCAAAGAAATCGGATTTTCCTATTCAATACTCGAAACCGGGGACAAACAGCATGAAGCCATCGCACTATATCAGAAAATTGGCTATGTAATTATCCCTAACTATGGACAATACTCTGGCATGGAGAGCAGTATTTGTATGCGGAAAGAGTTATAAGATTATGGGTGTAGCGTAGCGCTACACCTAAACCACTGACTAACCGACATCAAAACTAATTCATGTTGAATTGTTTTAATGGTTATGAAACTTTTGTACCAGCTATTTGGCGAAGGGAAGGATCTCTCCGTCATTCAAATGTGCGACCGTGCCATTATCATTTATTTTATTGCATTGCTAATGCTTCGCATAAGCGGCAGGCGCACTTTTGGTAAGAAAACAGCTTTTGATAATACTATCGTTTTCATTTTAGGTGCGGTATTAAGTCGTGCTGTTGTAGGGGCGTCAGACTTTATACCAACTGTTGCTTCATGCCTTGTATTAGTGCTGCTTCATCGGGGCCTGGCATGGTTAAACATCCGCAGTCAATCGATCAGGCACATACTTGAAGGGAAAAGCATTCGTTTATACCATAATAACCATCTCGAAAAAGAGAACCTAAATAAGAGCCTGATTGGCGAAGATGAACTTAAAGGCGACCTGCGGATGAAGGCCAATATAGGATCTTTAGACGACGCAGATGAAGTTTATATGGAAACAAGCGGCGAAGTGAGCGTGATAACGAAGAAATAGGTAAATTCTTCTAATGAATCTAAGGCAGCACCTATATTTTTAGTTCCTGTGTAAGATGATTAACTTGAGACAAATTAACTATTTGATAATGAACAGGGCCAAAACCATAACCATAAAAAGAACGGACAGTAATGACCTGGACTTCCCACAATTGGTTGCGCTATTAAACCAGGAGTTGCGGGAAAGATATGGTGGACAAGAATCAATTTACGATTCCTATGATCAGATCAGCAATTTAGATACCGTAGTGATGGGCTATATTAATGATTTATCGATAGGCTGTGGATGTTTTAAAAAATATGATGATACCACAGTCGAGATCAAAAGGATGTTTGTTAAGCCTGATGAACGAAGACAAGGCATCGGTTCTAATATATTAAGCGAATTGGAGATATGGGCTAAAGAAAAAGGCTTTTTATACGCCGTACTGGAAACTGCCAACAAACAACACGAATCTATTGCCCTCTATAAAAAAGCCGGATTTTCTATTATACCGAACTACGGGCAATATGTTGGGAAAGAAATTAGTGTTTGTATGAAGAAGAAGTTGTAAGAAGGATTTGCCCGTTCAAGCAGTAGCGGGGGATCAACCCTAACCAGATATCAAACCAAGCATAATTAATAGAAATTCTAAAATATAGAATATAATAAAGAAAGATATAACTGCTCCAACAATTGTGACAAACCACATAGGTTTGTAAACAAATATCTCGTCATTATCCTGTGTCGAGCCATATCTTGAAACAAATCCTCTCCTGAATATAAAAAATGCAAAAACAAGGTCGACCAAAATTATAATCGAAGTTCTAAGACAATAATAAGGGTACCACCTCTCAATGTAAATTAGCACGGCGGTTGTTATATAAAATAAATTCTCAGCAAAGAAGTCAAACAAAACGGCCTCCCCTGAATAATAATCCAGATTAGAAAATCCTAGCTTTTTTATAATCGATTTAGAAACGAGTAACGTAATATAATAAACTAAAATTACAAAGACTGGTACAAAAAAGTCTAAACTTTGTCCGCATAGGTAAGATACAATTGAACACCCTAACATTCTATAAAGGATATGCAATGAAAAAAAGATAGCTGTATAGCTTAATTTTGTTCGGGTGAAATATATTTTATACGAATTAAACTGCTCCATTTTTCAGATTTAGGGTTATGCTTTTATTATTTATGGGTTATGCTCAGCGTTCTCACTTCAGCATCTAAGGATTTATCCTATCCCACCAACTCCGCCATCAACAAAATAGAATCAATATACTCCCTGTCATTTGCCAAACGCGGCACTTTATGCTGTCCGCCCAGTTTACCTTTCTCTTTCATCCAGTTAAAGAAAGTGCCTTCGGGTGCGCGGTGTACAATTGGACGGCGTAGTGCCATATCTTTAAACCGTTTAGCATCATAGTCTGAATTGATCTTGCGCAGGGTTTCATCCAGCAGGTCTACAAAACGTTCAAACTCAGGTGGCCGTTGTTCAAATTCGATGATCCACTCGTGTGCACCGCTCTGATCGCCGTTGAAATATATTGGGGCGGCGGTATATTCTTTGATAATGGCTCCGGTTTGATGACAAGCCTCTTCCAAAGCACGCTCAGCATTATCAATGATCAGCTCCTCACCAAAGGCATTGATAAAATGCTTGGTACGACCAGTAATTTGTATCCTATAAGGCGAAAGCGAAGTAAAACGGATAGTATCTCCTATCATATACCGCCAAAGACCGGCATTGGTACTGATGATAAGCGCATAATTTTTATTCAATTCTACCTCATCCAGCGTAAGGGTTTTGGGATTATCATCATGGATATGTTCCAGCGGTAAAAACTCATAGAATATACCGTAGTCCAGCATCAATAACATATCGCCGTGTTCTTCCAAATCTTGTATCCCAAAAAATCCTTCGGATGCATTATAAGTCTCCAAATAATGCATATCCGGGTTAGGGATCAGCTTTTTAAATTGCTCGCGGTAAGGGGTAAAATTAACTGCCCCGTGGAAATAAAGCTCCAGGTTAGGCCATATCTCCAGCAGATTTTTCTTTCCTGTAATTTCCAGCAGGCGTTTAAATAAAAGAATATTCCAGGTTGGCACACCACTGATACAGGTCACATTTACATCCCGTGTGGCATTTGCCATTTTTTCAATCTTCTCTTCGAAATTATCCAGCAAGGCAATATCAAGATGCGGCGTCCGGTAAAACTCCGCCCAAATAGGCAGGTTCTTCATGATTACAGCTGACAGATCGCCAAAAAAAGTATCTGCTTTTAATTGGCTCACCTGGTGACTGCCACCCAGTGTTAATGCCTTACCTGTAAATATCCTCGCATTAGGGCGGTTATTAAAATACAGGGTGAGCATATCCTTACCCCCTTTAAAATGACATTCTTCGAGTGACTCCTCGCTTACCGGAATAAATTTACTGCGATCGCTTGTGGTGCCTGATGATTTGGCGAACCACTTTATTTCTGAGTGCCAGAGCACATTTTGCTCCCCCTTCAGCATCCTTTCGATATAAGGCTTCAGGGTATCATAATTTTGTATAGGAACCCTTTCCTTAAATTGCTGTAGATTTTCTATGCTTTTATATTGATACTTTCTACCCCATTCCGTGTTTTCCGCACCCGATACCAATTGCTCAAACCACTCCTCCTGCACTTCGTTGGGGTATTTCATAAAAAGCTCTATCTGGTGGATACGCTTTTTGATAAACCATGTAAATACAGAGTTAATAATTGTCATACACGTTACAGGTTAAGTGGTCAGTGGTCATTGGTCATTGGTCATTAGTCATCGGTTTCTTACTACCCCATTGAGCCACTAATGACTAATGACAGCAAAGCGAAATGACCAATGACTAATGACAGCGCAACGAAATGACTAATGACGCGAAGCCTTTATACAAATGTCTTTCTTTTCAACACAAAATTAGCACCCAGGTAAACTTTGCGCACCATTTCATTTTCTGCAAGCACCTCAGGCACGCCCGATTCCAATATTTTTCCTTCAAAGAGCAAGTAAGCCCTGTCTGTTATCGACAGCGTTTCCTGTACATTGTGATCAGTTATTAATATACCAATATTGCGATGCTTTAGTTTGGCTACCATGGCTTGTATCTCTTCCACCGCAATTGGGTCAACACCTGCAAAAGGTTCATCCAATAATATAAAATTTGGCTCAGCTGCTAATGCGCGCGCAATCTCAGTACGCCTGCGTTCGCCCCCTGAAAGCAGATCACCACGGTTCCTGCGCACTTTGTGCAAGCTAAATTCATCTATCAGTTCCTCCAGTTTGTCATGCTGATGCTCCTTACTCATTTTGCCCATTTCCAGCACTGCTTTAATATTATCTTCAACAGACAACTTTCTGAATACAGAGGCCTCCTGGGCCAGGTAACCTATGCCCTTTTGCGCACGGCGGTACATTGGATCGCCGGTTATATCTTCATCTTCCAGGTATATCTTGCCTTCATTAGGCTTTATCAATCCCACGATCATGTAAAACGAAGTGGTTTTGCCGGCACCATTCGGCCCCAATAACCCCACAATTTCGCCCTGCGAAACATTAAATGAAACATGATTTACAACCGCACGTTGCTTATATTTTTTTACCAGATCGTCTGCTCTTAATATCATATTTTATTAAAATTCTAAATACTAAACTCTAAATTCTAATCTTGAATTAAATTCCAAACTCTATTAACTCATTTATTTAGAGTTTAGAATTTAGAGCTTAGAGTTTCCCAAACCGTATTCCTTTTATATTCAATTGTATAGAACGCTTATCGCGCCAAATATTTTCTTCGATGTGATAACAAATATCGAAAGGCTTCCCGGCTTTTATTTCGGGCAAATGCATTCCCTGGTTAAAGGCGATACAATCAAACCCCGGTGAACCATCCTGCATAACCGTCATTTTTAGATGATTCTCGCCCACTAAACCAGCATAACCGCTAACATACACATTACGACTGATAAATACAGGCGACATATTCTCGGGTCCAAAAGGAGCAAACTGGTTTAATATCCTGAAAAATTTAGGTTCAATTTGCTTTAACGCCAACTCTGCATCTATTGTTATTTCCTGTATCAATTGTTCATCGGTGATACTGGCACATACCACCTCTTCAAATCGCTCTATAAAAGCGTCTACATTCTCGGGATGCATGGTTAACCCCGCCGCATATTTATGGCCGCCAAACTGGATCAACAGGTCCTTACATTCGCACAGTGCTTCGTACAGATCATACCCCAACACCGACCTTGCCGAACCCGCAACATGGCCGTTGGATCGTGTGAGGACAATAGTAGGGCGGTAATATTTCTCAGTAAGGCGCGATGCCACAATACCTATCACCCCCTTATGCCATTTCTCATTAAATACCACGGTTGATTTACGGCCAACCATCATTTCATCATTAGCGATCATGCTTAAAGCTTCGTCGGTAATGGAAAGATCATGCCCCTTTCGTTCCGTATTTTTTCCGTTGATGAGCATGCCTTTTTCCCTTGCCTCATCTTCATGACAAGCGATTAGCAATTCCACAGCATGTTTGGCATCATCGATACGCCCGGCAGCATTAATACGCGGACCGAGAGTAAAAACCACGTCCGATATGGTATAGCTATTTGTCCGCCCGGCGATCTCCATCAATATTTTCACCCCGATACATGGATCACTATTCAGCTTTAGTATGCCGAAGTGAGCCAGCACCCGGTTCTCGCCGGTGATGTGCACAATATCGCAAGCAATGCTGATAGCGACCAGGTCGAGATAGCAGGCTACTTCTTCAAAATCAATATCATTTTTTTCGGCATAGGCCTGTATCAGTTTAAAACCTATCCCGCATCCTGAAAGTTCTTTATAAGGATAACTACAGTCGCTTCTTTTGGGATCAAGCACCGCAACGGCTTCAGGTAATTCCTTTCCCGGCAGGTGGTGATCGCAGATCACAAAATCAATCCCTTTAGTATTAGCGTAGGCAATTTTATCTACTGACTTGATACCGCAGTCAAGCGCTACTATCAGGCTGAAACCATTATCCGCCGCATAATCGATACCTTCTGTGGATATACCATATCCTTCACGATAACGATCGGGAATATAATATTCGAGGTGTTTATAACGCTTATTAAAAAAGCTGTAAACCAAGGCTACGGAAGTAGTGCCATCTACATCATAATCACCATAGATAAGAATCTTCTCTTCTTTTGCAATTGCAGTTTCAATCCGCTCAATAGCTTTCTCCATATCAGCCATCAGAAAGGGATCATGCAAATGCCTCAGATCAGGCCTGAAAAAATACTTGGCATCATCATAATTAGTTATGCCCCTGTGGATAAGCAAAGTACTTAAAACAGTATCGATAGTAAGTTCATCAGCCAGTTTTTTGACATCCGCATTATCTGGCTTTTCCCTTACTGCCCATCGTTTATTCATATCTTTGTCGCTTAAAACAGTAAAGATATACAAATGTGCGGATGATTTTTAATGTGCAGATATGCAAATGTGCGTATGTGCAAATTAATTAATTGAGTACAAGCGGGTGTTCTATAATCATCTGCACATTTGAAATCTGCACATCCGCACATCAAAACACTATGGAGATTTTTGCATTAGGCGAAGGGTCTTACTCTGTCGATTCCTCTAAAAAGTTTATACCCTTTGATCCTCAAACCGATAGCGCTAAAGATCGCCCGGGCTCTTTGTTTATCCACGTTAACCCGTTTTTGGTTAAGACTACTGATGACCTGATCCTGTTTGATAGCGGTTTGGGTTTTAAAGACACACGTGATGAACTGCTCGTTCATCAGCATATCCGCAATGCCGGCTTTGATCCGGAGGAAGTAACACTGGTATTAATGTCGCATTTGCATTATGATCATTCGGGCGGCTTAGTGGTAGAAAGAAACGGTCGTCTCGGGCCCAGCTTTCCGCATGCCCTGCATGTGATACAAAAAGGCGAATGGGAAACTGCTATTGCCGGCAGATCATCATCCTATCATAAAGAAATTTTTGAAGCTTTAAAAGATTCAGTAGAAATTCAGTTTGTAGAAAACTCAGGAGAGTTGAAACCTGGCATAAGGTATGAACTATCAGGCGGCCATTGCCCATTTCACCAGGTTTTTTGGATAGATGACAAAGGCGATAAATGTTTTTTCGGTGGCGATGAACTTCCCGAGCCTGAACAATTATTAAGAAAATTTATAGCTAAATATGATTACGATGGTCGTAAGGCAATGCAGTTGCGCGAAGAGTATGGGAAAATAGCGGCTGAAGAGAAGTATACTTGCTTATTTTATCATGCCAAATCAAATCCTGTTGGCAAGGTGGGCTTTACTGATGATCATTTTACAATAACGCCGGTTTAATTGTGATAAGGTCTGAAGGTTTATCGGGGGACTATATATTTAAATGAGTTTGCCGTTTAAAATCAGGCTATAGTCAAACGTGATTGGCAACCTCAAAAAGCTCTTTTATTTTCTCCACATTTAAAGGTTTCGAAATAAAGTCTTTAACAACCGGGTACGAACGTGCTTTATTAATATCATTGCTAAATACTGATGAAGATATGATATAAACCTTTGACTTACCTAACGGATCTATATTCAGACGGCTGTATTCATCCAAAAATTCCCAGCCATTCATGATAGGCATATTGATATCCAGCAAAATATAATCTGGCAATTTAGAAGGATCGTTACGCTGGATATCCAGCAAAAGATCAATTGCATATTTGCCGTGAAGACAAGCCATAATATCAGTATTTACTAAGGCTTTTTTTATTAACTTGATGGAAATAAAATTATTTATTTCGTCATCATCAACCAGCAAAATGCTTACGGTACCGTTAGTGTTAGTCATATGAACGTTATACGGGGCGAAAAACTAAAAGGTTATGCAGGTACATTGTGCAAGCCAAAAAACTGGGTGTTTTTTTGCTTACGTTACAAGTTACCAATTTCTTACGAGTTTTACTTAAATTATTCTTTAAAACGTAAAGCGGCAAGTATAAATTGCATTCAAAATCCATAATCGCGTTCCACTTTACATATCCGGACCTTATATTGCTCATACCATTTTTCGCGCCCCTGCTGCTGGGCAAACAAATGCCGGGCATTTGCTTTCCAGTTTTTAATAGCTTCTAACGATTCCCAATAAGACACCGTTATGCCAACCTCTTCCCTTGCGGATTCAATACCAAGGAAACCCGGTTGCTGCCTGGCCAGCTCTTCCATTTCAACAGACATGGAGCCGTAGCCATTATCCCCATCGGTACGCAATGAGGTGAAGATAACAGCATAGTAGGGCGCTTGTGGGGTGTTAGCGATCATATTTTTGATGTGCAAATTTCAGATATGCGAATGATGTGCAAATTTCAGATGTGCAGATGTGCAAATAATTTATTTTTTTCATCTGCACATCCGCACATCTTCATATCTGCACATTTACTCAATCACGTTCCAAACTCAGGGGTCGTTACTTCACTTTCTTCAAATTCATAGTCCGTTAATGGCGGGCATGAACAGATTAATGTCCTATCACCATAAGTATCATTAACGCGACCCACCGATGGCCAGAATTTGTAGGCAGCCACATAAGGCAGCGGGAATGCCGCTTTCTGACGGCTATAAGGATGATCCCACTCATTACCTGTAACTACAGCAACAGTGTGAGGTGCATTTTTTAATGGATTATTTACCTTGTCAGACAAGCCTTTCTCCACATTATCAATTTCATGACGAATAGAGATCATGGCATCGCAAAAACGGTCAAGCTCATGTTTAGGCTCCGATTCTGTCGGTTCAACCATCACCGTGCCCGCAACCGGGAAGGATACAGTTGGTGCATGGAAGCCATAGTCCATTAAACGTTTTGCTATATCAGTAACCTCAATACCAAAGTTTTTGAATGCACGGCAGTCCAAAATCATTTCGTGTGCACAACGGCCATTGGCACCGGTATACAATACAGGATAATGATGTTTCAACCTTGTGTTGATATAATTAGCATTCAATATCGCATAACGGGTTGCATCAGTTAAACCTGTGCTACCCATCATCGCGATATAAGCATGAGAGATGATCAATATAGAAGCTGAACCCCATGGCGCTGCCGAAACCGCGTGGATAGATTTGCCACGGTCGATATCAACAACTGCATGTCCCGGTAAATAAGGCACCAGGTGTTTTGCAACACCGATAGGGCCCATACCCGGACCACCACCACCGTGAGGAATACAGAATGTTTTATGCAGATTCAGGTGGCAAACGTCAGCACCAATATTAGCCGGACTTGTTAAACCAACCTGAGCATTCATATTGGCACCGTCCATGTAAACCTGTCCGCCATTTTGGTGAATGATCTCGCAAACCTCAACAATAGCTTCTTCAAACACACCATGTGTTGAAGGATAAGTTACCATCAGGCATGACAGATCATTTTTATGTTGCTCTGCTTTTTCTTTCAGGTCCGCTACGTCGATATTTCCATTCTCATCGCATTTTATTACCACGATCTTCATCCCGGCCATAGCTGCTGACGCAGGATTGGTACCGTGAGCAGACGATGGGATCAATGCGATATTACGATGACCTTCGCCCCTGTCGTGATGATAAGCGCGAATCACCATTAAACCGGCATATTCACCTTGAGCACCGGCGTTTGGCTGCAGGCTCATGGCTGCAAAACCTGTAATTTCTGATAACCAGTTATTCAGCTCGTCAAACAATTGCATGTAGCCGCCTACCTGGTCGGCAGGAGCAAACGGGTGCATCTTGCTAAACTCAGCCCAGGTAACAGGCACCATTTCTGTAGTAGCATTCAGCTTCATGGTACATGAGCCTAATGCGATCATCGAGTGACATAAAGAAAGATCCTTAGCCTCTAACGATTTAATATAACGCAGCATCTCATGTTCTGAGTGATGCGAGTTGAAAATACCATGTGTTAAATAAGCAGATTTACGCTGCAGATTTGCAGGAATAGTAGTTTGAATGTTTGATTTTAATTCATCAAAACTCACATCGCTCAGGCTTTTGCCTTTTACTTTGGCAAAAAAGCGAACCATGGTTTTAATATCTTCCGGAGAAGTAGTTTCATCAACAGAGATCGTAACTACAGAGCCTTCATAATTCAGGTTCATTTCATTATTGATCGCCTCAGCATGAATAGGGCCGACCAAATTACCCAGATCAAATTTCAGCGTATCGAAATAAGACTCGTTCAACTGCTCATAACCTAATTGCGCCAGCGACTTCGAAAGCAATACCGACAAACCATGTATGCGTTCAGCAATTAACTTAACACCTTTAGGGCCATGATAAACGGCATAACAACCGGCCATAATAGCCAACAAAGCTTGTGCAGTACAAATATTAGAAGTTGCTTTATCCCTGCGGATATGCTGCTCACGGGTTTGCAGAGCCATACGCAAGGCGTAGTTCCCGGCGCTGTCAATGGTAACCCCTATAATGCGACCCGGTATAGAGCGTTTATATTCTTCTTTAGTAGCAAAAAATGCAGCATGCGGACCACCAAAACCCATCGGCACACCAAAGCGTTGGGTTGATCCAACTACCACATCAGCACCCCACTCACCCGGAGGCGTTAATAATGCAAGACTCATGATGTCGGCAACAACAGTTAGCTTAATGCCTTTTTCGTGACCTTTAGCTGCAAAGTCAGAGTAATCATACACCGCCCCGTGTCCGGCAGGGTATTGTACTATTGCTCCGAATATATTTTCGTTCAGTTCAACCGTGCGGTGATCGCCGATTTGAATCTCTATACCGTAAGGCTCTGAACGTGTTTTTAAAATATCGATAGTTTGCGGGAACACTTCGTCCGATACAAAAAACACTTTAGCATTCTGATTTTTGCGCAGGCTGTACTGCATAAACATGGCTTCAGCAGCGGCAGTGCCTTCATCCAAAAGCGAAGCGTTGGCAATCTCCATTCCGGTCAAATCGATCACCATGGTCTGGAAATTCAGCAAAGCCTGTAAACGGCCCTGTGCAATTTCAGCCTGGTATGGAGTGTATTGAGTATACCACCCCGGGTTCTCCAATATATTGCGCTGGATAACACCTGGCACGATCACATCATAGTAACCCTGACCTATGTAAGACTTAAATACCTTGTTTTTTGATGCAGTTTGTTTAAGTGTATTCAGATAATCAAACTCGCTTTTTGCAGGCGGCAGGTTAAGCGGCTTTTTCAACCTTATGCTCGCCGGAATGGTTTGATCGATCAATTCATCAAGTGAACTTACACCCACTGTTTTTAACATTTCGGCCGTATCTGCCTCATTTGGAGCAATATGCCTGTTCTGAAATCTTTCCTGATAATCTGCGTTCAGCTTCATGAATTCAATGTCCCTTTAAATTTTTTGCAAAGGTACAATTTTGAAATATGAGTAACAATGAGATAACCTTATAGTGACAATGGTTTTATTTAAAAAAAATCATTTGATTTTTTTTAAGAGCCAAGAATCAGGAGTCAAGAATCAAGATTAAAAAAATATAGTCCTGTGGGTTCTTTCTTGACTCCTGATTCTTGACTCTTGATTCTTGGCTCTTGACTCCTGATTCTTGATTCTTGGCTCTTGACTCCTGATTCTTGGCTCCTGATTCTTTACTCTTGATTCCTGCGTTCTAAGCCAATTGCCGCAAATACAACTGTATCGTGTTCTCAAGACCATAATAAAGCGCATCGCTTATCAGCGCATGCCCTATACTTACTTCATCCAGACCAGGTATATTTTCAGCAAAATATTTCAAATTATGCAGGTCAAGGTCGTGTCCCGCATTTAATCCAAGTCCCACTTTTTGTGCTACCTCGGCAGCTTTAATATAAGGCGCTATCGCCAGCTCTTTACCCTGACTGTAATGCGCTGCATAAGCTTCAGTATACAGTTCAATACGATCAGTTCCCGTAGTAGCTGCGGCTTCCACCATTTCAACTACCGGATCAACAAATATGGATACCCGTATCCCTGCATCTTTAAAAACGCGGATCATATCCTTCAAATATGCCTGGTTCTTAATCGTATCCCAGCCATGGTTTGAGGTGATCTGCCCCAAAACATCAGGCACTAAAGTCACCTGCTCGGGTTTATTGGCCAATACCAGATCGATGAATTTTTGCTCCTGGCAATTTCCTTCAATATTAAACTCGGTGGTTACAATTTTCTTTAGTTCGAAAACATCGTTGTAGCGGATATGCCTTTCGTCTGGCCTGGGATGTACAGTTATGCCCTGTGCACCAAAGTGCTCACAGTCTTTGGCAACCTGTACCAGGTCTGGATTATTGCCTCCGCGCGAGTTACGTATGGTGGCAATTTTATTAATATTGACAGATAATCGGGTCATTTAAGCAATACTTTTATAGCGGTAAATATCATTATTACTTGTTTAACATCTAAAACAATTTTCTGATTCGTTTATTTGTGACCTTAATATGAATACTCCGATCAAATTTTTGCTTTTTATCTTATTAATGTGCTCTTTCACATTAGTTCATGCCCAGCAAAACTTTCTCAATATCACCAATTACCGTGTTTACTACGGTTGGGCACATAATTACCCACAGGATTGGGTCGTATTACGCAAATTTGAAAATCAAAGCAAAGAATATCTGCTATTGGTCAATCCCCAAACCCTGCAAACTAAAGTAAACGAAAGCAGCTTTTACCAGGTAAAACCAATGACCTTGGCCGAAACCCGTACTTTTTTTAAAAGCACACCTTATGAAAAAGTAATAAGCAAGGTAGAAAAACATTCGGTAAGCATACAGGATGCCGGTATTGAACGCGGCATGCCTACAGAAACAGGAATCAGCCTCACAGCCGACCTCTGCCCATCGCATCGGCCCCTCGACAGGAGGATATTTACCACAATGATCGCCGAATTTCAGAAAGTAGAAAAGCCGGCGCCAATCGCTCTTTCTGTAAGTGGCCTATGGATGTTAAAGCACAAAGAAGATTTAGAATGGCTAAAAAAACTACGTAATGACGGCGAGATACGCATCACCTGGGTAAATCATTCCTACAATCACCGGGTAAGTAAAACCGCCCCGCTTAAAATGAATTTTTTGCTTGAGCCCGGTACCGATATCAACTATGAAGTATTGGCAACAGAAGAACTAATGCTGAAGAATGGTCTCGTCCCTTCCATATTTTTCCGTTTCCCCGGCCTGGTGTCCGATCAGCAACTGGTTTATAAGATCACAGATTTTGGACTCATACCCATCGGTTCTGATGCCTGGCTTGCCAAAGGACAACAACCTCAAGCCGGCAGCATTGTGCTGATACACGGCAACGGCAATGAACCGGTTGGTGTAAATGATTTCATCAAATTGCTCCAGTCAAAAACAAAGCAGATCGCCAATAAACAATGGCTCCTATATGATCTGCGCGAGACTGTTGATGAGGACGCAGAAAGTTCGGATTAGTTTTAATTATAACTGATACCTGGTAAACGTAACAATACAGCAACGCATTTGCATTGCCTGCCCTTTTTTTATATTTTCACTTATTATCACAATGCCACTTCCTTATTAAAAGGCTAAAACAAATATTAAGAACCAAAAACTTATATATTTGAAATCCTGAGTATATCATGCAGCAGCGGCTTTGCGATAATCCATGTTAACTATCGAATAATAAATGATCAAATTAAAGGGTATTCTTCTATTTCTACTGCTATGGTCATTTCATTGCTATGCTCAAAAAAGAGACGGCTGTATTTTGGGTGATTGCAAAACCGGCATCGGTACGTTAACTTTTCCGGACGGCAGAAAATACGGAGGCAATTTCGTTGACGGGAAAATGAGCGGAAAAGGAAACATGACCTGGCCCGACGGCAAAAAATATGTAGGGTACTGGAAAGATGATAAATTCAATGGCCCCGGCATATTTACCTGGCCCGGCGGGCATGAATACCAGGGCGATTGGAAAAATGGCTACAAAGATGGGGGCGGAACAGAAACATGGTCGCTAAAAAACATATACTCCGGTGAATTTAAAGGCGGGCGCAGAAGTGGACAAGGTACGATGACCTGGCCCGACGGAAGGAAATACGTAGGCGAATGGAGCTATAATATGCAAAATGGACAGGGGTATGAGACCTGGGCCAACGGGGAAAAGTATGTAGGTGGCTGGAAAAATGATGCGAGAGAAGGACAAGGAATAGACACTTATCCCAATGGTAATAAATATGAAGGTGAATGGGCCGCAAACCTAAAGCATGGAACAGGCGCCATGACCTGGACCGATGGAAGAAGATATGTGGGCGAATGGGACAATGATATGCAAAATGGGCATGGGGTGCTAACCTGGAAAAATGGGGAAAAATATATTGGGGAGTGGCTGGATAATAAAAGGAGCGGTCATGGGGTGCAGAATTATTCTGACGGAAGTAAATACGACGGTGAATGGGAAGAAGATAAGCAGAATGGATTGGGGACCAAAACCTATGCTGATGGCAGCAAATATGAAGGTCAATGGAGGGACAACAAAAAAGATGGAAGCGGAACGCTCACCTTTGCAAACGGCACCACTCATGTTGGCATATGGAAAGCAGATGTTTTTGACCAAGATCAAAAAAGTTTGCCGGTTGATAGTCCTGTAGCTACTGCGCCTAAGGTCGCAGCAGTTATACCTGCCGACCTAAAAGTTATTGGTCTCACCTTTAATGACAGCCTCGGTAACAAAAACCATGTTTTAGATGCTAATGAAACCGGAGAAATAAAGTTCATCTTGTCAAACCAGGGTAAAGGGGATGCGAACAACCTGATCGTTGAGATCCAGGATATGAATTATACCCAGGCAGTAAGTTATGAAACCAGGCAGAATTATTCTTCACTGCCAGCCGGTCGACAAATGAAAATATCTATACCTATAACAAGCAATATGACCCTGGCAGAAGGTGAAACAAACTTCAGGATACAGTTGCATGAAGGTAACGGATTTGATGCAGGTCCATTTTATATCTCATTTAAAACAAGGGAATTTATTAAGCCACAAGCATTGGCAATTGACAAAACACCGGTTGGATGCCTTTTAGGTAATTGTAAAGATGGAAAAGGCACCATGGTTTTTTCGGATGGGCGAAGATATAAAGGTGGATGGAAAAATGGAAAAATGGATGGCGTGGGTACCATGATATGGCCGGATGGCCGCAAATATGATGGCGAGTGGAAAGCCGACAGGCAAAATGGAGAGGGAATTGAGATAGGGGCAGATGGTAGCAAATATTCCGGCAATTGGAGTGATGGCTATAAAGAAGGAAAAGGAACCTCCATTTCGGCTATCGGAAGAAAATATGTAGGGCTATGGAAAGCGGATAAACAATCCGGAGAGGGGTATATGATCTGGCCAACAGGACAAAAATACCTGGGGAAATGGAAAAACGGGGTCAGAAGCGGGCAAGGCCAGATGCTATGGACATCGGGTGATAAATATGAGGGACAGTGGAAAGATGATAAACAAAACGGGCAGGGTGTATTTTATTACGCAAATAAACAGATTTATGAGGGCGAATGGAAAGATGATCAAATAAACGGCCTTGGAACAATGATAGACGAAACCGGCAAAAAAAAGATGGGCGAGTGGAAAGATGGCGTTTTTGTTAAAGTAAGGAAATATGACTATATCGAAAAGGCGCCAAATCCTAAATCTCCAGCCGATCTGGAAATAGTCAACATCAGTTTTTCAGACAATTTGGGCAACAATAATCATATACTGGATGCCAATGAAAAAGGAGAAATAAGGTTCACACTTTCAAACCAGGGCAAAGGTGATGCCTATAATATGGTGATTGAAATAAACGATGTCAATTTGACCAAAGGCATAGCCTATGATAACAAACAAACCATTCCCCGTTTGCAGGCAGGTAAAGAAGTAGTTATGAAATTCCTAATTTCAGGCAAGAGCGATCTGGTAAGCGGTAATGCCAATTTTAGCATCAAAATTTCAGAAGGGAATGGCTCTGATTCAGAAACAGTCTTTGCTAATTTTAAAACACAGGGAAAAGCGTTATAGGCACAAAGCGGTCAATATTAACAATGTTTAACATCTGGTTATAGGTTTTACTGACTAAATTTAGTTTATGAAACATATATTCATTATCTCAGCTATTATCTTATTATCTGTACCCCGGTTATCAGCCCAGAATATTACTCCTGCAAAAAATGCTTCAAAGTATTTTGGCTATAAAATTAAGGTGTGCGATAAGGTATATGGCAGCAGCCATACTTCAGATGGAACGTTATTATATCTTGGCGAAGAATACCCCAAACAACTATTAACGCTTTTCATTAAAACAGCTGATCTCTCCAAATTTAAAGGGCGTCCTGATATCGACTTCAAAGGAAAAGATATCTGCATAACGGGAGTGGTAGTCAGCGATAAGGGCAAACCCGAAATTGTATTAACCGATCCTAAACAGATTAAACCTTACATGGTAGATAGCCCGGTAAAGCAAAAGTCATCTGTAAATTGATCATACAAACATGAGCTGGATTTGTCCCAAATGTGAACGGGAACTAAAGAAGCCCAACCAGATACATTACTGCATTAAAGTAAGTGTTGATGATCTGTTAAAAGACCAGAGCGAAGAACTTGTTTTAGCATTTGATAAACTACTGGCCGAAATTGCCGATTGGGACGGCGTAACCATAAGCTGTTCAAAAAACTGCATCGTATTTGTTCGTAATCAAACTTTCTTTGTGATAAGGCCAATGAAAGGCCTGCTAGACCTCAAGTTTTATTCGCCCAAATTACTTGAAGACTCTATTGTTACCAAAAGCACGTTTTATTCAAAGAGGTATGAAAATCATATCCGGCTGACTTCTTTAGACAAACTCACTCCACGGGTATATGCTCTTATTAAAGAATCATACAACCTGCTATGATCTGGCATTTGTTAAGTTTTGTTAAAAATTAGCCATCAACTAAAATATCAGTTATTTTTATACTAAACCTGATCTGCTATTTTAATGAAGAGCTTTCAACTTTTAATTGCATTTGGATTAATAGCATCGTGCTCCACGCTTTATGCTCAGCAATTGAGCGGATTGGTTATAGATCGCAATACCTTGCTTCCCATTCCACACGCTACCATCATTGCATCAAAGTATACCACAACTACATCCGCAAAAGGAGTATTTACACTTTATGATCTTCATCGCGGTGATACTATTAAGATCACATGCATTGGTTATAAATCACATTTCCTGGTTTATTCGCAAAGGGTGGCTGATACCATCCCCGTATATTTAGAGCAATCAACAACATCATTGCAAAGTGTGGTTATTATTGGCAAACGCCCATCTAAAATCGATTCTATTAATTTAAGAAAAGAGTTTGCACCAGTATTTGCCTACAAGGGCACTACGTTTAAGGATGTCTTTATGCCCAATTCGAATAATATTCTCCCCTATAACGACTTTATTACCTCAACCAATAACATGACAACACTGGTAAGCGTTAACCTGCTTTCAGTTATTGACTGGCTTGGTAAGAACAAAACGCCAACATCAAAATTACAGCAAACACTGCTTAGGGATGAGCAAAGCAATTATGTCGATCAGGTATTTTCCAGGCCAAAAGTGGTTGAGCTGACCCGTCTTAAAGGCGACTCTCTGCAAACCTTTATGGATAAATATCGCCCGTCTGCCGGGACGGCCCGTACCATGAGCGATTATGAGATGATGATTTATATTAAGAAGTGTTATGCGGAGTTTGTGAAGCCCGGGAGATGAAGGTCTAGTTAATTATATAACATTATATTTGGAATGCTCTTGTCACGTTTTTACCAACAAGGAATCTAAAATAAGCTTAAAGTTCCGTCCTATTCAGTGTAAGCCGTAATCAATACTATGTCCTTGCCATGTATTAGAATAGGCTGATGTGTCCTTTAAAGGAAATTTTGATACTATTTCGCTAAAGCGATTTTCTATACGTTGTTGTTCGAGAGAATCTAATTTAGATGTCGGATTACATTTCCACTTCTTGTCCTTGAATTTTATAACCCAATCTATTCCTACTGAGTGGTCTCCTTGATCATAAGTGACCAAGTATATTTCTTTCGGCGACTTATTAAATTTCAATGTCCTTGTATAATTACCACAATAACACCAACAGTGGGAATTACTATCTGGCATTTCATCGGGTGATAAATCTTCATGAATTGAATATGTTGTGTCGCTTTTAGCCTGATCAACTAATAGGGAATCAAGTATCTCTCCTCTATATGGGACTTGAAATTTCAAACGATTTTGTATATGAAAGTATTCGGCATCAGTGTATCTGCCAGTGTTCATAAAACCATTCCCAAATGAATATATCCACCCAAAAAAGCCAATTATCAAAAAGATGGTTATTCCCAATAAAATATAATATAAATACTTGACCATTGATCTGCTTAATCTTCAATTCATAAATGTATTAAATTCCAAAAACAAAAAAGGCACGATCCTAAAACCATGCCCTTCATATTTTTGACTTCAGACTCAGTACTGAAGACTCAAGACTCAAAACTTAATAACGGTAATACTCCGGTTTAAACGGACCATTAACTGGCACACCGATGTATTCAGCCTGGTGCGGATCAAGTTCTTCCAGTTCAACACCAATTTTAGCAAGGTGTAAACGGGCAACTTTTTCGTCCAGATGTTTTGGCAGGGTGTAAACTTGGTTTTCGTATTTATCACCGTTTAACCAAAGCTCTAATTGAGCCAAAGTTTGGTTGGTGAATGAGTTACTCATCACAAAGCTTGGGTGACCGGTTGCGCATCCTAAGTTTACCAGGCGACCTTCAGCTAATACGATCAGGTCTTTACCGTTGATGGTATATTTATCAACCTGTGGTTTAATTTCAACTTTGGTGTTACCATAAGTTCCATTTAACCAGGCCATATCAATTTCATTATCAAAGTGACCGATATTACAAACGATAGCTTTATCCTTTAATGCACGGAAATGCTTTTCGCGCAGGATATCGCAATTACCTGTAGCAGTTACCACGATATCAGCCTCTGTTATAGCAGTTGATAATTTTTTAACTTCAAAACCTTCCATAGCTGCCTGCAACGCACAGATCGGGTCGATCTCAGTTACGATAACACGAACGCCAGCGTTACGCAATGAATCGGCAGAACCTTTACCCACATCGCCATAACCGCAAACAACAGCTACTTTACCAGCCATCATTACGTCTGTGGCACGGCGAATAGCGTCAACCAGTGATTCACGGCAGCCGTATTTATTATCGAATTTTGATTTGGTCACCGAGTCGTTTACGTTGATGGCAGGCATTGGCAATGTGCCATTTTTCATCCTTTCATACAAACGGTGTACACCGGTAGTAGTTTCTTCTGATAAGCCTTTAATGCCGGCAATCAGTTCAGGGTATTTGTCCAGAACCATGTTGGTCAGGTCACCGCCATCATCCAATATCATGTTCAATGGCTTGCGGTCTTCACCAAAATATAGTGTTTGCTCGATGCACCAGTCAAACTCTTCAGCGTTCATCCCTTTCCAGGCATAAACAGAAGTACCGGCAGCAGCAATAGCCGAAGCAGCATGATCCTGTGTTGAGAATATATTACATGACGACCAGGTCACTTCAGCACCCAACGCTTGTAATGTTTCAATTAAAACAGCGGTTTGGATGGTCATGTGCAGGCAGCCTGCAATGCGGGCACCTTTTAATGGTTGTGACGCGCCATACTCAGCACGCAATGCCATTAAGCCGGGCATTTCTGCTTCAGCAAGGCCAATCTCTTTGCGGCCCCATTCGGCCAGCGACAAGTCTTTTACTTTGTATTTGGTGTAAGCGGTTTCTACTGATGACATAACATTTCGATTTTAAAATGCAAAAGTAATCAATAGAAATATCTTAATGAAATCAGACTGCCTCCGCTTCAACAACTTTTGCCTGTTTTTCCTGTTTTGAGCTATGATTTACAGGAGCTGATCCTGACATAGATAACTTACCATTATGTGTACCACCCGGTTCAACCTGCAATACCTGTGTCTTTATATCACCGGTTATACGGCCTGTACCTCTTATTTCTAATGAGTGGACATTTATATTACCATTAACTGCACCATAAACTATCATTTCCTTGGTAACCACATTCCCTTTGATCAGAGCTTTCTCGCCCAGTATCAAACCTTCATCAATGTTTACATCACCGTTTATCTGCCCTTCTATACGCACATATGCCGGAGCTTTCAGATTACCATCTAACAAACACCCTTCACTGATCAGTGTTGATATCACTTGCTGATCAAGTTCGATTTTGTTCTTTTTTGAAAAGATAGCCATAGTTTTATTTAGTTAATTGTTAGGTGAGCCGGATCAGGGGGGCCTGATCAGAACTCACTGATATTAGTTATTTAAAGTCAAAAATTTGATCGGGTTGATCGGCTTGCCATTTTTTCGCACTTCATAATGCAAATGCGAGCCGGTTGAACGGCCGGTTGAACCTACTTTTCCGATCACATCACCTGTGCTTACAGACTGCCCTTCCTGAACATTAATATGAGAAAGGTGCCCATATAATGTCTGGAAATCGTTTTTATGCTGAACGATAATACAATTACCGTAACCACCTTTCCAGCCTGTGAAAAATACTTTACCATCCGCTGTAACGTGTACGGGGTCGCCGGTTGCTCCTTTAAAGTCAATACCCGGGTGCAATTCTGCATTTCCTGAGTCGAAAGGATTACTACGATAACCAAACATTGAAGTTATAGCGCTTATACGCGGATAGCCCATAGGGGTAAAGGCTACACTGTTTAACAAACGGCTTAAATAGTCGTCATAAAGGGAATATTTTTCGTTATCTGTTAATTTGGAAGTTTCCGTCTTATCATCACCGCCTACAGATTTTGTTGAAAAGCCTTTTAAGCCTCTCTTGCGAAGATAATCATTGATCTTTTCAAGCTTACCCTGTATAGATTGTATGTATGATGAAGCAGTATTTGCATTAGCCGCAGCAGTAGCGGATGCAGCCATTGCAATAGGCAATTTGCCTTTAAGCTGAGCGATCTGGGTCAGCAGTTGCTGTTTCTCCAGTTCGTGTTCTGAGTTCCTGGAATTCAGATAGATAATTGTTCCCACCAACGCAATCACCAGGCATATTACTGAAGCAATATAATGCTTCATTCTTTTCAAATGCTTTGTTTTTATACGTATAGCCTGCGTTTGTTCCTGGCTCTTATTGACAATAATGATGGTACTAAAATTGGTAAGTTTTAGGTTCATAGTCTTAGTTAGGGTTACAATAGTGTATGCAATATATAACAATAGACGCACAAAAATCCAAAATATTTCGATTCTTGTTAATAAATTCAAAACCTTTGGTCACTATAATTACCATTGGTACTGTATACGGGCTTCGTCAGCAAAATGTTATTATTGCGTGTAGTATAATTTACTTTTAAATCATTTAGTAACTTTACAGGAAATTTTTAAAGCGATATGATGTACCCAGAATATTTAGTTACCCCAATGCGGGAAGAACTTACAAAAGTTGGTTTTGAAGAGTTGAAAGATGCGGATGCGGTAAAACAAGCTATTGAAAGCGAGGGCACTGTATTTATAATGGTAAACTCAGTTTGCGGTTGTGCGGCGGCTAATGCCCGCCCGGCAGCAAGAATTGCCTCTAAAAACGAAAAACACCCTGATAAACTGGTAACAGTTTTTGCCGGGATGGAAAAAGATGCTGTTGATACTGCACGTAATTATATGCTGCCTTATCCTCCGTCATCACCAGCTATGGCCTTATTTAAAGATGGCAAACTGGTTCATATGATCGAGCGCCACCAGATAGAAGGCCGCCCTGCACAAATGATAGCCGATAATTTGATCGGTGCATTTGAACAATACTGCTAATAATTTTAAGTCCAATTAAATAAAAAGACCCGCTATCATAAAACATAGCAGGTCTTTTGCTTTATATCCCCGTTTACTCGCTTCTCAAGCTTTTTATCGGGTTGATTTCTTATCATGATAGAAAATTCTAAACTCTAATAACTAATCTCGAAATTCTAAATTCTAATGACGAATGACCATTGACGAATGACGTTTGGGAAATTCTAAGTTCTAAATCCTAATGACTAATCTCGAAATTCTAAATCCTAAACTCTAATGACCATTGACTAATGACTAATGACTAACATCACTCTGAACGCAAACTCTTTATCGGATTAACCAAAGCCGCCTTTATCGCTTGTAAACTTACAGTTGCTAATGCGATCAATATGATCAACCCGCCTGCCAGCGCAAACACCCACCATTGTATAGGTGTGTGATAGGCAAAGTTTCGCAGCCACGCATTCATACCGTACCATGCTACCGGGGTAGCAATAAGCATTGCGATAACCACAAGCACCAAAAACTCTGATGATAATAAAGCAAACAATGATCCTACACTTGCGCCTAACACTTTGCGTATGCCTATTTCCTTTAAGCGTTGTTCAGCAGTGAACATGGCCAGACCTAATAGCCCAAGACAAGAAATAAATATGGCCAGGAAAGCAAATCCGTCAGAAAGCTTCTTTACGATCTGTTCGCTGTTATATAATTTGTTGTATTGATCATCAGAAAAAGTGTAGGTAAATTGAAAATTAGGGTTCAATTGTTTAGCAACTGTCTCCAGGCTGGCCAGTGCTTCTTTAGTTTTTCCTGGCATAGTGCGTACCAGTATACTGCCATAATCCACATTCTCACTAAACCGAAGTATCAATGGTTCGATCTGGTCATGAAGCGAGCTAAAGTGGAAATCTTTTACAACACCAATGATCTTACCTTTATTCCCCCACATGGTTAAATATTGCCCTATCGGATCAGGGTAGCCTAACCTTTTTGCAGCAGTTTCATTAATCACATAGGCGTTCGTGTCTGTAGCGAAGCTTTTTGAAAAATCACGTCCGGTGGCCATTTTCAATTTCAGTGTACTGAAAAAATCATAACCAACGGCGGCATTGGAAAATGAGATCGAAGTATTCGGAGTTTTTCCTACCCACTCAACACCTATCGTTGAAGATTGCAGGTTTGTAGGCTGACTTGTACTCTCTGTAATTGACTTAATTCCAGGCATTTTTAGCGCCTCATTCTTAAACACCTCATAGTTTTTCACAAGGTTTCCTTCCAACGGAATATAAACCATATTCTCCCTATCAAACCCGAGATTGATAGATTGGATATATGATACCTGGCGCGAAATGATGATAGTCCCGATGATCAATACTATCGAAAGCACAAACTGAAATACCACCAATCCTTTGCGGAACAGTGTTGTACCCGAATCAAGCTTCAAAGTGCCCTTCAATACTTTAACAGGATTAAACGACGACAGGAACAAGGCAGGATAACTACCAGAAACCACACCTGTAATCAGCGTAATTACCAATAATTTTATCCAGAATTGCGCCTCATGAAAAGGCAGTTCAATTTGCTTTTGGGTGACCTGATTAAATAATGGCAGCAACGCAACCAGTATGAACAACGAAACCGCTACAGCCATAGAAGTAAGCAATAACGACTCACTGATAAATTGCCTGATCAATACGCCCCGCACTGCGCCTACCACTTTTCTTATGCCTATTTCTTTGGCCCGTTTTACAGACCGTGCTGTAGTCAGGTTCATAAAGTTGATACAGGCAATCAGCAAAACAAATACTGCCACGATGCTGAACAAGTGCACATATTCTATTCGGCCGCCATCAATTTTACCTTCTTTAAAATTACTGTGCAGGTATACCTCATCAAACTTTTGCAAAGCCAGTTCCTCAGTAAATGTGCCTGGCTTTTCATCTGCATCCAGTTTCTCGAGTAAATGCCTTACTTTCTGGCCAACCACCTCAGGATTTGCATCCGGGCGTAATTGGATGTATGTATATGGTGTGTTATTGCCCCATTTCTTTGCCCACGGATTATCCTCCAGAAACGAAAACCAGTTGATCAGGTAATCAAATTTGATAGAAGAATTTGTACCAACATTTTCAAATACCGAGGTAACTATAAAATCCTTACGGTTATCCAAACGAACTGTTTTACCCATCGCCGACTGTGCGTTTCCAAAGAAATCCTCAGCCATTTTCTTTGATATCGCAATATCTGATACAGTATGTAATGCCTTCTGTGCATTACCCAGTATTAGCGGATAACTAAACATCTTAAAGAAATCAGCATCCGCAAAACCGCCTGTCAATTTGATGATCTTATCGTCAACTTTAAAAGTATGCTCTTCATTAAAAATGGTGTTTACAGCATACTGCACTTCAGGTATCAAACGTTTCATTTCGGCCGCTAAAACGCCTGGGGTATAATATTGCCCGTTAACTTTATTATCATAATGTTGCTGTTCATACACCTGGTATAAATTCTTCCCATTTTTATGGAAAGCATCCATATTCAGCTCGTTCTGAACCCATAACAAAATCATCAAACTGCAAGCCAGACCTACTGAAAGTCCGGCCATATTAATAAATGTGTGTGCCTTGTTCCTCACTAAATTGCGCCAGGCGACTTTTAAATAGTTCCTAATCATAAATAGTACGTTTATGTTGTTCGTAATACGTCACGTATTCTTAATAAAAGCCGTGCCATTAAATCAAATATTTGAAATACAATACATTATGAAATATATCAATAGTTCACTGTTCGGATACGAACATCAGGTGTCCGATTTTGGCCGTTTAGACGTCATTTTTAAAATGACATTTGTAACATACTGAGCTTATGTGCGTCTTACGCATTTATATAAAAAACTTTCTAATTTAGCCTGATATTAACTGAACATTTCATGCGCAAACTTAGCTTCATACTGCTATTGTTTTTTGTGTCCTCAGCATTTGCACAAAAAACATACATCCATTGCGGTCGCTTAATCGACGGCATATCCAACCAGGCCCAAACAGAAATGACCATCGTTGTTGATGGCAAATTGATTACCGATATACAAAAAGGCTATACAACCGGCGGTGCGAACGATAAGGTGATCGACCTGAAAAATAAAACTATAATGCCCGGTTTAATTGATTGCCATGTCCATTTGGAGAGCCAGGGCAGCAAAAATTCAATAGTCGAAGGTTTTATTCTGACCGATGCCGACATTGCTTACCAGGCCGAAGTTTATGCCAAAAGGACGTTAATGGCTGGTTTTACAACCGTAAGAGATCTGGGCGGAACAGGCGTAAATATCAGCTTGCGCAAAGCGATAAAACATGGACTTGTTGACGGACCACGTATTATCACTGCTGGTCGCGCGATCTCAGCAAGCGGCGGCCATATGGATGGATCTGTAGGCTTTCGTAATGATGTTTTTGATCATAAAATGGGACCAGACGATGGTGTGGCTGATGGCAGGGACGAACTGATCAAAGCTGTTCGTTTGCAGATCAAACGAGGATCAGATGTGATTAAAATTGCTTCTACCGGCGGTGTGCTCGATCTGAGTGAAAACGGTTCAGGTGCTGAATTTACAATTGATGAAATAAAAGCAGTTGTAGAAACAGCGAAAGATTATGGCTTACGTGTAGCCTGCCACGCCCATGGTGCAGAAGGCATCAAACGCGCAATTTTAGGTGGTGTTACTTCTATTGAGCATGGTACATTTATGAACGATGAGGACATAGAGCTTGCCAAAAAATATGGCACTTATTTAGTTCCTACAATTATTGCGGGTAAGTCCGTAGCTGATTCAGCCAAAATACCCGGGTATTTTCCACCGGTAATTGCACGCAAAGCATTGGAAGTGGGCACGCAAATTCAAAAGAATTTTGGTAAGGCATATAAGGCAGGCGTAAAAATTGCGTTTGGTACTGATGCAGGTGTATATGCACATGGTAAAAACTACATCGAATTCCAATATATGGTTGAAGCCGGAATGCCACCTATGGAAGCAATAAAAGCAGCTACCACTAACGCCGCTGATCTTTTGGGGATGAGCGACCAGATTGGCAGCATCAGCAAAGGAAAATCTGCTGATATTGTAGCAGTCGACGGCGACCCGTTAGCAGACATTAAAACAATGAAAAACATGGCCTTCGTTATGAAGGAAGGAAACATCTATACAAATCAATAATTAACAAATATGGTTCATCTTAAAATGCTTGCTTCAATTGCTCTTTCGGGTGTATTGATCACAAGTTTACACATTGCTTACGCACAGGATTCCACTTCCAAAGCGGAAGATCCGTTAATGAAAATCTACCGCGCAACACCTCCAAAGATCAATGATCTTGTACACACCAAACTGGATGTGCATTTCGATTACAAAAAATGCTATATGTATGGCAAGGAGTGGGTTACTTTAAAGCCTCATTTCTATCCTACAGATACCCTGCGCCTGGACGCAAAAGGAATGGATATCAAAAATATTTCGGTAGTTAAAAACGGCAAAAATATCCCGCTAAAGTATAAGTACGAAGACAGCCTCAGCCTGGCTATCAATCTGGATCAGGTGTATCATAATAACGAATCTTATACCATCTATATTGATTATACCGCAAAACCAAACCTGCTAAAAGCAAGAGGCAGCGCTGCGATAAACGATGCAAAAGGCCTTTATTTTATCAATCCGGACAGCACTGAAAAAGACAAGCCGGTTCAGATATGGACACAGGGAGAAACTGAAAGTTCATCGGCATGGTTCCCTACTATTGACAAGCCCGAACAAAAAACTACCGACGAGATCAGCATGACCGTTCCGGCAAAATATGTTACCCTGTCAAACGGCCGCCTGGCTTCGCAAAAGAAAAACAGCGATGGCACCCGCACCGATACCTGGAAAATGGAATTACCACATTCGCCATACCTGTTTATGATGGCTGTGGGCGATTTTAAGATCTATCATGACAAGTGGCGCAACAAAGAGGTAAACTATTACCTGGAGCCGAAATATGCACCTTACGCCAAAGAAATTTTCGGAATGACTCCAGAGTTGATAGAATTCTATTCAAAAACTTTGGGTGTTGATTTCCCATGGAACAAATACTCACAAATTGTAGTGCGTGATTACGTAAGCGGTGCAATGGAAAATACCACTGCTACCTTGCATGGCGAGTATGTACAGGGCACCCATCGCGAACTGATAGATCGTTATTACGATCAGGGCAGAAGTACCATTGCGCATGAATTGTTCCACCAATGGTTTGGCGATTATGTAACCTGCGAAAGCTGGAGTAATTTGACAGTAAATGAATCCTTTGCAGATTTTAGCGAAATGCTTTGGGCTGAACATAAATATGGCAAAGATGCTGCGGATGAGCACAGTCACGAGGCACTAATAAATTATCTTGAACAACCCGATGCTGCAACCAAAAACCTGGTACGTTTCCATTATGCTGATAAGGAAGATGTATTTGATGTGGTTACCTATCAAAAAGGCGGTCGAATTTTAAATATGCTGCGTAATTATTTAGGAGATGCCGCCTTCTTTAAAGGTTTGAACATCTACCTAAAAACCAATGCCTTTAAAAACGGTGAAGCACAGCAACTGCGCCTGGCCGAAGAAGAAGCCAGTGGTCGCGACCTGAATTGGTTCTTTAACCAATGGTATTACGGTGCCGGGCACCCTATGTTGGATATCAACTACAAATGGGACGAGGCTTCAAAAACTGAAACTGTTTACCTGCTTCAGAAACAGGTAGGACAAACATTTAAACTACCTTTTGCTGTTGATATTTATGCAGGTGGCAAAAAAGAGCGTCACAAAGTTTGGATGAACGATAAAATGGATACCCTAACTTTCCACTCAGACGTTAAACCAGACCTGGTAAATGTTGATGCTGACAAAGTACTGCTTGCCCTAAAAACAGACAATAAAACGCTTGACGAATTTGCATTCCAATATGCTAACGCCCCGTTATACATGGACCGTTATGAGGCTTTGGAAGCAGCCCAGGGAAAACAATCAGAAAAAGCAGGGGCCAAAATCGTCCTGGCTGCTCTGAAAGATAAATACTATGGCCTGCGTGAACAAGCTATACTGGCATTGAATATGAAAAGTGATGACATTCACAGCGCGGCTTTACCTGTATTAACTTCATTAGCGCAAACAGACGATAACACATTGGTACGTGCCGCTGCAATGACCGTCCTTGCCAAACTTAAAGCGCCAGGCAACATGGATATCTTTAAACAAGCATTAAAAAGCGAATCATATGCTATACAGGGTGCAGCTTTAAATGGCATCAGCCAGTTAGATCCGGCTCAGGCACTACAGTTAGCCAAAGGCTTTGAAAAGGATAACAGTGGCGCACTTACCCCGGCTATTGTATATGTATATGCTGAAAGTGGGAATTCTGCAGAGTGGTCTTTCGTTTATAAGCAATTTAACAGCGCCGATGTTAACGGTAAATTTGGCATGATCAGGAGTTTTGCTAAAATGACCGGGCATGTAGATAATCCTGCTGACGCACAACAGGGCATTGAATTGATAAAGGGCATGGGTATCAAATACAAAATGTATACTGGTGTAGGTCCTTTTATTATAGGCTTACTAAATGACATTAAAACGCAACGCGCTAATCTAAAAGACGACGTTTCTGCAAAAGCAGCCGCAGATGCAGTAAAAGTTGTTACCGATGCGAATAGTAAATAAGTGATATTCTCTAAAAATGAAAAAGGCAGGCTTTATTTCAGCCTGCTTTTTCATTTTAACATTTTACGCCAAAAAAATAACACATTTTAACAATCAGATAGGTTATATTAGTACTAAAACAAATTAGCCATGAAAAAGATATTGCTATTTCTGTTTATGATCGCCGTTGCTTCTCAACTAAAGGCACAGCAATTAACTATCAAACCATCTGATTCGCTTTTCTTTAAAGCACCAAAAAACATGAAGTTGCAGCAATTTAATCTGAATGATAGCAGCCTGTTCAAAAACTTTCAGAATCTGCCAAAGTCGCAGCAATTGGCGGCATTACCTGGTTTTAGCACTGCAGAGTTATTTTACAGTAACATGCCGGTAGTCCGGGTGAGTGGAGATATTGATAATATGCCGGTAGCTAAAGTTGAAGGCAACATTGATAGGATGCCGATAAAAAGTGTGAAAGTTGTTCCGCTTAAAAACACTCAACCATTAGTTACCCCTTAATCTTTTGCAATTCTGCATCAGGAATTAACTTACTTTGTTCGCGTTGCGCTATAACGCTATCGAAGCTTTTCTCATATTCAGGGTGATTAGTTTTCATCAGCCTGTCCCAGATATTAAAATATAAGCCGTAATTACATTTCACCAAACGATGGTGCATGTTATGATGAGTTGAAGTATTATGCCACTTAAAAATACGGTGGCTCGCAAACCCCTTTGGGAAAAGCTCAAAACCCAAATGTCCGATCACATTAAGTGCTATGGCATATATGGAAAAAGCAGCCAGTGCCGTCGGGTGGTACGGCATTGAAAACGCAATAAGCGGAATGATCCCTATTTCTACCACTGCTTCAATAGGATGAAATGCATAAGCGGCAAAGGGCGTAGGATTGGTAGATAGGTGATGCGTTTTATGTGCGATCTTAAACAAAGGCTTCCAGTGCATCAGCCTGTGCGTCCAGTAGAAATAAGTATCGTGTATAAAGATCATCAGCACAATGCTGAACGAGAAGTATACGTACCCATGCTCGCCGATATCATTATATACCCTTGTTAACCCCTTTTTGCCGGCTACGATCGTAAGGACAATGATTGCTCCAAAAATGAGCATGGTGAGCATAGAGTAACCTATCTCCCTTAAAATATGCTTATTTTCCGGGTAACGCTGCTGTATCTTAGCATACCAGAATTTCCGGTTCTTCCACACATAAAAAACCAGGTAAAATGATCCAGCAAACAAAAAATATCTTGAGCTTATGTTAAAAAGCGCTTTGGCTATCTCACCTGCCTTAGATAAAGTTGAATCTGAGATCATGATAATAAGACGTTTATCTCATTAAAATATTTTAATTAAAGATACAGACAGGCTATGGCAAATCAATATTTTTCTAAATAGCTCTTGGGATAATCATCAAGGTATTGCTCTGGTATCTCTATTTTCCAGTAATCCATACCGTTCTTTTTCAGAAAATCAACAAGCTCCATTTTCTTCTTGTACTTATCCGATCCCAGGTCAAAAAGCCAATCTCGCAATATATCCGTGATATAAAGTTTCTTTCCACTAACCGTTGTTAAAAGAGATCGTTTATAATCAGCTCCTTTTTCGATTAAGTAAATCACAACATCTGGGTTACTTCCAACTATCACAGCTTCACCTAAAGGACTCATGCTAAATTCATTATTGTAGTTAACATTCGCTCCGGCATCAACTAATATTTTCACATAATCAAAATTACCTATAGCACAAGCCCTAAGTAAAGGCGTATATCTTGTACCATTTCCTTTTCTCCTTGTTCCTTTTTGTTCTGCATTTGGATCTCCACCGTGTTCTAATAGTAATTTTAGATACCTTGGATCGCTTCCATAAGTATCATTGCCAAGGAAATTAATATGAGCAGCTTCCATTAACGGCGATGAGCCATCATATTTATCCTGGTCGTTTGGATTAGCACCTAATGAAACAAGAGTTTTAGCTGACTCAAATTTTAGAGTCTTAACCGCCATTAATAACAATGTCTGGCCAAAACGAGGCTCTCCGAAATTAAGCAGGCTTTTGTTTTTACTTATTTCTTCTTTGATTTTAGAGGTATCCTCGTCCTTAACAGCCTTTGCCAATTCCCATGCTGGCGTATTTTGGAATAGGCGATAGTCGCCACCCAATAGCGTTTCCTTGTCTACAGTGATATCCCTGTTGGTGGCTGCTTTAAAATCATTGCAATAGTCATCTATTGTTTTTTTCTTTATAGCAGGCCATTGACTTTTATCAATGCTAAGTTTTTTACTAACTGACTTGTCGCTCAAACTTGCAGTCATTGCATCCATGCCTGTTAGGTTGATCCATCGTTGATCATACAATTCATCATTTACCCTAACAAAGTCCACCACCTTTTGAACTATTATTTTTAAACTATCTAAATGGTGAAAAGCATAATCATTGATAAACGGTCCAAAATTCATATTATATGCATCGGCATTAGCTGTTTTGTCTGTACAACGATTAACATCATACCTTGCTCTTAACTGAGCAAGATAAAACCAGTAGCAAGCCTCATTATATTTTTTTTGAGAGAAAAGGACATTAGATAATATATACAAAACGGGTGGGGTGTATCTGTTTGCATCTCTTTCTACGGAATCGATCAAAGCAGATTTTGAATGATTGACATTTGTATCGGCCAATAATTGAATAACCCTTATATCGTTTGAAAGACTTATCTCCTTATAAACACCTTTCGGTTCTACCGGATGGTTAGTGACATTTTGAGCAAGAGTGGTTAAACAGAAAAATAACAGGGGAAAAATTAAAATCAATCGCATGGTTTAGGAAGTTAGTGCACGTAAGTTACTGCTTTATCAAAGATTCAGCAATATCTAAATCTACCATTTAAGATAGAGCTATCAAAAATCCTTATTCAGCAATTTTTCCAACTCGGCAAAACTGATGTCCATTTTAACACGGCCTTGTTTCGCGTAGGATATCTCACCTGTTTCTTCGGATACAATAATGGCTGTTGCCTCATTGGTTTCAGTCACACCTATACCCGCCCTGTGGCGCAAACCAAATTGCAGCGGCAGGTCTGTTTTATCGGTAAGCGGCAATATGCAGCTGGCGGCTTTTATTTTATTCTCAGATATCACCACGGCACCGTCATGCAGCGGACTGCTTTTTTGAAAAATACTCTCCAGCAAACGCTTCGATATTTTAGAGTCGATGACCTCGCAGCTGTTCTGATAAAATTGCTCGTCATAAAATTTCGCAAATACGATGAGTGCGCCCGTACGGGTTTGCTTCATACTTTTACAGGCATCAACAATTGGTTTAATACGCGAATAGTTGTTCTTCTCGTCGTCTGCCTTGCCAAAGAAATAGCCCCACCATGCCTTGTTTCGCTGCAAGGATGCATTTTTACCCACCAGTAGCAAAAACCGCCTTATCTCCTGTTGAAAGACGACAATGACGGCAATGATACCAACATTAACAAAGTTTTGCAGTATAGCCGTAAGCAAGCGCATTTGCAGCGCCCTTACCACAAAAAACAATACATAGATCAGTGCCAGCCCGATAAAGATATTAGCTGCTATGGTACCCCGTATGAGGCTGTAAAGCTGGTAAATAATAAAGGCTACCAGTAATATATCCAGTACATCAAAAAAGGTAACCTTGAGGTGGCTAAAATCAAACCATTGCATGTAGCGAAGTTAATATTTTCTATTAGAGATGAGATGTGAGATGAAATCTTTTAGTGGCTTGGACAGTATAGCAGAATAAAGGACCAGGATCGTTAAATTTTCCCCAATGTCTCATATCTCATATCTCACATCTTTATCCCTGGTACGGACCACCGGGCACACCCCATCCCCAAGCCGGCATTGGCACATCAGGGCTTTCGGTTATTTCATCGGTATTAGAGTTGATCACAGCGATACGTGTACCCCATTCCAGGTAAGCCATAAATGCCGAACGGAATTCCGGGTCATCCGGCAAGTTCAATTCATCGGCCGTCTCAAGCAATAATTCTATCCAGCGTTTGCGATGCTGTTGGGTCAAATGCCTTGACAGGTGTTTTTGGATCATCTTGAAATGGCTGCCTTCTGACGCACTGTATAGCTTGGGACCGCCTAACACTTCGGCTACAAAATGGGCTACATGCAGCCTGTGTTCGGGTGACATATGTTTAAATACCGGCTCAAGGATATCATCAGCTAAAACCTTATCATAAAACTGATCAAAAAGACGCTCAAAAGCGGGCATACCACCTGCCCATTCAAAAAGTAAAGGCACGCTAAGTTTACTGTTGTTTTCCATATACTTCGTCTTTGTAGTGCGAAGTAAATATAATTACAATTTACAATGAGTTAAGCTGCAGGCTCTTTTTTAGGAAATATAAGTGAAGCTACAATACTTACGAGTAAAATACCAAGTATAATCAACAGTGACCTACCGGTAGTAAGCCCGATCCTATATACATAATTTGCAGCAAGCATTTTTAAACCGATAAATGCCAGCAATACGGATAAACCGATCTTGAGATAATGGAACTTCTCGATAATATTAACCAGCAGGAAGAACATCGACCTGAGCCCCAGGATAGCGAATATATTGGAGAAGAATACAATGTAGGGGTCTTTTGTTATCGAGAATATAGCAGGTATCGAGTCGACGGCAAAAACCAGGTCGGTCACCTCGATGATCATAAGCACCAAAAACAATGGGGTAATTAGCCTTTTGCCCTCTAACTTTATAAAAAATCGGTCCCCCTCAAACTTTGGATGAACAGCAAAGTATTTGGAGGTGAATTTTACTATCCGGTGGTTTTCAGGATCAATCTCATCTTCCTGATTCCTGTTGATAAACATCATTACACCTGTATATACCAGGAACGCCCCGAACAGGTACAATATCCAATGAAACTGGGCGATCAGCGTTGCCCCTATAAAAATGAACAGGAAACGCATCACAATAGCACCGATAATGCCCCATAATAAAACCTTATGATAGTATTTGGGGTTGACTGCAAATGCGGTAAATATCAGTACCATCACAAATATATTATCAACTGATAATGCGTATTCTACTACGTAGCCTGTTATAAACTCGAGGCCCAGATTTTTGCGGTATAATTCTAAGCTTCCTGCAAAGTCATCCGCATTTAATTTAAGTTGATGAAAATGCCTAACATTGATCTCTTTCAGTGCAGCAAAACTATCCACATGATGCAGCAGATCGCCATATTGTAAAATAAGCCAATAGAAAATCAAAGCAAACGATACCCATACGGCGCTCATGATGCCAGCCTGTTTCATGCTGACGGGCTTATCACTTTTACCAAAAAGCCCCAGGTCAATCGACATCATCAGCAGGATAAAAACGATGAAGCCTCCTAAAAATATGAGTTCGCTTGACATTATTTATTTCTTTCGGTAGTAAATCGCACCAATTGTTCCAAACTTTCTCTTGATGCACTCGACGGAAAAGTATTTAGTATTTTAAATGCCTCTTCCTGGTAAATCTTCATTTGGGTTTCTGAATATTGCAGCCCCCCGGTTTCATTTACAAACCTGATGATCTGCTCAATTTTCTTTGGATCATCATTATGGTTCTTTACCAGGTTGATGATCCTTTTCCGTTCAGACGAAGTAGCATTATTCAACGAATAGATCAGCGGCAGTGTAACTTTCTTTTCTTTTATGTCAATGCCTAAAGGTTTACCTACGTCATCTGTCCCAAAGTCGAACATATCGTCCTTTATCTGGAATGCAATGCCGATCTTTTCACCAAACAAACGCATCTTTTCAACTGTCTCATCATCCGCCCCTGCCGAAGCTGCACCACAAGCACAGCAGGAAGCAATTAAGGACGCTGTTTTTTGCCTGATCACTTCGTAGTATATCGGCTCATCCACATCCATCCGTCTCACTTTTTCTACCTGCAGCAACTCGCCTTCGCTCATTTGCTTTACCGCTTCCGATACTATTTTCAGCAATTTAAAATCGCCATTATCTATCGATAGCAGTAAGCCTTTTGAGAGCAGGTAATCGCCCACTAATACGGCTATCTTATTTTTCCATAAAGCATTGATGGAGAAAAATCCGCGACGCTGATAAGAATTATCCACCACGTCATCATGAACCAATGTGGCAGTATGCAGTAGTTCAACCAGGGCAGCGCCACGATGGGTAGAATCATTGATCCCCCCGCAAATGCTGGCCGAAAAGAAGACGAACATGGGTCGTATCTGCTTTCCTTTTCGCTTTACAATATAGTGGGTAATACGGTCCAGCAAGGGCACCGAGCTTTGCATCGAGGCTTTAAATCTTTCTTCAAAAGCATCAATATCAGCAGCAATAGGTTTTTTGATCTCGTTGATGCTCAGCATTTGGAACTAAACAAGCTTTTGTATGTGTCTATTTGCCTGTTTGGCAATAAGCAGCAAACATAAGGTAAAAATATTTATCTGCGATAATTTGTGTCTGATTGAGTTCATTTTATAGCCGATTAAGAAACTAATTACAAATTTTAGACTATCCAACACAATCAATTTATTCAACCTAATCAACAAAAA
The DNA here is from genome assembly GCF_049992945.1 of Mucilaginibacter sp. McL0603. NCBI lineage: Bacteria > Pseudomonadati > Bacteroidota > Sphingobacteriia > Sphingobacteriales > Sphingobacteriaceae > Mucilaginibacter > Mucilaginibacter sp. McL0603. The sequence goes on along the minus strand of NZ_CP188251.1, from coordinate 941,747 downwards.
CTTATCACTCCACTAAACCTATTTAACTATTTTCAATCTATTATCAAACAACCGAAAAAGAAATAAAAATTAATAATACCATGAAAATCAAAATATTAGGAGGTGCACTGGTTGCTATGTTAGCCATTACCTCTATTGCAAATGCACAAACCCGCACACCTGTAATTAACCCCAGGCAACACAGGCAGGAGCGTCGGATTAACCAGGGCGTGCGCAGCGGCGAACTTACCCGCAACGAGGCATATAATTTACGTAATGATGAAAGAAGGATAAGCCGCGATAGATACATGGCCAAAGCAAACGGCAGGGTAACAATGAATGAGCGCAGGCATTTGCGCCGCGAGGAAAACCGCACCAGCCGTGCCATCCACCGCGATAAACATAATGATCGTTTTAGAGGATAAATCAGATAAGTGAGTGATTGATGAAGCGTACCGGGGTAAAAGCCGGTGCGCTTTTTTAAGGATCCACATCTAGTAGCCTTCCTATTTATTAACCATTAAATTAAAATAACTTCATAACTCCTATCTAAATTTATCACCTATGAAAACGCCTTTTTTTATCACATTGTTACTATTATTTTCTTCATTATTGATCAAAGCACAGGATAATCAACACGTGCAATCCAAACCTGATAGTATCATTAAACTTATACCTGTTGGCGAAGGAAAACATACCTCGTATTTATATACCATCGGAGGTAAATTGCAAACACGTGAAGATGTTCTGATCAGGTTGATGCGTTATGAACCATCAGCAGTAGAAATATCAAAGGCAAAAAATACTGCAACCTGGGGCTATGTTTCATTTGCAGGAGCAGGCGTGTCAGGAATTGTGGCAACCATTTTATATGCAACCCATAATAGCCATGCAGGTGAAACTGTCGGCCTGATTAACGGTCAGCCCGAGTTTATTTACCAGCATCACAGCTTAGCAGGGGCCTATATTTTAACCGGTGTTGCTACCGGATTATTAACTGCTGCCTTTATTAACCTGGCTAATTCAGGTAAGCATACCAACAAGGCACTCAAATTGTATAATTCGCAATACCAATAACCCCGGCGCATAACCCGCACAATTCATTACTCCATATTCAAGCAAAAATTCTACATTTGCAATCCAATTTCTATGGAGAGGTGTCTGATGCCAAAGGCACTCCTTTGGAGGTGGTCGAAAGAGCACGCCTGGTCCGAAGGACTCCTTTGGAGAAAGTGTGTATACCTCAAAAGGGTATCGAGGGTTCGAATATTATAATAAATTGTATTACAGTTATATTCTAAAAAGTTTAAAGGACAACAAATACTACTACGGCAGTACAGTAGATGTTACCAAGCGTCTTATCAGACACAATAAAGGGCAAGTGCCGTCAACTAAATACAGGAGGCCGTTTGTAATTCATTTTGTGGAAGAGCATTTAGATCGTAGTTTAGCTGTACAAAGAGAGAGATTTTATAAATCAATTGATGGTTATAAATTTCTAAAAGGAAAGAATATCATATAAAAGGAGAGGTGTCTGAGTGGTCGAAAGAGCACGCCTGGAAAGTGTGTATACCTCAAAAGGGTATCGAGGGTTCGAATCCCTCCCTCTCCGCTGATTTCAATACCAAAATACATTAAAAGCCTGCAAATCAAACGATTGCAGGCTTTTTTGTTTTAAGGAAATCATCATATTATACACCATTTCACAACAAAATGGTGAGTAATTCGGTGAGTTGTTTTTTGAAGATTTTTTACTCACCAGAAATGGCATAACAAACTGATAAACAAGACGTTCAGAAGATGAACATCTTGTGCAGAGATGATTGCAAGCTTAATTTTGTTTCACTTTTTAATGTTCACATTATGAAAACTAATTTCAGCTTGCTTTTTTATCTAAAAAAGCCAAAAAATTATCAAGAAGGCTTATTGCCTATTTACATCCGAATCACCGTCAATGGGCAGCGTGCAGAACTTACTTCCGGGCGTGAATGTGCGCCGGATGCTTGGAATATTACTTCCGGGCGACTCAAAGGTACAAAAGAAGACACCAAGACTTTAAATGCCTATCTTGACAATTTACAGTCTCAAATTTATGAGGCGCACTATCAACAAACTGTAGCTGGTAAGCCCATTACCGCGAATGAATTAAAAAACAGAATGCTAGGTAAGTGTGATAAAGTACGCACACTTCTAAGCATCTTTCAAGACCACAATAAAAAGATCGCAGCATTAGCTGGTAAGGAATATGCACAAGGAACTATCGGAAGATATGAGATTGCCCTTAGGCACACCGAAAACTACATTAAATGGAAATACAAAATATCTGATATTGATATTAAAAAGGTTGACCATGACTTTGTAGTAAATTTTGATTTCTACTTAAGATCAGAACGAAAATGTGCTAATAACTCTGCCGTTAAATACATTAAGAACTTCGGTAAAATTATACGGATTTGTTTAGCAAGTGGGTGGTTAGAAAGAGACCCGTTCATAAATTATAAAGCAAAAGTAAAACGCATTGATCGGTCTTTTCTTAGTCAGGATGAAATACAATGCATTTCAGACAAAATTCTAAATAACGACCGCCTTGGCCAGGTTAAAGACATCTTTCTATTTAGTTGTTTCACTGGCTTAGCTTATGCTGACGTGAGCAAGTTAACCAAAAACGAAGTTATAAAGGGACTTGATGGCGAAATGTGGATACACACAACACGTCGAAAAACTGATACGGTTAGCCGTATTCCTTTGCTACCAGCCGCAATAAGTATAATAGCTAAATATTCAGATCATCCCATATGTGTAAACAATAACAGGGTGTTGCCCGTGCCCTCAAATCAAAAGGTAAACGAGTACTTGAAAGAGATTGCAGGAATTTGTGATATAGATAAGCCTTTAACCTTTCATATTGCCCGACACACGTTTGCAACAACGGTAACCCTATCTAATGGAGTGCCTATAGAAAGCGTAAGTAAAATGCTCGGTCATACAGATATCAAGACAACTCAGCATTATGCAAAAATCCTTGATTTAAAAGTAGGCCAGGATATGGCATTACTGAAAAAGAAATACACAATTATATAGTCAACCAATAAATCTTTGAGATCACATTTTATGATCTCAAAGATTATAATAGCATTCTTAACATTTATAACGCAATGGAAAATCAATTGATACCTGATGAAATCATCATGAACAAAATCTATTATATAAGAAATCAAAAAGTAATGCTTGATAAAGACTTAGCCGAATTATACGATACAGAAACCAAAAAATTAAAGCAACAAGTAAATAGGAATCTAAATAGATTTCCAAATCATTATATGTTTGAGTTAACAAAAGAGGAAAATGATGTCTTAAGGTCACAAAATGTGACCTTAAGACACGGCGCTCACTCGAAATATTTACCGTATGCTTTTACCGAACATGGTATTTTAATGCTATCAAATGTACTTAAAAGCGATAGCGCGGTACAAATAAGTATAAGGATTATCGACGTCTTTGTAAAGCTTAGAGAAGTATACGCCGAACAAACAGAAATTTGGTTAGCTATTGAAAAGATTAAAAGTAAGCTAGATAATCAGGATAAAAATGTGGAAATCGTATTCCGATATCTTGATGAATTAATTGATAGAAAGGAGAAACCGCCGGAGCGTAAACGAATAGGTTATAAACCTGACAATTTATAGATAAATTCGATATTGGCCTTAGTTCAATTAACTAGTTTAATAGATTAATTAGAAGCCTCCAAAATTGATTTCGAAACGAGCTGTAGGAAAAGCCATGGGGATCAGAATTCCAAACAATTTATATAAGCAGTTAGGGACAATCAAAAGTATTATCGTAATTTTCATAAGTATTCAACTCTAAACTTATCCATTATCATGGCAAACATCGCGGACCATAACAACTTAGAATTGCATGTCGGCAGAAATCTTCTAGAGGCAAAAGCGGATATCCTCGTTATCACACAATCTAGAAGCGGGCACATTAATGGCATCAACCTAGCATTAGCGGAGCGATTGGGTATTTACCCGGAAGACGATACGCCCGCAGGTGAAATTGATCCCAGAGCAGTTTTGAATAGTGATGTTGCTTTTAAATATCTGATATATGCAGTTGCTGAGGGTCCTGGCGGTCCGACGTACCAGGCTGTTCGCAGTATCGGCATTAAATTGGCGGAGTTTGCAAACGAACATAAAGACGTTAACACTGTTGCCTGCGGTGTAATTGGAGCGGGGAGTAATGATTTAAAAGGAATAGAATGTCTACGAATCTTGAGTAAGTCATTTTTGGAAAATTCATATAAAACGCTAAATATTTATACCAACGACCACGCCACTTTTGAAGCGGCTGAAAATCTTGATATTCGGGAGTTCGATAACAACTCCAGCAGTAAACTAGCTTTTAACGCGTCGGTCAAGGAAACTTATACGAATGCATCTATCTCCCCAATAATCAATTCAACCGACTTCTATTTTGAATTTGCTCGTAACAAATACGACGAGTATATCAACTTCAAAAATGACGACCCGGATTTCTTCAAGAAGCTGCGTGAAAAGTTTGACAGTCAAAAGTCTTCGGGTTTAATAGAGATTCTAAACGAATTTTCGGATTCGCAACCGCAATATGAATTCCTCAAAATCTGCGGTGAACTGGTGGCCTATCTCGATGAAAATGCCGCAGGAAAGATTGACTGGAACCGTTATCCTGATAAACGTGTCGTTGCTAAATCTCATGTTTATCAATTTGACTGGGTAAGCTGCTTTATTCTTTATAGGGCAGAGAATAATTTCTTAGGGCTGCCTTCCGATGTAATTAACGCCATGAGATTTTTTCAGGAACCGGAGAGAAAATTAAGTATGTTGTCAAACCGCGATCGCAGACTTTTACTAAGAAATATTTATGGCATCACTTATTCAAAAGAAGAAGACTTGGATATCGTTTTTAAGCAATTCAAACTTTGGGGAATCTACCCCACAAATCCAGCCAATTCCGGCGTGCTGATCAGCCAGGTACTCTACCTCGACGAAATTGAAAAACTTTGGAACTATGATCCGGATAAAACAGAAAGCGATAAATTATTCCCTGGGAATTTGGAATCTCTCGAATTTGAACCCGTCCCAGTGCCGCCCCCAAAAACTATTGCATCAAATTTCCTCACCGATTATTATGCAAAAGAAGACCTTTTAGATTATAAATTATACGCGAGTGCTATCGTAGCTTTTATCAATCATAAAAACACTAACCCCCCTTTGACAATCGGTATCATGGCTCCCTGGGGGAAAGGCAAAACCAGTTTGATGCGTTTTATTGAAGAAAAACTCAAGGCTTTCCCGCCACTGGAACCAACAACAATTTACCATACCGCCAAAGGGTGTGAAAAAACTGCCACATTTAGGTTGTTTCGCCGATGGCTGGATAAAGCCAAAGAAAAATTCGGTTATGAAAACACGCTGCGATATCCTACGGTTTGGTTTAATGCCTGGAAGTTTCAAAAGAATGAGCAAATATGGGCGGGATTTGCTTATGAAATCATTCATCAGTTGGTCAACCAGTTACCCAATGAGCTAGCGCGGGAGGAATTTTGGCTCCGGCTAAACCTAAAAAGGGTGGATCAGGAAAAACTACGGAACAAGATCAGGTTTAAAGTCATCAATAAAATGATTAATGGGATAGGCACCGTAGTTCTTGCAATTATCAGCATTACAATTAGCATTTTATTTAAATGGTCAACCTATATAGATTTGATAACTTGCGGTTTATTTCCGATTGGCGCAATTTTTTATTTTGTTAATGACCAGAAAAGTGCAAACGATGAAAAAATTGATTTCGATATTGAAAAATTCGTCAAACAACCTGATTATGCGTCGAAAAGAGGATATTTTCACGAGGTAGAAGACGATCTTCGGGATGTTATGAACCTCCTAGTTGACAGTGCCAAACCGGCGGTCATATTCATTGATGATCTGGACAGATGTTCTCCGAATACAGTTGCAGAAGTAGTGGAAGCTATAAATTTATTTATCAGCGGCGATTTTCCTAAATGTTATTTTATACTTGGACAGGACGCCCAAATGGTCGCCGCCTCACTTGACGTTGCCTACGATAAATTTAGCGGTCAGTCACCTGCGATGTATCGGGAGCAGGGTTCGCTTGGCTGGCATTTTATGGAAAAATTCGTACAGCTGCAATTTTGCATTCCGGTTTTAAATGGCGAACAAGCAAGCGTATTTTTTAAGAATTTTCTTCAACCACATAAGTTTGTTGCAACAAAGGAGGAAAACGCGAGCATTCATGCTAAAGCATCTATTTTGGAGAAGAGAATAAATTCCGGAGAAAAAATGTCCGAGCTTTTAACGCCTGAAACTACAAAACTAGAGAGTGATTTAAAGAGAGTTGACCCTGACCGAGCCATAGAAATACAAGATAAGTTTATAGATGCGGCCGCGGCGGAATATGACGACAATGATCCTGAAGCTTTGGAATTAGTTGATGGGATAGCGCAATGGGTGGGCACATCGCCCAGATCAATGAAGAGATTCATTAACCTATATCGTTTTTATAGATTTTTGCAATTTACAAATCGCAATGTTATGCTTCAGGAAACTGCAAGTGCCCACCTCGGACAATGGATTGTCTTAATGATCCGTTGGCCGCAGTTGGTCAGAGCAATACAGTGGCACACGGAGTCAGATTTCATTAGTGGGACAACCGCTTTGGATAGAGCCAGAAGCTTTGAAAAATTAGTGCATCAACATAGCGGCTACAACGCCTGGACTAAGGTAATTGACAGCGATGCTCCAAAACTAACCTGGCTCAGGGATGAGGAACTTTACAGTTTTATTAAAATTCTAAAAAAAGATAAAAACTCATTAGAGAAGGCGGTAAGGATGGGTGTATGGTGATTAACAATTGATATCGCTGAATTTCTTTATCCTGCAAGCGACTGCTATAATTTTCCCTCGGTACGCTACTTCACAAGCTTTTGACAATAGGTAATGCTTTCTCGTCGCGTCTTCGGTGGTTGATTTGTATTCGTCTCTCTTACTCCCACCTGATCTCTCCTTCGGAACCTTTTCCTCTATCCGTTCAATATCAGTCAATTACACGACTAGCACCGGGACATGGTTTATTGCCTCCGCTTGTACAGCGATAGTCATAGGCCATACTATCATCTTTTATAAAGCATTCGATCTTCTTACAGCCGTCGATCGCTTCATGGCGCACAGCAGAACTCGGCGGGAGCGGGGGAGCGTCCAAGTATTTTTTGAATTAGAGACTGTCAAATTCTGTAGTTTTGTGTCAACAGAAAACACAATGCTTGACCAGATAATTACAGAACTGCATGATGACTTAGTAGCATTTACGGAATATGTAGACACAGAATATATAACTGCTATAAAAGCTGCCGGAGATATTCAACAGGAACCCAAGATCTTTTTATATACAATTTTGTATAAGCTGAACAATGGGTTAAATAGCAGCCACCTTTTTATCAATAATACTAAAACATCAGAAAGACACTTTGATAGCTTGTTCCTCATCCTGCGAACGCTGATTTCCGATTCCCTGATGACCTTATATGTGATCAAAAAAGATTATACAGCCGATGATGAAATAGAAAAAAATATTTGGCCGCTCTACACTGATCATCTCAGATACGGATTATCAAATCTCAAACGTTTTGGGAAAAGTTTTTGGGGTTACAGTGATAAACAAATCAATGATGAGGAAGCAAAAATAAAACAGACTTATAGTAAATTCTTTAATAAAAACGGCTCGTTCGTTTTGCCGAAGCCGAAAAACCGGAGACAATTTATACGGACTACCTCCTAATCCCCATGGGGAAAGAAGAAATCAAAGTTCAGTTGATTGACATGGCTTATCTCTATCGCAAAGACAAAGAGGTTTTACTAAGGACACATGACGGGCAAGGCTTTGTTTTCTGGCAATCATTGGATGAAATAGAAAAGAAACTGGACCCGGCTCATTTTTGCAGGGTAAATCGCAGTTATATCATTACACGTAAATCATTCAAACGCTTGCAGAAACAAAGTGACCGGGGAATACATCTGGAACTTGAACCGCAAACGGAGCTACCTGTCAAAATAAGCAGGGATAAAGCTGCAATGGTTATTTCATGGTTAAAAGCGCAATTGGTAATAAAAAATCGTTAGAGATAAAAAAGGTTATAAAATACGTTGAAACCACGGAGCTAGGGCATACGGCTTCATTCTTACGTCGTCAGCCTCACAGTGGCTGGCAGTAGTTAAACTCGTTCCTCATAACACCCCTGCCTTTCCCTCCCACGAAAACCATAATCCCATTTCACCGCGTCCGGCAAAATTACCGACCGCCGGAATAAAACGTCAAGGCTATACAAGCGAAGCATTTTTATTTGTTTTTCAGCGGCGCTTCGGCCTTGACATTTTATCCGTCTTCCGTTTTGGTGCCTAAGCGGAAAAAATGGGGTGATGTGTGGAATGGCTCAATCTTTCCTTAACCCAATCCCATCTTAAATCCGGATGTCATAGTCGTCTTATTACTTCGGCCATATTCAGTTCAAATCGTTGACAATTACGAAATAGAGCCAGTCGCTTCGTAACACTTTTCACTCAATTGGTTAATATTCAACTATTTAATATATGGCACTTATTTGGTATAAGTCGCTTGACCAATTAAGAAATCAAAATCAATACCAATGATATACGAAACTCAAAAAACTATGGAAACCATGTATGTAATTACACACGCAATTATGGCGATTTGTATGATAGGTATCATTGGCATATCGTTAAATACGGCAGCTCAAAGGGTAAAAAGATCTGTTACCAGTAACCTTGTTTTGAAGGTAAAACCAAGGCGGTTCATCACAGTGTCCCTTTATTCTAAAGTTGCAGCTTTTTTGGCCGTGTTTATCAGGTAGCATCTAATTAAATGTTTAATATAAAATCTAAAAACCATGAAAAATTCAATTAAAATCAGTGCACTGGCAATTGCTATTATTTCGCTTTCAGGTTTGCATTCAAATGCCCAAACCAGTACCGGAAAAACAGAATCATATGGGTCAGGGATCAGGTTGAGCGCAGGTGCAGACGCAGGTGTCCCTTCCGGTTCGTTAAACAACGCCTATAATTGGAGCTTTGGAGGTTCATTACAAGGTGATTTCCCAATACTAAAAGACCAGCTTTATGCAACCCTTAATAGTGGTTACACATCGATTTTTGCCAAAAACCAATACAAGTTCCCTGACATCCATCTGATCCCTGTAAAGGCCGGCTTGAAATATTTTGTAATTAAACAGGTGTATGTCCAGGGAGAAGCCGGAGTATCGTTCCTTACAGATAAAAACACTTTGAATGCAAATAAATCTGCGGTATTTGTATATGCTCCGCAAGCGGGTGTGCTTTTAAAAATTAGCGGAGGAAATTACATCGACGCCGGTATCAGATTCGAGAGCAACCAGAAGTTCTACGATGGCGGAAACACAAGTAATTTATTTGCGATCCGGGTAGCTTATGCATTTAACCTATAACCTATGATAAATTAAGTCTGGATGAAGTGTTTAAGGTAGGTAAACACCTGCCTTACCACTTAATCTAGATTTGTACGCTACGCAATACGTTGATATCAAAGGTGAATGACTATTTAATTGGGACATGAATTTCAAAACCCAAATCCAACTTTCTAAAACCGAATAAAACGACTTAGACTCAATAACAAACAATTTAATATGAAACGATTATCTATATCACAAAGCATCACTCCGCGGGATTTTCAATCTTTGGATAAATATTTCAATGAAATTGAGAAAATAAATTTGATATCTCCTGAAGAAGAAGTGACGTTGGCGCGAAGAGTCAAAGAGGGCGATCAGGAAGCGCTAGCGCGCCTGACAAAAACCAATCTACGATTTGTCATATCGATAGCAAAACAATATCAAAACTATGGGCTTACGCTCGGAGATCTGATCAACGAGGGAAATATTGGTTTGATAATGGCAGGAAAGCGTTATGATGAAACCAAAGGGTTTAAATTTATTTCTTACGCAGTATGGTGGATACGCCAATCGATCATCAGCGCGATAGCCGAACACGCACGTATGGTGAGACTGCCCTATAACCAATCCAGGCTTTCAAGCAAGCTTTACAAAGCCGCATGCAGTTTAGAACAAGTGCACGGCCGTAGACCATCCCTCGAAGAACTCGCTGAGCAGCTTGAAACTCCTGTAGAAAAAATCGCAGAATCACTGAGCAAATCAAATCCCCACATATCACTAAATGAATCCTTCGAAGAAAATGATGATCATACCCTTTTGGATGTTTTGCAAAGCAACGAACCGCTCGCCGATAGTGGTCTGATTCGCGACTCCATCGTAAAAGAAATACATTACTCATTAAACGTACTTTGTAAGCGAGAACGCGAGTTGATCAAAATGTTTTTTGGGCTTGGATCTACGACACCCATGTCACTGGAGGAGATCGGCAACTACCTAAATATAACCAAAGAACATGTGGGACGGTTAAAAGAAAAGGCACTTCATAAACTTCGCCATAGTTCTCATGCAAACATTTTAAAGTCCTGCCTCTAAAATTTTTAGCTCCAAATGGTGTGGAGACAGATGTTCGAAACTAAGTGAGGACGGATTCCGGCAAATTCCCACGCGAATAGTCAATTGTTAGCATTGCTCCGATGCACCCCGGAAAACACTGAAAACATTCCAGTGGTAGTGATCGAAGCTAGCGATTCGACAAGGATCGCTGTTTGTTGTATAATGAACAATACTCAGCTTCCTGCTTGTCCTGGAGAGCCTTCCTAATCCTTCAATCCGAACGAAAAATTTAAGATTTTCAAAATAAGATCATTTCTCAATAAAGCGCCCGAAACGCAATCAGGGCCCGGCCATATTTGCTGCCGGGTTACATGGTTTCGCTTTCGCATCTGTGGAATGGCAGGCTAAAGAAAAACACAGATCCCTTTTCCTTGCCGCTTTTCATCCAAACTGATCCTTTATGGCGCTCGATGATTTGTTTTACAAGGTAAAGCCCAAGTCCTCTACCGGCAGTATCTTTATACATGCCAGTACGGAAAAACTGATCAAAAATTCTATTCTCCAGCCCGGCAGGTATACCTTCCCCCTGGTCGGCTATGCCAACAACGATATCTCTTTCACCAACACACAAGTCGACCGTAATCTCTGAATATTTCGGCGAATATTTCACTGCATTAGTTAAGTAGTTTATGACAACCTGCATGACTAGGTATTTGTCTGCTTTAACCACGGCCTGCACTGAGGTCTTATTGATGAACTTGTTGTGGCAGTGAATCATGGTAAGATCATTAAATACTTGCCGTACCAGGTGATTCAGGTCGAAAACGGACAGGTTTAGCCTTTGAAATCTGCCGTCATCACCAGAATTGGACAAGTATTGATCGAGCAATGTAGTGATCCCATCAACATGACGTTCAATATTCCTGGCCAGGTCTGCGTGAGAAACTTTGGATTCATCTTTACCCGGTAACTGAATCATCTGGGCGCTTAATTTCATCACAGACAATGGGGTGCGTATCTCATGATTTACAATAGCCAGGGTTATACGTTCTTCATTTACATATTGAGTATGATCTTCTATGCATCCTAATATTAATCCAGGAGACCGTTGCTGGTCTGCATAATGAAATCCAGACAATCTTATCCATATAGGCTCAATACCAGGCGTATAAATTTTCAAATGAACAGGCTCTAAAACTCCACCGCTTCGCAGCATTCTTAACCAGGTTTTTGCCCTTTCAAAACATTTAAGGTCGATCAGCCTTAATAATTGCCTCATATCGTAATTGCCATCCTGTCTCAGACCAAGTAAGTTCCTTGCTGCTGAGTTTAGCGTTAGCGCATTGGTTTCAAGACATAATTTCCAATTTCCATAATAGTCTTTTATCTGCTCCCGCTCACTTATCCGTTTACAGGAAACCTTCGTGGGCTTACTATCCATGTTTTTATTTGTAAAAGTCAATACCTTCATATCTCAGGATCAGTTAACGGATGACTTATTTCATCTTTGCATACCTTAATCAAAACCGTGCCATTATTTAAGTGATTGATAGTATGATAATTACCACAGAAGCGCCGCTATTTACTCACCGAATATCGCTTTTAGACACGCACGTTACTAAATGTGGTGCAGTTGTAATTCTCTTGCTGGTATATGGCGGATGTAATGCAAAATTCATTTCTTTCATCTTGCTTCAACTCAATCAAACCTAACAAGTCGATATGAATAGTTTTAATAGCACGAATTGGATGTCCCCTATCCTCTCAGGAATTGCCAGCTAAGCGGCAGGAATTAAGTATTATTTTTAGTTTCGCTCGCGCGTTGCACAGGATTGATTTTGATGTACTCGTGCTTATACTCAAATATGCAGCTATCTCGCCGTGCGAAAATCCTTCAATAGCAAATAAATTAAATACTATACGATCAGCATTTGGCAATTGCTGTATTACCCTCAACAGTTCATCATAGTTCAGTTTTTGTTCTGGCAGATCAATATTGCTAATATCCTCTGTTACTTCCTGATCCTCATAAAGTGATAACTTCAGGCTGCTGCTGTAATAATTTATGCAGGCAGTTACCATAATAAGGCCAACCCAGGAAATAAACAGATGATCTATATTATGTTTTTTCAATTTAGCGAACACCTTTAAAAACCCCTTGTTCATGATTTCGACAGCCTCAACACGATTGCCGGCATAACGAATACATATTTTCATGGCAAAGCCATACAATGCTTTATAAAGCATCTTTTGATCTTTTCTATTCTGCGGCAAACAGCCGGCAATAAGTTTTTGCAGGTTTCCGTCATATTCCCTTAGGCACTCGCGGCTAATCATTTGTATGACAGAAAACTGCGTGAGTTTATTATCTATTTTATTGGTTGTAGAAATTGATTGTCTCATATCCCGGTGTCAGTTAATTAGTGAATTGGTGTATCCTTAATTACCGTTGACATAATCAAAACCTTGCCATAAATGGAACAACTGGCAATCAACCATTTAATAAGAAAGACAAAGCTAGCCAGTTACTAAATATCGCTTTAAGAAACGACCGTTACTTTATTCAGTTATTAAATCCGCTACTAACTTAGACTGATAGCGCAATAGTATCCCGAATGAACATCATCAAAAAATTCAGGGACTGTGGAATGTGTATTAACTATTTGAAACAGAGAACTTTGTTTCATCGTCAACATCGAAAACAATTTCAATCGATGTTCCTTCAGCTTTTTCTATTTTCAGTGACCCTGAAAGATCGGAAGTCAAGCCACGAATGAGACGAAGCCCGAACGAACTGGGATAACTCTCATCAATGGAAGGCGGGATACCGATGCCATCGTCTGCGATTTTTAATAGTTTTGCCTGGGCACCGAGGCACTGCAGTTCAACCGTAATCGTGCCTTCCCGCCCGTTCGGGAATGCATGTTTTAGTGAATTGGAAATTGCTTCGTTCAAAATTAATGCAATCGGAACTGCCGCACTTAAATTTAACGCGACCGGATCGATCGATAACTTAAAAATAATGCGGGTTCCCGGATTGAAGGACTCTTTAAGGTAATCGACCAGTTCCGCAATGTAGGATGGCATCAAAATAGTGTTATAATCATCTGTATTATATAGCCGCTGGTGGATCATGGCCATGGCCTGAATCCGATGTTTTCCCTCTAACAAAGCATCCAGTACCGGCCCCTCAGCGAGAAGATCTGACTGGCTGTTCAAAAGGCTGGTAACGATCTGCAAATTATTCTTAACGCGATGGTGAACTTCTTTTAAAAGCCACTCCTTTTCCCGAACCAACTGTGAAAGCGATAAATTCTTATCATTGATGATTCCCTTTTGCCTTTCAAGCTGCATGTTCTTTTTATTCTTAAGCCTGTTACGGTTATAGAGAATGGCCATGAATGCTACAAGCAATATCATTACAGCGACTGACCCCATTCGTAATTGCGCAGATTGCTCCAACTTTTTTCTTTGTAATTGAGCCTCCTTCTCCAGGAGCTTGATGTTTTTTTCCTTTTGAGCCGTCTCAAATTGCACTTTCAGGAAATTGAGTTCTTTAAGTCTTTCCCCGGCTGATATTGAATCTTTAAGAAAAACACTTCGTTGATAATGCCGGATAGCACTGGCAAAATTTCCAGATGCAGAATCTGTTTTGAATTGCAGGTAGTTAACATCTTTTTTGAAAGGAGCCGGGACATTTTTAAATTTTAAAGATTTTTCCAGGTAAGGTTGTGCTTCCCGGTATCTATTATGCGATACATAAAATTTTCCTATCTCGTAATAAGCGGCTGTACCGACAATGTTCTCTGTAAAGAACATTTCTTTTCCCATATTTGCCTGGCAAAAAGTGTCATACTTAATCATTTGCAGATACTTTTTTTCGGCCATGCCAATATTCCCAACTGCGTCATAGCACGCCCCAAGCACGTTTTCGCGAATTTCCACATCATACATGGACACCGGAGGATTATCAGAGATATAATTTTTGGTAAACGCCAAAGCTTCAGCAGCTTTCCCCTGCAATATCAAAACTGCTGAGTAACTTTTGAGGGCCGCGTACCCACGGTTCTTTATGAACGCGGTGTTATTTCTATAGTCCAGGCACAAACGATAATAGTTGCTGCCCTGATCGATTTCGTTTAGGGCTCTGTAGATGTCACCAAGTAACTTATAAACTATGGGGAGATAAATCAGTGGAAGATTATTGTCCGCATGTAAAAGTTCAATATTCTTTAGCGCCTGAAGGGCATAATTTAATGCGTTATTTAGATTGCCCTCTGTATAATAAATTTCTGCAAGGTACATGAAGGTTTCGTAGAATTGATTATTCCCTAACTCTTTAAGCAACGCAATCTTCTTAAAATAAAGTTTTTTTGCATCGTCGAAATAGTTCATAGTTTTATCAAGAAAGGCCATACCACCATAGACGGATGCAGCCTCAGTTTTATGATTGATTGAAAGATACAAGTCGAGCGCCTTTTGATAATAGCTTAGCTCTTCGCTGTAGCGCTCCGGTGCATATGGCATATAATCAGCCATCTGCCCCCACCAATAGGCCTGCTTGGCAACATCATGTGTTTGCTCGAATAACTTAATGATGCGGAAAAAAAACTCTTCGCCCCTGGAAATGTCTCCGTTAACGTAATAGTATTTCCCCATAATAGCCAGGCTCTCAACAAGCCAATAATTCGACCTCAGACCTTCTGAAAGCGATAGGGCTTCTTTTAATACCGGGTACGCAATACGCAAGTTATCCGTACCAATAGGAGACGGCTGGAAAATAACATAGTGTTCACCGATAACTATTAGGAGCCGAACCTTTTGCTCGCCGCTTGACATTTCAACTATCCGCCTTGCGCCCGTCATATCTGATTTGTCTATTAATGTCCTGCACAATAAAAATTCAGATTCGGTAATTCCTTTAGTGAATTTGATTTTTGAACTGAGATTCAATGCCTGCTGTGCAAAAAAGAGCGCACTGTCGGCAGCATAATGATATCGGGTTTTGTTTTGCCAATAATAGATGCAGCTTAACCTTAGCAGTAAGTTTGTTTTGGTAGTATCCTCCGAGGCATTGCTCAGATCATTTAAGGTTGAAGACAGCAGGTTTACACCAACCCTTGGAACGTCATGTCCTCCGCGCGTATTTTGGCAAAAGCCGGTACAATGAGCGAGGAACCATAAAGGAAAACAAAGGAGAAAATATTTCTTATACCATAACATGATTCAAATTTTTAACAATTGATATTAAACATTCAACACAATTATCAGAATTGCTCATAAAGCCGGTATTCCTTGGAAGTCGTTATCCTCTATTTTATATCAGTAAATTCGGCCAGGCAATCCCGAGCCGCTTCATCTTCGATCTTAATGTGGTTGGCGGAAGTTTTAATAGTTCTGCCGCGCCTCCCGGACCGGAGACCTTTCCATTTGACTTTTTGAGAGCGCCAATGATATGTACACGGTCCATCTCGACATAAGATTTTATTTCGGGTTCAGCAGTTGGTAAACCCTCATTTGCGGCAATCTCATCAGGCATTTCAAACATATCTATGCGGCTTGATTGCGACTGTAAAACATGGCGCTCAATCAGGTGCTGCAGTTCGCGAATATTGCCGGGCCAGGAATAATCTCTCAGCTGTTTCAGGGCAGCGGCGGAGAGACTCATAGTCTCTGACCTGATATTGCTTCCATAGGATTTCAGAAAATAGTTTGCGAGTGCTGGAATATCTTCCTTTCTTTCCCGCAATGGAGGAAGACAAATTGGGAAAACATTGATCCGGTAGTACAAATCCATGCGAAAACGGCCAGCTGCGATTTCCTTTAGCAGGTTTCTGTTCGTAGCCGTTATAATCCTCACATCCGTTTTTATCGTTGTCCTGCCGCCAACACGCTCAATTTCTTTTTCCTGTATGGCACGCAGCAGTTTGCTTTGTATCTCGACGGGCAATTCACCTATCTCATCCAAAAATAAGGTACCACCATTTGCTTGTTCAAATTTCCCGACCCTTCTTTCTATTGCTCCTGTAAACGCGCCTTTTTCGTGCCCGAACAATTCTGACTCCACCAGGTTGACCGGTATGGCTGCGCAATTCACACGCACAAGGGGACGGCCCTTCCGGGGTGATAACTGGTGGATCGCCTTAACTATCCCCTCTTTTCCCACTCCAGTTTCACCAAGTATTAAAACTGTGTTATCAAACGGTGCGACTTGAGTCACCTTGTCAAGGGCCTTAATTAATTGTGGGCTGTTGCCGATAATACCTTCAACTACAGGCCTCAACAACTGATTGGGTGATTTCGAGGGCTTATATTCCTCAGACCTTTGATCGTGTGAAGTTTTTCTAATGCTGTCCACGACCTCGGATATAAGTTTTTGAGTGGAAATCATCAGATCAAGGTGATCCTGTGTGTAACTTTCCTCCGTGCAACGATAAAAGGTGATCGCCATATTCACATTCCACTGACTGACTAAGGGAAGCCAAAGCATAGCGTTAAAATTTTTGGCCCGGCGCATCTTATCTGTTAAAAGGCTAAGCGCACAATGGTCTAGGAAATCCTGTCCATTTAAAAAATAGGCATTGTCGTTGCCGTTGTATTTTTTCCGTGCGGCAACCAAATCTTCAGCAATGATTCCACAATCAGACTCCATGGCTTTGTCGCTTATCTTAACGTATTCGTCAAATCCGGTTCTCAAGTAACGATGTACCGCTGATTCATTCTTATCAGCTAGCTTTGTATCAATAATGATAAAATCAAAAGGCAGGAAAGAAGTAAGCGCACGAATAAGCGATAATGTTTTATCGTCTTTGCTTCCCGGCATTTCAATGACGTAGGTTAGCAGGCCGTTTAGCCACGTTTGCTGCCTGCTAACCAATTCGAGATTTTTTTGATAGCGGTAAATGGCGATGTTTAACGCAAGCAAAAGTTCTTTTTCCCTGAACGGCTTCACAAGAAACCCGTATGGTTTTGTCTCAATAGCCTCTTCGAAGGTTGTAGCGTTTGAATTTGCTGAAAGAAAGATAAAAGGTATGTTTTTCTTATTCAGCATATCAGCGAGGTCAATTCCACTAAGGTCACCCTTGAGAACAATATCAACCAGCACGATGTCAGGCATGCTTTTTCTAAGCAGTCCGATAGCCTGGTCCACCGACTTAGCGATTCCGTGTATTGAATGGCCCGCTTTTTTAAGGATGATGCTCAAATTCTCAGCTTCAAGAAATTGATCTTCTACAATTAATACGTTTAATTTCATTGACTTAAGTTCCTTAAGATTCCTAAAATTGACGACAGGGATTTATTAGAACCCCTATGTTCATCAACATTAGATAAGACATGCCTGGTGCCCATCCCCAGGCGGACTTTTAAGCTGCAAAATGCTTCCTTGCAATTGCAGATGCCGTTTCTAATGCTAAATTTCTGTCCTGTTCCAGTGACGATTGTCTCACAGCAGTGCTTAAAAGAGTCACATTATGAACTGTGGTTACTCCAATTAATTCTAACCACCAATTCATATAAGACACCTGATAATCAAGGCCAAATGATACCGGCAACCCAGGTCCGTAAACGGCGGAAGTATATATTAAACAGGCTTTTTTATCTTTCAATAGCGGGAAATAGCCGTCCGGGCCGAACCCGAATGTCAAATCAGCTTGAGTGACTGTGTCTATGTACTGCTTCAATGCCCAGGGAATTCCACCATTCCACATTGGCACAGTAATAAGGTATTCGTCAGCCGATTTAAAACGATCAGTTATTTCTACAATCTCGTCCCATGCTGTTATTAATTTACCCTCCAAGACCCCCTGACCCAAAAAGGTCATTTTTGCGGCAGCCTTGTTGCCGTCAAATGTAGGTATCTTGTCCTTCCACAAGTTGAGTTCATCAATTACAGCATCGGGGTTTGTTTCCTTATATTGTTTTAAAAATGCATTTGCAATATTGGACGATTCTGATGCTGATTCCCTTGGCGATCCAACGATATAAAGCAATTTTTTCATGTTGTTCTAATTATTTATGTTCGTTATTATTTTTCTGTTAATTCTTTAAGATATTTATTTGTTTTTGAGCCAATTACAGATACCCGAACCCAGATTGTCCGGGGTATCGGTAATCTTATAGGGTATCAAATTCCTTACTTACTTTGTGCTGCATTGATGATCACCTGGGCTACCAGGTCAGGGTGTGAGATAAAAATCACATGGCTCCCTTTGATCTCTGTAACTTTATCCTTTGCACGTTTGTACATGTTACGCTCTATGATAGGGTTGATAGTTTTATCATCAATAGCCACTATACCATAGCTTGGCTTATTTTTCCAGGCAGCCTCAGTTACTGGAGTAGCAAAACACTGACCAACAATAGGCTGTTGCGAAGCGTTCATAAAATCGGCGGTCTCCTGGCTCAGATCAGCACAGAAACCTGCATGGAAGGTTGTTCTGTCAAAAAATATTACTCCTTTTTTGTCCGGCGCTGAAACACGCATTTTGGAATCCTTTGGCTGAGTTGCAGCCCACTGATTTGTGGTTTCACCTTTGTCCGGCTGAAATGCAGCTACATAAACTAAGCTGACAACTTTAGGATGCACACCTGCCTGAGTTATTACAGTTCCTGCCCAGGAATGGCCTACCAAAACTGTTGGTCCATCTTGCTGATCGAGAATACGATTAGTCGCTTCAACATCGTCGTTTAATGAAGTCAGCGGGTTTTGAACAATAGTTACATGATAACCTTTTTTTGTAAGTATAGTATAAACAGCTTTCCATCCGGAACCATCTGCAAATGCACCATGGACAATCACAATGTTCTTTACTGGACGGGATTGCGCTGCTACGGGATTTATTCCAGCCAACAATGCGCAGAAAATGAGAAGTGCAGTGACAAAAAACTGGTTTAATAACCCGTTTTGGCTGGTAGGCATATTGCCTTGGCGTACTGATTTTTCGATTTGGGTATTCACTTGTGAATTCCCGATTTGGTTGTTTTTCATTGTAATCATTATTTATTTTGGTTAAAGAATTATTCTGATATGTGATGAGCGGATGTTTTTCCGCCCGGAATAAACAAGAGGAGAATAAAGAGAATGACGAGCATCAAGAGTTCAAGTCCCGCGCCGTACCGGAACGCGAGATTATAATCCGGATGAGTCCGGTTCAATAAAAGCTTGTTGAAAAACAAGCCGCCGATAATACTGACACCTAATGCACCAGACGCTTGTTGAACCGTAGCATAAAGACCCGAAGCTGCACCTGCAAAATGCTGGGGAACACTTTTAAGTGTCACGTTCATAATGGGTGGCATTACCCATCCTGCACTCATACCCTGGAGCAATACCAATAAAAATACAATATGCGGGGCTATGGTATTTCCTGAAAATAGAAGCATTTGTAAGCCTAGGGATATCATTAGCGCAACTGTTCCGATCTGCAATACCGCTTTGCCTATTTTGGTTACTAAACGCATTGCAAAGGATGAAGAGAAAGAAAAACCGACACCAAACATTACGAACATACAGCCCGTCAGCAAAGCGTTGAAATGAAATCCATTCTGCAACGTCAGTGTGCTGATCAATAGATAGGAATTATAAACCATGTAACAAAAGAGCACACATAGCAATCCGATGTCCAGATCTCTGATCTTAAATAAATTCAGATTGACCAAGGGCGCCTTCTTTTCTCTTAATTTTTGTTTCTGATCGATTATAAACCATGAAAACAACGCTAAAGAAATTATCATGCCTAAAACACACCATAGCGGCCAACCCAATTCTCGACCCTGGATAATGGGTATGATCAAGGCGAATAATGCGAGAGAAAGTAATACCGCACCTGAAAGATCAAACTTTGCTCCTTTATGAAGCGGAGTTTCTTCAATAAAAAGCCACGCTGAAATTATGGAAACTATGCCAATTGGCAAGTTGATGAAAAAAATAAGACGCCATCCGGCTACTACGAAGTGATAGTAAGTAAAGAATCCACCTAAAAATTGACCCAGCATACTGGCCAAGCCTAATATGAACCCGAAGGTACCTATGGCTTTTGCCCGATCTTTGGGTTCGGTAAAGAGTAACTGTATGAACGAGATGGTTTGAGGAACCATAAAAGAGGCACTGGCACCTTGTAAAAACCTTGCGATGTTAAGTTCGAGCGTAGAGGTTGACAAGCCGCACCAACACGATGCAAGGGTGAATGCCATCATTCCCCACAGGAATATTTTCTTCCGGCCAAAATGATCGCCGGCCCTTCCCCCTGTTATCATAAAAGAAGCGTATCCCAGTAAGTAGCCCGCAATGACGATCTGAAGCTCTGCGTTGCTTGAATGTAAGCCATTTTTGATGGCAGGCAATGCAATATTGATGATGAATATATCCATCAACGATAGGAATGGTGCGGTGAGCACGATCACCAGCGCAAACCAACGTGACCTACTTAACTTTTCCATGATAACTTCTATTTGTTAATTGATATTCTCCTTTATTTAAAATCAGCCCCGATGGTGATTGACTTCCACTGTTCCAATTCTGCCGACATCGCAGCCAGCTTTCCTGAAGCCCTCTTATAAGCATCAGCCCCAAGAAACAGCTGCATGGGCGGTTCCGGGTTTTCCGCTAATTCTATAAATATTTCTGCAGCACGGTCCGGGTCACCCGGTTGTTGTCCGTTTGCAGACAGGTAACGGTCTTGCGTGTCTTTTACAGCTTCATATCCCTCGATTTTGGAGGAGATCAGTGCCAACGAGTCCTTCGTCAAAAAGCCTGTGCGGAAACCCGATGGTTCTACTACAGTAACCCTGATCCCAAATTCTTTGACATCCAGTGCGATCACCTCGGAAAAGGCGGCTACCGCGGCTTTGGTGGCCGAATAAACAGACCAGCCAGGAGCGCCCACAAAACCCGCTACCGAACCGATATTGATAATATAGCCCGATTTTTGACTGCGCATTACCGGCAGGACACTCTTTACCACATCTATTGTTGCCAGCACGTTAACATTAAAAATGTTCCTGATATCCTGCTCTGCTATCTCTTCTATTGTTCCGGCCATTCCGTAACCCGCATTATTTACCACTACATCTATCCGGCCGAATGCTGCCAGCGTTTGCTGTATGGATTCATCAATGCAATCCATGTTGTTTAAATCGACGGCCAGCGGTAGAAAGCGTTCCTTGTCGATCAAGCCGACCGCCTGGCTCAAGGTATACGCATCGCGAGAGGTTGCGGCAACCTGGTAGCCATTTTCAAGCAGTTTTTTTACGAGCGTCAATCCCAATCCCTGGGAGGCCCCTGTTACATACCATACTTTTGAAGTATTCATGATATTACGTTTTTAAAGCATTTTACTTAGGCACGAAGTCCAATTTTACCCTTGCCATTCTTTACCGGGCAATTGCAAGGCAACTACACGGTAAATTATTTCTTATGAGCCTATCATCTTCCCAAACAACAACTATCGATCACTATACATGCGTGATATGGTCACTTGAAATAAGAATGGGCAACGGGCATTAGGCCTAGGCCTATATCATTATTGGTAAGAAACATTTAGCGTAATAGGCACACTCAGCGCTTTGGATATAATACAATTGGCTTTCGAATCTTCCGCAATTTTATGAAAAGCTTCAGCGGATACACCCTCGATCAATGATGCTCTCAAATCCAGATGAATGCCAGTAACCTTACGGTTAGGCAAATCCAAATCAAGAATAGCTTCGGTGTACAAGTCGCCGGCCAGGAAGCCCTCGCGCTCGAGGGTTGCACTTACCGACATAGTAAAACAGCCGGCGTGCGCCGCCGCTAACAATTCTTCAGGATTGGTAGCAGTGAGTGTACCAGAGGCGAATCGTGTTTTAAACGAAAAAGGTGTTTCGTTAAGAACTGTGCTTTGAGAAGATATTTCTCCTGTACCTTCCTGAAGGTTACCATTCCAATGAGCTTTTGCTGTACGTTTCATATTGTTTGTTTTTATTTGTATTAATTTTTAAATTATTAGTTACTACAATGCTTCCCGGGTTTTGCACTTATTCTCCTTCGCTCTGAACAAAGGGGGCGTTGCGTGATATGTTTCTATGCTTTTAATACAATGAAAACCCATCTCAAGTCTATATTTATTGTTTTGTCACATTGGCTACGATTTCAATAGAAATGACATCCGCTACGTCCCCGGTTGGTTCTCCTATACCATAATCCGTTCGTTTGATAGAAAACTTTGAGGTAAACTTTCCTATAGATCCCGAACTGGTGAACGCGAAAGGAATATTCACATCATTGGCTTTGCCTTTTACTTCCATTTTCCCTTTTGCCACAAAATCATTGCCTACTTTTTCAATGGTATTGGTAGTGAATTTAATTTGTGGATACTTCGCCGCGTCAAACCATTCAGAGCCGGTAGCATGTTTATTTTGAAGTGCATTTCCTGTATTAAGCGACGCAACATCAATAGCAATTACAAATTTTGAACCTTGGAGATTCTTTTCATCAAATGTTACGTTAGCTGTAAGCTTTTTAAATATTCCATCAACGCCTTTTCCTGAAAATTTTACGCTGTTTTCTTTTGTTAGCCTCCAACCTGCAGTTTGAGTAAAACCAAGCATTCCTCCTAAGAGAAGAAGTGTTGTCAAAATCGCCAGTATTTTTTTCACGGCTTCTTTGTTAGTCTTTAGCTAATTCTAAATCTGCATTTAATGCTACCAAATCACTTAACATCGCTTCAGGAAAACTGGCGCCAATTCCAAAATCTGAACGCTTAAATGTTCCCGTAACCTTAAATACACTCGTTTCTTTTTTACTCATTGGGTTTGTTGTATTACCAACATGTATTGCTTTTAGTGTAACTTCCTTAGTAACACCATGCATTGCCAACTGCCCCGAAACTGTGTATTCATTTTTGGCAGATTTTTTAAAGCTTGTGCTTTTGAAAGTGAATTTTGGGAATTGATCTGCGTCAAAGAAATCTGCACTTTTCAGATGTTTATTTCGTGTTTCATTGGCAGTATTAATACTGGCAATATCACCACTCATTTCTACTACAGCATCCGAGAAGTCAGTAGCATCGTTCGCGGTAATTTTAACTTCATAAGTATCGAATCTCCCACTAAAATCCGCAATTCCAAGGTGCTTTATTGTAAAACCCAGCCGAGAATGAACTGTATCTGCTGTCCAACTTGAAGGTGTTGTAGATTTAAATGCTAGCAGCACGATCGCAAATGCTACTGCTGCGTAAACTGATAATTGTTTTTTCATTTTTTTGATTACTAGATTGTTATTTTATTTGATTATTTATTTTGAAGAACGGATATACTATTAAAAAGGATAATACAGGGAAAAAATGCATTGGCGTTGCTAATCCAGGAAAGAGTTCGGGAGACTCCATGTCCAGAGGTAGTTTGAACGAGAGTACTGCGACAATGCTTGCAAAGCTAAAAACACCATAAACAACATTTGCCCATGGAATAAGCTTATTACCCTTCCATCTAATTAATAAAATATATCCAATGGACATCAGCAGGCAACCTATAATACTTAAAACCATTATGCCTCTTATATTTATAATTTTACTAAAGTTGACATAGAATGCTCTACTGTAAATTTGGTCGTAAATGACACAAGCAAGACCTGATAAAAATGCGCTTGCCAAACTCAACGCGAGTTCTTTTTTCCAGTTCATTTTTCTCTTTTTAATAGTTTATTTGATTTCGCATTTGCGACTATAAATGTGTAGGCACTGTAACCCCCAAGGCCGCCTGCCTTAAGCGCTGTGGACACCAATTCGACAGATAACAAATTGTAGCTGAACGGTCCTTGGAGGATAGAGCATTGAATACACGGTATCACTGACGCTTTTATTTGGTGCCACATTGCCTTACAATTTATTGGGGGCTGTCTAATTTTGTCAGAAAAACAGTTTCTATTTTGTCATCTACCATTTTCCCTTTTAAAAACTCAAAGAATGCTTTGGCGTGTGCCGAATTTACATGCAATTGAAAAGCTTCATCGTTTTTGTAGACCTCGTAAACAACAACTGTTTGCGGTGAATTTTTTTGGATACTCACAACGAATTGTTCACAGCCCGGTTCTTTGTTGCTCTCAATTTCCATAGTCTTCAAAGCTTCTTTCACTTCTTTCTCAAACCCAGGAAGGATACGGATCGTAGCTATCAGCGATGTTTTAATGCCCGCAGCTGGTGTTCCTGTTGACTTTGAGCCAGGGGTTTGATCAGCTATATCGGAAATCATTTTATTCACCAACAACCATTTGTCATCAATCCTATGAAAAGATAAAAACTCCTGATAGACAAAGTCGTACATTGTTACCTTTATTTCGGCGACAGCGATTGAGTTTACCACGCGGATATTTAGGATTTCCCCTTTGAACGGTTTACCTGAATCTTTTGGGCTTTGACGACTGGCAACACCGTCAAGATATTGGCCGAGCGTTTTTGCATAAGGCTGTCCCTTTACATCACCAAAGAGCAGTGTCCCGGGATGATAGGCGGTGTTTAGTAATGATGTGTCTCCTTCGTAAATACCTTTGAAATAACGATTTTCCAAAAGGTTAGAAATAGCGTCTATGCTTTCTTTTTGCGTTTCCATTCTCTTTAAATTTTGTGCTTTTAATGTCAGCAAGGTGCAGGACAAAAAAGCCGTTAATAAAAGCGTTTTCATATCAACCCAGATTGCGGCCGGCACCTATACCGCCATCTACATTGATGATAGCGCCAGTGATGAAGTTGCTCTTGGCAACCGCATAAACCATCTCTGCGATATCTTCCACTTCGCCCACACGGTTCAGCAAATGCAATCCAGCGGTTTGATCTGCATTATCACCATGCATCGGGGTGCGGATCGTACCTGGCCCAATCGAATTCACCCTGATATTATCCTTTCCAAATTCGCCTGCCAGCTGTACGGTAAGCGCTTGAATTGCGCCCTTTGATGCCATCTGTGCTGTAATGGGTACGCCCGCAAGGGCGTGGTTGACCAATGGTGTGCCGATGTTGATCACTACACCATCACGTTGTTTCAGCATTTGAGGGATAATAGCCTGAGTGGTGAAGTAAGTGCCCTTCAGGTTGGTATTCATAAAGCGGTCAAGGTAAGCTTCGTCCACTTCGAGGAAAGGCTTGGTTTCAAAGATGCCGGCGTTGTTTACCAGTACATCTGCGGAACCAAATTTTTCGAGAGCAACGGCTAAAAGCTTCTCGCCAGTGCTTTTATCGCTTACATCTCCAGCTACCAGGGCCAGGTTTTCGCCTGCGCCCAGTTCCTGGTAAACCTGCTCCAATTTATCCGCAGTGAATGAATTGATCACTACGTTATCCCCGTTCGCTAAAAAATGGCGGGCTACTTCTTTACCGATGCCAGATGATGCGCCGGTAACTATTACTGTTTGTTTTTTCATTAGAATTATTATCCTTTAGTTGTGTATTATTCGCTTTAATATCAAAGCGTGTAATTAAGCAGCATTAGCAGCTACATTTACATTAAGTTCAAAGTCATTATAGATTAGGGTGTCGCCTAAATCCTTGAAGAAATTGCCGGAGCGGAATTTCATTTCATATTTAGTGCGATCGATCACAAGCTTTCCGGTTGCGGTTAGATTGTCACCGTAAACATTGATAACAGCATAAAAGCCAACCGGGTGGGTAATGCCTTTGATGGTCAGGTTGCCTTCAACGTGATTGCCTGAAACTGAAGTAATCACTAAAGATGCTTCCGGGTGCTTCTCGATAGAGAAGAAATCATCTGATGCAAGGTGACCGGCGAACTGGGCATTAGTTGCAGGATCTGTTATGTCCAGAATTTTGATGGAGGTGGTATCTATAATGAATTTCCCGCCGGTAAGTTTTCCGTCGTTCAGAATCAATTCACCTTCTTTAACTGCAATGGTACCATTGTGTGATCCAGTTACCTTTGTGCCAACCCAGTCGATATTACTTTGGGTGCTTACGATTTTAAATTTTTGATTTTCCATTTTTTTGTTTTTGAATTATAAAACAAAGTACGGCAGGTATTTTCAGGTGCTCGTGTGACCTAGATCACTTTCTGACGAAAGCACAGATTATGTGACATAGATCACATTTTGCGCCTGGTATAAACGGCTCAGTGTTTCCCTTGATACCCCTAAATAGGCGGCAATCAGAGTTTTAGGCGCTATGTTATACAGTTCAGGGTATATCTTTAAAAGCTCTTCATACCGGCATTTTACATTATTATTCATTATGGATAACAGCCTTTCATTCGCAGCAACATATCCTTTATTGGCCCGCCACCGGAAAAAACGTTCCGCAATATGAAGTCCGTCACAAAGTTTTTCTCTATCGGCATTGCTCAGACATAGTACCTCTGAATTCGTAATACAGTCCACGCTGATTGTAGCTCGGGTATGATTATACAGGGCATAGTAATCGGAGGCCCACCAGGTTGACATAGAAAACTGTAGAACGAGCATTTTATAATCACTATTGATTAAGAACGATTTTAAGCAGCCGGAGACTACGAAATATTCACAGTTGACCATATCACCATGGCCAATAATTGACTGCCCTTTTTTAAAGCTCTGTTTTTTAAAAAATGAAAAGAAATAATCAAACTGCTCGTCCGTCAGTGATACGGAATTAGCTACGTGAACCTTTAAGATTTCTTTGGCATCCATAGTACATACATTCATTTAAGGGAAAAGCCACGAAGGAGAACTTTTCGGTGTAAATCTTCGTCGACAATTTTTTAATTAAATCACGACTTTGTAACCTACTTTCGTGCCATTGTCTTTCCGATTGTAAATCATATACTTGCCTCTTTTGGGGGTTGATTTAAAAATGGACGGGTCGTACAATTCGTCAAATTGTACGATATATCGTCATTGAAACTAAAATGCAAGCTTCTAAATTTAGATGCGAATATTTAATCGGCACGCAATACCATCCCACGTTTATCTGTAAATGGCCGGTCCCTAAATTCAATACTTCTTTTTCCGGGCGGAAAGTGTAGTTTTCCTGATTTGAAAGCTGAGGTATCCAGTTAACACAGTTTTATTTTTATAATCCTGAATAATAATCATATCCCTGTTCAGCCCAGTAGTCCCGCGGACGACTGTTGCTAAAAGTGATCTTTCCAATACGTTTAATATTTTTGATGCCGTATTTTACAGGGATGATGAGCCGGAGAGGTTGCCCATGTATGCCGTTCAATAACTCATCGTTCATCTGGTAGGCTAGCAAAGTTTGCGGATGCATGGCGCTTGGCATGTCTATCCCTACATAGTACTGTCCGTCTGGAGTCTCCATGCCCACATATCCCATCTTAGATTCTGCTTCAAGTTTAAAGTGTGCAATAAAATCACGAAAACTCACCCCTTCCCAATGCGATATCTGGTCCCAACCCTCAACGCACTTAAAATCATAGGTGATCTCTGTTTTTGGCAGTTTCATTAGTTCATCGAGCGAGATTTGCAATGATTCGCCCGAGATCTTTTTCACCTCCAGTCTCCAGTATTCGGGTGGTAGTTTACCTTCCGAGCCAATGTCAGTATTGTGCCTGATTTTTTTTGCGGCCATTGAGCGGGGGTAGGTTTTTACCAGGTGATCTTCATTGAAAGTCAACCTTCTGAAGAATAGTTCGGTTTTGTTAAGTGCCCTGCGCAGTGGCTTATGTGCATTGCCCGTTATGCCCGGAGTTTCTGAGGGTGATTTGTATAACCATCTCCAGCCGCCGTAAGTGCCTGCGGCGTAAGCACCAAAAACAGCAAACGAGATAAAATTTCTGCGTTTGATCTTTTGTTCAACCGTCAACGGTTTTTTAAGGTCCTGATTTTTTTTATTGAATGGATTGTTCATCACCCGGAGTTTTAATTTCAATGGTAGGTGCGGGCTTTTCGTTCACTACTTCAAATCCGGAGATCACAGATCTGAAATTGTTCCACCCGGCCAGGATAACCTGTATAATATGTATCAGAAAAAACAAAACATAGCCTATGGTCAATACAAAATGCCATATCCGGGCTAGATGGTAGCCGCCGCACAACCAAACCAGCCAGTTAAACTGAACCGGCTTGTAAATGGCCAGCCCAGTAACCAGCGAACCAAATCCCATAATAATGATGCCGGTGTAAGCGATACGCTGGGCCGCGTTGTATTTATCCTGCGGCGGCGCAGTCTTGCGGATATGAAGATCATTCAGCAACACCAGCCATGCATCTTTAAATGAATGCCGGTTGGGTAACAATTGCCGCCACTCCCCCGATAAAATGGTGTACAACACATAGAATATCCCGTTCAGCGTAAAAAACCACATAAACAGGAAATGAAAAGCCATGCCCTCAGCCAAACGGGAAGGTATATGTAGTAGGTTATAATACCAATCGGGGAAGAAGCGAATATCGGTATGCCCGAAAAGGGTGATGCTGTATTCATCATTTGCCCAGTAGATCAGCATTCCGCTCCAGATCATAATGGCCAGGATAGGAAAATTAACCCAGTGTGTCCATCTCATTATCAAGGGATGCTTTTCTTTTATGACTTTCATTTTGATTGTTATCTTATCCGAAGAGGCTTTTTTGACCTTTATTTGTTTTTGAAGTTTCGGTTTGCAGCTTTTATTTGAATCTGCGTTCTGTTTCGTTTATAGCCAAGTCATTAATACTTGCAAATCGTTTTTTCATAAAGCCGTTATCGTCGAACTCCCAATTCTCATTTCCGTACGACCGAAACCATTGCCCACTACTGTCGTGCCACTCATATTCAAAGCGGACAGCAATTTTATTGTCTGTAAAAGCCCACAATTCCTTTTTAAGCTTATAGTCTAATTCTTTTTTCCATTTGTTGGTCAAAATTCCTTTACTTCTTCCCGTCCGTTAATAAAAAGATGCCTGTTTCTCCATTCCGTGTCAATGGTATAAGCAAGAGCAACCTTTTCAGGATTTTTAGTATTCCAGGCATCTTCAGCCATTTGTACTTTCAGCGTTGCCGATTCAAAATTAAATGGCGGAAGTGGCAGTTTCTGTTCCATTATTTCGATTTGTTAAAAGCCTTCTATGATAATTAATCTGCCCCAAATGATAATTAAAATGCCCGTAAAGCTGAATCACAAAGTATTCATTTGAGTTTTCTCCATCGGTCTGTTTTTGAGCTAAAACTTCTCCTGAAATCTTTGGTAAAACTTCGTTTAACATTTGCCGGGTCGCTTCAATTTTTGCAACTATCTCAATTTTAGGCACATTTTTATCCGAAAATTCTAATGGGCGATTACGCACATAGTCGATTCCGCCAAGATGATTTCCTAAAAAATGATTCAAGCTTCCTATCAAATGCAAGGCAAGATTCCCGGCAGAATTAGCAATTCCGCCTTGAATTTTCCATAAATCCGCCTCATTTCCATACAATTCAATTTCTTGTTTAAGTTTTAGCAGGTCTCTTTCGTAGAGTTTTGTTATTGAATTTATCATGTTGTTTATATTTTGAATTGATCGTTTCTGATGATTAATTATTCCTTGGATCTTCCATTAGAAAAAGGGAAAAGAAAGACTTGCAGGAGATGAAAACACTATTTTAAAGCGAAAAGGCCAACCTTTACTATATCCTCCATTGTTTTTTTATTGGCACCCGACTTTGCTACAAGCCTTAAGGCTCCCATGATACCAGAAATAAAATGTGCAAAAGTAGCAGCCGTTTCTCTTTTTGAAAAAGAGCCTTCTTCCTGGCCTTTTTCTATAATTTTGGCTAATGCAGCTTCAAACTTCTGGTTATTATTACGGACGATATCGGCGATTTCTTTGTCATCATTCACCAATTCCACAGTT
The DNA here is from genome assembly GCF_049992945.1 of Mucilaginibacter sp. McL0603. Lineage (NCBI taxonomy): Bacteria > Pseudomonadati > Bacteroidota > Sphingobacteriia > Sphingobacteriales > Sphingobacteriaceae > Mucilaginibacter > Mucilaginibacter sp. McL0603. The sequence continues at coordinate 911,427 of NZ_CP188251.1, read as the reverse complement.
GTGTTTACCATCAGGCAACCCTTTAAAGAATTGTCAGCGACACTTTGTTGTATGGTATCGTGAAATATCAGGTTAATAGCACGTTCCGGATTTTTCGCCGCCTCCAGCATATTTATAAGAATATCGGTGGTAAGCTCTTCGTACCGTTTCAGCGATTTTATAAAAATCGTTCGTTTATCAATAAACGTGTCATATAAACTCGAACGGCTAATGCCTAATTCGTCCACCATATCTTGAGCTGTAGTCGCGTTATATCCTTTTCTTGAAAACAAGTTCACAGCCCTTTCAAGTACTATATTTTCGTCAAAATTTTTCTTTCTCATCCTCGCTATAATTCGAAAAGCTAAAGCGCAAATGAAGTTTGAACCTTAACAATCATAATGCTTTTTGAATTACTTCTCCATGAAAAAATCCAACAGGCCTTTTTGTACCTGCTCAGGTCGTTCCTGGAGAATCCAATGCCCCGAACTTGTAATCAGACAATCTTTTACATTGGATGCAACCAAACGGACATGATCCCCCAAAAAGGGCGCGAAATGGTCTGATCCCATTGCCAATACAGGCATCGCCAGCTTATTTTTACAAAATTCCTGGTTGTCTTTAATGTCTTGGTCAAATACGAACCAAAGAAACGAAGCATTCGTTGCACCTTTTACCGAATACGCCCTGGTAAATTCAGCTTTTTCCCGGGCAGTAAATGAGTTCTGTACGAAACTTACCGCCGGAAAAAAATCTTCCAAAAATAAATTCATTCTACCCTCTGCAAGTTCTGCTGAATGTGGCTGAATAAAAAATCCGAACCACCATGCCTGGGCTTTAACCTGGCTCCAAACCGGTTCGACACCTGGTATCAGTGCATCCAGTAAAGCGAGTTTATTAACCTCATTGGGAAATTGCGCTGCATAGGCATAAACAACCATCATACCGATGTCATGTCCGGCTATATCGATCTTTTTATAACCGAGTTTTTTTGCAAGTTCGTGCAGATCGATAGCCATATTCTTTTTATCATAACCACCTTGTGGTTTACCGGATTCTCCAACACCGCGCAAATCCGGGGCAATTACGGTGAAATGTTTTGACAGTTCCGGAAGTAACCGGTTCCACATATACCAATTTTGAGGAAATCCGTGTACCAGCATAAGCGGTGTTCCATGTCCGCCGATCACGTAATGTATTTTTACACCGTTTACAATGGCATATTGGCTGGAAAAACCTTTTGGCGGCAATGCGGGTTTTGTATCGTTGGTTCTTGTCGCCTGACCAATGAGATTTCTTGAAAATGAAGTGTAATAGCTTAAGGTAAATGCAATAAGCATTACCGTAATTCTAAATATCCTATTTGTTGTTTTCATATAGTAGTGGTATTAAATGAGTCCTGTTAATTTGTTTGTGTAGCCAATATTATTTTTGAAACTCCGGCCTTAATTCCGCGTTCATAGCTTTTCTGAATTTCAGCACTTTGGGTTTTGAAACCTGCACTATGTAAATCTTATCGGGATTGAGCCTGTAATAACCCTGATGATAATTTTCAGCGGGATAAAATGCAGTAAACTGAACAACCTGGGTAACTATGGTTCCATGATAATACTTTGATTGGTTAATCTTTTTTATCAAACCCAGTAAAATATTTTTCTCTTCCGGGGTTCGGTAAAAGGCAATCGAACGATAGTCGGTACCAACGTCAGGCCCCTGGCGGTTAAGCTCTGTTGGATCATGTGCAAAAAAGAATGCACGGGCTATAGTCTCAAAACTGATCACCTTTGGATCATAATAAACCAGCGAGCATTCGGCGTGCCCGGTTGTAAGTGATGCTACCTGGTCATAAGTTGGATTCTTAGTTGTTCCACCCGCATAGCCGGAAATGACCTTGTTTACACCTTTTAGTTCAGACATAGCCTCGCTCATACTCCAAAAACAGCCGCCGCCAAAAGTGGCGACTTTTTCTCCCGGAGCAGGATTTGGCAATGGAGTGAAAGCATTCGCTCCACCCACAGTTTGTGCATTAACGGCAGCGGCAAATAATAAAAATCCGATGCCAAATAAGATAAATCGTTTCATAAGAGGTTTTTAGTTTAATAAATCAAACAGCGGTTCGATGATTAATTGGTCGGATGAAGCCGATCAGTCATTCCCGAGTTGTCCAACATGGTAACCCAACCGCGTTTCTACATCTCCTGCCTTGTGAAGTCCCCGATCCAATAACAATTTAATCCGCCGCTGTGCCTCCGGCCGCGCGATCGATGTGAAGCACACCGGCATCTCCGCTCCGATTTCATAGTCTGACGGCAAACTGGCGACATCAACAAAACGCTTTGTATCGCTGAGCGCCTGCTTGTCGAACGACGCTATCCTTTTTGCAAGTGAATCGACAAAACCATCCAGGTCCGCATCCGGAAACGACCGATTAACGTAGCCATATCGTTCGGCCAGATCACCCGGGATATCGTCGGCGCCCATAAGCACTTCCATGGCACGCCCCCGCCCCATCAGCCGTGGTAGCCGCGCCATAGGGCCGCCACCCGGTACTATCCCTGCCCCAACTTCAAAATGCCCGAGGATTGCTTTTTCGCGGCTGGCGAAGCGCATGTCGCAGGCGAGAGCGAGTTCGCTCCCCACACCGGTTGCACGACCCCGGATCTTGGCAATGGAAACTACCGGTGCCCGGCTCAGTCGAACGAGCATGTCTGGCAGGGCCAGCAACCCCGTTGGTCCTGTCGGCAGACTGGTTGTCTCTTCAGCAGGCGAAAGGAAATCGTAGTGGGTCATGAAAAATCCTTCGATCGCGCTGTCAAAAACAACCACCTTCAACTGCTTGTCGGATTCTATCGCCGTGATGATCGCATTAAGCTGTGGAATCGTTTTAGGACCGAAAATATTCACTGGCGGGTTATTTAAGGTCACGCGCCAAAGCACTGGTGATTCCTTCGTCAGAAAAACTAGTTGGTTACCGTTAGCCAAATCTCCGATCGCACTATTATCAATACCTTTAAAGGTTGTGATGTTAGTGTGGTTTTTAGCGTCTGCGGCGGTAGCTAATAAGCCTGCTGATGCAACACTAACACCTGCATAACGCAGGAACGTCCTTCGGGCCATATTTGTTCCTGGCGTACTTTCTTGTGATTCTTTTTTCATAAAATAAAATTCTTAATGATTCAATTAGCTTGGATTCCGTTTGCTTGAAGGACCACGTACTCACTACTGTGATGCCTATAGTTTAATTTATCGGGATTTGTTACTGCTTAGCATAAGATGCTTTAACTATAACCGCCGCTACTGCCTCAGGCTGCGAGATGAACACAGCATGACTGCCTTTGATCTCTGTGATTTTAGTATTTGCTTTTTTGTACATATTACGCTCCGTCATTGGGTTGATGGCATGATCTTCAGTAGCCACAATCCCGTAACTTGGCTTGTTTTTCCAGGCGACTTCAGTTACGGTGGTACCAAAACATGATCCGACGATTGCTTGCTGTGAGGCGTTCATGAAATCTGCCAAAGCTTTCGGAAGATCGGCGCAATAGCCCTCATGGAATGTTGTTCTGTCAAAAAATACAAATCCTTTTGGATCAGCTGTAACCCGCATTGAAGGGGCTTTTGCCTGAGTCTCTGTCCATGAATTTGCGGTTTCGCCTTTATCCGGCTCAAAAGCGGCTACATAAACTAATGAGGCAACTTTAGGATCAACACCCGCCTGGGTAATTACTACACCGGCCCATGAATGACCCACCAGTACTACCGGTCCATCCTGTTGATCAAGTATCCGGTTAGTTGCTTCAACATCATCATTTAATGATGTCAGGGGATTTTGAACAATGGTTACATGATATCTCTTCTTTGTGAGTATGTCGTAAACAGCCTTCCATCCGGAACCATCTCCAAATGCGCCATGTACGATCACAATATTTTTTATAGGCGGAGTCTGCGCCGCTACCGGACTAACCTTTATCAAAAGGCCGCTGAGAATAATAAATACGGCGAATAAACACTTGTTTAATACGTTGGTGCTTTTTGAAGGTATTATTCCTTTACCTTCGGTAGAGCTTGCATTCCAATTGATTTCTGATGAGTTTTTCATGTTGTATGTTTTGTTTAGTTAAAAATTATACAACAAACTACTGCATGAAAATTTAGATGAAGGTGTGATCTACATCACATTTTACGAAAGGGAATAATTATGTGATCTATGTCACTATTTAGATAGAGTACAATCGGCTGTGTGTATTACGATCGTTGGCAGCTACTTAAATTGCATAAATGCTTTATAATTGATTTCATTATTCTCAACATAACATAAGGTAATTAAGCGCGACTTACATTCTGGGTTATTGGCTAAAAGAAGACGATAAATCGTCTTCTTTTAGCCAATAATTACGATCAGCCATAGCGTGTATTTTGCAAATTAAATTAAGTAATTGACCGTTAGCAATTTAGATAATGGCATGATAATTCTCTATCAATTAGTGTCGAAATCTAAACGATAAAAAGTTAATATGGAATTACAAGCTCATTCCAACACGCATTTGAACCTTACTTTTATAAAAAAAATTAATCATGCATTTTAAAGAACTGACAGAGCCCCAGATTTTAGCGCTTGCCGTTGGGGCCGAGGAAGAGGATGCGCATATCTACCGCGATTTTGCCGAATCGCTCAGGGAAGAATTTCCTGCATCGTCAGAATTGTTTGAAAAGATGGCTTTCGCTGAAGACGGGCATCGGCATAGGCTCATTGAATTATACCGCAAAAAATTCGGCGAGCATATACCCCTGATAAGGAGGCAAGATGTAAAAGGGTTTTATGTCAGACGGCCTTCATGGTTTAGGAAATCATTGCGCCCCGAACACGCACGTGAAGAGGCAGAGCTTATGGAAATCGAAGCACGACATTTTTATGAAGCTGCGGCCAGGCAAACCACCGATGCTGCAATAAGACTATTGCTGGGCGATCTTGCCCAGGAGGAAACGCAACATGAGGGAACTTTCAGCGAAATAACTGAAAACCAAATCCAATCAGGCGCAGTGCAACTTGAGCGTGAGGCAGGTCGGCGTATGTTTGTCTTACGTTTTGTCCAGCCAGGGCTTGCCGGCCTTATGGATGGCTCCGTTTCAACACTTGCACCTTTATTCGCCGCAGCCTTTGCTACTACCAGCCCTATGGCGACATTCAAAGTAGGTCTTGCCGCTTCGATTGGTGCAGGAATCAGCATGGGGTTTGCAGAAGCACTTTCGGACGATGGAAAATTAAGTGGTAGGGGCTCTCCCTGGACCCGTGGAGTTGTTTGCGGATTGATGACTACAATAGGAGGACTCGGACATACTTTTCCGTTTCTGGTCAGTAATTTTCATAGTGCGCTAGCGGTGGCATGCATGGTCGTGGCGGTAGAGTTAGCTGTTATTTCGTGGATACGACGGCGCTATATGGACACCCCATTGTTATCAGCAATTTTTCAGGTAGTAGTAGGTGGTGTCTTGGTGTTTGTCGTTGGATGGCTCGTAGGCGTTGGTTAATCTATTTCAAAGGTTCTGTTGATTAAACTGATTTGTATTTTACAGCAACTTATCCTTCTGTTTTTGTATTCGGTTTTGCCTCGCCTTTAACATATCAAATAACAAACCATATGTTGAAATTATGGTACAATTAATATTGAAATATTTTTTATTTTTATCGCATAAGATTTGCAATTAGTCTGTATTTGAAAGTGGTGAGTTTTTCGGTGAGTAAGAAATCCAACCCACATAACATATTGAATATTAGCAGGGTTTTCAATTTCCGTTGAAGCCTCCCTCTCCGCAAACGTTCGCAAGTACCGTGGTACTTGCGAACGTTTTTTGTTTTTTTTATTATAAAGCGATCCAAGTCTCTTCAAGTCTCCCTGAAATGCGCTGATCTAATACAGTTCATTTAATATAATGAAACCACACTTCATAAATCATTTTATAAATTCAATCCCTATATTTGCTTTATGAAGCTATGGATCAGCAAATTTTTCTTAATGACAGGGATGGTCCTGTTGCTGTTCCATAATATCGTTGCTCACCATCACGATGATGAACACGAAAAGTATATTCACCATCATAACCACGATGCCCTGGAGCATGCCAAAATTGATCATATTTTTTTCACCCAATACACATATACAAGCTTACCGGCGGTCATTCCGGATTTAGTTTTTAAACCAGAATACAGCTTTGTACAATTCCCGGTGATTCTGCCAAATCAGCCGGTGATCCTGCCGGAAGAACCTTACCCGCCGGGCTGGGGTACCAATCAAACCATTCTTCGCGGCCCTCCTTCCAACTGTTAATCCTGTGTTACACACAGCATAAGGCATCCCTTTGCCTGTTCTTTAATCATTAACAGTTAATTGCTACTTTCATGTTGAATAAAATCATTGAGTTTTCCGTAAGGAACAAGCTCATCGTCGGCCTGTTCATTCTTGGCCTAATAGGCTTTGGTATTTATGAGGTCACCCGTTTACCTATTGATGCGGTGCCCGACATAACCGATAACCAGGTACAGATTATTACCCGTACCCCGTCATTGGGTGCGCCTGACGTAGAACGTCTCATCTCTTTTCCAATTGAACAAAGCTGCCGCAATATCCCCGATGTCAAAGAGATCCGCAGCTTTTCCCGCTTTGGCCTTTCCGTGGTCACCATCGTTTTTGAAGATAAGGCTGATGTGTACTGGGCACGCCAGCAGGTGAGTGAACGCCTGGCAGATATCGCTACCCAAATACCCACTGAATTTGGCAAACCGGAAATGGCCCCTGTTACTACAGGTTTGGGCGAAATCTATCAATATTCCGTCAGGGCCAAACCCGGTTACGAAAAGAAATACGATGCCATGCAATTGCGCACTATACAGGACTGGATCGTGCGCAGACAGCTTTTAGGCTTACCCGGTGTTGCCGATGTCAGCAGCTTTGGAGGCTATCTTAAACAATATGAAATATCGGTCAACCCCGACAGGCTCAAAGCCAATAATGTTTCCATAACGGATGTTTTCAATGCATTGCAAAAGAACAATAACAATACCGGTGGGGCCTATATCGAACGGGGGCCGACCGTATTGTTCATCCGAAGCGAAGGACTGGTTGGATCATTGGATGATATTGGCAGCATCGTAGTGAAAAACCTGCCTAACGGCACGCCTTTACTGATCAGGGATGTGGGCGAAGTTGGCCTGGGACATGCGACAAGATATGGAGCGATGACCTGGAACGGCAAACAGGCGGTATCCGGCGCGGTAGTAATGATGCTGAAAGGTGCGAACAGCAACGTAGTGATCAAAAATATTAAGGATAAGGTTGCGCAGATACAAAAGACTTTACCACAAGGCGTGGTGATCGATGCTTTCCTCGACCGGACAAAAATGGTAAACAATGCCATCAGCACCGTAGAACATAACTTGATTGAAGGAATGGTCATTGTGCTGATCGTGCTGATCATTTTCCTGGGCAATTTCCGGGCAGGTTTACTGGTCGCTTCGGTGATCCCACTTGCCATGCTGATTGCCGTTATACTAATGAACCTGTTTGGCGTTTCAGGAAATCTGATGAGCCTTGGAGCCCTGGATTTTGGATTGATCGTGGATGGCGCAGTGATCATTGTGGAGGCCATTATGCACGATATTTACCTGAAAAAACAGGAAAAAATCGGCGACAAGGAAATGGATACTGAGGTGATCAGTGTAGCAACAAGAATGCAGAATGTTGCTGTCTTTGGAGAATTGATTATCCTGATCGTTTACATTCCGATCTTCACTCTCCAGGGGATTGAGGGTAAGATGTTCAAACCGATGGCACAGACCGTATCCTTTGCACTAATAGGTGCATTCATTCTTTCACTGACCTATATACCGATGATGAGCAGCATATTTCTTACCCGTAAAGGGAAACATGAAAAAAACTGGTCAGATCACATGATGGATTTTTTTATGAAGTTTCATCAGTACCTGTTGCAACGGGTGATTAAACACCCAAAATTAGTGCTCAGTATTGCTTCAGTAACTTTTATCGTAGCAGTATTTATTCTTACCCGTTTAGGCGGCGAATTTATCCCAAAATTGGAAGAAGGCGATTTTGCGGTAGAAACACGCGTGCTAACCGGCAGCAGTTTACAAACTTCTGTGAACGCTGTGTCTGAAGGGTCCCTTATCTTGTTAAGCAAGTTTCCTGAAGTGGAACAGGTTGTAGGTAAAACAGGCAGTTCTGAAATACCAACCGACCCGATGCCGATTGACGCCAGTGATATGATGGTCATCCTGAAGGATAAGAGCCAGTGGACATCGGCTAAAACATTTGATGAACTGACGACGAAGATGTCTAAAGAACTGGAAGCAGTCCCGGGGGTGACCTTCGGTTTTCAATACCCGGTTCAGATGCGTTTTAATGAACTCATGACCGGTGCAAGGCAGGATGTGGTGTGTAAAATATTCGGGGATAACCTGGATACGCTAGCCATTTTTGCCAAAAAGCTGGGCGCGATTGTCGGGGGCATTAAAGGCGCACGGGATATTTATGTGGAAACGATCACGGGTATGCCCCAGATCGTCATCCGGTATAAACGGGCGGCCATTGCTGAATACGGCTTAAATGTGGAAGATATTAACCGCGTGGTGAACACCGCATTTGCCGGGCAAAGCAGCGGCACGGTTTACGAGGGTGAAAAACGCTTTGATTTGGTGGTGCGCCTGGCCGGGGAACAGCGCAAACAGTTGAGCGATGTACAGGACTTATTGATCCCGACCCCCAATGGTAACCAGGTGCCTTTGCAGCAGGTTGCAGAAGTTAAGATTGAAGAAGGCCCCAACCAGATTCAGCGGGAAGATGCGCAGCGGCGCATCATCGTAGGATTTAATGTATTGGGACGGGATGTGCAAAGTATGGTGGAAGAACTGCAGCAGAAAGTAAACAGCCAAGTTAAACTGCCGCCCGGTTATTATACGACTTACGGAGGCGCTTTTGAAAACCTGAACGCCGCCAAGCAGCGCCTGACTATTGCCGTTCCGGTTTCCTTGTTACTAATCCTGCTTATGCTGTACCTGGCGTTCGGTTCCGTTAAGCACGGTTTGCTTATTTTTTCGGCTGTTCCCTTATCCGCTATCGGCGGCATCCTTGCCCTAGTGGTCAGAGGAATGCCTTTCAGCATTAGCGCAGGAGTTGGTTTTATTGCACTTTTTGGCGTAGCAGTGTTGAATGGCCTGGTATTGATCTCTGAATTTAACCGCTTACGAAAAGAGGGCTGGGATGATCTTCGGGCCATTGTTTTTGAAGGGACCAGATTGCGATTACGGCCGGTACTGATGACTGCTTCGGTTGCCTCATTAGGTTTCCTGCCAATGGCATTAAGCAATGGGTCGGGGGCAGAAGTACAGCGGCCTTTGGCTACCGTAGTGATCGGCGGCTTAATGACCGCGACCTTACTAACGCTGTTTGTCTTACCGATTTTATATATCCTGTTTGAGAAAGGAAAAACGATGAAAGTACCCGTTAAACCTGTGGTGATTTTATCGCTCACTTCATTGGGCCTCTTCGTCGGCTGTGCAAAAGCGCAAACGCCGATCAGCCTGAAAGCTGCGCTAGATACCGCTATCAAAAATAACCTGAGCCTGAAGAGCGAAAGGCTGAATGCTGATTACCTGAAAAAGAACACCGGTACCGGTGTTACTATCCCCAAAACCAATATATCCGGGGAATACGGCAATATCAACAGCGCTTATACGGACAACAGGTTTTCGGTGGTGCAATCGGTTAACTTTCCAACGGTTTATACAAGGCAAAAAGCCTTGCTGGATGCTGAATACCAGTCAGGTGAACTGACTGTTAATTTGCGGCAGCATGAACTGGAACGGACAGTAACAGAAAGTTTTTATCAGATCCTTTACCTGGAACAAAAACAGCAACTGCTGCTTAGCGCTGATAGCACCTATGCGCTGTTCGTTAAAAACGCCAGCCTTCGCCTTGAAAAGGGAGAAAGCAATATCCTGGAAAAAACCACGGCGGAAACCCAGCGTGGGCAGATCGCCCGGCAAACTGAAATGGTGAATGCTGATTTGGCGATTGCGGAGGACCGCTTTAAAACTTTGCTGAATACCAGTCAGGATTACCAGCCTGATGCGGCCGGTTTTAAACTCGCTTTGCCAATAATAACAGATACTGCCTTAAGTCAGCATCCGCAGATCAAATATCTCAGCCAGCAGGCGCAGATTTCGAAGGCACAAACACAGGTTGAAAAGTCTAAACTCATGCCGGATTTGAGCCTTGGTTATTTTAACCAGAGCTTTAAAGGAACACAACTAGTTAACGGGGTCGATCGCTTTTATGATAACAGCAACCGCTTTTCATCGGTTCAGTTAGGGGTTTCGGTGCCATTGTTCTTTGGCGCGCAGAAAAATAAGATCAGCGCGTCAAGGATACAGGAACAAAGGGCACAGGTGGATTACCAGTCCGGCTTACAAGCTTTACAAAGCCGGTATAAACAGGCTGCAGCAGAAGTTAGCAAGTATCAAAAACTGGTGGATTACTATGAAAAGACTGGCTTGCCCAATGCCAGCCTCATTCTGAAAACAGCCAATCTGCAATTTACGGCAGGCCAGATTAATTACCTGGAATATGTTTTACTCATCAACCAGGCAATGTCCATCCGCAGTGAATATACCGATGTGGTGAACAATCTTAACCAGGCTATTATTCAAATCAGCTCGCTTCAAACCAAATAATCATGAACCCAACGATAAAAGCATATATTCAAAAATCCGCTGTAATGATAGCAGCTTTAGCGCTGTTCTCCTGCGGTCAGCAACCGGATACAACGAAAACCAAAACAGCAGAAAAGTCCACCTCTGTAAACAGCTCTGCGGTAACGTTAACCGATGCCCAGCTCAAAACCGCCGGGATAGATACCGGTCATGCACAGCAACGCCCCGTTTCGACCACCTTGCGTGTAACCGGCGCAATTGATGTGCCGCCGCAAAATATGGTGAGCATCAGTTTCCCGATGGGCGGCTATCTCCAATACAGTCATTTGTTGCCGGGGATGCATGTTAGCCGCGGGGAAACCATCGCCATTATGGAAGATCAGCAATTTATCCAGTTGCAACAGGATTATTTAACAGCCAAAGCGAAGTTATCCTACGCAGAAAAGGATTACACCCGCCAGCGCGATCTGAACCAGAGTAAGGCCAATAGCGATAAAGTATTTCAGCAGGCCCAGGCCGACTATGAAAGCCAGAAGATACTGGTCGGCTCTTTATCAGAGAAATTGCGGCTGATTGGCATGAACCCGGCAAAGGTTACTGATGGTAATATTACTCGCAATGCAGCAATTTATTCACCTATTGACGGCTATGTGAGCAAGGTGAACGTCAACATCGGCAAATATGTGAACCCCACCGATGTGCTGTTCGAGATTGTTGACCCGAGGGATATTCATTTAGCTTTGGATGTCTTTGAAAAAGATGTCAGTCAGCTCCATAGCGGCCAGAAAGTAATAGCCTATACAAACAGCAGCCCGAATAAGAAATATACCTGCAAAATTGTTCTCATCGGCAAAGACCTGAGCGACCAACGTAAGACAGAGGTGCATTGCCACTTTGAACAATACGATAAAAACCTGTTACCCGGCACTTTTATGAATGCGGAGATCGAGGTAACCGCGAACAATGCCTTAACATTGCCGGAAGATGCCATAGTGAACTATGAAAACAAAACCTATGCTTTTAAGGTAAAGGGCAAGAACAGTTTTGAAATGATGGAAGTAAAAACAGGGGTTGCCAAAGACGGCTTTGTGGAACTGACCGCAAGCGATGTAGCATTGCGCAACAATACCTTTGTGACCAAAGGGGCCTACAGCCTGCTCATGAAAATGAAAAATACAGGTGAGGATGAATAATAGAATCCGCATTAGGGGTGTACTTCTTTAATTTCCTTAACAAGCTCCAAAATCCCTTCAAGGTGTTCTAATAGATTCCCATTCACCCAGCCTTGTCATACAATAGCCTGCTAAAGCATTGATTCTTAGCAGGCTATTTCTTTTTGAACTATTTTCTGCGCATAAATAACCTATATAAATTGGAATAAATATTTGAAAATAAGATGGTTATAGATATTTGCAAGTTCGAGTTCCTTCTTCATGTAAAGTAAGACACGGTTTCGTTGGCTATTGTAACAAATACCACAAACTTCCCGTCATTATACCTCGACAAAAAAAAATGCAAAAATATTTGCGCAACTCAAAAGTTGCATATATATTTGCAACCTGAGGGTTGCGCAATTAATAATCAAGAATGAAACAAGATATATTCCAGGCCATATCAGACCCAACACGCAGGGCTATTTTAACATTAATCGCTATCCAGGCATTAACACCAAATGCAATGGCGGAAAAATTTGATATGACCCGCCAGGCAGTATCAAAACATATTAAAGTATTGCACGAATGCGAATTGATTAAACCCGAGCAGAGCGGCAGGGAAATCTATTATCACTTTAACGCGAAAAAAATGCAGGAATTTGACCATTGGTTAGCCCAATTCAGGCAAAACTGGGAAACTCAATTTAATCAATTGGACCAATTATTAACTACAATTAAAACACAGACCACGAAGTAGCATTGATACCAATAAAATTATTAACTAACCATCAATAAATAATGGACAACGATTTGCTATTTGATTTTAACGTTGACAAGGCAGCGAAAATGGTATACATCACCAGGGAATTTAATGCCGGGCAGGCTTTAGTATGGGATGCCTTTACCAAAGCCGAACTGCTGGACCAATGGGTGGCACCGGCACCTATGCGCGCCAAAACCAAGTATATGAATTTTGAAGTTGGCGGGCGGCGATTTTACGCGATGATAAGCCCCGATGGGCAGGAGCGCTGGGCGGTGCAGGAATTTACTTCCATTACCCCGAAAACCAATTTTAAGATGTACAACGCGTTTGCGGATAAAGACGAAAATCGTGAACTGCCGGGTTCTGAATGGGATTACAATTTCAGCGAACAAAATGGCATAACCAAAGTGGACATTACCATTTACAATGAATCGTTTGAGCGATTGGAGAAATTATTAGAGGGCTTCAAAATAGGCTTCACCATGACCTTAAAAAACCTGGAAGAACTGTTGGCCTCCTTATCGTAGAAAACATAAAAAGAAAATTTACAATCACTTTAAAAAATAAAAATTATGAGAACAATCAATCCCTGGATCAACTTCAACGGAAATGCCGAAGAAGCATTCACTTTTTACAGATCAGTTTTTGGCGGAGAATTCACAAAGGTCATTCGTTTCAAGGACCTGGCAAGCGCTGAATTTCAGGTAGCAGAAAAGGAAGCAAATAAAATAATGACCATCGCTTTGCCACTTGGCAAACACAATGTGTTAATTGCCAATGATGTTCCCGAATTTATGGGACGGGTAAACGAAAGCGAGAACAGGTCCAAAATATCAGTTAGTGCAGAAAGTCGTGAAGAAGCCGACAAAATATTTAACGGATTATCGGCAGGCGGAGAGGTAGAGGGGCCCATTGGTGACAGTCCGTGGGGCACCTACGCAGGGATGTTTAGGGATAAATATGGCATTGAATGGATTGTGGAATTTGACCCCACTTATAACGGGCAAATTTAACCGAAGAAAAAAGCGGCCACTTACATGGTGCCGGGTCCAATGTCATAAAATTAAGCCAACCATTTGCTCGTAAAGATCGAATTTAGGGTAATAACACACTTAAAATAATAAGATTTGATTACGGCTTTAAATCCGATTTAATTTTAAAAGTCTCTAAAAAGGTCAAAAGTGATATCAGGTGTTCGATTGGAATCCCTCCCTCTCCTCCAGCACAAATGCTGTCCGCCGCAGGCAGATGGCATTTGTGTTTAAATAGCTTATTCTATCTGTTTATAAATTCCAAAGTCTGTGAGCTGTGCTGAACTTATGTTTTTATTAGGATAAAAATAATACGTGGCAAACCCAACAATTGGTTGATTAGCTACTAATTCAAGTGGCTTTGTTGGTTTGTAAATCGGACCACGAGTAATGATTGCCTGATCAATTTCGATATGATCAATTTGCTTACCTGCAGATTCAATAATTTTTATATTTCCTTTTAAAAACGGGACCATACCTGAGAAGTCTTTGCCGCCAAACTTCTTTTTTACCTGATAAAAAACTAAGCTGTCTTTTGTCTCTTTAAAACCATCAAAACTATATTCCATTAAGCCAGTAGTGCTTATCGCACTTCCATAGGTTTGTTTATATTCAGTTACGTTTATAATAAACCCGCTATTGGTTATACTATATTTTTTTTCAGGTACTAAAAGTGTATCTTTCGCCGTGCTTGGATTCGGCCCATCAGTAATATCAATCATTTTAAGTTGCTTACCTGTCGGTTTATTTTCAAAATAATAGCATGGCAACGGTTTGATGTTATTTCTTGAAAATACATCATTTGAATCTAAAACTGTCAAACCACTAAAATCTGAACTTGTTACAAAACTTCCGGGGTAGGTAAATTCATAAATCACATAACTACTATTAGCGATTCTTTGCCTATACAAAAGCCTAGGTTTATCTTCAGAAGAATTGAAACAAGCTGTTAGAGATAGCAATAAGATCAAAAATGGTATATATTTCATTTATTAGGCTGATGCTCAAATTTAAGAAAATTAAACTATGGCAGATTATCCAGTAAATTTAAAAATGAGATAAAAGTGTTCGACTACGGTCCCGTTCTCTCAGGAGCAACAAAACCCGACAAATATCGGGTTTTGTTGCTTTAAAACACGGACACAAGGCGCCGTGATGTTCTAAACATCATTTCTATTCCAATTGATATATTGACGATATGCAAATTAAAGCGATAATTATATAAGTAATATTAATTCCTCTCTGCGGTGAATCTTTTTGTATTAGTAGGTGAATATATTTTCTTTCTCTATTTTAGAATCAACCTTCTTGTTGATCATTTATGAAGAAAACAAAAACCGCTCTTCCTTATTACACAGAGATCAACGATTTTCTGGCCTCTATTCCATGGCCGGGACGAACAATTGATCCAGATTTTTACTGTTTGAGGTTAAAGCCACTCGATCAGGATCTGCAGGTATACCGGCCACCTTTTAAACGTTCATTCTATTTTTTTGCCCTGCTATTCAATTCCGGTAAGATCGAGGTTAGCTATGGCGATCAGACCATTCACGATCCTGATTGCTATCTCGTCTTTCATTCGCCCAATCTTGTATATAGCTTTGCGCATAACAATGCCCTGGAGGGTTATGTGATCTATTTTAAGCCGGAATGCTTCTCATTCTTCAAACCAGATTTTCACCAGCAATTTTCCTTATTTGATGTGTTACATACCAACTTGTTTAAGTTTGAACAGGCCACATTTAAACAATTAGCGCCGCATTTTGAAGCTGTATTTGCCGCTTATGAAGGGTCGGCCAAATCACAACATATGGAAGCAAGAGTAAAGTTGCTCGGCTTGCTCTACTACCTGGAAGATTTTGCGCTGGAAAAGAAAAAGGATATTCGCCAGGCCACAACGCAGCAAATCCTGTTGCGTAAATTTATTCAGTTAATTGATAACCATTATATCAATAAGCGCACCGTGCAGGAATACGCAGATCTGCTTTCGGTTACCGCCAATTATCTCTCCCAGTCTGTTAAGCAGGTTTCGGGTAAAAATGCACTTACTTTTATTGCTGAACGCCTGACCACCGAAGCCCGGTCGCTCATTCAATACACCGATTTTGAGGTAGCTGAGATTGCCTATCAACTCAACTTTTCAGACCCTGCTAATTTTGGCAAATTCTTCAAAAAGCAGGTAGGCTTGTCTCCTTCGGAGTTCCGGAAACAACGCAAGTAATTAAATTGACCTGTTTATCCAAGTTTTCGACCAAATCTCCTGAAGCATTTTAAGTTTTTTTGCTCCAGTAAATTAAATATATCCTAAACGATCAATTTAATAACATGGCAACTAAAGTATTTATCAATCTTCCAGTGAAGGACCTGGCCAGGTCTATGGAATTCTTTCAGGATTTAGGTTTTTCATTTAATCCACAGTTTACCGACGAAAAGGCCGGCTGTATGATTGTGAGCGACAGCATTTTTGTGATGTTGCTTACCGACACCTATTTCAAATCTTTTATCGATACCGAAGTATGCGACGCACATCGCTCTACCGAAGTGCTTATTGCGCTTGATGCCGCGTCGGCAGATGAGGTAAAACGATTCGTCAGCAAAGCCGAATCATTGGGCGGAAAGATATATGCCCGGGCACAGGACCAGGGCTGGATGTATCAACATAGTTTTGCCGATCTTGACGGCCACAAATGGGAGATGGCCTACCTGGATATGAGTCAGTTTCCACAACAGTAACAATTTTAAATTAAACACGATGAATCGTAATTCAGATGTGGATGCTTACATAGCCAACTCGGAAGACTTTGCAAAACCCATTCTTGAGCATTGGCACCGGCTCATTCATGAAAATTGCCCGGATGCAGAAGAAACTATAAAATGGAGCCTACCCCATTTTGACTACAAAGGCGATAACATGTGTGTAGTGGCATCTTATAAAAATCATTGCTCTTTCACCTTCCTAAAGGCTGAACTGATGACCGACCTGCGTCTGAAAGCAAACAAGGACTTAAAGCCGATCCAAAGATTTTTGGGGAAGATCAGCAAAATTGGCGATCTGCCACCAGACGATGAATTTATAGCGATGCTTAAAGAAGCCATGCAGTTAAACGAAAAAGGAATCAAGACAAAAAAGAATAAACCAGAATCTGATAAACCAAAGGTATTGGAAACGCCCGATTATCTGCTGGCCGCATTAATATCTAACCCCAAAGCAAAAGAAGTTTTTGAAAGCAAATCCAACTCTTTCCGCAAGGAATATATTGTCTGGATTAGTGACGCCAAAACCGACGAAACACGGCAAAAAAGAATAAGTGAAGCTTTAGAGTGGATAGCCGAAGGAAAAGGCAGGTTTTGGAAACACCAAAAATAGACAACCTAAAATGCTACACCACCTTGCCTTAAAACTATTGGGAAATAAAACCAAGAACCAGGACGACTGATCATTTCTTATTTTTATTTCCTGTAATCTCTTTGATTATTGCGAGAATCGCAGTTAAGTGTTCTAACTGGCTCCCCTTATCCCCGCTTATTTCAATATCAAATAAAAAAAGGTCTGCAAGTCAAATGTTTGCAGGCCTTTGTGTTATAGTAAAGTCATCATATTATTCACCAATTCACAATAAAATGGTAAGTAATTCGGCGAGTAATTTTCTGAGGATCTTTTACTCAATGCGGTATTTCATGCTACGGCTAGACGTATAAGGGAATTACCTATTGTTCCAGAGAATGTTATGGCTGATGAATTAACTTGAATAAATAAGAAACTAGTTGATTTAAGCTACTGTTACAGGCGGTTTACTTCGTTATTCTTTTAGATCAGTCCTGAAGACTAGAGGACTTTTTGGTTCGTGCCAGTAAGGTCAACACGTCCAATTATTTCCATCCTTTGCCAAAGACTTATTTTTATTTGTTATTTGCAATTCTGATTCCTTTTTCATTTTATCATAAAGTTCAATAAACTCGTCACATTGCGCTTTCGCATTTGGGCTATTCTTCTTTACAAACCCTGCTCGTTTACCTAAAAACTCAAAATTGTCGCGGTAAGAGATTTTAAGAATCTATCGCCGTTAAGTATTGTTTCAATATATTCTTTATCCAGGGCATTATCATTGTAATTGAATTTTAAATTTTTGCCAGGAATTATAACTTTCAATTAAAATATAAACAGTCAAGTTTGTGTTGTTACTCAACATAATGTTAAGTTTTGCGAATTTCGAAAAAGAGGCTTTTGGGAATTAAACCGGCAAAGTTGGTTCAGGCAATAACTGTATTAATTAATTTAATAGGTTTTAATAATGAATAACCTTAAAATTGTTTATACCAATTAAGACGATCTGCCTGCAAGCAGCTGAATTATTATGTTAAAGTTTTTCCTGAGATTCCAGTTGCTTTTTTTAGTGACTTTTTTGTGCATACCGGCATTTGCAAATGCACAAATTATCGTCCCAATTAATGATAATGCCAAACAACATATTTTTAGATATACCGAGATCAGCTTTCTGGAAGATACGACAGCGCGCATTACTTTTGACCAGGTAAGATTGCCTGGCATTCTGCAAAAATTTAAACCTAATAAAACAGCAACCCCCGTTACTGATCACCCTAATTCCGCTTACTGGTACCGGATCACCATTAAACACAATCGGAATAGCAAAAATAATTGGATACTTGAATTTTTTGACCAAACAATAGATAGTATTACCGTCTATTCACCCGATAATAAAAATCAATATTTTGCTACCTTACTGGGAAGCGACAGACCATTTACTGCCAGGCTCTATCAGCATAAAAACTTTAGCTTTAGTCTTAACAATACGTTTTCGGGCGACAAAACCTACTACATCCGCATCAAATCACATCAATCAGTAAATTCGATCATTGTGCTGCGTTCGGTAAGCTGGTTTATCAACTATGCGCTGGAGGAATATTTTTTATTTGGCATTTTTTATGGAATGATCCTGGTCTTTGGACTTTATAACATGATCATGTTTGTTGCCATGCGGCAAAAGCAATACCTGTATTATATTGTCTATAATTTAAGTATTGGGCTGTATGAAATGTGTACTGATGGCATCGCTTACCAGTATGTATGGCCGCTTTCGCCCGAATGGAATCATTACGCATATGGCATTGCCTTGTTCTCGGCAAGCATTTTTGCTATTTTATTTACGCAAAGCCTGCTGAATGTAAAGACCAGGGCGCCCCGTTTAAATAAATTACTTTACTGGATAATTGCAAGCCGGTGTATGTTTTTTTTCTTGTGTTTAACAGTTAATAAAAACTGGTTCACTTACAAGATCATTGAAATAATTCCTTTGACTGTAGCCTTCATAATAGGTTGCTATGTCCTGTATAAAGGCTACAGCCCAGCCCGTTTCTTTGTGGTGGGTTACAGCTTTTTACTTTTTGGTTTTATTATTAAGGCTTTGATTGCCCTTAACATTTGGTGGTTGCCTGTTACCGCTTTTAATTATTACACCTTAAGCATTTGCTTTATTATGGAAATGTTCTTTGTATCATTTGCCATCGGTGATAAGGTAAGAGTATTAAAAACAGAAAAAGACATTGCACAACAGCGTATTATAAAGGAACTTCAACAAAATGAAGAACTTAAAGACACACTAAATAAAAGATTAGAAGAGCAGGTACAGGAACGAACCGGCCAATTGGTACAAAAAAACGTGGTTATTGAACAACAAAACCAGGAACTAACAACGGTAAACCAGTTGCTGAAAGAACAGGCAGAAGAAATATCGCGCATGAACGTTTTGCTGGAAAAGGATAATACGTTATTACATAACGATATTGAAAAGGTTACACATAACCGTGTAATGTCGGCAGAGGTTAATTTTGAAGAATTCAGCAAAATATATCCCGACAGAGAAACCTGCTTTAAATTCCTTTCCGATCTGAAATGGGAAAAAGGTTATAAATGCCGCAAGTGTGAGGGCACACATTATGGTAACGGGCATCTTCCTTACAGTAGAAGGTGCTCAAAATGCGGCTATGGGGAGTCTGTAATTGCCTATACTATATTGCAAAACACACGCATACCCATTAATAAGGCTTTCTACATTATTTTTTTAATGTACTCCACCAAAGGCAAAATATCCTCACATAAATTGTCTGAAATACTCTCCATAAGGCAAAGCACTTGCTGGGCTTATAGCTCACGTATTAAAAAGATCATGAACAGCAGGAAAAAAGAGCTCAGCAAGGCGGATGACAAAGGCTGGAGTAAGCTCGTTATTGATACCAGTCTATCAGATTGAAATTTTTGAATACGTTTTTTTTGACACTTAAATAAGTATTTTTTCGCAACAATTAATTGTTAATTAACCGTATCGTAATTATTTTCTACCCTTTCAAAAAACACTATTACAGTGTTCATTGGGCAATTTTTTGCCTCCTATGTATTGTGTCTCAAGCGTATTGTTTTGCATATAACATTCTAATAATCAATAATTTATTAATTATTTGCTTGCTGATTTGTCTTTAATTCTTATAGATTTGTAATGCCAGTTATATTCATACAACCTAGGCCAAAACTAAAAACACTTAAATGGCTACCTGTCTTCTTTAAGATTTGGTTATTTATATTTTTTAGCATTGGTTAATTTAAAAATACTGAAAAAATATGCAGACATATTTTCTCCTGTTTCCCAATGCTGAAAATATTTCATGTAAGTGCCTGATAAATAACCAAAAATCTTTCAACTAAATAGTAAACTTTATGAGAATCAATTACAACCACAAAATGAAATGGCTGTCTGTATTATTAATGATACTTCCGGCTGTGTTCTATTATTCGTGTAAAAAGGACCTGTCCAATCCGGCTAATGCAGTCGTTGTCGCAAAAGGAACAGTTTCCCGCGCGGCTAATGAAACGGTAAGCATTTGGGAAACCACCCCAGATCAGTCCAAGCTATTACAACAACAAACCAGCGTCAACTTCTCAACTGACGCGGGTACCAATCCAACTACCATTGCTGTTGATGAGAATACTACTTATCAAACTATTGATGGCTTTGGATATGCTTTAACAGGTGGAAGTGCCTCGTTGATCAATGGGTTGGGGCCAAATCAAAGCACCATGCTGACTGACATTTTTTCAACAGCATCCGGCCATGTTGGTTCAAGCTTCGTACGTATCACCATAGGCGCATCAGATCTGAGTTCATCAGATTTTACTTATGATGATATGCCTTCCGGACAAACGGATGTCAACCTAACCCATTTCAGTATCGGCCAGGAAATGACAGACCTGGTACCTGTTCTGAAAAAGATCATCGCAGTTAATCCATCTATAAAAATACTGGCTACACCCTGGACAGCGCCGGTATGGATGAAAACAGGAACTACCGGTAACAGTGGCTTTACCGGCGGCAGTTTAAACACGGCATATTATGATGCCTATGCAAGGTATTTTGTAAAATACATTCAGGCTATGCAGGCACAAGGGATCAATATTTATGCTATTACTCCGCAAAACGAGCCTTTAAATCCCAACAACAATCCTGCAATGACTATGCAGTCGAACGAGGAGGCTAATTTTATTAAAAACAATTTAGGCCCTCAATTTTCCGCCAATGGTATCAGCACCAAAATCATAGCTTATGATCATAATTGCGATCAGCCTGGCTATCCTGAAGCGGTTTTAGGAGATGCAAGCGCCAATCCTTATGTGGATGGCTCAGCATTTCACTTATATGCCGGCGACATCAGCGCCTTAACTGCCGTGCATAATGCTTTCCCCAGCAAGAACGTTTATTTTACGGAGCAGTTTATAGGCGGCCCCGGCAGTTTTGGGGGCGATCTTTCATGGCATGTCAATAATTTAATTATCGGTGCACCCCGTAACTGGAGCAAGGTTGTATTAGAATGGAATTTGGCGGCTGACCCTAATTATAATCCTCACACCAGTGGTGGCTGCTCTAGTTGTTTAGGCGCGGTAACCATATCAGGGAATAACTACACCCGTAACACTGCCTATTATACTGTAGCCCATGCTTCTGAATTCGTAAGGGCAGGTGCTGTCCGCATATCATCCAATACCTTTTCAGCAAGCATTCAGAATGTTGCTTTCAAAAACCCTGATGGCAGTAAAGTAGTTGTGGCTTTAAATACAGCAACGTCAAGCCAATCCTTTAAAATAAAATGGGGTGCCGAGTCATTTACCTACACTTTGCCCGCGGGTGCAGTGGCGACGTTTAAATGGTCGGGCACACAATCGAGCGGAGGGCCGCCGATTGGCCAAACTATTACCCTTAAAGGATTCAATAATCTTTATGTAAGCGGCGAAAACGGTACCACAGCTATGACCTGCACCCGCGCAACGCCCGGCACATGGGAGCAATTTTTAGTAGTTGATGCTGGTAGCGGTAAAGTGGCGCTGCAAAGCATGGGTAAATATGTGTCCAGCGAAAATGGTACAATGGCTATTACCTGTAACCGCACAACATATGGCGCCTGGGAAGAATTTACCTGGGGTGTAAATGCCGACGGTACAATAACCTTGCAAGGTAACAATGGCAAATTCGTTTCGAGTGAAAATGGCACGCAGGCTATGACCTGCACACGAGCCACTGCCTCGGGCTGGGAATCTTTTGGTGTAAACAAATAGAAATTTAAATCAATTATTATGAGTATGAGAAAGCAATTCTTCAATTTTTTGAAAAGTACTGGTATGGTACTGATGTTTGTAATTTTGGCAGTTTCCTGCAAAAAGGACGCCAACCAGGCGGCTAAAGACCTGGCAGATCCAGGGAAAACCACTACTCCGAGGGCGGTCACCTATCAGTTGGTATGGTCGGATGAGTTTAATGGCAGCAGCGTTGATGGATCAAAATGGAATATTGACGTTGGCAATCCGGGGGTTAATAATGAGAAGGAGTATTATCAGGCAGCCAACGTTACTGAATCCGGTGGTAATCTGGTGATCACTGCCAAACAACAGAGTGTTGGCGGACAGCCTTATACTTCTGCCAAGCTGAATACTTCGGGGAAATTATCGGTACAGTATGGCCGCATTGAGGCAAGGATCCAATTGCCTATGGTAACGGGTACATGGCCGGCATTCTGGATGCTGGGGAATAACATTGGTACAGTAGGCTGGCCAAATTGCGGCGAAATTGATATAATGGAACATGTAAACACTACCAACACCATATTAGGCACCATGCACTGGAACGGCGGCAGCGGGCATGTTCAATATGGCAGTAGCACTACGACGAGCCCTGGCAGTTTTCATATCTATGCTGTTCAATGGGATAGCAACAGTATAAACTGGTATGTTGATAATACTTTATATGCTACCGGTAATATTGCCAACAACATCAACAATACAGGGGCGTTTCAGTTGCCATTCTATGTTATACTCAACCTGGCTATAGGTGGCGACCTGCCTGGAAATACAATCGACAATAGTTCATTACCTACCAATATGCTTGTTGATTATGTTCGCGTATATAAAGCAGTAACCTCAAACGCGCCTCCGATTGGACAAACTATTACGCTTAAGGGATTTAATAACGATTATGTTAGCGGCGAAAATGGCACAATGCCTATGAACTGTAACCGTCCAACTGCTTCAACCTGGGAACAATTTTTAGTAGTTGACGCGGGCGGTGGCAAAGTGGCTCTGCAAAGTATGGGTAAATATGTATCCAGCGAAAACGGCACCATGCCTATTACCTGTAATCGGGCAACTTTTGGGGCCTGGGAAACATTTACCTGGGGTACAAACTCTGACGGAACAATAACGCTGCAAGGGAGCAACGGCAAATTCGTTTCAAGTGAAAACGGCACACAAGCCATGACCTGTAACCGGGCGACGGCCTCCGGATGGGAAGCTTTTGGCGTAAATAAATAATAATATATTTTATCATATAAAACCAACACCAGCAACAAACTGGTGCTGGTTTTATTATTTTTATGCGATAAGGCAGACGTTTATTTCAGAACATTAAAAACTGATCAGTTTTTTTAGAATGGGCAAATTTTCAATACGGTATGGACTACTGTTTTTGTGTATTGTGTACGGCGGTATTGTCCGCGCCCAGAACGGTGAACCCAAAATACAGCTATCGGCGGCTACAGGTTATCAAAACGAAAATTTCCATTGGTCCATTGCCGGCAACGTCAACGGGCAAAATCCAAATATCTATTCCGAACTGAAATGGAAAGCGATCAAGGGGCCACTTTATAGTCTGGCCCTGCAGTGGAATGTATGGGATCATTTTTTATTACTGGCTGATTATGACAAATCATTTATCAGATCCGGCACTTCAAATGACACCGATTACAGCGGTGACAACCGAACCGGACCGGTTTACAACCAAAGTTTTGATAGCAACAAAGGCAGTACATCCGCTTGGTCAACAGGCGTTGGTTACCTGCTTTTCAAAAACAAACTATGGAGCCTGTCGCCTTATCTGGGATATGGTATCAATTATCAAACCTATTATTTGTTGGGGAATGAAGGCGACTTCGGTCAACTTAATACCAGCTACAAAACACAATGGCAGGGTTTGTTTTTTAAAATTAAGCCAACATTTAATATCAGTGATCGTCTTGAAATTGTAGCAGATCTAACTTACAACCAGGTAAAATATAGCGCCGCTGCCGACTGGAACCTGATTGAAACTTTTCAGCACCCTGTCAGCTTTCGTCACTCCGCCGATGGCTACGGTATTGATGCTGATGCAAAACTGGCATTTAAAATAAATCGCTATTTTTCTGCAAACCTGGGTGCAGCCTTCTTTAACTGGGAAACCGGTAATGGTACCGATCAGCTTTACTTAACCACCGGAGAAACTGACAAAACTCAATTAAATGAGGTTATAAGAAATGGTTTCAGAGTAGAAGTAGGATTAAGTGTGCTATTGGGGGGAAATTAAATTCAGCTAATAGGAGCCAGCCCATAGGCCTGTTTCATTAGCGTCGAAGGCAATAGCAAAGACGTATTTTCGTATACGAAAATGATCTTTGCCGTCCTCGAGGCCGGGACTTTGCCCGGAACTCGCAAAGTCTGGAGCTTCCATGAAATTTGTATAGCCGAGCAGGTGCAGCAGCTGAAGGTCGTTCCGCCATTCAGCTGCTTCCCTGCTTTGAAAAGCCGTGACTTTGTCACCACTTTGAATTAGTTGCCTCACGTTAGCTTTTTTGTCACAAAGCAATGAATGGCTGATCTGTCCGGTAAGGCCGTGCCCTGCGGGTTTGTCTAAAAAAAATCCCCCCCCGCGTCCAACTGTAAAAAAGGATATTGACCGCTTTGCAAGCCGGGGATAAAAGTGCCTGGTATGCCTTATTTAGAGCCAATGCTTTAATAAATAATCCCAGGTTTCTTTTAAGTCAGTATTAAGCCGGCATCAGGAATATTATTGGTTTAACGGGGGCAATTTTAATCAGTTATGATTTTCAATGATATCTTCCTTTCAATACCCAATTTTTTCATCCTGGAAATAAGCGTATTGGCGTTAAGTTCCAATAGCTCTGCTGCCCCCCCGCGACCGAATATTTTCCAATTACATTTTTCAAGAACCGCTACTATATGATCCCGCTCATTCTCAGCTATCGTTTTAACCCGTAGATGACGGTCTGTTGTGGTTTTCTGGCTTTTAGCATGGGGTAGGTCCAAAAAGCTGATCGTATTGCCGTTGGTCAGCAAAACACTTCTGGCCATCAGGTTTTCCAATTCTCTTACATTTCCGGGCCATGTATAACCCAGCATGGTCTGGGCAACATCATCCGTAAAGCCCGTTATGGGCTTATTTTCTTTAGCCGCATAAATTTTTACGAACTGGTTTGCCAGGGGAAGTATATCCTCCTTACGTTCACGCAGCGGCGGCAGTGCAATCGGAAAAACATTAAGGCGATAATAAAGATCCATCCGGAATCGGCCGGATGCTATTTCCTCCTCTAAATTCCGGTTGGTGGCCGCTATAATGCGAACATCGATTTTTTTCTTTTGTCCTCCTATGGGCTCAACTTCTTTTTCCTGCAGTACACGCAGCAGCTTTACCTGCATGTCCAGGGGCAATTCACCAATTTCGTCTAAAAAAACGGTGCTGCCGTTAGCCTGTTCAAATTTTCCGATTCTTTTGTCAACGGCACCGGTGAAGGCTCCCTTTTCATGGCCAAATAATTCGCTTTCGATCAGGGTTGCCGGCAGCGCCGCACAATTCACTACGATCAGGGATTTTTTTCCGCGGGATGAGGCACGATGAATACATTGAGCGATCAGTTCTTTTCCCGTACCGCTTTCCCCTAAAATTAAGACCGAGATGTTCGATGGCGCTGCTATTTTAATGTTATTCTGTACACACGACATACCCTGTCCCACTCCGATGATTTCTTTGAAGTCATCCTGTGACGAAGACGCGGTGTAAGGCTTTGAAGAAATTTTTAATTCCTGAGTTTGCCGGTGCAAATAACATGCAACATCTAGCATCACCAATACGTCTTTTTCGCGAAAGGGCTTCACCAAAAATCCGTACGGTCTTGTGGCCTTGGCCGCATCTAAAGTTTGCTTATTTGAATTGGCGGACAGAAATACAAATGGGATATTCTTATCTCTTAATACTTTAGCAAGATCAATACCGGTCAGTTTACCTTGCAAATAGATATCCAGTAATACGAAATCCGGATACTCTTCTTCAACTATTTTTAATGCTTCATTCGCGGACCGGGCAATTCCCGAGACCTGATATCCTGCCCTTTCAAGTATAAGCGTCAGGTTTTTTGCTTCAATATATTGGTCTTCAACAATAAGTACTTTGGTTTTCATAATCATGTTTCTAATATGCCCTGCGGTGTCAAAAGATTATCGGGATAATAGAGGTATTCCAATTTAAATATAATAATAATCGTAGTTCCCTGATGGGTATCAAAATTAATGTCAGCATTGATATCTTTGCTAAGACCTTTCATTAAGTCCAAACCCAGCGAATCCTGTTCTGTTTCAGTGATGTTTGGATCCATGCCGATGCCATTATCCGCCAGTTCCAGTTTTACCGTCCCCTCCTGGTCATCTAATGAAATGGAAATTTCCCCTTTTTGTTTACCCGGGAAAGCATATTTAATCGAATTGGTTACTGCTTCATTAATGATCAATGCCAATGGTATGGCATATGCTACATCAAGATTCAAGGGATCGATCTCCAACCTGAAATGAATTTTATTT
This sequence comes from Mucilaginibacter sp. McL0603, assembly GCF_049992945.1. Taxonomy (NCBI): domain Bacteria; kingdom Pseudomonadati; phylum Bacteroidota; class Sphingobacteriia; order Sphingobacteriales; family Sphingobacteriaceae; genus Mucilaginibacter; species Mucilaginibacter sp. McL0603. The sequence goes on along the minus strand of NZ_CP188251.1, from coordinate 884,597 downwards.
CCAGTATCAAAACTATCACTCAAATATTGTATCATTTCCGGAATATATACGGCCATGTCTATTGTTTTAATATCAACGGACTGATATAGTTTTTGATGGATCAAAGACATAGTGTAAATACGGTTCCGGCTGTTTTCAAGGGCTTTTAAAGCATCGTTTTCAAGATAAACAGATTGTGCCTCTAACAAAGAGATCACCGTATGTAAATTATTTTTTACCCTGTGATGCACCTCTTTCAATAGCCATTCCTTTTCCTGCACTAAACGTTGCAGCTGTTCATTTTTTTGGCTAATGATCAAATTATTTTTTTGTTTATTCCGGTATTGATTATAAAGCAAGCCGATGAACATTATGGACAAGACCGTTGCTCCAATGGTGATATTTTTAGTGACATTGGCCTGTTGTAGTTTCGCTCCCTGCAGTCTGGCGTTTTGCTTTAACAATGCAATATTCTTGTCTTGCATTTTAATCTCACTTTCCTTCTTTTCAGTTTCGAATTGAATGAACAGTTTTTGCACGTCTTTTGCCTTTGTTTCTCTTATACTGGCCTCAACCAGCGCGTGGTTTTTATTTAGGTGTTTAATGGCCTGAAGGTAGTGCCCGGTTGCCGAATCTGCCAGGAAAAGCAAGTATTGGAAATGGATGTTCGCCCCTAAGGTCCTCTGTCCTTCAGGAAACTCCTGGGCCTTGTATAAATAGGGTTTTGCTCTGGCGTATCGGCCTGATTCGACATAAAGCTGGCCAAGGTTCCGGTAAAGTTCGAATCCGGCTACGCCCTGTTTTTTACTTAGTTCAAGTTCCCGTATAAAATATTCCTCTGCTTTATCGAAGTTCTTCATGTCCCTGTAAATATTTCCGATTATTGAAGCATAAATAACTTTGTCCGCATCATTTCGGGGCGGGTATTTTTTTATCTTATCATTTATATAGGAGAGCGCCTCCGGGTATCTCTTCAATTTGCGTAACCCCCTTGGGATCACTCCAAATATTGAAACATCAGACAAGTTAGATGCGCCTGCATGAATTTTATAGCTATTGATTGCCATGGTGGCGTAATCAATTCCCTTTTGAAATTCATCATTTTCAATGCAAATGACAGCAAGATCAGTATAAAAATCACCCGCCGCAGTACTGTCCCCCGTCATTTTCATGCTTTTTATAGTTTGAAGCGAATAATAAAGGGCCTTGGCCGGATTGGATCTCCAGAAATATAAAACAGCTAGTTTAGAATAGGTATAATGTAAGTTGCGATATCCTATGGCCTTGTATTTTTTTATAACTTCCAGCAATTCGCTTTCGGCCGAAGGATTTCTCTGGTCAACGTGAACCATGGCAATGTCCTTAAGTGCCAGAATCTCTTTTTCGGGCCGGTGATATTTAATGCTTAACTCTTTTGCCTGCTGCGCAAATAATACAGCCTTTTTATAGTCTTCTTCTTTTTTTACACCATCCCTTATATCATACTTGAAGCTTAAATTCAGGAGCAAATTGATCCGGGATGTGTCATTAACCAAAGGCAATATATCTTCAGCAGCTTTCATATTATCTTTCACTGTAAATATGTCCGCCATAAACAATTGTGCGTCATTGTAGCCTGACCGGCTCCCCAGTTTGATACTTAGCTGACTGGCTTCTCTGGCAAAAACCATAGCACGGTCCAGGTCAACCGGTTTTTTTAATGGTTTGTTGAAATTGATATTACACAGATCGAGCAACAATCGTATTTTCCCGCTATCCGATTGGCTATTTTTCAGATGATATAATAATCCAGGCTCCCTCGATGGATTTACGGGCTTAGGGGCAGGATAGTATTGACCAAAGGCTGTCAGATGTAGTGCAACCAGCAGGACAATAACGGGGATTTTTATTTGAAAAAACGATCTCTCGCAGTTCATATCAGTTTTTATATAACGCATGACTTAAGGCTGAAGGAATACTAAAATTTCCGCCCGGGGGATCAGTGGTTCACGGAAGCAGACAAAGTTTTTTTTAATATTTATTTGTCCCCGAATGATAAATCCTGTTTGAATTTATAAGCCGCTCCTTAAAAAGGCAAATGATCTAATCTCTAACAAATTTAATCAATAAAAAAGAGATATTGAAATGGTAAAGGGAGTGCGCATTTTATATTTTTTTATGGTCAGCCAGTTTACCGGATCAGGACGCCCGTCCCCGGGGGCATGCGGACTACGATATATCAAAGCACTTTACAAATGGTTTTGATATATCGGATATATAAATATTTTAAATTATATTAATTCGCTTATTATGAGTAGATTAAGAAGTGGCACAACTATTGGAAACATGGTTAACCAGAAGACAGTCACTACCGGATTCGCGTATACTTGAATCTCCAATTGGAATCTGAATGCGCTGGTTGTTGCAGCTGCTTTTTTACATTTTATTCATTATTATCATTATAATCATGGTTTATCTCGAAGACACGAAATTACCCCTGAATGAATGCGAAAATGATAGCGTCAACCTGGGCTCCTTTTTAAAAGGAGTTTCTCCTAAATCGCACTTGCCGTTTTTTGATACTATGGTTAAAGAAAAGAGGAAAATATACTTAAAAGACCTCGCTGAAGTTTCGAATAATCACACCGAAATTATTGGGAATTGCCCGAAAATGAACAAAATATTTCGATTGGTAGCATTGGTGGCTCCATCAGCTACTACCGTTTTGATTTTAGGCGAAACCGGTACCGGAAAAGAACTGATCGCCCGTGCAATTCACAACGATTCACCGCGTAAATCTAAGCCGATGGTTATAGTGAATTGTGCTTGCCTTCCTGTCAACCTGATTGAAAGCGAATTATTCGGTCACGAACGCGGTAGTTTTACGGGTGCCACCGAGCGACGTATCGGCATGTTTGAACAGGCAAATGACGGAACTATATTTTTGGATGAAATTGGCGAATTGCCCATGGATCTGCAGGTTAAGCTGCTGCGGGTATTACAGCAAAAAGAGATAAACCGCATTGGTGGTAAAGGCTCGATCAAAGTAAATGTCCGCATCATTGCTGCCACTAACCGTGACCTGGAAAAGGAAGTGAAGGAGGGCAGATTCAGGATGGATCTTTATTATCGTTTAAACATATTCCCTATTTATTTGCCTCCGCTCAGGGACAGAAGGGAAGACATACCCGCATTAATTTGCCATTTTATTATCTGTTTTTCAAAAGAAGCGGGCAGGAAGATTGACAATTTAGATAGCACGGTCTTACAGGAACTCATGCAATATAATTGGCCCGGTAATATTCGCGAACTGGAGCATTTGATTGAGCGGAGTGTATTATTAACTACAGGAAATACGATTGATCATATAGATATACCTTCCAGGCAAAATCAAATTGTTGATTTTACAGGACACCAATTACGCGTCAAGACGATCAGCGAAAACGAACGTGACCATATCCTCGAAATACTCAAGGTCTGCAAAGGTAAAATTGCCGGGGACGGTGGGGCGGCTGACCTTCTGGACGTTCCGCCAACAACGTTACAATCCAAAATAAAGCGTTTGGGAATCAGGAAAGAATATCTGCCTTAACAATCTTCAGGCGGCAATGATGATGTTATTTAGAATCCGTTGATTAATTCAAAGAAAATATGTTCAGGAGTTATTTCTATTGCCGGTGACAGTTCTTGAAAAGCTTACCGGCTTAGCTTTCCATCCAAAAAAGCAACGGCAATAATTGTACGCGAAGTAGTTTTTACCATATGGTAATTGCAAGTATTTAAAGGTTAGGGACCTTTGTATTGAACAATAAGAAAAAACAATAGCATGGAAAATCAAAGTAAAAGAAACCAATTAACTGGTAAAAGAGTGATCATTTTAGGCGGTAGTTCAGGTTTAGGTTTTGCAACCGCAAAAGCAGCTGCCGCAGAGGGGGCAAATGTGGTTATCGTTTCGAGCAACCAGGCCAGGATAGATACTGCATTAGAAGGATTGCCGCAAGGAAGCAAAGGCTATGCGGTAGATCTTTCCAATGAACTAAGCATCAAGGATTTCTTTAACCAGGCAGGCAGTTTTGATCACCTGGTGTATACCGCAGGAGAAAATATCTCGATGAGCATGGTAGATGACACGGATATTGAAAAAGGGAAGGACTTTTTTACCATACGCTTCTGGGGCGCGTTCGCTGCCATTAAATACAGTAAAGTTCATATTAATGAAGGCGGCTCAATCAACCTGATGAGTGGCAATTTTGGTCAGCGACCAAGTAAAGGATACAGCCTGGGTGCAACCATTTGCGGTGCGATGGATGCTTTCACCCGCGCAATGGCAGTAGAACTTGCCCCTATAAGAGTAAACAATGTAGCCGCGGGTGTTATCAAAACAAATCTGTGGAATAACCTGAGCGAAGCCGACCGCGAGGGATTTTACAAATACCTGGAGAGTACTTTGTTATTAAAACGGGTAGGTGAGGCCGAAGACATCTCACAGGCATTTGTTTACCTGATGAAACAGCCTTACACAACGGGGCAGTCGCTTGTCACTGATGGTGGGGCCGTACTGGTTTAACAGCTTAAGGCAGGTGTCTTTGAAGCTCAAAATATCAGTCGAATCAAATTATCTATTAAACAACTTATTTATGTTTAACAAATATCAGTTTAGGGGAATCGCTGTTATGTTGTTCTTCATGGCATTGACAGGGTGCCAATCTAAATCAGCCAACCCGGGTTCCCTGGTATCACCGTCGGCAAATAAAACCCGTGTTATTATGGAAGAATGCGTAAATGGCGAGGGTGCAAAGACGCTGAGGAAGAAAGACCCGGCCGCTATGCACCGCGGGCATGACCTGTGGAATAACACACTCAAAAAACTTTCTGAAGGCAAATAAATCACTTGGATATGAAGCAAGCAACTTCTACAAATAATAACATAGATACTAAACTCACTTAGATTTTGGTAAACAAACTGGTGACCGGGAGCAGATGAGAAAATATTATGGAAAAACTACAAAAACTTATTGCAGGCTGTATGCAACAAAACAGAAAAGATCAAAAGATGCTGTATAAAGCATTTTATGGTTTTGCTATGAGTATATGTTTACGCTATGCCGGTAATCGTTACGAGGCTGCCGAAATCATGAACCGGGGGTTTTTAAAGGTGTTCACTAATTTACATAAATACAATACAGACCGTCCGTTTATTGCCTGGGTTGGCCGTATTATGATAAATACCTCTGTAGATTATTACAGAAGCAACCTGAAGTTATCGCTGAACGACGATCTGGATGCGGCAGAAGACATCGGTCATAATGATTTACCAGATCAGAAATTGAACTATGATGATCTGTTAGGTATGCTGCAGCAATTGCCAAACGCGTACCGCACCGTATTTAACTTGTTTGCTATTGAAGGGTTCCCGCACGAGGAGATCGCCGCACAACTAAACATCAGCACGGGTACATCAAAATCAAACCTGTTTAAAGCGAGAGAGAAACTAAAAGTAATGATACTTAATTCCGGGCGGTAAAGCGCGTCATTGTTACAGGGGGCTGACCTTGAAATTTCTTTAATATCGGTCAATACGACTTCCTTATTCTGATAACTAGTTTTCAGTTGAACTGGTATGGTAAAAAAGATAGCGAAGGTATAGAATACTTTGTGTTGGTGCTGGCCATTATTATGGCAATTATCGTAAAAGGAAGCGGTGCCTTCCATAGATTACTATTGGTTTGGCAAATAAGCAGCCCAATTAGAATGACGAAGTATTATTAATTTTTACAACAGTTATCAAAAGCCATTGAGTGTATTTCGATGGCTTTTGTTTTTGGTGCCAGGATAAAATCCAAGTGGAAATCAAACAAAAGATCATTAATGATTTAGTTGGCTTTACCTATATGTATTTTTCATAGATAATGTTAAGGTATCGGTGTTGCCGGCAAATCAAATGTTTGCAGGCCTTTGTGTTACAGTGAAATCATCATATTATTACCAATTCACAATAAAATGGTGAGTAATTCGACGAGTAATTTTCCTAGGATCCTTTACTCATCATAAACCACATAAATCACTGATATACAATAGTTTTAAAAGGCGATCATCTTGTACAGATGTGTTGATTGCAAATTTATGTTATGTAACAATTTAATAGAAACTAGAATATTTTCAAACAAAACATCAGATGTTTTAATTAAACATCGTATGTTTGTATTATCATTAGACAAATATGAAAGCTTCCGAAAAATTGAGTGACCAGGTAACCGGTAAGATAAGACAGGATATTGATCAGAATAAATATAAAGCAGGTGAAAAAATACCGTCCGAGCCTGAATTGATGAAACTATATGGTGTAGGCAGATCGACAATAAGGGAAGCGATTAAAACCCTGGCAATGACTGGAATATTAAGAGTTCAACAAGGTTCCGGCACTTTTGTAAGTACCAGCCCGCAAAATGAAACCATTGATCAGCGGCTAAGACGTGCCGATTTTGATCAGATCAATATTGTAAGAAAATTGCTGGAAGACGAAATAGTAAGGCTTGCTGCAAAAAACCATACCGAAAAAGATTTGGAAGAGATGAAACAATGCCTGGAAAACAGAAGATCGGCAATACACAATGACCAGCGGCAGACATGTATTGAAGCGGATATTGCATTTCATACAGCAATTGCTAATGCCTCTTTAAACCATGTGCTTGCTGATCTTTATCAAAGCTTTACAGCGATCATTCGCGATTTTTTCTACCAAAGAGAAATGCAGGGAATCACTCAATTTGCAATGAGCCATCATCTGCATGAACAATTATTTGAAGCAATTAAGGCCAAAAAGGAAAAACTGGCGCAACAGGTGCTTAATAAAATTATAGAAAATAACTACTAAGTATACTTTGCTTATTAAATAGTAAATAAAATGAAAAAGGCATTCCATACCATATTAAAGTTTTTGCTGGTACTTGTAATCTTTCTGGGGTTACAAGGGAGGGTCATTATTCGTTACCTGGAAATTTTTCATAAAAATCATAAAACCGAGCAGGTCCATTCAGAGACTACCAGGGTAAGGGCGGGCATTATTCATTGTAAACTGCAATGTTATACGCAGCATTTCCAGGCACTGGATATTCCGCTTATCGCATTTCTCTTTTCCTTCATCACTGCATCGTTTGTCATTAACCGGTTTTACCTGCCCTTTAAGGAAAAACATTTCCTAACAGGTTCGGTCCGGCTACTACCGCTCAGAGCGCCCCCTGTTTTTTAATCGACTGCACATATTCTCATGTGCTTTTAATCTTCATAACCGGCCAGGCCGGTTTCCCATAAAATTTTACAGGTGTGCCCTTTAGGGGGTCATTGAGTTAAACATTTAATTTTTTCATCATGAAAACGACGAAAAAGCTGATCATGATCTGCATCATGTCATCCGTTTCATTGGTACTGGCCTGTTTTTCTGCACAGGCCCAGGGAACAGACAGCATTTTAACGCTGCAAAAAGCGTTAGATATTGCGCTGTCCAAACAACAAATATTAAAAGCTAAAGACAACTATTCAAAAGCATCGGCCGAAGGTATAACCGCTGCCAAAAGGGACGGTTTGCCTGATTTTGTTTTATCAACCCAACAAGCATATGGAACCATAAATGGCTTAAATGGATTAGCTTCTGGCCTGCCCGGATTGACGACTATTACAGCCGGGCCGGTTGCTGCCAAACAAAATTGGAATGCTGCTTTCGGGGCATTCTATTCTTCGAATATCGATTGGAATATCTTTTCATTTGGACTACAGAAGGCACATGTAGCCGAAGCCAAAGGTATTTATGAGATGGACGCCGCAGACCTGGAACAAGAAAAATTTCAACAAAAGGTTAGGGTTGCAGGAGCTTATCTAAACCTATTATCGGCCCAGCGGCTACGCTATTCGATGGAAGTCAACCTGTCACGTGTTTCCCAGCTCCGGGATGTGATCCTGGTTAGAACAGAGAACGGTTTAAACGCCGGGGTTGACAGTGCCATTGCCAACTCGGAACTTTCAAAAGCGCGTATGGCGGTTACCGATGCTATTAATTATGAGCAAAATCAAGCGTCGAACCTGGCGATACAATTGGGAATAAATAATCAATCATTTTCCTTAGACAGTATTTACGTCAATCAAATACCAGCAAGGCTGCCTGCACAACCGGTAGATGATATTTCTAATCATCCGGAATTGAAGTTTTTATCAGCAAGGGTAAAGACAAGTGATCTTTCTGCCAGTTTCATTTCCAAAACAAGTTTACCGAAAGTGTCTCTTTTCGGCGTTCTGCAGGATAGGGGATCTGGTTATGGCAGTGGATATAATCCAAATGATCCCAGCAGTTTTAGTCAAAGTTATTTAAACGGCATTGCCCCGGCGAGGGGAAATTACCTGATTGGTGTCGGCGTTACCTGGAATTTAAGTGATCTCGGAAGAGCAGCATCAAGGGCGAAAAGTCAGCATTACGTTTCAGACGGGTTGACCAATGAATATCACTACCTGGAAAATAACCTTAACAATCAGTTAAAAGAGGGCAATAAACAACTGGTTAATTCGCTGCAAAAATACCGCGAAGCCCCAATCCAGTTAAAAGCAGCCAGTGATGCCTATGAACAGAAGAAAACGTTGTACAGCAACGGTCTTACAACAATAGTTGATGTTACCCAAACGCTGTACAATTTGAACCTGGCTGAGACCGACAAAGATATTTCCAGTGCCGCTGTTTGGCAGTCGCTGCTTTATATGGCTGCATCGTCGGGTAATTTCAATTTATTCATTAATCAATTTTAAAACAATAGTCATGAACCTGATTCAATTTTCATTACGAAAACCAATAACGATTATCGTTTTAATCATTGGTGTGGTATTGATGGGTATTATTGCCGTTACAGAAATCAATATTGATATTTTTCCTAATATAAATTTACCGACGATTTATGTTTCCCAGCCCTACGGGGGGATGTCGCCGCAACAAATGGAAGGGTTTGTATCCACTAATTATCAAAACCTGTACTTATATGTAAGCGGTATCAAATCCATTCAAACAAATAATATTGAGGGTTTGAGCACATTAAAACTCAGCTTTTATGATGGCACTAATATGGCTCAGGCCGCGGCTGAAGTCACCTCACTTACCAACCGTGCCTTTGCAGAAATGCCGCCCGGAACACAGCCGCCAATTATTATTCGTTTTGATGCCTCCACGTTGCCGGTTGGCCAGCTAACTATTAGCAGTCCCAAACGCAGTAATAATGAGTTACAGGATTTAGCCAGTCTGTACGTGAGGCCCAATTTTTCAAAAATACCCGGGTTAACCTCACCTCCTCCAATTGGCGGTAACGTGCGTACTGTTGTAATTAATGTTGATCCTGAATTGATGAGCAGCCACAAGGTAACAGCCGATCAAATTACTGCTGCCATATCGGATAATAACCGCATATCTCCGGCTGGGACGGTTAATATAGGACGTACGGCTTATCTTACTCCCTCAAATACTGTTCTTCAAAAAATAAAAGATTTTGAAAACATACCTTTATTATATCAGAATGGCGCTACCATATATCTTAAGGATGTAGCAAAGGTTGTAGACGGGGCGGATATTACAAGTGGTTTTGCGTACGTTAATGGTAAGCGGTCAATTTATATCCCGGTTATTAAAGGCTCAAGCGCCTCCACCTGGTCGGTAGTTCAGGCACTGAAAAAGGCAATCCCCTCCATGCAAAGCCTTTTACCGCCGGATGTATCCTTAAAATTTGAGTTCGATGAATCTGTTTATGTAATTAATGCGGTAAAAAGTCTCGCCAGCGAGGGGGTCACAGGCGCTATACTCGCAGGTGTGATGGTGCTCCTCTTTTTGGGCGACCGCAGGAGTGCGTTTATTGTTATTGTTAACATCCCGCTTTCGGTGATCATCGGCACCCTGGCGCTGAAACTTTTCGGACAGACACTCAATATCATGACGCTGAGTGGTTTGGCATTAGCCATAGGTATTTTGGTGGATGAATCCACCGTTACAATTGAAAACATACACCGGCATATGGAAATGGGCAAAAACAAGGCCCGCGCCATTGCAGATGCCTGCGAAGAGATCGCTTTGCCAAAACTGCTGATCCTGTTAAGTATCCTTGCTGTTTTTGTTCCGGCATTTTTTATGACCGGTGTGCCTCAGGGTATGTTCCTGCCGCTATCTATGGCCGTAGGGTTCTCAATGATCGCCGCATTCCTGTTGTCTCAAACACTTGTTCCTATTTTATCAAACTGGGTACTAAAAGTTCACGAACATAAAGACGAATTACCCGAAAAAGAGCACAAACCAACACGATTTGACCGTTTTAAATCAGGTTGCGTGCAAATGATACAATGGATGATGAAGCGCAGCCGGGTGAGCGTAGTGCTATACGCAGTTGTGTCCATTTTTATTATTGGTTTATGTGTATCCATTATTGGCAAAGATATCCTGCCTAAATTAAACAGCGGACAGTTTCAGATCCGGATACGTGCTCCACAAGGTGCAAGGCTTGAACAAACGGAAAAAACTATGCTGCAAGCCCAGCAGATCATATACAATACCGTAGGAGGCCAAAAAAACGTGGACATTATATCCGCCTTTGCCGGGCAGCATCCTTCATCTTTTCCAACCTTACCGGTCATCCTGTTTATGAGCGCCTCTAATGAAATTGTTATGCAGGTTAACCTCAGTGCAGATTATAAAATGAATATACAGGACGTCAAGGAGAACCTGCGGAACGCTTTGCATAAGGCGATGCCTGAGATAACAACATCTTTTGAACCGATTGATCTGACGAGCAAAATCATGAGTCAGGGCTCCTCGACGCCCGTAGAAATTGCCGTGATGGGTAAAGACATTGGCCAGGACAAACAATATGCAGATTCGGTGATTGCGCAATTAAAGCAGGTGCCGTTTTTAAGGGATGTGCAGTTAAAAGAACAACTTAACAGCCCGGCAATTCATATTAATATTGATCGCGATAAGGTAAAGCAAATGGGCCTGATGATGACGGACGTAAGTAATTGTATTACACAGGCCACATCGTCCAGCCGTTTTACGAATAAGGATTTATGGCTGGATGAGAAAAATGCTACCTCCTATGATGTGCAGGTAGAGATACCACAGACAAGCATCTCCAGCCTTGCCGATCTCCAGGCTATTCCTATTTTCAGAGACCGGCCAAGGCCTGTACTTGGCGATGTGTGCACACTCACTATGGGAACCATTGTAGGCCAGTATGACCGCCAGGGCGCGGGCCGGTTTTTGTCTATAATTGCTAATATTTATAAAAGAGACCTTGGTTCTGCCAGTGCCGCGGTAAGTAAAGCCATAAAGAATGCCGGTACACCGCCAAGAGGGGTATCTGTTGAGGTTAGGGGCTTAACTATCCTGCTCGATCAGACACTCAGCAGTTTACAGTTCGGCTTGCTGATCACCATCGTTATCCTGATGCTGATGCTGGCGGCAAATTACCAGTCTTTTCCATTGGGATTTACGGTGATCACCTGTATCCCTGGTGTTTTGGTTGGCTCATTGCTGACTTTGCTGGCCACCGGCTCAAGCCTCAACCTGCAATCGTACATGGGCATTATCATGTCGGTTGGGGTTTCCGTTTCCAACGCTATTTTATTGATCACTAATGCTGAGCATATTAGGTTAACCGGAAAGAGCGCTATGGAATCAGCAATTGAGGCGATGGAACTCCGGTTAAGACCTATATTGATGACCACGATTGCCATGATAGCCGGTATGATCCCGATGGCCTCCGGTTTAGGGGAGGCAGGCGATCAAACGGCACCGCTTGGCCGCGCGGTTATCGGGGGGCTGATCTTATCAACCTTTGTGTCCCTATTTATTCTCCCTGTTATTTTTTATATGATCAGGCGTAACGCTCCTGTTCATGCCGTGTCACTGGATCCGGACGATCAGAAAAGTATATTTTATGACCCCAAAACACAATTATCAGAATAAACAAAAATATTAATCATGAAAACATATCATTTTATTTTATGCCTATTCACTGTTGGTGCGCTGGCATCCTGTCAAGATAAACAAAAACCGGTAGCTGCCGCTCAGCCGGACGTCACCCAGGTTTTTAGCCTGAAAGAAGGGACGCTCAATACAACGATGAGATTGCCGGCCGTATTGCAGCCTTATCAAACGGTTGACCTGTATGCCAAAGTTAATGGCTTTGTAAAAACCATGACGGTTGATGTGGGCAGCCAGGTACATCAGGGTCAATTACTGATGACGCTTGACGCGCCGGAAATGACAGCTTCACTTACCCAAGCTCAGGAAAACCTGCACGCTAAAGAAGCTACCTACCGGGGCAGCAAAGCCAATTATGATCGTTTGTTAAGCACCAGTAAAAAACCGGGAACTATTTCGCCCAATGACCTGGACATGGCCCACGCCCAAATGAGTGCAGACAGCTCCAATTTGCTCGCAGCGAAATCTGCTTATCAGTTATCGGCAGATTTGAAAGATTACCTGGAGGTAAGGGCCCCGTTTGATGGGGTAATCAGTTCGCGCAATGTTTATAATGGCGCTTATGTGGCACCTACAGATAAAAATTCCAATATCCCGATGCTCACTCTGCAGGAACAGACCAAGTTACGGCTGGTGGTAGATGTGCCGGAAGCGGCAACAAATTATTTTGCGAATAAAGACACCCTTCATTTCACGGTAAAAACCATACCTGGAAAACAGTTCGTGGCGGTGGTTAACCGTATGGCCGGCGCTTTGAACGTTAATTTACGGTCGGAGCAGATGCAAATGGATATCTCTAATAAAACCAGGGAATTGCTGCCGGGCATGTTTGCCGAGGTGACGCTCCGGCTAACCAACAAGCAAAAAACCTTTGTAATACCACAAACCGCAGTGACTCAAAACTCCCAGCGCATCTTCGTTATCCGGGTTGTGAATCATAAAGCAGAGTGGGTAGATGTGAAAAAAGGAAGGGAGACCACGGACAGCCTGGAGGTTTACGGCGATTTAAAACCCGGTGATTTACTTGTTGGCAATGCTACTGATCAATTAAAAAATGGCACATCAGTAAATACAAGGTAGCATCCGCATATCCCAACATCCCTTCCCTACACATCAATTGAAAAATGGATTAATTTGAATTTTTATGTTCTTTAAGTTTATTACCGACCATCGTCAGAGGAAGCAAGACCTTAAGAGGGCCTATATTCAGGCTTACATTTGCCTTTTGGCAATTACATGTGTCGACCTAATGCTGCCAGCCAGAATAAGGCTCGATGCTCTATATGTTTGTTGTGTGTTGCTGATTGTCGGGCAGTCTTTAAAGAGAATGATTATATATTCCCTGACTGCCTGCTGTCTTATTGTTCTTGCACATCTGAAAATGAATGCCAGACCATTGCTTTCCTGGATAAGCATGGTAAATGCAGGTATCTCGATAATTGCTGCACTTATCACTTCGTATGTTGCTAATAAGATATTGAGGAAAAACAGATTTTTGGAGCATAGTATAGCTGAACGGACCAGGAACCTGGCAGAAGCAGGTGATTCCCTGAAGAAATCCCAATCCCACTTACGTACAATATTTAAAACGACCGACATTGCATTTCTGCTGTTGGACAGCGACCTGCAAATATTATCTTACAACGCGACAGCCAATTACTGGTCGGAGCACTTGTTTGGCAAGCAGCTGCGGGAAGGAACCTATTTTTTTGAACTCCCGAATGAAGAACGTGCAGAGACTGTTAGAAATATGATGACTGCTGCAATGGCAGACCAGCCCGTTAACTATGAAACCAGCTTTCGGGGGGAAGAGGGTAACACTGAATGGTATCGCATCAGTATGAATCCTGTAAAAGATCATCATGATAAAACCATTGGGCTTTGCTGCTCGGCTATTAATGTTACAGGGGCTAAACTGGCAGAAATAGAAAGTACCAGGATTGCTGATGAACTGGTACGGCGGAACCAGGACCTCGAACAATTCTCCTATATTGTTTCTCATAATCTGCGTGCTCCCCTGGCAAACATTACCGGGCTATTCCAAATACTTAAGCAGGCGAATATCCCTTTAAGGGAAAGAATGGAAACGGAGAATTTTCTTTCCCAGTCAATCCAGAAATTAGACGTAATTGTTAAAGACCTGAACGATATTTTATGGGTTAGGCGGGGAATCAAAGAAAAAATGGAAAAGGTTATTTTCTCTGAATTGCTTAGTGATGTGCTGGCTGGTTTTCATCTCGTAATTGAACAGGAAAATATTATTGTCCTAACTGATTTTTCCGAGGTAAGCGAACTCTTTACGGTAAAAAGCTATTTGTACAGTATTTTCTTCAACCTGGTATCTAATAGCATTAGATACCGCCAGCAGGATAAAACAACGATAATTGATATCAGATCATGGAAAGAAAATGATAAGGTAATAATCCGGTTTAAAGATAATGGGCGTGGTATTGATCTGGCCAGCAAAAGAAATGAAGTATTTGGCCTTTATAAGCGTTTTCATTTAGACATTGAGGGTAAGGGTATAGGTTTGTTCATGGTTAAAACCCAGGTGAAGACTTTAGGCGGTGGTATAAGCGTCGAAAGTCTGCCTGGCGTTGGCGCATCATTTTTAATCGAATTGCCTGCAGATTATAATGGCGGACGATAAAAATCATGAAAATGGAGTATATGTAGCAGATTGCATAGTTTACATTTGGTAATGCAGCCCCAGCGTACAATAAGCGGAAAAGTTCTGCTTTAATATAGTGATCTTGTCGCGCTGCGTTTGTCCTGGCAAATCATTGTTACCGATACCATTTGGGTTAGGGGTTAAAATATCATCGGTTACACCGCTGTTTAATAAATTGATGGCGCTTGCGCTGATCTTAAAATGGTTACCCAATTTCTTTTCCGCGGAGAGGTTAAGGGTAATATTACTCCTTTGCCAGTAGTCCAGACCATACCAGGGCGAAACCAGGTCAATCCGTTTTCCAGTATACACCACTGAAAGGTTGGCCAACCAGTTACCGGGCTTGTTGTTATAAAGCAGGTTGATATTCGCCAGGTTTTTTGATTGCCCTGCCAACGGCCCCTCTTCCGGTTTGGTGATGGTAACGATGTTGCTGGACGGGTCGTCCGGATTTACCCTGGTGATGAATTTTTTCATTCGGGTGATGCTGGATGAGGTATAGGTATAATTACAGGTGACGCTGAAATTGCGCCAGTTAAAACTGTATAATAGTTCTGCTCCGTAATTGGTGGCTGTCCCGGTATTTTTTAATTGTTCGGTCAACACCCCGGCAGGAGTGTAACTTAGGCCATTTTGCGGGATAGGGTAAAGTTCATCATTACCGTTGATCAAAGTTTTTTCGTAGGCATCTATTATGTGCTTATAAAATAAGCTCATTTTCAACCGGTTGCCATTTGTCTTTAACCAGGTATAGTTAAGATCAAAATTATCAGCCTGGGTGCGTTTCAAAAAAGGGTTCCCGGCTACATTATAATCCTCATAGGCTATGGTGGCAAAGGTGATATCATATAAAGCCGGCCTGGAAATTGCCTTAAAATAACTGGCTTTTAACTGCTGATCGTCATTAACTGAATATTTCCAGTGCAGGTCGGGCAGCCAGTCTTTATAACTGATGCCAACAGTTTGCCCGTAGCTTACGGTAGGGTCCAATGCGGACACGAAATGCTGGGCGGTTTGTTCAGCCCTGATCCCGCCGGTAAATTCTGAGCGCCCGGCAAGCAGACTGGCCATGAGATAATATGCGTTGATTTGCTCGGTGGCAGTATAAGTATTGGGATTGTTCACGTTGCCGAGCGGGTTTTGCGGCCCGTTATTATTTACCCAAACAGCATCATAAATATTTGTAAAAGGCTCGTTGATTTGCGGGGAAAACACATAACTGTTATAAAAATTATCCCTCGTTTTATGCCGGATAAGGGCCCCGCCGCTCAGGGTAAGCTTTTGCTTAAACAGTGCAGGCCTGTCATGCAGGTCCAGATAGGCATCCTCGTCTTTTTCCTGATTGCGCAGCCATATTCGGGTGAGCGGCGCCAGGAGCAGCGGCGTTTTGGTGATCGTTCCGTTTGGCGATAACAGCCTGCCGGTATTGGCGGTCAGTTCGGCCCAGTCGGGATAGCTGCCATCGGCGGCTGAATAAACGCCTGCCCAGTCTATCTCCAGGTTATTGTAGCTATGACTTCCTTTCAGGTTAAGGTTGTTGAGCTGCTGCTGGTGAACGCGCGAGCGGTCGCTGAGGTATATTCGTCCGGTACCCGCCCCTGAGCGGCCCAAAACCAGACTGGTGTCAACCGTACTGCGGGTTTCTGCATCTGTCTGATGCACGAAAAAATGCGACAGCATCAACCTGTTTGCGCTGTCGGGCCGGTACACTATTTCAGTGCTGATACTCAATGCTATTTTATTGTTGTTATAGCTTTGCTGATGATAATCGGAAAAGGCGGGAACATTGTTCAAATTAGGTTGCGAATTTAAAGGGATAAAAAAACCGTCAGATCCTGTTTTAATATTCTTATAATCGGCCGCGGCAATAAAGCCCAATTTATTCCCGAAGAACCTGCGGCCGGCCACTATTGAGGCCGTAATATCCGGCGATGGCTGGCTGTTATAAAAGGAAAGGTTATCCCTCGTAAAATCAGCACCGGTTGCATAATAGCCCGGCCCGAAACGTTCGTAAGGAGAACGGTCCTGTACGGCATGGCTGTCAAATGTCCGGTAGGCATTGTTGAAGTACCGTGTGCTGTAACCTGTATTCAGACTGATCTGCAGCAAGGGGTCGTCGGGCGGATCCCTCATCACAAGGTTGGTCGCTCCGCCTATCGCATCGCCCTCCATATCCGCGGTTAATGATTTATACACCTGTACGCTTTGCAGTAAAGCCGCGGGAAAAATATCCAGAGAGATGTAGCGGCTCTTATCGTCGGGGCTGGGTATTTTAAAGCCATTGATCAGCGTATAGCTGTATTTGGCTTCCATGCCACGGATGATGGCCTTATCACTGTTGCCTGTACTGGTGTAGGTGACCGAAAGGCCCGGAATATGCTGAACGGCATCCCCCGCGCTGATGCTCCCGGAATGTTCGATCAGATTACCGGAAACAATGTCTACCGTCGGGATAGTATTCTTTTCAGTAAGCCTGGATTGCAGATCAGAACGCGGGTTGATTTTAGCGGAAATCACCACTTCACCCAAGTTGACTTGCAGATTTTCCAGTGCAGCGTCTAAGTGAGCAACAGCCATTTCCGTTAAGGCAAGTGTTACCGTTTGTTGCCGGTAATTTGCCGCTGAAAATACCAGGGTGATTTTCCCTGCAGGTAATTGGTCTATCCGGTAAAACCCGCTGCTATCGGTTAAGGCGACAGGTCCGGATTGACCGGCAATGCCAACGATCACGCCGGCAATTGGTTTTGATGTGATTTTGTCGCTCACCCGGCCTCCAATAGAGGCCGCTATTGCGGCCTCATTGAAACCCGATAAAATAAGTGCTAACCAGAAGCAAGTGGTCAGCTTTAAGAATTTGAACTTTTTAATGCTGGTTGCCCGTTCCATTCGTTTGATATGCCCCGATGTCAGTACCAGGAGGCGTAATTTCTGTAACTCCAAATGTTTTATCCACTTTAACCACGGCGTAAGGCGCAAAATTGATGTACCCCTTTCCGATAGCCGGTGAAGTAGACTGGAGCCTGAAATTATAAGAGCCCATATAGTCTGCGCTGATCCATGCTGTGTTTGCAGGCAGCGGCAAAGGATAATTTACAAACATTGGGTTGTTGGCCCCCGGCGTTGTATTGTTACCGGCATTAATATCACCCGGCTGCACTTTTGAAATAAAGCCTACCGGCAAGAACTGGCTGGTTATGGTGGTATTATCACCATAATTGTAGGTGCAACCGTATTTAATATTGGCCGTATCCGCAGCCGGAGTAGTGCCCGAACCGCCAAGTACACTTAAACCATATGCGCAATCAACAATGAAATTATTGTACGCTAAACCACGACCGCCGTTTTCAAAATCCAGCGAACCACCTTCTCCTGCCTTTTGCTGGCGGTAGCCGCCGGTAATCATGGTATTGTTATAGCAAACCATATTGGCCTGGGGCGACAGACCGCCGGCATTGGCCGATTTGAAACAGTTCCCTGTGCCCCCGATGGCAACGTTATAAGCAATATCGCCGACGCTGCCACTTTTAATATTGACACACTCGCCTGCACTGAAACCAACCTTTTCAAAGGTATTGCGCATGATCTCAAACTTCCCTCCTGCGACCCTGATCATATCGTCATGCGAACCATAGATCCAGCAGTCTTCCAATACAAAGTTGGCATTGGGGTTGGTAAAATATACACCATAGCTGTCCAATGTTGCACGGGTTGGGGAGCTTGCCGGGGTCAATCCGCCGAGGTATTCGAACCGCGTCCATTTTAAAATGATGTCGCCCGAACCGGAACCGCCTTGAATACCACCCCAGTAACCTTTAAAAGCAGGGTCGTTGTTGGGATCTTGCGGATCTTTCGTTGGGTCAGATTTTAAGGCTGCATTCTGCACAGTGAACAGGTTGGGTTTGGCTTTAGTACCCAATGAATATAAATAACCATTTACAACCATCCTGGGGCAATGCTCCTGTGTGCCGATGGCGGTAGGGCCGGTTGCCGGTCCAACGATGTAAACAGTTACACCGCTTTGGACCACCAGTGTATCGCCTGCATTAATTGTTGCATCACCATAATCGCTGGCAAGGTAATAGGTCTGTCCTGCTTTAAGCGTCCCTTTGATCGACCTGCCGTTTGATTTGTTTTTGGAGTTTAAAGTATCTCCGTTCTGGATATAGCTCCCGGCATGAAATTCCTGGGGGGATATTTGTATTTGCTGATCATTGGATGATTTACTGCAAGAATATAAGCAGATTATGGGTATAAGAATTGTAAATAACGGTTTCAAACGTTTCATAGGGACAATTTCGTGGGCTAATAAAGAGTATTTTTATGAGTTTGAGGTTATCAGTGTGTTAGGGAAATAATTTGAATAAATATTGCTTTCCTAAACGCGAGCCCGACATATCGGGCTCACGTTATCTTCATAATGAGATGTATTAATTAATCCTTGTCAGCTTTATTTTCTTTGAAAAATGCAGCTCTGACCGGGCTGGGTAACGGTGAATTATACCCTTTAACCGCTTTCCATATAATTTCATTTAACACTTGTTCCGGTGCAAGATCCTCCTTCGAAAAATCGAGTTTATTTGAGATTGCGCTATATTTATCTTTTACCACATTTATATCATTCAAATTCACCTGATTCGGCTTCACTTCAAAAGGATGCATATCAATGGTATTGGTAAAACTGCGCCACATAGGCGTAGCAGCAGCGTCATATTGGGTCATTGGCGGCATACCTAAAATAAGTTCAATGGTACGTAACACTGATGAAGTTGAATACATGGTATGATCAACAAAATTCCTTTTAACAAATCCTCCGGCAACATATGCAGGGCTGCGGTGGGCGTCAACATGGTCCGGGCCATTTTGAGCGTCGTCTTCCACAATAAATACCGCGCTTTCGTTCCAGATTGGGCTTTTGCTTAAATGATCTACCAACATGCCAACTGCCAGGTCGTTATCTGCCACATTAGCAAAAGGAGTAGATCTGCCGGTCGCAGTACCTTGTGTATGATCATTTGGTAGTCTGATGGTATTCAATTGGGGCACTGCATGGGCAACAAGTAATGAATCAAATTCTTTGATCCAGATTTTTGTCCTTGTAGTGTCTCTCACTTTAAAGTCAGCACTCGGGAAATTGGTACAAAAATGACCTTTTAACACCGGTAGGCTGGCTTTATGACCATCGGCAAATTCTCCATAGGTTCTGTAAGTCACTCCCGATCTGTTAGCATCGTCCCAGATAAAACCATCTTTGTTATTTCCTGTAAGCTTATTTCCCGAAGATGGCTCAGTGCCGCCTCTTCTGCCATACATGGTTGGCCATGTTTTATCCAAATAATCGTTTGCGTAAGCCCCCATGCTCCAGTTATGTCCATCGGAACTAACCTCTCCATCTACATAAAAGTTATCCAGCGTAACAAATTCATGGGCTAAAGCATGTTGATTAGGAGTCACATTCTGGCCAAATAATACCAGACTGGTATCCCCGTTGGCTTCCTTTACATCACCCAAAACCTGGTCATAGGTACGGTTCTCCTTGATGATATAGAATACGTATTTAATAGGTGAAGGCGCCCCAACTTTACTGGGTATTGGATTCCCAGCTTCTTCACCTGATACCACAAGCTCTTTTGATTTATTATAAGGGGTATTATGATATACAGCCTGAGAGTAAATTGACAACAATGGTGTTGAAGGAACATCAATAATACTCAGTGTGCCCATAAATAAACCGGCTATATACTGTACGGGTGCTGTACTTATTGTCCCGCGGTGCAGTTCAACAATTTGCTGTCTGCTGACAGGATTAGGGCCATTAGGGTTAGCCATTGAAGAAAACCCTCTGCCATTTGATACATATATTTTTTTATTAATTACCCTTACACAGGTTGGATACCATCCTGTAGGTATAAAACCCGAAGATTTACTTGCACCTGGTTTACTAACATCAAATACGGCAAGGCAATTATTATCAGCATTGGCAATATATAATTGCTTTTCATCTGCGGATAAGGCTAAACCATTGGTAGTTGACCCGCTAAGTACACTCGAATATAATGCTGCATTCAGGGTTTCCAGTACTTTTCTTTTTTTTATGTCAATGACAGAAACTGTATTGTCATTAGCGTTTGCAACAAACAAGTATTTTCCGTTGCGAGTAAGGCAAATATCATTGGGGTTACTTCCTACTTTAACACTATCGGCAAATTCATTCTTATTGGTGTTGTATACTAATATTTTTTTAGACCCCCAAACACTTATATAAAGTTCATTTCTGTCGGGCGAAAGCAAACATGCGTAACCTTCAGTCCCTAATGACAATTGTTTCAGAACCTTTTTGGTTTTCAGATCAAAAACATAAAGCGAAAAGTCTTCCTTAGTAACTATATACAGTAGTTGTTTCTCGTCGTCCAAAGCAATACCAGTTGGCGAAATTTTATTGGGCCAGGGTTTTCCCAATTTAAGCGTATCTGTTGTAACCAGCTTGTTGTCTTTTATCGCGTATTTTAATATCCAGTTGTCGTTACCGCCTGATGCATAAAGACTTTTTTCGTCGGCGCTGAATACCAGGCCGCCCCATGCTTTGGGAATGGTAACCTGATCAACAATTTTTTGCGATGCAACATCTATCAGCTGGATGGTTTGCGTACTTTGCCCGTCGTTGGTTACGGCCATAAATTTTTTCGTTTTGCTGACAGCAATATTTAAAGGCAGGTCGCCCAGGGGTAAGCTTTCGCCAACTTTTGTTATGCCCCAGCCATTTGGCAACATAATTCTATGCTTCTCTATGTCGGCTAAGCTTTGCGCGCTCGCCTTGAACGAAACAAGCATTGCAAATGCAATAAAAAGTGTTTTTTTCATGGTAGTATTAAGTTAATTTGTTTAAGTTTCAACAAATGCATCACACCAAAATTTGTGTGATGCATATTGTTTAAGAGATTTTTAAATTGCTTTGAGTTTACCAACCCGTGTTTTGCTTCAATCTTGGATTTAATACCAGCTCCGAAGTTGGAATTGGATAATAATAATATTTATCATTCCACGCCCTCTGTGTATCATAGTTTGGCAGCCAATGAATGTTACCTGTGGTGCCATTTGTAAGATTTGCCGCAGTAACCGGAACCAGATAATAAAACACGCCTGGTACTGTGGGCGTAGGCGCCGCTGAAACAAAGTCAACATTCAATACCCCATCGCCGTTGGTTGCATAATAAGTGTTCATTGCTGGAACATACATACCCAGGTAAGGCAAAGACATCATCGGTCCTTCTTTCCATCTTTTGATGTCATCAAATCTCATTCCCTCATCAAATAGTTCTACTCCGCGTTCTCTTCTGATTTCTGATAATACAGGGTCGGATATATTCGGGAAATAATTGGTAGTTAAATAAGGATCTGCTGTTATTGGGAAAGGGGCATTAGCAATGCCGGCTCTTTGCCTGATTGGCTGGATTGTGGTAGCCCAATCTGCACTGGTAAACTGCCCCAACTCTGCCTTTGCTTCCGCATAATTTAAAAGAATTTCTGCATAACGGTATATAGGAATAGAGTTGGTATTCAATGAACTATAATCCAAAGTTTTATCGTCGAGGGTGAATTTTAAAATATCATAACCGGTGTAAGTATAAGAAAAGTCCGGAGGGGCAGCCGAGCCGTCTGCTCTTTTATAACCGTTGCAACGGATGGTTTGCTGTAATCTGGCATCCCGGTTCTTTACTTCATTTACAAACGAAATTGTATCATATCCGCTTTTATCGGTGAACCTGGTACCATCTGCATTCAAATAGCAATTAACAAACACCTTGTTTAAGCTGCTTCTAAAACCCAGGGTCGGACTTGTAAAAAGTGAGTTTAATGAGCTATACAATTTTAATTTACTGCTGTAAACAGAAGCCAGCAAAACTTCATCGCTCCATGGTGCTTCTGTTGTGAACAACGCTCTGTAATCTGAACCAGGATTGCCGGTATTATGTAACTTGTAATTACCTGAACTCATAATTTGAGTCGAAGCATCTAATGATTCAGTTAAAAAAGCAGATGCTGTCTGTGTTAAATTCAATTCAGTATGATACTTTCTAAATGTACCTTCAAACAAACAAAATCTTGATTTGAGAGCCAAAGCTACCCACTTGGTGATGGTAGAACTACCTGCATCTTTTGTTGTCGTTACGTTGTTAATGGCAAAATCTAAATCAGCTACAATAGAGTCTGCTACTAAAGTTCTCGGATCTCTTGGTTTATACAAACTGCTATCCCCGGGTGCAACTGCATGACTGTACCAGGGCACATCTCCATATTGCTTCAGCATCCTGTAGTAAAATAAGGCCCTAAAATATTTAGCAATACCGTTGTAATTATTTCTAACAGCGGCAGGTACTTTACTGCTATTGTCGTTGTCCAGGAAATAATTAATATTTCTCAGAACTGTCCATGTCCACCCTCCGGCAGGGTCTGCTACAGGATTATTTGCATTAGTAGATGCAGACATCAATGGCGGAATAGTGTTGCCGGTAATATAATCAGAGGTGTTATCTGTGCCTGTAATAGTAGCGGCGCTGGGAATTTGGTCAACATAAAAAGAATTTACGTATAGCGCCAAATCGCCGCTGCTTTGAAATACCTGACTGGGCGTAAGGCTCGAGAACGGTTGTTTATCTAAAAATTTTTGACAACTCGTAAACCCGAGGATAGAAAGGATGGTGAAAAATAAAATGAACTTTTTCATATGTTTTTTTAAAAGGTCTAAAAAGTTAAATTAATACCTAATGTGTAAGACTTTAACATAGGATAAGAGTATCCGTTACCGATATTAGCAGCTGGGTTAACTTCCGGATCTGAACCATAAATAACTTCCGGATCGTAATTCGGGGCGTACTTATGCAATGGTGTAAAGGTTAACAGATTTTGACCGGTGAAGAAAATCTTTGCACTGCTCATTTTTAGTCTTGATGCCAGGCTTTGAGGAAGAGTGTAGGTAAGGTTAACGTTCTTTAATCTGGTGTAAGCAGCATTTTGTAAATACCTGGTTTGTACTACTGCCAGTTCTCTTGTACCGCTTAAAGCAACATATCCCCTGTATCTTGGGAAATATGCATCAGGATTACTTGGCGACCAAACATTAGCCAGCATGCTGGTGGGTATCGATCCATAAGGGCGGTTGTATTGTCCCCAAAACAGGCCTGCATCTGTTCCCGGCCACCAGTCAAGATGACCCACTCCCTGAATGAAAGCACTAAATGAGAAGTTTTTAACTGATAAACCAAGGTTAACGCCATAAGGCAGTTTCGGTGTTGAATTCCCAATAACGCTTAAATCTCCGTGATCTGCCAAAGTACCCTTGCCTATATTTATTGCGCCATCACCATTTATATCCTTGAACATAACATCGCCTGGTAGCGGGATATTTGAATTAGATACGACGATATAGTTTGTTTGATTGGGATGCGGCCCGGCAAGCTGCTCCGCAGTATACAAGCCCTGGGTGGTAAATCCCCAAATATCTCCAACTTTTTCGCCTTTATAGTAGGTATTCACGCCGCCATAAGGAAGAACTCCGTTTGGATTATTGTATTTAGTAATTGTTGCAGTATAATTAGACAAAACAATCCCTACCGAGTACCTTACCGATTTGGAAATATGATCGCTCCAATTTAAAGAAAGGTCCCATCCATTGGTTCGCAGATTAGAATAGTTGCCGTTAGGAACCGCTGCACCGAAGGTTGCCGGTAAAGGCTGGCTAGGCGTAAACATTCCTGTGGTAGCCCTTGAATAATAATCAAAAGAACCTGAGAACCTATTATTAAACATGGCAAAGTCTACTCCACCATCAATAGTGGTTGAAGTTTCCCAGGTTAGGTTGTCAGGTAAAACATTAGGATTTCTCGTATAAGTTGGATAAGCTCCATTGATAGCTGTTGTGGTTGATTGGGCAACAGCCATTTGAGGAATAAACTGGTAGGGATTAATGTTACCGTTGCCTAAGCTGCCAAAGGAAGCCCTGAACTTAAACATATCCAGCCAGTTTGATGCAAACGACATAAACTTTTCTTTAGACATTATCCAACCTGCAGAAACGGAAGGGAAAAATCCGAATTGCGAATAGGACGGAAACTTCGATGAACCGTCATATCTTCCATTTATTTCCAATAAATATTTTTCGTCATAATCATAGTTTAACCTTCCGAAAAAACCGGCAATGGTCCATTCGTTACCACCCCCGGTAATGGTATAATTTGTTCCATTTAATAAATTGAAATCAGGCAATGAAGGGTCGATCAGCCCGTCTCTCTGATAACTATTCATATTAATTGTATTGTCTTCAATATTTGTTCCCGCAAGAAGTTTAAATGAATGTTTTCCAAAACTCTTTTTTCCCTCTGCGTAAATGTTGGTAGCCCAATAATTAGTAATAGTGCTTGAATTATTCAAATAATTATTAACGCTCTGGCCGGTAAGACCCGGGCCTGCGCTGTAGCTCACCGGATAAAATTGTGACAATACGTTGTAATTCGTATGTGCGTATGAAAAATCGGCCTTTAGGTTTAAATAATTCTTAATCAGATCAGCATTTAACGACACCGTGTTTCTTATATACATTTGGTTGGTGTTTGAATGATCGTTTCCTGTAGCTAAATCACCAACTGAGTAATAAGATGAAGGAGTTAACGATCCATCTGGGTTTCGCAATATCCCTACTGGTGCTGCAGTAATATCCAGGTATCGCGTAACCGGTGCATTGCCATTTGTAAGAGGATAGAAATACTTATAAGCATTAAAATCCAGGTTATCTGACAGGGTCAGCCAGGGCGTAATATTTACAGTACCTTTCATGCGAAGATTATACCGGCTAAAGTCATCAGGATTATAAGTATATATCCCTTTTTGATTATAATCGCGGCCAGATATATAAAAGCTACTGTTTTTAGTGCTGCTTGCAATATTTAATGAATAGTCTGTCGCAGGCATTGATTGTCTGTATAATTGTTTATACCAATCGGTATTGCCATAATAAACATATTTTCCGGTAGCGGGATCTACCGTTACCTGTGGCAGCGAGGGATTTGTTACCCTTGCTTTTAATGAATCCAGATAAGCAGGAGTATACGGTAAAACCCCATTAATTGTAGTAGGCTGGGACCGATAGTCGTACCAGGCCGTATAAGAATTTACGAAGTTTTGGGTCCATTCATATCCATTGCTTACAACAGAAGGATCTACTGTCTTTTGATTAATCGTATAACTGGCATTAAAATTAACCGTCGTTTTTTCCTTCTTTGGATTTTTTGTATTAATCAGTACCACCCCATAAGCACCTCTTGCTCCATAAATAGCACTTGATGCGGCATCTTTTAAAACAGATATGTTATCAATATCATTAGGATTTAACAAGCTTGGATCACCAGGCACACCATCAATTAATACCAACGCCGATCCTCCGCCTCCGATGGAGGTAGTTCCCCTGATGTTAAATGTTGGGGACCGTATGGGCTTACCATCAGTCAGCACAATATTTAAATTAGGTACTACCCCTTCTAATCCTCTTGCAACGTTTGGCGTAGGCCTGTCAGCCAACACATCCCCGCTAACTGTTGATATAGCACCCGTTAAGTCTACCTTTTTTTGAGTACCGTATCCTACCACCACAACTTCTTTAAGGCCGTTATTAGCGGCTTTCATAATTATGTCCATGGTTACCGCGTTTCCTTCTTTCATCGCAACGATTTGATCCTGTGCAGTGTAACCAATAAAGCGGAAAATAAGCATTGCGTGATCCGGCACGCTGATGCTATAATTTCCGTTATTGTCTGTAGCGGTGGAGCTTTTGCCGCCCTTTTCGAATATTGATACCCCGGGCAGTGGCAGCCCTGTATCGTCAGTTACACGCCCGGTTACTTTAACCACCTCAACGTCTTCCTGCACAACAGGCGTTTCACTCGGCTCGCTTCGTTTTACTTTCAGAAAGATATTCCGGTCGCTCACCTGGCTAATTTCTCCTTTATAACCTTTAAGGAGTTTTTTCAGGATAACAAACACAGGTTCATCTACGGCAGAAATGTCCACCATTTGGTTGGTGTTAATATCCTTCGCGTTATAACCCAGGGAAAATTCTGTTTCTTGTTCTATGGCAGAAAAAGCCGCTTTCAAAGAAATATCATGAGCATTTAAGCTTATCCTGGTATTATTCATGGTTTGGCCTTTTAGGGTACCGGCCATACACACGGTTTGAAATAGCAGTATAATAATAAATTGTATACGCATAACCTTAAAAAGAAAATTGATGGTATGGGGTATGGCTATATTTTTGTAAATATTTATTCGCATTTTTGTTAATATTTAATGATTCCGTAATTGTTAAATTCCTGCGGCTGCTACAGCGGCAGGGTATTGTACAGGGAATGTTGGCGCATTTCCTGTACTTTTTTTAATCGACCCTTTCTACATATATTTTATTGTTTTAAATGTGGAACCTGCAGCATCTTATCTGCAGTTTTGAATATTCACGATCAGTTGCTGATCTTTTAGCTCATAAGTTATCCCGGACAAGTTTGCCAGCAATGGTAACAGCTTTTGCAGTGAGCAATTATCAAATGTTACGGTATAAAAGCCTGGCTTCCTGGGCTTGCCGGTAAGTACAATTGGGATATTATAGGCCCTTTCAAGAATTCGGGCTATCTGTGCTATAGAAGCTTGATTAAATACTAGTTTGTTTGTTTTCCATGCGCTCAGCGTGTCGGCATCTGCCAATGTCTGGTTGTAAGTATCTTTCTTCAGATCATATACCAGCAGATGGTTATGCGTGAGATCCCTGCCGATCACTGTCTTCCCTTTGGCCTCTTCTTTTTCAACCTGAACCTTCCCTGTGGCTACCGCAACGCTAATCAGATTTTCATCAGCATAAGCGTTGATATTAAAAGAGGTTCCTACAACACGGGTATATATTTTTCCTGTTCTAATAATAAACGGACGGGTTTTATCTTTACTTACCTGAAAAAACGCCTCGCCCTGCAACAGTACGTCTCGCTTTTTCACACCAAAATCTGACGCGATTTGAATAGTTGAGGCTGCATTAAGCGTAACCACAGACCCATCTGAAAGCTGAATTTCTCTCCGCTCACCTTTTCGTGTACTATATTTACTATAAGTAATTAAATTGGGTTGTGCTCTTTTGAATTTACCAGCAATGAAGTACAGCGTGCCCCCAACTACTAAACAGGCGGCGATCCGTAATAAGTAATAAACGAGACCTGCTTTTTTAACATCCGGCCCTTGTGCATTATTTTCACCAAAAAGTTTAACCAGTGCCTGTTCAGCAGCTTCGTCTGCAGCCAACTGTGCATCTTCAGTATTCAGACTATGTGACAAATCCTCAAAAGAATCATACCACTGCCTGATACGGGCTATTTCTTCCGGAGTGCATAAACCGGCCTTGTATTTTTGAAGGAGCGCTATGGCCTTTTCCTTTTCTGATGATGTGTCCATTCATCAGTATAGTCTGAAAAAGAACCAGGATGTACCGTTACTAAATTGCTATGCTTATATTAAGCCTATATTAACAATATCGCATACGGGAAGTATTAGCAAAATTTAAAGAATACCTTTTATCAGGATAAAAAAAAGCAACAGGGAGAGCTTATTGCTGACCATTCGCTTACGAAGCTGTTTAAGTGCTATGGAGATATTGTTTTTCACAGTTTGTTCAGATAACTGCAGTGTTATTGCTATTTCCTTTACCGATTTTTGTTCAATCCGGCTCATGCGAAAAACTGTTTTGGTTGTGTCAGGCATCTTTTCTACTTCCTTCATTAGTTCCTGCCTTAACTCATTTGCAATTACATGATTTTCTACCGGGAATACAGACGGTTCGTCTTTTTCAAGCAATAAATGGTGCCTGGAGATATTTTTTTTATGAAGCAGTTGCCAGTCAATAACAGCATAAAAAGCAGACTTGGACAGATATGGGTATAAAGCAGCACCAAACTGGATTTGGTGACGATTATTCCAGAGAGAAATAAATATTTCCTGTACGATATCCTTTGCATCATCTTCCATCCGCACCCGGCCGTACACAATCCTGTAAAGCCTCACATTATAGCGGTAAACAACTACCGAAAAAGCTTGCTGATCATCCATTTGAATCCTCCTCAGCAACTCGTCATCTGCCAAACTTGTAATCATTGCGTCTCAAAGATAGGCGTGCAATGTAAAGCTGATATTAAACGTAATGTAACACTGTTGTTATATTTGAAGAATAAAGAAGACTATATAAAACCTTTCTGCATGTTCCCACAGTGTGTGGGTTTCGAACCAATTTACGGAACAAATGCGCCTTTTAAGTGGACTAGGGCATATAAAACAACCAGCCGGTTAAAAAATCGGCAGCTCACTTATTGTTTGATAAATCCAAAGTCGAAAGTCAAAAAAAATGGAGCGCATTTAATATGTCGCTAACTTTTGGCCCCTGGTTCGATTCCCACCCTGGCACAAACCAGGGACCAAAAGATTATGTGTCTTCTACTTTAGCGGTTAATAAGAAAACTTAATACAACACTATATTCATATCCAAAGCGTTTAAAAATGGCTGTCTTTTGTAAGCACTTGTTGAGGTCAAATAATAATTCAATTTTTCGGCCGCTTTACTTGGTTTCTTCCCTCAATTATCATTATCTCCAACATTTTTCATGGCTGATAAGATAGAAAAAGCGCCTTTCAGAACAAATGACCTATCCTTTAATTCGGGTTTGCTTAACTGAATTTGACACCAGCCATCCTGCTGAACTCCAACATTTACCGGGATCATATTAAACAATATATCCTTGCCATGCAAAGTGGACATAAACATACAGCGTTGGCCTCCATAATTCACAATAGCGTCTTCAGGCACTGCTAATGTATTTTGAGGCCGGGTTTCAATAGTAGCCTGTAAAAACATATTAGGCAAGATGTTTTTGTCGGTTTTTAAAAAATGACAATGCACCATCACACTATGGCCGGTGTCCAGCATACGGCCAATCAGAATTACCTTTCCGGGATAGGTTTTATCAGGAATGCCGGGTAAGTTTATTTTTACAGAATTACCAATGGCTATTTTAGCTATATCCTGTTCATAAACAGTTAGAGCAGCATGAATATCATCGGTATTAACCAATTCCATTAGTACATCTGTTGGATTTACATACTTCCCTATGTTAACATTTACTTTTGAAACATAACCGGTAATGGGCGAAGTGATATAAATAATAGGCTTTATGGCTGCCGGTGTAAGCTTCTGCGGATTTATACCCAGCATGATAAGCTTTTGTGCCAGGCCGCATAATTGTGCCTGCTGGCTATTAAAATCAGCCAGCGATTGCTGATAAAGCTTAAGGGGACTGGCTTGTTGTGCGCTTAATACGCGCTGGCGCTCTAACTCCTGCTTCAAAAAGGTAGTTTTGCTTGCAGCAGTCAGGTAATCCTGTTGCAGGGTGATGTAATCCTGGTTCTCCACTTCGGCAATTACCTGGCCCTTGCGTACAGGTTCTCCGGGCAGCATTGTAGTACTTTTCAGAAAGCCGCCAAATGGGATATTTACTGCTATTAAGTTTTCGGGCGGTACATCAACCTGACCGTTTACGTGTATGGAAGCAGCCAGCCTGTGCATAGGTATATGACCCGTATCAATCCCGCCGTTTTTTACTTTTTCAGGTGTGAAAATTATAGCATTGCTTTTATCCTTCGGTTGCTGCTGTTGTACTGAAACAGCATCTTTTTTATCCTGATTTTTTTCTTTCTGTTTTGTGCTGCAAGCTGCTAAAAACAAGGAAAAGAGTACAATATAGTTGATTTTCATGGTTTTTCTGTTTGGCCCTGGAAATACCAGAGCATATTAATAGATTGATCTAATTGTAAAAGTGCATCAAGCCTGTCTGTTCGTAATTGAACTGACTGACTATACAAATTGGCCCATTCAAGGTAGCTGATCCCACCGTTGCTAAAGGATAAGGTTGCTGTATGCAGTATTTCATCGGCCTGTTTAAGTGCAGATGATTCATAATAATTAAGTGCCTGCAGTTGTTGAACATAGCGCTGATATGCTTGCCGCCATTGGCCTGTAAATTCAGTTCGCTTCTCACTGAAGGCATACTCAGCTGATTTCTTCTGGTAATTTGAAGACCGTGCCGCAGCCTTATACTGTCCGAAAAATAAGGGAATGTTCACACCAACCAAAAAAGATGAAAAGCGGTTACCCTGTGATAAAATAATATTGGCATTGTTAATGTCCGGTCCGCTAAAACTTTGATTGCTGTATCCAAGGTTTATTTCGGGTAATCCCCTTGATCTGCTTAATTTAGTTTTCCAGTCATAGATGCTTATCTGTTGCCGGGCCTGCTTTACTTCAGGATTTTGCAGCGCAGTTGCTGAATCCGGCTGGAAGATAGTTTGCCAGGCCGGCAGCGTTTGATCATCGGGTAAAAACAATGAATTGCTGCCCATCAAAACCTGCAAACGGCTTTGCAATACATTGATTTCCGATTCCAACGTCCGTCTTTGGTTTTTAAGCATACCCGCCCTCGCTTCCGCGCTGGTCAGGTTTATCTTTGATGATTCACCTGTGTTTAATCTTAGCTGCTCCAATTTAATTACCGATGCATAAATTGAATCCTGCTCAGTTAACAACTTTAATTTAGCCAGGGAAGCGGCCATTTGCAAATACACATCACGAACCTGGTAAGCGATTTGATTTTTCAAAGATTCTTCCTGCAATGCGGTTAAACCACTTTCTGCATTTAAATAATTGCGCTGATTACTGTAATAAAATGGCAGCGCAAAGGTTTGGTTAACTGCGATTCGGTTGTCTGTATTTGAGCTATTTATTTTACCTGCATCAAAATTCACCTGGGTTTTAGGAATATCGTAGGCCGTTCCAATATTAGCTTTTGATGCCCGCGTTTGATCCTGAGCAGACAGAATTGAGGAATTATGCAATAGTGCTTGTTTAACGGCATCATCAACTTTAATTTTCTCGCCCTGTATTTGTGAATAGGCCGGCAAAACGAACAGCATAATAATTGTTGTTGCTGTTAAAGTTTTGATTAATTTACCTGAAAGCTTTGAGGGTTTGGATTTGAAGCCAAATAGTTTATACAATGCAGGTAAAACAACCAGTGTAAGCAATGTAGCCGTAATAAGGCCGCCAATAACAACTGTAGCCAATGGTCTTTGCACTTCAGCACCGGCGTGGGTAGATATAGCCATTGGAAAGAAGCCCAACGACGCTACGGTAGCTGTCATTAAAACGGGACGGAGTCTGTTGGATGTACCTTTACGTATCCGTTCATCCGGATCATCAACCCCCTCCTTCTTTAGGCGATTAAACTCCGTAATCAATACAATTCCGTTAAGTACGGCTACCCCGAAAAGAGCAATAAAGCCAACACCGGCAGATATACTGAAAGCCATTCCGCGCAACCATAAGGCAAAAACACCACCGGTGGCCGCTAGTGGGATGGCAGAAAATA
Source organism: Mucilaginibacter sp. McL0603 (assembly GCF_049992945.1). Classification (NCBI taxonomy): domain Bacteria; kingdom Pseudomonadati; phylum Bacteroidota; class Sphingobacteriia; order Sphingobacteriales; family Sphingobacteriaceae; genus Mucilaginibacter; species Mucilaginibacter sp. McL0603. The sequence continues at coordinate 852,478 of NZ_CP188251.1, read as the reverse complement.
CAATCAGTGCTTCTTTAAACTGTTTAAAAGCAAAATACAGCAGAATAAATATAAAAAAAAGTGATGCCGGAACGGCGATCGATAAACGTTTTTTAGCCGAATTCAAACTTTGAAATTGTCCGCCATATTCTACATAATATCCTGGGGGTAACTTTAAACTTTGATGCACCTGTTGCTGCAGTTCTTTGACTACACTTTCCACATCCCTGCCCCTGACATTAAATGAAACGGATACCCGGCGCTGACCGTTATCACGTTGAATCTGATTAGGGCCTTCTTTTAACGAAATATCTGCCAGCTGATTAAGCGGCACCTGCATACCTCCGGGTGTATTGATCTGTAATTGCCCAATCTGATCCATATTAGACCTTACTGAATCAGCTATCCGAAGTACTAAATCAAACTGCCGCTCACCTTCATAAATACTGCCGGCTTTTTCACCCGCAAATGTGGCATTTAAGATATGGTTCACCTGGCTGATGCTTACATTATATTGAGCTAATGCAGCCCGGTTATAGTGTACTACCAACTGAGGCAGTCCGGTTATTTTTTCAGTGGTCACATCAACAGCGCCCTTTACTTTTGCTACTATACCACTTAACTGGCCCGCCTGGTGCGCCAGTTGCTGCAGGTCATCGCCATATATTTTTACAACCACATCCTGCTTTGCGCCCGATATCAGTTCGTTAAAGCGCATCTGCACAGGATATTCAAAACCAAAGTTTAAGCCAGGCACTTGTGACAAACGTTTGCTCATCGTATCTTCCAGTGCAGGATAATCATGAGCGGTTGTCCAGGTGTCTTTATCATTCAGGGTTACAAAAATATCACACTGCTCCAGTGACATAGGGTCGGTAGGTATTTCAGCAGATCCGATACGACAAGTAACCTGCTGAACTTCAGGGAATTTTTTCAGCTCCGCACTGGCCATTTGCATACCCTTAATGGTTTGTGTTAAGGAAGTTCCCGGTAAAAACCGGGCGTCAATAGCAAAATCACCTTCCTCCAGTTGCGGTATAAATTCACCACCCAACTTGTTAAATACCATGTATGCAAACACGATTAATCCAATCGCTATCAGCATAATGGATTTCGGATAACTAAGAACTTTACTCAATAAAGGTGTATAGCCCTTTTGTATGACAGCCATCATCTTATCGGCGAAATTGATCTTCTTTGTCGCTTTCTTTTTGATGGTCAGCGCAGTCATCATCGGCACATAGGTGAGCGATAGTAAAAATGCTCCAACGAGTGCAAAAGCCACCGTCTCGGCCATCGGCCTGAACATTTTACCTTCTATTTCCTGCAAACTTAAAATGGGCAGGTAAACAACCAGGATAATGATCTGACCAAAAATGGCAGCGTTCATCAATCGGGATGAAGAATCCTTAACTTCCTGATTTACTTCATACTGAGAAAATTTCGCTGTGACCTGATTAGCGATTTTTTCCTTAAAGCGGTGCATCACACCTTCAACAATAATAACCGCTCCATCTACAATCAAGCCGAAATCCAATGCTCCTAAACTCATCAGGTTGGCAGAAACATGAAATACGTTCATCACGATCAATGCAAAAAGCATTGAAAGCGGAATAACGGATGCCACCACAAGTCCCGAACGGAAATTACCCAGAAATAACACCAATACAAAAATCACAATCAGGGCACCCTCAATCAGGTTTCGTTTTACGGTAGATATAGAATTCCCAACCATTTTGCTGCGTTCATAATAGGGCAAAATAGTAACACCAACAGGTAGCCTGGTTTTTATTTCTTCAATACGCTGCTTTACCTGGTCTACAACCTGCATGGCATTTGCACCTTTAAGCATGAGCACCACGGCACCTGATACTTCACCATATTTATCGTTATACATGGCTCCAAAGCGCAAAGAATGCCCCTCTTTTACCTCTGCAACATCTGCCAGGGTTAACGGTAAACCATTTACCTTTTTAACTTCGACGCTGCGCAGGTCTGCCAGCGTTGTGGCCATTCCCTCGGTACGGATATAATAAGCATTAGGCCCCTTTTCGATATAAGCGCCACCTGAATTCTCATTATTTTGCTGTACAGCATTATACAGTTCATCAAGGGTTATGCCTAAACTTCTGATTTTTGCAGGGTCAATAACCACCTGGTACTGCTTCAATGTACCGCCAAGGCTGCTTACATCGGCAACACCTGGCACCCCTAACAGTTGCCGCCTTACAATCCATTCCTGAATTGTTCGAAGCTCCGTTAAGGTATATTTATTTTCATACCCGGGTTTGGGTACAACATAATATTGGTATACTTCACCCAATCCTGTAGTTACGGGCCCCATGTCGGGTTCACCTATACCGGGAGGTATCATGCTTTTTAACTGCCCCAAACGTTCGGCTACCTGCTGACGGGCACGGGTAATGTCTACATTATCATCAAAAACAACAGTCACGTTGGACAAGCCAAACCGCGATATTGATCTCATTTCTTTTAATTCCGGCAATGACGCCATCAAACGTTCAGTAGGCGCGGTAATTAAACGCTCAACCTCCGGTGCCGCCAGTGAGGGCGATACGGTTATAATGAGCACCTGGTTATTGGTAATGTCAGGAACAGCATCCACAGGCAATTGTGTGGCAGAATATATGCCGGTAGCTACCATAAGCAGCACCAGTATACCCACAATAAGCTTGTTCCTGACCGAAAATTCTATTATACGGTCAATCATAAATAATTTGCTTAAACAATAAAAAAATAACTTAATCTGTAGTGAAAACAGATTTTATATTGGAATTTATTTAGGATGCCATTATAGGTGGCTTAAAAATGGAGGAAAGCGAGGAGTTGGGTAATATGAACTGTAGGTTAGTAATATCTTCCTTAATTAACGGAAAAAAAACATTGCTCAATGTTAATGACGCCTGTGGCATTGACATTTGAACGGCAAAATGCGCATGAACTGTTTTAAAAGGTAGCTGCATATCCTGGTCGTAATCGGAATCTACAACAGTTTTATCCAAATAATGCATTTTAAAAAACCCATAAATTGTTGTTTCAGGATGCAAATGTTTATGCTGCATATAATGCTGCACTAATAATGGCAACCTGGCAAATTCACCCAGTGGCGTCACCTGCATTAAAAAAATCAGGAGAAATAACCGTGCGATCCTTCTTTGCATAAAATTCTGGCTTAAAAAGCAGTTGTTTTTAATGCAGCAAAATTATTATTACAAGCAATATAAATCAAAGCGATATTATTTATGATAGCATAGATAAAACCTATATTGTCAGGTTGTTGTGAGATGAATATTTTACAACAACCTATCTGAGAGCCTGTTGCATAATAAAACATTTTCAACGGCCATCATAAAACTTCTTTAAATATTGCAATAACATTATATTCAAACTGAACGAGGCTCATTTTTTCAAACTGCACATGGTTTATTAAGGCCATATCCAGATTAACCAATTCAATTAAAAATAGCTTAGGTACGCCTTAAACCAACCACCATACCATTCACGCTTTTTTATATGCTTTATTTAGGTTAAAAACAGCGCTTTTGATTCCTGAAATGACAAAAGCAGTTCCGCTAAATGCCAACGCAGAAAACGCGCTGGTTACTTCGTTTCCTTTATCGGTAAAAGGGTGAGCTATTGAGACGGGAACATGTAATATAATAAACCAAATAAGGATCATTGTTCCCAGCAAAGTGGCAAAAATATTTAGCTTGATCCTAAAAACGATCGCAATGCCAGCACCGATCAATGCTACTGCGGCAAAATAGGTCCAGAAAATAGCGTTGGGTATCCAGGCAGGTACCAATGTTGCAATACCTGCTGTATACAAAAAATGGTCAATACCAAAGCTGATCATCGTTATGGAAAAGAATATACTCCCAAAAGGAACTAGCTTTTCTAATAACTTAATAAGTAAGGATTTCTTCTGAACATTTGTGTGATCGTCATGAAAAGAGCCGGCAACCACAAACGCCCCGCCAGCTAAAGCGAGTTCTTTTTCTGCATTTCCCCATTCACCCAAATGTTTATAATAGGGATCAACAATCAGCTCATAAGGAATATAATAGAAACAAAAGATTGCAAAGAAAATACCGCCTAAAACAAGAGCTACGGTTCTGGCATTTTTTTCAAAAACAATAGCTCCCCCCACAATAATGAGTGCAGCACCGGTTACATAGGCCCAAATAGCAAGCCCGGGGAGCCAGGCATGTTGTGGCGGGAACGTCATTGGATGAAAATCTGCATAGAAAATTTGCTGAAACCCGATGCCGGCTATTGCGAGGCCATAAAATATCCGCCCCAATTTGATGAGTTTTTCCATTGTTATTATCGTTAATATTTTTCGGTAATGTTATTTTATAAAACGCCAGGCTATAAAAAGTGGGATGATTCCTTAAATGCCTGATATTCCCTGTAATAAATTGTTCACTAATTCTTTGTAACTCCGCCCTATAGGCAATTGCTTATTACCAACTTCAATTTCGCTGCTGGTAAATGCTTCTATCTTTTCTTTTGAGACAATAAAAGATCGATGTATCCTTAAAAAGTCCCCTTTAGGTAAATGTTCTTCTATTTGCCCCAGCTGGTATTTGGTGACTATGATCTTATCAGAGGTATAGATCTTTATATACTCTTTTAAACTTTCTATATAAAGAATATCCTCAAAATGCAACTTCACCTTTTTCTTGCTGGTATTAACAAACATATAACTGCTGCCTTGTGGAATGAATACAGAAGATGAGTAGGATTTAAGCGAATTCAGCATTTTCAACTTGTTCACAGCCTTTAAAAAACGGCTGAACTCAATCGGCTTTAACAAATAGTCGACTATATTTAGTTCATATCCCTGCAAAGCATATTCGTGATAAGCAGTAGTAATAATAATATGGGGTGGGTTTTTTAAGGTTTGGATAAAGTCAAAACCTTTTAGTTTAGGTAAGTTAATATCCAGAAAGATAAGGTCAATTTCGTTTGAACGCATATCTTCCAATGCCCGCAAAGCGTCTTTATAGGTATTCTTTAAATTCAAAAAAGGAATATCTGCAATATATTCCTGCAATATTTCTGCTGCCAGTGGCTCGTCCTCAATGATGATGCAGTTATATTTTTCCATTTTTATTCAGATTTACGTTCAAATCCACAATAAACGTTTGCGCCAGGCTACGCGTAGTCAATGAAAAATCATGATACATGAGCTCCAGCTGGCGCCTCACATTACTTAAACCTATTTTTTCAATAACAGGCTTGCTTTCTTCACCTTCGTGACTGTTTTTTACAAAAAATGCCAGTTGTCCTTCTTTTAATTCAATTTTTATTTCGATACTGGTTTCATTTATAGTCTCATTTATGCCATGCTTGAAGGCATTTTCTATAAAAGGCAATAAAATCAACGGAGCAATTGGCTGGTTATAATTGTCTATTTCCTTATAAAAACATATATCTAACCTGTTACTATGCCTAATCTTTTCCAGTTGCACATAATCTTCCAATATCTGGATCTCTTCTGATATTGGTATTGAATCCTTAGCTGATTCATAAAGCATGAACCGGAGCAGCTTTGATAATCTTACTACCACTTCGGGAGTTTTATCAGATTTTTTGCGTGCCAGTGCGTAAATATTGTTCAGCGTATTAAATAAAAAATGGGGGTTGATCTGGTTCTTTAAAAATTTCAGTTCGGTTTCCAGCTTATCCTTAACAAGATATTTCTCATTTCTGAGATTCATAATTTGCTTTCTGAAAAGTTTTAACCCTACTGCAATACCTGCAACATACCCTATATCCAAAAGTGATACAAATAACCATGCCAGGTCAAATACATCCGCTAAAACCGGGATATGTTTAGGGTTTGATAAAGTATCGATATAATAAACAGTAACAGCGCGGTGAAATATCACAGCTAAAAGCATCGCGATACTTAACTCAAATAGTATGGTTGAAACCTTGTAGTATCTTTTTAAGCCATGATTTACAAAAACGTATATAGCATAATAGGTAAATAATAATTTGGAAGGCAAAAGGATCAGGTTAAAATAAATGGCAAGCAGAACTATATGTCCGGGCGAATGACTTTTGGTGAAGACTGAATAAAACCAGGCATATTCAAGCAAAGTACCCTGTATGCTATAAACCACCCAAAAAAGAAGATGACGATATATCTTTTTTATTTCCACTATGTGAAGATCGCTATTAATTATAAATGTTAAATAAAAATTGACAAACAGCAACTTACAGAGTAAGAACGACAGCATTTGACTAATGAACGACATCCATATAATTTTAGCTAATAGTCTATAAACAGAAAATATTAAAAACCATTTGCAAGGCACCAAAACAGGTATTTACCATACCAATGGTGATCAGTTCACTAGTTTCAGCTTTTTATCGGTAGTTAATGGTTATACGTCTGCATCAGTTTTAATAAGGATATTTTATTAAAATGTTTGTCCTGGCTTTGTCGATTTGAGATTGAGATAGAGCACAGATTTAGTTGGTGAAAAAGGCTTCCGGGATGGGGGCCTTTTTCTATTTTATTCCATCCGATGCTTTCAATTCCAACTATAAATCCGTATTGATTTTTTAGTTCAATCAACTACCAACAACCATTTCCAACGAATATTCCGTAGCATTTTCGGTAGTTAATAGCTTTAATATCACCTACCCGGATTTATTTACAGCGAAGGTCACTTCCGGTAGAAGAATATTGATAATCCCTTTCTGTTTTCGTCATTTTCCATTGACTATCAATCATTAACCTAAAAATAAACCTCATGTTCAAAAGTTTACTCTACAAAAAAGAGCGCATTTGCATAATGCTATTATGCATACTCTTTTCAATGGCGGCTACAGCCCAGACAAAAATTACCGGTAAAGTTATCAGCAGCGATGACAACCAACCAGTAATAGGCGCTACTGTAAAAATTAAAGGTACATCCACAGGGGTAGTAACAGATGTTAACGGTGCATTCACTGTGAGTGCTAAGATCTCGGATGTATTGATCATATCTTTCATCGGCTATCAACCCAAAAATGTGCCGGTCACAAGTGCTGCGTTGGGTACAATTACAATTGAACAGACACACAGCACTTTGAATGAGGTGGTAGTAACCGGTTATCAAACTCAGCTCAAAAAAGATATATCCGGTTCTGTTGCAACGGTGGATATCGCTACTGCCAGGCAACTGAACGTAACCAGTGCGGAAAACTTACTGCAAGGCCAGGCAGCCGGTGTTACTGTAGTAACAAGCGGTCAGCCAGGTTCACAGGGCCAGGTGCTGGTACGCGGTGTAAGTAACCTGGGTAACTCTGCCCCATTGTATGTTATTGATGGTGTGCAGGAACCAGGCATTCAACCCACTAATAGTATGACTGGGGCAATGGTTGCAGCAAGCGGGGGTATGTCAAATCTTAATCCTAATGATATAGAATCCATTACCGTATTAAAGGATGCGGGAGCCACTGCAATATATGGTGTTAGAGGTGGCAACGGTGTTATCGTGATCACTACCAAAAAAGGGAAGGCGGGTAAAACCCGGTTTAGCTATGATGCCTTTTACGGCAGCGCCTCGCCAAAAGGTGGCAATGTCTGGAATGTACTCAATGGCGCCGACTACATGAGGCTGATACAAAAGGTTGACCCGCAAAATACTTTGGTTGTAAACGGTATCCAGGATTATGGTTTTCAGGGCCCGGGGGTAAAAGGTGTTGGCAGCGCCAGTGACCCGAGAGCCAATCCTTCCAACTATCTGCTGGACATTAATAATCCGGCAAACGACTACCTGATCCAAAAATTTGACAATGGAGAAGGTACTGACTGGTTCCATGCTGTTTTCAACTCAGCACCGGTTCAGCAGCACAGCTTTAGCGCCAGTGGCGCCAATGGTAAAAACAACTACCTGTTTTCATTGGGCTATACGAATCAGCAGGGAACATTGATAGAAAGCTATCTAAAGCGGTACCAGGCACGCATTAACACCAATTTTAGTCTTACTGATCATATCAGGGTTGGAGAAAGCGCTCAAATTTTCTATATCGAAAACCCCGGATTTTCCAATGGTAACCAAAATGAAGGCAATGCAATATCTATGACCTATCGTATGGAACCACAGATACCTGTATATGATATAAAAGGCAATTATGGTGGTACCTGGGATGGTCCAACTCAGCTTGGCAATGCTGTTAACCCGGTTGCCATGATGAATTCATTCCGAAATAATCAAGGCAAAAGCTGGAATATTGAAGGCGCCGCCTATGCCGAGGTTGATTTTTTAAAGTATTTTACGGTACGTAGCCTTATTGGTGGTAATGTTACCAATTACTCAAGCACCAACATAACTGAAACCCCATATTGGAGCGGCGAAGGCCATAGCAATGCTAATGGGTTTGCTGAAGGCGCCGGATTTAACAGTAATTATAATTGGACCAACACTATAAACTACAAAGAGACATTCGGAAAACATTCGGTTACTGCCCTGGGCGGTGTTGAATTAACTAACGCTTATGGCAGGTTTATACAGGCCTCACAAACCAATTTCTTTTCATTAGATCCTTCGTTTATAGGCATTAATAATGGCACCGGCACTATACTTGCATCCAGCGGTATACCAACAAATTTTGTAACGGATTTTACTGGCACATCATTGTTTGGCCGTATTGACTATAACTATAATAGTAAATATTATCTTGCCGGAACAATACGCCGCGATGGTTCGTCATTATTTTATACTGGTCAGAAATATGGCACTTTCCCTTCTGTTTCGGTAGCGTGGCGTATTTCACAGGAAGATTTTCTAAAGAGTGTATCCTGGCTAAATGACCTGAAGCTGCGCGGCAGTTACGGCTCGTCCGGCTATAACGGTAACGTGTTTGCAAATAATGCCTACTCTTCCTATACGACCAATCCCGGAAATTCAAGTTATCCAATAACAGGCTCCATAAGCACCGCACAGGCCGGGTTCTATGCGACAAATTATGGCAATGTTAAAACTACATGGGAAACGGATAAAACTACAAACATCGGGTTTGATGCAGCCTTGTTCAATCATTTAGACCTGACTGTTGAATGGTACAAACGGATAAGCAGTAATTTATTATTCCAGGTACCTCTCCCTGCAACTGCCGGTAGCGGAACACCGCCGTATGTTAATGTAGGGCAAGTTTCAAATAAAGGATTCGATGCCTCAGCCACTTATCATGGCACTTTAGGCAGGGAAGTAAAATTCAGTATAGGCACCAATATCACCAGCTACAAAAATAATGTAGACGACTTAGCATCACCCATATTTGTAAACTCCGTACGTAATGGGTTTATCACACGGGATGCAGTCGGATCGCCAATTGGATCTTTTTATGGATATAAAGTGATCGGTTATTTCTCCAGTGCTGCAGATGTTACTAACTCGGCAAAACAGCCCGATGCTGCTCCCGGTCGTTTTAAGTATGCCGATACCAATGGTGATGGCAAAATTACCGATGCCGACCGTGTTAATATTGGAAATCCGAATCCCAATTTTACCTATGGTGTTAATTTGTCATTAGGCTATAAGGGATTTGATTTCAGTATGGTATTGTATGGTTCGTACGGAAACAAAGATTATAACTACATCAAATACTGGACGGACTTTTACAGCACTTTGACCGGCAACAAGAGCAAGGATCTGTTAAATAATTCCTGGTCACCAACTAACCTTAATCCCAAAACACCTATTGCCGAAGCTGTAAGCACTTTTAGCACAGACGGGGCAGTTAACTCCTGGTATGTTGAAAGCGGATCTTTTCTAAAATGCCGGATGGCACAGTTGGGGTATACCTTTAATTCACAACAGCTCAAAGCCGTAGGTGTAGAGAAATTGCATGTATATGTACAGGGATCCAATCTATTTACAATAACTAAATATTCTGGATTAGATCCTGAGCTACAATCAGTAACCTCAAACGGCATAGGAACAGATCTGGGTAATTATCCAAGTAATGAACGCAGAATAATTCTTGGCGTCAACTTAACATTTTAACAATAACCAATCTTTAAATAATCAGTGTTATGAAAAGTTTACATATTAAATTAATTTTCGTTTTAGGCCTGCTGATGCTGGCGTCATCCTTTGCTTGTAAAAAATGGCTTGATAAAGCGCCGCCAAACTCACTGGCCACAGAAGATTTGGCTAATAAGGCGGGTGTTGATGGTTTGCTTATCGGAGCCTACTCGCTGCTGGATGGTACATGGGCCGGTCAGGCAGGTTCTACCTGGGCCACAGGTACTGATAACTGGATTTATGGCAGTGTGGCTGCGGATGATGCCCATAAAGGCTCAACTCCCGGTGATCAGCCTGATGCCGCTGCTATAGAAAGCTACACAACAACCGCTACCAATGGGTACCTTGACCCAAAATGGGCAATGAATTTTGGGGCCATCCAACGCACCAACGATGTATTGCGTGAATTGCCCTTAGTAAAGGATGGTTCAATAAGCACCGCTTATGCACTTGAAGTTACAGCGGAGTGCCGTTTTCTGCGGGGTTTTTACGAAAGCGAACTGTCAAAACTGTGGAGAAATGTGCCTTATATTGATGAAACTGTTAATTATGCAAATGGTAATTATAATGTGGGAAATCCAGGCCCCGTTTGGGACAAGATTGAAGCAGACCTTATTTTTGCGATGACCAATCTGCCTGTTACGCAGCCACAGGTAGGTCGTGCAAACAAATATGCGGCAGAGGCCTTCCTTGCAAAAGCTTATATGTATGAGCATAAATATGCCCAGGCAAAACCATTATTAGAGGACCTGATCGCTAATGGCGTAAATTCAAGCGGTGCCAAGTATGCTTTGGGATCCTATGGCGACAACTTCAATCCATCCACCAAGAATGGGGCAGAAGGCGTGTTTGTTATCCAGACCTCTGTTCACGATGGATCTAATGGTGCAAATGGTAATTCAGGAGATATTTTAAATTTTTCTTCTGGCGGCCCGGCAAATTGCTGCGGTTTCTTTCAGCCATCATTCAGTTTTGTAAATGCCTTTAAAACAGACGCGAATGGATTGCCACTGCTTGACACTTATAATGACTCTGATCTTAAAAACGATCAAAATATTACTTCTGATCAGCCATTTACACCGACAACCGCAAATATAGATTCCAGGTTAGATTGGTCAGTAGGCAGAAGGGGCATTCCTTATCTTGACTGGGGAATTATGCCCGGCCAGGCGTGGTGTCGGGATCAGGCAGATGGTGGTCCTTATGCACCAATTAAAAGTGTTTACTATAAGGCTGCACAGGCAACTACATCTGACACCTTTGCAGGATGGGCAGCAAACCAATCAACTGCCAATAGTTATAATGCCATCCGCTTTGCAGATGTGTTGCTATGGGCAGCAGAGGTTGAAGTAGAGATAGGCAGCTTGCAAAAAGCAGAGGATTACGTTAACCGTGTAAGAGCCCGTGCTGCACTACCAGCTAATTGGGTTAAAACTTATAAAGATCCCGCTAATTCCACAGGAGGATTTACCAATACACCTGCGGCTCATTATGTAGTAGGACTATATGGAGCGGCAGGCAGTAATCCGCCAAGCGGATTTGCTGTTGGTGGGCAGGCATATGCCCGCAAAGCAGTACAATTTGAACGCAGGCTCGAATTTGGACAGGAAGGCCATCGTTTCTTCGACTTACAACGCTGGGATGGGCTTTATGGTGGACCGATGCCCAAAGGTTTTATGGCTGATGCTTTAAACTCTTACCTGGCGCATGAAATTGCTGTTCCCAATTTTCCGGCTTTGTTGCTTAAAAGCGCACATTTCACAGCCGGAAAAAACGAGTTATATCCCATTCCCCAAAGCCAGATCGATTACACACATGGCACTGTCAAACAAAATCCAAATTATTAACTAACACATTAACCATCCAAAATTAGCAGTAGGGCCCGTTGAGGGCCTTTCTGCTTATAATATTTAAGCTCCAATTATTTTTTTCACAGTAAAGATGATCAGATATTATCTCAAAAGCTGTTATGACAATTACTTTTAATGCTTTTAAAATCAATCATTTAACACAATAAAAGCAAATAGTTCCTCTTCCTCCAACTGTATTCTAAATAAAATAAAAACGCCTTATAAATATTATTATAAGAATTGTTCTTCTCCTCCCATAACAATTCGTATAGATAAATTGTATTCTTACTATATACTATAATTTTACTCTTGGCGTACAGATCATTAACCGGGAAAAGTTAATATTTGGCCCTTATTTCTGTACGCCTGGATTGACCGGGATAATATTAAAAGAGGACTATGGTGTTATATCTACCATTCTTAAACGCTCAAAAAGCAATCAAAAAATTTGCAAAGCAATTGCCTGCAAGCTTCGTATTACTAACCTGCTTATTATCAGCACAAGCCGTTTATGCACAAAAACAGGTCATAATTGATGATCAGGTTAATCAGCACATTTTTTCATACAAAGAAATTGAATGCCTGGAAGACCCTAAAGGTATTCTTCAATTTGACCAGGTTTTATCCCCACAGATATCTTCCCGCTTTAAGGAAAGTTGGTCAAGCACTCCACAAAATTATAATCAGTCATCGGTATATTGGTATAAGATCAGTATAAAGCATCCGCTAAACACTCAAAAAAACTGGATGCTTGAATTCTTTGATCAAACCATTGATGACATAACTGCTTACATCCCATCAGGCAATGGACAATATAAAATTGAAAAATTTGGCGCCTTGTATAAATTTGACAAGCGGCAAATTCACCATAAAAACTTCGGTATTAACCTGAATATCTATCAGCCCTGTACCTATACCTACTATTTCAGGATAAAATCACACCAAACGGCAGATGTTATTATTGTTTTACGATCTGTTAATTGGTTCATTGAATACGCTTTGAGCGAGTATTTGCTTTTCGGTGTGTTTTATGGGATGATATTGGTTTTCGCCTTCTATAACCTGCTCATGTTTGTAGCTTTCAGGCAAAGGCAGCATTTATATTATGTATTATATAACCTCAGTGTTGGATTTTATGAGCTTTGTACCGATGGTATAGGTTATGAGTATTTGTGGCCAAATTCGCCCGCCTGGAATGAGTATGCCTACGGTTTTGCTCTCTGCTGCATAAGCGTATTCGCCTTATTGTTTACCCGCAAGCTGTTATTTGTAAAGAAAAATGCCCCCATTCTATACAAATTGATCAATGCGGTCATAATAGCCAGGGTAGGATTTTTCCTCGTCTGCTTCTTCGTAAACAGGCAATGGTTTAATTATAAACTTTTAGAGTTCATACCACTATGCATCGCATTTTTTACTGGTATCTATATTTTAATTAACGGTTACAGGCCCGCCCGGTTTTTTGTATTGGGCTATGGGTTTCTTTTTGCCGGCTTTACGCTAAAGATGCTGGCTTATTTTGGCTGGTTCAGTATTGGAATTATTAGCTACTATAGCCTTAGTCTCTGCTTTATTTTAGAAATGATATTCCTTGCCCTGGCAATAGGGGATAAGGTTCGCCTGTTAAAAAGAGAGAAAGATAAAGCGCAGCGCGAAATTATTGAACAGCTAAGAGACAAGCAAAAGCTGGAAGCATCGATCAATATCAAACTGGAAGAACAGGTACGCGAAAGAACGCATGAGGTATTGGAGAAGGCATTGATCATCGAAAAACAAAATGAAGAGCTGAACCGGGCCAATGAAATTTTGCAGCATCAGGCAGAAGACATATTCAGAATGAACTTGTTACTGGAAAGGGATAACCAGGAGTTGCAAACCGGTTTTGAAAAGGTGTCACGCGATAGGATCATGTCGGCTACTGTGGATTTTGAAGAGTTCAGCAAGATTTACCCTGATCCCGACAGCTGCTACAAGTTTTTGGCAGACTTGAAATGGAGCACTAATTATAAATGCCACAAATGCCATCATACGCATTCATTTAGCGGGCATATGCCTTATAGCAAAAGATGCAGCAAATGCAGCTATGAGGAATCTGTTACGGCTTATACCATATTTCATAACACACGTATCCCTATAACAAAAGCCTTTTATATGATATTTTTGGTTTACTCAACCAACGGAAAAATATCATCGCACAAACTGTCTGAGATATTGGCTATACGCCAAAGTACCTGCTGGGCATACAGCAACCGCATAAAGAAACTCCTGGTAGTCCGTAAAAGAGGCCCAAAAGTTGAAAATCACGAGGGCTGGAGCAACCTGGTACTGGAAAATCATGAGGAGTAAGTAAGTTTTACTTATTAATTACAATCCATAACTCATTAATTATCAATTTCTAAACAAGGGTATTTATCCGTATCACAATTTGTTAAAAATTCATCACTTTCTCATTCTTCCTTATTAATAATCAATCGATTATAGTCGTATCTATTCAGGTACTAAACCGTATCAGATTAGTGTATAACTAATTAAATATCAGTTATTTAGCTAGAAAAATATCTCAATATTTTTGCATTTTTCACATTTAATGCGTCTAACTTTGTCTCATTAATCAAATGCCATCATTGGCATTGAACCAATTTTTAATCACAAGCAAAATTCTATGAAAAGAAAACTGACTTTATTTGTAGTCATCTTGTTAACGAGTTGTGCCTTTGCCCGCGCGCAAACAAGCTCCGTTACCGGTATTGTAAAAGATGACCAGGGCACCCTACCCGGAGTGACCATTATGGAAAAAGGGACCACCAACGCTGTTACAACAGACGTAAATGGGAAGTATACCATAAAAGTTTCGCCAACCGGAACATTAGTATTTTCATTCATTGGCTATGATAGCCAGGAGCAGCCGGTTAACAACCGTACAGAGATCAATTTAGTACTCGTTGCCTCAAACAAGCAGCTGAATGAGATAGTTGTAGTAGGTTATGGTACCCAAAAGAAAAAGGATATCACATCAGCCATTGCCACCGTAAGCACTAAAGATGTAAGCTCCAGGCCAATTGTTAATACTGCAGAAGTACTGGATGGCAAGGCAGCGGGCGTGCAGGTGTTTAATGCATCAGGTGCGCCGGGAGGCAACAATTTTAGTGTCCGTATACGCGGTGCATCATCACCCAATGGTTCTGAACCTATTTATGTTATCGATGGTGTTGTTGTGCCCAATACGCAAAGCCTTGACCCTAATAACATTGAATCTATCAGCGTGCTGAAAGATGCATCAGCTGCCGGGATTTACGGTTCGTTAGGCGCTACAAATGGTGTTGTATTAATTACTACCAAAAAGGGTGTTAAAGGACAAACGAAGGTTGAAGTAAACATGTACACCGGCAAACAGCAAATAGTTAAAAAATTAGATTTGCTGGATGCCCAACAGTATAAAGACCTGATGACTGACGAGTTTACAAATGGAGGCCAGACAGTACCGGCATACCCTGCCAACTTTACTGCCAACAATAACTGGCAGGATCTAACCTACCGCACTGCTAACCAAAGCGGTATAAATGTCGGCTTATCCGGTGGTACAGATAAAGGTACTTTCTATTTTGGATTAGGCGACTTAAACCAGGATGGTATCATAAACGGAACAAACTTTAAGCGTTATTCTACCCATTTGAGCCTTGAACAAAAAATGAAGACCTGGCTATCCTTCGGAACTGACATTTCGTATAACAGGCAGGATGGGCGTACTGTAAATGACAATAGTTCGGCCAATCATGGTGGTACTGTGCTGGCAGCTTTATCCACCCCTCCAATTGTTCCCATATTCAACGCAAATGGCATGTATCAGTCCAATTCTGATAATACTACCAACCCGCTGGATGATATTTATAGTAATGAAAACCATTACATAAGAAACAATTTATTAGGAAATGCACATGTTGAAATTACCCTGCCATATAATATCAAATTTCGTTCGCAACTGGGTATTTCGTTGAACAATTTTAATACAGATTTATTTATCGACCCAACGCTTAACCAGGGAGCCAGCCAGGTAAATGGTGTAGGCAGCAGTGAGAATAATGAAACATTCCGTTATACCTGGGATAACACTTTAACGTATAATACTACCATCAATAAAGTGCACAGCATCACCGCGGTAATAGGTACATCAGCAATTGAAGAAAAGTATACTGATAGCTATTTGTATGGAACAGGCTTCCCTGCTGGTGTAACCACCTTAAACGCGGCAAGCGCCAATAAATCAATTTCTACTTATAAAACTGACTGGACAACCAGTTCATATTTTGGTCGTGTTAATTATGCTTATAATGATAAATATCTGTTAACAGCATCATTAAGGGCTGATGGTTCATCAAGGGCCGGCATCAATAACCAGTGGGGCTATTTCCCTGCAGTATCCGGTGCATGGCGCATTTCCAGGGAAGATTTTCTGAAAAATAACAACACCATCAGTGATCTTAAATTAAGAGCTGGTTACGGCGAAGTAGGTAACTTGCCACAAACATTGTATAACAGCTACAGCACATTAAACCCGGCGGCTTATTTATTTGGCGGCAACAGTGCATCAGGCTATAATCCCACCAATCCGGCAGGTAATCCTAATTTAAAATGGGAAAGTACCAAGGGCATAAACATTGGCTTTGACATATCTGTTTTGAATGATAGATTAACGTTAAGCACTGATTACTACGACAAGAAAACCACCAATTTTATCTTTCCTGTGACTATTTCAACAGCCGAAGGTGGTGCCGCAAATGTTGAGAACGAGAATTTACCTGGTCATATAACAAACAAGGGTATTGAGTTCTCATTGACCGCTAAAATAATAGCCCAATCAGACTGGAGCTGGACCGCTACATTCAATGCTTCATTCAATTCAAACAATGTAAGTGGTATCCCGCAAATATTAGATTCTAATGGAAATTTAGTTGACCAGACATTCCCTTTTGGCGGAATTGCATTTGGTGGTAACGGAAACGCAACCAACCTGGCAATTGTGAAAAATGGCCTTCCTTTAGGCGCGTTTTATGGTTATCAGTTTGCCGGTGTAGATCCTGCTAACGGTAATGCATTGTATAAAACAGCAAACGGAGGTACCACTGCGGCACCAACAACAGCTGATCAGACTTATCTCGGCAGCGGTTTGCCAAAAGCAGTTTACGGCTTTGCGAATACGGTTACCTATAAAAATTTCAGTTTAGACTTTTTGTTTGATGCAGTAGCAGGCAATAAGGTATTTGATGCTACAAGAGTGGAAACCGAAGGGATGTATTTAACAGGTAATGCAAGTACTGCTGTATTAAACCGCTGGAGAAAGCCAGGTGATATTACAGATGTTCCTGCTGCAAATATTACGGGCACAAATAGTGCAGGTGTTTCAACTATTTTGCCATCTTCGCGCTTTATTGAAAGTGGCGCTTTTGTAAGGTTGAAATCTTTATCATTAAGCTATATGATCAAAAATAGCACCCTTGAAAAGGAAGGCATAAAGATCCGCGTGTTTGCAACAGCTCAAAACCTGTTTACCATAACCAATTACAAAGGCTATTATCCTGAAGTTAATGCGTTCAGCGGAAGCTCACAAAGCGGTGGCACGCTCGGTACGCCAAGCTCAACAGCTATTGGTATCGATTATGGTACATATCCTCAGACAAAAACTTATACAGCAGGTTTGAATGTTACATTTTAAACTATCCTAAATTTTACGAAAATGAACAACTATCATAAAATATTAACAACTGCATTATGTGTCTCAGTGCTAATAATGTCAGCCTGTAACAAAGACTTTTTAAATAAACAGCCTATATCCCAGGGTACGGCAGGTAATTATTATAAAACTGCAAGCGATGCAGAAGGTGGCTTGGTAGGTGCTTATCAGCAAGCTTTTTTGAACGACCAATACTGGGTTTGGGATTACACAACCAATGGTGACGCACGTGCAGATAATTGTTATGCCGGTGGAAACAACCCGGATAACATTGGTATAGATGGCTTTACCTTAACATCACTTAATGGAAATGTAACCCGCGACTGGGCGGGGTTATTCCAGGATATCTATGCTTCAAACATAGTATTAGATTACGTGCCTAAAATTCCGGCAACACAATTTGCAAATAACAGGCAACAGCAAATTCTGGGGGAAGTTAAATTTATAAGAGCATTATCCTATTTTCAGTTGGTTACTACTTACGGAGATGTTCCATTGATTTTATCAACCATAAATACACCTGTTAAACCAACAAGGACAGCAGCAAGCGCAGTATATGCACAAATAGAAAAGGATCTGCTTGAGGCAGAGGCTGTACTACCTGTTTCATTTCCCAATGTAGGTCATGCCACACAAGGGGCTGTACAGGCTTTGTTAGCGAAAGTATATGCCCAGGAAGGCAAATATCAGCAATGCCTGGACTATTGCAATAAAGTGACCAACAATGGTCAATATGCATTGGTGCCAAACTATGCAACCTTGTTTGATGGGACTAAAAACACTTCTGAGTCTATATTTGAGATACAACACTCATCTGCAAGTGGCTTTACTACTTACAACACCTCGTTATATTTGCCTGCTCAGTTTGGTACCTATTCTTTTTTAAAGTTTAACGTTCCAACTAATGACCTTATTAACCTGTTTAAATCGCAAAACGACAATATCCGTTTAGCTGCATCAGTTTTTACAGGAACAATTGCGGCAGATGGAACGGTAGCCGGAGATCCAATTCCGCCTCCATACACAAACGCTTCACCTACAGTTCCTTTCCTGTATAAATGGAAAACCAATATTTCGCAATTTGGCGGTGGTACAGATAATACTATATTGCTACGCCTTGCTGATATTATATTGTTAAAAGCCGAAGCCATGAACCAATTAGGACAAACAGCACAAGCAATTCCATTGGTGAACCAGATCAGGGCAAGGGTTAAACTGCCTGCTATAACTGTGACCTCTCAAACTGATGTTGCATTGGCCATATTAACTGAGCGCAGAATGGAGCTTGCTTTTGAAGGCTTCCGCTGGCTTGACCTTTTGAGGTATGGTAAACAATATACCATCACTTTAATGAATAGCCAGGTTGACCCTTTTGGCAAGCCATTAAATTACAATGTAGATCAAAATAAGTTAATATTTCCGGTTCCTTATAACGAGATCCAGTTAGACGGAAATCTGACACAAAATCCGGGTTATAAATAAAAATTAAAAAGCTGCCCGGTTAAATCGGGCAGCTTTTTTACCATAGCTTCGCTTATATTCTCAAATTACTTACACGCCTATAATTATACAAAATGCATAACAGCAAGTACTTCATTATTGGGTTATTAATTGTATTGAGTTTTCAATGCTTTAATGCTGATGGTCAGAAGCCTCAGTCAACCCAACCCCAACTATGGCTTACCGATCCTGATAATGGTGTATTATTCAAGCAACAGAATCAGGGACTCAAGCAAGTGAATACGCTTAAAAGTGCTCCCACAATTACTATAGACAAATCAAAGTCCTTTCAGCAAATGGATGGCTTTGGCTATGCTTTAACCGGAGGAAGTGCTGAGCTTATTGATAAAATGAGTGCCGATAAACAAGCCGCTTTATTAAAAGAGTTATTTGGCACTGATAAAAATGATATTGGCGTTAGTTATTTAAGAATAAGCATAGGCTCATCCGATCTGGATGACCATGTGTTTTCTTATGACGATCTCCCAGCAGGTGAAACAGACGCCGAACTTAAAAAATTCAGCCTGAATAATGATAAACACGCATTGATACCTGTATTGAAAAAAATACTGGCTATCAACCCGCATATAAAAATACTGGCTTCCCCATGGAGCCCGCCGGCATGGATGAAAACCAACGATAGCACAGGCGGCGGACATTTAAAGACCGAATATTACCACACCTACTCGCAGTATTTAATAAAGTACATAAAGGGGATGGCTGCTAATGGTATAACTATTGATGCTATAACTATTCAGAATGAGCCTTTGAATCCTAAAAATAATCCGAGTATGGTAATGGAGGCTTCTGAACAGGGTGATTTCATTAAAAACAATCTCGGTCCGGAATTCAAAGCTGATAAGATCAAAACAAAAATAATATTGTACGATCACAACGCTGACAGGCCCGACTACCCCATCTCGATCCTTAATGATCCGAAGGCCAGTCAATATGTAGATGGCTCCGCATTTCACTTATATGGTGGCAAAATAGAGGCATTATCAGAAGTTCATAATGCTCACCCCGACAAGAACCTGTATTTTACAGAAGAGTGGGTTGGTGCGCCGGGAGATTTGAAAAAAGAGATGCGTTTTCATATAAGGGATCTGATCATTGGTGCGCCAAGAAATTGGAGCCGGAATGTAATTGAATGGAATTTGGCAGCCGATCCTAAACAGGAACCGCATACCCCGGGTGGATGCACCGAATGCCTGGGAGCCATAACCATAAATGGTGATATTGTGACCAGGAACCCAGCGTACTATATTGTAGCGCACGCTTCAAAGTTTGTTAGGCCAGGCTCGCATCGGATTGAATCAAATTATATCAAAGAATTGCCAAACGTTGCCTTTTTAACTCCAACAGGCAAAACTGTCCTGATCGTATTTAATGATTCTGATAGTACACAAACCTTTAATATCAAATTGAATAATAAACAGGTTTCCTCTGTTTTAAACCCTGCCGCTACCGGCACCTATGTGTTTTGATTCTTAAAATGAAGATAATGCAGAGTGGAGATTCTGCAGTTTAGTTGATTTAGATA
The DNA here is from genome assembly GCF_049992945.1 of Mucilaginibacter sp. McL0603. NCBI lineage: Bacteria > Pseudomonadati > Bacteroidota > Sphingobacteriia > Sphingobacteriales > Sphingobacteriaceae > Mucilaginibacter > Mucilaginibacter sp. McL0603. Next base: position 831,826 of record NZ_CP188251.1, on the reverse strand, counting down.
TGAGGCTGTCTCAAAAGTATAATTTACAAGAGTGGAGCAAAATATTATTTGGCTCTGTGTGCTTTGTGTCCTCTCTTAATGATCTCTGTGGTAAAATTAACTACTAAGACCACTAAGTTTTTGCACAAAGTTCACAAAGATAAATCCGCGCCAAATTTTGTTCTGTGTGCCAAATTGAATTTTTACTTTGAGACAGCCTCTTTTTATTTAGAATGATTTCTGCTGCGTCGTTATAACCTAACCGATACTGCTTTCCCCTGGTAGCTAACAACCTTATCAATTCTGGTCCCTCAATTATTTAATATTTGGTTAAGATATAATCGAAAGATAAAAGGCAAATTTGCAAACAGAACTATTGCCCAAATCGCATGAAAAGAAGATCAGCTCTAAAAAACATTGGTGGTATTTTGTTAGCGCCTGCTTTGTCTCTCGGCAATTTATCAACAGAGAAACGATCAGTTTTAAGAATAGCACATCTAACGGATATTCACCTTAAGAATAAGTTTGATGCCCCTGCAAGGTTTGCAAAGTGCCTGCATCATGTACAACAGCAATCACCTAAGGTAGATATGATCCTGAACGGAGGTGATATCGTATTCGACATGAATAAAGAGAATATCAGCACTATTAATGATCAATGGCAATTATTTCAATCGGTCATAAAATCTGAATGTAGCTTACCTGTTAATTATTGCCTGGGCAACCATGATATCTGGTGGAACGAAAACGATAAAGACCAGGCTCTTTATGGCAAAGAATATTCAATGGATAAGATAGGGCTACATAAGCCTTTTTATAGCTTCACAAAAAATGGCTGGAAGTTTATTATCCTGGATAGTGTACACCTGGATATAGATAACACCTGGTATATTGGCAAATTAGGCGATGAGCAATTTTCATGGCTCGAAAATGAACTTAAAAATACCCATCCTTCTGTGCCGGTGCTGGTAATGTCACACATCCCTATACTTACAGCTACCAATTTGATAGAAGATGATATTGTTAATAAATGGGTGATGCTGGGTGGTGATATGCATACAGATACTGCCAAAATAATCAGTCTCTTCTACAAACATCCAAATGTTAAGTTATGCTTAAGCGGACATATTCACCTGCGCGAGAAACTGGTATATAACAAGGTTACGTATTTATGCAATGGTGCAGTAAGCGGGGCGTGGTGGGAAGGCAACAGAAGAGAAACAGCGCCCGGATATGGTTTGATCGACCTGTACGACGATGGAAGCTTTACTGAAGATTATATTAATTATTGATCGTAGAATTAAGGCTAATTGACCAGTGCATCAATCCTTTTCACAAGCATATTGATGTCAAATGGTTTGGTTATAAAAGCATCGAACCCAAAATTACCAAGTGATGCCGCTAACTCCGGATAAGCCGAGATCAGGATAACCGGGATATGACAGGTGTCTTTATTGCCTTTTATGAGCTGGCATATCTTCCCCCCGTTAGTTCCCGACAGTAAATAATCCGTTAATACCAGATCGGGTTTATAATCACTAATTGATTGCAAAATATCATCTGTGCGGCTTAACCCTTTAACCGCAAAATCATTATATTGAAGCACTGTTTCCAACACTTGCAGAATATCTGCATCGTCCTCAATTATTAAAATCTGCTTTGCCATTTCTTCCCATACATATATAAGCGTCAACCTAAGAAACCTTATAAGGTTTAAATTGTTTTACAAGGTTTCTAAAAGAATATAGTTGAAATGCTATAATTTTATTTGAGATTTATAGAAAGAACCATTTTAAAAATCTCTCATAAGCACAAAAACTTTTAAATGATTAAATTTACTGATTTCCTTTCGCAATTATCTCCTTAAGTTTTTGAAACGAATTGTATGGACCAACGCTGGCAGCAAAATTAACCAACCATGAAGGCAGATATCCTCCGGGGTTAGTACTAAAGGTATACTGAATTTTTAATAGTTTATTAGACATAGTTTTAACGTCCCACGATGCAAGTGAAAAAGGCACCCTTACCAGGTTGGGCTTATCTGGCAATATCCCAGGAATACTTTTCGCCTGAATATACAGCACTTTATTGGCTGTATCCTTTTTGAAGCTTAACTCTATTACTAAATCCCGGTTACTTAAAGGCCATGGAAGCTTAACCTCAGAATAATAAATTAACGTATCCTTGTTTTTTTTGCTGATCAGATAGGTCTTTTTGGTTCCGTAACTCCACTCTTTTTGGTGGGGAATATTTTGCAGTATTGCAATTAATTGGTCGTCTGTAGCATTTAACTCAAAATCAGCTCGTACTTCCTTAAATTTTTCGCTGTCTAATCTCCTGGTATATACCTTTATACCATCTTCACTTTTTATTAATTGCCATTTTTCCTGGGCAAAGCATAAAATTGGTAGACTAATTAATGCAATTAATAATTGAAGTCCTTTGCCCATCAAAACTTACTTATCTATTTAATAACCCTCCCTATTATAACTCTCCCGTACAAGAATTATTGCAATAGTCAGGATTTAATGTGCTTATAGACTGTTATTTATAGCAAGACCAAGATAGTGGGTCAATTGATTCTGGTTTTTATCATCTCCTGAAATAAGTGTTAGATGTTTTCTTCCATTTGAAATCCCGGTATGAGGCTATGATGTAATTGACCAGATCATAGTCATTCCACTTCCTTATTTGTTCAAGTGCAGGCCAGTAATCACTTTCAAAGTCTTCCAATTCGTCATTTTTTATTGGGATAACGCTTTTTATATTCTGCGCATTAAACCGCGCTGAGATCTCATAATAAGCCGACTCTTTTTTAGCATAACGGTTGAATCTGCGGGCATCCTTTACCTCACTCTTAAAATTCTCATAAATGAAGGTCATCGGTTTTAAAAACAGGTAGTAATAATGTGGAGTGCCGGTATAAAAAACACTTTTCTTCCTGTAACCCCTTTTTACTTCATCAAGATTAACTTGTACCGAAGTTTCTTTTATTACGACTCCGGGCAATGCAATAGCTGATTTTAAAAAGAAAATTTTATCAGTAAAATCATTAACCGCTAATTCTGCATTATTATAGCCAGCACAGCTGATCTCTAGTGTATCTCCGACAGATGCAGGTATGGTAAACATGCCATACATATTTGATTTTACTGTAATTAGGCTTCGTTTATTGAATATCTGTATATCACCGAGCCTGATGCCAGTACCGGCTTTATAAAGTATACCTCGTTGTGCTTTTTCTGATTGCGCATTTGACTGGTTACAAACAGCCAGCAGAAAAAAGCAAAGGTTAAATATCTTACTACAGGTCATACTTTAATAAAAATAAGAAAGTGGTCTGACCGCAATAATTATTTAACCTTTTTTAACAGTAATGTGTTAAATATCAGCAAATTATTTGCTTTTAAAGAAATCAATAAGCACTGGTGCCAATACTTTTTCCGACACATTGTGGGTTTGCCCCTTTAATATTTGCAATTGACTGTTGGGCATTATCTCAGAAAGCTTTTTTACTGCATGCTGAAGTGAAACCTGGCTTTTATCCCCTCCCGAAATAAGGGTCGATACTTTTATCGATGCCGCTTTCTTTTCAGGCAATGAGTAACCGTCCATAACGGCAGCATCATACGGAAGCGTATGTGCCACGCCTTTAAGTTTTGACCAGATGGGCATCAGCTTCATGATAAAAGTAAATATTCCTGGCAGGCCGACCATATCTTTCATGAAGAACTTTACAGCATCGCCCCGGCGGTCTTCTGTAATCATCGACTGTAGCTGTACTAATGAATCAGCCGGCGGATGATGCCCTTCATCATCAACCATGAACGGAGGTTCATACAATGCCAGTTTAGGAATATTTAAACCTTGTGCTGCTGACGCAATCGCCAATGCTGCACCTGATGAAATTCCGAATACAAATGCCGATCCACCGACAGTATTGATGAGCGCTTCAATATCTTCAATTTCTCTTTCAGGAGCATAAGGTTTGTTATCGCCGCTCTCATTTCTTCCACGGCGGTCATAATTAATAACGGTAAAGTTATCAGCCAGTAGCTTTGCAAGCTTCGGCATTGGACCAAAGGCCCTGCTGCACAATGCCCCATCTACCAAAATCAGTGGAAATCCACTACCAATTTGATCATAGGCGATGGAAGTTCCATCTTTTGAAACTACTTTTTTCATGTTTATTTTAATCTTTAGTGCAATACATCACATTGATAACCATTTTCGCTTACCAGTTTTACAATTTTATCCTGCTGGATATTTTCACCTTCGACCCTTAATATCTTGTCACAATCCTCCAGGTCAAAATTGATATTGAACAATGGAAATTGTGCTGACAAGATATCCAGGAGCTTCCTTGCCTGCCTTTTGTGACGGACATTCGTTTTAAAAACCTCTACCATATTCAGTACCATTTCCATTGTGAAATCAATTATTATGCATTTATTTTTTTGTGATAAAATATATAAGAGCCAAATAAAATGGCAATGAAAATAAACATCGGCGCCCAACTGGCAACCGGATCGCCAATAACTATGAATGAGTAAGTTGCCCCGACCATGTCAAAAAAGAAGCCAGCATAAGCCCATTCTTTTAACCGCGGATAACCCGGTACCAGTAGTGCTACAACACCCAGTATCTTTGCTACCGCCAAAAATTTAAACACATAAAGCGGATAGCCCATGTGCTTGGCGATTTCGGCCCCCTGCGGGTTCGGGATAAAAGTGCTAATGGCGGAGAATAACATTAAGGCCACGATTAATACAGTAAATACCCAGTACAAAATTTTAGTTGTTTTCATTGTTTTTAGTGATTTAAGTTTATAATGATTGGTTTACATTTTCGCTAATTCTTGTTCCAGGCGATCAATCGTTTGATTTCCACCCTCAATTGCTCTGAATTCCTGAACCACATAGTTGCGGGCCGCAGCCGTACCAAATATACTTCGCATTGTAAGTTTAGTTTTATTCCCTTGATCTTCAAAGGTTATCACCACATTAAATTTTTTGGGGTCATCTTCCTCCCCTGATCCATGTTCATAAGCAAGCCGCGATCCCTAATATCAACATTGGCGTCATTTAATGTTTTCATGATGTTTCTCCTCTTATTTATTTTTATTGAGTATATATTAATGAGTTATAATCAACTCATTTTTTTCTGCCATGCTTTTTATTTTTAGCTTGTAACTCCTTTAAATAAATATCCAGCGAATCGAACCTTGCCTCCCACAGTTCCCGGTATTGATCTATCCAGTCCGATACTTCATTCAACTTTTCAAACCTTCCTTCACAATATCGCTCACGCCCCTGTTGCTTTATCTCCAGCAAACCACACTCGGCCAGTATCTTCATGTGTTTATAAATGGCTGCCCGGCTTACGTCAAAGTTCTCAGTCACCGAATTTATATTAAGCGACTTGTGCGCTATCATTCCCAATATCTCTCTCCGCGTTGGGTCGGCAATTGCCTGGAACACATCTCTTCTCATATTTCATGAAACCTTTTGGTTGCACAAATATATGTGCCACCTTTCAGTTGCACAAATTTTTTTGAATATTTTTTTAGAAATAAATTACAAGCACTTGTTTTACAAAGGCTAATACAAACCTACTGGCAATAATATGACTATGAAACAGGTGAATGCGGCAATCCGAGGGGCGAATTGCGACAGGAAGTATTAAATTAAAAAGTAATACTATTGAACCAATAGTTTTTGAAACGCAGCACTATCCCCCTTAAAAGCATCAAAATCTACCACGTGGTTAATTCCACTTATGGTTGCCTTATCGGAGTGCTGCCAAAATAACCAGTTAGTTTTACTGTTTATTTTTAATTCGGCTTGGTGATAGTTGGCTACCCACAATACGTTTTCATCAAAGTATCCCGCGAGGTAATCCTGGTAAAAACTCATTCCGGAATATATGATTGGTTTCACCCTGGTTTTGGTTTGGACATAGGCTAAAAAGTCTTTCAGCTCCTGGCGCATTTTTACGGGGGTAACGCCGTTTAGCTCTTCTACATCAACAACTAACGGCAGATCGCCTTTTTCGATCTTAACGGTTTGGAGGAAGAATTTTGCCTGCCACTTACCGTTTTTGGATGGTTTAAAATAATGATAGGCTCCACAAATAATCCCCACTTTAGGTGCTTCGCGCCAGTTACGCTGAAAATAGGGGTCGACCGATAATACACCTTCTGTCGCCTTAATAAAGGCAAAACTGATGTGCACGCTATCTTCCTCCATTGATTTTACTTTTTGCCAGTCTATTTTGCCCTGGGCGTATGAAACATCAATGCCATGAATGGCATATTTATCAGGTATCTGAATATTAAAGCTTTTGTAAGTGCGGTAATGCGGATTTCCTCCCATATCACTTACCCATCGCCATGCAGAAGTAAATGACCTCAAAACATATCCATAATAAAAAGGAGATAATAATACCAGGAACAAGCCAGCTACGCCTATTTTCAGTAGTACAGACCATCCTTTGCTTTTTTTCTTTCGGGCTGAAGCCTTTTTCTTTACAGGTGCTTTCTTGATCGGAGAAGGTTGTTTACGATGGGATGTCACATGGCAAAACTACAAAAATGCCTTGCGAACTGGAAACTGTTTTGTATTATCTGGTGTAATTATCTAATTATAAATATTGCCCAAAACGCAAATTGCCCATTGGTTAATGGTTGGATAAAATTTGCCGGACATTTAGAGCTAATATGGCTATTATATTTAATTGTAAGTAAACAGGAGAAAATATATTTAATGCTTATGCTCTAATTTAAATAGTGTATGTGTGTCTAATAATTTCATTTCCAATAAAATGACTGAGGCCAGGCAACGTTTTGGCGTATATTTGCCGTAGATTAATGTGGTACTTGTTTTTTACCAATTATATTATTTCTTACAGGTAACCGGCTGATAATCTTAAATTAAACATAAAAGTATTTTTTTAGCAACAAATAAAACAATTAGCATTTTTACGTTATTATTAACCTGAACCAAATTCTACGCTTTAAACGACTTGACATGAAAAAAAATTTCCCCTGCCTATGTTGCTGGGTTATTATAATTATAGTTCTAAACTCCTGCTCAAAGGATAAAGTCAAACCGACTATTACCCCACTAACAATGGGTTTATACCAGTACGGAACCGACAAGGGAAAAAGAGTATTTATCCCAATAACACAGATCGGAACACAAGCTGTAGATTATTTTAGTGTTTTTGATACCGGGTCTACCGGCATGACCATCGATGCTCACGGCATTATCCCGGCGTCGATGATCACGACTTCAGGAATAACCTTTACAGGTGATTCCGTTGTTGTAAGTGGTATTACTATTACTTCACAACAAGCAATAATGAGCTATGGCAATCAAACCGGGCTAATAAAAGAATATGGTTATCTTGCCTATGCATCGGTGACTATAGGTGATCAAAACGGTAAAACCAGTGCTAAAAGAGTTCCATTTTTCTTATACTACAAGGTAGTTGACGAAACGACGGGTGAAACGGATACTGTTAATCACTCGCTTGATATATTTGGAGTAGGTCCCGGCACAAGCTATGCCAGTTCATTAATAGCAAGCCCTTTAACATACTTCAATATCGACGCAAGCCTTACCAGCGGTTTCCGACTGGCCATGCTGCAGAGCAATAGTTTTAGTAGTACGGGCACTTATGTAGCAGGGCTTTTAAGTATCGGTTTAACATCCTCCGATCTGACGTCATCGGGCTTTGTTATGCATCAGCTTAGCAATCCGGGCGTTGGGGGATTTTCGCCAAATATACCTTCAACCGTTACTTATAGTGGGCAAAGTGTTTCAACAAATGTCTTGTTTGATACCGGTACACCTCAGATATCAACCATTGAAAACCCACTGGCGACAAACAGTTTAGGCCAATTGCCAGCAAATACTGTTGTTACAATTAAAACCTATGCAGGTTTTACATACACTTATACTACTACTAATACCTCTAATTTGACAGAAATACAAAATCCGAATGTAACAGGTGATTACCGAACTATTTTTGGTATTGACTTTTTTGTAAAAAATGAATATTTAACTGATTATGCACATCATAAAATAGGGCTGAAGAATAATTAGTTTTCAGGATGCGAACTTAGTTTGCAGTAGACGATCAGCTAAAAAACTATTTATTCTGTCCTAATACTTGTTTTTTGATAAACTCGATATTGGAATCGGGCAGTGCATTACCGGAGATTTGGGTTATGGTACCATCCCAGTGAATTTCCAACTCGGCGGTCATATTGTTATCAATGCTTACTTTCAGTTTGTCCCCGTCTTTTTCAACCCGGCATGACAGTTCACGTCCCCCGTATTGCATAGTGAACTCGTGCATGCCTTCGGTGCCTGCCTGTGTTTTATTTTCCGTGTTAGTCATGATGATCTTGATTTGTTCACAGATAACACCACAACTGAAAGTATGTTTGAGTAACACAGAAACCAGGTATTTGATAAGTTATTCACTGAATGATTCGTAGTTATTAAATATCTCATTTACTCATTTAATAAATCATTGAATTCTCCAAAAAACAATTAATTTCACCACTAAATTAACACGATCTTAATCAGCTGAAAACCCTGTATCCATCAATGCCCGGTAAAGTTTTAATTGTAATTCCATGCTATAATGAAGAGGCTTCACTGCCATCGGTATTAAAAGAATTGCAACAGACCGTGCTACCGGATAATTATCAGTTGGATGTACTGGTAGTAAATGACTGCTCAAAAGATGGCACTTCGGCTGTCGCCAAAAAAGGGAAAGCCATAGTGATCGATCTGCCGGTGAACCTTGGCATTGGCGGTGCGGTGCAAACTGGCATCTTGTATGCCCGCAATAATGGATATGATATTGCTATCCAACTGGATGGCGACGGGCAACATCCACCAAAAGAACTCAGTAAATTGGTTAGTTTTCATTTGGAATCAGGCGCTAATATTGTAATTGGATCTCGTTTCCTGGAGAAAGAAGGTTTCCAGTCGTCATTTGCACGCAGACTTGGCATCAAATATTTTCATTGGGTAAACCGGCTTATGACCGGGCTACACATCTATGACAGCACTTCCGGTTTCAGATTATTTGATAAAGCTGCGATAAAAATTGCCGCTGTAAATTATCCCGATGAATATCCTGAGCCGGAATCACTGGTTGTATTTTCCAAAGCCGGACTAAAAATAGCTGAAGTGCCTGTAATCATGAACGCAAGGCAGGGTGGACAGTCATCTATACGGCAATTTGGTTCGTTGTATTATTGCATTAAAGTAAGCCTTGCCATGTTATTTTCATTCATTCGTAAACCGTAATAAAATGGCCAAAATACAGATCATCACCATTATCGCAAATATTTTGTTTGTGTTGTACATTTCCCGACTTATAATTAAAGGTAAGCTAAGGGAAGAGTACGCTATTGTATGGGTAATATGTACACTGATCTTAATGCTGTTCTCCTTCTGGCGTAATGGCCTGGAAGTTATGGCACGGCTAACCGGCGTTTATGAGGCACCGAATTTGGTTTTTACGGGATTTATTTTTGCCATATTGATCTATCTATTGCACCTGAGCGTAGTAGCTTCAAAGTTGCATAATGATAATAAGAAGCTTGCCCAGGAAATATCGCTTCTCAAAGAAAAATTTGATAAGCACGTAGGTGATCAATAATTATCATTAGTCAAATGGACCATTTAACCTGCCCGGTTTGCGGTAATCTGCTTAAATTAAAGTACAAGCTAAAATTCAATGTATATAAATGTGATAGCTGCGGTTTACTGAACTCTGATGCGCAATTTGAGCACTCATTTCAATCAGATCTGGAATCAGATTCGCGGGATATAGGATTGCGACAATTACGTTTAAAAAATTCCGATACGATCATAAAAGAACTGCAAAGGCAGAAAGGTGGCAATCTGAGCGGCCTTGAGATAGGCAGCGGTAACGGTTGGTGGCTGGAAACCTGCAAAAAGAATAATATCGATTGCATCGGTATTGAGCCGGAAAGGATATATGAAAATTATCACAAGGCAAATAATCTGAATATTATTTACGGGTTTTATCCTGATGTGAGTCCTAAGAAAGAAACGGGTTACGATTTTATTATTTTCAATGATGTTTTTGAGCACATCGAAGACATCAATGGCCTGGTTGAAAATCTGAAGAAAGATTTGAGTGACAATGGTATTCTGATCATTAATTTACCCATGAGCACTGGTTTCTTTTACAAAATGGCCATAAAGATGCATAAATTGGGTTTCAGTAGTTCATTAACAAGGATGTGGCAATTTAATTTTCATAGTCCCCATATGAACTATTTTAATGAGCCTAACATGAAACTGCTCCTGACCAAGCACGGATTTTCAGCCACCGATGTGCTTAAATTAGAGACACTGGATTTTTCAAGCGTAAAAGAACGGATCATGGCCGATAAGCAAATGAACAGGCTAAAGGCCTGGTTCATGACAACCGCAATCACTTTAATGAAACCTTTTATCACATCATCAGAGCCTGACACTAAAGCCTTCTTTTTTAAGAAAATGGTTTAAACTGTTTTATAAACTGACGAAAATAACTGATCACTAATCGCCGATCACTATTTCTTACTATTCTTTTTATTCCATTTAGCCTGAGCTACGTTGTTTTTCAGGAGTTCATTATTGGGGTTGATCTTCAATCCTTTTTCACCCACAGTAATGGCATCGTCCCATTGGCCCAATTTGACATAAGCTGCACATAGGTTGTTGTAGGCCAGGTCATAATCGGGATTGATGATCAGAGCACTTACGCAGGCTGCAATACTTAGTTCATATTGCCCCTGGTTATAATAGTTCAGGCTTTGGTTCACATAGTCGGCCGCTGTGTAAACTTGTGAGCTTATAACAACATCTGATATAAAACGGTGCGCTGCTGAAAGCGCCAGGTTGTTTTTTGCCAATTGGTAATCGGGCTTTATCTTAAGCCCCATTGCAAATACCTCTGCCGATTTATCAAACTGACCTAAAATATTATAGGCACAGCCAATATTATTATAAGCTTCAACATAGTTAGGTTTTAGTTCTAAAGCTTTTTTAGCCGCTTCAATGCAGAGGCCATATTTACCCTCGTTATAATAAGCCAGGCTTAACTCCAGATAGTTTTCAGCTGTTGGAGCCACCTTTGCTTTATCGGCCTGTATTTCGGCGTTTGTTTTTCTTCGTGAGCTTTCCTCGAGACCGTTTAAGGCAACTCCATTACCGGGAGAAATTTTAAGGGTAGTAACACAAATATTTTTGAGTAAATCCCATTGGCCTAAAAGCGCATAAGTTTTTATTAAAAGTTCACGCGGTCTTAAATCAGAGTTTGATAATTGCATTGATTTTTGAAGCATTACCTCGGCTTCAATAAACCGTGCACGTCGGTACAAAAATTGTCCATATAAAAAGTAATTCATGGAATAACCACTACCCAATCTAATGCTTTCCAAAAAATTGTTTTCAGCAGCAACAATATCTCCCGTATTTTCCTTTAACACACCCACATTTACATATACATATGAATAGTTGGGTGCCAATTGCATTGCTCTGTTTAAATATTTTTCAGCCTCAGCATATTTGCCCTGCTCAATCATTATGACGCCATAATTCATCATTCCGCGACCATTTCCCGGGCTCTTTACAGTGACATTGAACCACAAGCTCTCCTCATCGCGCCAAACAGCATTCCGTTTAAAGGTGCCGTAAGCACAAGTACAGAGTAACAGCAGAGCAGGAGTTAAAATCAGAACCTTATATTTTGTAGTTATATGATCAGCATCGCTAATAAATTTAAATACAATTAAGCCTATCGTCCAGCTCACACTTATCGCTAAACCGATAAACGGGAAATACATCCTATGATCATTCAGGACCTCGCCCAGCGGTATAATGCTTGATGTTGGAATAAGCGCCAAAAAGAACCACAAAATACCAAAGCTGATTGGGCGAAGTATTACTTTTTGAGAAGTATAAAAAGCCGCACTGGACATCGCCAAAATAAAAGCGCAGCCTATAAAAAATCGTGCATTCCAGATATTGGACAGGGGAGCCCAATCAGAATCAGCACTGAGCCCGGCAGGCCAAAAGAAGGTGCCAAAATAATGCAGGATGACATAGGGTTGCGTGATCAGGTATTGTATGGGCGAATTACCGCCAGGTGCCCAAGTCTTCGGCGTAAGCTTGTCGATGAGCAAGTACATTAAGGCACAAAAGACAAATGCAGGTAGGCTTTTTCTGACGCTATTCCATAACGGTTTCAGATTTGATTTTTTGAAAATATCAAGTAAACCCAATTTTTCTTCGAAAAGCAGGATATAACACAAAAGCAACGGAGCAAACATTACTGAAGGCGGTTTGGCTAAAGCGCCAATGCCCACAGGGATCAAATACAAAAATGTTTTACGGCAAAAAGGCGAGTTGGTATAAAGCACAAAACCTCCCATAACTGCAACGGTTGATATCACATCAGACCGTGCGATAATGTAATTTATAGTTTCAGCAATGGCAGGGTGCAGCATATACCATGCAGTGGCAAACAGTGCAACATAGCCAATATATTTGTTTGTCGAGGATAGACTCAATAACTTCTTGAAAAATATAAGCATCAATAATCCTTGTACCAGGAACAGTATAAATGTGGTAATATGAAAAGCAAAAAGATCATACCCGTTGCCGAGTTTATAATCAATAGCCAGTGACGTGCTCACTACCGGACGGTAAGACTGGTTCTGCGGTAGTACGCTGCTGGTTGTACCGTCTTTAAAAAAAAGAGGAATATTTTTAATATCGCGGATGTAGGGATTATCGACAACCGAGTGCGAATCATCAAAATGAAAGCCGTTATGAAAATGGTTGATATAAGTCGCTATAACAGCCAGGAATAGTAAAATAGTATAGATCAGTAAAGGTCTTTTTTTCACAACAGCTTATACGGTTTATATCCACGAAAAATAACACATTTTACAAAGATTTCGTAAATATATTATGTGCGTGTTTCTGTACCTAGCATAAACTCGTTAATTCAAAAAGATTTCATCTGCAAAAACCCATGAGGGCTTTCCTTTTGCAGGATGCCAGGCTGGTAGTTTATAGATTGGCTTGGCTACCAGTTTAATACACGAAACAGGGCCTGATTTCGTCAATTTACAAACCAATCCGGTATCTATGGCTGGGTCGTTCTTTTTCTGTTCGCCGGTTCTTAAAGTGCTTATTAGTTTCAAATGTGCTTTATCACTGCCTCCCCATACCTGTATCTCTGTGGGCAAAAATATCTGGCCGCCAATCACTTTAAGGCAATTTAAAGTAAGGGTATGCAGAGCAATAGGCTTATTAAAATACATAATTACCTGCATGTCTGTTTGCCAGCCAAGCCATTTGCCGTTGTCGAAGTTCATGCCACCTAATTCGCCATCAATTAAGGTTTTTGCACCATCAGCCTGGTACTTTTCGTTAGGCGCAGTTATAAATTGAATGCTATCTGGCTTGTAGGTATTTTTATAAAAAGTATAGCTAATGATATCACTGCCATACCAGCCTGCCTTAAAAGCCTTTGCCTTAATAGTAGTATTATCGGCAATCATGATCCCGGGTTTGTACAAAGCAGATTTGATGCTATCGGGTTTGGAACCATCGGTAGTATAGCGAATATCAGTCCCTTTAATAGGATGACCCAGCAGTAACGGAATAGGCTTGGAGAAAACAAATTGTGCATTTTTAATTTGAGGCGGGATTATCTGGATCACCTTGCCATCATCCTTAAATCCTTCTATAAACTGTATCTTTTTATTGGTCTTTTTCAGTTGCTGAATATCCGCTACGCTTAAGCTGGTATTCCAAATAGTTAGTTCAGTCAAACTCTTAAAAGCGCTGAGTTGATCAAGTGCATGAGGACTTAATTTATCGCCTGCTATAGACAACGACCGCAAATATTTTAAGGACGACAAGTCTTTTAGTGTACTTCCGGTTATATCTGTATAATTAAGATTAAGTGTGCGCAGGTTTTCAAATTGTGCAATGGTTTTTAACTCGCCATCCTTTACAGGCATTTTATGCAGATCAAGGGACACCACTTGCTTTTTAATGTCGCTCAGTTCGGTAAGCACGTTCGGGGTATAAGAACTTTTGTTATAAATATTGACTGCCAATGCCGGCGAACCAGCACCTAGAGGATAAATGCCGCGGTAGTTATTATTAAGCTTTTTGATGGCTTTTTCATCCGCAGCAGCAAAATCATATTGCTCTTCAGTAGCTTCAGCGGGTTTTAGTATAGTGGCGGCGATCACTCTAAGTGAATCATTAGCAGGGAGGTCATATACTTTTTTCTTAAACCCGATATTTTCCTTTACCCAAAGATAGAGCAGGTTCATTTCCGCTGGTGTCAATTGGGTTTTACCAGCAGGGGGCATGTGCTTCTTTTCATCATCCGGCAAATGGATGCGTTGCAACAACAAGCTAACCTGCGGCTGACCGGGAACGAATAATTTACCTGCCCGGCCACCTTTTAAAATAGATGCCTCATCAGTCAGCATCAAACCACCTTTCAGCTTATCAGGATTATGGCAATTCGTACATTTGCTTTCAAATATGGGTTGTATTACGTCCTTGTAGACCAAAGCCTTATCAATTGGCACTAAGTCCTTTTTCATCACAGGCGCTAATATGAAATTATCGCCATGCGTAATATCGGCGCCGTAATGACCTGCTGCCACCAGGCAAAGCATTACTATAACTGAGCCCCCCATGGCTGATCTGCTGCTATACCAACTAGTGCCTCTGAACCAGTAAATAAGTGAAGAAATAAAAACGATACTTACCCCAAACCACTTATGCCATTGTAAATTACTGCCTTCATAACCCGGCTCGCGCGAAAGAAACAGGCCCATGATCACCGTTATACCCGCAAACAGAGCACCAATAAGCAAAAGGGTAGTGGCGAAATCCTGGTAAAACTTTTCTTTAGCAAACTCGCTCCTGAAACGGAAAAATTCCATCAGCATAGCCAATATTAATATAACGATTGGGAAATGCAGTATAACGGGATGCAGTCGCCCTACTGGTTGCAGCCATTGCGGAATAACCAAGCGGCTGCCAGCTGCCAGTAAAAACAGAATGAAGATATTAAGTGCGAGTAACAGTTTACCTGCAAAACCTTTATGGCTGCTTTTGATCATTTATTAAACACGGGTAAACTTATATGGATATACTTTCCCCGAAGCCCATTGTGCCACGTAAAGATTCTCGTCGTCATCTATGCATACGTCATGCGGGTTGAGGAATATTTTTTCGGCTTGGGACATTGGTTGCAAAACGCCATCCTTATAAATAGGCTCAGTACCACCTATATTGGATACTACTTTATTGTTTTTATCCAATATGGTAGTAAATCCGGAATCTTTAGCACCAAGATCAGGTGAGCGCAATACAGCGGCATATAAATGATCGCCTTTAATCACAGGACGGCACACACAGGCGCCCGGTAGTTTGATTACTTCTATCAATTTACCATCCATGCTAAACCGTTTGAAACAGTTCCGGGTACGGTCTGTGATCAGTAAAGTAGGGGTACTCTTTCGACGGTCGATTACTATGCCGTGAGCATTATCCAAATGATCGTCTCCTTCACCTTTACCTCCAAAAAAACCTTTTAGTTTACCATCCTTATCATAATGAGTAATGTATTGCGCCCCATAACCATCGGCAATAAAAATATCACCATTGGTATCAATAGCCGTTTCGGTTGGCACAAATTCTTCTGCTTTTTTGTAAACGCCGGTTTCAAGCGGCACATCAATGGTCATCAGTAATTTACCATCGATGGTGGTTTTATAAACCTGGTGTTTTACTGTGTCGGTTATGAATAGAATCTCAGTTCCATTCTCGTTAAACAAGGTTAGGCCATGTGCTCCCGGAAAATCATGCCCCCAGGTATCCAGTAACTTGCCTGATTTATTATAGATCAGCACATTGTTTTTTGTCTCGTTGGTCAGTAATAATATCCTGCCTTTTGAGTCCTGCACCATCTCATGGCAGTCATTTACCGGGTTAATATTCGGATCGGCTTTGCTCCATGCTGTATCCATGCGGTAGCGCATATTGTTGTGCCCGTAAATGGGGCCATTGTCTTTTGCCATCATATCTTTTGCAATAAAAAAGGTTGCTGAAACTATCGCTGTCTGTTTAATAAATTTCCTTCTTTCCATGATCGGTTATAATTAGGATATAATATCTCTTACCACATTACCTGCCACATCCGTGAGCCTGTACCTGCGCCCTAAACTCTTAAAGGTAAGCTTGGTATGATCGATGCCTAATTGGTTAAGCACGGTAGCGTGGAAATCGTGAACATGCACCGGGTTTCTGACCAGGTTATAACCAAACTCATCCGATTCACCATAAACCATACCCGGTTTAATGCCACCACCGGCCATCCAAATGCTAAAACAGCGCGGATGATGATCGCGGCCATAATTATCTTTCAATAATTTACCCTGGCTATAGTTGGTGCGACCAAATTCTCCGCCCCAAATCACTAATGTCTCATCTAATAATCCACGTTGTTTCAGATCGGTAACTAATGCCGCTGATGCCTGGTCAACATCTTTTGCCTGACCTGCCATTTCCATCGGCAAGTTCGAATGCTGATCCCATCCCTGGTGATATAATTGTACAAACCTTACCCCATTCTCGGATAGCTTTCGCGCCAGCAAACAATTAGCAGCATAAGTGCCGGGGATCAAACAATCCGGCCCATATAGTTTGATAATATCGTCTGGTTCTTTTGATACGTCCATTATCTCAGGCACCGCCGTTTGCATACGGTAGGCCATTTCATATTGCTGTATTTTAGTAGTGATCTCGGGATCATTAAATTGTTTGCCTGATAGATCATTCAACTCAGCCATTTTATCCAGCATTTTGCGGCGCTCGTGCCTGCTCATCCCGTCGGGATCATTCAGATAGAGCACAGGATCTTCGCCACTGCTGAATTGTACGCCCTGATGAATAGAGTCTAAAAAACCATTACTCCATAATTTGGAATACACCCCTTGTCCATTGCCTTTTCCTTTTGATAACAAAACTGTAAAAGCTGGCAAATTTTTATTCTCGCTCCCAAGCCCATAACTTACCCATGAGCCCATACTTGGTCGATTGCCTTGCTGCGCGCCTGTCTGGAAAAAGGTCAATGCGGGATCATGATTAATGGCCTCGGTATACATCGACCTGACGATGCAAATATCATCTACGATCTTGCCGATATGCGGGAAAAGATCACTAACCCATGCACCGGTTTGCCCGTATTGTTTAAAATCATAAAATGATCCTACTAATGGGAATGAGGTTTGTTTGGCCGTCATCCCTGTTAGTATTTGGCTGCCGCGAACGGATGGAGGCAGTTCCTGTCCCATCATTTCACGCAGTTTGGGCTTGTAGTCGAATGATTCCAACTGTGACGGCGCACCGTCCTGGAACAAATAGATCACCCTTTTGGCTTTTGGCGCAAAGTTGGGAATGCCGGGAATAAAATCGGCATCACTGTCTCCTTTAGCACCGGAAAACAGATCGGGGATAAGCAGTGAACCTAATGCAACACTCCCGATACCAAGGCTCAACCTTGATAAAAATTTCCGCCTGTTAATACTTAGGCCATGCTCTAATAGATTCTTTTCCATGGCTATCAGGTTTTTGTGATCGCTTCTTCTAAGTTATAAATTGTATCTACTACCTGCATCATTGCAGCCAAAGTAATTTTATCCAAATCGGCTGGTATTGGATATTCTCCAACATTTAATAATTTGGCCGCATCCTGTTTATCAACTGACTTTAACTGATCGGCATAATACGATGTCAGCATCGTCATCTCCTTATCAGTAGGTTTACGGCAGATGATCAACCTGAAGGCTTTGTATATTTTATCTTTCGAGGCACTTTTTTCCTCTAATAATTTTGCAGCCAATACCCTCGCAGCCTCCAGCACAGTCGGATCATTCATCATCAGCAATGCTTGCAAAGGTGTATTGGTACGGAGCCTTTGCACCTCGCACTGATCCCGGTTACTGGCATCGAAAATAGCCATCTCAACCGGCGGAACGGTACGTTTGATCAGCGTATACATTCCACGTCGATACAAATTTGGACCATGCACCTGTTTATAACTTGCCAATTGTCCGCGGCCAGATGTAGCATTTTCCCACAAGCCCGATGGTTGGTAAGGGTTTACGCTCGGGCCGCCGATGGTACGGTTAAGTAAACCACTGCTTGCCAATACTTCATCCCGCACAAACTCGGCAGGGAGGCGGGAACGTGGACCACGTGCTAATAAAATATTCTCAGGATCAGTTTTTAGTTTTTCGGGAGATATAACTGCCGATTGGCGGTAGGTTGCCGACATGACAATCTGTTTTACAAGTCGTTTTACATTCCAGCCATGATCTCGGAAATCTACTGCCAGCCAATCTAGTAATTCGGGATTTGAGGGGAGATCGCCTTGCATACCAAAATCACCCAGGGTCTTAACAATTCCTCGACCGAAAAATTCCTGCCATAGCTGGTTTACATAAACTCTTGCCGTAAGCGGGTTTTGTTTGTTGAATAACCATTCGGCCAACCCTAACCGGTTTTGAGGATATTTGCCACTAAAAGGCAGAATAGCTTTAGGAGTACCCGGCAACACTTCGTCGCCATGCGCATCGTATGACCCGCGTCTTAGTACGTATGTTTTGCGGTAAACTTCGCTGTCTCCCATTACAGATACAATAAGCTTACCTGTATCTTTTTTATTTATAAATTTCAATACATTTTTTACATCATCATTGCTGATCTGCATCATCGGGCGTTTGGCATAGGTCTCAGGGCCGCCAACGGTCGACTGTAATCCAGCTTCTTTTACACTATTGAAAAATGCAAACACCTGGTAATACTCTTTTTGCGAAAAAGGATCATATTTATGATCATGGCAATGGGCACACTCTAATGAAACGCCAAGCATTGCCTTGCCGAAGGTATTAGTGCGGTCAGTAACATAACTTATGCGGTATTCCTCGTCAATTACGCCGCCCTCTTCTGTTATTTTATGATTACGATTAAAGCCGGTGGCTAGTAATTGCTCTTTGGTATGTTGCGGCATCAGGTCACCTGCAAGTTGCCATGTGATGAAATCGTTATAAGGTAAATTCTCGTTGTAGGCATGTATTACCCAATCGCGCCAGGGCCATTGTGTACGGTAATTATCATCCTGGTAACCGTGCGAATCGGCATAGCGGGCAATATCCAGCCAATGCAATGCCATTTTTTCGCCATAAGCTGGTCGGGCCATCAGCTCATCCACCATCTTTTCATAAGCATTGGGGCTTTTATCCGACAGGAATCTATCCATCATATTCAGGTCTGGTGGCAAGCCGTTCAAATCAAAACATATCCGCTTTAACAGTCTCTCCTTATCAGCTTCCGGATTTGGCTTTATGTCTTTAGCTTCCAGTTTATGCAATATGAAATTATCGATAGGATTTTTGGGCCATGCTTTATCCTCAACCTCCGAAACAGAGTATGATTTAGGCGGAACAAATGCCCAGTGCTTCTCATACTTAGCGCCCTGCTTTATCCATTTTTTTATTAATCCAACCTCGAAAGGATTCAATCGTTTAAGATTTGATCCCGGCGGCGGCATCATAGTGGTGGAGTCATCCGTAGTTATACGCTGATAAAGTTGTGATAATTTGAGACTGCCCGGCACCAGTGCATGTGCTTCGGGATCATCTTTTAATGCACTAAATGCGCTTTCGGGTATATCCAATCTTAAGCCTGCCTGCCGCTTATTGGCATCCGGGCCATGGCATTTAAAACATTTATCAGACAGGATGGGTCTGATATTAAAATTATAGCTGATCGTATCCGGCACCTCTTCATCCCTACTTTGTTTGGATGAGAAACGGCCAGAGGAGTAAACGGAATATAAAATACATCCCACACTAACTACCAGCACATAATATATTCTGCGATGCATAATTGATATAAACCTGTAAGCGGTACAGTTAAAATTGGTTAATGTAAATGTAGTATTGTTTGGGCAATTTTAATAGGACGGATTTGTAAAAGTGAGGATACATCATAAAAATGGCGGGTGTTCGTAGCGCTACACCTGCTTAATACTTTCAGCTATTTAATAGTGTGGTGAAACACCATTCATAGTCTGATAGGATTCTTGAGAAGACATATTTTCTATGGTGTAACAAATTCATTATACTTAATTAAATACTTTAATAAGTATTGCGACTTTTTAATTTTTTAATTAATCTTACATCCATTAGGCATTAATGTTAATTACTTACCCATGAAACATATTTTTGTTCCCTTTGCTGTTGTTCTATTTTTAATACAAAGTCATTTTTCATTTGCTCAGCCCAGTAGCACCGGGAGTAGCAAATATGTGTTAATGGGTTACATTGGGAGTAAAAACTGGACTAAAGAAGATATCCTTGCTACAAAAATGACCCACATCATTTATGCTTTTGCAAATCTGACCCAAAACGGCGTACTGGCACCGGCTTCTTTAAAAGATTCAACAAACCTCACAATATTAAATACAACTAAAGATGAAAATAAAGCACTTGAGATTTTAATTTCAGTTGGAGGTTGGGGCGGATGCAAATATTTTTCGGATGCCTCTTTAACTGCCGAATCCAGGGCTAAATTTATTACAAGCGCATTAGCTTTCATAAAGAAATTTAAACTTGACGGAATTGATATTGACTGGGAATACCCAGCCCAGATAGGAGCAGGTAATATATACAGGCCGGAAGACAAGCAAAATTTCACACTGCTTATGAAAGAGTTTCGTACAGCTCTTGATGAACAGGCCGCTACAGACCATCGTCAAAACTACTTGTTAACAGCAGCTATGGGAGTAGATACTGCTTATATGAACCATACAGAAGTAGGCCCCGTTAGTAAGTACCTTGATTATATCAATATAATGACTTACGATATTTATAACGGTAATGATAAAATAACAGGTCATCAAAGTAATCTCTATCAATCAAAATATGGCCATCAAGTAAGGGTTAGCGCCGATGATGCAATCCAAAACTTTATAAAAGCAGGAGTGCCCGCAAATAAAATCGTAATGGGGCTGCCTTTTTACGGCCGTGGCTGGACCATGGTAAATGATCAGGACCGCGGATTATATCAGCCCTCTGCAGGCCACCATTTTTCTCTACCTTATGATTCCCTGGAAAATTCGTACATCAATAAGAATGGTTTTGATAGATTTTGGGACAAAAAAGCAAAAGTGCCCTACTTGTGGAACAGCAAAACACATACATTTGTTACCTATAATGATGTAAGGGCATTTAAATACAAAACCAGGTATGTTAAAGAGCATAATTTAGCAGGGGTAATGTTTTGGGAGTACACGGAAGACTTAAAAAAGCAGGCTCTATTCAACCCCTTGTATGATTTTTTAAATAATTAACTTTAGTTAAAGCCAAAGCAAAAAACACCGGATGTTTTAATTAAACACCGGATGTTTTTTTAAATGATATTCCATTAAAAACTTTGATTGCCAAAGCTATTTGTGACCGGAACTTTTATTACATTAAATTCATACTTTAATGCCTTGTGGCAGGTGTTGCAATTATTCGTCAACGCAACAAAATTGCTTTTGAAAGCAACTGCGTCTTTGTCCCTGATTGATTTTTCAACAGCATCCATTGCCGGAAAGATCATTGCAACAGCTGCTGCTTCGGGTTTATTTTTATGATATAATTGAATCTTTTCAAATCCACCCATCAATTCCTGTCTTTCATACTCGGCCAGCGCCCAGTTTTTGTTCTGCCCGGCAAACCATAATTTTAGGTGGTGCGGTTGGACAATAGTATTCATGAGCGCCCCTGTACCCGGTTTATAAACTGAATCCAGCTTGTTTTGCAGGCTATCTACCCGGGCTTGCAGATCTGCACTTCCACTGCCGGACTGCCCGCAACCAACCATTAATGAAAATGGCAAAGCGAGTGATAAGAGTATTAATGATAATCGTTTCATGCTTTTAACTATTTAATGTGACTTATTTAAAAATTGTACCGGTGACAGCTATTAATCTGTTTTCTTCAATCGATTCCTCCGATTTCTTATCAAGGAAAATTCTTTGACAATACAAACATATGATGTTTAATTAAAACATCATATGTTTTGTTCTGAGAAAATGATACTTCAACGGAATTGTTACAATTTGATTCGTAATGCCATCAATTTGTTAAACAGCAGGAAGAAGAAATTGAGGCCAGTTTAAATATTGAACATCGAATTTCCAATATCGAATAATGAAGTGAAAACCTCGGTGTTGGATATTGGAAATTTGTTATTCGATATTATTTGCACTTCTGCTGAAAAATATCCTTGTGGGTACACAGTAAGTTTAAAAACGGAGAATAGCGGTTGGTACCCATCGTATTATTCAGACCATGGTGAATGCAGTATGCAATCACAGAAGTTTTTACGATGGAAATTGGGGATCATGAAAGCACACACATCAGCTTTGATATTGCCAAAAGTTGTTTCGGTTTTATGTTCAAAGCCTGAGAAGAACGTCGGGATAATTTTTTTCTTAAAGTCATTACGCGGAAATGCAGTGATGATTTCATCCCTGTGTTCTGCGGTCAGGTTCTCATAGCCTTCACCCATTACGTCTAAACCCACTCCGGAATACATAAGTGCCACTTCCGGTTCCTTATGCTCCGCTATGCCAATGGTTGTATGTAATGCAATAGTATCCCAAACAAGCTGCAGTTGTTCTTTTGGTACACCGTGGCTTTTTAGAAAATCTCGGGCCGCATTGGCTCCATCCACCTCGAAACGGAGATCGGGGCTGCTATAATGCGGAACCAGCCCAAGGTCGTGAAATACCGAAGCTACATAAAGCAATTCCGGGTCATACTTTAAATTCTTGCGTTTCCCATTTAGTGAGGAAAATAAGAATACCCTTAGCGAATGGTTATAAATAAATTCTGTGCCATGTTCAAGCAATAGCTCTGTTGCCTGATTTGCTATAGTACTGTCAGGAATAATGATCCCTGCTACTGATTTTGATGTGGTTACTGACATGATGTTATATTTTAAAATTCAATTTGAACCAGAATAATGTATATGACTGGTATGTTAAAATTTGCAAAAACGATAATAGAAAAGCCTGACTGAGTTGCTACAGACCTCATAAAACTTCCAGCCAACCGGAGTTTTTCACCACGGGACTCTTAAATTCCGTAGGTTACTCAACTCCAGTTCATAAAGAGCTTCTATGCAATCAGCTACAAAAGCCAATATGCGCCGGTTATTTTTTTGTAAATTAAGCATGCCGCTCCTGCGGCATAACATCCGCAAGATTAATGCCCAGGCCCTGTGCAATGGCCATTCCTAACTGAATATCAGCCCTGAAGAAATGACATAATTGGCGGTTAACGATCAAGTCGCGTTTTGGGCCATCTATGCCAGACATTGCTCCGACAATATTGCTGATCAGGTGCTTTTTATCCTCATCTCCCAATACTTCGCGGAAAAATATACCTGGTTGGGTGTAATGATCGTTTTCACCTTCACCATTGCGGTCATACCAATCGGCAATATTGGAATCTAATATTTCTGGAGGCGCAATGTAGCTTGCGTCTGGTTTGATGTCATCAAAACTGTTGGGGAAATAGTTCGGCCCTTTGCCCCCATTTCCATCCACGCGCATTTGCCCGTCTCTCTGGTAATTGCTAACCATGAACGGACAGCGGTTTACCGGAATCTGCTCATAATTTCCGCCCAAACGGTATCTTTGTGCATCGGGATAAGACAATATCCTCCCCTGCAGCATTTTGTCCGGAGAGTAGCCTATGCCGTCAACTACGTGAGCCGGTGCAAATGCTGCTTGTTCCACTTCAGCAAAATAGTTTTGCGGGTTTTCGTTCAATTCAATTGTTCCTACTTCAATTAATGGATAGTCTTTCTGGCTCCAGGTTTTGGTCAGATCAAACGGGTTAAACGGATGTGCTTTTGATTGTTCGACTGTCATCACCTGGATATTCATCGTCCAGCGGGGGAAGTTTCCGTTATCAATAGCTGTTAACAGATCTCTTTGCGCGTAATCCGGGTCGGTCCGCAGCTGATCGGCTTGCTCTCCATTCAAATTCCTGATTCCCTGTTGGGTTTTGAAATGGAATTTGACATAAACCCTTTCATTGTTGCTGTTTACCATGCTGTAGGTATGGCTACCGTACCCGTGCATATGGCGGAAGCCATATGGTGTGCCCCGGTCGCTCATTAAAAACATAACCTGGTGCAGGCTTTCTGGGTTAAGGCCGAAAAAATCCCAAACCATAGTGGCGCTTTTTAAATTGGTATAGGGGTCGCGTTTTTGTGTATGGATAAAGTCAGAAAATTTCTTGGGGTCTTTAATAAAAAAGATAGGCGTATTATTACCAACCAGGTCCCAATTGCCATCTTCTGTATAAAACTTTAAAGCAAACCCACGTGGGTCGCGCTCAGAATCTGCACTCCCTTTTTCACCACCGACAGTAGACATACGGTGAAAAATACCGGTTTGCTTACCAACTTCACTGAACACTTTTGCCCTTGAATAGCGGGTTATGTCATTGGTGACCGTGAATGTGCCATAGGCACCGGATCCTTTGGCATGCACAATTCTTTCAGGTATACGTTCCCGGTTAAAGTGGGCCATTTTTTCGTGCAAAATGAAATCCTGCAGTAAAAGCGGTCCCCGCGGACCTACGCTTTGTGTGTCCTCATGATGATAGTAAGGTATCCCCGAGGCGGTGGTTAATTTTCTGTTGTCGCTCATATCTCTATTTTTTAATGCTGAGCAAATGTGGTTGATTTTAAAATATCAATCAAATCAATTAAATTTGAAACATCATAAGAAAAATTTATAAGTATGACCATTATTCAATTGAAGTATATAATTGCAATAGATACTTATCGGCATTTTGTCAGTGCTGCGGAGAATTGTTTTGTGTCGCAACCTACGCTTAGCATGCAATTGCAAAAGGCGGAAGATGAATTAGGTGTCAGGATATTTGACAGGAGCAAGCAGCCCCTTATCCCAACCGAAGTAGGAGCCGAACTTATTGAACAGGCCCGCAAAATCATCGCCGAAATGGCCGTTTTGGATGAAATCGTAAATTTAAAGAAAGGCATTATATCAGGTGAATTGAAGGTAGGTATAATACCGACCCTTGCACCGTACCTTCTGCCCTTGTTTATGCAATCATTCACGGAAAAATACCCCCGCGTTAAATTAGTGATCAGCGAAATGACGACAGCTATGATTACAGAAAATTTGCGCCAGGGGAAAATTGATATGGGGCTGCTGGTGACACCACTGGATGAGCCAGGAATTAAAGAATATCCTTTGTTTTATGAAGAGCTAATGGCTTTTGTTTCAAAGAGAAATGCCAAAAATAAGAAAACCTATATTCTTCCATGCGAAATCGATCCGGCTAAGTTATGGATGCTCGAAGAAGGGCATTGCTTCAGAAACCAGATAGAAAATCTT
The DNA here is from genome assembly GCF_049992945.1 of Mucilaginibacter sp. McL0603. NCBI lineage: Bacteria > Pseudomonadati > Bacteroidota > Sphingobacteriia > Sphingobacteriales > Sphingobacteriaceae > Mucilaginibacter > Mucilaginibacter sp. McL0603. The sequence goes on along the minus strand of NZ_CP188251.1, from coordinate 806,275 downwards.
TGTGAGCTGAAAAAAGCAAATAACGATGGATGTGGTGTGAGGTATGAATCAGGAAGTATTGAAACGCTGCGCCGCATGGTGGATACCAATGATGGTATCACGATTCTTCCTGAACTTGCAACTACAGATATGACCGAAGATCAGCTCGCCCAGGTATGGCAATTTTCAAGGCCTGCACCTATGAGAGAGGTAAGCGCAGTAGTTCATCGCGACTTTATCAAAGGAAAGTTAATCGAATTGGTAAAAAAAGAAATATTGCTTGCTATTCCTGAAAAAATCAAGTCTAACCAAAGCAACAATGTTATTCCTGTCACTTTGTGATCGATTCAGGGGCTATTTCCGAACTGATCAAATTTTGGTTCATTTCCTGATTAATAAATTGACCCGTTATTTAGGTCATTAACTGATGATTGTCTGTATTTTCGCAACAATGATTTAACCGGGCAGGTCATTGTAAATACGGTTACTTCGAAATAAAATAAGATTGGTGCAATGTAAAGCATTGTATGCGTTCTGCAATTCCAATCGATGGCTGAAAGCACAGGTATTACCATAGCTAAAGATCCGCGAATAAGGGCTTCTTTGACTGTTAAATTTTCCAGCATATATTTGGCAAACCATTTGGTCTTTGCCTTATCCGCCATAGCCTCTTTGCTTCTTCTTGAAAAAGAAACAACTGGCTTGTATTCCATCGTTCTAAATTGCACGATATTACTTTTTCGCACTTTTTCTGGATCGGGTGATAATTCAAGTATGTCCATGTCGTATTTATTTAAAAGTTTATTATAAAAGCCTTATTCAGAACAATTTTATCTATGGTATAAATCTGGAAAGCAATAAAATAGCTTACGTATTGACCAGCAGGGCTACTGCATTTGTACATAATCTCCTGTCTTGTTTTTCTAAATTTTAAGTTGTCGCGTTTTTTCTCGGATTTCCGGGTCAAAATTTATTTGTGCGGTTTGATTTTCACTGGTTTATAACAGTTTTTTAGACATCGCTATGCTAACTAATAGGTAATAACTTATTTGCGGCTCAACCATGCAATATTCAGTTATATCTATCGTCCCATTCCCCTATTTGGGTTCAGCTTGGTACACCTTTTCCAAGTGGTTATCGTTTTTGGTATCACGATACAACCGTGTTGCAACCCAGTTGAAAATTCAAAGATGGTGCCACCGAATTAAGTTTTTACTAATCAATAAGTTAAATTGTTTTTATTTTGGTCTGGTAGCGATATTTCATTTTTTTTATTCCTATGTCGACAATTGAGTGAGGCAGGGAAGCTTAGCTGTTTTATGTGGCTTTGACAAAATTGTGAATTGATGGCATGCAAACTGTTATAAAACAACAAAAAACCTTTTTTGCATGTTTATTTCCATAAGTATTCAAATTGTTTGTGCTTATCATCCGGTTATTTTTAATTAGTATAAAATTTCAGTAAAAATTATATTGTGATTAATGTTTTGTTTAAATTAGTGCTTTAGACAGGCTCGCTAAAATGTATATTACTGTATTTCAGGATGTTTACCTTCCTTACCTTTTTTAACGCCGATTTAAATGCTTTTATAAGCACTGCTAATTTTATTAGGCCTTAAGCTTTAAAAGCGATAATAATGCTGATTGATTACAATTCCCTGGTAAATGAAAAGGTTAATAACAATTATTATTTTGCTGTTTATATTCTGGTATGCTGATGGGCAAAATATATCAAGGCATGAAGCTGATTCTCTGCGGCGCACTTTGAACACGAGCAGCGACCATGCAACCCGTATTAATTCATTATTAAAATTAGCGGAGTATCAAATATTTAAGCCTGGTGAATACAAGGCTGATTTGGATAGTGCAGCAACATTTATTAATCAGGCCGAACGGTTAAATGTTAAAGAAAAGTCAACAGATATTTATGGATATATTGTTTTGGTAAAAGCCTACCTCGAAAGAGAAAAAGGACAAACAAAAACAGGGAAGGACTTAGTTGAGCAAGCTATTCGGATTTTAAGCGGTGTTAAAGATAGATTTCATTTGGGTAAAGCCTTTTTGAACTTAGCTCAATATTATGATTATAACGACAGAAGGCAATTAACGGTAATGATACAGCTAACAGAACAGGCTGTGAAATCATTTAAACAGTCAGGGCACTTGCAAGATGAAGCGTACAGCCTTCAAAAGCTTGCAGAATTACATAATATCAACCTCGAGAATGCGAAAGCTTTGAAAGAACTTGAACAGTCTTTGCAGATATATAAGTCAATTCATTATGGCCAGGTACAGGGGGTATATGATTTATTGGGGAGAGTTTATTATGACTTGAGAGACTTTAAACAGGCCTTAAATTTCGAACTAATGGCACTGCAAACTGCCGAAAGTGTGAAAGATACAACCATGCAGACCTGTGAAATAAACAATACAGTTGCATTAATATTTTTGGAATTGGAGAACAGGGAAAAGGCAGTAAATTATTTCAAAAACGCACTGGCAATTGCAGAAAAATATAAAGATCAATATAATATCATTCTAATAACAACAAACCTTGTAGATACTTATGTACGGCTTAACAAACCGCTGGATGCCCTGCATCTCTTAAACGGGGTAACGACAAGGTATCGAAATTATAACAATACGGCGATGGGTTATGGGATCATCAGTGGCTATTTAATGATTTATATTCAACTTGAAAATTATAAGCAAGCCCAGCCTTACTGTGATAAACTATTGGAAATAGTTAAACGTCCGAATCTGGATGATTTGGACCGGACTAATATTTACGTTATGCTGATAAGATATTATAAAGCCTCTAAACAATATCCTTTGGCTCTTTCTTATTTGATAAAAAATAAATCCTTAACTCAGAAAATTGGAGATCCCGTTAGAATCTCCCATAATTACAATTCGTGGTTTGGCCTTGACACTGCACAGCATAATTACAAATCTGCTGTTTATAATTTGTTAAAATCACAAAAGATAAATGACTCTTTGTTCAATGAAACTAAGAGCAAACAGATAGCGCAGCTGCAAGTACAATATGAAACACAGAAAAAAACAAGCGACCTTAAAATAAAAGATCAGGATATAAGGCTGTTAAGGCAAAAAAATCAAATTCAAAAGGGCAATCTTCAGCGAGATGATGTGATAAAAAATGTTACCATTGTCGGGATCGTATTGCTTTTTATTATTGTCGGATTATTTTATCGTCAATTCAGGCTCAAACAACAGAACAACATGGTGATCACGCAGAAAAATCACATATTAGAGCAATTGCTGGCTCAAAAAGAATGGTTGTTAAAAGAAGTACATCATCGTGTAAAAAATAATTTGCACACCATAATCAGTTTGCTGGAGTATCAGGCTGCATATCTGGAAAACGACGCTTTAAAGGCGATAGAAATCAGCCAGCACCGTATATATGCTATGTCATTAATTCATCAAAAGTTATATCTCACGGACGATGTAAAAACTGTTAATATGCCGGTATACATTTCTGAGTTGGTTAGTTACATGAGCGATAGTTTCGGGATTGATCAGCAAATCCACTTCAGCCTTGACATTCAATCTTTGAAACTAGGGATTTCGCAGGCTATGCCATTAGGTCTGATTATCAATGAAGCTGTAACTAATTCAATTAAATATGCTTTTTCTCCAAATGCTCCGGGCTTAATTACGATCCAAATGTATCAGGTAGCCGATGAGATTACCGTTATAATTACCGACAATGGGAAAGGGATACAACCTGGTACCAGGGATGATAAAATTGGTTCGTTAGGTATGAAACTGATGAAAGGTCTTAGTCAAGATATAAACGCCGAAATAAATTTTCAAAATGATGGAGGAACAAAAATAGTCGTCGTATTTAAAAAAGATACTTTATATGAACATAATGAACCATTACCATTCTTGAAAGAAACGGAGGTTAGTATATGAAGGCCAAAATTCTTATTGTAGAAGATCAGTTTATTGAAGCTGCTAATCTGGAGCGGATACTTGAACGTGCAGGCTATCAGGTTTGCCCGGTAGCCCGCTCAGTTGCAACAGCGTTGGAAATTATCAATAATGAAAGGCCGGATATGGTTTTGCTGGATATATTTTTACAAGGTAAATTGACAGGAATCGATCTTGCGAAATCTTTGAATACCAAAAATATTGCATTTGTGTTTATATCTGCAAATTTGCATAAGCAAACACTGGATGATGCTAAATTGACAAAGCCCTATGGTTTCCTCGTTAAGCCTTTTAGAGAAAAAGATGTTTTGCTAATGCTCGATGTTGCCTGGTACCTTCACCAGGAAAGGATGGAGATAATAAAAATGAAGAATGTCCCTTCAAAAACTCCACCAGATTTGCTAAAAGGAAAGGAACTAATGATCCTTGGACGTAGTCAGCAAATGCATGATGTTTTGGAGAATATTAGAATTGTCGCCCCCTCAAATACTTCAGTGCTTGTTTTAGGGGAAAGCGGCACAGGAAAAGAGCTCATTGCCGAACGTATTCACAGCCTGTCCGAACGGTGCGCAAAACCGATGGTTATTGTTAACTGTGCTACGTTACCTTCAAACCTGATTGAATCGGAACTATTCGGGCATGAAAAGGGCGCTTTTACCGGGGCCATGAACAGAAGAATTGGTAAATTTGAAGAAGCCGATGAGGGGACTATTTTTTTAGATGAAATTGGGGAACTGCCCCCGGATTTGCAGGTGAAATTTCTTCGTGTATTACAAAGTAAAACAATTGAACGGATAGGGGGCCAAACCAAAAAAATTAATGTTCGCATTATCGCCGCGACCAATCGTAATTTGGAGGAAGAAATAGCAGCAGGGCGTTTCCGGATGGACCTGTATTACAGGCTTAACGTTTTTCCTATCTTATTACCCCCCCTGCGTGACCGTAAAGAAGATATTTTATTATTGAGTACTCATTTCATAAACCTCTTTGCACAACGGTCAGGTAAGTCAATAACTGGTTTTGCCGATGATATTACTAAGAAAATGCTAAGCTATTCCTGGCCGGGAAATGTCAGGGAATTAGAAAATTTGATGGAAAGAAGCGTTTTGCTTGCCAAGGGCACTTTAATTAACTCCTTAATTTTACCCGAGAATTTTAAAAAATTAGTGAACATTCATGATAAAGAGAAAGTTAAAACTATTGAAGAAATAGAACGTGATCATATATTAATGGTACTGGAAAAATGCGGATGGAAAGTGTCAGGTCGGGGTGGTGCAGCCGAAATATTAAGGATTAAGGTATCAACACTTAATTCAAAAATCAAGAAACTCGGTATATACAGGGATAAAGCGATTACAACCTGATCCTGTTTTTTTAAATTGAGGAAGCAGTTATGGCCTGTATCAGACTTGTTTTAGGCCGTACCAACGAAACAAATGGTATCTGTAAGCAGCAAACCCATTGCTCCGCACCAGGTTTTTATGGTGTGAATATATTTGAACGAACGGCTAAATTGATCATAGACCTGGTCTATGACCTCAATTTCAACGTTGTCAAAGGAAAAGCATTGGTTATCTTGTAAGCATGAGATTTTTTGATGATCTGACAAATAGAAATCAAAAACATAACCCTGATGATGCAGATCTATTACTTTTTGCGTTACCCCGGCATTAACTTTCCTGGTTTTGATTAAAAGAGCATAGGTGTTCATTTTTTTACTTTTTAAACCAACGTGATTTTATGAACCATTCATCTTAACAACAAATCTTTTTAATGGTATGTAAATATCATGCCACTGTTTTAAGTATCTGATAATAAATTATATAAATAGTTGTAAGGTAAAACAATAATGATATATCGTCGATTTGTATTGAAATATCGATAGAGTTAGCATTGGGCGAAAATCAGCCCGCAACTCTTGGTTTAAGCCGGCCCATTCCAAGCGGAATAAATGGCAGCACCTTTGCATACTATCAATATAGTCGCGCTTTAAAAAGCAGATAAAACCAGATTCAATAAAAATAACTGGGGACGCCTTTGCTGATACATTGCAACACCCGCTCAAACAGAGCCAGTTCATTGTTATAGATTTCAGCGGATAATTTCCTTAGCAGTCTGACGTATCAGGAAAACTTGCAGATTATAAACCCAATTACCATTAACAAATTATTGATAATCAAATAATTATACGTATTTCAAGGGTCGACTAGCTTCAGTTTGAGACCTACTTCAAACACGCCGTTGGTGTAATTGTTAATTTGGCCTGTGTACACATTCACATCAGCACCGTTCATCTGTAAAATTCTCGCCGACGTCAGTCCTCCCGGCCCACCGCCTATTATCGCTATGTTTTTGTCTTTAATTGCGTTCATGCTTTATGCAATATTTATAATAGGATAGACGAACAGCACATAAAAAGAATAAAAAAGTTCTCAGAAATATTGAAGATTTTTTGGGGCGACTGGATTCGAGCAGTGATGATACCGACCACAAGCTGAATAATACGGATAAATCGTAAATTAGATTTGAGTTTCAAAATACGAGCCGTCTGGTATGACAGCCAACGACTTTTCGCTGCTTCTGAATTCAGCTTTTACCAGGATTGCCATGAACAGAGATAAAATGCTTGTCCCCACGATCATCCTTGATGAGGTAAAAGCCAATGGTGTGCAGATAGTGAATTACGACAAAATCGGCGCCGATCATTTTGTCAAGATACCTCACAGAGATACAGACTTCCTTTTTGTCTTTGCATACGAAGGATTCTTAAAGCTAATCGTTGACTTCCATGAGATCTTTATTCCGAAAAAAACAGTCTATTTTATCCTCCCTGGACAAATTCATCAACATGTCGATTCCGAAGGGGACGTATGCGTTATCGCGGTTGATCCTTCCTTAGTCAGCGACGTGTTTAAGTCAGTATTAAATGAAAGCTGTTTTGCTCAGGTTCCAACATCTGTAAGCTTTACTAAAGCAGAGCGGATGAGATCCTGTCTTACCTTATTTGCAGATATTACACAGGATCTCTGTAATAACGTATTTAAACAACATATCAAGCGCGGCTTCATCGATGCGGTTGCAGGTATGTTTACAGAAGAGTTTTTAGTTATGCAAAAACATGATAAGAAAGATTCGAGAGCCATTACCCTGACCAATGAATTTAAAAGTTTACTGTTTCTTAATTATAAGCGCTTGAAAAGTCCTTCCGAATATGCACAACAATTAAAGGTTTCCACCCCTTATTTAAACGAAGCGATAAAATTAACATCCGGTCAGACTGTAAGCTATTGGATTCAACACATGATTACCATAGAGGCCAAACGTTTATTATTTTATACCGATAAGACTATAAAAACTATAGCTTATGAACTCGGTTACAGCGATCAGGCTTATTTTACCAGGGTGTTTACCAAGTCTGAAAAAATCTCTCCCCAGGCATTCAGGGACAAAAACCGCTAATTGTCCACAGTTTCCTTTCTTTCCTGCATTGTTTGAGCGCGTCGCGCTTTGTTGTTTTGTAATGCCATGCAATGATCATTAGCCAGAGGCATTAAATAAACCATTCAAACAAACAAAACTGACAAACAATGAAAAACTCAAATGTAAAGAATGTAGTGCTTGTTCACGGTGCATTCGCAGACGGTTCCGGCTTTAGAGCGCTTTTTAACGAATTAACTAAAAAGGGGTATAACGTATCAGTTGTACAGAACCCTTTAACTTCACTTGAAGACGACGTTTTGGCAACACACGTTGCTTTGGACAGGATCGGCGGCCCGGCAATCCTTGCCGGACATTCATGGGGCGGCGCTGTAATCACTGAAGCCGGTAACCACCCAAATGTTGTTGCGCTGGTTTATATAGCTGCATTTCAGCCTGACAACGGCGAGTCTGCACTGCAATGGCTGCAAACAGCTCCGCCTGCACCTGAGAACGGCGTACTTCCTCCGGATGAGAAAGGCATCGTATACTATGATAAAGATAAATACCATGCAGGCTTTTGTGCTGATATAGATGCTGATGAAGCAGCGTTTATGTATGCCTCACAGGGAGCGTTTTATGCTAAAGGCTTTGTAAGCCCGATTACTGATGCAGCCTGGCGGCACAAACCGACCTATGGCCTGATCGCTACCGAAGATAAAAGCATTAATCCTGATATACAAAGACATATGTACAGCCGTTCGAACACGCAGGTAACCGAAGTTAAAGGTAGTCACGTGATCTTCATGTCGCAGCCTGAGATCGTTGCAAGTGTTATTATCGAAGCGGCTGAAAACGCATCAGTAGAAGTTTAATTTTTATTTGTGATGCATCTATTTGATCCGCATGCCGGTACCGGCATGCGGTATTTTTTGTTTAAGCGGGGTAAATATTAATTGACCGAAAGTATTTTTATCCGCTCTGCTGCATTTTTATTTTCCGGCTACTTTAAACTGTCTTTCTTCAATAAACTTAGTTAAATGCATGCCGCTTAATTTAGTAATGATCTGGCCAATCAGTACGTAACCTGTTTGGTTATAACGGAAGTTGTGGCAATCCATCCGGAAACATTCCCCTTGCTACAACAATCATATCCAAAGCTTCCCGCAATAATTTGATCTTCCCATCTTCGGCTACTAATCGTCCCATGTATAATTGATGATAAGGTTTTGAAGTGGAATTTACGATAGCATTAACCTCATATTCTCCAAATACCTGATCGGGCGTATCAATATGTATTTGGATATTCTGGAATTTAAAATTGGTAAATGTATCCGGCAGATTTTTAAGGAAGTTATAAATTACTTCCTTGCCTTTCATTTGATAATTCAAACCTAAACTTGCCAGATAAGGGAGCTCTATCATGGCGTCGTCGGCAAAAAGCTTAATAGCTTCATCCGGATTATTAATATGTTCCAAATAGCCGAGCAGTAATTCTTTTGCAGTTTTCATTGTGCTTTATTTTAATATCGAATAATTAATTATTGTATTTAGCCAGCCATTTTGTTTTGATCGCAGCTCTTGCATCAATAAATTCCTGGTCGGTACCCTGTGCAACAGCGTCCAGAGGGAAACGTAATGGCCTTGACCCCGTTTTCATGTTAACCAATTCCAGTATACCGTCTGCAATGGTTTGAGGATCCATTTTAAATTCAGCCATTTTACTAAATAAGGCGGTGCCGAGGGCGTTAAATTTCTGTGCAGCAGCGTCTCCATATTCTGCAATGATATCTGCTTTATCTGCGTGTACACCTGCCTTGTTGCCATTATTCATTTCGGTTGGATAAACCCCTGGCTGTATGCTGACGTTTTCGATACCATATTCGCTAAGCTCGTCCTGCAATCCCTCTGTTATGCTCTCTACACCAAATTTGGATGCCAGGTAAGGGATCATAAATGGCAGTGTATGACCGCTGGCGCCAGAAGTAAGATTAATGATCAGGCCATTTTTAGCTTTACGCATAGCGGGTAATACAGCCTGATAAGTGCGCAGCACACCATAAAAGTTTACTTCGAACATAGCCTTTACCTGATTTATCGAATAACCTTCCAGCAAACCGAAGCCACTAACAGCAGCATTGTTGACAAGCACATCAATATGGCCATATTTGGTCAGCACCTTTTCGAATGCCTCTTTAACAGCAGTATCGCTGGTAACATCTATTTCTACTACCTCAATATTAGATAAGGCTGATAGTTCTTTTGCAGCGTCTTCATTTTTCCCGTTTACTCCGCGCATGCCGGCTATTACACTGTGACCAGCTTTTGCTAATGTTATGGCAGTTAACTTACCGAAGCCGGTGCTTGTTCCTGTGATGAAAATTGTCTTTGACATGTTTATGATTTTTAATTGTTATTAATTATTGAACACTACAAAGTTGCAGTATCAGAAAATCCTGCACATTGACATATCGTAAGAAAGAAATTGATAAATATCAATCAGAATGCGGTCAAGACAGCTATTTTTTAGCCGACAGATTGCGTACCCGGCTCAGGGTTTCGGGAGTGACGCCCAGGTAGGAGGCAATCATGCTTTGTGGTATGCGTGTGGCAAAACCCGGATATTTGTTAAGGAAATTAAGATACTTTTCTTCGGCTGTATAGCTGATGGCTACCTGTATGCGGCTTTGGGATGCGACAAAACTTCTTTGCATGATCGCGTTCACCATATCGTTAAAAGGTGGCACTTCCCTGCAGATCAATTCAAAATTAGAGTTGGAAAATAATACCACTTCGCTGTCTTCCACAGCATCAATATTGTATCTGCTGGGTTGATTAAGCATCAGGCTTTCCTTATCCCCGATCCACCAGTTTTCAATACCGAAATAGATAATATGCTCCAGCCCCTTTTCATCAACCGAATAAGTGCGCAGACATCCTTTAGTTATAAAGGCGTGATATTTCCAGGTATCACCTTCCTGTAGCAAATATTGTTTTTTGCGCAGCTTTTTAACAATACTAAGCGATTGAATGCGATCATTCTGCTGCTCCGTTAATGGGATCTTAGTATCGATATATTTCTTAAAAGCCTCGTACACGCTATTAATTTGATTGCTCAAAAGTAGTAACAATTTATATGAAAAATGCCCTTGTGGACGCCTGTTATAATTAGTCTGGCTCTTGATTGAGATAACGCTTTGTCCAAAAATTTTGTGGACTTATTATTATTAGGTAATCTTGAAGCCGACTCAACATAAACGTACTATTGCCAAAAATGAATCAACTAAACCCTAACATTCTAAAAACTAAACAACATTTTGAAATACTTGATGGATTAAGAGGAATAGCCGCCTTGTCAGTCGTGACTTTCCATTTTATGGAAATTGTTTATTCAGATTATAGCAAAAACTTTATCGGGCACGGATTTTTAGCTGTCGACTTCTTTTTCTGTTTGTCAGGCTTTGTTATTGGATATGCTTATGATGATCGCATTAGCGAGATGGGATTTTGGGAGTTCTTTAAATCAAGGTTGATAAGACTCCATCCTTTAGTTATTTTAGGTTCGGTATTAGGTTTACTGGCTTTCCTATTCGATCCATTTGGCGGTCACCCTGAATTATACAGTACAGGCAAAATTATTTTGGTATTCCTTACCTCCATTTTTCTCATTCCTTTACCGATAGTGAGCGATCGTGCTTTTAACCTGTTTAGTTTTAATGCACCTGCGTGGTCATTATTTTGGGAATACGTTGCCAATATTTTTTATGCTTTTATCCTTTACAAGATCAGCCGCAGATGGTTGATTTTGTTGACTATACTTTCAGCAATAGCACTTTGTTTTGTTTGTTATCGCGCCGGGAATTTGATGGGCGGATGGAGCGGAGGAACCTTTTGGGATGGCGGCGCCCGTATTTCCTTTTCATTTTTAGCAGGATTATTTGTTTATCGCTCTAAATGGATCATTAAAAATAAATTAGGTTTTATAGGCCTGGCTGTATTATTGTTTTTAGCATTCATCATGCCCTTTTCAAAATGGAACTGGCTAACAGAGCCAATGGTTGTTTTATTCTATTTTCCATTATTGATTGCCTTAGGAGCTGGAGCTACGCTAACCGAAGGGCTTAAAAAACTTTGTGTTTTTTTTGGTAAGATATCCTATCCCTTATATATGACACACTATGCAGTGATGTGGATGTTTGGGAATTATTACAGCAGTCATAAACCCGGCACAGCACAACTATCATACATCATCATAACAGGCCTAATTCTTTTGCTTGGCATAGCCTGGTTGGTAATAGTAACTTATGATATTCCCGTCCGAAGATATTTGACAAGTAAAAGGAAACAGGGCTAATCAGTAATATGTAATAATAATAAAAGCCTTCATGAATTCCTGAGGGCTTAGCAGAATTCCATAGAAGCCCTATTGGAACATTCTATTATTTTTTTATTTCGTAACATAGCTCCACCATTCCGCTTTTGTAGGCTGTCACGTGCCTGAAAAGAATGGACGCATGATCTGTCCGATGCATAATCTCACCGCGGACTTAGAAAGCCTTAAGATAGTTACGCCGATTTTTTTATTGGATTTTTAGTTAACTTTAGGATATAGAATTATTAAAATAACAACTTTACTTAAACCTAATCAACTTACCCATGAAACTATTCCTCCTCGGAATTTCGATCTGTATCGTTTTTTCCAGTTGTTTTAAACCAAAAGTTGTGCCTCCTTCTCTGCCTGCCGAGACGCATGAAGGGAAAAATACTTTTGGTTTTTATTTAAACAATCAACTTTGGCTGCCCAAAAGCAAAGGCATTGACAGTAGCCCGGCACTTTCTTCCTACATTCAAAACGGATTTTCGCTTGCTGCAAATCACCTGAACCAATACATTGTCTTCAGTATTTATGGTTTATCATCAACCGGCAGTTATGATCTGACGGCAAGCGGAAATTCTGTTCTCTTTATCGATAACGCCGATCATTACCATTGCACGAAGGGCTTGATGACTGTAACCTACCTTGATGGTGTTAAGGGTATTGTATCAGGAGAATTTTCAGCAACTATGGTCAATGATGCCGGAAATGTGCTGACCATTGATCAAGGGCGTTTCGATACTACATTTTAATCTTAAATTTAAACACAACCTTATCTTTTCAAATGAAAACTAAAATCTTATTGGTTAGTAGCATGCGATTTGCGCTTACCACTTTAAGCGCATCGGCGTATCAGCAGGATTCCTTATCGACTGCCAAAGTGAAGCCATCAAGTCCCAAGAATGTAAACAAAATACATGGTCAGGGGATTTAAATTCTATGCATAAAAAAACCCGACATTTCTATCGAGTCTGTGGTGCAGACTTTATTTATAACACAACATTTCTTTCATGATTTGAAAAGACTATCGGATTTGGACTTAAATTGAAAACGGTTCAAATTGTCTATCTTCACTAACGGATTAATACCTTATCAAAATGAATATTCTTAAAAACCACAAACCCACAGAACATGCTGATTTTATTAACTTCGGACGATTATCCTGTAGTTTGTTTCTCGATTTGCAATCAGAAAGCTATATTAACATGTCGAAATCTTTTACCAATTGAAAATGACCTGTCTAAGATTTGCCTTCTCAGCTTTAATAATTTGCCTATTAGGCTGTAATGAAAACAGTAAACCAAAAGCAACTGAAACCCAAGTTAAAGCGATTTTGAAAGTTAATACTCCTGCAACGTCGGACAGTACAAAGGATAAACAATAGATTCAAAAACTCATCCGTAATTTGCTTGTATGGGCGGAGGATGGAAAAGGAGTTCCGGACTTACTTCCATTTGTGATAAATCGACAGGCTAGTACAGTTACAGGCTTTGATCTGAGTAAACTTAAAGGAGTTGATGATAGTTTGAAAACCACAGGTTTTTTTTCTAAAGAGTTCATCAATAACTACAACCAAATCATTCAAGTACTCGATAGGCGGATGAAAGATAAGGAGATCGCGCCTTTCTCAACAGGAGAAATACCACCTTTTGGTTTCGATACAGATGCTGACCCATGGTGCAATTGTCAGGAAGTGCCTTATGACCATCCTAACGCTTACGGTCTAGTTGATGTGCATATTATTGAATTAAACAGCGAAAGTGGAAAATTGTACTGGACGTGGGGTAGTCTACCTAAAGACGTATCTCCCGGTTGGAAAACCATTACCTATAAATTCAATGTGACAAAGGTGGGTGGTAAATGGAAAATATCTTATTTACAGGGGTTTGATATCAAAAGAGCTCAATGAATGCCGAAGATGAAATGGAACGATACGCCGTTCTTCGGACGCTTATATCCGTAATTTGTAAGTACAAAAATAAAAAAGCTCTCAGAAATTAATCCGAGAGCTTTCTAAACTTCTTTTGAAGAAACTGACCACGTGGTCTTTGTTGTGGGAGCTACTGGGTTCGAACCAGTGACCCTTCCGATTTTAATCGGAATGCTCTGAACCAGCTGAGCTAGGCTTCTGCAATAAGTTTTTCAATCATTATTCTACTTTTCCAGGCTTTAATTTGCTTTTCGCGCCTTAAGGCAATTATTTTATCAGGATGTTGTTCTATCCATTTTATAACCCAGTCCCCGGCTTTGCCGGTAAAGCCCGAGTGATTAGTGTTATGCTTAATTAGTCTTTTGCCTACATCTTCACATGAACCTACATAATATTTGTTCTTGGTTGGCGAATAAAGAATGTAAAACAAAATACATAGTCAGGGAATTTAAATTCTATGCATAAAAAAACCCGACATTTCTATCGGGTTTGTGGGAGCTACTGGGTTCGAACCAGTGACCCTCTGCTTGTAAGGCAGATGCTCTGAACCAGCTGAGCTAAGCTCCCATTGTTTTTTGGCTCTTTGTCCAGTAATCCTCCCGATGTAATCGGGATGCTCTGAACCAGCTGAGCTAAGCTCCCTTGTTTTGGGACTGCAAATATAGGATGTCTGTTCAATTAGTCAAAAAATAATTTGAAATTTTATTAAAAAAACTGATATGCAGCTACTTGCAATTAAAATACATGCTCTTATACAAGGAAAAACAGATGTTTTTGGAATATTCTTCATAGAATATTTCTTGTTTCTTCATTGATCAGCCTTTCAAGCACCACTTTGGTTATCGGCTTAAAAATAAATGATTTTACACAATCATATTGTTTGGCACGTTGTATATCTTCCGGGTTAATGAAGGATGATAAGATGTAAATTTTTATAGGCTTAGCCAGTGTGAGACACACCTGTTGTATTTTCTCAAGACATTCCCACCCATCAAAATTTGGCATATACAGGTCAAGCAAAATAACATCCGGCAAGCTATCGGATTCATTTTTATGCTTTTCCAAAAACTTAATTGCTTCTTCACCATTTTCTGTACAGTTAACCTCATAAGCTAGTTTATATCTTTTCAGTATTCTTTTCAAAATAAAGTGGTCGAGCGGACTATCATCTATAAATATAATTTTCTTCATAGTGTACCAGGTATTTCTCAAAGTTAGAGGTGTCCGTTAACATAAACTATAGTGTTTACACGGTAAATGCTACGTAGTATTACGTCAATGCGATACAGCTATATGTAAAACAATCGATACAAAATGCTTTTCTATCGATTCTTACGCAATATTTGTAGGCCTATTCGTTTAACAGCTGTTTTTATTACAACCTAAACCCCCTTAAAAGTTGTAGTAACTACTATAGAAAAACTAAAAACTAAAACTATGATACTACTCTTTTGTGGACTATCCGGGGCCGGAAAAACAACTTTAGCCGGGCGAGTTAAAAGTAAGTTGGCAGGAGATGAGATACCTGTAGAAATAATTGATGCCGACCAGTACCGTCAGCGATTGTTTAAAGATCTTGGTTACACAAAGGAAGACCGCTTCGAGAATATACGAAGATTGGGATTTATTGCTGATAAATTTTCTTCTCACCACATAATTACCATAGTTAGTGCCATAAACCCTTATGACGCCATCCGCATAGAACTGGTAAATACCTACAATAATGTTAAAGTAATTCATCTCGATTGTAATATCGATGTGCTTATTAAAAGAGACACCAAAGGCTTATACAAAAAGGCCCTGCTTCCCAACGGACATCCTGATAAGATCTCAAATATGACAGGCATTAATGACCCTTTTGAGATACCTGAATCACCCGATCTTTATATTAACACCAGCACAATGAATATCAGACAAAGTACTAATGAAGTTTATTCATTCATTATGCAAAATATTATAAAGGAAAATTATGCCTCTAATCCATACGCTCACATAGCAACAGCTGTTTAATACTTTGCGCTAATACCCCAAATATATGCAATCAAAGACACTAATGGTTGTAGGAATGCACCGTTCCGGCACATCTTTAATTACAAACTGGCTGCATCGTTGCGGATTACAAATAGGCGAACATTTGTTAGAACCCGGAAAGGGAAATGTTGAAGGGCATTTTGAAGATGTTCAGTTTTTAAGAATACATGAGGAGATTTTAATAAGTAATGATTTTCCTTCTTCGGGATATGTTTATGACAAGAAAATAGATATCTCCATCTATCATCTTGAAAGGTTAAAAAGCGTTATAAAAGTTAAGAATCAACTTTACAAGCAATGGGGTTGGAAAGAGCCCCGGACTTGTTTATTTTTAGACCTGTACAGAGAATTACTTCCTGATTCAAAATACCTGGTGATTATGCGTGATCATGGATCAGTGGTTCACTCTATGTTAAAAAGAGATTTTGCCTTATTTGAAAATAAGTACTTGTCACGCAAACTTTTTCAACGCCTGGTTTGGCTCTATTTCAGAAGAGGGAACAGAAGAAAAAAGTTCTATCAGAATAATGCTGAATGTTATTTAAAAATATGGATAGAGTACAATGAACATATTTTAAATATGCTGGAAGATCTGCCAGTAAAAGATTATATCGTTATCAACTATTCGCTACTTGGAAAGCATGACAAAAAGGTTTTTTCGGCACTGACAAAGACATGGCAATTTGCACTGAACTACTTTCCGTTTAAAGAAGTTTACAACAAAAGCTTAATAAGCAAGCCTGTTGACATTTCTCCTTTTATACATGATAGTGCACTATTGGTAAAAGCAAAAAATATCGAACAGGAATTTGAAAAATATATAAGAGACTATTAACACTTTAAGTAATATTTTCTATAAGGTACTGTTTACCATTCAGGCTGAATTGATCTCCGGCTTTTTGCCCCCTCAAGCTTAAGCCTATCGGGGAAGCCATTGAAACAGCAAAGTAAGTATCTCCATTCAATATTAATGCACCTGCACTTATAGCGATATAAAATCTGCCATTATTTGTTGTTATTAAACTACCCGGTACGGCAGTTTCATAAACAGTATCTACATTGATCTGATTGAGGGCGATCAATAATTTATTAGCTTCATTCAGCTGGGCCTGGCTCCTGTCGGTTACTTGCTGTATCATTTCCCTGCTGGTCTCATATTTATCTCCCGCACTGCTTTTAGTCTCTTCACCTGCAGCTTGCTGTGCATCATTTATTGCTTGTTTCGCAGTATCTATACGTTGTTTTACATAGGCAATACACAGGCCATACAATTCCCTCTTTATATCATTCATGGTAGCGTGTAAATTCGGTAATATTAGTAAAAAATATTTTTGATGTAAATTGAATAATGCGGTAAGGGCCAAAATTACATGGCAATATCTCTACCCTGGCGGGGGTCTTCAGGTAAAATTTCCATTTCGGGGCACTCAATATAGTCTGCATACCATTGTATAGCTTCCACTATATCCAAAGCATCGTCTGATGCAATGCTTACAGTTTCAAAGACATATAGTTTATCAATACACTGCCCGAATAGCTGTATTTCATTAGCATCATGATGAAATACCTCGTGTTCAAGACAAAATACCCTGACTTTTAAATCTGTATCTCTTGAGTGGATCACATCCCGACAGGGATTATTTGGATCTGTTGCCAATAAATATACATTATGAGCCATAGTAAGCGTAACAGTTGTAAGAGTATTTGGTTTTTGTTTAGGTAGTTTTCTTGTGCGGGATAATATTATTGTAATAAACAAAAATAATTATAATAGATATAATATACAATAAAAATTCAACTATGTAATGTTTCTTTACAATGCACAATCGGCCAAAAATACCTTAATAAAAGAGTTTTTGAGACTATCTCAAATAGATATGAAAATATATGTATTTTATATATAGACTATTATAACTTTTATCTTAATAAGATTCGCCCCCATAACTATGTTCAGGGTCAACCCGTTTCAGAACTATGTTGCTTACTGGCTTAACAATTAAAGGGATTTTTTCTACCCGTGTTTCGCTGGTATCCAAACCGAAAGCTTTTGCCTCGCTTTGCGCCAATTTCTTAATTGCGAAATAACTGTTTAATATAAATCCTTCGCTGATGTTGAATTCATTATTATAGGAAAGAAATTTCTCTATGATCACAAACTGGAAATCAGCTGCCATGTGAAATTTTTTCAATGATTCATAACGGCTTAAAATATCCAGCTCATTACGCGAAACCATATCTTCAACTACTTTTCTGAACAATACATTTACGCGGGGTTGTATCCTGAATCCTAAACGAAACTCTACCCTTATTACTTTATCCGGTTCAATTTCCTCTACACTATACTCCATCGTATAAGGATCATCTGTGCGTTCTATATGTAAAAACCAGTAAACATCAGCACGCTTAGGCTTCCGGCTAAAAATAGAATACATTACCTTTTGCTCAATTTGTTTGCTGTTATTAGCCTTAGTAAGGTAAATCAAATGTGTAGCATATTTTGATACGCCTTTATCAGCACTTAATGCATTTAGAAGAGGTATTTGATCTTTCAGATCGATAAAATGCAGGAAACGATTATTTATCTTACGGGCTTTGAACCATATATACATTGTAAATATCAATCCAAATTCAAATACCAGGAAGAACAACCGCTTCAATATCTTAACAGAGTTTGCCAGGAAGAACGAAAACTCTACCGAAATGAATACGCAAAGTATAATGGTAACCACCCATATTGGCCAATGCCTTTTATAGCGCATGTAATAATACATAAGTATGGTGGTCATCAGCATTGCTATGGTGATTGAAAATCCGTAGGCTGCTGTCATGGCAGAGGATGTCTGGAAATATAATATCACAGCAATACAACCAAAACAAAGCACCCAGTTAATGGCAGGTATATAGATTTGTCCACGCACATTCGATGGGTACTTTACTGCAATGCGCGGCCAGAAATTCATGCTTATGGCTTCGTTGATCAGCGTAAAGGAACCGCTTATTAATGCCTGGCTTGCGATAATGGTAGCAAAAGTAGCTATGATTACACTTGGTATTAAAAAGAAATGCGGCACTATAGCATAAAATGGATTTATATATCCGAAATTAGGCTTTACTGATTGTGAAAGCACCCATGCGCCTTGTCCCAGGTAATTAAGCACTAAGGTGGTTTTAACAAATATCCATGTCATCTGGATGTTTTTTCGTCCGCAATGCCCAAGATCTGAGTATAAGGCTTCTGCTCCAGTAGTACACAAAAACACAGCACCTAAAAGCCAAAAACCGCGCGGGTGGCTAATAAGCATATGTATACCATAATAAGGATTCAATGCCTTTAAAACAGAGGGAAAATGTGCGACCTGTAATACACCAAGTGTGCCTATCATTAAAAACCATATCAGCATTACCGGGCCGAAGGCAGCTCCCACCACTTTAGTACCGAATTGCTGAAAGAAGAACAGGAGCAAAATGATACCTATCACAATGCCGATAATGAGCCAGCTGCCCGGTATCATTACATGGGCCAATTTTGGCACCTGGCCTAATCCTTCAATAGCCGAAGCAACGGAAATAGGTGGAGTAATTATACCGTCAGCGAGCAAAGTACCCGCACCAACTATAGCTGGTATTGCAAGCCACTTACCATAGCGCCTCACCAATGCATAGAGTGAGAATATCCCACCTTCACCATGATTATCTGCTTGCAGCGTGATAAAAATATATTTAAAAGTAGTTTGAAGGGTGAGCGTCCAGAATACGCATGAGATCGCCCCGAAGACAAAATCTATATCGGCTGTACCGCCTTCCTGTAATAGTGTTTGAAATGTATATAATGGCGATGTACCGATGTCGCCAAAAATAATTCCGAGGGTAATCAGCATACCGGCTGCTGAAACTTTTTTAAGATTAGGGGTCATATCAATTGCTACTTAAAAAGCGCGCAAATGTATTTAATATACTTATTGCAAGCAATTTAATTACTGTAACAAATTCTAAACTACCGCATAAAAAATGACAGGAGCCTTATGACAAACGTCAATAAATTATAAATCAAATAATTATGACAGGGTAATGAGTGACAAAAGTATAATTTATAAAAAGCGAGCGCCTTTGTATTATAATTTTTATAAATCTTGATATACGATAAAAATTCCGGCAGGGTTATTTTTTCAGACCTGCCTCACCAAATTTGATCAAATCATCGGCCTTAATATAACCTACTGAACCTAATACCGGTTTGCCTTTAGGATTGAATATAATGAGCGTAGGGTAAGCCTGCATGCCCCATTGAGCGGCAAGCTCGGGGCCCTGTCCTTTTTCCATATCAATTGCGACATTAATAAAGTTTGCATTATAAAATTCTGCCGCCTTTTTGTTTTTAAAGGTTGTAGACTTCAGCATTTTGCATGGACCGCACCAGCTTGCATAAGCATCTACAAATAAATATTTATTCTGCGCAGCCGCCTGTTTTAACGCTTCGTTAAAGTCATTTTCAATAAAAATGATCTGTTTGTTTTGAACAGCAGTTTGATTTTGCGCTTTGGCTGTATCGGGCAGTATGGCTACCATTATAATAAAGCCCAGTATCAATCCCCAATATTTCCTTGTCATATCTTAATAAGTAAAAAAATAGCACATATAAATATATGTGCTATTACGGTTTTTGTTGCATAAAAGTTAACTTGGTTATTTTTATTCAGCCTATCGCTGTTCATGTTTTTCTTCGGGCGGTCTCTGTTTTTGCTGCTGTTGTCTCTGAGCTTGCTGTTGTTGCTGAGCCTGTCTTTGTTGAGCTTGCTGAGCCTGTTGCTTTTGCTGGGCTTGTTGCTGAGCCTGTCTCTGTTGAGCTTGCTGAGCCTGTTGCTGCTGTTTTTGCTGGGCTTGCTGCTGAGCCTGTCTCTGTTGAGCTTGCTGAGCCTGTTGCTGCTGTTTTTGCTGGGCTTGCTGTTGAGCCTGTCTCTGTTGAGCTTGCTGAGCCTGCTGCTGTTGCTTTTGCTGGGCTTGCTGCTGAGCCTGTCTCTGTTGAGCTTGCTGAGCCTGTTGCTGCTGTTTTTGCTGAGCTTGTTGCTGAACCTGTTGCTGCTGTTTTTGCTGGGCTTGCTGCTGAGCCTGTCTCTGTTGAGCTTGCTGAGCCTGTTGCTGCTGTTTTTGCTGAGCTTGTTGCTGAACCTGTTGCTGCTGTTTTTGCTGGGCTTGCTGCTGAGCCTGTCTCTGTTGAGCTTGCTGAGCCTGTTGCTGCTGTTTTTGCTGGGCTTGTCTCTGTTGATCAGCTTGCTGTTGCTGGCCCTGCTGTTTTTGTTTCTGCTGATCAGCTTGCTGATGCTGCTGTGCCTCCCGTGTAGCCTGTTGCTTTTGCTGTGCTTGTTGTTGCGCCGGATTTGGCTTGTTATTTACAGGATTTACTCTTACTATTTTATTATCAGGTGTATTAGTACGAGCAGTGGTAGCCAGTTTAGCTGCCGCAGCATGATTATATCCTGCACCTGCGCTTCTGTTAGCAATATGCTCATTAGGATGCTGATTTCTGTAAGCACCAGCATCAACTACCCTGGCAGGCCGTGCATTTGGCGCTTTTTGCACTGCCGGGCGATAAATATTCACGCTATTATGGCTAACACTCGCAACACCGGGTCTGCTGGCATTATTAATATTGTATACCCTTATATTATTATTACGGGTTACCTGCCTTACCTCCTGTACACGTGGTCCGCTTACATAAGTTACATTGTTTTTAACGTAAGTGTTATTAATAATAGTAGTATTATGTATAATAGTTACCGTGCGGGTATGGGGTACATAGTAATTGTATATTCTCGGACTAGCAATGTAAGCCTGTGGGGCACATACCCAATAATAATCCGGCACGTTATACCCGCTGCCTATTGATATACTGATACTGATACCCGGCATTAACGGCGCCCAGCCATAATACCCCCCACCATGACGCCAGCTTACCCATGCAGGTGCCCACTGGTGCCCGGGAATCCATTCCCAGCCGTAATAATCATCATAGCGCCAGCGTCCGTAGTGAAAAGGCGCCCAGCCCCATTCATAATCAGATACCCATGTATTTCCATAGTCTGTTATTACCCAGTGGCCACGGGTTGCATATGGTCTAAAATCCTGGTCAACATCAGGTATCCAAACATTACCATATTGTTCGTCACTTACCCATGTGCCATAGGGCGCAAGGCCGTCATAAAATTCCTGGTCAGAGATATAGCCTCCCTGTGCTATACTTTTATTCGGGACAGCCAGTGATAGTAATACCACTAATAAGCCAATGCCCCATATTTTATTTAATGTTTTCATGTTTTTCGCAATATTAAAAAAACCTGCCATGTATTATGACAGGTTTAATTATAAAACGTTTAGTCTGTGAATTGGTTTTAATAAATGACTAATGTTGTTAAACCAGGGAATGTTAATAGTTTTAAACATCAGGTTTAATATCTGCCTTTAATTAATAATTTTACTTTTTTTAACACATTAACACTTATGAGCACAGTAAATATTCCAAGGCTTGATCTGAATAGTTATATCAATGGCAATGCTGAAGACAAAAAGCGTTTTTCGGACGAGATCGGAAAAGCTTTTAATGAAACGGGGTTTGTCACCATTACCAATCATGGCTTGAGCAAACAATTGATTGATAAACTTTATGAGCAGGTAAAAGAACTATTTAAACTGCCCGAGGCCACAAAATTAAAATATGAAAAAGCTGAGCTGGCCGGACAGCGTGGTTATACAAGCAAAGGAAAAGAAACAGCAAAGGGTTTTAAAGTTCCGGATCTGAAAGAATTTTGGCAGATAGGGCAAACCGTTACCGATAACGATCCGGTTAAAAATGAATATCCTGAAAACCTGGTAGTAGAAGAACTGCCTGAGTTTAATCCAACAACACGTGAAGTTTATCAAAAACTTGAAAATGCGGGTAAATATCTGCTTCGTGCTATTGCAGTTTATTTAAACCTGTCAGAGAATTATTTTGATGATAAAGTACATAACGGAAACTCCATCCTGCGTACTTTACATTATTTCCCTATTGAGAATCCTGATGCGCTTCCTCCTGATGCAGTAAGAGCAGGGGCCCATGAGGATATTAACCTGATCACCTTATTAATTGGCGCCAGTGCCGACGGACTTGAATTACTCACCCGTGAAAACGAGTGGTTCCCGGTTAAAGCGCATGGCGAGGATGTAGTGGTAAACGTGGGCGATATGCTGCAACGTTTAACCAATAACAAACTAAAATCAACTACACACCGTGTGGTTAATCCGCCGCGCGAGCAAATGAAAAACTCACGCTATTCGGTGCCGTTCTTCCTGCATCCAAAATCTGATATGGATTTAACAAGCCTGCCATCCTGTATTGATGCACAACATCCTAAAAAATATAGCGATATGACAGCCGGCGAATATCTGGATGAACGCTTAAGAGAGATAGGGTTGAAGAAGTAGTTTGCAGTTTTGCGAATTCTTTAAATATCTTAGCGGTAAAATGTTACTGCTTAATGCAATTTAAACGCGCGGGTAATTTTATTTTAAACAAGCTCAGAAATGAATTACCCGCTCATTTATCATATCACGGTATTGATCATACACTAGATGTATATGCCGCTGCCGAAAGAATAGCAAAGGAAAAGAGCATCTCAAATTATGAACAAAAGCTGCTGCTTACTGCAGCACTGTTCCATGATTCAGGATTTATAAAACAGCGTGAAGGACATGAAGCAGAATCATGTTATTTCGCCAGGCAGTATTTACCGCTATATGGTTATCATACTGCAGAAATTGAATTTATATGCGGAATGATCATGGCTACACGTATACCACAGTCGCCACAAACGTATCTTGAGGAAATACTGTGTGATGCTGATCTGGACTATTTGGGTCGTGATGATTTTTTTAGCACCGGCAATAAGCTGTTTGAAGAGCTAAAATTTGAAGGCTTAATCAAAAACGAAAAAGAATGGAACAAGTTGCAGGAGGGATTTATGATGACACATCACTATCACACCGCAAATTCTATAAAATTAAGACAGACGAAGAAGGAAGAATATCTTAATTTAGTAAAATTAAAAATTTAAATATCAATTACCTTAAATGGGAGCCAGTAAATATCCAATCATAGCCCATGTAAAAGATGCTGCATATATTATCTCAGGTATTTTAATATGCGGTTTTGCACTAAAATGTTTCCTTGTACCCAATGCCTTTTTTGATGGAGGGGTAACAGGCATATCCTTACTTATCCACGAGTTATATCATATTGATATCGCCCTGGTAATTGTAATCGCCAACATCCCTTTTATTATTATGGGTATATTCCAGGTTAACAGCAGGTTTGCGTGGAAAACTTTTGCTGCAATTATTGGAGTTGGTGTATGCCTGCAATTTTTCCCTTATCCACAGCCAATAACGCACGATAAATTGCTGGTATGCATTTTTGGCGGTGTTTTTATGGGTACGGGTATAGGTTTGGCCATACGCGGCGGGTGTGCGCTTGATGGGATCGAAGTTTTGGCGCTTTATACCCTAAAAAGAAGCAGCTTTACTGTTAGCGAAATCATACTTGGAATAAATGTACTCATTTTCTTAATTGCAGCTATCCAATTAGGACTTCCAACAGCGTTGTACTCTATCATGACCTATTATGCAGCTTCGCACACCATAAATTTTGTAATAGAAGGGCTCGAAGAATATACTGGATTTACCATCATATCCGGCCAAAGCGAATTAATAAAGGAAAAGCTGGTGATGGACCTTGGTCGTGGAATTACCATTTACAAAGGCGAACGCGGTTTCTTAAAAGGAAGCTACGAAGTAAGTCATCCTGTTGATATTATTTTTACCGTAGTTACCAGATTGGAGATAAGACGCCTGAGAAATATCGTCCAAAGTATCGATCCGAATGCTTTTATGTTTACGGGCACCATAAAAGAAGCCGCGGGAGGCGTATTGAAAAAACGGGCAAGGCATTAAAACTTAGTTGGATTGAGTTGATTGGGTTAGAATAAGTTGATTGGTTATTTTGCCGGAATCTAACTTAATCAACCACTCACTTAATCAACTATCATGCTTATTCTACAACCTCATAGATCATCACAGGCTTAGCTTTATTTTTTAGGCTGACCTCGCCAATTTTTTCACATTTAAATGATTCTTTGGCCATTTCGTAAACATCTGCGGTTATGATGATTTGTCCGGCCTTAGCTGTTGATTGTAATCTTTGGGCCAGGTTCACTGCGTCACCTATTACAGTATAATCAAGCCGTTTGAGTGAGGCTGACCCGATATTACCCGATATCATCTCACCCGAATTAATACCGATAGATACTTCAGGTTTGAATACCTTGTCATTGGCAGTAAGTCCTTCTACATCCTTGATATGCTCCCTGGCCGCCAACGCAGCGTCAATAGCCCTGTCCAAATGGAATTTACCTCTGAAAACTGCCATCACCGCATCGCCCATAAATTTATCCACATGGCCATTCTGAGCTATCACCTCCTTTACGATAAGATCAAAAAGTTTGTTGATGATAGTAACCACCTGGTCGGCCGGTGCATTCTCCGTTATAGCAGTAAATCCACAGATATCAATAAACATTACGGTAGCCTGTACTGTTTCATTTTCGAGCAGGCTTTTTTCGTATTCCTTGCTCGTCATAAAATTCAGCACATTCTCATCCACATACATTTTCAGAATATTGTTTTCTTTTATGGCTGCAAGGGTGGCCCGTGTTTGTACTACATGCTGTATGGTTTTTTCAATCGTCACATCCAAATCTTCAAAATCAACCGGTTTACATACAAAATCAAATGCTCCCCTGTTCATGGCCGTGCGTATGTTTTGCATATCGCCGTAAGCCGAGACCATTACGGCTTTTAAAATAGCGTTCGACTCAGCCAAACGGTTCAGTAAGGTCAGGCCATCCATAACAGGCATATTGATGTCGCTCAGCATCACATCAACATCCGGGTGATCTTGTAATTTCTGCAGGGCATCCTCGCCGTTATTTGCAAAAACAAACTCGTAAATATTTTCCCTGATCTTGCGTCTGAACTTTTGTTTAACCAAAAGCTCCAGATCCGCCTCATCATCAACTACAAGTATTTTGGCCATTATTCGACAAGTATTTTAAGTTTTTCTTTTAACAAGCTAAAATCCAGCGGCTTGGTTAAAAAATCATTTGCACCATTCCGCATCGCCTGGTTGCGGTTTTCCTCATCGCCATAAGCGGTTATCATCATCACAACGGGAGGAGGTGTCTCATACTCATGCCTGATGCGCGATAACAATTCAATGCCCGTCATGCCTGGCATATTAATATCCGAAAGTATCAATACGATTTCTGAATGTGCAGTATGCAAATAGTTCAGCGCATCTTCACCCGAAAGGGCAAATGAAAAATCATATTCGCCTGTTTTTATTTCTTTTCTAAAACGCTGTAAAAAAAGTGATTGCACATCTACTTCATCATCAACGACTAATATTTTCATAATCAGCTAAATATAAGAAAGTTTTACCCTATGCCGGAATTTTAACTACAAATTCAGTGTATTCACCCTCTTTGGTGTTAATATCAATACTACCACCATGCGCCTTTACTACAATGTCATAACTCATTGATAATCCCAGTCCCGTTCCCTCGCCGGTTGGCTTGGTTGTAAAAAACGGCTGCATGATCTTATCCTTGATAGATTCAGGAATACCGGTCCCGTTGTCTTTAACTTTAACTGTAATAAATTTTTTCTCGGTGGATGTGGTTACTTCAACGGCTGGTTTAAATTCCGCGCCTAATTTCTTATGTTTTTGCTGTACTGCATAAAATGCATTAGTAAACAAGTTGAGCAATACCCGGCCAACGTCCTGAGGCACCATATTCGCCTTAGGTATTGCGGTATCAAAGTGAGTTACCAGGTCAGCATTAAATGATTTGTCTTTAGCCCGCAAACCGTGATAAGCTAATCTTAAATATTCATCAGCAAGTACATTAATATCCGTTGGCTCCTTTTGACCGCTGCTCGCTCTCGAATGCTGCAACATCCCTTTTACAATACCATCGGCACGTTGCCCATGATGGCGTATTTTCTCAAGATTTTGTTTAATATCGGTTGCAATGGCTATGGCTTCTGCTTTATCGCCCTTATTTAGCTCTTCTTCCATTTCATCCACTAGTTCCATACTCACTTCTGAAAAATTATTGACGAAGTTTAGCGGGTTTTGAATCTCGTGAGCAATGCCTGCTGTCAGCTCACCCAATGAGGCCATCTTTTCGGATTGAATCAATTGATTTTGGGTCGACTTTAACTCTTTTACTATTTCCTGTAGTTCTTCTTTTTGTTTAGACAGTTCAGTTGTGCGTTCCTGCACTAATATTTCCAGCTCAGCTCTGCGTTCAGTACTGATTCTTAATTCTTCTTCCTGTTTTTTAGAAGTTGCCCATTTGCCAAATATCCATGCAAAAGCAACCACCGTAGCCCAGCTAAAATAGTTATCGTATTTTTCATAAAAATCTGAGACAACAAACAAGGCAATACTGTTTATCAGCCCCATTACGATCAATGGGACATTTGCTATCAAATAAGGCCGTTGCGATTGAAAATCCGGCTCTCTGTTAATGTAAAATAAAAGGCCGAACAATATAGCTGCGCCAACAAGATGTTGAAAACCATCATCCAGGCTAAAAGTTAATATACAAAGGGCAATTACTGACCATGTTGCTACAGTAATCAAACTTCTCCATTTGGGATAGAGGAGCGAAAATCTAAGTGATTTTTTTAAACGATTTACCAGTAAAAATGCGGCCAGGAAATAAAATACAAACATACTTTAGTATAAATTCAATTTCGAATCTAAAAATAGTTATTTAAACCTAAGAAAGCGGCAATGCTATCGTAAATTCAGTGTATTCGCCCTCTTTAGTATTTACATCGATCTTCCCCTCATGCCCTTTCACTACAATATCATAACTCAATGATAGTCCTAAACCAGTACCTTCCCCTGCAGCCTTTGTTGTAAAAAATGGCTGCATGATCTTGTCCTTAATAGAATCGGGGATGCCGCCACCATTATCCTTTACTTTTATAATGATCTGCCCGTTTTCTGCCGAACTACTTACGGAAACTTCAGGCTGGAAATCCGGTCCCGCCGTTTTTTGTTTTTGCTGAATGGCATAGAATGCATTGGTAAACAAATTGAGCAATACGCGCCCTATATCCTGCGGCACTATAGTTATCTCAGGTAGTTGATCATCAAAATGAGTTACCAGTTCGGTATTAAATGATTTGTCCTTCGCACGCAAGCCATGGTAAGCTAAGCGGAGGTATTCATCAGCTAATTTATTGATATCTGTTGCCTCTTTTACATTACTGCTTGCCCTGCTATGCTGAAGCATCCCTTTCACAATTCCGTCGGCACGCCTGCCATGGTGGTTTATTTTTTCTTCATTTAATTTGATACTGGCCGCTACCTCCATGGCTGCCTTAGTATTGCCTTTTTTTAACTCCTCCTCCAATTCATCTATCATCTCCTGATTTACTTCAGCAAAATTATTAATGAAATTCAGCGGGTTTTGTATCTCATGAGCGATGCCGGCAGTCAGCTCACCCAACGAGGCCATCTTTTCAGACTGGATTAATTGCCTTTGTGTCAATTTCAGATCAGCCAGTACCGTATTGGTTTTATCGCGCTCCTCCTCTATCATCTTTTTTTGTTTACTTAACAGGATATTAGCTTTTTGTTTCTGGCGGTTATTCCTGTATAATGCCACCACTGTAATGCCAATAAATATTAGCACCACCAATGCTCCCACCAATAAAGCGTATTGCAATTTTTTCTCCTGGTTAAGTGTTGCTATCTGTGCCTGTTTTTTAGCCAGATCGTAATTGTATGACAATAGACTAGCCTTATTGGACACCTGCACATTTGACATACTATCACGATAATTCACATACAGGTTTTGATATTTAAAGGCGTTGGCAAAATCCTTTTTTAATGCGTAAGCGTTTGTCAGTACCTCGCTATTATCCCGCATAAACTCTATGGTGTTGGTTTTAGATGCAGCATCAAGTCCACGTTTACCATAATAAACAGCACTATCAGGTTTATTGAGCTTAATATAGGCCCGCCCCAATATGCCATTTATCCATGAAGCGCCTTCTGTATCATCAATCTTTTCAGCAAGATGCAACGCATGGAAAGCATATTTTAAAGCCGAAGGCATATCTCCTATCCGCACATACACATCTGCCAGGTTGCTTTCAATAAGCTCAGTACGATAAGGTGTCAGAACCCCGGTAGCAAGTTCTTCATTATAGGCTTTAATAGCTTCAGGATAATTGCCTAACAAACGGTACCGTTCGCCTATATTATTTAATAAATTGCTCGCTAAATCTTTATTGCCCAATTGTTTATTAGCCTCCAAAGCTTTTTTATAATAGATAAGCCCGTTTTTATGATCCCCTAAGGCAGTGTAGATAGTGGCCAGGTTAGCCCATGATTGCGCTAAATTATTTAATAAATTTGCCTCCTCTGCCGTTTTGATCGACTTTAATATCCATTCCATAGCCATAGGATAATTGCTGAAGGATGTCATATAAACACCTGAGACGATTCTTTGGCAACGGGATATTAAATCTTTATTACCCAGTTTTTCAGCTATAGAATCGGCCTTTAAATCAAAGGCGAGTGCTTTTTGATTATTTGTAAGCAAATTTAATCTCGCCATTCCTATCATATATCGCACTAAAAGCTCCTGGTCATCCGTCCTTTTTGCTATTACATACACTTGTTGTAACAAGCCATTAGTTTCCGCTTTACGGCCTTGCCGGGCTATTGCAAAAGATTGATTCACAAGTGCATTTCCTTCACCAACAGGATAATTGATCCTGCGCGATATCATCAACGCTTCTGTAGCCAGCGAATCGATCTTTGCATTGGGCAGAGAATTAAACTGACCTAACCTGTTCAGCCGGTTTACCCTGAAGGTATCCTGCTGGGGGTGATTTTTTAATTCCAATTCTAATTTTTTGATCTCCCGTTCCTGCCCGTAGGCTTTTACAAAACAGATGATGAGTGCAAGGCAAACCAGTACTTTTTTCATGTGATCTATTAAGTTAGAATAGTTAATTTAACAATGAATTCTGAACCCTCTCCCTCCACACTTTCTACATTAATGCTCCCTCCGTGTCCTTTTACCACAATATCATAGCTTAACGACAAGCCTAATCCTGTTCCTTCACCCGTCGGTTTAGTAGTAAAAAATGGTTGCATGATCTTTTCTTTAATAGCATCAGGAATACCAACGCCATTATCTTTTACTTTGATGATCACACTCCCATTTTCGGTAGAAGTACTTACTGATACCTCCGGCTTATAATCAGAGTCTGTATTTTTTTGTTTCTGATTTACGGCATAAAAGGCGTTATTAAATAAATTGAGCAATACCCTGCCAATATCCTGTGGTACTACATTTACTTTCGGCAGGTTTTCATCAAAGTGGGTTTTTAGTTCTGCATTGAATGATTTGTCTTTGGCTCTTAAGCCATGGTAAGAGAGTTTTAAGAATTCGTCGGCTAATACATTTATATTGGTTAGCTGTCGCTCCCCTGTGCTGGTGCGACTATGTTGCAACATCCCCTTTACAATAAAATCTGCACGCTTTCCATGATGATTTATTTTCCCTTCATTTTGCTGGACATCATCGGCGATAGATATCGCTTCATCTACATTGCCATGCTTCAATTCTTCTATTAATTCCTCAATCATTTCTCTGTTTACTTCTGAAAAATTATTGACAAAGTTTAATGGGTTCT
Organism: Mucilaginibacter sp. McL0603; assembly: GCF_049992945.1. Taxonomy (NCBI): domain Bacteria; kingdom Pseudomonadati; phylum Bacteroidota; class Sphingobacteriia; order Sphingobacteriales; family Sphingobacteriaceae; genus Mucilaginibacter; species Mucilaginibacter sp. McL0603. The sequence goes on along the minus strand of NZ_CP188251.1, from coordinate 775,766 downwards.
GTATCTCGTGGGCAATGCCCGCAGTCAATTCACCCAGAGAGGCCATTTTTTCGGATTGGATGAGTTGGGTTTGGGTTGATTTTAACTCAATGAGCGAATGTTTTAATTCGGCAGTACGTTCCTCAACTTCTTTCTCTAGTTCAATTTTCTGCTGCTCTATTAACTGGCTTCGTTCCATTTCCTTTTCTTTTGCAAGACGTTCCTTATCCAAGGCCTGCTGCGCATTTTCCTTTCTAAGTTGCATAAATTGCAAAATTAAAACCCATGAAAAGAATAGCGCGAGCCACATCACACATATCAAATTTGCAGCATTAAACCAGCCACTCAGCCATTTAATAAAATTTGGGGGACTGACCCCAAACCTATCTGCCATGAATGCATACGAATCTAATAACCCAAATCCAAAAGCCCAATTCACACTTGCCGGGATAGCTGATATTAGTACAACCCTTGTTAATTTATCAGCACCTTTTATGAATTTAAAATAAGTGATCATCAACATAAAAAGCCCTATGCTAAATAATAAGTCAGATAATGAACTTAAGGTCCCGCTCCATTTACCAGTCAAATAAGGTTCGATGAAAAAGCTGCATAGGGCTTCTGCCATTTGACTGATGGCAATAAATTTAAGCGCTTTATCCCAAACCGGAAATCTATCAAACGTTCTAAAAAAATATCTGCTAAATTGTATAATCAGGAAAACTCCAAAGCAATTGACAATAGCCACAATGACGGATCGAATAACAGGGAGGGTCGGAAAGATAAAGTCACTCAGAAAATAATCACCGTCAAAATAAAAGTAGAAAAGAAATAATGAGAAGTATAGGTAAATCCTCCTCTTTTCTATGAAATAAAAAAACAAATACAATAAAGAGCCGAATATAAGAATACCAGTAAAGAGAATACTCAAATCCCTATAAGAAATTCCGTACTGCCTTCCAATATAGTTCTCCTGGATTACTCTATCGGTATAGCCAATTTCAACCTCTATGCGTTTGGGCTTGTTAAAGTAATAATAGTTTTTCAACCGGTTATAAATCATCACTTCTTCACCAGGAAGAATGGCAATGGGTATGCTATTTATTTTTTTTAAACCATCTGATTTATCATTTGGATAAAGTGTCCCTGTTACGTAATGGGTCCATTTATTAAATTCATTAGAAATATAAAAATCAGACTGATCAGCCTTACTTACATTAGTGAGGCATACCTTAACTTTTGTATTCATTAAGTTTTTCAACCGGTAGCGAATCCAGAAAAAATGGTTACCGTAATTTATGCCCTCTATCCTTGTGTAATTGGCAACGAATTTTTCCGATATAGGTGATCTACTGACCTGTTGAATTTCCAATTTACCTGTATTATCTTCAATCAGTTGCGTGTATTTATCATCAATAAATTGATAGGTGGCCGTATCAGTTGTGATAGGGAAAACTGGGGGTAATTGGCTCTGCGAAAATACTTTGTTTGCTGAAAGCATTAGCAACAGGATAAATACCTTTTTCATGATACTTAATTTGATGGCAATGAAATAATAAACTCTGCGCCTTCTCTTTCTTTGCTGACGATATCCAAAGTGCCATTGTGCCCTTTTATAAGGATATCGTAACTCAAACTCAACCCCAGCCCAGTGCCCTCGCCTGTTGGTTTGGTGGTGAAGAAAGGTTGCAGTACCTTTTCTTTAATGGCATCGGGTATACCAATACCATTGTCTTTTACTTTGATGATGACCTGTCCGTTTTCAGTTGAAGTAGTTACCTTCACTGCAGGTTTATAATCTTCACCTAATGTTTTCGATTTTTGGTTTACCGCATAAAAAGCATTGTTAAACAGGTTGAGCAGCACACGGCCAATATCCTGCTGCACTACGTTTACTTTGGATAGGTTTTCATCAAAATGGGTGATCATTTCTGCATTGAATGATTTGTCCTTGGCTCGTAAACCATGATAGGAGAGTTTTAAGAATTCGTCGGCTAATACATTTATATTGGTTAGCTGTCGCTCGCCGGTACTGTTGCGCGAATGTTGCAGCATTCCTTTCACTATAAAATCTGCACGCTTACCATGCAGATTTATTTTTTGCTGATTATCTTTAATATCAGCTGCAATCGTTTTTACATCTTCAAAATTACCCTTGCCAATTTCCTGCTCCATCTCATCGATCAATTCAGTATTTACTTCAGAGAAATTATTGACAAAGTTCAGAGGGTTCTGTATCTCATGAGCAATACCTGCCGTTAACTCACCCAATGAGGCCATTTTTTCGGACTGGATAAGTTGGGTTTGTGTGGTCTTGAGTTCGGCTAAAGTTTTTTTCAGGGCTTTGTGCTGGGTTTGTATTTGTTCGTTCTGTTGCTTTAACAGGCTATTTGCCTTTTTCCTTTTTTGATTTGCATATAGTAAAATTGATGCAATTAGGACAAACACACCCAAAATCCCTACTACCGCATATAAACGAATGCGGTTTTGATAAGCTATTGCGGCAGCTTCCTGCTCATGTTTGCGTTGTTCTTCGTTGAATGCTAAATTTTGTACTTGTAGGGTCTTTTGCTGACTGAACAAACTATCCTTTGCTTTGATCATGATCTGCTGATAATCAAAAGCCTGTTTAAAGTCGCTTTTTGATAGAAATACATCTGCCAGCAATTTGGTCACTAACTGCACCTGGTCGGGATTTCGGGCAAGTTTTGCCTGTTCAAACGCTTTTTTTGCGAAATCAATGCAGGAATCAACTTTATTTAAATGCTGATAGGCCTCAGCAATTCGGCGGTAATCTTCACTTAATAAATAATGGTTATTGTTGCCTGGAATACTTTTGATACTCTTATTGTAGAAATCAATAGCGTGGGCATAATGGCCTCTTTTAAATTGTATAATACCAAAATTGCGTATTAAATAGCCTAGATTATGGTTATTATTGCTTTTTAAAGCGAGATTATAAGCCTTTTGAGTATAAAACAATGCCGAATCGAGTTCATCATTGTCCACAAAAGATCTTGCGACATTATTGTATTCTATCAACGCAAGATCATATAGATGTGCTTTTTCTGCAATTACCATTGCCTTTTTATAATTCTCCTTAGCTTTTTTGTAATCCTTGAGGATATTATAAGTTAACCCGATGTTATTATAGCATTGGACAATTACATTGTAGTCTTTGATCTGTATGGCTTGAGGCAGCACTGCAAATGTTTGACGTAAAGTCCCTGGCAAATCACCCTGGATATTAAGGTAAGTAGCAATCCCTGCAAGAGCACGCACTTCTCCATTTTTATAATGAATTTTCCGGGACAAGGCAAGGCTTTGCTTCATACAGAGCATACCAGAATCAGTATTTGAAGTGAGGTATACCTTCGTAGCCTTTTCCTGAAGCAATTCTACCAGGGTAGTATCCTGCTTATTTTTTTGATATGCTTTCTGTAAACTATCTACTTTGTTTTTTTGAGCTGCTGCAAACTGACAGCAAGCCATCAAAAAAATCAACAATAAAAATAAATTTTTACCGGCAAGGGGGTACTTCTTCATGAAAAAGGGATAAGCTTAAATCAGAGGTTTAAGTTAACCACTTTATCCGGTAATTGGAAAATTTTGAAACTGTAAATGCCTGATTGACAAAAAATAAGAAGCTGTATATGAAGTTATTTCTTCATTTCTTCTTTAATCGCTCTCAAAAGCTCATCGGCATGGCGGGAACCAATAATATATATCAAACCATCCCGGTCTGTTAAATGGATGGCATCATTGCCCGAAGTATAAAAACGGATTGTGCCTTTTTGATGCAGGTTATACACCGGATTATTAAAAAGGTAGCGGCTGTATTTGTCCTTTTCAACCTTTACTATGCTGTTCAGGTCTATCTTTACCAGGCGGGTAGTCCATAGGCCGTCAATAAGAATACTTTGATTATAGACACGGGTGCGGAAATGCAGGAGGAATCCCATAATGATGGATATAATGATAATTCCGAACCCTGCTACAGCTAATATTTCCGACTTATTTTGCTCGTCCGAAAAGAAATCAAAAGTATAGGCAGCGAAACAAAAAATGGCTAAAACCAGGCGGATAGTAACAGGTATCCATTCTCTGCCCAGGTACTGTTTCTCAATAAAAGCCGGTTTTTCGCTATTCATATTTTATACAGTTCGAATATAGTAACTTTTTTAGTTTTCTTACTCACTTTGTACCTTTCATCGGGCCGGTAGCCACCGATCCATATAATTTCCCCATTGCCATTTACCAATAGTGGGATGAGTGTTTTCTCGTGTAAAGGAATTTTCTGATGAATAAAAAAATCACTTAATTTTTGCCTGGTTTTCATTCCAAGCGGGTAAAAATGATCGCTTTGCTGCCAATGACGCAGTGTTAAGGGGTAAATCAACAGATCAGAATCTACAGAAACAGCCAATGGATTATCCCTGATAATAAGAGCTGAATCATCATGCAGGATGTTCAGCCGGTAATTGTTATAATTTACCTCATGCTGACCTTCATCTATCCGCACCACATCATTTAACCGTTCATGCTTCTTTGATAGTATCAATTTTTCGCGATCAAGTATCAACGTAAAGTCGGTCGATTCAAATATCCTTCCGGAGTGTTTATCCAATGCAGAAATAATATCATCAACGGTGGATTCATTAAAACCGTATTCCTGCAGCAAACCAAAAAGCAACAGACTTTGCGGATGAAGTTTTTTTATTTCTTCAATGGATAGATGTAGCTCATCCTGATGAATGATAAAGATGCTCTTCTTTAATTCGGCCAGTTTTTGGTCTAACAATGTTTCCAGCCCCCTGAAGTGTTTCAGATTTTGTTCAAATGTTTTTTCCAGGGCCGGGTTAAGTTCCTTTAGTTTGGGAACAACTTCCAGCCGGATCTTATTTCGGGCATATTTCACCGAACTGTTTGAGCTATCTTCGACATAAGCCAGGCCGTTGGCGGTCACAATATCCTGTATTTCATCACGTTTTAAAAACAATAAAGGACGAACTATCGACCCATTTCTAGGTAATATCCCATGCAGGCCCGCTACGCCTGTTCCTCGCGTTAGGTTAAGCAATATTGTTTCGATGGCATCGTTTTGGTGATGCGCCAGTGAAATCACATCATAATTAGCTTGTTGACTGACTTGCGCAAACCATTGATACCTTAAATCCCGTGCCGCCATTTGAATGGATATTTTTTTATCAGCGGCATATTTTTTGGTATCAAAATCAATAGCATGAAAAGGAATGTTTAATTGTGCAGCCAATTGCTTTACAAATTGCTGGTCGGCAATGGCCTCGTCACCCCGTAATTGGAAATTGCAATGGGCAATACCGAAATTATATTCTGCTGCTTTTAACAGGTGCACCATTAAAACAGAATCCATACCACCGCTTACGGCAGCCAATATTTTGCTGTCAGGCTTAAATAGATTATTTTGTTCAATAAAATCAGTGAAATTTTTAACCGGCAGCATCACCAAAATTATTAATTTAATAACCCCATACAAAAAACTAATTTTGCGCCCGTGAGGAAATATGTGTTAACCTTATTATTACTGATTGCCGTAACCGCCGTTATGGCCCAAAAAAAATCGGTTATTAATCTGATAAAATCCAAAAGTATACAAGGCGTTAAAATTAATGGCGTGGATGTATTGAAGGTATATGGCGGTACTTTTCAACAGGATTATTCTACACTGACATCAGACAGCGCTTATTTTCACCAGGCCGAAAATACCTTTGATGCATTTGGGCACGTGGTCATCAGCCAGGGTGATACTTTAAATATCTACTCTGACAAACTAAATTATAACGGTAATACCAAAATAGCCATCCTTACAGAAAATGTACGCATGGTGGATAAAGATGCTACACTTACCACCAACTACCTTACTTACAATACGGCGACTAAATATGGCACTTATACTAATGGCGGCAAACTGGTAAATAAAGATAACACGCTTACCAGCAAAAACGGTTACTATTTCGCCAATTCACGTGATTCTTATTTCCGTTATGATGTGGTACTGCTAAGTCCTGATGCAACTACCAAAACAGATACGTTGCGCTATAATACAGGGTCTAAGATTGCATACTTTTATGGCCCTACCCATATTTACGGCAAAAAGAAAGAGAAAGAAAAGGACAACGATACCCTTTATACAGAAAATGGTCTCTATAATACCGTTACTGAGCAAGCCTTTTTCGGGAAGAAAAATTTATACAGCCAGGGTACCAAGACACTTAAAGGCGACAGTATGTTTTACGACCGTAAAAAAGGCTATGGCCGGGTGGTAAAGAACATCACCTTTAATGATAATGAACAAAAGATGAGCCTGAAAGGCGACCTGGGTACTTATTTTAAGTCGGATGAGCGAACGGTAGTTACTGAAAATGCTTACGCGATAATTGTTACGGAGGAGCGTGATACCAGTAAAAATGATACGGTCACGAAAAAAACCAACGTGAAACCCGGTAATACTAAAAAGGCTGTAGTTGATACAGCCAAAGCGCCCGTGACAAAAATAGTTACGCAGCCAGGCAAACCCAATCAACCCAAAGCTGACAATAAAAAAACGGGAATTGATACAGCCAAAACATCTGCAGCTAAAATAACTACATCGGCAAGCAAGCCCGAACAACCCAAAGCTGATACTAAAAATGCAGCAAAATCTCCTCCTCCAAAGGAAACATCTAAGCTAGCCGGGGATACAGCAAATGTCAAAAAAGAGAATAAAAAGAGTGAAAAAACTAAGCTTCCTGATAGCGCTTTATTAAAAAAGGATACTGCTAAGATCAAGCATGATTCCGTTTATATAACGTCGGACACCCTTGAAACACGGATAGTCACCTATAAAGACCTGAAGGATATACAGGAAAAAATACGCCTGGCTCATATAATTGATACTACAAAAAAAGCACCGTCTATAGTTTATAAAACATCGCCTAAATTTATTGAGATCTCAGCTCCCAAATGGATACAGGACACCACTTATTTGCACCGGGATATATTTAAAAACTATAAACCGCGAAAAATTGAAGCGGAGGCAGTAGTAGTCAACAAGAAATCGGGTAAAACTCAAAAAAATGAAAAGCCGCAAGTCCCGGATAAATCGGCAAAGCCGGATAAGCTTGCTGCAACCGCTAAAGCCCCGGTTAAAAAACTAAGTAAACAGGATAGTATAAAGCAGGCCAACAAAGTAGATTCGGTATATCTCACAAGAAAGATCGTATTAAGTGATACCTCGCGGATAAGAATATTGAGTGCTTTTCATAATGTTAAATTATTTAAGTCTGACTTGCAGGGAAAATCCGACTCAGCTTTTTATAGTACAAGCGACTCCATCATTAGGTTATATGTAAAGCCGATCATCTGGGCTCAGGCCTCTCAGCTATCCGGGGATACCATCAATCTGCAGATGAAAAACAAGAAATTTGATAATATAGAAGCATTTTTGAATGCATTTGCAGTGAATGTGGAGAAGGGGGATTCTACGCATTTCAATCAGGCTGCCGGGAAAAAAATGCGTGGCTTTTTCAAAAATGATAAGCTTGAACGTCTTTTTATGGATGGCAATGCCGAAACTATTTATTTCTCGCGCGATAGCGGAAAGATAAGTGGCATGCAGCGATCACTCAGCAGTCGTATAAGAATGAATTTTAAAGACAGTAAATTAACTAACCTTGTATTTTTATCTAAGCCCGAACACCGATATGGGCCTTTGGACAAGTTTACTGAAGAAGATAAAATACTGAAAGGCTTTATCTGGAAACCAAAAGAACGACCGGTTTCAAAAGAGTCGATCATTCCGTCGTTTAACAAAAATTCTAAAGCTAATACCAAAGTAACAGCAACTGGCAAACCCCCATTAAATAAACCATCGGGTGTGCAAACCGGGAAAGACACGAGTGCCGTTAAGTCGCCATTAAATAAAATGCCCGATATAAAGACCGGAAAAGATACCAGTGCCGTTAAATCCAAAATTGACTGCACACTTCAATCGCCTGCTAAAAAAGTACCTGATGTAAAGACTGGAAAAGATACGAGTGCCGTTAAATCCAAAGTTGATAGTACGCTTCAGTCGCCTGTTAAAAAAGTGCCTGATGTAAAAACTAAGAAAGACAGCACAGCGACCAAGCCAAATAACGGTCAATAGTTTATTGATGACTATTTAAAAACGAGATCAGTTTTTCCATCGCCCTCGCCCGATGACTGATCTTGTTTTTTGCTTCCATTGTCATTTCGGCAAAAGTGATATCATAGCCATCCGGTTGAAATATAGGATCATACCCAAAACCGCCATTGCCTGTAATTTGATGCCGGATAGTACCTTCAACTGTGCCATCGAAAAAATGTTCATTGCCGTTCCAGATTAACGAGATGATCGTTTTAAATCGAGCTCTTCTATTTTCGACACCTTTCAGCTTGTCTAACACTTTAGCAATATTAGCGGCATGGTTGCCATGCTCACCGGCGTAGCGGGCAGAGTAAACTCCGGGCTCACCATTTAATGCATCTACAATAAGTCCGCTGTCATCCCCAAAGCAATTCAGATGGTATTTATCATACACAAAATGGCTTTTTATGCTTGCATTTTCTTTAAAGGTTGAACCAGTTTCTTCTATATCTTCTTTGCAACCGATATCTTCAAGTGTTAAAAGCTGGATTTCGTCGTTTATTTTGGCAGCAACCTCTTCCAGTTTATGACGGTTATTAGTAGCAAAAACTAATTGTAAAGGCATAATTATAAAGTCTTCATTTGCTCCCAGAACGCCTTTTTATTCTCGGTGCTGGTCATCATGGCATCAAAGCTAAAGGTGTATAAAATATTTAAGCCATCATGATTTTCAAAGCGGTTAAATTGCGTTTGTTTTATCCCTTCGGGGATAGATTCCTGGCCGAGTATCAGTATTGTTTGCGGATTAAAATGAGTTTTGATAGCATTGTAAGCAGCAACATTTTTTGCTGTATTAAATATGGCCACATCGTCACGTGTATGGTCCTTCCGGTTAAGCACACTTTCTAATGCAGCAAGGTGGTCGTCCGCAATAAATTCGTGCCTTGGGTAATGCACCAATACCAGGAAGTTTTTTTTATTCGAACCCAGATAATTAAAAGTAATTTGTGACGTTTCTATCTGAGGTTCAGGCGCCGCGATCCGATTGTTATCGGTAATATAGTTGGGTTTGTCTTCTTCGAGCAGGTAAAGTTCATCCTGGAGTATAAAACGTAGCGCACTTGGGTCTTCAACTTTCACTTTTTAACAAATTTTAACCAAAAATAGCTAATTGTTTGAGCGTTTATCAGCATATTCGCACAAAATATTAATATACAGATTATTTATAAATTTGCACTTTTGCATATTTTGCACCATATAAAAGATTCATGAGAAAGTTTGGGACAGTCCTTTTAATTACAATTTTAACCATATCCATAGCAGTAGCTCAGACAAACAAACCTGATACTACACTAAAACCTTTGGTATTACCAAGCAAGGTGGATACTTCATCAAAAGCAGTGGCTAAAGTAATTAAGCCAGACACCACTCCTGTTGTGGTTTCTACAGGCCCGAAACATACATTGGATAAAATTGCCGGTGTAGTGGGTAGCAGTATTATTCTTCAATCAGATATTGAGTTACAATACGCTAATTACCTGGCTTCTGGTAACCAGCCCGATCCATCGATCAAATGCATTATTTTACGTAATCAAATGACCCAAAAATTACTGGCTCAACAGGCAGTGATCGATAGCGTTACTGTAAAAGATGACGAGGTAGACAACGAATTGGACCGCAGAATGCGTGGTATGATCTCAAGGGCTGGCGGACAGGAAAGATTGGAACAATTTTTAGGAAGGTCAACTATCCAGTACAAGGATGAGTTGCGCCCGGATATCAAAGAGAACATGATAGCGAGCAAGATGCGTGGACAAATAACTGAAAAGATAAGTGTTACTCCGCTTGAAGTTGAAAAATTTTATAACAAAATTTCAAAAGACAGTTTGCCAACCTATAATAAAGAAGTTGAAATAGGCGTAATACAAATTGCTCCGAAGCTGAACAAAGAAGAGAAAGACGCTTCCAGGGAAAAAGCTCAGGAACTTTATGATCGGGTGAAAAAGGGAGAAGATTTTGGTACGCTGGCACGTCTATATTCGCAAGATACTGGTTCGGCACCCGATGGGGGTGACCTGGGCTTTGCAGATCGTAACACATTCGTAAAGGAATTTGCTGCCTGGGCATTCAAGCTTAAGGCAGGTGAGATATCACCCGTTTTTGAATCAGAGTTTGGTTTCCACTTTCTGCAGGTAATTGAGCGCCGTGGTGAGCAAGTGCATGTAAGACATATCCTGGTGATGCCGGTTATTACGCAGCCCAGCCTTGATCGTGCAAAAGCTAAGGCAGACAGCGTTTACGATCTGCTGATCAAAAACAAGATGAATGATTTTTCAACTGCAGCATCCTTTTATTCTGACGATAAGGATACCAAGTTTAATGGCGGTATGATGCTGAATGCGGATAATGTGGAAACACGCACAACGTATATTCCTACTGATAAACTTGACCCGCAGATTGCCCTTATTGTTGATACCATGAAAGTTGGACATATATCAAAGCCACAACTTATTGCTGATCAGGGTGGTAAAAAAAGTTATAAAATATTTTTTCTGAAGTCTGCTACCGATGCGCACAAGGCTAACTTAAAACAAGATTTTCCGAAATTAAAAGAAGCCGCATTAAACGATAAGATCAACAGAACGGTAAGCGAGTGGTTTGAAAAAAGGAGAAAAGAAACGTTCATCAAGATCGACCCTGAGTACAAAACATGCCCGCTATTAAATGGATGGGCAAATACACCGTTGGCAGCACAAATTAAATAAACCTTAAATAACAATATGCAACACCGCACAGATGTGGAAGCTGCTGATGCCTTGAGGGGTACCTACAAGCATATTCTTTCTGAAATCGGCAAGGTGATCATCGGACAGGATGAGGTGGTTAAATCGGTGCTAATCTCTATTTTCAGCAACGGGCATTGCCTTTTGGTTGGCGTACCCGGTTTGGCAAAAACTTTACTGGTACAAACGGTTGCACAGGTTTTAGACCTGGATTTTAGCAGAATACAATTTACCCCCGACCTGATGCCATCCGACATCATCGGTTCTGAGATCCTGGGTGAGGATAGAAATTTTAAATTTATTCCGGGTCCTGTTTTTTCAAACATCATCCTCGCGGATGAAATAAATCGCACACCCCCAAAAACCCAGGCAGCATTGCTGGAAGCCATGCAGGAAAAAGCGGTTACTGTTGCTGGCGCTACTCATAAATTGGCGCAGCCATTCTTTGTGCTGGCTACCCAAAACCCAATCGAACAAGAAGGAACTTATCCGTTACCAGAGGCGCAATTGGACCGCTTTATGTTCAATGTATCATTGGATTATCCAACATTACAGCAAGAGCTGTTAATTGTAAAGAATACCACCAGTTCCGTAGTTCCTGATGTGAAAAAGGTACTGAATGCCGAACAGATCATTTATTTTCAGCAGCTGGTACGAAATATCCCTGTGACTGACCATGTATTGGAATATGCCGTTAAACTGGTTTCAAAAACACGCCCGGGCAGTGATTTGGCTTCGGCTGAAGTGAAGCGCTTGCTTAACTGGGGAGCTGGTCCGCGTGCATCACAATTTTTAATTTTAGGAGCAAAATGTCATGCAGTTATCAGCGGCAAATATTCGCCGGATATTGAGGATGTACAAGCAGTTGCCAAACCTGTTTTAAGACACCGTATTATACGCAGCTACCATGCTGAAGCAGAAGGCCTATCAGCTGATGATATTATTACCAGATTGTTGTAATGGTCATTAGTTGACTTTTTCTTCATCTCTAATGACTAGTGACCAATGACTGATGATAAATTTATTGCTCTACTGCTGAGAATACTTCAAGCAATACGTTCCATTTGTGCTCTTTATCTATTTCCCAGATACGCACATAGTTATAATTGCTTACGAACTCTCCCTTTTTTATGCGGGCGCGGCCATAGCTATAAGCCAGATCATTACTGGTTGAGCGGCCTACGTTAACAGTTTCGGCAGTTATACTGATCGCTTCATTATCGATAAACTTCATGATCTTGTCCTGGCCTATGATCGGGTCAAAACCAGGAAAATAATAATGTGCTTCTGGGCTTAGAAACTCTTTGTATGTAGCCAATGCCGAAACAGTCAGTTCGTGATTGAAAATTTTATCAGTTCCTATAATAATGCTGCGGCCATTAAATGGATCCTTGCTTGGCGCAACACGTTTAGATGGATCAGGATCTTTAAAATCGGTTAATTGCTCCTGTCCGCTCTCAGGATGCTGAATACCAAGATCTATCAGCAATTTTAATTTATTATCTGCATCGGCGCGCCATACTGAAACATAATCACCATAAACTTTATCATCCTCACCTTTCCCATTTTGGTATAAATACGGACCAGCTGTAAAGGCCAGATCACCATTAGCAGAGATGCGGGCAATCTTTGGTTCCCAGGTTAAGGTGCCGGGTTGTTTATCTATAGAATTATAAAAGTCTGTTATTTTAACCACATCCGGTTTAAATACGATACCCTCCGGGTCTGTCACTGATAAAAAAGCTTCTTTTATGCCCTTGCGTTCAACCTGCTTGCCAAAAGCATGTTCGGCTTCTATTACTGTATTTACTTCAACAGGTTTTGTTTGTGCTAAGGCTAACTCCTGGAAGCCAATAAGTATAGTAGCAACTAATATTAATTGTTTCATTCTTATAACAGGTTTTGGGCAATATTAATAATAAAAGTTAATTGCAATGCCGGAGTTGTTACCCATTAGACATTGTTTAAATTTTATACCGCTTTAATTAACGGCTTTGCCATGGTTAAAGTACAAAAGTTTAATAATTATGTTTTTAAACAAATTTAAATTTTGCTCCAGGTAGTCCCTTCTTTCCCGTCTTTTAGCTGGAAACCAATTTGTTGCAAGCCATCTCTTATTTTGTCAGATGTGGCATAATCACGGTTTACTTTTGCCCCATTACGCAATTCCACAATCATGTCTAATACTTTTGGCAGGTCATCATTTGCAGCTTGCTCATTCTTTAATCCTAAAATATCAAGGATAAAATCATTCATCAGTTGCTTTAAAAGCTCCAGGTTTTTGGCGTCGATCTTCATTTTGCTATCATATACTGTATTGATGATACGCGATGCTTCAAACAACTCAGCAATTAATACCGGACTATTAAAATCGTCATTCATGGCATCATAGCAACGTTGCAATAAGGGTGCTATCTCCACATCCGTACTACCGGATGCCTGCAGGCTGTCCATTAAGGTAAATGAATTCATCAAACGCTTAAAGCCTTTTTCAGATGCTTCCATTGCTTCATTACCAAAATCAAGTGTACTGCGGTAATGTGCTTGTAATATAAAAAAGCGCACCGTCATCGGGCTATAGCCTTTACTTAATATAGAGTTCTGACCGGTAAATAGTTCATAAGGTAAAAAACTATTACCCAGTGATTTCGACATCTTCTGACCGTTTACAGTCAGCATATTGGCATGCACCCAGTAATTAGCCGGATTTTTATCGCAGGCAGCAACATTTTGCGCTATCTCATTGGTATGGTGCGTAGGCATCAGATCGATACCCCCCCCATGAATATCAAAATGCTGACCGAGATATTTATTACTCATGGCCGAGCATTCTAAATGCCAGGCCGGGAAGCCTACACTCCATGGCGAAGGCCATTTCATCAGGTGCTCGGGCTTTGCTTTTATCCAGAGTGCAAAATCAAGCTTTCCGCGCTTTTCATCCTGACCGCCCAGATCTCGTGTGTTATTTATCAGGTCCTCCAAATTCCGGCGGTTCAAGATACCGTAATCCTGGGTTTGGTTATATTTCTCTACGTCAAAATAAACAGATCCGTTTATTTCATAGGCATATCCACGCTCCAGTATCAGTTTCACCAGTTCTATCTGTTCAATAATATGACCGGTTGCCGTAGGTTCTATACTTGGTGGCAATACATTAAATATCTGCATTACATCGTGGAAGCCTATCGTATACTTCTGCACGATCTCCATTGGTTCCAGTTGAGCCAGCTTAGCTTTTTTTGAAATCTTATCTTCACCCTGATCACCGGCATCACCTTCCAGGTGCCCTGCATCGGTTATATTACGTACATAACGTACTTTGTAACCCAAATGAGTGAGGTACCTGAATATCAGGTCGAATGAAATATAAGTGCGGCTGTTACCCAGGTGCACATCACTGTATACGGTTGGCCCGCAAACATACATACCCACATGTGGCGGGTTTAATGCTGCAAATTTTTCTTTTTTCCTTGTTAAAGTATTGTAAACGAACAGGCTTTGTTCCATGTCGGCAAACTTACGATTTTTTCGATTTTAAGCTTATATCCGTTTGGTTAAATCCCAAAACCTTTGTATTGGATATAGCTTTTGACAGTAGGTTGACTTATCTTATTTGAGCACCAGCTCACTACACACCGGGTAATGGTCAGATAGCTTTTTTTCGATGATGTTATAACCCTTCACATCAAACTGTTTGCTGGTCATAATATAATCTATTTGATAATTAGGGAAGTTTCCATTGTAGGTTCGTCCCAGACCCGAACCTTTTTCACAAAAGGCATTTTTTAATCCTTTACTCATTTGGTTTACCGCGAATGAAGCTGGGGTGTCATTAAAATCCCCCGAGATGATATATGGATAAGTACAGGAATCAGCATGAGATTTTATCTTAAACACCTGCTCGCTCCTTTTTAAAAAGGCGATCTTTAACTTACCGCCCAATCGTTTGGCCGAACTAACTTCCGGCTTTCCCTGCTCGGTTATATTGCTAATGTAACGGTAATCATACGGGTCGAAACGGATCGATTGCAAATGGACGTTATACACGCGGATAATTTTTGCGCCTTTTTTGATATCCACATAGATACATTGGTTTTCGCTTTTGCGATCTGCCAGAGGTATTAGCCCATGAGCAACTATCGGAAACCTTGAGAATATCGCCATTCCCATGGCCTCATCCTTATTGGAAGCCACAGACTCAAAAAAATAATGTTTAGACTTTAATATCCTTTGAACAGAATCCATCATATCATACTGACCGCGGTTGCGTGTGTAAAATTCCTGTAAACCGATGATATCGGGTGAGTAGTCTGATATAATCTGCAATATTTCGCGCTTGGTCGAAACATCGTTTTTTTCACCATAACGTTTAAAGTTATGAACGTTGTAAGTCATTATCCGTAGCATATCCGGATTAGCTGCACGACTATACATTTGCGGAAAACGGAGACCGATGTTTTTATTCAGAATCTTCCACCCGATGCCAATCACAATTATTGACAATAGCACCCATTTGCTTTTACGTATCAGCCAATAAACAATAAAAATCAGGTTACCGAAAAGCAAAAATGGATAGGCGAGCCCAAAAAAAGCGATGACCCAAAATTTTTCAGGATTGGTTATTGGCGCCAGGTAACTGATAAGCAGGGCAATACCCAGGGGAATATTTATCCAAAGAAATACCTTGTCAATAAAAGTTAGGTTCTTTTTAGCCTTCATTATCCTTGCTGGCGCGAAATAGTATCTCTTTTTCCTGTTTATTCAGGCTATCGTATCCTGTTTGCGAAATTTTGTCTAAGATACGGTCTATTTCCTCTTGTCGCGGCTTGGAGTTTGAATTTCTATCCGAATTTTTAGTAGCAACTTTCAATTTTGACTTTGGTTTGAAGATGCCGTTTATGGCGCCAATCCAGTCGTGACCGCGTTGCAGTTGTTTGATATAGATAAAGCCGAATAAGGCCCCCCCAAGGTGAGCAATCTCGCCCCCGCCATTTGGCCCGGCAATCAATAAAAAATCGAGGATCACATAAAATATGGCAATCCATTTTAGCTTTACCGGACCGATAAACATCATGCTTATCGTGTAATCAGGAAGTAATGTAGCGGTAGCAATAATGATAGCCATTACACTTGCAGAAGCACCCACTACCGTGTTTACTTCTGCAGCTCCTGAATTGGCAAATACAGGCAGGTAATTATATGCCAGAACAAAAAACAACGCGCCTGTTAACCCTCCGAATATATACAAACCGATGGTGCGCTTTTTACCCAGGTACTCTTCAAATATTTGTCCTATCCAGTATAGCCATAGCATATTGAAAAAAATATGCAGTATGCCATCATGCATCAGCATATAGGTAAACGGTGTCCAGAAACGGGAAAGTAGTTTGGGGAAATAGGCCGGTAATGCAAGATAATCAAAAGCATAACCTGATACGAGATTATGCCCGGTAAATGCCCATGTTAATACACCAGGTATATTAATGGCCAGGAAAATAATAATATTAATACCGATGAGCAGTCCCAGCCTACTGCCCGAGTGTAACATTTTAATACGGATATCTTGCCAAAGCGTATTCATAGATCAATATAATAATAATAACGCAATAGAACTAAAAATAGTTGTTCGGTCGTTGTAAACGCCAAAATTTTACCATAATAAAACCAAACAGCGCACCACCCAAATGGGCGAAGTGGGCTACATTATCGCCACCGTACTGACCAACCCCAAGCCATAATTCAATTAATATGTATACCGGTATGATGTATTTTGCTTTGATTGGAACAGGAATGAAAAGTATCATCATTTCCAGGTTTGGATATAGCATTGCAAATGCTACCAACAAACCAAAAATTGCCCCCGAAGCGCCAACGACCGGTATGTTATAAATATCATATAATTTTTGAGCAAGTGGACCATAGGCTGTATATGATGACTCTAATTCAGGATGCGATATAGTGATCCCGCCCGTTATCGCATGTACCTGTAGGGCTTGCACCAGCATTTGAATAACTATTGCTCCGATACCGGAAATAAAATACAGATTAAAAAAACGTTGTGATCCTATACTGTATTCAAGCATCGGTCCAAACATGAATAAAGCGAACATGTTAAAAAATATGTGCCCGATATTGCCATGCATAAACATATAGCTGATAATCTGCCATAGCTTGAATTGCGGAGAGTTAAAATAATATACCGCTAACCACTTATCCATATCAAAAGTATTGCGCAGTATAAATGTGGCAACGAAAAAGATAATATTGATGATCAAGAGGTTTTTTACAACCGGTGTTAAATTGGAGAAAGGTGATTGCCTGTATGCGCTCATAGATTTAGTGTAATGCTAATAATTTTATTTTTCAAATCGTTCGGCTAATTCATTTAATGTAAAAGTACTGATCACCGGCTTACCATTGAGTGCAAGGTTAGGCATCTGGCAGGCAAAAAGCTGATCGATCAGTAAATTCATTTCTTCCAGTGATAATTTCGTACCGGTCTTAATAGCTCCATTGCGGGCAAGCGACCGGGCCAGGTTATCGCGTTTATCTAACTTTAAAATAGCCAGGTTATTTTTAAAGCCCTCCAGTAAATGTTCCAACAAGGTATGTTCGGCCACATTGCTAAGGTCGGCGGGGATACCTTCAACCACAACTGTATTCTTACCAAACTCGCGGATATCAAAACCTAAAGCCCGAATATCTGGCAAAAGCTCTTTCAATAATTCAAAATCACTGCTTTGCAAGGTAACCGATTGCGGGAACAGGCTTTGCTGACTGGTACCCGAATGATTGTCCAGTTGCTGCAAAAAGCGTTCATACAAAATACGCTCATGTGCCGATTGCTGGCTGATGAGCATAAAACCCGATTTGATCTGCGATAGAATGTACCGACCATGTATCTGGAACAACTGTCGTTCGCTTGATTTGCTTACCTCCTGCTCCTGCACGGATATCGTACTTTCGGTATGCATTTCTTGTTGCGCCTGCTCTTCCCTTTTGCTGATCTCATACAACGTATCCCAATTTTGCGGAATAGCAGTACGCTGATGTTCGCCCGCATTCTGCCTAAAAGAGATTTCCCGGTCTGCTTTCTTTACTTCGGCAGCAAAAGGGTTAAAATCGGGATTGAAGGCAATAGTTGGCTGCACTATTTGTTCCAGCGGTTTTGATGTTATTAAATGGCCAATGCTGTTCTCCTGGTCAAAATCAAGGGTAGGCGTAATGTTATATTTGCCGAGCGCACGTTTTACTGCGGAGCGGATAATAGCATATATGGATCTTTCATCCTGGTATTTTATTTCCGTTTTAGTGGGATGCACGTTGATATCGATCTTTGAGGGGTCGATCTCAATAAAAAGCACATACAACGGATAACTTTCATCCGGCAACAACTCTTCAAAAGCAGTTAGCACGGCATGGTTCAGGTAAGCATCGCGTATAAAACGGTTGTTTACAAAAAAGAACTGCTCGCCACGCGTTTTACGCGCAAATTCTGGCTTGCCCACATAACCGTGGAGCCTGATGATCGAAGTATCTTCTTCGACGGGAACCAGCCGCTGGTTATAAGTATTGCCAAATAAATGAACGATGCGTTGTTTAAGTGCGGTCGCCGGTAAATGGTAAACTTCCTGCCCGTCGTGGTGCATGGTAAAAAATATATTCGGATTAGCCAGAGCTACACGCTGAAACTCATCTACAATGTGTCGCATTTCCACCGGGTTACCTTTCAAAAAGTTCCGGCGTGCAGGTGTATTATAAAATAAATTTTTGACGGATATGGCTGTCCCGGTATTAGCTGAGCATGCCTGCTGACTCAATACTTCCGAGCCCTCTATTATAATACAGGTGCCCAGTTCATCCTCATGCCGGCGCGTTTTTAACTCCACATGCGCAATAGCAGCAATTGAGGCCATTGCTTCACCCCGGAAACCCATAGTACGTATCGCAAAAAGATCTTCAGCCTTGCGTATTTTTGAAGTAGCATGCCGTTCAAAACTCATACGGGCATCGGTAAGGCTCATACCACAGCCATTGTCTATCACTTGTATCAGTGATTTCCCGGCATCTTTTAATATCAATTGTATCTTATCGGCACCGGCATCTATCGCATTTTCAACCAGTTCTTTAACAGCTGATGCAGGTCGTTGCACTACTTCTCCAGCAGCTATTTGATTAGCCACAGAATCTGGTAAAAGCTGAATTATATCTGGCATTTAAATTTCCCCTTCTCTCCGTCCGCCCTGTTAGCGGGCGGATCATATTCGATGCTAAATTAATTAATTGGCTGCATAACTTTATCTTTCAATTGTTGTATATGTATTATGTTAACGTAAGTCGTTCATTATTATAAAAGCGTGACAATTTAAGCCGAAAGCGGTCAGTCAACGTCAACAGTTTTAATGAGCAAAACGTAAAAAGAAAGACTTAGAATTAGTAAAAATTTGTTACCACAACTTAATAATATAATAATTGTATATAGTTTAGCTAAACGAACTCTATGAGAAAAATTTTCCCTTTGTTGATGCTACTGGTAGTCGCCTGTAAGCAACAGGATTTTAATGCCGATCTGCTGGTTAAAAATGCAGTGGTTTATACAGTAAATGCTAACTTCTCCACAGCTGATGCCTTTGTGGTCAATGGAGGTAAAATAATTGCAGTTGGTAAGAATGACTCATTAGAAAAAATATACAAAGCCCGCAAGGTGATCGATGCCGGAGGCAAACCTGTTTATCCGGGTTTTATTGATGCCCATTCTCATTTTTATGAGTACGGTTTGAGCTTGCAGGAAGTGAATCTGGATGGCACAAAAAGCTGGAACGAGATCATTGATACCGTAAACGCCTACTCAAAACGAAACACGGACGGTTGGATAATCGGCCGCGGATGGGATCAGAATAGATGGAAAATAAAACAGTTCCCAAGCAAAGAAAAACTCGATAAATCATTCCCGGTAAGGCCGGTATTATTGACCCGCATAGACGGGCATGCAGCCATTGCCAACCAGGCCGCCTTAAATTTAGCTGGAATAAAACCCGGCCAAACCGTATCAGGTGGGGAAATTGAAACTGTAAAAGGAAAGCTAACGGGCATTTTGGTTGATAACGCCGTAGGTATTGTAAAGCGGAAGATTCCTGAACCAAACGAACAAATTACACAATCTGCATTTTTAGATGCTCAACACAATTGCTTTGCCGATGGACTTACCACCGTTTCTGATTGTGGTCTGCCTTATACCATGATCAGTACAATTGCACAGTTACAGCATAGGGGCGACCTTAAAATGCGTATGTATGTAATGCTGTCAGATCGGGCTGAGAACTACGAATACCTGTTTAAACGTGGTGTATTTAAAACTCCCGGTTTGGATGTGCGTTCTTTTAAAGTATATGCCGATGGTGCACTTGGGTCAAGAGGAGCTTGCCTGCTGCGGCCTTATAGCGATCAGAAAAACTGGAAAGGTTTTTTGCTAAGCAGTCAGAAACATTTTGAAGAAGTGGCTCAAAAGATTGCGGAAAAGGGGTTCCAAATGTGTACCCATGCCATTGGTGATTCAGCCAACCGGGTGATACTTAAAATTTATGCAAGCGTTTTAAAAGGCAAGAACGACCGCCGCTGGCGTATCGAACATGCACAGGTATTATCACCGGCCGATATTCATTATTTTGGTGACTATAATATCATCCCTTCGGTACAACCTACTCATGCCACATCTGATATGCGCTGGGCAGGCACGCGGCTTGGAACTAAGCGTTTACAAACCGCCTATGCGTACAAACAATTGCTTGATCAAAATGGTTGGTTGCCGTTGGGAACAGATTTCCCTGTTGAAAATATTAACCCTATTTATACGTTTTACGCAGCAGTTGAGCGCAAGGACCTGAAAGGCTATCCTGAAGACGGATTTCAGAGTGCGAATGCGATAAGCCGGATTGAAGCGTTAAAGGGAATGACCATATGGGCGGCAAGGGCGCAGTTTGAAGAAAAAGAAAAAGGAAGTATAGAGCCGGGAAAATATGCCGACTTTGTTATCCTTGATAAAGATATTATGAAAATAAAAGGATCGGAGCTGCCGGGCGTTAAAGTGTTAAAAACCTATGTTAATGGAGAAAAAGTATATGAGAAAAAATAAGTGGAGATTTTGCGTTCTGATCCTTTCAGGATTTGTTTTAGTTCATTCAGCCTGTGCGCAAAATCCCCCCTTTACCGGTCAAGCCTATGTTAACGAAGAAAAAGCAGTTGAAAAAGCTACAATACTACTAAATAACGGTCAGGGGTTGATTCCCCTTAAAGCGCTTGGCCAACTCAATGTTGCCAGCATTCATTTCTCATATCCTTATGCCACAGGGTTTGACAGCCTCGCAAATAAATACACCAAAGTAGATTCTTTCAACGGCATGGATTATGTAGGTATCAAAAGCCCGGATGTACTTGATTTTGACACCAAACTATACAATACATTAATAGTACAGCTGACCGATGCGGATATGGCCAATCCACAGATCGTCGGATTTATCAATACCAACCGCCGGTCTAAAAACGTGATCATTGCTTATTTCGGTGACGGTAGCTCGCTACCCAAGCTGGATAACGTGACTGCGCCTATTATTATGTCGCAGCGGTCATCGCCCGTCTCAGCATATTTTAGCGCACAGGCTATTTTTGGAGGGATTGCGATCACACAAAATTTAAGTAAGACTTTCTCTCAAAAATATCGCGCAAATACAGGTTTCATTACGACTAAGACCCGTTTACAGTATACAGTACCTGAAGAGGTCGGTATCAACTCCAAAAATCTAAATGATATTGATAACATCGCTTATGAAGCTATCCGTAACCAGGCTACGCCGGGTTGTGTGGTATTAGTGGCAAAGGATGGCAAGGTGATCTTTAACAAAGCCTACGGTTATCATACTTATGATAAAGCAATACCGGACAAGATCACTGATATTTTTGATTTGGCATCAGTCACCAAAATATCAGCCACTACAATTGAAACTATGCGTCTTACAGAGGAAGGCAGGTTGAACCTGGATTCGACCATTGGTACCTATATCCCGATGGCGCGTAAAACAAATAAGAACGATATCCGCATACGCGAACTAATGGAGCACCAGGCAGGTTTGATACCCGATATCCAGACCTATGAAAAATTAAAACCAACAGATATCAGTATAGATTCATCGGCAGCTTATCCTACCAAAGTAGCTTTACATTTCTATCTGCGTAAAAACTATTTCAAGGATGTAATGTGGGCTGATATGCTGGATTCGCCTTTAAAAACTCGTGGACAGTACGTATATAGCGATCTGAGCATGTGTTTTATGAAAGAAATAGACGAAACCGTTACCGCAACACCACTCAATGAATATACACAGGAGAACTTTTATGATCCTCTGGGCATGCAAACCGCTGGATTTTTACCTTATAAACGTTTTCCGCAAAGCCAAATAGTACCAACCGAGTATGATGAAGTGTTCAGGCATAGTTTGCTGGATGGTTATGTGCATGATCCAACCGCGGCTTTATTGGGGGGTGTTTCGGGCAATGCAGGTTTATTCTCGAGTGCCAATGACCTGGCCATATTATACCAGATGCTGCTTAACAGGGGTACTTATGGAGGTGATGAGTATTTTAAACCCGAGACAGTCGACCTGTACACAGCTAAGCAATCAGATGTAAGTCGCCGAGGCATAGGTTTTGACCGCTGGGACCCTCTTGCCGACCATCATTATCCGTCAAAACTGGCATCGCCTAAAACATTCGGGCATACAGGTTATACCGGTATTGGTGTCTGGGTTGATCCGGTTTATAATTTAGTATACATATTTTTATCAAACCGTGTAAACCCAAAAGTAACTGATCAACTATCCAGCCTGAATATCCGGCCGAGGATACAGGATGCGGTTTACGAGGCTATACAGAAAGGCTTATAGATTGTAATACATTAAATATGTACAGTCAAATAGAGCAACAAATATTAGATATTGATTGGTTTTTTACTAATGGCGTAGACGTTGGTTTTGTCGCCTCTGGTGGTGGGAAATTACCATTATCTGTAGCTAATAATTATTCACAATTGGATACTTTATTAACTGATTATTTTATGGAATTACCATATAATTCTGATATAATCATTAACGCTAATTTAAGTCAAATCTTAGGAGAACAAGCCGATGATATGTATCTTGATTATTTTATAGAAATGACAAGAAAAGGATTGTATGCTTTCGATAGAACAATTTTGAATAATTTTTCAGCAACTCAAATTCATCTTGTGGCTTCGCCTACAGTACCACTTAGGCTAGATGAATTTCCGGATCAAATTAAAGAAATCTTAATAAAAACAAGATACGAAGGAGATATTATTACAATTTCTAATAGTAATTTAGTTACATAGAAGACACATCGTCGCCGAAAATCTAATAGATTATTACTGTGAATAAAATTGGATTTTATTACCTTTCTGCTTGTTTCAAGTTTTTAACTTTGATTTGAATTTGTTAGGTTTTTATTGTGATTCATTTGAGTTTTCGAACATCGAAATGCAATGAGGTATCAAACCATTCAACCACCGGAAATCCTAAAACCCTATGTGCGGTGCTTTTGGGTGTTTGAGCATGAGCTATCCTTAAGTGAGCCATCTTATGTGTACCGATCTGTGGCGGATGGCTGTGCGGAAATTGTTTTTCATTATAAAGGGGTTTTTGATGATATAACAGGTAATACTAACCCTGCATCTTATCGTTCGGGCCTGCAATCGCAAACCAGTCAATATTCGAGATTTATCATTCATGAAGACTTCGGCCTGTTTGGCGCTTATCTTTATCCTTATGCCATACCACGAATGTTTGGTTTGCCCGCAGAAGAAACTACCAATACCCAACTTGACCTTCATTTATTATTAGGAGACGAAGGAAAATTTCTGGAGGAACAAATCATGCTGGCCGCAGATAATACGCAAAGGATAAATATCCTTTCGTCATTTTTAGAGAACCAATTGCATAAAAGGCAGATGCTCGAAAAAAATATGATGCATGCTGTAAGATATGCCATTTATGACGGAACAGGAACCAATGTAAACGAGCTGGCCTCTAAATTTTCACTTTCAACCCGCCAGTTCGATCGTAAGTTTAAAATCTATTCAGGCTTTAGTCCTAAAATGTATTTGCGGCTTACCCGTCTGCAAAACGCCTTGAAACAATATGGAAGCAATAAATCATTAACCCGTATTGCCTATGAATGCGGCTATTATGATCAATCGCATTTTATACATGATGTTAAGGCATTTACTGGGTATCACCCCGGGTTTTATTTTTCAGGGAACGCCGAGGGGACAGAATACAGGAATATTTAAAGATGTCCGGTTTTTACAATTTGTGCGTTGTCAGTTAAGTCATATTTGTATAAAAGAAACACATTATGAAAAACTTAAATATCCCCGAAGGCTATCAACAGATCATGCCTTACCTTGTTGTCGAAAATGCTGCTGTTTTTTTTAGTTTCACCAAAAATGTATTTGATGCCGTAGAAAGATATAAAGCCATGCGCACAGAAACACTGATCATGCATGCTGAAATAAGTATTGGAAGCAGCGTAATTATGTTTGCCGATGCTACAGAACAGCACGCAAAACAAACCGCCGGATTATTTATCTATGTGGATGATTGTGATAAAATTTATCAAAAGGCATTAGCAAATGGCGCTGTAACTGTTATGGAACCTGCTGATCAGAGCTATGGACGCAGTGCTGGTGTAAGAGACCCATTTGGCAATACATGGTGGCTGACAACGGCTCTTTAGAATATCGAACACTGAATAACTAATTTTGAATGATGAAGTATCCAGCTAGTGCTATAAAACCTTCGAAATTGGATATTCAAAATTCGATGTACGATATTCAAATAAAGATAATCGGTCCCAATCATTTTACACAGCCTTAACACTATTGCCATAAATTGCTGTTAAACTTGCAGCAGTGAAACTACCGCACACATATCTGCTTATGATCGGTATCGACAGTGGGCGGTAGTTTCATTACCATTTAGCAAGAGAGAAACAACATCAATGAAGATCGGAATAGTTTGTTACCCCACTTTTGGCGGTAGCGGGGTTGTAGCAACCGAACTGGGCAAAGCACTGGCCGACCATGGTCACCAGGTTCATTTTGTTACTTACAACCAGCCCGCACGTCTCGATTTCTTTTCAGAAAACCTTTTTTATCACGAGGTTTCGGTATCCAAGTACCCTTTGTTTGATTATCCGCCTTATGAGCTTGCATTAGCCAGCCGCCTGGTTGATGTTGTACGTTTTGAGGGGCTCGATATATTACACGTACATTACGCCATTCCGCACGCCTCGGCTGCCTTTATGGCTAAACAGATATTGATGACCTATGGCATCTATATCCCTGTAGTGACCACATTGCACGGTACAGATATTACCCTGGTAGGTAAAGACAGGACTTATAAACCAGTAGTTACTTTTTCTATCAACAAATCAGACGGCGTAACGGCAGTTTCTGAACATTTGAGAAAAGATACCTACGAATTTTTCGAGATAGAAAATGAGATAAAAGTAATACCCAATTTTATCGACTTGACCCGTTTCAGTCTGAAACCAAAGGACCACTTTAAAAAGGCTATAGCTCCTTCGGGTGAGAAGATTTTGATCCATACATCCAACTTCCGTAAAGTAAAACGCACAAAGGATGTGATCAGCATATTTGCCAAGGTTGTTAAAAAGATACCCTCAAAGCTTTTGATGGTGGGCGATGGTGAAGAACGTGCAGATTGCGAACAATTATGCCGCGACCTGGGCGTGAGCGACAATGTGCGCTTTCTTGGTAAACAGGATGCAATAGAAGAAATATTATCAGTATCTGACCTCTTTTTGATGCCTTCGCAATCAGAAAGTTTTGGTTTGGCTGCCCTTGAAGCTATGGCTTGCAAAGTACCTGTAATAAGTACTAATGCCGGTGGTCTTCCGGAATTGAATATTGAGGGCGTAACAGGCTTTTTAAGAGATATTGGTGATGTAGATGGCATGGCCGAAAAAGCCATATACATTTTAGAAGATGAGGCCCGCCTTAAGACCTTTAAAGAGAATTCCCTTGCCCGCGCAAAAGAATTTGACCTTTCAATTATCCTCCCGATATATGAGAACTACTATATCGAAGTAATAGAGAAAAGCAAAGCCAACATTGTATAATAGCTGAAAGCGAAAAGCACAAAGCTGAAAGTTTTTGCCTTAATAATGGGCATCAACTTTCAGCTTTTTAATTTATTAAAGCTTTAAGCCTTATGCTTTTTGCTTACTCAGCAGGAGTAAATTTTAAGCAAACCGGGTTCCCAACATGTATTCCTGAGTTGGTTGGAGTAAGCGCCCCGGTTTTTTGATCTATTTTATATACCACAATATTATCACTGTCCTGGTTCGCCGCTATCAGGAACCTGCCTGTTGGATCCACTGCAAAATCGCGTGGGTTTTTACCAAAGGTTGATGCACGTTGTACAAAGGTCAATTGACCGGTTTCCTGGTTAACTGAATAAACGATCAATCCGCTGGCATCCAAACGGTCAGTAGCATATAAGAAACGTCCATCCGGGGTCATATGAATGGCTGCAGCGCCATTGGTTCCTTTAAATCCATCGGGAAGCAATTTAACGGTTTGCAAACGAACAGGCTTGCCACCATTAAATTCATAAACATTAATGTTACTTCCCATTTCATGCAACAGGTATAAATACTTTTTATTGGGTGAAAAAACCAAATGCCTTGGACCGCTACCGGGCGCCGTGCTTATAAAAGCGGGCGTAGCAGGACTTAATGGCAATGCGTTTGATGGGCGATAACGTAAAATATTTAGTTTATCTGTGCCGAGGTCAGTATAGAGCAGGTATTTTTCATTAGGCGAGAAATAAGCAATATGCACATGCGGCCCTTCCTGCCTGCTTGCATCCGGCCCTTTACCTTCATCCTGTATTACCTGTGATGGGGCTTTTAATGAGCCATCGCTATTTATAGGCAATACGGCAAGACTGCCGCTTGAATAATTGGCCACAAAAACATTTTTCTGATCATCATCTACCGAAATATAACACGGATCAGCACCTGCAGAGGTTTGTCTGTTCAGGAAGTTCAGTCTTCCATCAACCGGATTAAATGAGAATGAGCTTACTCCTCCGTCTTTCCCGTCCTCATTTACGGAGTATACATATTTGTTATTTTTTGCAACACAGAGGTAAGAAGGGTTACTTACCCCTTCAATCTGACTTAAATAAGCCAGTTTACCACTCTCTACATAAAAGCGGTAAACAAGTATACCCTTGCTGGTGCCTTTAGTGTATGTGCCTATTAAAAGATCGTAGGTTGATGGTGCCGGTTTCTGTGCATAAGTAAACACTGGAAACAACAAGACAATGATAAGAAGCAGACGTTTCATATTCAGGGATCGGTTATTTTGTAAATCTAATGGCTTAAAGCCAAAAGTCCAAAGCTTTCGGCATAAAGCTCGAAAATGCATTCAATTTATTACAAAAACCTCTTAAATGAAAAAGTCCAGAGCTTTTCGCTTTGGACTTTCCGCTTTCAGCTTAAATCAGGTGCTTAAGCTGTATCACTTCTTTTTCATCCAGGTAACGCCAGCGTCCACGAGGCAAATCTTTTTTGGTCAGGTTGGCATAAACCGCCCTATCCAGCTTTACAACCTCATATCCCAAATGTTCAAAAATACGGCGTACAATACGGTTTTTACCGCTATGTATTTGTATTCCGACTTCTTTTTTAGTGGCACCCTGAACATAAGCAATAGAATCAGGTTTTATTAAACCATCTTCCAATTCAAGGCCGAATGATATCTTATTCAGATCGCCCTGTGTTAAGGCTTTGCTTAATTCAACCTGGTAAAGCTTTACAATATTATTTTTAGGGTGAGATAGCTTATCGGCCAAATCACCATCATTGGTCATTAATAATAATCCTGTCGTATTACGGTCAAGCCTTCCGATAGGGTAAATACGCTCCTTACTTGCCTTTTCAACCAAATGCATTACGGTACGGCGCTCCTGTGGATCGTCGGTTGTTGTAATATAATCCTTAGGCTTATTTAATAATACATAAACCATTTTTTCTCTTTTCAGCAGTTCGCCATTGTAGCGCACCGCATCTTTTGTCGGATCAATTTTATGGCCTAATTCTGAAATTACTTCACCATTCACCGATACTACTCCTGCGGCGATCAGCTCGTCAGCCTTACGGCGGGAACAGATACCTGCATTTGAAATATAACGGTTAAGACGTATTAACCCAGAATCTTCTTTTGTTGCAGGTTTTTTTCTGCCACGCAACGTTTTCGCATCCGGGTCACGCTCAGTTTTAGGCTTATTGTAGGATGAATTTTCTGAATTGCGGAATGGCTTGTAAGCCGGATCTTCAATACGTTTTTTAAATCCCGCACCTTCTGCCGGGCGTCTGTTGAACTTTCTATCACCCGAACCTTCAGCACTTTTGAAACTCGGTTTATCAGAAAATTTCCTTTCGCCCGTAGATTCACTGCTGAAACTTCTTTTAGGTCTGTCGTCAGAAGTTGGTCTACCTGAATATGGCGTACTCCTTGGTTTAAAGCTTTTTTTCTCACCTGAAGATTCACCACCAAAGCTTCTTTTGGGTCGGTCATCAGAAGTTGGCCTGCCAGAGTATGGTGTACTTCTTGGTTTAAAGCTTTTCTTTTCACCTGAAGATTCGCCGCTAAAACTTCTTTTAGGTCGATCATCGGAAGTTGGTCTGCCGGAATATGGTGTACTTCTTGGTTTGTAACTTCTTTTTTCGCCTGCTGTATCGTCACCAAAGCTCCTTTTAGGCCTTTCATCGGTATTTGATTTACTGCGATAAGGTGCACTTCCGCTGGAAGTACGTCTTGTGGAACTATCACCGCCAGAATCAGGTCTGCCTGAGTAAGGTTTCCGCCTTTCAGATGATGTACTTTTTTGTCCACCGCTTGCCGCACTTCCATAGCTGCTTCTTTTAGGCCTTTCGCCTGCTTTATCACTGCCGGAATTTGAGGGTTTGCTTGAACGGGGCGCACCCGTTCTTTTGGACTGATCATCACCTTTTGAGGCCCTGTTTGATGATCGGTTGGACTTGTCGTCGCGACTGTTCCCTGGTCTTCTAAATACCATAATTTTAACTCTAAGAGAGGGTCAAAGTTAATGCTTTTTAGTGGGTTTCACAACTTTTTTAGTCGGTTCAAAAACATGGTTTAAGTTATTTTAAACCATGTTTTTGAACCGTTTTAACGATTTGTAAACACCCCATTGGAAGATAAGTATTTGATAATCTGATTTATATGACGTACTTTTGTCTCTGCATCTACCTAAATGTTTATTTGTTAACCAAAAAAGAAATGATTAAAAAACTCTTTATTACGTGCTCCGTAATGTTGGTGACTGTTGTCATTTCCGGGCTATTTATTAATGCCAAAGCCGACACCAGAAAGGTGTCAAAAAACACGTCAAATTACAGATTTATTTACCCTAAAAAAGGTGTTTCAAATGATTTCACCTTTGCTGATGAAGCAATGCCCATCAACGATATGCGGATAACCCGCAAGATGAAGCACACATTAGTAAAAAACAGCTACAACAACCTACAATCCTACATTTTGCAGGAAGAAGCTGTAAAACTATTTCCCATTATTGTACCTATTCTAAAATCTTACGGAATCCCCGAAGATTTTAAATACATGCCATTGGTAGAGGCGGGCCTTAAATCGGGTGTATCTAAACGCGGTGCCGCCGGTTGGTGGCAGTTTATGCCGGGTTCAGCACGCACTTACGGTTTAAAGGTAGGTAACGGCAGAGACGACAGGTACAGCATTCGCAGGTCTACAATCGCAGCCTGCAAATACCTGAAAGAATTGCACGCCCAATTTAACAGCTGGACAATTGCTGCAGCCGCTTACAATATCGGCGAGATAAAAATGGCGAAAGCTATAAGAGTGCAAGGCGAGGATAATTATTTCCGCATGCACTTTAATCCTGAGACAGGAATTTATGTTTATAGGATCATCGCCATGAAAGAGGTGATAGAAAGACCAGAATTATATGGCTACAAGAAATTAAATAAATTTAGTCTGCAGCCTGCAGATTTGATGGCATTTAATTAAAAAGCCTATTCAATTACGGAGCACTTACGGCCGCCTTGCTACATAGCATGGCGGCTTTTTTTTGTGTATCTTTGCTGCTTTTAAAAGCAGCCCGGTTAAGTAAAGCAAATTGCCTGTGCAGTAAACTTTTAATAACAATTTCCGGTTATTTAAAAATTGACATTCAGTTCAATAAATACTAACTAAATTAGCAAGAAAGTTGCGGGCCGCAACTCAGCTATTTGAATTTACATATGATTACAAAACCTGTTGACCTGGGCGAGCAAAGTGAAGTTGAAGTATACGGAGCCAGGGTACATAATTTAAAAAATATTGATGTTTCATTTCCGCGCAACCAGCTGGTTGTGATCACCGGGCTAAGCGGCAGCGGCAAATCCTCGCTGGCGTTTGATACGATTTATGCCGAAGGCCAGCGCAGGTATATGGAAACATTTTCGGCTTACTCGCGGCAGTTTATGGGCGGCATGGAGCGCCCGGACGTGGATAAGGTCTCGGGCCTTAGTCCGGTAATTGCCATCGAGCAAAAAACTACGAGTAAAAACCCGCGATCTACAGTAGGTACTATTACTGAGATATACGACTTTATGCGTTTACTTTTTGCCAGATCAGGTGAGGCTTATTCCTATGTGACTGGCGAAAAGATGGAACGCATGTCTGAAGATCAGATACTAAAAACCATCAACGAAAAGTTTGACGGGCAGCCTGTAAACATCCTGGCACCGGTTGTAAAAGGACGAAAGGGTCACTATAGGGAGCTATTTGAGCAGATACGCAAACAAGGATATCTAAAAGTTTGGATAGATGGTACAATAGTCGATGTTGAGCCCAAAATGCAAGTGGACCGCTATAAGATACATGATATTGATATCGTTGTTGACCGCCTGGTGATCAGCGATAAAGACAGCAAGCGGCTTCAAACTTCCATACAAGCGGCATTAAAAATAGCTAAAGGCATTATCAGGATTGCGGATAAGGATAATAATGTATTTTATTACAGCAAATACCTGATGGACCCGGTTTCGGGCATATCATATGATGAACCTCAGCCAAATACTTTTTCATTCAACTCTCCTTATGGAGCATGCGAAAAATGCGACGGTTTGGGCTATATTTTTGAAGTGGACGAACATTCGGTTATTCCAAATCCAAAATTAAGCATCATGAATGGCGGCCTTGCGCCTTTGGGCGAATACCGCGAAACATGGGTTTTCCAGGTACTAAAATCACTGGGAAAAAAATACGACTTTTCATTATCCACCCCGATAGAGAAGCTTCCAAAAGAAACACTGGATATTATCCTGAACGGATCGCATGAAATGATAACCGTAGCGGTAGAATACAATAAATGGAACGTGCAAAGCTACCAGATAACTTTTGATGGTATCATCAGGATGCTGGAGGAGCAGCAGGAACGACGCAGTGAAGAGGACATGGACGACATGGAAAATTACCGTGTTTTAAAAACTTGTCCGGTTTGTGAAGGTGCGCGTTTAAAGAAAGAATCACTTCATTTTAAGATCGACCAAAAGAATATTTTTGAACTGGCCTGTATGGATATAAGAACCCTGCAGGAATGGTTCACTAACCTGGAAGACAGGCTGACTGAACGTCAGAATACCATAGCCCGCGAAATATTAAAAGAGATACGTGCGCGCATAGTATTTCTGCTGGATGTAGGTTTAAGTTATCTTACACTTGACCGTACAACACGCACGCTTTCGGGCGGTGAGGCACAACGCATCAGGCTGGCAACGCAGATTGGCTCGCAGTTGATGAATGTAATGTATATACTGGATGAGCCGAGTATCGGCTTGCATCAACGTGATAACGAACGGTTAATCAAGGCACTGAAAAACCTGCGCGATCTGGGCAATACTGTGGTGGTTGTAGAGCATGATAAGGATATGATACTGGAAGCGGACCATGTGATCGATATGGGTCCCGCTGCTGGTGTTCACGGTGGTGAAGTTGTGGCACAAGGAACTCCTAAAGAATTAATGGCTGCTCATACACTCACTACATCTTATTTAAATGGTGAGAGGAGTATTGCCATACCGGAGAAAAGGCGTGATGGCAATGGCAAGATACTATCACTTAAAAAAGCAACGGGGCATAATCTTAAAAAGGTCTCTGTTGACTTTCCGTTAGGTAAATTGATAGGCATTACCGGTGTTTCAGGTAGTGGTAAATCAAGCCTGATCACGGAGACTTTATACCCGATATTAAATCATCATTTTTTCAGGGCGAAAAAACAACCGCTTCCCTATGAAAAGATTGAAGGGTTAGAAAACGTTGATAAGGTGATTGAGATAGACCAAACACCGATTGGTCGTACCCCACGATCCAACCCGGCTACTTACACCGGTGTTTTTTCTGATATCCGCAACCTGTACGTGCAATTACCCGAATCAAAGATCAGGGGTTACAAGCCCGGGCGCTTTTCCTTTAATGTAAAAGGTGGTCGTTGCGAAACTTGCCAGGGTGCAGGCATGAAAGTGATCGAAATGAACTTTTTGCCAGATGTACAAGTTCCTTGCGAGGAATGCGGTGGCAGGCGCTATAACCGCGAAACACTTGAGGTACGATATCGTGGTAAATCTATCAGCGATGTACTGGATATGAGTATAGAAACCGCTTGTGAATTTTTTGAGCATATCCCATCAATTCATCGCAAAATAAGAACCTTGTTTGATGTAGGTTTGGGTTATATTCGTTTAGGCCAGGCATCAACAACATTGTCGGGCGGTGAGGCACAGCGTGTAAAACTAGCAACCGAACTTTCTAAAAAAGATACCGGAAATACATTCTATATCCTTGATGAACCAACTACAGGCTTGCATTTTGAGGACATCAACGTACTATTAGGTGTATTAAACCAACTGGTTGACAAAGGCAATACCGTGTTGGTGATTGAACATAACCTCGACGTGATAAAAGTAGTTGACCATGTGATCGACTTAGGCCCTGAAGGCGGAGCAGGTGGTGGTAAAATACTATTCAGCGGCACCCCGGAGGGGTTGTGCAAAGTAAAGGAAAGTTTTACCGGGCAATTTCTGAAGAAAGAGATGGGGATAAAATAACTTGTACAAGATTTTGTACAAGTTATTTTATTATTTATATTTACTTAAATTCATTCAAAATGCAAATAACAACTTACACTGCTTTCAGACAGCAATTAAAATCATATTTAGATAAAGTTCGGAGCAGCCATTCACCTCTATATGTAACCAGCGCCAATGGTGAGGACGTTGTAGTGCTTTCAAAGTCAGACTATGAAAGCATGGAAGAAACCTTTTATCTGCTCAAAAGTCCTGCTAATGCCATAAGACTGCAAAAAGGTATCGAAGAATACGAAAAAGGCTCAGGCACTGAAAGAAGTCTAATTGAACAATGAAGATTATCTTCCTGAGCCCAGCATGGGAGGACTACCTGTATTGGCAAAGTACAGATAAGACCATGCTAAAGAAAGTTAATTCATTAATAAAAGAAATTGAGCGGATGCCTTTTGAAGGCAATGGTAAACCTGAACCTTTAAAACACAATCTTACCGGATGGTGGTCACGCAGAATAACACTGGAACACAGGCTGGTGTATAAAATTGAGAATGATTCGATCATTCTTTTACAGTGCAGATATCATTATTGATTTTTACTTACTAGCATAATATGAAAGTAATATCTTTACTTATCTTGTTGAGCGTGATGTCAATAAGCTCATATCTTCAAAAAAATAAATATAAAAGCTGTATAAAAATTGGCCATGTAGAATTTGCCCATCATCAAGCATATTTTAATTTTATTAAAAAAGCTAACGTTCAAATTAAACATAACGGTGTAATACGTATCAAGACCGATGTTAAAGATGTCGTCCTTAAAGATGACGGCGAATTCAAAGAGTACAAATACGTTGGTGAACTAAATACCCCCCTACTAATATTAATTCATGAACTTGAACCAAATACAGAAGAATATTACCTTATAAATAAAAAAACCGCAAGAATTGACACTCTTGTTGGAAAACCTATTTTTAGTAATAATGGTACTGATATTGTTTGTCTCGAAGGTTCAGGAACAGATACAAAACAAAAAATTCAGGTCGGGAAGCTTATTAATGGCAGTTTCAAAACAGAATATTTATTCACTATGAAAGATGGCATTAATCCTGATTATGTTTATTGGTTCAATACAAACACAATATTTATAAAAGCACGAAAAGATTATTGGAAATTGACTTTCTAAGCCTCAAATATTAAATATAAAGAGAAACAAATCGCACAATTCCTATCTTTATAGATTATGCTGCCTCTGCTTATTTCGTCACAGATCCGCGAAGCGGATAGTTACACCATAGCGCATGAACCTATTGCATCCATCGATTTGATGGAGCGTGCCTCCAAAGCCTTTGTTGGCTGGTTTATCAATCATTTTCCTGAAAAAAAACAAAGCATATCTATTTATTGCGGCACTGGTAATAATGGTGGCGATGGATTGGCTATAGCCCGGATGTTAAAAGAACATCAGTATCAAAACGTAAATGTTAAAATAGCTTCTTTCTCTACAAGATCTTCAGACGATTTTAATACTAATCTGCATCGTTTGATCCCTTCCGGGATCAGCATACTGGAAATCAAGCCGGGCGACGATCTGCCCGGAGAAGATAGTAGTATTATTATTGATGCATTATTAGGTACAGGCTTAAACAAGCAATTGGACGGGGATTATACGAGGCTGGTAAATTATCTTAATGAGTTACACAAAACAGTTGTTGCTGTTGATATACCTACGGGATTTTTTAGTGAAGGGGAAACCAGTCCCGATGCCGCGGTCTTGAAAGCCGACCTGGTGATAACATTTCAGCAACCCAAGATTAATTTTCTACTACCGGAATCGGGATCTCATATTCATTGTTGGGAGGCAGTGAATATCGGTATCAATGAAAGCTTTATCAGGTCGTTAAACTCTCCTTATCAATTGGTGGAGGAGAAGGATATCCGAAAAAAACTAAAGCATCGTACCCGTTTTAGTAATAAGGGTACTTATGGCCATGCATTAATTATTGCCGGTCAGCCCGAAACAATGGGCGCAGCCTTGCTCTGTTCATCAGCATGTGCATATGCAGGGGCAGGGTTAACCACTGCTTGTATTCCGCAAAGCGGACTTACCGCGCTAAATAGTTATCATCCTGAGATAATGGCCATTGTAAGAAAAGAAAAGGAACAGCCTGAAATTGAATGGGAAAAGTTTAACGCTGTAGCCATAGGGCCCGGATTTGGGCAAGATAAACATGCGCTGGATCTATTTGTGACCCTTTTAAAGAAGTACGATAAACCAATTGTGCTAGATGCTGATGGAATTAACTTACTGGCTGTTCATTTTGGATTGTGGAAGCACATTCCTAAAGGCAGCATTATTACTCCGCACGTAAAAGAGTTTGACCGCTTGTTTGGCTCGCATAAAAACTGGTGGCAGCGCCTGCAAACAGCTATCCATATGGCAGAAGAACATAAAATTTATATCGTGCTAAAGAATGATTACACTATTTCTATCACCCCGGATGGGAAGCTTTATTTTAACTCTACCAGCAATGCGGCTATGGCAAGTGGTGGCATGGGTGATGTATTAACAGGAATAATTGCAGCCTTGCTTGCTCAAAAATACTCTTCAGAAGACGCCTGTATTATCGGCAATTACATACACGGCAAGGCGGGCGATGAATTGGCATTGCCTAATCGCATGCATGTAGTATTGCCCGGCAGGATCATTGCACAGTTACCTGTTACAATGGCAAAATTAATGGCATAAAAAAAGCGGCTGTAGTATTGTCAGGCCGCATTTTTAATTAATATATTAACTGATCTTATAAAGAACGAATACTCTTTGTTGTGTCTAACTAAAAGACGCTCTTAGTGCGTCTTTTGTTACAACAACGTATCCCATTAAATTGTTTTTTAACAATTATTAACAATTAAAAGAAAAATTCTTACGAGTAAGTCAGTACGGAATAAGCTTGTAGCTGAATCTCAGAATTTACCGATCACTACCATTTGATCAATGGTAGGACCAAGGCTACCGCCACGTGGTTCAAGCGTTACAGCGAAGGCATCAACCGAAGCTATTGATTTCATTTCCTTCATAGTTGTATCAATAACTATTCGGACGATCACATCATATAAGGAAGAGGAATACATATCATATAATGCTTCCACCGCAATCTTTTCACGGCGTCTCAAGGCAAGCACAAGCTCTTCTTCGGATAGTGATATTTTTCACTCCTTACTCAATGATTGTGAAGAGATAAATGATTAATCAGAATTCAAACAGATGCTTTTCTGCATGATAGGATGAGCGTACTAATGGCCCGCTCTCCACGTATCTGAAACCCATATCTAAGCCCAATTGTTTGAGTCGATTAAATTGATCTGGGTGAATCCAGTCAATAACCGGGTGATGGCTGCGTGTTGGTTGTAAGTATTGTCCCAGTGTTAATATATGTACACCGGCTTCCAAAAGATCATGCATTGCTTCCAGCACATCCTCCTCTGTCTCTCCCAAGCCAAGCATAATACCTGATTTGGTTCTAAGTCCTGCCTGTGAAATATGTCTTAAACACTCAAGGCTGCGGTCATATTTTGCTTGTATGCGTACTTCGCGGGTTAAACGGCGTACGGTCTCCAGATTATGTGAAACCACTTCCGGGCGCACTGCAAGCACACGTTCAAGATTTTCCCATATGCCCCTGAAATCTGGCAACAAAGTTTCTAATGTAGTTTCAGGACTTTCCCTCCGTATGGCATTAATCGTCTCAGCCCATATGGTTGAACCACCATCTTTCAGGTCATCACGGTCTACCGAGGTAATTACACAATGCTTAACTTGCATCAGTTTCACTGAATCGGCTACACGGTTTGGCTCATCCACATCAACTGCCAATGGTCTTCCGGTTGCTACAGCACAAAAAGAGCAGGAACGCGTACAAATATTACCCAGGATCATAAAGGTGGCCGTACCGGCTCCCCAGCATTCGCCCATATTGGGGCAATTGCCGCTTTCACAAATAGTATGCAGCTTATGTGTATCCACTAAACCACGTACATGCGCATATTCTTTTCCAACCGGGAGCCTTACTCTCAGCCAATCGGGTTTGCGTTGGGTTTGATTTACAGGTATTACCGGTAATTCGATCATGATACAAAAATAGTTAAAAACACCCTAACCCCCTAAAGGGCGGTATAATTTATTGAATCTGTTCTTAGTTTAGTTCAGACAGCGCCTCTTCAACAGATATTCCGCCGTGAGACTGGTCAAGAATACACTCGCCGTCTTTAATCAATAATAGTTGTGGTGATTGGTGGTGCACCTGGAAATCTTGTGCTACAAGGTTGGATACGTCCCTGTATTTGATCAGGTCGAGAAAATATACAGGTAAATTTTCTGGTAAATGATCACCATCAAGTTCAAGGCGTCTTTTTGCCATTAAACTGATAGAACAGCGGGTGCTGTGTTTAAAAATGATACTGTAACCCTCTTTTTGTTTAATTCCACTCAGCTGCTCTGCCGACTCCAACGATATCCAATTCATAAAAATAATTAATAAACTAATCACAAAAATACAGCGCAGAGCTGGATTAGTTCCAAAAAGAGATGAAAAATGACTTTTGGCTGTTATCTACTATGTCTTGGGTAAGAAGAATAAGCGGGACACAATTTGTTTGAGCATGAAGTGATAATTGTACCTAATGCTATTGCAATGATTGCTATATAAATTAATTTTTTCATCGATTTGAATAAGTACTTGTTTAACGTAAATTATCCATTCAAGGTTTCAGCTAAGTTAGCCATTTTTATAGCAGTAATTGCAGCCTCATCACCTTTATTGCCATGCTTGCCGCCGGCGCGGTCTACGGCCTGTTGCTGGTTATCCGTTGTCAACACACCAAATATAACTGGTTTAGCATATTTTATAGCAACATTGCTTATTCCATTGGCCACAGCATTGCAGATAAAATCAAAGTGCCTGGTTTCTCCCTGTATCACACAGCCCAAACAAATTACAGCATCAAGATGAAGATTTTTTAGCAGCATATCTGCTCCGGATGTCAATTCAAAACTTCCCGGAACAGCGTAGGTAAAGATATTATCAGGCAACGCCCCATGATTGATCAGGCTTTGATAAGCGCCTTCATAAAGGGCATTGGTAATTCCGGCATTCCATTCGGCTACTACTATCCCAAACCGGTAAGGTACTGCCGAAGGGATTTCGGTATTTGAAAAGTCGGACAGATTTTTAAATTGGGTAGCCATTGATAGTGGTTTTTGAAAAGTTATAAAGGTTGTAAATGTTGCACAAGTTGAAAAAAAGATTTCTAAACCTTTGCAACTTCTACAACGTCTTTAACAACTTCAACACCTGTTTACAACTTGGCTTCAACACGGGCAATATAACCGTCCATGCTTTGTGCTTCGTTGCTTTCAGGATAATCTGATTTTATTTTTTTATAAGTTTCATCAGCCGACTTGTAGTCGTTTTGTGCTTCGTAAACTAAGCCAAGCTTCTTCAGATAAATAGGTGATAAAAATTTATTGTTTGTTTTATCAGCAGCTTTTTTGAAGTAAGTTGAAGCTTTATCATAATCTTTCAATTCAACATAAGCATCACCTGTGCTTCCTAATGCTTCAGCAGCAACCATAATATCACTACCGCGATAGTTGGTTAAATTGTCAATTGCCTTACGATACTCACCTTTATTAAGGTAAGCTACCCCCAGGTAAAAAGAAGCAAGGTTAGCAGCTTTAGTGTTGCTGTAATCACTGATGATCTTTTCGAAACCAGGATATCCGGCATCACCTTTTATGGCTTTGTCCCACTCTTTTTTCGCCCAAAAATCTTGCGCAACATACATTTGGCTTGCAGCCTTTTCTTCTCGCGGAGCGAGATACATTTTCTGGTAACCGAAATAAATGATCACCATTGCGATAATGGCAGCAGCTATAAAAATTAAACTTTTTTGGTTCTCGCGCACAAATTTACCGGTCTGTCCTAAATCCTTATCATTCGCTATGACCTTGGTATTTGTTTGGGTTTTTGACATTTCTATTCTAAAATTAAGTTTGCAAAAATACATTTTTCAAGTTTGTTAACAATAGGTTGATGTAAATATTTGTTGGAGAGTGATTAGTGACTGGTTATCAGTTAATCAGTGATTGGCAAATCAGTTAACCGGTGATCAGTTATTAGTATTACATAAAGCAGTTTGCTATTGCCTTCACAATCCTAGTTAACTAATCACCCGTTAACTAATCACCGATAACTGCCCAACAAAATCACTACCTTTGACAACCCTTATGTATCTGCAGCAATTATCTGTTATTAACTTTAAAAACTACACCGAAGCCGAACTTACCTTCAGCGAAGGGGTTAATGTATTTACAGGTAATAACGGCGCCGGGAAAACCAACCTGCTTGATGCCATACATTATTTATCATTATGTAAAAGCTACTTCAATCCTATAGATACCCAGCAGATAAAGCAAGGTACCGACTTTTTTATCATCAATGGCACATTTAATAAAAATGGTGCAAATGAAGCGATCGCATGCGGGGTAAAGCGCAATCAGAAAAAACAATTTAAACGCAATAAAAAGGATTACCAGCGTTTGGCTGATCATATCGGCTTGTTCCCTCTCGTAATGGTGTCACCATATGATATCAGTATCATAATTGAGGGAAGTGAAGAACGCCGCAGGTTTATTGATAATGTGATATCGCAAACAGATAACCGTTACCTCGACGAACTCATCAATTATAATAAGGTATTGATCAACCGCAATGCCTTATTAAAACGCATAGCGGATACCGGCAGGTATGATCCCGAATTGTTAAGTGTGTTTGATGAGCAACTGATTGCATCAGGTAACCTGGTGTTTGAAAAACGTAAAGATTTTATGGAAAGCTTTACACCTATATTTAATAAACATTATCAATTTTTAAGCGGGGATGCTGAGCAAGTAGAACTGGTTTATGAATCCCAGTTATTGCGGGATAATTTCCCCGAACTGTTGAAAAAAAGCACCGAAAAGGATCGTATATTAGAACGTACAACTATAGGTATACATAAGGACGAATTGCAGTTTGCTATACACGGCATGCCAATGAAGAAATTTGGTTCGCAAGGGCAGCAAAAATCATTTCTAATAGCGCTTAAATTAGCACAGTACAGTTTTTTATATCAGCAAAAAGGATTTAAGCCATTGTTGCTGCTTGATGATATTTTTGACAAACTGGATGATAACCGGGTAACCAAACTGATGCAAATGGTATCGAACCATGATTTTGGGCAGGTATTTATTACAGATACCAATGCAGATAAAGTTGAAAATATTTTTAAAAGAATAAATGTAGATCTGAAATTGTTTAAAGTAACAGGAGGAGAAATTGATGGGTAGGACTAACGACAAAAGCCTTAAAGAGGCTATTGAGCAAATGTTGCAGGTTTATAAGATTAAGCGGAAGTATGATGAGACCGGTATAAAAGCCTCATGGCCGGAGTTGGTTGGTAAATCAGTGGCAAATAGGACCAAGGAAATATACATTCACGATAAAAAACTCTTTTTGCGTATTGAGTCGTCAGTTATAAAGAATGAGCTGTTATTAATGCGTGCGCAAATTATCGAAAAGATAAATAACGAAGCTAAGGGTGTGCTAGTGGAAGAGATTATCTTCCTCTAGACCATCTTGCCCTGGCTAATGATTTTTTCCTTAAATCATCACTGATTATAGAATAACCTAATATAATTATTCCAGGAGTGATGAATACCAACTGCACTTCGGGCGGATGGTGAAGGAAGAAAAGCGAATTAACAACAATAATTGCTGTAATAAGCAGTGAATAGATTAAACATTTAATTAGCAGTTTCATAATGAATGGCAATGGTTACGTGTATAATGCCAATAATCATGCCAGGTAAAAACCTCACGGCATAACTATAACATTTACAATGCGCTAAAACTATTACTTTAAGATTGAAAAAGCAAGCAGAGAGGGGAATAAATGCCGGGTATGCATAAGTAAATCTACATACCCGGTATATAATTTAGAATTTCTCGAAAGAAGAGAAGTAGAAACTGCCTTCTATCTGGGCATTTTCGTCTGAATCTGATCCGTGTACAGCATTTGCATCTATAGATTTAGCAAACAGGTTACGGATCGTTCCAGGTTCAGCTTTAGCAGGATCAGTAGCACCGATCAGCTTGCGGAAATCTTCAACTGCATTGCCTTTTTCCAAGATAGCAGCAACAATAGGCCCTGAAGACATAAACGATACCAGGTCGTTATAAAAAGGACGAGCCTTATGCACTGCATAAAATTCGCCGGCTTTTTCTGGAGTAAGCCAAAGATATTTCATCGCAGTTATTTTAAAACCACCTTTTATAATATGATCAAGGATAGCACCGGTATAACCATTAGCCACAGCATCAGGCTTAATCATGGTGAAAGTTTTATTATTTTCCATCGTGTTTATATAAATTGGCGCAAAAGTAGCGTTTTAAATTTTATAAAATAAACGCTTTTAGCTTTATAATTAGATAGTTTGTATTTAATTTATTTATTTAGCTTTGCAGCTATTTTTTAAATGGATGTTGGATTTAGCTGCGCTTACTAAACTTTTAGCACACCCCCGTAAGATAGTAATTACTACGCATCATAAGCCTGATGGCGATGCGATGGGTTCGTCTTTGGGTTTATATAACTACCTGATACAGCAGGGCCATCATGCAAAAGTGATCACGCCTACAGATTATCCTGATTTTCTGGCGTGGCTGCCCGGTAACGGGGATGTGATGATCTATACAGACCATACAGAAGAAGCTGCTGCGATAGTAGCTGAGGCTGAACTGATTTTCTGTCTCGATTTTAACACCCTGAGCCGCATTAATGAACTGGGCGAACTGGTTCGTGCAAGCTCTGCGGTAAAGATCATGATCGATCATCACCTTGAACCGGAAGATTTTGACGATTACAGGCACTGGGATATTAATGCTTGTGCAACTGCGCAATTGGTATATGATTTTATTGTGAATGAACTGCACAATAAGGCCCTTATTAATAAAGATGTTGCTACCTGTTTGTATACAGGAATCATGACTGATTCAGCATCGTTCAGGTTGCCCAATACAACATCTGCTGTACACCGCATAGCTGCTGACCTGATAGACCTGGGTGCAGTTAACTGGCGCATACATGAGTTGGTTTATAGTAACTCATCCGAAAGCAGGCTGCGCTTTTTGGGATACTGTTTAAGCGAAAAGCTGGAAGTGCTGCATGAATTTAATACGGCAATCATATCAGTTACTAAACAGGAACTGGAAAAATATGATGTTGTTACGGGCGATACCGAAGGAATAGTTAACTATGCATTATCTATCACAGGCATCCGTTTGGCAGCTTTTATCGTAGGACGTACTGATATGGTAAAACTTTCGTTAAGGTCAAGGGGAGAGTTTCCGGCCAACGAAATTTGCAAAAAATATTTTAACGGTGGTGGTCACCGTAACGCGGCTGGTGGCACATCAACAGATAGTCTTGATGAGGTCATCAATCAATTTAAACTAATTTTACCCGAATATAAAAAACTATTAATACAATAAATGATGAAGAAAAACTTGATGTTTTTAGCTTTTGCAGCACTAGGATTAGCAAGCTGCAATGGCGGATTTAAAAAAGGCAATGGCGGATTGTTATATGATATCCATGCTGATAAGGGTGGTGCTAAAGTTAAGGAGGGCGACTTTATAAGCCTTAACCTGATAGCAAAAACTGATGGTGACTCGGTATTGATGAGCACTTACGAGCAGGGACGTCCTATTTTAACACTATTACAGAAGCCACAAACTACAGGCGATATTTTTGCCGGGGTAAAGTTATTAGCTGAAGGTGATAGCGCTACTATAAAGACTGAGATTGATTCAATCTACAAAAAAGGCACACGCAGGCCTCCTATTAAGGGTAAATATATAGTATATACCATTAAGGTTGAAAAGGTTATTCCTAAGGGCACAATGACCGATACTGCATTTAACAGCCGTATTCAGGCTTACATGAAAGTGCAAACTGACATAATGAAAAAGCAAGAGCCCGTAAAAATTAAAAAATATATCGACGATAATAAAATAGTTGGTACTACCACTGCTTCAGGCTTATTCTATACCATCACAAAACCAGGCGTGGGTGATAAACCAGCTGTTGGTGATACTGCTGAAGTATTTTATACTGCCAAATATCTTACCGGTAAAATTTTTGAAACCAACGTTAAGGATATCGCACAAAAAAATAAAACATTCAACCCTATGCAGCAATACAAAGCTATTCGCATTCCGGTTGGTGTAAAAGGTGTTATACCGGGCTGGGACGAAGGCTTAATGCTTTTAAACAAAGGTTCTAAAGCTACGTTCGTTATCCCATCAAATTTAGCTTATGGCGAACAAGGATACCAGATCATACCTCCATTTACACCATTAGTATTTGATGTGGAACTGGTAAGCATTATTCACCCTGATCCGAACGCTAAGAAAATTGTACCTCCGGCTCAGATGACATTGCAACAATTGCAGGAACAAGCTAAGCAGCAGCAGGCTAAAAAATAATTGATCTGTTAAGGTCCCCCGGTTATAAAACCGGGGGCTTTTTATTTTAATATAGATGATGAAAAAACTTGTTTTAATTGCTTTATTGTACTTAGGTACTGGTATACAAGCAAATGCCCAGGACAATTATGTGCATACAGCTAAAGGCAACCTTGTAAAAATACTTACTGCCAACACCGGTGCCAAAATTAAACTGAATGATGTGATCACATTTAATGTGGTGCAAAAGACGGAAA
This sequence comes from Mucilaginibacter sp. McL0603, assembly GCF_049992945.1. Lineage (NCBI taxonomy): Bacteria > Pseudomonadati > Bacteroidota > Sphingobacteriia > Sphingobacteriales > Sphingobacteriaceae > Mucilaginibacter > Mucilaginibacter sp. McL0603. The sequence goes on along the minus strand of NZ_CP188251.1, from coordinate 731,837 downwards.
AGGACTCGGTTCTTTTTAGCAGTTATACAATGGGCCACCCTTTAAAAATACAGGTGCAAGCTTGTGAGAACGCGGGAGATTTGATGGATGTATTGCCCTTATTGGCTGAAAAAGATAGCGCTTTAGTAAAGGTTCCAACTGATTCGATTTTTAAAGATCATGAAGATCAAAGGCCACCATTTTTACCAAAAGGATGTAATCTGCTGTTTACTGTAAAGATTGAAAAGATACAATCATTACAAGAGGCGATGGCTGAAAGAAACGCAGGCTTAGCAAAAATTAAGGCTGAGGAAATTCCTGCAAGGGATAAATATATTGCGGATAATAAACTTGTTGTGAAAACTACGCCATCAGGCCTGAAGTATTTTATTACACAGCCATCGGTTAAACATAAGCCTTTAACTGGTGATACTTTGCTTGTTAATTATACAGGTAAAACAATTGATGGAAAAGTTTTCGATTCAAGTGTTCAGGCAGATGCGCAAAAAGCAGGATTAAACCAGCCGGGACGCAACTATGAACCCTTACAGGTTATTGTTGGTACAAGCGCAGTTATAAAAGGCTGGGATGAAGGCTTGCTTTTGCTGAACGAGGGTTCGAAAGCGGAGTTTATTATTCCATCTAACTTAGGTTATGGCGCCGAAGGTGCCGGTGCAGACATTCCATCATACAGCACATTGGTGTTTGATGTGGAACTGGTGAAAATTAAACCGATAAAACATGCTCCGGCTAAACCGGTTACAAAAACCCCGGTTAAGCATAAGACGACCGCAGCGAAAAAGAAAAGTTAAATAAAGCCCCCGATAATCCGGGGGCTTTTTAATTTTGCAACATGCTACTTACGGACACACATACCCATCAATATTACGAGACCGATCCGATAAAGCGGGAAGAGCTGATGCAGCGCTGCCTGGACAATGGTATCAGCCGTTTGTTTTTACCAAACGTTGATTCGGCCTCAATTGAATTGGTGATGAGCCAGGTAAAGGTGTACCCGCAGTATTGTTTTGCCATGCTTGGTTTGCATCCCTGCGATGTAAAGGAAAATTGGCAGGATGAGTTGAATACCATCAATGCTGCCATACCTCAACATAAAATATACGCCATTGGAGAAATAGGCATAGACCTGTATTGGGATAAAACCACTTTAGACAACCAGGTAAAAGCTTTTAAGACCCAGATCAACTGGGCAAAAAAACTAAAGTTGCCTATCGTGATCCATTGCCGAGATGCATTTGAAGAAGTTTACAAGGTGTTGTTAGAAGAACAGGATGAAGATCTTCGCGGTATTTTCCATTGCTTTACCGGTACATTGGAACAGGCACAAAAAGTGATCGAACTTGGCTTTTACCTTGGAATTGGCGGCGTGGTGACCTATAAAAATTCCGGGCTCGACAAAATTGTACAGCAAATTGACCTGAAGCACATAGTTTTAGAAACAGATTCTCCTTATCTTACGCCAGTTCCATACCGTGGCAAAAAGAATGAAAGCTCGTATTTATTATACGTTGCTGAAAAGGTGGCCGATCTGCACCAGACAAGCGTGGAAAATGTAGCAGCCATCACCACAGAAAATTCGAAAATTGTTTTTGGTGTGTGAACCATTTTTATATTTACATTTATTATTTAGCATAACAACCTGATCCATGAGTCAAATACTGATCATCTATACCGGAGGGACAATTGGTATGATGAGCGACCCCAAAACAAAAGTGCTCAAACCGATCAACTTTGAACAGATCATGGAGAATGTTCCTGAACTGGAAAAGTTGAACTGCAAGATCATGGTTCATTCTTTTGAGCAGATCATCGACTCATCCAATATGAACCCCGAGATTTGGAGTGAGCTGGCCCATCTGATCAAAGAAAACTATGATAATGTTGATGGTTTTGTGATACTTCATGGTTCGGATACGATGGCATTTACTGCTTCGGCATTAAGCTTTATGCTGGAGAATCTGGGCAAGCCTGTCATCTTCACCGGTTCACAATTGCCGATCAGCGCCATACGTACCGATGCCAAGGAAAACCTGATGACGGCGATTGAAATAGCTAAAGCTAAAAAGCATGACCGCGCGCGCGTGCCAGAGGTTTGTATCTATTTTGATTATAAATTGTTCAGAGGTAACCGGGCGTTTAAATATAACTCTTCAAAATTTGAGGCTTTCCGTTCGCCTAATTATCCAATACTTGCCGAATCGGGTGTGCATTTAAAATTCAGCATCAATGATATAAGACAACCATTAGATGCACCTTTTATCGTACACCGCGACCTGGTAAGTGATGTTGCAGTGTTAAAATTATATCCGGGTATTAGTCCGAAAGTTGTTGAAACTATCCTCAATTCCGATGTACGCGGTATAGTAATGGAAACATTTGGTGCAGGCAATACAACTACAGATGCCTGGTTTACCGGTATGCTTAAAAATGCCATCAACAGCGGTAAAGTAATACTGGATATTTCGCAATGTAAAGTAGGTACAGTTGAACTGGGACGATACGAAACCAGTAAGGAATTAAAAGACATGGGCATAGCTAATGGCTATGATATGACTTATGAGGCCGCCATCACCAAAATGATGTATCTGTTGGGTCAATACCGTGAGCCGTTAATGATCAAAGAGTTGCTGGAAACTGATCTTCGGGGTGAGTTGACGGTATCGTAATATAAGCTTCCAGAAGCACAAACGAAATGTTTGCGACCACCTTACGGATATATCCGCTGTTAATTATGGCAGTAACCTATTACGCTATCATCAACAAAGAAAAAACAGCAGGATTATAGACAGGATGCTTCCAATAAGTGTGACTTCCTTTATCCAATAGAATAAAATTTTCTTTATAGGAAAACGATTTAAAATATGGGTGTAAAAACGGGTTGTTTTTATAATTAATTTGTTTTAGATTAGATTTTACCTAATTATCTTATTTCTCACCAATTCCGGCAAACAAATTAATATCAATTTTCACAGTTATGAGAGGCTTTAAGATTCATCTCTTATTATTTCTAATATGGATGATATATGCATGTCATAAAGACCATCAGATTCCAAAACCAACAGATAGTCAACCAGTTGATGTATATGTATATGGAGGCTTGTGGCACCTGGATGCGTCAGGCCTGTATCCTCAAAACGGGGATGCTGTTTATTATAAGAATGGCGGCTTAGTGACTTTAAACCTGCCCGCGAATTCAACTTCACCAAATGGGCTAGCTTACATTCATTCATTTGCTATTTCCGGTGATACAATTTATGCCGGCGGAGCTTATACAGATGAATTTTTGGCTCCTATCGACATTGCCCAAGCACTATATTGGATAAACGGCACCGTGCATGTACTCCCGGTACTTGGCGGATCTGATGGACCTGTTCCTATAATAATGGGTACGGCAGCAAATGGTAAAAATTATTATGAGCTTTATTATGGAGAAAATAGTTCAGGTACTTCAATAGTAAACGGGATAGCCGTCAATGGCATTATAAAATATCAATATAATGATTTTTTGAACGGCGTGATTGTTTCGGGAACCGATGTGTATGTTTTTGGAACTTCAGCTCAGGGTAATAATGCTATTTACTATAAAAACAATCAACCGGTTCAATTTGTGGCACAAACAAATGCAAAGGCAACCTCCATTACAGGTATGTTTCTTTCCGGGCAGGACGTTTATGCTTGCGGCAATTTATCTTTTGATTTCGGCGTAGCAGGATATTGGAAAAATGGGCAATTAACAATACTCAGCCCCACCACCGTTAATGCCCGTACTACCGGTATTGTTATAAACGGGAAAGATGTATACATAGCTGGATATATTGAAACCGGTAATATCATTCCCGGCACTGTTAATTCGCCGGTGCATGCTGCCGTTTTATGGAAAAATGGTGTTATGACAACGTTGAGCTCTCCTGCTTATGATTCCTATACAACTAATATCGTTGCCTCGAAAAATGATATTTATATTGGTGGTTATTCAGGTCCTGACTCAGCTTTTACCGTTTACTGGAAAAATGGTGCGCCTGTAAAATTTAAAATTGCACCTAAAGACTCTTTACTGGTCAGCGGTGTCGTAGTTGTACCTAAAAATAAATAGTTATTGCAAGTTATCTTAAAAGTTATTAAAATGAATAGTTTTAGAAGTTGCCTGATTTATTTAGTAATCATGTTATGCCTGATATCATATTCATGTAGCAAGGCTCATAATACGCCTGTTCCAAGTGCTGATCAGCAAACGGACGTATATGTAAGTGGTGTAATCGCTAACTTAATGGCGCCTGGTATTTTTACCGAGCTACCGGTTTATTACAAAAATGGAATAAGTCATAGTTTAAGTAACACTACTGCAGCATATTGCGGAATATCTGCCTTTACAGTGGTAAATAATGATATTTATGCTTATGGTGTATTTAATAAGTCAATGGTCTTCTGGAAAAATAATACCCAGCAGCCATTCGCTAACTCTGATGTTTCCCTGGTAACAGGTATAGCTATGGATGGAAATAATACCTATTTATCTTTCGCAGGTGCCAATACATTAGCAGGTTCAACCGTTAGGCAGACAGCGGGCTACACTCTAAACAACAACACATTATTTGAATTTACAGGCAGTGCATATGGAATTGTTTCTTCCGGGACTGATATTTATTGCTTTGGCGATACAGCTATCGCTACACCAGACTATTCACCATCGTTATACGCCACTTATTATAAAAATAAAATTCCTGTACATTTAAGTGACATAAAAGGTAGTCAGCAGTCCGTTATTACATCCATGTTTATTTCAGGCAACGATGTATATGCTTCCGGTTATGTTTACAGGATTGATCCGGTATTCAACTCACCTATCATTGACACTGCAGTGTATTGGAAAAATGGTGCAATGACTGTGCTTCAAGCCGGTGGATATGTTGCCCATACTACAGCAATTGCTGTTAAAGGGAATGATGTGTATGTAGCCGGATATATAAATAACGGAAATTGGAATAGCAGAAATATGGATTTTCGGCTGCCCCATGCTACGCTTTGGAAAAATGGTGTGCCGGTAACACTTAGCAAAGGTGCGTTTGCATCATATACTAATAACATGGTTTTGTCGGGCAATGATGTTTATGTAGGTGGAACTGAGGGGCCTGATTCAGCTGTAACTCTATATTGGAAAAACGGGACGCCTGTAACATTAAAGTTGCCGGCCACTTCTTCATTTGGTGAAACCGGAATCCAGGTTGTTACGAAATAATTCTGCTTCTTAATAGAATCGCTAACCATTTGTTAAACATTGTTAAATACTCTGTTGACGGATAGCTGTTTATCCAGGAACTTTCTATTTTTGAATATAACCCAATCGTTATGTTCAAAACCTATATCAAACTTGCCCTTCGCAATTTGTGGAAACGCAAAACAAGCACTTTAATTAATGTTTTTGGCCTGGCTGTAGGGCTTGCGTGCTGCGCTTTAGTATTCCTATTTTTTCAGCATGAACTGAGCTTTGACAAAGGCTTTGACAATGGTGATGATATTTACCGGGTAACATCCACCTTTAAGGATGGCAGCAAAGCGCCTACAGTAGGCCTTCCTTACGCTAAATTCTTAAAAAGCGAGATACCCGAAATAGAAGAGGTTAGCCGACTGGACCCAACAAACGGCACTACCATTGTCCAGGTACAAGGTACTGGTGTTTCAACTCCGTATATTGAAAATTCCGGCTACTGGGTCGATCCCGATTTTTTTAACTTACTCTCGTTCCATTTTTTGCAGGGAGATCGTAAAACGGCTTTTGCTGCACCTAATACTATTGTGCTTTCACAGTCACTGGCCAAAAAGCTTTTTAAAGAAGTGTACCCTATCGGGAAAACTTTAAAAGCAGCCGGAACTATTTATACTATTACAGGTGTTTTTAAGGAGGATTTTTTAAACCATATACAAGCTGGCTTCTTCGCTTCTAACAACAGCGATAACATCAGGCAGCTCATGGCTAATAATACCAGCTGGGTTGTAAACGATAATTTTTACACGTACGTCAGGTTGAAACATGGCAGTAATGTTCAGCATGTAATTGATGAATTGAACACTTACCTTCAAAGACATGCAGGCGCCGAGCTAAAAGCACATAGCGATCACATTACCAACTCGCTACAGGCGCTCAAGGATATTCACCTTAATTCTTCCGAGTTTATGGATTACCTTGCCTATAAGCAGGGCAATATAAAATACCTGTATCTGTTATCCTCCATAGCCCTGGTGATATTGCTGCTGGCCTGTATCAATTATATGAACCTAACAACTGCCCAGGCTGTAAGTCGGGCACGTGAAGTAGGCGTACGCCGTGTAATGGGGGCAGGTAAAGGTGCTATCCGCTATCAATTTTTGATTGAAACTATTATCATTAGTATTTGTGCGCTGATAATCTCCATCGGGCTATCATTCCTGTTCTTACCAGTGTTTAATAATTTCACAGGACAAACTTTATCGTTCTTCGCCAGCGAGAATACTAGCTTAATTTTATGGTTGACATTAATTGCTTTGATAACCGGTCTGGCAGCAGGTTTATATCCTGCGTTTTATTTGTCGGCCTTTAATCCTGTCAAAGTATTAAAAGGGAACGTGAGTGATTCATCAGGCATGTTTAGTATACGTAAAGTACTGATCGTATCGCAATTCATTATTTCAACTTGCCTCATATTTTCTACGATAGTGATATGGAACCAGCTGCATTTTATGCTCAATACCAAACCGGGCTTTGACCAGGATCAGCAATTGGTATTAAATCTTAATGGTGATCAAGCTCAAAGAAACAGCTCCCTATTGGTAAAGCAGCTGGCCAGTAATATAAACTTCAAATCGGTAACCAATGCGACAGCACCATTGATATCGGGTGATATGAATTTGTATTCGGCAACTAAAACAATAGAGGATAAACAAATAGTATTCTTTGACTTTGCTGATGAAAATTATTTAAAAACACTTGGTCTGCAGCTGATCTCAGGCAGTAATTTTACTCAGGCGACATTCATCAATACCAATATGCAGGAAGATATGGAACTGCACGACTTTGGCAAGGAGGTGATCTTAAATGAAGAAGCCGCAAAGCTGTTAGGATTTGATCCATACACAGCAGCTGGTAAATATGTATCGCACCTTCACAATGGCGTTGTTTATAGTTATAAAGTGGTGGGCGTAATTAAGAACTATCATTACTTTTCTTTGCATGCGACTATAGGCCCATGTGCAATAATGGCTGTTAATCCTCTAAGGTGTACTACTATTGTGGCAAAAGTTGATGGCAAGCATATTCCTGCAGCCGTTCGATATGCTTCAGACCAATGGAAGAAGCTAAATCCTGATACTCCTTTTTCGTATGGATTTTTGAATGATATTTTCCAGAGCGATTATATACAGGATCAGCGAGAGCAACAGATGATCGGGATTTTTACAGCATTGACAATATATATATCATGCCTCGGACTACTAGGATTGATTACCTACACTGTAACTCAAAAGGCCCGTGAAATAGGTATTCGCAAGGTGATAGGCGCCAGTGTTCCCAGTATCGTAATGCTATTCTATAAACAATACTTTAAGCTGGTTATCATTGCAAATATTATTGCTCTGCCACTGGGCTGGTATTTCATGAACAGCTGGTTACATGATTTTCCGTACCGTATTGCGATTAGTTGGTGGATATTCGCCTTGTCTTTATCAGCAGGTGCGATCATTGCATTTTTTACCATTGCCTTTAAAACAGTAAGGGCGGCAAATGCTAACCCGGTGGATAGTCTGAGATCTGAGTAAAAATAAATCATTATTAAAAACAATAGCGACAGGTTTAAGCCCGTCGCTACAAGTTTTGTACCTTTAATTGTCTCCGGCAGGTGCAGTGGAAGCTGCACCGCCTTCAACAATACTGATACTCTAGGGGTATTAGTCTCTTTTTATATCCTTCCTATATTTCCTTTTTCAACTCTCTTTTTGTAAGCCCAGTAAAAGATGATCGGGAATATGAACAGGTTAAATGTTGTATTAGTGATCAAGCCACCTATTACTACGATAGCCAATGGCTTTGAAGCTTCTGACCCTATGCCATGTGATATTGCAGCCGGTAATAAACCAATTGTAGCCATCATGGCAGTCATTACCACCGGGCGCAAACGATCCGCAACACCCAGCTTTAAGGCATCAGAAAACCTGCGGGCCGAATGGAATCGTAGCTCTTTAATATTGCTCTTGAATTTGGTGATCAGGATAACTCCGTTCTGCACGCATATACCAAATAGTGCGATGAAGCCGATACCTGCCGAGATGTTAAAGTTTACACCGGTAATCAGCAGAGCCAGTATGCCACCAGCTATAGCGAATGGCACATTGTTCAATACCAATAGTGAATCTCTGAAATTGCCGAACAGGATAAACAGGATAAAGAAAATGATCAACAAACTGATAGGGACTACCTGAGCCAGCCTTGCTGATGCCCTTTGCTGGTTCTCAAAATCACCCGCCCATTCCAGGAAATAGCCTTTTGGTAACTTTATCGCCGCATTTACTTTATCCTGGGCCTCCCTAACAGTACTACCCATATCGCGGCCACGGATAGAGAATTTAATGGCTCCATAGCGTTTATGATCGTCCCGATAGATCATGCTTATACCAGTGATCTTTGTAATACTTGCGATCTCGCGCAATGGCACTTTATTACCGCTGATAGATGGAACGCGCAGGTCGCCGATAGCATCGGTGTTATTCCGGAAATCGTCAGGATAGCGTATACGCAGATCAAACTTACGTTCCCCTTCGTATATCTGTGTGGCAGCTTTGCCACCAATAGCTGTTTCAATAACGGCGTTGGCATCGGCGGCTTCTACACCATATTGTGCCATTTTTGCCTGGTTCAGGTTGATCTGCAACTCGGGCTGACCCATATCCCGCAGTACGCCCAGATCCGTGATGCCCTTTACACCCTTGAGGATGTTAAAAATACTATCCTCTCTTTTTTCGATGAACTTATAATCATCACCAAACATTTTTACTACGATAGATCCTTTTACGCCTGATACCGCTTCCTCTACGTTATCAGATATAGGTTGCGAGAAGTTGAGATCGATACCCGGGAAAAATTTCAATTTTTCATTCATCCGCTGTATCAATTCCTCTTTGGTCTCTTTACGCTTCCATTGATCTTCGGGATAAATATCTACGTGGAACTCAATATTATAGAAACCGGTAGCATCAGTACCGTCATTCGGCCTACCGGTTTGTGATACTACCTGCTTTACTTCGTCAAAACTCAGGAATATCTTACGCATCTCATTGGCAAGCTTTACCGATTCACCAAGCGAAATGCTCAATGGACCAGTAGCTCTTACATAAATAGAGCCTTCATTTAATTCGGGTAAAAATTCTGTTCCGAGCAATTCAAAACAGGCAAGGCACATAAATAATGTAACCAGCGTAAACGGCAACATTATTTTCCTGAACTTAAAGCACCAGGTATATATCCGCATGCAAAATCCGGTTACAAACTCTACAAAAACATTGTGCTTTTCTTTAACATTTTTATTGAGTAGTACACTGGCCAGGGCCGGTACAAAAGTGAAAGTTAAAATAAGTGCGCCCAGTAAAGCAAAACCCAATGTCCAGGCCAGGGGAGAAAACATTTTACCCTCAACTTTTTGGAAACTGAATATGGGTAGTAAACCTGTTATGATGATCAGCTTAGCGAAGAATATGCCTTTACCGTTAACCAGGCAGGCTTGTTTGATCATCCCCAGCTTACTCAAACGGTTGTATTTTTCCATACCCACTTCACGGGCCCTGTGATCGAGCACCACAAATATGCCCTCGACCATCACCACCGCAGCATCGATGATGATCCCAAAGTCAATAGCTCCCATGGACAGGAGATTGGCAGACATCCCTTTTAATTTGAGACACACAAAAGCGAACAGCAAAGCCAGCGGGATAACCAGTGACACGATCAATGTAGTGCGCCAGTCGGCCATGAAAAGGAACACAATAACAGTTACAAATATGATCCCTTCGAACATATTGTGTAATACCGTATGGGTAGCAAAGTCTACCAGGTCTTCCCGGTCATAAAAAGTTCTGATCTTTACATCAGAAGGCAGGATATTAGAATTCAGATCTTTTATCTTTTCCTTCAGGCTTTTGATTACAACACTTGGGTTCTCACCTTTACGCATTACTACAATGCCTTCAACCACATCCGGGTCACGGTCACGCCCTACTTGCCCCAATCGGGGCAGCGCAGACTCGGTAACCTCACCTATTGTTTTTACATAGATAGGGGTCCCTTTTACGTTGTTAACGACAACATTTTTGATCTCATCAATATTGTTAAGCAAGCCAATACCCCTTACCACGTAGGCCTGTCCGCTTTGCTCAATCACATCACCGCCAACGTTTACATTGCTTTTTGAAACTGCTTCGTATAACTCCAGTGCCGAAACACCGTATTGCAACGCCTTTTGAGGATCAACGGTGATCTGATAGGTTTTCACCTCACCGCCAAAACTATTCACATCTGCTATACCGGGTACTGCACGTATCTCGCGGTCAACTACCCAATCCTCAATAGTTTTCAGATCACGTACTGACCTCTTATTACTGGTTAATGTAAAGCGGTATATCTCACCTGTTGGACCGTAAGGCGGCTCGATGGAAGGGTTAACACCATCAGGCAAATTAGCATCACCTATATGGTTATTGATCTGTAAACGCGCAAAGGCATAGTCCACATCATCGTCAAAAGTTACTTTTACTACCGACAGGCCGAAGAGTGAAGATGACCTGATGCTGGTTTTCTTCTCAGCCGGGTTCATGGCAATTTCCAGCGGACGGGTTACAAATTTTTCAACCTCCTCAGCACTACGGCCCGGCCATTGTGTAATAATCGTCACCGAAGTATTAGTCACATCCGGAAACGCATCAATACTGATATTTTTAAAGCTGATATATCCTCCGGCAGCAAGCAACGCAGTAACAAAGAATATGAAAAACTTATTCCTCAGTGCGAATGATAGTACCGTCTTTATGAATCGATTCATGTTGTTATTTCGGATGTCCGATTTCGGATTTGTTTTTATGTCTTATTTCAATTTTATTCGACGCCAACCGCCTTGCACCTATCAGTCTTTAAGCGATTCAAAAAGATATACCTGTCTTGATGCCACAATCCGGTCACCATGCTTTAAACCGGCGCGGATATATGCCCTGTCTTCAACTTTTTTAGCAATATCTACCTGCTGTATGCGCGCATGCGCCTTGCCATCAACCAGTATCACATAGTTTTTATCATTATCGAATATCAGCGCACGGGTATTGATCACCGGCAAACTCTCACCCGATTTGGCTTTGATTGTCACATTAGCAAACATCTCCGGTTTAAGCTTATTACCCGGATTGGCTATCTTCACTCTTGCCTTTACTATTTTATTGTCAGGATCAAGCACATCGTATATCTTATCTATCTTGCCTTCAAACACTTTATCAGGATAAGACAGGGTGGTGATCTTTACCGGGTCGCCGGTTTGTATGTTGGCGATATCAGATTCATAAATATTAATCAGCACATATACATCCGACAGATCAGCGATGGTAAACAGGTTCTGGCTGTTATCTGCTCTTACCTGCGTGTTGTCCGTTAGATTTTTTTCGATGACAAAACCAGAGATAGGAGATTTAATTATATATCCCTGCGCATTACTTTTATTGATTCCGATAACTGCTTCGGCGCGTTTGCTTTCTGCCTGTGCCTTCTGATAATCGGATTGTGCCTGCTCAAAATCTTTTTGTGATGCCAGTCCGCTTTTATACAGATCCTGGGTAGATTCAAAAGTGCGTTTGGCACTCCTTACATCAGCTTCGGCAGAAATATAATCTTTGGTAAACGCAGCCATCTCGGCACTCTTCATAATAGCCAATGTTTGTCCCTGGCTTACCAAATCACCCAATTGCACATGTACATCCTGCGCCACACCGCTTACCATAGGGAAAATTTTCACAGTTTTATTTTCGTCAGGTGCGATGCTGCCGGTAAGATTTATTTCTGAAAGCGCACTCGCTTCCTTTACTGTGTCTATTAAAAGACTATTTAGTAAAGTATCGGTCACTTCAAATTTCTGTTCCTTCTGATCGTCTGCATTTTCAGCATGATGGCAGCTTTGTAATACTATGCCCGTGATGAGCAAAGCCAGGATAAATACCGCTGTTTTATATGTATGGTGTAGCATAATGGGCTTATTGTTGATTAAAAAATGGTGTCCCGGTGGCGTAATTTAGTTGCTCAAGCGAAATGACCCGGTTGAGCTGCAGGTTATTTAATTGCAGGGTATTTGTCTTGTACGAATCATAAAAGTCAAGGAATTCCAACATGCTGATGTTCCGCTTATCATAATTCTTGATCACTTCCTGTATCAGGTGTGTAAAATCATCTTTAAACTGGGGGTCAAAACTGTTGTATAGTTTCTCGAGCCTTAATGCGCCTTTATAATTGGTAGCAACATCACTTTCAACCTGGTTTTGCTGGCTTTGCAGTTGCACTTTACTCTGGTCAATGGCAATGTGCGCTTGTCTTATACCACCCTGGTTACGATTAAAGAATGGCAGACTGAACGCTAAACCCGCGCTCATAAAATTATTACCGTATGAACCCAGCTTATCATAGTTAAAGGCTAATGAAATATCCGGAACAGCTGTGGCTTTTTGAAGTTTCAGATTAAGATTGTTATAATCAACGGCTGATTTGGTATACTTCAGATCATAACGGTTAGCATAGGCTGAGTCAAGCAATTGCTGGTATGGTACCTGAGCTACTTGCTGTTGGTTATCAAAATTAACCTGCGGTAAAACATAGGTATCAGGCGATGCCTTAATAAGCAATTTCAACTCGCTTTGTGTAGTATCAATGCCGGCTAACAGATTATTATACTCACTTTGTAATGAATAGAGCTGTGACTGGATACGCAATACTTCTTTTTGTGCGATGTTGCCTTTGGTATATTGCTCCTTAAAAATAACAAGTGTTTTAGATAAGGAAGTTATCTCCTCATTATAGATTTTGGCTGATTGTTGCTGGAAATAGATCGTGTAAAAATCATTCCTGAGTGTAAACTTCAGAGTCCGCAACAAATCAAAAAATTGATATTTAGCCTGCTCCACTCCAATTTTAGCTAACTGAATATTTTTGTTGCGTTTGCCTGCCGTAAAAAAAAGTTGTGATACACCGAATGATTGCTCGCTAAATGCATTAGGCACTCCGGTAGCATGGATACCATTGTTAAAATTAAAATCAGGATTTTGGAATAGCCTTGCAGTAATTACCTGGGCACTGGCGTTATCAATATTATACCGCTGAATAATGAGACTAAGGTTATTTTTTATGAATTGATCTTCGGCTTGTTTAACTGTCAATTTAAGTGTATCGCTTACCGGGGCCTGCGCAAATGCAGTTGCCCCGGCAGCTATACACCCTATTTGCACCAACAGAAGAGCTCGAATAAACTTTAAAAGCATATTTATTTTGTTTGCGCAAAGTTAGATTCGGGGTATTAAAGCAGAATTAAAGCTGGATTAGAAAGGGATTAGAATTTGATTTTGAGATTTTTATCACTCTTGGAACTATCTTTACTATTTTAGTTACAGGACATACATACATGGTAGACGAGCATAATAATATTCGCAATTTTAGTTTATTGCTTGCCCTTACGGCAGGGTTTTGTGATGCAATAACTTTTATAACTGCCGACGAATTTTCTGCCCACGTTACAGGCAACTTTATTTTGTTTGCCTATGATGTTATCAAAGGGGCCGATAGCCAGTCGTGGGCAAAACTGATCACTCTTCCTGTCTTCATCATAGCTGTTATAACCGGCGGATGGTTGATTAATAAGACTTCAAGTAAACGCAGCATTTTACTTTTAGAGGGTTTTATACTGCTAGCCACGGGTCTGGTTGCATTTGTATTAAAGTTTGAAAATATTTCTTTAGGATGGCTTGCTTATGGCATCGTTATGCCAGTTGTTTTTGCCATGGGATTGCAAAATGCGTTTGGCAAACTTTATAGTAAGGAGACCTACGGCCCTACTACCATGATGACCGGAAACGTTACCCAGGCTGCACTTGATTTTTTAAAAGTAATAAAGACAAAATTTAGCGATAGCCTGATAATAGCAAGCTTAAAACATCAATCGCTAATTATCGGCGGATTTTTGGTCGGGTGTTTATTAGGTGCTATGGCAGGAAAAGTGATTGGATTGGGCGGATTACTATTGCCGGGGATCGTCCTGATCATTTATCCTAAAAAAGATCTGGTTGCATAGAATATCAGTTAATAAAGCTAACAGTGATAGACGTGCCTTTACCTGGCTCAGAAGTAGCGTTAATGGTGCCATTAAAAAGGCTGATAATTTTACCGGTAATATATAGACCAATACCATTGCCTTTATAATCCTTCGCATTGGTAGCACGGTAAAATGATTGAAATACTTTCTCCAGCTCTTCAGCCGGTATACCTAATCCCTTATCGCTAATAGTAATGCTGATATGGCTGCTGTCAGCATAAAGGTCGCATTGCACACGCTGTTTATCTGAAAACTTATAAGCATTACTGATAATATTATTTAATGCGATGATCAATAATGATTTGTTGGCGGGTATCTGTAATTTTTCAGGATCATCAGGCAAATGTTGTATGCTTACTGCAAAAAGTCCTTTCCCCATTTTATTAGTCCAATGATCAGCCAACTCCCACACCAGTTCATCAACGGCTACCGGACTTAATTCGGCCCGTGTGTAGCTCATATCAACCTGTGCCAGTTCCATCAGGCCTGTAATGGTTTCATTTAAATTTTCGGCATCATTCAGTACCGATTTTAAAATTTGCTCATATTCTTCATTCGGGCGTTTTTTATTCAAGGCAACCTCTATCTCGCCAATAATACTGGTAACAGGGGTTTTCAGCTCGTGAGATGCATTGACAACATAGGTTTGTTGCACCTCAAACGCATTATCAAGATGTTTTAAAAGGCGGTTAAAATTTTGGGCCAGTTCGCTGATCTCGTCTTTGCCGTTACCTTCATTAATACGCATACTCAGGTTACTGGCACGCACCTGCTGCATTTGCCCT
Source organism: Mucilaginibacter sp. McL0603 (assembly GCF_049992945.1). Lineage (NCBI taxonomy): Bacteria > Pseudomonadati > Bacteroidota > Sphingobacteriia > Sphingobacteriales > Sphingobacteriaceae > Mucilaginibacter > Mucilaginibacter sp. McL0603. The sequence goes on along the minus strand of NZ_CP188251.1, from coordinate 716,701 downwards.
ATGATATCATCAATAGGTTCAAGCGCCTTTTTGGCGAACCAACGACCAATAAAAAACAGTCCTGCTACCACCCAAACAATCATAATCAGCATTATTTCAATCAGGTCGTTGATCCGGCGATGTCCCTGTATATCTACCGCTGATGTCAGAATAACAAAATTCCCCTGGTTATCATTGTAATAAATGCCAACGGTTTGCCTGTTACCCTCGGTAAACTCTACCTGTCTTCCCTTGCGCACCATATTAATCACATTGCTGTCCCAATATTGCTGCCTGTCCCTAATAAATGATGCACCGTTCCGGTCGTCATAAAATCGCGTCACTTCACCCGGAAGCTGTTTCAGATTGCGTTCACGAACATGGCTCAATGAATCAGGTGATATCTCATCTGCCTCCAGATATAATTGTGCGGCAACTTTAGCCCTGTCTACTAAACGGCTATAAAAGTCGCTTTTAGCAAATGAATTGAATATAACAAGGATAATAGCAAGTGCAATAAGCAGGATCACCGTACTAATGAGCGTAAAATAAAGCGCAAGACGGTTTTTGATCTTCATTGTTTATTTCCCCTGTTTCAAAATATAGCCCATGCCAATAACCGTATGTATCAGCTTGCTTTTAAAGTCCTTTTCGATCTTTTTTCGCAAATAGTTTACGTAAACATCAATAAAGTTAGTCCCGGTGTCAAAACTTATCTCCCACACTTTTTCACCAATGTATTCCCGTGATAATATTTTATTGGGGTTTCGTAAAAACAGTTCAAGCAGGGTGTATTCTTTAGCAGTGAGTATGATCTTTTTGCCATCCCTTTCAGCAGTTTTGCTCCAAGTATCCAGTTTCAGATCATCAAATACAAGCATATGATCATCTTCCTTGTTTTTATTGCGCCGCAGCAATGCCTCAATACGCGCAAGCAGTTCGCTAAAATGAAAGGGTTTTACAAGATAATCGTCAGCACCTGCTTTTAATCCTGATACTTTATCGTGCACCTGATTTAGTGCGGTAAGCATAAGTATCGGCGTATTGCTGTCTGTCTTTCGGATATTTCGGCATAATTCAATGCCATTGGTATCAGGCAGCATTACATCTAATATCAACAAATCAAATTGCTCCTGCTGTAATAGTTTTTGAGCACTCAGGCCGTCTTCTGCTGTTTTTACAGAATACCCGTGTTCCTCCAGGCCTTTACGGATAAAAGCGGCAACTTTTTGCTCATCCTCAATTAAACAAATGTGATTCATACCGAACAAATATGATAATATTAAGCTTAATTTTTTTCAGACAGATATTTTACAATAGCGCAAATATCAAATCAGTATAATTGTAACGGAATAATTATTTAAGTTATGCAAAAAATAACACCATTCCATGTGGCTGTACCGGTTTATAATCTGGAAGAAGCCAGAAAATTTTACCGCGAGGTTTTGGGTTGTTCGGAAGGTCGTACTGATAAATTGTGGACAGATTTCAACTTATATGGCCACCAGTTTGTCATCCACTATAAACCAAAACCGGAAGGCTCGATTGAGCACCATACCAATGCTGTTGACGGGCATGATGTACCTGTTCCTCATTTTGGTGTAGTATTAGAGTGGGACGAATGGCAAAAGCTGGTCGAACGCCTTAAAAAGCATGGTGTAAAATTTGTCATAGAACCTTATATCCGCTTCAAAGGCCTGCCCGGCGAACAGGCAACTATGTTTTTCCAGGACCCATCCGGGAATGCGCTGGAGTTTAAGGCATTTAAAGATATAGGACAGTTGTTTGCGAAATAGGGGTTATAAATCAGGTTGTCATCCTGAACGATAGTGAAGGATCTTCTTCAATATGCAAATCGGAGATGCCAGGTTGAAGAAGATGTTTCGCTATGCTCAACATGACAAAATTAATTTAGAAGTTCTAAAATATCCGCTGCTGTATCACCGCCAGAAAATCACTCTTAAACTTTTCGCTTACTGGTATTTGCTTACCTGCAATATAAATATGGTTGTCGTGGAATTTTTCCAGTTGTTTGGTATTCACAATGTAGGAGTTATGCACCCTTACAAATGGCAGTGGTAATTGCTCTTCAATCTCTTTAAGGCGGCGATAGATCAATAACTGACCCGTTTCAGTTACCAATCTTACATACTCCTTTTCACCTTCAAAATATAAAATATCATCCAACCGTATCTTGCTCAATGTCTTGCCGGATTTGACAAAGAAATATTCCTTTTCAGGTACTGAAACCGGTGCCACAACAGGCTCCTTATTGCCAAAATGTGCCTCTATCTTTTGGGTTGATGACAGGAAGCGTTTTAATGTAATTGGCTTCAATAAATAGTCTATCGTTTGAAAAGTATAGCTTTCGGCAGCATATTCGGAATAAGCCGTGGTGAATACGATCTTGGTTTCGTCAGGTAACAAGGCAGCCAATTCCATACCTGTAAGTTGCGGCATATTGATGTCCAGGAAAATGAAATCAACTTTATTTTTCTTTAAAAATGTCATGGCTTCCAATGCATCGTAGCATTTCGCCATAAGTTGCCATTGCGTGGTTTGGTGGATCAATATCTCAAGCAGGTTAACTGCATTGGGTTCGTCGTCTATGATAATGCAACTTAAATTCATGATAATGGTACTTTTAAAAAGGCGGTAAATTGCTTTTCTGTACAATCAATATTTAGTTCAAATGCTTCTCCGTACAACAATATAAGCCTTTTTCTCAAGTTTTCAATACCAAATCCGTGAGTAGTTTCTTGCGCTTGCTGGGGTTTTTTATTGTATGTCTGGAAAAGCAGGTATCCATCCTGGTGTATCAACGAAATATCTATTTTATTCTCACTGCTCGATTTATCGATGCCATGTTTAAAAATATTCTCCACAAAGGTCATCAGCAGCATTGGGGGTATGCGGGCTTCTGCATTATAATCTTTTACAAAATTGATCTCCGTTTCATGTCTTATGCGGATCTTTTCCAATGCGATATAATTTTCAAGGAACTGTATTTCCGTTTGCAGGGAAACTTCGTCCTTCGGACTTTCATCCACAAAATACCGCATAATATCCGATAGCCGTTCTATCAGAGCTGCCGTGCGGGGTGCCTCTCGATAGGCTTCATAATAAATGTTATTTAACGTATTGAATAGGAAATGTGGCTGTACCTGGGATTTAAGGAGATTCAGTTCGGCCTGGCTTTTCTGGGCTAATATTTTTTCAGCCTGCTGTTTTAAAGAGAAGTAGGCTATGGCGATACGGAAGATGAAACTTAAAAGATAAGTCAGAAATCCGGCTATCACGAAGTTCAGGGTCATTCCGAATGTCCATACTTCCGGCTTTTTCGCAAAGAACGTGTTGTAGATAAACATGATCAGCGATCCCCTTGCTAATCCTCCGCCTACCAAAAGTATGATCACACAAATTACATACTGTACCTTATACCCTTTTTCATACAAATACGGATATAAGAACTTGATGTTGCCATAAATCACCAATATATAAAACGCAACGCTTATTGTGGTAAAACTGGCAGCCTGCGGAAAGCCGTCTTCCGGTAGTAAAGAAAAAAAGATGATAAAATAAACAGCTATCCAAACCAACAACTGTAATTGTACGATAGTCGCTCTCCCTTTCAAAAGATTCATTTCTAAAAGTACAAAGCTTTTTGCTTAGGCGCACTTCGTTTTCAATAATTGGCCGGGTCTATTCAATAAATGCCATCATAATCTCAACCGCCGTAGCCCATTATTCCAATGAGGTTTATATCATCACCTATTGACACAATCCGGTAAACAATTAAAAATAAACCCTTTACGGTTGAATTTATTTTCAATAAAAAAGAATAAACGTCAGCTTTATTCCATACTAACCATTATAAACCCTTATTTACCAGACATGAAACTACATCCCATTGCAGAAAAAATAGCCCCGATAATAGCCACACTATTATTACTACTGTCACATTCAAAAAATGTGGTTAAGCAGGTGCAAAGCATCGATCTGCCGATTGTAGTTTCTGCCTGGAAATAAGAAGATCATCATCAAACAATGTTTATTCATTTTAAAACTTCTTACACATGAAAAAATTTATTAAAGCCTGTTTATTACTGGCTATTTTCCAATTTGCTTTTACTGGTCTTGTGCAGGCACAGCTGACCGCCCTGCCCAACGGCGGCAATAAAAGAGCCACCGTTAGCGAAGGAATAGGCATCACCAATGTCACTATTAATTACAGCCGCCCTGCTGTTAAAAAACGCGACGGCCACATTTGGGGTGAATTAATACCTGTAGGTTATGTGGACCAGGGATTTGGCCCATCCAAATCGGCCCCATGGCGCGCCGGTGCCAATGAAAATACTATCATCGAATTTTCTACAGATGTAAAGATCGAAGGCCAGGCTCTTGCTGCCGGTAAGTACGGATTCTTTATCGCTTATGATCCGAACGAATGCACGCTGATCTTCTCAAAAAACTATGGCTCTTGGGGTAGTTTCTATTACAAGCCCGATGAAGATGTACTACGTGTAAAAGTAAAACCCGTAGCAGCTGACAAAAGCGTAGAATGGTTAAAGTATGAATTTACTGACCAAACCCCTACGAGTGCTGTAGTCGCTTTGCAATGGGAAAAATTAGTTATCCCATTTAAAATCGATGTGGATGTAACAGATACACAGGTAGCGTCATTCAGAAAAGAACTAAGAAGTGAAAAAGGCTTCAATTGGGAAAGCTGGGACCAGGCAGCACAATATTGTGTACAAAACAAAACCAACCTTGACGAGGCCTTACTGTGGACCGATACCGCAACAAGCGTCAACTTTGGTGGTGATAAAAGCTTCACTGCATGGAGTACCAAAGCTTCGGTATTAGATGGACTTGGACGATCTACAGAATCAGCAGAGGTAATGAAAAAAGCACTCCCTTTTGCCAGTTCTAATGAATTGTACTTTTACGCAAGATCGCTTACACGCCAGAAAAAAGGGAAAGAAGCCTTCGATATCTTTAAATTGAATTATGATAAACATCCTAATGAATTTCTGCCTAATGCAGGTATGGCAAGAGGTTATTCAGCCATTGGCGATTATAAAAAGGCTTTAACATTTGCACAAAAGGCTCACGAAATGGCTCCGGATAAGCCCAACAAGGACATTACAGCAAATTTTATTAAAACCCTGCAGGAAGGGAAGGATATCAACTAAATCTTAGGTTGACCGGCACTCGTTTGGGTGTCGGTCAATAATATCGCTTCTTCAAATTAAGATTTTGGAAATGGATGTTTTAATACTGATCGGTCTTCTGCTGCTTGGCGGCTTGCTCAACTTTATAAAAGAGTTTGATATAAGGTCGGCTAGCCGCCTTGCGGGCATTTATGTTTTCATTGCTATAGTAGCCGCATTGTACACCTGGATACACTATTTTGTAGGTGCAGATGCTGATTTGCTAAAAGTGCTCAATGTCTTTTTACAGGTTATAAATAGTTTAGCGCACGCATTGCTTGGATACATGGTAGCATATATCATTCTGAATTTTCAGCACTTAACTGATCAAACCGAAAATGCAGGTTTAAAAAATGTTATCCGTTTAACCAGATGGGCAATTTCTATTTCGATTGCCAATACCTTCATCTTAGCTACTGCAGGCAAATCACAGAACATGGCATATATGCTCGATTTTTTCAGGCATTCGGGCTATGCAAACTGGTTCCTGTACTTTATTATGAGCGTCGAACCATTAGGCGCTTTAGGTATCCTGTTTCATTACAAATTAAAAACAGGGCCATTGGCTGCCTGGGGATTGATAATAATTATGTTTGGCGCGGTTTATACCCATCTGCATAATCGTGATCCATTTTCAGATTCATACGCTGCAGTTATCCAATTGATCAATCTATCACTCCTGCTGCTTGTTTACTATTTTGAAAAACAGGTTAACAAAATGCATCCTGTTACGCCTATTTATGTTGTATGAAATTAGACAACAGTACAGATAAATCGGTTTATTTAATAATTGACTAATAATTTATAGAGTTCGTCAGTATATTTATCTACTCCAGCTAAAGAGTTATCCAATAGTCTTGTAATGAAAATATCCGACTCTTTGAATTTAAATTTAGCGAAGGGTTCAAATTGTATATCCCAATTAGAAGGTTGTGCTAAGATTTCGCCTTCACCTAAATTGAAAGTTGAATCCTGTGTGACGCCATTAACAGTAACATTGTTAAGTTGTATATTATGTGAATTGTCGATTACAATCGCACCATTGCCAATGTCCACACTGGAAACCATTTGTTTGGCTTGCTCCTTTTCACCAAAATGTTTAGTGCTATTATTTAAATCTATCATATTTATTAACCATTGTTCGTTACGAGGTTGATTATATGGTTGAATGGATTCTAATAAGTTATAAACGTCTGGCAAATAAGTTTTTAGATTCGGTAGAATTTCGTTAACGCGTTTGTTGAATCTTTTTTGCTCAGTAACATACGGGAAATATAGTTTTTCCTTTGGTTTCAATACTATACCTTTTTTATTTGCCTCACTAATTAGAACATCTTCTATATCGTGGGTTGAGTAATCCAGACAAATTCGACAATGTGACAAAGCAGAGACAATTTTAGGACTTCTTAATTTTAATACTTCTTCATTATTTAGTGCATCAGTTTCTTGTGTTTTCAACACATCAATTAATTCAGATGCTTCTTCTAATTCTTCTTTTATTGATTTGTTTCTCATATTATTTTATTATGCGGCAAAATTACTGCTTTGATTTGCGAAAGAGCATCTTGTTTAAAATAAAACGATACAAATAAATGTGGGATTTAAATAACAATAATTATTAATCTATGCCACAATTAAGCTAATTATGACAGCATAGTTTATAAAAGGAAGCTTTATATTTGAGTAATAACCATTCACCAATTATAAATCTTCCTTTTATGCAAATAACCAGGTGCAACACGCTTGCTGAACTTAATGAGCTGGCCTCAAATATGCTTATCAGCGATTTGAAGGAAAATCCTCAATCCCTGGTCTGTGCGGCTACGGGTAATTCGCCTACTGGGGTATATCAAAAACTTGTTGAAAAACAGGGGTCGATAGTTGTCGAAAATTTAAGATTTATCAAGCTGGATGAATGGTATGGTTTGGGTATAAATGATGCAGGATCGTGCGAGCATTATCTACATAAGTATTTATTACAACCCTTACAGGTATCTGCTGAAAGATATATTGCCTTCGATGGCAAAAGTAATGAGCCTGAAAAAGAATGTGAACGCATAGCACATTACCTGGATGAGCATGACCCGATAGACCTGTGTATTTTGGGGCTGGGCAAAAATGGCCATATCGCTTTTAATGAGCCTGCAGATTTTTTACACCCTCGGGTGCATTTAGCCACATTAAGTAAAACCTCTTTAGAACATACCATGATAAAAGGCAATGATGAACATATCAAATATGGCCTGACATTGGGTATGGCTGACATCCTTCGTTCAAAAAAAATAATCTTGCTTGTAAATGGGACGCATAAGAATGCTGTAATGGAAAAACTAATGGAGCAAAAGATAAGCAGCCAATTACCGGCGTCTTTTCTATGGCTGCATGCGGATGTGCAATGTTTTTACTGTGATAATGATAATTAATAATGGGAAAAGGAACTGAGAAAAACACCTATGATGCCATTGTGATCGGCTCGGGTATCAGTGGTGGCTGGGCCGCGAAGGAATTGTGCGACCTGGGCGTAAAAACCCTTGTTTTAGAGCGTGGTCGAAATATTGAACACATCAAAGATTATCCTACTGCAACAAAAGGGCCATGGGAATTTCCGCATCGCATGGAAGAACCTTTGCAGGTATTAAAGGACAACCCCGTGATCAGTAAATGTTATGCTTACGGCGAGGATACACATCACTTTTTTGTGAAGGATAAAGAGCATCCATACATACAGGAGAAACCATTCGATTGGATACGGGGGTACCAGGTGGGCGGTAAATCCATTATGTGGGGCCGTGCTTGCCAGCGCTGGAGCAATTTCGAATTTTCGGCACCACAACGATATGGTTACGCGATAGACTGGCCAATCCGGTATGAAGATATTGCACCATGGTATTCGCATGTAGAAAGATTTTCGGGTATCTGCGGTGATAGGGATGGGTTGGAGGCCCTGCCTGATGGCGATTACCTGCCGCCTTTTGAATTAAGTTGTGTTGAGGCGGAAATGCAGAAGAAGATAAACGCACATTATAAAGACCGTTTTATGGTGAAAACCCGCTGGGCACATTTAACTAAACCTGAGCCGATACATCTGCAGCAAGGTCGCGGGCAGTGCCAGGCGAGGGATCTGTGTACACGCGGTTGCCCTTTTGGCGGATATTTTAGTTCTGTTTCATCGACTTTGCCCTGGGCAAAAAAAACAGGTAATTTAACCATCAGGCCGTTCTCGGTAGTTCATTCAATTATTTATGATGAGCAAAAAGGCAAAGCGACCGGCGTGCGGATTATTGATACAAACACGAAAGAAGAAGTAGAGTACTACGCCAAAGTGATCTTCCTGAATGCTGCTTGTTTAAATACCAATCTGATATTGCTTAATTCAACCTCTTCGCGTTTCCCAAATGGATTAGGAAATGATAGTGGATTACTTGGAAAGTATATCGCTTTCCAAAATTACCGTGCCAGCGTTCATGGTACCTATGAAGGTTTTGAGGATAAATATTATTATGGACGAAATCCTACTAATCCTATCATTGCTAATTATCGCAATTTGCACAAGCAGGATACCGATTATTTAGGGGGATTTTTAACGTTTGTCTATGCAAACAGGGGTCGGCAATACTGGAATGATGGCATCGGTGCCGATCTGAAAGATTCATTATCAGAGCCCGGGCCATGGCATGCCGGTATGTACATACAAGGCGAAACTTTACCGAAAGAAAGTAACCACGTTCGCTTAAGTAAGGACCAGAAAGATCCATGGGGAATTCCGCAGTTGATCACTTCAGTAGGCTATGATGATAACGATGAAAAAATGATCAAAGACTTTTTAGATCAAAGTGCCGAAATGTTGGAGATATCAGGGGTGAAGAATGTCACCAAACGTGATACCCACCAGGCGCCGGGCCTGGATATCCACGAAATGGGCGGTTGTCGAATGGGGCATGATCCTAAAACGTCTCTATTAAACAAATGGAACCAGTTGCACTTGTGTAATAACGTTTATGTAACCGATGGCGCTTGTATGACCAGTACCGGAAATCAAAGCCCGTCTATTTTATATATGGCATTTGCTGCGCGGGCAGCTAATCATGCTGCGGAAGAAATGAAAAAGGGGAATATTTAGTTTTAGAGATCAATTAATTAGAGACTATTGATCAGGGCTTTTGTTTAATTATTGTTTATGACCAACAGACGTGCATTCATCAAAAATATCGGCGTTTTGGGGCTGGCAACTCCTTTTTTGAATAAAAGAGATTTGTTCTTCTCAGATCGTAAGCTTCCCGCACTTGGAATACAATTGTACATGGTAAAGGAAGATATGGAAAAGGACACACCGGGCACTTTAAAACAGCTTGGCGAAATGGGTTATACCCAAATTGAAAGTTATGGTGGCAATAAGGGCATGTTTTGGGGGATGCGTAATAAGGAGTTTCAAAAACTGGCTAATGGCTATGGGTTAACTTTGGTTTCAAGTCATTATAATGATGAGCCGGGTGGTTTTGAACAACAAGCCGAAAGAGCAGCTGAGATCGGAATGAAATATCTGATATGCCCATGGAAAGGTCCGCAAAAATCTATAGATAACTTTAAACGCTTCGCGGACGAGTTTAATAAAAACGGAGAGCTATGCAAAAAGCATGGTATGCGGTTCGGCTATCATCCACATGATTATCCCTATAAGAAAGTAGATGGCCAATTGCCGATAGATGTATTATTAACCAATACCGACAAGGACCTGGTCGATTTCCAGATGGACTTCTATTATACGGTAACAGAAGGGCAGGACCCGGAAGAATATATCAAAAGATATAGCCACCGCTTTAGGCTTTGCCACATGCGCGATGTATTAAAGGAGCGCCTGCCCAAAGGAAGCGAAGAAGAATCAGCCTGTGATCTTGGACAGGGAATCATCAATTATCCACACCTGCTATCAACCGGGTTGGATAATGGGATGAAATACTTTTTTGTTGAGCAAAGCAGGTTCTATAATGAAACGCCATTGCAAAGTGCTAAAGCGAATATTGACTACCTTAAGAGATTGCGATTAGCTTAAAACTTGTGATAGGGTTTTTCAAAAAACTCATCCACTACCTGGTTAAACTCATCCCTGTGTTCCTGTAAGGTAGGATGGCCTGAACTAGGTACTACCCATAAATAAGCGCGCGGAATTCCCTGGTAAATTTTGGTGGTATGTTCAATAGGTATCACATCATGGTCACCGCAAATGATAAGCGAAGGGCATTTAATAGTCCTTAACGCACTAAAAGGTATATTGGGCTGAACATAATCCAGCATAAATATTTTCCAGTCGTTTTTCTCTTTGTCGGTGGTTCTTGGCTTGTTTTTGTCAGCCTGGTATTGTTTCTGCATATCCTTCCATACTGGGGGCTGCAGTCCTAACGAATCAGGTGTTAAGTTAGCCCCGGTCGAGGCCAGTTTAATTACTTTTTCAGGATGCCGCATAGCAAGTACCAGGGCATTAATTCCCCCATCGCTCCAGCCGATCACATAGGCAGAATCAATATGCATTTTGTCCAGCAGCGCTGCAAAATCATCGGCCATCATCTCAAAACTAAGCGAATCTTTAGCATCAACCGTTTTCCCATGCGCCCGGCTGTCCACCGCAATCACCTGATATTTTTTGGAGAAGTAAGGGATAGTTTGCGAAAAAGCATTGATACTGCCGCCATTGCCATGTATCAGCAATAAAGGTTTGCCGCTGCCATAAATCTCGGCATACATTTTTATGCCACGTACATCATAGTATTTTCCCGCAGCCGGATTGTCACCATATCTCACCTGTTGACTACAGGCAACCTGTACCATTGAAAATAAAAGAATTAAGCTTGATAGTAATCTGTTCATATCGGCATTGATTATCAGGTGCCTAAATATAAAGAAGTTTCCAATTAACGCAATCAAGAAAATCATGGAGCGTTTATTCAGAAAGTATTACCTTTAAAAACTACAATTAACGCATGCTTTATGCTGTAAACCGATTATATTTTTATACCAATGGATGCTGCAAACAACAATGCTACAGAGATCAAAACCACTTATGATGCCATCGTTATAGGCTCTGGTATCAGCGGTGGATGGGCCGCTAAGGAATTATGTGAAAAAGGATTGAAAACCCTGGTGCTGGAACGCGGCCGTAACGTGGAGCATATCAAAGATTATCCTACAGCTACTACACCACCATGGGAGTTCAAACACCGGCTTAGAATGACCACAGCCATGCTTAAGGAAAATCTGCTGATAAGCAAAGCGGCAGGCTATGGTGAAGACAATGCACTTTTTTTTGTAAAGGATAAAGACCACCCATATATACAGGAAAAACCTTTCGACTGGATACGTGGTTACCAGGTTGGTGGCAAGTCCCTTACCTGGGGCCGGGCCTGTCAGCGCTGGAGTAAATATGAATTTACAAATCCCGAAAAATTCGGCTATGGCATTGCATGGCCCATAGGGTATGATGATGTAGCGCCATGGTACTCGCATGTAGAAACCTTTATTGGTGTGTGCGGTAACAAGGATGGTATAGAATCAATGCCTGATGGTGAGTTTTTGCCGCCTTTCGAGATGAATTGTGTGCAGGAAGAGATCAGCAAAAAGATCAAAGAAAATTATAAAGACCGTCACCTTGTGCATGCCCGATGGGCACATCTTACCCAGCCCAAACAGATCCATATCGATCAGGGCAGGGTGAAATGCCAGGCACGTAATATGTGTATGCGTGGATGCCCGTTCGGGGGATATTTTAGTTCAAACAGTTCTACGTTACCCTGGGCTAAAAAGACAGGCAACTTAACCATAAGGCCTTTTTCGGTAGTACATTCTATTATTTATGATGAAAAGCTGGGTAAGGCATCTGGTGTTAAGGTAATCGACACCAACACCAAAGAAGTGATCGAGTATAAAGCGAGGATCATTTTCCTCAATGCATCGGCACTAAACAGCAACCTGGTATTGTTAAATTCTACATCTAATCGTTTTCCAAATGGCTTGGGTAATGACAATGGCTTGCTTGGCAAGTACGTTGCCTTTCAGAATTACCGGGCATCTGTTGGTGCAGAAATGGATGGCTTTTTAGATAAATATTATTACGGCCGAAACCCAACTGAGTTGATCCTTGCTAATTACAAAAACCTGCATAAACATGAAACCGACTATTTTGGAGGTTATACCACCTTTATGGGAGCTTACCGCGATAAAAGGCCTGCAGATACTGACCAGGGGCAGGTTGGTGCCGATTATAAAGATTCATTAACAGAGCCGGGTGGATGGAAAGTGTATATGTATATGCAGGGTGAAACTGTTCCCAAAGAAACAAATCATGTGCGATTAAGTAAGGATCAAAAAGACCAATGGGGTATGCCATTGCTTATCACATCAGTTGAATATGATGATAATGATGAACGCATGATACAGGATTTTTTAAAGGAAAGTAAGGAAATGCTGGAGAAAGCGGGCTGCAAAAATGTGCAGACCTATGAAAACAAACAGGCGCCTGGCCTCGATATCCACGAAATGGGCGGCTGCCGCATGGGTAAAGATCCCAAAACATCCTTATTGAATCAATGGAACCAACTGCATTTATGTAAAAACGTATTTGTTACCGACGGCGCCTGTATGACGAGTACCGGAAATCAAAGCCCGTCTATTTTATATATGGCATTAACTGCCAGGGCAGCAAATTATGCTGTTGATGAAATGAAAAAAGGGAATTTGTAGGTTATATTTTAAATCACCTGAATCACAATAAAATGATCCAAATTAAAAAGAAAGCAATTTGTATACTGATCCTTTCAGCTTGTATTGCTGCTGGTAATAAAGCTTTTGCTCAAAAGCAAGATATCAACCAGAAAGTTGAGGCCTTGCTGGCTAAAATGACTTTGGAAGAAAAGATAGGGCAACTAAATCAATACAACGGCGATTGGGAAGCGACGGGGCCTGTAACAAAGGATGTAGGTAATAAACTTGATGAGATCAAACAGGGTCGTGTGGGTGCGGTATTAAATATTATGGGTACGGAGCATTGCCGTACATTTCAGGATGCCGCTATGAAGTCGCGCTTAAAGATACCTCTGCTATTTGGTCAGGATGTGATCCATGGTTATCGTATTACTTTTCCTATACCCTTAGCGGAGGCATCAAGCTGGGATATGGGCGCAATTGAAAAAGCAGAGCGGATCGCCGGTACAGAAGCATCTGCATCCGGTATTAACTGGACATTTGCTCCAATGGTAGATATAGCCCGCGACCCCCGCTGGGGCCGCGTAATGGAAGGGGCGGGTGAAGACCCTTACCTTGGTTCGCTCATCGCTGCTGCAAGAGTAAAAGGTTTTCAGGGTAAAGGTTTAGGTAGCACTGATGCAGTAATGGCCACCGCCAAACACTTTGCTGCTTATGGTGCTGCTATCGGCGGTAGAGATTATAACAGTGTTGATATGAGTCCGCGTACGCTTTGGGAAGTTTATTTGCCACCATTTAAAGCCGCACTTGATGCCGGGGTAGGAACTTTTATGAACTCCTTTAATGATCTTAATGGTATACCTGCCACCGGGAACAGCTATCTGCAACGCGATATTCTGAAAGGGAAATGGGGATTTAAAGGATTTGTAGTAAGCGACTGGGGCTCGATCGGGGAAATGATCAATCACGGTTATGCAAAAGACAATTACGAAGCAGCAGAAGAAGCCCTTAAAGCCGGCAGCGATATGGATATGGAAAGCCGCAGCTATATCAATAATCTTGCAAAACTGGTTGCTGATAAAAAGATATCTGTTAACCTGATAGATGACGCGGTAAGGCGGATACTTAAGAAGAAATTTGAACTGGGACTTTTTGATGATCCTTATCGTTTTATTAATCCTGAGCGTGAAAAAACCAGCTTAAACAGACCTGAATATGTGGATGCAGCGAGGGATATGGCCCGTAAAAGTATTGTGCTGCTTAAAAATGAAAATAATCTTTTGCCGCTCTCAAAAAACCTAAAAACGATTGCTCTTATTGGGCCTTTGGCAAAGGCTGAAAAGGAGTTGAAAGGATTTTGGTCGCTTGATATAGATAAGAACGAAGAGATCATATCCCTGATGGATGGGATGCAAAGCCATGCCGGGCAAACCAAATTACTCTATTCACAAGGATGTGGTATTACAGACACATCGCGTAAGGGTTTTGATGACGCTATAGCAGCTGCCAAAAAAGCCGATGTAGTTATAATGGCCATGGGCGAAGCTCCAGACATGACAGGCGAAGCAAAAAGTAAATCAAATATTCATTTGCCGGGTGTACAGGAAGAATTGATCAAAGAAATAAAAGCAACCGGAAAGCCGGTAATCGTTCTGCTGATGGCCGGTCGACCAATGATATTTAACTGGACCGCCGATAATGTGCCCGCTATTTTATATACCTGGTGGTTAGGCAGCCAGGGTGGTAATGCAATGGCAGACGTATTATATGGTGACTATAATCCATCGGGTAAATTACCGATTACTTTCCCGCGGTCTGAAGGTCAGATACCTATTTACTATAATCATTATAATACTGGCCGTCCTGCCCAAAATGACACTGATCTTTTTTATAAATCAGCTTACATTGATCTTCCGAACTCGCCGCGTTATGCTTTTGGGTATGGCTTAAGTTATACCAACTTTGAGTATAAAAATATAGAATTGAGCAAGTCTACTCCTTCAATGAAGGACAATGACATACTTTCCGTTTCATTAATGGTACAAAATACAGGCAAGTACGCTGGTGAAGAAGTAGTGCAATTATATCTTCGTGATATGGTATCACAACCAGTACGGCCTGTAAAAGAGCTAAAGGATTTTAAGAAAATACTGCTCCAACCGGGCGAAACCAGGCGCATTACCTTTAATATCAGGAAGGATGAATTGTCGTTTTATAATGATAAGTTGGAACGTATTGTGCAGCCCGGTACATTCCAAATTATGATCGGTAGCGCTTCAAGTGATATAAGGTTGCAAAAATCCTTTGAGCTGACTAATTAATTTTTAGCAGGCGGTTCGGATACGATCTCACCTAATTCATTTACGTAGGCCATCATACTTTCAAGGCCTCCGCCTGCTGAATTTTCCTTGCGTTCCAGTTTGCGCTGCTCTTTATCCTCTTTCTTCTTTTGCTTGTTTTTTTCAAGCTGCTTTTTCATGAATGTTGCCTGGGACTTTGCCATATTGTTGAGTTTTTGATGTGAATGATATCTGAAAATTAAATTATATTAAAACAAAAAGCACCCCGGTATACCGGGGTGCCTACGATTGTATAGTGATTTCTTAGATTACTTTTACATTTACCGCGTTAAGGCCTTTTTTGCCTTCTTCCACATCAAATTGTACCCGGTCATTATCACGGATCTGATCAATGAGGCCAGTTGAATGTACAAAAACATCGCTTCTGTCATCAGTTTGAGAAATGAAGCCGAATCCTTTTGTAACATTGAAAAACTTTACTGTTCCTTCTTTTTGCATTATGATTTTTTTAATAAGTCGGCAAGTTAGTCATTAATACCCATCTATTTGCTTTTTGGTAAAAATATTTAATTTTCTTTTAAGCGACTTTCAACTTTATTTTAATTAGTGCGCAACTTTTGCATATATCTATCGTTTACATTGGTACATTAATGTATTTATTGTTTGTAAAAAATACAATTATTACATTTAAATTACATACTTTTATGACCATTAAAAACCGATAAAAACCAAACCGACACAATTATCCCTCAACTTAGGCATTGCCATCTTCTGACCCGGTAATATTTAAGCTTTGGCTAATTAATAATGAACAAAGCAAACAAGCTACAGTATTTGGCAACCTTCAATTCTACCCTCTTCCAGGTCGACCTTTATAACTCAGCGCAGTTAGCACTTAAAAAAACACATAACTAACAAATGGCATTTTTAGACCATGTATTACAAACTCCGTCATACGGCTGGAAGGACACAAACGGCGATTTAGTCAAACCTACAACAGGACAGATCTTCAGCGAATTCTTTTCGCGGTTAAACGTATTTAAGAACAAGAAAAACTGGCTTCCGTTTTTTAGCTGGTTTAAGGTATTGTGCCTTACGCCGTTTTTCCTGCTATTTCTTTTCCATTTTTTTAGCCTGTATATGCTATTGGCAGCTTTTTTATATAGCATGATCATCATGGGGACGCATGGTACAATATGGCATCATCGTTATTGTACACATGGGGCCTATAAATTCAAGAACAATTTTTGGCGTTTTTTTACACAGAATTTGACTCTGAATGTTATACCCGAAGAGATTTATGTAATATCTCATCACGTTCATCACTCTAAATCGGATGAGCCTGGTGATCCATATAATGCATACGGTGGCTTTTTATATTGCTTCCTGGCGGATGTAAACCACCAGCCCATTGCAAAAGATCTTAGTGAAAAAGATTACAATCGTATAAACCTACTTATGCTTCATACAGGCATTAAAGGAAATACTTATGCTCAATATCAAAAATGGGGTTCCTATGTAAATCCGGGGCGTGCGGTATTGTCGTGGATATTAAATTGGTCATTCTGGTACCTTGTTTTCTTCCTGATAGGCGGACATGCATTGGCTTGTACTTTATTTGGAGCAGCTGGTTTTTGGGCTGTAGGTGTGCGTACATTTAATTATGAAGGACACGGCAAAGGCTCAGGCGTTCAACGCGAGGGGATTGATTTTAATAATAAAGATAAGTCTGTTAACCAGGTTTGGCCGGGTTTTGTAGCCGGCGAATGGCACAATAATCACCACCTGTTTCCTAAAAGTGCTCGCAGTGGTTTTAAACCAATGCAGCTTGATTTGGCATGGCAGTATATAAAACTAATGAACCGCCTGGGTGCTGTAAAGAGCTATAAAGACAATAAAAAACAGTTTCATGAACTATATTATCTGCCCGAACTTGCACGGCAAAAAGAATTGGCCGTTGAGAAACTGGCAATAAGTAAAAGTCTGAAGGGACAGATCAATCCATAATATCGATCTGCGATATTCCTTATACTTAATTTCTTCATATCTTTAATAAAAGGACTGCACCTTGTGACAGTCCTTTTATAATTATAATTAATATCAGTTAAAACAGATATGAGGAAATTAATAATTTTGGCCCTATTTTTAATCGGCCTGCAGGCATCCGCCCAAACAAAAACTCTCCTAAAACAGATCACCTTTACAAAGGAACAGCTTAAGGATAAGGTCATGGGTGGATGGGCAGGACAAACCATCGCAGTAACCTTTGGCGGCCCATACGAGTTTCGTTTTAATGGGACATTCATACAGGATTATCAACCTTTGCTGTGGTATGATAGCTATCTGAAAAAAACCATGATCGAAAACCCGGGCCTGTATGATGATCTGTATATGGACCTGACATTTGTTGATGTATATGAAAAATATGGACTGGATGCCCCTGTTGATTCCTTTGCCAATGCTTTTGCCCATGCGAGCTATATGTTATGGCATGCCAATCAGGCTGCCCGTTACAATCTTTTGAATGGAATAAAAGCACCTCAATCCGGATTTTGGATGAATAACCCGCATTCGGATGATATTGATTTCCAGATCGAATCAGACTTTTCAGGTTTAATGTGTCCCGGTATGCCCAATACTGCATCGCAAATAGATGATAAAATAGGTCACATTATGAATTATGGCGATGGCTGGTATGGTGGTGTATTTGTCGGCACCATGTATACTTTGGCATTTACCTCTAATGATATTAATTATATTGTTAACGAGTCTTTAAAAGCAATACCCACACAAAGCACTTATTATAAATGCATCAGCGATGTGATCAGGTGGCATAAACAATACCCGAACGACTGGCATCAAACCTGGTTTGAGTTACAAAGGAAATGGTCGTCAGAAATAGGTTGTCCGGATGGCGTGTTCAATGCTTTTAATATCGACTCCAAACTTAACTCGGCTTATGTTGTAGTGGGTTTGCTATATGGCAACGGCGATTACTCAAAAACCCTGGAGGTGGCTGCGCGTTGCGGACAGGATGCGGATTGTAACCCTTCTACAGTAGGGGGTATTTTGGGCACCATGCTGGGTTATAAAAAAATACCTGCTTATTGGAAAATGGGATTGAAGGACGCCGAGTCAATAGACTTTAAATACACCACTATGTCATTAAATAAAGTGTATGATATCAGTTTTAAACACGCATTGCAGGTTATCACCCGAAATGGTGGAAGGATAGACGGAGATAATGTAACTATTGCCACCCAGACTCCCAAACCAGTAAGGCTTGAACAAGGCTTTACAAATATGCGCCCTTTACAAAAAGTAGAATTGCAGCAAGATATCAGCACTAAAGAACTGAGCTTTGAATTTAGTGGAACTGGTTTTGCAATTAGCGGAGAGGCCGGGAAAAACAAAAACAAAGCAGGCGAGTATGCTTTTGAGGTGGAGCTTTACATCGACGGGGAAAAGATTGAAACAGCCAAACTGCCAACTGATTTTACAACACGCCGGCTTGAGCTTTTCTGGAAATACCAATTGACCGACAAAAAACATTCTGTAACTATTAAAGTGTTAAACCCTAATAGCGATTACTACCTTAATACCTCCAGCTATATTATTTATGGCAATGCGTTAAAAATTCGCGATGGCAAGAGTAAATGAGAGCTTGTTTAAGCTGATTTAAATTTTAATAATTATTCTGCTGGCTTTTTAATAATTTCAAAAGTTCGGACTCACTATTCCAGGAGATTTTTCCATATTGATAAAATCGATCTAAAAATCAAGTTGATATAGATTATAACTATATCATATCAATTCTTTATATAAAATCACGCTTGTAAAAGCGGTATATTTGTAACCAAAAAATAATAACATTGAGAATATGATAACTATCGGTCAAAAATTTCCCGAATTTTCTAAAACATCTGTTGTAAGTATCGAAAAAGGAAAAGAGTTCGAAACCATCACCTCGGATTTTATGGTAAACGATGATAACGTTTGGACAGTAATGTTCTGGTGGCCAAAGGATTTTACTTTTGTATGCCCTACCGAGATTGCTGAGTTTAATAAAAGCTACGGCGATTTTCGTGACCGTGATACCCGCCTGATTGGTGCTTCTACCGATTCTGAATTTGTACACGCTGCCTGGAGAAGAGATCACGATGATCTGCGCGACCTGAAATTCCCGATGTTGGCTGATACTTCAAAATCATTGGCTGAAGATTTGGGTATCTTAGAGCCTAATGAAAAAATTGCTTACCGTGCTACTTTTATTGTTGACCCAACCGGCATTATCCGTTGGGTATCAGTAAACGATTTGAATGTTGGCCGTAATGTAAAAGAAGTTATACGTGTGCTGGATGCTTTGCAAACAGACGAGCTTTGCCCATGTAACTGGGTTAAAGGTGAAGAAACTTTAACAGTATAATTAATTTAATTAATTGATCTCCGTACTGTATAAGTGCGGGGATTTTTTTATTTCTAAATGTGAAAAATAATGAACGAATCGACAGAGATCATAAATGAGATATTGCAGAGCTTAGGTATCGATACAGCATATCGTACCGATGCCCTTACTTTGCTTGAAAAAGGCGAATCACGCTATTTGCGCGACCTGAAATTGAATTTAACAAGCACACTTACATCTGAGCACTTAAACACGAAAGAATGTGCGCTGATCGGACTTGCAACTGCTATCAACAATAATAATTCTTTACTGATACAGTTTTTCAACCGCTATGCCGAAGAGCAGGGCGCTACTCCTGCTGATACTGCTGAAGCAGCAGGATGTGCATCATTGTTAGCTTCAAACAATGTATTTTACCGTTTCCGTCATTTCACACAAAAAGAAAAATACGGACAAATACCTGCACGTATACGTATGCAATTGATGATGAAACCAGTTACAGGAAAAGAGTTTTTTGAATTGATGAGTCTTGCAATTTCAGCAGTTAACGGCTGCGAGATGTGCGTGAACGCGCATGAAGACTCCCTAATTAAATTAGGCGCTACTGAAGAGCGCATTTTTGATGCCGTCCGTATTACATCATTAGTAACTGCGACAGGTAAAATAGTATTTTAAGAGTAATATAATATTAATAAAAAGGAGCTGTTCGACCAACCGAACAGCTCCTTTTTATTAATGCATTACATTATGCATAATAGCATATTTAGATTGATATTAGAATAATATTCGATTCCATGATCAAAAAAATCATGGTCATTTTATTAAGTATAATATATATCCTGGAAATTAATTCAGTGCAGGCTATACCTGGCTAAGCAATGATAACAACTTTTCTTTTGTAAGAGGCTTTTCTATGATACTATTTACTGTTTTATAAGTTAATATCTTGTATACATCCGTTGGATTATTTGTTGGAGATAATATAGTTAGTATAGCAATCCTATAATTCTTTTTTATTTCAGCCGGGAATTTCTCAAATTCCTCAACAAACTCAAATCCATTCATAAATGGCATCTGCAAATCAAGCAAAATCATAGTGGGAAAATTATCCTCATTAGGATTTTCGCGGATTATTTCCAATGCATGTTTTGCATTCTGAAAAGTTTTAATAGCTAAGTTTCTATTACTAAGTTCCAGGAACTTTTGAGTAACAAAGCAATCAAGTTCACTATCATCAATTATTATAAACGAAAATTCCATGTTCATTAGATAGATGGAATAGTCACTTTAAAAGTTGTCCCCTTGTGCAAAACGGATTGCACCTCTATTTGCCCGTTTAACTTCATTAAAGCACTTCTTACATTATATAACCCGAAGCCAGACCCGACTTCAAGTGAATTTGATCGGTAAAAAAGGTTAAAAATTTCTCCAACATGACTTCCTAAAATACCTATACCTGTATCTTTCACATAAACTGTTGCTACGCTTTTATCTACTTCCACAATCACCTCAACAGATTTATTTTTGCTGTCTCTGTCCTGGTATTTAAAAGCGTTGGATAAAAGATTGTTGAAAATAAGCCTTAACGGTGCGTAATCGCTTCGGAAAATCCCATCATGGCTAATACTTATATTAAACGCCACATCATTTACTTTTGCAAGCACAGTATATATGGCTTTTAGTTCGTCTATAACTTTATGAAAATCAATCTCTGTTATTTTTAGTTCTCCTCTTTGTAAACTATAATAATCATGCATACTTAACACATAAGCATCCATCTTTTTTACTGATTTTTTCATCAGGAACAACATCTCTTTCATCTCCTCTACATCGTCAATCTCATTTGCCAGATTAATTGCTCCCAAAATCCCCGATAAAGGCCCCCTTATATCATGACTAACACTATACGCAAACTTGTTTAATTCGTCATAGGCTTTCTGCAGTTCATCGTTTTTAATGGCAAGCATTGAGTTGGCTATGTAGAATTTATTTGCCTCCTCTATTGCCCCTATAATATCAGCTTCTGTCCATGGTTTTTTTACAAACCTAAAAATGTTCCCTTTATTTATGGCAGCAATTATCGATTCAACATCGGTATATGCGGTAAGCATAATACGTATCGGAAGAGGGTGGCTGATCCTTATTTCCTCAAAAAAATCAACCCCAGTTTTGCCAGGCATCCGCTGGTCACAAAAAACAACCCTGATTTCAGGATTAGTTTCCAGGCAATCTAATGCCTGGGGAACATTTACAGCTGTAAAAATCTGATAATCAAGGCGCAATAACGCCTTAAAGCCCATTAGATTATCAGTTTCATCGTCCAGGTATAATATTTTTATTTTTTCTGACACTTTGATTTATGCTTATGGTCATAGGTTATCATTATCAATTTTACCAAAGGAAAAATTATGATTCTAAAACGCTGATCAATCCCAATTTAATTATGATTTATTTAGTTGTCTGTGAAGTTGATGGGTATTTGCAAAATAAATTCAGTGCCTTCTCCTTGAGAACTATTAACATTTATTATCCCGTTATGCTTTTTTACTATATTATAAGCAATTGACATCCCTAAACCGGTTCCCTCTCCAACATCTTTGGTTGTAAAAAAAGGTTCAAATACTTTCTTTTGTGTGTTAGCATCCATTCCTATTCCATTATCCTTTATTCTTATGTATACGTCTTTTTTATCGTGGTTTGTTATAATAGTTATTTCGCCGCCCGCGTTATTCTCAAATCTCTCTTGAATCGCATAAACAGCATTTGAAATAATATTTAAAAATGCCTGGTTTAATTTCCCCGGGTAACACTCCACCTTTGGCAAATCTCCAAATTCTTTTATTATTTTTATTTTATTGTTTAGTAAATTATTGGCTATAACCATAGTCGATTCTAACCCTTCATTAATATCGGCCTTTTTCAGATCATCCTCATCCAGTCGTGAAAAGAACCGCAAACCCTTAACAATCTCAGCAGTTCTGGTAGCGCCTTCATTAATGCCTTTTATCAGATGCCTGATCTCCGTTGTAAGATAATCAAAGTCCAGTTGTTCTTTATATTCTTTAATTTGTTTTAGTTTATCAGCAGTTGGCACATCGGATGTACTTACATTTTCAATTACCGTCAGCGCATTCAATACCATTTCAATATCCCGTTTTAAAGGATTGATGTTTGAAGTTACGAAATTTATCGGGTTGTTGATCTCATGGGCTATACCAGCAGTTAACTGACCCAGGGATGCCATTTTTTCGGATTCGACCAGTTGGGTTTGTGTTTGTTTAAGATTTTCAAGTGTGATATTCAGCTCCTGGTTTGATTCACTTAATTCGTGTGTACGCTCGTTTACCTTTAATTCTAAAACTACGTTTTGTTCGCGAATAATCTTTTCGTTTTCCTGTAGTACTTTCAGAGTTTCTTCCTGTGATTTTTCTTTCTCTGCTTTAAAAATATTTATTCTATCAGCCAGGGCCAGGGATAGCAAGATAACTTCAAAAGCTGCACCTATTGGCATGGTATAATTGGTGTAACTATTATAAGGTAATATGCCTAAATTGCGCAATACAAATAATACAACTCCTGTAAAAAACATAGTCCATGCAAACAGGAAAAACTTCGCCGGCCTGTATCCTTTCAGCGAAAGCCTGATGATAACAATATAAATACTAACCGTTACTATTAATGCACTAACATCAGTCATCCGGTAACTTACATGGGCATAACCCAAAAGCCGCACAATGATTGTAAGAGCATATAACAGGATTATTAGCTTAAACAGCTTGCTCATTATTGGCATTCTTTCTTTAATTGCCAAAAAAGATTGAGCAAATAATGAAAAAGCAATGCCGGCCAATGAATTGAATATAATTATACCCATATTAAACATCACCGGTGAATTTGGAAAAATGAAGCGATAGGTATAACCCGACAATGAGGTTTGCGTAAGTGCTATAAAAAAAGCATACAACACATAGTACAAATAGCTGATATCTTTAGTTGAGATAAACACAAAAGTGTTGTAAAGTATCATGACCAATAATATCCCAACAAGAATTCCCCACAGCATGTCGCGTGTAAGTTTGGTTTCGGCAATTTTTTGTGGTGTACCTAATTCTAATGGCAATACCATTTGTTCATTACTTCGAACTTTAAGATAAAATGTAGCAATACTATCTTTTGGAATGTTAATATCGAAAAGAAAATCCTGATGCTTATATTTTCTTTTTTCAAAAGAATTATTGTCGCTTAACGTTTCCGTGTTATAAATGCCTTTAACAGGATAATAAAACTCGCATTCGTCCAATGTCGGATATTCAAGGCTAAGCAGAAGCTGATTTTCCGGACTTTCATTCTTTATCGTAAACCGTAACCAAAAAACTGATGTACTCAGTTGCAGATTAGGAACCTGTGTAAGCGACTGGATAAATCCGGAAGATTTGCGCGCTGAGTTGAAGTCAAGTTGTTTAGAAGTATCCTCCAGAATAGATACATTTTGACCAATAACCGTATTGTCTCCCTTGAAAACTATGACTTTTTGAGCAATTCCTTTGGGTAAAAAAAGAATTTGAAGCAGCAATAAGCTTAAATAGATCTTTTTCATATCGGCAGGAGGAATTTACGCATAAAGTTTATCAATCTATGAGACAAATGATTCAGGTTTATTGCCAATAATTTCATCCAGATCTACATAATATCTTCCTGAATCATGAAACTGATCCAATAAAATCCGACGGCAAACATCAGTTGTAGCTGCCCCGCCCAAGGTAACAGATGATGCTAGCTGGGGCCATGTATTAATAGTTTTTTTTACTTCAAGCATTGATGCCTTTAGTCTTGTTGACATAGTATCGGCCCCAACCATTTTAAGAATGTAAGGAATTTTTTCCTGGTTTGTAAGATCCTTGATGCTATCAGGATCAAGCCCATCTGCCAGCCCATGTAAAATGGGTCTTTCAGGCTCAAGGTCAAAACGTTCAACATCAATCATACCCCGGTCGTTTGTATCCATTATAACAGGTATCTGGAACTCGCGGGCTTTAAAGCGGCTTTGTATTTTAGCGTCTAACCCGTCACAAACCTCTACAAACAAATCTAATTTGTCTCCTCCCAAAAAGAAATCCTCCATATTGCCTTCATGCAGGCCATCACTGAATATTTTAACTTTCAAAAATGGGTCGATCTCCATTATTTCCCGAGCTGCGATAACAGTCTTATTTAATCCCAGGTTATGCACGCCGGTTCGAATTCTATTTAAGTTACTAAGTTCGGCAGTATCAAAATCAGCTAATCTTAGTTCTCCACAAGTACGCTCCATTGCAATTGTTAATGCAATAGATTGCCCTACCGACAATCCAACAATACCAATTTTCTTTTTTTTGAGCCGATTTTGTTCTTCAGTAGTTATCTTATTTCTGTTCCTGTTTGTTCGTACTTCAACAAATTCTTCTTCATCTAACAGATGGACCAGTCGTTGATTCCATGGATAATAAACCCACACACCGTATTCTTGAATATCTTTTCCTGCTAAATGCTTATTAATAAGTTCGGGATATTCGTCCTGGCTTATGGTTACAGCTGGATTTTTACTCTTTATTAATTCCTGTAGCTGACCATATATTTCATCGCAAACAAATGTGATTTTAGAATCTTCAAATAGCTTGTTGAAAGTTGCTTTATCCTGGAAATTATCTAATCGGAGTATGGCGGGTTTATGAATATCCTTTATATTTTTAAAATCTGTCAGAAAGCTTGATATGATATTCATAATTGATTTTAGATAATGGCATTCTTAATAACGTGGACTTAGCTGATTAAAAAATAAACAGACTTTAAAAGAAGGTCGGTTCCTTTTCATCAATTTTATTTTTTAGTTGGTAGGTTTTAAATGCTGATTCTATGGCTTGAGATAAATCCCACTTATCTAGATTGGGAATCTGAAGTTCGAAATCAATTGTAATTTCCCTGTTTTTCAATTCATTTATCCTTAAATTATTAGGACTTTCTCTCATTTGAAATATCGAGGTCTTGTCTTCCCCGAGAGCTTTACCTAAAGTAGCAACCTCATTTAAAATCATGGCTGTTGCAATCAGATCCAGCTTTGGATAATAAAAGGTCCCCCTATTACCAATACTCTCTATCAGCACCATGCCACAATTCACAACAGGCTTAACAGTATATGGCGCACATAATGCAAAGAGCGACTGTATACCGAGCTGTGATGAAATTGCAATAAGGGTTCTTATCAGCAAAGGAGTTCCTATGCCATAGCCTGCAAGGTCCTGAGAATTCCATAAGCCGCATATCTCGCCGGTTCCGTATTGGGCATATTTCCAAACCAGATCATGAATAGACGAATCCAATGCACCAGTAGCTTGTTCTATCGGCAAAGGCTCCGTCCCGCCTGCTACGTGTACTCTTGCACCACCAAAAACTTCCTTCCCATTCAATGATTCTACAATAATTACAAAGGCATCCGGGTTCTTTGCCCATCCATTTTTAGATGAAGTAACTTTGGTGACGCCGATGCTGGTTAAAACCTGGGTATGACCCTGGATAAACAACTCGCAGGTTTCAGGCTCGTCGATAGCCCTGAATGCCCTGATCCTTACTTCCGGCCTTACTTTCTTTAATTCCTCCTCCATTAATAAAAATGCCTGTTATTTAACTATAACGAATAACGTTAATCATTAGTTACAAAACCGTTTAGGATTTAATATAAAAATGCAATAATACTGAAAATTACTCAATGAAAATTATAGACGGATGCCTACAACCAGGCTGCTATTACTAAACAAAAAGAACGATTAAGCTTGTGAGTTTCTTTGAAGCAAAAAAAGAGATTTTTAGCTTGAGACTATTTGACCAGGCTACCCGAATTAAGAATATTCTATTTGCTAAAAATATATATGGCAAATGACATAACAAATTACTCAATTAACGGTTAATAGTATGTAGGCTTTGATAATCTATTATTATAAAGCTACTGCCTTTTTTTGTTTTTATCCGCAACATATTAACTTAACGGTGATCACCAGCGCACATTAAATTTCATTGCGCCTCAATATCAGGCAGATCCATAGCATAAGGAACAAGACTATCCTGCTGCTAATCTAAAACATCCGTGCCCCCTCTTCAAAAAGGAATCATGCCTGTTATTTTACTTTACGTTAATACTGTTTTTATGCCGATCCTCATTTTCTTTATCGCCCATTGGTTTTTGTCTCTGTTTTTTCAAACATTTTTTCAGCACCGTTATGCCGCCCACCGGATGTTTACCGTCAGCAAAACATGGGAACGTATATTTTATTTAATGACCTATATTTTTGAAGGCGCATCTTTTTTAAACCCTCGTGCTTATGCCACCATGCACCGGGAACATCATGCTTACAGTGATACCGAAAAAGATCCTCATTCTCCTCATTTTTTTAAGGATGTGTATCACATGGTAAAAGCAACCTTTAAAACATTTGATGATCATTTACATAGAACAAAAGATCCCGAAGCGAGGTTCAAGGGTAATTATCCGGAATGGCCCCTTGTGGACAGGATGGGATCGTCAACGGCTTCCAGACTTATTTTCGGAACCGCTTATACTTGCTTTTATATTTTTTTTGCTGCCCATTGGTGGTTATTCCTGCTGCTTCCTATCCATTTTATGATGGGGCCTATACAGGGAGCTATCGTTAATTGGTGCGGGCATAAATACGGTTATACTAATTTTGACAATAAGGATAAATCAAAAAACACTTCGCCTTTTGATTTCCTGCTGTTAGGGGAATTATTTCAGAACAATCATCACAGGTATCCCAATAGCGCCAACTTCGGTAAAAAGTGGTTTGAAATTGACCCTGTCTACCCTGTGATTAAAATCATGCACTGGATGCGGATCATTAAACTTCGTAAAGCATTTTAATAATCAACTCTTTAACAAATAACATAAAATATTATGAGCAAAGACAAAGGAAGTAAAAATATAAAAAAGTTGCCAACCCTTGCAGGGAACAAAACTCAGTCGGATTACCAGGCCGGAAAAAACAGTTCTGGTAAAGTTGAAATCGTAACTACCAGTAAAAAAAGTAAATAATTATGACTAGTCAGCCAATCGAATTAAAAGCCAGAGAATATGTATATGACCTCCGTAATCTTTCCAGAGAATTTGGTTTCAAGCCAGATGAAACCTGGGAGGTTATGCTGGTGACTCACGAGGAGCGGTTAGTATTTGTGAGGAATTATTATCCTATCGCCTCAGCTAAAGCTTTACCGGAATTGTTAGCCGAAATGTTTGACCTGGTTAAGGCAAAATTAAGCCAAACCATAGACAACAAAAAGCAATGGGATAGCAATAGTATAGCTAAAAACCACCTTGAATATATCATCGCTTTTAACCCGGCCAGGCTTCGTACCTGTTGAATCGAAAAAATATATTAGTCTTAAAGCATGCACATTTTTTTTAATTTTTCAGCCGATGCCTTTTTTAGATCACGTACTACAAGCACCTTCTTATGGCTGGAAGGATGAACAAGGGATTTTAATTAAGCCCACTATCAGACAAATATTAGCCGAGTTCTTTTCACGATTAAACATCTGTAAGACCCGCAAAAACTGGTTGCCTTTTTTCAGCTGGCTGAAGGTGTTTTGTCTGGCTCCTTTTTTCGTAATATTTATATTTTATTTTTTAACATGGTGGACCATACCTGCGGCTTTTATTTATGGTATGATCATTATGGGCACACACGGCACCATATGGCACCACCGCTATTGCACACATGGTGCCTATACCTATTGTCCTGGATTCTCAACTGGTCGTTTTGGTACACGGTATTTTACTTGATAGGGGGGCATGCTTTAGCTTGCAGCTTATTTGGCGCAGTCGGCTTTTGGGCTGTGGGCGTCCGTACCTTTAATTATGAGGGTCACGCGAAAGGAAAAGATAGGCAAAATGAACGTACAGACTACAATCATAAAGATAAATCCATCAATCAGATATGGCCCGGCTTTGTAGCCGGCGAATGGCATAATAATCATCATTTATTCCCAAAAAGCGCCAGGAGTGGATTTAAGCCCTACCAGATTGATTTTGCCTGGTATTATATCAAATTCATGAGTTGGTTAGGTGCAGTGAGTTATTACAAAGATGCTAAGAAACAGTTTTATCAGCAGTATTATCTGCCTTATCTGCAAAATAAAAATCTAAAAGCGCACACTGATTAATTTTTTCGATTATCAGAACAAACTGAGATAAATTATCGTAAAGCCATTATATTATTTGTTTGTGACTTATTATTGCATTCATCATTGGGTACTTGGGTCTTATGCTGGTTTGTATATTTGTATGTAAGTTAAAACGATCAATAATTATTAACTTTGTGATAAAATTATTGTGAACTCAGACGGTATGGTAGCAAAAAAAATAAACATTCTTTATGTGGATGATGAAGAAAACAATTTGCTTTCTTTTAAGGCTACATTCAGGATAAAACACCATGTATTAACAGCACTTAGCGGAGGTGAGGCCCTAAAGATTCTGGCAAACAATCAGGTCGATATAATTATTACTGATCAGCGCATGCCAGAAATGACTGGTGTTGCGTTTTTAGAAAAAGTATTAGAAAATTTTCCCGATCCAATGAGAATCCTTCTGACAGGATATGCAGATATGACTGCTGTGGTAGATGCAGTTAACAAGGGGAAAATATTCCATTACGTGACCAAGCCATGGAATGAAGAAGAGTTGGAGCTGACAATAAATCGAGCTTATGCAAAATACCTTGAAAAAGCGCAATTAAAAGAAATGAATGAAAAACTGGAAGGCTCAAATGATCAATTAGAGTTTTTGCTAAGACAAAAATTGCTTTCCTAATACTCTTTCAGAACAAAGAGGCTATCCTCTAAAGACCCGTTTTGAAAAATCGGACGGTCCATGTCATGAGTATTTTGGTAAAAATCCAAACGGGAACACAAAACCCCTTTCCTGCAATTTTATAAATTTAGAATTGCCAACAATGGAGTTGTCCGTGGTGTTAAGCACCTTGATGATATAACTACCGGGCATCAGGTCAGAAATATTGGGTTGCCAGTTTGATTGCTGTGATGTAAGCTGTTTGACGATTAATCCCAAATGCCGTTCTGCGCTGTAAATATTACCGGCTGACCGCCAGTTACCATAATGGTATGCTCGTGCTGCGCAACAAAACCACCTTTATTACCGCTTAGTGTCCAGCCGTCGGCCTGTGTATCGGCAATTATTGACCGTGTTGAAATGAATGTCTCTATCGCTACCACCGAATTCTTTTTAAAACGCGTAGTGTTATACCTGTCGCAGTAGTTAGCTATCTCGTGTGGTTCTTCGTGCAAGCTGCGACCAATACCATGCCCGGTCAGGTTTTTTATTACCGTGTAGCCGGCTTTTTTAGCTTCTGCCTCGATCAATCTGCCGATCTCCGATATCCTGACACCACCTTTAATGTTGCTGATCGCTTTTTTTAATATCTCTTTCGATGTTTCTACCAGTCTGCCATGGCCGTAGATATCTTCACCCAATACGAAGGAACCGCCATTATCAGCCCAGTAGCCATTTAGCTCTGCCGATACGTCAATATTTACCAAATCACCATCTTTAAGGATTTTATCCACTGATGGTATGCCGTGCGCAGCTTCCTCATTAACGCTTATACAAGTATACCCGGGGAAATCGTAGGTTAACGCAGGTGCAGAACATGCGCCCATCTGTGCCAGCAATTTGCCGCCGTATTCGTCAAGCTCCTTTGTGGAGATACCCGGTTTGGCAAACTCACGCATCTTCTTAAGAGTGATGGCAACAGCATCACTTGCCTGCTGCATTCCAATTCTTTCGTCTTCGGTAGTTATCGACATTATTAAGTTTTTATCTATGCCAAAATTAACAATTAATACATTTAACACCGTTTACCAAACGTCAGTTTACGAAAACAACGTTCCTGCAAACATGTATTGCTGCATCTTTGATTCCGCTACAGTGTACGTTGTCTTATCATGGGATAAGGTGCAGGTTATTAGTTCGCTATCAACTCTTGTTGGGTATGATTGAAACCAAAAATTGAAAAGTCAAACGAAAGGGAGCGATTCGGAAAGCAATCAGTAACAATAGGCTAGCGATTTAATCTTATTGGTAGTTGACAAACAGATACTTTAAGCAAATGGTTAAGAAATATTCAGTTTTAATAGGAGTGGTAATTTCTTTGATTTTAATAATGATAGCCATTTCAATTTACCCGGGCGGCACAATGTTCGATGAATATTCTATTGGGTTTGACTGGACAAAAAATTTCATGAGCAACCTGTTTGGAACAAAAGCGTTGAATGGCGCTGAAAACCCTTCCAGAATTTGGGCATACTCAGGAATGATTTTCCTTCCATTTACTTATGCAGTATTTTTCATTAATATGTCAAAAAAAATACCTGAAAAAAATGCTGCCAATATTCTAAAATATGGAGGTGTAGCTAATATTTTTTTTACGTTTTTAACGGTAACACCTTTGCATGACATCATGTTAATCATATCAACCACTTTGTTTTGGACATGTTTAATTGTTATCACCGTTTTTATCCTGAAGACAAGACTTCATTTATTTAAATTCTTTTGCATTATTAGCCTTTTGGTTTTTTATTACAGTGTTTACTTATGGGGCATAAGCGATTGGAGTTTATTACCAATAATGCAAAAAGTAAATTTTGTCAGTTCAACGTTATTAATTTTAGGACTTGAGTATTTTACCAACCAGGAAGATTTTGCTCATACTAAACCAAGAACACATAAAAAATTAGCAACGAACCACTAACATAGTATTTTCGATAGTGGGGCAGATGAAAATTCAGCTCAGTTTGGTGCTTAAAATTCTATTTTATTGCAATAAAATTGCCAAACATTGTTTTTCATTTTGTTTGGCATTTTTAATCAGCTTATGTCTTTAGTAATAATGCTTTATTGTATTCATAGTTCATACGGGCTATGTGTAATACAGATATTGCCTGCGGGCATTCTACTTCACAAGCTTCGGTATTAGAGCAGTGTCCGAAACCTTCTGCATCCATCTGTTCAACCATATTGATCACTCTGTCCGCCGCTTCTAATTCGCCCTGGGGCAACAAAGCGAGATGTGTTATTTTTGCAGCGGTAAAAAGTGCCGCGCTGGAATTTTTACAAGTGGCTACACAGGCACCACAACCAATGCACGCGGCTGCATCAAATGCTGCTTCCGCTACCTTATGCGAGATCAGGATAGTGTCGGCCTCGGGCGGTTGCCCTGTCGATACCGTTATAAACCCACCGGACCGTATAATTTGGTCAAACCCTTTTCGATCTACCTTCAGATCACATACAACAGGAAATGCTGTTGCCCTGAATGGTTCAATATAAATAGTATCACCATCTTTAAAACTGCGCATGTGCAACTGGCAAGTGGTGGTATTAGATAAAGGGCCATGTGCCCGTCCATTGATCATCATTCCACATTGTCCGCAAATACCTTCACGGCAATCGTGATCAAACTCAACAACGCGCTCCCCTTTCTGAACAAGTGTTTCATTCAGCAAATCCATCATTTCCAGAAACGACATGTGCTCTGATACATTATCCAGCAGATAGTTTATCATAGCTCCCTTTGCATCAAAACTTTCCTGCCGCCAGATCTTTAAATTAAATTTCATTTTTAATAAATTTAATGTGATTTATTTGTAGCTCCTCACCGTAAGTTCTACGTTCTCAAACACCAACGGCTCTTTGTGAAGTTCATGCACCACGCCTGAACCTTTCCACTCCCAGGCCGACACAAAGCAGAAATCCTGGTCGTTGCGTACAGCTTCACCATCTGCGGTCTGATATTCTTCTCTGAAATGCGCTCCGCATGATTCTTCCCTTGTTAGGGCATCATAACACATAAGTTCGCCAAGCTCAAGGTAATCTGCTACGCGACCCGCCTTTTCCAGTTCACTGTTAACCTTGTCACCCCCCGTTATTTTTAAGTCTTTATAAAATGAATCTTTTAATTGATTTATCTCGACAATAGCCTCTTCCAAGCTTTTTTTGCTACGCGAAAGACCACATTTGTCATAAAGTAATTTACCCAGGGTTTTATGAAAATGATCGGCAGAGAGATGCCCGCCTATCTTCAAAAATCTTTCTAATTGCGATTTAACGGCGTCTTCAGCTGCAGCAAATTCTGGGCTTTCTGTCGTTACTTTCCCGGCCTTAAGTTCATCTGCCAGATAGTTGGGGATAGTGTATGGTGCTATAAAATAGCCATCAACACAGGCCTGAAGTAACGAATTAGCGCCCAATCTGTTAGCCCCATGGTCAGCAAAGTTCGCTTCCCCTAATGCAAACAAGCCGGGGATGGTGGTCATTAAATGGTAGTCAACCCACAATCCACCCATAGTAAAATGCGCAGCAGGGGAGATAAGCATGGGATGTTCATAGGCATTGGTGCCATTTATTTTTTGATACATGGTAAACAGATTGCTATATTTTTCTTTGATCTTATCCTCGCCTTGCTCTTTGATTGCCTTTGAAAAATCAAGAAAAACCGCATTTTTCATTGGTCCAACGCCACAACCTGCATCTATTCGCTCTTTTGCGGCCCGCGAAGAAATATCCCTTGGAGAAAGATTACCAAATGCCGGATAACGACGCTCCAGGTAATAATCACGTTCTTCTTCCGGTATATCTTTGGGAAGCCGTTCATCACCGGTCTTTTTGGGCACCCATATCCGCCCGTCGTTGCGTAAAGACTCCGACATAAGTGTTAATTTAGACTGATATTCCCCTGATTGAGGCAAACAGGTTGGGTGAAACTGTATCCAGCTTACTCCTGCCATAAAAGCCCCCTTTTTATGTGCGCGCCATATGGCCGAGCTATTACAACCCATAGCCAATGTGGATAAGTAGTAAACTTTGCCATATCCACCGGTAGCTAATACAACCGCATTGGCAGCATGCCGTTCTATTTGGCCGGTAACTAAATTACGTGCAATAATGCCCCTCGCTTTACCGTCAATAACAACCAGCTCAAGCATTTCGTGCCTGGTATAGGTTTTTACTTTCCCTAAACTCTCCTGCCGCATTAAGGCCTGGTAAGCGCCAAGCAATAATTGCTGGCCTGTTTGTCCCCGTGCATAAAAGGTACGTGATACTTGTACCCCGCCAAATGATCTGTTATTTAAATACCCTCCGTATTCTCTTGCAAAAGGAACCCCCTGGGCAACAGCCTGGTCTATCAACTCAGCAGAACATTCCGCAAGGCGGTATACATTAGCTTCGCGCGAACGAAAATCGCCTCCTTTAATCGTATCATAAAACATCCTATACACATTATCACCGTCGTTTTTGTAATTTTTTGCGGCGTTCACACCTCCCTGGGCTGCAACTGAATGTGCCCGGCGTGCAGTATCTTGGAAACAAAACGATTTTACGCTATAGCCTTGTTCTGCAAGTGAAGCCGCGCCTGATGCACCCGCCAACCCGGTCCCGACAACAATAATGTCCAGCTTTTTGCGGTTGGCCGGATTAACCAGCCTGGCGCGCTCCTTGTAACTATCCCATTTTTCGGCAAGCTTACCTGCCGGAATTTTTGCATCTAACATAATTATAAGCTGTTTAAATAAACGTAAACGGGCATTGCCATAAACCCAATTGTTATAATAGTTGTGTATACCCACCCCAATATTTTCACCCACTTAACGTACCGGGGATGAAATAATCCCAGCGTACGGGCCGCGCTGTAAAACCCATGCAGCAGGTGAAAGCCCAACGCAATCAATGCAACTTCGTAAACCAATACATACCACAATTGCCCGTAGGCCTTTACTACAATAGTGTACAGGTCTTTATTGCCTTTAGCATCAAGCGGCAGATTTGTAAATTTGTATTGATACCAGAAATCTTTAAAATGGATGATCAAAAACAGGAATATGATGGTGCCTAACAAGCCCATATTGCGGCTATACCAAACGCTTACTTCGCCGCGCTTATCATATTCGTATTTAGTTCCGTTGGCTTTAACGTTGTTTTTTGTAATTAAAATAGCATAAATCGTGTGGCCGATAATGGAAGCATATAACACATATGCAACTATTTCTATAATAATATTGCCCGCAAGTAAATGAGAATACCAGTTAAATTGTTCTCTTGCTTCCGGACCCGGTAAAAACAACTGGAAGTTCCCCAACAGGTGAATCACCAAAAAGAAACACATAAAAAACCCTGTCGCTGACATCCATAATTTATGCTGAAGTGTTGTGGTTTTCATATGAAAAGTATTTTTGTTTGAACAGATTTAATGATTCATAAAGTTTATTTTTACCATAAACCGATAGCCTTCCACCATAAGCCGCCTATTAAAAACCAAACGGCCAAAAACATCACGCTTATAAAAAAACCCTGTTTCCACCAGTCTTTCATATCCACATAGGAACTTCCGAAAAATATGGGAGCGGGACCGTGTCCATAATGCGTTATTGAACCCATGAGCGTTGCACAGGCTCCTAAAAATATTGCAAGCATTGTACCTGGGACACCCACCGATATGCCGACTGCCAGAAATACCGAATACATAGCCGCAGCCTGTGCTGTTGCACTGGCGAACATATAATGACAATAGGAATAAACCAGGATGATAATAGGGAAAGCCAGTTGCCAGCTTAAATGTGACATCTTTCCCCCTATCAAATGTCCAAACCAACCAATAAAACCGAGCGAATTAAGATAAGAACCCATCATCACCAGCGATGAAAACCAAACTATTGTATCCCAGGCTGCTTTTTCAGATTTTACATCTTCCCACGTTAAGACGCCGCAAAGCAATAAAATGCATAAACCTATAAGTGCGCCGGTAGTTGCATCGATGGCAAATAAATTACCAAACATCCACAACACCAGCAATATGATAAACGTTGCCACCATTAGCCATTCCTGTATAGTTATAGCGCCCATTTCCTTTAATTTTACTGCAGCCATGCCGGGGGCATCGCTGGTTTTTTTTAGCTCAGGGGGATAAAATTTATACAGGAATAGCGGTGCCAGTAAAAAACACGCCAGGCCAGGCACCACAGCAGCAATAAACCAACTGCTCCAGGTAATAGTTATACCTAAATCTTTAGCGAACTTTTGCGCCATAGGATTACTCGCGGTTGCGGTAAGGAATATTACAGAGGTGATCATGTTGGCATTGTAGCTGCTTAATGTTAAAAAAGCACCTATTTTGCGGTGAGTTTCGGGTTTATCCGGTTCCGATCCCATGTTAACAGCAATAGATTTCATGATGGGAAATATTACCCCGCCTGCCCTTGCTGTGTTACTGGGTATGGCAGGAGCAAGTATAAGATCTGCGGTATTTAAACCATAAGCCAGCCCAAGCGAACTTTTACCAAAAATTCGTATAAAACTGTACGCCAGCCTGGTGCCCAATCCCGTTTTAATAAAACCACGGGCAATAAAAAATGCCAGTCCGATTAACCATATAGTAGAATTGCCAAACCCACTTAATGCATTAGCAATAGATTTTACCGGATCGCCCGGTGCTAATACCTCGGTGGCGGCACACATGGTAATCCCAATCATTGCCATTGAGCCCATAGTGGCGGCCTTTAAAATAATGCCTAAAATAGTTGCAACAAAAATAGCCAGCAAGTGCCACGCATTAGGTTTAACGCCATCCGGAACGGGTATAAACCAGATAATCAAACCAATTACCACCGTTATGATCAGTGATTTTAAGTTAATTTCTTTCATTATGATTAGATTAAACTACACTTCACTACTTGTACTTATCTATCAAATTATTGCTGGATTTTTAAATATTTCATTTGGATAATTTAAAACATACCCGTTAAAACATGACCTGGAGCCGGCTTTGAAAAAAGTTAGTTGCTCCTTTCAGATCATATCGGTCAAGAACTCCGTAACCATATGCCAGTGCCAGGCGGAAATTAGCCGAGAGATACCAGTTGACTACGGGTGTTATTCGCCAAAACTTACCACCGTTTATCAGGCCGCTGTTAAGGTCAAAAGTTGAATATCTCAGTACTACCTCCCATGCCCCTGGCCCTCCTTTAAAAACAGATCTTTTGACCGGTACAAAGCCGTAGATAGCTCCCGTGGTCATATATGGCCGAGACTCGCCGGTTAATACGTAGCTTGCCATTAAATCCCCGCCAAAAAAAACAGGGTTGTCCTTTGTCGGAGATCTGAATGAGTCCCAGTAGAATTCTGAACCGAACCACCAGGAGCCTGTACTATAATACACCTCACCTCCCGTATAAGTGGATTGATCGGTGGGGAATTTGCCTGCATCAATGAAGAACGGAGCATTGTTTGCTTCGGGCCGGGACCTGACCCGGATTGAATCGCTGAGCGGATGTCCAATGCGGAAACTAGCAGCAATGTGCAAATTGGATTTATCATCATGTATCGGCAGCCACCCTACCCGGGCAACAACTTGCCAGGTGTATGTTGAGAACGATTGGCCTTTAGAGAGCCAATCTGTGAATACGCCGGCATTCCAAAAAATGCGCGGCTTTTCGAGATAGCCAAGCCATTTCACGCCATCAGCAAGAATCGGAATCGGATCAAGGACCATGGCCCTTTCCAACCCCTCTCCGGAATACCCGTTCATCACTTTGCTCATTGAAATGCCCTCTTTGGTGCGACCGACAAAAAAACTACCCCACAATTCCGGCACAGCTATCAGGACGCCTGATTCACGAACATACCATGCTCTTTCCGAACCATCATACATGAACCCCGCCTTCCAGGTAATAAGTCTTTTAGTGTTCAGTTGCCCGCCAAAAAGCAAGCGGGAATCCCGGACGTCAAATCCATTGCTGAGCGTAACTTTCGCCAAATCCATCTGCTGTTTACCCGTCGCATCCTGTGAAAATCCCCCATACTCATACAGGAAACCCAAACCAATTTTAAATGTGGTAAAACCCAAATTAAACTCATTCCAGGCTTTGTTTTTGGCAAACGTGTTACCCTTTGCATTAAGTGTTTCCCCTTCGGTTCCATCCGGAACTTTTTTCACCGTATCCTGGCTGAAGCAATCTCCTGGCAATATCAGGATTGCGCCAACCAGCAAAGATGCCCGTAACATTACGCCGAATAGAAAATTCCTTATAGACATCTTTAAAGGTTTAAAAATCCCTTTTTCTGAAACTGGTTGTGAAAAACTATACACAAAGGTTCAGTGATCAATAATCAATAAATATCTTTTGCATTTCATCCAGTTTACGCGGTTTTAATAAAGCAACCGAGAGAAGAATCCTGGACTTTTGCGGGTTGAGATTATAGGATGCCACGAGGCCAAGTTCATCATCATTGCATTCTACATTCCGGCCAACGGTACCTGTAGCAACCCGGGTGCTACGAACAACAATTACTCCTTTTTTACTGGCCCTGGCACAAGCTTCCAACGCTGCTTTAGGCATATTTCCATTTCCAACGCCAGCTATCACGATTCCCTTTGCTCCATGTTCAACTGAAGCATCGATCAAATCGGCGGGCATATCCACGTCAGCATAAATAATATCCACCCGGGGAAGTTTGGTGACACCATCAACACTGAATTCGGATTTGTTACCAAACTTTTGATCAGGATAACGGTAAAAGTCATTTACTCCATAAGAAGTGACGCCAATAAGTCCGCGAAGCGGAGACATAAATGTTTGCACAGCGGTGGTGCTTACTTTAGTTAATGACTGAGCGGAGTGGATCCAATCGTTCATCACCAAAACCACACCACGTCCTTTCGCATTAGGGTCCCCTGCAACGGCAATTGCGTTGTATAAATTCAATGGTCCATCAGCGCTTACAGCTGTAGATGGCCGCATAGATCCGACAAGGACTACAGGTTTATCAGTTTTGGTTACCAGGTTGAGGAAGTAAGCAGTTTCTTCCATAGTATCCGTTCCGTGAGTAATGACAAACCCATCAACGTCATTGCTATTTGCCATCTCATTAATGCGCTTGGCAATCTTGAGCATGATGTCAAATGACATATCCTGAGATCCGACATTAGAAATTTGCTCCCCTTTGATTTTAGCCACTTTCAACACATCAGGAACAGCATTGACCATGGCATCAATAGTCACCTGGCCGGAAGTATAACCCGATTGCACACCGCTGCCGGCGGCTCCGGCAATGGTACCGCCGGTAGCCAGAATAAGGATGTTGGGTTTTGTCTGCCCCAACACATCAATACTAATAACCACCAATAGGGTTAACAGTACGTTTCTGAATTGAAAAATAATGTATTTCATGTTCTTGTTTTTATATGGTTAAATATTTATTGTTTTTGGCCCGTCATAGTTGCCGGATCAAGCAGTTTCTTGATCTGATCCTCAGTTAGTAATTTCTTTTCGCGAATTAATTCCAGAATTCCTTTATCGGTTTCCAGTGCTTCCTTCGCGAGCTCTGTAGTTTTGTCATACCCTAATACCGGGTTCAGGGCCGTAACAATACCAACACTTCGTTCAATGTAACGATCCACTACGGCCTTGTTTGCAGTAATTCCATCAATACAATTTTTGCGGAACAAAGGCATGGTCTTAAAGAAAAGTGCTTGTGATTCCATAATAGCAATAGCAACTACGGGCTCGTAAGCATTCAGCTGCAGAAGACCGTCCCGTGATGCTATTGCGACGGTAGCATCATTTCCTATAGCTTTGTAACATACTTCATTCATCAACTCAGCCATAACAGGATTTACTTTCCCGGGCATAATGGAGGAGCCTGGTTGAAGTGGCGGTAAATTAATTTCAAAAATGCCGGTGCGCGGACCTGATGCAAGGAAAATTAAATCACTACTGATCTTAGACATGGTAACAGCAAAGTTTTTTATTGCTGAGGAATACATAACAAATGCCTGCATGCTGCTTGTAGCCGCAATAAGATCTTTAGCTAATACCATAGGTTTTCCGGTAACCTCCGCAAGACGGGTAGCACATTTCTCAGCATAACCGGGGGTTGCAGTTAAGCCGGTACCAATGGCTGTAGCACCCATATTTTCTTCGTACAAATAAGCCTCAGTTTTACGGAGAACCTCAATTGCTGCATCAAGCTGGAAACCAAAAGCATGGAATTCCTGCCCGATGGTCATCGGTACAGCATCCTGCCCCTCGGTACGGCCCATCTTTAACAAATTATTAAATTCATCACCCTTTTTATGAAATGACTGGGCCAGCAACTTCGCCTCGGCTATAAGTTTATCATTATGCAGTAGCAAGGCAACATGGATGGCTGTAGGATACACATCGTTAGTAGATTGACCCATGTTTAAATCATCATGGGGTTCTATAAATTTATATTCTCCTTTTTTATGACCACCCATCTCGAGGGCTATATTGGCTAATACTTCATTGGCATTCATATTTGCCGATGTGCCGGCGCCGCCCTGGTATAGGTCAACCAGGAACTGATCGTGATACTTTCCATCAATTACCGCCTTGCAAGCTTTCTCGATCGCATCAAGTCTGTCTTTCTTCATCCTGCCTACATCAGCATTTGCCCTGGCTGCAGCCAGTTTCACCATCGCATATGCCTTCACATAGTCCGGGTAGAACTTTGTTGTCACGCCACTGACTTGGAAATTTTCCAGGGCACGTGCAGTTTGAACCCCGTAATAGGCGTTGTCAGGAATCTGCTTTTCGCCCAGCAGGTCTTTTTCTGTTCGGGTTTGTGCATAAAGCGTGCTTATGCTCAATCCAAACAGGATCATCAATGTCAGTTTTGCAGTTTTCATTTTATTTTGGGTTTAAGGAGGTTAGATAACTAAAGTGTCAAGCTGAATAAAAATGGTCCTATTGTTATTAAAGATTTATTGTTTATGTAACTGACCTACTTTTTATAAAAGGCCTGTGAATAATTGTATCTGAAAGTGAACTGTATTTTCGAAATTTTACTGGTAAAACCATCGGTGTAGTTATGCCGGTCGCCCCATTCATACTCCACACCTGCCATCATGTTTTTTACAGGATAATACAGCAGGTTTACGAGTGCGTAATTTCCTTGCCTGAAATCACTGGGCAATTGCGCATTGGAGTTGGTGATCTTAACCTGGGAATAGCCGAGAGAAGTAGTGAATTTGGGACTCCATGTATGATCAAGGAACGCTACAATACCCTGCACCGGCAGTGCAACACCCTTAACCGGGCTTACGGTATTGGAAAGATCATTTTTAATGCCGATGTCCACGGGCGCATCGTTCATGTAGTTTTCTATCCCTTCACCATATAAATACGATCCCCTGAATATGTCATTCTTACCCAGGTGAAGATTGGTGCTGAAGTTAAGCCCCCATCCGGTAGCGCCGCCAGACAAGTCGTATTGATCGTTATTTTGATCTTCCCACTGAATGTCTCTTAGTATGCCGGCAAGTTCAAGGTAGCCCCATTTCTGTCCATAGCGGTATTCTGCCGAAAAGTCCGGGAGTGGAAACCTGGCTTTTACATTCTGAAGTTCTATACGGTCGGCATATACCCCGCCATCGGCGCTGGCTCCGGGTCTTTCCAGTGCAAAGGTAAGTTTGGTATCGCCCTGGATAGGCATATACCGTATTTGAATGTTACGGAAGAACGCCATCCCGCTGGGCCCCCAGTATTCAAGCGAATTGGGGAAAACATCAATATCCATAAATGGGCTCCAGTATTGCCCTACGCCAAATTTTCCGAGTTCTCCATAGGCATGCCGTAAACGGAAGGTGGTTTGCCCGGCATCAACACCGGTGCCAAACAATTCAAACTCAAAAGTGGTCTTTAATTCGCCCAGTGGGGTAGTAAACCAATTTTTGAAACCCAACCGGGTTTGACGAACAGAGAAATAAGTGTTCCCGTTGGTCCCATATTGATTTGTAAAAGAAGGCAATTGTGTTGGCCGGACAACGTCGAACCAATTAGGATTTATCTGGTTAAAATCATAACCGGCATCCGTTTGTACGAAGCCGTATATCTCCATAGTTTTTTGCTGCTGTGCGTCCTGGGCACGCAGCGCATTGGCAAAAAATAAGATAAAACCAGTTATCAGACATGCCGTTTTCATTTTCGTAAATAGCTTTTTCATATGGCTTGATTTCAGATTAAGTTTCAAAAACAGAATTTAGACGCATTGTATTTTTTAGAAGCACCAGAACCGAGCTCTGTAATATCACGAAATTCATTAATGTCTATACTTTACTGCGAAGCCTATTGACTTTCATGCTCAATTACCAGTAAATGATATCTCAGAAATCAAAAGTAAAATGATTAAAAGTCAAGTATTCTATACAATCGCTGTTAAGACGTTGCATATTAGAAAGTGAAACCTAAAAAGAAATTGGAAACTAAAAGATATAAAGCGTGTGATGCCCTGGGATTTTCAGTTAACCTAATAAAAGATAAGCACGGTTTTGAAGAAACCATTACCCATAAGGCCTGGGGTAAAACTAAGTATCCCGTCAAACCGGTTATAATAAAATTCATCAGACCAGAAGCTATAATGCAATAGTTAGGATTTAGCTGAATGCATTACACGGCAGAATCGAGACAGGGTCCTTTTCTCTTTTCAATAAATTGCCCAGGTAAGTCTATGTTATCCCCTTTACAACAATGATGAATTGCTACGGAATTGCAGTATTAAATACCAGATTAAAACTTATAAGATAATCCCATAACAAGCCCATAATCTATTTTACCCGATCCAGGATCCAGGGGCTTGCTATCATAGTTGCCGTACAGGTTAGTTGTAAAGGAAAAATCAGAAAATAATTCCCATGAAAAACTGATATTCCCATCGTACCGGTAACGTTTGGCCTGTGTCAGGCTAATGTATCCGGCGTTAGTCATAGTGATCTGCATATTTGGATGAGCGAATTTAAAATAATCCAGTTTTATTATAACCGGTATCTCCATCTGGTTGCCTTTACCCGACTGTCCTGAAAGGCTCTCCTCCTGGGCGATAGCTATTCCGGTTAATGCAAATGCCTCTATCGTCTGTCCCGCCAGGAATTTATTTCCGCCGCCAATCAACTCCTGAAAACGATGAGCCAGGGATAATTCTTTATTTGTCTGATGACTTAATGCTGCTTCAGCAAACCAATTTGAATTCAGAATGTAATGATAGGAACCAAGCTGTTCCGTTTCCTGGTCTCTTGAAAAGCCAGACGAATCAATGCTGCCTAATGCGTTTACTGTGAGCTCAGTTATGAGCAAACGGGAGGTGTGTTTTACACTGCCATTAAGATTAAACTGACCAGTAGAAGTGGAGTGCGCAAAACTTAATCCAGCTGATACATTTCCATCCAGCTGAGAGAAGAAATTGCGCCTGTATGCTACAGTAGAATTGATTTGGTTTATAGCCAATTTAGTTTTAGAAACTCCGTCTGTAATGTATATGGTATCCTTGCTACCGGACGGTTCTATCGTACCATATATTCTATCTTTTGCAATTGTCAGTACTTGCAAAGTTCCTATAGTTGTATGTGCGGTACGAATCTTGATAGTTTTAATGGATATCAGCCCAAGAACGTCTGAGTCAAAAGTTGCTCTGCCGCGGATGATCTCTTTTAATTCACCGATCAATAATTCGCCATTATATAGAAAAAGCGTATCCTTTTTTACTTGTGCAAAACTGCTGCCAGCTATTAATAGAAGTGGTAAAACCAGCAGCAGAACAAAAGGAAATCGCTTTAATCTCATTTGCATTGATTTTATAATTTTAGTCTGCTATTAAACTCACATAGGACACAAGCCTTTTCCGAGTTTCCTTATCCCAACTTTTCCCATCAATCGTTGATTTAAGGCGGAATAATTAATTATATGATTTTTAATAATTAAGATTCAACTGTTAACTTGGTTTTGTTGTATAAGAAAATCCTGCTACTATACGAATTTAAACGAGTAGGAAGCAATTACCTTCTTTGTCTTTCCAAGGACTGTCTTTCTGCATGTAAATTGCTAGCGAACCATCTTTACCAAATTTCATATGGCTGCAGCAGTTTTTAAATTATCAAACTTGTGCCATTAGACTATTGTTATTTAATCAAAGCTAATAAGATGAGGAACTGATAATGGCCAATCTTTGTTTAAGCAGGTTGCATCTTACAAATTGGAACTAATTTATAGGTAGAGCCATCATCAGGTAGTGGCTTTTTTTGTTTTACCCAACTGGTCCGCATTCACGTCCTGCGAACATATCAGCCCGTTTACCGTTAATGGCAATGCGCATGTAGATAGTCGTGGGGGCATCTTTGTAGTTTTTTTGCTTTCTCAAATAAAAAAGTAGATGGAAGCTACTCTTCATAATTACAAGCTTAAAAGTGAAACAAAAGTAGATTTGCTGCCTGCTTTTATCAAGATGTTCACTCGCCGAACATGTTGACAATCAAATAATTATTAGCAATTCGGCGCGTAGCCTTTTTCCATTTAAGTACGCACCGAATTACGCTCCTTTTTGTTGCGATTTGGTGCATAAAATGGTGTTCCAGAACCAATAAAAAACCCTGCAAATTTTTGATTTGCAGGGTTTTAGCATCTTTTAATACTATTTTTGTAGCCCGTAGG
Source organism: Mucilaginibacter sp. McL0603 (assembly GCF_049992945.1). Lineage (NCBI taxonomy): Bacteria > Pseudomonadati > Bacteroidota > Sphingobacteriia > Sphingobacteriales > Sphingobacteriaceae > Mucilaginibacter > Mucilaginibacter sp. McL0603. Next base: position 672,554 of record NZ_CP188251.1, on the reverse strand, counting down.
GGAATCGAACCCCTGTTTCTAGAATGAAAATCTAACGTCCTAACCCCTAGACGAACGGGCCTTTTTTCAAAGTTTTCAGGGATTAAAACCCCTTATTTTGGGATGGCAAAGATATAGCTTTAAAGTAAGTTTTAAAATTAATTTTCAAAAAAATTGTAAGCCCGCATATTTAACTGTGATAATTAAGTCATAAAAACAAATTGAGGTATTCAGGTATTATAAATCTTTGGCAATTGTTTTACATTTATATTGAATCTTATAAATCCTTGTAAGATTCTTATTTAAGTGCCGACTAAAGAACAATCGTGCAAAGCCATTGTAAAAAATAAAATCACTTAATCTTTTAGAATAATTCATGAAAGCGATCTGGAATAACCAAGTAATTGCCGAAAGCAATGACACAATCATTGTTGAAAACAATCACTATTCCCCTAAGGAAAGTGTGAACCGCCAATATTTAAAACCATCAGCCACACACACTACGTGCCCATGGAAGGGGTTGGCATCTTATTATATGCTTGAAGTAAATGATCAGCAAAATAAAGATGCCGCCTGGTACTATCCCGACCCTAAGGACGCTGCAAAAAACATTACGGACTACGTAGCTTTTTGGAAAGGTGTTAAAGTAACCGAATGATATGAAAACTTATGACGCCATTGTGATCGGTTCCGGTCAGGCCGGAGGACCTCTTGCCAAAAAACTTGCTCTCTCTGGAAAGAAAACTGCCTTGATAGAAAGAAGATATGTAGGTGGAACCTGTGTGAACGATGGTTGTACACCTACCAAAACTTGGGTAGCATCAGCTAAGGCGGCTTACATGGCTGTAAAAAGCAAGGATCTAGGTATAAATGTCAAAAGCTTTAAAGTTGACATGGTGCAGATAAAAAGGCGCAAGGATCAAATCGTACTTAAAGCACGTAATGGCAATCAAAAAGGTATTGAGGAAACTAAAAATCTTGATCTTATTTTCGGCGATGCAACCTTTGCCAGCAAAAATACAGTTACAGTGCAGTTAAAAGAAGGCGGCAAGGTAGAGTTAAAGGCTGACTTGTTTTTTCTAAATACTGGCTGTAAAACGCTCATTCCTGATATTGAGGGTTTAAATGATATTGACTATCTAACCTCAACAAGCATACTCGAACTGGATAAGGTACCTGATCATTTATTGGTCATAGGGGGTAATTATATCGGGCTCGAATTTGGACAAATGTTCAGAAGGTTTGGAAGCAAGGTCACCATATTGGAAAAAGGGAGCCGTATCGTAGTGCATGAGGACGAAGATGTTTCTGCCGAACTAACTCATATCCTTGAAGAAGAAAATATCAAAATTTTAACGGATTCACAACCGCTAAAATTTAAAGAAACTGGAAAAGGGAACATTTCTGCCACTATTAAAACTGCCGGAAAAGAACATAAGATCAAATGCTCACATGTTTTGGTAGCTGCAGGCCGGGGACCAAACACAGATAAATTAGCTCTCGAAAAAACAGGTGTAAAGACTGACGAACGCGGATTTATTAAGGTAAATGACAAGCTGGAAACTAATGTCAAAGGGATTTATGCTTTGGGAGATGTAAAAGGCGGGCCAGCATTTACCCATATCTCCTATAATGATTATACCATTGTTTATCGTAATCTATTGGAAGGTGCAGATCTGAATACAAAAGACAGGCCTGTACCTTACTGTATGTTTACCGATCCGCAATTGGGACATGTTGGCATAAGCGAAACTGAGGCTAAAAAGCAGGGGCTTAATTTTAAAGTGGCTAAATTACCCATGACACATGTAGCCAGGGCTATTGAAACTGGTGATACCCGTGGATTTATGAAGGCTGTTGTTGATGCGGATACCAAAAAGATACTAGGAGCTACTGTTTTAGGGCCGGAAGGCGGCGAGATCATGACCGTACTACAAATGGCGATGGAAGGTGGCATAACCTACGACCGTATCCGTTACTGTGTGTTTGCACACCCCCTGTATTCTGAGTCATTGAATAATCTTTTTATGACTATTGACGGTTAAAGCTGCCTATGATAACAGTTGAAAAACTAAGCAAACATTTTGGAGAGGTTAATGCAGTAGATGGTATTTCATTTGAAGTAGTTGAGCACGAGAATCTGATTTTATTAGGTACCAGCGGCTGCGGTAAAACCACTACTTTAAAAATGATCAACCGCCTGATCGAACCAAGTTCAGGAATGATTACGATCGATGGCAAAAACATTCATGATCAATCGCCTGAACTGCTGCGCCGTGGCATTGGCTATGTATTGCAAAACAATGGTCTTTTCCCGCATTACACTGTTGCCGAAAATATTGCTATCGTTCCCCAATTGTTGAAATGGGATAGCAAACGCATTGAAAAGCGAATAGCCGAGCTGATAGACAAGTTGCATTTATCTCCTGATCAATTAAAAGTTTATCCAAATGAATTAAGCGGTGGCCAGCAGCAAAGAGTTGGTTTGGCGAGGGCATTGGTGGCCGACCCACCAGTTTTGTTAATGGACGAACCGTTTGGAGCGTTGGATAATATTACCCGCTCAAAAATACATGCAGAGTTTAAAGCTCTGGATGAACTGAAAAGGAAAACCATTATTATGGTAACCCACGATGTACAGGAAGCTTTTGAGCTGGGCGACCGTATTTGCCTGATGGATAAAGGAAAGATTATCCAGATAGGCACACCTGCTGAATTGCTTTTTAAACCGGCTAATGATTTTGTCAGCTCATTTTTAAAGGAGCAACGGCTTCAATTGGAGTTCAGGGCTATTCGCATAAAAGATATCTGGAACTTGTTACCTCATACCAAAGAAATTACTGAAGTTGTGTCTCTATCTGCTAACATGGATATTTGGTCGGGCTTGGAGAAATTCAAATATCATCAGGCAGATCATTTAAATATAACGCATGGTAAAGAAACAAGAGCAATAGGATTTGAACAGTTGATCACAGCATTTTATAAATACCAAAGCAGCCGCGCCCATGAATGAGCATCAACAAACCTTATGGGAGTTTATGCAGCAGCAAAGCGATAAATTGGTTACTCAAACGCTGCAGCATATCGGTTTAACTTTTATTTCGCTGATCATCGCTGTGCTGATAGGTTTACCATTAGGCATCTGGATCACACGGAAAAAGCAATTCGCCGGAACCATTTTAGGCATAGCAGGTGTGTTACAAACTATTCCCAGCATCGCTCTTTTAGGTTTTATGATCCCTCTGTTGGGCATTGGCGCTAAGCCGGCTATTGTGGCTTTGTTACTATACGCATTACTTCCTATCATCCGGAATACATACACTGGTATAACTGGCGTTGATGCCGCTGTAAAAGAAGCTGCTTTAGCCATGGGGATGAATAAATGGCAGATATTATTTAAGGTTGAACTGCCGCTTGCTATGCCGGTCATACTGGCAGGTATCCGCACCGCTACGGTGATTAATGTTGGGGTGGCCACATTGGCATCCTATATCGCTGCGGGTGGCTTAGGCGAGTTTATTTTCGGCGGCATATCACTCAATAATACCAATATGATATTGGCAGGGGCTATTCCCGCAGCATTGTTGGCTATACTATTTGATTTTCTGCTGTCACGATTGCAACATTTCAATTTTAAAAAAGTAAAAACTGCTACTGCAACTTTACCAGTGCTACTTATTCTACTTGCATCTTTTTATTTCATTCCCTCTGCTTACGGAGGAAAACTGACCGCAGGTTTTACTCCCGAATTTATGGGTAGACAGGACGGTAACCTCGGGCTGCAAAATAAATACCGATTAAAAATACATACCATCGTGATCAGTGATGCGATAATGTATAAAGCCGCCTATGAAAACCAATTGGATGTCATCAGCGGTTACTCAACAGACGGCCGTTTAAAAGCCTACAACCTGATTGTTTTGGATGATGATAAGAAAATATTTCCTCCTTATTATGCTGCGCCAATTGTTCGGGAGGATGCATTAAAAAGGTTTCCCGAATTGGAAAAAGTTCTTAATTTGATATCAGGAAAGATCACAGATTCAATAATGACCGATCTGAATTATCGTACAGATTACCTGCATCAAACTCCTGAAAGGGTTGCCGAAGATTTTCTACGCTCTAAAGCTTTATTAAAGCCATCGAGAAACGGAAATGCAGGAATTGTTCGCATCGGATCAAAAATTTTTGGCGAGCAATATATCCTGGCCAGTATGTACAGCATGCTGATCAAAGGTTATACAGACTACGATGTGTCGACAAAAACAGGGCTTGGTGGTACAAAAATTTGCTTTGATGCATTAACCAACGACCAGATCGATTTGTATCCTGAATATACAGGCACAGGCCTGCTGGCTATATTACATCCTTCATCAAAAACTGTAGATTCACTTACTGCCGACAAGAACAAGACTTACGATTATGTACAAAAAGCCTTTGAGACGGAGTATAGTATCAAATGGCTAAAACCAATCGGCTTTAATAATTCGTATGCTTTAATGATGCGTGAGAAACAAGCCAAAAAACTAAATATTAAAACAATTTCCGACCTGAAACGGTATTTGGAGAGCAAGTAGTTATGGAATTATCAGACTGTTATAAGAAAGTCAGGAAACGAACAGAGCAGATTTGCAGCCCCTTGCAAACCGAAGACTACGTTGTGCAGCCCATTGCCGATGTGAGTCCGCCTAAATGGCATCTGGGCCATACCTCCTGGTTTTTTGAAACCTTTATCCTGAAGCCTTATTTTATGGGTTATCAGGAATTTGATCCTCAGTATAATTTTGTTTTTAATAGTTATTACGAAACAGTAGGCACGCGTGTGATCCGTACGGACCGAGGTAATTTAAGCCGTCCAACGGTTGCTGATATTTATAAATACCGTGAATATGTGGATGAAGCGATGGATAAATTCCTATGCCAGCAGCCATCGGCTGATGTAAAAGAATTATTAATACTCGGCCTCAATCATGAAGAACAGCACCAGGAACTTTTATATACCGATATTAAATATATCTTAGGTCATAACCCGTTGTTTCCAGCTTATTCTAAAGATTATATCGCACCAAAAGTCGATGATGCGGCCTCAAAATTTATAAAGGTTAAGGAAGGTATTTATGAAATAGGTTTTAATGGCGATGGGTTTTGTTTTGATAATGAATTAAGAAGGCATAAAGTTTACCTTAATCCTTTTGAAATAAGCACCGCATTAGTAACTAACCAGGAATATTTAGAATTTATAAATGAGGGCGGATACCAGGATTTCAGGCACTGGCATGCCGAAGGTTGGGATTGGATAAATAAAAATCATGTCGTTTCGCCATTATACTGGCACAACATAGATGCGGAATGGCATACTTACACTTATACTGGTTTGCAGCCGCTTAATTTAAAGGATACATTGACCCATGTCAGCTATTTTGAAGCTTCCGCTTATGCTGCGTGGAAAAGCTTAAGACTGCCAACCGAATTTGAATGGGAAGCAGCAGCAGATCAATTTAAATGGGGGCAACGCTGGGAGTGGACGGAGAGCGCTTATCTGCCATATCCGGGATTTGTTAAGGCCCCGGGTGCAATTGGCGAATACAATGGAAAATTTATGGTAAACCAACAGGTGCTCAGGGGTGCCTCAGAAGTTACATCACCAGGTCATAGCCGGGTCACATACCGTAATTTCTTTCAAACACATCTGCAATGGCAATTTACTGGCATACGTCTTGCTAAATAAATTATTCAACCTTAAAAACATGGCAATATTTTTGGTACAATCCGATTTAAAAGAGCAAATTCATCGAAAAACAGATCAGTTTTATGATGACGTTATATCCGGTTTAAAGTCGACACCAAAGCGCTTGAACTCAAAGTACTTTTATGATGCTAATGGTGATAAACTTTTCCAGGAGTTAATGAATTGTCCTGAATATTATCCAACTAGCTGTGAGATAGAAATATTGTCAGAAAAAACAGCGGATATATGCGAGGCTATTGTTGCTGATGGTGATGATTTCGACCTGATAGAATTGGGAGCCGGTGATGCCACGAAATCAACTTTCCTGCTCAAATATCTTTTAAAGCAAAAAGTTGATTTTACTTACTTGCCTATCGACATATCTGATAATGTAATATCATATTTGAATATAACACTGCCTGTAACTCTGCCGGGATTAAAGATAACCGGATTGAATGGTGAATATTTTGACATGTTGGAAAAGGCAGCTGCTCTATCAGATAAGCGTAAGGTTGTGCTATTTTTAGGCTCTAATATTGGGAATATGCCAATATCCGATGCTATTGCTTTTTGCAAGGAGTTGCGGAAACATCTAAATGAAGGCGATATGGTGCTGATAGGCATGGATCTGAAAAAGAACCCTGCAACAGTACTTGCAGCTTACAATGATAAAGGCGGAATAACCAAACGGTTTAATTTGAATTTGCTCGAAAGAATAAATCGCGAATTAAATGCAGATTTCGACCTGACCAATTTTGAACACTACCCTACTTATGATCCTGAAACTGGCGCTTGTAAAAGCTATCTTGTTAGTATAAAAGACCAACAAGTAACCATTAATGGAAAAGAGAAAATTCAGTTTTTAAAGGATGAGTATATCTATATGGAGATATCTCAAAAATTTTCCGTCGCACAAACTGAACATATGGCTACTAAAGCAGGATTTAAGCCTGTCAATCGCTTTTTTGACAGTAAGAACTGGTTTCTGGATGCTGTTTGGATAGCGGAGTAATTTTATAATAATGAACACTGAATAACGAATATCCAATGACGAAGTATAAAATAATTACTTTATCATTGGATATTCAAAATTCATTATTCGATATTCAATCTAGAGTACCTTCGGGTTCAATTCAGAGTCTATCAACTCGCCAACAGGTTTTCCCATCAGCCATTTTGCATGATCATTTTTTTGCCATTGATGTTTAGGAGGTGATACCCTCGCACCATCTGCAATGTAAATAATGGTCATCACCTCGCGCATTTTATCCGAGTTATTCCCCGGTGCATTATGAATAGTGAATCCCCTGTGAAAAGTAGCGTCACCTGCTTTCATCGTTTTTGCCCTGCTTATCGGGAACTGCTCTTTGTTCACATAGTCATCAAACGCACTTTCGGACTCATCAGAAATTTCAAAGTCAAATATTGAGCCTTTTGTAAATGATCCGGAAGCAAAAGTTAGCATACCCATATCCACATCAATATCAACCAAAGGCATCCACATTGTGATGGTGTTATCGGTATCTATTGGCCAGTAATACTGGTCCTGGTGCCATGGAGTTGGGCCACCACCCGGCTCTTTAAATAAAGCCTGGTCATGATAAATACGAACATTTTCAACACCCATCAGGTCGGCTGCAATTTTTGCAAGGCGTTTTGAGAAAACAAATCTCTTCGCAGCCTCATCAGATCGCCATAAATTCATAATCTGCAAAAATGCCTTCCCGTAAGTATCCCTGTCTTCCATTTTGCGCTTTTCGGTATTGTATCGCTCAGCGGCACTGACAATAACAGGGCGATAAATAGCTATCTCCCCCAGTGACAATATATTTTTGATCAGGGTGTGCCCTTTTTCTGAGAATTCCTTCTTATTTTCATCCGAAACGGTTTTAAAATTGTTCAATTCGGGTAATTGCGAAACTTGCGTGCTCATCTCATTTAAGTTATAATCAAATGTAAGTTTAGAAGCCTATGAAAAAAAATGAGGAAAATGGTTGAATTATGGATTATTTTATCATTACATTGCCTAAGTAAACCCATAATGACAAAATAAGCAATGATTAAGGCATCCTATGAGGTACTTCAACCCACAAGCGGGCACTCCTTTTTGGTCAGAAAATTTGGTAAAACTGCATTTGATGCTCCTTACCATTTTCATGAAGAGTATGAATTGACTTATATTTTGCATGGCCGCGGCAAGCGATATGTGGGTAGCCATATGGAAGATTTTACTGCCGGAGATCTTGTGTTACTCGGTTCTAACGTGCCACATTGCTGGAAACTGGAAACTGCTGAGCAAGAACATGAGGAAGCCAGCGCAATTGTAATACAATTTAATGCTAACTTTTTGGGGGATGATTTTTTTAACAAAGACGAATTGCAAGGCATTAAAAAATTGCTCCAAAAAAGTGGAAGTGGTATCAGCTTTAATTCTGGCACAAGGAATATAGTGAACCGTAGCATGAAACAACTGGCAGAAGAGAAGGGCAATTTTAAGATGCTGATCACTTTCCTGGAAATATTGCAACGATTAGCTTTTTCAAATGAATATACTTTATTAGATCAGCAAAGAAGTGTAGCTGAACAATCACGTGCAGAGCAAGAACGTATCAACCCTGTTTTTGCTTATTTGGTGGAGAATTTCAGAAGACAGGTTTCACTGGACGTAGCCTCAGGCATAGCCCATATGACCCCAAATGCCTTCTGCAAATATTTTAAAAAGATCACCCGTAAAACTTTTATGGAAACAGTGATTGAGTATCGCCTTAATTATGCTACCCAGCAACTGGTACAAACCGATAAGCCTATATCAGAAATATCCTTTGACAGCGGTTTTGGGGATGTATCGCATTTTTATAAAATGTTTAAACACAAAATGCATCAAAGCCCACTCAATTACCGCAAAAACTTCATGAAAGAGTTTGATGGTGAAGACAGGGGAAAAGCTGTGGCATAAGTGTATTATTCCGCATTCCAGACTCCGATCCCATAAGCTGGTAAATTGATGGTGATCGTGTTTGAATTTATCCCAGCCTTAATACTGCCATACAAATTTTTTATGCTTACCAAATGTGTTGTTGGTTGAATAACGCCATCCTGGCTTTTATCCGATAAGTTAATTGCAACAACCACTCTCTTATCTCCTTCGGCTCTTTCAAATGAAAATATTTGATCGTTGTTATTTTGTAGCGATTTGTAACCACCCTGGATTAAAACCGGATTTGACCCTCTCAAACTAATCATATCACGATAAAAACTCCAAAGTGAATTAGGGTCATTTTTTTCTTCTTCCAGCGATATTCCATCATTCGGTTTATCATTATCGAATTTGTCTTTCCATGGGCCTTTTAGTTTGTACCAATAGGCCATCCCTTTTCCCTGGTCGCTTTTGTACCATTCAAAAGCTTCGCGATTAGGTATCTCGTTAGCATCGGTACCACCGAATTTCCCGCTGGTACCGGTCATGCCCAATTCCTGACCATAATAGATGGATGGAATGCCTCCTAATAAAAGATTTAATGCAGCACCTATTTTTAATTTGGATAGGTTCCCGTCAACACCATAGCTAAAACGGGGGGTATCATGATTCTCAATAAATATTACTTGTTGTTTTTCCGCAGGAGTAAGCAGAAAAGTTGAATCAGCAGCTTTAATCAGTTCGGATTTTTTGAATGAGCGGATAGCAAAAGCCAATCTGAAATCAAAAACCCTGTCAACCCCGCCATGTGTTAAATAATCAACACCAAAAGAAGCCCAATTGGCTTGCTCGGCCACGATGTTAATTTTTGGATTAACCTGCCTTAGTTTATTTAATAAAGGATTCCAGAAAGTATCGAACAAGTGCGGCATCAGGCCTTTATTATCCAGGTTATCCATCATGTGATCCAACCGGAAACCGTCAACTCCATCATCAAATTTTCCATCGCCATTGGGGTCCATCCAGTATTTGAATAAGCGGTAATTATAATCAAGCACTTTTGGGCTATTCAGGTTCACGGTGGTTATTTTTCTATATACACTGTCGTAACCCAATAAACCATTGAGGCCATACACTATGGATGTTGGTTTAGTATGTGCACCATCGTCATAAATTATATAATCAGCATATTTTGATTTAGGACTATTTATACCATCTTTCCACCAGATATGGTCTTCGGTAACGTACTGAGTTTCCATATCCATGTACAACTTCATTCCCCGGTGATGTATATCTTTTACCAATAGCAGATAGTCCTGCATAGTCCCATATTTCGGGTCGATCTTTTCAAAATCGCTCGCAAAATAATTGTGATAAAATGCCGATTCGTACAATGGTGTAAGCAGGATTGCTGTAACTCCCAACTGTTGCATATAATCCAGCTTTCCCCTGATGCCGTTCAGATCACCATGCTGATCACCATTGCTATCATAAAAACTACGCTGAAAGATGTGATAGATAATTTCATCTTTAGCCGGTGCTTGAATTTTATGCTGTGCTTTAGCAACCGGGCATACCAGTGCACTTAACAGCATGATTATTAATAAGTAACTATTTTTAGGCATTATTTAGGTTTAATGAGAGCCAAAATAAAACAACTGCTGGCTGTTTAACAATGAAGAAATTATCATAAAAGTAGAAAAACTTATCAAAATTATCGTATTTTGGTTTTTTTGTTTCAATTCATTAGTAATTTGGAATAAAATACTCCATATAATTGCCAATTTTATTATTTTTTTTCCTTTCTCATATTCGTTATTTCGCACCCTATTTAAAAATAGTTAAATATTAGTTTATAATTCTTAAAAGCGAGCTACCGGATTTGATGAATGAAATTAATAAAGCCTTTGATGACCTACTTAGCGGCCGAAATGCCAAAGGTATCATCGTATCTAAATAATAGTAAAATGTCCCGGTTTAGAACATTCGAAATTTCTAACCCGCAGTTTGAAAGCAACAATTTACGCTTTATAACGGTTAAAACGCCCAATCTAAAAGGACGAGGGGATATTTGCGTGTTTGTGCCACCCTCGATTTCTAAAACAGATGTTGTGCCCATAGTTATCTTATTACACGGGGTATATGGCAGTGCCTGGAGTTGGGCGCATAGCGGCGGTGTACATTTAAAAGTAAAGGAGCTAATAGAAAACGGCGAGCTGCCCCCTATGATCCTTGCGATGCCATCAGATGGCCTTTGGGGCGATGGCTCGGCTTATTTGCATCATAACGGCTATAATTTCGAAAAATGGATAATTGAGGATGTTGTTGATGCGGTTGTTGAAAGCATTGATGGCGCTGATTCGTCGTCTCCTCTTTTTATTTCAGGCTTGTCAATGGGTGGTTTTGGGGCATTACGAATAGGCGCTAAATACGGATTGAAGTTTAAAGCAATGTCCGGGCTGTCATCCATTACCAGTTTGCCCCAGATGAAGCTTTTTGTTGAGGAGCACCTAAAATGTTATTTGCCGTTAAATGTTGTAGATGAGGACCTGTTTGCCACATTTAAACAATACCAGGATCAATTGCCTCCTATGCGTTTTGATTGTGGCATCCATGACCCATTGATCAACCATAACCGCGACCTGCATCATAAAATGCAAAAGGAAGGTATACTGCATACTTACGAAGAATATCCCGGCGGGCATGAATGGTCATACTGGTCTGCACATATCATATACTCTTTAAATTTTTTTGCTGAACAGTTATAAAACTGTCAAAATCAATTGCCATTGGTGCGGCGTTGGTGTTGTAATGCACAATGTGGGTAGGGGCGTTGCTATGGGAGTAGCCATGGGTGCGGCAATGTCTGTAATATCACAGAGACGCAATCGGTAATATTTTAAGTAAAATGCGCTTCCGGTTTAGTCCTGAGTGGAAAGTCTGAAGTCTTGAGTCTGAAAAGCACAAAATTGACTTAAGACTTACGACTAAAGACTATTGACGTGACACTAGTTTTCCACCGGCATTTCTCTCAGTTGCTTTGGTGTTAGCGGCTCGTAACCTGCCGGCGTCGAAAATATTGCAACGGGCACAGGTTCAAATTTTATCTCCTTTACTGTTGTTTTGATTATCATCCCATTGTGATTAACTGTAAAAGAAAGCGGTACGCCCTTCGTTGTATCAAAAGGCATTGTTAACGAATTTGGGATCACACTAATTTCTTTTGTAAACCAAGCCTCTGCACTTTCGCCAGTTACTTTATCTGTTAGTGTATATTTTAAAGCTTTATGACCGGCGATTGTGCGCGTTTCTGTTGATGCTTCATAGCTATACCCAAGCCTGGCCGGTGACTCTTCAGCCTGGTCAGCTTTATCGTAGTCTATCACATATTTTTTTGCACTTGAAGCAAGCAGCACGCGCATAAAGTCGGTTGGTTTATACGTAATAACCGTTGTTGATTCGTCATTCATCTGTTGGATACTCACTGCAGAGTCGCCTTTGAAAAATACTTTGGCTGATCGTGGTAAGTAGAACAAATACTTGTGCAGACTATCAGGTAATTTATACTCAATATCATAGGATATAGACCCCTGTATTACTTTTTTATGGCTGCATGAGCTAAACCCGGCTAAAACTATTATTAGGTATAAAGAGGCTTTCTTTATTGACATGATGTTTTTATAAGCGGCTAAATTATCAAAAATCAGTCATCTATTACCGCGGAAACTGAAATCTGTAAATCCGTAATAATACGCAGACAATCCCGTAGAAACCCTGCATGATAAAAGTAGGCTGGTATATACTTTTGGATATACATTTTAAGCACTACCATCATGAACAAAGTAACCTACATCGACGATTGCCAGTTAGACCAATTTATACTCAAAAAAATATTGACTTGTTACGGATCATCATGCGAAGTAAATTGTACCGACACCTGTCTTGGCGTACTTAGTCTGCTATCACAACGCAAGTTGAACGAGGAACAAATGCCTGATATTATTTTACTGGATATTTACATGCCTGGTATTAATGCCTGGGATTTCCTCGATAGGATAAAATGGTTACATCCTTCTTTGCCTAAGCCTTTAGACGTTTATATATTATCTGCCAATAAATATCCGGAAGACGTAGAACGCGCCAAAGAATACGCTTTTGTGAAAGCATTTATGCTGAAGCCTATAACAAAAGAAGTGCTTCAAAAATTAGTACTTCAGATAGAATCACCTATAGATAGATTTGTAATGATAGAAACTGCTTGTTAAACCAGGCTTATTCTTTTTTACCTGCCACATTTAACAAAATAGAGCTGGCATGTACGATCCCTAAAGTACTGCCAGGGGTAACATCAAGATAATGATGCAGGTAGCCATCAATCAGGCCTTTCATTATTTGTTCATACGTTGCTCTATATTCAGGAAGACAGGCGATAGCGGATTTCCGGAAATACATTTTGCCTTTATCATCCACATAAACATAAAATGAATAGTCAAAATCCTCATACGCTTTCTGAATGGCGATATTATATTCCGGAGCGAGGTAATTATCAGATGCATCCACCTCTTCAATTGGTGTCGATACCCTTTCCACCTTTTCAACTGCGACTAATGGTGACTTGCTTTTTAATACAACTGGTTCTCTTGCAGCGAATGCACTGTCAATTTTAGTGTTTACCAGTTTGGTTCTTGCCCTTATAAATAAAGTATCCTTAGGACCGGGAATACCCATCTTTCGAATACTTTCAGCAGAGTGAGTTTTTATGTACCGGTCTGAATAAAAAGTAAGAAACACTTTTGAGCCCTCATCATCATCCAGGATAATTTTGTTTTCAACTCTTAAGGCTTGTAAAATGAGGCTATCTGTAGCTATCTTTTTTACCTTAAACCAGGCATCAACCATGTTGAATATAGAATCATGATCAAAATAGACATGAAAGCCATAATATTTCTTCGTCTTCGGGCTAAATACCAATACTGAGTCATCAGATAAAAAGTAAAGGTCCCATGAGGGTTCTAATTGATATCCTTGCTTATCAAATTTAAGCCCATTATTGAAGATCCGGCGCACCTCTTTGAAATGTGTTCCTTTTACTGTACCAAAGGGTAAACCTTTTTTAGCATGAAAATGATCGCACGAAATACAACATATAGAAATAAGCAAAAGCAGCAGGAACCAGAATTGTCTCATATAAAAATCGGCTCAAAATAGCAAAAATCAATAATCTTTGGATAAATTGCTTCTCTATTATTTAGACCATGTGTAAACCCTACCCGTACTTTTTAATAATCATTTTGGCTATTATAGCCCTTCCAGTTAAGGCCCAGCAACGAAAACAGGTATTGCTCGATTCTTATTTTAATGATGAGCATATGAAAGATGCTGCCGGCCAAATGATCTCTTATCATTATAAGTGGAATGAGACCGATAATAATGGATTTTCCATATTTAAGGCTGCATTTAAAACTGCCGGCGCCACAGGCATTATTGAACTTCATGGCCCGCCCGATCCTGATGTTCTCGGCTCCGCAGATGTTTATATTATTGTTGATCCCGACACAAAAAAAGAAAGTCCTAATCCTAAATACATTGAACCAGATAATGTAAAAGTTATTACAGATTGGGTTAGAAAAGGTGGAGTATTACTATTGATGGCTAATGACAGTGCTAATGTAGAATTAAAACATTTTAATACCCTTGCCGAAAAATTTGGCATTCATTTTAATGATGATCTGCGGAATCATGTCAAAGATGATCAGCATTTTGAGGATGGTGCATTTACGATTGATTCTTATAATCCCGTATTGATCACAGCAAAAAAGATATTCATGAAGGATATTTGCTCGCTAACGATCACTCCGCCCGCGACTCCGGCATTGCAGGATGGTGAGGCTGTTATTATAGCCATTTCTCATTTAGGAAGGGGTACAGTGATAGCTGTTGGTGATCCCTGGCTGTATAATGAATATACTAATGGCCGTTTGCCGAAAAGTTTTGAAAATGATAAAGCGGCTAATGATCTTGCGCTATGGCTGATACAGCAGATACCGGAAAAACATCGATAATTGTCTGGACCTTGATTTATAGGACTTATAGATTAACCTGATTATGTTTTACCTTTTTTAGGTAGAAAATCCTATAACTACCTAAATCATGCCAATCAGGGTTCAGACAAATTTATAGCAACAAGGTATCCACCCTGTGTGCATGCACAATATCATCACATGGCGACCAGGAGAAGATTGTAAACCTTCCATCCTGCGAAGCCACTAATGCAAAAGCATCGCGCTGATCATACACAAACTGGGCTGCTGCAAAATGCCTTGTACCACCATCCTGACCGGGTGCCATAATCTGTGCCGGGCTGTCAATAATAGGCTCGGTTACCATGATCTCTTTAACGGTTTCACCACCGAAGGGGCGAGTTATTTTTGCACCGAAGGCCAGCAGTTCATGCTTATCATTGATAATGGTCGCTCCATCAACTGCGGTAAGTCCTGCCACTTTTTCAACTTCGCGATTAAACTCCTCCTGCCACATTACAAGGTTCTGTTTGCTCACTTTTTCCCGCATCAAGTCGGCCAGGCCACTAAAGGCAGGCGAAACAGCATATGAGATCGGGTGGATGATCGATTCGCGCCAGCTGTCGTTATCAGAAGGTACTACTAACAATAAGCCACCATGTTTATGCGCGCGCATAGAAACTGCCAGTTGTACATGCAGGTTAACAGCGTCGTTCCAGGATGCAGGTGAACTAAAGCCAAGTAATGAAGTTAATAGAGCCGGGCAATCAGGCAGACTTACACTTTGCTCGTCTACTACTTTTACTTCGTCGCCATTTAATACAGCTACGTTTACAAACTTGCCAAAACCATCAACCCGCCTGTGTTTAATAACCAGTAGTCCTGCTTCAACCACTTCCAGCACAAAGCAAAAACCCGGAATGTCATGTGTAGTACCCCAAATGTATATTTCATCCTCATCCTGCCATACGCCAAGGTGAATGCCGGAACGTTCTACCGCAGGTGCCAGTTTAGTTAAAGCCTCAGGTGTAAACGCCAGGCGTTGTTCGAAAATTAAGGGCTTTTTTGTTTTATCAGGCGGAAGAAATGCCAATGAGATCTTTGGTGAACGGCCTTCTTCTTTTCGTAAGCTTGTCCAGAAAGCGGTATCAATAATAGCCTCGATTATTTGTTTCTGGGGTTCAGGTGCCAGGTCATCCTCTCCACGTTCGGCAGCAGCGGCCAATTGATGTGCAAAATGCTTTTCAATAGCTCCGGAAACCAAACGTGCAGCTTTATAAGAAGTTTCACTTATCATCGACCTGATATCATTATTCATAGTAGGATTTTATTCGGGCAAAATTACGATACTAATTTACCCAAATTCCTATCAGAGATACAGCGACCTCAAAATATTACGTTAAGATGCTTTTGAGATGACCTTGAAACTATACATCCTCCTGGTTATGCAGATAGTTTTCCAATGACAGCTTTCCTGAACCGATTACTGCAAATACAATCAGGAAAATCAAGGCAGTTATCGATGATGCCATATCGGTGTTAAAGGGTGATTGAAACATATTGATAAAGAAAACTGCTCCAAATACTACAGGTATCTGCATAATGGATGAAAAACGGGTAAGAACACCCAATGCAATTAGTGTCCCCCCTACCAGATGGACAAAGGTGACGTAATAAACCAGCGCCATTAATATATCCGGAGAAACAGAAATGTCAGACCGGTTTTCAATAACCGATCTCAAATAGGCAGTATTGTCCATAAAGCCCAAGCCCTTCAGTAATAAAAAGACACCCAGAATTATGCGAATAACATCCAGGAATTTGGGATGATGACTGTCTCCCCAACTTTCAATTTTATGAATCAAATTCATGATAAGCCCCTCTAATTTAGATTTAGGAAATAATTGGTTGTAAATCAAATGTAACAAAAATATTGCATTTGGTCAAGCAGTTTTTCATTCGGTGAAATGTAAATACAATAGATCTTATCAGCAGTAACATAGCAAGTTGGATAATAATTTTTGGATTAATATAATTGTTCTTTATACATTTATAAAATGAGAACCAATGTATTCCTATCCGTAGTATTAACAATACTATGCCTTAACGCTTCTGCACAAAAAACTGCTACAGCTGATGTAAGTAGCGATTCCAAGCTAACAGTAAGCCGTTTCATTTATGGTCAGTTTGCCGAGCATTTGGGCCATGGTATTTATGGTGGTTTTTGGGTGGATCAATCCCTGCCCGTAGAAAAGCAGGACAGGATACGGCTTGATGTAGTAAATGCCTTAAAAAAAATAAAGATACCGGACCTACGCTGGCCGGGCGGTTGCTTTGCTGATGAATATCATTGGAGAGACGGCATTGGTCCACGGGAACAACGCCCAAAAATGGTAAATACCAACTGGGGAAATGTGACGGATGATAATAGTTTTGGCACGCATGAGTTCCTGGAGCTTTGCAAGCTAATAGGTTGCGAGCCATACATTGCCGGTAATGTAGGCAGTGGTACTGTAGAGGAAATGTCTAAATGGATAGAATACCTCAACCTGGATGGTGAAAGTACAATGACCCAGTTAAGAAAACAAAACGGTCACCCTGAACCATATAAAGTTACTTTTTGGGGTGTGGGAAACGAAAGCTGGGGCTGCGGAGGTAATATGACTCCCGGATTTTACGCCGATCAATATAAACGTTATGCAACTTATGCCAGGAACTACCCGGGCGCGAGACTCAAAAAAATTGCCAGCGGCCCTAATGCTGATGATTATAACTGGACTGAAGTATGCATGAAGAACATCGGAACTGGTATGTGGGGACTATCTTTGCATTATTATACTATTCCGACAGGTAACTGGGAAAAAAAGGGGTCAGCAACCAGTTTTGATGAGAGGGAATATTTCAGTACGATGGTGAATTCGCTGAAAATGGAGGAGCTAATCAACAAGCACTCAGCCATTATGGATAAATATGATCCCGAAAAACGTGTGGCTTTGGTAGTAGACGAATGGGGCGTATGGACAGATGTAGAACCGGGCACTAATCCTGGGTTTCTTTACCAGCAAAACAGTCTGCGCGATGCGTTGATAGCCGCAACTAACTTAAATATATTCAACAATCATTGCGACAGGGTAAAAATGGCCAATCTGGCGCAAACTGTAAATGTGCTGCAATCACTTATTCTAACAGACAAGGATAAGATGCTGCTAACGCCAACTTACCATATATTCGATTTATATAAGGTACACCAGGATGCTAAGTATTTGCCTGTAAAGCTCAATACACCGGATTATGAATTTGATGGAAAGAAAGTTCCTGCAGTAAATATTTCAGCATCACAAGACTCTTCTGGTAAAATACATGTCTCGCTGGTCAACCTTGATCCGCATAACAGCATAGCTGTAAGTACGAATCTTGATGGCCTGAAATGGAATAAGGTAAGCGGGCAAATATTGACTTCGGCCAATTTAACAGATGTAAACACTTTCCAGCAACCTGATAAAGTGCGCATAGCCAATTTCAACGGTGCAAAAAATGATGGTAGGAAGCTGGTTATTGATCTGCCGGCAAAATCAGTTGTAACACTTGAATTGAATTGATCTTGTTAACCCATTTTCCTTGTAGACGCCCTGACAATCAACTTAGGCTTAATACTGATGGTTTTGGGTGTACGGGATGATTCTTCCTGGTCCATTTCCCTGAAATAGAGATCAGCTATTGTTTCACCCATGTAAATACTAAACTGATCAATGGTGGTAATTGAGGGACTTGTTATTTCTGTAAAAGCTTCATTAGAATACCCGCATATGCCCAATTCTGAGGGTACTTTTATACCCATTGCCGAAGCTACTTCCAATACTCCTAAAGCAGAAAAATCAGATGTCGAAGCAAATATGGCATCGGGTGGGTTTGGCAGGTTTAAAAGCTTTTTTGTTGCCTTGGCCCCCAACTCTTTGGTCCAGGCATTTTTAACAATTAACTCTTCTGCAACAGGTATATTATGTTTCTTCAGGGCATTAAGATAACCCGTTTTCCTTTGCTTGAAAATATGCAGGTTTTGTGGCCCTTCAAGTAAGGCGATCCGTTTATAACCCTGCTCGATCATATGTGATACGGCTTCCAGGGATACCTGCTCGGTATCGTTGATTACCTTTAGCGTTTCAAGCTCATCTGTTACACGGTCAAATTGTATCAGTTGTATCTCATTATCAATTACATTTTGCAAATGCTTATAATCATTGCCATCAGCCGAAACTGATATAACAATACAATCCACATGTTGGTTAATCAGCGTATTTACACACTGTACTTCTTTTTCATGTGATTCATTAGACTGACAAATAATAAGATTGTATCCTTTCTGATAAGAAGCTTCCTCAATACCGGCAATCACATTTGAAAAAAAGTTTTGATTGATGCGGGGTACCACAATTCCAATAGTTTTAGAATGCCCCATACGTAGGTTTGAAGCTAGCGCGTTACGCTTATAATTGAGATCGGCAGCTGTTGCCATCACCAGTTTCCTGGTTTTTTCATTTATATTTCCGCTGTTATTAAGCGCCCTTGATACAGATGACGCAGCAATATTCAGCTTTTTAGCGATATCATAAATAGTAATTCTTTTTTTCTGTTTCATTTCGAATTGTAAAAATGATAAAATAAATTTCGGCAATCGATTGCAAAACAAAAAAATATTCTAATTTCGACGTCAATTATATTCCGAACCCGAATAAACCATGCTGCTATTAGGTATTGATATAGGAACATCATCCATTAAAGTATCCGTTGTGGATGCTGCTTCACAAACTGCGATAGCATCTGCGCAATATCCGGATAACGAAAGCCCTATTTTGGCACCGCAACCCGGCTGGGCCGAACAATCGCCTGATATGTGGTGGCAACAGGTACAACATGCTATAGAACTCTGTAACAATAGCGGCAAATACAATCCGCATGACATTTCTGCTATTGGCATTGCTTACCAGATGCATGGGCTTGTGTTGGTAAACAAAGATCAACATGTGCTCCGTAATAGTATTATCTGGTGTGATAGCCGCGCAGTTGAAATTGGGAATAAGGCATTAACTGCTATTGGAGAAAAAAAATGTCTGAGACATCTGCTTAACTCACCCGGAAACTTTACGGCATCCAAACTGGCGTGGGTGAAGGAAAACGAACCGGAAATATATGATCAGATTGATAAGATCATGCTGCCGGGCGATTTTATCTCCATGAAATTAACAGGAGAGATTAACACTTCGGTCTCGGCTTTGTCTGAGGGTATCTTTTATGATTTTAAAAGCGATAAATTATCAAAAGATGTGCTGGATTATTTCGGTTTTAATAAAACCTTTTTTCCTGCCATTCAACCCGTTTTTTCAAGCCATGGCACCCTTTTAAGGTCAGTTGCCGAAAAATTAAGATTGAAAGCGGGCATACCTATTACCTACAAAGCAGGAGATCAGCCAAATAATGCGCTTTCCTTAAATGTGCTCAATCCGGGCGAAGTTGCTGCGACAGCCGGGACATCAGGAGTGATCTACGGGGTAAGCGATCAGCTGACTTATGATCCGCAATCAAGGGTAAACACATTTGCCCATGTTAATTATGCTGAAGAGCAAAAGCGTCTCGGCGTTCTGCTTTGTATAAATGGCACAGGCAGATTGTACAGCTGGGTAAGAAGCCTTTACGGACCATCATTAAGCTTTGCGCAAATGAATGAAAAAGCAACAGAGGCCCCATCCGGTTGCTATGGTTTGCGGATTTTACCTTTCGGAAATGGAGTGGAGCGTATGCTTGCTAATAAACCAATTGGCGCGCATATTCAAAATATCGACCTGAATATACACAGCCAATCCCATATTTTCAGAGCAGTGCAGGAAGGCATTGCCTGCGCATTCAGATATGGGTTAGATATTATGCGCGAAAACGGCATGAATCCGTCTGTCATTCGAGCAGGCAAAGCCAATCTTTTTATGAGCGATCTGTTCACCGAAATATTTGTAAATGCTACCGGCGTACCTGTCGAGCTATATAAAAATGATGGTAGTGCTGGTGCTGCATTAGGAGCAGGTATTGGCTCAGGGATATTTGCGACTGCCGCGGAAGCTTTCAGTAAGATGAAAAAAATAAAAACTGTAGAACCGGCAAATACCAAATTTGAACCCATTTACCAGGACTGGAAAAATCTGCTTAAAACACAATTAGAAAAGACCAATCAATAACTATATAAATCAACAATCATGGCTACCATAGGCGAAAAAGAATTTTTTAAAGGTATAGGCGAAGTAAAATACGAAGGCCCTCAAAGTGATAACCCACTGGCATTCCGCTGGTATGATGCGAATAAAATAGTAGCGGGAAAATCGATGAAAGATCACTTGCGTTTTGCCTGTGCTTACTGGCATTCATTCTGTGGTTCGGGTGCCGATCCTTTTGGTGAACCGACACACTTATTCACATGGAATGAAAAAGCGGATGCAGTGGAACGTGCCAAAGACAAAATGGATGCAGCTTTTGAGTTCATCACCAAAATGAACCTCCCTTACTATTGTTTTCATGATGTGGATGTAGTGGATTATACCAATAACATCAATGAAAATGATAAGCGTCTGCAGGCTTTGGTTGATTATGCCAAACAAAAACAGGCTGCGAGCGGTGTAAAGCTGCTTTGGGGAACTGCGAACCTGTTCTCTAACCGCAGGTATATGAACGGTGCTTCAACCAATCCGGATTTCCATGTATTAACACATGCGGCAGCACAGGTGAAAGCTGCTTTGGATGCAACCATTGCTTTAGGTGGTGAAAACTACGTGTTCTGGGGTGGTCGTGAAGGCTATATGACCCTGCTTAATACCGACATGAAACGTGAGCAGGAACATTTTGCCCAATTTTTACATGCATCAATAGATTATGCCCGCAAACAAGGGTTTAAAGGGACATTCTTTATCGAACCAAAACCATGTGAACCAACTAAGCACCAATACGATTATGATGCCGCTACCGTACTCGGCTTCTTACAGAAATACGATTTGCTGAAAGACATGAAACTTAATCTGGAGGTGAACCATGCAACCTTAGCCGGCCATACCTTTCAGCATGATTTGCAAGTAGCTGCTGACGCTGGTTTGTTAGGCTCTATTGACGCTAACCGTGGTGATGCTCAGAATGGATGGGATACAGACCAGTTCCCTAATAATATTGGTGAGGTGGTTGAATATATGCTGATCATACTAGAGGCTGGTGGCTTTGCCGGCGGTGGCATAAACTTCGACGCCAAGATCCGCAGAAACTCAACTGATCCGGCTGACCTTTTCTATGCGCACATTGGCGGTATGGATATTTTTGCCAGGGCGCTTGTTATTGCCGATCAGATCCTGCAGAAATCAGATTATAAAAAGATCAGAAAAGACCGGTACGCTTCATTTGACAGTGGCACAGGCAAAGCTTTTGAAGAAGGAAAAGTAAGCCTGGAAGGCCTCAGAGACTATGCTATCGCAAACGGTGAACCCAAAACACTGAGCGGCAGACAAGAATATCTCGAAAATTTGATAAATCGATTCATATAGTTTATAATTGTCAAACCAACATATTAAACCCAAATATAAACTAAATAATGAACCTAAAAACCCTCTCCTATGGCGATTATGCCGTATTTTTGATCTACTTTGTTATAGTTGCCAGTTATGGTTGGTGGGTATACAAACGCAAGCACAACGCTGATGCCACTTCAAAAGATTACTTTTTGGCCGCAGGCTCATTAACATGGTGGGCAATAGGTGCATCGCTTATCGCTTCCAATATCTCAGCCGAACAGATGATCGGTATGAGCGGTTCAGGGTTTAAGATGGGGCTGGCCATATCTACTTACGAGTGGATGGCTGCGCTTACATTGGTTATAGTAGCCGTATTCTTTATACCAGTATATCTTAAAAATAAGATATATACTATGCCGCAGTTTTTGCATCAGCGGTATAATGGTAAGGTGGCTATGATTATGGCTATTTTCTGGTTGTTCTTGTACATCGTTGTTAATCTAATGTCTATCCTCTATCTTGGAGCGTTAGCTGTATCTGGTATCTCAGGAATAGGTCTTTATTGGTGTATTGCCGGACTGGCATTATTTTCTATCGTTATCACCCTGGGTGGTATGAAGGTAATTGGTTATACCGATGTTATACAGGTGTTTGTATTAATATTAGGCGGGCTGGTGGCCACTTATCTTGCCTTAAACCTAATTAGTGAGAAAGCGGGTACTACCGGACTCTTACGTGGTTTTGCTTTACTTAAAGAACACGCGAGCGATCACTTCCAGATGATATTCAAGAAAGATAATCCAAATTACATGGATCTGCCGGGCCTATCGGTGTTAATTGGCGGTATGTGGATCACTAATCTGAACTATTGGGGCTGTAATCAATATATAACACAAAGGGCCTTAGGCGCAGACTTGAAAACTGCCCGCAGTGGTATACTATTTGCAGCTTTTCTTAAATTATTGATGCCTGTTATTGTAGTGTTACCAGGTATAGCGGCTTTCCAACTATACCAGCAAGGAATGTTCCACCAGGAAATGCTTACTGGCAATGGAGTTGTTGATGTTAATAAAGCATATCCATCTTTGCTTAATTTACTGCCCTCAGGTTTAAAGGGATTATCTTTTGCAGCGCTTACTGCCGCTATAGTGGCCTCGTTAGCTGGCAAGGCAAATAGTATCGCAACTATCTTTACCCTTGATATTTATAAAAAAGCCATCAAACCGGATGCTACAGATAAGCAACTTGTTGTTTTAGGGAAATATTCCGTGGTGGTAGCCATGATACTTGGGGTAATATTATCATTAATAATTGGCAATGCGTTAATGGGTGAGGGCAAACAAGGCTTTCAATATATTCAGGAATATACCGGCTTTGTATCGCCGGGCATATTTGCGATGTTCTTCTTAGGGTTTTTCTGGAAAAAAGCTACTTCCAATGCGGCTTTATTTGCAACTATAGGAGGGTTTGTATTTTCAGTTTTCTTTAAATTCCTGCCTTATTTTGCAAATTTAAAATTCCTTTCACCCTATGGTTTTTCAAAGCTCACCACCGACACAACCTATGAAATACCATTTTTGGATAGGATGGGGTTTGTGTTCATCATCTGTATGGTCGGTATGTATATCATATCTAAAATAGAAACTGCACGGGGAGTTACAACAAACGGGTTGGAAGTCGATGCCTCTATGTTTAAACCAAGCCGTGGCTTCACATTTGGAGCTCTTGCAATCTGTATTATTTTAACAGTATTATATACCGTTTACTGGTAATAAAATTCAAATCAATCAATAATTACAAGGCGCTCAATTTCAGAGCGCCTTTTTTATTTTCCATTGTAACAATCCAATTGTATATCATTATAGTTAAAACCAATTTATCTTATATTTAGGCTCTGATTTTATAAACCATCTATCGCATGTTCAGTAACCTTGAGCAAACTTTTCGCTGGTACGGCCCGTCCGACCCGGTAACTTTAGCTGCCATCAGGCAAACAGGAGCTACCGGTATTGTTACCGCTTTACATCATATCCCAAGCGGTGAGGTTTGGACTATTGACGAGATCGAAAAACGTAAGAATGTCATTCTTTCAGCCGGGCTGAAATGGTCGGTAGTAGAGAGTGTGAACATTCATGAAAGCATAAAAACAGCCGGTACTGAACGGGAAAAGTATGCTGAGAAATACATCGCTTCCCTGAAGAATCTGTCACAAGCAGGCATTAAGACAGTATGCTATAATTTTATGCCGGTGCTTGATTGGACGCGTACTGATATTGATTATCGCTTACCAAACGGTGCTTCAGCCTTGCGTTTCTATGCACCTGCACTGGCAGCTTTTGACTTGTACATTTTGGAGCGCGAAGACGCATATAAAGAGTTTACAATACAGCAGAAGCAAGACGCCAAATTGTATTTTGACAGCTTGGGTACTGAAGAAAAAAACAGATTGACCAGTAACGTAATGGCGGGTTTGCCCGGGACAAAAGACGTACTGACTATCGATCAATTTAAAGGTCATCTTGAAAACTACAATGATGTTGATGCAGCAAGACTTAAAGAAAATTTAGCCTGGTTTTTACAAGCTATCATTCCAGAGGCTGAAAAGCTGGGGGTAAAAATGTGCATCCATCCGGATGATCCTCCGTTTCCAATTTTCGGGTTACCAAGAATAATATCAACAGAAAATGATCTGCTGGATGTAGTAAATGCGGCACCATCACCAAGTAATGGGCTTACTTTTTGTACAGGCTCATTAGGAGCACGTGCAGATAATAATCTACCGCGAATGATCGAAAGATTGGGTAAGCATATCCATTTTCTGCATTTAAGAAATGTTCAGCGCGAAGCCGACGGCAGCTTTTATGAGGCCGATCATTTGGGTGGCAGCACAGATATGTGTGCGGTGATGAAAAATATAATCCTGGAACAAAAAAAGAGAATGGATAGCGGCAGGGACGATATTGCTATACCAATGCGACCTGATCATGGGCATAAACTATTGGATGATTTTAATTACAATACTTTCCCGGGTTATTCTGCTATCGGTCGTTTAAAGGGCCTGGCCGAATTGAGGGGTTTGGAAATGGGTATCAAAAATACGTTATATCAGTAAATGAGCGATCCTTTAAAAATAGGCTTTCAGGGAACCGTACTTTCGTTCGGCGAATTACTGCTGCGGATTTCGCCCGATGAGGGCGGTGACTGGCTGAAAGAGAACTCATTCCCATTTTACATTGCAGGAGCAGAACTCAACGTCGCAACCGCTTTGGCTTTATGGAATATACCTGCAAAATACATTACTGCCCTGCCTGACAATGGTATGTCGCGGCAAATTGTTACTTATCTTGAAAAGCAAAAAATTGATATGTCCCCGGTATTATTTCAGGGCAGCAGGCTTGGATTGTATTTTTTGACTAAAGGGAAAGATCTTAAAAATGATGCCTTGATCTATGATCGCGCTAACTCTGCGTTTTCAGAATTGAAACCTGGAACGATAGATTGGGATAAGCAATTTGAAGGAGTAAGCTGGTTTCATTTCAGCGCTATATGTCCGGCATTAAATCCTAATATTGCTAATCTATGTAAAGAAGCTTTAGCAGTCGCATCTAAAAAGAATATCGCAATTTCTGTTGACTTGAACTACCGCTCAAAATTATGGCAATATGGAAAAGCGGCGCATGAAGTAATGCCTGACTTAGTGAAATACTGTGATTTGATAATGGGCAACGTTTGGGCTGCTGATATGATGCTGGGTATCCCGGTTATACCGGACATACATGAATCCGGTCAAAAAAGTATCTATCTCAAAGAAGCTTTAAAAACGTCTGAAGAAATTATAAAGCAATATCCAAAATGCAAGGCAGTAGCTAATACTTTCAGGTTTGATGCAAAAAGCAAAGTTAGCTATTATGCTACTCTATATACCGGTGAGAAATTTTATACATCAAATGAATTTAATACTACGCACATTGTTAATAAAGTAGGTAGCGGTGATTGCTTTATGGCCGGGCTGATCTATGGATTTTACAATGATTTCGATCCTAAACAAACCCTCAATTTTGCAGCAATGGCAGCTTTCGAGAAACTGTTTATTGAAAGCGATACAACCAATATACCGGCGGAGGAATTGTTATTGAAATTGAATAGTTGATAAGTTAAAATCTATGAAAAACAAACAAGCCGTACTGGATAGCATTTTAAAGCAGGGAATGCTGCCTTTGTTTTTTTATGAGGATACTGAGGTAAGCCTGGAAGTACTACGCACTTTGTATAAAGCTGGCGTGCGTGTGATGGAATATACCAACCGGGCAAAAGAAGCATTTGAGAATTTTTTAGTATTAAAAGCCGCGCAGGAAAGCACGATGCCTGATTTGTATTTAGGAATCGGCACTGTAAAGACAAAAGAAGATGCCATTAAATATGTAAATGCAGGAGCCGATTTTATAGTGGCACCAATTGTCAATCCGGATGTAGCAATGATTACCAATGAACACGGCGGACTTTGGATACCCGGTTGCATGACCCCAACGGAGATACATTTAGCACAGCAGCACGGTGCAGCATTAATAAAACTATTTCCTGCTAATGTTTTAGGTCCGGGCTATGTTACTGCAGTATCGGATGTGTTCCGCAACCAATTATTTATGCCAACCGGTGGAGTAGATCTCACTTTGGATAACTTAAATGGCTGGTTTAAAGCTGGCGTTTGTGCGGTAGGTATGGGAAGCAAGTTAATTACGAAAGAAATTTTATGGAATAAACAGTACGACCAGCTTTATACCAATACAGTTAATACATTACAATTGATCCAATCCGCCAGGCAAATATGAACGAAAAACCAGGAAATTACAGGTGGGTGATCTGCTCGCTTATTTTCTTTGCCACAACTGTTAATTATCTCGACAGGGCTGTGATCAGCCTCTTGAAATCAGACCTGACTAAAGAATTCAAATGGGATGATGGCGATTATGCCAATATAGAAATAGCTTTTAAGGTAGCATACTCCATTGGGTTATTACTTGCAGGTCGATTGATAGACAGATTGGGCACTAAAATGGGGTATTTCTTTGCTACCCTTTTATGGAGCATTTCTGCTGTATTTCACTCACTTGCTAATAGTACAATTGGTTTTATAATCGTTCGCTCTGCATTGGGTTTAAGTGAGGCTGGAAATTTCCCTGCCGCAATAAAAACCGTTTCAGAATGGTTCCCTAAGAAGGATCGGGCTTTGGCGACAGGTATATTTAATTCAGGTTCTAATATAGGGCCGATCATTGCCCCATTAACGGTACCCTTTATTGTTCATGCATGGGGTTGGCGATGGGCTTTTGTTATTACTGGCTCGATAGGTTTTATTTGGCTTATTTTATGGTTCTGGTTTTATGATACCCCGTCACAGCAAAAGCGATTAAAAAAAGCCGAATATGATTATATAAATAGTGATACTGATGAACACGATAAAACTGATAAACTACCTGATAATTCAAAAGTATCGTGGTCAAAATTACTTAGTTACAGACAAACTTTGGCTTTTTCCGTTGGCAAATTCTTAACCGATCCGATATGGTGGTTTTACCTGTTTTGGTTACCTGATTTTTTGGAGAGTCAATATGGATTAAAAGATACAGGTAGGGCTCTTCCGGTGGCATTGGTTTATACTATGGCTATATTTGGTAGTATCTATGGTGGTTATTTGCCAAAAAGCCTGATCGAGAAAAATTGGCCTGTATTTAAAGCCCGTAAAACATCCATGCTGATCTATGCATTTGCGGTAGTGCCGATTATTTTCGCACAAATATTAGGCAGTGTAAATATGTGGTTGGCTGTGATCATAATTGGTTTGGCTGCATCAGCACATCAGGCCTGGAGTGCAAATATATTTACTACCGTATCTGATATGTTTCCTAAAAAAATGGTGGGTTCAGTAACCGGCATAGGTGGTATGTTTGGCTCCATTGGTAGTGTATGCTTGTCATTATTTGTGCAGAAAAATATGTTTGTCCATTATCGTGCTATCCATCAGATAGAGACCGCCTATTATATTATGTTTTTTGTTTGTGGCGGATCATATTTACTTGCCTGGTGCATTATGCATTTCCTTGTTCCCAAAATGAAAAAGGTTAATATTTGATATACTTTGTGTTGAATAATGTCAATTTTCATTTTTGAAGATTGTCTAATTATTCAATCTTATTATATTTGCGGCCTGAACAAAGAGTAACAAGGCCCGTTCGTCTAGGGGTTAGGACGTTAGATTTTCATTCTAGAAACAGGGGTTCGATTCCCCTACGGGCTACTTTAGGAAACCGACATAACTGTCGGTTTCCTTTTTTTATGCTCTAAACAATTATTTGTATGGACAATCTATATAGTTCGGATATATTGTTTAATCTCTTATACCAATTTGTAAGCAACGCCGGTACGATCTTAGGGAACTCGCGAGTTTTTTTTAAGTTCGAAATTATCTAAATGGCTAAATGTATAGTTACTTCAACAGAAAACTAGCATTTTCTAAATAATTTGTTTTCTCTCTTTAAATAATATACGTATATTTGAATATTAAATCACACGTGCAATGACAACTAAACTCACACTGACAATGGAAGGTAAAGTAATCGATTCTGCTAAGGAATATGCCCGTCAAAAAGGAAAAAGTTTATCAGATATAGTAGAGAACTATTTAAAATCGATATCCACTCACGAAATAACAACGGAAGGTCTATCGCCCAAAGTAGCCAGGCTAAAAGGAATAATTAAATTGCCAGAAGATTTTGATTATAAAAAGGAAATCGGTATCGCTTTAGTTAAAAAATACAGATAGCGATGAAACATATTTTCATGGATACCAACGTTGTTATTGATTTTTTAGCAGATCGGGAACCTTTTTCACTCCATGCAGCCAGACTCTTTGATCTTACCATTGATGGAAAAGTCAGAATTTACGTTTCAGCAGTTTCTTATAATAACATTTATTACATACTAAGGCAATCTTTAACCAATAACGCTACTATAAAGTTATTAGAGGAGTTGGCTGAAATGACAGAGATAGCTGATGTAACCAAGTCAATTATTAAACAATCGTTAAAAACAGATTTTAAGGATTATGAGGATGCGATTCAATATTATTGCGCCCTTAGCATACCTAAAATTGATTTTATTGTTACACGAGATACCAAAGATTTCAAAAAAAGCGCCCTATCTGTATTAACACCTGCTGAAGCAATCTTTGCACTAGATGGTGGTTTATAGTGTGAAAAGGTAAGGATAATGCTCAATTTAAAATCAATATTATGTTAAGTAAAAAACGCAGAAATTAATACCCGAAAAAAAACGAGTATTGAAATTCGGCTTATTGATTATTGCATTATAACATTTGATAGTTAGACCCCTAACTATTCACCAACCGCTTCAAATCTTCCAAAAAACGGTTCGAAAAGCTTCCCCTACGGGCTACTTAAAGGAGCTAGATATAAAGTATCTGGCTCCCTTTATTTTTTATACAACTTCCTATTAATCAATTAAATTAAAATAGTAAAAGTGGCGCAGACTGTAAAATAGAGATTTTCGATTTTGAATTCATAGTGGACAAGCCCTAAACTTCCGACATACTGAACCTGACAACACTCCATTCGACCATTGTTTGCAAAGCTATGATGTTCTGATTTACTGCATGCCACGGAAAATTCTAAAAAATAGTTCCATCTTAAAATGTGAAACACATATTAAAATAAGTTTGAATTTATTGTCCCCTTTACTTTATAATTTTAATTACTGATGGTACTACATCTTTTTTGAATAGCCTATACCAGCATTTATTTTCCAGGTAGTAGCCTCTCAAAGAGCAAAACAGCTGATCAGCGCGAACGATGTTGCGTGTTCAAAAAAAACAGATGTATGAAAAAAGAATCTTCATATGAATTAACAAAAGAAAGACCAAGCGTTGAGCAGCGAATAGCAAAAGGGAAATCACTTCGCAATAAATTCCCCCGCGCAAAGCAGGGAAATTATAAACCAGCACCGGATCGGGCTGACCCGGTTGCCATATTGGAAGAGCAGGGAAAAAGCCGTCTCCCAGACCTGGTGCCTATCAGGTATGCTAGAATGCTTACATCTCCCTTCGCGTTTCTACGCGGGGCAGCGGCCATCATGGCGGCCGATTTAGCTGCCAGCGCGCCGACTTCGGGAATTGTGGTGCAGGCATGTGGCGATATGCACGTGGCAAACTTTGGAATATTCGCTTCAGCGGAGCGCAATCTTATTTTCGGCATAAACGATTTTGATGAAACGCTACCTGGCCCCTGGGAATGGGATCTGAAACGATTGGTAGCAAGTATTGTGGCCAGCGGTCGGTTTTTAGGTGCCAGCGAGAATCTTTGCGAAAAAGCCGTCCGCGCAGCAGTAAGTTCTTACCGCAACCGAATGAAAGAATTTGCTTATAAGGGAAACATGGAGTTATGGTATACTATCATTACCGAAAAAGATATTCTGCAAACACTTACCCCCGCAAACCGAAAGCGTATGAAGAAAATAACCGACAAAGCTCGTGAACGAACACACATGCAGGTACTGGGTAAAATGACAGACCTTGTGGGTGACCAATACCGCCTTCGTGTAAACGCTCCTTTCATTGTGCGTGAAACACATACTCAATTAGGCAGGCCTATCGAAGAGGCCTTAGATTTAGTGCTCAAATCCTACTTTACTTCACTCGCCGATGACCGGAAGTATTTGCTTCAACACTATCAAATTACTGATGTAGCAAGAAAAATAGTTGGTGTGGGCAGTGTAGGGACCAGGTGCTGGATCGTCTTCCTCACAGGGAACAGTTCTAATGATCCGTTATTTCTCCAGGTAAAAGAAGCACAGCGCTCCGTACTTGAACCTTTCGTTAATAAATCCATTTATTCAAACCACGGCCAGCGGGTAGTGGCCGGACAAAGACTAATTCAGGGAGCCCCCGACATTTTTCTTGGCTGGGGGGAGATGGATGGTTTTCAGTTTTATATAAGGCAACTTCGGGATATGAAAGGCGGCGTGGAATTCGATCCGGAGAAAGTAAAAATTCAAAACCTACCACAGTATAGTGCATTGTGTGCATGGTCACTGGCTCTTGCTCATGCCAAATCAGGAGATGCTGCAATGATTACAGGGTACGTCGGAAACAGTGAAGAATTGGACAATGCCATGGTTCAATTCAGCTTTGCTTATGCAGACCAGACTGAAAAAGATCATAGAGCTCTTGCTGCTGCCGCAAGGAATGGTAGAATCCAGGTTGCCAGTGCCGAAGGCTGATCATAAACAAATAGAATTTAACGTCACCGCCAAATGTATGATTCGATCTTTTATAAAGTAGAAGCCCACTGGATAGCAATTGCAATTTTTCTGCTAATACTGCTGACTAATTGGCTGGGATTCCGTTACCGGAAGTTTCAGGAAGCGAAACCTGGTATAGAGACAATAAATGGAGCCGGCCCCATGGAGTCTTCCATGCTGGGGTTAATGGCCCTGATGTTGGGCTTTACGTTTTCAATGGCCATTTCAAAATTTGAAACCAGGCGGCAAATTATCGTAGAGGAAGCTAATAATATTGGTACGGCCCTTCTCCGCGCAGATCTTTATCCGGATAGCATTCGAACTTTACTGCGTGCAGATTTCAAAGATTATGTTGAAGCCAGGATTTTCTATTATAATGCAGGCATAGATAAGAAAAAGATCGATTCTGCTCTTATAAAAACTAATGTCTATTCGGGCAGATTATGGAAGCGGGCCGCCGATTTAGTACAGAACGACCGGTATCGGGTAAGTAATCTTCAGTTGATACCGGCATTGAACAGCATGATCGATATTGTGAGTGTCAGGGAATCGGGCAGGAAGGCCAAAGTGCCAACTATCATTCTAACCATGCTGTTCCTATTAACTCTTCTGTCTTCTTTTCTAGTGGGTTATGGTCACAAAGGAAAGCGTCGTAACCTGGTTATGATATGTACATTCAGCGTGATGACAACCATCGCTTTATATCTGATTCTTGAATTGGACCGGCCACGAAGAGGTATGCTTAACCTCGATGCCGCAGAACAAAATATTACTGCGCTCCGTGAGCTCTTTAACAAATAGTTATTCTGGTGTTACATGCAATTTTTTAAAACATTCCTCAAAAAACATGATAAAAGCAGGAAAACCCGGAGTTAACGCATCGGGAATCTAATGCTTTGTTGGTTCAACATTGATAGCGTTTCAAATTCTAATTTGGAACACACTTTAAGCTAAATAAAAAGCTTGGTACCCGTCGAATATTTAGTTTTATAAAACTTTTAACGGATAATTTGAAGTCTTCTTAATTGACACCGTCATTACTAAATTCATCGTCCTCAATTTAAATGCCATATGCCCTCCTGGTTAAAATTAACGCTAAAAATAGTTGGTGGTTTGCTGACCTTGCTTGTCATAGCATTGATAGCCCTATCCATATATGTTTCCAGTCATAAGCCTCAGATATTATCTCGCGTCGTCAACGAGTTAAATAAAAATCTGAATGGTAAACTAGCGGTTGGTGGCATGGGAACTTCATTTTTTAAAAATTTCCCGAATTTGTCTGTTACGTTAACAGGAATCTCCTTACGGGATAACGATTGGGCACGCCATCATCAAACGTTGCTGGAGGCGCAAAAATTAAATATAGCGGTTAATGTTGTTGCGTTGATTGGCGGAAATATTCGTATTAATAATATCGCTATCGATGATGCAGCTATTGATCTGTTTACGGATAGTTCAGGTTACAGCAATACTTCAGTATTTAAAAAAAGCAATTCAAAAAAAGACAGTACCGGCAAAAGCAATTCGTCGCTACAAATTGGCAAGTTTAACCTAAATAATGTAACCTTTATCGTTGATGATCGACGGGCTAAAAAGCTTTTTAAATTTGTAATCAGTGAACTGAAAAGCAAAATGAATTATCCGGACAGCGGCGCAAATGCAAAAATGCATTTGAACCTGCTGGCCAAAAGTATGGCCTTTAATACCGAACGCGGGAGCTTTATAAAAGATAAAGTGCTGGAAGGCGATCTGGATGTGGGCTACAACAAACAAACTAAAGCTATCAATGCCACTTTTAATGACTTCACCATTGGCGGTGATCCATTTAACATCATCGCCCGGTTTGCTTTAGGTAAGCCACAAGCGAATTTTAAATTTTACATCACTGCCGATAAGCTTCTCTGGCGCCATGCCTCCCAACTAGTTGCGGCAAATATTTCTAAAAAGCTTAATATGTTTAATATGGATAAGCCCTTGGCAGTTACTGCGATAATAGCAGGAAATTTGGCAGGCGGGGGCGATCCGTTTTTGTATATTACCGCTGATGTGCGGAATAGTAAGTTAACTATTCCGGGCAGCAACCTTGATAATTGCAGCTTTAAAGGCGTCTTCACTAACAACTATATAAAAGGTGAAAAATTTGGAGATAAAAACTCAATAATACGCGTGTTTAACTTTATGGGAAGCTACAATCATCTGCCATTTAAAATGGATACCTGTAGTATCGTTGATCTAATTAAACCTGTGGCTGCCGGTAATTTCAGGTCCAATTTTTCGCTTACTGAACTTAATTATCTGTTAGGAGCCAGTATTGCAAAATTTAGCAAGGGAACGGCGGATATCGCGTTACACTTTAATGCAGATGTGGTAAACTTTCAACTAAATAAACCGATGATACGCGGCCACATTAAATTAATGAACGCTGACGTAAACTATTTACCAGCGAGCCTGAATTTCAAAAACACTTCAATAGCAATCAACTTTGTAAATAATGATTTAATACTGAATAATATTCGTATACAAACGGGCAAAAGCATCGTATTCGTGGAAGCCCGGGTAGATAACTTTTTAAACCTGTATTATAACGCGCCGGAAAAAATACTGCTAAACTTGCAACTTACCAGCCCTCAGCTTTATTTAAGTGAATTTCTGGGATTTTTGAATCAGGGGCAACCAGCGGCAGCTTCCCCTAAACAACAAGCCGCCAAAAAAAGCAATGCTCAGCTATATAAATTTTTAGAAAATGCCAAAGCAACCTTGCATGTACGAGCGGCAAATGTTTATTATTTAAAATTTCTGGCAACTGATGCCACGGCAGATCTGCTACTTTCACATGATGGATTGCAATTTAATAATGTAAGTCTGAAAAGTTCAGGGGGCTCTTTAAAAATAAATGGCAATTTGGTGCACCGTATTCCCAGTAGCAGTTTCACGGTAACTACTATTGTTTCTGATGTTGATATTCGCAAATTCTTTTATCAGTTTGATAGTTTTGGGCTAAAAGGCCTTACTTATCAAACCGTAAATGGTTCTCTATCAGCAAATAGCCAGATAAAAGGTTTAACCAATAATAAAGGTGGTATAGTACCGGGCTCAGTAAATGGCACGGTTACCATTAAATTAAAAAATGGTGAATTAATAAATTTCCAACCCCTTATAAGTGTGGGTAAGTACGTGTTCCCTCGCCGTAACCTGCATAAAATCGTCATACCCAGCCTTGACGCAAAATTTGATTTACAAGGAAACAACATAATCATTAATCCAATGCAGATTAGTTCAAATGTTTTGAATGCCGATGTTGCCGGTGTGTATTCGTTTGCAAACGAAACTAATGTGGTTCTGGATATTCCGTTAAGAGATCCCAAGAATGATGCAGCCATTACCGATCCGGCTGAGCGTGCCAAAAAGCGTAACAAGGGAGTTGTAGTTCATGTCCGGGCGAAAACCGATGAAAACGGGAAGTTAAAAATAGGCCGGAATAAAGATTATAAGCTACTATGAAATTAGCGGATGTTATATAAATTAATTCTATAGACCAATCAAATTTAATTACCCTCCGCAACGAGTTTATTTATCGTAACGCTTACAAAGGGTATAAAACGTCACCGAACTAACTAATTACCCCGGGATCAAACAGTTTTAAATCTGCATGGAGGTTTAGGAATTTATAGATGGGCAATTTAAAATCCGTTAAAATGTATCAGCATGGAAAAGACAAGATTAAAAGAGGCTCACGAGAAAAAAACTGAATGGAAAAAGTGGGGCCCCTATTTAAGTGATCGTCAATGGGGTACCGTGCGGGAAGATTACAGCAAAAATGGCGATGCATGGAATTTCTTTACACATGATCATGCCCGCTCCAGGGCTTACCGCTGGGGAGAGGATGGTATTGCCGGCATTTCAGATGACAAGCAGCGCCTCTGCTTTGCCCTGGCATTGTGGAACGGCAAGGATTCCATTCTAAAAGAGCGGTACTTCGGTTTGACCAACAACGAGGGCAATCATGGTGAGGATGTCAAAGAGTATTATTTCTACCTCGATAACACGCCAACGCACTCCTACATGAAATGCCTGTACAAGTATCCGCAAGCGGCCTATCCCTATAAAGAGCTAATAAAAGAGAATAGGGAGCGGACTCGTCGTGATGCGGAGTATGAGTTACTGGATACCGGTGTCTTTCATGAAGACAGGTATTTCGATGTATTTATCGAATACGCAAAGAATGGCCCTGAAGATATTCTCATTAAGATTTCTGCTACCAACCGGGGACCGGAAACCGCCGAATTACACCTGCTCCCCACGCTCTGGTTCCGCAACGATTGGTCAGAATGGATCAATGAATCGAACAGAGCAAAAAGGAAACCAATTCTCAGACAGATCAGTGGCCAGCCAGACATGAGTGCTGTCGAAGCGTCACATTCGACGCTGGGGGACTTCATTTTTTCCTGCGAAGGAACTGTACCATTGCTATTCACCGAAAACGAAACTAATCACGAGCGGCTTTTTCCCGGGCAAAAGAACGAATCACCCTTCGTTAAAGATGGCATTAACGATTTCATTGTGATGGGTAATCAAAACTCAGTGAACCCTGAAAAGCAGGGCACCAAGGCGTCGGCTCATTATCAACTGTCTATAGACGCCGGTCAAACTACTGTGATCCGCTTAAGACTCAAGAATAGGGCTGAAAAATCTGTCGGCGATCCTTTTGGAAATCAGTTTGACAAAATCTTTGCAGCAAGACTTCATGAAGCGAATGAGTTTTATAAATCACTCACACCCGTGTCAGTAAAAGAGGATGAAGCAAACGTAATGCGCCAGGCAATCGCAGGCATGCTATGGAGCAAACAGTACTTTTTCTTTGATGGAAATAGTTGGCTCGAAGAACACAACTCAAATCCACTGCATTCCGGATATATCAATTCACGCAACTCGGAATGGTTCCATATGTTAAACGAGGATATTATCTCTATGCCGGACAAGTGGGAATACCCTTGGTACGCGGCCTGGGACTTAGCATTTCATGCCTTGCCGCTATCGATCGCAGACCCTGATTTTGCTAAAGAGCAAATGAAATTGATGCTTATCACCCGATACCTCCACCCAAATGGACAAATGCCTGCTTACGAATGGAATTTTAGCGACGTGAATCCGCCGGTTCACGCTTTCGCAACCCTTTTCCTCTACCGCATGCAACAGGTCCAGACTGGGGAATCGGACATCGAATTTCTCAAATTTACATTTAACAAGCTATTGTTGAACTTCACCTGGTGGGTGAATCGTAAAGATCGTTTTGGCAAAAATGTGTTCGAAGGCGGATTTCTCGGTCTCGACAACATTGGTATCTTCGACCGCAGTGCCCCACTGCCGACTGGTGGCCACCTGGAGCAGGCCGACGGCACGTCGTGGATGGCTTTATTCAGTCAGAACATGCTGGAAATGGCATTTGAACTTGCCACTCATGACAGTATGTACGAAGATATGGTCTTCAAGTTCATCGAGCATTTCTATTTTATTGCTTCGGCTATGAACCGACCCGGGCAGGACGGGATGTGGGATGAAGAGGATGGATTTTATTACGACCTGCTGCGTTTACCGGATGGCAGCGCGACGCGACTCAAGGTACGTTCGTTGGTGGGATTACTGCCACTCTGCGCTACAACGATAATTGAAAAACAGCAGCGGGATCTCGTGCCGTTAGCAACGGCAGCGGTAACGGAGCGAATGCGCCGGATTCCTCATCTATTAGAAACCGTTCACCCCACAGGGCCGGATCATCTTGGCGTAGCTGACAGGGGGATACTTGCCCTTCTCAACCCTGTGCGCCTCCGGCGGATCCTTACGAAAATGCTTGATGAGAATGAATTCTTAAGCCCCTACGGAATTCGTTCAACTTCGAAATTTCACGAGCAACATCCGTATGTCTTTTCTGTAGGCGGACACGAGTATCGGGTGGACTATCTGCCAGCCGAGTCTGATACAGAAATGTTCGGTGGAAATTCAAACTGGCGGGGACCAGTGTGGATGCCAATAAACACACTCATCATCAGGGCACTGCAGCAGTTCTATCTCTATTATGGCGATAATTTCAAGATCGAGTGCCCGACTGGTTCAGGTAACATGATGAATCTTTTTGATGTTAGTAAAGAGATCGCCGATCGGCTCACACGAATATTCACCCGCAATGAGCATGACCAGCGACCAGTATATGGGAGGTCTGAAAAATTTCAAACCGACCCGCACTGGCGTGATAACATACTTTTTTATGAGTACTTCCATGGAGATAATGGGGCGGGTTTGGGAGCGAGCCATCAAACAGGGTGGACCGGAGTTATTGCCAAGATCATCCAACTTTACGGATCAATGGATTCAAACCAGGCACTTGAAATTGGAAGGAAGGCTGGATTTACTATAGATATCCAAGTTACCAAGAACCAGAAAATTGAAAACTTAGCTAAAGATTTAAATCCCGAAAAATAATAGCCAAACTGTATCATTTCGGCAGCGATCACGATGGGCTATTAAGAAGCATAAATCATCGAACTTAATGGGCGATATTGGCACTGCAGTAAGTTCTCCCACTCCCAAAGTCGTAAAAAAATCAGATGGCTAAAACATGATCTGACTAGCTGCAAAATAATAACACAGACGTTACCAAGTGATCATACCTGAGTGTTGCAAGTTTCAGCTAAATCGGTTGCATATTTTAATTTACAACCATTTTAGAGAATATCTCATAACGCTATTATTACAATTCGGCATAAATTGTACAAGTGTTCAAATCAACCGTGTTAAACAAAAGCAGATTAGTTATATAACATTTAATAATTTAAATTGATATGGAAGCCGAACCTGGTACTAACCCAAAAGGGTATTTAGTAAAAGCAGTTGAGATAGCGATTCGCATCGCACTGCTGGCATTTATAATTGGTTGGTGCATCAGTATTGTTAGGCCATTTCTTTCTGTTGTGGCATGGGGGATCATCATTGCAGTTCCTTTGTATCCAATTTTTAAAAGATTAAGTAAAATCTTTGGTGGCAAAGAGAAATTATCGGCAGTCGTTATTACTCTTATATTACTTTCAGTAATCATTTTACCAAGTGTCCTGCTAACAAAATCCACGGTTACGGGCCTTTCCGAGCTTAGGAGCGCTATTGACAGCGGTAAACCTGTCATACCACCACCAGGCGACCGCGTCAATTCATGGCCCACCATTGCAAAACCAATAGCGGAAGCCTGGAAATCGGCCTCTCAAAGTATTGATTCCGCGATAATAAAGTATAACCCTCAGTTGAAGGCTGCGGGTGCCTGGCTGTTGGCTGCATTAGCTGGTATCGGGATGGGAATTCTACAACTCATAGTCTCTATTATTATCGCGGGCGTTTTACTGGTGTATGCAAAAGAAGGACATGTTGCGACAAATAAAATATTTGTGCGCCTTGCCGGTAAAAATGGCGAAAAATTCACTTACATATCAAAAGTTACCATCATACAGGTGGTGAAAGGAATATTGGGTGTAGCAGTTATACAAGCTTTCATGGCTGGTATAGGTTTTTGGGTTGCCGGAGTTCCGGCTGCAGGACTATTGACTGTAATTTGTTTAATTTTTTTTATTGTTCAGGTAGGGGCCGGACTTGTAATCATTCCGACCATGATTTATATGTTCACCGTGACGGATTCACTCACAGCGAGTTTATTTGCGGTTTGGATGGTCATTACCTTGCTAGCCAGTAATGTATTGACACCGATCATGTTGGGGCGTGGTGCTCCTGTACCTATGCTAGTCATTTTTCTTGGATCAATCGGAGGGTTTATATCCATGGGATTTATCGGACTTTTTCTTGGCGCTGTCGTACTTTCGATTGCTTACAATCTGTACCTGTTTTGGCTTACAGATGAAAATGAAGAGGAAACTCTTGCTGCAATGCACGTTACTGATACCATTCCTGAAAACTAATTGTGACACCAGCATCACCATACTCCTTTTAACATAATCTGCATGAACTCCAAAAAAAATCACCTTCCTGCATTGATCGTCATATTTGGCGCTAAAGGAGATCTCACAAGGCGTAAGCTGATTCCTGCTCTTTATAATTTATATACCGGCAACCATCTGCCTGAAATATTTACCATTTATTGTGTTGATTATTTGGTAAATGAGAAAACGTTTTTTAAAAATGACTTACTGACGGGCATCAATGAATTTAGTCGCAATGGTATTGCAGAGGAAATAAAATGGAATGAATTTGCCTCGAAGCTTTTTTATATTCAAGGTGATTTCCATGAAGCCGGAACTTTTAGCAGCCTTAAAGAAAAGGCAAATAATTTTGATAACCAGAATGGACAACGAAGTACACAAATATTTTATTTCGCCACGGCACCCCGTTTTATTGAAACAATTGCCGAAGGATTGTATAAACATAAACTCTGTAACCGTGAACTACTGGACCGTATTGTAATAGAAAAACCTTTTGGTACTGATCTTAACTCTGCAAAAAAATTAAATGTTTTTTTAAACGAGCGATTTGCAGAAAAACAACTGTATCGAATAGATCATTATTTGGGTAAAGAAACCGTGCAGAACATAATGGCTTTTCGTTTTGCGAATTATGTATTCGAACCATTATGGAACAATAAATACGTGGATCATATACAAATTGCACTTGCGGAGCAAGTGGGCGTAGGCAAACGGGGAGGATATTACGATAGCAGCGGTGCTTTAAGGGATATGATACAAAATCACTTGTTGCAATTGTTATGCATTGTCGCAATGGATTGCCCTGCGGCCTACGAGGCAGAATTGATACGCGACGCGAAAACTAATGTGTTGAAAAGCGTAAGATCCTATTCCGATAAAGAAGTATTTAAAAATGTAGTTCGGGCACAATACACAAGAGGCGACATCAATAATACAACAAGTCCGGGTTATAGGGAAGAAGAAAAAGTTCTACCTGATTCGACCACGGAAACTTTTTTTGCGGCTAAATTTTTTGTTGATAATGAACGTTGGAAAGGTGTACCATTTTTTTTAGCAACAGGCAAGTCCTTGCCCAAGCAGGTATCAGTGATTGTAGTGCAATTCAAAGAATCACCTCATAAAATTTTTAAGGGAGATATTGTACCAAATCGTTTAATCATAAGTATACAACCAGAATTGGAAATAAGTTTGCTTTTTGAGAGTAAAGTGCCGGGACTGCAAATGAAACTGCAGGCTGTTGATATGGATTTTACTTACCAGGAGGCATATACCGAATCATTGCCCGAAGCATACGAAGCATTGCTGTTGGATGTATTGCATGGAGATCCGACTTTGTTTATGCGTGCTGACCAGGTAGAAGCCGCCTGGAAAGTAGTAATGCCTATCTTAAATGCATGGAAAAAACACCCTCTTGAACAATTGCATTTTTATAAAGCCGGGACCTGGGGTCCTGAAGCCGCGCAGGATTTATTAAAGCCTTATGCAAAAAAATGGTTTCAGCTGCCGAGGATGGAAAGAATGATCGGGACACTCTGATAAATATTTTTAGCATCCTCTGCAAATATAAACAATCATAGGAATATCAAATCCTTTGCCTGACCCAAAACAGGCTTCCGATTCATAACAGGAGCAAAAAGTAATCGAATTTTCCTTGAAAAATGGTGGGAGACGCATATCTTACCGATCAGCAATGACAGCTCTCATTGCCAGACTGCTGTTTCCGCTGGAACAAGAAAATAAGTGGATAAAACACAATTAATTGCTCTGAAACATTTAAGCAGTTGCAGAACCCTTTTCCAAAATTACAAGCTTGGTCTATAAAAGTGAAAAAGGCG
This sequence comes from Mucilaginibacter sp. McL0603, assembly GCF_049992945.1. Taxonomy (NCBI): domain Bacteria; kingdom Pseudomonadati; phylum Bacteroidota; class Sphingobacteriia; order Sphingobacteriales; family Sphingobacteriaceae; genus Mucilaginibacter; species Mucilaginibacter sp. McL0603. Next base: position 631,252 of record NZ_CP188251.1, on the reverse strand, counting down.
CACTTATTTAAAGCTCTTGTTGCACTTTCAAATATGCAACGTGTATCTCTCTAAAATAGGAATTTATACAACTCCACTTAAATAACTTTGAGTGTCTTAATTGACCTTAAAAATGGTAGAAAAATTCCACGTTGGATGTTTTTTATAGGCTTAGGCAGATAAGATGTTTTGTTCTCAATATAATAGATTCAGCTACCTTTTACATTCTTTATAAAAACGATAGTATCATGGTCACAATTATCGCGCGTAATTTATTGATTTGTTGTTTTTGCCTTTTTTTTATTTGCTGTAAAGACAAGTCAAGTCAATCCCTTCAGGCTCCCAAAGTAAATGCCGTTGTAGTAGGCAAAAAAGATATAGCGATCTATGATGTGCATATAGGTCAGATCTACGGTGAATCCGATGTTCAGATACAACCTCGCGTGGAGGGATCGATCACCGGCATTTTCTTTAAAGAAGGCGATGTTGTACCAAAGGGCAAATTACTTTATACGATTGATGATCTGCCTACCCAAACAAAAATTGATGCAGCCAAATCGGATGTTAGCCGTGCCCAGGCGATCATGGAAAATAAAAAATCTGACCTTAGTCGCATACAACCGTTGGCTGACATGAACGCGCTAAGCAAACGCGATCTGGACGCCGCATCTGCAGCATATAAAGTATCACAAGACGAAGTAAAAATTGCACAGGCAAGACTTGCCAATGCGAATATTGAACTTGGGTATACACATATCACTTCTCCAATTACCGGTGTGATCGGCATATCCAAAGTTTTGGTTGGCGATTATGTAAGCAGAGTTGCATTTGGTGGCGGTATTAATACGGTCTCAGCTCTTGGTGATGTAAGGGTGCGCTTTACAATATCTGAGAATGAATACCTCAGGTTTGTGCAGAGAATCCGCAAAGACCCCAAATCCAACAATTTTTCTAAGATCCCGGTTGACCTGATCTTAGGCGACGGCTCAGTATATGCAGAAAAAGGCAGGATCGATTTAACAAATCGCCAAATTGATCCTTCAACGGGATCATTACTTGTACAGGCTGTTTTTGGCAATAAACAAAAAATACTGCGGCCGGGTCAATATGTGAAAGTTCGTTTTCAATCAGATGTATATAAAAATGCCACTGTGGTGCCCCAACAATGCGTTAACCAGCTACAGAATATTTACCAGGTCTTTTTGCTGAATGATAGCAATAAAATTACACCCACGGTAGTAAAGGTTGGCAATCGCGTTGGCAGCAACTGGATCATTACAGAAGGTGTGAAACCGGGAGACAAAGTGGTAATGGTTGGGAGTGCATCTATTAATCCGAATACGCCGGTTGATGTGGTAACCATGAATTGGAATTATGATTCAACTACAAAGAATTAAGGGACTGAATTCTACGAAAAAAAATCAAATTACATTGTATGAGTGAATTTTTTATAAGACGGCCCATTGTAGCGATCGTGATATCCATTTTCACTATAATCCTTGGAGTTCTTGTGTTAAAAGGAATTCCAATTTCCCAATACCCCGATATTACGCCACCAATGATCAAGATAACAGCAAATTATAGTGGTGCTAATGCAGTGAACGTAGAGCAAACCGTAGCAACTCCGATCGAACAGCAGGTAAATGGGGTCGAAAATATGCTTTATATGCTATCAATCAATGCCAATGATGGTTCAACAACCATTCAGGTTTCATTTGACGTGGGCACCAACCTGGATAATGCAAATATGTTGACGCAAAACCGCGTTTCTATGGCCGATCCTTCGCTCCCTGCGGCTGTAAAGAGTCTTGGAGTAACTACAAAAAAAGCTTTGGCATTTCCGTTAATGATCGTTTCATTATACTCGCCAAAAAATAGTTATGACGCTCAATTCATAAATAACTATGCTTTTATCAACGTGGTTGACCAGATCAAACGATTGAAAGGAGTGGGGGATGTTACCGTATTTGGCGGTGCTGAATATGCCATGCGTGTATGGTTGCACCCCGATAGAATGGCTGCGCTCGGTATTTCGGTGAGTGATGTAAAAAAATCGCTGGACGTTTATAATAATATTTACCCGGGAGGCTCATTCGGAAATAATCCTGCAATTCCTGGAACGCAAAATACCTATTCAGCCCAATTGCAAGCGAGACTTGTGTCTCCTGAAGAGTTCGGAAAAATAATTCTTAAATCGAGTAATAGCGGCGCATTGGTGCGCATGAGGGATATTGCAAGAATTGAGCTGGGAACAGAAAACTATTTCCAATCGAGCCGTTATAGTGGAAAAAATGCTTCTTCCATCGCTATTTACCAGATTCCTGGCAGCAATGCGTTAAACCTGGCTAAAGACATCAGAAAAACGATGGATGGTTTAAAAACACAGTTTCCGCAGGACATGGATTTTAATTATTCACTGGATACTACGCTTGCAGTAAGTGCCGGGATTGAGGAAATTCTTCATACTCTTGTAGAGGCATTAGTACTGGTTATACTTGTTGTATTTATTTTTCTGCAGGATTGGCGGGCAACGCTTATTCCTTTGCTAACGGTACCAGTTTCTTTAGTGGGTACTTTTATTTTTTTTCCTTTACTTGGTTTCTCAATAAACGTATTATCATTATTGGGGATGGTATTGGCCATTGGCCTTGTTGTTGATGACGCCATTGTAGTTGTAGAAGCGGTTATGCATCACATTGAGCATGGATTGTCGCCAAAAGAAGCAACCAGGCTGGCAATGAAAGAGGTGGCGGGTCCTGTAGTTGCCATTGCAATTGTTCTTTCCGCTGTATTTATCCCCGTTGCTTTAACGGCAGGTATTACAGGTAGATTATATCAGCAATTTGCCATTACAATTGCTATTTCTGTTATGCTGTCTGCTTTCAATGCATTAACACTAAGTCCGGCACTGGCGGCAATGATCCTCCGGCCTAAGAGTGAAGGAGAAAAAAAAGGATTGCTTGCGCGCTTTTTCGCGGCGTTCAACCGGATGTTTGACAGGTTTACCAACAGTTATTCAAAACTCGCAAGTTTCTTTACCCGAAGGCTGGTGCTCACTTTACTTATACTCGGCATTATTGTTGTTTCTACCGTCCTTTTTATGAAAAAGGTACCCGGAGGATTTGTGCCTGAAGAAGATGAAGGATATTTTTTAATGGGAGTATTGCTTCCGGATGCTGCGTCTTTTGAAAGAACAGATGCGGTAACACATAAACTAGAAGGCGTTTTAAAAAGTATTGATGAAATTAAGTCGTATACGGTGATTAATGGGTATAATATTCTTTCAAGTACCGTATCACAAAATAATGCAACAGTTTTTGTGCAATTAAAACCATGGCATGACAGAGCCAGAACATCAAAAGATGTTATCAGGGAAGTAAACCAGCGCACTTCTTTAGTAATTACCGAAGCCACCGCTATTGCAGTAAGTCCACCACCGATCCCTGGCCTGGGGAACGCAGCCGGCTTCACGTTGGAATTGCAGGACAGAACCGGGAAATCACCTCAATACCTGGCTGAGGAAACCCGTAAGTTTATCCTCGCGGCACAAAAGCGTCCTGAAATTGGTAAGATATATACATTGTTCCGGGCAAGTGCTCCCCAAAAGAACATCAGTGTTGATAAGGAAAAGGTAGAAAAACTGGGTTTGAATTTAGATGATGTGAATAGTAGCATCTCAAGTTTTTTAGGTAGTGCGTTTGTAAATAATTTTAATTCATTTGGGCGGCAATACAAGACCTATATCCAGGCGGATGCACCTTTCAGGATGGAGCCCAACGATATTAGCCAGTTTTTTATAAGAGACAATCTCGGAAATATGGTCTCGCTCGCCACCCTTGCTACCGTAACCGATACTACCGGCCCTATATATACCAATCGTTTCAATCTTTACCGTACAGCAGAGGTATCAGGTTCACCTAAAGAAGGATACAGTTCGGCCCAGGCTTTGGATGCCCTGGAAATTGTTGCCAAGGAAACGCTGCCCAGAGATGTAGGCTACCAATACAGTAATATGTCATATCAGGAGAAAGCAGCTGAGGGAAGCAGCGGCTTCGTTTTTGGCATGGCGCTTTTGTTCGTATTCCTTATCCTCGCGGCGCAATATGAAAGCTGGTCGTTGCCTTTCAGTGTTTTGCTGGGAACCCCCTGGGCTGTTATGGGAGCCATGATGGGCTTATTTATAGGCAGACTCTTCTCAGAAACTTTTGTAAACAATGTTTTCGCACAAATAGGCCTGGTAATGCTTATCGGATTAAATGCAAAAAATGCTATTCTGATTGTAGAATTTGCAAAAATGAAACTCGAAAGCGGTTCTACCGTTTTGGAAGCTGCCATCGATGGCGCAAGGCTTCGTTTTCGTCCGATACTTATGACGTCCCTTGCTTTTATATTGGGCGTAATCCCGTTGTTAACCGCCAGTGGAGCTGGGTCGCAGGCAAGAAAAGTGATGGGCCTTGCGGTTTTCAGTGGGATGATCACGGCAACTGTAGTTGGTGTTATTCTTATCCCGGCATTTTTTGTACTGATTGAAAGAAAAAAGAAATTGAAAAAAACTATTCCGGTTGACTCTTCCGGGACTATTTCAGGGCATAACCATGAAAAATAAATTAATATATTTTCTTGCCGTCATTTTATTCAGCATTTTCATCCTGGCGGGGTGCATGGTTGGGAAAAAATATTCAAAACCTCATCCGCCTACTGATATTGCTTATCGTGATACCGTATTTACAGATACTTCTCAATTGATGAAATGGTTTGATCTGTATAAAGATCCTGTGCTTCAAAACCTGGTTAAACTGGCCATTGACAGCAACCGGGATATGCTCGTGGCCGCAGCAAGAATTGAGGAAGCAAGGATCCAGACCGCAGTCGTAAAAGCTGACTTGTATCCTAAGTTCGGGTATCAGGCTCAGGCAGGTGGTGGAAAAGCAGGTTCGGACGCTGTGAAAGTTTCAGGAGGCGTAGACGGCGGTTATTTAAATGCAGTAGGCGTACTGAATTGGGAACTTGATATCTGGGGGAAAGTGAGAAGATCTACCAGGGCAGCCTATGTACAATTTTTAGCCAGCATTGATAATCGCAACGCCTTAGAGGTAAGCCTGGTTGCAGAAGTTGCCACGCAATATTTTCTATTGCGCGATCTTGATAACAGGCTTTTTATCGCTTCAGAAACTTTGGCAACAAGAACAGAAGATACAAGAATTCTTTCCGAAAGGTTTAATAAGGGATATATATCCGAGTTAGATCTGCTGATGGCTAAACAGCAACAAATTATAGCAGCCGCCCAGATTCCGGCCTTAAAAAGACAGATCGTCTTAACAGAAAATGCCCTCCGGCTTTTAACTGGTAAAGGTCCCGGGCTTGTTGGACGCGGATTGGGTAATTTTGAACAATCCTTGTCTCCTGATATTCCGGTTGGTCTTTCTTCCCAACTTCTTTTGCGCCGGCCCGATATTGGGGCGGCCGAAAGAAATCTGGAATCCCAGTTTGAACGAATTGGTATAGCTCAGGCAAACAGATTGCCCAGTATCAGTTTAACAGGCATGCTTGGGTTTGCAAGCCCGCAACTCAGTACATTTTTAAGCAGTAATGGTTTTGTGGCCAATGGTTTTGGGATTATTTTAGGTCCAATATTTAATTTTGGTCAGAATAAAAAATTGGTGGAAGTAGAGCGTGCAAGGACAACTGAAGTTTATTATCAATATCAGGGAGTTGTATTAAGTGCTTTTCAGGATGTAGATAATTCTCTGGCGGCTTATAAAACACTTACAGAAGAATATGCGCTGCGGCAACAACAAGTCGAGGCGAGTCTCAAAGCCTTAAGGCTATCAAAGGCACGGTACGATGATGGATTTACTAACTATACAGAAGTAAGCTTTCTTGAATCTGCTCTTTTTGATGCACAGTTGCAAGCTTCTATAACGTTACAGCAAAAATTAAATTCAATCGTGAGCCTGTACAAATCTTTGGGCGGTGGATGGAACGTGACCCAATGATCCGGGTTGTGTATATATCAGGCTGCTCTAAAAATAGCAATCTGATAATCATTGGCAATTAAAAACAATTAAAGAGGGCAATACATAAGTGCCCTCTTTTTTATTTTTAGGTACCATTTCTATATACCTTACAGTTATATTAACAGAATTAATTATACCTGATTACTCATTTTGTTTTTTGATTAACTTGTTCACAAAATATCTTGATTAACGAAACATTAAATTGAAAGGAGGGCTTTTCACCAAGGGCCAATTATTATTGTTGTATATGGAAAAGAAAGTTACAATATTAGGAATAAACGGAAGCTTCGGATCTCTGTTTTCCAGGTTATTAGATAAAGAAAAGCAACTGGCAATTACAGGGGTTGATTTAAATAATGAGGTTTATAAATCAAGCAAATGTTCAAAATACATTCAGTCTGATTTGACAGTGCCTGATGAAGATCTTAAATTATTGCTCAATAAATCCGACGTAATTATCATCTGTTTACCCGAGGATATCGCCTACAAATTCTTAGAATTATATAAATACCACATCGCAAAAACGATGCTCCTGGTAGATACCTTATCGGTTAAAAAAGATGTTTCATTATTCTACATTGAACATGATTTTAATGCTCTGAGTTTAAACCCGATGTTCGGCCCGGATCTGCAAATTGATGGGAAAAATATTATCGTGGTAAAATTCAAAGAAACGCAGGCGTCAACCTGGTTTATTTCTTTGTTAGAGCTATGGAAACTAAATATAGTATTCGCTACAAGTGAAGAGCATGATCAAATGAGTTCGATTATACAAGTGGCGGCACATGCCGCTGTAATGGCTTTTGGTATTACACTAAATAATTCTGACTTTTCATTAACAGAGCTTTTAAAAGTTTCAACACCACCTTTTTTAAGTCTAAGCTCACTCTTTGGGAGAATTGTATCCGGGACCAAAAAAGTATATTGGAACATTCAAAATGAAAATGCTTATGCTTCCGCTGTTAGAAAAGCATTAATAAAAAATTTAATTGCCCTGGATGAAAGCATAGATGGCAAAAAGGAAGAAGATTTTAATGAATTAATTGAACCGAAAACGCAAGATCAGAAGGATGCTTTTAAAGAATTATCCCATAATTTCTCACTACAGTTTAAACAAAATAAAACTAAATGAGTCTTGGTGCTGACTTAAACTTTCTTTTTAAAAATCTTATTTATTTTCCTTTAGACGTTTTACGAACTTATCAATAGTAGGGTATTCATATATGGTACTCAGAGGCAAAAATTGTCCGGTAACTTCTTCTACAAGCCTTAGAACTTTTATAGCCAACAATGACGGTTCTCCTAATTCAAAGAAGTTATCATTAACTCCTATATGTTTTACACCTAATACGTCCTGCCATATTTCTGCAATTCTTTTTTCTTCTTCGGTGCGCGGGGCATCAGAGTTTTCTGATAATTCTTCATCCAATGACGTGGCTTTGAAATCAGGTTCCGGAAGATTACTCTTGTCTATTTTCCCGTTTGGAGTAAGGGGCAAATAGTCTTGCACAATCCAAATTTCAGGTACCATATAATCCGGTAGCCAGGTTTTAAGATAAGAAATCATTGCTGTTTTGTCAAAAATCCCATTGGGCACCACATAAGCGATCAAATGTTTTATATTATCTCTATCTTCTTTGGCAACAACGGTTGCCTGATTTACCATATCATTCTTTATCAGGATGCTTTCTACTTCGCCGGGCTCTACACGGTAACCCCTGATTTTCACCTGGTCGTCCCTCCTGCCAATACATTCAATATTACCATCAGGCAGCCATCGGCCCATATCGCCTGTTTTATAAATTGTATTTACCGGAGTATTATCAAACGGGTTGGCGATAAACTTCTTTTTTGTCAGATCAGAGTTGTTTAAATAGCCTCTTGCAACTTGCACCCCACCTATGTATATCTCACCAATTACCCCTAATGGCACGGGTTGCTCATATTCGTTCAATATAAATATTTGTACATTCTCTATGGGAGTTCCAATTGGTAGTCTTTGCCGTGACCTTTTATCTCCGAAAATGTTAAAAGTATAACTGCTGCAAGCTACGGTTGCTTCCGTTGGACCATACTCATTAACAACCTCCAGTTTTTCCCCTGCTTCAATCAAAGAATCAAAATGACTCAAGTATAATGCTTCTCCACCAATTGATATTTTCCCGGTTATTGGCTCATCATTTTCGTCCTTGTACACCGAATAAAAAAATTCAAGGTGCGACGGGGTTAACTGAATAAAATCGTAGGGGGCGTATTTATACAAGTTAGGATCTTCAAATACATAAGCAGATGGCTGGGACGATATAACAATCGATTTACCAGAAGCCAGCGGAGTTAATATACTTTTTAAAGATGCATCAAACGTATAGGAAAGATGAACAAAGGTTCCTGCACTGGTTTCATTTTCATTAATAAACTTCTCTTTACTGCTTAAAATATAGTTAAAGATACTTTTATGTTCAACCATGACCCCTTTAGGCGTACCGGTAGAGCCTGATGTGTAAATAACATACGCCAGGTGTTGTGGTGCAGGTTTGCTTATTAAATTAGTTATAGGAAACTGCTCTATGTGCGAATCTCCATTTATTGAAATAACATCAACTCCTGGTAAAGCAGATAATAACAGTTGCTTACCTTCAGCATTGCTGACAACCAAACTAGCTTTAGTATCCTTTAAAAAGTATTTTATTCTGGAATCAGGCGATTCCGGATCTATGGGAACATATGCGCCACCGGCTTTCCAAATTCCCAATATAGCAACTATCATTTCGACAGATCTTTCTATGCATATCGGTACAAGAGTCTCTTCCCTGACACCCTTTTGCCTAAGATAATGAGCAAGCTGATTGGCTCTTTCATTTAACTGGTGGTAAGTAACTTTCTCATCTTTAAATATAACCGCAGTCCGATCAGGTCTTCTTTCAACTTGTTCTTCAAACAGATCTACTATAGTTTTTTCTGCCGAATGTTTAACTGCGGTATTATTAAACCCGGTTAACAATTCATGTTCTGCTTTGGTAAGCATTGGCAGTTCACCCACCTTTTGATGTTCCTGCTTTACAATAGAATGAAGTAATTCTTTATAATGACCCGCCATCCGAATTATCTGGCTTTCATTGAATAAGTCTGTAGAGTATACTGCCAGACCCTGTAAGTAATCGGATGTTTGCGTTATCGAGAGAGTCAGGCCAAATTTGGATGCATTTTCTTCAAATTTATCGCGGTTTAATTCCTCTTCAGCGAAGTTTTGAAAAACAAACATGAACTCATGCAGCAAATTTTGAGTATTGCTTTTGTGTGATTCATCCGCCTCTCCAAATGGAGTCTTGGGATTTAAATTAGCCTGTCGGGCTATTTCTTTTATTCTTTGTAATAATGAGTCAAATGGTTCATCAACATTCAAACTTGTGTTTAATGCCAGAATATCAGAAAACGTTGCGTTGGGTGTAGCTACGAATAAATCATACTGGCCGCTAAGGCGGAAAAGCATCACTTTAAAGGCCGCGAGCAAAGTAACATATAGGGAAACATTCTGTTTTTTACTTACATATTTCAATTCCTCACTTAAATCTTTATCGATTTGAAAGGCATAAGTCCGAGTCAATTTTTTATTCATGGTGAATACTTCCTTAATTTTAGGCATGAAAGAAAATAAGGTTAGAGAATAACCAAATCCCTTAATTCTATATATTATTAGGTTTATATTTTATTATAACATTTTGCCGGGGTTACAAAATGATTTTATTTCTAAATAAATGCAATCATAACTTTTCCCAGATTTACTGAATGTTAAACTTCTGGTATATAATTAATCAGTGCTAAAAAGGCGTTGCAGTAACTTATATTTTTAATCTTTTTTTAGTAAGCTGTTTATTATTTCATCCTCCAATATACAGGCTTCTTCAACTATTAACCGGTATATATTTTCAACCAGATTAGGGTTTAGAGAGAGCTCATCTGCCAATTTTCTCCGTTTGACTAAAACTTCTTTTACCCTATCCGGCTGCATCATGGGGATATTGTTTTCACTTTTATATTTTGCTACAGCTTTGCATATCCCTAATCTTTCATTTATAAGCCTGACAATTTTTTCGTCAATTTCATCAATTCTCTCCCTGAAATTTACTAACTCATGCATAAGTTCAAATATGGCTTGCAGTTACTATTTTAAACATATTCTTTCAATTTTTCATCATACAGATTTAGGGTATAGTAATTTTCATTATAGTCCCCTTTGGCAGTAACGACAATTGATTTAATAAGAGGGAAGGCTTTTAATAATATTTCGTCAAACTCTTCCTGCGGATCAGATAGTGCAATAATTGCGCCACCCGAGCCTACTGTAATTTTATTTTTTGTCAAAACCGCTGTTCTGATGATAATATCAAGTTCAGCTGCACCACATAAACTTATATAACCTAAGGCACCTGTATAAGGCCCCCTTGCAACACGTTCTAACCTGTCAATTATTTCCATCGTCCTTTTCTTCGGCGCGCCGGTAATTGATCCGCCTGGAAATGTCGCTTTAAGCAAATCAATGATATTATATCTTGACCCGAGCTTACCAACCACAGTGCTCACCAGGTGATTCAGAGTTTCATATGTTTCTACAGCCATCAAATGCGGAACCTTAACACTGCCTATCTCACACACTCTTCCAAAATCATTTCTTAATAAATCTACGATCATTAAGTTCTCGGCACGGAACTTTTCATTATCATGCAGGGTAGCTTTATTTCTTTCATCCACCTCCGGATCGCTATCCCTAACTATTGTTCCTTTTATAGGTTTGGTAGAAACATTTTTATCCCTGTCAAGCTTTAAAAACTGTTCAGGAGATGAGCAAATAATGCTAAAACTATTAAAATGCAAATAGGCTGAATATTGAGCGGGGTTTATCTTCCTTAGATTCAAATACAGATCCATCGGATCGAGATCCAGATCAATTGATAACCTGTTTGTTAAACATATCTCGTAACTCTCACCATTTTTGATTTCAGTAAGACATTTTTTTATATTTTCAATGTAGGTATTATGGTTTTGGCTGCCGTAAAACTCCAGCTTCTCCTTAACATGATTATCCTTTTTAACAGGTATGGGTGCTAATTTTTGTAATTTCCCTGATATTTCGTTTATCCATTGCTGCGTTGCTTTTGTATCATTAGCGTCCTTAGCGATTGCAACTATATAGATTTTATTTTCCTTATGATCGATAACCAAAAACCGGGTAGAAAAAATCAATGCAGCATCCGGCACTTCAGAGTTATGAGAAGTTTTAAAATCTAATTCCGATTTAAGTTCATATCCAAAATAACCTATCAACCCGCCATTGAAATTAAAAGGCAATGCGTCTACAGGTTTTACATAGTTATTATCTATTTCTTCGGAAAGGTATTCAAACAGGTCCCTTTTATAGGTAGATGTCTTCCCATCTTTTACTATTGATAATTCTTTGTTGTTTCTTTCAAACAAGATCGCTTTATCGTGATTTGCTTCAACACTCCCCATAATTGAAAACCTTGAGTAGTCTTTAATTATTTTGCTGGTATCCAGCCAAAATGAGTATTTACTTTCGCTGAACAGGTTATAAAAAATAAGATCTGTGGGAGCATTTAAATCACTGGTTTTATAATCAACGATCAGGCTTTCCGGTTTAGCTTTATTTCCCGCTGAAGTATCTACAGGTAGCTTTAGATCTTCATATTTCTTTTTATTGAATTCCTCTGCCAGCTCCAGAAATTTCGCAATTACTTCATTACCAAATTCTGTCGAAATGGACTCAGGGTGATATTGTATGCCAAAGAATGGTTTTGTTTCATGCTCAATTGCCATTATTATACCATTCTTAGTCCAGGCGCTCTTTTTGAAATCTTTTGGAAGTGGGTCTGCCACTACAAGTGAATGATACCTGACAATATTAAATCCCTGGGGCAAGCCCTTAAAAAGCCCCGAATCGTTATGGTAAATTGGCGTTAACCGGCCGTGAAAGGGTTCAGGTGCGTGAGTTACTTTGCCACCGGCATAATGCGCCATACCCTGGTGACCCAGGCAAACGCCCAAAACCGGCTTGTTTGAACGTAATAACACGTCGGCACAAACTCCAAAATCTTCTTTAACGCCTGGCCAGCCCGGGCCGGGAGAGATTATAATACAGTCGTAATCTTTCGCAACGATTTCGTCGTAGCTTATTTCATCATTTTTAAACACATCCGGGATGCATTTCTTAATGCTTGCTACTTGTTGAAATAGGTTATAAGTAAAAGAATCATAGTTGTCAATTATTAATATTTTCATAAGCTATTTTTTAATAATCCATATTCAAATATTCGTAGACTCGGTAGTTCCAATAGTTAACTCTACTGCGATGTTAATGTTTATAATTTCTAAGTTATGGGTAATTAGTTTATTGAATAGGTATGCAATAATACTATACACTCAAATAAGTTACAATAACACTTATTTTTGCGGTTAGGCAAATCAATAAATAATTTACATTCATAGGTATTATAGCTTGTTTTAATATATCAAACACGCTATAGCGATGTAAATGTTTAGCTGAATCAATGTAAATTTAAGATATATTGATCTAAATTCCCAATATTATTATTTATACTTTGAATTCAGCTTTTTAAATTCTATACAATTATAATAATAAAATATTGTAGTCTATAGATTTAATAGATTTTTTTAAAATCTACTTCATGCCAAGTAAAGCCTTTCTATCTATTTTCCCGTTTGGCGTTACGGGCAAATTTTCCAACTCAACCAATCTTTCAGGTATTAGGTGAGAAGGCAGCTTATCCTTTAAATAAGTTAGTATTGCCTGTTTATCAAATATGCCATTAGGGACTATATACGCAACTAACTGCTTATCTCCCTGCTTATTTTCAGGGGCCGCTACCACCACATTTTTTATAGCTTCACTTTGTATTAAAACACTTTCGATCTCACCAAGCTCTATCCGATAGCCCCGTATTTTCACCTGGTGATCTTTTCTGCCTGCATATTCTATATTGTCATCCGGTAGCAAACGGCCTATATCTCCTGTTTTATATATTTTATCATTCCCATTACTACTGGAAGGATCTGGAATAAACTTCATCTTTGTCAGCTCCGGCTGGTTCAAATATCCTCTTGCTACCTGGACACCACCTACGCAGATCTCGCCCTCTTCGCCGGGCTGTACAGGATTTAAATCCTCATCCAGTAAATATATCTGCACATTGTTTATTGGTTTTCCAATTGGCAGGCTCCGCGGTAAATCAATATCTACACCAAAATTAAAATAATAGCCTGTGCAGGCTACTACCGTTTCGGTTGGGCCATATTCATTAATAACTTCTAATGTTGCTTTCTTATCGATCAAAGGATCAAAGTGACTCAGGTATAACGCCTCGCCGCCAATCGATATCTTCCCGGTTATTGCTTTATTACGCTTATCCTTAAATTCTGCGTAAAAGAAATCGAGATGGGCGGGAGTTAACTGGATGAAATCATACGGGGCATACTTGTGAAGATTATCGTCTTCAAATACAAAGGGGGATGGTTCAGATGAAATTACTGCTAATTTTCCTGCAACTAATGGTGTAAAAATACTTTTTAGTGATGCATCAAATGTATAGGGAATATGTATGAAGGTTCCTGAACCATTTTCTCCTGCTTTGATAAATTTCTCCCGGCTGTTTAGCAGATAATTGTAGATGCTTTTATGTTCGACCATTACACCTTTAGGAAGGCCTGTAGAACCGGATGTATAAATAACATAGGCAAGGTGATGCGGCTCAACTTTATTAGCTGGATTTTTTAGAGGCATCTGATCTATATCATGCTGATCATCTCTGAATGAAATTATATCGAGCCCGGCTTTTACTCCTAACAACTTTGCTTTGTTTCCGGCAGCAGCTATGACAGTATTGACACCTATATCTTCTAATAGAAATTCAATTCTTTGGGGGGGTACATCCGGGTCTATTGGAACATAGACTCCTCCGGCTTTCATAATTCCTAATATGGCTACCATCATATCTATAGATCGCTCTATACAAAGAGGTACCAGCGTTTCTTTTTTTACGCCTTTTTGCCTGAGGTAATGTGCAAGTTGATTAGCCTTTTCATTTAGTTGCCGGAAGGAAAGTTTTTTATCCTGGTATACAAGGGCAATGCTATCGGGACTTTTTGCTACATGTTCCAGGAATAAATCAATGAGTGTTTTATCTGTGGGATATTTTACAACAGGACCGCTAACTCCGTTATTTAATTGATTTAATTGTTCCTCCTTAATAAGATTCGGTTTCTCATTTTCATTTGGTTGTTTACTACTAATGAGATTAAGAAATTTTTTATAAAGTCCGCTCATACGTGTCGCTAGTGCTTCGTTATGTAAACTAAAAAAAAATATTTATTAGGTATTGTAGATTCCTTATTATTAATATAATAAGATTGAAAATCAAAGTTATCAAATAATTATTCTATACAACCTATTTATTATGCCGTTATTAACCGAAAAAAAATCAATAAATTAATTATCTAAGTTGATCAGGCGGTTATAATCTTCCTTTGTATCGATATCGATATTTCCTTTATCAAAGGGAATTATTGCCACATCCTCCGGATGATCTTTAAGAATTTTTTTTGCGCCTTCCTGTCCCCTTAGTAACAATAATTCAGAGAACAATGTTCTGGTAAATAGTGCTGGTACACCAATAGTGTCACCATATTTACAGGCTACAATTGCTTTACCGGTTTCCTGCTGTTTTAACAACATGCCAGCTATTAATTTTGAGGTAACAAATGGCTGATCGCAAAGCATGATCAATACATTATTTATTTCTTCATGCTTTTCAATCTCGCTGATGGCAATTCTTATAGATGATGCCATGCCTTCATTCCAATTGGAATTAAAAATAAATTTAACTTCCTTAGATTTAATATCGAAGTCAATATCATCCACATTTGCGCCCAAAACGACAAATATCGGCCTGCATTCAGTATCGATTGCAGTTTCAATTGCCCGTTCTAAGAGTGTTTTTCTTTGAAAGACCAGGTTTTGCTTGGGTTGTCCCAACCTGGTTGATGCACCGGCCGCTAAGATGATCAGAGCGATCATTTATCCACTGTAATTTTTAGCTGATCGTCATGAATAGGTACTGGCTTATATTTCAGTGAATAGCCTTTTCGTGAAGACAATACGGCTTTTATTTCTGCGACAATAGATAAAGCAATCTCCTCTGAACTTTCTGAGCCAATATCCAAACCCACAGGGCCGTATACTTTATGCAATTGTTCTTCGGTAATTTCAGTTCCACTTTCTTCCACCTCTGTGAGCATGCGCTCCAACTTCTTTTTAGGACCTAAAATACCGAGGTAGGGTAGATTAAGCGGCAACAATTGTTTAAGCAATGATATCTCATAATTATAATTATGGGTCATCAAAACAAATGCTGTCCAGTCGTTCAGCTCAAGCTGCGGCAATACATTCTCCGGTTTGGCAACAATAACTTTATTTGCCAGGGGGAATCGTTCAGGAACCGCGTAATTGTGCCGACCATCTATAACTGTAATATTCCAACCTAAAACTGCGGCTATTTTAGTCAATGGAATTGCATCATTCCCGGCACCTATTACTACTAATGATACCAGAGGTTTGATATGCTCGACAAAGCCCGTGTACACGGCACCGTAAGTATAATTCATCGTCTCTGATCGCTGATTTTCCAAAACTTTTTTTGCATCATCGATCAAAGCCGGGTGATAATTAGCATTGTCTGATCCATTAAAGATCAAATCATTTTCACTTAAGAACAAACAGGTTCCTGGCTGAGGGGCTTTACGGTCTTCAATCGAAAACAGGGTTACTAAAACTGCATTTCCCCGATTCTCTATTATTTTTTTTAATAACGCAATAGGGTTCTTTGAATGATCATTTATTGGCTCGATCAAAATATGAATAATGCCGTTGCATCCCAGGCCAACACCGAGTTTGGCATCATCATCATCCATAGTATCATATGTTACCAGTAAAGATTCCTGTTGAAGTATAACCATTCTGGCTTTTCGTAAAGCATCACCCTCCAGGCAACCGCCACTGATGGCACCTGTTAACAAGCCATCTTCAGTAATCAGCATCCTTGCACCAGCCTTGCGATATGCAGAGCCTTCAACCAGCACTACTGTTGCCAGGGCGGTTTTTTTGCCCTGTTTTACAGCTTCGTCATATGCAGCTACTATATCAATGATTTCCTTCATCTGCAGATATTAACGGGTAGTATTATATAAGTTTATCTGGTGTTATAGGTAATTCCCTTATTCTTTTTCCGGTAGCATTATATACAGCATTGGCAACTGCGGCTGCCACGCCTATGGTAGCTATTTCGCCCATACCTTTTGCACCCATCGGATTAAGGTGCGGATCTGGTTTATTCACAAATAGCGCTTCAACCTGTGGTATGTCAGCCTGAAC
Organism: Mucilaginibacter sp. McL0603; assembly: GCF_049992945.1. Taxonomy (NCBI): domain Bacteria; kingdom Pseudomonadati; phylum Bacteroidota; class Sphingobacteriia; order Sphingobacteriales; family Sphingobacteriaceae; genus Mucilaginibacter; species Mucilaginibacter sp. McL0603. Next base: position 614,797 of record NZ_CP188251.1, on the reverse strand, counting down.
AGGCATGTGGTAATCGGCAAAATTATTATTCACCAAACGGCCATAACGGTGGTCTATCACAGCTTCTTCCATTAGTGCCATTCCTATACCCATAATAGATCCGCCTTTTATCTGGCTGGCAGCAGTTTTGGGACTAACGATATGACCTGCATCAGCAACAGATACTGCTTTATTTACTTTTACTACCCCGGTAGCAGGATTTACATGCACCTGTATAAAATGTACTGACCAGGAATACGCTGCATAATTACCCATTTCAGGTCCTCCTTTGGATAGCGTTGTAACTTCTAATTGTGGCAGATTATTTTTATTTAATAATTGAACATAATCAGCACTATCTGCACCGCCGTTTAATTGTTTGAATTTGTCTTTAAGCTCCATGCAGGCATCGTACACAGCTGCGCCTACTGTTGATGTAATCTGCGAACCACCTTGAGTTGGTGAAGGCGGCAAAGATGAGTCACCTAAATTAACCCGGACCTTACCGGCAGGAATGCCCATCACCTCTGACCCAATAGTTGCCATTGCCGTACCTGTACCCGGACCAATATCTGTCACTGCTGTTTGCAGGAATAAAGTACCGTCAGCCATCATCCGGGCAGTAACCGTCGCATTGCTGCGATAAGCACCAAACATTCCCGCTCCCATGCCGTAACCTACCAGCCAACCATCTTTTGTGACCGAACCTGGCTTTTGGTTTCGTTCATTCCAACCAATTCTATCGGCTCCTAATTGGTAAGCTTCTTTTAAAAACTTGCTCGAATAAGGTTTTCCGCTTAACGGGTCAGTTTCTGCATAATTGCGCAGGCGAAGTTCTATCGGGTCGATATTCAATTGATAAGAAAGTTCATCCATTGCTGATTCTAACGCGTAAGCACCGGTTGCTTCACCAGGGCCACGCATCGGGGTAGGCGTGTTCACATTAAGCGAAACTAACTTATATCTCGTGTTAACATTAGGCGATGCATACATCAACTGACTGATATTAACTACACCTTCCGTGAAATCCTCATAAACAGAAGTTTGACCGCTTGCTTCATGCGTAATGCCTACCAGTTTACCATCTGTAGTAGCGCCTAAACCTACTTTTTGCCAGGTATGCGGACGATAACCAACTGAAGTAAACATATCAGCACGGCTCAGTACCAATTTGACAGGACGTTTTACAACTTGTGCAGCTACTACAGCCGCAATTTCATGCGGCCAGGTGCGCAATGCGGCACCAAATGCACCACCCACAAAAGGCGCAGTTACCTGTACATTATCCGGGGGTAATTTAAAAGCCAACGCTATATTGCGCTGAGTTGATTTTACCCCTTGTGTCTTATCCCAAACAGTTACTTTATCGTCGGCATCCCATCTTGCAATAATGGCATGCAATTCCATCGGGTTATGCACCTCGGTAGGCAGTATGTACTCCTGTTCAATTTTTATAGGTGCTGATTTGTAAGCGTCTTCCTGCCCACGCAGATAGTCTTTAGTGTTCTTGGGTAAAACACCGGCATCTAAATTCTTTTTCAGATTGGTTTGATGTTCTTCCTTATTATAATCTGCTTTTACCAGTGAGGCGGCAAATAGTGCCCGTTCGTAGGTATCCGCAATTATTAAAGCAATGGGTTGTCCGTTGAAATAGATCTTATCGTCAATAAATATTTTCAGGGGGCCTTTAGGCGGTGCATTCTCTATATGATAACCGGGAATATTAGGGCAATTTAAATAAGTGATCACCGTAAACACTCCCGGCGCATGTTCGGCCTGTTTAGTGTCGATGGATTTGATGTTGCCCCTGGTAATGGTACTGCCTACCATCACCCCATAGGTTAAACCTTTAACATTATATTCCGCTGAATATTTAGCCGCACCGGTAACCTTAAGTCTCCCGTCCACGCGGCTCAAACCTTCTTCAACTGGTTTTCTTATTGCTCTGCTTTCCATAGGTATGTATTCTAAACTTGTGCATTTTTCGCCATAATTAACTTGTCAGGCGTAATTGGCAACTCACGTACACGTATTCCACTTGCGTTATAAACTGCATTGGCTACGGCACCAGCCATGCCTATCAGGGCTATTTCACCCATTCCTTTGGCACCCATCGGGTTAATATAAGGATCGGGTTTATTTACAAATAAGGCTTCTATCTGCGGTATATCAGCATTTACCGGCACATGATAATCAGCAAAATTGTTATTCACCACTTTTCCGTAACGATGGTCTATTACCACCTCTTCCATTAGTGCCATGCCTATTCCTCCGATGGCTCCTCCTATTATCTGGCTGCGTGCTGTTTTAGGGCTTACAATATGGCCCGAATCGGCAACACATACCACTCTATCTATTTTAATCACACCTGTCGCAGGGTGTACTTTCACTTTTACAAAATGAACAGACCATGAGTACATGGCATACTTACTCATTTCCGGTCCGCCTTTAGAAGCGGTTGTTGCTTCCAGTTTGGATAGATTATGTTCTTTCAAAATCTTTACATAATCAGGTTTATCAGAGCCGCCATTTCCGATCAATTGCTGAAATTTTTCCTTCAGATCTTTGCAGGCATCATTCACAGCTGACCCTACCGTTGCAGTTATTGATGAACCGCCCTGTGATGGTGCGTAAGGCAGGGACGAATCGCCCATTTCAAATCTGATCTTTTCCGGATCGATACCCATCATTTCTGATGCAATACTTACCATGGCTGTTCCAGTACCGGGGCCAATATCGCTAACGGAAGTTTGTAATAGCAACGTACCGTCAACCATCATTAAAGCACGACAGGCAGCCTGATCGCGATAAGCACCGAACATGCCTCCGCCCATACCATAACCTTCCAGCCAGCCATCTTTACTGATGGATGCAGGTTTTTGACTGCGGTCATTCCATCCGATATGATCAGCGCCGAGTTTATAAGCCTCATTCAAATATTTGCTCGAAAATGGTTTGCCGCTTTCCGGATCAGTTTCTGCATAGTTTTTAAGCCGAAGTTCGATCGGATCGATATTTAATGCATAGCTAAGCTCATCCAAAGCCGATTCTAAAGCGAATGCACCGGTGGCTTCCCCTGGCCCACGCATCCATGTTGGCGAGCCTATATCAAGCGCATTCAATTTATAGATCGTGTGTACGTTGGCGCAGGCGTAGGTCGACCGGCTTACACCAGTAGGCCCCTCATTAAAATCTTCATAGGTCGATGTTTGTCCTATGGCTTCGTGGGTGATCCCCACAAGCTTACCATCTCCTGTAGCCCCTATCCCTATTTTTTGCCAGGTATGTGGTCGATAACCAACAGATGTGAACATATCAGCACGGGAAAGCATCAACTTAACTGGTCGCTTAACTACTTTTGCGGCAATAATTACAGCAATCTCGTGTGGCCAAACCTGCAAGGCGCTACCAAATGCACCGCCTACAAATTTTGAGTTGACCTGCACGTTCTCTTTAGGCAGTTTAAAAGTATTTGCGATACTCTCCTGCGTGTCTTTAACACCTTGCGTTTTATCCCAGACAGTTAATTTATCATTTGCATCCCAGCGTGCTATGATTGAATGGAGTTCCATTGGGCTGTGTACTTCCGAAGGGATTACGTATTCCTGCTGTAACTTTATAGGCGCACTTTGCCAGGCATCCACATTTCCGCGTTTCGTTTCGCCATCGTTACCAGGTGAGAAGGACTTATCAATGTTAGCCCGCAGATTAGTACGGTAATTATCGGTATTATACTGTACCTTAACTAAAGAGCTAGCCAACAATGCCCGTTCAAAAGTATCCGCGACAACAACAGCTACAGGCTGCCCATTAAACAATATCTTATTATTATAGAAGAATTTATAAGGCCCTTTTTCGGGTTCGGGCTTGCCTGTTTCTGGTTGATATCCCGGAATCTTTGGGCAATTAAAATGCGTGATCACCGTTAAAACGCCCGGTGCTTTTTCGGCCGCTTTAGTATCTATCAATTTGATGCTGCCTTTAGTGATGGTACTACCTACTAATACACCATAAACCATTCCGGCAGGTGTAAATTCTGCTGAATACCGCGCCGCGCCGGTTACTTTTAATCGACCGTCAATACGGCTTAACCCTTCCTTATTGATTGCGCCTTCTTTCATAGCAGATCAAACTAGGCCTGAGGCATGTTTCAATGCTTCGGTAATAGTTGCCGGAGCCAGTTTTAACTTGAAGGAATTATATTCATACCCTTTAGCACCCTGCATAGCAATTTCCGCGGCCTGTTTAAAGCTCTCTTCGGAAACGGATTTACCCACCAATGATTTCTCAGCATCAAACAACCGCCAGGGTTTATGTGCCACACCACCCATTGCAAGACGGGCATTACGGATAACCCCATTATCAATATCCAGCGCTGCTGCTACAGAAACTAATGCAAAAGCATAGGATTGCCTGTCGCGCACTTTGAGGTAATAGCTATTTTTAGCGAAGTTATTGTCAGGTATCTCAACCGCCACGATCATTTCATTCTTCCCAAGATTATTATCCATTTCAGGATGATCGCCGGGAAGCCGGTGGAAGTCGGTAAAGGAAATACGTCTTTCGCCTTTGTGCCCTGCAATCACTACTTTGGCATCAAGGGCCGCCAGGCCAACGCACATATCACTTGGATGCACAGCTATGCATTGCGTGCTTGTGCCAAAAATGGCATGCATCCGGTTAATACCCTCTAAAGCGCCACAACCCGATCCGGGTTCGCGTTTATTGCATGGCATGGTGACATCATAAAAATAAGTGCAACGGGTTCGCTGCATCATATTGCCGCCAACAGTAGCCATATTTCTCAATTGAGGAGAAGCACCTGCTTTAAGTGCCATAGATAGCAAAGGTTGTTTTTCAATGATGAGGTTATTCTCAGATACCACACTATTTAAAGCCAGTGCGCCTATGTGAACTCCGGTTTTTGTGGCTGTAATATTTTTTAATGGCAGATGATTAATATCAATCAGTTTATCAGGGGCGGTAACACCGCGTTTCATCAGGTCGACCAAATTAGTCCCACCTGCTATGATCTTTGTGCCGGGTTTGTTGATGGCTTCCAGAACGCTTTGCTGCGTTAAAGCACGAACGTATTGAAACTGTTTCATACTTCCTGCCCTCCATTCTTAACTTCCTGTATGGCATTCACAATGTTGGGATAAGCTCCGCAACGGCAAATGTTACCACTCATATATTCCCTTATTTCGAGTTCCGAATTGGCATGTCCTTCGCGAATACAAGCCACTGCCGACATGATCTGTCCCGGAGTACAGTATCCGCATTGAAAGCCATCGTGCTTTAAAAAAGCTTCCTGCATCGGGTGTAATTGATCTCCTTTTGCCAAGCCTTCAATTGTGGTAATCTTTTTCCCATTGACCATTACGCCGAGAGTGAGGCATGAGTTAACACGGTAGCCATCCACATGCACCGTGCACGCTCCGCACTGCCCATGGTCACAGCCTTTTTTAGTGCCGGTAAGATCAAGTTGTTCGCGTAGCAGATCAAGTAGTGTCACACGTGGTTCGACAGAAAGATCATGTTTGACACCATTCACTTCCAGGTGCACGGGCACTTTCTCAAAAATGTCTGCAAGTCTTTCGTCCCATTGATCGTCGGCGGCTTTAACAACAGCTGCCGGTGTTAACGCAATAGCAGTTATTAAAGTAGACTTCTTGATGAAATCACGACGCGTTTCTGTTGAGTTGCCTTCGCCATCCGGCGGTATGCACGGCTTTTTATTTGACATAGATATTGAATTAAATAGGCAATGTTAAAGTTACTACTTTTACTTTTTTAACAACACTAATAAAAGAAAATTGTTGTTGCTAACCAAGCTGAGATATATACATGTTTAGTAAAAATACAGATACATAATATCAAAGACATGATTTTATATATCACTTTCAATAAGATCTTGCAAAATAAGGTAAATAGTCATAAGCTGATAATAAATATTTCTGCGGACTAGCTGCATAAACAAAAATGTCCTTGCAAGTTATCACCTACAAAGATATTTTGCTTTACCGTTATGTAAAGCTTTATCGAAGCAGCTTTTAATAAATAAAGTTCCGGTTTATAATTTCACGAAAGTGCCTTTGCCCACTAAACTGTTATCGCTGCTATTAACAACCTGCAGAACATAGGTACCCGGCAATAAACCGCTTACATTAGCTTGCCAGTTTATTTGGCTTGTTGTGGCAGTTTTAACAATCTGGCCTGACGCATTCACTGTTATAATATTATATAATGCATTACAATACTCATTATTATCTAAAGTTTGAAGCAAAATGATGTTTAAAGCTTTCAACTTTTCAGGATCAAATTGCTTATTATTGTTGGGTGACAAAAAATAGCTAAACCTAAAATAGTTGCAACCAATTATTTCATGGATCGTCAACCTAAGTTTTTATTAGCTGGGAGATTGGGAATCGGGGATTTAATTTTTATAAGAATTGAATGAATGATGTAAAAAACACCGTATGGGTATTTCATGGGGCACAAGGTCGATTTGCAAGTGGAGTTTTTACGACATTAGAAAAAGCCGGGCACTGGATTAAGAAACACAGTTTAACGGGGGTATTAACAGAATATCCTCTGGATGAAGGGGTCTATGATTGGGCCATCGAAAATGAACTTTTTGACGTTAAAAAAGATAATCAGAGAGAGCCAGCATTCATCCAAAGTTTTACAACGGCCAGTCAAGAACACTTTCATTATGAAAATGGAGAGATAGACTAGTGTCAAGTCAACAGTCTTTAGTTGTAAGTCTCAAGTCAATTTTGTGCTTTTCTGACTCCAGACTTTCGACAGGACTAAACGTCAATTCATAATTGACACGACACTAGTTTAATCCATCCCCCAACCCATCCCTTTACCGGTCATATACACAAAAGCTTCGGCTGCTTTTACACCCAGTTCCCGACCCCTGAAATCTTCCATAGCAGCATGTCCGCAACCATAAATTCCCGGTGGATCCTGGCTTAAGTGGCAGTAGACGGATTTGCGCTTCTGTTCCTGCGTTTCAGAAATATCCACATAATCCGTCGGGCGGAAAATCATCGTTTGCTCGCCCGTGCATACCTCAAAAAAGTATAATGGAAATTTCTTTGATAACCGTACCCATGTTTGTATCATCAGCAAACTGGCAATCTGGTGATCTTTATGACTATCAACAGGCCAATGGGTAAACACTAAATCGGGTTTTTCATCAGCAATGAGCTTTTGCACTTTGGCTAGCCAGTCGTTATCCATAATGGTTGCACCATCTATCTGTCCTGCAAATACTGGTTTTGCTTTTAATACAACACACGCATTGATCGCCTCCTGTTTCCTGATGGCAGCAGCTTCGTTATGACTTTTTCCTTCTATTCCTGCTTCGCCGGTGGTCAGGTAAATAATAGTTACCTCATGACCACTATTAGCCAGCCGTGCTAAAGTTCCTCCGCAACCGCTTTCAGGGTCGTCGGGGTGGCCGCCGAAACAAACAATTTTCTTTTTTGTAACCGGCTCATTCGGTTGGGCATGCAATAATTGGGGTAATGTCAAAAGCCCTAAACCGGCTGCGGTGGTTTTAACAAAATTACGTCGGCTGTTAGATGAGGTTTCCATGAAATAATATTAAAGATATTTAATGAAAATGCCAAGTGTAGTGTAGCGCTACACCTCTTAATAGAATTGTACGGGTAATTAATCTTCCAGAACTGCAATTGAATAACCCACGTAATGACCATGGTGCGCCAGCGAAACAGGCAATGGAATTTCAACGCCATCTTTAAGTATAATTGGATAACCCTGCCGACTTTTGTCAACCATCAAATCACTGCTGGGGAACAGTGCGCTTAGTTTTTTAATTAAAAACTCCCTTACAGATTTCGATTGCGCATCGGGATCAGATGAGTTGATCAATTGAATGCCCCATCGAATATGCCCGAAATTATCTGTACCATTTACTACAGAGAAAATAAATTCCTCATTGATCACCGACCGTGAATGTAGCGTGTGTTCACCAAAGCTTACAATACCTTTGTAAGCTGAGTCTTCATCAAAACCCCGGCCTTCAAGCTGTCCAACAAAATTATTCACCGGCAAAACAAGCTGATCAATGGTAATTCTTGTTGGCGAAAAAATCAGTTCGGGCGTTATTCTTTGCAGATATTTATAAACCGATTCCTTAACAGACCATAATAACCACACAAAAACATCGAATGGCAGAAGATCTGAAAGCTGACGGTCATACAGATCTTTTTCTGAAGCAGAAATGATCTTTCGATAAAAATTTTTCTGTTTGGTGCGGGCAATGTTGATAGTCTTTAACGCTATTATATCATTACCCGTGCTGATCATTATTTTTGATTTATTTTTTCGGTGATCACATCAAGGCAGCTACCTACGTTGATCATTTTATCAGCCGAATCATAGTCAATTTCTATATCGTATTTAGCCTCTGCGTCGATAATAATGTCAACCAAGTTGGCCGAATTAATTTTTAAATCCCTTATCAGGTCTGTTTCATCGTTAATGCTATTCAGCATTTCCTTATTAATCGTGTAAGGTGCGATAACCGTTTTAAGTTCATTTAAAGTGTCTTCTCTGCTCATTAGTTGTTAAATTTTGAAAATATTAAACAGGAATTAACGTCGCCAAAACCAAAATTCGCTTTAGCTACTAGGTTAATTTCTTTTTTTATCATAGTTGTTGGTAAACAATCAATGCTTACCATGTTAGTTATTTCAGGATTCGGGTCCTCTAAGTTAATATTTGGATGCACAAATTGATGTAAAATTTGCAATACGCATGACACCGACTCAATAGAGCCAGCCGCACTCAAACTATGCCCAACCATCGATTTTAGGGAATTGGTCAATGGAAAATCCTTTCCGCTACGGCCCAACACCTTGCTCCAGTTGTGTATCTCCTGTTTGTCGGCTATTGTCGCTGTCAGGTGCCCGCTTATCAGGTCGATATCATTCGGACTAATGCCCGAATTATCAATAGCCTCCTGTATACACCTGGCAACGCCTACCGAATTTGCGGCCGTCATAGACCCTCCGCCACGTTGCCCGCCCGAATTGGACGAACCACCCAATACTTCAGCATAAATAGTTGCATTGCGGGCAAGTGCAAATTCAAGATCTTCCAATATTAAAGCGCCTGCACCTGAACCGGGAACGAACCCGCCTGCGGTAGCACTCATCGGCCTTGATGCCTGTTCAGGACGATCATTAAATTTCCGGGATAATACGCGCATCGAATCAAATGTGCCGAAAACGTAGGGGTCAACATGTTCACTGCTGCCTACCACCATACGTTTAGCATAGCCATGCTTGATATACTCATAGCCCATTAATATAGCCTGTGTGCCTGTTGCGCACGCTGATGAATTAGTTATCACTTTGTTGCCCAGCCCTAAACGACCGGAGATATAAGAGGTAACACCGCTATTCATCGTTTGTTCCACCACCCGCGAGCCTAATTTTTTGGCTTCCTTGTTATCCACCCGGCTTATTACATTTTTCATAGCCTGGGTATCAGGCGTGCTGTTACCAAAAACGCAGCCGGTTTCCCAGCGCGGTTCGTCGGTATCCAAACTAAGCCCGGCATCAATCCACGCATCCATTGCGGCAGTGATGCCGTATCCTATATTGGTACCTTTTAAACCATAAAAGGTAACTTCAGAAATATACCTTTTTAAACTGTCCCATTCAAAATCAGGCAGCCCTGCTACCTGGCAACTCATGTGGAGCTCCTCATAAAGCGGAATAAATCTTACTCCTGATATTCCCTTTTGTATGGCATTTAAAAAAGCGGGAATTCCCACGCCGTTAGGCGATACAATACCTAACCCGGTAACCACAATGCGCCTGCTCATTTTTTAATATCCACTCTTTTTACTATGCCCGAAAACATGCCTTTTGCAATTAAATTATCGGAGCTGTCCAGCATTTCTACGTAGCATTTCAGCTTTCCGAAACGAAAATATTGTTTTTTTGAAATAACCATTACTTTTTCACCCGGTAAAACCATCTTATGAAAAGAAACTTCTGTTGACGTAAACAACGGAAATGTCGCTTCATCCGGATTATCACTATATTCTTTTTCTTTCGACAGTAAAAATATACCTAACACCACAAGACCTATCTGAGCCATAATTTCTGTAATAATTACTCCCGGAGTAACCGGGTTGCCCACAAAATGATCCTCATAAAAAAAAGAATCCGGCCTTAAGGTATATTCACCAATCACCCCATTATCATTTAGTTCTGTAATGTTATCTACAAAAAGAAAAGACGATTTATAAGGCAAATGGTTTAATATATCTTTATACATACTTTATTTAATGTGCAGATGTGCGAATTTCAAATGTGCAAATGATAACCTCCAATGTGCAAATTTCAAATGTGCAGATGAATCCACGATGTGCGGATGTGCGAATTTCAGATGTGCAGATGAATCCACAATGTGCCGATGTGCGAATTTCAGATGTGCAGATGAATCCACAATGTGCCGATGTGCGAATTTCAGATGTGCAGATGAATCCACAATGTGCCGATGTGCGAATTTCAGATGTGTAGATGAAGAAAAAATGTTCATAATTTTTAAATTAAAATAATCATTTGCATATCTGCACATCCACATATTTGCACATCAAAAACCATCCTCACATTTGCATATTTGCACATCTACCTGCAGTGTTCTCCTCCATCAACATGGATTATTGAACCATTTATCCAGAAGGCTTCATCGGTGCATAATAGATAGATCACGTTTGCCACGTCTTCCGGCTGTGTCATTCTTCCCATCGGATTCCGGGTATTGGCTATTTCCAATAATTTTTCACTGCCCGGTATCATTTTTAACGAAGATGTATCCGTAATACCAGCTTGTATCAAATTTGTTTTCAAGCCGAATGGGGCAAATTCAACTGCCATATATTTTGCCAGGCTTTCCAGTGATGCCTTGGCAATAGAAACGGCAGCATAACCATCCCAATATTTATGAGCTCCTTCGCTGGTAAGGCCAATAATACGAGCATCAGGGTGAAAAAGTTCAGCTTTCAGAATATCTCTTGTCCAGTCAAGTAAACTATTTGACATGGCGTAGGTGGTAAATTGAATATCTTCTGTAGAAAGTACATCGCTGACGCCTTCGGTACCTGCTAATGGCTTTAAATTGCCTCTCGCAATAGAGTGGAGCAATAACTTTACTTTATGATTTGAAAGACCATTTTCAGCACTGAATTTTTCCAGGAATTTGCTGCGTCCATCCTCATTTAACGCGTTGATATTATAGGGCAAAATAGTAACCCCGTTATCTGAAGCCAACTTAGAGAATTTTTCAAGCAATACTTTTTCTGTAACGGAAGTTTCCCGGTAAAGTGCCGCGACATTCATCCCTTCCCGGGCCAGCTTTTCAGCTGTAGCAAATCCAAAACCGCTTGATCCTCCTAAAATAACAGCCCATAAGCCCGAAAACGGTATGTTTTTACTCACCTCGAATTTTTTAAACTTTTATAACCTTAGCTTGTCTTAATGGGGTATTAAATTTAAGCGCAATTTATTACATGTAAAAAATTGCAGCCTCAAAGTAAACAAAAGTTAATTAGTTTTAAAGCATAATGTTAGCAATATTAAGACAACAACAACAGTTTATTATTACTGTTAAATTGAACTTACAATACTTTTTTAACTGTTTGCCCGGCGTTTATTATTTATTATGTTTGGTACTGCTTAGTATATTTTATGAGAGTGAAATTAGTTTTCGCATTGTTTTTTTGTGCGATAGCCGGCCTGGCAAAAGGCAAAACAATACAGCAAAAATTTGACAAAGCTGAATTTTATGAAGTGATGAAATCCGCCAACCTGGAAACCGTTAATAATGAATTAGAAGCAGTCAAAGATGCCCCGGAAAAGGACAGGGAAGGATATGAAGGTGCATTGCTCATGAAAAAAGCCGGGTTGCTTAAAAAACCAAAAGACAGACTTAGCTTTTTTAAGCAGGGCCGCATTAAACTGGAAACAGCAATATCCGCAGATAACGATAATACGGAGTTTCATTTTCTGCGATTGGCTATAGAAGAGCATGCCCCCAAGATTGTGAAATATCACAGCGATATAGAAAAAGATAAAGCGATAGTGATTAAGAATTTCAGAAACCTTTCCCCGGTTGTACGACATGCTATTTTGGATTACTGTGAAAATTCAAAAGTGTTGCATAAGGAAGATTTTTAGCTTCCTAAAGAGATAGTTTTTAACTTTACCGCAGAATGGATAAAAAAGTATTGGCTATTTATTACACCCAGTCGGGACAAATGGGCGAGATCATTAATTCATTCACAGCGCCAATTGCTGAAGCCGGTGCGATAGTTGAAAAGGTGGTGATTAAACCTGTTGCCGAATACACTTTCCCGTGGACAGGCAATCGTTTTTTTGCTGTAATGCCTGATTGCGTGCTGAGTGTGCCGACCGAACTGCAGCCATTTGTACTGAAAGAAAAAAAATACGATCTGATCATTTTGGGTTATCAGCCCTGGTTTTTATCGCCAAGTATACCATCCAATTCATTGTTAAATCACACGGCTTTTAAAGCTGTTTTAAAAGACACGCCAGTGATTACTATAAGTGCCGGAAGGAATATGTGGTTGAATGCCTATGACCGGATTAGAAAATCATTAAAAGATGCCGGGGCCAACCTGGCAGGCAATATTGCATTGGTGGATAAACACCCTAACCCGGTAAGTTTTATCACCATTTTTTACTGGATGCTTACCGGCAAAAAAGAACGATATTTGAATGTTTTCCCTAAGCCCGGCGTAGCCGAAGAAGACATAAGGAATACCAAAGTATTTGGAACTATTATCGCCCCTCATTTGTTTACAGGGCAATGGGATGGGCTTCAACACGAGCTGCTCGATCAAAAATCAGTAGTAGTAAAATATCCCTTAATGTTTATAGAGGGAAAGGCCAAATTTATTTTTGCAGCCTGGGCCAAATTTATTGCCAAAAGGAAAAATAAAGCGCCCTGGATATCGGCGTTCAAATATTACCTTTTCGTGGCCTTATTTATTGGCGCACCCGTTCTTCTTATATTAGATGCTATCTTTATAAGACCATTTTCATCCAAAAGAATAAAAGCTAAAAAACAGAACTATTTACAAGTTATATAATTATGTCAACAAACCAGGTTTATATAAATTCTACCGCAGCCTATTTCCCGAATGATCCCGTATCAAATGACGAGATGGAAGAATATTTGGGTTATATCGACGGCAGGCCTTCCAAATCAAAAAAGATCGTATTACGGAACAATGGCATTGTTAATCGCTATTATGCTTTGGATAAAAATGGCAAGTCGACCCATACCAATGCGCAGATGACTGCACTGGCTGTGAAGGAATTGTTTAAAGATAATCCTGAAAAAATAAAAGAAATTGAACTGCTATCATGCGGCACCTCATCTCCCGACCAGGTAATGCCAAGCCACGGCGTAATGGCACACGGCTGGCTGCCCGAGGCTGAATCGATAGAAGTAGTTTCACCTTCGGGTGTATGCTGCGCAGGTATGCATGCTATTAAATATGCCTATCTCGCCATCAAATCTGGTGAAACCAAACTGGCGGTTGCAACCGGTTCTGAAAGATTCTCAGGCTTGCTGGTATCCGATGTATTTGAAGAGGAAGCGCAAAAATTGAAAGAGATGGAAGAAAACCCTTTCATCGCTTTTCAGAAAGACTTTTTGAGATGGATGTTATCAGACGGCGCATCGGCATTTTTAATGTCTGATAAGCCAAATGAGAACGGGTTAAGCTTGCGCATTGATTGGATAGAGGGTGCTTCTTATGCCAACCAAATGGATACCTGTATGTATATGGGTGGCGAAAAGGTGGAAGATGGTTCGCTAAAAGGCTTTATGGATTATACGCCGGAGGAGATCATGAATAAATCGATATTCAGTGTAAAGCAAGATATTACGCTGTTGAGCGATAACATCGTACACCTCGGCGGTAAGAAAATAAAAGAAATAATGGACAGAAGGGGCCTCACTGCTGCTGATGTAGATTATTTTTTACCGCATATTTCCAGCGACTTTTTTAAAAGCAGAATATATGACCTGGTAGAGATCTACGGTGGCGGTATCCCTTACGAGAAATGGTTTATCAATTTATATACCGTAGGAAATGTGGGTGCAGCATCAATTTTCCTGATGATCAATGAATTGTTCAACAGCGGTAAATTGAAAAAAGGCAATAGGCTCTTATTGCTGGTTCCGGAAAGTGCCCGTTTCTCGTATATGTATGCGATGCTGACGGTTTGTTAATTTAGTGATCAGTGACTGGAGACCAGTGATTAGTTAAGCAGGACAAGCAATCCAGTTAATCCATAAAATCACTTAATCGTGTCAATATGAAGAAGGAAAATGTGCCACAGGATATGAGCTCGCTCGGAAAGATCACAAAAGAGGTTTGCTACGCAACCGATAGTTCGGGCAAATATGTGACCGAACTCAGCAGCGGCTGGGATGTGAAGATCAATGCTTTGGATGTTGCCTGGAAAGATGTTGAGGAGCGCATAGCCAAAGCCAAACAACAGGTACTGAACGGAGAAGCCAGTCCGCTTTTATTTTTTATGGAATATCGCTTAATGGATATCAGCATTTTATCAGATTATACCGGCTTTTGGAAATGGCAGATAAAAAGACATTTAAAACCAGACGTGTTCAATAAATTATCAGACAAAAAACTACAAAAATACGCTGAAGCCTTTAATGTAAAGGTGGAAGACTTAAAAACCATGACAGTGCATGAAGCTTGATTTTGAACACCACCAATCGGCACATTGCGAATCAGGGGTTACCAGCAGTTTATTACGCGAAAGCTCTCAAAATAAGATCACTGAGCCATTAGCCTTTGGTATCGGCGCGGGTTTGTTTTTCTGTTATATCCCGCTTATCAAAATAAATAACGGGCCTGCTATTGCTTTCCGTACGTTCCCGGGGTTGATCTTTAAAAGAACCTGCAATGCTTTAGGCATACCAGTTGTCCGTAAAAAATTCAACTCAAAAGAGCAGGCCGAAAGCTATTTAAAAGATCGTTTGGAAGAAGGACATCCTGTTGGTTGTCAGGTTGGGGTCTACTACCTTTCCTATTTCCCGCGCGAGTATCGTTTTCATTTTAACGCACATAACCTTATCGTTTTTGGTAAAGAGGATGATAATTACCTCATCAGCGACCCGGTGATGGAAACACCTACCAAACTCACCAGTTATGAACTGGAACGGGTACGCTTTGCCAAAGGTGCGCTTGCGCCCAAAGGGCAATTATATTACCCAAAGAACGATAAGATAATTACTGATGAGCAAATAAAGAAAGCAATCATCAGCGGAATAAAAAACAACGTGAACCAGATGCTGCGCATACCCGGTAATTTTGCAGGTGTAAAAGGCATTAAATATACAGGCAAAAAGATAAAAGGCTGGCGCGATAAACTGGGGCTGCAAAAAGCAGGCTCCTATTTGGCACAATTGGTGCGCATGCAAGAGGAGATAGGTACAGGCGGGGGCGGTTTCCGGTATATTTATGCAGCCTTTTTACAGGAGGCCTATGCATATTTGCAGAAAGAGGAATTATTGGAAATTTCAAAAATATTTACACAATCAGGCGACCTTTGGCGCACTGCAGCCGTACATGCTGCAGGGATATATAAAGGAAGATTGGGCAGCCAGGAAGATTTTGACCAGATGGGTGATTATTTAATTGAAATATCTGAATTGGAGAAAAATGCTTTCCTGGCTCTAAAGAAAATAAAATGGGCTTAAGTGATGAATTAGCGGTAAACGTTGAAAACCTGGGATTTCATTACCCGGGCGACGACGGCGTTACCTTTTCCGGGCTTAATTTAAAGGTAAGGAGGGGTCAGCGTTTTGGCTTATTCGGACCAAATGGCGCTGGTAAGACCACTTTGCTTAGCCTGATGACAGGTTTGCTTTCTGCTGATGAAGGCAGTATTCATTTATTAGGGCTTGATATCCGCAAAAAAGACAAGGAAGTGAATAAACTGCTCGGCTTTGTACCGCAGGATTTCTCGTTCTATCAGGAGCTGAGCCCGGTTGAAAACCTGGAATTTTTCGGAGCATGGTCCGGGTTAAACAGGCAACAGATAAAAACCAGGACCAACGAGTTGCTTCATATATTAGGCTTAGAGAATGTACGGAATAAAGCCGTAGAAAAATTCTCCGGAGGTATGAAACGCCGTGTTAATCTGGCCATTGGCGTGATACATAATCCTGCAATTTTAATATTGGACGAACCCACCGTAGGTGTAGACGTTCAAACCCGCCACGCCATTATCAACTATCTGCTTGAATTAAATAAAAACGGCACCACACTGATTTACACATCGCACCAATTAAGCGAAGCCGAAGACCTGTGTGCAGAAATGGCTTTGATTGATGAGGGCAAAATAATAGTGCAGGATAGTTTAACAGAATTGCTCAGGGAACACCGCCAGGAGAGTCTCGAAGATCTGTTTTTGAATTTAACCGGTAAAGCTTACAGGAACGATGTTTAAACTTTGGGCCACCATAATAAAAGACTTCAGGGTGCTGCGCAGGGACGGCATCGGGCTTGCCCTGATGTTTGTGATGCCTGTTATACTGGTTTTTGTGGTAACGGACATCCAGGAAAGCACGTTCCAGATGATCAACAAAAACAAATTGCCGGTTTTGATAATCAACCGGGATACCGGGGAATCAGGCACGCAGTTGATTGAATCTATTAATAAAATCGGCCTTTTTAAAGTATACCAATTGCCAAAAAATCAGGATACCAAATTCGTATCCGATTCCATGAAACAAAGAGATGTACTAGTGGCTGTGACCATTCCTGATGATTTTACGCGAAAAGTAAAAGCCAAAGCCAAAAATGTAGCCGGGAAAGCGCTGGTCAGTTTTGGCTTACAGGCCGATTCTGTCCAAAAGGACCCCGGTGAAATTGATCCTTTAACTTTATACTACAACCCGATTTTACAGGAACAATTACGTTTATCAGTACAAGGCGGCTTACGGAGTGCCTTACAACTGGTGGAGAGCAGGGAAACCTTACGCAGTCTCTACTTCTCTATCAATGAAAAGCAATTACCCACCAATTTGGAGAACGAAATGCTGAATAATAAAGCATCCATCAATGAAATTCCGGTCTCAAAAAATGGAAGCTTACGCACTCCCAACGCGGCACAACATAATGTACCATCATGGACCATCTTTGCCATGTTCTTTGTGATCATGTCGTTAGGGGGCAGTGTGGTCAAAGAAAAAACAAACGGCAGTTTTGTCCGGTTAAAAACATTGCCAACCAATTATGCCGTAGGGCTACTATCCAAGCAGATCACTTACGTGACAGTTACCGTATTACAGGCAGCTGTGATATTTTCTTTAGGCATATTTGTTTTCCCCCTGGTGGGGCTGCCGCCGTTAAATGTGCCTATTGATGTATTTGGGTTGCTCATCGTAACTATTATTTGCGGCTGGTGCGCGGTAAGTTATGCCATTTGTGTTGGCGTTTTCTCCAAAACACAGGAGCAAAGCAATGGTTTCGGGGCAATATCCATTGTGATACTGGCAGCTATTGGTGGTTTAATGGTGCCAAGTTTTGCTATGGACACCTCATTAAAAACCGTTGCTGATTTTTCGCCGATGCACTGGTGCCTGCAGGCTTATTACGGCCTATTTCTCGAAGGCGGCAAACTAACCGACGTAATGAATTACCTTGTACCTTTGGTATTGATCACCCTCGTATTACAATTCATAACCTTTTTAGGATTGAAACGAAAAAATTTAATATAATTGACACGATTTAGCGATTGAAAGGATTTAACAAATGTTTAATCGTTAGCCATAAATAATTACCATGAGTAACACCGAATTGAAAGAAAAGCTGAAAAGCCAGATCATATTATTTTTAAACCTGACCGATCTTACCCCTGCAGATATAAAAGATGACGAACCATTATTTGGCGATGGCCTTGGACTGGATTCTATTGATTCACTGGAACTGATCGTATTGCTGAAAAGGGAATACGGCATAACCATACAAGATCCTAAGGAAGGCCGTAAAGTATTGGTAGATATTAATTCGATGGCGGATTATATTGAGAAGCACGGGGTGAAGTGATTAGTTAATTAGTGATCAGAGATTAGTTATTATGTGGCTCGTCTGTGCCAAATGCTTAATATGAGTAGGATTTGTCGCCAACACGTGCTTCGAACAAAAGCTGTAACTTATACAGAGTTTCCATACCTTTATTGTTAATAAAACCCAAACTTTTATCATGAACTTAATAACCAAATTGCATCTCTCTAGTGCATTTTTTATGATTGTAGCCCTTAATACATATGCTCAGAATACGACCAAGATTGATGAGAGCAATTTGGTTACCCAAATGTTAGGTATAGAAAATATTTCTCCTGCAGAGGCTAATAGCTATTTTATAAATAAAAAGTACAATTTGGTTAGCCGTAGCAATAAAGATATGGGAGGATATGAAGCGATGCTTATAAAGTATAAAATTCCACAGGCGACTGATAGCTATTGTATTATAGTGGTGAAAGACCAAATAACAATAGCAATGTATATCACGTATTCAAATGATCTGTATTTAAAAACATTAAATGACGCTCTTAAAATGGGGTTTAAAAAACTGGAAGAAGCTAATTCAGATCCTGCTGAAACCGTTTATGAAAAGGGAAACGAAGACTTTTTGGTACGTACAACCAGAATTCAAGATAAAACATTCTATGTGATGGAAGCCTATGACGTGATTCGTGCTGGCAAAGCTGGATTAGGGGCTAAAGGGAATTAGTTAGTTTTACCGCTCTTACGCTCGTCTGCGATCACTGAATTTAAAAATTTGTGAAAAGGGAAGCAAAGTGTCAATTTTGCTCCCCCTTTGGTGTTTCAGAGTTTTTAATTCGTCAATATCACTTTCAACGCTTTTTCCTTCGCCGCGTTCCCGAATGTTTCATATGCCTCAATTACCTGGTCTAACCTGAAATGATGGGTGATTAGTTGTTTTGGCTGTAATTTTTTCGACTGAACGGTTTTTAATAGCATCGGGGTTGTCACCGTATCCACAAGCCGGGTAGTGATGGATATATTTTGGGACCAAAGCGTTTCTAAATGCAGCGTTATACTTTTCCCATGCACCCCTACATTAGCAACAGTACCACCGGGACCAATAATGGATGTGCATAATTCAAATGTTGCCGGTATGCCTACGGCCTCTATAGCTGTATCAACGCCTTTTCCGTTTGTCAGACTTTTGATCTTTTCGATGGCATCAACGCTGCTGTTATTAATGGTTTGGGTTGCGCCAAATTGCTTTGCAACAGCCAGCCGGTTATCGTCCGGGTCGATCATAATAATTTCAGCCGGCGAATAAAATTGAGCAGTGAGCAATGCGGCCAAACCTACCGGTCCTGCACCCACAATAGCTACCGTATCGCCCGGTTTTACGCGGCCATTTAAAACACCGCACTCAAAGCCGGTAGGTAAAATATCGCTAAG
The DNA here is from genome assembly GCF_049992945.1 of Mucilaginibacter sp. McL0603. Taxonomy (NCBI): domain Bacteria; kingdom Pseudomonadati; phylum Bacteroidota; class Sphingobacteriia; order Sphingobacteriales; family Sphingobacteriaceae; genus Mucilaginibacter; species Mucilaginibacter sp. McL0603. The sequence goes on along the minus strand of NZ_CP188251.1, from coordinate 595,263 downwards.
CATCACCAGCGCTTCTTCGTCTGCACCGGCAGGAATAGGATAAAGACTGTTATCTGCATGAGGTATCCTTACATATTCAGCCTGTGTGCCATCAATCATATGGCCCAGTATCCACCCGCCATCTTCACAATGCGAATACATGCCTTTCTTACAATACTCGCACTTACCGCATGAGGTAATACAGGATATCAGCACATGGTCGCCCTTTTTAAAATTACTTACGCCGTTGCCAACCTCTTCTATTATGCCAACCCCTTCATGACCTATTATCCGCCCGTCAGTAACCTCCGGCACATCGCCTTTCATAATATGAAGGTCAGTGCCGCAAATAGTCGTTTTCAGAATTTTTACTATCGCATCGGTTGATTTCTTTAGCGTGGGTTTTGGTTTTTCTTCCCAGGATTTTTTCCCCGGCCCATGATAAACCAATGCCTTCATAAATTGAGCTGATGTTTCTTCTGCTGACTTTTTATCAGGTTCAGGATGCACTAATGTTTCCATAATACTATGATTTTAATGTTGAGAAGGAAACTATAATACAAACGAGAAGTGATAACTGTTTCTAGTAAATGTCCACCATCGTTAATAAAGACGAGCGCAGTATATAATCAGATGATTTTATATCCTCACAAAACTTCCCTGGAATTTAAAGTACAAAGCATCAGGATTGCTTAATTTAGCAGTAACAACAATGCTATCATCTTCAGCTTTTTTATAGGTAATGTCCAAAGCTACGGTCAATGTCTTTGTCGGGTCTATCATGATCATGAATTTAAGCTGATCAGCCTTTTTTTGCCTGACAGGATGATTCAATGCATTTTCTAAAACTTCTTTCACTACCTGTAGCATGCAAGCGCCTGGCACTACAGGATGGCCTGGGAAATGGCCTTTGAGAATTTCGCTATCAGGATTAATGCTGAGTATTACCGATATCGCGCCATCCTCATGGATTACTTTATCAATGCTGAACAAGTCGTTAGTTATAGAAGGCATAAAGTGAATTAAATAGCCGAGATCAGCATTAATGAATGATATTTATTTTGATAGTGATTATAGATCAATATTCTTTTGGGGGCAGTTAAATTGATATTCTTCTCAATAACTACCTCCGGCACTATACCCTTTTTTATAATATTAGCCGCCAGCCACAAAGCAAATGACGATGATGTTGAATACTCCCCGCAAAGGTGCTTATAATTTGCGAGTGAACTACTTCTAAATAAAGTATTTCCGAAATTTTTATAAACCTCATCGTTCCGGGTATCGCCGTTACGTCCTGTGACCACAAGGTCAATATCACTAATTTTCAATGAATTTTCGGCAAGGAAAGCGATAATGTTTTCTTCGATATTCTTTGGTTTATAAAGTGTTTTGATGGCTGTCAGCTGAGCCAGATTATTATCGGATGTCTTGTCAGTCAGCAGGAAAAATACAGCGCCTTCGCCACCGATAGTACCTCTTGACTCCTCAGTATAAAGCTGTAGATTTGAAACCGGCTGACATTTGTATAATCCTAACCGGGTTAAAACTTTAAAGCTGGCGTCCACCATTTCTTCCGTTCCGCCCACTAATATATTATCTGCGTCCTGCTCGTTCAATAGCATGATCGCATCAAACAAAGCACTTTCAAACGAAATACCTTTATGTACAAAGGTGTTATTGTATCCATGACATTTAAGCATCAGCGCTACCTGTGCCGCTACTGTGTTATGGGTAGATTGTATAAAGGCAGTAGGCGGCAGTAGTTCTTCATCCTGCTCCACCATACGGGTTAAAAAGGTAACGGTATCTTCCAGGCAACCAAAGGCTGTCCCCGTAATAATTGCATCGGGCATTTCTGTATTGCCTTTGTTTAAACAATCCTTTGCTGCCGCAACGCCCATCTTGATCACGTGACTCATCCTGCGTATCTGTTTTGGGTCGATGAATTCTTTATAATCAGGCTCAATAGCTTTCAGGCGCGTATCGGTATATTCGATTATATCTGTCAAAAAACCTTCGTTACCGAATGTATTCTGCGGTGAAATGCAGGAGGATGAGCGGATGTATATCTTCATATCAGATCGCCGAAAATATTAAAGATGTACAATTTCCGCCAAATCCGAATGAGTTCGACATTACGTGCTTAATGTCCTGACCGGTCAAAAATTCTGTTTCCGGCTCAAAAGGCAATTCGCTCATGCGCGTTTCGAACCTGAGATTAGGATAAATAATATGATGCTTAATAGCCAGTACCGAAAACACTGCCTCAATCCCACCGCTTGCACCCAAAGTGTGCCCGGTATATGATTTGGTCGAGCTCATTAGTGGATATTCAGGATCGAATATTCTTTTAATAGCGGTCCCTTCAGCACTATCGTTATTGGGTGTACCCGTGCCATGGAGGTTGATATAATCAATATCTGATGGTTCTAAACCCGCTTTTTTTAATGCCCCTTTCATCGCCAGGTATGATCCTGTACCATCCGGCGAAGAGGCCGTTTGATGATAAGCATCGTTGCTGTTGTTGTAACCGCTTAGTACGCAATAAGGATCTTCAACCAAAGTTTTTGCTACCCTATCAGATACCAATACCAAATAACCGGCACCTTCACCTAAGTTCAGTCCTTCTCTATTTTCATCAAAAGGCTTGCAAAAGTGTTTGTCTAAGATCATAAGGGTATTAAAACCGTTCAGCGTAAATTTGGTCAAAGAGTCTGTTCCCCCGGCAATCACTACATCGAGCACGTTATTCCTGATTAGTCTTGCTCCATAAAAAATGGCATTGGCAGATGAGGAGCAGGCTGTGCTGATGGTGGTCATATAATCGGTGATACCTAAATGATCGGCAACTATCTCAGTTTTACTGCCGCATTCATGATCAAATATATTTCTTAATTTGCCCTTACTGTTATCGGCCAAAAACTCGACAAAAAAATCTTCACTCTTATCCATCCCACCTACACTGTTTGCAGAAACAAACCCTGTACGCAAAGAATCAAAATTTGGGATAGCGGCATCAGACAATGCTTCTTTAGCGGCAACAAGGCTTAAAAGTGCGGTCCGACTTGTCCGCAGGGGCAGACCAGTCATCGCAGACAGTTCCTCATTACTTAATTTGACTTCGGCAACAGGCAGCTCACCCTTGTGTATGGTATTGAGCATGGTAACATCACCCATGCCGGCTTTCTCGTTCTTAAACGCCTGCAGGTGTTCTGCAACGTTATTCCCTATTGCCGAGATCGCACCAACACCCGCTACATACACTGATGAATCCATATTCCGTTAACTATCTTTAAAAATGTTATCCATATTTTCAGCTAAAAATGAAAGGAGGTTTTCGCTCTTTTGCTTTTCAACTAAAAATAAACTGGCCTTATAGTCCTGTTCCAAAACATCTACCCAACCACAAATACAAGCTTTTAAAATATTATTATCCAAAAGATATTTTACCTGCTGTACTATAAATGTGGCATCAAAATTATCCTGTATAAAAAATGCATGCTCGCCTTTAAAATGGTTCCGGATGCAGATCTCACCAATCACAATATTTGGCAGCGTATAAACAAACAACGACGGACTGGCAATATCCTTTACCGAATCAAAATACTTAATATCATCGTCCAGGCTTGAGTTGCTGTTGGCTAAAACTACCCCCACTACCTCCGGTTGATAGTTGTCTTTCTTAAAGCTATCCTTTATTAATATTTCAGAAGCTAACCAACCCAGCTTGCTCAAATTATCCATTTTATAAAACTTCGGATAATTCAAATGGAAATGTTGGTAAATCAAAAGCAAAAAATCATTTACTTCAACGCCCTTGTTTTCAAAGATGCGTTGTCCATCCTTAAAAACAGCCCCACCGTCTATTTTGCAACTGCTTGTTATATAGTTTTCTGCCAGCAATGTTAATCCTTTACCTTAGCTCAAAAATAATCTATTATTTACCAAATACCACCGCTGCATTACAACCTCCAAACCCCGAAGCTGTTTTAATAAAGTTGGTTGCTTCGATCTGCAATGGTGATGCGATCACGTTCACTTTTTGAGTAACTCCAATTTCCTGAAATCCCGGAGTTGCCAAAACCAATCCTTGTTTTAAAGATTGAATAGATATGATCGATTCGATCAATCCGGCCGCACCTAAAGTATGCCCGTAGTTGCCTTTCAAACTATTCAGTGGCACAGCTTGCAAACCCGATAAAGCAATGGCATTAGCTTCCATTTCGTCATTATAAACAGTAGCCGTTCCGTGTGCTGAAATAAAATCAATGTCCGTCACCGACAGGCCGGCATCTTTTATTGAACTGTTAATAGCATAGCTCAATTCCTGTCCTGTACGTGATGGGCCCGATATATGATTAGCATCATTGCTCACCGAGCCCCCACGCACTTTTATATTTTGCGCGTATTTTTTATTGGTCGATAAGATAATTGTTCCTGCGCCCTCGCCTAAATTTAATCCATCCCGTGATTGATCAAAGGGCCTGCATACCTGCGGGCTAAGGGCCTGAAAGGATTCAAAACCCGACAGGATGAATTTCGATATCACATCGGCTCCCACAACCACAACATTTTCATATTGACCTAATCTTAATAGCCGCATCCCTGTAATTATTCCCATTACGCCCGAAATACAGGCATTAGAAATAATAATGGGCTGATTGACGAATCCAAAATACTCAGCAACCAATTTTGCTGAAGTTGATAGTGCTATTCGCTTTTTTAATTCGGGCGTGTTTTCTTCAGTTTCGAGCAGGCTTATATTTCCTTTGGTTGAGGAAATGATAAGTATGGTTTTATTGTCTTTCGCGTCTATTCCGCTATCTTTTAAAGAATCAATAATAGATGCAATAAGCAATTGCTCAAATTTGGTGTATTTATGGTCGTTAGCGGGAACCAATACTTCGTCCTTTTCAAAAAGAGAAGCATAAAAAGCCTGTGACGAAATGGATGTATCCTGATACTGTTTTACGCCTGATTTGTTTTGCTTTAGCAGATCAAAGTTTTCAGTAGTGGTTTTTCCAAAGGGCGACAATACATTATCAGCAACAACAAACACATCCTGCTCCTTCATCCCGGTAGATTATTTACTGATAAACAATTTCATTTCGCATTTGGCCATTAAGTTTTCGTTGAGCCAAACCTTGCCGGAAAGTACAGTGATATCAAATATCTGGTTTTCGACAGTGATCTCGGTGATGATCTCATCATCTACTTTTGGCAGGTCGAATATTTCAAAACTGCTTACCGCGCCTATATAACCTACCGCCACAGGCTTATCTTCAATTTGCGCTAAATATCCAGCTCGTAATGCTGCTGTTTGTGCAATGTTCTCCATCAACCCCGCTTCCTGGAACAGGCTATCTTTAACAAAAACGTTATCGCCATTTACCGTAAAACTACTGCGCGTTAGCTCCGCATCTGTATAAAGCAGCTTGCCCACCATTACAAAGGGTGGTTTTTGCGGGATAAGCGGAATAATATTTTCTACCGGAAGCATCATATTTTAAGTGTATAAACCTCCATTTACAGATAGTACCTGCCCGGTAATATAAGCAGCCTCAGGCGATGCAAAAAAAGCTGCAGCATGAGCCACTTCCTCAGGCAAGCCAAAACGTTTTACCGGGATCAGCGCTTTTAATTCTTTTTCGTCAAGGCCTTCGGTCATGTCTGTTTTGATAAATCCAGGTGCCAGGGCATTAACGGTAATTCCTTGTCGCCCCACTTCCTGAGCCAATGCTTTTGTAGCACCAATTACCCCTGCTTTTGCTGCGGAATAATTAGTTTGCCCCGCCAATCCTTTTATTCCCGAAAGGGATACCACATTAATAATGCGTCCATACTTTTGAGCAAGCATATCGCTCAGTATCAAACGGGTAACATAGAAAAAGCTGTCGAGATTAGTTTTAAGCACATGATCCCATTGCTCTTCTCCCATCCAGGCCATCAGGCTGTCATCGCGTATACCGGCGTTGTTTACTAAAACTTCTATATGCTTTTCCGGATTAGCTTCTATCCACCCACCCAATACTTGTTTTATCTGCTCTTTATTAGCTACATCAAACTGTAGCAGTTCTCCATTACCATCCGCCAGCATAACTTGTGCGAGCGTATTATTGGCCTCTTCCAGGTTACTTTTATAATTGATCAGCACATAATATCCCAACGAAGCCATTTTGATGCAAATAGCCTTCCCTATGCCTCTTGAGCCGCCGGTAATTAATGCACACTTCATTTTTTGAAAGCAAATATGTGATCAGAATTTTCAAGAAAATCTTTCACCCTGGCCATTTCTTTATATCGTGGTTGATCCTCTACAAATTTTGGAAATATCACCCTCACCTTATCATAAAGCGATCTCGAAATTGACGATAACCTATCCTCGCATTCCAGGTAATCGATCGCCTGCAAAATGGTCATCAAATGGATAGCCAGTACTTCAAACGAATTATCGATCACTCTTTTTGTCATCAGCGCGGCATTACAGCCCATGCTTACAATATCCTGGTTGTCGTTATTGTTTGGAATACTATGAACATACATCGGGAAAGACAATGTTTGATTTTCCGCAACGGTTGAAGTAGCAGTAAACTGCATCCCCTGCATCCCAAAATTAAGCCCAAGTACACCCAAATTCACAAAAGGTGGAAATTTTTGGTTCAGCTTATTATTTAACAGGTAATTCAGCTGCCTTTCGGCCAGCATGGATAATTTGGTGATGGCAATTTTCAGCTTATCCATTTCCAACGAAACATAGTCGCCATGAAAATTACCGCCATGGAAAATATTATGATTTTCATGGTCGATCACCGGGTTATCATTTACCGAGTTCAACTCGTTTACCACTACATTTTCTGCCTGACTTATGGTGTCATAAATCGGCCCTAAAACCTGTGTTACACAGCGCAACGAATAATATTCCTGTACTTTATCTTCAAAAACTTCCTGGTCAAGATTTTCCGGGTTATAAAGATGTTCCGACCGGTCGCGGATCATTTTGCTGTCTTTCAAAATATCACGCATGATCTCAGCGATCTTATTCTGGCCCTTATGACGCTTTACAATATTCAGCTCGTGCGAGTAATGGTCGTCAAATGCTTCAACAACTTCATTGATCATCGCCGAAAACAAAACGGACCAGCTTAAAAGTTTTCTTGCCTGCAGAATGTTGAGCATCCCTATACCCGTCATAGCCGAGGTGCCGTTCAAAATAGCCAGTCCCTCACGGATATGAATGGAAAGCGGTTTAATATTAAATTTATTGAATATCTCAATAGTAGGATGAACTGCATCCTCGAATATCACCTCGCCTTCGCCGATCAATACAAGGCCCAAATGTGCCAGTTGAACCAGGTCGCCGCTTGCACCTACGCCGCCGTGTTCATAAATGCAGGGGCAGATCTCTTTATTGATCATCTCTTTCAGCAACTCGACCACATCGGTGTGCACACCTGAATAAGCCTGCATAAAGCTGTTCAGCCGGGCAATCATCAAAGCCTTTGACAATTGTGCAGGCATCAGTTTGCCACTACCGGAAGAATGGCTGCGGATCAGGTTATATTGAAGTTGTAGTATGTTTTCCTCGTTTACCTTGTATTGGGCCATCGGTCCAAAGCCGGTGTTTATACCGTAGATCAGCTTATGCGAGGAGAATTTTTTAAGAAATTCGTAGTTAGTATTAACCTTATTTAAAGCCGCTTTATCTAAAGCAACTTCCTTGTGTTTAAATATCAGTTCAGAAAAATCATCTAAAGAAAGCGCACTTTGTCCAACACTTATCATGGGCAAAAAATATTTATTTTATCAACGTTTGAAATTAATTGGCTAAAGTATGAAATATATATAAAGACCGGAAGTCGGAAAGACCGGAAGTCAGAAAGCAATGGTTTTTAGTCGTAAGTCATGAGTCATAAGTCGAATTTCAACCATTTCTTTTTTAGAACTCCAGACTTTCGACTCCGGGCTTAAACCTCAGTTCTTAATTGACGCGACACTACCCAACTTTCGGACTTTCCGACTTATGCGGACTTCCGGACCAGAATTACGCTCTCTTATCAATAAACTTAATCGCTTTTCGGCTCGCTTCGCTGAATTGTATTTTTTGTATTTCCTCGGCTGTAACGTACTTAATGTGTGGGCTCACCCTTAACCGCGCCTGTAAATAAGCGCGTATACGGTGATCGCATTCTTCACTATTCTCTATTGGCAACACATAAAGCAATACCTGGTCGAGACCAATCTCATTAGAATAAACCTCTACCACAAAATCCAAAATTTCTTCGCGCTCATTAAGCAGATCAAATAGTGCAGGTGGATACAAGGTAGTCCCCTTGAATTTGATCATTTGTTTTTTGCGACCTAAGATCGATGACAGGCGCAAACTTGTTCTCCCGCAGGCGCATGGTTCATCAAAATACATGCATATATCACCGGTTTTGTAGCGCAGTAAAGGCATACCTTCAACTCCCAATGTCGTAATGGTTACTTCGCCGGGGGTATAGGGTTCTACGGGCTGATTATTTTCATCCAATAGTTCCACTATGACTAATTCAGGCTGATAATGGCCGCCTTTGCCTTCACCACATTCAGTAAATGCGGTTTGCATTTCGGTGGAGGCGTAGGTGGAATACAAATGAATATCCCATGATTCGGTGATCTTTTTACCTAAGATGTTTAAGGAGAAATCAGTATTGCGGATATTCTCGCCAATGCAAATCGCCTTTTTTACTGAAGTCTGGTTGACATCGATCCCAGCTTCTTTCGCAAAAGCGATCAGTTTTAAAATAAAAGACGGAACGGCAACAATGGCTGTCGGCTTTAACCTTTTAATCGTCTCCCATTGTAGTGCAGGTACACCCGGACCTAAGCGTATAATACCTGCCCCTAACTTACGTATGCCCAAGTAATAAGCAATTCCGGCCATAAACTGGCGGTCAAGTGTTAGCATCAACTGGTAAATATCATTTTTAGAACCATCAGCGCATGAGAAAGAATTGTACTCATTATATGCCAGACGGTTCAAATCGTTTTCTGTAAGGGCGATTGTTACCGGGCTTCCTAATGTTCCCGAGGTAGAAGTGTATTCCACTACCTTTTCAGCCGGAACACATAAAAAATCATTATTGCGTTGCTGTAGGTCTTCTTTTGTGGTAGGAGGTATCAAAGACAGGTCTGTCAATGTTTTTATGACTGAAATGTCGACCTGGTGCTTTGCAAAAAGTTCTTTATAAAATGGCGAATGTTGAGAAACGTATTGTAAGAGTTCCTGCAATTTTTCTTCCTGCATCTTTGTTTCCTTAACCGCCGGTTGTTTATGCTGTTCTAAAAGCCCCATTATTTTTCTATCATTACTACCGCAGATGCGATGGTTTTTATATGGGATAATGATACCAAAATCTTTTTTATCCCCATTGCATTTATAGTTTCGAGTGTAGAACCTAATAATTGCACTTCTGGTTTGCCCTCTTTGTTAGTTATGATCTCCACCTCGTTAAACTGAGTATTCTCGGCCCAACCGGTGCCCAGTGCTTTAAAAAATGCTTCTTTAGCTGCAAACCGGGCAGCATAGCTTTCAAACTTGTTTTTTTTTGATTCGCAGTAAGCTATTTCTGTTTTGGAGAATACCATTTCCCTGAAACCAATCTCCTTATTTATTTTTTCGGCCACACGCTCCACCTCTATCATATCAATGCCAACGCCTGAAGTCATGCTTCAAATGTAGTAAAAAAGACAAAAAACGGACTTGCTGCGCATCGCTTAAATATAATGAATGGTGGATTATTTAAACATTACAACTATATTTAAGTTATTTGTATAGTATTTACATTAAACGAATAAAATGAAGTTTATAAAAATTTGCATCATAACATGCCTTGCGGTCTTAAGCATCAATTTTGCAAAAGCTGCGCGTGCTGAGTTATTGGTCGGACCAACTGCGATTTTTCAGATAAAACCTCCGCCACCTCCGCCACCGCCAAGGAGGCCACCCGGTCCGCATTTTGCAAGGCATCACCATCCCTATCACCATCATCACAGGCATACTGGCCTACACATACGTTTGCCAAAACCACCGCCGCCGCCACCAAGGCCACCGCGTCCGTAATCAGGATATAACATATTTAAGCCTCTCAATTATTGGGAGGCTTTTTATTTGAATAATATTTCAATAACGTGATTGCCTCATAGAGGCAACCGCTTTGTAGAAATTTCTATAAAAAATTGTTTTGACCCGTTAGGGGCTACCCAATTCGCCAAGGGTAGCCCCTGACGGGGCAAAAATGTTATTATCTTGTTTTTTCTACAACGTGGTAGCCCTTACAGGGCATGTTAATTCTTTAAGATAAGAGAGTGTTACGCTAAATACATCTTTTGATAATACTCATCCGCCATCCTGCCCGAATCAAATGTTGGAACAATATCCTTTGCTGCCGTTTTGAGGATGGAAAGCCATTTCTTTTGATCATTATAATACATCGGCAATATGGTATTCTCCAATATATCCATTAGCTCGGCTGCTTCTTTACTATCTTTTTCATCATAAGAAAGATTATCATCCGCTGGGGCTATAACAAAAGCATTTTCCTGGTCCTTTGCAAATTCGGGTACCCAGCCATCGGGTAATGAGAGATTGATGCTGCCGTTCATAGCGGCTGCCATGCCGCTGGTACCTGATGCTTCGCGGTACATGCGTGGGTTATTCAGCCATACATCTGATCCTTTTTTTAACAAAGCAGACAGGGCAAGTTCATAGCCTATTAATACTGCACAATTAGCCAAAGGTTTAGCCCGGCGAATAATCTGGTTAAATTGCCCTATCGCCCCATAATCTTCGGGATAAGGTTTGCCTGCCCATATTACCTGTACAGGGCGTTCCGTATTTGAGATCAGCTTAATAAAGCGGTTCCAGTCGCGCATCATAAGGTCGGCACGTTTATAGGCAGCAAAGCGACGGGCCCAAACTACGGTTAATACATCCTCGTTAAATAACTTTCCGCATTGATCAGCCACTACTTTGAAAAGCTGCTTTTTCATTTCCTTTTTGCGGGTGATGATGGCATCGTCATTATTATCAGCCAAAGCTTTCTCAAGCTGATCATCTTTCCAATAAGTTTTATTTTGCGCGTTGGTGATGGCAATGATCTCGCAAATACCTGAATTTCCCTTCCACATTTCCTGCGCTACTTTTCCGTGTATCTTAGATACCCCATTTGCCTTTTTGGCGAATTTTAAAGCTGCAACTGTATAATTAAGCGAATCGCCCTCAATATTCAAAATATGCTTAACCTCGTGATCCTGCAAATGGTAGAAGAAGGACATTTCTTTAAGCAGCGGAAAACGGTGCTCCTCATTCCCGGCAGCTTCCGGTGTATGCGTAGTAAATACCACTCTTTTTTTGATTTCTTCCAGGCTTTTATATTTTGAATACAGGTAAAAGTTCAACGGCAGTGAGTGGCCCTCATTCATGTGATAAACTTCAATGTCCAATCCTAATTTATCCAACAACATTGCGCCGCCGATACCCAATATAATGGATTGTGCAATCCGGGTAGCCTCATTCGAAGCATACAGTTGGTAGCTAATGGAGCGTGATTGCTCATCATTTTCATTCAGGTTGGTGGTTAATAGAAAGATGGGAGCAGATCCGAAAGTCTGGGGTCTTAATAAATAAGCTTTTACGTATACCGGAAAATCATGAACCTGTACAGTAAACATGATGCCTGTATCCACTAAAAAAGAATAGTCCTTTTCAACATAAATAGGTTTCATATCGGCGTTCAGGTCGCGGGACTGGTCGTAATAGCCGTTTTTCCAGAGCATGCCGATGCCAATAATGTTTTGCTTCAGCTCATAAGCGCTGCGCATATGCGATCCGGCTAAAAAGCCCAAACCGCCGCTATAGATCTTTAGTGCCTGGTCTATAGCAAACTCCATCGAGAAGTAGGCTACTGATTTTTTATATTTCGGGTTAGGCTGGTAGCCGAAAATCTCGTCTTTAGATATCATGTTACTGGGATATATCTTACCATTAATAATGAAAGGACGGTTATTGTTTTTTAATCGGTAAATTTAATGGCTCAGCCATTTCGGATATCGCCTGCATAAACCAGGCAGCGTGCGGTATCCACTGCTCGGTCCAGCGCCATTCGTTGCCGGCAGCTTCTTTTTTAAAGTCGATGCCTGAACCATCGCCGTTACCATCTTTACCAGTGATTCCGTTTGATATACCGCCTTTTTGTGAGCCATGCCCAAAGCTGGAATGCATATAAGGCACATTGTTTTTACCGAACCCATACATAAAACACATGGAATAAGGGTTGCAGCCTAAAATCCACGATAATTGCTGCGATGCAAAAGTGGCTAATGGCGCCTTAACGCCCCAACCTGTTTGATCTGGATAAACCAATCGACCACCAATAATAGCTGCCGTTGCCAATGATCCTAATCGGGCATTTTCCCCCTGCCACCACCAGCCAGTCTCGTTTTCATGCGGAATAAAAAAGCCGTCTTTCACCTCGCCTTTATATAAAAAACCTTGCCGTGCATAGCCAAATGGGTTGCTTACTTCATTAGTAACTTTTAAATTATAATCAAGCGCTTTTTTAATGGTTTGTAAAGCATTATCCCTAAATGCAGGATCGGTTTCCTTTTTTAAATATCGCGAAAGCGCGACGATCGGCATACCCGCGTCTGCTGCATGCCAGAATGGACGGTTAGCATCGTTGGCAATAAAATAGCCTTCAGGAGACATTCGCTTGGCTAAATTATCAGCGCGTTTGCGGGCCTCATCCCGGTAAAGTGGCTCATTGGTGCTTATCCATAATTCGGTGGCAGCCATTAGGGCGCAATAGTCATCAATAATATTTTCCTTTCCATCGTCATCATATTTGGTATTGTTGACGAGCAGGTGTGCAAAGGCACGCTTAGCACCATCTAAATATTGCTCAGAGGTAAAAGCCCCATGTTTTTTCCATCTTGATATCCGGGCGAGTGCGGCAATACCCATGCCCCCGCCCTCGCGGAAAGCGGCCTGGTAAGCATCAGTGGTGACACTGTTGGCGCGAAGACCTACCACACGGCGGGCATTCGGGTCTTTACTAAAATAGCTGAATATGGTTTCGTAAAAATAATTCTCAGTTGACAGGGAACGTGTGATGAAATCTGCCCCATAAAGTGCTTCATTTTCCAGAGAATCTTTCAGTCCCCATTTTGTAAGCAGGGTCGGAATACGTTCGTCTACACTTTCCATCGACCAGGTAACCAGGGGTATCTGTTGCGGCGACACAAAATTGGCATAAGCCAGGTGCGAAAAGTACTTGCTTACATCACCAGAAGCATCGCACCACCCACCGCGCAGATCGACTGTTTTATCGCTTCCATAAAGTTTGATGTGCTGATCGGCTTCCAACTCTTCAGGCGAATTGGCTCTTTGCTTATTGTAATAATGAATGATAGAAGACAGCGTCAGTTTGGCTAATGCACCTTCGGCAATGGTAAATTTATCTGAAGAAAATAATTCCTTTCCTTCAGCAAATTCTAATTTATAACTGCCTGCTTTGCTCAGTTTAGAAAAATCAGCCTGGTAAAAAATTTTGTCGGGAAACCAGTCCGCTACTTTTTGTGCGGTACTAAGAGTACCCGTATACTCCGTTTTATGTGTATTTATATCGACTATTGAAAAAGTGATCTTGGAAGATAGTGGAGCATCAGAGCCTATAACGGCTATTTTTGGACCCCGGCTGTCAAAACCCACCTGGTTGATATAGATAACCGGCTGGGCAAAAACTGACAAAGAAAGAGTTAGCAGTATGCCTGCAATTAAAGATTTTAGGTATTTCATAGTATTGCAATTAAGAATAAGGCTGATCTTTTTTTCAGTATAGATGATTTCATCCAAATATAATCTACAAAAACAATATTTTTATCGGATATCATGCCATCTGTATCAACTATAAAAAAGATCAGGCCCTTACAGCTTGTTGCTGTCATATTTTTCACGGTTTCCGGCGGGCCTTACGGTCTCGAACCTTTATTATCTTACGCAGGTCAGCACGGCGCATTATTGTTGTTAATGCTCACACCTATGGTATGGGATGTCCCCGCCATTTTCACCGTATTGGAGCTGAACAGTATGATGCCGATAGAAGGCGGATATTATCGGTGGGTAAAATATGTACTAGGTACTCGTTGGGGATTTTATGAAGGCTGGTGGACATGGCTATATACTTTTGTCGACCTCGCCATTTACCCGGTACTTTTTGTAGAATATGCCTCATTCTTTTTCCCCGAACTTGCTGCTTATAAAATACCCGTATGCCTGTTAATTATCTGGTTATCGGCCGGGTTAAATATTTTAGGGATCGTACCTGTCGGTAAGGTATCATTACTATTAAGTGTTGCTGTGCTAACCCCATTTTTCGTATTGATCATTGTGTTTTTCTATCATCATACCGGTGCATTATCAATTCCGTCACCAACATTAAAAGGGATTTCTTTCCCGTCAATGGGCATGGCTTTATATACGGTAATGTGGAACTGCCTGGGTTGGGATAATGTGACAACCTACGCCGAAGAAGTTGAAAAGCCTGTGCGCTCTTATTTGATATCTATTTTTGTTGCTTTTGTGCTGGTCTTGGTAGTTTACTTTTTCACCATATTGATAGCACAGCAATCGCATATTGATTTTGCTGTATTAACCGATAAAGGTTTCCCCGCCTTAGGCATACTGATTGGTGGCCAATGGTTGGGGATATTGATCGCTGCAGGTGGCATGGCCAGCACGTTGGGTATTTATGCGGCAGTATTGCTATCTGTATCACGGGTACCAAAAGTAATGGCTGATGATGGTCTGTTACCTAAATGGCTGAACAAAGAACATTCAAAATTTAATACGCCTTATATCTCTATTATTATTTGCTCCATTGTAGTGAGTCTGATGGTGCTATGGACCTTTGCCGATCTACTGATTATTGATGTTACGGTGTATGGCGCAGGATTGTTTTTGGAATACATTTCATTGATACGCCTGCGGATGAAAGAACCGGATACCTTACGTCCATTCAAAATACCATTGAATATTGCAGGTCTTGTTATTATGGCGCTGCTGCCACTAGTTGTTTATTTCATAGCACTAACCGGGGCACTTTCATCAGCAGGTAAGGGGATAATGCCTGCGGTCTTTGCAGTTTGTGCCCTACTCACGGCCGAAATAGCCTGGTGGATAATCAAATGGACAAGACCTACCGCAAAAGTTGGATAGCAAATTTATTTCATTAAAATCTCCCTCTTTACTGCTTGCAGTAGAGAGGGATGTCGAGCATAGCGATGACAGGGTGAGTTAACTGGTATGTCGCAGAGTCAACTCACCCGATCATTCCGCCAAAGGCGGATCGATCACCCTCTCTTCGCCTTTGGCGGAAAGAGGGAAGAATTTCATTTATAAGTCAAACCCGCTTTGTAAAAAATTGGTTATGAAAGGGGATTTTATTGATTAATAATTGTCAATCATACACTTTAATATCTACCTTTAGAATACCAATTTAAATAACCATGACAAAGCATTTTTCTACCTCTATCAAGCGGTTGTTCAGCAGCCTGTTTACTGCATCTCTATTACTTCTCGTTGTTTCATCAGTCAATGCACAGGGTCGCAGGCGTGGTGTGGCAGGTAAAGCATTTGAGGTTCAGGTCACCCCTTATAAAACCACCATGATAGCTAATGGTAAAGACGAGGTTTCTATAAAAGTTGCCGTGATAGATGGTGTGGGTGAGATAATGACTGATGCCTCAAACCCTGTCAGATTTTCTATAAAAGGCGATGCGCATATTACCCGTATCCAATATGGCGATAAAACCAATGCCGACGCAAAAATTGGTGATACTACCGCTCAGACTCAATTTAAAAACGGTTTGCTTTGGGTGACCATGGTTGCAGGCAAAACCCTGGGCCATATCAAGTTTGAGGCAAAAGCCGATAGCCTGTGGCCGGGATCAACAGAGATACATACTGTACAGCCGGGAAAACCACATGCAGTTACTAACGCTAAATACATTCCCAAAAAAGCAGGAGATAAGGTATTGGGTGCCGATATTTCTTTCCTGCCTGAACTGGAAAATCGTGGAATGAAATTTTCTGATAATGGTACTCCCGGCGATGCAATACAGATCATGAAGGATCATGGGTTTAACTATATCCGCCTGCGCATATTTAATGCCCCGGCTAATCCAAAGGGATATTCGCCAAATAAAGGTTTCTGCGATCTGGAGCATACCAAGCAAATGGCAAAACGCATCAAAGCTGCCGGAATGAAATTTTTGCTTGATTTCCATTACAGCGATTACTGGGCCGATCCACAACAGCAAAATAAACCTGCCGCCTGGGTTGGCGAAGATTTTACGGCACTTAAACAGTCAGTTCACGACTATACCGTGAAAGTGCTGCAGGAGTTAAAAGATCAGGGCACCACGCCGGATATGGTGCAAGTAGGTAACGAGATCAATCACGGGATGATCTGGCCCGATGGCGCGATCAGTAATTTGGATAGCTTGTCGCAACTGATCTATTCTGGCATTACCGGGGTAAAGGAAGTGAGTCCGTCAACCATCATCATGCTGCATATTGCTTTAGGCGGGCAAAATGCCGAGGCGCGTTTTTTCCTGGATAATATGAAAGCGCGCAATGTGCCTTTTGATGTGATCGGTTTATCCTATTATCCAAAATGGCATGGCACTATTGAAGACTTGAAAAATAACATGGCCGACCTTGCCAATCGCTACCCACAACAGGTAATGGTAGCCGAATACTCACAGCTAAAACGTGAGGTAAATGATGTTGCCTTTAATGTCCCAAATGGCAAAGCAGTAGGCTCATTTATCTGGGAGCCTTTGAGTACCTGGGAAGGGATATTTGACCGCGATGGTAAAGCTAATCAGTACATGAATATATATCCGGAGATAGCTAAGAAGTATAACGTTAAATAGTAACAAGTTTTGAGGCGCAAAGCTTTGCGCCTCAAAACTTTACTTTCTATTAAAACCCTTTATTCATTTTCATGGTTATAGTAGTTACAATCAACTACGCTGACTATGAGATCTATCTGGAAAGGTTCAATAGGGTTTGGACTGGTAAGCATTCCCATCAAATTGTACTCCGCAGTACAAACTTCCTCGCTCGACCTGGATATGCTGGACAGCCGCGATCATTCGCGCATACGCTACATGCGTGTGAACGAACACACGCATAAGGAAGTTCCCTATGATAAAATTGTAAAAGGCTACAAGCTGGACGATGATTATGTGATATTAGAGGAACGTGATTTTGAAGATGCCGCACCCGAAAAAAGTAAAGTTATCGAGATAGAAAGCTTTGTAAATATCTCGGAGGTAAACCCCATGTTTTATGAAACCTCCTATTACACCGAACCGGATACAAAAAACAATAAGGCTTACGCGCTTTTACAACAAGTTCTGAAAAAATCAGGAAAGGTTGGACTGGCAAGATTTGTTTTGCGCAACAATGAAAACCTTTGTATTGTACACCCCTTAGAGCATGCCCTGGTGGTTACACGCATCCGGTTTGCAAATGAGATACGCGGTATGGATGACCTGAATATTGATGACGATGTTACCGTAAGCAAAAAAGAGCTGGAAGTTGGCCTTGCGTTGATAAAGCAATACGAAGAGGCTTTTGATGTATCTAAATTCCATGACGATTATCATGAAGAATTGCTGAAGATCATCCATGCTAAGGCCAAAGGCAAGCGTCCAACTATTAAGAAATTAAAACCGCATAAAACTAGCGGCGATGATCTGTACGAACAATTGATGCAAAGTCTCAACACAAGGAAGGGAGCCTGAGATGAGTTTAAAGGAGTATGTTAAAAAACGGCTCTTTGATAAAACCACTGAGCCAAAAGGAGGGAAAAGCACCGGTAAAAAGTTAAATTTTGTGGTGCAACGACATCATGCCTCACACCTGCATTATGATTTCAGGCTGGAGTTAGACGGGACACTCAAAAGTTGGGCAGTGCCCAAAGGACCCTCTATGAATCCGAACGATAAGCGACTGGCTATGATGGTAGAAGATCACCCGATAGACTACCAGCATTTTGAAGGCATCATCCCAAATGGGAATTATGGTGCAGGTGTGGTATTGATATGGGACAATGGCACTTATACTTCTTTGGCTGATGAGCGTACTGATGATATAAAAAATTTGCGGACGGGTTTAAAATCCGGCAATCTGAAATTTAAATTGAACGGTGAAAAACTGAAGGGCGAATTTGCTTTGGTAAAACTGAACAGTGCCGAAGACAACTCCTGGCTGTTAATCAAGCATAATGATGAATTCGCTGTACATGAACCTTACAACAGTGAAGAGCAGGTGCCGGATGAAATAAAAGAAATGCTCAATAATAAAAGCGGCAAAGCAAGCCGGCTTCCTCGGGTAAAGAAAACTCAGTCTGGAAGAAAAAGTCCTGATATAAACGACGAAGTAGAAAACAACTCTGACGGCGACAGAGCTTATACCCCAATGATGGCCAAACTGGAAGCTAAGATATTTGATAAACCCGGCTGGATTTACGAGAAAAAATTAGATGGCTATCGCGCTATAGGTTATACAGGTAAAAAAGCAAGGTTAATCTCGAGGAATGGTATTGATTTCAGTCATAAGTATAAGGCTATTCTCGACGAGTTAAAGGTAATCGAGGAAGATGCTATACTGGATGGTGAGTTGGTGATAGAGGACAAAACTGGCAAAAGCCGGTTTCAGCATATACAGAATTACGATGGCGATACCAACGGACAAACGTTAAAATATTATGTTTTTGACCTGCTCAATCTTAGCGGTCATGACCTTCGCGGACTTGAGCTGTACAAAAGAAAAGAGCTTTTAAAAATGCTCATTACATCCTTAAATAGTAAGAGGATCATTTATAACGATCATATCGCGGGGAAGGGAACCGAACTCTTTCAGAAAGCAAAGAAAGAAGCTTGGGAAGGCATTATCGGAAAGGATGCCAATAGTTATTACAACAGCGGGAAACGATCGGACAGGTGGCTGAAATTTAAATTGCAAAATTCACAGGAGGCTATCATTTGCGGTTACACAGCACCGACTGGATCAAGAAAACATTTCGGTGCGCTGATATTGGGCATTAATGATGGCAATAAAATAAGATATATTGGTAATTGCGGAACCGGGTTTAATGATGCGCTGATCAAAGACCTTTATATCAAAATGCATCCGCTTGAAACTGATAAAAAGCCTTTTGAGAAAAAAGTGCACCAGCGCACAAAAGTAACCTGGATAAAACCCGAACTGGTCTGCGAGGTTTGGTTTGCCGAATGGACCGGCGACGGGCATTTGCGACAGCCTGTATATAAAGGTTTGCGGATAGATAAGGACAAAGAAAAAGTAGTTATGGAAACACCTGATAAGCAATTGGCTGATGAAGAACTCATAGAGATGGGTAAGGCCAAACTTAAAGTCACCCATCTGAACAAAGTTTTTTGGAAGGATGAAGGCATCACCAAAGGTGATCTGATTCATTATTACCGGGACATGGCTGACTCAATAGTGCCATATATAAAAGACAAAGCCATTAGTATGCGCAGGCAGCCGAATGGGATAGAAGATCCCGGCTTTTTCCAGAAGGATACCGATGTAGAACATTTGCCGGAATGGATAAAAAGCGAGCCGCTTTATTCGGAAAGTAATGACAAGAACATCAATTATATTATCGGGAAGGATGAAGCGACTTTGCTATATCTTGCTAATCTCGGTTGTATTGAGATCAATCCCTGGCTAAGTTCATACAAGAAACCGGATAACCCGGATTTTGTGGTTATCGACATTGATCCCCATGATGTGCCGTTTAATGAGGCAGTGGAAGTCGCCTTAAAAACAAAGGAAGTTTTTGATCGCATGAAACTGGACGTATTTATCAAAACTTCGGGCTCAAAGGGGTTGCATATTTATTGTTATGTCGGTGCTCAATATGATTACGATTTCACTAAAATGTTCGCAGAGTACATTGCGAAACTGATCCATGATGAATTGCCCAATATTACCAGTGTGGAACGTAGTCCGGCAAAAAGGCCAAACAAAACGTACATCGATTTCCTGCAAAACCGCAGAGGGCAAACCATCGCCTGCCCATATTCTGTCAGGCCGAAACCAGGTGCAACCGTATCAGCACCCCTGCATTGGAGTGAAGTTAATAATGATCTGAAATTATCAAATTATACCATCCATAATATGTTGGAACGGGTAAAAAAGATTGATGATCCCTGGAAGGATCTCACTAAAAATAAGGCTGATCTGAAAAAGGCCCTTGAATTACTAAAGTTAATATAATTGATTTTTAATTTATTTATTTTCAAATAAATAAAACTTAAGCCAAGCCTGCATGTAGTTTATAAGACAAACAAACATTAAAAAAATCCACATTATGGCAACTACAAAAACAGCAACACGTTCATCAGAAATGGCCACTGGTGTGCATGAATCCGCATTGAATGAATTATTCATCGATGAATTAAAAGACATTTATTGGGCCGAAAAACATTTAACAACGGCATTGCCTAAAATGGCGAAAGCAGCCACAAGCGACGAATTGCGTACAGCAATTCAGAACCATCTTACCGAAACAGAAAATCATGTCACCCGCCTCGAACGGGCTTTTGATTCAATCGGAGAAAAAGCCGTGGCAAAAAAATGCGAAGCAATGGCCGGACTGATAAAAGAAGGTGATGAAATAGTTGCGGATACAGAAAAAGGGAGTATTACGCGTGATGCCGGTATTATCTCAGCAGGACAAAAGATTGAACATTATGAGATCGCCTCTTACGGCACATTAAAAACGCTCGCCGGCGTTTTAGGTTATGATGAAGCAGCCGAATTGCTTGATGCTACTTTACAGGAAGAAAAAAATGCCGATACTATGCTAACACAGATTGCCGAAAGCAGTATTAATCAAGGTGCAAAAAACGAAAGAAAATAAGTGTAATTTCTTCTATTGAAAAAGCTGCCATTAGGCGGCTTTTTTTATGTGTTGAAATAATAGCTTTGATAAGTTAATCCGAATGTTGATGGAGCTTTACAGAAAGACCAATAAAAAAGCCGCTTAAAGCGGCTTTTTTATTGGTCAGAATTTTATGTTTACATGGCCGTTGGCCTTCTGATCAGTCCCAGAATAATGGCGATTATGGCAATAACTAACAACACGTGTATCAGCCCTGCTGCCGAGTAGACAAATACGCCAAGCGCCCATCCGATAACGAGGATAACCGCAACGATATACAATAGTGAATTCATGGTAGATGATTTTAAAGTTTATAATATGTTTTTCATATATATAAGCCTGTGAATAAGCAAAATGTTTTAAAAAATTCATTATAAATAAAAAGTAACTTCTGTTTTAAAAGAGCGGTTTACATAAAAAAATACAGGGTATAAATATCTGTTGCTTTTCTCTACACACTGCGGAATAAGTCCACAATTTTATTGATCTCATTTTTTAAAAACCCCTTGATTTTATATATAAAAAGCTGTTTTTTCTTTTTTTGGCACAGTTATGCAGATGGATATCACAATTAATCTAAAAATAAAATAACTATGAAAAAATTAGTAACAGTGCTGATGTTATCAGCCTTCACCTTCGGAACTTTTGTAGCGTCAGCTAATACAGGATTGCAACAGGATACTACTAAAAAGAAAAAAGAAACAACTAAAAAAGACACTACAAAAAAACCGGATCGTCGTTAATTGAAAGTTAAAAGAAAGTATTTCCCCAAATCAACTATACTAATCTCAATTAATTCGCTTTCTTTTTAATTTAACTAAAAACAAAGATGTCGCTTCATTTTATATATGGGGCGACTCTTTGTATTTTTGTATGGGGTATAATCCAAATACATGGCGAAAATATTGCTCGTTGAAGACGATCTGACCTTCTCACAAATGCTGCAAAACTTTTTGCAGAAAAACGGGCATGAAATTACCGCTGCTTCAAATGTTAAAACTGGTCTTAAGTTTTTAGAACAAAGCACGTTTGATCTCTTGTTACTCGACTATCGCTTACCGGATGGTACGGGGTTGGATGTATTAACTTATAACAGAGAAAAAGGCACGCTCGTCCCTGCCATTATGATGACCAGCTTCAATGATGTGCGAACTGCGGTAAAAGCTGTGCGGTTAGGAGCCTTTGATTACATTACAAAGCCTGTTAATCCGGACGAGCTATTGATGATCATGGGTACCGCCCTTAATAATAAAACGCCCGATCCTGTGGCACAAACAGGCACTCCGGAATTTATTAAAGGCAGTAGTCCGAATTCAGACAAACTTCATGAACATATTGGCCTGATTGCCCCTACAGATATGTCAGTACTCATACAGGGGGAAAGCGGAACCGGTAAAGAATATGTAGCCCGGATGATACACAGTCAAAGTAAAAGGTCTCTCAAATCATTTGTTGCCATTGATTGCGGCGCATTATCAAAAGAATTGGCAGCAAGTGAACTATTTGGCCACGTTAAGGGTGCGTTCACGGGTGCAATTGCCGATAAAAAAGGCGTATTTGAATATGCCGAAGGTGGTACTTTATTTTTGGATGAAGTGGGTAATCTTAGTTATGATGTACAGGTAAAGTTATTGCGTGCTCTGCAAGAAAAAGTGATACAACCCGTAGGTAGCAACAAGCAGATACCTGTCAATGTCCGGATTATTACTGCAACTAACGATGATCTCATCAATGGCGTGAGCAACGATGGTTTTCGCCAGGATCTCTATCACCGCATCAACGAATTTAAGATACAATTATCGCCGTTAAGGCAAAGAGACAGCGATATCGATATTTTTATAAAGCATTTTGTTCAGCTGGCAAACACCGAATTGGGCCGTAAAGTAATCCGTATTTCTTCTGAAGCCAATGACATACTGCACCGATATGATTGGCCGGGTAATTTGCGGGAGCTTAAGAATGTGATTAAACGAATGGTGCTGTTAACGCACTGTGATGTGGCTGAGGCTGATACCTTGCCAGATGAAATGTTGTTCTCCATAAATAATGGCCTTACTACAATCAAAGAAACCGATCTGAAGGCGCAGAACGAAGTGAACGAGAAAAAACTGATACAAAAAACCCTGCAAGACGTAAACTACAATAAATCAAAAGCGGCGAAATTGCTTAACATCGACCGGAAAACATTGTACAGCAAAATGGAACGCTATGGCCTTGACCAGTAGCAAGTGCAGACTAAGCAGTTGTTTCTTTATTACTATAATTACTTGTTGCTATAGCCAGATCGTTTAATTGGTTAGCGAGCCATAAAATGTGTTTTATTCTTTCCTGCGTAAGTTCCATGTCTTTCCCCAATTCGATCTCGGCAAGCCTGAACCGTTCTGCAAGTTCACGCCCGCCGGCCTGTGCTGTACGGCCTGCAATCCTGTGAATTAGTAGTAATACACCCTCCGCATTATGTTCATTGATCTTTGCATATAATTCATCAATATCGTTTAAACTGTCTCCAGAAAAACGCATCAGTATACTGGCTACAAGAGCCGGATCGCCAAAAGTCATTTTTTCTATTGCCTTGATATCCAATACTGGTTTTTCAGTAACAGATGGCGAAACACATCCATGTTTTTTTACGAGGGCAATCAAATCATTTTCCTTAAACGGCTTGGTCAGTATCCCGTTAAAACCTCCTTTTAGAACATGTTGGTGCTCTTCGGGCATAACTTGCGCGGTCAGTGCATACACCTGGGTTTGTACAGGCATCTTCTTACGTAATAAACGGCAAAGTTCTATACCGCCCATTTCGGGCATTCTGATATCGATAAGCAAACATTTTACATCGTTGTCCCATACTGTATTTAAAATTTCAAATGGTGAGTTAAAGCAACGGTATTCAATTTTATTCTGCTCAAACAAACGGGCACAAAGGTCTAATATGAAAGGATCGTCATCCACTACCCAAACCTTAAATAGGCTTGATTCTTCAATCATAATATTTTGTTCGCCAATTATGTCAACAGGCTTTTCGGTTATAGTAAATGGAAGTTCAAAAGTAAAACAGCTACCCTTGCCTAACTCACTCTTTACTGAAATACTGCCGCCCTGGTTTTCAATGATCTGTTTGGAAATAGCCAGACCAAGTCCTGTCCCTTTTTTAGCCTGGTTTTCATCACCCGCTTGCTCAAACTCGTTAAATATTCTGCCAATATCATTTTCAGAAAGACCAACGCCGGTGTCTGTTATTGCAAATTCAAAAAATATTTGTCCGGCTTTTTCTTTGCCACTCACGTTCAGTTCTACTTCACCGACATGGGTAAATTTGATAGCATTACCCAATAAATTATACAACGCCTGTTTTAACCGGAAAGGATCACCCATTAAAAAAGCCGAAATGGATTTATCGTAGTTTGTCTTTAAAATAATTTTCTTCCTGGCTGCCTGCAAACGCATTACCGATATCACCTCATCAAGCAAACTTTGCATATTGAAAACCTCATTAGCAAACGTAAACTTCCCTGAGATGATCCGGTTATAATCAAGCACCTCATTCACGATCTGCAATAAGTGGTTAGACGAATTATAAATCGCCTCCAAATCTTCTTTCCGGGGATATGGTTGGTGTTTAACTATTTCCGCATAGCCGATAATAGATTGCAACGGCGTTCTGATCTCGTGGCTCATATTCGACAGGAAACGTTGTTTTGCAAGGCTGTGGTATTCCGCTTCGTCTTTAGCATCCTCAATTTCTTTCCTGTATTTATTAGTACGCGAAATATCTCTTAAAATAAAATAAACCAGCACAACGGTCAACGTAAAAAACAGCATCATGATCAAGCTGATCCGTTCAATACTGCTTCTTACAACTTGTTTGGCCATCATATTATTGGCGCTTGTTTGGGCTATCGCTTCATCCTCAACCTTTTTCAGAATAATCAAAATTTGGCCCACAACCCTGGCGCTTGCCTTGTTTAGCATGGCTTCGCGGCGTATAAACAGCTCACTTTTTGTTTCCTGAGCTTTTTGGATATATTGAATGGTTTGCCCTACCCCTTTTAGCAAGCTATCACGCATGGCAATAGCAATTGTGTCTTTTTTTACCTTTAACTCCGAATCAACTACCTGGTAAGGCATGTTTACTTTGGCCTCATTATTTTCAAGTTTCTTCTTGCCAAACAGTTTGCTAAAAAAGCCACGGTGCTGCTCCTTTTCAGATTCAGAAACCTGGGCAGGAGGGAAAAAAGTAGTCGTGGATGTTTTCTTTTCGGTTGTAGTAACCAGGCTATCGGTTTGACTGGCGCTTTTATTAACCATATCACTCAATAGATTCACCTGGGATGAAAACGATTTATTGTTGACGAGACCTAATCTGACATTTAAATAGCCTATATAAAGTCTATCGCGGTCCTGCAACAGCCTTTTTAAAGTATTGAGCCGTTTAATCTGGTTGGGCCTGCCTGCATAAAGCTTTTTTAAGGTATCTATTTTCAGGCTCAGCTTTTTCGTTTCTATAAAAAAGCCATAATATTTAGACGGTTTTTTTAAAAGTAGTGCCTTCTGCATCTGGTCAAGACGGGTTACCCGGTGAGAAATCTCATTAACCAGCCTCAGCTTATTATTCGGAGCAGAAATATTGTCGAAAGAATTAAGAACAGCTTTGAATGCATCCTTACTGGTTTGCCAGGCCATAAATAGCGCAAAGCATGCAAGTATTGATGCAATTAATATTTTCCCTTTAATAGAACGAATAAAACTGATTTTTCCCATTTTATCCAAGTCAAAGCATTAAGTATTTCCTTAATAGTCGCTCCGTCAAAAACCTATCAAGCCTCACATGGGGTATTTAATAAACTTCATTTGTTATCTAAAAGTATAATATTGATCGTTTTGTTTAAATAAAGAATTATTAGTTTCTGGTTAATTAATCAATTATCATAGGCTCAGCCATTTTTTCCTTACCACCAGTTGTTGTGGGGTAGGGTTTGCTAAGCTATCTATCTTATATTTTACCTGGGTCTTTTTAAGCAAAGTAACCGGTAAGTTTAGTGGCAAACCATCCCTTACTACAGAAACAGTTATCCGGTCGCCTGGTTTTTTACCATTCAAAACGGTAGCCATATCGGTTACTTTATTATTATCTACGGCAGTTATTTCATCATTCACGTTGATGCCATCTATCCATGCTGCTGTACCGCGCAGTACATTGGATACTGTTATCTTCCCGTCTTTAGTAGTGGTTATAACACCCAGATTAGGATCATTGTTTCCCGCAAATTCATCGTTTAAATGATAGCCCGCATAACCAAGGTATTTATCGTAATCGATATCATCTAATCCATAGATGTATTTTTTATAAAACTCATCCAGGTTTTCGCCACTGAATTTTTCAAGCCCCTGCTTAAATTCCAGGTCGGTGTAACCACGTTTTTGGGTTTTGTAATAGGTGTCATACATGTATTTCATCACATCATCCAGCGAGTATTTCCCTTTGGTATCATTGATAATCTCCAGGTCGAACATCAAGGCCATAATAGAGCCCTTATTGTAATAGGAAATATTGGTGTTTACAGAGTTCTCATTAGGGCGATAATATTTTACCCAGGCATCATAGCTGGCCTCCGCTAATGTTTGTACTTTGTTACCGGGCTGATTGGCTACATAATTGATATCGGCAGCCAAAACTCCCAGGTAATTATCAGGAGGATAAAGATTAGTACGGCGAACAATAATGTCCTGGTAATAAGCTGTAAAACCTTCTGCTATCCACAGATCGGTTGTGTAGTTTTCATTATCATAGTCAAACGGCCCTAAAGCGATTGGCCGCAGGCGCTTTACGTTCCACAAGTGAAAATGCTCATGTGCAACCAAACTCAAAAAGCCCTGGTAACCTTTATCTGTGTTATAACTATCGCGAGCCGCACCAAGTACAGTCGAACTCAAATGCTCAAGCCCGCCACCCCCTTTTGAGGTATTGTGTACAATAAATACATAGTGTTTATTAGGGTTTTCGCCGTAGATAGCGACCTCATGCTCAACAATCTTAGGTATATCCTTGCTCAGGCGCTCTTTATCATAGTTACCGCCTCCGCACATAGCCACCTCGTATTTTACACCACCAACATCAAATCCAAATACATCCTGGTTACCCACTTCTATTGGCGAATCAAACAAAATATCATAATCCGGCGAATACACTGTAAAAGGATCGCCATTAACCATTTCTAAACTGGTAGAAACTTTTGCCCAGCCTTTATAAGGGATAATATGAATTGTTGAAGGATGATGAAGCATATCCGCGGGGTACATAAATATACCCGAATTTGACAGGAACGCATGATTAACATCAATATAACTAGTCCTCACAGAGAGTTCAAAAGCATAAACCCTGTATTTTATCTTTATTGCTGATACATTGATAGTTTGTATCTGCCAGATATTTTTACGCGTTTTTTTATAGTCGAGCGGTTTACCACTAGCTTCAGCGCTAAAAGACTCAACGTTTTTAGAAAACTCCCTTACCAGGTATGAACCCGGTGTCCATACAGGCATTTTAAGATCCAGGACATTTTGTTTTAATCCGGATATATTCATTTCAATATCCGCGTAATGTGCCTGTGCCTCGGGGAATGTTACTGTATAAGAAATCTGGGTATTTCCGGCTGCTTCGCTGTTAGTAGTGTTCATACCGAGCAATATTAAAGAAAAAAGTGCTGCTAAATGTGATAATTTCATAAGGGCAATTTATAAAAAAAGTACACATCGCATTGTAACTATCTTGTTGAAGCAAGTCAGTATCATATAGATATATATAAAATAAAAAATCAAACCCGTTCTTTTTTATTCTTATAAAAGCTATTTTTGGTGTGAATGTCAAATTATAAAACTTGTTTGCTGATAGACGATAATTACATAGATAATTTTGTCACACGCAGAATCTTAGAAGGCGGCAACTTTGCCGAAAAAGTAATTGTCAGCCAATCAGCTGCAGAGGCTATAGATTCTTTGCGTTCCGGATCGGTCAAACCTGATGTCATATTTTTAGATATCCGTATGCCTGTAATGGGCGGGTTTGAGTTTTTGCAGGAATATGATAAACTGGAAATTGATGGAAAAAAAGCGATAAAAATATTCATGCTGTCTTCTTCTCTTGACCCTACTGATATAAAAAAATCGAGCAATAATAAGTACATCACCCAATTTATACATAAGCCGATCACCCAAAAAATACTTGACGATATTTGTACATGATCCTGGTTGCAGATAGCGGTTCATCCAAAACAGACTGGTTGCTTGCTGTACCCGAGCAGGAGCCATTACAATTTAAAACAGGCGGCCTTAATCCATATTTCCTGACAGAAAAGGAAATGGTAAAAATACTGCAGGACCAGGGGGCCGACCTGGTAGCACATACTGCAGAGATCACAGAAATATATTTCTTTGGTGCAGGTTGCTCCAGTCCCGACAGGCACGAGATCGTTTCAAATGCCCTTAGTCAGTTATTCCCTAAAGCATATATCAGCATTGATAGTGATCTTTTAGGCAGCGCTTATGCTACCTGCGGCCATGAAAAAGGCCTTTGTTGCGTATTAGGCACAGGGTCAAACATATCTTTTTTTGATGGCGAAGAGGTACATTCGAGTAAACATGGATTGGGGTATGTATTAGGTGATGAAGGTTCGGGCACCTGGTTTGGGAAGGCGCTGATCACCGACTTTTTATATGGCAATATGCCTGCTGATATACATGCCTTGTTTAACGAAAAGTATGCATTAAATAAGGAGACTGTAATCAACAATGTTTACCGGCAGCCCCGGGCAAATTCATACCTGGCATCTTTTGCCAAATTTTTGAATTCAATAAGGCAGACGGAATACGTACAAAATTTATTAAAAAAAGGTTTTCAGGAGTTTATTAATAGCGATATTAAATCCTATCCCCAGCAATGCCACCGTTACAAATGCCATTTTGTAGGCTCAATAGCTTACGTTTTTGCAGATGAATTGAAAGCCGTATGCGAAGAAAATGAGGTGCACGTAGGTAAAATAATCCGCCAGCCGATCTATGACCTGATGCAGTTTATTGTAAGCAGGGATGCCTAAGTTTTAAGTCCGAAGTCTTAAGTCAGGAGTCTGAGATATTCGACTTAAGACTTAGAACTAACGACTTTAGACTTTCTGCCACGATACCTCACTTTTGCAATTAGGATCCAAAATATACCTGCAATGGCTAATAAACTACCTGTTTTTGGCAGATAATCACCATGCAGTACATAAAAGGTAAGATCAGAGTTCAGGTTGATATCCTGCTTGATGGCGGTGCGTGTCCACCATTGGGTTTGTTTCACTATATCACCACGCTGGTTAATAAAGGCTGAGATACCGGTATTTGCCGAACGGCATACCCAGCGTCGTGTCTCGATAGCACGGAGCTTGGCGTAATCCAGGTGCTGGTCTTTCCCCGATGTATTTTCCCACCAGCCATCATTGGTGATGATAGCTATAAATTGCGCACCCTTATGTACCGCATCAGCTATCCATTCGCCATAAATAGATTCATAGCAAATTGCAGGCGCAACGCCTATTCCGCTTTGCGAATAAAATACGCCCGGTTCATCCTGACCAGCATAATCGCCGGTTGCACCGCCTAAGTGTTCAAACACGGGTTTTAAGAAGGATAGGGCATCACCAAATGGCATCGATTCCACACCTGGTACCAATTTTGATTTATGATAGAATTGCACCTCGGCAGAGTTTTCAATATTAACAGCCGCATTAAAAACATCATAATACTCATTGCCTTGCGGATCAAACGATTTTGCTGTACTCGT
Organism: Mucilaginibacter sp. McL0603; assembly: GCF_049992945.1. Classification (NCBI taxonomy): domain Bacteria; kingdom Pseudomonadati; phylum Bacteroidota; class Sphingobacteriia; order Sphingobacteriales; family Sphingobacteriaceae; genus Mucilaginibacter; species Mucilaginibacter sp. McL0603. Next base: position 565,437 of record NZ_CP188251.1, on the reverse strand, counting down.
TTTCCTGGAGTTGTAGAATTTAACGTCTTCTGAACCGGTTAGCACGTTACCATTCTTGTATTTATTCAGAAACTGCTGTATCTGCAAAAAATATGGGCTGCTGCGCACCAGGTCTTCGTTCAGGTCATGGGGATCAGAAATAGCTGTCTCAGGCCATATAAAAAATTCAGTGTTCTTCTGGGCCAATGAATCTGACAGATGGGTTAATATGTCGATCTGGTGAGACGTAGGTATGCCACCTTCTTTCTCATAAGGATCAATATTGGGCTGTGCTACTACGATGTCGGATGGATTTTCCTGCTCTTTGTAAGTGTGATAACGATACAGAGAAAAAGCAATTGGCAATGCCACTATTAAGCCTACAGCCAGTATCAGACCAACTCTTTCTTTGGGTGCTTTCGGCTTACTTAATCCAACATAAATTAAAAATGCCAGGATGTTTATTATCCACACCCATATGGTGCCTCCATAAACCCCGGTATATTCATACCATTGTATCCATTTGTGGCTTACGGCAAATCCGTTACCCAACGTCATCCAGGGGAAATTAAGTGCCCAGGTTTGATGCAAATATTCATAACCTAGCCAGAAGCAAACTAAGCCAGCCAGCGCTTGTCCGCATCCGGTAACTAATCTTAGACGATAATATAGCCAGCAAGCAGTGGACATGAGCAATGGCCCCAGCGAATATGGAATTAAAGAAATAGGCACAGCTACAACTGCCCCTATGGTTTTTATGGAATTATAAACCCAGTAAACAGATAAGGTGTTCCAGATAAAAAATCCCAAAAAAGTAATGCCAAATATTTTCTTCCCCTTTTTTGGCAAAGCCGACTGTATGATATTTTCTATCGCCAGCAGCATCGGCACAAAGCCGACAAACAGTAAAAAAGTGCTATAAGGTGTTGGCGGCCACGCAATCCATAATAATAGGCCTGAAAGGATGGATAAGAAAATGTTTTTTTTCATTTAATAGATATCATTTTTCACCATGTCATTGCGAGGAACGAAGCAATCGCGAACCTTTCATATTCGATCTGCATAGTGGAGATTGCTTCGTCGTTCCTCCTCGCAATGACACGGTTTTACGGTTTTTTTGTATTAGTTTTTTCCTGCCACACATATCACAAATTCCCCCTTCACCGGGTGGGTTTCAAAATAAAGTTTTACTTCAGCAACCGTTCCCCGCACGGTTTCTTCGAACATTTTGGTCAGCTCGCGCGAAACGGAAACCTGCCTTTCACTGCCGAAATAAGTAGCCATTTCGTCCAATGTTTTTAAAAAGCGATGCGGCGATTCATATAGTATAATTGTACGTTCTTCTTCGGCCAATTGTTTATAGCGGGTATGTCGTCCTTTTTTTAATGGCAAAAAACCCTCAAAACAAAAGCGGTCAGTAGGGAAGCCTGAATTAACCAGTGCCGGAACAAAAGCTGTAGCGCCCGGCAGACATTCTACCTCAATATCATGTTTCAATGCCTCGCGTACCAGGTAAAAGCCAGGATCGGATATCGCAGGTGTACCAGCATCTGATATGAGCGCGATGTTCTTACCTTCTTTTAAAAACCTCACGATCTCACCTGATGACTGATGCTCATTATGCTGATGATGAGCGAACACTTTTTTCTCGATACCAAAATGCTTAAGCAAAGGTGCCGATGTACGTGTATCCTCGGCAAGCACCAGATCAGCCTCTTTTAAAACGCGTATCGCCCTGAAGGTCATATCTTCCAGGTTGCCGATGGGGGTTGGTACTAAGTAGAGTTTACCGGTTTGGTTCATAGTTTAATTTTGTCCATGGTCCATGGACGATAGACCATAGTTTCTAAATCATAGTTTAAAAGAGCCGTTGCCAAGTTCAAATTACTATGGACTATGGTCTATTGACTATCGACTTATTTATATCTTTGCTCAAAAAATACAATAATGCTGCAAGTTAGTTATATCCGCGATAACAGGGAAAAGGTTTTAGAACGTTTGGCTGTAAAAAATTTTAAACAGCCCGAATTGGTTGATAAGGTAATTCAATTAGATAATGACCGCCGTCAAACCCAAAACCGTTTGGACAATGTATCGGCCGAAGCTAATGCTGCTGCAAAACAGGTGGGCGAATTCATGCGTGCCGGTAAAAAGGACGAAGCAGAGGTTATAAAAGCAAAAACCGGCGCCTGGAAAGAAGAAATAAAATCTTTGGGCGAAGCATTAACTGCGATTGAGAGTGATCTGCAGCAAAAACTGGTATTGCTGCCTAATTTGCCGCACTCATCTGTGCCGAAAGGATTAACACCAGAGGAAAACGAAGTGGTGCTTGAAAATGGTGCTAAACCGAACCTGCCCGCCGATGCTTTACCTCATTGGGAACTTGCTGCTAAATATAACCTGATCGATTTTGAATTGGGCGTGAAAATAACCGGTGCGGGTTTCCCAGTTTATAAAAACAAAGGAGCCAAGCTGCAAAGAGCACTGATCAATTATTTTATTGATGAGGCCGAGAAGGCAGGATACAGCGAAGTAAGTGTTCCACTAATGGTTAATGAGGCTTCCGGCTACGGAACATCTCAATTACCGGATAAAGAAGGACAAATGTATTTTGTTGGCCTTGATAATTTATACCTGATACCAACTGCAGAGGTGCCTATTACCAATATGTACCGCGATGTGATATTGAAGGAAAGTGATTTGCCGATGAAAAATTGCGGGCACACGCCGTGTTTCCGTCGCGAGGCTGGCTCTTATGGCGCTCATGTACGCGGGCTGAACCGTTTGCACCAGTTTGATAAGGTAGAGATCGTGCAAGTGGCACATCCCGACGAATCTTATGTAATATTGGAGCAGATGAGTGCCCATGTACAAGGTCTATTGCAAAAACTGGGTTTGCCTTATCGGGTATTACGTCTTTGTGGTGGCGATATGGGTTTTGGATCAGCTTTAACTTATGATATGGAAACCTGGAGCGCTGCGCAACAACGCTGGCTCGAAGTTTCTTCTGTATCAAATTTTGAAACCTTCCAGAGCAATCGTTTAAAATTACGTTTCCGCAATGCCGAAGGTAAAACTCAACTGGCGCATACATTAAATGGCAGCGCGTTGGCTTTACCGCGCATTGTAGCAACGCTGTTAGAAAATAATCAGACTGAAAAAGGAATTAAAATACCCGAAGTGCTGGTGCCTTATACCAGGTTTGAGTGGATTGACTGATGAGGAATGGGATAGGGTTATTTCCCCTCCTCGTCTTCCTTACCACTTATCAGTATATCTGTAACGGCCGGATCAAGTATCGATTTAACGTGGCTGATAGAAGCTTTCGTAGGATTGTTCAATTCGTCTTTATAAATTACATGGTTAGCGCCCAAAATCTTTAAAAAGCTGTCTATTCTTCTGTCGGCACTGCTTTTAAAGCAGCAAATTTTGATCTTGTTATAATAGGAATTGGTGCGGATACGGCGCAATAATTTTTCCATATCCTTGTCCAGGTAATCATAATCAAATACGATAATATGAGGTGCGAATTCATAAATCGCAGGAAAAACACGATCCACCGAAGTGATGAGTTTAATCTGCTTATGCTTGGCCAAGAGCTGTACTGAAAATATGTTGGGGGCTACCAACAGTACTCTTTCGGTCCTTAAATGTAACATGCTCAATTTATTTATGGATATTTAAAAGTTAATATCTATACATTGTATTGTCAAGCACTTGTTTATCAGCAGGTAATAATTGGTTTACAACCGCCCAAAGCAAAATAGCCTTCTCCGGTTATTGTGTACGAACAAAATTTAAAAAAGTTACGGTAGTATCTCAAAAACAGCCTGTACCTGGAAATTTAATTTTATAGGCTTAAAATCGATGTCAGATTCAGGAGGAGCAGCATTTAGGCCTACAGACATTGTTTTGTACATCATTGGTCTTGGTGTTGGGAAACTGCTGTTATCAGATTCAGTAATGCTTATAGGTCTCCCAACTTTCTCGTTTATGCTGCTCAACATATAAGTAGCCTTTTCTTTGGCGGATAGTAAAGCCTGTATTTTTAATTCCCTCTTCAGATCGGCCATTTTTGAGTAATCATAACTGTCAATATTAGTAGATTGTATGCCCTTAGGATCTATTTTGCTCAATATCTGGTTAAATTTATCCAGGTCATGAAACCTGATGCTGTATTGCTTGCTTGCCAAAAAATCGGGGTTCTTCTTTTTTTGCCAGGTATTATTCAGCCTGATACATTGCTTATAGTGAAATCCTCTTTAGGTATCCCGGCATCCTTTACTGCACTTTCCAGCTGATTCTCTAACTGATCGATGGTGATTTTCTTTTTCCCATCAAGATACTCTTGTAACGATATTGATACATTGATGATATCTGGTGTCACTTCTTTTTCGGCGAGCCCGGTTACTTCAATTTTCCGGCGCAGGTCAACATTCTGAGCAAAAGCACTGCAAGTAAATAGAATAAGTGCTGCAAGGGTAAATAGCTTTTTCATAATACGGTGTTATTTTGTTTCTATAACTCTAGACGAAGTTAAAGGTTAAATCGCAACACTTTGTTTTAAAAATGATAAGCGGCTTACCATTTTGCTTTTAGCTTTAACCTCATTACATTCGTAATCAACTCAATAATTAATGAAGAATACTTACTATTATCCGCTTTTATTTTTAGGCGCTGCATTGCTTAGTGCATGTTCCCGGCAGGAAAAACCTGCTAAACCCATTACAGCTGAAGAAATTAAGAGCCATATTGCTGTGTTGGCTAATGATTCACTGCTGGGCCGTAAACCGTTTACAGCAGGAGAGCCTAAAACGATCAATTATATTTCGCAGCAATTTAAAAAACTGGGACTTGAGCCGGGGAACAACGGCAGTTATTTCCAGGAAGTACCTATGGTTGAGATCACCGGCAGCCCGGTAGCAACTATGGAGATCAGCGGTGGTAAATCGCCAATCATATTAAATAACCTTACTGATTTTGTAGCATCTACACGTCAGGAGTTAGATGAGGTCGAACTGAAAAATTCACCTTTGGTATTTGTGGGTTATGGCATTATAGCACCGGAATATCATCATAACGATTATGCGGGATTGGATGTTAAAGGCAAAACTGTGATCGTACTGGTGAATGATCCGGGTTTTAAAGGCGATACCATGACCTATTATGGACGCTGGACCTACAAATACGATGAGGCCGCACGACAAGGTGCTGCAGGTGTGATTATTGTGCACCAAACAAAAGAAGCGAGTTATCCATGGAGTGTAGTTGCCAGCAGTTTTCCGGGAGCGAAACTCTATCTGCAGCAAAAAGACAAACACCTTGGCCGTTGTAAAGTTGAAGGCTGGATAACTGAGGATGCTGCTAAAAAACTGTTTTCTTCGATCGGTATTACTGATGATCTGCGAGCTCTTGCCCGTAAAAAAGATTTTAAAGCTATACCGCTTAATTTAAATGCCAGTTTGACTATACACAATAAGCTAAAGTATTCTACCTCACATAATGTTATTGCAACTTTAAAGGGGAGCACCAATCCCGGTGAGTACATCATTTATACCGCACATTGGGACCATCTGGGCGTAGGCAAGCCTGATGCCAAGGGCGACAGCATTTATAATGGAGCCGTAGATAATGCGGATGGTGTAGCCGCACTGATCAGCATGGCTAAGGCTTTTTCTGAAGCAAAGGAGAAGCCTCAGCGTTCTATTATATTCCTGGCGGTTACTGCTGAAGAGCAAGGTTTGTTAGGTTCTGAATATTATGCTACGCATCCGATTTATCCGCTAAATAAAACTATTGCCGATCTGAACATGGATGCCCTGGGTAGTTATGGCGAAACCAAAGATTTTGCCATAACAGGCAAAGGTCAGAATGAATTGGATGAGTATGTGACCAAATATGCAAATGCCGAAGGCGATATAGTAGTAGGCGACCGTAACCCAATTGCAGGCAGCTATTATCGTTCGGACCATTTTAATTTTGCCAAGATTGGCGTGCCCGCACTGGATATGAACAATGGCGATAATAGTTTAGCACATGGAGAGGCTTGGGGTAAAAAACAGCAGGAGGATTATACGGCGCATCATTATCACCAGGCATCTGATAATTATAGCCCTGAAATGGATGCAAGCGGTATGGCACAAGTGGCAAACCTGCTTTTCAATGTAGGTTATCAACTAAGTAATGAAACAACTTATCCCAGTTGGAAAGATGGATCGGAGTTTAAAGCTATAAGGGAAAAATCTTTAGGGAAGTAATCTTGTCCTATAGACATACCAAAACACAAAAAGACAACTGTACACCTAGTACTGGTTGTCTTTTTTGTGATAAGGACTAGGTACTACAAATCTCAGCAATTAACCTCTTGCCCGCAACCCGTGTTTTCACGGTATTTTCAGATTTTTAAAACAATGTAAAAATGTGTTTCCAGCGCGTATGGGCACTTTTGTGTTTTTGATATTAACCAATGATTAATATTTTTCTTTCCTTAGTCGTCGTAAGCGTGTTTACTTTACACTATTTCAAGACAGGACGTAAAATCTATAAAATAAAAGAGCCGCTTATAGCGGCTCTTTTATTTTATTATTTGCACGAACCCTATTTCATCTGCACATCTGTAATTTGCACATCTGCACATTAAAAAATCACTCCTCAACCACTTCGCTATTTGGCGTGCTTAACTCAGGAGTTTCGTGTTTAAAATAATGCTTTTGATTGATCAGTATAAGGATAACACCCACGGATATGGCTGCATCGGCTAAATTAAATACCGGGCGGAAAAATATAAAATCCTGCCCACCCCACACAGGTACCCATGAAGGGAAATTACCTGATATCAGCGGGAAATAAAACATATCCACTACACGTCCATGAAAAAGCGATGCATAACGGTACATGATCCCGTAAAAAGTGGAATCAACAATATTACCGAGGGCGCCCGCAAATATCAAGGCCACATTCATGATCAGTCCGCGATGATATTTATGTTTGATGAGGTATACCAGGCCATAGCCAATAGCTACAACTGCTCCGATGCGGAATAAGGTTAAAGCCAGCTTACCCAGCTCGCCCCCAAATTCCATCCCAAAAGCCATACCGTTGTTTTCGGTATAATGAAGCATGCCACGGCTACCCAGAAAGTGAATTTCTTCACCTAAGTACATATGAGCCCTCACCCAGGTTTTAATGATCTGGTCGGCAAGAATTATAAAAGCAGCAACAAGAAAGGGTTTAGTGTAAGCTGCCTTCATTAATATTGCTTCAGTTTGGCCTCCATGCTCAGCGTAGTATGCGGTACTGCGCGTAAGCGTTCCTTTTGTATCAGTTTACCGGTTTCGCGGCAAACACCGTAAGTTTTATTTTCAATGCGTACAAGCGCAGCTTCCAATTGCTCAATAAATTTTTTCTGCCGGGCAGCTAACTGGTTAATAGATTCTTTTTCCAGCGTTGCAGACCCATCTTCTAAAGTCTTATAAGTACCTGCAGTATCATCGGTTCCATTAGCATTAGGTGTGCTTAATGACGATGCCAGTGAGTTCAATTCTTCCTTTGCGCTCTTCAGCTTATCCAACAACAACTCTTTAAACTCTTGCAATTCCGCATCAGAGTACCTGGTCTTTTCTGTTTCTTGTTTCATTTATATTTTTGTTATAGCGATCAAAATCTCGTTTTCGTCAATTAGTACTGTTTCGCCTTCATTTAGCTGACTATCAACTTGTATGCTCTCAGCCAAAATTTCGGCGCAAATATATGATAAATTATTTTTTACTGCTTCGTTGATGAAAGAATGGTCGCGGAGGCGAACATTTATCTTATCAGTCACTTCAAAATCCTTTCCCTTGCGTAAGTTTTGTATCCGGTTGATCAACTCGCGCGAGATACCTTCCTGTTTCAATTCGTTGGTGATGTTAACATCTAAAGCAACAGTTAGTTTTCCTAAAGTTGCAACCTGCCATCCCGGAACGTCCTCTGCGATGATCTCAACGTCACTTAATTCAATTTCGAATGATGAATTTCCGATCTCAAACTTAGCAATGCCGGTCTGTTCAAACTCGTTTAACGCATCCTGCGTCATATTAGTTATAGCTTCGGCAACGGCTTTCATATCCTTGCCTACTTTAGGACCAAGCGCTTTAAAGTTCGGTTTAACCCTCTTTTTGATGAAACCCGACGCATCGGTAATATACTCAATATCTTTGATATTGGTTTCAGAAAGGATCAAATCTTTAACCTGCTCAACCTGGTGCTTAAAGTTTTTGTTCAGTATAGGTAACAAAACCCTGCTCAAAGGCTGGCGTACATTGATACTCACCTTTTTACGAAGTGATAATACCAGCGAAGATATATCCTGCGCCATTTGCATCCTTTCTTCCAGGGCTTTATTTACCAGCTCTTTATGGTAAGACGGGAAGTCAGCCAAATGCACTGACTCGAATTTTTCCTTTTTGGTAACCTTGTTCAGGTCGGTGTATAAACGATCGGCAAAGAATGGCGCGATGGGCGACATTAGTTTACTGATGGAAACCAAGCAAGTATATAAAGTTTGGTAGGCCGAAAGCTTATCTTCTGAGTCATCAGATTTCCAGAAACGGCGACGGCTTAAACGTACATACCAGTTGCTCAGATGCTCATCCACAAAATCCTGTATGGCACGTGCAGCTTTGGTAGGCTCAAAGTCGGCGTAGAAAGCATCAACTTCTTTGCTCAAAGTATTTAGCAGTGAAATGATCCACTGATCTATCTCAGGGCGTTTGCTTAGTTCGATCTCTGCCTCGCTGTAATTGAATTTATCAATATTGGCATAAAGCGCGAAGAACGAATAGGTATTGTATAAGGTACCGAAGAATTTCCTGCGAACTTCGTCCAGCCCTTCCATATTAAATTTCAGGTTATCCCATGGTGATGCATTGCTGATCATATACCAGCGGGCAGCATCAGCACCATATTGTTCAATGGTGGAGAACGGATCAACAGCATTGCCCAAACGTTTGGACATTTTGTTGCCGTTTTTATCCAGCACCAACCCGTTCGATACCACATTTTTAAAGGCGACGCCTTTGTTGCCAACCTGTTTGTTAACGGCTTTGATCTCATCGCTGGTTTCGCTCAGCATTACAGCTATGGCATGCAACGTAAAGAACCAGCCTCGGGTTTGGTCAACACCTTCGGCTATAAAATCGGCCGGGTAAGCATTTTTAAATTGATCTTTATTCTCAAAAGGAAAATGCCACTGTGCATAAGGCATAGCACCTGAATCAAACCAAACATCGATCAGATCCAGTTCGCGTACCATTCTTTTTCCTGTCGATGAAGTCAATATCACATCGTCGACATAAGGGCGGTGCATGTCGGTCAGCTTAAAACCTTTTGGCATAAAACCCGCCGAAATAGACTTTTCAATCTCCTGCTCCATTTCAGCAATCGAGCCGATACATTTTTCCTCGCCACCGTTTTCTTCGCGCCAGATAGGTAACGGTGTACCCCAATAGCGCGAACGGGAAAGATTCCAGTCCACCAGATTTTCCAGCCAGTTGCCAAAGCGACCTGTGCCGGTTGATTCCGGTTTCCAGTTGATGGTTTTGTTCAGCTCAACCAGTTTGTCTTTTACAGCTGTGGTGCGAATAAACCAGCTATCCAGCGGATAGTATAAAATCGGTTCGTCTGTACGCCAGGAGTGCGGATAGCTGTGCTCGTATTTTTTTACGTCGAAAGCTTTGTTTTCTGTCTTTAGCTTGATAGAGATCATTACATCCGTCGCTCTAAAACCCGGTGCTTCGCGTTCCTCTTTTGTATAATATTCTTCCTTAACGTATAAACCTGCAAAGTCGGTTACCTCGTCAACAAAACGGCCTTGCTTGTTTACCAGCGGTACTTCTTTGCCGGTTTCGTCAATCACCATTACTGATGGCACACCATTTTCCTTACAAGCCCTAAAGTCATCCGCACCAAAAACAGAGGCTGTATGTACGATACCGGTACCATCCTCAGTGGTCACAAAATCAGCAGGGATCACACGGAAAGCATTTTTTTCCAGGTCATCGTTGGTTACGTAAGGCATCAATTGATGATAGCGCAAACCCAGCAGATCAGATCCTTTAAATTGGGCTTTAACAACCCATGGAATTACTTTATCGCCTTCTTTATAATCTTCGAATGAGGCGTTTTCACCTTCAGCCTTAAAATATTTGCTCACCAGTTCCTTAGCCAAAACAACACTTACAGGCTGATAGGTATAAGGATTAAAGGTGCTAATCTTAACGTAATGGATATTTTCACCAACTGCTAGAGCGCAGTTGGATGGCAAGGTCCATGGAGTGGTTGTCCATGCTAATATTACAGTATCCTCATCAGCATTTTCAAACAAAGTTTTGATGAAGGGATGCTGCTGATCGTTCTTTAAATGGAACTGGGCCACAACGGTAGTGTCCTTCACCATTTTGTAAGTACCCGGCTGGTTCAACTCATGTGAACTTAATCCTGTGCCCGATTTTGGCGAATAGGGTTGTACGGTATAACCCTTGTACAGCATATCCTTGTTATAAAGCTCCTTTAGTATCCACCAAAGAGTTTCTATGTATTCGTTTTTGTAAGTGATGTACGGATCATTCAGATCAACCCAGTAACCCATTTTCTCGGTCAGGTCGTTCCAAACGTCAGTATATTTCATTACCTCCTTGCGGCAGGCGGCATTATAGTCTTCAATAGAAATTTTTTTGCCAATATCGTCTTTGGTGATACCCAATGTTTTTTCAACACCTAACTCAATAGGAAGGCCATGTGTATCCCAGCCGCCTTTGCGTTTTACCTGGTAACCTTTTAAAGTTTTGTAACGGCAAAAAATGTCCTTTATAGAGCGGGCCATTACGTGGTGAATACCGGGCATACCATTTGCCGACGGAGGTCCCTCATAAAAAGTGTAAGGGTTGTTCTCCGGGCGACTGGTAATGCTTTTCTCAAAGATGTTTTGCTGTTTCCAAAACTCTAAGACATCCTTGCCAATCTGCGATAAATTTAGCTGCTTATATTCCTTGTACATCAATATGTTCCACCTCAATTTTTAGAGGTTGCAAAAATACGGAATTTTACTATTAAAAAGTTATTTTAGCATCATGAAAATTAAGTTTATAAGGGCTTTTGTGGTAGTTTTAGTATGCATTATTATATTTTTATCTACCACTTTTGTGCCGTCGGTCAGAATTCTTCCGAGGGCTGATTTCTTCCAGGGATTTTCAATAGGTGCAGGAATAGTCGCCTTTGTTGCATCGATATACTATTTTGTACAATACAAAAAACAGCAAAAAACCATTGATCAAATCAATAGCAGACCGCCGCTTAACTAATATGGATAAATTACGCTATCCCATTGCTTTGTTTTTGGCAAGCTTTGTTATGCTGATGATAGGCTTGTTGTTCAAAATAATGCACTGGCCTGGAGGGCAATTGCTAACAGGTAGCATGTTTATGGTGCAGGCGGTATCCATCGTGTGGATAATAATTGTGCTTTTGAAGCCAGGAAAAAAGCCATGAAAATATAGGCACTATTAAATTATCGCCCTGGTTGCCCCTCCATCTATTTGTATAGTAGTGCCACTAATGTAAGCCGCCTGTTCTGAGGCCAAAAATGCTACCAAAGCACCTAATTCTTCTGTTTTTCCAATACGGCCTGCAGGTATGTTTTTTGTTTTCTCTTTTAGTGCTTGTTCGGGGTCCATTCCTTTTGGGAATGTTTCTTTTATGCGCTCGGTTTGGATCAATCCTGGTGCAATATTGTTGACGGTGATCTGGTAAGGACCGTACTCATCCGCCATCAGTTTTGCCATGCCCACTACACCCATCCGCATGGAAGTTGACAGTACCGCGTTGTTTAATACTGATTTTACTGATCCGCTGATGATATTGATGATACGACCACTACCCGCTTTCTGCATATAAGGCAGTACTTCGCGACTGGTACGCGCAAATGCGAGAATGGTAAGATCAAATGCTTTTTTCCATTGTTCGTCATCAAAATGCTCAAACTTGTCAAACGGAGGTCCGCCGCCGTTATTCAGCAGAATATCTATCCGACCAAAAATATCTGCGGTCTTTTTGATCAATGCGGTCATTTGTTCTGCGATTGAGACATCCGCCGGGATAGCAATTACTTCGTTGCCGGTTTGTTGGTGTATTTCGGCAGCGGTTTTATTCAATTCATCTGCATTGCGCGAACTGATAACCACTTTTGCGCCTTCGGCAGATAAAGCCAAAGCGGAGGCTTTGCCTAATCCTTTACTGGCTGCCAGTACGATGGCTACTTTATCTTTTAGTTTGAGATCCATAGGTAAATATTTCGAGATCGGAATTTAGGCAGGTTTTATGGAATTAATATAAGAGGATTGTCATTTCGAACGAGAAACAAATTTATGCGCGCTGTCATCCTGAGCTCTTTTTGCGATTTTTAAATTACTTTTGAATCAATGAGAAAATTTATCCGTGGCTTCGGTTACGCATTTAATGGCATTTGGCACGCAGCAGCTACACAGCTTAATTTCAAAGTGCATTTGGCGGCTGCTATAGTTGCAGTGTATGGCGGGTGGGCCCTGCATATTTCTCCGGATGAATGGCTATGGATCATTCTTTGCATAGGCTTGGTTTTAACCGCCGAACTATTCAATACTGCCATTGAATTTCTCACCGACCTGGTATCTCCCGAATACAATAAAAAAGCAGGTTTGGTAAAAGATATGAGTGCAGGGGCAGTATTGGTCACTGCTATTTGCGCGCTAATAATCGGCCTGATTATTTTTGTTCCCAAATTGTTAGTCCTAATCCATCATGCTGCATAAAACCCGTGGCATAGTTTTTAAAACGACCGATTATGGCGAAACCAGTGTGATCGTACAGGTGTTTACAGAGAAATTCGGACTACAATCTTACATCATCAACGCGGTTAAGAAACCGAGGGCTAAAATCAGTCGCAACATGCTGCAGCCATTGCATTTGCTGGATATGGTAGTTTATCATAAAAACACCGGCCAGGTGCAACGCATAGCTGAGTTGAAGAACTCGCCTGTGCTGCAAAGCATTCCTTATGATGTGATCAAAAGTAGCCTTGTTTTGTTTCTGAACGAGGTTTTATACAAGGCGGTAAAGCAGCAGTCGGCAGATGAGAATATGTTCGATTTTATTTTTAATTCGATTGAATGGCTGGACAATCAAACAGAAGGAATAGCCAATTTCCATTTACTTTTTTTAACACGATTAACACGCTTTCTTGGTTTTTCTCCGAATCAGGTCGCCAATGCTGATTACTTCGATATGAAAAACGGCGTGTTCAGCAAATATAAACCCGAAGGCTTTTCTTATCTTTCACCACCGCATACTCAAAACTTTTATAACCTGTTGCAAAGCAGTTTTGAGAATATCCATCAATTAAGGTTCAGCAATGATGAACGCCGGTATCTTGTACAAAAATTACTGGAATATTATGCCCTGCATATAGAAGGTTTTGGCAATATCCGCTCGCATGAGGTATTGGAAGAAGTACTGAGTTAGTCATTAATCTAAAGCCTTTTTTATAGGTTTGCTGCGATGGAACACGTATTGGATAACCCTGCATGGAATGCTCTTATCTCGGGTAACAGCAACCTTTCCTTTGGCAACGAACCGGTGAAATATTTTGATAAGGATGTTTCACCTTTTGCAGCGTTCAGGGAAAATTCAGCTGAGAACTTTCAAACGCTTTATGAGCTAATTCCAGAAGGCAGGGTTCTGTTATTCATATCACCTGTAGAAATGGAGATCCCATTTCCCTGGAAAGTATTGAACTGCATAAAGGGCAGACAAATGGTTTGTGATATCCAAACAGAGCAAAGCGAACTACCATTAAAATTAATCCCTTTGACCGATGAACACATTCCCCAAATGCTGGCCCTTACCAAGCTGACCAACCCTGGACCATTTGCCTCCCGGACAATAGATTTTGGTCATTATCAAGGCATTTTTGATGGCGATAAACTGGTAGCCATGGCCGGTCAGCGCCTGCATATTTTTAATTATGCCGAAATCAGCGCAGTTTGTACACACCCTGATTATTTAGGCCGGGGGTATGCAAAACAATTATTGATACATCAGATAAATCGTATCAAAACAGCATCAGAAATTCCATTTTTGCATGTACGGTGTGATAATGACCGGGCGATAAAAGTTTATGAAAGTTTAGGGTTCTCGACCAGGAGGGAAATCTATTTTTATGTGATCCTTGTTTAATAGCTTTTCATTTTTTATTAAGTTTGATTAATGAGAATAGCAACCTATAATGTGAATGGCGTAAACGGACGGCTACCCGTTTTGCTCCGCTGGCTTAATGAAACAAAGCCTGATGTGGTTTGCCTGCAGGAACTAAAAGCCCCGCAGGAAAACTTCCCCGAAAAAGCAATAAACGACGCCGGTTACAATGCTATCTGGCATGGGCAAAAAAGCTGGAACGGCGTTGCTATCCTCGCCCGCGACCGCGAGATCAAGGAATTACGCCGCGTACTCCCCGGCGACCCCGAAGATTTGCACAGCCGCTACATTGAAGCATTGATCGACGGCATTACCATTGGCGGCCTGTATCTGCCCAATGGCAATCCCGCTCCCGGACCAAAATTTGATTACAAACTAGGCTGGTTCGACCGCCTTACTGCCCATGCGGCCGGGTTGCTGGCTGCAGATAAACCCGTGGTACTCACCGGCGACTATAACGTAATGCCAACCGAAATTGACGTTTACAAACCCGAACGCTGGGTGAATGACGCCCTCTTCAGGCCGGAAACCCGCGCGGCTTTTAAAAAACTGGTGGACCAGGGCTGGACCGACGCCATCCGCAAACTGCACCCGGATGAAATAATATATACCTTCTGGGATTATTTCCGCGATGCCTATGGCCGTAATGCCGGTTTGCGCATAGACCATTTCCTGCTGAGCCCGCATTTGGATAAACGCCTCCGCGCTGCCGGGGTGGACCGCAACGTGCGCGGATGGGAAAAATCAAGCGATCATGCCCCGGTTTGGATAGAACTGGATTAGGACTAACGTGGTGTAGGTGTTCACGTTCATAGCAGACAACTCGCCCGTGAACGTTTATTAAACAACTAATAATCAATAAATTGTATTTTTACTACTACTGACAAAACACTGTCACCACTGCCAAAAATGGATGTTCGCTTTATCAATGCCTTTCTTCCACAAATCGCTTTAATACATCAAGTGTGATGGTCCAGTAAAAATCGATATGCTTATAATGAGACTCTGTCGGGAAATTGCTCAAACTCAGTTCTAACAGGGTATGATCCCCCTCCCGCTGTAAAGTAAACCTGATGATCGTGTAATTTTCGGCCTCATCGGGTAGCCGTGATATGGAACTTAAATGACTGTACTCCAAAATGCGTTCCTTCACAAATTGCAAAACTATACCGGTATTGGTAAAAGCTGTTTTGTAGGATACCTCCTGCACATGTATAATCATCGGGCTGCCAACCTCCCAGGTCGTAACAATTTCAATTTCCGAATCCGACATCCAGCTTTTCATCAGCCCAGGCTGCGTAAGCGCCTCCCATACTTCGTTTAATGACGCATCCATGCGAATTGATTTACGGATAGTTTGATGAGTGGCTAATTGATGATCAATCATTTTCTTTTAAATAAACGCGGATACTAAATTCGGCAATAAATTGGCAAAAAGCACCCGGCTTCCCTTCAGGGAAGTATCATCTTTATCAAATCTTTTGGGCGTTCCCGCCGGTAGAGGCGGGCGTGCTATCCGCTCATACGGCGCGGGCATTAGGCGCGAAGGCCGGTATACGCTGCTATCACTAACGCGGAGCTATTTAAAAATCTTAAGCTTGCGCGAGGTACTGTCATTACAAAGCAACCGAGCAATGGCTACTCGTGACTTTCTAAGCGATTTCCTAATCACGAGTACGCCACCTCTTAGGCTTGCACTGCATGACAGTACCTCGCGCCAGATTGGAAGTTATTTCAATATTTCTTAAGCGAATCTTTAGAATTTTGTATTCTTTTAAAACTGTCTAAAATTTTTGGCCCTGTGGGCAAAAATTTTCCGCCTTCATAATAATAAATATTAAAATAAAGGTCTGGATGATTATCATACACCTCTGGGTTATGTAAAATAAAAACAAATGGTTTCAGATCACTTAATACTTTGAATAAGCCGTTTTTTTTAGTATCACTGTTCATTAGAATAAATTTATTTTTATACTGAAAATAACCAAAATATTTCATGTCTTCATGCAACATGAACGTATAATAAATATCCGCGCCTTTGTTTATAAGTTGCGAGACTGTCAACTCCAAATTGCTGTGATTGTTAAGTAAACGCACAGAATAGTAAACATAATTACTGTCACTTTTAGGAATTATTATATCAAACAATGAATCGATTTTTGGACTTTCTTTAAATTGCGGAAGATTCATCTTTTTGAAAGACTGTGCGGATAAAAAAGAATTAAAAAAGAAAAAGATTACCAGGGTTAAGGTTACTTTTTTATTAAAAGTGAAAACCATTTTCAGTGTTAATAATGTTTTCATTGTCATATTGGATTGTGGTGTTGTTACTTTGATCAAAAATTTTAAAAATAATGGTGTTCGTATTATTAAGGCGGATATTATAGTCTATTAGATGTTGTGCAACGTTTATATCCCCACTCTGGCGCAAGTATCCGGGTGGGAAAAGCGCGTCAGGGTACTTGTGACTTTCTTCCAGACCTATCAGCTTTCAAACCACCAAAGGATCGGCCAATAATATGTCTAAAAGCCCCGGCAGCCCGTAATAATCCCGTGCGCTGCTATACAAATAATCTTCAGGCTTCTCAACAAAACCAGCTTCTACCGGGTTGTTATGGATATAATCCAATTTTTGATGCAGTATTTTATTATCATAAAGCTCAATAGGATGGTTATCCTGCTGCCATAGTTGAAAGTTTACATTGTTGCTGTTTTTCCGCCCAGCCCGCTCCATCATCCAAAGCATCCATTCTCTGCGGCTTTCCTGTGGGTTTGATTTAATTGCGTCTTTTAATCTTTCAGAAGTATGCCTTTTCATATCGCGCATAATATCTTCCAGTTTATTTTGGTTGCTTCCTATAACCATATGAATATGACTCGTCATCATACACCATCCATATATTTCCAGGCCTTTGTTTAGCTGACAATGTTTCCAGCTATCCAGCATAATTTGTTTGTATTCGTTTCTGATAAACAGATCTATCCAGTTAATAACAGCAAAGCTTACGAAATAAAGCTGATCCTGATTTCCGAATTTATATTTGGTACTCATGCCGCATCAAAGTAAAGCTAAAAATTATAAGTTCTATATATCGAATTGGTACCTGTAAGATAGGCACAAGAAGCTTTTTACACACTGCCCGGCCCCTCATTCTTGCGCCAGGGACGGGGGTGTCCAATTTCTTTCGAGTTAGTGATAGCAGCGGAGGACCGGCCAGTAAAATATAAATCCGGTAATAAATTGATAAAGGCAAATGGATTCACTTTACCATGGATTGATTTAGCGATGCTATACAAGCTAAGATGGTATCATTTGTTCGCGTAAGATATTCCCGCACTTTCTTTCTTCCAAGGTTAATTGAATAGGCAAAGCCCATGTGTTTTTTATTATACAGATCGATCAAAAACTCAGGGCTGTTCTCGTGAATAATAACCTTTCTGAAAAACGCATTTTTTGGAGTGAAGTAAATATTAGATATCTTGTAGGTATAGCTGTTTTCTTTACAGTCGATCTGAATATCCATGCAAAGAAAAAATGTGTATTTCACCAAAGCCAATGATGTTGTAGTCATCCTGAATTGCAATGCCCCTTTAGCCAAAACACTACTGTTTATATCCGAATCAGTAAGTTGCTTATATTTAAAGTAGCGGTCAAACCAACCTTTTGCAGTAGTATCCAATTGGAAACGGGGTTTATTGGCCAAAGTAATAGTACCTGTATATTCCAGCTTGCCATTATGCAATGGCATGTTCAGCGTATCCGTCTGGGCAAATCCAAATTTGGCTATTAGTAAAAATAATATTAGAAGTAGAGGTGTCTTCATGCTTATGATAAGGTTAGGCTACCAGGCACCAAAAGTAATAATTGCTTTTTAGAATCGCACATTCTTCAAAAGCCTTTTAAAAAAAATCCTCCGCCTGTTCAAGCGTGTCGCTGTAGTTAGAATTTGATGACCGACAAGTCCGCTAACAATATGTTTGTGCTAATTTATTTTTGTGGTCATTGTCATCAGCTATTCGTGAATTCAAAGGCACCCTCTTCCTGGCAACTGATAATGGAATTTATTACAAAAATGTCTAATCAGAACCTGGGCAGGCTTTTGATTTAGAAAATCTATAATTTTAATGGAATACTGATACTCCTTCACCTGGCAGCGGGGGCTTAAATTTACGGCCGAAAATACCGTGATTTAGCCATGGAAATACCGTTAAATCACGGTGCAAACTCGCCCATAATCTTATTAGTTTAGGTACACAAAAAACTTGCAATTTAAATCAAAAAAATCATGGAAATCTCTGCACTTAACGAGGACGGCCAGCCGGTTGACTGGTGGTTTATTTACAAAGTCCCGCAACTCAACGCCGGGTCAGGGACTGACAGCGCCACCGGTTATGAATATGTTTACTATGACTCAACAATCGATGCAAACCCCGATACGCGGCAAAGGAACATCGCTAAATCGCCATTTGTTCTCAATGGAGGTAAGGGGGCGCTTAACCACACATTGGACTCGGTATTTGATAATTTTAAAAACCCGCCGCCAACAACCGGGTGGATCCTTTATAATGATGAGATGCCGGCCAGCGTTGAACGTTCGGACGACGGCCATAAAGGACATACCAAAGGTGTGCTTGCATTTGATACAGTATCAAAGACTGGTTTTTGGCTGCTTCATTCCTGGCCAAAATTTGCCGATCCCGGTGCACCGACTGACCCAACTCCCAAATATGGGCAAACCTATTTGTGTGTTTCTCTGGATATTGAAACAATTAGAAAAATTGCTGCACAGATGACAACCCACCAGGAACCGCAAATCTATTTTACAAATACTGCAGACCTGCCTACAACGGACGATATTTATAAGCTGACACAACCGTTAACCGCCCCTCCGGCCGCAGCGGCCGATACGATCGAATTGACCTCTAAAGACGGGATGCCGTTCAAGATAATAGCTAAGAATAAAGAGTGGAATGGTGATTTTTGGAACGACCTGGTCGGGCCTGAACTAAAGGACGATATGGACGATGAAACATGGATCCGCGGTCCTATTCCGCCCATTGCCGACAGAGATGGCATTCACAAAACTTTCGACATAAAGTATGTCAACCTGGGCCCGATGGGAGCGCATTGGGCCTGGCCGGAAACCCATGATCATGCCAAATGGGGCGTCACCCTGCACAACCGCTGGGTTTGTGTCGGCGACATTAATCGCATGATCTCGCAAAGAAAGCGGGGAGGCGGTACGATTGCCTTTCAAAATAATATACTGTGGTTGGCGCTGTCGAAATCAGGCCTTCTGTTAGCGCCACCAGGACATTCCAGAACCGAGGCTCACGATCTGCTCCAGCAAACGCATCACCCTCACTCAGAAGCCCCTCCAAAAAAACCTGCCACCGATAACTAAACCGGCAGGAGTGTGAAAGGGCTGATTTAAAAAACGAATGCCTCAATAACAGTGAGGCATTCGTTTTTTTCCCTCCTCCGCCTGTTCAAACGTGTCGCCTTAGCCATTAACCTAAGAAAGTTTTTTGGGGGATGTTATAAGCAGGGGGCTTCGCCGATGGGCAAAACCACTTAGATTTTCCCATATTTGTTTAATTTTATTTTGATAAAAAAGGCGGTTGTTTTCCAGACATTTTACCGCCTTTTTCTTATATAAATATAGCATTTTTTTTAAAAATGGCAATTGTTTTTTAGGGGAAAAGCTCCTTTTATTTTCAATCAGGGCCGATTTATTGCAGATCATGCAAACACATTACAAGCCAGTATTGGTACAACCCTTGATCCATCAAAACTTTACAAAATAGCTCGCGAAACGGGTTTTTTACAAAGAACGTCCAAGCTTAGCCAGAAGAGTTTATTGATACAATGTTATTCAACGACCTTGATCACCATCAGTTGAGTTTACAGAATTGTTGTGATGATTTGGCGCAACAACATCAAAAATCTTTGAGTAAAGTAGCTTTACACAAGCGATTTAACGGCAGAAGCCTTGATTTTCTAAAATCAGTTTTAGCGGAACAAATGGCTTCGAAACTGGGAGTCGCCGGGGAGAACAACTGGCAGCCTTTCAGCAGGGTAATGATTGCCGATTCATGTAAGTTCGCCCTGCCGCAAAAATTCGAGAAAGATTATCCGGCTTACTCAGGCAACCATGCCAAGTCCCTTATGAATATACAATATGCCTTTGACCTCAAGCATGGGAACTGGGAAGGTCTGGAATTAACCAAAGCTACTGAAAATGATCTGGCTTATACAAAAAGAACCTTAGAGCATATCCGCGAAGGTGATTTATATATACGGGACCTGGGCTATGTATCACATGCCTACCTGGTTAAAATTGTAAAAGAAAAAGCTTTTTTTATAAACAGGTTGCATCCGTTATGGAATCCTGTTTTATGCGATACAGGAAAAGCGATCAACTGGGTATCACTTTACGAAAAAATACAACAAACCAGAAGCGTCCATTTAGAAACAATGATTACCATTGGAACAGGTCAGAATGCATTTAACTGTCGGCTGACCGCTGTAGCGGTACCCGAAGAAGTTTGGGCTGAACGGATACGCAAAGCACAAATCCGCGCAAAAAGCGTTGGGTATCACCTTACTGATGAATATAAACAGCGCTGCAGGTTTAGTTTGTTTATTACCAATACCTCAGAGGAAATGCTGAAGGCAGCCGAGATTATTCAGCTGTATCGTTTAAGGTGGCAAATTGAACTGGTTTTTAAAACGTGGAAATCCTTGCTTAATATACACAAAGTTAAAGCTGTTAAAAAGGAACGATTAGAGTGCCGCCTGATTGCTAAATTTATTTGGATATTGATAAACTGGAAGGTATTCCGATGCATTGACGCCTTTATCCGCCACCACTCATCCGACTATGCTTGCTCTATGTGGAAGTTCTTCAAACAAGCCAGGAAATGCGGCTACGCATTAAGAATGGCCGTTATCGGGAAATTGCAATTTGCAGACTGGTGCAAGGTCTTCTTATTTAATATTAAAAGCCTGCTGATCGAGCCTAAAAAAGGGAAAAAGGCTGCTTTTGCTATAGTCAATAATATCTTTAATCCTTAGGTTAACGACTATGACGTGTCGCTTGAACAGGCGGACATACCTGAACAGGCGGAGTCAAAAGACCCATGATTATAACTGATCAATACGAACCCACTTCATACCGGCCGCCTCTGCAGCTATGGTGCCGGCCTCCCCATCTTCAAAGACCAGGCAATTGGCCGGATCAACATTCAATAGTTCTGCAGCTTTAAGGAAAGGATCGGGAAATGGTTTGCCGTTCTGTGTTTCCCCGGCACAAACCATCACCTCAACCAGATGATCTATACCAAGCACCCGTAATGTCTTTTCCACTGCTACCCTGCCACTGCCTGACACGACACCAATTTTTATTTGCCCTGCGTGCGCCTTAAGATGATTAACTACGTGAGCCACAGGTAAAGTATGCTCGATGTATTCCTCCAGGAACAATTTATATTTTAAATCCTTAAATTCCTGTGGGTCGAAGCTGGTTTGATATTTCTTATTGATCTCTTCAATCACCTTTATTACCGGCCACCCGGCCAGCTCGTCAATGATATCACCTTCGATGACATGCCCTTTACTTGCCGCCACTTTAATATAGGTGTCCTTATGCGCGCCCATGTTATCAGCCAGCGTACCGTCACAATCATATAAGTAAGCTTTGAACCCTGCGCTCAGGTTCGTTAGCTGATCCAGCTTTGAAATATCCATCGCTGCAAATATAGTGCAAAGTACATGATCATGCGTTGCTTGAGCAGTTTTAGGCGACATCTCATTTGAATGGTGTGAGGCAGACAGGTCTGCTACCGGCAAACCGCAGACTAAGCAAGAAATGTCACATGAGATGCCGAAATAATCGGCATGACGGCTTTTTAATCTGTCGAACATTCGCAACCCGTTATTCCGCAATATTGACGCCCTATTTCAAATTCTCCTTAAAAAAATCAATAGTCCTGCTCCAGGCTAGTTCTGCAGCAGCTTTATCATAACGGGGTGTTGTATCGTTGTGGAAGCCGTGATTTGCGTTTTCATAAATAAACGCCTGATATTTTTTGCCATTTGCTTTTAACGCAGCTTCGTAGGCAGGCCACCCGCCGGTGATACGGGTATCCAGTGAGGCATATTGCAACATCAAAGGAGCCTGGATCTTCGGCACATCTTCAGCAGGTGGTTGTGCACCATAAAAAGGAACCGCAGCAGCAAGATCAGGAAGACGGACAGCCATTTGATTAGCGATACCACCGCCAAAGCAAAAGCCCACCACGCCCACCTTACCGTTGCAATCTTTGTTTTGCTTCAGGTACTCGAATGCAGCGATAAAATCTTCCAGCATTTCGGCGGGCTTTCTTTGTGACTGCATTTCACGGCCCTTGTCATCATTGCCGGGGTAGCCGCCCAGTGGTGTCAGCGCATCGGGCGCCAGGGTAATAAAACCTGCCAGTGCGGCCCTTCTGGCCACATCTTCTATATAAGGGTTCAGGCCCCTGTTCTCATGGACAACGATAATACCGCCCAGTTTCTTTTTATTATCTTTAGGTTCCGACAGCAAACCTTTGATCGAACCGCCCCCTTTTGGAGAGTCATATTTAATATATTCTGATTTCAAACGCGGATCGTCCGCTTTTATCTGTACGTTGCCCTGGTAATCAGGCATCAGAAAACTCATTAACGCGGGTACGGTTAAACCGCCGACAGCGTAAAGCGATAACTTTTGTACAAATGCGCGGCGGTCCAATCGGTTGTGCGCGTAATCATCATACAGGTCAAACACTTCCTGCTTGACGTCTTCTTTATTGATCTGGCTCATAATTAAAGGTTTACTCAAATATAATAATTCATGGCAATTGCCTGCTTATCAAATCGTAACAGTCTGGTTACGCATAAAGTTTAGAGAAATTTTCTTCCTAAGCGGATAACTATCATCCGGTTACATTAAGTAGGTCAAAAGCCTCAAGTCAAAAAGATTTGAACTTTTTAATTAATAAAAGCGGTTGAAGGCTGAAATGGTTAGCAACCTTGATAGGCTATCCGCATAAACTCACGTATCTCATCATTTACATCTTCCTTATACAGCATCCTGAAATGATGATATACAGTATTCCTCCCGGGCACCTCCTGTATTCGATTAAAACAAAGGTTATCATCATATCGCCGTTTAAAAGGGAACACAATATGAATAAAGGCTTTGCCTGCTTGCGTTACATAAGCCACCCCTTTATGCGTATTTGCAATACTGATCATTGTTTTGTGCGGGTGAATGTTAACAGGCCCGATCTTTTGCAATTCAGTTATAAAATGATCAAACAGCATTAAAGCGTGCGAAGTCTTGATGATGGGAAATGCGGATAAATGCCTGAGATTATCCATAGCATATTTATATAATATCAAAACTAAATATAACTGCTCAAAAGATCGAAATCTTAAGTGCTTTGCATTGCTATTTTATCTTCCGTCTGAAATTCAGGCAGTTTACTTTTTTTCTTACCACTCTAATCCGGCCTCCTGTTTGCGATAAGGTGTTGCAGCTGCTCAACTCTTAAAATGCCGTCTTTGCTTGTGATTTAGCCGGTTTGGACGAGAATGTTCTATCAGAGGCTTATTTTAATAATTTCCTTTGTACAAACGTTAATAACATGAACAAGTTAACTTTCAGATCCAGCAAGGGAAAAATTCTCTTTATCATAATTGTCCTGGTAATTGCTTTTGTCGGGGTTCAATTTATACATCCGGAAATAAAGAATCCGCCTGTAACAGCTGACTTTGTTGCACCGCCTGATGTCAGCGCTATTATAAAGCGGGCATGTTACGACTGCCATTCTAATGAGACCAATCTCAGCTGGTATGATAAAATAGCTCCTGTTTACTGGGGGGTAGCAGCACACGTAAAACAAGGTAGAGAGGGATTGAATTTCTCCAACTGGAAAAAGATGGCACCTGCGGATCAAAAAGCTAAACTCTGGGAGATTGTAAACCAGATTGCTGCAGGAGCTATGCCCATTAAGAGTTATGAACTGGTTCACCCGGCTGCCAAAGTTTCCAGCGAAGACTTCGCTGTTTTAAAGAAATATGTTAAGGAAATGGCACCTAAAAACAAACCCGAAGATACAGCAAAAACAAACGCTGTGACTAAACAATACAAGCAATGGCAAAATGGGAAGATAATGGTTAGCAGCCTTCCTAAGGCCCTAAACGGTATTACCTATATCCCTGATTATAAAAACTGGCAGGCCATAAGCACAACCGAGCGTTTTGATAACGGCACCATGCGGGTGATTTTCGCTAATGATATTGCTGTAAAGGCAATTAAGGACGATAATATACACCCGTGGCCAAATGGGGCCATATTTGCAAAGGTTGCCTGGGATCAAAACGAAGACAAGGATGGCAATGTAAAGACAGGGGCATTTAAACAGGTTGAATACATGATAAAGGATGATCAGAAATACTCATCAACCAAAGGCTGGGGATTTGCCCGTTTTAAAACTCCCAAAATGGTGCCTTATGGAAAAACCCTGCTGTTTGCCAATGAATGTATTAATTGCCATAGGCCGCAAAAAGACGCGGACTTTGTATTTACCCAACCTATTAAACACTAAGCGTTATGAAAAAGTTACTTTATATATGTTTTGCAGGGATTTTCCTGTTTTCGGCCTGCACCGATAACGTCAAAAATGGTCATTTGTTGAATGACAAAGCTGCCCTGCCATCTGCTTTCAAATTGGATACATTGGGTTTAAAAGTCATGTCATCATTCATCAATAAAAAACCGGGCACCATGTCTATCCTTTATGCTAATCCCCTGGCTTTAAAAAATGCTATTATTGGGTTAAAAGAACATCAGGCCGGAGAAGTATTTGCACTAATTACCTGGAAACAACAGGATGATGATAATTGGTTTGGCGGTAAAATACCGGGCTATCTGCTATCAGCAGAAGTTATTAAAACTACGTCAACCGGGAACCGGACTTTTATTAATTATAAAAAGTACGACGGCAAGGACCTTGTTGCAAATCAGGATACAATGCATCAGCAAGATAGAATAAAGTATATCTTTGATCAGCAACCGTCGGTAATGCCATGATATTTGCGGAAAATAATCATACTGGTAATAAAAAGGTTTTCAGGGTATCGGCCGGGATAATTTGGTTCAGTTCCCTGTTTATGGGAATATTAGCCTCCATCCCAAAGATACTTCAGCTTCATATCCAAGGCTCTGAATTGTTAGTGGACTCATCAATAGCCTTTCTGTTTTCATTATTTGTATGGTATTATAATATCTACAGCCTGCCAAAATTTTCAAATCAGTATAACACTACCCGCTTTTTTAACCGGAGGCTTATAAAAAGCTTGTTGCTTGGTATAGCATTAATGCTGGTATTGGTTAGTGCTCATCAATTGCTGTTCTCAGGATATCTGTTTCAATCTATGATACTGATGTACCAATTTAGGGGTATTCTGATGAACCTAACCATCTACATGTTTTTGCATCTGCTTTATCAAAGTTATCAAGCCAGGTTAATGGGCATCGATTTGGAACGCATTAAGGCGGACAATATAGGTGCACAATATGAGTTGCTTAAACAGCAGGTTAATCCTCACTTTTTGTTTAACAGTTTAAACACGCTAAAATCAATGGTTGAGATCGGCGATGAGCATGCTGCCGATTTTATTGTAAAGCTTTCTGATTTTTACCGTTATACACTCGAAAACAGGAAGATGAACATTATTAGTTTGTCAGAAGAACTGGATATTCTGAATGCTTACCTTTTTTTGTTAAAAGCGAGATTTGAGGATGGGATTCTGCTTAACTTTAAAATCAGCAGCAAGCATACCTCAAGCAATATTCCCCCTTTTACTTTACAGCTGCTGGTCGAAAATTGCATTAAACATAATGTGGTTTCGCTGGAACAACCTTTAAATATTAATTTATATTCCGATGGCGACACACTGGTTATAGAAAATCAATTGCAACTGAAAAAAGTACCCGAATCATCTATTGGCATGGGCCTTGAAAATATTAATCAGCGTTATATGCATTTAATAGGGAAAAAGATTGAAATTATCGCAGATGGACGGCATTTTAAAGTTAAACTTCCAGTAATTTATGAATATACTGATCATTGAGGATGAGGTAAAAATTGCCAGGGCTTTAGCGCAACTGATTGTTAATGTGCAGCCGGAGGCTAAGATCGTTGCTTCTAAACAAAGTATATCCGGGGCTGTCCTTTATCTCACGACAAATAACAGGCCCGATCTGATCTTTATGGATATTCAGCTGGCGGACGGTTTGTGTTTCGAGATATTTAAGGAAGTGAAAATTGTATCGCCGGTGGTGTTCTGCACTGCTTATGATGATTATGCGATAGAAGCATTCAAATCCAACGGGATTGATTATATACTGAAACCCTTCTCTAAAGAGACTATTTTAAAAACTTTTGAAAAGGTAAACAAATTCCAAAGCTTTTTTCAAAATCCCAAAAACGACTTGTTAAATATTGAAGCCCTTTTAAACAGAATCAGCGTTCCGGTGGAAAAGAAAAGCTTCCTTGTGTTTAAGAATAACAGGTACATAACCATTGCCAGCGAGAACATTGCTTTTTTTTACATTCGTAATGAAATACCAACCATCGTCACCTTTGATGAAAAGGAATACGGCATTACTCAATCGCTGGACGAAGTGCGCAATCTGGTATCTGATAAACAGTTTTTCAGACTGAATAGACAATATCTAATAAATTTTGCAGCTGTTAAAGAAGTGGAGCATTATTTTTCCCGCAAACTATTAGTAAAGTTAGTCATACCAACCTCCGAACAATTAATAGTTGGAAAAGACAAAGCGACTATTTTTTTAGGGTGGCTTGAAAAAAGGTAATGTCCTGCCCGGCTGAGCGTTCCGCTTTGCCGGGATAAGAAAAGCTTGTGAACAAACCATTTCTTCTATGATTTGAAGCGATTAGCCGATTCAAACCCGGCTTAAATGCAGGGTTAGGCCGCTATTGCCAATGCTGGACTTCTGTTTATCCGAAATAATATCAGCATTACTACAACAGATAACATTATAAACACCAGGTAGCTATAGCTGAGATTAAGTTGATCTTTAGCCGGAATGACAGCCACTACAATGTAAGTAAGTAGCGAGAGGATCACATACACCATACCGCCGGTAAACCCGCCAGACATAGCCGCGTTTTTAGGGAATCGCCCTAAGCAATAAGTAAAATAATTATTATAAGTAAATCCGGCGCCTACGTGTATCACAAAGGCAAAAAATACCATTACATAAACATTGCTGACAAATTTTGCGGTGACGACCATTAAAGCAACCATAAAGAGTTGCAGCAAAATATTAACGAACAGCTTACCAAAAAACGGCCGGTTGATCAATGCCTTACCAATAAAGCCGCCCACCATCCAGGCCAGCCCCAGAATGAGCGAGCAATAACCGGCAACAACCGGCGTAAATTTAAAGTGATGCTCAATAATAAACGGACCTGTCATGTTATACATGATCACCATTGAATAAGCAAAGCTCAACATCAGGATACCAAGGCTGAACGTGGTTGCTTTGATCATTTCGGCATACACAGCAGCTATTTTTTTTAAGTGAAATTCTGTGCGGTGGCGGATGGTCTCGCCACTATATAAAAGTTCAAGCACAGCTATAACCGATGCCATAGCTGCCAGAAAATAAAAGTTTGACTGCCAGCCGAACGTATTTTGAAAATAACCGCCTAAGAAGGGCGCCACTATAGGTCCGGCAGACCAAATGATAGTAAACATGCTGAGGTAATGCTTTAACTGCGCGCCTTCATATACATCCACAAAATAAGCCCGTTTAGCTATTACTATCATAGCCACGGTAATGCCATGAATGATCCGCATGGCATAAATTACATAAATATTGCGGGTAATGGCTATGACTATACTTGCCAGGATAAACACCACCAACGCTCCCAAACTGAATTTGTATCGTCCGTATGAATCTAAAATACTCCCCAAAAACAATTGGGAGGTGCCGTAGCTGATCAGAAACACGGTCAGGGTTAATTGTACCTGTATGCTGCTAATGTGCATATCAGCGCCCATGTTGGGTAATGAAGGAATATAAATGTCTGTAGCGAACCCCGACAGCGGCAACAAAGCAAACGCCAATATGGTTGAAACCCGCTGATTTTTGAGTTGTGATGTTGTTATAGCAGATGTTGTAAGCATTTGCGGCAAAGGTAACAATAGCCCAAATTAGGATTGTTTGCTGGAAGTAATAAAGAAATGCCTTCCCGCGACCACAGGGGATCTAAGGAAAACGCTTGACTTTTTTGAGTTGGCTTGCTTAGTCAGCCGGGTCATCTCCGGGAATGATATGTTGTAATTCACCTTCAAACCACAGATTCATTCATCAAAGAAACTGTAATACTAATTGCTCCCATTCTTCTTCCAGAGATATGTTCGGACGGATTTGTTGTGCTTTGCTATACCAATAATCAGCATTCCAAATATCACCTTCTTTACGGTGCAGGTAGGCATGGACCCATGCCGATTCTTTATCGTTTAAATGATCAACCTGGGCATGCGCCTGATGCCAATCGCCTTTACCATCATACCAAAGGCTTTTTAACTGCACAGATAGCCCGCTAATGGGTTGCTCTGAATTCAAGGATTCTTTAAATTCGGTTAAAGTTTTCACTGGAGGATTATTTTTTTGAAATTTGCAACGTCTGCTTAAAAATACAAAAAGCCGTCTAATTAAGCCTTTTATAGTTTTGTTATTTGTCGCGATCTACCTTTCAAAATGTCGTTTTTACACAGCGTAAAATCCTGAAATGCCTTCTATCTTTATATTGTCAATAAATCAAACTCATTTAAATATCATATTATGAAAAGAGTATTTAAAGGATCTGATGTCCCTAAAGCGGTATTAGTAGTTGCTATGATTTTTTTTACAATATTTCAGTCTAAAGGGCAACAGGGTAAACCTGCCGACAGTGGCTATGTGCCGGTTAACGGCATTAAAGTTTATTACGAAGTATATGGTGAGGGCAAGCCCCTCGTTTTGCTGCATGGTGCTTTTATGACCATTGAGATGAACTGGGGGCAATTAATACCTGAATTGTCAAAAACAAGGAAAGTAATTGCCATTGAAATGCAGGGACATGGGCACACACCGTTTTCAGACAGAAAAATAGACCTGGCTACCATGGCAAGCGATGTGGAAGGAGTAATGGATCACTTGAAAGTTGAAAGTGCTGATGTTGTGGGATACAGCATGGGTGGTTCCGTGGCTTACCAGCTGACAATACAAAGCCCTAAACGGGTAAGAAAATTAGTGATCATTTCTTCTACCTATAAAAGTGGTGGCTGGCTGCCCCAGGTAAATAACGCATTTAAAAGTATGAAACCTGAGTATTTAGCGAACAGTCCTTTGGAAACGGCATATGATGCAGTAGCACCCGACAAAACAAAATGGACAAAGTTCCTGGAACAGATGATTGTTTTTGTCCAGACGCCCTTCGACATGGGTGACGCCAATATTGCGAAAATTACTTCTCCGGTATTGCTCATCTCGGGCGACAACGATGGCCTGGATAAAATTGAGTTGATGAAGACGTATCAATTACTGGGAGGTGGTGTACCTGCTGATTTGGGACCGATGCCAAAATCGCATCTGGCCATTGTTCCTTCGCAGGGGCATGTCAGCCTAATGATGCAGACAAAAACAATATTAGGTTACCTGGACGACTTTTTAAAGCAAACTTAATCATATTTGGTATCAAAAAAATGTTTCAATAAATATTTATTGTTGCCAATTACGCTCGCGCCGGAAATGTTAAGACAGGTACTATTGATTAAGAGAAATATTCGCCAAACGCTCCAAATCTTCAAAAAAGTGGTTCGGGTTTGGTCCTGTTGGGGCTACCTCATAAGTCAAAAACCTCAAACCGAAGGGTTGAGGCTTTTTTGTAAGAAAGTATCATGATATTTTGTAATTTACCAGAGTGGCGGCAGTCAATATTATTTGCATTTATACCGGGACGCTGGCTAACCGATTACTTTTTTTCTTCCCACTCTAATCTGGCCTTCTGTTTTTGATAAGGCGTTCCTTTTCCTGTAGTTAAAAAAGCTTGCAGACTATCGATAAAATAATCCCAGCCGGCCTCACACACGTTATAACATTCGAAATTTTGATTTAAACCCTCGTGCAAAAAGGTTAAGATTGTACCGTTGTCATCACTTGTTATCGTCCAGATCAAACGTGTGCCTACCCATTCATCTTTTTTCTTCAGGGCCTGCATATCAATATGGGCCTTCAGGCATAGCCAAACAATTTTTTGATCGGGAATCGCTTCAATAATTTCGAAAGTCTTTTTGGTTTCACCGAAGGCAATGTTATACTGGTCGCCTTTTTGGGCTGCGCCTCCCGAAAAATCATCGCTCCACCAGTCCTGAATGTGTTCGGTAATAGCAGCGTAAACTTCACTTGGTGAATTGTTTACTGTAATGCTTTTTTGATAATCTTTCATACGTTAGAAATTAAAATGGATTGATCATTTAGTTTATTTGTTTCGGACGTCTTTAGGTGTGTCCGGCAGACCTTTTAGTTCATCGACGTTTGATTGACAAAGTCTTGTAAGTGATCCATTAGCCCTGGTTCATTATTCAGCAGCATATAATAATCGCCGTGAGGCTTTCCTGCCTCTCCATTAAAGGGACTGACCGAATAAGCCGAAAGTACTTGTTCAACCTTAGTTTGCTTCACATCCAGCAGTAGCAGGTCGCCAGTCATTTCTGTAGATAACTGGTCCCGGGTATAGATTTTACCCCTGTATATCTTGCCGTCACTTTCCAGCCAGGCGTGGATACCCGCACCCGGCAAACCCTGCTCTTTTTCTAAATAACCGAACAGGCTTTCCCGGAAGTAAAAGTTCCAGCCCTTTGTGCAGTCGTTAAAACATTCCTTATCCGGTGTCAGGCCCTCATGCGTTACGTCGATGACCGTTTTATCGTCCGCGCTGTTAAACTGGAAGATAAGCCGGGTCTCATTCCACTCTTTTGTATCTTTAAGCAGGTCAAGGTAACAGTCAGTCACTGCCCACACAATGCGATTGCGACTAAGTTCTGACACTCGGAACTGTCCCCATGTCTTACCAAAATGAACTGTGAACTGGTCTCCCTGTTTTTTTGCATTGCCATCTACTTCCTGCGCCCACCAGCCCGATACATTGCTGATTGCTTTGATCGCCTGTTCAGTGGTCGTATTAACCTTAAGCCGAACATGATAATTAGGTTTATCCATGAAATTTGATTTATTAAATTAAAATTTCTGTCTTAGCAGTTACCTAACTGGTTTCAAAACCTTTTTTTTATTGCGGAACGCCTGCGTGTTCAGTTAGCAGTTTAAATAAACTTCCTTTGAAATGTCTGTTCCAACCTGCTTCGCAGCCGCTAAAACATTCTATCTCTGGTACCAGGCCGATATGCGTCATGGTCACCTGTGTCTTATCGCCTAAGGAGGAAATTTCAAACATGACGCTGGTGCCGTTCCACTCGGTTTTGTTTTTGAGCCATGGCAGGTAGCAGTCTGTTACCTGCCATACAATTTTTTCACAGGTTATGCTTTCGGTAACTTTAAAGATTACAAAGGTTTCGCCGAAACGGACGGTAAAAACGTCGTTTAATTTTTCGGCGCTGCCTTCAAAGTTTTTTGCCCACCATTCATTAACCTGGCTGATGCCTTCGAACGCCTCGCGGGGCGTAAAATCTGCAGCTATGCTGCACTGGTAATTTTGCTGATTCATTTTCTTTGCTTTTTATCATCTGTTAGCCCATATTATTGCTCCGGTTTCCATTTTTCAATTCAAACCGGCATCGTGCAATACTTCTTTGTTCAATCGGATGTATTCTGCATTGTTTTCCGCAGACGCCAGTTTAAGGCCCTCGTTAGCTGAAATAATAGCCGAGTTTTTATCTCCTGTTTTTAGCTGTAACCTCGCTAACCAGTATTTTACATTATATGCCTGCGGTTGGGCTTTATTTGCTTCCCGCATCCAGGTAAGTGCCTGATCAAGGTTTCTGTTATGATTATAACACCAAATGGCCGACATGTAATAGGGTTTCTTTTCGCCCTTCATCGCCTCTTGTATATTGGCCATTATACGGTTATCCACATCAGTTTTTAAATGGAGGTTTATGCCTGTGTTTTCCCATAGTATCTGTAGGAGGCAACTATCCTGGTGAACGTCGGCAAATTGAATAGTTAAAGTTTCAATCTTATTGTTCAGCTTAATTGGTTTTACTTTAAAACGAAGGAAATCCTGCTTTTCATCGTATGCGTAAGCGCCCCACTGATCCACATTTTTATTAAATATAATTGTCCATTCATCAGCGCCCGGGATACTAAAAAGCGAATAAGAACCAGCTGGCAGTGTGTGGCCTTCTATTTGGATTGTGTCAGTCAGTTTTATAACAGTGGCATTATTGGCCCCTGTTCGCCAAACAATGCCATAGGGCTCCATTCCGTTAAATATTTTTCTGCCGTTGGTATTTGGCCTGTAATATTTTATGGATATCACACCAAGTCCGAAGTCCTGTTCAATCCGCTGTCCCGGGCTTGCAGCCGGTATTTTTAGTCTTAATTCCTGCGCCGCAGCATTGTGAGAACTGAAGCTTATAACAACAAAAAAGCACAGTGAGGCTATCTTTATGATTTTTGTAATGGATTGATTTATCTTCATAAGATTTTAATTTATGTTCAGTTCGGTAATTTGTTATTTAATAGCTTTTCCAGATTCTTCAGTTTCGATGTCCAGAACTGATCAAAGTATTTGAGCCACTCATGCAAGGCGTTGAACCCATCCTGTTTCAGCGCACAATGCCGTTCACGACCGATATCCTGTATAGATATAAATCCCGCGTTATACAATATTTTAATGTGCTTCGAAACTGCGGGGCGGCTCATATCGAAATTTTCGGCCAGGCTGTTGATAGTTAAACTGTCTTTGGAGAGCAGCATTAGCATCTCTCTTCTGCTCGGGTCGGCTATTACCTGGAAAGCATCAAGCGTTGGTAGTGCCATGTTGTGTAGTGTTTAAATGTTCAGCAATCTTATGTATATTTCTAAGCCAGCCATCAATCATAGAGTTATATAATGGGAAATTTTCCATTATAGCGAAGCCGTTATGCTCCAGAAAGAGTTCCGTTCCGCCATCTTTTGGCTCCAGTTTCCAATTAACTACTGAATCGATAGTGATTGTCCCATCTCCGGGCCCGCACTTCCACGAATAGGAAAGCTTTTTAAAAGGAACGACCTCTAATACCTTACAATAGAAAATTCCACCGAAATTGACATCCGGATGGGGGTTTGTCCTGAATTGAAACTCATGCCCTACGATTGGTTGAAAATCGTTTTTCATCAGCCATAGTTCCATTAACTCGGCATTTGTAAGATATTCCCAAACCGATGATGGAGGATGAGGAAAGAAAAATTGGTGATTAATACTTGGTGTCATAATAGGTAACTTAAAAGTTACCCAAATGTATAAGTAACTTTTGAGTTACGCAAATATTTTTTTAAAAAAATAATTTGTACAGAAACTAGCTATATTGCATCCAGATTTGTGTAACAATCTTGCCCGTAGGTTAAGCGGGTATTGCTTGATTATTTATTTTCGTATTTTTGCAAATCAAGAATTTCCCGGAAAAGAATGCCGACTGAAGAGAGTGAGCCCACCCCAATTGATGCTTTTAACTTGGAACTTTTTTTTGAACTATCTGCTGACCTGCTGTGCATAGCCGGTTATGATGGTTATTTTAGAAGGATAAGTCCTTCTGTTTCCAGGCTATTAGGTTATACTAACGAGGAATTGTTC
This sequence comes from Mucilaginibacter sp. McL0603, assembly GCF_049992945.1. NCBI lineage: Bacteria > Pseudomonadati > Bacteroidota > Sphingobacteriia > Sphingobacteriales > Sphingobacteriaceae > Mucilaginibacter > Mucilaginibacter sp. McL0603. The sequence continues at coordinate 531,291 of NZ_CP188251.1, read as the reverse complement.
GCAAAGCCGATCCATGAATTTATTTATGCTGAAGATAAAGAGATAACAGCAAAGCATCGTAATAATCTTATAAATGACAAACCACTTCTGCATTTTGAAAACCGGTATGTAACCAAAAGCGGAGAAATTGTTTGGTTATCGTGGACATCTATGCCTGTTGACAGCGAAAAACTGGTTTACGCCATTGCTAAAAACATTACGCATAAAAAGAAACAGGAAGATGACCGTAATACACTTATTGCTAATCTTACCAAGATAAATGACGACCTCAAATTACTAACATTAACAACCTCGCATGATTTAAGATCGCCGGTAAGTAACCTGCTTTCTGTTTTTAATCTGTTAGATGTCTCTAAGATAAATGATGAAGAAACACGCGAGTTTATTGGTATATTAAAGTCGGCCACTGAAAGTTTAAGGGACACTTTAAATAATTATGTGGATGTTTTAAATGAAAAAGAAAGCTTAGGCATGCAGGCCGAAAAATTGGATTTAAATGATTGTTTAAATGTAGTGTTGCAATCGTTAAATTCCTTGATTCAAGACTCGGGGGCAAAAATACTGTTTGATTTTTCGGAGGTTGAAAAAATCAAATTCAATAAATCCTTCCTCGAAAGCATCTTTCTTAATCTGATAACAAATTCAATAAAATATGCCAGGCCGGATCATTTTCCGGTAATAAACATTTATTCCAGGAAGGTGGATGATGTTAATCAGTTGATTTTTTCTGATGAAGGACAAGGCTTTGATATGGACTATGTGAAAGATAAGATCTTTGGATTTCGCCAGAAATTTCATGACCATAACGATAGTAAGGGAATAGGACTTTACCTGGTATACAGCCATGTTACAAGCTTGGGCGGTAAAATAGATATTGACAGTGAGGTTAATAAGGGTGCAAAGTTCACTATCTCTTTTAAAGAGTAAGTATTACTTATGCTAAAATCCATTTAGGTAAGCGCCTTATTAGTGATTGGCTTTACGAATTCGAAAAAATAGAAATGGTAGATTAAAAACCCTTTAGTGAAAACTAAGGGGTTTTTAATTCTAATAAAAAATCACATAAATTGTTAGTGAGGCTATTTAGTATAACCATCAACTTCGATAATTGCATCAACAAATGCCCGCGGAGCTTCCTGGGGCAGATTGTGCCCGACGCCCCCGGTGATGATCCGGTTTGTGTACTTGCCGGAGAACTTACTAGCATAAGCGCTTGGTGGTGGGTGTGGCGCGCCGTTGGCATCACCTTCCAGGGTAATAGTGGGCACCGTGATGACCGGGCTTTGGGCGAGTTGTTTCTCCAGGTCGTCGTACTTAGACTCACCCTCCACAAGGCCTTGCCGCCAGCGATAACTCTGGATAACGATGGCCACATGGTCGGGATTGTCGAATGCTGCGGCTGAGCGATCGAAGGTGGCATCGTCAAAATTCCATTTCGGCGAAGCGAGCCGCCAGATCAGTTTGGCGAAGTCATGCCGGTATTTATCATAGCCAGCCTTGCCGCGTTCGGTTGCGAAGTAGAACTGGTACCACCATTGGAACTCGGCTGATGGCGGCAACGGTAGCTTGCCTGCGGCCTGGTTTCCGATCAGGTAGCCGCTTACTGCAACCAGGGCCTTGCACCGTTGCGGCCATAAGGCCGCGATGATGTCAGCCGTGCGTGCACCCCAGTCGAAGCCAGCGAGGATGGCCTTTTCGATCTTCAGCGTATCCATCAAGGCGATGATATCAGTAGCGATCGCAGATGGTTGTCCATTTCGGACCGTCTCATTTGAAAGAAAGCGTGTGGTACCATAGCCGCGCAGATAGGGAATAATAACCCTATAACCTTTTGCCGCCAATAAGGGGGCGGCATCAACAAAGCTGTATATGTCATACGGCCAGCCATGCAGGAGAATTACAGGAGGGCCATTGGAAGGGCCAGCCTCAGCGTATCCAACATTCAAAACGCCGGCATTGATCTGTTTTATAGTATCGAAAGATGTGTTCATCTCTGGTTTGGATGGAATCATATTTTTCGGATTTGTTTTTTCGGGTTTGGCGTTTGCTGAACTGACCATGAAGAGAGGACCGGTAGCAATGGTGATAGCCGCGGCACCTAAAAAGCGGCGACGGCCATAGTGGGGTTTTTCTGACATAATATACTCCTTTCTTATTTGTAATATAAAATTAGGAAAATAGCCAGCCATGTTGATCTGGCAGGCTATTTTTTGTAGATGATTACGCAGCTCTTATTTTCTAAAATTGAAACAAAGCCGCCTGTTACTGATGACGCAAACTGTCACTTTCCTAAAAATTCAAGAGATTTCTGAACGAAGTCGTCATGATACTGAAAAAAGGCAGCGTGGCCGGCATCGGGGTAAACGATCAGCTTGGCATTTGGTATACTTTTAGACATGCTGATCGCATTATCTACCGGAACCAAAACATCTTCCTGACCCTGAACGATCAGGACAGGTTGTTTTACTGATTGCAGTTCTGTCAGCGCATCAGGATTTGGCTGTGCCCATCCCAAAACTGCTTTTACCTGGTTGGTGAAACTTTCGGAGCCTACCGGGGCATCACGATCCACCTGGCGTTGTTGCACCCTTTCGTAAGCGCTTTTACCGGCAGTCTGGCTGAAGTCAGACTGGGCGAAGAAGGAGCCTAAAAAGACTTGTTCCGGAGTCAGTTTAGCTGCTGCAGCCAGGAATTTAGGAAGATCAGAAAGTCCCTTGCTTCCTTTGGGGCCGGTACCGGTAAGGATGATCTTATTAACCAACGCAGGCTCTGTCAGTGCAATCTGCTGACTGATAAATGAACCCATAGAGAAGCCCAGTAAGTCGACCTTGTTGTAACCCATGGCCTTGATAAATGAAACCACTTCTTTAGTCATATCCGGTATATTATCGGCTGTTGTTCCGCCGGATGTGCCCACACCCGGGATATCAAAGATGATCACCTTGTATTTTTGGGCGAGACCGTTGGTCACCGCAGGGTCCCAGTCATCCATTGCGCTGCCTAAAGGAGATATCATTACCAGCGGAATGCCGGCTTTATCTCCCAAAACACGATAAGCAATTTTATTTCCATCGGCCGTAACAAATTGCGTTTCAGCTGTTTTATGATAATCTTTAGTTGTGTTATCCTTTTTCCAGGATACAAATGCAACACTTAGTCCGAGCACTGCCAATACTAATGCTCCTTTCATTAACTGCCTTATTCTTCTAGTTTTCATGTTTTTACTTATTTAAATTCTGTGAACGATATGCTTAGATCAGATTGATCTCTACATTAATATTACCGCGTGTAGCTTTTGAATAAGGGCATATTTGATGAGCTCCATCAGCCAGTGCCCGGGCGATCCCGCGATCCAAACCAGGCAAACTGATGTTAAGGCGGGCCTGTATAGCGAAAGCTTCGCCGGTTAAGCCCAGATCCACTTCGGCATCAATGGCAGCATCAACAGGGAAACGCACCTTCATTTGCCCGGCCACGATCTTCATCGCACTGAAGAAACAAGATGACCAGCCAGCTGCAAAAAGTTGTTCCGGATTGGTGCCATCACCCGGTGTGCCCGGAACGGATAATTTAATGTCCAGGGCTCCATCAGAAGTGCGGGATGAGCCGCCCTCCCTGCCACCTATGGTGCGAGTCTTGGCTGTATACAATACTTTTTCGATTGGGGTATCCACTTGTGGATACACTGTTTGGTTATTTTCCATTGTTTTAATTTTTTACTTATTCTGTTTATTGTGACCAGGCCTATATAGCATTAATTATTTTCCATGAGCAGCTTCAGAAACTTCCTTCCATTCCGCAAAGCCGGCCAAACGCTTTTCGTAGGTTTGCGTTACAGCCTGATAGGCTACTTTACCTAACAGCAATCTTAATGGGGGATTAGCTGAATCAACGAGTTTGATAACGGCATCAACAGTGGCCTCTGGTACACCCCATGTATCTGCTGTAGCTCCTTCAGAGAATGCTTTTTTCAATGGGGCATAAACTTCTGTTTGTGTTGTCTGGATGGCGGATGCTCCGGCCCAGTCGGTTGAAAAACCGTTTGGTTCTATCAAAGAGACTTTGATACCAAAACCTGCCACTTCAGTAGCCAATGTTTCAGACAGGCCTTCAACTGCAAATTTGGACGCATTATATAGTCCCAGCACAGGCAATGTTACCAAACCCAGGAAACTGGAAACCTGTATAATATGACCGCTTTTTTGTTCTCTCATAATCGGAAGAACCGCCTGGGTTGCCCAGAGTACGCCAAAAAAGTTAGTTTCGATCTGTTCCCTTGCTTCCTGCTCGGTAGTCTCTTCTATCGCACCAAATAAGCCGTAGCCTGCATTGTTGATCAGTACATCAATTCTTCCGAAATGATCTTTGGCCTGTTTAACAGCCTCAATACTTTGTTCGCGATTATTTACATCCAGTTTTATTGGAAGCACGGCATCACCATACTTTTCTACAAGGTCATTAAGGTGATCCAGGTTTCTTGCGGTGGCGGCTACTTTGTCACCACGTTTCAAAAATGCTTCGGCCCATAATTTGCCAAATCCACGTGAAGCACCTGTTATTAAAAATACTTTTGGAGCTTTTGAGATATCTCCTGTTTTGTTAGTTTCCATTGTTTTATTTTTTTAATTGATTATGAACTTTTATAGGTTAAATAAGTGACCGATCGGTCACTTATTGGGTAAAAAAATTATATGCTGTTTTCTTCGATTTCTTTTTTTATCACATTTATTAAGATAGTCATCCGCTCTTTATTCCCCGAAACGCGAGACATCAATATACCACCTTCGATCATTGCAAACATTTTGATGCCAAATTCTTTTGCGTTCCAGCTATTTTTAAATTCTCCATCCTTAATTCCCTGCTCAATAATTGCTGCAAGCTTTTGCGGAGAAGCCTGTACCATCCTGTTCACTTTTTGTTTGATAATGGGGTTGGTGTCGTCGGCTTCCATTCCAAAATTCAGCATGGGACAGCCTCCCACAACAGGTGGATTAAGCGGATCGCTATAAAGATCAACAAATGCGAGGATTTTGCCTTTTGCTGTTTTGTGTTTGTTCATAGCAGCAACACTTTTTTCAGCCAACTTATCCAGGTTATAGTCAACTACTGCGTATGATAGATCTTCTTTGCTATCAAAATGCACATATAAACTGCCTTTAGCCAGTTTTGTAGCTTCCATAATATCACTCATTGCCGTTCCGGCCACACCTTTTGTGTTAAAGATAGGTGCTGATTTCTCAAGGATAAACTGTTTGGTTCTTTCTGCCTTTGTCATTTTCTTTCTGAATAACAGTACAAATATAAATGACCTTTCGGTCATTTTGCAAATTTATCAGAAGCTATTTTTCATAAAGCAAGGCATCTTTACAAAGTGGTGACAATCAGGAGCATTTAGCTTTTGCGGATGATCAAAGTTGACGGTAGCGTGTGCCAAAAGCCCGCCTGATAAAGATAAATATAGGCGGACTTTGTTGTGAGTGAGTCAACTTAAGAATTTGCTCTTAAGCTTTTAAATGATCAAAGTATGCTGTGGTCTCTTCGAGGATAGAGCTCATCAGTTCGGCGGCTTTTTTGTGTTTTAGTATCGGTGTAATTTGTCCGCCCCAGAATAAGATCATATCCCATTTTTCCTGTTCAAGTGCTGCTTTCCGTAATGAGGACATGAATGTTGTTTGTAATGGGAACGGCAGAAATTGTTTTTCTTTTCCTAAAAGATCTTTGGCAATTCTGCTGGTTATTCCCCTTCCGAGTCTCCCGGTAAATGCTCGTGATAATGTAGTGTATTTTGCAGCGTTAGAAAACAACATTTGCCTGTGGATGGGTAAAGCGTTGGATTCGTCAGTCGCCAGGAAAGCAGTACCGATCTGTGCACCACTTGCGCCCAATGCCAAAGCTGCTGCAACGCCTTTACCATTTGCAATACCGCCTGCGGCGATAATCGGGGTCTTTACCTTTTCTTTAATCAACTGGAGCAGTACAAAAGTCCCGATAGTAGAGGATTCTGCTGTTGCAAGAAATGATGGACGATGCCCTCCCGCCTCAAAGCCGGAAGCAATGATCATATCCACACCGGCATTTTCTAAAAAGATGGCCTCATCTAAAGTAGTGGCTGCGCCAACGGTTTTGATACCCAGCCTGCGGCATTGTTCCAGCACATCAGCCGACGGTACGCCAAACATAAAGCTGAATACTTTTGGCCGGATGTCTAATATCACCCCTACCTGGTTTTCAAACCTTGATTTGAACGGGGCAGGTTTTTCAGGCAGAGCAATTCCCAACTCATCAAAATAAGGCTTGAACAGCTGTTTAGCCTGTTCGTATTGCGCATCAGTCACAGTTCCATCGGGCGCGTCTGTATCCGAAACCCATAGATTAATGTTATAGGGTTTATTAGTTGCAGTCTTTATTTGCTTATCTACCTCAATGATTTCCTGCGGGCTTAATGTATAGGCCCCGTAGCCTCCAAGCCCCCCGGCGTTAGATACTGTTGATACCAGCTCAACAGATGACAGGTTACCGCCGAACGGTCCTTGCAAAATTGGATATTCAATGCCTAATATTTCAGCTGCTTTTGTATTGTACCACATGGGTTTCAATTTTATTCGTTTACGTTGTGCATTGTTGTCAACTATCCAATCTCGTTAGAAAAATGACTTCGATCTTATCATCTTTAATCTTCCCATTCACGAATTCAAAAAATTTTTCGGAGTAAGCGAAGGTCTTGTGCTGCTGGAAAGCCTCCTGGCTGTGGTAGATCTCGTAGAAAACGATGGTTTGAGGCGAGTCATTCCGGGTATGGATCAGAAATGATTCAGAACCTGTTTCCTGGCGGGTTTCGGCAGCCAGTGCAATCGCCGCTTTTTTAACTTCGTCTTCAAAACCCGGGAGTATATTGATATTGGCAATTAAGATTAATTTTTCCATGGCTAATATTATTTAGGATGATTTTCTGTTTATCAGTTACCCCGCTTTTATTCAGCCACATCGGTGATCATTTTATTGACGATCAGCCAGTGGTTATCGATTTTATGAAACGACAGGAACTCATCGTAGTTAAAGTCGTACATTTTAACGTGAACTTTGGCAACAGCTATAGAGTTGATCACATCAACCGAAATGATAGTTCCTTTAAAAGGTTTACCGGAATCCTTCGGGCTTTGACGATTTTTTACGCCGTCAAGGTACTGATCGAGGGTTTTGGCATAAGGTTGTCCCTTCACATCGCCGAATAATAAAGTGCCGGGGTTAAAAGTGCTGCCTAATACAGTTACATTACCTTCGTATATCCCTTTGAAGTAATAATTTTCCAGCACCTGGCTAATTGCTAATGAATCTTGAGTAGTTTCCATTTTCTTTGAATTTTGTGCTTTTAAGACCAGCAAGCTGCAGGACAAAAAAGCGGTCAATAAAAGCGTTTTCATATTAATTGAGATTTTGTCCGGCGACCATACCACCTACTATGGTTTGCTTTTTCACTATTATATTTTTTATAAGTGGCAATGAAGCTATCATGAGCTATACTCAGTCTGTTTTTGAGCGGCAGCTCATGACGGTTCATTGTTTTATTTTTTATCAGCAGTAATACCCTTTTCCCGCAATACAGATACTTGTTCTCCGGCAAAGCCCCAGTCATCCAGATCAATTTCCTGTATCACCACGTGGGTTAAATGCGGATCTTTGTTAAGTGTGTTGACTATCAGGTCTGTTACCCCTTTTATAAGGGTTTGCTTTTGTTCCCTTGTAACACCTTCGCGGGTTATTTCTATTTTAACGTATGGCATGACTTTAATTTTTATGTCAAAGCGACTAATTAAGCAGCTTTAGCGGTTACACTTACATTCAGTTCAAAATCATTGTAGATCAGCGTATCGCCTAAATCCTTAAAGAAATTACCGGAACGGAATTTCATTTCATATTTGGTACGGTCAATTACAAGCTTGCCGGTTGCTATTAACACATCGCCATTAATATTAACTGTTGCATCAAAACTTACGGGATGGGTAATTCCTTTTATTGTCAGATTGCCTTCAACATGTTTGCCTGAAACTGAAGTGATCTCTAAAATTGCTTCAGGGTATTTTTCAGTAGAGAAAAAATCATCAGAGGCCAAATGACCGAAGAATTGCGCATTAGTTGCGGGGTCGGTTACATCCAGTATTTTGATGGAGGTAGTGTCGATGACAAATTTACCGCCGGTAAGGTTGCCACCATTTAAAATGAGTTCACCTTTTTTAACTGCTATGGTGCCATTGTGTGCACCGGTTACCTTTTTGCCTACCCAATCAATATTGCTTTGGGTACTTACGATTTCAAATTTTTGATTTTCCATTTTATTTGTGTTTTTAATTACACAACAAATTTCGTTAGGAAAACTCAGGTGGCCGTGTGACCTATATCACATTTAACGGAAGGCAATATTTATGTGATGTATGTCACTTTTCAGCCATGGTATAACCTGCTAAGTGTTTCTCTTGAAACACCTAAGTATGCAGCAATCAGATTTTTAGGTACGATATTATAAAGCTCAGGATATAGCTTTAAAAGTTCTTCATAGCGATGTTTTGCATCATTGTTCATTAAGGACAGCAGCCGTTTTTGAGTTGCGATATAGCCTTTATTGGTTCGCCACCGGAAAAAATGTTCTGCATTGTGAAGTTCGTTACATAGCTTTTCCCTATCGTCATTGGTAATACAAAGCACCTCCGAATCGGTAATACAGTCCACGTTGATGGTGGCCTTGGTATGATTATATAACGCGTTGTAATCAGAAGCCCACCAGGTGGGCATGGCAAACTGCAGGATGAACATTTTTAGCTCATCATTGATAAAGAAGGATTTTAAGCAGCCGGAGACCACAAAGTATTCGCAATCTACCATATCGCCCTCGGCAATAATGACCTGTCCTTTTTTAAAGCTCAGTTTTTTAAAGTGCGAAAAGAAATAATCAAACTGCTCATCAGTTAATAGGGTTATTTTAGCTATATGAGCTTTTAATATTTCTTTAGCCTCCATTGATAGTTATAGGTATATTACTACAGTTTTTAAAATTAGGAATTCTAATAGAAAAGACGACATATAAAATCATTCTTGCTTTTAATATTTAATCGAACTGCTGTCAATTTCATGATTTTTACGAAATGCGCGATGAATCGGGCCCAACTTATGTCATAAAAAATTCTCTGCTAAATTCTCCACATTTTAAGTTTTACGGCCAGTTTGATTCTCTATGCATTGCCAGAAAAATTTAAATAGGCAAGCTAATTGTAAATATTTCTCTTGCCGGATTAAAAGTTTTATTTATCATTGTGTCGGGCGAACGCAATAGACTTGTTGCCAGACCTAACCAATTATAGACCAACAACCATCTTTATCCCAATTTAAAAGGCTAATGAGTAAAAATCCTGCATACCTCGAATCAAAAAACCATTATGAGATACTGGACGGCTTGCGTGGCGTAGCCTCTATTCTGGTAGTCACCTTTCATGTACTTGAAACATATTCCGGCGATCGTTTTCACCAAATAATTAATCATGGTTATCTGGCGGTCGACTTCTTTTTTGTGTTGTCGGGTTTCGTGGTAGCTTATGCGTATGATGACCGCTGGGGTAAAATGACCCAATGGGATTTTTACAAACGCCGCCTGATCCGTTTGCAACCGATGGTGATCATTGGTACGATAATAGGGGCAATTCTTTTTTACTTCCAGGCTAGCGGTGCGTTCCCGCTTATCGCCGGAACACCTTTGTGGAAAATGTTGCTGGTGATGGCGGTCGGTTTTACAATGCTTCCTTTGCCCATATCGATGGACATCCGTGGCTGGCAGGAAATGCATCCGCTGAATGGGCCCGCCTGGTCGCTATTTTTCGAATACATTGCCAATATTTTGTATGCGGTGATTATACGCAAGTTCTCAAAAACATTGCTTGCGATATTTGTATTTCTGTCGGCCTGCTTTTTAGTCCAATATTTAGTAATGGGTCCGCAGGGCGATGTTATTGGTGGATGGGCCCTGGATAAAACTCAGCTTCATGTCGGCTTTGCCCGTGTGCTTTATCCGTTTTTTGGTGGAGTGCTGCTTTGTCGTATGGGAAAACTGATCCATATTAAAGGGGCTTTTGCGATATGCAGCCTGCTGCTTATTATTATATTCTCAATTCCAAGATTGGGTGGTACCAAAGACCTATGGATGAACGGCCTATATGAGTCATTTTGCATCATCATTCTTTTCCCGCTGATCGTTTATATCGGTGCGGGGGGCACTATGACAGGAAAATATTCCACCAAGATATGTAAGTTCCTCGGAGCGATATCCTACCCGCTCTACATTACACATTATCCACTGATCTACCTGCATATGGCCTGGGTGGTTAACAATAAAATACCGATGGGGCCGGGTCTTTTGGCTGGTGTTGGGCTACTTATTGTGAGTGTTGCAGTGGCTTATGCGTCGCTGAAATTTTATGATGAACCTGTTCGCGAGTGGCTTAAAAAGCGATTTTTGATGAAAAAAGCGGGATAGAGACCACAAGTCCAAAACAGGGAATTGTCATTCTGAGCGAGAGCGAAGAATCTTCTTCATCAGGACTTTACGGTGGAAAGTACAGCGCATACTTAATAAACGCAGAAGATTCTTCACTACGTTCAGAATGACAAAATGAATGATGTTGTATATTTTTTCGATCTTCCGAATACTGTGAATAGAGCCTAACTTTACAGGCGAAATATTTTATAGTTTTGTTATAACTAAAACATCTCACCTTAAATTTTATGAGAAAAATAATCCTTTGCTGTGCCTGTTCTTTTTTAGCACTTACTTTTTCAACCGGTTTAATAAGCTGCAACAGCAATAAAACCGCTGAAAATAAAAGTGATACACTTCATAAAACTAATTTGAAACTTCCAACCGGGTTTTCTGCTACTATTGTGGCTGATTCCCTCGGAGCATTGAGACACCTGGCTGTTACTAAGCAGGGTGATATCTATGTCAAGCTAAATGCGCTGAAAGACGGGAAAGGTATCTACTTCCTGACTGATACCAACCATGACGGCGTAGTAGACAAAAAAATAGGTTTTGCAGATTATCCGGGCACAGGTATCCTGATAAAAAACGATGAGCTTTATGCATCGTCTAATAGCGGGGTGTTTAAATATAAACTAGACGATAAGGGCATGGTGACCGATACGGGCAAGCCGGAAACCATTGTTAAAGGACTGGTAGATAAGCAACGCGACAATTCCAAGTCGATAGCTATTGACGATCAGGGTAATTTGTATGTAACCGTTGGATCTTATAATGAAACCTGTCGCAAGCCCAACTCTGGTGAAGGGATACCGGGATGCCCGCTTTTGGATTCGGTGGGCGGTGTATGGCAATTTAAAACAAATAAGACCGACCAAAGCTATGGCGATGCAGTGCATTATGCCCGCGGACTTAAGAATGTAGTTGGCATAAATTGGAATAGCAGTACAAATTCCCTGTTTGCCATGCAGCATGGCAGGGGACCGTTTGATGATAAGTTTCCGCAATACTATACGCCCAAACAAAGTGCAGAACTGCCTGCTGAAACCATGTACGAACTGCATAAGGGCGTTGATGCCGGCTGGCCTTTTGTTTACTATGATCAGTTTAAGAAAAAGAAAATGCTTTCGCCCGAATATGGCGGGGATGGTAAAAAGACAGTTGAAGGCAAATATCTTGATCCCATTGCTGCTTTCCCGGCACATCTGGCTCCAAACGACCTGTTATTTTATACCGGTAGCATGTTCCCTGAAAAATACCGGAACGGAGCATTTATAGTTTTCCATAACCAATCACCAGAACTGAAAAAAGGATTCCTGATAGCTTTTGTACCTTTCAAAGACGGCAAGCCATCAGGCGATTGGGAAATATTTGCCGATAACTTTGCCGGCATAGACCTGAGTAAACCCAAGGGGCCACTTCAATACCGCCCTATGGGTTTAGCCCAGGGACCAGACGGTTCTTTATATGTTTCGGATGATTTGAAAGGGACTATTTTCAGGATAAGTTACTCGGAGAAGAAATAAGTAATTGATTATTTCTGTTATCAGAAGAAGGCCTTAAGTTGAAAGATTTGAGGCTTTTTTGCTGATGCTGATTAAGCTAAATTATTCGTCCAAATATGATATGTTTGGGTTTGCTTTATCATAAGCCGAATTACGAACACGAATGAACCAAACCATTACCACAACAAATCCCGTAAGGCGTATCCTTATAGCCAGCCTCATCGGAACTACTATCGAGTTTTTTGATTTTTATATTTATGCCGCCGCGGCTGTGCTGGTGTTCCCGAAATTGTTTTTCCCGGGTGGTGACCCTGCTTTGGCTACGCTTGAATCTTTAGCCACATTTGCGCTGGCATTTCTTGCCCGTCCAATAGGCGCCGCACTATTTGGTCACTTTGGTGACCGCAAAGGCCGTAAAGCTACGTTGGTAGCCGCTTTAATGACCATGGGGCCGTCAACCGTAGCGATAGGCTTGTTGCCGGGTTATCAGTCTATCGGTATTATGGCGCCTATTCTTTTGGCGCTATTCCGTTTTGGGCAAGGGTTGGGTTTAGGGGGCGAATGGGGAGGCGCTGTATTACTAGCCACAGAAAATGCACCGCCGGGTAAAAAAGGATGGTACGGCATGTTCCCGCAATTAGGTGCACCCATCGGGTTTTTTATTTCGACGGGAACGTTTTTGCTATTGAGTAAATACATGAGCGATCAGCAGTTTTTAAGCTTCGGCTGGCGCATACCGTTTATTGCCAGTGCACTGTTGGTTTGGGTGGGCCTTTATGTCCGCTTAAAACTGACTGAAACGCCTGATTTTATTAAGATCATCGAAAAAAATGAGCGTGTAAAACTGCCCATAATAGATGTGTTTGTGAAACACACAAAGGCTATTGTATTAGGTACGCTGGCTACTATTACTACTTTCCTGTTGTTCTATCTGATGACTGTGTTCACTTTGAGCTGGGGAACTTCAGCCCTGCATTATTCGCGTACCAGTTTTTTGATCGCGCAGATGATATCGGTTTTATTCTTTGGGTTGGGTATTCCCATTTCGTCTGTTTTGGCGGATAAATACGGCCGCGGACCGATGCTGATCGCGGCAACAGTTGGCATTTTCTTGTTCGGCCTGTTTTTCTCGGCTTTGTTCAGCACGGGTAGTTGGGCAATAACGGTTGGATTCCTGGTGTTGGGTATGTTTTTAATGGGTCTTACTTATGGTCCGATAGGTACTGCACTCGCCGGTATTTTCCCCGCATCGGTACGCTATACGGGAGCTTCATTAGCTTTCACATTGGCGGGTATACTGGGTGCATCATTAACACCCGCGCTTGCCACAAAGCTGGCAACAAGTTATGGACTTAATTATGTTGGTTACTACTTGTCATTTGCGGCAGCTATTACTTTTTTGGCATTGCTTGCGGCATGGTCGTCAATGAAAGAAGTAGATACAAGCAAGGTTTAGGGTTGTCCACTCATTGGGCAGGGTGTAATGAAACAAATTAAGGAGACAAACATTTATCTTTACACGCTTGAAACTCTACATCCGCAATATGGTATGCAACCGCTGTAAAATGGCGGTGAAAAACGAGCTTGAAAAAGTCGGGATTGCGACAGAACAGGTAGAGCTGGGTGAAGTAACACTCAAAACAGCCCCGGAACCAATGCAACTGGAGCAATTGCGCAACAGTTTAAAATCACTTGGTTTCGAACTGATTGACGATCAGAAAAGTCTGCTGATTGAACAAATCAAAACACAAATCATTGAGCTTGTGCATTACAGCCCTGGTCCGCAGCCTTTTAAACTTTCGGTATTATTGGCTGATAAACTACAGCATGATTATACCTATCTGAGTAATTTGTTCTCATCAGTTGAAGGGCAGACTATTGAAAAGTATCACATCGCACAAAAGATTGAGCGGGTTAAGGAACTTTTGGTTTATAATGAACTCACTTTATCAGAAATCGCGTATCAAACAGGCTACAGCAGCGTTGCCCATCTTTCTGCCCAATTTAAGCAGGTTACGGGATTAACTACTTCTGCCTTTAAAGAGCTGAAGGGTCACAAGCGTACCAGCCTGGACAACCTGTAAATCCTGTAACAGATTCCCAAAATTCTGTAATAGCTTCCCGAGGGTGCAGTAGTAGTTTTGTGTCATAAAAGATTTCAAAACATCATGACACACACATATCAAATAACCGGTATGACGTGCACCGGTTGCCTTGCGAAGGTAGAGAGCTTGTTAAAAAAAGTTCCCAATGTTAAACAGGTAGATATTTCCCTGACTGAAGGTACAGCAGATATCACCATGGCAAAACATATCGCAACTAAAGATCTGCAATTGGCACTGGCTGATTACCCTAAATACCAGTTAAGCGAAGCACATACACATCATGCAGTTGTAGAGCAAAATGATCAGGCTGAAAACAAAAGCTGGCTCCAAACCTATAAACCTATTTTATTTATAGGCACTTACCTGTTTGCAATTGCCCTTATTGCGGGTAAAACTTCAGACGGGATCAATGGATTAACAGCCATGCGGATTTTCATGAGCGGTTTTTTCCTTGCATTTTCATTTTTTAAGTTATTGGATATACAAGGGTTTGCGGATAGTTATTCTATGTATGACCTTGTTGCTAAACGTTTTAAAGGCTGGGCTTATGTATACGTATTTGTTGAGCTGGCTTTAGGGCTTTTATACGCCACCGATTTATTGCCAAAACTCACTAGTGGTATTACGTTTGCTGTAATGTCGATAAGCCTGGTTGGGGTAGTGCAAAGTGTACTTAACAAACGTCAGATCAAGTGTGCTTGCCTGGGTGCAGTGTTTAATCTGCCTATGAGTACAGTCACCATTATAGAAGATGGATTAATGATTATAATGAGTTTGATTATGTTGCTGATATAATTCCTGTATCCCGTCAGGTTTAGCGTGGCTTGAATAGGCGGTGGTGGCAACAGTGTACCCACATCTTTATGATTTAGCCCATCGGGGCAAAATGTCGGTAGAAAAAAAAGATATGAAAGCTATTTTTGCGCCATAGGTGCAATACATTTTTCGCCATTGTTATTCAAAATGCATGGTCCAGGTATTGCACCTATCGGCGTAAAAAAAATCACTTTAATTATCGTTCTACCAACATTTAGCTCCAGGCGGAGCAGCTTTTCTTGAGAAATATGGATGCTGGTACACGGTAGCTGCCAAGGAAAGAAATTTATATCAATAATTACCACAAAGTCCAGCTTGAAGGCTGGAATAGGCGGTTCAATAAACAGAGTTAACGGGCTTAATATCAGCTTCTGCAAACGCCTTATTATATCTCAATTTATAATTGGCTGCTTCGCTTATTTTGTTTTGGGCAGTAAGGCTGTTATACATCCCTAACAATGACCATCCGTTTTCGGGGTTTGCTATCAGGTCATCGTTATAAACTTTGGCTGCCTCGGCAGGCTTGTTGATTTTTAAAAGATAATAGCCCAGGTATTGTCTGGCAGGGATAAACCACTCCTGGGGTTCGCGGTAAATTAATTGCTCTTCGCCGCTGACGGCATTTTTCAAGGCAACAATGGCTTCGTCAGGTTTGCCTTCGGCATACAGGATCTCGCCGGATAAAATGTCGGCGGCTATTTGGCATATCTGTTGTGGTTTGTTAAAAGGCATAGCCCGGATAGCAAGTAAACCATCAGACAAATTATTCCGAAGTTCATCAAGGCACTGTTTGGCTTCGGTTATATTTTTATTGTGGACATGGGCCAGTCCTTTTGAAAAATCATCCAGGATCACTGCGAATTTCCACTGCGCATCCGGATGCGGTTGGTTTAATATTTCCTGCCATTTTCCTAAACGGGCGTAGGCAATCTCCGGTATCATATAAACAAACTGTGCATAAGCGCTATTTTTGAAAGACGGTGCTTGTGCCACCAGTCTGTCTTTTGCCCGCATGTAAACAGGCATACCTTTGGTAAACATCCCGGCATTCATGGCGCAATACGACTGCACCGCATAAACATGAATAAGATTATTTTTTCCTAAATGTAAAGAGGGCGCAATAGAATCCACATTATTGTATACCGTATTTGACTCTTCGTTCACCACTACACCTTTAGCAAACAGACCATTGCGCTGATAAGAATGTGTAGCCATATGCACCATATGGCCTACGCCGGGCATTTGGTCTTTTAAAACGTCTGCATAATGCAGCGCAACCTCAGGATGGCGGGATGCTTCTGTGACGTGGATATAATAATGCAGCGCTGCCGGCTGCACAGAGTCCGTCTTCAGTATAGCCTCGCATAAATTGACGAGCTCGGGAGTCCAGGGTTTTGGGGTTCCCTCTGTATTCCAGAAATCCCATTTGTGGCACAGCATCACAGCATCAATGTATAGTGCTTTGATGTCATTATCCGCAGGATATTTAGCGACAAGCTTGTGCATGGCATCGGCATAATGGAGATCCAGGTCTTTCCGGTCGGCATTGGTAGTGTCTGAGGAATACCTTTGCATCATCGCATTAACCAGGTCGCTTTCCTTGGCATCAGCACCTGCGTTTGTCCGTTGTAATGAAACTAAAACGGCTGGCACCTGCTTGCCCATTTTGTAATTATAATTATTGTAGTACGGCCCCATCGCGAGCGCCTGCCCCCAATAAGCCATGGTGCAATTTGGGTCGAAACGGGCGGCTTCTTTAAATGATGCCTGCGCTTCGGTAAAATGATAGCTGTAATAAAAAGCCAGTCCCTGGTCAAAATAGAGCTGTGCGCTATCAGACTTGGTATTGACCTGGTAATGATGATGCCCCCAGCCCGGCAGCACAGGAATAAACTTACCATCTGCACCAGGCTTTATATCTAAAGGATATACCCCACATGTACTTATATCATGTGTATAGGCAGGCCGATCCAGCCACGACTGTATTTTGGATGCCCCGGTAAATAGTAAAACTATACACATTAACCCGATGGCGGATATTGCTTTTCTCATAATGGTCTAACTGGTATTTAAAGGTACAAATCGCTATTGAAAAATCGCATAAATTGCTGATTTATATGTTGGTAGATGATTTGGGCGTTACCGCCGATAGAGGCGGGTCGTGCTATACACTTATACGGCGCTGGCATTAGGCTCGAGGGCCTGTATACGCTGCTATCACAAATGCAATTTTCGTGTAGTTGAAAACTACAGGCATAGTGGTTCGAAGCTGCAAACTTTGAACAGCGGAGTTTCGATAATTCTTAGTAATTTGTATCCCTGACTTTAATTATGGGGAGCATTAAAGAAACTCAAGAGATATTGGAATCATTATCAAAAAATAAGATAATGAAGACAGCAATAATAGCTATAATATGTTTGCTTGCAATAGGTTTAGCAATTGTAGTATTCAAAATTTCAACGGCCAAACACATTAAGGTATTCGGCATTGAGGCATATGATGATGATAATAAGAAATCAGTAGATACACTTAAGAAACAACCATTACTGATAAATAAACCCCATACCAATAAGCCAAACCCAGAATTGAACAAACCGACAAAAGATAAATCCCAAATACGATACGTTCGGCTAAAAAGTATACCAAATACTGAAATCTCCAGTAAAAAAAATGACACTGCTAGCAAAAGCAAATATGATTTAAGCCATGCAACCGTAGATCACAGTGCAGTTGGAGACAATGCAAAGGTTGAAAATTTTAATGGAATAAAACCTCGCCACCTTGACAGCGTAATGTTCTTTAGTTTATTGAAAAGAATTAACAAGTTTTGGGATGAACACCCAAAAGCTGAGAGAAATTTAGTTGAGGTGAATGCGTCTCCCGATAAAGACTCTCGGCAATTAGCGGATGATTTAATTTTTGAATTAAAACATTTCGATTTTAAGGTTACCAACGGATTTGTGCCATTAACCCCGATTCAAAGTAATGGTAATGAAAATTTTATGGTAGGTACTTCGGTTGATAATAAGAATCTAATGGTTACTGTAATGGAACAGCCGAATGTTAAGTAACTATTTATATTTTTTGGGTTGAGCCAAAAAATTCGTGGCATTTCACCTGTGTAAATTTACTCTGAAAAATTGAGTATATTTAGGGTATAAAATCCAATCACAATGTTTATTTATGAATGGGATCTAACCCCGGATGACTTATGGCTTAATGCAGATTATACAAATAGTAGTACGCTGTGTCGATTTAGGAAAAACGATATGATAGTTGCAATTGAGAGAAAGGTGACAGGTGATTTTATTACGCTCGATTATGAAGTTGTTTTTGAATCAGTACAAACTTGCAACAAGGTTGCCTCTGCTTCATTTACAACCACGGCGGAATTTAAGACTACAAAAGATCGAAAAGAAGATATTATTTCAATGAATAATTTTTTGAGTGAGGTTTTCTTGAAAATAGAAGATACTTTAATGTATCATAGCAACATACCAATCTCAATGATAAAAACACCAATGGGTATAACATCGTCATATGACAGAAACGTATTAGTCGACACCGTTTTCGAAGAATTAACAACACAGGGCTTTTATTCGTAAAACCAACTCTTGCCTTTATTATCCCCCCGCCAAATTTAGCGTCGACGCTGGAATGGGCGGGTCAAGTAATAAAAAAAGGGATGAATGTCTCCATCCACCCCCTCGCGGTTAAATTATTTAAGCTGTTATTTATAAAACAGGTGTATTATTATTTAGAATGTTCCAAATAGCAGTTCCGGGAGTAGGAACGCTCCCGCCTTTGTTGGTGTTGTTACCATAGGTGTTCGGAAGAAATAAAAAATGCGGTCATGTCGATGCAGATCGGCATCTCATTTGCAAGGTAACACCTGCGCTGAGCTTCGAATTATCTATAAAGCGTCAACCTTTCTGATGGGATGCTGAAATAAATTCAGCACGACTTGTTGTTTTTTTTAAGAAATTATAATCTTCCGAACACCTATGGTGTTGTTACCAACAAACTGCAAAACATTTTCAATAGTTTATTACTAAATAGTATGTTGTCACCAACAAGTACTCCAACAAGGGTAGAGATATTCTTACAGATTGACATTCTTTTTTCGTAATATTGGGACTGCCAGACCGATTGCAACCCAACTGTAAATAATTCGTTAAAAAGCTTGGACTTAACTTAAAAGTGAATACATTTGTCATTGAAGAATTTTTCGTGGAGGAAAAAAATGCTTGCAATTTTTACACTGTACGCTTAATAGACCGCGATAATTCCGAGACTGATCGCTTTTATGACCAATTCGAACAGCATAATGAATATAGCGAAGATTTTGGCATGATTCACGCTCTTATTGTAGAACTTGCTGACCGTGGCATGCAAGTGATACATCGAGTTCGCCAAGAATCTAAGGCTTTTGCGTTTCCGCCAAAATCTTTGGCTAGGGATGTTCAGTTTGATGTTTTCGAAAACAACTTAAGATTGTATTATGTTCCGGTTTCGGAAGACATTGTTATACTGCTTGGTGGTGGCATCGCACATGATTCATTAACTGGAAAACCTTCAATGGCACTTTGGGATGCGCAAAATTTTGCCAAGAAGATAAACAGTGACGGACAGGAGGCTTTTGTAATTAAGGGAAATAAATTGTTTCCTGCTGGTGATGAAGACCTTATAACTATATATTGATATGAACAGTGAAAGATTTAAACGAGCCAATGAACGTGCTAATCCACAGCACAAAGCATTTGTAAGCAAGAATCTCGATGTAATCGAGCAGGTGCTACATTTGCTTGACCAAAAAGGATGGACACAGAAAACCCTGGCGCAAAAATTAGGGAAGTCCGAGTCAGAGATCAGTAAATGGCTTTCTGGACTTCATAATTTCACTTTTCAAACTATTGTTAAACTTGAACAAGTTCTGGGAAGTCCGATCTTGGTTACACCAATCAAACACCGTCAGACGGTTGTTAAGGAAGTACAAAGCAAATTGGTTGACGAACTGATTAAATTAGTTAGTTCATCATTTCAATTACGTAATCAAGTCCTTACTCACCGCGAGGTGACTTTACAACATTGGTGCCATGCATCGCCTGTTTTCAGCAAAACAACTTTGAATAGGCGAATAGTTCGGAAAAAATCAGAAGAGTTAAAAAATCTTGAATATTCTCCAACAGCTGCTTAAAAATGGCCAACATCATCCCGGAACAAATACATATTGTATCCATTCAGGTTACTAATGCTAATGTCAGTATGACAAAGGGCAATGAGTTACTGGAAAAGAATAAAGCTTTCGATATTACATTTAATTCCAATACAAGTTTATCTCTTGAGGATAAGGAATTCTGTAAGATCGACTTTACAGTTGGTTTTTTGCCAGCGGAGCAGCTTAAGGATCAAACGGATTTTTCTGCTAGCTTTAGTATCGATTTTGTCTTTTCGATTGAAAATCTCGAAAATTTCAAAGTTCAAGTTCCAGGTGTAGAACATGGTTTTCTTTTGGATTCCACTCTTGGTATAACTTTAATGGGAATCGTGTATTCAACCGCACGTGGGATTATTCTTACGAGAACTGCAGGAACAGTGCTTGATAGTATTTTACTTCCTGTAATAAATCCGGCGAATCTTCTTGTTATACAGGAAACCAACAAATAATAGTTTCGCACAAAGTTTAGCGTCGACGCTAGAGTAGGCGGTTATGAATCCCCGTCACTTCACCCACCCCTAATACCTCAAAAACTTCACCAACTGCCATTGTCCACTGACAGTGCAGGCATCCAATCACCGATCTTTTCACGTGTCCAGTAAAGGCCTTTAGGATTGCCCGGCTTTGCAAATTGATAACGGTATAATACTGCGCGGATAAATCGGGGTGGTTGTTGGGGAATGGGTTGCCGGCAAACAGGCTGACAGCACCGGGATCGTTATGCAGGAGTTTCCATACCAGGTTGTATGTCTACGGGTATTGGTCGGCGGTTGACATGGCGGCGAACCACGTTTGTCACCCACGTCAAGTAGTAAACAAAGGGGTGAATGTCACCATCCACCCCCTCGGTTAAACTATTTAAACTGTTATTTATAAAACCGGTGTATTGTTATTTAGAACCTTCCAAATAGCAGCTCCGGGAGTAGGATAGCTTACACCTTTTGTGCTTCCACGCAGTGAATTATCCTGTCCAAAAAAGTACATAGGATGTCCTTTGTAAACCAATTGAGATTTACCAAAAACTGTGATGACAGAGAACTGGGTCTTGTCCAGTATAGAGGGTATACTACCTACGGTACTTACTTGATCAATTGGCCAAAGCGCATCATTGCTAAAATCGGATTTGGTAAAAACGTTGGTGTCATGAGTGTCATGAGAAAATAAATAAAGCGTTCTACCGGCCGGATCGGTAATATACATAGACGAGCCCGCACCTGCCACGCCCTGGTCATTGTAGTTTGCGCCATCAAGTCCCACCAACTGAGCGTTTGAAACCATCACAGAATAATCTGCTTTTCCCACAAACCAGATATTAGCAATAGCATCGCCGGTAACATCTCCTTTTTTGGAATCGCCCATGTAATAGTAAAGCGGCCATCCTTTATAAGCAGTTTGTTTTGCACCATCAGAACGGGTAATTGTAGTAAAATCACTGGCGGCTAAGCCGGTTCCGATAGATGGATTTGCCTGGTAAAATACAGGCCAGGTAACAGCACAGCCACCTGTGCAGGTGGATGTTCCGGCTGCATCATTAGAAAAAAAGTACAACGAACGTCCTGCGTTATCTGTTAATATATTACCGAATTTAGCATCAGTGGTTAACACGACACCCGTAACCACAACAGGTGTTGGCACATTAGGTTTAGTGTTACTTTTTGAGCAGGCTGTACTTAACAGAACTAAAGTGATAGCGACAGCTATCAGGGGATTAAAAATTCTTTTGGTTTTCATTTTTTAATAGGCTTAAAATTGTTATATGTATTTAGTAGTATACTACAGGCCGGAGTTTAGAAGCGTTGCCTCCACCCGGAAATAAATTAAGGAAAAAGGCTTTTTCTCTATCCACTTTTGCCAGGTATGTCATGGTAACAAACCCAAGGTCTTCAATGTCTTTAAGTTACTATGGTCATTTTTGATGGCTTTTGCGAACTCCAGGTTCTCCACTGGAATCGGTCGGTGTATGCAATCTCATTTTCCCTCGCTGCATAAGTGCCATCCTGGAGGATTTTAAAACTAAAAAAAGCTTACGCCCATTAAACAACAAAGCCAGGCCCCCGGGCAGGGCCCTATCTTTCTAACAAGTTTTTGGTTATGTCGGCCAAGCTGCACGCTTAGCCGGGCGGGGCAGTCGCGGTGGTCAGCTATTTGGCAAATGGCAGCTTCTTTAACCTCACCTGGCTCATTGCGTCTTTTTGATAGAAGCCAACGCAATATCCATTAAATTTACTATCAAAATTAACATCGCCAATGGAAACCTGTTGGGGGTACGGTCCTGTGTTTAGAAAGAAATAAACCTTTGTACTTCCGTATTTATTATGAGGCATATAATCGCCATACTCCATCATTTGCTTCCAAAGCGTATCAGACAAAGTTACCGCGTATACCCGAATCACCGGGCCGCTATTTTGTACGCTGCGACTAAATGCAACTTGTTTAAAATTGCCTTTTAAATCGGCAATCCCGGGCTGCGACAACGCATTCCATAATATTGCCGCCATGGCTATTACAGTTAAGAAACCGATAAGCAATCTTTTCCTTTTCATCCGGCAAAATTAAGCCTTATCCGTTTAGGAAACTTAATTCGGGCAGGTAATAATATTATGGCAATACCTTAAATTACGCCTTCAATTAAATCCCCGCCAAGTTTAGCGTCCAAGCTAAATTTTTAAAACATTCCAGCGTTAATGCTGCAATGGGCGGTTGTGAACTCTTTCACCTCACCCACCCCTCATATCTCAAAAACTTCACCAACTGCGGATCATCTACCGACAGGGCAGGCATCCAATCACCAATCTTTTCCCTCGTCCAGTAAATGCCCTGCGGGTTGCCTGGCTTTGCAAATTGGTAGCGGTATAATACTGCGCGGATATATCGGGGCGGTTTGTTGGGGAACGGGTTGCCGGCAAACAGGCTGACAGCACCGGGATCATTATGCAGGAGTTTCCATACCAGGTTGTATGTCCACGGGTATTGATCAGCGGTAGACATGGCGGCGAACCACATTTGCCAGTCTAAACGCAATTGGTAGGGTGCTATTTGTGGTGGTCGCTTATCAAGCGGCACGGGCAGACCTTTGTAGACATAAGGTTTCCAGATGGCTTTGTTGTTGGTTGTGTCGTCCATCGTTCCTTCAAAAATCACGTTCGCGCGTTCCTGCCCCACACTTCCGAATGCGCCATAGGTGTTAACAAGGTCGAGCGGATCAAATGAGGTATTCATGATCTGCTGGGTTGATAACATGTTAATTGCAGGCTGGATACTCAGCAGTGCAATTAGGGCGGCGATAATATAAGAGGTGGTTATCATGGGCTGAGATTCTTCAGCGCGGTCAGCAGCAGCTTCGGCCCTACGGACGAGTGCTCGGGGAAGAATCCTCGCCCAAAAGCCGTCATCGAAACAAGCTAATGCAGGGAGGATGGTCAGCCAGTTTAAAAACGAGAGGTTGCCGCTGAGGATAATGACGAACTGGAACAGCACGATCACCGATCCGGCGATGTGGCGGGCCAGTCGCGGCCAGAATACAAACCAGGGGGCCACCAACTCAGCCAGCCAGTTGAACCAGACGCCAATTTTTAATGAAGTATGCGATAGAAAATGAAACCAGCGTGTTAATGGTCCGGGAATGGGCTGTGTTTCGAAGTAGTAATACAGGGCTGTGCCATCTCGCCATATTTTATCCCCGCGGAATTTGATCAATCCTGAGCCAAGCATGATACGGAAGGTTAGCCATCGGAATAAAATGATGATCAGCATAGGTGGCGGTCGCTTAGGGAATGGCCGCATATCAAGCAGCGGACAGAGAAAGATGGCGAGAAACCCGGTCTCGGTAAGCTGGATCTCCCAGCCATAACCGTACCAATCCTGCCCGGCATGGACGATGGACATATAAAGAAACCATATTACACCAAGTAAAGGCGCGTTTGCGTAACCGGCCACGACTACACATGAAAGTATGAATCCGATCCATGATACGGTTAATAGTGCAGTATCCGAATGCCAGATCCAAAATAGCGATGGCAGCCGCACAAACCCTGCCCCGGCTGAGCCCAGCACCTGGCTCACTTGTTTCAGGAAAATCCCGACAGGAAGCAGTCCATTATCGCCTATTAAAGGAACGATCTGGTTGATCGCTACCAGGAAGGCCACAGCATAGATCAACCCAAGCAGCCGGAGGATCATAAAGCGGGTGAGCCAGTAAGTCGGGGGATTACCGGGTGTGTGCGGAACTCTTTCGGAGACTTCGTGTCCTGATAAAGATTCTAAAGGCATTAGATATCTTTTTATTACCTAAACAAATCTAACTAAAAAGGTTCAACAGACTTCGAGCATCCCCCCCAAGGCTACAGTATACCCACATCTTCATGATCTACCCCATCCGGGGTAGCATGTCGGTAGAAAAAAAGATATGTTATCAATTTTTGCGCCATAGGTGCAACACATTTTTCGCCATTGTTATTCGAAATGCATAGTCTGGTATTGCACCTACAGTGCAAAAATCATTTTAATTATTCTTCTACCAACATTTAGCTCCTAAAGGAGCAGCTTTTTTTGAGAAATATAGATGTGGGTACACGGTAGTCTAGAGGGGGGCGCGTTTGGTGATGCGATGATAGGGCTGTGTTTAATCGCGCGAAGATTACACGCCCCTGCCCCTCTCAAGAGGGGAAGCCTAATGCACAGCCCTAAAAAACACATTAAATCATTGTAAATTATCAACTTAACATATAACTATAACTTAACCTAAATTTTAATAACGAATAATAACTGATGAGTAATATTGGGTATTAATAAATGACATTTTAAATGCGTTTATCTAATAAGCAAAAGTTCCTTATCCACTTTTCCCTTATCATCTCCCTGACCCTACTACTCAAAACTAATGCTAATGCCCAGGCGGCCCAATCTGACAACGTTTTCGCTTATAATGATTACCTGCATAACCGTTCTTTATCTAATGAATCTGAAGCTGATCATATTTACATCAGGGCTGATGTAAACAACCACGATGAAGAGCCAGCCGATGAACAAATATTGCCCACGATAAATTTTCATCGGGCATCAGAAAACTTTTATTCAAAACCGTTCGCCTATCGCCTGGCCAAAAATAATAGAAAAGCTTACCCGGCACATGGTATCATGCCGACGATGGTATACAGCATCGACCTGAAACACAGCGCACGCCTTACTTTTAAATTATTCAAACTGGTTATTGTGCCGTTGTGGCAATCAAAGTAAATTCCTGAGGGATCGGGATTAGTACTGACGTTGGACAACCCGCTGTATTTTAAGATTTAAATCACATTAAGTTAAAGTATGACAGTGGCGTTGCTCTAAATAGTCGGCATGTAGTTAGATTTGACGATGGTTTAATAATTTATTAATGTACAGAATATTTTTCGCAACTCTTCTTCTTTTAAAAGTAACCGGTGTATATGCACAAACAGACTGGAACCTTAAAAATGAAAAGAACGGTATTAAAGTTTACAGTAGCCAGGTATCCAACTCGAAGTTTAAAGCCATAAAGGTTGAATGTGAACTGAATGCAACCGCATCTCAGTTGGTTGAAGTATTGCTTGATATCAAAGCCTGCCCCGAATGGCTTGACCATACTAAATCCTGTACATTGCTCAAACAGGTTTCCCCGTCCGAATTATATTATTACTCTGAAGTAAGTATTCCATGGCCTGTGCAAAACCGGGATTTTGTTGCCCACCTGGTTGTGCATCAAAATCCGGAAACTAAGGTGGTTACCATGGATGGCCCGGCCGTATCCGGGTTTGTGCCAATAAAAGAGGGCATTGTGCGGGTGCATTCGTCAAGAAGCTTATGGATAATTACCCCGCTGAAAAAAGGCCTTGTAAAAGTAGTATATACTTTACAGGTTGACCCAGGAGGTAATGTACCGGCCTGGCTGGTTAACCTTTTAGCCACACAAGGCCCGATGAAAAGTTTTGAAGGGCTGATTGTTCAGCTTAAAAAACCTGCGTACCAAAACGCGGCACTGCCATTTATTAAGGATTAGATGAACCGGCTGAGTGTAGTCGTTGACAATGGAATTCCTTTCAAGATATTAAAATGCCTCATTCAAATTCAGGAAAAATCCTTTGTTGCCAAATTTACCAAAGGCATAATCGAGACACAGGTTTGTACGGGTTGCTTTGTTAAATAGTACACGTAAGCCAGCACCGTAGGCTGGCTGAAATACCTGGAATAGTTTGGTGCCCTGGTCATCATTGGCGGTTTGCAGACTGCCGAAAGCAACACCGCTGAGAAATTTGTTGGCTGTTATAGGGAAGCGGAATTCGGCTTCTGTATCGTTAAATTGCTTGCCTTTAAAATACTGGGTTACATAGCCCCTGCCGCTTCTAAAATTACCATCCTTGGTAGTACCCGGTAATTCAAGATAAGGTACCGCACCACCGATCAGATAGGAGCCCCAATTCCAGAATGCCAGTACGGTTTCGGGATTAACATCTGATAAGCTAAAATATTTCCTGAAGTCGGTGGTAAATTGTACGGAGTTTTTTGTGCTTCCTATCCATGTTTGGTTAGTTCGGAAGCCTGCGTCAAAATAAATGCCCTGGTAAGCGCGATTCGGATTATCACGGGTAGTATATTGCACATTAAAAAGAAAACCGTTTGCTGAATAATGATCCTGCGGAAATCCATATCGATTGTTATAGACACTCATGGGCGTTGCGTTGTTGACAGTATCTTTCTGATTCATTTTCCGTCTGACCTCAAAGGACAACCCCGCTCCGAGAAAAAGGTTTTTAGCTACCTGCTTATATGCTTTTTCACGTAAATTATAATATTGAGAATGAATTGAATAGCCTTTGTGTTCAGGATTTGCCAGTATCTGGTCTTCTTCGCTTCCTCCTTCAACAACCCGACCTATCCCTAAGCCATGATCAGGCGTAATGCTTCTCGAGGCGACAATATTGCCCTGGAAATTCCACTTATTGCCGGGGGTAAATATGTTATGGTTAAAGTAAAAATAAAAGATCCCTTTAGTAGTATAAGAAACTGATGTAGCGGCAACGGATAAAAGTGTATTTGGATCATCACCTAATCTTTTGCCTGCCACTGCCTTAATCCCAAGTTGAAAACCAACAGTGGGATTAGCAGAAATGTTGGGTACAATACTTATAGCTCTTTTGTGCGTCGTATCGGCCTGTTTTTTGGGAGTGAAAATGTCCCGCATTAAATCGTAGAAATCGTATTGCTTATTTATGTTATCTGCCCTTTTAGCTTTTAAAGTACGTAAAGAATCCGCTTTGAGGGAATCAGACGGCGCAGTCACCTGGCCATAAGCAAATCCTCCTACGCTGATAAACAAGGATAATAATAGTAATTTCAACAAAGGAGGCTTTTTATCAACTGGGATACACTGCACGGCTAGGTATAAAGTTTTAATATTATGTGAAAGTACTATTTTAAACCACCAGATCGGCTAAAGGTTTTATTCTAAAGTTATTATAACAGTATTAGCCTTATAATTATAATTATTTATTTAGCTATCACGAATAACGGGGACCTCAGGAAGTCTAAAAATGTTATGCCTATTGGCCTAATTGCAGGTTTTGAATGCGATTTTTGCTGTTCCTTCTTCATCTATCCTTTAACTTTGAATTAAATATTAAAGTGATGAACAGATCAAAGCGTAAATACATTCGGCAAGCTGTTATTACTGCAGTTGTTTTATTTTTAGCGATACAGTTTATACGCCCTAAAATTGATAATCTGCCCGCAACCGGTGATTTTAAAGCTCCTCCGGAAGTTAAAAGTATTATTGAAAGGGCTTGTTATGATTGTCATTCTAATGCGACCAATTTGCGTTGGTATGATCAGATATCTCCGATTTACTGGCAGGTGGCAGCACATGTAAAGACCGGCCGGGAGGAGCTTAACTTTTCTAACTGGGATAGTTTAGCGCCCGCAGACCAAAAAGGGTTATTATGGGAAGCCGTTAACCAGGTGGCAGCTGGTGCGATGCCGATCAAAAATTATGAATTTGTACATCCCTCTGCTAAAGTTTCAGATAATGACCTTGCTGTACTAAAAAATTACCTTATGGGAATGGTTCATGACAAACCGGGTGATACTGCGAAAATCAATGCTTTGGATAAACAGTATAAGGAATTGCAAAATCCAGTGACCAAACTTCCGAAGGCTGCCAATGGCGTTACTTATATACCAGATTATAAAAACTGGCAGCCTATAAGCACTACAGAACGGTTTGATAATGGTACCATGCGTGTAATTTTCGGTAACGATGTTGCTGTAAAGGCGATAAGGGAAAACAATATTCACCCCTGGCCCAATGGAACCATATTTGCAAAAGTAGCCTGGGATCAGCTTGAAGATAAAGATGGCAATACAACCACGGGGGCCTTTAAGCAGATTGAATATATGATAAAGGATGACAAGAAATATGCATCGACCAAAGGCTGGGGATGGGCAAGGTTTAAAACACCCAAAATGGTGCCTTACGGTAAGGATGCACTATTCACCACAGAATGTGTTGATTGCCACGAGCCCTTAAAAAATGAGGACTATGTATTTACCATGCCTATAAAAAATTAAAATTATGAAATCAGCTTATATATTACTAGCTTTTACAGCAATTATGCTTGCAGCCTGCACAAGTACTACTAACAATACTGCTTTGATGAACGATGCAGCTTCACTACCGTTATCATTTAATTTTGGTAAAATGGGGTTTAAGGTGATCACTTCGTTCATCAATAAGAAACAGGGCACCATGTCAACCTTATACGGCAATGAACTGGCCTTAAAAGCGGCCGCTGCCGGAACAGGTACTGTAACCACAGGCGAGGTATTTGCATTGGTGACCTGGAAACAGCAGGCAGACGATCATTGGTTTGGTGCAAAAATTCCGTCTAATTTATTATCGGTGGAGTATGTTAAAACAGGCGTGGGGAGTAATCGTATCAGTTATCAAAAATTTGAGGGCAAAGACCTTACTTTGAGTACAGATACTTCAAATAACCAGATCAGGATAAAATATATTTTTGATCAGAAGCCTTCTGTAATGCCTTGATCTAACTTAAATGAAGATTAATCAAGCATTATTCTTTATAAATATAAAGTTTTGGTGTAAAAATTAGGTATCTTTAAAAAAACCGCGGCTGATTTAACGTCAAATCCGGACTTTAAATTAAGCAGGCCCTAATCGAAAACGCAGGTGGCCTAACTCTTTATACACTATATTTAGTTCCTGTTTCCTATTAAAAATGAACGCTTTAACGCGCTCAAAGTAATTACATTATAACTACATAACTTTCAGTACCTTTGCGGCAATCAATGAGACAATTAAAAATAACCCAATCCATAACCAATCGCGAATCTCAATCACTGGATAAGTATCTAAGTGAGATCGCAAAGGTTGACCTGATCACAGCACAAGAAGAAGTGATACTGGCCCAGAAGATACGTGAAGGCGATCAGGCCGCTTTGGAACGTTTAACAAAAACCAATCTTCGTTTCGTTGTATCAGTTGCCAAGCAATACCAAAACCAGGGATTGACTTTAGGAGATCTGATCAATGAAGGAAACCTGGGATTGATCAAAGCAGCAAAACGTTTTGATGAAACCAAGGGATTTAAATTTATTTCTTACGCCGTATGGTGGATAAGGCAATCTATTTTATCTGCAGTAGCAGATCAATCAAGAATAGTGCGTTTACCACTAAACCAGGTAGGCTCTTTAAGCAAGATCCGTCAATCATCGTCAAGGTTGGAGCAACAATTTGAACGCCCGCCTACGCCTGAAGAACTAGCTGAAGATCTTGAAACTACGGTTGAAAAGATTTCTGATTCATTAGCCAATTCAGGGCGCCATTTATCTTTTGATGCACCTTTTATCGCAGGGGAAGATAATACGCTGCTGGATGTGATGGAAAACTCAGAAGCTGAAACAGACAGTGGTTTGATCACCGATTCGTTATCACAGGAGATCAAACGCTCACTGGGTATATTAGCAGAACGCGAAAGACAAGTGATCGTACTGTTTTTTGGGCTTGATAAAGGTTCTCCTCATTCTTTGGAAGAGATCGGAGAAAAATTTAGCCTGACCCGCGAACGTGTGCGCCAGATAAAAGACAAAGCATTAATGCGCCTTAGACAGAATTCTAAAGCGAA
The DNA here is from genome assembly GCF_049992945.1 of Mucilaginibacter sp. McL0603. NCBI lineage: Bacteria > Pseudomonadati > Bacteroidota > Sphingobacteriia > Sphingobacteriales > Sphingobacteriaceae > Mucilaginibacter > Mucilaginibacter sp. McL0603. Next base: position 500,964 of record NZ_CP188251.1, on the reverse strand, counting down.
ATTACTGCAATCGTATTTGTAATCAACATTATAATATTCATAAGGAAAGCCTCAGGTCGAACGATTTGAGGCTTTTTGTTATGAATGTCAGTCCCGGTGATTTTGTTAATTCTTATCTTATTATCAGCTAGAACCTGTTTTTTCCAAATGAATTGGCATCAGCTTTGCTTACATTAAAACTGTAGCTCTTGGTACGAACATCCAGGCTATTCTTCAGATATGTATCCTTAAGCCAGATAGGATACTTGCCGGAATGTTTTTTTCATAACTTACCATTAAAAAATAGGAGCCATCGGTTTTGGTGGTGAAATCCAAGCCAATCAGAAACCGGCACGGCACTTATAATTTGAATGTTGGAGTGCCGGCAGATCCTGCAGTAATGGTTTTTTGTTCGGAAAGGGATATTCAATTACAATGTCAATTTTGTAATTAATTGTATTTAAGTATTTTATGAAGATGTTGTTGATGCTTCCATACCCCACATCGGGAGTAATATTCCTGCTTTGCCGGGGCTGAGGTAGATGCCAGGCATTAAATGGGTGAGATTTGGGTAGCCTGAAGAAAAAAATGCTGTCCGGAATGTAAAACTCCGGACAGCAAAAAACAAGCGGGAGGTTATCGCGCTTGTTTTTAAATGAAATAAGGTATTATGGGAATGGCAGTAGCTTATACAGCGTACTTCAGTCTATTTACGTATTTTTCGATAGCTTCGGTGAAGGTTCCACCGTGCCTGATCACTTCTTTTAACTCTTCCTTGGCGATGCCGAATTTGTTCGACCAATAGCTCAATTCCCTATCTTCTTCGATACCGGCTTTCTTAGTTTCCGGTATTTCTACTTGCGTTTTAGTTTCCATAATTGACATAATGGTGTGAAACACAAAACTAGACAATCATTATTTCTCATATATTAAGGTAATGTTAACAAATAGTGAATTTAAAATTACTGACTATCGGCTGACAAATTGAAAATCGGCGCAAAACTTTAAGGAAATTAAGCGCCGATGTTCAAGGGAAGGATTACCAAACCAAATTATTAGGCCAGATTTTCCTTAATATATTTATAGCTCTGGGCCATGCTCACCAGCGGATCGCCGGGGGTTACGTCCTGCTCGTTAAAGAAATACTTCATACCTGCCTCTTTAGCGTGGGTGAAGATCTCTTTGAAAGGAATAACGCCATTGCCTACTTCGGTAAATTTCTGCTCGGGCGTGTTATCCATATCCTTTACGTGCCATAGCGGGAAACGGCCGGGGTATTTTTTAAACAGAGCTATCGGATCCTGTTTGGCTTTGTATACCCAGTAGATATCCATTTCCATTTTAACCAGGTCGGCATCGGTGCTGGTTAATAATACATCATATGGGAGTTTGCCTTCCTGGGGCACAAATTCGAAATTGTGGTTGTGGTAGCAAAGCTGGATGCCCCGGTTTCTGGCGATCTGGCCGGCTACATTCAGTTTTTCGGCGATGCTTTTATATTTGTCGAGGTTACCGCGTTCGGTATCGAATAAATACGCACAAACCATATATTTTAATCCGACGGCAGCAGCATCATCAACGGCTTTTTCCCAATCGTTGGTTATAGTGCCTTTTGCTTTCGCCATTGATTCGCCGAGTACATAGTGGGCACTTGGCATCTCCAAACCATTATCTCTCAAAACATTTTTGAACTGTGTGGCGGGCATGCCATAAAATAATTCGGTGCCGGTGTAAGTTGCCCCCTCTACGGTGTTGAAACCTATTTGGGCAACCTTTGTCAAAGTACCCAATGGGTCTTTTGCCATTGCATCACGCACGGTGTATAACTGCGTGCCTATCGGCCTCTTTTTGGCAAAGGCAAATAGTTTAGGGGCCATTAAAAGCCCGGTTGAAACCATCGCTGTGGTTTTTATGAATGAACGTCTGGTTGTCATAGCTAGTTTTTTATTGGTTTAACAGACTACTAAGTTAGGAATTTTTTATTATTGCGTTATAATGACACAATAAAATTACATCGCGTTGCAACTGAATGGGTTGGTGGGAGTTGCAAGTCTTAAGTCCAAGGTACTAAGTCGGGTAAAAAAGACTTTAGACTTAGAACTTCAGACTTAAAAGGGCATGATTTTTTCTGTACTCTATTGGCGACAGTCGGTTTTTGCTTTTAAAAGCATAGCTGAAATGATCGGGACTGTTAAAGCCTGAAAGGTGGCTTACCAATGTGATACTTTTATCGGTGTCTTTCAATAAATGTTCTGCATGCTGAAGACGAAAGTTAAGCAGGTACTGATAAGGGCTTGACCAGGTAAATTTTTTAAAAATGCGATTAAAATGATAGGCACTCATGCAGGCTTTTGCCGCTACCTGCTCCAGCGATAGATCTTCAATAAAATTCTCTTGTATAAACTCTTTGGTTTTTTCTATATGAGGGAGGTAGATCTGTTTGTGCCTTTGAGAAAGCGCACTAGTACCAAAAACCTGCCGGTCGTCAAAAAGACAACTGATTAGGTCCATTACCAAGGTGTCTATCAATAGGTTTTCAGCATTTCCGGAAGATAAATTTGCATACAACCTGTAATGTAAATATTCGCTTTCAGGAGTTGCATTTACCAGGATGGAATGTACGTCTGGATCGTTAAAGAACCCGTTCAGTTTGGTGCTAAATTGGTCCTGTAATACATTGTAAAACGAAGTATCTATTGAAATTACTGTGCATTCATCAGGTTGGGCCGGGTAGTGCCTTACCCGATGGGTAAAACCGGGTTTGTTGATCAGGAATTTGCCGGTATAACTTTCAAGGTCGTCATTAAATACCTCGAATAAGAAGCTTCCGCGACGGATATAACAAATGGAGAATTTTTGCTGGTATTCATGGGCAGACATGCCACACTCCCGGCATTGGCAAACAAAATTTTTGATCTCCAGTATCGACGATCTGTAAAGCGTAACAATGGAAGCCTGCATGATGATCTAAATTTACTCAAAAAATTATATCCTTATGGCAAAAAACTCTGTCTGCGTTGTCCATGTTGCTCCTCCATCGGGTGAGGCCTCTCCCAGCCAATAAAAAGATGCCGGAGTAATATCACTAAATGTCCATCTTAACAGGTTTCCTGCCTCATCTTTTCCATTCTGCACTATGTTACCATTCAACAGGGTGGCCTCTAATTCGTTTTGACGGCTATTTACCGGATTAAACCAAAATAACTTCCACTTTCCTGTCTTTTCATTGAAAAAACGAATAGTGGTGCCATAACGGTTAAGCACTCTGCTCATTCCTTCATATCGCTGGCTGCTTCCCGGATTTACCAAAACATCCTGTATAGCCCTGCCGTCAAGTGCCCATGTAAAATGCCATTCTCCGGTAGAAGTATGTTTGTCGCCATTAACATCATGATCAATAGTGGTTACTTTCCAGCTGCCGATCAGCGGGGCGTATACTCCGGCATGAATACCAAGATCAGGCGAAGGTTTTTCTGAAACTAATAGCGACACAAACGGTGTCACATTTAAAGGTGCTGTTTGATTTTCCATTACATTGAATTAAATAAATTATAAAACAATGATAGCTTACTGACAAGTAACAGACCTTAGAAATCTTGCTGTTTTTAATTTTGTGCCGGGCGTTGCCGGGGCAGTCTTGAGTACTAAGTCTAAAGTCCCAAGTCAGGTCAAACGACTTTAGACTTAGTACTTATGACCTAAATCTTACACCCATTTAATTAACAAACCAATTACTGCAGCAATGGCTATAATATAAGGCTCCTGCATTCTTTTTATATAGACTAAAGTCAAAATTGCGCCAACACCGATTATTATTGTTGGGAGATCAGTTATAGTACGCAGCCCAATAATAATTACTGAACCTACCAATGCCCCGATTACGGATGCGGTTATACCTTCTACAAAAGTTTTAATACTTGCATTTTTTGCGATCTTTTTAAAAGATGGAGCCAATGCAACCGTAAATAAATAACATGGCAAAAAAGTAGCTAAAGCAGCTATACATGCTCCGGGAAATCCTGCCACTAAGTAACCGATAAATCCAACCGTAATCACCACCGGGCCCGGGGTAATCATGGCTACAGCCACAGCATCTACAAATTGTTTTTCGTTAAGCCAGCCAAACTCTTTTACCACGCCGCCATGCAGGAAAGGGACAATAGCTAGTCCGCTGCCAAATACAAACGCACCGGCCTTAAGAAAAAACCATGCGATCTGCTGAAGGGTTTTATCATTGTAATTCCAAAAACCGACGTTCAACATAAGGGCGGCAGGTACAACTGCCGTCCTTTTGATCCATTTGGGCGGAGCCTTTATCAGCATATATAAAATGCCACAGGCAAGGAACAGTAAGACCTCTTCTTTTTCGGTAATTACAGTAATAACAATGCCTGTAACATAAAAAAGCCACAACAACCATTTTGATTTTATAGCAGCCGGTTCAAATTTACTGATTGATTTAATGGTCAGTTTATAAGAACTCATGATGATAATGCCGATCACGGCTGCACCTACACCGTAAAATACGGCCTGCATCCAGGCTAAGCCACCATACAATTGGTAGGCCATGCCTAAAACAACCACCATAATAAAAGATGGAATTACAAATGCCAGCCCTGCAAGTGTTGCGCCAATGAACCTGTAATGTACAAAGCCGATATAAATACCCAGTTGCGCCGCAAGCGGTCCCGGTGCCAGCTGTGCTAAGGCAAGCCCCTCTTTATATTCTTCTTCAGTCAGCCAGCCTTTATTTTCCACCAGGTCGCGGTGCATATAACCTACCAGCGCAACGGGGCCGCCAAAACCCCAGGTACCCAGTTTTAAATAGTATTTTACCAGGTCAGGTAATGAATAGGCAGGTTTCAGGCTGCTCAGTTGTTCTGCCATGTATGTTTTTCCTCCTGAACATATTTCGCCCAGCTATATAGGGCGTCATACACTTTCATTCCAAATGCCAGTTGCTCCTGGTCGTCTTTAAAATTATAAGATAGTCCGGCCGAAATCGCCCATAACCCAGCCGCTTGTTGCGCAAGGTCGAAGCGCGCGGTATCCGCTCCCCGGACTATCTCAGCTATCTGCAATACCGCAGGATCGGTCAATCCATGCTTTTTTATGATATAGTCGAATGTACAACGTTCTCCCTCATGGGTATATTCCGCTCCGGGAATATCATAAGGTATCGCATTGAGGATCTTTGCTTTTTCAAAAACTTCCTCTTTCGGAACATAAATAAATTCCGCTTCTGTATCCACAAAATTCCTGATCAGCCATGGGCAGGCTATGCGGTCGATTTTTGGGCGTTCCCGTGTTATCCATTTCATGATTTTCTTAGTTTTTACGTTCTATACAATGATAACTTTATTCCATGCCAGAAAATAGAACAGGTTTTACTGATAGTACCAATTTTACCTTTCGAGCTTTATTTTATCAATTTTCCTTAAAATGTAACCCGCCATACGAATTTGACTGCGCCATTGCTGATCATCGGTCTCAAATAATCTGCCTTTGTCAATGGATCATAACCATTATTCCAGACCAAATAAAAATCAGACCCGATCTTCGGTATCCAATGCAAATTAAAGTTGGAGAGGAACTGGTCTTCCTGCGAGTCGTATTGTGTCAGCAAAGACACATCAATTTTATTGGTGAAGGCATAGCGGATAGTGGACACCCATTGCCGTATCTGATCGTTAATGCCGCTATGTTGAATGGGATTCAAATTATATTGTTCCTTAAAGCTTAGGTGCTTATTGACATTAACCCCCAATAGAAAAGTCAGAGTTTGAATGTTGCCATCATACAGGGTTCCCCAATTATATAATACCTGGGAAAATATCCGTCTGCCGGCGAACGTGTTAAACTGAAATTCGTAATTATTCATGTGATATTTCCCAATGCCAATTTCAACTTTATTGGTTAAAGCAAAGGGAACGTCGACACGGTCATAGGACTGGTAAGTATTGAACTGAAATTCATCGCCCGTTTTAAAAAGCAGGCCAAATGGCCTTGTTTCATTATTGAAAGACTCCAGTTCGCCGGTGCTTTGTGTATGAAACAGCGCGAAATTCCAAGGCATTAATTCTATCTTCTTAATCCCGTACCGGCTAAACCACCGGGGCTCAACAACCAGGTGCCAGTTCAGGGCATTGTAATTATCCCGCGTTAAAAAACCTAACTGCGGATCAAAGTTTTGCTGTAAAGAAGAAATAGCGATAAAGTGATCGATCAGATCATTGGGATAATCCACAAATATCCGGTACGCAAGGGAGTTTGTTTTAGACTTGCCATTATCAAAAGATTCAGCAAAGGTAGCCGCGACCTCCAGGTTCTTATTTCTAAGGAAATGCGAAGTCAGGTAATGCCCATCGATACCAGCAACCAGGTTGTTACTCCTGGTGCTTATTTTTGAAGTAATGATAGCGCCGATGTAAGACTGTTCGCCAATATTAAATTTATATCTTAATACGGTATTGTTCACAGTAGGCACGGAATCCTTTGCAGCCGTTTGCAGCGAAAGAAAACCGATATTGCTTTTACCTGCCTCGCCAAAGAGCCTGACACCTCCAAGGATATCAACGGGTGAAAAATTTTCCAGGCCAATTTTTCGTGAATAAAAGGCGCTGTTATTGTTGCCAAGGTTAAACTCAAAATTACCTGCGCCCTCCAGGAAAAAATCCCTTTTCTCTGGATAATACAAATTGAAACGGGTTAAATTTACCTGTATAATATCCGCGCCGACCTGTGCGAAGTCGGTGTTGACCGTCAGGTTAAGTTTGAGTGCTGGGGTAATATTATAATTCAGGTCAGCGCCGACTTTCTTGACGAGGGTATATGGGGTGGTGTCTTTTTTAAAATCCCATCCTGCAAGTACATAAGGTTTAAATTCAAAACGCTGTGAATAACGGATGCCCTGCATCCCGGAAAGGGTGCCTGCCTGCGAGAAGTTTTCCAGGTTATTATTACGCGACCAGTTCTGCCACCGATCCTGCTCATTATTAGCGCTGATATCACGTTCAAAATTGATCGCCCATATTTGCCTGGGCGCATTTTTAAATTTCAGCGTATTATAAGGAATTTCAACCTCCGCAAACCATCCATCATCATTGATAGTAGTAGCGGCATCCCAAACCCCGTTCCAGTCGGCATTGGTATCATCATTTGCAGCTATTAACAGGTCGGCCCGTGCGCCGTTAGGGTTGATCACAAATTCATAGCCTGTCCTGCCGTCATTAAACGGGCTGATAACGATTTTAAAGTTATCCTCACCCGTAAAATCAAAGTCCCGCTGCAAAGATTTTGCTATGATCTTGTGGTGTGACTGGTAACACCATATGCCGATATACAAAGCTGTCGTTGTATAGACGACAGCTACTATGGTTTTCTCGGTCGCAGGCTGTCCAAAATCAGGGTCTCTTTGTATAAAACGGGAAACCGGAGTCGCCTGCTGCCACACAAGTTCATCCAATTTCCCGTCCAGTTTTATTTTTTCACCTAAATAGATTGCCGGAATGGTATCCGGTGAATTTACCTGTCCCAATAAACAAACCGGCCAGGTAAGTGCTGCTATTATAGGGAATAAAATTTTCACTACATCTTCATCCCGCCCATTGAATTCTTTTTACCCAGTTCATCCAATGCTGCCCTGAACCCTTTGGCGAGGTCCACTGCGGGACCTTTGCCTAAATAGTGCAGGAATATGATATGCGGGTCGTCACTCAGCATGTGACTATGAACAGCAACCACTTCTATATTGTGCTGACGCAGCGTTTTGATCACATTATTCACTTCACCAGGCAGCATGGCTATATCACCGGCTATCTGGGCATCATCCTGCTTTCCGGCAAAAGAGGCCCAGGTATTCAAACCGATATTCGTGGTCATTTCAACCCCCATCATCATTACCTTAAGGTCGCTGCGCCCGATGGTATATTTATAGGTAGGACCGTTTACCGTTCCGGTATATTTAACAATCGCATCAAGGGCCGGTATATCAAAATTTTCTTTGCCTGTAACTGCCGGTGGTGGACCAGCTGGGGGCTGATTTGCCGGAAAAACTTTACTGTCGCGGATCGTATCAGCATATCTTTTAGCAAGATCAGCAACAGTACCCATGCCATGGACGTGCACATAAAAAATCCGCGGCTCTTCATAAAAAAAGTGATTATGGATAGCGCCGATCTCCAGACCATTTGCCTGTGCCGCTGATATCAGGGGATTAACTTCTTCCTGCAGCAATACTGTATCCCCCATTACCATAGCTGATTTGCCGTCAACAGATTTTTTAAAGGAAACCCAGCCGCCAAAGCCAAACGGGATCGGGATCGGTTCGCCTTTAAGTTTAACCTTTAGATCATTGCGGGGCAAGGGGGTAGTGTGAACTGATTCTGCTTCCTTATAACTGCCTTTTTTACCAATAGCTGTTTCTATGGCTGTAATCTCATCGGGCGTAAGTGCAGGAGTTTTTCCTGCGATCAACGAAGCTGCCTGCAGTTTCTGTACGGGCAACAATAAAGCTGTTCCCAATACCGCAGTTGCCTGTAAAGCTTGCCTACGGGTGAATTTTTCTGTTTTCATATTTAAAGATTGATGTAATTTTCTAATTGGTATTCAAATTTATAAGTTAATTAACAGATATTAAGATAGTTCTAAATTAAACAGGCGCTTTAATTTGTGTTTCGTTCCAATTTACATTCAGGGTTTTACCTGAACTGTTGTGCCTTCTTTTAATTCTTCGTTGGCCTGGGCCACTACCTGGTCCCCGGATTTTAAGTCCCCGGCGATCTCTGTTTTCTCCTTATTGGTAAACCCTGTCTTTACATCGACCCATTTGGTTTTACCATTTTCTATTCTGATTACAAATTTGCGCTCCTGGGTGGTGACGACGGCTTTGAAAGGGACCATGAAACCGTCTTTAGGACGACTAACCGGCAATACAATCTGGGCAAACATACCGGGCTTCAGCAAACCTTTGGCATTCGGAAATGTAAATTCCCATGTTTCGCTTCTGGTCTGTGGATCGATAGCGTCCGATTTCCTTGCCAGTTTAGCTTTGAAAACCTGTCCCGGATTGGCAGAAACCGTAAAAGATGCCTCATTATCTTTTAATTTAGAAGCATTAAATGCTTCCGGCACGGCTACATCCACCCTTAAGGATGAATTATCCTCTACGCTGAATAACATGGTTTTCCCGGTATTGTCGACAAAATCACCCTTAAAAACATTCCTTGCAGTTACCACGCCATTAAACGGCGAACGGATAACCAGGTAATCTTCTATCGCTTTATTGGCCTGTGTCGCAGAGCGGGAAGCCTGGTAAACTGCGCTGTCAGTTTTCATTTGGTTCCGTGCGATATCCAGTTCATTGTCAGCGACTGCTCCTGGTACCTGGGCGGCTTTGACTAACCTTAAGTAAGTTGTCCTGCTGGTTTCATATTTGGCTTTCGCGCCCAGGCTGTTACTTTGACTCTGGGCCTGCGTGGCATTCAGCTCGGGTGCATCCAGGATGCACAAAACCTGTCCTTTTGTAACTTTTGAGCCGATATCCACTTTCACTTCCCGGACATATCCCGGTGTACGCGCATAAATATTGGCGCGGTCAAAAGGGATAATTTCTCCTGTTAAGTTGAGTTTATTGGAAACCGGCTCCGGTTTCAGGGTGATCAATTTAACAACCGGTTTTTCTGGTAAACCTTGCGGAACAGCCTTTTCTGCCTGGTTCCCCCCGCAGGCTGCCAGCAGGCAAACGGGTAATAAGAATATATATTTTATAGCTTTCATGATTGATTTTCGGTTAGAATATGATACTTGCCATGCGGATCATCCGGATCTAAGGAGATGACAGGTGCAGGACGGTTGCCGATGGACGACTGGTAGATTAATGGTAATAAGACTAAACTGGAAAACATAGAAAAGAGCAGACCACCAATTACGGCGGTTCCCAGCGGAGAAGTTTGGTCGCCCCCCTCACCCAATCCTAAGGCCATCGGGATCATGCCAGCGATCATCGCGAAGCTGGTCATGATGATCGGCCTTATCCGGTCTTTGATACCTATTAAAAAGGGTTCCTTTTGCTTTTCTTTTCTGTGTTTTTCTGCCTGTGTAACAAACAGGATCGCATTGGCAACAGCTACACCGATGGCCATGATACAACCCATATAAGATTGTATGTTCAGGGTTTTGCCGAATATCCAAAGCAGCAAGAAACTGCCCGCTATAATACCGGGGATAATGGATATGACAACTAAGGATAGCCTGAACGACTGAAAGTTTACAGCCAGCATCAGGAAAATCACCACGATTGCCAGCAAAATACCCTGCTGCAACTCCTGGAAGGTTTGGCCAAATACTTCCGCCTGTCCCGGCTGCTGTATTTTCATACCCTCCGGCAGCTTGCCTGTTCCGGCTATGATCTTATCAATATCATCGATGGCCGAGCCAAGCGCCTTACCCTGTAAGTTAGCCGTAATGGTGATAAACCGTTTTTGATTTAAGCGGTCATACTCCCCTTCAACATTACCCATTTTCCAGGTCGCCACATCACGCATATAAACCTGTCTTCCGGGTTTAGAACTCAGGAGAATATTGTCAACCTGTCCGGGATCATTCATGATATATTCCGGTATTTGTACCTGTACCTGGTAAGCCGTTCCTGCGGATTTATCCACCCAATAATTTGGCTGCGTAAAACGACTGGAAGAGGTGGCCGCAGCTAATGATTTACCGGCATCCTCCACGGTTAATCCCAATTGACCAAGCTTAACCCGGTCAAATTCAATTTTCATGCCGGGATAACTTTGCGGTGCGCTGTAAGCAATATCCCGGAGATAAGGCAAGGTCTTGAGACGTTCAACAAGTTTTTTTCCAAAGACCCTGTCCTGAGCCAGGTTTTTGCCCAGCACCTGTATTTGCACCGGCGTACCTGTGCCCTGGCTCATCACCTGGTCCACGAGGTCAGCGGGTTCAAAAGAGATATGAAGATCCGGCATTTGTTTAACGACTGCTTTGCGCAAGGTTTCTTTAAAATCATCCAGATGGATGCCTGAACCTTTAATGAAATTAACTTTCATTATCGCTTCTTCAGGGCCGCTCGACCATAAGTAAATGGCATTGATGGGATAAGTGGATGGCAACAGGCCAACATATGCAGACGATATTGCAATTTTGTTGCCCCCGGAAAGACTGTCGATCAGGTGAAGCAGCTGTTTGGTCTTTGTTTCCGTGCGCTCAATCCGGCTGCCTTCCGGCAATCTTAACCTGACCTGAAACTGCCCGGTATCTACTTTTGGAAACAACTCTTTTCCTAATGTAAAAAACATGAGCCCGGCCAAAACAACCGACAGTATGAGATAAACCGGGATAAAAATATTCCTTACCGGCGAAAGCCGGTGGATCAGTCTTTCGTGTCGTTCTTTAAAACGTGTCATGCGCTTTCCTTCTTTTGCGCCTTCGGCCAGATGGTCCTTAAAAAGCCAGTTGGCAATTACCGGCACAAATGATTGTGACAATAGAAAAGAAGCGATCATCGCAAAACCGACCGCCAGGGAAAGCGGTAAAAACATGGCTTTGGGGATTCCGGACATAAAGAATGCCGGAAAAAACACCGCCAGGATACAAAGCAGGATCAATAGTTTTGGCAGGGCTATTTCTTTGCACGCCTCCAGTATCGCCCTTCCCTTCATCTCTCCTTTTTCCTGGTGATGATGGATATTTTCTATGGTTACGGTAGCTTCGTCCACGAGGATGCCGATAGCCAGTGCCAAACCGCCCAAAGTCATGATATTGATCGTTTGACCAAATAATTTCAGGCAGATGACGGCCGAAAGCAAGGCAAGGGGAATGGTCAAAACAACAATGAGTGATCCCCGCCAATCGCGCAGGAATAACAATACCATCAGTCCGGTCAGCAAAGCGCCCAAAATACCTTCGGTCATCAAGCTTTTCAAGGAGTTGATCACGTAGCCTGACTGGTCAAATTCATAGCTTACTTTAATATCTGCAGGAATGGCGGCCTGCATATCCGGTAAAGCAGCTTTTACCTTTTGTACAACGTCCCAGGTGGAAGCATCCGCGCGTTTGGTAACCGGAATATACACCGAACGCTTGCCGTTGATCAATGCATATCCCGAGGTGACATCTGCTCCGTTATCTATCTGAGCAATGTCGTGCACGTATACTGCCGGCCCGCTGCCCGTTTTTAAAGGGATGTTCCCCAGGTCCTGTATATTATCGACCACTGTATTTTGGGGTGTGATCAGCATTTGATCGCCCACACGCAGGTTACCCGCCGGTACTATCGTGTTCCCTTTGGCAATTGCAGTTACCAGTTCATCAGGGCTTATCCCGTAGTCGCGCAGTTTATTGGGGTCGGCTTTGATCAATACAGTTCTTTGATTACCGCCGAAGGGCGGTGGTGCAGAGACACCCGGAAGCGTAGAGAACATAGGCCTTACTTTAAATAAAGCAAGATCTGAGACTTCGGCCAAAGATCGCGTTGGACTGCTGAAGACCAACTGACCGACCGGAACACTTCCGCCGTCAAAACGGGTAACAAATGGGGATACGGTGCCGGGCGGCATAAAGGCCCGTGCCCGGTTCACCAAGGAAACCACCTCACCGGTGGCCTGCCCCATATCCGTTCCCTCATAAAAATTTAGTTTCAATAAGGTAACGCCTTGTATGGTTTTACTTTCTACCGATTTGATGCCTGTTACATACAGAAAGTGATATTCATAATAAGACGTAACGAAACCCTCGATCTGCTCGGCAGACAGGCCGCCATACGTTTGCGCCACATAGATAGTGGGCGTGCCCAGCTTTGGGAATATATCTAAGGGCATGGTACGTATAGATACTACTGAAAAGAAAACGATAGCGATTACGGCAACAATAATGGTAACCGGTTTTCGTAAAGAGGCATATATAAATTGAATAATGTTCATTTGCCGTATTGATTTAAAAACAGGTTCAGGTTTCCGTAGTAAGCAGCTTTATTGAGCAGCGACTTCCAGGCGTTATAATAGGCGATCTTTACCGCGGCTTCTGATTGAAATAAGAGCTGCTGTGCCTGGATCACATCATAATAATTGATCAGGCCTGATTTGTACCTGGACTGGATAGCTTTATAGGAATATTCAGCCGAATAAAATTGCTGCGGTGCCAGCCGGGCCGATTCCAGTGCTTTTTGGAAGTTGGATGTTGCAATTTCTTTCTGCGAGTTCAGGTGCAATTCGGTTAGCTGCAACTGTTCACGGCTGGACGCTGTAATCAGTTCCTGCTGTTTCCATAATGGCTTCTGATGGAAGATTTCCAATACAGGAAAGGAAATTTGTGCCCCTACGCCGTAATTGTAGCGTTGAAACTGCCACCCGTCAGATGAATTCACCGAACCGTCAGCGCCGATACCCGACCCTCTGGCATAGCCAGTACTCCATAGTGTCAGCCGGGGCATGATGCTTTTCTTTAAGGATTTTAAAGCCAGTTCATTTGTCGCGACATCGGCCTTCCCTAATTGTATTTCCGGGTGATCGGCCAAAGAAGTATCAGCCAGGGTTAACACCGGAAGATTTTTGTAAAGTGCGGAATCTACTATTATACCCGCCGGTAAATTGCCACCGACTAATTCTTTGAGTGTAATCAGGGTCGAGTCCCGTTGTCTTTCAAATGCGATTAATTGTATCCGGGTAATAGTATATTCCGAATTAAAAGATGAAGAATCGGTACCGGGCCTTAAGCCGCTGGTCACCAGGGTTTCCGCCTGTTTAAGGTTAAAAGCAGAACGGTCAATATTGGACTGGTACACTTTGATCAGGTCATTAATTAATGTATAGTTTAACCAGGCATTGATCACATACACCTGCTGCTGAAATAACGACAGTTCTTCATCGGCCTTGCCAAATTGCAATTTTCCTTTGGCCAGCTCGACCTCTGAATTTCGCTGACCGAACGTAATGGGTTCCCATAGCAGGTTGAGCGCTGCGGCGCTGCCGGGCACACCGCTGTAATCGTTTCCTTTGCTAGGCGGCCCGCTGATTGGTATAATGTATTGCGGGTAGATCATACCGGTGATATTGTTCGCAGTAGCATAATCCACCTGGTAGGATGCATTGAGCGAAGGGATGATGCCGTTTTGTTTGTACTTGACCGCAGATTGCAGGGCCTGGATTTGCAGCTTTTTGGCCTTGATCAGGGGGTAATTTTGTTCCGCTGTTTTGAGCAAAGAATCGAGGTAACTTTTACCTTGTTGCGCAATTACTTGTTCCGGAAGTAAAAAACAAAGAAGTATCGCTGCAAGCAGGCCGATCTTCCTGAATGCAGATAAAATAGAATGTTTCATAGCTGGATGTCCAGTGTATTAATAAAGCTCAATGTTATAAAAGTTTGCAACCGTAAAATAGAACAGATTTTACTTGTAGTACAGAATTTACTTTTGGATATGCTTCTTTTTGAATTCGGAGGCTGTCATACCCATTTGCTTTTTAAAAATGCGGTTAAAATGGCTTTGGTCTGAAAATCCGGTCAGGTAGGCAATCTCCGTTAAGGCGTAATTGGTGGTCTCCATCAGGTGAACGGCTTTCTCGATCCTCATTTTACGGATATAGTCCCCAAAGGATAAATTCTCAAAGTACCTGGAAAACTCGCGCGACAAATAAGCCGGGTTAATTTCCAATTCCTGGGATACCTGCTGAAGACTCAGGCTCATATTGGTATCCACCTGGTCCTGGATCATTTCTTTAAGCTCCCTGGTCCATTCGGGCGCTTTTTTTGAATTTCCTTGTTTTAGGTATTTGTGATAAACTTCAAGCAGCATTTGCTCTACGGGGGCATCTTTGGTATGCTTTTGCTTATGTAAAAACTTAGCCCAGGTATAAAGCCCGTCATAAACTTTCATTCCTAATTCGAGTAGTTCATGATCATCAGGAATATTCTTCGATAGCCCCAAAAAAATGGCTGACAGGCCCGAAGCCTGTGGAGCGAAATCATGTCGGTCAGTATCAGCCCCCCGGACGATTGCCGCTACGCGGTCAAGGGCAACATCCTTGAGATGATGTTTCTTAATAAAATAATCAAAGGTGCAATGATCTTCATAGTGCGTGTATTCAACGCCCGGCAGGTCAAAAGGAACTGCATTCAATTCTTCAGCCTGTGCAATCACCTGGTCAAAAGGAACATAGATGATCTCGGCTTCAGGATCAATAAAGCGTTTGATCAGCCAGGGACAGGCGATGCGGTCAATTTTCGGATGTTCGCGGGTGATCCATTTCATAGGTAGTAAAGTTAACAGTACAGGAGGCTTGTTGAAAATACAGAAAGATAACGGAAACAAATCCTAAATTCGGTTATTCAAATCATCTATATGTACTACTATCGTTTAATACTGTCATTTGTTGCGCTGGGTTGCTTTACCAGTTGCCAGGCACAGGAAACCGGTAAAAAATTCCTTACACCGGAAAAGGAAATTGCTTTACCCAATGTTAAAGGGCGTATTGACCATATTGATATAAACGTTAAAGACCAGATAGCCTATGTTGCAGCTTTAGGTAATAACACACTGGAGATAGTCGATCTTAAAGCCGGGAAAGTAACCGGTACCATTAACGGATTGGATGAGCCGCAAGGTGTAGCGTACATTGATAAACACAAAGAAATATTTGTAGCAAACGGCGGCACAGGCGAATGCGGCTTTTATGATGCAATCACTCTGAAAAAAACAGGGAGTTTAAAATTGGATGATGATGCCGATGACGTTCGTTATGATATCGAGGCCGACCTTATATATGTAGGTTATGGAAGCGGCGGTATCGCTATTATCAACGGACAAAACCATAAACAGGTTGGTGATATCAAACTCCCTGCACATCCTGAATCTTTTCAGTTAGATGCAAAAGCAAACCGGTTATGGGTAAACCTGCCGGGTTCGGGGATGGTTGGCGTAATAGATCCGAAGCAACAAAAGCTAATTGCCAAATGGTCAAAATTATTTCCACGATCAAACTTTCCAATGGCTTATGACGAACAGCAACACCGCATTATAGTGGGTTACCGTTTACCTGCAAAGCTGGTAGTTTACAATAGCGAAACGGGTGCAACAATTTTTAGCGCTCCTATGGTGAGTGATGTGGATGATCTGTATTGGGACAAAAGCAGCAAAGAGATTTTTATCAGTGGCGGCGGAGGTGCTGTTAATGTTTTTAAGCAGATCAGTGATACAGCCTATCAGCAAACAGGAAATGTGAAAACGCGGAGCGGTGCGAGAACTTCTTTATTAGTTCCTGAACTTAATTTATTACTTATTGCTGCGAGGGCAGATGGCGATCAAAAAGCTGCTTTGTTAGTTTATAAAATAAGTAGGTAGGTGGCATGTTGGCGACTCTTATTAAACTCCGCCCATTCAAGCGCGTCGTGGCTTGAACAGGCGGAGAGGGTATAAAGTTTGTTATTGGGTGATGGTAACGGTGCCCATGTCCTGTACGGCGCCCGTAGTTACCGTTACATTGCTGACTGTCTTGGTCAGATAGGGGCTCACCGGTACAAAATTGACAGTGTATGTGCCGGCAGCAAGGCCTGGGAAATAAAATTTACCCGTAGCGTCTGTGGTAGTGCCAACAGTATCTGTTCCTACGATTGCATACACTTTAGGAGATGAAGCGGCAGGAGTAACCAAGCCTGTCAAAGCGCCTGACGCCGCCACCGGAATAGCGCGAATCACAGGTTTTAAGTTGTATTTGCCATTCCCGGTCAACACGATAGACTGGGCGGCATCAAAATCGAGTCGCAGGGTATAGTCAATACCTGCAACTAATTGATCATGAACATTTAGTTTAACACCAGAGGTCTGTCCGCTCGGTGTAGTCAGGTTATACGTTGTTCCATTTACCACAACCTGGTTACCCGAATCATTCAGCACTAAACGAATCTGTTGTATCTTTCCTGCGGGGATATCCTGTGCCGCCAGCAAAGTATCTTTTCCAAGCCTGAAATTTAGGATATTAATGGGCCCTCCGCCTACAGCGATCGTTTGCTCACCTTTATCGGTAACCACTACGACACTTTTGACACTTAAAATAACTGCATCATAAGCTCCCGGCGCATCGGTCATTTTAACAGAAACGTGGGTTGAACCTGTACTGGAATTATCTTTGTTACACGAAGCAATCGCAAAACAAAAAATGAGGGCAAATAATAGGGAGTAAATTTTCATAAGCATTCGTTAAATAATTAGTATTGGTTAAATAATTATAGTTATACGCAGTTGTAACGGAAAAGTTATAAGATTATTTTGATGCGCATTTTTCAAATAATGAGCATTTGTGTTTTGGTATTTGGCCTGTTATCAAGCGCGAAAGGCGAACCAACGCCTCATCTGGCGCGACTATACAGTTACCCACCTGTTCAAGTGACACGCCGTAGCCGTTAACTTAAGAGGATATATTGTTTTTCACTTGCTCCTTAGGAGCAAGATATTGGTAGAAAATAAAAAATTAAAGGTATAGTGTGCCGTCAGGTACGCAACAACGCTGGGTTCCGTACCTGAAGGCACGGATTTTTTGGCTTTCTGTGTCTACCAATATTTGGCCCTTACAGGGCCGGTTCTTAGGTTAACGTTTATTGCAACACGATTGAACAGACGGACAATAGATGGCAATTAATTTTATTGCTTAATCCTTTTAATATCCAGCTCAAATATTTTTGATTGCAATTCCCTTCTTGCCTTTGATAAATTGCTTTTTGAGCTTCCCGGACTGATCCTGAGTTTCACAGAGATCTCATTGTGAGAATAACCTTCGATGGCATAAAGATTGAACACAATCCTGTAGACTGTAGGAAGGGTTTGGATTATAGTGAGAAGGTCTTCATGCATTATCTTATTTTCAGGCAGCTCATTGGATAATAGATATTCAGCAACGTCAAGATCATCCTGAAGCGTCAACTTTAAATTTTTCCGGTAATAATCAATTGCTTTATTGACCATGATGTTTTTTAGCCATACAGCAAAAAGCATGTCCTTCCGGTATTTTTTTAGGTTTAAAAAGACATTAAGAAAACCCTGATTAATAATTTCAGAAGCATCGTTTCTGTTTCCTGCATATCGCAGGCAAACGTTAAATGCCATACCATAGAATGCTTTATACAATTCCTTTTGATCTGACCTGTTACCATTCAGGCATCCCTCTATCAAAATATCTAATACTGTGTCTTTCATTGTCTCCACACTTTTAGGTCAATGATCATTATCGTTAAACTCCAACTGATAATGATTACTTTCCACCGTTACCAGACCATTATATTTATTTCGAACTGCAAAAAGGAGGTGTTAAATCAGGAAGTATAATAAGGGAAAACCTTTTCCCATTGTATCTAACATATTGCTGACATCTAATCAAATACTAATTATATGTCAGCGAGCGCCATATTGTGAATAAATTAACCCCACTCTGACCAGACGCTTAAATTGTTAGTGTTCAAGGATACGCTTGAACAGGCGGGAAGTTTTTTCCTTTTTCATCGCCTTAAATCAATAACTCAAACATATGATGTTATATTTAAACATCATATGTTTGAGTGAAAAAAATCGAAGGTCTTTACAGTAACATGACATTGTTGGTGTATGTTATGGAGATGCTAAAACCTTCAGCAGTAATAGGTACAAACAAACATGGTGCCATCAAAAAATGTGAGAGTTAACCAGATTATTCAATTACATAACTGTTTATTGCATCTTCTAATAAGGTTTTCCCGGCTACCTGCTCTTGCCCTGTTTTCTCAAAAATGATATGTTCTTTGTTAAAACCCTCGTTCATTTCTGCCATTAGTTGTGATGCGGCACTGGTAAACCCGAACGACTCATAGGAGGTTGCATACCGTTCAGCCGGGATAACTTCGGCCTTTACAGGCCTGTTCAAACGATAAGATAATATATAAGCCACATCATTGGCCGAATAGCTGCAAGGGCCAGAAAGTTCAAGAATACGGTGCCCTTCCCAATTTTCTTGCAATAGATCAGCTGCCAGTTTACCGATGTCAACAGCGGAAACCATGGGTATTGACAAATCCAGCGGATTTAAAAAGCTTGGCAGCCTGCCGCTGTCTTTTGCATAGGCAATGTTGCCCTGGAAGTTTTCCATAAACCAGGCCGCACGGATACTTGCCGTGGGTATATCCAACGTCTTAAACGTCTGTTCCATATCATAAAGCTTTCTGATAGCCCCTGTGCCGTTTTCCAGGTGCGCTCCAACTGAAGAGAGATAAACAACTTTTTGAGGTTTTGCCTTTTTGATTGCAGTAACCAATGCGTCAAGCATCCGGTTGTGATCGCCCAGGGGATCGTTAGAATCAAACAGTGGCGGTGTCATAACAAACACACCGGATGTATCTTTAAAAGCATTTTCGAGGCTCACTGCATCGTGCAATTCGGCAATTGCTACTTCAGTACCCTTATTTTTCCATTCCCCGCCTTTCACGGGATTGCGCAAAACGGCCCTTACAGGCAGGTTTTTTTCAAGCAATAGCTTAGCTGCCACACGGCCTACATGGCCGGTGATTCCAGTAATCGCATACATAATATGAGAATTTAAAAATGAATAACGGGGGCGGATTGGTTTATACCAATACCGCGCCTCCGTCAGTAACTAAAGATTGCCCGGTAGTGTAGGGCTGTTTCATCAGGTAGACAAATGCCTGTGCGATGTCTTCGGCTTCACCTACTCTTTTTAGCAGAAGCGTACTTGCCAGGTGATTATAGAACCCGTTACGATCTTCGTCACTCAGGTTATTCCATAAGTTGGTTTTGATAACTCCTGCAGCAATGTTGTTGACCCTGATTGGGGCAAGTTCCACAGCCATCGCCCGTGTAAAAGCATCCATTGCACCGCAAATGGTAGATCCAAGACTATATCCCGCACTTGGACGCTGGCCAAAGTTGCCGCTCATCAGCGTTATGGAACCACCTTCGTTTATATGGGCCTTGCCATATTTGATAGCTGCAAATGCACCCCAAAAACGGATGGTGAAAAAATCCTTACCGTTTTCGATATCCGTATCGCCTACCATGCTCATGGTAATGTTTTCACCGGCTGTATACACCAGGTGGTCAAAATTGCCAACTTGTTCAAAGAAACTTTTGATACTTTTTTCCTTGCTCAGATCTACTGCAAAACCACTGCTGCCTTCGGGCAGTTCGCGTAAGGCGCTGTCGATCCTGCTTTGGTTACTGGACACAATTATAATATTTGCGCCCTCGTTTCCTGCTGCTTTTGCTGCTGCCAGGCCCAGGCCTGAACTACCGCCCAGAACGATAACTTTTTTACCGGACAGGTCGCTTGTTTTTAGTTTATTTTCCATGATATTTTTTAATTAATTTGATTACTCAAAGTTCCGGAACTATTTAAAATTCACATTTACCAATTGGTAAAAACGATCAGGACTTTATTGTAATTTATTTCCGTCAGGAAATTTAATGCCCGAAATTCTTTCGCAAGCGGCCAAAAAACCTTCCTGGATGGTTGCATTACCGGCGGCAGGATGATATTCCCTTCGCTTTTGATGATAAAAATATTTTCCACTTACCAATGCTTTCTCATCGTTGCTTACGGCTAACCATACCTGTGTTTTCGGGGCGTCCGCTAAACTATCCGGTGCGCCGGGGCCTCCCATTTTGGTCGCTACCCATCCGGGTTCCAACGCGTTAGAATAGATGTGCGGAAAATGCCTTGCTACCGCAAACGCCAATAATACATCGTGTAATTTAGTATCTGAATACGCCTGATAACCGCTCCATCTCCTACTATCCCAGGTTAGATCATCCAGTGATGGGTTGCCTTCCCTGTGCAATCCTGAGCTTAAATAAATCAACCGCTCAGGCAATTGAATTAAGCTTGTTAAAATATAAGGAGCAAGGCTGTTAATAGCAAATAGCGGCGGTAAGCCGTCGATTGAATTGCCCCTGCGTGGTTCCTGATAACCTATACCCGCATTGTGAATGATGGCGTCAAAGTGACCCAATTTGTTTACTTTTTCTGCCAGTTCAATGGTTTCTTTAATACTGGACAGATCCCCGGAAACGGCCGTTTCAGCTCCCGGTGCTTCGGACATCGCTTCTTCTGCACGTTGGTCATTACGTGCGTGTAATACCACATGGTGCCCGGCGGCGATCAATAATTTGGAAGCCATCAGGCCAAGGCCGTCTGCTGCTCCTGTGACGAATATACGTGACATTGTTCCTCCTTTATTTATAGTACAAATGTCGGACTATAAATTCCCCTGGCGTTTAACAAATGGTAAAAATGTATTGATGAAGTTCTAAGTCCAAAGTCTCAAGCAGGTTGAAAGGATTTATGAATCTCGACTCCGGACTTAAGACTTATCTGGGCGTTGCAGGGTTCGTGTGCAATAATTTTGCTGCAACAGAAATGCCTGCATTTCCGCTGCCTACAATTAGTATCTGATAATGGTTTTCATGTTTTCATGGTTTTGCCATTGATATTTAACACGGACGTTGCATTACGCAATAATTTTATATTCATAAAAGTTTAAATTTGATACAGGTAAAGATGACTGGTTTCATCTGTAAGCCCAGGAAGTTCACCCTTTAGTAACCTGTTCACCATTAGGTAACCATGGACAATAAAAAATACACGCATTGCGGCCTGAATGTGGCACTGACAATACTTTCAGGGAAGTGGAAGCCACTTATTCTGTATCATCTTTTCCAGCATCCGGAAATGCGCTTTACGGAGTTATGGCGCATTATTCCCAAGGTGGCTAAGAAGGTTTTACTCGATCAGCTGAAACAACTGGAAAACGACGAATTGATTATCAGGGAAGAGAAGTCAGGCTTTCCGCCTGAAGTATCCTACAGAGTTTCAGAAAAAGGCAGGGCACTGGGGCCTGCTTTTGTAGTGCTGGAAACATGGGCTAATGAGTATGCGACCGAAAAAGTGGAAGTTTTTGAAAAAACTGCGCGGAATAAAAGTGGCCGGCTATAGCTGTAAGGCCTAAATTATTTACCAATAAGCTTTTGCGGTAAATAATTAAAATATATGAAAAGATAGGATTTAGCCCGATAGATGCGGATCTTACTTATATGACCTGCATTGATGATCAGAACATCAACAACGGCATTTAACAAAAAAGCTATCAACAAATACGTAATAATACCCTTGCAGGTATGGAGTTTGGATTGGTTCATCTCATAAATAAAATAGCTATCCGATGATTAAATCGGATAGCATCAGGGCTGAAAATTGATTTTACGCCTTAAAGTGCTGCGTATTAAGGCGTCAGAACAAGAGGCTACTTCACCTCTGCCCCGTGAGACGCGACCTGCTTCCACCCGTCGCCCGTTTTGACGAAAGTGTCGGTGGCGATGATGGTGTGGGCGCGATGTTGGCCCATGATCATAATATCATAGGTATCCTTGTAGGTTGCTACGGCCGCGTTGCCGTAAACCCGCACCTTGAGTTCGGAAAGCTTCTCGCTGTTTGTCTTAAAGCTCTTTGAGTCGGCCATTAGGCCTACGATTTGGGTTTTAGTGTAAAACGTTCCATCGCTATCGCCCCGGGTCCAATCGTCAGCCAGGAACTTCTGGTAAAAGGCTGCGTCTCCGGCCAAATCGGCTTTGACAGCATCATTTTCCAAATTGGAGATGGCCGTTACGACGTCAGCGTCGGCCCGGGTTTGCGCTTGGGTCGCAACTGGCTCTGCGAGCAGGGCGATTACGCAAGCTGAAATCCAAAAAGTAGTCTTAAAAAGAGTATTCATAAAAGTTAAATTTGATACCGGCAAAGATGGCTGGTTTCATCTGATAGCCCAAGAAGTTCACCCTTTAGTAACCTGTTCACCATTAGGTAACCATGGACAGTAAAAATATACGCATTGCGGCCTGAATGTGGCACTGACAATGCTTTTAGGGACATGGACGCCACTTATTCTGTATCAATAATATATATTTATTAATATTATTTGTTTGCTGAATTTATATTGTATAGATTCGATTATAATTCGTAATGTACTCATATTCAGAAGATAATTAAGTAAGGCTATGCAATGCCTCTTCCTGAAAATAATATATATTATCTTATCACAAACGAATAGTTAAGAAATTTAATAAGCTTGACGTTTGAAACCTCAACTATTAAGGTGAAATCGCCATCCGGATAAATTACACCTGTCTATAAATTAATAATTATTATAAGGCGCGTTTATAAAATAACCCAATAATATATTTTATCAACTTACATTTCCATTCATAATTAAAGCATTAAAAAAATGAAAAAGAGAATTCTGTCCGCAGCAGTGCCATTCATCTTATGTTTTATCGCACTTGTCTTTAATTGCAGCACCACGGTGCATGCACAAGGTATAACGGTTTATCAATACCGGCGTGTCGATCCGGCTAAAATGGACGAATTTCTTAAGCGGGAAACTACCTATTGGAGCAAAGTGGCTCAAAAAGCGATAGATGGCGGAAAAATGACCTTTTGGGCGGTGCTGGCAAAAGTAGGTGGTGCAGACGAGTTAAACTCGCCCAACGTTTTATTTGTCAATACGTTCCCCGACATGGATGTAGATTTAAGTAGTGTTTTTGATGCTGCAAAGGTATTTCCAGATGTTCCGATGTCAAAAATGGACACTTATGGCATGAGTACGGTGATTAGTGAATATTACCTTCAAGCTCAGGGATGGCAGGAAGTGGCAAAGGTTAATGGGGATAAGGATTTTAAATATATCAAAATGAATTATCACAATTCAACCGATCCTGGATCTTTCAACGCTATCGAAATTCGTAATTGGGGGCCATTTATCAAAGCCGCTATGGATAAAAATCAAACAGTGCAAAAAGCCTGGGGAAATGCTATTGTATTATCTCCAACCGGCGGTTCAATGAAATTTAATTGTTTGTCATACGATCTTTACCCTACTTTACAGTCGGCTTTGTTAGAAAAATGGAGCCCGGATACAAAATTCCCCACTACAGGACTTGATTCATTGCAAAAAATAGCTGTGGGTCCGCCTATGACATTTATATACCAGATCGTAAAAACGGCAACTAAGAAGTAATTTTTTAGGCAATAAAAACATCAGCGACAAGGCCCTCTATCACCAGAGGGCCTTTTTTGCGATTAAGAATACCCCCGCCTGTCGAGGCGTGTCGCCTGACACTAACAGTTTAAGCGTTCCGCTTAAATTAATAAATTATTTTGAAGGGCTTTCGTATCAATTAATCGTTATGTTTTTGAATTTATAATAATCGGGCAAGTTATTAAATGTCTGTTTTACAAGGACAAGGGGTTTGCTTTTGTCTATTATGGTAACCTTATAGCATTTGTAAAACGACGCATGACTTAACCCTTTGCCAGTAAAGTCCGGACTCGTTTCGCTTGATGATCCCCAGTTTTCTATTTTGGCATTTTCTATATCTTCGGATTTTAACCCGGCCTCTTTTTCATCATCATTGACTTCTGCAGACATGCTGATGGTGTTACTATCCTTCTGTGTAATACGGTTGTGCGTTGGTATCCGTTGATCAATCATTATATATACAGTCGTATCATCAATAGGCACTTTTCTTATCCAAATGCCCTTATTGACATTCGGCAAAGAATCAGCGACTATAAATTTGATAATGTCAGTTTTATAAGTATTGCCATTAAAATTAAAGGTTAAAGGCCCAATCTCGTTTGGTCCAACTTTTAATGCCTCTATTTGCACGCTGAAGGATGTTTCTTGCCCGGTCAAAGCTATGTACGAATTTATTTTGAATTTGCCAGGAGCAAGATTAAATATCTGTTTACTTATTGTATCAGAACTAAAGGATAAATAAAAGCTTTGGCCCAATCTGGGCTGTGGAAGAGATAGGTGCAGCTCAAGAGTTTGTGAGTAACAACTGATCGAAAAAAATAAGGCAATGAAAAGAAAGGTAGGTTTCATTATATTGTTATAAGTTGGTTCAGGAATTTTTCAAAGCCATTTAAAACACTAATATAAAGATAAAAGGTTATATCTTTTTCAGCTTGTGATTGATGATGTCATCATCCAGCAGTTCACCAAACACTCAAATAAATTTTATTTCCCCTGTAACGATTTCATCAAGATCGTTGTCTTTTAGTCATGAAATTTATACCTGTACTATTTTTAACCTTATTCACACTGTTACAATTCAATTTTGCCAATGCACAAACTGCCGGCGGTAAAATTTCCGGATCTGTCTTAGATGATGCTAAAAAACCACTCGACGGTGCAACAGTGATTTTACTTACCGCAAAAGATTCCGCAGAAGTTAGCAAACAACTTGCTCACCTGGATGGCAGTTTCACATTTCAAAACTTAAAAGACAACACTTACCTATTAAGAGTGACCTATCTTGGTTATAAAGATTACCGTAGTGACCGTATAGTTGTTAGCCAGCAAAAGCCGGTTAATTTATCGCCATTTACTTTATCGTCAACCGGAAAAAAGTTGAATGAAGTAGCCGTAACCGCACAAAAATCGTATATCCAGCAAAAAATTGACCGCACCGTGGTTAATGTGGGCGCACTGATATCCAATACCGGCACTAATGCCCTGGAAGTACTGGAAAAAACGCCCGGTGTACAGGTAGATGCTGATGGCAATATTACTTTTAAAGGAAAAAGCGGCGTATTGGTGATGATTGATGATAAGCCGACTTATCTTTCAGCCGAAAACCTGGCTACTTACCTGCGTTCTTTACCATCGTCATCATTAGATCAGATAGAACTGATGGATAATCCACCAGCCAAATATGATGCCGCCGGAAATGCGGGCGTAATCAATATCAAGACAAAAAAAAATTCCGTTAGGGGATTTCACGCTGTGGTGTCGGCAGATTATGCGCAGGGGCATTATGGTCGTACCAGCGAAAGCATTAACCTCAATTATCGTATAAACAAAGTTAACCTGTTTGCTAACCTTGCTTATGATCAGGAACGAACTTTCAGAAGGCTTGAAATTGACCGGGATTATTTTGATACGAACGGAAACCTAACCTCATCGCTAAAGGATATTTCTTATTTCAGGCCGACAAACCATAATACCAATATTAAGGCTGGGATGGACTTTTTTGTATCGCCAAAAACTACATGGGGGATAGTATATACCGGTGATATATCACGTAGCAACGATAGCAGCCCGGTATACAGCTTATTATATGATAACAACGGTGTCCTGGATTCAACTGTTAATACCCTTAATACTTCTAAAAACAAATTTAACAGCAACGGTATCAACTTAAATTATACCCATAAGTTTGATAGCACCGGCAGGCAGCTCAACTTTGATCTGGATTATATCCACGACATAGCGGGTAGTAATCAGATGTTTGTAAATAATACTTATTTACCAGATGGCACTTTAACAAACTCGACGACCCTGAATGATAATTTGCCCTCTACTATCAATATTTACTCCGCCAAGGCTGATTACTCTCATCCGCTCAAAGGCAAGGCAAAGCTGGAGGCGGGCATTAAGAGCAGCTACGTAAATACCGATAACGCTGCCAATTACTATAACGTGATCGATGGTGTAAACACCATTGATTATAACAATACTAACCGGTTTTTATATAAAGAGAATATAAATGCTGCCTATATTAATTTTAATAAAAACTTCGGCCGGTTCTCATTACAAACAGGCTTGCGGGTAGAGAACACCAATGGTAACGGGCACCAGCTGGGTAATGTCGAAAAGGCCGATTCATCATTTGCTAATCATTATACAAATCTGTTTCCAACCGCATATTTTTCTTATAACCTGGATACAGCCGGGCATAATGTGCTGGTTCTTTCTTATGGTCGCCGTATAGGCCGACCGAATTATGGAAGTTTAAACCCTTTCACCTTTTTTGTGGACCAGTACACCTATTTTTCTGGCAACCCTTTCCTGAAATCGCAGTTTACGGATAATTATAAACTGGCCTATAGTTTCAGGAGCCTGTTTACTGTTGCGTTTGCCTATAATTATACAACGGATGTTCAGGGCGAGACCATTCACAGAGACGGCGACGTATTTATCAGCACCACCGGTAACATAGGGCAACAAAAAACATTGGATCTTTCTGTCAATACCAATTTTCAGCCTGCCAAATGGTGGTCGGTTAATCTATATGCCGAGGTCTATAAAAACACTTATCAGGGCGAATTTTACACCGGATACCTCAATCAGTCCCAATATACATTTTCGACGAATGGCAACAATCAGTTCACTATATCAAAGACATGGAACGCCGAATTAAGCGGGTTTTATGACAACGGTGGCACTTACGGTCAGTTTGTTATACTACCCAAAGGAATGCTTAATGCCGCTATTCAGAAAAAAATACTCGACAATAAGGGGTCAATTAAGTTAAGTGTACGGGACATTTTTCACACGTTTAGGCCAAGCGGCACTATTACCAATATTCAAGATGCTACCGCAACCTTCCATAACTATCTGGATACCCAGGTAGTAACCCTGGCATTTACCTATAGTTTCGGGAAGCTAACCAATGTGCCTCAAAAACGTGATACCGGCGGTGCAGACAGTGAACAAGGCAGAGCGCACTAATCACGTATCTGACAAATTACAAAAAGAACAATAATACTACTGTCGGTGCATAAAATGGGGGGGGTGGCACCAAAACAAAATCCTGCAATCATTTGATTTGCAGGATTTTGTTTATTTTGACAGATTATTCGCAGAGAGGGGTCCCAAAAGGGAAGATTAAAAAAGTAATCAGGCATACAAAAATCAGGCATTGAAAATGCTTGCTAAAATGAATAATTCACTGGCAGAATTTATTATTAAAACAAATTAAAGAACTATTTTTTCCCTGCTTTGGTTGCAGCCTCGATGATCAACTTAGCGATTTCTTCGGGATGTGATTCGAAAACAGAATGGCTGGCGCTTTGAATCTCAACCGTATTGCTGCCAGCCCTTTTGGCATACATGCGCTGCAGATCGGGACTAATGATCCGATCAGCCCCTGCCACCATGTACCAGCTGGGTTTTAGGCGCCAGGCCGGATTCATAGTAACGGCATGGAATACACCATCAGCGGTAAGCGTTTGGGCATTAGCCATAAATTCAGCCTTTTCTTTGGGCAGATCAGCGGCAAAATCCATATAAAAGTGAGCCGGATCGATATAATCAAAACCATTGGCCAATTTTTGCAGCGATTTATAAACTGGAGGGAAACGTTTACCATTGCCTGCCTCCGATTCTCCCTTATCCGGTGCATGCGCCGCAATGTATACCAGTCCGACTACGTGAGGGTTATTGCCAGCCCCGGTAATCAGTCCCCCGCCGTAGCTGTGTCCAACTAAAATACAAGGGCCGGTTTGCATATCAAGTACACGTTGCACTGCCGCAAGGTCTTCTTGAAAAGAGGTTAGCGGTTGCTGGACTACAGATACATGATAGCCCCTTTTTACAAGAATGTCATAAACAGGTTGCCAGCCCGAACCGTCAACGAATGCGCCATGCACCAGCACAATATTTTTTACCTGTCCTGCCCCTTGTCTGGTAGTAGCGGCTGATATAAGAATGAGATAAAGCGCCAGTCCGGCTGCGATCACCATACAGCTGACAGTTTGATTTAGAATTTTCATGAGCAATGGGATTTAATATTTAACTTCCTCAAACAATAACTGGCTGATAAAATTTGCACACAATTCATTCGAATCCACGCGCTCTATTTCTTCGGACAGCCTGGTCACATTTTCCTTGTACAGCTTATTACTCAGTACTTCTTCAACCGCATTGTGCAGGGCTTCAACTGTTGGGGTTTCTGTACGCAGATTGATCCCACAGTTGAAAAAACCGATCCGCGCACACACTTCGCTTTTGCCTTCATGCACACCGGCTGCTACCATCGGTAATTTATTTTTAATACTAAGCATGGTGCCGCCGTAACCGCCATTGGTGATATAGACGTCAGCGTAAGGCATTACCTGATCAAAAGGGATGAAATCTTCTATAATAATATTATCGGCAGCATATAGTATACCCAGCCTCGCTGTATCAAATCCGCCCGTAGTGGCAATAACCAGTGTGTCAGTATTTCTGAATGCCGCAAGCGTAGGTTCCAGTAACTTTTTAGTGTCCCGCTCTACGGTTCCCTGTGTTACCAGCAATATCTTTTTATATTTTTTCAAACGCTCATTGTACCAGGGGCTGGCTTTTTTTGTTGATTTATAAGGCATTAAACCACCTATAAACCGAATATTGTCCCCAAAGTCGCTGCGTTCATACTCAAATCCAGGGGTGCCTATTTGAAGGTGCAAGTCTGCTTGTACGATGAGCTGATCTAATAATATCGTTTTTTTATGAGCGATACCAAAACTCGTCAGGACTTCACTGAAGTAGTCGATTGATTGCTTAAACATGACGTTGTTAACCCGGTCATGCAGTTCCGCGTATTCTGCTTTTTCTTTGGGATTCATGGCCGGCGGCAGTGCCATCCCGTAAGGCGCCAGGTCCACTGAATTTGTTGCCAGCGGCATAACTCCGACAGCTATGACCGGAATTTTCATTTTACCCCTTACCAAAGGTATCGCGGGGAACAAACTATCAGCGATCATCAGATCAAAAGGGAAAGACTGATATATCGCCTGGATATCTTCGAGATATTCGCTGCCTCGTTTTGCGAAAATATGGAGCATATCATAGTCTAATTTCTCAACTGCATCTGCTATTAAGGCCCTTTCCGGAAGCACTTCGGCAACGTTGCCGCTATTAATATCCACCGCACGATCAAACGGATAGAATGGAATTTCAAGATCTTCCATCTTATCTGCATATATCTCAGAGGTATACCAGCGCACATCGCATCCGATGCTTTGAAGGTATTTGGCAAGGCCTGTTAACGGATTGACATGGCCGTCGGCGGGCACAGAAGCGAATAATATACTTTTGCCTGTCAGTTGTTGTTCCATAGAAGTATTCATGTTTTTTTTAATGTTAAGTAGTGGATTAATGATACAAAGGTCATTCAAAGGTTGTGAAGCTGAAATCACCAATATAGAGCGTTTGTATCCCCATACCGGGGGATAACGAACAGCACAAGGTTACGTGCCGCGTTAACCGGGCAGATGCACACAACGAAAAAAGCAGGGCCCGCCGGCCCCGCTTTTCATATTAACTTTTAACTAAAACTTAACTAACTCATGAATTTCTAATTCAATTCAGCCTCCAACTGATTCATTTTGTTTTTTTAAATATTCATTTTAGATATGCAAAAAAAATAAAATCCTTAACCAAAACCTATCCCTTAAATCGGGGTTGCTTTCACCTAAAACGGGGACTAAAGAAATTTATACCCCCGCTACACTTGTATCAAGCCTGATATTGCTGCCGGAAGCTTTGCGGTGAAGTGGAGGCCTGTTTGCTGAAAAGCCGGATAAAATAAGAGGTGTCATCATAACCAAGCTTATAGCCAATCTCTTTTACGCTTAGCCTGGTATGGACAAGCAGCCTTTTAGCCTCCAGGATGATGCGGTTTTTGATAATATCATTCGGTGTGGTTTCGGTGTAGCGGGTTACCCGCTTATTGAGGGCCTTGGGGCTGATGTTGAGCAAGTCGGCGTATTCAGCTACTGTATGGTACCGCGTATAGTGCCACTCGACCAACTGGCTGAAGTTCCTCGAGAATTCCACTTCCTTATGGGCTTCCCCGCCCGCCACCTGATGATCTTTTTTCCATATCCGGGTGGCTCGGATGATGATCAGCTTCAGGAAAATACGGAGCACTTCTTCCATTGAACTGTCTTCCATCTCCAATTCATTTTTGATGGCACCGATCAATCCTTCCATTTCCACCGAGATTTCTTCCGTCATAAAAATAACGGGGATTTCATAAATATTATGAAACAGGATACCGTCACAGGCAACTTCCTTATCATGGATCTCCACACAATAGAAGTCCCGGTTGTAATAAAGCATAGTTCCCCGGCAGCTGTCATCAAAGTGGTAATATTGACCAGCATTAATAAAGAATAAGGCATCCTGTTCCAGCTTATACTCCTTAAAGTCGATCACCGCCATTCCTCCCCGCTTTAAAAAAACGACTTTGATGAATGCACTGAAATCCTCCTGCGAAAGCAGGTCCGGAAGGTTGCCGTCAAAGTCGAAATAGCCGAACTGCTTAAAAGTGAATTGTCTAAAACGTCCCATAATTATGTTCTTTAGTTTGCTAAAATAGGATTATATATACAATTAGGGAAAAAAGTGCTATTCATGTCGAAAACAGTGCATTGAATGGCCCTGGCTGGCCGGGTACTTTTGACCTGTTCAATAATTAACAAGAATTAAACATTAATAATATGAAAAAATCATCTGCATTAAAAGCTTCAGCCCTCGGATTAGGACTGGCTTTAGGCGCACAAGCTAACGCACAAATCATTAACCCTGCACAGGATCCACAGATAGAAAGCCATGTAAAGGCTTTTTTAAACGCAGTCAATTCCGGTGGTGGTAAACCAATCGAACAATTATCACCTGCGGATGCCAGAACGGCATTAGCAGGATTGCAATCCTCTGTAAAAGTTGATTTGTCAGGCATCGCGGTTACCGAAAAGACCATTAACGCCGATGGCCGGTCGATCAGGATTAATATCGTTAAACCAGCTAACGCCAAAGGCACACTTCCGGTATTTATGTTCTTTCATGGTGGAGGCTGGGTATTGGGTGATTTTCCTACCCATGAGCGTTTTGTTCGGGATCTTGTGGTGGAGTCTGGTGCGGCTGCGGTATTTGTAAATTATACGCCATCGCCGGAAGCACATTACCCCGTTGCGATCAACCAGGCTTATGCAGCCACAAAATGGGTTGCTGAACATGGCAGCGAGATCGGCGTGGATGGCAAGCGCTTAGCGGTAGCCGGCAACAGCGTGGGCGGCAATATGGCTGCAGTGATTGCGCTGATGGCCAAAGAAAAGAAGGGACCGGAAATTAAACTGCAGGTACTTTTCTGGCCGGTAACCGATGCCAGTTTTGAAACTGGATCTTATAACCAGTTTGCCACCGGGCGTTTCCTGAGCAAGAACATGATGATCTGGTTCTGGGACAATTATACAACAGATGCCGATGAACGTGACCAGGTTTATGCTTCTCCACTGCGCGCTTCGGCTGCTCAACTAAAAGGCTTGCCACCCGCATTAGTGCAAACCGCTGAAAACGACGTACTGCGTGATGAAGGCGAAGCCTATGCGCGTAAGCTGGATGAGGCCGGCGTACCGGTTACTGCTACCCGTTACAATGGTATGATCCACGACTGGGGCTTACTTAATCCGCTGGCTGTAGTACCTGCCAGCCGCTCTGCCATGCTGCAGGCTGCGTCGGAACTGAAAAAAGCCCTGAAATAAAGAGATTTTCTTCGCAAAAAGAATCTATAAGGCCGCCCTTTTACGGGACGGCCTTATAGATTCTTTTTCCATTAATTACGCTGTGATCAGCCGTGAGGCAAACTCCGCTATCATCATGACCGGCGCCAGGAGATTGGTAATGGAGCGCAACAACAAGTACCTCTTCGATCGCCCTTCCTATTCAAGGCAGCCTGTCTTGTGATTGTTCAATCGCCGATAGGAGATAATACATCGTCTCATTAACCGGCGTGACTACTGAATACTTTTTACCAAGCTTTCTGACAGCGCCCGAAAAATTTTCAACTTCAGTTTTCCTTCCCGCCTCGACATCCTGCAACATAGAAGTTTTAAAAGCAGGATTTAACGCGTTTATTGTAGTAATAAAGTCTTCAATGTCTGCCTGGTTAAGATTAATTCCACATCGTTGTGAGATCTTTACCACCTCTTTTGCCGCCATAATCGCAAGTTCCCGGTGGGGCCCTTCCTTTTGGAACATATTAGCAGAAGCTTTTAATATGGCAGAAGCCTGATTTATGCCTGTATTCATCATAAATTTCTTCCACTGAGACCTGATCATATCCGCCGGTATTTCGTAAGGTATCCGTGCTTCTGAAAAAATCGCTTTCACATTATTTACGCGCGCCGACATATCTGAGTTTACTTTTTCGCCAAATACGATCTTACCCGTATGCATATATCCTTTACCCGTTGCACAACTTTGGTCCCGCATGACGCTTGCTGTTGAGTAGGCGTATAACATGTGCTGCATTCCGATTTCCTGACCAATGATCTCTTCGCTTAAAATGCCATTTAACAGTGAAATAATGACGGTATTCTTTCCAATAAAACCCTTTATATCTGTAATTGCCTGTCGGAGATCGGGATATTTTACTGCGATGATAAGAAGATCGGCCGGGTCATGTTTTTCCCCTGGTGAAATGTAATTAAAATTATAAGTTTTGTTATTAATGATGACTCCCGAGTGTTTAAAGGTCTCAATCCGTTTTTTTTTCGCTATAATTTTTATTGATTCCGGGAATCTGTCATACAGCTTTGCCGCGTAATTGCATCCAATTGCACCCAGCCCTATCAAATATATCCGGTTATTTCTATTTTCTTTCATGTGTCTCCTCTTCCACTTATTAAATGTTTGGCGATTGCGGTTTCGCTAAAACCAATTCTCATTTTTTTATTTCAAAACGCTGTTTACGACAGTATATAATACTGAAAGGCTAATACTGAAAGGCGCAAGTTCGACAAATCAATAACAGTCGTAAATCCCCAAATCCGGGGATTATATAATATGGACAGGACACTAGTGTCGTGTCAATTAAGAACTGACGTTCAGTCCTGAGTCGAAAGTTTTAAGTTCTAAGTAAGGGAATGGGAAAAATTCGACTTACGACTAAAGACTGTTGACTTAACACTAGCTTGTGTTCGCTATCAGGAAAATTGACATTAACGGTTAATGAATTAATCCGCTCAAAGTGTTTCGGAATGGCTTGTTTTTAGCTCCGAACGGGGTGATCAAAGGCTCCAGAAGACCTGGTAGCCGGCGACCCGTGTCATGAGTTGCATGAACAGCATAAGGGCGCTAAGAGTTTGCTTTACTCATACACCCTTTATGCCATTTTTGAATAATGTTATTTCTATTTAGCTATTGCGGTCTGGCTTGCGGCCTCAGTAATTAGTTTGGCAACTTCAATAGGATGTGATTCATAAACAGAATGACTTGCCCCGTCGACTTCTACCGTGTGACTGTTGGCTCGCTTGGCGTACATCCGTTCCAGGTCAGGATTAATAATGCGGTCAGATTTGGCGACCATATACCAGCTTGGTTTTGATCTCCAGGCAGGATTTTGGATTACCGCATGAAACACTCCGTCTGCGGTCAGCGTTTGTGCATGAGCGGCAAATTCAGCTATTGCTTCAGGCAGGTCAGCAGCAAAATCAGCATGGAAATGCTCAGGATTGATATAGTCAAAGCCGTCTGCGGTTTTTTGAAGTGATTTATAGGCAGGTGGATACAGTTTCCCGTTGGCTGCTTCGTTCTCACCTTTATCCGGAGCGTGCGCGGCAATATATACCAGGCCTGCAACATGCGGATCATTGCCGGCCTCTGTTATAATGGCACCTCCATAACTATGCGCCACTAAAATGCAGGGCCCGTCCTGCAGGGCCAAAATTCGTTTAACGGCATTTACGTCATCAGTAAACGTGGTCAGTGGCTGTTGCACGATACTAACGTGATAGCCTTTTTTTACTAAAATATCATAAACAGGTTTCCAGCCGGAACCATCTACAAAAGCCCCATGCACCAGGACAATATTTTTAACACCGGATGGTTGCTGTTGTTGTGCTTCGGCCACAGCAAAGTTTAATATCAATGCGAAAAATAGACTGATTTTCGATAGCCTGTTGATGATGTTGATTAACTTTTTCATATTTATAAAGATTATGTTATTAAAATTCATGGTTGCCTGTGCTTTTGCAACAGGTGGATATACATTTAATTAGATTTTTAGGCCCCCAAAAATGCTGGCCATCATGATAGCCAGAACGGTGAGCGTTATCCAGATATATAATTTGTCTTTTTCAATAATGAAGCCTACAAGGGAAAAAGCGATCCGTAAAATAGGCGTGATGATAAGCGCCACTACACCCAGCTCAATAACTCCTTTTGCATTGGCGGTGTATACGCCTTTAAAAATTTCGCCCAGGCTTGTGTACCCGGCTTTGGTTCCGATAAATGAATGGTAATGAGGAACAGCCAGGGCTCCGAACTGTTTAAGATATATCAATCCGCCGATGAGCACGATCAAGCTGGCGATGATCACACCAAATCTTAGTTGTAATCCGATGAGCCGCTCGATATCCTGATCTGCCGCAGTTTTTTTTGAAATTATATTTTTCATTTTCAAATGATTTATTAAAATTGATGTTGATAACCGTTATAGATCATTTCGAGGGCGACGAATGAAATGGCCAGGCAAAAAATATACTTCAACACTTTCGGATCAAGCCTGGTAAGTAATTTGGAGCCTGTGAATGCGCCCGCAAGTACCCCTAACACAACGGGAAAGGCAATGCCGGCGTCCATATAACCCCTTTGAAGGTAAATTACGGCACTGGCCGCCGCTGTAACACCGATCATGAAGTTACTGGTTGTAGTGCTAACCTTAAACGGAATATGCATGGTGGAATCCATGGCCAGCACCTTTAATGCCCCCGAGCCGATCCCAAGCAGGCCGGAAAGCACACCCGCAAGTGCCATAATGGAAAATCCCGCCCCGACGTTTTTTAGCTGATAAGCTACCTCACCATCTTTGGCAGGATAGGTACTGTTCAGTTTCAATTTTAACGCCGCGCCACTTCCGGTGGTCAGTACCTCCTGGTTTTTTTTCCGGATGGTCATATAAGCGGAGAATAAAAGAATAGCACCAAATAAAATGGCAATTGTATTGGTCGGGGTGTAAACAGCGATCACTGCTCCGCCAACGGCACCGATTGTTGTGGCAATTTCAAGGAACATACCAAGGCGGATATTGGTGATACCTTCTTTGACATAAGCGCTGGCCGCACCGGAAGAATTGGCAATCGCCGCCAGCAGTGCGGCGCCGATTGCATACCGTATATCGACATGAAAAACAAGGGTTAACAGTGGTATAACAACAACTCCGCCGCCCAAGCCGGTGAGCGAACCGATCAAGCCGGCAAGATAGGCGCCGCAAAGTAATATCAGGGTGAATGTTAGAATAGTCATCGTTTTAATAATTATTGTCCAGAATAAATTTGATAATGTCCAGCGCCTGCTTTCTTTTTTTGCCCTTGATCGCTTTGTACAAGTCCTCGTGCAAATGATGGCTCATTGCAAAATGGCCGATGCCCTGCAATTCGCGCTGTGAAAAAAATGAGCGTATGGTTTGGGTGAAATGTTGATAAAGATTAAATAAAACCTTATTTGATGAAGCTTTGGCAATTGCCACATGGAACGCTACGTCCGCATTTGTGCATTGCTGCCGGTCTTCGTCGGTTATAGCTTGTTTGCGAAGTGCAAGCTGCTGTTCCATTTCTTGCAGTTGCTCTTTAGTATGGTGCTCGACTGCCAGCTTGACAATTTCTTCCTCAAGCAGTTTCCTTACGGTGTTGATTTCGTCAAAGTCGGCGTTCTTCAAACGCTCATCTATCGTTTGGGATGGGCTTTCTTCATTTACAATCGTGCCGTTCCCTTGTTGTACTCTTACAATACCCGCCATTGACAGGCTTTTAATCGCTTCCCTGATCGTAGAGCGCCCAACCGAATAGGTTTCCATTAACTCCTTTTCCGTAGGTATTTTTTCCCCTGCCTTGTACTTTTTATTCAGAATATCCTGCCGGATGCGGGCGCTGATTTGATCTGATAGTCTTTCGCTTTTCATACTGCATTATTTTATAACTCAAAGGTATGACCTTTTAAATAAAGGTCATACCTTTAAATGGCATTATGACATTCTCATTACTTAGCCACAACTAAAGCCTGGCAACTCAATTTGCTGTAAAAAGGAAAGGTTGTCTTCCAGGTGCCGGTCTTCATAGATCCGGCCGTTTTTGATATGCAAAATATCTATTGCAAAAAGGAAATGGGGTTTTATAATCTAAAGAATATACCCAATAGGGAAGGTGCCCCCGTTAACGATTAGGTTAATCATCTGTATGCTTGATAAAAGAGAAATAGTGTGGCTTGCCACTAGTGTCGTGTCAATTAAGAACTGACGTTTAGTCCTGAGTCTAAAGTCTTGAGTTCTAAGTAAGGGAATGCATAAAATTCGACTTACGACTAAAGACTGTTGACCTGACACTAGTAATGGAGTCCGTTTCAGGCAGAATTGCCTTTATTATAATGAAGAGCGCCTTATACTGTTTAAACTATATTTTGATTAATGGCTTTTGCAACTACTTCAGTTAGGGACGCCACATGCAATTTTTCGTAAATTTTTTTGATATGGCTTCGTACAGTTTCATAGCTGATATTCAACTCATAGCCGATCATTTTATAACTCAGGCCGTTAACAACGGCGCTCAATACTTCTTTCTCACGGGCTGTAAGATTATATTCTTCTAATGGCTGTTGGCGCTTGCCCGGGTAACTATGCTGCAGCATGTTTAATACCCTTCGCGCAATTGAAGGGCTCATGGGTGAACCGCCGGTTTGCAGATCCTTAATTGCATCGATCAGCGAAGTATTTAACTGGTTCTTTAAGATATAACCCGAGGCACCGGCGCAAATGGAGTCAAAAACACGCTCATCGTCTTCAAACACTGTTTGAATCAGGATCTGGATGTGCGGAAACTCTTTGGTCAAAAGCTTAACCGCTTCAATGCCGTTAACTCCGGGCATTTCAAGATCCATCAAAATCAAGTCAGGCCTTGAAGTCAGCACATTTTCAACGCAGTGCTGCGCTGTGCTAAAATTGCCCACCACCTCAAAATCCGGATCAGTGTTTAGTAACAGGATAATGCTGTTACGGATATTTTTGTTATCATCAAATATGGCTATTCTGATACTCATCTGTTGTGTCTTTTTTGTAATTAAGGGTATTCTGTTACTTTACATATGTTAAAAGCCGCTGAACATTAAACTTATATGAGTTCCTTTATAAACCTCACTTTTTATTTTCAATTTGGCATTCAGCTCTTTGGCCCGTGACTTGATATTAGCTAAGCCGTTGCCTCCGCGTGTTACCGGCGCAGACACTTCCTCATATTTAAGCGGGGGGGCAAAGCCAACGCCGTCATCCTGTATCAGCACATCAATATTGTTATTACTTAACCTGATGTCAACTGTTAAATTTTTGCAGCCCGAATGTTTTATAGCGTTATTGATAGACTCTTTAAGTATCAGGAAAAAGTTTTTCCTGACAGCCATTTCAAGCGTGAGCTTTAGTACCTTACTATCGCAGTTGAATTTAAACTGAATGTTTTGTGCCAGGCACAATGGCTGGGCATATGACTGTATCTTTTGTACAATATTATTCATATGATCATTCTTCGGATTGATGGCCCAAACAATGTCAGACATTTCGGTTATGGTTTCATTGGCCGTTTCGCCAATGGTATTCAGCAATTCTTTTAGCTTGTCTTCGTTTTGTTGTTGCTGATAAATTTTAGCCACCTTGCTATAAATGGATATGCTGCTTAAGGTAGAGCCGATATGATCATGCAAATCCTGCGCTATTCCGTTTCTGATAGACTGGCGTTTAAGATACTCGTTAAGCCTGAAGCGGTAAAGCATATAAATAACAGGTACAATAATGAGGAACAGCAAGGCATAAAACCACCACTCCAGCCAAAACGGAGGGCTTATGATAATTATAACAGAAGAATATTTTTCAACCATGTTACCCTTCCAGTTGCAAGCCCTTACCTTAAACAGGTACTTACCGCCGGGCAGGTTTGAATAGCTGACAAAGTTACGCCTGTCGGCATCAACCCAACCCTTATCAAACCCTGCCAGCATATAATCATAGTGTATATGGTTGCTGCTGTACTCCGGCGCCGAAAACTCCAGCGAAAAGTAATTCTGTTCGTGATTTAATTTGATGGTTTTATTTTCAAGCAGCTGATTATAGGAGGTATTGAATATCTTAAAATCGGTGAAATATACATCAGGATCGTTCTTTATTTTGCTGATACTCCCCGGACTAAATGAAATGTAGAAATTAACTCCTCCGGCATAAAAATTGCCGTTTGTATCCTTATAAATATAGCCCTTAATGCCCCCGTTATGTTTCAGGCTTGGCAGGTCATAACAACTATATATTTTTTTTAAAGGATTGTACTCGTGCATATGACCATCACATATCATCCAAACATTTCCGTGCGTATCTGCCTGCATGCCCTCGGTTAAATTGCTTGATTCCCTGATGTGTATAAACTTGCCGGAGCCCTTGTTAAAATAATCGAGCCCGCCACCATAGGTGCTTACCCACAGGTTACCCGTTTTATCTTCCTCCATGTCAAAAACATCATTGCTGCTTATGGATGAATTATCGGCCAGGTCATTGGTAAAGTACTTTATGGGCATATTGCTCTGCTGCCAGGCGCCCAGGCCAAACTTATCTGTAGCCAGCCACAAACCGCCTTTTTTGTCTTTATAAAATTTCTTGACCAGGTTGTCTTTTATATTTAATTTCCCGATGATCTTTTTTACCGAATCAACGTGCGATACCCACTTATTCCTGGCAAGGTCGTAATAGGTTATATACTGCCCATAAGGCGAAACTACCAGCACCGGGTGAGTATCAATCGTATCCCTGACTATAGATACGATCCTGGAGTTCACAAGCCTTTTCATTACCCTGTCTGATGTCGTATTGGGCAAAAGCGATAGCTGGTTGGTTTGCAGGTTATACTTAAATAAAGTGTAGTCGGTCCCTAAATAAGTCGTTTTATCCTTATCAATAAAAAATTTGGTAACAGCAAGGGAATGCCCGTTATAAACCAGTTTGCGGTGTTCATAAATATTGCTGCCTTGTTGTTTGATATAGATACCATCGCTGGTGGCTATCCAGAGATTATCATCCCCGTCGCGATAAAAATCATAAACGGTAATATCTTTCCCGTCCGGACTTTTAGGCAGAAAATATTGTTGGAAGGGCGAATAAACGGGGTCATGTATACTCACCCCATTATCGGTACCTATCCAAACAATACCAGTCCGGTCAGTAAAAACAACATTTACATGGTTATTAATTAATGAACCATCCCTGGCACTATGCTGGTAGCTGCTAAATTTATGCGAAGCACGATCATAAACAGCCACGCCGGAGCTTTGGGTGGCTATCCATACTTTCCTCCGGTTATCTTCAGTAAACGATACTACTTCATCGTTAGGCGCTCCGGTTGCCGACGGCTGATATACTTTTTCGTTATGTGTTATTGGTTCATAACTATATAATGCCTTGTCCAGGGTGCCGTACCACACGGTGTTGCTGCCATCTTTAAAAATAGACGTGACAGGGGTATGAGCCGATTTTTTTAATAAATTATTACAGCAGTTGCTAAATTTATATTGCAGCGTGCGTGTATTGATTTTTAATAAGCCCCCGTCAGATCTGCCAACCCATAAGGTATCCCTATCTGCCATGGCTAATGACAGGATACCGGCATTGCCATTTTTCACAGGCAGATCAAAATTACCGCTTTGTTTATTAAACCTTACTACAAAGCTGTTGGTAGTGGCCAGCCACAAATTGCCGGTTTCATCCTCGACAATTTTGCTGATGTGGCTTTCGGGCAGGCCTGCGGCAGCACGCGCATTGTATTTATACTGTTTAAATTGCCTTGACGCGGGCAAATGATAGTTATATCGTGTTAGTCCGCCATCAGCAGTAGCTATCCAGATGATGCCGCTTTTATCTTCATGCAAATCGGTAATAATATTTCCGGAAATACTGGAGGTATCATTAGGCTGGCTTCTAAAGACAGTAAAAAAGCGGCCATCATAACGATTTAAACCATTTTCAGTACCAAACCATAAAAAGCCACGCTTATCCTGCATAATACAATTGACTTTATCGTGCGACAGGCCATTTTCTGTTCCAATATTTCTAAAAAATGGCCTGTCAGCCTGGGCCTGAGCTACACTGTTGCAAAAAATAGTAGTCAGCAACGATAAACAAACACTGAAGATATTAATCTTGTTCAGAACGGATTCGGCAAGATACCTCATTAGCATAGGTGCATTTATTATAGATAGTTTTTACGCTATCACGTAATCGTGACCTGGAACGTTGCCTGCACTTTAATTATTATTATATTAAGCTTTAATTATTAATATATTACATTAATTTGAAGGAGCCGCAACTGTAGTGGTATTTTCAACCGGCCATGCACCAGGACCGACACTAACCCCTTTATTGCTTCCTTTTACACCGCCGTCGGCACCAAAGTAATACATTGGCCAGCCTTTGAAGGTTAATTGAGGTTTACCAAAAACAGTGATACTTCCAAACATTGATTTATCTAAAATGGAAGGGACGTTTAACACTTTTGAAACTTGATTGATAGGCCAAACACTGTCATTGCTAAAGTCAGATTTAGTATAAGTATTCGAATCGGCTTTATCTTTTATAAAGCTATACAACGTTCTGCCATAGTCATCAGTAATATATTGCACAATTTCTGCCCCTGGTTTATACTGGCTGTTATAAGCAACACCATCGGCACCGGTTAGCTGTTCGTTGGCTAACATTACCGTGTAATCGGGTTTTGAAACAAACCAGGTTTTGCCGATGCCGTCACCGTTGGTATCACCGGCCTTATTATCGCCAGCGTAATAATACAGCGGCCAGCCTTTATAGGTGGTTTGTTTGCTATTGTCTGCACGGGTTATAACGCCAAAATCTGTGCTTTTAAGGCCGGTACCCAATGCCGGGGCGGGATCATAAAAAACCGGCCATGTTACGGCACAGTTACCGTTACAATTTGATTGGGCAGCAGCATCAACTGCAAAAGAATATAGCGTGCGACCAGTTTTATCCGTTAAAATGCTTCCGAATTTTGAATTATTAGCCAATTGCACGGTTGCTGTACCCGCCGGAGTATTATAAGCATTATCATTGTTTTTTGAACAGGATGCCAGGCCGACTACAAGGGCCAGTATTGCACTTGCTTTAATAAAGTTGATTTTCATAATTGATTTTTAAAAATTGTTTTGTTAATGTTTTATAAAACTATTTACCGGCCGGCCCGATAACTTTTCTGTCATGATTGATCGCAAAGTTTTTTATTTGTTAAGTGCCGCAAACCGGTTAATAATTTTAACATTGCAAATTTGCCTCGCATCCGGTTCTTTTGTTGCTACCGATACTGGTGAAAGGGCTACACCACTTTTGGGGATACGGTAAAATGAATAACTCTGCCGGCTGTGTTTATTTGCTTGACTTAGCCGCTTATTAATCAACGGTTTGCCATTCCAGATCCTGTATAGCATTCGTTGATCAAATTGCCGAAGAATACGACGGGAGTGATTAACTCAAAACGGTTATTGTAATAAGATACAAACCATGTTCGTTTCAATAGGCAGTATTTATTATCAAACACATCTATTAATATGTATACCATTAAAATCATGAAGAAATATCTCTTTTTAGCAGCAGTATTAACCCTGTTATTTTATTGCAATTACCCAGCCCACGCTCAGAGCGTACCACCGGCGGCTGACACCACATTGCAAAACAGCCGTAAAAAAATTGACCGGATTGATAAACAACTCATTGAACTGATAGGCGAAAGAGAAAAAATAGTAAAAGAAATCGGCATATATAAAGCGAAAAATAATATCGCTCCTTTACAAGCAGCCCGCTTTCAGGAAGTCTTAAACCAAGCTATTGCAGCGGGCGAAAAGGAAGGTTTATCTGCAGAATTCGTAACTGAATTACTAAATGCCATTCACAAGGAAAGCCTGCGAATTGAAGAGGATATCAAGAAAAATCAATAATGATGAAAAACTTATTTAATTCATATCGTTCGTAACCTTGCTGCCAGGCGGGTCTTCGGACAAATTTTTAGCCCTGTTCACTGGAGGTACAGGGCTAAAAAATCAGTAAAACCCAGCCTGTAATATTCGATCAGATCAATCTAAACCTGAACGATCATTTTCCCAGTATTTTTCCCCTGGAAAAGCCCAATAAAAGCTTCAGGAAGCTTTTCAAAACCATTGATCGTGGTTTCGGAATAATGCAAATCCCCACTATTTATCCAGGCAGCCAGTTGTTTAACACCTTCGGGAAACCTTGGCGCAAAGTCAGCTATAAGAAATCCGTGGATGCTTAAAAATTTATATACAACCAGGGGCAAAAGGCTCGGACCGGTCGGTATTGAAGCATCATTATAATTCGATATTGCACCACAGGCAATAATTCTTCCATAACTATTGATATTGGCGATAACTGCATCCGAGATATTGCCGCCCACATTGTCAAAATAAATATCTACCCCTGCAGGACATAGCGTAGCAATTTCCGACGGGAGATCGGCAGCCGAGTTATAATTAATTGCCCCAATGTAAAGAATGAGATTTATTGACTTAAAATCCGAATTCATGCGGTGCTCTAAAGCACACAAAATGGTCAAATAATCCCCGAATTGGGGGATTGCACTA
The DNA here is from genome assembly GCF_049992945.1 of Mucilaginibacter sp. McL0603. Classification (NCBI taxonomy): domain Bacteria; kingdom Pseudomonadati; phylum Bacteroidota; class Sphingobacteriia; order Sphingobacteriales; family Sphingobacteriaceae; genus Mucilaginibacter; species Mucilaginibacter sp. McL0603. The sequence continues at coordinate 457,491 of NZ_CP188251.1, read as the reverse complement.
ATACGATAAAAAACAAATGTTTACGAACATTTATAAATATCAAAACTATGAAAAACTCTTTTTGGCTTTTCGGGTCACATCATTATGTTATTACCGATCCTCACTACCCTAATTTGGAGTATGACCAGGTTGAAAAAAGATCAAAACCCGGAGTAAAAACACCGCCGCATATACATGGCGGTTATACCGAACTGGTATACGTTATCGAAGGGCAAATGACCGTTCACACTAAAGAAGAATCAATTACTTTAAACAGTGGTCAGCATTTTTTTATCCCAAAAGGAATGCCGCATTCGCTGGAAGCAACGCAAAAACAAGGTATTACCAGAACGCTTCAAACATTTGCCCCAGCCGGATTTGGGTCACTATTGACCCAATTTGGAACCGCCGGTGCTGAGAATATACCACCCGTTGAATCTATTGACATGGAGCAGTTTGCAAAGGTTTCCGGCGAAATCGGCGATATTACTTTAGGACCTCCGGGCAGCAGCCTCTGATTATTGTTATAAAGCTATTGGATGCTAATAAGGGGTGGACTATTGATCAGTCCAGCTTTTAAATATAAACCCGAAACCTAAATTAACATGTGTTATTTATCTTTAAGACAAGCTATATATTAGTGGGTTTCTTTAAAAAAACCTTACAGCACCACGCAATATTAATTTATTTTAAAGCCCGGTAAACATTTCAGTTTACCGGGCTTAACGCAGCTCGGGGTGCTACTCTTTATATTAGTTTTTCAGGTTCAACATAGTTGTTACCGGTTAACGTTCTGCTTTTTCCCGGCCAGCCATTGATCTACTGACAGTAGTCCTGGTCCTGAACACATCAGTGCAACGAGCGCTGCGATATACAGGAGATTGATCTCATAACCCGGAGGTCCAAAAATGGGGCCACTTGCAGTTAAGCCGATGGTTTTTACAGAACTATACCCGAATTTTAATTGGATGGTAACCATGGCCACCAGCATAGTACCGATCAAAGGTATGGCTGCAATAACGGTTATCGTTCCAATAAAAATGGCCATTCCGCCCAGTATCTCAATAGCAGGTACTAAATACGCATTAACATGCGGCAGAGGGACGCCAGTCAGTACCAATAGCTTTTCGAATCCGGCAGTACCTCTGCTCAATTTGGCCCAGCCATGGGCCATAAAGCCAAAACCAACTGCTAAACGTAAAAATAAAGGGGCCAGTTGCTGATAATTTTTACCAGCTATAGACAATATGTTGTTCTTCATCGTTTTAATTTTTAATGAAATATAGATAATGACTTTGCCGGAATTGATAACATGCACAAGTGTTTATCAACTCCCGTCAAATTAAGACATTTTAATATGTTGAAATGAGTAAAAGCACCTTAACAGGAACTTCAAAGGGTAATCTTTTAGAATAAATATCAGATGCGCAATACTTTATTTCTGAGATAAATGGGAACCTGATTTGAGCTGATCACAGCAATATCCTGATACCGAATGGCCATCTTTTGCAGGTCGACAATGCTTGTGCAAAAAATCAATATACCAACGGCTATAAAAGCCAAGGGGTTGGCATTTGAAATATGTGCCAGAACAGGCGTTAATTTATCGGGACCGGACTCCTGACAAATATGATAGGTAAATGTTTTTATTTCGCCGATCTTTTTATGCTGAGCAGTTTGTGGCGCGCGTCCCAGAGCAGAAAATAAAGAATCCCTCACGGGGCAATAACCAAAGATCAAAAAAATGAGTATGAACAAAAGGATGGCAGATGGCTTAAAGAAATGGCGAATCTTTTCAGATGCTATCATACTCAAAATGTTCTTTAACCTTGGGTTGATTTATTCTTTTCAAAGCTAAAAGATTTGGGGCAAAAGCTAATAGTACAATTTCAGATTTGTGTAAAATTATCAAGATTTATTGAATAGCTATGACGATCTAATTGTTCAATTTCGGGGCAATCAGGGGCATTTTTCGTACCTTTAACGATGTTAAATCTTCCCCCCGCAAGACGTCCAAAATTCAAAGAAGCATTACGTTTTTGGTTTAAATTAGGTTGGATTAGCTTTGGCGGAACCGCCGGACATATTGCCATAATGCATGATTTTTTAGTAGATAAAAAGAAGTGGATCAGCAACAGCCGTTTTTTTCACGCCCTCAGTCTCTGCATGTTGTTGCCGGGGCCGGAAGCGCAGCAATTATCGATCTATATCGGGCAGCAATTACATGGGAAAAAAGGCGGTATAGCCGCAGGAATCCTATTTGTGCTACCCTCGATGTTTATCCTGCTAGCTTTGAGTATCGTCTACGTCTCCTATGGCAACCTGCCCTGGATCTATTCCTTATTTAACGGACTGAAGCCCGCGGTCATTGCCCTGATTATTGTCGCACTCTTTCGTGTTGGAAAAAAATCCTTGCAAAGCCCGCTGCATTGCGCTATTGCAGGGCTTGCATTTATCTGTATTTTCTTTTTCAATATTTCTCTGCTATTGATCATTATCGGAACCATAATCATTGCCGTTCTTCTGCATTATATAAATCCGCGATCATTGCTTAGAGACCAGGACACAAGCGAACAGGAATTGGCCGATGAAAAGAGTTATTTCATCAACCAAATATCTGCAAGCCAAACAGAAAAGTTCAGTTGGAAAAACATGGTAATTCAGCTTGTTGTATTTTTTGTTCTGTGGTTGATGCCCTTTGTTTGCTGTTTGATTTTTCTTCCTGACAGGCCATTTTGGAAAAACCTTATCCTGTTTTTTACCCAAACTGCGTTCTTTACCTTTGGCGGGTCCTATACGGTTTTACCCTATGTTGCCCAGTTCGCTGTAGGGAAGTTTGCCTGGTTGTCTAAAATGCAAATGGTCGACGGTTTTGCCTTAGCCGAAACAACTCCTGGGCCGTTAATTATCGTAGTTGGATTTGTGGGTTTTATGTCGGGCTTCAACCATTTTCATGAATCCATATTGATGGGTACGGTCGCATTACTGACCACTGTTTTTTATACTTTTTTGCCCTGTTTCCTTTATATTTTTGCCGGTGGCCCCCTCATTGAAAAATCCCACGGAAGCCAGACTATCAGCTCTGTGCTCAAACTGGTCTCAGCCGCAGTCGTGGGAGTAATTTTTAATCTGACGATCTATCTCGGTAAAGACGTTATATTTCCCGGCGGGGTTGCAATAGCACATTTGGATCTCATTTCATTGGCCTGGATATTGGTCTCGCTATTCCTTTTGGTCCGCCTTAACCTTAATGCGATTTACCTGATATTCCTTAGTTTATGTGTTGGTTTTTTGAGGTTCATTGCTGGTATTTGATTAACAGATTTGTGATTCTTTCATCCTCCAATCTTTTTTACGCCGACATCCACCTGTCAATAGCGGTCCGATGAAACATGAATGAACCATGTTGAAACTTCGTTTTGTATTGGAGCCTTTCTCTTTTGTGTTTTTACTTTCCGGTAATAATCAGTACCATTTGGTTTGGGAAACATCAGATACCGAAGAGGCGACCTATATATGACACATTGAAAAGTCTATTTACGAACTTGAACGGAGTATAAAGCAGATGCGTGTATTAAGATTGTTGTATCAAGAACTTTGTCCTGCTGAGCGTTGGTCATACCTGCTGCAAAGTTCTTACAACGGTTTTTATTTTTTTTTGTAAGGATTGGAAAGCTCTTTCGACCAAGACGATATTATAAGGAGAAACTTATTAATCCACCACTTTTAGTGCTAATCTTAAATGGCTGCAGGTGATCTGTAATTGCGCTAAAGTTGAAAATGCTCATGGGCATAAAAAATAAAATATAATTTAAAGTAAACGAATTAATGATGAAAAACTGGAATCTTGAAAACAAAAAAGCCCTGGTTACCGGTGGTTCAAAAGGAATAGGCAAAGCTGTGGTAAAGGAATTGACATCTTTAGGAGCAGAGGTGTTATTTACCGGAAGGAATGAAAATGATCTTCAGTCTGCACTGGATTCCATCATAAACACAGGCCTTACCGGACACATACTGGCAGGTTCCGTTTCAGACCTTAATCACCGTATGGCAATTAATGATTGGATCACCAGCCATTGGGGCAGGTTGGATATACTTGTAAACAACGCGGGAATCAATTTCAGGAAAGCCAGCGATGAATATACTGTGGACGAATATCTTCGCGTGATAGATACTGATCTATTAGCGCCGTTTGAATTCTGCAGGGTGTTGCTCCCTTTGCTCAGGAAAAGCGACAGTCCTGCCATTATCAATATATCCTCTGTTGCCGGTTCCTATGATTTGCAAACCGGTGCACCTTATGGAATGGCCAAAGCTGGCCTCATCCAATTAACACGGAATTTGGCTGCTGAATGGGGCGGTTACGGCATCCGTGTTAATACGGTTTCTCCATGGTTTACCGAAACACCATTGACCAAAGGTTATTTGTCACAGGCGGATAAACTGGAGAAAATAAAGTCCAGAACGCCATTCAACCGTGTAGCGCAGGATGATGAAATAGCGGCTGCAGTCGCTTTCCTGGCGATGGATAAAGCATCTTATATAACTGGCCAGAACCTGTCTGTAGACGGTGGGGTGACCACAGGCCTGTTATAAAACAATAGTATCAATAACAAATTAACATTTTAAACATTAAATCATGGTAAAATTAGCATTGTTGGCCAGGCTCGAAGCTAAGCCTGGAAGAGAAAAAGAAGTAGCAGATTTTATAAAAAGCGCATTGCCTTTAGCGCAGCAGGAAAATGATACCATTAACTGGTACGCCCTGCAACTGGGGCCTTCCACCTTTGGCATCTTTGATACCTTTGAACATGAAGAAGGGCGTAATGCTCACCTGGGAGGACAAATTGCGCAGGCGTTAATGACCAAGGCCCCGGAATTATTAGCTTCAGCTCCTGTCATTGAAAAGGTGGACCTGATCGCTGTAAAATAAAGTAAAAACTTCGATAAACATCAGATCAGGCACCTGTATGCAGGTGCCTGATCTGATTGTTAGCAAATCGGATGGCCGTAATGGCTGCATCCGGCTTTCTGGAATTTAAACGCATTTTCAAAACCAAAATAAAATGAAATATATCGCTATGATTTTACTTGCCTGGACGATCAACCAGGCAGGGCAGGATATCTACACCTGTAAAAATGCCAGGAACAGTGGAAAAGCATGAATTTTTATCAAAACTGGGGATTGGGGTTGTTTCCCTATGTGCAGGTTGCACCTTGTATCATGTAGTTCTATCGGCTACGGTTATAACAATATGAAGATAAAAGCGTAACGGCGGGCTTGCACAAGGGATTTAAGATTAGGTTAAAACCCGTGGTGAAATTCGGAACGCTTTTTATATTCAGATAAATATCACATTGTCTCAGCCTAAATGGAAAACACCATCTTAGTTTGTTTACAAGTAAAGAATAAATTTTAAAATACTTTGTAAGGCCTATTAAGGGCACCCGACTAAGGGTTTACATAAACAAAAAAACAGTATGAAAACAATTAATTCCGGTGCAGTTATAGCAGCTGCAATTCTGCTTTTTACAGTAGCGACTTCCTGTAAGAAGAATTCATTATCCACCCCTATTGGAAAAGACATCAAAACTGCACCACATGCATATGTTGACAGATTTAGTAGTGCTTTCGGCCATATTTTTGTCCGGACAGCTACTAACGGGTTACCGGCAGCAAATGCACCCATTAATATGGATGTAGCGCCTTTTATTACCCATGGTTTAAATCCAGATGGAACACCAACTACTTATTATAATTTTGATGTGCTCCCTGTAACGCCTGTTCCTATTTATGTTTTCTTTAAGCAAAGCACCCCGACTGTAGAGTTAACAGCCCAAAACCATGTTATACCTGTAAAACCTGGCGATGCAGGATATAATGACTTTTGGCTTGTAAATAAAGTAATGGTACCCGATAACTATGTGCCTAATTCGTTAACTAACGCAACCGCTATATTAAATTCGGGCTATCCTATTGTCGCCACCAATCAAATTGTTAATTGCCCTGTAGTACCATTTGGGTCTACCGCTGCTTTAACATATGGAAGCACCAGCCCGCAATCTTTAGTTACAGGCTGGTATAAAGACAGCACAGTTGTTTACTTTAACTTTAATGAAGCAAAAACCCCGCTAATGCTTACTTCGGCCAACCAGGTCCCTGCGCCGCCTATCTATGTATTTTTTGCAAATAATACAGATCCTTCCATGGGATTTGCAACTGTTGCAGGAAGCACCCAAACCCACAATGTTATTTCGGTTAACCCAACACAAACAGGGTATTCCCCTTTGTGGAATGTGACTAAAATTGATATCTCTAATTTTTCAAAGGTTACCAATTTAGCCTCGGCTCTCGCTGTACCAAGTACAGCTATTGGTGCAACAGTTAATTGTCCTGTTGTTAAGTAGCTAAGATTCTGACTAATCAAGAATTATGATTTGAATATTTGATTAATTAGAAAAAATATAATATGATTCTTTTTCTTTAAAAGCTAGTGTGGCTTAAACGGAGTTCAATTATCCGATAAATAGAATTTGTGCTCAACAATTAAAGAGGCAGTGTACTTCGGGACAGCCTCTTTAATTGTTTATTATGGGATGTTTTTGTCTGACAGTTTTTTTAATTCGACTTTCAGGGTGGAAAAGCAAATTTTTATTTTGCTGAACAAATCCCGGCATCGGTAAGGTTTACCCGCTTATTTTTCCGGGTAAATAACAGTACACCTAATTCATCCTCCAACTCTTTTATCTGCCGGCTTAAGGATGGTTGAGAAATAAAAAGCTTTAGTGCGGCTTTTCGGAAATGTAATTCGTCAGCAACCGCTTTAAAATATAAAAGATGTCTTAGTTCCATACCTATTAAGTATCAATAATTGATAAAATTGATATTTTTCAAATATCATTAAACCGGGTAACTTCGACAAATCAAAATTTAAGTATGAAAACGGATTATTCAACAAAGGCAACAAACCAACAGATCAGAGAAAGATTTGACAACGACACCGAACGCTTTTCTAACCTCGAAACAGGTCAGCAAACCACTATTGACGCACCGCTAACCATGGAGTTATGCACAGAAGCGGCAAAGTATACTAACCCACATGCAACGGAGCTGCTGGACATAGGTTGCGGCGCGGGTAATTACACCCTGAAGATGTTGAGTAAGGTTTCTGGCCTAAACTGCGTTTTGAATGATTTGAGCATGCCCATGTTACAGAAAGCCAAAGAAAGGGTTACGCCGCAAACGAAGGGCACGGTAACTTTAATTCAGGATGACATGCGAAACCTTGACCTGCCTGACAATCATTTTGATATTATTCTTGCTGCCGCCACACTGCATCATTTGCGCGACGACGACGACTGGGAATTGATGTTTAATAAAATTTATAAAGCACTGAAACCAGGGGGTAGTTTTTGGGTCTCGGATTTAATCTCTCATGATTCTGAATGGATTATTAAGTTATTTGAAGATAAGTATAGCAGCTATTTAGACACTCTGGGAGGCTCAGAATACCGTCAGAAAGTGTTGGATTATGTAAGCTATGAGGATACCCCCCGTTCGCTGAATTATCAGCTTTCATTGCTTGCAAAAGTTGGATTTAGTACCATAGATGTATTACACAAGAACTCGTGCTTTGCTGCGTTTGGCGCAATAAAATAGACCTTTAAAGAAACACAATGCAGTTAAGCTAAACCTCGGGACTTTCGACTTGAGGTTTTTTGACTTGCTCAGGTAACCGAACAGGACTAAACCCGAGCCCCAAAAGACAGTTTGAAGATTTTGTCAGCTATTCAATAACTGGTTTGAGCCCATTTCGGAGGCAGTAATTAAACCGGAGAAGCGAATGGATATGTACGTATCACGTACCTCACATTTAAGACAGCGACAGCAATTTCTTTTTGTAAAGATGGATTTATTTCGATAAAATTTTAACAAATGGGGTAAACGATAGCTTCTGGCCACTTCTTTTGCGGTTAGATTGAGGTACATATCCAACAAAACAAGCTTCTCCAAAAACGCTTCCGGGAAGGTAAATTACTCCTACATCTTTCCTTTTGGAAAATTATTCCAAAACTGAAAACCAATAGATGTATGAGAGTAAAACTTTATTAAGCGCTTTTCGTATATTCGTTTGTCCTAAACCTGGACCTGTCACAATGAAAAAAACCTACATACTGGCACTTTGTCTTTTAATTTTCAGCGCCTGCGCTAAGAAAAACGATCCCCATTTTGACCCTAATCATCCTGCGCCACCTCTTAACGAACAAACGGATGGGACCTTAACACTTGATATCAATCACCCTGCAAATGCTATTCCGCAAAATTTCGAAGGACTAAGTTTTGAGAACTGGATTTTATCCCGCAACCCGGAATTCCTGGATCCCAATAATCCGGCAATGCTCCAGTTGATCAAAAATCTTGGGCCAGGAGTTATACGTATGGGTGGCAATAGCAGCGATGAGACCGATTGGACGGGCAACGGATTTAATGCTGATACCCATTTTGATGTGCTCACTCCTGCGGGTATTGACAGGCTGGCAGATTTTTCGCGAAAAACTAATTGGCAGGTTATTTTCGGGCTTAACCTGGGGCATACTAATATTAATGCTTCTATAGACGAAACCAAATATCTTTACCAGCAACTTGGCGCTAACCTTTATGCACTACAGATAGGCAATGAACCCGATTATTTCAGGTTAGGTTACAGGCCCACAAACTATTCTGAACAGGACTATCAAAGCGAGTGGAACACCAATTTCGCATCCATAAAAACACAGGTACCCCAGGCACAATTCGCAGGGCCGGATGTAAGTGATAACCTGGGCTGGGCTCAAACATTTGCCGCAAACAATTCTAAGAACATTATGCTGCTCGACGCCCACTATTACAACGACGGTCCGGCTACAGATCCTTACATTGATTGTCAAACCATACTTTCAACGGATATTACGCTGATCCCTTATCTCCAGGCTTTAGATAACGCTTCAAAGCAGGTAGGTTTGACCTATCGCATTACAGAGACCAACAGTATTTGGGGTGGCGGGAAGCAAGGTGTAAGCGATGCTTTTGCGGGAACGCTATGGGCGCTTGACCTGATGTGGTCAATTGCTGCCAATAACGGGCAGGGTATCAATTTCCATGGCGGTGAATTGGTTTATTCGCCAATATCTGTCACTTCTAACGGACAATGCACCGCGAATGCTGTATATTATGCGATGCTGGCCTTCAAATACGGTGCTTCCGGAGGAACGATTATTCCTGTTAATATTCCTAATAACGATTCCAATTATACCGCCTATGCCTGCAGCACAAATGAGGGCTATACAATGACCATCATCAACAAAGAGCAGAAAAAGGACATTTCGCTTACTGTAAACGCAGGTAAAACTGTTACCAGCATTAATGTTATGCGCCTGACTGCCCCGGCAGTTAATTCAACAACCGGGATCACTTTTGCCGGTGCTGCAGTACAAGGCGATGGTAGTTTTTCGCCGGCAAATCAGGAAGAGTCCCAAATAGGCAAGAGTAGTTTTATTATAAAGGTTCCGGCAGCAAGCGCTGCAGTTATAACAATAAAGTAATACGCAAATATGGCGGTAAATTAATTATCATATTGCCTGAATTTTGCTTTAATCACCTTGCCACTTGTAATACGGTGTAATGGATTGGCAACAAAAAAGCCTCAAATCTTTCGACTTGACGCTTTTGACTTACTGGTTGCCTCAACAGGATTATTATCGAACCGCTTAATGCATGACTTGCAAATATTCGATAATATTTAAGAGTTGGTTCAACCGGCGAGTTGCCTGCCATCTTGTGAAAACTTTATCTTTACTTTATCACCTCACTCACCAAAATGACCGGACTGATATTGGTGTAATTTGAAAAATCCGCACGAATGGCGTCTATATGCGGCCCGATAGCCGCTTGATAATCGCTTAAGTTTTTTACATAAAATATTCCGATAGCCATAAAAGGCAGTGGTTGGTTAGGAATACCATTGGCAAGCCCTTTTTCAATGGTATACTTAATCAAATTTGATCCTAAAAACCCTGCTACCATAGGCATGTGCTTAGTTTCATAATACTCCATATTAAAGGTTTTACCTTCGGCATAAGGGTACATGATGGATATTTTAATTAAGCCTCTCTCAACAACAGCCATGTTCTGCTTTTCTTGACTAAACGCAGTAAAACAAGTAGTTAAAAGCAAAAACGATACAATTAGTTTTAATTTCATAATTAATTTATTTAATTGATAAAATGTTCAATTTGAGTATTATACACAAATATTAAAATATTGTCTTTATTCACAAAACGTTATTTTAGATGAAAACAATTGAAAAGACCGATTTGGAAATATGGAATTAAGATAGCTCAAATATTTTTTGAAAAACAAGGAGTTATTAAATTTTACACCCGCCCGGTTAGGCATCCACGCTTAACCGCAAAATGATGTGAATGTCCATACTCGCGTAAATTGTCATGAGGGTACAAAACAAAAAGCCTCAGATCTTTCGACTTGAGGCTTTTGACTTACTTTAGTAGACGAAACGGGATAAATCTCGAACTTTTTTGGTGAATTTAAGAGCTTTAATAAAAGGCTATATAAAGTGTCGACGAATTCTACAACGATACTCCTTCGAAGTTACCGACTTCGAACAGAAGAGATTTAAATTTTGAACCCAGCCTGCAACTTATAGCCCTTTTACTATCGCCAGCGACTTTTCAACATGATCGGTAGGTGAAATATGATCGGTATTTGATGAAAATACTGCTACAATTTTACCTCCCTTATCGATGACGTAAGTGGTTCGCGGGATGAAGCCGTGTATAAGGTCCTGGCCGCGTACATCTTTAATTCCGGATTTTCCAGCAGATATTGTCAGTCCGTATTTTGCCGCAATTTCACCCCCGGGGTCTGAAGCAACAGGAAACTTGCCTGCACAGTACTGTGGATCAGAAGAAAATGCATTCAACCGCTGAATATCGTCTGCAGATACACCGATAATAGTGGCTCCCGCCGCTGTAAATTTATCCTTGAGTTCAGCGAAGGCATGTGCTTCCGCATCACAGCCGCCGGTATAGGCGGAAGGATAAAAATAGACCACAACTGGCCCCTTAGCCAAGGCGTTTTTTAATGAAAAATCAAATTCTTTGCCGGCCAGGCTGGCCTTGGCGTTAAAGGCAGGCGCAGCATCTCCTTTTGACAACATTGCCAATTGGGCAAAGCCAGATTGGGATACCAGGAGTGATAAGCTTAAAACTAAAAAAGATAAGCAATAATATTTCTTGAACATAGCGAGATTGTTTTGATTTGTTAATGGTGTTATTATCAAATTTACGATAGTCTGCGGAATCAGGTTGCTTGTCATTAAAAATTTATTGTGGTTGGCCTGCCGGGCAACTGCTTGCGCCAAGGCCGTTGCCGGGTTTGGCCGACCTTTTAACTAACACTGGAACGAGAGATTCCTTTCCTTATTTAGTCCGGATGTTCCATACAGGAGTAAATAACGGCAGATTTGCAATCTGCGAAATGTATGAAACAAAAAAGCCTCAAATCTTTCGACTTGAGGCTTTTCATTTTCTTGAGGTAGCGGGAGCAGGACTCGAACCTACGTCCGCTTACCAGCGGACATGAGCCCGATGAGCTACCAGGTAAAAAAGAAAAGCCTCTCAGATTTCTCTGAGAGGCTTCGGTAGCGGGAGCAGGACTCGAACCTACGACCTTCGGGTTATGAGCCCGACGAGCTACCAACTGCTCCATCCCGCACTATTTTTTATATTTTTCGATCCGATCATAACTTCGGAAAGTTGTTTCCAATTATCAAAAATGCAATTTGCACTCCGTTTTAATTGGACTGCAAAGATATAATTCGTTTCTTTGCAGTCCAAATAATATTTTATTTATTTTTATATGAGTCATAAGGCAGGTTTTGTAAGCATAATTGGTAAGCCCAACGCAGGCAAAAGCACGCTTATGAATGCTTTGGTAGGCGAAAAAATGTCCATTATTACACCAAAAGCGCAAACTACACGTCATCGAATACTGGGTATTGTAAACGATGAAGACTACCAGATCGTGTTTTCTGACACGCCGGGTATCATCAAACCACATTATGCATTGCAGGAAACTATGATGCACCAGGTTAACGGATCTATCGTAGATGCCGACCTGATATTACTGGTAACCGACATCAACGAAAAGTATGATGAAGGCGACGTACTCGAAAAATTGCAGGGGTCATTAGCACCACTGTGCGTTATTATTAATAAGATAGATAAATCTGACGAAGAAACTGTAAAGCAAAAGGTAGACTACTGGCAGGATAAATTAAAGCCACAAGCCATATTCGCTGTTTCGGCGCTGAAAGACCATAATGTTTTGGCGGTGATGAACTTCGTGATAGAGCATCTGCCCGAGCATCCGCCTTATTATGAGAAAGATGCCCTGACCGACCGTAACGATCGCTTTTTTGCTTCGGAAATTATCCGCGAGAAAATATTTAAGATCTACGAGAAAGAGATCCCTTACAGCACCGAGGTAATTATCACTGCCTTTAAGGAAGGGGATGAACTATATCGTATCAGTTCGGAGATCATCGTAGAGCGCGATTCGCAAAAGAATATTCTGATTGGCAAGGGCGGTGAAACTCTTAAAAAGGTAGGTACCTATGCCCGCAAGGATATGGAGGATTTCTTCCAGAAGAAGGTTTTCCTGGAAATGTTCATCAAAGTGATCCCCGACTGGCGCAGTAAAAAAAATTACCTGAAAAGATTCGGGTACGAAGATTAAATTAGATGTGAGATATGAGATGTGAGACGTGAGAACCAAGCACCTGGTTACTTATCTCCAAATTTCTGCTCTCACACATACAAAAATAATTTAGATACAGATTTTTGATATTTGACAGGCAATTTTCCCGTCTCACATCTCATATCTCATATCTCAAATCTTAAAAAAACAATGAGTAACATAGTAGCCATCGTAGGCAGGCCGAATGTGGGCAAGTCGACTTTATATAACCGCTTAACAGAAAGCCGCAAGGCTATAGTAGACGATTTCAGCGGTGTAACGCGCGACCGCCATTACGGTGTTGCCGAGTGGACGCATCACAATTTTACAGTGATCGATACTGGTGGCTATGTAGCTAATTCCGAAGATGTTTTTGAAGCTGCTATCCGCGAGCAGGTTGTCATAGCTATTGAAGAGGCTACTGTGATCCTGTTTATGGTGGATGTAACTACCGGCATCACTGACCTGGATGATGAAATAGCTGCATTACTGCGCAGAAGCAAAAAACCTGTGCATGTGGTGGTTAATAAGGTGGATAATAATTCGCAACAAATAGATGCTACGGTATTTTACAGTCTTGGTCTAGGCGAGATATATAATATTTCCTCCATGACAGGTTCAGGAACTGGTGAATTGCTTGATGCCGTAGTAAAAGATTTTGATGAAGAAGTTGTTGAGGAAAACGCCTTGCCAAAATTTGCCATTGTTGGTCGTCCTAACGTAGGCAAATCATCTATTATAAATGCACTTATAGGCAAGGACCGTAATATTGTCACCCCTATAGCAGGAACCACACGAGATTCGATCCATATCCATTATAACCAATACGGCCACAATTTTATGCTGGTGGATACCGCCGGTATGCGTAAAAAAACCAAGGTAAAAGAGAATATTGAGTTCTATTCGGTAATGCGTACCATCAAAGCTTTAGAAGAAGCTGATGTGGTGATCCTGATGATTGATGCGGTTGAGGGTATTGAGTCGCAGGATATTAATATTTTCCATTTGGCCGAAAAGAATAAAAAAGGTATTGTGATCGTGGTCAACAAGTGGGACCTGATCGAAAAGAACAATAAAACCGTTAAGGTATTTGAAGAGCAGATTCGTGATAAGATCGCTCCCTTTACAGATATTCCGATCGTATTTACTTCAGTTACCGAAAAACAAAGGGTATTAAAAGTGATCGAAACTGCCCAGCAGGTTTATGAGAACCGTAAGAAAAAGATCCCAACTTCAAAACTGAATGAGGTGATGCTGCCTATTATCGAAAACTTCCCGCCGCCGTCTATCAAAGGGAAATACGTTAAAATAAAGTACATCACGCAGATCAATGGTGTATCGCCTATGTTTGCCTTCTTCTGCAATTTGCCGCAATATCTTAAAGAACCTTACTATCGTTTTATAGAAAATAAACTGCGCGAGAATTTTGATTTTACCGGAAGCCCGGTACAGATATTCTTCAGGCAAAAGTAGTCGATATGCAGATGAGTAAATGTGCAAATATGCAGATGTGCGGATATGCAAATGGGTTTATTCTTTTTTAATCATCTGGTCATTTAGAATTCGCACATCTGCACATCCAGAATCTGCACATCACTGTTACACTTGCAAGGCTAACTCCGTAATGTCAATTATTACAAGCTAATAATTTTATTATGAAGAAGATATACCTTATCGCATTTATAGCTTTGGCATTTGCCTCCTGCAAAAAAAATGACCAGCTACCTGGTGACGGTGGCTGCATCACCCGGATAAAACGGCAAAATTTCAATATTAAAAGCAGCGACTCGGTATCGGCAATTCAGTTACTTAAACAGAATAACATTCCCTATAATGATATTCAATTAGAATATTTCTCATCCTATGATGTACCAACTAGTGATGTTAATGCAGGCACTTATCAGAGTGTTTTTGTAATTCAACAGATTAATGGGCTTCCGGTTCTTTCAGGCGAGATATGGTACCAGTTTAAAAACAATGTTTTGCAAGCAACATCTGGTGTTAGATACGGTGCAATTAACTTGAGTACTTCTTCTGCACTTCAGTTAACTCAACTGAGGGCAGCATACATTGCAGAAGTAAATAAACACAACAGTACATTAGCTACAGGTTTAAAAGACTCGTGCCTGGTAGCCCAATTTGGTTATTATGATCTGAACGATAATGTCAACAGCACTCCTAATTTTGTTAAAGCATGGTGGGTTGCTCCTAAAAATGCATCTTACCCGCAAGCAGTATTTCAGGATGGAAGCGGTAAAACTATTAATTATAACAGTGGTATAATCTTGTTTTAGTAAATAGCTGTGATAGCTTTTTTAAGTGCCGGGTCATTGGTATTCATTACCTGGAAGTAGGCAGTATCTCCCCATTTATAGCGGGCCGCAAAGGCTTTTAATATCTGTTTAATATTGTCCTTTGATATTTTAACCTCGTTTGAATCCATTTCTTTCAAAGTTTTAGAAGCATAAACGATAAAATCATCAAACTGGCTATCACTCATCGCATAATCTTTCACAAAGCTGTCATCTGTATTAAAGCTATTCAGAGTGCTTTGCATTTTGTCGATTACAAAGGCATTAAAAAGTTGCTGATTGTTTAGTTCCTGTATCAGCATGGTATTGCCGGTAGTATCGGCAGGTACAAACAGGTCGGGCATTATGCCGCCACCGCTAAATACTTTTCTCCCATTTGATGTATGATAAACAGCAGCTTTTTTGAAAGCACTATCGGCGGTATAATTTTGTTCCGAAAATAATTCGCCTTTCTGCATACGCTCAGCCAATTCATTGTGATAGCTTTCAATCCCGCCTTTGTATGATTTTTGTATCGACCTTCCCGAAGGCGTATAATACCTCGCTACCGTTAAATTGATAGCCGAACCATCAGAAAATGGAAATTGTTGTTGCACTAACCCTTTACCGAATGACCGCCTGCCTACGATCACTGCCCGGTCAAAATCCTGCAGGGCTCCTGCCAGTATTTCGCTTGCCGAAGCAGAGTATTCATCTATCAAAACAGCCAGCTTGCCATGTTTAAATAAGCCCGAATCTGTCGCAAAATAATCAGCACGCTGCTCATGAATGCCCTGGGTATAAACTATCAGTTTGCCTTTGTCTAAAAACTCACTTGCCAATGCTGTAGCAGAGTTAAGATAACCGCCTCCATTGCCGCGAAGATCGAGCACCAATCTTTGCATTCCTTCAGCCTTTAGTTTTTTAAATGCCCTCCTGAAATCGGCATCTGTAGTGGCAGCAAACTTGCTGATCTTGATGTAACCGGTAGCAGGTGCAGTCATGTAGGCGGCATCCAGGCTGCTTAAGTCCACATGGCCGCGTTTAACATGGTATGTTTTTATTGACTGGTCAGCAGGCTTAAGAATTAAAAGTGCGATCTCTGAATCCTTTACCCCCTGGAAAACTTTATTTACTGTTGATGAAGTAAGATGCGTACCCGAGAATTTTTTATTATTGATATTGATCACCCTATCACCTGTATTAATACCCGCTAATTGGGCGGGTCCCCGTTCATAAACCTGGGTAATCACAAGTGTGTCTCGCAGTAGCTGGTATTCAATGCCTATTCCTTCAAATCCGCCATCAAGACGTTCATTAATAGATTGAGCCTGTTGCGGGGGCAGATAAAGCGAATGCGGATCAAGGCTTTGTAAAAGATTATTTACAGTAACACCTTCAATGCTATCCACATTAACGGAATCTACATAGTTGCGGTGCACCAATTGTAAAACTTTGGATACTTTACTTGTTGAAAACGGGAAAACACGGCGCGGACTATCCGCCAGATATAACCCAATGGCTATACCTAGTAATATTAATATAAATGACCTGAAAATAATCGTCGCCGCCTTTTTCATCACCTTGGATTACAAAGTTAAACAATTGAATGGCAAGGCAAATAATAATATGCCCGACCCTGTTCGTATTTGATGATTTTTACCGAATTTTGTTAAAAGATTACCCGTGAAAATGGAAAGAACTACCGAAAAAGACTCTCATTACAACAACTTGGAGCAGATGAGCGTGTCTGATATCCTTAAAAATATCAATAAGGAGGATCGTACCGTTCCTGATGCTGTAGAAAAAGCTATTCCCCAAATAGAAAAATTGGTAACTATAGTTACCGAAAAAATGAGGAATAACGGACGTCTTTTTTATATCGGTGCTGGTACCAGCGGCCGCCTCGGTGTAGTTGACGCTTCGGAATGCCCGCCTACTTTTGGCGTTCCTTTTGATATGGTTGTCGGTATAATAGCCGGCGGTGACGGAGCTATCCGTAAAGCTGTTGAGTTTGCTGAAGATGATACCGAACAAGCATGGAAAGATCTGTCGGCTTACCGTATAAATGAAAAAGATGTGGTAGTTGGCATTGCTGCTTCAGGCACTACGCCTTATGTAATCGGCGGCCTGCGAAAGGCTAATGAGAAACATATAGCTACCGGTTGCATTGTCTGCAATAGTGGCAGTCCGGTGGCGGCAGAAGCCAAATATCCGGTTGAAGTAATAACCGGACCGGAATTTGTAACAGGTTCAACAAGGATGAAAGCCGGCACAGCACAAAAACTGGTATTAAACATGCTAACCACCAGCGTGATGATACAGTTAGGCAGAATAAAAGGCAATAAGATGGTGGATATGCAGTTAACCAACAACAAGCTGGTTGACCGAGGTACACGAATGGTGATGAATTATACAGGTCTGCCTGAACACGAGGCAGCCGAATTACTGATAAAATACGGCAACGTGCGCAAGGCGGTTGAAGTACATATGCAGGCTAAATAATGTGCAGATGCGTGAATATGCAGATGTACAAATAATTAATAAATTAGAAACAAAAAACGCCTCCCAAACAAAACGACTATTCCGTCTTCCTTCTCCTTTGGAGAAGGTGGCTGAAAGCCGGATGAGGTATGGGAGGTTGGAGGGGCTGGCTAATGCACGAGATAGAGCCATATTATAAATGGAGGGATGATTACATTGCATCCGAGGATGAATATTCGCCTTTTTATGCAACGGAATACAGTGAGTTTGAATTTGATAAGCAGATCTATAACTATTTGCTTCACCCGCAGTGGGATTCGTTTGGCTCAAGCACTTTATATTTAAAAGTACTGTTTGCTGATTATGAACGCGGATACAGTATAATTGAACTGATAGGTGAATGGAACGATGCTATTAATAATGATATCATGCTGTTAAAGCGCGAGATATTGGAACTGATGATCGATAATGGTATCAACAAGTTTATTTTGATCGGCGAGAATGTGTTAAACTACCATTCATCTGACGACTGCTACTACGAGGAGTGGTTCCAGGATGTGGAAGACGGGTGGATAGCCGGTGTCAATTTCAGGGAGCATGTGATCGATGAATTTAAGCGGAACAATATCGACTACTATATCAATTTTGGCGGCGAACTGGACGACATCGTTTGGCGCAACCTGAAACCAATACAGGTATTTAAAAAGGTAGAAGAACAACTGGTAAAAAGGCTTAATTAGATGTTTAATGTGCAGATTGTTCGATGTGCAGATATGCAAATGAGTAAATGTGCAGATGATCGGGAAAAGCAAAAACATATGCACATCTGCATATCCGCACATTTGCACATCCGATATGTATCAAAATTTTCGTAAATTCGTATAAAATAAAAAATCAATTTTTTTAAAAAATGGAAAATCAGAACCAGGATTACAATTATAATAATGTAATCCAGATAGAAGACAGTGAGTCAACCTCACGCAAATATTTAGCAAGTGTATTTGTATGGATGTTTGTAGCATTAGGCATTTCAGCCTTCACCACTTTTGAGTTTTTCGCAAATGCGAGTTTAATGGATCTTATAGTTGACCCCGTTGCTCATAGATTTACGGGCTTAGGTTATCTGGCAATATTTGCCCCAGTTGCTTTTTCATTTGTAATAAGCTTTGGTTTTAACCGCATTTCATACCCGGCTATGCTATTTCTGTTTATTACGTACGCAGTAACAATAGGCGTTAGCTTAAGTATTTTTGGCCTTATCTATACAGCAAGCTCAATATTTGGAGTTTTCCTAAGTTCTGCTGTAGTCTTTGGTATAATGGCAATTGCGGGTTATACAACGCACATGGATTTGACAAAATTCGGATCAATATTGATCATGATATTTTTCGCTGCTTTTGCTGTTGGCCTTATTAATTTCTTTCTTGGTAGTGCGCAACTTCAATACTTATTAAGCTTTGTGTTTGTAGCGATTATGATCGGATTGACTGCTTATTACATGCAAATGCTGAAACGAATTGGTGCAGGCATGGAATTCGGTACTGACAGCTCTAAAAAATTGGTGTTAATAGGTGCTTTTGTTCTTTACACAACATTTATTAATTTGTTTACTTCGATGCTACGCATTTTCGGCGGAAGAAGATAATTCGTCAATAAAATACTCATTTAAAAATTATAAAATCCCGGTTGCACAAAGCACCGGGATTTTTTTTGCAGGTTGTTTGGCATATTTTGTATTTTTAAAAATCTCTCTGCATTTGAATTTACAAAACATGATCTCTAAAAAGTATACTATTGCAAAAGCTGCTATTGCATTAATGGCTTTCGGCATTATTGCCTCCTGTCATAGAACATCTTCGCACCAGGAAATGATCAGCATACTTCAGCGGCTGAATAAAAAGAATTACGATGTGGCAAACCCATTCAGGCCCGAGGCCAAATTAGCCCATTACGATTCCCTGCTTAATATGCCTGGCAACAGTAGCAATGCTTTCTCTCTTCTGGCAAAAGCACCTCTTTTGCTGCAGGACGGCCAGAAGCAGAAATCAGTAGACATTTATGAAGACATATCTAAGCGTATGGACTCAACTGAAGTACGCAATATGCGCCCCGGAATGGCCCTGGCATATATGCGTTTGGGCGAACGCACTAATTGCATGCTTAACCATACCGGATCATCATGTATATTCCCGATAAAAGACGAAGGCGTACATAAAATAAAAACGGGCTCACAAAAAGCGATAGCAGTATATGAAAGAATACTAAAGGACAATCCGGATGACCTGCAATCAAGGTGGCTGCTTAATATCGCGTTTATGACATTGGGCCGTTATCCTAAAGATGTACCTAAAGAGCTTTTGATACCCAACCTTGATGCTGATACCGCTTATAAAGTAAAACCTTTTACGGATATGGCGCACGACCTTGGCCTGGACATCTATGGCGAGGCCGGCGGACTTATTGTTGATGATTTTAATAATGACGGGTATCTTGATGTTGTTATGACTGGCTGGGACCTGAGCAATCCGATGCATTATTTTCAGAACAACCAGGATGGCTCGTTTAGCGATCTTACCGAAAAGAGCGGGTTAAAAGGGATAACCGGGGGGTCGAATATTCAGCAGACCGATTATAATAACGATGGCAACATCGATATTTTTATAGAACGCGGCGGATGGAATACTGAAGGGTTCGGAAATCAGCCCGGCTCACTGCTACGCAATAACGGGGATGGCACTTTTACCGACGTTACGATACCAAGCGGCCTGTTATATTTCCATCCATCCCAAACTGCAGTATGGGCTGATTTTAATAATGATGGCTGGCTGGATCTGTTTGTTGGTGTTGAAAATTTAGGCAACAGCGGCGGAACACACGCTTGTATGCTATACATCAATAATCATGATGGTACTTTTACCAATGTGGCTAAAAGTGCGCATTGCGATTTCGAAAATTATGTAAAGGCAGCAACTGCTGGTGATTTTAATAATGATGGCTGGCCTGACATTTTCAT
This sequence comes from Mucilaginibacter sp. McL0603, assembly GCF_049992945.1. Classification (NCBI taxonomy): domain Bacteria; kingdom Pseudomonadati; phylum Bacteroidota; class Sphingobacteriia; order Sphingobacteriales; family Sphingobacteriaceae; genus Mucilaginibacter; species Mucilaginibacter sp. McL0603. The sequence goes on along the minus strand of NZ_CP188251.1, from coordinate 436,928 downwards.
ATCCACCATGGATGGTAAAAAATACCTTTTGAAAAATAAACAGAAAGGTGGTAAGGCAGTAGATTTTGAAAACGTTTCTGAAAGTGCAGGTTTAACTGCTAACAAAGAAAGCACTTTTACTACCTGGTTTTATGATTATAATAATGATGGCTGGCAGGACATATTAGTTTGCGATTATGCTTTTGATAAATCGCTTGGAACTTACGCTGCCGCCGAAGCACTTGGAAAACCTATTCCAAAAGCAGGCAACGTATTCCTGTACAAGAATAATCATGATGGAACGTTTACTGACGTAACCAATGAGGCGGGTTTAAATAAGGTCGTTTTCAGCATGGGGGCTAACTTCGGTGATATTGATAATGACGGTTACCCGGATATGTATTTCGGTACAGGTAATCCTGATTTCAAATCGTTGGTACCTAATAAATTATTCAAAAACATCGACGGCAAAAAATTTGCCGATGTTACTACCTCTTCACGCACAGGTAATCTGCAAAAAGGCCACGGTGTAGCATTTGCCGATTTTAGAAATATCGGTATCCAGGATATTTTTATAGACATGGGCGGCGCGTATAAAGGCGATTCTTACAACAGTTCACTCTATGTAAATCCCGGTCAAAATAATAACAATTGGATCTGCTTAAAATTGGAGGGTGTAAAAGCAAATAAAGCGGCTATAGGCAGTCGCATCAAATTAACCTTTGCAGAGAATGGCACAAAACGGAGCGTCTATAAGTATGTTAATTCCGGTGGCAGCTTTGGGTCTTCACCTTTAAGACAGGAGATAGGGATAGGGCAGGCCAAATTAATTGATGAGATCGAAATAAAATGGGCGGGTAGTCAAACCATGCAGCGATTTACAAATGTTGGTCCCAATCAATTCCTGCATATAACAGAAGGTGAAGCTAATGCTGAAGTTATTCATCTGAAAAAACTAAATTATAAACACAAACAAGGTATGCCTATGAATATGTCAATGGCTGCAGGGCTAAATTGAGCATGTCTATTTTATGCTGTTATGCTAATTCATTTGTAACAATATTATTGAAAAAACGCCCTTTTTAGTAGTGTATCACAAGTTTTACTAAACTTATTCATCTTGCGACATATCGGCAATTAGCTTTAGGGATACCTATCTAAAGCTAATAATGATACCTAAAAAAAATCGCAAAAAAATCACTAAAATTATTGTCGCCCTATCCGCACTTAGTTCAATTGTTTCCTGTCATAGAGCCCCATCATCGCACCAGGAAATGATCGACATACTTCAAAAGTTAAATAAAAAGAATAACAATACGTCAAACTCATTCCGAGTTGAAAGTAAACTATATCATTACGATTCATTGCTTAAGCTACCACATAATGAACATAACCCTTATATACTTTTAAAAAAGGCACCATTACTGTTAAAAAACGGCGAGGAGGAACAGTCCGTAAACATCTACCAGGACCTGGCTAAACGCTTGTCGCCAATGGAGGCAAGTGATATACTGCCTGGTATGGGTATAGCTTATATGCGATTGGGTGAACGTACTAATTGCATGCTTAATCATAATGGATCATCTTGTATATATCCTATAAAAAACGAGGGCATCCATAAGATAAAAACTGGTTCACAAAAGGCTATAAAAGTATATGAAAGGTTGTTAAAGAACAATCCTAACGATCTGGCATCGAGATGGCTCCTTAACATTGCATTTATGACTCTTGGCGGCTATCCCAACCAAGTGCCAAAGGAATTTTTAATACCCAATCTTGGGGCTGATACCGGTTACAAAGTAAAACCATTTACAGATATGGCGCCTGACCTGGGCCTGGATATTTACGGAGAGGCTGGTGGGGTCATTGTTGATGATTTTAATAATGACGGATACCTGGATATTGTAACATCGGGATGGGAACTGAATAATCCGATGCATTATTTCCAAAATAATAAAGACGGTACGTTTAGCGATCGCACAGAGCAAAGTGGCTTGAAAGGGCTAACGGGAGGCCTTAATATCCAACAAACAGACTATAATAATGACGGTAAGCTGGACATTTTTGTTTTGCGCGGAGCATGGAATACCCAGGGCTTAGGAAATCAACCAAGTTCGCTATTAAGAAACAACGGTGACGGTACTTTTACTGATGTGACGATCCCCAGCGGATTGTTTTTCCTTCATCCCACCCAAACGGCTGTTTGGGCCGATTTTAATAATGACGGCTGGCTTGATGTATATGTCGGTGCCGAAAATCCATTAAGTCTGGATTCTGGTGGTACCCATACTTGCATGTTATATATGAATAATCACGACGGCACTTTTACTAATGTGGCGGAAAAAGCGCATTGTGCCATTACATCCTATGTAAAAGGAGTAACATCTGCAGATTTCAATAATGATGGCTGGCCGGATATCTTTATATCCACGATGGACGGTAAAAAGTATCTGTTAAAAAACAAAGGTAAAGGCGGAAGGGATGTAGATTTTGAAGACGTTACAGCAAAATCAGGGATCGCAGCTAACACAAAAAGCACCTTTACCACCTGGTTTTATGATTATAATAATGATGGTTGGCAGGATATAATGGTAGCTGACTATACTTACGATAAAACTTTAGCTATCTATGCCGCTGCAGAAGCATTGGGCAAACCAGTACCGGATGCGGGGAATATTTACCTGTACAAAAACAATCATGACGGCACTTTTACCAATGTTACTAAAGAGACCGGCCTGGATAAGGTTGTTTTTAGCATGGGCGCTAATTTTGGCGATATTGATAATGACGGTTACACGGATATGTATTTCGGTACAGGCAACCCTGATTTCAAATCCCTTGTTCCAAATAAACTATTTAAGAATATCGACGGCAAAAAATTCGCTGATGTCACCACCTCTTCCCGCACAGGCAACCTTCAAAAAGGCCACGGTGTAGCATTTGCCGATATTAGAAATACGGGTACTCAGGATATTTTTATTGAGATGGGTGGTGCCTACAAAGGTGATTCTTATAACAGTTCACTCTATGTAAACCCTGGTCAGAGTAACAACAACTGGATCGGTTTAAAGCTGGAAGGGGTAAAATCAAATAAAGCGGCCATAGGCAGTCACCTTAAAGTGACATTTACAGAGAATGGCGTAAAACGGAGCGTTTATAAAGATGTCAATTCCGGAGGAAGCTTTGGGTCTTCGCCTCTAAGACAGGAAATAGGCATAGGCCAGGCTAAATTGATTGATGAGATCGAAATTAAATGGGCAGGCAGCCAAACTGTGCAGCGACTTACAAATATTGCCCCGAATCAATTTCTGCACATAACGGAAGGAAATCAACATGCCGAAGTGATTCATCTGAAAAAGTTGATTTATAAACACAAGGAGGGTATGTCTATGAACATGTCGATGGCTGCAGGCTCATAATAAGAGTAAGGCAAATAAATTATTAAGAATTAAAAATCAATTTGTTATTGCTTTTGTTTCTGTAAAATAAGCGTTACATTTAGTAGATTAAACTGTAGAAAAAATTCAAGAACCCATGAAGAGAATTTTGTTATTATGCTGTTTGTTTATTGGATTAACTGCAGCAAGTTATTCCCAAACTACCAAAAAAACAACCACCGATCCTGTAGAAAAAGCTAAAAGCTTACAGAAGGAACTCAAACTTACTGATGACCAAACTACCAAAGTAGCGGCTGTTTATAAAGAATCATCAGAGAAATTTGAAAAGATAAAAGTTGCAGACCAAGGCAATACCGATAAAATGATGAAAGATATCGGGCCATTACGTACCTCTACGATCAACCAGATCAAAGCCATATTAACGCCTGCACAGGCCGCCAGCTATGATAAGCTGATAAAAGAAAATAAAGGCGGTAAAAGTAATGGTTGGAGTGATGGATGGAGCGCAACATCAGAAAGTTAATTATATATGTTTAAATAATTAAAACAATATATTCTATTGCTCAGTCATTCAAATCAAGGTGTTCAATTTTGACTTTACATGGTTTTGTGCCTGTTTTTGAAATTCATCCGGTGTTTGTCCGGTTTGCTTCTTAAAGAAACGGCTAAAATATGGCCGGTCTGAAAACCCAAGATCATAAGCAATCTCTTTGATGGTGCTTTCACTGTGGATTATCAACCGTTTTGACTCCAGAATAATACGGTCATGGATAAGTTGCGTTCCAGTCTTATCAAGTTTGTCCTTTAGTATCTGATTAAGTCTTTTAGAACTAATGCCCAGCTTTCCTGCATAAAAATCCGTATTGCGTACCTGCAGGTAATTACTTTCCAGCAGCATTAAAAACTCATACACTCGTTTCTGATTGATATCATGGTCCGTAAATTCATGTTCCTTTATCTGGATAAGCTTCAATAAAAATACTTTTAAAAGCGCTTTTACTACAATCAGGTTATCCTTTCCTTTTTCATACTCTTCACTTAATAAAGTATAAACACTACCAAGGCCGGTTGCTGATTCCTGGTTTATACGTAAACATGAAAACTCTCCCTGTACATTAAAAATTTTGAACAGGTCCAGCAGAAATTCCTTGTCCTCTTCTTCCAAAATTTCCCGCTTGAATGAAATGAGCTCACCCTTTTTTCCTGCTTTATTAAGCTGATGGACACGGTAGGGAGGAATCAGGTAAATCCAATCACCTTTAACATCTGTATCGTTAAATTTCAAAGCATGCAGCGGCGCTTCGTTTTTTAACCATACTATTTCAAAGAAATCTTTTCTGCCCGGATCATTCAGATAGCTGGGGGGGCAATTATTCAGATTTCGGATATAGATCAGTGAGCTTTCCAGCTTCGTTTCTTTCAAAATAGTCTGCATAATATAAAGGTTGCTACTTTTAATTTTTCGAATAGGATAATTAGGCAATTATAGTGGACTATTCGGAAATATACACCATATGAGACGTTTTTATGACTTTTTTCTTACGAAATTTCCTGATAGTCCACCTGAATAAGCGGATTGTATAACCAACTGCGCTAACCTTTCCGGTACGTTTGTACACAATTTTAATCGGGTCAGCAAAATGGATGCAGAGAACATAAAAGATGAGCAGTTGGTAGCAGATGTCCGGAAAAACCTTGACATAGTACTTCGTGAAAATTTGCAGTTGGCGGGCGGCATTGACTATACCCAGTTTCCCTCGCTAATTAAAAGCATTTGGCAAGCCAAATCGATATTTCTGATTGCTTCAGGACGTTCGGGGTTTTCGATGCGATCAGCAGCCATGCGGTTGATGCACCTTGGATTTAGTGCCTATTTTGTTGGTGATACCACAACACCTGCCATACAATCAGGCGATTTGTTATTGGCCGCATCGGGTTCTGGAACCACCGGCACCATTGTAAGGGCGGCTGAAAAGGCAAAACAGGCTGGAGCGAAAGTGATTGCTATAACTGCCGGTTCAACTTCAACTCTGGTAGAGCTTTCTGATCATCACATCCAGGTGCCTGCAGCAGAAAAGCAGGATCATGGTGGCAGCAAATCCAAACAATATGCGGGCAGTCTTTTCGAACAGGCCTTATTGCTGATCACCGATGCCATATTCCAGACCTTATGGGCAATTGACGGTACCCCCGCCGAGGAATTATGGAAACGACACGCTAACATGGAATAATATAAAATACATAATTATTAATTTTAAATAGAAAATAAAATGGCCAAATTACAAGTAGCAATAGACTTATTGACAACCGATGATGCACTGGCATTAGCCGCAAAAGTTGCACCTTATGTAGATATTATTGAATTAGGTACTCCACTTATAAAAAATATGGGGTCTGGTGTTATCACAGCGATGAAAAAGGCACACCCTGATAAACTGGTATTTGCAGACCTTAAAACAGCAGACGCCGGAGAACTGGAAGCAGACATTGCTTTTAAAGCGGGTGCCGATTTGGTAACTGTTATGGGCGCAGCCGGCAATGCAACTATTATTGGTGCTGTAAAAGCAGCAAAAGCCCACGGCAAAGGAGTTGTGGTAGACACGATTGGTTATCCCGACCGTGTAAAACGCGCACGGGAAGTAGCAGGCCTGGGTGTTGAATTTGTAGAATTACATGCAGGCTTAGATGAACAATGGACATCAGGGTATTCTATCCAGGTATTAATTGATGAAGCTGCAAGGGCCGGCGTACCGGTATCTATTGCAGGCGGTGTTAATATTAACAACATTGGTGCCGTGATTAATGCTGGTGCCCGGGTGGCTGTTGCCGGGGCTGCAATTTATGGTGCACAAGATCCGGCGGCGGCGGCGAAAGCACTTCGCGAAGCAATAGATGCCGCCTGATTAGCAAACTGTTAACAGTATCTCGAGATAAGGGGCTGTCTTATAAGTAAAAATTCCATTTGGCGCACAGAACAAAATTTGGCTTGGATTTATCTTTGTGACCTTTGCAAAATCTTAGTAGTCTTGGTGGTTTAATTTTACCACAGAGATCATTAAGAAAAGAACACAAAGCACACAAAGCCAAATAATATTTTGCTCCACTTTGTAAATTATACTTTTGAGACGACCTCTTAATATTTCTTACCATCCGGTAACTAAAATGTTTTTGGATTGTGTAGTGCTGCACTTTTGATATTTACTATATGCCTTTACCGCCCTCATCCTGATAGCATCAGCCGACTCATTATTAATATATCCAATTATTGCATCATGCAAAGTATATGCTTCAGGGCACATTAGTTGGTTAGTCCATATCAACGGGTTAGCATTGGCAGCTCTAATTGGGAATTCAAAATACTTTTTGCTTCATGCCCGATATAAGCCAGAAGGCTAGCATTCCCATTAATGCCAATTGTTTTATTATCTGTATGAATAGTATCTTTTAACTGACCTGAACTGCTATACAAAAAATCCTTGATCGCATTTCTAATGTACCGGCCATTATAAGCACCTGCAATGAGGTAGTAATTATTTGTAGCGTTTTTAAAGATTAACCGTTCAAGTTTTATACTATCAATTCTATACTTCCCTACTAATTTCCAATTCTTGGAATTTTTAAAATGGCTACGTACACCATACTTGCTACCCCAATAAAGATTATTATCCAGATCCTGCCCGTTGCCAACTTTTGCCGGCACAGGTATTATCCCTTGGTATTTGTTGTCACATAATGCAACTATGACGTGGATTGTTTTATAGTGATGATCAAAGTCAGTAATTCTTTTCAAACTGTCTTTGACATTTTTAGCTGCAACAGGGGGGTGGGACGAATTTGGTCTACAAGAAAAGAAGGCGGCACAAATAGAAAATATTAAGAGACACCTTTTGAACATACTAAGTGAATATAGTACAATTCAAATACAAAAGGCTCCTAAATCGGAGCCTTTTGTGATATTTTTAAGTTCGAAGATTATTTACTTACATACATTACTTCTTTTACTGCTTTGATCACTCTTTCTGGATTTGGCAGGTATTCCTGTATCAGGGTTGGTGCATAAGGAAGGGGAACGTCGCCACCCATAATGCGCAGGATAGGAGCGTCTAAATAATCAAAAGCATCTTTTTGTACTTTAAAGGCTACTTCTGTTGCGATAGAGCCCAATGGCCAGCTTTCTTCAACAATTACCAAACGGTTTGTTTTCTTTACGGAATTGATCACTGTATCATAATCGATCGGGCGTACAGTACGCAGGTCAATCACTTCAGCACTGATACCTTCTTTTTCCAGTTCGGCAGCAGCAGCATTTACCACTTTCATGATCTTTCCGAAACCAACCAGGGTAACGTCTGTACCTTCTTTGGTTACATTTGCTTTGCCAAGCGGGATATAATAAGTTTCTTCCGGAACTTCGCCTTTATCGCCATACATTAATTCTGATTCCATGAAAATTACCGGATCCGGGTCAAGGATAGCAGATTTTAATAAACCTTTTGCATCAGCAGGATTTGATGGTACAACCACTTTTAAGCCGGGGCAGTTAGCATACCAGTTCTCAAAGCACTGGCTGTGTTGTGAACTAAGCATCCCTGCATTACCTGTAGGGCCACGGAAAACGATTGGGACAGAGAACTGACCACCACTCATCGACATGATCTTGGCAGCACCGTTGATGATCTGGTCAATAGCCACCAACGAGAAGTTGAAGGTCATGAACTCAATGATCGGGCGCAGGCCATTCATAGCAGAACCGATACCGATACCGGCAAAGCCTAACTCAGAGATCGGCGTATCAATTACACGCTTGGCACCAAATTCATCCAGCATACCCTGGCTCACTTTATAAGCACCGTTATACTCGGCCACTTCTTCACCCATCAGGTATATTTTATCGTCCTTGCGCATCTCTTCGCTCATGGCTTCCCGAAGCGCTTCTCTGAATTGTATTTCTCTCATTAGTATATTTAAATGAATTTTTGCGAACGCAAATATAATCACTAATGTGTGAAATGCAATTAGCTGCATAATGTATCGGCTTTTATATTAAAATAGATACAAAAGTCTGACACAGCAATGCTTATGCACGTGATTATCGGCTATATTTGCCCCCTATAGTAAACACATTTGGGATAATAATCTGCCTAAAATTATCTGGTATTTATGGCTGAATTCGACCTGAGTTGCCTCAACTCAATAGCTTTATTTTTTTCTTTCACCTTTCATTTTCGAGGCGATTTCCAACGCTTTACGGGCATTTACTATACCTCCGGATTTTGACAGGGTAGTAAAATCCACCTTCTCTTTGGTGCCTGGTTTTAAAACCATCGTACCTTTCAGTGGCGTAGCCGATTCCATTATCGCTTGTTTTACCTGCCGTGCGCTCAAATCAGGATAGTATTCTAATATCAAAGCAGCTATCCCGGTAACGATAGGAGCCGAAAAACTGGTTCCATCGTCTGTTATCGTTTCCGCATCTGAATCTGTTGAAGTGATCTTAACTCCCGGCGCAAAAAGATCCACATTTTTTTGCCCGTAATTACTAAAAGCAGCAGCAAGATTCTCGTCAGCCTTTAAGCCGGATGCACCTACATTAATCACATTATCCGCATCAGTAGCAGAACCATCCGCAAAAGTATCGTTCGGATAATCAGGCTTTGCATCAACATCCTTGTTATCATTCCCTGCCGCAAGCACCAAAAGTACATCATGTGCTGCAGCATATTTAAAAGCCTCATCAACCCACTCCTTATGCGGTGATATTTTTTTACCGAAACTCATATTAATCACCTTCGCTCCGTTATCAACAGCGTAATGGATGGCGCTAACCTCATCCTTATCATATTCATCGCCTATTGGTATAGCCTTAATTGCCATCAATTTTACATTATCAGCAACCCCATCTATCCCATAATCATTATTACGGATAGCGCCAATTAATCCTGCTACTTCAGTACCGTGCGAGGCATCATTATATTTTAATATATTGTTACCGTATGGCTTATGATCCAAAATATTCGGATCATCGCCAACAATTCGTTTACGGGCTTCAAGGTCAGGATTTATAGAGTTATTAAGCTTGGCCATATATTCGCTCAGCTCCTTTAGCACCTTCACATTTGTACTGGTCGACACCTCATCGCTAAAGGCGATTACCCACAAATTTTTAACTTCAAGCAACGTATCGTTGGTTGTTTGCAAATGCTCCACATCGGCTTTGGTGAATGTCTGGTTAGCCTTTAAATTTAAGGCATGCCTGATATAGCCACTGGTCTCAACCATTGCATTCATAATGGGCGACAATTGGCTGGTCTCTATACGTGCCTTGGTAACAGTTGAATCGTACTCCGTTTTTACATTGGCCCAATAAGCATATTCTTTTTTGTTTTCAGCTGTTTCAGCTGTAAGACTCAGGTATTTTCCTTTAAGCCGATGATATTCCCGTACTTCTTCCTCGGTTTCACTAAAATCAGCTTTGCCTCCGGGGCCACCCAAAAAATCCCAGCCATGTACGTCGTCAGTATAGCCATTATGGTCATCGTCTTTGCCATTACCTGGCTTTTCTTTGGGATTTACCCAAAGCACTCCCTGCAGATCTTTTTGTAAGGTATCAATGCCGCTGTCAATAACACCAACTATTACAGGCTTGCTTTTAAGACCACTGATAAACTGGTAGGCCTGCACCAGGCTGATACCATAATATCCGTCAGCCTTTAAATCAAGTACGTGCCAGTTTTTAGGCGGATCAGGTTGTGAAGGTGGCAGCGTTTGACCGAAAGTATTCAGGCTTATGAACAAAAAGCCGGTTAAAATGCAGCTTATAAGGAACTTTGGAGTAATGAACATCGAATTTGGTTAGATAGTATAAGCTACAGGTCGAATTTAATGCCTTGCGCCAGTGGTAATTTAGTTGAATAATTGATGGTGTTGGTTTGGCGTCGCATATAAACTTTCCAGGCATCAGACCCCGACTCGCGGCCACCGCCCGTTTCCTTCTCACCTCCAAAAGCGCCGCCTATTTCGGCACCTGATGTTCCGATGTTTACATTGGCTATTCCACAATCAGAACCAGCATAAGATAAAAATTGTTCTGCCTCACGTAAATTATTTGTCATGATAGCAGATGAAAGCCCCTGCGGAACAGCATTTTGCAGCTCGATAGCCTGTGTTAGATCACTATATTTTATCAGGTACAAAATAGGTGCAAAGGTCTCATGCTGAACGATCTGGTAATGATTTTCCACTTCGGCAATACATGGTTTTACGTAACAGCCCGAAGTATAGTTCGCACCATCCAATTTACCGCCTTCTACCACAAACTTGCCGCCTTCTGATTTACATTTTTCTATGGAATCAAGATAAAGTTTTACTGCGTCCTGGTCTATCAACGGCCCCATGTGATTGTTTTGATCCAGTGGGTCGCCAATACGTATCTGCTTATAGGCGTTCACTATTTTTTGTTTAAACTGATCATAAACGCTTTCATGAATGATCAGCCTGCGGGTACTGGTACAACGCTGCCCGGCAGTACCAACTGCGCCAAACACTGCGCCAACCAGTACAGTATCTAAATCAGCATACTGGCTTACGATGATGGCATTGTTTCCACCCAGCTCTAATAAACTACGCCCTAAACGCGCGCCAACGGCTGCGCCTACTGCTTTTCCCATACGGGTTGAACCAGTAGCTGAGATCAATGGTACACGTTTATCATTAGACATTAATTCGCCTACCACTCTATCACCTATCACCAGGCAGGACACACCTTCAGGAACACCATTTTTAGCGAAAACCTCCTGGGCAATGTGCTGACAAGCTATTGCAGTCAGCGGTGTTTTTTCAGATGGTTTCCAAACACAAACGTCTCCACACACCCAGGCCAATGCGGCATTCCAGCTCCAAACAGCCACCGGGAAATTAAATGCTGAGATAACACCCACTATGCCCAGCGGATGATATTGCTCATACATGCGGTGCTCCGGTCTTTCAGAATGCATCGTTAAGCCGTATAATTGCCTGCTTTGTCCAACGGCAAAATCACATATATCGATCATCTCCTGTACTTCGCCGTAACCTTCCTGCAGACTTTTGCCCATCTCATAGGATACCAACGCGCCTAATTCCTGTTTCTTTGCGCGCAAAGCTTCACCAACCTGACGCACTATTTCGCCACGTTTCGGTGCAGGCACGTTGCGCCATTGTTTAAACGCCTCACCGGCCTTTTCAATTACTTTATCATAGTCGGCCTTTGTGGCCATTTTAACCGAAGCTATTTTTTTGCCGTCAACCGGCGAAACAATAGTTTTTACCTGTGCATCCGCACTGCTTCCCAAGATAGCACCTGTACTAAACGCCTCATTATTGTCGTTTATATGTAAATGCTTAAGAATCGTTGAAATATTAAGGCTCATAATCGTAAATTTGTCAAAGGTAAAATCTTTAGGGCAATTTACTATCAACTCATCCTTTGCCGGACTCAAACTCTTAAATGTTTTTCGTTTACTATCAGGTACTTGCAAAAAACCTTGTTAAAAATGTTTGAATGTTGAAAACTAAATTCCCTAAAAGAAGGTACAAATTGTAATTTGAGACAGCAAAAGCTAAAAAGCCCAACAATTATATGAAGGGCAAAATAGCAGCTCGCGTTCTGAAAAATATATTGAATGGAAGAAGAATTTGAATTTGGTTTCAGTGAGGACCCCAAGTTCTCAGTTGAACGTTACGAAGAAATGATTCGTAATCATGATCAGTATTTTTTTGATGCGCAGGCGTTTGAAAATATTATCGACTACTACATCGAAAAGAATGATCCGGCGAAAGCCCTTCAGGTGGTTGAATATGCTTGCAATCAGCATCCCTTTGCCGCCGTATTTTTAATCAAGCAAGCCCAGCTTATGGTCGTCACCAACCGTGTCAGCGATGCCTTTTTGGCACTCGAGAAGGCGGCGTTGCTCGAAGCTTCGGATGCGGATATTTATATCATCCGCGGCAATCTCTATGAAAACATGGAGCGCTATGCCGAAGCTTTGGAGAACTACGAAAAAGCACTGGAACTGGCTGACGAGACCGATGAAATTTTGCTGCATATATCATATGTACACCAAAACATGGGCGATTATAACACGGCCATTACTTACCTGAAAATGTGTCTGCAACAGAATATGGAAAACCAGGACGCTTTATATGAGCTGGCTTTCTGTTACGATGTGATGGACAACCAGGAGGAAAGCGTGCAGTTTTATCAGCAATATATCGACAGCGAACCTTACAGTTATGCTGCATGGTATAACCTGGGTAACGCCTACACTAAATTAAGCCTGTTTGAAAAAGCGATTGATGCTTATGACTATGCCATCCTGATCAAGGATAGCTTCGCATCCGCTTACTTTAATAAGGGCAATGCACTGGTCAACCTTGAAAAATATGCGGAAGCTATTGAGGTATACCGCCAGACCTTTGAATACGAACAACCCAATGCGGATACTTATTGCGCTATAGGCGAATGCTATGAAAAGCTGGAGCAGATGGACGATGCACGTGCGTTCTATAAAAAAGCAGTTAAAATGGATTCTAAACTGGCTGATGGCTGGTTCGGTATCGGAGTAACGCTTGATTTTGAAGAACGTTATTTTGAGGCCCTGCACTTTTATAAAAAAGCGCTCGACCTGGATATCGCCAATGCCGACTACTGGTTTGCCATTGCCGATGCAGAATACAAGCTGGGCCACATGGTCGAAGCTGAGCATGCCTACGAAAAAGTGGTTGAGTTAAACCCTATTGATGTAGACGCATGGCTGGATTACTCATCTATACTGTATGAGCAAACCCGTTTATCAGATGCTATCGAAGTAATGTCTCAGGCTATCAAAAATAATCCTGAAGCAGCCGAATTGTATTACCGCATGGTGGCCTATTTATTTGCCTTCGGCGATTACAAAGAAGCGCTGAATTTCCTGGAACTGGCATTATCGTCCGACCCGGAAAAGCATTATATATTGTTCGACTACTTGCCGCAGTTGCAAAAAAACAAAGTGATACTGGATATCATTAACAGGTATTGCAAGTAATGTGCGGATAAGAAGATGTGCAGATGTGTAAATTGTTAGATACGTAGCGATTTACACATCTGCATTTTTTTTGCCCTGGATTTAATTTTAAAGTAAAAAAGTCCATTTGATTCATTCATATATGCGTATTTTCACATCTGTATATCTGCACATCCCTCTTGCACATCTGCACATTTATATAGACCTTTGCGACCATTAGAACTTTTTATTATAGCCTATAACTAATTAATATCAATGAACTACCCATTGAACAATTTACCCGAACGCACCGTTAAACCCCGTAACAGTGGTATTACCATGGTGATGGACAAGGGGCTGAGTTTACGCCAGGTGGAGGATTTTATCGAAGTAGGCGGCCTTTATACTGATATCGTTAAATTGGGATGGGCAACTTCATTTGTTACTCCTAATCTTGATGAAAAATTAAAACTTTATCGTGATGCCGGTATCCCTGTTTATTTTGGCGGCACCTTATTCGAGGCATTTATTGTACGTGGCCAGTTTGAGGACTATCGCCGCATACTGGATAAATACAAAATGGAGCATGTGGAAGTTTCTGATGGGTCGATAGAGATCGAGCACGAACTGAAATGTGAATATATCCGCAAATTGAGTGAGCAGGTAACTGTGATATCAGAGGTTGGTTCCAAAGACGTGCAAAAAATATTTGCGCCTTATAAATGGATCAAGCTGATGAATGCCGAAATTGAGGCAGGATCTTGGAAAGTAATAGCTGAAGCACGCGAAAGCGGCAATGTGGGTATCTATCGTGATTCGGGAGAAGTAAGGCAGGGATTGGTTGATGAAATATTAACCCAGATACCCGAAGAAAAAATCATTTGGGAAGCTCCACAAAAAGCACAGCAGGTTTGGTTTATCAAACTGATTGGGGCCAACGTAAGTCTGGGCAATATAGCCCCTGCTGATGTAATACCGCTGGAAACCCTGCGCCTGGGTATCCGCAGCGATACTTTTGATCATTTTTTGAATCTGTAATATAGCTACATAATATTAATGAAGCCTTCGGATAGCGATCTGAGGGTTTTTTTGTTTTATAGTGATGGGTTTGAAACATTAAAAATGAGGGTGTGAATATGCGATTCCTTCCTCGGGGAACCTGCCTGCCGGTAGGCAGGGGTGTAGGAAGGGATTTTTCGGTAGCTTTAATAGCGCATAAAACCCCTCCTTGCTACTTCACATTCGGCCGCACCCCTCTCTAGGCTACCGTGTACCCACATCTTTTTTTTCAAAAAAAGCTGCTCCTTTAGGAGCTAAATGTTGGTAGAAGAATAATTAAAATGATTTTTGCGCCGTAGGTGCAATAACCGAATATGCATTTCTAATAACAATAGCGGAAAATGTATTGCACCTACGGGGCAAAAGGAACTATCATATCTTTTTTTCTACCGACATGTTACCCCGATTGGGGTAAATTATAAAGATGGGTACACAGTAGCTCTCCCTTGGGAGGGAAGTTATTCGATAATTAAATCTTTCGAACACTCTTCGTTTTAAACCCATCCCTATGGTTTGTGCAAACACATTGCTATATTCGGGCAATCGTTATGGCCTCACAAAATCTCATCAACTCTGATATCGACGACTTCTACGCTAACACTTCCGAAGAGGGCAGGCTGCAGCTTGGCCTCGGCCCACTGGAGTTTGAGCGCAATAAAGAACTCATTCAACGTTATCTGCCTAAAAAAGGAATTGTGATAGATGTTGGTGGCGGCCCAGGCGTTTATTCAGAATGGCTGGCTGGCTTAGGTCACCAGTTATATTTGATCGACCCGGTTGAGAAGCATATTAAACAAGCCAATAAAAGATCCAACAAAGCCAAAAAGCCATTCAAAAGCCTATTAGGGGAAGCGCAAAAATTGGAACTGGCAGGCAGTTTTGCTGATGTTATAATACTGCATGGGCCATTATATCATCTGCAATTAAAAGCTGATAGGATCAGGGCGATTACAGAAGCTAAACGGGTATTAAAACCGAATGGAGTGGTGCTTGGCTTTGCCATCAATCATTCCGCATCTGCCATTGCAGCCTTATTGAACGGATTTATCCACACGCCTGAAATATTTGCCATGTGCGAGGTGGAATTGACGACGGGCATACACACCCCACCTGCAAATATGCCGGGTATATTGCCTAATGCTTATTTCCATCGCCCTGCTGAATTAAAGGCCGAATTTGAAGAAGCCGGGCTTACATGCCTGGATACGTATGCCGTAGAAGGTATGGTATGGCTTGATAAAAATTATTTTGAAAGCCGATCCAATCCGGAAAAAAAAGAAAGGATGCTGGAACTGATGAAGATCACAGAAAATGATCAATCGCTGCTTTCATTAAGTCCGCACATGATGATCGCTGCAAGAAAGAAATAATTTCATATCGGCATAAGGATAAATAAATCCGAAATCGAACATCTCAACTCCGAAATCATTATATCTCCATCACTTCTTTCTTCTTCTTGCTTTTCATTCGCTTGGGAACAAATTCTAATATCTCGTTCTTTAACGCTTCTATCATACGGCGTTTAAGGAAGTTTTTCTGGATAACAATGCTAACTTCCCTTGCTGGTTCCGGCGATTTAAAGTAGCGGACTTTATCTAATTGCTTGTCACTTAATTCAGCTAATGCTAGTTCGGGCAAAATAGTTGCACCGTTGTTTTGATCAACCATTCGTTTCAGGGTTTCTACACTACCTGTATTATATTCAAAATGCAGGAACCCTTTTGTGGTCTTGCGACGCTGGCAAATATTCAGCACCTGTTCGCGCATGCAGTGGCCTTCGTTAAGCACCCATATCTCTTCCATATCAATATCCTCCGGACTGATACTTTTCTTCTTCGATAATTTACTGTTCTTAGATACATAAGCCACAAAATTTTCGTAGAAAACAGGTATCTCAGTCAGTGCATTTTCACGCAATGGGGTTGATAATATGCCGCAATCCAGCGTGCCCAGTTTTAATTGCTGAATAATATCCTCCGTGGTTTGCTCCCACACAATCAATTTTACCTGCGGATACTTCTGAATAAAACTGCTGATTATTTTCGGCAGGATATATGGTGATACAGTAGGGATAATACCCACTTTCAATTCACCGGATAGTTCTTTTTGCCTGTCGGTGATAATCTCACGTATCTTTTCACTTTCAGCTAGTAATATCCTTGCCTGGTCAATGATCTCTATACCAATTTCAGTAGGGGTCACTGGCTGCTTGCTGCGATCAAATATTTTAACGCCAAGTGTGTCCTCGAGCTTTTGAACCTGCATACTTAGTGTAGGCTGGGTTACAAAACACTTTTCAGCCGCCAAAACAAAGCTACGGTAGGTGTCAACAGCTACAATATATTCAAGTTGCGTGATTGTCATATAGATAGGATTTAAGAGTTAAGAGTCAGGAATCAAGTTTTAAACCGGGTTAAAAAGTGCAAAACAAATATTTGGGATTTATTAATCCTGGCGCTTGCTTCTTGAACTTAACCAATATAGATCAAATCTAATTCAAATATAATAATTATTGATTTTCTCTATTAAAGAATAATAGAAATGGTTGTAGCTAAGAATTGGTTATACGTTTTAAGTTGGACGTTATACGTTCAACTATCCATCGCAAAAAGCCCCCTGTATATTTATTACAGAGGGCTATTCTTACAACTACGTAAAACGTCTCACGTATAACCTATAACCTATTCCACCGTCACCGACTTCGCCAAATTTCTTGGCTGGTCTACATTACATCCGCGCATTACAGCGATATGGTAAGCCAATAGTTGTAAAGGTATAGTAGCCAGTAATGGCACAAAAGCTTCCGCAGTTTGAGGTATTTCTATGACAAAATCCGCCATCGCTTTTACATCGGTATCTCCTTCAGTAACAATGGCAATTACGTGCCCGCCACGGGCCTTAACCTCCTGTATATTGCTGATCACTTTCTCATACGATGAATGTTTAGTAGCTATAAATACAACCGGCATATCATCATCTATCAAAGCGATAGGACCATGCTTCATTTCGGCGGCAGGGTATCCCTCCGCATGGATATAGGATATTTCTTTAAGCTTCAATGCACCCTCAAGAGCAACCGGGAATGAGCTGCCCCGGCCTAAAAACAAACAGTTGGTAGAATCCTTAAACTTAGCTGCAATTGCTTTAACGTGCTCATTTGATTTAAGTGCTTTTTCTACCAGTTCAGGTATTTCATCAAGCTCTGTTAAATATTCTATCAGCTTGCTTTGAGTAATAGTTCCGCGTTGCTGTGCTATATAAAAAGCGATTAAAGTAAGTACGCTAACCTGTGCGGTAAATGCTTTGGTTGATGCCACCCCAATTTCGGGACCAGCGTGTGTGTATACCCCTGCATGTGTAGTGCGCGGAATAGAAGCACCAACCACGTTACAAATACCAAATATTGTTGCTCCTTTTTCTTTTGCCAATTCAATAGCAGCCATTGTATCGGCAGTCTCACCCGACTGTGATATCGCTATTACCAGATCTTTTTCAGTAATGATAGGATTACGGTATCTGAATTCAGAAGCATATTCTACTTCAACCGGAACGCGGGCATATTCCTCTATCAAATATTCGCCAACCAACCCGGCATGCCACGAAGTACCGCAGGCCACAATGATGATACGGTCTACATTTTTTAGTTTTTCGGTATACTCTTTTATGCCTCCCAATTGCACCTTACCCTGCTGCGGATATATCCTGCCGCGCATACAATCACGGATCGATCGTGGCTGTTCGTATATCTCCTTCAACATAAAATGGTCATAGCCACCTTTCTCAAGCATTTCCAGCTTCAGGTCAAGCTCATGTATATAGGGAATTTGTACTGTGTTATCAATATTCTTGATCAGAAGATTCTCCCTATGTATATAGGCTATTTCGTTATCATTTAAGTAGATCACATTTTTTGTGTATTCTACAATAGGCGTAGCGTCTGACGCAACAAAATATTCACCTTCGCCAACGCCTATAACCAATGGGCTGCCTTTACGTGCAGCGATCAATTGATCCGGTTCGTCAGAGCTCATGATCACAATAGCGTAAGCGCCGATTACTTTATTAAGAGTTACCCTTACAGCTTCATGAAGATCAAGCCCTGTTTCTTGCTGGATATCTTCAACCAGGTGTATTAACACTTCGGTATCGGTATCGCTTAAAAACACATGCCCCTTTGCCAGCAAAGCCTCTTTAATGACTGCATAATTCTCAATGATACCGTTATGAATAATAGTAAGCTTACGATTGCCGGAAGAATGCGGATGAGAGTTACGGTCGCTGGGGATACCATGTGTAGCCCAACGGGTATGACCCATGCCAATTGTGGCCTTTAAATTTACATCTTTAACAAAGCTTTCCAGGTCGCTTACCTTGCCGGCCTTCTTATAAACTTTAAGATCTTTATCAATTAAAGCAACGCCTGCGCTATCATATCCACGATATTCTAAACGATGTAACCCCTTGATAATGATAGGATATGCATCTCTATAACCAATATAACCAACAATACCACACATAAGTAGAAGTTTTTAAATTTAAGAAGTAACAAAAATAGTTAGCTATCTGACATAATCAACAGTAACAGCTAAAATAGTTACAATAAATAAAAAAGGCCTCTTTATGAGGCCTTTACTTTACTTATTTATCTTGGTATAAATGATATTCAGCTTGATACGGGAGGCGGAAGTTTTGTCGCTCCCGACGGCAACCACTCTTCCTGCCGTCTGAGGTGTGGGACTAATATCAATGGCGGTTGTATTGGTAGTGTCAACAGGCGCCAGGTAAGTACCATAATCAACTGTTCTTCCGTCCATTAAGTCTTGAATATAAGCAGTTACAATAAAATGGTAGCTTTTTGTAGCTGTACCATAATATCCGCCAAATACACCTACACCCTGGTAACGGGGATCTAGCGAGTTTGCATCTTCCAATTCAATTTTCTGATGTGCAATATCATATTTGTACATGGTTATTTTAGGCTGTGGCTTAAAAGGAATGATCGTAGTTCCATCGGGCGTTACTACCAACTCTGCGCGGTTTATAACGATATTCCCAATGTTTTTTATCATGCTTTTGAGATACGGGAATTTGATCCTGACTTTTGTACCAGCCAATCCCTGCAGATAGATCGAATTTCTTGAACTCGTAGTATCCGCGAATTCAGTTTGGAGCGTAGTAGAAAATGTGTGTTTTATTTGCGCAGTATGGATACCAAGCGGAAGCGCAACCATGGCAGTATCTATAGTTGTACCATTTGTAGCCTTGTAGTATACATTTAATGAATCGGTCAAGCCAAACATCATTATCCCACCGGCACCGGTTGATCCGGTTTTGTCCATAGTAAAATATAGCCCATTAACGGTATTTTGGAAAACAGTATTTGAGGCCAGCGTTGCGCTGCTTGCTCCAAATAAAATACTATTGACAAAGTTTTTATCTATTGGTATTCTTAATTGAGGCGCTACTTTTATTAAGCTATCAGGCTGTCCGGTTATGATATTTAATATCTTGATGCTATCATGCGAGCGTACATTAAATGTGCGTGTCCCCAATAGTACTGCTTTATTGGCAAGGCCATCCCAATTCATTGTATTATAATACGTTTTGCCTAACGGACGTGCACCTGCGCCTAATTGGTAAATATTAACTTTATACCTTGAAGTAAGAGAGTCGCCATAAAAGCCATCGGCATATTTTAACACCAAAACTGCAGAGTCAATAGATATTGTTCCTGTAGGCAATGAGTAAGGCACACTGCCAGGCAAATTAAGCCCAACAGCAATATTTGACTCTAAAGAGCCAAATACCGGGTCAATGAAATAACCCAGCGGGGTTTTAGCCAGGGAGGATGTCGGTACCGAATCTTCCTTGAGCGTATTTACAATTACCGTCGCTGTATCTACCAGTGAACCATTAAGTTGAAGTGCAGGACCCGGGTCAAGCCCTACGGTATCCTTGTTCTTACAGCTATTCAAAATAAAAAGACTTATTAACAAGGTCAATAAGTCTATTCGGAAAAATTTCATATATGATCTCAAAGCTTATGCAACATGTACCAATTCTTCGTTGGTAATTTCGTCGTAAAAATTGTAATAATTTTCGAAATCAGAAGTGGAATTAAACTCTAAAACTGATTTATGGCTGTTTTTAACATTATTTAACACTTCCTCATCGATATTTTCGCTGCCCAAAACTATTCCGTCAGAATAGTGGATGGCACCGGCATATAGTGATGAGTTCGTTCCGGGTTTGTAAACCTCGGTATGTTTCTCAGTCATATCAGCCATAACTGCTTTGCGTGCAAAGTCAGGATTAAGCTGACCATTGAAATCATTCTCGTAAATAGAATAGATCACTTTCGAGTTTTTGAAAGTCGGATCATCCTTATAAGTTGTTTTTAAATAAGCAGGTACCAATGCGCTCATCCAGCCATGGCAGTGAATCACATCAGGCGCCCAGCCTAATTTTTTTACAGTTTCCAATGCACCTTTGCAAAAGAAAATCGTCCTTTCGTCATTATCAGCATAGAACTTTCCATCCTTATCGCCAAACACATACTTACGCTGAAAATATTCTTCATTGTCCAAAAAATACACTTGCATACGCGCTGCCGGAATCGACGCTACCTTAATGATCAAAGGGTTATCATTATCGTTAATAATGATATTCATACCCGATAAACGAATCACTTCATGAAGTCTGTTCCTACGCTCATTTATATTCCCGAAACGTGGCATAAGGATACGGATCTCGTAACCTTTTTCCTGCATTGCCTGTGGCAATTGGCGCGTTATTTCTGAAATTTTAGAGAGTTCGAGGAAAGGTGACATTTCATGTGTGATGAACAGAAGCTTAGATTTACCCATCTCTAATCAGTATTAAATTTATGTAAAGAAGTCAAAAAATTGAGTCTGCAAATATAAGCATTATCTTATGAATTATCAATGTATTATGCAAGTTAGTTTTGGTTATTTTTAATCAAATGCACAACTTTGCCCGATTTTTATTAAATTTCATAGCTTGAAACCATCATGAGCTAAACTCAATAAATTAAATTGCTCATGATAGCTTCATCGCCAATAAAAAACAATCCATTTGATGGAAATTTTCACTACTAAGAAAAACCTTACCGAGTACCTTGAGCAATTGCGTAAGGCCGGAAAAAAGATTGGTTTTGTGCCTACATTGGGTGCACTACACCAGGGTCATCTATCGCTATTGGCGCAATCGCAACAATATTGTGACGTTTCAATTTGCAGTATTTTTGTTAACCCAACGCAATTTAACGATCCTAAAGACCTGGAGAAATATCCGCGCCCGATAGCCTCCGATATTGAAAAATTAGAGCAGGCTGGTTGCGACATTTTGTTCAACCCGGAGGTAAATGAGATGTATGCCGCCAATGAGCAATGGCATTTAGACATAGGCGAACTGGAGCATTTGCTTGAAGGAAAATTCAGGCCCGGCCATTACCAGGGGGTTACGCAGGTTGTGTTCAAATTATTTGATATTGTTAAGCCGGACATGGCTTTCTTTGGCCAAAAGGATTATCAGCAGTTTTTAGTTATCCAAAAAATGGTCGAGTTGCTGCATTTGCCGGTTAAGCTGGTTATGTGCCCTATACTGCGCGAACCGGATGGCCTGGCCATGAGCTCAAGAAATATACATTTATCAGTTGAGGAAAGGCGGCATGCACTTGTATTATCAAAAACCCTCAACTGGCTTAAACAGCATTTTAATAAGAGTAATATTGCTTCGTTAACAAATGCCAGCGAAGTAATGATCAATGCTGAACCCGGCGTCCAACTGGAATATTTTGAGGTAGTGGATGGCGATAGTCTGCATAGTGCTGATCAGCAAACCAAAAGCATAGTGGCTCTTGTAGCAGTTAAAGTAGGCAATACAAGGCTGATAGATAATATTATTTTAGTGGATTAGTTAATTGGTGATCCGTTAATCAGTGATCGGTAGGCAATTCATACAAAATACCCGATCACTAATCGCTGGTTACCTAATAATTGACAGTGGATTTGTTAATTATGAGCCGGTAAGTAATTCATACAAAAACACCTGATCACTAATTAACTAATCACTGACCTCTGATTAACTGGTAACTGACAACAGTCGTCATCATAATGCAACTAATCACTAATCTCTAATCTCTGATTAACTAAATTACTAACTTTGCATCATGATTATTGAGGTATTAAAATCCAAGCTGCACCGCGCAAGGGTAACTCAGGCTGAGTTGAATTACGTCGGCAGCATCACCATAGATGAGGATTTAATGGATGCGGCTAATATTATAGCCAATGAGAAAGTACAGATCGTAAATAACAATAACGGTGCCCGGTTTGAAACCTATGTAATACGGGGTGAACGCGGTACCGGAACTATCTGTTTAAATGGTGCTACCGCCAGGCTAGCGCAGGTTGGAGACATTGTGATTATTATGTCATATGCTTATATGGAAATGGACGAGGCCCGCAATTATCAACCAATATTGGTATTTCCTGATGCAGACAACAAGCTGATTAAGTAGACCGGCGTATTTTTCTTAATCTATTTGGGTGCCGGATACGCCGCTAACCCCAAAACCACATGTAGACTGGCATCGGTGCTAAAACCCTTACGTACTTTATAAGCCATGCGCACTCTTATACCGGGTTCGCGTACCAATTCATCCAGCATGTGCGAATTATCTATATCCAGCACTACATTGTTACCGGCATTAGCTCCTATATCATTTCGCTCGGCAACCACTATTTCATCAGTGCCATCCTCTTTTGAAAGGAAAATCCTTACCGATTGTAAATTTCCTATATTGTAATCAGAGGGCTCTGTCGATGTTAACTTAGCCGACACAATGCGTACCAGTGTTATCCTGTCGCCATTATTGCCGCTTTTACTAAAATTCTGATCAAAGCTTGTGGCCATACTAATGGCCGAATATGAGTTGCCTGCTTGAGATGCGGCTGGAACAACCAACGTAGTAGTATAGGGGAATGAGGATTTGACCATGGACTGGAACATCGCACAACTGCTGATGACTGTGCAGAGAATAGTCAATGCCAAAAAGAATCTTTTCATTATGGTAGTTAAAATCGGTTTATCTAGTATCGTAAATATAAAAATTCTGAGCTAACAATAGAATGATAAATCATTTTTAAGTCAAGAAAACGGCGCTTATTAAAAATTGAAAAATCCTGGTTACGAATAACTCTATTTTTCTATCTTTGCATCCCGACACTGAAGTCGGGATTTTCCCTTTCAGTGCATAGTAAAGTCCATAGTTGATAGCTCATAGTCCATAGTAATTTTTGGACAGGTTTAAGACTCAGGGGCTCAAGACTTAAGACTCAAAAAACTATGCCCAAAGATACTTCCATCAAATCCGTTTTAATTATTGGTTCAGGCCCTATTATTATTGGCCAGGCGTGTGAATTTGACTATGCCGGTTCACAGGCAGCACTTTCACTAAAAGATGAAGGTATTACCGTATCGATCATCAACAGCAACCCTGCTACTATCATGACCGATAATGTTATTGGCGACCACGTTTACCTGTTGCCTTTAACCTGCGAAAGCATCGAGAAAATTTTAATCGAACAAAAAATAGATGCCGTACTGCCTACTATGGGTGGCCAAACTGCGTTGAATCTTTGTATCGAGGCTGATGAACGCGGGTTATGGAAAAAATACGGCGTAAGAATAGTAGGTGTTGATATTGCCGCTATAGAAAAAACTGAAAATCGCGAGGCCTTCCGCCAACTGATGGTTGACATAGGTGTAGGCGTGGCTAAATCAAAAATTGCCAACTCGTTTTTAGAAGGTAAAGAAGCTGCGCAGGATATCGGCTTCCCGTTGGTAATACGTCCAAGTTATACGCTGGGTGGTAAGGGAGCAGGATTTGTACATAAAAAAGAAGAATTTGATGCCGCACTAAGCCGCGGGCTGCAAGCATCGCCAACCCACGAGGTTTTGGTAGAGCAGGCGGTTTTAGGCTGGAAGGAATACGAGCTGGAGCTGCTGCGTGATAATCGCGACAATGTGATCATCATTTGCTCTATCGAGAATTTTGACCCGATGGGTATCCATACCGGCGACTCGATAACCGTAGCGCCCGCTATGACACTAAGCGACCGCTGCTACCAGTCAATGCGTAACCAGGCCATCAAAATGATGCGTGCCATAGGCAATTTTGCCGGAGGGTGTAACGTACAGTTCTCGGTAAACCCGGCCGACGAGGAGATCATCGCTATCGAAATTAACCCGCGTGTTTCGCGCTCATCAGCACTGGCATCAAAAGCAACGGGGTACCCTATTGCTAAAATAGCCGCTAAACTGGCTATCGGTTATAATCTGGATGAAATTGAAAATCAGATCACCAAAACTACTTCGGCTTATTTTGAGCCGACATTGGATTACGTGATCGTAAAAATACCACGCTGGAACTTTGATAAGTTTAAAGGTGCCGACAAAAGATTGGGCCTTCAAATGAAATCAGTAGGCGAGGTGATGGGTATAGGTCGCAGCTTTATTGAAGCATTGCAAAAAGCTTGTCAGAGTTTGGAAATTGGTCGCGCCGGTTTAGGTGCCGATGGCCGCCAAAGCCGCAACCTGGACGAAATCATGCACAGTCTTGAAAATCCAAGCTGGGACAGGCTGTTCCACATTTATGATGCGTTGAGCCTGGGTGTGCCGATAGAATCTGTAAGAAAAGCAACAAAAATCGATCGCTGGTTCCTGAACCAGATACAGGAAATTGTAAACCTGGAGGTTGAACTGCGTCGTTACCATCTAAATAATGTGCCCGAGGAGTTCTTCTATACCATGAAGCAAAAAGGCTTTTCGGATGCACAGATCGCCCATATATTAGGTAATGTAAGTGAGGAGGATGTTTACCAGCGCCGTCAGCGCCTTGGCATTCGCCGGGTATATAAAATGGTAGATACCTGTGCCGCTGAATTCCCCGCAAAAACACCATACTATTATTCGACTTACGAAGGTGAGAATGAATCGATAGCATCTGATAAGAAAAAAATAATCGTATTGGGCTCGGGCCCTAACCGCATAGGTCAGGGCATTGAGTTTGACTATAGCTGTGTGCATGGTTTGCTGGCCGCGAAGGAATCAGGTTACGAAGCGATCATGATCAACTGTAACCCTGAAACCGTGTCGACCGACTTTAACATGGCCGATAAGCTTTATTTCGAGCCGGTTTTTTGGGAGCATGTTCGTGAGATCATCGAACTGGAAAAACCAGAAGGGGTGATTGTTCAATTGGGTGGACAAACTGCATTGAAAATGGCTGAGAAGCTGAATGAGCATGGTATTAAGATCATCGGTACATCATTCGACAATATGGATATTGCCGAAGACCGCGGCCGTTTCTCCGACTTGCTGAAAGAACTTGAAATTCCGTACCCCAGGTATGGTGTTGCCGAAAACGCAGAAGAAGCTATCGAGGTAGCGCACAAAGTAGGTTACCCGGTATTGGTTCGCCCAAGCTACGTATTAGGCGGGCAGGGCATGAGTATCGTGATCAATGATGAGGACCTGGAAAAAGCAGTGGTTAGCCTGTTGAAGAATTTACCTGGCAACCGTGTACTGATAGACCACTTCCTTGATCGTGCTGAAGAATCTGAATCAGATTCCATCAGTGATGGGGATGATGTCCACATTATCGGTTTGATGGAACATATTGAGCCAGCGGGTATTCACTCGGGCGATTCAAGTGCAGTATTGCCGCCATTCAACTTGTCTGACCATGTGATCAAACAGATGGAAGACCATACAATAAAGATCGCGAAGGCATTAAACGTTCGCGGCTTACTGAACATACAATTCGCAATAAAGGATGAGAAGGTTTATGTGATCGAAGCTAACCCACGTGCATCACGTACGGTGCCGTTTATTGCAAAGGCTTATGATGTACCCTATATCAATATTGCAGCCAAGATCATGCTTGGTGTGAATAAGCTAAAGGACTTTACAATAGTACGTAAGCTAAAGGGCTATGCGATAAAGGAACCTGTGTTCTCTTTTGATAAATTCCCTGAAGTGAACAAAGAGCTGGGCCCTGAAATGAAGTCAACCGGTGAAGCTATCCGTTTCATACCAAACCTGGAAGATCCATATTTCAGGCATTTGTATAAAGAAAAATCAATGTACCTTAGTAAATAAGGTTAAAGGCAGAAAGGACAAAGGCGAAAGGTAACCCTTTCGCCTTTTTTATTGGAATGCTACATGAATTACTGACTTTATAACCCCCTTCAGGGACTGGCCAGATATCATTACTTAAGCACAACCGAGACGCCGATAATATCGAATAATGAATTTTGAATATCGAACACCGATTTTTTTACTTCATTATTCAGCATTGGATATTCGATGTTGGATATTTAAAAACCTTAACATCATGACATTAGGGGCCGGGGGCTACTCCACTATCAATCCTGTTGCTTCAAAGGTCAATTGATTAGAGTTATCTTTTGCTTTAGGCTGATTTTCGCCTGCATAGTGCTGCTGATCATCTGCAACAATTTGTTTTTGGGCCACGCCCTCTACAATAACTGTCCGCCCTTTAAGATCAGCCGGAATATTGATGTTGTAATCCTTAAAATGCGCTGCGATCACTTTCCCGCCTCCTGCGTCAAGGTCAAACCAACCTCCTTTTTCCTTGGTAACCTTAATCACTTTACCTTTAATCGTAGTACTTATCCGCGGTTTCTGAGCCATAAATGCTTGTAATTTATCAGCATTCACCATGGCTGTTTCATCGGGTTTTTTTCCAAAAATTGTCCCGTGTGGCAATGGTTTATTTGTTTGTGCAAAAACTGCAAATGAAAATAAGAGGGCCTGTAATAAAAAGATCGTTTTCTTCGTAATAGTCATTAATTGAACAACAATGAAAAAATTTTAAAGTTTCAGGCTGCACCGGATTTACAAAAGAGGATTTTATACTATGCACATTGTTAATATTTGTTAAATCAGTTTATAAAGTAACAATTTTGAATTAGTATTGGAATCTGTTATGCATTAGGCTTATTTAAGCTACGTTTGCAAAAATTGCAGGTGATGCATATGAGCTTTCATTAAACCACATTTGCTCATGAATCGATCATTACGTTAAAAAATTATCTAAATGAAAAAACCCCTACTCATTGCCATTTTATTCATCTCACTTTCTGCTATTTTATTAGGAACCAGCTGCAAAAAAACCCAGGCAGTAACTGATCCTCCCAGTTTAACTACCAATGACGTAATATTGGATGTTACCTCAACCACTGCACAAAGTGGTGCCACTATTACATCAATAGGGTCATCAGCCATAACCGCAAACGGGATATGTTACAGCACCTCAAATCAAACACCGACCATCGCTGATTCGAAGACAACAGATCCGATCATTACCTATAGCTATACTTTTACCAGTAATTTAACCGGTTTAACACCGAGCACTACTTACTATGTAAGAGCCTATGCAAGCAACCAATATGGCACAGGGTATGGAGCAGTGGTGAAATTTGTTACGAGCAGTACTTTATCAGGAGTAACAGGCGCAGTAACCACCTTTGCCGGTAATGCAACAGGCAGTTATGCTGATGGACTGGGCACGGCCGCGCTTTTCAATAATCCGCAAGGCATTGCTTTGGATGCGCAAGGCAACATTTATATAGCCGATGCATTCAATAACCGTATAAGAAAGATCACACCTTCCGGCACTGTAACGACAATAGCCGGCACCGGGACTGCAGGATACTCCGGCGATAAGGGCAATGCATTAAGCGCAACGTTTTATGGCCCACGAGGTTTAGCTGTTGATGCACAGGGTAATATTTTTGTGGCCGATTTTGGCAACAATGTAATACGCCAAATTAATACGTCTGGCATCATAACTACAATTGCCGGTAATGGCACTGCCGGATACGTAAATGGTACAGACGGACACTTAAGTGGTAAGGCATCTACTGATACCGTAGAGTTCAACAGCCCTGCCGGGGTAGCAGTTGATAATAAAGGCAATTTGTTTGTGGCGGATTTTAATAACAACGTAATTCGTAAAGTTACTTCAACTGGTGTGGTTACTACTGTTGCA
Source organism: Mucilaginibacter sp. McL0603 (assembly GCF_049992945.1). Taxonomy (NCBI): domain Bacteria; kingdom Pseudomonadati; phylum Bacteroidota; class Sphingobacteriia; order Sphingobacteriales; family Sphingobacteriaceae; genus Mucilaginibacter; species Mucilaginibacter sp. McL0603. Next base: position 408,369 of record NZ_CP188251.1, on the reverse strand, counting down.
GGCACTAAAACACCTGGCTATGTAAATGGAACCGTTAATACAACTACCGGCACATATGCCTCATTTAATAACCCTTCTGCTTTGGTGCTTGATGCTTCCGGTAATATTTTTGTAGCCGACGCCGGAAATAGTGCGATAAGGAAAATTACTCCTGCAGCCGTTGTAACCACTGTAGCAGGTGGGCCCGGGCAATCAGCCTTGATAGGTTATCCTGCTGGTATAGCTATGGATGCACAGGGTAATTTCTTTATAACAGACCAAGCCGGGCGCATTATTGAACTGACCGCTGCAAAGGTACTTTATGATCTGGCTGGTGCTTCAAATGTTACCGGCTTTGCAGACGGTTCAGGAACAGCTGCGCAATTTAATACACCACAAGGTATAGGTGTAGATGCTGCAGGAAATATTTATGTAGCCGACTCCGACAATAACAGGATACGTAAAGTATTAGTTGTTAATTCCAATTAATTAAAACCAAAATTTCGCAAAATAATAAAAGGCCTGGTTCGCTTAGAATCAGGCCTTTTCCTTTAACCAAACAGCAATCCGAATACCTCTTCAATGCTGCCTACCGTTTTAACTTCAATATTATAGCGCGACAAATCGAGTCGTTTTTTGTCCTTACCTCCCGAGGCCAGGTTATATTTTGATACAAATATCTGCTCAAAGCCTAATTTGTGTGCTTCGGCAATACGTTGTTCTATGCGGTTGACTGCTCTTATCTCGCCTGATAAACCAATCTCACCTGCAAAACAAGTCTTAAATGGGATAGGGATATCCTCATGTGAAGAAATAATGGCTGCAGCAAGTCCCAGGTCTATAGCCGGGTCTTCAACCCTTATGCCCCCGGTTATATTGAGGAAAACATCCTTCGCGCCCAATTTAAATCCGCAGCGTTTCTCCAACACGGCCAATAGCATGCTCATACGGCGGGTATCAAAGCCCGTAGCGGTACGTTGTGGTGTTCCGTAAGCAGATGTACTCACCAATGCCTGGGTCTCTATCAGCATAGGCCGCATGCCTTCCAGCGTTGCAGATATAGTGATGCCGCTCAATGGTTCATCGCGTTGCGAAAGCAATATTTCTGATGGATTGGATACTTCGCGTAAACCCTCGCCCAGCATTTCATAAATACCCAGTTCAGATGCAGATCCAAACCGGTTTTTAACAGCCCGAAGGATGCGGTAAACATGATGCCTGTCGCCCTCAAACTGCAGAACAGTATCAACCATGTGCTCAAGTATTTTGGGGCCCGCTATCATGCCATCTTTAGTAATATGCCCAATCAGGAATACCGGTGTTGATGATTCTTTAGCAAAGCGCAGCAATTCAGCAGTACATTCTCTAACCTGTGATACGCTTCCGGGTGTAGATTCAATATGCGACGAGTAAAGCGTCTGTATCGAGTCGATCACTACCAGGTCAGGCTCCAGTTGTTCTATCTGTTTAAATATGTTTTGGGTAGACGTTTCCGTGAGGATAAAACAACCCTTTCCGAAGTCAGAAGTCGGAAGTCGGAAGTCGGAAGTCGGATTTTCAATGTCGAGTTTGGCGGTTAGAATTGGGGATTGGGGTGTTCCGCCTTCCGCCTTCCGCTCTCCACCCTCCGGCATAAGCCGCTCCGCTCTCATCTTTATCTGCCGTTCACTTTCTTCACCAGATACATACAGAACTTTCAGATTTGGCATATTGAGTGCAAGCTGCAGCATTAAAGTTGATTTCCCTATACCCGGCTCGCCGCCTATCAATACCAATGAGCCCGCTACGATTCCTCCACCCAGGACACGGTTAAATTCCTTATCCGGTGTTAGCATCCGCTGCTCCTCATCAAAAGTAATTTCTGAAACCTGTACAGGCTTATTAGCGCGTTGTGTGGTAGTAGAGTTGCTTTTCCATGTAGGCACAGCAATATTTACCTTTTCGATGACCTCTTCTACAAAAGTATTCCATTGTTGGCATGACGGACATTTGCCCAGCCATTTAGGAGATTCAAAGCCACAGCTTTGACAGAAATATGCAACTTTAGATTTAGCCAATGTTTTTGATGTGCAAATGTGCGTATGTGCAAATGTGCAGATTTTAAATCATCAATCGATAAAAATACTAAAAATATTAGTTATTTGAATTTTGAGGCGGGGGGAATTTTATTGACTTAATAGACTGCTTCAACACAAAATGAGTTCTGTCTTCGAATTTTATAGAATCTTTCACCTCTCTGAGCTTTAAAATATTGTGACTCCTGTCCAACCACTTAAATACGCTCATGACAGAATCTTCTGGTTGAGAATCATTCCTTAGTATACGCTTTGTTCTATTTTCCCAATGAACAATCAATTCGTAATATTCGCAGTCCATGCAACCACGATCAGTCCCGAGTGTAACTGTTTTAAATTTTATTCCCTCTAATTTAATGTTCAAGGTATCCCAAAATCCCTTGCTTATTTTCCCGACAAAATATTTTTGTTTTGCACTTTTATAATCTCCCCAATATTTATAATTTAACCCACTGTCAATGCTTATTGAAGCTCCAAAATCAGCCCAGGCGCCACTTCTCGCAAATTCAATTTTCGTTATTTTATTATTCCGATGAACAGGCTTGTTGCATCCAATAAATAACAGTAAAATCGATAGGAAGATGATAGATTTCATATTCAGGTTTGGGTACTTTAACAACAAGATACGACTTTAAAATTGACCCTAAAAACAAAAATGCAGATACCCTATCAAAGCATCTGCACATTCGCAAATTTGCATATCTGCACATTTATAATTTAATTTCTTCGTCTTTGGATGAGAAGAAGTGGAACTCGGTGATCTGATAGGCCGGATTACTTTTAACCTTTATCCATTGGCCGTATTTAAAGTACCATTTCCATTGGCGGTTAACAAGACCTTTCTTAATGTAAGCCTCAATATAAGGGTGTACTACAAGAGTAATGCTTTTTTCGTTTTGCTCAACCAGGATATAGTTGAAGTTATTTTCTATATCATCCAGTAATAAAATTGTCGGACGTATGGTGCCAGTACCATGGCAGGTTGGACAAACCTCGCTGGTAACGATATTCATTTCCGGCCTTACCCGCTGGCGGGTGATCTGTACCAGGCCGAACTTGCTTGGCGGTAAAATAGTATGCTTCGCCCTGTCGTGTGACATCTCATCCCGAAGGAAATCAAAGAGGTCTTTACGGTTATTGGGCTTGTGCATATCTATAAAGTCGATAACCACAATGCCGCCCATATCGCGCAATCTTAACTGACGGGCAATTTCCCTGGCAGCTTCTTTATTTACCTGGTAGGCATTTTCTTCCTGGTTTTCTTTGCTGGCAGTACGGTTACCGCTGTTCACGTCAATTACGTGCAGGGCCTCGGTATGCTCTATCACCAGGTAAGCACCACCTGCTAAATTCACCGTTTTACCAAAAGCGCCCTTTATCTGCTTATCAACCCCGTAGTATTCAAATATGGGGTCTTTATGTTTATGCAGACGAACTATATTTTCAAGATCCGGGGATATCTGGTGCACATAGGTGCGTATCTCCTCGTAAATGGCATTATCATTTACATAGATATGCTGAAAATCGGGGTTAAGGATATCACGTAAAAGCGTTGATGTACGATCGATCTCGCCCAATGCTTTTTTAGCAGGCTCGATAGAAGGTAAACGCGTAATAAAGCTTTCCCATTTCGATATCAGGTCGAGCAGGTCCGATTGCATCTCGGCCACACCCTTTCCTTCCGAAACGGTACGAATAATCACCCCAAAATGTTTGGGCTTTATACTCTCAACAATTTTACGCAGCCTGTTACGCTCAGTGTTACTCTTTATCTTTTTAGATATAGAGATGGCTTCTGAAAACGGCACTAACACCACATACCGGCCTGCTATTGACAGGTCGGAACTGAGGCGGGGTCCTTTTGTTGATATCGGTTCCTTAGCAATTTGTACCGGGATAAGCTGATTTTTTGTCAACACCTCCGATATTTTACCGGATTTATTGATATCAGCGTCCAGCTTAAAATTGTCTAACAACTTCGATTGGTAACCACCACTACGTACTTGCTTGGTCAGTTTAAGCAGGCTTTGCACCTGCGGGCCAAGGTCAAGATAATGCAAAAAAGCATCCTTCTCGTAGCCAACGTCAACAAAAGCAGCATTTAAGCCGGGCATGATCTTTTTGATCCTGCCCAAATAAATATCACCAACAGTATAATTGTTGGTCACCTGCTCTTTATGAAGTTCTACAAGTTGTTTATCCTGTAATAACGCAATGGTAGCCCCGTTCGGGGTTGAATCGATAATTAATTCTTTTATCAACTGCTACTCCATTTCTTAAAGCGACATGAATCTGCCGCCTATCATAAGAGGTAAAACAATAGTAAGTAAGTTCAATAGTTGATCAGGTTGGAATAAGTTGATTGAGTTGTTATTTCGATATGATAACTTAATCAACTACTCACTTAATCAACCTAAAAACTTACTTCTTTTTATGTCTGTTTTTTCTTAAACGTTTTTTACGTTTATGGGTAGCCATTTTGTGTCTCTTACGTTTTTTACCGCTGGGCATAATAATAATTTTTAAATGTGAATTTTAATTTTTTAATTCCTTTATATACTGATCGATCTTCTGGCCAACAATCGGGTCAGGGATCATTTCCTTGCATTTCTGATAAGCATCAATGGCTTCTTTTTTCATTCCAAGTTGCTTATAACTTTCTGCAAGATAAAAATAAGGCTCAACTTCAGCCTTTTGTGCAATAACTGTTTTGAACCGGGCAACAGCCTTTTCATACTGTCCCGATTTCATAGCGAACAAACCTAAATTCAGGTTAGCATTCCTGTTGTTCGGGTCTTGCTTTACTACATCAAGCAGTAACATAATACCCTGCATTGGCGAACCTCCGTTTGGATCAGTAATACCAAGGCTTGTTTGATTAACGTATGCAATACCTAAACCCGTTTTTGCTCCCAGATCTTCTGGTTTCAGCTTAACGGCATTCTTATAGGCACCTATCGCATTTTCAATGAAAGCCGGCTGAACTGCTGTATCCTGGGTAGATTTGAAGGCTTCATTAAAATGATTGCCTGCATTCATCCAGTTATCAAACGTACTCTCTTTTTGTGCTATTGCCTGGTAATAAAAAGCTGAAGGGGCCGGCTGATTATCGTCGTCCCATTGTTTAGCCAGTTGTTTTTCTATTACCAATTTGTCTGCATCGCCTGAAGTGTTTTTTAATTGCCCTTCAAGGTCATTTATTCTTGCGGCAAGCGCCGCACCAATTGCAGTTTTAGCAGGAGAGGATACATCTTCAACAGTTACATTTCTAACAGTTGAAGAAGGTTGTGAGCCATTAACATGACCTTCAGTAGCTTTCGCGTCCTTCGGTTTTATTAAGCCTTTAACAGGCAGGGAATACAAATAACCGGAAATGGCAAGAACTATTACAATTACGGTTATTTGTTTCCTGGTCATGTTATAAAATTATTTAGCTGCTTTTGTAGTTTTGTTACCTGATCTTACTTTCTCAACAAAAGTTTTTGCAGGTTTAAAACTTGGAACAAAATGCTCAGGAATAATTATAGCAGTGTTTTTTGAAATATTACGCGCTGTTTTTTTCGCTCTTTTTTTCACTACGAAGCTGCCGAAGCCTCTCACATACACATTCTCGCCACCAACCATTGAGGTTTTAACAACTTTGAAAAAAGCCTCTACAGTTTCTTGAACGTCTACTTTCTCGATACCTGTCTTAGAAGAGATCTCAGCTATAATTTCTGCCTTAGTCATATCAGATTTTCTTTGTTTAATTATGTAATTACTTAACTGTTTTGGGGTTGCAAAAGTATTGGTTTCCAACCAAAGATTAAAATAATTGGTCGATTTTTTTTATTGAATACGTAATTAGTACATAAACGTTACAATTATCATCTAATTGCCCCGTCTGCACATTACATTTGACCAGATGGATCTATCGAACGAATTGATACAGTGGTACCTTAAAAACAAAAGAGAACTACCCTGGCGCAACAGTACCGACGCTTATGTAATATGGCTCTCAGAAATTATTTTGCAACAGACACGTGTTGAACAGGGGATGCCCTATTTTCATCGTTTTATTGAAAAATATCCGGATGTGCAGTCATTCGCGGCCGCGGATGAGGGTGATATACTAAACTTATGGCAGGGCCTGGGCTATTATTCCCGCGGAAGAAACATGCTGAAAACGGCGCGGCAAGTGGTTGAAAAATTCAACGGGGTGTTTCCTGTAGATTACCTTCAGTTGACCGATCTGAAAGGCATTGGTGAATATACAGCCGCTGCTATTTCTTCATTCGCTGCAAATGAGGCCAGGGCGGTAGTCGATGGAAACGTTTTCAGAGTACTGGCACGATATTTCGGCATCAGTGAACCCATCAATAGCACAAAAGGAAAAAAGCTCTTCCAGGGCATTGCAAACGATTTGCTGAGCAAAGAACATCCCGGACTGCATAACCAGGCCATGATGGAATTTGGAGCAATGCTTTGCAAACCTAAAAATCCAGATTGCGGAATATGCCCGGTAAGAGAAGGTTGCTATGCGCTTAAACACGGCATGATAAACAGCTTACCTCAAAAGCTAAAAAAACTCAAAATAAAAGAGCGCTACTTAAATTATCTGCTCATCACCGATGGCGATAACATTTTAATGAATAAACGTGATGAAAAGGACATTTGGGCAAACATGTATGACCTTCCGTTGTTTGAAACTCAGGAGCGTTTACCATCGGAAGAAGTCATCATATTGCCCCCCGTTAAAGAGTATTTCGGAGAAAATGTCCGGATCATTAATACCTTCCCTGTAAAGAAACACATACTTACACATCAACATTTGCATGCACAGTTTATACATATAGAAAATAAACCAATTAAATTAGAACAAAAATGGTTTTACACTAACGTAAATAATTTAGAAAAATTGGCCATGCCGAAAATCATTTTTATATTTCTAAATAATTTATTTAATTTGTAAATAAATTCTCTTTATAATTTAAATCATGTCTGGTATAAATAAAGTTATTTTGATCGGCCATTTAGGCAAAGATCCTGAAATGCGTTACCTGGAAGGCGGAGTGTCTGTTACCAGTTTCCCGCTTGCTACTTCAGAAACTTTTAATAAGGATGGCCAAAAGGTGGAGCAAACCGAATGGCACAACATTGTGATGTGGCGCGGTTTGGCTGATGTGGCCGGCAAATTTCTGCAGAAAGGCAAACTGGTTTACATTGAGGGAAAACTCAGGACCCGTTCTTTTGAAGACAAAGAAGGCATTAAAAAATATACAACCGAAATAGTTGCTGAGAACTTTACCATGCTGGGTCGTAAAAGCGATTTTGAACCTGATGGCAACTCGCGTCAAACAGGAAAGGGATCAACCAACGGTGATACTTTCCACAATAATACAACCGGCGACGATCTTCCATTTTAAATCCCCTAAACCCTATCAAAAAAGCCCCCGATAAATAAATATCCAGGGCTTTCGTTTTAAGTAATATCGAACACCAAATGTTGAATTTCGAATGATGAAGTATTTAATCAATACATACTTCATCATTCGGCGTTCGATGTTAATTATTCGATATTTTAGCGATCTATCTTCCTCCCGGAGGGCAATGATCTTTCAAATATTGAGTAAACAAGGTATGCAAATGCAGTGTAGTACCCTCGCCCTCAAATATACCATGTGAACGATTTGGGTAAGACATTAGCTGAAACTGCCTGTTGTATTTGATCAGCTCGTTGATCAGCAATTCGGCATTCCTGTAATGCACATTGTCATCACCTGTGCCGTGTATGTACAATAAATTACCACGCAAATTTTTAGCATAAGTTACAGGTGATCCTTTGATGAACGGCTCACGACCGGCTGCATCGGTAGGTACGCCCATGTAGCGCTCCTGGTAAATATTATCGTATGATAATTGCCATCCTACTGCTGCCACAGCGATACCTGTTTTATAAATTTCCGGGTATTGGAACATCAGGTTAAGGGTAGAAGAACCGCCTCCACTCCATCCGTGTACGGCAACGCGGGTTGAGTCAACAAAAGACCATTTCATGATCTCTTTGGCAGCCATAGCCTGGTCGCGGATGTTGATGATACCGATACTTTTGTAAACTGACTTGCGCCATGCAGCTCCTTTTGGTGCAGGTGCGCCGCGTCCCTCAACAGACATGTAGATATAACCGTCATCGGCCATGCTGCCTACATATAAGCCATTACGGCCTATGCCATAAGTGTCAGTAACTGTTTGTCCGGCAGGCTCGCCATATACTGTAAATACAACGGGGTATTTCTTTGTCGAATCAAAATGTGTTGGTTTTACCATCCATCCGTCCATTTCAGTACCGTCAACAGTTTTAACTTTAAAGAATACCGGTTTATTTTTTGCACCCTGGTTTACTGCCATAGGAGCACCGCTTATGTGCTTATTATCCGGCAGGCTCACCACCTCATTTTGAGCCATTGTATAGCTGTTTGAGAAACTGTGCATCGCTATCTTTCCATTTGGAGAGATGTTATAATTATGAGTACCCGGCAAGTTCGTCGGGGTTAACCTTTCAGGATTTTTGCTTGAGCCATTCAGCTTTACACGGAAAAGATATTTTTGAGTAGCATTGTCAGGTGATGCTGTAAAATAGACATATCCATCCGCCTCATCAATGCAATTAAGCCTGATCATATCGTAATTACCTTTAGTGATCAGGGTCTCTTTGCCGTCGGTTGATATTTTGTAGATATGGCGCCATCCGTCTTTCTCACTCACCCAAATGAATTCCTTGCCGCTTTTCAGCCAGTCCCAACCAACAGGGTTGCCTTCATTCCAGCGGGCTTTTCCGTCTATCCAGGCTTTATCATTCTCCTGGTGTATTACGTGCGCGGCGCCGTTTGATACATTGCCCACAAATATTTTGCTCTCGTTTTGAGCACGGTTCAGTTGCTCCAGTATGATCTCGTTCGAATTGGTTGTCCACTCCATACGTGGTATGTAGTGCTGTACATTATCGCCCGGAACATCGATCCAGGTTGTTTTTGCAGTACTGATATCTACCACACCCACTTTACATGAGCTTGGATCTTCACCAGCAACCGGGTATTCTACCGGAACGTTGTATGGATATATTGAATCTGTAGTATTCAGCATCAGGTAGTTTTTGATCTTGCGGGCATCAATCTGCCAGTAGGAGATCAGCTTGCTATCAGGCGACCAGCGGAAACCATCGCGGCAATCAAACTCTTCTTCATAAGCCCAGTCGAAAGTGCCGTTGATCAGCCTGGAAGTACCATCAGTGGTCAAAGGCTTAATGCTTCCTGTTGCCAGGTCTTCTACATAAATATTATGCTCGCTCACATAGGCAGCCTTGGTACCGTCAGGTGACAACTTAGCAAACATTAATGAGGATACAGGTTTGCCTACACCTATTTGCTTCAGCGTTTTAGCAGCCATATCATATACCCAATAATCTCCTTTCGTATTGTAACGCCATACCCTTTTGGTATTAGTGAAGAGCATTACTTTACTTCCATCATCAGAAAATGAAAAACTACTTACTGCTAAAAGAGATTTTCCCTGCGGGGTAAGCATTTCTTTTGTTACGATAGCTGTTTTCTTTGCCGAGTCGCGGGTATCAAATTCAACTATGCCCTCACCCGGCATGTTGCGATAGTACTGATACCCGTCTTTTGCCCAATTAACGCCGCCGCGCTGGGCTTTTGCCTTGTTCTGAAAGCAGAACATCAAGGCAAGGGTCACGAGAATAACCCCCGAGTAATAAAACCTGGTTTTCATTTAAATTAAATTAGTGTTCAGTAAATTGAGATTTGTTGTATCCAATCAATAAATTTGGGGCCGAATCAATGATCAAATACCGCGCAAATTAATAATTCCGCATGAAAAAGCTATATCTCGTTATAATTGTCCTTACAATCGTTACATCGCTTTCAAAGGCGCAGGGAGTAAACCGCAGCAAGTTTATTTCTGACAGCCTGGATGTATATGTCAGCCGTGCTCTGACCAACTGGCGCATACCCGGTGCCGCCGTATGTATTGTTAAAGATGGCAAGGTGGTAATGATGAAGGGCTATGGCATGAAAGAGCTGGGCCTGAATAATAAAGTTGATGAAAATACGCTGTTCATGATCGGCAGCAATACCAAAGCCTTTACAGCTACAGCGATAGCCATGCTGCAAACACAGGGTAAGCTTTCGCTGGATGATAAAGTGACCAAATACATTCCGACATTCAAACTCGACAATAAGTATGCGAACGAAGAAGCCGATATACGCGACTTGCTTTGCCACAGAATAGGTTTCCGTACATTCCAGGGAGATTTTACCTTTTATAATACTGATCTCACCCGCGACCAGGTGATTGAGAAAATGAGCCATGTCAAGGCTGCTTATCCATTCCGTACCAAATGGGGATATACTAATTCGGCTTTCCTTACCGCAGGGCAGATCATACCAAAAGTAACCGGCAAGCCCTGGGAGATATTTTTAAGAGAAAACATATTTGCCCCGCTGGGGATGATGAACACATTGGCGCTTACTGCTGATATTAGCAAATCATTGAACCGTGCCGTTCCTCATACCTTTATAAACGGACAGCTTACCGCTATACCTTATTGCCAGATAGATGGACTTGCACCGGCTGGCGCCATCAGCTCATCAGTAAATGATATGAGCAAATGGGTATTGGCCTTGCTAAACGACGGTAAAGTAGGCGCCAGGCAGGTAATACCCGAAGCAGCAATTAAAGCAACACGTGAGCCGCAGGATATTGTTGGGGAGGTAACACACATGAATGGTGAGTCCGATTATGAGCTTTATGGCCTGGGCTGGTTCTTAGAGACTTACCAAAATCATAACATTGTAATGCATACAGGTGGTGTAAATGGCTATGTTTCTTCGGTTACACTTGTACCAAAAGAACATTTAGGCATTATCATATTAACTAATACCGATGTCAATTCATTTTACGAGGCTTTGAAATGGGATATTATGGATGTTTATTTTAAACAGCCATTTAGTAATTATAGCGATAAATATCTCGCGCGTTCCAAATCACGACAGGATGTTGAACAGCAAAAGGATAAAAAGTTACGTGATAGCGTTGCTCTTAATCGCCCGCCAATGTTATTAGCAGGGCAATACACCGGCAAATATGCCAATGATCTTTATGGTACTATGACTATTACTCAAGGCTTAAACAATGACCTTGAGATGCGTTTTGAACATCACCCTAAAATGTTTGCCCATTTACAACCGTTAGGTGGCAATCGTTTTTACGTTACTTTCTCTGATCCGACATTTGGTAAAGCAGTTTTCCCTTTTACAGTTGAAAACGGTAAAGTAACAAGTGTGCGGGTAAAAGTGGCGGATTTTGTTGAATATGATCCTTACGATTTTAAGAAGGTCCAATAGATTATTGTTTATGCAATGTGTCTAAGTTTTTGACGATCAGTGAAGTAAATAAAAAAACCCCCTTTCACTCGCTGATTGGGGGTTTTTACCTAAACCTTATCACATTGTAACAATGATGTTACTTTGTAGCCACAAATATATATAAAATATTTGTTTTTAAGTCATTGTGTAATTGCGACGCGAAAATTTTTTTTTATATATTATCAATTAATTAAAGTTCTTGTTTTTCGACATTTTATATCCTATAAGGCTTGTTCATTATCTTATAGAAAAATATCCCCCCTGCTGTATATAAAAAAAAATCAAGCCAGTCGCCGGTGTAAGTTTTTGATATATAAGGAAGTAGCCCTTCAAAGAGCAATGTTACATAGATAATGATGAAGATCACGTGCCAGGGCGCCAGTACATAATAATCGTTTTTTATCATAAATACCCGTTGAAACCACAGCCCCAGATTGGCTATAACGGGTATGGCCACAGCATCATTTATATAGCCATTTAATACAGGTATTGGATGGCCGAGCTTTCTCATACTTATTACAATCAACCAGGTTAAACAGCCTGCAATAAACCATCCGTTGAGTAACGTTTTCATTTTAAGCAGCCATTAAACTTAGCAATACCAGCAGCAGGGTGATGAATATAAAAAAGGCGATCTCCAAATAATATACTGCCCAGCGGAATGAATTAAAAAAGCGTTTTACCCTGCGTTTAAAAAGGCCGTCGCCGGGCTTAATTGCAAAGTAATCGTTTTCCTTTTTTACTTCATCAGCGATCTTCTTTTCGATTTCACGCGAGAACCGTTGAGGTTCGAGGAACTCGTCACAATAAAGGCATCTGTCATCCACACTGCCGTTCCATAAAGTCCACTTGCCGCAGTGCGGGCACTTTATTTCACTAACCTGGCTCATAATTGGTACTAAGACTCAAAGATAAAGAAAATAGGATTGTGGTATTTACCGACAGACGGATTGGTTAAGGCAGAAACGGTTGGCATTCGCTTCTTATAAAAAAATTAGCCGGGCTATTATACCCCGACTAACATGAAATTTAATTAACCAAACAAACAATAACTTTTAACTGATATATCAAAGCTATTTTTATCTGGGTTTTTATTCAAATAGAATATACTAACATATTAACATTCAGTACAATGTAATACGCGTTTATAATTTTATGGATAACTGAACTCTTACACTGCCACAAACAGAAACACTATCGCCAGAAAGCGAAGAATAGAAATGAAAGGACGTAATATGATATAGACAATCGAAGGATTGTTTAATGAAGGCAGTGAAAGACTATTAAGCAGCGATCAAACCTACAATGAATATGACGCTTGCTACAAAGATGAAAAACAGCATCACCATGTAATATGCGGTCCACCTCACAGAATTTACGAAAAGTTTGAAAATTTGAGTGAGGGTTTCGTCGCTATCCTTTATTTCAAGGTAATAATTTACCCTGCGGGCTGCATCTATTTTTTTAACCTCTTCGTGTGCAACACGCTCGGGTTCAAGATATTCATTACAACTAGCACACTTGGCGTCAACCATCCCGGTCGACTGATTCCATGCGCCACATTCGGGGCATTTGATTTCATTAACACTCATAATTGATGGCTTATACTCAAATATAAGCAAAAAACAAGCCACATTATCAAATTAATTAGGAGATTATTTCTGCAGATAATCAGCCAAACTAAGCTTCAATATGTCAATTAGTTCGGCATCGCCAAACTGGTAATCATCCGCCATATCGAGCACGATGATAGTTTGATCCGCAAAATTAAAACGCTGCCTGATGATATCGCGATGCTTGCCTTCCATTACAAATATCACATCGGCCCAATCAATAATTTTCTGGCTTACCTTAATCCGCGCCTTATCGCTTGTCCCTGCCGAACGGGCCGTATGTATTGGATGATCCTTAAATAATAGTTCTGCAGTAGGACTGCGCCATTGATTTTTACTGCATATAAATAGGAGGTTGGACAAGCGATAATTAATTTTTCTTTGGGGGTTCCTTTTTCTGCGATTCCTGTATCCGTTTCATCGCTGCCATAGTTATAATAACCAATTTGTCTGTTTTACAATCCCAAATAGAAAAATAATCCGGTGATCCAACATAATGCTGTGACCATTTGGTGAATTTTTCATAAAGTAATAATGTACATACATCTGTACTGGTCATAAAATCACCTGTTTCAGCCAGGTGTGTGTGAAATGAAATAGTCCCGGTAGTATCCTTATCGGTATACACCGGGATAAGATTTTTATGCAGCCTTTTTTTATTGATAATGTTATTATCCTTATCAAAGTTTATCAGGTAATCATTGCCGAAAATAACCACGCCATTCACGCTTGTCCCTGTCAGTATATATACTTTTTTGATGTTGTTATTGATAATCGGTATCAGGTTCAAACTGGTATTATCATAATGCCTGAAAAATGTGTCTTTGTCCATCTCTTTGAGAGCAGTTTGCCGTATGGTGTATAAATTACGTTCAATAGCATTAAAGCTCCGGCTAATGGTATCCAGTTTATAATTCTTAGCTTCAAGATCATATCCAAACGAAATAGTAGACAATACTTTCGGATCAGTGCCCTCAGAGAAAAAAATGTTGATTAAGCCATTGCCATTGTCGTATGATAAATAGCCCGTTGACAGGGATTGCATACTCGTACATTTTTCCCTGAAAACATCTGTACCATTCCACGAAGCCCATTCAGACATGTAAAGCCGCATACCTTCGTTATAAATGCTATCTGCAATTTTATTTAAGTCTTTCTCCTGTGCAAACACAGTTGAGCAGGTAAAAATTAGCAACAAAAGAATGATAATTGCTTTCATATTATTAGTCTTGTATCAGTTTTGTCCGTTAAAAAACACTAATTTCAAAATAATCCAACTTATAAAACAACATATACCTATATAAAAAATGATTCGGCCATGCTTCCTGTCGTTGTCATTATAAGCATATATCTGTTCACCATTGGGCAATGTCTTTTTATGAGATGATAGATGCCAGCCGATAAAAATACCGAGAACTCCCCCCATAACAGCAAAAAAATATCCAAGATACCTCCAGGTGGTTTCTTGCTCTTCGGGCTGTCTTAATTCATTTAAACGAGATTCACTAATAACAGCCAGCTTTACGATGTCTACATCAACTCCCCGCTCAGTAAGGATCTTTTTGGCAAGTTCATGATCAAAACTGCTCCATTCATCTTCTTTTTCAAGTATTTCGGTTAGCTCGTCATTTGTGAAATCAAACAGGTAATAATCCCTCTCAACATCATTGATGTATTGATCATCCCGTTCTTTTAAAAGCTGGTTTACCCTGATAAAATCATCGGCGTTAATTCTAACATAGTAAACTTTGGTTAGTTCGTTATTAATGGCTGTTAAAGTATTAATCGCTACGAGTTCCTCTTCCACCTCATAGGCGACTTTGTTGTCGACTAACAGATCAACAAGACTTTCTGCCAAAGCGGGATCATTAAATTGCTGAAAGGTCAGGAAATTGACACTCATTATTCTGATAAGTTGATAGGTTTAGAACGAAGAATTTGTCTTGGATGTTATTTACACTGGCAATTATAACCCTTTGCGCGCCATCCATACCTGGCTTTTGATCAGCCAGTGGCCGCCAACCATCCTGAATACGAAGGTAAAAGCGCCATCCTCTTCAAAATGATTTTCTTTGATTGAACCGGAATATTCCACAGGTACCACTACATAAATACTTTCATCGGTTTGCAGGTAAACGTTAATCGACCCTATTTTACCTTTGAATCCTTTTAATTTAAAGTCCTTACAGGTTTTTTCAACAGTGCTTACCCACTGAACACCTGCGGTGGGGCCGTTCCATGAAAATGGGGGTTCTTCATCAGCAATGACAGCGTTTGGAGTATAAAGATTGGCCACTGCATCAATATCAAAAGTACCGGAAGCTTTTACAACCGTGTTAATAATATCCATTACCGCATTTCGATTCGCCGCTGAGTCAACAATTTTAAAGCCCGTATTTGAGTAATATGATGATGCAGATATGCCACTGCTATTTTTCGCATAGCTGATTTGCCCAAAAAACATGGCCGCAGCTATGTTTAAATATAGAATAGTTAAAAATCGCTTACTCATAAAGGTTATTCGCAAATGTATTAATATTTACCTTTCTCATCCATATAATCTAAAGCTAAGTTACATAAAGCTTTAACACCTAATGCAAATCCGCTCTCATCTATATAAAAATCAGGTGTATGATGTGATGGCGCAGTTTGCGGATTCCCGCCTTTAGGCATCCCCCCTAAAAAGAAAAATATACCCGGCACCTTTTCTTCATAAAAACTGAAATCCTCCGCACCGGTTACAGGAGGCCTCAGCATCACATTGTCCATCCCGGCAGTTTGTTGTAAGGTTGGCAACATCTTTTCGGTCAATTCCGGATCATTATAAGTAACCGGGTAATGTGAACTATAAGGGATTTTTACTTCCGCTATAGCGCCCTGAGCCTCGGCAGTTTTTGTTGCGATCTGTTTTACCCGTGCTATCAGCAACTGCTCATCTGCATGCGTGAACGCGCGCAATGTGCCCAGCATCTCCACTTTTTCAGGGATGATATTTGATCTGTTACCCCCGTTTATTGCCCCTATAGTTACCACAGCAGCATTTTCCGTCACATTGATATTCCTGCTTACGATAGTTTGCAGATTGTTGATGATCTGTGCAGAAACAACGATAGGGTCAATACCCGACCACGGATATGCGCCATGTGCTGAACGTCCTTTTACAATAATCTGCACGTCGTTTATACCGGCCATTGCTCCGCCGGGACGATAACTGATCTTGCCCACTTCGGTTTGTGAATTAATATGCAGCCCAAAGATGACATCAACCTTTGGATTTTCCAGCACGCCTTCTTTTACCATCTCTTCGGCCCCGCCTTTTTCACCGGGCAGTACACCCTCTTCAGCCGGCTGAAAAATGAACTTTACTGTACCGTGTAATTCACTTTTCATCGATGATAATATCTCTGCTACGGCCATAAGGATAGCCATGTGCGAGTCATGCCCGCAGGCGTGCATTACACCTGTCTCCCTGCCATTATACACGGTTGTTACTTTTGATGCAAACGGAACAGGGGTACGCTCAGTAACAGGCAGCCCGTCCATATCAGCACGCAGGGCCACAACCGGACCGGGTTTATCACCTCTCAATATGCCTACTACACCCGTAGTTGCTATTCCTGTTTTTACCTCCAAACCTAATGACTGCAAATGTTTAGCTATAATAGCTGACGTACGGAATTCGTGGTTACCCAGTTCCGGGTTTTGATGGAAATCCCTTCGCCATGCTACAACCTGGCTTTGTAACGAGTCTGCTTTTTTGTTTACTATAGTTTTTAAAGTATTGTCCTGCGCTAATGCAGGTACAGAGAAAACACATAATGCTAGCAGGTAAAGTCTTTTCATTAAAAAGGGATTTTTTACCGAATATAAAAATAAAAGGACGATTTAAATAAATCGCCCTTTATATCATTCAATAAAAGATCTGCTCTTTTCTAATTGTTAAAACCAGTAAGGTCAAACGTAAATATCAATACCGAATTAGCGGGTATACTTCCGCTTTTTGAATTCCCATAACCCAATGCAGATGGTATCAATAGTAATATTCTTCCACCGGTATTAATATGAGGTATCCCGATTTGCCAGCCTGTTATAAAACCCGACAACGGGTCATTAGGAATTGAATTGGAATCAAACACCGTTCCGTTTAGTAATTTACCTGTGTATTGGCCCGAAATCAACGAATTTTTAGTGGGATAAGCACCTGTTCCCGGTGTAATAATCTGGTAATAAAGCCCGGATGGGTCTTTTGTGGCTGTAATGTTATTAGCTTTAATGTAAGCTTGTATAGAAGCGTCATCAGCTGCGGCCTGCTTGACGGGGTCAAACGGTGTATCTTTTTTACAGGATGAAAACGCAGCAATAAATAAAACAAGTAATAGGATATATCTCTTCATGCACAAATAATTTTGATTGAATAACTTTCTTTTTCGAAGAAAATTATACCGTCGTCTTTATTTTCAACTCATTTAACTGTTCATCAGCAATGGTTGATGGCGAATCGATCATCACATCACGGCCTGAATTATTTTTAGGGAAAGCGATCACATCACGTATAGAATCCAACCCGGCGAAGATAGAACACAGACGGTCGAAACCAAATGCAATACCACCATGCGGCGGTGCACCATATTCAAAAGCATCCATCAGGAAGCCGAATTGTTTTTGTGCTTCTTCTTTACTGAAACCAAGATGCTTAAACATCAGGGCCTGCAAAGCACGGTCGTGGATACGTATTGAACCGCCACCTATTTCAGTTCCGTTGATCACCAGGTCATATGCATTAGCGCGTACATTCTTAGGATCAGTATCCAACATTGGGATATCCTCAGGCTTTGGCGAAGTGAACGGATGGTGCATAGCATGGAAACGGCCTGTTTCTTCATCCCACTCCAATAAAGGAAAATCAAGCACCCATAAAGGAGCAAACTGATCTTTATTGCGTAAGCCTAACTGGTTACCCATTTCTAAACGCAGCTCATTCAATTGCTTGCGTACTTTTTCTTCTTGTCCGGCTAACACCAGCATTAAGTCGCCTGCTTCTGCTTCAAAAGCTGCTGCCCAGTTGGTCAGCTCGTCTTCGTTATAAAATTTATCTACTGATGATTTTAAAGTACCGTCCGTATTGTAACGGCAATAAATTAACCCTGTAGCACCAATTTGTGGGCGTTTTAAAAACTCGGTCAGCTCATCAATTTGCTTGCGGGTATAAGCTGCACAGCCTTTAGCATTGATACCGACAACCAATTCAGCATTATCAAATATGCTGAAGCCTTTGCCTTTTACAATATCATTCAGCTCCACAAATTGCATCCCGAAGCGGATATCCGGTTTATCAGAACCGTATAAGCGCATCGCATCAGCATATTGCATGCGTGGGATAGGGTCCAAATGAATATTTTTAACTGTCTTGAACAGGTGTTTAGTCAACCCTTCAAAAATATGCAGGATATCTTCCTGCGTAATGAAAGCCATTTCGCAGTCTATTTGTGTAAACTCAGGCTGACGGTCAGCACGCAAATCCTCGTCCCTGAAACATTTTACGATCTGGAAATAACGGTCAAACCCGCTCACCATCAGCAACTGTTTAAAAGTTTGGGGTGATTGCGGTAGGGCATAAAACTCACCCGGATTCATACGGCTTGGCACCACAAAGTCGCGTGCACCTTCCGGCGTTGATTTGATCAACACGGGAGTTTCAACTTCGATAAAGTTGAGTCCGTCTAAATATTTACGCACTTCCTGTGCCATTTTGTGGCGAAGCACCAGGTTATTACGGATAGGGTTACGGCGTAAATCTAAATAGCGGTATTTAGCACGTAACTCCTCACCACCATCCGTTTCATCTTCGATCATGAACGGCGGAATTTTAGACTCATTTAATATCTCAAGCGCTTCAACAGCTATTTCGATTTCACCTGTAGGGATTTTGGTATTCTTACTGGTACGCTCAATAACTTTACCGCTTACTTTTATCACAAACTCACGGCCCAGGCTGCGGCTTTTAGTGCGCAGGTCGTCAGTAGTACCTTCGTTTAAAACAAGTTGGGTTAAACCATAACGGTCACGCACATCAATAAATGTGGTACCGCCCAAATCGCGTGATTTTTGCACCCATCCGCATAAGGTAACTGACTGGCCTAAATGGCTGATATTTAATTCGCCGCAGGTATGTGTTCGTAGCATAACTTGTGTATGTAAAAGTTTGCAAACTTACGTTTTTGAGGTGAAATGAGAAAGGTAAAGTTTAGGTTGGAGTACAAGGACAAGAAATAGAAAAGCGCAATTTTCATGACTGGCACAAACCAGTTAATATGGAAACTATTTTAAAAAATGAATTATCCCACTTCTATAAAAGGGCTTTTTCCGATTATTGCCTTTCTTCTAAACATTTCAACAGTCAATCCTTCATTTTCCTTTACAGCATCGTAGAATGTTTCAGGAACTATAATCATATCAACTGGTTTTAATAATTCTGCAATATCCTTTGTTAATTTTTTAAACTCATTTATTTGAGAATCATTTCTAAAAAAGAAATACCAATTTAGTAGATGATCAAATTTTACAAGGTTAGGATGGGGAAAATCTAATGATAAATTTTCCTTTTTCAACCAAGGAAAGTCTTCCTCATTCCACGAATTCGTGAAAAAGTAATCAGGCTTTTTATTCCAATAATTATCCAAGAATTTGATGTCCATGTTTGGATTAGTCCAAGCCCATTCACCGTTGATAATATCATTTGCAGTTGATTTTAAATAAAAAGGGAGTTCCAAAATCTCTTTCGGGCTTAATCCGTGTTCTATTAATGCGTATGTAATTTGTCCCATTAGGTATTGTCATTTATCGAATTTAAGCTTATAATTATACAAATCCGAAATCAAACATCCGAAATCCAATATCTAAACTTATATTTGCCCTATAATTCTCAAGGGGTGCCTTGCTTTGGTCGCAAAATAATCTGCAGGTTATTTTACCAAACTGAAAGACGGGCTGAGATCAAACCCATGCCCCCCGACCCCCTGAAGGGGGAGTTGATAGTCCTAAGGATTTCTTTGACTATTTACTCCTCCCCTTTAGGGGTCGGGGGCTACACCTGATCCGGGTAATGCCGGCGTAGGGAGAGGTAAAAAGTTAAGTGTACTGCGCATTCCAACCCTGGTGGGCAGATGGTTTAACAAGTTTTATTTAATTCATTTTGAAAAATTTATTCACGGCGCTATTCGCCTTGCTGTTGCCTGTCCTAGCCACGGCCCAACTTTCCATTTCGGGGAAAGTCACTGATCAAACGGGTGCACCATTGCCCGGCGCAACTGTCACTATTAATCCAGCCAATACTACTATTTCTGATGGAAACGGTAAGTACCAGCTCAGCAACGTGCCAAATGGCAATTACACTTTAAAGGTAACTTACATCGGCTATCTGCCTTTTGAAAAAGCAGTTGTACTGACTGTAAATACCATCCTTAATATTTCGCTTAATAACAGCACCACACTTACCGAAGAAATTACCGTAAGTGCTACACGGGCCTCCAATAATTCACCTACTGCGTTTACCAATCTTAGTAAAAAGGATATCGATAAAAATAATTCGGGTCGTGGGTTTGAGTATTTACTGGAGCAAACCCCATCAACGGTAGTTACCTCAAATGCCGGAGCAGGAGTTGGCTATACCAGTATCCGTATACGTGGTTCGGATGCTACCCGGACCAATGTGACGCTGAACGGTATCCCGATCAATGATGCTGAAGATCAGGGGGTTTATTTTGTCGACCTGCCCGACCTTGCTTCGTCTGTTGATAATATACAGGTACAGCGTGGTGTGGGTACATCTACTAATGGCGCCGGTGCATTTGGCGCAAGTATCAATATCCAAACTACCACCCGGCATGATACCGCCTATGCGGAATTGAATAATTCGGCCGGATCATACGGAACAGTTAAAAATACTGTGGCAGTAGGTACGGGTTTACTTGGCGGGCATTTTAGCTTTGATGGTCGTTTATCAAGAATGAACTCGGACGGATACATTGACCGGGCATTTTCGCATCTGAAATCTTACTTCTTAACTGGTGCTTATTATGGCAAAAACAGTGTGCTGCGGCTGAATGTATTTTCAGGTCATGAACAAACTTACCAGGCATGGGACGGTGTACCGCAAGATAGTGTAAACGCCGGGAACCGCAGATATAACGAATTGGGATACATCAACTCGAGCAACAGTTATTATAAAAACCAAACTGATAATTATACGCAGAACTATTACCAGCTACTTTACAATCAGCAGATTACCAGCAAGCTTTCGTTTAGCGGGGCCTTGCATTATACAAAAGGCTATGGTTATTATGAGGAATATAAAAATGCAGAGCCTCTTGCAAATTATGGCGTCACCCCGGTTGTGGTAGGTGGTAAAACCATTGACACAACAGACCTTGTAAGGCGTTTATGGTTGAATAACGATTTTTACGGCCTGACTTACAACCTAAATTATAAACCGGACGACAAATTGAATATGATCCTTGGCGGCGCTTATAATGAATACAAAGGTGCCCACTATAACAATATTGAATGGACACAGGAAAGCACCAACATCCCGCCTGATTATGAATATGAACGTGACAACGCTAAAAAAACCGATTTCAATGTTTTTGGCCGTGCCGAGTATCACACAGGCAAAGTGCTGCTTTACGGCGACATGCAATACCGCCATATTTATTATTCATTCTTAGGATTCAACGCGGCCCTGAACAGCGCGCAGCAATCGGTTGAACTGAATTTCTTTAATCCGAAAGTGGGTATTACTTATGAAATAGATCCGCATAGTAATGTTTATGCATCGCTTGCTGTGGGCAATCATGAGCCTAATCGCAGCGACTATACAGGATCATCGCCCCAGGACCGTCCTAAGCCGGAAAATCTGAAGGATCTTGAGGTCGGTTACCGTTTCAGCGGGCCAGCTTTTAGCGCCAGCATCAATGGGTTTTATATGCTTTACAAAAACCAGTTGGTGTTAACCGGAAAGCTTGACACCGTAGGTGAAGCTATCCGAACCAATATAAAAGACAGCTATCGTGCAGGTATCGAAGCCAGCGCAAAGGTAAAGATTGCCGAACCATTAAACTGGTCGATAAATGCAACCCTGAGCACCAATAAAGTAAAAAACTTCCCGCAGTATCTCCAAAACTATGATACCGGAACCCTGGACCTGGTGCAGTATAAGAAGACTGACATTGCTTATTCTCCCGATTTTGTCGGGTCGAGCGTAATCAGTTATCGCCTGGTAAAAAACGGCGAGGTCGCTTTTATCACCAAATATGTAAGCAGACAATATCTGGATAATACATCGACCCAAAGCAGATCCTTAGACGGATACCTGGTGAATGATGTTCGTCTGAATTATAATTTCAAGATAAAAGGTGTTAAGAATGTTGGCGTGGGTTTGCTGGTTAATAACATATTCAGCAAAAAATATCAGTCTGACGGTGCTACCTACCCGGATATTGAGGGCGGTAAGGTGGTTAACTATAATTATTTTTTCCCGCAGGCTCCGATCAATTTCCTGGCTTCTTTAAATCTTAAGTTTTAGGCGGAAAAATATCGGGTATGCTTAGGTCAAACTAAATAAAGATCCCTCTTTCCGCGCAGCGAAGAGAGGGTGGTCGATCCGACCTTAGGCGGAAACGACCGGGTGAGTAAATATAAAAGCGATATTAACGCTATGCATTACAGCAAGTTACTCACCCCGACTACGCTATGCTGGTCGGCCCTCTCTTCGCTGCGCGGAAAGAGGGCAAAACAAATTAATAGTTAAGTAAATCAGTAATGATGGATTTAAATCACTGGATACAACTCTTTTTAGAACAGGTTAAAGAAACCACGTTTTGGGAATGGGCTGCCGTATTGTTTAGTGTAGCTGAAGTATTGTTGGCCAAAGTAAACAATATATGGCTTTACCCAACAGGTATTGCAGGCACGTTTATCGGGATCTATATTTTAATGATCGCCGGTTTGTATGCAGAATCAGCCTTAAATGTTTATTATCTGGTGATGAGTATTTATGGGTGGGTACACTGGATAAAACGGCGGGATGAGCCACCGGTAACCATCACGTGGGCAACACGACGTGAATGGGTTATCACCTTACTTATCGTATTTGCCGGGTGGGCGATATTGTATGTACTGCTTAAAAAATTCACCACATCAAATGTGCCGGTGTGGGATGCCTGGGTATCATCGACAGCATGGGCTGGGATGTGGTTGCTGGCAAGGCGTAAACTCGAAAACTGGATATTGCTCAATATCTCTAATCTGTTTGCTATCCCGCTGTTGTGCTATAAACATCTTATCCTGTTTTCGGTGCTTACCCTGTTTTTATTTATTGTAGCATTCTTCGGATTCTTTGAGTGGCTTGCTATTTGGAAAAAGGAAAATGCCTCACCCCAACCCCTCTCCAAGGGAGAGGGGCTTGAAAAGGTAGTTTATTAAATTAATACAATGGAAAATACTATTCCACACCCTTCAAAGTTTATTGATGAAACTGATGTTTATAGCATTCGCAGTACAGCAGCTGAAGCCGAACAAATGGGTATGCTTCATCCGGAACAATTACGGGTAGTTTATAAAAATAAATGGTTTAAGCTACTAGTACCACAGGCTTATACCGGGTTGCAAATAACTCTGCCTGATTTGGTACGGTTGCAAGAGGCAATAAGCTGGACAGACGGCAGCACCGGTTGGGTAGTTACCTTGTGCAGCGGTGCTGGTTGGTTCGGCGGTTTTATATCTCCCGAAATTGCAGACCTGTTTAATGATCCTAAAGTTTGTCTTGCAGGGAGTGGTGCAGCAGGTGGCACAGCCGATATTACTGATACCGGATATATCATAAACGGCACCTGGAAATATGCCAGTGGTGCGCATCATGCTACACATATTACGGCTAATTGCATCATCAAAAAAAATGGAGAGCCTGTTTTGGATGATGGTGGCGAACCACTAATCCTGCCTTTTATATTTGATAAAAAGGATGTCAATACACTGCCTGCATGGAAATATATCGGCATGGTAGCTACCGGAAGCGATGCTTTTGAAATTAAGGGCCTTAAGGTTGCTAACAACCGGCAATTTAAGATCGATCCTCTAGCAGCAATTGTTCCGGAACCATTATATCAATATCCCTTTTTGCAATTGGCAGAAACGACATTGGCAGTTAACTTATCGGGTATCGCTATTCATTTTATGGATCTTTGTGAAGGCATCTTTCAGGATAAAATTAAACAGCCCAGGCTCACAGATGGACAAAAAGTTCTTTTAATTAAAAAACTGGACTGGTCGAAGAATAATATGAACCTGGCAAGGGAAAGGTTTTTTGAGGCAGTGGACCAATCATGGGATACTATTACAAAAGACAATGCGGTTTCTGATGAACAATTAAAAAGGGTTAGCATTACCAGTCGCAGGCTTGCTCAATTAGCCAGGGAAACTGTAGACAGGCTTTATCCTTTATGCGGATTAATTGCAGCAAGTACCGAAACAGAAATTAACCGTGCCTGGCGCGATTTGCATACTGCAAGCCAGCATGCATTGCTAACTTTTGCCGATCCCGAAACATAAACTTTAAATTGTCGTAACGCAAATATCACATTAGATTTTAATCACTTTGCAGATATTTGCGCCAAATAAAAATTGTTCCCTGATGAAGATCAAATACCTGCTGTTAACGTCGTTAGCTTTTGCCGCGCTGAATGTATCAGCCCAAACAAAAAAGAAAAAAACTACCGAAAATGTAATTCCTGCCAAAACTGCTGCTGAAGCAGTACAAAACACATCTGTGCCCCGCCCAAAACTGGTTGTAGGCATTGTTGTTGACCAGATGCGCTGGGATTACTTATACCGCTATTACGACCGTTACCAAAACAACGGTTTTAAACGCTTGCTGAATGAAGGTTTCAGCTGCGAAAATACGCTGATTGATTATATCCCGACGGTAACCGCTGCAGGACATACTTGTATTTATACCGGATCGGTACCTGCGTTAACTGGCATAGCTGGTAATGATTTTATTGTGCAGGCTACAGGGCAATCACTTTATTGCACCCGTGATACGTCGGTTAAGGCTGTCGGAAGTCCCCCGGCTTTAGAGGGACAAAACTCGCCGCGCAACCTGTTAACAAGCACTGTTACCGATGAACTTCGTTTGGCAACAAATTTCAGGTCAAAGGTAATTGGCATTGCACTTAAGGACAGGGGTGGTATTTTACCTGCAGGGCATACCGCCAATGCCGCTTATTGGTTCGAAGACAAAACCGGCAACTGGATAACCAGTACTTATTATATGAACGATCTGCCGCAATGGGTAAAGGATTTTAACGACCAAAAAATGCCGGAAACCTATTTAAAGCAAGACTGGATACCCGCTTATCCTATAGATTCCTACTTACAAAGCACACCTGATATCAGCCCGAGATACGAAGGTAAATTTAAGGGCACTGATACGCCAAGTTTGCCCGTAAAAACATCGGCATTATACAAGAACAATTTAGGTTTAATAAGATCAACGCCTTATGGTAATACCTTAACACTTGATATGGCGATAGCTGCCATCAATGGTGAAAAACTGGGTCAGGGCGATGCAACCGACTTCCTGGCGGTAAGCTTTTCATCTCCTGATTATGTTGGCCACCAATTCGGGCCAAACTCGGTTGAAATAGAAGACACCTACCTGAAACTTGACAGGGACTTTGCAACATTCTTTACCTATTTAGATGCTAAACTGGGTAAGGGGAATTATACAGTCTTCCTGACTGCCGATCATGGTGCAGCGCACAATCCAACTTTTTTAAATGATCATAATATCCCTGCCGGAATGTGGAACGGTGCTACAGTTAAAAGTGATCTGAATAAAATGCTGTTAAGTAAATATAAGGTAGAAAACCTTGTTCTTAGTCTGGGTAATTACCAGGTTAATTTCAACTATAAAGATATCAGGTATGCAAAGCTGGATGAAGAAGCATTAAAAAAGGATTGTATTGAGTTTTTGATGCAGCAAGCGGGCGTAGCTTATGCAGTGGACATGGCAAAAGCACAAACTGCCAATATCCCCGAAGATCTGCGTACACGTATTATCAATGGTTATAGTGTAGAACATAGCGGCACTATACAGATCATTTTAAAACCAGGATGGTATGATGCCTACAGCAAAACAGGTACTACACACGGCACCTGGAATCCCTATGATGCACATATCCCACTGGTATTTATGGGTTGGGGTATACCTCACGGTCACCTGAACCGCGAAACACATATGACCGACATTGCTGCAACTGTAGCTGCGTTATTGCATATACAGGCACCGAACGGATGTATAGGCAAGCCGATTGCAGAGGCGCTAAAATAGTCCGGAAGTCGGAAAGACGGGAAGTCCGAAAGATGGGAATTGAATTTTTTTAAACTTTAATAATACTTCCGGACTTTCAGACTTACGGTCTTCCGGACTATAACTATGAAAAAATACATATCTAAATTCCATTACCTCACCCAGGACCTGCCGCATAGAAGTCATATTGAACAGGTGCAGATCGCTTGCCAGGCCGGGGCAAACTGGATACAGTACCGCTGCCTTACCAAGGCTGATGATGAACTGGTAGATGAGATCAACGAGATAGCAGTAATTTGTGATGACTGGGGTGCCACACTTATTTTAACCAATCATTATGAATTATTGGACAGGGTGGATGCTCAGGGTGTACATATCGAAGATTTTGATGCTGACCTGATCACTATACGCAAACATATTGGCGATGATAAAACGTTGGGAGCATCAGCAACCAATATTGAAAATTTGTTGCAGGTACAAAATACGAGAGTGGTGGACTATTGTGGATACGGTCCTTTTGCGCATACCGATACTAAACCAAATAATAAACCCTTACTTGGGTTTCAGGGCTATCGCGAACTACAGAAGCATCCTATCGAAATACCGGTTATTGCTGTAGGTGGTATACAATTAAATGATATTGAACCTTTATTAGAAACAGGTGTATACGGTATAGCTGTATCGGGCGCTATCAACCTGGCAATTGATCCCGGAGCCGTTTTAAAAGAATTTTACCGTAAAATCTATTAGGAAAATTCCACTTTCATTATAAACTTTAAGGACTGATCACTAATCGCTGATTAACTGGTCACTAATACCAAACTATTTACTTAATTTTCTATTGTAAAACTAACATCTGAAATTAAGCCATGTCCTCGCATCACATTGTCCGCGAAAAACAGGAGCCTGCACTACTGGTGCTGGGTTTGGATAGTTTTCCGGCGGAATTACTGGGGCAATTGCTGGAATGGAATCCAACTGTTATAGCTACACAGCAAACTGCAAAATCATTGAATGACTATGGTATTAAAATAGACTGGATAATTACCAATGATTTACACAGCAATTTGCAATCAGATGTTAAGCAGATGCCGGTGGGGAATGACACAACGGCTGAAGCGGCTTTAAAATACCTGGTAACGCATAATTATCCCGCTGTGAATATTATAACAGATGAATTTCACTTAAAGGATTATTTGTTTTTTGTTGACAAGATCGATTTGGTGATCTTTTATGGTAATCAAAAAATTTATGCCGTTAATTCGGGTTTCAGTAAATGGAAACCTGCCGGGGATAAGATCGAAATATTGACCTATCCACATGATCTGCACTACCAGGGATTGGAACCCGTCGGAAAGCATAGTTTCAGGACCACTCATGATGGCTTTTTCAACCTGCGGTTTGAACAACCGTTTTTGTTCATTGCCGAGAGTATCTGAACATGTTTGTTACTAATCAGCCATTTCGTCAGAATTATTTAAAATTAACTGTTTGTTTGAACACCCATTATATAGAATTACGATTAATTATTACATTTACCTCTGCAAAAAGAATTCTAACCTTGTGTTTGAGTCACACGTAAAAACATTGGTCTGCTTTTTGCGAATTATTTAAATATAACTTTAAACCATTTGCAATTATTTTAGTCCAAACTTATATCGATCAACTATAAATCATAGCTAGTTGTAGATATTAATAATACAGATCATGAAAAAGACATATAAATATTTAATTACCGTAGCTTTAAACGGACTATTGTGCCTGTTTGTAGCAGTGTCTGCTAATGCCCAGCACCGGGGTGGCGGAGGTTCATCCGGTGGTGGTGGTTCATCCGGTGGTGGCGGAGGAGGTGGTAGTTCACAACCGTCTGGTGGTTCATCAAGCGGTGGTGGTGGTGGCGCAAGACCATCTGCTCCTTCAGGTGGCGGTGGTGCGAGGCCGTCATTTAATGGCGGTGGCGGCGCAAGGCCATCATTTAATGCCGGTGGTGGTGCAAGACCATCATTCAATGGCGGTAGCAGGACAGTAAGCGGTGTAGGATCTTACAGACCAGGCAATGGTAGTTCCCGGGTTGCTATAGCTCCACCACGCACAAATGCTCCCGGTTATACTGTAGGTGCTGCTCATCGCTCTGCAATTTATCCCGGATCACCTAATTATGGCGGCAGCAGCTATGCTAATACCACTGCCCGCAGTTATGTTGGTACCCGTGGCTATGTAGGTGCTGGTGGCCGTGCTTCGGTAGGTGTTGGTGGCCGTGGTTTTTATGGCCCTTCTTACTGGAGGAATAGTAATTATTACCACTACCATCACGGATATTATGGTACTTATTATGCACCAAGACTTGGTTTCAGTATAGGGTTTTTACCATATGGTTATTATCCGTTCTATTATGGTGACGCTGAATTCTATTACAGCGCTGGTTTATTCTACCAATATGACAACAATGAATACACTGTTGTTGAACCACCTGTAGGCGCTGAAATCAATACATTACCTTCAAATGCTCAATCTATTGTAATCAATGGCGAGCAATACTATGAAGCTAATGGTGTATATTATCTGCCCATTACTAAAGATGATGGCAGCATAACCTACCAGGTTCAGGGTAAAGATGGCGAATTGAATACAAATAATCCTAACGGTGGCGACCAACAGGTTCCACAGGTTGGTGATATAGTTGAATCACTTCCACCAGATTGCAGGAAGATCAATCTTAATGGTGAAAAATACTATGTGTCAACTGATGGTTATTATTACCAGGATGCCCGTGACGCAAACAATAACAAGGTTTATAAAATAGTAGGTACACCGGAAGATGCGCCACAAAATCAATAAGCTATAAAAATAAAATTTTTAAAAGCCTCGGTTTACCGGGGCTTTTATTGTTTAGTAATAATGCTAAATCTTTAACAAATTGCTATAAAAGTATTGATCGGTCTGTTTTCAAACATATAACTTTATCCACTACCATACTCGTAAAACAACCTATGACCCGCCGATTTTCTATACTGCTTTTAATCCTATCCATCAACATCGCTTTTGCAAAACCTAAAAAGCCTGCTTTAAACTTGTACAAAGCCAATAATACTAACATTCAATATTTTGGGAGGATCGATTTCTCAGATCCGCTAAAACCGAGGTTTTGGTCGCCTGGCGTTTACATTAAGGCAAAGTTTAAAGGGACGGATTGCGAGTTGGTGATCAACGATGAAATATTAGGTGGGGATAACCACAATTACATAGAGATCGCTATTGATAATAATGCGCCTGTAAGGATTAAACTAACAGATAAGCAAAACATCATAAAAGCTGCGCAAGGGCTGGCCGATACGGAACATATCATCACTATTTGCAAGGATACAGAATCGGGTATCGGTTACCTGGAATTTGTTGGGATAAAATGTGATAAAATGTTGTCCCTTCCGTCAAAACCAAAACGAAAAATTGAATACATCGGCGATTCCATTACAGCCGGTACAGGTATGGACCTGTCTGTCATCCCTTGTGATGAAGGACAATGGTATGATCAGCATAATGCTTATATGAGTTATGGCCCAGTCACTTCACGTGCGCTGGATGCGCAGTGGCAGCTAACTGCCGTGGCGGGTATTGGTCTTACTCACAGCTGCTGCAATATGGACATTTTGATGCCTGATGTATTGGATAAAATGTACCTGCGTAATAATAAAATGCAATGGGATTTTAGTCGCTACCAACCGGATGTAGTGACGATATGCTTGGGGCAAAATGATGGAGTTGTTGATTCCACGCTTTTCTGTAGCGCCTATGTTAAATTCATCAATACAGTAAGGATGCATTATCCTAAAGCGGATATTATTTGTTTAACCAGTCCGATGGCTAATATTACGTTGAATGTAGTGTTAAGAAAGTATTTGTCGGGTATTGCTGCTTACATGAATGCTCAAGGCGATAAAAAAGTATACAAATACTTTTTCTCAAAAAGATATCATAATGGCTGCGGCGGCCACCCGGACATGGCTGAGCATATGCAAATTGCTGATGAATTAACAGCTTATATTAAACAGGTCGAGGGCTGGTGATTATCGATCAGGGAATCCAAGGATCAAATTCGGGTCAGGAATATTTTTGAGGTACTTATCTTTTTCTGAGAAACGGCCTACACCCGGATAATCACCATAACAACCTTCCATATCAAACATCAATTGAAAATGCAGGTGCGGCGGCCAGTGACCATTTTCATCCTGGTTACCAAAGTCTGCTATTTTTTCCCCTTTGTTGATAGAATCACCAACTGATAATCCTTCAAGACTTTCGCGATTAAGATGACCGTACAGAGTATAAAGTTCTAAATCATAAAGCTGATGTTTTAAAATGATGGTAGGGCCGTAGTCACCAAAATGATCATTATCAGCAAAGCTGTGTATAGTTGCATTCATCGGGGCATAAACGGGCGTACCTGCATCGGCCCATATATCAACGCCCAGGTGCAGGCGGCGTGGTTCGTCTTCTGTATTAAATAATTCGCTGCGGGCATATAGGGTGCGGTGTTCCATGTAGCCGCCAATGCCATACCTGCTGTTATTATCTTTAAGTTTTTTAGTTACCCAATTGCTGAATTTTGTAGTATCATTCACATCTTCCGGAGCTAATTCGGTATTGGATGCAGTAAAATCAAATTTAAAAAGGCGGTCGGTTTCGGGGT
The DNA here is from genome assembly GCF_049992945.1 of Mucilaginibacter sp. McL0603. Lineage (NCBI taxonomy): Bacteria > Pseudomonadati > Bacteroidota > Sphingobacteriia > Sphingobacteriales > Sphingobacteriaceae > Mucilaginibacter > Mucilaginibacter sp. McL0603. Next base: position 377,227 of record NZ_CP188251.1, on the reverse strand, counting down.
TGAAATCAACTACTTTGCCAATTTGCGCCGGGTGATTATTAATGAAGTTTTCTAATTGAGTATGCTTATTCATTAAGGATTTGATAGGAGCATTGTCATCCTCAGAAAGATTTACGAAGTTTTATAAACTTCGTAAATCTGGCAGTACAGGCCATTTAAAATTATTCAGTATCCGGCTGTCTTTCTTCCTTGCTGATCTTATCGAATATCTTATCCATACGTTCAACATACTCGCTGGTATCATCTATAAAAAATTCAAGCTGAGGGATGATCCTCACCTGATCTTTTATACGCGCGCCTAACTTATAGCGCAATTCAGAAGAGTGCGATTTTATAGTGTTGAGTGCCAGTTGGGCATTATTGGTATTAAAAAAGCTCAGGAAAACCCTGGCAATGGCCAGATCGGGTGTTACCCTTACCTTGGTAATGGTAATAAGGGTATTAGGCATCATGTTCAGGCCTTCTTTCTGAAATATAGCTGCCAGGTCCTCTTGTATTACTCCTGCAAATTTTTGCTGACGTTTCGATTCCATATTCTTTTAAATTAAACCCTAAGCTCTAAATTCTAATTACTAAACTCTAAACTTTCAATTCTGTTTTGATTTCTCCAAACAACCTTCGGGTCTTCCAAATTTACAATTCCTCTTTGATCTCTCCGAGTCTTTTGATACTTAAACGTGCACTAATTCCTGACGCTATGACGGCTACCCCGGTCACCGTTAAAAATACCAGTATAAAATCGGTAAATTTTAAAGCGATGGGAAAAGCATCTATTATCGTCAGGTTGTCTCCAAATTTGATAAAACCAAACTGCTCCTGCAAAACACAAAATATAAGCCCTACTGCTATCCCTAAAATGCATCCAATGAACGATATCATCATTCCCTCAAAAAAGAAAATGCCCTGTATCAACCGCTTATTAGCACCAAGGCTGGTTAAAATGGCAATATCTTTTTGCTTATCGATTACCAGCATGGTTAACGACCCGACGATGTTAAATATAGCGATGATGAGCACAAATGTGAGGATCATGAATATAGACCAATGTTCGTAGTTCAATGTTTTATATAGATCGGTATTTTGTTCGAAACGGTTTTTGATTGTGAACATACTACCCACTTTATCCACCACGTCAGCTTGCATATCTTTCAGGTTGGTGCCTTTTTTATAATTGAGATAAATAGCCGAAATGTTTTTAGGTTCATTCAGTAAACCACGGACAAACTCGATCGGTGTAATGATCAGCCCGTTAAAATCCTGCTGAATATTAAAAATACCTGATGGATAAATATATTTTACTTCAAATGCACTTAAAGGGTCTGCGGAATTGGAAGCATCCCGTCGGGGCGAATAAACCTCAAGGGGCGAGAGTTGATCGTGAATATTGACAGATAGTTTTCCTTGTACGGTAGCACCTATAACCGCATAAAAGTTATTCTTATCTTTCAGTGTGAATGAGCCCTTTTCAATGGTGCTATCCAGCTGCTGATTTTTCAAAAACTCATCACTTACGCCCATCACTGTTCCGATAAACTGACCCGTTTGTCCATATCTTATCAGCGCTTTTTCTTCTAATACTTCAGTGAACGAAACCAGTTTTGGATCGCGGCGAAGCGCATTGAAATAAGGCGTATTGGGGTCAAAGGTTTTTCCCTGGCGGGGCTCTATCCTGAGCTCGGGCGTAAAATTGCTGTATGCCGAAAGGATTACTTTCTCTAAACCATTAAATACCGATAAAATAATAACTAAAGCAGCACTGCCGATAAATACCCCCAGCATGGATACACCGGAAATAATATTAATTGCATGCATCTTTTTCCTCGAAAACAGGTATCGTTTGGCTATGTAGATGGAAGTGTTCAAAGGTTGTTTCTGGGTTATACGTTTGACGTGGTACGTTGTACGTTTTTATTTGTGTCCAATTTAAGAAAAACGGGCAGAGATTATATGTTTTTTATTTGCGCTGAAAAAACGTACCACGTCAAACGTATTACGTAAAACCTTAACCACTACGTAAAAAATGGATTGTGCTTTTTTTCAAAGCCGATAGTGGTTTCGGGGCCATGGCCGGGATATACAACACAATCATCAGGCAGGGTAAACAGTTTCTCGCGGATATTGCGGATCAGCAGGTCATAATTGCCACCGGGCAGATCTGTACGGCCTATACTCCCTCTGAATAACACATCGCCTCCTACCAGCAGGTTTTCGGCTTCATCATAAAAACAAAGATGAGCGGGTGAGTGTCCGGGTGCGTAGATCAATTTTAATTCGGTGTTGCCGAAAATAACGGCCCCTGTTTCGCCAAGGTAATGATCGGGCAGCGGAGAAGTTTCATAACGTATGCCCATTTGTGGTGCATAAGCAGGTATAGATGCTAATACGGATGATTCTCCTTCATTGAACTGCGGCTTTAATCCATATTGATCGAACACAAATTTATTGCCCAGCACATGGTCGATATGGCAATGGGTGTTTAGGAGTATCACCGGCTTTAATTGATTATCCCTGATAAAATTGACTACTACATTTTGCTCGGAGGCATTGTACATACCCGGATCAATAATAGCACATTCGCTGGTTTCATCAAATAAAATATAGGTATTCTCCTGGAAAGGGTTATTTACGAATGATTGGATCATGTTTTTATTTCGAATTAAGAAGGTGCAATTTCGGATTTATAATTCCGAAATCGAAAATTCGGCATCCGAAATCAGAGAAATTGCTTTAAAATGTTAGGCGTATAGATTTGAGGCTAAAGCCATTTAATTATTTTCAACTTAGCCGTTGGCTGAAGCCAAACGGCAATGAATAAAAAAATCTGATGCTTAAATTCATTGCCGTCCCATTTATGGGGCGGAAAGGATGAGGAAACAAGCGGGGCTTTAGCCAAAATTGCAGAAAATTTTAAAAAGCGTTTTCCGTGCATCCCAAATTTATTCTCCCTTCCACCTGAAGGTTTTGATCATCGTGTCTATATCCTTTTTTACAAACTTCAGCACAGGTTGTATCGAGTCCAGACGGGGAGGGGTGTTAAAATAAAGGGCTCCACGAATATAGTTCTTAGTACTATCGGTAAGATAAAACTGCACAGATGATGCTGCATTGCCATCAATGGTATAGTAAATGCCATATATTTTGCGATCAGCATTGTGGATGATACCCTGATCGATAGAGGTAGCTTTTACTGTATGTTTAAAAGCAAAATTTCTAGCATCTTCGGTAAGCTCATCAAAAACTTTTTTTGAGGTAATGCTTTCATAACTCAGGTGAAGCGTGCCATTAAACTGGGGGAACTGCATATTCAGCAGATACTTCATATTGATCAGTTTTTTATCGCTTTTCCCAGGTATTGAATTAGTGTCTTTTTCTATCACCGCATATTTTGGGTAGATAAAAGTAAAGGGGTAAGGCCCGTTAAATGGCTGATATTCTTTTTGAGGGAAAATGATCCGGTAATATCCACGCGGTTTTGGCGTATAATCATGATTGCTATGGCAGGCAGCAAGGAGTAATAAAGCAGGAATAAACAGTGCTATTTTCTTCATGGATAAATTTCTTTTGAATTCCATATTTCCCAGGATCTTTCAGCCTGCAATACTAACATTTCATATCCGTTTTTGGTAACTGCACCTTTTTCCTCTCCCTTTTTCAAAAACAAAGTTTGTTCGGGGTTATAGATCAGATCATAAAGCAGATGCTTGTCAGTGATTGCATCATATGGTATTGGCGGGCACTCATCAACATTGGGCGACATGCCTATTGGTGTAGTATTAATGATCAGTTTATATTTTTCAATATGATGTGGCCTTAAACTACTGAATAAAATATGACCTGGAACTTCCTTTCTGGTAACGGATTTAAAGTTGATACCTAGGTTATCTAACACGCATTTAACTGCTTTGGCCGCGCCGCCATCACCTAAAACCAGTGCTTCGTCATGATGTTGTTTAAGCAAAGGTTTTAGAGATGCCTCAAATCCATAAATGTCAGTATTAAAGCCCTCAAGCTTAAAATCATGCCCCTTAATGCCTACTTCCCCGGTGAATGCTGCTACCACAGGACTTTCAGCTGTGATTCGGATACAGTTAACGGCACCTGCGGTACGGGCATCGTGCTCTATCCAATCCAGATATTTAAGTACATTTATTTTATGCGGAACGGTTACGTTAAGTCCGCAAAGATTAGGATGCTGATGCAGCAAAGCCAGCAGGTCTTTAATATGTTCAACAGGAAAAAGGTCGTATTGGGTATCTTCTATCTTTTCTGCTTCAAATTTTGCAGTGAAGAATTTTTTAGAAAAAGAATGTGAAAGCGGAAAGCCTATGAGACCATATTGTTTCATGCTGTAATATTAATAAGAAAGGATGGGATTTCTATTTGCTTGCATTTAAATTTCGTTTTGTCATTCTGAACATAGTGAAGAATCTTCTGCGTTTATTAAGTATACGTTGTACTTTCCACCGTAAAGTCCTGATGAAGAAGATTCTTCGCTCTCGCTCAGAATGACAATTTCCTGTTTTGGCTATCTTCAGGCCACTACTGCTCGGACTATCTATCACTTAAATTCAACTACTACATCGTCACCAATTGGATGGCCTGTACAGGTTAATATCCAACCTTCGTCAAGGTCTTTATCAGTAAGGACATCGTTTTCCGTCATTACCACTGTGCCATTTTTACACAGGGCAGTACAGGTTGAGCATATCCCGGCACGACAGCTATAGGGCAATTGTATGTTATTTTGCAGAGCAGCTTGCAATATGGATTGATTTTCGCCTACGCTGATGTCATATAACTCGCCTTTATAATTTATCTTGATCTTTCCGGGTGGATAAGTACTCTTGCCGGTGGTTACTGCTACAGTTTCAATTACGAAGTTCTCTTTACGTATCTGTGCAGGCTCTATTTCCATAAATATCAGTGTAAGCCTTATCATTCGCATATAGGCGAAAGGGCCGCATAGATAAAATTCTGCTTTATTCAGGTCGAAGGTGGCATTCCTCTTTACCAACTGCTCTACTGTCGTATTATTTAACCTGTTCCCATCACTGCTTAAAAGATGAATGATCTTTAACCTGCCGGGATGATCTGTTGCCAATTTATCCAGTTCTTCTTTGAACAATATCGAGGACTGGTTTAGGCTGCTATAAATAAGTATGAAACGGCTGTTACCGGGGCGAGCAAGCGCATGTTTTAATTGCGCGAATACGGGGGAGATACCACTGCCGGCAGCAAATAAAAAAATATTTTTATTTGATTTGGAATCGGTTACCGTAAATCTACCTGCGGGTTCGACAGCATTCAATATTTCACCCGGCTTTAGCTTACTTAGCATAAAACGGGATATTTCGCCATTGGTTATTCTTTTTACAGTGATAGCCAATAAATCTTCATCAGGCGATGAGCTTAATGAATATGATCTGCGGATCTCTTCGGTATGATGAGTAAATACAAACGTGATAAACTGCCCGGCCTTGTAGTGGATCTTCTTGCCGGATAGTTCACTTAAAAAGAAAGTGGCCGTATCGGGGGTTTCCCATTTAATGGCTTCAATTTTTAACTGAAGCATTCTGATTAGATTGTAAGTACTAATTTCCCAAACTGTGATGAGTTCTCCATTTTATCTATCGCTTTTTGTGCTTGTGCAAGCGGAAACACTTCGTCAATTATAGGCGTGATCCTGTGCTTATTTACAAAATCGATCATTGCCTTAAAATCATCAGGTGAACCCATGGTGGTACCTAAGATCTGTAATTGTTTCCAGAATATTTTACGGCCATTTAGTGCGGGAATATTGCCTGCCGTTCCGCCAAAAAATACAATACGTCCTCCGGGGTTACTGATATCAAGCAGTTTATCGAATCCATTACCCAATGCGCTATCGATAATGACATCAAAGCCACCTGTCAGATGCTGTAATTCCTGTGCCCAGTCCTGCGCTTTATAACAAACCCCGGCTGAAGCACCTAAATCTTTTGCGCGTTGTATTTTATCGCCCGATCCGGAGGTCACAAATACCTTGCATCCGGCTGCTACTGCCCATTGCAGGGAAAATACACCTGTTCCACCGCCTACACCGGTTATCAGCACTTTATCGCCTTTTTTTGCTTTGGCTTTAGTAAATAATGCCCGGAAGGTAGTCAATCCGGCTAAGGGGAGTGCTGCTGCTTGCTCCCAGCTAAGGTGTGGGGGCTTTGGATATAAATATTCGGCTTTAACTTTTACATATTCGGCAAAAGTTCCGTTTTCGGGTAGACCCAATATTGTGAAATCGCGATTCTGATATTCATCATGGTTTCCCCAGTTGTGGCAGGGATTAATAACCACTTCCTTGTTCAACCATACTTTATTTGCGTCACTGCCCACTTCTGCTACTATGCCGGCACCATCAGAACCAATTATTGAGGGATATTTTATTCCCGCATACTTACCTACGGTTATCCAGTAATCCCTCCGGTTTAAGGCGGCAGCTTTTATCTGCACTAATACCTCATCAGCCTGCAATACGGGTTTTTCAACTTCTTTTAATACTAGCGGTTTATCGTCCGCTTCCAGAACCATTGCCTTCATAATAGGTAGTAATAAAAAACGGCAGAATAATTCTATCCCGCCGTTCAATTTATTTGTTGATTTAAAATTAAGCTATTGCTTTTGCATACAATTCAGCAACGTGGTTCCAGTTGATCACGTTCCAGATAGCAGCTAAATACTCAGGACGGCGGTTCTGATATTTTAAGTAATAAGCATGTTCCCAAACATCGATGCCTAAAACCGGGATGCCTTTAACTTCAGCTATATCCATCAGCGGATTATCCTGGTTAGGGGTAGAGCTTATTGCCAGTTTTTTGTCAGGTGTAACGATCAGCCATGCCCAACCTGAACCGAAACGGGTAGCACCGGCTTCTGATAATTTGGTTTTGAAATCGGCAAATGTCCCGAAAGTGCTTGTTATTGCAGTACCCAAAGCTCCTGTAGGTTCGCCACCGCCGCTTGGTGAAAGCAATGTCCAAAACATGGTGTGGTTGTAATGGCCACCACCATTGTTGCGAACCGCCGGCGGGAATTTTGAAATATTTTTAATGATATCGTCAATGCTGCTGTTTGCTTCAGGCTTACCCTCAAGGGCCTTGTTTAAATTGGTTACATAAGCCTGGTGGTGTTTTCCGTGGTGGATCTCCATCGTCATTTTATCAATGTGTGGTTCCAAAGCATCGGTAGCGTATGATAACGCAGGTAGTGTGAATGCCATAATAATTTATTTTAAAAGGTTAATGTTCGTTGAGGTACAAATATAAAGGTATGAGATTAACTTTTGTTCTAAATTAATGTCAAGTTTTTGTGTGAATTATTGTCCATGGTCAATAGACCATAGTCCATAGTTATATATATCGGATAATAAACTTTCCAATCAACTACTATGGTCTATCGACTATGGACCATCGACTATAAAACAGCTACCGCTTGCTTTTAAAAAAATTCCGCACCAGTTCCGCACATTCATTTTCGCGGATGCCGCCGGTAATAAGTGTTTTGGGGTGGGTGATCTTTTGATTCAACCTACCGAAACCTAATTTGGTATCATAAGCACCAAATACGATCTTACTCAGCTGGAACCAATAACATGCTCCTGCACACATAACACAAGGCTCCATAGTAACATATAAGGTACAATCTCTGAGATATTTACCACCCAAAAAATTCGCTGCAGCGGTCAGTGCCTGCATTTCTGCGTGTGCGGATACATCAATAAGGCGTTCTGTAAGGTTATGGCCGCGGCCAATGATCTGCCCGTTGCAAACTACTACCGCTCCAATGGGTATCTCATCCTCGGCTAAAGCTTGTTTGGCTTCTTTGAGGGCCTCATTCATAAAAAAATCATCGGGCGATATGGCAGGCTGCTCATCGCCAAAATTATAGTAACGCATTATATTAATTTACTGCCGTTGGGCACGGTATGTTCAACTGAGGTTAATACGATATCACCGTTTTCATCGGCAAAGCCGGTCACCAAAAACTCGGATATAAACGTGGCGATCTGTTTTTTTGGAAAATTGATCACTCCCACTATCTGCCGGCCAGGCAACTGTTCTTTCGTGTAGTGTTTGGTGATCTGCGCACTTGACCATTTGATACCGTAAGGACCAAAATCAACCTTTACTTTGTAGGCAAGTTTGCGTGCTTCGGGGAAATCAGCAACTTCCAGTATCGTACCAACGCGAAGCTCTACCTTTTCAAAATCATGCCAGGTAATGGTTTCCATTGTGCAAAGATATTGTTGAAATCTGAAGTCGGAAATCTGAGGTCAGAAGATTTTTTTGATTAGATTTTTTTCAGACATCAGAACTCAGACTTCTGACATCGATCAAACGCTAATAATCCCTCTCTTGATGGCGAATATCACCAGCCCCACCAGGTTTTTTGAACCGGTTTTTTCAAACAAGCGTGCGCGATAACCTTCAACCGTACGCACACTCAGGAATATTTTATCGGCTATTTCCTGGTTGGAATATTCCTGGCAAACCAGTCTTAATACTTCTATCTCCCGGTCATTTAGATCTACAGTTTGTTGTCCGGCGCTATCAGTATAGCTGCCCGGGCCTACCAATTGTTTAATGAGCGTTACAGACAGGTGTTCATTAAAATAAAAGCCTTTTTCGTAAACTGTTGATATGGCGTCAATGATCTCTTCGGGCTCTGCGTTCTTAAGCAGATATCCCGAAGCACCGGCCTTCATCATATCTACAATGTACTTATCTTCATTGTGCATGGAAAGAGTTAACACTTTGATCTGTTTAAAATGCTCATGAATATAGGCTGTGGTTTGCATACCATCCATTTCGGGCATTTTTATATCCATTAATATTACGTCGGGGGTATGGGTAGCTAACTGGCCAATAAGCTCCTTGCCATTCGAGGCTTCTATCAGCAGTTTAAAGTCGGGGCAATCTTCCAGCATAGCTTTCAAGCCGTTCCTGAAAATTTTATGATCATCCGCAATTGCCAGATTTATTGGCTTCATAAGCAGGCTAAATTTGCGTAAAGATAATTATAGTCTGTTAATAATCAGGGCAATTTAACCTTTAATGTAGTAAGTGTGCCGTTTTCGGGTTTAGTATAAATATGTACTTTCCCATTGATGAGATGAGCCCTGCTTTGCATGTTCTTCAGTCCGAAACCATGTTTCACATTATCCATATCGAAACCGGCACCATTATCACTGAATGACATTACCAGCCAACCTGTTTCTTTTGTAATGTACAACTGTATAGCCGAGGCACCCGAGTGTTTAACCGCGTTGCCGAAAAGCTCTTGTGCTATGCGATAAAACGTCAGTTCAATTTCTGACGGGAACCTTTCATCAGCCAGGTTCCGCGTAAAAGTGATATTAATATCAGTCGTCTGCGCCATTTTGGTGCATAACGCCTGCAAAGCATCGATCAAACCAAAATCAGTTAGCACGGGCGGTAATACATTATGGATGATATTTCGTATTTCTTGTATGCATTCATCGGTAAGTTTGCGGGTATCTGATAATAGGCCATTTGTATTATCACTTTCATATATTTTTTCGATTCGGTGAAGATTCATTTTTATTGCTGATAAAACTTGTCCAACGCTATCGTGAAGATCCTCGGCAAGGCGCTTACGTTCAGTCTCCTGGGTTTCAAAAACTGCATTAAGCAGGTCGCTTTGTTTTTCATCCTGCAATTGTCTTAATACTACCTGGTTTTTGATCATCCTTCTCTGGTATACGATCACAAAAAGGAATAAAAAAACAACGAGTATAATTACTACGATCGTTCCCGTTATCAATACAGGTATCAGGTTGTTTTCTGAGGTTTGCAAAGTAATCCGACTGAATAAAGTAAGTTAGCAATAATACTTGTCCCCGTTTGTATCACATAATAATCGTTCCTTACACTTATACTCATTTTATTATAAAGCATAAACAGGAAGATATTGATAGAAAAATAAAATAGAACTCCAGAATTTATCCAGAACAGTCCCTGCTTCTCTATATGTAAAAATTCCTGCCGGGTTAACAACTGGTAAAAATAGGTTAATGATACGATAATCATCAGCAGGCATAAAACAGTATTTGAAATTGAGGGATACGTCCATATATGTTCAATAAAAATCGCATTACAAACAACAACAACTAAGCCCGCTCCACCAAGTATCAAAGCAATCTTCTTTAAAATTGATCCGTAAAATGCTCTGTAATAAATCGCTGTAAAAAATAATATGGCAAACAGATCATATAAATGCAAAAGAGGGCAATTGTTATGTACCTGGAATTTTGATAAGATCCATTCCAGGAGATCAAAAGTTAGGGGTATCAGGCAAAAAAAAGCAAATAATTTTAATACCCCGTCGAGCCTGCGATAGTTGTATAAAGCAGCAAGCAATGGTAAAATATCCAATGCTATTGAACTATAGAGCAGTATGACAGTTATGGACATTACCTAAATTATTTTATCTCATGACCCGGTAAGCACATTTTGAGGACATCCGGTGCCTCCGGGACAAGGTATCGCTTGCTCGCCAAGTGTACTGCCGGTTGTGGCCTGTGCCAATGCAACGTGGGCTCCTAATGCCTGTCCATCTATACCTTTTCCTGATGCCGGCAGTTGATCCTTACCATCAGGGGTTACTCCGCTAATTATCAAGTGCACTTCTCCTTCGGATTTTTTGAAGATTTTTTTCGCAAAGCGCTGCCATCCGGTTAAAGGTTTACTGTTAGCATAATAAAAACGCAGACCTATGCAATCCGGTTGCTCAAGGATCTGGTTTAAGATTTCCTGGCCGAAAAATTGGGATATCACGCCACCAGGATGCCTGTGACGATGATTTCGTGTCCATTCCGCTGCGACTTTAAGATCGATCGGCGAACCCTCTTTTCCCGTCAGCTGGCATCTTGATTCTGATGTTTCTGTTGTTTTTGTTTTTTCTTTAGTTTCCATAATAAATAATAGGTTTTTAGGGATTTTGTACTAAAATAATGTTAATAGGTTATTTCATCAACAAAGCATAGGTAGCGTTACAAAGCATTGCAAAGAGCAAAAACAATGTAATTGCCTCATTTGCAATGTTATTTATTTAAACCCACAAAAATCACCCGCTAATATTGCGTAGTTTTACGTATCAGAAACAGTGCTGGCACGTTAGGCTACAAATCACTTTAAAATGGTATTCGCCTCATCCAGTAAATATTCCTTCGGATCGGAACTATATTCCCAAAACATCACGCCGCCCATCTTATTTTTGAGTACATACTTGCATTTTTTCTTGACCGACCATTCATCGTCATAAGTAATAAATTGCCGTTTGGAAGCATTGTATAGATAAGGCGCTTTAGCTTTTTTATCGCGATATTCTACATAACCGTTCTGATTGACCAGGCTATCCTTTATTGTACTATATCCCCAGCCTCTATCGCGATTAAGAATACTGTCACCTATACCACTTTTGGTATCAGATGCAAGGTTATAAGCGCGCCCATAAAAAGCAATGCCCATTACTAATTTTTCTGATGGTACACCTGCTGCTATAAAAGCATCCACAGCCTTATCAGCACTGTTTTTCCCTTTATACAGTTTGGACTTGTGCAGATTGGTATGATGTTCTGCTATTTTGGAAGAGTAATCATAGGTCATCAGGTTGATGTAATCCAGATATTGCTGTGCTTTACCCATTTCGGTATTATCCACAAAGTTTTTAAATCCGCCTGCAGCTGTTGTTAACAGGTAACTTTTGCCGGTTTGTTGTTTGATGCTATCAAGGGCATGGCGCAGGTCGCGGAACATCAGGGTATAGTTTTGTTTGTCTTCCGGCCTGTATATATTTCCATCCAGACCTTTTATGGTTGGATATTCCCAATCGATATCCACGCCATCCAGATCATATTTACGGACGATATCCACAGCGCTGGCTGCAAATGCTGCTCTTGCGGTATCTGTTAATACGGCATCAGAGAATTTCCCGCTCCAGGTCCAGCCGCCTATTGATATTACAATTTTAAGTGCAGGGTTTTGTTTTTTAAGTTCATTTAAACGCCTGAAGTTGACGGTATCTGTTGCTTCCCTGTGCAGCCATGCCCGGTTATCCTTCACATCAACAAAAGCATAATTGATAATGGACAATTTTTTAGCTGATACATTTACATTGATCAAACCCCGGTAGCCCCCTACATAACCTATAATAACAGGTTTATCCTGAGCGGTGCAAAAAATTACTGATGAGCATAGCACCAACACGAAAATCAAAAACTTTTTCATCTTAAATTTTATTAATTCAAAAGCAGAGAGCCTCACCCCAAACTCTATCAAATATTTGTATTCAAACTCCTCTCTCCAAAGGGGGAGAGTTTGGTGAGGCAAAACAAATATTAGTATATAAAATCTTAATTAATTCAAATGCATGTAAAGAAACGCTGCTATTGCTGCGCCGATGATTGGGCCTAATATAGGTATCCAGGAATATGCCCAATCGCTGCTGCCTTTACTTTTTACAGGTAATATAGCATGCATAATACGGGGACCCAAATCGCGCGCCGGATTAATAGCATACCCGGTTGTACCGCCTAAGGAAAGCCCTATCACCCAAACCAAAAAAGCAACGGGTACAGCACCTACTGATCCTAAACCAATGGGAGTTTTAGTCGGGATGATCTCTCCTTTAGTCACATAAAAAACAACAAAGATCAGCACAAACGAACCTATAATTTCACTGGCAATATTTGAGACATAATTACGCACCGCCGGTCCGGTACAAAAACAGGCTAAAACAAAACCCGGATCATTCGTCCGCTGAAAATGATCGTAATACATCAACCAAACCAGGAAAGCGCCAATGCAGGCGCCGATCATCTGGGCGGCTATGTAAGGTAAAACACTAGCCCAGGCAAATTTACCCGCAATAGCAAGTCCGATGGTAACTGCAGGGTTTAAATGCGCCCCACTATATGGACCCGCCACCGTAATGCCAACAAATACGGCCAGACCCCAGGCAGTGGTGATCACTATCCAGCCGCTGTTGTTGCCTTTGGTATCGTTTAAAAGAACATTGGCAACTACACCGTCGCCTAGAAGGATTAATAGCATGGTGCCGATCAGTTCGGCTATGAATGGAGACATTGTAAGGAGGTTTTTTTAAATGAAATAATTTATATTGGAGTCAAGATTTAAGAGCCAGGAAGCAAGATTGTATTGTTTAACTCCAACGGTTCTTTTTTTATTCCTGTTTCTTGGTTCTTTACTCTTGATTCTCAAATGTCGTTGCATGCTTGTGCAGCCCGCACAGCTTTCTTCCATCCTTTGATTCCGTTCTGCACTTCGGGTGTATCTGCTGCCGGGATAAATTCCCTTTCGGTTTGCCATAGTTGTTGTATCTCTTCGCGGTTTTTCCAGTATCCTACGGCTAGTCCGGCTAAGTAGGCTGCGCCGAGTGCAGTAGTCTCTACTATATTTGGCCTGATCACTTTACAGTTAAGCAGGTTCGCCTGGAACTGCATCAACAGATTATTGGCTGTTGCGCCACCATCAACCCTTAATTCTCTTATCGGCATGCCTGCATCTGCTTCCATTGCCTTTAACACATCCATAGTTTGATAAGCGATAGATTGAAGCGCCGCGCGGGCAATATGTCCGGCTGTTGAGCCACGGGTAAGGCCTACTATGGTACCTCTTGCTTCGGCGTCCCAATAGGGGGCGCCCAAACCGGCAAATGCAGGTACAAAATATACTCCGCCAGTGTCAGGCACAGTTGAGGCTAATTGCTCTACTTCAGCAGATGTTTTGATCACTCCCAACCCATCCCGAAGCCATTGCACTACCGCACCACCAATAAATATACTGCCTTCAAAAGCGTATTGGGTTTTGCCGTCAATTTTCCAGGCTATGGTGGTGAGCAGGTTATTTTTTGATTCGATAAACTCATCACCGATGTTCATCAGCATAAAACAGCCGGTGCCATAGGTGTTTTTTACCATGCCATTATCAATACACATCTGCCCGAAAAGCGCCGCATGCTGGTCGCCCGCTATACCTGCGATCGGAATTTTGGATGCGAAAATGGTAGTAGCGGTCTCGCCGTATATTTCGCTGCTTTGTTTCACTTCAGGCAGCATACTTGCGGGGATGTTAAATATTTTGAGTAGTTCTTTATCCCATTCCAGAGTCCTGATATTGAATAACATAGTACGGCAGGCGTTGGTAACGTCGGTAGCGTGTATGCGCCCACGCGTAAGTTTCCAAACCAGCCAGCTATCCACTGTGCCAAAGGCTAATTCACCCGCTTCGGCTTTGGCCCGTGCACCGGGGACGTTATCTAATATCCACCTGATCTTTGAGCCTGAGAAATAGGCGTCGATCACTAAGCCCGTCTTTGTGCGGATCAGATTAGTATGACCATCACTCTTCAACTGGTCGCAAAAAGCTGCAGTACGCCTGTCCTGCCAAACGATAGCATTATAAATGGGTTCGCCGGTTGTGCGGTCCCAAACTATGGTAGTTTCCCGCTGATTGGTGATGCCGATAGCTTTAATGTTTGTGCCATTAATGCCCATCTTCGCGGTTGCTTCGGCGGCTACTCCTGCCTGGCTCGACCATATTTCATTTGGGTCATGTTCAACCCATCCGGGCTGGGGAAAGATCTGCTTAAATTCCTTTTGGGCAACCGATCTGATCTGCCCTTTGTGATCGAACACAATAGCACGCGAACTGGTTGTGCCCTGGTCAAGGGCCAAAATATATTGTTCCATTTAGGGTTGAAAAGAATAATTGGTGTATAAATCTACATTATAAACATCAAGGCTGCAATAAATAATTATCCGCCAGTGTATTGAATGATAGTATTTGTTCTTCCTGCCATTCTGCATCTTTCACGAGCTCAGCGGCGATCAATTTTGCCGTTACGGGTGCCGCTTCTTTAGCAGCTTTTGCATCAAGAAATAACAATCTTACCCTTCGCGCAAGTACATCTTCAATTGTTCGCGCCATCTCATTGCGTACAGCCCAAATTACTTCAGCCTGCAAATAATCATAATGCGGATGGAGTTTTTTACCCCATTCCAGGTTTTCGTTTACCAGATCAAGAACTTTATCCCGGTCGCTTCCATAAACGTATAGGTAGTTATCCCAATCAACACCCTGCATACTTCCGTGTATGGGCAGTTCCTTGGTTTTGCAGGATTGTGAATTTAGACCACCAATTTGTATTGACTTATCAACTGTATCTTCGCCCATCCTGCGGTAGGTTGTCCATTTACCACCGGTAATAGTGATCAGGCCCGATTCTGATACAATCAGTTTATGGCTGCGCGATATTTCCTTTGTTTTTGATGAATCATTCTGCGGGGCAGCTAAAGGACGCAGGCCTGCGAATACGCTCAATACATCTTTTCGGGTTGGTGCTTTTGTTAAGTATTTGGCAGCAGTCTTTAATATAAAATCTATCTCTTGTTCTAATGCAACCGGTTCAAGGCTGTGGGAATCAATTGGTGTATCTGTAGTACCTACCACTACCTTATCATGCCAGGGTACTGCAAAAAGCACACGCCCATCATCAGTTTTAGGTATCATCAGGGCATCATGCGAGGGCATAAAAGATCGGTCCAAAACAAAATGTATACCCTGGCTCGGCCTCACTAATGGTTTTTTGCCGGGCTTATCCATCTGCAAAAGATCATCAACAAAAACACCTGTAGCGTTAATAACAACTTTTGCTTTAAGCTGATATTTTTCTCCTGTTTCCAGATCGGTTGCCTTAACTCCTGATATTTTTTGCTGAGCGTTTTTTAGAAGTCCTGTTACTTTGAAATAATTAAGCACAGTGGCTCCTTGTTCCAGGCAGGTTTGAGCGAGATTTATTGCCAGCCGCGAATCATCAAACTGGCCATCATGATAAACCACTCCACCATATAAGCTCTTTGGGTTGATGCCGGGTAGTTTGTTTAATACTTCATTTTTAGAGATATGCTTTGTACGGCCGAAACTTAATTTACCCGCCAGCAAGTCATAAACACCCAAACCGATTGTATAAAATAGACCTTCCCACCAATGATAGTTAGGGATTATGAAGGATACATTTTTTACAAGATGAGGTGCATTTTTGAGTAATAACCCACGTTCATACAAAGCCTCGCGCACCAGGCCGATATTCCCCTGTGCCAGGTAACGCACACCGCCATGCACCAGTTTAGTACTGCGGCTTGAAGTGCCTTTTGCAAAATCAGCCCGCTCCAGTAATAAAGTTTGATAACCGCGCGAGGCCGCATCCAATGCAGTACCCAAGCCTGTTGCTCCGCCGCCAACGACGATGATATCCCATTCCTTTTCGGAATTGGACAATGGTTTCAAAATGTGAGCTCGGTTAGTCGGAATCATCACAGCAATTTAAGAACTTTAAAATTACCGCACGTTAATAACGAAATATTAAATTGAAAACAATTCGTAAAGTGCCGTTATTGCGGGGAAATCGCTTTTAAAACTTTATCGCTGAATTTTTTGGCTTAAGCCCTCTACTTTATATACTTTCCGCCCCGTAAATGGCTACCGTGTACCCACATCCATATTTCTCAAGAAAAGCTGCTCCTTTAGGAGTTAAATGTTGGTAGAACGATAATTAAAATGATTTTTTTGCGCCATAGGTGCAATACCTGAATATGCATTTTGAATAACAATGGCGAAAAATGTATTGCACCTATGGTGCAAAAATAGCTTTCATATCTTTTTTTTCTACCGACATTTTGCCCCGATGGGGCAAATCATAAAGATGTGGGTACACGCTAGCCATTTTTGGGACGGCAATGAATTTTATTTTATTATTCATTGCCGTTTGGCTTCAGCCGGCTAAGCTGGAATTATTAAATCGGCTTTAGCCTAAAATTTATACACCTGCCATTTTAAAGGAGATTTCCCTGGCCGTTACTGGTCATCGCTGGCTTGCACTTTCAGCTCATCCTCTTTTTTGCCTTTACTCATATGTATGATAGGCTTAGTTTGCGTGCCGGTTATGGTCATCGGGATCCCGAATATCCCCAACGGCGGTAAACCCAGCCGGAATTGCAGGTTCAGATTACCATTAAAATCCACCTGGCCCTCAAACCTTGGTCTGAAGCCCGCCACGTGCATTTTGGTACGTTCAATGGTGATGATGTTATTAGCAATAGTACTTTTTATATCCACTTTTGAAACATCCGAGGGCTTTGAAAGACTATCATGACCGGTTTCTTTTCCAACAGCACTAAATAATTTAAAGCCTTTAATTTTCACTTTCTTTACTGAAAGCACGCCGCCACCCTTTAGTGTAGGATATACCGGCTGCATATTGCTGTTCAGTTTGCCGTTTAATTTATAATCCAGGGAAACAATGCCTTCAGCACTCGAAGCTGAGGTAGCCATGTCATGGAATAATTTGATCTCGTTGTAGGCCCTTTTGATATCAAAATCCCGTGCATTAATGTGGTAATCAAAATAGGCTTTTTGGGGTGTGATACTGCCATAAGTGGCATCCATTACTACAGGTGCACCAATCAAAGTAAAACCTGCCTGTTTTAAAATGATCTGACCGTTGTTGATGATCATCTGTCCTTTTACACTATCAATACCCATCCCGTTATATTTCACTTTTTTCACATCCGCAGTGAAAGTGAGATTAAGATTGGCAGGCACTAAGATCACACCAGATGCTTGTGATGTACTTTTTGCCGGACCCGCGGCTGATGCAGGACCATCGGCGAAGGCCATAAAATCATCAGCTAAAATTAAATCGCTCTTCAGGTTGAAAGTACCCTGCAAAGGTGAATTAGGTTGAAGCGAATAACCGATCACGTTAGATAAAGCTCCATCCAATATAATAACCGATTTACCATAATTTGCCGTAAAGGCATCAAACTTCATTTTATCCTGGCTAAAACTGAAGAGCCCGGATTTGATGATGAAAGGCTTGGGGAACAAATCAGAAGTAAGCACCAGGTCTTTCACCCGCATCGTTCCTGAATTGAATAATTGATTATACCTTCCTGCTAAAGCATCGCTTTGTTTGCCTTTCAATGAGAAATTGGTAATGATCAGTCCTTTTACATCGTATCCTTTAACAGCGAACACTTTGTATATCTTTCCTATGTCAAGCGTACCTTGTGATTTGACACTGTATTGCAGATCAGCAAAGTTTTTCAGATCAGCTTTCAGCAAAAAGGTCTGGCCTTCAAACTTCAGCGAAACAGGCTTGATATTCACATGTGTTCCGTTTAGCGTACCTGTCGTATTTACGATACTGGTGCTTACCTGCAGGTCCTCAACCGGGTTGGGATAATATTTGGTTTTGATGTAGCCGTTTTGCAGGTTAATTTCTGCTTTGGTAATCGGGTATATCTTCTGAGCTGCGATGTAGCGTCCTTTTGTGTTTATATCGATACTTAAATCACCCCTTATGTCCGATCCTTCTACCGGGTAAATCTGTTTCAGATCGGCCAGGTGGAACTTAGATTGCAAGTCGCCATCCATCGTTAATCCTGTAGCATTGCTCAACTTAAAATATCCTTTAATATAGTTGCTCAAAGCAGATGCATTGAGGTTGGTTAATTGCATCGAGGCATGTTTAACATCATTATCCGGGCAACTGGCATCCAGTTCAAAGCCGATATTCTTAATGGCTTCAGGTACTTTAGCGTACTTAATATAACCATCTTTAAAGGACGATTTCAAGCTGAATTTGGGTATGCTCGTAATCACTGTATCTACATGCCGCAAACCACGTTTTTGCAGACCAGTTGAGTATTTGCCCTGCGCCAATAAATGAAGTGCATAACGCCCTTTCAGGTCAACAGTTTTAACACCAAAAGCCCGGTTCCATTTCGCCAGGTCGATCTCTGTATTTACCCGCATAAAAATCTCAGGGGACTTTAATCCCTTGATGCTGAATTTTGAATTAAAATAATCATTGTCTATCCTGAAATGTAATGAATCTATACTGAACGAAAGGCGATTGGGATCAAGATTAGGTATTTTGGCATTCATATCCAGGTACAGATCGCGTACTGGTGAGGGCGTTTTATTATTGGCGATATACCCGTTTTTAGCCTTCATGCTAAAAGTGAAATCTGGTTTAAGGTTTTTTGCCGCTATGTATTTTCCGGTTAAACCAACCTGTATCACGCCGGTGCCATCTACATCTGTATTGGCTACATATTTGGCATATTCGGGAGGCAGGACAGTGAAAATATCGCTCAGATCGCTCGGGTACGAGGTGAATTTGAAATCCATATCATAACCATCTTTCAAGAACTCAAAACTGCCCTTAAATTGTACCGGGAGTTGGTTGATCATCAGGTCGTTCTTTTGAAATGCAAAGGCCAGCGATTTGGTATTGATGCTGGTTACCAGGTCGGCATTTATTTTTTTATTGGTTACATATGCCTGATTATCATAAATAAAATCAGCAGAAGCAACTTCCAGGTGTGTATGCAGGTCGAATACATCTTTAGTCAGATCGCCGCTGCCTTTGTAATTAAAACCCCGGGCATCTATCTGCATGGGTAGAGATGCATCGTCATACACCAAATGGCTTTTTTGAATAATGATCTGATCGATACCCAGTGATGCGCTGGCCGTGTCCGTTTGTGCCTGCGGATTTTTGGCGGGCGAATTATATACATTATAATTAGCATTTCCTGAGCTGTCTACCTCAATATTGATAAAGGCATCGCTCAGGTATATTTTGTCTACTTTAAGTTTGGTTCTTAGCAGTGATGTCAGATCAACCGCAAAGGATATTTCTTTAGCCGCTACAAGAGTATCCTGCTGAAAAGGGGCGCTACCCTTTAGCGAAAAATCTTCAAGCGTGAGGGTTAGTTCAGGGAAGCGTTTGAAGAACGAAAGATTTGTTCCGGAGAAGCTTACCTTACCGGTTATGCTCCGATTGGCGAGCTGTTTTATCTTATTTGTAATGGTTTTAGGGAAAAGTACTGGCAGCAGAAACATCAGCAACAATATCGATCCGATCACGATACCACTTATTTTCAGCGTCTTAAACAGTATCTTTTTAAAAGGTAACTTCATATAAAATCCTATAAGTAGGGGTGCATGAAATTAAAAATAAAAAATTGTCTGAATCACTGATTTTTCGGATTTCTATTATTGCACAGATTTTTTATTATATCAACTTATAATAATCAGCGGGATCATTAAATCAGTTCAATCTGTGATTCTGACAAAAGTAATAGAGGCAAAAATAAACAGACAGTGATGTTAAATCCTATATCAAAACAAACTGAACTGCATTTGCCCTTCATGAATACTGACAGGCTGTTGTTGGGATACAGGCAATCCGTCAATATGGTAAACTGCTGATTCTTCGTAACGGGATGCTACAATGATCTCTGTTCCGTTGGCATGCTGATTGAATAGTTCGTGAACCAGTTCGGGGCGGTTATTATCTCTTGAAAGGTGTGATAGGAGCAGATGGCTCAGATGAGCAGAGCGGTGATTAATAAATACTTCCAATGCCTGGCTGTTGGATAAGTGTCCATATCCGCTGCGAATACGTCTTTTTAGGTGATAGGGGTAACGGCCTTTTTCTAGTAATTCCTCATCATAGTTAGCCTCTAAAAATGCTGCATGGCATTGACTGAAGTGCTTAATAACATTTTCACAAGCCGCGCCAATATCAGTAAGTACACCAACTTTTACTCCTTTGCATTCAATTATAAAGCTATGCGGATGTGCGGCATCATGAAATTTAGGGAAAGCAGAGATCAACAGTTCGCCGATTTGAATTACTTCATAAGCTATAAAGGAAAACGTCCTTTGCTCATCCAGTACCAGGCTGCAGTTATTGAGTGTTCCGGGGGTGATATAAACCGGCAGGTTGTATTTTTTGGATAGTACGGTAATGCCGTTGATGTGGTCGCTATGCTCATGCGATACAAAAATAGCCCTCACTTTTTGCATGGATAGGCCTAGCCTGTGCATGCGCCTCTCTGTTTCGCGGCAGGATATGCCGGCATCAATCAGTATGGCATCACGCTCATTACCTATGTAATAGCAGTTACCATTACTCCCAGAATTTAGTGATGCAATAAAGAGGGACATTTAATTACAAAATAAACGTATTTGGATGAGATTTCTCTAAATATAATAAATTGAATGAAGCAATTTATCTGCTATATATTGCGTCAGCGTAAACGAGATAAAATAATTGAGAAATCGGCATATAACCCTTAATCCGGATTTGCAATATTGTAAATCTGGACTAACCTTGGGTTTGTTACAATCAATTCAATTGTTCGAGGCTTGACAGCGACTTTTATGACCCCTAAATTTATAGTTCAGTTTGAATTTGTTATCATATCTTTATAGTTGTAATCAAGTTAAACCTATTAATCATGATATTCAAACCATTCCTAATCCTTATCCTTGTTTGTACCGTTACCTGGCAAACCTTCGCACAGGGATCTGCAGCCGAAAATGTAACACTTAAAGGAATTGTTTTAGACAAAGAAAGCAATTCGCCATTGGCTTATGTAAGTGTAGGCATTTTAAATAATTCCTTGGGTACGGTTTCTGACACGTCTGGCCATTTTATTTTCAATATCAGTCAAGACAATTTTTCAGACACCATACAAGTAAGTATGGTAGGTTACTCCGCATTGAAAATTCCCGTAAAAGATTTTATGTCAGATAGTAGTAAGGCAATTAAGTTGATTGTAAAGGTCGAGCAACTTGCAGAAGTGCCAATTACAAATTCAATCCAACGGGCAAACACGGAAGTCATTGGAAGGGAGCATGTCAGCAAACTTGTACAAGTATCCGTTCATAACAAAAAGTCAGCAGACGAAACTATAGGTTCGGAAATGGGTATGCGCTATAAAACAAACAGAAAAAATGCCATTATTAAGGATTTTAACTTTTACATTTCAGCAAACAACTTCAATTTTATAAAATTCAGGGTAAATGTCTACTCCGTGAAGAACGATTTGCCCGACACATTAATGTATAATAAGCAAATTTTTGCAACTGTTGACAATTTTAAAATTGGCTGGAATAAAATAGATGTGGAACGATATAATATCAACGTTGACAGGGAGTTTATTGTGACAGTTCAATGGATAGAAAGCCGAATGTATAAAAAAGAAAACCCAATAACCATACTCCCGGTCGCGGTGACGCCACTTTCTAAAAACTGTTACGTAAGAATTGCTAGTCAGGACAAATGGAAGAGAATGGGTGTGAATTTGAGCAGCTTTGTAACAATAGCTTATTAAGTTTAAAGCGGCAAAGCTAATTACAAAAAGACTCTGTCACTTTAAATATCCTTAAAAAGAATCAGACGAGGAATATTAGCATCCAAAGAAAAAAAGCTCTCGAAATTTTAATGCGTTTGCCCTGTATATTACGTTCCAAGCCCCGAAGCAGTATATCTCATTAATTATTAACAAGTTGAGGTTAAAAAAATGAAACACTTTCGTAATTATGTTGTTATTTTTCATGAAAGTTAAATTTATTGCTTCTTTTTAGTAGGAGCATGATTATTTTATTAAAAATTAAAGATCATGAAAAAGTTCGTCACACGAGCTGCCTTATTCCTGGCATTGGGAGTGGGAGTTTGTTCAACAGTTTCAGCAAAGCCTAATAACCGTAGAACAACAATAAAGCATATACAAACGCATGAACAGGTTAGCTTTATTCCGCTACACCAAAAAGGAGGCTTTGCCATAATGGTAGATAAACCGGAGCCCGGGAGTTCAGTGGTTATCATTTATGACCAGTATAAAAATGTAGTTTTTAAAGATCGCCTGACAAAAGGCATGAAAGCGGAAAAGAAATACATTCTGTCTGATCTTGCCAACGGCGATTATACCGTTGAAGTTTTTTCTAAAACGCACGATATAAAAACATCATTCTATGTGTATGATAACGGCCGAAAGAAAATCGTACATATGATATAAACAATCTCTTCTTACATAGGCTGCACAATTAAACGGCGTCGTACTTGTTACCAGGTACGGCGTTTTTTAATATCAAAAATTCAGGCCGTGTACTTGCTGGACTGCCGGCGTAAAAGGCGCGTTATTTCAGGCGTTTCTGTAAAAATAACCGATGAACAGGGTAAATCAGTCTACAAGATATACTTTTTACACTATCAACCTCATATTTGCCTTATTTATAAGTAGTTATAAGCTCTTATCGGTTAAAAAAGAGCGTTGGTCTACACCTTTGGCACGGTGGTCTAATACATTTTTTTTATGTTCAAAGTCGTTGTTTCTTTGATTATTGAAAGCACGGAGCAAATTCAAAAATTAACATAAAAAAATACTATCATGAAAAAGTCAATCACATTAGCAGCCCTTTTATTAGTAATAGGCACAAGCGTATTCGCAGCATCACCAGCAAAATTTACAAGCAACGATTTACAGGATGAAGTTTATTTTGCACCACTAAAAAATGACAACGGCTTCGCCGTACAGATCAGCAAAGAAACAGCCAGCAAATCAATCGTTATCATTTATGACAGTGAGCACAACGTAATTTTTAAAGACCTGCTGTCGAAAGAAGCCAGCGCACAAAAAGGTTATTTGATAAACAACCTTGAATATGGCGATTATACAGTTGAAATTGTTTCTGACGGTCAATCAGTAAAGAAAACAATGCATGTATATGACGACGGTCAGGCCAAATCATATTTCTTCTTCCAATAATTAAGACCGGGATACATAAATAAATTCAAGTTTACACAGGCATCATCTTTGGGTGATGCTTTTTTATTTGAAAAAAAGACGGCCTGTTTTCTATCTTTAGCCGATGGATTCACAAACCCTACCTGTACTGGATGATACCGAGTTACGTGTGCTCGGCTCATTAATGGAGAAAAGCCGCACCACGCCCGATTATTATCCCATGACTGTCAATAGTCTTATTGCGGCCTGTAATCAAAAGACTTCGCGCAACCCGGTGGTGCAGTATAATGAGGAAACCGTGGTACTGGCATTAAACACACTTAAAAGACGTGGGTTGATATCAACAGCCACAGGAGGCACAGATCGTGTGGTAAAATACAAGCATAATTTTGCTATTGTATACCCGGTTATCCCGTCACAGGTGGCGATTATTTGTCTGCTAATATTGAGGGGACCGCAAACGCCGGGAGAGATCAACACCAATTCGGGCCGTTTGTATGAATTCGAGTCGATAGAAGAGGTGCAGGAAATGTTAGAAAACCTTGCTTCGGGGGATATTCCTTTTATCAAACAATTACCAAGACGTCCCGGACAAAAAGAGGTACGTTATATGCATTTACTGAGTGGTGTAACGGAATGGGACGACGAAGAATTCACGCAAGAACCGTCAAAAAGATCTTCAGGTGAGTTGGAAGCCCGGGTTGCTAAGTTAGAACAGGAGCTTGCTGAGTTGAGAGAGGCTTTTGATAAGTTGATGAAGGAGTTGAGTTGAGTCGCAAGTCTTAATTTCTGAGCCGGAAGGCTCCTGGTTCCTGCAAGGGAATGGATAATTTGCAGGTAATAGCCAAGAGCATATTGCCTGGGCCTTTATGGTATTTTCTGATACCAATAACGCAGATGTTCAGGTAAGTCTTCCATTCCAGCCGGGTAAAATTCAGAGCGCTGTGGCCTTAACAAAAACCAACTTTCAATATCATTCAAAATAATTCCCGGCATACTAAGATCTGTGGATAATTTACTGCTCAATACGATGAGCGAGTTTTTTAAACCGAAAACAACTAAAGATGTATCGTGCAAAAATTGATAACAAACAGGATTGGACGGATCGAGCAGCAGATAGTTTTCAACATAGAAAACATCAGGGCAAAACCGGGCCTGCCATTTCGCTTTATATTTCAAAACGCCATTTTCAAGGTATGGTGGTGTGCCGCCTAAACTTATACTTTTACAGCCCAATTCATAAGCTCTTTGAATAAGGAACCAATAAATAGCCGCTGTAGCGCCTGCAGCTAATAGGCTGTCATCGCCGTTTAACCAGCCCACACGCAAATAATAATATTTGACGCCATCAGCCTTACATAATGTTGAGGCAACGCATTGGCCATTCGAGAATATATCCAGAAATTCTGCACCCGGTTGTTTAATTAAGGCCATAATTTCGTGCCTGGGCATAATATAAGCCTCTTCAGCATGCCGCCCGCGCATGGAGGGTACGTAATAATGATCAAAGAATTTATCAACCCAGCCGGGCTCTTTAGAAATGGTAGATGTATAGCCATTTTTCTTGATCTTTCTGACATCTGCACGTGCACCGGTTAGTGTCTTATAGTAGTCCTCAAAAGTATCCGGCAAAGAAATTTCCAGGTCGATAAAACTTGGTTGCATAACAACTTGTTCCCGCAAAATGTCTACTAATCCGCTATCCTTTATTACCACTAATCCGGTTTTATTTAAAAGATATGGCAGTAGCTTCCGGGTATTAAAACTGATCTTTAACAGGTACCTTACGTGTGCTGCCCGACCAAGGTAAAGGTACTTATACCGTGCCAGCGGTTTAATTGAACCAATAGAAACAAAGCTGCTGTTGTTCGCCCGGTCTTTAGTAATCAATAAAATTTTCTCCTTTAAAAGCTTTTCAGCTAAATTTTTGACAGTATATTTAAGATTCCCAAAGTTGATTCCTTTCAAGGAAAGGCGCTCTAATTTATTCTTTATGGTGATATTGATGGAACTCATTTCAGTTATTTACAGAATTTTAGCTAAAGTAATCACCAAAGCATTGAAAATGTTAAAAAAACTTAAAATTTCCTCTGCTGGCAGGACGGCTTCGACGGGGTCAGTATAACAGACCTTGTAATTTTATTTCACCCACACTTCTTCAAACCCTGATTCTTTTTCCGACTTGCTTGCCGCCATATCAATATTCCATGCAGAAGTTACAAAATAAGGCTCAGCATGTGCGGCATCCTTATCCGCATATTTGCAATATATCACGCGGCTTTCGCCGGGGGCAAGTTCTAAATAGTTGTCGCTAAAGATCACCGGCAGGATATCGTCGCCATCTTTACCTTTCAATGCACGCAAATGCACCTGGAAGGCAACCGTTTTGCCGGTATTAGTGATCGTTACTGTATTAACAGTTGTATCGGCACCCTTTTCGGTTTGATAAGATAGTTTCAAGGCTGTTTTGCCGATATTTTGTAAAGCTGAGAAATTGGTATAAGATGTTTGAGGTGTCATATACCATTTTGATTTTTTCCAGTTCAGTACATCAGGCTTTTTAGACAACCAGTACCAGTTAATGTCTTTTACCTTGCCTGCGGCATCATTCAGTTGCAAACGAAGAAAATAGGAATCAGATAAACCATCAATTGCAGGCAGCGTAAGGCATTTTTGTGTACCATCGGCATCTACGTCAGCATTGACTATTTTAACAAGTTTCACGCTTCCATCCAGGTTAAAAACTGTAACCTCGGCTTTTAAACCAGTAAATTTCTCGAGCAGTGAATTGGTAATATGCACTTCGTTATTTGCATAGGAGTACATGATATGCAGTGGCTCCATGGATTTTTTCATTCCGAAATAAGTTCCGGCAGGGTACAGGTAATAATCATAGGTATGCCATATCAGTCCCGGCCATGGGTTGCTGCCCATCCACTGCACTACGCCGGTGGCGGTTTTGTATTTATGCAAGCCATAGGCTTCCATCATAGCACGGTGTGCTTCGTAATTTTGCGCTTGCGCAAATGCTACATATTGTTTAATGTTTGCAGGCTGACCATATCTCCCGATCAGCGCAGCATTAAATACTTTGGTATTACCAAAGGTCATCGTACCGCAATGGTATTGCCAGTCGGCCGAAGTGTACCATAGCGAATCTTTTGGTAGAAATTTGATCAAACTTTCATATGGCGGGATAGATGGGCCGGGAGATATTTCTGTAGCGAAACTCCACATGCCACCGTATTTGCTGGTCGAATCTGTTTCCCAATAGATTGGCGGCACCCACTCGTACGGACCAGCCATTTTTACACCGCTAAAGCCTGATACTTTTGATTTGCTTGCATCGGCAGTTGATATGGTAGGGTTCGGCCATTTTAAAGCCGCTTCGATCTTCAGGTAATCGCGCTCAACACTGGTATCGCGTGGCGGCATGTCGCTTCCGTTCAGCCAAACCATCAGGCTTGGTTTATTGCGCAGCCAATACATTACGCTGCTGTCTGATGCCATAGCCACTTGTCTTTTTGCCGCATCCCAGTTTTCGGGATATTGCCATGCGCCGCAGCACATCCAGCCGGTCATTACCAGCAGACCGTATTTATCGCACAGGGCATAAAAATGATCGTCTTCCATTTTACCTTCCGAGCGGACGATGTTCATGTTCATGTCTCTGTATAATCTCAGCTCCTGCTCTTGTCTTTCAGGCGAGCGGCGTTGAAAAATATCCGGTGACCATGCAGCACCGCGTATCATGATCTGTTTGCCATTTACAATAAATACACGTGAGTGATCATCGATCAGTTTTGACGTCATCTGGCGGATACCGAAATTTTCGGCAATGGTATTACTTGCAGCATTATCATGCAGTACAGAAAGCTCGATCTTGTTCAGCTCGGGTTTACCATATTGCCAAGGCCACCAAATATGCGGATCTTTAATATTCAGCTGTGAATATTCAGCAGGAGTAAAGGTTACATTTTTAATTTCATTAGGTCCCAAATGCACCTTTTTTTCAAAGGCGATATCGCTGTTTATTTTACCCTTTACCACTACATCCTGCTCATTTTTTGAATAATTGGTTACCAGTGCATCAACTGTTAAATGTGCAACGGCAAGCGAAGGCAGATCAAAATTTGTAGTTACCAATGGGTATTGGATGCCTACTTTATCATAAGTTTTTATTTCGACATCATTTACTATACCCGCATTGTAATCAGGTGGGTAATGTATCCAGTCGGCATAGTCAATAGCTAAATCACCTTTTTGTTTATTTGGGGTGAATGGCCTTGTGATCTCTAATGCCAGCACGTTATTTCCAGAGCTTTTAATCTGTTTGGTCACATCAAGATCGATTATCCTGAAAGGGCCTTTTATTTTAGTTGAATCAGCGATGAGTACGCCATTCAACCATACGTTTGCC
Organism: Mucilaginibacter sp. McL0603; assembly: GCF_049992945.1. Classification (NCBI taxonomy): domain Bacteria; kingdom Pseudomonadati; phylum Bacteroidota; class Sphingobacteriia; order Sphingobacteriales; family Sphingobacteriaceae; genus Mucilaginibacter; species Mucilaginibacter sp. McL0603. The sequence continues at coordinate 349,127 of NZ_CP188251.1, read as the reverse complement.
TTATAGTTGATGCCATGCAGTTTCAGTACAACGTTCTTTCCTTTCTCCGAAGCAGGTAATTCAAATTCTTTCCTGAACCACCAGGGTTTGTCAAGGGCAGGATCGTTTAGTTTTTCAAAGTTCATCCCATAGAATGGGTCGAAATCATAAGCTTTGTTGGCCAGCAGTCCGGCTATGATAGTGGATGGTACACTGATCTTATACCAGCCTTTTGGCTCGAACTTATCCTGTGATATGGTCGCTGCAGGTGACGGATCTTTTAATGCCGATTGCATTTGCCAGTTATCTTTCAGGATCATCCGGAAAGTTTCGTTGTCTTGTGCGAACGAATAATTAATGAAAAGCGCTAATGCGATGAGAAGGACAATCTTTTTCATAACAGATTATTTAAGTATTGTTTAATTGTCTTTATAAATTCCCTCCTTTGGGAGGGGTGTGTTTGAATGTGTAGTGGCAGGGAGGGGTTTCTTCACTTAGCAATGCATTAAACCCCTACCTTCCCTTCCCCAAGGAAGGAATCGCACATTCCAACCACGTTTTTATTGTGCATCATAATACAATGCTGCCGCGCCCAGTATGCCACTGTTTTGCAGCACCGACGTCTTCACCTCCAATTTTTCGATGCTTTTGGGGAAAGCGAATGTCTTGATCCGCGCCCACATGCTTTTTTCGAAAAACTCAAAAGCGAGTTGCACAGATCCACCCAGGATGATCAATTCCGTATCGTAGGTGTACATGATCAACTTGATGGCATTGCCAAGGTGCATCCCCAGTTCTTCATATAATTTCAACGACTCTTTATCACCGCTCTGTGCATTCTTAAATACACCTTCGCCGTTCAACCCGTAAACATTTTTAAAAAATGAACCACTGGCATAAAATTCATAGTTCTGTTCCAGGTAATCCACCATGCCGAACTCACCCGCGCCGCAGTTCTTACCTGCATATAAATGACCATTAATTATAACACCTGCACCAAGTCCGGTTCCTATAGTTAAGCCGATCATGTTTGGTTTACCTTTGCTTTTACCAAAATAATACTCGCCCAGGGCAAAGCAATTGGCATCATTATTCACGAACACGGGTATCTGATAACGTTTTTCAAGCAACTCCTTCAGATGAACTTCCTTCCATGACGGAATATGTACCACATCATATACAATTCCCTTTTCTACATCCACTACGCTCGGTACGCCTATACCTATGGCCTTTACTACGCTGCTGCCGATCAGTGAATCAATTAGTGAGTATACATCCTGGAGTACCTGCTCTTCGGTGCCTTTGGTTTGAATACGACGGGAAATAATGTCAGACATATAATCTTCACCCACCACGGCACCGCGAATATTAGTCGCGCCCAGATCTATCCCTATAACTCTGTTATCCATTATGCTTTATCTTTTTTATCAAATACAGTTTGGTTGGTGATCAGTGGTTTTGCCCAGAAGCCGATGCTTAACATATAACCGAAGGTGATATATAAAAACGTCATGCCACCACGTAAGCCGATCATGTTACCTAAAGCACCAATCAATATCTGTACAACAGCTCCGCCTATAATGCCTGTAACCAATATACCAGCAAAGGAGCCATGGTCTTCTTCAACCGAGCTAAGGGCGAGGGAAAATATAATGGGATACATTACCGACATGAAAAACCCAACGATTGAAAAAGAGTACAGGGAAACCTGTGCGCTTCCAAACAAACCCAATGTGAAACAAATAATAGCAGGAATACTAAATAGTATCAATAGCTTTCGGCTATCCATTATTTTCAGTAAGATCAGCCCTAAAATGCCGCCTGCGGTCATTAATCCCCAAAAATAGGCTACGGCTGTTGCGCCGGTTGTTTGCGGGTCGAACTTATGGTATTCAAAAAGGAATTGTGACATCCAGTAGGATACTCCCTGCTCGGTCCCTACATAACAGAATAATGCTATAAAATACAGGATAACAACTCGCTTTGAAAAAAGCTTTACATGTGATTGCCATGGACCAGCCTTTTCGTCACTCTGCAATTCAACCTTCGGGAATTTAGAAACCAACAAAATAACAAACATGAACAGGCAGATGACAGTAAAAAGCCAGTACAGCGATATCCATGTAAGGCCGTGAGGAACCAGTGGCTGCAATAGGGAGAAAACACCTGAATGATTTCCCTTATTCAGGTTGGTTACCATGTATGAATATACCAGTGGGCTAACAAATGATGCCCCTCCAAATATCAATTGTGCAAGCACAGAGGTAAACGCATAGTTTTCTGCACCGCCTGCTGTTCTTAGTAATGGATTAATTACTACCTGCAGCATTGCCATTCCGCATCCTATGAGGAAAAGCGATAATATGGCTGTGAGATAATTAGGCTCGCTGGCTAAAAGTAAAGACCCAAAAAAGGCAACAATAAACGCTGATACCATGATCGTCTTTTCGTTATACTTCTGTACAAGCATACTTGATGGGATTGACATCACCCCGTAGGCAATGAAAAAAGCAAAAGGAAGAGCCCCGGCTAAAAGATCACTTAACTTGAAATCCTTTATAAATTCGGGAGATAACGGCCCAATAATATTTGTAAGGAAAGAAATAACGAAGAACGTGAGCATGATCAATGCCACGATGTAGTAGTTACGTTTCATGAAGTTTAATTTAGGCCGTGTGAAAGCGTATCTAATATCGATAAATTTTCAGTATAACCTAACTTTTGCAAAAATTTTAAAAAGTATTTGAGTAACATTCATGATATACTTAGAAAATTCTCAAAATCCAAGAGGCTGTCCGGGAACAATTAAGTTAATACATTCTTGTAATAGATGAGCAGGGTGTGGTAATCATGTCGCTCAACTCTGCAACCAGAAAACGGACGTTTAAAAATAAAATCATCTATTAATTTCAAACATTTAAACAATTTTCGTTCAATTGTCTAAAGTTTCTACTTTTGAATTATTAAAATTTCTCCCGTATGTCAGCAAGCATTTCTACCAAAGAAGATTTAATACAGCAACAGATTCTGGCGGCAGCTAAATGCCTGTTCCAGGTGCATGGCTTAGCGAAGGTGACGATGGACGATGTAGCTAAAGCAATCGACAAAGGCCGAAGCTCACTTTATTACTACTACAAAAGTAAGGATGAAATTTTCGATGCGGTTGTAATGATAGAAATTCGTGAAATGCTGACGGCGATGACCTGCGCCGTTGACCAGGCGTCAGGCATTGAACAAAAGCTTCGTGCTTTCTTTCTCACCAAACTTGAGGTACTTCGTGAAAAAAGATCTTTTTTTAAGATGCTCGATGCAGGTATGGATGCTGATGCTTTTTCTAATTTCCAGAAAACTAAAGTTGTACTTCATAACCTGATCATCCGGCAGGAAAGCACTTTGCTGGAAGCTTTGCTCACAGATGGCATGAACAAAGGGGAACTGCGTAAAATGTCAGCTTCTGAGCTGGAGATGCTCATCCTGGTCCTGCTTAGCAGCCTGCGCGGATTAAAGCGTGAACTGGAACTGGAAAGTGATTATGGAAAGGTTACGCCGGCAGTAGATATGTTTATCCGCATGGCCATGTACGGGCTGAAGCAATAATTTTTTTTAACCCGGTTTCGACAAAATGACAAATATTGTCTAAAAGAAAATATGAAGAGCGAACGAACCAGAAATACTTTCCGCGCATTCCGTAACCGGAACTATGCTTTGTTTTTTGCCGGGCAATCTGTTTCCCAAATTGGTACCTGGATGCAGCGCACGGCGGTAACCTGGGTAATTTATTCACTTACCCACTCGGCCTTTATGCTGGGGTTAGCGGTGTTTGCACAACAATTCCCTTCGTTTTTACTTTCGTTGCACGGCGGTGTGGTTTCCGATAGGTACAGCCGTCATAAAATATTGCTGGTTACCCAAACGGCATCGATGCTACAGGCGGTGCTGCTGGCCATACTAATTTTAACCAACCACTATGTAGTATGGCAAATACTAACGCTGAGTGTAATATTAGGTATTATAAATGCTTTTGACGTACCGGCGAGGCAGCCCATGGTGCATGAAATGGTCAGTGATAAAGAAGACCTCCCAAATGCACTCGCGCTAAACTCGGGTATGGTAAATATAGCCCGGCTGGTTGGCCCGGCACTATCCGGTCTTGTTTTGCAAGCTTTTGGTGCAGGCATTTGTTTTTCGTTAAATGCATTAAGTTTTATAGCGGTTATTACATCTTTGTTACTGATGAAATTGCCGCCGTTTAATCCGCCAGCGGTAAAGAAAAAAATCGTCCATGAGCTTGCCGAAGGATTGCAATACCTCAGACAAACACCTGGCATCAGCACCATTATATTGTTGCTTACCATATTAAGCCTGTTCGTTTTCCCTTACGATACCATTGTGCCTGTGTTTGCCAAGGTTATTTTTAAGGGCAATGCTGCCACTTATGGCTACATCAGCAGCTTTATGGGCTTTGGTGCTATTTTGGGCAGTTTGTTTTTTGCCTCGTTAAAAAAGGGAACCAATTTGAGGGTGGTGATATTATTGAGTACATGCATTTTAGGCATAGGCCTTATTATTTTTTCGCGCATTGGCTATTTTGCATTAGCTATGCCCTTTGCAGTGTTGATAGGTTTTGGTTCGTTGATGCCCATGACGGCCAGCATTACTACCATACAAATGGAAGCTGCCACCCACATGCGCGGGCGGGTAATGAGCTACATGGCCATGAGTTTTTTTGGCATGCTGCCTTTAGGGAGTTTGCTTATCGGTGGCATATCGCAAAGAATAACAGCACCATTAACCATGCTGGGTCAGGGAATTATGGCACTTGTGATAACAGCGGTGTTTAGCAAAATATTGCTCAAAAAAGTCGAACAGAATAAGCCGGTAGAAACAACCGTTAAACAAAAAACCATAGAAACATAATTACTTATACTATCTAAAAAAACAACAGAATGGAACCAAAAACTCAAAACACCGCCCTTTTAGTTATGGACGTGCAGGCAGGTATCGTAGCCATGCTGCCCGACACGGCAGCTATCCTCAGCACTACAGCCAAAGCTATTGCGAAAGCACGCGACCAGAAAATTCCGGTTATCTACGTAGTGGTTGGTTTCCGGCAGGGCGCACCGGAAGTCAGCCTGAACAATAAAGGTTTCGCTGCCAGTAAGGAACGATTCGCAAGCGTTGACATGGCCGAATTTATGAGAGTTCATGAAGATTTAAAACCGCAAGCCGATGAAGTTGTGGTTACAAAGCGGCGTGTAAGCGCATTTACCGGCAGCGATTTGGAAGTTATTTTACGGGCTTACGGCATTCAGCATTTGGTACTGACTGGTATAGCTACCAGCGGAGTAGTTTTATCCACCTTACGGGAAGCGGCAGATAAGGATTATCGCATAACCGTACTGGCCGATTGCTGCGCAGATAGCGACGAGGAAGTGCATCGCGTACTGACGACCAAAGTTTTTCCTCGCCAGGCCGATGTGCTGACGGTTGAGGAATGGCATACCGTGTAGTAATATATGCCTAATATGCCTGGTGCTCTGATAGTTCTTATACAAGCACCAGGCATGTTTAAAGATGATTCATCTTGATTTCATAAAGAGTTGTTAACGCTAGAAATAGCATTAACCAATTATCTTTACTATACTTGATAAGCCAAACCTAAATCGAGATGACCGACCTTTATAAAACCTTACATGCGGAAGGATTGATCAGTGATGAGTCTTTCAATAAAATAAATCGCAATGAGGAGCCACAGCTATTTTCTGTTCATTGGGAAATAAAGACTTTGCTTTACCTGGGTGTATTGCTGCTGACTACAGGTTTGGGCATATTGATCTATGAGAATATAGACACCATCGGTCATCAATTTGTTTTGTTACTGATCGCCCTGATCTGTATCGGATGTTTTTCTTACAGTTTTAAAACCCATCTGCCTTTTAGTACTGATAAAGTAAAATCGCCAAATACTTCTTTTGACTATGTGCTGTTACTGGCCTGTATCAGCTTCATAACTTTTGTAGGCTATTTGCAGTTTGAATATAAGGCATTCGGTACTAATTACGGCCTGGCTACATTGATACCCATGCTGGTATTATTTTTTGTGGCTTATTTTTTTGATCATCTGGGTATACTCAATATGGCCATTGCCAATTTGGCTATATGGATGGGGGTATCCGTCACTCCAAAAGAGCTATTGTTACACAGCGATTTTAACAGCGAAACGATAATTTATACCTACTTGTTATTGGGTATTTTATTGCTGGCAGGATCTTATGCTACGCAGCATTTTAATTTTAAAAAGCACTTTAAATTTAGTTACCAGCATTATGGTGTGCATGTAACTTTTATCTCGCTTTTAGCCGGTTACTTCTTTTATTATAGTTCAGTATTGTGGGTAGTGTTTATAATTGGTATAGGTGCACTCGCCTGGTTTATTTATCGCGATGCTTTTAAAAATCGGTCGTTTTACTTTTTGCTATTAGTTATCCTTTACAGTTATATAACTATAAGCAGCCTGGTGGTGCGCGTACTTATTTTGATGCAGGATGAAGGCGCATTGTATCTTATGATGTTGTATTTTATTGGCTCTGCTATCGGCCTCATATTCGTGTTGATCAACCTTAACAAAAAAATAAAAGCAGCATGATTGCTTACAATAAAACCTGGTTAGCCAATCTGCGGCTGCAGACGCAATTAAAAAAACAATTGAACAAGGGTTGTATAACCGATGCTGAGTTTGGCGCTATACAGGAGAAATATCCTGTTGAGTTTTACACGCCTAACCTGTTTGTGCGCATCGGGCTAATTATTCTCACCTGTGTTATTGTTCTTTTTGGCAGCGGCTTATTAACGCTTATGACAGGTTTTGATGCTGTAGACAAAGCTGGATGGTATTTTTTCCTGGGAGCCTTAACTTATATCGGGTTAGAATTAATAGTATATGTAAAGCATCATTACCGTTCTGGTGTTGATAATGCTTTGCTATTTATTTCAGGATGTATGTTTTCAGTTGGTTTCACCATGATGCTGTTTCATAACGAAGTAGCTCTGCCACTTTCGCTTTTCATTTTTATTATAAGCCTGGTTTTAACGCTTCGTTTTACCGATATACTGATGGCTGCCATATCATGCGGGGCTTTTTTCGCTTTCATCTTTTTTGGTTGGATGAAGATAGTACCATCCGGCCTGAATACTGAAGCATTCGTTATGATGCTGGTGTCCGTTGGCGTTTATTTAGCGGCAGTTGTAAGCAGTAAGAAATCTTCAACTATCAATTATGAAAACTGCCTCGTCATTGTGCAGGTTATCAGTTTGATCACCCTTTATGCTGCCGGTAATTATTATGTAGTACAAACATTGGGCAGCGAGTTTAACAGCAGCAACATTACTGCTCCAAAAGCATTGCCCTTTGGCGGCTTCTTTTGGGCGTTGACCATACTGTTACCATTTATTTACCTTGGATTGGGTATCCGGAAAAAAAATGCGACCCTGCTGCGTATTGGCTTAATACTGATTGCAGCCGCGGCAATAACTTTCCATGCTTATTATCATATACTGCCATTAGATATAATGCTTACCATTGTGGGAGCAACAGTATTAGGTATCTCATATGCAATCATGAAATACCTAAAAAACCCAAAACATGGCTTTACCTATGCTGAACAAGATGATTCAAATATGATGGACAACCTTAAAGTAGAATCGCTCATCGTTGCTGAAACATTTGCCAAAGCCCCCGCTGCGCCTGCTAATGATGGCGCTAAGTTTGGCGGCGGCGACTTTGGCGGTGGGGGATCAAGCGATAGTTTTTAACTATCACTTGATTATTTCAGTTTGTCGATCAGATCTACACGGTCAACAGAACGGTCGCTCCTCGGCCACTCGTTAAACGCATCATAGTAAACGTATTTTTTATTTTGATCAATTCCCGGTATCAGTTTACCAATCACTTTTTTAATGTTGTCGTTCTCTTTCTTCAATCCGGCTGCATCACTTAATTTAACTGTCGACTTATAATAAACCAGTGGGAATACGCCTTCGGGAGTAGTTTGGGTAGCAATACTGAATATGCGGGGATGGGTTGGCACCTGTTCCAGGGTAAAGGGATAGACATATTTCTTGTTTAACTCTTCGATCACTTTTGAATGAAGATCACCCATTCCGCTTTCATCCTGGTACTGCCAGCCTTCATATGGGTTTGCACAGCTTTGTGCCAGCTGTATATCGTCTAAAGCATCTAAAAGGTATTTTTTGTCATACATCTTTTTGGCCTCTTCAAAAAGCTCTGGTGCTGTTTTACCGTTATAAGTATACGGACTTAGCTCAAGTCGGGTCAATTTCCAGCCGTAGTTAAATTTACAATACACTGCTGATATCATGTATTTGTTAGGTATCGACTTTGGAACAAAAAATGCCATATACATTTCACGTGTTTCAGCATTATAATGCAGTGAATAATTGTTAATATTCCGATCCTTTGTTTCAATAGTTTTGTCGCCGCGATCTTTGTGAACAACATAGTACTCATCGAGCAATGTATAACTATCTTCCTTAAGGCGGTTGCTGCAAAGCTCTATTAATCTTAGCCTGTTAACATCCTCAATAAACACCTCTGACATTACAGCCTCTACTTGTCGCGGAGAATTGGATTTAAGACCCTCTAACAATTGTTTGTTAAGCGCATGAAAATCTTCTTTCTGGCTGCTTTCTATTTCGCCATTTTTCCAGGTGCCTGGATCATGAGGACTACAGCTTTGCAAAACAGAAAAAACAGCCAATAAACAGAATAGCTTAATTAATAACGGATTAGGTGTCATCGTATGGTGATAATGTAAGGTGGTTACAGGGTACGATAATAACAATTGATCCGCACATTACAAAGATATCTTGTTCCTATAATTGTAAAACCTTTTATATAAAATTACCGATACCACCAGGTAAGTTACCAGGCATGGTGCAGATGCTTCTATCCCGAAATTTCCACCACTAAGGAGCAGGTTTTGTGATGTTAGTTTAAAAGCCAGTATGGCCTTATCAGCATCTACCTGTGAGGAAGCAAGGGTTGTGATCTTTCCGATGAAGAAATATCCCATATCACATGAACTATTGCTGCATACCAGATCACTTTGGTGGATTGATAAATAAAGGAGAACATCATGCCTGCTACTATGCCGCCAAAAACTACCATAAGAATATCAACCAGGGTAAATGATGTCAGCATAGCTATGTGTACCAGGCCAAAAAGGAGTGATGTAATCAGCATTGATTGGAATTTTGAATACCTGTTGCTGATGATCTTATAAAGATGTCCGCGGAACATCACTTCTTCAGTTATCCCGGCTGCAATGGAAACAGCTAACCAGATAATAAACAGGTTAATTTTATCTGCTACGCTTAGCGAATCTACGGTATGCTGAAAAGGAATAGCGAAATGAAACAAATAATAAAACAGCCAGATAGCAATTGGTAAAGCAAAGCCGATTACTATCCATTTTGCCATATTTACTGTGGTCAGCTTACCATAGATAGCAGTTGGATCATAGGCTTTTATTGTCTTTTTGGCAAAAAGGTGAAGCGTGAAAATTGTAATAGGCATCCTTAAAAAAACTTCCCTTATTACTACTTTGACCACCCTGACAGTGATCCATGATGTTAGCATATCGCAAATAACTGCGATGACTACAAATATGGCTATGCAAGCCATTGTGAATAAAATGATCTTCCTGCGGGATAATGAGTTGTTGTTTTCTTTCAATGTGTTAGTCATGATGATTTTAGTTTTAAGTTGTATAACAAAATACATAGCAATGCGATGTATATATTTATAAAAAAAGCTACTTCCTTTTCAGCAAGCGAAATAGCAGGGTGTTTAAAAAATAAAACAGGACCATTAATGCTATAACTGTAATGATAAACCAGTTACCCAGTACTTCGGTAAGCCCAGTGGTCGGATGAGTATTGTAGCCCATAAAGAAGTGGCCGTTTCCAATAAAAAACCCGGTATGTTCTGGTGAAGCGATTTTGAGTACGATCAATGAGCCAAATGCGATGATCAATAAATAGATCAGGGCAATCATAAAATAGCCTATACCTCTAAAAGTATTCAGGTACAAAGCCTGCAAAATGTGTTTAGGGTTGAATGACCTGCCGGCCTGCTGCGCTTTTTTATAAGCAACAGATGGCTGCAACATTACTTCAGGATCGCCAAGCTTTTCTAATACATTCATTAATGTATCGATTTCATTTTCGGGCAAAGCGGTGTGTGTTGCCTCGTAAACATGGCTGTTCAGTTCCATTTGTAACTCCAGCTGATCTTCAGCAGATAATATTTTGATGCACCTGTTAACGCGTTTAAAGTAATCGTCGTAGATCCTTTGAGCTGTTTGACTTTTAAAAATAATTCTTTTCATTTTTGAATTTTTTGAATGGCTGTTTCCAATGCTGACCAGATCTTCTTCATTTCAGTTAGTGTAGCCTTGCCATCCTTACTTAATGTATAATATTTGCGGGGGATGCCTGATTCCTGCTCGATCCATTTAGAATCTACAATTCCTTCTGTTTTTAGCCTGTTTAGCAAAGGGTATAAAGTACCCTCAGCAACCTCCAGTGTTGTATGAATTTTTATTCCCTGCACAAGTTCATAACCGTAATATTCCTTTTCATCCAGTATGATGAGGATGATATAGGATAGGGTACCCTTCTTTACCTGGGAAAACCAGTTCTGTACAAATTCAGTATTCATGCGACAAATATAATACATAGTAATACAATGTACAATACTTTGCTATGTATTTTTTAAAATAAATTTCTTTAAGTAGTAATAAGTGTATTTGCAAGCTGCTGCCAGCTATTTATTTCTGCATTAATGCCAAGTGATGCCGAGATCATTCTATAGATATCGACTGGCGCTTTACCTGATTGGCGCAGATAGCGTACAGAAGTGGCACCATCGGATTTGGAAAGTTTCTGCCCATCCGGCTCAACTAGTAAGGGGTGATGATAAAATGTGATGGCATGAAAATCACCTTTATGGAGCGTATTTGCGAGTTCGTGCTGCGCCACTGTGGATGACCATAGGTCCTGGCCGCGTATGATAAGATCGACCCCATAATGCAGATCATCAACAACAGAAGTCAACTGGTATGAGGGTAGACCATCCTTTCTTCTGACTATGAAATTGTGTATATCTCCTGGTAATGCAGCATGAATAATCTGTCCTGAATAATCTTTAACATTTAACTCAGCCTGATCATCTGCTATCAAACGCCAGCTTGCATCTTTTTCATTTAAAAGGATATTTTTATCTCGGCAGGCACACGGAATGTTGTCACGCAATTGCTGACGGGAGCAGGTACAGGCAAAAATACGTCTACGGGCACGCAAATCTTCAAGTGTCTCATTATACAACCCTATCCTATGCACTTGTGAGTAGGTATTTTTAAATTCATTTACATCACGCGGGCCTTCGTCCCAGGGTATCTCCAGGAAGTTCAGCGTATCAAAAATATCCTGCAGATATTGGTCGTTTGCCCGGGCCTGGTCAAGATCATCTATTCTTAATAATATTTTCGCGCCGTGTTTTTGTGCTAGCGCAGCGGTGATACTAAAAGACAGCACGTTTCCCAAATGCAAAAAACCACTCGGCGTGGGGGCTATGCGTGTCTTTTTATAATTTGGGATGCTCACGTCAGGATTTTGTTTTTGCAGATGGTTTGGGCGAACTTAAATAATAATGCCAGAGCAGCATAGCAGCAAGAGTCCGATAAGGCTGCCATTGTGTGGTTATTTCCAGCATTTCTTCCTGGGTAGTTTTGGCAGGCAACTGTTTAACCCGCTTCAGCGCATTGACTGCAGCCAGATCACCGATAGGAAAAATATCTGCCCGCTGCAGGGCGAACATCAGGTAAACATCCGCCGTCCAGTTGCCTATGCCTTTTAGCGCGACCAGTTGTGCACGAACTGCTTCATCTGGCAAATGCGGCAAATTGTCCAGTTTTAATTGTCCGCTCAAAAGTGCTTCGGCCAGGTACCTGATGTAGCTGCTTTTTTGCCTGCTTACATAACAGGCGCGCATTTCTTCGTCGGTCAATAATAATATTCTCGCTGGTGTTAATTCCTGTATCCTTTCCTTCAGTTTGTTTAATGCTGATAATGCCGAAGCCAGGGAAACCTGTTGCTCCAAAATAATATGCACCAATGATTCAAAGCTATTTGGCCTTGACCAAAAAGGGGGATAGCCGTGGGTATCAATTATTTTTTTAAGCTCCGGATCGGAGGAAGCTAGCTGGTCACAAATAGTTTGATAATTGGACCTGTCAAACTGTTGTATCATATAATTGTTTCTAAAATACTAATTTCTTTAGGATTTAGCATTTACTTTTCAGATTTTTACTACCATGAACAATTTGCCTCCTTTAGCTGAGCGCATGCGCCCAAAAACTTTGGATGATTATGTGGGTCAGAAACATTTGGTGGGACCGGGTGCGGTATTACGCAAAGCCATTGAATCGGGTTCGTTGCCATCCATGATATTCTGGGGGCCACCGGGTGTGGGCAAGACCACGCTGGCCTATATTATTTCGCAATCGCTTTACCGGCCGTTCTTTTCGCTAAGTGCGATCAATTCTGGTGTAAAAGATGTACGTGAGGTAATTGAAAAGGCGTCCTTATTAAAAGAACAGGGCGAGGTATTGCCCATTTTATTTATCGATGAAATACACCGTTTTTCAAAATCGCAACAGGATTCGTTGCTGGGTGCGGTGGAACGTGGGATAGTTACGCTGATTGGTGCTACAACTGAAAATCCATCTTTCGAAGTGATCTCGGCTTTGCTTTCCCGTTGCCAGGTTTATATTTTGCAGCCCCTGGAAGAAAATGACTTGGTGAGTTTGCTCAATAAGGCAATGAAGGAAGACATTGTGCTGCAACAAAAACAGATCGAGATAAAAGAGCACGAGGCCTTGTTACGCCTTTCTGGCGGCGACGCACGTAAGCTGTTAAATATTTTCGAGCTGCTTGTAAATGCATTCGACGGAAAGAAAATAACCATCACCAACGATATGGTGCTGGAGCATGTGCAGCAAAACATGGCTCTGTATGATAAAACGGGCGAGCAGCATTATGATATTATTTCGGCCTTTATCAAATCCATGCGCGGCAGTGATCCGAATGGTGCGGTTTACTGGTTGGCACGGATGATAGTAGGGGGTGAAGATCCCAAGTTTATTGCCCGCCGGATGCTGATCCTGGCATCAGAGGATATTGGTAATGCTAATCCTAATGCCTTATTGTTGGCACAATCCTGTTTCGATGCAGTCAATGTGATCGGGATGCCTGAGTCGCAATTGATCTTATCGCAAACGGTTATTTACTTGGCTACATCGCCCAAAAGTAATTCGGCTACTACGGCCATTGGCGCTGCTATTGCTTTGGTAAAGGAAACCGGGGATTTGCCTGTGCCTTTGCACTTACGCAATGCACCCACCAGGCTAATGAAGAATATCGGCTACGGCAAAGATTACAAATATGCCCACAGCTATGAGGGTAATTTTGTCGATATCGATTTTTTGCCGGATGCGATCAAGGGGACAAAAATTTATCAGCCAGGCAACAATGCCCGCGAAGCGGAGACAAAAGAAAAATTAAAGAAACTTTGGGGCGACAGGTATAAATATTAATCTAAACGACGGAAATATCATCGCCCCCCAACAATTAAATCTTCTTTGTAACAAATTTTAAAAAATGATACTTATTGTGTATTAAGCATTAACACTGTAACGGTATTTAAGGTGAACAATAAGGAAACCCTTTTTCTGCAGACAATTGAGCAAAACAAAGGGATGCTTTTTAAAATATGTAAAATTTATCAGGATAACCCTGAAGATCAGGACGACCTGCTCCAGGAAATAATATTACAGCTTTGGGTTGTGTTTGATTCATTCAGGGGCGAAAGTAAAATAAGCTCATGGATGTATCGCGTCGCGTTAAATACAGCAATTGTTTTCTTTAAGAAACAAAAACGCCGCCCGGATATTGAACAATTGCCTCAAAATTTTGACCACCCGGACGCGCCTGTTACCTCCGGGGAAAAGGAGGAGCAACTGGCGGTATTTTACAAGGCCGTACAGCAACTCGATAAGGTAGAAAGGGCATTGATATTTCTATACATGGAAAATCGAAGCTATCAGGAAATTTCTGCCAGTTTGGGTATAACGCAGGTTAATTTACGGGTTAGGCTAAATCGGGTTAAAAACAAATTGAAGGACTTAATTAAAGAAATGAATTATGAATATTGATGATTTAAAAGATGCCTGGAACAAAGATGAGCCTTCAGGCATGCATTTGCCGGTAAGTACTGCCGCTCTGAGGGACACCACTTCGGCTATCGCGAAAATACGCAGAAATATGAAAAAAGAATTTATAGCAACATTGATCAGCTACCTTGCAATGTTCGGCTTTTTATTTTTCTATCAGCAAAATGCCTTTTTCTTTGCCACGGCGAGCGTATTAATATTTACCTTAATGATACCTAACGCGTATTATTTCTTCAAGTTTTATGTATTCTATAAATCAATAGGGTACTATGATCTGAATGTAAAAAACAGTATTCGTAAAGTAGCTTATGAACTGGAATTGAACATAGAATTATACAAGGCTTACAATCTTTGCGTAACACCATTAGCCGTGATGATAACTTTTGGCTTAGTTTGCGGTAAAAAAACATTCGATCTCATACAGCGTATTTTATCGGGTAGTGTAACGGTATCCCCCGGAATGATGATATTGGTGTTTTCTATTATACTCATTTCATTCGCAATAATTTATGTATGCATCAACTTATCCGTCCGCTCTCTATACGGTAAATATCTGGCAGGGCTTAAAAAGGTAGTGGACGATCTGGAAAGAGAAGATTAGAGACGCAATATTTTGCGTCTCTACGGGTGTTCTGATATATTTGAAAAATGTATTCTATCAGACAAGCAACTATAAATGATCTCGAGACCATCAGGCAAATAGCCGAAGATACGTGGTGGGTAGCCTACTCGCCGATATTAGAAAAAGAGCAGATCAGCTTTATGCTGAATGAAATTTATTCGGTTGAAAAGATCTCTCAACAGCTTAATACCGGCAGCCAGATCTATTTGTTGTTAATAGAGGAAGAGAAACCCGTTGCCTTTGCTGCCTACTCGCCACGCGAGGAAGACCCTGACATTTATAAACTGCACAAATTATATTGCCTGCCCGAAACACAGGGTAAGGGGTACGGTAAAACACTGATTACTGAGGTAGCGAACAAAACTATTGAGGCCGGCAAAAATATACTTGACCTGAATGTAAACCGCTATAACAAGGCAAAAAACTTTTATGAGAAAATGGGCTTTTCAGTAGCTTATGAAGAAGATATAGCTATCGGTCCGTATTGGATGAATGATTATGTGATGCGGAAGGAATTATAAATTAGAGCTATTCCGTCTTATTGTCCTTTAATATCGCCTTTATTGCATTATTATACCTTACGCTGTCAGCATGTTCGTTAGAATGACTTTCGCGTACTTCAAATGAGTGACCAAGGTTAATTAGTTTATTTTTTCTTGTTATCCTATAAAATGAATAATAGTCTGAACCTGAGAGACCAACGCTAATAATAATATTGTTTTTACTATCAAATTCAGCATTGGTTAACTCTTCGAATCCCTTAACAGGTATTAATCGGTGCAATTTAGTATTGATTAGATAAAGGTGAAATCTTGGATTAGCACGCGCACCATCAGTGTAAAAAACGAGCAAATCTTTTATTCCATCATTGTTGAAATCAGCGAATTGCACATACCCTCCATTTCTTGTGTATATACTGTCTTTTGTTAAAATCAACATCCTTCCATTTTGAGTCTGTTTCAGAATTAGTATCGCATTAGCTTTTGTTTCGCCTTCAGCTTCCCTATCAAAAACTCTGATATTTACCCTATAAGCAGTATCGTTAAATAAAATAATGGAGCTGTCGTAGATAGCTTTGCCTGTATCTTGAGAAGATTTAACATCGATTTGTTTCAAAGAAGGTTTCGAGACTTTAACGTTAGTTTTTTGTTTGCAGGAGCAAAAAACTAATAATAAAATTACCAGCGATGAACAACAAGTTAGTTTAGGATACTTCATTGTATTACCTTCTTACTTAAATTCCTGCCAACGTAGATCATATACAAACCATAACCCGATGTCGCGATAGCGGTGCCGATACCTACAAAAGCATCAACATTTGCCGGGGGATAAACTTTCTTTAGAATAAGCACAATCGCAATAATGGCTATTACTGTTGTCCAGGTAGCGAGGTAATAATCAATTGTCCGTTTAAATATTTTTGCCAATGGGTAAAAGTGTAATCCCACAACGAGGGCGATAACGGGTATGGTTAGGTCGGCATGACCAAGATTAACAACTATGTTGATCGCCACAAAAATACCCAGGCCTTCGGCGCCAAAAATTATTCCGAACCATTTTCCAGCTTGTTTGCCTTCTGCTTTATCTGTTTCGCTTTCAAGTTTAGGGAAGCGTTTGGATATACCGAACAGGTATATAGCAAAGCTTATAAATGTGATAATTATAATGCCGAATAAAATCAGCAAAATTATTCCATGTTTCAAACTGCCACAAGCAATACCCGTCCACATCGTAGTAAAAAAAGCCATCATTAGTAAGCCTGTTGCTATACTTGTGATGGCTATGCGGGGAATTGTGTGCAGTTCATTATTCATAGGTTTCCTAAGTTGCAATTTAAAGTGGCAGTATCAGTGATTAACTGCCACTTTAAACTGCAACTGCTACTAAAACAATTATCTTTCCAATTTAGCTACCCGTGTTGGCGTATCGGTGCCTGCTACTATTGTGCGCGAGCTTAAAGCTATCGCCCTAATAGTTGAGGTAATATTACCTACATCCAGTGTGCTGAATTCGTCACCCACAGTATGGTATAATTTATCGATATCGATCTGATCAGTCGATATGGTGTGCGCGGGAACACCTACTTTAGCCAGGGAAGCATTATCGCTGCGGTAGAACAAATCTTCGGCGGGATATGGATCGGGGTAAAATTTAAAGGCGGTGCCTTCTAAATTCTTTTGCAGTATCGTACCAAAATCAGACCGTTCATAGCCGGTAATAAAAGCCGAGTTCTGTCCGAATTTAGAAGCCTTGCCGATCATTTCTATATTAAACATGGCTACTACCTTTTCAGGATCAACCGTTTTGGCAAAATATTGTGAACCGTATTCGCCGATCTCTTCGGCTGTAAAAGCCACGAAGACCAGGGTACGCGCATTGTTATCTAACTTTTTATAATATTTAGCCAGGCTGATCACAGCAGTTGTACCGGATGCATCATCATCTGCACCGTTGGCAATACTATCACCTTTTACGGGTGCTATGATTCCCAGGTGGTCATAGTGCCCGGAAAATACAACATACTCATTAGGCTTTGTTTTGCCGGGAATAATGCCTGCTACGTTAAACAACGGTAATTCCTGGTTTTTCACATCATAGTTTACAGTGAATGATTTTACATCATCAAAAATTCCCAAAACAAAAACCAGTGCGTGTTTTGCAGGGGCATCTTTAAAAGCAACGCTACCGCCTGCAGAACGGCCGCGGACCCTTTTAAACATAGCTTCGAACTTAGGATCAATTAGGAGCAGCATATTTTTATCGCTTTGTAGGGCGCTTATATATTCTTTCCGCAAGTCTTTGTCCGGTGTAATTTTTACTATTTCTGCATCTTCCAATTTATTCCAGCTAAATGCAGAGCTGCCTGCAATAGCAACATTATCAGCAGGGATAGCAACACCATTTATAGTTACTTCTGTTTTAACAGGTACAGTTTTGATCATCGAAAAATTCTGACGATAACCTGAATTACCTTCCATTGGCTGCAATCCGATCTGCTTGTATTCACCTTCAATAAACTGTGCCGCTTTTTCAATGCCGGGGGTAAAAGTTCCTCTTCCCTGCATATCATCAGCCGACAAAGTTTTGATAATGCGTTCCACATCATCCTGTTTGATCATTTTGTCAACATCCTGTGCAAAAGCGCCTGCTGACAAAGCAAGTAATGCGCCTGCAAATAAAAATTTCTTCATCCTGTTATTTTACTTTGGTTGATAGCCAGTTATTACGGAAATCTGTTTGTGCTTTAGTCAGTTCTTTACCTGCTTTTTCATAAGTAACCACTTCCAGGTACGGACTTTCTTCAAGTGTGATGGTTGCTTCGTGTTCGCCTGTACGATTTTTGTAATTAACAACTACCTTATCGCCCGGATTTTTTGCTGCTACAATATCGGTAAAAGCCTGCATATCTTTTACTTCCTTACCATCAGCCTTCAAAATAATATCGCCTACATCCAAGCCTGCCTTGTAAACCGGCGTACCGATGATACTGATCTGCACAGGCAAACCTTCTTCGCCTGCGGTACGTGCTTCGCCCGAGCGGCCACGGTTGCGGTTATAACTTAACGGACCAGCCCAGCCTTTGCCCGGTGCAGCTTTGCGCAATAGCAGACCTGCTTTCGCTAATAATTCTTCATAATTATTTTTTTCTATGCCATAGATGTATTTATTGAAAAAGTCAGCAGCAAATTTGGGGTTTTTGGTCACCTTAGCCAAGTCACTTTGCAGATCAGGAATGGTATAAGGTTTCATTACCTTACCACGATCCAACCACACAGTACGCATATAATCATCCAACGTCAGGTTAAACTCACTGCGCAAGCGAAGATCAAGCGCCAAAGCAATTGCACCACCATAGGTGTAATAACTGGTGAACATATTGGCCTGGTTATTTGGATCGATAGATACCCCGGCATCGGCAAACACCGAGTAACGGCTCATCTGCGCGGCAGAAGATTTGGCAGCACCGGGTGTATTTAAGATCTGATTAACCAATCCGCCAATAGTACCGGTATAGTCGTCGACAGTATTAAAACCCGCACGCACCAACACCATTTCGCCATAATATTGGGTAAAACCTTCGGCAAACCAAAGCTCGCTGCTCATATTGGCATGTTCAAAATTAAAAGGCTCCAATGATTTTGGGCGAATGCGCTTTACATTCCAGCTGTGAAAATATTCGTGTGCAAATACCCCCAACAATCTATTCTCAAAACCACCAACTTTAGCAATCGGTATAGTAATGCAGGTTGAATTGCGGTGCTCCATACCATCGCCGGAATCATTTAGAGAAATATCCCCGAGGAAAGTGTATTCGCCATAATCATAAACAGGAAGTTCGCCAAAAACAGCTTTCTCCTCCAAAACCATGCGCTCAACCTTTTTTGCGAAACCATCTATGGTAGCCTGGTCATCATCTGAGTGAATAGTGAGGTTGATAGTTTCCTTTTTGCCATTATTATCCACCTGCCAGTTGCTTATTTTGTATGCAGATAGTTCAGTTGGGCTATCCATCATATACTGCATATTTGGAGCACTGTAGATATTGGCGCCTTCATTTTTTAGCTGTGTGGCTACTTTCCAGCCGTATTTATCCAAATCATTGAATTCAAATTTTATTGGTCGGTTATCCTGACCTACCACCCATAAAAATGCAGCAGGCATATTGAGATGGGCATGACTTGGATCAATGCTTGCATAAGTGCCATCGGTCCAGTTACCAAACAGGGTATAGCTTATTTTAACAGTATTTCCATGCACAGGTATCTCATACAGGTCACCTTCAATCTGGTTTATTTTAAGGCTGGTATCACCCTGTGTATATGCTTTAATATTATAAATGTTCTTGCCGAACTCATGCGTGGCATATCTTCCCGCCGAGGAACGGCTCATTCTTAACAGTATCCTGCCACTTGGTGCTTGCGGTATAGTTAGCACAATTTCGGCCTCGTGATGTACAGCGTTAGGGAATGAAACGGAATAAAAAATAGGTTTTTGCTCCTGCTGTGCAAATGATGCAGTAGCCAATAGTAATGTAATTGCCAATAAATAAAACTTCTTCATGATATCGAATTAATAGCGCTGAAATTACTATTAAATCGGGAAAAGTTTTATATTAATGCTATTACTGAATAGTATTTATAGCAGATAGAATCTTTTCTTTCAATATAGGGAGATCATTAATAACCACCTGCCAAATTAATTCGAAATCCATTCCGAAATATTCATGAACGAGAATATGCCGCATTCCTACTATTTGGCTCCATTCTAAATCGGTGAACATTGCCTTTGTTTCGGGCGTTATATAATTTGCGGCTTCTCCTATTATTTCAATTTGCTTTACACAAGCAAAACGCATCATAGAATTTGCAAGAAAGGATTTTAGATTAGTTGTTTCAGTGTAAAGTTGAATTTCATTAATCGCATCCAAAATATGAAGCAATCTTTGACGATCACCTATCTTACCTTTCATAAATCAAAACTTTATCTTGCTCTATAAATGGTTGAAGGTATTTAGAAACTGCTTTAGAAGAAACCAGGTCGATTTTTTTTTTGAGCTTTTGTTGCAGATCTGATTGCATTTGCACAAAGCCAAGCCCAATATGTTTTGAATAGTCTAGATCAACCAATATATCTACATCACTATCATGATCAGCGTCATTACGAGAATATGAACCAAATAAATAGGCTTTTATTACCGGTTGATTAGAAAAATAATCCCTTACAATTTGTATATCCCTGGCTGATAACTGCATTTATACAAATATAATATTTATTTTGAGTTGATTTGGTGAGTAGGTTGACCTCATTTAACTTAATCAACTCAATCTAACCCAATCAACTACCTAACTAACTTAATCATAACTATGCCGCTCCAGGTCATATTCTGATTGGGCTGTGATGATCTTCTTTTTTCGGTCAACGTCAGTTTCAACATCATGTTCAAATACCTGATCTGTGGCCTCCATTTCACGTTCTTTGTCCTTTTCAGCAAAATGCAGGTTAGCCTCGGCTACCTTACCTATGGCTACATCATACGGGCCTTTGGGCGACATCAGTTTTACAAATACCGGTAAGCACTCAAATAAAATAAACAGGTAACCAATAAATGAAATGGCGAGGTAGGTATCCAGGTCGCGGGTACCATTTTCGTTGTAGGTTAACTGCCCCAGGGCCCAGTTGCGGTCTGAGAAACCTGCGATATTGCTCAGGCTGTCCAACTCGTGTGGGTTAAACATTCGTGTACCACTTAAACCTTCAAATTCTTTACGCTGGCTTAGATAATTATCCATTTGTCCCAAATTGTTGGTGACCTGTTTTAGCCTGTCTTCTTTCTCTTGCAAAACAGTCTGCTTTTGCTTGGCATAAGTGCCATAGCCCTCTATGCCAGATGTTTGGTTGGTTTTATCGCCAAAAACTTCCTGATTCAATTCATAGCGTGAGCGGTTGATATCCTTTTCCAGCGAATCCTTTTCTTTCTTCAGATCATTGTTTTTGGTCAGCTCCATACCGTACTTCTCATTGTATGTTCTTTGGAGCGTATCGATCTTACGGTGCTGCCCTTTGAGGTAGGCTGTTTTTAATTTTTGGCGTATTTCTTTGTCAAATATTTTTAGCTCGAGCGGGCGTGATATTACAATCCCGATCATAATTGCCAGCAAAATTCGCGGGGAAGCCTGCAATATTTGTTGGTTGGTGGTACCTTCTTTATTGATACTTGATACAATATACCTGTCCATATTAAAGATGGCAAGGCCCCATATCAACCCAAATAAAATAGCAAATCCGACGGCAAACGGACTCCCGTTAAATACAAAATACATGGCATAACCACCTGACATTGAGGCGAATAACGCAGTAAAGAATATAGTGGCACCAATACCTACATATTTATTATGCTCTATTGGATATTTTTTTAACGTACCTACGTGGGCCCCTGAACAGAACCAAAAAAACCGGGTTACCTTCTTCATCGGCTAAAATGTAATTTTAATGCAAACATATATAAAACGCACTTACTTATTGATTGTTACAAATTATCTTCGCAATTAATTAATATAGAAAAAACTTACATTTGATTGAAATTAATAAAAAAAGATGAAAGAAATAACTGTAAAGAGGCTGAAGGAAATGATGGACAAGGGCGAAGATTTTCAACTGATAGATGTTCGCGAAGATTTTGAATATGAAATGTCAAACCTGGGTGGTAAACTGATTCCGCTTGGGGGGATACTGATCGAGGCCGAGCAGATAGCTAAAGACAAACCTGTAGTGGTACATTGCCGCAGTGGAAAACGCAGTGCAGCAGCTATTAGTCAATTGGAGCAGCAGTTTGGCTTTACAAACTTATACAACCTGCAAGGCGGCATACTAGCCTGGGCGGAAGAAATTGATCCTACTATACAAGTATATTAAGCCATGGGTAAAAAATTAGCGCTGAATGTTCTCTATAACATCGGCATTTTTGTTTGCCTGGCACTGGCATATTACGGTTTTGAACATACCCGGTACGAATATATAGCGGGTGCTGTATTTATAGGCGCTGTATTTGTAATTTTGAAGATACGGTTGCTGAAAGAAATACGCAACATGCAGAAAAAACCTTAAATTCAACCAAAAAAATGCTTATCGCAATATTAGGTGTCATTGTGCTCATTGTGGGCATAGTGCTCAAACGCTCGCCGGAACCAGGCAGCCGTTTTGGTGGTATCGTAAACACTGTAGGAATCGTCATTATTGTTTTGGGTTTATTACTCTCCGCTGTTAAAGTAATCGATCCGGGTAAAATTGGCGTACAGGTACTTTTTGGTAAAGTACAGGATGAAGTATTGGAAAGCGGGTTACACATTATAAACCCTTTGGTTGATGTAACTACTTTCAGCATCCAGACTGAAAATTATACCATGAGCGCCAGGAGTGGTGAGGGACAGGTGCAAGGTGACGATGCCATCCGCGTATTATCGTCAGATGGATTGGAAGTAACTATAGATCTTTCTGTTTTGTATAGGGTGAGCCCTGCAAAAGCACCTTTTATTTTGCAAAACATTGGTGTTAATTATGAAGATAAGATAGTACGCCCGGTAACACGCACTGCCATCAGAGATAATGCGGTAAATTACCAGGCTGTAGATTTATACTCTGTAAAACGCCAGGAATTTCAATTCAAGATCAACAAAACCATTACAGATAATTTCGCCAAAAACGGGCTCGAGGTTCAACAGGTATTGGTACGTAATATCACATTGCCGGCAACTGTACGCGCCAGTATTGAATCAAAAATTAATGCTGAACAGGATGCACAGAAAATGCAGTTCGTACTACAGAAGGAACGCCAGGAAGCCGACCGTAAACGTGTAGAAGCGCAAGGTATAGCCGATTATCAGAAAATACTTTCTACCGGTTTGTCTGACAAGCAATTGATATACGAAAGCATCAAAGCTCAAAAGGAAATTGCTTTATCGCCAAATGCCAAAGTGATCATTATTGGCGGCGGGGGTAAGGGGAATCCGATTATGTTGAGTGATAAATAGATTCTGAAACAAATTTTTTGAAAGAGGTGAATTACAAAAATTATTAAATATGTGTAGTTCGCCTCTTTAAAATTATCACCTATGAGTTGTTCTAATAATATAGATTACAATTTACTCAGTTCTATACTTGCATTGGTAGTGGCAATAATAGCCCTTTTTGTTGGCTATAGGGCAATTCGTTATCAAATTATTTCCTTAATTAATGCGCAGTTAGCTGACAAAGCAAAAGATTGCAATACCAATCTTGACTCAAATAATTATGGTGATGCACCAAAACAATTAGACAAAATTTCTGGGATTTTGTCTTCAATTATAACTGCGGAAGAATTGCTTAATTACCAAGTAAACTTAAAGAAAAACATATTTATATTACACCTTGATGTACAATCACTTATAGATCAATTTTATCTACAACTTCATACTACAATTAGATTATTTCTTCAAAAAGAGAAATTAGAAATATCTGATATAGATTCTTCGGCTGAAAATATCTTGGTAGTTCTTCAGGTTCAATATAATAAATCACAAGAATTTTTATCAATCTCAATAAAAAAAGATAATAATAAAGTTTTTGAACAGCTACATTCTTTCAGTTTAGAAAGGAATAAAAAAGCAAATGTGTAATTGAAAGAAATACTTACGAAGTTTTTAAAACTTCGTAAGTCTGGCCATAAACTGAAACGAATTTAAACTTCGATTAATTCGCCTTTTTTTATTTGAAATATCCGGCATATTCCTCCGGTATCCCGTTTATCGATTTTATCTTGATATCCTTATAAAACACTTCGGCGGCTTCGCTTTGGATTTGGATTTTGCCTTTAACCAATGGCTTTGCTTCGCCATTAACTACGTACCTGCTGTTTGATAGCGCCATTACAACCTGGCCATTTACGATACGGATACTTTTATCGCCGTAAGTGATCAGTTCGAGATCGTTCCAGCCATCTTTGTTTTCGGCATCAACACCTGCATGGCAAAAGCCACCGTTACCTGTTCCGGTACCAAAAGCGGTTAAAGTGCCGTTCTTATCGAAAAAGTAATCGCTGCCTTTTTTTACTGCCTTAACATCTGATCTTGAACTGGCTTGCGACCAATAATCGCCCATTCCGGCTTCTGTTACCTGGAATTCCTGGCTCAGCATCCAGGTGCGCCAGTATTCTACACCGCATTCTCCTTGTGAATGATAGAGTACGCCTGAATCTTTTGGTTCATTTACGCGTGGCACATACTTATGTGTACCCCATTTCACTTTTAGTTTCAGATCATAATTGCCGAAATCCTGTTTAGTGAACAGGCAACCATAAATATCACCATCAATATGCAAAACTGGCTCGCCGTTTTCTTCCATCGTAGTAAATACCTTATCCTGGTTAATGTTATAACCGATCGGTTTTATCAGGTTACCATTCTCATCTTTCGGTGCTTCACCTTTATAGCCTAACTTATGATGAAAGCTTTGGTAGATATTCCACTTAGTTAGATTTTTGTCAAGCAAGTAAGTCCAGTCGTCTTTAGGTTGAAAAGATGAACCGGTGAATAAGATTAGAATACAGCAGATTGTTAACAGCGAGGCTTTCATAATAAAAAGTTATAGGTGTAAACTTAATAGAATATAGGACAAGTTGCTGTAACTAATTAGATTGTTAGTGGCTGAGCCTAATACCGTGTTGTCGGGATTAACGAAGATAGAATTAGCTAAAGAAGGAATTGTCATTCTGAGCGAGAGCGAAGAATCTTCTTCACCAGGACTTTACGGTGAAAAATATGGCGCATACTTAGTCAACGCAGAAGATTCTTCACTATGTTCAGAATGACAAAATGAATTGTGTTGGATTCTTTTTCGATCTTCCGAAGACTTGTGATGTTATCACCGACCATAAGCTAAACGCGGCAATCGCATACTATGTAAGTCCGCCCTGTATAGTATGCGATTGCTTCGTTCCTCGCAATGACAATTTGAATTAAATGCGTTGAATTCCCAGCCCCGGTTCGTTACTCAGCACCCACTTTCCATCCTTAAATTCCGGCATTTTGAAAGGGTTATTGCTGGTCAATAGCGGTCCATCCAGATCGGCCCAATCGCATTGGGGGGCGAGGGCTGCAGCTGCCAAAGTAGCACAACTGGTTTCGCTCATACAGCCTATCAATATTTTTAATCCAAGCTCTTTTGCTTTTAATATCATCTGGTGTGCCTCATGCATCCCTGCGGATTTCATCAGCTTTATATTGATGCCGTGGTAAATGCCTTTTGCTTTTTCTACATCGGGCAAGCGTTGTACGGCTTCATCACCAATAATTGGGATAGGGCTATGCTCAGTGAGCCAGGCATTACCGTCGAGATCGGTTTTCGGCATGGGTTGTTCTATTAGTAAAACTCCGTGCTCATGCAGCCAGTGGGTCATATCCAGGCTTTGTTGACGGTCGGTCCAGCCCTGGTTTGCATCAACGTATAAAGGCACGTTGGTAACCGAGCGGATAGTTTGTATTAATTCTTTATCGCTATCACGCCCTAATTTTACTTTTATCACTTTGCAGCTTGCCGCTTCTTTTACTTTTTGGATGATGACTTCGGGTGTATCGATTCCAAGAGTAAAACTGGTGACCGGCATTTTATTTGGATCGCTGCCGAGCAATTGCCAACAGGGTTGTTGTCTGATCTTTCCATCCAGATCATGCAAAGCTATATCAATGGCAGCTTTTATAGCTGGTTGTCCGGCTGCGATGCTATCGAGGTAATTAATTATCGCCGCGAAATCAAAGGGATATTTAAATTGTTTAACATCAACATTATTTAAAAATTCGGTTGCGCTTTGATGGCCTTCACCCATGTAGGGCACCATGGAAGCCTCACCATGGCCGGTATAGCCTTCATGTTTGAGCTGCAACAGCATCAAAGGGGTAGAGGTGCGCGAAAATTTGGCAATCGTAAAGGGGTGTTTTAACCCTAGTTCAAAAGGTTGAAAAGTCAGTTCCATGTTAAAATTCAAAGCTAAAATAATTTAATTAATATACCTTTCGCATGCCTAGTTGACTCACCCCGACATCGCTACGCTTGTCACCCCTTTCTCCGCTTTGCGGAAAGAGGGGGAAAGAAAGCTGCTCCTTTAGGAGCAAAATGTTGGTAGAAAAATAATTAAAATGGTTTTTTGCGCCATAGGTGCAACACCTGGATATGCATATCGAATAACCATGGCGAACAATGTATTGTACCTACAGCACAAAAAATTATTACCATATCTTTTTTTCTGCCAACATTTTACCCCGGGGGTAATGTAATTAAGATATAAAAACACCCATAAGTAAATTTTTTGCAGGCTAACCTGATTCCGTATACTACAAATTAGCCTGATAATATTTCCTGCTTATCTTTGCAGCCATGTCCGCACAAATTTACGAACCGTTCAAAAAGTCTAATTTCAGCAACCGCACCTGCTTTTTGTCGGGGCATTCATTAACATCCGAAGAAGAAAAGATTCAGGTATTTCCTACCTGGTTAATGAACCGTTACAATTTGGCCGATCAACCTTTTAAACTATTAGATGAAAGCTTTGCTACTTATAAGGATCTAAAAATTCCATGCGCAGCAAAAATAAATGAGCAATATCTTGAACCTCTCGAAGCTGAAATAGCTGCAGCTTTTGATATTGGTTTTGATGCCGTGAAAAATGTGGATGAGTTAAAACTCTTTCAATGGGCGGGTAAATTGCTTTACGGCATTTTATTCAACGAGGTGCAGTCCGGGATAAGACAACAGCACACACAGGGACAGGAATTTAATATTTCGCAGGCGCTTATACATAAATTCGGCAATCTGCATTTGATGCTGCAGAGTTTAAATCAGCCTATTGTGATGGAAGAGTTTAAGCCATTCAGTCTGTTTTTGTTTAAGGTGGAAAATGAAGAGGATCTTTTTGGCTATCGTGACGAGATCAATACTTTAACTTTTTCTTTGCGGATAAAAGATTTTGGGCTGATCATTTGCTTGCAGGATAACGGGGCTAATCGCGTTTTCCATAAAGAGATCTTGCAAAAAATTGAGGGACAAACCCTGCATCCTATACAGTTTGAAGAATTTAATGCACGGATATTTTATTCGGCTTACTTGTTTAATCGTCTGCCGGAGTACAACATTTTGCCTGCCGGCGATACTACGTACATTGAAAGCATGCCCCTGCGCGGTATAAGCAGCAAGCCGCTATTTGATTTCTGGCAAAATAAAACTTACGGACAGGTGCTTGAAAATTTTTGGAAAAAGTGGGGTTTCCTGTTATTGGAGATCATCAAAGATCCAGAAAACCCCATGAGCTTCTTAGTGAATGCCGATGGTAATTTTATTAATGCAGCAAAGATTGAACTCCCTCGGTAACTGTATGGAAAAAGTAAGGCACTACCTGGGGGACTAATATTATAGTGATCATTATACCACTAAGCGCACCAAACAGGTGTGCATCGTGATTGATATTTCCCTGCCCCTGTTTTGAAGCATAAGAACAGTAGATCAAATACAATATTCCAAACAAAACAGCGGGTATTTGAATTGGAAGAAAAATTAATCCCATTTTACCCAGGGGGTTAAACAATATCGCACTAAAAACAACTGCACTTATCGCGCCTGATGCACCCAGACTTCGATACCAAAAATCATTCTTATGCTTTGCTACTGATGGCAGATCGCTTAAAATCAAACTCACCATATAAAGCAACGCAAACTGCCAGTGACCTATGGTAGCCTCTAACTGAAACGCGAAAAAATAAAAGGTCATCATGTTGAACAGCAGGTGCATCCAATCGGCATGTATAAATCCACTGGTGATAAGGGTATACACATACTTGCCCTTTGATACATTGTAGGGCTGGAGTATCAACTTATTATAGAAATCCTCATTATAAAAAGCGATGAGGGTAACGATGATAGTAATTGCAAAAATAACACAGGCCACAGGGGCCACACTAAAATATTGTTCCATTTATTGAATATCGAGTTTGGTATTGGTTAAT
Organism: Mucilaginibacter sp. McL0603; assembly: GCF_049992945.1. Classification (NCBI taxonomy): domain Bacteria; kingdom Pseudomonadati; phylum Bacteroidota; class Sphingobacteriia; order Sphingobacteriales; family Sphingobacteriaceae; genus Mucilaginibacter; species Mucilaginibacter sp. McL0603. Next base: position 320,688 of record NZ_CP188251.1, on the reverse strand, counting down.
AGTCTGCCAATTGGGTACCGAAGGTAGGTTTTTTCGAAATAAGGCGAATTACGGTACACGAAATTTAATTGTGCAGCTGCGCTGTTGGCCAGTTGAGGGTTTTTCGCTTTCTCATCATCCAGCTTTTTACGCAGGTCCGGGTCGCTTTTCAGTAATTTGGCGGCATCATCTTCAAAAACATAGTCCGAAAAGTATTCTTTTTCGCCTAAAACAGAATCGAAAAAGTTCCAGGTAAAAAATGAATCGACCCCTTGTGGTTCAAGTGTTTCCACAATATAACGGTTCAGGGCCTGGTTGGTATATACTACATAATCGCCTGCATAAAATTTCACTTTGATGTCGACTGGTTTTAGCTGGACATTGGTGTGCACATAATGTCCTTCGTAAGGACGCTGGCCAGTTTTATAATCGCCGATATAATACATCTGAAGATCAAGTGTGGTATCGTGGGTTAATTTATGCATCACAATATTGTTCAGCTTAAACAATTCGATCACTTTTTGCCATGCTTGCGGGATAATATAAGCCATCGGTTTATCGGCAAATGCAGTCGCCTTATAATTATCATAATACCTGATGGTTTTTGTATAAGGCTTGCTTTCGTCATAGTACAAACGTGGTAATCCGCTTACTTCGCTGGGTTTGCGGCCAGCTTCGTATCCTTTAAACGTTAGGGTATCATATTTGGCTTCGTCCAGTATCCAGTTAAGGGCAAATCTTGTTTGCTGTTTTACCTGCTCATCGGCCTTGTGTTTTACCTCGCCTATCAGTTTGGCATCACGCTCACATATGTCGATCAGGTGCTTCATAAAATCATAAGTAGCATCAACACGTTTATTAAATGGCTTCAACATGTGTGTTTCAGTAATATAGCTTATGATATTATGCTGCGCCGTATAGCCAGTCGCAAAACGTGGCGTTTCAAGGAAGCTTACTATGCCTGAATCCGGCGTGCCTTTTATCTCTTCTACATAAGGTGTCATTTCATAACCGCTTTTTGCCATGCGTTTATACAATTCGGGGGAAAGTGTTTTTGAAGTGTAATCTGCCAGTATGGGGTTTTGTTTATCCTTTTGCGTTTCTATCAGGGTCATTACATATTGGTAGTCGGCCCCGTCACTGGTGTGGTTATCCAAAAAGACTTCGGGCCGCCAGGTGTTGAGTATCTGCATAAAAGCCAAAGCATTTTTGCTGTCGGCTTTTATAAAATCACGGTTCAGGTCGAGGTTTTTATAATTCCCTCTGAAACCATAAGCCCGCGGACCGTTTTGATTGATACGTGACACGCCACGATTTAAACAGCCATCGATATTGTATACCGCTATAAAGCATAACACCACATCTTTAGGTAGTTTATTGTTTTTCAACAGGTCGCGAACGATCATCATACTGGCATCTATGCCTTCCGGTTCACCTGGATGGATGCCGTTATTGATCAATAGAACTCTTTTGTTTTGCTTTTTGATCAGTGACGGGTCGAAAACTTTGTCCTTTGACAAAACGATCAGGCTTAATGGTTTACCTACATCGGTTGTACCATAATTGGTCATTTTCATCTGAGGATATTGCTTGCTTAGCTTCTGGTAGTAAGCAATCACCTCGGCATAGGTTGCTGTATAGTTTTTATCCTTACTTAATTCAAACGGGGTTAATTGGGCATTGGCCTGCAAAAAAATAAAAGAGGCAAGCAATACGGCAAGGAATTTCTTCATAAAAATTATTTCAGCAAATATAAGTTTGGGAGGGGATTAACAAAGTAAAAGTCATGTGGATATTACAAATGTGGTGACAATGATTTGTCAGTAGAGGCAAAATTGCAAGTATTTTATAATCAGTAATTTAAATGGTGTTCATGCGATGTGAACGTGAACGCTTGCTATCTATTTTATATTTTCCCGGATATTTTTTGGAAGGCTTTTCAATACCAGATCATACGAATGATCTATCATTTCGCATAACTGGCGGTGTGTTAGGTTACCGTCAGTGGATACTGTATTCCAATGCTTTTTGTTCATGTGATAGCCCGGTTTTATTTCAGGATGCTGCTCGCGCAGTTCAACAGCCCATTCGGGATCGCATTTAACGTTGAAATTTGTGCTGTCAGAAATACTGATCAAAAGGAAAAGCTTTTCGCCAACTTTAAATACCAGCGTGTCCCCGCCAAAGGGCAGGCCCTCTGTTACTCCGGATTTTGCCAGGCAATAATCGCGTATTTCTTCAATATTCAAGATTAATAGAAACTTCTTATAAACTTGTTGTAGGATGTTACGTTACCAAGGGCAAATTTAACGCCAATAACTATCTGACTATATTGATTTGTGGCGTTGTTTTTAAATTTACTTGAAGGGTCATCATAACCATCAAGTCCCTCACCAAACACAAGATTATGTACATAGCCGATATCTATTGCCATCCAGGGCTCTTCGTAATCGTTATATAATTTAAATTCATAACCAAACCTTAATGGTATAATAGGGTTAATGCTGGAATTGCTTCCGGGGAATGTATAAGAAGGGTCATAACTTGGATGCCTTGTAACTGTATTATTGTTAAATACAACTCCAAGCCCGGTACCACCATAAAAGTTTTTTAACATGTTCATAAGATCACTCTGGGAGTAATCAATAAGCTCTCCCAGTCCCAAATCTCCGTGTACTACAAACGCTTCAAACTGATTTAAGTACTGGCGGCCATACTTATCTCCCGATGGATATGCACCACCACCAGACAGTGATCCAAATTGCAGTTCGGCAGTAATAGGAATATAAGGACTATAATTATAAGTAAAATTGACGCTTTCACCAATATGGTAGTCTTGATTCGTTAGGTTGGTATACCCCCGCTCATAACTTACATCCAATCCAACGGAAAACTCTTTATAATTGTAACCCACCTGGGCGTTTACAATAATGGCACAGCATGTTAATACGAAAAGTAGAATGAACTTTTTCAATGTTTATTATTTGATCAATAATTTATAATTTGGGGAACAACACAACATAACACATTCCAAAAATAAAATTTACATCTATATATATGCTACATATGAATTTTAAATTTACAGTTGCCGGGCGTTTTATTCGTTATGTAACAATTGATACCCAATCAGACCCCACCTCTGATACCTGTCCTTCCACCCTAAAGCAGAAAAATTTGGGCACAGCACTTGTAACGGAATTACATGCCGCAGGGTTACAAGATGCGCATATTGATGAGTACGGATATGTATACGCCACGATACCATCCAACAGTGATAAAAGCAACATTCCGGTGATCTGTTTTTGCTCGCACATGGATACAGCACCTGATTGCAGCGGGTATGGGGTAAAGCCACTTATACATAAAAATTATCAGGGTCAGGACATTGTGCTGCCCGATGATCCCTCACAAATTATCAGGTTAAGTGATCATCCCGATCTAAAGAATCAGATAGGTAACGATATTATTACAGCGAGCGGAACAACTTTGTTAGGAGCCGATAATAAAGCGGGTGTTGCCGAAATTATGGATGCCTGTCATCAGCTAATGAATCATCCGGAAATAAAGCACGGAAAAATAAGGATTTTATTTACACCGGATGAGGAAATAGGGCGTGGAGTAGATAAAGTGGATATTAAAAAATTAGGAGCGTATGCTGGATATACGATGGATGGTGAAAGCGCCGGGAATATGGAAAATGAAACCTTTTCTGCCGATGGTGCGAAGCTCGTTATTAATGGTATCAGCTCACATCCCGGCTTTGCTAAAGGAAAAATGCAGAGCGCGATTAAAATAGCCGGACAAATAATTGATGCTTTGCCATATGAGTTATCCCCCGAAGGAACCGAAAATATGCAGGGATTTGTACATCCCGTTGGTATCAGCGGGCATGTGGAAACTGCAGAGATCGAATTTATTATTCGCGATTTTGATGAAGATAAATTAAAGCAGCATGCCGATGTCATCAGAAAAATAGCTGATGAGGTATTAAAAAAATTCCCCGGATGCAGTTATGAATTAAAGGTACATGAGCAATATCGTAATATGAAAAAAGTATTGGACCAGCATCCACAAATCGTCGAATATGGAATGGAGGCTATGCGGCGTGCCGGATTAGATGCGCGCTTGTGCAGTATTCGGGGTGGCACTGATGGATCCAGGCTTTCATTTATGGGCTTACCTTGTCCTAATATTTTCGCAGGCGAACATGCTTTCCATAGCAAGCAGGAGTGGGTATCCATACAGGATATGCAAAAAGCAGTTGAAACCATTTTGCATTTGTGTATGATATGGGAGGAGAAGACGTAAAGTTGATAGTCCGAAAGTCCGCATAAGTCGGGAAGTTTATGTTTTGCAAGATTCTTCTTTCAGACCTTCGGACTTCCCAACTTTCGGACTAACATTATTTTTCTGCCAGTAAATCGTCCGTCAATTTTTCAAATTCTTTGGTGAACTCTGTATAGTGTTCACCGGTGCCTGGCCCGCTGAAACCGGTATGAATTTTTCTTACCTCACCTTTTTTATCTATGATAATAGTAGTAGGGAAGCCTTTAAAGTCGGCCAGCATAGGCAAGCTTTTTTGCGGATCGCCTGAGCCAGGGGTATAACCGGTAATTAGTAAAGGATAACTAATATCAAACCTGCTCTTCAATTGCTTTAAAGTCGGGACCGATTTAGAAAAATCAGTTGTACGTTCGTAAGCCAAACCGATGATCTCTACACCTTCCGGATGATATTTTTTGTAGTAGTTTATCAGGTAGGAGGTTTCATCCATACAATTCGGGCACCAGGAACCTAATAACTGCACAATAACTACTTTACCTTTAAAACGTGCATCATCTAAAGAAACTTTCTTCCCTGTGATATCCGGGAAACTAAAATCTATCTTTTTATAGCCTGGTTTTAAATAGGTGAGTGAATAGGCATCAGGTAATTTAGCATTTTCATTTCGCACAGCGTTCCATTTATCCAAGCCAGAATAGCCTGAGTAAAATTTACCACCCACTAAAGTTTTATCGTCTTTAATTCCTGCAGTAAATATAAATGCGTGACCACCATCAAAAGTTGATAAATAAAGTTTATTGCCGCTTACCGTTCCCTGTAAATAGCGGTAATCCCCTGTTGTAGTTAAAAATGTGCCTGTTAATTCTGATCCGTTTTGTTTGAATTCACCTATGGTAGTATCTGCGTGAGCGCCTTCCCCAAATATAGCCGACCATCTGCCGCTAACATTATAGGCAGGTTTTTCGGGATCTTTTAAAAAACGCCAGCTTTGTCCGGATGCAGCAGTAAAATCCATCACACCGTCTCTGTTACCCAAATGTTTTATCCATTTCCCTTTTAGGCTTTCACCCTCATATTTCAACCTGAATTCTGAATTGAATAGTGGCATTTGTATAAAAACAGAATCACCTTCCTGCTTTATGTCGGTCACTTTAAATCTTTCTCCACCATTTATAATGGCCAGTTGCTGTTTACCGGCGTCAGTAGTCACTTCAAAATTAAAGGGCAACTCATTACCTGAAGAGGTCATTAACGCCCCACGCCAGATACCTGTTTTTAAACTGCTTTGAGCGAAACTTGTATTAGCGATAAATGTGATAAGGCTTGCGAACAATAGATTTTTATAACGCATTCTTAAAATAGTCTATTAAGTTGATATACTATTTCAAAGTAAGCGAAAACTATTCTATTATTTCAACACTTCGCGCGAAATGACAATCTTTTGAATTTCAGAGGTACCTTCATATATCTGTGTGATCTTGGCATCGCGCATTAAACGCTCCACGTGGTATTCCTTTACAAATCCATAACCCCCATGTATCTGAACAGCTTCTACCGTCGTTCTCATCGCCACATCAGAAGCATATAATTTGGCCATAGAACTAGCCTGTCCATAAGGCAAACCATGGTCTTTTTGCCAGGCTGCTTTTAAACACAGCAAACGGGCAGCTTCAATTTCTGTGGCCATATCAGCCAGTTTAAATTGGATAGCTTGCAAATCAGAGATGGCTTTGCCAAAAGCTTTGCGTTCTTTAGAATATTGCAGTGCCAGTTCATAAGCCCCCGATGCAATGCCGAGCGCTTGCGCAGCTATGCCTATACGTCCTCCCTCCAGTGTTTGCATGGCGAACTTAAAACCGAAACCATCTTCGGCTATCCTGTTTTCCTTCGGCACTTTCACATCAGTAAACATTAACGAATGGGTATCAGATCCGCGTATACCCAATTTATTTTCTTTCGGGCCTATGGTAAAGCCTTCCATCCCCTTTTCAACTATTAGTGCATTAATACCATTATGCTTTTTAGCGGCATCGGTTTGTGCTATTACCAGGTAAGTGGAGGCATTGCCGCCATTGGTTATCCAGTTTTTTGTGCCGTTAAGCAAATAGTGGTCGCCCATATCAATAGCAGTCGTCTTTTGCGAAGTAGCATCAGAACCTGCTTCGGGTTCTGATAAACAGAAAGCGCCTATTTTTTCACCTTTTGCAAGCGGAACAAGGTATTTTTCTTTCTGTGCCTCAGTTCCGTATTTTTCAAGACCATAACACACAAGAGAGTTGTTTACCGAAACTACTACCGATGCTGAGGCATCTATTTTAGAAAGTTCCTCCATTACCAGCACATAGGATACAGCATCCATGCCACTGCCGCCATATTGGGGAGAAACCATCATACCCAGGAAACCAAGCTCGCCTAATTTCTTTACCTGTTCGGCTGGAAACTTTTGGTGCTCATCCCGCTCTATTACACCTGGCTTAAGCTCTGTCTGCGCAAAATCCCTTGCCGCCTGGCGTATCATCAATTGTTCTTCTGTTAATTCAAAATGCATGGTACAATGGGTTATCCGTCAAAAATAATATTATGCACGCATAGTAAAAAGCGTCTTCACAAAAAAAGAGAACCTTTTTCAAAGTTCTCTTTCCCCTAATTAATTTAAACTATTGATTAAACCCAAAACAAAGAACAAATAATCCCAGCTTGGGCGTCTGAGAATTCTTAAAAAATGTTTTTCATAGGTAGATGAAATTTCTATTTTTTCACAGATTCTAATGCAGAGTCATTAATCAATAAACAAAAGTAACGCCACAATTCCATAACCTCAATGACGAATACGTCAGAATTTGCAAACTTAACGTAACAATAATATTATAACTTAAGGTTTAGTTTGCTCATTTATTTTATTTAGCTTGCACTACATACCCATTACTAAACTATTACCTTACTATGTTACTTACTGATTTTGAGTACCTTAATAATTCAGAGGATGCTTTTAAGAGAAAAATAGCGCTACAAATCAAAACTTTAAGACGGCAAAACCAAGTTACACAGGAGAAATTTTACAGCGAAACCAATATTAACATCGCCAGGCTCGAATCCGGTAAGGTAGATATACGGTTAGATACCTTAAGGAAGGTTTGTTACTATTTTGATGTATCCTTATCAGGTTTTTTCCATGGTATTTACTAAAATGCGGTTTTAGTGAGTGTCTTAAAAACCGCTTTCATTCCATTATTTAATACACTTTTGTATTTTATTTCACACAATACAATAATTACTGCTCAATTTAGTTGTCGGTAAAATCTCCTCTGAAAACTCTCAAAACCCCTGGATATCTGGATTCTCATATCATTTAAATAACAGGAAAAAGAGAGCAAAGATTTTTAATTAAGTTTGTTGCAAATAGCTTGTTCATGAAAAAAACAAACAAAAACTCACTTATCTATATGGCTGTGTTTGCAGCTTTTTCATTATGTGCTTATCAAACCAAAAAATTTACTGATAAGCCAAATGACCCGGTCTATAACAACCTGGACCAATCTGTAAGTCCCGGAGCGGATTTTTTTATGTATGCAAATGGAGGTTGGATAAAAAAGAACCCTATTCCGCCTGCCTATTCCAGCTGGGGCATTGGTAATGTGGTACAAGAAGAAATACGCGAAAGGCTAAAAAAGATCAACGAAGATGCATTAAAGGCAAATGCTACCGCTGGATCGGCTACGCAAAAGATCGGCGACTTTTATTATAGCGGTCTTGATAGCGCTGGCATCGAAAAATCTGGTTTAGCTCCGTTACAGAGCCAATTAAAACTGATCGATCAGATAAAGGACAAAAACGACATCCTGAATGCTGCAGCTTTGTTAACTTCAACCGGGACACGCAATATCATTGGCTCCCGCGTGGATCAGGATGATAAAAACAGCTCTAAGATGATGGTGCAGCTTGGTCAAACGGGCCTGGGACTGCCAAACCGGGATTATTACTTTAAAACTGATGCCCGTACCACCCGTATACGTAATGATTATACCGGTAAATATCTGCCAGCTATGCTGGCGTTATCCGGGTTGGACGATCAAAAAGCTGCTGACGAAGCAAAAAGTGTTTATAATATCGAAAAATTCCTGGCGGAGAATAGCCGCAAACTGGAAGATCTGCGCGATCCGTACAGCAATTATCACAAAATGCCTGTTGCTGAATTAAACAGCCTGACACCGGATATTGAGTGGAATGGCTTGTTTAAGCAATTGCAATATGCATCTGTTGATTCTGTTATAGTTGGTCAGCCTGAATATTATAAGGCAGTAAATAAAGCGCTAAGTACTTTTTCAATTGATGATTGGAAAGCATACCTGCGTTTTAAGCTGATCGGTTCTTATGCGCCTTATTTAAATAATGCAGTTGTTGAAGAGAATTTCCGTTTCGCTGGTAAGGTGATGCGCGGGCAAAAAGAGCAATTGCCACGTTGGAAAAGAGTATTAGATAATGAAAATGGCCTGATGGGTGAATTACTCGGGCAGTTATTTGTTAAAGAATATTTTTCTGAAAAGAGCAAGGAAAGATATGTAGCCATGGTAGAGGCCATCCGTGAATCCTATCGCGAGCATATTCAGAAACTGGACTGGATGAGCCCCGAAACTAAACAAAAGGCGCTTGAAAAATTAAATGCCATACATCCGAAAGTTGGATATCCTGATCAGTGGAAGGATTTTTCAGCATTGGTTATTAGTCGCGAATCTTACGCGGGTAATGTGATGAGCGCAAGGCATTGGGCGTATATGGTCAACGTAAATAAATTGGGTAAGCCGGTAGATCATAAAGAATGGAACATGTCGCCGCAAACTTATAACGCCAATTACAGTCCATCAAATAATGAGATCACGCTGCCTGCAGCGCAGTTTCTGATACCGGGTATAAAGGATGAAGAGGTAGATGATGCTGTAGCTTATGGCTATGTGGCTGCATCAACTATCGGTCACGAAATAACCCATGGGTTTGATGATGAGGGCCGTCAATACGACGTGCATGGAAATTTAAAAACCTGGTGGACTCCACAGGATTCGGTAAAATTTGCTCAGCGTGCACAAATGCTGGTTGATCAGTTTAACAGTTATGTTGTGTTGGACAGCCTGCATGTAAATGGTAAAGCTACACTTGGCGAAAACATTGCCGATCTGGGCGGTATTGTTTTAGGATTGGATGCTTTCAAAAAAACACAGCAATATAAAGAGGGGAAAAAGATCAATGGCCTTACGCCTCTGCAACGTTTCTTTTTAGGCTACTCCCTGGGTTGGTTGGGACACGAACGCGACGAGGTATTAGCTAATCAAATATTGACTGATGTACATGCACCCGGCTTTTTGCGCGTAAACGGACCGTTTAGTGATGTGCCTGAGTTTTATAAAGCCTTCAACATTAAAAAGGGCGATAAAATGTGGCTCGAACCGGATAAAAGGGTAAAGATCTGGTAAATCAGAATCTTTAATGACAATTGTAGAGACGCAAGGTATTGCGTCTCTACTTATATTTGGCCCCATGCAAATCATCCATGCCTTGCAAGATTGGTGGCAACATCAAACATGGCTCGAAATTATTGGTGTTATCACAGGCTTGCTCTGCGTTTACCTGGCTGCAAGAAACAACATCTGGAACTGGCCATTTGCTATTATCAGCGTAGGCATATACATTTTTATTTTCTTTAATAGTCGCTTGTATGCAGATATGGGTCTCCAATTCTATTTTATGGGAATGAATATTTATGGCTGGTATTATTGGAGCCATAAACCCGCCACTGAAAAGAAAATCCCGGTTTTGTGTATCACCAAAAAGGAAATTATTTTATCTGTAATAGCAATTGTAATTTTCACTGTTTTTCTGGGTTCCGTTTTAAAATATACTCCGGCATCATATCCTTATTTGGATAGCTTTTGTACAGCATGCAGCCTCGTGGCACAGGTATTTTTAGCCCGCAAGGTTTTAGAGAACTGGCTGATATGGGTATTTGTAGATATTATTTACGTAGGCGTTTATATTTTCAAGCATTTAGATTTGACTGCCGTAATGTATGCTATTTATGTAGCAATAGCAGTGTTTGGTTATATTGACTGGAAAAAAGAATATAAAAAACAATTAACGTGATATCGAATTTCGGATGTTCAATTTCGAATTTATTTATGCCAGGTAACAACTAAAACAATTTCAAAATGCCAAATTCCGAAATCGAAAATCCGAAACGGCAAAGCCCTCTTGAGCACCTTGAAAAAACAAACCAAGGCGAAAAATCCGAAATAATCAAAATCGCCATAGTAGGTCCCGAATCAACAGGTAAATCAACCATGTCTGCTTATCTTGCTGATCACTATAATACCGTTTGGGTGCCTGAATATGCTCGGGAGTATTGCGAAAAGCTAACCGAGCCGCCCACCTGGCAGGATGAGATCAACATGTTTTACGGACAAATAGCGCTCGAAGAAGAATATCTTCCCAAAGCCAATAAGCTGCTGATCTGTGATACTACCTTCATCACTGTAAAAATATGGAGCGATCATACCTTTGGCCGCTCACCACAGGAAGTTTTGGACGAGTTACCTAAACATCCATACGATCTTTACCTGCTGCTTAGCATCGACCTGCCCTGGGAGGATGATCCCCTACGCGATTTCCCTAATGACCGCGAACATTTTATGGATGTATGGTATAAGGAATTGAATGCACTTAATTCTAATTATGTATTGATATCCGGCACCGGGCAGGAAAGGTATGATAGCGCGGTGAAGGCTATTGATAATTTTTTGAAGTCGGAAGTCGGAAGTCGAAAGTCGGAAAATTAATCTTAAAATCAAAACTCCGATTTCAGGCCTCTGTCTTCCGACTTCCTTAATCCCAACAATTTCTTTACCTTAATTTAAGGTTTCGTGCAACGTTCAAAAAAACAGCGCGTCATATAATTTGAAAGCTGAAAATTTGGAATCCGTATACATTGATAAACATTATGACCTTGTGGTCGAGTGTAAGCGTGGCAGTAAAAAAGCCTGCTTCGAGCTTTACCGTTTGTATTCGAAAGCGATGCTAAACGTCGCCTTCCGGATAGTGGGCAGTATTGACGAAGCCGAAGATGTATTACAGGAAGCCTTTTTGGATGCCTTTAACCGTGTAAAGGATTTCCGTCAGGAAACCACCTTTGGTTTATGGCTGAAACAAATCGTTGTTCACCGGGCAATTAATTTGTTGCGCAAACGTAAACTAGAACTGGTTGAGCTGGGAGAGGACCAATTGGAGAATATTGCGGATGAGGAAAGTGAAAGCGATGAAGAAATCCAATATAAAGTGGTCCAGGTAAAAGAAGCCATAAAGGAATTACCGGATGGCTACCGGTTAGTAATATCGTTATACCTGCTTGAAGGGTATGACCATGAAGAAATAGGACAAATATTAAACATCTCAGAAAACACTTCGAGAACACAATTTTTGAGGGCTAAAAGAAAGTTGTATGAGATTTTAACAAAAAAGGGGATAACACCATGAGCAAGAGATTAGAAGATTTCATTAAAATGAATAAGGAAGAGTTTGATGACCTTGAACCGTCAGCAGATCTGTGGTCAAAAATTGAGAAACATCTGCCTGCAGAAGGTTCGGCTATAAATAAGCGCGAAGCAAAAACATTTTCGCTTAGCTTCGTTTTGCGGGTGGCAGCTTCGATAGTTGTGATAATGGGTATCAGTTTCGCTATATATCTGCATAACGAAAGAAATGATCGCGTTAATTATGCAGCCATTAACCCGGTATATGCCAAACAACGGATACAGTATACCTCAATGGTTCAATCAAAAAGAAAAGAATTAAAATCGATATCCAAATCAGACCCTGAATTATATAAAGAGTTCAGCGCTGAAATAGCACAAATGGATTCGACCTATAAAAGGCTTAATCGTGACCTGGTTAACAGTCCCAACCAGGAACGCGTTCTACGGGCCATGATACGTAACCTTCAGATACAAACCGAGGTGCTTAATCAGCAATTAGAAGTGATAGAGCAGCTTAAACAAACCAAACAGGAGCAAACCAATGACACTAAAAATATATAAACCGGTATTATTTATCGCCGCTATGCTGATCCTGGCTAAACCAGGATTTGCACAGGATGAGCCTGATACAGCCGGTACAAACGTTTACGATAGTAAAGCTTTTAATAAAAGCATGAAAGTGAAGGTGAAAACCAAACACCTTGAAATGGCCCTGGACAATCTGGGTGATGATCTGAATGCCAGCATCAACGGCATGCATTTAGAGAGGCTGGGCTCTATTATATCATCAAACGTAAATAATATTGTGCACAGTGTTACTGTCAGCATTGGCGATAATGATAGTGATGGTGAAGTCATGATTATACAGAGCGGCAGTGCAGAGGAAAAGATAAAAACTTACAGTAAAAGTTATTCTGTTGACGCCAATGACCGATTAGAGATTTCAAATAAATATGGCCGTGTAAACGTGAACACCTGGAACAAGAATGAGGTAAAGGTTGATGTGCAAATTAAGGGAGATGCCAGTGATAATGAGACTGCCCAGAAAATGATCGATGCTATCAGCATATCTGATAATAAAAGCGGCGATGTAGTATCTTTCAGTACCAATTTTGGCAACGGATCAAGCTCGATATGGAATAATTTATTCAATAATATGAATGACCATCATAAAGTAGAGGTGAATTATACCGTCTATATGCCGTCTACTATGTCACTATCTTTGAGTAACAAATACGGCGCTGTCGTGTTACCAAGCCTGAGCGGTAAAGTAAGCATTGATAATTCTTATGGTTCATTAACTGCAAAAGCACTCACTAATACTTCAAACGAGTTTAATGTTCGCTATTATGAAGTGAATATTGAGGAATTAGCTGGTGGAAGTATCAACCTGGGTTATGGCTCATTAAAATTGGGTAATGTAGGCAGATTAGAGGCAAATGTATCCTATGCGCCTATTGATATAGGTAAACTCACCACATCGGGCAGTATTAATGCGAAATATGGAGGTGGGATAAAGATCAACGAGATCAGCAAAGGATTAAAAAGTTTAGATATCAACGGAAAATATTCCAGCGTAAACATCGGTCTGCGGGGTGATGAGAGCTTTGATTTTGATATAACCGTTAGGTATGGCAGCTTTAATTATGATGATAACCGGCTTAAAGTAACCAGCAAATCACCTGATGATTCAAAAGGTTTCCATCCAACCAAAAGCTACAGGGGCTATATGGGTAATAGTAACTCCAACAATAAGATCACCATCAACAGCACTTACCAGAGCGTGAAAATAGAGTAGCTTTATTAAGAACCAAGATTATAGAATCAGGAGTCGAGACAGGAAGAATAAAATCAGACTCCATTTGTCTTACATTTTTTGACCGGCGTTTCCTGATTCTTGGTTTTTACTCCTGATTCTTTTACCGCTAATAAACGCGGCAAAGTAATCCTTTCAGATACTCCCCTTCCGGAAAAGATGCCCTAACCGGATGATCCTCGGGTTGACAAAACTGGTAAATAAACTGTACTTCCTTACCCGCATCCAGTGCGGCCCAAGCCAGTACCTGTTTAAAATTGTCAATATCCATCGCGCCCGAGCAGGAAAAAGTAGCCAGCAAACCGCCGCTATTGAGCAGCAACATACCCATACGGTTCAAGTCCTTATAAGCCCGTGATGCTTTATCCAACGCAGAACGCGATGGGGCATATTTGGGTGGATCAAGCACGACGATATCAAATTTTTCACCCTGCTCGCGTAATGCCCGCAGTTGTTTGTTTACATCTGATTGAATGGCGGTATGTTTAGATGCATCCAGCTTGTTTAATTGAATGTTTTCTTTCAATGTTTCAATTGCCAATGCCGAACTATCCACACTGGTTACTGACGATGCGCCATTTTTTAAAGCATTTAATGTAAAGCCACCTGTATAGCTAAAGCAGTCCAGTAGCTTTTTGTCTTTTGCATGCAAAGCAGTGATCAGCCGGTTATCGCGTTGATCGCAATAAAACCCGGATTTTTGTCCTTCGGCGATGTTGATGCCATAGGTAACATTATTCTCCAGCACTTTTACTATTTCGGGCGGATGCTCACCGGCCAATACCTGGTTGATGGTCTCCAAACCCTCGTGAGCGCGTGACGAGGCATCGCTCTTATCAAAAATACCCTTAGGCTGTAAGAGTTTTTGCAGCTCATCAATAATTACAGGCATCATCTTTTCGATACCCGAGGTAAGTATTTGCACAGCCAAGTAATCAGCATATTTGTCCACTATCAATCCCGGCAGGTAATCCGCTTCGCTAAAAATAAGTCGGCAGGTATTTGTTTTACCATCTTCCAATAAACTACTGCGACTTGCCACTGCTACTGCTACTTTCCTACGGAACCAATCTTCATTAATTTCAACGCTTTCGTCCCATTCAAGCAAACGCAAGGCCACGCGTGATTGGTCGTTATAAAAACCATAGGCCATAAAAGCGCCTTTATCGTTTAGCAATCTTACTATCTCTCCATTGACTGGCTTACCTTTCACTTTTTCAATAGCACCTGAAAATAACCAGGGGTGACGCTGAAGAACCGCTTTTTCTTTACCTTTTTTTAATATCACATCCACCATGCTGCAAAGGTAGTTATTTGGTTGAGACCAAAAGTCGGGAAGTCCGGAAGTCGGAAAGTAAGAAAAAAAACTTACGGACTTGCGGACTTAAGCGGACTTCCCGACTAACAATAACCTGTAAATCAATCATTCCTTTAATCGTGTTCTTGTTTCTTTGCTTGTAAGTGGCTAAGTTTGCGCCTCAATAAAATTTTTATGTCTAAAGCATCAGAAATAAAGAATGGCAATATCCTTCGCTTTAATGGCGAATTATTGCAGGTAGAGGAGTTTTTGCACCGTACACCCGGAAACCTTCGTGCTTTTTACCAGGCACGTATGCGTAATGTAAAAACAGGCAAACTGGTTGAATACCGTTTTCGTACTGACGAAGATGTAACTATAGCACGTGTGGAGACTAATGATTATCAATACCTGTATGAAGACGGTAACGACCTGGTAATTATGGACAATACCACTTATGAGCAACATAATGTTCCAAAAATATTGTTTGGAAGTGCTGTTAAGTTTTTAAAAGAAGGCATGAATGTGATTGTAGCTTTTGAAAGCGACGAGCCTATAATGGGACAAATACCAGGTTCTGCCGAATTAGAGATCACTTATACCGAGCCTGCTGTGGCCGGTAATACCTCAAGCGGTGCATTAAAAAATGCAACCGTTGAAACCGGTGCTGAAATTAAAGTTCCTCTGTTCATCAACATTGGTGATAAAGTGAAGGTAGATACTGCTACGGGTGCATATGTAGAGCGCGTAAAAGCATAATTAGCAATAAAACTAACAAAAGCACAAAAGCTCCTGTTTCCAGGAGCTTTTTTTATGTAATTAATTGTAAATTAGATCAATGATAGTTAGTCGTTTGATCCATTATGACAAACACAGCCGATCTTCTGAAAAAACTACCTTTCTTTACCGAGCCGGGATTTAAGGAAGAATTACTGCAGCACGGACAATTACTTTCATTTAAAAAGGGCGATATCATTGTTCGCGACGGGCAATATGTAAAATTTCTTCCTATCGTACTTAAAGGAGCCATCAGGGTTTTTCAACAAAGTGAGAACAGGGAGATATTGCTTTATTATGTAAGGGCAGAGGAGACCTGTACCATGTCGCTTGCCGCTGCTTATTTTAATAATAAAAGCACTTCGCATGGTGTGGTGACTGAGCCCACGGAAGTATTAATATTTCCAGCCAGCCTGATCGACCAGTGGCAATTAAAATACCCATCATGGAACAGGTACGTAATGCAGATGTTCAGGACCAGGTACGATCAGTTGATCAACTCATTCCAGGGCGTGGCGTTTGAAAATATTGATACACGCGTTATGGAATATTTGAAAGAAGCTGCAAGTAAGGAAAACGGAAAGTGTATAAATCTTTCACACCAGCAACTGGCTGACGAGTTAGGTACCACAAGAGTAGTAATATCCCGGATTCTGAAAGATTATGAGCATCAGAATAAAATCAAACTATTCCGCGGGCATATAGAGTTAGTTTCCTGAAAATATTTTTTGCTTGTGTATCATTTGATACCGTTCTGATATTTAGCAGTTTATAATTTTGTCTTATAAATAATTATTAAACTTAAAAATCAGGCAAAATTATGAAGACATTACATTGCGCAGATGCCGGTTTTGATTGCGAGGCCGTAATTCATGCAGAAACAGACGAAGAAATTTTAACCCAGGCCGCCGAACATGCAAAGATCGTTCATGGGCTTTCTGTCACACCCGAGTTAGCAGAACAGATAAAAGGGTTAATCAAAGAAGAATAACTTGTTTTAGAATTGACAACTTTTAGAAAGTTGTCAATTCTTTGGCTAAAACTCCAATTCCAACAAAACAGGGCAATGGTCCGAATGCTTTGCTTCCGGTAAAATCGCTGCCCTTTTAATATTTTCTTCCAATTCTTTACTTGCCATCGTATAATCAATACGCCAGCCCAGGTTCTTGGCGCGTGAGTTTGCGCGGAAACTCCACCAGGTATAGTTATGTGGTTCTTTGTTAAGATGCCTGAAAGTATCTATAAAGCCCGACTCAATAAAGTTCTCCATCCACTCGCGCTCTTCGGGCAGGAAGCCGGATGAATTGGCATTTGATTTAGGGTTATGGATATCAATAGGGCGGTGACAAATATTATAATCTCCGCATACTACCAATTTTGGATAGTCCACTTTTAGCAGGGTAAGGTATTTGCCAAACTCATCCAGAAAGCGATATTTAAATATCTGCCGGTCATCACCACTTGAACCTGAGGGGAAATAAACGCTCATTACCGATACCTCATCAAAATCAACCCGGATGCATCTTCCTTCCCTGTCAAAATCGGCTATTCCGCAACCGTATTCAACATGCTTTGGTAGTTGTTTGGTGAAGATGGCCGTTCCGCTATAGCCCTTCTTTTCAGCCGGGAACCAGTAATGCTGGTAGCCCATTGCATCAACCAAACCTAAGTCGGTCAATACATCCGGGGTGGCTTTTATTTCCTGCAGGCAAACCACGTCGGCATCAGTAGCTTGTAGCCAGGCCAGCCAGTTTTTGTTGATTGCAGAACGTATTCCATTAACGTTATAGGTGATGATCTTCATTTGTGTTGAATATCGAATAATGAATTTTGAATATCGAATGTCGAAGTAAAATGTTTTATGAATTATTTCATCATTCAAAATTCGGTGTTCGATGTTCGTTATTATTTAAGGAAATTTATTGTTCTAATCCCAGCAATTTATCCAATTCCTTGCATTCACTTTTACTCAGCAGCTCCACAGTCATCGGCACATCTGCAACCGGGCGGTCACGCTCATCCTTCTTAACCGCAGCAATACGGTCTACCATATCTAAACCTGTTATTACCTCTCCGTACACAGTATAGCTCTGATCCAGTTGCGGAGTTCCTCCAACGGTTTCGTACCATTCCCTTTGCCATGCAGGGAACTTATGGCCATGCATTCTTTCTGCTTTTTCCAGCGTATCCAGTTTGCCTTCGGTGTAACGTTTACCCTCGACAATATAAAACTGGCAACCGCTGGATGCTTTCTTCGGATTATCATCTCTTGCTGCGGCCAATACTCCGCGCTTATGAAAAATGCTATCCTTAAATTCAGCCGGAACAGTATAACCAACATCTCCATTACCTAACTCAGCACCCGGAGTTGCTTTTTTAGGATCTTTTGAATCCGGATCACCACCCTGTATCATAAAATTCTGGATCACTCTGTGAAATAGTGTTCCATTGTAAAATCCCTTTTTGGCCAGCTTAATAAAGTTATCCCTATGCTGCGGGGTTTCATTATATAGCCGGATGATACATTCGCCATAACTGGTTTTTATCCTTACGTATTGATTTTTAGGCCCTTTGGCAAAGGCAGTAACAGTGAGTAATAAGAATGCGATTGTAAATAGTCTTTTCATACTTTTAAATTGAATTAGCTTTTTTCTAAATTTTTCGTATTTATAAAATGCGCAGGTGAGTATTGTGCTACACCTACATATTCTCAAAATAATTAATGATAAGGGATTTCATCACCATTTCCTGTTCCAGCAAAGTATAATTGGGTATGGTTTGTACCAGCTTCCAATGCGGCCAGCCGTCCTGATCAAGACCTTCCAGCTCGTAAAAGCCCATTTGGCTGAACAATTTACAGGTAGCAATATGCATTAACTCTTCCTTTTGGCGTTTGCTGAATTTTTTTGGCCCTTGCCCCAACTCCTGCACTCCAATCAAAAACAGCATCACTTTTATATCGGGTGTGTCGGTATCAAAATCGGTTGATATTTGTTTTTGCAGTGCGGCCCATTTCAAATTAATTTCAGCAGGTTTCATTCGCCAAAGATACATTGCGCCGGCAATTAAAAGAATCTGCTAAATATGCAATACAACGATATTGTTACGATGGGATGGCGTTTTATAATTGTGTTTGACTATTTTTGCAGCAAGGCATAATTATTGTCCGATCTCAATAAAGCTGTTTGAAAAAGAGTAAACGACATATCATTTACACCTGGATTGTTCTGATCTGCTTTGTGGCAGGACAGGTGATGGTATCTGCTCACCAGCATTTGATAAAATACCATACCCATCAAACAGCCCAAAACCAGCAAACGGTAACAGAAAAGTGTCAGTTGTGCGATGTTATGCATCACAACAGCATGACTATTTCTGCGCATCATTATTTTATTCCGCTGGTTTCTTCAGATCATTTCTACAAACAGGGTAAATATGATTTTATCAGCATTGCCCTTGTTCTCGCTTCCGGGCGCGCTCCCCCACTTTCATAATAAATAAGTGACCTCTTCCAATTAACAACTGCTGTTACCGGCGGTATTATTAGATCTTAAAATTATTATTATGAAATTGAAGCTATTTTGCTTTTCCTTACTATTTATAAATTTCGCGTCGTTCTCAAATGCCGCAATCAGACATAAAACCGATGCTGAAGATGTGATCAGCACATTAACAGGTACAATTACCGATAAAGCCGATGGTAAGCCAATACCCGGTGCCACTATATCTGTTCCCGATCTACGTAAAGGCACTGTATCCGATGCTAATGGAAAATACATTATCAACCAGTTACCAAAAGGGATTTACCTGGTGCAGGTTAGTTTTATTGGTTATGGAACATTTAATCAAAGAGTTGATTTTTCAAAAACCACGCAATTAAATGTCCAGTTACAGGCCTCATCAATTGAAGCTGCCGAAGTAGTTATCACTGGGGTAAGCAAAGCCACCGAGATAAAAAGAGACCCCGTGCCCATGGCGGCCATAAGCAAAACTTATATAGACCAGCATTCAGCTTCCACAAATGTGATTGACGAAATTGCTAACCTGCCGGGCATCAGTGCCGTTACCACCGGACCAAATGTTTCCAAACCTTTCATACATGGTTTAGGTTACAACAGGGTAGTCACTTTACAGGATGGTATACGCCAGGAAGGTCAGCAATGGGGTGATGAACACGGGATAGAGGTGGACCAAAATTCCATCGACCGTGTTGAAGTGATCAAAGGTCCTGCGAGTTTAAGTTATGGGTCTGATGCTATTGGCGGTGTGGTTAACCTGCTTTCGCCAACACCTGTTCCTGAGGGTAAAATACTAGGCTCGTTTTCGGGCAATTATGGTACAAATAATAATTTGTTAAGCAGCTCTTTCCGCTTACAAGGCAATAATAATGGCTTGGTATGGGGAACTATTATATCAGCCAAAGAAGCTAAAGATTATCAAAACGAGCATGATGGCAGGGTATACGGAACCGGTTTCCAGGAGAAGGATGCACGGGTAATGGTTGGTTTAAATAAATCATGGGGTTATTCTTATCTGAATGCCTCTGTTTTTGATGACGAACAGGAAATACCCGATGGCAGCCGTGATTCTTTGACGCGTAAATTCACACAACAGATCAGTGATGCGGATACTTATCGGCCTATTGTACCTGAGTCAGTTTTAAACTCATACAGCATTACACCACTGCACCAGCATGTTCAGCTTTACCGTATTTATGATAACAGTAACTTCATCTTAGGCAACGGCAACCTGATAGTGAACCTGGGTTACGAATTTAGCCACAGGCGTGAATATACCCATCCAACCGAACCTGATATTGCCGGACTGAACCTGCATCTAAGTACTTATACTTACGATATAAAGTATAATTATATTTTGGGTAACGATTTTGAAACTACGGTTGGTGTAAACGGGCAATACCAAAATAATACTATAGGTGATGCTACCGATTTCCCGATACCTGCCTATCATCAGTTTGATATTGGGCCGTTCTTCATCATAAAAAAGACTTTTGGAAAATTAGATCTGGAAGGTGGCGCCCGTTATGACAGCCGCTCATTTAGCGGACAGGCAGCTTATCTTGATACTTCCAAAGCATTTTACCCATCGCTTTATACCGGGGCAAACCCAACTACAGCACCAAATGTAGTTCAACAATTTAGCGCATTGAATAAAACGTTCACAGGCGCTACAGGAAGTTTTGGTGCAACTTACAATTTCACTGATGCTTTCCTGCTAAAGGGTAACATTGCACGCGGTTTCAGGGCCCCAAGTATAGCAGAATTATCTGCCAACGGTGCTGATCCGGGTTCGCAGATATACCATGTAGGTAACAGTAATTTTAAGCCCGAATTTAACGTACAGGCAGACGTTGGTGCTTTTTTGACCCTGCCTAATGTTTCAGCCAGTGTCGAACTTTATAGTAATAACATACAGAACTATATTTTCCAGGAGCAAATACTGAATGCAAATGGCAACCCCGAGCGTGTTAATCCTGATGGTTCGTCTAATCCCAATGGCCAATATAGTAAGTTTACTTACGTTCAAAGCAAAGCCCGCATCAACGGCGGCGAGTTTAACTTAGATATTCACCCTCTTTCATGGCTGCATTTCGAGAACTCATTGAGCCTGACTTATGGCACCAATCTGGGCACGGGTGGTAAAGTCCCTGACAGTTTGAAATATCTGCCATTTATACCACCACTGCATACCCATTCTGAATTACGCGGAACTTTCGCCAAAGGGTTCGGTATTTTCAGAAATACTTATGCCTTTGCGGGGTTTGATCATTATTCTGCGCAGGATCATTATTTCTCTGCTTATGGTACAGAAACATATACTGCAGGATATAATTTGATAAGTGCAGGGATAGGCGGCAACATCGTTAATGCTGCAGGAAATCCTATCCTGAAAATATTTATTGAGGGTACTAACCTGGGTAATGTAAATTACCAGTCGAACATGAGCCGGTTGAAATATTTTGATAACCCAACCGTGCCGCCAGGTGTGCAACCCGGTATCTTTAACATGGGCCGCAATATCAGCTTTAAGGTAATTGTGCCGTTTGATTTGTCACCGCACACAAAGACTAACGGATAATTATTCATTCCCCCCATAGAGACGCGATGCACGTCGCGTCTCTACCTAAAAAACCTGTCATTGCGATGAACGGCCGGAGCGGTGAAGAAGCAATCGCGAACTATGCATTTTTGCTCTGTATAGTATGGGATTGCTTCGTCGCCCTTCCACGCCAACTGCCACGCTCCTCGCAATGACATTATTTTTTTAACCGACTAACGATCTCGTCCGCATTCAATTTCTCCTGCAAACCACTTGTCATATCCTTAAAGGATAACAACCCGCTTTGCATCTCATCACTACCGATCACAATAGTATAAGGGATCTGCTTGTTATTAGCATACTCCATTTGTTTCTTGATCTTGGCACCAGCAGGGTATAATTCTGTATTGATATTTTTATCCCGCAATTGTTGTAACAGGGGGAGCGCATAAGTTTCGCCCTCTTTATCAAAGCAGCAAATAAGTACTTGCGTACTTTGGTTAGTTGCTGTCGGGAAAAGGTTAAGCTCGTCCAGTACATCATAGATGCGGTCAGCACCAAAGGATATACCAACACCAGTAAGGCCCTTCAACCCAAACATGCCTGTAAGATCATCATACCTGCCGCCACCTCCGATGCTGCCCATAGCTACTTCGTTCGTCTTCACTTCGAAAATAGCGCCGGTATAGTAGTTCAATCCGCGGGCTAAAGTAATATCCAGTTCCAGTTTGGCAGTTTTAAGTTTACACTTAGCGATGTAATCTAAAACGGTTTGTATCTCATCGCAGCCTTTTAATCCTATCTCTGAAATTTTTAATGCCACACGCAGACTGGCCAGTTTTTCCTCATTAGAGCCCTGCAGTAGTATAACAGGCTTTATTTTCTCAATATCTGCCTGTGTAAAGCCTCTTTCCAATAGTTCTTTTATCACTCCGTCAAGCCCGATTTTATCCAATTTATCAATAGCGACAGTCAGATCAATGATGTTATCGTTTTTATCTATAGTTTCAGCTATCCCAGATAGTATTTTTCTATTATTAATTTTTATTGTGAAGTCTTTTAAGCCCAATTTGCCTAAAGCCTCATCATAGATCATTACAAATTCGGCCTCGTTGAGTAAAGAATCAGAGCCTACCACATCCGCATCACACTGATAAAACTCGCGGTAACGCCCACGCTGTGGCCTATCAGCACGCCAAACCGGCTGCACCTGGAAACGTTTGAACGGGAATGTGATCTCGTTCTGGTGCATTACTACGTAGCGGGCGAAAGGAACGGTGAGATCATAGCGGAGGGCTTTTTCGGAAATCTCGGTAGCTAATGTATTGGGAGCAATTAAATCAAGTATTTGCTGCTTTGCTTTTTCAATATCAAAATTCCACATACCAGCAGCTTCATTCATAGTCATGATAGTAGAATCACGTTTCTCTTTACTCTCTGCCTGCTGGATTCCCAATAATATATCTAAAGTGTCTATGATTCGTTTTCTCGTAGAAATAGTAAAGTCACCTGAATCAATTATCTTAAATATCAACTTATCCCCCTCATCCCCATATTTACCCATCAAAGTACTCAAATTCTCCATCGAAGGCGTCTCGATCTGTTGATAACCATATTTGCGGAAAACACCTTTAATGGTATCAAAAATATAGTTGCGTTTAGCCATTTCGGCCGGTGAAAAGTCGCGTGTGCCTTTAGGGACAGATGGTTTGATGGATGCCATAGCCGCAAAGGTAACACGATTTGATAAATTTTATGGCTATCGGCCGAATGTATTAAAAATCATGTAAATCCTTTAATCCATAAAATCATGGTTCAGACAAATAATATAAATTTGCTTCATGCACATTATCGCCCAGACCCCAGATTTCGTAATCCGAAATTTTACAGCCGAAGAAGAAGATGCGTACATGGCGCTATTCGATGATGAACAGGTTACACAACACCTCCCATACAGGACCAGGCAAGAGCACATCAAAATATTCAAACAAGTTTTGGATGATTATGCAGAAAATAAGGCATTAGGTCGCTGGGGCATATTCAATAACGTTGATGATGATTTTATGGGCTTCTGTTTGCTTAGAAACTACGAGGATGAGGAGGGCAAAGTAGAACTGGGCTACGCAATGCACAAAAAATACTGGGGTAAGGGCCTAGCCAGCGAAATGGCCACCATTATGGTTGGTTACGCATTAACCCACACCGATGCAAAAGAAATTGTAGGAATAACTACATTAGGGAATATCGGATCGCAAAAAGTATTAGAAAAAGCCGGACTGGTGCGCGAAAATAATTTTATGAAAGAAGGGAAGGAGTTGGCTTATTTCAGGTTGAAAAGGTAGATCAGGTAGTATAAAAAGTGTCTATTCTTCATTTAGTAACTTATCCAACTGTTCTTCAGTAAGCCCGTTACTTTCGGCCTTTTTACCAATTTTCTCTAAGAATTGCCAAAAATCATCTTCTGTCTTGGCAGATATGTCATCTACTTCAACAAGTATTCTGTCCATATTCAATTGGCATTTCTTATCAAATAGAATCATAATAAATATTGACTACTGCTTTTCTCGTAGAACCCTGATTATCTCCTTACACCCCTTCTCTATCAATTGAAACACCGGCTCAAACAAAGTATCGTCATAATAGGGATCAGGTACCTCCTTATCGCCCAACAACAGTTTTACTTTAGCAGCAGCCTGCGCATCAGGCGCCATAGCCAATACATCCGAGCGGTTATTTTTGTCCATCACCAGTATGTGGTCAAACTCATGAAAGTCACTTCTTCTGAATTGCCTGCATACTTGTTTACTGATATCGATACCATGATTACGTGCCGCGCGGGTCGACCGCCTGTCCGGTCCTTCACCCACATGCCAGTTTCCTGTCCCGGCCGAATCGATCTGCCAATCCAGGCCATTCTCATCAGCAAGGTTCTGCATAATACCCTCCGCCAGCGGTGAACGGCAAATATTGCCCAGGCAAACCATTAGAATCTTCATTTGAGTTGATTTAGTGAGTGGTTGATTGGGTTGATTAAGTTATTTCAATCGTTCCATAACTTAATCAACCACTTAACTTAATAAACTCAATCAACCGAATATCTGATTCAAAATCCCCGCCAGGCGGACACCTGCTTTTAACAGCTGTTGATTAACCGTCTCGATGTGGTTGAAATTGTATTTGTAACCACTCAGTGAATCGCCGTTCTTTACTTCGTCGTATATTTTTCCGGCTATCTGGCTCGATTCAAAAAGCCATTCGCTGATAGGTGCTTTCTGCCATTTGGCGCGTTCAGCAGCTGTTGTATGATTAATCCAGGTTGTATACTCTGTATAACTTAATTGCTGAAATTCTATTATCTGCGAATCCCAAACCGAGTGCAGATTAGTTGGATTGTTAAACCAGGTTAGTTTAATATCATTACCACCCTTATCATCAGTATGACCAACGTGCAAAGGCTGGTGTACATCCTCCACAATGTGGATCAGCATACGCAGGTAAAGCAATTTATTCTCTTTGCTCAGGTCTTTCTTTTTTAATTCGCCTATCAGAAAATTCAGCTTGGTATACGCATCCACTTTGGTGTCCTGGTCTAAGTATTCTTTTAGTTCAGGATAAGTATAGCTTTTATCCAGATCGATATAATGCCAGCTTGACAAATAGCTAAAATTTGGATCAGATTTTATAAAATCGGCCCAGTTGCTGCTGATGGCAATAGTTTCGTTACCTAATATGGCTTTTATGGCCGCGCGAGCTTTTGGCGTTAAATAACTGTCGGCAATTTGTCCGGCCACACGGTGACCTTCGGTCCCCCATGCCATAGATTGCAGCGGAGCATAAATAATAGCAATGCCAAGGACCAGTTTTTTTAATAAGTTCAGTTTCATATTACAATGGTTTTGGGTTACAGGTAGTATGTTTAGTTAAATGTGCATTAATGGGTATAACGCTGGATGTACTTGAAAATTGAATAAGCGAATCCGTTTTTTTGCTGACCAGGAACAACTCTTCATAAATGCCCGAGCGGAAACAACCGCCTTCTTGTTTAAGAGTATAATCAGCATTGCAAAACTGTCCCCTCATGTGTAGCGTATCACTCATCTGCTGGTAGCTGCCCCTTACATATTCAGACCAATGGCCCGACCGCATACAGGTATCAGCGCCATTATTTACTTTGCTGAATGAGTTGATCTGCAGAAAAAAAGAATCACAGCTAAACCTGAAATGATAAATAGAATATTGCAGCAATTGCTTCTCATTTGAAACGGAATCCTGCCGCCACTCACCTTGCAAATACACTTCACCCTTACCCTGCATATTAGGATTGGGTTTACATGATGCCAGGCCGAAGACCACTAATAAGGTGAAAGCTAAAAGGTGAAAGCCGAAAGGTTTTTGCATCGAATATTTTAGTACTTATTGTCATGTTGAGCGATAGCGAAACATCTTCTTCGTCATGCATCTCCGCTCTGTATGTTACAGAAGATTCTTCACTATCGTTCAGAATGACAAAATTATTGAATGGCCTTTTATTTCAAACTTCCGATCATGTCTTCCGGACGAACCCATTGGTCAAACTGCTCATTGGTCAAATAACCTAAACTGATAGCAGCCTCGCGTAGTGAAGAGTTCTCTTTAAGGGCCGTCTTGGCAATTTTTGCAGCTTTTTCATAACCGATATGCGGGTTAAGTGCAGTTACCAGCATCAATGAGTTTTCCAGATGCTTTTTGATGCCCTCATAATTCGGCTCGATACCTTTGGCGCAATGATCATTAAATGACATGCAGGCATCCCCAATTAGACGTGCCGATTGCAAAAAGTTGGCTGCCATTACCGGCTTGAACACATTTAGTTCGTAATGGCCGTTGGAGCCGCCGATAGAAATAGTAACATCATTACCCATTACCTGTGCAGCCACCATGGTCACTGCTTCGTTTTGGGTTGGATTAACCTTACCCGGCATAATAGATGACCCCGGCTCATTATCCGGAATATGTATCTCGCCAATACCCGAACGCGGGCCCGAAGCCAACATACGGATATCGTTAGCTATTTTCATTAATGATACTGCAATCTGTTTTAATGCACCGTGGCTCTCCACAATAGCATCATGCGCAGCCAAAGCCTCAAACTTATTTTCAGCAGTACGGAAAGGCAGGTTAGTGAATTTGGCGATGTATTCAGCCACTTTAACATCATATCCTTTCGGTGTGTTGATACCTGTACCAACAGCTGTACCACCCAGTGCCAATTCTGACAGGTGATCCAATGTATTTCTTAATGCTTTTAAGCCATGATCCAATTGTGATACGTAGCCCGAAAATTCCTGCCCCAAAGTAAGCGGCGTAGCATCCATCAAATGGGTACGACCGATCTTAACCACTCCTTTAAAAGCCTCTGATTTAGCTTTCAGTGTATCGCGCAATTTCTCAATGCCCGGTATAGTAACATCCATCACCATTTTATAGGCGGCGATATGCATGGCAGTAGGGTAGGTATCATTTGATGACTGCGATTTGTTCACATCATCATTTGGGTGGATAAAAGTTGTTCCTTCGCCCAGTTTGCTACCTTTCAATACATGAGAACGGTTGGCAACTACCTCATTCACATTCATGTTAGATTGCGTGCCCGAACCTGTTTGCCAGATCACCAGCGGAAATTCAGTAGAAAGTTTGCCGGCTAATATCTCATCGCAAACCAGTGCAATAAGATCGCGCTTTTCGGCAGGTAAAACGCCCAGGTCAGTATTGGTATATGCAGCAGCCTTTTTCAGATAAGCAAAAGCAGCAATGATCTCCTTCGGCATAGATGCCTCCGGACCAATTTTAAAATTATTACGTGAACGTTCGGTTTGTGCTCCCCAGTATTTATCGGCAGGCACTTGTACCTCGCCCATGGTATCGTGTTCAGTTCTGAAACTCATGCTGTTTGTAATGAATTATTTTGCGGGCAAAGTTAGGGTTTTATATGAAGTAGGGGAATGGGAATAGTAATATTATTGTTGTTTTCAGGCCAAAAATAGTCTATAGCTATATATCAAAGAAAGAACAACAAGAAATAAAATACATCGGTATAATAAGGGTTTGTAAGCAGCTGATTTGTAATTGACCAGGCATAAAATTAGCACTATTCCTAACACGCTATAACTAATAATTCCATAAAATTTCCAATACGGCCAGTGAAACAAGCAAAATATGCAGCTGATAATAGTTAAACTAAATGCAAGCCCTGCGACTACTCGGCTCACAGTCGGTGCCGTGGTTTCGGCAAATAGCCAAAATGCTCCGTAGAAATAAAGCATTGCAAGCAACATTCCGCTAAGCGAAGTGATTATTCCCATGTAAGGGATTTTGAAAAATGTAAATATTCCGAACATTACAAAGAGTATTAAAGGAATAAATTCCAGAAGTAGTTTTTTGTTCATGTAATAGTTAAGGTTTAAGTTAGAACGCGTGTACAATATTAATCTTTTTTCTTCCCTTTAGTAGTTGGCTTCAGCTTTAATGAGCTCGCATACTGATAACTCAAATCAAAAAAATATTTCATCTCATCAATATTCTGCAAAAGGCTATCCGGCACGGTTACATATTCCTTTTGGATAATGCCATAAGCATATACCAAGGAAGTCTTATATTTTTCAAGAAAAGCTTCCCGGTCATCTTTCCCTAACCGAAGTGCCAAAAAACCCCCTTTGGATAAATAGCTGTACATATTGCCATTCAAAGACGTATAAGGAACCTTTAGCACGGCTTCGGGATGATTATCGACAAGTTTGCGATAGTATTTGAGCCTTTCCCCGATAGAAATATTTTGATCCCCCATTATTTAAAAGCCCCTTTTTGTTAATGAGACCCATTTTTCCAGATCTTTAAGTTCATCATCGTGCCTCTTAAACCAAGCTGTATTTTCGTCTTTATACATACTTAAACTAATATAACGGACAAATGCAGGCATGCTTTTTGAAATCGACAGCTTTTGGAAATATTTTGCATAATAATTTGAAAAGAACGGGGTTTCCAATTTATCCGATTGCTCGCCAATTATCTGAAAAACTGACGTTAATTGAAGTGTCAAAGAATCAGCAGGGCTTATATTCTTTTTATTATCACATGCAGTTACAACTGCCATTTGCATACCTAAATTTATTGAATTCAAATCAGTAGAAGGAACATTAACCGTTATACTTTTTTCGCCGGTTTTTGTGATGCCATAGTTCAATATATTTTTAATATAAGCTAAAGCTTCGGCTGATCTTTTGCTCCGGGGCTCCAGTAGTAAAAAGCTATTCCAGCCCAATAATGAGCAGGCTCGTTTACCCTCCTTATAGGTAGCCATTGCATATACCCTTTGGCTACTGGCATGTTTCGGATCAAGTTTAATGGCATTAATTGCAGAAACTTCAGCATCTGTAAATTTCCCCTGTCTGTAGTAGGTGATAGCCAGGTTAAAATGCAATCGTTGATAGCTGCTATCCGCTTTTATACCTTGTTTAAAATAGTCTATAGCTTTATCGGGGTCTTTAAGGTCATCATAAATACTTCCAAGCAAATCAAACGCGCCAGCTGATTGAGGATTTAATGCAACTACCTTGATAAGGTAAGGAATCGCCTCTTTTCCCTTTCCAGAGCTAAAAAGAGTAAATCCCATTTCGTAATATGCACTTTCGTATCTGGAATCGATTTTTATAGCTTGGTTATATTTGTCAATAGCTTCATCATATTTACCAGAGTCGTTTAAAGCTACACCTTCTTTGACAAGTCTTTTCGCATCACCATTGATTTGTGAAAAGACTTTTGTTCCGATAAATAAGAATAAAATAATAAGTGATAATTTGTGATAAGGTTTCATGCATTAAAACTAATAAGATTTATCAAATCTTAAAAATCTCTCTGCCTTGTCGCTACCCAATTATTCAATTCTTTTACCAGTTGATCATTATCGCTCATCCATTTGTTGTATTCATCATTATTGGCACTTGCACTAACCAGCCGTGTAAACGCGGGCATATTATTGGTTTGGGCCAGCTTATAGAAATAATCAACATAAAACTTGTCAAAAAAGCTTTTATCGGTTTTCTTTTCAGTTAACTCTCCGGCTATCATAAATATGTGTTTAAATTCATATTCTAACAGCTCCATTCCTGCCAGCTTTTTTTTCTGGGCCGATAAAACAATCATGGAGATACTCAAATTCAACGTTTCATTATCCTGGTCACCTTTTGGAGATATTATAATCGTATTCCGGCCACTGGCGTCCTTAAGTACACCGCCCTGTAAAATATGCTGGATGTTATTATAAGCCTCGGCCGAGCGCGGACCCTGCGGTTCCAGTATCAAAAAATTACAAAACCCCATTAAGGCATTAACCCGCTTGTTTTGATGAAAGGTTACCAATGCATACATCCGCTGACTGCTGGCATGTTTTGGATCGAGTTTGATCGCCTCGATTGCACTTGCCTCAGCCTCGGCATATTGTTTATTTCTGAATTGGGCTATTCCCAAATTATAATACAGGCGCTGATATTTAGGATTTACTGCTATCCCTTTTTTATAGGCTTCTATTGCTTGAGCGCTTTTATGATCCTGATCATATATACTGCCCAAAAGATCATAAGATGAGGCGATTAAAGACGGATTAGTGCTAGCCTTTATGGCCTTTTCAATGTATGAAACCGCTTCGTTGCCTTTTCCCGATGCAAATAGAGAGAAGGCCATTTGGTAACATGCCTGACTGTTATCAGGATCTATTTTTAGTGCTTCATTGTATTTCTCTATCGCACCGGCATAATTGCCCTGATCGTTAAGCTGCACACCTTGTTTGATCAGATCAGGAACCGGGCTATTGTCCTGTGCCCTGGCCGAAAATGAAATGCTGCCTATGGCGACAATAAATAGGGTCTTGTGAAAAAAGTTCATGTACTAAAAATATGTAAACGTTGTTAACTAAAAGAACGAAATGTGTAAAACTTTAATTCCATGACGGTATATATTTTCCAATTTTCGCGTTTCTTCAAGTGATTTAGAATAAGATATGAGATTAGTGATAAAAAAACTCCTGATAATTTCCGCACCATTGCTTTTGCTAATGTCCTGCGGAAACAACAATAAAACCAGCCCAACAAATACTGCCTCTGCCGCAAGTCCAAAATATAGTAGCAAACCCTTTGATCCTGCCGCGCTTTTAAAGTATGATCCAAAGGATGCGGATAAGCGGATAGATCAATTCTTTCATAAATTACACGAAAAAAGTGCCTTTAATGGTAATATACTGGTAGCCAAACATGGTAAAATAATATATGAGAACGCCCTGGGCTGGGCCAATCACCTTACACGTGACAGCCTGAAGATCAACTCACAATTCCAGTTAGCATCGGTTACCAAAACCATGACCTCCACCGCAATTATGCAACTAATGGAGCGCGGTAAACTCAAATTGAACCAGGATGTAAAAGACTTTTTCCCAAACTTCCCTTATGATGGTGTTACTATCAAACTATTGCTAACACATCGCTCGGGAATGATGAACTATGTATATTTTATTGATGATATTTATCGCAAGGAGCATCGCAACCAACGCAAGGGCCTTACCAATGCCGAAGCGATGGACATGATCGCCCAATACAAGCCTACGCCATTCAATAAGCCCGATAAACGCTTTTTGTATAATAACTCCAATTTTATGGTATTGGGTTCAATCATAGAAAAAGTGAGCGGCATGAGCTATGCTGATTATGTGAAAGAAAATATTTTTAAACCCGCCGGCATGTCCCATACAGCAGTTTACTCAAAAGCTGTTTATGATAAGATCCCGGCTGATGTGATTGGCCACGACCGTAACAGCTGGAGATATTCTGTAGCTCCTAATTTTTTGGACGGACCAGTAGGCGACAAAGGTGTCTACAGCACTGTAGGCGATCTTTACCTGTTCGACCAGGCATTAAGAGCAGGTATGCTGATCAAACCCGCTACTCAAGATTCTGCATATACTCCCCGCAACCCAATGATACGGGGACATTTTAACTACGGCTATGGATGGAGACTTTTTGAAGCTCCCGGTCAAATGGTGGTTTATCACACCGGCTGGTGGCACGGTTTCAGGCATATTTTTGTGCGCGATCTAAAAAATGACGTAACAATTGTATTGCTCGGCAACTTGGTTAACGGAAGCTTACTACATTTGGACGATCTTTTCAAGCTGGAAGGCATGCCCATTATTCGCAAAGGTGCCTATAATGGTAATGGCGATACGGCGGAAGATTAGTTTCTTTGGTTGATTGAGTTAAATAGTTGATTTGGTTGAATAGGTTTTAAATTGTAATTATTTGAAAACTTCTCAACTTTGCAATCGTTGGTTGTTTATAACCTAATCAACCCAATCTAACTCAATCAACCACTTAACTTAAAAGACCATGTTCGACAAACTATTTGAAGCGCAGCAAAAAGCAGGCGAAGTAAAAAAACGCCTTGATGGGATAACTGTTTCGGGCACTGCAGAAGACGGCAAGATCACCGTTACCGCCAATGGCAACAAAGTAATCCAGTCCATTAATATCGATGAAGATTTTTTAAAAACCGCCGATAAGGAAGAGCTTGAGGAGTTATTGCAGGTTGCAGTGAATAAGGCATTGGTGCAGGCAGAAAATGTGAGCCAGAGCGAGATGGCTGCACTGACAAAAGATATGTTTGGCGGTCTTGGTAATATGTTCGGTAAATAACCATTAAAAAAAACGTTTTATTACTATGAAATTCACCTTTTATGGTCACGCGGCATTCGAAATTGAAACCGGTGGCAAAAAATTATTATTTGATCCTTTTATTTCGCCAAACGAACTGGCAAAACACATTGATGTAAACAGCCTTAAGCCTGATTATATCCTCCTTTCGCACGGGCATGGCGATCATATTGCCGATCTGTTCACTATACAGAAAAACAGCGGCGCCAAAGTGATCTGCATTGCCGAAATAGCCGGATGGCTGAGCGGCAAAGGCATTCCTGATGCACATGGCATGAATATCGGAGGTGGATTTAACTTTGATTTCGGCCGTGTAAAAATGGTAAACGCCATTCACTCAAGCAGCATGCCTGATGGTTCTTACGGTGGCAACCCGGCAGGCTATGTTATCTATGCAGAAGGGAAGAAGATCTATTTTGCAGGCGATACCGCACTTACTTATGATATGAAGCTATTAGCCGATGAAAACCTCGATTGGGCCATTTTACCTATCGGTGATAATTATACTATGAGCGGAGATGATGCAATAAAGGCTACAGAATTTATCAATTGTAAAAATGTGATCGGTATACATTATGACACTTTCCCTGCAATAAAGATCAATAAAGCAGAAACAGCCGAGAAGTTTAAAAAGGCGGGAGTTAATTTGCAATTACCTGCTATAGGTGGAAGTTTAACTTTATAATTTTAATCCCTATCTATCTATAAAACAAAAAAGCTCCCCGTATTCCGGAGAGCTTTTTTGTTTTGAAGGCATTACATTTTTGTAGTGTCTTTCTTTGATTTCTTTTTCTCTTCTTTTGTCTTCTTTTTTGTGGTGTCTTGCTTAGCTTTTACCGGAGTAGCAGCATAAGCAGTAGTACCTAAACATATCGCAGCTAACGCGATCATAGCAATTGCCTTTTTCATAGTTTTAAAGATTTGTTTATTAATACTTCTAACAATCTGAATCCAAATTGTTTTTAAAAAAGTAATTAAATAGTTGTACCGTTAGGTATAACAGCCCTTTTCTTTATTACTACAATTCCATCCTGAACGGTATGGGTTCCATAATCGCCATCCTCTAATTTTTTACCGCAATTGATCTTTACATCATTACCAATGTAGGTGTTCTTATCAATAATAGCATTTTTGATAACACATCTGTCGCCAATTCCCATAATGGGTGAATCACTTATTTTTGATTCCTGAATTTGTTCAAGGGTTTGATAATTATCACTACCCATTACATAGCAACTCTCAATAATAGTATCAGTGCCAATACGGGTACGGATACCTATTACCGAACGGAATATACGGCTGGCATTAATGATACATCCATCCGATACAATGGTGCGTTCCAGGTGTGTACCCGAAACCTTTGACGGAGGCAGCATACGTGCCCTTGTGAAGATGTAATTTTTATCAAAAAGATTAAATTGAGGTATATCATCCGTCAATCCCAAATTGGCCTCAAAAAACGAAGGAATGGTACCTATATCGGTCCAATAACCTTCATATTGATAACTCGTAACCACATGGCTGGCTATAGATTGCGGTATTATTTCCTTGCCAAAATCAGTACGATCGTTACCTTCTAACAGATCATATAATACCTGCTTGTTAAACATATAGATACCCATTGATGCCAGGTAAAATCTTCCCTGCTTAACCATCTCATCACTTACATCCGATTTAAGAGGCTCAAAATCCTTTTTAGGTTTTTCAACAAATTCAGTGATGAGACTGTTTGTATCTGTTTTTAATATACCAAAACCGGGCACATCATTCGCATGTACCGGTATAGTAGCTATAGATATATCCGCTTTCTTATCGATATGACTATTGATCATATCCAGGAAATCCATTTGATACAACTGGTCGCCAGACAGGATCAATACATACTCAAAGTCATGTACGGCCAAGTGATGCAGGCTTTGTCGTACCGCATCCGCAGTACCCTGGAACCAGGATACGCTCGAAGGCGTTTGCTCCGCCGCCAAAATATCAACAAAAGCCTCACTAAAGCTGCTGAAATGGTACGTGTTTTTGATGTGCTTGTTTAATGACGCCGAATTGAATTGCGTTAATACAAAAATCCGGTCTATGCCTGAATGCAGGCAGTTAGAGATCGGAATGTCAACCAAACGATACTTGCCGGCAATGGGTACTGCGGGCTTTGATCGGGTTGCGGTAAGTGGCGACAAGCGGCTTCCCTGGCCACCACCTAATACGATGCAAATTACTTTTGAGGTCATATAGCAGGTTTTAAACTTTCATAAAGATTAACATATTCTTTTGCCGAGCGATCCCATGAGAAATCGAGCGCCATCATTCGTTTACGTAACAACTGTAACTGAGAAGTGTTAGCATACAATTCAGCAGAGCGGCCAATGGCATGTATCATATCACTAACGCTGGCATTTAAAAAACGAATGCCATAGCCTCCTTCATCACCAAAATCAATTACTGTATCTTTTAATCCTCCCGTAGTTCTAACTACAGGAACGGTCCCATAACGAAGTGCGTAAAGCTGATTAAGACCACAAGGTTCAACCCGTGATGGCATCAGCAAAAAATCAGAACCTGCATAAACCAGGTGAGCAAGACTTTCGTCATAGCCTATAAATACATTGCATTGTTTTGGGAATTGTTTTTTCAATACCAGCAATTCTTCCTGCGTTTTCACATCCCCGGCACCCAGTATAAAAAAGTTGATCTCACCAGGATGTGCCTGGATAGTACTTTTTATAGCTCCTGCTAACAGGTCAGCCCCCTTCTCAACAACCAAACGACCAATAAATGAGATCAGGGGTTTATCTGATGATAATTCAAATCTTTCGCACAGGATGGCTTTATTTTTTTGTTTACCCGAAGCTAATTTACTTACAGGATATTTTTGCGGGATCATTGGATCTGTTTGGGGATTCCATATATCCGTATCAATACCGTTAACAATCCCGACGCCTTTTGCCCGCTCTATATAAAACAAATATTCCAGCCCGTTTGAGCTATAAGTGAGTTCTTCCAGATAGTTTGGCGATACTGTAGTATATTTCCAGCAGCATTTTACAGCAGCAGCCAATGGGTTGATCGCTCCGTTCCAATCCAGTAAACCTGTTTTAGTCAGGTCTATTTCCGGTAATAACGAAAGCTTGTCCCAGCCAAAAGCACCGTGGTATTGCCCGTTGTGTATGGTAAATACAGTAGGCGTATTAGCCAGCCGGGAATATAATTTAGAGTGTTGTAATAAAAATGGAACCAATCCCGAATGATGGTCATGGCAATGGATCAGATCAGGTGTTTGTTGCGACCATGTTATCCAGTCTAAAAATGCGATTTGAAAAGCGATGAATTGCTGCGTTTCATCGGGGTAACTATAGACATTTTCCCTGTCGAGCAAACCAGGTATTTTTACCAGGTATAGTTCAAAACCCAGCTTATCCGTCTTCTCTTTTAATATCTCGAAGTAAAAGCGCTGCATTCCCAGCAACTCTGTAGCCTGGAAAACGACCTCAAATTCATTTTCTTTAGTAAATTTCCGGTCGTAAAAAGGCATCACCACTGCGGCTTGCAAACCGAGTTGATTCTGATATTTAGGCAATGCGCCGACAACATCAGCCAGCCCGCCAACTTTAGCAACTGGATAACATTCGGCACTCAGATGGAAAACTCTCATTTTGTGGCAGATAAACGGCTCAATTTAAGCAAAGAATTACTTAATTGATCAACCCCAATAGCTATAATCTGTTTAAAAAATTAATTTTTATTATTTGTTTATCCTATAAGGCAATTCGTTTTTAAAATACAGGATTTAGGTTCATTTTTTTAACAAATCGGCATTTTTAATGCCAATTAAACTATCAGTATTAATAAATTGACAATTTATTAATACATTTTTAGAAAAATTGACAGGAATTAATGTGCTTCCAGCCAATTTAACCCTATTCCGATCTCAACCATAATAGGCACTTTGGTTTTAATAGCGTTCTTCATGTTTTCCATGATGATCGGTTTTACCTTCTCTACTTCGTGATTAGGTACATCAAATACCAACTCGTCATGCACCTGCATAGTCATTCTGGCATCTAGTTTTTGCGCTTTAAACTCACGGTGGATATTGATCATTGCGATCTTAATCATATCGGCTGCCGAACCCTGGATAGGGGCGTTAATCGCATTTCGTTCTGCGAATCCCCGTACGGTCATATTGGCCGAATTAATATCACGCAGATAACGTCTGCGGCCCATGAGTGTGCACACATAGCCATTTTCGCGGGCGAAGTTCATAGTATCATTCATGTACTGTTTGATACCCGGATATTGAGCGAAGTAGTTTTCGATAATCTCGGCAGCTTCCTTACGCGGAATACCCAGGCTTTGTGATAAACCAAAAGCCGACTGTCCGTAAATAATCCCGAAGTTAACCGCCTTGGCATTACGACGCTGATTGCTATCCACTTCGTGCAGTTCGATACCGTAAACTTTGGCTGCGGTTGCAGTGTGGATATCCAGATTTTTGGCAAAGGCGTCCATCATATTGGCGTCCTTGCTGATCTCGGCTATAATGCGTAGTTCTATCTGCGAGTAATCGGCAGATACTATGGTATGATCAGCATCGCGGGGTATAAAAGCTTTGCGCACTTCACGGCCACGCTCCGTACGGATAGGAATATTCTGCAGATTAGGATTGGTAGAGCTTAAACGCCCGGTAGCCGCAATGGCCTGGTTGTAGGATGTGTGCACGCGCCCGGTTTTTTTATTCACCATTTGCGGTAACGCATCCACATAGGTCGATTTAAGTTTTTGCAACTGACGATAATCCAATATGTCCCTTACAATATCACTTTTTGCAGCGAGGGAAAGTAATACATCTTCCCCGGTTTGATATTGGCCTGTCTTTGTTTTTTTAGCCTTAGGATCAAGCATCAGTTTTTCAAACAACACTTCGCCTAATTGCTTTGGCGATGCGATATTGAATCGTACACCAGCTTTTTCATATACTGTTTTTTCCAGTTTGGCGATATCGGTTTCCAATTCTTTTGAAAATTCATTGAGTGTGTTATGGTCAATTCGCACACCTTCATACTCCATGTCCGCCAGCACATAGATCAGCGGGTGCTCAATCTCATGCACCAATTTCTCGCCTTCCACCTCTTTCAGTTTGGGCTCAAATACTGATCTCAGTTGAAGAGTGATATCGGCATCCTCGGCAGCATATTCTTTGATCTTTTCAAACTCCACATCGCGCATACTGCCCTGGTTTTTGCCTTTGGCGCCGATCAACTCAGTTATGGATACCGGTTTGTAACCCAAATAATTTTCAGACAGGATATCCATATTATGGCGGGTATCCGGGTCGATAATATAGTGCGCCAGCATGGTATCAAATAGTTCGCCCTGTACATCTACACCATACCATTTCAGCATCAGTACATCATACTTTATATTCTGCCCGGTTTTGCCAATAGAAGCATCTTCCAGAACAGGTTTAAACTCTTCAACTATTGATTGTGCTACCCGCTGATCTGCGGGTACCGGCACATACCATGCCTGGCCATGCTTTATGGCAAATGATAAGCCTACCAGTTCGCAATCGTTTGCATCCGTGCCTGTGGTTTCCGTATCAAAACAAATACTTTTTTGCTGTTTCAATAAAGCTATCAGTTCACTGCGCTTTTCAGCTGTATCCGCTAGGTGGTACTCGTGCGGAACGTTATTTATGTTTTTAGCAGCGATGGTACTTTCAACTTCTTTTATGTCGGTCAGGTCAACCGTCATTGTGGTGCGGTTGGTTGCTACCGGATCACCAAACAGATCGGTTTGGATACTAACTGCTTTGGTTTCTGTTATACTGAAATCATCCCCAAATACACGTCGGCCTAATGTTCTGAATTCTAATTCGGCAAACAAAGGCTCCAACAGATCTTTGCTTGGCGCACACATTTCTAATCCTGCTTCATCCAGTTCAACCGGAACATCTAATATGATAGTCGCCAGCTTTTTTGACATTAACCCCTGTTCAGCAAACTGCTCTACATTTTCACGCTGCTTGCCCTTTAGTTCGTGGCTATGGCTAATAATATTTTCCATCGAACCATATTGTTTGATCAACGTCTTGGCTGTTTTCTCACCGATTCCCGGAATACCGGGGATATTATCCACCGCATCACCCCACAAACCCAAAATATCAATTACCTGTTCCACACGTTCTACTTCCCATTTCTCCAGCACCTCTTTTACGCCCAATATCTCCATTTCATTACCCATACGTGCAGGTTTATAAATGCGGATGTTTTCAGACACCAATTGTGCAAAATCCTTATCAGGCGTCATACAATAAACCTGGTATCCTTTTGCTTCCGCTTTTTTTGCGAGTGTGCCAATGATATCATCAGCCTCATAACCATCAGACGTGATTAACGGGATATTAAATCCTAAAACCACTTTAAAAATATAAGGTAATGCTTTTGCCAAATCCTCGGGCATAGCTTCACGGTGTGCTTTGTAAGCCTCAAAATCAGTATGGCGTTCGGTAGGTGCTTCGGTATCAAAAACCACGGCCATGTGGGTTGGCTTTTCTTTTTTAAGTACATCAAGCAAAGTATTGGTAAAACCCATTACCGCCGAAGTATTAAGACCGCCCGAGGTAAAGCGCGGACTTTTGCTCAACGCAAAATGTGCCCGGTAAATAAGGGCCATACCATCCAAAAGAAATAGTTTTTTCATATTATAATGATTGCACTGATGTTTTTGTGATTCACAAGTGATATCAGCTTTAAAAGTTTAGAAAATAAAAGTAGGCAAAATTAAGGCTTCTATACTCATTTTGTCTTCCTGGTCTAATTATTATGATGAAGATTTTTTTATTTCTTATTGTTGTAATTAAACCACTGGTTTACTTTTGCGTCGAAATCTAAACTCTTATCATTTATGAAAAACTTCTTCTTGCTAATTCCAATTATTACCATTGCTGCATTCTCTTGTAAAAAAACCGACCATTCGATAGTTAAATCATCATCTGCTATTAAAATAGATACCGGCGTTTCAATAACCCAAACACACATCAAAACAACTATATCTGCCGCCGACGGCAGTCCGGATTACAGTTTGTTGGGCTTTGGTTACGATGTAAATGGCGCATATGCCGATAGTAGCTCCGTGCGGGCAAAAGTAATCGATGTCGATGCCTTCCTTCACGATAATCCGTACCGGTTTGATTTGTCGCGTGCCACTTCGGGATCTGATCCGATTGTGTATGCTAATGATGCTGAAGATTTTTCATCGAATCTGTCATCCGGGTTGACCGAAACAAACGGATTAAAAGTTTTCAAAGGATCTATTACCGATTATTTCACGAATGCTGATGCGCTTTCTGCAAAGTATTTTTACAGTAGCATTTCTATCACCATTGTCATGAAAAGGCTTGCGTTAAATATTTATCCCGATTTGGTAAAAAATTATCTTACGGCTGCCTTTAAACAGGATGTTGCCACGCTAAGTGCCGAAGCGCTGGTAA
The DNA here is from genome assembly GCF_049992945.1 of Mucilaginibacter sp. McL0603. Lineage (NCBI taxonomy): Bacteria > Pseudomonadati > Bacteroidota > Sphingobacteriia > Sphingobacteriales > Sphingobacteriaceae > Mucilaginibacter > Mucilaginibacter sp. McL0603. The sequence continues at coordinate 280,727 of NZ_CP188251.1, read as the reverse complement.
ATAAATACGGCACGCACGTATTAACTTCAATAGAGTTTGGCGGCAATATGCAGGCCCTGTATCGTGCCGAAACCAGTTTGACCGATCGTCGCAAACCAGCCATCGAGGGTTTACGGTTTGCCGTAAAAAGAATTTTCGGTTTTTCAACCGGCCAATTGGATCCCGTTGACAGCACAATATTAGCATCTGTTCATTCGCCTGCAATTGCTTACCACGTGGTAGGCGGCGACTTAAGCAAATTCCAGGTGGTTAAATATCCTAAATTTACTTTCCTTAGTGCAGTAGACTGGGCCAAAACTGTAACTGCCGACAATGCCGCATTTATGAGTTTTGGCAACGATCCCTTATTACCACTTGACCAATTCATCAGCGACCCGGTAAAACAAGCTGCGGTGAAAAGCTATATTGCGACCTTTATTAGTGCAAATTCGGTTAAAGTGACTGACTAATACACATCGGTGAAATTCCCCATTACTTGAAACTGCAGTCTGGTACATGATCGTTCACCATACCGGTGGCCTGCATATGGGCATAGCAAATGGTGGTTCCAAAAAACTTGAAACCGCGTTTCTTCATATCCTTGCTGATGGTGTCAGAAATAGGTGTACTGGCCGGTATACTGTTAGAGTGATTGATGATCGGCTTACCATTAGGCATAAAGCTGTATAGGTATTTGTCAAACGAGCCAAACTCTTTTTGCACTTCAATAAATAGTTTGGCATTATTGATAGCTGCCAATATCTTGAAACGATTTCGGATGATACCCGTATCCTGCATCAATCTCTCTACATCTTTATCAGTAAAAGCAGCCACTTTGTATACATCAAAATCAGCAAAAGCTTTACGATAACCTTCGCGTCTGCGCAAAATGGTTATCCAACTTAAACCTGCTTGAGCAGATTCGAGCACAAGAAACTCGAATAGCGTTTTATCGTCATGTACTTCTTTCCCCCACTCATTATCGTGGTAATCCATATATAGGGGGTCATTACCCGCCCATGAACAACGTTTTAAGTTTTCAGTCGGCATTATGTTTATTTTTAAAAGTAAATATAAAAACTAATGTCAGCAATGACAATTGCACTACAATCATCTCGCATTCAACTCATCCCAATACTCCAAAGCTCTCCTGTAGTGAGGAATTACAATAGATCCACCCACTAAATTCGCGATCATAAATACTTCATTCATTTCGTCATAGTTCACACCCGCTTCGTGGCACTTGCCCAAATGATATTTAATACAATCATCGCAACGCAAAACCATGGAGGCTACCAGGCCGAGCATTTCTTTGGTTTTTACGTCGAGTGCACCATCGGCATATGTAGTGGTATCAAGTGCGAAAAAACGTTTGATATTGGTATTGGCCGATTCCATTATCCTGTCGTTCATTTTGGTACGATAGGCGTTGAAATCTTCTTCTAATTTTCCCATAGTTATAATTAGTGAATGAGTGATTTATTGAACCTGCCTGCCGGTAGGCAGGTTATTGATTTGTTCTTTGACACCGTCAAATACTAAAATAATTAGTTTTTTTACGAATATAAATTTTTATCTTTATAACGGTTCAGCAAAGTTACTTTTTTACTTAATTACCATGTCTATGGAAAGTTTAGCGCCCAATATTTTTACGAACAACATTCAAGAAACCGTAGCACTTTACACGCTGCTTGGTTTCAAAGTAACCATGTCGGTACCCGAGCAGGGTGACGAACTGGTGTGGGTGATGATGGTAAATGGCGGTGTCACTATTATGTTTCAGACTTATGCGAGTCTTGAAGATGAGCTGCCTGAGATCAGCCGGAAAGATGGCGGTTCGCTGCTGCTCTACATCAACCTGAAAAATATCCAGGGTTTTTTTGAATCGATAAAGGATAAAGTAAAAGTGCTGAAAGGTTTAGAGAAAACTTTTTACGGCGCTACGGAATTTTCTATATTGGACAACAACAATTATGTATTAACCTTTGCCGAACACGAATGATCACCTTTACACGTGCCAATCACATCAACTTTTGCGTGCCCCCGGAAAGGCTGGAAGAAGCAAAGCAATTTTATACCGAAGTGATCGGACTTAAGCAAATTCCAAGACCCGATCATATATTTAACAGTAAAGGGTACTGGTTTGATATCGGCGATATTCAATTACACATCAGCACGGAACATGCTTTGCCCCGTTCCAACCGGCACATCGCATTTGAGGTTAAAGATGTTGCTGCTGCCAGGGAGCAGCTTGAAAAATATGGTGTTGAGATAATGCAAGAACCTGTTGTACCCGGATGGGATCGTTTTGCTTTTTTTGACCCGTTTGGAAACAGGGTGGAGTTGATACAAGTGGTTCCGCTTACATAAACAAAAAATATTTCAGCAAGTATCGGGTTGAACCCGGTTTCAAATAATTCTATCTTCAGGAATGAATCCAACTCAAATCATCACAAAAACCAGAATAACATCTATCGACTTTCTTCGTGGTGCCATTATGATCATTATGGCGCTGGACCATGTGCGCGATTACTTATATTCAGGATCGTTCTATTATGATCCGCTCGACTTAACAAAAACAAGCGGTATACTATTTTTCACGCGATGGATCACCCATTTTTGCGCTCCCATATTTCTGCTGCTCGCCGGTACTTCAGCATATCTTATCGGCCAGAAAAAGACCAAAAGCGAACTGTCAATTTTCCTGGTGAAGCGCGGGCTTTGGCTTGTATTGCTTGAGATGCTGGTAGTTAATTTAGGCTGGAATTTCAACCTTACCTTCCCTATGCTCTTTTTCATTACCATATGGGCATTGGGCGTAAGCATGATCATACTGGCTGCATTAATACATCTGCCAATGAAATTAATCCTGGCACTAAGTCTTATTGTTATCTGCGGTCATAATCTTTTTGATGGCATACATGTCCCCGGCAATACTTTGCCTGCGTTTGGCTGGTCATTACTTCACGATCAACAATTTTTTACCTGGCACCATGAGGTCCTTCTTGTAGGCTATCCGCTTGTTCCGCTGTTTGCTGTGATGTCTTTAGGTTATTGTGTGGGTGAATTGTACGGGTCTGGTTATGATGCTGAAAAACGAAAAAGAATATTGATAATAGCGGGAGGTTCAGCGCTTGTATTGTTTATTTTACTCAGGTTTAGCAATATTTACGGAGATCCCGTAAAGTGGGGTGAACAGAAAGATGCATTTTTTACTTTCCTGTCATTCATTAAAGTGAACAAATACCCGCCTTCGTTATTGTACCTTTTACTGACATTGGGATTTGCACTTTTGTTTTTAGGTTTTACAGAGCGGTTGCAAAACGGGGTGGTAAAAGTTGTTTCGGTTTACGGCAGGGTACCTATGTTTTATTACCTCATCCATATTTATATTATCCACTTAATTGCAATGATCTCCTCCGCACTAAAACACGGACAGAACTGGCACATATGGCTGTTGCAAAAGCCTATATGGTTTACCACAGATCTGAAAGGTTACGGATTCTCGTTGCCTGTAGCTTACCTCATCTGGATAGCTATTGTTGCAGGATTATACCCATTATGCAAGCAGTATGATGCTTATAAACAGAGTAACAAGGACAAATGGTGGTTGAGTTATTTGTAGACACGATTTAATAGATTGACAGGATAGTTAGAAAGATTTTCAAGGGTCACATCTCCAATTCTATCGACGGGTCCCAGAACACTTTTTTGAAGTCAACTACTTTATTATCGGCCACTTTTATGCCTTCGCTTTCTAATAACTGCTCCATCAGATCGCCGCCGAAATGGAATTTGCCCGTTAATAAGCCCGCACTGTTCACCACCCTGTGCGCGGGTACAGGAGGATTTGCTCTTCCACAGGCTTGCATAGCATAGCCTACCATTCGCGATGAGCCTTTTGTACCTAAATAATTTGCAATAGCCCCATAGGAAGTTACCCTGCCCGGTGGGATCAGCCGTACAACCTGGTATACCATATCGTAAAAATTCAGATCGGGCATGGTGTTTTAAAAAGAGAACTTAATATAGTTGATATTCTTATTATGCTGCAAGTACTTCTTTTCGTAATAGGTTTTTATTGATAGCACATCGTCTGTATATTCAGAGATATAAAGATTCTCCGTTTTGATATGTGCTTTTAAACCAAACTCATTTACTTTTTCTACAGTGTAGGTATAAAAATCATCGTTATCGGTTTTCAAATTAACACAACCGTTCGGCTTCAGTATCTGTTTGTATTTATCAAGAAAGCGGGGAGAGGTAAGGCGTTTCTTTTCGCGGCTTACTTGCGGCTGCGGATCGGGGAAGGTGATCCATATTTCATCTACTTCACCATCACCAAAATAATCCAGTAACATTTCGATCTGTATGCGCAAAAAGCCAACATTAGCAACCCCATCTTCTAAAGCGGTTTTTGCTCCGCGCCATATCCGGTTGCCTTTATAATCAATCCCTATAAAGTTTTTTTGAGGGAACAATTGACCTAAATTCACGGTGTATTCACCCTTTCCGCAGGCTAGTTCCAATACCACCGGCTTATCATTCTTGAAAAAATCTTTGGCCCATTTACCTTTAAATGGCTTACCTGCATCCAGCTGTAATACATTGTTGAATGTATCTATTTCAGCAAATCTTCTTAACTTATCTTTTCCCACTTATAAAAATTAACAGGCAAAAATAAGGTTTCTACCTGTGCATCAGTACAGGAAAATAATTTTTAAGAAAATATGATCGAATTGTCAGGAAGCTTCGCTTTCAGGTGGAATACCGTAATCGACAGGCTTTTTCTTTTCAAAAACCGACATTACCTTATCCCATATACCCATTACTTTATCTTCGTTTACAAAGTGGGAAGCTTTTTGAGAAAGATAGCCAACCAGGGCTTTTACGATGAAATTTGAATTGCGGAAAATGGTCTTGTTTAGTGTTAAAGGCAACAATATTCTTGATAACAAACCAAAAATATCCTGGTTAAAAATCCCGTTTTTCCCACCAGCTGATTTAGGGAACAAAGAACCAAAGGTGTGAAATATTGCAGAAGGACTGCTAAAACGGGCTTGTATTGCTGCTCCCTGTTCACTCTTCAACTGCCTCAGACGAATTATCTCGGCCTTCAGATCACCCACATTAGTTATAGATACGTCTGCCATATTATTGGAAAAATTTTCTGATGAATAGGTTAATCAGTGGTTGCTGCATCTTATCCTTAAGCAATATGATAATTATCGCAATGATCAGGTATATACCGGCCATGCAACCAAAACCTGCCCAGTTAGACCCTAACCACCTCGATAAAATGAAAGCTAAAGCGAAACTTAAAAACAGAAAAGTAAGCACAAAGGCCAAGGCTACGACCATATCCGTAATAAAGCTGGCCAAAAACTTTGCACTGCGATCTATCGCTTCATATTTTGCCAGTTTTATTTGCGTCTCGGCGTATTCTTTTAGCTGGTCAATAATAGGGGGAGGCGTCTCTTTCTGCTCTTCCATAGGTTTATAATAAAAGTCCCGGATAGGTTTACCGGGACCAGTTTAGTTTATGCGTGTTCTAAGTCGTCCTGCAACTCTTCTTCTGTAGTTTTTATTTTGCTCTTAAGGTTATCAACCACTTTATCTTTAAGCCCTACAAGATTATCAATTTCATTTGCTGCAGTTTCCCTTATCGAGTCACCCAGCTTTTTTAATGATTCGGTAAGTTTATCGCGTGTCTCAGTCCCTTTTTCGGGTGCAAATAATATCCCTAATGCTGCTCCTGCCGCTAGCCCTGCAAGCAATGCAACTACCACCTTCGTATTGTCATTCATATTAGTATAATTTTAAAGTTGAAGTTTTGTTTCATTAACGGTTAAATATCCTGCCAATTATATATAAACAGACTTTTTGTCGCTTCATTAAACAAAATATTTCCCTTAGTATCGGGATTTAGTTTTTTACGGGCAAAAAATATTCGTTTTACTATTAAATATCTGTCCCGGTCCGTATCCGTTCCAACCGGTCGGCAGCTAACCGGTTCGTTTCATATATCTCCAGCAATAATAAGAAATATGACAATAATAACGGTCCGAAAACCAAACCTAAAATTCCAAACAATGGTAAGCCAATAAATACTCCAATCACTGAGATAATAGGATGTGTATTGCCTATACGTTTATTGATCATCATCCGTAATACATTGTCAATATTGCCAATAAATAGCAGGCCATAAACCAGCAATAGCACGCCTTTTACTGTATGATCAGTAGCAAATAATATGATACTTGCAGGGATACATAAAGTTGGAGCGCCCACAACAGGTAAAAAAGAAATGAAACAGCCAATAACACCCCAAAATACAGCATCCGGAATGCCCACCGCATAAAAGCCCATTGTCAGTAAAGCACCTTGTGTAATAGCAATAATACCCTGGCCCAAAACATTAGAATAGGTTGAATTGCGTAGTTCGGTAGCAAATTTCAAAGCGTGCTGTTCGCGAAAAGGGGCATATTTTAATAACCCGGCCTCAAATTCCTTCATCTGCACCAGCATAAAATATAATAAGAAATACAATCCTAACAGTGTTAAAATAATACTCACCGCACTGCTTATAATGGATGGAAAAAGCTCAGTGATATATCCTCCCAGTTTACTCAGACTGGTTTCAGCCAGTTTAGGCTGACCTAAATGCGAAGCGGCAAAGCCATCTACTTTTTGTACCCATTCTTGTATAGGGAAAGTATCACGGTTAATACTACCGATCTTGTTGATAACCAGGATGCTTAATGACAAAAAGGGAATAACAATAACGATAAGTGACCCAAAGATTATAAGTAGCGCTACCAATGATTTATTCCAATGCTTTTTATGAGTCAGGTAAAGAAATACCGGCCTGAAAATGGTAAAAAGTACAATAGCCCCCAATATGGAGCTGAATAGTCCGCTTAAAGCATATACTAAGAAACAGCCCAGTACGATGATACTGACTAATATTATATTGTTTCGCTGTTTATAGTTAAAAATTGACATGAGAACTAATTGTAATAAGTATTTAATATAAACAAAAAAGCGCCAAAAAGTTTTAGCGCTGCATTTAAATAATATTTAATCAAATAGTTAACCCAGATCGTCGAGCAGCACATTGATCTTTGCACAGCTCATTGCAATTGTATTAATATAAAACTCGCTGTCTGAGCCTGCGTCGTCAGGTATTTCATACTTTAACTGTTCAACAGCCAAATTTATGTTTGACAGCTGGTTCCTGATGTCATGCCTTAACCTGCGTACCTTGTCTTCTTCGGGCTTTGTGTCATCCGGTGATTTTTGCATAATTGTTATTTACCCAGGTTAATTGCCTTCATTTTATTATAAAGGGTTTTACGATCTATATTTAATATTTCTGCAGCTTTTGTTTTGTTAAAGTTTACCTCGCGCAGCACTTTTAAAATGGTATCATATTCTGCCTCCTGAGCCGCGTTCTTAAGATCGTTTCTGCTCTCTTTAACCATAACTGGTTCGGGTGCATTAACAACAGGTTCAATTGAAGGCATTCTATAATTTGATATCTCCAAAGGTATGGCTTTCATTTGTATCATCTCACCCTCGGTAAGCAGTGTTGCCCTGCGTACTACGTTTTTCAACTCGCGTATATTACCTGTCCATCGGTAATTCATAAAGCATTCTATCACCTCCGGCGAAAAGGAAGTCACATTACGGCCAAGCTCCTGATTAGCCATCTTCAAAAAATGCTCGGCCAGCATTAAAATATCACTACCTAACTCACGCAAGGCAGGCATGTAGATGGTAAATTCATTAAAACGGTGATACAAATCTTCCCTGAACCGCCCCTTTTGAATACCCTCCTGCAGGCTTTCATTGGTGGCGATAATGATACGCACATCCAGATCGATCTCTTTTGTACTTCCTATCCTTTTCACTTTTCTTTCCTGTACTGTTCTCAATAAAGCTGCCTGTATATCGTAAGAGAGGTTTCCAACTTCATCCAAAAATAGGGTACCACCGTTAGCCATTTCAAAGTGACCTATTTTGGTATACAATGCACCAGTAAATGAACCTTTCTCGTGACCGAAAAACTCGCTTGCAGCAAGCTCTTTGGTTAACGATCCGCAGTCCATCGCAATAAAAGGCATGTTTGCACGCTGGCTATTTAAGTGTATATTTTTTGCAGCCGACTCTTTTCCTGTACCACTTTCGCCCAAAATAATTACGCTGTAATTTGTTGGCGCTACCAGTTCTATCTGTCGTGCCAGTTCTTTTGATGCCTTGCTTGTACCTACTACAAATTCGTTGTTAGGCAATTGAGGTCTTTTGCCGTTAATTGGCTTGTTAACAGAAGTCGTTTCCGGTTCTTCAACCAGGGCGTGATGAGTCTCAAAAGCCTTATTTATCGTATTTAATATTTCATCAGGATAAAGCGGCTTGGTGATATAATCATAAGCACCCATCTTTATCAGTTCGACAGCCATTTTTATATCAGAATATCCTGTAATAATAATAACACCTGTTTTGGGATATTGTGTCTTGATATTTTTCAGCATTTCGCGTCCATCGGTATCTTCAAGGCGAAAATCACATAAAACTAAGTCGAAAGAGCCATCTTTAAGAAACTCCATACCGCTTGTACCGGTAGCAGCGGTAGTTACGTCAAAACCATTCCGAGTTAAAAACTTCGAAAGCAAGAGGGAAACATTAACTTCATCATCAATGATGAGTATTTTCTTCATAACCGGGATTTACTTTTGACAGGTAAACGTATTTGTGACATATCAAGTTACAAACAAATTTGCTAATTTTTTACGTAAATTTAATTATGAGGCTAATTTTTAAATATTTTCTTTAAAAAAAATAACGGGTAGCACTGTCGTGCTACCCGTTATTTTAATTAGTGTGTAGAAAAATTACTTGGTATCAAAGGCATAAGCTACACGTAAGCCAAAGAAGTTAATCTTTTCATCGGCAGCGGTGTTAAATTTGGTAGTAGCTTCATAACGTACACCGGCATCAATATAGCTTTTGCCGGCAAGTGGGAATTGTACACCTACTTGTGGAGCGTAAACGAATGCTGCGCTTTTGTCAAAACCTGCGTTAGATTTGTTCAATGCAAATGCTGCACCTGCGTCACCCTGGATATAGAAATGACTTATAGGGAAGTATTTTAAACCGGCTTTAACAGGCAGCAATTGAATGTTTGTTGCATCTAATCCCTGTACCCCGCCGATATTGTTTTTACCCTGGAAGCTGTTGTAACCAGCATTAACAGTTACAAATAACTGGTGTGGGATAACCGGGATATCTGCTTGTACAGAACCACCTATGTTCCAGTTATAAGAGTTGTTTAAGTTTCCTGTCGGGATACCGGCATCAACGCCAACGCTTAAAACTATGCCATTGGGTCCAGTTGAAGTTTTAGAAGAAGAAGTTGTTGTTGTTTGTGCTTTTGCGCCCAATGCAAATCCGGCAAAAGCTAAAACCAGGGCTGAAATTTTGAATGTAGTTTTCATTGTATTATGTATTATTTTGTTAATGTGTTTGTTTAAACACGGAACAAAGTAAAGCATGAAAAATACCTCAGCGTTTCATTTGAATGTCACGATTATTCAATCGATTGATTGACAGTTAAATAAAATTGACCAATTTTTATATTTAGTCAGGATTATGTCATAAAACCAGCTTATAGGCCCTTAAAATGCGGTTTCCTCTTTTCCAGGAAAGCACTTACGCCCTCTTTAAAATCATCAGTGCCGAAAGATTTTGCAAATCCTGCTATCTCAATTTCGTATCCGTCAACGCCTGTTTGGGTTGATGCATTGACAGCGGTAATGGCGGTTTCGATGGCCAAAGGCGACCGCGTTAATATCTTGTTCATGATCTCTTCGGCTTTAGTTAGCAGTTCGTCCTGGCTCACTACATGGTTTACCAATCCGATTTTAAGAGCCTCGTCTGCAGTGATCATATCGGCAGTCAGAATGATTTCCAATGCTTTGCCTTTACCAACCAGGTGGCTTAAACGTTGTGTACCACCATAACCCGGTATCAATCCTAAACTTACTTCAGGCAATCCCATCTTGGCATTATCTGATGCAATACGGATATGGCAGGCAAGTGCCAGTTCCAACCCCCCGCCTAAAGCAAAACCATTAATGGCAGCTATCACGGGCTTCTTGCTATTCTCTATCTGGTTAAAAACTAATCTATGGCCATCGCGAGCCAGTTTCTCTCCTTTAACGGAATCGAAAGATGAAAATTCAGCAATATCGGCGCCCGCCACAAAGGCTTTCTGTCCGGCACCTGTAATAATAATGCCTCCTACACGCTCATTATTCAAAGCATCATAGATGGCAGTATGAAGTTCGGCAAGGGTTTCTTTGTTAAGAGCATTCAGCTTGCTTTCGCGATTGATGATAATATGCTGAATAGCGCCGTTGTAGTCGATCAGAAGATTTTGAAACATAACAGATAATATTTAAAAGTTGCGGTTCTGGTGCACCCAATCGGTAATGTATTTTACAATATCCTTCGTGGTAGTTCCCGGAGGAAAAAGCTCACCAACGCCTATTTTTTTAAGCGCCTGCATATCACTCTCGGGGATGATACCTCCACCGGTAACCAGCACATCATCCATTTGCTTTTCTTTGATCAACTGGATGATCTTCGGAAAAACGGTCATATGTGCACCTGAAAGAATAGAAATGCCAATAGCATCCACATCCTCCTGCAGGGCAGTATTAACCACCATCTCAGGCGTTTGGCGTAAACCGGTATAGATCACTTCCATGCCCGCATCACGCAGCGAAGTAGCAATAATACGCGCCCCACGGTCATGCCCGTCAAGGCCTACTTTAGCAACTAAAACACGAATAGGGCGGTTAAAGGTATCACTCATGTAAACCGGATTGGTTAGTGTAAAAGTAAGAAGAAAATGTGAGGATGGATGATAGTGCGCCAACAAACGCTTATGGGGCTAAAGCTCGGTAGAAAATAAAATATAAATAAATCCCGTGCCGTTAGGTACGGAACATGAGGTTGCGTATCTAACGGCACGCTAATCTGTATAATTAAATGATTCTACCAAGCTTTTGCACCTATGGTGCATGTTGTCCTAAATTTAGAATGCTTGCCTGCATAAAGCCAGTGTAAAACCCATCCTAAATTGCTATTTTTGCCCTATTCTATTACACCATGAGCGAAGAAAGATCATTAAATTTTTTAGAAGAAATAGTTGAAGAAGATATACGCGAAGGCAAAAACGGAGGCAGGGTACTTACCCGTTTCCCGCCTGAGCCTAACGGTTATCTACACATCGGTCACGCCAAATCCATTTGCTTAAATTTTGGATTGGCTAAAGAATACGGAGGCCAAACCAATCTACGTTTTGATGATACCAACCCTGTTAAAGAGGATGTGGAATATGTGGACAGTATTAAAGAAGATGTTCGCTGGCTGGGATTCGAATGGGCTAATGAGCTATACGCTTCAGATTATTTCGACCTGATCTATGCGTTTGCCTTAACGCTGATCCGCAAGGGTTTGGCTTATGTGGATGACAGTACGCCAGAAGAGATCGCTGCCCAGAAAGGTACGCCTACTGAACCGGGCATCGGCAACGAATACCGCAACCGCAGTATTGAGGAAAACCTTCGCCTGTTTGAAGAAATGAAAGCAGGAAAATATCCTGATGGGGCAAAAGTACTTCGGGCAAAAGGCGACCTGGCATCGCCAAATATGCATATGCGCGATCCGATCATGTACCGCATCAAGCATGCGCACCATCACCGTACTGGCGATAAATGGTGCATTTACCCGATGTATGATTTTGCACACGGACAGTCGGATGCGATCGAAGAGGTCACCCATTCTATTTGTACGCTGGAGTTTGTTCCGCACAGACCTTTGTATGACTGGTTTATTGAAAAACTGGAGCTGTTTCCGTCCAAACAGTACGAGTTTGCGCGACTGAACATGAACTATACCGTGATGAGCAAGCGCAAGCTGCTGCAACTGGTTGAAGAGGGCTATGTAGAAGACTGGGATGATCCGCGTATGCCAACCATCAGTGGCTTACGTCGTAGAGGTTATACACCAGCATCCATACGTGAATTTTGCGAGCGCATCGGTGTTGCCAAACGCGAAAACATGATCGACCTTAGTCTGTTAGAATTCTGCATCCGCGAGGATCTGAATAAAACTGCATGGCGTCGTATGGCTGTGCTCGACCCTATAAAAATGGTTATCACAAATTACCCTGAAGGACAGTTTGAAGAGATGTACAGCGAAAATAACCCTGAAGCCGAAGGAGGTGACGGTGGTCGTAATATTCCGTTCGGACGTGAGCTTTGGATTGAACGCGAAGACTTTATGGAAGAGCCACCGAAGAAATTCTTCCGCCTTGGTGTCGGACTCATGGTGCGTTTAAAAAGCGCCTATATTGTGAAATGCGAAAGCTTTGACAAAGATGCCGATGGTAATGTAACTGCGATCTATTGTACTTATATCCCTGAATCAAGATCGGGTAATGATACCAGCGGGATAAATGTTAAGGGCACCATCCATTGGGTAAGTGTGGCGCATGCTAAAACCGCTGAAGTTCGTTTATACGACCGCTTGTTCCAGGTAGATGATCCATCTAACGAGGATGGCGATTTTAAAGAATATCTTAATCCTAATAGCCTGCATATCCTACCAAAAACATATATCGAACCTGACCTTGCTAATGCTGAAGTTGGCAAAGGATACCAGTTTATGCGCAAAGGATATTTTACGCTGGATAAACACTCCACACCTGATAAGTTAGTGTTCAACAGAACGGTGACTTTGAAAGATGGCTGGGTGAAGAAATAAGTGGCAGTTTTTAGTAGCAGTTAAAGTTATGGATAGCCCAAACTGCAACTGCTACCAAATTTACAACCCGTTCACTTTCAGCAACATCCCACGCATTCTTGCGTCAGGGGCATTTTTAATCAGAAAGTTCTATTTTCAAGGGAACGAAAAGGACCAATCAACGTATAAGTGTCCATGAAAACCTTATCGTATTTTTTGATGGTGGCAACATTTGCTTCTGTCACTTTCAGCTCCTGTAAAAAGGACTCGACTCCAGCACCGACGCCTACACCTGCAGAAGTTGCAACTTCTATGAAACTTACTTCAAACGGAACTGCCCTTAGCTTTAATCAATGTCAACAATTCACAGTATCGGCAAACGGGCTTGTTCAGACTGAATTTATTGCCAAAAACTTTACTAATGGTAAACTTAGCGATGATGAATTTGAAGTTGATATCATTCATGATCCGGCAACATTAAAGGCAGGCCAAACCTACCCGGCAGCCAGTTCATATGCACAAAAAGAAACGGCTGATATTACCTATTATCCTAATGATACCGATATTTTTACTACTCAAATAGGAAATCCTCAAGCTACCGTGACCATTACAGAAGTTACAGCAACAACCATTTCGGGAACTTTTTCGGGTAAGCTATTTGCCTGGGATGATACTGCCGGAAATACTGTGGTTTATACTATAACAAACGGTTCATTTACCGCGAAAATTGATAAATAATCATTCGGCAGTTATGAGTTTGCAGTTGGTTTTAAAACCAACCAACTGCAAATTTTAACATTATCAGTTCTTATCCACAAACTTCCAGTTAGCCTCGCTATACCTGTCGCCAGTATCAGGGTATTTCGCCAGTACTGCTTCGATCTTTTTAAAATCATCTGCATACAAAGTAACATCTACACTGCCTGCGTTATCTTTTAATTTTTCACGCTTTTTGGTTCCAGGGATAGGAATAATATTATCACCCTGGGCTAACACCCAGGCTAATGCCAGTTGTGCCGGTGAACATCCTTTTTCTTTGGCAATTTCAGCAAAACCAGCTGCCAGGTTTTGGTTATTTGCCTGGTGCTGCTGCTGGTAACGTGGCAATCCTTTTCGAAAATCATTATCTGCCAGTCCGCTTAGGTTTAAGGTATTCGTCATCAATCCTCTTGCCAACGGGCTAAATGGAACAAACGTAATACCCAGTTCTTTGCATACCTTCAATATCTCTTTTTCTACATCCCTTGTCAGCAGGGAATATTCGCTTTGCAAAGCACTAATCGGATGCACAGCGTTGGCCCTGCGAATGGAATTGGCAGAGGCTTCTGATAATCCTAAATACCTTACTTTGCCTTCCCTCACCAGTTCAGCCATAGCACCAACCATTTCTTCAACAGGGACATTGGGGTCAATTCGGTGGGCATAATATAGGTCTATCGCATCAATCTTCAATCGTTTTAGACTATCCTCTACTGCTTGTTTGATATAAGCCGGGCTGCCGTCAAAAGTGCTTAACTTCCCATCGGCAGTGGCCCTGAAGCCGAACTTGGTAGCAATAAATATTTTATCACGGTTAGTACGCAGCACATTGGATATCAGTTCCTCGTTTTTGCCGCTTCCGTAAACATCAGCAGTGTCCCAAAAATTAATCCCGAGGTCAAGCGCCAGGTGCAATGTTTCGATCGACTCGGGGTCGTCGGGCACACCGTAGCCATGGCTCATACTCATGCAACCCAGCCCTATGGCTGATAATTGCTCCTTATTTGCAAAAGTTCTGTATTTCATAATGGTAATGTATATTTTTATCAGGTATTTGATGGCGCAATATCCTGATAAAAGAAGGATTGCACTTAATTGGTTTGTAAAATTAAACGTTTTGAGCCTGGGGCGAGGCGGTTGGCGGATATTATATTCTGCCTTACAGAACCAAAAATCATTGACAAAGGCAAAGAGAAATTTACCTAACATGAGAAAAAATCGTCAATACATAATTCTTATTCTAACAATGTTAATGCTGATCAATATTGGATGCCAAACCGATTCCAATCAAAAAAAGAAACAGGATCAGCAGGATACAATAAAGTCTGCAAGCACAGCAAAGCCAGCATATAAAACGATATCTGAAAAAACCATTCTGGGTATGAGCTGTGGCGAGCCAATAGTCTCTCAGGAATTTAGTTATGAGGCCCTGGCATTTGACATCGCTAAAGCAGATACCAATGAAATTAAGTCCTTGTTCCTTGACAGGGTAATTATAAAAAATGAAAAAGAAGTAACTGAAGAGGGCTTGCCGTATTATCCATATGACTTTACAGATGGAACAAACAAAATTATTTTACTGAGTAATGACACCAGTTATTATATTGAAGATGCTGAGATAGTAAATGACAGAATACGATTAAATAAAAAGATTTCAATCGGCATGAAAAAAGATGTTTTTCTGGATTTATTGAAGGTGAAAAACATAAGGTGCGATACCATTACAGTTAAAAATGAAGAGTTAACATTTGAAAGTATTTACATATTTAAAGATACCAAATTACAACAGATAAAAATGGGATCGATTGTGGAATGACAATGTTCACCAACCGCCTCGCGCCCTGCACCATTCAATTAAAGAGCTTATGAAGAAAATAATTAACACCGGTATTATCGGCTTTGGCAATGCAGGACAAACGTTCCTGGCGCCGTTCATCAATGCCAATCCCGGGTTCGATCTGAAAAAGATCAGTACATCAGATCCGGCAAAGGCAGATAAAGCCAAAACCATCTATCCAAATACCGAAATAGTAAAGCATGCTGATGATATTATTAATGATTCTGAAATAGAATTAGTAGTTATCGGCACACCAAATACCTCGCATTTAAGCCTGGCCAAACAGGCTTTGCTGGCTGGTAAACATGTATTGGTAGAAAAACCATTTACTATTACTTCTGTGGATGCTGATGAATTGATCGCGTTAGCAAAAAAACACGACAGAATACTTACTGTGCACCATAACCGTCGTTTTGATAGCGGGCATAATACTACAAAGAAAGTAATAGCAAGTAAAGCATTAGGTGCATTGATAGAGTATGAGGTGCATTACGACCGTTTCCGTCGCGAATTGCGTCCCGGTGCATGGCGGGAGAAACCATTGCCGGGATCAGGAATATTATATGACTTGGGTGCGCACCTGATCGATGGTGCACTTGAGCTGTTTGGCACACCGGAAGCTGTTACCTGCATGATGCTTACACAAAGGCCGGGACTAGAAGTTGAAGATAATTTCGAGATCATCCTGAGTTATCCGGGATTAAAAGTAACACTGAAAGCCGGCATGCTGGTAAAAGTACCCGGACCAGTGTACGTGCTTTATGGCGATCATGGTACTTTTATTAAATACGGAATGGACGTGCAGGAAGAAGACCTAAAAAAAGGTATGAAACCTGGTACACGAGATTGGGGCCGCGAACCAGAATCAATATGGGGCAAACTAACTACGGAAGAAAATTGTAAAGATGTAACCCACACCGTTGAAAGTGAGTCTGGTCGTTACCAGGACCTATTCCAGAATGTATATGATGCCATAGCCGAAGGCAAGGAGCTCATCGTAAAACCTGAGCAAGCACGTCAAACCATCCGCATTATTGAACTGGCTTTTCAGAGTAACCGGGAAAAACGGACAATCGGATATAGTAACTGAACTATGAGCTGTAAATTAGCAGCTCATGGTTCAGACTTGCATTAAAAAACGTTGAATAAATTATATTCCAACCTTACGAGGTAAGTGTTCTGACTTGTCCGTACCATATCGTTGTATAATGGTGTCCGATAAGAAAAATCAACCCTGAAAACACTATTAAATATAAGCTGAACAGCAGGTGCGACGTCCAAATAGCTTTGCCCGTAACCCGGATTGGTTTTCCCCAGTAATTCAGCATAAACATTCAGATTAACCTGGTTATAATTTTCATAGGATTTTGGCAAGAGCAGGTAACCTGCCGATAGGGTATAACCCACTTCATCGCGAGCATTAGTAACAGGCAATTTGTAGCCGCCGCTATTATCAAAAGCGCGCAGATAGCTTGTCGAGGCAGATAAAGCCAGTTTATGCAATAATTTAGTAAATACTACACCGGTTTGAAAGCCGCTGTTATCTCCTTCAAGACCTATTTCCTGGTTTACCAAAGGGTTATTGATATCCGAAACTTTTGCGAATACCGCCCCTCTGAAATGCTTCTGCACAGAGTCAATCGATAAGAAACGGTATTTGGCGTACACGCTCCCGCCTTCAAAGTGCTGATCGGTGTGATAGTAATCCGACATGTATAAACTGCCATGCACCATCAGGTCTTTGCTGGCGCCATACATCACTTCAAGACTTGTGCGGTTTTTATAAACCGGGTTAAAATATCCCTGGTTCTCTAACCTGATGCCGATAGAATGGGTAGCCATATTACTGGCCGGTTCGGTATTTACATATAATTCCTGCGAAAAGGCAGGGCATATCATCCCCGACAGGATGATAGCCAAAAATATAACTTTCATGATCTGAAAATTATATAGCGATATGATAGGTGCGGCCCGACTCGGTTTTATCTGCAGAAGCACTGCTGTATTTCTTATAAACAGCCGCAGGCGCAAACCCTTTATCCACAACCGTAATCATAACCGGACCGGAAAGTGTTTTATCGCCACCATTAACCAAACGATAATTATCACCGGCATAGCTAAAGGTATTATCACTTACTTTCACGCCATCAAAATTGAAAGTGGCTTTTAGACTGTTGACAAAGAATCCGGCATTTTGAACTTTTTTGCTGATCTGATCGAGGTTTACCGGGGCATCCTTTTTGAAAGTGATCAGAAAAATGTTGCGGTTAAGATCTACTTTAATATCGCCTATAAATTCAAGTGTGCGCAATGATTTTTCCGTTGCTTTAGAGCACATGGAGCAGGTTAGGCCACTTACTTGTAATTCGGCTTTGGTAAATTGTGCTTTTGCACTGATAGTAGTAATAAGAAGTACTATAAATATTTTAAGAGTTTTCATGTTGATCAAAAGTTAATTGAAATTAATTTCTAAATCCTAATCTCTAAGTTCTAAAACCTCGTTAAACCATTATCTAAGAAGATTATATATTCCTATTATGATTAAATTTTGATTAGTGTTTAGAAATTAGAATTTAGCGTTTAAGACGGCGGCGCATTGCCGCAGATAATTAAATAAGATCAATTAGGATCAGATCCTGAAATTGCAGTTTTTCAAAAAGATAGGGGTACCTGGGGATAATGGCGGACCACGATCCTGCAATCTTTCTGTCGGTGGGTTTTGGGGTGATAAAGAAAAGTCTGCAAAAGTTACAACAGGCAGGCCCAAAAAGAAAAACTTCCCCCAAAATGTCGGCGAACCGGCCTGGTGGTGGGCATCTTTAACTTTAACCTCGATATGCCTGTCCTTGCAGCATTTCATTTTACTGCTTTCCAAAACCTTTACGCAGGCATTGGCAGGTGCATCGATATTAACGGAACGGAGCCGGTTAAAGCAATAATGCATGTTCAGCGCAAAGCCGGATACCGTAACTACGTACAGCATCATTAACGTTATGGCGACTGATTTTTTAAGCATTAACACAAAACTAAGTGTTTACAATGTCATTACCAATTGTTTAAATCACATATAAGCAATAATTAATACCTTTATTGCCATAAAACCAAAAAACGAATGAAACGTCTTTACTATTATCTGGCTGCCATGCTAATTGCATGTGCATCACCAAACAGCTACGCCCAAATGCTTAAAGTTCCGCAGTTAAGCTCTACGCAAACCATTGAACAGGAACTTGGCCTGGGTAAAATCACATTAACCTATTCTCGTCCAAATCTGCGGGGACGTAAGATATTCGGAAATCTCATAACTTATGGTACAGTATGGCGCACGGGTGCTAACGCAGCTACGCTCATCAAATTTACTGATGATGTAACTATTGAAGGCAATAAAGTACCTGCGGGTGAATATGGCCTGTTTTCTATTCCTGGTAAAGATGAGTGGACCATAATTTTGAACAAAACCGCGCATCAATGGGGTGCTTACACCTACAAGCAATCTGATGACTTTTTGCGTTTTAAAGTAAAAAATGTAAGTCTCGCCAATCCGCTCGAAACGCTGACGATACAGTTTAACAATGTGGACCAGACCAAATGCGAACTGGAATTAAAATGGGAAAATGTTTCTTTCTCGTTCCACATCAGTACAGATGTCGACTCTAAAGTAATGGCCAATATCGATGAAGTAATGAATACCGACAAACGTCCATATTTTGAATCGGCACTTTATTACTATGAAAATAATAAAGATTTGAAAAAAGCTTTGGAATGGATAAGTACTGCTGAAAAAGCTGAACCAACTTCACCATTTTATAAAGTTTGGAAAGCACGCATCCAGTTAAAAATGGGTGATAAGGCAGCGGCTTTGGCAACTGCGCAGGAAGGCGTAAAATTAGCACACGCCCAAAATGATAAGGAATACGAAACCCTTAACCAGGGTGTGGTTGACCAGGCAAAATAATTAATGGGGGGCAGGTGTAGCATATCGCTACACTTGCTACACCCTGCTACAGTAAAAAAATCTTATCTTTTAGTTGATCAGACAATTCTGGTTTACAGACGGGTATAAAACAAAACAGCCGAACCTCGCGTCCGGCTATCTCCCTAATTAATTTTTAATGCTATTATTTAACTAAAGATAAATCAAAAATTAATTATTAAAATAATGTAACTAAAATGTTACATCGTAAATATATTTAAGTTCCCTATTTATCGTTGTCCTCCCATTTACGCTTTGTCAACTTGCACTTCATCAGTGATCAATAAATTGATTACCAAAGCTATAAGTACCAGCAAAACACACCCTATACCATTCAGCCATAAATAGGCGATCACCTTAAAATAGCCCATAAAGCAAATGGTTATCTCAGTGATAATAGCTGCAATAAATACGGATGTGCCCCTGATCTTCTTTAAATAAAAAGCAACCACAAATACACCTAATACAGTTCCATAAACGTAGGAGCCTAGTTCATTTACATACTCCAATAA
This sequence comes from Mucilaginibacter sp. McL0603, assembly GCF_049992945.1. Classification (NCBI taxonomy): domain Bacteria; kingdom Pseudomonadati; phylum Bacteroidota; class Sphingobacteriia; order Sphingobacteriales; family Sphingobacteriaceae; genus Mucilaginibacter; species Mucilaginibacter sp. McL0603. Next base: position 260,854 of record NZ_CP188251.1, on the reverse strand, counting down.
ATTGCCGACTTTGCTGGCATATAAAGCCATCATCACACATACTATGCCCCAAAATACAGTTGCCAGCCTGGAGGCATCCAAATAGTTTTTGTCTGACGCATTTGGATTGATAATGCGTTTATAAATATCCACCACGCTGGTTGAGGCCAGCGAATTGAGTGCACTCGCAGTAGATCCCATGGATGCCAGGAATACGATCGCTATCAGCAAGCCTATTAATCCACGGGGTAAATTATGCGTCACAAAATTCAGGAAAACATAATTGGTATCATCCCCATTGGCTTTACTGTTGTTCTTCTTCATCAGCGCAATAGCGTCTTTTCTGATAACTAATTGTTGCGCGTCAGCCTGTTTCAAATCGCTGCTTGCCTGGCTGATCTTACCCGCATCCTTACTTTCCAAAGCCTGAGACAATTCATCAGCCTTAATTTTTTTCTGTTGAAATGCAGCGTTATATTGATTTTCAAGTTGTTTGTAGTCTGCCGAATATTTACCACTCTTTACCTGCTCTACCTCATACCGGTTAAAGAACATAGGTGGCTTGTTAAACTGGTAAAAAGCAAAAACCAATACGCCAATCAGTAAGATCAAAAATTGCATAGGTACCTTGATCAATCCATTCATGATCAGTCCCATGCGGCTTTGGCCAACTGAGCTGCCCGTCAAATATCTGCCGACCTGGCTTTGATCTGTACCAAAATAGGATAACTGCAAAAAGAACCCGCCGATCAATCCGCTCCAGATGGTATAGCGGTTATTAATATCAAATTTCCAGTCTATCACGTTCATCCTGCCCAGTTTGCCAGCCAGATGCAATGCTTTGGTAAAACCAACGCCTTGGGGCAATAAGCTTACCACTACCACTCCCGCCAGAAACATCCCTAAAAAAATAATGCTCATCTGTAGCAACTGCGTATAGCTTACGGCTTTGGTACCACCGTAAACGGTATAAAATATTACCAGTCCGCCTATAAAGAGTGTGGTATAAACTGTGTTGATATTTAATATGGTCGATAGGATAATAGATGGCGCATAAATGGTAATACCTGTTGATAGCCCCCGCTGAATAAGAAACAGGAAGGAGGTAAGCGCCCTTGTTTTCAGATCGAAACGCTGCTCTAAAAATTCGTAAGCGGTATAAACCTTTAGCCTGCTGAAAATAGGGACGAAGGTTACGCATAGTACGATCATCGCCAGCGGCAGACCGAAATAAAACTGCACGAACCGCATCCCGTCTGAATATGCCTGGCCCGGTGCTGATAAAAAGGTGATGGCGCTGGCCTGTGTAGCCATTACAGATAAACCGACTGTGTACCAGGGCATAGAGCGGTTGCCCATTAAAAACTGATCTATATTTTGGTTTTTACCGCTTTTCCATACACCATAAATGACAATGGCCAGCAGGGTAACACCTAAAACAATCCAGTCGGTTAAGCTCATTTAAAGAATATGGTGATGAGCCAAAATACAAAAATTAAAAAAACCAGCCATACGATAACGATACCGTAAAACTGGTTCCAGTTTTTTATGAATGAGGGAAGCTCCGGATCAGTTTTGACCACGGCCCCTGACAAATACAGATACAAATAATGCTGCCGTCAATAAACCTAAAACCCCACCAACAAATATCCAGGTATAACCTACGTCTAAAATTGCGCCGGTAAACAAACCGAAAATTAACCCAACCAGGTAATATAAAGCGTTAAAGTTTATTTCTTCTTTCTTTTCTTCGTGATGATGTTCCATAGTATGCTTATTTACAACAGTGCAAAAGTAATTGTTTCTATATTGAAATCAATATTTTTTTGTGGGTATTCTACTTCATGTCATTGCGAGGAGCAAGTCGGGTGGTGTTGAGGTGCAACGAAGCAATCGCGAACTATGCATATCCGATCTGTATAGCATGCGATTGCTTCGTTCCTCGCAATGACAATTTTATTTTCACGGATTCGCCTTCGGTTTACTCAACATATTAATGAACAAACGATACGCCCCCGGCACACCCGCGGGCAACTGCCTGAAGAATGCCAGCGATGTATAAATAAACCTTCCTTTACCATATTGCGTGGTAATCAACGAGCCATCTTTAGTCGCTTCACCCGGATCATTCATTTGCAGTACTTTCTGATACTGCCCGTCAGCATCTTTGGTAAAATACAGTCCACGTTCCTGTACCCAGCCATCAAAATCAGACTGGCTAATCTTGTTCGGATAATTCAGGATCGAATTATTAGGGTCGATGATGGTTATTTTAGCGTTCTCGTCAGTCACACGCTCGTTTACTACTTTAAAAGGATATGGCCCGATCTCTTTGGTCACCAAGCCGTTGTTATTGTTGTACTGCACCAGCATGTTACCGCCATTTTTCACATATTCCATCAGTTTAGGCTGCTCAATTACCAAACGCGGATCAACGTTATAAGCACGTACGCCGACTACAATGGCATCATAAACTGAAAGATCGCCATTCAGTATTTCATTTTCTGATAGCTGATGAACCTCGTAGCCAACTTGCCGAAGTGCATCAGGCACCAGGTCACCTGCACCATTGATGTAGCCAATCTTCTTTCCGGCAATTTTCATATCCAGCTGGATCAATTTAGCCTGTGCGGTAGGGAAGATGGTAATATTAGGTATATGGTTATAATGAATAGATAAAATACCGTAATTATAAACTTTGGGATCCATTCCAAATGTTACCTGGGCTTCCAAAACACCTGTTTGAGACTGATTATTCGATGGTGTAATTGTAAAATCCTGTTCCCATTCATCGCCCTTTGCCTTATTAGTAAATGCAGCACTTTCAGGACTTACCTTAAAACCAGCCGGTGCGTTCAGATGGATATTTCCGGTAGCTCCATTTTTAAAGCTTTTTAATTTGATCTGTACAGTTTGCGGTTGCTGCGAATTAAAAATATATACCTGGCCCTGGATGTTGGCGGTAACGGGTGGAGCAATCTCCACCGGCTGATAGATCTCTCCTTTAGCGGGATCGACATATTTGTAAACCAGCTGCCGCTCAAAACGGATAGGCTTGCCTTCAATAATAAACTCGTAGCTTATTTTTGGCAGATCAGGATTTTCAGGATTACCTACCAGGCGTTCATCTACTATAGCATATGAGCCAATACTATGTGGCTTTTCGAGCCAGTAGGGCTGACTGATCTTATCGGCATCTATCCGGCTGCTAAAATTCTGCACTTCATTAGCAGGCACAACTTTGCCACCTTCAAAATGCAACCCATCAATTTGAGATACTTTTATCTTGTCGTTATACCTGTCCAAAACCTGTGAACGAATTTCAATACTATCATGCAAAGCAATAGCTTCTTCAGTAGCATAACTTTCAAACCATAAACCTGCGCAGGCAGCAATCAGATCACTCAATTCTTTGGTTTTTTGAGTTTTCCAATAGGTATCGCTAATCTTTTCAACCTTATTTAATAATTGTACCATCGCAGGGACAGATTTATAAGGCGTTTCCGGTACAAAATTCTTTGCGATCTGATCAACATCATTCCCAACTGATTCACCACCTTTAACCCGTTCCCAGCTCGTATTCACCCCATCCATCAGATCATCCTTCGGTGCATCACCCAATATTGTTTTAAAATATTCGTAAGCATTACCCCTTTGTCTTGCAGATCCAAACCCTTGTGTTTTATGGTTTGAGCGACTTTCGGCAGCCATTTCACCATAGCCTTTTCCGAGCAAAGGGTTGTAAACACCCACATTTATTTTAAACTGATCGGGCGCCGTAGTATTGGTATTACCAAAATTGAAAGTATTCCATAGCAGGCGTTTGGCTTGCCATGTTTGCACATATTTCAATTGTTCAGGGAAACGTTTCGGATCAGCTGCTGCTGTGAATGCCTCTTGAGCGAGTATAGCTGAAGCGGTGTGGTTACCATGACCGCCTTCACCCGTGGTAGGAAAACGGCAAATAATCACATCCGGCCTGAACTTGCGTATCACCCAAACCACATCACCCAAGGCTTTTTCTTCGTTCCAAAAATCCAGCGTTTCTTTTGGCCCTTTCGAGAAGCCAAAATCTACGGTCCGTGTAAAAAATTGTTCGGCCCCGTCAATCTTGCGTGCAGCTAAAAGTTCTTGTGTACGTATCAGACCAAGCAATTCGCCTTGCTCATTACCGATCAGGTTTTGCCCGCCATCACCGCGCGTCATTGACAGATAACCGGTACGGTAATGCTTTTCCTGTGCCAGGTAAGCCAATAGCCTTGTGTTCTCATCATCAGGGTGGGCGGCCACATACAGTACACTGCCCAGTACATCCAATTTTTTAAAATTCTGTTCAATGGTGGCTATGTCCGTTGGCGGGGCCGTCTGTGCAAAAACAATTCTGCTGGTCAGTAAAAATATCGGTAGTAAAAGAATACGCTTCATATTTATAAAATAGGTTGAAAGATAGGCAGGTATTTTTAATGCGTCAAATGTAAAACAAAACTGTTACATCAAATATTTACAAATAATCGGTCGATTGATTGTATTTTACATAGTGATAATCAAAACCTTACAATAAGATAACAAAAAATATTTTTGTATAATCAATCGATTGATTAATTTTGTGCCGGAGAAAGAAATGGACAAGGACAAAATAGATAAGAAAGATCATATCCTCGATGTAGCTGAAAAAGTGTTTTCAGAGCTCGGATTTGATGGCGCTTCCACCCGGACAATTTCGGGCGAAGCAGGCGTGAATATGGCCATGCTGAATTATTACTTCGGTTCAAAAGAAGGATTATTCGTAGCTGTATTTAACCGCAAGATCACATCGTTCCAAAATCTGCTGCAAAATCTTGGTAGCGATGATAGCATTAGTTCATGGCACAAAATTGAAAGATATATTGAACTATATGCCGAGCGCGTAGTTAACAACAACTGTTTCCAGAAAATGCTTTACCAGGAACTGGCTATGCAGCGCAGAGGTGACCTTGCAGATAACATTGCCGATATATTGATGAAAAATGTATTGGAACTGACTAAAATAATTCAGGATGGTATTGATAAGGGCGAGTTTAACAAGGACGTTGACATAGAGATGGTGATTGCCACCATTTACGGTACCAAAAACTTTATCATTAATGCACCCCAGTTAACCTCAACTATGCTGGGCTACGATATACAAAACGACAAGTTGCTTGAAGAAAGGTTAAAACCCCGTATTGCAACTTATTTAAAAAAACTATTAAGAGCATACTTAGTGAATTAACATGATAACACAAATAAATAACCCCCTAATCACCGGGCCGTTTAAAAAAATGGCCAAAACCTTATGCCTTTTTGCACTAACGTTTGTGGCGTTAGGTTACCTTGCAGCGGTACCGGCTTTTGCACAGGAAAGGACACTTACCCTTAATGAGGCTGTTAAGCTGGGTGTCCAGAACAGTAAGGTATTAAAGCTGTCGCAAGCAAAAATCGATCAGGCTGTTTCCAAATACAACCAGGCTAAAGATGAGGCTTTGCCGACAGGCAGTGCAAGTTTTACTTATGACCGCGCACAAATTCCTGCTAACCACCTTGCCTTTGGTGGACAAGATATCTATCTTCCAACAGGCGCCAATGCTTATTTAGGTATTGTTTCAACAAGCGAAACCATCTATGCCGGCGGAAAGCTCAGGTATGCCCGCGAATCGACAGACCTTTTAACCAAAGTATCCAAACTTGACGCTGATAAGGACAAGGATGAGATTACTTACGATGTGATCAACTCTTTTTACACCCTATATAAGGTAATACAGAGTCAAAAAGTTGTAAAACAAAATCTGAAATCAATAGATGAGCAGATACACCAGTCGCAACGCTTTTTTGAACAGGGTTTAGTAACCAAAAATGATGTATTGCGTTTTCAATTGCAGCGTTCTAATGTCGAACTAAGCGGCATAGACCTGGAAAGTAACCGTAAGATCGTCACTTATAACCTGGATATTTTGTTAGGATTGCCTGAAACAACCCTGATCAATATTGACCAGATCAATGAAGCTGATCGCCAGGTTGGCCCATTAAGCAACTATCTGGATACTGCTATGATGAGCCGCCAGGAAGTACAGCAATTGGTACTGCAATCAAAAGTTGCTGAAACGAATATCAAAAGTATACATGCTAACCAGCTTCCAACACTTTCAGGTTCTTTGGCAGGCTATTATATAAATGTAGCTGCTGATCCGCTGCCAAAATCCGGTAATTATATTACACCGATAACATTAGGCTTAACTTTTTCGTGGAATTTCTCATCACTGTGGACCAACAAGAACAAAGTTTCAGAAGCAAAAATTCAGCGTGAAGAGGTTACCATTAACCAGGGAATCACAGCTGATAACATCCGCAAAGATGTAAACAGAAGCTATCAGGACTATCAGGAAGCTTTGACCAAGATCAAGTTATTGCAAACTTCTATAGACCAGGCAGCTGAAAACAATAATATACTCGAGTCGAAATACAAGAGCAATATTGCCTCGGCTACAGACAGGGCAGATGCCCAAACGCTGCTATTCCAGGCGCAAATTAATCTGGAACTGGCTAAGGCTGATGCAGGACTTGCGTATTACACATTATTAAAATCAACCGGAAAACTTAACAAACAATAAAAATATAAAACTCCCCATACAATGGCACAAGAACAAGAACCAAAAAAGAAACCGAATAGAGTTATACCTATTATACTCGGAATAATATTGATAGGTGGTATCATTTTCGGTATAAAGGAATATATATACTACGGCAAACATATTGATACAGATGATGCTCAGATAGATGGCGATGTAAGCCCGGTAGTTGCCCGTGTAGGCGGCTATGTGGACAGCATATTTTTTGAAGAGAACGGCCACGTTGGAAAAGACCAGGTTTTAGTAAAACTGGACGACCGTGACTATAAAGTAAAATTAGAGCAGGCATTAGCAGCACAAAAAGGCGCCAGTGCAGGCGTAGGTGTAGGCCAGTCGCAAATAATTGCTATTGCGGCCAGTTCATCAAGTGCACGTGCACAGGTAGAATCTGCAGCTGCACGGCTTGAAAAAGCTGACAAGGATTACGCCCGTTATGCTAACCTTGTTAAAGACGGGTCAATTACACAACAACAATTTGACCAGGCAAAATCAGACCGTGATGTTGCTGAAGCTAATTACCGTGCCGCACAGGATCAATATAAAGGTGCCTTAGAACAAGTTGGTACAAGTCGCAACCAGTTAAACGTAACTAATGTTGGCGTTACACAACGCCAGGCTGATGTTGACTTTGCAAAACTGCAATTATCATATACTACAATTACTTCCCCTTCAGCAGGTATTACTTCTAAAAAGAATATCCAGATAGGACAGTTAGTTCAGGCTGGTCAAACTTTATTTTCTATTGTTAATGACAACAGTTTATACATCACCGCCAACTTTAAAGAAACCCAGCTGACCAACCTGAAAAATGGCCAAAAGGTAGATATTGAAGTAGACGCTTTCCCTGATTATAAATTGCATGGCGAAGTTTACAATTTCTCACCTGCTACAGGTGCCAAATTCTCTTTGTTACCGCCGGATAACGCAACCGGCAACTTCGTAAAAGTGGTACAACGTGTACCTGTAAAAATAAAGATCAATGCAGGAAAAGATACGCTGGCAACATTGCGTCCGGGTATGAGTGTGAATGTTTCTGTAATTTATAAAAACTGATATAATGGCCGAAGTAGGTTTTAAAAAATGGATCATCACGATCACTGTGATCACAGCTTCCCTTTTGGAGCTGATCGATACCACGATCGTGAACGTATCCTTACCGCAAATACAAGGTAACCTCGGGGCAACCCTCGAGGATGTGGCCTGGGTGGTTACCGGTTATGCCGTGGCAAACGTAATCATATTACCGATGTCAGGATGGCTGGGCAGCTTCTTTGGCCGCAAGAATTATTTTCTGGGTTCTATCATATTATTTACCATTGCATCATTTCTTTGCGGCAATGCGCACAGTTTAAGCGAGCTGGTTGTGTTCCGTATAATACAGGGGGTTGCAGGAGGTGGTTTAATATCAACTTCACAGGCCATTTTGGTTGAAACCTGGCCGCGCGAACAGATTGGAACAGCTACAGCCTTATTTGGTTTAGGTGCGGTAGTGGGACCAACCGTAGGACCAACTATAGGTGGTTACATCACCGATCATGCCTCATGGAATTGGATATTTTACGTAAATATACCGGTAGGGGCCGTTGCTGCATTCTGTGCTTATACATTTATTCATAAAACGCCCAAGGATGCCAAAGGAAAACCCATCGACTGGTGGGGTATAGCTTTATTAGCAATTGCCGTAGGCAGCTTGCAGGTAATACTTGAAAAAGGTGAATCTGAAGATTGGTTTTCAAAAACCTACATATTAGCACTTACCATTACCGCTATATTAGGCACCATTTTATTTATCTGGCGAGAAACCACCTACGAATTCCCGATAGTAAATTTCAGCATTATGCGTCATCGAAGTTTCGCAGTGGGTATGTTTACTTCATTTATATTGGGTTTTGGTTTGTACGGCTCGGTATTCGTATTCCCGGTATTTTGTCAGAATCTGCTCGGTTTCACAGCACAGCAAACGGGAGAGCTATTATTCCCCGGCGGTTTGTGTACTATCGTGATGATGCCCTTTATAGGTAAAATGCTCAATAAAGGAATCCCGGCACAGTTTATGGCCACTATTGGCATGTTCCTGTTCTTTGTGTTTACTTTTATGCTGAGTAATTCAACTCTGGAAACCGGTGAGGTTAATGTGTTAATACCCTTGCTCATCAGGGGTGTAGGTATGGCCTTACTGTTTGTACCATTAACCACCCTCGCTATATCCGATTTAAAAGGACCTGAAATGGGACAGGGTACAGGTTTGAACAACATGATGCGCCAATTGGGCGGTTCATTCGGGATAGCTGCGCTTACTACTATCATTCATATCCGTCAGGGAGTACACCGGAGCCACCTGATAACTAATATTAATCCGTATAATAATGCGTTTACGCAACGTATGCACTTTCTCGAACAGGCATTTATGGCTAAGGGAAAATCAGCTATTGATGCTACGCATATGGCCTATTCAGCTATTGAAGGGATGGTGGTGAGACAATCATTATTGTTAACTTATAACGATGCTTACCTGATATCAGGGTTGATCATGTTATTTTCTATACCATTACTATACTTGCAGCCATTTAAAAAGGGCAAAGTGACCGTGCCTACGGATGCACATTAAAAGATAAAAGCCGTTCAGTTTTTCAATTGAACGGCTTTCCCCAAAAAAATTTAACAATTAAAGTTTAGCATCTTCTCCCATATTCCGCTATTCTACTAGTCAGTTGTCGGGATTGTATAATCTTATGGGATAAAATTATAGGTTTTAAATTTATAATCCCAAGGGTTTGACAACATTTTACTAACAAAATATCTTTCTCTGGTTAACCTGTAAAACTCAGGAAACTAATTGCATATCAATTTCATCTCTAGCATATTAGCAAAATAATCGTACCGCTAAATACACCGCATTATAACATATTACAATAAATTTTTTGTAAACAAATTGCTTATAAAGAGCTTATTAAGGTGATATGAAGACTTTTAGCAACCAATATCTTAAAGAATTCTGGAAAGTTATAGTAGCCACCTTCATGGGCTTTATAAATGATAACGGACTAAAATTAAGCGCCTCATTGGCTTATTACACAGTTTTTTCTATTGCACCGTTACTTATATTAGTTATCTCAATAACAAGTTTAGTACTCAGGCATTATTCTTTTAATGATACTTTATACGCCCAAATGAAAGAATTTATAGGCAATCAGGCAACAGCCCAAATTCAGGAGGTTGTAAAGAATTTACAACTATCAGGTAAAACAGGCACCGCTTTAATATCAGGGATTGCAATTCTATTATTGGGTGCCAGCAGCATGTTTGTTGAGATACAGGATTCGCTTAATATCATATGGCGCGTAAAAGCAAAACCCAAAAAGGGCTGGGTTAAACTATTAGAGAACCGCTTTTTATCGTTTTCGCTGATTATAAGTCTTGGTTTTTTATTGCTGGTATCACTAATTATCAATATTGCAGTAAAAGCACTAAGCACAAAGTTAGAACACTTTTTACACAACATCACTGTTACAATTTTTGAACTGATTAACGTGGCGATCACCTTACTGGTAATAGCTGTGTTATTCGGTATCATATTTAAGTTTCTCCCCGATGTTAAGATCAAATGGAAAGATGTCAGGGCCGGTGCAATATTTACTGCCTTGTTGTTTATGTTTGGTCAATACCTTATCGGTTTGTACATACAATATGCTGCACAGACATCGGCTTATGGGGCGGCAGGTTCTATCATCGTAATTTTAGTATGGATCTATTATACCTCGGCCATATTATACATAGGTGCCGAATTTACCCAGGTATATGCAGAGGCAATGGGCAGAAGTATTGAACCTGCAGAGTATGCAGTACACGTAGAGCAAACTGAAGTGGAGGAAGAGGTCACTAATTTACCTCCACAAAATCCTAACCTCCAAGGCCATCTGCAGGCCTTAAAAAAAAGACAGGGTCAATAGTTTTCGTGTATATAAGTCATTATCCGCACCATTTCATCACGTACCTCTCGACTTGACCTCGTAAAATTATTATTCATGAATGAAAAGGCCAGGCGTTTGCCTTTTCGGGTAATCAGGTAACCGCTTTGGTTATGATTGTTTGATAACGAGCCGGTCTTTGCCCAAACAAAAGGTTGTCCGTTATCGGTTTTATACGCGCTTTTAATAGTGCCGGCAACACCACCAGCCGGCATCAAACTATGCAGCAGGCTATCATTTTTCATCTCATCCGAAATTTTACAAAGTAGCTTGATAATGCTTCGTGGAGTAAAAAGATTAAAACGGGAAAGGCCCGATCCGTCAACCCATTGCGGTACATCGGGCAGATCATTCAGATAATGTGCCTTGGAATAGGTAATGACCGAATCTGAATTGAGGGTTTTAAATTTTACTGCAGAACAAACCAGCAATAGTTGCTCAGCAATAAAATTATCACTGGGTTGCAGCATGTGTTTATATACTGTATCGGCATTGGCATCAAAAATGGTTTTGGCGTTATCCGGCAATGGCATCTGTATTTCCCAAACTCCTTTTTTTAACGTGTCCTCTAATAAAGATATAGTCATTGCTGTACTTGTTTTCCAGGGTATTTCCTTACGGTAGTTTGCCGGGATCTTCATGACCGGGTACACAAAACTGTTTGTTAAAAACTCACGCTGCACCTTAAATGAGGTTGGTTTAAAATTACTGTCACATTTTAAATATTGCTTTAAGCCTGATGGAGTGATTTGCAGTTGGCCATTTCTATCCGCATACAAAACAGCTACGTTATCCTCCATAGGCAATTCTGTTATTTCGGCCTGGTAATAGTCATTATAATCATCCCATGCCCATCCAGAGCCATAAAAATCGTTCTTATACTGACCGGACGAGAAGAATAATTTCTTATCTGAATTTTTTAAAAGATCAAATCCTTTCGTTCCTTTTAAATCGCTGTGCAAAAAAGAAGGATCGCCTGTTCCCCAAAATATCAATGAATCATTACGTGTAATATATCTTAAAGCCGGAATTGAATCACCCAGCATTTTAAGGCAGGTATAAAAGGTAAAAAGCTTGGTGTTTGATGCCGGAGTAAAGTATTTATCGTCATTCAATTTATATATCATCTTCCTGGCATCCATATCATAAAGGGCAAAGCCTGTAAAATGATCATTAGCAATCAAGGAATGTTTAAAGAGCTTTTTGATCCTTCTTTTTCGTATACCACCCGCGTCGGCTGTTTTGGTCATTGATACTATAATTACCGCTATTAATAGACCAGACAATGCTCTTCGTACCATATTAATTTTATAAGTGGACTTTTTATTGTAAATTTAATAGTCCAATTATAAACAAATTGTTATTCAATATATTTCATAAAACCAAGCTTCTGCCTGCGTTGGGGCTTATATGTTTAATATCCTTTAGTTTTTTACCTGCAAAAGCGCAGTATTTTGATCTGGAAAATGGCAGAAAATCAATGAGGTTGCCCTTTAAACTGATCAGAAACCTGGTGGTGATACAGTTAAAAATTAATAATCGTGGCCCTTTTAACTTTATCTTAGATACAGGGGTAGGTCTGATGATAATCACCGAACCAAAGTTGGTTGATTCGATAGACCTGCAAAATAAACGTACTATAAAAATGCCGGGCCTTGGCGAAGGTGATGCCTATGAGGCTTACATCACTCCTCCGCTAAAAATTGAAATACCCGGCTTAAACAGCTATGATGTCGCTGCGGCAATTCTTAAGACCGATCATTTCAATCTCTCAAACTTTGCCGGGATGCCTATCCATGGGTTATTAGGCTATGAATTTTTTAATAACCTGGCTGTAAAACTAAATTTCACAGATAGTACATTAACTGTATATAGGCCAAAAGACGTACGCTCTTTCAGAAAAGGGACAAAAATACTTATATCAATAGAGGCTCATAAACCATACCTCCAGGCAAATGTAAAATTACCCAATGGTACCGAACAGATGTGTAAACTGGTTATTGACCTGGGCGCAGGTCACCCTGTTTCGCTTGAAAACATGATCAAAAAAAATGGCCTGCCGCAAAAGTTTATTGCGGCTAACCTTGGCGTTGGATTATCTGGTCCCATAAGTGGCTTTCTTAGCCGCATAGATGAGATTGACATTGGAAAATACAGAATTAAAAAAGTTATTACCTCTTTTCCGAATGATTATGATGCGGAAACCTTAAAATATTTATCTGTAAAGCGGGATGGGAATTTGGGTGTGGGAATACTCAAAAGATTTATGGTCATCTTTGATTACCAGGATAATGCTTTATATCTGAAACCCAATACCTACTATGGTGAGGCATTTGAACACGATATGAGCGGCATAGAATATTATGGTGCTGGCGAGGGATTTAAACATCTTATTATCAGCCGCGTTGAACCCGGATCTGCTGCTGATGAAGTAGGACTTGAAAAAGATGATGAAATTACCGCTATCAATTTTAAGCCGGTTGGCGACATGACCATTGAACAAATTGATGATATACTTAAATCCAAGGATCAGCGCAGCTTATTACTTGAGGTTTATCACGATCATAAATTTGACAGGGTGATCCTCACACTAAAACGCCGCATCTAGGAATAAGGATAAAACTTATTTCAATTGGCTTATATTTTCAAAAAAAGCTGCCTGCAGATCTAAAAGCGAATTTACTTTTATTCTTTCGCCATAGGCATCAAAACAAAGGAACTCCACACGTTCGGGGTGTTTCAAATCTGCTTTTTCAAAAAAATTAAATGTTTTGAAAAAATAGTGCTTTGTAACAATATTTCTTTTCCGGTTGGTTTGAGAAGCATTTAATCTGAACCCAAAAGCATCGATCCATTCATGTATTTTCGAATGAAGTGAAGAAGCAATATTTTTCATAAGTTAATCTATTTTTAAGTGTAACGAAAATTTAGACGTTGTGTTTTAATTTATATATATATATTTTAATAACCATGATTTACAAAACTTATCAAAAACCTCGTGTTTGAATTGCTGTGAAATACCAGGTAATTATTTTTCTCGGGATGTAATGTAACATATTATAATCCTTAACGTAAAAAGCTTTAATTAATGTATTTAACATACCCTATATGAGACGAATGAGACACATATTACCACTAATCCTACTGATATGCTTTGTTAGTATGAATAGTTGTAAAAAAGACAAAACACCGGGGCCTACCGGGTCAACTGGTGCAACCGGTGCGCAGGGTGGCATTGGTGCAACAGGGCCGCAAGGGCCGCAAGGACCTTCAGGAGGGCCAATCGGACCAACGGGTTCTACCGGCGCGACTGGCGCGACCGGAAATACTGGTGCGACCGGAAATACTGGTGCTACCGGAACTGGAGGTACAGGTGCTACTGGAAACACAGGTGCTACTGGAAACACAGGTGCTACTGGAAATACTGGCGCGACCGGAAATACTGGTGCTACTGGAACTGGAGGTACAGGTGCTACTGGAAACACAGGTGCTACTGGAAATACTGGCGCGACCGGAAATACTGGAGCTACCGGAAGTACAGGTGCAACAGGAAGTGCAAATGTACAGACCTATATTCTTAGAAACATCAACGTACCGCTAACCGGACAGACTTTATCTGTTCCTGCTATTACCCAAAGCATTCTTGACCAGGGGCTTGTAGTTGTATACCTTAGCGCTACCGGAACAACCGGGCCATGGTACTCATTACCTTATAACAATGCAGGCACAACAATCAATATGACAAGCTTAAGTGTTGGTGCCGTAACAATAACGGCAAACACTAACCAAACTAACCTTTTCTTCAAGGTTGTTGTAATACCGGGCAATTCGGTTACACTATTGAATGTAACTAATCCGGGCCTTAATTTCAAAAATTACAGCCAGGTAGCCTCTGCATTACATCTGAGGAACTAAAATATTTCTCCTAATTAATTTAAAGCAAAGTCCGCGGGTTAAAATCCGCGGGCTTTTTTTGTTTCCTTGTGTAACAATCCTATGATTTTAAGCAGTTTAGCGAATACAGTTTGAACTTTTGTGTTTTTTTGCTGTCTTAATGATTTAAACCCTTACACGCATAACAAACGATGAAACCCCTATTGCTAATCCTTTATTTTTTCTTGCTGACTATTACTTATGCTCAAGCCCAAACCGGGCGTGAAGTAGATGGGAAAGTGATCGATACGACAAAGCTTGGCGTGCCCGGAGCCAGTGTTACACTAAAATCAGATAAAGGAGATAGCACAGTAACCGTTACTGATGCCACAGGCAAATTTGTTTTCCCTTCAGTTAACGGAACAAAATTTACCCTTACCATGGCTTCCATAGGCTATCAAACCCTTATCAGGCATTATGGGCTTGATAATGATACCAAGCCAGCTGTTCTGGATGCTATCATATTAAAAACAGAATCAACCTCATTGACAGGCGTAACTATTGTGGGAGTAAACCCGGTTACTTTAAAGGAGGATACGGTAGAATATAAAGCCAGTGCTTATAAAGTTCGTGAGAACGCACCTGTTGAAGATCTGATAAAAAAACTGCCCGGAGTTGATGTGGATGTGAACGGCAACGTTACCACCCAGGGCAAACAGGTTACCAAAGTTAGGATAAACGGCAAGGACTTTATGGGAGGCGACGTACAAAGTGCTACCAAAAACCTTCCGGCTGATGTTGTTGAAAATATACAGATGATAGATGATTATGGAGACCAGGCAAATTTAACAGGCGTTAAAACAGGCGAGCCTGATAAAATAATGAATATCACCATCAGGAAGGATAAAAACTATGGCTACTTTGGCCAGGCCACAGGTGGTGCCGGTGACGATGTGTTACCTGCAAGCCAGGGTACACCCGATCAAACCCGTTATTTGGCGACACTAAACTCTTTCCGATTCAATGGCGATCAACAGATGGCTCTTTTAGGAAGCGTAAACAACACTAATGTGAACACCTTTTCTTTTAACCCCACAAGCGGAGGAGGGGGCGGTGGGGGCGGCTTCGGTAATGGCGGTGGCGGTGGCGGCCGTGGCAATGCAGCACGCGGTATGCAGAATAGCGGTAGCCTCACAACCACCCAGAACGGTATAACCGATGCCCATTCTATAGGCGCAAATTTCCGCGATCAGTGGGGAAAAAGTCTATCAGTTTATGGCAGCTACAGCTTTGCTGATAACACCGTAAACACCATCAGCACCAATAACCAGCGAAATAACAGTTCAACAAACCCCAGCACTAATAACCAAACCAGCAACGAGGTTAACAGGAACATCAACCACCGCTTTACCTGGAACATGGAGTACAAGCCGGACACGGTCAATTACCTGAAGGTGACGCCTACATTTTCGTATGGCGGCACGCGGTCAAACGAACAAGATGATAATAATCTTAATTTTACTAACAACCCTAAGCAAAACTCTGTTTATACAACCAATTCATTCGGTAATTCAGATGCGCCGACTTATGGTATCACGGCCCTGTTTAATCACCGCTTTCATAAACGTGGCCGAAACTTAAGTATTAATGTCAATTTAAGTTCGGGAAAGAGCGACCAATACCAAAACATAACTAACACTTTCGCTCCTGGTACTACACCAAATGCACCCCTGAACGAGGTGATCAATACCAACAGCCTGACCACCACTATAGGCACAACCTTATCTTACCTGGAACCATTAGGCAAACACGATTACCTGGAGTTTAATTATGCGTTTAGTCACTCGCATACAACCAATGATAAGCTGACGGATGGACTTGATACAGCGAGCCAAATGCTCATTCCCATTGATACATTGAGCACGAGGTATAACTATAATTTTACCACCAATCGTTTTGGGTTAAACTACCGCTTTGTTGAAAAGAAATATAACTTTACTCTCGGTATCGCAGCTCAGCCTGCCGTTTTAGACGGATATTCTCCGCTTACCGGCATCAACACTCATGAAAGTACATTTAACATTATACCCACAGCCAGGTATGTATATAATTTTTCAAGAAGCCAGGCATTCAGCTTAAATTATAACGGATCAAGCAGTTCGCCTACTTTTACGCAATTGCAACCAACTATCGACCTGTCAAACGCATTTTACCCGGTACAGGGTAACCCTTTCCTGAAACCGCAGTTTACCAACAATTTATCTTTACGTTATAACCAGTTCAGCTTTGCTACCGGCAATATCTTGTTTATCAATTTCGCGGCGCAGAAAATTGATGATCAAATAGTAACCAATACCATTACTTATTCCGATAAAAACACCATACTGACCCAATATCTTAATGCGGATGGTTATTACAATGTTTCGGGAGGCGTTACCTATGCCAAGCCCTGGGAAAACCGCAAGTACACGCTGACATTTAACGGTACAGTTAATTATACTAATGGCATAAGTTACCTTACCAACGTAGGAAGTGCGCCAGGCGATTCTGTAGCTCAAAAAAATATTTCTAAAAATTTACAATTTACACCGGGTGTGCGTTTTAGGGTTGACATAACCGATGTGATCGACGCGCAAGTTTTGACCAACTATGCTATTAACCATACTGTCAACTCCGTATCCAGTCCGGTGAATAGCGGCTTGTATACCCGTACCTGGAACATCGGATTGAATGGGAAAGAATATATCTTAAAAGACTGGACTTTCAGCTATGACTATAGTAAAGCTATCAATTATGGGTATAGCACTGACTTAGGCAAGGTAGCTAACCCTAACATATTAAACTTATATCTTGAACGCAGGTTCCTAAAAGATAACCGGGCAACGATTCGACTGTCGGCGTTTGACTTATTTAATCAAAATACCGGATATACTACCACTTCATCGCCAAGTTCATTTACCACCACAAATGTTAACAGGCTTGCCCGTTATTACCTGGCAACATTTACGCTCCGTTTACAAAAATTTGCAGGTAAAGCACCTGCACAAAATCCTGACAGAGGATTTAGAAGAAGAGATAACGGTGGCGGTCCCGGCGGCCCACCGGGAGGAGGACCTGAATAGGGGTCAGACTTATTGCTCACAAAAAAATCGCCTATGCAAAAGCATGGGCGATTTTTTTATAATATATAAGTGTAAGCTTTAATTATTATTATTTATCAGCACTTTATTTATTACCTGTTCCAGCTGATGGAGATCAAAAGGTTTAGCCAGATAACTTTCAGCGCCCGCATTGCTGGCTAATAGTTGGATATCGCTGTTTGCTGAAAAATAGATCACCGGTATATTTCTTAATGCGTCGGTCTTTTTTAGTGTTTGAGTAGCAATAATACCCCCGGCATCTGGTATCCAGTTATCCATCAAAATAACGTCCGGATGTATTCCGGAAACTTTTTCGGTTACATTATTGCAATCAGTAAATGTGTGGACTTCCCAGCCCTGTTCTTCTAAAACGTAGCTGCAAATAGAAAGTATATCCTCGTCATCATCAAAAATGACAATTTTCCTGGTAGAAGTTTTATCCATTTCAGAATTTGGGTTGTAATCTAATTATACCCATTTAAAGCACAAATGTTTTAATTTTTTAAAATAAATCAAATATGTACATTTATAATTGCAATTTTTTTACATAAAGTGCTATTATTTAATCATTTATGTTAAAATTTGGTGAAATGGTCATCTTGATTTTTATTTTACTGATTTTTGTCCTAAAAGTCGATCGTTTTTACCCTCCGCAATCAAATAAATGGCACTATTTTAACGCGGTAAAATATCAAACAATTAAATTAAGCAATGAACGGCGAACAGGATGTTACCGAAAGAAAAACGGCTGAAGAAAATCTTAAAAAATCAGAAGCAAGTATAAGTGTAGTACTACGCTACACCCTCTACACTTGAATCCTAAAAAAACAATTACCTATTGGTTACTAATACGATAGCATGATAAAATTACAGGCAGCACCGCTTAAGTATGTTTTGCCCATAATGCTTTTATACAGCGTGGTTTCGCTTGTTGGCATGTTTCACCACGAGATATTTTTAGAAGAGGCTCAGCAGCTAACCATTGGTCGTGATAGCAATTCTATTGCCGATGTTTTTAAAAACATGCTCTACGAGGGGCATGTCACCTTATGGAACTCATTCCTGTATTTTATTACGCATTATATTTCACCACGACCAATCTATATGCAGTTGTTCCATTTGTTGGTTATTAATGCAACTGTGTTTATCTTTTTACGCTACGCTCCTTTTGATCTCTCTGTAAAAACCCTCATAATTTTTGGTTGCTACTTTCTATTTGTGTACAGCCTTATCAGTCGCAATTATGCATTGGGCATACTGTTGCTATTTATCTGTTGCATCTTACTGGCTAATCCAGCAAAAAAAATGGTGGGTATTGGCTTCGCAGTCGTTCTGATGTGCTTTACACATCTGTTTTATGTATTTGCGGCTATTGGCATTTTTGTTTACCTGCTTTATTACACCATCGGCAAAAAGGATTTATATGGGCCCTTCGCCATCTTTACCGGTCTTTTTCTTTTTGGTTTGATATGCGCGCTCTTACAAACCCGACGCATTCCCAGCGATAGTATTGTAGGGGTAAAGCCGGGTTTGTCGTGGCTTAACTTTCATGATCTATCCTTCGGCATCATTTGTTTCGCTCGTGGGTACATAACTATTCCGCCTCTTCATCAGCCATACTTTTGGGATAAACAGTCTATTCAATATTTATCCGGCACATTCACAATAACTGCGGCTGTGTTACTGTTTGCCATCACCATACTATTCATTTATAAAAGCAGAAAGGCTTTATTGTTTTATGTCCCGCCTGTAGCATTATTAACAGCTTTCTTCGCGATGTCGGGCCTCGGTGGCAGCAGGTACTTTGGATTATTCTTTATCTACTTTATAGCTGCCCTTTGGCTGGCTTACTACGATGGCGTAAACATTTTTCCGAAAGGAAATGCAAGCCTCATAAAAAAATGGGCGCCACAGTTATTTATCTATGTTATTCTTATCAACCAGCTTTTTACAGGGATGTACATGTATGCCGTTGATTTTAAACAACCCTTTTCTCAAGCTAAAAATACGATCGATTACTTAAAGGCAAACCATCTGGATACCCAACCTCTGGCATTTGATGGATATAATGCCGGGCCGCCGCTCAGCGCTTATTTAGGAAGAAAGATCCTCTACCTTGATTTTGACCAGTACGGCAGTTTCTGTATTTGGAAACGCGCCTATCTTCCTTACCCACGCAGATCATTAATGGACGAAATTTCATCATCCAGCCATATCAACATCTCTAAAGAATTTATATTAATCACCAACCGGGACAACGAGGTCAGCAACAATTCGACTTACAGTTTCAATAAATTAGCAAGCTTTGAAGGCGCAGTAATAGATGGCGAAGATTATTACATATACAGGGTGACTAAAAACTAACGAAACGGGCAAAATCCAACTTAAGACTTTCGACTCAAGACTATTGACTTAAATACTAGTTTTTCTTAACCTCATGAAAGTTTTCTTCCGTATTTATCTCCCAGATATTCTTTTTTGATTTTTCGCCTGTGATGATATTATTCACTGCGGTAATAGCCGTCAGCATGGAGTGGTCCTGGTTATTGTATTTATGCATACCATTACGGCCTATCAAAAACAGGTTTTCTAATCCGTCGGTGAAATCACTTACCACATCAAATTGGGAATAAGTACCGAAGTAAGCAGGATAGGTTTTGGGAACCCGGATTACCGTTTGGTCTATCACCTCATCCCGGTCAATAATATCGATCTGATGCAGTTCATTAATCGCAAACCGGATAAAGTCGGCGTCTGTCATTTGCCATAACTCATCCCCTTCATTGCAAAAATATTCAAGGCCAATCCATATTTTCCCGGTATCAGCAACCATATAAGGCGACCAGTTATTATATATCTGCAACCTCCCGATCTTCACATCTTTTTCCTGTATGTAGATCCAGTTATCAGGCACCAACCCGCCTACAGTATAGTTACCTGTGTCATTTTTTATTTTAAGCTGATTAAGAAGCAATCCGACAGTAATAAAATCGCGGTATTGCAAGTTCAACCCAACATTTCTAACACATTCAGGCACCTTATTCCCCATTGCGGCTATCAGGTCTTTAACTGGCATGGTCGAAAAATAATAATCTCCTTTGACCACATTTTTCAGATTAGTAGTATGATCAAAATAACTTATTTCACAAACCTGGTTTTCAGAAATATCCAACCCAATAACATCACTGTTTTTAATAATTACAGCTCCTTTTTCCTCCACAAGCTTAGCTACGGTTTCCCACATTTGTCCAGGCCCCAGCTTAGGGTACATAAATTGTTCAATTAAGCTGGTATCAACATCTTTACGATTGATCGTCTTATCCTTTCGGAAAATTGATCTTACAGCATGCTTTATCGCTCTGGAAACAGATAATTTTTTAATCCGCTGTGCTCCCCAATCGGCTGCAATTTCGCTGCAGGGCACACCCCAAACTTTCTGAGTGTAGTCTCTGAAAAATGTTTTATAAAGCTCCGTACCAAACCTGCTTATGAAAAAATCTTCGAGCGATTTGATTTTCTTAAAAGGGAACGTTCTCGCCCATAAATAAGTAAAGCCAATTTTAGCTATCCGGGCAAAACCGAGATTAGCTATTGTTTTACTGTTTAAAGTAACCGGGTAATCGAAAAATTTCCTGAGAAAAAATATCCGTGATAACCTTTTCCTGATCAGCATCACTCTATCTGTTTTTTCAGGATCGGGGCCGTTTGCTGAAAGTTTTATCGAGTTTTTTTTATGGTGATAATAAATGTCCCTCAGGATATCATCCTTTGATCCGGATCCCTGCAAGGGCAAAATATTTTGCCACCATTGCATTACTACATCTGATTTTGAAAAAAACCGATGCCCGCCTATATCCATCCTGTTGCCATTGTGGACAACAGTTTTAGAGAGGCCTCCAATATCATTTGTTTTTTCAATGATGATGGGTTTAATATTCGTTTTGGTAACCAGCTCATAAGCCGCAGTTAGCCCCGCAGGACCAGCACCAATAATTATAGCGATTTTGCCCATGTCAACATATAAATTAGTTACGGCTGATATTGGCAATTGGTTGCGTGGGATAGTAGAATTAAGCTTTATTTGCCTTGTTGGTTCCCGTACTGGTTTAAGAGCGTGGCAGTCTCTTAAACCGAAACGGAAAACTGAACGTTACGGATGAGTTTCCTCTTCACCAACTTGTTCAGCAGCAGATACAAAGTAATTCCCATTGGTGTTGAAGTTCATCGGACCTTCGTTCCTGAACATATCAGCAAGGGCCAGAAATTCTTGTGGGTCCGGAAATATCTGGTAAGTCACATTTTCCCCTACGAATGTATAGTAAAAATAGAACTGCTTTTTGGGAATACTATATCCAAGATTATAATTTGAAACCCGCTTCCATGCCATCTTGACCTCCTTTTTTTAATTATTAAATATACCTGGAGGCCAATCCATTAAGCAATAGTGGTTTTACTTATTCCATACCGTGTTTTAACGGTATTTAACCCAATGAATTTGAGTTAAATACCGTTATTATACTTTAGGTCTCCTTATTTCGCCGGAGTGATCACAATATTCCGGTAGTCGATAGGACCATGGTCACCCTGGAACAGGATGGGGCCAGGCTCTCCTTCTTTGCTGTTGATCGCACCGCCGGTAATACCCGGTATCTCCTGCCGGCTGATAACTGTAGTGCCATTTGCAACTATGGTTACCAGACGACCAACAAGGGTGATATCGTATGATTGCCATTCGCCCGGATCTTTCGCCATCATTTTGTTAGGCGGAAGAAAACCGTACACGGCACTGAACTGATTATTGATAGGCTCCGGTTCGCCGCTTTTGGTATCTATCACCTGCACTTCATAACGCCCGCGCAGATAAATACCACTGTTGCTGCCCTGCTGATAACGGAATTCGACATGCAGCTTAAAATCGGTAAATGTTTGGTCGCTTATCAGATTAGCGCCTGAATGTTTGCTGCTTAAAATACCTGATTCAACTACCCATTGATTGGTGCCATCAGTATGCCAGCCTTTCATATCTTTTCCATTGAACAATTTAATAGGCTGTCCCCAAACAGGTGTCTTGGACCTTGCCAGTAACGGTGCGCGAACACCTGTAAAATTATAAGTCACCCCATCTGTATAAACCATGGTGCCTTTTATCACGTCGCCGTTCACGTCAAATTCAAAATCCATATTGCGGGTTCCTTCCTCCCATTGCGGAGGAATCGAAAAGCTGTATTTGCCATCATGCGGCTTAACTTCCGAAATTGGGCGCGCACTGCCGAAAGCATAAGTAAAACGGCCTATCAGAGTATGTGTGCCCGATTTCTGCACCTCCAGCCATGACGGCAAACTCTTGCCGCCTTTATCCATCGTAATATCCCATCTGCCAATAACGTCAGGATCTTTAATCATTTTAGCCTGGGCGTGGGTTATTTTAGCTGCCGTTAAGAAACCTAATGATAAAATAACTGGCACACAGATAACGCGGCAGATACGTTTGATGCCGGAAAGCGGTAGATTTTTCATATTTCTATTTTTTGTAAGAGCTAAATCTACAAACTAACTGTGTTAAGTCCAAAGTCTTGATTCATAAGTCCTGAGTTGAATTTTTGATTTTTTACTTAAGACTTCCGACTCAGAACTTAAGACTCACAATTACTGGTTCGTCATGTTAAAATAATTTCTTAACTCTTCCTGGCTGGCATTGGCCCTTGTTTCGCTGGTTCCGAAAGTGAGTTCTTTTTTTCCTTCTTTTAATTGCTCAAATATCGACTCGACAAAATCACTTACCGGAGGTGCGGCATTGTGCAAACCCTTGCCACCCAGATCGGTATTCAATGCAGGTGGGATCATTTCTATCACTTCAATATTTTTTGACTTCAAAAGGTGACGTGCCGAAAGCGTGAACGAACGGAAAAATGCTTTGGTAGCTGAATACACAGGTATTTTTGCAAAAGGCGCAAAAGACAAACCCGAGGTCACGTTAATAATGGTATCTAACGATTTCAGATTTATAAAAAGCGACATTAAATGGATTGGCGCTTCTATATTGGTTATGATCTCCGCTTTTGCACGCTGAAAAAAGTCCGCATCATCAAATCCCATCCATTGCTGTACACCTGCATTGTTTACGAGCACATTCAGATCGCTGTGATTTTTAGCAACCCAGGTAAAAAGCTCGATACGCTCTGCTTCATTAGACAGATCGCACACTTTAGTAATTAGCGAAGGAAACTGAGCGGCAACATCTTTTAAAACAGATTCGCGCCTGCCGCAAATAATAACGGTATTGTTTTCCTGTATAAATCTTTCGGTAAGCCCCAGGCCAATGCCACTTGCCCCACCGGTGATCAAAATTTTGTTGTTAGATAATTTCATCTCTATTATGTTTTTATAGTATAACAAAGATGCAACGAAAAGGGGTAGGGTAGTTTGCGAATATCAATCTGTTGTTTGCAAAATTCAAATGTTGTGGATACTGACACAAACTACCCGGCCTACTTAATTTAAAACTTTTAATAATGAACTTACAGATGACCTTCGGGTATAATCTTTGTCAAAATGCACATAGATGATTTTCCCTGAAGGATTGATTACATAAGTTGCGGGGACCGGGAGTACATGATCTTTGTTACCGTTGTTCTTTTCCAGATCGACTCCATATTTTTTTAGTTACGATAGGGTTTCGTCGTTTACGGTATAATTAACATCATATGCTTTCATTATCCTATAGTCATGGTCCTGGATAATTGAAAATGAGGCATGAGTTTTATTGACGGTCTGCTTAATATTTTCTCCGGTTTCCGGTGTTACACCAATAACATATGCACCTTTACCGGTTAGTAATTGCAATGAATCTTGTAACTGACTGATTTGCTTATTGCAATAAGGACACCACTCTCCCCGGTAAAAAAATAGGACTACCGCTTT
Source organism: Mucilaginibacter sp. McL0603 (assembly GCF_049992945.1). Taxonomy (NCBI): domain Bacteria; kingdom Pseudomonadati; phylum Bacteroidota; class Sphingobacteriia; order Sphingobacteriales; family Sphingobacteriaceae; genus Mucilaginibacter; species Mucilaginibacter sp. McL0603. The sequence goes on along the minus strand of NZ_CP188251.1, from coordinate 236,329 downwards.
GTGTGATTTAAGCAGGGTTTTCAGATCGATCGTTTTGCCTGCATTATCTTTAGCAGAAAATCCCGGAGCAATGGCGCCTTCTTTCAAACCGCTTTGCGCCAAAACTTGTAATGAGAAAATTATCCCGGCGGTTATAAGTAAATATTTTTTCATGATTTAAATGATTATAGGAGTTTTAATATTTACTTCTTAGTCGATACTAGTAACAAAACCTTACGTCGGATTTTGATTTTTATCCACTACTTGTATATTCAGGATAGCAACGGGTAGCCTAACGCATTTCCCCAACTGGATACTCGCACCAGATTGGAGTAGTTTGCGAATATTAATCTGTTGTTTGCAAAATCCAAATTTATAAGTACTGACAAATCGCTGTCTTTGCTTTTTATCAATCACTTCTCGACATCAATTAAATCATATAGTTGATTAGAGGTTAATTGGTATTTAGCATTCGTAACCGACATAAGAACAATAAACACATCTTTGCCTTTTTTCAAAAACATAATATCAATTGGCAATGAGCCATTATCGAGCGCAGACTCAGCAGCCTTATTTGAGTTCGAATACACTACGGTTATATCCGAATAATTATAATTAATAGAAAACTCGTCAAATCGGGAATAAAAATATACCAATGACTTGTTTCTAATAAGTGTTTTGGTACTTTCTCCAGAAAGATTTAAATCTATATGGGATACGGTATTCTTACCTGTTTTATAAAACACGCCGAATAGAGGACCTACGGGATAATAGGTTAAGCCATTTGTATTTAACTTTTTTAAATTTGATAATGTGACTAATGAATCAAGAGAATAATTTCCTTTCAAATCCAGTTTTAAAACCTCGACAAAATTTTCTCCATGATTATAAGAAAACTCAACTATTGGGTTCTGATATTTTAAAGTAAGGCTTTGAATAACAGAAAGTTTTGGTTTTATATCTGTCCTGAACAAACTCCAATATTCATCCGGCGCCTTCTTTCCAGATTTGAATTCATAGTTGGGATTATTGCCTCTATTGTATATTAAAAGCGTTATAAAAAACAATAAAATTATTAAACCCGCTAGTTGCCATTTACTAATTCTTATTTTGTATTTCATATATCCGATTTAATTCTTCAGTCATCCTATATTTAAAATATAATAAAAATATTTAGGCTTTCAATCCGACGATTTGGTTATTTTATCATCAGTCATACTTACCCCGCCCATCCCTCTCGATCCAAACTTCTAAAATGTATCGCTTCGGCCAGGTGCTCCAGTTTAATATCCTCGCTTCCGGCGAGGTCAGCTATGGTACGGGATACTTTCAGTATCCGGTCATAAGCCCGGGCGCTGAGGCCTAGTTTTTCCATGGCCTTTTTTAACAGGGTTTGCCCGGCGAGATCGATTTTACAAATATCCCTTACCATTTGCGGACTCATCTGGGCGTTGGCGTGCAGATCGGGTTTTTCGCCAAAACGTTCTATTTGCTTTTCCCTCGCCTGGATCACACGTTCGCGTATGTTTTCGCTTTTTTCGGCAAGCCGGTCGGAGGATAGTTCCGAAAAATTAACCGGAGTAACCTCCACATGCAGATCGATACGATCTAATAGAGGCCCTGATATCTTACTCAAATACTTCTGCACCGTCCCTGGCGGACAAATGCATTCCTTCTCCGGGTGATTATAATAGCCGCAAGGGCAGGGGTTCATACTCGCGATCAGCATAAAGCTGCTAGGATAGTCCACCGTAAACTTCGCCCTTGATATCGTTACGCGGCGTTCTTCCAGCGGCTGGCGCATCACCTCAAGGGCACTGCGTTTAAACTCCGGCAATTCATCTAAAAATAACACACCATTATGCGCCAATGAAATTTCACCCGGCTGCGGGTTACTGCCCCCGCCTACGAGCGCCACATCACTAATAGTATGGTGCGGTGACCGGAACGGCCTGATAGTTACCAGCGCATCTGCTGTTGAAAGCTTCCCGGCTACGGAATGTATCTTGGTGGTTTCTAATGATTCGTACAAACTCAGCGGCGGCAATATGGATGGCAACCTTCGCGCAAGCATAGTTTTACCTGCCCCCGGCGGACCGATCAGGATCACATTATGACCGCCTGCAGCAGCTATCTCCAAAGCACGTTTAATATTTTCCTGCCCCTTAACTTCGCTGAAATCACTATCGTAATTGCAAAGGCTGTTATAAAACTCATCGCGGGTATTTACTACTACGGGTTCTAACTGAATATCGCCATTAAAAAATCCGGCTACCTCTTTAATGTTCTCTACGCCATACACTTCCAGGTCATTTACTATGGCTGCCTCACGTGCATTTTGTTTTGGGAGGATAAAGCCTTTGAAACCATCCTTACGGGCCTGAATAGCAATAGGTAAAGCACCTTTAATAGGCTGCAATCCGCCATCCAGCGAAAGTTCGCCCATGATAATGTATTTCTCCAGGTTTTCATTATCTACCTGCCCGGAGCCGGCGAGTATGCCGAGGGCTATGGGAAGATCATATGCCGAGCCTTCCTTGCGGATGTCTGCCGGGGCCATATTTACGATTATTTTTTGCCGGGGCATACGGAAATTATTGGTTTGCAGGGCGGCTTCAATACGCTGCATAGATTCACGCACGGCGTTATCCGGCAGGCCAACAATTAAATAGAATGGTTTGGCCCCGCCACTTATATTTACTTCAATGGTTATTGTAATGGCCTCTATACCATAGACCGCGCTTCCAAAAGTTTTAACTAACACTGTGATAAAGTTTATTAAGCGAAAGATAGAGAATTTTTGTGATGGACGAAAGCATGTTAAGGAGCCAATCCTCATACACAGGGATAATGACTTTAACCTATAACATCAGACCCGGCTTTAATTTGGAAGTTTGACAGGGTTTATTACTTTTATCATATTGTAAGTACTTTAAATTGACCATGAATAAGGATAGTCTGATTCAGCTTTTTCAAAGTGTATTGCCGATGAGTACCAGCAAGGCCGAGCAGTTAGTGGAGAAATATAAGACAAAGAAAATTAGCAGGAACGAGTATTTATTAAAAGAAGGAGCCATTTGTAACGAGTCTCATTTTATCGAAGAGGGTATAACAAGGTCATACACTTATGACCTTGAAGGCAATGAGGTAACCACCGCATTTTATTCAAAAAAAATGTTCTCCAGTGACCTTGTTTCATTTTTTAAAAGGACACCATCGAAAGAATATATCCAGGCATTAACTGATTGCGAAACGTGGTATCTTACTTACGAGGATATGCAGACAAACTTCCATACATTCCCTGAGTTTCGTGAATTTGGACGGCTAAATATCATTAACCATTACAGTACATTGAAACAACGAATGTTATCAATGTTGCAGGAAACGGCAGAGCAGCGTTATAGCAACCTCATCAATTCGAACCCTGAAGTACTTCAAAATGCTCCTTTAAAACACATTGCCTCTTACCTGGGCATAACCGACACGTCATTGAGCAGAATAAGAAAAGAATTTGTAAAAAAATAGTCCATCTCATTTCTTGCCATATGCCAAGTGTAAGCCAGGATATTTGATTTTCCTTTGCCTTATTAACTTAATCAAAATAAAATGGCAAGCTACATATCAATTATCCCCGTTTGGATTATAGTTCTATTCATCGCAAGTTTTCTTTATTCGCTTTTTTTAATCGCAAACCCGGCAAAAGAGGCGGCCCTCAATGCCGGCATAACTTCGGAAAAAGCGAGAAATATTCAATTCGGCATTGTGGGTTTTTATATTATTTATCTCGCTTATGTTTCAATATTTGCTTTAAAGGGCGCGTTTTACATCTTTTCACTGCCCCCTAAAATAATGGTCTATGCTGCTATCCCATTAACCATTATACTATTTGCAATTGTCGGAAACACTAAATTATTCAAAAATTTACTCAGGTCAATTACGTTAGAATCCCTAATCACTATGCATATATTCCGTCTGCTCGGTGTTTTCTTCATCATTATTTATTGCTATCATTTGCTTCCTGCCGACCTTGCTTTTTCAGCAGGAATGGGCGACATCATTACGGCGCTATTGGCTTTTCCTGTAGCAAAAATGGCTGCAAAAGGCAAATCCTGGCGTATAAAAGCAGTTTATGCGTGGAACATTTTTGGGATATTGGACATTCTTGTATTGCTCGTGATTGTGGCTATCACTACTAGAAACTCCATCATCACCGGTGAACGCGGTGATTTGGAAATGACGATATTCCCATTTGTGTGGTTCCCTGCATTTGCCCCGGCAACAATATTGTTCCTGCACACTGCTATTTTCAGAAAGCTACAGCTAATGAAGGTTAAATAAAGTGGTTAATCGCAGCGCAAGGGGGGGATTGGCGAAGATAATCCCCCTAACCATCCCATGGTTTATTCAGATCTTAGAGATTTTGCGGGATTAATCACCGCCGCTTTAATGGATTGATAGCTCACTGTACATAATGCAATCGCCAAAGTGCAAATAGCTGCGCCATAGAAATACCACCATTCCAAATTTATCCGGTAAGCAAAATCATCAAGCCAGTTTTTGGCGATAAGATAGCTTAATGGTAAGGCTATACAAATGGCAATCAATATCATTTTAGTAAACTCCCCGGATAATAAACGGACTATACCAAACACACTTGAGCCTAATACTTTCCTGATGCCAATCTCTTTAATCTTCATTTCGGCAGTGAATGCAGATAAGCCAAAGAGGCCCAGGCAGGATATCAAAATGGATAAGCCCGCAAAATATCGTGATAAAACTGAAACCTGCTTTTCAGAAACATATAAAGCCTGGTAATCCTGGTCCAAAAATTTGTAATTAAAAGTAAGACCGGGGTTAAACTTTTTGTAAAGATTTGCCAGGTTACTCAACGCCTCTTTTTCTTTGCCTGGCTTAATTTTGGCGAGTATCGTTGATGCTGTGTAATTATCAATCCGGAATTTCATCGGTTCTATTTTCTCATGCAGCGATTGAAAGTGGAAGTTCTTTACCACCCCAATAATTTCAGTATTGTACCCCGGTCCTTTACTTATCGTCCCGACAGGGTTTTTAAGCCCCATCGCCTCAACAGCCGCTTCATTTAAAATTATTTGAGAATTATCTGAACCAAAATTTTTAGAAAAAAATCTTCCCTCTTTGATCTTTATTCCCAATGTTTCGATAAACCCATAATTTACCCCAAATGAACGAAAAGGTATTTTTTTCCCATTAAAGTCTATAGTTGCCGTGCCTCCAAAATCATCGCCTATCAGGTTTCCGATCATGCTGGAAGCGCTTTCTATACTCGGTAATTTTTGTATTTCATTGAGGTAGGCCTCAGGGGCTTTCCCATCTGATTCAAAATAGATAACATTGTTCTTATCAAAACCCAGGTTCTTATTCTGTACATAATCTATTTGTTTATAGACTACAAGAACCGAAACAATAAATATTACGGACAGGCTAAATTGAAAAACTACCAATCCTTTCCTGGTCAATTGCTCTGCTATTGAATTATTAAACTTCCCTTTTAATATCATAGCGGGTTTAAATCCCGACAGATATAAAGCGGGGTAACTGCCTGATAAAAGTCCGGTAAATAAGGTGATACCAATAAGGGCTAAACAAAGTTCCGTAGTGAATTGTAAATGAAGACTTTTTTGTGTGATCTCATTAAATTGTGGCAATAAGAGAAAAACAATAAACACTGCAACTATTACAGACAGAGAGCTCATTAAAAGGGATTCAAGCATGTATTGCAGTATCAGCACCTTTCTTCCAACACCCATAGCCTTTTTTATGCCTATCTCTTTTACCCTTTTTGCTGCCTTAGCAGTAGACAGGTTCATGAAATTTATAGCTGAAATAATGAGTATGAACAAAGCAATCAGTGAAAAAAGTTTCACGTACTCAATTCTTCCTCCGGTCTGTTTCCCATTTTCATATTTGCTGTATAGATAATTATCGGAAAAGCGTTTAAGAAAGAAACTCCGATTCCCATCCTTACTTTGATCTCTTACATATCGGGTTAATTTATCATTGAAATTATCAATGTTAGTCCCATTCTTTACCGCTAAATACGTATTAAAAGGCTCTGATAGTCCAATTGCACTTCCTGTTCCCATTCCCATTATATCTTTAAGGGCGTCGAAGGACAGTACGAAGTCAAAATGCCCGGAGCTATTTACAGGTACATCTTTAAAAATGCCGGTAACTATGCATTCTTTTTTCATTCCAGCCACATCCCAACCAATCGTTTTTCCAATGACGTTATCAGTCGATCTGAATAAATTGCGTGCCTGACTTTCAGAAATAACAATCGCATCTTTATTTGACAGCACATTTGATTCAGTACCTTGAACCAGGTGATAAGAGAAAATTTTAAAAAAATCTTTGCTGGCAAATTTTCCGGCTCCCTTTATTTTTTTGTTATTCCCTGACAATGTAAATTCTGGCAAAAATAAATCAGGGGTAGCAATAACAGCATATTCTACCTCAGGCATCTCTAAGGGAAGAACCTCCGCCAAAGTATGTGGAGTATCTTTTCTAGTATCAATACCTTTTTCGCTTTTAATGTTGGTCATTACCTGATAAAGCCGACTATCATTCACATGATATTTATCAAAGCTTAATTCATCATTTACCCATAAGTAAATAACCATTACGCAGGCAAGTCCGCTGGAAAGACCAATGAGGTTAATTAAGAAAGTGCTTTTGTGTCTTTTAAAGTTTCTTTAAGTAAGGAGTAGGTTGTGCTTGAACATATTTGTCTTGATAAATCGTGTTACTTTAAAAAATCACCATCGATGATCAATAGCTTAACCCCATCCTTTGAGATCGATCTATGACTGCTTAATTCATCCGATACCACATAAGTCATTCCCTTCGTCAGGGTGAATGCTTCGCCACTTTGCAGCTCACTAACAAATTCACCTTCGAGGCAGTGAACAATATGGCCTTTCTGGCACCAATGATCAGCAAGATAGCCTGCCGAGTATTCAACTATCCTAATACGTAATCCCGGAAATTGTATTGTTTGCCAAAAAGCCTCACCCGTTTCACCAAGGTGAACAGATGAGGCTATCGCTGACCAATCTATAGTTTGAAAATTTATGTTGCTTGACATTTAGCCTGATTAACATAGAGTTTAACCAAGCCTAAGTTATAGAAATTACGTTGTCATTCATAGTGAAGAATCTTCTTCGACCTGCCTCTTCACTATGCATATTAGAGAAGATCCTTCGTTCCTCAGGATGACAATTCTTAATTAAATCGCGGTAAAAAACACGAACCCGCAAATAATGATCACATTAACCAGCACCACTACCGACCATTTGTTAGGGTTGTGCCGGCTCAAAGTTGCAAGCTTGTAGTTAAGGCCCTTAAGCCACCTGTTATTTAAAAGAATAAGGTAATTGAACAGGAGGAAACCCACCGCACCCAGCAAAATAGCCGTATCCATACCCGCACTTGCTGTAAATCGTTGCGAACGCAGCATAAATTGTGCTAAAAGCAATGCCGTAGTCAGTACGATAATAAGCAGGAAACTCACATTAAATAATGATTTAAATTGGGGCAATTTACCCTGACCGAAGTTTCTGAACATCCACCTGTATGACGTTACATAAATGGATTGATAGGATTTAAACATGGCTGTAAGTGTTTAAAGGTTAACGGTTGATGATACTTTTAGGGGGAAAGCATCAAGTGATTTATTGTTTAAACATATAACGTAAAACGATTATCCAAAGTATATTGTTTCGAATATTTTTATTTTACAAAACAATATACGAAAAAATGCCTATCAAACAAAACTAAATTACACTATTGTATTTGTTCCTTCACCTCAAAATCAGCCAGTAAATTCACGTTTGGATCGATGACAAGCGGCGCAGATGCTTGTTTAACAGCAAATTGAACATGGGTCGCTTTATCTTTTATTGTTACCGTATGCACCTCACCACCCACTGAAATTTCCAGTGGGAAATTAAATAGTGCAGCCTGTTTCTGTGTAATGGTCAGGTCGACTGTATTCTTTACTTTATTATACAGATAGGTAATATTTAAATGTGGCGTGCCGGGGCTATACAGCCATTGTTTAAAAAATTGTTCCAGATTTTGCCCGCTTGCCTTTTCCAGTTCTGTCCGCAGATCATTTGTGTTCGCGTTACCATTCTCGTATTTAGCATAATAAGAGCGTATCCCTTTCCAATAAGCTGTATCGCCAAGCTTGCGTCTTAGCATGTGCAATATCCAGCCGCCTTTTTGGTAGCTGTTTGCGTTCAATAGCACCATGTAATTAGCATGCACGGTGGTATCCACAACGGCAGTTTTCCTGCTCTTCTCAAAATCAAGTACCGTTTTCCTATCAGTTATCTCGCGCTTTTTTAAGGTGTCGATACCGTATTTATGTTCCAGGTAAACATTGGTCATATAAGTGGCAAAACCTTCGCTCAGCCATAAATGACTAAAATTTTTCTCGCTCGCAGCATCGCCAAACCATTGGTGCGCAATTTCATGTGCCATTAATTCTTCAATCCCTTTATCACCAACCGAGTTTTCAAAATAGAAAATGCAGCTGGCATTCTCCATACCACCAAATATAGTTTTGGATTGGACGTTCGCTAGTTTCTCATATGCATACGGACCAACCTTATCTATATAATAGGCCAGTATTTCTTTTGCAACAGCGTAACTATTAAAACCAACATCTTTATTTTCCGGGAAAACATACGTGTAAACAGGAATATTCTTCACATCTCCGGTATGGTCAACCGCGAAATCCGCCACACCTATTACCATCACTTTGGTAGGCAGAGGTGCGGTTTCTTTCCAGTGAGTTATTTTTTGATTATCCGGCAACGGCGTCTCACTCACCATTGATCCGTTTGCAATTACCTGGTAATGATCTGGTGTGGTTATTATAAAATCCACAGTGGCTTTATCTGCGGGTTCGTCCACGCAAGGCAACCAATTGTGTGCACGATTGGGCCAATTATCCCCAAAAAAAGTACGGTGACCGAATTTATTGGTCGAGATGATCAACCCATCAACGGGCACACCTTGATAAACTATATGATAGGTATGCTCACTGCCAACCTCAGCAGTTGCATTTATATTGATCGCATCACTATCCTGCTTAAATTTCAGTTCCTGCTTATCTTCTGTCACCATGCCCACAAGCATTCCTTTGCCCGAACTATTTTTTTTAACCAGGTCGATCTTGAACGATTGGGCTTTCTTCAAGAATTTAACAGAAACATCTGCCTGTCCGTTGATCACATTATCTGCATCAGTCAGCTGTATGGAAAAGGTGTAATGCTGTACATCGATGATGGCACCGGGTGATTGGGCATTTGCAGAAAAACAAACAACAAACAATCCTGGTAGAAAAATAAAAATTCGTTTTAACATAAAATTAGTCTCTAGCAAGTGTGAAAGTAAAGGGTAATTCATATTCAACAGTAACAGGCATCTCATTAAATATACCCGGCAACCAATCTCCTTCAATTAATTTAACAACACGCAATGCTTCTTCATCACAGCCACCACCTATTGGTTTTTTAACCCGATAATTTGAAATATTGCCATGAGCATCTATTGTAAATGCTACTATTACTTTCCCCTGTATATTGTCTTCTTTTGCCACAGCAGGATACCGAATATTAGCAATATATAATTGAAGTATTTTATTATCTCCATCCACAAATATAGGTGGCTGATCCAAAGTTACGTTTGTGGTATCCGGGCCGTTTATTAAATTATATTTTTCGATACTTTTAACGGACTTAGGTGGATTAAACAGCAGTAATTTTTTGTGAGTATAATCATATTTAACCTCGATCTCGCCATTATGATCATAACCGTTCCAAACACTATCTCTATTATTATTTTTGTAGAACCCTTCACAAAGTAAGTGGCCGCCATGAAGTGAATAAGCAGCATATGGTCCATCCTTAATGCTGTTATCAGATTTTAAAACATAAAACCTCTCTTTTATACCCTTGTCAGTTTTATCATTTGTTATTTTTACAGTTTGTGCGAAAAGATTTGTCGAAAAGATTAATGCGCAAAGTAATAAGGGTAATTTCATGCTTTAAATATAAATAGTTTGTAAACAAAAAAGCGGCCAGAGCCGCTCATAAGTAAATCCGAAATCGAACATCCGAAATTCGAAATAATCTCAACGTGGCATTCTCCGCATCATACTCGCCATTGCCGCAGGATTGCTCATTTGTTTCATCACCTTGCGCATATCCTCAAACTGTTTTATCAGGCGGTTTACTTCCTGCATATCAGTTCCCGAACCTTTTGCGATACGGTTACGGCGGCTTTGGTTGATGGAATCCGGGTTTTCTTTTTCATACGGGGTCATGGAAAGTATGATAGATTCGATATTTTTAAACGCATCATCATCCACCTCTACATTCTTCATCATTTTGCCAACGCCGGGTATCATGCCCATCAGATCTTTCATGTTACCCATCTTTTTGATCTGCTGTATCTGGCTGTAGAAATCGTTAAAGTCGAATTTATTCTTGCGGATCTTCTTTTGCAGCTCGGCAGCTTCTTTCTCATCAAACTGCTGTTGTGCACGTTCAACCAGCGAGATCACGTCGCCCATGCCCAATATCCTCGATGACATACGATCCGGGTGGAAAACATCCAGCGCTTCCATCTTCTCGCCTGTACCGATAAATTTGATCGGCTTGTTCACTACCGATTTGATGGATAATGCTGCACCGCCACGGGTATCACCATCCAATTTGGTCAACACCACACCGGTAAAGTCAAGGCGGTCGTTAAATACTTTCGCAGTATTCACTGCATCCTGGCCGGTCATGGAATCCACCACGAACAATATTTCGTGTGGTTTTACCGCATCTTTTACCTGCTCAATTTCCACCATCATGGCTTCATCAATAGATAAACGACCGGCGGTATCTATGATCACCACATTATTGCCGTTCTGTTTAGCCAAAGCCACACCTTCCCTTGCAATTGCAATCGGATCTTTTGATTCCAGGTTAGCATAAACGGGTATGCCAATCTGCTCACCCAAAACCTTTAACTGTTCAATAGCTGCAGGGCGGTAGACGTCGCCGGCCACCAGCAGTGGTTTTTTATTCTTCTGCGTCTTTAAAAAATTAGCCAGCTTACCGCTGAAAGTAGTTTTACCCGCACCGTTCAAACCTGCTATCAATATTACAGTAGGAGTGGCCGGGAAATTCAGTTCGGCTGTGCTGCCGCCCATCAGTTCGGTCAGCTCATCACTCATGATCTTGGTGAGCAACTGGCCCGGAGAGATGGAGGTCAGTACATTCTGACCCATGGCTTTTTGCCTTACCTCATCGGTAAAAGCTTTAGCAGTTTTATAGTTAACGTCGGCATCCAGAAGGGCTTTGCGTATCTCCTTCATGGTCTCTGCCACGTTGATCTCTGTAATGGTTCCTTGTCCCTTCAGGACCTTAAACGCCCTGTCGAGTTTATCCGAAAGATTTTCAAACATTATAATAAAATACTTTTAATCCTTAATTTGAGGATACAAAGGTATGATTTTGAAACATACTATGCTCTGTATAAGTGAAAAATGGCATAAACCGAATTTGGATAAAGCCTTATTTTGGATAATTCTTTGTCCGTCGGCTGAACTAATGACAATAAATAATACAGCAATACACTTTATTCATTGCCGTCCCATTTATGGGGCGGATAAGTTAATGGGTTAAATGGCTTTAGCCAAATAAAATGGAATAATCATCTTACGGGAATGTATAATTCACACCCATAGCCAACCCTTCAGTAGCCTGCGGTCGGGGAGAGGTGTTTTTATCATACAGGAAGGTACCATTCATGGTCACATTGATCAACCGGTTTACCTTTGCTGTTAGTGTTGCATCCAAACGATGGGTTGTATAGGCCAGTGGTTGCTGGTAAGGCACAAACAAAGCATAGCGGGCGTTAAGGTGCAGATTCTTCATTATATCCTTATCAACAGCAGCCACTATCTGCACGGCAAGCTGATTATAAAAAGTATGACCCGGCTTTACGCCGTAATTATCAGGCTGATTGTGATAGATGGTTGTATCTAAAACAAACGTTTGCTTTGCCGTGCCTGTACCAAAACGAATATCATAGAATTTATTTGGTTTAAACTCAAACCCCAATGATTCTGTCAAATATCCCGGCGACATGAAATTAGAGATCAGCAGCCCCTGGTTGATTTCATTCCCATTAGCATCAGTATAGGTAAACCCTTGAGAAAATTGCGACTCAAAACTTAATGATCCAAACAGAAACCAGCGTTTTGATAGCTGAGAGGCCACTTTATTATCCAGGAATATACGGTCATTAGTTTTTCGTGCACCCTGTCCCTTATTAGCGGCTATGCCATAGATGAAGTTGGTTTCCGAAGTATAACTAAATGGCGTTTTGTTGTATTCAGCTTTAAAATCAAAAGTACTACCCAAAGCTACCGAACTGATACCACCGGCGCTCCAGTTACTGGTAAATGCCGATTGGTTAAAGTTTAAACCAAAAACAAGTGTTTTGTGCCAGTAGCTCACTTTATAATCAAGCAGCTCTATTGGTATTAATTGTTCGGTGATCTGCACTGGTCTGATACGGATAGGCAAAGCATTTTTTCGGGGCTCAATACGGTATTTGTTGAGTAAGTTAGTATCTACTTTAAGGCTGTCGGTATTTTGTGCGGAGGCAGAAGTAACGGATAATACAAGCAGAATTAACCCTAGACCTATTTTTGACATAGTTCGCAAATTAACGTAAAATCAAATTTGTTTTAAAATCAAATCGAACATCAGCCATCTGAAACACTTTAATCCGGACTTTGAATTTTATTAGTGTTTAAAGGCTGCTGCGAATAAATTCTCTTATTATGCAGGTATCTTCTCAAATTATTACGGATATAAGTTATAAACTCATACTCCGTTGCCGTAGTTACGGTATAATACCCCGGCCTGTATCTGACCATAAAATTTGTCAGGTCCTGACCCTTTAACTTGGTGATATTGCCCACATAAGTACGGTTAAAACGGTAATCTATCACATTTTGCTGGTAATCGCTTTGAATTATCCCCTGTAAATGCTGTGCATTGCGCCCGCTCCGGCTCAATGAGTTCCATAAGGCGTCGATACTTAAACCCGCACCACCAGCCGGCGCAGTGCTTAAAATATCACTGTAAGCGTTTGATCCGTATGCCTTACTAAAAGATTTTCGTGTAGCCTGGAACCGTTGCAGTGGAGTAGCCAACGAATCATGTATGGTTACTTCTTTAAGGGGGATAGCCGAACGCTGTAAGGAAACAACAAGGTTCTCCTTGTCTTTTACCAATAATGTATCCGGCAAATAATCCTGCTTTATAAATATCAGCTGATCGCCCGGTTTGGCATCGATCTTAAATTCTCCTTTTAAATTATTGTAAAAGGATTCGCCTGTAGTGTTGTTGATGATATTTGTGCGGGCTACCCGGTCCCTGGTATCTTTATCGTAAACTACACCCTCTAACTGCCCGTCTCGTTTGGGACTTGGTTTATCCTGTGCAATTGATCTAAAAGACAATCCACATAACAATAAAAGCAGCCATAATCTCATTCTAAAATTAAAACTAAGCTTTCGGCCGGGCTTCATCACGCTATTTAACAAAAATTAACATCCCTATTTTACCACAGTCAGCTTTTGCCCGATCCTGATATTATTATCAGGAAGATTATTTAATGTTTTAAGATCATCAACTGTTATGCCAAAACGCCGGGAAATGGAGTATAGTGTATCACCAGTTGTTACCGTATAGCTTTTATTTACTGTAGTGCCCTGTGTAACCGAATCTTTACCAGCCATTAGTCCATTATCGTTGATCTGGGTGAGCACTTTGTCCTCGCGCTTTTCTTTTTGAACCTCAGTTTCAGGGCGATCGTATTGATCAAGATTATATTTCTGTATAACATTGATCAGTAATTGCGGATAATTTGGATTAGTAGCGTATCCTGCGGCCTTTAAACCATTAGCCCAGCCCACATAGTCGTTTTTATCCAGTTGAAAGAGTTTGGCATAACGGGGTCGTTTCAAAAACTCAGAATGATCGCGGAAAGAATCCTCAGGGCGGTCGTATACTCTGAAACAGTCGTTATGATTGTCATCGTCTTTATAATAACCCTTGCCTTTCCATTCATTGTTGCATTTAATGCCGAAATGATTATTTGCCACCCTTGCCAGCTCACCATTGCCACTACCGGATTCAAATAATCCTTGTGCTAATGTTATACTTGCCGGTATACCGTAAAGATTCATTTCCTGTATAGCAATTCCTTTAAAACGATCTATATAGGTTAATGAAGTATAGGGCGTATAACCGGCGATGCTTTCGCTATTGGCTTTCTGTATCGACTGGTTATTCTTATGTGCTTCCCGATTGCTGATCAATCCATTATGTACAGCACACGAACTTAAAAGTAAAGCAGATGAAAACAGAAGAGAGAAGTAAATTGATTTTCGCATGAACAGTAAAATCTTAATTGACAGTATAGTATTATGCGCCAAACTTAAGATTTATATACAAATTATTGTTGGTTTGCTGCTAATTGCTTTTGATCTGCAGGATTTTCATCAAGCGTATTCAGCTGATATTTACGGATAATGGCCAATACCTGCGATGACCATTTATGGCTGCTGCAATAGCCGCTGCGTTGTATGCCTTTTGCCCAGGCCGTGTAATCATAATGAGTAAGCGTTTCCGCCAGGTGGCTGAATTGCTCACGCTCGGTCATGATGCGGGCAAAATCCTGGAAAGAGTCCATCACCGAATTATATTTTTTATAAGATGTCCTTATCTTTTTGTTGTTCTCATAGTAAACATGGGTACTATACCCCTTAACACCAAACTGATTGTTCAGTGTTTTTGCAATATGGCTGTTCCCATTTGCCGACTCATGCATAGCCACTGCCAAAATAATACTGGCAGGTACACCGCTTTCGTGCATAATGCGAACGGCGTTGTCTTTAAATTTCTCTATGTAGGATTGGGATGTGTTTTGAGCTGAAACAGCTAATGATGAAATCAACAGTGTTAAAATCAATAAGAGTTTTTTCATAATCATTTTTTTCTAATGAGCATAACACCGTCACGAACCGGGAGGACTAGTTTTTCAACCCGTGTGTCCTGGGTAATATGGTCATTAAGTTCACGGATTAGTCGGGTATCGGTATCGTTTTCTGCGCCGTATACTTTCCCTTTCCACAAAACATTATCAATTATAATAAGCCCACCTGACCTTATTTTCTCAATTACTAACTGAAAATAATGCAAATTATTTCTTTTGTCAGCATCAATAAATGCAAGATCGAAATTATTTTCTTCTATTTCTACGATAATTTGTGCTGCAGGACCGAAATATTGCTTCACTTTTTTCTCCACATTTGTGGACTTATAGTGCTGGGAAAGCATTTCTTCCATCTCGCGGTTTATCTCAATGGTATGGATAATACCGTCAGCAGCTAACCCTTCGGCAAGGCAAATAGTAGAGTAGCCGGTAAAAGTACCTATCTCCAGTATGCTTTTTGGCTGCATCATTTTGCTCAGCATACTCAGCAACCGGCCCTGGTAATGACCCGATAGCATATGAGGCTGAAGTACCTTTAAATAGGTCTCCCTATTGATCTTTTTCAACGCTGGTGGTTCCGGATCGCAATGATCTTCCAGGTACAGCTGAAGGTCATGGGGTAGAATCTCCATGGCGCCAAAGATACACCGTTGATTCGAATGATTTATGGATTTCGTTGATTTTTTTATCTAAATAACTGATTAACAGATTTATTTGAACTAATTAAATCGATTGATTTTGCTGTTTAGAGAGCTTATGCTCGTTTGATATCCTTTTAAATTCAAGACTTTTCGAGCCAAAGTTTATCAATAATCCGGTTTCCAATTTGTATGCTTCCAAATAATTTAAGCCTTGTGCAAGATGGATTTCTTCCAATTTATTAAGAGCTTTTAACTCTACGACTATTACATCTGCGACTAAAAAATCCACTCGTCTTGTTCCTACTTTGATTGATTCATAATAAATAGGAATTTCTAATTCTCTCGCAAATATCAATCCTTGTTTTTCAAATTCAATTGCCAAACATTTCTGATAAATTACTTCTTGAAATCCATTGCCAAGCGTATTATGAACTTTCATAGCGCAGCCGATTATTTTGGCAGTTAAATCAGAGTGCTTATAATTATTATTAACTATATCTTTCATTGAATAAGGTTTAGTTATCTAAAATCAATATTAAAGATAACATTCACAACATGTAATCAACGAAATCCATAAATCACCCTAATCTGCGGTCCATCCAGGATTGCAGCAATATCACCGCGGAAACCGTATCTACCAGCTCCTTATTTTGTCTTGCTTTTTTACCGATTCCGCTTTGGGCGATGGCGGCTGATGCCATTTTGGAAGTAAAGCGTTCATCCAGCATTTCAATGGGAATTTCAGGGAAAGTTTTCTTTAATAGGGTCACAAACCCTTTTACATGCATAGCTGATTGCGATGGGGTATTATCCATCTGTTTGGGTTCACCCACAATAAAGCGTTCTACCTGTTCAGTCAGCATATATTTTTTGAGGTAGTCGAGAATATCTTTCGGGTGTATGGTATCCAACCCCGTCGCGATGATCTGCATCGGGTCAGTGACGGCTATGCCGATGCGCTTGGTACCGTAATCGAAGGCCATTACTCTCATGGTAGATATGAGATATGAGATGTGAGATGTGAGACCATAATTATCAAAGGTAATAGTTATTAGTATTGATTAAAATTGGCGACTTAGTGTAAAAAATATGCCATTTGAAAGGCTGTCTCAAATCTCATATCTAACTTCTCAAATCTAATTCTTATTTTGCACCAAATGCAGTTTAAACACATAGCGGGACAAGGGGCTGTTAAGCAAAGGCTTATCAATATGGTTAATGAAAACCGTGTCAGTCATGCGCAATTGTTTTTGGGGCCCGAGGGTTCCGGAAGCCTGGCGCTGGCTATTGCTTATGCCCAATATCTGTGCTGCGAGGATAAACAACCTGATGATTCATGCGGTGTTTGCTCATCCTGTCGCAAATATCAAAAGCTGATGCATCCGGATCTGCATTTTTCCTATCCTTTTTTTGCAAAGGATAAAAATGATACGGCTTTAAGTTTTATCGAACAATGGCGCGAGGCCCTGTTGGCAAATACTTACCTGAGCCTTGATATCTGGCGCAGTTATTTGGATGCCGAAAATAAGCAGGCCAATATCAACATTGCCGAGTGCCACCAGATCATTAAAAAATTAAGCTTTAAGCCTTTTGAATCTGTTTACAAAATATTGATCCTTTGGCTGCCCGAATATTTGGACAAAGAAGGTAACTCGCTGCTCAAAATAATTGAAGAACCGCAACCCAATACTTTGTTCCTATTGGTCGCACAAAACCAGGATCAGATATTAAATACTATACTCTCGCGCACGCAACTGGTAAAAATACCTGCTTTAAGCTATGATGAAATAAAGGAAGAGCTGATCCAAAATCACCATCAAACCGAATTTTCCGCTGCTGAAATTGCATACCTGAGCAATGGTAACCTGACCGAAGCCCTGGCTATGCTGCAACAGGAAAACAAGAGTTATCATACATTGTTCGTTCAATGGTTGCGCCTGTGTTTTGGCAATAAAGGACCTGAAGTAATGGCTTTTGTGGATCAGGCTTCAAAAATGGGGCGCGAAAATCAAAAGAATTTTTTGCGCTATGGCATCAGTTTCATACGCGAGTGCTGCTTGCTGATGTCGGGTGCTGGCTCACTGGTACACCTGCCTGCGCAGGAACTGGAAACCGCCCAAAAAATGACCAATGTAATGAACACAGCGATGGCCCAGGCAATAAGTACGGAGCTTGAAAAAGCGCATTATCATATTGAGCGAAATGCAAATCCGAAAATCTTATTTTTAGATGTATCTTTACAAATTATTAAAATTCTAAATTTTAAAACGCTCCCGCAAGGGACTCTTTATATACCGGATTAAATTATGGGATGTGGAAGTTGCTCATCGGGTGGTTGTTCACCCGCCGGCTGCAAAAGTAACGGCTCATGCCTTACTAATGGCTGCAGCAAATTAGATGTTTACGACTGGCTGTCTAATATGGATATGCCGGCAAATTATAAGCCTTTTTCTATTATTGAAGTGAAATTTAAAGGTTCGCGTAAGGACTTTTTTATCAATACTGACAATATTTACCTGGAGGCAGGCGAACTGGTTGTGGTAGAAACCGCTACCGGTGGTTTTGATGTGGGACACGTATCTGTAACCGGCGAATTGGTGCGGATGCAGATGGTAAAACACCGTGTAACCGAGGCAGACGTAACCAAAAAAGTTTACCGCAAGGCAAGCCCTACGGATGTAGACAAGTGGAAAGCCGCCAAAGAACTTGAATGGGAAACCATGCACAAAACGCGTAAGCTGGCTTTGGAACTTGGCTTGTCGATGAAAATAAGCGATGTGGATTACCAGGGCGATAAAAGCAAGGCAACTTTCTATTATACGGCCGAAGGCCGCGTGGACTTTCGCGAATTGATCAAAAAAATGGCCGAATCCTTCAGGATCAGGATCGAAATGAGACAGATCGGAATGCGGCAGGAAGCCAGCCGTTTAGGCGGTATCGGCTCATGCGGGCGCGAATTATGCTGCTCAACCTGGTTAACAGATTTTAAAACGGTTTCCACGTCAGCGGCACGTTATCAAAATCTTTCTTTAAACACATTAAAACTGGCCGGCCAATGCGGTAAGTTGAAATGTTGTTTAAACTATGAGCTTGACACTTACATGGATGCTTTAAAATATATCCCAGATAATGTGAATGTGCTTAGAACTGAAAAAGGTGATGCCCGTTTACAAAAAACGGATATCTTTAAAAAGTTGATGTGGTTTAGCTATCCCCGGGAAGATAACTGGATTCCTTTGGAGATAGATCGCGTAAAAGAAATTCAGCAGCAAAATAAAGAAGGCATTATTCCTGCCGACCTTGGCGAGAGCAAGGAAGAGGAAAGCAAACCGGTAAAAGCACTGGATTATGAAAATGTTGTAGGGCAGGACAGTTTAACCAGGCTTGATGAGCGTAATCGCAACAAAAAGAAGAACAAAAATCGTAATAAGCCCCAGGGTAATAAACCACAAGGCGTAGTTATACCACAAGCAACAGAAAATAAACCAGCAGAAGCTATTAAAAGCAATGTCCCTAATAATAAAAACCGTAACAACCGCCGTTTCAGGCCGAACAGAAACAACCGGAACGATCAGAACAAAGGGAATGAAGGCGGCTCATAAGCTATTTTTTATGTTACTCTTAGGATCGGCGATGCTTTATATGAGCGGATGCACCGATCCCGGTGCAGTTTTTGATCAGAATATACCTGTTGATAATCATAATTGGTCGTATGCCAACAGTGTAAAAAACACTTTTAAAATTGATGACGCTTCTATTCCGTACAACCTTTATATTAATCTGCGGGTTACGGGTGAATATAAGTACTCCAATATTTTTATACTGATACGTAAAAGCGGCCCGAAATTAACAGGAATAACCCGATACGAAGTTAAACTGGCCAATCCGTTCGGCGAGTGGCTGGGGCAGGGGTCAGGCAATTTATATAGCTACCAGGTACCTTTCCTCACCAATTTTAAATTCCCCGAAAAAGGAACTTACACCTTTGAAATGGAACAAAACATGCGCGATAATCCCCTGCACGAGGTAAATGATGTGGGCATAAGGGTAGAAAAAGCAAAATAATCATACAAGCCCATAGGAGTTTTAACTTGCTCATATTAAGCCATCGATGTAAAAATGGATGCTTATTTTTGTAACTTTATATATTCATAATTAAAATAAGGATTATTATGTATTCAGAAGCCAGGAAAATACATTTAATTGAAGAGGTTTTGAAAGTTAAAAATGATGCTGTTTTACTTGAAATTGAAACAATTTTGAACAGCTATAATAATAAAAGAAAAAAGAAAACCAGCGTTTATGATTTTGTGGGCATCATTTCAAAAAATGAAGGAGTTGAAATGAAACAGGCAATAGCTGAAACTTGCGAAAGCATCGATGAGAATGACTGGAAATAAAATATTTCTTGATTCTAATATTATAATAGAAGTTTTTGCAGGCAATAAAGAAATTGCTGACAAACTGAATGGACTGCCGACTTTTTATATTTCCTCTATAGTTCTCGGAGAACTTTACGTAGGCATTAACAGGGTTCTCAATAAAAATAAGCACCTAAACAAACTCACCGAATTTTTAGAATTATGTACAATATTAGAAGTTGATCAAACAACGGCCCAGTTTTTTGGTGAGATTACCGCAGCTTTATATAAGAAAGGTAAACCGATACCTACGAATGATATATGGATAGCTGCAACGGTTAAACAACATAATTTAAAATTAATTTCCCGCGATAAACATTTTACTGAGATTGATGATATGCTCTTGGAAAGCTGGTAATTTTC
Source organism: Mucilaginibacter sp. McL0603 (assembly GCF_049992945.1). NCBI lineage: Bacteria > Pseudomonadati > Bacteroidota > Sphingobacteriia > Sphingobacteriales > Sphingobacteriaceae > Mucilaginibacter > Mucilaginibacter sp. McL0603. Next base: position 215,811 of record NZ_CP188251.1, on the reverse strand, counting down.
GTCCCTAATTCCTTTCTCTACCAAAATTTCCTACCTTCGTTTTGCTAATATTTTTATCAAAATGAGTTCGGTTAGTCTAATTGTTTCCGTAGTTATCCTTTTAATTGCTTTTGTGCTTTTTCTAAAAAGGCCAAAGAATCCCGGTGGTATTTCTGAAGAGGAGATGTTGCAGCTTAAAAAAGATAATGATCAACTTAAAATTACATTAGCCATAGCTGATGAGAAATTAAATGGATTGATTTCAGAAAAAGAATCCGTAACAGCACTTTTAAGGGAAGAAAAAGAGATACTCAAAAATGACCTTATCCAGGAGCGTGAAAAATTAGGACAGGCGAACCAGTCGCTTGAAAGTGCACGTTCTTATTATAAAGCACAGCAAGAAAAAATACAAGAGCAAAAAGCTGAAGTTGAACAGATAAGGCAGAATTTCCAACGCGAGTTTGAGAACATTGCTAATAAACTGCTTGAAGAAAAATCGTTAAAATTCAATGAAACCAATAAAAGCAGTCTTGATCTTTTACTAACTCCCTTAAAGGAAAATATAAAATTGTTCGAAGAAAAGGTTGAAAAGGTTTACAAAGCCGAATCGGATGAAAGAAATATCTTAAAAGGGGAGATATCGAAGTTGATGGAGCTTAACAAGCAGATCAGCGAAGAAGCAAGCAATCTGACAAAGGCTTTAAAAGCAGACACCAAAAAACAAGGCAACTGGGGCGAAGTAATACTCGACCGTATACTTGAAGCATCTGGTCTTATTGAAGATGAAAGCTATACTAAGCAAGGTAAAGGATTAAATCTTACTGATGAAAATGGCAACCGGTTTCAACCCGATGTGATCATTAATCTGCCTGATAATAAACATATAGTTATTGACTCTAAGGTATCTCTGATAGCCTATGAAAGATTAGTCAATTGTGAGACAGAAGAAGAGCGTGAATCCTATATCAAACAACATATAAATTCTATAAAAAGCCATATTATCGGTTTGGGCAGCAAAAACTACCAGGATCTATATGGCATTAATTCACCGGATTTTGTATTGCTTTTTGTACCCATCGAATCCTCATTCGTGATAGCAATACAAACGGATCTGGAATTATTTGAATTTGCCTGGAATAAAAAGGTGGTGCTGGTAACCCCTTCTACATTGCTGGCCACTTTAAAAACAGTAGCGTCCATATGGAAACAGGAACAACAAAGCCGTAACGCTATAGATATTGCTACTAAAGCCGGCACTTTGTATGATAAATTCGTCGGATTCATAGCTGACCTTAAGAAAATAGGTGACAATATTGACCGCTCAAAAGATGCCTATAATGATGCTTTCGGTAAACTGTCTACAGGCAGCGGCAATATGATTGGTAGAGTTGAAGTCTTACGTAAACTTGGCGCTAAAGCAACCAAGCAGATCGATCAGAAATTTATTGAAGAAGAATAATATTCTTAAAAAAGGCTGTCTTTTCTATTAAAACTAAAAGGGGTATTCTCAATATTGAGAATACCCCTTTTAGTTGCTATGGCAGAATCTATAATTAATTTATAGTGCAGCTATATTTTGTATTAATAACAGCAGTACCATCCACATTCAGCTTATCAGAAGTTACCTTAATTTTCATGTTAATAGTACCTTCTTTTGATATTGGAAAATTATTCTTTATATCATAAACCATCTTACCTGTTCCGGTTCCCGAAACATTAATGGATACCGCTTTGATTTGAAAATTCATACCGAAATTAGGTATCATATCAAAGTAGGCTTTCCCACCCGAAATGCTAACCAGTTTATAAGTTATACCGGCATCAATATGTATAGGTTGACCTTGCGTCATGGGTATATCCATTGGGGAACCCTGGGTAAATGTATCACCTGGTTTTAATGCCTTATCAGGAAATTGTATTTGCTTTTGAAACAAGTCCATCATCTGCTGCATTTTCTTTTCGGTGCTATCAACAACCACTTTTCCGTCAGCCGAATCTATTTTTAATTTCCAATCCTCGCTTATATGTCCTACCATCTTAAGATCCTTTTCAGTAACCTTTGGCGGAATAGGCATTTGCTTTCCATTAGCAGTAACTGAAATATTGCTGATCTTATAATCCATGTTTAAAGGAAAGGTTTTATCAGCGCTCATAGCACCTGTCTTTGTATCTCCGTTCAAACTTACCGACAGGATAGCATCAACCGGGTTTGTTATACCCTGCGAATTGAGTTTATCTAATAATTCCTGATCACCGGTCAGATTAACATTGAATTTTACATCACTATTAACTGATATTTTGTAATCGTGGTTAGGCAGATATTTTACTTTTAATACGACACCTTTTTGTGCCTTTACCTGTGTTAATGAAAAGCACATCAGTGCCAAAAAACATATCTTTTTCATAGGACGACTTTATTATATATGAGCTATTTGACTTGCCAATAAACTATAAGTTACATAATCTTATAAAAGTATTCTATCATATGAGTAAAGAAAGCCCCCTTTAGGGGGTTGGGGGAAAAGCATTCCATCCCTGTGCCTTCAAGGCATGTACAACTCCAGATTTTGTGATCAGGTTGCATCCTGCAGAAGCATCCGTTATATGCCCGATGATAGAAATATCCATCTGCAATTTTATTTTTTCGTAATCTGTCTGCTTAATAGTGAACAGTAGTTCGTAGTCTTCGCCACCACTCAGCGCACAAACAGTTGGGTCCAGGTTAAACTCCCTTGCCGTTTCATAGGTCATCGGATCAAGCGGTATTTTATCCTCATACAAATTACAACCCTTATTGCTTTGTTTGCATATGTGCAATATTTCAGAAGCCAAACCATCCGAAATATCTATCATCGCCGTTGGCTTTATGTCGATATCTTTCAGTAATTCAACAATATCTTTCCTCGCTTCCGGCTTAAGCTGGCGTTCTATGATATAATCTTTCCCCTCCAGATCGGGCTGAATGCTCGGATTCTCTATATATATCTGCTTCTCACGCTCTAATAATTGTAAACCCACATATGCACCACCCAGGTCGCCGGATACACATATCAGATCGCCTTCGTTGGCTGTATTGCGGTAAGTAATGTCTTTTTCATCCGCATAACCTATTGATGTAACACTAATCACCAGTCCCTGGCGAGATGAAGTTGTATCACCACCAACCAGATCCACATTAAATTTTTCGCAGGCCAGGTAAATACCTTCATAAAATTCCTCAACAGCTTCGAGTGGAAATTTACTGGATATGCCTATCGATACAGTCACTTGAGTTGCTGTGCCATTCATCGCACAAATATCACTCAGGTTCACCTGCACTGCTTTATATCCTAAATGCTTAAGCGGAGTATAAGCGAGGTCAAAATGTATGCCTTCCAGTAGCATATCTGTTGATATCAATGCCTTTTTTCCGGCAAAATCGATCACCGCGGCATCATCGCCAATACCTTTTAATGTGCTTGCATTTTTTATTTTGATCTGTTTGGTCAGATGATCTATTAAACCAAATTCACCCAACTGTTCAATATTAGTCCTTTCCTGGTTCTCAAACATTTCCTGCTATTTAAAACTTAGTTTGCAAAAATACGAAAGCTTATTTTCAAATAACTGTTACCAGGGTTTTATTTTACGCCTTGTTATTATATATTAAATTTAATCTTTAGTTTATATTACGATTTATTAATAGTATAATAATGATTAATAAACAATATAATTAATTATTATATTGATTTTTAGTACTTAAACCATATTTTATGAAAAATATCAAAACTCATCTAAAACCGCTTATGGCCTGCGCCATAATCACAGCTTTGCTGGTTTCATGCAGTAAAAACAGCAATCTTAATCCACAGGTTTCTGCCATTCCTTCGGCTAACAAAATGGTAAGCAACCTTAATCTTTCTTCCGTTTCTGAAGCAGAAGATTTTGAAGTAGGGACCACAAGTCCAAAAACAGCTTACGATGTATCACCAACCGGATCAAGCAGTGGCGACAACGTTACTTTACAAGGTAACCAGTGGAACATGTATGATGCACTGATTGGTAATTTGAGCGGTGACCTGAAAGACGGCACATGGTCGGCTCGTATGCGCAATACCGGCAAAATAACCATGTTGTTTGATGTTACCACCGGTATAAGCACGGTTACTGTTAAATATGGTACTTATGGTTCTGATGCAGCAAGCCAGTGGGGTTTATGGTATTCAACAAATGGCGGCAGCACCTGGACACAAAGCGGCGCCAATATAACTACCACATCCACCCTTCAAACCCAAACATTCACTTTAAATATTACCGGCACTGCCCGTTTGGAAATAAGGAAGCTCACGGGCTCAACTAACCGTATAAACATTGATGATATTACTATAAATGACAATACCGGTGGTGGCGGAGGTGGTGGCGGCACAGTATTAACCGGGAAAAAATTCCTTTTCGACGCCACTAAATATGAAAATGCGGGCAGCGCCGATTGGCAAATAGATGCGGATGGTACGGAAAGTGTGCCTATTTATACTGGTGGTACAACTGTTGAAGATAAGGCACAGCGTACACCAACTCCATCCTATACCGGCATTACATCAACTACATCCGAAACCTATTGGAAAGGCGCTTCATCTGCATGGGCAGTTTCCCTGGTAAAATTAGGCGAACTGGTTGAAACTTTGCCGGAAGGAACAGCAATCACTTATGGCAATAGTTCAAACCCACAGGACCTGAGCAATTATGATGTTTATGTAGTGATCGAGCCGAACAGGTTATTTACAGCGTCAGAAAAAACGGCTATCATGAACTTTGTTTCTAATGGAGGTGGATTGATGATGGTTGCCGATCATACCGCTGCTACAACAGGAGGTACCGATTCCAATGGTTATAATCCATCAGACAGAGACGGCGATGGTTATGATTCTCCGAGAGTATGGAACGACCTTATGACTAATAATGGTATCAATAATAACAAGCCGTTTGGTTTTAATATCGATTATATAGACATTAATGAACAGCCAACAAGTAATGTTTACGCCGGCACCAATACTGATGCCCAGAAAGTATTACATGGTGCTGAAGGTACAGCTTCAAAACTTTCATTTTATGACGGAACCACTGCTACATTATATCCTGCAAATAACTCAACCGTACAGGGTTTGTTCTGGAGAAGCAGCAGTACAAATGGCGGTAATACAGGTGTAATGGCCTTATTAGCAAGCTATGGATCGGGGCGGATTGTATTTATTGGCGATAGCTCACCTGCCGATGATGGCACAGGCGACACAAATGATAACCTGATCAATGGCTGGTCTGGAGACTCACCATCAGGATTTACATCACATCCTGCATTCCATTTAAATGCATCATTGTGGTTAGCTAAAGCCCAATAGGGATTTCACAGACTTATTTATGATTACACCGGTTAATATTTAAACTAATCGGTGTAATCTATTTTTCTTAATCAGTGTAATCACAAACCCAATCTTGCTGATATTTCCAGCATCCTCTCAATCGGTTTTACCGCCAGTTTTATAATATGCTCCGGAACAGTTATTTCTGGCATTTCATTTTTCATGCACAAATAAAGCTTCTCCAGCGTGTTCCTTTTCATATGCGGACAATCATTACAAGCGCAAGTATTATTCGGCGGAGCCGGGAAAAATTTTTTATCGGGGTTCTCTTTCTGCATTTGATGAATAATACCCGACTCTGTCGCCACTATAAATTCCTGTTCAGGACTTTTAGTTGCATATTTCAACAAACCTGTTGTTGAACCAATATAATCAGCCATTTTCAAAATGACATCTTCACATTCAGGGTGTGCCAGTAGTTTAGCTTTCGGATAGCGTTCTTTCAGTTTGGTAATTTTCTCTCTCGAGAATATTTCGTGTACCATACAGGCACCATTCCATAAAACCAAATCTCTCCCTGTTTTTTTTGCCACATAAGCCCCCAGATTTTTATCCGGTCCGAAAATGATCTTCTGATCTTTCGGCAAACTTTCCACTATCCCCACCGCATTGCTTGATGTGCAAACGATATCGCTCATTGCTTTCAATTCTGCCGTACAATTCACATAGGTGATAACCAGGTGGTCAGGATAAGCTTCTTTAAACTTCCTGAACAAATGTGGTGGGCAGCTGTCGGCCAGTGAGCAGCCTGCTTTCAAGTCGGGTAAAAGGACCTTCTTGTTTGGAGAAAGGATCTTTGCAGTCTCGGCCATAAAATGGACACCGGCAAATACGATGATATCCGCATCAGTTTTGGCGGCTTGCTGGGATAATCCCAGGCTGTCGCCAATGTAATCAGCAATATCCTGTATATCGGGTTCCTGGTAATAATGGGCCAAAATGACGGCATTTTTTTCCTTCTTTAATTTTTCAATTTCTTCAAAAAGGTCGAGTGTCGGATCTATTTCTTCCTCCACAAATCCCTTCACATTTATTTCCTCTAAGGTATCCATTTCAACAATTCAATTAATAACAATTAGTTTTATATATAAAAAGAACCTATTGTTATTGGTGTGTTAGTTTTGTTTAAAAGTATTATTGCAGGTGGTATAAAAAACAAGTTTTACATTTTTATTAACATAAAAAGACACAACTTTGTAGCGTATTAGTTTGATTTAAAGATGGCTGATATAAGCCAATATTTATTTTAAACCTTTTTTGTTAATATTTTCTTGCCTTATAAAATGTTAATTAACCTGATAATTGATCTCAAAATTACTGTAAAGATTATTTATAAATGAGACTAAAATGCAGGTTATCCACCTATAATTTACTTATTAGTTTTTTACCTACACAAAATTAACACGTTTTAAGGTCTTTCTAACACAAGTACTACTTTTACACAATATAATACATCTATATGACGAGAACAGCTGATTTTTTGGTGATAGGTTCGGGGATAGCCGGATTGAGTTTTGCACTTAAGGCCGCAAAGCATGGTAAGGTTCTGATAGTTACAAAATCAAATGAAGACGAATCAAACACTAAGTATGCACAGGGCGGCGTAGCCGTGGTTGTGGATAAAAAGGAAGATTCTTTTGAAAAACATATCGAAGATACGTTGGTAGCCGGTGACGAATTGTGTGATAGAGAAGTTGTTGAAATCGTAATTAAGGAAGGACCGGAGAGAGTTCGTGAAATTATTGATTACGGAACCAACTTTGATAAGACCAACGAAGGTATGTATGACCTGGCAAAAGAAGGCGGGCATTCCGAATTCAGGGTACTGCATTATAAGGATATTACAGGCTGGGAGATTGAAAGGTCTTTATTAGACCAGATTCACTTGAACCCTAATATCACTATTTTAACCCATTATTTTGCTGTGGATCTGATAACCCAGCACCATATGGGAGAATTTGTGGATAAATCAAGTAATGATAATACCTGCTATGGAGTTTATGTGTTGAATACATTAAACGGCCATGTGGAAAAGATACTTTCTAAGGTAACTATAATGGCATCTGGTGGTGCGGGGCATATTTATTCTATAACAACTAATCCCACTATAGCTACCGGTGATGGTGTGGCCATGGTTTACCGCGCTAAAGGAAAAGTAAGAAATATGGAATTTATCCAGTTCCATCCTACGGCATTATATAATCCGGGTGAATATCCATCATTTTTAATTTCAGAAGCAGTGCGCGGTTTTGGCGGGATATTGAGGCGTACAAATGGTGAAGAGTTTATGCAGGAATACGACGAACGTAAATCCTTAGCACCAAGAGATATAGTGGCGCGCGCTATTGATGCCGAGATAAAAAAATCAGGTGAGGATTATGTTTACCTGGATATTCGTCACCGCAGTAAAAAAGATATATTGGCGCATTTCCCTAATATTTATGCCAAGTGTTTAGAGATAGGTATTGATATGACCAAGGATATGATACCTGTTGCTCCTGCATGCCATTATATGTGCGGTGGTGTACAGGTTGATCATTCAGGCAGATCTTCTATTATGCGTTTATATGCCTGCGGTGAATGTTCATCAACAGGCTTACATGGGGCTAATCGTTTGGCATCCAACTCATTACTTGAGGCTTTAGTATTTGCACACCGTATTTACCAGGATGCTGTTGATAAGTTTAATAAGAATGTTATTCCTGAGAATATACCCGATTGGAACGAACATGGCGTAAAATTATCAAACGAAGATATCCTGGTTACGCACAACGTACGCGAGATGCAAAAGCTGATGAGCGATTATGTAGGTATCGTTAGATCTGATTTCAGGCTTGACCGGGCAATGCGTCGTTTGCATCTATTATATGAAGAAACAGAAGAATTTTACAAGCGTACCAAATTATCTGTTAAATTATGCGAGTTGCGTAATCTGATACAGGTATCTTATATTGTGGTAAAATCAGCCATGTTAAGAAAGGAGAGCAGGGGTTTGCATTATACTACTGATTATAAGGTACATGCAGAAAATGTGCATGATACGGTGTTTTAATATAAGAAATGGTGAATATTGTTCACGTTTGTACTTGTTACAGCGTCTTATGAACGCTTTAGTTTTTGAATAGATATTAATGACATTTTTTTCAATTTTTAAAAAGAAGCCGGACTCAGAAACGGGTTCGACTAATGGAACAAAGGAAATCATGGATGGAATATTATTTGATGAACAAGTTTTTATCAAATGGGGTTCAGACATTGAAGCTGATAAGTTATATATAAAGAGTATCGGGCTGACCGGATAATTTATCATTGGGGTGAACGATTTATACTAAATGGTCTGACTTTATATTTTAAAACGATTTGCTGGAACCATAAACAACATGGTGGTATCAAATCGTTTGAGACAATAGATTTTTCATCAGAAGATAGTGGATCAGAAATTACTTTTGAGGAGATTAAAAAGTACCTAACAAAGCTTTTCGGCGAAGCAAAAAAAGAAGAAGATGTTAAACAAGGGGATATAGCTTTAGAATGGAAAGTAAAAGCTGTGAAGATTTCCTTAAATCTTTTCTATAAAGATCGGAAGAAAGTGCATCTGGAAATGGGATGGTGGCTGTAATAAAAAGAGCGGAAAACGGGATTCGAACCCGCGGCCTTCAGTTTGGGAAACTGATGCTCTACCAGCTGAGCTATTTCCGCTAATGTACAGCGCTAAAGTAGTACTTTTCTTTGTAAATAAATATTTCTGTAAATTTGATAGATGGTACGCACAATTTTAACTCCCCGGGATACACATATCGAGTTGGATATACCTGCTGAATATGTAGGAAAAAAAATTGAGATTACATATCTTGCTTTAGACGAACTTAATGAAAAGCCGCCTAAAACTATGTCTGAATTTTGGGGGATATTATCTGACAAGACCAGTTCTGAATTGCATAAGGAAATAGAAAAATCACGCGCAGAATGGGACAGGAACATCTGATTGACTCAAATGTTATTATTGATTTTTTCAACGGTTCACTACCAGAAGCAGGGCGCAAATTTTTAAGTGCGATAAAACCTGTAATATCTATCATCACACAGATAGAGATATTCGGAAGCAAACATATTACTCCTGAAGAATACGATAAACTCAAACGATTTATTGATATAGCAACTATTTATCCTATTGATGAGGGGGTAGCTTTGGCTACAATAGATTTGAGATTACAATACAGTATTAAGCTCCCTGATGCACTGATAGCTGCTACGGCGATACATTATGATTTAAAGCTGGTAACAAGAAATGTTTCTGACTTTAAATTGAAGAACCTGGATATTATTAATCCTTACAAAATTTAATATTATGGCTTTAATTCTGCCTGTAAAAGACAAAGTACCCGCTTGGGGTGCAGATTGTTTTATTGCAGAAAATGCAACTATTGTAGGTGATGTAACCATGGGCGATAACTGCTCGGTTTGGTTCAACGCCGTTATCAGGGGAGATGTGCACTATATCCGTATAGGTAATAATACCAATATACAGGATGGTGCGGTGATACATGCCACTTACCTGCGTGCTGCTACGGAGATAGGTAATAATGTATCAATCGGTCACAATGCCCTTGTACATGGTTGTACGCTAAAGGATAACGTACTGGTAGGCATGGGAGCCATTGTAATGGATCATGCCGTTGTAGAGGAGTTTGTGATCATAGGCGCCGGCTCTGTTGTATTAGAGAAGACAATCTGCGAGTCCGGGTATCTATATGCGGGCACCCCGGCCAAAAAGATAAAACCTTTGAGCCAGGAACAAAAGGACATGCTGCGTCAGCTACCGCACAATTACATTATGTACGCCGGCTGGTTTAATGAGTAGTCGGTTCTTTGGGTATATCAATAGGTTCTTCCGCTTCCCAGTTTGATCTTAGGGTTATCTCTTTGCTGTATAGCCATACATTCTCAGGCTGTATGCGTTTTTTTACATTACCGCTATCCCATTTGCCGTTTTTGTTGTCATCGTAAATTACACGTATTGTGTATTTGCCTATAGGATAGTTTTTATACACCACATTCATACTTTTAGTTATAGGGTCCCGGTGTATAACTGTCTTATCCGTACCTGGACCTGTACCGCTTAATAGTTCAACAATGTAACCTTTACTCGTATCAGGAATGGTCACTTTAAGAGTAAGTTCACCATAATTATCAGCTTTATCCAGTTGGAATATTTTTAATGATTTTTTGTTTTTATCACCATAGATGTCCGTCAGTGAGCCCTCATTAAATATCAGCTGATAACGGCTGTTCGCTTTCCAGTTATATACAAATGTCAGTCTCTTCAAGGTGGTCGTATCCTTGGTTAGCGTAAAGTTGGATATATTAATTGAATCCTCATTAAGCGTTACTATTGACTTGTCAATGTTTTCGATCGGTAAATTAGAAGTAACTACAAGATTGCTGCCTGGTTTAAGCCTGCCGTCAGCACTTGTATTGTATTGCAAATTGATCGTATGGTCATAGGTCTCTTTTCGGCCTTTTCTGATAGTTACTGTATCAAGCGGTTTATTGTTTTGTAGAAATGATACCCGGAGCGAATCAAAGTCGAGACTGCGCATATAAACCATGGCCGTATCCCTGGTCTTATTAAAGTCAACAATTTTTTGTCGGTCTAATGTGGCAGGCTGTAATATTTTTACAGATGGGTTGTCAAGACTTTTGTTGAAAGTGAATAAAATTTTTCCGTCTACATCAAAACGATGGTCTGTCATTCTGAACTTGTCGGGCTCCTGTTTAAATAGGAACAAATGAATATTGGCCGTATCTTTTTTCAAGTGTACTGGTTTTGTTTGAAAAGCGATCAGTTCGTTGTCATTATCATATATCCTGTTGGCCGCAACTTCCTTTAACGCGTAGATGTAATAATCGCCTTCATGTAGATTGTTAAGTGAAAAATTTCCGGCCGAATCTATACTCGCGTAAATGGTTGGTTTCTTCTTTCCGAACAGTGTGTCCCTTTTAACGGGGAAAAGCATTACGGTTACATCTTTAGTTTCCTTTTCCTGTGTCATCAAATTTTGGACATTACCCGATACGCTTAGTGAATCGATGTGACTGCCGGTTGAAAAAACGTAAGTGAAATTTGGTACAATGTTTCCTTCATTCACATCGGCTATCGATTTACCGAAGTTGATAACGTAGGTCGTATTTTTTTGCAGTGTATCTTTGAAATCTACAATCAGAACTTTTTTCTTGACCTTATAAGTCGGGAGCTTATCCATCGCCGGACTTATACTAATTTCCTGAGATTGATTTTTTAAAGTGAAGTATTCATCAAACTCGAGTTTGATTTGTTTCTCTTTAAAATTCCTTGTCATGTTTGGCGGAGTTGCCTTCAATAATTTTGGTGGGGTACGATCTCTTGGTCCGCCCTGGGGTTTTTGCATGCTTGCGCAGCCAAATAATAGTAATGCGGTAAAAAATGGCAGTATTTTTCTCCGTAAAAAAGCAATCCTTTTATTTTGCCTCATTTTAAGCCTTATAATCGATTTTTATAGTTTTATGAAGATTACCATTCAGAATTAAAAATAATTAATTTAAAGCGATATTTTTAACGTGTTGATAATCAATAATTTATATCTACCTTGAAATGTGAACCATCAAAACCGAAATATCCGACGGTGACACCCCCGAAATTCTGGATGCCTGGCCTAAAGTACGTGGTTTTATTTTCATCAATTTTTCGCGCGCTTCTTTTGACAACGATACCAAGCCTTGATAATTGAATTCCGGATTGATCTCTTTATCTTCCATCTTCCGCATCTTTTCTACAATTTCTAATTCCTTCTCAAAATAACTCTCATATTTGATTTTTATTTCAGCCTGTTCAATTGTTTCTTTATCATAATTATTGAGCAATTCATCGAGGGCAGAATTGGCCTTTCTCAAATCTGAAAATGCGACCTGAGGTCGGCTCAATAAATTGAAGAGCTTTACATTTTGAGAAAGGGGTGAGGTACCTAATTCTTCCAAAAGTGGATTGATACCCGAAGCTTCTATCGAAACGTTTTTAGTATGAGCCACGATATCATCGGAGTTTTTAACCTTTTGATTTACCTTATCCATTCGCCCGTCATTGATCAAACCAAGTTCGTATCCGATCGGAGTAAGACGAATGTCGGCGTTATCCTGGCGTAGCAACAAGCGATGTTCAGCACGTGAGGTAAACATACGATAAGGCTCTTCAGTTCCCTTAGTTACCAGGTCATCTATCAATACACCAATATAAGATTCAGAACGCTTCATAATCAGTTCGTGCAAATCATTGATCTTTTGGTGAGCATTGATACCTGCAATAAATCCTTGTGATGCGGCTTCTTCGTATCCGGTGGTACCATTAATCTGTCCTGCAAAGAATAGGTTACTTACTAGCTTAGTTTCTAAAGTAAGGCCAAGCTGAATAGGCGGGAAGTAGTCATATTCTATTGCATACCCGGGTCTGAACATTTTAGCATTTTCAAAGCCGGGGATTTGGGTCAGTGCTTTATACTGTACATCTTCCGGTAATGAGGTAGAGAATCCGTTTACATAAATCTCAACAGTATTCCATCCCTCTGGTTCAACAAAGATTTGATGACGTTCACGTTCAGCAAAGCGATTGATCTTATCTTCTATAGATGGACAATATCTTGGCCCTAAACCTTTAATACGACCAGTAAACATTGGTGATTTTTCAAAGCCTTCTTTCAAGGTTTCATGCACCTGTGTATTGGTATAAGTGATCCAACAGCATCGTTGATCGGTTGAACGCTCCACATCAGTAAAGGAAAAACGACCAGGATTTTCATCACCCCATTGCTCTTCCATCACACTATAGTTTAATGAGCGACCATCAACACGGGGAGGAGTACCTGTTTTCATTCTACCCGAATCAAAGCCAAGTTCCACTAATTGCTCAGTCAATCCTGTAGCAGCTTTCTCACCTGTACGGCCACCACCAAATTTCTTCTCACCAATATGTATTACGCCATTAAGGAAAGTGCCATTTGTTAGTACTACAGCATCGCATTCTATTTCTACGCCGAGAGACGTACGAACTCCTTTAATAGTGTTGTTCTTTACTATTAATGAAGTAACCGTATCCTGCCAAAAGTCCACATTAGGGGTTCTTTCTAAAGCTAAACGCCATTCTTCTGCAAAGCGCATACGGTCGTTTTGTGCACGCGGGCTCCACATTGCCGGACCTTTGGATAGGTTCAGCATGCGGAATTGTATCGTGGTTTTATCTGCTATTATACCTGAATAGCCACCCATGGCATCTATTTCACGCACGATTTGTCCTTTAGCCACACCGCCCATAGCAGGATTACAGCTCATTTGTGCTATAGTCCCCATGTTCATGGTGATCAATAGAACAGAGGAGCCAAGGTTAGCCGCTGCCGCCGCTGCCTCACAACCGGCATGGCCGGCACCTACTACAATTACATTATATTTCTTAAACATTTTACCTCCATGTTCCACGTGGAACATTCAATTCTTCTTAAAATATCTCAAGCTCAACTCCAATGTTCCACGTGGAACGTTCAAAATTACACTCATTTATCAGATGTTCCACGTGGAACTTTAAATAATGATACTAACGCTACAAATGCCCAAATGCCTTCCAGTATGATAAAAGGATAGAATTTGATCATATAAGAAGCAAATCCACACATACCCGCACCTATAAAGTTCAATAAACTATAGGTTTTGGTATCAGCAGGTAACCTTTTATATAGATTGAGTAGGAATGCAATCAATAATATGATAACCCCAGTGGATGCTATGATGTCTGAAAGTTTCATATTATGCCTCGTTTAGTTCTGTTAATTCAATCCAGCGAATGCTTTTTGTGTCCAATTCATCGTTTAAGCCTGCAATTTGTCGTGCTAAATCTATTAATTGAGAATGATCACGAACTCCTGAATTAAGCTCTTGGGTCAAAGAAGCGATCTTCTTTTCTATTTGGGCTATCTCTTTATCCAGGTTTTCCAGCTCCTTTATCTCCTTAAAGCTAAGTTTGCTCTTCTTAGGTTGGGGCTTTTGCTCGATCTTTTCTACTACTGGTGCATTCTTAGCTTGTTGTTTAGCTATTTCCTGCTCATAACGATAAGATGAATAGTTGCCATTAAATATCTTCACATGGCCTTCGCCCTCCATGATGAATAGTTGATCGGTTAGTTTATCCAGTAAATAACGATCATGCGATACTAACATTAATACACCTGTATAGTTGGTTAAAAACTCTTCCAGTACGTTTAAGGTATCAATATCCAGATCATTCGTGGGCTCATCCAGGATCAGGAAGTTAGGGTTCTTCATCAAAAGGCTCATTAATTGAAGCCTTTTTTTCTCGCCACCACTTAAATTAGCTATAAATCCATATTGTTTTTTAGGTGGGAATAAGAACAAAGTAAGCAGGGCAGAGGCCGAAATAGTTTTCCCATCAGCCATTGTAATAAACTCAGCAACGTTTTTCACTACATCTATTACTCTATCATCCTCTTTAAATACTATACCCGATTGATGAAAATAGCCCATTACAGTAGTTTCACCCGTTTCAACCTGTCCTTTATCGGGGTTTAAACCGCCTGTGATCATATTAAGCAACGTTGATTTGCCACTTCCATTCTTTCCCGCAAGACCAATACGATCACCCTTTTTGAATACATAATTGAAATCTTCTACCAATCGTTGGCCATTGAAGCCCTTATTTAGGTGATGCAGCTCCATTATCTTGTTCCCCTGGCGTGCTGTTTTTACGCTCAGTTCTACTTTTCCTTTAGGACCGCCATTCTTGGTCTTCTCTTCCAGGTCATAATAAGCATCTATTCTCGCCTTTGATTTGGTGCCACGTGCTTGTGGTTGCCTGCGCATCCACTCCAGCTCCTTTTTCAGTAGATTGCTATTTTTTTGGAATTGTAGCTCTAATGTGCTCTCTCTTTCGGCCTTTTTCTCCAGATAATAGCCATAATTACCAAAATAGGGGATAATCTTACCATTATCTATCTCCAATATCTCGTTACAAACATTATCCAGGAAATACCTGTCGTGCGTAATCATCAGGATAGTTTTGGCGCCTTCGGTCAATAATTTCTCTAACCATTCAATAGTATCGATATCCAAATGGTTGGTAGGCTCATCCAATAGGTATACATCCGGATCTTCAATAAGTAAACGGGCCAAAGCCAAACGCTTCTTTTGTCCACCTGATAATGTATCTATCTTTTGGTTCAAATGATGAATATCTAACCTGCCTAAGATGGTTTTTATCTTATATTCATATTCCCAGGCATCACTATCACTAATTTCTTCGGTTACTTTATCGATCGCTTTAGTATTTTCAGGATCATTTTCCAGTAATTCTTCATACTGCCTGATCAGCTGCTGCTGCTTATTATCCGAATGAAAGATATAATCGCTGATGGTATAAGCCTTGTCAAAAGATGGATCTTGTTCCAGATAACCCATTCGCAGGTCGCGGCTTTGCACCACTTTACCTTCAACAGGCAGGAATTTCCCAGCCAATAATTTTAATAAAGTAGATTTACCCGCGCCATTGATGCCAACCAGCGCAACCCTGCGCCCGCGATTAATGCCAATGGTTAAATTTTTAAATAACCAATGATCATGAAATGAATGACCTAAATTTTCGGCCGAGATATAAGTGCTCACGCTAGTAGTTTTATTTTATCAGAGGCATGGATAAATACACCCTCATCGTTTTTTAAAGATTCATTAAACATTGCCAAAGCAACGGTTTGTGCAGGTATGCTCCTGTATTTCTTAAGTCCTCCAATTAACAGTGGATCGATCACTTTCATTATAACTGTGAATACTCGCTCCATTGGTCTTGATTCTTTCCTGTCGCCAGTCAACAAAGATGGCTGATAGATATGAAGACATTTTAGACCGACCTTTTGCAAGTCATCCTCGGTTTCGCCTTTCATTTTTGTATAGAAATTTGAGGATTTACTATTGGCTCCAATCGCAGAAATCAGGTGATACTGATTAACGCCGTTTTGCTTCGCTAATTGCGCCAGCTTAACAGGATAATCATGATCTATCTCACGATAAACAGCCAGGTCAGGTGTTTTCTTTTGGGTAGATCCCAAACAGCAAAAAACAGCGTGACCGGTTATAGCCGCAGCATGATCATCCAGCTTATCAAAATCAATTACTAATTGAACCAGTTTCTTATGTTCAATAGGCAGTTTTTTCCTTACTAATATCAAAACCTCATCATAGTCAGCTTTACTCAGCAGGATATTCAGCAATTTACTGCCAATTAGTCCGCTTGCACCCGCTATGATCACCTTCTTTGACATTATAAGGTATATTTTTCCGCAAAAATACGCATAATTAAATTGTGGAATAAAAATTGTATGTTTAAACATACAATTAGAGATTATATCATGAAGAAAACAATACATCCCGCTAACGAACGGGGACACAATGACATAGGATGGTTAAAAGCAAATTTCTCATTTAGCTTTGGCCCTTATTACAATCCTGCAAAAGTACATTTTGGTGCGTTGCGCGTATTAAACGATGATATTATTGCCGGCGGAACAGGCTTTGGTACCCACCCGCATGACAATATGGAAATTATTACCATCCCTATTTCAGGTGCATTAGAGCATCGCGACAGCATGGGAAACATCGGTGTGATTACAGCCGGCGAGGTACAGGTAATGTCGGCCGGAACAGGTATCCAGCATTCAGAATATAATCACTCTAAAACTGAAGACGCCAATACTTTGCAGATATGGTTATTTCCAAAAGAAATGAACATCGAACCAAGATATGATCAGAAAAGCTTTACAGATAAATTAATACCTAACCAGTTCGTCACATTGGTTTCACCATATAAAGATGGCGATGCGATATGGATCAACCAGGATGCTATATTTTCTATGGGAGATTTTGAAGCCGGTCAACAGGTAAAGTATGACGTAAAGATACCAGGTAATGGCGCATACACCTTCCTGATGGAAGGTAAAATAGCTGTGGATGAAACAGTTCTAAACAAAAGGGACGCTTTGGGTGTTGAAGATATGAGTTCATTCACCATTGAAACCCTAGATCAGTCACGTATATTGATAATGGAAGTACCAATGCGATAAACAGGGCATTTCCCTGGGCCAAGGGTTTTTGAGCTGGTAAAACAATTTGAATATTAGTTGTTTATAACAGGCAATCAATTATAACCAATGGCAGAAGAGGCAATACCCGTTTGGAAAAAATGGTTTGAAGGAAGCGGCGACCAGGTACTATTTCTAAGAGGATTTTTCAGAAATGCATTCAGAGGCGGCTTTGAGTGGTCAGAGTTTGTACGTCAATGCTACGAGATAGGCTATAAGTCTTTTATGCTTGTTGGCACTACAGCATTTATAATGGGGTTGGTTTTAGCATTACAGCTAAGGCCAACCCTTGTTGATTTTGGAGCACTAAGCATGCTGCCAAAAACATTGGCAGTTTCTATTGTTCGTGAAATTGGCCCGGTAATTACCGCTATCATATGTGCCGGTAAGATAGGCTCGGGCATAGGTGCAGAGCTGGGCAGCATGAAAGTGACCGAACAAATTGATGCCATGGAGGTTTCCGGCGCTAATCCTGTTCAGTATCTTGTAGTTACCCGTATACTGGCTACAACCTTCATGGTGCCCATTTTAACACTCCTGGGCGATGTGTTAGGACTCATAGGAGGGTTTCTTGCCATAAATATCTCCAGCAACGTAAGCGCATTGCTTTACTTTAATAAATGTATAGCTTCCCTGGACTTCACCGATTTTTTGCCCGCCTTTATTAAAACGATATTTTTTGGGTTCATCATTGGCTTTGTGGGATGCTATAAGGGCTACAATTCAAACCGGGGAACGGAAAGCGTAGGTCTTGCGGCTAATTCGGCAGTGGTCACAGCCTCACTTTGGATCTTTGTTGTTGATGCTATTGTGGTGCAAATCAGCAGTTTACTTTTTTATCATTAATATGGAAACGCAAGAAAAAATTATTGAGAAAAAAAGTAAGCAGGCTGTTGAAACTGTGATTCACATTAAAGGTCTCAAAAAGTCATTCGGTTCAAAAGAGGTTTTGAAAAATATAAACCTTGATGTAAAACGCGGCGAAAACGTGGTTATACTGGGTAAATCCGGTACAGGTAAATCTGTTACCATACAATGTATAGTAGGCATGCTGCTGCCTGATGGTGGCGAAGTATCTGTTTTTGGTGAAGAGGTTGCTGAATTGAAAGAGAAGGAGCTAAAGGAACTCCGCACTAAAATAGGTTTCCTGTTCCAGAGCGGTGCATTGTATGACTCCATGACTGTGCGTGAAAATCTTGAATTTCCGTTAACCCGTGTATTAAAATTAAAAGATCAAAGTGAAATAGATCAGCGGGTTGAGGAAGTATTGGATAATGTGGGCCTATCTGATGCAATCGATAAAATGCCGTCTGACTTGTCGGGTGGTATGCGTAAACGGGTTGGTTTGGCCCGCACGCTAATTGTTAAGCCCGAGATCATGCTTTATGATGAGCCTACCACCGGGCTCGATCCGGTTACATCCAGGGAAATAAGCGAACTGATCCTGGAGATGCAAAAAAAATATAAAACCACCTCTATCATCATTACTCACGATATGGAATGTGCAAGCATTACAGCCGACAGGATAGTGGTAATGAACGACGGCGAATATATAGCCGAAGGCTCGTATGAAAAGCTTAAAAGCTCAAAAGAACAATTTGTGAGATCATTTTTTAATTAACAACTGATATGAAAACCACTTCGAGACAAAAAATAAAGATCGGTGTATTTGCTTTGGCGGGATTGGCCGTACTGGTGCTGGCGATATTTTTTATAGGCAATAAAAAGAACCTTTTCAGCTCTACATTTAACGTGCATGGGATGTTTAAAAACGTGAGCGGTTTACAGGTAGGCAATAATGCACGTTTTGCAGGCATAAATGTTGGTGTCGTTCAGGATATACAGATAAAAACAGATAGTTCTGTAAATGTGGTACTTACACTGAATTCAGATGTAAGAAAATTCATTAAAAAGGATGCAAAGCTTACTATTGGGAGTGACGGTTTGATGGGCGATAAGTTAGTTGTAATTGCTCCGGGAGGCGTCACAAGTAATGAACAGGTTGATGATGGCGGGCAGTTAGCAACAATTAACCCTCTGGATGTAGATAAGATTATGAATAAATTCACTAAAATGGCTGATAATGCCGGGGACCTGGTGGAGGGGCTTGCGGATATCGTAAATAAAGTAAACAGCGGGCAGGGTAGTATAGGCAGGTTACTAAACAACGATAAAATGGCCAGAAATATGGAAAGTACCGTTAAACAGGCGCAAACAACCATGGCCAATGTACACAAAACCTCCAATACATTAAATGAAGACCTGACAGCTGCCCAGCATAATTTTCTGCTGAAAGGGTTTTTCAAGAAAAAACAAAAGGTAAAAGATGACTCGCTAAAAAAACTTAAACAGGATTCTACCAAGAAAGCGCAGGATAAGGCCGCCAAACAATAAATGAACTAAAAAGGCTCACCGGTTAATGGTGAGCCTTTTTAGTTAGAAGTTTCTTAAGAATTATAAATACTTAGTCAATTCTTCAGACATTGGGGTAACCTTTGATCTGAAACGGTGGATCAATTTTCCATTCTCATCAATAAGGAATTTCTCAAAATTCCACTGAATATCGCCGGTAAAATCAGGGTTTGGTGTTGTTGTTAAATATTTAAACAACGGATCAATGTCATCACCTTTAACGCTTATTTTTTCACTTAAAGGAAAAGTAACGCCATAGTTTTTCTGGCAAAATGATTTAATCTCTGTTGCAGTACCGGGTTCCTGCTGGCCAAAGTTGTTAGCAGGGAAGCCTACAATTACGAGTTTGTCTTTGTAAGTGTCTGCCAATTTTTGCAATTCAGCATACTGAGGGGTGAACCCGCATTTTGAGGCGGTGTTTACGATCAGTACTTTTTTGCCTTTGTATTTGGCCAAAGAGAAAGGGTCGCCATCAATGGTTTTTAGTTTAAAATCATAAACCGAGGCTGGGGCAACAAATAACAGTGTGAAAAAAATTGCTAATATTTTCATAGTTTTTAAATTTAGTTTCGCTTTAAAGTGGCAACGTAAAATTAAAGTATAAAAGCGTAATTAACCTAAAAACACCATCTGCTTTATGTAAAATTTCTGACACTCAGATAATGATCTTCTTTACCTGTCATAATTTTCTTTTTTTCTGCCGTTTTGTCTTGATATCCTAATAAATGCAGTGCACCATGAATGACCACACGATGTAACTCGTTTGCCTCACCAGAGTTAAATTTCAGGGCATTTTCACGAATGCGATCTATAGAAATAAAAATATCACCTTCAATAATTCCTTTTTTTTCTGAATTGTCAAAGGTGATAATATCTGTATAGGTATCATGATCAAGATATTGCTGGTTTATCTGCAGCAAATACTGGTCAGAACAGAAAATGTAATTGAGTTCTTTAAGCTTATAACCTTCAGTTTCAACAGTGGCCTTTATCCAATGTTTTACCCCGGTTTTCTTCTTTAATTTAAAGCTGATATCTTCTTCAAAAAAGTTTATTGAAGGCATTATATTTTAAAATGAAGTTCAACTTCATTTCCTTTTGTGTTGAATATGCATTGGTCAGCAAGCTGTTTTACTATAAAAACGCCTCTCCCTGTTAAATTTTCAAGGTTTTCCTCGGCAGTTGGATCTGGCAAATGATCATAATCAAAACCCTCACCCTCATCGGTAATGGTCCATACTACGCGTTTTGCATCCACATCGGCGTTTACAATAACTTTTTTGCTTTCGTCCAATTTATTACCATGTACAATAGCGTTTATAGCAATCTCATTCAGACAAGTCATCATATTGGCAAAGGTATCTTCGCTTACCTGGTGTTTGTCAGCTATTTGTTCTATTAAAGTTTCCAGTTGCGTTATGCTTTCCGGTTTTGAGGGAAGCTGTAAAGTATAAAGCTCGCTGGTTTGTACATTCGCTTCTGGCATACTATTTAGCATTAAGTTGATCAAAGTAAGATTTAATTTTTTGTTTGTAATACAAATTAAGTGCCGGAGATACAGTCTTAATCTGTTCGGTTTGTTTTTCTTTTGTTTTCTGGTAGTCCTGTAACGCTTTTATGTATCCCGGAGGCATATCCTTTCCAACATTGCTTTCGCGTTGCTGGTCCTGATCCCGTTGTTGCTCTGCTTTTTCTGCCTCTAGCAGTCGGGTTTGAATTTGTTGTTGCCTCTTTAGCACCTCGTCAGTTATGCGCCTGTTTACGATATCGTTTTCAGTTTGTTCCATTTCTTTTGAAATTTTATCCAAATTCCCCAAGCCACCGGCACCATTTTTATTCTCTTCTTTGTTAATTTCCTGTAGTGCTTGCCTTATAATTTGCTGTTGGCGGGCCATTTTTGCCAATTGTTCACTCATCCCGCTACGCTGGCTTTGTGACATATTTCCTTGCTTTTGCAATTGGTCACGCATCCCCTGCATATTCTGGTTCAGCTGCTGCTGCATCTTATTTAGTTGCGATAAAGAGGGTTGTTTTGATTTTCCTTTCCCGCTTTTACCATTCTTCATCGAGTTTTGTAATTGTTCAAGTGCTTCGTTCAGCATCAGTGCCAGGTTGTTCATCGATGTCATTGCATATTGCTGATTTCTTGAAGCTTCTGCTGTACGGCGTTCTCCCAGATTTCCCAACGACTCATCGATATGGCTATTTATGCTGCTGATCTCCTGATTTACAGTTGATTGTATTTGAGGAACCCGCTTACTTAGCGCATAAAGGCTGTCTTCTGCTGTTTTTAAATTGTCTTTTATGTCTTTTTGTTTTTGTGCTAATATACCATAATTTGGGTCAGTTGGGTTAGTATTTTTTAATGTTTCCATCACTTTTTCCTGGTCGAAGGAGCTATTAATTAAATTTTTTAATAATTCGCGCAGCTGTTGTGCATCAACATTGTTTTGTGCATCTTCCCCTTCTTCGTTCTTCTGCTCCATTTTGCTGGCCATTTGCTGCATTTGCTTTGCGGCTTCCTGCTGAGATTGTGCTGCTTTTTGTTTGTTATTCTTTTGCAGGTTCTCTGCGCTCTGGCTCATTTGCTGGTCTACCTTTTGCTCGTCGCTTTTCGGATTTTCAAAATCATTTTTATGCTCGGCGCTATCATTTATTTTTTGCAGGTTATCCAGTGATTGCTTTACATCCTGGAAATTCTGCTGCAACTTTTGCTGCTCTTGTTGCAGAGCCTGCGGGTCCGAATTTTGTTGCTTGGTCTGCTCAGATAATTTTTGCTGCTTATCTGCCAGTTGATTTAACTCATTGATATTTTGATTCAATTTCTGGTCAAATTCCAGTTTTTTATACAATTCCAGTATACGGTCGAGTTCTTTTTTAAGGGACTTATTATCTACCTGCATTTTTGACAGTTCGTCACGCGTAGCATCTTTTTGCTCCTGGTCCATTAAAGCCTGCAACTTCTTTAACAGATCCTGTGTTTTCTGATCCAGCACATTATTGAACAGGTTTTCGATCTCCTTTTGCTTCTCGATCAGGTCTTTGTTCTGTTGTTCATTTTCCTGGCGGTTATACATGTTCTTTTTATTCTCGGTTTGTATATCCTTCATCAGGTCGTCCAGGTCTTTTTTCTTTTGCAACAAGTCGTCTATCTGCTTTTTTTCATCAAATGATAATGAGTTTTTATTCAGCAGAAGCTGATTTAGCTTTTGTGCATCCTTTTCAACCTGGCCTGCCAGCTTAATAGCATCCTGCATTTTTTGTTTAACCACCTGGGTGCCATTGTTCAATTGATCGTTCAGCTCCTTTTGGTTGGGAACATTTAAAATATGCACGGGCGAGCGGACTTTCTTAGGGCCTGATACTTCGTCATTATCTGCAACTTCAAAATAATAAGAGACCTGGTCACCCGGTTTTACACCCAGTTGTTTCATATCCCAGAAATAGAAAAAATCCGCCTGTGGTTTACTCAGATCGGCCTTCACAGTCTTAGTTATGGTATGTTCTGTTCCTTTATTACCGGGAGCGCCTGTTTTATAATTGAATGTAAGTGACGAAAATCCATGGTCGTCCTGTATTTTGCCGTTAAAATAAAGGGCCTTACTGCTTACCGAGTCTGATTTTTCTTCAACTGTGATGGCAGGTGGTTCATCGGCTACCACATTAATGTGATACGATGCTGAGTCGCCACGGCTAACCGATGCATTTTGCGGACTGATTTTATATTCAGAGTTTTTATAGATCCTTTCGGTATGCTCAAAAATATCCTGGGCAGATTGAACAGCATCGTACCGTTTGTTATTCATATCGAATACAATTCCGGTCGCGTTTTGAGTATGCAGTTCCCATTTAACTGATGTACCGGCCGGAATCGTAAGATCACCCGCATTAAGCAATTGCTCATTTTTTTTATGCAGATAAGCAGGGTAGTTCAACTCCACATCAAAATGCAGCAGTGATGGCTTAAGATTAACTTTTATCTCATAAGGTACAGATGTAAAGCCATTGCCGCTTACCCGGAAAACCGTATTCTTTTGCAGGTTGCTAAACAGGTAATGAAAACGACTGATGTTTTCTTTATCCAATTTAAAGGTGTTATTAGCCGTTTCGATATACACATCCGAGGGTAATTTGTCACCTTCTAATTTCAGATCTAATTTCAAATCATCACCTTGAACTACTGAAAGCGACTGATTGAGCACCACAAATTTGAAGGGGGCTACCGGTGCAAAGTATTCGTTATGTCTGATAAGCCTTTTGGTACTTTCGGTTAAAATAGATGGCGCGGCAAGTGCAATAATGCAGATCAACGCTACCGGGAATACGATCCACTTTAAATATTTTCTGTTTTCACGGATATTAATGGCTGAAGGAAAGCTAACCGGTTTTAATGTTTCAATTTTTTGGTCGATGCTGGCTTCTATCAGTTCCCTTTGCTGCTGGTTAGAATCCGCCAGTTTTTTAAGCTGAAGAGTATTGAGCAGCTTATCGCTCACATCGGTAAAATGCTTGCCGATGATCTCGGCAGCCTGGTCGTGCGTAATTGTCTTGCCTAATCTGAGCCAGGCTAAAAGCGAAGGAATGATCAGCCAAAGGATCAACCCGAGATTAAGAAATATAAAAAAGTAAAAAAGAAAGGTGCGGAATGCTGTATTAAAGTTGCCGTAATATTCGCTTACCGTAATAATCACATAGGCAGAAAAAATCCCAGCTCCCAGGAAGATCAGTCCCCTTAATAAATTGTTGAAATAATACTTGCGGATGAAAGTATCGATCTTGCCGATTAACAACTCGTAATTTTCTGACGCTCGCATATTCACCAATGAAAAACAGTAATAATAAAGTTAACGTAGCCTAACTATCAAAATTATAACTTTTAAATGATAATTGAGCCTTGAGCCGTCAGGAGAATTGGCTTATATTTGTAAGGTAAACTTATAAGTTTAACTAACTACTTTTGCCATGACTCAGAATAATGACCTCCAACTCGCATCCAATCTGCGTACAGTAGTAGCCCGCTTAACAAAAAAATTACGCAAAACTTCTGTTACAGGGCAAATGCTTTCGCTTACAGAACGTTCAACTATATCAGCACTTTATCAGCATAAACAATTGCTGCCAAGCGAGCTGGCATCTATGGAAAAAATTACCAATCAATCGATGTCGCAAGTACTGAATCATTTGCTTGAGCTGGGATTTATTACCAGAACCGCATCTGAAACAGACAAACGCAAGGTGATCATTTCGTTAACCGAAGAAGGAGAGCGCATATTGCTGCAGGTAAGGAGCGAGCGTGATGAGTGGCTGGCTAATGCGATTAAGGAAAATTTTAATGATGATGAAGAAGCATTACTCAGAAAATTAATAGCGCCATTGACCAGGCTGGTTGACTTTGAGTAATTGGTTTAATATTAACTGTGTGAAAGACTATAGATGAAAATTACAACATTCAGTGCATTTAGAGGCCGTAACTACCGGCTATATTTTACAGGGCAATCAATTTCTTTGGTCGGGACGTGGATGCAAAAGACCGCGGTAAGCTGGGTGATATACGACCTTACCCATTCCACTTTTATGCTGGGTTTGACATTGTTTGCCAGCCAGTTCCCATCATTTTTGTTTTCATTGCTCGGTGGTGTGGTATCCGACAGGTATAACCGTTTCAGGGTTTTGTTGGGTACGCAAATCGCCTCCATGGTTCAGGCTTCAATTTTGGCTATACTGATATTGGCGGGACATTACGCGGTGTGGGAGATACTGTCGCTAAGTGTAATGCTCGGTTTAATCAATGCTTTTGATGTGCCCGCAAGGCAATCACTGGTTTATGAGATGATTGAAGACAAAAAAGATTTGCCTAATGCACTAGCCCTCAACTCATCCATGGTGAATTTGTCAAGATTGATTGGCCCTGCAATAGCCGGATTTGTACTGGAGAAATTTGGCGACGGCACTTGCTTTTTGTTGAACGCCCTAAGCTTTCTCGCGGTGATCGGTTCCTTATTATTGATGCGGCTCCCTGCATATATAAAACAGGTGCATACAAAAAATGCCTTTGGCGAAATGCGCGAAGGTTTAAGTTATTTGAAAAAGACCCCATCACTCGCCTTTGTGATTGTGATGCTGGGTTTGATCAGTTTATTTGTACTGCCTTTTAGTACACTGTTGCCAGTGTATGCAAAGGACATTTTTAAAGGAACGGCATCCACTTTTGGTATTATTGACAGCGTGATCGGTTTGGGTGCATTTAGTGGCGCTATATTTTTAGCCTCATTAAAACCCGGAAGTAATTTGAAAAAGATACTGGCTATTAATACACTGATATTCGGAGCTGGGCTTGTGCTGTTTTCGCACGAGGGCAATTATCCGCTGGCACTGGTATTTGCTACGGTTGCAGGGTTTGGTATGATGTCACAAGTCACGGTGAGCAACACGTTGATCCAAACCACCGTTGAACCCAATATGCGAGGTAGAGTGATCAGCTTTTATGCGATGGCCTTTTTCGGGATGCAACCGCTTGGCGGACTCCTGATCGGTTCCCTATCAAAATGGATAGGCACACCTGATACGATGCTGGCCGAGGGAATATTTGCTTTACTTATAGGTTTGCTTCATTTTCGTTATTTACGCAAGCAGGCATTGAAAAAACAACAGCCGGTACCTGCGCTTGGTGAGCAAAATGTGCAGGTTGTTTAATCTTTTAATCCTTTTAGCAAACCAAAATAAGCGGCTTTCTTTTTATAATCGCTATCAAACAGCAATGGCCAGTCTTTCCGGTGAAAAAAGGCAGGTATCCAACTGTCTGCATCACAAAACTCCCAGGTAGTTATTCCATATTGCTGTGCAGCGGGGACCGTGGCCCGATAGGTTTCCGCAATAAACCGGTATTTGGCTGCTTGTGTAGTTTGCAGATCGCTGGTAAAAACAATGTTTGGATCATTGTTAGGGTTTACTGAAATATCCAGTTCAGAAATATGAACTTTTAACCCGGTTGCGGCAAGTCTTTTTAAAGCCGCTGTAATGCCGGCATTACTGGCATTAATGTCAATATGCATCTGCATTCCAACGCCGGATATAGGAATTCCACGATTTTTCAAACTGGTTACAAGCGCTATGATCGAGTCGAGCTTTACGCCGCCCCATTCCTGGCCATAATCATTATAAAATAAAAGAGCATTAGGGTCAGCTTCATGTGCATATTGAAAGGCACGGGCAATATAGTCAGCTCCCAGGTGCTGCCGCCAGATACTGCCATCACCCGGATTTACATCTTTGTTACGCAAAGTCCCATCATCATCCCTGATGGCTTCGTTCACTACATCCCATGACGCTACCTGTCCTTTATAATGTGTCGCCTCGCTTTCAATGTGTGTTTTAAAAAGATTTTCCCAGGCAAGCGAATCCCCCTGGAAATTGATTACCCAGTTTGGCAGTGCCTGGTGCCATATAAAATTATGTGCATGCACCCGCATGTGGTGTTGCGTTGCAAAAGCAACGATATAATCCCCGTCAGCATAATTAAACACCCCCTGTTGCGGTTCTACCCAGTCAAACTTTAATTGATAATCAG
Source organism: Mucilaginibacter sp. McL0603 (assembly GCF_049992945.1). Taxonomy (NCBI): domain Bacteria; kingdom Pseudomonadati; phylum Bacteroidota; class Sphingobacteriia; order Sphingobacteriales; family Sphingobacteriaceae; genus Mucilaginibacter; species Mucilaginibacter sp. McL0603. The sequence continues at coordinate 188,293 of NZ_CP188251.1, read as the reverse complement.
AAGTAACGCTGTTGTATTCATTTATTAGCGTCCCCTGGTAATTATAACTGCCTTTTATGGCATCAGATCCAACAGCAGAACCCATAAGGAAGGGTGCGGTTGATTGTAGTGTTGGATCAGCGGTTGGGGCAGGATTGGATTTCTTTTTACAAGCTCCTGCAAATAACAGCACGTTTATTAATAGCACAAAACAACAGCAATTTCTTAAGGGAATGATCATCAGTTATAAAAAGTGTCTTATGCTTAAATTGAATTTTTAGGGATTACTCATTGCCACCAATATGGCGCCTGCCGGGTTCCTCTGATGGTACAATCAGTACACTGTATGTTACTATATAAATAGCCTATTAATGACCCTCCGGAATAAAGGCCCTGGGTAGGAATAAAATCAATAGGTGGGTTAATCAGGATATTTTGAACGTCTGAGAGTTTTGCAGTATCCTCTTTACAATCATATGGATAAATTGGCAATACGTTGCCGGGAAGATCATCATGGGAGATGTAAATTCTTTTTGATTGAACATTTGTAGCAACCACATAACCAACAACAGGTTCGCTGGGGTTATTAACGTTATGTATATTTCCGCTGATCTGTGAAGGCTGGGCATCAAAAATGCTACCAAGCTGCTCGGTGTTTTTTTGAATGTTTTGAAAAAAATTAAAAGCATCTTGTGTTAGTGCATATTGCCTTAACAACATAGAATACCTTTTTTCTACTTTTTCTGATGTTAAAGGAATTTGGGTTATTGGCCCCTGGTAAACTATATCCTTACTCAATTTTTCTGTTGAATTTAAAACGATATGCGATGATACGTCACTTGCAAAGCAGTTAAATATCTGTTGGCTGGCAGGTCTGGATATTATTGTATTAGTACTGGGTTCCAAAACAAAATCTGATCCGTATTTTGAATGAAACGCCCAGTTTTCATCATAATTCCAAAGATAAAAACGGGTCTTGTTTGTCGCATCATGTGCATTTACATATAAATTGATGATGCCATTTTGTATGTTATAACCAATGCTATCAATAGGCGGGGTTTGTTTTACTTCGACAAAATCTGACAGGTATTGCTTAGAACCATCAATAATCCTTAACCTGTATCGTTGGGTAGGTGAGACGCCTATATCATAATTAAAATAATGACCATTGCCATTGATATCAAATAAAGGTACGGAGCCATTTTGTTCACCCTCAATGGTTACAGTAGCATTTAATACCGGGTTGGTGGCTGTTTTATCAGTAAGTTTAACAGTCCGGCTTATTTTTATAACGGTTGAATCCACCGCTAAATTAATTACGCCATCTACCACAAGGTAACTTGCTGAGGTAGATGTTGCAGGAGGATTATAAGGTTTCCGGCAGCAAAACAAAGTCAATATTAATACATAAAAAAAAACACGAAATTCTCTCATCGGAATAGGTACTTGGTTTAAGGGCAGTATCCAAATATAACTTTGTGTTTTTAAATTACATACCTATAACTAAAAATTTATTTTTCGGATTTATCAGTGTAATTAATGCAGAAGTTATTTTCAAAATACAATCGGGGCAAATCTTATTGTGATAAATTAGCTTTTCACTTAATGTCAACTTACCTATATTTGTTGCCCACAAGGGTTTTTTCGGGATGTAGCGTAGCCCGGTATCGCGCCAGCATGGGGTGCTGGAGGTCGGAAGTTCGAATCTTCTCATCCCGACTTTAAAATCAAGGACTTATGAATTAAAATCATAAGTCCTTTTTTATTGGGTCAAACATAGGTCAAACATTTTTGCGTGAAAGCGTTAAACAATTTTCCAAAATATGACATTCCTATAGATAAAAAAACGGAATAAAAGTTCCAAAATGAAAACAAAGCGTCTACTTTTGGGAATAAAAATTCCAATAAATTAAAATGATAACATTAAAAGATAAAATCGCTTTTGTAACCGGTGGTACACGCGGCATGGGACGAGCAATTGTTAACCGTTTTGCATCTGAAGGTGCTACAGTTGCGTTCACTTATGTAAATTCAGATGAAAAGGCGCAAGCTTTAGTTTCACAAATTGAGCAAGCCGGAGGAACGGCCCTGGGAATTAAGGCTGATGGCGGAGTCCGGGGATCAGTTGAAAAGGCAATAGATCAAGCTGCAACAATATTCGGGAAGATCGATATATTGGTCAACAACGCGGCTGTATCCGTAGCCGGACCTTTACATACTGCAGCCGACCGAAGTGCGGATTATGACCGCCAGATAGACGTGAACATCCGTTCCGTCGCAGAGGCGGTAAGAACGGCGCAAAAATATATGCCCGATGGTGGACGCATCATCAATATTGGCTCGGTAGGTGGCAGTCGGATCGGCGGCCCTCAAATGACGGACTATATTGCTACTAAAGCTGCTATCTCGGCTTATACCCGCGGGTTGGCATGGGATCTTGCGCCGAGAAACATTACGGCAAATACAGTAGAGCCGGGTGCAATTGATACTGATATGATGCCGGCTGATCCGGCTACACGCGAAGCATATATGAATGTAATACCTCTCAGGCGTTTAGGCAAGCCAGAAGAAATAGCAGCTATGGTGAATTTCCTGGCAGGACCAGAATCTGCTTATATCACTGGTACCAGCTTTAAAGTTGATGGTGGTATCACAGCATAAAAACTTTCAGCGACGATCATCAATAGCTGGGTTCAAACCCTGCAAATATTATCCAGTCCAAAATGTGCTGAATTAAAGGCGAGGAAATCAACCTCGCTTTTTTCATAATAATTGAGCTGTAATTATTTTGCTATTTTACGTGTTAATCTGTTCTGCAAAGAACACATAATATTTAAAAATATATATGGGGCGTATTAAGAATTTCATTGAGGAGGAAACACTCGACAAAGCCATTGAACTGTTTCAGCTTCAAGGTTATCGTACAACATCACCAGAAGAAATTGTGAAGTTTTTGGGTATTAGCAGATCTAGCTTGTATGCCACATTTGGAGACAAGCGGGGCCTTTTACTCAAAGCACTTAACCGATATCGGAAGCTTACCGCTGATTCGCTTGAGAAGATAACCTTGGAAAGCAAGGACGGTGTTGAAGGTATTGAACGAATTTTTGATATTTCTGTCACAGGTTGCTATCACCCTGGATTACCCAGCGGCTGCTTTATGGTGAATTCAATCATTGAGTTCGGTCCAGAAGACGGTGATGCCCTTCAAATAGTAAAAGACAGTTATGAAGATTGTAGGAATGCCTTGCTTCATTTCGTCAAGATGGGAAAGAAAAGTAAACCAACATTCAAAAAATTGAATGTTGAAACTACTACTGACTATTTAATAAATGCTATTTCCGGAATGGTTGTATCTGCAAAAGTGGGAATGGATGAAGCCGCATGCAGGCGCCTGGCAGAACAGACTTTATCGGTATTAAAATAGTTTGACAAAGCTGAATGACCGCAAAAAGGTTTATGCATACGCTGATTTGCTAGTATACCTTAAACAAGCATTTACAATTATAACAATGAACGGCCCTGTAACAGGTAATACTGCTTTGTAAAGAGATATTAAGACCACCTTTAGCAGCGATTTTAATCCCTCATTTAAGAAGTTTGGATTGTTATTGATAAGGAATACAAGTTGTTTAACAGGTAGTGGAGAGCTCATAAAAAGCACTTATTCATTCAATTTTAGCTTACCGGGTGCAAAACAAAATCTGGTCCAAACACGTGTTTTTTTATGCTTAATTAATGCTGCCCGTATACAAGCTGACACAGCTTCTTTTATTTTTTTAACTGGCCGCTCTGTTTGTTTAATTCCGTGTTAACAGCATCCAGCCATATTTCCCAACCCTTATTATTCCAGTGGGTATCTCCATTTGTATATAATTCAGATGGGTTCGGATAATGAGAGAAAGCCTTAAATATATCAATAAAAGGAACGCCCATCGAGTCCGCTCTTTTTTCCAGTACAGGAATCAATCCATTATAATAGACTGGTTGTAAAATAGTAGCAGGATTAGGAATGATGGAGAAATAGACCTCGTCAAAGCCCTCCTTTTTATAGTGTTTATAAATGGTATCTATATTACTACAAAGCGTGTTTATTTCTGTAGACTTCATAGCCTCGTAACAACTCAATATGTCATGAGCAGCAATGGTTTGTCTTAAAAAGAGATGTTTTCCATTCTCCGACAAGGCAACATCGCCGGAAACCCGATTGAAATACTGGTAATTCATTTCAGCTTTTAATTCCCGTATCCAGTTAATACAATTGTAATTGAACAGGTTGTATTCAATGTTTTGATTGATATCCGGGTTAAACAGATCCGTTACATGAACACCACCCAGGCCCAGGGAAGCATAATGTGCAGGGGAGTTGCTATAGGAATACAAAAAGGAGAGGGCGCTTTTATCCTTCTGAACATGATCAAAAATCACCAGGTATTTGAAATAAATGCGTACAAACCGCTCTCCGTTTTCAATAATAAGGATGTTCTTTTTATTTGGATCGAGTTTATAGTGTAAATCTGTAAAATCCCTTCTGCCAAGCTGAAACTTATTTACATGTGCATATGAATAATCAGGAATATGTATCACATAACTATCGGCCCATACATACAGATTTATATTCCTGTTGACGGTATCCGGCGACCGTTTAAAAACAAAATTGGTATGCTGCAGGAACTTCGGTTCCTTATCAAGAAATGCCATATTGACCAGGTCGCCCCCATCAGCCCGGTGTATCCCAAAAGCACCAGTCCAGCCGTATCGTTTATCGGAAACATATTTCATCATGCCCCTGGAAGTTGACATTACAAGAACAGCCATCCCGATGATGATAAATAGCCAGGAGAATACCCTTTTCATAACACTAAAATTGGAAGTAGATAAATTGGTTTTCATTAAATACGCCCAGAAAGTAACACGCAATAACGATTACACCTGTATAACAGGCAAAAAGGCGGTTGTCTTTTATATAATGCCCTCTGTATTTATACTCCCTTACAAGCATAATACCAATCAGGATCATTGACAATGCCAGTTCCATATTATTGACACCGGTTTTGGATAATCCGTGTCGGAAACTAAAAATGCCATACAGATAATGTAATGCATCGTGCAGGTTAGGGGCGCGGAAGAAAATCCACAGCAAAGTCACCAATAGAAAATTAATACTTATAAAAGCGATCTTTCCTGCAGAAAGGGCTGTATCCTTGCTCTTTCTGCTGCCCGGGGAAAAAGCGGTCAGAATGCCATGCAAGCCACCCCAAACAACAAATGTCCAGTTAGCGCCATGCCACAGGCCACTCAACAAAAAAACGATCATTATATTCAGTTTTCTCCGCCTGTTACCCAAACGATTGCCGCCCAACGGAATATAGACGTAATCCCTAAACCAGGTGGACAATGAAATGTGCCACCGGCTCCAGAACTGGGGCATTGTATGCGCCCGATAAGGCTCATTAAAATTCTCCATTAGGCCAATTCCCATTACTTTAGCAGCGCCTATGCCGATATCAGAATAACCTGAAAAATCGCAATATATCTGAAAAGAATATAAAGCGGCCCCCAGCAGCAAGTGCAGAGAAGACTGTGTATTGATATGATCAAAAGAATAGTCCACCACAGCAGCAATACGATCAGCAATGACCACTTTTTTAAACAATCCCCACAGCATCCTGGTAAGCCCTTCCTTTACATTGTCCCACTTGTATTCCTGGCGGGTACGGAGCTGGGGAAGCATATTCTGGGGCCGCTCTATTGGGCCGGCCACCAGCTGTGGATAAAACATCACATACAATGCATAAGTAAAAAAATCGCGTTCCGGAGCTTGTTTTCCCCGGTACACTTCAATGGTATAGCTCATGGCCTGAAAAGTATGAAAGGACAGACCGATAGGGAGAAGAATATCAAATATGGGCACATGTTTCCGGGGGAAGACCATCTGTAGGAAAGGCTCCAGATTGCCCAGTATAAAATTGAAATACTTGAAATAAGCCAGGATGCCGATATTAGCTGCTAAACTTATGATGAGCCATGTTTTACGCAGATGGCCTTTGTTGCGTGCTATCTGCAAACCTGCAAAATAATCGATCACGATTGTTCCTCCCAAAATAAGGATATACTTGGGAACAAATGACATGTAGAAATAACAGCTGGCTATCAAAAGGAGAAATGTTCTGGCTTTCTGGCTGGATAGCCGGTAGTACATAAGCGTTACTACCATGAAAAAGATAAGGAATTGCAGCGAGTTGAATAGCATCGATGATATTACGTCGAAAAGTATTAAGAGTTGCCTTATTTAACATAGAATGTAATAATATTTTTCGAATAAGCAGACCGCAAAAGCCACCAAATGAAAGCACATTATATGTGCCCTATTCGGTGCCCGTCCTTGTTTATTTTCGATATAACATACTGAAAATTATAGATTTAAATAGCCGGATAATCGTCCCGTCATCCCGACATTGAATAAGAAAGCCAAGGAAATATTTCCGGCTTTCTTATTTATAATTCCACTATAATATTAATATTGTGAAGGCGACTTCAAGAACAGTTCAATCAATTCCCTCGCCTACAAAACCCGTTAAAACACCCCGTTAAATACCGTTAAAACACTGTGGCTTAAAGGCTGTTATAGTTTATATTTTTATAGCTCATCTATTTAAAATTTAACCTTTTCTCTAAAATCAAAAGCCATGAAAAATTTTACTTTTCTTATTGGTGCAATCGCGTTTGCGCTTTTACTAAACTCTTGTCAAAAAGAAAGCAGTCCCGCCCCGGCAGCCACATCAGGCACCAGTCCCGATCTTAAAACAAACAGCCTCAATTTTACTGCAAATGCAAATTGTTTTGGATCCGGCAATGCAGTGAAGACCATAAAAAATGGACTTGTAGGCTATTACCCTTTTTTAGGTAATGCAAACGATGAAAGTGGTAATAATAATAATGGAATTTTGAGGGATTTTACCGATGCCGGAAACAATCTGATCGGCTTACCAACTTTAACCTATGATAAATACTGGCACCCAAATTCTGCTTATAAACTCAACGGTATATCAAACTTCATCCAGGTACCTAATGATCCGATGTCTTATGGTACAACGATAGACTCAAGTCAGCCTGGACAGGAACACATTAATAAATTCAGCATTTATATGAGGTTCAAAACAAATACCCCCGCAACTTTATTACAAATCGGTCATTTTGGTCTCGGCTCACCGTCCATTGCTTTGACAATTGATTCAGCAAAGAAGGTCATGGCCATTTGGTCATTTTATGTCTCTGGAGTAGGTACACTTACCGGAGAAAGTGTTTTTGCAACCACCGGACCAACTTGTGCGCCCACGAATTCATGGACTGATCTTGTAGTGAACTATAGCAATTCTAACTTAAGCATATATGTAAATGGAAGGTTAGCCGTAACACAACCATCGACTTTTTCAGATGGGTTCATAGGTGGCCAGATGTATATCGGAGCCCAGGATGCTACTTTCCCACAAAACTATTTAAAAGGATCTGTTGACGAGGTAAGGGTATATGACCGATCATTAACTAATAACGAAATAAATTACTTATTAAATCATTAGAAAATAAAATCTTAATCCCTGTATAAAGGGATTAATTAAGGCAGTTCAGTGCGTTTTTCGGTAAACGAATCCGGCCTGCCTTTTTTTGATTTGTTTGCTTTAGACTCTCCTAACGCAACAAATTATGACTTATACATTACACTAAATAAACCAATGTAACAAATTTATTTCAATAATTTAACGTTATAAGATAAACCTTTTTTTGTTATCAGCCGTTTAACAGATATATAATTTATTTACATATTATGAAATCGATATCAGTGCTAAGGAAAAAAGCTACAAAAATTCAGGAGGATATAAAGACCCTGCTGTTAGACAATTACCGTTATGACGAAAGTTTAGATGCCCGCTTAAACGTATTATCCAAGGTGACAAACTTACGTGAAGAATTAGCTATGTTACAGCGTGAATTAAGAGAGAGACAAGCCGCTTAACCAGGCGGCATTTCTTTTTTCTTTTCAGTGCTAAATAAAATTAAGTCAAAATAGTAACCCCCTTATCCTATCTGTCTGTAAACTTTCTTGCTTTATATTTATATTTTTCAATAGATTTAAGTAATGAAGCTATGAAATCACTAATAGACCTTTACAAGGAATCAACCGACATCAAATTAGAGATTAATATTTTGATATCGGAGAGCAACAATCTTGATAACCCGCTCGACTCAAGACTGTCACTACTTGCTCAAATAACTTCCATGCACCAAAAGCTTAATAATATTCTTCATGAAATAAGACTGAGACGTTCTGGCACAAATGTCGCATAGGCTAAAGTATCCATTATCACATTCTTGTTTCTATAATTCAGGAGTAAACTATTTACTGAAATTGTTTCTGGAGCCGGCTTTAAAAAGCTATTTCATATAGAATAAGCTTAAAATCTCTTTGCAAACTCAAATGTGTTTCCTTTGTTATTCATTAACAATCAATCTGATATGGAAACGACAAAAATCATCAAAGGCAATACCGAACAGGACGTATGGAGCCAGATCGAACAGGACCTGAACATAGATGAGATCGAGCATTACGAGGTATTGATTAAACAAGGGAATAAAGACATCGAATTTATAGTAGATATTGACCTGGGTGGTGGGTTTGAAGGCGGATCACAATACGCTATGCTGAGATCTCCTGTATTGGTGAATAGTAATTTCAAATTTGCTATTCACAATGAAGGTTTTATTGATGAGGTTGGCAAATTTTTTGGTATGCAGGATGTTGAAACAGGTTATGAGGAGTTAGATAAGCACCTCGTCATCAAAACCAATGATGAAAATAAGGTTCGCAGAATATTTGCAAGTGATACTGTGAGGAACATTTTCATTGCATTGGATAGTTTTCACTGCGGAATACATACGCACAACGATGATGGCGCACAACAACATTTTCTGGAACTTTATGTAGATGAAAACGTAGAGGATCTATTAGTATTGAAAAGTTTGTATAAAGCGTTTTATAATTTATTGATCGCAATTGAACAACCTGATTAATTCCTATCTTCGTTTAAACCTCTACAATTATGAAGCCTGCCAAACTATTATTACTGCCGATCCTTTGTGCCATTTTATTTGGCTTTACAACCTTCTTAAAAAAAGATCATTGGAAACAACTATTTAACGGGAAAGACCTCACCGGTTGGGATACCTATATCGGCCCCGATCTGGATGACACCGGGAAACCAATAAGCAGCACACCTATCGGTTTGAATAATGATCCCCGCCACGTTTTTACTATCGTGAAGGATAATGGTGAAAACATCATCCGTATTTCGGGCGAGAATTGGGGGGCTATATCTACCAAAGCCGAATACGAAAATTATCACCTGCAATTACAGTTTAAATGGGGCGCACTTTCATGGGGGCAAAAGAAGGGCAAAAAGAAAGACAGCGGTTTGTTATACCATTCCGTTGGTAAATACGGTGCAGACTATGGCGCCTGGATGCGGTCGCAGGAATTTCAGATAGAAGAAGGCAATTGCGGCGATTACTGGGGAGTAGCAGGTGGAATTGCTGATATGCCGGCAATTAAAAAATCAGGGACTGAATATATATACAGTCCGCAGGGAACACTGATGGTATTTAGCCAGGATAGTCCACAAAGCCGTCATTGCATTAAACAGGGGGATGGTGAAAACCCAACCGGCCAATGGAATACAGTAGACCTGTATTGCCACGGCGATACTAGTATTCACGTGGTGAACGGCAAAGTAATGATGGTGCTGTATCACAACAGACAGTTGGATAACGGCAAGGAATTGCCTCTTACCAAGGGAAAGATCCAGGTACAATCCGAGGGAGCTGAGGTTTTTTACAAACAGATAAAAATACAACCGATCGACCATTTACCGGCGGAATTGATCAAACAATAGTATATCGTCATAAACTCCCGCCATTATTGTCGCATTTGCATCTTCCTGGTTAAATTTTCAGGATATAACTTTGTGATAAAATAAGTGTTATGAGAAAGCTGATATTGAAAATGTCGGTATCTGTTGATGGATTTGTAGGTGGTCCCAATGGAGAGATCGACTGGCTGCTGAAAAGCATGGACGACGAAAGTGCTAAGTGGACTTCGGATACCATATGGCAAGCAGGTGTGCACATTATGGGCAGTCGTACATTCCACGATATGATGGCTTACTGGCCATATACTACTGAGCCCTTTGCGGCACCGATGAACGAGATCCCCAAAATTGCTTTTTCTAAAAAAGGGATCAAACCCGGAGACGAGGCTTTAACCACAATGGCACTAAGAGATGCCAAACTTTTGCAAGGCAATAAACAAGCGCCGGCAGCAGACGCTGTTTTAGCAGAATGGGCAAAAACCCCAATTTTAACTGGTGATCTGAGAGATGAGATCATCCGCCTTAAACAACAGCCGGGTAAGGATATTATAGCGCATGGCGGGGCAAGTTTCGCTCAAAGCCTTGTCAAAACAGGCCTTATTGATGAATACAGGCTTTTGGTTCACCCTGTAGCTTTGGGTACCGGTTTACCTTTGTTTTCCGCATTGGAAAAACCACTTTATCTTCAATTGATAGATACAGTGGCATTTAAAGGTGGGGCAGTGGCCCATGTATACCGGTCTACTGAAAAATAAAAAGAATTATTGAGGCTTATCATTTTTAATATTTGTTGTTAGTAAAACTATTTTTTTTATTTGTCCGAAGCTGGTAAAGCGAATTATGCCGCTCTAATTAATTTCTAAAAAAGGAAACAAACTCCTTTAACTGTTGTAATTTTATAATACATTAAAATAATAAGACCATGATTACTCCGGATAAAATTCCAGTTGATGATTCTGACGATTCAGGAGCAGAAGATCAAGTAAGCCAGCAGGATATCCACTCAAACGGTTTGGACGAACAATTCGATCCGAATTCTCCGGACAGTTCTGCGCCGATTGATCTATTGCAACAGGCATCAGATGCATCCGAAGCTTCTTTCACATTGGATTTAGGCAGAGATATTGCCCCTAAGGGAGGCGTCAAGAAAAAAGAATAAGGCTTTAGGCTTTGATGTTATCCAGGGTTTTGATCAATTCGCCCAAAATCTTAAAGCTTTGCTCTACCATATTGTCGTAGGGTATACCAAAACTAATGCGTATAAAATTAGTGAACCGGGCATCCGTACTAAAAATTTGCCCTGGTGCAATGCTGATATGGCGTGTCATTGCTGCTTGGTAAAGCTCAAAAGCATTAACGCTTTTATCCAGCTCGATCCATAAAGCATAACCACCCTGTGGCCTGCTTATTTTGGTATTCTCAGGAAAATGGGTAGCTATAGCCTGGGTATACCTGAGACATTGCGTATATAAAGTTCTGCGAAGATTTCGCATGTGCAGATCATAACGCCCGGTTTCGAAAAAATGAGCAATGGCGGCCTGGGTAGGAGTGGCCGAACTAATGGTATGCATCATTTTGATATTAATGATCTGATCTTTGAATCTGCCTGGTATACACCAACCCACGCGATAACCCGGGGCTAGCGATTTTGAAACCGATGAGCATAGCATTACCCAGCCTTCCGTATCAAAGCTTTTGCAGGTGCGTGGCCGGCTTTTACCAAAATAGATTTCGCCATAAATATCATCCTCAATCAATGGGATCTTTTTATCGGTTAAAAGAGTAACCAATTGCTGCTTTCGCTCATCTGGCATACAGCAGCCAATTGGATTGCTAAAATTGGGTACAAACAAACAGGCTTTTATATCTACTTTGTCTATTGCCTGTGCCAGGTAGTCAATATCAATTCCTGTATCCGGGTCAACGGGGATTTCTAATACCTTTAAGTCGAGGCTCAGCATAACATTAAATATCCCGAAATAGGTTGGACTTTCTATAGCAACTGTATCGCCGGGTTTGGTTAGGGCACGCAAGCAAAATATCAGGGCTTCCATACAACCCTGGGTGGTTACTACATCGTTTTCGGTAATGCGGCCTCCCCAGTTGAAAGCATTTTTAGCGATCTGCTTTCGTAAGGAAACGTTACCCTGCAGATTTTCATAATTAACATTGGCCGACGGGCTGTTACGCATCGCAGCCACCATTGATTTACTAAGCTTAGCCATCGGTATCAAACTTAATGGCGGGGCCGAGCGCGATAAACTTAACACACTATCTTCTGACATATTTTGATAGACCATAGCTATCATCTGTCCAACACTGGTTTGCTCAATATTTTTTAACGGAGGCTTAGTTTCCGGTGCTTTGGCAAACCGGGCTGACGAAAACTTTACGTAATAACCCGATTTCGGCCTTGCCTCAATCAGCCCCATATTTTCCAGTTCCACATAAGCTTTGTAGGCTGTGTTTATGCTGATACCTTGTTCCTGGCTTAACGCCCTTACCGAAGGCAGTTTATCACCTGATCTTAATAGATTTTGTTTGATCTGTTCTTCAATGCGCGATGCAATCTGCGCGTAAAGAAAATCATTATCAACAGTTTGAGGTCTTTCCATGAGAATCTGTTATGGTCAAAATTAATAAAACTGAATCTGTTTTGTTATTTGCAAACGCTTTTAATTTGTAATAGATAATATCAAGTAGATCCACAATGAAAACAATCACATTAAGCGAACAAGAAATACAACAAATACGAAACGAAACCAAAGGAACTTCCATTGTCAAGCACTTTAATAACGCCGGTGCTGCGTTGCCCCCGGATGTGGTGGTTGAAACGGTTGTTAATTATTTAAAGGAGGAAGCCGTTTATGGCGGATATGAAACTGAATATAAATACAGGGAAGAATTGGAAAATACCTATGCCCTCATTGCTAAACTGATCAATGCGGATAAGGATGAGGTAGCTATTGTAGAAAACGCAAGCACTGCCTGGGGACTGGCATTTAATGGAATTGCTTTTGAGAAAGGGGATGTAATTATCACTTCTGAAATGGAGTATGTAACTAACGTAATGGGATTTCTGAATGCTAAAAAATCCTATGGTATAGAAATTAAGGTAATACCGAATGATGAGCAAGGCAACTTCTCATTATCTGTATTGGAAAACGCTATTTCGCCTCAAACCAAATTGATCGCCATCACACATATTCCTTCGACTTCCGGCAGTATGATACCCGTTATTGAAATAGGAAAAATAGCACGTAAGCACGGTATCTTATACCTGTTGGATGCCTGCCAGAGTGCGGGTCAGGTGCCGATAGACGTAAAGGAGATCGATTGTGATATACTGGCAGTAACCGGACGAAAATACCTGCGTGCGCCAAGAGGGACAGGTTTTCTGTATGTAAGAAAAGAAGTGCAGCACAAACTGAAATTGATATTAATGGATAGCCATACAGCAGAGTGGGTTAGCGAAAACGATTTCAAAATAAGGGACGATGCGCGGCGATTTGAAGTTTATGAAAAGAACCGCGCGCTTACGCTTGGTTTAGGGAAAGCTATTGAATACGCACTAAATATCGGAGTAGACAGGATGTGGCAACGCATACAAAACTTAGCTGATACCATGCGTAAACAACTTAAAGACATAGACGGAGTAACTGTTCATGATCAGGGTGATCAGAAATGTGGTATTGTAACCTTTTCTATAAATGGGATAGATAGTGTATTAGTAAAAAGTGAGTTAGCGGCAAAGCAAATTAATGTATCTATTGGCAAGGCCATATCAACGCTTTTCTACATGAATAAAAATCATCTTAGTAGTGTTGTAAGGGCATCCATACATTATTATAATACAGAGGAAGAGATAAAAGCGATGTGTGATGTATTGATAACAATAATAAGGTAGATCGTGATATAGTGCACTGTTTAATTTTGTTTTAAAGAGAAAAGAATTCAATTATATTTGAGAACCAATACACTAAATCAAATGAACCTGCACACAAACCTGATGAAAATTGTAACTCCATTTATTGTAGCCGCTGCATTATTAACCTCATGTGGAAACAACGCAACAACCAAAACAGAAACAAAAGAAGACAAACCGCCGATCGAAGGAACATGGCAACTTATTTCGGGAACGCTGACCGAGAAGAAAAATACTGTGGTAACGGATTATACAAAAGATCAAAAAGCGATAAAGATCATTAATGGCGACCATTTTTGTTTCTTGATACACGATTTGACCAAAGGAAAAGGCGCAAAACCGAATTTTAGTTCAGGTGGCGGCAAGTATACTTTGGTAGGAGATAAGTACACTGAGTACCTGGAGTTCTGTAATGACCGTCAATGGGAAAACAATAAATTCGATTTTACCATCACCATAAAAAATGACACCCTGACTCAACAAGGCATCGAAAAAATTGACAGCCTGGGTGTAAACCGTATTAATATCGAAAAATACGTTAGGGTAAAATCTAATTAGCATCGTGTCAATTATGAATTGACGTTTAGCCCTGAGTCGAAAGTCTGGAGTTAAAAGCACAAAATTGACTTGAGACTTACGACTAAAGACTATTGACTTGACACTAGTATTTAAATAGAATCAACTTTGCTGCAATGATCTTCTATTTGCTCACCAATGAGGGTAATAGGAAGGTCTGCAGATCCTGATCTTCTTGTTAGTTCTATCCAATAACCATAAAAATCCCTGGAGATAAGGTAGGTTCCATGCGGACTGTTGAGTTTATAAATATTTTCATCTGACATGGAACGCTCTACCTGGTAAGAGGTGCCATCATAATCGATCACAAATTTTCTCGGGGCGGTATTCATAGTTAAATCAATAGTATATATATCACGATATACGAAGATGAGAAAAATTTGTATTTTTGAGAAATAAGAAAAATTTTAATTCAAAAGTTAATAACAGACAATATGAATAGCCTGCTTTAGGGCTGCTTTTTCATATTGCAAGTTAAGTAAATATTGTTTTTCAACCAGCTCAGAATAAATAAAATTCAGCTAATTTTATTCTCAGCAATTATCCTATGGAAAAGAAAGAAGCTTTCAAATTTACCGGCGAAGACGCTGAAAACTACGATTTTTACCTTGGCCCTATTCTGTTTGAACCTTATGCCAGGTATTTGTCATCTAAAATTGATACAGCCAATGTAAAGTCAGTATTGGAGATAGCTTGCGGAACTGGTAGAGTAACACGGCATATACGCAAAACTCTTCCTGCAGATATAAAGTTTACGGCAACGGATATAAGCAATGATATGCTGAATGTTGCCAAACGCGAACTGGACAATAAACAGATAGATTTTCAGACTGAAGATGCTCAAAATCTTTCATTTCCTGATAATTCATTTGACCTGGTGATCTGCCAATTTGGGATGATGTTTTTACCGGATAAAAAGAAAGGCTTTGAGGAAATATACAGAGTATTAACACCTGGTGGCAAATTTATGTTCTTTACCTGGGACAATACGCTGAGTATGCCTTTATTTAGGCTATTGGTAAATGATCTTGTAGTGCCTCATTTTGAAGATGAAGATACCACCCGCTTTTTTGTGCCATTTTCCCTTCATCAACCTAAAGTGCTTACGGATTGGATGAAAAGTGCAGGGTTTAAAAACATCGAAACAAATAACGTGGTTTTGAAGTCAGGCTCGCCATCGGCAAAAAATATAGCTGATGGGTTATTTCGTAAACATCCGCTCGGCAGGGAAATTTCAGCCAAAAATCCGGCTGCATTCGAACCGGTTGCTATGAAATTTGAACGGGAAATCGAAATAAAATCCGGCGCTAAGAACCCTGTGATTGATTTATCCGCTTTTTTAACTTCAGGTATAAAATAGATATTGGCCGCCCTGCTCTATTTATGCAAATTACCTATGGATATGAAAATCGCATTTTAGGCGTATATTTGCCGTATTGGGACATTATTGCATTATATTATATTTTTTATCTCACAAACTGAACGAATATCTGTTAAGTTACGTTTAATAGGAATGCTTTCAATAATATTAACGTAAAGTGAAAATGGTAGTTAGCCCCAATTACCAATAATGAAGGAAATCACAGAGAAATATCACAGGCTAAAGCAAAAGGACGACTGGTATCTTAATGCGCATTTTGATATAAAAGATGTTCAAAAAAGAACCTATCAGCTTGGGCTTGCTATGTTGTTTACCGGCATCTGTCTTTCCATTTACACCTCTTATATAGGCTTATACGTATCATCCTTTGTAAGCGCTTGTTTTTGCTTCGCTATATTAATGGTGATACTCTTAAAATATCATGGCGATATTGAGAACCTTACTATATTTATTGTAGGCATTGTTTGTGCGATGCTCATCTCTACAGCGGCGATAGAAGGATTACGATCGAGCCAGTATTTATATTTTTTTCCGCTAATGGTCTCGGTGCCGATCATTGTCGATCTTAAACACACACAGTATAAAGAATCTTTCATTTATATCGGGATGATCATTATTTCATTTCTTGCCAGTATCATTATTGGCCGAAATGTACATCCTCTGGAAGATTTCACGCCAACCCAGATAGGAAGGCTCTCATTTGTAAATAATGTTATAGCTATTTCATCAACCATAGTATTTGCGGTAGCCTATATTTTCTTTGAGAAAAAATACATTAATGAGTTGATGGAAAGAAGCAAAAAGGTGATCGACTCACGAACTAAGTTCCTGGCTACTATGGGTCACGAGTTGCGTACACCCTTAAACGGGATCATTGGTGTGGTTAACTTATTGAAAGAACAAAACCGTGATGCCCAACAGGAAGAATATTTCCAGATATTGAAATATTGCTCAGACCATATGCTGCAGCAGGTAAATAATATCCTTGATTTTAATAAGATTGAAGCTGATAAACTGGATATACATCCCGTTGCATTGGATTTAAAACAATTTTTGCTGAATGTAGGTAAACCCTTTACTACGCTTTTTGATGAGAAGGGATTGGAACTGAGGATCAATATCGACCCAAAACTGGATATGCAGGTAATGGCCGATGATGTGCGGTTGATACAGATATTTAATAACCTGCTGTCAAACGCCCTGAAATTTACAGATGAGGGATATGTGAAATTGGATGTGTCATGCCGGAAAAAACATAAAAATTCTGTAGAAGTGGATTTTAGTATTCAAGACACAGGTATAGGGATAGCGGAAAATGATCAAAAGAAAATATTTGAGAGTTTTTGGCAAGTGTATGACGAGGATACCAAAAAATTTGTAGGTACCGGCCTGGGCCTTACCATTTGTGTGCGCCTATTAAAACTAATGGGCAGTAGCCTTATACTGGAAAGTGAAAAAGGTAAAGGAAGTAAGTTTAGTTTCAAACTTAACATGGATTACCCGGTAGTTTTGCAACAAACAGCTACTACACCTGCTAAAGCTTTAACGGATGATAACCTGTCAGGAATAAAGATATTATTAGTTGAGGACAACCAGATCAATATGATGGTGGCCAAAAAAGTACTGACAGGCTTCAAAGCCGAGGTTACATCTGCCTATGATGGCAAAGAAGCACTTGATAAGCTGGAAGCCAACCCCAATTTCGATATAATTTTAATGGATCTGGAGATGCCGGTGATGAATGGTTATACCGCAATTCTCGAAGTTAAAAAACTATATCCCGATATTCCGGTGATTGCCTTTACCGCCTCGCTGGTTGACCAAAAAATGCTGTCAGATCTGATAGAAAGTGGTTTTGTGGATTGTATACTCAAACCATTCCAACCCCTTCATCTTTTATCAAATATTAAAAAATATCTTTCCAGGCCATTAAAGGCGGTAGTTTAACTTACTTTAAACTTCGCAAAAAGGGGTTGTTCTCCAGAAACAACCTGAAATTATCTGGTTTGTTAATGATATCATTATGCTCTCTCGCGCTGTGGATATAGATCAGCCTGTTACTGTTTAACAATTGTGGAGTCACATTTACTTCTTCAGTTTCAAGATAAGGAATTTGGTCTTGTGCTAACAATTTAAGCATCGTGTGGCTTTCACCATCCGTGCCACCGTGATCGGTATATAGATCAATGAAGCGGTGACTTTGATCAGTCTTTATCCAATCCATAAATATTTCGGTTTCGGCATAAAGCGCATCAAACAATATTGTTTCGTCAATGGGCATTTGTCCGTTTTTGATAATGCGTGCCATAACCCGATAAGCGCCGCTGTGGCCGGCGAGCATGATATGTCCGGGCACACAATCTGCGGTTATTAAATGCTGGCTTTTTAGCCCGGTCATTACATCGGCAACCAGGGCCTTAAATACACCCGGATTTTCAAGTTTACCCCCATAACTGTCGGGCGAATCTTTTGCGGTTTCTGCTAAAATCAATACAGCATTTCGTTTTGAAGCAATAAATTGTTTGGTAAGATCATAATAAGAGGCAGCATTATCCACACTGTTGTGCCAGCCGTGAAACCAGAAAATCAGGTCGACCTTTTCTTTTACATCTAAATTTTTAGGTGCAATAATGAGCACTGTACTATCATGGTAATGTTCGGCAGCTGTATACAAAACCTTATCATAAGTATGGCCATTTACCCGGCCGGTATCCGGGAAGGAGGTATGTGATGATTGGATGTGAAAGATAACTGCACCACTTACATCCTGTGCATAAGTGCCTTTATAGGCGGTTAACGATAACACTATTAGCACAAGGCGGGGAAAAAGTAGTTTCATAGTCAGATCATCAAAAGCTTAAAGATAGAAATAGCAGGGTTTTAATGGGAGGAATTTTTACTTAATCTTCCATAGTAATCTGCTAAGCGATAAAATGCCTCTTTGGGTATCCAGGGTAATTCTTTATAAGCTGATTCATCAACCGGTTTTACAATCCCATAGCTAGCCATATCTAAATCCAGTTTAGGATCATTGTTATATTTATACAAGGGATTAATAAAAGTAAATACAAAAGCGGCATATACTTTTTCCTGTGTTAAAATATCCAGCAAGTCGGTAATGTAGTTGGCTTGTATGGTTTCGTCTCTCAGATAGTGGCTTTTTATTACACGCAGGCCATTTACTACTGTGGTAATTGCCCATCCGGTTGGTCCTTTATCTTCGGCGCCTTTGTAAGCACAGCAGCCAAACTCTAATACGGCAACCGGTTTGTTAAATTTATAATATCCTGCTAATTGTTTAGTATAAAACGATTTATTATAGGAGGCACGGTAATGATCGATACCCACAATATCAAATAAACTCCAGTCTACTTTTTCCCACGTACCGGAGGCATAAGTTAGTTTACCTTTAAAATGCGCTTTAATTTTTTCTGTAGCATCTTTTAAAAACTGCTTCAGCTTTTTGTGCATATTATTTTTTAGCCCGATCATATTTAAAATGATCGCTAACGGACTGAACATCTTTTCGAACCTGTCATATATCGTCTCGCCCTTAACAAACCCTTTCAAAAAAAGCGAATACTCGCAGCCCACTATAAAAATTATGTCATCGTATTTTTCCCTGAGCCTCTCAGCAGCAATAGCACAATCAATTAGATAGTCAATAGCTTCCTGTTTGGTCGCATCCGGATAAGCCGGTGAAAACCAAACTTGCATACCTTGCTCTAACGCAAATTCCGAAGCTTTTGACAGGCGTTGTATATCATATCCTGAAATCCTGACGGCATTACACTTCAGCTCATTATTAATTATTTCTATTTCTTTTCTAATGATAAATTCATCAAAATCAGGCCTGCTTAATTCATCTTTTCTAAAAGGTGTGCCGATATCATAATTTATTCCGCGTAAAAGCATACAGACAGTTTTATATCAAGAGTAATGCCAGTATATAATATCAGGACTTGTGTTTAGGTATTTGATTTGCATGAATATTTGTGAGGCTATCCATTGTATATTTTAAACTATCTACAGAAATAGGGTTGGTAACTCGCATTTGTTGTAATGCGATATAGGTTTTTTGCCAATCTATTTTATCCTTTTTATGTGCGTTAGATTTTGTAGTTGTGTCAGCCTTGCTGTAAAAATTGAGTATATTGTCTTTCAACGGAAGTGTCAGTGTTTTAAATTTTTCGTCCTGCAGTTTAATAACCAGTAAACTGTAAGTCTGATCAACCAGGCCGTATTCGCCCGGTGCGGTTATTTTACCAGTGTCGAAATCAATATTAGTTAATTCTATATGATCTGTTTGCTGGAGTGTATTTAATGCAATAGTGTAGTGAAATGTGGTTGTATCAAAACTTTTAATAAACAACTTTTCTCCTTCGGGTCCAGGGTCTTTGAATTTTAACGACTTTAAAGGACCGACCTTTGGCAGAATTTCTATTATGAACGCAAATACTCTTTCTTTAAATTTCGGTTTTTCACGCTCCTTACCAAATTCTTTATAGTATTCTTTTCTATTGATCCTGTAATGAAACTTTTTACTGGTAAGTGTTGGATTGGTTTTAAGAATATCGTTCTTTTTTATTGCCCATGCAGTACGTGTAAGCCCTGGCAATAAACTTTTAATTGACCACCTGAAAGTGGATATAGTTAACGATAAATCACCAAATACCTCATTAATATCCTCCCCGTAAGTTTTCAAAAATGCTCTTTCCAGCACTGGTCGGGCAACATTAAAACCAATAAAATCATGATAGGATTGTGGTAAATAATTGCCCCTTGCTGTTTGCAAAACGTCAAAAGCAAACTCCATCCGTTTATGTGAAGTATTATCCTCGTCATAAGTTACGACGTTCCCAAATTTTTTCCTGATTTCGGGATAAATAACAGGCACTGCTACATTCGTTCCTAATGAATGGCCATATTGATCAGTTACATAATGTGAAAGCGCACCCAATGAAAAAGCGTATTCATTTAAATTCTGAGACTGGTTAATCAGATTTTCAACAAAATCACCGCTACGTACATAATGCAGTAAATTTGTAAAATACGGATTACCAAAAGGAAAATAACCCATATCGGCAATCAGAGATCCTCCATAAGCGTAGGAGCGCGCTACCCGAATATCTGAATCGGCAGCTAAGGGATATTTTTGTTTAAGTAGTGGCAGTATAGATTTTTGCCAGCAGGCGTCAACAACAGCAAGGTGCGCAAAAACAGAATAGGCTTTTGTTGACGATGGACTCAAAACAAATAAAATGAATAAGATGGGTAAGAATTTATTAGTTAGGAGTTTCTTCACTGAATTAATTGTATTAGGTATGTAGCTTAAGAAAAAAAACCATAAAATTGTTTCAAACTGAAAAACATTACACACAAAGGATTTATTAAAATGAAATATCTAAAAACTATTTTAGCGTTAACTATTTTATCTATCGTACTACTTTCATTTAAATCTATCAAAACAACCTATTCATTTGATGATTACCCGGTTTATAACGGGAATGATCTGGGGGTTACATACTCACCATCAAAAACACTATTTAAAATTTGGGCGCCCACAGCCAGTGCGGTAAAACTGAGACTATACGCAGCTGGAGAGGGTGGTGTTCCTACCCAAACCATTCAACTAAATAAGGGCGATCAGGCTGTTTGGGAACTAACGCTTAAGCAAGATCTCAAAAATCAATATTACACTTTACAGGCTAATATTAATGGCCGGTGGTTGCAGGAGCGGCCGGATATTTATGCCAGAGCAGTTGGTGTAAACGGCAAGCGTGGGATGGTGGTGGATTTACCATCAACCAATCCAAAAAATTGGAATAATGATAAAAAGCCCGCTTTAAAAAATTTCACGGATATCCTCATTTATGAATTGCATATCCGTGATCTATCCATCAGTCCAAACTCTGGTGTACAGCATAAGGGTCAATTTTTAGGGTTGACAGAAACTGGCACAAAAAGCCCGGATGGCGAATCAACCGGGCTGGATCATATTAAATCGCTTGGGGTAACACATGTTCACTTGCTGCCTTCGTTTGATTTTAACTCGATCGATGAGACTAAGCCAAGCGAAAAATATAACTGGGGTTATGATCCTTTAAACTACAATGTTCCGGAAGGCAATTATGCCACTGATCCATACAATGGTAATGTGCGCATACATGAGTTTAAGCAAATGGTACAGGCCCTGCATGCGAATGGTTTACGTGTGATACTGGATGTGGTGTATAATCATACCAGCGATACCTCATCGAACTTTAACCAGTTTGCGCCGGGCTATTTTTACAGGCATACGGCAAAAGGAGCCTATTCAAATGCAACCGGTTGTGGTAATGAAACCGCGTCTGAAAGTGCCATGATGCGGAAATACATGATCGAATCGGTGGTTTACTGGGCCAAAGAATACCACCTGGATGGTTTTAGATTTGATCTGATGGGAGTGCATGATATAGAAACCATGAACGATATCAGTGCGGCTTTGCATAAAATAGATCCCACTATTTTTATTTATGGCGAAGGATGGGCAGCAGGAAATAGCCCTTTTGCCGAAGATATGCGTGCAGTGAAAAAGAATGCCAGTAAACTGGATAAAATAGCTGTGTTTAATGATGATATGCGTGATGGTATAAAAGGCGGATGGAGCGATGTAAAGTCAAAAGGCTTTGTGAGCGGGGCTGTAGGGAATGCTGAAAGTGTAAAATTTGGTATTGTAGGATCTACACAGCATGCGCAGATCGACTATACCAAAGTAAACTACTCCAAAGCGCCATGGGCGGCAGAACCTTATCAAACCATTAATTATGTGTCGTGTCATGATGATAATACATTGTTCGACAGGCTTAAGATATCTAATCCGGATGCTTCTGAGGCCGACCTGATAAAAATGGATAAGCTGAGTAATGCGATAGTGCTTACTTCGCAGGGCGTGCCTTTTTTACATGCAGGAGCCGAAATGCTCCGCACTAAGCAAGGCGTTGCTAATTCATATAGCAGTCCTGATTCTATTAACCAGATCGACTGGAGCCGGAAAACAAAATATAAAGCGGTAGTTGATTATTATAAAGGATTCATCGAATTAAGAAAAAACCATCCCGCGTTCAGGATGCCATCGACCCAAATGATTCAATCTCATTTGAACTTTTTAGATATAAAAGACCCGAATATAATTGCTTACCAGATAAGCGGCAACGCTAACGGCGATAGCTGGAAAAATATCCTGGTTGTTTTTAATGGGAATACCTCAGATAAGAAGATCAGCATACCCCCGGGAAACTGGACATTGGCGGCAGATGGAAATACAATTAACGAAAATGGAATAAAGCTGGTAAGTGCAGTTGAAACGACTATTCCGGCCACAACCACTTATATATTATATGAAAAATGATATTTAAATATTGTCAATAATACAATTGATATTAAATTACTTATGGCACGTGTAATGAAATTGTTACATTTGAATACGCTAATTATTTACCTGATCATTAATGGATAATATTAATCTTAAAATACTGGCTAAGAAGCTTAAGGTGTCTACCTCTACGGTTTCAAGGGCATTTAACGGAAGCTCCGATATTAATAAAGACACCAGGGAAAGAATATTGGCATATGCCAAAGAGCACAATTTTTTGCCTAATCATTATGCCAGTAATTTAAGAGATAAAAAGAGCAAGACAATTGCAGTAATAGTCCCTGAGATAGTTAACGAATTTTTTGCCCAGGCTATTAATGGGATAGAGGAGGTAGCGCGTAAAAAAGGATTTTATATTCTGCTTTACCGTACTGATGATATTTTTGAAAAAGAAGTATCCTTTGTAAATTACCTGAACAACGGGAAAGCTGATGGCATCATCATGTCGGTATCAGGTGAGGCGAATGATCACAATTATTTAAGAAAATTAGGTCAAAAGAATGTACCCGTTGTGTTTTTTGACCGTGTATATGAGGATATTGATGTATCAAAAGTTACTACTAATGACTATGAGAGCAGCTTTGGCGCAACAGAACACTTGATAGAACAGGGTTGCAAAAGGATAGCCTACCTGGTGGTTAATAAAAGTATATCCATCGGTAAAGTGCGTGGACAGGGTTATGTCGACGCGCTGGCGAAACATGGGATGCCTTTTAACGATGAATTGGTGATCGATTGCAGCCAGGAGGAAAAAATAAATTATTCCATCATCAAAAATGTGCTCGAAGAAATTAAGCCAGATGGCATATTCAGTTCGGTAGAGCGTTTGGCTATTGCAACCTATTATGTCTGCAATGATTTGAATATTTCCATCCCAAAGGATTTAAAAGTAATCAGTTTTTCGAGCCTGGCTATTGCACCGTTGTTATGCCCTGCACTATCAACAATTACACAACCCGCCTACGAAATGGGCATAAAGGCTGCTACGCTTTTATTTGATGAACTGGAGAATAAGAATCATCATACGGTTAAAAAAAACCATGTGTTAGACGCGAAACTCTTTATTCGTAAATCCTCGTCTGCTATTTAATAATACCGGGTTCCAGTCTATAAAGAGACAATTGGCCTTACCATAAATAAAGGCAATTTACGAAGCTTTGCTGGTCATCGCCGTCCTGCTCATTTGGATAATCTGGCGTGCGATCAGTCATCATCACTAACCGCGGGTTGATTCATTAAGCAACTATAAACCGTCCTGTCGAATACCTGGCTAAGCAGTTCTTACATTCTGAGAAACGCGTTTACACAATATTTCCCTGGCAAACCATTTGGTTCGCTTGTATCGGATCGCTTGTCGCCAAAGGAAAGTCTAATCCGGCAAAGGGCTTTGCCAGATGTCTCAATTCATTGGCTTTCCAAAGTTTATAACATGTTTGTTACATAAAAAATATAAATATTCTAAACTTTGGTATTTATATACTATTTTAGTATATAAACAACCTGACCGTTTAAACAACTTTACACAATTGCGCTTCCAGTAAATTATAAACAATCATGTCCGGCACCCATAACGCTATCAGGCATACGCTGCTTCGATGGGAAGCACGCATAAACAAATTTGTGTATTTCGCATATGAAACTGTAATAGCGCTTTTTTCAGGAAAAAAGGTTAACATATTGTTTTCATTAAATAATGAACGCGAAGAAGATATTAAAAAAAGTTTTCGCTTACTAAAGCACACCATCAGCTTTGATGAATTCACCTATGAAAAACTCGAAAACAAAGATCTCGTGGTCCCACTAAGTTTAAATGACATCCGGCGTATCAATCTGCACCCTGAACTAGCTGTTAGAAATCCTATTCCTATTCCCACCAATGAATCGATGGATATATGTGACGACAAATATTTGTTTTACACCACTTTGGCTCAAAAAGGATTTGCAAAAGATATGCCGACGGTGGGGAAAAATCTGAAAATACCTTTCATGGTGAAGAAAAAAATTGCGCACATGGGCAAGGACTGCTATGTAATTGACTCTGAGGAAAATGCAGAAAAACATAAAAATGAGATTAACGACCCGGATTACTTTTGTCAGGAAATTGTACCGGGCCCAAAAGAATACGCAACTCACTTATTATTTAAAAACGGCAGGGTAGTATATGCATTAAATGTAATCTATATTTTTTCGACTCCAACTTATGTGAAAGGGAGAGACAAATTTGTTTGCAATAAATTAGGAAGATGCCCTCACAAGGAACTTTTCGCAAGCATGCTGGCGGCTGTAGATTTTGAAGGCCTTTGTTGTTTTAATTATAAGGAGATTGACGGAAAACCTTATATATTCGAGATCAACCCAAGATTTGGCGGGAGCCTTGCTATGTTCTTTTTTTCGTTTTTAAAACACCTGGAATTTTCCGGGGAATATGGCAGATCAACCTATAAAGTGCCGGATGCAAAAGATGCCGGGAAGACTATTAATTGAATAAATTGAACATACTTGACCAGCTTTTCCCGGTTATGGTTTTTATACAGGTCCAACCTCAGATGCCTGAAATAATAAGTCCCTTTCCAATGCTCCGTCTTTTTTGATCAGATCGGCGATACTTTTTTCGGTTAAAATTTTCAAACTGGCATCGCGTATGCCAATAAAAGTTTGCTTTATACCACAAGTTGCTTCATCAAGGCATTCATCACATTTATGATAATAGTTCAGGCTTGCACAGGATACCATCGCTATCGGACCGTCTGTAAGCCTAAGCACATGAACCCAGCAGAATCTCCTCTGGCGGTTTGCCCAAAACATAGCCTCCTCCGCTTCTTTTTCTGCTATATAATAAACCGGCATTTCGCAATTCGCCGAGTATGCTTTCAAGATATTTTTTCGGGATATTTTCTCTTTCTGCAATTTCTGCAATATGCATAGGTGAATCAGGCTTATTTTTACCTAAGAGAACAAGTGCTTTAATTGCATATTTAGTTTTTTTTGATAACATGTGATGTGTAGGATATCAACATAAATTAATTGATTCAGAGAGGTATTTTACAGTTTGCTTAATTGAATTTTTTTGGCTAGTCAGTAACCTTAAATGCGGAATAATGGGAATATGATTTCGTAAATAAGTATCGTATTTCTTTATGGCTTCAAGTTCACTTGTGATGACAGCAGGAAAAATATCGACAGCTTCTATGACAATAGCGTTTTCCACATTACTCCATACCGGGTTAACAAAGCCTCTGACAGTGCCCGTTTCATCCACAAAGATTTGATTGTATGAGCCCAGGCTGCTATACAATGTGTACGCATAATTCGTACGTTCATCAGCATAGCGCTTGCAAGTTGCTTTACCTTCACCGCTTTGCGTGATCATAGATAATGCATTATAGTTTTCGTGACAGCTCAGTAATGCGGTGATCAATTCTTCAAGGCACCTTTCTTTTTCCGGGCGACCTGATTTGGGCTGGTCGGGGGTAGAATGTGTATTTGGTGAAGTTTTCATCGTAATATATATTAAATCTGTAGATTTTATAGATATTATTCGAAAGTAAGATTTATGTTGTGAAATTGCAAGCCTGTAACTAAGTTTTCTTAATTAAGAATGGCGATAATTCCGTTTGGACTTAGAATGAAAGAGTAGCTATACGCATACCAACAAAAAAGCCACCGTAAAGGAGGCTTTTTCAGTCAGTTCAATTTCTGAATTATATATGGATAAACATTTCTTCTTCAGGTTTGCGCACTTTAGCAAGTTTGCTGTATCCGTCATCTTCTGAGCGGAAACCTATAGTGGCAATCACGGTGGTAGACAATCCCTTTTCTTTTAATCCCAGGATCTCATCGAATTTAGCAGCGTTGAACCCCTCCATAGGGCAGGCGTCAATACCTAATTCGGCCGCTGAGGTTAACAATACACCCAATGCAATATAAGCTTGTTTGTTTGACCAGTTTAGTTTTTGTTCTTCAGTAAGCTTGCTTACGTTGCTATTGATCATTTGCTCAAAGCCTTCCAGGTTTTCACGACCGATCTGGCGTGTTTTGGCAACATGGTCAATATAGTTTTTCACATAAGCCTCGTCTAGATTAGTTTCTGAAGCTAATATGATTAACTGTGAGGCGTCAGTGATCTGTGATTGTCCGTTAGCTGCCTCGCGCAATTTTTCCCTGGTGGCGTGATCCTCAACAACAATTACCTTGTATGATTGCAAGCCCGCAGATGAGGGTGACAAATGCACCGCTTTCAATAACTCATCCAGTTGAGCAGGGCTCAATTTTTTAGTATGATCGAATTTCTTAGTAGCGTAGCGCCAGTTTAATTTATCTATGAGTGACATAATTTTAAATGTTTATACAAAAATAGATGTTTAAACATTTAATTTGGTCATGTCAGGGTAAACGCTACATCAGCCCTTTGTCACGAAGTTCTTTTTCGCGCTCTTTTTCCTGTTTTTTGAGCGCACGCTTTTCCTGGCGTATTTGTTTTTTGGTTTTGCCTACGGTATCCACCTCTAGTTCTTCGTGCTTTTTGGCCGTGGTATCTTTTTTACCAAATAAACGCTGAAAAAAATTTGGCTTTTTCTCAGGAACGGTGGGCGCTAGTAAAGTCGCGTTATCCTCGTCATCATCATTATTTTGTTTCATCAGGCTATCAGCAACAGCAGCGGGTACAGGTGCGATCTCTTGTCTCAGACTTTCTTTCAACCGAACGGAATAATAACCATACCCAGAGCTGTCGGGCTGGGTCCAGCCCTTGATCGCCATCATTTTACCTATGAGGTTAAAATAGCCCGTCAAGCTTGGCCGCAAACTACCATCAGGCAAAAAGGAATACAGTCCCGTTTTTGGATGTGGAAGAATACTTGCTAAGTATATACTTTCGCCCAGTGTAAGTTCTGAAGGTGATTTACCGAAATAATAATGGGATGCTTCGCCGATGCCATAAATATTACGTCCCCATTCAACAATATTAAAATATACCTCCAGCATCCTGTTTTTCGACATCACATTGTTGTTCTCGATCATCCACACGATCAATATTTCTTCTACTTTACGTGCCAGGGTTTTTTCCCTGCTCAGGAAAGCATTTTTAATAAGCTGCATAGAAATGGTACTTCCGCCGCGCTTGAACTTCTTTTCTTTAAAGTCGGTGGCGATTGATTTCCTGATGGACTCTTCTACAAACCCATGGTTGCTATAAAACGAAGGGTCTTCAGATGTCATTATGGCATTGCGCGCATTGATTGAAATATCCTCCAATGGTGTAAAATACGGATTTTGAGGACCGATGATACGTGCTGGCATCGGTTTGCCTTTCTCATACGGCGTATAAACAAATACCTTATTTAATTTGTCAAGATCGGTTTTGCCATATTTAACAATGTTCAGATTATCTTTTGCCAATGCTGATTCAAACTGTACCTGGTCGGGATTTGAAGAATCTAAAAATACATGCAGGTGATATTTTAACTTGCCTGTTACCTGTATTCCGGTAAATGAATCAAATAAGCCATCAGGGAATGAGTCAAACACATCCTGAGCGTTGAGCCAGTCGGTATTTACCTTAACTGTATAAATTTTTACCGGGTATAGCTGGTACTTTAAATAGGGTTTGATAGCGATCTTTTTAAGATGAACCATAGATGAACTATCCAGCGAAACATAATTTTTGCCAACAAATACGTTAGCATCAATAGACCCGTTAGGCACAACAATATCACTCGACGACAAGCCCGGATGATTTATCAATAAATTACGTACCGACCAGGAGCCATATATTCTAGTAACACCATCACTATTCTCAACCCTTTGGAGCCGGGTGTTAACCGTATCGAAATTAACTTTAAGGTGATATCTTTTTTCAATCATAGGTATCTCTACCTTCTTACCATCAGCATATAAACTTACATCAATGTCTTTGTCTGACGGATGCATTTTACCCGCAAAATGCCAGGTTGCCACGCCGTCGTCCACTTTTATTGTCGAACTCAGTTTTCCGCCCTTTATAATTGCGGTTTGGGCAAGTAATTTTATTCCAGAACTGTCATTTTTAAAAGTGATGAGAAAGTTCTTCAGGTCAAGGTCGTCAGGTATCTTATACAATACCTGTTTAATCAAGTTATTAGCTAGTACCGAAAGATCGGCCCGTTCCTTTTTCTCCGTAGTATCCTTTTTCTTTTTAAACAGGAAATCGAAATTTTTTACGCCTTTGATATCAGTTAGGTTTAGGTGGCCATTGTCTAATACCACGTCGGCCAATTTAATATTTCCGAAAATGAGCGGGATGATCTTTATGCTGATTTCAAATTTCTTTATGCTCAGTAAACTATCGCGCTGATCGGGCACAACCGTAATATCCGAAAGAGAGACTGTACTAAGCCCGGTAAAGCGCGCTGAACCGATGTTTACGTTTAAATTATAATCTTTTTTTGCTTTTTCTTTAGCCCTCGTTATCGCTTTTTGAAGCAGAGCCTCACGTTTGGTATAGGCAATATATCCGCCTATTAAAAACAATATAATCAATGAAATAATAACAATTCCGGCTATGCGGATATATTTGGGATTAAGACGATGCATCAAATAATTTTATCCAAAACTAAACTAAATCTTATGCGTTACAAACGCAGGGAATACGAAAATGTTTCTATGTGGGTTTTGTAAGTTTTATTTTACAAGCCTGAAGGTAAAACCCTTAAGCCTAAGATTCCTACAGCCCTCATTTTATCATTCAAATGACATTATTAACCCCCTGTTTTTATTAAGTTTGTATTCATATTATGACCATCACCAAAGAACAAGTTTTGCAAGCCCTGGGTAATGTTGAGGAACCCGATCTGAAAAAAGACCTGGTTACCCTTAACATGATACAGGATATCAGGATAGAAGGCAATCGTTTAAGTTTTTCAGTTATTTTGACCACTCCGGCATGCCCTTTAAAGGCTATGATCGAAAATGCGTGTCGCAATGCGATCAGCTATTTTATCAGCAAGGATATTGAAGTGAGTATCAATATGACCTCGCATGTTACTACTCAAAAGAATACGGGTGTACCTGGTGTTAAAAATATTATTGCAGTAGCATCAGGTAAGGGTGGTGTAGGTAAATCAACCGTAGCGGTTAACCTGGCGTTGGGTCTTGCACAAGCAGGAGCTAAAGTTGGGCTGATCGACGCAGATATTTATGGTCCGTCATTACCAATGATGTTCGGCTTGGAAGGGGTGAGACCAAAGGCCAGCCAGGTGGATGGCAAAACCCGCATTGAACCGATTGAAAAATACGGAATTAAGTTATTATCCATCGGTTTCTTTACAGATCCTAATCAACCTGTGCCATGGCGTGGGCCAATGGTATCTACCGCTGTAAAACAATTATTTAACGATGCCGATTGGGGCGAATTGGATTATCTTGTAGTTGACCTACCGCCAGGAACAGGCGATATACACATTACCGTAACACAAACTTTCCCTGTTACCGGTGCGGTTATTGTAACCACTCCACAGAATGTAGCACTTTCAGATGCCAAAAAAGGTATTGGTATGTTTTTGATGCCTGCCATTAATGTGCCTTTGCTGGGGATAGTAGAAAATATGTCGTATTTTACTCCTGCTGAACTGCCGGAGAACAAGTATTATATTTTTGGACAGGGTGGAGGTAAAAAACTGGCAGACCAGCTTGAGGTTCCTTTTTTGGGTGAAATACCTTTGTTTAAAAGTATCAGCGACTCGGGCGATGCCGGAAAACCTGTAATACTGGACGAGCAGAACCCTATGAGCAAAGCCTTTATCGACATGGCAAAACGGGTGGCTCAGCAGGTGGCTATTAGCAATGCCAATGCGAACAACAAAAATTTGGTAAATAATTAGTAACTTTACGTTATAAATAATTTAGTTAAAATGACTTTATTAGATCAGGTGGAAGCAGCTTTAAATACGATTCGTCCGTATTTGGAAACTGATGGCGGGAATGTATCGGTTGATGAGATCACTCCGGATAAAATTGTAAAATTAAAGTTACTTGGCTCATGCGGATCATGCCCGATGAGTATCATGACCCTGAAAGCGGGCATTGAAGAAGCGATAAAAAAGGCTGTTCCTGAGATCACAGGCGTGGAAGCCATCAATCTAACCGATATAGACGACCCCAACGCGGTACTTCCCGAGAATTTGAGATAATTGTTAACTATTGTTAAATTGCATTAAATGTTATAACAATCAGTTATTTTTGTCTGGATTTTTGAAACCATTTCAAGAAAGTCAGGTATAAATAGAAAAAGCCAATCATTAAGTGAAATATCTTTTCGGCATATTATTATTGTTCATTACTGCCGGCGCTTATGCCCAGCAGCAGGAAAAGCCATTAGTACAGTTTTCGGGTGTGGTATTTAACTCCGACAGTGTAAAGGTAATTGTGCCTTATGTAACTATTACCAATTCTTCTTATCACAACCAGGTTTTTGTGAGCGACTACAGGGGTTATTTTTCTTTTGTAGCGCATGAGCAGGATACTTTACTTTTTACAAGTATTGGCTATGCACCTGTAAAAATGGTTATCCCGGCCAATACCAATAAGAGCTATACCACCCGCATTGGAATAAAACCACAGATCATCAATTTGCCAACTTTTCGTGTATTCCCTTGGGCTACTACGGATGAATTCAGGAAAGATTTCTTATCCATGAAATTGGCTGATGACGATCTGGAGATAGCAAGAAAGAACCTGGAACGTGCAACAAACAGGGCAACCGGTAATAGTTTAGCGCGTGACGGACAAGAAATACAATCTTACTGGGCGCAGAACGAGAATACCACCATCATGAACCAGCATTCGCTGACACCCAACCCATTGCTGAATCCATTTGCATGGGGCAGCCTGATCAAAGAAATTTCTGACGGTGATAAAAGCCGCGCAGCAACGTCAAGCAGCGGGAATTAGGTTAGAATCAAGAGTAAAGATTCATGAATCAGGATTGTCTCAAAAGAATCTCCGGACAATCCAAATTGTCTTGATTCCTGATTCTCAAATCCTGACTCTAAATCAACGTCCTTTCTTTGCAGCAGGAAATTTCATTTTATAGTCCACATCAACGATACCTTTAGAGATTTCGTTTAGTTTCTTTTCGATCAGACGCTTGCGTAATGGGCTAAGCTTATCGGTGAATAGCTTGCCTTCGATGTGGTCGTACTCGTGCTGGATAATGCGGGCAGCCATACCTTTAAAGGTCTCTTCATGGTGCTTCCAGTCCTCGTCGTAGTAGGATATTTTGATAACTGGCTTGCGCGATACATCTTCGCGGATATCAGGTATGCTCAGGCAGCCTTCATTAAAAGCCCATTCTTCACCGGTTTCCTCTAGTATCTGCGCGTTGATAAAGCACTTTTTAAAATCCTTTAATTCAGGCTCATCCTCATCAAAAGGAGTAGCATCAACAACAAATAAGCGCATAGAAATACCCACCTGCGGAGCAGCCAGACCCACGCCCCGGGCACCGTACATGGTCTCGAACATATCCTCAATCAATTGTTTAATGTTGGGATATTCGTCGGGCTCAATGGCAGTTGCTTTTTTTCTTAAAACAGGATCTCCGTAAGCTATTATGGGCATTTTCATCATACAAAAATAAGGTTTAAAATTTTAATGGAAAATGGGGAGCCTGACAATTTTACCTTAAAAAGATCAAGATCAGCAAATTAATAAGAGTTGACTCACCCGGTCTTCGCCATGCTCGACCACCCACCCTCCGGCAGCCGGAAACAGGGTTCGTTTTTTGCCCTCTTTCCGCGCAGCGAAGAGCGGGTCGACAGGCACAGCAATGTCGGGGTGAGTTGACGCGGTGGTTATTCTTTCGGAACAAACATCAGAGTAGTCATGCTATCATCAAAAACCTCGTTGCTTATTTCCAGCAACTGTTCTGCAGTGCAGGCATTGATCTTCTCAAATATTTGGTCCAGCGTATCCACATGATCAAAATCCAGCAGGCTTTTTGCCATCGAAATGATCAATCCCATACGGTTCTCTTCTGCTAGCGCGATCTGACCAATAAACTTCTGTTTGGCCTGTTGCATTTGCAGGCTCCCCAGTTTTTGGTCACGTAATTTTTTTAATTCTTTGTGTACGAGTCGTAGTGCTTTTTCGGCCTTTTCGACATCGGTGCCGAAGTAGATGCTAAATATGCCGGTATCCGTCAGCGGGGTATAGTTTGATTCAATAGTATAGGCAATACCGTATTTTTCACGTATCTCCAGGTTAAGGCGGTTGCTCATGCCCATGCCGCCGAGCAAATTATTCAATAATAACAGTCCAGTTTTATGATGATGTTCCGCAGGATAAGCCCGGTTGCCAATGATGCAATGCGTTTGGGTAATGGGCCTTTCTATACTTAGCTTTTCGCCTTTGCTATCGTGGGGTTTGAGGCGAGTCTTTTTTGAATGATTAGCGGGAATAACGCCAAAATATTTCTCGGCCAGTTTAACCAGCTTTTTAAAATCATGATCACCAAAAACGGCAAAGACCATTTCAGAGGTATTATAATTTGCCTCCATGAAATGTTTTATGTCCGCCTTATCCATAGCGCCAACTGTTTCGGGAGTACCCAATATATTTTTACCAAGCGGATGGCCTTTAAACAACAACTCCTCAAAATCATCCTGGATAGCTTCTTCGGGCTGATCGAGGTACGATGCGATCTCGTCCAGTATCACACCGCGCTCTTTTTCCAGTTCTTCCCGCGGAAAAGTGGAATGGAATAAGATATCCTGGAACAGGTCGACTGTGCGCTCCAAATGCTGCTTTAGCAAGGAGGCGTGAATACAGGTATATTCTTTGGTGGTATAGGCATTCAGATCGGCGCCCACAAGTTCCAGGCGGTTCAGTATTTGGTTGGTGCTGCGCGTTTCGGTTTCCTTAAAAAGCAGATGTTCAATAAAATGCGCCAGGCCCTCTTTATTATCCGGTTCATCGCGCGAACCTGCATTCACCACAAAACAGCAATGTGTTATAGCCGATGTAGAGTGTTTAAGTAAAATACGTATGCCGTTAGATAAGGTATGGACCTGGTAATCAATCATGAGGGACGAATATATGCTTTTTAGTATCGGAAAGTATAATCGTAAGGTAAAAGCAATTGGGGGTGGGGTTTTGTTTAGAGTAGTTCGGGGTGTTGTTTTCTGCTATTGGTTTAAATTATTGATTTTATACTTATTGATATTAAAATTATTATTTTTGATTGACTTCTAAGATATTACTAAACCTTACTTAATCACATGTGGAAAATTCCTATTACCTATATTCTTGTCAAGGCAAAAAGATAAGCATCGAGAGATTTCATATTTGTAGCTGGGAGTTTATGAATGATAAACCAATGATTGAATTTGGTTTTGAAATATCCGCCGACTCAGCATTTAATATAGACAATCATATTACTTTGTTTTTATACATCCCTTGGTATACTCCACAATATGAAGTAAGGGATCTTTATAAAAATCTTAAAGACACATCAAACAGTAAATTTATTTTCAATGATTCAGTAACTGATACACATTCATTAGATGGTGGAAATAATAACTTTGGTATAATTCATAGTTTTGTTGAACGCGAAAAATTATGCTTGTTACCTATTGAATTTAAAAACTCGGAGGAAGCGTGGGTTAATATGGAAATAGACCTTAAACATTACAATTCTATTTCAGAAAATAGCCCTAATATTTATTGTCGCTTTTTAATCAAACCCAATAATCATTTTATCTCAACTAGAAAGAAAGGAATCACAAAGACTACTATAATTTATGATTTCAAGGTTAACGAAAGAAGGAATATGCCAGACCAACTTTTGTTAGATAAGAGAGAAAAAGAATTATGCAATATTAAAAGTTGCTTTTGCTTTAATATTCTACCGAATAAATACGATTTTGTTTTTTTGGATAATGCATCACTTAAAAGCGTCCGCACATTAGAATATGAATCTTTCCGTAGATATTTAGGAGATGATATGTTTAAAAAAGATGAATTAGTTGTAGTTTTTAATAAAAAGACCAATGCAACTAAACAATCATCAAATTCCTATTCTTTCTTTTCAATGTACTCTAAAGAGCGGATAGGAAAGGCTCAATTCACTTTGGCGATATTATTGAATATTTTTTGTGGAATGCTTTTCTTCATTGCTTCGTATCGATCATCTCCCAAACCCGACACGGCTTTTTTTAAAATATTAATTGAACTGCCTGGTGAGGTATATTTTGCATCTGCGATATTATTAATATCAATACTTTATTTTTCATGGCCATATATTAGGCAATTAGGTGCCAGTATAGTAAATTTTGTAAAATAATGAAGGCTCTTTTAGATACTAACATTGTTATTCATCGTGAGGCTAGTAGAGTCGTAAATCAAGATATTGGTATTCTCTTTAAATGGTTGGATAAAGCACATTTTCAAAAGTGTATACACCCTATTACCTTACAAGAAATTAGTAAAAATCCTAATAAAGTAATTGTAGAGAGCTTTACAATAAAATTGGATAGTTATGAAGTCCTGCAAACGACCGCTCCAATGACCAATGAGGTAGCAGTGATATCCCAAAAATATGACGTCTATCCAAATGATTTCAATGATAGTATTCTTTTAAATGAAGTGTATTGCGAACGGGTAGATTTACTCATTTCTGAAGATAAAAAAATTCATTTTAAAGCTAATGAACTTGGTATCCAAGATAAGGTATTCAAAATCAATTCATTTTTAGAAAAAGTAACCGCTGAATATCCTGAATTAGTTGACTACAAGGTATTAAGCGTTCGGCAACAATTATTTGCTAATATAAATTTGAATGATCCGTTTTTTGATTCTTTAAAAGAAGATTATGTTGGGTTTGAAAGATGGTTTAATAAAAAGTTTAATGACAAAGCGTATATAACTATTAATAAAGACAATGGCCATTTACTTTCATTTCTTTTTTTAAAAAGAGAAGATGAAAATGAAGTGTACTCTGATATTGAACCAATATTCAAACCTAAGAAAAGGTTGAAAGTTGGAACTTTCAAAGTGGTCGGTAATGGGTTTAGAATCGGTGAAAGGTTTTTAAAAATAATCTTTGATAATGCATTGGCTAACAAGGTTGAGGAAATTTACCTAACAATTTTTAATAAAAGAGATGAGCAATTAAGACTTATAGAACTTCTGGAAATTTGGGGTTTCCAATACTGGGGGCAAAAAGAAAATGACGAATGTGTATATGTTCGGAACTTTGAGAGAAAATTTGATATAAAAAATCCGAGATTAACATATCCATATTTATCCACGAATAATAAGATTTTTTTGGTGCCTATTTATCCTGAATATCATACAGACTTATTCCCGGATTCTATTTTGAGAACAGAGTCACCATTAGATTTTATAGAAAATGAACCACATCGTAATGCTATTATTAAGGTATATGTTTCTAGGTCGTGGGAGAGGAATATTCACAAAGGAGATACATTAGTATTTTATAGGACTGGTGGAATATATAAGGGGGTAATAAGTACGATTTGCATTGCCGAAGAAGTGATTCAGAATTTCAAAGATGAAGACGATTTTGTAAACATTTGCAAAAAAAGAAGTGTATATTCTGAAAAGAGTCTTAGAAATCAATGGCGGTATAGTTCAACAAGTAAGCCTTTTATAGTTTCGATGCTTTATGTTTATTCATTTCCTAAAAGAAGTAATTTGAAAACTTTAATCGAAAACGATGTGATAGCTAGTATTGAAGATGTCCCACGTGGCTTTAAACAAATAACGACAGAACAATTTAAAACAATTATAAAATTAACTGACACAAATGCGAGTTTTATTATCGATTAAACCAGAATATGCGAATAAAATTTTTGATGGAACTAAAAAATATGAATACCGCCGATCTATCTTCAAAAATCAACAAATAAAAACAGTTTTAGTATATGCATCATCTCCTATGCAAAAAGTTATTGGTGAATTTGAAATTGATTTTATATTAAATGATGATCTTAATAAACTATGGGATGATACCAAAGATTTTTCAGGTATAAGTGAGGATTACTTCTATCAATATTTTTCTGAAAAAGTAAGTGGTTATGCTATAAAGATTAAAAAGTTCATAAAATATAATAAACCACTTTGTCTAAAAGAGGATTTTAAAGTCAATCCACCGCAATCATTTTTATACATATAACCCGTAGATCCGCCGCCACATTCTTCATCTTAGCCAAAACCGATTTGACCAGTTATAAATCTAACCCCAAAATCATCCTTTTAAAAGAATTGCGGTTTACGGTTGATTTTGACGGATAATTTTTACATTTAACACGTGAAAACCAATATAGCCGACTTATACTTCGAGCCATTGATCGGGGCGGAAGCGATAGATAAGAGAACGACAGAGATAGCCAAACAGATCAATGCAGACTATAAAGACCGCACTCCCGTACTGGTGGGTGTGCTGAACGGCAGTTTTTTGTTCACTGCTGACCTGATAAAAAATATCGAAATACCGGTTGAAGTGACCTTCACCAAGCTGGCTTCTTACTATGGCGGCACATCAACAACCCGCAAGATCAGGGATGATTTCGACCTGACCATCAACATCAAAGGCCGCGATATTATCCTTGTTGAAGATATTGTAGATACAGGTAACACTATCCATTACCTGATTGACAAATTGAAAGTCCGCGAACCGGCTTCCATTACGGTTTGTACCCTGCTCTTAAAACCCAAAGCTTTGGAAAGCGCTGTTCCGGAGCTAAAATATATCGGCTTCGAAATAGAAAATGAATTTGTGGTAGGCTACGGGCTGGACTACAAAGAGCTGGGCCGGAATTTGAAGGGAATATATAAGAAGGTGAGTTAAATTTGATTGGGTTATATTAGTTGATTAAGTTTTGTAATTTGCGGTAGCAGGTTCACCAATTAACCAATGACCAATTCTTTAACCTATATCCTCGCCTTATTAGTAGTCAGCATTGCCCTTATTGTTATTCTTTCAACGCGGTATAAAGTTCCGGCGTTCTTCTCGTTGTTCCTGGCGTGTTTAGTGGTTGGTTTAGGTATAAGGCTGCCTTTAACCGATGTGATTGGTACTGTAAAGGATGGCTTCGGAAACATCTTAAAAAACATAGGCCTCATCATTGTATTTGGGACTACCTTAGGTTTACTGCTGGAGTATACAGGCAGTACTTCCGTAATGGCATCTTTCCTGTTAAAAAAGCTGGGCAAAAAATATGCGCCATTGGCCATGAGCATTACAGGCTTTATTGTAGGTCTGCCCATATTTTGCGATTCGGGATATATTGTATTGAGTGGTTTAAACCGATCGATGGCAAAACGTACAGGTATTTCAATAGCTACTATGTCGGTTTCGCTTGCTACGGGTTTATTGGCTATTCATTGCATGGTGCCTCCGCATCCTGGTGCTTCTGCTGCTGCCGCGACTATAGGAGTTGATTTTGGGAAATTGATATTGATCGGTACCATAGTCGCAATACCCGCCATGATCGTCGGTAATTTATGGGCAAACTATGCCGGACGCAAATCACCCGATAAGATAATAGAAGATGATATAGAGGCCGAGAGCAATGGCGGACCGTCATTAATCAAAGCATGCCTACCAGTTTTTGTACCGATAATACTAATTGCGATCAAATCTTTTTTGAATAAAGGTATAGCCGGTTATCCGGGATGGGTATCCGTATTGTTTTCTTTAGGCGATCCCGTTATTGCCTTACTAATCGGTGTGTTATTGGCATTGAATTGTAAACGTGGATGGAGTAAAAGTGAGCTCAGTAAAATTTTGCAGGATTCGGTGGAAAAAGCCGGCGGGATATTGGTGATCATAGGAATGGGTGGTGCCTTTGGGGCTATTTTAACGGCCGCTAAAATAGGGGATCATTTTAGTCAGTCAGTAGCCTTGGGCAGCATGGGTATCTTCTTTCCTTTTTTGCTGACATCGGTTTTAAAAACGGCGCAGGGTTCATCTACCGTCGCTATTATAACTGCATCTTCGCTTGTTCTTCCTTTATTGCCCGCTTTGGGTTTAGGCACTGAAACAGGAAAACTACTTTGCGTGTTAGCTATGGGGGCAGGATCAATGATGATATCACACGCAAATGATGCTTATTTTTGGGTGATCGCAAAATTTTCGGGACTGGAAATGAAAACCATGCTAAAAGTATATTCGGTTGCCACCATTTTCATGGGCATTACTACGCTGATGATGGTCTATATTTTATCAAAAATATTATAACAATGCATATCCTGATCGCTCCAAATGCTTTTAAGAACAGCCTTGCTGCCACAAAGGTAGCAGAGGCTATTGAGCAGGGGTTAAAATTGAGCAAATTAGAATGCACTACAGAACGTTTCCCGATTGCTGACGGAGGCGATGGCACGGGAGGTTTGATCATTGAAAAATGCAATGGGCGCGCAATAGAAAAAGAAGTTCATGATCCGCTTGGGAGAAAAATAAAGTCATCCTTCGGCTTGATCGAAAACGGCAAAACTGCTGTTATTGAAATGGCGGATGCTTCGGGTTTGCGATTGTTAAATAAAGATGAATTAAATCCACTGAAAGCATCTTCTTTCGGCACCGGCGAACTGATCAAATCGGCACTGGATAATGGTGTTAGTAAGATCATCATAGCAATGGGTGGTTCTGCTACGGTCGATGGCGGCTGCGGCATATTGAGGGCATTGGGGATTGCCTTTTTGGATGCTGATGGAGAGAATTTACTGGCAACACCGGAAGGACTAGTCAATCTTGCCAGGATAGACAACTCCAAACTCGATCCAAGAATTTTGGATTGTGAAATAATTATCCTGTGCGATGTGCATAATAAGCTTTTGGGACCAGAGGGGGCAGCAAGCGTTTTTGGTCCGCAAAAAGGGGCTTCAGCAGACGATGTGCAGGTACTGGAGACTTTTCTTAAGAAGTTTGCGGCAATATCCTTAGCGCAAACAGGTATTGATATGGCCGATATCAAACATGGCGGCACCGCAGGAGGGGCCACAGCCGGCTTATACACCTGGCTAAATGCAAAGCTGGTAAATGGGATCGACTATTTTTTATCGCTCACTAATTTTGATGAAGCATTAGAGCGAAGCAACCTGGTTATAACCGGCGAGGGCAGTATCGACAATCAAACCTTGCAGGGAAAAGGCCCTTATGGTGTTGCTTTGAAAGCCAAGAACAAAAACATCCCCGTGATAGGTCTGGCCGGGAAAATCCCTTTGGAACAAGATGCTGAATTGAAACGATACTTTGATGTATTGTTATCTATCAATAATGAACCTGTGGAAATGGCCGAAGCGATGACTAATACGGAGAAGAATTTGATACTGGTTGCGAAATCTGTTGGTGATCTGATCGCATTAAAGGAATAGAGGTTGTATAACATTAAACCCCTACCGGCTCTGCAATCTCACTAAGCAGATCAACCGCCTCATTGATACTATTGATTCCATCAATACTTAAACGCAGCGTATTTTTCACTTCCTTCAGATTAGTACGACGGGGATTTCCCTGTACATACATCAATACCTGTTTGAAGGCGCCGCTTTCAAAATAAGGAGATTGTTGACTGCCAATAAAATAACCCCGCAAAACATTCTTCTTTAATGAAATCTTTTCAAAGCCAATTGCCTTGCCGAGCCATTGCAGGCGGACGGTATTCAGCATATCTTTTACCTGAGAAGGGATAGGACCGAAGCGGTCGTAAAGTTGTTGCTCAAAAGCTTGCAGCTCAACCTCATTTTCGAGCTTTGAAAGTTCGGTATAAAGATTATAACGCTCGGCAATGCTGGTCACGTACTCATCCGGGATGAGTATTTCCATATCCGTATCTATCTGTGTAAATGAAATATAAGGCCGCGGTTTATCATCAGGGAAAACGCCTTTAAATTCGTCTTCCTTTAATTCCTGTATAGCTTCATCCAATATTTTATGGTACATCTCGAATCCTATCTCGGCTATAAATCCGCTTTGTTCAGCTCCCAGCAGGTTACCGCTTCCACGGATATCAAGATCGCGCATAGCTACGTTAAAGCCACTGCCAAGGTCAGAGAACTCTTCTATAGCACTCAAACGTTTGCGTGCTTCAGGTGTAAGGGTGGACAGGGGTGGGCTCAACAAATAACAATAAGCCTTTTTATTACTCCGGCCCACGCGGCCACGCATCTGGTGCAGGTCGCTCAAACCAAACATGTGTGCATGGTTGATGATGATGGTATTGGCGTTGGGTATATCCAAACCGGCCTCGATAATCGTTGTTGCCACCAACACATCGTATTCGCCGCTCACAAATTTCAGCATCACATCTTCCAGGTCATCTCCTTCTAATTGTCCGTGAGCAATACCAATTCGTGCTTTGGGTACTAATTTATGGATCAGTCCGCCTAATTGAGGCAGGTCGGCTACGCGGTTATGGATAAAAAATATTTGTCCGCCACGGTCTATTTCATGTTCAACAGCCTCTTTGATCAGGGTGTCATTAAACACATGCAACTCCGTAACTACTGGCTGGCGGTTAGGTGGTGGGGTGGATATAATAGACAAATCGCGTGCACCCATTAGCGAAAAATGCAGTGTGCGCGGTATCGGTGTCGCAGTGAGTGTGAGCGTATCCACATTCGCACGCATCTGTTTTAGCTTCTCTTTGGTTGATACGCCGAATTTTTGTTCCTCATCAATGATCATCAAGCCGAGGTCCTTAAACTTAACGTCCTTACTTACCAGGCGGTGTGTGCCGATGATGATATCAACTTTACCATCCTTTAATTTTTCAAGCGTATCCTTGATCTGCTTGCTCGATTTAAACCGGTTCACATAATCAATGTTACAGGGAAAGCCCTTAAGTCGGTCGGAGAAGGTTTTATAATGCTGGGCGGCAAGAATGGTGGTTGGCACCAATATAGCCACCTGTTTGCTATCAGCAACAGCCTTAAACGCCGCGCGGATGGCCACTTCTGTTTTACCAAAGCCTACATCGCCGCAAATAAGCCTGTCCATTGGGTGCGGCGACTCCATGTCTTTTTTCAGATCGGCTGTGGCTTTTTCCTGGTCTGGTGTATCCTCATAAATAAATGAAGCTTCCAGTTCGGTTTGCAAATAGCTATCGGGCGAGAAGGCGTTACCCTCTTTAGCTTTACGTACTGCATAAAGCTTGATCAGGTCGCGGGCTATGTCCTTAACTTTTTTTTTTGTGGTTTTTTTTAAACGCTCCCAGGTATCGGTACCAAGTTTGTTCATTCTTGGAACAGAACCTTCCTTACCACTGTATTTGGAAATGCGGTTGAGCGAGTTAATATTTACATACAGCAAGTCATTGTCAGCATAAATAAGCCGGATCATCTCCTGCATCTTGCCGTTAACTTCCACTTTCTCCAGGCCTGCGTATTTACCGATGCCGTGGTCGATATGCGTTACAAAATCACCTGGCTTCAACTCGCGCAGTTCCTTAAGCGTGATGGCCTGTGAGCGCTGGTAGCCTTTTTTGAGTTTGTATTTATAGTAACGGTCAAATATCTGGTGATCGGTATAGCAAGCCAGCTTTTGCTCACGGTCCACAAAGCCTTCGCGTATCGAAATGCTGATCGGGGTAAATTTAACGGTCTTATCGAGATCTTCTAAAATGGCATATAAACGTTCTACCTGCCGGGCCGAGTCTGTCAGGATAATATTTTCGATATCCTCGGCATCATTATTTTTAAAATTATGAATAAGCAGACTGAAATCTTTATTGAATGAAGGCTGGGGTCGCATATCAAAATTGATCTCAGTAGCGTTTTGATAAAAGAATTGCTTGCCAAATTCTACCACCGGGAAATCATGAAGCTGGTCCGCGATTAATTTCTCATCAGTAAAACCAAATTTCGGGTCTATCCAATCCGGGTTTTTTTGTTTTTCTTCGGATGATAGTGCCCTCCACAATTCATTCGCTTTTTTATGGCCGCTTTTGATAATATCGAGGGTAAACTGCACATCCTTTATCCAGACATGCGAACCGGAATCAACATATTCAAGCAGAGAAATATTATGTTCTGTTAAAAATTTAGACTGAACATTCGGTACGATGGTGATCGTTTTTACCTGCTCAACCGATAGCTGACTTTCTACCTCAAATGTGCGTATCGATTCAATAAAATCACCAAAGAATTCTACCCGGTAAGGCAAGTCATGTGAGAAAGAAAATATGTCGACGATACCACCACGAATAGAGAACTGACCAGGTTCATAAACAAAATCAACCCGATCAAAATCATATTCTATCAAAAATTCGTTGATGAAATCGATGCTTAGCTTATTAGTTACAGCGATCTCGAGCGTATTTTTTGCAAGCGAAGCACGGTCTATCACCTTTTCAGCCAAAGCCTCAGGATAGGTAACGATCAACTGGCCAAATTCTGACGAGTGGTTCAGTTCATTCAATACTTCGGCACGCGCCAAGACATTGCTGCTGTCGGGCTGGGTAAATTCAAATGCTTTGCGATAGGAGGATGGAAAAAGAAGAACCTCTTTGCCGGTCAGATTTTCAATATCAGCCTGGAAGTAAGCGGCCTCTTCCCTGTCTGGAAGTACGAATATCATGTGCGGATGCTGCAAAAAATACAATGCTACCGCCACAGCCGCATCTCCCGAACCGACTAAACCTCGTAACTGAACCCTGGGATCTTTACCAACGTTGAGCGCTTGTGCCAACGTTTTTACCCGCTCATCAGTCTTATAACGCTCTAAAATATCACGGATGTTCAAACTGTCGCAAATATAGCAAAAAGGTGGTTTTTAATGGCATGGGCAACAGCCCGCATTAAAAACAAGTAAACATTAAAACAAAGTCCGCCTAAAATTACTTTTTAAGTATATTGAAAAATAAGTTTAAATAACACTTTTAACATTTATATTTATACAACCATTTAATCACCTAATCAACCTGCACAAATTAGTCAAATATCTTTGATTGAACTGTTGCATTGAACCCTTTAAACACAACAATATGAAAAGCGCAATCTTACCCGGACTGATCATCGGAATATTAAGTGGAGTTTGGTTATTTATTATGCTTAGCATGGGTTTAAAATTTAGCGATAATAACCCTGCAGCAATTGAGTTTGTATCAATATTAATTCCTATAATAGGGTTATATTATGGCGTTAAACGCTACAGGGATAATGATTTGGATGGTAAAATGAATTTTCTTGAAGGCCTGGTAGAAGGTTTTAAAATATTGATCGTAGGCGGAATCTTCGTCGTTTTCATAGGTATTATTTATATTAACTGGATATCAAACAGCGAAAAAGCTAACTGGTCAGATTTT
This sequence comes from Mucilaginibacter sp. McL0603, assembly GCF_049992945.1. NCBI lineage: Bacteria > Pseudomonadati > Bacteroidota > Sphingobacteriia > Sphingobacteriales > Sphingobacteriaceae > Mucilaginibacter > Mucilaginibacter sp. McL0603. The sequence goes on along the minus strand of NZ_CP188251.1, from coordinate 143,793 downwards.
TCAGGTCGTATTTTTGCTGCGCTGCTTATTGGTGTTTTATCGGCACTTGCTGTAACTTTGCTTTTAATGAGCAAATCAAAAAAAGTTGATTAAACGTCTTTTTTCAAAATACTTCGAATTGGTTTTCTGGGTTGCAGCCCTGGTTGCGCTGGCTTTTACAAATCCTGCTGGCCCGGCTCATTTTAGCCTTTGCCCGTTGAAGGCAATGGGTTTTACCTGGTGCCCGGGTTGTGGTTTGGGGCATTCTATTTCATGGTTGTTTCGTGGTAATATCCGTAATTCATTTCATGCACATTGGCTGGGTATTCCTGCATTGTGCATTATTCTATATAGGATATATACATTGTTTATACAACGTGTTATACATCCCGATACATTTTCTGGCTACCGATAAGAAACTGCATTTCACCGACCCGGCACAATCACCTGCCAATTTTGTGTTTCAATAAATTTAGTTCTATATTAGTTTTGACTCAACTTAAAACAATCGCTATGGAACCTTTTCAAAATAATCCTTATATGGGGTTAGCAGGTATAACACCTGAAGAGCTGAACTTTATACAACAAGCTACAGCCGAGCTGACTGAAAATCAGCAAAAATATTTTTATATGAATTACACTAACCAGCGTAAAAGCCCACAGGACATGCTGATCTTTTGCATCGTTGGGTTATTTGTGCCCGGTTTGCAAAGGTTTATAATTGGGCAGATAGGTATGGGCATTTTGTATTTTTTTACTGCAGGACTTTGTTTTATCGGAACCATTGTTGACCTGGTAAATCATAAAGACCTGGCTATGGATTTCAATCGTAAAGCCGCATTTGATAGCCATCAGATAGCAAAAATGGGCAGCTAATAAGTGAATAAAACCACTTACATTTAACCATGCAAAATTTAAAAATTGCCACTGCCCAGTTTGAGAACCGCAGCGGCGATAAAGAGTATAACCTGGGTATCATACGCCAGCTTGCTGCAAAAGCTGCTACGAATGGTGCGCAGGTTATCGCTTTTCATGAGTGTTCTGTTACCGGGTACAGCTTTGCCCGGCATTTGTCTAAACAACAAATGCTTGATGTAGCTGAGTTTGTTCCGGATGGCCCAAGTGTGAAGCAGCTGATAACTATTGCAAAAGAGTTGGATATAGTTATCCTTGCGGGATTATTTGAAAAGGATGCTGATGATAAACTGTACAAAACACAGGTATGCGTAGATAAAAACGGCTTAGTTGCTAAATACCATAAACTGCATCCGTTCATCAACCCACATCTTACACCGGGCGACAAATATGTAATTTTTAATCTCTTTGGCTGGAAATGCAGTATCCTTATCTGTTACGACAATAACATTATAGAGAATGTGCGTGCTGTAAAGCTCTTGGGCGCCGATATTATATTTATGCCACATGTAACCATGTGTACCCCATCTACCCGACCCGGGGCTGGGTTTGTTGATCCTGAGTTATGGAAGAACCGGGAATTTGATCCGACCACACTGAGACAGGAATTTGACGGGTTAAAAGGCCGCGCCTGGTTAATGAAATGGCTGCCTGCCCGTGCTTATGATAATGCCATTTATGCGGTGTTCTCTAACCCCATCGGCATGGATGACGACCAGGTGAAGAATGGTTGCTCCATGATACTTGATCCTTTTGGGGATATTATTGCAGAATGCAGGAGTTTTGATAATGAGATCGTGATGGCTACCCTAACGCCGGATAAGCTAACCGATGCAGGCGGATACCGTTATATAAAAGCCCGTAGGCCGGATTTGTATGGTGGTATTATTGCTAAGCCCCATGAATCAGAACAGAAAGTGGTTTGGATGAAAGACGAATAATCACGAATTACACAAATGGAATAATCACGAATTACACGAATTTATTAGTGAATATTAGTGTAATCCGTATCAATTCGTGAAATTAGTGCTCAATTATGAAATTGTCACTGCTTACCACCTATCTTGAAAGTCTTGCTCCGCTGGCTTACCAGGAAGATTATGATAACTCCGGTTTAATTGTGGGCAATCCTGAACAGGAGGTAAATCAGGCATTGATCTCATTGGATTGTACCGAAGCGGTGGTTGATGAAGCTATTGCCAAAGGCTGCCAGGTGATCATTTCGCATCATCCTATAGTTTTTCGGGGGCTAAAGAAATTTAATGGGAAGACATACGTGGAACGCGTGGTAGAGAAAGCTATTCGTAATCACATTGCCATTTATGCCATCCACACTAACCTGGATAATGTGATGAACGGGGTGAATGAACGCATCTGCGAAACACTGGGTTTAACAAACTGCCGGATACTAAATCCTAAAAATGGTCTGCTTAAAAAATTGGTTACTTACGTGCCGACAGAAAAAGCCGAACAGGTCCGCAATGCATTATTCCATGCAGGGGCAGGTAATATTGGTGATTACAGCGAGTGTAGTTTTAGTGCCGAAGGCACGGGTACATTTAAAGGTGGTGAAGATACCAATCCTTATGTTGGCGAGCCCGGCACACGTCACTATGAAAATGAGGTGCGGATAGAGACAGTTTACCCTGCTAATTTGGAAAGTAAACTGCTGATGGCTTTATTTCTTGCTCACCCTTACGAAGAAGTAGCTTATGACCTGTATAGCCTGACCAATCAGCACCAGCAAGTAGGCTCGGGAATGATCGGGGAGTTAGATGAAGTGATGGATGAAGGGGAGTTTTTATTCGAAATAAAAGAAAAAATGCAGGCTCAAGTGATCCGGCATACTGCGTTCACCGGAAAAAGCGTTAAAAGAGTGGCAGTTTGCGGTGGTGCCGGTGGATTTTTATTGAAACATGCAATTGCTGCCGGAGCTGATGTTTTTGTGACCGCTGACTATAAATATCATGAGTTTTTTGATGCCGAAGGAAAGATAGTGATTGCAGATATCGGACATTTTGAGAGTGAGCAATTTACGCAACAACTATTGTATGAAATAATTAGAAAAAAATTTACTAACTTTGCCGTCCGTTTAACAGAAATTAATACAAACCCCGTCAAATATTTTATTTAATGGAACAAACCGTAGAACAAAAGCTTAAAGCTTTATACGAACTACAAACCATCCACACCAAGATTGATAAGATACGCCAGGTAAGAGGCGAGCTTCCTATGGAAGTTGCCGATCTGGAAGATGATGTTGAAGGATTGGAAACCCGTATTCAGAAAATAAAAAGTGAGCTGGATGATTTGGAAGATGATATCGTAACCCGCAAAAACCTGATAAAGGAAGCGCAGTCGAATATCAAAAAGTACGAAACCCAGCTTAACGAAGTAAAAAATAACCGCGAGTATGAGGCTATTTCAAAAGAAATTGAAATACAGGGCCTTGACATACAGGTAAGCGAAAAGAAGATCAAAGAGTATGGTTATGAGATCACAACCAAAACCCAGATCTACGAAAAAGCGCTTGCTGACCTTGAAGGCCGTCGCGCAGACCTTGATGCTAAGAAAGCAGAATTAGGTACCATCACTTCTGAAACTGAAAAGGAAGAAAACGAACTGAATGCTGAAGCCGATAACGCTTCAAAAAACATTGAAGAACGTTTATTGATCGCTTATAACCGTCTTCGTGGTAACGCGAAAAACGGTTTAGCTGTGGTAACTATTCAACGTGACTCATGCTCAGGATGCTTTAACCAGATCCCTCCTCAACGCCAGTCGGACATTCGCCAACGCAAAAAGATTATCGTTTGCGAGCACTGCGGCCGTATTTTGGTTGACGAGCAAATGGCGCTGGAAGCAGAAACTGCCTAATTGCAACACAGATCTTATAATGAGAAGCGCTCTTTTGGGGCGCTTTTTTTATGGAACACAAATTATGCTTCGCAAAAGAATCTTATACTTCAGCCTTATTGTTTTTACAATAATCATCGGACTATTGTCACGACATTTCACTGCTATCCCTTTATTTATCGGCGATATTTTATGGGCCACAATGGTTTACTTTATAGTCCGATTTCTGTTTATCAGAAAAAAGATAAAAATCGTTGCACTAATAAGTTTGCTGTTTTGCTATGCTATAGAGTTTAGTCAGCTTTATAAAGCGCCATGGATAGATAGTTTACGGCACACGCTTTTCGGCAGATTGGTATTAGGAGAGACATTTCTTTGGGGTGATCTTTTGTCTTATACGGTTGGGATAATTATAGGTGTGTTTGTTGAAAAGCTAATATGTCGCCTTGATAAGACTTACGAAGTTTCAAAAACTTCGTAAGTCTGGACTTTATTCAAATACTTTTATTTGGGATCCTTCCCTTTTTTATGATTTTTAAGATATTCGACTATAATAATTTCTTGCCTTGATTGATTAAATACAACTACTGCACTGTCACCCGATGCCTTGAATGTTTTTCCTACAGTAGTATCATTATCTTCTATAAATGTGTTCTCGTCCGAATTCAGCCTTAAAAAATCGCTGTTTTTTACAGGTGTGTAACCATTTTCATTATTCAGGAAATATGCTTCAACTGTCTTTACATTATCGTTAGGATATTGCAACACATAACTTTTAACAGCAAGGGTACTTGATTTATTAGTGGATTCGTGCACACTGTTTAAGCTTATGTTAAGTTTTGGACAAAAATACTTGAGTGCATGTTGAGCGTCATCAAATAAATGGCAGCTTGTGAATGTCACGCTAAAAATTACTGTAAACAGTAGCAGGGAGGATTTCTTTTTAAGATAAAGCATTAGGTTAATTTTAATCCTAATATAGTAAAAACATTAAAACATACTCGTCTGCCGCCTCTCATCGGCACAAATAAAGTATAACTAAGCTCAAAATATTCTTTATATCTTTATTGTATTAGTTGTAATATGAACAGGTGGTGAATTACAAATCGATAAATTATGCCGGATATGTTTTCCTTATTCTTGGCTTAATCGGCTGGATAAGTCACACGGCTCCAATGTGGTCAGTGTATACAGTCTTATTGTTGGGAATCATCATTACCGTGGTAACAATCCCTAAGAAGTCAGGCAATTAAATATTAGGACGGTCAAAACATACTCGTCTGCCTGCCGCCTTTTGGCACAAATAAACTATAGTCAAACTCCGGCATCACCCTGTCATTCATAAAGCGATTTACCGACATACGGAACAGCTGGTGTATAGATTGTGCAATGTTACCATCTCCGCTCATTCTTCGGCCAAAATCGCTATCGTTTAGTTTACCATCATGGCAGGCTTTGATCATGTTTAATACTTTATCTGCCCTGTCCGGGAAAGCTTTATGTACCCAATCAGTAAATATCTCGCTGATGCTGCCATTCAGGCGTACAATGGTAAAACCCGCAGCAAGGGCGCCACGGTCTGCCGCTGCTTTGATGATGGCAGGTATCTCTTCACTGTTTAATCCCGGGATTATAGGCGCTGCCATTACGCGCACAGGTACGCCTATCTCGGTCAATTTTTGAATGACTGAAAGCCGACCAGATGCAGTGACTGTTCTTGGTTCCAGTTTTTGGCGAAGTTGTTCATTTAATGAAGTGATGGAAACATTTACGTGCACCAGTTTCATTTTACCCAGTTCGCCCAATATGTCCAGATCGCGCAGGATAACGTTATTTTTAGTGATGATGCTTACCGGATTTCTATAGCGTAGAAAGATCTGCAGCAATGACCGTGTTATTTTCAATTTCCGCTCTATAGGCTGATAGCAATCCGTATTACCCGAAAGCAGGATACAAACTGGTTGATAATTCTTTTTATTAAAGTATTGCTCCAGTAGTTCCGCCGCATTTTTTTTGACGATGATCTTACGCTCAAAATCAAGCCCGGCACTGAAACCATAATACTCATGCGTATTGCGGGCATAACAATAGATACAGCCATGCTCACAACCCTGGTAAGGATTGATAGAGTACATATGGCTCAGATCAGGACTGTTGGACTCGCTGACTATCTTTTTTGGGTTTTCTTCAAACAATTGCGTAGCAGAGTTTTCGAGCAATGGCTCGTCAAGGCCCTCGATGTGCTCCAGCACATATTTGTTTTTCAGAAACTTGTTGTGGGTATTTACCTGTGCACCCCGACCCTTTAAAAACTCCTCATTTTCTTCATGTGACATAAAACAAAATTGCTAAAAATATTAGCAATTTACAAATCAATTAACTTATGTTTTATGGCATAAAGTACCAGACCGATCCTGCTTTTCAGGTGCAATTTTTCAAAAAGCTGATCGCGGTAACCATCGACGGTGCGCGAGCTGATGCACATGTGATCGGCAATTTCTTTGTAAGTAAGTTCAGTTGCGGCTAATTTTAGAAACTCTATTTCGCGGCTATTTAGCTTAGCTATATTGAAATCTATGTTAATGCTATCTACTAAATGGCGGGTAACAAACTCGGGATAGTATACTTCATCTTGTGAAACTCTGTGGAGTGCTTCTTCAAATTCATTTGGTTCAGCATCCTTTAATAAGTAACCCTTTACACCCATCCTAACCATCGTGAGTACTTTTTCGGCATCTTCAAACATGGATAACACGATGATATTTATATCAGGATGGTTATCCCTAAGCCAGCGGGCAGAGGAAATGCCATTCATTTTAGGCATACTAATATCCAGCAATATTATGTTGGGCTTTATTTTAGCATTGAGTTTATGGATCATTTCCTCGCCATCCCCTGCCTCGAAAATAATAGTATAACTATCAAAATTTTCAACGAGAGAAGCTATACCGCTTCTGAATAAGCGATGATCGTCAACTAATGCGATCCGGATGGGTTCCTCCATCAGTATAAAATTGTGTTTTTAGTGGGTCTAGGGAGATCTTCGTACAACAGCCTTTATGCGGGGCACTGACTATATTAGCTGTTCCACCAATCAAAGACGCCCTGTTTTCAATATTTTTTAATCCTGAACCGAGCTTATTATCAATCATTTTGACTGAAAAACCCGACCCGTCATCTTCGAGTGTTAAATTAAACAAATCAGGATGATATTGCAATATGATTTTTAAATGCTTTGCGTTAGCGTGTTTAAGTGTATTGTTCAGCGTTTCCTGAAATATGCGGAAGAGCACCAGTTCGCGCTGTTGGCCAAGGGAATATGCCTGTCCGTTTTTTATTATAATTACCTCCAACAGCCCGCTTTTATTGACTCTTTCCGCCTCTTTTTCTATCGTTTTTACCAGGCCAAGTGAGTTTATCTGCTCAAGGCTCAGGCTTTTTGAAAGGTCGCGCAGGTCGGTAATGGTTTGGGCAACCAGTTCGCGTGCCTCGTTTATCTTCGATTTTTTTTCGCCATCGGCCGTAGAAGCTACATTGGCCAGCGACAATTTTACAAAAGAGAGTACCTGGGTGATGTTATCGTGTATTTCGGTGCTTATATGATCCAGAGTTTGGTCCTGCACCTCTATCTGTGTTTTTAGCAATTCTTGTCTGAAAGAGGCCTGCAATTGTTCCTGTTCACGCTGGTTTTTAAGCTGCCTATTGCGGTATAATACCACAAAGTATACAATAAAGCTGGCAAGAAAGGCAAACAATATCCCTGTTAATACTACAATTTGAAATATATCATCATTCTGTATCTCTAAACGATAGTTGAGCATCATTTGCGGTTGGAATTTCTTTATTGTCTGTCAAAATAGCAATTCCCAGCAACACATCAAATATAATAATAGAGCCGTATGCAAAATAATCTATAATATAGCTACTTACCTTGTGGGCCTGGTAATAATTTGCAAGGGTCATGTAGAGGAAGACTGATGAATAAAACAGAATAATAGCCGAATTGTACCAAAAGGTACTTTGTTTTATAATGTTTATTTCTGTGGGATAAAGCAGCATTTTGTTAAACAACAATACAGCAAATATTAGATATAATATTTCTGTAATAAGAGTTGTATTAGTAGGGAACGTTGTGCTATAGGGTTGTAAGAAAAATGAATTTATAAGGGAAAAGACAATAACTAAAATAACTGATGCTAATATTAATACCTTAATGTATTTGCTTTTAAACAGAAAGTAATAGATGAAACTAAAGAAAATATAAGTACCCGAAGTTTCAATATGAAGTTGAATTACATTGGTTTTATACCTGGCAATTTCCCACTCGTCAAACAAGATTATTAATATTTCAAATACGAAATATAAACTTAATATTTTAAAAGGCATGGTCAATCTTTTATAACGGACCATGCCTGTAACGGCTACTATAAAAGATAATACTAAAAGTAAATTGAGCATTATTCAAATCGTGAGATGTTCAAATTTAGATGCTGGTGCAGGTAGGTGGGCATACCGGAGTGCGATATACCTCTCCATGGCTTACAAACGGCGTTGCAGCACCAGGTTCCGTATTCGGTTTTGATCCTGTCACCATGGCCGTGTGCACCTTGTCGGCCTTACCGGTAAAATCCGGGTGTTTTGCCAAAAGAACGTGCATGCCAGCATTATCCTTGTCGGCCAGGATCTTTTCCATGGTTTCTCTGTCTACGAAAAAGCCATGCAGATGTTGCCCTTCCGGGGTTTTTAAAGCGTGCTCACCGGCGCCTTTGTTTTGATCGCGAAATTCTTTAATTAAATTTTGAGCTACTTGGGGGTCAATTTTTGAAGCCATGATTGTATTAAAGTTAGGGTGAATATATGCAGGAAATATACAAGCTTATTTTGAATAAAACACACCGTTTTTTAACGGTATTTTCATATATGATAGTGAGAAAATAATAAGGAGAAAAAATGGGGCAATTTACCCGTCCAGCAGAAATACAAAAAGCTCTTTTGGGCCATGAGCGCCTAAAACAAGCGTTTTTTCGATGTCAGCAGTACGGCTTGGGCCGCTTACCGTAGTGATCATAGAAGGTAGCTGATTGCCATATTTACTTTTTATATGTTTGAAGCCGTCTTTGAGGTCGGTTACTAACTGCGAGGTATAGGCTAAAACAATATGTACAGGAGGATAAATACTAAGACGGCGACCCGCCATGTTGGCGTTTGATAACAGAATACTTCCGTTACGCGCAATTAGTGCTTCGCATAGTGTAAGTCCTACTTCGGCCTGGTCAAAGTCCTTATCTGTTTCAAAAAAGGGATAATCGTAACGGGTTAGTATATCCTGCAAAGCGGGTTCCCAACAGTATATTTTATGCCATTGGTGCTGATCGGCGAGATTCAATAGATTTTCAATAAACTGCACCTCATCTTCGCAAAAAACAAATTGACCGGATATTGCCGTAAACTCCTGGGCAAATACTACTTCAAGTATTTCATCATTTTGAGGGTAATGAGGCAGGTCTTCGAGATTGGGATAGGGATTATCCCTTTTCTCAAGCAAAGCTTTGCGGATCTTTTTAAGCAGCTTTTCCTTTGATGTTGTAATATCCCTCATTTCTGAAGCTAAAAGCCAAAAGCTAAAAGCAAAAAGACAATTTAGCTTTGGTCTTTCTGCTTTTAGCTTTCAGCTAGATTTTTATTCTTTATCGCTTTTTTTTGCTTCTTTTTCTTCCGGGTTCCTCTTAAAGGTTCCTGAATGGTCGGCAACTCCTTCATGGACAAGGTTGTCGGCTACCGCCTCCTGGTTACCACCTTCTGCGCCATTTACAAACTCATCGTAAGTGGTGCGGGTCTCAAATGGACGCTTGCCTAAAATCTCTTCCAGATCTGACTGGAACAGGATTTCTTTTTCTAATAGCTTATCAGCTAATTTAATCAGGCCATCACGTTTATCGATAAGCAATTTTTTAGTGCGGGCATAAACATCGTTGATCTGGTTGCGAACTTCCTGATCTATCAATTCAGATGTTTTTTCTGAATAAGGTTTATTAAACTGGTATTCACCCTGAGTATCGTTGAAGGAAACATTACCTACCTTCTCGTTCATACCATAAATGGTAACCATAGCATAAGCCAGTTTGGTGATTCTTTCCAGGTCGTTTTGTGCACCGGTAGAGATTTTACCAAAGGTAATATCCTCAGCAACACGTCCGCCCATAGTCATACACATACCGTCTTCCAACTGTTCTGTAGTATACAGGAATTGTTCTTTTGGTAAATATTGTGCGTATCCTAAAGCAGCAACTCCACGCGGAACGATAGAAACCTTTACCAGCGGATCAGCATGTTCAAGGTACCAGCCAGCAATTGCGTGGCCTGCTTCGTGGTAAGCCACAATGCGTTTCTCTTCAGGAGATATGATCTTGTTCTTTTTCTCAAGGCCACCGATCACACGGTCAATAGCATCCTGGAAATCCTGCATATCAACAGCTTCTTTGTTTTTACGGGCTGCTATCAAAGCGGCTTCGTTACAAACGTTGGCAATTTCGGCACCGGCAAAACCAGGTGTTTGTGCAGATAGTTTTTTGGCATCAACGCCTTCGGCCAATTTAACCGGTTTTAAGTGTACCTTAAATATCTGTTCACGACCAATCAAATCTGGTTTATCAATAGATACCTGCCTGTCAAAACGGCCCGGACGCAATAGAGCAGAGTCCAATACATCAGGACGGTTAGTTGCTGCAAGAATGATGATACCTGAGTCGGTACCAAAACCATCCATCTCAACCAATAACTGGTTCAATGTATTTTCGCGTTCGTCATTACCGCCTACAATGTTGTTTTTACCGCGGGCACGACCGATTGCATCGATTTCATCAATAAATATGATACATGGGGCCTTGTCTTTTGCCTGGCGGAACAAGTCGCGCACACGTGAAGCACCTACACCCACAAACATTTCTACAAAATCAGAACCTGACAGCGAGAAGAATGGTACTTGTGCCTCGCCTGCTACAGCTTTTGCCAACAGGGTTTTACCTGTACCCGGCGAACCGATAAGCAAAGCGCCTTTAGGTATCTTACCACCCAGATTAGTGTATTTTTTAGGATTTTTTAGGAAATCTACAATTTCCATCACTTCCTGTTTGGCTTCTTCTAGACCAGCCACATCATTAAAAGTAACTGATACCTGTGCTTCTTTATCAAACAAGGTAGCTTTGGATTTACCTATGTTAAATATTTGTCCGCCCGGGCCGCCACCGCTTCCGCCTGACATACGGCGCATAATAAATATCCACACAGCAGCAAATAAAACCACCATGATAATGCCTTGCACCAGCCAGTTTCCTAAAATACTTTCGTGCTGGGTAAACTCGATTGGCGTCTTTTGCGAATCAGGAAGATCCTTTTCTGCATTAGTTACCGTTTGCTTCAAGCTTTCATAAGATGCATCCGTAAATTGATACTGCGGACCATTATTTGTAGAGCCCGTAATCGACTTTTGTTCGCGAACATCTGAATATTGTGGTTTTCCGAGTGCATCTTTCTTAATGTAAACTTCTACAACTACAAGGTCACCATTTTTGTAGGCGACCAGTTTTTCAGCATCATGGTTTTTTAATATGTTGGTATCAAAAAACTGATAGCTGATAGTTTTTACAACATTGTTGCTGGACAAATAACCAACCCCAAGCAACACCAATATAACAACAGCATAAAGCCACATAATATTAAACTTGGGCGGTTTGGGCGCAATTTTTTTATTAGGAATTTTTCGGATAGGTTTTGGATTCTCTGATTTATTATCTTTCATTTCTTTCTAGATCAAACTTACGATCATTATTTTTAAACAATTTAGGGGGACTCAGCACAAGACGCTTGTCTTGACGCTTCTGTGACGGATTTTTTTAAGCGCTTTTATAAAATTTAATTTCCGCATCGCCCCACAAGTCCTCTACACCATAAAATTCGCGCTTATCGGTTCTGAAAATGTGTACTACTACATCAACATAATCCAGTAGTATCCATTCGCCATATTCAAGACCCTCTTTACGCCAGGGTTCTTGTTGAGTTGCTTTAAAAATCTCATCTTCAACGCTATTGGCAATAGCTTTCACCTGTGTGGTCGAGTCGGCGTGACAAATCACAAAATAATCAGACACCGAACTAAATATATTACGAAGGTCTAACCTAACAATATCATTTCCCTTCTTTTCCTGAATGCCGAATATAGCCAATTCAGAAACATAAGCGGATTCATTTAATACCTTGTTTTTTACCATCAAAAAGAATTAGTTTTGAACGATCTGGAGTTACACATTATTACTTTGCAAAATAACATATTTTCAGGATTATTTGTTGGACAAAATTTAATCACAATTAATAAAGTTGATTCTACAAATAATTATCTAAAAGATTTACTGTCAAATTCCAAGCCAGTAAGCGAAGGAACGGTCATTATGGCAGAAAGCCAGTATGCGGGCCGTGGTCAGCAACAAAACCGCTGGCATAGCGAGGATGGCAAAAATCTGACGTTTAGCATCTTATTAAAACCAATTTTCTTACCTGTTACCCAACAATTTGATTTGACAAGAGCAGTAAGCCTGGGAATAATTAATGCGTTAGAGCCTCATTTAGGAGCACAATTAAAAATAAAGTGGCCAAACGATATTTATTTTGAAAACGGCAAACTTGGCGGTATATTGATAGAAAACATTGTACAAGGCAATCAAATAAAAAATTCGGTGGTTGGTATCGGTTTAAATATTAACCAGGATACTTTTCCGGCGGATGTGCCTAATGCAGTGTCATTAAAACAAATCTTACGCAAGGATTACGATTTGAAATTATTATTATCAGACATTTGTAAAAATATTGAGGCGGCCTATCTTAATCTTAAAGCAGGCCGTTTAGAGTTTGTAAGGAATGCCTACCTGGAACGACTATATTGGTTAAATGAGCATAAAATGTTTAAAGCCGGGGGAAGGATATTTGAAGGACTAATAAAAGAGGTTAAAGATAATGGCTTGCTAACCGTATTTGATGGAGATGTAACTTCAGAATATAATCAGAAAGAAATTGAATTTTTGAATAAATGATTAGCGTCCGAAATCTATTTTAAAAATAAGATAGTATCAGACCTGTAAATAATTGAACCAATAAATTAAAAATGAAAAAACTATTGCTTTTAGTGGCCGTCTTAATGATCAGTGCGGGTGCTTTTGCCCAGATCGAGACGCCTGTAAAATGGTCGTATGCGGCTAAAAAGTTAAATAATAACGAAGCTGTAATATTTTTACGCGCCACCATACAGGATGGCTGGCATATTTATTCACTAAACGTAAAAGATGGCGGCCCGATAAAAACATCTTTCAAATTCACCCCGTCAAAAGAATATGCTTTGGTTGGCACAACAAGCGAACCAACCCCGTTGACCAAATATGAAGATGCATTCAAAATGAATGTGAGCTACTTTGAAAAAACGGTTACTTTTCAGCAAAAAATAAAACTCAAATCAGGCAACCTATCTGCCATAAAAGGTCAGTTAGAATATATGACCTGTAATGATAAAAAATGCCTTCCTCCTGAGGATGTTGATTTCACTGTTTCTTTAGGTAAATAAGCCTCGCTGAAAATGACATCTTCAATCTCAAAAAGCTGTATGAAAACGATATGGTGTGCACTTGTTGCAATTTTATTTTTATCGTTTGCAGGTATAAATAAAGCCCAGGCTTTCCAAAAAAAATCAGCCGATACGGTCTCGACCAGTGATGTGCAGTTTACCGATATCAAAACCGCTGCTGATAGTGCAGCTGAAAAGAATAAGGCCGCAATAAAAGCTACACAAGAGGCTGTAAAAACGGCAAGCAAAGCATCGGGTGCACAGGTTGCAAGTCCGGATAAGCAACAAACACTGTGGCAAATATTCATTGCCGGTTTTTTGGGTGGATTTGCTGCATTTTTAATGCCTTGTATATACCCGCTTTTACCGTTAACAGTAAGCTTTTTCACAAAAAAAGGAGGCGGCCGTACCAATGCAATTTTTCAATCGCTGTTATATGGATTATCTATCATTGTAATATATGTAGCTTTAGGGTTGCTTATTACTTTGTTTTTCGGTCCATCAGCATTAAATGGATTGGCTACCAATGGCATATTTAATTTCTTCTTTTTCCTGTTGCTGGTTGTTTTTGCCATATCCTTCTTTGGCGTTTTTGAGATAACATTACCCGGGTCATTATCAAACAAGCTGGATTCAAACTCTGAGAGGGGTGGCGTGATCGGTATATTTTTTATGGCCGCTACACTTGTTGTAGTGTCATTTTCGTGTACTGGTCCTATCATCGGTTCTGTATTAGTAGGAGCTGCAACAAAAGGTGAGCGATTGGGGCCGGTTATTGTAATGTTTGGTTTCTCGCTGGCTCTTGCGTTACCGTTCACACTTTTTGCATTGTTCCCTTCCGCATTAAAAAGCTTGCCAAAATCAGGTGGTTGGCTAAACAGTGTGAAAGTGATACTGGGATTTATCGAACTCGCATTCGCTTTAAAATTTCTGTCAAACGTTGACCTGGCATATCACTGGAATTTGTTTGATCGGGAAATTTTCCTGTCATTATGGATAGCTATGGGTATTTTAATGGGCTTGTATCTTATTGGTAAGATCAAATTTTCTCATGATAGTGACTTACCTTACTTATCTGTTCCACGCTTATTCATCTCTATAATTGTTTTTGCTTTTGTGGTTTATATGATCCCAGGTTTGTGGGGTGCACCATTAAAATCAATAAGCGCGTTTTTGCCACCACTAAGCACACAGGATTTCGATCTTTCTGCCGGTGTAGGAGCGAGTCCTGTTCCTGTTAACAACAGCAGCATAAAAGATAAAAAATACGAAGAGTTATTTAGGCGTTTGCCTAAAGTAAAGGGTATTGACGATTGGTATGACTATGATCAGGCGATAGCTGTATCCAAACAACTGCACAAACCCATCATGATTGATTTTACGGGATGGAACTGTGTTAACTGCCGTAAAATGGAATCGAATGTGCTCCCTAACCCGGATGTACTGAGGCGCTTACAAAATGATTTTGTAGTACTGCAATTGGTAATTGATGATAAAACAGAATTGCCTGAAGCAGAGCAAGGTACTTCCTCTCTTACTGGTAAAAAGATCACCACATTGGGTGCAAAATGGCTTGATTTTGAGATCACTAAGTTTAATTCAAACGCACAGCCGTTTTATGTTATCATTAATGAAAAGGGTGAGGTGCTTGTGCCACCGCAGGGTGCAATTTTTGATATACCCGGATTTATAACATACCTGGATAGTGGAATAGACGCCTATAAAGCTTACAAAAAATAGTACAGAGCCAAAAATTAATGTAAATTCGCGGTGAAAATGATAGTGTTATTGTAACACCATTATTTTCAATAATATTATTGCGTTTACTTAGTTTGAAGGCGATGTAAACCGCCGGAATACCAAAAATGGCTCACATAACAAATATCGGACTTTATACTTCAGGCGGTGATGCGCCGGGGATGAATGCTGCCATCAGGGCAGTGGTACGTGCATCTTTATTTTACAATATTAAGGTTACCGGCATACGCAGGGGCTATGAAGGAATGATCACCGGTGATCTTTTCCCGATGGACCGCCGGTCGGTTTCAAATATCATTCAAAAGGGTGGGACCATTCTAAAAACAGCGCGCAGCGAACAGTTCAAAACTAAAGAAGGCCGCCAGATAGCCTATGATAATCTTAAACAGTTTGAGATAGATGCGCTGATCGGTATTGGTGGTGATGGTACCTTCAGAGGTGCTAAAGAATTTGGCGACGAGTTTGATATGCCGATCATTGGCCTGCCGGGTACGATTGATAACGATATGATGGGTACTGATTTTACTATTGGTTATGATACCGCTATAAATACGGTAATCAACGCAGTGGATAAGATCAGGGATACTGCCGAATCACATGACCGCTTATTTATAGTTGAAGTGATGGGCCGCGACTCAGGCATGATCGCTTTGCGCACCGGTATTGCATCGGGTGCCGAAAATATTATCATCCCTGAAAGCAAATCAGGCCTGGCCAATTTGTTCGACAGGCTCGAAAATGGCCGCAAGGATAAAACCTCGCGTATAGTTATTGTAGCCGAAGGTGAAAACGAAGAAGGCGGAGCATTTGAGATAGGCCGCAGGGTAAAAGAGAAATTCCCACATTTAGATACACGCGTTTCTATCCTTGGTCACATACAGCGTGGCGGAAAGCCAACTTGCATGGACAGAGTATTGGCAAGCCGTACAGGCGTTGCTGCGGTTGAAGCATTAAAGCTGGGCTATCGTAATGAGATGGTCGGTATAATTAATAATGAGATCATGTTTACACCATTTGAACATGCCATTAAGCACCATACTGATATTGATCCAAACATTACAAGAATAGTAGAGATGCTATCTTTATAATATTGTAATATTCACTTATATTCGAAAAGAGCTTCGGCTCTTTTTTTATTTCAAGATGAATATAAAGAAAAAGGTTGGTGGGGGATTGGTGCTTTGCCTGTCCTTATTATTACTCTTATCATTTCAGACCCCAAAACCCGATCAAACTAATCTGACCATATCTCGGATACTTTGGTTTTATAGTCTTAAAAAACAATTGGCATTACGAGCGTGGCCCGGGTTTGATGGGTCGGATTACAATGTTGATTTAGCCTATTTCACCTCAAAAAGTACTTTTCTTATTGATCCTGAAAACGCACTAAAAGGAAAAAATAAATTACAGAAAGTCTATTCGACAGAACAAATTTCTATTTACAGTACGGAAAGATTAGATACAAACCAATTTCACATGTCAACAGCATATGAATCACAGGATAGTACTTTATTTTGGTATCAGCACCCCGTCATGATGTGCAGTGATTATGAAACTACGCATCAAACGCAACAGGATGTAAATGATTTGCAAACTTGGGCAACTATGGTTATGCACGAATATTTTCATGGTTTCCAGTTTCGGCATAAAGCATTTATACGGTATGCAAATGACTCAATAACCGTTAGTAATTCACGCCTGCAATCGTATTATGATAACTATGCATGGTTTAAACAAAGCATTGAAAAAGAAAACAGCCTTTTATTGGCATGTTTAAATACCTCGGATAACCATCAGGTTGAAAAGCTATTTAAGCGTTTCAAATATTTAAGAGAGCACCGTAGAAAATATTTTTCAGCATTGATGAAATTCAATTTAGGGCCACAGGAAGATTTTCTTGAAAAAATGGAGGGCAGTTCACGATATATCGAATTCAAATTATACAAAACCTTCTCTAAAATCCCACGAAACAAGCGGTTAGAAAGAATAGACACCGCTTACAAAAAAAATATTTACAGAAATTTTAATCTGAAACAAAAGTCATGGATGTACCAATCCAATTCTATCCGATATTTCTACTCAACGGGTTTTAATATGATACGGTTGATGGATAAACTGAATATTTCATATAAGGAAAACTTTTTTGATGATAACAACCTGACACCATATCAAATCCTATGTCAACATTTATTATAGCGGGAACCGGCTATCAATAAAGGTTTTATTTACGATAAGGCGGATAACCCCATCAATCTCCTGAATTACAGTATTCAAATGTTCCATGATCTGCTTATTTTCAGGATTGCTGAAGTTTACCGTGTCCAGGATATTGAGTAAGCCCATCATACTGGCAACAGGCCTGCGCAATTCATGTGAACTTAGTGATGCAATATTTTTTAAACGCTCATTTTGTTCTATTAAGGCCTCCTCTGTTTTGAGTCTTTCTGTTATATCCCGGGCAAAACATCCCACACCTATAATCTCTTCTTTTTTGGCTTTGTAGATAGGATTAAAACTTACTTCGAAAAAGGATGATTCTTTGCTGTCAGGATTAGGGCTTTCGTGCCTGGTAATATAACGTTCACCTAAAAAGGCACGATGGTAATAGGAACGCCATTCCTCGTTGATCTCTTCTGTATGGCCCGAGTGTGCATAAGCGTCATCTCCCTCTACTGGCATTATACCTACTGTTTCAACTATCCGCTTGCGATAAGCGCTGTTCATATAGACATACTTACCATCCCGGTCGATAGACCATGTTAGATCCTCGGTATTATTGATCAGTGCTTCAAGGTTGTTTTTTGTCCATACGATCTCCTCCTGAGCCTGTGTTTCGTATGTAATATCCCGAACGAACACAGCCAGGCCTTCAGATACAGGGTAGACAGTTGTATTAAACCACTTATTTACAGATTTAAAATACTTCGTAAACTGAATGCTTACCTGCTCGTCCATAGCTTTGCGATAAGCTTCTTCAAATTCAGTAGCTACAATGCTGGGGAAAATATCCCATATCACCGATCCTATAATTTCATCCTTATGTCTACTGGTTATCCTTTCAAAAGCGCTATTTATTTTTACAAATGTCCAGTCTTTATCCAAAATAAAAAAAGAGTCAGAAATGCTTTCGATAAAACTGTTAAGTCTTTCTGAGGCTTTTTTAATTTCCTTCTCTATCTCGATGTTTTGCGTAAAATCCTGCCCCACGCCTTGCAATTCATTTACTTCGCCGTTCTCATCGGCAATGGCTATAAACTCCCATTTTATCCAATGGATATTACAGTCATCGTCTTCTTTGCGATGTCTTAGGCTAATAACCCTGCCCGGATTTTTGATGCAATTTTTAAATGCCTGTTCGCATACTTCTTTTTCTTCCGGCAAAGCCATGTCAGAAAAAGATTGTCCTATTATATCCTGTTTTTTGCACCCTAATGTTTTAAAGAACCATTTATTGGCAAATGTGAAAAGATAATCAGCATCTATTCGTACCAGGAAATTGGTTTGCGAATCTATCAGGGAGGTCAAAAACTGTTCGCGTCGTTTCAGGTCTTCCTGCTGTAATACTTTTTCGGTAACATCTGTAGCTATAATGATGCGGCAGCTGTGATTATCATACTTAATTTCATGGCCTGTTATTTCAGCATAAACAATTTCACCCTTTTTGTTTTGATGTCGCCATACTCCGGCATTGTTGAAACCATGCAGGCTGCTTTCGGGTATAGCCTTTTTGTACAGATATTCGTTAAATTTTGCCAGATCGAACCTTGGTCGGATATCGCGGATAGTCATTGTTAAAAATTCTGCCTCACTGTATCCATAATGATGGAGGGCTGCATTATTCACTTTCATAATGCGTAACGTAGGCAATTCATATATCCACATTGGGGTGGGATTATTATTGAACAGCATACTGAAATCGCCCAACGACTCTTTCATGTTAAAGTTGATCTGTCGTTGATCTGACACATCATTAATAACACTCAACAATATCTGTTTACCGGTTTGCTCATCAAAGTAATAACGTTTTTTTTGGTGTACCCACTTAATTTTTCCGCTCTTGGTGAAGATGCGGTAGGTTAGATCAAGCCAATCCTCAGCATCGGTTTTGGGGCTTGCTGAAAGCACCTCATGGCGGTCGCGTGGATCTATAATTTCATCCCAGAGCCCAGTATTTTGCTGAAAATCTTTAGCGTGGTAACCTGTAACAGCGTGTATACTCGGGCTAATGAACAGGTATTCTTGTTTGTTTACATCAAAGGCCCAAACGCAATCGTTTAATGCCGCAAGAAAATTATTTAGCATATGTTATTGCAAAGCTGGCTACCCTATAAAGTTAAAATTTTTTTACGACACTATTTAATTGAATCAAGAATGAAGAGCCAGGAATCAAGATAAAACTAAAAACCGGCTGATATAAAGCTTAACGGCGGCTTCTTCAAAGGTCTTGACTCTTGATTCTTAACTTTTGTTTCCTTTTTATAATAATTTATTAGCCACTTCGGCCCAGGTATTTACCCTTTCGTATTCGGTAATTAAATGGTTGTGGGGTGAGGAGTATAACAACTTACGACCGTTAAAGCCCACAAAGTTTCTGATCCGGTCATCGATCATGATCTGTACGTCAACGATCTTGTGTCCGCAGAAAATTATGTTTTTCCAGCTGATGAATGGGAAATGTTCAGCAAGCCAGTCGTGTTTATCGAGTAATGAGTTTGGGAATTCCATAGCGGCCGAAACAATGTAAACATCATATTTATCGCACAAAGCTTTTACCACTTCCTGGCTACCCTCCATCACTTTAAGATCCCTAAAAAAGCCGGGCTGGTGAATATACTGGCGTAAAGTTGCTCTTATTTCTTCGGGCAGCAGTTCGTTAAACTCTTTTCCATCCATTTGGTCAAGCCTGATCACGGTATTGTGTTCGCGTTTGTAGAGTTCAATAAACTTGTCAATGGTGTCGGCTATCACCTCATCCATATCAATGGCGATGCGTATTTTGTTTGTCATAATTAAGTGGCGGCAAATTGCCAATAATTTTTTTAAAGTGCCTATAATTTAATTGTTTATGAGGTTTAAAAATTAAAATAAATTTTTCTACCTTTGCATCCCCGCAGAAGGAGACTCCGGGGATAATGTTGAATACATAAAATTTAAAAATGGCAACTAAGATCAGACTACAAAGACACGGTAAAAAAGGAAAACCTTTTTACTATATCGTAGTGGCAGACGCGCGTGCTCCAAGAGATGGCCGCTTCATTGAGCGTTTAGGTTCATACAACCCAAACACTAATCCCGCTACTATTGACATTAATTTTGACAAAACTCTTGATTGGGTAAACAACGGTGCTCAGCCTACTGACACTTGTCGTGCTATCCTTTCATACAAAGGAGTGATGTACAAAAAACACTTACAGGGTGGCCTTAAAAAAGGAGCTTTGACCGAAGAACAAGTTGAGTCTAAATTCCAGGCATGGCTTGATCACAAAGACGGCAAGATCACCGGTAAGAAAGAAAGCTTAACTACTGCAAAACAAGATGCGCGTAAAGCTGCTCTGGCTGCAGAAGCTAAGAAGAAAGAAGAAAAAGCTGCTGCGATTGCTGCTAAAAATGCTCCTCCTGTTGAAGAAGTTGCTGAAGAAGAAGTTGAAGCACCAGCTGCTGAAACTGAAGCTGATGCATCAGCTGAAGCTGAAAGCGCTGAGTAATTTTAATAGAAGCTTATTTAATAGCGAAGTGGCCCTGGGGTACTTCGCTATTATTGTTTAATTACTATCCATTTACGTTTTGATGGATGCCCTGTAAGGGCTATAGCTTTGTAGTATTATAATAAAATATTGGTTTTGCCCTGTTAGGGGCTGCCCTTGTAGAATTGTATTGCACCTAACGGCGCAAATATCGTTTTGATTGTTTGTTTTCTACAAAGCGATAACCCCGATGGGCAATGTCATTAAGTTAAGGAAAATGAGAAGCTAATTCTTCTCACCAAGCTTGCAGCCTCACCCTGCCCTCTCCAAAGGAGAGGGTTCTAAGAAAGAATGAAGTTAAAGTCCTCTCCTTTGGAGAGGATTTAGGTGAGGCTAAATTGCCAGACTTCCTAACTTAATGACATTGCCCGATGGGGTTTTTAAAGTGGCGGTTATTATTGTTAAAGACACAAAATGAAGATAGAAGACAGTTTCAAAATAGGGAGCGTTATCAAAACCAAGGGTTTAAAGGGCGAGATACAGTTTTATGTAGATTTTGAAAACCTGGACCTGGTTGATTTTAATGCCGTGTTTATTGATATGGAGGGCAAACTGGTTCCTTATTTTTTAGAATCGATCAAATACCATTCTAATAATACTGCCTATCTTTTTTTGGAAGATGTAGATACCATTGAAAAAGCATCCAGACTGGTAAAGAAAGACATCTATCTGCCTAATAAATTAAAACCTAAAAAGAAAAGCGGCGATTTTACACTGATGGACCTGCTGGGCTTTACCGCTGTAGATGAAGACGAAGGCGAGCTGGGCAAGATCACCAACATACAGGAATTACCCCAACAACTGATAGCGACTGTTCACTATAAAGACTGCGAAGTGCTTTTCCCACTCAACGAGGAAATTATTAAGGGCATTGATGTGGTTAAGGGAATTGTTAGGGTTGATTTGCCGGAGGGGTTGCTGGATATTTATTTGGAGTGATTCCCTGGCTATTGATTTCTTAACTTCTATTATTTCTGTATAGCTTACAACAGACCTGCAAATTATTGAGGAATTTTTATATTTAGTGTCACGGATGGTATTTTATCTCATCTTATACAAATATGAAGAAAGCCCTTACCATCCTTATTTTTCTGTTTGTTTTTAAGACAGTCTTTGCACAGGAAAAGAACCCCGATTTTATTACTACCGACATTGACAATTTCTGGACAGCCTTTGATAAAATTGTTACTACAAAAGATAGTGTAAAACAATATTACTATATAAACCGGCTTTTTATTGAAAAGGGTACGCCCGGACTAAAAGCCATGATGCAGGCAAGGGCCTATACCAACAAATCATATATTGATGCAATAAACAGTTATCCTTTGTTCTGGAATTCCATCAGGCCAAATATGTTTAAGGCAAAAAAATTTGCAGCCGATATTTCTGTGAATGTGCTTAAGCTGAAAAAACTTTATCCGGAACTAAAACCGGCTAAGATATACTTTACTGTAGGCGCTTTTAAAAGTGGTGGAACCACATTGGACAGCATGGTGCTTATAGGAAGTGAAATTGCAATGGCCGATGAGCACATAGAAACAAAAGAGTTCCCTTCAAATTACGGAGCATTAGTAACTTACTTTAAGAGTAACCCCATAAATATTGTTGTATTTACTAATATCCATGAGTACGTACACACGCAGCAGAAAACTACAGAGGCAAATAGTTTGCTTGCACAGAGTGTGTTGGAGGGCGTTGCGGAATATCTTGCTGTAAAAGCGACGGAGCAACCATCTACTCTGCCTGCATTAAACTACGCGAAAAGTAATGAAGAAAGAGTTAAGCAGGTTTTTGCGTCGCAAATGTTTAATCCATCTTATGGTTTTTGGCTATATAGTAATGCCGAAAATGAGTTTGGGGTAAGGGATTTGGGCTATGCTGTAGGTTATACTATATGTGAGAAGTACTATAACGATGCGAAAGATAAAAAGCAGGCCATCAAAGAAATGATCGAACTGGATTACAACAATGAAAATGCCCTGGCCAAATTTGTTGATCGCTCGGGGTATTTGACAAAACCTATCCAAACCCTTAAATATGAATACGAAGAAAGCCGGCCCAAGGTAGTTGATATTAAACCATTTGTGAATAATGCTTTAGATGTCGACCACGCCGTCACACAAATAACCATTGAATTTTCGACCCCTATGGACAAGCAGCGAAGAAACTTCGAATTAGGGCCTTTGGGTAAAGATAATCTGCTTAAGATTAAACGTTTCACCGGATTTTCAGAAGACGGCAAGTCGGCAGTTTTTGAAGTTGAGCTTAAACACAACCAGCATTATCAATTGGTTATCGGTGATGGCTTCCGTAGTAAAGATGCTGTACCTTTAAAACCTTATTTGATAGATTTTTATACGAGTAAATAATTATTAATTTTTTTGTCAAACATTTGACATTTGTAAAATAAACTTTACATTTGGTATATCAAACTTGACAAAAAATGAAAACACGCTTTTTATTTCCGAATTGGTTGAAGCCTATAGGATGGATATTAGCTCTTCCCGATTTTGTTTTGGGTTATATGGCCATTTACCGGGATTATAAGATCTCCGGCTTTGGTGTATCTATATGGCCGCGCAGTCCGCTTTTCCACGGCCCGGTTTACCAGGATCTGACTAAGACATTGGTTTTGCTACTGGTAATTGTGGGATTGTTCCTTGTCGCATTTTCGAAAGAGAAAAAAGAGGACGAGCTAACAGCCAGGATGCGGCAAAATGCTTTGTACTGGTCCGTGCTGATCAACTACCTGGCCTACCTGGTTTGGCTAATGGTTACTATCGCCATGGAATTACTTAGGCTGGACAAAGATCCGCTTGGTGGCTTTGCCGATATATTGGGCATGTCGATCTATAACCTGTTTACTCCGTTGCTTATCTTTATTGCTCGTTACTATTACCTGCGTTACAGCAAAAACGGGGAATACATAGTAGGCAAGCTATATTATCTGCCCGAAAAACCCTATAAGTTTATTGGTAAGCTGATCTCTATTCCGTTATTAGGCGTTATCCTGTTCCTGTTTATAGTTAACTGGTTTGGTAGGGGAAATGGCGACCTATCAGGCACTGGACTGGACATAATGCTTTTGTTTCTGCCCTTAAGTTTATTGGTATGGGGTTACAGTAGGCAAAAAAATGAAGATGAGTTTATTTCGACATTGCGGTTGGAATCGATGCAATTAGCGGTGTATGTAAATTACGCTGTTTTATTGCTGGCTAATTTCTTCTTTTTCTTTACTGATTTTATGGTGGTGATGTTTTTTAACCTCGGCACCATTGCATTTTTCTTTGTGCTGCGTTTTAATTACATCTTGTGGAAATACAACAATGACCACCTGAAAGGAAATCTTGCTATATGAAAAACCATTTTTTATTCCCCTACTGGTGCCGCTACCTGGGCTGGGGACTTGTGATACTGCATGTGCCACTCAGTATATTAGGCAGATCGCACGGGATGACTAATATATTGGATCAAGGACCGGGCAATCAAGGCGCATTTACAGGTGAACATCTATTTTTTATAGGTACTACTTTACTGATGACGAGTGGCTTATTCTTAGTGGCTTTCGCCAAAGAAAAAATTGAGGATGAGCAGATATGGCATGTCCGGCTGGACTCATTACGATGGGCCATTTATATTAACTACCTGATTTTGATCATCAGCCTGGTATTTATAGAAGATGTTGGGCACATGTTGGAGTTAAATTTATGGGTGCCGTTGATATTCTTTGTTATTCGTTTCAGATGGGTGATTTTTCGGTTGAACCGTTCATTAAGCCGGGAGGGGGATCATGAAAAATAACATCCGAGTTGAACGTGCCATAAAAGACATTACCCAGGCTGATCTGGCCGAGCAGGTCGGCGTGTCCCGGCAAACAATTAATACGATTGAGAGTAATAAATATGTGCCTTCAACAGTCTTAGCATTAAAAATTGCCCGGGTATTTGGTAAGCCGTTGGAAGAGATATTTATGCTGGAAGAAGGGGATTGAAGATAGAATCAAGATGTAAGAATCAGGAGACAAGAAAAATAGCAATCAAAATGACACAGAAAACAACTTTTGTACCTCAACTGATCATTGGTCACGGCGTTACCGATATTAGCTTTTATACTGAGGCTTTTGGAGCTAAGGAACTACAGCGGTGGAGTAATGACGACGGAAGCATCCATGTTGCAGAACTGGAAATAGATGGCGCTATGTTTCATTTACACGAAGAAGTAACGCGGAACAATAGTATAAGTCCGGCAAGTGCTTCGGGCACAACAGTGATAGTAGGCCTGATGGTTGATGATGTGCATGCGGTATTCGACAGGGCAGTTGCGGCAGGTGCCAAAGCGATTTCCCCGGTAACGGATTACGATTATAGATATAGGCAGGGAGATGTTATGGACCCTTTCGGTCACCATTGGCTAATTGAGAAAATATTGAAATAAGATCATCAAAATGAAAAACTTAAAAGAACCCACCCTTGGCAATGGCAAAATTTGCTACGTCGAGATCCCTGCAAACAGCATTGAGGAATCATCTTCTTTTTATCATAAAGTTTTTGGGTGGCACGTTCGTAAGCGCGGCAATGGCAGTACTGCCTTTGATGACGGAATATTCGAAGTAAGCGGAACATGGGTGTTGGGGCGCAAACCGTCTACCGAGGCTGGGTTATTGCTCTCCATTATGGTGGATAGTGTGGCCGAAACCATAGAAAAGATAACTGCTGCCGGCTGCAAAATAATTAAGCAGATGCCGATAAGCGATACGGAGATCATCGCCTGGTTTAATGATCCAGGCGGCAATGTGATCGGTTTGTACCAGCATCCCGGTGGTGGCAATGGTAAGATATGTTATTTGGAGATACCAGCCGGTGATATTCCCCAATCCGTAAATTTTTATGAGGCAGTATTTGGCTGGCCTATCAGAAAAGATAATCATGGCAGTGCTGCATTTGACGATGGGGTAGGTGTGGTAAGCGGTATGTGGACAACGGAATATAAGCCATCTCCGGAACCGGGTTTGCTGATTTATATCATGATGGATAGTGTGGAAGAAACGATTGACGCTGTTATCGCCAACGGCGGTAAGATTGTTCAGCCTATAGGAATGGATGCACCCGAGATCACCGCCCGTTTCAGTGACCCTTTTGGGAATGTGCTAGGCCTTTATCAGAACCCGGTGTAAAGAGTCAAGATACAAGAATCAAGAGCCAGGATTATAATTTTTATACTCAAGCTGGTTGTTTATGTGAGTTCAAAATTCATTTTTATACCATATATGTCTTGTATCTTGTATCTTGCGCCCTGATTCTATAAGGATGCGTTTTGATCTCATAACCGTTTTGCCTGCTTTGCTCGAAAGCCCATTTGCACATTCTATTTTACAGCGTGCGCAAAAGAAAGGCATAGCGGAGATCCACGTACATAATCTGCGCGATTATGCTACCAACAAGCAAAAAAGCGTGGATGATTATCCTTATGGTGGCGGCAGCGGAATGGTGATGACGATTGAGCCATTTGCCAAATGCATTGAAAAACTGAGGGCTGAAAGAGATTATGACGAGATCATCTTCATGTCGCCGGACGGGGAGACATTGAACCAGTCGATCGCCAATCAATTATCCATCAAAAAAAATATCATCATTCTTTGCGGGCATTATAAAGGTATCGACCAGCGGATACGCGACATCTACGTAACCCGCGAAATTTCCATAGGCGACTACGTACTTTCAGGCGGTGAACTGCCTGCGGCGGTATTGGTTGATGCTGTGGTTCGCTTAATCCCAGGTGTGTTAAGTGATGAAACTTCGGCATTGTCGGATTCTTTCCAGGATGATCTGCTGGATGCGCCGGTTTATACCCGTCCTGCAGATTGGAACGGTCATAAAGTGCCGGATATCCTGCTAAGCGGCAATACCCCCGAAATTGAAAAATGGCGTTTTGAGCAAGCTGTGGAGCGGACGAAGACCCGGAGACCCGACCTGCTGAAAGACTAATTGCCTGGCGCCTTACTTCAATCTGTTATCGGCAAAATAAAACATGCCTTTATGCATAAATGCAGCATAATCAGGATCGGACTTTCCATTAATAATAGTATATCTTTCATCTGCTGCGTAGAGCTCGGCAAGACCTTTATAGGTTTCAGCTTTTAAGTCTGTAGGATCACTTACACCCCAAAAGCTGCGGATATTGGCGTAATGCAGGGCTATCTGCTCCTGTACTTCGTCACTTTCCGGGTTTTTACCAGATAATGATTTTAATTTTTGTACGATGTTCTTTTGATCAGTTTTCAATTGTTCAAGATCGAGCTTACCCATTTCGAGCAGACCCGTTTCTGATCTGAGGACTACATCTTCGCCCCATTTTTCTATTGCTTCTTTTCTCCAAACCGCAGCTTGTTCTTTTGGCAAGCCTTCATATAATTCTTCTACGTTGTTCATAGTCTTGTTTTTTATGTTGATGATGGTTTTATCAATAGTCTTTAATAAGGTGTTCAATCTGTCACGCCTGGATATCAATGACTGTTTGTGACCCGATAGCGCTTTTATCAGGTCAAACTGCGGATCATTTAAAATTTCGGCAATTTCCTTTAGCGGTATATCGAGCTCTCTGTAAAAAAGTATTTGTTGCAGCCGAAATAATTCGGCTTCGCCATATTGTCTGTACCCGGCCCGTGTTCGCAACGACGGTTTTAGCAAACCAATCTTGTCATATAGATGAAGCGTGCGCACACTCACCCCTGCCAGCCTGGCAATTTGCTTAACAGAATAGTTGATTCTTTCTATCATAACCCATTATTTGTTACAAAGCTATGGTATGACGTAGGGTAAGAGTCAAGAACTTTTTTTAAATAATTTTTGATCGGCTGATTTCAAATTCAGCTTTTTAAATTAATGTGGAGAAGAAACAAAATGTGGAAATTTTTAAATTAGACTTTTTATTTAAAAATAAAATCCCTATTATTGCAATCCGATTTTTACGGGTTAAAAATCGCTTTTAAGAGCTTAAAATCATGGATTTAGTAAAATTTGTTGAAGAGCAATCAGTAGAAAAAAGGCAACATCCCGCGTTCAAAGCCGGTGATACTGTTAGCGTTCACTATAAAATCAGAGAAGGAAACAAAGAGCGTATACAGCTTTACCAGGGTGTAGTTATCCAGCGTAACAGTGTAGGCGTTAGCGAAACATTTACAGTACGTAAAGTTTCAAACGGTGTAGGTGTTGAACGTATATTCCCAATCAACTCACCTAATATCGATAAGATCGAAGTTAACAGCTACGGTAAGGTTCGTCGTGCTAAATTGTTCTACCTGCGCGAATTGACCGGTAAAGCAGCTCGTATCAAATCAAAAAGAGTTTAAACCCCCTAACCCCCTGAAGGGGGAATTAATAAAATACAAAAGTCCTTCTGAATTTTCAGAAGGACTTTTTTTCGTTGTCCTTGTTGTCGGAACCGGAATTTGTAGAATTAATAGAATTCTGAAAATTCAATAAATTCTGGTTCAGACGATTTATACCTTACTCTTTACCGCCTTTGGTTTAGCAATAGTAACTTTTTCAACAGCCACAGGCTCTTTCTTTGCCACAACAGGTTCTGATAGCTCAGCCAATACGGTACGACCGCCTTGCACTACTTCACCCAAAGCCACATTGATCTTGGTACCTAAGGGCAGGAAAACATCAACCCTTGAGCCGAATTTGATAAAACCGAATTGCTGGCCTTGTTCTACCTTGTCGCCTTCTTTTACATACCATACAATGCGGCGTGCCATTGCACCGGCAATCTGTCTGAACAATACCGGGATACCTTTGCTGTTTTCGATCACAATAGTGGTACGCTCATTTTCTGTAGACGATTTTGGATGCCAGGCCACCAAATATTTTCCCGGATGATATCTGAAATACTTTACTACACCCGCAATAGGATTACGGTTAACGTGCACATTGATGGGCGACATAAATACTGATATCTGTATGCGCCTGTCTTTCAGAAACTCGGTTTCGTCAGTTTCTTCGATCACTACTACTTTACCATCTGCAGGGCAAATCACATTTTTTTCATCTACTGATATAGGAAAATGCGGACTACGGAAAAATTGCAGGATAATAACAAAAAGTGCGAACGATAAAATATATACGAACCATTTTAAAACGTGCGCATCGGGGTAGTAAAACTGTATTAATGCGTTTACTACAAATATCAGCAACACACACAGGGCAATGGAAGTATATCCTTCTTTGTGGATAGTCATTTTTATATAATTTTTGTTCAAAATTACGAATTTGTAATTAAGTAGAGATAGGCATATACAATTGGTGCCGATAATAATAGGCCGTCGAAGCGATCGAGCAGGCCGCCATGGCCCGGTAATATACCGCCGGAGTCCTTAATATTGATGCTGCGCTTGAACATCGATTCAACCAGGTCACCCAATGTGCCGAAGCAACTGATTAGTACAGCGATGGTTACCCAATGATCCCAGGACAGATCGTGGTAATATCTACTTATAATATAGGCGGCTAAAGCGCTGATGAGTACACCACCTATAAAGCCCTCCCATGTTTTCTTAGGCGAATGGCGTTCGAAGAGTTTGGTCCGCCCGAAAAAGTATCCGCTTAAATAAGCGCCGGTATCATTGGCCCAAAGCATGATCAGGAAGGCAAGCGGTATATGGAAATTGAAACCTTTGTACATGTTCAAGTAAGCCAAGGCATTAAAAAAACAAAAAGGTATTATGGTAAACAATAAGCCAAAAACGGTATAAGCGATATTAGTAAAAGGCGAGGGTGATTTCCTGAAAAGTTCTTGTATAAATATACCAGCAAAACAGGGTACAAGTGCAAGCAGCAAATGGTTCCTCGGTGGATCGCTATTGTCTATTGCAAGTATGGTGAATATCGCATACAGCAATATGCCAGTTATCAGGCCTAAGATCAAGGATGGCTTAATTTCGTCTTGTTTTACCAGTCTATAAAATTCGAACAAACATAAGATGGAAAGAACCAAGTAAAAAATATCAAAGGTGTGAGGCCCTAGTAAAGTAGAGCCAACCATAATAATAACAAAGAAAAAGCCGGTAATGGCGCGTGTTTTCATAAATTGATCTGGTTCAGGATCATGGCCTCGATGGCATTGCTGAAATCCTGCTGGTGAATATATACTTCAATCTGGCCGAATGTACGATGCGGCGAATCTTGCTTGTTTAACAGGACTGTAGCTATCTGCTGCTCAATAAGCATTTGTTTTACTATCTCTGCCTGGTAGTAATTGTTAGACGAAAAGATTTTAATCCAGTTCTTCTCCATTGATGTCTGCAATTTGCCGCTTTACTGCAATATACCTATAAATAAACAGCAAAAATATAGTAATTATAAAGCTTATGATATACACGGCAGCGTTAAATACATGCTGATCATCCGGGTTGATATCCCATATTTTACTCTGTGCCAGGTAGGTGATCACTACTACCGTTCCGTTGTTTATAAAATGTGCCCATATGGATGGCCATATACTCCCGCTCCAGGCTACGAAATAACCAAAAAGAACGCCCAGAAACAAGCGTGGTATAAAACCGAAAAATTCCATATGAAATGCGCTGAATAAAATAGCTGTGATCCAAACGGCGGCGTGTTTATTTTTAGTCCACCTCATTAATATGGTTTGGAGCGCACCCCTAAACAGCAGCTCCTCGGCAATGGCTGTTACCAGGCCAATAAATACCAGGTTAAAGATCATGTTGCCGATGGTTTTCATTTGCATCATGTTATCAGATAACTTTTTCAGGGCATCTTCTTCATCACGCATCCATTTGGGCAAATTGAAGCTCTCATTTATATTGCTGATAAACTCCATTACCGGGGATGACAAAATCATTATCAAAAACACAATAACAATAAGCAGCCACGGGAACTCAAAAGATGTTTTAAGATAATTATCAGGTTCACGAACGATGATATAGGAAAACAAAACAGGGCAAAGTAAAATGGGTAGAGTTGTACTTATTAGCTGGAATATCCATAGCGCATTGCGGTATTTTTCTGATGATCCATCCGACTTAATAACAGCTTCAAAAGAGCCTGCTCCAAAAGATGACTCAATAATGATTTTGCCCAATTCGGCACCTATTATTATAAGGGATATAAGTAATCCAAAAAGGATCAAAAACTGTAATGATGGAGATATTTGCCTGTGGGGTATTGGGTTAAGGGGACCGTCTGTCATAATATGCCTTAAATTTCTTATTTTTGCGGCGGATAAAGATAAGGCATGTCTGTACAAATTGGAAATATTGATCTGGGAGATTTTCCGCTATTGCTTGCTCCAATGGAGGATGTGAGTGATCCGCCGTTCCGTTATGTATGTAAACAGAACGGAGCGGATATGATGTATACGGAATTTATCTCATCAGAAGGACTAATACGTGATGCAGCAAAAAGCAGGCAGAAGCTGGACATTTTTGAGTACGAACGCCCGATAGGCATACAAATATTCGGCAGCGATATTGACCACATGCGTGAGGCTACCGAGATAGCTACCCTGGCTAATCCGGATATTATGGATATCAATTACGGCTGTCCGGTAAAACAGGTGGCTTGCCGTGGTGCAGGTGCAAGTTTATTGCAAGATATCGATAAAATGGTAGCCATGACCAAAGCGGTTGTTGAAGCCACCCATCTGCCTGTTACTGTTAAAACAAGATTAGGCTGGGACGATAATACAAAAAATGTTTATGAAGTGGCCGAGCGCCTGCAGGACGTAGGTATTAAGGCATTGACCATACATGGCCGCACCCGGTCACAAATGTATAAAGGGGTAGCCGATTGGTCATTAATTCATCAGATTAAAAAAAATCCGAGGATAAAAATCCCCATTTTTGGCAATGGCGACATCGATTCGCCACGAAAAGCCGCTGAATGGCGAATGGAGTATGAGGTTGACGGCATGATGATCGGTCGGGCAGCTATCGGTTACCCATGGATCTTCCGCGAAATAAAACATTATTTTAAAACCGGCGAGCACCTGGAAAAACCAACAATTGCCGAACGCGTAGAGGTTTGTAAAACCCACCTAGAGAAATCTATTGAGTGGAAAGGGCCAAAAACAGGCATTTTTGAGATGCGCCGGCATTATTCCAATTACTTTAAAGGTGTGGATCATTTTAAAGAATTCCGCATGAAACTGGTGACCGCCGCCAACCTGGAAGAAGTGCTGGAAATATTATTTGAGGTATCCGAACATTATAGTACAGAAATGGCTTAATATTTGTCTTGATAAAATATATATTTGAAATCATTCACAGTTAGCTCATGATTACTACTATTACTGATGGCGTTAAGGTTTCTGTAGAAACTATCTATCAACCGGAGTATTCTAACCCCGCAAATGACCATTATATGTTTGCTTACAAAATAAGCATCGAGAATGTGGGACATAGTTCAGTGCAGCTTTTACGCAGACACTGGGAAATTTTTGACTCAAATGGCGCCAAAAGAGAAGTGGAGGGAGAAGGCGTAGTAGGACAGCAACCTATTATTGAACCGGGCAACACGCACGAATATGTATCGGGCTGTAACCTTAAAACCGATATGGGCAGCATGAAAGGTGAATACCAAATGACGCGCCTGATAGACAACGCCATATTTGATGTGCAGATCCCCGAGTTTTATCTGATCACACCATACAGAATGAATTAAGATTTTTATTTATAATTTGAATAGCCAGATCGTAAATCGGTCTGGTTTTTTTTTGAAATTTAAATCAACAAAAGCTTATGAAAAAAACAATTACTCCGTTCTTTATTTTAATATTTTTATTGTTGACAATTCAATATGGTTACGGGCAGAATTTGAATAAAGAAGAGATTCAAGCAATTGCAAATAATCTGCTGATCACTAATAAATATCATGTAAGCATAAAAAAGATAGTACCACCGGTAAATGGTATCCAGGTTGTGGTGTTGAGTATACCTTACCGTGAATTTCCGGGAATTATAATAATTAACAAGAATAAATCAACAGGTAAATGGGAAAGAGTATTTGAAAGCTTAAGCCCGGGTATACAAGATAAGTCATCGGGATTGCTGGACTGGCATACTAAAGGCGAAGGAGTTGATTTTATGATTGATAAGATGTCAATGTGTAACTTTTCGGATAAAAGGATTAAAACAGTTGTTGAAACATCAATTAAAAAGAACGGAGTTATTATAATACCATATCAGCATTTTATTCATATGAATACAGTTAACGCCACCTCCCCGGGTTTTGCTCCTTACACGATTGATAAAACGGAATATTTTGATTTTGCCAATACCCTATTTGATAACCTGTATAGTGGTTACCCCAAAAATGAGTGTACAATGTTTGATACCCCGGGTATACGAGATTGTGAATTTACAAGTGCCAATAATTTATACAAAATTAAAGTCACAACCGATTCTAATCAGATTTGGACTTATACCTTTGAAGGTATTGATGCAAAAAATCAGTACTTGCTAAATAAAAAGATCGCAGTAGCGAAAGGAATGTAATTATATCCTTTTCAGATTATTAAAAAAAAGCCTTCTGAGATTCGCAGAAAGCTTTTTTTATGCTAAATTTTTATCTGTGCCTTTGCGGTTCTCCGCCCCTGCCTCCTGGATTTGCATGTGGCTGGGATGCATGCTGTGCCTGCATATGTTGTGGTTGCGATCTTGGCTGTTGCTGCATTTGCGCCCGCTGCTGTTGTTGTACCCGTGATTGTTGGGCATGTTGCTGCTGCGCTCTTTGTTGCTGTTGCGCCTGGTTTTGCTGAGCGCGTTGCTGATGTTGCACCTGCGACCGTTGCTGCTGGGCATGCTGCTGCTGTGATTGTGCCCTTTGCTGTTGTCCTCTTTCTTGTTGCTGGGCATGTTGTTGTGTCTGTGCTCTTTGCTGCTGAGCATGTTGCTGTGTAGCGCGGTTGTTCTCAGTTGGACGGGTATGTGCAGTACTATTTGGTTGCCTGTTTGGCACACGATTATTCACCCTGCTTGTGGCAGTAACCGATGGCCGCCCATGATTTACTGAAGCAAACTGACTGCGGTTTTTACTTGCTGCTTGCTGGTGATTTATTTGTGCAGATGTAGCCTGTACATGGCGTTCGCGCATGGCCTGTTGCTGTTGTGAATTTGGCCTCGCAGTAACGCCGCCTCTTCCGCCATTATAACTTACGCGATTGTTTACCCTTGTATTCCTTATAACAGTGCGATCAACATAAGTATTACGAATTACGGTGGTGTTTACGTGCACCACGGCAGTATTGTAACGGAAATGCCCGCTGTGCCAGCCACCGCCGGCAAAACCTGAACCGAAATAACCGTATCCATAATTAATACCACCGTAGAAACCTAC
This sequence comes from Mucilaginibacter sp. McL0603, assembly GCF_049992945.1. NCBI lineage: Bacteria > Pseudomonadati > Bacteroidota > Sphingobacteriia > Sphingobacteriales > Sphingobacteriaceae > Mucilaginibacter > Mucilaginibacter sp. McL0603. The sequence continues at coordinate 109,579 of NZ_CP188251.1, read as the reverse complement.
GTGCGGCCCCCAGTATCCGGCGTGATATACGTACACACCGCCACTATATCCCCAGTAACAAGGTGTCCATAAATAGCCTACTGTTGGCGGGGCAACCCAAACACCGGGTACCCAATAATAGCCACCTGAGTAATTATCATACGCCCAATAGCCGGGCTGCCATAAATAGCCATCGACAGGGCATGGCGGTTGGTCATAATCCGGGATGGCTGGCGGCGCAATATTGGCCGAGATACTTAAACCCACACTTACCTGGGCATATATTTTAGGGCTGGCAAATATTATCGCCGCTATAAATAGCCCTATTCTTATTAACTTTTTCATTTTGGTTGTTTTGTATAACTACAAATAAGTGTATGAATAGGTTTGAATATTCAAATTAGAATGTAGTTAGAAGCGGGGATCGACCTAACAAAAAAGCCCCGCAGGATATACCAGACGGGACTTCTATTGGATAAATGTTTTTTTAACTATTTTATAACGGGGCTTAGTTTCTCCTGTTAAATAAAAACGAAGCGTAATAGAGTAAAGTAGCAAGTGAGCCTAAAGCAGCAACTACATAAGTCATAGCTGCCCACCAAAGGGCATCTTTTGCCTGTTCGTGCTCTTCTTTAGTTTCCATTACATTGTAATTATTATTTAGCCAGATAAGCGCCCGGTTGCTAGCATCAAACTCTACCGGTAAGGTAATAAAACTGAACAGCGTTACTAAAGCCAATGCGGCAACACCAATAGCCAGCACAAAAGGGTTATGGGTAAAGAAAAGCAACATCACCCCAATAAATAAAGTCCACTGGGTTAGGGTAGAAGCCACATTAATAACCGGTACTAATGAGGAACGCAGGTTCAGCCAGGCATATGATCTTGCGTGTTGTACTGCGTGCCCGCATTCATGGGCGGCCACTGCGGCGGCGGCCACACTGCGGCTATAGTAAACATCGGGACTAAGGTTTACCGTTTTGGTCCCAGGATTATAGTGGTCGGTTAGCTGGCCTTCAACCGATATTACATCTACATCATAGATCTGATTGTCCTTCAGCATACGTTCGGCAACATCCTTACCGCTAAGACCAGATAGCAAGCCGATCTCAGCATATTTGTTAAACTTGCTTTTAAAACGCCACTGTACAATAAAACTGACAATCGCTACGATGATCATCAGGAGCCAGGCGGAATTATATCCTATAATAAATGCTAAATGATTCATGGTCATATTATTTAAGAGAGGTATTTCAAAAAGTATTCCAAGGAATTTTTACTTTTGAGCTTGGAACCTTCATTTTCATACTGGGAACGCACCGCTTTTATCAATAACTCGGATGTGATCATCATAGGCAGCGGCATAGTGGGCCTTAGTGCCGCATTGAATTTAAAACGCAAACAACCTGGTTTAAATATAACCGTATTGGAAAGGGGTTTTTTGCCCAGCGGCGCCAGTACTAAGAATGCCGGTTTTGCCTGTTTTGGTACACTTTCAGAGCAGATCTCTTACTTAAAACGGTCGTCGGAAGAAGAGGTGCTTCGCCTGGTTGATTACAAATGGCGCGGCCTGCAAAAGCTTCGTGAAAACCTGGGCGATGGCAGCATTGAGTACCATCAATATGGCGGGTATGAATTATTTATGGATGATGAGGCTGAAACTGCCGAAGAGAGCCTGGATCAATTAACATACTTTAACAATTTGCTGAAGCAGGTGATCGGTAACGCTGACATTTATGCAGTTGCTGATGCCAAAATAGCTGAATTTGGCTTCAATAAGATAAGCCATATGATCTATAACCCTTTTGAGGGACAGATACATACCGGCAAAATGATGCGTGCACTGCTGAACAAAGTTTATAGTTTAGGTATATTAGTACTTAACGATTGTGGTGTGAACTCCATCGATAATGAAGACGGGCATATCCGTTTGAATACTTCGCAGGGCAATTTTAAAACAGCTAAAGTAATATTAGCGACCAATGCTTTCGCTGCAAAATTATATCCTGAACTGGATGTAATACCGGGTCGGGGACAGGTGCTGGTAACTAAACCTATACCCGGATTAAAAATAAAAGGCACCTACCATTTTAATGAAGGTTACTATTATTTCAGGAATATTGATAACCGGGTACTTTTTGGCGGCGGCCGAAATATCGATTTTAAACAGGAAGAGACCCTGGATTTTGGCCATACCGAAGAAGTTAAAACACAGTTAGCCCAATACCTTAATGAAATAATATTACCCGGGCAAAACGCCGAGATAGATTACTGGTGGAGCGGCATTATGGGTTTTGGAGAGGACATTAGTCCGATCATTAAAGAAGTGCAGTCAAATGTATTTTGCGCGGTAAGGTGCAATGGCATGGGCGTAGCGATGGGGAGTTTGGTAGGAGAGGAAGTAGCGAAGCTGGCGCTGCGTTAATTTCGGATTTTTCGCTTTGGGTTTGTTTTTTCAAGGTGCTCAAGAGGGCTTTGCCGTTTCGAATGTTCGATTTCGGATTTGTTTTTCTCCTTGTCATCCCGATTGCGTAGCGAGGGATCTTCAGCAAGCGACATATCGAAGAGCAAGGCATAGAAGATGTTTCGTTATTGCTCAACATGACAAGAGTTTTTAAATGTTCTTTTCATACTCTTTGATCTGCATTTTAGATGCACGACCGAGCCAGGCATCGGTTAACAATTGTTTCAGATCATCCGGCTGTACCCTGTCCATTTTAATAAGCATAGTTGGGTAATTTCGGTAATGATCAGTAATGAAAAATGTTTCAGGATCGGCTTGCATCCATTTATCTCTTTCTTCGGTACGTACAACTAAAACTTCACCGTTCTCCCACAATCGCGTTAGCATTCTTTTATTTACATAAAATGCAGGTGTGCCGTGGCTTAGCCCTTCGGTAACACCCGGTAAAGCCATCATGTGCTGACGGATAAACTGGAGATATATGAAGGGATCTGACATATCTATTATGATTGTTATTCACCTTGCTGTATCCAAATGAATTTCAGTCCCGTCCAATAAATTATTCCACCCGAATTGGGTTCGCCATCTACTACATCCCATGCTGAAATACCGTGATTTTTTAATTTCATCTTTTTAGAGCCGATCAGATCACCGTCACTATTAATTTGAGTTTGAAATGCTATTTTTTCATTGTAAACTTTCCAACCTTTCATCCACATGAAGTTATCAGAGCCATTTCCAAAACTCATGCCAGCACCCAGAATAGTGTATTTCTTATTTTCACCAAATAATATCAATATTCCTTTCTTATTGGTATTATTTTCAGATATTAATACTGCTACGTCATCAATTTTATCCCCATTAAAATCTGCCATTAAATAGTTGGGTTTAACAAAATTGGCAAATGAATATTTTAAAGATAGTTTGCTATTTTGAAATTCTTCCGTAACCCATATGGGCAATTTTTTTTGAGCAAATGTTATAAGCGGTGTCAGAGAGACAAAAATCAATACAGTATATTTTTTCATTTGAGAAATTAAAATAACTCTACCAATCTTTCCAGCGCCATCCCGCGGGAGCCTTTAATAAGTATGGTTGCGTTTTTTATGGGGTTCATTTTTAATCCTATGATGGCATCTTCGGCTGTTGGATAGAATTTGTCAAGGACAGATGGCTTATAGTCAATGGCTTCTTTTGCTTTGTAAAATTCAGCTCCTATAAATATCCGTCCATTCACCGGCGTTGCTAACGCTTTCCTGATCACTGCCTCATGCTCCGCAGCAGATTCCTGTCCCATTTCGAACATATCACCCAAAACCAATACTTTATACTCAGCGTTTAGCTTGCCCAGGTTTTCAATAGCGACAAACATGCTGCTTGGATTTGCATTGTAATAATCGCAGATTAGTGTATTAGTAGCAGTTGTAGTTATCTGCGAACGATTGTTTTTAGGTTGATAGCCGCTAATGCCTGTATTAATTTCTTCTGCCGTCAATTTAAAATAAACTCCGATACAAATTGCAGCCAATATATTATCGAGGTTGTAAGCCCCTGTCAATTGGGATTTAACCTCGTAGCTTTTTCCGGTTTCATTATTGGTCCACTGTAGGGTCAAATAGGGCGAGTTTTCTATTAATTGTCCTGAAACCAAATTAGTAAGATTGCCATCATCGCCATAAAGCACTACATTTTTTAGATTTCTTGCTTCTTGCATTTCCATCAGTACCTTGTCAGCACTATTAACGAAAGCAACACTTTCTTGCGGACTCCCGGACTTTCCGACTTTCTGACTCAAATAATCATATAGCTCACCCTTTCCTTTTTTCACTCCTTCAACACCACCGAAACCTTCCAAATGCGCTTTACCCACATTGGTAATTAATCCGTGCGATGGCTGAGCAATATTGCTCAATAGTTCAATCTCCTTTTGGTGATTGGCGCCCATCTCAATGACCGCCGCCTCGTGTGTACTGTTAATGGATAAAATTGTTAGCGGCACACCTATATGATTATTCAGATTACCCTGTGTGGCGTAAGTATTAAAATGCTGTGATAAAACAGAATTGATCAGTTCTTTGGTTGTGGTTTTACCATTGGTCCCCGTCAAGCCAACAACAGGAATATTCAATTGCCTGCGATGAAATCTGGCTAAATCCTGCAAGGTGGTTAATACATCGTCTACCAAAATATATTGATCACCCAAACTATAAGCCGGATTATCGATTACCGCATAAGCCGCCCCTGCCGCAATCGCCTGTTCCGCAAAGGTATTCGCATCAAATTTATCACCCTTCAACGCAAAAAATATACTGCCCGGTGCAATCTTACGTGTATCCGTACTGATAACAGGATGCTTTAGATAAATTTGATATAGATTTTCAGTAGTAGTCATTATTATTTAATGAGTAGATACGTTATGCATTGTGTATCTGTATTTTCTATTTTTTAAATTGTCCCCGTACGTCGCATCCACGCTAAAACTGCTTTTATTTCGCCATAGCTGTGGTCTTCTCCTAATACTTCTTTTAATGGGCCTAATTTTTCCCCTCCATAACTTTCAACCGCATTCTGTATTAAAAGTTTCTTTTCTTCATTTACCATCTCGAATATATCAATTGCACCTGTAAAAATATAATAACTTAAATGACCTTCAATAGTAGATGTAGCCAGGTTGCGCGCAGCAGCTATTTCAGCAATTGTTTTACCTGATCTGAACAAGTTAAAACTATCAGAAGCAGTATTAGAGGATTTTGAACTATTGCTATTCCCTTTTTTAGCTTTCCGCTCAGGTTTCGTCGATTTTTGTTTTATCCGTGATGATAAATTATGTTTACCACAATAATTTTTAACCGGGATCAGGAATTCCCGTCCATACCTCGCCAGTTTCACGTCACCAAAACCGGATATCAGGCGCAACTCATCCAATGTCTGTGGCAGATAAGTAGCCATTTCCATCAATGCAGCATCAGACAAAATAATATAAGCCGGAACATTTTCATTCCCGGCAATATCCCTGCGAATTGTTTTTAATTCATTTAATAGGCCTGCTTCATATGGAATAACCTCTTGTTCTCTTTCTTCTATAGTTTGTGAGGCGATCAGTTCAACTTTTTGCTGGCCTTTTAGAACGGCGTTGCTTTTGTCGGTTAGTTTTAATACGTGGTAACCATCTTCAGTAACGGCCAGGTAACCGAGCGAAACCAGTTCACGCAGGTAACGCTGCCAATCGGCCTTGCTTATATCGGCGCCTATGCCATAAGTTTTTAATTGTTTATGCTCCTCCCTTAACTTTTCGCTCCTCGAGCCGCGCAAAAGATCGATTACATAAGTACTGCCAAAACGTTCATTTAAACGCGCCACTGCCGAAAGTGCTTTTTGGGCGATCAGCGTTGCATCAAATTTTTCATATTCGCTCAGGCAGATATCACAAGATCCGCAATTATCCGGAAACGCTTCATCAAAGTAATGCATCAGGTATTGCCTCCGGCAGGTTTGCAGCTGGGAATATTTCACCATATCATCCAACTTTTTGAGCATAATGGCGCTTTGGTCCTCATTTCCGTCTACCTTGGCAAAACGCTGTAACTTAATAGCATCACCGTATGAGTATAGCAATAAAGCATCCGATGGCAGTCCATCCCTGCCAGCACGACCGGTTTCCTGGTAATAGCCCTCAATATTTTTAGGTAGATCAACGTGTACCACATACCGCACATTTGACTTATTGATCCCCATCCCAAATGCAATGGTTGCCACAATGATCTTTACATCATCCCGCAAAAAAGCTTCCTGGTTTTTGGCCTTTTGGGCATTATCCATTCCGGCATGGTAGGCTTCGGCAGAAAATCCTTCTTCTTTCAGATCAGCGGCTAATTCTTCAGTTGATTTGCGCGATAAGCAATAAATAATCCCCGAATCCTCTTTCCTTTCATTCAGAAAAGCCAGCAACTGGTTAAAACTATTCTTTTTAGGGATTACCCTGTAAGTAATATTCGCCCGGTTGAATGAGGAGACAAATTCAGCAGGTTTATGCAGATTTAATTTCTCAAGGATATCCTTGCGGGTCAGTTCATCAGCAGTGGCTGTAAGCGCAATAACCGGTATTTTAGGGAACTCGGTTTTTAAGCCGGCTAACATCAAATATTCAGGCCTGAAATCATGCCCCCAGTGCGAAATACAATGTGCCTCATCAATAGCGATCAAACAAACTGGCAACGATTTTAAAAAATTGATCAGGTTGCTTCCCGATCCAAACAAACGCTCGGGCGCAAGGTAAAGCAGTTTTATTTTGTTGCTTTTTAGCTGATCTGTAATATACTGCTGTTCATTTGGTGATTGTGATGAATTTAAGAAGGCAGCCGGTATGCCATTTACATTCAGGCTGTCTACCTGGTCCTTCATCAAAGCGATCAACGGCGAGATCACAATGGTAAGGCCATCCATCAGTACAGCGGGTAACTGGTAACATAATGATTTGCCACCGCCCGTGGGCATCAGTGTCAATACGTCCTGTCCGTTTAAAACATGCTGAATAATAGCTTCCTGCTGGTGCCTGAATTCGCTGTAGCCAAAATATTTTTGCAGGGCTTGTATAGGTGTCATAGTGATATACAAAGGTGCAGATTTTTAATGTGAAAGATTTAGGTTAAGAATAATGCTAATATAGTTAGTAAAATTTAAATAACAAATTAACTAGCAGAATTATCCTTAAAATTCAAAATCTATCTGTGGACAGCGTACGCAACAACACGAAAAAAAAGCCCGGAATTTTTACTATCCGGGCTTTGAATAAGTTCTTATTTGAGGTATTTACTATACCAATCTATATACCTTTTCAGGCGGTCGACCTGATAACTCGGTGTAGTAATGCCATGATATTGACCGGGATAAAGTATCAGCTGAGTTGGTATATTCAGTGACCTTAACGCTTCATACATTTGCTCGCTTCCAGCGGTAGGCACATTAAAATCTTTTAGGCCGGACATAAACATTACCGGGGTTTTTATTTTATCGGCATGGAAGAAAGGGTAAGAAAGGCTTATCCATTTGTCCTGGCTTTTCCATGGCGGGCCTATTTCATTATCATATTGCAGCACATACTGGTCAACGCCATACATACTGGTTTGTAAGGCACTCCCTGCCCCGCTTGATGCCGCTTTGAAACGCGTATCAGAAGCTATAGTGTAGTCTGTTAGTATGCCGCCGTAACTCCAGCCGCCAATACCCAGGTGGTCCGGATCGGCTATGCCTTCTTTCACTAATTCATCTACCGCGCCTAAAAGGTCAACAACCTCTTTATTGCCCCAGTCAGCACTAATTGCTTTGCAATAGTCAAGTCCGCGGCCATAACTGCCGCGATAATTTACTGCCGCAACAGCAAAACCGGCACTTGCTAAAACTTGTCTTGTTTCGTCAAAAGTATAGTCGTCCTGGTCAACCGGGCCGCCATGTATAAATAATATAAACGGCATTTTTTTACCTTTTATACTGTCCGGGGTATACACTAATCCCGAAACCAGCGTACCGTCTTTGCTTTTTGACTGAAATCCTTCAACATGTGCCAGTTTAACATCGTTTAGCCAATCCTGGTGATAGGTAAGTCTGCGTATTTTACCATGTTCAATAGCAAATAATTCAGTAGGCAAATAGGGCGTACTTAACTCCGTTACCCAATTATCCGGCCCGAAGGAGCGTACGCTAAGAAAAGCGTAATCCCCGGTGTTAACTGTGCTAATTTTTTTTGAGCCGACATCATACTTGGCTAAATAACCTTTACGGTCATCACTAACTATAAATGAAATGGATTTACTGTCTTTGCTCCAGGTTGGGCTGGCAACCGGGCGATCCAACTGTTGTGTTAAAATCTTGCTGTTGCTGCCATCAGCATCCATTATGCACAATATATCCTGGTCATACATGGTGTATTCCACATCACTTGTTGAGCGCAGATAAGCAATGAATTTGCCGTCAGGGCTCCATTTGGGACTAACATCATGACCTTTCCAGGTAGTTAGCTGATTAACTGTACCGCCCGCTTTGGCGTCGATCGTATATATGTTGTAATCATCATCCCTATCAGGATCAGCTGTATGATTGCTTACGAAGACTATTTTTTTGCCGTCCGGTGACCATTCAGCTGCGCTCTCATCAGTTTTTCCTTTGGTTAGCGTATCTAATTTTTTGGTTTCAACATCAAAAAGATAAAGATGTTTATGCAGATGGAGTAAGTAACCTTCTATATCCTGTTTAAAATGATATTGGTCGATCAATATCGGCGATGGGGTCTTAGGCTCCTCTTTGCCATTATTTTCAGGGTCCTGGATCAGCAATAATAGTTTTTTTGAATCGGGAGACCAGGCATAAAAATCCATATCACCTTTAATATCTGTTAATTTTTTTGCTTCGCCTCCGCGACGGTCAAGCAGCCATACCTGTGAGGTGTTTTTTGATTCGCGTGATGACAGGAAGGAAAGATATTTTCCATCCGGGCTCCAGCGCGGTGTCGATGCAGGTTCGGGTCCATGAGTTAGCTGGATAGATTCTGGGCCGTTAAGACTTTGCATCCATAAGTTTGAAATGCGTTTGTCCCTGGCTGTATCTACCTCTGATAAACAGTAAGCCACCCACTTATCATCCGGCGATACCTGTGCATCACTAAGAGCTCTTACTTTTAAGAAATCTGCCGGCTTTAACGTGGATTTATTTTGAGCAAAAATAAGGGTTGATATACTTGTTGAAATTGCCAGTAGCAAAGTTTTTTTCATAAAATTATTGAGGAATTGAAATAAGACTGTTGTTAAATATAAGCACATTTATGGCAGAAAAAAAAGCCGGAGATATTCAGATCTCCGGCTTTTAAAATCAGCATTTTTTAATGAGTGCCATAACCTGGATTTTGCACCAGTTTCGGATTAGCATTTAATTCTACCTGCGGTATAGGGAACACCAGCCGTGGTGAGAAACTTGGTAAAGTACCGGCATATGTAGCTGACGGCAAATTATTGGTTCTTTTGGCATCATGTAAAAAGAATCCGCCCTCAAAAGCAAGTTCATGAACCCGTTCAGTTAATACATCATTTATTGTCACTGTTGAAAGAGGCTTTAGTCCTGCTCTTGCTCTGATTGTGTTTACGTCGTCAATTGGCCTGTTTGGAGCCGCTGTAACTGCGCCTAACCTTAAATTTGCTTCTGCCCGGATCAGGTAAAGCTCAGCCAAACGTATTATATGAACATTCCCGTCTACGTTATCAAATTTGTTGCATCTTAAAATACCTGCGCTGTCATCATTGTACATTGATAGACGCAGATCGCCAGTTTCAAAGCCGGCTACAAAGCTGTCCTTTATAACAATATCACCCCTGCCTGCATTGTCTGAAGATGCGTAAAATGTATTTAGTGAATTTACGCCCTGTTGCGGGGTAACCTGGATTGCAAAAATATCCTCCGGCGTGTTATCCACATGCTGTTGACCCGGATATGGGAATTCGTCAGCATAATTAGCATTAAGGGTAAACACTTTGGAGCTGATCACTGTATTAGCTTCCTTTGCCGCGTTTGCGAAGTCTCCTTGTTGAAGATACAAGCGGGCAAGGATTGCTGAAGCGGAGTATGAATTTGCAAAAAAGGTGTTGCTGGCGGGTAAGTTTGCCTCCGCATCGGTCAGGTCTGCAATGGCTTGTGCATATACTTGCGCTACCGTGCTTCTGGCAACATAGGATGCCGGTGTAATGGAGGTAGTTGGTGTTAAAATTATAGGTACAGCCAGGTTGGCTGCCGGATCTCCATCGTTCCAGGCTCTTCCAAAAAGCCTTGTCAGGTCAAAGTAGGTCATCCCTCTCAAAAATTTCGCTTCCCCTTCCACACGATTTTTATCTGCACTGGCCACCTTGCTTATGTTAGCCAAAACATTGTTCGTCTGGTTAATTACCTGGTAACCATCCAGCCAGGTTAAATTAACATCAGAGTTATCAATTGTTATGGCCTGGTTGGTCATATCGGTAAGGGTCTGAAAAGTTCCTTGCCAGTTCAAAATGCTTTGTGTGGACATCAGGTCGGGATACAGAAAGACCCCACCGCCGTATAGGTCGGTCAAACCTGCGCGGTTATATGCGCCTACCAATGTTATTTGGACGTCCTGAGCAGTTAGTATTGCCGATCCCTGATCGATAGACTGATAAGGTTTTAGGTCAAGTTGCTTATTGCAGGCACTGAGTATCAACAGTGAAGATACAGCGCCTATATATATTTTTTTCATTTTTTTCATTGTCTTATTTTTAAATTATAATCCAACATTCAGTCCGAAAGTAATAGTACGCGGTTGTGGCGCCGAATAAAAATCATTACCCAAATTGATATTGCTTGCCAAAAAATCTGTGTTTACTTCCGGGTCCCATCCTTTGTAATTGGTTATCAGAAACAGGTTATATCCATTCACAAAAACCCTTGCTCGATCTACTTTTATTTTAGAAAGTACTGACTTGGGAATGTTATATCCAATAGTAGCTGACTTTAGCCTGACATAAGATCCGCTTGACAAATACCTGCTGGATGCTCCGGTTCCGTTGGCATAAAATAGTCGCGGCTCCGGAACATTAGTTATATCTCCAGGCTTGTTCCAGTACTTGAGCTGATCAACGGTTTGATTATCAAAACCATTGCTTGCCTCTGCGCTCATGTATTGACCACCCCCGTTGTATATTTGATTGCCGAAGGAACCATAGAACGTAAAGGATAAATCAAATCCTTTATATGAAAAATTATTAGTTATTCCTCCGGTCCAATCTGGTTGCGCGTTACCTAATACTACATTTTGGGCATCGTTAAAATTGTTGGTAGTACCGTGATTAACTGAGCCATCGGCATTTTTAGTGTTCAGGTAATACAATGCATCACCGTTTGCAGGATCAACCCCTGCATATTGACGCCCGTAGAAAACACCCACCTGCTGACCTTCAATTACATAGTTTAAATCCGATCCTCCTGCAATTTGCTGACCAGCAGTATAGGTAACTTTGTTTTTATTATAAGCGGCGTTAAAGCTGGTTGACCACCGGAACTTACCAATAAAGTTCTCTGAGGTTATCAGGAATTCAAAGCCCTGATTATAAAGCTTACCCAGGTTTTGAAGTTGCGTAGCAATACCAGATGTTTCAGGAATATTAACATTCAGGAATAGATTACTAGTGTTCTTTTTATAATAATCCACGCTTCCTGACAAGCGGTTATTAAATAGTCCCCAGTCAATTCCAAGGTTTAGTTGGCTAGTGGTAGCCCATTTTAAGTTTGGATTGGCAATCTGCGCATATCGCTGCCCGGCTGCGCCATTGTAGCCTGCCGGTGATCCGCTTGGTGTTGATCCAGAAAATAATCCTAAAGCCGAATAGTTTGGCACACCATTATCACCTGTCAAACCATAACTCGCCCTGATTTTCAGACTGCTTATGGCTGTTAAGCTTTTCATAAAATCCTCTTCACTTGCTACCCATCCTAAAGAGCCTCCTGGGAAATAACCGTAGCGATTGTTTACACCGAAATTGGAAGACCCATCCGCTCGTATGCTTGCAGAAAGCAGATACTTGTTTTTATAGGCATAATTTGTTCTGGCAAAATAAGATATAAGCGTGCTTGCACTTTGGGTTGATGTACCAGCATTGATAAGGGCAGCAGAGGCGATGGTTTTGTAGGCATCAGAAGGAAATTGTTGCCCTGAAACGCTGTTAGCTGTCGAGTGGTTGTTTTCATAACCTGTACCTACAGTTACGTCCAGCGTATTATCTTTGTTAAAAGTATTTTTATAGGTCAGATAATTGTTTATCGTAAAATGCACTAGTATGTTTTCAGCGTTAGTGCCTGATCCGTGATTGGTGCCGGTGTTACGGGCCGTAAGGCTGTTGGCGTAACTATCTTCGTTTTGATTGAGCTGATCGACACCCAGATCTGAGTGGAAAGTCAGGTGCTTTACTATTTCCCAGTTCGCATACATGTTGCCCAATGTGCGATAGACATTGGTGTGGAAATATTCATTGTCAACACTTACCAATGGGTTATAATAAAGCGGGTAACTGCTGCTTGCTCCCGGAGGCGTACCGCTTATCAAGCCGGAACGGGGGTCTATCACAGGAGTTATCGGTGATAAGGCTACAATTTGCAAAGGCGTATTAAAGTTATCGTCATTAGCTATACGCTCATTATAAGTATGAGTAAAGTTTAGATTTATCCCGGCATCAAAAGTGCTGGAAATCTTTGTGTCCACATTAACCCTTCCGCTATACCTTTGGAATGCATTTCCTTTTAATATACCTGTTTGATTAAGTGCTTGTCCACCAAAATAGTAGGTTGTTTTATCGTTGCCGCCCGAAAAATTAAGATCGTATTGCTGATGAGGAGCCGTTTGAAAAGCTTGCTTTTCCCAATCTGTATTAGTTGAGGCCCAATTTGTATTGCCTGCTGCTAAAGCAGTAAACTCGCCTTCTACGTATGATTTATAGTCAGCAAGAGCAGTAGAGAGAGAATCGTAAAGCCCTGCCGCATAATCTTGCTTGGCAGCTCCCACTCCGGCACGCTCTTCTATTTGCAGCCATTGCTGAGAATTTAAAAACTGGCGATGCCTGGAAGGCTGATCATAACCAAATTGAGCGTTAATATCAATTTTTGCGGTCCCGGCCTTACCCCTTTTGGTCGTGATAAGGATAACACCAGCTGAAGCTCTTGAACCATATATGGCGGAAGCCGAGGCGTCCTTTAAAATTTCAAAAGATTCTATGTCGTTAAAGTTGATGTCTGCAAGTGGGTTGGTTGCAGCTCCATTACTTGAAAGATCTGCCTGGTTAATTACTATTCCATCCATTACTATCAATGGTTGTGTGGTACCAGAAATACTTGCTACACCGCGTATATTAATGCTCACACCCTGGCCAAGCTTGCCATTATTTGCCTGGATGTTTACGCCGGACGTTTTACCTTGCAAAGCCTGTTCAAAGGTGGTCACTGGAGTGTTCGCGACATCTTTAGCAGTTACAGAAGTGATTGCTCCTGTGATGTTAGCACGTTTTTGCGTACCATAACCAACCACAACTACTTCTGTCAATTGCTTTGGATCTACTTCCAATTGTACATTAAGTACGTTACCTTTTATAGGTATAATAGATTCTTTATACCCTATGTATTTAAATACTAATGAATGCGTACCAGCCGGAACGGAGATGCTGTACGATCCATTTGGATCTGTTTGTGTACCTACAGAGGGTACATCTTTTACGATCACGCTTACCCCTGGTATGGGTGATCCGTCTTTCGAATCAATTACTTTACCGGTTATTACTTTTGTTTGCGCAAAAGCAAAATGATAACCTGAAAATAAGAGAAAGAATAAGAGTAAATTTTTTTTCATATTGTGTGGTTATAGATTAAGAGGATAAAGTAGGAATTTGATATGATAAAAGCAAAGATTTTAATATTTTTTTAATTATTTAATAAAAAAATACGCTTTTACATGTATTATTGTTCGTTTTTACCAATACTTGTATTTAGAATATTATTTTTAGGCTGACTATCTCAATATGTTAAAAAGGATCTCTTTATCACTGCTTTGTTTAAGCTTTGCCTGTATAGCGTTTGCGCAGGGGCTGCAATCTCCGTCCGAATTTTTAGGATATAAACTCGGTTCACAGTTTACGCCACACTTTCGTATCATCGATTACTTTAAATATGTAGCCGGCATATCAAAAAATGTAAAGCTGCAGCAATATGGTACTACCAATGAGGGCCGCCCATTGATGGCCATGTTTATAGCATCGGATGAAAATATAGGCCGGCTGGAAGAGATCAGACAGCATAACTTGTCGCTTGCCGGATTAACTGCAAGTAATACTACTTTAACTAATACACCCGCAATAGTATGGTTAAGTTATAACGTACACGGAAATGAGCCAAGTTCCAGCGAAGCGGCAATGCAAACCCTTTTTGAAATGGCTAATACCACCAACACCCGTACGCAACCCTGGTTAAAAAATACAGTTGTTGTGATCGATCCCTGTTTAAACCCGGATGGACGCGAACGGTATATTAATTATTATAATTCTGTAAAAGGTGTGGTGCCGGATGCCGACCCGTCAGCACGCGAGCATTCTGAACCATGGCCGGGCGGGCGGATCAATCATTACTATTTTGATCTTAACCGCGATTGGGCCTGGCAAACACAGAAGGAAACCCAGGCGCGCGTAGCGTTATTTGATCAGTGGCTGCCACAAGTACATGTTGATTTCCACGAGCAGGGCTATAATGCACCATATTATTTTGCACCGGCGGCAGAGCCTTTTCACAGGGATATCACACCCTGGCAAAGGGAGTTTCAAACAATCATCGGTAAAAACAACGCGAAGTATTTTGACCAGAATGGCTGGATGTATTTTACCAAAGAGGAATTCGATCTGCTATATCCTTCTTATGGCGATACCTATCCTATATATAATGGTTCTGTCGGTATGACTTACGAACAGGGAGGTATTGGTGCGGGCTTAACGGTAATAACACGCAGTGGCGATACATTAACCCTTGTTGATCGTGTGGCACATCACTTATCCAATAGCTTAAGCACAGTTGAAACAACTTCTGCAAATGCAACAAAGGCGCTTAATGAATTTAAGAAATATTATGAGAACAGCCGCAATAACCCGCCGGGCGAATACAAAGCTTATGTAATTAAAAACGATAACCCGGATAATATTGCTTTGCTTGGTACTTTGCTTAGCAGAAACGGGATAGAGTATACTTATGGTGCAAAAGGTGGTTATATCGGCTATAATTATATTAGCGGCAAGACCGAGCAGTTTAACATTGAACCTAATGATATGGTAGTTAATACCCATCAACCCAAATCGGTATTGCTGAATGTATTGCTTGAGCCCAGAACGTTTATAACCGACTCCAATACCTATGATATTACAGCATGGGCATTACCCTATGCTTATGGGTTAAAGGCCTATGCGCTTAAAGAATCAGTAAAGCCATCAACCGAAAAAACAAACAATATAGTATCGCCGGCACCAACAACTGTAAATAAAACACGTGTTTATGCTTATATCGCGCCATGGCGTTCTGTGTGCGATGTTAAATTTTTGGCAGCACTACTCAAAAAGAATATTAAAGTGCGGTCTACAGAAGTTCCATTGGAATCCGGAGGAAAGAAGTTCGCTATTGGTTCGTTGATCATAGCCAGAGCAGGAAATAATAAGGAAGATTTTGACAGCGTTGTAACCGGAACAGCTGCAGACTGTAATATTGAGCTAGCTCCATTAAGTTCGGGCTTTGTAGACAAAGGCGTGGATTTAGGTTCGAGTGAGATCAGGTCTATTCAACCTCCTAAAGTTATGCTGATCACAGGTGAAGGTTCTTCGGCAGAGGCTATGGGCGAGGTTTGGCACTTTTTTGAGCAGCAGATCAATTACCCGGTAACATTGGTCAAATATCACGACCTGAACCGTGTTCGCCTGAATGATTTTGATGTAGTGATATTTCCGGATGGCTATTATGAAGATCTGCCGGTTGAGAAATTTCAGAATTGGGTGCACGATGGCGGAAAACTGATTGCTATGGAAACTACGGTATCATTGCTGGTTGATAAAAAAGGCTTTTCTATTAAAAACCACCCGCCTGACAAGCGTGATACTACTAAAAATGCGCCCGGACTTGTAAAAAACTTTGCGGACCGTGACCATGAGGCCATAAGATCAAGCGTACCCGGCGCTATTTATAAGGTAGATATGGATAATACACATCCTCTGGGGTATGGGCTTAATAAATATTACTTCACACTCAAATTAAATGACGAATTATATAGTTACCTGGGTGATGATGGATGGAATGTGGGCACAATCAAAAAGAATGCTTACGTAGAAGGTTTCGTCGGGCAAAAAGCAAAAGATAAATTAAAGGACGGGCTTTTATTCGGTGTGCAATCCCTGGGCCGTGGCTCAGTTGTTTATCTGGTTGATGATCCCTTGTTCCGCAGTTTTTGGCAAAACGGTAAACTGTTGTTTAGTAATGCGGTATTTATAGTAGGGAACCAATAGTTTCAGTTTGCAGTTACCAGTGGGCAGTTAGCAGAGTATATAAGTTTGCAGTTAGCATATAATTTTCGATGCCAACTGCAAACTTAAAACTGCAAACTAATTACTTCCTTTCACTCTTCCTTTCAGATCGTCAGCGCCGCTTTGATGCTCACGTGCTTTAATCTTAGTACTGCCAAAGTTGTAGGTAAATGTTAACCTGGTAATGCGGGTCTCACGTTTTTGATGAATGTCCAGGTCATTGGTTTGGTAATTGCTGGTTACATTATTTGTGAGTGTGTTAAATATATCACTCATAGATAATTTAATGTTAGCTCTTTTGTTAGCAAAAGAATGGCTTATACCAGCATCTGTTGAGTATTGAGGCTTAACATAATATAGTACATAAGTTAATCCTGATTGATAATTAGATGTTATCTCAAATTTGTAGCCGCTGATCGGCGTGAACGTTTGGGTCGTCCTTATTTGAAAGGCCGCCTGCCCGCGATCCAGGTTTGCTCCCTGTAAATCATTTGATTTAAAGCCAAGGTAGAAACCCGTTGCATTGACATTACCCTCCCACCATTTTGCAATGGTGTATGGAGTGAAGACATTAATATTATAGCTATTTTGTGTCTGCAGATTCTCGTTAGTTATAAATGAAACTTTGGTTACCGGGTCTGTTCCGGGTACTTCAGTAATAACATCTGTAGTGCGGCTGTAACCCAATGTTACTACAAGCTGCTTATTATAGGTGTAATTCAGTTCAAAATTATTGGTGTATTGCGGTTTTAAGTATGGGTTACCTACTACATAGGTATAAGGGTCAAGGTAAAATACAAATGGATTCATATTATCGTACTGCGGACGATCAATACGGCGGCTATAATTGATGCCTATCTCATTTTTATCATTCAAGGTCTGGTTTATAAATACGCTTGGAAACAAGTCGAAGTAACTATTAGGTATACTTTTCACAATGCCTGACGAATCTCCCACAGCTTTTGATGAGGTATACTCGCCCCTTAAACCCAGCTGTACAGAAGTCTTTTTAAAATTTTGACTGAAATTTATATAACCCGCATCAATCTTTTCATCATAAACAAAATGATTGGTGCTTACATATGGATCATTTGGTGAATGCGTTTCCATCAGGTCGTTATCAGTTTTTACATCACTAAATTTTAAACCGGACTCAAACTTTAACGATTTGGTTATAGGCTTTGCGTAATCAACCTTGCCAGTACGTATGCTTATGGTCGATGGCGTGTTGTTTCCCAAAAATGTTGAGGGGTGCTGAATGCTGCCATCGGGTAAAAAGTAGTCACTGTTGTATTCTGCAATTGCAGTATTTCTGAATTTCGAGTAATCAAGATCAGCACTTAATTGTTGCCCTGCTGTATCTAATTTATAAGTATCATTTAAGTTGACTGCAAAATCCTTATAAGTTTGATGGTTGGTAGATACAGTTCTTAAAGATGAATCAACCTTAGTAGGGGTGGAACCTATATATGTCCAGTTATCATTACTATCATCTTCTGTATTAAAGTAACCGGTTACAACAAAACCAAGTGTGTTCTTTGAAGATAGATCATAATCGGCACCCAAACGATAGCTGTTGTTATGATTCGTTTGCCTAAGTGGAGAATATTGATCAAAGTAAGTTTTGTTTCCTAACGTATCAGTAACTACGCGTTTTATCTGGATGTTTTGCTCACGCCCGCCATCGTTATGGCTAAATGAACCAAATACATTTAAGTTACCTTCCTTGTGGTTCAGACTAAACGTTTCGTTATTTTTCCAATTAGCACCATATCCTACACCGGCAACAATGCTGCCGTTAGTACCTGTTTGTTTGTTTTTCTTTAGCTTGATATTGATGATGCCCGAATTACCAGCAGCATCATATTTTGCCGAAGGATTAGAAATGATCTCTATCGACTGGATCGTATTACCATCCGTAGAGCGTAAAAGTGTTGCCAGCTGGGCAGCTGAAAGATAGGTCAATTTATCATTGATCATCACGGTAACCCCTTGTTTACCTTTAAGGCTAACATTATCATCCTTATCAACGGTTACGCCCGGCGCCCTTTCCAAAATATCCATCGCCGAATTGCCTGCCGCAAGTACGCTGTTTTCCACATTCATCACTATACGGTCTGCTTTGTGTTCTATTAATGGTTTTGCGGCGGTTATGCTTACTGTATTTAAACTGCGTGCGTTGGGTTTCATTTTTATTTCAGGAACGGTAATCCTGGCTGAGTTATCAGCAACTG
Source organism: Mucilaginibacter sp. McL0603 (assembly GCF_049992945.1). Lineage (NCBI taxonomy): Bacteria > Pseudomonadati > Bacteroidota > Sphingobacteriia > Sphingobacteriales > Sphingobacteriaceae > Mucilaginibacter > Mucilaginibacter sp. McL0603. The sequence continues at coordinate 90,815 of NZ_CP188251.1, read as the reverse complement.
TAACAGGCTGGCTGGTTGCCTTTACATATCCAATAGTACTTGCTTTTATAATGTACTGTCCTTTTTTAATATGATCAAAAGTGTAAACGCCCTGTTCATTGCTGATAACGCCTTTTACTATAGATGAGTCTTGTGCATTTAACAGGCTGGCGGTTGCATACATCATGGGTTTTCCCTGTTCATCTAATAATGAACCTGAAACACTGGCCGATTGTGAGTTTGTCTGCGCTAACGCGACGCCTGCCGCGACGACCATTAGTAGTAACGTATAATATATTTTAAGGATAATTAATTTCATGAGTTGTAGTTGTTGTAAAAGTTTTGGCAAAAAATGTCCTCAGAGAGATTACTCTCTTTTTTAAATAGTTAATAAAATTGTTTTGGCTTACCGGTTATCTATTGTTCATTCAGGTACCGGGATTAAAAATGTATTCTCATAGGTGTTGTTGTTTTCGTTTTTTTTGGCGGCAATACCATCCTATAAAAGGGTACTCCTCTTTTTTGCATACGTAATAAGAATGGGCTTGCTGGTATTATCCGGCGTTTTATGTTGTTTTATATAAGATGCAATAAGGGGGTGTTTGGTTACAGATATTTTTAAAGATTTTGACAAAAAGTAATAATAGGCTGTTCATTAGCCCCATTTTATTGATGAAGGGCCAGTGTCGTATCAATTATGGATTGACGTTTAGTCCTCAGTCGAAAGTCTGGAGTCAGAAACGCACAAAACTGACTTAAGACTTGCGACTAAAGACTGTTGACTTGACACTAGTTCAATTTTTTCAATTCAGGTAATATGTTTGCGATAACATCCTTAAAAAATGAAAAACTGTTTTCTTTGCTCCGGCACTGTTTAGTCGACTGGCTTTTTGCCAAATGGGAGCAGGGAGTATCAATCCTACCTGTATTGGATGTCTTATCAGGATAAAAAAATAACATAAGCCCGCCAAGTAATAGCAAGCTTATGTATTTGATTGAGTGTTTCATTTTTATTTTTTTGTACTGTCCAAGGGCAGGTGCTTTCTTATAACGGTATCGGTTACCAAAGTATCCACCTTGCATTGCAGGCCGTTATCAGTCATTATAAATGTGGCTTCGTTTAATTTACCGCCATCCCGCTTGTTGATCTCATTGCACCCGTAAACATTTATGTTAGATATTCTATCGAGATCGCGGTCAATAATAATTTTAGCATTCAGGGGGAGCTTCAAAGTAAGGTAAACATCCTCATCATGCCATAGCTCGTCATTTTTGGGATAAAATCTTTCATCAAACTTTAATAAACTATCCTGTTGCGTGAATATGTATTTTATATTCCGCGAATTAGCTAATGCATTGTCATAATTCCTGCCTCTTGCATGATATGATTCAATCAAAACAGGCTGGTCGATATCGCTTCTTTCAATGGATAGACCGATGCGCTGATGGAAATGGTTAAAATCATTATCCTCGTCATCTGTTATTTTCATATTAGGTGACAGGTTTTTAATATTTAAACGAGCGCTGTCCTCTGCAGTGAAATATTTAAGATCATTTAATTTAAGGTGATAAGTATTATTCTTCGCCGCCTTCAAATTGATAGTTTCGCTATAACTTGCAGATGAGCTAAAGTCTGACGCTATTTTGGTGACATCATATACAAATACTGCGATGGCAAATAACCATATAACTAAGATAGTTGTACCTGCCGATCTGCTTACCGAGCCTGTATTAAATATACCTTTTAATGTAAGGAGTATAATACTTACAATTGGTATAACAACAACCACAAAAGCCGCAGTATAAAGGTATTCAGGATGATGATGTCTTAATAAGCCATAAGGCAGATCATGAAATGGTGCAAAATCTCCAAATCCGAGCAGCGCTACAAACGCAACTATAAAGAATACCAATCCGCTAAAACAGCACAGAAGTATAAAGAGCCCTATAAGTTTAACAAGTATTTTACCGGCACCATTAAGGAATATACCCAGGTGATAAAAGAAATCGCCTATAAAATCGCGGGTTTTGTAAACAAAAGGTTTAGCCTCATGTCTGAAATTTGATATGTTGTCACGCATAGAGCCCAATTCCTCTTCAAAATTCTTTTTAAAGCCCTGCAAGTTTAATTTTTCGCCTTTCATTGTCATCCGGTCTGCACGGGTAACGGCTTTGGGGATCACTATCCACAATATGATATATAAGATAAGGCCGGAACCTCCAAAAAGAATACACACCGCAAATACTAGTCTTATCCAAACGGCACTCATATCAAAGTAGTTAGCTATACCTGCACATACACCGCCTATCAAGTGATCGTCAGGGTCACGAAACAGTCTGCGTGCTTCTGCATTATAATAGGTATTGCTAAAAGATGCTTTAGTATCCTCTTCGGCGTGTTCAAAATCTTCAACTGTGCCCATCTGCTCAATTACTGATCTAACATCCTGTTCAACAATAACCTGTTTATTTTCTTTTGCCAGTAACTCGTTAAACATTTCGGCGATGCGGTTTTCAATATCCGTAGTAATCTCCAGGCTATCGGCCGAATTCATAAAATGACGTTTTACATCCGTCATGTAATTTTTTAGTACCTCGTAGGCATCCTCTTCTATATGAAATACGATGCCGTTTATATTGATGATAATTGTTTTGTTCATGATCTTGGTTTTTTTCTAATTATTTTACTTTCCTGTCTCCGATGGATGTTTGCACGGCATAAGCCAGCTCCTGCCAGGTTTTGTCGAGCTGTTCCAATACTTTTGTGCCTTCCTCCGATAGGACATAATATTTTCTGGGTGGGCCCGAAGTTGACTCAACCCAGTTATAACTGAGGAGTCCATTGTTCTTTAAACGGGTTAACAGAGGATACAAAGTACCCTCAACTACAAGCAGTTGGGCTTTCTTTAACTCGGCAATTATGTCCGAAGCATAGATCTCGCCCTTGGCTATGGTGGAAAGAATGCAATATTCCAAAACACCCTTCCTCATCTGGGTTTGTGTATTTTCAACAATCATACCACAAAGATATATGTTTTAAATTGTATTATGCAATACATAGTACTAAAATTATTATATTTAAGTTCAGAAAGTCTCTTTTTTAAAGATTTTTCATCTTTTTGTAATATTTTATTTGACTTTTTAATAATCTAATACTACTTTTAGCACTAATTAACTATTAACTGATCTTATTATTAACGAAATGAAAAAACTTCTACTAGTAAGTTTGTGCTTTCTGATGTTATGCGTAACGCAGGTGTTTGCACAAAACCGTACTGTTACTGGTACGGTTACGGCCAAAGAGGATGGCCTACCCATACCGGGAGCCACAGTAAAGGTAAAAGGTTCGACTGTTGGTACCCAGACCAACACGGCCGGTAAATTTACCCTAAGCGTACCAAACGGAGCTACCATCGTAGTTTCCTTCGTAGGTTACGCCGCTCAAGACATTGCTGTCGGGACTCAAAGCACACTAAATGTAGCTTTGGTTGCAAGCAGCAGTCAGCTTGGCGAAGTTGTTGTAACAGGCGCATTAGGTATTAAGCGCCAATCTAAAGAGGTTGGCTATGCTGCTACCAATATTAGCGCCAAACAGATTACCGCGACCCACCCAACAAACTTTACAAATGGGTTAACCGCTAAGGCACCAGGCCTTGTTATCAATACTCTTGATAACGGTATTGACCCGCAAACACGTTTCACACTGCGTGGTAATCGTCACATTATTGGCAATAACTATGCATTGGTGCTTTTAAATGGTGTGCCTATTTCACCAAATGATGTTAATACCATCAATCCGGACGATATCGAATCTGTTGATATCTTGAACGGTGCTGGTGCAGCTGCACTTTATGGTTCTGAAGCATCAAATGGTGCATTAAGTATCACTACCAAACATGGATCGTCTTCGGGTGCTCCACAGATATCGTATTCAAATACGCTATTGTCTGAAAAAGTATCTTATTTCCCGGGATTGCAAACAACCTTTGGTAGCTATGGTGGTGAAGGCGCGCCTTATCTTGATCCATTGACTAACCAGGTAACAAGTCCGGTTCCTTATGAAAATCAATCATATGGTCCCCGTTACGATGGTCACATACAACAATTGGGTTTACCTGCTTACGCGGCTAACGGCCCTGTGCAGATGGTTCCTTATTCAACCCCAAGTAAAGATCCCCGTTTAGGTTTCTTCCAAACCGGATGGTCTGACCAAAACAATCTTTCGTATGCTGCGGGTGATGCTGCTAACAGTTTTAACTTATCAGTAAATAACCTTGCGCAGAAAGGCGTTACACCTAATGACAGAAAAGACAGAACTGTTGTACGTGTTTCTGCTACAAAAACATACGGAATATTTAAAGCCGATTTCACTGCAAGTTATTCAAATCAACAAACAAGCACTTACGGTGCCGGTTTTGACGGATCATCACTTAACGGTGGCCGTACATTATTGTCAAGCTTGTTAAATTCACCATCATGGGCTCCTTTAGAAAACTATAAGGACATCAATGCCCAGTTTTCTGATGTAAACAGTTTTTATAACTCTTATAGTGTTAACCCTTACTGGGTAATTGCCAATTCACGCATTAATACACGCAGTGATAATTTCAATGGCAGCTTTAGCGGTACGTTAACACCTACAAAATGGTTTAATATGCAATACCGCCTTGCCGATAACTACGGTGTAGGTCAACAACAATATACACGTGCGCAAGTTAATTTCAGCGCTTATTACCACTCAGATCCGGGAGGCACGCAAAACCAAGCTTATGGCGCGTTAGGTGGCGCTGCAAATACTCCGGGCAGCATTCCGGGCCAGGTTCAAAACATTACACAATTTGGTGACGGATCAATAACTCCGCTCCCTGTGGCTCCTAATCCATTAGCTGCACCAGCAGGCCCTCAGGGATATTCACGTTTAACACAAGATGTTTTCGCGAATTTCCACCATACCTTCTTTAATGACTTTAAAACTAACTTATTGTTAGGTAGTACAGTTTGGCAAGAACAGTTCAACCAGGTATCAAACAGCAGCACCCAGTTATTGGTAGACGGATTTTATAACATCGGTTCAATTTTGGGTGTACCATCAACTGGTCAATTGCAAGGTACTATCCGCCAGATAGCCTGGCTTGGTGATTTGACAGTTAGCTACAAGGATTTCGCTTTCTTAGAAGCTTCAGATCGTAATGATCATGATTCAAGACTTTCTGCTGCAAACCGTTCATTCTGGTACCCTTCAGTAAAAGGTTCACTTGTATTAACGGATGCGATACCTGTTTTAAAGGATAATAAAATTTTAAGCTATGCTAAATTACGTGCCTCATTCTCCAAAGTGGGTGATGTAAACGTAGCTCCTTACAGTACGCTTCCTACCTTTGGTGTAACAAGTGGTTTTCCTTATGGAAATACCGGTGGTCTAAGCTTGAGCACTACTTTAAATAACCCCGAATTGAAACCAGAGTTCACTAAGGAAATTGAATTTGGTGCTGATTTAGGTTTCTTAAATAACCGTATCAATGGTAGCATAACTTATTATAAAAGTAATACTACAAACCAGACGCTTCCCATTACAGTTGCGCCAGAAACAGGATATAACAACTCACTGGTTAATATAGGTGAGGTACAAAATACCGGTCTTGAAACCAAGTTAGATATCCAGGTGCTTACTAAAGCGGAAAATAAAGTTGGTTTAACCCTGGGTGGTAACTTTACTATACAAAACTCAAAAGTAATTTCGTTAACTAATGGCTTATCTTCAATTACTTTAGCTACTGTTAACGGTAACGCAGCAATTCAGGCAGTAGTAGGCCAGCCTTACCCAAGTTTAGTGGCTACTGATTTGGTTCGCGATCCAAAAGGAAATCCTATAGTAGATGCTGTTACAGGTAATCCATCGCTGAACCCTAATTTAACCAATTTGGGTCGTACAACCCCTAAGTATCTTTTGGGTTTAACACAAACAGTAAGTTATAAGTTTGTTACCTTGTCTATAACCAGCGAATTCCGCACTGGCAACGTAATTTATAACCAGGGACTATTGCAGGCTACTGCAGCTGGTACTTCCCTGTTATCTGCATCAAGCGGGCGCCAGCAATTTGTATTCCCTAATTCAGTAATTCAGACATCACCTGGAGTTTATGCGAAAAACACCAGCACTTTGACCAGTGATGGCGGTATAAACTTCTTTGATTCAGGAGCTTTCTACACTGCAGGTAGCACTTATGTAACAAGTGCTGCATTCTGGAAATTAAGAGAAGCAGACCTGGCCTTTAACCTGAACCAGTTTGTTAAGCAATCAGGATTTATTAAAGGAGCCACTTTTTCTTTAATAGGCAGAAACTTGATCATGTTGAGGCCAAAATCAAACAACTGGTCAGATCCTGAATTTTCATCTAGTACAGGTGGTGGTAACGCTATTGGGTTTTCAACAAACCAACTGCCGCCAACCCGTTTCTTTGGTGCTAACTTAAGTTTAACTTTTTAAGAAAAGATAATGAAAAAGTATATATCAGTTATTTTATTAACCCTTACAATTGCCGGGAGCAGTTGTAAAAAGGACTTTCTGAGTTTGGAGAAAAACCCCAATACTCCGTCCGCAGCATCGCCAGACTTAATATTGGCCGGTGCGTTGAAAATGTCGGCCCAATTCCCAAATAGTACTAAATACACCATGTATGCAGGATGGATAGGTTATCTAAGCTGGAGTACTGGTTACCAGGCTAACACCGCCTTAGAGCAGTATGTTATTACATCTGGTACTTATGATGTATGGAGTGATTATTATATTAACATTGCCAACTATCAGGCGCTTATAGCTACCAATTCTGGTCCAAACTATACTGCTATCGCCAAGATCATGGAGGCATATAATTATGAGGCCTTAGTTGATAATTACAATAACGTACCTTATTCTAAAGCTGAGCAGGGTACAGGAGATTTCACGCCTGCTTATGATAAAGGATCAGATATATATATAGATCTGATGAAGCAACTGGATGCAGCTATTGTTTTAATTCAGGGTGCACAAGGCAGTGCAACTGCACTTATACCAACCAAAGCTGCTGATATTGTTTACGGTGGCAATATGGGAAATTGGTTAAAATTTGCCAATACCTTAAAATTAAAGTTGGCAATTCGGCAGTCAAATTTAAATGGTGGTTTAGGGAATGCTGCTGCGATAACTGCAGTTAAAGCTACACAGGCTTTAGGTTATATAGATGCTACTAACGGTGCCGTAGCCAATCCTGGTTATTTTAACTCTGATGCGAATGGCGGCCAGCAAACTCCGATGGTTATAGCTTACGGCCTTACAGCCTCAGGCGGTTCATCAGGCAACAATGCTACTTACCAGGCTAATGCTTATGGTGCTCATTTCTATGGTAAAAATAATGATCCAAGGCTTGCTCAGATTTACAGCGCAACCTCCACAGCTAATGCAGCAAATGCAACTTCACTTGCCAATGCAAGTGTTGACTCTGTTACCTATAATTCTTCCTGGGTAGTTGTTTCATCACCTTTTGGCAGCAACTCGCCACCACAGGGACTTGTGCCTCCGGCTACAAAAGTTGCTAACATGGGCCCAAGTAAGTTTGGCCCTGGTGTATTAAAAACCCCAGGTGCAGGAGCTAATTTATTATCCTCGGCTGAAGCTTTATTTTTGCAAGCCGAAGGTGTTGTACGGGGATATCTACCAACTGGAAACGCAGCAGCTCTTTATAATGCTGGTATTGTAGCATCATTTACTGATGACCTTGTTACCAACCCGGCAACGGCAGCGGCAACTTATGCTGCACGGCCTGCAATAGCTTATCCAACAGGCGGCACATTGCAAGCACAAATAAAGGCCATCATCGTTCAGAAATGGGCAGCTTTAAATCTTTATGGTGCATTTGAAGCATTTAACGAGTATCGCAGAACAGGATATCCTGATGATATTCCGTTGTCTATTTATTCGGGTGCCAATGCTCCAAACCAAATAACCAGAATCCCTTATCCGTTTATTGAATATTCAACAAATGCGGCTAATGTTGCGGCAGAGGGCACAATAGATATATTCAAGTCAAAGATATTCTGGGCCAAGTAAGCTCATAAATAAAATTTAATCTAAAGAAAAGATGAAAGCAAAATATATAAAAAGGATCATGGCGCTAAGTATTTCGGCGCTGTTATTCAGCTCATGTCTGAAGGATTCTGCCCGGGTTTTTAACCCGGAGGCAACGACGCCTAACGTTGTTCAATTCTTCAATAGCAACATGCAAAACTTTGGCCATGATGCCGTAACCGGATCGGGGTTAGATACTATAACATTTGCAGTAGGTGTTACTGCGGCTAATCCGCCGTCAGCGGCAACAACAGTTACCATTGGTGTTGATAATACGCTTGTTACTACTATCAATGGAATAAATTACATTCCAATACCGGCAGACGCATACGTTTTACCTACTAAAGTAACTATACCCGCAGGTAAAAATAATGCCACTACAACAGTAATTATTAACATAACGAAATTGGATCCTACTTTAAGCTATTTGCTTCCGGTTAAAATTGTGAGCTCTACACCAAGTTTGCCTATTGCCGCAAACCTAAATGTTCATTACTTCCATATCATTGGTAATGACTTTGCAGGTGCATATCTTCAGGATTTTATCAGAACACCGCCTGGAGGGGATTTTGCAGGAACTGCAGTAACTCTTATTCCTGATTCGCCTACACAAATTGAGATGCCTAGTGGTTATGCCGCTCTTGGAGTAAGGTATGTCGTAAATTTCACAAAGACTGGATCAGGTGCATCGGCAACTTACTCTAATTTTACAGTTGCTTTTAATCCTGATGATGTAAAATCTGGATTCACCGGTAATGGTATCACTGTAATAAATGCACCTGCATTTGTTAGCTATGATGCAACCCATCCATATACTTTAACAGAAGTAACACATGGTTTACTTTCATTTACTTATTCTGTTACTAATTCAGCAGGAGCAGGTAGAGCAGTTGTTGATAAATATTACAAACCATAATAAAACTTTTCTGAATTGCAAACCGCCTCATATTTGGTTATGAGGCGGTTTTTTTCATTTACGCTTGACTGTATTAGAGTCAACATTGTATATTATTATTGTTACAATGATTATACAGCAGGATTTACTTTAATTCATATTTTAGCATATATAGTACTGCATTTTAATGTCTAACATGAAAAAAATAATATTGACCTCTTGGGTCGCTTTAATTACCACTTTTACTTTTGCTCAAAAAAACACAGTTGTTGGTACTGTTAATGATAAACAAGGTAAACCTATCCCTTTTGCATTTATTAAAGACGCTCAACGCAGTTACGCTACATTTACAGATCTAAATGGGGCGTTTAACCTTAAAGTTGATTCTGTAGATAGGCTCATTGTATCTGCCCAGAATTTTAAAAAAACAGTAATAAAAATTGGTGATCCTAATAATGTAAATGTGGTATTGACCGGCGATGATGCTGCAGGTGCTAAATTAACCAAATCCACTGGTGATTTTAAGGAAAAACTCAGCACAGAGGGTATGACCAAAGATGTGTCTAGCGGTTATATCGTGCATGAAAATACCATACATGGAAGCCGTTATCTTTTTGAAAACTGGGTACATGGTTATGCCTTAACTACGGAAGATTCTGTTAAACAAAATGATAATTACCTTTTCAATTATGAAAAGATGGCTGGCAATTTGATATTTACAGATGACGGAAAAACGATGACCGGCATTAACAGGCACTCCATAAAAATGTTTACGTTAGTAGATGACCAGGGGCAAACCTATGTTTTTGAAAACAGGCCTGAAATTGATCCGCTTCATTTTGTGCAGGTAATTTCGACAGGCAGTAAATACAAAATTTATAAGCAGTTGGGCACTAAGTATCTTCCAAATAATTATGTTAGCAACGGAATGACCTCAAGCGGTAATAACTACGATGAGTTTAAAGACGAAAGTGTTTATTATGTTGTAAAGTTACCTGGCGGCCAACCGCAAAAAGTGCTGCTTAAAAAGAAGTCGATTAAAACTGTATTTGCTGCCGATGCAGATAAAGCGAATAAATTTCTATCTGATAACGACAGGGATATTGATGACGATTACTTGAAAAGTCTGGGCGATTATATGAATCAGTAAGAACTATCAGTTGCCTAAAAAATGGCCTCAGTAGAAATACTCAGGCCATTTTTTATGTAATAAGGCAGCTATTTTTTATCTGCACTATATTTTCCAGGCCCTACAAACAGCAAGCCGGCAAACATGATAGCGTCTTCAATAGCATGTGATGCTGCACCCAAACCGCCCTCGGGCCCGTGTTGATGCAAATGAAATAAAGCGGCTACTATAAGATCGATCACCAGCAGTAAACACACTGGTCTGAATATAAGGCCTATAATTAGTAAAAAGCCTCCGAAGGTTTCAACCGAGGCTGATAATAAACCCCATACCACCGGCCAGAAATGTATGCCCACATTGTTGGTTGCGCTACCTAACATTGTCCAGGTTTTTACGCCGCCTTCCAATTTTGGGAACCCATGATAGATGAACATAATACCCAGCCCGATGCGGATAATTAATAGCCCGAAATTTTTGTAATTGCCTAAATTGTCTAAGATTGCCATGTGTATATAATTATTGAATTAATGAATGAGTGAATTAGTGAATAATTGCGTATTGATTAATTCAAATTTAATTATCAGAATTGATAGAATAGTGCTTTTTGCACCCCAATCGATTTAATCCACTTTAATTGTAGCCTGCTACTACCTGATTATCAATTACTGATAGATTAAAAGATTTTCCAAGCACCAGGGACTGATTATCGGGAATATGACCTGCCGGGAAGTCAAAGCATACGGGATAGTTATAGTTTTTAACTACTTCCATAATGATCTCCAGCACAGTTTGACCGAAAGGGATATCATTATCCTTTGTTTCTGTAAATCCGCCAACGATCAGGCCCGCGAGGTTTTTTAATTTACCTGCCCGGTCAAGCGCACGTATCATACGATCGATAGAATACAGGTATTCGCCTACATCCTCAATAAAAAGTATTTTACCATCATAGTTATAATCAGACACGGAACCTAATACAGCAACCAGCAGGCTCAGATTACCGCCTATCAATGTACCTGTAGCTTTACCGCTACGATTGAGGCCATGTGAGGTAAAAGAGTAGCTTATCTCCTCTCCAAATAATGCCCTTCTCAGTGTTTCTAAAGAATAGGCTGATGCATCGGGAATGTTTATCGGCATTTGCCCGTGTATGGTTTGCGCATTATAATTGGCAAATAGATGTGCATGAAGCACAGTAATATCGCTAAAACCAACCAGCCATTTGGGATGGGTGGCAAATCGGCTGAAATCAACTTGATCAATTATGCGTATAGTACCGTACCCACCGCGTGCAGCTATAATTGCTTTTATACTATCGTCATCAATAAAACGTTGGAGGTCTTTGGCACGCAATTCATCATCACCTGCAAACTGGTGGTAAGAGGCATTAATGGTTTCGCCCAATACAACTTCCAACCCCCATTTTTGTAACAACGCCACAGCATCACCCATCGGATTGGGCAGTTTTTTAGCGGGACAGGTGATCGCTATTTTATCTCCTTTTTTTAGATAGGGAATTTCTTTTTGTCCGGAAGTCCGAAAGTCGGTAAGTCCGGAGTTAGGTGCAGATTTATTCATGATCTATTGTAAAAAACTCCCTGTTTGTAAAAACATAATCAGAAAAACTTTCGGACTTTCGGTCTTCCCGTCTTTCCGACTAAAATAAATTATCTTTGCCAAATTATTACTAAGGATGCACATTTAATGTCACAACTTAATAAATTTAAACGATACACCATTACCTCTGCGCTGCCTTATGCCAATGGCCCTTTGCATATTGGTCACCTTGCGGGCGCTTATTTGCCCGCAGATATTTTTGTACGATACCTTCGTCTTAAAAAACAGGATGTGGTATACATCTGCGGTTCAGACGAACATGGTGCAGCCATTACTATTAAAGCAAAAAAAGAAGGTACTACCCCACAAGCTATTATTGACAAATACCACAACCAGATAAAGCAAAGCTTTGAGGATTTTGGTATAGCCTTCGATATATATCACCGCACTTCCTCACCGATTCACCACGATCTTTCTAAAGAGTTTTTTTTAAACCTGTATGAGAAAGGGGAGTTTGTTGAGAAATACTCCGAGCAATATTTTGACGAGGATTTTCAGCAGTTTTTAGCCGACAGATATATTATAGGAACCTGCCCTAATTGCAGCAACCCAAATGCCTACGGCGATCAGTGTGAAAACTGCGGTACGTCGCTTAATCCTACTGATCTGATCAACCCGGTATCAACCCTGAGTGGGAAGCCACCTGTTTTAAGGCCTACCAAACATTGGTATTTACCGCTGGATAAATATCAGCCATGGTTGGAGAAATGGATAGATACCAAGGAGAATGACTGGAAGGTAAACGTATTTGGGCAGTGTAAATCATGGCTTAAATCTGGCTTGCAGCCCCGTTCAATGACACGCGACCTGGATTGGGGTATTGATGTGCCATTGGAGGAAGCAAAAGGGAAAAAGCTATATGTTTGGATGGATGCTCCGATAGGGTACATATCGGCAACCAAACAGTGGGCGCTTGACCATGGTAAAGACTGGAAGCTTTACTGGAAAAAACAAGAGAAAGAAGAAGATGAAACCTGCCTGATACACTTTATTGGTAAGGATAACATAGTTTTCCATTGTATTATTTTCCCGGCTATTTTGAAAGCCCATGGCGAATATGTGCTGCCGCAAAATGTGCCGGCGAATGAGTTTTTAAACCTGGAGGGTGATAAACTTTCTACCTCGCGTAATCATGCTGTTTGGCTTCATGAGTATTTGGAAGAATTCCCCGGCAAGCAGGATGAGTTGCGTTATGTGCTTACTTCTATATTACCTGAGACCAGCGACAGCGAATTTACCTGGAAAGATTACCAGGCGCGGGTGAATAATGAGCTGGTAGCCATTTTAGGAAACTTTGTGAACCGGGTGATGATACTGATGCACAAGTTTTACGACGGCAAATTGGAAAGCGACAGTGGCATAATTGCATTAAATAATGATGGCATAAATGCGGATCTCGGCCGCTTTTATGATGAGCTGGAACGCAGTTTAGAGACTTACAAATTCAGGCAGGGTATGCAAACGGTAATGGAGATAGCCCGACTGGGTAACCGTTACCTTACTGAGAAAGAGCCCTGGAAAACTATCAAAACAGATCCGGAAGATGCTAAAATTGCTCTGCATAATTGTTTGATCCTAATCGGTCATCTGGCAGCTTGTTTACAGCCGTTTTTACCTGCTACAGCTAAGAAAATATTAGGCATGCTTAATTGGCCGGGCGAACAGATTGGGTTTGAGGACGAGGTTATTTTCAAAAACGGGCATCAGCTAAATCCATCTTCGTTATTATTTGAAAAGGTGGAAGATGAAGTTATTGATAAACAAATAGAAAAACTGCGTTTAAAGAAGGAAGCAGCTACTGCCCCTGCGAAAAATGTTGAAGTAATACCCGCCAAAGCAAATATCAATTACGAAGCTTTCGCTGAGATGGATATCCGCATCGGTACCATATTAGTGGCGGAGAAAGTAGCCAAAACCAAGAAGCTTCTGAAATTGACCATTGATACGGGAATTGACGAGCGTACAGTAGTATCAGGCATTGCCGAACATTACGAGCCGGACGCCATTGTAGGTCAAAAAGTAAGCATATTAGTCAACCTTGAACCAAGAGAAATAAAAGGCATCCTATCGCAAGGAATGATCCTGATGGCAGAGGATGGGGATGGCAAACTAACTTTTGTATCACCTAATGACGATCTTCATGACGGTTCAGTTGTCAGATGATTTTGATGTGCAGATGTGCAAATATGCAGATATGCAAATGTGTTTGACGAACTCGCTGATAATTTGCACATTTGCACCTTAGAATTTGCACATCTGAACATCCACGCATTTGCACATTCAAAAAACGGTCCCGTAGTTCAACGGATAGAATAGAAGTTTCCTAAACTTTAGATATGAGTTCGATTCTCGTCGGGACCACAGAATAAGTTAAAAGCCTTTGGTCGGAAGATTGAAGGCTTTTTTTGTGGGATTTCTTTTAACTTTATTTCCATAAAACAACAAATGAAAGCTTTGAAATATTTTTTGATCCCAGTTATAGTAATTCTAATTTGCTCTGGTTTTGCCAATGTCACGGATAATGTTGAAGATTCTCATGCTAGGGCTATAAGGTTAGCATTGGAAGCCGGTGGATTGAATACTAAAGGATATCCTTTGCTTTCAAAAAATTATGGTCCTTTTTTATCCAAGCTGGGGTTTAGTTTGATTACCCCTGCGAATTATCTTCCCCAAAAAGGTGACATAAGAGTATTTCAACCTTATCCAGGCGGAGAGCCTGTCGGTCACGTAGATATGTACGATGGACGCCAATGGGTTTCAGATTTCAAGGAGGCTAATTTTTGGCCGAGCGCCAAATATAAAAAGTATCATCCGAGTTATCAGATTTTCAGGTGGCTCCGTAAATAATCAATTAAAACATTCTAATAAATAACATCTGTAAGATGAAGCTGATAAAGTTTTTTTCAATAAGTTGTACAATTATCTTAAGTTCAAACAATTTCGTACAGGCTCAAAACGAAGTTGAGTCTAAACAGGCGATACAAATCATTAAAGAATTTTACATCGCATATAATACCGCTTGGTCGGCTAATATTGCACCCAAGGTACTTGATCAAAAATTAGACTCTTTAAAAATGAAGTATTGTGCGATAACGCTAATGATTTGCCTAAAAGGGGATTTAGATCATGATGTGCTAATCAATGACCAATATACAGACGTCCGACATTTAAAAACGCTAATAGTTTCAAAGGCCCCAACTAAAGGAAATTCTTACATAGTGTCTTATATCGCTCCCACTACTAACCCGTCTAATAAGCCGATTGAAGAAAAAGTGGTTATTTATTTGACCGTTATGAAAGGGGCCAGGGGCATTGTAATAGATTCTGTTGGGAGTTGAAAATATACATTCTTTCTCCCGGTTATCAATAAAATACCGGTGTTGTGATGTCTATAACTAATGCAAATCAGCCATAAAAGAGTTCGGGTCTTGTAATCTAAGGAATTACTTTTAAATAAAAAGCCTTTAGTCGGAAGGCTTTCTGTTTTAAAATTTAGTAGTGTCCTTTCAAAGACGTTATTTCTATTGCTTCGTCTTTTACCTGGTAAACTAAACGATGCCTTTATTTATACGCCTTGACGAATAGCCTGAAAGATTGTGCTTAAGTGCCTCGGTTGGCCGATACCTTCAAATGGTGTGGTTTGTAAACTTTTAATCAGTTCATAAATTTTCTTTTGAACTGCCTTATTTCCTGATTTTTTCCAGAAATTAAGATGTTCCAGGGCCTTTGGAGAAAAGTTTATTTCCAAAGGTCTTCCAGTTTTATTTTAGTCCCTTTCCCGTTCTTTATATCCTCTGTCCCCTTGTGTATCATGGCAACAAATTCAGGGTCGTACGGGCTTTCTTTTTTGAAATCCACATCTAAAGCTTTCAAAATAGCTGTAATGGCCATCAATTGTTTTTTATCTTTTGGGTGAACAATTAGTGTTTCCATACACAAAAATACATATTATTTAAACGCAACTATAAAAGGGACACTTGGGTTTGCATATATAATTCAACGAATAGAAGTTTCCTAAACTTTAGATATGAGTTCGATTCTCGTCGGGACCACATTTACACCCATCCATGGGAATAGCATGGGAAATAATTGTTTTGAAAGCCTTTAGATGGAAATCTGGAGGCTTTTTTTGTTGGATTTCTTTTCTATTTTAGTTACTCAATAACATCATTACCGAATAACATGAAAATATTTAAAAGATTAATTATTCTGACATCTGTTATTACTTGCTTATTATCATGCACCAGTATCTCGACAGTTGATAAGTTTTATACGGAGAAAGGGGAATGGGATTCCGGTAGAATACCGTTTATAAAACCTTACGAGGCTATAATTACAAGTAAAGAACTTGGCTGGGGCATGAATTTAGATGGAAAGGATGGCGATACAGGATTTTTTAATATAAAAAAAGCTAATGTGGTAGGTGGAGTAATGTTGATATATAGTATAAACAGCATCTTTCACGGCGTTGATATTAAGCAATCGTGGCATATTATAATTCCTGGAAAACACATTGAAAAGGGCTTTGTAAGCTATCAAGAGTATCGAGATTATTTAAATGTGCTTGGGATAAAATCTGAACCTATACTTTATAATATTGAGCATATTGCCAATTATTATGACGATCACGATACTATAGATTGGAAAGCTATTAAGTGATTATGATTATTAAATAGCGTTTAATTGTCAAGCACGCTGCACAATACAAATCCCCCATAAAAGAGTTCGGGTTTTGGAGTCTAAGGCCACTATAATTTAAGTCAAAAGTCTTGAGGTTTTTTAAGTATTTCAGATTAGTAGTGCGGTGAAAACAGCGGCCACGGGCTGAATTGACTCGCCGTGTGACTCACCAGTTTTTTCTTGCCTTATAACAGGGCGCAAATCTTCAGTAAAGTTACAGCCGATTACGGGTTAAACCGGATCATTTCCCGATGCTGGGTGCCCCACTCATCTAAAGCATGAACGACGGTCCTGAGTGAGCGACTGTAGGAAGTTAAAGAGTATTCGACGGCCAGCGGTGCTCCGTCATGGACGGTGCGGGATACAAAGCAGTTAAGTTCTAATGCTTTCAGTTCATTGGAAAGGATACGGGCTGATATTCCGGGGATGCTTTTCTGCAGATCATTAAACCGCTTACTTCCATCGAATAGCATAACGATGATTTTAAGTTTCCATTTACCCCCGATGACATAAAGTGCATCATCGATAGCCTTTAGGCTCGGCCGGCAATTGGAAGCTGGAGTATCTTCATCCTGGTTAGCTAAATCTTTCATGTTATCGGGTCTCTAATGCTGTCGGCGGGTAACAGTCTGTCTTACAATGCAAAATTAATCATTATCCTGCATCGTCGTCATCATTACTGTGACAGGAATGTAAAAACAATAACATTCAGGTTAGTGCTTACCTTTTTGTTAGTGACGGAAATGTACGGAGCAGGTTACCGATTTTTGTACTAATTAATAATTGAAAAAAAAATGAACAAACAAATTATAGCCGTTGTAACCGGTGCCAGCAGAGGCGCTGGAAAAGGAATCGCGATTGCTCTTGGCGAAAAAGGTGCAGTCGTATACGTAACTGGAAGAAGTTCCGGTGAAGGAGATGAAATCTCAGGCTCAATAATTGACACCGCAAAAGCGGTAACTGCCGCCGGTGGAAAAGGGATCGCGGTAATCGTCGATCATGCGGATGATAGTTCAGTGATCGCCTTATTCGAACAGGTTAAAAGGGAATATGGCAGGTTGGATATTTTAGTAAATAATGCCGCCAATGCAAATGATGACGTGGCCAAAACAATCCCTTTCTGGGAAAATTCACTGAAACCCCTGGACCTGCTTAATGTTGGCTTGCGTTCTCATTACGTCTCCAGTTATTACGCGGTTCCTTTGCTTTTCGCTAACGGGAAAGGCCTTATTGTTAATACCGGGCAATATGCTGCGGTTGGGTATTATCATGGTCCTGCCTACGGGGCTCAAAAAGCAGGATCCGATAAAATGATTGCAGATATGGCCAAAGAGCTAAGATCTCATAACGTAGCAGCAGTGTCGGTATGGATGGGGTTTCTGGATACAGAAAGAGCGCGTGCTTATATATCATCATTACCTGAAGATAAAAAGCCGAAGACAAAACGGGAGTCGCCACAGTTTACAGGGCGGGTAATCGCGGCACTTTATGAGTCTGATGAACTGTTAAATCTTTCGGGCCAGGCCCTGATAGGTGCAGAGCTTGGCGAACGGTTTGGCATTCTCGACATAGATGGTAGTAAACCTGTTTCTTATCGGGAAACACTGGGCTACCCGCCGGACTTACACCATACCTTGAAAAACTAGAAGCTGAAAAAGCCATCTTTCTAATGTAAGGTGGCTTTTTTAGTTTGACGGACCAAATACGGGCCTTAATTGAATGGTTGCTAATCACTCATTATGAAAGCATGTGTTAAATCCGGGTATAAGTCTCACCTGTATTGGGGATATGAACCCAATGTGCCAGTCAATAATATTGTATCATGTTTAACTCATCATCCCTACATGATATTTCTATGAAAACACAAACTCGTCGTCCGCTTGGTGGATTTGAAAGATTTTTTTGGTTGTTGGATCAGCAAAGACCAGTACATTTTACTATGGTAGCAGAAATTACAGGCACTTTACCGGTTACGGCCTGGGAAAATGCACTGGCAGATGTGCAGCAACTGCATCCTTTGCTTTCTGTAAGCATTAATCTTAATGAAAATAACTCCCCTGAATTTGTAAGCCAACCCGGCGCTACTATCCCGTTAAGGATTGTGAAAGCCACATCCGAAACGGAATGGGTAGCAGACTTAGAGCATGAGGCGATTAATAGGTTCCATGCTGCCTCTGCACCGCTTATAAGGGCCGTTTTGTATGAATATCAAAACAAATCCGTTATTGCTCTGATTGCCCATCACTCCATTGCCGATGGCCGGTCTTTGTCTTTCGTTATCCGCGATCTGCTGAATGCCACGAACGGAAAACATGCCGAACCTTATGCCATGCCGCCATCGCTTGATGATTATACCGACCTGCCTAAAAACACGCTTAGCCAGTTCCCGGCAAGCGATGCGGACGTTGCCTTATTCAGCCAACAGCCGCAAGCCGTTAAGACAACCCCGCAGATCCAGCTTTTGCAACTGTCGCCAGAGCTTTCCAGCCAGGTCATCAAACGTTCCAAACAGGAAGGCACTACGGTTCAAGGCGCTTTGATGGCTGCCCTGGCCCTGGCTGGTAAAGCCTGGAAATCGCAGCCAATTCGTTTATTTAGTCCCTCATCAGCCCGCGAAACTTTGGGTGCCGGTGAAACCATCTGTCTATCCATTGGTGGTGGTCGTATAGTTCCTTTTGATATGGAGAGGATTAGCGACTTTTGGGATATTGCCCGGTATGCCAAAGAAAGCTTAGCCGGCGTCAGTTCGAAAGAAGAAATTTTCGGATTTGCCAAGGCCGTATTCGGACTTATAACGAGTGGTATAAATGCCGAAGGTACAGTACAGTTTGCAGATACCGCCCTGGCCAATGAATATATGATAACCAATGTTGGTGCTTTACCATTTGAAAGTACCATTGGAAAGCTAAAATTAGATGCCGTATGGGGGCCTATCACCATAACCGGCTATGAGTGCAGCCAAACGGTTGGCATTACAAGCATCAACGGCTCTATAAATATGGCGCTCACATCACCCAGCCATATGCAGGTTAAACCGGTTCTTGAATTTATGGAGCAGATTTTAAGTATGGAATGCATCCCGTTGAACAGTTTATCGCAGGAACAAAGTTTTTAATAACAACCATTTATAGCCACAATGGCGGCATTTAAAAAGTGCCGCCATTCAGCTTATCTTGGTGTATTACCGCCCCCGCCGCAAAATGCAAATCAGCCTATAAAAAGTTTGGGTTTTGTGGTCTCAGTACCACTGATAAGCGAAAAGCCTTTAGTCGGAAGATTGAAGGCTTTTCTTTTTTAGGAACGGGCTGCAATCACCCTATCAGTTCTTTTGCACTTTGAGCATCTTTTTAGCATATCGTTTTCCTAATTCATCAGCAGACGGACTGTCAAAATGCACGGTATCGCCCCTGTGTGTGAGTGCTTCGGCCGTAGCTACGGCGGTGTAGGGCACCATTGCCGGCAATTTGGTCAATTCATCATTAATACCTGAAAATTCCGGGCGAAACCGGCCCAGTTCGCCTGCTATAAAAGGAAGTTTGGGGTCATTAACCAATGTGCGAAACCGCTCAATCAGCTCCTTTAACCGGGCAAGATAAAGCTTTGTTTTTTCGGGCGTTTTATCGGCTTCGCCCTGATGCCATATTATACCTTTTATAACGCCGTATTGCATTGCTGTTTTTATACGCAGCACTGCATCGTCATATGGATGAGTGTTTGTAGCCGCATCATAGGCGCCGGGCAGCCAATGCTCAATAGGCGTTCCGCCCACCCGCAGGGGATAAGGCCAATCCTGATCTTTGGATCCCTGGCGGCTTTTGCCATGGCAATCCCAAAAGCCAGTCCTGGACCAACACCAGCAATAGACGGCTGATCAAAATGCAGCGGATTTTTGGCTAAAACCCATTTATTGTCTTTATCGAGCATAAATACCCTGCTGTCTCCTTCGTTTTTAAACTCGTCGGTTATATATCCCCTGCCTGACATGTTTGATTGACCTGCCAATATGTACAACTGAAAATGCGGGTCGGGTTGTTGCTGTGCGTGTGCCAATGATAAGGCAGTTGCGAGGCAAACCATTGTAAGCAAAGTCTTAATTTTTATCATTTATAGCTATGGTATTTACAAATATTAATAGTCTTAACGGGAATGGCTGCCCGTTTATTTCCCGCTGCCGGGATTCTTCTGAGATACCCGGCTTCTTCTAAAAATCAACTTGATACCGTCGATTTCATTTGGGTTTTAATAGGTAAAATATGCCGGACTGTCGATTTTAACATTGTTTAACATGGACATTTTGAACGTTTGCATCATAAAACAACGTTTAGGTATTCAGCGAAGACAAACGATGACCGTTAAATAAATACTTAAATCCGAAAGCAAAATATATGAACTCATTTTTTACGCATTAATCAATAAGTTTTTTATTAAAAATAAAACATGAATAATCGTATGAAAAGGATCAGCAATAATATATACCAGATCAGCTTAGGTCGGGTCAACGTTTTTGTCATCGAAGATAATGGCCTCACCCTGATTGATACCGGTACTAAAGGGAGTGCAGGAAAAATTTTCAACGCAATTAAGAACGCGGGTAAGAACCCTTATGATATCAAACGGATCATCCTGACCCATGCGCATCCGGATCATGCCGGAAGTGCCGAAGAGATCAAGAGGTTGTTAAGGATACCAGTATTGGCACACCGCGAAGATGCGAAGATCATGCAATATGGCATTGGTTTCCGTAAGGAGATCTGCCTGACGCCAGGGCTGAAAAACTGGCTGATCTACGAGCTGGGCATCAAGCGTTGCGGCATCAATATCGAGCCTGTAACTATAGACGAACAGTTAAATGACCATGACCTGCTGTCCTTGCTGGGCGGGATTCGGGTTATCCATACACCAGGACACAGCAAGGGCCATATCTCCCTGCTTGCGGAAAACGAAGAAATACTGATAGCAGGCGACCTGTTGTCGAACAGCACAGGGTTGGGCCTGAGCGTCATCTATGAAAATATGGCGGAAGGCATCAGCAGCATCCTGAAAGTGACGAACCTGGACTTTGATAAAATGGTTTTCGGGCATGGCAGACCCATTTTGAAGGATGCGGGCAGCATCATGCGGCAGGCTTTCGATAATTATGATTATGCACTCGTTTAATCCGCACACAAAATATGAAAGTGAGTCAAATGCTGAAGAACCTGGGCCGGAAACTTTACACCTTAGGTCTTAAACTGATATGTATATATGCGGAATATTGCGGGCCAACCTTGTTTGCCTCTTTAATGAATCTCTGTATATCAAAGGTTATGCAGTTGCTAAGAGCGTATCAAAGCACTTTACTATTGGCAGTGAAGAGCAGTCCTGTTTTATTTAAAATTACCCGGTTTAGGCAAATTATCGTGAAGGCGCAAAATAGGCCGGGTCAACTTGTCACAGCAAAACAAAGCCAGTATTTTGATGCCGGCTTTGTAGTAAAACCTCTAATTAGAGCTGCCCGGTTGCCGGGTACAAATTGTCTTCCAACGTCGCAGCGCGATGCAAATCAACCATAAAAGCGTTAGAGATTTGTATATTTATTGCAGACAAAGTGTGTATTTAAAATTCCACGCATAAAGCAATAACTAATTAAACATGGCATCAGGTTTTTTTGCGATTTTGGATGATATAGGTGCTTTGATGGATGATGTCGCGGTGACAACTAAAGTTGCAGCGGGTAAAACTGCAGGCATATTAGGCGATGATTTAGCTGTGAACGCAGAAAAATCTACCGGTTTTTTATCTTCACGGGAATTGCCTGTGCTGTGGTCTATTACAAAAGGCTCTTTACTTAATAAGGTTATTATTGTTCCCATCGCTTTACTATTAAATGTATTTTTCCCGGTGGTTATTAAGGTCATCTTAGTTTTAGGAGGATTTTATCTGGCTTATGAGGGAGTTGAAAAAATAATTGAATATTTTTTTCATCGCTCAAAAGCAGCACATCAGGTAATTACAGAAAGTAAAAAAAATGATAGCGATGCCGAAAAAGCAAAAGTTAAATCTGCTATAATGACCGACTTCATCCTATCCATAGAGATAGTAATTATTGCGCTGGGAACTGTCTTAGAAAAGAGTCTGATGATACAGATAGTAACTGTTTCGGCTGTTGCCGTTCTGGCAACAATCGGCGTTTATGGCATAGTAGCAATTATTGTCAGAATGGATGATACCGGCTATAAACTGATCCAACGTTTTCCTAAAGGTTTTTTTTCGGTGTTTGGCCTTTTACTGGTTAAATCGTTACCCGTTATTATTAAAATTCTGGCCGTCACCGGAACAGTTGCATTGATTTTGGTTTCAGGGGGAATTTTCATGCATAATATTGAATATTTGCATCATATATTTCCAACCTTATCATTGTTAATCAAGGAGTTTGCGATTGGATTGACGGCCGGGTTAATTGTGTTAGGTACGCTAACAGGTGGCAAGAAGATACTTTCATTATTAAAGCGATAATCTTCAGAGTAATCTTTACAAAGGCAACGAGTTTTGTTGCGAAAGGGCACGTTTAAGATGAAAGCCGTTAGATAAAGTTTAAAGGCTTTTGTTTTGACCTATATAATATTCATCAGATTTTTTATTTTTGTCAACGTAATCAAAACAAACTTTATGTAATAAATAATTTCTTTCCGGGAAAATAAACAAAGCTGCTATGCGGCTCCTGTAATTATTAACTCTTTAAAAAGAAATTATGCTTATTCTACAAGATGTTACATACATACATCCCAACAGGGATTTATTGTTTAATGATATTAATCTCGTTATCAATAAACAAGATAAAATTGCCTTAATTGGCAATAATGGTACGGGGAAATCCACCCTTCTTAAAATCTTAGCCGGGACCTTACAACCTTCAAACGGACTCGTAAAAACGACAGCGAAGCCTTATTATGTGCCGCAGCTTTTTGGCCAGTATAATAATTATAGTATTGCCGGGGCTCTTGGGGTTGAGGGAAAGTTAAAAGCATTAACAGAAATTATCGCGGGCAATGTAACCGATGAAAATATGGAATTGCTTGATGATGATTGGACAATTGAGGAGCGATGTAAAGAAGCATTCGCCCATTGGGGTCTTGATGGATTGGAATTATCTCAAAAAATGGGGACTTTAAGTGGCGGGCAAAAAACAAAAGCTTTCCTGGCGGGGATCATAATCCACAGTCCCAAAATAATTTTAATGGATGAACCGAGTAATCACCTGGATACAAAAGGCAGGGATATTCTTTATGATTTTATCACGTCCACTACGAACACATTGATGGTGGTAAGCCACGACAGAACTTTATTAAATCTTCTTAATACTGTTTACGAACTCGATAAGCATGGAATAACCATTTATGGGGGTAATTACGATTTCTATGCCGCTCAGAAAATGATTGAAAATGATGCATTGAGCAGGGATGTAAAAAATAATGAAAAGGCGCTTCGTAAAGCGAAAGATGCGGAAAGGGAGTCTTTAGAACGCCAACAAAAGCTTGATGCCCGTGGAAAGAAAAAGCAGCTAAAGGCAGGACTTCCTACAATTTCTATGAACACATTTAGAAATAATGCTGAGAAAAGCACTTCGCGCACAAAAGGCGTGCATGCTGAAAAAGTGGGAATTATTTCGCAGGAATTAACTCAACTGCGGGCGTCATTGCCGGATATAGACAAAATGAAAATGGGTTTTGACAATTCCCGACTTCACAAAGGAAAGATACTGATGACTACAAAAGACATAAACTGGAAATATAACGATCAGTTACTTTGGAAACAGTCCCTGAATTTTCAAATTACAAGTGGCGAACACATTGTTATTAATGGCCTGAATGGCTCCGGAAAAACGACCCTGATAAAAATAATTTTGGGAGAACTTGAGCTTCAGTCAGGAACAATTGACAAGGCTGAATTTAAAGCCATTTATATTGACCAGGACTATTCATTGATAGACAACAGTATTAGTGTTTATGAACAGGCACAACAGTTTAATTCCGGTGTATTACAAGAGCATGATATAAAGATCCGGTTAAACCGCTTTTTGTTTACCAGGGAATATTGGGACAAATCTTGTACAGCGCTTAGTGGCGGAGAAAAAATGCGGTTAATGCTTTGTTCTTTAACAATAGATCATAAAGCCCCTGACATTATTATATTGGATGAGCCGACAAATAACCTGGATATTCAAAACATTGAAATTTTGACAACCGCGATAAATGAATATAAAGGAACACTCATAGTTGTATCGCACGATAAATATTTTTTGAAACAGATAAACGTGGAGCGTTCTATCGCCTTAGAATAATTTGCTTACTATATTGAAATTCATTTGTTAGTACAAAAATGAAATCAAGAATTATTAATTATAATCTAGCCGCAGAGAAAGCCATCTTTGAAATGCAATCAGATATAGGGGCAATAGAGAACGATCCATTACTGTTTGAAGAGAAGAACTTTGATCAGCGTACTGAGGCTATAGACTTCATCGAATTTCAGATTATTGATCAGATTGAAGGACTCCTGGGAGAAACTAATCAATCAGATAAATTGCTTTTGCTGAAACATCGTGCTGAAAAAGTAAAGTCTGAACTGGAGAAAATCAACATTATCCTGTTTCGAAAGCTTCAGAAAGATATCCGAAATGTGGGGTATACAGGAAAAGAGTTCAAAAGCCTGGTTAATAAACACGTCGATTTTAATTTAGACGATAACGAACACCAGGAAGAACCGGGGTACGATAATCTGGATATCTTTATTAATGGGTTATTGTCTCCAAAGACTATGCCGGAACAGACTAAGGATTTAGAACCAGAAATGGTTTTTTATCAAAAAACGCCTGCAAGGATCATTTTCGAACTGGCAGACAAAATCAAATTCGCTAAAGAAGATGTTTTTTTCGATTTGGGTTCCGGCTTGGGTCAGGCAGGAATTCTGGTAAATCTCCTTACCGGAGTTACAGCAAAAGGTGTAGAATTCGAGCCTGCTTTTTGCGATTATTCACAGGATTGCGTAAAGAAACTTAATCTATCTCACATAACGTTTATAAACGCCGACGCCCGGCAAGCAGACTATTCCGACGGAACTATATTTTTTATGTATACGCCCTTCAATGGCGAAATTCTGCAAGAGGTTTTAGAGATTTTGAGGAAAGAATCGCTGTTGAGGAAAATTAAGATCATTACTTATGGGCCATGCACTCCCAAAATCGCCTCCCAAAGCTGGCTGGATTCTGCTGTTTCGAAAGATGATAATATTTATAAACTGGCTGTTTTTACCAGTTTGCAGAATTGAGGAGAATTCTAAGTGTTTTATTGTAGATAAGAATGCCGACCTTCGCAGAAAAGATTATCATTATTAAAATGACTTCAGATCCAAAACAAAAACCTGCGGAAAAGGAAAATTTGCACCCACGGAACAGCCACCGGGCCGGGTATGATTTTAAACTACTTTGTAAGGGTAGTCCGGAGTTAAAAAAGTTTGTATCTGTTAACCAATATAATGATCAATCGATAGACTTTAGTGATCCCAATGCTGTAAAAGCCTTAAACAAAGCACTTCTGAAACATTATTACGGAGTTGATCATTGGGATATCCCGGAAGGATATCTTTGTCCGCCAATACCAGGGAGAGCGGATTATATCCACTATGTAGCAGATCTGTTAAGCGAAATTAACAATGGAACTATTCCCCGTGGCAATAAAATAAATGTTTTGGATATTGGCATGGGCGCAAACTGTGTTTATCCCCTAATTGGCGCTGCTGTTTACGACTGGCGATTTGTAGGTACCGATATCGACCCTGTCGCCATCCGGACGGCAAAGGATATCGTTTCATTAAACCAAGGTTTTCAGGATAAGATCATACTTCGCTTACAAAGTAATAAGGCCAATATTTTCAAGGGCATTATTAAACAGGGCGAGGGTTTTGACATCACGATCTGTAATCCTCCTTTCCATGCATCGCTACAGGAAGCGCAGGCTTCTACAGCTGCCAAGTGGAAGAAATTAGGGATCAATAAACAACCTACCTCACTAAATTTCGGGGGGCAAAAAACAGAACTGTGGTGTTATGGTGGGGAAGCTGGATTTATACGCCGCATGGTTGAGCAAAGTGCAATGGTGGCACACCAATGCTTATGGTTCTCTACATTGGTTTCAAAAAAAGACACCCTTCCAATCATCTATAGAGCGCTGAAGAAAGTTAATGCACTGGATGTTAAAACCATCAGCATGACACACGGACAAAAGGTGAGCCGCATAGTTGCATGGACATTTTTAAACCAGGCAGAACAAACAGATTGGAGAAGTAAATTCTGGCCGGGCTCCTGATATATTTTGTGGGGTCATGTGGAATTATTTCCCCTAAATTCCCTTAGGATATTTTATAAAACATTTTATATAAGGGTTAATTGTATTACGCGATTAAGCTATTAGAACAAAATTTCAATGATTTTTTTTACATCAGGTTGTATTCGTAACCTGCTGGTTTTTCGATGTTTATTATCTGAGTTATATATAGGTTAAGTTATACGGGTTTACTGAAAATCCATCTTTAGTTCGCACATAAACATTTAATGGTCTGGTAATTGGCTATCACACACCAGTGTTTGTTTATCTAATGATTAATTGATAGCCCTAAATAATTTAAAAAGATGGAACCAAAATTTTACAAAAAGCAAAATGTTATAAAAAGCTACACAAAACCCCTGGTTTTGATCATAGCTTGTATGCTATTAGTATACACTTCATGTCGCAAAGACAGCTCGTCGTCTAAACCTTCAACAACAACTCAGCCGCCTTCTAATGAAGCATTGAGCAGCCAGATCGCTGTAAACTTGTCAAAATCATTAGCCGGTTCATTTGGTGGTGTAAACCTGAATGATGGTGTTGATTCTGTATCAGTAGCAGATCACCTTGGGCCTCACCACGCTTGTGGTTGTGGCAGCAGCAATCCACTTTGCGGATTTTTTACTGATTCATTGGTGAATTATAATACTACGGAAGGTGACTCAGTGAAAATACATACAGGCGGTGAGTTAAAATTTTACTTTAATTGCGATGCTAATAACAAATTGTCAGGTTATACTGCTAATGACTCTTTAAGCACTTTCAGAACCAACGCCACTTCGGTATCTGAGTATAGAGTTGAACAGTTTTACACTATTAAAGCTCTGGATAATGACCACCAATTTATTGGCGTAAACGGGAGTAATAATTTAATTACTACAGTAACTTATAATGGGAATCATACTCCGGTAGTTGGAGGTGTTTTCTATGAATTTACAGATTTGAGTATTGACGTAATCAACAAGGATATTTTAAGCGGTACTGCAGTTTTCCATGCATATGGCAGTAACTGGAGTGCACAGGGTTCTATTACGTTCCTTGGAAACCACATGGCTGATTTTACCATTAAAAACCAGCTATACCATGTTAACCTGCTCACCGGTAAAATGACTCAGTAAAAATTCATATTTGATTTAACCAGAAAGGGCTCTCCACTTTAATTTAAATAGTGGAGAGCCCTTTTATTTTTATGCAGATATTATAATCCGCTAATTTGCTGATCGAACAGATTGCGCTTATTGTTGTATCATTCGGATAAGTCCGTTACCTGTGTCTGCAACAAATACTCTATTATATTGATCTACTGCTACACCTTGCGGGTTATTGAAGGTGGCTGTGGCTAATGCACCATCGTTTGTACCCGGCTTGCCTGTACCTGCAAGTGTAGTTACTGTTCCATCTCGTGCTATTTTGCGTATCAGGTTATTATTCGAATCACCTACATATACATTACCCTTCGCATCCACTGTTACCCCGGCAGGGGCATTAAATGATGCTGCAGTTCCAACACCGTTAGTCGCACCGGCATTGCCGCTACCTGCAAGTGTGCTTACTGATCCATCAGGGGTTATTTTACGTATCAGGTTATTGCCCTGGTCGGCTACATATAAATTGCCGGTAGAGTCAATTGCTAATGCGCTGGGTTGATTAAAGGAAGCGGCTGTGCCAATTCCATTTGCATTGCCACGTGAACCGCTGCCTGCAACGGTAGTTATTACACCTTTAGACGTAATTTTTTTTATCAGGCTGGTGCTATTATCGGATACATAAACATTGCCACTGGCATCTGAAACTATCCCCGCTGGTGTATAAACTATAACCGGAGCACCAGTGGTGTTGACTGGAAAAGTAGTTACAACACCATTTGTATTTATTGCACGAATTGCAGCATTCCCCATATCGGCTACATAAACATTACCTGCAAAATCTATACCCACACCATTAGGAAAATTAAAGGCAGTAGCGCCGGCTGTATTGGAAAATCCCTGTTTACCGGTACCGGCAATGGTATTAACAACACCTTGTGGTGATATGATCCTTATTCTGTTGTTTTGTTTATCAGCTATAAACAAAAAGCCTGAAGAAGCTATAGCTATACCCGTAGGATAATTAAACGATGCTAATGTTTTAGTGCCGTCGGCAAAGCCCTGAGTACCGCTGCCTGCAAAGGTTTTTACTGTTGG
This sequence comes from Mucilaginibacter sp. McL0603, assembly GCF_049992945.1. Lineage (NCBI taxonomy): Bacteria > Pseudomonadati > Bacteroidota > Sphingobacteriia > Sphingobacteriales > Sphingobacteriaceae > Mucilaginibacter > Mucilaginibacter sp. McL0603. Next base: position 61,867 of record NZ_CP188251.1, on the reverse strand, counting down.
TGTACTTTGAGCAGGGGGCGGAGGACCAGGGGCTATCGGAGTTTTTTTGCTGCAAGCCGCTACAAACAATGTAGATGCTAAAAGTAATGTAGAATATCTTTTCATAATTTATTTGTTGGATATTAATTATTTACAATTTAATCTCTTTTACAATCAGAGATAAAAAAATATTAATTGGTTTATTGGGTTATTAATTGGATGCGAAATGTTTTATCGCTTTTACGAACATACATAAAAACGCTATGGTGTAAATAATATTTTGAATAGCTTGAAGATATTTGACCATTCATTTGATTGTCAGGAACGCTCATTCAACTATCATGTTCTATTTATCACAATTGTACTGAAAAATGAAATGGGAATTTTAAATACTTTTAACAGCATGTTTTGCAATTGTTCTTGTTTGTTCCATCTTTAACATAACCTGGCTTTACCCCAATCTCACTTATTATACGGCATAGTTGGCTTTTTCGCTACAAGGAAAATGGATTTATATTCTTGAGTGAACGAAGCTTGTCAGTCATTTCTTTATCCCGATATTTTATCTTAAAATCCGTAGCTTTCTGCTTCTTTTTATTTTAAATTTGTAATACCAGCTGATTCAATGCCCCGGTAGTCAGCTTATAAACCAGAGATTTAACCATTTTAAACCAATTAGATATGATTGCTCCAAAAGGTAAACTGGTAATTATTGGCGGCGCTGTAGATTTAGGTAGCAACGTCAGCTCGCAGGAACGTATTGTGCCCCAGGATCACCTCAAGTTTTTTGACCTGGGCATAGTCAGAAGGATGATAAACGAGTCGGCTAGGCATGAAGGCTCCGTAGTAGAAGTGATCACTACTGCATCCCCGATACCCGAATTGGTAGGTGCTGAATACAACAAGGCTTTCAAACAGCTTAATGTACCCAAAATTAATACACTGGATATTCAATCGCGTGAAGATGCCGCTAACAAGAGTTATCTTGACAGGGTTCGAAAAGCCGATATCGTAATATTTACCGGAGGCGATCAATTAAAACTTAGTTCAATATTCGGCGGGACAGAGTTTTTGCAAATATTAAAAGCCCGTTATCAAAAGGAAAATTTCATGATCGCAGGTACATCTGCAGGGGCAGCAGCACTTTCTGCCCATATGATCTATCGCGGGCAAAACAACGAAGCGTTGATAAAAGGGGAAGTACAGATCACTGCCGGATTGGGATTTATTGATGCTATTATTATCGATACCCATTTTGTACAACGTGGACGCGTTGGCCGACTAATGTACGCTGTGGCGAGTAATCCGGGTATGTTGGGTATAGGGATGGGCGAAGACACAGCTTTGCTGATTACAGACGGGATCATAATGGAAGCAATAGGGCCGGGCCTTGTCATATTGGTTGATGGTAAAAACATGGTTGAAACCAATATTTATGATGTGGAATTGGGCTCACCAGTATCTATTGAAAACCTGAGGCTGCATGTAATGTCTATATTTGATAAATATGATCTGCTACAGCATAGATTATCTATAAAAAAGATCGTAAAGGTAGAGGAGGGCGTTTTTATTAAAGGCCCGGACAATGATTTCATGCAATAAACCGTTACTTATAAGTTAAGTCGGAAAGTCAGAAAGACCGGAAATCGGAAAGATGTTTTCCTGGATGACTTTGGAGGTGGTGTTTTAGAGCTTACCGACCTATGCGGACTTGCCGACTTACGGACTAACAAAATTAATTGCGGATGAAACTGATTATTCACGGGGGATTTTTTAGTGAGTCAAATACAAACCGGGAGCTGAAGTATGCCAAGCAGCACGCGTTAGGGGAAATTGTTCAGTCAGGATATAAATACCTGGAAACACATAATGCCATTGAAACAACGGTTTATACCGTTAGCCTGTTGGAAGATTGCGACCTTTTCAACGCCGGTACAGGCTCACAAATTCAAAATGACGGTAAAATAAGAATGAGCGCTTCATTAATGAATGGCAAAACCATGCAATTTTCGGGTGTTATCAATATTGAGGGTGTAAAAAACCCAATTCGCGTAGCCGAAAAGCTATTAACCATGGAGGATAAAGTTTTGGCCGGTAAAGGGGCTATTGAATTTGCACGGAACAATGACTTTGCCTTATACGATCCCGCTACTCCACAACGGCGTCAAGAGTATGAAAAAAAGTTAAGCGATTCTATCCGCCAGGGTACTGTTGGTTGCGTGGCATTGGATATTTATGGTGACCTGGCCGCAGGCACTTCCACGGGAGGTAAAGGATTTCAAATACCGGGCCGGGTAAGCGATTCGGCTACTGCGGCCGGTAATTATGTAAACGAATATGCCGGTATATCCTGCACCGGTATAGGAGAAGATATTGTGAGTGGTGCCGTGGCACCTAAAATTGTAACAAGGGTGACTGACGGTATGAGCCTGCAATTGGCAACTATGAAAACCTTAAATGAATTAAAGCCGTTTGACGGTTTTGCCGGTGTAATAGGTATAGCTGCAAATGGCGAAACCTACCATGCAGATACCCACCCCTATATGATTTGGGCATTGCATGATGGACAAGTGGAAGTTTTTAATTAACTTTGCAATTAATTGTTAGTCAATTTTATAAGTATATTAGTTAACGTAAAATTAGCAGGACAGATTTAATGCGTTTAAGATTAATTATTTTCTTTTGTGCCATCAGCTTCCCGGCGTCAGCTCAATTCTGGCAAAAAATAGGTTTCAAAAAAAAGCACGACATTTTACCCGAACTTCAATTATCAAAAAACAATTCCATTAGCCATATATCCAATACATTGAAGCTTAACGGTTTGCAGGTGCAGCCATTAGTGCTTGAACAATGTGAATTCAGCCTGGAAGTGGCTTCGGTAACAGTAATGGAAATGGCGAAACACAATATGCGTTTCAGGATATATAATGATGCCAGCTATAATTTTAGTGACCTGGCTCAGATTTATATCAAACTACATCGCCTTTCGGAAGCTAAATGGTACTTGTTGCAGAGCAATAATATATCACGCCAGGAAAATGACGATAAGCATACAATCTCAAACCTAATAAACCTTGCAGCCGTAAAAGTAGACATTGGCGATATGCCGTCAGCAAAAGCGGATTTGCTGGAAGCAAGGGACATGGCACGCGCAAAGGTGATGCAAGCGGAAACTGCTGAAATAGAAAAGAAGATATTACTACTGGCGCAGAACAATACGACTACCGTTAAGCCGGACGTAAAGTATGCTGAATCAGCAGGGAGCGAAAAAAAGGCATTATAACATACGCCACTTAAACTATTGGCGTTAATATTAATCAAATAAAACATTATTTGTAATATTGTTATTTCTATGACATGGAGACAGTATTTACACTGTCTCTTTTTATTTACATTAGCAAACTTATTATAGGCACGAGTATTGATGTTTTATAGGAATTCAGATTTAAGGAGAGTAAAAGATATGTTTAAGAAGCTATATATTCTATTGGTGCTTGGTGCAGCGCTGGCTTGCAAAGCATCCCCATCACACCCAATTAAAGTTGCCGGATCAAACGATTTGCAGCCGGATGCACAACAAACAGTGGTATGTAAATACATTGCCGGTTTAATTACCGAGTATAATTATAAAAAGGTTACACTTAATGATTCTATATCGCAGGTAGTTTATGATCGTTACATTAAAGCACTTGATGAAAACCATAATTATTTGCTGGCATCTGATATAAAAGATTTCGATAAGTATAAAACCGTATTGGATGATGATGTGAAAGACGGAAATCTCACGGATATATTCTACATATTTAATGTGTATCAAAAGAGGTACAACGAACGCATTAAATATTCAATAGCGCAGCTGGATAAGAACTACGATTTTAATACGAACGAAAAATTTACATTCGACAGAGACAGTTTGCCATATGCTGCTTCTGAAACGGAGATGAATGATGTCTGGTCAAAACGTGTTAAGTATGATATGCTTAACCTGAAGCTGGCCAATGCAGATATGGCTAAAAATAAGGAGACTTTGAGAAAACGATATGAAAACTTATTGTCTCAATCTAACAAGCTAAATAACCAGGATGTGTTCCAGATATTTATGGATGCATTCACCAATGCTATTGATCCGCACACTAATTATTTTAATCCATCAAACGCCGCCAATTTCAATATTGAGATGTCGCGTTCATTAGAGGGTATTGGTGCTACACTGCAATCAAAAGACGAATATGTAACTATAGCATCGATTGTGCCGGGCGGCCCTGCTGATAAAGGCAAACAATTATCCGCTGAAGACCGCATTGTGGGCGTAGCACAAGGTAAAGAAGGAGAATTTCAGAATATCGTGGGTTGGCGTATAGAGAATGCGATTGCCCTTATCCGCGGAACGAAAGGCACCCTGGTTCGGCTGGAAGTATTAGCTAAAGGTACCAGTACCAGCAGCAAACCTAAGATAATTGAAATAGTTCGCGAAAAGATCATTTTAAAGGATCAATCGGCCAAAGAAGAAATACGCACTTATAACTCAAACGGAAAGACTGTAAAGATCGGTGTTATTTCTATCCCGGCATTTTATATTGATTATAACGACTATAAATCAGGCAATCCAAATTATAAAAGTACAACCCGCGACGTAAAATTGATATTGGATACCCTAAAACGTGAAAACGTTGATGGTGTGGTGATCGACCTTCGCGAAAATGGTGGCGGTTCATTGATGGAGGCCATTGATTTGGGCGGATTATTTATTAAAACAGGTCCGATAGTGCAGGTACGTGATGCACGTAATCAAATAGAGGCTGATAATGACGAAGATCCTTCTATTTCTTACTCTGGCCCGATGGCTGTTTTGGTTGATCGTTTCAGCGCTTCAGCATCAGAAATATTTGCAGGCGCTATGCAGGACTACGGTCGTGCGCTAATCATCGGTACACAAACTTATGGTAAGGGTACTGTGCAAAATGCGATAGACCTGGACAAAGTGATCAAACCATCTGCCAGCGATTTAGTATCAAGAATAACCGGTAAAACCGACAAGAGTGTTTCTACAGGCAGTCAGGGCAAATATGGTCAGCTTAATTTGACGATAGCGAAGTTTTATCGCATCAGCGGAAACTCAACTCAGCATAAAGGAGTAACTCCTGATATCAAATTCCCTTCGGTGATACCGTTGGATAAATACGGTGAGGATACCGAACCGTCTGCATTGCCATTCGATGTTATTGCCAAAAGTGATTATACCAAAGTAGGTGATTTTACTGCAGTGGTACCTACATTAAATAAACTGCATGATCAGCGTATGAGCAGCAGCAATAGCTATAAATACCTGACGGAAGAAATCGCTGATTTTGCTAAACACGAAAGTGAAAAAAGTATAAGTCTTAACGAGCAAGAGGTAAAGAAACAGCGTGATGCTGATGAAGCAAAATCATTTGAGCGGGATAATCTTAAACGTGAAGCGTTAGGTTTTAAACCATTGAAGAAAGGTGAAACCAGGCCAAGAAATGAAGATCTTGATTTCTTAAAGATCGAAGCCGGTCAGATATTGACAGATTATATCAACCTGGGCAGCAAATACACTACTACTACCCCTGTAAGCCAGGGTCAATAAGGAAATTTAAAATAAAAGTATATTTATATCCCGGCCGCAAGCCGGGATTTTTTTGTTTAAAACTAATTGAACAGGATAAAGGTTTATAAGCTATGCCGAAAAAACCGTTGCTTGAATTTACTGACAGGGGAATATACTGCGAGCAGGGTAAATTTTACATAGACCCGTGGAAGCCGGTCGACGATGCCGTGATCACCCATGCACATGCAGACCACGCCTATTTGGGGCATAAACATTATTTAGCACATCATTTATCAAAACAAGTACTATTATATCGTTTGGGTGATATTCAATTACAAACTGTCGAGTATGGCGAAAAGGTAGTAAAGAACGGTGTAGAAATTTCACTTTTCGCGGCAGGACATGTGATTGGTTCGGCACAGATACGTGTGGAGTATAAGGGAGAAGTATGGGTTGTATCAGGTGATTATAAAGTAGAGGATGATGGCATATCCACCCCATTTGAACCAGTAAAATGCCATCGCTTTATATCCGAGTGTACTTTTGGGATGCCTGTTTACCAGTGGAAGCCACAAGTAAAGATATTTGAAGAGGTGAACAGTTGGTGGCGGAGTAATTTAGACAATGGATTAGCTACTGTTTTGGTTGGATACTCATTGGGTAAGGCACAGCGTATTCTGCAAAATCTTGACTTATTTAATGGCAAGGTTTACACACATGGTGCTATTGAGAATGTGATGCAGGCCCTGCGTAATAACGGTGTGCAATTGCATCCTACGGAACGGATCACCTTCTCTACACCAAAAGAAGATATCAGGAAAGGCATTGTGCTGGCGCCACCATCAGCAGTTGGGTCAGCATGGATGAGACGGTTTAGTCCATTTAATTTTGGCTATTGTTCGGGATGGATGGCTATACGTGGTGCTAAAAGGAGGAGAGCAGCTGATAGAGGCTTCGTATTGTCAGACCATGCTGATTGGGACGGGCTCATTAGTGCTATTGATGCTGCCGGTTGCGAGAAAGTTTATCTAACACACGGCTATACAGCTACATTTTCAAGGTACCTGAATGAGATCGGTTTTGATGCTCAGGAAGTACATACATTGTACGGTGGTGAAGAAGAAGAAACAGTTGTCCCGGAAAATACAGACGATAATAAAGTACTACCCGTTGAAGAAGATTTGGGAGGGGTATCATGAAGGCCTTCGCACAACTTTTCCTTTCACTTGATGAGACAAATAAGACCAATGAGAAGGTAAAGATTTTGAAAGGCTATTTTATTAGTGTGCCTGATTCGGATAAAATGCACATGCTGGCATTGTTTACTGGTCGCAAGCCTAAGAGGCAGATCAATTCTACCCTGATACGCAACTGGGCCATAGAGGCATCCAATATACCTGGATGGTTATTTGAGGAAAGTTATCACGTTGTTGGCGATTTGGCAGAAACCATGGCCTTATTGATGCCCCAGAATACTGCAGGGAGCAATAAATCACTAACTGAATGGATAGCTGAGATCAACATGCTTGGTGATAAGACCGAGGAAGAACGCAAATTATGGTTGATGGATTCGTGGGCGATGCTGGATGGGCAGGAGCGATTTGTATTCAATAAAATATTGACTGGTGGTTTCCGTGTTGGCGTATCACAGAACCTGGTGATCAAAGCACTGGCTGAAGTTGCTGGATTAGATGCGGCAACCCTAACTCACAGGGTGATGGGTAAATGGGAACCAGAGACTTATCATTACAATCAACTGATACAGGAGCAGGGCGCTTCTGATGATATATCCCGACCTTACCCTTTCTTTTTAGCTTATCCTATACAGGAAACATCCGAGAAGCAACGCTCGGTTGAGGAATTGCAGGGCACTTTGGGTGATGCTGATCAATGGCAGGCTGAATGGAAATGGGATGGTATCCGGTCACAAATGATCAAAAGGGATGGCAAAATATTTATCTGGAGCAGGGGGGAGGACCTGGCGACTGAAAAGTTCCCCGAGCTGCACCCTTTTTTGAATGCCCTGCCTGATGGTACTGTATTAGACGGCGAGATACTGAGTTTCCGCGATGGATTGCCATTGCCTTTTAATGTACTGCAAACGCGTATCGGCCGTAAAAACCTGAACAAGAAAATTCTGGAAGAAAGTCCGGTGGCAGTGATTACCTATGATTGCCTGGAATATGCAGGGGAAGATATCAGGTCAAAAACACAAAGCGAGCGCCGTGAAATATTAGAGAGATTGCAAGCTGCAACACCCTATCCCGAAATATTCCGCCTATCAGCCTTGATCAACTTTAATAGTTGGGATGAGCTTGCAGTTATTCGGGAGCAATCAAGAGCTATGATTGCTGAAGGTATTATGTTGAAACGCAAAAGCGCCACTTATCAGGTAGGCCGTCGTAGGGGCGACTGGTGGAAATGGAAGATCGATCCTTTATCTATTGACGCGGTAATGATATACGCCCAAAAAGGTCATGGCCGTCGGGCCGACCTGTATACGGATTACACTTTTGCTGTTTGGGACGGCGATAAATTGGTACCTTTTGCCAAAGCTTATTCGGGTTTAACCGACCAGGAGATCAATAAGGTAGATAATTTTATCAAAAGGAATACCATCGAAAAATTTGGTCCGGTACGCACTGTAAAACCGGAACTTGTTTTCGAGATTGGATTTGAGGGCATTAATCGCTCTACGCGGCATAAATCAGGTGTGGCGCTTCGTTTTCCACGCATTTTAAGGTGGAGGCATGATAAGCCTAAGGAGGAAGCTGACACGCTGGATACTTTGAAAGCGTTGCTGGGAGAATAGTTACAGGGGTGTCATGCTGAGCCCGTCGAAGCATGGTGGGCATGGCCTCTACGCCATATCCTTCGACAGGCTCAGGATGACAGCGTTCTTTTGTTAACTACGCTATTTATTCTAAATCCTTCTCTTTAATTTAGCCAAATGACCTTTGCTGATAAAGTGATCCGCTTTAACGATCAATTGGAATATACTGGTCCTGTATTACCGCAGGGTATCCGGATTATGAATCCTTTTCGGGAGTTTGAGCAAACTACCCGTATCAGTGAGCTATTTTACCGTAAATATTATAATGATGATAATCAGCGCCATATCATTTTAGGGATCAATCCCGGCAGGTTTGGAGGCGGAATAACGGGTATCCCATTTACAGATCCAAAGCGCTTAAAATCAGAATGCCATATTGATTACGACGGAAAATCAGCACATGAGCCTTCGTCTGTATTTGTGTATGAGATGATACATGCCTACGGTGGTGTGGAAGCATTTTATAACAAGTTTTATATCAATTCACTTTGTCCGCTTGGTTTTACAACCGTTGATAATAGTGGTAAGGAAAAGAACTACAATTATTATGACAGCAGGGAGCTTGAAAATACCGTCAAGGGCTTTATAGTCGATAATATCAGAACACAAATTGATCTTGGTGTCGCAACTTATATTTGTTTCTGCTTCGGTACGGGTAAAAATGAGACCTATCTGCGTAAGCTAAACGAGAAGCATCATTTTTTTAAGGAAGTGATCGCATTGGAACATCCCCGGTTCATCATGCAATATAAAGCCAAATCGAAGCAATTTTATATTGATAAGTATATTGAGGCCTTTAGCAGGATTGAGATGCAATAATAGCTAACACTTAATATTTGATTATTGCGCCATTATTCAATTCGAACCATTGACCTCCAATAAAAACATATTTATTGTCCTCTAAAAATATTTCGGGAAAATTACCTTCAATATGACGCCTATAAGTTGTATTGTGATAACTAACCTTTACTGTATCATATAAATCGTGTTTTATGCTATAAAATACTTTTAGTTTCTTATCAAAATGCAACGTACTTCTGTTTGTATAATGATAATTTGTTTCAGGATTATTTGTTGACATTGAATTATCTCTAACGCTTGCAGCAATCACATAATTCTTTTTGCGGGTTACTAATGCAAACTTTACATTGTATTTTTTTATCAAATCACCCGACTCCCAATTTGTATAACGTAACACATGTAATGCTTCATACAATTTGTTATTACTTACACAAATTATCAATGAGTTTCCAAGTCCTAAATTTGAACCGCCCCTTACTTCATAATTTATTTTAAGAAATTGCCTACTTAGATAAGACGTTTCAGGAAACACATCCCAATAATCAAAGACCTTAACCGTATCCCTTAAATAAATAACACACAAAGTATTACGTGCATAATCAGGTAAGACCTTTACTTTCACCGTTCTACCTTCGAGAGATAAAATGTTAAAAGTTCTTGTATCTTTTTTAGTCTGAACTATTCTGTTCTCCAATAATTCATCCTGGGCAAATAAAACACTATTAGAGATAAATAAAATAAGGGATAAAATCAATAAGAAACGCTTGCTCATCTATCAAAAACTAGATTATTGGTGTAATTGCATTTGATTGTTATATATATGATTAGAAGATATTTTCTCGCTAAGTGCATTGGATTAAAACCTAAATCTAATAAACATTTGAGATTTAAATAATTATCTTCTATCATATTATTTAATGCGTATCCGGCTGCGGTTCTTGTAGTAATAGTTCTAAGAAATCGACTTATGCTGACCCTAAAAAAATAAGTTTCCTCTGCGTTCTCATGGAACAAGTCAGGGTGTTTTTCAAATCATCTCAATTAAATAAAAAGCAGGGCCACTCTGCAAGGCCCTGCTATAGATAAAGTATAGGAAAGGTTTAGGTTCTTTTTAATTATTCTTTAGTGATCAGTTGATCGTCCTTGGCCAATGCTTTTGCTGCTTCTGCCAGTCGCACAAACTCCGACCGATAGCCATCATCATCCTTCCCTTTCGCCTCCTTAGCTATACTGATGGCCTGGTCGAAGCTGCTCTTTTGTTTAAATTCTGAACCGCGCAGCAACATCCCAAATTCAGCTACTGCTGATGCAAAGCGGAAATCAGAAGTGGTGCTTTTGAAATCTAGTGGTCTGTCAGTAACGGTTGCGCTGCTCATTTTGCTGGTGCCCGAATCGGGTTGTTTGTAGCGGAATTTAATGGTCATTAATTCATTTGAGCCAGACTCGCCACCAACTGGTGCATCCTTTGTTTTCTGATATTTCAGAGGATCAACACTTGATGAATAATCATCCTTAACACCAGTTGATATAACTTCATAAAATGCTGTGACTGTGTGTCCTGAACCCATATCGCCGGCATCCTTTTTATCATTATTAAAATCCTCTTTCGCAAGTAACCTGTCTTCATAACCTAGCAAGCGATAGGCCTGTACTTTTGCTGGATTAAATTCCACCTGCAGTTTTACATCTTTTGCTACCATGAACATAGTACCACCATATTCGCTGATCAGGGTTTTACGTGCTTCGGTCAGGTTATCGATATAGGCGTAGTTGCCGTTACCTTTATCAGCGAGCGTTTCCATCTTACTGTCTTTTAAATTACCCATACCAAAACCCATAATAGTGATAGGCACATGGCTGCTGCGTTCGCGGGTGATCAGGGTTTCCATATCGCCATCGCTTGAATCACCGACATTAAAATCGCCATCGGTAGCCATAATGATGCGGTTATTACCGTTCTTCATAAAGTTTTCGCGGGCTATTTGATATGCCAATTTAATACCCGCACCACCGGCAGTTGAACCGCCTGCCTGTAATTGATCAATGGCTTCTTTAATCACATCTTTTTGATCGCCGGGCGTTGAGGCCAGTTTTAATCCAGCTTGTCCGGAGTATACCGCAATGGCTACCCTATCTTGCGGGCGTAGTTGGTCGACCAGCATTTTCATGGCAGTTTTCACTAGCGGCAATTTATTAGCTTCCCCCATCGAGCCTGACACATCCAGCAAAAATACCAGGTTGGATGGTGGCAATTTATCCATATCGATAGTTCTGGCCTTTAAGCCAATGCGCAGCAAACGGTGCTTAGGATTCCATGGAGCGGATGAAAGTTCGGTATGAATAGCCACCGGTTGATTTCCTGTTGGGCCGCTAAGGTCGTATTTAAAATAATTGATCATTTCTTCTATCCGCACAGCATCAGCAGGAGGCAATTGACCATTATTGATAAACCGCCTTACGTTGCTGTAAGAGGCAGCATCCACATCGGTAGAAAAGGTAGATAGGGGATTATCCTTTGCCTGTAAAAAGCCGTTTTCACTGATAGATTTATAGCTTTCATCAGCAGGACTGGCTACATTATTACTAATATAACCATTACTGTTGGGTGTATTTAATGTAGCCACTCCTCTGATTTGAATAGGTGCGCTATTAGTCGGCACATTTTTGTCATATACGGCAATGCCTGCTACTTTTCCCTGTAAACTTCGTGCACTGGCTTTAGATACACTGCCAGTTCGATTAGTTTCCTTTTGAACACTATAGCCGGTTACCACCACTTCGTTTAAACTACTGGCTGCAGCATCCAGGTAAACATTCAGTGTATCGGCTTTACCTATCGTTACATTTTTAGTTTGGTAACCTACAAACTGAAAGATCAAACGATCTTTTCCTTCAGGGACATTAATAGCGTAAGCCCCTTTTTGGTTGGTTACCACACCAATGTTAGTGCCTTGCACTTTAACAGTTGCGCCAATAATGGGCAATTTGTCGTCGTTGCCAAACACGATTCCGGTAATATGACGGGTAGTGCTGGTCTTAAATGATGCCAGTGCGGCGATCATCAAAGTAAGTAATATAAGCTTTCTCATTTCCGTTGGTTTTTGCCTTAGGGATGCAGGGATAATCATATTTCCATAAGCCGACGAAAAATTTTAATTTTCCGGTCTGAAAATGAGCTTTTTTAGCAAACCAGTTAATACCGATAATACCAACGACGAAGCACAACTGAATAATTACCGCAAAAGCGGTGATATTGCGGTTTTAGGTGGATTGTTTGAAAACTATGTACCCCTGATATTTGGCGTTTGCTTAAAGTATCTCAAGGACGAAGACGCAGCAAAAGATGCCGTGATGGGCATATTTGAGGAACTGATTGTAAAAGTGAAACAGCATGAGATAAAGCAGTTCAGGAGCTGGGTGTATGTATTGAGCCGCAATTATTGCCTGATGCAGTTACGGTCTGGTAAAAAAGCAGAAGTAATTTCTTTGGATGAGGTTATGGAATTTACTCCTTTTCTGCATCCTGAGGATAACAATAAAGAAGAAGCCCTGAAGGCTTTGGAGCGATGCATGGACAAGTTAACGGCGGTGCAAAAACAAAGCGTCGACTTGTTTTATTTAAAAGAGAAGTGCTACAAAGAGATAGCTGATATAACAGGATTTAGCCTGAATGATGTGAAAAGTTATATTCAAAACGGGAAGCGCAACCTGAAAATATGCCTGGAAAAGAGTAGTGGATAGAGAAAAAGACATATTGCAGATAAGTAAGTACCTTAAAGGTGAACTTGATGCACGTGCCATGCATCAGTTGGAAAAGCGTGCTTTGGACGATCCTTTTCTGGCGGATGCAATAGAAGGTTTTGAACAAGTAAAAGGAGATCAAAAAGCCAATCTTGGTGATTTGTCTGATCGTTTACACAAACGTATCGCCCAAAAGGAACGGCGCATCATTCCATGGGGACCTTTATCTATCGCGGCATCTATACTGATTTTTATTGGTGCGGGTATATGGTTCTTAAGCGGAAAACAGCCAGAGAAAACGGCAAGGCTTGCACAGGATATAAAGGTTGAAAAGAAGCAACCGGATACTATTGCAACATCATCTCCGTTGGCTGCTGTAACTACTGAAAAAAGTACTGATCAAATCAAGCCGGTACAGCCCATTGCTAAACCCTCGGCTGGGAAAAGTACCAAAGACAATACAGAGCAGTTGGTGGTAAAAGAAGCAGATAAAGAAATTGTAGCAGCTGAACCTGTAGGAAATTCAGATCAACAGGTTGCAGAGCTTTATAAACCAAAGAAAGATTCTGTTGCCACAAATGAATTAATAGTAAGCAACATGGCTCAAAGTAAGAAGGCGAATAGCAGTTTAGCCGAAGTTGCAATTAAACCGAAGCAACCTGCCCCTGCTACAGAAACTTTATTAAAAAGCCGTGCAGATGGAGTCTCCGCAACTCCTGCCGATGGTACCGGCAGAACAATTACAGGTATAGTAATAGGCAGTGATGACAGGCAACCAATAGTAGGAGCAACGGTTAAAGTATTAGGTAGGCCTTTCGGCGTAGTTACGAACGTACAAGGTAAATTCACCCTTCAGGATGTAGCTGGCGATCAGACTTTGGCGGTAAACTATATTGGCTATAGTCAAAAAAGAGTAAATGTGAGTAATAAAGACTCTTTAAGTATCAGTCTTGAGCCTGCAGGCAGTTCACTAAGCGAGGTTGTTGTTACTGGTTACGGCGTTAAAAAGAGTAATGACGATGCAGAGATAGCAGATGTAACTGATGCGCGTCCAAAAGATGGCTGGCACAGTTATAACCAATACCTGAAGAAGAATGCTGCATCGCCCGACGGGAAAACCGGAAAGGTAAAAATATCATTTATGGTAGCCGCAAACGGCAGTCTCAGCCAGCTTAAAGTTACCAAAGGCCTGAGTGATGCAGCTGATAAAAAAGCTATCGACCTGGTAACCAATGGCCCGGTGTGGACTGGTAGTACTGATGGCAGGGCTAAAGAGGTGAGTGTGAGTATTAACTTTCATCAATAGCGATGGGTTTCAAACCCATCGCTATGAAAATATAAGATAGATATAATTTACCTTTTAACCTTATGCCACAAAGTTATTCATCCTTATGGGTACACCTCATTTGGTCTACAAAAAATCGCGAACCAATATTAATCCCCTCTCTAAAAATCGAAGTTTTCGACGCTATTAAATCAATAGCAAATGATTTTGAGATCTACCTGGATTGTATAAATGGAATTGAAGACCATATCCATCTGCTGATCAGGCTGCGTACAGATCAATCAGTCGCGAATGTTGTAAAAACAATTAAAGGTAATTCGTGGGAACATTTTAAAGACGATCCTGAAAAATATATTTCATGGGAGGATGGTTTTGCGGCATTTTCAGTTAGTCCTGACAATGTACAAAAAGTTCGAAATTATATTTATAACCAGGAAACTCATCATCGTGATAAAACATTTAGTGATGAATTAAAGGATATTAAGGAGGGGACTAAGGCAAAATAGTTTGTTATATAGCAAGAGGCTACTTACATAGCGATGGGTTTCAAACCCATCGCTATAGATAAATATTTATTAATTCCCTTTCTTATCCGCAAAAGCAAATACCTTTTGCATTAACGGGGTTGACCTGGCATCAGGCAAGTTCTGACGGATCTTTAATTCTTCCTGGGCAATTTCAACAAACAGGCCTTCAATGGCTTTTTGAGTGGCATAATCTGTAATATCCGGATTCAGGTGTTTTACAAATGGCAGCTTGTTATATTCAGCAGCAGCAGTTCCGTAATATTTTGTGGCGCCTACTTTATCAAGGCTAACTTTTATAACCGGTTTAAACTTAGCAGCTAATTGGATTGTAGTAGTTCTTTTAAAATATTGCGTGGCTGCATCGTTTGGCCCAGTTAATATTCCGGTGACATCCTGCAAAGTCATATGCTTGATGGCATCCAGAAATATAGGCTTCGCTTCTTTTGCAGCATCTTCGGCAGCACGGTTAAGTGAAAGGATCACATTATCGCACAGGCTGTTCATTCCCATTCCACGTAAAGTGCTTTCCACCTTTTTTGCTTCGGGCGGGAAGAGGATTTTAACGGCAGCATTACCAAAGAAACCATTCACAGCCGAAAGCTGGTCGGTACTTTTTGAAGTGCCTTGTTGCAAGGCTTCTTTTAACGCATTTCCAATATCTAAGTTTGAGGGAATAATTTGCGGATAGTCTATCGCGGTGTTTAACGGTTTATAGCTATCAAAGCTCGTGAGTGTAAAGCCCACAAGCAAGAGTGGTAGTAACAAGTATACTTTTTTCATAGGTTTAATCAATACAGTAATAACGGACATAAAACTAATGTATTACCCGAAGTAAAGCAAATACTCCACCGGCGATTAATCCAGAGATTGGGATAGTGATGATCCATGCCCAAACCAGGTTAATGGTTACGCCCCAGCGAACTGCTGATAAGCGTTTGGTTAGCCCGACACCAATGATAGAGCCGGTAATGGTGTGTGTGGTAGAAACCGGTATGCCGAAACGTTCTGTAAAAAATAATGTGATCGCACCGGCAGTTTCGGCACTTACACCTTCCAAAGGAGTGATCTTGGTGATACGTGAACCCATTGTTTTAACGATCTTCCATCCGCCAGAAAGTGTACCTAATGCTATGGCCGAATAACAGGCTAATGGTATCCAGTTAGGCATATGACTGCCAGATGGGATCACTCTTGCTGCGATTAGTGCTACATAAATAATACCCATTACCTTTTGAGCATCGTTACCGCCATGTGCAAAGCTTAGTGCTGCTGATGACACCAATTGCATTCTTTTAAACCATTTCTCGGCAGTTGAAGGCCTGGAATTTTTGCTTAGATGCAATACAATAATGGTGACAAAGTAGGCGATAATCAGGCCCATAAAAGGAGCGACTACAATATAGGCAATGATCTTTAATATGTAACCCATGTTGACCGCACTTAAGGCTGATGAACCCATATACAAAGCATTTGTAATACCGGCACCGGCAAAACCACCTATCAGCGTGTGGGACGAGCTGGACGGTATGCCAAACCACCATGTGATCAGGTTCCAGCTTATAGCGGCTATAAGGCCGGCCAATAATACTGGTATGGTTACAAAATGTTCGACTACTATTTTTGAAACAGTATTGGCAACTTTATGCTCTTTAATAAAAAAGAATACAATAAAATTAAAGGTAGCAGCCCAGAGCACCGCCTGGAAAGGGGTTAATACTTTGGTGGATACAATGGTAGCAATGGAGTTAGCTGCATCATGAAATCCGTTTGTGTAGTCAAATATTAGCGCAAGGCAAATTACAACAACGAGTGACGAGGTTACCATTTATTGTGATTAGGCGTTTTTAACTAAAATTGATTCCATAACGTTGGCTGCATCCTCGCAACGGTCTGTGGCTGTTTCCAGTGCTGCTAATATTTCTTTGTACTTTATAAGGCGTATTGCATCGGTTTCATATAAAAACAGGTCAGCTACGGCGCGGTCAAATACATAATCGGCCTGGTTCTCTACGCTGTTTATACGGATGCATGAGTCGGCAATGTTGCGTACGTTCCTGAGGTCTTTTAGCTCACGTACTGCTTTTTCTAAATCCTGGCTGGCTTGTAGTATCAGTTCGGAGAGTTTGCGGATATGTTCGTTAAAATCATCTATTCTGTAAAGACTCATGCGGTTGGCGGCGCCTTGTATAAAATCGGCAACATCATCAATAGCAGTAGCTAATGAGTGGATGTCTTCACGATCAAATGGGGTGATGAAGTTTTTACCAAGCTCCAGGTAGATCTGGTGGGTGATCTCATCACCTTTGTTCTCTAATTTATCAATCTGTTTAAACAGATCCTCACGGGTATTAAAATCATTGGAATTAACCGCATCAACCAAAACCATTGACATGGCGACTACATTATTGGCAGCCTGTTCGAATAGCGGGAAGAATATTTTTTTGTCCTTAGGTACAAAGTATTGGAAGATGGAATTAAGTGACATATAGAATATGTTTGGAGTCGGAATTATATTTTCTTAATATTAAATTATTGCAAAAGTAAAGTTTACAATGTTAAGTTAGTGTTAACTCTTCAATGAGGGTATCACCGGGAAAGGGATAGCCTGCTTCGCTTTTTGTAGTGTAAAGCCAAAAGTTGAGCCCAATCCTTCTGTACTGCGAACATTGATGGTTTGATCATGAGCTTCAATAATATGTTTAACAATTGCAAGGCCAAGCCCGGAGCCACCTATTTGCCTTGACCTGCTGGTATCTGTACGGAAAAAGCGTTCAAACAGGCGTGGTAAATATTTTTCTTCGATGCCGATACCATCATCTGTTACTTCAACCAAAACCTGGTCATGCAGTTCAAAAAGACTGATCGAGGTGCTGCCATCCTCTTTGCCGTATTTAAATGAGTTATCGATCAGGTTAACCAATACCTGCCTTATTTTCTCCCTGTCGGCGCTTACCAATATGGGCTCATCATATTTTTGCTTGAAGACGAATTTGATCTTATGTTCTTTTGCTTTAAGATCCAGAGAATCAAACACTTCCTTGATCAGGTCATTGATCTTGAACTTGCTGTAATTGATGGGCATTTCTCCGGTTTCCAGCTTTGATATCTCGTCAAGGTCTTTGATCAGGTAGCTCAAGCGGTCAACGTTTTTTGATGCTTTTCCTAAAAACTGGTGGGCCATTTCTGTATCCTCAAAATCATCGTCTATTATAGCGTCTATATAACCTTGTATGGCAAATAATGGAGTTTTAAACTCGTGTGAGATGTTTGACAGGAAATCACGTCTGAACTTTTCTTGTTTGCGTAAATCATCTATCTCGGTTTTCTTTTGCCTGGCCCATTCTTTTACTTCGTGTTCCACATCGTTTATCGGGTCGGCTGTAACATGTTCGCCCAGAGCATCGCGCAGATCGCGACCGAGTTTCAGGTTATGGATGAGTTTGTAGATAAGTTTGATCTTTGAATAGATATACTTTTCGAGCAGGATATAAAAAGTCACAAAACTGATGGTCAGTGTCAGAATAAAAGTGACACCCACATCATACCAGCTATGCTTAAAATAATAATTAACAGCCGACACGGTGATTGCTACAGCGGCTGCATTGATAAATACCAGGACACGCAATTTCATATCCGTAAAGTTACAATTTGTATGTGATTGCTTGATAGTTACAGGCTATATCAATGTTAAATTATGGTTATTTAATTGTGAGGATATAGGAAAGTCATCCTGTCCGCCTTTAGGCGGATCAGGATCTCACAGGACAGGTAGCTGCCATGGTATTCACTTAGCATGTGGGGTGCCGATCCGCCTTAGTCGGACGGCATGACTGGGAGGGCTATTTCGCAGCTTCCACATCTATCGTAATATTCACATCGTTAGACATGATCATACTTTTGCCGCCAACGTCATAATCTGAGCGTTTTATTTGCAAAGTTCCCTTAAATGAGGCTGTATTACCTGTTTCGGTATAGGTAAAAGGAATATCTACCGTGTTGGTCTTGTCTTTAATGGTCAGATTAAAAGTGCCGGTATAACTATCGCCGCTTTTATGCTTTAATGAAACTGATTTGATCGTAATTTTTGGATACTTAGCCACATCAAAATAGCTGTCGCTCCTTAAATGCTCATCACGTGTGTCATTGCCGGTGTTAATTGTATTTGTCTCGACAGATGCTTCTATTGAACCGGCATCTAAATGAGCAGGATCGAACTGAATATCTCCTTTGAACCCGCTGATATTTCCCCCGGTGTTGACACCAAGATTTTTTATCTTGAAAGTAATGGTTGATTTGGTGACGGTGTATTTAGACTGGGAAAAAGCCCATGTACCAACAGACAATAACAATATTAACGCAAAATGCTTTTTCATACAGCTAAATAAACGACGTTAAAAGCATTATCATATCCACTCTGCTTTTTATTGTTGAAATACAGATCAATCGCTTACACCTAATGTGCCCAGCCAGATACCTAAAACAAATACAATACCCCCGCCAATAATCACCTGAATAACGGTTGACCATAAAGGAGTTTTCATGAATCTATACCTGATCATGGCTATAACTATTAACTCAACTATTACAACAATATAGGCGAAATGCAAGGCAGTATTTAAGTCGGCAATAAGGAAAGGAAGTGTATGTAACATGCCCCCCAAAGCTGTCGCGAAACCGGTTATTATACCTCTTGACAGCGGAGTGCCGCGCCCGGTTACTTTACCATCGTCGGATAAAGCCTCAGCCAGGCCCATGCTGATTCCGGCACCTAAAGAGGCGGCGAGGCCAACAAAGAATGCTTTATGTGTTTGATGCGTTAACCCGGCAGCCGCAAACAGTGGCGCCAAGGTTGATACCGATCCATCCATTAGGCCGAGCAGGGCCGGTTGAACCTTTTGCAAAACATATTGTGCGTCAGCTTTTTTAGAATGTGTATGATTTTTTGTAGTCATAGAGTATTGATAGCGCTTAAAGATAATATTGGCCAATATCTAAAAGAAATCTGTTGGAAATCAGATTTTTTAATTGCAGCTGTTTTTTGTAACCCGCTAAACGGGGCTTCGACATAATAATATATAACCGATGTTTTTTATATTAGCGCTACCAAAACCTGTCACAAATGGAGAAAGAGGAATTTAAGTTCAGTTTGCTGCAACCAGCATTATCAATGATGTTTTTAATTGCAGCAGGTTATTTTTTTTCAGATACGTATAATCTGTATCTCATTACCCATAATCCGTTTGTATTCATTATAATTTTATTGTGTTTCATTTACATGATAAAAAACCTGCGTATAGGTTTATTTACATTAATGGGAAAACCGGCCATCATTTTAACCAATGAAAGTATTGTTATAACTGCTAAGAATGATACTATTAAATGGACCGATGTCGGAAATGTATATATGACCTATAGTTCAATTGGGGTGATAAACCTTGTCAAGTTTCGCTTCGTTACCATTAAGGTTCGTGAACCCGAAAACTACCTTAAGATGGTTAAAAACCCATTCATCAAAAAATATCGTTGGTTAACAAGAAATTGGCGAACGAGCTCATTCGAAGTCAGTTTATTTTTGGTACGAGGTGATGACGATGAAATTTATCATGCCATTTTAAAATATTATAAAAGTAACCGGGGTTTCTAATTAAAAGACTTACGAAGTTTTTAAAAGGTAAGTCTGCTATGATATTAAAACTCCACATGCACCCTGATACCAAATACATTCACTGGTCCACGGTCAGCATTGTATGCGGGGTGGAGGATGAACTGGTAATCGGGGGTGAGCCAGAATTTCTTTTGATAGGCGTTGATCTTATAATATACCTCAGCGATCATTTCGGGCGAGTAGTTCAGCCTGCCGTCACCGATCAGGAAGCCATATCCCCCTGCTGCCAAATAGTCACGGTGGTCTTTTGACAGTCCGTTGCCGATAAATGCCAGCCCCAACTCATCATCACTGCGCTTCCACGAAGTGCCTTTAAGCACCGCTCCAAGACTTACTGAACGATCTATTTCGGTAAAAAACCATGTTTCGGTATGCCCGTCGTTATAGCTGGTTTTGGCAAATACGCCGAAATCTTTTGTTAGGTATTGATCGGCACTGATACCAAAACCATATTTATGGCGACCATAATGTTGCGTAGAATCTACATCTGGTGCGGTTGGGTTTTGGTTAATTGCCTCACGATAATTGCCGAATTTACCATTATTGGTAAAGGCCAGTATGCGGACTGTACCTTTTTGCCCGGATAAGGTATAGCGTTTCTCAAACTCAATAGTTTGCGTATTGGCTTTGGCTATTTTAGAGTCCCATACAGATTCATTCGCCTCCGTGGTAACCATGGTAAAGGCAAAACGCAGTGTCCAATCCGGCTGACCTAATTCGGCTGTAGCTCCTAAAACATAACCGCGGGTGTTGGCCGGATAATCCCAGGCGCCGTTATCCATCAGCGACCAGTTCATGAACTGTGTTCTTGGGTCGTGGCTAAAATTGTTGCCGTCAAAAAAATCGGCCATACCAAATTTTCCTACGGCGATTGAGAAATAACGCTTGCTTTTTAATCCCCCCAATTGGTTGACATCATCTTCAATTGTGTCTTTTTCGGTTCCCCATTCAAAGTTCTGTTTTAAATAAAGGCGCGCGATATAGATCTTTGGCTCTGCGGCACCTACTCTGAATGTCTCCCCATTAGGAAAGCCCGCTACACCCAATGTTTTGCTTAAACCTGCGCCGCCAGATAGTTCAGGGTTAAAATAGGCCTCGGCACCTTTCCATAAACGGGCGCCTCCATACAATGCTGATGTAATCGAGGTTTGGGTTTCGGAAGTTGTTATTAAACTATTTTGTCCGCTATAAGGAGCACTAAACGCAGGCTTATATTGCGTGACCGTGGTTTCCTGGAAATGGAAATTAAAACGTTGCTGTTTAACTGTATCCTGCGCAAAGGCAAGATCCACACTAATCAACAAAAATATAGTAAAGAGTAGGCTTTTAATCATCCGGCTAAATTTTGGAAAAATGGATTATTCGTATTAAGCCCTTGTTAACTAAGGAGATCATTACAATTTTGTTTTATTAGACAAATCTAATAATAAATTTAGACTAATCTAAATTTTAAATAGAAAATAAGTTAATCCAACCAATACTTCTTAAATGGATTTCAATTCTCTTATTTTTTTATGCAAAGTAAGGTGTTGAACCAATGCAATGGTATTGCATTAATTTTTGCATTTGTCGCAGGTGCCTTTAACGATGAGGTTCATCTCAGAAGGAGCAAAACCATTAGGCAACATAACGTCAGGGATTTTGGAGTTAGGGAGGCAGAAGGTTTCTTTACAGGAGTTACAATAAAAGTGAACATGCAGATCATGGTGCTCGTGGTCATCACATTCTTCGGGGCATAGGGCGTATTTGGGTGTTCCGGTGCCATCATCAATCGTATGGGTCAACCCTTTTTCTTCAAAGGTTTTAAGGGTACGGTAGATGGTGGTCCGGTCGGCAGGCTCCAGGTTCTTTTCGATATCACTTAAACTAATGGCTGAGTTTTGTTGTAAAAGAAGGTCAAGCACTAACAAACGCATCGCTGTAGGATTGATCTTTTTATCTACTAATTTCTGTTCAACCTGTACTTTCATGATATTGAAGATAAGCTGTTTAAAATTTCAGCAAAGCTAAATCTTTACTGCTGTACAAATGTTCCGGTTTCATCAAAAAACTGCTGCAGGTATAGTTCCATAAAATGATGTCGTTGTTCGGCCAGTTGCTTGCCGGTGGCAGTGTTCATTTTATCTTTCAGGAGCAATAGCTTTTCGTAAAAATGATTGATGCTTGGGGTAGCAGAGTTTTTATACTCTTCTTTAGTCATGTTTAGATTAGGAGCGATCTCCGGATTAAAGATCTCGCGACCTTTGAAACCGCCATAACTAAAGGCCCGTGCAATGCCGATAGCACCAATTGCATCAAGCCGGTCGGCATCCTGTACTATGTCCAGTTCTTTGGAGTGGAAAGCCTTTTTATCAAACCCGGATTTAAAAGAGATATGCCTGATGATCTGTTGAACATGCGTAATGGTTGCTTCATCCATATTCAACTCATTTAAAAACTTACCTGCTGTTGCCGGACCGATCTCCTCATCGCCATTATGAAACTTGCTGTCGGCTATATCATGCAGCAAAGCAGCTAACTCTACCACAAGCATATCGGCCTGTTCATGCGCTGCAATTCGTTTTGCATTTAGCCAAACGCGGTGAATATGCCACCAGTCATGCCCGCCTTCGGCGTTTTCTAATGTTTTACGAACGAAAGTGATTGTCTTTTCGATAGTTTCTGCGTGCTTCATGATGGAGTCAAGAATTGAGAGTCAAGAACCAAGAGTTAAGAGTCAGGAGTTAAGAGTCAAGAATCAAGAAAATAGCTTCACGGGTGAAATAAAAGAAGATATATCTACAGAATATTTTAGCAAGGCCTATAAATGAGTTATTTTCTGATTCCTGGTTCTAATATCCTGACTCCTGAATCTTTCCTCTTGATTCTATCCTAGTCTAACTTATATTTTACTAATACTGTAGGCAAAAGCGTCACATTATCCAACGGAACCTGGTTTGTAGATAAAATAGGTTTATGCTTTTGATAAAAGTTGTAAAGGCCTTTGTGTGGTGATGGAGCGCCGTCAGCAGGAGGAATAAAACCTACTGAAAATGATAATATAAAGTCGTGGGACTTTTCATGATCAGGTATTACCCATTTATTACTTGATTTTCTTAAAGCTTCGATCAATGGTGGAGCTAAAATAGCATCATCTGCGTAATAGATCACCAATTTTTTGATAGCGCCTTTTTCGTCAGCGGTAAATTTAAAAATTACAGTACCGTTTGCTTTACTTCTGATGATGTCCTTTGACACCATAATGCTGTCACTGAAAAATTGCGTCATAGCCTTATCGCCTCCCTGGAAAGGGAAAGCCAATTGTTGCTGTGCCATGCAATAGAACGATAGTAATAAGGCAGTAGTTAATAAAAAAACTTTCTTCATTAATAGTTGATTAAGTTAGATTAGGTTGACTAAGTTGATTGGGTTGAATTTAACTTAATCAACCATTCTCTTAATCAACTAATCAACGATATCTATTCCTTCGGTTCTCTTTTGCTGCCCTCGTACAGCTCATATTCGAGCAGGCGGCAATCAAGTTTACCATTATAAAATTCAATTTTGCGGGCTGCACGCAGACCTATTTTTTTGGCCAGATCCGGGTTACCGGTAAATATGTAACCACGATAACCGAGGCATTTCTGCTTCATAAAATCACCCACGCGTTTGTAGGTTGCTTCCAGTTTGCTATGTACACCCAGGCGTTCGCCGTATTCCGGGTTAAACATGATGATGCCCGGTTCTTCAGGAACTTCCGTGTCCGCAAAATCACAAACGCTAAAATCAATTAAATGTTCTACACCTGCAGTTTTTGCGTTTTTTTGAGCGATATCTACTGCATCAGCAGACAGGTCGGTAGCGATGATCTTAAAGTTGAGCGCCTTTTTACCCCTGTCCTTTAGTTTGCGACGTTCAGTAAAAAATACTTCCTCTTCATAGCCCATCAGGTGCATAAAACCGTAATTCATCCTGAAAAAGCCCGGACTTTTATCTGTGGCCAACAGTGCTGCTTCAATAGCCAGCGTACCCGAACCACACATTGGATTAATAAATGTGCTGTTCTTATCCCAGTTGGTAGCCATTATGGTGGATGCAGCCAATGCCTCTAACATAGGTGCTTTACCTGGTATTTTACGGTAGCTATGTTTAGCAAGCGTTTCGCCGGATGTATCTAAAAATATCTCGGCTTTATCATCCTGCCAGTATAAGTGGACAACAGCTTTATTCTGCTCTGGTCCGGAGTTTGGCCTGATGCCTTTTTTCGCTTTTATCCGGTCAACAATAGCATCCTTTACCTTTACATTGGCGAAAAGCGGTGTAAGGATATGTTCATTATTAACATTCGAGGTAACTGAAAAATACCCTGTAAAATCGATCAGGTTTTCCCATTCAATTTCGACCAGGTTATTGTATAATTCCTGCGGATCAGCCGCCGTAAAGCTTTTTATAAGATAGATGACCTGGCTTGCACAGCGAAGGTTAAGATTTAGTGCAACACAGTCATTAACAGTTCCTAACAACTCGACACCGGTGGGGAAAACCCGCACAGGGGTAAAGCCCAGTTCTTCGACCTCCTTTTGCAGGTAGACGGATAACCTTTTGTTACAGGTTATGATTATTTTACTCTCAGTGTGGAAAACTTGCATAATTAAGTTGGCGAATTTATGAATTAAATAGCCGCTATTTAATTTCTTAACCATTAACTTTACATTTTTAATTTTGTTATAATCATGGAAATTAAGGGTAAAGTACACGAGGTATCACCTACAGCACAGGTGACCGAATCATTAAAGAAGAGAGAACTGATTGTTGAATATATAGAGAATCCTCAGTATCCCGAATATTTAAAATTTGAAGCAATACAAGATCGCTGCAGCCTACTGGATAATATCCGCGTTGGCGATGATATAGAGGTTTTCTTTAATCTGAAAGGTCGTCCGTGGACAGACAAAGCAGGCAAAAAGAGCTATTTTAACTCGCTGCAACTATGGAAAGTGAATGTTCTTTCGGGCGCTAACGGTAATACCGTGCCTGAATATGCTCCTCCTGCTAACATTAGTTCAGCACCGGATGAGGATGATCTTCCTTTCTAAATCAGTTAGCAGTTGCCGGCAGGCTTTTGCTTAAACATTAATAAAAAGAGCTTTCCGATATCGGAAAGCTCTTTTTAGTTATAGAAATGTTAAAAAAACGGAAGTAAATAATCTTTAGCGAAAAAATAGCCTAACTTTGTCCCCTCAATTATAAACTGGCAGTCAGTTTAGTTGTTATTACATCAATGATCATATTAGCTTTTTTTCTCTGTCACTGGTTTTTCTCCCTGTTCTTCCAGACATTCTTTTTGCACCGTTACGCATCTCATAAAATGTTTAAAATGAATAGTTTTTGGGAGAAGGTGTTTTATATGTGCACGTTCTTATTCCTTGGATCGTCATTTTTAAACCCTCGTGCTTATGCCATTATGCATCGTATGCACCATGCTTACAGTGATACCGAAAAGGACCCTCATTCGCCGCATTTTATCAAAGATGTTTGGGGAATGATGATAAAGACAAAAAACATTTACATGAATTACCAGCGGTTTCAAATAGAGCCTGAGCCTCAATTCAGAGACCGTTATCCTGCATGGGGATTTATTGACCGGATAGGCGATCTTTGGATTACGCGTGTCTGCTTCGGTCTGTTATATATTGCCTTTTATATTACGTTTGCCAGCTATTGGTGGATGTTCCTGTTATTGCCGATCCACTTTTTTATGGGACCGATCCATGGCGCTATCGTTAACTGGTGCGGGCATAAATACGGTTATTCTAACTTTGATAACGACGATCACAGCAAGAACACCCTGCCTTTTGATTTCCTGATGCTGGGCGAGTTGTTCCAGAACAACCATCACAAAAAACCAAATGATGCCAACTTCGCCAAACGTTGGTTTGAGTTCGATCCATCATACCCGGTTATTAAACTGATGCATAAGTTGAGGATCATTCAGTTGAGGAAGGTCGGTTGATTAGGTTGGATTAGGTTAGAATAAGTTGCTTGGTTGAATAAGTTGCATTAGGTTGATTTGGTTAAGATGAATAAAACCTAATCAACCACTCTCTCAATCAACTTAATCAACTTCTCTCTTAATCAACCCCTCTTCTCTTTAAAACGGCTGAAGAATATAAACGCCGTAATACAAAGTGCAAACCCGCATACACCGCTCAGGCGCAGGCCAAAATCGTGACCGGGATCTTTACCATAAACAGTAAGAAAGGCAAATAGGGCGATGCCTAATGTCTGTCCCATTTTTACAAACAGGTATTTTACGGCGAAGAACATGCCTTCTCTATTTTCTCCGGTTTCATTTGCATCTTCCTGCGCAATGCCGGCTAATATTGCATTAGGTAAAATACCCAATGCAGCCAATGGAAACGATGTACAAAGCACCAAAGCATAAGCCTGTATGTATGCCGATATTGGAAACTTCCCCAGAAAATACATCGCCACAAAAATGAGGCTTAGCAAGGCAAATGAAAAAAGCACCAAAGGTTTTTTACCTATCTTTTTGGACAGGTAATTAATAAGCGGGTAGAAAAACAATGATAATACCACCATTGCACCCATTAACGCCCCGCCGATAGATTCTGGCAGGCCAAGCAACACCGTAACAAAATATAGCATCCCGCTGGAGATAACACTCAGAGACATATAAAACGAAAAATCGGATATGAGGTAGTATTTAAAATTGACATTGCTGAAAGTTTTACTGATAGCCGCCAGGATAGGTAAATGCGATGGTTTGCTGCTTGAGTATTTTGTCTCGTCAATTGCAAATATGGGTATCATCATAATTATTCCGGCAAAAAGAGCTAACCCCCATATGGTATATTGTACTGCGATGTCGCGCGCGGTAATATGGAATAGGTATTGTACTACATCGGCATAATTGTTTACGGATGCCGCGATCATGATCCCTACCACAAACCCAGCTTGCTGAAAGGAAGATAGCTTAACTTTTTCTTCCGGGGTTTCTGTTAGCTCGGGAAGCAATGCGTTATAAGGGATTATATAAGCTGTTACACTCATAAAGAACAAGGTCATGGTAACGGCAAGCCAGGCGGCGTTACTGCCGCTTTGTCGCATTACTAACGGGTAAAAGGTAAGACAGCAAAAAACGACAGCTGGTAATATAGCCCATTTCATGAATGGAGTGCGTCGTCCTTTGGGGTTTTTACTTTTATCGCTGAGGGAGGCAATAAAGGGGTCGAATAAGGCGTCAACAAATCTGCCTGATGCAGCAATAATCGATAAGATATTAACAACTCCAAACAACAATAACTGAGGAACTAAAGGGACAAGCCCTGCATTAGATGGTGGAAGATAAAAGTAGGGCAGCATCACGATAATGATATTGGTCATGATGCTCCAGCCGATCATTCCGCAGGCATAGGCGAGCTGTTTGCTCAGGGGTAATTTTGCAACAGGCATTTAGCGCAAGATGCAAATATTAAGCTATTTTAGAAAGCGGGATCACTAATTAATAATAAACAGGGGGCTCCTATCATGGAAATGGCGTTTAAAATGTTATACGTATAGATTTGGAGCTAAAGCCAAACAGCAATGAATAAAAAGTCTGATGCTAAAATTCATTGTCGTCCCATTTATGGCTACTGGCTATCCACATCTATATTTCTCAAAAAAAGCTGCTCCTTTAGGAGCTAAATGTTGGTAGAAGAATTGAAATGATTTTTTGCGCCGTAGGTGCAACACCCGAACTATGCATTTCGAATAACAATGGCGAAATGTATTGCACCTACGGGGCAAAATGAGCTATGGCGTCTTTTTTTTCTACCGACATGTTACCCCGCTGGGGTATATGAAATGATATGGGTACTCGGTAGCCATTTATGAGACGGAAACGATGAGGAAACAAGCGAGACTTTAGTTAAAATCAGCAAAAATTTTTTAAAAGCGATTGGAACTCATGCGGTCTTCCTTATAAATAGATTATCGCGTTTTAATTCGAAAAAAATATTACAGCCCAGAGTAATAATCATAACCCTGTTCTGCCCAATAATCACGCGGACGGGTGTTGCTAAAGCTTATGCTCCCGATGCGTTTCAGATTTTTGATGCCATATTTTACCGGGATGATCAGCCGGAGAGGTTGCCCATGATTACCGTTTAACAATTCGTCATTCATCTGGTAAGCCAGTAATGTTTGCGGATGAAGGGCGCTTGGCATATCAATACCGACATAGTATTGCTTATCGGGTGTTTCGAGGCCTACATAGCCCATTTTCGCTTCAGACTGGAGATTATAATGATCTATAAAGTCGCGGAATTTTACTCCTTCCCAGTGCGAGATCTGGTCCCAGCCCTCTACACATTTAAAATCATAGGTAATGCCGGTTTTGGGCAATTTCATGATTTCGTCCAGTGTGATCTGTAATGTCTCACCTGAAAGTTTCTTTACTTGTAATTTCCAATTCTCGGGCGGCAGTTTGCCTTCTGAACCTATATCGCTATTATGCCTGATCTTTTTAGCAGCCATTGACCGTGGGTAGGTTTTTACCAAATGGTTTTCGTTGAACGTAAGTCTCCTGAAAAATAATTCGGTTTTATTAAGGGCACGGCGTAATGGCTTATGTGCGCCTGCAGTTATCCCGGCAGTTTCATCGGGCGATTTATACAGCCATCGCCAGCCTTCATAGGCGCCAACGGCATAAGCACCAAAAATGGCAAACGAAATAAAATTCCGACGTTTGATCTTCTGATCGATGGTCAGTTCCTTTTTAGGCTTTTTCATTTTCGTTATTCCTTTCTATTTCTATTGCCGGTTTTGGTTACTCGTTTATTACTTCAAATCCGGATATGACCGATCTGAAATTGTTCCACCCGGCTAATATTACCTGTACAATATGGATCACAAAAAATAAAACGTAGCCGATGGTCAACACAAAATGCCAAATCCTCGCCAGGTGATATCCTCCACATAGCCAGCAGAGCCAATAAAACTGAACGGGCTTATAAATAGCCAGTCCGGTGATGACCGAACCCACACCCATTACTATAATAGCAGTGTAGGCAATACGTTGAGCAGCGTTATATTTGTCCTGCGGAGGGACAGTTTTACGGATGTGCAGATCATGCAACAGCACCAGCCACGCTTCTTTAAATGAATTGCGCTTTGGCACCAATTGCCGCCACTCTCCGGATATAATGGTGTACAAAATATAGAATATGCCATTCAGCGTGAAGAACCACATGAACAGGAAGTGGAACGCCATTCCCTCGGCAAGGCGTGAGGGGATATGTAGCAGGTTATAATACCAGTCGGGAAAGAACCTTACAAAAGTGTGCCCGAATAGGGTGATGCTATACTCATCATTGGCCCAATAAATAAGCATCCCGCTCCATATCATGATGGTTAATATGGGGAAGTTAACCCAATGCGTCCAACGCATTACTAAGGGATGTTTTTCTTTGATGACTTTCATTCAGTGGCGAAATTATTTAAAATACGGCATACATCAGCGATAGGTTTCCAACTACAAATGTTCGAAATAAATTCCCTCCCTTGGGAGGGGTGCGACTGGATGTGAAGTGGCAGGGAGGGGTTTCTGCGCTATTAAAGCTATCGTTAAACCCCTTCCTACACCTTCCCCGAGGAAGGAATCGCACATCCCGGCACTCATTTTAATATTCAATCTACATTAATTATTGCTGCTCAAATTAGCAGGGAATGCAGCTTTTGATGCCCCGATTATCTCTCCGCTTGATGTATTTTGCACAAAACCGATCAGCTCCCATTTTTGCGGATCGAAGCCTTGGGGTAGGGAAAAGCTTTGTGTACCATCAGCCGCCTTTTTTAATGGCGTAGCTTTCAGTTGGTTTACGATCTGCACATGCGATAGCGTATGCCCTCCGTTTTCTCCGGCCTCTACTTTTGTAGTCGCATCCTTCTGGATCAGGGCTATTAGCAGGTCATAATTTTTTTTAGCCCCTTCGGTGTGGTATTGCACGGTTGCTTTGTTATTTTCTACTTTGATACCGCTAAGCGTTAGTTTGGTTTTCTCTGATCCGTCAAGACCGGTTTTAATCGCATTGCGCAAATTGGCTTCTTCTGAACCTACACATTCAGAGGTACCATTGATCACGGCCTGTGGTGTGTAATATTGTGGTAATTTTAACCATTGAGCATATTGTTTTTGGCGAGCGGTATAATCAGCGCTGCTAAATGCATCCTTCCATCCCAGCCGGTCCCAGTAATCTACATGGAAAGCCAGGATATAGATTGGTTTATCACCGCTTTCTTTTTCTAAGCGGGCAATCAGCTTATCCGCAGGCGGGCAGCTTGAGCAGCCTTCGGAAGTGAATAATTCGATCACGGCAAATCCTTTACCATTGCTGTTAATGTTTGCTTTTGAATGTGTGCCATTGATAAAAGCTAATGCTGATATAGTTACCACTACAAGGCAGGTGGCGGCTATAAATACTTTAATTGCTTTCATGTTGTTGATATTTAATGTGTGTCGAGATCTTATTTACAGAGTTAGTCGGCAGCAGAATCTTTTCCTTACATAAATTTACGACTTTTTTACCGGGCTATGATTTTTTGCAAAAATACCTTGTAAGGTTTTGATAAATTTACGACTAAGCATTAATACTTACAGCTTAATTAATGATAACTAAAACAGAAACGCTAAACCCGCATAAGTGGGTGGAGGCTTATGCCGATTATATGTATACTTATGCCAACGCCCGTATCAATGATGAGGAGCAGGCGAAGGACCTGGTACAGGAAACCTTTTTAGCGGCACTTGAAAAGGTAAATTCATTTGAAGGAAAAAGCTCGGAGCGCACATGGTTGACGGCCATATTGCGAAATAAAATAATAGATATATACCGTAAAAAATCATCCCGGTTGCTTAATGCTGATGTAGAAAAAGCGGAAGATGAGCAAGCAGACTTTTTTGACCCGGAAGATGGACATTGGATGCCTGAACGTGCACCGAGGGAGTTCGGTATTGACAATCATGACCTGGTGGTAAGCAAAGAGTTTAATAGTATACTGCAAAAATGTATGCAGAAACTCCCGGCATTGTGGATGTCTGTTTTTACGATGAAGCATATGGATGATCAAACAACTGATATTATTTGTGCCGAACTGAAACTGACAGCAGCCAATTTTTGGGTGATCATCCATCGTACAAAACTTAACCTGAGGGCTTGCCTTCAAAAAAACTGGATTTGATATGGGACCGTTAAAAAAGATCACACACAACTGTAAAAAGGCTACTTTTCTGATAGAGAAGAAGCTTATCGGGCGCATTACCCTGCGTGAGCAATTAGAACTGCGGATACACCTGTTCGGTTGCTCGGTATGCCGCATTTACCAAAAGCAAACAATAAAGATCACTGAGATGATCCGCCAGCTTTTTAATAGCGCTGTAAATAAGGAAACAAAGCTGGATGATGAATTTAAAAAGGATTTGCAGGATAGGATTGAGGAGGAGTTGAATAAGGATTAGGATGGAGGATTGTGCGATTTTCCTCTTGAATGTAATGATATAGCAGTTAGGAAACTATTTGTAATGGGTATATATTAGATATGTATCTCTCGAAACTTCTTTAGCCCCAAATCTTATAAGTTTGCCTTCATTCTCTATTTCGTAGACAGTTACTTTGTCGTTGATTTGGCGCACCGGTCTTTTTTTAAAAAATATTCACGAGTACTTTTCCATTGGTGTTCCCAAATATTTAGTCCATCGATATAGTATTTTTCACTTTCCCTTATTGTGGCGCTACAGTTCCAATAATTACTATCTTCCATACTTGATTTTTGTTGTAATAGGGTTTTGGGCGAAATTACGGTTTTTTTATTTCCCTGCAGGGTCTCTCGCAGAGAGACCCTGCAGGGACAGAGTTTTTTCGCGAACTAATTATATTCCTCAATTTGGACAGGAAGGCTATTTTTTAACAAAAGCTTCCATTGAAAATTTCAAATAATAAATCTCTGGCTGTTGTTTGTGTTTTAATCGTGCGTCTATAAATTATTATGAAACAAAATATAATAGAAATTATAGCTCCGATATATTGAGATTCAGTTATAAAAAGAATAATTATCCCAATTATCCCGATTAATATGGGCAATACGTTTATGTTGTAGTCTAAAGTTACTTCGATATTGTTTTTGAGAACTTCGACTTTAAATGTTCCGCCATCTATGCGTCCTACTGTCTCAAAACTCCACATAAACTTAAAAGAGTTATCATCAAATTCAACTTTATTATTGGTGGTATCAAGTACTCTATACTTGTTATTATTTAACTCTAATACGATTTTATCAATAGCAGTTTTGGAATCGAGGTTAGATGACTCAGAAAGTGTGTATGTTAATTTCACTTGCAATAAGGTTTCCCGAATATAGAAATTATCTTACATGCTCACCTAAAGAATAAGCAAACTGCATTAGATAATCGCTCTATCTTTTCGTCAACACAACCTTCAACCCCATCAAATTTTCCCTTCACTGTTTCAAATACCGAAGCACAACAGTCCCCGATTTAAAAACCGTCGACTCAACCAATTTTAATTGTAATTTCTCTTGCAGGTTGATCCCGTCAAATACCCGTCTCCCTTCTCCTATAACTATTGGGTGAACCACAAAAATATATTCATCAATCAGGCCAAGCTCTGCCAATTGTGACGGAATGGTTACACCGCCGGTCATAATATTTTTACCTTGCTCTTGTTTCAATTTAAGTATTTCGTCTTGAAGACTCGTACGAACAATTCTCGTTTTTTTTCCTTCGGCGCTTTCTAATGATCGGGAAAAAACAACAATTTTTTCAACAGCGTCAAATGCCCGGGCAAATTCGTAATCTGGATTTGCCTGCTGGGAAGGGTCATTCGCCACATCGGGCCAATAAGGAACCATCAATTGATAAGTTTTACGCCCGTAGACGAATGTGTCAGCATCCCGCGTGAGTTGGATAAAATACTCCATCATTTCTTCAGCAGGAGAAAATTTGGTATGGTCGCAACAGCCATCTAAGGTGGTGTTTATGGCGTAGATTAAATTTCTCATTTTATTGGTTTTAGCTTTGATTTTTCTGATGTGTTTTGTTAAGATCAGATCAAAGATAAAAGACTTAGTCATTCACAGTGAGGGCGTTCCGCGACAAAAAGAGGACGTTTTAAGATAAGTGCAGAGCCTCATCAAAAGAGAAAAATCACAGCTTAAAATTTTAATTAAAATACTTTGTAAGGCTTGTTAATCCCGTCCGACTAAGGAGAAAAGTGTAAAAAACTATTAACAAACCAAAAACACAGTATGAAATCAATTTTTTCAAAAGCGGCTATTGCCGTTGTAGTTGCAGCTTGCTTCAGTCTTAATGTAATGGCATCAGTTCATGTTTCACCCGCTGATACCGGCAAAATGAGCAAGATGGATCACAAAATGGATAAGAAGATGGATAAGAAATCCGATAAAATGAGTAAAAAAGGCAAAATGGCCAAAGACTCAAGCAAAATGTGAGTTGTTTTTTGTTGCCTCACCTAAATCCTCTCCAAAGGAGAGGACTTTAACTGCGCTCCCATTAAAACCCTCTCCTTTGGAGAGGGCAGGGTGAGGCTGCTATATTTTATTCTCCTTAAAGTTCTTCAGCCAGGTTGTAAAATCTGCCTCCATTTGTGCCTCGTTGTCATGATGTTTCCCTGTGATCTGGTCGCGCATGTCAGACCACTCGGTTCCCATTGCTTCAACCCTTTTTTTGAGTTCATCAAGCGTGATATCCCTGCAATAAATAGAACTGCCCGGCTGCTGCTTCCACGATTGGGCAATTGTGCCAATATCAAAAGTGTCGAAACCCAAGTCATCTACCAGCTTAAATACAACTTCTTTGGCTTTAGTATTATCGCCAGAGACTGCTAAAGCAATACGGTCTTTCGCCCCTTTCGGCTTGCCCAGATCATTCAGACTGGCTGCAAAAATGGAATTAAATACCTTAATAACAGGAATACCCAACTGCTCCTGAACCCATAAGCTTTCAATACCACTTTGCTCAAGCGAAGGAATAACTCCATCGCGAAGCCTTGGGTAATAATTGCAGGTGTCAATGATAACCACGTCCTCCGGAAGATCTTTAAACAGTTCTTTAGGAAGATTCGGTACATTCTTTTGCGGGATGGTAACAATGATCACTTCTTTATTTTTTACAGCTTCTTCAACTGTGGTTGCCTCTGCGCCAATTTCCCCGGCAAGCTGTTTTAAAGAAGCTGGTCCACGGGAGTTAGCAATGGAAACCTGATGGCCCAGCTTAACAAATTTTGATGCAAGGCAACTTCCAATTTGCCCTGCACCAATGATTCCTATATTCATAGTTTGATATTTTAATAGTTTACCCTAACTGGAAACCGGTGTGCCTTTTTTTTCAGCGTTTAGGTGTTCAGCGATCTTATTGATATTTTGAAGCCAGCCGCCGTCCATAGCGTTGTACAAGTTGAAATTTTCCAGTGTAGAAGCGCCTGAGTGGTCCAGGAAAAGCTCAGTTCCTTTACCTTTTGGCCGCAGCTCCCACACAACTACAGTGTCAAGGGTGATCTTGCCATCACCTGGTCCGCATTTCCACGAGTAGGAGAGTTTTTTAAAAGGAATGATCTCTAACACCTTACAATAAACGATGCCGTCAAAATTAAGGCTCGGTATCGGGTTTACATTGAACTGAAAATCGCGCCCTTCAATAGGTTGAAAATCAGTTTTCATTAACCATAGCGCCATAAGGTCGGCATTGGTCAGATATTCCCAAACCGACTCCTGCGGGTGAGGGAAGAAAAATTGGTGATTGATGCTTGTTGTCATAATAGGTAACTTTTAAGTTACTCAAATGTATAAGTAACTTTTGAGTTACGCAAGTATATTTTTAAATAATTTAAATGGTAATTTCTTGGTTAGTAAATGATAAATGTGCATAGCCATGTGCGATTCCTTCCTTGGGGAAGGTGGAGGAAGGGGTTTATCCGATAGACTTTTTAGCGTAGAAACCCCTCCCTGCCACTTCGCATCCAACCGCACCCCTCCCGAGGGAGGGAATTTAAGACGTTGAGCTATAAATAAAAATAACCCTTGCATATATAAAAAATATCTACTTACTTTACAGGCATTACAGAGATGATAATTAACAGCACCATAATTATAACAACAACTACCACCGGGATAATTTCCGGAGGAAGATGATCTTGTGGTGTAAAACATAGAAAGAAACCAACAACGAGCCTCCCTCCGAAACGAGGGAGGCTTTTTTATTTAATAGCAGTAAATGAAGATTTTAAAATTCGGAGGTACTTCCGTCGGTTCAGCAAAAAGCATCAGTACAGTGATCGACATCCTGAAAAAAGAGTACGAAGCTGGTGAAAAGCCGGTAGTGGTTTTGTCGGCCATGAGCGGGGTTACCAATTTGCTCTCGTCCATGGCTGAAAACGCGTCAAAAGGCGAAGATTTTACAGTTCAGTTGGCAGAGCTGGAAACCCGTCACTTTGATATGGTACGAACGCTGCTCAACGTACAGCATCAGAACCCGGCGTATACCAGGCTCAAGATCAACTTTAACCACCTGGAAGAATTGCTGCAAGGCGTGCTGACCCTCCGTGAGCTTACCCCGAAAACCCGCGACTTGATATTGAGCTATGGCGAACGCTGCTCCACACTGATGATCAGTAAAATGGCAGCGCAGTATTTCCCGGAAGCTTTGTTTGTGGATGCCTCTGAACTTATAAAGACTGACAGTGATTTCGGTCACGCCAAGGTGAATATGGAGCTGACCGAACTGCTGATCAAAGGTTTTACACAGGAGAACCCGGATAAGATGTTGTTTGTAACCGGTTTTATAGCCTCTAATGATGCCGGACAGATCACTACTTTAGGCCGTGGTGGCAGTGATTATACTGCGGCGATATTCGGTTCGGCACTGAATGCTGCTGAAATACAGATCTGGACCGATGTAAACGGGATGATGACCGCTGATCCGCGTATGGTGAAGAAGGCATTCTCCTTACCCGAGCTGACCTATACTGAAGCGATGGAGTTATCCTACTTTGGTGCGAAAGTGATCTACCCGCCAACGATGATTCCGGCTTTTTTAAAGAGAATACCAATTATTATAAAAAACACTTTTGAGGTAGATTTTGAAGGGACAATTATACAGCACCATTGCAAACCATCCTCTTTACCGATAAAAGGAATATCATCTATTAATGATATCAGCATTATTAATGTTGAAGGCAGCGGGATGGTTGGAAAATCAGGCTTTAGTGGACGGTTGTTTTCCCTTCTGGCACGCGAGCAGATCAATATTATACTGATCACTCAGTCTTCATCAGAGCATAGCATCACCTTTGCAGTTAACCCCGGCGATGCAGAAAAGGCTAGACGTGTTATCGAACAAGAATTTGAACTGGAGCTACTGGCCAATAAGCTGGAGCATCCGGATATTGAACAAAACCTGGCTAATTTGGCTATAGTAGGGGAAAATATGAAGCAAACTCCGGGCATATCCGGTAAATTGTTCCATGCGCTTGGCCGTAATGGTGTCAATGTGAGGGCTATT
Organism: Mucilaginibacter sp. McL0603; assembly: GCF_049992945.1. Taxonomy (NCBI): domain Bacteria; kingdom Pseudomonadati; phylum Bacteroidota; class Sphingobacteriia; order Sphingobacteriales; family Sphingobacteriaceae; genus Mucilaginibacter; species Mucilaginibacter sp. McL0603. Next base: position 24,888 of record NZ_CP188251.1, on the reverse strand, counting down.
GCACAGGGCTCGTCTGAGTACAATATTTCGGTAATTATCTCAAGCAAGGATCTGGCGAAAGCGCTGAATGCGGTGCATGATGCCTTTTTTGTTCAGCTGAATAAAACGCTGCATGCCTTTTGCCTTGGCACTGGTAATATCGGTACTACTTTGTTCAATCAATTAAATCAGCATAGCGGGTTTTTACAGGAGAATAACGGTATACAAGTTAAAATTGCCGGTATCAGCAATACCCGCAAAATGATCTTTAACGCGGATGGTTTGTCGCTGGATAAATGGCAGGACGAATTACAGCAATCGGATGAAAAAGCAAATTTGGCGGCATTTGTAGCCAAGATGAAGCAAATGAACTTGCCTAACTGCGTGTTTATTGATAATACCGCAAGTCCGCAACCTATTGAGTTTTACGAGGATATTTTTAAGTCGAATATATCCGTAGTTACCTGTAATAAGATAGGTAATTCGGCTGCTTACAGTCAGTATAAAACCTTCAGGGATACTGCGAGGCAGCATGGGGTTGATTTCTTTTATGAGACCAATGTAGGCGCTGGTTTGCCAATCATCCGTACTTTGAAAGATTTGATGAGCAGCGGTGACAGGGTTAAGCGTATCGAAGCAATACTGTCGGGAACTATTTCGTTCATCTTTAACAATTTTAAGGGTGATGCTAACTTCCACGATGTGGTGAAAATGGCCCAGGATAAAGGGTATACCGAACCTGATCCGCGTGATGACTTGAGGGGGACAGACTTTATGCGTAAAATATTAATCCTCGCCCGTGATGCAGGTTATGCTATGGAAGCAGCAGACGTGCAGATAGAAAGTATGCTGCCAAAAAGCTGCCTCGAGGCCCAAAGCGTAGATGATTTTTATGCAGCTTTGAAAAAAGAAGACGCGTACTTTACCAAATTGAAAGAACAAGCCGAAAAAGAAAAGAAAGTATTACGCTACATTGGTAAGCTGGAGGATGGCAAAGCGGCCATCACCCTGCAAATGGTGGATGAGAGCCATCCGTTCTACATGCTGTCGGGAAGTGATAATATAATTTCATTTACTACTGATCGCTATAAAGACAGACCGTTGGTGGTAAAAGGTCCCGGTGCCGGAGCCGAGGTAACCGCTGCCGGTGTATTTGCTGACCTGATAAACGTGGGGGCTTAGCCCCCCGACCCCCTGAAGGGGGAGTAAAAACAAGAATTAAACAGCCCCCCAGCCCCCTGAAGGGGGAGTAATGGTAAAAACAAGAATCAAACAGCCCCCCAGCCCCCTGAAGGGGGAGTAATGGTAAAAACAAAATGGACAATAATATACAAGAATCAAAGAAAATGACAAGCATTTTTGCTCCCCTTTCAGGGGGCCGGGGGGTTAAAGTTTTTGCCCCGGCGACTGTCGCCAACGTGGTTTGCGGTTTTGACGTGCTGGGTTTCGCGGTAAATGAACCGGGCGACGAAGTGATCATGCGTATAACCAACAAGCCAGGTATTATCATCAGTAAGATCACCGGAGACAATGGACGCTTGCCACTTGATCCGGCTAAGAATACCGTGAGCGTAAGTGTTCAGCATTATTTGCAAAGCATTGGGAGGACGGATATTGGGTTGGATATTGAGTTGCATAAAAAGATGCCGATAGGTAGTGGCCTGGGCTCAAGCTCGGCGAGTACGGTTGCCGGTTTGTTTGCTGCCAAGACCTTATTGGGCGATGATACAGACCCTGCAAAACTACTTCCTTTTGCTCGAAAAGGTGAGGAAATGGCCTGTGGGCACGGACACGCAGATAATGTAGCTCCGGCACTGTTGGGCGGTTTTGTATTGATCAGAAGCTATGATCCGTTGGATGTGATCAGGCTGCCGCATCCGAAAGATCTGTATTGCGCTATCGTATTTCCTGATGTGGATGTACCAACTCGTGAGGCCCGTCAGATCATCCGAAATAAAATACTAATGAAAGATGCCGTAACCCAATGGGGCAATATCGCCGGACTGGTAAGCGGCCTGTTTATGAATGATATCGACCTGATTGGAAGAAGCATGAAAGACATACTGGTTGAGCCCGTACGCTCTATGCTGATCCCCGACTTTTATAAAATGCGCGAGATGGCGATGGAAATGGGTGCAGTAAGCTTTGGTATCTCAGGCTCTGGTCCATCGGTGTTTGCGTTCACGCGCGATGAGGAAACCGCCAGGAAGATCACCCAAAAATTACAACGGCACCTGACAAGTATCCAGATCGGCTCAAATACTTATGTGTCGGATATTAATGATAAAGGACCGAAGGTTTTATAAAAACACTAATTTCTAAATTCTAAACTCTAATAGGGTTTTAGGTTAGGCTTAAAGGAGAAAACTAATAAAAGTATAAGATTAATAAATCCGAAATCGAACATCCGAAATCCGAAATACAAAGATGAAATTCTACAGTACTAACAATACCGATACCCGTGTTTCTTTTAAAGAGGCGGTTTTTAATAGTATGCCACAGGATAGGGGCTTGTACATGCCTGCCACAATTCCGCGTTTGGATGATAAGTTTCTCAACAATCTGGACGGTTATACTTTGCCGGAGATCGCTTTCCATGTGGCTAAAAATCTGTTGGAAGATGATATTCCGGCGGAAGATCTGAAGGCTATCATCCATGATGCTATTAACTTTTATGCACCTGTGGTTGGACTGGAAGAAAGCGTTTTTGTGCTGGAGCTTTTCCACGGGCCATCATTGGCGTTTAAGGATTTTGGCGCCAGATTCATGAGCCGGGTGATGAGCTACTTTTTAGAGGATGGCGAAAAGCAGTTGGACGTACTGGTAGCCACATCAGGCGATACCGGTGGTGCTGTGGCTTTGGGCTTTTTAGGTGTGCCGAATACAAGGGTAACCATCCTTTATCCCAAAGGGAAAGTGAGTGGCATACAGGAATTACAACTCACCACAAACGGCCAGAACATCCGTGCTATTGAGGTTGACGGTACTTTTGACGATTGCCAGGCGCTGGTAAAACAGGCCTTTACCGATCCTGAGTTGAATGCTAAATTCCGCCTGACATCTGCTAACTCTATCAATATCGCCAGGCTTATCCCCCAAACATTTTACTATTTTAATGCCTACGCCCAAATGCTGAAGCAGGGCAGGGATAAGGTGGTGTTTTCTGTGCCAAGCGGTAATTTCGGGAATATCGGTGCGGGGTTGTTAGCATGGAAAATGGGTTTACCCGTAACGCAATTTATAGCTGCTACTAACGCCAATGATACCGTGCCCGAGTTTTTGAAGACGGGCGTTTATCAACCCAAACCATCGGTACAAACTATCTCCAATGCGATGGATGTAGGCAACCCGAGCAACTGGGTTAGGATAGCCGATATGTTTAAGGATGATGCAGATAAATTGAGTGAATTGATCATCGGTTTTAGCTATAATGATGAGGAGACATTGGCTGCCGTAGAGAAGATTTACAGCAGTTACCACTATGTTGCGTGTCCGCATACAGCAATTGCCTGGCAGGCGCTTAAAGACTGGCAGCAGGACCAGCCAACCGGACGTGCCTCAGGCGTATTTTTATCCACCGCCCATCCTTGTAAATTTCCGGATGTATTGCCGGGGCATGTTGCAAAAGCTATTGAGATACCCGGCGAGGTGCAGGAACTGGAAGGCAAAACTAAACAGGCGGCATCTTTGGGAGTAGATTTTGAAGGATTTAAGAACTGGTTATTGAAGAATGAATAGAGAAGGGCGTTAGAAAGCAAAAAACATTTAGACTAAAATTTATCAAATCTTCAGTAACTTAGTATTATTAAAGTAAACAGATATGGATTTACAGGCAGAGAAACTAAAGTTAGTTCAAGCTGTGTTGAATATAGAAGATATCGGCCTGATTAAGGAGGTCGAAAATTTATTAAAAAGTCATCATCATGACTGGTTTGATGATCTTGATACTGATCAGCAGGCATCTGTTAAAAGGGGATTGGAACAGGCGGACAAGGGAGAAACTATTAGCCACGAAAAAGCTGCTACCCGGCTTGGTTTATGAGTTATACGATAATATGGACATCAGAAGCGTTAACAACTTTTGAGGACAGAATAACCTACCTGAAAATAAACTGGACAGAAAAAGAAATCAAAAATTTCAAGAAAAGGGTAAATGAGTATTTTGAGGTATTAAAAGAAGAGCCTCTCATTGGGAAAAATACAGGGAGATTTAAAAATGTTCATATCGGTCTTATAATTAAACAGGTGTCCATTATCTATCGTGTTAAAACAAGCACAAAAGAAATTGAATTGATTTCCTTCATTGATAATCGCCGGAATCCCCGGAAAATTAAAAAATACAAAGCGTAAAATCCTTATTGAGCTATCTTTATCCCATGATCAACACCATCATATTTGATCTCGGTGCGGTGAATACTTATTTCAAACCGGGATTATTTGAAAGCAAGCGTTTGTTGTGGTGAACTGTAATCACATCTATTCTTTTTTCAGATACTATTTTGTAGATGATCCTATAGCTTCCGATTAAAATTGCCCTGATAGAAATATCTTGCTTTTCGGGTACAATCTTACCGGATTTTGGCTGTTTTTCTAAAACTTTTACAGCATCGAAGAATCTTTGTACCTGAATTTTAGCGTAATGGTCCGAGTCTTTAGCAATAAATTCAGCGATCTTATCAATATCCTGAATAGCTTGCTTTGTCCACTTTACTTCAGCCATTTCGATAAACTTTCTTTTGCCTCGTCAGTTGAAACTGTATTTCCGGCATTAGATTGTTTTAACCCGATTTCGATCTTATCCAATAATAATAACCTGTCCAGAATTTCTTCAAAACTAAATTCACTGGGCAATTCATTCACACTTTTTAACACTTCTTCCCTTGTCAGCATAGCTATATTTTAATACTTCTAATTTACTAAACTATAATTTAAAGTAAAAGTGTTTATTTAGTACTGAATTTTATCTCATGATCAACACCATCATATTTGACCTCGGTGCGGTGCTAATTGACTGGAACCCGAGATACATGTACCGGACTATCTTTAGCGATGAGACCGAAATGGAACGTTTTCTGAGTGAAGTGACTACGTCCGACTGGAATGAGGAACAGGACGGTGGTCGTTCCTTGCTGGAGGGGACGGAGTTTTTGGTAAACAAACACCCCGAGCATGAGGATAACATCCGCGCTTTCTACAGTCGCTGGGACGAGATGCTTGGCGATGCATTTCATGATGTAGTAGAAATATTGCACCAGTTAAAGCAGCATGATAAATACAAAATTTATGCGCTCACCAACTGGTCGGCAGAGACTTTTCCGGTGGCTTATGAGCGGTTTGATTTCATGAAATGGTTTGACGGTATCGTAGTATCAGGGGCCGAAAAAATGCGCAAGCCTACTCCAGAGTTTTACCATATCCTGCTGGATCGTTATCATGTGAAAGCTGAAGAGTCCTTATTTATCGACGATAACTACCGCAATATACTTGCCGCCGAGAAGATAGGTATACTATGTATTCATTTTACTACGGCAGAGGAGTTGAGTGATACTTTAAAGCAGATGCAGATTTTATAGTTCATAGCGAGGAACGAAGTCGGAGTTTTCAAAAGATTTAGTTATCGATATAATTCCCTCCCTGGGGAGGGGTGCGACTGGAGGTGAAGTGGCAGGGAGGGGTTTCTGCGCTATTAAAACTATCGGAAAACCCCTTCCTACACCTTCCCCGAGGAAGGAACCGACCTTAGGAGCTCATGAATACCTAACAAAAACAAATAATAATATTCATAATCGCACATTCCCGCCCGATTGACATTGTTTACTTATCCAAATAAAACTTCGCTCCTATATCAAAGAAACGCATACTAAGAGTGCGCTCATAAGGTGCATAGCTAAAAGCAACTTCGAATTTTTTATTGACCGCTACGCCTGCTGTAATAGGTAAATTGTACCAAAATACACCCGGATCAACGAGTTTGTAACCGTTAACATAAGTTGGATCGCTGCTGTAGGCGGAAAAATTGAGGTTTGCACCGCCACCAACAAATACCTTAATATTGTCCCTGTTGTATAGGTTATAGAGTATCTGCGGACCGATGCTGAAGCTTGCCTGATCGAATGTTGCGATGGCAACGGCGCCTGTTGATGTATAATAGCTTGTTTTTGCGTTGATGTATGAAAGCCCGGCAGTAACTCTGAATACCCATTGCTGTACGTTTGGGTTATCAAATGCGTCGAACCCGAAATTTATCCTCGGGATTGCATTGAACACGCCCGACTCATACTTTTCCTGCGCATAAGAAAATGAACCGCCCAGGAACCAGCGAAATCTTGATTTTTCAATATGCCCGTTTGCCCTGGCTACAGTATCTCCATTTATTTTGTAAACTATCTTTTCTATCTGGTCCTGCTCAAAGGCAATAGTACCGGCCTCGTCGATTAGTTTGGTGTTGCCCGGAGTATATTGGTTGATATAAACGATCAGCTGCCCGCGAAAAAATGCCCGCTCAACAGACTGATGCTGCTCATTGTAATATTGCGTGTATTTAAGCTCGACAGGGGTACCATTGGCCTCAGTAACAAAATAGCGGAACTTACGGCCATCGGCTTGTGAGTAGAGCGACAGATGACTGCCGGCAGTTACCAACCGTAAAAATATGCTGGCTTGTATCTTGCTGGTATCCAGTTTGGGTGCTAAATTGGGGAAATGGTTAAGGTCATTACTGATAAGCCCGGTATAGGTGATATAGGTTTCCATACCATTTACGCCGAAACCACGGGCAGTAGTTGGGTCGAACTGTTGCGTTTGCTGGTCGTCTTTAGTGGCCTTAAAGTCAACAGAAATGGGACTCTCGGACCATTCGCGGTAATCGATATAGCCTTTTACCGTATCGCCATTGGTTTTTACAACATAGCCCTGGTGAAAATTAGTTTGCGCGAAAACGACCGTCGGCAAAGCAACAAGCAAGAGAATATAAAGTGATCTCATTTAGGTAATCGTGATTTGGTTTGAGGTTAAATATAAGGGATTAAAATTATTGTGGCAATTTTTTGTTTGGGGATGCTGTAACATCTGTAACAGGTGTCACTCCGTTTTACAGGTGTTACAAGTGTTACAGTTCACTTATAGTCGATTGATAAGCATTCCGTCACTAATTATATTCGTTAATGGAATTTTATTTGATGAACGACCAGCCTACTACCTGCCCGATTTGTGGTGCAAGAACTGCTATTATATCCGATTTCTATCATACTAATCTCAAGTTGTTTATAAATGAATGTTTAAATATTAAATGCAAACACGTATTTTTAGAGATAGAACCTGATAATTGAGTTGGATATAAGCATAAATTTTGGTAGTCTTAAAGTCGGAGAGTTCTATGATCGGAACTACCTCACTGAGTTATGGCGCTACAAAGGCCGTCAAGCGTTAAGCAGAGGCGTAGTTACCCCTGTATCCACTAATGCAATAATCCTTTTCGTTACCAAAGAAAAACAAAACTCTGCCACCCAATACAATGATTATATAAATGACGATTTTCTTTACTGGGAAGGTGAGGAAAAAGACGCAAACAATAATAGGATAATTAATGCGAAGGCAAATGGCGATCCTATACACCTTTTTTATCGACTTAAGCACCACACATATTTTAAATATTTAGGAATAATTGAATTGGTTGATTTTTTCGAAAAAATTGATAGACCGCTTCAATTCATTTTTCAAGTCTCTCCGATAATTAATAATAATGAGAACCCGAAAATATTTGCTGAACCTGAATTTATCTACAACGTGAAAGAAACTGAAAAACGTTCTCTCTCACTAAGCAGGATAGGACAAGGTAAGTACCGTTTTAACCTATTGAACTTATGGGATGCATGTGCAATTACTAATGTTAAAGTTCCAGAAATATTAAAAGCTTCTCATATCAAACCATGGAAGGATTCTGATAATAGTGAAAGACTAGACCCTTATAATGGGTTAATACTTACACCAACATTAGATTCTTTATTTGATGAAGGATTTATATCCTTTGAAAATAACGGTGGGATTATCCTTTCAAAGAATATTCAACCCTATTCTGATTTGCTCAATCTATCTCCTGATATGAAATTGAGAAAGGTATTCAATAACAACTTGCAATATTTAGAATATCATAGAGATGTGGTGTATTTGAAGTGAGTTGTTTATATTTATTTTATTATTACCTAACCTTTAACCATGACCTTTATAGAAGACTTTAAAAAACCTATTAATTATATTTCTATCCTATTAGCAATTTTAGGGATAGCTTCAGGCTTCTTTTTTTATCTGAACAGTAAAAAAAATAAAGTTATATCTTACAATATTACTGAACCCTCATCATTAATTTATGATAGTAAAAACTCATCTTCTGCAATAAAAGTAATTGAGAAAGACAGCATACCAATAAAGGATAATGTTTACATTTTAACAGGAACTATATGGAATAGTGGTAATCTGCCTGTAACAAATGAAGATGTTAGACAAAATATATCTCTAAACTTATCAGGAACCCAAAAAATACTCGATTTTAAAATAATAAAACAGACTGATCCTGATATTGCAAAATTTAATCTAACCAAGATAAATAATAAATCACTTGGCTTATCTTGGAAATACTTTGACCCTGACTATGCTTTTAAATTTCAGATTATTTACACAGGTAATGAAAATCCGGGGTTTAAATTAAATGGGAAAGTTCTTGGCATAAAGGTTTTCAAAAAAGTTAATGCCGCAGAAAAAATAGATTATAGAGTCATGATGATAACAGCTATTTTGGGGCTGGTAATAATTTATTTTAGTGCAACAACATACATTAAAGCGGATAATTTAATTAGGTCTAGAAATATTGAAAATAAGAGAGTAAGATATTTGATGCGGTTAATGGTGGCTCTGTTGATCATATTGGTAATATTAACTATTGTTTTAATAGTGAAGTTTTATAATAATTTGAATAATACAATACCTTTCTCCTGATGATCTTACCCCCTTCCCAACAAATCCCCTAAATCCAGCCCTTGTTTAAGTTCATCCTCATTAGCTTTATGTTCCATTGCTTTGAAAACTTTAAAGGTGGTGCCGGGCATTTGGGTTTGGATGGATAGGGCTTTTATGCGCCATTTGTCATAAGCGTTCAGATCGGGGAAGAGGTATACCTTTCGGCCTTTTAGTGCCTGGCATATTTCAAACTTCAAATTATGCAAACTGCCTGCTGCCAGCCATAGCATGTCGGGTAGTAAGGCGCTGGCTATAATGGCCGTCTTTTCGCTCTCCACAATGGCTACCGGTTTGGTGGGTTCTTCGTTTAAAAGATGTTCACCGAATAGGCATTGTTTTAGGTTGAAGTTCACATCAAGATTAGCCAATTTATGTGCCCAGGTAATATGGTTAAATGGTTCTTTTACCCGTTTCCCGGTTTGCTTATCATAAAGCATTACTTTACCGGTACGTACGTTGCCTGCGGTATCTAACTGCCAGAATATGGTTGCTCCCGGCCAATGGTTAGATGTGCCTATCCGGTATCGGCCTACTAATTCATCAGCCTTATCAAACCCAAAAAGAGTAATTAAATATTGTACAAAGTAGTTTTGACCATAATTGGTAAAGCTGGCATTAACGGTATCTGGGTGGATATAGCTTGGTGGCGATGGGTTATAGGTTTTACGTATTACGTTGTACGTTTTTTGGGTCGATTGTGGCTTGTACATCCAGTTGGCATAAAAATAATGGCGTGGTTTGTAATGGTATCCGCATTTGTCTTCACGACTGCATCTACCTACATGATCGGCAAGGTATTGGTCGGTTTCGGTATCAATGTATCGGCAAAAGGTTTTGTTACGATGGTTGCATATGGGGCAATGGTAACGGCTTGCCGGACCGTTATAGGGTTCGAGGGTATAGCGTAGAGTGGTCATTGGTGATTTGGGAAGTGTAACATCTGTAACACCTGTAAAGGGGAGTGACAGGTGTTACACGTGTTACAGTGATTGTTGAGTGATGAAGTGTAACACCTGTAACAGGTGTAAAGAAGGGCGACAGGCGTTACACCTGTTACAGTTAGTCTTTAAGGTTTTTCAGTATCCGGCCTACAGTTTGATGCGAAACGTTAAGCTCCTTGCCAATTTCGCGTAAGCTAAAACCTTTTTGATGCAGTTGGAATATCTGGGTGTTTCTTTCATCATCATCCTCGTCTGTTCGTTGTTTGAGGTGATCCCATTCGCTACTGAAACCAATGTGCCGGTAATGCAGAAAATTATCAGGCTTTAGTATCTGGTAAACTATCACATTCTTCTCGCCATAAAGCTCCTCGGTATTGCGCTGTTTTATCTGCTTTAAATACCTGATGCTGGAGTCCTTCTGGCTCTCGCCGATAGAGAACGCGCTATCGCAAAAATTGATGAGCATCTTGCTGCCCTGCAAGTCGTTACGGTTGATTGGTGCTGACTTATCCCTTTTTGGTGTATGCGCCAACGCAAGTATGGATAAACTGTACTTTTCCTTCAGTGCTTTTAACTGTTTCATCAGTGGCAGGGCATCTTTGGCGCGTTCAGTTTCGGTACGCAGGTAGGTGATGTTATCGATGATAACAATAGTGGCGTTTACCTGCAATACTTCGTGCTCGATCATGTGGCAGATGTAATCCTCAAAGTTCCTGAAACCGTCGGGGACTTCAAGCAAGGGGTTTAGCTCGGCACGGTACAGGTTTGGACTAAAGGCATACCGGCTTTTATGCTCATCTACATAACGGCTCTCAAACTGCCTGCCCGATAGCTCGAAATCGAAATAAAGCACCGTTTGCTGATCAGCCTCAAAAGTAAAAGGCGCTATACCTTCGCCTTTGGCAATACTGTCGCCTATCTGCACCGCTAAAATAGACTTGCCTATATTGGTGTCAGAAAATAGAATGCACAGCTCATGCTCAAACCAAAGTTCGCCAAACAGTGGCAGGGCAGCGGCTTTGTTGCTTTGATGTTCCAGCCATGCAGAAGCTGAGCGGGTAACAAATGGTTTGTCACTCTGGTCGTCATCACTCATCATTTGGTTGATGGATGTTTTAAGGTCATCAAGGCTAAGATCATAGACACTTGAGAACGGGGCAGCCTGACCCGGCTGCATTGAGGTGGGTTTTTGTTTGTTCTCCATATTTTATTTAATAGGTCTAAAGTTCGGCAAACGCTAAAAAACTTATGGTGACAGGGTTTTGTCAGTAATAATCACTTTATTCTACAGCAATTATGCCTGTATATTGCATCTTAAACTAAAACCGCTTAACTTTCCACCTTATTTAATACTAAACCTTATTAAAATGAAGAAGCTATTATTCCTTGCGGCAGGTGTGCTGTTTGTTTTGTACTCGTGCAAGAAAAGCACTCCAGCAGTTACCCCTCTTACTAATGGTATTTCGGCAACTATTAATGGCGTAAATGAAACCTTTAATTTCGCAGCATTTGCTGAAAGCACTCAGGATGGTCTCGGAAGCGGTTATGAGATTATTTTTTTAGCGGCTAAAGATCCCAGCAATTCTTCTGGCATTAAAGTTATTGTAAACTTTCCCAATCAGCCAACCATAGGCACTTATAGTTTTGATCCAACAAATGTCAACAATTTGGGTCCGGAGATAAATTATTTTAATTCTGATGGCCCTGACAATCGGTTAAATGCGTATGGTACCAGCGATGGGCCTTATACAGGTACAGTAACAATTACTTCACTTAGCAGCACCAATGTACAAGGTACTTTTAGCGGAACGCTTCATGAACAGGATCAAAGCTCTGCTGTCCATACAGTTACAATTACAAACGGCAAGTTCAATGTAAAATTTCAATAGAAAGATAAAAGCATATAATCAGTATTTAAGTAAAACTTTTGTGGCTGTATAGCATTACATTGATACATTGCTTAAGTTAGCATTTATGAACTACCGCCACTACTTACTGCTACTGCTAACTGCCTTCACACTGGCTTCCTGTTCGCCTAAAGGACCCTATGCGGTTACCAATAAGGTGTACAAGCACCAGTCGGACTCGATGGCTAAGGTGATTGAGCAGGAGCAGCCGGCTATGCTGGCGGATAGTGCGGGTGTGCCGGTGCCGTCGGCATTTGTAGGGACGGTTAACTTTAATATGCGCAAGCCTAATTATGTGATCATCCATTTTACCGCGCAGGATTCGCTAGGGCAAACGCTCAAGACTTTCACGGTGGTAAAAACACAGGTGAGTGCGCATTATGTGGTGGGCAAGGATGGCAAGGTGGTGCATATGCTGAACGATTACCTGCGCGCCTGGCATGCCGGCATCAGCAAGTGGGGCAGTATCAGCGATATGAATAGCTGCTCGATAGGGATTGAGATTGATAATAATGGAAACGAACCTTTTACCGATCCGCAGATAAAGAGTCTGCTGGCTTTACTGGCCCATCTGAAAAAGGCATATAATATACCGGCGAATAATTTTATCGGTCACCAGGATATAGCACCACTCCGCAAGCCAGACCCCGGACCATTCTTCCCGTGGAAAGTATTGGCGCAGCATGGTTTCGGCTACTGGAGCGATGATGTGCTGGAGCTTGCCCCGGATAATTTTGATTATGCCACCGCCCTCAGACTGATAGGCTATGATACATCCAACATCACTGCCGCTATAGTGGCCTTTAAACGGCACTTTGTACAAACAGATGTCACCGCGCAACTCACCCAGCTGGATCTGAATGTGTTGTATAATGTTTATCAGAAATATTAGTTGGCAGTGGCAGTTGCAGTAGCAGTCGGATTTGTGCCAACGGCCAACTTTCTTAATTGCGTTTTGCTGTAAATGCGCCGTTAGTGATAGTGTAAACTACGGTCTCAAAATCGCCCTCTGCAAATAATACACCCGAGAAAGTGCCGGTAATGGTAGTAGCCGTAACGCCGTTAATAGTTACTGAACCCTGGCTATTTGCCAGTTGGCTAACATAAGTGTCGGTAGCGTTAGGAGAATAGAAAAGAGTCGCAGCATCTGCTGTTTGGCTAGATGTGGATATCACCGGGTAGGCTTGTCCTGCTTTTATAGTTGCGGGATCATGAACAATGTCTACAGTAAAGCTTATATTCTTATTGGTAGTGCTATTGCCGGAAATTAAGGTATGTACAACATTATTTACTGATGCAGTTACCTCTTCACAATCATCGAAACTAATGTTAGTTCCGTTAGATGTAAGCGTCATGATGGTTGAGGTGGTAGTATCCGGAGCAGGTGTGCTGCTCTTCTTGCAAGCGCTAAATGCAAACGCTATAACCAGTACTGCAACAAATTTTGATAAACTTCTCATGGAAGCTTATACGATTGTTTAAACAGTCTGGTTATAGCAGCAATTTAACTATTATCTATCAATAGCATCAATCCGAAAGCTCTTTCAGGTAGATATCACGGTAATATACATGGTTGCCATGTGCCTGTAACTCTATCTGTTCTTTCGGGAAGATAGGCTGTTTATAATCCCAGTAATTGTCCATTACAATGTTGTCAACCACCAGCACACCGTTAAGGTATACGGTTACTTTATCACCTTTCATGATGATGTGGAAATTGTTCCAATCGCCAATGGCATTGTCGGCCAATTTGAGCGGTTTGCTTTCGTGTGTCTTGTTATTATACAAACCGCCAGAGCCAACCTGTGCACCCACGCTCACCCTTGATGTATCCCATATCTGTACCTGTGGCGATCCACGGAGATAAATACCAGCATCGCCTTCTTTTTCTATCTTCCAATCCACATACATTTCAAAGTTGCGGTATTGTTTTATGGTGCAAATGTTCTCGCCATTGCCGCTAAAGTTTAATATGCTGTCCTTCACATACCAGCCCTTGCGCATAATGGAGTCAGCTTTGTGCTGTTCTTTAGCCAGCGTAGGGACATCCATTTTACTGCGGAGGATAGGGTTGCCCACTAATCCTTTCCAGCCGGAAAGATCTTTGTTGTTGAACAGTAAAGCTAAGCCGGCATCCGGCGGCATCTCGGTAATAAATTTGCGGATTGCTACTTTTTCGTAATCACTATCGCCGCCCTTTTTTATCGCCATAGCCTTGGTGAGCCATACTTTTACGTCGTTTCCATAGAAGGATTTGTCAGACAGTGCAATGGTTGATACATCTTCGGCAGCATCAGCCTGCAATTGAGGATCATCCAAATACTTGCTTACAAATACCAGCGCCGGGAAGGTTTTGTTGTTTGATGCTTCCTGCAATATCAGTTTCTTCTGTGGAACGGTTTGCGCTATATCCATAGCATCGCGCAGGTAAATTATTTTTTCGTCAGCCGGATAATCTGATTTGCTGATGGCTGCAATAAAGCCTCTTAAAGCCTGGTTTTTTAGGCCTGCATCGGTACTTTCTTTGCTGATGCGGTATAATTCAGGAGCCGATGTTACGTCTGTCCATTGGGATAACGCGGTAACCGCCGCTTGCCTGGTTGCATCATCACCCTGGTTATACGCATTTGACACGGCACCAAGGGACTTTTTATCGCCAATACTTGCCAGGATATTAAGGTAAACTGGTTTTTTAGCTGCCGAAGCTTTGTCCATCTGTTCCAATACCTGTGCAGTTTCAGCAGATCTATCTTTCATTCTACTGATAACGGCAATAATGGCAACCTGCAGATCTGTGGTTTCTGTTGGCTGGATTGATGAAGCCAATAAAGCATATAGCTGGTTCAGGTTATCCGGACCTGCCAATTGTTTTAATGATGCATAGGCTGCTGCACGTACTTTTGGATCCGGATTGTCTAACAGAGGAGTTACAATATCGATTTGTGAATGTGCCTGTCGTGCGGCCAATACGCTGATCAAAGCCACCTTGGCATCTGTAGGCATATCCGGCAATGCTTTAGCCACTTTGGTAGTAACAGTAGGCCCTTTCATTATCAATAAGGCATTTTGTACGGCTGTGATTTGTGCCTGGTCACCATGCCTCATTACATTTAACAGATCGGTCAACACCTTATCCTGACCTATTTTACCCGACGCGGCGATAGCGGCTATAGTTATATCGTTGTCGCTGCTTTTCAATTGCTTCTGGATAGCAGGTAAGGCAGTCGTTGCATTATTGTAGGCAAGCATTTTGATGATGGCAATTTTCTCATCCTTAGTGGCTCTGTTCAGCTCGGTTACCCATTGCGTAGTGGTAGTTGGGGTGATATATGGCCCGGCGAACTTTAAAGCAGCTTCACGATATTGTGCATTACTGCTACGTGCCGCTTCTATGAGCAATGGCGTACATTTTGCACCCTGTATATCTACCAGCAATTTTAAAGCAGCAGTATGTGTTTGTACCTGATTAGCTAATTCAGCTTTGGTTGATAGGGTTGTGGCTAAACGGGTAGCAGTAACGGAATTCTTTTTACCCAGGTTGCCAATGTACAACAGGTAAGCTGATGTGGCGTTGGTCTCGTCATAAGTAAGCCCGGCCTTATCGGCGGCATTTGCCATCAGATTGATAGAAACAGGGTCGGCAATATTGGCTAATGCATATAAAGCTACCTTATCCAGCTTTTTGTCTTTACCAATCAATGCCGAAATACTCTTTACAGCGATAGCGTTTTTACTATCGCCTAATGATTTTGTAAGGGATAGCGTGCAAGTTCCCTGGGAAGTTTTCAAAGCTGCTAATAATGCTGATTTTGCAGCAGGAGAGTTGATCTTCACCAAAGCTCTTGCAGCAGGATCGCAAAGCCGCTCATCGTTCAGGTATTTTTTTAGGGTGATAATGGCATCGTCCTTACCGGTTATTTGGAGCTGACTGATGATAAACGCCTGGTTTTCTTTATCGTTTACTTTAGCCAAGGCTTCGGCGTACGCCTGTACAGCCATAGCCCGCCATTGTTCACGGCCGGTTTGGGTGGTATAGAACGAAAAGCCGCTTATGGCATCATAAACTTTGGTATTATCTGCCTGTCCGGATGGTTGCAGCGTGCTCAGCATATCAACAATGCCAGCCTCACCCAACTGGGCAACAGCAGCGGCATTAGCATTCAGCTCGGTAGCATTATTTGCAGGTTCTTTATCTAAAATGGCAGTAATGCGGTTATCCTGCGCCCTGGTTGAAACAACAGAGACAAGCAGAAAGGCAATTGCAATAAATATTTTCTTCATGGTTTGTGAATCAAGCTTAAACATTAAATGGTCCAGGGTGCACGCAGTGGAGGGAATATCAAACGATTGGCACCCTCATCATTAATAAACTCCTGTTTAACCGGGTCAAATTTTAATGATCTGCCTAAACGCAGCGCTACCAAACCCATATTGATAATGGTGCAAGAGCGATAACCGTTCTCTTCGTTCAGAGCAAATTTCTTCCGGTTCTTTACAGCATCTATAAAGTCGGTCACCTGTGGCTGAGGGTCAGGAAAATCAGCCAGTTTCTTGTCCAGGTCTGGTATATCCGATTTAAAACCAGGGTATAATTTACCTTTTGGTCCTTCAATATAAGGTACACCCTCTACACTGCCTTCACCATCCAGGATGATCTTGCAGCCATCAGCATAAGTATAGGTGATCTTGCGCCAGGTACCTACAGCATCCATATTTTGCTGTGGAGCATCCAGCTCAACACTTATCGGACTGGTGTCATCCTTGCCCAAAAAGTATTGTACCGGGTCAAGGTAATGCTGCCCCATATCACTTAAGCCACCGCCATCATAATCCCAATACCCTCTAAAGGTTTGGTGTACCCTATGAGGATGATAAGGCTTGTAAGGTGCAGGGCCGAGCCATGTTTCATAATCCAATTCAGGCGGAACGGGCATCTCAGGCAGATCGGTTTTTCCCACCCAATAAAATTTCCAGTCGAACCCGGTATGCCTGCCAACAGTAACAGTCAACGGCCAGCCAAGCAGACCACTTTCTACTAATTTTTTGATCGGTTTTACGGTAGTACCCATCCCATAAAAATTATCCTCAAAGCGGAACCATGTATTTAACCTGAAGATCCGTCCGTGTTGTTGTACGGCTTCCATCAGGCGCTTTCCTTCGCCTATAGTATGGGTCATGGGTTTTTCGCACCAGATGTCTTTACCGGCACGTGCAGCATCGGCAGCAATAATACCATGCCAGTGCGGTGGCGTGGCTACGTGCACAATATCTACTTCGGGCAGTTGTATCAACTCGCGGTAATCGCTCATTGTTTTAGCACCGTTGTTGAGCATCTTAGCTACGTCTGACAAGTGGTTCTTGTCCACGTCGCAAATAGCTACAACACGGGTACCTCCGTAAGGGATATGGTTTCTGCCCATACCACCTACACCGATAATGCCTTTGGTCAGTTGGTCGCTTGGAGCCAGATAGCCTTTACCTAATACAAAGCGTGGCACAATAGTAAATGCTGCTGCTGCAATAGCCGACTTCTTGATGAAGTCGCGCCGGGAATTTATTTTCTTTTCTTCCATGAATAAATGGGTGATAGTTAATTGGTTATATTAAGTTAGATTGGGTTGATTAAGTTGGATTGGTTTAAATGCGTTGAACTCAATCAACCACTCACTCAATCAACCTAATCAAACGGTAAACGCAAGAGATGCAGCAACCGCCACCGGTAACAATAACAATAGTTTAAATTGGGTTTTCATGTTTGTACTTTGTTGGTTGATAATAGGTTTATATTTGGTGTGAAACGGCCTTTTCAGGGCTATCCATTTGTAAATTTAGAATATTCGCAATATAAATTATCATGTTTAATTAAATATTCGGATCATCTATTACAGATTGCACCAATAGGTCCACTTAATCACTAGCTGCCTGTTCTTTGGTGTGTATGGTGATGGCATTGAATTTTCACTATACACAATAAAAAAGTCAGAAGCTGGTTTGTATCGCCATTGGAAACGTGCATTCACGTTCATGTTCCTTTGCTGATCATTATACTGCACGTAGGTAGTAAAGTACAACGTGTTGGTAAAAGTGACATCTATTTTTGGGCCGATGAGTGTAAACCTGGTATCACCGTAAGGCAATGGCAGGCGCAGATCTGTATAATTGCCATTCAGGGCGATATTGACGTAAGGCTGTATGCGATAACCGATAGTACCGCTAAAACTAAGCCTGTGCCCGTTATCATAATAACCACCAAAAATGGATTCTAACTGATAAGTAAATACACTTTGGGGTTTGGATACCAATAATATATCCAATGAATTATAGCGATGCTCGGTGCCGATAGCCAGGCTGTCCTTACCGGTATTAGTAGGATCAAAGGGTTGTTGCAGCTTCACATAATCATTGATCCCCGAAATGGTGATGGTACTGCGGTCGCGCAAAGTAGTGATAAAGGATAAAGCACTTTCATTGTCAGTACGGTCAAAGCTCTCATCAAAATAATAATTGGAGGTAAACTGTAAGCCATAACTGAGTACATCACCTTTTTTCGGTAAGAAATTGCGCAATAAAAGCGGACTCAGTTTGATATAGCCTACCCGCGGCACAAAACCAACTTCAGCATTATAGTTTTTACCTACGTATTCCTCCTGCATGTATAAGGTCCAGTACTTACTCAGGTATTGAACGTTGTCAGCAAGTACAAGGTCGTGCCCGTTTTTGCCTGGTGTAAATGATTTTAATCCCAACAATTTACCTGTCCAGATATTACTTCTTGATGCCAGGTTAAATTCCATGCCGATATTGCTATTATAATTATTAGGGCCAATTGTGCTGCCGGGTGCCGCACTCGTAACAGCCTTATTCACAAACATAAAAGCAATGTTAGAACGATCGAGCACACGCCTTTGTAGTGTGATCACACCATAATTGGCAGCATCCAGATCATTTTGGGTTGATGTGCCGGTTTGGATGTCCATTACACCAATGCGCCAGTCCTTGTCAAGCTTTCCGGTCAGTCGTGCACCAAAATCAATAGGCTGGTTAAGACCGATCTGCCTTGAAAAGAACGGACGTATATCTGAATAGCCAAAATTGGAGAATAAGTCGCCGTTCTCGAGAAAGAACTGTCTTTTTTCAGGGAAGAAAAGTTGGTACCGGCTCAGGTCTATCACCTGCTGATCAACATCCACTTGTGAGAAATCCGGGTTAACCGTGAGATCAAGGTTTAGTGAAGGAGTTACTGCGATCTTGGCATCACCACCTATCTCTTTTTTAAACGCTGCAGATTTATTATCAGCATAATCCTTTGTCACGCCTGCCAACGCGTAAGGTATAATAGAAACATTACTGCTTGAGGTTGGCGGCTCTTCATCCCAAACCAATACACCGGTATAAGCCAGTGACGCAGTTGGGAATTGACGTGGTACAGGTGTCCAGCTTGATTTTTCAGCACTTTTCAGGTCATTCCGGCTGAAATTGATACCCCATTCTTTTATCCCTTTTTTATAACGGATGCTTTTAAAAGGGATAGCTGCCTCGAACACCCACTTATTAGGATAGTTTTTTACTGCTGATGTCCATTTGTTGTCCCAGTTCAGATCCACGCTGCCACCGGCATACATACTGCCATCCCATTGTGCACCCGCTGCGTTGGCGCCGAAAGTAAAACCATCGGTACGGGCGTCAAATGGATCCATAAAGAAAATGAAATTGTCATTTTTTAAAAAACTAAAATCCCGTTTCAGTGATTCCACCATGTATGGTCCGGGGATATTGGTATAACAAACCGCCAGGATATACATGTTTTGATCATCATAGGTCATGCGCACGACGGTTGGCACTTTTGCCAGGCTGGTATCCATCGGCAACACCATGTGGAAGTTTATGGCTGAATCTGCCTGCTGCCAGGCCGGCTCATCGCCTACACCATCAATAGCGATGGCAGAACTTGCTCTGCGGATATGATACCTGTAATTTGCGTTCTTTTTTTGCGCATTGGCAGCAAAAGCCAGCAAACAAAATGCTAATAGAAGGGGTATTTTAAAAGATCGGCGTTTGTAAAAATCCTTCAATATGCTGTTTTAAGATGGGTTTGGATATTATAACTAATTGGGCAGCTTAAGATAACAGCAAAAAAGTTAATTCCTAAATAAAAATGTATTTGACACAATTTAGTTACAATGTCTGAACCAGAGTTTTTCACCTATTGTTTGTTTTCAATGGTGTTCAAGAAGGCTACGCCGTTTATAGAATTCAGGTTCAGACAAATCACCTGCCAAAAAGTCTACATAAATCAATTTGTAACAACGGTATAGCTTTTGCGATCAAAGTTGTAAATTCAACTTTTAAATTAATACATTCAAAAAATGAAAACTTCTTATATCGTAATAGGCATAGTCGTACTTATCCTTTTTATAGGTGGTTGCGGTTGCACATCGAGCTACAATTCGATAGTAAGTCTTGATCAAAACACTCAGTCAAAATGGGGAACTGTACAAACAGATTATCAGCGTCGTGCTGACCTGATCCCTAACCTGGTTGCTACTGTAAAGGGTGTAGCCAATTTTGAAAAGAGTACCTTAGTTGAAGTAACGGAGGCCCGCGCAAGAGCTACATCAATACAGGTTGACCCAACCAAACTTACTCCTGAAACTATTCAGAAATACCAGGCAGCACAAGGGCAGTTAAGCACAGCCCTGGGCAGGTTACTGGTTGCTTCTGAAAACTATCCTCAATTAAAAGCAAATGAGAACTTCAGCGGTTTGCAGGCACAGTTGGAAGGAACAGAAAACAGGATAGCTGTATCAAGACGCGATTTCAACGAAGCTGTTCAGACATACAATACGAAAGTGCGGTCGTTCCCGAGCAATATTCTTGCTAATATGTTTGGATTCGGACCTAAGGGATATTTCCAGGCTGATGCAGCTGCAGCAAATGCACCTAAAGTTCAATTTTAATTAAATGATTACACTGATTTTTGAAATAGATTACACAGATGGTGCGATTACAAAAATCAGTGTAATCCAAACATAATCGGTGTAATCATAAACTATATGGCAGTTTTCAACGAAGAAGAACAGCAGCGCATTCGCCGTGCTATTGAGGATGCCGAAAAGCATACTTCAGGTCAGATACGGGTTTGCATTGAGAAAACCTGTAGTGAGGATGTACTTGACCGTGCTGCCAAATATTTCCATCAGCTGGATATGCATAAAACCAAGCTGCGTAATGGCGTATTGATCTATCTGGCTACTGTTGACCGTAAATTTGCCATTATAGGCGATCGGGGTATCAACAAGTTGGTACCTGAAAATTTCTGGGACGATACCAAAGAGGAGATGCTCAACCATTTTAAGTATGGTGATTTGGTAGAAGGAATAGTTACCGGCCTTAAAATAGCCGGCGAACATCTTCAAAAATATTTCCCTCAGACAGTGGACAATAACAACGAACTGTCAGATGATGTTGCCTTTATGGACGGCGATTAAAAATTAAAACCATGTTTAAGAAAATTATATTGCTTTCCTGTTTTGTGCTATGCATACTTTTTACGTTTTCGCAGGAATTGCCCCCTAAACCAAGCACGCTGGTAACTGATTTTACCAATACGCTGTCAGCCTCTGAACAACAGCAACTGGAGCAAAAACTGGTTGCTTATGATGACTCTACTTCTTCTCAAATAGCGGTAGTGATCATGAAATCGGTAGGTGACTATGACATTAACGACTATGCTCAACGTGTTGGCCGTGCCTGGGGTATAGGCCAAAAAGGTAAAAACAATGGCGTTGTTATATTGGTGGCTATTGGCGACCGCAAAGTGGCTATCCAAACAGGTTATGGTGCAGAAGGCGCTTTGCCTGATATAATTACCCATCAGATCATCCAAAATGACATCAGACCCAATTTTAAGGCCGGTAATTACTATGCCGGGCTGGATGCAGGTACTAATGACATTATTAAATACCTTAAAGGCGAATACAAAGCTGATAAAAAGGCTCAGAACAAAGGTGGTGGCGGCGGTAGTATAGCAATCCTGATCATTATTGTTATCGTTATTCTGATCGTTATTTTCCGTAACCGTGGCGGAGGTGGGCATATCATTGACAGCCGGGGCGGAGCAAGTCCGTTCTGGTGGTTCCTGGGTGGTGCTGTGCTCGGGCGTGAAAGTGGCGGCTGGGGTGGATTCTCAGGCGGTGGCGGAGACAGCGGTGGTGGCGATAGCGGAGGCTTCGGCGGTTTTGGCGGCGGTGATTTTGGCGGAGGCGGATCAAGCGGAAGTTGGTAGTTAGTAATTAGCTCATAGTTGATAGTTCATGGTTCATGGCAAGAAGCTTTTTTCTTATAAAGGCATTCCCTACATTAGCCATGTTTTACTATGATCCATGAACTATCAACTATGAGCTATAACGAACTTATCTGGAAAAAACTCTCATCTCATTATATTCATAAAGGCCCATGGGCCACACTTCGTACTGACAAGTGTGAAATGCCGAGCGGTCATATTGTTGAAGACTACTACGTTCTAGAATATAACAACTGGGTAAATGCCGTTGCTATTACCGAAGACAATAAAGTTTTAATGGTACACCAATACCGCCACGCTGCAGAAATTGTGTCGCTTGAAATACCCGGTGGCGTAATTGACCATGGCGAAACCCCTGAACAGGCCATGCGTAGAGAATTGTTAGAGGAAACAGGTTACCAGTTTGATGATTTTGAATTACTGTCCGTTGTTTATGCTAATCCATCCACTGCTAATAACCATACCCATTGCTATTTGGCACGGGGAGGCAAAAAAGTGCAGGAACAACATCTGGATGAGCAGGAGGAACTGATAGTGGAGACATTTACCATCCCCGAAGTAAAACAGCTATTGATGGATAATAAAATAGCTCAGTCTTTACATTGCACCGGGCTATTTTATGCGTTAGTAAAGTTGGGGGAATTGAAATAGATGTATGCAGCAATTTGTCATTATATTTAAGTAAATTTGTGTATGTCACAAGTTGATTATAAACAATATATTGAAGTTAACCCGGATATCAGGTTTGGTAAACCTGTTATAAAAGGTACACGCATTACTGTTTATGATGTGTTACAATGGCTGGCTTCCGGTTTAACGCACGAACAAATACTCAATGACTTTCCGCAATTGGCCGAAGTGCATATATTAGCCTGTCTTGCTTATGCAGCCAATAAAGAAAGAATTATTAAAGTTGCATGAGCATTCGTTTAGTTTCTGACGAGAATGTTTCCTGGCGAATTAAGAAACTGATCCCACAATGGAATATTCTACCGGCTAATGAAATTAAGAAAGGAGAAAGACTATCTGATTTATTTATTTGGAAATTCGCAAAAGAAAATCAATACACCATTTTAACTTTTGATGAAGATTTCTCGGAACTTCAAAACTTGTATTCTTTTCCTCCCAAAATAATCTGGTTACGTACGGGTAATATTAGCACAGAAGAAATATGTGACCGCTTGACCCAGCTTGAAAAAGAGATCATTAACTTTCAAATAAATGAAGATGCAGGCATTTATGAGATATACCTTTAGTGATTAAACAAAAAAACGCCACTGCTGTTGACAACGGCGTTTCAAATATTTCTGAATGTCGATTAAGACATTTTCAATTTCTTCTGTATATCAGCTACGTAGCCTTTGAATTTCTTATCGGTATCGATCAGATCCTCTACTGTCTGGCAGGCATAGATCACGGTTGAGTGGTCGCGTCCGCCAAAGAAGCTGCCGATAGATTTTAATGAGCTTTTGGTATGGGCTTTAGCCAGGTACATAGATATCTGCCTTGCCTGTACGATCTCGCGTTTGCGGGTTTGTGATTTTACCATATCAATTGGCACTTCAAAATACTCACAAACCAGGCTCTGGATGTATTCCATAGAGATCTCTTTGGACGAATTTTTTACAAAATTCTTCAACATCTGCTTGGCAAGGTTCAAGTCGATCTCCTTACGGTTAAGGGTTGATTGTGCTAACAGGGATACCATAGCACCCTCCAGTTCGCGCACGTTGTTATCAATATTATGTGCCACGTACTCAACCACATCATTTGATAGCTCAATGCCGTCCTGGTAGATTTTATTTTTAAGGATAGCCATGCGTGTTTCCAGATCAGGAACCTGAAGGTCGGCTGAAAGACCCCACTTAAAGCGGGATAACAAACGTTCTTCCAAACCAGCCAGATCCTTAGGCGCTTTATCAGAAGTAATGATCAGTTGCTTGCCTGATTGGTGCAGATGATTGAAAATATGAAAAAAGAAATCCTGTGTTTTCTCTTTACCGGCAAAGTTGTGCACATCATCCATGATGAGTACGTCAATAGCCTGGTAAAAGTTCACAAAATCATTAATGTTATTATGCTTAAGGGCGTCAACAAACTGCTGGGTAAACTTTTCACAGGAGACATACAATACCAGCTTATCCGGTAATTTAACCCTGATCTCGTTTCCAATAGCTTGTGCAAGGTGTGTTTTACCAAGACCAACGCCACCATATATCATTAGTGGATTGAATGAGGTACCACCCGGTTTGGCAGCTACCGCATAACCTGCCGAACGGGCTAAACGGTTACAATCACCCTCCACAAAGCTTTCGAAGGTGTAATTTTGGTTAAGCTGTGGGTCTACATTCAGTTTCTTCAAGCCTGGTATAACAAATGGATTTTTGATATCCTTATTAATTGATATAGGAACAGGCATGGATTGGTTCTTCGATTCGGCACCGTTACCGTTCGACGGCATATTGGTGGTGTACGGCTTACTTGAAGATGATTGCTCAACAACGATATTATACTCCAGGCGGCCTTCTTCTCCAAGCTGTTTCTTTATCGTCTTACGCAATAATCCTACATAATGTTCTTCCAGCCATTCGTAAAAGAATAAGCTTGGAACTTGTATCGTCAGAACGCTTCCTTCCATGCGCAAAGCCTTGATTGGTTCGAACCAAGTCTTAAAGCTCTGTGCTGGGATGTTGTCTTTTATGATTAGAAGGCAGCTATTCCAAACGTGTGTACAAGTTTTATCCAT